>NZ_CP048406.1:2007500-6611049 GCF_001672375.2 Mesorhizobium sp. AA22 | reverse complement strand
ATCGTCCCCTTCGGTTAAGGTTCCAGGGAATGGGAGGTCGCCCGTAAGCTCCCTTTCGATGCCGCTCTGCATGATCGAGTTCCTTGTCCTTTTGTACCTTTTCCGCCGGGAATGCGCCTCCTGCATCCATGTTTCCGGCGTCCGTGTCCTCGCTGCGACACCATCGCCGCCGCCGGCAGATGATGTCGCCTCATTGTCAGGGAACCGGCGCCGCCTCATCAGAGCCAGCCCGCTTTGGTCATGTCAGGGCATACAACTCCCTCCGGCGAAAACGCCGGCGCGTTATTGATCTGCCATGTACAATTACGCCAATCCCCTACCGTATCGAAAAGACAAACCAAGCCCGTACGCGGAAATGATCCACGTCACGAATTCTGCCATTTTTTGCTGGCCGATTCAGGCTGGGTTAAGGGCCAACGGCCCGTCCCTCTCGATAGACCGACATTAACGAAATCGCTGTGGATAGGGCAAGGCCACGCCTAACGGATTTTTAAGGAATGTGGTTAGCGCAGACGGGTTCGGAGCCTGCGTTGCACTGGCATGTTTTGACAAAGCCATTGTGATTCAAACCCTTTTCCGGCGAATATGAAAAAGGCCGCATCGCGCGAAATTTTCTGAAATAATTTTCTTGACAGGCAAATGTTCCCCATCCCCCGCGCCCGATGTGAACAAGCTGTGGATGACCGTCAATAACTTATTGAAAAATATAGCTGATTTTTGACAGCCGATATCTTCGCCGTGAACGCTTTCAGCGGCTGCGCCTATCAGCAGGCATGTATATGCCGGCAAAGCATTTCGAACATTGAAATCGTGCGGAGTGTCCGTTTGCGAGATTTCTTTTTAAGTACTTGCCGGCAAACGAAAAAACCCGGCACGAGCGGCCGGGCTTGAAGAGGACAAGATCAGTAAAGGTATATTAGGCCGACAGCACCTTGAGTCGCTGCGCCAGGCGCGAGACCTTGCGGGACGCCGTATTCTTGTGCACCACGCCCTTGCTCGCGGCGCGCATCAATTCCGGTTCCGCCACCTTGAAAGCAGCCTGCGCGGCAGCCTTATCGCCCGAGGCGAGCGCCTCTTCGACCTGGCGGATGTAGGTCCGCACGCGCGAGCGGCGGTTCTTGTTGATCGCCGTGCGACGGGCGATCTTGCGCGTTGCCTTTTTGGCCGAGGAGGTATTGGCCATGATGCCTCTCTTCTGATCTGGTGGGCGCATGCGGGATGCCGCAGGGCGCAAAAACAAACGGGCAGCCACAGGGCCGCCTCGGTTGGTGCGGCTTATAGTTCAGCTTTTCCGGCGCGTCAACGCTGCTTCGTCTTCTTTTTGGCCGCTGCTGTCGCTCGCTTCTGGCCGCTGTCGTCACGATCTATCCGTTCGTGAAATTTGGCTTCCGCTTCTCGGCAAAGGCCGCCATGCCTTCCTTCTGGTCATCGAGCGCAAACAGCGAGTGAAACAGCCGCCGCTCGAACCGCAGCCCTTCGGCCAGTGTCGTTTCATAGGCGCGGTTGACGGCCTCTTTCGCCATCATCACCGACGGCAGCGAAAAATCGGCTATCTTGGCCGCCGCCTTCAACGCCTCCTCAAGCAGCTCGGCGGCGGGCACCACACGCGACACCAGACCGCAACGCTCGGCTTCCGCCGCATCCATCATCCGTCCGGTCAGGCACATGTCCATCGCCTTCGATTTGCCGACGAAGCGGGTGAGGCGCTGCGATCCGCCCATGCCCGGCATGACGCCGAGCGTGATCTCGGGCTGGCCGAACTTGGCGTTGTCGGCGGCGATGATGAAATCGCACATCATCGCCAGTTCGCAGCCGCCGCCGAGCGCATAGCCGGCCACCGCCGCGATAACAGGCTTGCGCGCCCGGGTGAACTCTTCCCAGCCGACAAAGAAGTCCTGCACATAAGCGTCGACAAAGGAGATCGCCTGCATTTCCTTGATGTCCGCACCTGCCGCGAAGGCTTTTTCGGAGCCGGTGATGACCATCGCGCCTATGTCGGCATTCGCGCAGAAGCCATTCACGGCCGCTACCATTTCCGCCAGGACCTGTGAGTTCAGCGCATTGAGCGCCTTCGGCCGGTTCAGCGTGATCAGCCCGACCCTGCCGCGGGTTTCTACGATGATCGTTTCATAGGCCATGACTGAATCTCCTCACTCGGTCATCTAACTTACATCTGGCGTCCAGCTCATACTCTGCATCTGGGACACACCCCGGCACCTAGCTCACAACTGACAGGTCCGGCAATAGAAGGTGGAACGCCCGCTTTGCACGATGCGCTCTATATGGCCGCCGCAGCCGTGCTTGGAGCAGGGTTCGCCCTCGCGATCGTAGACCGCGAACGAATGCTGGAAATAGCCCAGAGACCCGTCGGTCTGCATATAGTCGCGCAACGACGATCCGCCGGCGGCGATCGCGTCGGCGATCACCGCGCGGATGGCTTCGGCCAGGGCGTCGCGCTGCTGTTTGGCCTTCTTTCCAGGATTTGCGATGGTGCCCGCCTCGCGCAACGGCGACAGACCGGCGCGCCACAGGGCCTCCGACACATAGATATTGCCGAGCCCGGCGATCAGCCGCTGATCGAGAAGTGCTGCCTTCAGCGGCGACTTCCGGCCTTTCAGCAGCGAGGCGACCAACTCGCCGTCCAACGCATTGCCTGTCGGCTCGACGCCCAGCCCCGCGAGCATCGGATGCGTGTCGGGTGCCCCTTCGGAAAATAGCATGAAGCCGAAACGGCGCGGATCGTTGAAGGTCACGCGGGACCGGGCGCCTTCGGGAGAGACGATATGGAAGACCACATGGTCGTGTACCGCGCTTTTCGAGCGCTCGTGATAAAACGCGCCCAACATTTCGCTGCTATCGGGCATTTCGCTGTCATCGGACGTTTCGATGCGGAACGAACCCGACATGCCGAGATGGCAGATCAGCACCGGACCGCCTTTCAGATGCATCGTCAGGTATTTGGCCCGGCGGCCGAGCGCTGTAATTGTCTTGCCGGTCAGCCTCTCCAAGAATTTTTCGGGAAACGGAAAGCGCAGGTCGGGCCGGCGTGCCTCGACGCGGGCGATACGGGCGCCTTCCAGAACCGGCTGCAGGCCCCGCCGCACCGTTTCGACCTCAGGCAACTCAGGCATGGCCGCCTATCGATGCATAGAAGGAGGTGCCGTGACGGCCGCGTGCCAGACCAAGATGCTCGGCGACGGTTTCACCGATGTCGGCGAACGTCGTTCTGAGCCCAATGTTGCCGCCAAAACCTGGTCCCGTGCCGATCACCGGAATGCGTTCGCGTGTATGATCGGTGCCGTGCCAGGTCGGATCGTTGCCATGGTCTGCCGTGAGGATGAGAAGGTCGCCTTGCCTCAGCCGTGCAAGCGCCTCCGGCAGCCGCCGGTCGAAGGCCTCGAGCGCGGCGGCATAGCCGGCAACATCGCGCCGATGGCCGAACTCTGTGTCGAAATCGACGAAATTGGCGAAGACGAGATCGCCGTCGCCCGCGTCAGCCATCGCGCCGAGCGCCTTGTCGAACATCGCCATGTTGCCGGCGGCCTTGCGCACTTCCGAAATGCCGCGATGGGCGAAGATGTCGCCGATCTTGCCGACCGCGATGACCCGGCTGCCGCGCGCCGTCAACCGGTCGAGCAGGGTCGGTTCAGGCGGCGGGACCGAATAGTCCCGGCGGTTGTGCGTCCGTTCGAAGCTGGCGGCGGTTTCCCCAATGAAGGGCCGCGCGATCACCCGTCCGATGTTCAGCGGATCGACCAGCCTGCGCACCACCTTGCAGAATTCGTAGAGCCGTTCCAGGCCGAAGTGAACTTCATGCGCGGCGATCTGCAGGACGGAGTCGACCGACGTGTAGCAGATCGGCTTGCCGGTGCGGATATGCTCCTCCCCGAAACGCTCGATGATCTCGGTGCCCGGGGCATGGCGATTGCCGAGAATGCCCGGCACCTCTCCTTCGCGGATGATCGCTTCGGTCAGTTCGGCTGGAAAGGCGGGAACCGTGTCCGGGAAATAGCCCCAGTCGAAGCGAACCGGCAAGGCGGCGATTTCCCAATGGCCCGATGGCGTGTCCTTGCCGCTCGAAATCTCCTGCGCCGCGCCATGGAAGGCGGAGGCGAGATGGGCCTCGCCGCCGCTGTCGATGCTGAATCCTGTCGCGGTTTTCGCCGCGTGGCCCAGGCCGAGCGAGAGCATGTTGGGTACGAAAAGCGGGCCTTTGCGCAGCCCCTCGCGATCCGCCCGGCCTTCGGCGCAGGCTCTAGCGATGTGCCCAAACGTGTTGGAACCGGTGTCGCCATAGCGCTCAGCGTCGGCCGCGCCGCCGATGCCGAAGGAATCGAGAACAAAAAGGAAGGCGCGCGCCATTGCAGGGATTCATTATTATCGTTTGTCTGTCCGCCCAGACATAGGGGGCCGCGCCGCCATTGGCAATTCGGAAGCAGACGGCTTGGCGCGATAGTTGAGATGTGTCGAAATGCCGGCATCGGCGTGGATCGACGAAAACCAGCAGGGAACTCAGGCATGCCTTGAAGGCCTCCGCAGCCATCATGACGCTGCTGGGTGCGGCCTGGTCAAACCCGGTGCGCGCCGATTGGCGGGATGACATCGGCACGTTTCGTGTCGGCATCGTCGCCGAGCCCGGCGCCGGCAACACCGTTCCGGGTCTGGCGCTGTTGACGACGCCTACACCAAGGCGCTCGGCATGAACTGCGCGGCGCTGATTATCGAGGCGCAAGCCAACGCCCCATCGAATATGCGGTCTATTCGGCGACCGCCTACGCCATCGCATCCGAACGCTGCGAATGCGTCGAGCCTCTTGTGGCGCCTGTCGATTCCGACGGCGTTATCGGCATCCGATCCGTCTGGCTGACGCGGGACGGCAAGGTCCCAGATCTGGCCGCGATGGAGGCACATCGGGTCGCCATGGTGCCTCCGGACAGTGTCGGCGGTTCTCTTGCCGCTTGCCGGGCTGGCCGCCGAATTCGTCAAGATCGGCGAGGATGCGCCATTTCTGACGCACGCCAATTCGGCTGCGGCGGCTGAAACGATGCTGGTCGATGGCGAGGCCGATGCGATCTTCGGCTGGATGCCGGCGGTGGCCGATGGCCAGCCGGATGTTGCGGGCGGCACGGTCGCCAGGCTGGAAATGGCAGGGCTTTCGAAAGCAGCACTTCAGGTCATGTGGACGTCCGGCCTGCTGCGGTATGGTTCCCATGCCGTCCGCAGCGATCTCGGTCCCGAAGCCAAACGGCGGCTCACCGTGTTTCTCATCATCTCAAATCGATGTCGCCGGATGTCTACGATCTTCTGGAATCGAAACATTCCGGCGGCTTCGCCGTCGCTGGCCCGAAGGATTACGCGATGGCTGCAGCCATCGTGCGCCTGGTGTCAGGTAACGGCCGATAGCAATGGCGGCCGGAGTCGGGCGCGGTCGTTCAGCAGGTGCTGCAGGGAATCGTCGGGCTCCTGCGGGGCCTGAGATAATAGGTTTCGCCCATCGATATCGAGTCGAAAGCCGAACTCAATCCGAGCCGCTTCTCACTGTCCACCGACCAGGTGATGATAGGCTGGTATGCGAGATTACTTTCGACGCGAATGAGAAAGGTGCCCTTGATCTCGAGCGCCGGTGGAACCTTGGTTATGGAGTTTTTGGCGGTGGCGGCGCTGAAGGCGCTACCGACCATCTTGCGTGACCACACGACCATCACCTTCGGCGTCGTTTCGTCCGTGACCTGTATTGCGGTGATGATGATTTCCGGGGTCGATCGGTTGTACGGTCGAAGGGTGGAGTTGCCGATCTGCATGATCGCATCGAGATCGGCTGCCGTGATGGTCTGCTGCTGGGTAACGAGATCCGCCACCATGCTGCCGATGCGACTGACCTTTTTGCTGGTCTCGATGGCTTGTGAGGCTTCCATGGTCATGAAGTACATGATCAGCAGGACGGGCACGATGAAGGCAAACTCAACGGCCGCGACACCGCGGCGATCGGAGCAGAACCGGATGGTTTTCGTGCATATCCCAGCGATCCTCATATGTGCCCCCGCACGCCCCATGCCTCCGTCCTTTTCCCACCCACGCAACGGTGCGTTTTCAATTGTCGAACGGCTCGTTCTGCCAGGTCACCGATGTGAAATGCAGCGTGTTGCCGTCTTTCAGATTGGCCATCGACTTGGCCATGAAATCGGTCATGACAGGCCATTTGTAAAAAACCCGCAGCATGTTTATTGATTCAGCGAGGCCCGGGGACACCGTAAAAGCCGCGGGGTCCGTGCCGGTCAGCACGATTTCGCGGTCTTGGATCTTGAAGCCCGCCTGGGCCGCGGCGGCGAAGGTCGGATATTCGCGCAGGTCCACCTCCAATCCCGGGCAGTCCTTGGTGACCATGATCTCCAGCCGGCTGCAGATCATGGTCTTCAGCGTGGCCTCGGTCACATCGGCCTGCCTTACCTGGCCCGTCCGTAGCTGGCGCGCGACATCGTCGGTAATGTTGGCCATCACCTCTTGCCCGGCAAATGAAATGCAGCTCTCCAGTATGGCAAAGATGAGGAGCGCAAATGGCACGGCAAGCATCGCGAACTCCAAAGCCGTGCTGCCGCGCCGGTCGCAAAGGAAGCGCGCGGAAAAGCCTGCTAGTCCTGCTCTGATCATGTCCCGTGTCTGCCGATCCTGAAGGGGTGTCGGAGGGAATATTAGCGGAAACCCATTGAAGTGCGGTTTGTACGATCGTTAAATTTGAGGAAGAGATTTTAACAGGCCGATAACCGAAGCGGCATTTCAGCGGGGTGAGAACAATCCGCTCGTTACCGGCCGGCGCTCATCTCGGCTTCCGAGGCCTTCTCCGCATCGCTTTTATACGAGCTTTCGCAATACGGCGTGCAGGACATGGTCTGTATTTCGGCACGCCGGTA
This sequence comes from Mesorhizobium sp. AA22, assembly GCF_001672375.2. Classification (NCBI taxonomy): domain Bacteria; kingdom Pseudomonadati; phylum Pseudomonadota; class Alphaproteobacteria; order Hyphomicrobiales; family Phyllobacteriaceae; genus Mesorhizobium; species Mesorhizobium sp. AA22. Next base: position 6,604,141 of record NZ_CP048406.1, on the reverse strand, counting down.
GATGCGCACCGACGACGCGTCCTGTCGCACGACGGTGATCTGCTCGTCGACGATCGGACGGCCCTCTTGATCGAGGACGACGAGGTTGGTGACGCCGAAGCCTTTGCCCGTCAGCACGATCGTCGAAGCATCCTGCACGGAGGCGTCGGCGATCGCCGGGTTGCCGACAACGATCGTATCGGCGGCGCGCGACAGTTTGACGATCTTGGCCTGGTTCATCGTGACCTCGATGCCGGCGCCAGCCTTGACCGGCACAACTAAGGCCGTGGCGGCAAGGAGCGCGGCAATCGGAAAGGACGATCTCGGCCCGGTCATTGAAGCGCTCCACGGCGGCAAACTGCTCAACGGAACATGAACGAGATTGGTGAACCAACGGTTAAGCGGAGGAGTGCCGTGATGATGTCGGGATCGGAATCGTGATTGCCTGGAGCGGGCCGCCCCTTTCCCAATCGCTAAATTGCACCGTTCGCGGGCCTTGACGTGCCTGTCGGGCCATAGCGTCACTTAGTTTACGGTTAACCACGCAATGTCATCGAAGCCGGAAAGGAATCGGTAAGGCTGTTTATTAAGCCGATCGAAAGAGCTTCTCCGTAGATTGGCAGTATCCGATCAGCCGCCAAGAGAAGTTGACGGAACTGCTGTAACACGTGGAGTAGGAGCTCTCGAATGTCTAATCTCATTGCACGTTTTGTGAAGGACGAATCCGGCGCGACCGCTATTGAATACGGTCTGATCGCCGCTCTCATCGCGCTCGCCATCATGGTCGGCGCCGGCTCGCTGGGCAACGCGCTGAACGCGAAGTTCAACGGGATCGCCACTACGCTCAACACCGCCGGCTAATAGCGTCTGGTCGTTTTTCGGATCAAGGGCCGCCTTATCGGCGGCCCTTGATCATTGTGTCAGGCGATTTTGAATGGGTCAGGGGATTTTGAAATTTCGGCCTCATCAATCGTTAATCGGATATATCTAGGCTGGGGCTAGGTACAGTGACCATAGGCCCGCGCAGATGCTTGAAGCCCTGATCCTCGTCGTCTTTCCGTTCTGCATGCTTTTCGCCGCGATCTCCGATATGCTGTCGATGACGATCGCCAATCGCGTGCCGGTGCTGCTTATGGCCGTCTTCGCCCTGGTCGCGCCGCTGACGGGAATGGACTGGGCAACCTATGGCTGGCATTTCGCCGCCGGTGGCCTGGTTCTCGTCGTGACCTTCGGTCTGTTCGCGCTCGGCGGCATGGGAGGCGGCGACGCCAAGCTGCTGGCCGCCACTGCCGTGTGGATGGGGCTCAACGTCCATCTCATCCAATATCTCGTGGTCTCGACATTCATCGGTGGCCTGCTGACGCTCGCAATCCTCGTCTATCGGAAATCGCCGCTTGCCGCCGTTACAAGCCATAATCCGTTTTTACGCCATTTCGCCGACGAGACATCAGGCGTTCCCTATGGCATCGCGCTTGGCATTGGCGGCCTGCTCACCTTTCCGAATTCCCCCTTGATGGCGTGGGCACTTGCAAGGCTGGCGGTCTGATTCTCGCCGCCAACATTTTTCTCGTCAGACCATGCCTGCCATTCTTCAATTTGGCGTTGAAGCAGGCAGCTTTGCAGCCTTTTTTGCGGCCCGGAGCGATGCCTCAAATTTATGTAAACGTTAAATTAATCACGATCGTAAGTATTAAATTAACCTTGTTTTGACGATTGCCGCTGCAAGGTCCGGCTTGGCTACGTGGTTTGCCAAGGCGAGGTTCGGACAGATGCCAGCATCCCGACTGATCATTCTAGGCGTGGCGGTGGCCGCGGCGGGTGGCGCAGGATATGTTGCAAAAAACATGGTGGCGGCTCCGCCGCCTCAAATCGTCGATTCCGGCCCCACGGCGCCGGCAATCGCGCTGCAGGACGTGCTTGTCCTGTCAGGCGACGTTCCGATGGGCAGCCCGCTCGAGAACAACATCAGCTGGCAGTCCTGGCCGGCCGACGGCGTCAACGCAAATTTCATCACCCGCGCCGCGGAGCCCGATGCGCTTGAGAAGCTGAAAGGCGGCGTCGCTCGTGTCGCGATGTATGCCGGCGAGCCGCTGCGGCGGTCCAAGCTGATCGGCGAGGGACAGAGCTTCATGTCGTCGATCCTGCCCTCCGGCATGCGGGCCGTCGCCACAGCCGTATCGGCCGACACTTCGGCCGGCGGCTTCATTCTTCCCAATGATTTCGTCGATGTCATCATGACCCGCAGAGCCGATGCCGCGGGCGGCGGCAGCGGTTTTACGACCGAAACCATCCTCAAGAATATTCGCGTCCTGGCAATCGACCAGACCATTCAGGAGGACGAGGAAGGCAAGAGGACCAGGGTCGGCCAGACCGCGACACTGGAACTGACATCGCAGCAGGCGGAAATCATCACCGTCGCTCAGCAAATGGCGGATCGCCTGACATTGGCGCTGCGGTCGATCAGCGACACCCAGGAGAAGAATCTGGGCGAGGCCGATTATCTCGTTTCCGGCAATGGGCGGCGCGGAACAGTACGATTGATCAAGTCAGGCGAAGTTTCCGAAGTGGGGGCAAGGCAATGAGGCTAAACGCTAGACTGCCGGTCGCCGCCCTGGCTGCGGCTATCGGCCTGTTCCTCCTTGGGACGAATGCGCAAGGCCCTGTCGAGGCGAATGCGGCAGGCAGGAAGGCCGAGGTGTCGGCTACGACCGCCACCCAGCGCGTCAAGCTCGGCCTCAACAAATCGGTGGTCATCGACCTGCCGAGCGATGCCTATGATATTCTCGTCGCCAACCCGGCGGTCGCCGATGCGGTGACCCGCACCGCCAGGCGCATCTATCTGTTCGGAAAGGCGGTGGGCGACACCAACATCTTCGTCTTCGGCCCCAATGGCGAACAGATCGTCAGCCTGGATCTGGCAGTCGAACGCGACGTCGCCGGACTGGAAGACTATATCAGGCGCTTCATCCCATCATCGACCATCACTGTCGAATTGCTGAACGACAACGTCGTCCTGACCGGAACCGTGGACACTCCCCTGGATGCCAAGCGCGCGGTCGATCTGGCCACCATCTTCGTGTCCGGCGGTGAAGCGACCACGGGACAATATTCGCAGACCGCCTCCGGCGGCTCGGCCGAAGCCGGTGTCGACATCGACAATCCGGATTCCGAGCGTCGTGTCAGCAAGATCGTCAACCTCTTGCAGATCATCGGTGACGACCAGGTGACGCTAAAGGTGACGGTCGCGGAAGTCAGCCGCTCGGTGATGAAGCAGCTTGGCGTCAATCTGATCGGAAACGGCGACAGCAATGGCATCAGCTGGAGCGCATTGACCAGCCCTGCATACGGACTGGGAAAACCCCTGTCGCAATTTTCGGGACTTTCAATCGGCTCCTCGGCGCTTCAAGCGTACATCAACGCCATGGAGCAAAGCGGTGTCATGAAGACGCTGGCCGAACCGACACTGACCGCGGTCTCGGGCGAGAAAGCGACGTTCAAAGTCGGCGGTGAATTCAATCTAATCACAAGCCGAACGAACAACGTTTCAAGTGACAATCAAACGGGCCAGGTTACTTACACTAACGAAAAGCTCGAATATGGAATTGGCCTCGAATTCCAGCCTGTCGTGCTCTCGGCCGGCCGCATCAGCCTTAAAGTGAGGACGTCGGTTTCGGAGCCTACGATGGAAGGCGCCACAGTGCTCGAAGCGGCCGGTGATTTGCCCGGCACCACTTTGCTGTCGATCCGCAAGCGGCTGGCCGACACCACCGTTGAACTGCCTTCCGGAGGTTCGATGATGATCGCAGGCTTGGTTCGGGACGACATCCGGCAGGCGGTCGCCGGGCTGCCCGGGCTGACCAAGATCCCAGTGCTTGGCACGCTGTTCCGTAGCCGGGACTTCGTCCGCAACGAGACTGAGCTCGTCATCATCATCACGCCCTACCTGGTGAAGCCGGTGACGCGCAACGCTCTTGCCAAGCCGGACGACAATTTCAACGCCGCCAGCGATGGCGCCGGCATGTTCCTTGGCCGTGTCAATCGCGTCTACGGCACCATGCAGACCGACAAGCCCAACGGCCGTTACCACGGCGTTGTCGGCTTCATCTACAAGTAAGCGGGGAAGCGGACATGTCTCAGTCAGCGTTGAAGGCAAGGACGAACACCGCAGCGATGCGGTCCGGCCGTTCGCGTATCTACAGGCCAGCCATTCCGGTCCTGACGGTTGCGGTCGCGGCATTGCTGGCGGGCTGCGCCGATCTCAAGCGGGACAGCATCACGGTCGGCGCTGTTCCGGACGATTATCGCACCACCCATCCGATCGTAATTGCTGAGAAGAACCTGAAGATCGACCTTCCGGTCGGCGCCGGCGATCGCGGCATGACCGGCTCTCAGCGCGACACCCTTCTGGGCTTCCTGGATGGCTACGACAAGAACGCCGCTCCGACCCTGACGATCTCGATCCCGCGCGGTTCAGCCAACGAGATCGCCGCGACCGCGGCCGGTCGCGATTTCGCCAGACTTGCGATTGCCAGCGGCATCAGCCGGAACCGGATCGTCATGACCACCTACCAGTCGGTTTCGGCCGAAGCGTCCGCGCCGATCCGCGTCGCCTATGTCTCGGTGAAGGCGCAGACCGACAGATGCGGACGCTGGCCCGAAGACCTGCTGCAGACATCGGAAAACAAGCACTACGCCGATTTCGGCTGCTCGTATCAGAACAATCTTGCTGCCCAGATGGCTAATCCGGCCGATCTGATCGGGCCGCGCAAGCAATCCGATATCGACGCGGAAAATCGCGGCGCGGTGATCGACGTCTACCGCCAGAGAGGCATTTCGGAAGAGTTCTTCGGCAATTCGGAAGTTGAGTATTGAGCTTGAGCCGCGCAAGTCACGGAAAGAAATGACGATGAGCAATCTTGCCTACGACACTCCTGTAGATGGCGGCGAAACCTCGCAGCAGGACATCGCCGCGATGCAGGCGTTGCGGCCGATTCCGCGCATTTCGATTCAGGCATTTTGCGAGACCGAGGGCGTTGCCAACCCGGTCGAGCGCGCCGGCGAGGATCGTCGCATGGCGAAGGCCCATCTGAAGGTCCATATGGGCGGCATCGCCACCGCCATCGAATTCTACCAATCGGCGCCGACACCGAACCTGATCCTGCTGGAATCGCGCAGCGAGCCGACGCAATTGCTTGAGCAGCTCACGCAGCTCTCGGAATATTGCGATCCGACCTCGAAGGTCGTGGTCATCGGCCACTACAATGACGTCGGGCTTTATCGCGAGCTCATCCGCTCCGGCATTTCCGAATATGTCATCGCGCCGGTGTCGATGGCCGATATCGTCAGCGTGATATCGACGATTTTCGTTGATCCGGAAGCCGAGCCGATCGGCCGCTCGATCGCCTTCATCGGCGCCAAGGGTGGCGTCGGCTCCTCGACCATTGCCCACAATGTGGCTTGGGCGATGTCGTCGCTGTTCAAGTCCGAAGTGGTTGTCGCCGATCTCGACCTCGCTTTCGGAACGGCCAACATCAATTTCGATCAGGATCCCGCGCAAGGCATTGCCGAAGCCGTTTTCTCACCGGAGCGCCTCGACGAGGTCTATCTTGATCGGCTGCTTGCCCAGTGCGCCCAGCATCTGTCGCTGCTTGCAGCGCCTTCAACGCTCGAGCGGGTCTATGATTTCGATCCCGACGCTTTCACGCAGCTTATCGACACGGCGCAGCGCAGCGTGCCGCTTCTGGTGCTCGATGTTCCGCACGTCTGGACGGGATGGACCAAGAACATACTGGTCAAGGCCGACGAGATCGTGATCACGGCGACGCCGGAGCTGGCCAATCTGCGCAATACCAAGAATCTGGTCGACATGTTCAAACGGCTTCGCCCGAACGATCCCCCGCCGAAGCTGATCATCAATCAGGCCGGCGTGCCAAAGCGTCCGGAGATTTCGTCATCCGACTTCGCCGATTCGCTCGGCCTGTCGCCGATGTCGGTCATTGCTTTCGAACCGCTGCTGTTCGGAAACGCCGCCAACAACGGGCGCATGCTCGGCGAAATGGATGCCAAGAACCCGGTTGTCGGCACGGTCAACGAGATTGCGCATGTGCTGACCGGGCGCAGCGAAATCAAGGCAAGAAAGAAAGCGGGCCTCGGCAATTTCCTTGGCAAGCTCTCGCGCAGCAAGAAGTGATGCTTCCGGAGCGGAATTGGTAATCGATCATGTTTGGTAAAAGAGGCAGCGACGACGGCAGCCGGTTCACCCCGGAATTCCGTCAGCCGGCACCTGCGCCTGCCGCGCCGGCGGCAAACCCTGCGGAAACGGCGGTTCTTGCCAAGCCCGCACCGCCGCCGTCGCTTGGCGCGCCTGCCGCGCTGCCGCCCGTGCGCCGTGCGGTCGAGGCGCCGCCATTGGCGCCGGAGCCGAAAAAGGTTCAGCGCCAAAAGAGCGAAACCTACTACGACACCAAGAGCCAGGTCTTTGCCGCGCTCATCGACACCATCGACCTGTCGCAGCTCGCCAAGCTCGATTCCGAAAGCGCACGCGAGGAAATCCGCGACATCGTCAACGACATCATCGCGATCAAGAATTTCGCGATGTCGATTGCCGAGCAGGAAGAACTGCTCGAGGACATCTGCAATGACGTGCTGGGTTACGGGCCGCTGGAGCCATTGCTCGCTCGCGACGACATCGCCGACATCATGGTCAACGGTTCCAAGAACGTCTACATCGAGGTCAACGGCAAGGTCGAGCAGACCGGCATTCGTTTCCGCGACAACCAGCAGCTCCTCAACATCTGTCAGCGCATCGTCAGCCAGGTTGGCCGCCGCGTCGATGAATCGAGCCCGATCTGCGACGCGCGTCTTCCCGATGGTTCCCGCGTCAACGTCATCGCGCCGCCGCTCGCCATCGACGGCACAGCGCTCACCATCCGCAAGTTCAAGAAGGACAAGCTGACGCTCGATCAGCTGGTCAAATTCGGCGCCATTTCGCCGCACGGCGCCGAGATTCTCAAGATTATCGGCCGCGTCCGCTGCAACATCGTCATTTCAGGCGGCACCGGCTCGGGCAAGACGACGCTGCTCAACTGCCTGACAAACTATATCGACCGCGAGGAGCGCGTCATCACCTGCGAGGACTCGGCCGAGCTGCAACTGCAGCAGCCGCATGTCGTGCGTCTGGAAACCCGCCCGCCCAACCTCGAGGGCGAGGGCGAGGTGACGATGCGCGACCTGGTCAAGAACTGCCTGCGCATGCGGCCCGAGCGCATCATCGTCGGCGAAGTGCGCGGACCTGAAGTGTTCGATCTTCTGCAGGCGATGAACACCGGCCATGATGGCTCGATGGGCACGATCCACTCGAACAGCCCGCGCGAATGCCTGAACCGTATCGAATCGATGATCGCTATGGGCGGCTACACGCTGCCGCAGAAAACCGTGCGTGAGATCGTGGTTGGTTCGGTGGACGTGATCATCCAGGCTGCACGCCTGCGCGACGGATCACGTCGCATCACCCACATCACCGAGGTGATTGGAATGGAGGGCGACGTCATCATCACGCAGGACATTGTCCTCTACAACATAAAGGGCGAAGACGCGAACGGCAGGCTGCTGGGTGAGCACGTGTCGACAGGTATTGGTCGACCGCACTTCTGGGAGCGCGCCCGCTATTATGGCGAGGAACAGCGCCTCGCCAATGCGCTCGAGGCGATGGAGAAACGCGCTGACTGATGTGCCTGGAAGCGTAGGGGCCGGAATCGATGTTCGGAATTGACGGGACCGTATTGGCATTCATCGTGCTCGCCGGCTTCAGCGCCGGCGCGGTCGCCTATGCTTTTCTGTTCAATCGGATCAGCACCGAGAAGCAAGTCGGCAGGCGGCTTGAAACGATCAAGACCGCCGAGACGGATGGTGCCGTCGTCAAGGCCTCGCGCGATCGCATGGCGGAAGCGGCCAAGCGGCGAAAATCGGTCCAGGATTCGCTGAAGGACCTCGAACAGAAGCAAAAAACCAACCAGAGCATCGTCAAAAAGCCGCCACTGAAGGCTCAGATCCGTCAGGCGGGCATGAAGTTCTCACTTGAGCGCTTCTATCTCTACTCGGCGGTTTGTGGCGTCGCCCTGACGTTTCTTGCCTATTTCATCGGCGCGCCGTTGTTTGTCTTGCCGGGTGCGCTGCTGGTCGGTGCTCTCGGCCTGCCACGCTGGTTCGTCTCGTTTTGCCGCGCCCGCCGGGTCAAGGCGTTCCTCAACGAATTTCCGAACGCGCTCGACATCATCGTGCGTGCGGTCAAATCCGGTCTGCCGCTGAACGACGCCGTCCGCCTGATCGCCAACGAATCCCCTGAACCGGTCAAGACCGAGTTCCGCCGCATCGTCGATTCGCAGCAGATGGGCCTGTCGATCCCCGACGCCAGCATGCGCATGGCTGAGACAATGCCGTGCACGGAAGCGAGCTTCTTCGGCATCGTCATCCAGATCCAGTCCCAGGCCGGCGGCAATCTTTCCGAGGCGCTGGGCAATCTTTCGCGCGTGCTTCGCGACCGCAAGAAAATGAAGGCCAAGGTCCAGGCGCTGTCCATGGAAGCGAAGGCGTCCGCCGTGATAATCGGCGCGTTGCCTTTCGTCGTCGCCTTTCTCGTATACCTGACAAGCCCGAACTACATCATGCCTCTGTTTACCACCAACGCCGGCAATCTGATCCTCGGCTGCTCGGCGGTCTGGATGGGGATCGGCATCCTGGTGATGCGCAAGATGATGAACTTCGAAGTTTAGGATTTCGAGCGCATGACTGAGAACGTCGTCAAAACCCTTACCGATCCGGCATTTCTGATTGCCTTGCTGGTTGGCATCGCGGTGTTTGCGACCGTCTTTACGCTGCTGCCTGCCTTTGGCGGAAACCAGCTCAAGGCGCGCATGAAATCCGTGGCGCTGGAGCGCGACGAATTGCGCGCCAAGCAGCGTGCGCGGCTTGCGATCGAGGCCGATCGCCGCCGCAAGGGCCTGCGCGAGGAACAGTCGATCGGCATGCGCAACATTGTCGACCGGCTGGACCTGAGGCGCGCCCTGGCCGATGAAGGCACCTTGCAGAAACTCAAGGTGGCGGGCTTTCGCGGGCAGAATCCGCTGACGCGGTTTCTTTTCTTCCGTCTGGTCCTGCCCTTTGTCGGCTTTGCGCTGGCCGCGATGTATCTGTTCGTGCTCGGGGGGTTGCCGGAGCAGCCGCCTCTCATCAAATTGTTCGTCTGTATCGTCGTCGCCTATGCGGGTTTTTACGCGCCGGTGCTCTATGTCAACAACCGCGCCACCAAACGCAAGCAGTCGATCCAGATGGCGTGGCCGGACGCACTCGATCTGATGCTGATCTGCGTCGAATCCGGCATGTCCGTGGAGGCGGCGTTTCGTAAGGTCGCGGACGAGATCGGCGCGCAATCGGTGGCACTTGCCGAAGAGTTCATCCTGACCAATGCCGAGCTTTCCTACTTGCAGGAACGCAAGCAGGCTTACGAAAACCTTGCAAGCCGCACCGGCCTGGAGTCGGTCAAGTCGGTGTCACAGGCGCTGGTGCAGGCCGAGCGCTACGGCACGCCGGTGGCGCATGCGCTGCGCGTGCTTGCCGGCGAAAGCCGCGACATGCGCATGAACGCCGCCGAGAAGAAAGCCGCGGCTTTGCCGCCGAAGCTCACCGTGCCGATGATACTGTTCTTCCTGCCGGTGCTGTTTGCCATCATTCTAGGCCCCGCCGGCATCCAGGTGAGCCAGCGCGGCATCTTCGGCGACCAGCCGACGTCGAGCAGCCAATAGCCTCGCCAGGCGACAACACATGCGAAAGCCGCGGTGCTGATGCAACGCGGCTTTGTATTTCAAGCATGTCGATGAGCTGAGGGAACTGGCAGGTTTGAGCAAAGCCAGCGTGGTCAATTGGTGGCAGGCTTTGCCTTGTCTTGGTCCTTGAGCTGGCTCCAGGCGTTCTGCTGGGCGAGCATCTGGCGAAGGTAAGTCACGTTCGCCTGCGCCTGTTCGGCCGAAAGCTCCTCGGAGGCGATCTTCTCGGCTTCGTCGAAGCGGCCCTGCAGGCCGACGACCAACGCCAGGTTCTGGCGGACGCGGCTGTCGGCGTTCGGCTGCTGGGCGGCCGAGCGCATATAGGTTTCGGCAGTGCGCAGATCACCTTCCAGCACATAGGACATGCCGAGATTTGAAAGGATTGAAGGTTCGTTCGGCTTGAGGTCAAGCGCCTTGCGGTAATTCTGGCGCGCCTCATCTCTCTGGCCAAGCTGGTCGAGAATCGCGGCTTCCGCCGATACCAGCTTCCAGTCGGGATATTCCGGTGTCTGCGCGCGGCGCACCGCGTCGAGCGCCGGCTCGAACTGCCCGTTGGCGGCCAGTGCCTTGCCATAGGCGGCGAGCACGTCGCGGTCCTTCGGCAGGGCGATCGCCAGTTTGCGCATCACCGCGAGCGATTGGTCGACGTCGCCATCCATTTGCAGCGCCGCGGCATAATTCGTCGCGATCCGCTTGTCGTTGGGGTTCTTGGCGTAGGACTGACCGAGCGCGATCGTCGCCTTGTGCAACTCGCCGGCAGACATGGTTTCCAGTGGCTTTCCGCTGGTGCGTCCGATCGAGCCGGTCGTCAGCTTGCTGGTCCCGCAGCCTGCAACGCTTGCAGCGAGCGCTATTATGAACGCCGTGGTTATCAGCCGCTTCCCCGTGGCGTTCGTCATGCGGTTGGTCGGCATCTGCACCAGGGCCTCCATTCGTAAACGTGGCCGTTCCGTGGCCATCTTCCCTCCCGCAGAAATATTCTGTTAACCCTAACGGACAGTTAAAAAGCGCCGACTCGGAAGCCGGAGACCATCGAATGCCAGTCGAACTCATCGGGAGAAAACTGAAGACCGCGCTGCCGGTTCACCTGGTGGCGAAGGATAGGCTGGATGCAGCGGATTTTGCCTCGTCCACGCTCGCCTGGGCCAAGGCCAACGGCTTTTCCGGTGAGGCCGGCAGGACGCTGCTCATACCCGGCGAAAACGGCGCGCTTGCCGGAGCACTGTTCGGCACGGGCGATGGCGAAGGCGCGCTTGCCATCGGCGGGCTGGCGAGAGCCTTGCCCGAAGGCGACTGGCATTTCGCCTCGGCACCCGCCGAACCGGAACTGGCGTCCATCGCACTGGCGCTCGGCGGCTATGTCTTCACCCGCTACGGCAAAAAGCCCGGCAAGGCGCTGCGTTTTTCGCTGCCGTCCGGCACCGACGCGGCGCGTGTTCGCCGCATCGCCGATGGCGTCTTCCTGACGCGCGATCTGGTCAACACGCCGACCAGCGACATGGGACCGGACGAGCTGGAGAAGGCGGTTCGGACGCTGGCCGGGAGGCACAAGGCCGAAATGTCGGTGACCAAGGGCGACGAGCTGCTCAAGAAGAATTTCCCGATGATCCATGCGGTCGGCCGCGCATCGGTCGGCGCGCCGCGTCTGATTGACATGATTTGGGGGCCGAAGAACGCCCCGAAGGTGACGCTGGTCGGCAAGGGCGTCTGCTTCGACACCGGTGGTCTCGACATCAAGCCGTCCTCGGGCATGCTCTTGATGAAGAAGGATATGGGTGGCGCCGCCAACGTCCTGGGGCTCGCCTCAATGATCATGGCCGCCGGGCTGAAGATCCGGCTGCGTGTGCTGATCCCCGCCGTCGAGAATTCGATTGCCGGCAACGCCTTCCGGCCTGGCGACGTGCTGGTGAGCCGCAAGGGCATCGCCGTCGAGATCGGCAACACCGATGCCGAGGGACGGCTGGTGCTGGCGGATGCCTTGGCGCTGGCCGACGACGACGAGCCGCAACTGCTGATCGACATGGCGACCTTGACGGGGGCTGCTCGCGTCGCGCTCGGCCCCGACCTGCCGCCTTTCTACACCGGCGATCAAGCGCTGGCGTCCGAACTGGCGACTGCGTCCGCCGCGGTCGAGGATCCGCTATGGCGCATGCCGTTGTGGAAGCCCTATGACGCAAAGCTGTCGTCGAAGATCGCCGACATCAACAACGTCACGTCAGACGGTTTCGCCGGCTCGATCACCGCAGCGCTGTTCCTCAAGCGCTTCGTCGAGAAGACCGCCGCCTGGGCGCATTTCGACATCTTCGCCTGGAACCCATCCGATCGTCCGTATGGTCTCGCCGGCGGCGACGCGCAAGGCATCCGAGCGCTGGAAAGGGTTATCTCGAAACGCCACGCCTGACGGTTCCGGTCCTACAGGAAGATCTCAAGACTGAAACGGAACCGAAACAATTTGCCGTCATTCTGGTCGGATGTCGATTTCCATGCGCCCGAGCCAGGCCTTGCGACTGTGGCAGCAGGTGATGCTGTCCCAGGTGCGCGACGATATGCCCGACCTTACCATGCGCCAGACGGCAATCCTGTTTACGATCTATCTCGACCCGCCGCCGCACACGGTGCGCGGGCTCGCCGCCCGGCTCAATGTTACCAAGCCGGTGATCACCCGCGCGCTCGACACGATGGGCGCACTGAAGCTGGTTTCGCGCCATCGCGACGAACTCGACAAGCGCAACGTGTTGGTCAAGCGCACCGTCGAAGGTGCTCTCTTTGTCGAGCGCTTCGGCGATGTTATCATCGCCAAGGCCCAGGAATTGCCCATTTGACCCGAACTGTCCTTCTGAATGAGTTGCCGATTTGACCGCCAGGGATGCCCGCCTTCACGCCTTCCGTTCCGATCTCGCCGATGCCAGGCTGAAAGGCGAGGTCGCCGCCGATCGCTTCGTCGCCGGGCGGCCAGCCCGGATTTCAGCCGCAGTGGCCGATATCCGCAACGAGCCGCGCCCGGATGCCGGCGTCAACACCCAGCTTCTGTTCGGCGACGACGTCCTTGTCTTCGAGGATGCGGAAGGCTGGGCCTGGATCCAGGCCGAGCGCGACGGCTATGTCGGCTATGTCGTCGACACTGTGCTGGGCGCGCGGAGCCAAGCGCCCACCCATGTCGTCTCGGTGCCGCGCACCTTCCTTTATCCCGGACCGGATTTGCGGTTTCCGCCGAGCGGGCAACTCTCGATGGGATCGGCGGTAACGGTGACGGGCGCGGCTGAAACACGCGGCACGCATTATGCGCTGCTGCCGTCAGGCGAGGCGGTCATATCAGGCCATATCAGGCCTGTCGCCGAGGCTGCCCCCGACTATGTCGCGGTTGCCGAGATGTTTCTCGGCACACCCTATCTGTGGGGCGGCGCCTCCGGCTTCGGCATCGATTGCTCCGGCCTCGTGCAACTGGCGATGCACATGGCCGGCAGGCAAGTGCTGCGCGATTCCGACATGCAGGCGGCGACCATCGGTGAGGCGCTCGAGCCCGGACCAAATTTTGCAGGGCTACGGCGCGGCGACCTGGTGTTCTGGAAAGGCCATGTCGCGATCATGACCGACCCGGAAACGATGATCCACGCCAATGGCCACACCATGCTGGTCTCGCGTGAAGGGTTCAAGGAAACCGTCGCCCGCATCGGCTATCTCTATGGCGGGCCGACAGGGTTTCGGCGGCCGTAGCGCCAGAGCGGAGAAGGGAACCGCTCGATCACCTTTTGTTCCAATTCTTCTTGGCGATTGCGCGCCGCCGCGTTACCTCTGGCGCGTGACAGAGCAGCCGCGCCTCGCCGAACAGAATGCCGCCGTGCACTTGCCCGAGCCATTCCTCAAATGGTTCGCGCAAAAGGGCTGGTCGCCGCGCGCCCATCAGATCGACTTGCTGGCGACCGCCCAAGCCGGGCAGTCGGTGTTGCTGATCGCACCGACCGGCGCCGGCAAAACGCTGGCCGGGTTTCTGCCTTCACTAACCGAGCTGGCCAAGCGGCCAAAGAGAAAGCCGGGGCAGGCGCGTCGCGGCATCCACACGCTCTACATCTCGCCGCTGAAGGCCCTGGCCGTCGACATCGAGCGCAATCTCGGCAAGCCGGTCGAAGAGATCGGGCTGCCTGTCACCATCGAGACGCGCACCGGCGACACGCCCGCGCATAAGCGCCAGCGGCAGAAGCTGGCGCCGCCCGACATTCTCCTGACCACGCCCGAGCAAGTGGCGTTGCTGATCGCGGCGCCCGACGCCAGGCGCTTTTTCGAGGATCTGCACTATGTCGTGCTCGATGAATTGCATTCGCTGGTGACGTCGAAGCGCGGGCACCTTCTGGCGCTCGGGCTGGCCCGGCTGCGATCCTTTGTTCCCGGCTTGCAGACGATCGGCCTGTCGGCGACGGTCGCCGAGCCGGACGAACTGCGGCGCTGGCTGGTCAGCCAGAATCCACCAGGCGGCCTGGCCGAACTTATTGTCGTCACCGGCGGCGCCAAGCCGGAGATCTCCATTCTCGATTCGGAGGAGCGCGTGCCGTGGGCTGGACATTCGGCTCGCTACGCGACACCGGAGATCTACAGCGAGATCAAGCGACACAAGACGACCCTGCTGTTCGTCAACACACGCAGTCAGGCCGAGCTGCTGTTCCAGGAGTTGTGGCGGGTCAATGAGGACACGTTGCCGATCGCGTTGCATCACGGCTCGCTCGATGTCGCCCAGCGCCGGCGCGTCGAGAAAGCGATGGGCGAGAATGCCTTGCGCGCCATCGTCGCCACTTCGACGCTCGACCTCGGTATAGACTGGGGTGACGTCGACCTGGTTGTGCATGTCGGCGCGCCGAAGGGGGCAAGCAGGCTGGCGCAGCGTATCGGCCGCGCCAACCACCGCATGGATGAGCCTTCGAAGGCCATCCTGATCCCGGCCAACCGCTTCGAGGTGCTGGAATGCCGGGCGGCACTCGACGCCAACTATCTCGGCGCCCAGGACACGCCGCCGCTGGTCAATGGCGGGCTCGACGTGCTGGCGCAGCATGTGCTGGGTTGCGCCTGCGGCGCGCCATTCCTTGCAGATGCGCTGTTCGAGGAAGTGCGAACGGCTGCACCTTATACCAGCCTCGATCGGCCCACGTTCGACCGTGTCGTCGATTTCGTCGCCACCGGCGGCTATGCGCTGAAGAACTATGAGCGCTATGCCCGCATCCGCCTGAACAAGGACGGGCTGTGGCGCGTGTCCAATCCTCGGGTTGCCCAGCAATACCGCCTGAATGTCGGCACCATCATCGAGGTGCCGGCGCTCAACGTGCGTTACGTCCAGGCCGGCAGCAAGGGGTCCGCGTCGCGCGGCGGCCGCGTTCTCGGCAAAATCGAGGAGGCCTTCCTCGAAACACTGACGCATGGCGACACGTTCATGTTTGCCGGCAAGGTGCTGCGCTTCGAAGGCATCCGCGAGAACGAGTGCTTCGTGTCCAATGCGCCCGGCAGCGATGCCAAGGTGCCCTATTATGGCGGCGGCAAATTTCCGCTTTCGACCTACCTCGCCGAACAGGTCCGCATCATGCTGGACGACCCGCAGCGATGGAAAAAGCTGCCGGAACAGGTCGCCGACTGGCTACGCTTCCAGGCCGACAAATCGGTGCTGCCGAAACGCGACGACCTGCTGATCGAGACCTTTCCGCGCGGCAACCGGCACTATCTGGTGGCCTATGCGTTCGAGGGCAGGCTGGCGCACCAGACGCTCGGCATGCTGCTCACCCGCCGGCTCGACAGGGCGGGAGCCAGGCCGCTCGGCTTCGTCGCCACCGACTACGCACTTGCCATATGGTCGCTTGCTGATATGGGCAGGATGTTCGGGGCGAAGAAACCTTCGCTCGGCGAACTTTTCGACCAGGACATGCTGGGCGATGACCTCGAAGCCTGGCTCGCCGGCAGCTGGCTCTTGAAGCGCACCTTCCGCAATTGCGCGCTGATCTCGGGGCTGATCGAAAAACGTCATCCGGGCCAGGAGAAGAGCGGCCGTCAGGTCACCGTGTCGACCGATCTCATCTACGACGTTCTGCGCAGCCATGAGCCCGACCATATCCTGTTGCAGGCGACGCGTGCCGATGCGGCCACCGGTCTGCTGGATGTCAGCAGACTTGCCGAGATGCTCTCGCGCATCCAGGGACGAATCGTGCATAAGAACCTTGAGCAGATCTCGCCGCTCGCCGTGCCGATCATGCTCGAGATCGGCAAGATGCCGGTGCATGGCGAGGCCGATGATACGCTGCTGATGGATGCGGCAACGCTGGTCGAGGAGGCCATGGGGACGAAATGACACTTGCGCTCGCCATGACTGGGCCCCTGGCGGATGCCGATCGTATCGGCATCGCCGGCGAGCGCGCAATCTGCGATCGGCGCGGCGTGCTTTATTTTCCCGAGCTTCGGCTTCTGGCCGTGTCCGACTTGCATCTGGAAAAGGGATCGTCGCTGGCACGGCGCGGTACGTTGATCCCGCCTTACGATACCGGCGCGACATTGCTCCGATTGCAGGCGGTGATTGCCGATTATCAGCCGGCGATCGTCGTCAGCCTCGGCGACAGCTTTCATGACGGCGGCGGCGCCGCGCGCATGCACTCCAGCTTTCGCGAGCGGCTGGAAGGACTGATGGCCGGCCGCGACTGGTTCTGGGTCGCCGGCAACCATGACCCGGACGCGCCGGCCGACCTGCCCGGCGAGACGGTGCGCGAGCTGGCCATAGGCTCTCTCGTATTCCGGCATGAACCTTCCGCATTGAGAGTGGAAGGCGAGGTCGCCGGCCATCTGCACCCTTGCGCCCGCATCGTGCAGCAAGGCCGCTCGGTGCGGCGCCGCTGCTTTGCCGGCGATGGCGGCCGCATGATCATGCCGGCCTTCGGCGCCTATACCGGCTCGCTCAATGTGCTCGATCGCGCCTATGCCGGGCTGTTCCGCCGCGAAACGCTGATGGCCTATATGCTCGGCGCTGAGCGCATCTTCGCCATTTCCCACGCGATGCTCAGGCCGGGCTGAGGTGCTCTACCTGCCATAGTAGAGGGTGACTGTGTGCTTGGCTTCGGCGAAGAACAGCCAGCGCTCGACCAGCATGCCGGCGAACTGGACGATTGCGGCGAGTGTCGACAGCACCGCCGCATAGGGCCATGGCAAGGCGAACACGGCAACCAGCAGCAAGACGGGCAGAGCGAAGGCCAGCACTTGCGTGATCTGGCGCAGCCGCGCCTTGTGCTTGCGTGCGATGCGAAAGCCCATCTCCTTGAGCAGGTAGTTTTCTTCGGTGTGCGGCCATTCCAGCGACCGCACAGTACCGCCGGCAAGCCCGGTCGCGGTGTTGACGGTTGTCGCAATTTCCAGTTTGTCATTGTATCGCCAGGTTGCCAGCTTCCAGCCCCAGCCGAGCAAGGTCAGCAGCATGCAACCTGCCAGAAGAATAGTCGAACCGATGGCGAAACCCTGCAGCAGCGCGTTGAGAAGCGCGCCGCCGCTCATCGCGGAAAAAATGAGATAACCGGGCAAGGTATAGCGGCTGTGCCACTGGGCGATCGGCTTCAGCGATGCATAGATCATGCCGGTGGTGCAGACCGTGATGACCGCGCCGACCGCAGCCAGCAGCCCGGCTACGGCCACCCAGCCGTCCGTGCGGCCAAGGACCACCCAGCCCATGGCGAACAGCCCCGCCGGCACGAAGGTCGCGACCGACGCAACGCCTTCGCGCGACAACCAGGAGCTGCGCCATTGCGAGAATGCCCTCCAGGCACGATCTGGCCGGCCGAGGTGGCCGGCCGACGACAACAGGCCGGCCGAGATCAGTCCAAGCGCCAGCCCCATGCCGACGAGGCCGAGCCAGAAGTCAGGCGGGACGAACCCTGGTCCGGCCAGCACCCCGAGCAGCGCGAGCAGGCCGTAACCGGCCCCCGTAGCGGTGGTGAAAAAGACGACCGAGAAAGCTGGATGCATGGATGTGCGGATCAGTTCGAAAGCATGCGGTCGACCCAGCCGAGGAAACCGCCCTTGGCCCGCACCGCTTCGAGCGCCGGCGCCGGCACCGATGCGGCGCGTGTGGTATGGGCGCGCGGCGGCAAATATTTGTTGGTCGGGTGATAGCCGAGTTCGGGCATCAGGTCGACGCCGCCGCGCTCGGCCACCAGCTGCGACACGGCCGATGCCGGGTCGCCGAGATCGCCGAAATGCCGCGCGCTGGTCGGGCAGGCGGCGACGCAGGCCGGCACACGGTCTTCTTCCGCCAGATTGTCGTTGTAGATGCGGTCGACGCACAGCGTGCATTTCTTCATCACGCCAACATCGGTGTCGAATTCTCGCGCGCCATAGGGGCAGGCCCAGCTGCATAATTTGCAGCCGATGCACTTGTCCTCGTCGACCAGCACGATGCCGTCCGAGGCCCGTTTGTAGGAGGCGCCGGTCGGGCAGACGGTGACACAGGCCGGTGTCTCGCAATGCAGGCAGGAGCGTGGGAAATTGACCGTGCGCCCACCCATCTCCGTTATGTGCTCATAGCTGTGCACGCGGTTGAACCAGACCCCGTCGACATCGCCGCCATAGGGATCGATGTCGGTCAGCGGCGCCATGTGACCGCCGGTGTTCCATTCCTTGCAGGCGGTGACGCAGGCCTGGCAACCGACGCAGATGTCGAGATCGATGACCAGGCCGAGCTTCTTGTCGGTATGGGCGGGAAGGCAGGTCATGGTCTGGCAGCCTCTCTTTCCCGGCGGAACTCGGCCCCGAAACTGAGCTTGTCAGCCGAGGGTTCGAAATGCGGCGGCTGCCGGAAGCGCTCGAACTGCGGCTCGGTGAAGCCTGCTTCTTCAGCGCATTTGACGATGCGGACGCGCAGGTCGAACCATGCCGCCTGGCCGGTCACCGGATCGGAATTCGAATAGCGCTTGCCGTTCGCATCGGCGGAGGTCTGGTCGCCGATGATATGGTTGAGCAGGAAGCCGCGATTCGATTCGGCGGCGTCGTCCTTCAGCCCCCAGCTGCCGCGCCGTTTGCCGATCGCGTTCCAGGTCCACACCGTATCCGGGTTGACGCCGTCGACCAGCTTGATCTGCCCCTTGACCCTGCCGTTGATGCTCTCGATCCACACCCAGTCCTCATCGGCAAGGCCGAGGCCGGCCGCGGTCCGGTTGTGCACGAACAGCCGGTTCTGGCTGGTGATCTGCCGCAGCCACGCGTTCTGCGAACCCCAGGAGTGGTACATATGCATCGGCCGCTGTGTCAGCGCGTGCAGCGGGTATTTCTCGAGGTCGACAGCGGCCTCCTCGAAGGGCGCATACCAGAACGGCAGCGGATCCATATAGGTCTCGATGCGGCTGCGCTCTGCCTCCGGCGGCCGCACCCTCCCATGGCCGCGCGCGGCGAGGCGAAAGCGCTGCATCGGCTCGGAATAGAGCTGGAAGACGATCGGCTCGGCCTTCGGGATAAAGCCCATATTCTCGGCGAAATCAAGATAGGAGCGGTTGGCCATCTTGTAGTAGCGCTGGTCGTCCGCAAAATCATGGTGCCAGAAGCCGCCATTGTCGATGTAGCGCTGAAGCTGGTCGGGATTGGCCTCGCCCTTACCGATCGAGGCGCCGTCCTTGCCGCGCCAGCCGGCGAGCGGGCCGATGCCCGGCGAGCGCTCATGATTGACGATGTAATCGGCATAGTCGCGGTATTTGGCCGAGCCGTCGTCGTCGACGAAGCCGGGCAAGCCGAGCCGCGCGCCGAGCTCTATCAGCACCGACTGGAATGGCCTGACGTCGCGGTCCGGCTCGACGACGGGATGGCGGATGGCGTCGCCCGGGCCGTCGGCATGGCTGATCGGCCGGTCGAGCAGGCTGATGCAGTCATGCCTTTCGAGATAGGTGGTGTCGGGAAGCACGAGATCGGCGAACGGCACGGTCTCGGAATAATAGGCGTCGGAATAGATGATGAAGGGGATCTTGTAGTTTCCGGCCTCGTCGCTGTCGGTCAGCATGGCGATGGTCTCGACGGTGTTCATCGACGAGTTCCAGGCCATGTTGGACATGTACATCATCAGCGTATCGATCTTGTAGGGATCGCCGGCCCAGGCGTTGCGGATGACGGTGTGCATGAGTCCATGCGCGGCGAGCGGCGAGTCCCAGGAGTAAGCCTTGTCGATACGGATGGGCGCGCCGTCATCATCGACCAGCAGATCGTCCGGCCCGCAGACGAAGCCGAGCGGCATGCCCTCCAGCGGCGTCATCGGCCTGACGTCCTTGCCCGCCGGCTTCAGCTCCGGCGGCGCCGAGCGGGGGTAGGGCGGCTTGAAGCGAAAGCCGCCCGGCACGTCCACTGTGCCGAGAAGCACCTGAAGCAGATGAATGGCGCGGCAAGAGTGAAAGCCGTTCGAATGGGCCGAGATGCCGCGCATCGCGTGCATCGACACTGGCCGGCCCTTGATCGTCTCGTGCCGGCGACCGGCCCAGTCCGTCCACGCCACCGGCAGTTCGATCGCCTGGTCGAAAGCGACATGCGCCAGTTCGGCGGCGATCCGGCGGATGGTGTCGGCGGGAACGCCGCAGCGTTCGGCAACCGCATCGGGAGAATAGCTCTCCTGCAGATAGCGGTCGGCGATGAGCTGAAAGACCGGCACGCAGCGGTGGCCGTCGACCTGGAAGTTGCCGGTCAGCGCCGGTTTTGCATCAGTGTCGGTGGCGCTGATGGGCACTTTCGCCGCCCTGTCCCAGGCCAGCGGATCGCCGTCACTGTCGCGCGCGAACAGCCCGTCATCGGCCGCACCCGACTCCTGGATGACGAGGACATGGGCGTTGGTGTAACGCAGCAAATAATCGAGGTCGACGCGGCCGGCCTTCAGCAATTCGTGGACGAGGGCAAACACGAACAGGCCGTCGGTGCCGGGCCGGATGCCGATCCAGTCATCGGCGATGGCGTTGTAGCCGGTGCGGCACGGGTTGATCGAGACCACCTTGGCGCCGCGCCCCTTGAGCTTGCCGAGACCGATCTTGATCGGATTGGAATCATGGTCTTCGGCCACGCCGAACAGCATGAAGTATCTGGTGTTGTCCCAGTCGGGTTCGCCGAACTCCCAGAATGAGCCGCCGATGGTATAGAGCCCGCCGGCCGCCATATTGACCGAGCAGAAGCCGCCATGGGCGGCGAAATTCGGCGTGCCGAACTGGCTCGCCCACCAGCCGGTCAAGGATTGCGACTGATCGCGCCCGGTGAAGAAGGCGAGTTTCTTCGGATCGGTCTGGCGTATCCTCGAAAGCCGTTCCGTCGCGATGGAAAATGCTTCCTCCCACTCGATCTCACGGAATTCTCCCGAGCCGCGCGGACCTGTGCGCAGCAATGGCTTCTTCAACCGGGCCGGACTGTAGTGCTGCATGATCCCGGCGCTGCCCTTGCCGCACAGCACGCCGCGATTGACCGGATGGTCCTTGTTGCCGTTGATGTAGCGGACCTTGCCGTCCTTGATGTGGACGTCGATGCCGCAGCGGCAGGCGCACATGTAGCAGGTGGTCTTGGCGATGCTGTCGGAGACATCGGGCGAAGTATCGACGCCATCGCCCTCGTCGGGCGCGCGTGTGTCGGCAAGGGGCCGTTGGGACGGTGCGGAATTGGCGCCGCGCAGCGTTCGGTGGTTCATGATCCGGTGCTTTTGTAAGCCGTGAATTTGGCTCTCGTCTTCGGCCCGGGGCCGCGCATGTAGTGCTCTTCCGGATGATAGCGATCGCCGGCAAGCCGGCGCCGTAGGCTGCGGGTCCAATGGGCAAACAGGGATTTTAACCGCCCGATCACATTCTACCCTTTGCGGCTTGGCCGCGATATTTTTCCAATTTCTTTCAGAAACTTAGAACAAAGCAATCGATCCGTCTAACAAGTTGCTCTTGTAACTTCAATCGAATTTGTTTCTTAATTCTCTCATGACCCTAGACCAATTGCGGATCTTCGTTGCTGTCGCCGAGCGAGGGCATATGACCAAGGCGGCCGAGCTGCTGGGCATTTCCCAGTCGGCGGCGTCGGCCGCCATCCGCTCGCTCGAACAGCAGCACGGCGTCCGGCTGTTCAACCGGGTCGGCCGCAACATCGAGCTCGCGCAGACCGGGCACCGGTTCTTGCCTGAGGCCAAGGCCGTGCTCGAGCGGGCGGCGGCCGCTCACAATGTGCTGGAGCACGTTTCCCAGACGATCACCGGCAGCCTTTCGATCGCCGCCAGCCAAACTATTGCCAGCTACTGGCTGCCGCGCCGCCTGGCCTCCTTCCACGAGGCCTATCCCGCCGTCAGGCTGAGCGTGACCATCGGCAACACCAGGCAGGTCGAGACCAATGTCCTGGACGGTACGGCGGATTTTGGCTTGGTCGAGGGGCGCACTGAATCCGACATATTGCGGCGCGCCAAGGTCGATGTGGATCGACTGATGCTGGTCGTGGCGCATTCGCATCCCGAGATCGTTGAAGTCTCGCGCGGGCATCCGGATATCAGGGAGTTCCGCTGGATCATCAGGGAAGGCGGATCAGGCACGCGCGAGGTGCTGGAAGATCTTGCCCGCCGCGAAGGGATCTCGTTCGCGGACCTGCGGATATTCCTAGTACTGCCGAGCAACGAGGCGGTTCGTCAGGTGGTCGAGGCCGGCGCCGGCGCCACCATCATTTCGAGGCTCGTCGTCGAACGAGCCGTTGCCGAAGGCAGCTTGCGGTCCGTGCCAATCGAACTGCCGAAGCGCGATTTCGCGATGATCACGCATCGTGACCGGCAGGCAAGCCTGGCCCAGATGGCACTCAAGGTGCATCTGAGCGCGAGGGCCGACGAAACCGTCCGGGAATAAGCCGGGTCAGCCGAATTTCCGCTGCGCGTCGAGCGCCAGCCCAAGCCCGACCGAGCCGAACATGTCACCTTGGATGACGGACGCCTGCGGCAACAAGGCTAATATCTGCTGCCTTGCCAGCGGGATGGCGGTCGATCCGCCGGTCAAGAACACCGCGGTGATGTCGGAAGGTTTCACCTGCGAGTCCCGGATGGTCTCACCAACCGTCGCCGCCACTCGTTCGATCTCGCTAACGATCGTGGCTTCGAGCCCGGCGCGCGAAATTTCTGCCGCGAACTTCGCACCGGGCAGCGCGACTACGACATCACCAGAAAGTTGCTCCGTCAGCGCGATCTTGGCATTTTCAACCAAAGCAGCCAGCGCGTGCCCGTAACGATGCTCGACGATATGGATGAAACGGTCGACCAGGTCGGCGCGTTCCGCCTCGTAGCGGATCTGGCGCAGATGCGTCATCGCCTTCGGGGTGTAGACCAGATTGATGCGCTGCCATGTCGCCAGGTCGATGAAGTAGCTGGCCGGCAAGTTGCGCTTGCCGTCCTTGGTCGGCGAGAGGTAGCCGAGCTGCGGCATTACATGGGTGATGCTCAACAGCCGGTCGAAGTCGGTGCCGCCGATGTGGATGCCTCGGCTCGCCAGAATGTCGTCTTTGCGATCGAGGGAGCGGGCGCGCTGCGGCGACACCCGCACGATCGAGAAGTCGGATGTGCCGCCACCCATGTCGACGATCAGCGCCAGTTCTTCCCGCGTGACCTTCTGCTCGTAATCGAGCGCCGCAGCGATCGGCTCGAACTGAAAGGCGATATGCTTGAAGCCCTGGGCGCGTGCCGCGTTCTCGAGTTCACCTTCAGCCTTGGCATCGGCCTCGGCATCATCGTCGACGAACTGCACGGGACGACCGAGCACCACGCTCTCGACCGTATGGCCGGCATTGTCCTCCAGCTTTTTCCTGAGATGGCCGACGAACAGACCGATGATCTCGGTAAAGGCGATCGATCGGGCCTTGATCCGCGTCTTTTCATGGACAAGTGAACTGCCGAGCACGCTCTTCAGCGAGCGCATCAGGCGACCTTCGATGCTGTCGGTATAGTTCGCGATGGCGCGGCGCCCGAAATAGTTGCGGTTGTCCTCGAAGTTGAAGAATACGGCGCTCGGCAGCGTCACTTCGCCGTCTTCCAGCGCCACCAGCCGCGGCTGCCCGTTCCTGACCACGCCCACGGTGGAATTCGAAGTGCCGAAGTCGATACCGCCGAATGCTGATCGCATCGTAAGTCCTGTATTCTGATGTGGGAGCGACAGCTCGTGTCCAGTCGGGCCGGGGTCGCGGTCTAACCCATGAACCCCAAAAGGGGAACCACCTTTCGGAAGAGGCCTAGTCCTTTCGGAAGACCAGTCTTCCGAGCCAGCCTGTCAGCATGGCTAGCGACACGGCGAAGACGCCGTAGAGGAAGGAATAATCGTGGGCGACGCGGAAGATCGACTGTTCGAAACCGGACTTGCGGATTTCGAGCTGGGCGGAGCTTTCCTTGATGAACAGGCCGCTCTTGAACAGAAACGCACGGGCCTTGTGGGTGCCGACTGGAACGTTGGGGGCGAGCCTGACGGTGGCGCGAAACAGGTTCTGCGACAGGAACTGCACGCCGCCAACGTTCTCGCTGTAGAGGCCGGTCGCCGTTTTGCGCTCGCGCAGCGCCGCGGTGAATTCCTGGATTGTCGCTGGACTGTCGCCATCGTCGGCCGGCTGCATGTAGATGTTGGCGGCGCCGAGCGACAGTTGCTTGTAGCTGTTGGGGTCGGTGACGTCCTGTAGCGGGCGCGTCGTCGCCACCGAATAGGACACCGGCACATTCTCGAAGGTCTCGGACTCCAGATTGATCCAGATGCCGAGCACCCGGTCCTTACGGCGCACGACGACCGGCCGGGCCGGACCCTCAAGCACGACGATGATGTCGTAGCGCCCCTGGCGCGCGACAAGCGGGTCGGCATTTTCCAATGAGCCGAAGATGGTGAGATCGGCGCCGGAAAAGCCGGCGGTGATCGAGACATGGTCGGTGGACAGGCCGATCTGGATATTTTCGGTAGCTGGCGTCTGCGCTTTTCCGGGTGACGCGACTGCCAACAGCGACAGCGAGGCAACGACCAAGAACGCCCTCAAGCCCGCCATCAGGTCGGATCCACGCCGGACAGGGAATAGAGGTTGGGCGGCGTCACGAACAGATCGATCGCGAGCCGGATTGCGACCGCCAGCACCAGCAATGCCAGCAGCGCCCTGAGCTGCTCGCCACGCAGCCTTTGGCCGGCCTTGGCGCCGTATTGCGCGCCGGCGACGCCGCCCGCCATCAACAGGAAGGCGAGCATAACGTCTACTGTCTGGTTGGTGGCGGCGTGGACCAGCGTCGTGTAGGCCGAGGTGAAGATGATCTGGAATAGCGACGTGCCGATGACGACGTTGGTCGGCACTTTCAAGAGATAGATCAGCGCCGGTACCATGATGAAACCGCCGCCGACGCCCATGATCGACGACAGGAAGCCGATGCCAGCGCCGAGGCCGAGCACCGGGATGACGCTGACGAAAAGCTTTGAGGCCCTGAACCGCATTTTCAGCGGCAAGCGGTGGATCCAGTTGTGCTGGCCGGATTTCTTTAGCACCGGTGCCGCGCCGCTGCGGGTGGCGCGCAGCGCATTGACGCTCTCGACCAGCATCAGCCCGCCGACGGTGCCAAGCAGCACGACATAGAGCAGGGAGATGAACAGGTCGAGCTGGCCGAGTCGGCGCAAGAAACCAAAGACAAAGATGCCGCCGGTTGAGCCGACGATGCCGCCTGCCAAAAGCACACCGCCGAGCTTGAAGTCGAGCGTGCCGCGCTTCACATGCGACAATGCGCCGGAGAAGGAGGAGGCGATGACTTGGTTGGCGCCGGTGGCGACCGCGATCGCCGGCGGTATGTTGTAGAAGATCAGCAGCGGCGTTATGAGGAAGCCGCCGCCCACTCCGAACATGCCCGACAGGAAGCCCACTGCCGCGCCCATGGCCAGCAGCACGAAAATGTTGACGGAAAGTTCCGCGATCGGGAGATAGATGCCCACCCGTCAGTCTCGATCAGTTTGCCTCTCGGCGAATGCAACCGTTGCGGGCATTTCGCGCCAAAAAGCCTATCTCGTTCTTGCGCCGACCGGGCGGCGAAGTCAAACCTCGCCACGCCGCCGAAACAAAAAACAACTCAATCAGTTAACAGGCAAATGTGTGGCAACGGCGTCGCGGAAACGACGCATCTGACGTTATTTGCGCGCAAGCAGCGCCTTGACCAGTTTTTCGTCGACCGCGCCCGTCGCCTGCAGGTCGTTGTCGGTCTGGAAAGCCATGATGGCATCCTTTGTTTTCTGGCCCATCACGCCGTCGGCATTGCCGGCCTCATAGCCGTTCTTGTTGAGAATGCGCTGGATATTCTGAACGACCTTCTTCATGTCGACGCTGGCGGTCGTCTGCGGCGTACCGTCCTGCCATGATTCGGGAATGTCGGCCGAATTGGCCGCAGGATCGATCGGCTCTGCCTTCCACAGTTCGGCGGCGGCGCGTGCGCGTTCGAGCTGCTCGGGCCTGAGCGCCTTGGCGATCTCGTCGCGCTTTGCCGCCGCATCCTTGTCGCCGGTCTTGGCGACGAGTGAGAACCATTTGTAGGATTCTTCGAGATTCTGCTTCATGCCGACGCCCTTCGCCGCCAGGATGCCGAGATTGAACTGGCTGTCCTTGACGCCGAGCTCGGCGGCGGCCTGGAACCAGTGCGCGGCGGATTCATTGTCGGTCACTCCGTCCGCAGCCATGGCAAAGAGCACGGCGAGATTGTGCATGGCGCTGGCGTTGCCCTGAGCCGCGGCGAGCTGGTACCAGGTCTTCGCCTTCTTGACGTCGCGCGCGACCCCTGTGCCTTTCTCATAGAAGTTGCCGATCCGGTATTCCGCCGGTGCGAAGCCGAGTTCGGCTGATTTCTCGTACCATTTGGCGGCCGCCGCCATGTCTTGCTTGACGCCGCGCGATTCGGCGTAGCGCGAGCCGATCTCGAACAACGCCTTGGCGTCGCCGCCGGCCGCTGCATCACGCAAGGCAGCTGAGCCGGCATCGGCTGGGATGTCGATGTTGGCAGTGGCCGCCGCTGTCGAAGCATCCGCAGGTGTGACCGTGCCGGTCATCTCTTGGGTCGCGGGCGTGGCGGCCCGCGCTGTGGCCATTGGCTCGGTGTCCGCAGCCGTCGGGCCCGCAGGTGCCAAGGCTGTCACGTTCGCCGCCGCCGGATCGGGCGGCGCCGTTGGTGTCATGGGCGCAGGAACGGGTTCAGCCTCGGGTGCGGTGCCCATCGTCGTTCCGGCGTCCGACAGCGCGGCGCGAGCGGCCGGTGCCGGCATGTCGTCCTCGGCTATCGATTCGGACGGTTCTGCTTGCCGGACGGCACGAGCCGGCGCGCTGTCCTGTGCTGCAGTTTGCGCATCCGTCTTCGGCTCGCTGGCGGTACCGGCCGACACGGTTTCCGCCGGCTGCGCGGACACGACCGGCGCCGCATCATTGCTGGCTATTTCAACGGGATCCGAGAAGAAGGCCTTGCCCAATTGTAAGCCGGCGAGCGCTAGCATGACTGCGGCGGCCGCCATCAGGATCGGCTTGCGCCGCGCCTTGAGCAGGTCGCCGATCCTGAGCGCCTTCACCGGGCCGCTCATCGTCGATTGCCGCTTGAGAGCGTCGGCCTCGGCAGCGGCCGCTTGCGCCGCGCGTCTGGCTGCGGCGATGAAGTCGGATTTCGATGCATCGGCATTGCCGGCCCTGACCGGCGGTCCGCGTTCGTCGCGCACGCGTTTCATGATGGCGTTGAGGTCGGGGGGGCCCGAGCCGGGCTCCAGCGGCCGGTTGGCAACCTTCGGATCCAGCGGCTCGTCGAGATCGGCGCTCGGTATCTCGACATCAGGCGCCAAGCCGGCAAGCGGTGGAACGTCTGCCTCCTTCTTACCCTTGAAGGCGCGCGCCAGTCCGCCGAACATCGACTTCCGGCCAGCGGGCTGCTCACTTTTCTCCGTCACCGTATCCGCACCAAGCGCCGCCATGGCCGCGGCCGCAGCGGCTTCGGCCGGCGTGCGCGGGTCTGGCTCATTGCGCATGATAGCATTGGCACGGCTGTCAAGGTCGGCCATGTCTCCAGTCAGCGGTAATGGCTGGTCGATATCCATGGACGGCGCGTCCTGGACCGTGATCTTGGAGGCTCGTGCCGCCCGCGCGCGCACCGGCGCAGCAGGCTGCGTGAACTCGCTCGCGGCTTCGGTCGCCTCGCCGGTTTCCAGCGAGCCCAGTCGGTCGACGATCTTGAGCAGCGTGTCGTGAATGGCCTCGAAGGTCCTCGAATTGCGCTCGTCGGAACGGCGCGTCAGTGCTTCGAGCGTCTTCAGATCCTGGGCGAGGCCAGAGACGGCGGCCGTGTTGGCACTGGAGCCGGCCAGCGAACGGACGGCGCTCTCGGCGGCCTCGCGCGCCGCGCTGAGGATGGAATCGCGGGTGCCAGCCAGCGACTTCTCGATTTCGTTGAGACGAGGGCTGATGTCCTCGAATTCCGGCAGTGGCGTGCCGGGCTTCGAAAGATGCGCCGACAGACCCGCGACTTGCGCCTCCAAGCTGCGGATCAGGGCCGGGTCGATGCCGGCGACTTGTGCCGCGGATGAATCCAGCCGGCTTGAAATATCTTCGAGGCGGCCTTCCAGGCCACGGATCGCCGCTTCGCTTG
Organism: Mesorhizobium sp. AA22; assembly: GCF_001672375.2. Taxonomy (NCBI): domain Bacteria; kingdom Pseudomonadati; phylum Pseudomonadota; class Alphaproteobacteria; order Hyphomicrobiales; family Phyllobacteriaceae; genus Mesorhizobium; species Mesorhizobium sp. AA22. The sequence continues at coordinate 6,575,752 of NZ_CP048406.1, read as the reverse complement.
CGGAATCGCGAACGCGCGTTTCCATGCGCTGGGCCAGCGCGCTGAAGCGGGCGTCGATGGCGTCCATGATGCCGGCCCCGTCGATCTGCGGCACACGTTGGTCCAGCCTGTCGACGACTTCGTCCAGCCGGCGCTCGAGATCACGAAACAGCATGTTGCCTTGTTCGATCGCGTCGCCTTGGCGGCGCTCTATCATGCCGGACAGCACGTCGAAACGTTGCTCCAGCCCCTGGAAGATGTAGTCGGCATCCGGCATGGCAGGCGCCCTGTCGATCTTGTCGGCAATGAGCGCGATCTGCTTGTCGAGACGCTCCATCGCCTGCTCCGGCAAATTGGCCCGGCCGGCAAGATCGTCGACCCGGCTCGACAGCATGTTGAGGCGGTCGATAACCTCGCCGCTGGGGTGAACTTGCGTGACTTCCTCGATCTGCTGGGCAAGCGAGGCGATTCGCTTCTCGATTCGTTCGAAGGGCTCGGGGTCGAATGAATTGGCCTGCGCGGCGACGGTGGATGCGACGATAGCGCGGGAAATCTCGTCCAGCCGCTCGTCGATCATACCGAATGTGCTGCTGCCGCGATTGTCCTGCTGCCTGGCGAAATGATCTACCGCACCGGCAAGCGTGCGGACCTTTTCTTCGAGCGACCGCAGCGACAGTGATTCCGGCAAATTGTTGACGGCATTGCTGATCTGTTCGAGCCGGTCGGTCAGCATCGAAAGACCGGGTGCGTCCGACCGCTTGCGCTGATCGGCATCGACACGATCCTCGAACGCGGTCCAGCGGCGGTCGAAATCGTCCCAGCGGCGGCCGACCGCCTGCACGCTCTCCTCGCGCGCCAACGTGTCGAGCGCGGCCTTGACCTGCTCCAGCTCGAGCCGGAGCATGTTGACGCTTCTGTCGTCGCTCTTTTCGGCAAGGGTCTGGATGGCGCTGGAAAGCCGCTCGAACTCGACGCCGAGTTCGGCGCTGCCTTTGCCGCCCCCCGATTGGCCACCCGGCTGGGCGCTTGCCTGGAAAGCCCGCTCGATGTCCTTGCGCAGCGCTTCGAATTCGCGCTGCAGGCCGGCGGTCATCTGGTGGCGCAGTTCCTCGCGCAGACCGCGCAATTCGCCGGCGATCTTGCCGACCACGGCGACGCCGTCTTCTTGGCCGCGCACGCGGTCGATATCGCGGGCGATGGCCTGGTAACTTTGGTCGAAGCCAGCCGGCGCCGGGCTTTTCGGCGGCTGTGCGAGGCGCGGATCCTCATAGGGTCGGGCGCTGGCATAGCGCGGCTCCGCGCTCGGCCGGCGCGGATCGAGACGCTCGCTCATGTCCTCGCGCGTCCGCTCCAGCCGCTGCTCCAGCGTTTCCAGGGAACGGTTGAGCTGTTCAAGCGTGGTGTGCGGCCTGCGCTGCCTGCCGGCGTTGAGTGTATCGAGATAGGACCGCTTGCTGTTCATCGATGCGCCCGTTCAGAATTACTGCTGGCTTATGACCAGTGTCCCAAAGTCCTGCCGGAAACGAAGGCGGCCGCGCGGCTTTGCTGCGGCGGAAGACCAACTTCCCGGGTTTCACCCGCGCTCCGAAAAACCGTGAAAAATTCGCTACAGGATAAACACGGGTAACCGACATGCGCACATTTCGCCCAACGTGGTAAACAACGCGTTAACTAAGCTTAAGAAGTTACAACGTGTTGGCGGGCCGCCCAAAGCGCCACCGGGCCATGCGCTGGCGGATGCGGCAAAAAGTTCCTCCCCACAACGCCCTTGCTTCGTGAGGCGGCTATCGGTATAGAATTGACGTAAACGTAAGGGTGCACAGACTGTGCCCTTTGCGATTTGTTTGTTGAAACCACGAGTGGAAGCACGCCCCCGCTTCCACTCAGGCGACGCAAGGTCCGGGACTGCGACGCCACCAGATGGGGAAAGCCAGTGACCATGAAACTCGTTTCGCCCGGCGCAGCCGCGGCCAATACTAATGACATGTCTGATAAAGCCGGCGAGGATCTTGTCCGCATCGGCGAAATGGCCAAGAAATACGGAGTAACGCTGCGCACGCTGCGTTTCTATGAGGACAAGGGCCTTCTCAATCCGCAGCGCGACGGCTCGACCCGTCTCTACACGCGCCGCGACAAGGCGCGGCTGAAGCTGATCCTGCTCGGCCGCAAGGTCGGATTCTCACTGCGCGACGTCAAGCAGATGATGGATCTGTATGACCCGACAGGCTCTAACACCAAGCAGTTGCGACTGGCGCTCGACAAGTCGCAGAAGCAGCTTGCCCGTCTGCAGAAGCAGCGGGCGCTGATCGACGATGCCATCAACGAATTGAGCAACTCGATGGCGGCGGTGCGTCAGATGCTGAGCGAACGTGCGGCGCCGCAGGCCAGCGTCGCCGGATAATTCGATCTCGCCGGATCCGGTGACCGGGCTTCTGACGAATGAGAGCCGTGTGGCCTTGGCCGCGCGGCTCTTTCTGTCTTCCGGCTGCGTCGGGAGGATTACATTTCAATCTGTTCCGCACTGGCTTCAACGGTGTAGCGCCGCTACGCTCACGGGTGAGACTTCGGGAAAATTTGTCGCATCAAAAAATTGACGTTTACGCAAACGTCAACTTTTGCTATCCCCGACCTGAACATTGGTCCGCATGCTGTCCCTGACTTCATCTTGGGGCTTGATTTCGGGGCCAAGGCCGCATGGTGGAGGAAACGCATGCCGATCTACAGGGCGCCGGTCCAGGACACACTGTTTGTGTTGAACGAGGTACTGGGCTACCAACGCTATTCCAACCTTCCCGGATTTTCCGACGCGACGCCGGATGTGGTCGAGGCCATCCTCGCCGAGGGCGCCAAGCTCGCCGAAAACGTCATGCAGCCGCTGAACCGCGTCGGTGACATGGAAGGTTGCGCGCGCCATGACAATGGCTCGGTGAGTACCCCGAAAGGCTTCAAGGAGGCCTTCGACCAGTATCGCGATGGCGGCTGGATGGGACTGGCCGCACCCGTCGAATTTGGCGGCCAGGGTCTGCCTTACGCGGTGCATACTGCTGTTTCCGAATATATGGTTTCGGCCAACATGTCGCTGATGATGTATCCCGGCCTGACGCAGGGCGCGATCGCGGCGATCATTACTCACGGCACCGACGAGCAGAAGGCGATCTGGCTGCCGAAGCTGGTCGAGGGCGCCTGGACAGGCACCATGAACCTGACCGAGCCGCATTGCGGCACCGATCTCGGCCTGCTGCGCACTAAGGCGGTTCCCAATGGCGACGGTACCTACAGGATCTCAGGCCAGAAGATATTCATATCGGCCGGCGAGCACGACATGTCGGACAACATCGTCCACCTCGTTCTGGCCCGCATCGAGGGCGCACCGGAAGGCGTGAAGGGCATTTCGCTGTTCATCGTGCCGAAGCTCAAGCTCGATGCATCAGGCAATCCTGGCGAGAAGAACACCGTGTCCTGCGGCTCGATCGAGGAGAAGATGGGCATCCATGGCAATTCGACCTGCGTCATGAACTATGACGAGGCGCAAGGCGCGCTGCTCGGCGAGGCCAATGGAGGGCTGAAGGCCATGTTCACGATGATGAACGAGGCCCGGCTCGGCGTCGGCCTGCAAGGGCTTTCTCTGTCGGAGGTCGCCTACCAGAACGCTGTGTCCTATGCCAAGGATCGCCTGCAGGGTCGCTCGTTGTCCGGGCCGAAGGCGCCGGACAAGAAAGCCGATCCGATCATCGTCCATCCCGACATCCGCCGCAGCCTGATGACCATGAAGGCCTTCAACGAGGCCGGCCGCGCGCTGGCGCTGTGGACGGCGATCAAGTCGGACATCGCTCACCGTGCCAGTGACGACAAGGACCGCCAGGCTGCCGACGACTACACCGGCCTGATGACGCCGGTGGTCAAGGGCGTGCTCACCGACAAGGGTTTCGACCATGCGGTGATGGCGCAGCAAGTGTTCGGCGGCCACGGCTACATCGAAGAGCACGGCATGAGCCAGTTCGTGCGCGATGCCCGCATCGCCATGATTTACGAAGGCGCCAACGGCATCCAGGCACTCGACCTCGTCGGCCGCAAGCTGGCTTTGAATGGCGGCCGCGCCGTGCAGGCCTTCTTCAAGGAGGTCGGCGAATTCTGCGAGGAGAACCGCACCGACGAGAAGATGGCGCTTTTCACCAAGGCGCTGAAGAAGGGCCTCAACGATCTGCAGGCGGCGACGATGTGGCTGATGCAGAACGGCATGGCCAAGCCCGACAACGCCGGCGCCGCCTCGACCGACTACATGCATCTCTTCGGCCTGGTGGCGCTGGGCTACATGTGGGCGCAGATGGCCAAGGCAGCCGGGGCGAAATTGGCGAATGGCGCCAATGGGGCTTCGACCTTCTACGACAGCAAGCTGGTGACGGCGCGCTTCTTCATGGAGCGGATTATGCCGGAGACGTCGGCGCATCTCGCCCGCATCTCCAGCGGCGCCGAGACATTGATGGCACTGCCGGCGGAAGCGTTCTAAGCTCGACAGCGTCGGTACAGCCGGCCTTAACCTGTCGATACGCGGAGGAAATCGTGGCGACAAATCCCGCCGAAGTGCTTGCTTTGCCCAAACCCGCCTGGGCGGCAGACGAGGTCGGCATGCTCTACGACATGGCGCACCGCTTCATGTCGGAAGAGATCGCGCCGCGCTATGACGAGTTCGAGAAGAACGAGATGGTCGACCGCGAGTGCTGGCTGAAGGCGGGCGCGGCCGGTCTGCTCTGTGCCTCGATGCCGGAGGAATATGGCGGTTCGGGCGGGACATTCGCGCATGAGAGCGCCATCATCGAGGCGATCGGCCACGTCGGCGTCGACGGTTTCGGCATCGGCCTGCACAATTCGATTGTCGCCCCTTATATCCTCCATTATGGCTCGGAGGAGCAGAAGAAGAGATGGCTGCCGAAACTGGCGACCGGCGAGCTGATCGGCGCCATCGCCATGACCGAGCCCGGCGCCGGCTCCGACCTGCAGAGCGTCAAGACGCGAGCCGAGAAAGATGGCAACCAGTACAAGTTCAACGGCTCGAAGACCTTCATCACCAACGGCCAGCTCGCCAATTTCATCATAGTCGTCACCAAGACCGATCCGGAGAAGGGCGCCAAGGGCACTTCGCTGATCGTCGTCGAGACCGACGAGGTGGAAGGGTTCGAGCGTGGCCGCAACCTTGACAAGATCGGGCTCAAGGCCAACGACACGTCGGAACTGTTCTTCAACGATATGCGCGTGCCGACCTCCAATCTGCTCGGCCACGAGGAAGGCCAGGGCTTCGTCCAGCTGATGCAGCAATTGCCGCAGGAGCGGCTGCAGATCGGCACTGGCGCCATCGCCATGATCGAGCGGGCGCTGGCGTTGACCATCGACTACGTCAAGGAGCGCAAAGCCTTCGGCAAGGCGATTATCGAATTCCAGAATACCCAGTTCAAGCTCGCCGAACTGAAGACCGAAGCTACCATCGGCCGGGTCTTCTACAACGACTGCGTCACACGCCATATCAATGGTGGCCTCGACCCGGCGACGGCCTCGATGGCCAAATACTGGCTGTCAGACCTCCAGGGAAAAGTCGTCGACGAGTGCCTTCAATTGCATGGCGGCTATGGCTACATGAATGAGTATCCGATCGCCCGCATGTTCCGCGACGCTCGCGTCCAGCGTATCTACGGCGGCACCAACGAGATCATGAAATTGCTGATTGGACGCTCTCTCTGATCGACTTTTCGGCAAACCAAGGAGCAGGAAAATGGCCGAAGCTTATGTCTATGACGCAGTGCGAACGCCGCGCGGCAGGGGCAAGAAGGATGGCTCGCTGCACGAGGTGCCGGCGGTGCGGCTCGGCGCCAAGGTGCTTGAGGCGATCCGCGACCGCAATGGGCTGGATACCGGCATCGTCGACGACATCATCTTCGGTTGCGTCGACCCGGTCGGCGAGGCGGGTTCTGTCATTCCGCGTGCTGCCGCCTTCGAGGCGGGTTACGACACGAAAGCGCCCGGCATGCAGATCTCGCGTTTCTGCGCCTCTGGCCTGGACGCCATCAATTTCGGCGCGGCCAAAATCGCGCAAGGCGCCGACGAGATCGTCATCGCCGGCGGCGTCGAATCGATGTCGCGCGTCGGTATGGGCGCATCCGGCGGCGCCTGGTTCATGGATCCTTCGGTCGGCCTGCCGGGCTGGTTTGTGCCGCAAGGCATCTCGGCCGATCTGATCGCCACGAAATACGGCTTTTCGCGCGACGACGTCGACGCCTATGCGGTCGAGAGCCAGAAGCGCGCCGCCAAAGCCTGGGGCGAAGGCCGCTTCAAGAATTCGGTGATCTCGATCAAGGATCAGAACGGCCTGACCATCCTCGACCACGACGAGCACATGCGGCCTTCGACCGATATGCAGTCGCTGGCCGCACTCAACCCGTCCTTTGTCATGCCCGGCGAAATGGGCGGCTTCGATGCCGTCGCGGTGCAGAAGCATCCCGAGGTGGAGGAGGTCAATCACGTCCACCACGCCGGCAATTCGTCCGGCATCGTCGATGGCGCGGCGGCCGTTCTGCTCGGCTCCAAGAAGGCTGGAAAGTCGCTCGGCCTGAAGCCGCGCGCGCGCATCCGTGCATTCGCCAATATCGGCTCGGAACCGGTGCTGATGCTGACCGGTCCGGTTGACGTGACCGAGAAGCTGCTGAAGCGCGCTAGGATGAAGCTGTCGGACATCGACCTGTTCGAGCTCAACGAGGCGTTCGCCTCGGTGGTGCTGCGCTACATGCAGGCTTTCGACATTTCGCACGATAGGATCAACGTCAATGGCGGCGCCATCGCCATGGGCCATCCGCTCGGCGCGACAGGTGCGATGATCTTCGGAACGGTGCTGGACGAACTGGAGCGCCGCGACCTGAACACCGCGCTGGTGACGCTCTGCATCGGCGCCGGCATGGGCACCGCAACGATCATCGAACGCGTCTGACCGGGAGAAAGACGATGAGCTACACCAATTTCACCCTCGACATCGACGCTGACGGCATCGCGCTGGTCACCTGGGATATGCCTGGCCGCTCGATGAACGTCTTCACCGAAGAAGCGATGCTGGAACTGAACGCCATCGTCGACAAGGTGGCGAGCGACGCGGCGATAAAGGGGGCGGTGATCACCTCCGGCAAGGATAGTTTCTCTGGCGGCGCCGACATCACCATGCTGCAGAAGATGTTGGCGACCTTCGCGGCCGACAAAGCCAAGGACCTGGACAAGGCGACCAAGGCGCTGTTCGAAAATGCCGGCTATATGAGCGGCCTGTTCCGCAAACTGGAAACCTCAGGCAAGCCGTGGGTGTCGGCGATCAACGGAACCTGCATGGGCGGCGCATTCGAGCTGTCGCTCGCTTGCCATGGCCGTGTCGCGGCCGATTCCGACAAGGTCAAGATGGCGCTCCCCGAAGTGAAGATCGGCATCTTCCCGGGCGCCGGCGGCACCCAGCGCGTGCCGCGGCTGACCGACCAGCAGCAGGCGCTGCAGATGCTGACCTCCGGCCAGACGCTGTCGCCGCAGAAGGCCAAGTCGATGGGCCTGATCCACGAGATCGCCGAGCCGAAAAAGCTGGTCGAAACCGCCAAAGCCATGATCAAAAATGGCTTGAAGCCGGTGGCGCCGTGGGACGAGAAGGGCTTCAAGTTGCCCGGCGGCCCGGTCTATTCAGTGGCCGGCGCCAATCTGTGGCCTCCGGCAATCGCCATCCTGCGTCGCGAGACCTATGGCAACTACCCTGCCGCCGCCGCCATCCTAAAATGCGTCTATGAAGGCCTGCTGGTGCCGTTCGACACCGCCTTGCGCATCGAGCAGCGCTATTTCACCGAGATCATGCAGACCAGGGAAGCGGCGGCGATGATCCGCTCGCTGTTCGTGTCGCTGCAGGAACTGAACAAGGGCGCGCGTCGTCCGAGCGGCGTGCCGGAAACCAAGTTCAAGAAGATCGGCGTGCTCGGCGCCGGTTTCATGGGCGCCGGCATCGCCTATGTCACGGCCAAGGCCGGCATTCCGGTGGTGCTGCTCGACCGCGACATGGAAGCTGCCGCCAAGGGCAAGGCGCATTCGGACAGCCTGATCTCGGATCAGGTCAGGAAGGGCCGCGCCAAGCCAGAGGACAAGGACAGGCTGCTGTCGCTGATCACGCCGACGGCAGACTATGCCGACCTCGCAGGATGCGACCTGGTGGTCGAGGCGGTGTTCGAGGATTCGGGCGTCAAGAAGGACGCCACCGAAAAGGCGGAGGCCATGCTGAAGCCGTCGGCGGTCTTCGCATCGAACACGTCCACCATCCCGATCACGTCGCTGGCGAAGAATTCGGCGCGGCCGAAGAATTTTATCGGCATCCATTTCTTCTCGCCGGTCGACAAGATGATGCTGGTCGAGATCATTTTGGGCAAGAAGACGGGCGACAAGGCGCTGGCCGCCGCGATCGACTTCGTCCGCGCCATCAAGAAGACGCCGATCGTCGTCAACGACACGCGCGGCTTCTACGTCAACCGCTGCGTGCTGCGCTACATGTCGGAAGCCTACAAGATGCTGATCGAGGGCGTTCCGGCGCCGATGGTCGAGAACGCGGCGAAGGCCGCCGGCATGCCGGTCGGTCCTTTGGCGCTCACGGACGAAACGGCGATCGACCTCGCGCAGAAGATCATGAAGCAGACCATGCGCGATCTCGGCGAAAACGCGGTCGACCCGAAGCAGATGGCGCTGATCAACACGCTGGTCGACACGCATGGTCGCTTTGGCCGCAAGAACGGCAAGGGTTTTTACGACTATCCGCAAAAGCCTGCCAAGAAGAAGGTGTGGCCGGGCCTGAAGGATCTCTATCCGCAGTTGGCGCCTGAAAAGGTCGGCTATGAGGAACTGAAGCAGCGGCTCCTGGTCACCATCGCGCTAGAGGCGGCGCGGGTGATGGAGGAGGGCATCGTCACCGATCCGCGCGAAGCCGATGTCGGCTCGATCCTCGCCTTCGGCTTCGCGCCCTTTACCGGCGGCGTGCTGTCCTACATCGACGGCATCGGCGCAAAGAAATTCGTCAAGATCGCCAAGGGCCTGCAAAAGAAGTACGGCGCCGAGTTCAAGGCGCCCAAGCTCCTGCTCGACATGGCGGAGAAGGGCGAGACTTTCTACGAACGCTTCGATCCCTATGCCAGGAGCGAAGCCAAGAAGGCGGCGTAACGCCGCCTTCGGTGGTGGACAAAATCACGGCCACCGGTTAGAACGGAGAAGGTATTTTTTCCTGTTCTGAAGGAGAGCAAAAGTGCTCTCGCATGACCGCGTATGGGCCGCCATCGATGCTCTCGCCGAGCGCTATTCGCTCTCGGCCTCCGGGCTGGCGAAACGCGCGGGCCTCGATTCGACTGCCTTCAACAAATCGAAGCGGCTGTCCTCGGACGGGCGGCCGCGCTGGCCGTCGACCGAATCGCTGGCCAAGATCATCGAGGCGACGGGCGCCTCGCTCGACGAATTCACGGGGCTGGTCGAAGGCCGGGGCAAGCCCGTTCCCGGATCTCTGCCCGCACAGAGGTCTTCGGTGCCGCTGCTCGGCTTCGCCCAGGCCGGCGCCGGCGGCTTCTTCGATGATGCCGGTTTTCCGGCGGGGCAGGGCTGGGACCTGATCGAGCTTCCGGCACAGGCGACCGAAACCTCCTATGCGCTGCAGGTTCAGGGCGATTCCATGCTGCCGCTCTACCGCAATGGCGACGTGCTGATCGTCGAGCCGGGCGCTGCCACCCGCAAGGGCGACCGGGTGGTCGTCAAGACCAATGCCGGCGAGGTCATGGCGAAGGTGCTGGACCGTCAGTCGTCGAAGTCGATCATGCTGGTCTCGCTCAATCCCGATCACCCGGACCGCGAAATCCCTATGCGCGATGTCGAATGGGTGGCGCGGATTGTCTGGGCAAGTCAGTAGGGGCCGCCAGTGCGTCCGCTACATGCAGCCGCTGCCGTGTTGACGATCTTGGTTATGGGGGCCGCGATCGTCGCCGGCGGCCGCGCCGTGCTTCAAGGCGAAAACGGCCGTGTCGCGGCTCGAGCGCAGGCTGGCATGGCGGCGCAATCCGACGCGCCTGCCACATCAGCGATCCCGCGACCCAAGGCGGCAAGGCCGGAGGCGCATTCCAGGGCCATCGATCCCGAGGTCGTCGCGCCGCCGCAGCTTCGGCCCGAAGAGCTTGAACGGGTCGAGCCGCGCGCCCCGCTGAGTGACCTGGCGCTGGCCGGACCCCCTAAACCGCCCAAATTGAAAATGCCCGACGACTGGAACGGGACAAAACTGTTCCAGCCGGTTGCGCCGGCCGCCGGTGTGATCGAGGCCAAGGGCTACTCGGTCGCGATTTCGGGTATCGACATCGTCACGCAGGACGAGACTTGCGCCGACGGCGGCAAGTCCTGGACGTGCGGCAGCCGGGCGCGAACGGCGTTCCGTGCTTTCCTGCGCGGCCGGGCGGTGGTTTGCGCGGTGCCGCCCGAAGGCGGCCGCGACCTGATCGCCGCCGAATGCCGCGTTGGCAACCAGGATGTCGGTCAGTGGTTGATCGAAAACGGCTGGGCGCGCGCAGCAGAGGGTGGCCCTTACGTCGAGGCCGGCGAGAAGGCGCGTACGGCGAGGAAGGGCATTTTCGGGCCGGCGCCCAGTCTCGCCGGCCTGCCTCCGGCACCAGCCCCTGTCGCGGCAGCGCAGCCGACGCAGCTGATTCTCGACCCGTCGGCGACGGCTTCGCCGCCAACCGAGACGACGGCTACGCCGCCAGCTGACCAGCCAGCGCCTTCTGAATGAGCGCGCGGGTTTCTGCGATGCCGTAGAGCGCGGCGAAGGAACCGAAGCGTGGGCCGCGCTCCTGTCCGATCAGCACCTGGTAGATCATCTGGAAAAAGGCGACGGACACGCCCGGCCCGCCCTCCGGGCTCTGCTTCGAATGGTCCTGATAGCGTTCGATCTTGCGCGCGACGTTGAGGGCGGCATTCTGGATCACCTCGCCATCGGCATCTGGCGGCAACGCGACGAGCGCCTCGGAGAGTTTCGTCAGCGCCTCGCGCTCGACCGCGTCGGCGGCCCGGTACACCTTGGCCGGCTTCACGAAATCGTCGAAATAGCGGATCGCATATTCGGCCAGCCGGTCGAGCTCGGGATGGGTCTTCGGCGTCACGCCCGATGTGTGGCGCGAAATGAACCCCCACAGCACGTCCTTGTTCTGGGCGTTCGAGGCGCTGACCAGATTGAGCAGCAGCGCGAACGACACCGGCAGGTCGACGACAGACGGGTTACCGTCATGCATGTGCCAGACGGGGTTTCCCAGCCGCTCCTTCCACTCCTGCCGGCGATAGGCGGACAAAAAGGCGTAATACTCGTCCACCGCCTTCGGAATGACGTCGAAATAGAGCTTCTTTGCCTGCCGCGGCCGCTGGTACATGTAGAGTTCGAGGCTTTCGGTCGGCGCGTAGGTCAGCCACTCGTCTATGGTCAGTCCGTTGCCCTTCGACTTCGAAATCTTCTGGCCGTTCTCGTCCAGGAACAGCTCATAGACGAAATGCTCCGGCGCCCGCCCGCCCAGGATATTGCAGATACGGTCGTAGATCACCGCATTCGTCTGGTGGTCTTTGCCGAACATTTCGAAATCGACGCCGAGCGCCGCCCAGCGCATGCCGAAATCCGGCTTCCATTGCAGCTTCACCTTGCCGCCGGTTATGGGCAGCGTGGTTTCGGTGCCGTCGTCATCGAAGGTGATAGTGCCGGCCTTGGCGTCGACACGCTTCATGGGGACGTAAAGCACGCGGCCACTTTTGGGGGAAATCGGCAAGAACGGACTGTAGGTCGCCTGACGCTCCACTCCGAGCGTCGGCAGCATCACGTCCATAATCTTATCGAAACGTTCGGCAGCGCGCAGCAGAACGTCGTCGAAACGGCCAGCCTTGTAGTATTCCGTCGCGCTGGCGAACTCGTAGTCGAAGCCGAACGTGTCCAGGAAACGGCAAAGCATTGCGTTGTTGTGGTCTGCGAAGCTCGCATAGTCGCCGCCGAAAGGGTTGGGGACGGACGAGAGCGGCTTGTGCAGGTGCGGCTCGAGTGCGGCGCGATCGGGGACGTTGTCCGGAATCTTCCGCATGCCGTCCATGTCGTCGGAAAAGCACAATATTTTGGTCTTGACCGCGTCCCGGGTGAGGACGCGGAAGGCATGGCGCACCATCGAGGTGCGTGCGACCTCGCCGAAAGTACCGATGTGCGGCAGCCCCGACGGACCGTAGCCCGTCTCAAACAGAACGGTCTCGGGAAAATCAGTGTCTTTGTAGCGCTCGACGATCTTCCTGGCTTCTTCGAACGGCCACGCCTTGCTTTCAGCCGCTGCCGCAAGCACCTCGGGATTGAGATCGACGATGTTTGATCCCGCCATGTCACTGTTTCCAAATCGTTCGCCGGCATCGCCGCAAATGGGGGCCGGAAGAGGTTTTCAACCGGTCTCTAGGCGTGCCTGCCGTGGGCGTCAACGATCGCGGCTCTTTTTCCTTGCGGCGTCGGTGCCGCGTTCCTAACTTCGGAGCCCGTTTGAGGAGTTTTAAATGTCGTTGCCGCCGCATGAAGCCCTGATCTATCTGATGGTCATCACCTCCGCGTCCGATCGCGACATGACCAATGTCGAACTGGCGCGGATCGGCGACGTCGTCCGCTCATGGCCGGTGTTCGAGGATTTCGACCACGACCGGCTGGTCGGCGTCGCCCAGGACTGCCAAAAGATGCTGCACGAAAAGGACGGGCTGGAAGGCGTTTTGGCGCGGGTCGCTGAAGCACTGCCCGAACGCCTGCTTGATACCGCCTATGCCGCAGCCTTCGAGGTTGCGGCCGTCGACCTCGAAATGCGTTTGGAGGAGGTGAGGGTGCTGCAGCTTATCCGTCGCCAACTCGATCTCGACACGCTCACCGTCGCCGCCATCGCCCGTGCCGCCAAGGCCCGCCTGCGCACGTTGACTTGATCCAGGCCCTGAAGACTCAGAAAAACTGACCGGACCGGACTGGAAAACTGACCGGGACCGGACTAGAAAACTAACCGGACAGGATCAGAAAAAACTGACCGGGAAATAGCGCAGATAAAATTCGGCGAAGGTGCCCTTCACCGAAATCTCCTGCAGTGCGTAGTCGAACGCTGCGGCCAGCGCCGGATCGTTGGCCCTGGTGGCGATGGCCATGCCCGAGCCCAGATATTCTGGCGCCAGATACGGGCCGCCGGCAAAGCGGCAGCAGGCTGCGGCATCCGACCCGCCCAGCCAGAAGGCGAAGCGCATGCCGTCACCGAAGGCGGCGTCGATCTTGCCGGCCTTGAGATCATCATAGAGCTCTTCCGGCCGGTCGAAGGGGACGACCTGAACGGTGCCGAAATAGTCGCGCAGCATCCGCTCATGCGCGGAGCCGGCTACCACGCCGACACGCTTGCCGCGCAGTCTGTCGAAGATCGGTTCCGTGAACGCCTTTGTCTTCGGCATGATGAAGCGCGCCGGAAACTGCAGGTAGGAACGCGAGAAGGCGTATTTCGACCGCGACTCCGGCGTGGCGGCGATGCCGGCAATGATCGCTTCGCCTTCGCCCTTCTGCAGCGCCCCTTCGAGCTCGGCCCAAGGCAGCGCCTGGATCTGGCATTTTTCCGCGATGCCGAGTTGGGCGCAGATGGCGCGTGCCAGATCGACGTGGAAGCCAGACAAGCGACCCGCTCCGTCGAGGAAGTTGAACGGCGGGAAATCGGTGGTGGTCAGAAATCTAAGACGCGGCAGCGCGGAAAGGTCAGGCTTCGGCAGCCGCTCCTTGGCATCCCACAGCACCGGCACTTGCGGCTCCGCGGCACGCGCTGCCGTGAGCCACTGTGCCCCGGTGATTGCCAGCATCAAGACGATGGTTGTCCACCGAATTGCCACGATCGAGCTCCGCCCTGTCCTGTCCAATGTGGCTTTTGGTACGAAAATGCCACAGGCACAACGGTTTTTGATTTCATCACGCCGATTTAGGGTTATGCTTCAGCGAGCTTGCAAACATGTGGGGCGTCGGCTGGAGGGTAGCCGCAAGGCGCTGCAAACAGAGAGGAGCAGGTTTGTAATCCGGGGTCGATGGCAAAGTGCGGGTCAAGCGCTGGACCGTTGATCTCAACGCGGAAGGCAACATGGGGTAGATGTTGCAATGGGCCACTTCGATCGCACACTGGAATTCATAGAACAGCTGCAGCACGCCAATACGGCGGCTGCGGTCTGCGAAAAACTGCTTGGCATAACCTCGGAGTTCGGTCTGACGGCACTTATGGCCGGGACGGTTCCGCAACCGGGCACGCCAAGAGGCCAGCAAAAGGACCATGTGCTGCTTTGCGAGTGGCCGGGAGAATGGCTGGAGCGCTACGTCGCGCGCAACTATGTCGACCACGACCCCGTCGTCAGCCACATGAAGCAGCTTCAGGCGCCGTTCCAGTGGCGGGAGGCGTCTCAGGGCATCCGCATCGACAAGAGCAGCGGCGAAGTGATGGGCGACGCCGGCGAATTCAAGCTGCGCGACGGATTGGCCTTCCCGCTGATCACGCTCGACGGCCAGATCGTCATGGTGTCGCTCGGCGGCGAGGCCGTCGAATTGTCGGGCGCCGAGTTTGGGCTGGTGTCGCTGGTGGCGACTTATGCGATTGGCCGCGCCATGCAGATCCACACGATGGCGGCCAAGACCATCGACCACGTCGAACTGACGCCGCGTGAGCGCGAATGCATGCAATGGGCCGCCGTCGGCAAGTCCGAATGGGAGATTTCACAGATTCTCGGCATTTCGGAACACACGTCAGAGAAACACCTTCTTAACGCCAAAAGCAAACTCGGTGCCGTCAACCGGGTACAGGCGGTCGCGGAAGCGATAAGGCGCGGCTATATTAGCTAGCTCGGCCGTGCCGGCCTAGAAATTCTTGCCTACGTGATCGCGTAATTTTCTCGGGACAGCCCGGCCGTATCTTCCTATTGAACCTAGGAGACGGCAGATGCTTTTTTCCCTTACCACACAGGAACTTATGGAACGTCCCGACCTTTGGGAGGCCGTTCATCGTTTGCGCTACAAGATTTTCGTCGAGGAGATGGGGTGGACCGATCTGCAGCGCCCTGATGGCCTTGAGATCGACCAGTTCGACCATGACGAGGCGGTGCATCAGCTCGTCATCCGCAATGGCGAGCTCGCCGGTTATCAGCGGATGTTGCCGACAACGCGGGCGCATCTCCTGACCGAGGTGCTGGCGGACCTCTATGAAGGGACGCCGCCGTCCGGGCCGAACGTCTGGGAACTGACCCGCTATGCGGTGGCGCCGGGCTTTCGTGACGGCAAGCGCGGCGTCTCGACGGTCGGCACCGAGCTCATTGCCGGCTTCGTCGAGTGGGGGCTGAGGCGCAACGTCAACCAGGTGATCATCGAGTTCGAGCCGATGTGGGTCCTGCGGGCGCTGCAATTGCACTTCCTGGCGAAGCCGCTTGGCTACCAGCGCACCTATGGCAACCAGCAGGTCGTCGCGACGCTGCTCACCTTCAACGAGCATACGCTTGAGGTGGTGCGCTCGCGTCGCAGTCATTTCGCGCCGGTGCTGGCCAGGGGTTATCCCGACAGGCTCGGAATGAGGCAGGCCTCGTGAGAATTGGAGACAGCCATGAACATCCACCCGCAAACAGAGTTCCGCAATCATACGCTAATTGTCACGGTGTCGTCGGATGACGGCCGGCCGGTGCTGGACGGGCGAGCCTATGAAAGCCTGGCCAAGATCTTCCACGAAGCCGCAATCGACGATGATGTGCGCGTCGTGGTGCTGCGCGGCCTCGCCGGCTGCTTCTGCCTTGGCGGCGATTTTTCCGAATTCCTCGACGCCACCAAGCATCAACGATTGATCGCCGCCGTCACCGACATGTTCCGCACCTTGGCGACGTTCCCCAAACCAGTCCTTGCCTGTGTCGATGGCGACGCCGTCGGCGTCGGCTGCACCATCCTGTTCCATTGCGACATGGTGATCGCATCTGATGAAAGCACGTTCCGGGTGCCGTTCGTCGATTTCGGCCTCGTGCCGGACGCGGCGACCAGCATCCTGGCGCCGCAGAAACTCGGTTATGCCGGCGCCTTTCGCTTCTTCTGCCTGGGCGACACGCTCAGTGCCGAGGACGCCAGGATGCTTGGCCTGGTCACGGAGATCGTGGTGGGCGATGTCGAGGAAGCCGCACTTGGCAGAGCCAGGCAACTCGCCAAGAAGCCGGTCGCTGCACTGCTGCAGACGCGCGACCTGCTCAAGGGCGACACAGGCGCGCTCTGCGATCGCATTGACCAGGAGATTTCGCTGTTTCAGCAGGCTTTGCAGGACGATACCACGCTGAAGCGGCTGCAGCGGATTGCCCGGCTGGCGGCATAAGAAGTCATTCGGCAGAATGACAGGAATATTCGGAATCGTGCCGCGCGTCCTTGGGGGCGCGCGGCAGTGCTTCAGGCCTGTGGTCCCAGGAACGAAGGCCCTTCCCCGATGATCTTCTTGTCTTCCTTGCCGATGGCGTCAAGATCGCGGCCGTCATAGGGAAGCGACAACAGGATGCGCCGAATGATGGCAAGTCGTGCGCGCCGCTTGTCGTTGGCCCGCACGATGATCCAGGGCGCGAATTCCTCGTGGGTGCGTTCGAACATGAGATCGCGAGCCTTGGTGTAGTCGTCCCATTTGGTGATGCCGGCAATGTCGATCGGCGAGAATTTCCAGCTCTTCAAAGGACTCCAGCGGCGATCGTGAAACCGCTCAAGCTGTGTTTCCCGACCGATGTTCAACCAGAATTTGAAGAAATGGATGCCCTCGTTGCAGATCATCCGTTCAAAATATGGCGTCTCGTCCAGGAATTTCTCATGCTGCTCCGGCGTGCAGAAGCCCATGACCGGCTCGACGCCGGCGCGATTATACCAGGAGCGGTCGAAGGTGACGAACTCGCCGGATGTCGGAAAGTGCGCGACATAGCGCTGGTAATACCATTGCCCGAGTTCGGTCGGGGTCGGCTTGGTCAGCGCAACGTTGCGCGCTGTCCTGGGGTTCATGTACTGGCGCAGCGCGAAGATCGTGCCGCCCTTGCCTGCGGCATCGCGTCCTTCGAACAGCGACATCACCCGCCCGCCCGTCGATTGCAGCCATGCCTGTGCCTTGACCAGCTCGATCTGCAGCCGCTCGAGCGTCTCGTCATACTCGTCGCTTTTCATTTTCTTGTCGTAGGGATAGCCGCCGGCGGTCAGCTTGTTGTGTTCGACCCAGTCCGGAAGCTTGGGATCCTCGATGTCGAATTCGCGCTCCTTGCCGTCGATGCGGATCTTCAGCGGACCTGGAACAGGCGCGGCGGCATCTTCCTTGGAGCTTTTCATCGAGACGAACCTTTCCAGTTTCCAGACTCATGCTATTGGGAGCCTTACTGCATCGGCCCGAAAATCGGAATCGATTTCGCAAAGAACGATGCAGCAGATTGAGAGTGGTAGAGCGTCCTTTGTGCGTCCAATTGGACGCACGGCGCTCTAGCGCCGGTCCAGCGGGAAGTTCCACCCGCCCGGCCGGGTGGGGGCGGAGGCACAGTGCGCGCGAATGGCTGACAATGGCTGACATGGGCGCAGAACAGCGAAGCACGGCGCAACTGGTCGCTACCCGGTTGTGGAACAGCCGCTGGCTGCTGGCCGCCGGCATTGTCGCGGTCCTGACCGTCTATGGTTTCGCAGACACGTCCGGCTATGTGGTGCTGCTGGCATGTGCCGTACTGCTGCTTGCCGCCGCGATGCTGCCGGCCAGCGTTGCGCGCCAGTCCGCGGAGGATGCCGCGGCGATCGAGGCGGGCGGGCTACAACAGCTGTCGGGAGAATATCTGGCGGCCGCCGTTGCCGATCCGCTGATCATCTTTGATCGCACCGCCACGATCGTCCATGCCAACGCCGCCGCCTTCGCCGCCTTCGGCGGCATCGCACCGGGCATCTCGCTGTCGCTTAAATTCCGGGCGCCCGAGATGCAGGCCTTGCTGGACAGTATTTTATCGGGCGCCGCCGCTTCGGATGTCGTTGACTATACCGAAAAGCTGCCGGTCGAACGGGCCTATCGGGTGAGTGCGTCTTCGGTCGGTCACGGCACCGACCTCTATGTGCTGGTCTTCAAGGACCAGAGCGAGGCGCGCCGGATCGACCGGATGCGCGCCGACTTCATCGCCAATGCCAGCCACGAACTGCGCACCCCGCTCGCCTCGATCTCCGGCTTCATCGAGACGCTGCGCGGCCCGGCCCGCAATGACCCGGCGGCGCGCGAGCAGTTCCTGCAGATCATGCAGAACCAGACCGGCCGCATGGCGCGCCTGATCGACGACCTGCTGTCGCTGTCGCGGCTGGAGATGAAACCCTATCTGAAGCCGGGAACCGAGGTCGATCTCCGTCAGACCCTCGACAGCGTCATCGATTCGCTGGGGCCGCTTGCCAGGGAAAACGGCGTTGCCATAGAGCGGGATTTCGCAGAAGGGCCGCTTGATGTGCCCGGGGATCGCGATGAACTTTTCCAGGTTTTCGAAAATCTGCTGGAAAACGCCTGCAAATACGGGCAGTCGGGTGGACGTGTCATGGTGACGATTGCTCACCGCGATGACGGTCCCGAACCGGGCATCGACGTCACCATCCGGGACTTCGGCCCCGGCATTCCCGAGGAGCATATCCCGCGCATTACCGAACGCTTCTACCGCGTCGATGTCGAAAACAGCCGGACCCAGAAAGGCACCGGTCTTGGCCTGTCCATCGTCAAGCATATCTTGACACGCCACAATGCCAGGCTCTCGATCAAGTCGGAGGTCGGCAAGGGCGCAGCTTTCACGGTGCATTTGCCGGCGCACTGACGCCTCACTATCTAAGAAGGCGTCGGCCCGAAAACCGGAAGATTTCAGGATAGCCGGATGCGTGGATAAGGGATTTAGAGCGTACTCTGTATCAAGTGAACGCACGTCGCTCTAACGGTTTCTTTTTTCTGTCATCCGGCTAGCATATCAGCGGGGATTCGAGGAAACGACTGGGACCAGAAGACCCCGGGAAGGCATCCCTATGCAATCCGTGCACATCGTCAGCGCCTACGACGAGGAGCTGAAATATTTGTCGAAGCGCATCGCCGCGATGGGCGGGCATGCCGAACGCATGGTCGAACAGGCGATCGCGGCCCTGGTCAACGCCGACCCCGGCCTTGCCCAGAAAGTCATCCGTGACGATTCTGTTCTGGACGAAGGGCAGCGCGAGATCGACGACAAGGCGATCATCATCATCGCCAAGCGCCAGCCGATGGCGACGGATTTGCGCGAGATCGTCGGCGCGATCCGCATCTCGGCGGACCTCGAACGGGTCGGCGACCTCGGCAAGAATGTCGCCAAGCGCGTGGTTGCCGTCATAGAAGGGCGCCAGCCGACCAGCCTGTTCCGCGGCATTGAGGCCTTGGCCGACCTGGCGTTGACGCAGCTCAAGGAAGTGCTCGACGTCTACGCGTCGCGCTCGGTGGAAAAAATCGGCTTCGTGCGTGATCGCGATGATCAGATCGATGCCGTGTACACCTCGCTGTTTCGCGAGTTGCTGACGTACATGATGGAAGATCCGCGCAACATTACGCCTTGCACGCACCTGCTGTTTTGCGCCAAGAATATCGAGCGGATCGGCGATCATGCCACCAATATCGCCGAGACGATCTACTACATCGTCACCGGCGACCAGATGCCGGCCGAGCGGCCGAAGGGCGACAAGACAGACAAGATTGTTGTCCCGGGAGCGCCACCCGCGAAGTGAACGGCTGCCTCTCGAACCCATTGCTGATTTAGGCTAAGCTTTACCGAACGTTCCTGATCCTGACCCGAGGCCATGCCTCCAGGAGGTAGCGATGGAAACCGTTCGGAACCTGACGCCGGCCCCGCCGACATCGGCCATCATCGCTTCCAGCGTCTATACCGCCGGCCGGCGTGTCGCCGACATTCCGATCGAGGAAGCTGGCGAATGGGCCAAGAAGCCAGGTCATGTCGTCTGGATCGGCCTGCTGGAGCCGGACCGCAACCTGTTGCTTCGCGTCCAGGCGCAATTCCATCTGCACGATCTGGCGATTGAGGACGCCGAGCATCCGCATCAGCGGCCGAAGATCGAGCAATATGGCGATGCGTTGTTCATCGTTGCCCGCACGGCTCAACTGATCGACAGGCGCGTCACCTTCGGTGAGACGCATCTGTTCGTCGGCGCCGGTTATATCGTCAGCGTCAGGCACGGTCCGTCGACTTCTTATGCCGCCGTTCGCCAGCATTGGGAAAGCTGCCCGCTTTCGCTGGCCAAGGGCGAGGATTTCGTCCTCTATGCCATTCTCGATTTCATCGTCGACAACTACATGCCGGTGCTCGAGCAGATCGAGGACGAGGTCGAGGCGATCGAGGACAAGGTCCTGCTAAGGCCTATGACTGGAACTGATATCGAGCGGCTCTATATGCTGCGCCGCGATCTGTTACGCTTGCGCAATGCGGCGCTGCCGCTGGTGGAGGTCTGCCGCCGGCTGACCAGCGCCGACCTGCCGCAGATCCACGCAGCCATGCACCCGTTGTTTCGCGACGTGACAGATCATATCCGCACCGTGCAGGAAAAGATCGACAGTTTGCGGGAGGTTCTCGCCTTTGCCTTCGAGGCCAGCCTCCTGGTGGGCCAGAGCCAGGAAACGGCGAACACCAAGAAACTGGCCTCGTGGGCTGCCATCTTGGCGGTGCCGACGGCGCTCGCCGGCATCTACGGCATGAATTTCGACGACATGCCGGAACTGAAGATGGAATATGGCTACCCGCTCGTGCTGGCTGCGATCGCTGCGATCTGCTCTTTCCTGTACTGGCGTTTTCGCAAGAATGGGTGGCTGTGAAATAGAAGGGAGTAGGGCAGTAAGGGAGTAGGGCAGTAAGGGAGTAGGGCAGTATGTAGTGCGTTGCCAAGGGTCGCACTCACAAAGCCTAATCTTTACCTACTCCCATACTGCCCTACTCCCCTATTGCCTTATCTACTCCGCCGCCGCTCTGATGCGGGCTGGAACGCAATGCGAGCGTGGTACTTGCAATAGGGTCCGGTTTCGGCCGCGTCGTTGCCGCAGAAATGGAACTCTTCCGAAAGCGGATCGCCATTCGGCCATTTGCATGTCCGCTCGGTTAACTCGACGAGTTGCAGATGCCGCGAGATCGGCACGACGACGTTCTCGACCGGACGGACGTAATGACGCGCCACCGGTGCGGTGTCGAATTGCGCCTGCAGCGCGGTCGCGCCGATCGACGTGGTGATATGCCGCGCAGTGCTCGCCGCCCGCGACACCGATTTATGGACGCTCGATCCTTGCACGCTCTTTTTCTGGCGTGCCGGCGTGGCGGTCGAGCGTCCGCGGCCCGACAGTTTCAGCCGATGCACCTTGCCGATGACGGCATTGCGGCTGACGCCCCCGAGCTGTGCTGCGATCTGGCTGGCGCTCAGTCCCTCCGACCACAATTTTCTAAGAAGATCGACCCGCTCGTCAGTCCAGTTCATGAGACCGCGCTCCTGCTGAAATGTGCGGCGATCGGAATCCTTCCACGATCCGGCTTCCGCCGGGCAGACACCACATATATCGGGTGATTAGGTCCGCCGCACGAAATCTAGTTATTTCTCGACTACAATTACCTTATGCGCTGACTCGGTGACAAGAGTCCGAGGGCCAACACGAATCGGTTTTTTCGGTTTTCCCCAACTTGCCCGGTCGCTGATGGGCCGGCGTCTCGCTGGAGAGCTTGCCGCGCGTCCTCGCGCGACGTTTTCGTTGACTTCATGGCCGAAAAACACGATAAGCCGCAAAGGCCGCCGCTTTGGCGGCTTTTTGATTTTCCGGTTCCGGAGACGCATATAATGAGCGGTTCGGCGCTTTTCGAGACCTTTACCCGCGCACCCCTGGCCTTCGACCATGGGGAAGGCACTTGGCTGGTCACCGACAAGGGCGAGCGATATCTCGATTTTGGCGGCGGTGTCGCCGTGAATTCGCTGGGCCACAGCCATCCGCATTTGGTCTCGGCACTCACCGAGCAGGCGGCCAAGGTCTGGCACGTCTCCAACCTCTACGAGATTCCGGGGCAGAGCCGTCTGGGCGAGCGGCTGGCCGACGCCACCTTCGCCGACAAGGTGTTCTTCACCAATTCCGGCGCCGAGGCGCTGGAATGCGCCATCAAGACGGCGCGGCGCTACCACTTCGTCAAGGGCCATCCCGAGCGCTTTCGCATCATCACCTTCGAAGGCGCCTTTCATGGCCGCACGCTGGCGACCATCGCCGCGGGCGGCCAGTATAAATACCTGGAAGGCTTCGGACCCAAGGTCGAAGGTTTCGACCAGGTCGGCTTCGGCGACATCGACGCCGCCGAAAAGGCGATCACCCCCGAGACCGCCGCGATACTGATCGAGCCGGTGCAGGGCGAGGGTGGCATCCGCCCGGTGCCGACGCAGTCGCTGAAGCGGCTGAGGCAGCTCTGCGAACAGAATGGCCTGCTCCTGATCTTCGACGAGGTCCAGTGCGGCATCGGCCGCACCGGAAAATTGTTCGCGCATGAATGGGCTGGCGTCACGCCTGACATCATGGCGGTTGCCAAGGGCATCGGCGGCGGCTTCCCGGTGGGCGCCTGCCTCGCCACCGACGAGGCGGCCGTCGGCATGACCGCCGGCGTGCACGGCACCACTTTCGGCGGCAATCCGCTGGCGATGGCGGTCGGCAACGCCGTGCTCGACGTGGTGCTGGAGGACGGCTTCCTGGAGGATGTCCAGCGCAAGGCGCTGCTGCTAAAGCAGGGGCTGGCGGGTGTCGCCGACGAATTTCCTGATATCATCGAAGACATCAGGGGCACCGGCTTGATGCTCGGCCTGAAATGCGCCGCACCCAACACCAAGGTGAATATGGCGTTGCGCGACCAGCATCTGCTGGCTGTTCCGGCCGGTGACAACGTCCTTCGCCTGCTGCCGCCGCTCACCGTCACCGACGCCGAGATCCATGAAGCGCTCGACCGCATCCGCGCCGGCGCCAGAGGCCTGGCCGATGCCATAGCCGCGGCTGCCGCGAAGTAACAGTCGAAAGACCCCAAATGAGCCTTCGCCATTTCACCGATCTTTCCGCCGTCTCCGAGGGCGATCTGCGCTTCATGCTGGACGATGCCGTCGTGCGAAAGGCAAGGCTCAAGGCTGGCGAGCGGACAAAACCGCTCGAAGGCAAGGTGCTGGCGATGATCTTCGACAAGCCGTCGACGCGCACGCGCGTATCCTTCGACGTCGGCATGCGCCAACTCGGCGGCGAGACCATCATGCTGACCGGCACCGAGATGCAGCTCGGCCGCTCCGAAACCATCGCCGACACGGCCAAGGTGCTGTCGCGCTATGTCGATGCGATCATGATCCGAACCACATCGCATGACCGGCTGCTGGAGCTGACCGAGAACGCCACCGTTCCCGTCATCAACGGGCTGACCGACGATACCCATCCGTGCCAGCTGATGGCCGACGTCATGACTTTCGAGGAGCATCGCGGTCCGGTCGCCGGCAAGACCATTGCCTGGACCGGCGACGGCAACAACGTGCTGCATTCGCTGCTGGAGGCCTCAGCGCGGTTCCGCTTCAATCTCAACGTAGCCGTGCCGGAAGGCAGCGAGCCGGCGCAGAAGCATGTCGACTGGTCGAGGGCGCATGGCGGCAAGTTGAACTTCACCCGCTCGCCCGAGGAGGCGGTCCACGAGGCCGACTGCGTCGTCACCGACTGCTGGGTGTCGATGGGCCAGGAGCACCGTGCTCGCGGCCATAATGTCTTCTCACCCTACCAGGTCAATGCGGCGCTGATGGCGAAGGCGAAGCCCGATGCGTTGTTCATGCACTGCCTGCCGGCGCATCGTGGCGAGGAGGTCACTGACGAGGTCATCGACGGGCCACATTCGGTGGTGTTCGACGAGGCCGAGAACCGGCTCCACGCCCAGAAGGCGGTTTTGGCCTGGTGTCTGGGCGCTTGATCCGGGCCGCCTTGATCCGGGAGTACGTGATGCCTATCTCAGCCGCATCACGCAAATCGAGCGCGTTTCGACGCATGCGCCCCGGAGGGCGGCATGGCCGCGCCCCGGAGCTTTGTCATGTTGGAAACTCATCAATTGGCTGAACATCAACCCAAACTCGGCGAATTCGGCTACGCCGGCGACGATCATGTCGTGCCCTTCGAGGTCGGCCCGCTCGACGTGCGCGGCCGCACCGTCCAGCTCGGGCCGATGCTCGACGCGATCCTCAGCCGTCATGACTATCCCGAGCCGGTCGCCCGCCTGCTGGCGGAAGCCTGTGTGCTGACGGTGCTGCTTGGCACCTCGCTCAAGTTCGAGGGCAAGTTCATCCTGCAGACCCGCACCGACGGGCCGGTCGACATGCTGGTGGCGGATTTTTCCACGCCACAGGCGCTGCGCGCCTATGCTCGCTTCGACGCCGACCGGCTGGAGGCACTGACATCTGTCGGCGAGATCTCGCAGCAGACGCTGCTCGGCAGCGGTGTCCTGGCGCTGACCATCGACCAGGGTGCCCACACGCAGCGCTATCAGGGCATCGTCCAGCTCGACGGTGAGACGCTGGAGGAGGCCGCGCGCACCTATTTTCGCCAGTCGGAACAGATCCCGACCGACCTCAGACTCTCGGTGGCCAAGCTGTTGACGCCCAGTGTCGGCGGTGCCCGCGAGCAATGGCGTGCCGGTGGCATCCTTGCGCAATTCCTGCCGCAATCGGCGGAACGCATGCGCGTGCCCGACCTTCCGGGCGGCGACGGCGATCCGCGCGATGAGATACATGATCCGGCCGACAATTCCTGGCAGGAACTGCTGGCATTGCTTGGCACCATCGAGCCGACGGAACTGATCGACCCGACGATCGGCGCCGAGCGGTTGCTTTACCGGCTGTTCCACGAGCACGGCGTCCGCGTCTTCGGCGGCGTACCGGTAGCCGACGAGTGCTCATGCTCCAGGGAGAAGATCCGCGGCATACTCGAAGGTTTCTCAGCCGACGAGATCAGGGACAGCACCGAGGATGGCGGCATTCATGTCGCCTGCGAATTCTGCTCGAAGCAATATGACTTCGATCCGGCGGAGTTTGCCGCGGCGCAGTAGACCATGATCCCGACCGAAGGTCCGTGCATCGAAAAGTGGAAAGCGTTTTTTGCTTCGCTGACCTTCGGTTCGGAAAAGGTCCTGGTCTAAGAGTTAGAGCCCATCCCGATTCTATCGGGATGGATCAGGTCTAGCTGGTCAGTTGACGGTGCGCCGCGTGCCCGGCAGATCGAGCGAAAAGGCGGGGATGGCGACGTCGAACGTCTCGCCTCGCTTGTTGCGCATCGTATAGTGGCCGACCATGATGCCGGACGGCGTCGAGAGCGGGCAGCCAGACGTATATTGATAACTGTCGCCGGGGTTGAGTTCGGGCTGGTCGCCGACAACGCCGGCGCCGCGCACTTCCTCGACCCGGCCGGTGCCGTCGGTGATGTGCCAATAGCGTGACAGAAGTTGTACGAATTCATCCGACTGGTTGTCGATGGTCACCTGGTAGCCCCAGACATAGCGGTTCTCCGACGGGTCGGAGCGATCTTCCAGATAGAACGGCCTGACCTGTACTTCGATGTTGCGCGTAACGGCGCTGTACATATCCTACTCCACAATATGCAGACGGAACTTTCGACGCTCTCCGCAGTTTGGTCAACGGCGCGCTTCCGTCGTTGCCCGACTCGTTTGCGCGCAGGTGCCGAAGAACAATGTCATTTAAGTGACACATGACAATGATGGTGTGCGCAGGGCCGGGCGACTCAGCATTCCGTCGAACTGTTGAAAACGGCTATCATGCGGCTGGCTTTTCTGGAGTGACCAGATATCGATGGAACTGACAGTCACAGCCGCCTTGCTTTCCACAGCTCTGCTTCTCGTCAATCTCGCCAGCATCCTGCTCGCTTCGTTGAAGCTGAAGCGGCCTGGCAGGATCGCGCCGCCAGCCGGCAAGGCGCCTCCGGTGTCGATCGTCGTGCCGTCGCGCGGCGTCGAGCCGTTTGCCGAGGAGACGCTCGAGCGCGCCTTCTCTCTCGACTGGCCGCGCTATGAGCTCATCTTCTGCGTCGCCCATGCCGACGACCCGGTGGCCAGGCCGGTCACCGATGCGATTGCCCGTTTTCCGGCCGTGCCGGCCCGGCTGCTCGTCGGCGACGACCGCATCAGCGGCAATCCGAAACTCAACAATTGCGTGAAGGGCTGGGAGGCGGCGCGCCACCGCTGGGTCATCCTTGCCGATTCCAACGTTCTGATGCCGAGGGATTATGTCCAGCATCTGATGGCGGCATGGCGGCCGGACACCGGCCTTGTCTGCTCGACGCCGATCGGCTCGCGGCCGGACGGGTTCTGGGCTGAGGTCGAATGCGCCTTCCTCAACACGCTGCAGGCGCGCTGGCAATATACCGGCGAGGCGATAGGCCTTGGCTTTGCCCAAGGCAAGAGCATGTTGTGGGACAAGCCCATGCTCGACGCCAATGGCGGGATCCGTGCGCTTGCCGCCGAGATCGCCGAGGATGCCGCCGCGACCAAGCTGGTCAACGGGCTTGGACTGCGCGTCAATCTCGTCGCCTCGCCCTTTGAGCAGCCGCTCGGTTTTCGCACGCTCGGCGAAATCTGGTCGCGCCAGGCCCGCTGGGCACGCCTGCGTCGCGTCACCTTCCCACTGTTCTTCGCACCCGAAATACTGGTCGGCGCGGCGGTGCCGCTGGCGCTTGCGCTGGTTGCTGCGGCCGGCGCCGGCTTCAGCCTGTCGGCGACCGCCCTCGTTGTGCTGGTAGTCGCCTATCTCCCGGAATGCGCTCTCGCCTCGGCCAAGAGCTGGCACCTGTCGCTACGCATGGTCCCGGCGATGATGGCGCGCGATTGCATCCTGCCGATTGTCTGGGCGCGTGGCTGGCTCAGCGGTGCCGTCGACTGGCGTGGCAACACGATGACCATCCACACCAGCGCCGTTGCGGAATTGGAAGAGACCCCGTCGGGCGCCTGACCGCGCCTGATTTTGACGATTCGAGCGACACCGCCCAGTGCACTATCTGGCGGCTTTCAGGGCCTGCTCGATGTCTTCGAGCAGGTCGTCGGTGTCCTCCAGGCCGACGGACAGCCTGAGCGTGCCTGGCCCGATGCCGAGTTCGGCCCGCGCCTCGTCGCTCAGATTCTTGTGTGTCGTCGTCGCCGGATGGGTGATCAGGCTCCTGGCGTCACCGAGATTGTTAGAGATCAGCACGATATCGAGCGCGTTCTGGAAGGCGAAGGCCGCCTGCTTGCCGCCCTTGACGTCGAGGCAGATCAGCGTCGAGCCGCCCGACATCTGCCTCTTGACGACCGCCGCTTGCGGGTGATCGGCGCGGCCGGGATAGATGACGCGGGCGATTTCCGGCCGCTCGGCGAGGAAGTCCGCGATCCGGCCGGCACTTTCCGTCTGCTGGCGCACGCGCAGCGGCAGCGTTTCCAGGCCCTTCAGCAGCGTCCAGGCGTTGAACGGCGACAGGCTGGGACCGGTGTGGCGGAAATAATCGTGCAGGTTCTCGTCGATCCATTTCTTGTCCGACAGGATGACGCCGCCGAGGCAGCGCCCCTGGCCGTCGATGTGCTTGGTCGCCGAATAGACGACGATATGGGCGCCGAGCTGCAACGGCTTCTGCTGCAAGGGCGTGGCAAAGACATTGTCGACGATCAGCCGCGCGCCGATCGAATCGGCAAGCGAGGCGACGGCTGCGATGTCGACGACTTCCAGCGTCGGATTGGTCGGGCTTTCAAGGAAGAACAGCTTCGTGTTGGGCCTGACCGCCTTTTCCCAATTGGCGATTTCGGTGCCATCGACCAGCGTCGCCTCGATGCCGTATTTCGGCGCCAGCGTCTCGACCACCCAGCGGCAGGAGCCGAACAGCGCGCGCGCCGCCACGATGTGGTCGCCGGCCTTGGCGCTGCACAGCAACGCCGCTGTCACCGCCGCCATGCCGGATGCGGTGGCGCGGGCATCTTCGGCACCTTCCAGCGCACACATGCGCTTCTCGAACATGTCGACCGTCGGATTGGCATAGCGCGAATAGATGAAGCCCGGTTCCTCGCCCTTGAAGCGGGCTTCCGCCGCCTGCGCCGTATCGTAGACATAGCCTTGCGTGAGATACATCGCCTCGGAGGTTTCGCCGAAGCCGGAACGCAGCGTTCCCGCATGCACGAGTGCGGTCTGAGGCTTCCAGTTGCGCTTGTTGCTCGTCATCACCTTGTTCCAAACACCAAAAATGGCCCAAATACAAAAAAACCGGCCGCGAAAGTCGCAACCGGTCCATATGGCCTTTCGGGCCGACGGTCCTTTAGCGACTTGTTTAACGTGGCTGCAAGCCGACCGGCCAAATCACCACGGGATAACGACCCTTTAAACCCGCACCACGCTTGCGTCAATTGCCGGCATGATTAAGAGGTTTGTACCAGCGGGTTCCGCGGCAGGAACCTGCGACAAAACGAGACCACGCCCGGCCTTCGAGCGGAGCCAGACTTTGCGGCAGACAGGCATTCTTCCCGATCAGGATATTTCCGCGCTGTTCCAGTCGGGCGCGCTGAAATCGCCGCGCGCGCTCGATGCCGACCAGGTCCAGCCGGCCAGCCTCGACCTTAGGCTTGGCGACAAGGCCTGGCGGGTGCGCGCCTCCTTCCTGCCCGGCCCGAACCACAGGGTTGCTGAAAAACTCGACCGCCTGAAGCTGCACGAAATCAATCTCGCCGACGGTGCGGTGCTGGAGACGGGCTGCGTCTATATCGTGCCGCTGCTTGAGAGCCTGGCGCTTCCGGCAAACGTTTCGGCCTCGGCCAACCCGAAGAGCTCGACCGGACGGCTCGACATCTTCACCCGGGTGATGACCGATCGCGGCCACGAGTTCGACAAGATCGCTGCCGGCTACAACGGCCCGCTCTATCTGGAAGTCAGCCCGCGCACCTTTCCGATCGTCGTCCGTGCCGGCTCGCGGCTGTCGCAGATCAGGTTCCGCACCGGCAATGCGCTTTTGTCGGAAAGCGAGCTGCACGAATTGCATCGTGCCGAGACGCTCGTCGCCACCGAGCCGCCGAACATTTCCGGCGGCGGCATCGCACTGTCGATCGACCTCGATGGCGACAAGGACGGGCTGGTCGGCTACCGCGGCAAGCACCACACCGGCCTGGTCGATGTCGACAAGCGCGCCGCGCAGGATGTTGTCGATTTCTGGGAGCCGCTCTACAAGAGCGGTGCTGGCGAACTGGTGCTCGATCCCGATGAATTCTATATCCTCGTCAGCCAGGAGGCGGTGCATGTGCCGCCGCTCTATGCCGCCGAGATGACGCCTTTCGATCCGCTGGTTGGCGAGTTCCGTGTCCACTATGCCGGTTTCTTTGATCCGGGCTTCGGCCATTCGGCGGCCGGGGGCACCGGCAGCAGGGCTGTGCTCGAAGTGCGCAGCCACGAAGTGCCGTTCATCCTCGACCACGGCCAGATCGTCGGACGGCTGGTCTACGAGCACATGCTGAAGCGGCCGCAGGCGCTCTACGGCACAGATCTCGGCTCGAATTATCAGGCACAGGGCCTGAAACTGTCCAAACATTTCCGCGCCGCGCGCTGATCTCCGATCAACCAGACTGTGCTTGCCTGACCTTGCGGGCCGTGCTTGGCTGTGCCTAACCATCAAGGTGGTTGAACCAAGGGAACAAAGAAATGCAGATTTCAAGATGGATCGCATCGGCAGCAACAGCTGCCATGCTGGTGATGGCTGCCGGGTCCTTGTCGGCGCAAGCACAGGAAAAGTTGAAGATCGCCACCGAAGGCGCCTATCCGCCGTTCAACACCATCACCGCGGATGGCAAGCTCACCGGCTTCGACATCGACATCGCCAATGCGCTTTGCGCTCAGATGAAGGTCGAATGCGAACTTGTCACGCAGGACTGGGACGGCATGATCCCGGCGCTCCAGGCCAGAAAGTTCGACGCCATCATCGCGTCCATGAGCATTACCGAGGAGCGCAAGAAGCAGGTCTCCTTCACCAACAAATATTATACCACGCCGCTTTCGCTGGTGGCGTTGAAGGACAGCGATATTGCCTCGACCGAACCCGCCGCACTCGCCGGCAAGACAGTCGGCGCTCAGGCTTCGACCACCCAGGCCGACTATGCCCAGGATGTCTATAGCAAAGCCGGCGCCGAGGCGAAGCTCTATCCGACCCAGGAGGAGGCGGTCGCCGACCTGATGAACGGCCGTCTCGATGCCGTCCTTTCAGACAAATTCGTGCTGATGGACTGGATGAAGAAGTCGAGCGACGGCTGCTGCAAGATGGTCGGCGACGTCAAGGGCACCGAGACCGAAGCCGGTATCGCCGTGCGCAAGGAAGACAATGCGCTGCGCGAGAAGCTCAACGCCGCGATCGATGCGATCGTCGCAGATGGCACCTACAAGAAGATCCAGGCCAAATATTTCGATTTCGATATTTATTGAGGCTGCCAATCTCCCCCCTTGAGGGGGAGATGGCCGGCAGGCCAGAGGGGGTCGCTGCGCGTAAAGTGCCAACGCCGTTCCGCCACGGGAGACGGCGTTCGCGCTTTATGTGAGACGACCCCCTCTGTCACCTTCGGCGACATCCCCCCTCAAGGGAGATCACACAATCAAAGCGCCTTCACCGCCACCGTCACCGGTTGCTCGATTTCAAGCGGGTTGCGCAGCGGCAGGCCAAAATCCTTGGCCTCGATCTCGAACACGTCGCCGGCTTCGGTCCTGATGCCGTCGGCGAAGGACAGTGTCGCCGTGCCGAACATGTGCACATGAACGTCGCCCGGCTGGCGGAAGGCCGAATATTTGAAGTGGTGATGTTCGAGATTGGCGATGGTGTGCGACATGTTCGCCTCGCCCGACAGGAACGGCTTTTCCCACAGCAGCTTGCCGTCGCGGAGGATGCGCGAGGTACCCCTGACGTCGGAGGGCAGGTCGCCGATCAGGATTTCCGGCCCGAACGAAGCGTTGCGCAGCTTGGAATGCGCGAGGAAAAGATAGTTCACGCGCTCGGTGATATGGTCGGAAAACTCGTTTGACAGTGTGAAGCCGACGCGGAACGGGACGCCGTCGTCGCCGATGACATAGATGCCGGCGACTTCCGGCTCCTCGCCGGCATCCTGGGCGAAGGCGGGCGACAGAAGTGCCGCACCGGGCGCCACCGCCATGGTGCCGTTGCCCTTGTAGAACCACTCTGGCTGCACGCCCGCCTGGCCCTTGGCGGGCTTGCCGCCCTCCAGCCCCATGCGGAACATCTTCATTGAATCGGTGAGCTGCTCTTCGCGATCGGCATCGAGTTTCTTGTGCATGGCATCGCGGGTCGCGGCGGAGCCGAGATGGGTCAGCCCGGTGCCGGTGAGATGAAGATGCGCCGGGTCGGGATGGTTGATCGGCGACAACAGCCGCCCCTTCTTGTATGCGGCATCGAGGTCGACCGCTTCACCGAAGCCTTTGCGCTCGATGAGGGCGACAAGTCCGGTGCCGGTGCGCGCGGCCTCCATCGCCAGCGAATAGACGCTGCGGGCGCCGTTGATTATCCGGGTCTTGCCGCCGTTGCGGGCAACGACGCGAATGGTCTCTGCGTCGTCGAGGATCTGGGAGATCAGCATGATGTACCCTCTCTCAATTGCCTTTGGCCCGGCTGCCGGGTTGGCAAACCTTGACCAGCGCGGCTCGGATGGGATCCGCGCCACTGGTGAACTCTTCGTCCGGATTGCGCTCGCGGGCCCGGTCCCCTTGGGGGACTTCTTTGCGCCGCCCGGCAGCGCCGCGATGTGACCCGTGCCTCCTAAAAGCGCGCCGCGTTTGAAAAGCGGCCCGCTCTAATCCTTGTTTTCATGCATGCCGTTGTCCCAACACGCTGCACACGTTGGCGACATGCATGAGTCCCCTCGCCCTCAAGCCTTGTTCTTGTTGTAGACGTCGAAGACCACGGCGCCGAGCAGCACCAGGCCCTTGACCACCTGTTGCCAATCGACATTGACGCCCATGATCGACATGCCGTTGTTCATGACGCCCATGATGAAACCGCCCACCACCGCGCCTATAACTTGACCGACGCCGCCCATCGCCGAAGCGCCGCCGATGAACACAGCGGCGATGACGTCGAGCTCGCTGCCGAGGCCGGCCGCCGGCACCGCCTGGCCAAGGCGCGCCGCAATGATCAGCCCGCCGAGCGCCGAGAGCACGCCCATATTGATGAACACCATCAGGGTCAGCCGCTCGGTCTTGATACCCGATAGCTGAGCCGCCTTGGCATTGCCGCCCATTGCGTAGATACGGCGGCCGACCGTCATGCGTTTGGTGACGAAGACGAACAGCGCGATCAGCACGCCCATCACTACGAGAACGATTGGCAGACCTCTGTAGGTGGCGAATTGGTAGACCAGAAAAAGCGCCAGAGCGCTGGTCACCAGGGTCTTGACGACGAACAGCGTGAAGGGTTCGGCTTCGTAGCCATGCCGCTCGCGGCTGCGCCGTGCCCTGAGCCCGAAATAGGCATAGGCGAGCACGGCAACGAGGCCGATCACGATCGTCGTCATGTGCAGCGTCAGCCCGCTGCCGACGATGGTCTTGCCGGCGGCGTTCACGACCGGCGGGATCAGCGTCAACGAGCCGATCACGTCCGGGATGAAGCCGGAACTGAGCGCCTTGAAGCCGGCTGGAAGCGGCCCCACGGAGGACCCGCCACCCAGCAGCGCTTGGCAGATGCCGCGGAAGATCAGCATCCCCGCCAGCGTGACGATGAAGCTCGGTATTCGGTGATAGGCGATCCAGTAGCCTTGTCCCGCGCCGATCGCGCCGCCGATGATCAGGCAGATGATCGACACCACCAGCGGATTGCTGAAAGGGCCGAGCGGCCAGATGACCATCATCATCGCCGCTAGCGCGCCGATGAAACCGGCGACGGACCCGACGCTGAGATCGATATGGCCGGAGACGATCACCAGCAGCATGCCCAGCGCCATCACGATGATGAAGCTGTTCTGCTGCACCAGGTTACTCAAGTTCACCGGCTTGAACAGCGTTCCGGACGTCGTGTACTGGAAGAATACCATGATGGCGATAAGCGCCAGGATCAGGCCGTATTCGCGCAGGTTGGTGACCAGCGCCGAGACGGCAACGCGCGGCCCCTGCTGCACATCTTCGGCGACGCCGCTTTTCGGGACGGGAGCGCTTTCGGTGCTCATGATGCTTTTCCTTCTCCGCGAACGATGGCGCGCATGATCTTTTCCTGGCTGGCGTCGCTCGCCGCCATTTCGCCGACGATACGTCCTTCGTTCATGACATAGATGCGGTCGGTGATGCCGAGCAGTTCGGGCATCTCCGACGAGATGACGATGATCGCCTTACCCTCCGAGGCGAGACGCGCGATGATCGTGTAGATTTCATACTTGGCGCCGACGTCGATGCCGCGCGTCGGCTCGTCGAGGATCAGCACCTCCGGATTGGCGAACAGCCACTTCGACAGCACCACCTTCTGTTGATTGCCGCCCGATAGATTGCCGGTCATCTGATAAACGCTGGACGAGCGGATGTTGGTTTTGGCCTTGTAGTCGTTGGCGACGGCCAGCTCGCGCATGTCGTCGATCACGCTATGGCGCGACACGCCGGGAAGATTGGCCAGCGTGATGTTGTGCTTGATATGATCGATCAGGTTGAGACCGTAGGTCTTGCGGTCCTCGGTGACGTAAGCGATGCCGTGTTCCACGGCCTTGCTGACAGAGGAGACATCGATGGGCTTGCCCTTGAGCAGCACCTCGCCCGTGATGCGGCGGCCATAGGAGCGGCCGAACAGGCTCATCGCGAATTCGGTGCGTCCGGCGCCCATCAGCCCGGCGATACCCACCACCTCGCCCTTGCGGACGTCGATGTCGATGCCTTTGATCACTTGCCGCTCGGCATGGATCGGGTGATAGACCGACCAGTTCCTCACCTGGAGCACGATCTCACCGATCTCGGGCTCGCGCGACGGATAACGGTCGTCTAGCGAGCGGCCGACCATCGAGGTGATGATGCGGTCTTCCGAAATGTCTTTCTTGGCCAGCGTCTCGATGGTCCGCCCGTCGCGGATGATCGTCACCTTGTCGGCGACCCGGTTGACCTCGTTGAGCTTGTGCGAGATCAGGATCGAGGTGATGCCATGCCGCTTGAATTCCAGAAGCAGGTCGAGCAGCGCCTGGCTGTCCTTTTCGGACAGGCTCGCCGTCGGTTCGTCGAGGATCAGCAGCTGCACTTCCTTGCTGAGCGCCTTGGCGATCTCGACCAGTTGCTGCTTGCCGACGCCGATATTGGTGATCAGCGTCTTGGGGTCTTCCTTAAGGCCCACCTTCTTGAGCAGAGCGCTGGTGCGCGTCTCGTTGGCGTTCCAGTCGATGACACCGTATCTGGCATGCTCGTTGCCGAGAAAGATGTTTTCGGCGATCGACAGCATCGGAACCAGCGCGAGTTCCTGGTGGATGATGACGATGCCCCGGCGCTCGCTGTCGTGAATGCCCTTGAAATGGCACTCATCGCCGCGATAGATGATTTCGCCGTCATAAGTGCCGGATGGATACACGCCCGACAGCACCTTCATCAACGTCGACTTGCCGGCGCCGTTCTCGCCGACAACGGCGTGAATCTCGCCTTCCTCGACGCTTAGGTTGACATTCGACAGCGCCTTGACGCCGGGAAACGTCTTGGTGATGTCACGCATCTCCAAAATCGTCGAGGCCATCAGGAATACCACTCCTCCGAGGTCCCGAAACAATACCGGGGTCGCTCGCTAACGAAAAGGGGCCCTGCGTTACGCAGGACCCCGGGTTTACAACTGCCGTTACTTCAGCTCTTCGGCCTTGATGTAGCCGGAATCGACCACCAGGGCCTGGTAGTTCGACTTGTCTACCTCATGCGGCGTCAGCAGGATCGAGGGGACGACCTTGACGTCGTTGTTGTAGGTCGTGGTGTCGAGGCCTTCCGGCTTGCCGCCCGAGAGCACCTTGTCGACGAGCTCGACCGTCGCCTTGGCGAGTTCGCGGGTGTCCTTGAACACCGTCGAGTACTGCTCGCCGGCGATGATCGCCTTGACCGAAGCGGTTTCGGCGTCCTGGCCGGTGACAATTGGCCAGGGCTGATCGGCCGTGCCGTAACCGACTGCGCGCAACGAGGCGATGATGCCGCGCGACAGACCGTCATACGGCGAGAGCACGCCATCGACGCGGCTGCCATCCGAGTAGTTGGCGGACAGCAGATTGTCCATGCGGGCCTGGGCGGTCGCCGCCAGCCAGCGAAGCGTGCCGACCTTGTCCATGCCCATCTGGCCGGACTTGACCACGAGGGTCTTGTCGTCGATCAGTGGCTGCAGAACGGACATCGCGCCGTCGTAGAAGAAGAAGGCGTTGTTGTCGTCCGGCGAACCGCCGAACAGCTCGATGTTGAATGGACCCTTGTTTTCCGGATAGCCAAGGCCCTTGAGCAGCGATTTGGCCTGAATGACGCCGACGCCGAAATTGTCGAACGTGGTGTAGTAGTCGACATTCGGGGTCTTCTTGATCAGCCGGTCATAGGCGACGACGACGACGCCGGCGTCAGCCGCCTTCTGCAGCGCGTCCGACATCGTGGTGCCGTCGATCGAGGCGATGATCAGTGCCTTCGGGCCCTTGGTGATTTCGTTTTCCAGCTGGCTGAGCTGATTGGGGATATCGTCCTGCGCATACTGCAGATCGACAGTGTAGCCCAGAGCCTCGAGCTGGGACTTGACGGCGTCGCCGTCGTTGATCCAGCGCTGCGAGGTCTTGGTGGGCATCAGCACGCCGATGAGGCCTTCGCCTGCCTGCGCCGGGACCGTCATGGCCGCGATGCTAAGGGCCGCGACGGCGGCCAGTGTCTTGATGATCTTCACATTAACTCTCCCTTGTTGATGGACGCGCACCCTGGGTTTCGTGGGCCGCGCGATCGTGCAGGGGCGCCAAACGCGCCGCTGCCGCCATATCGATCTCCGGTATCCTCCCAATCGGCCCCGAGACTCTGGTTCCAGTCGATGCGATTTTTCTCGCTGGCGACGCTCAAGCCTCAGGACGCGCAAAGGGTGTGGCTCTTTGCCATAACTGTCAAATGCGATCTTTGATGGTTGCTATACCGAAACTGATATATTGAAAGCCGACGAAGACCTCGCCGGATTGCCGGCCGGCGATGAGTGGGGAGCAAACAAAGACCATGGCAGCGCTGCGGAATCCTGGTGGACTTTCAGCCAGTTACGAAGAACCCCCTGGCGACGGAGAAACCCTGCTGCGCAGCGGCCTCAGCCTGCGCCACATGCGTATGATCGCAGCCCTCGATGACCATGGCCGGGTCAGCGCGGCAGCCCAGGTCATGAACATTTCGCAGCCCGCCGCCTCGCGCATGATCGCCGAGATGGAGGCGGTGCTCGATGTCAAGCTGTGCGAAAGGCTGCCGCGTGGCATCACGCTGACGCCCTATGGCAAGGCATTGGCGAGGCGCGCACGTTCGATCCTGCTTGAGATGCGTGAAGTCGACCGCGAGATATCCGAGCTCAAGGCGGGCAAGGGCGGCTCGGTATTCCTCGGCGCGGTGACGGCCCCTGCGATCGAGCTCGCCGTGCCGGCGATCCGCGAAATCCGGCGCATCTATCCGCGCATCGAGATCACCATGCAGGTCGAGACCTCCAATGTGCTGGCGCGCGAGCTGATCGCCACGCGTCACGATTTCATCATCGCGCGCATCCCCGACGATCTCAATCCACGGCTGTTCGAGGCCCGCGTCATCGGTGTCGAAAAAGCCTGCCTGATCGTGCGCCGCGGCCACGCGCTTGCTAAGGGCAAAGCCGTGCGGCTGGAGGAGACCGCCGCCTACGACTGGGTTTTCCAGTCGGGCGGCTCGCCGTTGCGCCAGGCGATGGAAAGCAATTTCCTGAACCGCAACATCGCGCTACCGGACCGCATCCTCAACACCAGCTCGCTGCTGCTGACCCTGGTCATGGTCGCGCAGTCGGACGCCATCGCGCCGGTGTCGATCCAGGTGGCGAAATTCATCCAGAATCCCGAGGGGCTGGCCGGCGCCATCGACGTCGTCCAGACCGAATTCGACATCGAGGTCAGGCCTTACAGTCTGATCACCGTAAAAAATCGCGTGCTGTCGCCGGCGGCCAAGATGCTGCACGACTTTATTTTAAGAGAGGTAGGCTGACGGCGTTAAATCAAGCAATCCATCGCCAATCCGTTGGACAGCTATCGCAGCTGCACGGCGCTTCGTCATGTCGCTTCAATTCAGAATATCGCTGGAGCGAAGGAACCACACAGGGCAGTGCCGCGTCATAGAGGCGGGCTCTTGTTGCAGTCCCAGCGAGGCTATCGATGATCAGGTTTCTCCTCGTCTTAGCCGCGACGCTTGCCCTGGCATGCGGCGGGACGGGGGCAGCCAAGCTGGACCTAACCACCGTCAATCAGGCCCAGTTCGCCGCCGGAGAACCGAAGGGTGTCGATCCGACCGTGCTGAAGGCGCAGATTCTCTTGGATCGCGCCCGCTTCTCGCCTGGGCTGATTGACGGTAGCTTTTCAGCGAACTTCGCCAAGGCAGTCGGCGCCTTTCAGGCGGCGAACGGACTCCCTCCCGATGGCAAGCTCACCCCGCAGACCTGGAGCAAGCTCATGGCAACCTCCACCGACCCGGTGCTGGTCACCTATGAGGTAGCGCGCAAGGATGTGCGCGGACCCTTCACCAGGCGTATTCCGGCTCGCATGGAGAGGATGGCCCGTCTGCGGCGGCTCGGCTATCGCACTGCGGCGGAGAGGCTGGCGGAGCGCTTCCATATCAGCGAACAGTTGCTCAGGATGCTCAATCCGGGCATCGGCTTCAGGAAGGCCGGCACGACCTTGGTGGTGCCTGATATTGGCCGGGGCGATCCTCCCGCTGGCGTTGCCGGCATTGAGGTCGACAAGGGCGCTCGCCTGGTGCGCGTGCTCGACCCTTCCGGCAAATGGCTCGCAGTCTACCCGGCCTCGATTGGAAGCGATGAAAACCCGGCGCCAAGCGGCATGGCGGAGGTCAAGCGCGTGGTGCGCAACCCAACCTATCACTATGATCCGGACTTCGCTTTCAAGGGTGTCAAGATCAAGCGGCCCTTCACCATCGCTGCCGGGCCGAACAATCCGGTGGGATCGGTCTGGATCGATCTCTCCATCGAAAGCTACGGCATCCACGGCACGCCCGAACCGGGCAAGATCGGCACGACCTTCTCACATGGCTGCATCCGACTGACCAACTGGGATGCCGAAGATCTCGGCTCGATGGTGCAGCCGGGCACGAAAGTCGAATTCAAGAACGAGACCGCCCACACCGTCGACGAGCTTGCTCCGTAGCAAAGCGGATTGGCCAGCAGACCTGTTCCGCAGGCCATTCCTGAGGAAAGTCGCAGAGAATTTGTGGACCTCGGACATCCCAAGTCGAAAGGGATCGGGTCGGGAGTTCCAGATCCATTGAACATCAGAGTCCTATGGACCAGGCCCGTCATTCAGGCCGGTGGCGATGCGATCAGGCGGTAGAAGACCCGTCCGACGAGCCCGGCAAACGATCGCGAACGGCTTCCTCGGTTCGCTTTGCGGTCGATTCCACAACTTTGCCGACCTTGCCTGCTAACGTATCGGTATCTCCACCCGAGCCTTGCCGGTCGGCCTCTTCCTTGACCGTTTCGTAGGCCTCGGCGGCAACTTGCTTTGCTTGCTCCAGGCCCGTTTCGAAAACCTCCGCCGCGCTGTCGCGAATTTTGTCGCGATAGGCGCCAAGTTGCTCGTCCTCTGTGGCTGTGTGGGGCAGCATCACCCCGATGGCAGTGCCCAGCGCAAGGCCGACTACGGCGATAGCCAACGGCTCGCGCTCGAAGAACTCTTGTGCCGATTGGCGCGTCCGAGCCGCTATCTCGCTGGCGCTTGCGCCGAGCTGGCCGGCGGTGTTTGTCATCCTCTCCTTGGCGCCCGTTGCTGCGTTTGCTGCAGCTTCGGCGGCGCTACTCGCCGCTGATGTAACCGAACCGGCGGTCTCTGAGAGCATCGCCCCGATTCCGGACCCTTCGCTACCCTCGCTAAAATCATCGCCGCGCAGATCGGAGAAAGCGTCAGAAGCCATGCCTCTCCGATAGCCAGCGGCAGCTGAGTTGGTTGCCGTCGGGCCGTTGCCGAGCATCAGCCAGGCCAGGCCGGCTCCAATCAATGTCAGCGGCAACGGGTTGTCCCTGACCTGCGACTTGAGGTTGCCAAGCATGGCGGATCCCTCGCGGCCGGCGAACATTCCGGTAAATTCGTCGATCAATTGACCCGGTGTCATCTTGCTGCGGATCGAATCGGCGGTGTCTGCTACTTTCGCTCGGGCGATGTCGGCATCGCGTTCGAGCTCGGCTGCGGATTTGTCGCTCATCTTATTTGATCCTTGATCACGCGCGCGTCGCGCTTGAGTTGGTCTTGTGTGCGATCGGGCGTCAGCTCGGAAGGAGCCATGCTTTTCGTGCCAGAGCGCAAGAGAATGATTCCCAGTACCGCGACGACGATCCCGACCAGCAGCGAGGACCATCCCGCTCCCAGGCCGGCACTCGCCAGGGCGATTACGAGTGCTTGCAAAAGCACCATCAAGGCCGCGAGAAGGCATATGGCACCGGCCAGAACCTCGGCTGCGCCTGCGCCGGCCTTGCTGATTTTTTCCGACATTTCGGCCCGCAACAGCCTACTTTCGGTTTGAAGCAGGGTTGTGACCTGCTGTGCCAGATCGCTGACGAGGGTTGCGAGGCCGCGACTTTCCTGATTGTTGGTCATGGGTTCCGCTCCAGGCTTGCGCCGGCCCAGTCGTCACCGGCCAAATCTTCACCGGCCAAGTCATCGCCGGCCCTGTCGTCCCTAGGCTGGTTGAAGCGGGGCGGCGTAGTGTCAGGTGCCTCTGCCGATCGCGTAGCAGACTCATCCGAGTTCGAAACCGTCTGTGAACCCCCGTCTGTCTGCGATCGACGCTGTGTCTCGGTCCGGGCAGATGGTGGCGAGCTCTTGATAAACCGGCCCAGCGCCAAGCCTGCCAATACTGAACCGGCGATAAGCGCCCCTGAATTTTCGCGGCCGAACGACCGCATCTCGCCAAGAACATCTTCGAATGGTTTGTCCTTCAACGAAGATGAAAGGCGCTCAAGTGAGCCGGCGGCATCGAGGGTGAACTTCGAAGCGGTCCGTTGATCATTATTGGCCAGATGCTCGCTTGCTGCTCGCAATGCTCCGCTAAAGGCCTTTAGGTTGGAGCTGATATCGCGCTGTGTTCCCTCGGCCTTGTCGAACAACGCCTGCTTGGCTTCAGCAGCGTAGTCGCCCGCCTTCCTGGTGAGTTCGTCGCGAGCGTCCTGTAGCGCCTCTGTCGCGGTCTGCGTTTCCTGCTGGAACCGCTCGGACAGTTCGCTTTTGGCTGTTTCGAAATCGGCCGGCTTACGGCCCTGATCGTCTTCGCGCTGCATGGTATTCTCCTAATGGAATCCGAGGAAGGAGAGGATCGCAAGCACGACGACGACAAGGCCGATGAGATAAATGACACTGTTCATGGTGGCAATCTCCTCCATTGCCTAACGAACTTGCCGGGGGCAAACAAGTTCCATCACTTCCAGCTAAATTAGCGATAGTGAAGCAACCGGCGAGCCCGGTGAACTCTCTTGGAAGTTCCCACGCGCCGTGTGCCGAGACGCGGACCCAGCCGGCCGTGCGGAGATTGGCCCGCCTCTGCGCATCGGATTTCAAGGGCTCAGGTTAGGCTAGTATAATAAAGCACCACGTCTAGCTCTCATTAAGGTCAAAGCTCACAGGAAGGTTGTAGTCTATTGCACGATTGGCAATCATGTTCGCTAGGTCGGAATCAGAGACCGAGCATGCCGGAACAATCTGTTTGAGCGCCTTAACGGCGAGGCCCG
The DNA here is from genome assembly GCF_001672375.2 of Mesorhizobium sp. AA22. Classification (NCBI taxonomy): domain Bacteria; kingdom Pseudomonadati; phylum Pseudomonadota; class Alphaproteobacteria; order Hyphomicrobiales; family Phyllobacteriaceae; genus Mesorhizobium; species Mesorhizobium sp. AA22. The sequence goes on along the minus strand of NZ_CP048406.1, from coordinate 6,534,731 downwards.
TCGATATGAAACTATGGCGCCGCCTGCGAATATTTACGTAATGTTCGATGAGGTTGTCGAGTTCACGCATGTGCAATCCTTCTTTGACCGTCAACCGTGTCAATTGAACCCAGCTGTAATCGATCCGGAGCGAAAGCTCATTCACATTGTTTAGTTGACGAGAAATCTTGATGCCGCATTAGCGCGTTGACGCGTCCTGGCCGACGCGGTCACCGAGGTTCATGGAAGAGATTGAGGTAGGTCGTATCAAAGTCGGCCAGTAAGGCCAATCGCTGGAAATCCAGGATAACAATCCTCCTGTCTTTCCAGCTAACCAGGTCCTTCGCACGAAGTTCCTGCAGCGTCCGGTTCACGTGAACTACTGATAGACCAAGCACGTCGCCCAATTCCGCCTGGGTCAGTGGAATCGCGAACGTCTGGTCAGAGGCCAATCCAACTATCTCTAACCGGACATACAACTCGCAGATTATATGTGCGAGATGCTGTTTGGCGGAGCGACGCCCGAGGCAGGTTATCCAGGTCCTTTGGATTGAGGCATCGATAGTCGTCGAAAGCCAGAGCATCCGGGTGAGATGTGGACTTCCACCCATTGCTGTGAGCAGGTCTTTGTGTCGAATGAAAACAACATCGCACGAACCCAGCGCGCTCACGCTGTGATCCATCACTTTTAGCAGTAAACTATGCAGATCGACAAAGTCTCCCGGCACGTGAATTGCCGTTATTTGACGCTTTCCTTCCCGAATAGCCTGGTTTCGAACTGCGAAACCATTCGCGAGAAGACAGCTTTCGGCGGGGCGGGAACCCTCCCTGACGATCTCCTCATCATGTCCAAAAGTCACCGGCCGGACTGGAAGAGCCTCAATAAGCGCGACTTCGTCTGGCGGCAAGGCGTCGCGGCGGTCAAGCATGCGAACCAAGAGGTCTTTGCCAAACATCGCGGTCCCCTTTGACTAGAAACGCGGATCAGCATCTTTTGTTGCCGCCTCTTATTAGAATCCCGTTATGTTCTATCCAGTTCATATGTGCCGGCGACCTAGACCCGATCATGTGGGCCCTGTGAGTGCCGGCGCCGGCAGGCTCGACTTCATTCCCGCCGATGATGCCTACCTTGGTAGCCAAGCCGCCCCAAGGTGACGACTGGTTTTACGAGGCCAAGTTCGACGTCTACCGCTCGCAGCTCATCAGCAACCTCAATGCCTTATAGGGCAAGGTGGAGCGGGTAGCGGGAATCGAACCCGCGCGTTCAGCTTGGGAAGCTGACAAGCTACCATTACATCATACCCGCGCAGCAGCCTCGTTACCACGCAAGCCGGCGTTCGGGCAATCGTTAAGCGTGCACTCGTGCCTTCCAGCCATCCGACTGTAACTCCGTCATGGCAAGGGAGCCGGCCTTGCAACATAAGTTGGCGAGCAGACAATCCGGCCAACCCGCCATGCGGAGCAACTGGGAGTCAGAGACCCGCCTTGATGCCAGCGCGGCAAGTGCGTATTTCTGGACCTGTGCCCGAATCGGGGCAACCGAATCTGGAGACACGCCTTGTCCGCACTGACGCGCTTTCTCGGCGATTCGCCGCTCCGGGTGTTCCTGAAGCTGCTGGTGGTATCGTTCCTCGTCGGCCTAGTCATGAACGCATTCGGCTGGTCGCCGATGGATGTGCTCTACGGTGTCCGGAATTTCTTCGTCGATCTCTGGAATCTGGGCTTCCGCGCCATTGACCGTTTTCTCGGCTATATCTTGCTGGGCGCGGCGATTGTCATTCCGGCCTTCATCCTGCTCAGGATCGCCAACTATCGGAAATAGAGCATGACCCCAAGCCGAAGGTCAGTGTAGCAAAAGTGGGCCGGCTTTTGCTCCGCTGACCTGTGGTTCGGCAGGGAAGTCCTAGAAGGTCGTCAGGCGAACCCTGACGCCACTTCGAACAGGATGGAATGGCGCGCGGCGAGGGCCGCCACATCAGTCGAATAGCCGCCGCCGATAACGCCGCAGACCGGGATGCCGAGCGCGCGGAAATGACGGATCACCATGTCGTCGCGGGCGCGCAGCCCCTCGTTCGACAGTGACAACCTGCCAAGCCGGTCCTCGGCATGAACGTCGACCCCAGCATTGTAGAAAACGATGTCCCAGCGCGCCTTGGCGGTGAGTTCCGGCAGGACGCCGCCCAACCTTTCGAGATAGGCCGCATCGCCGGTGCCATCGGGCAGAGCGATGTCGAGGTCGGAAGCGATCTTTCGCGTCGGATAGTTGCGGTCGCCATGCATGGAAAACGTGAATACGCGCCGCTCCTCGCCAACAATATCCGCCGTGCCGTCGCCCTGATGCACGTCGAGATCGACGATCAGGATGTTGCCGGCGGCAGCTTCGGCAAGCAGCACCAGTGAAGCCACGGCAACATCGTTGAAGGTGCAGAAGCCGGCGCCTTGCGCGCGCCGCGCATGATGGCTGCCGCCGGCGGTATTGCAGGCGATGCCGTTCAGCAACGCCAGCCGCGCTGCCAGCACGGTGCCGCCCGTTGCGAGCTGCGCCCTGAGCGAGACGCGCGGGCCCACCGGAAAGCCGATCTCGCGCTCGATTTTTTCAGGCACTTCGCAGGCCAGCACCTGGTCGACATAACCGGCGGCATGGGCAAGCTTCAGCCATGATGCCGGCGCCGGTTCGGGCACGTTGAGAGCGGCGGGGCCGGTCAGTCCGCGCGCGCCCAAGGCTTCCATCAGCAGCTTGTATTTGCTCATGGGGAAGCGATGGTTGACTGCGAAGCCGGCGTCGTAGTCGGGATGATGAACGATCTGCAGGGGCATTTGGGTGGTTTACGGCGGGTGCGCCAGAGGCGGGTTTCGGTTGGCCGTGGCGGGATGAGCGGTTGCGCGGCGTCCGGAATCTGGGCCACATCGGCTGTTCGATCAAGCCACGATGGGGAAGCGGGTCCTGGATCAGGTGTCAGCAGCGGCCAACGGCCGGTCTTTCGTCGTCACCAACCGCTCGGTGCTCGCCATCGCGGTGCCGATGACGCTTGCCTATCTGACGACGCCGCTGCTCGGCATCGTCGACACGGCCGTGGTCGGGCAGTTGGGCGACGCTGCCCTTCTCGGTGGTCTGGCGGCGGGCGCCCTGGTCTTCGACGTCGTCTTCACCTCCTTCAATTTCCTGCGTTCCGGCACCACAGGCCTCGTCGCCCAGGCGCTCGGACGCGGCGACGAACTGGAGGAACAGGCGGTGTTCTGGCGCGCCGTGCTAATCGCGGTCGTCGCCGGCATTGTGCTTGCCGCACTTGCGCCACTGGTCGCCATCGCCGGACAATGGTTCATGAGCGCCGAGGCGCGCGTCAGCGAGGCGATGGCCGTCTATATCCGCATCAGATTGCTCGCCGCACCGTTCTCGCTGATCAACTACGCCATCCTCGGCTATGTGCTGGGGCGCGGCGAGGGCGGGCTGGGCCTGATGCTGCAATTGGTGCTGAACGGCATCAACATTGCGCTCTGCATCCTGCTGGGGCTGGAGCTCGGCTGGGGCGTCGCCGGTGTCGCCTGGGCCACCGTCACCGGTGAATTCGTCGCCATGCTCCTTGGCCTGGCGATCATCGGCCGGCGTTTCTGGGCAGCGCCCCGGCTGCCGCGCCATCGCATCCTCGACCTGTCGGCATTCCTGCGCATGATGTCGCTCAACCGTGACATCATGATCCGGTCGTTTTCGCTGCTCGCCGCTTTCGCACTGTTCACTCGCCAGGGCGCGCAATTCGGCACGGTGACGTTGGCCGCCAACGCAGTGCTGATGAACTTCTTCCTCATCGCCGGCTATTTCCTCGACGGTTTCGCCACGGCGGCCGAACAGCTCGCCGGGCGTGCCGTGGGCGCGCGTGCCGCGATGCAATTCCGGCAGGCGGTGCGGCTGACCCTGTTCTGGGGCTTCGGGCTGGCGGCCGCGGCGACGCTCGTCTTTTTGCTGGGCGGTACTGATCTGGTCGCCCTGATCACGACGTCGGAAGACGTTCGCGCCGTTGCCGACAACTATCTGGCCTGGGCGGCGTTCACCGCGCTCAGCGGCGTGCTGGCGTTTCAGATGGATGGCGTCTTCATCGGCGCGACCTGGTCGCGCGACATGCGTAACATGATGCTGTTGTCGTTCCTTGTCTTCAGCGCGGCCTTGCTCATCCTGGCGCCGGCCTTCGGCAATCACGGCCTGTGGGCGGCGCTGCACGTCTTCCTGCTGGTGCGCGGCTTCAGCCTGCTTGCCATTTTGCGCGTGCGGATGCGGACAGCCTTTTAGAGCGTACTTCGGGTTAGAGCGGCTTGGACGCCCATTGATCGAGGCTGGTATCGCGCAACTCGCGCAGCGACTTGAGCCGTTGCATGTCCGCGAACCGGACCATTCCAGAAAGAATGCGGCCCGGCAGCGTAGGCCCGGCATAGATCATGCCGGTGTAGAGCTGGACGAGATCGGCGCCGGCGCGGATCTTCTCCAGCGCCGTCTCAATGGAATCGACGCCGCCGACGCCGATCATGGCGCGGTCCGGGCCAAGCAGTTTGCGCATCTTTGCCAGCACGATGGTCGAGCGCTCGAACAACGGTTTTCCCGAAAGCCCACCGGTCTCGCCGGCGAAACCGGCGCTGCGCAGCCGCGGCCGCGCAATCGTGGTGTTGGAAACGATGACGCCGTCTATTGCCTTCTCGGTGACCTCGGCGGCGATATCCTCCAGCTCGGCCTCAACGAGGTCCGGCGCGATCTTGAGAAAGATGGGCGGCTGCGCTGCAGCTGCCGTACGTGCGGCCATTACGCGCGACAGGAGCTCGCCGAGCTGTTCACGGGCCTGCATGTTGCGCAGACCCGGCGTGTTCGGCGAGGAGATGTTGACCGTCAGGTAGCTGGCGTATGGCGCAAACCTGACAACGCCGCGTTCATAGTCACTGACGCGGTCGGTGCTGTCTTTGTTGGCACCGATATTGATGCCGACGATGCCGGCGCGGCCCTTGCGGGCAGCAAGCCGTTCTTCGGCAGCCTGGTGACCCTCATTGTTGAAGCCCAGCCGGTTGATCACCGCTTCGTCCGATGTCAGCCGGAAAATGCGCGGCTTCGGGTTGCCGGCCTGCGGCAGCGGTGTGATCGTGCCGATCTCGGCAAAGCCAAAGCCGAGGCCAAGCAGCGCATCGGGAACCTCGGCGTTCTTGTCGTAGCCGGCAGCCATGCCGAGCGGATTGGGGAAATCGATGCCGAAGACGCTGACTTTCAGCCTGTCGTCGCGCACGGGGCGCCGGGCGACCGGCAGCCCGCATTTCAGCGCGGCGATCGACAGGCCGTGGGCGGCTTCCGGATCGAATGCGAACAGGAGCCTCTGGCCGAGCCGGTCGAGCACGCTCATTCGGCCTCCAGCGTTGGGAACTGGTGCAGGCCGCCGGTGCCGAGCGGCAACGGTTGCACCCAGACGACGGCCTTGAGGTCGAGCGGGCCGTAAAGATGCGGGAACAGCGCGCCGCCGCGCGAGACCTCGTATTTCAGCAAATCACCCAGTTTGGCGCCATCGATGGCGACCAGCAGCAGCCCGGTCTGGCCGGCAAAATGTTTTGCCGCCGTTTCCCTGGCCTGGCCGGCGGTGGAAAAATGAATGAAGCCATCGGCGACATCGATCGGCGCGCCGGTGAAGCGGCCATTTCTTTCGGCCTCGCGCCACAACGGTTCCGGTACTATCTTGTAGATAATCTGAGACATGGTTGCGCTATAGTCCGAACCAACCATACGGGGAAGAGGCAAGCAGGTTCCGGAAAAGTGTCACACGGTTTTCCGACAAGAATCTGCGTAAGGTAAAGGCCAGGGTTCTTCCCCATTTCCGGCGCAAACATGCGATAAATTGCGCTTACTGGCCTATGGAGGACAATATGCGTCCGCAGCACGTCTTGATTCCCGCAGCACTCGTCTCGTTCGTCGCGGCATCAGCCTTTTCCGAGGAGACCGACCGCTACCGGCTGGAAAAGTCGGCCACCGGCTATGTCCGCATGGACACGCAGACCGGTGCGATGTCGATCTGCGAGGAGCGTTCCGGCCAGCTCGTCTGCAAGATGGCGGCCGATGAACGCGCCGCCTTCCAGGACGAGATCGACCGGCTGCAGAATTCGGTGAAGGCGCTCGACCAGCGCGTCGTCAAGCTCGAGAACTCGCTTGCGGCCCGCTTTGAGTCGACATTGCCCAGCGAGGAGGATTTCAACAAGACGATGAGCTACATGGAGCGCTTCCTGCGCAGCTTCATGGGTATCGTCAAGGACATGGAAAAGGACAGCGGCGAGGATAGCGCCAAGCCCAATTCGCAAAAAACCTGAGCACCATTCACCGTGCGAACCCGGCGCATAGGCTTGCCGCTTGAAAACGGCTGATATCGTCGCATAATCGTTCGACTGATCCCGTAAGAAGCAGACAATCAGTGGGATTCGGGGAGGGTCATGTGCCGTCAGGCTACACTTTCGTCATCGCTGACGATCATCCACTTTTTCGCGGCGCGCTGAGAGAGGCGCTTGCCGGCATCGGCAATGTCGCCGGCATTCACGAGGCCGGCGATTTCGAAAGCGCCAAGGCGCTGGTCGTGGCCAATGAGGACGTCGATCTGGTGCTGCTCGATCTGTCCATGCCGGGCGCGAGCGGCCTTTCCGGTCTGATCTCGCTGCGCGGCATCCACCCGACGGTGCCGCTGGTGGTGGTGTCGGCGCATGACGATCCGGTGACCATCCGGCGCGCGCTTGATCTCGGCGCTTCGGGTTTCATCTCCAAATCGGCCAGCATGGAGGAAATCCGCAGCGCCGTGCAGTCGGTGCTTGCCGGCGACATCGCTGCGCCCACGGGCATCGATCTCGGCGTCGAGCGCGATCCCGAGATATCCGATCTGATCAAGCGGCTGCAGACGCTGACGCCGCAGCAGACGCGCGTGCTCGGCATGCTGGGCGAAGGGCTGCTCAACAAGCAGATCGCCTACGAACTCGGTGTCTCCGAAGCGACGATCAAGGCGCATGTCTCGGCCATTTTGCAGAAGCTTGGCGTCGACAGCCGCACCCAGGCGGTGATCCTGCTCTCCAAGATCGGCAGCGACCCGCTGCAGGCAGCCAGCTGAGCTAGAGCATTTTGCAGCCAAGTGGAATCACTTGGCGTTGCAGCGGCTAAACAGATAGATAGAGCGGGGTGCCCGTTCAATTGAACGCATCCCGCTCCAGCATCCTTGGTCAACACAAAGATTATGACCGTTACTCGGCCGCGGACGCCAGCGGCCTGACCCTCGCCATCATCGAGCGCAGCACCGCTGGTTTGAGTGGCTTATTGATCACCGGCACGTCGAGTCTGCCGGCGGTGGCGCGCACCTCGCTCGAGCGGTCGGCGGTGACCAGCACGGCCGGCATGTCCTGGCCGTGGATCGCACGCAGTTTGACGATCGCGTCAAGGCCGGTCTCGCCGTCGAGATGGTAGTCGGCAAGCACGATGTCGGGGCGATGCGTGACGGACCCCTCGAGATCCCCCGTGCCGGCAAACGTGTCGACGCTGCAGCCCCAGCCTTCGAGCAGCAGCCGCATGCCGTCGAGGATGCGGGCATCGTTGTCGATGCAGAGCACGCGAAGCCCGGCAAGCGAAGCAGCAGTGCGGACCGGCGCTTTCGCCGTGACCACGCGCCGTGGCTCCTGCGCTGCCGCGACCGGCAGGATGACGGAAAAGCGCGTGCCCTTGCCTGGGTTTGAAAAGATCTGGAGTTCGAGGCGCAAGACGCGAGCGATGCGGTCGACGATGGAGAGGCCGAGCCCGAGGCCGTCAGCTTCGCGCGCACCCTCGTCGAGCCGGGTGAATTCGTGAAAGACCGTGTTCAGCTTATCGCCGGCAATGCCGATGCCGGTATCGATTACCTGGATCTCGGCCAGTTCGCCGCGCCGCCGCACGCCGACCAGGATGCGGCCATGGCGCGTGTATTTGATGGCGTTGGACACCAGGTTCTGGATCAGGCGGCGTAGCAGATTGCGATCCGTCATCACGCTGAGTGACGAGGGCATGATCGTCAGGCCGAGCTTCCTCTCGGCGGCAAGCGGCTGGAAGTCGTTGCCAATCTGCCGCAGCAGCTCGTCCAGGCTGAAGACGGTGTCGTCCGGTTTCATCGCGCCGGCATCGAGGCGGGAGATGTCGAGCACCGCGCCGAGAATGGTCTCGACCGATTCCAGCGAAGATTCGATGTTGTTTGCGGCCTTGCCGGTCGGGCCCTTGCCGGCCTTTTCGATCAGCGACGAGCAATAGAGGCGGGCGGCGTTCAGGGGCTGCAGGATATCGTGGCCGGCGGCGGCAAGGAAACGCGTTTTGCCGAGATTGGCCTCCTCGGCCAGCATCTGCGCCTGTGCCAGTTCCTCGTTGACGCGGGTCAGTTCGACAGTGCGGTCCTTGACGCGTTGTTCCAGCGATTCATTGGCGCGCTTGAGCGCCAGATCCTGCTCGACGCGCCCTGAGATGTCGGCATAGGTGGCGACGATGCCGCCATCTGGCATTGGGTTGGAGCGCAACTCCAGGATGCGGCCGCTGGTCTTCAGCTCCATCTGCCATGGGCTGACGAAACTGGTGAGGCGGTTGAGCATCGCCACCCGCTGGTCGGCCGGAATGTCGCCGCGCTCGGCCAGGTGGCGCAGGATGCGGTCGAGCGAGACGCCGACCTGGCCCATCTCGTCGGGCAGGTCGAACAGCGCCCGATACTGGCGATTCCAGCAGATCAGCCGGAAATCCCTGTCGAAGACGGTGATGCCTTGTTCCATCTGGTCGAGCGCGATCTGCAGCAGGTCGCGATTGTGCTGCAGCGCCTCGGTGGCGTCGTCGAGCAGGCGGAAGGCATCCTTGGATTCGCGGTCGTTGCGGCGCAGCAGCAGCGACAGGATCAGCCGAGCCGAGGAGGAGCCGACGGCACTCGCCAGAAGCTGCTCGGAGAAGCGGATGACGTCCATGCTGGCTTGTTCGTTGCCGTGCAGCGAAGCGCCGCTGCTCTCTTCAAACGACTGGAAGGACCGCTCGGTGCGTTCGACGCCAAGATAGCGCGCGATGGTGTCCTTGAGGTCGTTGACGGTGACGGTGGTGCGGAAGCGGCGCAGGCTCGGCATCGGGCTCGCCTCGCGCGGCACGAAGATCGACGCCTGGATGCGTTCCAGCGGCACCGACGCGCGCGACAGCGAGCCGAGCACGAAGAACAGCGTGTTGATCGACAGGCTCCACAAGACGCCGTGGTTCAGCGGCTCGGCGATGGTGCCGAACAGCGCTTGCGGCCGCAATGCGTCGAAGCCGAACAGGCCGTGGACGACAATGCCGGTGTCGGACGCGGCGAGCGAAGGAAGCAGCAGCGTATAGCTCCAGACGACGATGCCGGCGACCATGCCGAGCGCCGCCCCCCTGCCGTTGGCGCCGCGCCAGATCAGTCCGCCGATCAAGGCCGGCGCGAACTGCGCGATCGCGGCGAAGGACATCAGGCCGATAGAGGAGAGCCGCGCGCTGTCGGTGCTCTCGCGATAGTAGAGGAAGGCGATGAACAGCATGATGAAGATCGCCGCACGTCGCACGTTGAGGATGAGCGCTGACCAGTCCTCGTTCTCGGATGTCGTGGTCTTGAGCAGGCGACGCACAAACAGCGGAATGACGAGGTCGTTGGAGATCATGATCGACAGCGCGACACTTTCTACGATCACCATCGCGGTCGCCGCCGACAGGCCGCCGATGAAGGCGGCCATGGCCAACACATCGTGACCGCTGAGCAGCGGCAGCGACAGGACATAGAGATCGCTGCTGGTTCTGGTACCGACCAGCGCCAAGCCGGCGAGCGCGATCGGCAGCACGAAAAGGTTGATCGCCACCAGATAGAGCGGAAACACCCATGTCGCGGTGCGCAGTTCGGCCTCGCTGCGGTTCTCGACGATGGTGACGTAGAACTGGCGCGGCAGCATGATGATGGCGAAACCGCTCAAACACGTCAGTACCAGCCAGGTGGCGAGCGACGTGCTGTAGCCCATCGCCTGCTGCACTTGTGTATTCTCGGCGAGCTTGTCGACCATATCGCCCGGGCCGCCGAAGATCAGGAAGGTCACCATCAGGCCGATCGCCAGGAAGGCCGCGAGCTTGACGACCGTTTCCACCGCGACGGCCAGTACCAGCCCGTCCTGGTGCTCGGTGGCGTCGGCGTGGCGCGTGCCGAACAGCACCGCAAACAGCGCAAGCAGCATGGCGACGACCAGCGAGATGTCGCTGACGAAGGGATCGAAGGAGGGCGGCGAGCCGGTATAATGCTCGACCATCAGGCTGACCGAACCGGAAATCGCCTTCAACTGCAGCGCCATGTAAGGCACCGCGCCTACCGTCGCAATCAGCGTGGCAATCGCTGCTACTGCGAAACTCTTGCCGTAGCGGGCGCCGAGGAAGTCGGCGATCGAGGTGATCTTCTCTGTCTTGGCCAGCCTGACGATGCGCCGAAGCAGCGGAAAGCCGAACACGAACACCAGCACCGGGCCGATATAGATGCCGAGGAATTCAAGGCCGCGCTCGGAGGAAAGGCCGACCGAACCGAAGAACGTCCAGGAGGTGCAGTAGATCGCCAGGCTGAGCGCATAGATGAAGGGCCGGGCCCGGTCAGACCCGGATGTCGTTGAGCGCCGGTCGCCGAGGCTGGCGATGGCGAACAGCAACGTCACATAGGCAATCGCAATGATGACGACGAACCAGCCCTGCACGGCCTGACAATCCTCCCTTGCCGGTTTTGCATCCGGCCTGCTGAGACGCAATCACAGCTTGGCGATCAAGTCCATCGCGGCTTTCGGCGCAGGATAGCTGCGGCTTCGGGAATTTTGCCGGCGGAAACGGTCTTTTGTCCATGCTGCAACCGCAGGTTTTTGCTATTGTGCACGTGGAGCCAACGAGCGGGCGAGGACGGCGGCCTGGCCCGTCAGAACAAGGAGGGTCGAATGCTGAAAGAATTCCAGGAATTCATTTCCCGGGGTAACGTCATGGACCTGGCGGTCGCCGTCATTATCGGCGCTGCCTTCAGCAAGATCGTCGATTCACTGGTCAATGACATCATCATGCCGATAATCGGGGCGATTTTCGGCGGACTCGACTTCAACAACTATTTCCTGCCCTTGTCCTCAGCCGTCAACGCCGCATCGCTGGCGGAGGCCAAGAAGCAGGGCGCAGTCTTCGCCTATGGCAGTTTCATCACCGTCGCGCTGAATTTCATCATCCTCGCCTTCATAATCTTCCTGATGGTCAAGGCCGTGAACAATCTGCGCAAGCGGCTGGAGCGTGAGAAGCCAGCTGCGCCTGCCGCTCCGCCGCCGGCCGATGTTGCGCTGCTCACCGAAATTCGCGATCTCCTCGCCAGGCAATAATCCGAAGACAGATTCCCTGGACCAAAACCCCGGTCGGTTTCGGCCGGGGTTTTCTATTTTCGCCTGTCGTAAAACACGCTAGCTGTCCAGAAGACGGAAAACGGATCCATCCATGACCCTCATCGAGGATTTGCGCGCCGAGGCCCGGGCTGCGCCGGAAAGCGGCATTGTCGCCGTCATGAACCGCGGCCGCGACCGCGACGGCATGATCCCGCTCTGGGCCGGCGAGGGCGACCTGCCGACGCCCGCCTTCATCACCGATGCCGCTGCCCGGGCACTGGCCGGCGGCGAGACCTTCTATACCTGGCAGAAAGGCATCCCCGAACTGAGGCAGGCGCTCGCCCGCTATTACGTCAGGCATTTCGGCAAGAGTTTCGCCGAGGAAGAATTCATCGTCACCGGCTCGGGCATGCATGCCATCCAGCTGGCGATCAATGCCTTCGCCGGGACGGGGGACGAGGTCGTCTATCTGTCGCCGGCCTGGCCGAATTTCGCCGCAGCCGCCGGCGTGGCGGGCGCCGTCCCGGTCGCTGTCACGCTCGACCAGTCCGGCAATGGCTGGTCCTGCGACGTCGGCAAGATCGAGGCGGCGATCACGCCAAGGACGAAGGCGCTGTTCGTCAACTCGCCGTCCAATCCGACCGGCTGGACCGCCGACAGGGAGACGCTGCAGGCGATCCTCGACCTCGCCCGCGAAAAGGGCCTGTGGATCATCGCCGATGAGATCTATTCACTGTTCCACTACGGCGACAGTCGCGCGCCGTCCTTCATCGACATCATGGCCGACGAAGATCGCATCCTCTTCGTCAACAGCTTCTCCAAGAACTGGGCGATGACCGGCTGGCGCGTCGGCTGGATCAAGACCCATCCTTCGCTGCAGCAGGTGTTCGAGAACCTGGTCCAGTATTCGACCTCAGGTGTTGCCCAGTTCATGCAGCGCGGCGCGGTCGTCGCGCTCGACGAAGGCGATGCCTTCATCGCTGAGCAGGTGGAGCGGGCAAGGGCTGCGCGCGATCTGGTCTGCGGCATCCTGGCTGCGACCGGCAGGGCACGCTTCACCGTGCCGCAGGGCGCGTTCTATCTGTTCTTCGCGGTCGACGGCATCACCGATTCACGCGCCGCCGCCTTCGACATCGTCGACCGCGCCAATGTCGGTCTGGCACCCGGAACCGCCTTCGGCCCTGGCGGCGAGGCCTTCCTCAGGCTGTGCTTCCACCGCCGCCTCGACCAGCTCGAGGAAGCGGCGCACCGGCTGGCGAAGTGGATGACGAGTATGTGAGTTGCCTTCGATCCCCGAGTTGAAACTCGGGGATCAGCCGCCGGACTTCGGCACCAGCAACGGAATGACGCGGTCGCTTTCCCTCACCGAAGGCCGGCCCGCAGAACCGTAAGAGATACCCAAAGCATCCCAAGTCTCAACCAGCGCATCCTGAAGTTCCGCGATCAGGTGATCCGAATGGAACGGCGACGGCGTAATGCGCAGCCGTTCGGTGCCGCGCGGCACGGTCGGGTAGTTGATCGGCTGGATGTAGATGCCGTGGACGCCGAGCAGGCGGTCGCTGGCCATCTTGCAGAGCTCGGGATCGCCGACGAGCAGCGGCACGATGTGGGTAGCGGAGTCCATCACCGGCAAGCCGGCGGCGGTAAGAACCTGCTTGGTCCGCGTCGCCTGGCGCTGCTGTGCGTCGCGTTCGGACTGCGATCGCTTCAGATGGCGGATCGACGTGGTCGCCGCGGCGGCGATGGCCGGCGGCAGCGCTGTGGTGAAAATGAAGCCCGGCGCATAGGAGCGCACGGCATCGATCACCGCATTTGTGCCGGTGATATAGCCGCCGAGCGTGCCGAACGCCTTGGCCAGCGTGCCTTCGATGATGTCGATACGGTCTGCCAGCCCTTCGCGCTCGGTGATGCCGCCGCCGCGCGGTCCGTACATCCCGACGGCATGGACCTCGTCGATATAGGTCATGGCGTTGTAGCGCTCGGCAAGATCGACGATCTGCTTGATCGGCGCGATGTCACCATCCATCGAATAGACGCTCTCGAAGACGATCAGCTTGGCGCGTTCGCGGCCCGCCGCCTGCAGCAGGCCTTCAAGATGCGCAACGTCGTTGTGACGAAAGATCTTCTTCTCGGCGCCCGAACGCCGCACGCCCTCGATCATCGAGGCGTGGTTCAACTCGTCCGAGACAATCAGGCAGTTGGGCAGAAGCCGCGCAATGGTCGAGATCGAGGCTTCGTTGGAGACAAAGCCCGAGGTGAAGACGAGTGCGGCTTCCTTGTCGTGCAGGTCGGCCAGTTCCAGTTCGAGCTCGACCAGCGGATTGCTGGTGCCGGAGATGTTGCGGGTGCCACCGGCGCCAGATCCCATCTTGCCGGCGGCGTTCTGCAGCGCAGCGATGACGTCTGGATGCTGGCCCATGCCGAGATAGTCGTTGGAGCACCAGACAGTGATTTCCTGGGCGCGGCCGTTGGCGCGCCAGATGGCGCGTGGGAATTTCCCGACGATGCGCTCGAGGTCGGCGAAGATGCGGTAGCGACGCTCTGCATGGAGCTGGTCGATCGCGTCTTCGAAGAACCGCTGATAGTTCATTTCGGCTTCCCAATTTTTGCGTGGGATCATAATCATTGCCCTATTCGACGTCTACTTGGCCTTTTTGGTCAAAATGCCACGCCCCAAGCCTGTTCCTAACGACCACGGATCATGGCCTATTCCCTTGATGTGCATGAATTTTGTTTCAGGACTATGCCACGCGCCGATGAGACTGGTTGCCGCAGGCACTAATGCTACTAATGACCTAGCGGCAGGCTTTCCAGTAAGGCAGGTGTTGAGACAGTTTCCGATAAATCTTGAGCAGCGAGGATGCGGATGACGGTTTTGGTGACAGGCGGTGCCGGCTATATCGGCAGCCATATGGTCTGGGAGCTGCTGGACGCGGGCGACAGCGTTGTCGTCCTCGACCGGCTTTCGACCGGTTTTGAGTGGGCGGTGGCGCCGGAGGCAAAGCTCGTTGTCGGCGATGTCGCCGACAGGGAGCTGGTCGGCTCGATCATCCGCGACAACAAGGTCGACGCGATCATCCATTTTGCCGGCTCCATCGTGGTTCCCGAATCGGTTGCCGACCCGCTCGGTTATTACGAGAACAACACCTGCAAGACGCGCACGCTGATCGAGACCGCAGTGCGCGAAGGCGTGCCCAATTTCATCTTCTCCTCGACCGCCGCCGTCTATGGCGGCGCCGGGCTGGAGCCGGTGCGTGAAGATGCCCGCCTTGCACCGGAATCGCCCTACGGCCTGTCCAAGCTGATGAGCGAATGGATGCTGCGCGACGCCGCAATTGCCTATGGTTTGCGCTATACGGCGCTGCGCTACTTCAACGTCGCCGGCGCCGACCCGAAGGGCCGCACCGGCCAGTCCACGCCTGGCGCCACGCATCTGATCAAGGTCGCCTGCGAGACGGCGCTCGGCAAGCGACCCCTTATGCAGGTGTTCGGCACCGACTATCCGACGCCAGACGGCACCTGCATGCGCGACTACATACATGTCAGCGATCTGGCGGTGGCGCATCGGCTGGCGCTGGAACGCCTGCGCGCCGGCGGGACAAGTCTCGTCGCCAATTGCGGCTACAGCCACGGCTATTCGGTGCTCGAGGTGATCGACAGCGTGCGGCGCGTCTTTGGTCATGATTTCGGGGTGCGGATGGGCGAGCGCCGTCCGGGCGACGCCGCAGCGGTAGTCGCTAATTCGGAGCTGGCGCGCCGCGAACTCGGCTGGACGCCGCAGCGCGACGACCTCGACCTGATCGTCGCCGACGCGCTGGCCTGGGAGCGCATTCTGACCGGCAAGAATTCGTCGCGGGGCTGAGACCAAGTTCTTAGCTCGAAAGCTCCACGCAGAAGCGCTATTGAAGGAGATGCGCGGCGCAGCGTAGGCGCATTTGGCCGCGTGTGACTTTGGGGGGCGGCATGAGAATATTGGTGCTCGGAGCCGGTGTGGTCGGCACGGCGGCCGCCTATTATCTGGCGAGCGACGGCCACGAGGTGACCGTCATCGAACGCCATCCGATGGCGGCGCGCGGCACCAGCCAATCGAATGCCGGGCTGGTGTCGCCGGGCGACGCCACCGCCTGGGCCTCGCCCGCTGCGCTGAAGACGTTCCTGCGCGCGCTTTACAACCACGATCTCGGCATCAAGGTGCGGCTGCGCTTCGATCCCTATTTCTTCGCCTGGAGTCTGCGCTTCCTGCGCCAGTGCACGCGAGCGCGCCTGCGTGCCAACACCGAAATCAAACTGCGCCTGGCGCTTTATTCGCGCGACTGCATCAACGCCATCTCTGCCGACACTGGCATTCACTATGACGAGCGCAAGAAGGGCATTCTCTATTTCTTCCGCTCGCAGCAGAGTCTTGATACCGGCACCGACAATTACCGCTATCTCGCCGAGCACGGTCTGCCGATCGAGATCGTCGGCCGCGACCGGCTGGTCGAGCTAGAGCCCGGGCTCGCCGGGGCCAAGGATAAGATCGCCGGCGGCGTCTATTCTCCGATCGACCAGACCGGCGACTCCAGCCAATTCACGCAGAACCTTGCTGCCTATGCCACCGAGAAACTCGGCATGCAATTCCTCTACGGCACGACGGTCAAAGGCCTCGACATTGAAGGCGATCGGGTGCGCGCGGTGATGACCTCGGCCGGTCCGATAACAGGCGACGCCGTGGTCATTTCGATGGGGCCGGAGAGCGGCCTGCTCGGTCGCCGCTACGGCGTCGATCTGCCGGTCTATCCGGTCAAGGGCTACACCGCGACCGTGCAACTGGAGGACGAGAGCAAGGGGCCGACCATGGGCGGCGCCGACGAGGATCAGCTTATCGCTTATTCGCGGCTCGGCAACCGGCTGCGGCTTGCTTCGACCGCCGAGTTCACCGGCTTCGACCGCACCCACAAGCCGAGCGATTTCGCCGCCATGTTCAGGACTGGCAACGATCTGTTCCCGGGTGCCTTCGACGAGAACAAGGCCGAGCTCTGGGCCGGCTTGCGGCCGATGATGCCAAACTCGGTGCCGGTCATCGGCCAAGCGCGCTACAGGAATCTATACCTCGATACCGGCCACGGCCATGTCGGCTGGACCATGGCTTGCGGCTCGGGAAAGTTCCTTGCCGATGTCGTCGCCGGCCGCAAGCCGGAGATCGACCCGCAAGGACTGGTCTACGTCAATTGAGGGGGAATTAACCGTCGTGTCGGCACCGGGTCCATTCGGCCAGCACCCATTCGGCAAGCCAGCCGCGTTCAAGCTCGCCAATCTGCGTCAGATTATCTTGCCTGACGGTGAGATGCCTGAAGCCGACAATTTCGAAATTTCCGCAGTCTGCGGGATGGTCGTGCTCGCCACAGGTTAGTTGCCACTCCCCATCGAGATGACGAATGACCAATGTGACTGGCCTCTCTGAGCGAAAGACGTGTCCACATACAAGAGCCCTTGTTTCCGGCATGAACACGACCCATTCGGATTGATATCAATTCTCGCCAGCTACGATACCGAGAAGATAAATGCGCCTAGTACCGTGCACAATTTCTGAGTAAAAAATGTCCGGACCGCAAGTCGCCATCGACCTTGGCCGCATCGAGCGCAATGCACGCACGATCGTCGACCGCTGCGCCCGGTCCGGCATCAAGGTCTTCGGCGTCACCAAGGGAACCTGCGGCATGCCGCAGGTGGCGCGAGCCATGCTGCGCGGCGGCGTCGCCGGCATCGCCGAATCGCGCTTCGAAAACATCCGCCGGCTGCGTGACAGCGGCATCAATGCGCCGATCATGCTGCTGCGCAGCCCGCCGATGGCGCGCGTCGAGGAGGTGGTCCGCACCGTCGACATCAGCCTGCAATCCGAACTCGCCACCATCCGCGAGCTGTCGCGTATCGCCGCGCGCATGGGCCGCGTCCACGACATCATGCTGATGATCGATCTTGGCGACCTCAGGGAAGGCATCTGGCCGAACGATCTCGTGCCCACTGTCGAGCAGATACTGGCACTCAAGGGCGTGCGCATCGCCGGCATCGGCACCAATCTCGGCTGCTTCGGCGCCATCATGCCGACGGAGGAAAATCTCGGGCAACTTGTCGCCCATGCCTACAAGGCCGAGCGTCTGTCCGGCGCCAGGCTCGACTGGATCTCGGGCGGAGCGTCATCGTCGCTGACACTGCTGCTCGAAGGCAGGCTGCCCGCCGGCGTCAACAATCTGCGGGTCGGCGAAGCAATCCTGCAGGGCGGCGTCGAAACCTTCCGCGAGACGCCGTGGGCCGAACTGGAACCCGATGCCTGCCGCCTGACCAGCGACATTATCGAGGTCAAGCTGAAGCCGTCGCGGCCGATCGGCCAATCCGGCTACGACGCTTTCGGCAACCAGCCGGTGTTTCCCGACGAGGGCGACAGGTTGCGCGCCATCGCCAATATCGGCCGCGAGGACGTTTTGATCGAAGGTTTGACGCCGATTGCCAAGGGCGTGCGGGTGCTCGGCGCCTCCAGCGATCATCTGCTCCTCGATGTAACCGACGCCGACCCGCCACCCGTCGTCGGCGACCGTGTCGCCTTCCGCATGAGCTATGGCGCCATGCTGTTGGCGATGACCTCGGAATATGTCGAAAAGGCCCCGATGCACGATGTCGAGGATTTCTCCGGCCGCAAGATGGTGCAGATCACAGCCGAACCAGCGGCCGCCGGCATCCTCGCCAGGGAGGCGACCGGCGCCCGGCTGGAGGCGATGAATTTCGATGTCGTCGAGCTGGCCGATATCGAGCGGCCCCCATCCGGCCTGGTCCGGCTCACCGCCGGGAGTGACCGGCGCGTCGCCCACAAGGCGCTGACGATGACCGCGCGGGCGACACACTCGTTTGGCCTGATCTGGATCGATTCCATCGCCGCGCTGATGCCCGAGGACGAAGACGGCATCGACCTGCCGGAACGTTCGGTGCTGGCGCGCGCGCTCGGACTCGATCACAAGGCCGGCGCGCTGCAGCCGCAACTTTCGCCGGAAAACGTCGTCATCGTCGGGCTGCGCCATGCCGATCCGGCCGAAGCCCGGGTGCTGAAGGATTCGCGCGTCTCCGCCTTCACCATGACCGACATCGACGCCATGGGCATGCGCGACCTGATGCACGAGGCGATCCGCATCGCCACCTCCGGCACGCAAGGCTTCCATGTTAGCTATTCGCCTGAGGTGACCGAATTCGCCGGCTGGGCGGCTGGCTCCGGCGGCATCACGGTGCGCGAAACGCATCAGGCGATGGAGGCCATCGCGCTGTCCGGCGGGCTGTTGTCGATGGATGTTTCCGGCCTGACAGAAGGTTTGGAACCGCGGATTGCGATAGACACCGTCAACTTCGTCATGTCGGCTTTCGGCAAGCGGATTTTGTGATCAGCCCCGCGCGTCGACCGCCGCGCGCCATGAGCGCGCATAATCCGCCCAGGCTGGGTCGGCCGGCGGTTCCATCCCTTCGCCTTTGCCTTGGACCGTTCTTTGGTCCGACGCCAGCAAGGCAGCGCCGATGCTGGTGCCGGTCGCAGCCTCGGACGCAATGACGGCACGCGCCGTCGCTGCAGCCAGCATCTGCGTGAAAAGCCGGTTGCGGGCGAACGGGCCCTCGACGATGATCGGACCGTCGGCGCCGATCAGATCGAGGCAGGTCGCGGTCATCAGCGCCAGGTAGAAAGAGATGGCGGCAAAGCGCTGGCCGTTGTTGATGCCGTCGGCGTCGAGCCATGCGGCGGTGTGATGCGGGAACGGCCCCGAACCTTGTTGGGTCGAAGGCAGCAGGGATGTCTTCCCGGCGAGCACTGTGGCGACATCCTCTTCGGTCCAGCCTTCCGATTGGCCTTCCGTCAGCCGTGAAAATTCGCGACCCCCCATGAAGCGCGCCGATGGCACCGGATCACCGAGCGCATTGACGTTGACCAGCGTGTCGCGCGCCGGATCGAGCGCGATCTTGTTGCCACCGACGGCCATCGACACCACCCAGGTGCCGGTCGAGACGACCGAGAAGGGCGGTCTGTCGGACAGGAGATGCGGCAGCAGCGAGGCATTGGAATCATGCAAGCCGCAAAACACCGGCGTCTGCGGATCGAGCCCGGTTCCCTTGGCAAGGGCGGGCAAGATTGGGCCAAGGCGGTCCTTGGCCGGCCGCACCGGCGCCATCAGGCCGCGCCATTGCATCCGGTCGACGAGTGACGAAAAATCCGCTTTCCATGGGCTCCACAGATCGGTGTGGCAGCCGAGCGAGGTCACCTCGTTGGCGGCGACGCCGGTGAGGCGAAAAGCCCAGTATTGCGGATACATCAGGATCGCGGCGGCCTCGGCGAACTCCGCCGGGAAGTTCCTCTGCTGCCAGAAGAACTGCGCGCCGAGATTGAGGCCGACCGGCAGGCGCGGCGTACCCGTCTCGGCAAAGGCCGGACGGATCGCGTCATAGTCCTGGGCAACGGCGTCGGGCCCGGTGAATTCATAGTCGAGCACCGGCAACGCCAGCTCGCCGGCAGCGTCCACCAGCACGCCCGTCGCGCCATGGGCGGTGATCGATATCGTGTCGATGCGCTGTTCGCGATTAATCCCGGCGAGGCTGTCGAGAATGAACGACCACAAAAGCTCGACATCGTGGTGCGGGTAGGAGCCGTCGGCAACGGGCGCATTCGCCATGCGGCGCAGCGCGACTTCGCGCATGTTGGCGAGATCGACCAGCGCTACCTTGGCATTGGTCTTGCCGATATCGATGACGGCGACGTGGTGTGTCATTCCATATGGAACATGGTTTCCAGCGGCACCGCCACCGGCTCGTTATCAGGCTTGGTCTCCATGATGTCGGCCATTTCAGCCCACCAGCGCTGTAATCACTGGGTGCTTCGGCAATTCATCCATGCCGTGGTCGTCACGCCGCCACAGCACGCCGAACAAGGTGTTGGTCTCTTCGTCGAGATGGATCGAATAGTCGAAAACGCCTGCCTGCTTCAACAGCGCCACCAGCGACGGCCAGATGTCGTCATGGCGCCTTTTGTATTCGGCCTTCATGCCCGGATTGAGCTTCATCTTGAACGCGTATTTTTCGGCCATCAGGTGAAACGCTCCCGACGCACCCGCCGCCAGACGATCGGCAGCGCGATGACGATGATCAGCAGCAGGCCGATGAAGATCGACATGACGATGCCGGGCACGTTGAGCAGCCCCAAGCCAAAAGTCACCAGCCCCATGATGAAGGCGGCGAGCACGACACCCAGAATGCTGCCGGCGCCGCCCAGGATGCTGACGCCACCAAGCACCACCATGGTGATGACTTCCAATTCGTAGCCTTGCGCGATCGACGGTCGGGTCGAGCCGAGCCGCGAGGTGATCAGCACCGAGGCGATGCCGGCCATCAAGCCGGTCAGGCAGAACAGGATGAACTTGATGCGGCCGACGCGCACGCCGGAAAACTGCGCCGCAACCGGGTTGTTGCCGATGGCGAAGACGCGGCGGCCGAAGCTCGTCCGGTGTAGTAGGAACCAGTAGACGACCGCCGCGACGAGGAGCAGCGTCAGTTCGAACGACACCACCCACCAGACATAGCCTTGACCGAAGAAGGCGAAGCTCGGGGGATAGCCCTTGTAGGCCTGGTCGCCGAGGACGATGAAGGCGATGCCGCGAAACAGGCTCATCGTGCCGATGGTAACGACGATCGACGGCAATCCCAGCCTGGTGACGAGCAGCCCGTTAAAGGCGCCGCAGCCAAGCCCGACCACGATGCCGATCGTCACCAGCACCGGCGTGCCGGCGCCGGCCTGCACCGCCATGCCCATCATCGTCGAGGCCAGCGCAATGATGGCGGCGACCGACAGGTCGATCTCGCCGGAAATGATCAGCAGCGCCATGGCAAGCGCGATCAGCGCCTTCTCGGTGAAGTTGAAGGTCAGGTCAGACAGCGACCATGCGTCGAGGAAATAGGGCGAGGCGAAGCTGTTGACGGCAAAGATGGCGACTGCCACCGCGACCAGCAGCGCCTCCCATGAGAAGATCGCCGCGTTGAGCGGCTTGTCGAGCCGGTTGGGAATGTGGCGTGGGGCTGGGGTGTCGGTCATGCCGCTTCCGCCTTTTTGAGGATGATGCGGCCTTGCCGGCGTTCGCCGCGCGCATTGAGCACCACGGCCAGGATGATGGCGCTGCCCGAAATCGCCATCTGCCAGAAGGGCGAGATGTTGATGACCGGCAGCGCATTGGAGATGATGCCGAGGAACAGCGCACCGAGCACTGCGCCGCCGACCGAGCCGATGCCGCCGGCGATCGAGATGCCGCCGATGACGCAGGCGGCGATGATGTTGAGCTCGTAGCCATTGGCGACCTCGACCGAGGCGATGACGTAGCGCGAAATCCAGAGATAACCGCAGAGACCGGCGGCCATCCCCGAGATGCAGAAGACGATGAACTTGGTGCGGCCGACATCGATGCCGGCATAGACCGACGCCGTCGGATTGACGCCGATGGCGTAGATCGAGCGGCCGAGCGCGGTGCGCGTCATCACGAGGAAGAACAAGGCGATGACCAATATGGCGATCCACGACAGGACCGGGATGCCGAGAAAGGCCGCGCGCTGCAGGCCGATGAACTCAGGGCTCATCTGGTCGGCATTGACCCAGGCGCCTCCGGAGATGACGAAGGTGGCGCCGCGGTAGATAGTCAGCGTGCCGAGCGTCACCACGATTGACGGGATGTTCAGCCGCCATACCAGCAGGCCGTTGATCACGCCGAGCACCAGTCCGACTAGCAGTGCGATGACGATCAGCAGCGGGATCGGGATTGCCGGATGCGCGGCGTTCAGCATCGCCACTACCATGCCGGTGAAGCAGAGATTGGACGCCATCGACAGGTCGATCGAGCGGGTCAGAATGACAACCATCTGACCCAGCGCCAGGATCATCAGGATCGAGGTGTCGTTGAACACCTGGCGTAGATTGGCAGGATTGGCAAAGCCCGGAAAGCGCATTGAGATCAGCCCGATCAGCACGACGATGGCGGCGAGAAGCCAGACTTCGCGATTTTTGAGAAGAGCCTTCATGCTGCGATCCCCGCTGCCGTTCTGACCAGCGTTTCGGCGTCGAGCCCCTTGTTGTCATAGACTGAGGCGATGCGGCCCTCGCGCATGACGATCACCCGGTCGGACATGCCGAGGATCTCGGGCAGTTCGGACGACACCATGATCACCGACAGGCCCTGCGCGACGAGCTCGGCCATGAAGCCGTGCACGGCGGCTTTCGAGCCGATGTCGATGCCTTTGGTCGGCTCATCGAGGATGATCACTTTGGGCGCGGTAGCCAGCCATTTGGCGATGACGATCTTCTGCTGGTTGCCGCCCGACAGCGTGCCGACATCCTGGCTGAGCGACGAGGCGCGCAAATCGAGCCGCTCGGTGTAGGAACGGGCCAGTGCGAACTCCTCGGCCAGCCGCAACACGCCTGATTTGGACGTGCGCTTGAGTGAGGGGAGCGAGATATTCTGGAAGATCGGCAGGCCGATCACCACGCCTTGCTTGCCGCGCTCTTCCGGCACATAGACGATGCCGGCGTCGATCGAATCCGCTGCCGATTTCGGCACGATTGTCTTGCCTTCCAGCGTGATCGTGCCGCTGCTGGTGCGGGTGATGCCTGATATCGCCTGCATGACCTCGCTGCGGCCGGCGCCGACGAGGCCGTAGAAGCCGAGGATTTCGCCTCTGTGCAGCTCGAAGCCGATGTCGTCGAACTCGGTCGGGTGCGACAGGCCCGAGACAGTGAGCACCGGCGCGCTGATCTCGGCCTTGCGCTGCGGAAAAATGTGGTCGACGGCGCGGCCGACCATCATGCGCACGATCTGGCTCTGGCCGGCATCCCTGATCAGGCCTTCGCCGACCATTTCGCCGTCGCGGAACACCGTATAGCGGTCGGCAATGCGGTAGATCTCGTCGAACTTGTGGCTGATGAACAGGATCGCCTTGCCTTCGCTCTTCAGGAATTCGATGAGCAAAAAGAGCTCCTCGATCTCCTTCAGCGACAGCGCTGCGGTCGGCTCGTCCATGATGACGATCTGGGCATCGATCGACATGGCGCGGGCGACTGCCACGAGGTGCTTGTTGGCGATACCGAGGTCCTTCAGCCGCGCGTCGGCGTCAATGTGGCCGGCACCCATGGTGTTCAATACTTCACGGGCATTCTTGCGCATGGTGCGCCAGTCGATGGTGCCGAAGCGCGACCGCGGCGCATGGCCGAGAAAGATATTCTCGGCCACCGTCAGGTCGTCGAACAGCACGGTTTCCTGGTGGATGGCGGTGATGCCGTGCCCGAAGGCGGCATGAGCGCTGGGCAAGGTGACGGCCTGGCCATCGATGCTGATGGTGCCCGCATCGGGCTGGTAGATGCCGGTCATGATTTTGACCAGCGTCGACTTGCCGGCGCCGTTCTCGCCGATCAGAGCGGTCACCTGGCCGGGATAGAGCGACAGGCTGACATCATGCAGCGCGCGCACGCCGGGAAAACTCTTCGAGATGCCGGACAGGGTCAGGCGCGGAGCCGGAGCCAAAGGCTGCTCGGTCGTCGGGTTGAGTTGGGCTGTCGTGTCCATAGTCGTATCAAGCCCTGCAGCAGGTCCGTTTGAGGACGCGGCGGAACCTCTGCCCCGCCGCGCCGGCTTGAAGGGCTCCAGGATCAATAGATCTTGGAGAATTCTTCGATGTTCGACTTGTCGAACTTGAAGGGCGGAGCCATCGCAGCCGAATTGGTGTCGTCGAGCGTGACCTTGCCGACGCGGCCGATCGACAGCGTCGCACCCGGCTTGGCTTCTTCCTTCTTCACCGCCAAATCATGGGCGAGGTAGACGGCCGAGTAGCCGAGGTCGATCGGGTTCCACAGCGCGACCGCTTGGCTGGCACCGTTGTCGATGAACTTCTTGAACTCCGACGGCAGCGCCAGGCCGGTGACGTTGACCTTGCCGATCAGGCCTTGGTCGGTCACCACCTGAGCGGCGGCAACGACGCCGACCGTGGTCGGTGCGATGATCGCTTTGAGGTTCGGATAGGACTTCAAAAGGCCCTTGGCTTCGTCCGTGCTCTTGGCCGAGTCGTCGTCGCCGTAAACGGTGGCGACGAGGTTGATCTTGGGAAATTTCTCCGGCAGCACCTTCTTGGCCGCGTCGATCCAGGCGTTCTGGTTGGTCGCGGTGGACGAAGCCGACAGGATGGCGACGTCGCCGCCTTCCGGCAGGAAGTCGGCGGCAAGCTTGATGATGGTCTCGCCGATCAGGTTGGTGTCCGAGGGGTTGAGGTGGAGTTGGCGACCTTCCGGAGCGACGCCTGAATCCCACGAGATGACGGTGATGCCGCGATCCATCGCCTTCTTCAGCGCCGGCACCAGCGCGTCGGCGTCATTGGCCGAAATGGCGATGGCGTTGACCTTCTGGGCGATCAGCGAATTGATCACCTCGATCTGCGCTTCGGCGGTAGCCTTGGTGGGGCCGGTGTAGATGATATCGACGTCGCCGAGTTCCTTGGCCGCCTCTTCGGCGCCCCTGTTGGCGGCATCGAAGAAGCCATTGCCGAGCGACTTCACCACCAGTGCGATCTTGACGTTCTCGGCATAGGCGGCATTCACGAACATGGCGGCGGAGAACGCCGCCGTAACCATCAGTTTCTTCAGAAAGCTCATCGAATATCCTCCCTTGAGTGTTGCATTCCATCGCCGCTGCGGGCCTCAGGCCTGCAGCGAAGATTCTTCCTTATTGCCCAGCGTTGTGCGGGCGACGACCAGCGTCACACCGGCGGCCTCCAACATCTTGGCCTCGCGGTCCTCGATGCCGTCGTCGGTAATGACGGTCGCGATGCGCGACAGGCCGCACAGGATCAGGCTCGAGCGTTTTCGGAACTTCGACGAGTCGACCAGCACCACCAGTTCGTCGGCCTGATCGATCAGTTTCTGCTCGGCCTGGATCAGCAGCGGATCGCCTTCCATCAAGCCGAGTGGCCCGAGCCCTTGCGCGCCCATGAACATGCGGCGCGCATAGAAATTGCGCGTCACATCATTCTCGAAGGGCGACAGGATGATGCTCTGCTCGCGGTAGATGGTGCCGCCCGACAGCATCACCGTGTTCTTGGAGTGCTTGAGCAGGTGCTCGGCGATCGGAAAGGAATTGGTGAAGATCGGCATCCGGCGGCCGGTCAGGAAATGCACCATCTGGAAGGTGGTGGTGCCGCCATTGATGATGATCGGCTCGCCGTCCTTGCAGAGTTCCACGGCGTCCCGCGCGATCGCCCGCTTCTGCGAAGCGTTGATCGTCTCGTTGACGGAAAAAGGCCGGCCGGCAAGGCCGATGAACTGCGGTGGCGTGATCGCCTCGGCGCCGCCGCGCACGCGGCGCAGGCGCTTTTGCACATGCAATGCGGCGATGTCGCGCCGGATCGTCGCCTCCGACGAGTCCGTCAGGTCGACCATCTCCTGCACCGTCACCACAGGCTTTTCCTGGACGGCGGACAAAATGATCCTGTGTCGCTCTTTCTCGTGCATGGTTCCTCCCTGCCGAGCATCTAGGCACCCAAAACGCGCAGTGTCAATCATTTCCGATCAAATAATTTCATTGTGCAGTGCAGTATGATCAATCTTGATCGTTTGTGATTGACAACGCCGCCGCTTGCGTGGACATTCGAGCAAAGCTGACCCGCAATGCGGTGGCAATTGACCGCATCGTTTGCGCGTCTCACGTCACGGGAGGATTACCTATGCTCGACAAGCGCTCCGGCACGCGCCTCGCCAATCTTTGGAATGACGCGAAAGCCCAGGCAATGAGCGAGCCGGAACGTCTCGTCTATCGCTCGAATGTTCTTGGCTCCGACAAGCGCGTCACCAACTATGGCGGCGGCAACACCTCTTCCAAGATCTGGCAAAAGGATCCGCTCACCGGTGAGAGCATGGAAGTGCTGTGGGTCAAGGGTTCGGGCGGCGACAGCGCCTCGATCAAGCTCGACGGCTTCGCCACGCTCTATATGGACAAGCTCAGGGCGTTGAGGGGTCTTTATCGCGGCCTCGAGCATGAAGACGAAATGGTCGGATATCTGCCCCACTGCACCTTCAACCTCAATCCGCGCGCGGCCTCGATCGATACGCCGCTGCACGCATTCGTGCCGAAGCCCCATGTCGACCACATGCATCCCGACGCCATTATCGCCATTGCCGCCGCCAAGGATTCGAAGGCGCTGACCAAGGAGATCTTCGGCGACGCGATCGGCTGGCTGCCGTGGAAACGTCCGGGCTTCGAACTCGGCCTGTGGCTGGAAAAATTCTGCCTCGAAAACCCTGAGGCCAAGGGCGTCGTCCTGGCAAGCCATGGCCTGTTCACCTGGGGCGACACTGCAAAGGAATGCTACGAGACGACGATCTCGGTGATCAACCATGCGATCGACTGGTTCGAGCGCAAGTCTGAAGGCAAGCCCATCTTCGGTGGCGAAGTCGTCAAATCGCTCGACGCGCCAGCGCGTCGCGCCGCGGCGGCAAAGCTGATGCCGAGGATCCGCGGCCTGATTTCGGAGAAAAGCCACAAGCTTGGCCATTTCGACGATTCGCCAGCCGTGCTCGAATTCGTCAATTCGAAGGATTTGCGCCCACTGGCAGCGCTCGGCACATCCTGCCCGGACCATTTCCTGCGCACCAAGATCCGGCCGCTGGTCATCGAATTCGATCCCGGGAATCCCGACGTCGATGCCGTCCTCGCCCGTCTCGCCGACGATGTGGCGGAGTATCGTGTTGGCTATCAGGCTTATTACGACCGCTGCAAGCACGTGGATTCGCCACCGGTGCGTGATCCGAACGCCGTGGTCTATCTGATGCCCGGCATCGGCATGTTCACCTTCGCCGGCGACAAGGCGACGGCGCGCATATCGGGCGAATTCTACGTCAACGCCATCAATGTCATGCGCGGCGCCTCGACGGTGTCGACCTATGTCGGGCTGCCCGAGCAGGAAGCCTTCGACATCGAGTACTGGCTGCTCGAAGAGGCAAAGCTGCAGCGCCTGCCGAAGCCGAAGGCTCTAGCCGGCCAGATCGCGCTGGTCACCGGCGGCGCCGGCGGCATCGGCCGGGCGACGGCCAACCGGCTGCTGCGCGAAGGCGCCTGCGTCGTGCTGGCCGACATCGACGAGACCGCCCTTGCCAGCGCCAATGACGAGCTGGCGAAAGCCTATGGCAAAGATTTCGTGCGGCCGCTGGTCATCAATGTCACGTCAGAGGACCAGGTGATCTCCGGCTTCGCCGAGACCGCGGTCGAGTTCGGCGGCATCGATATACTGGTGTCGAATGCCGGCCTGGCAACCTCGGCGCCGATCGAGGAGACGACGCTGGCGCTGTGGAACAAGAACATGGACATCTTGTCGACAGGCTATTTCCTGGTTTCGCGGGAAGCATTCCGTCTTTTCCGCGCGCAAAAGATCGGCGGCAACGTCGTCTTCGTCGCCTCCAAGAACGGGCTAGCAGCATCGCCCAACGCCGCCGCCTATTGCACGGCCAAGGCCGCCGAGATCCATCTGGCGCGCTGCCTGGCGCTGGAGGGTGCGGAAGCGCAGATCAGGGTCAATGTCGTTAATCCCGACGCCGTGCTGCGCGGCTCCAAGATCTGGACCGGCGAGTGGAAGGAACAGCGCGCCGCCGCCTACAAGATGTCGACCGACGACCTCGAGGAGCACTACCGCTCGCGCTCGATGCTGAAGCGTTCGGTGTTCCCCGAAGACATCGCCGAGGCGATCTATTTCTTCGCGTCCGCCATGTCGGCCAAGTCGACCGGCAATATCGTCAATGTCGACGCGGGCAACGCCCAGTCGTTCACGCGCTGAGCGGAGACGGACGATGGAACAAATCATCTCCGCCGACATCGTCGAAAAAGACAACGCCGCGCGCGAGGCCGACCTCAAGCGCGATTACGACTCGCTCGGTGAGCGTCTTGACCGTCGCGGCATCGCCATCGACGCTATCAGCGACAAGGTCGAAAAATTCGCCGTGGCGATCCCGTCCTGGGGCGTCGGCACCGGCGGCACCCGCTTTGCCCGCTTTCCCAGCGCCGGCGAGCCGCGCGACATTTTCGACAAGATCGAGGACTGCGCCGTCATCCGGCAGTTGACGCAGGCGACGCCGACCGTCTCGCTGCACATTCCATGGGACAAGGCCGACCCGAACCGGCTGAAGCAGGCCGCCTCCCGCTTCGGCCTCGGCTTCGACGCCATGAATTCGAACACGTTCTCTGACGCTCAGGGCCAGGCGCTTTCCTACAAGTTCGGCTCGCTGTCGCATGCCGATGCCGCAACGCGCCGGCAGGCGGTCGAGCACAATCTCGAATGCATCGAGATCGGCAAGACGCTGGGATCGAAGGCACTGACCGTATGGATCGGCGACGGCTCGAACTTTCCCGGCCAGGTCAATTTCGCCAAGGCGTTCGAACGCTATCTCGACGCGATGAAGGAGATCTACGCCGGACTGCCGGACGACTGGAAGCTGTTCACCGAGCACAAGATGTACGAGCCGGCCTTCTATTCGACGGTCGTGCAGGATTGGGGCACCAACTACATCATCGCCACCGAACTCGGCGACAAGGCGTTCTGCCTCGTCGACCTCGGCCACCACGCGCCCAACGTCAACATCGAGATGATCGTCTCGCGGCTGATCCAGTTCAAGAAACTCGGCGGCTTCCATTTCAACGATTCGAAATATGGCGACGACGATCTCGACGCCGGCTCGATCGATCCTTACCGGCTGTTCCTCGTCTTCAACGAGCTGGTCGATGCCGAGCTTTCCGGTGCCGAAGGCTTTGATCCGGCTCACATGCTCGACCAGAGCCACAACGTCACCGATCCGATCGAAAGCCTGATGCTGTCCGCGGTCGAGGTGCAGCGCGCCTATGTGCAGGCGCTGCTGGTCGATCGCAAGGCACTGGAAGCCTATCAGGACGCCAATGACGCGCTAATGGCGACGCAAACGCTGAAAGCCGCCTATCGCACCGATGTCGAGCCGATCCTCGCCATGGCGCGGCTGAACACGGGCGGCGCCATCGATCCGGTCGCCGCCTACCGGGCGGCCGGCTATCGGGCGAAGGTCGCGGCGGAACGGCCGGCGGTTGCGAGTGGCGGCGGCGGGATTGTTTGATGTCGGCCTGAAACGAAAAACCCGCCAACGGCGGGTCGCGGCGCAAATCAGCACCATGCAAGAACAAGCTTGTTTGCCTTCAGCCTTGGGTTGTCGAAAGCCGAAGCGACATCCGATCCTCCCCGAAATGGGGAAGATCGGCAGCTTCGCCGACGGCGAATGACAGCATTCCCGAATTTTCACTCACAGCCATGGACTCGTCCGCTCCGCCAAGGTCTTCTAGGCGCATCCAACGCCTCGGAGAACGGCCATGCACCCCACCCGCCGCACCCTAATCGCCGTCGGTCTTTCCCTCACTTTCGCCTTCGTGCCGCTGACGGCCATCTTCGCCGCCTCGCCGCAGCCGGCGAAGGGCGAGCACGGCATGGTGGTGACCGCCCAGCATCTGGCATCGCGAGTCGGCGTAGAGGTGCTGAAGAAAGGCGGCAATGCCGTCGATGCGGCGGTTGCCGTCGGCTATGCGCTGGCTGTGGTCTATCCGAACGCCGGCAATATCGGCGGTGGCGGCTTCATGACCATCCGCTTCAAGGACGGCCGCTCGACCGTCCTCGATTTCCGCGAGCGGGCGCCGCTCGCCTCGACGAAGACCATGTATCTCGGCAAGGACGGCGAGCCGGTGAAGGGCGCCAGCCTGGACGGCTATCTCGCGGTCGGCGTGCCGGGCTCGGTGGCCGGTTTTGAAACGGCACGGGAAAAATACGGCACGCTGACGCGGCAGGACTTGATGGCGCCGGCCATCCGCTATGCCAAGGATGGCTTCGTGCTGGAGCAGGGCGATGTCGCCTCGCTCGAACGCGGCGCCGAACGGCTGGCCAAGAACCCGGCCGCGGCTGCCATCTTCCTGAAGCCGGACGGCAAGCCTTATGCCATCGGCGAGCGCCTTGTTCAGGCTGATCTCGCCGCCTCGCTCTCAGCGATTTCGGAGCAAGGTCGAGATGCCTTCTACAAAGGACCGATCGCCGACGGCATCGTTAGGGCCAGCGCGGAGAAGGGCGGCATTCTGGCCAAGGCGGATTTCGAGAACTACGCGGTCCGCGAGCTCGAGCCGGTGACCTGCAATTACCGCGGCTATGAGATCACCTCCTCGCCGCCACCGAGCTCGGGCGGCGCCATCATCTGCGAGATCCTCAACGTACTGGAATTCTATCCGCTGTCCTATCTTGGCGCGGGTTCCGCCGAAACCGTCAAAATCATGGTCGAGGCAATGCGCCATGCCTATGTCGACCGCAATTCGGCGCTCGGCGATCCCGACTTCGTCGACAATCCGGTCGAAAAGCTGCTGGACAAGGCCTATGCAAAAGAAATCCGTGAAAAGATCGATCCGTTCCGGGCCGGCGTGTCGCAGGAATTGATGCCGAAGGGTTTTGGCGAGAGCCAGGAGACGACGCATTATTCGATCGTCGACAATGACGGCAACGCCGTCGCGGTAACCTATACGCTGAACGGTTCGTTCGGCGCCGGCGTCGTCGCCGACGGCACCGGCATCCTGCTCAACAACGAGATGGACGATTTCACCCAGAAACCGGGCGTGCCCAATCTCTACGGCCTCGTACAGGGCGAGGCGAATGCGATCGAGCCGAGGAAGACGCCGCTGTCGTCGATGAGCCCGACCATCGTGGCCAAAGGCGGCAAGCCGTTCATGGTCATCGGCAGCCCCGGCGGCTCGCGCATCATCACCATCACGCTGGAAGCGATCGTCAACGTTGTCGATCATGGCATGAACATCCAGGAGGCGATCGACGCGCCGCGCATCCACCACCAGTGGCTGCCAGACACGGTCTATATCGAACCGTTCGGCCTGTCGCCCGATACCGAAAAGCTGCTTGCCGGCATGGGCTACCACCTCGATGTCACCGAGGCGACCTGGGGCCAGGCGGCCGGCATCCTGGTCGGCGGCAAGAGCCTGGCCGAGATCGAGAAGGGCGGCGGCGCCCGCTACAACGGCGCTATCGACAGCCGCGCCGCATCCGGCGAGGCGATCGGATATTAAGTTTCGTGCGCCCCGGGTCTGTTGAGATTCAGGTCAGGCCGAGCCGGAGTCGAAGACGGGCGCGAAGCGACCAGACTGCGTGGTTTCCGAGAACCGGAACGGAGCGTACTTTCGGTACGCGAGTACCGGAAGCGCAGGAGACCGCCATTCGCAGGCCGGCATCATCTAAATATCGGCAGACCATCAGATGACCAGCGTTATGGTGGACGCAATCAGCATCACCGCCGCGATGCCGACGAACAAGGCATAGATACGCGGCCGATCGAGCAGAAGCGCATTTCCGGATATCCACGCCGCAGTGGCGCCGCCAAGCGCGTACAGGAAGCCGTTGCGATGGCCCAAGGCCAGGGTTGCGGCCATCAAGCCGCCAATGACGAGGGCGCCGAACACGATGATCACGGCGACCGCGTATTTCTCGAAATCGTTGCTGGCCACACCCGGACCCATCACGTTCAACGTCGTCAGGTCGTCCGGGTCGAAGGGGTTGGCCGACCCATATTCGTCTTGACCGACAGGCTCGCGCATCATTCATTCTCCTTGAAGCGGCAACAAATCATCAAGCCTTGCCGAGCGCAACTGGATCGCGCCGCGTTCAATGCGATCGGCACCGTCTTCAACACTTTCTGGCCGCAGCTTGCTACCGGTTTTTTGGATTTATGTCGGATCGTCCTGTCATTCCAGGCGATCTGTCGGATTGGAATCGCAGCCGGGCGTTCCGACTTGAAAGTCCGCCGCTCTGGAGGCGGCTTCGAACCGCTGCCCCTGACTATCGGGCCTGACGATCGCGCGCAGGCCTCGCCCTCGCAACGGCGTGCTCGACGTTGTCGGTGGCGAAGATTGGTCAGCGGCGAAGTTGGCCGGCGCCACTTTGGGGGGGCGTTGGGGTAGGTTGCCTGATGGGCGCCGGCCAGGCGGAAATCAGGTCCGCTGCAAGGAAATATAACAGGGATTGCGCGGTATTGGCAGTGGTGTGATCGCGGAAGGATGGTTCGCGCTTCCCGGTGCGGTGACCCATTATGGATCAGTCGTCTGGCACCTGAATTGCACGGTAGGCAATGCTGGGCAACAGCCCGGAAGTTGTCCCCAAATATGGGGCCTCGCCGCTTCGCAAATGGAGCGGCGGGCCTTTTTGGCACACCGTCGTGAGCGCGGCACCGCCGGAACTCAAAGGCAGCGTTTTCACGCTGGATTTCTTATGCGGCCGGAGCCGGCGGCAGTTCGAACAGGTTGGCGCCATTCTCCTGGCCTCGCTCGACATAGCCGATTATCCGAAACCATCTTGCGACGTCCGGTCTCTGGAGCCAGCTGCGCGAATGAATCGGGAGGTTGCCGGCGAGCGCCTGGATATGGCGGATGTGCCGCTTGCAGAAGCGAACGGTCGCGGCACTGAAGAAATCCTCCTGCGCGGCGAACAGCGTATCAGCAGCGTCGCTATGCTCGTGCCACGCGATGATCGCCACGGTCTTTTCGCCCTGGACAAGCGCGTGAGCACGGCCTTCTTTCAAGTTCATCATCAGATTGTCGTAGGCGATCTTGCTGTCCTTGCCGGCCGCGGCGTATTCGTCCGATATCCGCTTGGACAGATCACGGAAAAGAGCTTCCAGATCTCCAACCGTTGCTGCGCGTGCTCTCATTTCGCCTCCTAGAGCCCCAGAGGCAGTTTGCCCTAAGGATAGAGGATCACCAAGCAAATCAAATCCGTCATCCGCCCAACGCGAGCAAAGACGTTTCGCGGGCGAAGCCGCCGTGATGTGCTTAGGTCACGTGATTTTGCCGATAGGCGCGGGAAATGCGTCTGGTGCGTGAGTCGCGCAGGTAATCGCCGTCCGCCCGGTCTAGTGGCGATGATAAGCCAGAACTGTACTGCCGCGTGGCGACTTGTGGCGATCAGATAAGGTGAACCCGGCACCCTCAATTAGAGACTGAAGACGGATGTCGTCTTCGTCGGGAACTCGCGCCACAATCGTCTGAGTGCGGTTAATGATGTCGATGAAGATGCGATCGGCCTCCTCCTGACCCAACCCCCTGCGGACATGCTGGTACACAGCGAGAAGAAGAACGATATCGTAACGGTCATTTAGAACAGATTGAAGCTTTCGACTCCCAAGACTCATGGTGTCAAATCGACTTTCTACGTTCGATCCTAGAAAGATAGAACGCGCCACGCGGGTGTGTGGCTTCAGAACGTCAATGCCGTGGATGTAGGCCGGTCTGCGTTTGGCGATTTCATAAGCGACGATGCCCATATTGCAGCCAACATCAAGGATCGTCTTACCGGAGTAGTTTACCCCGCATGAAAATAATCCATCGAGCCGATCGTCCCACGTTCCTGCGCTATATTTCTTGTGCGATTTCCAAAAAGGCACGACTATCCTTCCGTGTCCTGGACCAAGTCGAATTTTATATGCGCCCTCGTGCATTTTCCGGCAAAGTCCAACGACACGTCTGTCGGACCGTTAAGCAATTTCCATGGAAAATGGTGCCAGAGGCGGAATCCAAGCGATGGAAAACTCGCTCTGTTTCCAAATGGTTAGGGTTCCGCTATAGCAGGACTAGCCAACAAAAATACCAACAAAATATTTCTGTGGATTGGTTCGGTTCCCGGTTATCGCTCTATTCGCTCAATGCCATCGCGTCCCAACCTTATCTCAAAAGCCCATGCTGTCGCTACTCGAGTTTGGTCCAGATAGATCCTCTCGATCGCATTGCTGGTGCGGGAGCTAATCGCAGGTCCGCTGCCTCCGATTGTAGCACTGTAACCGGCCGGCCCAGGAGCAGCACGAAGGCGTCGCTGTCCGCTTGTGTCGTCTTGGTCCGGCCGAGACGGATCGACAAGCTCGGGAGTTTTTCGCCGTCGGGAGCCTTGGGATCGGTGGGTACCGGCTCTCCTTCGACAACCTGCTCGAACCGGAGCGAAGCAATTTCGCTGCGGCGGCGGCCGCCGGAGCCAAAAGGCGGTGATGAGAAGGGCGCGATCGGGCACGTCGACGAGACGGTCGCCCGCGCAGGTGTGAGGAGGCTGGTCAAATTATCGGCGGTCACCACCTTTCTGCTCTTGCGGCCGCGGGGCGGGCGCTGGCGCGCACCGCCAACTTGATCGCGCTCTGCAGTCCCGGCGCGTTGGATTTTCGCCTAAGAGCTGCGCCATTTGGTCAGCGTCGATCAGCTGGACAGACGCCGGCCTACGGTGTTCGGCGCGTGCGGTCCATCGACAGGAAACAGGTTGGCCGAAACGCCGCGGTCACGTCTTCCGACCGTGCGAGACGTCGGTTTCACGCTTTGCGATCCCACGGGTGGGCGATGAATTCTATCAGCAAGTACCTCCGGCGTCGGCCGCCAGGGATGAGCCCGCCGCAGCCAGAGACCATGCTTCGAGGTAACCGAGAACTGAGGCCAAGGCGCGCAGGGATTCTCGCCGGCTCCTCATGTGAACGATGCCACCACCGGCGCGTCCGCGCAGCCAGACTGGTCCTGCGAGCTGCTGCGCCTCGGCAGCGGAATCGCGAGAACCCAGGTCGGCTGGAAGAGATGCTCGACGCCGTTGGGGCGGTAGTCGAGATCAACTACGGGGCCGGCCAGCCGAGCGAGATTTGTACGAAGTCGGCGACGCCCGGCCCGGTCGGCGCAAAGGCGAAGGCGCCGCGCCATTCGGCGAATTTTCCCCGTCCCGATTGTCGTCGCCAGCGGGCTCTGCAGGGCGATTTCTGGCTGATTTGCGCGGCGAGATCAATCGCTATCGATAAGAGGTCATTATCGATAGTCAGCTTCATCGCCGGAAGAGTCACCTGTGAGCGAAGCAAACGGCAGTATAGCTTCCGTTACGCGCATCGGCTATAAACAAATCAACGGTTTACAAATTCGGCGATCTGCCCCTGAACACCCTGCTGAGGCCGCTCGCCCGCGCCGACGA
Source organism: Mesorhizobium sp. AA22 (assembly GCF_001672375.2). Taxonomy (NCBI): domain Bacteria; kingdom Pseudomonadati; phylum Pseudomonadota; class Alphaproteobacteria; order Hyphomicrobiales; family Phyllobacteriaceae; genus Mesorhizobium; species Mesorhizobium sp. AA22. The sequence goes on along the minus strand of NZ_CP048406.1, from coordinate 6,499,316 downwards.
CTGTCGGTTTTACTTCCCGATTTCAATTGAAGCGCTAAGGTGAAAATTCTGCTCCTCTGGAGCACCATGAGGCGGCCCCTCTGGGGGAGGGGAGGGGGCTTTCAGAGCCCGGACGCCTTGGTGAGGTTGGTCCGGAATCGATCGCGCCGGCGCTGGTACTTGCGGGTCATCTCGGCCGAGGCATGGCCGAGCTGCTTCTGGACGTGACGCTCCTCGATCTCGGCCGAAGAGGCGAGCCCTGCGCGCAAAGAATGGCCGGCGAACAGCAGTTCGCGTTCGCCTTCCGGGAGATCGGAGCGGACGCCTGCAGCCAGTGCCGTCTGCTTGACGAGACGGGCGACATGCTTGTCGGAAAGGCGCTCGACGTCGACTGTCTTGTTGTCCTTGAAAATGCGCCGGAACAGGGGACCGCGGGCGATGCGGCCGAACTTGATCCAGGTCTCCAGCGCGACCACGGGGCAGGTGTGGTCGCTAGAGCCGCGACCGACCTCGACCTCGCGCCAGCGATCGCCCTTGCCGCGCAGCGTCACCAGCACGCCCTTTCCCGGAAGGATCTCCATCCAGCCGGCGCCGTCGCTGTCATCGTCACGCATGACGTCGAGGCCGACGATCTCGGACCGGCGCAGGCCGCCGGCGAAGCCGAGGAGCAGGATGGCGCGGTCGCGCAGGCCCCTCAGATCGTGACCGAGCGTGGCGAGCATCGCGACGAGGTCGTCGCCGAGGACGGCTTCCTTCACGCGCGGCGGTTTTGTGTGCTTGCGGCGGATGCCCGCGAGCACGGTGCGAATGTGGCGGTCGGCCCGGTCCATGGAGAGGCCGCGCTGGGTAAAATTCCAGGAAAGGCCAGAAAGACGGCGCTCGATGGTCGAAACGGACAAGGCCGGGACGCCGAGCTTCGCGCCGCCGGCGGCGCAGGCGCTGATATAGAGCCCGATCACCTTCGAATCCGGGGGCAGGGGATTGAAGCCGTTGCGTCGGCACCAGGATGTAAAATGCTTCCAATCCTTGGCGTAGGCGTCGCGGGTGTTTTCCGAACTGGCGTTGTCCGCATATTCCCGGGCGGTCTCGACGAGATCCTCGACATGCGCCGGGACGCGGACCTCCGGCCGCCCCATCTCCATGACGACATCGACGATGTCGGGCAACTCTCCCTCGAGAGGGTCGCCGGCGAGCGGATCCTCGGCCGGGCCATCGTTTTTGGCGGGTTTTTGCGGGGGCTTTTCCATGATTTGCGAGGCTATCAAAATATGTCCGGTAAGGAAGCTTACCGGACATAATCTGGCCACGACAGGCGCGGCGGTTTGTTCGTATTGTCGTTGTTAAAAGCGCCGCGATGATTCATGCTGTCGAGGATGATTCTCCACGCCAAACCGCCTTCGCGACACGCAGTCCAGCCGCTCGGCGCCGCGCCGATCGCGCCCATGACGGCTGTGCCATCCTGGCTGCGCAGGGCAGTCGAGACGGCGCAAACCCTTGAGGATGCTGCGCTTGCCGCCGGCGCGGCGCTGACCGCGCTCGATGCTGTCGTGCGCCGGGACGAAAAATGGGCGGGCGCCTGGCGGCAACGTCTGGCACTCGGCGCGGCCGCGACAACGGCGCGGCAGGCGGGGCGCACCGAGGACGAGGCCGCGCTGCGCGATTCTTTTCTCCTTACCCGCCCCGGCGACGATTGTGGGCCGGGCGGTCTTTTGCTCCTCGCCTGGCGCCGGCTGGCAGCCCGGCCCGCAGAGGATCTTCTGACGGAGAAAAACCTCACCGTGGTCTTGGAAGAATTCGGTTTTTTCGCCCGCAACGGCGCGGCGGGCGGCGATCTCCTCGAGGATCTCCGCCAGCTGTCTACGGCAGCCGGCGTTGTCGAGATGCTGACCGGCGCATTTGCGAGTGCGGAACGCGATGGCTTCGGACGCAATTTGGGTTCTTGGCTCGCCGACGCCCTGCTCGCGCAAAGACTGGGATGGCCGCATGCGGTGCCGCTTCTGGGAGCGCAGCCGGGATCGGGCGGAAGCACGCGTGGCGTGCGGGTGAGAACAACCAGTCTGACGGAGAGGGATCGGGCGCCAGGCGGGGAGAGGGTGCAGGGCCTGCTCGTGGCCCAGGCGCGCGCAGCGCTGCGGGCGATCGACCTCTCGACCGAGCTCGGCCGCCGCGCCGAGCGGCTGCTCGCCGTCGCGCCGAAACTGCGGGCGAAGGGTGCGGATCTCGTCGTCGAAAAGCTGCTGTCCGACGACACGCTCGTGGCGTCGCGCGGGGACAAAAAGACCGGGATGAGCGATCGCGGCCTGCGCCGCCTGTTCGACCGACTGGTCGATCTCGGCGCCGTGCGCGAGCTGTCCGGCCGCACCACGTTCCGCATCTACGGGCTTTAGGAAATGGCTGAAGCGGCGCGCAAGAGGCGAGGGCAGGGCCGGTCAGATGACCATCGATCAGGCGACCGTCGTTCATATGACCATTTGTTCGATCGCGATCTCGACCACCTGCCGGCGGAGGTTCGCTGGCGGGAGTGGATGAACCGCGTCGAGGCCACGATTTTTGCCGCTAGTGAACCGGTCGGCCGCGAGACGCTGACGCGCATCGTCGGCAAGAGCTGCAGCATCGACCTTCTGATCGACGATATTCGAGAGGAGCTACGCGGCCGGCCCTATGACCTGGTCGCCGTCGCCGGCGGTTTTCGGCACCTGACCCGGCCGGCCTATGCCGATGCCATCCGCAGTGCATTTGGCACCGCCGGCGGCGACAACAGGCGTGCCGTAGACCTGACGCAGTCGGACGTGCTGGTTCTTATGTGCATCGCCTACTTCCAGCCGATCACGCGCGGAGAACTGTCGTCGTTTTTCGGCAAGGAGATCAGCCGCGATTTTATTGGTCATCTGCGCGGTGCCGGTCTGATCGCTTCCGGCCCGCGTAGCCCGACGCCGGGCGCGCCCTACACCTACGTGACGACAAAAGAATTCCTGCTGCAGTTCGGGTTCGACACTCTGCGCGATCTCCCCGACATCGAAGCGCTTGAGGATGCAGGCCTGCTGTCGAAGGAGAAGCTGCTGGCGGGCGACATCACGCCGGGGTTTTCCAGTGACTGGGAAGAAGATGCGGGCGTTGCCGGTGATGAATAGCATGCTGCTCACCAGGGATGGGTGGTTCGCGGGCAGCAATCCTAGCCGCGTGGGACCGCAAGAACACGGTGACGCTTCGTTTTGATCGCATCGTGAGTGGCGCGCGAACAGGCCGCGAGCAGAGCAGCAAGGTCGGCGCCGGTCGAGGGTGACCGCACAGACCTCGGCGATCCTTGATGCGTGTCCATGAAATCCGAGAAGTGCGCAATCAACCGGTCATGGCCGCCTGCAGCCAGGACGAGCCGACGCCGCCGGGCAACAAAGAAGAGTGTTGGGGTCGAGCCAATCAATGTCGCCCTTGGCGCGAGAACAGGATGGTACGCTCTTGGGGTACCGCATTTCCGCTACGACACTAGGCGACCTGTCGGCTGATCTTCACCAGGTGCAGTGACGCCGGAGCCTGCGGCAGTTCGTGGATCGTCACGCTCGGACACACCTTCCGCGCGAGGTCGCAGCGGTGCTGATGGTGGGTGAAGTACACCACCTGTCCCACCTTCGCCATTCCCGCGAAGAGCCGGAAGGCTTCCTCTGCGCGGAAATCGTCAAAGGTCTCCATGATGTCCTCGGCCAGGAATGGCACCGGCCGATGCGAAGAAGCGAACTCATGATATCCGGCGACGCGAAGGGCCAGATAAAGCTGGAACCGCGTTCCCTTCGACAGCGCGGCCGCCATCTTTGATCCGCCGTCCGCGCTTACGGCGACGAGCATCTCGGTGTCCTTGTCAGGCTGGGTCACGAGCCCCCGGTAGTTGCCCCTGCTGATCGTATGAAACGCCTCAGACGCTTGAGCCATCATGGAACTCCGGTGGCGGTCCCGGTAGAGGCGAAGTGCCTGTTCGGCCGCCACGACACCAATCCGCAGCTTGAGATAGCGGAGAGCCTTCTCGTCGATCTGGAGCGACGCGGTCCGGCGACGCTCTTCGATCCGAGCAGCGGCATCGTCATCTCCTATCGCATTGACCGCGTCTGCCGCCTTGCTGTGTTCGGTGAACAGTTCCCGGCTCCGTTGATCCTGATCCTCGAAGCGGCCTTTGAGTTCTGCCGCTTCCGTTTCAAGGGTCACTCTTGTCAACCCGAGATACACCCAAGGTCAATGTGACTTGGGGTTGTCCGAGCTGTCGGATATGCGACGTCAATGTCGGTCATCGACACAGCCGGTCCGATCGATCGCCTTGATCTAAAGGGATTTTCCTTTGGCGCGCATATTGCATCGTTCATCCGGATACGGATCAACGGACTGACGCCAGCCATGCAGAGAATGCCGATCGCCAACGCTTCGTGCCGGGCCCCGTTCCGGCCGTTTCCGGTGCAGGAACAGCAAGGAAGTGTGATTGCAAGGCGCCATCGGGCTTTGAATATTTGTGACATGGAAAATACCCTGCTGGCTCGGATGCCAACTCTTCAGTCTGGTTCACCCGGCCAGTTCCTGGATATCCGCGTAGGCGCACGGGTCATGGTGACTGCCGTCTCGGCCGCACCCGCGTGCTGACGCCTTCGAGCAACGCTTAACGGCTGCTGCACACCGGCGATGAAAAGCCAGATCCAACAATGCGTCTCCCGAAAACCGAAGAGGTGAACAGATATGGTCAAGATCGGCGCTTCGGCGCTCGCGTCATTAATTCAAGAGGCATCGGGATCGGCAACCGCTCGGGTGCTGGCCAACGATTCGAATGGTGCACATCCACCGCTGGCGCTGGCGGATTTCGAGCGGGCACTGACGATCAACGATCGCTATAGCGGACTCAGTGCCAATGTCCCCGAAATGCCTTTTTGGCTGACTGGGGGTGAAGCCTTCGTCTACCGCCGGACTAGCCACGGCGAGCGCCAGTTCATGCGGGTCGATGCTGCCACGGGTTTGAAACGGGCCGCCTTCGACCAGGCCCGTCTGGCGGCGGCGCTAAATGAAGCGAGCCATAAGAGCTATCAGGCCGGCGATCTTCCCTTCGAGCGTTTCGAACTGACCGAGGATGGTTGCAGGCTCGACTTCCTGATTAAGCAGGTCCGGTGGAGCTGCGACGTTGCAAGCTATGTTTGCACCAGCACAAACTTGGATGTGGACGCGCCGGCCTTTCAGCTCAGCCACGACTACACCCCCCCGGCTAAGAATAACCCCGACCAGAGGAGCGTCTCGCCCGACGGCAAATGGATCGTCTCTATAAGGAACCACAATGTTTTGCTGCGCAGCAAGGACGGATTGCAGAATGTTGCGCTGAGCCGGGATGGATCCGAAAACAATGGCTACGTCTTTTCGACACTGAGTTGGTCGCCGGACTCGCGCCATCTCGCGGCCTACCGCGTTCGCCCCGGCTACAAGCGGGAGGTCCCGTACCTCAATTCGTCGACGGACCGGTTGCAGCGCGAATATTCGACAAGGGTCTATCCCAAGCCGGGCGATGTCCTTCCGCTGCCCCAGCCGGTCCTGTTCGACATTGCCGGCCGCCGCCAGATCGTGATCGACGACGCCCTGTTCTCGAACCCCTTCGAACTTTCCCCTCTCCAATGGTGGGCGGACGGTCGCGGCTTCACTTTCGAATATAACCAGCGCGGGCATCAGCTCTATCGGCTGGTCGAGGTAAACGCCGCCACGGGCCGCGCACGCTCGCTGATCGATGAGACCAGCACGACCTTCGTTGATTACCGGCCGCTGGTGATGAACCAGCGCCGTACCGGCAAAATCTTTCGTTACGATGTCGACGACGGGAAGGAGATCATCTGGGCGTCCGAGCGCGATGGGCACGAGCACCTGTATCTGTTCGACGGCCGGACCGGCGCGCTCAAGAACCAGATTACCAGCGGTGAGTGGGTCGTGCGGGGGGTCAACCATGTCGATCCGGTCAAGCGCCAGATCTGGTTCGAGGCGAGCGGGATGCACCCGGGGGAAGACCCTTATTTCGTCCATGCGTACCGCATCGGCTTCGACGGTGAGGGGCTGACTGAGCTCACGCCCGAGCCGGCCAACCACCATGTCGAGTTCTCTCCCGACGGCCGCTACTATGTCGATCTCTGGTCACGCATCGATCTGCCGCCCCGCATGATGCTCTACCGCGCCAGCGACGATATCAAACTCATGCAGGTGGAGACCGCCGACATATCCGAGCTCGTCGCCGCAGGCTGGCAGCCGCCACTCAGTTTCCACGCCAAGGGGCGCGACGGCAAGACTGATATCTGGGGCGTGATCCACCTGCCCGCCAATTTCGATCCGAAGAAGAAGTACCCGGTGGTGGAGAATATCTATGCCGGGCCCCAGGGCTCGTTCGTCCCAAAATCCTTCTCAGGGCGGACAGAGCCGCTCACGCAGCTGGGCTTCGTCGTTGTGCAGATCGATGGCATGGGTACCAACAAGCGCTCGCGCGCCTTTCATGACGTTGCCTGGAAAAATCTGAAGGACGCAGGCTTTCCCGATCGCATTCTATGGCACAAGGCGGCCGCCGCGAGGTATCCGTGGTACGATATCTCCAATGTCGGCATTTTCGGCTGGTCCGCAGGCGGCCAGAACGCGGTGGGCGCGCTGCTCTTCCATCCCGAATTCTATAAGGTCGCGGTCGCCAACAGCGGCTGCTACGACAACCGGATAGACAAGATCTGGTGGAACGAACAGTGGATGGGGTGGCCAGTCGGCATTGAATATTCCCAATCCTCCGCCATCGACAATGCTTACAGGCTGCGGGGCAAGCTGATGATCGTCGTGGGCGAAATGGACCGCAATGTCGACCCGTCCTCCTCGCTGCAGCTTGCCGACCGACTCATCAAGGCGGGAAAAGATTTCGACATGGTCTATGTGCCTGGTGCCGATCACAACGCGCCAGGCATCTACACTGAGCGCAAACTCCTGGACTTCTTCGTTCGCAACATTCTCGATCAGACCCCACCCGACTGGAACGCTGAACGAACCGAGCTGCAAAAGAGCAAATCGTCACGATGATGGCTTCGGCTGCTTCTGCCTGTGGCAATCCTCGCGCCCGTTTTGTTGGCTGTGATCGAGGCGGCGAGCGAGCGGAGAACCGCTCCCACGAGGGCCTGCGCCGATTCCTGCGCCACGGGCCTTCGCAAGACGGAAACAGGAACGATTCCGACGCTCGACGGCCGCAAAGCGGGAATTAAGGACATGGCGCCCCGCCTCTGCCTGCCTCTTCGATGACGGTAGGCGGCACTCCCTTCCAAGCCCGCCGCGGCATCCCGCAACCTTTCGCTGTCGCTTCGGGTCCTTCTCTTCGTTCCGGTCCTTCGGATGCGGTGCGCCTGGACGGCGGCCCTTCCGTCCCAACTCGCCGCCTACCCCGCTTCCCTCCCGCTTCCCGGAAAGCCGCGAGTCGGCGAGCGGAGACAAAACGAAGCATGCAACACAGAAGCGTACCCGCGACGACCGGGATATGACCCGAGGCTTCCTCCACGGGGTCAGAACAAGATCAGTGCGAAATTGTACGCGGCCTTTATCAACCAAAGACAGCAAGAGTCTTGTGATCAAGGCCTTCCCGTGCGATTCTTGGAGCGTGACCTGGCGGAGATGAAAATGCCTGAAACGATGCTCGCAGCGCTTTCCAACATTCGGACCGTTGAAGAAATGATCGTGGCTTTCCGGGATGAAGAGCATTGCCGGCGGCTCCTGGAAGGCATGATGTGGCCGGACGGCAGGATCTGCCCCGCCTGTGGTTACAAACGCTCGATCGCGCTTGCTGACCGCGATACAGGCAAGCGGCGTGCGCGACCGGGTCTTTATCAATGTTCCAATGGCGATTGCCGGTTCCAGTTCACGGTGACCACCCATACCCCGCTGCACTCGACCAAGCTGCCCTTGCGCGTTTGGCTGAAAGGGGAGCATGAGGAAGTGTGGGGCAGTTATGCGGCGAGAGCTGTTTCGTCTGGTTCGTGATTGTCGTTCGCCATACCGGGATACCATTGCTGGAAGGTCGAGCGTATGGAGCCGTCGAGGGTCTGCGTTCGGGTTTGCAGCAGAAGATGCGCGCCGATCCTGCTCCACTGCATCTGCTGCTTTTTCGCGAACCGCTTGCTGATGACGGCATTGACGGTTGCCTCGACGAAGGCCGAGGATATCCGCTCACCGGACCGGTAGCGTTCGCCGTAGTTGATCAGGCTGGCACTGTTGGAAGCGATGTAGGATCGGAACTCGCCAATGGCCGTGAGGAATTTGCGCATGATCGGGTAGTCCGTTTCGAGCGCTTCCGCATCGAATTGCAGGTCGCCGATTTCCTCACTGGCACGGTACGCATTGCCATGCCAGAGGTGCCATTTGATCCTGCGCAGGGTTTCAAGCAGATCCTGTCCGGCCTGCTCATTATGGTTTTCGAGACCCTGGGCGAATTGGCGCAGGACCGTGATGCGCATGGTGATGTGGAACCAGTCGAGGACATGTTCGCTTGCCGGCGCGATCATCTCGGCAAGCGAGCGGACTTCTTCTCCTCCGTCGGTGATGAAGGTGATGTCCTGATTGGCCTGAACACCCTGCTTTTTAAGATGGTCAAGGATACGCCGCTGCGGCTTGCGATCGTAGCCATGGACAAAACCGATGTAACGGGCATCTCCGTCCTCGGGTAAGGAGCGGCCGACGATCAGTTCGAAGTTCTTCTTTCGATCGTTGCGGTCACGGATATACCCGCCATCCAGACCGATGACGATGCGGCCATCGGGAACGGGCAGGTTCATCCAGTCGCGCGGACAGGCATCCTGCATGAAGGAAACCCGCTCTTCGGTCAGTTCCCGCTCGATGCGCCTGGCGGCCTGCAAGGCGTGCTGCCGAACCGTCGTGGCGTTGGCGCCGCTCTCGACCGGCAGCACATCGGCCAGCAGCTCGGCCGCGGCGGCATAGGGTACGAGCGATGCCCACCGCGTTTCCAGATAGAGGCGCTCGGGCGCAATGTGGTCGGGGATCAGTTTCCGGAGTGGAGAGATCGTTGCTGGATCGTTTCCGCCGACCGAGTGCGGCAGGTAGTATCGGGGGCTTTTCAGGCGGACGTCCCCAAAGAGCGTATGGAAGGTTATTGGGTAACTGCCCTTGCTGCGCAGGCGACGCCCATCCAGCTCGCGGTTTTCGCTCAGCCAAAGTTCCACCTGCGTCTCCACCATCGCCTGCTGTAATTTCGTAAGAAGGCCTTTCGCCTCCGACAACGACAGACCGAGATCCTCGGCGCCCTTCGTCACCTTCACCAGATCGGCGACGGTTTCCATTGCAATCATCTCACCATCGTCACCCATAATCTCCAGAACCAGCCGCGCCCGCATCTCATGTCCTCGCAATGAGTTTTCCAGAATGACCGGAGTGGAAAACTGATTGCGCCCATGACGCCCGTTTCTCCTCTGCGGCCTGCCGGAAACGCTGATAAAGACCATCAGTTAGCAATCCGAAAATCGTCCGGTAAACCGACATGATCTCGATCAAGCAGGCCGCAAACGCCATCCCAGCCTTGCTTTCGGGCATCAACACTCGCGGTGATGATGCCGCCCTTCTGGGGGCCAATCTTCTTTCGAAAGATCAGGTCACATCTGCTGGTGCATGAGGATCAGATGTTCGCTCTGCCGCAGGCGATCATTCACTTTCCGCCGCTCGAACGACTGGCCCAGCAGTGTAGCTCCGCCTTTGATCCGAAACCGCAATTCCTGTAATTCCCAAGCGCGGTCCGGATCATCGAGGACCGCAAGGGACCGGGTGTCGCCGATTTCCGTGATGAATTCCAATGCTGTGGCGAGATCCTCATGGAGGTCAGGCCCGAGCGCCTCGTCCCTCTGCCACATCCAGGCTTCCGGTCCACCACAATCCTCAGGCGGACAGTTGCCGTCGCCGCCCGTACACGCCGGATAGTGAGCTCCGGGTTTGACAGGCCGGCGCTGCTCTAGCCGGACCTCGTGCTCCCAAGGGAAGTTGAGGTCGTACTCGTACAGGAACCGGCTGCCGTTACGCAGTTGCAAATTGCCAAGTGGGATAGCCGGAAAGCGGGCACCCGCCTCCCACGAGCCGTACCGCACCGTGTGAATGACGAACTGGTAAAGGTGTATGCCTTCCCATCCCATCGCGACCTGAAGGACGCCATGAAACTCGCGTAACGTCATCGTCGAGGGAACCTGAACCCTACGCCACACCATGGGGCTCACGTCCTTCAGCCAGATGCGGAATTGCAGGATGGAAATCTCATCCTCCGAGGCTGCCGCCTCTCCGGCAGTTTTCGTCGCTGCCCGTTTTGCCCTTTTCACATCCGCCGGCCCCGTCAAAATTCAACGGTGACGACATACTTCGTTCCAGCCCGCCCCACAAATCCTCATGCTCCCCTACCTGCGCGGCGAGCAGGGCACTTGCCGCCTCGGCGGCGGACGTGAGCGGCATGTGGGCGGATGAAATGAGGCATGCCGTCAGATGAATCGGCGGATCGATGACGACGGGCCTCAGACCTTCGTAGCCTGGAATGTCCGTGAAATCCCCCTTGGGAACGATCCCACTTGCTACCCCGGCTTTGACCAAGGAGAGCACGCTCCAGAATGCGTCGACCTCTGCCACGCAGTTCGGTATCACTCCGGCCGCTCCAAACGCCCGGTCCAGCGCGTCGCGGATCGTATGCGGCTGCGCTGGCAGCACAAGGGGAATTGCCGCCAGCGTCTCGAGGGACACGGATGTTGCGGCATTTTCTGCGCTGGCAGGCCGGATCAGATAGAGGCGCTGGCGGAACAGCGGTTTGCGGGAAATACCAAGGGTGGGAGTGTCCTCGAAGACCATGCAAACGTCGAGCGCGTGCGATTCCATGAGCGGCCTGATGCGGAGAAAGTCACCGGTAACTAAGCTCAAGGTCACTTTGGGGATTGCCGTCCTGCAGGCGCCCACCAAGGGGCCGGCGAGCGAGACGGCGAGCGTCGAAGACATGCCGAGCCTAACCGGACCTTCTGGCTCTCCCTCCGTGGAGCGAACCATGCCGGGCAGTCGCTCTACCCGCTGCAAGATGAAGACGGCCTCCCGATAGAAGGCCTTTCCCACTTCAGTGGGGCAAACGCCGCGTGCGCTGCGGTGCAACAGGGTAGCGCCGAGCTTGGCTTCAAGGCCAGCGATCTGTTGGCTGAGGGCTGGCTGGGCCACATGGATGGTGGCCGCTGCCCGGCAGAAGCTCCCAGCATCGACGATGCTCACGAAATAGCGGAGGTGGCGTAGTTGCAATGGGAGACCCTTGCCAAGTTTGAAGAGACGTAGATTGCGCCCGATGCCGCTTGTGGCAGTGGCGGCATCATCTGTATTTTCAAAGAGCCCGAAAGGGACGCCATTTTGATGGGTTCCGATCGCCAGCGAGCGAGCTGCTGCTTTGCGATCCGCGGCAACGTACTTCGCGAGCAGATTTGATCGGCGCGCTCCAGGCGCGCGAATAAAGAGTGAAATTCTCGTTAAATGCGCCTTCCTGCCCGACTCGTCTTGCTGCCGGGTCCTACAACTGCTCAAAGGAAATGCTTGGCATTCAATCCCGCAGCGACAACGAGCGACCGGCGCTCTTCGCCTTTCTTGAGGACACCGTACTCGTACTTTCTCGACTTGCGCCAATACCCCGGCAGAGCGCGTGCGGTCACGAGCAGACGGTTCGAACTCCGGCGGCCCAAGGCTGTGAACGAGCCTAATTTGTCTGGCATGACTATCGCTGCGCCATCGAAAGCATTTTGGGCATCACGATGCCACATTATGAATTGGGACACCTGCAACCAACCTTTTCGTGCGGCGATAAGCGCGCCGCAAGATCCGGGCCAAGTTGCGCAGCCGAAAATAGGTGCTCGTTTTTGGCGAGCGTTGGTTGCCTTCAGATCGGTTCCAGTGAGCACACCACGACTCGGCCCTTCGGCTGGGACTTTGGCGCCGTACCCGTCGGTAAGGCGAAATGGCCAAGATCGCGCGGTATTGCCACGAGCAGAACCTTTCCCTCGCGCGAAAGAGGCTCTGACGCTTTTTCGTCGCGACGTTCCGCAGACCGATGACCGCTGCGATGGAACGGCCTAAGCGGCGATCAAAGGGTTCTATTTGGTCTTGTCGCAGGCTTGCAGCGCGTGCCGCATCGAGCGGAAATGGGTCCTGCTCGACCCGATTGTTGAGGTACTTGCTCTTGCGGATGCGGCTCGGCTTCAGCGCTCGTCGCGATCGATTCCGCAGACGGTGTTCGGCGTCGCAGGAAATGATCGCCTCATGATTGGTCGGGCTGCCGTCGATGACGATGCGATCCGGTCTGCCGTGGTGCTCCAGGGCCTTCCGGAAGAGGCGCTTGGCTGCCGGCAGGTCGCGTGTTCGCTGAAGAAGAACTCGACCGTGTCGCCGACGCCGTCTACGGCACGATAGAGATACTCGTCCATGTGCCACTTGCGGGTGACGGCGCGCTTGCGCCCGGTGAAGCGCTCCAGAAGCTGGGGCGAGGAGTGAACGATCCAGCGGTGCACAGTCGAATGGTCGACGTTCAGACAGCGTTCGGCCATCATCTCTTCCAGATCGCGCAGGCTGGGATTGTAGGCCAGATACTAGCGTACGCACAGCAAGATCACTGATCGATCGAAATGACGGCCTTTGAACATAGCAAGAGCGCTCCCCGAACGAGAGGCCTTCGTGCCAGATATGGATTGTTATTCCGTTTGCGACAGAACCTGAAAAAGGCGTCACCAAGGGAGAAGCAAAGCAATTGGGTCCGGAGCTCATCCTTTGCCTCCCAGCCGCGGGCCAACGCTCATAATGGCGGGCTCGGCCGAAAGCAGCTTCCTCGCCGCTGCCTTGACCTGGTCGAGCGTCACCTGATCGATGAGGGCGGCGTGGCGCTGGATGTAGTCGATGCCGAGCTTGTCGAGCTGCAATTCGACGAGCGTGGCTGCGATCGAGCTGGAGGAACCCAGATTGTCGATGGCATAGCCGCCGATCAGATTTCTCTTGGTCGCCTCGAGCTCGGCCTCCGTCGGCCCCTCGTCCGCCAATTGCTTCACCACCTTGCGCATCAGGCTGAGCGTCTCGGCCGCCCTGTCGGCGCGCGTTGCCGTAGTGACGACGAGCGCGTTGGAATGCTGGTGGTCGACCAGAGCGGAGTCGACACCGTAGGTGAGGCCGCGCTTTTCGCGCACCTCCTCCCACAGACGCGACGTGAAGGGCGAGCCGCCGAGAATTTGGTTCATCAAGACCGCGGCGTAGAAGTCCGGCGCGCTGCGCTTGACGCCAGGCCAGGCCAGCTGCAGCGACGTCTGAGGCAGGTCATAGTTCACCTCTACCTGCTGGCCGAGCTTGGGATTAACATCGGCGACTGGGGCGAGGGTCTGCTTCTCAGGCAAATCGCCGAACAGCTGGTCGAGCCTTCTATTCAGCGTCTTCGCATCGATGTCGCCGACCACCGCCACATACAGGCCGTCGCGGGCAAAAGTCGCCTTGTGGAAGGCGCTGAGATCGGCCGGTGTGATGCCAGCGAGGCTCTCTTTGGTACCTTCGCCCGGCCTCGAATAGGGATGCGAGCCATAGATCGCTTCCAGCCATTTGCGTTGGGCGAGCGTATCGGGATCGCGCTCGTTGGCGATGATGCCGGACAGGATCTGAGCGCGGATGCGGTCGATCGGCGCCTGGTCGAAGCGCGGCTGGTTGACCGCCACGCGAAGCAGGTCGAAGGCGCCGTCGCGCTGCTCGGCCAGCATGCGCATCGAGCCATAGGTGCCGTCGCGCTGCGCCTCGAAGCTCATCTCGGCGCCGACATCGTCAAGCTTGATCTGGAAGGCCTCGCTGTCGAGGTCGCCGGCGCCTTCGTCGAACAGGCCGCTCATCAGATTGGCAAGCCCTTCCTTGCCGGGCGGATCCTGCGTCGCGCCGCCATCGAAGACGAAGCGGATGGAAATGATCGGCACTGTATGGTCCTCCACCAGCCAGGCGTTGATGCCCTTTTCAGACGTCACCTCCTGGATCGTCATCGCCGCACGGGCGATGGGCGGCTGCAGGAGGAAGAAAATGGCAAGGGGAAGCATGGCAAGCAGAGTAGCGAGGCGCGAGACCCTCCCTTTTTCAAAGAGAGAGGATAGGGCGCGTGCAACGACGCCGCGATGTTGGTTCGTCATCACATCAATTCTCCGTCTTGGGCAAGAGATAGCCGGTGGTCGAATGGTCGAGATTGAGATAGCGAGCAGCGACCGCCTTGACCTGGTCGGCGGTGACCTTGCGGATGCGGTCCGGCCATTGCTGAAGGTCCTGGACGTTGCCGCCGGTGGCGAGCGTCGAGCCGTAGATGCTGGCCATGTCCTCCTGCTCGTCGCGGGCAAAGATCATCGAGCGGACGAAACGGTCCTTGGCTTTTTCCAGCTCGTCGCTGGTAACGCCCTCTTTTGCGATGCGAGCGATCTCGGCGTCGACCGCTGCCTGGACGTCGGCAAACTTGGCGTCGCCGCGCGGCGCGCCATAGACGGTGAAATTGGTGTCGTCGAGCATGGTGCCCTGGAAGAAGGCGCCGGCCGCCGCGGCAATGCCTTGCCTGACGACAAGCTCCTGGTAAAGCCGGCTGCGGTTGCCGCCGCCGAGGATTTCGGACAGCACGTCGAGCGCTTCGGCTTCGCCGGGCTTTGCCGTGTGATAGGACGGAACCACCCATTGCGTGGTGAAGCTCGGCACGCTGACGCGCCCGTCGGTCAGCGTCACCGTACGCCTGGTGTTCTGCTCGGGCTCGACGGGGCGGATGCGCGGCGGCAGATCCGGGCCACGCGCGATCTTGCCATAGGTCTTTTCGGCCAGCGCCTTGACCGTTTCCGGTTCGACATCGCCGGCCACCACCAGCACGGCGTTGTTGGGCCTATATAAACCATAGAAGTTGACGGCATCGGTCCGGTTCAGCTGCTCCAGCTCTTGCATCCAGCCGATCACCGGCACGCGGTAGGGATGGTTCTGCCACAACGTGGCGTCAATCTCTTCTTGCAGCACCGCCTGCGGTTCGTTGTCCGTGCTCGAGCGGCGCTCCTCCAGGACTACGTCGCGCTCGGTCTTGATATCGTCCTCGGTGAGACTGAGATTGAGCATGCGATCGGCCTCGAAGCTCATCATCTGCTCCAATGCCGAAGGCGGCACCGTCTCGACATAGGCGGTATAGTCATAGAAGGTGTAGGCATTGTTGGATCCGCCGATGGCGGAGACGGCGCGGCTGAGCTCGCCGGCGGCGTGGTTGGTCGTCGCCTTGAACATCAGATGCTCGAAGAAATGGGCAATGCCGGACTTGCCCGGCGGCTCGTCGGCGCTGCCGACCTTGTACCACACCATATGGGTGACGATCGGCGCGCGGTGATCGGGGATGACGACCACCTCCATGCCGCTGTCGAGCAGGAAATTCGTTACCTTGCCGTCGTCGGCGGCGGCCGGAGCCGGAGCGGTCGTCACCAGGGCCAGCGCGATCGCCGCAAGTATCCTGCGCAGCCAGTCCGACCGAAGTTTCGTCGAGGGCTTCGAAATGTCTTTTGGTGAGGTGATCATCGTAGGTTTTCCTTTCCGTTCGTCGGTGTTTGCGGATGATCCGGCGTGGTTTGCCATTCGGCGATCGGGCACATCGGGCGGTATTAAAACGTCTCCCAGTTTCATGAGGTATCGTGACTGGCTGTTCCAATGACAAACCTTCTCGCAGCCCTACCTGACAGCAGCCTGAAAGCTCCCGGCCTTTGCGCCGCGGCGGTTCAGCGTGGCGCCAGTTTCTGTCGATAACGGAAGAATTTTGCCGCGAACCTGCGAGCTCGGCATACTCCATACGAATGCTGCTCACGAAGAGGACGAGGCCAAGCTTTGTTGAGCTGGCGAAGAGCGTCGGACGGGAGAGGACGGATCCACGTGCTCCATGTTGATGAGAAACGTCCGTCAGAACAATCGATAGCTATAGCACTGGCTCTCATGTCCGACATAGTCGAAGCCCGACAGAATGAGTGCAGCCGTAAGCGCCTGAGGCTTCGACGAGGCCGCGGCATGCTGGTCGGCGCCAGTGGATCGTATGGTGAGCCGCCGCGACAGCTGACCTCCTCTGGCGCACTTGTCGTCGATGCAGGCTTCGACGTCGGCATCAGTACCAGCTCGCAGGCCGGCCTCTCCTCACGGCCAGCTCTCAGGCGAGGTGAGCGTCAACGGCATCAAAGCAGATCTAACAATAAGATATTGGTGGCAGACCGGCGCGTCATTACGATGTGACTGCCGCTGAGGCGATCCTTGCTGGCACCGCCCGTACCGGAGCACGGAGTCATCAGACGCGCCTCCAGCTGCAGTGCGCTGCTCAGAAACTACGTTCAGATTCGAGCCTTTCGATCCACTCAGGTCGAACGCACAACAGCCTACCGCCAGGAGCGTCTGTCCGTAAATTCTATCGGCGTTATGATCGACGGAGGCGCGCGAAGGACTTGAGGGAGCCCGGCGATTTCATGCGGTCTGCGCCGAGCGCGGTCAGGCCTCGCTGAGCCGTGCAAGGCCGCGGTGACGAAGCCGCCCGCGGGTGAGCCCTCTGAAGCGCTGGGCGAGCGAGCTTGGCGGTGAGATCGATGTTTTCCCGGTAAGGATCCGTGTCGCTCCCTCGAACTGGCCGGACGATGATCGCGGCAATGGCCGCCGCTGTCCCGGCATCGAAATTGTCCACATGATGCGTAGGAGACAGGCGTGGTAAGCCTTCAATCCGAATCCGTCCTTGGCCGAGCATCATTCCCGTTGCCTGACCAGCAGCGCACAATCCTCCCTACACCCAACTGGCTGGTGCAACAAAAATGTCATCGAGGGAAGCGAATAATCGCTTCAAAACCATCCTCGCGACCACGGGCAGGCGATGCAAGTTCAAGACTGGCACCGATACGCTGGATAATCATGTTAACGATGTGTAGACCAAGGCCTGAGCCCGCCGCTAGCGTCGCACCACGCCTAAATCGCTTCGTTACCTCTCCAAGATCGGGGAGGGGCACGACCGGTCCCGCGTTTGCAATGGCGATGGTTCCATCAAATCGGACGGAGACTGTTATCGGAGTATCGGCCAGTCCATGTACGAGCGCATTCTCGATTAGGTTACGAAGGAGGATAGCAAACGCATCGACGTCTACCTTGCGCATCAAGGTGACGCAGCCGCCCGCGTCAAGGATTAGCCGTCCGGCATATTTCGGCTTTTGCGCAAAGTCTTCAATAACGAGCCGGACCATTGGGTTAAGATCGATCGCGTCGTCTGTGATGCCGATCGCCGATTCGGCACGCGCGAGTTGAAGCAGTTTGTCGACAAGGTGGCCAAGGTGCGACAGCGATCTTTGGATGCCGCGCGCGCGCCCTTTCGCCGGCCCTTCGGAAAGTTCCGCCACCAACCTCTGCGTCTGACCGAGCGCGCCTGCGATCGGTGTGCGCAGTTCATGTGCACTGTTTGCGGCAAACTCGCGCTCGGCATCGAGGGCCCTCCGCAGACGTTCGAGAAGCCGGTCGACGGTGGCCGCGATGGGGGCAAATTCTGCCGGGAGATCGCTCAAGCCCATGGGCGAGAGATTGCCGCCGTCGCGCCATCCGATCTCCTGTCGCAGTACTTCGATGGGCGCCAGCGACCGCCGCATCACCATTAAGCAGACGGCAATACTAAAAGGCAGGAGCACGAGTATCGGAACGAAGACGTAAGCTGCGCCTTGCGCGATTGCCCGACGTCGGACTTCGACTGGTTCGGCCAGCTGAAGAAAATTGCCGCGGCTTGACAACTCCAGTGTATAGACGCTGTAAGTAGCGTTTTTCCAAGGGCCTGTACTCAGTGGAGCATCAGGGAACGGCTTCGGCAGCTTTTCCACAATTTCCATGAGCGGCTCCCCGTCACGATTGACAACCCGGGCGGTCCAGTGTCGTTCGAAACTGGCCCCAGGGCCAGGAATGTCAGCGTATTCCGACTCCCACTTCCTTTTCAGAGCATCATTCCACCCCGGCGCAAGAGACTTGGCAGATGGGGTGGTTGCCGTCCTCCCCTAACGGCATCGCAATGTGCCAAAATGATGTGGCGTAAGCCACAGAACAGAGAGGACGGCGGATGAAGGATATGTTGATCGGAGTGGATCTGGCAAAGAATGTTTTCCAGCTACACGGGGCGTCGATGACAGGCGATGTGAAGTATCGCAAGAAACTGTCTCGCGGGCAGTTCTTCAGGTTCATGTCAGAGCAGCCATCGGCACTTGTTGTTATGGAAGCCTGCGGCAGCGCCCATTACTGGGCGCGCGAGTTGGTGAAGCTGGGCCATGCAGTCAAGCTGATCGCGCCGCAATATGTGCGCCCGTTCGTGAAGCGGCAGAAGAACGACGCGACCGATGCCGAGGCAATCGTCATTGCGGCCCGTCAGCCTGAAATGCGCTTTGTCGAGCCTAAGACCGCTGATCAGCAAGCGCGGGCGGTTCTGTTTCGGGCGCGCGAGCGTATTGTTCATCAGCGAACGGAATTGGTGAACGCTCTGCGCGCCGTTCTCTACGAATATGGGCAGGTCATTCCGCAGGGGATTGGTCACATCAAGCGCATTGAGGCGATTGTCGAGAATGCTGAGATCGGCCTGCCCGAGCTTGTGCAGGAGGAATGCCGCGACCTTCTGGCTCAGATCGGCGAGAAGACGGCCCGGATCGAAGAAAAGGCCAAGAAGCTCGCGGAACTGTCCCGGCAGAGTGAAACCGCGCGCCGGCTTCAGACCATGCCAGGTGTGGGGCCGCTGATCGCACTGGCCGTCGAAGCTTTCGCGCCAGCGATGCAGAGCTTCCGATGCGGTCGGGACTTTGCCGCTTGGCTCGGCCTCGTTCCACGACAGTTCTCTTCTGGCGGGAAAGAAAGGCTCGGCCGGGTGTCGAAGGCTGGTCAGGCCGACATCCGCAGGCTCCTGATTCTCGGGGCAATGGCCCGCGTGAGTTGGGCGGGTCGCAAACCGCCAGCGCAAGGATCGTGGCTTTCGCGGATGCTCGCGAAGAAGCCGCGCATGCTGGTGGCGATCGCACTGGCGAACAAGATGGCTCGGAAAATATGGGCCATGCTGACGAAGCAGGAAGATTATCGAGACCCGGCTCTGGCTGTGGCGGCGTGACAAGAAACCACGCGGATAACCAGGACTGGCAAGCAGGTGTGAGAAGTCGATGACCTGAATGGGCGCATGATCGAACAGATCTGGACCGGGAAAACCAGAAGTTAACTGAGGGCATAGAGCTCGTTTGGCAGATTTGGACCCGATCCGCAGATCACCATACCGGCCAGCGGCTTCTGAAAGTGCCGCAAATAAGGCCTGACAGAAGACCGCACTCGATCACACGTCAAAAAGGGTCAGACACTACTTGCGCAACGGACGGCAACCACAGAAGTTAGCTCCAGCAGGCGATCGTACAGCTCGTTGACAGCTTTGTGCAGCATGAGCACAGCAATGGCGGCGACGGAAATCCAGACTAGGAGTGTTGCGCCGCACAGCCACAGTGTCAGCCTGCGCGTCATGCTGCGCGACTTCATGGGAGCACGACCCTGTACCCGAAGCCACGCTCGGTCGCGATATGCTCCGCGCCGATGCTCTTGCGGAGCCGGCTGACATAAACCTCCACCGCGTTGCTCGCGATCTCCGAACCGAAAGAATAGAGCGCATTCTCGATCTGCGCCTTCGTCGCGATTGCTCCAGGCCGACTCAGCAGGCAGTCGAGCACCGCCCATTCGCGTGGAGTCAAGGGGACGAGCTGCCCGTCGCGGTAAAGGCGTCGCTCGGCCGATTGTATGGATAGGTCCCCGACAGAAAATATAGACTCCGGGAAAAGCCTATAGCGACGCGCCACGGCATGAATGCGCGCGGAGAGTTCGCCGAGATCGAAGGGCTTGACGAGATAGTCGTCGGCTCCTGCGTTGAGCCCCTCGATCATCAGATCGTGAGCTGTCAGGATGATGACCGGTGTCGAATCCAGCCGTTTGCGCATCTCCCGCAGGTAGTCGATACCGTTGCCGTCTGGCAAGCGAATGTCGAGCAGGATAAGCCCGTAGGGCACCCCAGCTGCGCAATCCCGCGCTGTGGACAGGGTCTCGGCCCAGTCGACCGCGTGGCCACCAGCCGCCACATGTTCGCGAACAGCACCGCCAATGGCCTTGTCGTCTTCGATGAGCAGTATTCGCATCCGGTGTGCCGAGCTCCAGTTCGAGGGCAAGATTCCAACCTTACTGACAGAACCTGACGCTACGCTGAACCGCCGTGGCGCAAATAACCGGAGGATTTCAGGTTGCTGTCAGTTGCAGGTGCCAGAAGGGCCGTTGTTGGAACAACCGATTAGAGGCCAGTTATGAACGCCGTCCTGATTTCGGCGCTTTTTCTCGATGGGACCACGTCGTCGCTTGCACTGGCCGGCGGGATATCCGACGTGGCGATCGCCGGCAACCGCGAAGCGCTGCAGACAAGCTCAAAGCCGAATGCAGATCCCCTCGCAAATTTAGGGTGTCTTGGTCGTGTAGCGGGGTTCGACCGGTTTCCTACGGAACGTGTGTTAATGCTGCCTGCGGACGTTGCCAAACCACCCGGTTGGGGCGCTTCTGGACCTTAGGTCCGGTGGGCATTGGCATAGATCTTGGCAAGCCGGAGACGGAACTCAGCGCACTCGCGCGTGGCAGGAGAGAATTCGGCCGGGAATTTGATGACGGCGGCTTCAATCGTCCAGTCCAGTAGGCCAAGTTCCTGGAGCCGCTTGAACCCGCTTTGAACATCTCCGTTTTCAACAAGGCGCGAAATCGCTTTGACCGTTCCGTGTCGCTGGCGCATCCCGATAAACGTGGTTGGGTGATATCCGTTCTGCCCAGACAGCCGGACCGTCTCGTCGATGAATGCTTCCAAGGCTAGGCCTGCCATCGCGAATTCCATATTTCCGGTATGCATATAGGGGTTAGAACAAGAGCTGTGCAGAATCGTACGCAGCCTTTATCAACCAAAGGCAGCTACGGTTGATTTGATGATGATTCCTCCACCCAGGCTTCGGCGCATCTGACGCCCCGTGGCGGCGCGAAAGACGCTCAGTAGCTGCAGCGCCGGCGGCACGCGCGACCAGATGGTCCTCAAGACTTCTCGACCATGCCGGGTTTTCCGAACGGCGCTCCCGGACACCACGCGCTGTGACCATCGGAAGCCAACCTCGTGGAAATACAGGTCGGCATGCTGCGGGCTGATATGATGAAAGACGCCGGCGATGGTACGGCGGACGCGGGAGTTGAAGCCCTCTACCGAATTGACGTGGACGGCGTCGCGAACATACTCACCACTGGAATGCTTCACGGTCTCGTGCTTGGCAAAGCTCTCACCAATGGCCATGAATGCTTTCCACTCGTCGCTCATCAAATGAGCTCTCGATTCGATCTGCGCTTCAATGACGCGTTCGCTTGCTCGCGCTGAGAGACCGGTCACGACCGCGGCACGCGCGTCACCGGCCGGAGCGCCGGGCGTGACGTCGGTCGGCCGCTGCACCATCGCCATAACCGGCGCCTTCTCCGTATTCGCCTGACCTTTCCGGCCCCGTCCCGAAGGTGGGTCATCCGGCCGCTTTCGGGGACTTCCCCCGAGATGGAAATGATCGATCTCAACCGTGCCGTCGAGCATGTTTTCCCGCGCCACCATCAGCCGAAGTGCGTGACCCATCCGCCAGGCCGTCGGCTGGCTCACTCCAAGGATCTCGGCGAGCCGTACCGAGGACAAGCCCTTATCCGATTGCAGCAGCAGCCACATGGCCTTCAACCAGACACGCAAGGGCAGCTTGGTCGAATGCAGCGGGGTATGGGTCGTCACGGTGAACTGGAACCGGCAATCGCCGCTGGAGCATTGATAGAGACCCGGTCGCGCACGCCGCTTGCCGGTATCGCGACCAGCAAGCGCGATCGAACGCTTGTAACCACAGGCCGGGCAAATCCGACCATCCGGCCACACCATGCTTTCCAGCAACCGACGGCAATGCTGCTCATCCCCGAAGGCCACGATCATCTCTTCAACGGTCCGGATACTGGAAAGGGCAAGCATCGATTCAGGCATTCTCATCTCCTTCGGATCAGGTCAAAGAATCCCATGAAACACCGCGTACTGCAAGGGGATTGCTGTCTCTGGTTGATAAAGGCCTCGTACGCTAAGAACGAACGAAGCGTGAACCTGGTTTGCTTATGTCTCGCGATTTCCGGGGCGCGCCGTCTGATCCCAGTGGAAAACCGTGGAAGCAGGATAGCTGCTATTTCCACATCCAGTCTGCTCGGCAACATTCAGCGGCAGTTGGTGTTGTGTGCGGAGTTTGAGCAGTGGCCAGGCGCAAGATTCTCAAAGCTCCGGATCGACGGGAGCTTTTCGATATTCCGGCTGATGAGGACAGCCTGATCCGACACTATTCATTGTCCGCGGCTGATCGCCTCCAGATCGACCTGCGCAGGCGCGAGCACAATAAGCTCGGCTTCGCTGTTCAGCTTTGCGTGATGCGACATCCAGGTCGGGGTGTTGGCGGCAGACGAAATTCCGCCCCGCGCGATGCTGAAATATGTCGCCGACCAGATCGGCGCCGATCCCACTGTGTTCACAACCTATGCCCGCCGGGAAGAAACGCGTCGCGATCACATTGCGCGCCTGATGATCTGCCTCGGCGTCAGAAGCGCGACAGCTCAGGATCGTCGCGCCGCGCTGTTGACGGCAGTGGAGGCGGCCGCGATGTCCGACAGCGGCGCTTCGATTGTGAATGCCATCGTTGCCACGCTGCGAGAACGCGGAGCACTGTTGCCCGCGGCAGAGATCATCGAGCGAATGGGTCTTGCGGCTCGTGCCATAGCTCGCCGCCGCGCGGAGGAAGCGCTTATCGAAGGTCTGGCCCCTGAGAAGCTGCAGGCGCTCGACAAGCTGCTCGAGGTTGACGCGGCGATCACTCAGACCCGCTTCCATTGGTTGCGGTCGGCGCCGGAAGCGCCCGCGGCTTCAAATCTGATAGGACTGACCGAGCGGATTGCATTCCTGCGCACGCTTGGCACTTAATTGTAAGAATGCGGCAGTTTCGTCTAGAGACCGGTAACTTCTCTGGGGTTAGGCGGCGCGCAGGAGAGGCGGTTTGGGCTTGAATAGTGGTGGCACGTTCGGCTCTGGCTGTCGGAACGGTGCCCGCAATCGATTGCGAAGCTCGCCGTTGAGATCTGCCGTCCTGACCTGCATGAGCATGTGAGCACCGTGGAGCGACCACCGCATCTGCTGTTTCTTGACCATCCGCTTGCCGACAAGTGAATTCACCGCCGATTCAGCCAGAGTCGTTGCGACGCGAAGGCCGGCTTGGTAGCGCTTGCCATAGTTGACGATCGCGCCGCGGTTCGAACGGATATAGGTCAGGGGCTGCAAGCCGAGGCTTTGAAGTCGGGCGATGGAGAACTCGCTGTCTCCTTGCGAAGCCTTCACCCTCTCCAAGAGTTGCTCCAGATCGGTGATCGCGCGATCGACCCGCCCATGCCACAGGCGCCACTTCACCGCTCTGATGTCACGGTCGATTGCGGGAAGCGCTTCAGAGAGACCCGATCGGGATCGAGCCATATGATCGGCGATCTGCTGCAATCGGCTGGACCTTCATGGCGATGTGGAACCAGTCGATGATGTGGGCCGTCGGCTTCGGCATTGCGCGGGGTAGCCGCTTCAGGATTTCGGCGCCGTCCGAAATCACCGTCACATCGCCAAAGCCGCGGTAGCCTACTTCCCGAAGGGCATGAAGGGGCGCGATCCCGGATTGCCCGTTGGTCGGTGCTGCCGGTCACGAAATAGCGACCGCCGCCTTCGCCCCGCCCGCCGCGGCCGCATCGGGCTACAACGAGCTCGAAGTTGCGCGCGGAATTGGAATCGGCGCTGCGAACATGCGCAGTATCGATGCTGATGACGAACTCTTTGCGTCGATTGCCGGGAAGCTGCATTTCAAGCTGGCGTCGTTCGTTCGTTTGCGCCCTTGCGTGCAATTCTTCCTCAGCAACCTGATCGTCGAGCCGTTCGCCAATCCTGATGGTTCGCTTGCGCACGGTGGCATGCGTCTCGGTCGGCTCAACGGGCAGGAATTCGGCAAGCACTCTCGCAGCCTGCCGGTACGGCATCATGCTCCCCAGCCGCGCCGTCAGTTCCATCAGCTCGGATGTCGCTCGATCCAGGCAGATCTCCCGCAGCGGCGCAAAGGCATCGACCATGCCTGGGTAACAATCCCGACACAGCATCCAACGAGGATTGCGCACCTCCACGATGCCAAAGACAGTCCGGATCCGTCGCGTCGTGTAGTCCTTGACCGGCCGAAACCTGTGGCAATCCGGGCAGACCCGACGAAAGAGGGAATACGTCTCCGCCTCATGGTTCACGACCGCGCGCTGCAGCGCCGCCATGATGGTCTTGCTGTCCTCGATCGACAGGCCGAGGTCGCCGTCAAACAGACGTTCCCAGCTCTTGTCGATGCGAACCGCCTTCCGGCAAACGTCACCGAACTCGTTCCTGCCCTCGATCGTGATCGTCCATTCCACCGCCATCGCTTTCCCTCCGAACAAAGCGGCGCTCATGGACTACGCGGGCCTAACAACCTGTATTCGACCCCAGAGAAATTACCGGTCTCGAACGTGATCTCGATCGAGCCGTCGTCGAGCAATTCGGCATGGCCATCTCCTGTGACTTTGTCCATCTCGTCACATCCGCCCCATGTGAAGTGAATTGTCGAGGGGCTGTAGCTCAGATCGGGGCCGGTTTGCAGGGCATTGCTCTCCTATTTCCATTTGGCTATCTGCTCTTTGCCTTGCGGAGTGAGGACAGCACTTAAGAAGGCGCTTGATCGCTCGTGGTCGATCTCCCTTCGGCGCGCTTTAATAAGATGGTGAGGCTTGGCCTCGCTGCTGATATCCTCGATCAGTATCAGGCCGACGCCATGTTTCGCGCATTCGTCCCGCACTCGCGCTTCCTGCTCAGGTGCGGTCTGCGACCATTCCTTGGGGTTGATCGGAAACACAACGTACGCCTTCGTCGCGGCGCTGGTATGGGACAGTGCTTCAAAGACAGCGAGCACGTTCGAGGCATCCGGGCGTTTCACTTCAAAGGTTACGACGTCGAACTCGTGACCGATCGTAAAAGGGAATTTTTTATGAGAAACTAAAGTGAAATCTGGGCGGGTCCACGGCCCCACAATCTTCGCGTTTCGGCGCGCGGTATTCTCGATAATATATTCAGAGGCGCTATAATTGTTGGCAAGCCACAGCGTCTTGAGTTGGCTTTCTATCTCCGGGTAGTAGCTTTCCTCGCCGATAACAGCGTCAACTACACCCACACCTTTAGCCAATCCGATGTATCCTTGCCGCTTGGCGACCAGTAACTTCTTGGCGATGCCGTGTTTCAGCGTTGCGTCGGTTGTCCCGTCGTCGTTCGAGCAGACATAACGTTTTAACCAAGTCCGGGTCAGGTCACCTTTTTCCGCAACCAGTTTTTCTACGATTGTGATAAGTAGCTCTAACGTGCGAAGGGATGGCGGGGTGCTAAGTTCGTCCATTTTTCTGTTCCACTAATATCTCATCTTGTGGTTGTCTTAAGTGATAAATGAGTGAACGCGGAGTCTTCAAATCGAAACTGCCATGGTTTTCAACTAACTATTCTCAGATCGTGTTCACAGCGGTTCGAGTCGTTCAAGAGCAAGCCCGTGGCTCGGTTGGCGCCCGCCTATCCGACAACGGTAGCGCCTACACCGCGACATAGACCAGACTGTTTGCTCAAAGCCCTCAAAATGTTCCCAGCTTCATGCCGTGAAACCGGTTCGCACGGAGACGCCTGTCGATGGACGCCCCACGTGACAAGTAATATTTGAATGCGCATTTGAGGTATGGCTTCTCGTTGCAGTTTAGCGCCCGAAACGCGTTATTGCGGTTCCCTCGGGGCCGCGGCCTTGGCGGCGATGCCGCATCGCCTCCACGAAGGTGGTGAAAGCGGGAGAGGATTGGCGTCGGCTCGGATAATAAAGATAGTAGCCGCCCAGTAGGGAACCGTGCCCGCGCAATCAGGCCACCCCGAAGGGTTCCTGCGCGTAGAACAGATCGGATGATGTGCGCTTCTCTGTCAGGCCTCTTTACAGGCGCGTTCAGCAACGGTCGGGCTTAGCCAAGAAAAGCGCCTTCCTTGCGCTCCTTCCGGAGCTCGCGCACCAGCCCAAAGATGCTGATGGCAAATCCGCCTATGGCAAGAATCGTCTCAATGATGTCCTTCGCACTACCATGCACGATGGCAGGGGGTAGACCAGTCATGGCTGCGCCCCATACACTGCGTAGAATATCGGAACAAGCACAAAGAATGAGAACAGGATGCCAACGAGGACGTATTTTGCAATTGTCGTGAGCAGGCTCTTGAACCGCTGCCTTACAAGCACAATAACGAAGTACATTGCACAAATAGCAACAACGACATCAAGAAGGCCCTGGACCCAGAGCCTTATCAGCTGGTCGTGCATGAGGATGTTGATTGAGAACGCCGGCAGCGCCAGAGCAAGCAGGGCCAAAGCGACCACGTTCTCTTTCCAGGTGCTGTAGCCCGGTTTCCAGAGAAGCAGTGCAACGGCGAGACCGAGGCCAGGGAAAAAGAAATATCGATAATAGAATACAAGGACGTCATATCGGGCCTGGAAACCGGTATTTGTGTTCGTCCCGGGCGGACCCGCGCCTACCAGCCAATCCTGAAGGCCGAACAAAACAGCCCCGCCAAGCAGTGACCAATACACACCGCCAAGCGCAATCACAATGGCAACTCCGAGGGCCAGCCACTGCCGTACACCGAATTCCGAAATCATCTCTGACTTGGCGCCATTCATGCCGTTGCCTTGTAGCCTTGGGCCGCAACCTCTTCGCCGGGAATCCGGGATTACGCTAATCGGACGTCAGTGAGCGGGAAAATCCTCTTTCGTGCACTGGGCGAGACTTTCAGCGTCCGGCGGACAAAACCACGCAGTGAGAGAGGACCCCAGAGAGCCTGCCGTCGCGCGGAATGCAACTGCGTCTGCATCGCAATCAGACGCCTGAGGGTCACAGGTGAGGATAATGCCGGGTCGAGGCGGCGACGTGGAATGTATCTGGCGATTATACGCGGCCGCCGATGTCAGGGCGCGCTTCACACCGCGCTGCCAAAGGTAGGACGGCTCGATCATCGAAACATGCGTTCCATTCAGACAGTCGGCCACGAGACCTCCGCCAAGTGCAAATCCGCGGATCGAATCCGCACAGAGTCGGTCCCTCTGCTCCGCGGTCTTGACCTCGTGCACCAGACCAGCAATCTCTCTAAGCTGATCGTCGTCGATGTCGATCACGAGCAATGGGCGAATCCCGTACTTGTCGTAGTATCCAAACTGGCAGCTTTTCGGCCGCGCCGTCGCGAATTGCTCATCGCTGTAAGGCATCGCGTGATCGAGGCGTCCGAAGAATTGCATTGAACCCTTCGCGTCAACGGAGGGGAATTGCTTGGTTTGCGACTGAGGGTCGAAGAAATCGAATGTGTAGATCGTGCGGGTCTTGTCCTCGTTGACTGATCCGGTGCAGAGGAAATTCGACAGCAAGGATGCGGTCGAAAAGCCGGCGTTGTTCAACGATCCTCTCAGAATGCTCTCGTACTCCGTGATCTTGTCGACGCGATCTTGCGCGGGCATGTCATCGTGCCCGACGTTGATGACATCGGTGTTGAACAAAGTCGCGGACAGTTGGGCTACATCCTGTCGAAGCCAGCGACGGATTGTTGTCTCCGCCGGAGTGTAGAACGCGAGAATGGCGGAGATGACCGCTGCCGGGAATCCGATCCAGTCGCGAACCGCTTCGGCAACCCGGACGATCGATTTCCGGCGACGATCGCTGGCCGATTGGGGCTCTATGTCGCTATGGCATTCCGGGCATCGCTTCGCCTGCGTCGGGATGCTCCGGCCGCAGACCGGGCATGGTTTCAATGAGGGTTGGTCCTTGACATCGGGCGTCATGGCTTGATGACTCGCTTCAGCACTGCCTTGAAGCGGCTGGCGACGTTGCCGAATCCGTCCGATGTCCCGTGGATTTCGTCCGCCCAGCTGTCGACCGGGCCGAGGGCACCCCGCGCATCCACCACATAGACTTTCGTCAAGCGGTTATTGCCGGCGATCCTATCGAAAATATCGTAGAGACGGTCGATCAGCAGTTTGACGATCTCGCGCTGCAGGGTTGGATCGACGATGCCCTTTGCCCTCATGGGAGCGCCAAGCCACTTGTCCTGCGCCGCCCAGACAGGGTTGCGAGGATCTTCCGCGAAGCCGCCCGGGATCGCGTGGTCGTAACCGTGGATCAGGATCGGAAGGTCCTTATATGTTGGCATCGCGTGGACCGTTGCAATCACCTGTCGGTAGGCCTGCTCAAGGAACGAGAAAACCGCTTTGGAGGATTTGATGTCGATGTGCGCGCCAGCACCCTTTCCGGGTTGATAATTCTTGAGCAGCTTGAGCAGGACGGAGTTGCCGTCGACATCGGCGCCGATGACGTCGTTCCCCGCCGCCGACAGGAGGAAGGCGGCGACCTTGCGCTTCTTCTTAGCGAGTCTCTCCTCCAGCGCCGCGAGCTCGCGCGCATATTCAGGGTCGCGGTGGATCATGTTGTCTGCTGTGTCGCCCGCCGCCCCCAGGCAACGGATGACGAACTCGCTGTCCAGATGATCCACGACCTCGTCGATGAGCAGCGGAAACTGGAACCAGGAATCGCCTTCGACCAGGAGGATGGGCTTCGGATCGTTGATCTTCAGCCTGTGCTCGAATCGCTGCTCCCGCCGCCAGCGGCTGAAGCGGTTGCCCCAGTTCATGGCGCTTTCCACCTCGACCCGGTCGATCTGGTTCATTATCACCTTGTTCGGGTCGGGCTCGACGATCGGCGAGAAGGGAGCATGGTTGCGTGGCGATACCCGAAGGTATGGCCTTATCTTTGAGTCCGGTGCCGACGGATCGCTGAGCATCCGCTTAAGCTCTTCGAAGGTTATCTTGCTGAATACGGTCGGCGGGCCGGCAGGCCTGCGGGCAGAGCCGGCATCCAGTTGAATCCTGTCGAGCAGCCCGTCAACGTCAAGTGCCCCCAGCGCAGTATCCGCAGCTTCCTCAGCGCCTGGCCTGTCATGCAAGGCGAGGCGGATCATGATGGGCCGGTGATCGGAAACCGTCGTCACGAAGTTGCCGATTTCGCGATCGCGCGCGACGACCAGGAACTCGTCGTCGCCGAAGGTGTGCTTCAGATTCGGCGACAGGAAGATGTTGTCGATGAAGGATTTATAGGGGCTCTTCAGGTATGTGAAGGCACCTTCCTGCTCGTCGTCGGCTCCCATCGCCCGGAATCCTGCATCCTTCAGATGGTTGAGATCCCCGCTGGCGAGAGTCGCGTTCATATCACCACCGAGGACAATGTCCTCGATCCCATGCTGTTTGAGGGCTTCGACGGCACGTCGGAGGATTCCGGAAGCCATGCGTCGACGCAGGCTCCCCTCTGACATGGCCTTGAGGTGCAGCGGAACCACGTGGAGCGTCACGGGACCGGCGCCGTAGTGCTTGTGGGTCACGAAGCGGAAAAGGCCAGGATACCGATCGAAGATCTTCCCGTGAACGGCCTCGAACTCCGAAGCGGCGGGATCGTCGCTCCGCAGCTCGAAGAGCGGCTGAACCTCCTCGGGCCATTCTACCGACGCGCCGTCCAGGACGGCAGTCCGCCAGATCACCGCTGTCGACTGCTTGCCGTCTCCGGCATCAGGTTCCGAGAAGGCACATCCGTAGTCTTCGCCGAAGCGCTCCTTGATTTCCTTCACCAGTGCTTTGACGGCATTGGGAGAGACCTCGGACAGGCCCCAGATGTCGAGCTTCATGTCCGCCAACACCGCGGCTGCAGCCTCGAGCTTGGTCCCTTCGTCGTAACGGGATGCAAGATGCTCGATGTTCCAGAACCCAATGTCGATGTCGGCATCATCACCGGTGTAGGCATTGACGACGCGCTCGAGGTCATTCGCACCCTCTGGCCGGCGACCAAGTGCACCAAAGAAGCCCGTGAGCGTGTCGGATCCGCGGATGGCAGAGAGTACTTCGCGGGCGGCTGCGGCATCGGCTCCACCGGACTGGGCCTTGGTCTCGAGATCGAGGGCGATGGCCGCGATCTTGATGCCCTCGTTGACGTAGTTCGACTTGTGTCCGTCCTGCAGCGTCACGTCCTGCTGCCTCGTAGCGTGATGGAGCGCGATCAGGTTGCCCTGTCTATTGAACACGGGAGCGCCGGATGAGCCGTAGTCCGTGTCCGATGAATAGTGGATCACACGGCTATCGACCTTCACGATATCCGTGTCATCGACTGAAGCTTCCTTCAGACGGCCGTCCGGGTGATGGATGACGAAAGCCTGCTCACCTTCCATCATCGTGAATGAGGAACGTTCCAGGACGATGGTTCCGAATTCGTCTGCGGCGGAGGGGTCGATCCAGACGAACGTGTAATCGAGCCCGTCCTTTGCGGGGCTCGTGATGAAGAGCCGCCGCGGATCCAACTTGAAGACCTTTTTCGATGGAGCTATCGCGCTCCTGCCGCCAAGAAGCGCCTCCTCGCCGATCTCGTAGTCGAATTCCACAGTAGCCTTGCCCGCCACCGCATCGCTGTTGAGAACATGGTTGTTGGTGAGGAAGAGGTTCGGAGCCACGAGGAAGCCTGTTCCGCCCCATGCTCCCTGATCGCCGCGAAAGTCGGTGCCATCTGTCTGGATTCGAGCGATCGCCCGCCTTCGATCGGCCAGCACCTTCAGGAGCGTCGCGGATATCGTGATGTAGCGGCCGATGGCTCGCTCGAAACTGACCCCGGCCTCACGGACAACCTTCCATCCGAGTTGCATGCTGTCCGGATTGGTGACGGGCAGATTCGCCCGGATATCGGCAAACGATTCTTGCGGCTTGGCAGTGGATGCGAAGGGAATGTCTCGCGGAGCACGCCCAAGAACCGAGTCAACCATAGCGCCCCCTTCCGCTTTGGAAAAACCACGTTCACATGACGAAATCGCGCACCGTTCCTGAATGACGGACGCTGCGCTCGGTGATTGCTAGCATACTGTCAGAAATATTATGCGGGTAAAGCGGATTCTTGTCGAAACGTGACGTACACCCGCATCATCCGTATAAACGCTAACCAACTGTCTGCCGAGCAACAGTATATCACGATCAACACATAGGGCTTCGCTTCCAGCGTCGGTAGGGCATCCGTGATGGTTGGCGAACCTATACAACCCGAGCGGTTCGTCAGTGGAAAACCCGCGGCTTCACCTTGATTTCGCTGATGTTGCGGCCGCGAAACAGTTCGGCGGCATGCCGCGCGGGTCGGGCGTCGGCGAACCGGGGTGGAATTCGTCGCCGCGGCCATGCGACAGCGGAATGGCGTGTCGCGTTGTACGACGCTCGCCAGCTCGGCCGAGAGGTCCTTCAGGTGCCGCGCGACGAGATGATCGACGTCGCCCTCGCACTGGATGCGCCCGCGCACCGCGATCATGCTGGCCGAAGAATGGTTCGGCAATTGGCTTCGAACACCTTTGGCCAGATGACGAGATTGGCAATCCCGGTCTCGTCCTCGAGCGTGATGAACATCACACCCGTGGCGCTTCCCGACCGCTGATCGGCGCGGAAGATGTCGGCGACCTCGATCGAGGCGCGCACTGCTCAGCCGTCGGGCGAGATCTCTGCCTCCTTGAACAGCCCGCGGGCTCGTGACGGTGCGCACCGTGCGGGTCGCGACCTTGGTGTAGAAGGCGGTGTTGTCGAGCTTGGCGTGCCCAAGTAGGACCTGGATGCCCCGGATTTCGGTGCCGTCTTCCAGAAGGTGGGTGGCGAAGCTGTGACGCAGCGTGTGCGGCCCAACACGCTTGGCGATGTCCGCGGCCTGCGCCGCCTCGACGACAATGCGATGGAGCTGCCGCGTGCTGATCGGCTTCATCGGGTGCTGTCCCGGGAACAGCCAACCATCGCGGTGCATCACGCCCTGCTGCCGCCCGACAATCCACCACTGGGGCAGAAGAGTGAGTAGATCCACCGACAGCATGGCATTGCGATACCGCTCGCCCTTGCCACGCTCTTGCGCGTCAGGTCCGGGCGGTCGAGCGTGTGGGTGAAGAAGAAGCGCGGGGCCGACACGATGCTGTTCATGGTCGGCACGGGAACGCCGCCATCCTGCTGCCCGACCTGCAACCGGCGCAAGTCATCCGCTGTCGCCGTGTCCGGCGATCGGCCAAGGAAGCTTGCGAACCGCCCGACATCGCGGACGTAATTGCGCTGCGTCTCCTGGCTGAACCGGCGCATGGTCATGTCGTCAATCAACCGTTGGCGCAGCGGACTGATCGGTGGATCGAGAACAGGATGGGGCATGGTCAGGCTCCTTGTTGAAGAAGCCTGTGATGCTCTGCCCCCGCCTAACGACGCTCAATTCGGGCGCGGCAACTGGATCGTGACCTCTACCTCACCGCGCGCGCCCATCCCGCGCAGCGGGTCGTCTAATCGCTCGG
Source organism: Mesorhizobium sp. AA22 (assembly GCF_001672375.2). Classification (NCBI taxonomy): domain Bacteria; kingdom Pseudomonadati; phylum Pseudomonadota; class Alphaproteobacteria; order Hyphomicrobiales; family Phyllobacteriaceae; genus Mesorhizobium; species Mesorhizobium sp. AA22. Next base: position 6,466,762 of record NZ_CP048406.1, on the reverse strand, counting down.
CCGTCAAGGGGGTGAGTGCAAGGCAGTCGTCCTTTCTGTCCATGCTCGTTCGTTCGTATGCCGGGTACAGGGTCGTCTACGCAGTCGATGCAAAGATCGCCGCAGGATGAGTTTCGCAGGTGAGATCTTCCTATGTTCGTTGCGCAATGTGCTTAACGAAGCAGTTGCTTCCCGCTTCGCGGAATGATCTCAGCCACGTCCCGGAGACCGGTAATTTCTCTGGGTGTCGAATACGGGTTGTTAGGCCCGAGCAGCCCATCAACATCGTTTTGTTCGGAGACAAGCGATGGCGGTGGAATGGACGATCACGATCGAGGGCAGGAACGAATTTGGCGACATCTGCCGGAAGGAGGTCCGCATCGACAAGAGTTGGGAGCGGCTGTTCGACGGCGACATTGGCCTGTCGATCGACGCGGGAAAGAAGATCATGGCGGCGCTACAGAGTGCGGTCGTGAACCATGAGGCGGAGACCTATTCCCTGTTTCGCCGGGTCTGCCCCGACTGCCACACGTTCCGGCCGGTCAAGGACTATACGACGCGCCGGATCCGAACCGTCTTTGGCACCGTTGAGGTCCGCAATCCGCGCTGGATGCTGTGCCGGGAGTGCTACCCGGGCATGGTCGGAGCCCTCGCGCCGCTGAAGGAAATCTGTCCCGATCGAGCGACACCCGAGCTGATGGAACTGACGGCGCGGTTGGGGAGCATGATGCCGTATCGACAGCCGGCAAAGGTGCTGGCCGATTTCCTGCCCATCGAACCGACGGAGACACATGCGACCGTACGCAAGCGCACAATCAGGATCGGCGAGCGGCTCGACGAGCAGATCGCGCAGGAAACGCGGCACGCAAGATCTCAAATGGACGAACGACGCCAGTTCGAGATGCAGCTTCCAGGCGACCGACGCAAAGAGTTCGTCATCAGCATCGATACGGCTCATGTTCGAAGCGCCGATCCCGATTCAGCGCGAAATTTCGAGCTCGTCGTGGCCAGATGCGGTCGCGGGGGACGGGGCGAACCCGGTGGCCGCTATTTCGTCTCCGGCAGCACCGATCAGACCGCAATCCGGGATCGAGCGCTCCACGCGCTTCAGCAAGAAGGGTATTGTGGCTTCGGCGACGTCACCGTGATCTCGGACGGGGCCGAAATTCTGAAGCGTCTGCCCCGCGCCATGCCTAAGCCGACAGCCCACATCATCGACTGGTTCCACCTCGCCATGAAGATCCAGCCCATGCAGCAGATCGCCGATCACATCGTGCGATCCCAGTCCGGCCCCTTTGAAGCGCTTCCAACCATCGACAGGGACATCAGGGCGGTGAAATGGCGTCTGTGGCATGGGCGGGTCGATCGCGCGATCCGCGATCTGGAGAAGCTTCTCGCCAGACTGAAGCAGCCGCAGGCGGACGGAGAGTTCTCGATCGCGCGGCTTCGCAGCCTCGGAGCGCAGCTCTTGACCTATGTCCGTTCGAACCGCGGCGCGATGGTCAATTATGGAAAGCGCTACCGGGCCGGGCTTCGCGTCGCCACCACTCTCGCCGAGTCGGCGGTGAATTCACTGGTCGGCAAGCGGATGGTCAAGAAGCAGCAAATGCGGTGGTCCCTTCATGGCGCTCACATGCTCATGCAGGTCCGCACGGCGGAGATCAATGGCGAACTTCGCAACCAGCTGCGGTCACCGGTCCGACAACCTGAACCGAACGTGCCTCCAAGATTCAAGCCGAAACCGCCTCTTTTGCATGCTGCCTGACCCCAGAGAAATTACCGGTCTCACGTCCCGCCCTTGAAAAGCAGCCGTGGCTCCCCCGCAGGCCGTTCGTGGAAGAGCGAATTGAGGGTCCAGCAGACCCAGAAATCCTTTTCGACATTGCCCACCGGAGCTCCGATCCGATTGGCCGTGGCGAGGAACAGGCGAGCCGGTCACGTGGGGATGCCGCGATGACCTGGCGGTAAGCATCGGTACTCATGGCTTCGCCTCGTGCGGGTCCGCCCTCAGGATTTCGCGGAGGAACTCCTGCATCCAGATCGGCACAGCGGAGAGACCGGCGCGCAGATCCTCGCGAATGGCCTCGCCGTGCTTGGGGTCGGCAAGCAGGCGGCGCAACGTCGCCTGGATACGCTTCCGTTCGCCCTTCTGGGTCAGCATGTCCTGCATCCAGTGCAAGGCCTGGACGACCCGCATCCCCGGCCGATCCGCCCAATAGAGGCGGCTAGGGGCAGCGTATTTGAAGTGGATTTCCTGCGTGCCGAGCTTGATTGGCTTCAACCGCGCATCGACCAGCACTTCTATTCGGGCGGGGACGGCGGTCGTCAGGCCGAGGTCGTTGGCGGCCGTCATGCCATCAATGACGGCGCGCGCCCGATCGCGGCGCGTGACAGCGCGGATCACAGCGCGATAGTCCGGCACGGTGGCGCGGCCAGTCAGGTTGTTCGTGCGCGGCCGGTCATAGAGGCCTCGGTCGATCCGGCGCAGCTCCCCCGCGGCTGCCAGGCGCTGCAGGGTTTTGTCCACGGCGGCGCGCGCGCCGAGATCGGCGAAGTCGCCGGGGGTCCAGACCTCGTCGGGTTTGGACTCGATGCGGGCCAGCAGGCGCGAGCGAAGATCGGTATCGGGCTCAACTAGGCATGTCCGAAATATGCTACAAATTCGGACAAATGCAACGGATGAGTCCGAAATACGCTACAATTTTCGGACAGCTCCCGCTCTGGACTATCCGGAGCATCGATCGAGGGCGCGATCGCATCCGGAACGTACGACATGGGGGCTCGAAACCCTCACAGCCGAGAGTTTTGTCGTCGCCGACCGGCGCACCATTCATGTCCATCCCGGCATCGGCGCCGAGACTAGGGTGTTGACGATCACGCAGCGCGAACGCAACCGGCCGGTCACGCTCGACGCTGCTCTTGATTACCTTTCCGATCGCCGCGCCATCCTGTTGATCAACGAGCGGTCCGGCGGCGCCGCTGTGCAGGTTCCGACCACGAGCCATTCTCGACGATGGTGAGGTCGAACGGCGTGTCCGCTTGATCCGACCGATGGAGAACCACAACATCCCCGTGAAGATGACGGACGAAATCCATTGGGTGAAGGCCGATCCGGACATTTTCGCCCGTGCCTGGGAAGCTGAGGTGGCTGAAGTGCCGGAGTTCGTCGACAGCACCATCCATGTCGTCGCCGGCCTGTTGCTCCCGATCTGGAAGCGGCTGCCGAACGAATCGACACGGGTCTATCGTCTTCAGACCGATGAAGGCGAGCGCATCATCGGCCGCCGTGTCTCGCCAGCCTGAGTCGCCGGTGCAACGGCGGCCGGATCGTCAACACTCGCGCCGGGCGATGCCTTCGCCGCTTTGATGGAAGGCAGGACGGTTCTCGATCTCTCCGAGGATCTTCAGCTTCGTCGCGTCCGCGTAATGGGCGTCAACCGCAACGAATTGTCCGGCTTCATCGACACGATGCGCGACCGACTCTCGGCTTAAACGGCAACGTTCGACCATTGCCGTCCTTGCAGCATGTCGAGAAATCTGCTCGAAAGCCTCTGCCTTTGGCGTCGGCGGCGGACTTGTCGTCCATGCTCGATGGCCAACCAAAACGGAGACCGCCGGCGTTGCCGCCCTGATCGCCGACCTTGCGGTGGCGATCCGCGTCGTCATGGCCGGCAATCCAGGTCGAATAAGGCTTTGTCGCAAACCTCCTACAACCCGCTACGTCGCAGGAGTTAGTTGCTAAAACCGAGACGAGCCGAGATGGACACCAGGGTGGACACTACCAAACACGGAGTTTGATATGACGACGGGAGTGTTTGCGATGGTGTTTGGCGCGGCTGTTTTGCATGCGGCATGGAACGCCTTGGTCAAGGTGAATGCCGACAGGCTCGTCATGATAGCAGTCATGATGATGAGCCAGGTTGCCGTCGGTATGGTGGTTGTCCCATTTGTGGCGTTCCCGACGCCAGAAAGCTGGCCATATATTTGGGCTTCATGTGTGCTTAATACTGCCTACTGCGTGTTTCTGATCAATGCATATCGTTATGGAGATCTGAGCCACGTTTACCCCATTTCTCGGGGTTGCTCACCGCTGGTCGTAGCGTTCATCTCCGTCGCGATCGTGGGTGAAACACTGACCATGCAGGCTGGCTTTTCGGTTGTTGTTATCGCTCTGGGTATCATGAGCCTAACCCTGACGCGTGGCGCGGGAGGCTTCCGGGAACCAAAAGCAATGCTGTATGCGGTGGGCACGGGCGTATTTATCGCCGGATATACGATCGTAGATGGTTTAGGCGCCCGTGTTGCCGAAAGCGCAGAAAGCTACACTTTCTGGTCTCACCTCTTCAACGGTATTCCGATAACCTTGGTGGCGTTGTATCTGCGAAGGGGGCAGGTTCGGGTCTCGCTGCAGAAATGCTGGAAGGTCGGAGTGCTCGGGGGCATGATTTCTCTGTTGGCATATTGGATTGTCACTTGGGCAATGACACAAGCGCCTTTGGCTTTGGTATCCGCAGTCCGGGAATCAAGCATGGTGTTCGCTGTGCTGTTTGGTGTCTTCTTCCTTAAGGAGCGCCTCGACCTGGCGCGGTTGGCCTCCATCGGCATTACGTTGATCGGGACCGCGATGCTTAAGATATCCAAGTGATCGCTGTTCCGAGTTCGATCGAGTCGGCATGAGGGACGGAAGCTCGCTCTTGACGCCTTGCTGCGTTGGTCAGCAGGAGCGGCATGTCCGCTCTCCGTCACCCCCCGCGGATATCGCCGAGAGTATACCTAGAGAGAATCAGAGGGCTATGCGGTAGCCGTCTTCCACGATCTCTTCGCCGGCCAGGTGGCGTCGCGCATTTCGCAAGTCGCCTCCGCCGTGCAGCAGCAGATCGTCGTCGCCTTTCACAGCGTACCATATTTCCTGTTGCAGTTTATAGGTTCGCTCGTCCTGCATGCCACGCTTTCCTGGCCGCTTGCGCTTCCTGTCCTTGTGTGGATCGCGGCGAACATCGCCATTGCGGTTATGGCGGTTCCAGCCTGGCGCCTTGTCCCAGCCACTGCCCAGGCGCGTGCCTCCCGACACGACCGATCTCGTCAGCCTTCAAGCTGCAGGCGCGGGGCCCATTGGGGGAAATCGATCAGGGGATTGCGATTACCTTGAAGGACGTAGATCGCCGCATTGCGATGTTTTTCCCACTCGTCAGGGGCATATTGTTCATGCCAGGCCAAAAGCGTTTTCAGCCGCTGTCCGGCATAGCGCCTGCCGACATAGCCGGCATATGGTTCTGTCGCAAACGGAATGGCAACCCACATCTGGCACGAAGGCCTCTCTTTTTCGGGGAGCTCGCTTGCTATGTTCAAAGGCCGTCATTTTGACCGATCAGTGATCTTGCTGTGCGTGCGCTGGTATCTGGCCTACAATCTCAGCCTGCGCGTCCGGAGGAGATGATGGCCGAACGCGGCCTGAACGTCGACCATTCGATTGTGCACCGCTGGGTCGTCCACTTCTCGCCCCAGCTTCTGGAGCGCTTCAACGGGCGCAAGCGCGCCGTCACCGGCAAGTGGCACATGGACGAGACATACATCAAGATACGCGGCCAACGGATGTATCTCTATCGTGCCGTCGACGGCGTCGGCGACACGGTCGAGTTCTTCTTCAGCGAACACCGCGACCTGCCGGCAGCCAAGCGCTTCTTCCGGAAGGCCCTGGAGCGCCACGGCAGACCGGATCGCATCGTCATCGACGGCAGCCCGACCAATCATGAGGCGATCATTTCCTGCGACGCCGAACACCGTCTGCGGAATCGATCGCGACCAGCGCTGAAGCCGATCCGCATCCGCAAGAGCAAGTACCTCAACAATCGGATCGAGCAGGACCATCGGCGCACCAAGCGCCGCACTCGGTCGATGCTCGGCTTCAAGTCGATGGCGAGTGCCGATGCCGTCCTTTCCGGCATCGAGATGGTTCACATGATGCGTAACGGCAGGCGAGGTTCGCCATAATCCACGTCCCTCGATCGCCGAGCGGTTCGAAATCCTTGCAGCATGATCATCGGCGCGAAAGCGTCCCGTTGTGACCAAAAGCACGATTTGCGACAGAACCGCATAGACCCGATGGCATGAACAGGTTGTGGCAGGCCATCGACCAGGACGGCTATGTGCTCGACGAGATCGTCCAGAACCGCCGCAATACCAAGGCGGCCAAGCGCTTGCTGACACGGCTGTTGAAGAAGCAAGGCATCGCGCCGAAGCGCATGATCACCGATAAGCTGCGCTCCTATGGAGCAGCCAGGCGACAGGTGATGCCGCACGTCGAGCACCGGTCGCACAAGGGATTGAATAACCGGGCGGAGAATGCACATGTGCCGCTGCGAAAACGGGAGCGGACCACGCAAGGCTTCCGATCACCAGGAGCACTGCAACGCTTCGTTTCGATCTTCTCGGCTCTGCGCAATCTCTTCGTCCCGCCCTACTCAAAACGCTCCGCTCTCGCCACACATGTTGACCGGCTGCAGGCCATGGCGGAATGGAAAGCCGTGACCGTGGTCAGCTGACATCAGCGGCCGCAGGTCTCAACGCGTTTATATGCAGACAACGTGACATCACCGCTTCAATGCGTCTCGATAAGCATGTCAGCATGACATCGCCCGCCGCATAGAGCAGGGTTACGCACCCGCCGGCGCTGCATTTCGACATTCTGTCATGTAGTCGACCTCGCCCGACTGGAAGCGGCGTGGCACCAGGCCAAGATAGGCGCCCAGATCGCGGGAGCGCCTAAAGCGTCCACCACCGCGGAGAACGCGAGCGCGGTCAGGTTGTCGACGCCTGGGACTATCATTAGCCGGCGGCATGCCGTGGAACGTTTCGCGACGTTCTTGATGTTGCCATCGATTGCCGACGGCCGAGTGCATCGCGGCACGCGCTGCAATGAGGCTCTGCACGGCGGCGGATAGCCCGGCTATTCCCTCGCCGGCCTGCAGCTCCTGTTTGATTAAGCGGGACTGAAACACCCACGACAACACCGCGGATCTGGTTTGCATGACGCCTTGCCCGACCAGCTTCTTGCGGGCGATGATCAGCGCGCGAACGGCAAACGCCAGAAGTCACTTCACATGCGCCGGCTTGAAGAAGCCGATGCGGGCAAATCCGTACGTCGGCAACGGCGCCGAAGGGCTCAGCGGCAGCCTCAAAAGACCAAATCAGAGCGGCGTCCTGTATCCACAGCGCCGATAAGATTCATACAAACAATCGATTTTATCAATCTTGCCCGATGCTGCATAAGGACAGCGCCTAACGGCGCATCGATCTTTCGATCGCGAGGTGGGACCAACGCTTAAGTCGGGCAACGGCACGCGCGGGCGCGGTCTCTGGCGGTCATTGAGAAGTTCAATTGAGCGGCGGCGGCTCCGGTCAAGGACGCCGCGCGCCTCATCAGGCCAACTCGTTTGGAAGGTCGTCTGCACGAGAGTGCCGTCCCTCAGCCATTAAATTGGAGAAGCCGTTGAAACTTACAGGTAAAATCATCGTCATAACCGGTGTCTCTCCGGAGTCGGCAGCGAAGTCGCCCGTCTTGCCCGGTGCGAAGGCGCGCGCGTCATCGGCTCGCTCGAGGTGATCCCGCTGTCACGCTGGACGGCTTCATTCAGATCGACCAGAGTGCGCCCAGCGCTTACCAAATTCCCGGAACGCATCGACGGTCTTGTGAATGCCGCCGGCGTCCCCCGCATACTGGACCGCGATATTGTTGCACGCGTGAATTATCTCGGGACACGCCATCTCTCATATGAACTTCTTTGCCGTATGCCCAAGGGCGCTTCGATCGTGAATTTCGCCTCCCTCTCGGACACCGAATGGCCCAAGCGCGTTGATCTGCATAAGGAGCTCGCCGACACTCAGAGCTTTGCGGATGGACTCACTTGGCTCGCCGCCCATCCAGTGCCACAGGAAACCTGCTACCAGTATTTCCAGGCGCTGATTGTTTGGTCGGCGAGTGCGAGCTTCGACCTATACATGCGGCGGGGCGTCCGCATGAACACGGTGGCGCCTGAACCTGACTGGACCATTCTCGGGGATTTCTGCGCTATGCGCGGCCGTGGCTACGAACGGCGAGTTGAGGGGCGTCCGGTTGAGACCCACGCTAGAGCGCCGCGCGTCCAATTGGACGCGCAAAGGACGCTCTAGCATTTCTAGACTGCGCATGATGCTTTCCGGAAACCGATTTCCGGTTTCCGGGGTCATGCGCTAAGGACGGCCCATGCTGGAAAACAGGACTACAGTTACAGATGATGCGGCGATCGTCGACGAGGCGATCACGTCGCGCCGTTCGGTGCGGGCCTTCCTGCCCGACATGGTCGATGACGAGACGATCCGCGCCATTCTCTCTGTTGCCGCGCGTGCACCTTCGGGCACCAACATGCAGCCCTGGCGAGTCTACGTCACCAAGGGCGAGGTCAAGCAGCGGATCACCGACGCCATCCTCAACTCCGGCGTCCGCGCCGAAAAGGCCGAGTGGGACGAGTATCGCTACTATCCCGACCAGTTCTTCGAGCCCTATCTGACCCGGCGGCGAGCCAACGGCTTCGCCCTCTACAGCGTGCTCGGCATCGGCCGGCGTGAGGTCGACAGGATGCGCGCGCAGCACGACCGCAACTTCGTCTTCTTCGACGCACCGGTCGGCATGATCTTCACCGTTGACCGGCGGCTCAACAAGGGCTCGTGGATCGATTACGGCATGTTCCTGCAGAACATCATGGTGGCGGCGCGGGGCAGGGGTCTGCACACCTGCCCGCAGGCGGCCTTTGCACCCTATCACAAGCAGATCAGGCCGGTGCTCAACATTCCCGACGCGGAGATCGTCGTCTGTGGCATGGCGCTTGGCCGTGAGGACACATCCAAGCCCGAAAACGCGTTCCGCACCGACCGCGCGCCGCTGGAAGAGTGGGTGACGTTCGCCAGGTAAGGTGACGCCAGTTGAGGCGGCGACGCGCCGTCTCGGTCTACTGCACTTCGTAGCCGATGTCGCTTGGCACTTAATTGGGTTCTTCCTCACTTTGTGTGAAGCCGTGGCAGCATTCGTGCCTTCAGCAATTCCGGACCTGCCCGACCGTACATTGCACGTTTGAGGGTCTTGAGGCGATTGATCTGGCCTTCGGCCTGTCCGTTGCTCCAAGGCAGCTCGATGGCGTTGTTCACGGCATCGATGTCTCTGCGCAAGACACGGGCGAACCGCATGATCGGAATGAGTTCGGAGTCGAGCGCATCGTCGATCCATGCATCCAGTGGTGCCGATCTCTTGCTGCGAAGGATGCCGTTGAAGCGCATCGCCAGATACCGCATCTCGGCGAAAGCGTCAGATTCCTGCTTCAGGGCATCGACCTTCCTTGCCTGCTGGTCCGTTAGCAGGCCTCGCGGCTTGATGCACAGCGCTGCGGCAACCACTGGCGAGATTGCATTTCCGGTGTCCGGATCTCGAACCGGCTCCGACTTCAACGTGGCGGGCGGCACATCAACAACAGCCTGCTCTCTTTCGGCCCGCCGCCAGGCACCGAGAAGCCGCTCCAGATTGGTGAAACTGCCGGTGTAGCCGCGCTGCTTGACGTCATGAAACAGGTGTCGGCCGCAGCGGTTCCCATCCTTCCAGCATTGGGTGAGGAAGGCTTCGAAATACCAAGGCGATGTGGAGTTCAGTGCCGCTCGTCGCCTGTCTGGCGGAGCCTCGAGCTTGAGCCACTTCGTTACGCTGCGACGCTCATAGCCGGTCCGTCGGGCGATCTCGCTGTAGGACAGTCCTTCCTGGCGCAAGGCATGGAGCATGTCGAATATCTCCTGGCGAGATTGCCTATGTGCGAGACGGGCGCGCCGGCGATGTGTCGCGGCGTCAACAATTGCATCCTCCGAAAGAATGGCTCTGCTGGTGGCGCGCCCGGAAAGGCTCATCTGTTCTTCGATGGCCGAGCGAAGGTTCTGGACCAGGTGAAACCGATCGGCGATCTGCCGGGCCTTCGGTGCGCCTTCACGGGTGGCCTGCGCATACAGGCCACAGCGGTCCCGGCTGACGATCTCGATCGAAGGATGACTCCGAAGCCACTTGGCGGCACTCTCGACGCTGCGGTCGTCCAGTATGTCGACGACCGAGCGGCGTTCGAGGTCGACCATGATGGTTCCGTAGCTCGTCGCCCGCCGCCAACTCCAGTCATCGATACCGACCACTCGTATGTCGGAATTGCGTTGAGCACTCGCGGCATCCCGCTTCAACTGCCGCAGGATAGTGTCGTCGCTGACCGGCATGCCGAGCCGTTGCATCAAGCGCTCGCCAGGACGACCGCCAGCGCTGTGGCCAAGCAGGCCGACAATCTCAACGACCCTTCTCGTCCGACGCGCGTATGGATCAGCTACCGTCGGCAGTCGATCGGTGAACGTTCGTCGTGCGCATTCCCCATGTGCACATCGCCAGCGGCTCAGCAGGAGTTTCACTGTCACCGACTGCCCCTGGACCGGCAGATCCTGGAGGCTGCGGCGTGACCAGCCATGCCTACTTCGGCTTCGCCGTCCACAATCGGGGCAGATGCCGACCGCGGATCCAGCAGCGGAAACAACCCAACCGTCATCACCGGCGAGCGCGATACCCAGTATCTTGACCCCTGGGCCGGGCGACCATTTCGATTTCGTTCGCATGTCCGCCCATAGCGACAACCTCGCTAACGACGGGTGAACCACACAAAGTGAGGAAGAACCTAATTAACTGCAATGCGACAGACCTCAACATCCCTTGGGAGCACGAGGTCCGGCTAGAGGAGCGCCGGCCTGTCAAACCCGGCGCTCACTATCCGGCGTGTACGGGCGGTGACGGCAACTGCCCGCCCGAGGATTGTGGGGGACCGGAAGCCTGGATGTGGCAGAGGGACCAAGCGCTCGGGCCTGACCTCGATGAGGATCTCGCCACAGCATTGGAATTCATCACGGAAATCGGCGACACCCGGTCCCTTGCGGTCCTTGATGATCCGGACCGCGCCGGGGAATTGCAGGAATTGCTTTTTCGGATCAGAGGCCGAGCTACCCTGCTAGGCCAGTCGTTCGAGCGGCGGAGAGTGAATGATCGCCTGCGGCAGAGCGAACATCTGATCCTCATGCACCAGCAGATGTGACGGGCCAGAGGGCGGCATCACCACCGGCGAGTGTGCCGGCACCCCACTCACGGCTCTGAAAGAGCGGGCCCGCGCGGCGGGTGCCGATATGAAGCCTGAGCATCTGCGCCAGTTCCCGACGGATCGGAATTTCCGGGCGTTTCGATCCCTTGCCGCGCACGGCGATGACGACGCGCTCGGCAAGGCTGACATTCTCGACGCGCAGGCGCGTGAACTCGGAGTCCCGCAACCCGGTTCGAGCAGCGTCTGGAGCACAGCCCGGTCGTTCCGCCGGCGTTTGCTGCCCGCTTTGTCGAGGTCATGTCGGTTTGCCGGACGATTTTCGGATTGCTAACTGATGGTCTCTATCAGCGTTTCCGGCAGGCCGCAGAGGAAAAACGGGCGTCACGGGCCCAATCTCCACTCCGGTCATTCTGGAAAACTCCGATGCGGGAAGACGACATGCGGGCGCGGCTGATATTGCAGATGATAGACGACGATGGCGAAACCATCGCGACCGAGACGGTCGCCGATCTGGTGAAGGTGACGAAAGGGGCCGAGGATCTCGGTCTGTCGTTGTCGGAGGCGAAAAGCCTTCTTGCGAAATTACAGCAGGCGATGGTGGAGACGCAGGTGGAACTTTGGCTGAGCGAAAACCGCGAGCTGGATGGGCGTCGCCTGCGCAGCAAGGGAAGCTATCCCGTCACCTTCCATACCCTGTTCGGCGACGTGCGCCTGAAAAGCCCGCGCTATTTCCTGCCACGGACGGACGGCACGAACAGCCCTACAACTGTCTCCCCGTTGCGGACATTGATCCCAGACCACATCGCGCCCGAACGCCTCTATCTGGAAACCCGGTGGGCCTCACTCGTGCCCTATGCGGCCGCGGCCGAGTTGCTGGCCGACGTGCTGCCGATCGATTGCGGCGCCAACGCCACAACGGTCCGGCAGCATGCGCTGCGCACCGCTCGCCGCATGGAGCGGGAGTTGACGGAAGAGCGGGTATCCTTCATGCAGGATGCCTGCCCGCGCGACTGGATGAACCTGCCTATCCCCGATGGCCGCATCGTCATCGGCCTGGATGGCGGCTACATCCGCGACCGCAACGACCGGAAGAAGAATTTCGAGCTGATCGTAGGCCGCTCGCTGCCTGAAGACGGCGCTCCGCGCTACATCGGTTTCGTCCATGGCTATGATCGCAAGCCGCAACGGCGCATTCTCGACCATCTTAAGAAGCAGGGCGTCCAGGCCAATCAGGATATCACCTTCATCACCGACGGTGGGGAAGAAGTCCGCTCGCTCGCCGAAATGATCGCACCGGCAAGCGAGCATGTTCTCGACTGGTTCCATATCACCATGCGCATCACGGTCCTTCGCCAGTTCGCGCAAGGGCTCGAAAACCACGACGAGCAGGCCGGACAGGACCTGCTTGAAACCCTGCGCAGGATCAAATGGCATCTCTGGCATGGTAACGTCTATCGTGCCCGTGACGAGATCGCCGGGCTGCAATTCGACGCGGAAGGTCTCGAAACAGGCTATCCGAACATGCGCAAGCTCCTGACCGCCATCGGCGAGTTCCAGGCCTACATCGCCTCCAACAGTGCCAGCCTGATCAATTATGGCGAGCGCTACCGGTCCGGAGAACGCATCTCCTCGGCCTTCGTCGAGGCCACCGTCAACGCCGTCATCTCCAAGCGGTTCGCCAAGAAACAGCAGATGCAGTGGAGCAGGATCGGCGCACATCTTCTGCTGCAAACCCGCACGCAGACCCTCGATGGCTCTCTGCGCTCGACCTTCCGGCAATGGTATCCCGGCATGGCGAACGACAATCACGAGAACGGCGAAATGGTCCGCGCCGCTTGACTGCCCCACAAATCCTCATGCTCCCCTTCATGATACAGCACGACGCCGCAGCTAACTGGACGGGCTCCTAGCGCTGCTTCACCACCATTCAATGTGAATGCTGATCGAAGCGTCACCGAGACCCCTCCACCGTTGAATTCGCTGAGTTGCAATGACGAGACCCCATCGCCGACACGAAGGGACCAGGCACCACATACAGGCAAGCGCAGGTGAGAGACGCCTCGCCTCAACCGACGATTCCCTGCGAGGGTCAGCGGATGCCTGGGCGGTGGCATGAAATCGACCGCATCATGAGCGGACCAGCAGGCTTCCTTCACGCAAGGAACTCCTTTTCATTGGCCTTCACCTGGTCCATCTTCTGGAGACGGAAAATTTCCTCGACTGAAATGATGTCCTTGTCGACGTTGTGAATGCCGCGATCCTTAAGGATCCGCGCGAATACATCCTTCATGGCCGTCACCGAAGCGCGGACCGCATGGTTGCCATAGATGACGACCGAGATTTTTCCCAAATCCTTGATCCGGGCCTCGTTCATTTGGGGATAGGCGGTCGGAATGACTACGATGCCGCCTTTGCCATTCCAGGCTCGGACAAAGCTCTCCACCTCATCCGGCGTCTTCTGCTTGGAGTGGACGACGATGAGGTCGGCGCCAGCAGCTTCATACGCGGCGGCTCGATCGAGGGCCTCGTTCTCGCCGAGACCGGCGATCAAAGCCTCTGTTCGCGCAATGATCAGGAAGTTCGGATCGGAGCGTGTCGCGATCGCTGCGCGGATCTTGCCCTGGAATTCCTCGACCCGAAGCAGTTCCTGCCGGCCATCAGCCAACAGGCTCGTCATTTTGGGAAAGGTCTTGTCCTCGATAACAACTGCTGCTGCGCCTGCATGTTCGTATTGCTTCACCGCATGAATCACGTTGATCGCATTTCCGAACCCTGTATCGATATCGGCGATGATCGGCAGCGACGACTGCTCCGCCATTGCGCGCACCATCTCGAGGTGCTCTCTCATCGAGACGAGGCTGACATCGGGGAGGCCATACAAAGCCGACAGCTCAAAGCCGGACGCCCAAATGCCGTCGAACCCGGCTTCCTCGACAAGACGGGCCGACAACGGACTATGTGCGGCCATCACATGAGCGAGGCCGTTCTTCGAAATGGTGTTCTTGAGAAGCGTGCCCTGGCTCATGCTGCTTTGTCCTGAGAAAGTTTGGTGCAAGCCGCGGTGATGCGGTCGCACGCTGTGGTAAGCTCGCTGATCGAGGAGGAGTAGGAAATGCGGATGTACGGGGAGGCTAGGAAGCCTGAGCCCGGAACGACCGCGACACCCGCTTCTTCGAGCAGATACATGGCGAAGTCGGTATCGGTCGCAATCACTCTGCCCGCTTCCGTCTTCTGGCCGAGGACACCGGCGCAGTTGGCGAATAGGTAGAAGGCTCCGTCAGGGACGGTCCAGCTCAATCCCGGCGCGGCATTGAGCCTTTCAACGACCAGGTTGCGGCGCTTCTCGAACTCAGGAACGTACCCTTGGTCACCGGCAATCGCTTCGATAGCCGCATATTGGGAGATCGAGCTGGTGTGCGACGTGGTTTGCCCCTGAATGACATTGATGGCCTTGATAAGCTCGATGGGCCCGGCGCCATAGCCGACGCGCCAACCCGTCATCGCATTGGTTTTCGATACACCATTGATCGTGACGGTGCGGTTGAAAAGATCGGGGGCAGCGCTCGCCATTGTCGCGAACCGCGCTGCTCCGTAGACTAATTTCTCGTAGATATCGTCTGACAGGATGTAGACGTGCGGATGCCGCCTCAGAACGTCGGCCAGTGCGGCAAGCTCGGTTTCGCTGTAGACGGCGCCCGTGGGATTGCTGGGCGAATTCAGCATCAGCCATTTGGTGCGGGAGGTGATCGCCTTCTCAAGCCCCTCCGGCGTCAGCTTGAAGCCGTGTGCTTCCGGGCAGTTGACGATCATGGGGTCGCCACCGGCGAGGCGCACCATATCGGGGTAAGAGACCCAGCAGGGAGCGGGGATGATGACCTCCTCGCCCGGCTCCAGACTGGCAAAGAGCGCGTTGAAGACGACCTGTTTGGCCCCGCAGCCGACCGTGATCTGGTCGATCGAATAGTTGAGGCCATTTTCCCGCGCCAGTTTGTCTCGAATTGCTTCTCTTAGCGGTGCCACTCCGGCCACCGCCGTGTATCGGGTTCGACCATCACGGATTGCCTGGATACCGGCTTCAACGATATTGAGGGGCGTGTCGAAGTCGGGCTCGCCCTGACTGAGGGTAATGACCTGATGGCCTTGCGCCTTGAGCGCGGCCGCTTGAGCCGTCATCGCCTTCGTTTCGGATGGACGAATGGATTTGAGGCGGCTTGAAACGAGTGACATGGACAACTCCAGAAGTGGGGGCCTACATGGCGGACGTGATCCTGACCGGCGCCACAGGGCCATGGCACGACACATGGGCAATATGTCCATGTGGCCTGCGAAAATGCGGATTGGGCAAATCCATGTATCGAATCTATCGATGCAACAGTCGCATTATTCGATCCGGCTGGATTCCGCGATCAAAGGCTCCTTGCGGCAAAGGCGCACCAGCCAACGACAGAAAGCACGCGCAAGTTCCGGGTTATTGCTCCGGTCCACAGCATATGCTCGATACTGCATTCCACTTGGTGTGCGCGAATTTGGAACGACCTTGAGCAAACCGTTACGCACTAGGTCGCCTACCACGATCTCAGGCGCGACAAGCAGGCACTTGCCAGTGATGACGGCGGGCAGCGCCATATAGTGGTGATCGTATCGCGCCCCCGGCTTGATGTCGTCAGAAGTCAAATCATGGGCCTTCAGCCAGGCAGGCAGGATGTCGGGGCGAGAGGTAATCGTGAGGATCGGCAAGGACCTGGCGATTGCCATGCCTTTTCCAGCTATGTGACTGGGAGCGCCGACGCAGACAAGATGTTCACGATAAACTTCCCAGTGGTCCGATGGTTCGACGAGAGCGAGGTCACGCGTAATCAGAACATCAAAACCATCTGTCGAAGATGGCAGCGACAGGGAACTCATCACGTCGATGACAGCACCACCCATCTCGGTGGAGAATTCCTGGAGATTCGGGATCAGGAACGTATAGGCGAAAGTTGGCAGGGACGAATTGACGACGATCCGATTGATCTGGCGCCGCTCTCGTCGGCGCATTCTTCGCGCCGTGAATGAGATATGGTCGAGAGGTTCGGCTACGGAATTGGCGAAGAGCCGTCCGAAATCGGTCAGCTCGGTGTATCTGCCCTGTCGTTTGATCAGCCCGGCGCCGAGATAATCTTCCAGGACCGCGAGATACCTGCTGACCGAACTCTGTGTGGTGCCGAGCGCCTCGGCTGCCTTGGTCACGCTCCTTTCTCGCGCGATCATGGCGAACGCCCTGATTGCGTTCAGTGGCACATCGCCGACCTCCGATCCCATTTTTAGTCACTCCATGTTGTAAAGCCCATCCATCGAATAGTGGCGGTACTGAATCGTATTATTAAATATATGTCACAGATTTGTTACGTCAGACCGATACGCCGCGCTGCAACGAACGATGAAGTTGTGTCTGCAGGGTCGATCCCCGTGAAAATTCTTATTGTAAGCTTTGACGGGCTACGCCCCGATCTGATCAGTCCCGAACTCACCCCCAACGTAGAGCGGGTACGAAGAAGCGGTACGACGTTGTCCCGCCGTCGAACGGTCTATCCTAGCGAGACGCGGGTTGCATTTCCGAGCCTGGTCACAGGGGCGACATCCGGCAAGCACGGAATGGTGGGCAACAAGTATATCGATCGAAAAGCTGTACCGCAGCTCTATGTTGACACTGCCGATGCGCGCCTCATCGAGCGATTGAACCGCGAAAGCAATGGCGGCCTGATGACTGCGCCGACACTGGGTGAGATCCTTCACAAAGCCGGAAAGAGCCTGGCGGTCCTTGCTACCAATACCCCTGGGACGACCCGGCTATTCAACCACCAGGCAGAAGCTTTCGGTCATCTCCGGTTTTCCGGACATTTCCGTGAAGCCTGTTCACCGAATGACCTGCTTGACCGGGCAGAGGCCCATCTCGGTCCGCTGCCGCCCGCTCCGCCGCAAGGCGAGGCGGATACCGATGGGCAAGTCTGGATCACGTCCGCTTTTCTCGATTTCGTCTGGCCGAAGCTGGAGCCGGATGTAACGATAATTTCCTATGGCGAGCCCGACACGACTTCGCATTTCCATGGAACCGCGGCAGCCGCCACCCGCGACATCATCTCCTTTTACGACGCACAGTTCGGTCGCGTGCTCGACTGGTGGGAAGCGGAGGGGAGGGCCGCAGGCGTTCAGATCATCATCGCGTCCGATCATGGCCATATCACCGCACATAGCCGCGTCTCGGTCATCGAAGAACTAAAGGCTGATGGCTTCAACCCAGGCCCGGCGCCAGATACTGACGTGGACCTGGTGGTCGTTCCCGGGCAGGTCGGCGCGCTTTACCTGACCGATCGCTCTGAAAACAATCTAGGTCGTGTCGTTGAGGCCCTGACCGAACGGCCCTGGTGCGGGCCGATCTTCACCGCCCCTCGAAACGCTGTCGAGGGCATAGCCCCAGGCAGTTTCGCCAGCAGTCTGATCTTTGCCGACCATGAGCGCGCGCCTGACGTCTATTTCTCGTTCCGGGCCGACGACATCGTCGACGAGTTCGGGCTGGTGGGGAGAACCTGGTACGATAATGCGCGGCGTCCGGGCCTTGGCGTGCATGGCGGACTGCATCCGAAAGAGCTTGCCGCGGTAGGCATTGTGGCAGGTGCGGCATTCCGGGATCGGGGACAGAATTCAGACATTCCATCGGGCATCTGCGACTTCGCGCCCACCGTTCTTCATCTCCTGGGAGTCCCGATACCTGTGTCGATGACGGGAAGGGTGCTGAGGGAAGTACTGCAAAACGCTGCTGACCTGCCTGCCATCAGATTGGAGCCGGAGGTCTTCGAAACTGGTCTCAATGGTTACCGGCAGATCCTCCGGCGCATTTGTGTGGAACAGACAACTTACCTGGAAGGCGGCTCGGCTGCCTCCAGCGACATTGCGGAGGCTGCTGAGTGATGAGCGGAATATCCATCAACGCAATCAAAAAAACCTTCGGGCCGACATCCGTCTTAAGCAACATTTCGCTTGAGATCGCGGATGGCGAGTTCCTGACGCTGCTCGGTCCATCGGGCTGCGGAAAGTCGACGCTTTTGCGGATCCTGGCCGGGCTCGAGGTGCAGACGGGTGGGTCGGTTTCGATCGGTGATCGCGTGGTCGACGGGGTGCGCCCGAAGCGGCGTGACGTGGCGATGGTGTTCCAATCCTATGCCCTCTACCCGCACATGACAGTCGCGCAGAACATGGCATTGCCCTTGCGCATGCGGCGGCTATCCGCTTGGCAGCGGTTGCCGCTGCTGGGTCGATTCATGCCGAGAACGACCGCGAGGGTCGCGGAGATCGAGCGGGACGTCACCCGCACCGCCAAGGCGCTCGGTATCGGTCATCTGCTTGCGAGGAAGCCCGGCCAGCTTTCGGGTGGCCAGCGCCAGCGTGTCGCGGTCGGCCGCGCGATGGTCCGCGATCCGGCGGTCTTCCTGATGGATGAACCGCTCTCTAATCTCGACGCCAAGCTGCGCGTCCAGATGCGCGCCGAGATCAAGGAACTGCATAACCGGCTGGGCACGACCTTCGTCTATGTGACCCATGACCAAGCGGAAGCGATGACGCTTTCAGACCGTGTCGCGGTGATGTTAGACGGTGAACTGCTGCAGGTCGCGCCGCCGCATGACATCTATGCCGATCCTGACGATCGCCGTGTCGCGGAGTTCATCGGGCTGCCCAAGATCAACATGCTGGAAGGCGTGGTGCGCGAGGACGGCAGGGTCGCGGTGGCGACGATCGCCGTGCCAATCGGCGAAGGACTCCCCGTCGGCGCGGTCGTCACGATAGGCATCCGGCCGGAAATGTTCGATCTGGCAACGCCGGGTGATAGCTTTTCACTCTCGGGAACGGTGCGCCTCGTCGAGCATATGGGCTCGGACCTGTTCGTCCATCTGGATATTGGCGGGCAGCGAGAACCGCTTGTAGCGCGTCTCGATGCGAGCCGAGCGCCAGCCATTGCCGGCGCGCACTCATTGTCCGTCCGCTTCGATCCAAAGCGGGCACTGCTCTTCGCGGCGGATGGTAAGCGCCTTCGCCAGTGTTCGAACAGCTCGGTCTCGGCCGGAGCGGTCCGCGAGATTGTTTCATGAGCAGCAGCGCAAGTTTCACCAGCACGTGGAGTCAGCACCTGCTGATATCGACCCGCGCCCCGTCAGAGCACAATGCTCGGGCGCTGCGTCGGCGCGCGCTATCGGAGACGTTCACGTCCTATATGCTGGCCGCGCCCGCACTGGTCCTGCTGGTCGCGTTGTTCTTCTTGCCGGTGCTTGCGGTTTTCGCGGTCGCACTCACCAACTGGCATTTTGGCGCGCGGACCTTATCCTTTGTCGGAGTCGACAATTTCGAGCAGGTCTTCGCCGATGACGGCTTTCGAGCATCCCTGATCAACACGCTCGTTTATGTGGCGACCGTGGTGCCCGGGACGATCATGTTCGGTCTGGGGATCGCGCTGCTTATCGAGAGCGGAAAGAGTCTCCGCGCATTCTATCGGGCGATCCACTTCGTGCCTTATATGGCGACGCTTGCGGCAATGGCGATTGCGTGGGAGGCGCTGCTTCATCCGACGATCGGCCTCGTCAATCAGTCGCTCGCGTCGCTCGGGCTGCCGACGTCGAACTGGCTGCGCGACGAGAACACTGTCCTGCCGGTGCTGGCTGTCATTGGCATTTGGCAAAACCTTGGTTTCGCGATGGTGCTATTTCTCGCGGGGCTGAAAGCGATCCCTCAGGACCTCTACGACGCGGCCGACATCGACGGCGCTGATCTCTGGCTCGATCGCCTGCGGACGGTGACGCTGCCGATGCTTGGCCCTGTCTCGATGTTCATCTTCATCGTGGTGGCGCTGCGGGCGTTCGAGACGTTCGACACGGTCGAGGTCCTCACCCAGGGCGGTCCCGGCCACGCCTCGGAGATGCTGCTGTTCACCCTCTATCGCGAGAGCTTTGTCTATTTACGGACGGGCTATGGGGCTTCCGTCGCGGTCGTGTTCCTCATCATCGTCGTTGCGCTGACGCTGCTCCAGGCGCGCGTCATGGACAAGAGGGTTCATTACCAATGAGCATTCACGTGCCGATGCGCCCAGCCCTTTTCCTGCGCCATGCCGTCTTGTTGATGACTAGCGCGATCATTCTCTTGCCGTTTATCTGGATGGTCAGCCTGTCGATCAAGCCGCCCGGCGAGATGTTCGGGGACCATTTCTCGTTCCTGCCAACCCAATTCTATGGGGTCAAAAACTATACGCAGGCGCTGACCCGCGTGCCACTGCTGCGTTACATGTTGAACGGCGTCATCGTCTGCACAGCAATCCTGACCCTTCAGATCCTGGTGTGCACGCCGATGGCCTACGTCCTCGCGAAGATGCGCTTCCCCGGCCGCGAGCTGATCTTTGCCCTCGTGCTGATTGCGCTCCTCCTGCCCCATGAGGTGCTGGCGCTGCCGCTTTTCATCTTCGCATCGAAGGTGGGCATCCTGAACAGCTACGCCGCCCTCGTTCTTCCCTATATCGTCTCGCCGTTCGGCATCTTCCTGTTCCGCCAGTTCTTCAGAGCGATCCCGGACGACGTCGTCCACGCCGCGCGATTGGACGGCCTGTCGGAGTTCGCGATCATCTGGAAGATCATGGTGCCGATGACGATGCCGGCGGTCGTTGCGTTCAGCATCTTCTCGGTGGTCGGACATTGGAACAGTCTCTTCTGGCCGCTCATCGCAGTGAATGACGACAGCCTGCTGCCACCGCCTGTCGGGATCATCGCTTTCAAGAATCAGGACGTGGGGGTCGACTATGGACCGCTGATGGCTGCTGCAACCATCGTCATCCTGCCGCTGATCGTCGCGTTTCTATCCTCGCAGCGCCTGTTCATCGAAAGCATTACAAGAGGTGCCATCAAATAAAGGGCCGTCTTGCCGACAGTGACCGGGCGAAGAACTCGCATCATTAGCGGGCGATAACGCCACCAGCAGCACCATCCGTTTCTTATCGGGCGTCCGTCCTCGGGGTCCGCTCGATCCTTCATGCCTGCCGATGTTCAAAAACCATAAGGAGTTCAATCATGGCATCATTCTTCAAGCGAAATCTCTCCTATTCCCGTGCCCTTAAGGACAAACTGCGGACCGGCGACGTAGCGACGATGGTCCATTCTAGCCATTCGTCGCCCGGCCTGGTCGAGAAGCTGGCCGAATGCGGCTTCGATGCTGTGCTGATCGACTGCGAACATGGCGCGATCGGCCCGGAGCGGGCTGAGGAAATGGCGCGTGCCGCCAACCTGTCCGGCATCGTTTCGATCCTGCGCCCGGAAGACCCGTCACCGTGGATGGTGACCAAATATCTGGAATGCGGCGTTGATGGTCTGATGATCCCACTTGTGTCCGACGCGACCGTTGCGAAAGCCATTGTCGATCGGTTCCGTTTCTCCGCCCCGTTCGATCATCAGGACCGCGTGCTGATCCTGATGATCGAAACGATCGAAGCCGTGCGGAATCTGGAAGAGATCATGGCAGTCGATGGTGTCGACGCCTATCTCGTCGCGCCCGGCGATCTGGCGCTGACAATCGGCGAAACCCCCATCACCTACCGCTGGCAAAAGGGTGATAAGCCGAAGGCCGTCGCCGACGCCGTAAATGGCGCGATCAACACCATCGTAGGCAGCCGTCGGGCGTGCGGGACCTTGGTCAACCATGACGACGTGGCCGAGTTCATGGGCAAGGGCGTTCGCCTGTTCTACGATCATGCAAATCATATGCTCGCCCATGGCGCCAGCGACTTCCATCGTCGCATCGAGAGCGCTCGGCGCGCGAGCAAATGACGCGGTTCGGCCGGATCGACGCGACCGGGGCCGTCGCTAGATCCGGCTGATAGCTGGCCCACCCAGTCGATATCAGATCAACTCCAAGCCTCTCGAAAGGTAGAGCGATGTTTTCTCGCCTCGCAACCACAGCAATATTGGGCTTTGCCCTTATGTCCGGCGCTGCTTCAGCCGCGCCTATCACGCTCCAGGTGGACGCGACCCCGTCCATCTTCGCCGAGATGTTCCAGAACCTGGTCAAGGCTTTCGAAGTCGAGAACCCGGATGTGAAGATCAATCTCGATCTCACGCAGCGCGATCAGACCGACGCGATCCAAAGCGTGCTTCGGAAGGGGCTTGTCGGCCAGCTTCCCGATATCTCGTTTCAGAGCTTCAACTATCTGAAGCTGCTTGACGATCAGGGCTATGTCGCGCCGGTCGGCGACTTCATCAAAAGCGATACGAGCTGGAGCACCGATTTCTCGCCGTCCGTCACTCAGGCAACCACGATCAACGGCAAGGTCCTGGGCCTGAGCGTCGCCTTTTCCTTCCCGGTCGTCTTCTACAACAAGGAGCTGGTTGCCGAGGCGCAGAACGGCGACGGCACGCTTCCCGGCACCTGGGATGGCATCTTGGGCGTCGCCAAGTCGATCCAGCAACAGCATCCGGACGTGCTCGGTGCTTACACGCGCTACAATTCGTTCGTCGGGCAGGGCTTTATCCTGAGCCAGGGCGCGGAAGTCGGCAATGCCGCCGGGACGGAGGTCGCGTTCGCCAACGACGCCGGTCGCCACGCCTTTGATCTGTTCCGCCAGTTTGGCGAAGCCGGTCAAGCAAAGGTCGACATGACGGACGAGCAGGCGCGTCAGGCATTCTCCGGCGGAAAGATCGCGATCCTCGTCGACTCCAGCAGCAGCCTGGAGAGCTTCCAGCGCGCGGCGCAGGGGCATTTCGAGATCGGGACGATCCGCTTCCCGTTCGCGAACGACAGCGGCAAGATTCCGACGGCGGGCATCGCAGTCCTTCTCCACGCCCGCGATGACGATCGCGCGAAGGCCGCGTGGCGCTTCATGCGCTTTGTCTCGAGCCCGAAGGCGCAAGTCATTGTCGGCAAGAGCACGGGCTATGTGCCGGCGAACAATGTGGCGGTGGAAACGGCCGACCTGCTCGGCCAATATTATAAGGACCGCCCGGCCATGTCGGCGGCGCTTGACTCGATCGCCTATGCTGCCCCCTGGTACGCATTCAACGGCACGGGTGCGGCGCGTATCGACCAGTTGTTCCTGGACTCGGCACGCCAAGTGGTGACGCTTCGTCAGTCGCCGGCCGATGCGGTCGCCGATCTGCAGAACAAGATCCCGGGCATGGTGGGCGAGTAACCCTGCTCGTGCGCCGAACTAGCGCAGCATCTGGTCGAGCCGGCGTGGGAGATCGCGCCGGCTCGACCCATCCCAGCAATGGGCGTCCCACTGGAGATTTTATGTCCGATGCCTTCGATATCGGCGGCCGCGAAGTCCGGCCTGCGAGCGTCTGAATTCATTGTCGAGGGCGAAGGTGTTTCCGCGCTCGCCTATTTTCGCGAGGGCGCGGCGTCGTTGCCGCTAATTGTCGGCCTGCCTGGCGGGGGCCATCTCGCGCGGGTCTATTACGGCCATGATGGCGCCCGCTCGACGGACTTTCTCGATCATTGGCTTGAGGAACGCGGGTTCGGCTTGCTCGCGCTCTCCTATCCATCGGACCACCCTGTCTTCCCGCGGCCCGACGTGGCGCTGACGACGACGATGTGGGCTGCGGCCGCCGCGACCATCACTGCCGATATAATCGCCAAGCGCAGCCTGCCGCCCGACGTACTTCTCATGGGCTGGAGCATGGCGGGTCGCGCGAGCCGCGCGTTCACGCACGCCGCTGAAAGCCATGGTCTTGCTGTCAGGGGTTTCATCTCGCTGGCCGCGACCCCGCCGCTGCCGCGGTTCGCGGACACGCCGCCTCAGGGCCAGCCTTTCACCGAGGACGGCCTCTGGAAGACCGACGGGCGGCTCGGCGACGCGCAGCCGCAGCACGAACTATACCTGAACGACATTCATTGGAGGAACGGCGGCAGGGAATATGACCTCATTGCCGCGGCGGACTATTTTGGGGCCTACACGACAAACACGCCGATCCTGCTGCGGGGCGAACCGGAGCAGGGCAGTGGTCTTTCCGGAAATAGTCTCGTGGAAACCATCACTGATCTGGGGTCGTTCGATTTCTCGGGCTATCCGATCACCGGGGCCATCATACCGACGTCTCCCTTGGACGCGCGGCACGCGGTGACCGATCAGGCGACTTGGGCCTTCTTGAACAGCCAGAAGCTCTATTCCGTTTACGAAGCTCTGGCGCGAGCCGGTGCCAGCATCGGCAGCGACAACGTATGGAACAGCATCCTGGATGTGAAGTTCGCGATGGAGACCACGCTGTCCTGTTCGGTCGAAGGCGGCCATTTCTTCTTCATAGGTCGCGAAGGCGCCATGCAAACCGCTGCCCATATATCCCGCCTCTCGGCGGCATTGGACGCAATTCGATCGCGTCTCCAAGCCTTGGGCGGAGCATCCTCATCCCCGCCGCCGTGCTAACAGCACCTCCGCATTTCCGCGCTCGATGAAGCTGCCCGCCGGCGACATCGCGAGCAAATGCGAACGCATTCCCAATTCGAATTCGCTGCGTCGATCGCCGAGAACGCCCGGGCAAGCTTTGGACGTGGAAAGGATATATCCCATGAGCGAGTCGATATCCCAGCGATGCTCGTAGCTGAAATTCTGCCGCTCGACATTGCGGAAAGCGGAGCGCCGAAGAATAGATTCGTTCGACTCCGCCAATGTCGGCCTGATGCCGTCCTTGCCTGCGGGGAAATGGCCGCCCCAGAAATCTTCGATGTAGCGGAGCTGCTCCGAGAACCAGTCACGCGGCTCGCAATTCGTCCGGACGCGCGAGATGATCGCGATAGCGCCTTGGTCGGAGACTTTCGCGCTCAGCTTCGCGAGCACCGTTTCCCGATCCATCCAATGGAACGCCCCGGCGATGGTAACTAACGAAAAGCTACCGAGCTCGGGCAGAAGCTCCTCGGAACGACCCGACAGAAATGATATGTTGTTGGCGGCGTCGTTTGCCTCCGCGAGCCGGCGGGCTTCCGCGATCATGCCGCTGTCTGGATCCACCGCGACGACGTGTCGTGCGAATTTCGAGAGCGGGACAGCGAACTGGCCGGTCCCGCATCCGAGGTCCAACAGGTCGTCGGCGGACGGGTCGACAAGATAATTGCCGGCCAGGAATTCGAACATCGTCGCCGGATAATCGGCCTGATATCGGGCAAAATAATAGGCTGCGCCTTCGAACAGGTCGTCGGGTGCGGGTGCCACTGACTGATGCTGCGTCATCGAGGGGTCTCCTTGTCAACAGCCGGGGAGCGAATTCAATTTCCATCGTCCGGCGGGGTCGCGCGGAACGTCCAGGCCCGGGTCCGCCAGCCTGTCCGCAGGACGTCTCGTGTCGAAGCGCGCGCGGCGATGGTCTGAAGAAGATCGCGCCATGCCTGCGGCCCGATCTGGCTGGGCACGTAATGTGCGCCTCGCCATGTCGCCATAAAGGTTTCGACGGACATCTCGTGCCAATCCGTCCGTTCACAGTAGAGATAGGGCCGAAAGTGCCCGGACTGCTCGACGGGCCGGATCGCCGCTTCGGTGTCGGTGAAGGTATGGCGGACCGCTGGGCATGCTTCTCGTATCAACTGGTCTATCTCGCGCTGAAAGGCATCCGACCGGATGTCGCGAGGATTCCAGAGGACGGTGAGAAACCCGCCCGGCTTGAGAATCCGACTGCATTCCCCGAGCGCTTTTATTGCATCGACGAACTGGAGAGCGTTGCCGATCAGGATCCAGCTTGCGGTGTTGTCCGGCAAGCCCGTGGCCTCGGCATATCCGTCGCGCCATTGAAATGCGCCATCGCGGTTCAGGCGACGCGCTTCCCGCCGCATCTCGGCCTCCGGCTCGATCGCGTAGCCGCCAAGACCAAGCGAAGCGAGGGTCGCGGTCAGATTGCCGGTTCCGGCGCATAGGTCGACGACGAAATCGGCGAATCCTTTGTCGGCAATCTCCAGCTTAAGCGTGTGGAGCAACGTTGGTGCATGCGCGGGGCGTTGCGCATAGTCCTGGGGCGTGGCGCTGAAGTTGCCCCAATCAACGGCGGTCGCTGTCACGGCGTCTCCTCCTCGAAGTCCAGCGGTCTTTGCTTGGCGCAAGCGCGAAAGCGCATGATCGTCGGCTTCATCGCGCCGATCCTCGTGACCAGCCAAGGAAGGTCTTGGAAACGATCGACAAGCCTGTCTTCAGCTCGGCACCCGTGTCGGGTCCTGTCAGGGAAATGCGGACGGCATTCGGGATATCGGCATCGTCAACCGAGAACAGGTCGGCCGGCCGGATGAGGACTGCGCGCTGTTCAAGCGCCGTGGCAAACGCTTGCCTCGGCAGCTCCGCAGGCAATGGCATCCAGATGTGGAGGGCGCCGTCTTTGGTGACATAAGCTATGTCCGCGAGCACCTCGGCCGCGAGTTGATGTCGCTTCGCGATCTCTGCTGCCATCGCCATGGCAATTCCGGTTGCGGCTTCGCTCTCGATCCACTGCGCGACGATGAGCGCCGACAGCGAGTTGGGGAACCAGGAGGATAGTCTTCGGACCGGTTCCGTCACGCGGGCGGCGCTTAGCGCCGAAGGTGCCACGAGATAGGCCATTCGCAACCCCATCGCGAGGCATTTGGACACGCTCATGCAGTACCAGGTGATGTCGGGTGCGATCGCTGCGATCGGCGGCGGCGCATCGCGGTGGAGAAATCCAAGGACATCGTCTTCGATGATCGCCACGCCATGTCTGCGGCAGACGTCCACGATGGATTGCCGCCGGCCGATGCCCATGACGGCCGTGGTCGGATTGTGGACGGTGGGATTGCAGAACAGGATCCGCGGGCCGGGTAAATCCGCGAAGGCTTCTTCCAACGCTTCAGGAATCATCCCCTCTTCATCCAGGGCCACGCCCCGTAACCTGAGCCCTGCTCGGTTGCCGATTTGGCGCAGCACGGCATAGGTTAGCGATTCGGTGACGAGCGCGGCGCCGCTCGGCACAAGGGCTGAGAAGAGTAGGCTGAGCGCGCTCTGCGTGCCATTCGTTAGGACGATCTGGGCCGGATCAAGGTCGCGTCCGAGCCGGGTCGAGAGCCATCTCGCGCCAAGCTGCGCGTCCCGATCGAAGCCGCGAATGCGATTCCGGCGAATGAGTTCGCCGCACCCATCGGTCGCCGCAAGTCTGCGGAGCGCATCCGCCAAGGCGTCGTCAAGCGCCGAGGCGTTTGCCGGTAGCGCAGTCGTCAAGTCGATGACACTCGCAGAGGAGCGCGCGTTGGCCATCACGCCATACCCACCCGAGCCAGCAGCGCCAGGGAAGTAGCTAGGCAGAAGAGCGATACGAGGAGATATCCTATCCCCGCCGTCTTCGGTACTTGAAGCGGCGCGACCTGCAGACATGCGACCGCCAGCAGCGACGCGGCGAGCACGGTCGAGAAATAGGTGTCCGGGATGAATGGCCGGCACAGGAGGACAATTGCCGTCACCGGCACGGCATAGGTGGTGGGCAAGCCCGTCGACCTGCCGCCGGGCGACCCGTTCACATTGAAATAAGCCAGCCGTAGGGCGCTGGAGAGTACGAGGAGCGACGCGGTGGCGATGGTAGTCGGGGTCGCTTGGGCGATGCCGAGGATAGTGATCGCTGGAAAGATGCCCGCGCTGACAAGGTCCGCCAGCGAGTCGAGATTTTTTCCGATCTCGGCCGTTTCTGCCTGCCGTCCTTTCGTTCGCTTCGCGACGATGCCATCCAAATGGTCGGCCAGCAGCGCCCAGAGCGCGATGGCGGCACCGAGTTCAGGCACGCCGAGGATGTTTTGCCCGATCGCGATCATCGAGAGCACGATGCCGCCCGCTGTTATGGCATTAGCCGGATCGAGAAGGTGCCGGATCATAGGAAAGCCTTCACCTGATGAACCTCAATGTGTCCGGCCGACGCAGACCGCAGTGCCGGCTTGGAGAACATACCCTCCGCGATGCGAAGGTCGTCGGCGGTATCGATCTCGTACCAGCGCAGATCGTCGCAGCGCGCGGCGGCCAAGGCGAGGCCGGCGTCGGCGATCAGCTGCGCGAGCATCTGCTCGGTATAGACGTTGGCGTGCCCGGCGTCGGCATAGGCATCGAGAGCGGGGACGATCTTGTCTCGCAGCGTTTGAGCTGAGAACCGCAAAAGGTTCATGGTCTTGAACAAGGGCGGGCCGGGCCGGCGCAGATCGGCAGCGGTCTGCTTCATCCGCACCTCGTGGATCGCGCCGCCCTCGTCGATCACCACAGCGGACCCCGCCATCAATTCGGTGAAGGGCGCGACCGCGGCGACGTCCGGTGCTGGATGCCACGCGAGCCGTTCGAGCGCGGCACGCTCGAAAAAGACGTCGCCCTCCAAAAGGAAGAGGTCGCCCGCGAGCAAGGCCTCGCGCGCCAGCCAGAGCGACCAAGCGCTCCCGGTCGTCGCGAAGACGGTCGACTCGACATAGCGGATTTGCAGCCCGCCGAACTGGCTGCCACAGGCATATTCGATCGCGTCCTTGCGATAGCCGACCACGATCGTCACCTCGCGGACGCCGAGCGCATCGAGATGGGCGAGCGCGTTGTGCAGGATCGCGACGCCGTTCACCTCGACCAGCGGCTTGGGCCGGTAGTCAGTAAAGGGCCGGAGTCGCGATCCATAGCCGGCGGCGAGGATGACGGCCTGCTGCGGAATGTTGGGCTTTGGCATCACGGTCTCCGGCATCATGCGATCACCAGCATCTGGACGAGGCGGTCCAGGCCGATCGCGAGCTGGTCGGGCGGCACGCCGTAGGAGAGGCGGACGCCGAAGGGGTCGCCAAAGGCGCTGCCGGAGACCGCGGCGACGCCATGCTCGGCGAGAAGCCGGTGGGCGAAGCGATCGGCGATCATGGCATTGTGGACGGGATTGTCGCCCGCGACCTGATTGGAGAGATCGAGGTAGAAGTAGAACCCGCCCTGCGCCGCCGGGGCCGGCACCGACGCCAGGCTCGACAGGATGTCGAGGCCGCGTCGCCGCGCCGCGGTCAGTTGGGACCGCAGCTGCGCTTCGTATGTTCCGTCATTGCGCTCGAGGTGGCTCAGCACCGCGTGCTGCGCGATGACGTTGGGATTCGACGTCGTGTGCGACTGCAGCGCCTTCACCGCACTGACCAGTTCCTTGGGCGCCGCCAGATAGCCGATCCGCCATCCCGTCAGGGCAAGAGTCTTCGAGAAGGCGTTGATGATGATAGTGCGCGGCCTCACCTCCGGCACCAGCGAGACGATCGGATGATGGATGTGTGGATCATGCGCGAATGCGCCATAGCACTCATCGAAGATCAGCCACAGATCCTTCGCGATGGCCAGCTCCGCGAGAGCCTGGAGTGTCTCACGGTCATAGACGGATCCGGTGGGATTGTTCGGCGTGTTCACGACGATCGCGCGCGTCCGCGGCGTGATCACGCGCTCGATGTCGCTGGGCCGCGGCACATAGGCGCTATCGCGGGTGTCGACAAAGACGGGTATGCCGCCGGCGATCAGCAGCTGGGCTGGGAAGGTGGTCCAGTAGGGGACCGGGACGATGACTTCGTCGCCTGGGTTGACCAGTACCATGGCCGTGTTGAACAGCGCCTGCTTGGCGCCGGTCGTCACCGCGATCTCGTCGGCCTGCCAGACCTGGCTGGTTTCGAGAGAGATCTTCCGTGCCAGCGCCTCGCGCAACTCCATCAAGCCGATCGTGTCGGTGTAGCGGTTCAGACCTTGTTGAATGGCCTCGATCGCTCCGTCCCGGATCGTTGGTGCCAGATCGCTCCAGATTTCGCCGGCCGTGAGATCCACAATCTCCATCCCGGCATCGGCGGCAGCCTTCGCCGCGGCGCGGACGGCTGCTGTGCCCGACGATTTGAACAAGTTTGTCCGTGACGCTAACATGCGCGTCTCCAGCTTTTAGGCAAAACCGCTTACCGCGGCTGTCCCTGGCCATTTCTCTTCTGCCGCCGAGAGCTAGCCGTAGTTCATCAGTTCGAACAGCTCGTCGAGCGTCGCGACTTCACCTTCAATACGGCAATGCTCTCTTCCTGAATGATGCGGTCGCACACGTGACGTCCTCCTGAGCTAATTGTCGATTGCTTAATTGGTCCGAGTCGCTCGGACGTCGCTCCGCTGTCCGCTTCGGCAGATACTGTTGTTCCGCCTGAGCCAGTTCGTCGTAGCCGATCAGGCTGAACAGCTCATCGAGGCCGGCAACCTGGTCTTCTATCCCGGCGATGCTTTCTTCCGACCAGATGCGGCCGCAGATATCGCGCATGCCAGCGATCGCCGCCCGCATCGAATGGTTAGCCCAGATGACGGTCGAAATGCCGGCATCACGAAAAACCCAAGCCGGCGTTTTGTAGTATTTGGTGGGGACGATGATGATCGGCAGCTTGTTGTTCCATTCCTTGGCGAAGGTCAGGATCTCGTCTGCGACGGCCTTGCCGGAGTGTATGAGGATTGCGTCGGGGCCGGCTCCTGCATAAGCCTCGGCCCGAACCAGCGCCTCATCGAGACCGTGACCCGCGATCAGCGCCTCGATCCGCGCGACGACGACGAAATCCGGTCCCGTCGTGTCTTTCACTGCTTTGAGCCGGCCGCAGAATTCGTCGATGTCAGCAAGCGGATGCCGATCCCCGACAAAGGAGTTCAACTTCGGAAAGCCCTTGTCTTCAAGGCACATGCCGCTGGCCCCGCGTTGCTCAAGCTTCCGCGCGACCAAGCGAGCATTGTTGAAATTTCCGAAGCCGCTGTCACCATCGACAAGAACAGGGATGTCCGTCGCATCGACTATGCGCTCGACGACGTCGACGACTTGGGTCCAACTCGCTTCGTTGGCGTCGCGATAGCCGAGCGCCGAGGCGATGGAAAGACCAGAGGCCCATAGCCCGCGAAAGCCGACACGCTCGGCAATCGCTGCCGAAAGCCCATCATGCGCTTCCATTAAAAATGTGAGGTCGTTGGAAAAAACGAGCTCGCGAAGGGTCGTCGATGACGCCGTCACCGGCAAGACTTCCGCCCCGAACGAAATCGCCTTGCTCATTGTATGACCTCCTCCATAACTCAGGTCCAATGAACTCGGTGAACGGGACGATTACTCATCGTCACCTGACCTCGCTATCGAAAAGTCCTTTGGCCTACATATGCGCAATGGTCGTGAGATCCGCTGGAAGCGGCTCTGTGCCGGAGCGCACGTTACAGCTCAAGCAGCAAGGGCCATGCCAGCTAAAAAGCCGGCGTTATTGCAATGGGTTGGCTTTGCCCGGCTGTTTCCGTTTGTTAGCCACGATACAATTCCGTCGGGATCGCGACAGTGGACAAGCTTTTTCGCGGTGCGAGATTGGCAGGTCGCCCCCTATTCGTGATGTCTTTGGCCATGCCAGGGCGCGTCGTGTCCAATCCGGTTCATATCTTGCAGCCTTGAGGTAGTTTTGCGCACTCGACAGGAGTGAATGGTCGAGGACCGAGCCGCGCCTTGGTGGTTCGCTCGGCCTTGGCGCACAGGAGTGCCTTGATCTTGGAAAAGTCGAGAGGCCCCTAGCCTGTCCGACCTCCTCGTGCACGCCCGCCACGTTATGCGCCGGCAGGTTGTCACGACGACGTCGCCCGGTTTCAGGTCGGACCAGCGCTTCACGGGCTGATAAATTTCCCCAATTGGACGATCGATATCTTCGCTCGTCCTCGGTCGAATTCACCCCCAGGACTCGAAGCAGACCGTGGCTGCATGCATTGCGGACATCCGGAGCCGCGTGGCGTCAAGGAGTCCCCCGGCTCTTTGGTCATGCTATTGCTGATCCAATTTCGCGCAGCACCAGGCAAAGTCTGGTCACGTAAATTCATGTCAGCTTCATAAATCCGTTGCGACTAGTCCGTACATAGAGGATAGCGGCTTTGTTTAGCTGTCGCCCGTGGAAAAGGATCGAAAAAATGTCCAAGATCACCGGAAATACCGAAACGATCGAAAACGCCGGCTCCCCTGCCTTCGACCCGTCCAAGCCTGTCGAGCAAGTCCGCGCTGTCGCCGAGCAGGGCCTTGAGCGGTCGAAGGAGGCATTTCCAAATTGAGTTCGGGCGCCGAAACGACTCAAAAGGCTTTTGAGTCGACCTTTGAAATGGCCAAGACCACCAGCAACAAGGGGAGCATGAGGATTTGTGGGGCAGTCAAGCGGCGCGGACCATTTCGCCGTTCTCGTGATTGTCGTTCGCCATGCCGGGATACCATTGCCGGAAGGTCGAGCGCAGAGAGCCATCGAGGGTCTGCGTGCGGGTTTGCAGCAGAAGATGTGCGCCGATCCTGCTCCACTGCATCTGCTGTTTCTTGGCGAACCGCTTGGAGATGACGGCGTTGACGGTGGCCTCGACGAAGGCCGAGGAGATGCGTTCTCCGGACCGGTAGCGCTCGCCATAATTGATCAGGCTGGCACTGTTGGAGGCGATGTAGGCCTGGAACTCGCCGATGGCGGTCAGGAGCTTGCGCATGTTCGGATAGCCTGTTTCGAGACCTTCCGCGTCGAATTGCAGCCCGGCGATCTCGTCACGGGCACGATAGACGTTACCATGCCAGAGATGCCATTTGATCCTGCGCAGGGTTTCAAGCAGGTCCTGTCCGGCCTGCTCGTCGTGGTTTTCGAGCCCTTGCGCGAACTGGCGAAGGACCGTGATGCGCATGGTGATATGGAACCAGTCGAGAACATGCTCGCTTGCCGGTGCGATCATTTCGGCGAGCGAGCGGACTTCTTCCCCACCGTCGGTGATGAAGGTGATATCCTGATTGGCCTGGACGCCCTGCTTCTTAAGATGGTCGAGAATGCGCCGTTGCGGCTTGCGATCATAGCCATGGACGAAACCGATGTAGCGCGGAGCGCCGTCTTCAGGCAGCGAGCGGCCTACGATCAGCTCGAAATTCTTCTTCCGGTCGTTGCGGTCGCGGATGTAGCCGCCATCCAGGCCGATGACGATGCGGCCATCGGGGATAGGCAGGTTCATCCAGTCGCGCGGGCAGGCATCCTGCATGAAGGATACCCGCTCTTCCGTCAACTCCCGCTCCATGCGGCGAGCGGTGCGCAGCGCATGCTGCCGGACCGTTGTGGCGTTGGCGCCGCAATCGATCGGCAGCACGTCGGCCAGCAACTCGGCCGCGGCCGCATAGGGCACGAGTGAGGCCCACCGGGTTTCCAGATAGAGGCGTTCGGGCGCGATGTGGTCTGGGATCAATGTCCGCAACGGGGAGACAGTTGTAGGGCTGTTCGTGCCGTCCGTCCGTGGCAGGAAATAGCGCGGGCTTTTCAGGCGCACGTCGCCGAACAGGGTATGGAAGGTGACGGGATAGCTTCCCTTGCTGCGCAGGCGACGCCCATCCAGCTCGCGGTTTTCGCTCAGCCAAAGTTCCACCTGCGTCTCCACCATCGCCTGCTGTAATTTCGCAAGAAGGCTTTTCGCCTCCGACAACGACAGACCGAGATCCTC
Organism: Mesorhizobium sp. AA22; assembly: GCF_001672375.2. NCBI lineage: Bacteria > Pseudomonadati > Pseudomonadota > Alphaproteobacteria > Hyphomicrobiales > Phyllobacteriaceae > Mesorhizobium > Mesorhizobium sp. AA22. Next base: position 6,433,204 of record NZ_CP048406.1, on the reverse strand, counting down.
GGCCCCTTTCGTCACCTTCACCAGATCGGCGACCGTCTCGGTCGCGATGGTTTCGCCATCGTCGTCTATCATCTGCAATATCAGCCGCGCCCGCATGTCGTCTTCCCGCATCGGAGTTTTCCAGAATGACCGGAGTGGAGATTGGGCCCGTGACGCCCGTTTTTCCTCTGCGGCCTGCCGGAAACGCTGATAGAGACCATCAGTTAGCAATCCGAAAATCGTCCGGCAAACCGACATGACCTCGACAAAGCGGGCAGCAAACGCCGGCGGAACGACCGGGCTGTGCTCCAGACGCTGCTCGAACCGGGTTGCGGGACTCCGAGTTCACGCGCCTGCGCGTCGAGAATGTCAGCCTTGCCGAGCGCGTCGTCATCGCCGTGCGCGGCAAGGGATCGAAACGCCCGGAAATTCCGATCCGTCGGGAACTGGCGCAGATGCTCAGGCTTCATATCGGCACCCGCCGCGCGGGCCCGCTCTTTCAGAGCCGTGAGTGGGGTGCCGGCACACTCGCCGGTGGTGATGCCGCCCTCTGGCCCGTCACATCTGCTGGTGCATGAGGATCAGATGTTCGCTCTGCCGCAGGCGATCATTCACTCTCCGCCGCTCGAACGACTGGCCTAGCAGGGTAGCTCGGCCTCTGATCCGAAAAAGCAATTCCTGCAATTCCCCGGCGCGGTCCGGATCATCAAGGACCGCAAGGGACCGGGTGTCGCCGATTTCCGTGATGAATTCCAATGCTGTGGCGAGATCCTCATCGAGGTCAGGCCCGAGCGCTTGGTCCCTCTGCCACATCCAGGCTTCCGGTCCCCCACAATCCTCGGGCGGGCAGTTGCCGTCACCGCCCGTACACGCCGGATAGTGAGCGCCGGGTTTGACAGGCCGGCGCTCCTCTAGCCGGACCTCGTGCTCCCAAGGGATGTTGAGGTCGTACTCGTACAGGAACCGGCTGCCCTTACGCAGTTGCAAATTGCCAAGTGGGATAGCCGGAGAGCGGGCACCCGCCTCCCACGAGCCGTACCGCACCGTGTGAATGACGAACTGGTAAAGGTGTATGCCTTCCCATCCCATCGCGACCTGAAGGACGCCATGAAACTCGCGTAGCGTCATCGTCGAGAGAACCTGAACCCTACGCCACATCATCGGGTTCACATCCTTCAGCCAGATGCGGAATTGCAGGATGGAAATCTCATCCTCCGAGGCTGCCGCCTCTCCGGCAGTTTTCGTCGCTGCCCGTTTTGCCCTCTTCACATCCGCCGGCCCCGTCGAAATAATTCAACGGTGACGACATACTTCGTTCCAACCCGCCCCACAAATCCTCATGCTCCCCACTGACGTGTATGCAGCGCCCTGAGCACATGTATTACATACGCGTAGTGGCGCGGCGTCGGAGGCCGACTGCTAGGAAGCGGTCGAGCATTGCATTCACCTGGTCAGCCACTTCGATGGTGTTGAAATGGCCAGCTAACAGCGTCTTGGCCAGGATGAGCTGCGAACAACGAGCCTTTAGCCAGTCGAGATCCCGGGTAGCGTTCACTAACGGCACATCCGCCGATATGTAAGCCATAGGGACTTTGCAACGCGATGCGGCGGGAGACGCGTCATAGTAGAGAATGTAGTTACGCATTGCCGAATAGGCCACATGCTGCGGTGTCTTCTCGCACGAGGGCTGGATGTAGATGTTGTGGATGCTCTCGCGCCTGGCAATATCGTCGTAGTCGACGGCCATGGACAACGCATTTTTCCGCAAAACGGCCCGATAGTTTGGACCGGAAATTTCATCCAGTAAACGACCGACGTCGGCGCTTTCGCGCAACGCCGATCCTGGCGTGACAATGGAATCGATCATCACCAGACCTGAGACCTGGTCCGGATGGCGCCCGCACAGATCAAGTGCGACCGATCCACCCATGCTGTGGCCGATGATCAGCGGTTTCTCCAGCTTCAGCTCGGCGCATTGCCATGCTACGTCATCGGCAAAACCCTCGATCGTGTACTCCTGCTTCGGTCCGTCGCTCTCCCCGTGACCGCGAAGGTTGACCGCTACAACGTGCCGACTGTGAGCAAAATATTCGATCTGCGGCGTGAATATCCTGTGATCGCCTGTCCAACCGTGAATTAAGATCAGCGGTGGACTCAGGGGTGAAGCCGGTCTTGCTTCGAAGTGTGCGAGGCATACCCCGGCGCGTTTCATCAGAATGGGACCCGATCGGGCTGCGTTCTTCAAGTGCGGCTCCTTTTCTCTGTGTTGGCCTTCTAAAGGGTAGATGATTGTGCCCAGAGCGGAGAATGGACCCGAACGCAGTCAGATCGCGGAAGCGATGCGTTCGCCGATCCTTTCCCGGCCGGCGCAGCCGGATTGACAATTCCTGAAAGCAGACGGCCCGATCGAAAGCGGAAGGCCGCTATCAATCGGTCCTGATCCTCGGCAAAATAGGAACCGACTGATGCTGAAACACGATGGTCTGTAAGAGGCACCAAGCCGGGGAATGTCGACTTGGCCCGGTGCAGAAGCATCGGCGGAATGACGTGGATGCGTAAAGCCAGCGGTAAGATGCCGACGCGGCCGAAGGTGAACTTGAAGGATCTAAATGTCTGAGCAGGATCGGACCGCCAGTGTCAAAGCGGCGATCAGACAACGCGCCTATTTGCCACCATAGCCTCCAATTCGTCAACGAGAGCGGAGGCCGCGATTTCATGTTTCATGGCATCGCCCAAGCGTCGGGCCGCATCCCGGTAACACGGTTCCTGAACTAGCCGACTGACGGCGTCGGCGATCTCGGCCTCAGGAGCACTCGACGGTAGGCGTAGACCAGCTCCCTTCGACACAACTCGTGCGGCATTATCCCCTTGGTCGCGCCCGTTCGGGAGCACCAATTGCGGCAGACCGTTTATCAACGCGCGGCTGACGGTGCCGTGGCCGCCCTGCGTCACGACGAGGCAGACTTCCTTCATCACTAGGTCATGCGGTGCACCGTGCAGCAGATGCACGTTCCTGGGGGCCTCCAGTTTTCTCGAGTCAAGATGGGGGCCGATGGTCGCTACTGCGTCCACGTCCAGAGTACCCAGTGCGCTGATGATCCGCTGAACCAATTGGTCTTGACCCTGAGCCCCGGTGCTGCAGGCGACAAGCACACGAGGTCGACCGGAGTCCATAGGCCAGGGAGCCGCCCAGCCCTTCGACCAATTCGGTTGATCGAGCAGCGGCCCGACATAACGAACGTTATCGGGCAGAGAGTCGGCTGAAAAGTCGAAGGTCTGGCTGATCGCGAGCAAGTACCGATCAGCACACTGGAACAAATCCACCGTCTTGTCTAAGCCGCAGAGGCCGAGGCCGGCGCGCGCCTCGTTTAAAAGTGGAAGGAACTGGTTCAAAAAGCACGCCCAGCCTTCGCTCGCCGCAGCGGCCTCGATCCGCTCTTTTGGCGTTTGCGGCTTCACGAACCCGCTGGTGACCGGCGGAGTCCCTGGGAGAGGGCGAAGGCTAACATGGGGTGCCAACATTGCGATAGGCACGCCCGCAGCTTCGGCGCCCAATACGGCACCGAACAATAGATCGATGGCAATGACAGCATCCGTCGGGATGCGGCCGATCTCATCCCGGATATCGGCCGCATAGGCTGGCGCGGGGCCGAACACCGCCTTTTGAAACCAGTCACGGATGTCCGAAAAGTTAGTCGGGTCCGCGTCGATGCCTATCGGGGCACGCCGCCAGAACACGCATTCGCAGTCCGCCGAAGCCACTTCACTCTGCATCACTGGATCAGCCATGACGCGGACGCTATGGCCGCGCCGTTGCAGTCTTCGGGCCGCAGTCAGCAACGGACTCAGATTACCCGACGTCCCCCAGGACGCAAGCAGGAAGCTATACACAACAACACCTCACCTTAATTGTGAATGGAACCGAATTCGTTCGAAATCAGGCGACCACCAACGAAACCTTCACCGACGACGGTGACCTCATGACGAGGACGGGTCGACTCCGGTTTTCAAAGCGTAGCTCTCGCCCCCCAGACCAGCTTTTGCAGCTGCGGGAGCGCATCCATAGGGAGCCAGCAAGCCGCCAACATGCTCATTGGCAACCGGTGCTGCTTACGATCGAGAACGTCTATGAGGTGCGGCTATCCATGGCGAACAGGGGGAGGTCGCCGCCGTCCGACCACCACCCGGCGGATGCTGGGCTCCTTCCTTGGTTGTGTCAGTCGCGGGGCCTGCGACAGGAGAGCCGGTCGGCTGCTGCCGTCGTCTCACCCTCAAAGGGTGCAAATCTCGTTCCAATCTGACGGATCGAGCCGGCGACAAAGTTAATGCTTGCTGTTCAGCTCTTTTGGCCTGCCGCAAACAACAGATCGGCCCACGAAGCCTGTGTCGCGGACCTGACAAACCCCACAGCGTGTCGCGGGTCCGCCATTTTGAGACAATTGCGGTGAACCGGCGAGAGCCTCAGCGACAGCGGATGGTCCGATCAGAACGCCGGCGGCCTCGGCGAGCGGATAGCGGCGAGAAGAGTGAAGATCGCATCAGAGCAGGTTTTCTTTCGATTTTTGCCGCAGGTCCTTGGGTGAGGAGGCGCTCGCATCCCAGCCGCCGCCGAGCCGGCCGCGATAGCCCGCTTCACCCGAGTGGGACGCAGGGCAGTGGCGTTGCGGACAAAAAAGCCCGCGGCCCGCGCCCGTCATCCCGTTCTGCCAAGCGAAATGTCGTCGAGGTCCTCTTCGATCACCCCAGCCGCGTATAGCTGATCGAGCAGGTCGGCGACTGCAAGGACGCTCGCTCCGTCCGTGACCCCCATAATCAGCTCCGAGGCTGTACAGTTCCCGCTCGCGATTAGATGGCCAATGGGAAGCGGAACCACCCCGTCGAGCACTCGATGCTCAATGTTGCGTGAGCGGAGATGGAAGCAGTGGTCCCCTGCCTCGTATTGCAGGTCTCCGCGGAAGCGAATTGGCCGGTTGGGCGGCGGGCTTTCGAGCATATTCTCGTCGATGATGCTATCGAGACCCTCCCGGAACTCGTCGGGCGTGCTGAAGAAACGTTGAGCCACGATTCGGTACCCGAGAGGCCAGCGTTCGCTACCCGGTACCGGCGTCACCAGTTGTAAACGTCCCTGCCGCATGTTCACGAGAAAGCCAGAAACACAGGCGATTGTCGTGGGACAGCCCTCCGGCACGGCGATTGCGGCAGCTTTGCCGGCTGCCCTGAGTTTCTCCTTCCGCGCTCGTGCGCGCCCGGTGAAAGCCTTTGCGGTCGGCCCGTCCTTGCCCTGCAGGATGAGTTCGACCCCCATCAGGTCCTCGGGCGAAAACGCCGCGTGTATCTGATTAAGATGGTCCGTGCTTAGCACGGAGAAACGATTGGTCACGCGACCGTAGCGTTCGAACAGTTCGAGCACGCGGTTGGTGAGTGCCCGATCCTTGAGCGGGGCCGCCGTCGTCGTTTGTGGCAATTCGCCCGTGATTTGATGGTAGTCGAACAGAAAACGGTCGTACTCCGGGTTGTCGATCGGGTCTGTGGCCCAGTAACAGAAGCCAGTGCGGACTGCCGAACCAAACATTTCGCTCGCCACACGGAGCACGCCGCGCCAAACCTCTGCATGCTCCTCAGTGTATTCATAGTAACCTTTGAAGGTACCCGCCGAGAGGCCACAGAACCAGCAACCGACGGTGCAGCCTTCGCTCAGCTCGAAAGCGATGACGGAGTGCGCGATCGAGGGCGCCAAATGGCCCATTTCGTCGTTACAACGCCGGATTTGGCGCTCGCGCCAGGCATGAAAGCGAGGATTGATAGTCGACATTTCGCCTTGGCCGCGCATGAGGTCGCGATGGCGCAACATCTCCCGCGTATACTCATCCCACATCATAGCCAGCGGCCACGGGGCAGACTCCGGCTTGAAGCGATACTTCAGGTAGTCACCGCACCAGAGCGGCAGGATCTCCATTGGGTCAACTTCGATGCCGTAGCACGCGGTCACTATCCGAGGGTTGTCGAGGTTCTCGGAAAGCGCCGTACGGAAATTCCCGTCACCGGCCAGCCGCTCCATGAAGCGCTTGATATGTGACAAACTGCGCCGTTCCTTTGGCGTGCGCCGATCAAAAATCTGCCGCCAGCGTTCGCTCCGAGGGTAGAGATGAGCCGTTGCAGCGGCCCCTTGTCCGACTGATGGCATTATCTTCTCGCTGACAAGCTTTGCGATCATGTTCTCTTCAGACCGGCTCCTTCGAGCGAATGCGATCAGAGCTAGCTCGCGACCGCTACAACTATCACAACGACGATAACGACCGCGACGGCTGCAGTTTTTCCACCGACTTTAACAGGGCTCATGGATGTACAAGGAGCGCAATTAGCCAACGCATTGGTGTGTACAAGGCTGGTCAAGGTCGAAACACTCGAACCATCCTTGCGACCCGCAGTCGCGCGAAGCTTCTTGCTATTTGGTTTTTCTCGGCTGTTCGATCGGATAAAACGTTTAACCTGGTCGAGTGTGATGTTGTAGTCGAGGTCCTTTGCAAATTCCACAATCGACGCAAGCCCTCCAGCACGCCGTTTGAGGTTTTCAAGCGGACTGCCTTTTTTTCCCAACTCGTTGATGAATCGCTCTACGTCAGTTCGCGCCATAGCTAATTCCCGCCTCTGCTAAGTGTCCGAGCTATCCAGCCATCTCGCTCTCACAAGCGATCGGCTGATGTACCAGCAAGCTTCATACCAATCTCAAATCTCTGATTTTGCGCGCTATCTGACCGCACCTTGTCAACTTACCGACCTTTTTTTTGGATTTTTTGGATCGTGGCCGAGTAGCTCAGCCATTCGGCTTCGCCTTAAAAGATCCGGGCGGGTGGATTTCCCACACCATTGTGGCCAGCTATATTTGGTGCGGGAAAGCCGCACGCCACATTCTATCAGTGCCGGGGGCGGCCGCCGCCGGTGACCCGGTGGGCGACGTAGCGAGCCCTCTCCAGCCCATCGGCCCGTCATTTGCGCAGCAGATCGTGCCCGCTCATATGCCGGGCGGGCCCAGATCGAGCGGGACAAGGTCCGGCTTCCCGTCAGTCATTGGCAAGCCAGGCCGGCATGGCGTTCCCCTCACGGATCATCTGGTCCCACCGTCCGGATGATATATGCGCCTGCAATTTCGGATCGATCTCAAGCGTCCGCAGGAATGCAATCCGTTCGGTCAGTCCGACCAGATTGGATGCACCCGGCGCTTCCGGCGTCGATCGCAGCCAATGAAAGCGCGTCTGCCCGATGGCCGGGTCAGCCTCCAAGAGCTTATCCAATGATTGAAGCGTATCGACCGAAATTTCTTCGATCAGCGCTCTCTCTGCCCGCCGACGAGCAATCGAGCGGCCCGCGAGCCCTATTCGCTCGACCGTCTCGGTCACCGGAAGCAGGGAACCTGCGTTCCCGAAAAGACGCCGCGATGGCTTTCGCAATTCGACGCTATCGTCGGATATTGTTGCCGCTTGAATCGAGCAAGTTGCGCCGCTTGACGGTCCTCACCCGTTGCGCTCTTCGTATCCAGATACACCATCGAGCGCGTGTCGCTTGGCAGATGGGGTGGTTGCCGTCCTCCCCTAACGGCATCGCAATGTGCCAAAATGATGTGGCGTAAGCCACAGAACAGAGAGGACGGCGGATGAAGGATATGTTGATCGGAGTGGATCTGGCAAAGAATGTTTTCCAGCTACACGGGGCGTCGATGACAGGCGATGTGAAGTATCGCAAGAAACTGTCTCGCGGGCAGTTCTTCAGGTTCATGTCAGAGCAGCCATCGGCACTTGTTGTTATGGAAGCCTGCGGCAGCGCCCATTACTGGGCGCGCGAGTTGGTGAAGCTGGGCCATGCAGTCAAGCTGATCGCGCCGCAATATGTGCGCCCGTTCGTGAAGCGGCAGAAGAACGACGCGACCGATGCCGAGGCAATCGTCATTGCGGCCCGTCAGCCTGAAATGCGCTTTGTCGAGCCTAAGACCGCTGATCAGCAAGCGCGGGCGGTTCTGTTTCGGGCGCGCGAGCGTATTGTTCATCAGCGAACGGAATTGGTGAACGCTCTGCGCGCCGTTCTCTACGAATATGGGCAGGTCATTCCGCAGGGGATTGGTCACATCAAGCGCATTGAGGCGATTGTCGAGAATGCTGAGATCGGCCTGCCCGAGCTTGTGCAGGAGGAATGCCGCGACCTTCTGGCTCAGATCGGCGAGAAGACGGCCCGGATCGAAGAAAAGGCCAAGAAGCTCGCGGAACTGTCCCGGCAGAGTGAAACCGCGCGCCGGCTTCAGACCATGCCAGGTGTGGGGCCGCTGATCGCACTGGCCGTCGAAGCTTTCGCGCCAGCGATGCAGAGCTTCCGATGCGGTCGGGACTTTGCCGCTTGGCTCGGCCTCGTTCCACGACAGTTCTCTTCTGGCGGGAAAGAAAGGCTCGGCCGGGTGTCGAAGGCTGGTCAGGCCGACATCCGCAGGCTCCTGATTCTCGGGGCAATGGCCCGCGTGAGTTGGGCGGGTCGCAAACCGCCAGCGCAAGGATCGTGGCTTTCGCGGATGCTCGCGAAGAAGCCGCGCATGCTGGTGGCGATCGCACTGGCGAACAAGATGGCTCGGAAAATATGGGCCATGCTGACGAAGCAGGAAGATTATCGAGACCCGGCTCTGGCTGTGGCGGCGTGACAAGAAACCACGCGGATAACCAGGACTGGCAAGCAGGTGTGAGAAGTCGATGACCTGAATGGGCGCATGATCGAACAGATCTGGACCGGGAAAACCAGAAGTTAACTGAGGGCATAGAGCTCGTTTGGCAGATTTGGACCCGATCCGCAGATCACCATACCGGCCAGCGGCTTCTGAAAGTGCCGCAAATAAGGCCTGACAGAAGACCGCACTCGATCACACGTCAAAAAGGGTCAGACACTACTTGCGCAACGGACGGCAACCACAGAAGTTAATTGGGTTCTTCCTCACTTTGTGTGGTTCATTCGCTGTTAGTGGCGCTGTCGCTATGAGCGGGCATGCGAACGAAATCGAAATGGTCGCCCGGCCCAGGGGTCAAAGTTCTGGGTGTCGCGCTCACTGATGATGGCAGTTGGGTTGTTTCCGCCGCCGGATCCGCGATCGGCATCTGCCCCGATTGTGGCCGGCGAAGCCGAAGTCGGCATGGCCGGTCCAATCGCAGTCTTCAGGATCTGCCGGTCCAAGGCAAACCCGTGACGGTGAGGCTCTTGCTGAGCCGCTGGCGATGTGCACATCAGCAATGTGAGCGACAAACATTCACCGACCGTTTGCCGACGATTGCTTCCCCTTATGCGCGCCGGACGACAAGGGTTGCAGAGATTATCGGCCTGCTCGGCCATGGTACGGGGGGCCGTCCTGGCGAGCGCTTGATGCAACGGCTGGGCATGCGGGTCAGCGACGACACCATCCTGCGGCAACTGAAGCGGGATGCCGCAGTGGCTCGCCGCAACAACTCCGAGATTCGGGTGGTTGGTATCGATGACTGGAGTTGGCGGCGGGCGACAAGCTATGGGACCATCATGGTCGATCTCAAGCGCCGCTCGGTTGTCGACATTCTGGACGATCGGAGCGTCGAGAGTGCGGCCAAGTGGCTGCGTGACCATCCTTCCGTCGAGGTCGTCAGCCGGGACCGCTGCGGCCTGTATGCGCAAGCCGTCCGTGAAGGCGCACCTCAGGCCCAGCAGGTCGCCGATCGGTTTCATCTGGTCCAGAATCTTCGTACGGCAATCGAAGAACAGATGAGCCTTTCCGGCCGTGCCACCGGCAGGGCCATCTTGTCGGAGGACGCAATCGTCGACGCTGCGACACATCGCCGGCGCGCCCGCCTCGCGCATAGGCAATCTCGTCAGGAGATATTCCAGAAGCTCCATGCCTTGCGCGACGAGGGTCTGTCCTACAGCGAGATCGCCCGTCGGACCGGCTATGAACGTCGCAGCGTAGCGAATTGGCTCAAGTTCAAGGCTCTCCCAGACAGGCGGCGAGCAGCATTGAAGCCCACATCACCATGGTGTTTCGAAACCTTCCTCGCCCAACGCTGGAAGGACGGGAACCGCTGCGGACGGCACCGTCAAGCAGCGCGGCTACACCGGCAGTTTCGCCAATCTGGAGCGGCTTCTCGGGGCTTGGCGGCGGGCCGAAAGAGAGCAGGCTGTTGTTGATGTGCCGCCCGCCACGTTGAAGTCGGAGCCGGTTCGAGATCCGGACACCGGAAATGCAATCTCGCCAGTGGTTGCCGCAGCGCTGTGCATCAAGCCGCGAGGCCTGCTAACGGACCAGCAGCAAGGAAGGTCGATGCCCTGAAGCAGGAATCTGACGCTTTCGCCGAGATGCGGTATCTGGCGATGCGCTTCAACGGCATCCTTCGCAGCAAGAGATCGGCGCCGCTGGATGCGTGGATCGACGATGCGATCGACTCCGAACTCATTCCGATCATGCGGTTCGCCCGCGTCCTGCGCAGCGATGCCGTCAACAACGCCATCGAGCTGCCCTGGAGCAACGGGCAGGCCGAAGGCCAGATCAATCGCCTCAAGACCCTCAAGCGCGCAATGTACGGTAGGGCAGGCCCTGAACTGCTGAGAGCGCGAATGCTGCCACCGCTCCACACAAAGTGAGGAAGAACCTAATTAAGTGCCAAGTGACAGAAGGAGCGGTCATCAATGATGCCGACAGCTGTCTACCAGTAGAGTCTCGGGTACTTAGCCTTCTCAGTCTGGCAATCATCCCTGCGCCGCACCGCTTTGTTGTAAGCGGCTTCATAGGCGCGGATGGCCCTCTTGAACTTAGGTGGATTGGGTGTCAGGTGTTTATCCAGACCGTCGTACAAAAGGACTGGGACAGCTATAATGGCTTTTCCATTTTCGTTGAGCTTCAGCGCCCGGCATCTCTGCGCAACGCCGTTGACGTTACCTGCCATCGTAGCGGCCAAATTCAACTTGGCGTCGGGCATCCGAGCCAGGAAAGTAATGTTTTGGGGCACTCCCTGTCCGGCTGAAGCAGCCGAAGATATGACGCAGACGGCGGCGCCGAGGATAATCAAAATCCGGTTCAAAAGTTGCCCCTCTATATTTGGCGATCTCGACCCAAGCATCGCCCGTTCCTGCAAAGTGAGGTTGAAATATTTCGATTCGAAAAGCAATGGCGTTACGCGACAACCCCAACCATCCACGCCCGATGCAGGTGCGACTTCGAGCCAACACGCGTTGCCGTTAAGTGGATGGTTGGGGATCGCAGGAGGAGAGCAACAGGCACCTGGTCAGGGCAGCTTGTCAGCTATTCTGTTGAGGTGGTTCGCGAGATCTCGGACGACGTTGCGGTCGGCCGGCAGGACGACACGGCCGATGCCGATCGCGTCCTTGCTGGTCCAGTTCTCCAGCCTGATGTCGTCGGGCAAGGCCAAGACGTTGATCGCGGTCGCCGAGAAGTAGCCGTTCCTGCCATGGGCATAGATCGGCTCCTTTAGGGTGGGGAAATCGATCTTCATGCGGCCTCGCTGACGTCGATGATCAGGTCGTGGCGGGCGGCCGGGATGAGCTCGGCGTCGAACTGACGGAACCGAGTGCTGGCTTCGTCCGCGCGGTAGATCAGGAACCGAGCGAATTGTGAGGGGCGGCAGATGATGGTCTTGCCGACACGCAGTGCATCATAGGCCTGGCTAAAAGTCATGCCGAATGCCCTCTGCGCTGCTCGCGAGGTGGCGGCGCGGTTGCAATCAATCAGAGTCCTTCATGGTGAAACGGACACGGTCGTAGGTGATCATGGGCAGGTGCTCCAAAATTGGTGAGGTCGTCGTAGGGCGGGCGCACGCGCCTTTCCCTCACCGAGGATGTCGACGAGCTCGTTTGCTGTTGCTGTTGCTGTTGCTGTTGCTGTTGCTGTTGCGGTTGCAGTTGCGGGTTTTGGGTCGGATCGGGCGGTGGCGCGGGCGTTTTTTATGGAACACCGGCTTGGCGAGCCAGTTTGGCTCCTGCAGCATCTCCTGTGCAGACATGCTGCGAGATCGGATTGCACCTCCGATCAGCCCGCGCCCTTCGCGTCTTCCCTCCCTCCGTGGGGCGCGGGCTTCCATGGAACCGATGACGATCAGGCTCTTCGGACGTCCAGTCCCTCCGTGTTGGCACCGAGGAGTTTTTATGATTGTGTTGCACAAATCTGATCAAAGAAACTTGCTATAAGGAGGCTTGTTTATTGCCGATCCGTCGAAAAGCCGAAGCTGCTGCTGTATTCAATCCTTCCGAGCTGGCTCTACTTGGCCGCGTGTTCGATCGCTTGAAGGTTGATGGAAAATCAGAACAACAACTCGAAGCGCTCGCATCCCGAATTATTGCCAATTACATGGCCGGAGTCGTGGACGAGGAAGAACTTCTATCGGCGTCGAAACAAGCGCTGGGGCGGTAAGCGACTTGCATGAACGGAAATGAGACCTGTCAGAGAAATCGACCGAGCCTCCGCTGTGATCCCTCATCTACCAAAGATGTGAGCATACCCTAATTTAGCTCTCATGGGTCTTCTTTGGTTCTCTCCCCCTGTCTACGTGAAAGCGAACCGTCCGGGCATTCGCCATGGGGTCAGCCATGTCGAGGGAGCCGCCGAGCAACTCATGGCGTGGGACACAAAGGGGCCGAAGTGGACGAAAGCGGTCCAATCATGCGTTGACGCGTTCGAGGGCAGAGTGTCCCCCCAAAATGTCCGTGCAGCCTTTGAGGCGGCGGCCAAAGAGGCGAGCGTGTATCTCTCGCCTGAGTAGGGGGTATTATGGCTATCCATTGGTTTCACCCTCCGGTCCATATCGAAACTGACAAACCTGGGCTCACCTACGTCTGCACCAATGTCGAGGGTGCCGCTGCGGAGCTCATGAAGTGGACCAAGCGAGGACCCAAGTGGAAGGAGGCGGTCGCGGTCTGCATGGCTCTGATTGAAGGCAAACGCACGCCCGACGACGTAAGGAAGGCCTTCGAGGCTGCTGCCGAAGAGGAGGGGTTGCCGCGCTCCTCTAACTAGCGCCCGAACCTTCCAACCGCCGGTTGGTAGACGCGATAAAGCCGGCGCGCGTAGGATTACTACGATCCAGGCACACCCCGCCCCCCGCACCCTGTGCCTGGTGAAGATCGCCCGCCGTGCCGAAGGTGCGGCGGGCTTTTTTTTGATTTTCGTATGGAACACCCAGCTCAGTGCCCTCGCCGCCGACTAAGTCGCTCAAGGTCAGTTTCGACTTTTGCAAGAGTGCACAGTATGCTTGGTGGTAGCGGTTGCTCACGGCGTGGGCTCGGCAGAAACCATTTAGTGCCGTCTACCCGCTTTGCTCGCCTGATAGAAGGTCATGGCGCGACTTCAAATAGTCTCTGCTGCGGTTGCTCGCCGGGCTAGTGCCGGACGGGCTGGGATCCAATCTGCTATGCAGAGAAAATCCGCGCGAGGTCGATTTCCTGTTCAGGACGCTGGTCGGGATGACAAGCTTTAAGCTTCATCTGAGCGCATACAAATAGGCCGCGACGTCGCGAGCCTCCTGCTCGGAAATGCCGGCCGAAGGCATTGCCGTATGCGGATTGATTTCCCTGGCGGCGCGAATCCAGCGGATCAGGTTCTCTGGATTATTGGATAACACCCCGCCGACATAGACCCTGGTGGCCAGGGTGGCGTCCAGGCGCGGGCCGACCAGTCCATGCGCGCCGGGGACGCCGGTGATTGTATGGCAACCGGCGCAACCGTTGGCCATCATGATCGGTATGGCACGGGTACCAATGCCACCGGTTGCATTATTTGCTTCCCGTTCGATCCGATCGGTGCGTTCCGACCACCATGTCAGCGCCGCTAAAATTGCCAGTACGACAATGGCGCTCGTCCCGAAAATCAGCCTAGACAGGTCGGAACGCAAGCGGCGCCTCCCGGCTTCCCTGTCCGCTCGAGCGGATCCACAAGCCTGCCAGCAACAAGGCAGCTCCGCCGTAGATCAGGCCGGCCGGAACCCACATGACTAGGCCGGCGAGTTGCTGGTCCTCGAGCGGACTGAGTTGCCACAATTGCGCGCCGGCGGCATTGTCGGGGTACCAAAGTCTCGGCGAGACCACAAGCAGCACCCCAAGCAGTCCGGTGTGCAGCGAGGTGAAGAAGAGATGCATGACTGCGCTGCCATAGGTTTGTTCACGGCCGGGACGCGGCAGCAGCGCCCACCAGAACAAGACGCCGGTTCCGAAGAAGGTGGCATGCTGGGCATAGTGCAGGAAACCGCGTTCGAGCGCAGCCTCGAACAGCGCCGGCACGTGCCACGCCCATATCGCGACAGCATGCAGGATGGTGGCCGCGGGGGGACGGCTGGTCGCGGCCCAGACGGCTTGAAGCATTTTCGCGTGCCCGGCTGCGCCAAGTGTTTGCCGTAACGAGATCGGCAGTGCCCACATCATTGCAGCCACGGGACGGGAGGCAACCAGAAGAGGCGCTGCGACCGCCATGAGCAATTCGTGCTCGATCATATGTGCGGTGAACACGCGCTCACCCAGTGCATGAAGCGGGCTGACGAGCGCAGACGCCAATACGGCCCAGCCGGCAGCGAACAGCAGGGCCTGTCGCGATCGCAACGGGCGGCCGCGACCGCTCCTACGCCATAGTCGAATGGCGCCCGTCGCATAAAGCAAGGCGATCGTCGCCAACGGCAGCGTGATCGGCAGCGCCAGCGTCCACCCTGGGGCGCCGCCGCCATAGCAGATCGAGGTCGAGAAGAGCGCATCGAAGCTCATCGGACACACTCGTCGAGAATGAGCGAGGCGGCGCCCTGCATGATGATGACCAGCGCAAACAGCACTGCGGTCAGAATGCTCAGATTGGCAACAAAAGCTTCAGTGCCGCGCGTGCGCTCCGGTTTGAACGAGGCGCCGCCCTGTTGCCGCGCCCGCCAGGATAGCGCCCCGCCAACCAGAGACATTATCGCTAGCACCAATGCGATGAAGGGTATGACAGGAATCCGGCGGGCGCACTGCCATTCCACAACGGCGTAATTCAGTTGCGTCGACACGGCCCAGGCTAAAGGCCCCGACAAGAGCCCGCCCCATGAGGTGCCTGACCGAAGCGCGCGCATCTCAACCAAGCCTCGGCATCCAATAGATTAGGAGATAGATCGGAATCCAGGTCAGGACCACGAAGTCCCAGTAGAAGACGTTGTCACCCACGTCAGCGAAGCGTCGGCCACTGTTGGCGTGGCGCGTGAACATCAAAGCGGTCAAAACCAGCGTGTCGCCGACATCGGTGATCAGGTGCGCGGTGTGGAGGCCGAGCAAGACCCAGAGCATAGAGCCGTAGGCATTGGTGTCCCAATAGATGTTGAGGGCTGGAAACTCGAACCAGCGCACGACAAGCGGCGCGATCCCGAGTAGCGACATCACCACGAGGCCAATGCGCACTGGCACCATCGCGCAGGCCTCAGCATAGCGCTTCAATATGTGGTTAGGGACTGCGCTGGCGAGCAGCAAAAGCGTCACGATCGTGCCCGGCCAGTGGTTCGGTGTGGGCGCGCTCAACGGCCATTGCGGTGACAGGTAGGCGAGGTAAAGATAACTCCCCGCGGCAAGAGCGAATCCCATGCCCTCGAGTGCCATGAAGGCGAGAGTGCCCCACCAGGTCGGGGTACGCGGTCCGTGCCCGAAGGTCGGGAGCTCGGAAAGATCGACGGCAGGACGCGGTTTCATTCCTCGTCCTCCGGACCGCCTCTCGGCCAGAACCAGCCAATCAAAGTGATGGCGATCGGTCCCGCTCCCCAAACCACTGCCCATGGGCTGAAGATGGAGTAGAGAAAGGTACCCCCGACCGCGAGGGCGGCCAATAGCGGCCAGATCGACGACGTTGGCGACTTTTCGCGTAAGTCGGGATGCGCCTCCGCCACTGTCGAGATGACCAGTTCGCGTGCATCAACCCGAAGCCCCGTCGCTACCGGAAGCGTTCCGCGTTCCGCCCATAGCGGCTCGACGTGCGTCACGACCGGCATGCGGGCGAAATTGTAACTCGCTGGCGGCGATGACGTCGCCCATTCCAACGTGCCTGCATTCCAGGGGTTGTCGCCGGCCGGGGCGCCCCTCAGGGCGCCGTGCACCACATTTACAGTGAAAAGCGCGAAGCTCACGAACAGGACAACCGCGCCAGCGGTGATGAACAGATTGATGTCACCCCAGCCGAGCTCCGCCGGATAGGTGTATACCCGTCGTGGCATGCCCCAGATGCCGACAATGTGCATCGGGAAGAACGCCGCATTGAAGCCGATGAAGGCGAGCCAGAAATGCCAGCGCCCGAGGCGCTCGTTCATCATCCGGCCGGTGATCTTGGGAAACCAGAAATAGGCGGCGCCCAGCAAGGGAAATACCGACCCGCCGATGAGCACGTAATGGAAATGCGCGACCACGAAATAGGTGTCGTGAACTTGCAGGTCCAACGGCACCGACGCCAGCATGACACCGGTCAGACCACCGGCGACGAAAATGAAGAAGAAGCCGAACACGAACAATAGCGGCGTCCTGATGATCGGCCGACCATCCCAGAGCGTCGCCAGCCAGCAGAATATCTGCAGACCGTTCGGAATGGCGATCAACATGCTCGATGCGGTGAAGAAGCTCGCGCCGAGCTTGGGCAGACCGGTGGTGAACATGTGGTGGACCCAAAGGCCGAATGACAAGAACCCAATGGCGATCAGCGAAAGCACCAGCCCCAGATACCCGAACACCGGGCGCCGTGCGAAGGCGGCGATGATCGAGGAGACCATCCCGGTTGCCGGCAGGAAAATGATGTACACCTCGGGATGGCCGAAGAACCAGAAAAGATGCTGGAAGAGCAATGCGTCGCCGCCTTCGGCGGGGTTGAAGATGTGGGTGCCGACCAGCCGGTCCAGGATCAGGAACGTCGAGGCGATCATAACCGCCGGCATCGCGAACACGACCACAAAGGAGGTGACCAGCATCGCCCAGACGTAGAGCGGGATCTTGTCAAGCGACATCCCAGGGGCGCGCTGCTTCAGAATCGTCACGATGGTTGCGACCGCGACCGCTAGTGCAGAGACCTCGGTATAGGTGATCATCTGCGCCCAGACGTCGGCGCGCTTGCCTGGTCCGAATTCGGGACCGGACAGCGGCACATAGGCGAACCATCCGACATCAGGCGCCATGTTGAGCGCGAATGACACCCAGGCGAACATGCCTCCCGACAGAAAGATCCAGAAGCTGAAGGCGACTAGGCGCGGAAACGCGATATTGCGGGTGCCAACCATCAGCGGAACAAGGTAGATGCCGCTCGCCTGCACGATCGGCACGGCAAACAGGAACATCATCGTCACGCCATGCATCGTGAACAACTGATTGTAGAGGTCCGGCCCGATCAGCCCGCGCTCGGGGCCCGAGAGTTGGACCCGCATGGCGACCGCGTTCAGCCCACCGAGGCATAGGAACACGAAAGCGGTGATCAGGTAATGCCGCGCGACGATTTTGTGATCCACGGTTGAAAGCGCGCCGATGATGCCAGGTGCAGTCTGCCACGTTCGCGCAAGCCAGCGGTCAAGGCTGCCATCGTCGAGGCCAGTGTCGCGCGGGCCGTCGCGCTCAGGGGCCAAATTGCCTTCTGAGGCCAAGCCGCGTTCGCGAGCGAGGTCGGCGCTGCTCATCTCAAGGCCTCAAGATAAGCGACGATCGCATTCAACTCGTCGCCGTTCAGATCCACCACCGGCATATGGGCGCCCGGCTTGATCCCCTGCGGATCGGCTATCCATGCTGCAAGGTTGCCGCGGCTCATCGTCAGCGTTCCGGCTGCCAGCGTTTGCCTGCTGGCGACATGGGTCAGATCGGGGGCGACCGTGCCGCCGGCGATGGTGCCGCCGATCTTGTGGCACATCACGCAGGGCCGCTTGAGGAACAGGTCATGGCCGGCTTTCGCCTCGGGCGAGGCGGGCGGGGCGGCCGGCCTCAACTGGTCGTTCAGCCAGGCGTCGAAGACGGGCCGAGGCTCGGCGATGACGAGGGTGCTCATATTGGCGTGCTGAGCACCGCAGAACTCGGCACATTGGCCCCGATAGACGCCCGGCTTGTCCGCCTTAAGATCAAGAACGTTCTCGTGGCCCGGAACGAGGTCCAGTTTGCCGGCCAGATTCGGCACCCAGAAGGAATGGATGACGTCGGTCGAGGTGAGAATGAACCGCACCGGCTCGCCTGCCGGGATGTGGATCTCGTTCGCGGTCGTCAGGATGCGGTTCGGCTGGCTGTCTTCATAGCGCACCTCCCACCACCACTGATGCCCGGTCACGCGGATTGTCAGCGCGGCATCCGAGCCGATGGCAGCGAGCGTCCTGTTGGCGAAGAAGCTCAACAGCGTTAGCCCGATCAGGATCACTGCGGTGGCCCCGAGCGCCGCAAACACAATTCGCGTCTTGTGGCGCTCGGAAGCGGTATCGAGGACAAGCGGATCGCCGATCGGTCGTGCGCGCCGGATCAGGGTCATGAGCAGCACGGTCATCACCAGCAGCCAGACCACGGCGCAGAGCGCGGTGAAGAACCAGATCAGCCACGCGAGCTCGCCCGCTGCCGGGCCCTTTGGATCAAGGGCGGATTGCCCGCCACTGCATCCTGCGAGGAGCAGAATGGAGGCTGCGCCGCACATCACCCAAACAAGGCGTCTCACGGCGACTTCCCCAGTGTCGCGGCATTTCGCAGGCGATTTTCGGATGGGTGCACCATCATGTCGTCGTCGCGCCCAGGCGCGGCGGAGGAGGGTACGTTGCCGCTCAGCGAGCGGACAAAGGCGGCAAGCTCCCAGATCTGATCGTCGGGGACCCTGTCACGGAAGCTCGGCATCCCGTTCGGGCGCCCGTCTCTGATCGTGGCGTGGATGCTTTCGATCGAACTGCCGTAAATCCACTTTTCGTCCATGAGCGCTGGTCCCATGCCGCCACCGCCATTGGCATGGCATCCGGAACAGTTGAACCAGTTGAACAGACGTTTGCCCTGGCTAAGATGGAACGCGTTTGCCTCGAACGCCGCTGCCTTGTTGTCGGACGGGGACGGCCGCTCGCCACCTGGCGCAAGGACAGTGACCGGCGTCGCTTGCTCGCCCGAGCCGAGCGCCGACTGGGGGCGGGTGTCGCGTTCCGAGCGCTGGCATCCGGCAATGGCGAGCATTGCGCACAACAGCAAGAGAAGGCCGCGGTTCATTTCACGGCGCTCCAGCAGTATTGAGCCGGGGCATGCCGTACTCTGCCAGAATCGCGTTGATCTCGCCGCGGTGCTTTGCAAGGGCAGCGTCCACTTCGCTGCGCAGCACATTATCCTCGTGGCGCACGCCCATTGAGATGTCGTAGATCATCGGCAATTGCGGACCGTCTATCCGAGGTTCAACCGGCGTAATTCGCAGCGCCACCTGCTGTCTGTCGGCAAAGTAGCCGGCCAGCGGGCCCCAAACGACGGCCATATCGATCTCGCCGCTCGCGACCGCTTCGATGATGCGGGCCGGAGGGTTCGGCGCAGAATAGTCGCCGTAGACCGGGAAGCCGATGAGATGGCCGACGATCCCGCGGCGTCCGAGCGCCTGGACGGGTGGGGAGTTGGCGCCATCATCGCCGATCAGCTGGACACCGATGCGCAGATTACGCAAGCGAGGATCGTTGAAGGACCTGACTTGCTGTGCCTCCTTGCGCGTCACGAAAACGTAGGACGAGCGGTAATAAGGCGCGGTGGTGCGCAGCATTTCGAGATTAGTGGGCATGCCGGGTACGAGATCACACAGACCGGCTTTCAACGTGTTGCGGATAAAGCCGCGGCGCTGCGCCCACCAGGTATAGGAAAGAGTTGCGCCAAGTTCCCTGGCGACAATCCCTGCGATCCTGTTTTCAAAGCCTTCACCGCGAGCGTTGGAGAAGGGCATGTTGTTGGGATCGGCGCACACCCGCAGCTCGCGGGCGTTCGCCAGGGCGGCAACAAGGGACAAGGCCAATACGCAGATCGTCACGACAAAATGCCGGGAACGCATTCTCCCCTGTCGCGCAGGCCCGCCGATCGCTTCAAGGCAGCCGGAATACATACAGCGTACCTCCCGGCGTGGTTACGTCCTTCAGATCCTTCATGACGTTGGCGAAGCCGAGCGCAGCGGTGGCGTCGCGCGGGTCGAGATCCCCCGACACGATGGCACCTGCCCAGCCACCGACACCCGACAGGATCGCAACATATTGGCGCCCGTCGGGACCGCGATAGGTGATCGGCTGGCCGATGATGCCGGAAGAGGTCTTAAACTGCCAAAGCAGTTTCCCGGTCGTGGCACTCACCGCCTTGAACCAGCCTTCCATGGTTCCGTAGAATACGACGTTGCCGGCGGTAACGACGGCACCGCTCCACACCGGGAAATTCTCCTTCAGGATCCACGCCGGCTTGGCGGCAGCGACATCCCAGGCGGTGAAAGCGCCGCGATGTCCGCCCGGCCCGGGTATCATGCGGACATTCATGCCGACATAGGGCGTGCCGGCGATGTAATTCACCTCGACGCCTTCTTCGTCCATGCACAGATTGTTGTGCGGGATGTATAGCAATCCGGTCTTGGGCGAGAATGCCGAGGGCTGCCAATCCTTCAGGCCGGACGCGGTCGGGCAGATGTTGCGTACGACCTTGCCGGTGCCGGTTTCTTTCTCCGGGTTTACTATCAGCCGGCCTGTCTTGAGGTCGACTCCCTTGCTGGAATTGACTGGGCCGAATGGTACAGCGGACAAGACCTCGCCAGTCATGCGATCCAGCAAGTAGACATAGCCGTTGCGTTCCGGCCGGACGAGCACCTTGCGGGGCTTGCCCTGCCAGGTCATATCCAGCAACACCTGCTCGTTGATGCCGTCGTAATCGTGCAAATCGTGCGGGGTCCACTGATAGAACCATTTGGCAGTGCCGGTGTCGGGATCGCGGGCGAAGATGCCGGACGTCCACTTGTTGTCGCCGGGTCGCAGGTCGGGATTCCAGGGACCGGGATTACCGGTACCGTGAAAGATCAGGTCCAGGTCGGGGTCATAAGAAATCCAGCCCCACACATTGCCGCCGCCGATTTTCCAGGCGTCCGGCGGCCACGATGTGACGCCGAGATCCTTGCCCTTGTCCATGTTGTAATGTGGCTTGAAGTCCGGGCCGATCAGCACCTCGGCATCCGGGCCGGTGCTGTAGGCCGTCCAGATGACATGCCCGTCGCCGGCGTCAAGCGCCTTGATCCAGCCGCGCACGCCCATTTCGCCGCCGGAATTGCCCACCAGAACCATGCCCTTTACCACCAGCGGCGCCATGGTGATGGTCTCGCCGATGTTGATGTTGCCGATATGGGTGTTCCAGACCGGTTTGCCGGTCGTCGCGTCGACCGCGATCGTATGTCCGTCGAGCGTGTTGAAGTAGAGACGCCCATTGGAGAAAGCCGCACCCCGGTTGACCACATCGCAGCAGGCAACACCCTGCGCAGCAGGCTCGGGATTCGGCTCGAACTTCCACTTCATCGGTGCGCCGGGTTTGGTAAGATCAAGCGCGTAGAGGATATTGGGAAAAGGCGTCACGATATACATCGTGTCGCCGACAACCAGCGGCGCAGCCTCCTGGCCCTTGTTCACGCCGGTCGAGAAGGTGAAGGCTACCTGCAGGGTCTTGACATTGTCCTCGGTGATTTCAGCGAGTTCGCTGTAGCGGGTCGAGGCATAGTTCTTCGCCGGCATCGTCCACTGGCCGTCGTCGGGTGGAGCCGCTGCAGCAGGCGGCTTTATGGCAGGCTCCGCCGGCTGGGCGACCGCTCCGGCCACTGTCGCCAAGCCCGCCAGCAAGGTCCAGCCGATCACCCTCATTTTGGTGCGACCGTCTATCGTGGCCATTGCCTTGTATCCCCTCTGGCAGGCGCCCCAACCTTCACCGCCACCTCCTGTCTCATTCGTGCATCGAGCCGCCGACCCCGGCGCCGAGCTCCGCTGCTATGTCCGCCTCGCTTCCCGCACACAATGGATGGCCCCAGCCGGAAGCGCTCTTCCCGCCAGGGTCAAGATCATAGACGATGGCGTCTTTGCGATTTGGATTGACGCCGGCCGGCACATTGTCCAATCCAAGCGCAGCACGCGTGCGCCATGCGACATTGTGATCGGCACAGGAGGAATCGCCGCTTACACCAAGCCCCCCGATGATCCCTTTTTCATCGTAAAGTGCCAAACCGCCGCCAAATGCGACTATGCCCCCGACGAGCTTTCCCGTCAGCGGGTCGCTGGAACTTCCAAATGCCGCAGGATTTCCGGTATAAGCGGCCGCCTGGTTGACAGGGTTGGTGGCTTGCAGGCCGAACAGGGGTCCGCCGGGCTGGACCGCCGCATAGAGGTTAGCGGTCGAAAGGGCCATGTGGGCAAGGCTGAGCCCGTTGGCCGTACTGGCCTTTTCGGCTGCGACCAGACGGCTGCCGGGCCATTGCGCGTCGGCCGTGGGACCGCTGTAGGCGACGGCGCAGACTGCTCCGTCGCGAGCCACGACCGCCGCCCACTCATGGGTGTCGAAGCCGCCATTGCCAGGGCCGCCACTCGCCTTAACGCTCGCCTTGAGGGCGCTGAGCAGTCTGCCATGGTCAGCAGGGCACGGCGCCTGCGCCCAGGCTTTTTGCTCGACGTAGCCGATCGTTAGCAGAAACAGACCCAATGCTACTGAGGCAGTCCAATGACGATCCATCGCCCGCGCCGCGTTTATTGAACTCCCTAACGCATGAGAGCCGCAAAAGTGCCCAGCGTCATGAAATAAGATGCAAGATTGGTTTGGCTCGGAAAGCAGCGCACTTGCGTTCGAACTGAACGGTTCTGCGCCGCTCTCGGTTCGAGTCCAGATTCGCATCTGCGGAAGAAAAGCGAGGTCAGCTTCCTCACCGCCGCCCTGGGCAAAAGCTCTCGCGCAAGCCAGCCTATTAGGCGATGCACTGGTTGAGGTCGGCATCATTGAAGAACTGGTAATCAAGATCACGATCAGCATCGGCTGAACTTGCAAACGCTTGGACCCGACAAATCGATCGTCATGCGGCCTCGCTGACGTCGATGATCAGGTCGTGGCGGGCGGCAGGGATGAGTTCGGCGTCGAACTGTCGGAACCGAGTGCTGGCTTAGTCCGCGCGGTAGATCAGGAACCGGGCGAATTGTGAGGGGCGGCAGATGATGGTCTTTCCGACACGGAGTGCCTCATAGGCCTGGCTGAACGTCATGCCGAAAGCCTTCTGCGCTGCTCGCGACGTGGCGGCGCGGTTGCAATCAGAGTCCTTCATGGTGAAACGGACACGGTCGTAGGAGATCATGGGCAGGTGCTCCAGAAATTGGTGAGGTCATCGTAGGGCGGGCGCACGCGCCTTTCCCTCACCGAGGACGTCGACGAGCTTCGTTTGCTGTTGCGGTTGCGGGTTTTGGGTCGGATCAGGCGGTGGCGCGGGCACGATTCAGGAAATTTTGTTCCGTATGGAACACCGGCTGGGTGAGCCAGTTTGGCTCCTGCAGCATCTCGTGTGCAGACATGCTGCAGATCGGATTGCACCTCCGATCAGCCCGCGCCCTTATTCCTCCCGATGGGCGCGGGCGCCGGCCGGTGCTGCGCTTCGCGCGCCGAACGAAGGTGTGAACGTCATGCCGTCCACCTCGATACGCAGAACGGAATACGATCCGGAACGCAAAACCCTCTCGGTGTGGTTCGTGGCCAGCGGTAAACGCTACCAGTTTGAGGATGTGCCGCCGGAGACCTTTGCGCAGTTCCGAGCCGCCTTCGCCAAGGGCCGCTTCTTCAACGACCACATCCGCAATCAATTCCGGTACCGTCTGGTTGGCACTCAATAACGAGCTTCAATGGCCTGAACCTGTCGAAGTCCTACGGAGATGCGATTCTGCAACGGGGTGCGATTTTTTGGTGTATGATAATGCTGCAGAACAAAATCTCTGGGCGAAGGGGGTTTGTCATGCCGATTTGTGGAACAGCCGAGGATGCGGGTGTCTTCAACCCGACAGAGTTGGCGCTACTTGGCCGCGTGTTCAATCGTTTGAAGATTGACGGCCAATCGGAACAACAGCGCGAATCGCTCGCGTCCCGAATTATTGCCAATTACATGGCCGGTGTGAGGGACGAGGAGGAACTTCTTTCGGCTTCCAAACTACCGCTTGGCCGGTGAACTAGTGATGACTGTGAGTCACACGATCGAGGGCGCGGCGGGCTTCGGCCAAATTCTTCTCTAGCAGGGCTTCGCTTTCCGAAAGGACATGTCCGCACCGACGCTCATGCTCTATGACCCTGTCTTGACAAGACACCGCGTTCTCGTAGTGAGTGACGAGGTTGGAATATAGCTGCTGCATCGTACTTCTCCCTGATTAGGCGAAAGCACGTTGCTCGCTCTCAAGCGCTCAATTGCCGGAAGGTATGGGCGACCGGGAAACCCTACGCTTCTTAAGGGCAAAGCGCCACCGTACACTCGCCAACCGTGCCTAAAGGTGCCAACCGGCGGTTGGTAGACGCGACGCAGCTGGCGAGCGTAGGTTCCTCCGATCCGGGCACAAGCCCCCCGCCCACCCCTCGTGCCTGGTGAACTACTGAAGCCCGCTGTGCCGAAAGGTGCGGCGGGCTTTTTTGACTTTCGTATGGAACACCCAGCTCAGGGAAGGCGTTCGACTCCTGCAGCATCTTCTCCTGTGAGCCAATGCTGCGAGATCGGTGTCCCCTCCCGATCAGCCCGCGTCCTTCCCCTCCGTAGGGCGCGGGTTTCATCCATTTGGCTTTGCGCTGGTCGTGGAACGTCTCTCGCGCGGAATCACGTTCTGTTTACTCTAGTAAGCGCGACGACAGCAAATATCGCAGCGGCCTGACAACGAACTGGCTGAAGACCAAGAGCTGGACCGTCGACGAGTTCGAACTGCTCGGCGTCGAGCGGGAGCCGGGCAAGGCGGCATTCGCGCTTTTAGCGGAACCCGGCACGGGGAAGTATGTCGGTTCGGCGTTCATCAGCCTGGGCCGCGACATGAAGGAGCGGCTGTGGAAGCGGGTCCAGGAACACGCTGGGCCGCCGCCCGAGGCCATGAAGAAGCGCCCGGCGCCGCAATGGGTCGGGCCTGGCGTAAAGCTGCGCATCAAGCATCTTCGCGGCGACCACAGCAAAATACGTCATGCGTCGTTGCTGGGTTTCAGTGACGAGGAGTAGGTCAGCACTGCTCAGAGCGCGGGCCGTTGAAATTGTTGGATTTTCATCCTGACAAGGCTTATAATTATCTTGGGCGCCGTTGTCGGATTCAGCGCACATCGTGCTCCTACCCATCCAAAGGAGGGTGAGGACATGAGAAAGCCTCTGGCGCTCATTTTTGAGGACGAGCCGATAATCGTCATGAGCATCGAGTCGTCGCTAAAAGCGGCTGGCTTTGCGGTGGCCTCAGAGCCAAGTTGCGTTCGTGCAAGACAAATTTTGGCCCTTGTCCAGCCGGACGTCGTTATCCTGGACGTGCTCTTGCGGGACTGCGTTAGCTCTTCGGTTGCTGAAGAACTCGTGGCCCGCAATATCCCCTTTGTAATTTACAGTGCCACGGACATCGAGGGCCGAGGTGAGGCGTTCAAGGCCGGTACCTTTGTCGAGAAACCTGCGGACGAATGTGTGCTGGCAGCTTTGGCGAGTTCGCTGGCCGCGCACCGCGCACCGCGCACTCTGATCCCTTGGTGCCCGTTGTCCTCTTGGTTCGCTCATGAGGGACTCGATCTATTTGGAAGAGCGGCTGGCTAAAATCTGCGCCAGCGCATAGGATGTGAGATCGTCGGCCACGCATTTCGGGCGCTGACGCTTGGGAGCGACCATCGCACTCCTGCCCCAAACGCGAGGCATTTGTGTGATGGCAAACGAACCAAGGCGGACCAGCCTGACGAACGAACATGTAAGCGCTCTCGCACGGGAGTCCGGTGCCACTGAGCAGGAGATACGCGATATTGTATCACTTATCGGCGTCGATCGGGCATCGATTCTGAGAGAAGCGCGTCTCTTGAGTCGTGGCCGAGGCCCGAAGCTTTAAGGCTTCGCTGCGGCGATCATCACGCACCTAGAGCACCACAAGATACACACAGGGCACGAGGGCTAGGCGGGCGGTGTGCCCGGTGCGCAGAAACGCTACGCACCCGCGGCGCACGTCTACCCAACTCAGTTGGAACGACTTCCTGCCGTCGAAGCTTGCCGTCATCCCGGATCGTTGCCGGTCGAAACCAGACGGTATCGGAAGTGATTACGGATGTGCTCGTTAAAATAGCGGCCCTTGGCAAAGGCGGCTTTGAATGCGGCGAAGGTCTCCGGCGGCACGTCCTCCTCAAATTCGTAGCGTTTGCCGCTGGCCACGAACCACCCCGAAAGGACTTTGCGCTCCGGATCGAGGTGTTGGCATGACGGGTCGCTCGATTAAAATCCGTCAACGATCGGAGATGCCGTCGCGTTCTTAGATAGGGCTATCTTATGGGACTCACCGTGCGGACCGCCCGCGCGGCTGTCGCATCCGCCGTGGAGCGACCGCGACCAGACTTGGTGGCAGGGTTAAACACCGCTCATCCTTATAATATTGACGAGGGATGTGGATTGTTAAAAGGAAACGGATTATTTGCCTGCCGGAGCGGGTAAATCACACTTCTTTGGTGAATCCGATAAGTTAGTGAGTCCGATAAGACAAAGGAATATTCTATGACCAATTCTCCCGAACGCGATGGCCAAACGGATATCGTGTCGATTGCCGCCGACATTGTTGCCGCCTATGTGTCGAACAATCCACTGCCGGTCGCCGAGTTGCCGAAGCTAATCGGCGATACCCATGCCGCTCTGCACGGGATCGGCACGCCGGCAACGGAACCTGTGGTCAAACAGCAACCGGCAGTCTCGATCGGGAAGTCGGTCACAGCGGATTACATCATCTGCCTGGAAGACGGAAAAAAGTTCAAATCCCTGAAGCGCCATATCGGAGTTCACTACAATCTGAGCCCTGATGAATACCGGCAAAAGTGGAATCTACCGGCCGACTATCCAATGGTGGCGCCGAGCTACGCGGCCACCCGCTCTGCTATGGCGAAATCAATTGGACTCGGGCGCAAGGCCGCGGTGCCTACACCCGCACCGGCAGCAAAACCAAAACGGGCTGCTCCGACGGCGGCAACAGCAACAAGCCCAGCAGCAATCAAGTCGCCGATGAAGAAGGCGCGCAAGGCACCCGCCAAAGCGTAGCGGCTGAACCTGATAGCGGTGACGAACCTGAACAATAGACTTAGTGGAGGGAAGCGGCCCGCTACGCTTTTTATTCCATCCTCTTCGCTAGACTTTCTCCGCACAGTGAGCATTGGTTCTGTATTGACGCGTAGTCGAGCGTATGCAGCAGCGAAGGACGCGCTGCGGTCGCCAAACCCAAGCGGAAGATTCCTATGCCCTTCGACAGGCCGCCGCACTGCTCGACTGGCTAGGCTTGATCGTTTTTGCGATTTCGGGCGCGCTGGTCGCCTCGCGCAAGCAAATGAACGTAGTCGGCTTCGTCCTGCTCGGCACGGTGACGGGCATCGGCGGTGGCACGCTGCGCGACCTTCTTCTGGGCTTGAGCCCCGTTTTCTGGGTGCGGGAGCCTGCCGTTCTTCTCGCATGCGTCATCGTATCATGCGCAGTGTTTTTCACCGCTCACATCCCGCAGAGTCGCTACCGCTTGCTCCTGTGGCTCGATGACCCTCGGTTTGGCACTCTTCGCTGTCACGGGTGCGGAGCGCGCTTTGCTTGCAGGCTCAGGGCGGTGGTGGCGGTGGCTATGGGAGTGGTCACGGCCACCTTCGGCGGAATCATTCGTGACGTGCTGGGCAATGAAAGTCCAATAGTGCTTTCCCGTGAAGTCTATGTCACGGCAGCCCTTGCTGGGGCGATCGTCTTTGTTGTGCTCACGAATATCGGATTAAGTCGCGAGGTCGTGCTCGGGGCAGGTCTCATTGCCGGGCTGCTCGTGCGCGGCATGGCGTTGCATAAGGGATGGTCGCTGCCACGCTATCGCGAGCGGCGGGGGCGAACGCCCGATGAGATCGACCGCCTGGATCGAAGTGCATAACGTTCCCGAGCCCTGCCAGTCCGCCCCGGGCGCTATGCCAACAGGGACTCGAGGCGTATGGCCGGTCGCACATAAGCGCCATCACGCGGCTCGACCTCGGGGTACCAGAGCAGCAGGGTCTGATCATCGGCATCGGCTTCGTCGAGCTCCACCCGTCCGGTGCCGTTCGTAATGTCGGCACGTTGGGCGGTGAGGAAGTCTCGCAGCGGGCCTGTGATATACGCACGGCAGGCGTCCCGGATAGTGTCGAGCTTGGCGCGGCGCTTCTTGTTCGACAGTCCCTCAAGCTCTTCGACGGAGGCAGCCTCGTCGAGATCGTCGCGGACCACGGCAACGTCGATGTCCTCGGAAAAACGCTGGATGAGGCCATAGCCTTTTGACAGCGACGTGCCGCCCTAAAGCAGCCGTGGCTCGCCCGCAGGCCGGTCGTGGTAGAGCGAATTGAGGGCCAGCAGACCCAAAAATCCTTTCGACATTGCCCACCGGAACTCCGATCCGATTGGCCGTGGCGAGGAACAGGTCGAGCCGGTCACGTGGGGAATGCCGCGATGATCTGAGCATCGGGATTCATGGCTTCGCCTCGCGCGGGTCCGCCCTCAGGATTTCGCGGAGGAACTCCTGCATACCGTCATCATGTGGTAGTCTGGCCCGCATGACGACGCTTCATCTGAATTGGCGTGGAAGACGGTGAATCCGGCAAAGCCGAATAGAACGCATCCGCCGAAATGGATCGAGCCTCAGCTGACGCGCCTGGTCGACGAAGCGCCCAACGGCCCCGATTGGCTTCACGAAATCAAGTACGACGGATACCGCATGCACGCGCGGATCGACGGCGGCGACATCCGCTTGCTCACCCGCACCGGCCTCGATTGGTCGCATCGCTATCAAGCGACGATAGCGGCCCTCCGCGCGCTCTCGGTGAAAGACGCATATGTCGACGGGGAGCTGTGCGCCGTTCGGGCAGACGGGGTCACCTCCTTCAGCCGCCTGCAGGCCGCTATGGACGAGGGCCGCACGGGCGATCTTGCCTTCTTTGCTTTCGATCTTCTGTTCCTGAACGGAGAAAGCATTGCGAAGCTACCGCTCATCGACCGCAAGGCGCGACTGGAAGGCCTGTTTTCGACCGACATGCCCGGCCTGCGCTTCAGCGATCACGTGATCGGCGACGGGCCTGCGTTCCGCAAGCACGCCTGCCGGCTTGCACTCGAGGGCGCTATCTCAAAGCGGATCGACAGCGCCTACGCATCGGGCAATCGCGGCCTATGGGTCAAGTCAAAGTGTCTCAACAGAGAGGAATTCATCGTCGTCGGCTGGACCGATCCGACTGGAAGCCGCCCGCATATCGGCTCGCTGCTTCTCGGCTACTACACCGATGATGGTCGTCTGCTGTACGCGGGCCGCGCCGGCACGGGCATCGCGGTTGCAGAGCTCAAGCGATTGGCTCGCCGGCTTGGGCCACTTCAGACAGCTCGAATGCCCCTCGACGTTCCGCCGCCGCGCGAGAGCCGGTTCGGCTCGCCGCTTGAGCTGTCGCGCGTGCATTGGGTCAGGCCTGAAGTGGTGGTCGAGGTCACCTATCTCACCTGGACGGAAGACAATCTCCTGCGCCAGGTCTCGTACCAAGGCGAGCGTCAGGACAAGCCAGCCCGGCAGGTGGTGCGCTCCCCGCCCTATCCCTGATCGACATCGGGCGCCGTTTCGCTTCAAGTCACCCGACTTGCTCTACCTGCAGTGTGCCGGGTGGAAGGGTCTTGATCAGCGACTTCGCCGACACCGTAGGGTCAAGCCAGTCCGTCCACACGCTGCGATCGAGGATAACAATCTGCCTGTCATGATAGGGCGCGATATCGGGCCCAGGCTCCATCGTCAGCATGGTGAAGGCTTCGCCGACCTCCGGCGTGTCACGCCAGATTCCAGCAATGCAGAAGATCGGCTCGTCCTTCTTTGTGAAGAGCCACTTGTCCTTTCGCTTCTTCTGGGGGTCTATCGGATCGGTGAACTCGTAGAAGCCGTCCGCCACGATGAGGCACCGGTTTGACGAGAACTCCCGGCCCTCTGAACGGAAATTATAGACCGGCCGCTTGTTCGGTCCGGGCCAGCTCCAGCGACGTTGCATCATATCGCCTTCGCCCCGGACGCCCTCAATAGTCCTGATGATCGGCGCCACGTCCGTGATCTTGATGTCCTCGCGCGCCTGGAGGTTCGGCGCACCTTCTCCGAAGCGAATCTTGATCTTCAGGTCGGCGAAGTCCTCCACGATCGAAGCGACATCCACCGTCAATCGATAGTCATTGCACATCAGTCCTCCGTTCCAGCGCATTGCACCGCGATCGTGTTCTTGTAATGTTCTCGCGATTATGAGCGCGAAGGTTTTCGATTCCGACGCAATTGCTCGACGAACGTCGCGTCATCATACGGAGCGACGGCGGCGATGTTGAGATGGCAGAGTTGCCTTGGGGCCTTCAGCCCAGCGAAGTTGGAGGCAGGCCCTTCACCGTCGTGCGCGCTGAGGGCAGGACGTTTCCCAGTCACCGTTGCCTCGTTCCGGCATCCGAGTTCCGGCACCGGAGTAGGGGCAAGGCCTATAGCTTCTCGCTCGCCGACGGTGACTGGTTCTATTTCGCTGGAGTCTGGCGCCCGGCGACACGGGACTGGCCTGAGGCTTATGCCATCCTGACGATCGAGGCGAACGACGACGTGGCGCCCTTCCACGACCGGCAGATGGCGGTGCTGCGGCGCGATCAGCGAATGGCTTGGCTCGACCGGACCTGCTTGGAAGAAGAGCTGCTTCGGCCGTTGCCTGCCGGCACGTTCGTGGTTTCGCAGCCGCGCAAAGCATCTGCACAGGCGGCGCTCGCATTTTAACCCGAACTTCGTGATTGGCGTCGCCCTGCGGGCCGGGCTGTTGGCGGAGCTGAAGCCCCAAAGGGGTCTTCACCCGTTCGGGCAGCCATCCCTGACGCGCACTGGGGCTGTCGTGCGAAGAGGACGGGGTGCATGTTTACCGCGATCCGGCGATGGGTCGAACACAGACGGGCGGAGGAAGAGCGCGGCGGTACCTGATGGCAGGTGGTGTTGCCGCTTGCGCGCTGCGGCCGGCAAGGGAAGCTGCGCCGCGGCCTGCAGTTCCGGAAACCCGGCACTATCGCCGGGTTGCCGGCCGCGCCCTTGCCCGCCTTGCTCTTCGCGGCATCCGGTTTCATGCCCCATAAGCTTGGGGCGGGAATCGGATAGGAAGGAGCGCGTCAGGGGACGTGCAGGCGAATATGGAAAAAGCAGAACTGGAAGAGCTGAAAGAAAAAGTGCCCTGCGGCGCCGTACTGGAGCATTGCGGGTTTGCGCTCGATCTCAAGGAGAGCACGCGCAGGGCGATGAAACATCGCCGCGGGGACGCAATCATCATCGTCATCCATGACGGCAAGGGCTGGTTCGATCCGCTTTCGGACGCCAAGGGCGATGTCTATTCGCTGGTCCAGCATCTGGACGGTTGCGATTTCCCGGAAGCATTCGTTCAGGTCGCATCCCTGGTCGGCTTCGTGGCCTCGGAGCCAGCTTGGACGCGGCAGCCCCGGGAACGCGAGCCGGATCTTTCCATTCCCGAACGCTGGCGAGCCCGTCGCAAGCCATGGCGCGGATCGGCGACCTGGCGCTACCTGCGCGACGATCGGCATATTCCTGAACCGGTGATCCGCACCGCGATCACTCGGAACGACCTGCGCGAAGGCCCGCATGGCAGCATGTGGGCGGCACATACCGATGCGGCCGGCATCGTCACCGGTTGGGAGGAACGCGGCCCGGAATGGCGCGGCTTTGCGACGGGCGGCAGCAAGGTGCTGTTCCGGCTCGGTCCGGCAGAAGCCGGCCGCGTCTGCGTGACCGAAGCCGCCATCGACGCCATGAGCCTTGCTGCGATCGAGGCAAGCAGACCAGACACGCTTTATGCCAGCACCGGTGGCGGCTGGTCGCCGGCGACCGACGCGGCGATCCGCGCCCTCGCCATCAGACCCGAAACCCAGCTCGTCGCGGCCACTGACAACAACAAGCAGGGCGACATCTATGCCGGCAGGCTTCTCGCCCTTGCTGAGGAGGTCGGATGCGGCGCCGAGCGGCTGCGCCCCGTGGCGGCTGACTGGAACGCCGATCTGAAAGTGAGGGCGGAAGCAAGAGGAATGGAGGAAGGAGGCCGACTGCCGCATGCCCGCCGGGCGCGTCAAGGGTGAAGCTCCGCCCGGCTGCGCCGGCCCTTGACCCGCCCGGGCGGAGAGGCGGCCGCGGGGGAGGGGTCCGGAAGGGCTGAAGATGATGGTGATCCGCGAGGGATGAACCGCGCTCCGGCCCGCAAGTGGCCAGGAGCCTCCCCATGACCCTCCAATCCTCCATCCGCAAGATCTACTTCGGTGTCGCCGACCGCCGGCAGATGTTCCGTCTGTTCAACCGCCATGCCCAGCGGCCCGATCGTTGGCAGAACGACGACAGCGCCCTGTTCGCCGGAGAGTGGTTCGAGATCGCGCGCGCCGGGCACGACTACATGCTCGACATCCTGCCGCCGCTCTGGATGCGCGGGGAAATGTTCGCCATGCGCGAGTTCCTCACCGACAGCGTCACCAGTGTCTTCTACACGCTGCGCATCGACGGCAAGACCCGCCACTTCCACGCCTATTGCGACCTGGCGCAGCCGCGTTCCCCGGTCGAGATGCGCGACGCCATCGTCGAGCGCGAGTCCTGGCCGGTGAAGGCCATGACGCATGACGAACGCCTGGAGCATGTCTGGAGCGCCACGCACGACGAATATCGTGGCTATGCCGGGGACCGGTTCTTAGCCCGGCATCGCGGCAAACGGACCATCCTCGTCTATGGCCTGGGGCGGACCGAGCTCAAGCTGCTCGACGATCTCACCGAGGAAGAGATCGCGGCCAAGCTGCCGGTGCATTTGCGGCACCTCCCCATTCGCGTAGCGGCGTGAGGTGTGAGCGATGTTCACATTTCCGATTCTTGCCGTCCGCAAGGTCGTCGATCGCGGCATTGCCGATGCTGCCGCCAATGGCGGCTTTCGCAATCCCTACTACGGCACCCGCCCCGGCGAGGGCGAGAAGCCCGGCCTCTGGCTGGTCGGCGACGACGGCGTCTACATCATGTCCAACGGCAAACTGGCGGAAGGATCGCGCGCCCTCGTCGTCTATGCCGAGCAGTGCCATCCCAAGGGCGACGGCGACTGGTGGGACTATAAGCGCCGCCATTTCGGCGCCGATGACGGTATCGAGTTCATCGAGGCCGAGCGGTTGATCCCGCCCTTCAACCGCAGCATGCGGGCCACCCACCTCAATGTGCAGCTCACCGAGACCGAAATCGCGCTCTCGCTGATCACCCGCTGACTTTTTCAAACCCGCGACGCCGATCGCCCGGCCGGACCTGTTCGGCCGGCGGTTCGTGCACGCCTTCACGTATGGAGACTTTCCAATGTCCAATGACGATCCCTTCACCATCGACCTCTTCGGCAATACCGCGCTTTCGTCCGGCACCGGTCTCGGCGTCACCGCCTTCGGCAGCGATTTCGAAGCCGGGGTTCCTGTGGACGAACGGCCTCCAGCCCCGGCTGCTCACGCCAAGCCCCTCATGCAGCCCGCCGGACACGGGCGCGTCAATACAGCCACGGCTCGCGGCCAGAGCTTCTTTCTCGAAAGCGATCGCGGCCTGGCAAAGGGCTGGAAGCAGCGCGCCCGCGACAATCTCGCCGCCATTCGGCTCGCCGCGGAAATCGAGGCCGAGGACCGGCCGGCAACGCCCGAGGAACAGACCCGGCTCATTCGCTTCACCGGCTTCGGAGCCTCGGACCTCGCCAATGCCGTGTTCCGGCGTCCGGGCGAAACCGCTTTCCGGGACGGCTGGGACGAGATCGGCGCCGAGCTCGAGGACGCGGTGTCGCGTCAGGACTATGCCTCGCTGGCGCGCTGCACGCAGTATGCCCATTTCACGCCGGAGTTCATCGTCCGGTCGATGTGGTCCGGCCTGCAGCGGCTCGGCTGGCGCGGCGGCAGGGTGCTCGAACCCGGCATCGGCACTGGCCTGTTCCCCGCCTTGTTGCCGGCGGAACTGCGCGACCAGGTGCATGTCACCGGCGTCGAGATCGATCCGGTGACCGCCCGCATCGCTCGCCTGTTGAAGGCACGGGCACGTATCGTCAACGCCGACTTCGCGCGCGCCGATCTGACGGCCAGTTTCGACCTCGCCATCGGCAATCCGCCGTTTTCGGATCGCACTGTCCGCTCGGACCGCGCCTATCGGTCGATGGGACTGCGCTTGCATGACTATTTCATCGCCCGTTCGATCGACCTTCTGAAGCCGGGTGGCCTCGCGGTCTTCGTGACGAGCGCGGGCACGATGGACAAGGCGGATTGTTCGGCTCGCGAGCATATCGCGAAGTCCGCCGATCTCGTCGCCGCAATCCGCTTGCCCCGGGGCAGCTTCCAGGCCGATGCCGGCACCGATGTGGTGGTCGACATCCTGTTCTTCCGGAAGCGCAAGCCGGGAGAGGCCGAGGGCGACGTTACCTGGCTCGACACCGACGAGGTCCGCCCTGCGGATAGCGATGAGATTGCGATCCGCGTGAACCGCTGGTTCGCCGGGCATCCCGATTTTGTGCTCGGCGCGCATGCCGTCACGTCGGGTCCTTTCGGCGAGGCCTACACCTGCCTGCCGCATCCGGGCGTCGATCTCGCGGAGGGGCTCCCTGCGGCGATCTCCCGTCTCCCGGAAGCCATCTATGACGGCGAGCCCGAGGCAATCGACCGCGACGGCGACGACATCGACGGGGCAGGGGAGTCGCTTCCCAACGCTCCCGCGATCCGTGAGGGCGGCTACTTCATCGCGTCGAATACGGCGCTGATGCAGATGGTCGACGGGGGTCCGGTGACTCTTCCCCTGCGCAAGGGGCGCAGCGCCGACGGCGTGCCCGACAAGCATGCGCGCATTATCCGCAAGCTGATCCCGATCCGCGATGCGGTGCGCGAAGTTCTCAAGGCCCAGGAGCTCGACCGACCCTGGAAGCCGGCGCAGATCAAGCTGCGCATCGCCTGGTCGAACTTCGTGCGCGCCTTCGGGCCGATCAACACCACGGTCGTCTCCACCAGCGAGGATCCCGAGACCGGTGAGGTGCGCGAGACGCATCGCCGTGCGAACCTGCAACCGTTTCTCGACGATCCCGATTGCTGGCTGGTCGCCTCGATCGAGGACTACGACCTCGAGACCGACACGGCCCGGCCCGGTCCGATCTTCACCGAACGAGTAATCGCACCGCCCTCGGCGCCCATCATCACCTCGGCCGCCGATGCCCTGGCCGTCGTTCTCAACGAGCGCGGCCATGTCGATGTTTGATCTCATCGCCGAGATACTGCATGCGGACGCCGATGCTGTCATCGCCGAACTGGGCGACGCCATCTATCGCGACCCGGAGTCCGGCTCCTGGCAGACCGCCGATGCCTATCTTTCTGGCCAGGTCCGCGACAAGCTCAAGTCGGCCGAAGCGGCTGCCGGTCTCGATCCTGTCTTCGAGCGCAATGTCCGCGCCCTGGTCGAGGTCCAGCCGGCCGATCTCGGCCCGTCCGATATCACCGCGCGTCTCGGCGCACCCTGGATTTCGGCTGCCGATGTCGTGGCCTTCGTCAAGGAGACGATGGGCGCCGAGATCAGGATCCACCACATGCCCGAGCTCGCCTCATGGACGGTCGAGGCACGACAACTTTGCTACATGGCGACCGGCACCTCGGAATGGGGCACTGAACGCCGGCATGCCGGCGAACTCGTCGCCGATGCGCTGAACAGCCGGGTTCCGCAGATCTTCGACATTATCAGGGACGGCCAGGCCGAGAAGCGCGTGCTCAATGTCGTCGAGACCGAGGCCGCGAAGGAGAAGCTCACCAAGATCAAAGCGGCATTCCAGACCTGGATCTGGTCCGACCCCGACAGGACCGACCGGCTGGCGCGGGTCTACAATGACAGGTTCAACAACATCGCGCCCCGGCATTTCAACGGGGACCATCTCAACCTTCCGGGCGCCTCGGGCGCCTTTTCTCTTTATCGGCACCAGAAACGCGGCATCTGGCGCATCGTCGCGGCCGGCGCGACCTACCTCGCCCATGCCGTGGGCGCCGGCAAGACCATGACCATGGCCGCCGCCATCATGGAACAACGTCGGCTCGGTCTCATCGCCAAAGCCATGCTCGTCGTGCCCGGGCATTGCCTGGCGCAGGCCGCGCGAGAATTCCTGGCGCTCTATCCGACCGCTCGTATTCTCGTCGCCGACGAGACAAATTTCATCAAGGAAAAGCGGCATCGCTTCCTGTCGCGCGCGGCAACCGCGACATGGGACGCAATCATCATCACCCATTCCGCCTTCCGCTTCATCAGCGTGCCCTCCGCCTTCGAGCAGCAGATGATCCACGACGAGCTCGAGCTCTACGAGACGCTGCTGACCAAGGTCGAGAGCGGCGATCGCGTCTCGCGCAAGCGGCTCGAGCGGTTGAAGGAGGGCCTCAAGGAGCGCCTGGAGTCGCTGGCCACCCGCAAGGATGACCTGCTGACGATCTCCGAGATCGGCATCGACCAGATCATCGTCGACGAGGCGCAGGAGTTCCGCAAGCTCAGCTTCGCAACCAATATGTCGACATTGAAGGGCATCGACCCGAACGGCTCGCAACGCGCCTGGGACCTCTATGTGAAGTCCCGCTTCGTCGAGACGAAGAATCCCGGCCGAGCGCTCGTGCTCGCCTCCGGCACGCCGATCACCAACACCCTGGGCGAGATGTTCTCGGTGCAGCGCTATCTCGGCTACGCGGCGCTGCTGGAGCGTGGGCTGCACGAGTTCGATGCCTGGGCCTCGACCTTCGGCGACGTCACCACCGAGCTCGAACTGCAGCCCAACGGCAAGTACAAGCCGGTGACGCGCTTCGCCACCTTCGTCAACGTCCCCGAGCTCATCGCCATGTTCCGCTCCTTCGCGGATGTAGTGATGCCCGAGGACTTGCGCGAATACGTGAAGGTGCCGGCGCTCTCGACCGGTACACGGCAGATCAGGACCTCGAAGCCGTCAGCCGCCTTCAAGCGCTATCAGGTCCTGCTCGATGCCCGGATCAAGGCCATCGAACAACGCGAAGGGCCGCCCGAGCCGGGCGACGATATTCTGATGTCGGTCATCACAGATGGCCGCCACGCGGCGATCGACCTGCGCCTGGTCGATGCCGACAATGACAATGAGGCGGACAACAAGCTCAACGACCTTGTTTCCAATGCCTTCCGCATCTGGCAGGAAACCGCCGGCAACGACTATGTCCGCCCCGACGGCAAGCCGTTCGAGCTGCCGGGCGCTGCGCAGATGATCTTTTCCGATCTCGGCACGATCAGCGTCGAGAAGACCCGCGGCTTCTCGGCCTATCGCTGGATCCGCGACGAGCTGGTGCGCAGGGGCGTCCCGGCGTCCGAAATCGCCTTCATGCAGGATTTCAAGAAGTCCGAGGCCAAGCAGCGGCTGTTCGGCGACGTCCGTGCGGGCAAGGTGCGCTTCCTCATTGGCTCTTCCGACACCATGGGCACCGGCGTCAATGCACAGCTCCGCCTCAAGGCGCTGCACCATCTCGACGTGCCTTGGTTGCCCTCGCAGATCGAGCAGCGCGAGGGTCGCATCCTTCGCCAGGGCAACCAGCACGACGTCATCGACATCTTCGCCTACGCCACCGAGGGTTCGATGGATGCGCAGATGTGGCAGAACAATGAGCGCAAGGCCCGGTTCATCGCGGCCGCGTTGTCGGGCGACACGTCGGTTCGCCGGCTCGAGGACCTCGGCGAAGGCCAGGCCAACCAGTTCGCCATGGCCAAGGCTATTGCTTCGGGCGATCCGCGGCTGATGCAAAAGGCGGGTCTTGAAGCCGACATCGCGCGGCTCGAGCGGCTACGGTCCGCACATCAGGACGACCAGTTCGCCATCCGCCGGCAGATCCGCGATGCCGAGCGGGATATCGAATATGCGACGCGCCGGATCGGCGAGATCGGCCAGGACCTCGCGCGCCTCGTTCCCACCACGGGCGAGGCCTTCCGCATGCGCGTCGGCGAAGAGATGTCAATGAGCGCAAGCTCGCCGGACGGGCTCTGATGAAGGAGATTCTGACCCTCGTGCAGCTTCAGCACGAAGACGAGACCGTCATCGCCTCAGTCGGCGGATTCGAGCTCGCATATTCGGGCCAGCGCTTCGGCAAGGACGGCTATCGCTATGCCACCATGCTGGTGCGCACGGGAGCCGAGACGGAAATCGAACTGCCCGTCACCACGACGCCATTGGGCGCAATCGCGAAGCTCGAACACGTTCTGTCCAACCTGGATGAAGAACAGGAGCGCACCCGTCATCGGCTTGCGGAGGCTGAGCGTCGGCTTGCCGCCTATCGCTCCCGCGAGGGCGGAGCCTTTGCCTTCTCGGATGAACTCGCGGCCAAGCGCCGGCAGCTGGCCGAAATCGAAACGTCGCTGGCACAGGATATCGACGGGGTGAGGCCGGAAGAGGCAAGGGCGGCCTGAAAGGACCAGGAAGAAAGAGAGGACTGCTCGCAGATCGGGTGGTCCGCCGACGCTGGCGCTCAATCGCCCCAGTCGCGATTCCGGCCCGTCGTCCCGCGCAGGGCTGAAGAAGCCCCGCTTGGCCAGCCGGGCAGGAATGCTCGGGCGCAATTGCACCGGCCCGCCCGCTCCGCGGGCCGGGGGATGTCTTCGGAAAGAAGACGAGACAGGACCGGCGATGGGCCGCGTCCACAACCTCCAAGGAGCATTCCCATGGAACTGAAGTTTGTCGATCCGCGCTCGCTGAAGGACAATCCCGACAAGGCGCGCCGCTCCAAGTCCAGCCCGCAGGCCGATGCCCTGCTGCTGGCGACGATCAAGGCTGTCGGCATCGTGCAGCCGCCTGTCGTCGCTGCCGAATCCGATGGCGGCAACGGCTTCGTCATCGACGAGGGCCACCGTCGCGTGAAGCAGGCGATCGCCGCCGGCCTCGAGGAGATCGCCGTTCTGGTCGTGCCTCGGGCAGAGGATGGCGGCGCCATGCGCTCGCTCGTTACGACGATCGCGCACGAGCAACTCAATCCCGTCGACCAATGGCGCGCTATCGAACGTCTCGTGGCGCTCGGGTGGACCGAGGAGGCGATCGGCATCGCGCTCGCCCAGTCGGTGCGCCAGATCAAGAAGCTGCGCCTGCTCGCCAATGTGCTGCCGGCGATGCTGGATCACATGGCCAAAGGCGACATGCCCGACGAGCGGCAGCTCCGCACGATCGCGGCCGCCTCGCTCGAGGATCAGAAGGAGGTCTGGAAGGCCAACAAGCCGTCCAAAGGCGACCCGCAGGTCTCGTGGTCGAGTGTCGCCAACGCTCTCGCCAAGACCCGCATGTATGCGCGCGATGCCAGCTTCGGCGACGACCTCGCTCAGGCTTACGGTATCGCCTGGGTCGAGGACCTGTTCGCCCCGGCTGACCAGGACACCCGCTACACCATGGACGTCGACGCTTTCCTCGGCGCCCAACAGGAGTGGATGACGCAGAACCTTCCGAAAAAGGGCGTCCTCGCCGAGGTCAGTAACTACGGCGAGGTCAAGCTGCCGCCCAAGGCCGAGCGCGTCTATGGCACGCCCAAGAAGTCGGACCACACTACGATGTACCTTGACCGCGAGGGCAAGGTGAAGACGGTCCACCTCCGCATGCCCGAGGCCAAGAAGAAGGCCAGGGGTTCGGAAGCGGGCGATGCTGCCAACGACACGATCGTCGTCTCCAAACCGCGCCCCGACGTTACCCGCAAGGGTATCGAGATGATTGGTGACCTGCGCACCGATGCGTTGCATGAGGCGCTGTCGCGGGCGCCGATCGAGGATGACACCCTGCTCGCGCTGCTCGTCCTTGCCTTCGCGGGGCAAAACGTCCGGGTCGATTCCGGGGCCGGCGGCGATTTCCGCTTCGGCGGGCGATTCGGCCGGCACGCGGCTGCGCTGTTCGATGCCGAGGGCAAGTTCGCCTTCGACACCGACACGCTGCGCATCGCGGCGCGCGGCGTCCTGATCGACGTGCTCTCATGCCGCGAAGGCATCAGCAAGTCCGGCATCGTCG
Source organism: Mesorhizobium sp. AA22 (assembly GCF_001672375.2). Taxonomy (NCBI): domain Bacteria; kingdom Pseudomonadati; phylum Pseudomonadota; class Alphaproteobacteria; order Hyphomicrobiales; family Phyllobacteriaceae; genus Mesorhizobium; species Mesorhizobium sp. AA22. Next base: position 6,393,016 of record NZ_CP048406.1, on the reverse strand, counting down.
CAATCGTCGCCGGCGGCACGATCGGCGCGGACGGCTTCCTCGCCAATATGGGCACGGAGGACTTCCTCTCCTGCCTGTCGCGTCCGGCGCTCGAAGGCTCGTGCAACGATACGCCGGTACTGCCGCGCGCCCGCGTGAAGGACACGCGCGCCGCGCTCGTCGAGCACTTCAAGGAGGGCCATTTCGTTCACCCGGCGGCGCTGTTTGCCCCCGATGCGATCAGCCTTGCCGAATGGCTCGCTAAGAGCGCCGTCACGGAGGTTGAGGAGGATGATGTGCCTGACGCCGGGGGCGTCGGCGGCGAGGACCAGGCGCCCGAGGACCACGAGATCGAGGAGGGCTATCGGGAAGCCGCTGAGTAGCGCCCCGCTTCTTCTTTCAATCACTACGCCGCCGCCGGGTTCGCCCGGCGGCGGTTTCGTTTCCAGCCCACCTATGGAGGACATCATGTCCGCGCATACGATATTAGAATCCGCGCCGACCGGCGCCATGGTCGCCTGGTCCGACGGCACGCCGCGGCCGCCGGAACGGCATGCCAAAAAGCTCGCCGCCTGGAAGAACAGCAACAGCCAGGGACGGCTCATCCGCAAACAGGATGGTGGCGACGCCGGCACGCTTGGCTCCAGCGGAAGCTTCACTCTGCACGAGGCCGATTTCGGCGCCGGCGGCGTCATCGCCATCCGCGTCCACCGGACCTTCTCGCGTGGCTCCAGCCTGCGCTTCACCATCGTCGAGCGCCCTCCGGTTGGCTCCGTGCGCGTGTTCGACCGTGCTGGTGACCATGCCGAGCTGGTCCAACTCGCTCCCATCGCGCCGCCGCCCAACATTGGCTGTCGCAGCACGGCTATCCCAAAGCCGTGCTCGAGGATGTCACGGCCGACGAGGCGGCGGCCGATGTCGTCGACGGGGGGACCGCGGCATGACCCGGATCCTCGAAACCGCACCCCCTTCGATCGAGGCCCCGCATTCGTCCGGGGCCTTTTTCGGGCGCAGCGCCGACCGCATGCTCGTCGCTCTGGTCGGAGAGCATGCTTTCGCGATGGTTCCCGCTCGCGACGGCCGGCACTATCTCGCTAGCGGTTGGCGGATTCGCCGGCCCATGTCGGAATGGATCCGGTTGGACTTCTACGGCCATTCCGGCGAGATTGCCGACGAGCCATCCTTCCGGGCGAAGGTGCTGGAACAGGCCCAACATCAGCGCGAGAAGCTGTCGCTCGACCAGCGCGAGGACCGGTCCCCGGCGCATACTCCATGGGGACCGTCACAGCGAGCAACCATCTACGCGGACGGTGTGACCTTCTATTCGGCTGCCGGTCACGGCGGTTTCCATGTCTCCCCGGATCCAAACCGAGAAGTCCAACCTCTGCTCCGCGCCAGTGACGGCTGGTACGAAGAGGACGAATGCTGGGCGATCGTCGCCATCTCCTTTCCGCATCTGTTCACCGCCTTCGAGCGCCGCTGCGCCGAGCGGACCATCAAGGACTCCTGGCCGGACGTGTGGGAAGCGATCTTCGGCACCGCCCTTGCCGCGGGCGAGTCCCGCACGAAGGACCAACGTGCCTTCGAGCTGGAACATGCCGCCGATTGGATCGTCGTTTCAGCGATCACGTCGGACCAGCAGAAAGGGTTCGTCGACTGCGTCGCCACGCCCGGTGGCAAACGCGGCCCCGGCACCGAGGAACGTCGCTTCCTCGTCCCTGCCGACGAATACGACATCGGCCGGTTCGGCTTCGTCATCGACCCTGCCCGTCATGCCGTCTATGCCGGTCCGTCGAGCTTTATTGGCTGGCGGGGGAGGGGGTCGCCATGACTCTCGCGCCCGAGCTGCGCCGTCAGCTCTCCCGGATGGAGGAGGCGCGCCGGCAAACACAGCGCCAGCTGGACATGGTGGACCGGCAGATCACGCGCCGGATGACCGCGCTGATCCCCGGCCTGCTCCCACGGCGGACGCACTATCGACGCGGCAAGGCACCCGATCCCGGCGCGTTCCTCGAGCGCTATCGATCCCAGCTCGCAGCCCTGACCGCAGAGAGCAAGCCGGAGATCGACGCATTGTCGCGCAAGCTCGCACGGCAGGAGCAGTCGATCGCCAGATTCCTCGACCGGCAGGGCGAAGCCGCTGACATGAGCGAGCAGGTCTAGCGACGCCGCTGTCCAAGCGACAGGTGGGCGGTGCCGCATGCTGCACGCACTACGAGCGACCATCGTGGTGATTGTGGTCGAGGCAGCGATACGGCAGGATCGACACCAGCGATTGGCAGATGGTCATGACCGCCTGTCCTTCGGTTCCCATGTCGAAATCGAGGTCCCGTGCCGGTCCTCCCTCGGGCTTTAGGCGGTCCTGAACCGGCGGCCGTTCGCTTCAAGGCCGCGTTCCGCGCCGCGGGGCGGCCGGATCGAACCGGTCTCGACAATGGCAGGCCCGCGTCCTGCGCGAGGGCGGAAGGGCGCCCTGCTCGGCCGCAAACCTTCCATGCTCGCCCCGGTCCGCCCGGACCCTGAAGCGCCCGTCATACCGCCGGTTCTGTCGGTCCGCGCCCGAGGGAGGGCCGGCATGGGGGCCGGTCCAAGCTTCGGGAACCGAAGAGGGAAAATGCCATGACCAAGAAAGCCGCAAGTTTCCGCTCCAGCGCCCGCGTCGTCCCGCTCCGCAAGGGCACCACAATCCAGATGGTCCGGCTCGCCTGCCCCGATGCCGCACAGTGCTCCCTCATCTCCGAGGAGCTTCGGCCTGCCGGCCCTCGACAGCGACGGCATCCGCGAACTGCACGAGAAGCTCATCGTCGACACGGCCGCAGCGCTCGACGAGGGACTTGGCGAACGCGCCATGCAGATACACCTGCAGCGCATCGTCGGAGCGTATGTCGGCTCCGCTCATGGCGCCGGCCAATTCTACAGCCGCTCCGTGACCGAGGCCGCGATGCGACGGCCAAGGCCGCCTGCGATGATCGCGACGAGGATGTCGGTGGCCCGGTCGGCTTCGACAGCGCCGCCCAGCGCAAGCGGGAGTTCGCCGCCGACATGGCGCTCCAGGCCCACGCGCTGCGTATGGCCGCGGAGGGCGCGGTCAATGCCTATGAACAGGTCGTCGGCGAGGTCTGGAAGCCCTTCGAACGGCCGGTGGAGAACCCCGGGCAAAGCGTCGATCGCAAGGCGGCAGAACTCCAGATGGCGGCGCTCCGATGAGCCGCTGACTGCGGCGGGGTTCCGGCCCCGCCTGTCTTTACCTCAGCGATTCGGGGCCCTACCGGGGCCGGCCTCCATTATGCCGCTATTTCGCCTGTCAACTGCGCGGGCTCAATGGAAACTTCTCGACATCGTCATTCCATGGATCGAACACGACCGCACCTGACGGCCTGGTGTCCTTGACGTTCCGCGTCACCAGATAGAGATCGTGCTCGATCGCCGTCGACGCGAGCAGCGTGTCGATCACCGGCGGCGCATGGCCACTTGCGCGCTTGCCTGCCCCGGAAATCCGGCCCCAGCGCCGCACGACCTCGTCCTCAAGCGACAGCACGCGATGACCGAACCGCTCCGCCAGCGCATCGCGCGCCGCCATGTAGCGCGGTCGATCCGGATGATCGTCGGGCAGGTTGTGAATGCCCTTGTCGTATTCGGCCAGCGTCAGCACACTGATATGGAAACTCGTCTCGTCCTGCCCCTCGACCCAACGCTTCACCGACGGCGCACCCTGCGGATTGATCAGAGCGGCCACGACATTGGTGTCGAGCAGCCATCCCCTCACAGTTCCACGTCCCGGCCGCGATCCATCTCGCGTTCGAGGTTGAGGCCGTCGAGATGCAGGCTCTCCATGAACTGCAAAAAGGGCAGACGGGGTTTCTCCGGCACGAGACGATCGAACTCCTCGACGCTCATCACCACGACTGCGTCATGGCCGCGAACGCTCACACGCTGCGGCCCCTCTTCGCGGGCATGGCGCACCACCTCGCTGAATCGCGCCTTCGCGTCCTCGAGCTTCCACCGTCCTGTCGCCGGACGGGTTGCCGTCCGCGCCTTCTTCGTCACTTGTGTCTGCTTGCCCATCGTCTCACACCTAGTCAGCTAGTCAGACATATAGCACTCGCCCGGCGATGACGCCAGCATTGGCGACAAGACACCGTGGCATCAGGCCCCTGCGCCAGCGCTCCAATCCCGCTCTCTCGTGATGGCTTTCCTGGTGCGGCGGCGGATCTTCCACGATCAACCCGCAGGGGGTCCGCTCACATGGGACGTTTGTTGTCAAGGCTGCATGCTAACCTCCGGAGAATTTCAGAATCCAGGTCTGAGCCAATTCCATGACACGGCTCACAGCTGAGCCTATCAACCTCACATCCGGTCGCCGTTAAAATTCGGCTGCACCAATATCCCGCATACGGCGGCCAGGCTCAGGACGGCGAGACCATTCTAGCAAAACGGCGGTTAGCCATGCGGACCCCCGGTTCGTCGACCTGGATCTGCCGGAACTGATCAGGTCCCGGTAGATTTCGAGAAGGATTGAGAACTTAGACTTTGTTTGTGATGACGCCTTCCATCAGCACACCTGATGTCACGTACTTCCAAAGTGCCACGAGCAATTTTCGCGCCAGCGCCACGATCGTCGATTTCTTCCGACGACCATGATTGGCTTGCGTACGCTCGCGAAACCACTTGGAGAGCGCGGAATTCGGCTGATGCCTCAACCAGAGCCAAGCCGTCTGAACAAGCGTGACCCGGAGTCGGGGATTGCCGGCCTTCGACACGCCTTCTTCTCGATCGATTGAACCGCTTTGCCACGGCGTAGGGGCAAGACCCGCGTAGGAGGCTATCTGGCGGCGATTATCGAAATGGCGATATAGTGCCTCCGTCCACAAAATCGTTGCGACCTCAGCGCCAATTCCCTTGATGCCCAGGAGCATTTCGACCTGAGGCTGGTTGGCTTTCTTGACCTGAGACCCAAGGAGCGCATTGCGTTCGGCTTCTACAGATTTGATCTGTTCGAGCAGCAGCTCCAGGCGATCCAGCTCTCGGCTGACCTGTCTTTTCAGGTGGACAGGTATGTCGCGCCCGTCTCCAGTCTTCAACTCGTCGAGGCGCTTGCGGCGGTCTCTATGCAGCGGCTCGTAGCCCGATATTCCCTGTGAATACAGCAGTCCCTTGATCCGATTTACGTGTGTAACGCGCTCACCGGTCAGTGTCTTGCGCTCGCGGGAAACTCGCCGCTGATCCTCTTCCTCGGGTGATGGGACGTGCACCATTGCGCAAACGCGCGGCTCACCTCGCTTGTGTGCCATCAAAGCTCGCAGGAGCGTCTCGCCGTCAAGTCGATCAGTCTTAGCCTGCCGCCGCCGGCGGGATACTGTGATTGACGCTGGATCTACGACATTGCTTTCAATCCCTTCTCTCGTCAGCAAACGATGGAGCCAGAAGCCATCCAGACCGGCCTCCTGGATTGTGATGATCGGGTAAGCACGCCCTGTTCTGTGCAAGGCCCTATCCCGAAGGACTGACATCCGTGAGAGGAGATCCGCAGCATCACCGGCAATGACCGAAAACTTTGACATCTTCTCTCCGCTTGCCGGTGACAACGAGGTCACCAACCACGTGGAGCGGCTGAGTTCGAGCGAAACGAAGATGGCGCCTAGATCGGTCTGGATGGGCGCAGGATTCACAGTTGCGTTCATAGCGCGGTCGCCTCCAAGGTACGTTGATTGTCCAGCAACCTCATTTTGCAGAACCGCTGGCCGTCCTCCACCCATGGGATCTAGCAAGCTGCGGCCGCTCGGCTCACGCCTTCGCGGTGATCGCGCCCGCCGCCGCACACTGACGGAGCCATCGAGCGGGAATTGGCCCGCTTCCCAAGATGGAGCCCTCAGATGTCCCACGATCTCACCCTCGCCAAGAAAGCCGCCTGGCACCTCGCCCGCACCCTCATGGCCCCCGTGGTTCTCTTCCAGGTCGACGACGAATTCGGCGTCCTGCCGGCCGACGAGCTCGACGACGCCGACGTCGAGATCCTCTTCGAGTACGATCCCTATAGCGGCGGCCGGTCGGTTCACTAACCGACCTTCTCCCGACTGCCCTCAGGCGGCGCCCCCCGCGCCGTCTTTTTCCTTTCTGGCGCCCGCTCGCCGCCCCGTCCTGCCCGTGGTCCTGGCGGAGCCAGGCGGTCGGCGCAACGGCGTTGCCGTCCTCCGCTCCCGCTGCGGCCCATGACCACCCCATCGTGCAGGCACGACGGGGACCCCGGTCGGGTGCGCAGCCAGCCTTCCTGCTCCGCCGCGGCGGACCCCGTGACGGGGCCGCGATCGGCGCGGCCTCCAGAACCGGAGGTTCATAAAATGAGCAGAAAAGAAGGAAAAGGACCGCGCATCGACATCTACGCGCGGATCACCGACCGCATCGTCGCGGAGCTCGCGACGGGTGTCCGGCCCTGGATGCAGCCATGGCATTCTGCCAATGCCATCGGCCGCGTTACACGGCCGTTACGGCATAACGGTCTGCCCTACAGCGGCATGAACGTGCTGCTTCTGTGGTCCGAGGCCATCGCGCGCGACTTTGTCAGCCCGATGTGGATGACATTCAAGCAGGCGCTCGAGCTTGGCGGCGCCGTCCGCAAGGGCGAGACCGGCTCGATGGTCGTTTTCGCCAGCCGCTTCACCAAGACCGAAACGGATTCCGCTGGTGAGGAATTCGATCGGGAGATCCCGTTCCTCAAAGCTTACTCGGTCTTCAACGTCGCGCAGATCGACGGTCTGCCCGACCATTATTGCGGGCACAAGGCGGAACCTGTTCGCGATCCGATTGTGCGCATCGAACATGCCGATCGCTTCTTCGCCAATACCGGCGCGATGATCCGGCATGGCGGCGATCGCGCCTACTTCTCGCCGGCAACCGACCACATCCAAATGCCGCCCTTCCAGACGTTCCGCGACGCCGCGGCATATGTGGCGACCCTAAGTCATGAAGCCACGCATTGGACTTCGGCGCCGCATCGGGTGAACCGCGACCTCAGCCGCTACGCCAAGGATCGCAGCGAGCGGGCACGCGAAGAACTGATCGCCGAGCTCGGGAGCTGCTTCCTCTGCGCCGATCTCGGTATCGTGCCGGAGCTCGAGCCGCGTCCGGATCATGCGAGCTATCTCGATTCCTGGTTGAAGGTGCTCGCCGACGACAAGCGGGCGATCTTCTCGGCCGCTGCTCACGCTCAGCGCGCCGTCGCCTTCCTGCACGGCCTTCAGCCGGCGGCCTCGGAAGAACGCGAGGCCGCCTGATGCTCCACGCATCCATCATCGGCGGGGAAGGTGACGCACCTTCCCCGATCCGCCTGCGCACCCTCTCGCTCGGAGCGGGCGTGCAGCCGCCACGAAGCCATCGAGCTGTCGCGACTATGCGCAGCCCGGCCCGATCTGTGCCGCGTAATGTGCGCATGTGGCGCGCCTTCTCGTCCCGGCGCTCTGCCACGAATGCGGTTTCGTCTGGACGGTCAGCTATCAGGATGCTGCGATCCATTCCGGCAACCTCTATCCTCTATCGCTTCGACGGCTGGGTGCAGCCCGCCACATCGCAGCGGCATCGATCCGCGACCAGGCAGGAAAGGTCGCCGTAAGGTGGTCTGGGGCTGGCGCGACGAGGCCAGCGAGCGACGGCGGCGTCGTGCGATCGGGCTGGTGGCCAGTTCCGACCTCGGCGCCGTCCACCGCCATGATGTCCGTGACTTCGCGCACGGTGCACTCATCAGCCCACGAAGGCAGGGCCACATCCCCTCGCAGGGACGTTGCCGAGCCCAATGTCGCGGAGCATGTGACGCTGCTCGGCGGCGCCGGCACCCAAGGCCTCATCTTGATGTCAGCCCGCCGGGGGGCAGGGGTCACCGGGTTTCAGCGATCGGCCGCGTCTCGCGGGTCAGGATTCCCCGGAACGGCGCGAATGCCGGCAGTGGAAACGGCTGTGCCAAATCCCGCCCATCTGAGCTGCCGGTGAACAATCCCTCCGGAACGAAATGAGCCCCTAAGTCCATTCGGTTTCCGCAAGCAACCCCGCGCGGCGGCGGACCGAGTTGGCGCTTCGCGCCTGCCCGCACCACTCCTTGCCTTGGGGGCGAGCCGTCGCGTTCCGCTCCGGTTGCAGGCGTCTCCCGCTGTCCTTGGCCGGGTCTCGTTCGGAGGGACGGTCCCCCGGACGAGCAAGATGGAGACAGGAAATGACCAACATCGTTTTTCTCGCCGGCAACATCGGCAACGACCCCGAAATGGTGAACACCCGCGGCGGCACCAAGATCACCGACTTCCGGCTGGCGACCTCCCGCCCGAAGCGGGCCGACGGCAAGGTGGTCAAGGGCGAAAACGGCTACGCCGAGCAGGACACCGAATGGCACCGCATCAAGTGCTTCAACGGCCTCGGAGAGACGGTGCAGAAGCACTGCATCAAGGGCATGAAGGTCGCGGTGCGCGGGCGCATCCACTACACAAGGTGGACGGACAACGACGACATCGAGCGCTTCAGCTCCGAGATCATCGCCGACGCCATCGACTTCCTCGCCTGGCCCAAGCGCGACGGCGCCGGCAACCAGACCGAGGGCACGGACGACATCCCGTTCTGAACCCGGATGTGATGGCCCCGCCCGCGAGGCGGGGCATCCCTCATGCAGAAAGGAGCACCGAGGATGTGCAAAGTTCTCAATGCCCGCATCGTCGGGAAAGCGCCTGCTCCCGGGCGCGTCTATATCGGGCGGCCGAGCAAATGGGGAAATCCCTTCGTCATTGGCCGCGATGGTTCACGCGAGGAGGTCATCGAGAAATATCGCGCGTGGCTCGCGTCGCAACCCGAGTTGCTCGACGCGATCGACGAACTCCGCGGCCGCGATCTGGTCTGCTGGTGCGCGCCGCAGGGGTGCCACGGCGACGTGCTGATAGAGCTCGCGAACCAGGCCTGACCTCTTCGGTCCCGTCACGCCGACGGGGCCGTTTCTGCATGCCGAGCGCCAAACTTTGGTCGATAGCCGCGGCGCCGCTTGGCGCACAACAGTTCCAGGAAAAGGCCCACTGCCTCGCCCTCGTCATCGAAGGAGTGCTGGACCATGCGACCGGTCGTTCCGATCCGACCCCATCGGCGCACGAGGCAGGTCTGCCCGAACAACGTCCCTTCGATCGACAGCGCATAGAACCGGGCCATGTTCCGACTCGCGTCCATGCGTTCGATATAGAGGCGATAGCGTTGCGCAACCATGCCAACAGGATCGCGCAGACGGAGTCCGCCGTCCAATGACAGCTTTGACTCGGTGGACCCGGGTCGATTCATTCTCGTGATGGGTCGTTGGACCGGCACACGCCCCGAGGCGCCGAGGTTGACAAGATCGGCTTCCTACCAAACGATGCAGTTCGCGAACCGCAGCCTTTAGTTTCTCGACGATCTCGGCCCACCGGAACGAGCCGCCAGGGCGGTCAGCCGTTCAACGAATCCTTCACCGCCTTCGCCGGCGCGAAGGTGAGCTTTCTCGAGGCGGCGATTTTGATCGTGGCGCCGGTCGACGGGTTGCGCCCCTCACGCGACGGCTACGTTAACCTTGCCGAAGCCCGGTATCCTGGTTCCGCCCCCGATCGGGCGGCGTCCGAGATCTCCTTAAACACGCTTTCCACGATTGCCTTGTAGCCGCGGATACCAATTCCAGGATCTTCCATGCACTGACAAGAGGCGGATGCACACCAGAAGCTTCCGAAATCTCCAAGGTCGCCAGCCCTGCGCTGATCTCCTGGGGTTGGCGAACTATCGCGAACGACGCGTAAAGCGCGAAAACCGGACGACGCTCCTGCCGGGTCCGGGGCCGCCCGCAACGGCTTTGCTGTCCTCCACTGTCGTTCCGGCCCTTCCGGGTGCCGGAGACCCTCATCGCCCCGGCTGACGGGCCGCCGTGCACGTCCGGCATGGCGGCGAAAAGGCCTATTTCATTCCGCCTCTGGTTTTTGTGCAAATGCCTCCGTTCGAGCTTCCGGGACGAGCCGAGCTATTGTGCGACTTTAGGGCACGAACTGACCCACTGGGTCGGCTCAGAGAAACGGCTTGATCGCAACCTCTCCCATTATCATAAGGATCCCTCCTTCAGGGCCCACGAAGAACTCGTTGGCCGATCTGGGCGGTTGCTTCCTCGGCATCGTTCCGGAGCTCGAGCCTAGGCACGACCACGCAAGCTATCTTGCGAACTGGCTCGAAATTCTCAGCAACGAGAAGCGCTTCATCTTCGCCGCGGCAGCGCATGCCCAGCGGGCGGCTCAATTACCTGCATGAGCTTCAGCGGAGGGCGACACAGGTCGCGGAGTAAACGAGGGCGAGCCTGCGGCTTCGGAGGAGCAACATGATTTGGCAGCAAGTGATTGCGCCTTATCTGGCTACGGGGACGGCGGTTTTTCTACTGCTCGGCAACAGAAACTCTTGAATTCGATCCAGCTTTCACCAACTTTTTTGCTGGGCGCGTCACCCGGCGGTACAGACGGCGGGACAGATACAGCCCTCCTTCGTGCACTTCGGAGGATCTGGCTTTGAGCGCGGGATTCTGTAACAAATAGATGTATTGTCAGGGACGCCTGAGATGCGCCGGGATTATCGCAACTGGGATACTGTGATGCTTTGGTCGGGTATCGCGTTCATACTGATCCTATGGTCCACGCCGATTATCAAGGCGCTAGCCGAGTGATTCAGAAAAGGGGGCTCCTAGGCCGCCCTCCTATGTCGAATTTGTATTTTCAGAAGCAGCCGCACTTCGACGATCCGCATCCCGCCCCGGATGGCACCGAAACTGCGAGCGCTTCCGCGCGTGACTCCACGTTCGCCGCGTAGACGGAATCGTCGATAAACTGCTCGCAATCTTTGCCTGCCATCTCGCATCCTCTTCCTTGCGCGTTAGCTTAACCAGGGCCGGGTGGTACTCGCCTTACTGTCGGTCTGTTGGCGTCCGCATTCCGATCGGAGGGGCAATGGTGTGCCGAGCTTTATACTGTGTCCAAAGCTCGATCTGAAAACGAGCGCTGTGAAATCGCAGCAAAATAGGTGAAGAGTGGGCCAGCGCCGAAAACAAACTCCCGGTCCTACAGTGTACCTGCTCGACAGCGAAGCCTTGAGGCAGCAGCGCGCGCTAAACAGGCTTCATTCGGTCATCATTCTCATCGGCCTTATGGCACTCGCCGCATGGACAGGGTACGTGATCAGCGGGCCGGACGGCATTGTTTTCGGCCTCATCCTATCCGGTATCACCCTCCTGGTCGGCTCCGCCTCCGGCGGCGCCCTGTTCCGGCAGGCATATGGGGCCATCGTCCTGGATCGGCACAGGTGACCCTGAACTCGTCATGTTGATCGCAGAGCTCGCGCGCCGCGCCGGCCTGCCTCGCGCGCCGACTCTCCACCTGCTGCCTTCGCCCGTCCTGCAGGCCATGGCTGCTGGCGATCGGGAAGATCCCGCCATCGCCGTCACGAGCGGTCTGCTCCAGACGCTCCCGCCGCGGGAACTCGCTGCTGTTCTGGCGCACGAGATCGCCCATATCCGCCACGGCGACATCTTCATCATGCGGCTCGCGGCGACGGCTGGAGCCATGACGCAGGTGATGTCGAGCGTCGGCTTGTTCCTGCTCTTCGCGCTGCTGCCGGTGCTCTGGGCGACGGGCGAGTTTCTGTCGCCCTTGGGCATTCTGCTCCTGACCTTTTCGCCCACTGTCAGCGATCTTCTCCAGCTCTCGCTTTCAAGGCGGCGGGAGTTCCTGGCCGACGCAGGGGCCGTGGAGCTCACGGGCGATCCGCAGGCATTGGCCCTTGCTCTGCGACGGATCGAAGCCATACAGGGAGATGATTGGGAGCGTTTCGACTCGCGCGGGGCACGGTGGCTGCACTGGGTCCGGACGCATCCGAGCACAAGCGAGCGCATCGCGCGCCTGGCGGAACTCGTCTCGCCCGTTCGGCGTGATCTTCCGCTTGCGAACCGGACGGCCTATCTCGACTCGCTCGCCGGACGCGGCGATCGGTCCTGGCGGCAGAATCTCATGCGCCCGTTCGTGTAGGAGGGCAAAGCGTTGGCTCCCGCTAAACGACGCCTAGAGAGATCGAATCGCGAAGAGAAGACAGATCGTGCGTGGAACTTCGCTTAGGCGGGTGCTCGGCTCGGACGTGTTTGTATGCCGGACCACCAGCAGCGAGGGGCCAGCATGGCCACCCCGCTACATCCCTTTTCATGGTCCGAAGAGTCCCATGCCGCGTCTTTGGCCGTGTCACTTAGCCTTATCCAATTGCTGAGCGTGCTCGAAATGCCTCTGGACAATGGGAGCGGTCTTTTGCGCGTGTGCCTTTAACGCCGCGGCGTCTCCGCTTTCGGCATAGGAGCTCATCAGCGCAAGCGCTTCCCGATGAGCAGCCACCTGAGCGTCAACATAAGCTTCATCGAAAGCTTCGTTGTCAGCGGTCTTTAGTGCCTCGACCTTGCTGGCGTGCTTCTTTGTCATTTCAGCCGGGACGGTGACGCCGTCTTTCTGCGCGGCAGCCATCAGGTCCTTGGACGCTTTCGTATGATCGTTGATCATCATCTGCGCGAACTCCTGGATGGCGGCTGTTTGCGACTTTTGCATCGCCAGCTCGCTTGAACGGATTTCCAAAAAATCGGAGCTGGCCGCCATCGTCGCGAACTCCTGCGGCGATATCTTTGCCGTCTGAGCAAGTGCGATCGAGCCCATCAGTCCGACCGCAGCGGCCGCAATGGCCGTTCTCATGATGTTCATCTCGTCCTCCTTCATGTTTTCGCCAACGGACCCTCCAACCCGCTCGATTGACGATTGTTCCTGCGAAATCTGATGACGTTCTTGCCATCCCTCGGTGACAACGTGGTCAGCATGCTCGCTGTCGTCAACAGGTGCCTTTCTGGCATTCCTAGACCAACGCGCTGTCAGTCGCTCCCCATCTGCCCGCCACGATCCGCCCTTGGGAGATGTCCATAGGCGTCAGCCGTACAACCTTCCCCAGGAGGCAAAGTAGTCATGACCGGCCCTCCCCGGGCGCGCCGGCGCAACGAAAGTCACTTGCCAGCGTTGCCGTTGATCGAAGCCGCAGGAGGACGAAATGGCCGATGACAAGACCAAGCGTGATTTCCGCGACCGTAACCGCGTAGCCGTCGACGAGGATTATGAGGTGGAACATTTCGCCCGCGAGAACGGCATCACGCCAGAGCAGGTCCGCGAGCTAATAAAAGCCACCGGGAATGACCGAGACGCTTTGACAGCCGCTGCAAAGCAATTGAAAACCGTGCTGCAAGGAGGTCCGCTGACCGGCTGATAGAGACATCACCGTGGTTGACGTGGCTGTGGGTGGCACAAGGCGTCTGCAAGGAGGCGGGTACGAAACGGTCTTGGGTCATCTGGGGAAATTGTCACTCACCACAGCCTCCCTAAGGGACCTGACCTCACCGACGTTGATCTAGACCTGCTGCGCCGCTGGTTGATGTTGGTGTGGTAGGCTGCGCTGAATGCCTACCCCGGGAAAACAGTCGACGGGGAAATTCGAGCCTGTGTGGGCACCATTCGGCACCTACGTGCGAGCATACAGGCTGCGGCAAGAATCGACAGGCTCGCGTTGAGAGCGCTGGGGCAGGTCGTTTCGGATGCCTTCAATCTCAGACCGGGAGCTTGAGAACCGCTAGGGGCCATTGCCGGTTGTGCTTTGACCGGTAATCGGTCTCGCGTTCAGCTCACGTGCCGAATGTGCCGAGCGAATGGAACCGATCACGCTTCGTAAAACCTCGAGTTTTGCGATGCCTGGTTTGTTTGACGGCCTGCAGATCAAGCGGCCTCGTCGAAATTCGAACCCGTCCAGCCTTAAAATGTTCTGCCGGACTGATGCGGAGACCTTTGTGCGAAAGGTGATCGCAATCGCTTCGGGTCCTACGTCGACCTGGCTCAAGCCTAACTTCGCTGCATCTATTCGCAGTCGGCTAACCTCCAGCAGCGTGGCCGCTTCGCTCGGCATGGCTCCAAAGCGATCCTCCACCTCGTCGGCAAATGCGTTGACGTCTAAATGCGTGCTGATGCGGAACAACCGCGAATACAGGCTGAGGCGTATGGCTGGCTCCCGCACATAGCTTTCTGGGAATGACCCTCCGGCCTGCAAGTTGATGTCTGGAAGGTGCATGTCAGAGCCGGGCCCGCCTCGAGCAACCGATGAGGCACGCTCGAGCAGTCTATGATAGAGCCCGACGCCGATGAGCTTGACGTGGCCCGCCTGTTCTTCGCCGAAAAGATCGCCGGCGCCGCGTAGGTCGAGGTCCCTTTGGCTGATGGCCAGGCCAGAGCCAAGCCGGTCAAGAGCTACAAGAGCCGAAAGTCGGGACCTTGTGGCTTCAGCCAATTCCTTGCCGGGCTCGGTCAAGAGAAGTGCAATGCCTTGAACCCTTCCTCTGCCTACTCGACCCCGAAGCTGGTGGAGTTGTGCAAGTCCGAAACGGTCGGCCCGCCAAACGAGAATGGTGTTGGCCCGCGGTATATCAAGTCCGCTTTCGATGATGTCAGTGGCCAACAAAATGTCGCCTTCGCCTGCGGCGAACCGGACAACTATCTCGTCCAGCTCACGCCCTTTCATTTCGCCATGCGCGATTTTCACCGAGAGCTGCGGAACCAGCCTGCCCAGTTGTTCAACGACAGTCTCGATGTCATCTATGCGTGGTACGACAAAGAAGCTTTGTCCTCCGCGGCGGTATTCGCGCAATAGAGCAGCCTTGGCCGAACCGGCATCGAAAGGAGCCAAGATGGTGCGAACCGGACGCCGCTTGGCAGGTGGTGTGTTCAGGACGCTGACTTCCTGCACGCCCGCCATCGCCAATTGAAGCGTGCGGGGTATCGGCGTAGCGCTCATGGTCAGAGTGTGGAGGCATGGCGCCAACCCTCGCAGTGATTGCTTCAGCTTGGCCCCGAACCGATGCTCTTCGTCGATTACGAGCAGCCCGAGATCGCTAAAGGCCACCCCTTTGGCCGCAACAGCATGGGTCCCGACGACGACTGCAATGTCACCGCTTCTCAGGCCGTCCTTCACATTCCTTGTCTCTGTCGATCCGACCACCCTGGAAAGGTGAGCAACTTGGATGTTGAACCCTGCGAAACGCCGGCAGAACGTCTCGTAGTGCTGACGCGCGAGCACCGTGGTGGGCGCAACGATAGCAACCTGCTTGCCGCAGAATGCGGCCGCGGCACACGCCCGAAGCGCCACCTCCGTCTTTCCAAAGCCGACGTCGCCGCAGACCAGCCGGTTCATCGTTTTGCCCGACGACAGGTCATCCATCACGGCTCGGATTGCGGCGGCTTGGTCGGGGGTCGCGGGGTAAGGGAATCGCGCCGCGAAGCGAGCAAGGTCGGCACGCGGCGGCTTGATCAATTCGGCGGACTGGCTGGACCTGGCCTTCGCAATGGCGACCAGCCGCTTGGCGACCTTCTCGATCTCGCGGACTGCAGACTGGCGCCGCTTCTTCCAGCCTTCACCATCTAGTCGGTCCAAGGCTATCGCATCTGGCTCGGATCCATAGCGCCATATACGGCCAAACTCCTCCACTGGAACCAGCAAGGAAGCGCCACCATGATATTCAAGCTTCACAACATCCTGTTGCAGGCCAGCCACTTCAATTTGTTCGATCGCGGCAAGGACGCCCACGCCATGGTCTTCATGGACAACCAGATCGCCGAGCCGCAGTTCGGGTTCGGCTATCCCGTTGCCGGAGTCCGCGTTTGCAGTCGATGACGGGCCGAATATGTCCGCTGCCGCAACAACTGCAATTCGGGATGGCCCGTCGACAAAGCCATCCGTGAGATCGAATTCCGCCTTGAGAAGAGAGCCTCTTTCGACAGAGAGGATTTGCGGCCAATCGGCGACCGGGTCCATCTTGCGACCGAACTTACGGTCGAGCAGCCGCTCTGCTCGGCGCAGTTCCGAAGCTTCGCCCGTGACCACCACACTAAACCCCGAGCTTGTGCGCGCCTGGGCGAACTCGGCGAATTCGTGCCCGGCTCGCGGCAGGTGGAAGAATTTGGGAATTCCACCAACCGGGATCCTAAGACGCAGGCACTGGCGATCCCGTAGCGAGTCGTCCCATTCCTCACGCGACAAATAAAATTGTTTCGCCGCGGGCCGCGCCACCGTGGAAACTTGCCGCCTGCCGCGCCACGCCTCCTCTATGAGGTCCAAGACGCGAGCGAGCGAAATTTCTTCCAATCCATCCAGGAAGCAGATGTTAGCTGTTGATGCGACATCGAAGAGCGCCGGCAAGTCGGAGTAGAGCGAGACCAGGCGTTCCTCCATCGGGATGGTGCGCATCGCTGCAGGGTCGAACTCGTTGCCGGATTCCAACATAAGCTCAGACGCCGGGCCAACTACGACTCTGTGCAGCGATCGCTCGCTTCGTTGAGTGATTTGGTCGTATGCCTTAAGTTCGGAGATGGTGCCGCCAGGACCCAGTACAACACGAATAGGGCGATCACGGTCAGCAGGAAAAACGTCGATAAGATCGCCGCGGATGGCTATCTCGCCTGGTTCATCGACCCGATCGTCGACAACATAGCCAGTTCTCTCAGCCAATACCCGAAGTGCCCTCGGGTCCACCTTTTGCCCAATCTGCAGGGTGGCGAAACCCTGGCCGATTACCGAGGGAGGCGGTACCCGCTGCACGGCAGATTCGACCGAAGTAACCGTGATGCGGGGTCTTTTCGTAGCGGCCGCAACAGCATGAACAACGCTGACCCGCCGTCCCATAGTGGCGCGAGTGGGCCACACCCTGTCGTATGGCAGGCAATCCCACGGCGGCAAATACAGGATGTCAGCTGCTGGGAGGAAGTGGCGCAATGCCTGTGTGATGTCAGCGGCACTGCGTTCGGAACTCGCGATATGGAGCATGTCCCCATTTCGAGTGGTTTCCAACGCGCTGACCAATGCCGCAGCTACCGCGGCAGCTGGCGGTTCGGCTTCTCCTCCTGTTGCAAGTTCGCACTGCTCAGCCTTTCCGGCATTGGAGGTCACTCTATCCACGTCTCACCTTCCGATCCTGGGACAAAACGGCCGCGACGCGCCCGGTGTTCCGTTGGGCGGCACAGTTGCCGACGCTCGGCTTTCAGCAACGTCGCAAAGCGGCAACCGTTGCCTTGCCCAGCGTGTGATCGGATCGTGCGCCATGAGAATAGAGTGCCGCACTGTCTAGCAATGCGTGCATTGCGAGGTTTCCTGAGCAAGTCGCGAATCCGGGGGGCTACGGCTTTGTGGATTCTTTCTGGGACGAAACGGCAGCGGCTGGTCGATAGCGGCTTAGGCATCTGTGGTCGGCATTCCAATTGCCCGTTGCTAGACTTGGCCAAATGACTCGCTATCAGATGGACCCCAAGTTCTCAGGCTCAGCAGTCATTCGACGGTTGCTGTCCAAAAGCTCATGCACCGTTGGCGTGCTAGACTCCAAGCATCCCGGCACAAAATCGGCAATCAAACGGGTTGGCGCTACCATTGGCGATATGCATCCGCATCGAGTCTTCGCGCCGATCCGGACGTGCTTGGAAACCCTCGCCCGCCATAGACCCCCAAGGAATTGCCCAGGGCTTCATCTATCGCTCGAACCCTGCGTCTCTCGGCAGCCACAGCGACAGCGGAAAGCCCCAGATCAGCACGAGCCGACCAATCAGCCGCGGGACGATGATCTGCTTGCGCTGGACCGAGATCCTCGAGCTCGCGGCCCGCCGCCGGACGCAGGCCGGAGCGAGGAACGAAGAGCTCGCCGATGGTGGCGTCGCCCGAAGCTGTGGTCCTTCGTCATGGCGATGGCGGCCACTGTGGCCGAGATCGCCTTCGACACCGAGGAGACCTGGAAGATGGTGGTGCTGCTGACCTTAGAGGGTGTCATCCCGGTTGCTGCGAAGGCCATAGCCTTGGTCAATGATCATCTGCCGCCATGCACCACCGCCACGGCGAAGCAGGGAACGTTGGATGCTTCCTTGACCTTGTTGACGATGTCCGGCAGGGCGGCCACCGCCTTCTCGACGGCCCCACACTGCCATCAACCCCTCGTTCAAAAGCCGGGCTTAAGTTTTTTAACGGAGGCGGGAACATGGATGCTGCCTCGCGGGTTGAACCCCGAAGCTAATTCGCAGCCAGAAGGAAGGCGGCCGGGCTCGCTCTCGGGTGCAAGAAGCAGTGGTTCCGCAACCCCGTTTTGCCACATGAGGGTCGCCGCGGAAGCTGCTACGACGCCGCGAACCGGGGGCCACGGGAGATTAAGCATGCGAGCGCTGGTTTGGCATGGAAAAGAAGACATACGTTGCGACGAGGTTACCGATCCCGAAATCGAGGATCCGCGCGACGTCATTGTCAAGGTGACGAGCTGCGCGATCTGCGGCTCGGACCTGCACCTCTATCACAACCTCATTCCGGCAATTCTGCCCGGCGACATTATGGGCCACGAAATGATGGGTGAGGTGGTGGAAGTTGGATCCGGGGTAAACGGCGCGCTTAGGAAGGGAGACCGCATCGTCGTTCCCTTCACCATCATTTGGGGGGAATGTGACCAGTGCAAGCGCAAGAACTTTTCGGTCTGCGAACGTACCAACCGCAACAAAAACATTGCCGACAAGGCGTTCGGTCCCACGACGGCTGGGCTGTTTGGGTATACCCATCTGACTGGCGGTTACCCGGGCGGACAAGCTGAGTATATTCGCGTACCATTTGCCGATGCAACGCACATCAAGGTACCGGTCGGGCTCTCCGATGAGCAGGTCCTCTTCCTTGGCGACATATTGCCAACTGGCTGGCAGGCTGCTGTCCAGTGCGAAATCGAGCCCTCCGACACCGTCGCGATCTGGGGCTGTGGCCCGGTGGGGCAGATGGCAATTCGCAGCGCCATTCTTTTCGGTGCCAAGCAGGTCGTGGGTATAGATTGCCTGCCCGAACGCCTTTCCATGGCCGGAGCGGGCGGCGCGATTACCATCAACTTCCTGGAGGAGAGCGTTGTCGAAAGGCTGAACGAGCTTACAGGCGGCAATGGGCCAGATAAATGCGTCGACGCCATCGGGATGGAAAGTCACGTGTCCTTCCGTCAACCGGACACCGTTTATGACCGCGCGAAGCAGATGATGCTGATGGAGAGCGATCGGCCCCATGTGCTGCGTGAAATGATCTATGTCTGCAGGCCAGCCGGCGTCATTTCAATCGCGGGCGTGTATAGCGGGTTCGTCGACAAGATCCCGATGGGCCAAGCGATGAACAAGGGCCTGACCTTCAGGATGGGCCAGACGCATGTGAACCGCTGGACCGACGATCTACTGCGCCGCATCGAAGAAGGTCAGATCGACCCGTCGTTTGTCATCACCCACACTGCCGGGCTCGAACAAGGACCCGAGATGTACAAGCTCTTTCGCGACAAGCAGGACAGTTGCGTCAAAGTCGTACTGAAACCATAGGATCATGAGCATGCCTAGCAAATTCGGCAATCTCAGCAGATGGCCAAGCGACCCAAGGGTCGTAAAATCTGGCCCGAAGGCGCTCGCGCCCTCCGATATGGTAGCGCGCAAACTCGGATGGTTCAGCATTGCGCTTGGCATTGCCGAACTCATAGCCTCCGAGCGCATCGCCCGCGCATTCGGCTTGCCTGGCAAGGGAGGCGTGATCCGTGCCTACGGAGCGCGAGAAGTCAGCAGCGGCATTCTGTCCTTGTCGGTGGACAAACACTCGGGACTTTGGAGCCGTGTGGCCGGTGATGGGCTTGACATCGCAACACTCCTATGGGCGTTCCGGCATGACAATCCCAAACGTGGCAACGTCGGACTTGCATTGGTGCTCGTTGCCGGCGTGACACTCATCGATTTATTGACCGCGCAAAAGGTAAGCGCCCGGCACGCTCGCGGCCGCCGGCAAGCCCGGGATTTTAGTAACCGCAGCGGCTTCCCGCGGGGTCTTGAAGCTGTGCGGGGCCTTGCAACGTAAAGACATGTCGTCACCTGCCAGCCAGAATTGAGCGGTGGCTGACCTCAGGAGAAGGTCTTTCCGCATGCCCGTGCCTGCCGCCGGGCACAGTCCCGATGGCAAGCTCCGGCTCCTGCACAGCCAAGCTTCGAACCGGGGCTTCGGCTGCCTTCCAGTCGGGCGTGAAGAAGCGCCGTGGTCCATGCGCCAGCGACCCAGGACTAGCCGGGCATGATACCGATCCGTCCCAAGCTGCGATGCCGTACCCCGCGTGCAGCGCGGTCAGCCGCTAGCACTCTGATCTGGTCGACCAAGTCCTTTCTTTGTAGCGAGTTTTTGTTTTTCTTTCAGCAGCCGAACGATCGCGTCGACAGGCGGTGCAAGCTCGGGCGGCGACTTGCTGTTCGAGCGCCACAAGTATCCAAACAATGTTCTCAGTATGCGCATTGTCGTAACCTCCTGGACCACCAAACTTGGCTTGGGCGTTGTTGTTCCTGAACGGCACGCCAAGCCCGCTGGGGGTGACGCGGAGGCTCAATCTGAGAAACGACCTGAAGTGCTCGCGTCTCGGATTGTTGCAAATTATACGGCGGGAGGACGGACGAGTAGAACTTCGTTGGGCTTCGAGACGACCGTTAGGACGGTGGCTCGTCAGCAGGCGGTTTGTCTTCCTTCCGGAACCCTGGCCGAGCCAAAGGCGTTCGGGTCGTGCAGCACTTGCCCTAGGGCTGAAAGATCGGACTCCCCCCTTCCGATCAGCCCACGTCCTTCCCATCCCCTCGGGGTGCGGGCCCCTATTTTGTTTGGCGTGCTGGAGCGGCGCGGCTGAAGGCGTAGCGGGCCTTTTTTGTTTCCGTGTGGAACTTCGGCGCGGGCTGAAAGTTTGATTCGTGCAGCTGCGACATGGATGACTCCCGATGGGCCCGCGTCCTTTTTTCCCGAAGGGCGCGGGCTTTCTTTCTGCACGGAACACCGGGGCGGTGCACATTTCGCCGGCTTGCAGCGAAATGGCCGCTTGCGCGCTGCCTCAATCCCTCGCCTTCAGGCCCTGTTGTCTGCCGTCATATAGTGTGATCCCTGCTATCAACAATATTTTGGAATCCCATCACCAGCCGTCACTGGGCGCCGCGAGTGGAGATGCTTGACAGTGATTACCGGCTCGGGTTTTTGGAACTTATTCAGGCTTTTCAGCGTTCTATGACATGCCTCACGATCGAGCCAACCGTCTGCTGGGCGTCGCCACCACTGCGAAAATCGGCGGTCATCCGATCCACCCCATGTTGATTCCTTTTCCGATCGCATTGCTTGTGTCGGTGTTCCTCTCAGACCTGGTGTTTTGGTCGACCAGGAATGCTTTCTGGGCCGAGGCTTCTTTTTGGCTGCTCGGGTTTGCCTTGCTTATGAGCGCCGCAGCTGCGCTGGCCGGCTTTGCCGATTTCCTTGGAAATGCAGTCGTACGCTCTTTCGGCGCCGCGTGGCACCACATGATAGGCAATGTGATCGCAGTGGTACTCGCCTTGGCTAATTTCGTTTTGCGGCTCAGTACAGGCGCAGTCGAGGCGACTCTGCCTTGGGGATTGGCCCTGTCTACGCTTGTTGTCCTGCTTCTTGTTTACACTGGCTGGAAGGGCGGAACGCTCGTCTACGAGTACAGGGTAGGAGTGCATCCTGAGGAGGGTGAGGGCACCAGTTCTCGTGCGGGACGATTTTGATGAGGTCTTGGCATGGCCGACCTGCGGGGACGCGTTGTCGTGGTCACCGGCGCTTCGAGCGGCCTCGGCAGAGCGGCTGCTCTTGGGTTCTCGCGACAAGGGGCGCGGCTGGTACTGGTTTCTAGAAACGACGACGCGCTCGACAACATCGCTAAGGAATGCGTCGACTCAGGCGGTGAGGCACTGACCTTTCCCGCCGATGTGGCAGACTTCAGCGCGGTCGAGGAAATCCGTGGTTTTGCGGTATCGCATTTCGGCCGGATTGACGTCTGGGTGAATTGCGCCGCAGTGCTGATTTTCGGGCGTTTTGAGGAAGTTCCGCCTCCGCTGTTCCACCGTCTGGTCGACACGAATGTGTTTGGCTACATCAACGGATCTCAGGTCGCCCTCAAGCAATTCCGCTCTCAAGGAGACCGTGGAGTGCTGATCAACGTCAGTTCAATCTCGGTGTCGCTCCAGAGCCTTTTGTCAGTGTATATGTCGCGAGCAAGTTTTTCATACGCGGGCTCGCAGCGTCCATCCGGCAGGAGTTGCGCACCACGCCAGACATTCATGTGTGTGCTATCCTTCCTGCAGCCATGGACACCCCTATCTACCAGAAAGCGGCGAATCTGTTCGGCCGCAAGGCGCGATCCATTGTCCCTGTTTACTCCGCCGAGCGGGCCGCCTCTGCAATTGTCGGCGCCGCGAGCCATCCTCGACGCGAGATCAGGGTTGGGGGCTTCGCATTCGTGTTGGAATTTGGCTGCCGGGTTGCGCCATCACTGGTGGAATGGATAGTCGCTGTTGTGGGGCCACGTCTCCAGTTTCAGGAAGACGCCGAACAACCGCACGATGGCAACTTGATGGCAAGTGTGTCCCCTCACGAAGTTGCCGGCCGCTGGCGCCAGTACTGGACGAAGGCTGTTGGGCATCACTCCCCTTGATCGTCGCGTGCCCTTTGATTCACGTGCCCAGCCACCGCTTCCAACCTGTAGTGAATGGATTGGAACACAATCTTGCTGTTGCGGGTGACGAAGCTGTCTGCACCGTCGGTAGCGTTGAAACTGCGCGAATAGCGGACCAGATCAGAATGGCGTAGGGACCCCGAACCTGCTTTGCCAAGAATTCGAATTTAGCCTCAGGCAACTGCTCATGAAGACGTTGGCTGAGAGGCGGATAGTGTCGTGACCGACGAAATTAGAATTCGCGGTATAGTTGCGCCTAAGGTCCTCCTCCAGGTCACCCATCACACGCAGCCTCAAATGGTCTTCAAAAACCTCGTGTCGATCGAGCCATTTAGACGCTCCGTTTGTCTCCGGTGCCAAACTGAAGGCCTGTTCCTTTACGCCGCGACGGAACGCAGCCGCTCTCGGATTCGTTGCAATGCATGAGCAATGTTGGACATAGGTTGGGCCAAGCTTCGAACGATCAGGGCCGCGTTTTGGGCTTGCCCGATAAAGACGAGCTATCTTCCGGAGATCCTTGATCGGGCTGGCCCTCTCAGGGCGACCAAGGCGAAGAGTGGGGAGCAGTTCGAGCGGGGGCGCGTCTATGTGGCTTCACCCGGTTTCCATCTGCTGCTGCACCACGATCACATGCTGCTCCGGCGCGGCCCTCGCGAGAACCTCGCCCGGCCGGCGATCGATCCTCTCTTCCGATCGGCCGCGTGTAGCTATGGAGCTCGGGTCATTGGCGTCCTCCTCTCTGGCAGCCTGTCCGACGGCACCTCGGGTCTCCGGGCGATCAAGGCCGTCGGCGGAGTAACAGTGATCCAGGACCCGCAAGACGTGGCCGTACCAGACATAGTTCGGAGCGCCCAGCGCCATGTCGAAATCGACCATTGCGTGCCCATCGCCGGAATGGGCGACCTGTTGGCCCGGTTGGCCTCCGAGCCCGCCGGCGAAACGCTTCCTGTTCCACCGGGAGTCCGGCTGGAGGCGGCGGTCGCAGCTCAGGAGCACTCTGCTATGTCGAATGAAGATCGTCTCGGCGAACCTTCGTTGTTTGTATGTCCGGAATGCCACGGTCCTCTGTGGGAGATCGAGGACGGCGACATGCTTCGCTACCGATGCCACACTGGGCATGCCTTCACGTCGGAAGCGATGCTCGAGGCCCAGTCGGCAGAGACTGACGAGATATTGTGTAGCTTGCTGCGCGCGCATCAGCAGCGGGCGGCATTCACCCGGCGAATGGCCGACCGGGAAAGCGAGTCGGCCCGCGTTGACATGGCGGCAAAGCTGCAGGAACGGTCGAGAGAATGCGAGGCGGACGCCGAAGTGATCGAACGAATTCTCGAAAGCAGGCGTGGCATAGTTGCAGAGAATGGGGCGACGACGAAGCAAAACTGATCCGGTCTCGCTGACAGCTTCGGAAGACCGGGATCGATCCGAACCGGATCTATGTGATGACCGTGGATCCGATCGGCCCAAAGGAACAAACAGCAGCCACTTTGGTTAAAGCTGCGCGTGCCACCAGACACGCGTTTCTCACATTCGGAACGACGATGGCTATGAAAAATGAATCGCAGAGCAAGGCCAAGGGCCTCGAAGATCTTTTTCACGACGGACTGAAGGACGTCTACTACGCTGAGCGCAAAATCCTGGCTGCGCTGAAGAAGATGGCCAAGGGTGCCGAATCTGACCAACTGACCGCCGCATTCGAAAAGCACCGCGACGAGACGGAGGCTCAGATCGAACGGCTGCAGCAGGTCTTCGAGATTTTCGGCAAACGGGCACAAGGAAAGACATGTCCCGCGATCGACGGCATCATTGAGGAAGGACAGGAGGTACTGGAGGAATTCAAGGAAGCTCCAGCTCTGGACGCTGGGCTTGTGGCGGCGGCGCAAGCGGTCGAACACTATGAGATCGCCCGCTATGGCACCTTGATTACCTGGGCCGGACTGCTCGGCCTAAAGGATGCCGTGCCGCTGCTCGAGGAGACGCTCGAAGAGGAAAAGGCGACTGACGAAGCGCTGACGCAGCTTGGAGAGACCAGCGTCAACGAGAGAGCGATGCAGGAAGCTGCCTAGGTAATCGGCGCTTCGACGGAATCAATGAGCACGTCATGAACAATAGAGAGAACGCGCCTCCGGACGA
This sequence comes from Mesorhizobium sp. AA22, assembly GCF_001672375.2. Lineage (NCBI taxonomy): Bacteria > Pseudomonadati > Pseudomonadota > Alphaproteobacteria > Hyphomicrobiales > Phyllobacteriaceae > Mesorhizobium > Mesorhizobium sp. AA22. Next base: position 6,368,304 of record NZ_CP048406.1, on the reverse strand, counting down.
CGGTGGCGCGCCTTTGTCGCCGGCGCCGGCGGGCCAGGCGCCAAGCCTGCGGCAACTCCTGTTCGAGCCTAATATCTCCGTAAACGGTCTGATCGACGACAGCACTGTCGTTTTTCTTCTTGGTCGCCTGGAAGCCGTACGCCAGAGCGGCGGCGACCTCATCATGGAGCTCAACACCAACGGCGGGGATGCCGATGCGGCCCGGCGGATTGCCCTCGAAATTCGGCTGTTTCGGCAGCATTCAGGCCGCAATGCATACTGCGTCGGCAAGACGAAAGTGTATTCGGCGGGGGTGACTATCTTCGCGGCTTTCCCGAAGCCGTTCCGCTTCCTCACCACGGACGCGGTTCTCCTGGTGCATGAGCGCCGTATGCAGACGAGTGTCGAACTGAATGGCCCGATGAAATCTTCCATTCAGATTGTGCGCGAGCAGCTTGCGCTACTTGAGACAGCGGAGCGACTGGAAATGGAGGGTTTTAAGGAACTCGTTGAGGGCAGTTCGCTTAGCGTTGACGAACTCTACCGCCGTGCGACAACCAATTGCTACATCCACGCTGAAGAGGCCCTCGAGCTGGGGATAGTCGCCGATCTGCTGCGGTAGCATTGTGTTCAGGCGAGATATCCGTGGCGATTCCGGAGTATCGGATTGACAATGCGAAGCCCGCGCTTCTTGGGAGAGAGCACGAGCCACGAGTATCGACTGCACTTGGCGGGCGATCGGAACCAACGGTCTGTGGCGACGTTGCGATGGCAGTAAAACTATGCTGACCCAACGGAGACCGACATGACAGAGCCCAAGGAACGTCTGGTGCAGTGGCTTCGCGACGCTCACGCCATGGAAGAACAGGCCGAGACCATTTTGAGCGGCCAAATCGAGCGTCTGGAAAACTATCCCGAGATTCGCGACCGGATGAACACGCATCTCGAAGAAACGAGGCAACAGGCGAAACGTCTCGAACAATGCCTCGACCGGATTGGCGATGGATCTTCGACGCTGAAGGATGCCGGCGGTAAGATAATCGCCTTCGGACAGAACATCAGCGGCATTTTTGCAGGCGACGAGGTGATGAAAGGATCGCTAGCCAGCTACACGTTCGAGCATATGGAAATCGCCAGCTACAAGATGCTCATTGCCGCAGCCGACGAGGTCGGCGACCTCGAGACCCAAAGCGCGTGCAAAGCAAATTTGCGCGAAGAAGAGGCGATGGCCGACTGGTTGGAAAACAGACTCGGCACAGTCACCAGCGAGTTTCTCAGACGCGACGAGCGGGACTCTGACACCGCGAAACGGTGACGTGCAGAGGCGCCGCTCTATTTGCGCTTAAGGGCGAGCTGTCGCGACCCATACGCGGGGGAATGGCGAGCCCTTTACCTGCTACGAGCCTATTGCTCCGGAACCGCGGAGGTCTGTGGATGATTTCGCGCGGCCTCGGCAATCTCGGGGATGTATTTGGTCGCGGTGCAGCTTCGGTTCGTGTTCGAGCGCGCATCGAACACCTCTTTTTCGCAGACCCGCTCAGCGATCTCGATGGGAACATGCACAGCCAGAGGCACCTCAGTCTCAGATATTCCGAGCTTGGCTGCGATTTTCTGTTTCACCTCTTGCCTACCGAGCGAAACGTCAACGCCGACGTCTTGCGGGTCCTGAGAATCTTCCGTCGTCGGCGATGCGCCTTGCCCGGGTAGATCGTCTTGCTGCCCAGTCTGAGCAAATGTCTGAACGGTAAAGAGCAGCCATGTAATCACAGCCGGCAGCAATAATCGGTGGGGGAGTGTTTTCATGCCCAGCCTCCTGCAGGTGCCTTGAACAACGGGCAAAGTGGTCGAAGCGTTCCAGAGGAGCGGCGTGCGCTTTGGGGAGCCGATGCAGCCCGCCGTGCCGAAGAATGTGGCAATTTTTGTGCTGTGCTGTTGGAACCTGATTTGGCGACAATTTCAGTGCGGCAACAAGCGCTGTGCTGTCGGATAGGGGAGAACAATGCGGCAAAAGGCAAGCATTCACCGACAAAGAAAAACAAGACAGAAAGGAGCGCACGTCGGATGCTGCGCGGGAATTGATCGAGGTCGAGCGCGCGGCACGAAATGCAAAGACGGCTCGGCTCCGGCAACAACGACTGAGAATTGAAACCGCTCTTGCTGGGGCACCGGCACCGCAACCGAAGAGGGATTGGAAGGTGAAGAGGTGGTACTAGGCACGCTGCACGTGGCGCTCTCCAATCATCCGCGGCGGTGCCGGAAGGCGCCGGCTTCCTGCGCCGCTTGGGAGCGCTCAGAGACCGGCGGCTCGCTGTTTCCGCTCGAAAGTTCTCATGGCCCGATGGATGTTCCGGAGAGCTTGGCTGGAATCGTGCCACCCTTCGAATTCGATCTGCTTGTCGGTGCCGGACACCGACGCCAGGAAAAACTGCTCGATCTCGGGTCGCAAACGATCCGGAATATTCTCGCCAAGGAGAGACTCGCTATGCGCATCTTGCTTGTGCGGGCAAAATACATAGCGATCGTTTCTCACGGTCTCGCCGTTCTCCGTTTGCATGACACGAAGGGCCGCCAGCAGATCGCACTTGATGACAACACCGGGAGCGCTGGCTGCCTCATGGATGACTAGACCGTCGAGGGCGTCGCCATCGTCGCCCAGCGTAGAAGGCAGAAAGCCCCAGTCGTAGGGGTAGGCTAGGCCTGCTGGAAGCGGCCGCGTATATTCGAAAAGCTTCTTCTTGGGTTTGTAAGTCAACTTTGCTTCGGTGCCACGCGGTGTTTCCACGACTACCCTGATCCGACCCTTCGATGTAGTCGTAGGCAGTGTCAGATAATTCGCCACGTTTGGTCCTCGCCAGTCCATCCCAATGGCCCTAGACTTCTCTAAGCGGCGGATGGCGGATTTGTTCCGAACGTGCCTATCCGCGTCTTCACGAAAACCGGTGCGGATTGGACGCGCAAATACACTGGGCTCATCGAAGCCGCCAGAGAGCTTGAGGTCGAGAATGCGATCATCGACGGCAAGGCTTCAGGAACACGCCGGTCCACTGCCCAAAGAGTTGAAGAAACGGCCGGCGAAGCAGTGGGCCAGAGGCGGTGAAGCTGCATATCGAGCACCTCCGCGGCGAGCACGGTTATATCCGACACGGTTCCGTGCTGGGAATCAGCGACGAATGGGAACCGAGGTAGTTGGGAGCATTGGCTGGCTGAAAAGGTGCGGCAGCTCTACATACGTCCTTGGCCCATAGCTTCACGTATTCGGCGGCTGCTGCCGATGGCGCTCAGCTTCGGCTGCATGCCATTCTCGGTCGATGGAGCCTTCCTCAGCCTTGTGGAAGTACTGCGAGCAAACTAGCCAGCCTTTGAGCGGCCTTAGCAATGCAACACACGCTCCAACGGTGAGGGGTAAGGTCGTGAGCGCATGCATCCAGTAGGATGGCTCATACGTGAGCTGAAACCATAGCGCGAAAGCCAGCGCCGGGAATGCCACAATCGACATGGAAAAGAAGGCCGGGCCATCAGCCGGATCGGCGAACGAGAAATCCAATCCGCATACATCGCAATTCTGCGCCAGCTTGAGATAGCTGCTGAACAGATGCCCCTGTTGGCAGCGTGGGCAACGCCCCTTGATACCGGTTAGGACGGGGTTGGTCGTTTCATTGTAGTAGGTAGGCATCCTGCAAAACCACATCGCCCCGGCATTGGTTCCGAGGCAGGCTGCGTCCTTGTTGGGGTTTCGGCGACGAGGAGTAACTGGTTTTGCTCGCGCCAATGTCGCGTAGATAGCGCAGCTTAAGGAATCTAGCAAAACCCCTAGCTCCGCTCGCCAACTCTGTCCCGTTCCAGGCGTCCAGCGAAGATCGTCGGGTGGAATCTGGATGCCTGGTGCGGCCGAACTCACGGCCAATTTGAAATCCCGCGTAAATGAACAGCCGCTGGGTTCGAACAGCGCGTAATAACCGATGGCAGGCGTCGAACGTGCGAACATTTTGGCGCGGCAAGCTTCCGTTCCTATAGGCGGGAAATTCAATCAATTGCAGGAATCGAGCGCTAGCTGTTCGCCCACCTCAGTGGACGCAGACAGTGGCCACCAACAGCACTGCAGGATCCATGTTGAAACACTCTCCAGATCGCTGCCGAATAGCTGGAGCCAAGCGTCCTGCGCGCGGTAGGCGAGAACTTCGCGCTGAGCTCGGCCGCTGAAATGCGAACGATGAACTCTGACGCCGATGCAGTGCGCCAAGCACGATCTGGGTGCTTTTGGTCTCAACGAGATTGCGATAGGCGGCAATACATGGGATCGCGGTTCTGGCGTCATTCCCTCATAGCGGTAGCAGCTCGTACATGAGCGCGGATGGCAGTGGCGTCTCTGATCTCCATTCGGAGTTGGGCGATCTCACCGCGCAAGACGACCATTCGCACCCGATGATGCGTAAGGCTGGCACGCAGAACCCGCGCTAGCTCGGTCTCGTTAAATGGGTAAATTTCGCCCATGTAGCACGGCTTGTCGGGTAGCTGCTAATTGGGTCTGTCAAAGGCGGCGCTCGTCAGCTTTGTTTTCATCGCGTCGCCTTCCGCCAGCGGCCGATCGCGCCCCGGCCTCGCTGCAAAACCACCGTTCACCTTTTGCTCGAGGTAATCAGCGTCTCATTGTAATATTCTTGGCCTGGTACACGGTAGATATGCTCACCAGAGTTCACGCCGATGTTGCCTTTAAAGTTGCAACCTGAACCGAGAAGGCTGACGCCCGTCGATGACTCGCGGACCGTCTGCAGGAAAGCCTTAAAGCTTCGGCCCTAGATCACGGCGCAAGAGACGCGCTTCTCTCAGGATCGAGGCACGATCAAGTCCGATCAGCGATACAATGCCGCGTATTTGCTGCTCGGTGGCACCTGTTTCCTGCGCAAGTGAGCGTACATAGTCGTCTGTCAGGCGGGCCCGCCCTGCTTCTTCTGCCATCAGACAATGCCTTGCGTTCGGGGCAGGAGTCCGATGGTCGCTCCCAAGCGTCAGCGCCCATTGTGTGTGGCTGGCGATCTCACACTGTACCGACTTGCCTAGGTTTTATCCAGATGGAAGCGTGCTCGCCAGCCGCGGATGCCCTGGCCATCGAACTCGCCAAAGCTACGAGCACGGAATCGTCGGCAGGTTTCTCGACAAAAGTTCCGGCCTTGAAGGCCTCACCTCGGCCCTCGATGTCCGTGGCACTATAAATCACAAAGGGGATGTTGCGGGCAACGAGTTCTTCAGCAACCGAAGAGCTGACGCCGTCCTGCAAGAGCACGTCCAGTATAACGACGTCCGGCTCAACCAGGGCCAAAATTTGTCTTGCACGAACGCAACTCGGCTCCGAGGCTACCGCAAAACCAGCCTGTTTAAGGGAGGCCTCGATCTCAACGACGATCATCGGCTCGTCCTCAACAATCAGTGCTAGTGGCTTTCTCATGTGCTCCTCCTGCTGGGCAGGAGCACGACGTGCGCTGGCACCACGGCAATCAGTTCATAAGCCTATCCGGATCAGAGTGCATGCTCATTTGTTAAAGCGAGCGAAAACACAGCGCGCACAAGAGACATGGAGCCAGGCTGTCATGCGATCGCCGACTGCATGCTGGATGCTGGATGCTGGACGGAGCGCTCGCTGCGGCCGAGCGCCGCCGGCAATAAGGTCGAGGCGCGGCTCGCGATCGCCCGCGCAATGACGCGTGCCGGCCGGCCTATTTGAGTCACGACTGGTCTCGAAAGGCGTACACCTTCACAGGTCGCCCGCACCTCCACGGCAAAGCTGGCGCTCGCGCCGGCAGGAGATCGAAACCAAGACTATTCGTCTTTCTTCAGCTCTTCAGCTTCGTCCTTCAGCCGTTGCCAGTCTGCGCCGTGCTTGCGAAGCAATGCCCGCGCCTGTTTGGGCGTCACATCTGTCACCTCCGCCAGGTGCTCAACTTCGAGTTCTGCACCCTTCTTAACTCGGCTCGTGTCGCTCGTCCTCTTGTCCGCCATCTGTTGCGTCCTCCTGACCCACGGTCAGTGCAACGGATGTTCAACATTGTGGTTCCGCCCCTGTGGAACTAACTGCCGGCCGTGTAGTTTTACCGCCGAATGAGATCCCAAATGCTTCGGTTCTTAATCGGTCTTGGCGCGCTGTATGCGGCATTTCAGATCGGCCGGGAGTTTGGCCGCACAGACGCGGAGGTCATCCAGACTCCACCCGACGATCGTCGCACGACGCCTGGAAACGGGGCAGAGTTCGGCGAGCGGAAATAGGGGTTCTGGTAACTCCTCAAGCTTGCGCTATCTACGCGACATTGGCGCGATTACGCACTTATTCGATTCTAGGCGATCGGCTTATATTAGCCAGCCTGAACGGAACGTGATTCCGCTGGGCTGCGGCAACGAAAGTTGGTCGTCGGCATTGCGCTTGTTCGCCCGAGGAGGAAATAACTCGTGCCAAGCCTAGATGCGAAGCCCCGCCGGTTTCCCACGCTTGCAGGCATTCTGTTTGGCCTTGGTTTGGGCGGCTTTTTCGACGGCATCGTCTTTCACCAGCTGCTCCAGTGGCACCACATGGTAACGAGCGCCGGCTATCCCGCCGACAGCGTCGAAAGCGCTCCTCGATGGCCTGTTCCACGCCGCCACCTATCTGTTCGTTTTTGCTTGGGCTGCTCCTGCTCTGGCGCGCCGCGCATCAATCGCACCTTTGGTGGTCGGGAAAGATGCTGGTCGGCACAGTGCTTATCGGATTTGGCTTATTCAACCTCGTCGAAGGGCTGGTGGATCACCAGATCCTCGGCATCCACCATGTCAACGAGACCGTCCCGCGGGAGCAATGGATCTACTGGGATTTGGTTTTCCTGCTTTGGGGTGCGCTGATGTTGGTCGGCGGGTGGAGGCTGTGGAGGCAGGGCAGGCGTGCCTCGCCAGGCTAGTTGCGTTGAGGTGCCTGCCCAGTTCAGCGTGATCGCCGCGCAGATGCCAGATGCGCAGCTTCATCTCGGGCGTGTCCACCTCTTATCCGCATCAGCAGCGTGGAACATCTGAGGCGAATGCAAGTTCGGCCGGTAACACTCACGGAGGTAACCAAGTCTTTGTGTCCAGCTTTCTCTTCGGACGTGCTCATCCGCAAGCTGCGTGGCATCGCTGAGATCAGCGATGATGACGCCGCAGCCTTAGGAGGCCTCACGATTCAGGAGAAGGATGTTCCGGCTAACAGGGATATCCTCATAGAAGGCGATCGGCCAACCAACTCATTTGTCGTCTTGGACGGCGTAGTATGTTCATACAAGCACACAGGTGAGGGAAAGCGGCAGATCACCAGCTTCTTTGTCGCCGGCGATCTCCCGGATCTGCACGGCATCCATCTCACAGTCATGGATTGCAGCTTCTCCAGCATGTCGCCGGGCAGATTGGGGTTAATCCGCCACAGCGCTCTTCGCTCGATTTGCGAACAGCGCCCGCGCGTTGCAGCCGCGTTCTGGCGATCGACCCTGATTGACGCTGCAATCTACCGGGAGTGGGTCACCAACGTCGGGAGACGGGACGCCTACGCTCGTATGGCCCACCTGTTATGCGAACTCATTGTGCGGTTAAGGTTTGCTGGACGCATTGAGGACCACGTCGCGGATCTGCCGATCACCCAGGCAGCATTTGGTGATGCGGTGGGTTTGTCCGTGGTTCACGTGAACCGCACGCTTCAGGCGCTACGAGGCGACGGGCTGATCGCGATGTCAGGTACAAAGTTCCGTGCCGTCGATTGGCCGGGTTTGGTTCAGGCAGGGGACTTTGATCCGATTTACCTGCACCAGAAGGACCCGGACGTGGCATTCTAATGACGGAAGCCAATATGCCAAGGTATTTCTTTGATAGCGGCGATCGCCAGCATCTCGTGGAAGACAATACGGGTCTGGAATGCGAGGGGATTGAGGCAGCGCGCAATGCAGCCGTCGAAGGATTGACCGAGCTGGCAAAGGACGAACTGAAAGGTCCCGATGGGCAGCAACTCATCATGGATATCAGAGACGAGAGTGGCAGAAAGGTTCTGAGGCTTAGCCTGTCGCTGGTGATCGAACCGCTTGAGGTAAATGCCGTCTCGCCGACATCCAACAAAGATTAACCTCGACGTCGCGGGTGAACAATGCGGAGCCGGAGCACCAGCGGCTAGTAGCTGTGCAGTGAACGAGGACCGGGCTTTTAGCCGACCTCGCGGATCAAGGCGGTGCGGGCTTTGCCGAGCGATACGAACAGCCGATCTAAAAGGCCTTCGTCCACTTCGGAAGCCAGGCCGAACCGCCGGTCGTGCTCAACGATCCTGTCTTGGATCGACACGAGGATTTCATACCGAGCGACAAGGCTCGTCAGGACTTCCTGATGTTGGGAGGTCAACGCTTCTCTTTCCGCGCTACAATCGGGCATAGAGTCGAAGGCGTTCATAAAGAACTGCCGTCTCGTCAAATTCGCCATCTGAGAAGAGTTCCATTGCGCTAACGCTCAGGCGCTCCGCCTGCTCGCTACCGACGGGAATACCTTCCTCAACGCAAACACGATCAAAGACCTGCTTCAACAAAGTCAGGTCACTAGGAAAGGCAATGCCACTCTTTGCAGACTTAAGGCCGACCATATGCCTTTCCTCTCATTGGGGCGGAATCGCGTTAGTCGCTCACCGCGGGCGATACCCGAGAGTGATTAGCGCCGATCGGAAGAGGGTAAGGCAATGGGCGCAGAGAGTCATGAAGAACGTTTGTACGTTTTTATCAAATGCCGTGGCTCTTAGAAACCAAGTGCGACCTTCCGATGTCTCGGCATACAGGAGACGGCCGCCGTGACCGTTGCCCTGAGATCATGTGGATGCCGGATCACCGATCAAGCGGGCATACTCTGCCTCCGGCTGCCCATATGAGCCGTCTGCCAAGGCGATGAGCCCATCTCGGTCGCGGACAATAACCTCTCCACGATTTGACCTGATCAGGCCGCGGCCCTCCAGCAACTGAAGTGCCACGGTGACGCCCGGCCGTCGTACTCCCAACATGACTGACAGGAACTCATGGGTAACCGGCAGCCGGTCGCCTTCTATGCGGTCGTCGCACATGACCAGCCAACGTGCCAGCCGTTCTTCTATTTTCAAGCGCGCATTGACCAGGGCGGTGTAGCTCGCCTGGATATGCGCGTAATGCACATAGCGCAGCAGAAACAGCCGCAGCGTCGGGCTGTCGGAAAGCGCTTCATTGAATGGCTCGGCGTCCATGCTGAGAACCTCGGCCTCCACCTGAATGTAGCAGTCGTGCGGGGATCGATCGCTACCCATGATCAGCGCCGAGCCGGTCATGCCCTCGAAGCCGATGAGGCGAACCTCGGCATCAATCACCGAACGAAGCTTCGCCACCACCGAGCCGATCCCAGCCTCAAAGAAGTGGACGGCCTCGATCGCGGCGTTTGCGGTTTCGAGCTGAGTTCTCAGAGGCAGAAAGCTGCTTTGAAGGTGAGGCCTCAGCAATCGCAGGTCGGCCGGAGCCATGCGCCGCAGCAAATGATTTCTATATGCAGTTTCTGGGCGGCGAGTTGGCTGCGGGCGGGCGCGGTCCTTTGAAAAGACGAGGCCAATTTTTGAGGTGTTGGGGCTGCTCATAGCTCCCTCCCGAATTGGGGCGGAAGCACGATGCTCGCTCACAGCCAGCGATGCCCGTGAAATCTATCGCCGATAAGAGAAACCTACGCCGATCGGCGCGGAGAGTCGATGCTGTCTGACTGGTCGACACCGATGGCTTACGTGGATGCCTCATGCTGCCGGGAAACGGCACGATGAACCTTTAACTGTCCAGGCAAGCAGTGCGACGCCGATGGCGTAGGAAACCAGAACAACCCGCCAACCCGGCCCAAGGCCTGTGTCTGCCAAAGCGGCCACTCGCTGAGAAGTCGCTTCATGCCGGCGAACGCACACGCCTGGTGTTCCGTGCGGGCAATAAAGCCCGCGCCCCTGGAGGGAGAGGACGCGGGCCGATCGGTGCATCGGGCCGATCTGCAGCCGTTCATTGGGAGGGAAAAATAGCTGCACGTGCCGAACTTTCGTGTCGAGCATGTGTTCCTGAAGTAGGGCAAAAAACTTGCGAAAAATTAGGATCGCAACGTACAATACTCGCGAGGCCGGCACACACCGCGTCCGCAAAAGTATTGGAACCGTTACAGGGATTGCGCATTACAACCGTAGCGGTCGAATCCCTCGCCAGGATATAGCCGCGAAGGTGCTCCTCAAAGGCCCGCTGCGGCCCCTCCCGCGGCGGGCTTTTTTGTTGCCGATCGGGTGCCTCTTCGGTTTGCCACTATTGCAGCAGGACGATCGGATTGAGCCTTAAGTCGTTGCTCTCGCAACCGAGTCGCCTTCGCATCTCTTGCGCCGCGCTCAACCTGTGAATGCCCGTGCAGCATCCGTGGTGCGCTCCTGTCTGTCGTGTTTTTCTTTGTCCGTTACGCCTCTTCTTTCCCGCTGGTTTGGCCTCCGATCTGTCGGTACAGGCGCCTTTTGGCGAGCGGTTAGGCCGCACTTGCTGAGCCGGCGGATGGCGCATTGTCGGAGGCCCTCGCTCTTGACAGCGCCTCCTGAAGCCGAGCTTCCTGTTCGGGTGAGAGTGAGGAGCGGATGATGCGCCCTTTGAACCGGGAGAGCTCCCGGCGCACCGGAACTGCGCCCGCACCAAGCGCCGTGACCATGGCTGACAATCCGGGAAATCCGATTTGGTAGCCTCTTATCGAGGCTCTTCCCGCTGCATAGAACGGATGTCGGCCGCAAGATCGTTGCACTCTGCGCTCGCAGCATGCGAAGCAGCCTGCGCCAGGGCTTCGTTCCAGACTGCACGTGCGACGCGATCCGTTTTGAGCAACTCCTGAACATCGACTGCACCGATCCGAAGCGGCGGGCGGATCGCTCTCCAGGCTTGCCTCGTAGACGGGATCGTCGACAAACTGCTCGCTATTTTTTCCTGCCATCTCGCATCCTCTTCTTGTGCGTTAGCTCAACAAGGGCCGGAGGTCCCTCGCCTTATCTACGGGTGCGTTGCATCTGCTCGGATCGGCAATGGTGCGACCCGATTTCTATGCTGCGCGGTCATGGTTGGGATCCCTTTCGGTGCCAAACGTCTTAACCTGCGTCCCACTCAAAGTTCCCCTTTGAAAGCTCAGACGAGCGGAAAACAAGCTGAACCTCTTCAGGAGGAACAACTGACGATCAGGTGGGTTAGGCTGCCGCCGAGAAATCGGAGCTATTCAATCGGAGAGCAAAGATGCACTTGGTAAGCGGCGCGCCGACATGCGCGGCAGTTCGGCAACAGCAAGGCATGTCGAGAGTGGTAACGTCTGTTCACATTGCGCGCGGTGGCCGCTAGTGGTCCGCGGCACTAATAAGGCAACAGCAGCCGCCATGCTGCTTGGCGCCGGGTTGGCTGGCCTTGCGTTGTACAACGGCGCGCGCCAAACGCGTGCTTTTCTCGCATCTGTCGGGGCGCTTCGTCGAGGCGGCAGGAGTACGCCTGCACGTCCTTGAGCAGGGCAGCGGGATGCCGTTGATCCTGCTGCACGGAAACGGCTCGTCGGCGGAGGATTTCAAGACCAGCGGCATCTTCGACGCGGCGGCTAGGAAATACCGGGTACTCGCCTTTGACCGGCCGGGCTTCGGCAGGAGCGCGCGGCCGCGAGGCAAATGGTGGACGGCGGCCGCGCAAGCCGATCTCATTCATGCCGCCGTCGCACAGCTTGGGATCGAAAGATATCTCGTTCTAGGACATTCCTGGGGTGCGTCGGTGGCTATCCAGCTGGCGCGCCTTCGTCCCGCCTCGGTCGCCGGCATCGTGCTTGTTTCCGGCTACTATCATCCACCGCCGCGCCTGGGCCTCGCACTGGCGGCGCTGCCGGCCTTGCCTGTCGCCGGTGGTGTTGTCCGCCACACTTTGCTGCCGCTGCTTGTGCGGCTTACCTGGCCGCTGGCCATGGCCAAGATATTCCGCCCCGGCATAATCTCTGCAGAGTATGCTTCATCGGCAAAGGACGTCGCCAGCCGGCCCTCGCAACTGCGCTCGATCGCTGCGGAGTCGGCATTGATGCTGGTCGCAGCACTGGCCGGCGGCCGCTCCGCCCGGTATAATGAGCTGTCGCTGCCCACCGGTATTGTTGCCGGCGCTGGCGACCGGCTGTTCGACGCCCAGGCCGAGGCTGTTCGACTGCAAGCCGAGATTCACGGTTCCTTTGCCGATATCATCCCGCAGGCCGGCCACATGGTCCACCACGCTGCACCGCAAGCTATTCTCGCCATGATTGACAAGGTCGCCGCTGCGGGCGGCGGGGACCCTGCATGATCTACTTCACCGCCGACACGCATTTCAGCCACCCGCGCGCGGACCACGCCGGCAAGATGCGCAGGAGGTTTTCGGCGAAGTTCAGGCTGGCGTCGGGGAAGAAGCGAGCGTGGAGCATAACATCGCCGTTGATGAGATCGCGTGGCCCGGGCTGTCCAATCACGCCGCAATAATCCCAGACGGCAGACCAGAAAGTGCCGCGTTCATCGATTGACCATTGATGAAACGCATCATGGTCGGGTAGATCAGCCTTGTAGGTACAGGTGCAGAATTCGCGAAACCTCGTGATTGCGCTCGTGCGAATCTCGTCTGTGCTGGGCTGAAATAAGGGTGAGTCGATCATCGACGAGTTCCTTTGAACCAAATGTTATGCGGCCGCGGTGTAGATAACAGGCCGATGCGTCGCAGGCGCCCAACACCACCAGATTTCGCCTTAGTGCCACTAGGTGCCTTCTCGGCGTTTAACCGAACAGATTAACGCCCGCGTCCCGCGGCTCGCCGCTTCCCACAGCTGATGCGCGACCATCTCCCTTGCAATCCTTCGGCCGATAATCCGCTTTGTCGGCTACCTCGAGGCGGCGCCCGGCGCGAACGGGGGTGCTGAAGGCGGCCGGACACCACCGCACTGAGCTGGGCCAGCTCTCATCGACCTCATGCTGATCGAGTAGCCTGCTCATCCATCGGGGCGCGCATCGCTTCGGCGAGTTCAAAACCCGCCGCGAACAATCTCATACTCCTGAATGATTCTTCCAATTTTTATTGGTTTTCTGCGCGATCAGAACATTCTTACGGCTCTATTAGCTCAATTCATAATATCCAGCAGTAAACAATGAAAGTACATTTCAGCCGCTGTTCGTTAATATCCATGCCATCCTGCGCCTTCGCGGCGGCAGGAGAGACGTCCGTGTGGTCAGATCGACGGGCTCAGTCGACGAAGGAGAAATGAAATGGACAAAGATGAAACCTCGAAGAAAGCTGCAATGACCCGACGCGAGGCGATGCTGGCCGGAGTAACTGCCTCCGCCGCGGTGCTGACCGCCAGCATAGCTGCGAACGCACAAGAAAAAGCCGCTGCGCCCAAGCTGGTTGGCAAATATCTGGCGGTCGAAACTGGTGTCGATCTCTACTACGAAGAGGCAGGCGAAGGCCCTGCGATCGTCTTCGTGCCGGGCTGGACGTTAACCACCAGGGTCTTCGAGCATCAGTTCGCACATTTCGCCGCGACCAACCGGGTGATCTCATTCGACCCGCGCAGCCACGGCCGTTCGACCGTAACGCTGCAAGGCAACAACTATGCGACCCACGCACAGGATCTGGCTGCGCTGCTCGATCAGTTGAAAGTTGAGAAACCCGTCCTCGTCGGCTGGTCCGCCGGCGCGCTGGCTGCATGGCACTATGTGAGAAACAACGGCACCGACAAGCTCGCCGGCTTCGTCAACATCGACATGCCGCCGGTCGGCACGACGACCGAACCCGGCGTCTGGATCGAAGGCGGCTTCAAGGATCTCGCTGGCTTCTTTGGTGGCGTTCAATCTCAGAAGGGATTGCGTGACGTCATCGTGTGGTATGCCGACAACGTAATGATCCAGAAGGATCTCACGCCGGAAGTCACGGCATGGCTGCTCGAGCAGTCAAATGCAGTGCCGGCTCTGATCGCGGCGAACCTCATCGCCGATGTGTCCTTCGCCAACTACCTGGCCGAGGCCAAGCTGGTGGACAGCAAGATCCCCTCGCTGCATGTCGCCGCTGAGCACTGGTCGGCGGTCGCCAAGCCGTTCATCGCCGCGAACTGCCCGAAGTCAACGTTCGAGTCATTCGGCGGCCACATGATGTTCTGGGAGTATCCCGAGAAATTCAACGCAATCCTGTCGAAGTTTGTGAAAAAGACCTGATCGGTCTCATCGTACCTCCTGGTCAAGTCAGAACGAAAGGCGGGCGTTCTCCTTGACCTCCTTCATGACGAAGAAGGTGCGCGTCTGCCGGACGCCCGGCAGCGCGATCAGCTTCTGGCCGTGCAGCTTGTTGAAGTCCGCCATGTCGCGGACTCTGATCTTCAGGAGGTAGTCAAAATCGCCAGCGACGAGGTTGCAGTCCAGTACGTCCTTCATCTCGAGCACGGCGCCTTCGAAGGCGGCGAAACTCTCCGGCGTCGAGCGATCGAGCACCACGCCGACCATGACCAGAGCGCCGAGACCGACCGCCGCGGGCGCGATATCGGCGCGCACACCGGTGATGTAGCCGTCTTCGAAAAGTCGCTGCGTGCGCCGGTGGCAGGTGGCCGCGCTGACGTTGACGCGCGTCGCGAGCTCAGCATTCGTCAGACGGCCATCATTGTGCAGCGCGCGCAGGATTTTGACGTCGATACGGTCCAAAGCGCCTGAGAAAGAATCTTCCACTTTCAGGCCCATCGCTAAGGTGAACTTTCGGACAATCTATCAGAGCGCTGGTAAATATGGAATACAGAAGCCAAATTTCGAGAGCACCTTCCGCGAAGAAATGTCTACAGTTTGCTCACAAATTCACGGAGACGAGCCGATGTCCCTTCTCGACAGATTCGATCGCTATCCTCTGACTTTCGGCGCGACGCCGATCGAGCATCTACCACGCTTGACAGCGGCGCTGGGCGGCAAGGTCGAGATATATGCCAAGCGCGAAGACTGCAACTCCGGTCTCGCCATGGGCGGCAACAAGTTGCGCAAGCTGGAATACATCGTGCCGGATGCCATCGAATCGGGAGCCGACACACTCGTGTCCATCGGCGGCGTGCAGTCGAATCATACCCGTATGGTGGCCGCGACCGCGGCGAAGATCGGCATGAAGTGCGTCGTTATCCAGGAGAAGTGGGTGCCCCACTACGACGCCGTCTACGACCGCGTCGGCAACATTCTGATGACCCGCCTGATGGGCGCTGACAGCCGCCTCGTCGACGACGGCTTTGACATCGGCATCCGCAAGAGCTGGGAAGACGCCATCCAGTCGGTGAAGGATGCCGGCGGCAAGCCCTATCCTATCCCGGCCGGCGCCTCTGTGCACAAATACGGCGCGCTGGGCTATGTCGGTTTCGCCGAGGAAGTGGCCGAGCAGGAAAAGGAACTCGGCATCAAGTTCGACTACATCGTCGTATGCGTCGTCACCGGCTCGACCCAGGGCGGCATGATTGTCGGCTTCGCCGCGCAGGACAGGGCCGACCGCGTCATCGGCATCGATGCGTCGGGCACGCTTGATCAGACCCGCGCGCAGGTTCGCTCGATCGTCGACAAAACGGCTGACCTGATCAGTCTCGGCCGCAAGGTCCGGGAAGACGAGATCGTCATCAACCCCGACTATGCCTATCCGACCTATGGCGTGCCGTCCGAAGAGACTAACGAGGCGATCCGGCTTGCCGCGCGCACCGAGGCGATGATCACCGACCCGGTCTATGAGGGCAAATCGATGCAGGGCATGATCGATCTCACCCGCAAGGGCTTCTTCCCGGAGGGCTCGAAGGTGCTCTACGCGCATCTCGGCGGCGCCCCGGCGATCAACGGTTACAGCTATTATTACAAGGAAGGCTGACCCCCGCCCTGGGAATCGCCCATACCGGTATCGCAGTTGGCATCGGAGTACAGATGACATCTTCTCAGCGACAGCACCTCAAGACCATCGAGCAGCGGCTTCTGTGGCTGTCGCATTGGATGATCCACAACGCCAATCATATCCGCCCCAAGGTGGATGGCATCAAGATCGGCGGCCATCAGGCGAGTTCGGCCTCGATGGTGTCGATCATGACGGCGCTCTACTTCTCAGCACTCAAGCCTGATGACCGCGTCGCGGTGAAGCCGCATGCATCGCCGATCTTCCATGCGATCCACTATCTGATGGGCAACCAGACGCGGGAGAAGATGGAGAACTTCCGCGGCTATGGCGGCGTTCAGAGCTATCCGAGCCGGACCAAGGACATTGACGATGTCGATTTCTCCACCGGCTCGGTCGGGCTCGGGGTCGGCATCACGGCGCTGGCCTCCATCGTGCAGGACTTCGTGAAGGCGAAAGAGTGGGGCGCGGACTTAAAGCTCGGCCGCATGGTCTCGCTGATGGGCGATGCCGAACTGGACGAAGGCAACATCTACGAGACGCTGCAGGAAGGCTGGAAGAACGACCTGCGTAATTGCTGGTGGATCATCGACTATAACCGCCAGTCACTCGACGGCATTGTGCGCGAAGGCCTGTTCGAGCGCATCGAGAAGATTTTCGACGCCTTCGGCTGGGATGTCGTGAGGGTAAAATACGGTGCCTTGCAAAGCGCGGCGTTCGATGAGCCGGGCGGAAACAAACTGCGCGACTGGATCGACCGCTGTCCCAACCAGGAATACGCAGCGCTGACCTTCATGGGTGGCGCCATCTGGCGCAAGCGCCTAATGGACGACCTCGGCGACCAGGGCGACGTGTCGGCGCTCATCGATCACCGCAGCGACGCCGAACTCGCCGCGCTGATGGAAAACCTCGGCGGAAACTGCGTGGAGAGCATGGCCGACGTGTTCGCCTCAATCGACCACGACCGGCCGACCTGTTTCCTGGCCTACACCATCAAGGGCTGGGGTACGCCTATCGCCGGTCACAAGGACAATCACGGCGGTCTAATGAACAACAAGCAGTTCGCTGACTGGCAAGCCCATATGGGCATCGCCCCGGGCCAGGAATGGGAGCCATTCGCCGGCGTCAAGGATGTCGCCGGGCTGAAATCCTTCCTGGCCGACGTTCCGTTCTTCTCGAAACGACGCCGCCGCTATGACGACGCCCGTCTCGACGTGCCGTTGATCGAAGTCGACACGTCGCGCGAAGTGTCCACTCAGACCGCCTTTGGCAAGATCCTCGACGACCTCGCCAAGGGAAAGAGCGTGCTGGCCGAACGCATTATGACGACGTCGCCAGACGTGACCGGCACGACGAGCCTCGGGCCATGGGTCAATCGGCGCAAGCTGTTCGCACGCCAAGCAATGGCCGACGCCTTCATCGAGCATCGCATTCCTTCGACCGCAAAATGGGAATTCACGCCGACGGGCCAGCATGTCGAGCTCGGCATCGCCGAGATGAACTTGTTCCTGCTGCTCGGCGCCGCCGGCCTCAGCCATTCCCTCTTCGGCAAACGACTGATCCCCATCGGCACGGTTTACGACCCGTTCGTGTGCCGTGGTCTAGATGCTCTCAACTATGCCTGCTACCAGGATGCGCGTTTCATTATCGTTGGGACGCCTTCCGGCGTGACGCTGGCACCAGAAGGCGGCGCGCACCAATCCATCGGCACGCCGCTTATCGGCATGAGCCAGGACGGCCTTGCCGCCTTCGAGCCGGCCTTCGCCGACGAGCTTGCCGTCATCATGGAATGGGCCTTTGACTATCTGCAGCGCGACGGTGAAGGCAACCGCGATGAGCGCACCTGGTTGCGCGACGAGACCGGCGGCTCCGTCTATCTGCGGCTGACCACCAAGCCGTTGGAGCAGCCGGTGAAACGCGTCGACGATGCGTTCCGTCAGGGTGCAGTCGATGGCGCTTACTGGCTGCGCAAGCCAGGGCCGAACTGCTCAGTCGTCATCGCCTACCAGGGTGCGGTTGCCGATGAGGCCATCGCCGCCGCCGGCATGATCGGCGAGACGAGGCGCGACATCGGGGTGCTGGCGGTGACATCGGCTGACCGGCTCAACGCCGGCTGGACCGCTGCGCAGCGCGAGCGGGCGCGCGGCAATGCCAATGCGAAGAGCCATATCGAGACGCTGCTCGACCCGCTCCCAGGCAATTGCGCAATCGTCACCGTCATTGACGGCCACCCGGCGACACTGTCATGGCTTGGCGCTGTCGTCGGCCGCAAGACGATCCCACATGGCGTGGAGCATTTTGGCCAGACAGGCACGATCGGCGACCTCTATAGCCACTTTCGCATCGATCGCAACGCGATCATCGCATCGGTCAATGCACTCACTGAGGGGCGACCAGCGAAATTTGATCCGTTGGTGCTGTCTTTTCCATAAAACTTTACAATGTCGAAAACGGCCTAGAGCTGCCGGTGCGGGGCTATCTGCTGTCCAGCATCATCGGCGTATCCAGCCAGATAATAAGGCAGGATCGGTGATGCGAGAAGCGGAACCACAGCGATTGCCGGTATGTTTGCCGGCCGTTGCCAACGAGCTTCTGTCGTCCTGGATCGGCCGGCACGCTGCCTTTCACGCGGTTCCACCACTCGTGATGCTTCGACATTGCTTGCCGGAGGTCTCCTCATTGCAAGCAACCGATCTCCATCTGAACGGTGATCAGGAAATCCGCCTCGCCAACATGTTCGCCACCGAGCCGGCCGTGGTGCGTCGAATGACCTCCACAAATGTCGCGCAATCATCGCATCGGCTCATCAAGCACGGTCCCCAAGACGCGCTGATCTTCCGTGGTGGTGAGGACAAGATGAGCTATCGCTGGAGCTGGGATCAGCTCCATTCCACCATATCCAAGCTACAGCAAACCTTCCGCGCGATGGGCATAGGCAAGGGCGACCGTATCTCGGCCATGATGCCGAACATGCCGGAGACAATCGCCTGCATGCTGGCCGCCGCCTCGATTGGTGCCATCTGGTCGTCCTGCTCGCCCGATTTCGGCGAGCAGGGCGTGCTCGACCGCTTCGGCCAGATCGAGCCGGGGCTATTCATCACCTGCGATGCCTACTGGTACAACGGCAAGCTGCAGGACGTCTCCGACAAGGTCCGGAACGTCGCGCCCAAGCTCGGCTGCCCCGTCATGGTCGTGGGTTACGCCGGCGACGCCGAATCGCTGGCCGCATCGCTCGCCGATGGCCGCATGATGGATGCCGCGACCGTCCCCTTCACCGCGAGGCCCGTGGAATACGAGCCGCTGCCATTCGCCCACCCGCTTTATATCCTGTTCTCCTCGGGCACGACCGGAGTGCCGAAATGCATCGTTCATTCTGCTGGCGGCACGCTGCTGCAACACCTCAAGGAACACCGCTTCCATTCCGGCGTCGGCGATGGTGATCGCCTCTTCTAGTTCACGACCTGCGGCTGGGTGATGAGGAATTGGCTGGCCTCGGGTCTGGCGAGCGGCGCCACGCTCGGCTCGCCCTTCGCGCCCTCGGGCAATATCCTGTGGGACTATGCAGCCGAGGAACGCTTCGCCATCTTCGGCACCTCGGCCAAGTATATCGATGCGGTGCGCAAGGGCGGCATCGAGCCGCTCAAGACACACGATCTCTCCGACTTGCGCCTGATCACCTCCACTGGCTCGCCGCTTTCGCCGGAGGTTTTTCATTCGTCTATGAAGGCATCAAGCCGGACGTCCAGCTCGCCTCCATCTCCGGCGGCACCGACATCGTCTCCTGCTTCGTGCTCGGCAATCCGATCAAGCCGGTCTGGAAGGGCGAGATCCAGGGGCCGGGCCTCGGCCTCGCAGTCGACATCTGGGACGATGAAGCAAACCGGTCCGTGGCGAGAAGGGCGAACTGGTCTGCACCAAAGCCTTCCCCTCCATGCCAGTGGGTTTCTGGAACGACCCTGATGGCGCCAAATACCGCGGCTTATTTCGAGCGCTTCGACAATATCTGGTGCCAGGGCGATTTCGCCCAATGGACCGAACACGGCGGCTTGATCATCCACGGCCGCTCGGATGCGACCCTCAATCCCGGCGGCGTGCGCATCGGTACCGCCGAGATCTACAACCAGGTCGAACAGCTCGATGAAGTCGCCGAGGCCATCTGCATCGGCCAGGACTGGGACGACGACGTCCGGGTTATCCTCTTCGTCCGTTTGGAACCGGGCCTGACGCTCGACGGCGATCTCGCAAACAAGATCAAGACCAAGATCCGTATCGGTGCGTCACCGCGTCATGTACCGGCCAAAGTGATCCAGGTCGCCGACATTCCGCGCACCAAGTCCGGCAAGATCGTCGAGCTCGCCGTGCGCGAAGTCGTCCACGGCCGGTCGGTGAAGACCAAGGAGGCGCTGGCCAACCCGGAAGCGCTGGAGCTCTATTCCGGGCTGGAAGCACTCTGCAGTGATTAATAAGGGGTCTGGCGCAAACATCATGGCCACTCGAATGTATTTCGGCATCACGAAGCAAGTAACGACGGGGTTGTAGCAGCGGAGTGGCGCCCGCCTACGAATTCCGTTTCCTTATCAGAAGCAATCTCACTTTGCAGATTGCAAAGCCTATGCCCGCGTCTCGACCATCGGCCAGACGGTTTGACAACCAGATCTTGGAAATCCAGTCGGCGGGGCTTCCATGTCGAATCCCGTCGCATCGTCTCCGAAACCATCTCCGGCAGCACTGCCATTGCCCAGCGGTCAGGCTTCCGCCGCCTGATTGATCGTTTGGAGCATGGCGATGTCCTGGTCGTCACCAAGCTTGATCGTCTCGGTCGCAACGCGATTGAAGTCAGCACCACCGTCGCTCAGCTCGAGGAGATGGGCGTGAAGGTTCTCTGCCTCGCACTTGGCCGCGTCGATCTGACAAGCTCAGCCGGTAAGATGACGATGAACGTCCTCAACGCTGTCTCCCAGTTCGAGCGGGATCTTCTCGTCGAACGCACCCAGACCGGCCTCGATCGCGCCAAGGCTGAAGAAAAAACACTCGGGCCGCCCCGTCCGCCTCAACGCAAAACAACGCGCCGCAGTGTTCGACGGACTTGCCAACGGAAAAGGCGTGTCAGCCCTTTGCCAGGGAATCCAAACTAGCAGGCAAACGATCATGCGGGTCAGGGATCTATGCTTGTCGTTTCGCCCTCCCGCAAACGACCCCAGGATCCGGAACTGCTGCTCGAAGTTTGGGAGCAGTTCAGAACGACGATCGTCTTCGTTACGCATGATATCGACGAAGCCTTGCTGCTTTCGGATCGAATCATCGTCATGCAGGCACAGCCAGGTCGCATCCACGAAGAAATCACTGTGGCCTTCGAGAGGCCGAGGACCACGGACATCATCGCGTTCCGCGAGTTCTTGCGTTTGAAGCAACGTTTCCTACAGCTGCTTCGTAGCGACAGGCGGGGGGATACCCTGGCCAGGCTGTCGCCGCTTGGTGATTGGAGCTGTGCTTCGCGGATTCCCCTTCTCGGCTAAATTTCCAACTGCGAGCGCGCCGCCGCTGATCCGGCGTGCGTTTGGCGCCGCATCCCGCTCCTAAACCGTCAACCCCTTTGCCATGCGGCTAACGCGCCGTTTTTCCCACTGACGTGAAAACATCAGAATAAAGTACCTTATCTCTACAGATTTTATGGAATATCGTTTGCCCTGATTTTGGTGCTGGCCTAGCGCGCAAGCAAAGTGTGGGAGATTGATGACTTGGCACGATTATCGGTTCTCGGAATATCGGGCGGCGTAAGCACGCCTTCCCGCACTACGGCGGTGGTGAATGCGCTGGTCAAGGCGGTCGCGTTGCGTGTGCCTGCAGACACCGGTCTGATCGAGATCACGGAGGCAGCACCCTCGCTATTCGCCGGGCTATCGCGCGGCGCACTTGGCGCATCCGGCGAAGCGATCATCCAGCGCGTCGAGAAGGCCGATTTGCTCGTGGTCGGCACTCCTGTTTATAGGGCTTCCTACACCGGCGCCCTAAAGCATCTGTTCGACCTCGTCGACTATCGTGCGCTGACCGGCAAGACCGTGCTTCTCGCGGCGACCGGCGGCAGCCCATATCATGGCCTGGTGCTCGAACATCAGCTCCGGCCATTGTTCGGCTTTTTCGGTGCCGTCACCGTCCCGACCGGCGTCTACGGCGCGCCCGACGATTTCATCCATGCCGAAATCGTCGGCGCCGCGATCACCGAGCGCATTTCACGCGCCGCTACTGAAGCGGTTTCCTTGCTCAATTCCAGTCATGCAGACGCTGCCGTCGCCACGCGCGTCGGCTGAGCCAATCAAAGGGGAAACGACGACATGACCTCGCATTCCGACAGCCTCAAATTCGCCTACTGGGTGCCGAATGTCTCCGGCGGACTGGTCATCTCCAATATCGAGCAGCGGACAGGCTGGGATATCGATTACAACCGCAAGCTTGCCCAAATCGCCGAGGCCAACGGCTTCGATTACGCGCTGAGCCAGATCCGCTTCACGGCCGGCTATGGGGCCGACAACCAGCACGAATCGGTGTCGTTCAGCCACGCCTTGCTCGCCGCCACCACAACGCTGAAGGTCATCGCAGCGATCCTGCCCGGCCCGTGGAACCCTGCGCTGGCGGCCAAGCAGATCGCTACCATCAACCACCTGACCAATGGCCGCGTCTCCGTCAATGTGGTGAGCGGCTGGTTCCGTGGCGAGTTCGCCGCGATTGGCGAACTCTGGCTCGACCATGACGAGCGCTATCGCCGGTCAGAAGAATTTATCCGAGCGCTGCGTGGCATCTGGACGGAGGACAGTTTCACTCTGAAGGGGGATTTCTACCGCTTCACCAACTATTCGATGAAGCCCAAGCCGATCGAGCCCTTACCCGAGATATTCCAGGGCGGCTCGTCGCGCGCCGCGCGCGACATGGCTTCCCGGGTCTCCGACTGGTATTTCACCAACGGCAACACGCCGGAGGAGATCCGGAAGCAGGTCGACGACATCCGCGCCAAGGCGAAAGCAAATGGCCACAAGGTCAAGATCGGCGTCAATGCCTTCGCCATCGCGCGAGACAGCGAGCAGGGAGCGCGCGCAGTGCTCGACGAGATCATCGCCAAGGCCAATCCTGAGGCAGTCCAGGGTTTTGCCGATCAGGTCAAGAATGCCGGCAAGGCCTCGCCGGAAGGCGAAGGCAATTGGGCGAAATCCTCCTTCGAGGATCTGGTGCAATACAATGACGGTTTCCGCAGCGATCTCATCGGCACGCCGGAACAGATCGCTGAACGCATCCTCAAGCTCAAAGACGCCGGCGCCGACCTGATCCTGCTCGGCTTCCTGCATTTCCAGGAAGAGGTCGAGTTCTTCGGCAAGCGCGTCATTCCGCTGGTGCGCGAACTGGAAGCGGCTCGCGACAGGGAGCTTGTCGCCGCGGAATAGGTCAGGCGCGGCCCTTGGGCCGCTGCCAGCTCTCCTTCAAATCAGGGACGTTTCATGATTGGTGCTTCGCTGGGAGCCGCCGCATACGAGCGCGCGCCCGAAATTTCCGCCATCCTCGCGGTGACTAACCCCGTCGGCGACAGGCGTCCGGCATGCCTCTCGTCACGGCCGGATGCGGTTCTCGCACTGAGCGGGATCGGCATATCCTTTGGCGGCGTCAAGGCGCTGAGCGACATTGATCTCCAGGTCAAAGGCGGTGAGATCCGTGCCATGATCGGCCCCAACGGCGCCGGCAAGTCGTCGCTGATCAACATCATCAGCGGCCTCTATCACGCCGACCACGGCACGATCGCGATTGACGGCCAGTCCATCTCCCGGGTGCCGGCGAGCCGCCTGGCACGCCTCGGTGTCGCCCGCACCTTCCAGAACCTGGCGCTGTTTTCCGGTCTTTCGGTTCGCGACAACATCGCTTCGGGCCGCGTCCACACCAGACGCGCCAACTTCGTCGAGCATATTGCCGGTCTGCCACGCGCCCGGCTTGAAGATGCGGGAATCGCCGAAAAGGTCGATCAGACAATCGCGTTCCTGCATCTTGAGGCCGTTGCCGATCGTCTCGTCGCGACGCTGCCCTACGGCCTGCAGAAGCGGGTCGAGCTGGCACGAGCGCTGGTCGCCGAGCCCAAGATCCTGCTGCTTGACGAGCCGATGGCCGGCATGACGGCGACAGAGAAGGCCGAGATGGCCGGGTTTGTGCGCGCCGCGCGCGACCGACACGGCGTCACCACGATCCTGATCGAGCACGATATCGGCGTGGTCATGGGGCTCTCCGACCGGGTCGCCGTGCTCGACTACGGCCGCAAGATCGCAGACGGGGCGCCAGCCGAGGTCAGGGCCGATCCGGCAGTGATCCGGGCCTATATCGGCACCGCCGAGGGCGGGAATGGCGAGGACATCTAATGAGCTACCATGATTTCCTTTTCGTCATCGAAGTGCTGGTCGGCGGCCTGCTCTCTGGCGTCATGTATTCGCTTGTCGCCATCGGTTTCGTGCTGATCTACAAGACGTCGGGCGTGCTGAACTTCGCGCAGGGGTCGATGGTGCTGTTCGCAGCGCTCACCTTTGTCAGCCTCGTCGAACGCGGCATCCCCTTCGCGCTTTCGCTGCTCATCACCTTCGCGGTCATGGTCGCGCTGGGCTTCACCATCGAGCGGACTGTGCTCAGGCCGCTGGTCAATCGCTCGCCGATGACGCTGTTCATGGCTACGCTTGGGCTGTCCTACATCATTGAGGGCGCTGCTCAGCTGATGTGGGGCACGCAGGTGCACGGGCTCGATCTCGGCATAGACGACACGCCCTTTGAGGTCGGCGGCATCCTGATCTCGTCGTTTGACGTTCTCGCCGCGGGCATTGCCGCGGCGATGGTGGCGGGCTTGAGCGCATTTTTCTATTGGACCCGGATCGGGCTGGCGTTTCGCGCCGTCGCCGACGACCAGTTTGCGGCGCTCGCGGTCGGGCTGCGGCTGCCCCGGATATGGGGAACGGTGTGGACGGCCGCGGGGTTCGTGGCGCTGGTCGCGGGGCTGCTGTGGGGCGCTCGTCTCGGTGTCCAGTTCTCTCTGTCGCTGATCGTTTTGAAGGCGCTGCCGGTGCTGGTGCTTGGCGGCTTCGATTCCATTCTCGGCGCCATTGTCGGCGGCCTCATCATCGGCGCCAGCGAAAAGCTCGCAGAGGTCTATCTCGGTGCCTTCGTCGGCGGCGGCATCGAAGGCCGGTTCGCCTATGCGCTGGCGCTGGTGGTCCTGCTGGTGCGCCCCTCCGGCCTGTTCGGCCAGAAAACCGTCGAAAGGGTCTGACCGATGGCCGTGCAAGCGCTCGAAGCCGCAAGGCTTCCAATCGACTGGCAGAGATTAGCTCTGCCGGCCGTGCTGGTCGTCGTCGCCTACGGCCTGATCCCCGCCTATGCGTCGAGCTATCTCGTCGAGGCAATCCTGCTGCCTTTTCTGGCGCTCAGCCTGGCGGCGGTCGGCCTCAACCTTTTGACCGGCTACTGCGGCCAGCTTTCGCTCGGCTCTTCCGCCTTCATGGCGGTCGGCGCTTTCGCCGCCTACAATTTCAACCTGCGGATCGAAGGACTGCCGCTGCCAGCGACCATGATCCTGGCCGGGATTTCGGCCGCCGGGATCGGGGTCGTGTTCGGCCTGCCGAGCCTGCGGCTGCGCGGCTTCTATCTCGCCGTCTCGACGCTCGCCGCCCAATTCTTCGTGCAATGGGCGCTGACCAAGTTCGGCTGGTTCTCCAACGATAACCCATCGGGCGTGATTTCGGCGCCGCATCTCATCGTCGCTGGGTTCCCGCTCGACGGCGCCGCCGGCCGCTACCTGCTTTCGGTCACTACGGTCATCGTGCTGACCGCCGTCGTCTGGCGTCTCGTCAACAGCGCGACCGGCCGCAACTTTATTGCCGTGCGCGACAACGAAACCGGGGCGCGCGTCATCGGCGTGCCGGTGCTGCGAACCAAGCTGCTGGCCTTCGCCATCTCGTCCTTCATCATCGGTGTCGCCGGTGTGCTGTGGGCCTTCACCTATCTGCGCACCGTCGAGCCGGCCGGCTTCAATCTCGACCGCTCGTTCCAGATCCTGTTCATCATCATCATCGGCGGGCTGGCCTCGATGCGCGGCGCGTTTCTGGGCGCGGCCTTCATCGTCGTCTTCCCGCTCGTTCTGTCCCGCATCGGCGCCTTCGCGTTTGGCGGCCTGTTCGATTCGGGCGTGCTCGACATGAGCCAGCGCATCGTGCTCGGCGCCCTCATCATCATCTTCCTCATCGCGGAACCGAACGGCCTGTCGGCCCTCCTGGACCGCCTCAAACGACGGATCGGCTCAAGGTCCAGCTGGAGTGCCGCTCGACATTCTCCCCTCACGGACCACAACCTCAGGAGACGCAACCCATGACCTTCTTCAGTCACCTACGGAAGGCGGCGATCGCCACGGCCTTCGTGCTCGGCGCGACGGCTGTCCACGCCGACGAACAGTATTTCCCCCTGCAGAGCTATCGCGTCGGCCCCTATGCCGCCGGCGGCACCGGCTTCTTCGGCGGCTTCATCGACTACCTCAACCTGATCAACATCCGTGACGGTGGCGTCAACGGCGTCAAGCTGACCTGGAGCGAAGGCGAGACCCAGTATGAGGTCGAGAAGGGCGTCGAGGTCTATGAACGATTGAAGAGCAATCCGGGTATCGCCGCCTGGAACCCGCTTTCGGTCGGCATCGCCTACGCCATGATCGACCGCATCACTGACGACAAGGTGCCGCTGATCACCATCAACCACGGCCGCACCGACACCACGGACGGGCGCGTGTTCCCTTACGTCTTCCCGCTGCTGCTCAATCCCTACAGCGAGACTTCCGGCATCGTGAACTACATCGCTTCCAAGGAAGGCAGTCTGGACAAGCTCAAGGGCAAGAAGATCGTGGTGCTCTATCACGGCTCGCCCTACGGCAAGGAGACGATCCCGATCTACGAGCTGCTGGCGCAGAAATACGGCTTCGAACTGTCGCAGATCGAGGTTCCGCATCCGGGCAACGAGCAGCAGGCACAATGGCTGACGATCCGTCGCGAGCGTCCCGACTATGTGGTGCTGCGCGGCTGGGGCGTGATGAACCCCGTAGCGTTGAAGACTGCGCAGAAGACCGGGTTCCCAGCCGATCACATTGTCGGCAATGTCTGGTCGAATTCCGAAGAGGACGTCATCCCCGCGGGCGATGCCGCCAAGGGCTATACGGCCATCACCACCCAGGCCTCGGGCGAGCAGTATCCGGTGGTCCAGGAGATCGTGAAAACGGTCTACGGCGACGGCAAAGGCAATCTCGAGGACAAGAGCCGCATCGGCTCGGTCTACCACAATCTCGGCATCGTCAATGGCATCCTTAATGTCGAGGCGGTCCGCCTCGCGCAGGCCAAGTTCGGCAACCGCACACTGACCGGCGACGAAGTGCGCTGGGGCTTCGAGCATCTCAAGCTCGATCCGGCGCGCGTCGAGGCGCTCGGCGCCGAGGATCTGTTCCACTCGATCAATGTCTCCTGGGACAATCACGAGGGTGACGGCTACGTGACCTTCCAGCAGTGGGACGGCACGAAGTGGAACGTCGTGTCCGACTGGATCGCGCCCGACTGGAAGCTGCTGCGCCCAATCATCGAGAAGTCGTCCGAGGCTTATGCCAAGGAGAAGGGCATCAAGATTCGCACGGCCGAGGACGCCGACGCAGCGGTCAGCAACTGAGTTTGCAATGGGGCGGCCGACAAACTGGCCAGTCGCGCTATCCAGCTTCCCAGCGGAGTCATCGATGTCCAGCCCGCACTATCCGATACTGTCAGTCAGCAGCGTGGAAGCTGTCTACAACGGCTCCATTGCCGCCCTGCACGGCGTCGACCTGTCGGTTGGGAGGGGCGAGATCGTCGCGCTGCTCGGCTCCAATGGCGCCGGCAAGAGCACCCTGCTGCGCGCCGTATCCAATCTCCTCCCGGCCGAGCGCGGCGCTGTTACCGCCGGTCGGATCACCTTCGATGGTGAGGATGTTTCAAGAGCAAGCCCCTCGCAGCTCGTCCGCAGCGGCCTCGTTCAGGTCCTCGAGGGCCGGCATTGCTTCCGTTCGCTGACGGTCGAAGAGAACCTCTTCACCGGCGCGCTCGGACGCTCGTCCTCTCGCACCGGCGTCAAGGCCGACCTCGATCGTGTCTATTCACTTTTCCCAAAGCTCGCCGAGAAGCGGCGAACCCGGTCCGGCCTCACTTCCGGGGGCGAGCAGCAGATGACGGCAATCGGCCGCGGTCTGATGTCGCGGCCGAAACTCTTTGTTCTGGACGAGCCGTCGATGGGGCTCGCGCCGCTGATCGTCGACGAGATCTTCAACGCCCTGAAACGGCTAAACCGCGACGAAAGCCTTTCGATCCTGGTTGCCGAACAGAATTCGGCGGTCGCGCTGAAATACGCCGACCGCGCCACCGTACTCGAGAACGGCGTCAGCGTCCTCGAAGGATCGGCTGCCGACCTGCGCCAGCGCGCTGACATCAAAACCTACTATCTCGGCGGCTCGCCGCTTCCATCCGACCATTTCCCCAAGGAGACCGCAGCATGACCATCCAATCGAAGCAGCCGTCCGAAATCCGCAGCGCCGTGCCACCGGTCGAGCGTCCGTCAGCCAAAGCGCATGTTATCAGGACCGACGCCGAGGCGATCGCTGTCGCCGAAAAACTGGCCGCCGAATTCGCCAAGGATGCCTCCAAGCGGGACCGTGAACGCATCTGGCCGACGGAAGAGCTCGATGCGTTTTCGCAGAGCGGCCTGTGGTCGATCAACGTGCCGAAAGCCTATGGCGGGCCGGAGCTCTCCTATGTGACGCTGTCGAAAGTGATCACCATCATCTCGGCGGCCGATCCGTCGCTGGGCCAGATTCCGCAGAACCATCTTGGCGTTGTTGCCGCCATCCGCACCGTCTCCGACGAGGCGCAGAAGAAGCTGCTGTTCGGCGAGGTGTTGTCCGGCACGCGCTTCGGCAACGCGTTCTCCGAATTCGGCTCCAAGCGGGCGGCCGACTTCGAAACCAAGTTCGTCGACGCCGGTGACCATGTCGTCGTCAACGGCCAGAAATTCTATTCGAGCGGCGCGCTACTCGCGCATCTGGTCCCGATTGTGGCGCTCGATGACGAGGGCCGCGCCTGGTATGCCATCGCCGATCGCGGCGCGCCCGGACTGACGGTCATCGACGACTGGTCGAGCTTCGGCCAGAAGACGACGTTGTCCGGCACGGTCCTGCTCGACAATGTGAAGGTGCCGAAGACGCATCTGGTTCCCGGCTATAAGGGCTACGACCGACCGACGGCCGATGGAGCCATCTTCCAGATTGTCCAGGCCGCGGTCGATCTTGGCATCGCCAAGGCGGCGATCGACGAGACGGTCGATTTCGTGCGCACCAAATCGCGCGCCTGGATCGACAGCGGCGTCGATCATGCCTGGCAGGATCCTTATACGATCCAGTCGATCGGCGACCTTCGTCTGCGCGCCAATGCGGCAGAGGCGGTTCTGGAAAAGGCCGGGCTTGCCGTCGATCGCGCCGTCGCCGACCCGAACGAGAAGACCGTTGCTGAAGCGCAGATCGCTGTGGCGGAATCCAAGATCCTCACCACCGAGATCGCCATCAATGCCACCAACAAGCTGTTTGAGCTCGCCGGCACGCGCTCGACGCTGGCCGAGCACAATCTCGACCGGCATTGGCGCAACGCCCGCACCCACACGCTGCACGATCCGGTGCGCTGGAAATACGCGATCCTCGGCAACTACTACCTCAACGATGTCAATCCGCCGCTCCATGCCTGGAGCTGAGCGAGGCGCGTCAAGTCACAGAGGACCATTTATGAGCACTGCCACCCCCGACAGGATCAAGGTCCTGTGGTTTCTTCCGACCCATGGCGACAGCCGCTATCTCGGCACCTCCGAGGGGGGCAGGGCGGTCGACTTGCCCTACCTCACCCAGGTCGCCAAGGCGGCCGATGCGATCGGTTACTATGGCGCGCTGCTGCCGACCGGACGCAGTTGCGAGGACAGCTGGGTCGTGGCTTCGGCGCTGGCGCCGCTGACCCAGCGGCTTCGCTTCCTTGTCGCCGTCAGGCCGGGCCTGCAATCGCCGACGCTCGCCGCGCGCATGACCTCGACGCTCGACCGCATTTCCGGCGGACGCCTGCTGATCAATGTTGTCACGGGCGGCGACCCGGTCGAGAACAAGGGCGACGGCATCTTCCTCAGCCATGACGAGCGCTATGAGGTGACGCGGGAATTCCTCGACATCTACAAGGCCGTGCTGCGCGGCGAAACCGTCGCTTTCGAAGGCAAGCATTTCCGCATCGAGGACGGCCGCCTGCTGTTTCCACCTATTCAGTCGCCACACCCGCCGCTCTATTTCGGCGGCTCATCAGAGGCGGCCAATGCGGTCGCCGCCGAGCAGATCGACAAATATTTGACTTGGGGCGAACCGCCGGCCGACGTCGCCGCCAAGGTTGATCATGTGCGCGGCCTTGCCGAGAAGGCGGGACGAGCGGTGAGTTTTGGAATCCGACTGCATGTTATCGTCCGCGAAACCAATGACGAGGCCTGGGCCGATGCCGACCGGCTGATCAGCCGCCTGGACGACAAGACCATAGCCGAGGCGCAGAAGGTTTTCGCGCGCATGGATTCCGTCGGCCAGTCGCGAATGAGTCGCCTGCATGGCGGCCGTCGCGACAAGCTCGAAATCAGTCCGAACCTGTGGGCCGGCGTCGGCCTGGTTCGCGGCGGCGCCGGCACCGCCGTGGTCGGCGATGCGGCCATGGTGGCGGAACGGATCGACGAATACCGGCGTATCGGCATCGATACCTTCATCCTCTCCGGTTATCCGCATCTGGAGGAAGCCTATCGCTTTGGCGAACTGGTGCTGCCGCTGTTGCCGCTCGATCATGAAATCTCGACGCGCCCCACGGCCGTAAACATGGGGCCCTTCGGCGAAACGGTGGCCGGCGACCATCGACCGTCGGCACTGCAAGCGAGTCAATCTTGAGCGCCAGAGAATCGGGCAGGGGACCCGTCGTAGTCATCATCGGCGGCGGCTTTTCCGGTGCGGCGACTGCGTTTCATCTTGCGCGGCTTCTGCCCGCCGGAGCTGCCGATATCGTGGTCGTCGAGCCCCGCGAGGGGCTCGGCTATGGTCTGGCCTATTCGACGCCCGATCCTTCACACCGCATCAATGTGCCGGCGTCGAGGATGACGCTGATCTCCGGCCAGGACAGCCACTTTGCCGACTGGCTGGAGCAAACTGGCGCCACTGCGGACGACCCCGAGGCCATTGCCGCCAATGGAGCGCTCTACCCGCAGCGTCGCGTTTTCGGGCGCTACGTGCAATCCCATCTTCAGCCCTTTCTATTCGGCAAAACGATCCGCCATGTCAGATCCGCGGTCGCGTCAGCCGAACTCAGGGGCGAGGGCTACCACCTGATCCTCGCTGATGGAGGAACGCTCGCAGCGGACGCCCTGGTGATTGCGACGACGCATCCGCCACCGACCTTGCCATTGCCCCTGCAGTCCGTAGCTGGTGCAGCCGGGCTGGTAGCCAATCCCTATGATCTCGAAAAGCTGGAAGCGATAGGACGCTACGACCATGTGCTTGTCGTCGGCACTGGACTAACGTCGGCGGATGTCATCGCAACGCTCGACCGCAATGGCCATCGCGGTCGCATCACAGCACTTTCGCGCCATGGCTATCGGTCGCGAGGCCATGCGGCTACGCATGCCGATCCGATCGGCGACTTCACCGGCCTGCCTTCACGCAGCGCCACCGTGCTGCTCAGGCGTATCAGGTCGACCATCGCAACCGCCGCGCAGCAGGGCGAAGGCTGGCACCCGGTGCTCGACGCAGTCCGGCGACAAGGGCAAATCATCTGGCAGGCCCTGCCGCTCGCTGAGCAACGCCGCGTCGTGCGCCATTTGCGCGCGCTGTGGGATGTGCATCGCTTCCGCATAGCGCCGCAGGTCGCAGTCGTGCTCGATCGCCGGCTTGCTGAAGGCACGCTCGCCTATCGCGCTGCATCGATGACTGGCGCCGAGCGGGTCCACGGGCGCGTTGGTGTCACGCTGCGGCCAAGACGCCAACACACCCAGACGATCGAGACGTTCGACAGAGTGATCGTCACAACCGGGCCGGCGCATGCCGATATTTTCCGGACCAACACGGCAATAGCCGCTCTCGGGCGAATGGGACTGGTCCGGCTAGACCCGATTGGTCTTGGCTTGGCGACCGACAGCCAAGGCCGTGCGGTCGGGACATCCGGCCGACCGTCCGACAGCATTTTCGTCAGCGGGCCTCTGGCGCGCGGCAGCGTCGGTGAATTGATGGGAATTCCCGAGGTCACCGCGCACGCCGAGCGCATCGCCGATGAAATTCACCAATGGCTAGGATACAGACTGCGTTGCCTCGCAAGGCGTCGTGAAGCTGCAGACACGATGAGCCTGTTCAGATGGCAGTGTCGGAACGCATTGCGAAGATGGAAAGCGCTTTCGAGTTGATAAATAGGCCACTGGTCGCGTGGCGCTCATGGCGCTGTTGGGTTTCTCGCGGATAGGACTTGACGTTGCGAGGTCTGGGGCGGGTCCGTTTGACACTCCCGTCCAGATCCGCTCGACCTCCGAGGTGCCGATCTCCTTCCCAGACTTCGTATCGGCCGCCTGCTTGGCGGCAACCGCAATGATGACGACGACCAGAGACGATCAGCCCATCGCGGCGGGTCGAGAAAGCACTGGGCGGGAAGACGCCTACATCGAGGCCGCCCGCCTTGTGACCGCAGCAAGGGAAAGAATCTGCCGCCGGACATCGACGTCAGTGGTTTAGAGAAGGCGGCTCGGCAGCGAGCTCTGCGTAAACCCAGACGCCTTGAAAATTTGCCGATACACGTGCGTCCGGATTTTGGCGGTGATCTTCACGATGAGCTACAATTTCTAGCGACGGCCGCGCTAGGGGCGAGCCTCCAGCACCATGTTGAACGGCGTCTCCGCGGCGCGACGGAATCGCTTGAAGCCGCCGGCGGTCACCACCTTGCGCAACCTCGCCTCGCCGGCCTGGGCGCCAAGCCCAAGTCCGACCTCCTGCGACAGCGAAGCGGGCGTGCACACGAATGTGGAAGCGGCATAATAGACGCGTCCGACGGAATTGAGGTTCGCCGCTAGATGGTCATGCGCCAACGGCTCGACGATCATCCAGGTGCCATTCGGCTTGAGCGACCCGCGGACATGGGCGGCGGCGCCCTCTGGATCGCCCATGTCGTGAAGGCAATCAAAGAAAGCGACGAGGTCATAAGTGCCGGGATAGGTCTTGGCGGCCGCGACCTCGAAGCGCGTGTTGGCGCCGACGCCGGCTTCCTCGGCCGCCTTTCGGGCACGCTTGATCGAAGCGGAGTGATAATCGAAGCCGACGAAGCGCGAATTGGGGAAAGCACGCGCCATGAGCACGGTCGATGCGCCGTGACCGCATCCGACATCCCCGACCTCCGCGCCGCGTTCGAGCTTCTCGACTACGCCCTCCAGCGCCGGCAGCCAGGAGTCGATCAGGTTGGCATTATAGCCTGGACGGAAGAACCGCTCCGTACCGCGAAACAGACACGCGCTATGATCGTGCCATGCAACGCCCTTGCCGGACTGAAATGCCTGCCTCACCTTTTCTTCATCGAGCCACAGCGCGGACAGGAACTCGAATGCGCCAGCCATGAAGGCCGAGCTATCTTCATCGGCGAACACCGACTCCTGCTCGGCGTTGAGATAGAACTCGTCGTTGGCTTCATCGTAGTCGACGTAGCCCGCCGCTGCCTGCCCGGAAAGCCATTCCCTTACAAGGCGTTCCTGGGTGCCGGTCCGTGCCGAAAGTTCGGCGGCCGTCATCTTGCCGCCTTCGCGCAATGCCTTGAACAGGCCGAGCCTGTCCCCCAGCACGACTCCCGCGCCCGTAGCAATCGCGCCGAGATCGCCGACCAATTTCCCCAAGAAGGCGTCCAACTTTTCCTGACTCGCTTCAGGCATCGGAATCTCTCGTTGTGGGCGCGATGTTGCCGACCTTGCACCCCATATGGGCAACGATCGGCGCAGGTGATCGCGGATGACGACCACCTCCATGCCGTCGTCGAGCAGGAAATCCGTCACTTTTCCTCGTCGGTAACGGGCGGAGCCGGAGCGGTCGAAGGGCAAACGAGATCGCAGCAGGTATCCTGGGCAGCCCGTCAGACATCGATGGCTCCGGTTGTGGTGACGGGCGATAAGCAAGTTCGCGGCGAAGTGATTGTTCCGCGGCGGCTATATGTTTCGGTGAGGTGATCATGCGTCTTCTTGTCGGTCGGTCGTGCTTGCGGACGACGTGCATGTACTGTGCCAAACGAGGAAACGATTTAAACGCAATCCAGTAGATCTGACTTTGTATCCGACATTGTCGGAAATTGGACACCGCCGAACGCGAAGCGCTCGGGGCTTGTGACGATACTTGCGCGTGCTCCTTCGGAGGAGGATATGATGCGCCTCGAACCGGCCGCGAGGCCTTCCTGCCCTTTAGGGCGCCAGATCAAGTTGAGCGCCCATACCAGTGAGCCGTCCCGTCGCTTAGTCCAACACGTTTTTAGCTTAGCGTCGCGGTCCACCTCACCGCGCTCTCGCCATCCACCTTCTGCGCGACCCCAGCTAAACACGCTCTGCGATGATTAGGATACCAACCTGGTCCGGCCGGCCTTGCTTGCCCGCGAAACTTGAGGCGTTCGTCGATCGGATAGAGGCTTCGATTCAGGAGACCTGCTTCGTGATGCGGCCATGATAGGCCGGTCCCTCACCGACTGCCGCGCGCTCGGAAGAGATCGTCAGCATGCCTCGCGGCTTCATGAACAGGGCAGCGGCGACTACCGGCGAGATAATATGGCCGGTCGCCGGAGCCCGTATCGGGACAGCATCGCCGGCTGGTTGGTGGCGTATGATCGGAGGGCGACCGATGTCCCTGACCTTTCGACGCGGCTCCAGCTTTGCGAGCAGTCGCTCGAGATTCGAGAAACTACCCGTGTAGCCGCGCTGTTTGATACCGTGGAACAGCTGCTCCAGCACTGGCTGAGAAACGCCTCGAAATGTAAGGTGACATCGTGTTCAACGCCGTCCTGCGTCAGTCGGGTGGCGTGTCGAAGAGTCAGCCATTTAGCGATGCTGCGCCAACCATAGCCGGTATGACCGGCGTCGGCACGGGACAAGCTCATCCTTCCGGAGGGCATGAACATTTCGAACACCATCTGCCGCGATTGTCGATGAGCGTGGCGCACCTGGCGCCTGTGCCTTACCTCAATATGCGGACCATCCTGAAATCAGATTGACTTGCGGGCTCCCGATGTCGGGCGAATTGAGAAACTGCACCCCTATTGCCTCATCGACGAATGTTACCAAACGATTTGGCTGGTGGAAGAGCCGGCGTCGTCCAGTCGCCAGGGCCGACCTGCCGCCAGGCTTTTACCGCCATCTGCACCGTCCGCAGGCTTTTGTTCGTGAACCGTGTCTGATCGACCGCGCATGAAAACGTGCGAACTTTCATGGTGGCGCACCACGAAACGCTACTGCAGAGCCAACCGAGCCCGGCCGGCGACGTCAGCAAGGGGCTCTCGTATAAGACAAGCCGGGGTCCGGATTTCTCCCAGATCATCCACGATTTAAATCAAATTCGCCTTTGGATATTGACGATTGCGCGACCCTCACCTCGTAGATGGCCAGCGCGGGCGGCAACTGAGAGGTCATATGACAAGCGATTTTTCCGCCGCGCGAGTGCATCTAGATCGAGCGTATCATTACCTGCGAGGCGATGACCCGATGAGCCAGAGGGGGCGCGGTGTAGGTTCCATCATCGATGTAGGCGGCAGCTATTCCGGAATGGCCGCCGCCCTGCAGTTCCGCCGCGCCGGCGCCAGGTTCCAGTGATCGACGCCGGGCTGCGGCGGACGCTTTTTGCCAGTCATTCGCCTGCTTCCTGCCCCAGGACGACGTCGATCCGGCCAAAATCGCGAACGGTCGCCTGAGCAGCTTTCGCGCTGCGAGACGCTCGCCTGGTACGACGGAACGGCCGAACGGGTGAGGGGAGCCGCGACTCTTTCGGCTTCCGACTCGCCGACGGGCCTCGGCGGAGGGCCGTTGTAATGGACGCCCATGTTTGCCCGCTGCAAAGGCTGCAGAGAACTCTGCCCTGGAGCAGGCGGATCCTTCGCGGACTGTCCCGGCGCGGCGCTGCATTCCATAAGCTTGTTCGTTGGTGGCGACACGCTCCGGGTTGGCCTTGAAGCGCTCCCAGTCGATATAACCCGGATGCAGGTCGGCATCCGCCACTCGGCCATATTATTCACCTTGATCTGCGAGAGGCCGCCGCCCGGCCGGGGACGACCACGCGTTCGACCGTAGAAGAAGGCGCCGGCATATCTCGGTTATGCAGGACTCGGATGCGGCCGTGCTGTGGCGGCGCCCACATGCGTTCGCTGCGGTTCCTGCGCAGTCGTCGCGGGAACAGGATGCCGTTGTCGAGTGTCACCTGCCGCTGACGAGCCTCTCGCCGCTCGGTGTCACCCAGCACTCCCAGCGATAGCGCATCACCCCGGCCGACAAAACCAGATCGCGCACAAGGATCGTCTTGTATCCCTTGAAGCGTGAGTCCGCAGGAGCGCTCTCCGCAACCGTCACCTCGCGGCTCACGCGACCGGCCGTCGCGCTTGGCGCCGCGACGGCGTCGCTTCCCCTCCGGCTGCGTTGCCCATTCCGACGGCTTGGTCGGCTTGTCCGGAGGGCGATCCTTGAGGGTCTGGATCTCGGCGCGCAGCGCCTGGTTCTCGATCTCAAGGCTCTCGACTCGGCCTGAAGACCGCGCACTAAGCCGATCAGCGCAGCGAACGGCCCGCGGAGCTGAGCAAGCGACAGGCCTTCAAGCGGATTAGTCGGTGGTGGCGTCCGCAAATGGTGAATCACGAACGCGCTCGCCGCAAACCCCCTCCGCCAAATCTGATCCGGTTACGGCTCTCGACGTGACCCAGAGAGCTGGAAGAAGCCTCTGCGAGACTACAAGTGTAACACCATATTGGTTTAGCAGATCAAGCTTCGGTGGTAACCTACGTGGGGTAGAGAAACGACTTTGGAAGCTGAGCAACGGATCGCGATAGCAAACGGACACGTGCAGCTGGAAGTTCATCCCGCGACTGGAGGAGCGCTGGCCGAGGAACCCCGTAACCACCTTGACCTTCCAGACGGGCCATTGACCAATGTTGCAGAACGGTTAGTAACCGCTAACCCGCGCGATACAGCACGCGATTTTGAGAGCTTCAAACCTGCGGAGAGGACTGCTTGGCGCGAGTCCCCGAAAAAGCCTTTGTCGAAGGAACCATGATGTCCGCTTCCATTGCCCCGCAACCATTTAATCAGCGGAAGAGACTTTTGGTCGTCCAGGCCCTGAGCATAGCGGCGATTGGGTCGCTGCTATTCTCTCGCCCCGGTTGGGATGAAGCATCTAGCCTTCACGAGGTCGTCGAGATGATCGGTTTTGTTCTGATCCTCGTCTGCATATTCGGGAGGTTGTGGAGCATCCTCTATGTCGGGGGGCGGAAGAACAGCGAGTTGGCAGTCAGCGGGCCGTACTCGATCACCCGCAATCCCCTATATCTGTTTTCGACGATCGGAGCATTCGGCATCGGCCTCATTTTCGGATCGCTCATCGTTGCATCCGCTCTGGGGGGGTGCACCTATGCGGTTTTCGGAATGACTGCCCGAAAGGAAGAGACGTTTCTTCGTGACAAATTTGGTCCGGAGTTCGAAGCATATGTGGCAAGGACGCCGCGGTTCTGGCCCAAGCCGTGGCTGCATCAGGACAAGCATCAGCACACGTTCTCCACACACGCATTAAGAAGCACATTCTTCGATGCCCTCTATTTTCTGGCGATCTTTCCAGCCATCGAAGGCATCGAATACCTCCAGGTAGCTGGCTACCTGCCCACCTTTTTTTGGCTGTTCTGATCCTAAAGACGGAGCAATAAGCTTTGTAGCGTACCAGAACCGCGCCTGTTGCGATCGAGGCAACCCCTGCCCAGTTCGACGACGATGTTCCTTGAGGAATGTCACTCCGAACACCGCCACCAGCACGAGGCTCAGTTTGTCGACAGGGGCAACGCGTGCTGCGCCTCCCAAAGTGGAGCGCGCGAAAGTAGCAGATCCACGATGCACCTGTCGCCACCCCGGATTGTCCTGCGTCACGTAATCCTCCAGGCACTCGGGAAGCAGTGCCGCTTGCCGGCGATCCTCGCCCTCGACAAACCGCTTTAGCCCGACTCACCTCGCTGATCGGGAATCACGTTATCAAATCAACGTATTTCCACGACAGGCTGGACCCGTTCCGGCCATTGCCGTTGCCACCACGAAGGGTCTTGCAAGGGATTGTTAAGGTCCTCACACCTCTGGGTGATCACCGGAGCAGACGTTGTGGCACGGTGGCTTTGTTAGCGCACAGGTATGGTGGGTGTGGTCCTGGACGGAGGCGCGCGTCGCTTCGGGTTTGGCAGGCGATGCACACCGAACCGGCCGAGTGCCAGCGTGCCGTTGTCAAGAATACTTGGAATGCGGCGTGAAATATCGCGCCAGTGCGAGGCATATTGATAGACGGCTACGGTATCTTCGACCGCGTTGTGGTCCACGGCGCTTTCAGGTTGCACCTCCTCACCCTTCATCTGGACGATTTGCTTCTTGGGCTCAAGGATCGTCGTGCGGCCATGCAGGATCATGGCCACCTTCTGGTAGTTGGAGATGTAGACCGGCCGCTCCGGTTCGTCCGCTTCGATCAGGTCGTCGCCGAAAAAGCGGCTGCGATAGCTAGCCTGCAGCAGGGCAAGCAGCGACGGCGCAATATCCACCTGGCTCGCCAGCCGGTTGATCCGGCGGGGCTTGACAAAGCCCTGCGACCAGATGATGCACGGTATGTGGTATTTGTTCATGTCGATCTCGACCTTGCCTGCGACGCTCGCCGTATGATCGGCGACAAAGACAAAAACGGTATCCCTGAACCACGGTTTCGCCGATGCCTTCTTGACCAGTTCCCCGATCGCGTAGTCGGAATATTTGACCGCCCCGTCGCGCCCGCCCGGCGATGGGATGTCTATGGCGCCAGCTGGATAGGTAAAGGGCCGGTGGTTTGACGTGTTCATGACGAAGCTGAAGAAGTTCTTGCCGGCTTTCGCCGAGGCGTCGGCTTGGCGGATCACCTCGTCATAGAGATCCTCATCGCTAACGCCCCACGCATTGGCGAAATGCACATCGCCTGCCGCCATCGTAGCGCGGTCGACGATACCGAAGCCGTTAGTGGAAAAGAACGCGTTCATGTTGTCGAAATAGCCGTAGCCGCCATAGAGGAAGCGCGTATCGTAGCCCGAATCCTGGAACACCGAGCCAATGGTGAAGAGATTGTCGTTGCCGGGGCGACGCAGGATCGATTGCCCTGGGGTCGGCGGGACTGAGAGCGCGATCGCTTCAAGCCCGCGCACGGTGCGTGTGCCGGTCGCCCGCATTTCCGTGAAAAGCAGGCCTTCAGACGCCAGCCGGTCAAGGTTCGGTGTCAGACTTTTCGGATTACCGAATGTGCCCATGAACTCCGCACTCATGCTTTCCATGCCGACCAAGATGACGTTCTTGCGCAGCATCGGCCCCTCGGCTCGAATGTCACGCGTGATGTCGTTTAAATCGGTGCTTTCGAACGGCTCGTGATCTTCCGCTAAAAGGTCGCGTGTCCGTTCGGCCGCCTGTTTCTCGGGCATGGTCCGATAGAAATTCGCGAAATCGATCTCATTCGAGAAGAGGGCGCTAACCAAACCGTAGAGTCCGTTGCCCCCGAGTTCGCGGGCGATCGCGCTCGGCATCGGCCGTGTGATCGAATCGGGCGTCACCAACACGCCGGCGGCGGCCATTCCCGTTATCGTCGCAAAGACCGCCAGCCGCTTCATGAACGGCGGATGCGGCGCGAAGCCTGCCTTCACCTGGCGGCGGAGCAGATAGGCCCCGCCGACCGCCAAAGGCCGATGCCGGCAAGCAGCGGCACCACCGGATAGCTCTCCATGATGTTCTGGATCACTTCCTGCGTGTACACGAGGTAGTCGACCGCGATGAAATTGAAGCGCGTCGTGAATTCGTCCCAGAAGAAATACTCGCTGACCCCCTGCACGACCATCATAAACAGGAAGATTGCGAAGCCCGAGAGCCCAACTGCGCGGTCAAACCGCTTTCCGGCCCACGAAACTGGCAGGAGCAGCGGGAAGAGGAGAAAGACCACGAGGATTGGAAGCAGCGTGACGATATCGAACCAGAAGCCAGTGAAGAAAGGAACCAGCCAGTCGGCCGGATGTAAAGACAGGTCTTTGGCCGAAACCAGCGACAGCGCCAGCCTGACGAGGAACTGAGTCAACAGGAAAAGCAGGATGAACGGCTTCAGCCTACGAAAGAACGCACCGACCGATTGAGCAAAAGTCATAGCAAGCCTCCGAAGCAGCTGGATGTCTGGGCAATTATGCCTTGTTTTCAACCTTGGCAACCGTCGGGACGAGATCGATCGCATGGCTGCGATGCCGATCCCCGATTTGGCCCGCGCGAGTCCGAAACTTCATCGACGGTGGTGGTAGCGGGACGATGTGAAAGGTTCGCGGCGAAGGTGATTTGTTCTCCACTTTGAAGGCGCTGCATCCAAATCTCCCCTGTCTGAGAAGGTGGATGGGCACGAAACGCCGAGCACCGTCCTGATGTTGCCGGGCCTCACTCGAGCATCACCCGAGCAGCATCACGATCAACGTCACCTGGCGTTCGACAGCTTTCTTGTCGCCTCTTCGCCTTTCCCCTCTTTGCCGAAATATCCCCAACAAACCGCTGCTCTATCGCCTGGGGATCTTCTGGTTCTCTGCCTTCACGCTCGTTGCTGCCGTCACCTACGCGCTCGAGTGTCGAACGCCTCACTCATCGACCAGCTATTTGTCGGTCGGGAGCGACCAGCAGCAACAATCGAGAGGATCATCTGACATGAAACAACTGCTTTACGCCGCAAGCGGGCTTGCCGCTGTCACCTTCTGCCGAGCACCGCAATGCTCAGGATGCCTCTTGGGGGTGCCAAGTTCTGTTGTGCGCGGCTTCGTCCAATCCATCCTGGCACGGCGGTCCGTACCGCGTTCCGCCCATGAAGAAGCTGATCTCTGCCATGGCGAAGCCCGGTTTCTCTTGGCCCGGTATGCCACGAAGCGAACGCCGCAGAGCCGGGCCGCCAAGAGTACGCCGACCTGCCCGGAAGGCTCGGACGTTGGTTACAGCGAGCGTGGCCGGGGGGAAACCGCACGGAACCGAACAGATACACAAAGACGGCCAAACACTCAGCGGAGACGCATCCGAGACTGCCAATTCTGCCACCAAAATGGCGGTCTTTCTGTTTACCGATACGCATCTAAGTTCTCCGTTCTTCTCCATAACGATTATTACTGTGCCGGTTTACCGCTGTACCAAGAAGTACCCCCCCCGCGGCTGCATCATGGTCCATTTAGGCACGTTCGGCTTTGTCCGATAGCCGACAATGTCGGGTACGTAACGTAATAGAATCTGACCAATCACGTTTCTAAATGCTTTCTGCTTTGGCACGGTACATGCGAGGCTACCCGCAAAACGAGTGCGGACGAAGGAAAAGTCTCCCATGGTAACGAAAACCGCTGCGAAGGATCACAATGGGCACGAACAATCCGCCGCTTTCGCCCGAGGACGTCGAACGCTTCGGGCCTGATCCCCTTACCAGCTTCCGCACCAATCTGGCGTCGGTTGAAGAGCGCATCACGCTTGCTTGCGCACGGGCCGGGCGCGACCGTGCCTCCGTGCGGTTGCTGCCGATCACCAAGACGGTGCCGGCCCATATCCTGCGATATGCCTTCGACGTCGGCATCAGCACCTTCGGCGAGAACAAGATTCAGGAGGCAATGACAAAGCGCGAGGCGCTTCACGATCTCGCCATCGACTGGAGCATCGTCGGACATCTGCAGACCAACAAGGCCAAATATCTGACCCGCTTCGCGCGTGAGTTTCATGCGCTCGACAGCCTGCGGCTCGCCGACCTTCTGAACACGAGGCTGGAGCGCGAAGATCGCTTCCTCGACGTCTATGTGCAGGTCAACACGTCTGGCGAGGACAGCAAGTTCGGCCTCCATCCGAACGCACTGCTGCCCTTCGTGGAGACCCTCGATCAGCTTCCCCGTCTCCGGCCATGCGGGTTGATGACACTTGCGCTGTTTTCCTCCGACATGGCCAAGGTGCGGCCTTGCTTCATTCTGCTGCGCCGGCTGCGGGACAAAGCCGTGAAGCACAACGCCGCGCTCACCGGGCTCTCCATGGGTATGACCGGAGACTTCGAGGAAGCCATCGAGGAAGGCGCCACTGTCGTGCGCGTCGGTCAGGCCATCTTCGGCAAACGGCCGACGCCTGACGGCCACTACTGGCCGGGTTTCGCCCCCACCGACCGAGGAATTGAACCATGATTTATCGCAAACGGCCTGTCTGCTTTTCCGATCACCCCCGCCGATCGTTCCGGCCGGGTCGACGTTGACGCGCTACGGAAACTGGTCTGCCGGCTGATCGCGGCTGAGGTCGATTCCGTCGGCCGGCTCGGCGGCACCGGCATTTATATGTATCTGATCGCGACGAACGACGCTGCGCACAGCTCTACATATAGCTAGGGTGTGAAGGCGTGCGCTAGCGCTCGCATCGGTGCTCCCTAGATCTAATTTGAAAGCGCTTCTAGAAACTACTTCGTTCCCGTGAGCCGACAGGCAGCTTTCGGGCCCTAATGCGACACATTTGGTTCTCGGCTCGGAAGGGTCTTGGCGCAACTGAGCCCATGACGAATAGCGGATCCCAGCATGTGAGCGAAGTCGTTCTGACGTTGTTCGATGTTTGTTCGCCCAAAGTCGCATCAGAGGCACAGCGGAACGGGAGCTGAGCAGTTCCTGAACCGCCCGGCGCCTCCAGCGGCGATAATAATTCAGATATTCGCAGATGGGTCGCTCCACTTCCCGATCGGCGAACACCAGCAAGGATATGCCCAGGATACCGCATGGTCTTCGGCGTATACGGCTAGGTGAAGAAACGCACTCTCACAATTATGGACAGGCTACGGCCGTTCGGCAGCGGGCTTCGTCGCTGGCGAGGACGAGGGTGTCGGGTCTACGACGAAATGTCGGAGGTCGGACATGGAAGGCAGCTTACCATTTAGGTCGTTGAAAGCTTTGTTCCTTTGGCACGATTAGTGCAACGGATGATCCGCAACGTTGCACACAACCGACACGATGTGAGGGGAGCGTCATCCAGATGTTTGCGTTGACCGTCCCCTCAGCCCCAGTGGCAGCCGCGCAGGCGCTGGGGTCGCCGGCCAGTCTGATAGCTCATGGATCCAGTCGGCGGAGACAGTAGATAGAATGGGAGAGACACCAGTATGAACTGCGAATGTGATATGGTTGCTTGGGTAAGTGCCATCGCCTTGCTCTGGACGGCCACCGCTGCATCGGCGAACGAAGGCATCTGGATGCCGGCCCAGAGTGCGGAAGTCGGCGCGGCCATGCGCGCGGATGGGCTCCAGATCGATCCCGCGCAGCTGAGCCGTCTGGGCGCTGCCCCGCTTAACGCGATCGTTTCACTGGGCGGATGCTCCGCCTCATTCGTCAGTCCGCAAGGGCTGGTCGCCACCAACCATCACTGCGTGCTGGAATCCATCCAGTACAACAGCAAGGAGAGCCAAAACTATCTCACCAACGGGTTTCTGGCGAAGAGCCTGGGTGAAGAATTGCCTGCGGCGCCCGGCAGCCGCATCTATGTGATCGAGGATATGCGGGATGTGACCGCTGACATGCTCAAGGGCGTCTCAGACAAGCTGAACGGCTTTGCCCGCTATGAGCGGCTCGAAGCGAACCGCAAGGCGCTGATCGCCGCGTGTGAAGAACAGCCCAATCGCCGCTGCGACGTAGGGTCCTATTATGGCGGCGCCTCCTACCATCTCCAGCAGAAGCTCGAAATTCAGGACGTGCGCCTCGTCTATGCGCCCGGGCTCGGCATAGGTAACTTCGGCGGCGAAACGGACAATTGGAT
Source organism: Mesorhizobium sp. AA22 (assembly GCF_001672375.2). Lineage (NCBI taxonomy): Bacteria > Pseudomonadati > Pseudomonadota > Alphaproteobacteria > Hyphomicrobiales > Phyllobacteriaceae > Mesorhizobium > Mesorhizobium sp. AA22. The sequence continues at coordinate 6,324,286 of NZ_CP048406.1, read as the reverse complement.
GTGGCCGCGCCACACAGGCGACTTTGGCTTTTATCGCGCCTATGTCGCCCCTGATGGTTCATCCCGGCCTTATGCGCGCGACAACGTGCCCTACCGGCCGAAGAACTGGCTGCGCATCGCCTCTAAAGGCGTGCAAGAAGGCGATTTCGTGATGGTCGCCGGCTTTCCCGGAGCAACCAATCGGTTCCTCACCGCCGATGAAGTCCGGTTCAACTTCGCGCACTACGAACCACTGTCCCAGCGTTTGCTCTCGGATTATGCGGCCCAGATCAAGCAAGCCACGGAAGGCAATCGCGAAGCGCAGATCCGCTACGCCTCCATCCTGCGGGGCGTGGAAAACTACAAGAAGAAGCTGGCGGGCGATCTTGCCGGCGCCGACGCGATCGGCCTCGACGCGCGCAAGGCTACCGAGGAGGAAGCTTTTCGCGCCTGGGTCGCTGAGTATCCCGTGCGGCACACGCGCTTTGACGCAGCAATCCGCGAACTGGACGCGATGGTGGGCGAGAATAGCCGGGCTTCGCTGGCGAGGCTGCGCCAGGCGTTGCTCAATCGCGCGCAACTACTGTCATCGGCACGCACTCTCTATCGCTGGACAAAGGAGCACGAGAAGCCCGATGAAGACCGTGAAAGCGGCTTTCAGGATCGTGACCGTAAAGAAATCTCGGATCAGCTGACGCAGATCGAACGCCGCTATTTGCCAGACATCGATCGAAAGCTTTTCGAAGCCGCACTCGACGAATATCGCCGGCTGGATGCAAAGGACCGCGATACTGCTTTCGAAAGCACTTTGGGCCAAATTGGCCTTGACCGACTTTATGCAGACACCAAACTCGCAGACACGGTAATGCGGCTCGGCTGGCTTGACAAGCCCGCTGCTGCCTTCGAGGCGTCGGAGGACCCTTTCATCAAGTTGGCGGTCGCTCTCTATCCCGGCGACATAGCTGCGAAGCACGCTGCGAAGGACCGCGCTGGACGCAGCCAGGCGGCTCGCGCCATCTATATGCACGGCCAGCGTGCCTACCGCCAGGCAATCGGCCGGCCGATGTATCCCGACGCGAATGGCTCGCTGCGCATCACCTGGGGCAAGGTGGCGGGGCGAACACGCGACGGGCAGATATGGATGCCCTTTACCACGGCCGATGGACTTCTGGCCAAAGAAACGGGCAAGGGTGAGTTCGACGCTCCAGATGCGGCTATCGCAGCGATCCGAGCCAAGGATTATGGCCCCTATGCCGCGCCGGCGCTGGGCACGTTACCGGTCGACTTCCTGTCCACCGCCGACATCACCAACGGCAATAGCGGCTCGGCCACGCTGAACGGACGCGGCGAGTTCGTCGGCCTCGCCTTCGATGGCACGCTTGATGGAGTGATCTCCGATTGGGCATATGCCGCAGACCGCAATCGCAGCATCCATGTCGACAGTCGCTTCATGCTCTGGACCATGGACAAGATTGACGGCGCTAGCCGGTTGCTCAAGGAGATGGGAGTGCTGCCGGCGTCGCGCTCCTGAGCGGGGTAGTCTGGCGGTAGGGAAAGGCAATTCGGGGACATTGACGTGAGCTTGCCACAGCGATCGTTGATCGTGCCCGAATCGGCCGGCGCTCCAATGCATGCGCAACATTCAAAGGTTCGCCAGCGCCTGAGCCGTTGCCCAATACCGTTTCCCCTTGGCATAACTTCAAATGACGTAACTCTGTGCAGTCGGCACCGATGCGCCTGAACCTCGCACTTTCATCTTTTTTGCGTGTTTCGCAAACTCTGGACAGGGCTAAATTGCGGACGGCTGTTTCGCTAAGTCCACGCACAGCTTGCCGGCGTCTGTCCCCGGGAGAGCTGGCTTGATTTGTCTGAACAGTTTGGCGAGGACCGCGAAATGAAGGCAGCATAGGGAATGGAAGCGCCACGGGCGACGACTCGATAGAAGCGGTTCACCCGTTCGACCAGCGAAGTGACGTTCGTTAATCGCACTACTCAGGGTCCGAGCTGAAGCCCTCCATCGAGGAGCGGTTTTTCTTGAGCATGGCCTCAAGAGACGTGTTGAGGTTATCGTGCAGGCCTTTAGCACGATCCGCGGATGGTCTCAGGCACAGATCGCCCTTCACAACAGTGATGCGGCAAGCATCTGGATGCGAAAGATATTGTTACAGGAGGCGTCTCGAATGACTTCTCCGCGGGACGCCAAAAGCCGTCTCAGGCACCCCTGATTTACTCCCGCGTCTCACGCCGCCATTCGCGTCAATAGCCCTTGTCGGACGAGATCGATGCTCGCGGCAAGTGCGCCGGCGAGATCGTCCAGCGGGTGGGCTGCGTCGACAAACGGTGCGAATGAGAAGGGGCCCGCATAACCGCCATCAAGCAGCGCCCGGATCTGGCTGCCATTGTCGGAACCGAATAGGACGCGATCCGGGTAGATCCAGTGGATTGGATCGTTCACTCTTGAAATGTGCACGAGACCGGTCAGGTCGCAGGAGAAGAACGTCTCCCCGGCGAGCGTGTGATGAAACGTGTCGTGCACGAGGCGGAAGACGGACTGGCCATCAATGGCGGCAATGGCCTTAGCCGCTTCGTTCTTCGATCGAAGCGAGCAGGTCTGGAAGCCCAGCGGCTCGATGAGACCGATCAGGCCGCGCGACTGGAGGATCGGCTTGAGCGCCTTCAAGGCAAAGCGGAGATCGCCCCGGCGCTCGCCATTGGCGGGCCAGGAGCCGTCGTTGACAGGCATTAGCATGAGCGTCTTGGCTCCGCAGGCCGCCGCATAATCGGCGAGCTTGCTCGCTTCGGTCTTGCGGGCGGGTGTCCACTCATTGAAGCGCTGCAAGGCATTGATGGAAATAATCCCAACGCCTGCTTCGGCGGCGGCAGAGCGGACGTCCGCCGCCGGCATGCCGCGTGCAATAGCATTGCTGCGCTGTTGGCTGCGGATCTGGACATCGGTCAGGCCCTGGTCACGGGCAAAAGCGAAAAGTGCCCTGACGTCGAGTCCGGGCGCCGCCATGTGGTCGAGTGCAAAGCGGGGCGCTGCTTGGCGCATGGCTTGGCTTTCCTTCTATGTTCCCGGAAATTTCTCTTTGACGCTATTGCGACACTTGACTTAAGGCAAACGATTAGATCAGATGTTTTTCATCTGAAAAGGAGATGGCTGATGAACAGCGCCGACCTCAGGTTTTTCCAGGCGGTTGTGAGAGCAAACAGCACGGATTAAAGCACAATGGCTGGCCAGGGTGCTCCGCTTGCGCGTGCCATGCGGCCAAACTCATTTCGACATCGGTTAAGGAGCTTGAGGTCAGCACTGCTGCTGTTAAGACCGAGGTTCAACAATCAAATCGAGATCAGTAAGTGTGACTGTCGTCGAAGGTGACCCGCAGCAGCCGAGTGCCCCATCTGTGGGATGCCTCTCGTTTGCCAAAACTTGGACAGTCACACGATCTTCGCATGATGGGGTCGGAACAAGAACTGCTCAAAATCGTACGAGGCATTTATCAACCAAAGGCAGCTACGGTTGATTTGATGATGATTCCTCCACCCAGGCTACGGCGCATCTGACGCCCCGTGGCGACGCGAAAAACTCTCAGTAGCTGCAGCGCCGGCGGCACGCGCGACCAGATGGTCCTCAAGACTTCTAGACCATACCGGGTTTTCCGAACGGCGCTCCCGGACACCACGCGCTGTGACCATCGGAAGCCAACCTCGTGGAAATACAGGTCGGCATGCTGCGGGCTAATATGATGAAAGACGCCGGCGATGGTACGGCGGACGCGGGAGTTGAAGCCCTCTACCGAATTGACGTGGACGGCATCGCGAACATACTCATCACTGGAACGCTTCACGGTCTCGTGCTTGGCAAAGCTCTCACCAATGGCCATGAATGCTTTCCACTCGTCGCTCATCAAATGAGCTCTCGACTCGATCTGCGCTTCAATGACGCGTTCGCTTGCTCGCGCTGAGAGACCGGTCACGACCGCGGCTCCGTTGCCCCACAGTCGAGAATGCGGATGTCGGGTGTGTGCATCGGTGATACATGCTTGCGCCGCGCGATAGGTCTCGGACCGCGCGTGGAAGGTGCGCATCCAGCCGATCTGGTGCGCGCTGATGCCCTTGGACGCGCTCGCCATTCGCTTCGGACCGAGGTTGGTCGCATCGGCCAGCACGCCAGCCAAACCCCAGCCTCACGCGGCGGCGATGATTTCGAATTGCTCGGCGATGGCGGATTTGGATTGAAGGCGTACCTCGCCTGTCGTTTTCCATCATGTGGATCCCGCCCAGCGTGGCGATAGCGCTTGCGAATGATTCGAAACCGAGATAGGCCGCACACGACACTTGATGCGCCGGTGATCCTGCTCGATGCGGTTGTCGAGGTACTGGCTCTTTCGGATGCGGATCGGCTTGAGCTGCCGCCGCGACCGATCCCGCAGTCGGCTTTCCGCGTCACAGGAAAGGATCGCCTCGCGATTCGTCTGCTACCGTCGATGACGATGCGCTCGGGGCGGCCGTGACGCTGCAACACCTTGCGCAGGAAGCCTTTGGCCGCCGGCAGATCACGATGCTCGCTGAATCAGAACTCGACGGTGTCGCCGACGCTGTCGATCGCGATAGAGATACATCCAGCGGCCGCGAACCTTGATACAGGTTTCGTCGATATGCCACCTTCCGCCGACGGCACGCTTGCGCCGATTGAAGCGTTTCAGCAGCAAGGGCGAGAAGTGAACGACCCAGCGGTGGATCGTCGAATGATCGATACTGATGCCGCGCTCGGCCATCATTTCCTTCAAATCGCGAAGGCTCAAGCCGTAGGCCAGATACCAGCGAACGCAAAGCAGAATGACGGACTGGTCGAAATGGCGGCCCTTGAACATCTGAACTCTCCGGCGAAACTACCAGAGGCCGTGCCATGCGCCTGGTTACCGAAGACTTTGCAACACAGCCTCGGTGCACATCTTCTGCTGAAAACCCGCACGCAGACCCTCGATGGCTCCCTGCGGTCGACCTTCCGGCAATGGTATCCCGGCATGGCGAACGACAATCACGAGAACGGCGAAATGGTCCGCGCGGCTTGACCGCCCCACAAATCCTCATGCTCCCCTCGTACGGGCGTGAAGCATCTCGAGCATCGCAGGCCCGGCGCGGTCGACGATGGCGACGCCGGCCAGCAATCCTGCGCGCAGTTGCGGGGCAGGATCGGGTTAGCCGCGGAAGGAAGCGGCTTCCATTGCGCATGGGGATATGGAACCAGTCGAGGACATGCTCGCTCGCCTGCGATCATTTCCGCGTGCGACCGGACTTCTTCCCAACTGGCCGGTACGAAAGGTAATATCCTGATTGGGTCTGGACGCCTGCTTCTTGAGAGGGTCGAGAGTACGCCGTTGCAGCTCGCGATCATAGCCGCGCCGTCTTCAGCCAGCGAGCGGCCTACGATCAGCTCGAATTTTTCTTTCGGTCGTCACGGGGCGGATGTACTCGGGAACCGGGCAGGTTCACGCGGGCAAGCATCCTGCATGAAGGATAACCGACAGGCGAGCGTTACCGCTTTCGCTAAGACGCCGCCAATTCCGGCGGCATTGGCGGCCAAGCGAGCGCCGTTCGACGCGCAGGCTATTCGCCGTTGGACTTTAGGAAGGCGACCGTCGCTAAGATCAGCTTGTCCACGGTCTTGGCACTCTGTTCAACGCCGAAACCATGATCAATGGGTTCAGCCCACAGTTCTTCCGGACCGTCGTGATAAGCCAGCAACGACTTGGCGAGAACGGGTTGGGGAAAGACGATGCTATCGCGCGTGCCGACCGCGAGGAACAGCGGCCCCTTGTAGCGCGAGATTTCGCCGGCAGGCTGCACCGCGTAGAGGCTCTCGAAGAAGCGGCCTTTCAAGGGAATTTCCTTCCCATCTCCGACGCGCTTGGCCGGATAGACTTTATCGCCCGCTGTCACAGCTTCCGCCATCTGCTTTTCGCCAAATATGGAGATGAACGCTGCCGGAAGATTGATGCCGGGGTTCCAGAGCACGACAGACTTTAAAGGCGTTTTCGTCCGGCCGGCAACTGCTGTCGTGACCGCACCGCCCAGGCTCATTCCCATCAACGAAATACGTTTGCCGTCGATGCTGTCATGCGCCGATAGGAAGTCGAGCGCTGCTTGTGTGTCCGTTATCTCGGTTTCGACGGTCATGTCTTCGAACTTGCCGTCACTCGCGCCGCTGCCGCGAAAATCGATCCGAAGCGAAGCGATGCCATTCTTTGCGAGCACCGGCGCGGCACGCCCGAACAGGCCTTCCTTCACCGCCTCCGAACTCCATTCGTTGCGGCTGCCGGTGAAACCGTGAAGCATCAGGATGACGGGAGGATTCGCGACATCATCCGGCCTGACCATCGTGCCTACGATTGTCTGGCCTTCGACTTGGAACTTGATGATGGCCTCCTGGGCTTGCGCCGAAACTAAAAAAGTTGTCATCAGCATTCCCAGTGACGCTGCAACGGTTCGGTGTAGCTGTTTCATAGCTGCTCTCTGCTTGTTGTTTGAATTTGCGCGGCCGGTCAAAGCTGATGGCGCGGCCGTATCGGACTGGCATTAGACATTGACGTCTTTCACCGCCGCGATGCCTGATTTCCGCGAAGCTCGCCGGTTATGAATTGAGCTCGACCAAGGCCGAAGGACCAATTCGCGTCACCATTTTCTACGATACTCACCACAACATCTGCAGGGTCGATCGCACACACATCCAAAAGCCCTGCCGCAACGAAACGATAGAAGGCCTGTTTGTCGTCAGTTGACCGCGCTCGCGAGATCACCTCGATAATGATCAGCCTGTCACTAAAAACCAAGACCGGTATCCTCCGCGCGCACATGCGATCTCTCGTATTCGATCAGGATCTGATAGCGATCGGCTGGCGGTACATGGAAAGCCCTGACCACCGCCTCATGGATGCAGTCGAGGATCTTGTCCTGCTCCCCAGGCGATCGGCCCTTCAGAAGGTTAATTTTTATCAGCGGCATGGGTCGTGCTCGGAAATAGGAAAGAGGGCGGGGACGCGCACTCGGCGTCCCGGTGAATATTCAGATTGCCCTCGCTGGTAGGCCGGTTGGGGCAGCCTCGGGTTCCCCAGCCAGCGCGCAGGGGAACCAGAGAACATTTACGACTGCGCTCATGATCGCGATCGCAATGGGATAGGCCAGGCCCGCATAGATGTTGCCCGTGTAGGCAACCAGCGACAGGTTAATGAGGGGAACAAAGCCGCCAAACACGCCTGTGCCGATGTGATAGGGCAGCGAGAGCGAGGTGTAGCGCAATTTCGCCGGGAAGAGCTCGACGAGGAAAGCTGCCATAGGGCCATAGACCAATCCTACGAAAACGAGTTGGGCGACGATCAGCGCTGTTACCAAAACGAAGTTCTGGGCAGCGACGGCGGCGGCGATGCCCTGATAGATTGGAACATAAAACGCGGCTGCCAGAATGAAACCGGTGACAATCAACTTGCGGCGGCCGATCCGGTCGGACAAGGCGCCGAAGAAAACGATGAGGGGCGTTCCGATCACCAAAGCAGCAGCAAGGCAAATGTTCGCTGTCAGGAAGTCAAGCTTCAGCACGCTTTGCAAGAAATACAGTGCGTAGAACTGGCCTGTATACCAAACGCACCCCAGGCCGGCGGTCGCCCCGAACAGTGCAAAGGCTGCATAACGCACGCCATGACCGGTGGCGAAACTCTCGCGGATTGGGCTCTTTGCGGTCTTCCCGCCTTTGCGAAGCTCCTCGAATACCGGGGATTCGCTCAGCTTGAGGCGCAGATAAAGGGACAGCACGATCAAAACCGATGATAGCAGGAACGGAATTCTCCAACCCCATTGCTTGAAGAGTTCTTCGCCGAGCGACAGCCGGCACGTAAGCACGACGACAATCGCCAGAAAAAAGCCAACGGTTGCCGTTGTCTGGATAAAGCTCGTGAAGAACCCGCGCCGGTTCGCCGGTGCGTGTTCTGCAACGTAAACGGCGGCGCCGCCGTATTCGCCGCCGATCGCCAATCCCTGGATGAGCCGAAGGACCACAAGAGCGATCGGCGCGAAATATCCCGCGGTCTCAAAGGTTGGCAAGACGCCGACGAGCGCGGTCGCAATGCCCATCAGAATGAGCGTCATCAAGAACGTGCTCTTGCGTCCGACACGGTCGCCGATGCTGCCGAACAGCAGGGCTCCCAATGGGCGCACGAGGAAGCCTGTGGCAAAGGTTGCGACGCTGATCAGAACAGCTGCCGTCGGTTCATTGGCAGGGTAGAAGAGCGTTGAGAAGAAAATCGCCAGACTTCCGTAAAGATAGAAGTCGTACCATTCGATGACCGTGCCGGCGCTTGATGCAAGGACGACGGTCCAGATACCTGGTTTGCGGACCGAGTCGCCCCTTTCCTGTAGCTGTTGCATGCTGCAGTTCCCCTTTATGTTTTTGAAAGTAGTCGGCCCTCTCTTCAGGGCCGTGGTAAGTCAGTTCGCGATGCGCTGATCGAATGCGTAGACGCCAAGTCTTTCGCTTGCCTCGCGCACCGTTCGGCGGACGATGTCCTTCGCCGACGGCAGATCGTTGATGAGGCCCACCGCCTCACCCACAGTCACGTTGGCCGTGTCATAGTCGCCAGAAGCCCATGCCGCCTCGACCTTCGACAATTCTTCGGAATGCAGCGTGCGCAGCTCTTCTTCCCGCCCGTGCCACTTGTCGATGAAGCCGTTTTTGAGCAGTCGGCCGGTATAGCCAGCGGGCCAGGCCTTCTGACGGACGATATCGTAGACGGAAGTCCGGATTGTCTCGTCGCCAGAGGCAGCGACTACCTTGTCCTTGGCTGCCGGATGGATGAGCGACTCGCGCGTAGCCCAGAACCTGGTTCCCATCAGGACCCCGTCTGCTCCGAGCATCAGCGAAGCGGCCAGGCCCCTACCGTCGGCAATGCCGCCTGCCGCCACGACAATGACAGAAGGCGAAATCTTTGCCACCAGATCCACGACTGCGGGAACGAAGGGCATCGTTGACCGCGCGACCAGGCCATGGCCGCCGGCCTCGGTCCCCTGAACAATAAGAACGTCGGCGCCAACGTCGATTGCGCGCCGGGCATGTTCGAGTGTGTGGATCATGCAAATCAGCGGAACACCCGCCTGCTTGACCCGTGCCGCGAGCTTCGCCGGATCCGAAAACGAAAGCATCATCGCGGACGGACGCTCCGCAAGTGCGCAGTCAAACAGATCAAGGTCGGCTTCGACTGCCCAGGCGATGAACCCGCAGCCAACGCGTTCATTGGTGATCAGCGACGACTCTGTTTCGTACCATTGACGATCAGCATATCCCCCACCCAACAGGCCCAGACCGCCGGCGTCGGCGACGGCGGACGCAAGCGCGCCACCCGCGGCCGGTGTCATCGGGGCAAGGATGATGGGATGCTTGATTTCGAAAAATTCTGTCAGACGCGTTCGTATCGTCATCAATACTTCTCCCAGTTTGAGGAATGTTCCCGGAAATTTTTCTTTGACGCTATTGCGACACTTGACTTAAGACAAACGATTAGATCAGATGTTTTTCATCTGAAAAGGAGATGGCCGATGAACAGCGCCGACCTCAGGTTTTTCCAGGCGGTGGTGAGAGCAAACAGTATCGGAGGGGCTGCCGGTGTGCTCAACACGGTGCAATCCAACGTCACCGCGAGAATAAAATCGCTTGAGGAGGAAATCGGTGCTCCGCTTTTTCATCGGTCCAGGCGAGGGGTTACACTGACAGCCACCGGCATTCAGCTCGTTCCCTATGCCGAGCGCGTCGGAGAGCTTCTGGACGAAGCCAAGCGCGTCGTCACAGACCGCGGTACGCCGTGCGGTTTACTCAGGATCGGCTCCATGGAGACCACTGCAGCGCTTCGCCTTCCACCGATCCTGATCCGCTATGCTGCAGAATATCCAGAGGTCGACGTACTGGTGGAGGCTGCCCCGACGGAACAGCTCGTCAGCGAGGTCGTCGGACGCAAACTGGATGGCGCGTTCGTCTCCGGCCCCATCGCTCATCCCGAACTGAAGAGCCTATCGATCGTCGAAGAGGAGCTCGTTGTGATCTCCTCGCCGCGGTTTCGCGAGCTTTCGGATCTGAAGGCCTTGGCCGCATCGCCGGCTCTGAAGGTCCTCGCTTTTCGATCGGGCTGTTCCTATCGCCGGCGCATGGACATGTTCCTGGCGGCGTGTGGGGTAACGCATGTCCGCTGGATGGAACTCGGAACAATGGACGGGATCATCGGCTGCGTCGCCGCCGGGTTAGGGATGGCCATGCTACCTCGGGGGGTCGTTCAGGATGCGGCAGCCGACGGACAGGTCATCATACACCCGCTACCTGACAATCTGCGGTCGGCGCCGACTGTTTTTGTGACGCGGAGCGACGAGTATCTCTCCGCGGCACTTCAGGCTTTCATGGCGGTGGCGTCTGAGGCGCATTCACGGCCTCAGCCGGCAGGACCAGAGCCGGTCCGACAACTGCAGCGGGCTTAGGAAAGGTGGAGCAAAAAAGGGGCCAGTCAGGCCCAATCGTCGGCGAATCTTGATGGCAGATCGTAGGGGTCCGTTTGCCCAGAGATCGCCTACGATGCTGGAAAGGCGCTGCATTCTGCTGCAAAAGCAAGAAATGAGCGCGGATTCGGAGCATAATGGGCTGGCCAGGGTGCTCCGCTTGCGCGTGCCATGCCCGCGGCCAAACTCATTTCGACATCGGTTAAGAAGCTTGAGTCAGCACTGCTGCTCTTAAGACCGAGGTTTAACAATCAAATCGAGTTCAGTAAGTGTGACTGTCGTCGACGGTGACCCGCAGCAGCCGAGTGCCCCATCTGTGGGATGCCTGTTTATTGGGAAAACTTGGACAGTCACACGATCTTCGCATGATCGCTGAGGGTACACCCGCCGCGGGTCAATAGCCTATCAGTCGATCGTGGAAGTTTAGGGCACCCAAGGCTGGCGGCGGTGCTGTTCACAGCTCACTGAACCAGTTGAGCCTGGTCTTCCCAGTAGCCGCCCGGATAATCATTGGCGACGAACACCTCTAGGATATGCTTGGGGTTCTTGAAGCCGAGCTTGATCGACACCCTAACCTTCATCGGTGAACAATATTTGAGCGGCAAGAATCCTTCCCGAAATCGAGCCGGGATGGGTGTGCGGGTGCAGTGCTGTCGACATAACGATACTGGAATAATAGCGGTCCGCATTTTAAGCCGACATATTTGGCTGTCATGTCCGCGCCAACATGCTGGAGGAAGACGCTCAGAGGAATACCCCTCCACTCACCGATCGCGCTCCAGCCCTCGCAGGCTCCTTGATCCCGCGCACAATTCCGTTGGCAGCATTCTCGACTGTCTCCGTTCGGCTACACGGCTCAGGATGCAGGAACTGCTGCTCGAGGTTTGGGAGCAGTTCAAAACGACGGTCGTCTTCGTCACGACATCGACGAAGCCTTCCTGCTTTCGGATCGAATCATCGTCATGCAGGGCACAGCCAGGCTGCCGCGGGTCGACCGCCTAATGTTGAATAACAAGCCCCAAATTTCAAGTGAAAAGAATGTTAACTTTATTTGTTACTGAAATTGCATAGTACCGCAATGTATTTCATAATTCTGGCGAGAGCCGCAATACGCGAGGGCCGCGTCGTGCAACAGCCCTTGAAGCCTTCGGCGGCGAAGCGCTCTGCCAACGCCATATACAGCTCTTGGACTTGCCGGTCTGCCGCATCATGTCGACGGTGCCGATGTCATCGTCGGTCCCGCCGGTTCGGAGCCGCCTCAAGAACATGGAAACCGCTGTCAGCGGGCTATCTGTTCGACGGGAGCGGTGTGTCGCGCGGCCCTGCCCGCCCACCGACCCACGACGGCATCACACGCTTCTCGCTGCCGCAGATTCCGGAAGGTCCCGACACAAAGCGGGTGATCGCGATGGATTAAAATCTTTGTATCAGGCATTCCGGCGGCTTCAGGCGGCCGGGCAAGGCGGACGAATTCGCCGACCTATGACGCCTTCCGCACCGCCTTCGATATGCAGTACCAGGGCAAACGCATTCCGCTGGAACTCGGTTCCATTTCACGCTGATGAATCACGGCGCCTACTGGCATGCGCTGGAGCGCTTCGCCGGCGAGGTCTGCACCAAGCCCGCATCAGCTATCGCGACTATGTTTCGCGCCAACGCGCCGGGGAAAAGCAGGCGTCGGTGGGCGGCTGAGCCGAAGCGCTCGCCGCCCGCCACGCTCAGCTTACCGGCTGATCCTCAAGGCGCAAGCCGGCCCGCTCTCGCACCAAATAGTCCTGGTCGATTTCCGGCAGCGGCGCCCCTTCAAGCGTCGCCTCGAAGGCGCGCAGGCGCTTGTAGATGGATATCAGCTCGACGATGGTCGGCCAGGAATTCACGAGATATTGGAACGAAGTGGCGACTTGTGGAAAGGCGGTGACAATTTGCTGGAAAACGCCAAATGTTAATGCCAAGAGCTAAGGTATTCTTGCGAACATTTCTGAAAAGCTCGGCCAGAGTTGGTGGCTGCGCTCGTGCCGTATCGTCCTCGCCGAGGACAAGTTCCTTGCGCAGCGCGGCTTCAACCCGCTGATTGCGAAATTCCAACCCGGGCAGCCTGACGCCGACGACTGCCAACAAGCCGGTGCCAAACAGCGACCAGGCGATCGCCGCAATGACCAGCGGATAAGGGATTGCTCCGACGATTGGGAGCGTTGAGACATGGAGAGAAAGGGAGGCCAGCAAGGGCAGGAATGCAATCAGGGTCATGATGGAGTCGATGAAGTTCACGCCGAGCCCCTGCATTGTGCCGGAGAAGCGCATCGTGTCGTCCTGAACGCGCTGCGACGCCCCTTCGATATGGCGCAGCCTCGGCCAGTAAGCGGTAAAATAATCGTTCATCGCGGTGCGCCAGCGAAACACATAGTGCCTGACGAAAAAGACGTTCAGAACGGCGATGCTCATATAGACCAAGGCCAAGGACAGAAACTGCCATACTCCGTAGTAAAGCTCGGCAGGGGAAACGGAGCCCGGCGTGGTCAGCGCCTTCTGCACCATATCGTAAAACATGCCGCGCCAGTCATTGAGCGCCACGCTGATCTGCACGATGAAATTGGTGACGAAAATAATCAAACCAGAGCCAAGGATCGACCAGTTTTGCCAGCGATGCGGGGAATACAGCGCCCAGAAAAGGTAGAATACGCCCATACCGGCGAAGAAATATCCGTAAAACCAGAGGAATGCCGGCGTCAGGAATCTTATCGGGCTGATGACTGGTGCTGCCTGCGGGTCGACCGGCGGCATGCCGAGCATCGTGCCAAGGTGCTCGCCGCCGAAAAACCACAGGAGGACGAGCAGAAGGCTCCAGGCGACGGCCGAGATGAAAAAAAGCTTCGCCGTTGCTGTTCAGCGGGCGGTGACATACGCCAGCTTCGCCATTTTGCTAAAATCGTCGTGTCAGTAGTAGACGATGATGTCGCGACGGCCTCGCCGGAGATCTTACGCGCTGCGTCGGAGGCAGTCTCAAAAGAATCGTCAGTGATCACCACCACATGCTCGCCCTTCGCACCTGCAGACGGACCGCTGTAGAAGCTGCTCACCGCTGCCAGACTTTGCGGCGGCGTTGTTGACGAAGTTCGCGCCAAAACCGTCGTCGCCGAGGCCCACCGCATCGAAGGCGCCCCAGAGCTGCCCTATCAAGCCGGCCGGGCCGGCGACCAGCACCCGGCAGCCGGTCAACGCGCCAAAAGGACCCCGCCCGTCATATGAACTGCATCCCTCATAGTGCGTCGCAACATTTTGATGCTGCACTGCGGAACTTTGCGGTAAAGCGGGAGTTCTCTGTGCTTCTAGCAAGCGAGGGCTCGATGAGGCGCTACAAGATTCTGCCGTCGGAATCAGGGCTGTGGTCTGTGATCGATAGCCTGACAGGGCTTCCCGCCGAGAGATACGGTCGGCCGCTCACCGGGCTGACCCGGTACGAGGCCGAAGAGGCTGCCTTTAACCTCAGCGAGAGCACTCCGCCATGGATGGCCTTGGTCAGACGTCGCAGACCTTGATCAAGGCTGCCGATTCCACGGATGGTCGGACGCGATGCGCCTCCCACTTCATCACATCCGTTCGGGTAACCTCTCACCTCTTCCTTCTGGATGCGTGCGTCATGGCAGGGGCGCATGTGCTCCCCAGTTCGCCCTGGCATAAGAGCCGGACCGTCGCGGTGCGCCACCAGATGGTTGGCGACCGTGGCCGGAACCGTCGCCCGTTCTCTTGCCGATGAAGTGCGGGGTGCCCGACACCGAAATGGCGCGCGAGCTCCCGAACCTCTGCCAATCCTGACACGGGCGATCGACTGGAACCTCATTGAGCAGCAGTATGACGAGTTGATCAAATATGCGGGCGGCCCTGCAGCACCGCACGGCCGATGCGGAATCGATCCTGCGCCGCTTTGCGCGGGCGAGCGTGCAGCGCCAGAGCTACAAGGCGCTGGCCCAACTCGGCAGGCAATCAAGACCATTTTTCTCACCGCTATCTCGGCTCGGAAGCCTTCCGGCGCGAAATCCACGAAGTGTCGCTTGGCAGTTATAGTGAGAACGCAGTCGTTCAGTCAGGTTTGGCAGTTTATTGCGATAATGGCGTAGCTCGGATTTCTTCATTTTAACTGCCATCGCATCAGTGTGAAGGTAATGTTTTATAAACCGGAATTCCGCTGCAGTGGTGCTGAACTCCCTGGCGAGGCGACCGGCACCTTCGTGCTGGAGGAGAATATCGGACCGGTGCGTTGCGCGGTGAGCAAGCACGACGGCCCGACCTTCGACGAGTTCGATCTGGCGAAACTGCCGCTCTTTCGCAACGTGGTCGATCTTCAGCGACAGTCTAGCGACCCCGGCTTCTAAACGCCGTCATGAAGTAGCTCCTGCACTCGTTCGACCGAAATGTCCGATTCAAAGATCAGGTCGTGAGGGAATGTCCTTCCCCGCAGATGATCGGCAGTCGCTCGATCGCGCGACGCGCGGGATCGGCTTCTTCCGTGAACCCGCAGGTCGATATCAGAAAAAGGTTGCGGCGGTTACCGCGAACTCATGGCTGGGCAGCAAGCGCTTCTTTTCAGCAAGCGCCCTGGTCGGGAGCCGGTGAGGATGAAATTCGGCTCGGGTGCGACGATTACATGCTCGAGGTTCCATCCGGTCTTCCCGAGCATGTCTATAGCGACCTTTTTGTGTCCGAAACTGAACAAGAGTGTCGGAGCCCCACCCGCTGGCCGTTACAGCTAGGCACCGGCTGGCGAGCAAGCGGTGGAACGAAACGGAGCGCGAATCCGGCACGGAAATTGCGTTGATCTCGTAAGTGAGACGTCGGCAGGGCGTCGTGGAGGACCGAGAAATCAACCAGGAGCGTGCTCGATGCCCGCAATGAGACGGCCAGAACAGGACGATGAACCCAGCCACACCTGGGGAGCTGGACCGCTATAGCCAGCCGCGGCGCCTCCTCGTAGATCGCGCCTCCTTCAGCCAAGCCGTCCACCAGCACTACGAGGGCCACCCTATGCAGCTCTCGAACGTGGCCACAGCGCGCATGTACATTCAAGTGGCCCCTCAGCCTTGCGTGGTCCGCTCGAAGCGCGCCAGGAACGCATTGTGTGTGGACGAGGAACGTGCGCTTGGCAGTTCAGGGGGCGAGCGCTCTCGCACTCCTCCGATGCGCCGCACCCATTCTTCTGATCAGCCGGTTTGACCCGCCATGTCGCCTTTGCATTTCATCTATCGTCCCTTTGAGACGCTTGTCCGCCCGCTGGATATCCCCTACGCGCCTTTGCCGGCAACAGGTCCGTTTGCGCTGATTCTGCATTTCGCACGCATGTTCCGTGGCACCTTGGCGGCCATCGCCGTCTTCATGATGGCGGTCGAGGGAATCAACCTCGCGGTGATCTGGGGCATGTATATCATTGTGGACGGGGTGAGCACGAACGGTGCGGCGGTTTTCCTTGAGGAAGCTTGGCCTATTCTCACGTTCCTCGGCCTGCTGATGTTCCCCGTGCAACCGCTGCTGATGTTCATCGCCAAGACATTGGGTTCCCAGGCAGTGTCCGTGTGCATGCCCGCGGCTATGCAATGGCATGGCTACAAGGCGGTCGAACGTCAGGACCTTGCATTTTTCCACGATCTCTTCGCCGGCCAGGTGGCGTCGCGCATTTCGCAACTCGCCGCCGCTGTGCAGCAGCAGATCGTCGTAGCGTCTTCCAGCATACCGTATTTTCTCGTGCAGTTTCTCGGTTCGCTTTCGCTGCTTGCCACGCTGTCCTGGCCGCTGGCGCTTCCGGTCTTTTTTTGGATCGTGGCGAACGTCGCAGTCGCGGTTGTGGCAGTGCCATATTTTGCCGTGCGGTCCCGCCACTCTGCCCGCGCGCGCAGCCTCGTCGTCGGCGCCATGACCGACCTCTACAGCAACATCCACGTGGTCAAGCTGTTTGCGGCCGAAGGCAGCGAGGCGGACGCAATGCGCACCATCATGGGAGATGCCATCGAGACGCAACAGCTTGAACGGCGCATCCACTTAACAACCGACACCAGCGTCGTCCTGCTGAACGTCCTTCTTTCGCTGACCAACATCGCCGTCGGGCTCTGGGGACTCGTGGCCGGTTTTGTCACCACCGGCCAATTTGTTGCTTCAATCGCACTCGTTCAGCGGCTCAACGCCAACTCCCTGGCCTTTCTCCAGCTAGGACAGCAGATATTCCAGGCTGTGGGCACGATACGCGACGCGATGCCGGTCATCACCACGCCTTCAACGGTAACCGATGTCTCCGGAGCCAGGCCGCTGGCCGTTATCGCCGGCACGGTCGAGTTCAGGAATATCCGGTTCGAATACCGGCAAGGAAAAAGGGTAATCGAGAATCTATCGCTCAGGGTCCGCGCCGGCGAGAAGGTCGGGCTCGTCGGCATGTCGGGGTCCGGCAAGTCAACGCTTGTCAGCCTGCTCCTGCGGTTCTTTGACGTAAACGATGGCGCAATCTTCGTCGACGGCCAGGATATCCGTTCGGTGACGCAGGCAAGCCTGCGTCAGAATATCGGGGTCGTGACCCAGGATGTCTCGTTGCTCCATCGCTCTGTCGGGGACAATATCCGTTACGGCCGGCCGGATGCCTCGCCGGAGGAGGTCGAACGCGCCGCAATGCTGGCCGATGCGGACGGTTTCGTGGCCGATCTCAAGGACAGCGAAAACCGCACCGGCTACGATGCTTTCGTCGGTGACCGCGGGGTGAAGCTTTCTGGCGGCCAGCGTCAGCGGGTCGCCATCGCTCGGGTGCTGCTTAAGGACGCGCCAATCCTCCTTCTAGACGAGGCGACTTCTGCCCTGGACAGTGAAGCCGAGGCGGCGGTCCAAGAAAAACTCGAGCTTATAATGGAGGGCAAGACGGTGATCGCCATTGCCCACCGCCTGTCGACGATTGCCAGCATGGACAGGATCGTCGTGCTGGACAAAGGGCGCATCGTTGAGGAGGGCTCCCCCTCGGAGCTACTCAAACGCGACGGCCTGTATGCCCGCCTGTGGCGGCGGCAGACCGGCGGCCACATTGCCGACAGTTCCGAGGAGAGATAAGCCGACTGGAAGGTCGTTCGTCACGGCTCCGCGCTGCTCGCAATGCTTGGCTGTTGTCGTGGAGAGCGGGCATGTTCGCGTTAGACAAATCTCGGCTATTCGCCGCCTCCGTCGCAAATGTGGGGGAATGGGCGACGAGATTGCCACAAGAGCTCTTCGGTTCTATCGCGAGAAGCTGACCGCCCGCGGCCGTGCCGATGCTGGTACCGCCGAGTCTTAAGCAGTGGTGATCGCTCGACTTCGTCTCCGACCCTTCCACATCCTCACTGTCGTCGACGATTGGACGCGGGACACAAAGCGAGCTGCTGAGGCGGTGCCCGAACGTGCAAGGACACAGAAGCTTACGATACGAGGGGTGAGCCGAGTCGAAAAACGCATTGGAAACTCCGTCTGGTGCAATCCGGACCGGGTCACAAGGCGTGGTACAAGAGTTGGGTGACGCAACACCGCTGGTTAATTGCGCCGGTGCTATCGCGGCCTCTGGTCCGCAACGGCGCAGGCGCATGGCAGATTGCCCCAACCGGCTCGACGTC
Source organism: Mesorhizobium sp. AA22 (assembly GCF_001672375.2). NCBI lineage: Bacteria > Pseudomonadati > Pseudomonadota > Alphaproteobacteria > Hyphomicrobiales > Phyllobacteriaceae > Mesorhizobium > Mesorhizobium sp. AA22. The sequence goes on along the minus strand of NZ_CP048406.1, from coordinate 6,306,170 downwards.
GCCATGCTCGACGAGCTTCGGGAATTGGGTCAGCGAACGCATGACCGGCAGGGCCGGGGGGTGGCTCGTTTGCCAACGCCACTGCAATTGGCCCCGCAACGGGGTCGCGAGCCGGAATTCAACCAGGCCGTTCGCCCTAAAACTGATCCAGCTCAAGGCAGCCCACCGCTACCCATGTAGAACGGGCAACGAGCACCGTGCGCACTAGACAAAGGGCAATGACCAAAGCCGTCCTCGACATCGCATCGGAGTTCAACGTCTTTGCACCAATGCCCAGGAATCGTCGACGCGACAAACAACTCCCCGCGTACAGGCGCTGAGAGCCGCCGACGTTTAACGGAAAATCACAAACTTTCGCCAATCATCAATGTTGCAGAGATGGGCGCAGCGGCGAAGCTGCCAATCTCCCTCCTTGCGGGGGAGATGGCCGGCAGGCCAGGGCGAAACATTCCAGATACGCTGTTGAAGCATAGCTCGCCGCTGAGTTGGGAACATATCAACCTGACAGGCATCTACACCTGGGACACCGAGCATCAGATGCCCGAAGGCTTTCGAACCCTTAGGCTACCGACCCCAACCCGGCGAGCCGCATGAGTTTCACGATCCGTTCGGGCTTAGCGCAAGATTTTGTACAGCTCTTGTCCTCACCCCAGATTGTGAGCTAAGGACACCTTTCGTCCTGACAATCATGGTATCCTGCAAAGAGATGCGGAGTGGCAAGCGGCCAGTCACTCGGACACTGGTTGCCTGTGGGAATGTCCACGAGGCGACACTTGGGTGAATAATATAGGGGCACGTCGAGTAAGATGACGAGACGATATTTCGGAACGGACGGGATCCGGGGAGGGGCCAACAAATTTCCGATGACCGCCGAGGTTGCGATGAAGGTCGGCATGGCTGCCGGCCTGTCGTTCCAGCGCGGCCACCATCGCCATCGCGTCGTGCTCGGCAAGGATACGCGGCTGTCGGGCTATATGATCGAGAACGCGCTGGTCGCGGGCTTCTGTGCCGCCGGCATGGATGTGTTCCTGCTGGGGCCGATTCCGACGCCGGCGGTCGCCATGCTGGCGCGGTCGCTGCGCGCCGATATCGGCGTGATGATCTCGGCCTCGCACAACCCCTATTACGATAACGGCATCAAGCTGTTCGGCCCCGACGGCTACAAGCTGTCGGACGAGATCGAGATGCGCATCGAGGCGCTGCTCGACCAGGATGTCGACATTTCGCTGGCCGACGCGGATGGGCTCGGGCGCGCCAAACGCGTGGACGGCGTGCACGACCGCTATATCGAATTCGCCAAGCGCACTCTGCCGCGGTCCATGTCGCTGGCGGGCCTGCGCATCGTGGTCGATTGCGCCAACGGCGCCGCCTACAAGGTGGCGCCGGCAGCGCTTTGGGAACTCGGCGCCGAGGTCATCACCATCAACAACGAGCCGAACGGCTTCAACATCAACGAGGAATGCGGTTCGACGCACCCGGTGGGCCTCTCCAAGAAGGTTCATGAAGTGCGCGCCGACATCGGCATAGCGCTCGATGGCGACGCCGACCGCGTCGTCATCGTCGACGAGAACGGCGCTGTCGTCGACGGCGACCAGATCATGGCGCTGATCGCCGAATCCTGGCATCAGAGCGGCCGCCTGGCAGGCGGCGGCATCGTCGCCACCGTCATGTCCAATCTTGGCCTCGAACGCTTCCTCGGTGAAGCCGGCCTGCAACTTCACCGAACCCAGGTCGGCGACCGTTACGTGGTCGAGCACATGCGCGCGCATGGGCTGAATGTCGGCGGCGAGCAGTCCGGCCATATCGTGCTGTCTGATTTCTCCACCACCGGCGATGGGCTGGTCTCGGCGCTGCAGGTGCTGGCCTGCATCAAGCGCCAGAACAAGCCGGTCAGCGAGATCTGCAAAAAGTTCGAGCCGGTGCCGCAGCTCCTGAAGAATGTGCGCTTTTCCAGCGGCGAGCCCCTGGAGACGGCACCCGTCAAGGCCGCGATCGAGGATGCCCGCAACCGGCTCGGCAAGTCCGGCCGCCTCGTGATCCGGCCTTCCGGCACCGAGCCCCTGATTCGGGTTATGGCCGAGGGCGACGACCAGAAGCTGGTCGAGACGGTGGTGAACGACATTGTCGGCGTCATGGCCGAGATCAAGACCGCTGCCTAGACGAGCGGCGATTGATGCGCCGATGGTGACCGATCCGACTGGAAGCCGGCCGCATATCGGCTCCCTGCTTCTCGGCTACTACACCGATGATGGTCGTCTGTTGTATGCGGGCCGCGCCGGCACGGGCATCACGGTTGCAGAGCTCAAGCGATTGGCTCGCCGGCTTGCGCCACTTCAGACAGCTCGAATGCCCCTCGACGTTCCGCCGCCGCGCGAGAGCCGGTTCGGCTCGCCGCTTGAGCTGTCGCGCGTGCATTGGTCAGGCCTGAAGTGGTGGTCGAGGTCACCTATCTCACCTGGACGGAAGACAATCTCCTGCGTCAGGTCTCGTACTAAGGCGAGCGCCAGGACAAGCCGGCCCGGCAGGTGGTGCGCTCCCCGCCCCATCCCTGATCGACATCGGGCGCCGTTCGTTTCAAGTCACCCGACTTGCTCTACCTGCGGTGTGCCGGGGGGAAGGGCCTTGATCAGCGACTTCGCCGACACCGAATGGTCGAGCCAGTCCGCCCACGCGGATAGTGTCCTAAGGTTCTGCAAAAGCTTTGGAGAGAGAACAGCCCTTGCTCTGAGGCGAGGGGCGGCCATGGCACGCTGGTGACGTTCGATCACCGATTCCCGTAGTAGGGGAGTGCCATGACCAAGCGAGAAGTTAGACTGAGCAGAGGCGAGCTGAAAGCGTTGCTGTTGTCGGATGAGGACGGCTTCCGCAGCGTTTGCAGACTGTGGTGCAGGAGGCTTTGGAAGCCGAGATGACGGAGGCGATCGGCGTCGACTGGGAGGGCCGGCGCCAGGTGCTGGGCGTGGAGCTGGCCAACCGTGAAAGCCATTCGAGCTGGCGCGCATTCGTGACAGGGCTCAAGCAGCGCGGGCTCGCCGGCGTCGAGTTCGTCGTCTCCGACGACCATCCGGGGCTCAGGGCAGCGATCCGCGAAGTCCTGCCCGAGGCAGTCTGGCAGCGCTGTTACGTGCACTTCCTCAGAAACGCGCTCGACTATGTGCCGCGCAAGGTCGACGACGACTGCCTGATGGAGCTCAGATGGTTCTATGACCGGCGCGACCTAGCCGAGGTCAAGCGCGACCTGGCGCAGTGGATCGCCAAATGGCAGGCCAAATACCCGAAGCTGGTGGATTGGGTGGAGAACAACATCGAGGAGACGCTGAGCTTCTACCGGCTGCCGCTGCCGCATCACAAGCACATGAAGTCGACGAACATGCTGGAGCGGCTAAACCAGGAGATCAAGCGGCGCACCCTGGTCGTCCGCATCTTCCCCAACCCGCAGAGCTGTCTGCGGCTGGTTCGGGCATTGGCGGTGGAGATCCACGAGAACTGGCTCGAGGCGACCCGCTACCTCAACATGGATCATCTGCGCGAGCACAAGAAGGAGAACTTGAGGGCACTGGCCGCCTGAGACGCGGCCCGCCATGTCCGCCGCTCCGCTAAACACGGGGGCTGCGCGGCGGACACGCCAACGTCACCGCTAAATGCCACGCCATTTTTGCTGATGGGGTGGATGCCAGCCTTCTCCGACGGCATCGCAATGTGCCAAGTTTGTGGTGTTAGCGCCACGCAAAGGAGAGGCAGGCATCCATGGAAAAGGTTACCATCATTGGGGTCGATCTGGCAAAGAACGTCTTTCAGCTGCACGGGGCGGCAGCTGATGGATCGGTTGTGTTCCGCAAGAAGCTGTCGCGCCTGCAGTTTTGCAAGTTCATGGCGAGTCAACCGGCATGTGTCGTGGCGATGGAAGCGTGCGGCAGCTCCCACTACTGGGCCCGTCAGATGGCTCGGCTTGGCCATGAGCCAAGACTGATTGCCCCGGCCTATGTCAAACCGTTCGTCAAGCGGCAGAAGAACGACGTCGCAGATGCGGAGGCGATCGTCGAAGCAGCGCAACGACCGACAATGCGCTTTGTCGAACCGAAGACCAAGGAGCAGCAGTCCCGGGCCATCGTGTTTCGCACCAGAGAGCAGTTCGTGAATCAGAGAACCGAATTGGTGAATGCGCTGCGCGCGCACCTCTATGAGTTCGGTTATGTTGCTCCGCAAGGCATCGGCCACCTGCCACGTCTGGCAGAGATCGTCGAGGACGAGAGCGCAGACCTGCCGGATCTAGTCCGTGACATCTGCAGCGCTCTCCTTGACCAGATCGACCAGTTGAGCAGCCGGCTCGCGGCATTGAAGAAGACGATCGACACGCTGTCCAAGCAAGCTGCAACATCTCGGCGCTTGCAAACCATGCCCGGTGTCGGCCCTATCGCTGCCCTTGCCATTGAAACCTTTGCGCCACCGATGGAAGCCTTTAAGTGCGGTCGCGATTTCGCCGCCTGGCTCGGGCTGGTCCCTCGGCAGAAGTCGAGCGGCGGCAAGCAACGACTAGGGAAGGTATCGAAGATGGGCCAGCGCGATATTCGGCGGTTGCTCATCATCGGCGCCATGGCCGTGGTTCGATGGGCATCTCGGAGGCGCGCACCCGACGGTTCCTGGCTTGCCCGCTTGATGTTGAAGAAACCGCGCATGCTGGTGGCAATCGCGCTGGCCAACAAGATGGCGCGTGGCATCTGGGCCATGCTGACGAAACAGGAGGACTACCGAGATCCGGCGACGGTGCTTGCGTGATTTGCAACAACGCACCTGAGACCGGGACGTCGGGGATGTGAGGAAGGCATGAACTGCATGGGCAAATGATCGATCAGATCGGGGTCAGGAAAACCAGAGTCAAGTTGAGAGCCCACGCAAGCTCGCTTTGCTGATTTGGACCTGATCCGCGCATCACCATACCGGCCCGCGGCATATGGAACGGCCGCAAATTAAGGCCTGACACATGACCGCACTCGATCACATGTCCATACTTCAGGTTCTTCCTTGCAAAACGGCTGGCATCCACACAAGAACTTGACACACACAACTCGTTGAAACGGCATCCACCGACTAAGTGCAACGGGACATTCTAGAGCCAAGGCATTCCGCGCTTCCGGTCTTAATCCCGTCGTCAGCGCCATCGTTCATTGGAACACCGTCTATCTTGACCAAGCAGCGACGCGCCTGCGCACTGGTGTTCCTAAGGAAGCGACGAAACTGCCACAAGTACGTGGCCAGCCAGCCTTTCCGCCACATCCAATGTCTCTCGTGTCATCGGCATGTTCCCACCTCGCCGGATGCGTTCCACCTCGACAGCGATCAGCCGTGCGGCCTCATCGCGCCAATGTCGGCTTGGACGACTTCCGGCAGCCGGCAAATTTCTCGCTTCGTCATCGCGATAGCTCATCCACTGGTCAAAGTCAGATACAATGTTCGGTCGGCCGTTACTCCAGAAAGCACTCCTCGTCGACTTTGACCTGATCCATCCTTTGCAAACGGAACACCTCCTCGACGGAAACGATGTCTCGGTTGACGTTGTGGATGCCGCGATCCTTGAGGATGCGCGCGAAAACATCCTTCATCGCCGTGACCGAAGCGCGGATCGCGTGGTTGCCATAGATCACGATCGCGATCCTGCCGAGCGCGTTGATACGTTCCTCGTTCATCTCCGGATACGCCGTCGGCACGATCACGATTGGCGCCTTGCCGCTCCAGGCACGCACGAAGCTTTCAACTTCGTCCGGCGCCTTCTGTTTCGAGTGGATGAGGATCATGTCGGCGCCGGCCGCTTCATAGGCTGCTGCGCGCTTCAGGGCCTCCTCTTCGCCGAGACCGGCGATCAGCGCTTCTGTCCGGGCGATGACGAGGAAGTTAGGGTCGGTGCGGGTGCTGATGGCCGCCTCGATCTTGCCCTGAAACTCCTCGACCCGAAGTAGTTGCTGGCGGCCGCCGGCGGCGAGGCTGGTGACCTTCGGGAAGGTCTTGTCCTCGATGACAACCGCCGAGGCGCCGGCGCGTTCATATTCGGAGATTGCATGGATGACATTGATCGCATTGCCGTAGCCGGTGTCGATATCGGCGACAATCGGCAGCGACGACCGGCCAGCGATCGCCCGCAGCATGTCAAGGTGCTGCGTCATCGAGATGAGGCTCATGTCCGGCAGACCGTAAAGGGCGGAGAGCTCGAAGCCTGAGGCCCAGATCCCGTCGAAACCGGCTTCCTCGGCCAGGACGGCCGAAAGCGGGCTATGGGCGGCCATGATCCGGACGAGGCCGCGTTCGGCCATGCGGTCACGCAGTTGCTTCGCTTTGCTCATACGTCTTCTCGCTTAGTGGACAGGGCGGTGCAGGCGGCGAGAATGCGGCCGCAGGCGCGCTTCAACTCGTCCTCTGATGCGGCATAGGAAATGCGAATATAGGGTGAGGCCATGAAGCCGCTGCCGGGCACCACGGCGACACCGAACTGCCCCAGCAGATACATGGCGAAGTCCATGTCGCTCTCGATCACCTTGCCCGTGGCGGTCACCTTGCCAATGACGCCGGCGCAGGAGACGAAAACATAGAAGGCGCCGTCGGGCACGCGGCAGCTCAGGCCCTCGGCCAGATTGATCTGCTCGAGGACGAGATCGCGACGCTTTCGGAAGGCGGACACGAACTCGGCGATGTGATCCTGGTTGCCGGCAATTGCCTCAATCGCGGCATATTGCGAGATGGAACTTGTATGCGACGAGGTCTGGCCCTCGATCATGTTCATCGCCTTGATGAGGTCTTTCGGACCAGCCCCGTAGCCAAGGCGCCAGCCGGTCATGGCGCTGGACTTCGATACGCCGTTGACCGTCAGCACCCTTTCAATGAGGTCCGGCGCGGCCTCGGCCATCGTCACGAAGGGCACGTCATAGACGAGCTTTTCATAGATATCGTCCGAAAGGACGTGGACATGGCTGTGTCGGCGTAAGACCTCGGCCAGGGCGGCCAGATCGGCCCTGGAGTAGACCGCGCCGGTCGGATTGTTCGGCGAGTTCAGCATCAACCATTTGGTGCGCGGCGTGACCGTCGCCTCCAGATCCTCCGGCTTCAGCTTGAAACCCGACTCCTCAGGGCAGGGGACGAGCACCGGTTTGCCGCCGGCAAGCAGCACCATGTCCGGATAGGAGACCCAGCAGGGTGTGGGGATGACGACCTCATCCCCCGCGTCGAGGCTGGCGAAGAGACCGTTGAAAACGATCTGCTTGGCGCCACACCCGACGGTGATCTGATCGATCTCGTAATCGGACCCGTTGTCGCGTAAGAGCTTCTCTCGGATCGCCTCGCGCAGAGGCTTGACTCCGGCAACCGGGGTATATCGCGTCTTGCCATTGCGAATGGCGGCAATGCCGGCTTGCTGGACGGCCTCTGGCGTGTCGAAGTCCGGTTCGCCCTGGCTCAGCGTGACGATATCGACACCTTGTTCGCGCAAGGCACTCGCCTTGGCAGTCATGGCCTTTGTCTGGGATGGGCGGACGGTCTGCAGTCTTTTGGCGAGTAAGGGCAATGGACTTTCCTCAAAGCAGGGAGTTATGCCCAGAGCTAGATGGGGCGCCCTTAGCTCGCTAGTTGTGGCATCGCGAAACGCGGCCAAAAGGATCGCGTTCTGCGATGCATCATCGCGGCCAGCATTTATTTCCCGGTGCTCTCCTCTTCGGTCTTTGTCCGGCAGAGCCTAGTGAGCCAGCGGCAGAAGGCTCGGGCGAGATCCGGATTGCCGCTGCGATCGACCGCATAGGCCCGATATTGCATGCCGCTCGGTGCCCGCGAGCCGGGAAGCACGTCCAGAAGGCACTGCCTGATCAGGTCCGCTACGATGATATAGGGTGTTACCAGCAGGGTCTGGCCGGTCGTTACCGCCGGGAGGGCCAGATAGTGGTGGTCGTAGCGCGCCCCCGAAAGAATATCCGACGTCTTCAGGTCCATGCCGCGAAGCCAGATCGGTAGGATGTCCGGCCGCGAGGTGACTGCAATCACCGGTGTGGTGCGCAGCGCTTCGAGCCCGCGGCCGGCGACACAGTTTGGCGATCCGACGCAGACGAGGTGCTCGTCATAGAAATCCCAGCGATCCGCCGGTTCGCTTACTGTCAGGTCCCGGGTCAGGAGCACGTCGAAACTGTCGTCCGAGGCAGGGGCCGACAGGGTGCTGATGACGTCGACCGTGACGCCGCCCATTTCCTTCGAGAAGTCGCTCAAGTTCGGAATGAGCAGCGTATAGGCGAAGGTCGAGAGCGAGGTTCTGATGACGAGCCGGTTGGCATCCTTCCTGTCACCGCGGCGGCGCATCCGCCTTGCCGTGAAGAGGATCGTCTCGAGAGGTTCGGCGACGGCATCGGCGAACAGCCGCCCGAAATCCGTGAGCTGGCTTTGACGCCCGCGCCGTTCGAGCAGCTTGGCGCCGAAATACTCCTCCAGCACCGCGATGTGGCGGCTCACCGAGCTCTGGGTGATGCCAAGCGTCTTCGAGGCCCGGGTGACGGTCTTGTCGCGTGCGACCTGCACGAAAGCCCGAACAGCGTTGAGCGAAAGATCTTTATCGTCTGCCATGACCGATTGTAGCCGCCTCCTGAATTCATCCAAAAGCGCGGGTTTGTTATCGCATTATTCGATGATTGTCATGCTGTTGTAGCACATGAGGTGAGTAATCCCGCTTGTTCTCGCCTGGCACCGAGAAGTGCTCATGGACGTAGAAAAGAAATCCCCCAGCCCGAAGCGATGTCGTTGCTTCGCGAAGCTACACAGGAGCCAAGTACGCACATGTTTTCGATAACGCGACGTAATCTATTGGTAGCCGGGGCGGCCAGCAGTCTTCTGGGAATGACCGGGGTACCTTCAGCGAAGGCCCAGGGCGCCGCTCGCCGCACCCTTAGGATCGGCATGTCCGGCTTCCCGCCCGCCGTCGAGCCTGTTTTGTATGCTCACACCGCGACACGGCGCATAGCGCCGCAGATGTTCGACACACTGTTCGCCTTCGATCATACGTCCGCTATGAGGTTACGTCCGGCCCTTGCGGAGCGTTGGGAACGTGTGAACGCCAAGTCAGTTCGTCTTTTCCTGCGAAAGGGTGTGAAGTTCCATGATGACGGTGAGTTCACCGCAGAGGATGTCGCCTTCACTTTGAGTCCTGAGCACCTGCTTGGCCCAGACATGGCAGGAAAGGTCACTGCCATGGAGACTCTGGACACCATCGACAAGGTCGACATCGTCGACAGCCACACCGTCATCGTTCATGCCAAAGGCGATGATGCATTGCTCGAGAAACGGCTGGCCTCGTGGGGCTCGGAAATCGTCAGCAAGCGTGCTTTCGGAGCGGCAGGTTCCTGGGATGCCTGGACGGCTGCGCCGGTCGGAACAGGACCGTATCGGATCGTCAGCCAATCTCTCGATGTCGAAGTCGTTCTGGCCGCGCACGATGCCTACTGGGGTGGGCTGCCGCCCTTAGAAGGGATTCACTTCAGGATCATCCCGGAACTGGCTTCACGGGCGAACGCGCTCATGGCTGGCGAAGTGGACTTAATCACGGATCTCTCTCCCGACATGTTCTCGGAAATCGAGAAGCACCCCGAGCTCGAAGTTTCCGGCGGCCCCGTTCAGAATATCCGGGCGCTGAATATCGATACGACCGGTCCGATCCTCGGCAAGGAAGGCGTGCGCCGCGCCCTCAGCCTCGCGATCGACCGAGAGGCCATCGTCCGGGCGCTCTGGCATGATATGCTACTCATTCCCAACGGCTACCAACTCCCCAGCTTCGGCGATGCGTATATCGAGGACTTCCCCGGTCTCGCATACGACCCCGATTTGGCGCGTCAACTCCTACGCGAGAGCGGCTACAATGGTGAAACAATCACCTACCGATTGCTCAACAACTATTATCCCAACCAGGTCTCTGGCGCGCAGATAATGGTCGAGATGTGGCGAGCGGTCGGCATCAATGTCGAGCTTCAGATGATGGAGAACTTCGCCCAGATCGAAAGCAAGCCGATCAACGCGATCTACGAGAGTTCGAACACCGCCACCTTCCCCGACCCGCTCGGCCACGCTTGGCGCGTCTTCGGACCATCTGGGGCGAACGTCAAAGAGGGTATCTGGAGCAACGAAGAATATTTCGGACTTGGCGAAAAGCTGAAGGAAACCGCCGATCCGCAGGCACGCCGGTCGATCATCCGCCGGATGCTCGACATCGTCGACCGGGAAGATCCTCCTTGCGTGATCCTCCACGGTTCCGGTCAGTTCTATGGCAAGCGTAAGGATATCGCCTGGGTCCCGGGGCAGACACTTGACCTGAACTTCGGTCCGTTCAACGCCGCCTATACGCAAAACTGATGACCACGCGAGGAGGGACGGCGATGGCAAATCTCGCCGGCACTGCACCAGCATCCGCTTTGCCGGCGGCTTCGTCGTCGCAACCGTTGCTCACGATCGAAGGCCTCTCCGTCGACTTCAGCGGCGTCCAGGTAATTAGGGGAGTCGATCTCACGGTCGCACGGGGCGAGTCAATCGGTATTGTAGGCGAGTCAGGTAGCGGCAAGTCGGTTACCTGGCTTGCTGCGCTCGGGTTGCTGCCTCGCACGGCTACCGTGTCGGGAAGCATTCGGCTGGAAGGGGAAGAACTGCGTGGCGCATCAGCGATGCGGCTCGACCGGATCAGGGGCGGACGCGTGGCGATGATCTTCCAGGACCCGTCCAGCGCGCTCAATCCTGTCATCCGAATTGGTCGGCAGGTTGGCGAAGTTCTCGCGCGACATCAGGGGGTGTCGGGCTCGAACATCCGGGGCGAGACAAAACGTCTTTTCGAGCTCGTTGGCCTGCCGGACGCGGGACGTCGCTTCGACGCTTTTCCCCATGAACTGTCCGGCGGTCAGAACCAGCGGGTCATGATCGCCACGGCGCTCGCCGGAAAGCCGGACGTCCTGGTTGCCGACGAGCCGACCACCGCGCTCGACGCGACAATCCAAGCCCAGATACTGGACCTCTTGACCACCATTCGGCGCGAGACGGGCATGGCTCTTGTTCTCATCAGCCACGATCTCGGCGTCGTTTCCGAAACCTGCGAGCGCATCATAGTGATGTATGGCGGCCGCGTCGTCGAGACAGCGCCGTCAGACTCGATCTTTGCTAGTCCGCGGCATCCCTATACGCAGGGACTCCTTGCGGCCTTGCCGCCTTTCGGAGGCGCGTTGCGACGGCTCATTTCCATCGAGGGGCAGGTGCCGGAGCAGGCAAACATGCCTCCAGGGTGCCCGTTTGCGCCCCGCTGTCCGCAACGCATGCCGGTTTGTGAAGCGACCATTCCGCCACTCAAGCAAACCGAAGTCGGCCGCTTCTCCGCCTGCATAGCAGGGCCCGCCACGGAGGCCCAACAGCCCTTAAAACTAAAGGCAAGCGTGCTGGCATGACTGCAACCATTCTTGACCTGCACGGCATTTCGCGCAGCTATTCGACGCGGCAGGGGCTCTTCGGAACAAAGGTGCCTGTCCACGCTGTTGAAGAAGTGTCACTGTCTCTAAAAGAGGGGCAGACGCTGGCTCTCGTTGGCGAATCCGGATCGGGAAAATCAACCACAGGACGAATCGCGCTCGGCCTTGAACGGCCGAACAGCGGATATGTGCTCTTCCGAGGGAATGAACTGCCGCCCGCCGATACACCAGCGTGGCGCCGCATGCGCACCCATATGCAAATGATCTATCAGGATCCACTCGCCGCGCTGGACCGCCGACTGTCGATCCTCGATCAGGTCCGGGAGCCACTGGACATCCATGACATCGGCGCTGCATCGAAGCGGAACAACGAAGCGCTGACTATGCTCGATGCGGTTGGCCTGAATGCGAGTCATGCCTCGAGCCTGCCCTATCAACTGTCGGGTGGGCAGCGTCAGCGTGCTGTTCTTGCTCGGGCGCTGATCATGCAACCGGCGTTGTTGGTCTGCGACGAGCCGGTCTCGGCTCTCGACGTATCGATCCAGGCCCAGGTCGTCAACCTACTGATGGACCTTCAAAAGGACCTACGTCTTACTCTCCTCTTCATCAGTCATGATTTGAAAGTGGTTCGCCAAGTCAGTCAGCATACGGCTGTGATGTATCTCGGTCGTATCGTTGAATATGGCGAGACAAATCTTTTGCTCTCGAGCCCCACCCACCCCTATACCAAGGCGCTTGTCTCAGCGGTACCTGTTGTAGGCCGGCGCACGCGCGAGCGCATCATACTCAAGGGCGAACCACCCAACCCTGCAGCCCGTCCGACCGGCTGCGCGTTTCACCCTCGCTGTTCCATCGCGCGGCCGCAGTGCGTGAGCGTCTCCCCCACATTCTCGACTCTGCCGGACGGACGATCCGTTGCTTGTCATGCCGTCCATACCAACCCGCCGACCAAGAAGGTTGGAACCTGATGTTTCGGTACTTTGCTATCCGTGTCTTGCGTGCCGTTCTGACAATCGCGCTGGTGGTCACGTTCGCCTTCATCGTCCTGAGGCTCTCGGGAGATCCGGCCCGCAGCATCATGGGGGACGACGCCTCGCCCGAGGCCATGGCCGCCTTTCGCCGGGAGTGGGGTCTGGATCTGCCACTCTGGATGCAATATCTCCATTACTTCGCAGCGATCTTTCAGGGCGAGCTCGGCCGGTCGATGCGTGGAGGCGGGCCTGCGCTTGACCTTGTTCTGGGACGTATCCCGGCAACGCTTATGCTGACCCTTCCTGCGCTTTTGATGAAACTGGCCATCGGTATTCCAGCCGGTCTCTATGCCGCTTTGCATCGGGACAGCGCCATTGACCGTGCCGTCATGGTCACGGCGGTCGCAGGATATACGGTGCCGAGCTTTGTCCTCGGTCTCGTATTGGTTCAAGTCCTTGCAATCTGGTTTGCGTGGCTGCCGACCGGCGGCACGGGCGATCTGCAGCATCTAATCCTGCCGATCATCACTCTCGGCGTTGGTGGCGCTGCCGTGCTCGCACGGTTCATTCGAAGCGCAATGCTGGAGGTACTGGGGCAGCCGTACATTCGCACTGCCAGTGCCAAGGGTATCCCATGGGCCGCAGTTGTGCGTGGTCACGCCCTGCCGAACGCCGCAATTCCTGCCGTTACCATTGTCGGCTTCATGGTCGGCAATCTGATCGCTGGTTCGGTTGTGGTCGAGAGCGTCTTCTCCTGGCCGGGTGTCGGCAATCTGCTGGTGGTGTCGGTGACAGCCCGCGATCTGGCGGTTGTGCAGTGTATTCTCCTGCTGGTGGCCGCCACAATGGTGGTCTCCAACCTCATCGTGGACTTCCTCTACGGCATCCTCGATCCGCGCCTGGCCAACGCGAACTCGACCGGGGGGCGCTGAGCAATGAACATGATGGGAAAAGTAACCGAAACGGCGACTGGCACGCGAGAGACCACGAAACACCGCCGAATTCCTTTCTCCGTCATCGCCAGCGTGCTCTGGATCGTTTTTATCGTCATAATGGCGCTGCTTGCTGATGGAATCGCCCCGTACCAATACACCGCGCTTGATCTGCCTAACCGGCTTGCCTCGCCCTACCATCCGCACCATGTGCTTGGAACAGACGAACTCGGACGCGATATTCTATCGCGACTGATCGTATCTGTTCGTATCTCAATTCTGGTCGCCCTTGGGGCAACGCTGATTTCGGCGTGCGTTGGCACCACGATGGGCTTTGCTGCGGCCCACTTTCGTGGGCGCGTCGAGCAGTTCATCCTGATGCTCGCTGACTTTCAGGCAGCCATGCCTTTCCTCATCCTTTCCCTGTCGGTGCTTGCGTTTTTCGGAAACGCTTTGCCGCTGTTCATTGGACTGATGGGACTTTATGGCTGGGAACGCTACGCGCGTATCGCACGCGGGCTTGCGGTCGCCGCCAGCGCGCAAGGCTACGCCGGAGCTGTTCGTCAGTTGGGTGCGAGCCCAATGCAGGTATATCTGCGGCACATCCTACCGAATATCTCGTCGACGCTCATTGTTTCCATGACGCTGACCTTCCCGGAGATCATCCTCATGGAAAGCAGCCTTTCCTTTCTGGGCCTTGGCGTTCAGCCCCCGATGACGAGCCTCGGAAACATGCTCGGCTATGGCCGAGAGTATATGACACGTGCGCCCTGGATCATGTTTGCACCTGCTGTGCTGATCGTCGCGACGACGCTCTCCATAAGCTTGTTGGGCGACTGGCTGCGCGACCGGTTGGATAAAGGCCCGCGTTGACGCTCAAGCAGCCTGACGCGTTCCGCCCTCAGCCCCTTCAAATCGGAGCGCCGATGGTCTGACGTTTTCAATACCGCCATGTTGGACCGAGTGGTGCAGCTAGGCGTCGCCAGTAAATCATCTCTCGTACAGGAACATCTCATTGCTTTTTCCCGCCTACTTAACCGTCCTTGAAAAGGCAGGGCTGGACGGAATGATGCTGATCCAACCGGAGTCGATTATCTGCGGCACCGGACAAGGTTCAGGCAGCGCCGATTGCGCGCGCACGGCTGTCGTCGGTCGGCCATGCGCGGATCAGCAAGCAATCTATGGCGCTCTGCGGAACGCCTTCGAATCCGTTTTTGGCACGTCTCCGCCCCGGCGGGCCTTTCCATGCGTTGCCCTGATACATCCGCGGTCTCGTGGACGCTTGTTGGACGTTGTCAAGTGAACTGGCGATCCGCGACTGACGAACTGCACGTTCACCCATGTGGGCAACTAGAATTAAGATATCATGCGGTTTCTCATCATCAGCTTTGACGGCCTTCGTCCCGACCTCGTCTTGCCAGATCTGACGCCGAACCTCTGCCGCTTGCAGTACCTGGGTGTCACGCTGGCGAAGCATCGGACGATCTATCCCAGCGAAACCCGTGCGGCCTTCCCGAGCCTCGTGACAGGCGCCACTCCTGGTCGACACGGCATGGTGGGAAACCGATATGTCGACCGATCCGTTACGCCGCCGCGCTATATCGACACGTCAGATGCCGTGCTCCTGCGCAAGCTCGACCTCGAAAGCGGTGGAGGACTGATGTCGGTGCCCACGCTTGGCGAAATCCTCGCTGGGGCCGGGCGCAGCATGGCCGTGTTGGCCACGAATACACCCGGCACGACACGCTTCTTCCATCACAAAGCCGAGGACTTCGGCCACATTCGCCTCTCGGGCCATTTCCGGGAGGCCTGCACTCCCGATGATGTGCTAGCAGAGGCCCAACGTCGGATTGGCCCGCTGGAGCCGGCATCGCTAGAAGTCGAGCCCAACACGGCCGGGCAGGACTGGATAACCTCAGCGTTTCTCGACGTGGTCTGGCCGAAATACCGGCCGGACGTCACGATCCTTTCCTATGGCGAGCCCGACATCACCTCGCATTTCCATGGCACCGGCGCCGAGGCGACGCGCGGCATCATCACTCATTGCGACCGCCAGTTTGGACGTGTGCTCGACTGGTGGGAGGCGGAAGAGCGCGCCAAAGGCGTGCAGATTATCGCGATGTCGGATCACGGACACATCTCGGGTCATACGCGGGTTTCGGTGGTTGACAATCTGCGCGAAGCCGGTTTTCGTGCCGGTACGGCACCCGCGCCGGATGTCGATGTCGTTGTCGTGCCTGGGCAGGTCGGAGCTCTCTATCTCGCCGACCCAAGTGACCAGAAGATCGCCCGGCTGGTGGCGACGATTACCAGCCAGCCGTGGTGTGGTCCGGTATTCACACGCGCAAAGAATGAAACTGAGGGCATCGCCCCCGGAAGCCTTGGCAGTCGTCTGGTCTTTGCTGATCATCCTCGTGCACCAGACGTGTCCTTTTCCTTCCGAGCAGATGATGGCGTCGATTCATTTGGCCTCATCGGGGGGACGTCCTATGACAATGACCGCCGCACGGGGCTTGGCGTCCATGGCGGATTGCATCCGAAAGAACTCGCTGCCCTCGGCATTGTCGCTGGCTCGGCATTCCCCGCGCAAGGTTCAGTCTCCAAGGCCCCCTCCGGCATCTGCGATTTTGCTCCGACCTTTCTGCACCTTCTCGGGATCGCCGTGCCGAACACGGTTACAGGCCGCGTCCTGCATGAGGTCTTTGGACATGCATCGCAGGCGATCCCGGACATTCGGAGCGAGGCCTTCGAAGCAAGGCTCGGCAGCTTCCGGCAGGTTCTGCGGCGCATTCACGTTGGAGAGGCGATCCATATCGAAAGCGGCACGGCGGAAGGCTGAGCGAGCATCAAAAACTCGAGCAGCGGCTACGCCGACAGGATTGCCCATGAAAGCTGCGTCCCCCGGGGGAAAATATGCGGGGCCTGCGGCCCGCATAATTTAATTCCGACGCAGGCAGGATAGGCGCAAAGACGATCGCGGCCCAAATGTTCATTCCGCTAACACCGGAACGGCTGGAGCAATGCGTAACGGCCGCCTAACCCGACCGTTGGTCCCGTTGATTTGCCATCTTTCTCCGTTTCGTACCGACACTATGTTTCGGCGACCTCCTGAAGGCGCTCTACAAGAAGTCTGTTTTCGTCGAATGTCCGCGCAGCAATACGCAAGTACCGAGCTCCCTTGCTGAGCGTTTTAGCCCCACTGTGGCGAATCAGGACTCTATGGTGCGCAAGGAGCTTTTCCGCGAGCGTGGCTCCATCTGGCCAATCATCTGGAAGGCGGCAGAAGACGAAGTTTGCATCGGGCCGAAGTACATGCATATCAGGGATCTTCGCGAGTTCTGAATAGAGCTGATCGCGATCCCGGCGCACCTGAGTCCAGCTTTCCTCTGCTTCGCGCTGGTAGCTCGGCAGAGCGTGGAGGAAAAACTCTCCTAAAGTATTTACATTCCAAGCCGGCAAATTTCTTCGCACGGACGATATCAGCTTGTGATCGCTTGCGAGCATGTAGCCGAGACGTAGCCCGCAAACGCCGAATATCTTCCCGAGGCTTTTGAATATCACTAGGTTTGGATATTCTTGTATTCTGCCATCGATACTTCCGGAAGCACCCTCTGAGGTGAATTCGACGAACGATTCATCGACGATTAGTCGAATGTTTCTTTCTAAAAGTATTTTTGTGAGATGGAGAAGCTCCTGCGGTAGCACTCCCCTAGAGGTTGGATTGTTGGGCGAAATGACAACCACCGCGTCGGCGTTGTGCGCTATCGCATGCCAAGCGAACTTCTCGATATCGAGCTCGAAGTCTGGAGCAGGTAAAGGAAACCGCGCCAGTCGTTTGGGCGACACTACCTGCTCGTATGGATTGAAGGACGGTGTCGGAACGGCTAAGCGCCAGTTTAGCGCTTGGATGCTCGCATGAATCAGTTCCGCAACGCCATTGCCAACAGCGAGGTTCTGCGGATTTTGGGAAATCAAGCTGCCCAACTGCTCAGCAAGATGTGGCTGCGGTGACGGATAGCAACTGATGAGCTCGGGAAGCCGCTCGCCAAGCGCGGTATAGAAACCATGGGGCGGAAAGTATAGATTTACCAGCAGAACATGATCGGTGACACCATAACGCCAATATCCGCCGGGAAAATCGTGAACGAGTGAACGACTGAGCGGCTCGCTAGGCATTGGTTTAGGTTGCATGATCTAGAGCACGTCCGGCGATCGATGAATCGATTGTGATGTGACGCGAATCGGTTTGGCTGATTCAACGTCCACTTTTATGGAGGTGGACGATGGCGAGAGCACTTGGTGAGGATCTGCGGTCACGTGTCGTGAAGGCTGCGGGTGAAGGAGCATCGGCCCGCAAGCAGCGGCTCGGTTCGGTGTCGGGATATCGAGTGCGATCCGCTGGATCGGCAGAGCCCGGATGGGCGAGACGACACCACGACCGCAGGGACGACGGCGCGGCTCGCGTCTCGACGCCCATGCCGACTTCATCATCGGGATGATCGAGGAGCGCAAGGACATCACGCTGAACGAGATGGTGGAGCGGCTCTTGGCCGAGCGGTCCATGCGCATCGGCCGCAGCACGTTGAGCGACTGGCTGCGGGGGCACGGCTGGACGTTCAAAAAAAGTCCGCACACGCACTGGAGCAAGATCGCCCCGACATCCTGAAGCGCCGGCGTGCCTGGTTCGACGGCCAGCTCGACCTCGATCCGGCAAGGCTCGTCTTCATCGATGAGACCGGGCTGTCGACCAAGATGGCTCGCCTGCGCGGAAGAGCGCTGCGCGGCGAACGCTGCCGGGCCGGCGTGCCGCACGGTCACTGGAAGACCACGACCTTCACCGGCGCGCTCAGGCTGACCGGAATGACCGCGCCCTTCGTCTACGACGGCGCCATGAACGGGGTCGTGTTCCTCGCCTATGTCGAGCAGGTGCTGGCGCCAACGCTGACGCCAGGCGACGTCGTCGTCATGGACAATTTGCCGGCGCACAAGTCCGGGGGCGTGCGCGAGGCGATCGAAGCCGCCGGTGCAAAGCTGATGTTCCTCCCGCCCTACAGCCCCGACTTCAACCCCATCGAAAACGCCTTCGCAAAGCTCAAGGCGCTCCTGCGGGCGAGGGCCGAGCGAACAATCGCAGCCCTATGGGACACCGTCGGCGCGCTCGTCGACCTTTTTACGCCAACAGAATGCGAAAACTACTTCAAGGCCGCAGGCTATGAACCGGATTAAACCGGACGTGCTCTAGGCCCCCAATCCACTTTTGGTTCGGTCAGATTGACCGAACCGTCCATGCAAGAGTGTGATGAGTGTGATGCCCTCGGTTTTCCCAGTTACGCGATTGGCAATCAGGTTTAAGGTCTCGCCCAGCATTCGGAGCCGATTTGGCTCGGGACATTGTGGTAGGATCTCAAGATGTCCGAGTAGGTGGCTGCCTGCCAAACAATTTGTAGATGCTTTTTTTTGAACCCGTTGAAGACCCGGGTCGCGCCTCAATCTCCGCTTCGATTTCTTTCACCAAGAAGTCATCGGGGTCGTTGAGGTTCCAGATCGCCATGATCCTCCGCTGAACCCGACCGTCCATTCGAACCGTTCGACAGGCGGTCCGAAGGGTCGCCGATCCGACTTTCCCTCGCTCGGTTCGATTGCGTAGGCCAACATGCCGGTGAGCTCGCCGGTTTCCGCCCCGACATCTGCAATTAATGCGCCCGGTCGTCTTGCCAGGATGAAGGAGGAGAGCATCGAGCGCTACCGCTGCATAAAGAGAGCGGTTAACATGGTGTTCGGCGACAGCGCCACGATCGCCCATTTGATCGGACCATTCATTTGCGGGTTCCTTTTCGAAGATGAGAGACGGACTGGATTCGGCTGGCTACCCCGCCGAAAAGCCGCGATAAGCTAGGAATATTGACGCCACGACCGCGAAGACGGTGACCACTGCATACATTGCGCGATTCATACTTGGCACGGCGATGGGCAGCACGTGCAGAACCGCGAGCAACAAGAAGAGTCCGCATGTAGCATTGTTCCACAGTGGAACAGGAATCCACGCTGCGATAAGCAGAAGAACTGCCATGAGCGGAACATCGTAGGAAAGCGGAACGCCGGTGAAATACCCTTTTGTGGACATCCCGAAATTGCTGAAATAACTTAATCGCAAAGCACCAGCGAGTATTAGAGCGAGTCCCGTTACCAACGGTAAGACACCGCCTGTTCCGATTTGCATGAGTACCGCAGCCGGAATGACGGCGCCGTACAGGAGATCAGCAAATCCATCCAGACTCTTACCCATACTGGCCGTCTCTGCCGACCGGTTTTTCGTTCGCTTCGCGACCACTCCGTCGAAATGGTCTGCTAAGACCGCCCAGAGCGCTGCTGCGATTGCAAGCTCCGGTTTGCCCGATTGCGCAAAATAGAGCGCGGTTCCTGATGCCAGGAGGCCAAGCATCGTGATCTGGTTTGCGCGGTCTGAAAGATAGATGATCATTGGAAGCCGTCCGATCCTATCTCGACGCGATTTGATGCCGGAGAAGGCGATCCGCATAAGGGTGAGAATATGTTCTCCGCAGTCCTTAGATCGGCCTCGCTGTCTATCTCGTACCATCGCAGCTCATCGCAGCGGGCAGCCGCAAGCAGGAGGCCGCGGCTTTCGATAAGATGAGCAAGAAACTCCTCCATGTAAGCCTTGATCGCACCGGAACCGATGAGATCATCAAGGGCAGGCACGATTATCGTGCGCAGTGTCGCGTCGGAGAAGCGCATGAGATTCACCGTCTTGAAGAGAGCCGGGCCGCCGGAAACCAGGTCCGCAGCTGTTTGTTTAAGCCGAAACTCGGAAATAAATCCGCCTTCGGACAAAATTACTGCAGAGCCCTCCATCGACGGATGGAAAGGCGCTACTGCGGCTGAATTCGCCGCGTCATCTATCGTCAAGCGCCGAAGCGCGTCTTCCTCAAAGAAGACGTCGCCCTCAAGAAGATAGCAGTCTCCCGAGAGTAACGCGTCGCGTGCCAGCCAGAGTGAATAGGCGCTGCCCGTGCGGTCGAAGACCGTCGACTCGACATAATTGATATCGAGCCCACCGAAGCGTTGGCCGCAGTAATATTGGATCGCGTCTTTGCGATAGCCGACAACGATCGTCACCTCCCTTACGCCGACTGCCTCGAGGTTCTGCAAGGCGTTGTGAAGGATCGGCGTGCCGTTGACTTCGACCAGCGGCTTCGGCCGCAGATCGGTGAGCGGACGCAGGCGCGAGCCAAACCCGGCGGCAAGAATCACCGCCTCTCTCGGACCAATTGCAGTCATGGGTTAAGCCCTTCTATTTTGCTTGCTGCGACGATTCTTTCGGTTCCAGCCGTTAAGGACGCCGACCACACGCTCGAGGCCCACCTTGAGTTGCTTCGGCGGAACGCCATAGGAGAGCCTGAGCCCCATGGGATCGCCGAAGGCAGTGCCTGACACGCCGGCCACGCCGGCTTGGGCGAGCAGCGCGGCCACGATGTCGTCGGCTGTCCTGGCGTCATCATTGGCGAGCGTCGGCCGCAACAGGCCGGACAGATCGAGATAGAAATAGAACCCGCCCTGTGCTTCAGGTATCGGCACGCGCTGCAGCTCGGAGAGGGCAGTAAGCCCAGCCTGCCGCGCCGCCGTCAATCGACACTTGAGCCGGGCCTCAAAGGCGCCATCTCCCTCACGGAGGTGGTGCAGCACTGCATACTGGGCAACGACATTCGGGTTCGATGTCGTGTGCGACTGAAACGCCTTGGCAGCCGAGATCAGTTCTTTCGGCGCAGCGAGATAGCCAACGCGCCAGCCGGTGAGGGCCAGGCCTTTGGAGAAGGCATTGACGATCACCGTCCGGGCCCGGACCTCGGGGGTCAGTGACACAACCGGATGATGCCGATGGCCATCATGGGTGAAGGGGCCGTAACATTCATCGAAGATGATCCAGAGGTCCCGATCCATCGCCAGCTGGGCGATGCCCGAAAGAGTCTCCGCGTCGTAGACGGCGCCGCTGGGGTTGGCGGGCGTGTTGACGACGATGGCCCGGGTCAGCGGCGTGATGACGCGTTGGATGTCGTCGATCCGTGGAACGTAGCCGTTTCCTCGCGTGTCGATATGGACTGGGGTGCCGCCGGCGATCTGGATCTGCGCTGGGAATGTTGTCCAGTAGGGCGCGGGAATGATGACCTGGTCGCCGGGATTGATCAGCGTCATCGCCACGTTGAAAAGAGCCTGCTTGGCGCCGTTGGTCACGGCGAGCTCGTCGGCCCGCCAAAGCTGCCCCGTCTCGACCGATACCTTCCGTGCCAGCGCCTCGCGCAACTCCATCGAGCCGATGGTGTCAGTGTAGCGGTTCAGGCCTTGTCGGATCGCCTCGATCGCTCCGTCCCGGATCGTCGGTGCCAGATCGCTCCAGATCTCGCCGGCCGTGAGATCAACAATCTCCATCCCGGCATCGGCGGCAGCCTTCGCCGCGGCGCGGGCGGCCGCGGTCCCGGACGATTTAAACAAGTTTGTCCGTTGCGCCAACATGCGCGTCTCCATCCATCCTTTTCGAAGGAACCTCTCGCTGCGGTCCTTGGCCGTCCACTGCCCGCGGAAGGTATTTCTCTTTTGCCGCTGAGAGCTCGCCGTAGTTCATCAGTTCGAACAGCTCGTCGAGCGTCGCGACTTCACCTTCGACACCGGCAATGCTCTCCTCCTGGATGATGCGGTCGCACACCTGACGCATCGCCGAAATCGCGGCGCGCAGGTTGTGGTTGGCCCAGATGACCGTGGAAATACCGGCCGCGCGATAATCAGCAACGGGCGTACGGTGGTATTTTGTCGGTACGATCACGACGGGCAGTCGGTTCTGCCAGGCTCGCGTGAAGGTGAAGATCTCCTCCGCATCGGACTTGCAGGAGTGAACCAGGATCGCATCGGCGCCAGCGTCCGCATAGGCGTGCGCTCGTGCAAGCGCCTCCTGCTGACCGTATCCGGCGATCAGCGCCTCGATTCGAGCGACGAGAACGAACTCCGGATCCGGAACCTGATCCTTGACCGCCTTCAGGCGACCGCAGAACTCGCCGATCTCCGCCAGCGGATGACGGTCGCTGACGAAGGAGTTCATCTTCGGGAACGCCTTGTCTTCGAGGCAAACGCCGCTCGCGCCGTGCTGCCGCAGCTTGCGAGCGACCAGACGGGCATTGTTGAAATTGCCGAATCCGCTATCTCCGTCGACAAGGATTGGAATTTCCGCTGCGTCCGCCATCCGTTCCACGACGTCGACCACCTGGGTCCAAGAAGCCTCGTTCGCATCGCGGTAGCCGAGGCTGGAGGAGATCGAGAGGCCGGACGCCCAAAGCGCCTTGAAACCGGACCGCTGCGCGATCGCCGCGGAGAGCGCGTCATGGGCTTCCATTAGGAATGACGGTCCGTCACCGGTGCAAATGAGGTCATGAAGCGTAGATACACCTTCGCTTGTTTTGCCGCCCGGGTTCCGCAGGTCACGCCCGCTTTCCGATAGTATAGGCAGCCGATGCAGATGTGACATGCTGCTTTCCTCCCGTCGTTCCACCGATCGGATATTATCCATGACGTGAAATCGGTCGGCAGCTCCTACCGCCATTCTAGAAGGAAGCTTCAAAAGTCGTGCCAATTGAGCAGGAAAGCCTCAGAAAAAATGTTCTCGATGCTATTCAATGACTTGAATGATGGAGAGATCAGGAGCCAAGCCGAACAACTCGTGTCGCTCACTCGACAAACCCGGCAGTAGTGTCGGTTGCCCACTGTTTTTCCCAGCTCCCAGGCCCGGATGCCTGCCTTCTCGCTGTCGGATCGTTTCCTCGGCGGCATCCAGAATGGGCCCGGGTCCGGCGCGGCACCGCTTGGCCAAGGGCCAGCACTTCGGGAACTGCGCGCATCTCGGCGACCTCGCGCATTTCCGACAGAGCGAATGACGGAGCGTCTGTCGTTTCGCGCCTATGACACTGAAAACGTTGACCCTTTAGCGCAGTTTTTACACGGCTACAACGATTCACAATCGCTCCAAATTCTCGGTATTGAGTTGTTGTAGACACTCCCGCGTGTGTATCTTGGGGGTCTGGGTCAGAAAGTGACCAATGCAGGAGCGAGGGGCAGGCGAGGGATTGCTCGGATGGGAAACATCCGCCCAGGACTGCCTCTGACAAAAAAAGAGTCCTGGGAACGGCTGGCCGCTTTGCGCAGCATTCGACCGTTTGTTCATCATTGCCCGAAGCCGGTTGATTAATTTTCCCTGCCTTACCGGCAGGCATCATCTTTAAGCACTTGACCTTCAGACGGGCTCCCGTCAACTTCCTCGTCAGGGGTGGGAATCTTGGCAAAGTCCGCAGTATCTTCAGTATCGGATGCATCGCGTCCGCAACTCTTCGGTCAACTCGGCCCGGACGTCTTTACGGTGTTCTCTGGCGGGAACCGGCTGCTCTATGAGCGTGCGATCCTCGCCGTCTACGACGATTTCTACCGGTCCGACCTCCTGTTCCCGACCGAGGCAGAGGTAGTCGGCGTGATCTACAACTGCATCACGCGGGAGCCTAGCCTCTGGGCCGAGGACGAAGCCGCCGTCGATCTCGACCGCCTCGTCACGCGGACCGGTCGACGGGTCAGGCGTCGACGCGTCTTAGGCGTGGACAATCAAGCCACCGGGACCGCGATCAGCCGGTCCCGGCACATCTACAACCGGATGCTGCAGACGGGCTGGCTGGACGAGGCGAGCTATGGCCTCAAGACGACAGTAGAGATGCCGTCAGGCGCGATGCGTCTCGCCGAATTCCTGTGCTCCTTGAAGGAGGGCGGCGCCGAGCAACTCGGCGGCCTTGTGGTGGAGGTGAGGAATGCGATCCGTGCGGTGCGGGAGAAACCGGCGGAGAACGCTCTCGGCCTCAACAAGGCCGCCCATGACTCGGCACGTTTCGGACGCTACATGAGAAGCGTGCTCGCGGCCCTGCGGGAGGTTGATCGGCAGGTGCTCTCCTCGGACACGCTTGCCGAGCGGCTGCGACACTACTTCGAGGACTTCGTCGAGCGGGTGCTCCTGCGAGACTACACGTCCATCTCGACCACGGCGCATCCCTATCGGCATCGGCGGACCATTCTCGCCTCGCTCGACGAGTTGGAGGATTCCGAGATTGACTTGGCCGCCGTAGCTGACGCGTATCTAGAATCCCGGCTCGTTCCCGATGGGCAAGCGGCGCGCGACCTCGTGCAGGAGGACCTGTTCCGGATTCGCCGCGTGTTCGAACGGATCGAGGAATCCTTCGAGGCGATCCAGCAGCACCGGTCCAGGCTCGAGACGCGGCTGCGTAACGTGGTCAGGTACGCAGGGCGCCGGACCAACTTCCTCCAACGCAGCGAGCATGTGATCCAGGGGCTCGACGATGCTCTCTCGCGGGGCGTGGACGATCTTGCGGTACGAGGATTGATTGAGCCCCGGATGACCGTGGTTGCGCCCGAGCTCCTCGCGAAGCCGCGCGGCTCGCGGCCGGAGATCGCCGACGCCGACCTTGCCCTTCCGCCGCCAGATCCGATACGCGAATTCAGGCGTCAGCTCGAGCGGGAATACTTGGATCGCCTGACCATCTCGCCGGCAAAGGTTAGCCGTTTCCTCGAAAGACGGGTACGGCCCTTTAGCGAGACCACGGCGGCTTATTTGAGAATCGAGACCGTCGATGATTTCCTGGCCTTCGAAGCCATCCGAGTGATGGTCGCCGGCGGCCTCGGTGCCGACGCCGACTCGCGGCTCGCGAAGACGCTTAAGGACCGGTTCGAGTTCGTGGTGTCCGACGACGCAGTGTCAAACGAGTGGCTGGACTGCGGCGGCTTTCATGTGAAGCGCCTCGACGACAGCATCACTCTCGAGGTCGAGCATGCTGCTTGAGTTCAACGCCCTCGAAAACTCGAACCCGCGCGGTTTCCTAAAGGTCACGCAACTCATCGCACATCTGATGCGAAACCAGTTCGTCCACGTGGAAGACCGTGGGGCCGCGACGCTGCTGGAAACGCTGCACCGGTCGGAACTCGCAAAGCTTGTCGAGGCTTACTTTGATGTTGGCGGCTACCGTCTCGTCCACCGGGAGACCGAAGGCTGGGCGGGGATCTTGCCCGATCCGGAGCGCACGGCGCTGCCGCGGCTGCGCATTGATGAGACGATCGCGTTACTCATCATGCGACGGCTCTGGGAAGAGGCACTCCAACTCGGCGAAATCTACACCAACGGAACCACCCGCACGACACTCAACGAGGCGTATGCGGCCTATCAGGGGATAGTCGCCGGCAGCCGGCGCGCGGCGCTTGCGCCAAACGAGTTCCGCGACGTGCTCCGGATGCTCGAACGCAAGGCGATCGTTCGCCTCGGTGAGTTCGACGCGGACGCGCAGAATATGGATCTCGACATTCGCGCGCTCGTCACTAGCGTCGCCGGCGACGACTTCGTCGCGTCGCTCGAGCAGATCTTGTCGCGTCCAGTCGCCACCACGCCCGACGCAGACGATCAGGTCGTGGGAGGCGAGGCATGATGGAACTGCGGCGCATCGTCCTAGTGAACTGGCACATGATGGTACGGGCCGACCTCGATCTGGCTGGCGATGCGGCCATCCTCGGCCAGAACCGATCCGGCAAGTCCACAATAATCGATCTGATACAGGCGATCATGGCCGGCGGTTCGTCGCGTCTGTACCGGTTCAACCGGTCCGCTGGCGAGAGCAGCGGCCGTTCGGACCGCACGCTCGGGGGCTACTGTCTCGGGCAACTCAACCAGGACATTTTCCTCAGGAACCAGGCTAGAAGCCACATCGCGCTTGTCTTCGAGGACACGGAAAGGCGGCGGATGCCTGTGAGTCTCGGGCTGTCCATTGAGGCCGCCCGCGGACAACAGACAGAGGTACTGGGACGGTTCGTCGCCGAGGGTATTAGCGTCGACACCTCGATGCTGCTGGATATCAGCGAAGACGCGTCCCGGCCGACCGTGTGGCCTGTCGTCCGCCGTCGGCTCGACCAGGCCTGCAGTGAAATGGGCGGTCAGCTTCTCACGCCGGACGACGCCAAGACGTTCATTCGCGAGTACATGCGCGCGCTGTTCACAGGGCGCCGCGCGTCGGATCCCGAGCGGTTTGTCCGCACATTCGTGGCCGCGCTTTCCTTCACGGACATCTCGTCTGTCGAGCAGTTCGTGCACCGCTACCTGCTCGAACCCAAGCCGATCGACATCGCCGAGCTACGCGATTCTATCCGCCGCTACCGCGAGATCCAGAAGACCATTGCCGACCTCAATCGAAGATTGGAGGTGCTTCGCGCAATCCGCGCCCAGATAGAGGAATTCGACCGGCTTCTCGCCGAGGAACTTACCTGCCGCGCGATTGGGAGGACCGCCCTGCTGGTCGAAGGATTCGCCAGGCTGTTGACGAATATCGGTGAAAAAAGGTCGAAGGCGCACGAGATTCGCGTGGTCATGGAGGATTTTGCGCGGATAGAGGAAGAAATAGAACATCAGACCGAGGCGCTCGCATCCGTCCAGCGACAGCTCGCTGCGACCGGCGCGCAGGGACAACGCGCCATCGTTGAGCAGGAGATTAGAGGGCTGGAGCGGGACCATGCGGGCGTCATGGAGCGCCTCCTAACTCGGCACCTCAGCGCTGCGCGCGCGATCCAACTCCTGGATTTGCGCGACAAGCTGAGCGTCATATACCCAGGCGAATTGTTCTGTGCGCTCGAGCGCGTTGAAGAGGCCAGCCGTGGGATCGCGCCGCCCGGTTGGCCACGCGATCCGGCGAAGATGGAGCAACTGCTGGGTGCAGTCTCAGAAGCCGCGAGCGCCCGGATGGAAAAGGCGACCGACCAACGAGACGAGGCCATCGTCTGGGTCAAGCAACTTGAGGCTGAGGCAGCCGAGGATAGCAAGCAGCTTGCCAACGCCAGACGGGGACAGATCACCCTTAATGCCGCAACTTCGAGACTTATGGAGGCCCTGCGCCGCGAAGGCATGACGCCACGCACACTCTGTGAAGTCGCTGACATCGTCGACGAACGGTGGCGCAATGCGCTAGAGGCGCTGCTCACCCGCGACCGCGAGGCCATTATTGTTGATCCAGAGCACGCGTACCGTGCGACCGAGATCCTGCGGCATGGACGCGACGCTTATCCGGGATGCCGCGTAGCCAACACCCGCAAGCTCCAGTCGAGATCCACCGTGCCCGAGGGCGGTACGCTAGCTTCGATGATCCGCAGCGACGATAAGCTGGCCATGGCGTTCGTAGTCTTCAGGATAGGCAACGTTCGGCTTGCGGAGAACCAGGATGAGCTTCTATGCAGCGGCCGCGCAGTAATGGCCGATGGTGCGTATTACGACGGCCTGATCACCGAAATGCGCCGGCCGGACGGCCTTAAGATTGGGCGGGCTGCGGCACCACTGATGGAGACCACGCTCCGGGAGCGGATCGAACAGCGTTCGCAGTTTTTGAGGATTCATCTTGAGAAGAAACGCTTCTTCGAGGACGCGATGCGGCGGCTCGAGGATTGCAGCAGACCGGTCGATGAAAAAGACAAGTTGGAAGCGCTCACATTGGCGCTGGGGGATCTGGCAGACAGGCGTGCCGACGCGCGGCGCCGACTCGATCGGATATCGGCCCAGGTCGACCCTGAACTACTCGACGCGGAGAAGCGGTTGCAGGCCTTATTGAACAGCCTCAAGACAGATCGCGATGAACTGATCGATAGTCGCGCGTCGCTCAGAACGAAGATTGAGGAGGTCAAGGAGAGGCTGGGCGCGGGCGAGCAGAGCGTCGGCTCTTACCTGTGCCTCGCCCATCGCCGTCGACAGTTCCGCAGTGTCGTGACCTCCGCGGCACAAATGCGATCGCTCCGACAGCGATATAGGGGGCATCCCGCTAGAAATCCGGCCAGGATTGCTTCCGACATGGAGAAGGCTGCGGGCGATGCGAAGCAGGGGTATCGAGAGCTCAGTCACGACATCAGGGCGGCCCTTGGGAGGTATGCCATCGACTTCCCCGACGCACTCGAGGGCTATGCGGACGTGCCGATCATCGGCACGGTGAAACCGTGGGTGTTAGACGGCATTGCGATGCTGGAAGACAACGAACTCATCCGGTACCGCGAGCAAGCGGACGAGGCGGCAGATCGGGTTTCACGTCTCTTCAAGACGACCTTCATTCATGAGCTGAACAGCCTCTTCGGGCAGCTTCATTCGGAGATGGAGAAGCTTTCGGCGGCGCTCCGCACACGCCCCCTTCACGGTGAGATCTATCGTCTGGCGGAGCTCGTCAAACCGGAGTTCGACGACCTCTATCATCTCGCCAAGGACAGTGAGGCCGACGAGCGCGTGCTGGATGCTCTGTTCGGCCGGGCCGAGCCTCGCGACGAGCGGCACGCGCGGGCGCTCAGGCAGATAGAACAGCTTCTCGCCGACGAGTCCTTCGACTTTACCATCTTTCAGGACTACCGCAGCTATTTCACGTACGATCTCAGGATGCGCGACGTCGCCACCGGGCGGACGACGAGCTTCGACCGCCGACGCGGCGTGGCCAGCGGTGCCGAACGCCAGGTGCCGTTCTACGTCGTCATCGGAGCGGCCCTCGCCAGCGCCTACCACGGCGTCCGCCAGGCAACCGCTCCAAGCGATCTTGGAATAGGGCTTGCGGTGTTCGACGAGGCCTTCAGCAAGATGGATGGTCCCAACCAGCGGACGCTGCTCGAATTCTACCGGGCGATCGGCCTTCAGGTCGTCATCGCCGCGCCGACCGAGAAACGCGCGGTCGTCTACGAGAACCTGGACTACATCATCGACGTATTCCGCAGCGGCGACGTTTCCCTCGCCGAATCCATCCGGGTCAAGGACCGCGTCCGCGAGGAGATGCGCGCCATCAACCCCCAGCACGCGACGGATGACGAACTCGCTGAGCGACTTGGTCTCGAGGCGAAGGCGGCCGAATGAGACGGCGCGGGTTTTCGACCGTCATTTCACTCATCGACGATCTGCTCACGCGGCATGAACGCAACCCCGCCGTGCGAAACCTGATCGCCTTGATTGATAATGACGGCTTCGCCAACATGGACCTGCGGGACGCCTTCGATGAGGAACTCGCAGCGTTAGAGCGAGCAGGCGGGATCGAGCTGGTCCAAACCGGCCCGAAGACGGAGCGTCGGGTGACCGGTGCAAGGCTGAAGGATGCCGGGGTGCTCTACCGCAAGGTCGAACGACGGCCGGCTGGCGAACTGGCATACCGAGCCGTCTCAGAACTGCGGTCGCAGCCGGGGCTGCCGGCCGGCGCCGCCAGTTTGATCGATGACGCCGTCGCGGCCTGGACGCGGGGCGTTTCCCACATCGGAATTCGGAATGGAGACGGGCGAACGCTTGCAAACGTGATCGGCCTCGCCATCGCAGCACGCGGTCGCATGTCGGGCGATCCGCAGGGGGAGCAGGACTTCCGGACGTTCTCGCGGTTGACGGTCGGCGACAGTAAAGCGCTGGAGAAGAATGTTCGGCAAGTCGCCGCAGCAATGGCGAAGATCTTGGTGGGCATGGAGGAGCAGACTCGCCTCGATCCGGAGGAACTGCTTGCCAGCGCCGGTATCAGGCGGTTGCCGCAACCAATCCTGCTGCACGGTGACGTATCGCTGGACGGGCGGTCCTTTCCGGCGATGCCCTATGTCGGAATACCTACCGACTGCGCCGGCGGGATCAGTCTCCTGACGAAGCCCGACTACGTCCTGACGATCGAGAACTTCGCGTCATTCGTCCGGCACATTCGGGAGGTCGCACGGTCCGAACGGGCCCTCGTTATCTATTCCGGTGGCTTCCCTTCGCGACCGACGCTCGCGACGGTCACAAGGCTGGCGGCCCAAGCGCAGGTGCCGACGTTTCACTGGGGAGATATGGACGCCGGAGGGGTCCGAATATTCCGGCACCTCGAAAGACATCTTGCCGGTGTCGACATTCCGCTGCGCGCCCATATGATGAACGTCGACCTGCTCCGCCGCTTCGGGAGACCCGCACCGGGTGTGGCCGGTCCTGTCGGCGACATGCTCGCAAGCGCGATCGCGGGCTTGGCGGACCTCCTCACCACGAGTGGTCTCGTGCACGAGCAGGAGGAGTTCGATCCCATAAGCCCGATCACGGAGACTCTTGCTACCGCGGAGCTCGGAAAAAGCCTCTAACGCTTGGGTGAGGAGGACGGCTGGGGCCGAACGACGGCGCTTCTGCTAAAGTGCCCGACAAATCTCAGGTGGCAGAATGGACGATCTCTCATGGCAACATCTGCGCCACCTGCTAGATAGCCAATTCAGCGGTAGGACTAGAAAATTGGCTGAATTTCTCATTCGCGACATGGTGAAGTTGTTCCGGGATGATCAGTCGCTACGGGAGCATCTAAGGGCTGCAATCTACGATCCAGATACATTCGCTAACATCCGGGATTTTCTAGCTCTGAAGAGATAGACGGAGATGACCGCGGGATGCCATCAGAGCTGGTAGGCGGCACGGATCCGGTCTGCAACATCCTCTCGCGTCATATTCACCTTAAACTGCTCGGGGTTATAATCGACCTCCGCTGTCGCCAGCTCGACGAACGCCCGCATGTCTTTTGCAACGGTCTCGGGCAGCGGATAGCTGGCTTCGGGGCTTAAGACTTGCAGCAGCCGTGCCACGTCGTTGCGATGTTTTTTGATGTTCTTTTCGTCAACCTTGCCGCCCGCATCGCGCTCCCAGCTAAGGTCGAGCCACGCGCGGGCCTTGAACGGGATGATCGCTGCCTCGTTGAGCACCGGGATGCCGCCGGCATCGCGCACCATCGACTTGAGAAAGGCGTAATAGTCCTCGTCGAGCAGGATCGCCGACAGACTCGCGGCCGCTTCGTCGATAGGAAGCGGCGTAAGATGCGAGTCCTCGGCAAGCGTCAGCCCTTCGGGCGACCGCGAGAACAGCTCGAGCATGGCAGGGAAATCTTCGGTCTTCGGCTTCTGGAAGCGGTAGAGGACTTTCTCCCCCTGGCTTCGCTCTCTGATCTCGTACCCACCGTGCTCGACAAAGGCCCAGAAGCGCTCCGCGAAGGCAGCGTCCAGCGCCTCGACGATCAGCACGATGTCGAGATCCTTGGTGGCGCGGAAGTCCAGGCCGACCTCGTTCATGATAAGCTCGCAGGCGGCACCACCGATCAGCACATATTGATGTTCATGGCCCGCGAAATGAGCGCGGAAGCGGTCCACCCCGATCACCATTCAAACCTCTCCAATAGTTCTTCCGCCGCTTGCGCGACGCGTTCGTCCGTGCTCCCCCGAACACTGAGATACAGCGAGAGCCGATCTATGACAGCATCCCGCGCGAGGATCTGCGGGTCGTAGGTCCAGGTCTGAATCTCTAACCGGTCGTCATCGAACGCCGTGGCTGGGCTGAGTGCGAGCCTCTCCTTGAGGCGCTTCCAACGCATCGACAGAATGGCGCGCGTCTGGACCCTTGGCGCCGCCAACATGGTGTAGCGGGCAAGCGCGCTCTCGCCAGCGAGCGGTGCGATTTGGTTTTCGACCCGGCCACTAACAAGGCGAACCTTGCGCACTGGGGATTGCAACCGCTCTTGGATTGCCTCCCATAGTTCGTGACCACCCAGAAGCATGTGCAGACGGCGTTGTCGGCCGACATGGCGAGCCTTTGCAAGTTGGAGTGCCTCAAGCTCATCAAGTGTTCGGCTTATGCTCATGATCGACACATGGAGTCGCTCGGCAAGGTCGGTGAGGTGTTCCTCCTCAAGGGCGATACCCTGCAGGACCGCGAGGAGCACTAATTGCGTAGTAGGGCTGATCTGGTCTGCGGGGGCGATCGCGGTCGTCCGCGCTCGCTCGCGCAGGTCGAGCAATGCTTCCGGGACATAAAGCTGCGCACCCGGCGCGATGAAGCCGATCTGCCGCTCCACCATCTGGCGCCGGACGGCGTTCGGCACATGGTCAAGCAGCAGCAGAATGAGATCGACGCCAAGTTGGCGACGGACAAGATCACGATGCTTGAGGTAATCCGTTGTGGCGCCTTGCCGGGGTTCGCAAATCGCCATGACAACCAGAGTGCGACCGTCCAGCAACCCTTCCCACAACATGTAGCGGTCAAGCACGAAGTGTGGGACGTTTGTAGGCGCTATCGGCGTGAGTTCGAGCCGCCGCCCGAAGGCGTGCTGGACATACGCTTCCGCCGCCTGAGCGAGCGCTTCTAGCCGCGCGGCAGGAATTCTTTCTAACACCATGCCCCTATTTAACAGCGCTTCTGTTAAATGTACATGCACTGTTAGGTATGAGTCGCTTTCTACGACACCGGCTCGAGAGAGAATAGGATTTCGACAAATCAGCCGGACCGGGCGCAGTGGATGATCGGCTGGAACGAAATCCTCCAACGCTTCATCGTGAACAGCTGCTCCATGAACACATCGCTCCCGCGCATCGAACCGCTTCGCCAAGATGGATCAGTAGTCTATGTTTGGCGTAGGTATTTCAGCAGCGTGCTAGGCGCCCGCCGCCACGTGCGGGCGACGCCGGCATCAACCGGCGGGCAGATGCGCCGAGGGCAACAATCGCGCCTGACGCAGCGCCGCCAGATCAGCCGAGCCGGTGCAGAAGCAGGCGACGGCCAACTGGCGGATGACGATCTCGAAATGTGCGACAACCGCCTCGGTGGACACCGTCGCCGCGCGCAGCACGCCGGCCGCCTGCCCGGCGATGTCCGCGCCCAGGTGGATGGCCTTGGCCACGTCGACGCCGTCGCGGATCCCGCCCGACGCGATCAGCTTCACCGTTGGCAGCGCCCGACGTACCGCCTGCACGCTGGCCGGGGTCGGAATCCCCCAATCGGCGAACGCCATCGCCACTGCACGGTCGGCGGCATCGCGGGCGCGCTCGCCCTCCACCGCGGCCCAACTGGTGCCGCCGGCGCCGGCGACATCGATCACCGCCACGCCCGCCTCGACGAGCGCACAGGCCACCAAGGCGGACAGGCCCGCCCCCACTTCCTTGGCCACGATCGGCACGCCCACGCTGCGCGCGGCGCGAGCGATCTGCGCCAGGACGCCGCGCCAGTCGCGGTCGCCCTCCGGCTGTACCGCTTCCTGCAGCGGATTGAGATGGACGATGAGTCCATCGGCCTCCAGCGCATCCACCGCCCGGCGCGCCAGGTCCAGGCCGTCGGCCTCGCGCAGTTGCGCGGCGCCGATATTGGCCAGCAAGGGAATGTCTGGGGCCAGGCGGCGCAGCGCGCGCGTCAGCCCCTGGAAGTTGCGGGATTGCAGGCTCACGCGCTGCGAACCGACGCACATGGCGATCCCCAAGGCTTGCGCTGCTTCGCTCAGATGCCGGTTGACGGCCTCGGCGCGTGGCATGCCGCCGGTCATGGAGCTGATCAGCAGCGGCGCGCGCATGGTCTTGCCCAGCAGCGAGGCGCGCAGGTCGATCTGCGTCAAGTCCAACTCGGGCAATGCGCAGTGTTCGAACCGGATGTACTCCCAGCCGGCGACCGTGGCCGGCGCCGTTCGCCGATCCAGTACGATGTCCAGATGGTCGTCCTTGCGCCGGCTCAGGGCGGTGTCGCTCATGCTCGCTCCATCGTCCCATCGGGCGACGGCGTTGCGTCGGATCGGACCGACGGCAGCGCGCGCACGCCGCCGTCTCCCGCGCGTTCAGGCCGGCGCACGCTGGCCTCCCCCGCACCGTCGCTGCGGTAGCGGCTGGTCGAGGTCTGGTAGTACTGCGCGCGTATGGCTGCCATGGCCTCGATCAACCGTTCCCATGGCGCGGGAAAGCGTTCTTGCGTCATCACCCGGTGCAGCATGCGCGTATGGCCGGCCAGCTCGTCGTTGAGGAACTCCACCACAGGCAGAGCCGGATAGCGCTGCAGCAGCAGGATCGCCGCGTTGTCGGCCTCGCCGGCCGACCTGTCCTTGTCGCGTCCATGCAGATCGTTCTGCAGGCGCCCTATCGCGGAGATGAGCCGCAGGACCTGGCGAAACGCCGGACGCGCGCGCAAGGTCGCCATGTCCAGCCCCCACAGCAACGACAGGCAACAGAACACGTTCGCGTAGGCGATCGAATCGATGCCGTTGTGCAGGTACTCGGCGTAGGACCAGCGTTCCGCCCCTGCCGCCTGCGCGTGTCCGGCGTGCAGCGCCGCGCAGTAGCACCGGGTATCGTCGAGAAGCTGAGCATAGTCGCGACGATCGTAGGCGAGCCCGGCCAGCGAAGCGCGCAGCACAGCGCAGCCCTCGAATCCGGGGAGCGCGCACGGTACGCCCTGCCCCAGCGCCTGCTCCACCGCGGCGAGCTGCTCCGGCGCGATCAGGCCAAGGTCGTTGCAATCGTCGAGCCAGAACAGCAGCGCCAGTTCGCGATAGAACGCCACGATCAGCGTTTCGTCCTGCGGATCGCGGCCGGTGCGGGCGCTGGTGTCGCGCAGGCTCGGTTGGATACGCTGCAGGATGTACTGGCCGCCCCTGACCGCTTCCACGGCATGCTCGTCGGCGAACCCGGTCAGGGAACGCCCCCACTCCAGCACCTGCTGCAGCGCCCGTTCGGTCTGGATCATGGCGCCGCTCCTGGTCCCTCGGCCAGGACGCGCCGCCCCCAACGAAGCGCCAGCAACAACCCGGCAAGTTCGGCCACGCGCACGACCCGGGTGGGGCAATACAGTTCCTTGCCGATCCACAGCGGCGTCTGCGGCAATGCATGCGCCGCATGGCGGGCGAGCATCCACTCTAGCGCACGCGCGACCGCCTGCGCGATGCGCCGGCGCCCTGTCGGCTCTTCGCTCCCGTCCATCACGTGCAACGCGAACAGCGCATAGGCGGTTTCCTCGAATGTGGACGCGCGACCGGCGCCCCAGCCGCCGCCGTCACGCTGCGCCTGCAGCAGCGCCGCCAGCGCGCGCTCGTCGCGCCACCGGGGATTGCCTTGCGCCAGCGCAGCGACCGCATGCGCGGTGGGATACAGCCACGAGACGTGCCATTTTTCGTTGTCCCATAGGCCGTGCGGGTTGCGATTGGCCTCGACGTAGGCGCTGGTGTCAGCGGCGGGCTTTCCCAACAGTCGCAACGCATGCAGGGCATGGATGTTGGTCGACACCGAGGCATTGCGCTCGCCGGGGAAGGTGACGAACAGCTCGCCGATTTCGAAATGGCGCAACGCATCGACCGCCGGGTCGCGGCCTGCAAGGCGCAGGACGCACAGCGCAACGGCGGTGTCGTCCGCATCGGCCGCGAAGTGCAAGGCCGGGCCCAGACCGCGCACGCCCAGGCGGGCGTCGAGCTGCGCGACGATCACGCGCACCGCCTCGGCGAGCGCGGGATGCGCGAACAGCCCGGCCAGATGCAGGGTGTACAGCGACCAGCATGGCTCGAACACATTGATCGGCCAGACGTTGGGAACGACACCTTCGATGCCGCTGCGCGTCGCCCGCGATGCCGCCTGCAGATACGCGTCGGCGCGCTCGACCTGCGGCGTGCTCCCCTGTGTCACGGCGTGCGCACGCCACGTGGCGGTGGCCGCCGGACTGATCCCGATGCTGCCGTCGTCATCGGGGCATGCGGTGGTCGGCGACGTCCCCCAGGCTTCCCAGGAGTGCAGCAACGGATGGCCGCTCGGCAACGTCGCCACCGCCCCCAGCCTGACCAGGCACGCTTGCCGCAACGGCAACAGCGCCGGGTGACGCGGAAACGCCACGCCGCCCAGCAAGGATGCGGCCTCGCCGCACAACTGCGGCAGGATCAGCTCCGCGCCGATCGGCGCGTCTTCCGGCACCGCATGCGCGTAGGGATCGGGCTGGCGCTCGAGGAACCGGGTTGCAGCCTGGACTGCATCGGCAGCGCCGGGAAGAGGATCGGCACGCTGCAATGCCAGCAACGCCGCCCACGTGGGCGCATGGCGGAACAGCGGGAAGTCCGCGCTTCCCCATCCGCCATCGGCCTGTTGCTGCGCGAGGAGCCACGCGTATGCGTCCTGCCGACCGGTGACGTTGCCGTGGAACTGCAGAGCTCGCGCCGTGTCGTAGACGGACGGACCGACGCTGCCGCCGTCGCTCATCTCGCTCAGCAGGTGGCGCAATTCGGAAAGGATCTGTTCGGACAGCGCGTTCACGCGGGATGTTCCTTCTGCAGACGGTTGACGAGAACCAGGATCACGCAGACGCCGCGCTCGTCGCCACAGGCCGGTCGCGGCCCGGCGCACGGGCAGCGCCGGCCGGCCGCCCTGCTCCGGCGCGGCGACGCGCCCCGATGCCGGCGCCGGTCCGCCGCATGCGCCGTGGCCGTGCTGGGCAACCGCTGCGATCGGCGCCGCGGACTCGGACACAGTGCAGCATGCGCCGCTGCCGCCAGCCGATCGCAGCGGCACAGGGGCGGCTCCATGCGGACGCGCGCGCTCATGCGCAGGGCGCGTGCTTCAACAGATACGCGTTGGCCCGCTGCAGCATCTGCGCCAATCGTTCCGCACGCGGCCCCAGCGGGGCGATGGCCTGCCCGGCGTCGCGCAACAGATCCAGCGCGAACTGGCGCGCTGCCTGCAGCCCCATGATCGACGCGCAGGTCGGCTTCTGCGCCGCCGCGTCCTTGCCGGGGATCTTGCCCAGCGTCGCGGTATCCGCTGTCGCGTCGAGAATGTCGTCGACCACCTGCAACGCCAGGCCGAAACAGGCGCTGTAGCGATCGAGCGCACAGTACAGCGCAGCGTGCGCGGCATCCTCCGCGATGGCGCATAGCGCGCCCATGCGAACGGACGCGCGCACTAGCGCTCCGCTCTTCATCCGGTGCATCGCCACGATCCTGTCCAGCTCGACCTGCTTTCCGACCAGCGACAGATCCATGGCCTGCCCGCCTGCGGCACCCTCGGCGGACACCGCCTGCGCCAGTTCGCGCACGAGCGCGATACGGTTGTGGTCCGGCGCATCCAGGCTCGCCAGGGTCAGGAAGGCGTGCGCCTGCAACGCATCGCCGACCAGGATCGCAGTGGCTTCGCCGAACTTGACGTGCACGGTCGGAAGGCCGCGGCGAAGCACGTCGTCGTCCATCGCGGGCAGGTCGTCGTGGACCAGGGTACAGGCGTGCATCATCTCGATGGCGGCGCCGACGTCGTCGAGCATGTGCGCCGGCGTGTCGGCCAGTGCGCCGGCAGCCAGACAGAGCAAGGCGCGGGTGCGCTTTCCGCCATGCAAGGTGGCATAGCGCATCGCCGTCATCAGCTCGGTCTCACCGTCGTCTTCGGCGCAGAGAAGACGCGCCAGCGCCTGTTCGACCCGCTTTGCACCGTCCTGCATCCAGATCTCCGGCAGCAGCCTGCCGGACGCGCCGCGCGCCTGCGCGCCCAATCCGCCGAGCGCGGAAACGCCAGTTCGGTCGTCGTGTAGCGTCGAACCGGTCTGCATGTTGTTCATGTCCTTGTACCTGACACGGCCACGGCGAGCGCCGAGCCGCCGCGGTGTTGCCGGTGTCGCACCGAGCGCGCGCGCCGAGGCAGCAATGCCGGGCGTCGCCGGCGCCGCTGCCTCGCCACACGGAGCGTGCGATGCCAGCTCATGAGAATCCGATGCGGATTGTCATGGACGGATGTGCGGTCGGGTAATAGCGCCGGCCCTTTTCGACGCCGCTCAGCAACCGCGGCCGCACCCCGGCCTTGTGCATGGTCAGCGCCAAGGCGATGGAGAACTGCACCAGTTCCAGCCATACCAGGTGATAGCCGATGCAGACGTGTGGGCCGGTACCGAACTGCAGCATGTCCACCGGCCGGATCGGCTGCGTGCGTTGCAGCCACCGCTCCAGGCGGAACTGATCGGGCGCCTCGTGCAGCAGCGCCGAGGTCGAGAAATGCAGCAGCGGGATGCATAGATGGGTGCCCGCGGGAATACGCCGTTGGCCGAGCTGCAATTCCTGCAGCGCGCGACGCGGCAGGACCGTGGTCGCCGGATGCACGCGTAGCGTTTCGCGGAACAGCGCCTCGGCGACCGGACACTGCGCCAGGTCCGCGTGCCGGGTCGGCACCGCGCCCACGCGTTGCGCCTCCTCGACCAGGGCGTCCCACAGCACAGGCTGCCGCGCCAGCTCGATCACCATCCAGGCCATCGTCGAGGCGGTGGTGTCGTGACCGCCAAGCAGCAGTAAGCGGATATTGGCGACCAGGACGTCATCGGAGAGCGCATCATCGCTGCGATCGAAGGCGCTCACCATGTCGTTGATCAACCCGGTTCGCGCGGCATGCGCGCGCGCGTCGCGGATGAACTGGCGCAACTGAGCGTCGATCCAGTCGCGGGCGGCGCGGCCGCGCCGCAAGGGCAGTCCGGGCAGGTCGATCGGGGGCGCGATGATCAACTGCAGCAGTTGCCGGTACTTGCGATGCCATCCCGGCAGGTCGTTCGCGGGGATTCCCATGAGGCTGAAGATGAGCTTGAGCGTCAGATCGCCGGTTTCGCGCAGGATGGTTACGTCGCCGCGCTCGCGCCACGCCTGCACCCGCGCCAGGATGATGGGCGCGAACAGGTCGCCGATGCCGGCCTGGGTCAGCCCCTTGGGCAGGAACGCCGCCTTGATCGCATCGCGCGCCTGCCGGTGCGCGCCGCCGTCCTGGGCGACCAACGTTCCGCCAAGCAATTCGGGCGCGATCTCTTCCATCAGCGCCGAGGACACGTCCTTGTGCCGGAGCAGTGCGAACGCATCCGGATGCGTGCAGGTCATCAGGTGGCCGGCAGGGCCGAAATCCAGCCAGAAGTGGCTGCCCAGCGTCCGTTCCGCGCGCCGCAGCAGGCGCGGCAGGTCGCAGACGATGGCGGGAAGATGCCCGACGAGGGGGAAAGCGCCGGGCACGATCGGGATTTTGTGCCGCAGCCGGTGCCGACGATCCAGCGGGTTGAGCAGCATGTCCATCAGCAGCGCGGCGCCGCGGCCGCTTCGGCGATGTCGCCGGCAGGCCGCGCGGCGCGGCTGTTGCCACCGTCGGCGTATGTCGGCACATGCGCCAGCATGCCGCCGTCGATGCACACGACCTGGCCAGTGATGAACGCAGCATCGTCGGAGAGCAGGAAAGCCACCAGCGCGGCCACGTCCTCGGGGCGGCCGACGCGCGGCAGGAGCTGGTGCCGGCGCAGATGCCGTTGCATGCACTCGTCCAGCTTGGCGAGGAGACGCTCGGTCATGATGAGACCCGGCGCAACCGCGTTGCAGCGGATCTGCGCGTGACCGTACTGGGTGGCGAGCGAGGCCGACAGCATGTTCATCGCCGCCTTCGACGCGGCGTAGGACGTCTGCGCGGTGTCACCGCTGAGCCCCTGGCACGACGACATGTTGACGATGGCGCCACCGCCGCGGGCGATCATCCGTGGGATGGCCTGCCGGCAGCAGAGCAGCGTGCCGCGCAGATTGGTCGCCATGATCTGATCCCAGACCGCCAGGTCCAGGTCGAGGATCGCGTGGTCGCGCGGGGTCAGATGCATGGCGCTCGCGTTGTTCACCAGCAGGTCGACCCCACCGAAGTGCCGCTCCGCCGTCTCGAACAGCGCTGCCACCGCCTGCGCATCGGCAATGTCCATGGCCAGGGCCAGCGCGTGGCCGGCTTCGGCCGCGATCTGCGCGGTGCAGGCGA
This sequence comes from Mesorhizobium sp. AA22, assembly GCF_001672375.2. NCBI lineage: Bacteria > Pseudomonadati > Pseudomonadota > Alphaproteobacteria > Hyphomicrobiales > Phyllobacteriaceae > Mesorhizobium > Mesorhizobium sp. AA22. Next base: position 6,266,192 of record NZ_CP048406.1, on the reverse strand, counting down.
TGGCCGCCGAGCCATCAATGTCGGCCACCACGACTCTGCCGCCCTCGCGCGCGAGGGCGAGGGCGCATGCCTTGCCGATGCCGGCGCCGGCGCCGGTCACCACGGCCACCTTGCCTTCAAACCGTCCCATCGTGTCCTCCTGGATTGCGTTGGTCTTTCGCGGCATGCCGATAGGCCTCCGCCGGAGAAGGCGCAGGGTTGGCGCTGGCGCGCTCGCCATCGCCAGAGTCGCTTTCGATGACCCGAATGGCGGCGACCGGGCACTGGCCGGCCGCGAGCCGCACGGCGGCGTGCAGCGCCTGCGGGACCGTCACCACGCACACTTCAGCCACGCCGTCCGGTTCGCGCTGGCGAAAGGTCCCCGGCAGCGTCAGCACGCACTGCCCGGTGGTTCCGCACAGATCCTGGTCGACCACGACGCGCATCTCAGCCCCCCTGCGCATGCAGCCGCACCGGCAGCGCGCGGAACGTCCTAAGGAACGCGGAGGGCTCCCGGGTCGGCTGCTCGGCCAATGCCAGCGTGGGGAAGCGCGCCTGGATCCGCGGCAGGCTCTCGGCCAACTGCACCCGGGCCAGTTGCGCACCGAGGCAGAAGTGGATGCCGTGACCGAAGCTCAGCATGATCTTCCCGTCGCTCGACATGCCAGGACTGGTGCCGTAGAACCGCACGGGATCGAAGCGGTCGGGATCGGCGAAGGCGTCCGGGTCGCGATTGCCTGCCGCGATCAGCACGCGCACGTCCGCGTTCTTCGGAATCACCACGCCGCCCAGTTCGATGTCGCGCTGGGCGATCCGCGGAATGGAGCTGAACATGGCGGGCGCGTCGCAGCGCAGGACTTCTTCCACGAATGCCTTCACCCCCACGGCGTCTCCCTGCAGCCAGTGCCGCTGTTCGGGATGCGCCAGCATCGCCAGGACCGCATGGTCGATGGTCGCAGCAGTGGTGGCGAAGCCGCCCAGCAGCATGCCCCACAACATGCTGATCAACTCCGCATCCGACAGCGTGTCGGCATCGTCGTCGTGTGCGCCGACCAGCATCGACACGATGTTGTGGTGGGGGTCGGTGCGCTTGCGCTGTATGAGGTCGCCGAAGTAGGCCTGCACCTTGGCGCTGGCCGCGTCCGCCGCGGCGAGCTGGGGATCGCTGGCGTGCGGGCTCAGGCCTTCCAGAATGGGGCCGATGCCGGCGGCGAGCCCGAACATGTCATCCTGGGGCATGCCGAACAGTTCGGCGAAGACCAGCATGGGCAAGGCCAGCGCGAATTCCCGATGCAGGTCCACCGCCTCCCCGCGCTCCAGCGCGGGCGCCATGCCGTCCAGGCGCGCTGTAGCGATGCGCGCGATGCTCGGCCGCAGGTCGTCGATCTGGCGCATGGTGAAATCGCGCGAGATCAGCCGGCGCAGACGCGTATGCGTCGGGGGGTCCATCATCGCTAGCGTGGACGCCAGCAGATTGAGCGACAGGCTGGTCGCCGCACGGGGGAAATAGCGCGCCAGTTCGCCCGGCGCCGGTCCCCGAAACGCATCGCCCGTCGCCTTCAGCGCCCAGTAAATGTCGACGTGGCGGCTCAACAGAAAGAGGCCCGACGCCGCGCGATGCACCGGATCGTGCTCGCGCAACCACCGCATGAACGGATACGGGTCGTGGATGCATGCTGGCGACGCCAGTTCGGCGAAGGCGTCCCGGCATGCTGCTGTGGTTTCTTGCACGTCCATCCTGGTTACCTGTTGGCTGGCTGATCTGACCGGTGCGCGCCCAGGCGCGCCGGCAAATTGCGGAGAAGATCCCGATCCCGGCGGCGTCCGCGCGTCACCAGAGCACCGGGAGCTCCTCGAACCCGCCAGTGATGATCTCCTTGCGCAACTTCAGCTCTTCGGGCGACACGGCCAGGCGTAGCGCGGGAAAGCGCTGGAAGATCGAACCGAACACCACCTTGAGTTCCAGCCTGGCCAGCGCCGCGCCGGTACAGTTGTGCGGCCCGTAGGAGAACGCCAGGTGCGGGTTTTCGTCGCGTCCGATGTCGAAGATTTCCGGGTCGTCGAAATGGCGCGGATCGAACGACGTCGCCGGCAGGCCGACCAGCACCTTGCTCTCCGCGGGAATATGCACGCCCGCGATGGTCACGTCGGTCCTCGGATAGCGCATGATGCCGTCCCAGCCCGCGCCCGGCGGGTACATGCGCAGGATTTCCTCCACCGCCTTGTCCACCAGGAACGGTTCGCCGACCAGGCGTTCGCGCTGTTGCGGATGGCGGAACATGGCCAGCAGGCCGAATTCGATCTGCGCGACAGTGCTCTCGTGCCCCGCCACCAGTATGCCCGCCGCCAGGCCGATCGCCTCTTCCTCGGTTGCCTTGCCTTGGTCGACCGCCGCGAGCAGATCCGTCAGCAGGTTGTCGCCCGGATCCTGGCGCTTGTCCCGCATCTTGCCGCGAATGTAGGTGCGCAGTTCTTCCCAGGCCAGGCGCGACGCGGTGCGCGGGCCGCTTTCATGCTGGTGCGTCATCACCTCGTCGGACAGCCCGGCGAAAAAGGCGTGATCCTCGTAGAGCACGCCCATCAGCGCGCTGATGACCATGGCTGGAAGCGGAAAGGAGAGGTGGCGCCGCAGGTCGGCGGGCTGGGGCTGGGCCGCCAGCGTCTCGAACAACTGCGCGGCGATCGCCTCGACCTGCTGCGCGAGCAGCTTCACCCTGCGGTTGCTGAAGGCCGGCGCCACTATCGTGCGTAACCGGGCATGCTCGCCCCCCTCGTGCGAGACCAGCCACCCCGGCGAACCGAGAATCACCGAATCCGGGGTGAATGCCGCCGGCGGCATTCCCGCGGGCCGGAATGCCGCGTCGGACAGCACCGCCTTGGCCTCGTCGTAGCCTGTCACCCACCAGCCTTCGTGCCCGGACGGGAACCGCACGCGGTGGATCGGACCATTGGCACATAGCGCCAACATCTCGGGCGAGGGCTCGATGTGATCGACGCGCCACATCGGCAGCGTCGGCAAGGATTGTTCGGACATGGTGGCACCTCACTCTTTAAGCGATGGACGGGCGGAAGGTGACCGGCAGGCGCTGCGGGCAGCGAATGACGTAAGACGGCATGTAGACGACGTCCTCCGCGGCGATGGTCAGCGCCAGATCTTCCAGCCGCCCGAACAGCGCGGGGAAGGCGCAGCGCAATTCCAGGCGCGCCAGCTCAGCGCCCAGGCAGGAATGCGGCCCCTCGCCGAACGACAGGTGCGGGTTGTGCCGCCGGGTGACATCGAACCTGTCGGCGCCGGGACCGAAGGCCTTTTCGTCCCGGTTCGCCGCATGGAACGCCATCAGGACGGCGTCGCCCCGGCGGACCATGCTTCCGTCGATCTCCACGTCCTGGGTGGCATAGCGGAACGGCAGATTGGCCACTGCGTTGCCCCAGCGCAAGATCTCCTCGATCGCCTGTGACCACGGAACTTGGCCGCTGCGCACCAGGTGCAGTTGCTGTGGATGCGTCAGCAATGCCAGCACGCCATTGCCGATGACGCCGGTGGTGGTCACGAAGCCCGCAGAGAGCACCATGAACAGCATGTCGATGAGCTCGCTGTCGGAAACGAGCTCGCCGTTGTCGCGCGCGACGATCAGGGCCGAAGCCAGATCGTCGCCGAGCTGGCCCCGCTTGAGCGCGATCAGGCGACGGAAGAACTCCGGGATGCGCTGCTGCGTCTGTCGCACCTCTGCGGCTGTGGCGGAGGTGTTGGCCCGGCTGTAGGTGAGCGCGACGATCTCCTCGCGCTGTTCGTCCGGCAAACCGAACAGTTCGGCGATCACGTTGGTGGGCAGCGGAACGGCGAACTCGCACATCAGATCGGCACTGCCGCCGCGCTGCGCCATCTCGGCCAGGAGTCGATCGACGCATTGTTCGATCCGTGGCGCCAGCGAGGCGATACGACTGGGCGCGAAGCTCCTGGACAGCAGGCCGCGCAAGCGCCGGTGATCGGCGCCATGCGCCGTGACCATGTTGTCCACTTTGCACATCCCGATCAGCGGATGATCCTCGGGAATCTCGCCGTCCTGCAGCGCCCGCCACTGTCGCCAGTCCCTGTTGAAACGCTGGTCGGAAAACATCCGCCTGAGCGTCTGGTGACGGCCTGCCGCCCAGGTCACCACATTGCCTGGCAGCGACACTCGCGCCATCCCCCGCTGCCGCAGGATCGCAGCAGACAGACTATTAAGTTGCGTGGGAGCGACCGAGACACCGATCACATCGCAATGATCGTTTTCTACGCGCATGCCAACAACTCCTTAAAGAACCATTATGTAATAAAGCTACAAAATCATTTGCAGCTTCCCGCAAATGCGTAGCGTCTCATCCCTCAACAAGCACCAGCAAAATTGGATTTCGACTAACCCGCTTGATCTTGCCGGGTTCGGGCGCCCTAGTTAATTGAATAACAAGCCCCAAAACTCAAGCGAAAGAATGTTAAGTTTATTTGTTACTGGAATGTCTAAAATTTCATAATGCCGCAATATATTAACGCCATGGTCAGCCAGCCCTCTAGCCGACCTTAAGGTCGTGTCCCACCGCGTGGTGTAGGTCGGCGGTAGCGAAGCCGCTCGCGAGCGCGCCCTCAACAGCGCTGTAGATGCTATGGGCGGCGGCGAGCGTGTGGCACCCTCGACGCTGTTGAGCAGCTACCTAAGGAGCGCCCCATGTCACCATCCTTTGATGCAAGCAAATCCCTTACCGCCCTTGATCAGGACAGCACGTTGGTCGCAGTGATTGAGATGAGCCAGACAAAGTGGCTCATTGCTGCGACGGTCCCTGGCTTTGAACGTAACCCTCTCAAGAAGCTCGATGCCGACCCGGATTCGGTGTTCAGGCTGTTGCGCCGCTGGCGCAGCGAAGCCATCCAAGCCGGGCGTGAAGTCCGGCGCATCGTTGTCGCCTATGAGGCTGGACGCGACGGCTTTTGGTTGGCGCGCTGGCTCCAGGCGCGCGCTGTCGAAGCTTATGTCATACATCCATCGAGCGTCGCGGTTTCCCGTGAACATCGGCGTGCCAAGACCGATCGCCTCGATACCGAACTGCTGATGCGCGCGCTTTCTTGGCTGGCTGCGGGGCGAGAAGCGCCACTGCAGCATGGCAGCCATCCCAACCATCAATGAGGAGGAGGCCCGCCGTCCGAACCGTGAACGAGACAATCTCGTCCGCGAACGTACACGGATCGTCAACCGCATCAAGGCAATCCTCGCTCGCTTCGGCATTCGCGCCTTCAAACCCAATCTGCGCAAAGCTGCCGAGAAACTGGAGGCTCTGCATACGGCGGAAGGTATGCCCCTACCGGAACGAAGCCGAGCCGAGTTGCGCCGTAATCTCGGACGGCTTCACCTGTTGCATGAACAAATCCACGAGATCGAACAGGAGCGGTTGCGGCAGCTCTCGGTGGTTCCGGACACGGAGAAGGGTCCGCTCGCGATGGTTCGCCTTCTTGCGCGGATCATCGGTGTCGGTATCGAGACTGCGGACATGCTGGTGAATGAGATTCTCTCACGCGGCCTGCGTGATCGGAGAGCCGTCGCCCGCTATGCCGGACTTACCGGGGCGCCGGATGAGAGCGGCCAACGCAGGCGCGAGAAAGGTCTTGCGCGGGCCGGCAACGCTCGCGTCCGCTACGGCATGATCCTACTGGCTTGGCGGTTCCTCCAATTCCAAAAGGACAGCGCGCTGGCGCACTGGTTTTGCGCGAGAACGGCCGATGGCCGTGGCGGTACGCGCAAGACAATGATCGTGGCTTTGGCGCGCAAGCTACTGATTGCCTTCTGGCGACTTGTCACGACCGGCGAGATCCCGACGGGAGTAGCCCTGCGTCCGGTATAAAGCATGGAGGAGCGTTCGACAGGACGAGCATTGAAGTTTGGCAGCTGCAATAGCGTCTGCCGATAACGATCCGAGGTGGTGGTGATCCCGGTCGCTCACATGGCTTACGACGCCGCGCTGTAGAATGGGCCCACCGCCCGGAGCTTCGCCGCCGATGCGTATGGCTGCATCATGGTTTTTGATCCGCGACGATCAACCGCATACAAGCTTGCGGCGCGTTTACGGCGCCGGATGGCGAGCTCCCCTCGGTTTGCAAGTTATAGACCTCTACGAACAGGCCACCTGCCGGCTCAATGTAACGCTGCCGCCGTGCTCGTGACCATCAAGGGCAAGTCGCTTCGCGATGGCCAACGGCCACCCTTGACCGTCACTGCGCGCGGCGCCACCAATGAACCCCGGAGCCAAAGCAGGAACAAATGGGGCGCCACAGCTGAACTAAGGAGACGGAACGACTGAAAGATCACCTTGACAAAGATTAGCCCATACAAGCGAGCGAGCGGCGTAGCGGCAGTCATCGATGTTCTTCGGTAGCGTTGGGTTGCTGACACAACCTGATTCGAAGGAACCACCGATGACCAAGCCCCAAACCTTTTCCGACCGGCTCCGTTCCAAAAAAGGGGGCGGCATTGCTGCCGCCCTTTGAGATTGGTGAGAGGCGCAGACCTTAGAAACCCATACCACCCATGCCGCCGCCGCGATGCAGCCCTGAAAGTGTCGAGCGAATCGATGGTGTTCGGAAGCTCGACCCACAGGATGAATCCACCCTGCGAATCGGTAACCTTTGTGCCTTCCGCGACCGCCAGGGCGCTTCGTCGCACCGTAGAGAGCGAGTGTGAGGCGCTGAGCATCTACCAGCGCCCGAGACGTGCCGAGCTCTTGCGTGGAGCCATGCGGGATGTCTCCTGTAGCATTATCTCCCCCAACCAGAGGCTTGCCCGTTCATTGAAATGTATCTCTATCCACAGGGTGGATGCTCTCATTGAAACAAACGATTTTATCAATCGTCCGGAATCTCGCATTGACAGCACCTCACACGCCCTGATCGCCCGCTACCCTTATCGTGTGACGACTGCGAAAAAAGAGCCCGAAAGGTGAAATTTCCATGAGCTCAGACGTGCGATGGAAGTTGCCCCTGGAAAATGAGTTGCAGTTGGATGCCTACGCCGCAGACCAACGGAACTCATCAGGTCTCTTTAATCCGAATGAGTTGCAGTTGGATGCCTACGCCGCAGACCAACCGGAACTCATCAGGTCTCTTTAATCCGATTGCTGTTGGTGAGTGGCACAAGCCTGGTCAGGACGATTTTCGCGACGTGACTGGCAGAGGTATGACGCCGCACCCACGTCAAAAGGCATTGCTATGGAAAGGAACAGAATGGCTGATCAACTCGCAACGGAAATCATTGCCACGATCAAGAACCGCCTCGAATCGGAGAGCGGCCAGGGAAAGAGTGTGTCCATCATCGGCGAAATAACGACTGCCACGGAACTGACCTCGCTCGGAGTTGATTCGCTGGGTCTGGCGGATCTCCTCTGGGATGTGGAGCAGGCCTACGACATCAAGATAGACATGAACGCGGCCGACGCCTGGTCGAATCTCAAGAATGTCGGCGACATGGTGGAAGCCGTCCGCGGTTTGCTCGCGAAGGAGGTCTGATTGGACAGGCGAGTCGTCATTACTGGGATGGGCGGACTTTGCGGCCTAGGCAACAACGCCGCCTCCATCTGGAAAGAGATGCGCGAAGGCCGCTCCGCCATCCGCCCGATGGTCAGTTCCGAGCTTCATGAGATGAAGGGCATTGTCGGTACCGAGATCAAGGAACTGCCCGAGCACGACATCGGCCGCAACCAGCTCGTCTCCATGGACCGCGTCGGCTTGCTCGCTGTGCTTGCAGCGCGCGAAGCCATGCAACACGCTGGACTTTCCTGCGATCAGGGAAATCCGAATCGCTTCGGCGCGACAGTGGGTGTCTGCGGCTGGGGCTGGGGAACGGTTGAAGACACCTACCGCGCCCTCCTTTTGGGCGGCGCGAAGCGTGCTGGCATTTACACTGCACCAAGGGGGTTGCCGAGCGCCGCTGCCAGCCAGGTCAGCATGAGCCTCGGCCTGCGCGGCCCGGTCTTTGCCATCGCCTCCGCATGCGCATCAGCCAACCATGCGATCGCTTCGGCGGCGGATCAGATCAGGCTCGGCCGGGCCGACGTGATGCTTGCCGGGGGCGCCGAAGCGCCGCTCGTATGCCTTCAGATGAAGGCATGGGAAGCAATGCGCGCGCTCGCTCCGGATACTTGCCGGCCCTTCTCCGCCGACAGGAAGGGAGTGGTGATAGGCGAGGGTGCGGGCATGGCCGTGCTGGAAAGCTACGAGCATGCCGCGGCGCGCGGTGCCACAATGCTTGCCGAGATCGCAGGGATCGGCCTTTCCGGCGATGCCTTCCACATCGTCGCGCCGTCTATCGAGGGGCCGGAGGCCGCGATGCGCGCTTGCCTTGCCGACGCCGGGCTGAATGCCGAGGACGTGGACTACCTTAACGCCCATGGCACCGGCACCAAGGCCAACGATCAGACCGAGACGGCGGCAATCAAGCGCGTCTTCGGAGACTATGCCTATTCGATGTCTGTCTCGTCCACCAAGTCCATGCACGCGCATTGCCTCGGCGCAGCGAGCGCACTTGAAATGATCGCCTCCGTGATGGCGATCCAGGAGGGCGTCGTGCCGCCGACCGCCAATTATCGCGAGCCGGACCCCGATTGCGATCTCGACGTCACGCCCAATGGGGCGCGCGAGCGCAAGGTGCGCGTGGCACTGAGCAACGCCTTCGCCATGGGCGGCATGAACGCAGTTCTGGCGTTCAAGCAGGTGTAGAAGCCATTCGAGATGCCTCCAGTAACTCTATCTCTCGTATGGCCGGATCACGATTGTAAAGGACGTCGCCTTGGACCGCCTCGGGGAATGCGCCAAGTGGCAGCGGAAGCTGGACGAGCCGGGGTCCGTTTTTTTCAAAATTCTCAACTGTTGAAGCGACTTGGACGTACCGCTACCCGGAAGGTTTAGCGAGGCCCTTCGAGTTCGGCTCGAGGGCCTGTCCAAAGCTGTACCCGATAATGTCTGGAAGGCGCAGGGCCGCCAGTGACCGCTCCCGTGCGAAGCCGGTCCTTAGAAAGGGAATCGATAAATGTTCGATCTGACCGGCCGCAAGACGCTCGTCACAGGCGCATCGGGAGGCATCGGCGAGGCGATCGCCAGGGTGCTGCATGCGCAGGGCGCTGTCGTCGGCCTGCACGGCACCCGCGTCGAGAAGCTGGAAACGCTGGCGGCCGAGCTCGGCGACCGGGTCAAGCTGTTCCCGGCGAACCTTTCCAATCGCGAAGAGGTCAAGGCGCTCGGCCAGAAGGTCGAGGCCGATCTCGAAGGCGTCGACATTCTCGTCAACAATGCTGGCATTACCAAGGACGGGCTGTTTGTGCGCATGTCGGACGCCGACTGGGATTCGGTGCTCGAGGTCAATCTGACCGCCGTGTTCCGGCTGACCCGCGAACTCACCCATCCGATGATGCGGCGCCGGCATGGCCGCATCATCAACATCACCTCTGTGGTTGGCGTCACCGGCAATCCTGGCCAAACCAACTACTGCGCCTCCAAGGCCGGCATGGTCGGCTTTTCCAAGTCGCTGGCGCAGGAGATCGCCACGCGCAACATCACCGTCAACTGCGTCGCCCCCGGCTTCATCGAATCGGCGATGACCGACAAGCTCAACGACAAGCAGAAAGAGGCGATCATGGCGGCGATTCCGACACGGCGCATGGGCACCAGCGCCGAAGTTGCCTCCGCCGTCGCTTACCTCGCTTCCAACGAAGCCGCCTATGTCACCGGCCAGACCATTCACGTCAATGGCGGCATGGCGATGATTTAGCGTGAAAAGTTCAGTGCGGCCCGATGACGGCTATCAACAGTGGGGGAAGGTTCGCACCCATAGCAGTCGGTTGGTCTGGCAACTGACGAGCGGGTCGGTCGGGCAACTGGCCGGGTCGAAGCCTCCTGATCAAGGCCGCCGTGGGCGGAGATTTAGATCAAGTTCTTTGAACCGCATGTCTTTTCCTATCCATAGCGTGGATGCATTAATCCAAAGAAACGATTTTGCCAATGCCGCAGAACGTCGCATAGTAAGATTTCAAAGATGTAAGCCATAGCTAGTTATCGAATTTTTGCATTGGTTCAGAGCAGTATTGTTCTGGTGTGCGCCTTCCGGTGTGCTCGGAACACAACGGGGTCGCATGTTCATTGCGGCTAGTTTCTTCGGTGCGCCAGCTACATCGAGCCGGCTCGATTCGACAAGCGTCCCCCTGCTAGGCGCTTCCCCAACAAAATAGCAACAAAGATGAGGTTTTCCATGTGCTCTGACGTGCGGTGGAGGTTGTGCTGGGAAAATGAGTTGCAACAGGCCGATCATGTCGAACTCTCCGAGTTTTTCCGAAAGACCTACGGACCGACTGGGGCCTTCAACTCAGAGCCATTCGAAGACGGCCGTAGCTGGGCCGGTGCGAGGCCGGAACTCCGCGCAATCAGCTACGACGCGCACGGCGTAGCGGCTCATATCGGCATACTACGCCGCTTCATCAAGGTTGACGAGGTCGAGCTCCTAGTGGCCGACCTGGGGTTGTACGGGGTGCGTCCGGATCTTGAGGGACAAGGGATCAGTCATTCAATGCGCGTTGTATATCCAGTATTGCAGCAGCTTGGGGTTCCATTCGCTTTCGGCACCGTTCGGCACGCGATGCGGAACCATATGGAAAGGTTCTGCAGAGACGGCCTGGCGGCGATTGTGTCGGGCGTTCGCGTGCGGTCCACTCTCGCAGATGTGTATCTCGACCTGCCGCCCACGCGCGTGGAGGACGTGCTCGTAGTGGTTGTGCCGATTGGACGCTCGATGAGCGAGTGGCCATCCGGCACCCTGATCGTTCGGAACGGTCCGGAGCTATGAACATCTTGAAGTGCCGGGTGATGGCGCCGGCGCCAAGCGCGAGACCGATGTCGAGAATGGGCGCGCTGTTGGGTAAGCCAGCCAATCGATATGAGGTCCACGCCGGTCGCCGCAGTTGCCGGGGCGCTCGCCCGCGTTACTCGGCCCAAGGTCTCGGTGATCGCGCGGCGCCCGACATAGCCACAGCCTGCGCAAGCTCCTCGACCGACATGTTGTCGAGGAGCACGGCGTCGACGCCCACTGTAAGGGCTATCTCCAACTGGTCCAGCCTGTCCACCTCTACCTCGATCTTGTATGTGACCTATGACGCTACGCGCCCGCTCGATTGCGGTGGGGATGTCGCGGCAATGGCCGATGTGGTTGTCCTTGATGAGCACCGCGTCGTCGAGCGCGAAGCGGTGATTGGCGCCTGACCGCATATCGCTTCGACAAACGCGGCCGTAGCCTTGCCCGCGTGGCGCGCGTTAAGCGAAAGCTTGGCTTTGCAATCGGCGGCGATAATTGCATCGCTCGTGATATCGCCGGCTCTGCCCAGGTCTTCCAGCAGGTCACGGCGCACGATGGGCTCCATGATGATCTGAGGAAGTGGTGCAAGTGAAGTCATGTCAACGGCTCCGTTCGGATGTCGTCGTCGCGGCCGCGCTCATGGCCGGCTGACGTGGGTCATGCTGCGTGCTGCCGCCGTAAGGTTCCGCTGGGATTAGCTGTGACGCACAACGAGAGGGTTCAGGTCAACGCCCTGGAACCCATGTCACTAGCTATCCATGACGTGGATGCGTTTCATCGAAACAGACGATTTTACCGATGGTACGGCACGTTGCATAGAAAGAATTCAAGGATGTAAGGCTTAGGGAAGTGGTTGATGTTTGCGTTGGCTCCGAAGAGCATTCTCTGGTCTGCGTCGAAGACCCGTCCAGGCGCGCGTCCATCGCGGCCAGGCACTTCCGCGATCGACGCAAGCTACATCGCATTGGCGCAGCACGACAAGCTTCCCCGAATTGCGCAGGCGCTTGCCTCAAAGACAGCAGCAAAGCTGAGGCTTGTGGTGTTCTGGAAAGAGGCAATTTAGATGCTTGTTGATGGCTCAAGGATGGATCGGTTCGTTGTTTCTCGACGGCGCACGGGTTTCGGTGATTGCCTGTGGTCTCTCGCGTCGGCATGGGACTACGCACATCGGACGGGACGGGCTTTAGCAATAGATTGGCGCGGCTCTTGTTACCTCGACAACCCGTTTGCGAATGCCTTTCCGGCTTTCTTCAAGCCAATTGAAGAGATCGGTGGTGTACGGGTCATTTGCGATGACGAGATCAACCACGTCTCATTCCCCGGTCCCTTCTTCCCGTCGTGGTGGAACAAGCCATCCATCGACTGCGTGTACCGTCCGGATGAACAGATTTTCCAAGAACGTGACGAGCTTAACGATCTTTTCCAGGCCCAAGATGATTGTGAAGCCAACACGGTAGTGTGTGATGCTTGCTTGATGTGGCGCTGCGATGAGCAAGCCGAGCGAACGATATTTCGGAGCATCAGACCGAGGGTCGAAATTGAGGATCGGATTGAAGCGCTCTACCAGGAACATTTTGACGGGCACAGCATAATTGGAGTCCATGTCCGCCACGGCAACGGCGAAGGTATTATGGATCACGCACCTTACTGGGCTGATCCAAAGGTTGCCTTAGAGCAGGTATGCACTGCCATTCGTATGGCCAAAGCGCAACCGCATCCAAGGCCTGTAAGGGTGTTCTTGTGTACAGACAGCGCCCAGGTTGTTGATCACTTGTCGGGCGTATTTCCCGAACTTTTCACCGTCCCAAAACGCTTCCAAGCGGATCAGGCCGGCCCCTTACACAGTGCAGCACTGGGCACCGACGGGGGTTTTTCCGCTCTCGTTGAGATGTATCTCCTCGGTAGATGCGACACTGTAATTCGCTTTCCTCCGACTAGCGCCTTCACACGCTATGCCCGCCTCTTCGTGCCACGAATTGTCGAATTCGATTTGAATGACCCGCGTCGTTTGATCTTGATTGATAACTCTTTCGAACGTTCCCCGGCTCCATGAAAGGGTTGGCAGCCCGCTCGAACTCTCCCTAGCCTTCGCGCAGAGGCCCCGTTCGCCCTGCCAATGCGCCCCATTTTTCGCCACGCAATCCCGCCGCAGGCGAGTATTTTCTTGGGCGCGTCAAAATCAAAAGGATTCAAGCTTGTCAAAGAGAAAAGTCGCTTTAATCACCGGGGTCACGGGCCAAGACGGTTCTTACCTCGCAGAATTGCTTTTAGAAAAGGGCTATTCTGTGCACGGGATAAAGAGACGATCGTCTCTTTTTAATACGGGCCGTATAGACCATCTCTATCATGACCCTCATGAAACTGGCGTTGATCTTACACTTCACCACGGGGACTTGACAGATTCGTCCAGCCTTACGCGCGTCATTCAACTGGTTCAGCCGGACGAAATTTACAATTTGGCAGCTCAGAGCCACGTTGCAGTCTCCTTTGAAGAACCTGAATACACCGCGAACTCCGATGCCTTGGGTGCGCTGCGTATCCTCGAGGCAATTCGGATCCTGGGGCTCGTCGAGCATACGCGCTACTACCAAGCCTCGACGTCTGAGCTCTACGGGCTGGTGCGGGAAACGCCACAGACCGAGACGACACCGTTCTACCCCCGATCACCCTACGCTGTTGCCAAATTGTATGCTCACTGGATCACCGTAAATTATCGAGAAGCTTACAATTTGTATGCATGTAACGGTATTTTATTTAATCATGAGTCACCCGCGCGCGGTGAAACATTTGTAACGCGCAAAATCACGCGTGCCCTGGCTCGGGTTAAGCTTGGAATGCAGCGGACTCTATTCCTGGGCAACCTTAATGCGCGTCGCGATTGGGGGCACGCTCGAGACTACGTCCAGATGCAGTGGTTGATGCTGCAGCAGGAGCAACCTGAAGACTTTGTTATTGCTAGCGGTGAGCAACATTCGGTGCGCGAATTCGTCACCGTCGCGGCCGCTGAACTCGGCATCGATGTTCGTTGGGTTGGGGAAGGGGTCGACGAAGAGGGGTACGATGCAAAGACGGGAGCTCTGATCGTAAAAGTAGATCCCCGTTATTTTCGTCCTGCAGAAGTCGAGACACTTCTCGGCGATGCCCGCAAGGCCAAAGAAAAACTTGGGTGGGCGCCCAAAATCTCCTTCATCGAATTGGTTAGGGAGATGGTTCGGGAAGATTTGCGCATGGCAGAGCGTGACGCAGTGCTGATGAAGCAGGGTTATTATTCACACAGTCCACGAGAGTTATGCTGATAATGGTGGCGCCATGCTGGCTTGTTGTCAGTGATATTGTGGTCTTCTTAAGGAAAGTCCAGAGCCTTATCAATGGAAAACAAAAAGATGAAGAAAGTCTATGTGGCAGGCCATCGCGGCCTTGTTGGATCCGCCACAATGAGAGCCCTCGAGGCTTTAGGTTCCTATGAGATAATAACACGTACTCACGACCAACTGGATCTATTTGACCGGAGCGAGACGCGCAGGTTCTTCATGTCGCGGCGGCCTGATTACGTCGTAATGTGCGCCGCAAAGGTTGGTGGTATACTGGCGAACGCTAGCTCCCCTGTCGATTTCCTTCATAACAACCTCGCGATTCAAGTCAGTGTTTTTGATGCCGCTCACGCTTCCGGCGTCGAACGGATGATTTTTCTTGGCTCCTCGTGTATCTATCCACGCGACTGTCCGCAGCCGATACGGGAGGAATACCTTCTCACCGGTCCGCTTGAAGCGACTAATCGTCCTTACGCTTTGGCAAAAATCGCAGGTGTCGAATCATGCTGGTCTTTCAACCGGCAGTACAAGGCGCGCTATCTCGCGTTGATGCCGACCAGCTTATATGGTCCCGGCGATAATTATCACCCCGAAAATTGCCACGTTCTGCCCGCTCTGATACGCCGGTTTCATCAAGCTAAAATGAACGGCGATTCCTCGGTGGAGGTCTGGGGATCCGGAAACCCTCGGCGAGAGTTTATGTATTCGTCGGATGTAGGCGATGCCATTGCGTTCCTGCTTGGCCTGCCAGATTCAGATTTTGACGCCTTAACTGCCCCCGACACTGCGCCCCTGATTAATGTTGGCGTTGGCGAGGACGTCACAATTCGCGAGGTGGCGGAACTCGTCAAGGCGGCGGTCTGCTGGAAGGGCGATTTGGTATTCGACACGACGAAGCCAGATGGTACTCCGCGCAAGTTACTGGACGTAACGCGCTTGCGTAACCTTGGCTGGAAAGCCAAAACGTCCCTTGGTGCCGGGTTGCAAGCGACATACGAGGATTTTCTCCGCCTTCATGGGGCTTGACGTGGATGCGCGCATCCTGGTTGGACTGCATGTCCGACCGGGTGCAAGCTGGCTCAGTCAGGCCAAACAGGGACGCATACATGCCCAGAGGGGGCCGCAATATTGGCCTGTGCTAACGTTGCAAACCGGACCTCTCTGCCACCGGCGATGCAGAGGATCACCCAGAAGCTTGGCCAAGCCAATGGGAAGGCCGCACAACGGGGCGCACCTGGAACGGCTGTGCGTGAGCGCCGTCAACTCAAGCCACGAGTTAGAACTGCTCAACCTCACGGGAGCCGCTGCCTACGAACCTGGCCTCGACACGGACGCCAACCAGGCCCGCATCATGCCCCGGGGCAGTCCTTGTCCAAGGCGGTGCAAACGGAAATGGCGGACGTCGACGGTCAACTCGCGCTTATCCGCAGGCGATCGCGTCGCCATCCAAGATCGCGCCTTTTCGGCGCGGTCGGGCACCCTTCCGATCGGATTCAGTCGGCGTTGTTAGCGCCGAACTCACTCGCCTCAACGTCATGGCGCCACAAGCGCGGATTTGCGGCGCCATGGTGCGGGCATTTACAACCCTGCTGCAGCGGGTCTCGTTGATGGCGAAGCGGCTTGCCCTGAACCAGTCGCTCGCGTCTGCAGCTCGCCAAGCTGTCGCGCAGCGCGATCATCCTGATGCTCTGGGATGGCAGTGGCAGGTGACCGCCTATGCGGTGAGCTTGGCTTGGCTCGATTGGCATTATCATACCTTTTACGAAAAATGCTGTTCATTAGTCCGAGTTACTTAAAAGAATGAGTCGGACCTGCGCGGATGGCAGCATGAATCGGGATTTTGATCACTACCAGGAGAAAATATTCCTTTCATATCTACTCGCCGCGCCAACGCAACGGACGCAGAGACGGTCGGCCGTTTCAGTCACGCGCTACTCGATGAACTCTCTGGCGGGAAAGCGCCCACGCCCGACGTCGTGAGACAAAGCGCGGAGACAGTGCTTGCCGACGCCGGCGTGGTCGCTGTGATCGCAAGTGCAGATGACGAGCCGGTCGGCATCATGGTGCTGAATGAATGCACGGCGATCTATGCAGGAGGCAAGTTCGGCTACATTTCGGAGCTGTATGTTCGAACCGACAAGCGCTCCAAAGGGATTGCCCCTCATCTGCTTGAGGTCGCCTCGCAGGAAAGCCGTGCTCGTGGTTGGAAGCGACTTGAGGTTGGAGCGCCCGGGCAACCAAAATGGAAGCGCACGCTCGATTTCTATCTGCGGAACGGGTTCGAGGAAGTCGGCCCTCGGCTCTGTCGGATAATCTAGACTCAGAGTTTGCTATAGGCTGGCTCAAAGCAACCTGCCGCACAATGTGACGGAACGGAAGCGGAACCATATTAATGCTACAGCCGAATGGTCGATAGTTGGCCATTTTCGCAGGTTAGGGCCGTCGGGGCCTTTTGCATCAGCGTTTTGGCTTTGGACTTCCTCGCGTTCTGCGACGAGGCGGGCATTGTGACGCCTCTGGCGATCGACCTCCGTTTCGGCTTCGAGGATACGCTTCAGCAGAGCGGCGTTCTCGGTGCCCAGGCGCCGCACTTCGATCTGCAGAACCTGGAAGCCATCGCTGCTGGGCGAGCTGCCGGGCCCGCTCGGGTGCGGCCTTGTCCAGACGGCGATCCGGGCATTGGAGCTTTTGATGAACGGCTTCAGGGCGTGCGATAAGGTCGCCTCGGCAATAAGCGTCACCGCGTCCTTCTTCTCGCTCTTCACCAGGAACAGACGGTTGCGGTCCTGCTGGGTGGAACGAGAGACCAGCGGAGCCGTCATTGCCAGCAACCGGTCGATCAGATTCGGAGCCGCATGTCGCCGTCGGCGATCGAAGGAGCGCCTTTGCGCGCGTTTCACCTTTGCGCCGGCCCGGGGCCCACTCGACGAAGATACGATGCTCATCGAGCGGATGGCGCCAAGGGCGGACGGCCGCCCTTTGATACGGTGATGATGTTGAAGATCATGGTGCTGCAGGCGCTCTACTGTCTCTCGGACGATCAGGCCGAGTGTCAGATCCAGGACCGGCTGTCGCCGGTGGGCATGGCCCGCATATCCATCCCATGGATGCATTATATCCAAACAATCAAGTTTACCCATCCGTCATGATGCTGCATAGCGCCGTACAGGAAAGCCAATGTCCCGTGCTTTCCAGCTCACGTTCACGAGCGTGGACTTTGTAGGAAGACCAAGGCGAAACCGGCGCATCATAAGGGGCAGAGTATCCATGAACGGAATGGCGGCGGGGCAGGCCGGATCTGGGCGTTTTATTGCTTTAGAGGGGTTGAGGGGGCTGGCTGCAGTTGGCGTCCTCTTGTCTCACGCCCTCTTCGCTGTCGAGCCAGGGATATTCAAAACCATGTACCCGTTGGCGCAAGCAGCGTGGCCAGAAATCGGATGGCCTGCTCAGCTTCTAACTCTCCCCCCATTCAGCATGCTTATCAACGGAAGCTTTGCGGTTTGTGTATTCTTCGTTCTAAGCGGCTTCGTCCTTACCAAGTCTTTTGCTGACACTGGAAATGCGTCGGTGCTTGTATCCAGAGCAATCCGACGGATACCCCGCCTCGGCATTCCAATCGCAGCTTCAATCGTTTTTGCCGGTACCATTTTTGCCATGGGGCTGATGAGAAATCTTGAAGTTGCCCCACTCACGGGCTCGGTCTGGCTGACCTGGTATTACCCTAGCTCAATTACGGCCGCGACCATCGCCCAGGAGGCCCTATATGAGTCCTTATTTCTCGGTAAGAACAAACTCAATTCACCACTCTGGACAATGTCCATTGAGCTCGTGGGTTCATACTTAGCCTTCATGTTCGCCTTCGCTGCGAGGTGGTTCACCTTCGCCCTCGTCACAGTTTTTGCCGCGGCTCTCTCTTTTGCGGTCCATATAGCTTACCTGCCCTTCGCCTTGTCGTTCGGGGTCGGCGTCCTCCTGACTCGCGTTTCTGCAGCGAAATGGCCTCACGAAGCTAAGATCGTAATCTTTCTTGCTGCCATCTATCTTGGCGGCTTCTCAAACGCCATCTGGTATGAGCCGATCATCAAACTCTCCCCAATCGACTTTAATCCCCTGAAGGACGCAATGCACTGCGTCGGTGCAGCCTTCCTTGTCGCTAGCGTTCTCGCGCTTCCATCGCTTCAGCGAGCCTTCTCGTCATACTTTTTCCCACTCCTAGGTCGATTGTCGTTCTCGGTCTACCTTCTTCATTTCCCTGTCCTTTGTTCCCTCGGGTGCTTTGTCTATCTCTGGACTATCCAATGGGGGCATGCCATTGCGGCTAGTAGCACTGTCGTCATTGTACTTGTAACCACCATCATTGCTGCGGTGCCGTTTCAGCGCCTTGTAGACGTGAAGTCCATGGAAGTAGCCAAGAGGGTGGACCAATACCTGAGAGGTTTTTGCGTAAGACTGCGGAGGCGTAGACTGGCGCTGCGCTCAACCATTTGAGCGGGACAAACATAGCTAATCATTCTGACCTCAATAAAACGAAAGGTGCCCTGCCTTGGAAGAATTCGTATCACGCATCGCCACCAATGTCGGCGTCGACCCGGCTCTCGCAGACAAGGCCGTTGGCATGATGCTGGGTTTCCTGCAACGCGAGGCAGCCGACGGTCCCGCTGCGCGCATGATCGAGGCCATTCCCGGAGCTTCGGAATTAGTGGCGAAGCATGATGGTGAGGACGCAGAGAGCGGCAGCGTCCTCGCCGGAGGCGGCGTGGTGGGTTTCGGCCAGCAATTGATGAACGAGGGTCTCAGCCTGGGAAATATCGCCGGCCTTGCTAACGAGACGATCGCCTTCGCCAAGGAACATGCCGGCGACGAACTCGTGGACGAGGTCCTCAATTCCGTTCCCGGCCTTCCCCAGTTCGCCTGATCAGCAGCAGCCCGGTGGCATACGATTGTCGTGCGCCCGTCTCGGCCCGCTTGCGCAGCTAGAGCAGACTCGACTTATTCCGGGGTCATAGCCGTCTGCCTCGAAATAGTGCCTGCATTCCTCGGCCGTGAAAGCTGCGAGGCAGTTGGCCACGACCGACGTTCGTCGATGGTTCGGGTTGCAGCCTTTCTCAGGAGAGCCTTGAGCTTCGAGAAAGCCATCTCGATCGGGTTGAAGTCGGGCGAGTATGGCGGCAGGAACAGGAGCCGCGCCAACCTTCTCGATCACCTCGCGCGCGCCGCTGATATTGTGGGCGGGCAGGTTGTCCATGACCACGATGTCGCCGGGGCGAAGCTCGGGTGCGCGGACCTGCTGGGCGTAGGCGAGGAAGGCACAACCATTGATAGGGCCATCGAGCAGCATTGGCGCCGCCATGCCGCCCAGCCGCAGGCCGGCCGTGAAGGTGGTAGTCTTCCAATGGCCGTGAGGAACGGCCGCCCGGCATCGTTCGCCGCGCAGGCTGCGGCCACGCAACCGCGCCATCTTTGTGGATGCTGCGGTCTCATGGACGGAAATCAGCCTCTCGGGGTCGAGATCGAGCTGGCCATCGAACCAGGTTCTGCGGCGGCGCAGGACATTGGGGCGCTGCTGTTCGGCGGCGTGCGCCGTCTTGTTTTGAAACGTGATGCCGCGCCGGTCGAGGTACAGCCGGACCGTGGACGACGCTGCCCGCACGCCACGCTCGGCGGCAAGGCGCTCCCCGATCTCAGCAAGCGTGATGTCCGGCGCGTCCTCGATGAGGCCAAGAATAAAGGCCTCATGCGCATCGAGCTTCGAACGCGACGGCTGGCCCTGCTTGCGCGCTTCCATCTGGCCGGTCTCGCGATAGCGGCGATACCAACTCCCGGCCATCGAAATACCGATCCGGATGCGACGCGTCGCCTCCCGCGTCGAATCCCGACTTCAATGGCCGCAATCACGCGCCCACAAGGTCCGCCCTTGGGCTCCTCATCATCATCACATCCTCGTAAATCACCGGGACAGTGAATCAGACAGGATCTTCGCGTCATTCCCAAACCGACCCTGTTTTAATCGAAGATGCTCGAGGCATTCTCCGCCGAGTGTTCCGTAACGGACCCCTGCGAGACCACCAACCGCCGGGCGCGCGAAGCGAAACCTTGCAGTTCATTCGTCTACCCCAAAATCGACCTCGGGCGTACCGATGTGCATAACTTTAGGCGGCAAAGGCTTGTCCTGAACGCTTTCGATGAAGCCCGCGAGATAAGCAAATATATTGTACTTCTCAAGTACCAACCGCTTCGCCTCTCGTATTGCATCGCGACGTTCCTTCCAGAGGTCCGAGTTGATTATTTCTCGGATCTTTTGAATTACGTTCTTGTCCTCTGGATCAATCAGAACCATTGAATCCGGCGGAAAGAACCTCGTGATTGCCGGGCTGCCGTAATAGATCGGCATTGTTTCAGCAACGAAGCAGTCCATAAGCTTCTCTGTAAAATAGTAATCAGCTCTAGTATTCTCGAAAGCTATACTGTAGCGGTAAGGTGCAAGTGCGTCCCATTTATCTCCAATCAGGTGAAAACCTCGGCCGAACAGGTCGAACTCGATCTCCTCTCTCAGCCGCTCCAAAAACGCCAGCCGATATCGATGTCCTTTAAGCAGGGCGATGTTGCTGGTAATCCATGAGAGCCGACGCGGCTTGTCAACGACTTCGCTGACCAGAAGTTGGTCATATGACTTTCTTACAGACCAAGACCGAGTGATAGGTGGAGACAAGACGAACCGACGCCCTGCATTCTGCTGGGCTACCAACTCTGCGTCAGACGTCAAAACGATGGTATTTTCCCCCTGCCCTAGATGGAGGGCGCGATGAGCTTTCGTCGGCGGTTCGCCGATCGCAAAAATTGTCCTGTTCGGGCTCGCCTCGATATCAACAGGAAGTCCAAAAACAGAAGGAGAGTTAAAGATTATATGCCAATCCGGCGTGAAGGATGTCTTGCGGACAAAAGCGACATCATTCCAGATTCCACTGCCCTTTGGAGTGAGATGGTGGATGGCGTCATCCAGACCGCCCCAAGAATCGAGGCATGCAGCAACAATGGGCGCCGGACGTTCCGTCAGCAATTTGGCGCTAGACAAAGTAGTTCGACCCCTTCACTTCGGTGGTACCGGCAGTAATTTCTGCACCAGGGCCAGACCTCTCTGCGCCTATTCCCGTCGTGAGATGAAGCTAAAACGATCGGAATCGATGGCTAAACGGGACGCAGGTAAGCCCTTCGATATCGAAAAATTTGGGAGAACTGCACAAAGGCTTGTAACCCCTCCTCCTCCATCTCAATCGGCTTCCATAATCTAGCTCTGACTATTTTTGATGCAGTTTGGGAGTTCTGTCCAGAGTCTTCTGCAAATTTGCGATCACGGTCGCCGGTGTTGGCGGGTCAGGCGCGGCGTCTTCAAGTAACGCATGCGCCCAGCCCGCCCGCCGCCGTCAGGCGGCCTTGGGCTGCTCCAGCTTGCGCAGCATCTCCTTCTTGTCCTCGGCCAGGTGCTCCATGTTGAGATTCGCATGGCCTCCAGCCAGTTTTCGTGTGTTTCGACGGCGAGCGCGCGGACGAGCCGCAGACAGCTCTCAGCGCTGGGAAAGATGCGCACCACATGGATGCGCCGCTTGATCTCCTGATTGAGCCGCTCCAGGATCTTGGTGCTCTTCAGGCGCTTGTGATGCTGCCGTGGCAGCCGGTTGAAGGTGAGCGTCTCCTCGATGTTGTCCTCCACCCACTGGCACAGCTTGGGGCAGCGCGTCTCCCACTTGGCCAGCCATTGGGCGAGGTCGGGCCGCACTTCGGAAAGGTCGCGCCGGTCATACATCCAGCGCAGTACCTGCAGGCAGTCATCATCGATCCATTGGGCCGGCAAGATGTCTCGCGAGCAGATCGAAGCCGGCCGTGCCTATGACCGCCTTCTCAAGCGCGGCGCCCAGCCGAAGGGCTCAAGGCCATCGTCGCATGGTTCAAGCGCCTGTGGATCAAGTTCATCGGTTGATCAGTGTGCGGCCGACGGCATCGCCTTTGCAAGCAAAGATCAGGTTGACGACGCCTTCGGGAAAGCCGGCCGCGCACATTGCGCCTGCAACAAGCGGCGTCTGTGCGGCAGGTTTCAATATCACAGTGCAGCCCGCCGCCAGAGCCGGTGAGATCTTGCGCACCACCATTGAAGCCGGGAAATTCCATGGCGTGATCGTGCCAACAACGCCGATTGGCTGCTTGACCACCAGCATGCCCCGGTCAGTCGAGGGCGGGAAGATCGTCTCGCCATAGATGCGGTTGGCCTCTTCGGCATACCATTGCAGATATGCCGCCGCATGCGAGACTTCCGACTTGGCTTCGGCAAGCGGCTTGCCCATCTCAGCTGTGAGGATGGCAGCGAGGTCGTCGGCGTGGTCGATGATCAATTGATGCCAGCGCCAGAGCGAGTCCCGGCGATCCCGGGCGGTCAACGCCGCCCATCCAGCCTGCGCCGTATAAGCCTTGTCGATCGCCGTGCGCGTCTCAGCGGCCATGTCGGGTAGCTCTGCCAACACTTCGCCGGTGGATGGATTAAAGACCCTCGAACTTTCGCTCACCCAACAACGTGCCAAGCGTCGGCATGCGGTCGACAGCGCCGAACAGGTCGGGGAGTTTCAGATGGCGCATCAGCGGCTGGCACGCAGGCATCCCGGCTTTCTCTTCAAAACGGCGGTTGGCTGCGTCAGGATGTGTAACCGCACTTCGCATAGGACCTCGAGCGACGGGCCCCTGTCGACCTGCCGACCGCGTTATGGAACAGGAACGACCGTTCCTGGAACGAGAATTCCTGTTCAGCGCCTTTCTCGCCCGCACGCCTGGCGGGGGCACCGAGCGTTGAGCCCTGCGACCTAATAACCGCAGCGCAAGGCATGGCATCCACGCATCCGCGGGAAGCGGCAATTTGGCCTAAGCTTTGACGGCGCCCGCGCGCCTGACGACGCGTGCCGGGTGCTCGTGAACCGAGCCCGCTTCTTCTTCGGCAGGCTCAGGCGGTCTCGGCCATCCGGATTCGCCCCCTGGCGCGGGCAGCCTGTCGGCTGCTGACGGTCGCCGGCCAGCCGGCAGGCGTCGATTTTGTGGTGGCCTTCCCCGGAAGCGGGGTGGGCGGCACTCCCTTCTAGGCCAGCCGCGGCATCCCGCAACCCTTTCGCTTCGCTTCGGGTCCTCCTCTTCGTTCCGGTCCTTCGGATGCGGTCCGCCTCCGACGGCGGGCCTTTCCGGTCGTTTTCGCCGCCCACCCCGCTTCCGGGGGAGGGCGCAATTGGCGAACGGAGGACCAGACAATGCGTGCAAACAACAAGCATTCCGGCAGCCGCGAGGCTGGCGCGGGCAAGGGCGGGCGCTCAGGCGCCAGCCTCTATCAGGAGATCACAGACCGTATCGTTGCCGAACTGGAGCGCGGCACCGTGCCATGGGTCAAGCCCTGGGGCAGGGCAAAGGCAGCCCTTGGCCTGCCCAGGAATGCAGCCACCCAGCGGCGCTATTCCGGCATCAATATCCTGATCCTGTGGGGCGCCGTCATCGAGCGCTCACAGCGATAGCCGGCGGCAATGGCGACGCCTTTGCCCTCGCCACCGTCTTCGCCCGTTTGCTCGCACTTTGCGACGACGACGTCTTGTCATGGCCGAGACGCTCGAGGCCGGCAGCGCCGTGGTCGAAGCGGTCGGCAACCAATCTGAGCATCGACTGGGCGCACGGTCGATCAATGGGCCGGGGTCCAGCCGCTGTTCGTCCGCGAATAGGTGCCAAGCCGGGCGGCGGCTCTTTCGAGTGCCGCCGCCCCGCTTGCCTGCCGCTGGAATACTGGCTGATGCGAAAACGAGGCGATGACAGCCCGATCACGCTGACCGGCGAAGCCGGCTTGGCTTCGTCGAAGATCCGTTTGGCTCCATATACACCGTGCCTTCGCGCACGCCAACGGCTGATGATGGAAGTCGGCTTCGGCGTGTCGCTGCCCTCGCGCCGGCGCTTCCATGGCGAGCCGGTCATTCGCTGATATCGCAAAAGTCCTGAAACACCCTTCCCAGACCAGACGCGCCTGGTTCCCCTTAGCTGGTGCCATTGCGTCGTCATGGGGTCAGCTGGCACACGACTGGATTGGATCGAGGTCATCTGACGCCGGTCCCGCCTCGACTGACCCAGATCAAGGCCATGTCCTCGTCGGCGTGGTTTGATCGACAGTCCTTCAAGGGAAAACGCATGTGCTGACCGACAGCCTGATCGTCGCTCCCAACGTCTTGACAATCCAGACCATACGGCGGGAAAATGACGATTCACCGGCCAGGAACCGACGTGAGAAACCCGCTTGAGGCGATGCGGCGGGCACTGGATCGCAGCGCAATCGATGCGCGACATGCGGCTCGACTCCAGCAACGTCTCACGAAGATAGCCAACGCGCTGGCGGCACGCTGATGGCCGGCTTTGACGACAGCTTCGACATCATTGTCGTTGGCGCCGGGCCGGTCGGACTTTCCTTCGCCGCATCGCTTGCCCACAGCGAGCTCAAACTGGCGGTTGTCGAAGGGCAGTCCCTGCAAACACTGGCAAGTGCGGCTTTCGACGGTCGCGAGATCGCGCTCACCCACGCCTCGACTGGAATCCTTCGCGAGCTCGGCGCCTGGGATGTTATCCCCGCTTCGGACAAGTCACCGCTTCAAGGCGCACGCGTCCTCAACGGATCGAGTCCTTTTGCGCTGTGTTTCGATTCCCCCGACGGATCCACGGAACCACTGGGCGTTCTGGTTCCGAATTGCCGGATCCGCGATGCCCTTTTCAAGATCATCCGCTTGCAGGGCCATGCCCGGCTGCTGTGCGGCCACTCGGTCGCGCGTGCAACAAACAGCCATCAGGGAGCAGTCGTAACGCTCTCCAACGGCAGGCAGCTGACCGCTCGGCTTCTCGTTGCCGCCGATTCGCGTTTGTCCGCCACCCGCGATCTGCTCGGCATCGGCGCCGATATCAATCGGCTTGGCAGCTCAATGCTGATTTGCCGGGTGTGGCACGAGCGCCCCCACCACCAGATCGCGATCGAATGGTTCGACCACCATCAGACGATAGCGATGTTGCCCCTCGCGCGAGGCATGTCGTCGCTGCTTTTGACTTTGCCCTCAAACGAGGCCGACGGACTGCTTGCCCTCGACGACGAGTTGTTCCTGATGGAGTTGACGAAGCGCTGTCGAGGGCGCCTCGGCAACATGAGCTTGGCAAGCAGCCGCCATATCTATCCGTTGGTCACCACCTGGGCCCACATGTTCCGGGCGCCGAGCGCCGCATTGATAGGCGACGCTGCCATTGGCATGCACCCGGTGACCGCGCATGGCTTCAACATCGGCCTCGGCGGCCAGAGGCAACTCGCCCGTGGTATCCTGGCAGCATGGCGCGACCGTCGCGACATTGCCGATCCCGACATGCTCCACAGATATGAAAGCCGACTGCGCCTGTCGGCGGCGCCGCTCTACCATGCTACGAATATTCTCGTCGGACTCTACTCAAGCGAGCACCCGGCGGCACGGCTTGCAAGACATGTGGGGCTGCGCTTCGGCCAGCATCTTCCCTTTGTCCGTCATGGCATTGCGGCCATGCTGAGGCGGTGAACCGCAGTCATCATAGCATCATCGTCAGCGTGCTGGCGTCGTAACAGGCTGGCGAGTTTGGTTCGATGTGAGAAATTTGTCGGCCGGCGCCACCCAGACGTGGTCCCAGCCACGCCCAATTCCGCCTTCGATGTGTTTACGGCGTGGATGGTTATCATCCAAACAATCAATTTTGCCAATCCTGCGGACCCTATTAGGAGCGTGACCGAAATCAAGTGCCTCGGCCCGCAGGTCTGCCCGGTGCAGGAAGCGGCCCCGCTTCTCAGATTGGTGTGCCCGGGTCCCCGACGCTAGCGACATCTGACGGCATTTGCAGCGCCGGTGATTGCTGCCTTAGCGAGGTGGGAATTTGACCCATAAAATCGATCATGAACTGCTGAATCGAGAAATGGCCGCAGACGATCCATGGCGGCTCGATGGCAACCCGTTCGAGCGGGAGCGCCACACGCAAATTCTCCGGTTGTCACTTGCGCAAGGTCCTGTCGCAAATGGGCTCGAAGTCGGGTGCGCTGCTGGCGCTTTTACGGAACGGCTAGCCCCCATTTGCCAGCGGCTCACTGTGATCGATGTCGTGGAGCCAGCGATTACGCGAGCACGTTTACGCATGAAGGAGCCGCCGCACATCAGGTGGATAATCTCCGATGTTCAACAATTTTCGAGTGATGAGCTGTTCGACCTGATCGTCGTGGCGGAAGTTCTTTACTACGTAGGAGACCTCGTTCAGATCCGCGCAGCAGTCCGCAACCTGGTAGGCCTGCTTGCGCCAGGCGGGCACCTGGTTTTCGGGTCGGCACGTGACGCCAATTGCCAACGCTGGGGGCACGCTGCTGGTGCAGAGACCACTATCGCCATGCTGAACGAATCGTTGACCGAGATCGAGTGCATCGAGTGCCGGGGCGCGTCGATCAATGAAGACTGCCTGCTGGCCCGCTTCCGAAAGCCGATTTCCGCTTTCTGATGAAACGAATTGTCGAAGTTGATTTGGAGACACTGTGCGCTTCTGTGGTGTCAAGCTGATCCTATATGTGGACGTATAAGAGCGCCCGATTGCGACAAGTTAGCCGGGTCCGGGCGATGGTCACTTCTGCTTAGGTATATCCGGCGTCTTCATGGGGCTCGATGTTCAGGGCCGCGAGCCTCGAGGGGGTTTCGCGGACTTCCACCTCAACGGCCCCCAGACGTCGGCCGAAGCCTTTCCGCTCCACATATCAGGGTCGGAAGCGACGGGGTGACCGTTCCCCCACCTCTGCCATTTTGCGTAAGGCGCATTGCAAGGATGTGCGGTGTAGTATCGCAACCTTGGCAGGGAAATCCGCTGTCGCGTTTCCCGTGCACCCTTCCGGCCTTGCGGTTCTGTCGGCATCGAGCCTCATCACACCATCGAAACGTCCGCCGTTTCATCGCGCTTGGAGGCGGGGCATTCCTGCCCCTCCCAAGACCCCGCCCAGACCAACGTGATTGCCGTTGGATCGCAGCCAAGGCGTATGCCGCCTTGGCCCCGCATCATGATTTCGCACATGAAGACGAACCAAAGGGCCTTCGAGCCCCTTGGAGCCCTGACCAAGCCTGCGCGGATTAGATGCCGCCGGCGTCTTGCCACCGGTACACGCATAAGCGGATCTCTCCCTCCCTCTCATCGAGATCTGCGCACACCACAAGGCTTTGGCTACTTTTCAAAGATGGGATTCCCGGGGCCTGGCGAACCTGGAAATTGCCAGCCCATATGCGTGACTGTGTTCATGACGGCGCATGTCAGTTCGGTGACATGTTGCTGAACCTGTTTCAGTAGAAGAGCCAATGCTCTCGATGATCGCAACACGGCGCAAAGCCGATAGGCGCTCTGGCGCGAGCGTGCCAAGGCCCGCCAAGCCCCTTTGAAAATACCCAAAAAATCAAGAAACGGCTTTACCCAATAAATGACCGATAAATACCCAGATGGAGCGAAGTCCTTATTTTGCATGGCCCCCTATGCGGGACGGGCTCTATGACTGCCGCCACCGAACCTCAAAGGTGTTTCGGCCCAGGTGGGTGACGATCCCTAGCCGGGAAAGCGGCACTCCTCGTCGGGGGCCGTCGGTCCCGTGTCCCGCCTTCGGCGGCGCTATGCTGACACTCCTACCGGCTGCCCTTTTAACCGATCTCGTCGTTGCAGCCAGTCCCGCGTCCCGGCCCTTCGGCCGGCGCAAGTGCTGACGCTCCTTAGGCTGCCTCTTCTGTGTGCGGCGATCTTTGATCCCTCGCACGGAATGAAAACTTAGGGGCCAGCTCCTTCGCGCATTTCAGGCCTCAGGTGCTCAAGCTGGGTGTTCCAGTCGGCCAAAACCTCAAACAATTCGTTCGAAGTAGCGCCATCCGGGTGCGCCCTCCTTCCCGCTCTCCAGGTGCTTTCACCGACAGTCCGGTTGACAGGCAACACTCGAGAGCGTTGACCAGACGATTCCTGTTGGCGAGTGCGACCATCGCACCATTGGCATGCCGTCTTGCCGCAACTTGTCGAGCCAGAGCTTCGCGGAACCTGTTTGCCGCCGGCGATCCAGAGCTGCGCGATCGTACGTCAACGCTCGCCGCGTTTGCTGACGCCTATCGGGCCCATCCTCCACTTGATCGCTGCTTCGGCACGAGGCGCAGCCACGCCGCTGGCGGCCGCTCTTGAGGCAGGTTGTGTCACCAACAGCTGCCATCGGTGCGTCGCCGCTATCGGGGCCAATCGAGCACGACCAGAAGGTTCAGATCAAGGCCTTTGAAACGCATGGTTTTAGCATCCATAGCGTGGATGCTCTCGATCTAAACAATCAATTTTACCAATCTGGGCGGGTCGTTCATAGACCCCCACATGACATGCACCGCCGCTGCTCTACCGCGTGAGGTGCACAAAAGAACCCAAAAAGAGGAAGTCTTCGCATGCGCAATGACGTGCAGTGGAGGTTGTGCTGGGAAAATGAGTTGCAGCTTTCCGATCACCTCGAACTCTCTGAGTTCTTCCGGAAGACCTATGAGCCGACCGGAGCCTTCAATGGAATGCAATTCGAAGGCGGTCGAAGTTGGGCCGGTGCAAGGCCAGAGGTCCGCGCAATCGGCTATGATGTGCACGGGGTAGCCGCTCACTTGGGCCTGCTGCGCCGATACATCAAAGTTGGCGACGTTGATCTGCTGGTCGCTGAACTCGGTCTATACGGGGTGCGTCCGGATCTTGAGGGGCTGGGAATCGCCCATTCGATTAGCGTCATGTACCCAGTGCTGCAGCAGCTTAGCGTTCCATTCGCTTTCGGCACGGTTCGGCAAGCGCTCCGGAACCATGTTGGGAGGTTCTGCCGCAAAGGCTTGGCGAACATTCTGACGGGCGTTCGCGTGCGTTCAACCCTCCCGGACGTGTACCCCGATCTGCCTTCCACGACGCGAGTCGACGACGACGTACTCCTCATGGTGCTCCCAATTGGACGCTCGATGAGCGAGTGGCCGGCCGGCACTTTGATCGATCGGAACGGTCCAGAGCTATGACCTCGGATTTGTTATCCGCTCGCTTCCTCAAATTCACAGAAAAATCTGAGATCTCATGAACCTCTTTGCCCCAGCCAGTATTGTTGCAGTCTGCTCTTATGCGCTGCTGTCGACCGTCTATAAGACCGCGCAGGTGTTTTATACCCTGCCTACAAACGTACCGCCGACCTCGGGCGAACCCGCCGGCTGTGAGCCTTGGCCGAGCGTCGATGTCATTATCCCGTGCTACAACGAGGCTCCTCGCACCCTCTCGGACTGCCTGGCTTCCATTGCAAGTCAGGACTACGCCGGAAAACTGCAGGTCTATGTTGTTGATGACGGTTCTGGAAACCACGATGCCCTCGTAGGTATACACGAGGAATACGCGCGCGACCCGAGGTTCAACTTCATTGCGCTCCCAAAGAATGTCGGAAAGCGCAAGGCACAGATTGCGGCGGTTCGCCGCTCGTGCGGAGATTTGGTGCTCAATGTAGATTCGGACACGATACTCGCGCCGGACGTCGTCACGAGGCTTGCGCTAAAGATGCAAGATCAAGCGATTGGCGCCGCCATGGGCCAGTTGGCGGCTAGCAATCGCAGTGAAACTTGGCTGACGCGGTTGATTGACATGGAATACTGGCTCGCCTGCAACGAAGAGCGGGCAGCGCAGGCTCGGTTCGGTGCCGTCATGTGTTGCTGCGGTCCGTGTGCCATGTACCGGCGATCCGCGCTTGTTTCGCTCCTGGATCAATACGAGACGCAGCGCTTTCGAGGGAAGCCGAGCGACTTCGGTGAGGACCGCCACCTTACGATCCTGATGCTGAAAGCAGGCTTTCGAACAGAGTATGTCCCGGAGGCCGTCGCGGCAACAGTCGTTCCCAGCAGCATGGGTCCCTATCTGCGCCAACAGCTTCGCTGGGCCCGGAGCACGTTCCGGGACACGTTGCTGGCGCTCCAACTGCTGCGCGGCCTTAATATTTATCTCACATTGGACGTGATTGGGCAGAATCTTGGCCCATTATTGCTCTCTTTGTCGCTCCTGGCTGGGCTCGCGCAATTCATAACGACAGGTACTGTGCCCTGGACGGCATGCCTGACGATCGCGGTCATGACTATAGTTCGCTGCAGCGTGGCAGCGTTTCGTGCGCGCCAACTTCGATTTCTCGGATTCTCGCTCCACACACTCATCAACATCTTTCTCTTGCTCCCATTGAAAGCATACGCGCTGTGTACATTGAGCAATAGCGATTGGTTGTCGCGAAGCTCGGCCGCCACTGTGACAGACATCGGCGGCGCCCTTCCAAAGCCCGCCTTGGTGGCATCTGACGCAGCTTACAGCGAACAGCAATAGTCACGTGATCGCAGGTGGAAGAGTTTTGAGCCAGGACCAGGAAGATCAAATGTTGAGTCGGAAGTTGGACCCAGAGGATTTGCGGCGGATCGAGACTGGTCCGATCGAACGGGAGTTTCACGGGCAGACAAGCGCGAAAAGCTCCGTGCCTGACTCTCTGTCGACCGTGGCAGTCGATTTTGCCGGCGTAACCAAGTCGTATGGGAACAAGGTCGTTGTCGACGAACTGTCGTTCTCCGTTGCGTCGGGAGAGTGTTTCGGCCTCCTCGGACCAAACGGGGCGGGCAAAAGCACGATTGCGCGTATGCTCCTCGGCATGACATGCCCTGACGCGGGCGCGATCACGGTGCTCGGCGTGCCAGTGCCGGCGCGCGCTCGGCTGGCACGCAGGGGCATTGGCGTGGTCCCGCAATTCGACAATCTTGACCAGGAATTCACCGTACGCGAGAACTTGCTGGTGTTCGGACGCTACTTCGGCATGAGCACACGCGAGAGCGAAGCGGTCATCCCGTCGCTTCTCGAGTTCGCTCGCCTCGAGCGCAAGGCGGATGCGCGCGTCTCGGAACTGTCCGGCGGCATGAAGCGATGCCTGACGATGGCGCGGGCGTTGATCAACGACCCCCAGCTCATTGTGATGGACGAGCCGACCACCGGCCTCGATCCGCACGCGCGCCACCTGATCTGGGAGCGGCTGCGCGCCCTGTTGGCACGCGGCAAGACGATTATCCTGACGACGCATTTCATGGAAGAGGCTGAGCGATTATGCGATCGGCTGTGTGTGCTCGAAAGGGGTCGCAATATCGCCGAAGGCCGCCCGCAGGCGCTGATCGACGAGCATATCGGATGCCAGGTCATGGAGATTTACGGCGGCGATCCGCACGAGTTGCTTTCGCTGGTCAAGCCACATTCCCAGCGCATCGAGGTGAGCGGCGAAACCCTTTATTGCTACGCGCCCGACCCTGAGCAGGTGCGCACGCAACTGCAGGGGCGAGCAGGTCTGCGCCTTCTTTTGCGTCCAGCCAATCTCGAGGATGTTTTCTTGCGGCTGACCGGGCGCGAGATAGAGGAGTGAACGATGATTGAAGATTTTGCGGCGGCGCTGCCGTCCAATGCGTGGAACTGGGTTGCGGTGTGGCGCCGGAACTATCTGGCATGGAAGAAAGTCTCACTCGTGACGATTCTCGGTAACCTTGCCGATCCTATAATCTACCTTTTCGGACTCGGCACCGGCCTCGGCATAATGGTCGGCCGCGTCGACGGTGCGTCATATATCGCCTTTTTGGCGGCCGGCATGGTCGCGGTAAGTGCGATGACCGCCTCTACCCTCGAAACATTGTACGCGGCTTTCGCTCGCATGCACTCTCAGCGCACTTGGGAAGCAATGCTGTACACGCACGTTACCCTCGGCGACATCGTTCTGGGTGAACTGGCGTGGGCAGCCACCAAGGCCTTCTTGGCCGGTACGGCAATCACCATTGTCACCGCAACGTTGGGTTATGCAGCCTGGCCGTCCGTCCTCTATGCGCTGCCAATCATTGCTCTCACTGGGTGCGTGTTTGCGAGCCTTGCGATGGTCGTCACCGCGCTTTCGCCCAGCTACGATTACTTCGTGTTTTACCAGACGCTTGTCCTCACACCTATGCTGTTCCTGTCCGGTGCCGTTTTCCCATTGAATCAGCTGCCTGACGCCTTTCAGAAGATAGCGCGATGCATGCCGCTGTCACATTCAATCGACCTCATTCGTCCGGTTATGCTTGATCGCCCGATCGTCGGCATCGCCCTGCACATCGGGGTGCTCGGCCTGTACGCGCTGTTGCCATTCTTCCTCTCGATGGCGCTGTTGCGCCGCCGACTGATGCGCTGACGCGAAGAGAAGGAGATAAACGATGCGCTATGGACTTCGTGCTGCCAATAAAAACGACATCGCCAACAGAAATCGGCATGCCACGGAGGGTCTTCGGTGGCATCCACTCAATCTATCAACGTTATGGGCCGCCCGGCACCTCG
Source organism: Mesorhizobium sp. AA22 (assembly GCF_001672375.2). NCBI lineage: Bacteria > Pseudomonadati > Pseudomonadota > Alphaproteobacteria > Hyphomicrobiales > Phyllobacteriaceae > Mesorhizobium > Mesorhizobium sp. AA22. Next base: position 6,233,617 of record NZ_CP048406.1, on the reverse strand, counting down.
ATCACAGGATGTCATGTTGATCCCGGCCGAAGAGAATTTCTTTGAGCCCGATCATGTTTGACTGGCGTTCGTGGCGCGAACGACAACGCGGCCTGTGTTTCTGATCAGACGGCCAATTTAATATTCCTGTACGACAAATGGAGAGCGAGATGCTGTGTCTAGGATTGAACGGCGGATTGGACAAAGTCTATGAAAACAGATTTCAGATTTCAAACACATTCATGCACGATGGCGCTGCGGTGCTCGTCCGGGACGGACAGGTCATTGCGGCGGTAGAAGAGGAGCGCCTCAATCGGATCAAACATTCCAACAAGCTCCCAATTAGTGCGGCTCAATACTGTCTTTCAGCCGCTGGGGTTCAGCTCAGCGAAATCGATCGTGTGGCGTTCTACGCTACCGAAGCCTATAGCAACGCCATGCTCGAAAACATGCTAGCTTCCCAGCCGGACGCCTCCATTCCGTTGGACGCTAAACTGTTGATGCAGAGGCTGTTGGCGCAGGAGTTCGGTACCGAGCTCGACGCTTCGCGTATCTCATTTGTAAGTCATCATCAGGCGCACGCCGTGAGTGCTTTTGCAATGTCGGGCTTCGAGCAAAGTCTGATTTTCGCGATTGATGGCTCTGGTGATTTCCTGTCGGGCCTTGTGGCGGTAGGATCTGGTACTGAAATTACGCAACTTGCGACTTTCCCGGAGAACAATTCTCTCGGGCAATTTTATCTCGAGACGATCCGGTATCTCGGCTACGGCTTGTTCGATGAATACAAGGTAATGGGGCTTGCCCCCTACGGCGATCCCGTTCCCTATCGCGAGCTTTTCGAGAAATTCTATGAACTCTCTGCAAACGGCGAGTATCGCGTCCACCTGGACCGCATCGGTCCGACTTTGCTCCGCAGCATTCAGGTTCGGCAAAAGGGAATGCCATTCACTCAGCAGCATATGGATGTGAGTGCGTCGTTACAGGAAGCGCTCGAACTCATCGTGTTTCACATTCTTCGCCATTATCGTGAGGCCACCGGGATGACGCGGTTGTGCCTGGCCGGCGGAGTTGCGCACAATTGCTCCATGAACGGCAAGCTGCTCTATTCAGGACTTTTCGAAGACATCTTCGTGCAGCCCGCATCGCATGACGCTGGATGCGCATTAGGCGCCGCGCTAATCGTGTCTAATGAGTTGGGCCGCCCAGCGCCGCGTAGGCGATTGCAGGAGGTCTATTGGGGGCCGGAACTCGCGAGCGATCACGCTGTCGAAGAGGAACTAAAGGCATGGGCGGGGCACCTGGAGTTTGAACGCACTGAGGAGGTGGCGGATAGGGCAGCCGAGTGGATGGTCGGTGGCGCCGTGATCGGCTGGGTGCAAGGTCGTTCGGAGTTCGGGCCGCGAGCGCTCGGAAATCGCAGCATTCTTGCCGACCCCAGGCCCGCTTCAAACAAGGACCGGATCAACGCTATGGTCAAGAAGCGGGAAGGATATCGCCCGTTCGCCCCATCAGTTTTGGAGGAGGATGCGCGCGAATTTTTCGACCTCCCGGGCAGTGCGTGCGAATTTCCCTTCATGAATTTCGTAGTTCGTGTGCGCGATTCCAAGCGTGATTTGCTCGGCGCCATCACGCATGTCGACGGTACGGCTCGGCTGCAAACAGTATCGCGCAAGGCCAGTCCGGCCTACTGGGACGTCATCAATGCCTTCAAGCAGCGGACAGGCATCCCAATTCTGCTCAATACGTCCTTTAACAACAATGCCGAGCCGATCGTGGATTCAGTTGCAGACTCGATTGCCACGTTCCTGACGACAGAGCTGGATGGACTTGTGGTCGGGCCGTACCTCGTCAAAAAACGGGCCGCAACGCTGCAGGATTGGACTGCGCTCGCTGTTTCATTGCCGCCCTATGTATCCCTGCATAAAGTCCGCGCATACACGGCGCAGGATCGCCACGAGACCGTCTGCGAAATCCGAACGGATCACCGTGACTGTGCGCGTATTTCACATGACCTGTTCGATCTGCTGACGCGGATCGAAGGCGAAGCCGTGCTCGCGGATCTCCTCGACACAATTACGCTGGATCAGGGCCAGCGCGAGGCTCTCACAGGAGAGCTGCGAGGATTGTGGGAGCAGCGCCACGTTCGGATGCATCCCTCGCAAGCTGCTCGCGTCCACCAAAACTGATGCCAAAGTCTGGACGACCGATAACAGCTGCCCAAACACCGGTCTGCACCTTCATATGATGGTCTCCAATCCAATTGACCGAGGCAAGGGTCCTGATGATTGCGTCTGCCGCGAGCATGCATGTTCGCTCCAGCTAACGCTTATTGCAGACGCGGATCAGCAATGGATTTGCTTACCGGTGGCTCAAGACAGCACGAGTTCGTCGTTTCTCGACGGCGTACCGGGTCGGTGACCGCCCCTGCGACATCAGCTTGGTGTTGCGCATAGCGGATGGGACGAGCGTTGGTGGATAGATTGGCGTGGGTTGACCCCGGTGGCGAGCGGGCTGGGCCGCTTGCGGGAAAGGCGGCGGCCCTTCGGCGCGCCAAGCCGGCATGTTCGTCGTTGAGCTGCTTTTGGCAAAATGCGTCGGTGGGGCGACGATCTTGTCTTTATGCGGCTTGATGCTTCGGCCTCCAATCATCCGGCCCTGTTGTTGGCATCCTTGATTTACGGCAATACGACGCCGGTGCAGATTTCGACGACGCCATCTTCAGGAAACCGAGGGTCTGTTGGTCAAGGTCACGCAGGGGTTAGCGTTGGCGATGCCCGACATCTGCTCTCGGGCAATCGCCTGATCGGAATGGGCCGCTAATCCCCCAAAACGGGGCGGCCCGGGTCACTTGTCTGACTATGGCGAACGGCTGCGTGGGAATCCGCGGTGGCGGGATCACCTGCCGAACACGCTGAAGGTAGATTTCCGGTATGGCGTCCTGGCGGCCTCAGATTCCCCAGCCTCGGTTTGGAAGCGCACGATGAACGCGGCGATGGCGCAGCGGCCGGCACGGCTCGCCTATGACGATCCGTGCGGTTCGCGCCCGGCTGCGCCAGGCACTTCAGGGCTATCTCTGGCGCGCCCGTACGGTTCGCTTCGAACCCGAGCAGATCGTCATCGTCAATGGTTCGCAGCAGGGGCTCGATCTCTGCGCGCGCCTGCTGCTCGACCCAGGGGACAGCTTCGTCATCGAGGACCCCTGCTACAGGATGGCGCGCCAGGTCTTTGCCGGCACAGGTGCTACGCCCGTTCCCGTCGAGGTTGACGAGGACGGCATGCAGACGGAGCAACTGGCGGGGGTCGCGGCCCGGCTGGCCTATGCGACGCCCTCGCATCAGTTTCCGCTCGGCGGCGTCATGCCGATGGCGCGGCGGCATCAGCTTCTGGAATGGGCGCGGGAGCAGGGCGCCTATGTCATCGAGGACGACTACGACAGCGAATATCGCTACGATATCAGCCCCGTTCCCCCGCTGCACAGCCTCGAGGATCATGGGGCCGTCATCTACCTCGGCACCATCTCCAAGACGCTTTCGCCGATGCTGCGCATCGGCTATCTCGTCGTCCCGGCGGAATTGCAGCAGGTTTTCGAAACCGCCAAGCAGTTTGCCGACCAGCATTCTCCGGTGGCGGAGCAGGCGTCATTGGCCTCTCTGTTCGAGAGCGGCGGCTATGAAAGGCATGTGCGCCGCGTGCGCCGCCTTAACGGCGAGCGCCGGGAGGTATTTCCAACCTGAAGCGGATTTTCCGAGATCGGATCGCCGTCCAAGGGGCCGACGCTGGACTGCACGTCGTCATATGGTTCAACGACCTGCCGCGATCGCGTGAAACAGCGTTGGTCGAAGCCGCCCGACATGCCGGTCTGGGGCTGCACCCGATTTCGCCGCTTTATCATCGGCAGCCGGGAGCAGGCGAAGCCGACCGCGCCGGGCTTGTCATGGGCTATTCCGCCTTGAGCATCCGGCAGATCGAAAAAGGCGTCGAGATGCTGCGCGACGTCGTCGCTCAACTCTGAGACGTCGACGGTTCCGCACGCGGGGTTAGAACATTCGCGACCGCTCATCGTAAACAGGTCATGGTTGAAAGCAGTTGGGCGACGGCCGCGCTCATGGCCGGCTGAATTAGCTGATCCGGCTTGCCGCCACCGTGCCGTTGCGCTCGGTCAGCAGTGCGTGGAGCCGACGAGGAGCTTCACATCAAGGGCCATTGTCTCATCTATCCGCAACATGGATGCTTGTCATCGAAACATTCGATTTTGACTATCGGACAGGACATTGCATAGGAAGAATTCAAGGATGCAGGCTAGGGAGATTGTCGATGTATGCGGTTGGCTCCGAGGAGCATTTTTCTGGTGTGTGCATTCTGGTCTGCGCCGAACATTGAGCGAGCCGATCCCCTTTTCGACCAGGTACGTCGGTGATCGCGCAAGCTGCATCGCGTCGGCTTCGCCACAAGCCCCCAACTAGCGTAGGCGCCTACCCCAAGGATCAACAAGTCGAGGTTTCCCATGCGCTCCCAAGGACGGTGGAGGTTGTGCCGGGAGAACCAGTTGCAAGTAGCCGATCATATCGGACTCTCCGAGTTCTTCCGAAAACCCTATCGGGGGGACTGACCCTGCAATGAAAAGCTATGCGCTGGTAATTTGAGACGTTCTGCAGAGACGGCCCGGCCACGATGTATCGATGTTCGCGTGCGGTCCCTCTCAGAAGTGCTGGATCTCGACATGCCGCCTCGCGTGGAGGACGTGCTCCTCGTGATTATGCCCGATTGCGCGGCCGATGAGCGAATGGCCGACCGATGCAACAATTGACCGGAAGGATCCGGAGCTATGAAACATCTTGATGACGGATGGGAGGTGCAGAGTGAATGCGCTGATGGAACCGGCCGTCGGAGCGTTTATCTGACGTTTGACGACGGTCCCGATCCATTCTTCACACCACAGATACTCGATGTGCTGGCGCAAAATCGGGTGCCAGCGACTTTCTTCGTGATTGGTGCCTACGCCGCAGAGCACCCGGACCTCATCCAGCGAATGATCGCAGAAGGGCATGAGGTGGGCAACCACACGATGTCTCATCCGGATCTGTCCAAATGCGGCTTGGGCGACGTCCAACGTGAGGTATTTGAGGCGAACCGTGCCATCATGGTAGCATGCCCCCAGGCCTCGATCCGCTACATTCGCGCGCCATACGGCGCCTGGAGCGAAGAAGTGTTCACTGCGTCAGAGATCGCCGGGCTGGCGGCCCTTCATTGGTCGATAGACCCAAAAGATTGGTCGCGGCCCGGCACCGATGCGATCGTCGATGCTGTGCTCGCCTCGGTCCGGCCCGGCGCAATCGTGCTCTTGCACGACGGTTGTCCTCCCGACGAGTCGAGACGGAGCACTCAAGCCGGTCTGCGCAACCAGACCGTTATGGCGCTATCCAATCTGATTCCGGCATTAGATGCCTGCGGATATGAAATTCGCCCGCTTCCAGAACATCACTGAAATGCGAGATCCTATGGACCTGCTTTCCCAGCCAGTGCCTTGGGTCTCGCTTATGAAGGCTTACAGGCTTCGCCGACATCGGACGAACTGTCGGCTCCGACCCGTTGACTAAGCGTAGACGTTTGTTGTCACCTGCTACAATGAGGACCCGCGCAGCCTCTCGGCATTGCCTGGCGTCGCCGGAACCTCTTCGACGATTCTTTCAATATGGTCTCCGGGATCGCGGGCTGCGTCCACAAGGTTTGGCAAACTAGTCGCCATTGCCGTGATATGCCCGACCCCTCGGCTGCGAAGGACCAGGGGTTCTCCGACTCGCACACCCCGCTGTGGATCTGCTCCTCGATCGTCACGATGATCGGGTGCGATGCCATCTTTCACAAACTGGACCACGTCGATAGCTTCTGACTGGCTGTTTCCTGCAGGCCAGAGTGCCGGTATCTGACTGGTAACGCAAGGAGCTTCGCCATGTACATCCCTCCCGCTTTCCGCGACGACGACAAGGAGTCCCTGCGCGCGACCATCCGCGCGGCGGTGCTGGCGAACTTCGTTACAGTCACGGCGGAAGGGCCGCTCGCAACGCCACTGCCCCTCTTCCTTGATGAGAGCGAGGGCGAGCACGGCGTGATCTACGGGCACCTAGCGAAGGCCAATCCCCAGTGCCATGTTCCGCCGCTGGGCGACGGCTTGGCCATCTTCATGGGGCCGGACGCTTATGTGACGCCGGCATGGTATGCGACCAAGCGGGAAACCGGGAAGGTCGTCCCGACCTGGAATTACATCGCCGTCCACGCCTATGGTCCGGTCGAGTTCTTCGAGCATGCGGGAAGACTGCTGGACGTCGTGAATCGTCTGACCGACCACCACGAGGGCGAGCGCGCCTCGCCTTGGGCGGTGTCGGACGCACCGCCGGATTTTGTACAGGCGCAACTCCGCGGAATCGTCGGCCTGCGCATGCCGATCACGAGGCTGGAGGGCAAGCGCAAACTGAGTCAGAACCGGAACGCGGCCGACCGCGATGGCGTGGCCGCGGGCCTTGCGGCGAGCGAGCGGGCATCTGACCGCGAGCTCGCCGCTCTCATCCCAAAATAATCATGAACTTTGTCGGAATCGACCCATGATGCCAGAACTGGCCCCATTCGCCCTGTACCTCGCCGCGGCCTCCGTGCTCGCCATCACGCCCGGTCCGGGCATCTTCTATGTTGCCGCGCGCACGCTCGCCGGCGGTCGTCCGGAGGGTATCGCTTCCAGCTTCGGCACGGGGTTGGGGGGCATGATCCACGTCCTCGCAGCAAGCCTAGGTGTTTCCGCGATCGTGCTCGAGAGCTCGGAACTGTTCTCCGCATTGAAGCTGTTCGGCGCGGTCTACCTCGTCTGGCTAGGCTTTCGCACCTTTCAAGCCGCGCGCCGAGCGACTGGCGATGATGGCGCCCCGGTGCGTTCAGTCGGACCCCGGCGGGCGTTTCGTGAAGGGGTGCTGGTCGAGGCTCTCAACCCGAAGACGGCAGCCTTTTTTCTAGCCTTCCTTCCGCAGTTCGTGAACCCGAGCGCAGGGCACGTAGCTCTGCAATTCGTGGTGCTTGGCTCCGTGTCGATTGCGCTCAACACGCTCGCCGACATCGTGGTTGCCTTCGTGGCCAGCGGCATTCAAGACGGCGCGGCAGCGCGTCCCAGGTTGATCCGCCGCCTGAGGGAGGCGTCGGGCGGCGCGATGATTGCGCTGGGCGTCGGCCTCGCTCTGGCGAAGCACCCTGCTGCCTGAATTTTGCATCCGATCTGGTTGGGCATCTCTCCGGATCGGCGGGTTAGTTTGAAGCAGATGGATGGCTGCGAGCCAGCTTCGGTCATTACCGATTCAGGCGATGTCTCAGCAGGCGCGGACGTCCGGTCTGCCGCCGCCGAAGCAGGCGTTGGGGTTATTTCCATCAATGCCTTGCAGCGCTTCAATGAGTGGACACCCGCCCGCAAGGCCGAAGCGAGCAAGCTCGCCGATTATGCGGCGGCCTGCGGCGCCAAGACGCTCATGCTGGTGCCGGTCAACGATGGCTCCTGGCCCGCCAATGGCGAGCGCCGGGGCGATCTCCGCTTTGCCTTGAAGGCGCTCAAGCCGATCCTCCAGTCGCGCGGCCTGATCGGTCTCATCGAGCCGCTGGGCTTCCAGACCTGCTCGCTTCGATCGAAGAACGAAGCGGCTAAGGCCATTGCCGCCATTGATGGCCAGTCCGTCTTCCGCCTCGTGCACGACACGTTTCATCACACGCTCGCCGGGGAGCCGTTCTTCTCCTGCGACCTGACCGGTCTCGTGCACATTTCAAGAGTGAACGATCCAATCCACTGGATCTACCCGGATCGCGTCCTATTCGGTTCCGACAATGGCAGCCAGATCCGGGCGCTGCTTGATGGCGGTTATGCGGGCCCCTTCTCATTCGCACCGTTTGTCGACGCAGCCCACCCGCTGGACGATCTCGCAGGCGCTCTTTCCGCGACTATCATCTCGTTCGACACGCCTGTTGACACGAGTGCCGGTGTGAGACGCGGTAGTCAATCAGGGCTTGCGACCCTTTTTGGCGTCCCGCGGAGAACTCATTCTCGACGCCTCCTGTAACAATATCTCTCGCATCCAGACGCTTGCCGCATCACTGTTGTGAAGGGCGGGCCATTGGAGGGCCTCGGTAAATGCGGGAAGCGGCAGCGGAAGTTCGATGATCCGCAGCGGGAAAGTCTTTTTGAAATGCTCAACCAGCCGGAAGGGCATGGTCGATATACGAGCTGTGCCTGAGACCATCGGCGGGATCATGCTGAAGGCCTGCACGATAACCTCGACACGTCTCTTCAGGCCATGCTCAAGAAAAAAACGCTCCTCGACGGAGGGCTTCTGCCCGAACTTGGCCGCAACGTGCCTCATCGACATGTATCTCTCGAATGTAAGCTGCTGCGGCAGCTGCTTGTTCGTGGGGCAGCCTACGCACACGAGCGTGTCGTCGAACAGCGCCGCTCTTGGATGCGCGCTCGACATGAACAATTCTGGACAAATCAGAAAATCGACGTCACCGCGCCGGAGAAGCTCATCGGGGTCGTCGTCGAGCGGCAGCAATTCGAAGCTGACGGCGGGTGCTTCGCGTGCAACACGCTCCACGACCTTTTCAAAAAACACGAGTGTGGCGAAATCGGAAAGGGTGATCCTGAAACGGCGATCGGACTGAGCCGGATTAAACGGATCCCAAGAAATAATCGAGCTCTGGATTTTCAAGAGTGCGCCGCGAACAGCGGGGGCGAGTGTTTCCGCACGTGGGGTTAGAACACGTTCGCGGCCGCTCATCGTAAACAGTTCATCGTTGAAATAATCGCGCAGCCGGGCGACGGCCGCGCTCATGGCCGGCTGACTTAGGTTGATGCTGCTTGCCGCCGCCGTGAGGTTGCGCTGGGTCAGCAGTGCGTCGAGCACGACGAGAAGGTTCAGATCAAGGCCTTTGAAGCGCATCGCTTTCACTTATCCATAGCGTGAATGCTCGCGATCTAAACAATCGATTTTACCAAACTTCCAGGGCGCTGCATAGATGACCGGACCTGACATGCACCCGATCACGCCACGGCTTCTGTAGCGTGTGCTGGGAAATGACTTGCAAGTAGCCGATCATGTCGAGCTCTCCGCTTTCTTCCGAAAGGCCTATGGGCCGACAGGGGCTTTCAGGCGGTCGTAGCTGGGCCGGTGCAAGGCCGGAGGTTCGCGCAATCGGCTCTATGTGCACGGCGTAGCGGCTCACTTGGACCTGCTGCGCCGTTCACTACGGTTGGCGAGGTTGATTTCTTGGTAGGCGAACTCGGATTGTACAGGGTGCATCCGGATCTTGAGAGACTCGGAATGAGCCATTCTATCCACGTCATGCGTCCGGTGCAGCAGCAGATTGGCATTCCATTCGCTTTTGGCACGGTTCGGCACGCGCTGCGGAATCATCTTGAGAGGTTCTGCAGAGACGTCCTGGCGACCATAGTGCCGGGCCATCGCGTCGCCACACATGATCGCGACCGCCACTGCGCTCCAGGTTTGCGATCAGGCACTGGGATTTCGTCCGCTCGGTTGCAGCCAGTCGGCCCTCGATACCACGCCGCGATCCGCGTAAAATTCGATCCTTTTCACCGAAACTGGCGTGCTCGCCGTGCCCAGAAACGGCCGGTAGCAACCGCAACAGATGGGCTGGAGTCTGATGCTTGATCAAATAACAGTCGGAGCGAAGGGACGCGGCTCGCGCCCAGCAGAGACAAACGACCGAGACCTAAGCCTTGACTTCGCCAAAGGTATACTAATTACTTTAGTGATAATTGGGCACCTATTACAATATATAATTTATCGAGGCACTGACGATTTTTGGATGTCTCCGTATTATAAGACGATATACATGTTTCATATGCCTCTCTTTATGGCGATAAGTGGATATGTTTCTTCTGGGGCAATTTTGCGAAAAACGTTCATTCAAGGGGTCCGTAATCGAGCAGTGCAGTTACTACTGCCAATGTTTCTTTGGTGTGCGTTTATTTTCGCACTAAAGTCCGCCATGATTTATCCAACGAAGAGTTTAACTGGTGTATTGCTGGACATATCGAAGGAGGTCATTGGAACATACTGGTTCATATGGGCGGCGTTTATTTCGTTCGTTCTAGTTAGATTTTTTGCAACTTTCAATCGACTATCGATGTGGATCATAAGCGCATCCGCAATTGGGGTCGCATTGGCGCCCATCACATTGTCAATAACCCCGTCGTTAAGATACACTTACCCATTTTATTGTTTGGGGTTCTTGTTTGCCCAGCCGATCGGATGGCAGAAAAATATCGTCTGGCGCCACAAATCGCTTTTCTTGGTCTTATTTTCGATAACAGCTTTCTTATGCTTCCTTGGGTGGGGCAAGGAGACTTACGTCTACAACAATCTTGTTTTAATTCATGATGAACAGTCAGCTAAACAAGTGTTTATGATGTTCGCTGGCTCTGCAACAGCTTCTGCAGTAGCGATGCAGCTTATGTTCCAGTGCTGGAGAATTGTCCATTCAACTAGAGTAGCTCAGTATGTCGCGGTGGAGCTTGGTCAGAGCACGCTGCTGCTGTACCTGGTCCAGGGTGCCGTGTTTCGCCTCATGGATGTGATACAGTTTGGAGAACTCTGGAATCTCACGACCAGAATCGCGTTCGCAAGTGTGGTTGGAGTGGCGATTGTCGTCACGGCGATGGCAATTCGCAAGATTGCGCGCGACCTTGGATATGTGTCGCAGATCCTTGTCGGAGCGCCGCCACGCCCAAGTCTGCTCAAATCTCAACCTGCAATAAATTAGCCACCCACAATGGTCGCGATGACAAGCAACCACGTTACGGACAGATGAGGCATGCGTTTCAAAGGCCTTGATCTGAACCTTCTCGTTGTGCTCGACGCACTGCTGACCGAGCGCAACCTCACGGCGGCGGCAAGCAGCATCAACCTAAGTCAGCCGGCCATGAGCGCGGCCGTCGGCCGGCTGCGCGATTATTTCAACGATGAACTGTTTACGATGAGCGGCCGCGAACGTGTTCTAACCTCGCGTGCGGAAACACTCGCCCCCGCTGTTCGCGGCGCACTCTTGCACATACAGTGCTCGATTATTTCTTGGGATCCGTTTAAACCGGCTCAATCCGATCGCCGCTTCCGGATCATGATTTCCGATTTCGCCACACTCGTGTTTTTTGAAAAGGTCGTGGAGCGTGTTGCACGCGAAGCACCCGCCGTCAGCTTCGAATTGCTGCCGCTCGACGACGATCTCGATGAGCTTCTCCGGCGCGGTGACGTCGATTTTCTGATTCTTCCGGAATTGTTCATGTCGAGCGCGCATCCAAGAGCGGTGCTGTTCGACGAGACATTCGTGTGCGTAGGCTGCCCCACGAACAAGCAGCTGCCACAGCAGCTTACATTCGAGAGGTACGTGTCGATGAAGCACATTGCGTTCAGGGTCGGCCGTGCGCAGATGCCATCCATCGAGGAACGGTTTTTGCTTGAACATGGTCTCAAGAGACGTGTCGAGATTATCGTGCAGGCCTTTAGCATGATCCCGCCGATGGTCTCAGGCACAGATCGTATAGCGACCATGCCCTTCCGGCTGGTTCAGCATTTCAAAAAGACTTTCCCTCTGCGGATCGTCGAACTTCCCCTGCCACTACCCACGTTCACTGAGGCCGTCCAATGGCCCACCCTTCACAACAGTGATCCGGCAAGCACCTGGATGCGGCAGATAATGTTGCAGGAGGCATCCCGCATGTGAAGCCGCGGGCGCTCCTGGCGAACGGCACGCAAAAAATTGGGTCTGACTCCAATTCGATGATGTTTGCATGACAGTGTGGTGCTGATTTTCCGACGCTGGTAGCCGGCAACACCAAAAACATGAAGTGGAAGAAGTACTTTTACCGCAGGCTTGCGAGTCTGAAGGTCTACCCCTATGCACCGCGCCCAATTGCCGGGAATGCAATCAAGTCAAAAGCTGCTTCGCCCCGGAGGCATGGAAAGCCGCCTCACACGGATCAAGCACGGGTTCGCCCTTGTATTAATAGCCGTACGAGGCGAGCGGTCGACGGCGAGGCGGTCCGCTTCGGTCCGGCACTCTTAGGTTCTCTCGTCGGCACCATCATTCGCCGCCGCTGGTCGAAATCGACCGGACAACAACGTGCGATCGCGCAGAGACGACGGCTGCAACCGCCAAAAAATCGTGAGCAGGATCGCACCGCGCGGCTGATGCGATTGCATCTTTCCCCGTGCTGCACTGGCCTGTGTCAGGCGGTCTAGGGTTCGCGCTTCGGTCCGAGCAAACACTGTCAGGGCAGCGAGGAACGAGGCAACGGCGCTGTAGGCAAGGCACTGGCAGCGCCGGCATCGTCCACCAGCAGTCCGCCGAAAATCGCGCCGGCGGCGATGGCCACTTGGAACGTTGCGGCCATCAGCCCACCGGCGTTTTCGGCCTGCTCGGGAGGGGCGCGCAGCACCATGCATTCTGCAGTCCCACCGGCACCGCGCCGAAGGCAAAGGCCCATACGGTACCGCAATCGCCGAGGCCCAGGCCGATGCTCCCAACATCAGCAGCGAGACAGCGGCCATCGCTATGAGCAGGGGGCGGCAGGGCCGCGACTGCCTGGAGGCTGTGCTCGGCCAAGAATCCGCCGGCCAAATTGCCGAAGAAGCCGCCGATGCCAAAGGCGAGCAACACGAGCGAGATCGTCTCGATATTGAGCGCGGGAACATTCTCGAGGAAGGCGCGGATACAGATGAAGCCGGCGAAGTGCCCGGAAGCGACCAGCAGGACGACCAAAATCGCGACTTTGATTATCGGATTCTTGGCCACATCCAGCAGACTGCGGAAGCTGGCTGCTCCAATCGGAGGCAGCCTCGGAGAAGTCATGAGTTGCACTACCAGTGTAACGCGCCGAAGACTGCAGCGATCATGGAGGCGCTTCGCCACCCCCCAGACGTCGCCGACATAGGCGCCGATTGAACCGCACAAACGGTAGCGACGGTACGCCGGTGCGGATGATCGACATGGCGCGCCGCAGGAGGTGACCTGGAACGAGCCGCATCGCCAACGCTGCCGACATCGACCAGAAGCCTCCGAGCGCTATTCCGAGCACGACGCGGGCGGTCAGAAGAACCGGCAGCGACCCCGCGACGGCACCAATCGTGCGCTGGCAATTGTGCTCTTCGGCATAGGGTTGCTGCAATATGGGTCCTGCAAGGAGCATGCTCGAGGATGTGGACCTCTACTCCGACTTGCTGACACTGACGGAGGGTGTCGGGTCAACGTGGTCGGCCACATGCCCGACGCCATGGCGGAGTGGTTCGGTGCTGAGCAAAGTCGCGGACGGCAAGGCGGACGCTTCCAGGGATTAACGCGGCAGGCGCAGGCAATGCGGGATTCCGTTGGCAGAAGGAGCTCAAACAGCTAATTCGCTCAAGCTTGTCACCACCGCAGCAGACGAATGGCGTGCCGGTCGGCAGGGCGGTGCAGGCCCTGGTGTTCGAACCCTCCATTCACATCGCTAAGCAAAAGCATTCGCGTGCTTGCCAGCTCAACAGCACAGTCTCGGCGCTTTATCGGCCATGACGATCAGATTCGTTCGTCAGATCAGGGCACTTTCAAAAGCCGTAACCGCACGCACCCGCAGTATCCGGCTCCCTCAGCGATGCTGCCGGCCATTGCAGCGCTAGAGCGCGGTAACTCAAGTTCGTTACAGCCCGCCGCTCAGCCCTCGAATTGACTTGCACCTGTCTTGGTCAACAGCAACCCATCGCACCAAACGTGGTCTACGCATCCCCACTCACAGGCGGCAGCCGCATCCGGAAAAAAACCACGTCCATTGAGATTTGCACTCGTGTTGCAGAGCAGCGAAATGCCCGTGAGTTTCTCATATTCTATCAGAAGTTCTGCAATTGGGTGTTCAGAAGTTCTCGAAACTGTCTGAAGGCGCGCAGTCCCGTCGAGATGGACGACCGCCGGGATTTTTTCTTTCCACTCCGAACGGGTTCGGTGATCGAACAGCATGTAAGGATCCGGCGTGCCGGGATCGAACATCTCAGGTGCACGATCCTCCAAGCATATTGGCGCTACCGGTCGGAAATGCTCTCGAACTTTGATTTTGTTGAGATGGTCCTTCATTTCCGGCGAAGTTGCGGCCGCCAGAATGCTTCTGCCTCCCAAAGCACGTGGACCAAGCTCTGCGCGACCTGCAAGGAACACCACAGGCTTGTTGTCGGCGAGCACGCCGGCAAGTTCTTTCAGGCTGCAAGCAGCAGATTGCCAACCAGGCGGAACCTTGCCATGGCTCACATTTGGCCCGCTGTAGACTGACCAGTCGAGATTCACGAAACCTTTGTCGGCGGCCAGCGCACAGCAAGCGGCACCGATCGCCGATCCGCTGTCGTTTGGAAACGGAGGCACCCAGACTGCGTCGAACAAACCGCTCGCCCGAAGGGCGCTGTTCCATTTGATGTTCAGCCCGCATCCGCCGGCGATGCACAGGTTTCGGGTTTTGGGGACTGAGTACCCACGCAGCGCCCTTGTCATTCCCCGGACGAGAAGACGCTCCACGAAGGCATGGAACGAAGCAAGTATGTCCTCGGGCGTTTCGGGGATTAGCCGCGACGCGCTTGCATCGAAGAAGTCGTGCACAGCCGTGAGTAACGCGTCTTCGCTGTGGCTGTTGTTCCCGTAGCCAAAAGCAAGGTCCGTATCCCAGGCAAAATGGTCGTCGTAAAGCTCCTGAAACACATTCACGATGTGTTCATGGACCACTCCGAGCGCAATATAGGCCATCAACTTGCCGGCGATACCGAGATTCCAGCCAGTCCGCAGTTCTCGCCTGTAAGGACCGAAATGTTGGCCCACGGCCGCATAGGCATGGCCTATCATCGGAAACAGGCACCCAACAAATCGGACTCCACTTGGCTCGACGTAGTAAAGCCGCGGAAAGATGCAGCCGTCCCATACCAGACAAAATGCCGGTTCCTCAGCTTTGGCGAATGAGCTGGTGCAGTATGCGGAAGCCACGTGCCCAACAACATGCGGGTAGCTTTCATAAGAACATACCCCACTGTCGAGCATGAGACCGGAACCTTGATAGGCTGTCAGGGGATCTTCGGCGTCCCGCTCCACATATGGCGCGCCGTTGAGAGTGATAGGGGAGCCGTTACTCAGAACCTGGAATTCTGACTGGATTTCACCGTCCCATCCGTCAATAACGAACCGGTCGATATCGCGCGGAGCAAGCCCGTTTTCCGTCAAAACGGCGACGACCGTCTCAAGCCGCTCGATATGTTGGTATCGTAGGTTATTGTCGAGCTTCTCCATCTCGATGCAAAAGAGTAATCTGCCGTCTTCCACGACAGCAATTCCCCCGTCGTGAGTCAGCTTGATACCGCAAATGCGCATAGCAGATCCTTGTCGAGGTGACCGTAGAGCAACCGCAGAAAACGGCTGGAAAACATAGCCGTGGGTTTTGTCGCGCTATGCAGGATCATGAGGAACCGGTAAATTAGATTGTTTGGATGTGAGGCATCCGCGCGGTGAATGATCAGGTCTGCCGCGTGATCTAGAACAAAATGGCTGACACGCAAAAATCACCAGAATTGCGAGGCATCGCTGTGCGGCACTGTAGAAGGCCTCGCCACCGCAAGCGCTGGGCAAGGATGTGCACGGTCACACATCACCCGCGCCACGGGAGGTGCCGCGCTCCCTCGGCACCGAGCGCGCGTGCTGAGCACGAAGGTTGTCGCGCTAGAAGAGAGCCTTCCCTGATCAAGCTACTCTTTAGGTCATCGACAAGATTTTCGATGGCGAGGGCAGCGCCCAAAGGGCCTATTCGGCTTTTTGAATCGCGCCGTCATGTTGGAGGAACAACCTCCGACAACCGATGGATCCCGCCTGCAGATCGGCAGCGGAACAGAGCGGGTAAGCGCGTGTGAGGCTAGCGCGGGGTCGGTCAAAAGGGCATTGTCTCGGCTCACAGATGCAGTGTCGGCTCGGCAAAGAAGACGACCCTGGGCCCTATTGACGGATGATCGCCTTGGGGGGCGGAGAGATGACCGGCTTGCACAGATTTGAGAGGGCGGTCGTTGTTCAGGTTGGCCGCCACAGTTCTGAGCGTATCGTATTCGATGTCAACCAGGCGGCCGCTATCCTGATCCGTGCCCTTCATCATCGGACCGAGAAACGGAGGGTAGCGATGGACGCTTGTCTGCAGGTATTGCGTGGTGAGGCCCATCCACCTGCTGCTCGAAGGGCTTTTGTGGCAGCCGCGCTTGAAGCAAAGATCCTGCGCAGCGATTGAATGCTGTCATCAAGGCTTTGATGCTTCGAGTGGAAGTCGTCTGGCCTGCACACTCATCCGGAGAAATGTAGGCGTTGGCGGCCTCGGAAAGCCTACCTCCCTCGCCGATAAGACGTTCTGCCAATCGAACACGTTGACGAGGACGTGATTGGCGTCGTGATCAGCACGCCGCGCATTGTTCCCGATCAGATTATGGAGAACATCTCGGCTAGTCATCGAAAGGGTCGGTGCGTACATTTTTCCCTCGGCAATATGAAGTTGCGCGGCTTACGATCCAACACCTGATCCGAGGCGGTCCAGGACGCCGGCGAGCTGGCCCTTCGCGGCAGCGGAAAGCGGCTTGATTGGCCGTGGGGGCTCGGCGGAACAGATTTCGAGGAGCTCGGCGATTGCGTAGACGACGCGAAGGCTCGAGAACGTCTCAAAAAGCTCCCAAACCGGGGCCAGGGTGGCGTCGATCCGGTGTGCTTCTGCGTGGTCGCCGTGCTGAGCGGCTCTGACCATCCTCAGGCAGGGATCGGGCAAGATGCCACCGAGGACGCTGTACCATGTATCGGCGCCGGCGATCAGGGCCTCGGTGGCATTCCAGTCGCCGCTGTAGCCGATCGAGAATCCTTTCGGCACAATTTTTTTTCTGGTGCGCAAGTTGGCCTTTGATAGCATCGCCCCTGTCGACTGAGTTTTTGATAGCGAGGATCTCAGGCAGCTGTCCCAGACGCTCGATGAGCGCTGGCGTGAAGCGAAAATGCGTGTTTGCAGGATTGTCGTAGATCACGATCGGCAGGCCGCTTTCGCGCGCCACTGTCGAAAAATGCTCGAAAACTTCGTCGTCAGTGAGCGGGGTGTAGGAAACAGCCGCGAGCAACCCCGCGGCTGCGCCAAGGGCCTTCGCATCACTTGCATAGTGTATCGCTTCATCGGTGCGCAAAGCGCCCACGCCCACCACGAGCGGGACTCGTCCACGCGTTTCGTCCAGCGCCTCGCAAATCGCCCCGCGGCGTGCCGCGCGCGACAGATACATGTAGGTGCCGGTGCTACCGAGCAGGCCGATGGAATCCACCTTTGCTGCGCAAAGCCGCGCTATCAGCTTTCGAAGCGCCAGGACATCGACGCCGCCGTCACTGTCGCTTGGCGTTATTGGGAAGGCCGAAAGGCCGCTCAGGAAAGCCATGCTGAAGCTCCCGTTGTTAGATTGGGTGAAGCGTTGGGCATCAGACCCCGTCCAGCGCCTGCTCTAGATCCGCGATCAAATCGGCGGCGTCTTCGAGCCCTACCGACAGACGCATGAGGTCGTCGCCGACTCCGTCAGGCAAATGCGCGTCCTTGCGGATTGACTCGCGCGAGCGGGTCAGGCTTGCCGGATGATAGATGAGACTGTCAGCGTCGCCGAGGCTGACCGCCCTGATGATCAGCTTGAGCCGGTCCATCATACGGCGCGCGCCCTCGAACCCCGTTTGGAGGCCGAGAGCCAACATACCCGAGCCTTGCGACATCTGTCTGCGCGCGATCTCATGGTCGGGATGAGAGCCGAGAAATGGATAGCTAACCCAAGCCACAGCCGGGTGCGCCTCAAGCGCCTGAGCGACCGCAAGCCCAGAGACACTGTGACGCTCCATACGCAACGTGAGTGTCTTCAACCCGCGCAAAATCAGGAACGCCGACATGGGCGAGAGCGCTGCCCCGGTGAGATAGCGCAGGCCAGTTTCGCGCAGCAGGTGCAGTGTTTTCGCATCGCCCAGTATCACACCGCCCAGAGCATCGCCATGGCCATTGATGTACTTGGTCAGCGAATGGATCACGATGTCGGCTCCGAGTTCCAGCGGACGCTGGAGGGCGGGCGAGGCGAAGGTGCTGTCGACGGCGACCTTCACGCCGCGAGAATGGGCGTGTTCGGCAATGGCAGCGATGTCGAGGATACGGCTCAGCGGGTTGATTGGCGTCTCGAAGAACACGAGCCGGGTCCTGTCAGTGATGGCGCCATTGAGATTGCTCGGATTCGACAGGTCGACGGCAACGACCTTGATGCCAAACTGCGGCAGCCCCTGCTCGACCATGGCGAGCGTATTTGAATAGAGTGTCTTGTGGACAATGAGTTCGTCACCTTGCGAAAGCAGCGAAAGGATCAGCGTGCCGAAGGCGGCGATCCCCGAGGCGAGTACCAGCCCAGCTTCGGCTCCTTCGAGATTGGCGAGCCGCATTTCGAGGATCTCGGTGGTCGGGTTGTATTCGCGTGCGTAGAGCCTTCCGCCAAGCGCTGCGACGGCTTCGTTTGCTGCAACGCTTTCAAATCCATACGTCGATGTAAGAAACACCGGCGTCTGAACAGAATTGGAAAAGCCGGCCGGATCGTAGCCATGATGGATGGCCCGGGTGGCGAATGCGAGACCGACGTCGTTCCGGGACGGCGTTGATGTTGCCTCGGCTTCAAGCTGATCTTCGGCGCTGGTCATCGGCTTTAACCCTCTTGATTTCGGGGACAATGCCGTCACACTAACTCAGATGGAACGTCCAGTTGGCGATGAAAGAAATGGTCCAGCCTTCTCCTGAAGCGTCGGCAGCTCGCTCGCAAGGTCTCGGCGCGCGCCAGATCTGCGAAGCTCTTCGCGAGCAGATCCTGGGTGGAATCTATGAAACGGGCAGCCAGCTGCCGTCGTCACGCGGCCTCGCAAATGAACTCGGTGTGTCGCGAACCACCGTCACCGTGGCTTATGATCAGCTGGTCGCCGAAGGTTTCATCGAGGTCATTCAAGGCGCAAGACCTCGCGTTGCATCTTCGCTAGTCCGGAGTAAAGAGACCAGCGCGGTGCCGAAACGGACTGGCCCGATCCACCTTTCCTGTTACGGCGAGCGACTGCGCGCCAGTCCGCCACGGCGCGATTACCTCCCCAACCGCCTCAAGGTCGATTTTCGTTATGGCGACCTCGCCCCATCTGATTTCCCGGCGCTGACGTGGAAGCGTGCGATGAACGCGGCGATGTCACAAAGCCCCGGAAGGCTGGCCTATCACGATCCACGCGGCTCGCATCGCTTGCGCCAGGCGCTGCAGGGATATTTGTGGCGTGCCCGAGCGCTTAGCTGCCAGGTCGAGCAGATCCTCGTCGTCAGCGGATCACAGCAGTGCCTCGATATGTGCGCGCGCCTGCTGCTCGATCCTTCTGACAGCTTCGTGATCGAGGATCCCTGCTATAGAATGGCGCGCCAAGTCTTTGCCAGCACAGGAGCCACGCCCGTCGCTGTCGCCGTCGATAGCGAGGGCATGAAGACCGAGTTGCTGCAGGAGATCCCAGCGCGGCTGGCCTATGTCACCCCGTCGCACCAGTTCCCGCTCGGCGCCGTCTTGTCGATTTCGCGGCGGTATCAGCTCCTCGAATGGGCTCGGCGCAATGACGCCTATATTATCGAGGACGATTACGATGGCGAGTACCGGTACGACATTCGACCGGTGCCCCCGCTGCACAAGCTGGAAGACCGCAGTTCCGTAATCTATGTTGGCACGATCTCCAAGACACTGTCGCCGATGCTGCGCATCGGCTACCTGGTGGTTCCGGCCGAGTTGCAAGACGTCTTTGCGATGGCCAAGCAGCTTCTCGACAGGCATTCTCCGGTCGCGGAACAGGAGGCCCTGGCCTCACTCATCGAGAGCGGTGGTTATGAAAGCCATGTCCGCCGCGTCCGCCGTCTTAACGGCGAGCGGCGAGAGGCACTGCTTGCCGTCCTTCGACGCGCGTTCGCAGACAGCATTGCCATCGAGGGGGCCGATGCAGGGCTGCATGTCGTCGTCTGGTTCAAGGATCTTTCTCGGTCGCTGGAGGACGTCCTGGTTGAAGAGGCGCGGCGGGTCGGGGTTGGCATCCATCCGATTTCATTGCTGTACATCCGAGATGAAGGCCGTGCTGACCGGATTGGACTGGTGATGGGCTATTCCGCCCTGACGATTCGGCAGATCGAGAATGGCGTTCGGCTCCTTACTGGCGCTGTCCAACGGGTAAAAAGCTTTGCCAAGGATTCGGCAAGATGCTCAATACCCGCCCTGACAGCGAACGGGCCTGGCTCGTGACCCCGGAGTCACGCCGGCAGTGATCGCAGACCAGCAAGACTTGCCAGGACTGGCTCTGTCGGCCAGTCCGGGTCCGGGCAGTACTCTGACCCTGGGACCTGGGGAAAGGAATTCTTGAGGAGACTCTAAAATCCAGTGGAAGCAGAGGCGCCATCGCGGCCGGCTTAAAGGAGGAAGCGTTGTTGGATTTTCCGCTGATCGACGAAGAAATAGCAGAGATCGCACCTGACTTTCGCGCAATCAGCATTCTTGTTGATGCAGAGGACAGTGCGCGAGGCGTCATGGCTCGGGACGTGTTGGGAGAGGCTTGCGATTTCGCCCGAGCGGGGGGACCCGCCTGGGGAGAAGCGCACTTGGCCAATTGGGCGGAGGCATACGTCCGGTTCGGCGCGAAACCAAACCGGACGCCGTGCTCGGCGCAGGCATTGAAAAAACGGGTGGAGAAGGATGGCCGCATCCCACCAATAAATCCTGTCGTTGACCTCTACAATGCAGTGAGCCTGCGTTTCTCAATACCCATTGGCGGCGAAAATTTCGATGCATATGTCGGCAAACCGCGGCTGACGATTGCCGTAGGAACGGAGTCCTTCCACACTGTTTTGAATGGGGAAGCGGTCGTCGAAAGCGCTTCCAAGGGGGAGGTCATCTGGCGCGACGATCTGGGAGCTACATGTCGCCGCTGGAATTGGCGGCAGAGCACGCGCACCCGGTTGGAGACGGTGGGCGGCCGCATGTGGTTTATTTTGGAAAGCTTGGCAGCGATGCCGGAAGAGGCGCTCGAGCAGGCGGCTAACATGCTCGTGAGCGGTCTGAGAGAGCTGGCACCAGGGTGTAAGGTCTACAAGCAGGAAATCACCACCGCTAAAGCCTCGGTCGCTAGTCTCGACAGGCGGGTCGGTTGAGGAACGTGCCCGCCCCGATGATAATCGGTTCACTCCAAGCAGTCTGCGTTCCTTTGCGAGCTGGGTCTCCTGGGGCTGCGAAGGTCGATAGGAGGTAACCCCTCTGGCCATTTCGTACAGGCCAGCGGAAGGTGCACCGCATTCATAATTCGAATCGACCCAGTGTAGCCACGGTCCAAAGATGCGCACATCTTCGGGTTGCTGCTTTGATCAATCTCGACGTCAGACGCTCCGGGGCGAGCTTCAGTCCTGGCACTCCGAGCCTTCATACATCTCGTCGCGAAAGCCGGATTAATTCGGATCGAAGCGGTTGCGAGACATCTGCCATGCTTGGGGAGACTCGCTCTCCGCCGAGGGGGATGCGGATTACGATCTATTTCCGCCTGCCTCATCGACGTGTGTGACGACCACGGCAGTTGTGCCCGATCTGCCGTTGGCCGCGTAACACCTGCCGTGCGGCAGTGCTCGATCGCCGACATGACCTTGAGCTGCCGAGGCTGAGCTGGCCTGCATACGCGACCTGATAGGCAGGCCGGGCAGCACGGAGCGATCTCGATCGAGTCGCCGCACGCTCACCCGTCGGGCGAGCTCTCCGCCTCCTTGAAAAGGCTAAGTTCTCGAGCTGACTGGCCTGCAGCATATCTGCGGGTCGAGCCCCAGCAGGACCCGGGTAACTCCGACTTCGGCGCCGGCCTCCAGGCTTGGCGAAGCTGTGACGCAGCGTGTGCCGGCCGGGCCCCTTTACGGGGTTGGCGCTTTTGCAGTCTCGGCGACAATCCGATGGATCTGCAACGTCGGGTAATCGCGTGCTGCCCCGGGAACGGCCAGCCACCGCAACGACGCCCTGCTGCCGCCCGACCTACATGCGTAGCGCAGTCGGCTAAGCCGGCCGGCCGACAGCATGGCATCACGGCACCGGGCGCCGTGCCCCGCTCGATCGGCAGCAGCATGTGCTCTTTGTGACCGTGGGCCATAATGCACTGGCCGCTCCTCCTCCCTTGAACGAGCCGCACGAGATGCGCCATCTCCGGGTAGGTGTCTTCAACAGCACCCCATCAGGGCCGCCAGAAAGGCTGCCCCTGATTCTATCTTTATCGCCGGCAACTCGATCGGTAGCGGTACGCTGGCGACGGCGGAGCCACGGACGGTTGGGCGAAGCCAAGAGATGTCGGGGGCGCAGAAGCCGGAGGGCCTCATTGTTGGACCGCCAAATTGTTAGCCCGATGATCCCCCGCCATGCCACTTCACCAACTGGACGGCTTCAATTGCAACGAACTGGCTGTTTCCAGAGGGCCAGATTGCAAGTATCTGACCTGCAATGCACACAAGGAGTTCCCCCGATGTACACCCCTCCAGCCTTCCGAGATGATGATATCGATTTCCTGCGAGCGAGCGTCCGCGCAGCGCCGCTGGCGAACTTCGTCACTGCCACGGCCCAATGACTTTTCGCCTCGTCACTGCCCCTCTTGCTTGATGAAAGCGAGGGCGAGCACGGCGTGATCTACGGCCAGCTCGCGAAGGCCAATCCGCAGTGCCGTGTTCCGCCGCTGAGCGATGGCTTGGCCACCTTCATGGGGCCGGATGCTTACGTGACCCGGCGTGGTATGCGGCCAAACGGGAAACCAGGAAGGTTGTGCCGACCTGGAAGGGACGCGCTATGATCGCGCTGGGCATCGGCCTCGCTACGAAGAAGCAGCCTGCCACATCAGTTTGGCTCCGGATCGGTTCAGCATCTTTCCGGGTTGGCGCCTACTCTGCGGAAGCAGCTGGATAGCCTCGATCGATCTTCGGTCATTTCGCCTAGCAGATCAATGTTCTCAAGAGGCGCGGTAGTATCCGCTGCGTGAAAGTCGGCTCACAATGAAGCACAATCGTGTGAATAAAGAGCGGGTCAGTTCGATTGATTCGCCTCCCTATGCCGATGATTTCGGCCTCGTAAATCAACAAACGGCAGAAGCCAGTCAGCCGAGAATGGCGGCCGCCTTCATGGAGGAAAGCCTCTCCGTGCGCCAGGCGCCACTTCGGTTTGCACTCGACCACATGGCGACGCCCGGGCTTGACGTCAGGACGTTCTTCGCGCTCGCCCGCGATCTCGGTCTGACCGACGTGCAAATCCGGAATAATCCCTGCAGTAAGGCTGTTGTGCGCGGCAAGCCGCCGGCGGAGGTTCGGTCTGCCGCTGCCGAAGCGGGCGTCACGATCATCTCAGTCAACGCCCTACAGCGGTTCAACGAATGGACTCCCGCCCGCAAGGCCGAGGCCAGCAAGCTCGCCGATTATGCGGCCGCCTGTGGCGCCCAGGCGCTCATGCTAGTGCCGGTGAACGACGGTTCGTGGTCCGCCAATGGCGAGCGCAATGGCAATCTCCGCGTCGCCTTGAAGGCGCTCAAGCCGATACTTCAGTCACGGGGTCTGGTTGGGCTCATCGAACCGCTTGGCTTCCAGACCTCCTCGCTTCGGTCGAAGACCGAAGCGGCTAACGCTATTGCCTGGGTTGATGGCCAGTCCGTCTTCCGGCTTGTGCACGATACATTCCACCACACACTCGCTGGCGAGACGTCCTTCTTCTGCGATCTGACCGGTCTCGTGCACATTTCAGGCATAAACGATCCAACCTTGTGGGTTCACCCGGATCGCCTCCTGGGAGGTTCCGACAATTGCAGCCAGATCCGGGCGCTACTTGATGGCGGCTATACAGGTCCCTTTTCTCTTGAGCTCGTCGAGGAAGTCCACGCGTTGAATGACTCTGCAGGCGCATTTGCCGCCAGCATCGATCTCATCCGACACGGGCTACTGGCGCGAGTGCCGGTCTAAGGCGCGTAGGCAAATTGAGCGGAGAAGTCATTCGAGATGGCTCCTGTGTCCCGCTCATGCAGATGCTTGCCGGATCACCATTGTCAAGACTGGCCATTGGACCGCCTTGGGCGGCCGCGGTAGTTCGATGGGCCCGCAAGGCGAAGGTTGGATCTGATGCGGAGGGCGGCGGACTCTCGGAATTTTCGGACGAAGACCAACTGATGGCGGACAAAGGGGGCGAGTGCGCGAAGCCAACCACAGGTGGTCCTGAGGTGATCTTTTTCTAGGACCGCGGTCGCGCAGCAGCTGCTTCACCTCGGCGGCCTCTCCGGGGTCACCGACGACCGCTTCCTCCGACCAGAACTGCCGATACCAGACCCGTAGCTATGAGCTCTCGATAGCGCGTCGGACAAGAATTCTGGCGCTCCGATCTGCGATTCAGCGTTATTAAAACCCCAGCTTCCTCTTCAGTTCCGCGTTCTCCTTGCGCAGGCGTTCCGCGAGCAGGCTCTTCAGTCGTTTGTTTTCTTCCTCAAGCGCGACGAGGTCCTTCAGATCGTCACCAACCGATGCGGGCAACGCAGGTTTCTTCCATTGATAGTAGGTCTGTTCCGAAATGCCGGCCTGCTTTACGGCGCTCTTGAGGGTGGCGCCGCCACTGATAGACTTCTGTATCAGGGCGAGCATCTGGGCGCGCTCCTTTTCAGAGTAGATCTTACGTCCGGTCCGCACGGTCGCTGCTGGTGCTTCCTCCGCCTGAGACGCCGCATTGGGCGCTTTCCGAGCAGGCGGCCTAGGCTCAGCCTTCGCTTTCGGCGACCGTTTGGCTTTCTTCTTTTGAGGCCCCTCTACCTTGGCTGCCGGTTGCGTTGCAGTTATTTCTGGTTCTGCGTCCAGGGGATTTGCCATGAGATACTCCGCTCGCGGTTTGTGCAAGTGTTCAGCATCAAGCGCTACAACACTTGAGTCAACAGGGCGACCATTTGGCAACTCCATCTCCTCGAGTTCCCTTGTTGTCTCGGCCATTGCTGCGGTAAGATCGACATCGCTCCAGATCGAACGACTCCGTTTTTGAGAACTGCGCTTCTGTCTAATCTCCACCGTGAATGCTCGGGGCTGCCGCCTCATAGGTCGTTCCTTGTGAACACGAATTATGCAGGAAGTCGCGGCAGACGACGGATGAAGGTCTGGCCGCTTCTTCTGTAGCCGAGCTATATGCATCCGACCGCCCGAGCAAGCCCCGCTGGCGACGCACACCCCGGAACAGACCGGTTCCTATGAGCACCTAAGAGCAAGTATGCAATGCCATCTCGGGACCGAGGAGATGGTGGATTCCTGCAGCATGCAAAAGCTATCTCCCGTGTTTTCGATGGTAGCGCGACGGCTGGCATCCGAACTGAAAGGAGCTGCTCAAGAGCTGCGATCCAATCTGCGCTGGCAATGCAGGACGGCATACCTCCGAAGGCCGGTGCTACCGACGCTAGCCTGCTGATTAAAAACATGAACCGACATCGGTTGGCGCCGAAGAACGGACAGCTGCGCAGAATTGGCGAGCGGGGAGAGGCGAGGGCACGAGCCGAGTCGAACTCGCATCGAGCGTCGTCCGGCAGCGGCAGAGCATGACAGGCTTCTTCGACAAGAACGGAGCCTGACCGAAGCTACTCGTCGCCGCAGTCGTTGCTGGGGCGACCCTTCTTTCACGAGTACCGCGGCGGCGGCCGCCTGGTCGGAACGTCGTCCCGGTACTGACCGAGTGAATTTTGCGGAGCCACGCAGCGGCGTCGTGCGCAATCGGGAAAGCCAATATAGGCTTGCCCTGGGCAGCACGTTTTCGTGGCCCGCGGAGTGCATAAATTCCCCGAGCCTTCACCGGGCCGCTATACCTCTTGGGAGCGAGTTTGCCACGCTCACGATATGTCCGGAAAAGTTGTTTCCCCTTTCACGCCGAGCTTCAAGCCGCTTCACTTGTGTTCGCCTCCTCCTGAAGGCCTGCCAACCCGCTTTTCGGTTCGATCGATGGCGCGTTCTCAAGGCCGATCATGGCCGTGATGTCGACGGTGAGGTTTGGGAATGCTGAAGGACGCACGCCTGGTTGCCTCTCCGGCAGCCAGGCGATCACGGGGGACTTCGCTGAGCCATTAGCAAGCATTGCTGCAAAACGGCGCCAAAACTGCCCCCGACCGGCCTCGGCGTCGCCCGACCATTAGTGAGCGGTCCGACTCTGGGCAACGCACCGCTCCTGTTCGGAACACCGCATGAAGCGAAAGAGCCATTTTGGTGGGCCCGTTATGCTTCGTCCAGCAAACGATCGGCGGACGCGAGCAGCTTGTGAGGGATGCAGCCGAATGCAGCGCTGCTCCCACAACTGGCGAAGCTCCTTTGTAAGAGCTTCACGCTTAGCTTCATCTAACGTGATTGAATTGAGGAGATCCCCCAGCACGGCTTCGGCCTCGATCTGAATGAGCAGAGCGTACACTTCATTTGAAATGCGCACACTGTCCCGAGTGGAGTGGACTGCGCGGGCATTTATGAAAGGAATGTCGGCCATGGCGATAGATCACATCATTTCAGATGTTTTCCGGCAGATAGATGTCAAACGGGAGAAATGTCTGCCCCGGCGTCTCCGCGGTGCCGGTCCTGATGGCGCGATCCATCAGCAACATCAGCTCCTGGCAAAGTCGGCGCAGTGGCGTCGCCACCGCCATCGTGATGATGTCGTCCGCGAGGGCCTCCCGCGACTCCGGCGTGATTTCATTCACGATCGCGACGAGATCCTGGCCTTTGCCCTCTTCCCGGAGCGCGGAGATAGCCCCCTCCATGCCACCGCCGGCCATGTAGAAGCCGACGAGCTCAGGTTCCCGCTGCATAAGATCCAGCAGCGCCTCGTAGGTGATCTGTCGCTTCTCAAGATTGACGAGCGTATCCAGCACCTCGAATGCTGGCTCGTTCTCACGGAAATAGGAACGAAACCCGCTTTCCCGCAGCTCATGACCCTGGAAACGGTGGCTGCCGACAAACACGGCCACCTTGCCAGACCGTTTAGCGACCTTGGAGAACATCCAAGCTGCCGTCCGACCGACGCTGCGGTTGTTGAGACCTATGTAGCCCTCGCGCACGCCGGCGGCGAAGTCAGAAAGTAGCGAAAAGACCGGGATGCCTTTCGCCTTGAGCTCCTCGACTGCTGCCGTGATCTTCGGGTGATCTGGCGCCACCATGGCGATCGCGTGGCATCGGCTACCAAGATCCTTAAGCAGTGCCGTCAGATCCCCAGGCAAATGTGACGGCGCGAATTCGATGAGCGGAATGCCGTGGAAGCAGTGGGCCGAACTGACCGACGCCTCGACCTCGCGCGCGAACTCCTGGTAGAAATGCTGGGCCGGTTTCCTCAAGATGAAGCCCAGCCGGTAGCGGGGCAGGTCCTTTCCCATGCGCTGTTTGATAAGTCCCGCAGCATGATAGCCGATCGCGTGGGCCGCGTGGTGGACGCGACGCGCGGTCTCCTCCCGCACCGGAAGGCGAGCGTTCAGCACCCGATCGACCGTTGCCACGCTCACCCCCGCTTCGCGGGCGAGATCGGCAATTGTAGGGCGCTTTGCCGTCGCTCCGATTTTGATCGGCTGGCGCTCCGTCATCCGGTGCGTGCCGGCGACGGATTGGGGCGGCAAAGTGGTTTCGGCATCCTCCCCGATCGACGGCCTATACATTGATCAGCGCTCCAGGCGCACCCGGGCGCGTCTCGGTCTGCGGTCCGTTTCCATAGGGCGTGCATGTTTCTTGTCCTCACCGCATTTGATGCTTCTGATCTGTGGCCCGCGAACCGCTGTTTAGACCCGGCGAGCCGATTGTTTGGTGGCTGATGAGCCGGCGACTTGGCTGGTCGCGCTGCAGCAATCTTGCTGGGGCGCGTGGTCGGTTTAATCTCTCGGCAAGCTCCCGTAGAAGGCAGCTTTCATGCGCGTTTCGTCCAGTTCGCCTTCCCAGCGGGCGACAACCAGCGAGGCCACCGCATTGCCGATTACGTTCGTCAGCGCTCGGCATTCGGACATGAAGCGGTCCACGCCAAGGATGAGGGCCATCCCAGCAACGGGAACGCTTGGTATTACGGAGAGCGTAGCAGCCAAGGTGATAAAGCCGGCCCCTGTTATACCTGCGGCACCTTTCGAGGAAAGCATCGCGACAAGCAATAGGAATATCTGATCGGGAATCGACAAGTGCGTGTTCGTTGCCTGGGCGATGAAGAGGGCGGCGAGCGTCATGTAGATATTGGTGCCGTCCAGATTAAAGGAATATCCAGTCGGGATAACGAGACCCACGACGGAACGCTTCGCGCCGGCGTTCTCCATCTTCGCGATGAGCGAAGGCAGTGCGGCCTCCGAGGAGGACGTTGCCAGGACCAGCAGCAGCTCTTCCTTGATGTAGCGCACGAGAGAAAAGATCGAGAAGCCGTTGTATCGGCAGACCGCGCCTAGAATCCCGAATACGAAGAGGAAGGCGGTGAAATAGAACGTCGCGACCAGCATAGCGAGGTTGGCCACCGAACCGATCCCATATTTGCCGATGGTAAAGGCCATGGCGCCGAAAGCGCCGACGGGCGCGGCCCTCATCAGAATGCCGACCAGCTTGAACACCGGCGCGAGGAGCGCCTGAAGCAAAGAAAGCACAGGCTTGCCCGTGTCGCCGACCATCGCCAGAGCGATGCCGAACAGCACCGAGAAGAACAGGACCTGCATGATGTCGCCTTCGGCGAAGGCACTAACGATCGTCGAGGGAATGATGTTCATCAGGAAGCCGGTCACCGACTGCTCGTGGACCTTGGCGGCATAGCCCTTCACGGCCTGGGCATCGAGCGACGCCGGATCGATATTCAGGCCGGCACCCGGCTGAACGACATTTGCGACAATGAGACCGACAATCAATGCGAGGCTCGAGAAGGTGAGAAAATAGATCATTGCTTTGCCGGCGACGCGGCCGACCTTCTTGAGGTCATTCATACCGGCAATGCCGGTCGTCACGGTTAGAAAGATCACCGGCGCGATGATCATCTTGACGAGCTTGATGAAGGCATCGCCGAGCGGCTTCAGGCTCTCGCCGACGTCCGGGTAGAAATACCCAACTGCGACACCGAGTGCGATGGCGGTAAGCACCTGAATGTAGGGCTGGGCGCAGAAGGCCTTGCGGGGCGCAGGACCCGCGCTTCGGATTGGTGAAACCAACAGCTTTTCTCTCCCTGACCGGGTCGCGGTGGGGTCTCCTCCCTCCCGCGCTTCTCCCATCGCGGCGCTCCGGTCACGCGCTGCTGGCATGTCGACAGCAAGTGTCGTGCCAAGTGAAGGCCCGCGCCCAATAAGGTATTCCTCCGCTCGGTGAGGCAGCCTCAGTAAGGGCGGGTTGTGCGAGCTTCCGCACTGTTGCCGTCATCTCGGGCGAAATCCCGCACTAACGCCAGCTTTGCACCCATTGCTTTAGCCTGACAGCCACCAGTCGCTAACTCTGGCATCCGCTGTGCTCGCTCGCTTCTTTGTCGCATTTGCGACCCGGCCGGGCACGGAAGTGGAGGATTCCCTACACGAGGCTGGCTCTTACCGCGCTCCCGCTGCAGCCGTGGCATCCCGACGGGTCGTCGATAAGACCGAATGATTCACCGGACCTGGCGCGCATCAGTGCGACTCAGAAGATGCTTCATAGCGCGAACACTTTGGCCGCTCGACGACACTTCGGGCCGTAGTGTCCGACGAGCCGCCCTAACGCCGACAGCATCCCGGAGGCGTCGACCTCCGTACACTCACCGCGCGGGGCATCCATGAACACGCCGGGGTAACTCTGCCGTTCGAGATCGATCTGTCGGCAAATCTCAGTTGATGGAATTCTATCATGTTCTCCTGCTTTCCTTTCAGAAATGCGAGGAAAGCTCGGTTGACTAGCCATCCTCGTTCCCGCTCTGTAGGGCAACGTGTGGTTGCGCTCCGGAAGCCTGAACCGCGCCTCAGTTCAGTAAGGGATAGCCAAGCCATGCATCAAGCCTTGCCTCCGGCGTCTTCCGGGCTTGCCCCTCGTCAGGCCCTGACCGACGCCCAAAACCGTGACCCACACGTGATCTTATGCAAGGCAGTATGTCGCCTGCGGAACTCTGGCGTCCTCCCGCCGACACATCACGACTACCCGCATCAACGTCTCAAGCGTTCCGGTAAGCGGCTCTCACCCGTAAGCAAGTGCGCCAATCATGCTGCGGCTCGCGGTGCGAAGACATTCTTGTTGGTGCCGGCCATCGGTGGCTCGGGCCCTGATGCCATCTGATGATGCGTTTACGCCGGGGGACATCGCAGATCCAGATGGCGCGGCGTTGCTGTCGCGGCCCAAGATCGAGGATGACATGTCAGATCAGGACAATGGTCGCCAATCTGAAGACAGTGCTGAGCAGACTTCGTCAAGCTGCACATCATTGCACGACACCAAAAGGGATGACTCGGAACCCGCCATTCTGCCGTCGCGCGCGAGCGCGCTTGCCGGCATCTACGAAATTTCGAAAGCGCTCACCGCCCCCTCCGGGCTCGAGGTCAGGCTGGCCAAGGTTGTAGACCTGCTGCGATCGTTTCTGCAGATGAGGCACGGCATCATCTCTCTTTTCGACGGTGATGGCGAACTGGAGATCATCGCAGGCGCCGGCCGGACCGAGAGCTGCAGTGAGCGCTGCCGGACGTACCTGCCACGAAATGCAATCGACCAGGTTTTGGCGACGGACAAGCCCCTGGCCACCGAGAACATCGCGGTTCATCCGGCTTTCGCCGCCGACATGGACGTGCTCGGGGCTTCCGACGGCATACCAGTGTCCTTCGTCGGCGTTCCCATTCGCGTCGATGCAAATGTCGTGGGCACGCTGACCATCGACCACGTACTGCACCATGGCTCAAGAGTTTGGCTCGATTACAGCCTCTGTCTGCTCCCGCTAATCGCCAACCTGGTAGGGCAGGCAGTGAAGTCGCATCGCTCTTTCGAGGGCGACCGCGAACAACCAATGGCAAAGCAGGACTCCCTGCCAAAGCAGAAGCGCCTGGCCCCGCAGCGTAACACTCACGTGGAGGGGATGATTGGCGACAGTTTGGCGTTGCGCGGTCTGCTTGAGAAGGTCGCGCTCGTAGCCAAGGCCAAGATTGCGGTTCTGTTGCGAGGCGAATCCGGTACCGGGAAGGAGCTGGTCGCCAAGGCTATCCACGAGTTGTCCCCGCGCGCCAAGCGGCCCTTCATCAAACTCAATTGCGCGGCGCTACCCGAGACTGTGCTGGAATCCGAATTGTTCGGCCATGAAAAGGGTGCATTCACAAGTGCGTTCAACTCGCGCAAGGGGCGCTTTGAGCTCGCCGACAAGGGGACATTGTTCCTAGACGAGATCGGCGAGATTTCGGCCTCGTTCCAGGCAAAGCTCTTGCGCGTGCTGCAGGAGCAGGAGTTTGAGCGGGTCGGGGGCAACCAGACCATTAAAGTCGACGTCCGCATCATTGCCGCTACGAACAAGAACCTGGAAGAGGCAGTTGCCAGAAACGAGTTCCGTGCCGACCTCTACTACCGCATCAGTGTTGTTCCCTTGCTGGTGCCGGCGCTTCGCGAAAGGCGCAGCGATATTCCGCTCCTCGCAGCTGAGTTTCTCAAGAATTTCAACGATGAGAATGGCCTTATGTTGACCTTCGATCCGAGCGCGATCGAAGTACTGGTAAACTGTGACTTTCCCGGCAACATTCGCGAATTGGAAAACTGCGTGTATCGGACCGCGGTTCTGGCGGCGGGGCCATCAATCGGGAAAGATGACTTTGCATGCTGCCAAGACAAATGCTTCGCCGAGGCGCTGCATAATTGCAGACTTGGCAAAGTCGCGCTGCAACCCTCGCCGATCGGGCCGCTACCATTGGTTCGGGCCATGCCGCCGGCTGCTGGGGTTAGTTCTGCCGCCGTCCCACCGCCGTCAGCGACCGAAGGGCAGCCGCCGCTGGACCCAGTCGGGGTAGTCCACTCTGCGAGAATGGCCGATGCCGAACGTGTCATCCAGGCGATGGAGAGATGTGGCTGGGTCCAGGCAAAGGCGGCACGCCTGCTCGGACTGACGCCGCGCCAGATCGGCTACGTGTTGAGGAAATACGGCATCGAGATCAAGCGTCTTTGAACAAATCACCGAGCCGAGTAGCTGGGACAATCAAGCATTCGTGCCTTGGCGGCTTGAGACGAGTGATGCGGGGGCTCCTGCAATTCCGATCCGATCGCACAGGCCGCGCTGCCCCCGCGGTCGTCGCCCCACCGTGCACCCGGGTCTGACGGCAGCGCTATCGTCGGTGGTCCAGGCCATCTCTTGATCACCAGCTCGTACCGGACGCACTGAGACCGAAACGGAGAAAAATTGATGTCTGATGCAAAACTGCAAACTGTGCTTTCTTCCCTTTCGCAAGTAGCGGGACAGTTAGATGTTCTGCTGTCCGACAAACCGGCGCCGGATCCTTGTTGCGTCAAGCTAAACACGAACGAGAACCCGTTTCCGTTGCCGAAAGCCATAATGCAAAGTGCGATGGCGGCTCTCGAACGGCAATATCTATATCCAGAAGACGACAACGTCAGCTTGAGGCAAGCAGCGTCGGAAGCCTACGGCGTCTCGAAGGATCAGGTGATCGCCGGAAACGGATCGTCTGAACTGCTCGGGCTTATCTACAGAGCTTTCCTGGTTCCAGGAGACAGAATGGCGATGATGTCGCCGGGGTTTTCGTTCAACCGCAAACTTGCCCGTTTGCAGGGTGCTCAATTTCTCGAAATCGGATGGTGCGCAGATCATTCCTTGCCCGTCGAAGACTTGCTTTCGGGACCAGCAAAAGATGCCAAGTTCATTCTGCTGGCCAACCCAAACAATCCGACCGGAACGTTTGTTCCTGTGGCCGATGTTGAACGCCTGGTATCACAATCAGACCGTCTGATTGTCTTGGATGAGGCCTATGTCGATTTTGCACCGGACAATGGTCTGCATCTCCTCGATCGCTATCCAAACCTCCTGATCTTGAGAACATTCTCGAAAAGCTATGCCACCGCCGGCATTCGCGTCGGTTTCGGACTTGGCCACCCCGAAGTCATTGGCAGGCTGCGGGATCTCCAGAACGTCTTCAACATGAACGTGATCGGCCAGGCTGTTGGCATCAGTGTGCTTGGGCACCGCGCCGCCTATGCCGAGAACCACAAGCACATCAAGCATGAAAGACAGCGAGTGACAGTGGCACTGTCGAAACTCGGATTTTCCGTCATACCTTCTCACGCAAATTTCCTGCTAGCGCGTGTGCCAGCGGGGCAGGAAGGCTCATGGTGGCAAGCAGCCTTGGAAAGGCAAAAGATACTCGTCGCCTTCTTTGAGGATGCAGGGCTGGAAAATTACATCCGCATTAGCATCGGCACAAAAAATGAGATGGATGAATTTCTTGAGGTCGCCACAGAGATAGCTGCAACGGCGAAGGAAACGATCCCGCTGTGCCGGCCGTCAGCGGCCGCTGCTTCTGCCTTAACCAGTCGATAGTTCCCCGCAATTTCAGCGCACCAATAATTTGGATTTGCTTGCATCATTGCGAGCCACGAACTGTTGCAAAGAGTTGGAGAAAATTCGTGAAGAATGCCTTCCCCCGGGGCCTGACCTTCGGCATATTCGACCATCTGGACGAGGACGGCTGCGAGATTGCCCGGCAATACGCCAATCGCCTGAGTTTGGCAGAGGCGTGCGATCAGCTTGGCTTCTATGCATATCATCTGGCAGAGCACCACTGCACTCCGCACGGGAGGAGCCCATCGCCGAATCTGTTCTTATCCAGCGTCGTCCAGCGCACCCGGCACCTTCGCGTCGGCCCGATGGTAATGCTCCTTGCCCTTTATCATCCGCTGCGTGCGTTCGAGGAGATCTGCATGCTCGACCAATTGAGTGGTGGCAGGGTCGAACTGGGCATAGGGCGCGGCTCTCTCCCAGTCGAACTGGGTTACTTCGGGATTGCTGCGGAGGCGGCGCCAGGTCACTATACGGAAGCCAGCGAAATCCTTATCAAAGCGATGAACGGCGACACGCTGTCCTATCGCGGCCGCCATTTTGAGCTGAATGACGTCCCTTTGACGCTGAGATCTCATCAGCGCCCCCATCCACCGACATGGATCGCCACCAATAGACCCGAGTCGGCCAGCTGGGCCGCTGCTAGTGGCGCCAACATCGCGTGCCTGGGACCTGCCTCTTCGGTTCGCAGAATTACGGATGCATTCCGAGCCTGCCGGGAGCGCAGTGCCGACGCGGACGAGCGGGGGCCATTTCTTGGGATGCTCCGCATGGTCGTGATCGCGCGATCGCAAACAGATGCATATGCGCTCGCGGCCCCCGCTTACGAACGATGGCTCAAGAGCTTCAGGTTCCTCTACGACCTCAACGCGCTCCAGACGCCCCCAAATCTGCCGCTGAGCTTGGATGCGGCAATCGAGAGCGAGTTGTGCGTGGTGGGGACGGCATCTTCCGCGCGACAAGCTCTTCTTGATCAGCTCGAAGAGGCCGGTGCTAATTATCTACTTTGCCAACTTGCGTTTGGGAATCTGTCCTTAGACGCTTCGCTATACACCGCAAGGACGATCCAATCTGAAATCATGGCTCGAGTTACCTGACGTGCAATGCGCGTTCCGCGTTCGAGTTGAATTTCTCCGGCGCACCATCACCTTCCCGGTCCCGCGCATGATGCTGATATAGTGCTTGGTGTGTGGGTGGAGGGCGCGCCCGCTTGTGGAGGCCCTAGATAGTTGGAGCGACCGGCCTGCCGATTAAGAAATCGCCCCGATTTCGCTTCGCGAGAGAGGGCGAACTTGTGCGTACCAGGGCAAAACCCCGGTTCTGAGGCATAGAGAGGATTGCTATAGCTCATTATTTAAGGCACTATGAGTTATAGAAAGGTGCGCTATAACTCATGGTATGGAATTGGGAGCAGGCTGACTGGCCGCATTTTACCTACGATAAGGAAGAATTGGAACCGCTGGAAAGCGAATTCCTGCTCCGATCGGGTGAGTTCCTGGGTGTCTTTCGGCACGTCGGTTCTGACGATCGCGACCAGATACGCATCGATCTTATCAGTGAAGAGGCCTTGAAGACATCCGCGATTGAAGGGGAATACCTCAACCGCGAGAGTCTGCAATCATCCCTGCGCCAGCAACTTGGGCTGGGCAGCGAGAACAGGCGCATTCCGCCTGCCGAGCGCGGCATCGCGGAAATGATGGCCGACGTGTATTTACATTTTGGCCATGCCCTCTCGCATCGCACTCTCTACGCTTGGCACAAGATGGTGATGTCGGGGGAACTGCGTATTGAGACCATTGGCAATTACCGCCAGCATGCCGACGTCATGCAGATCGTTTCCAATCGGCTGGATAAGCCCAAAGTGCATTTCGAGGCACCTCCCTCAGCGCGGGTCAAAGCCGAAATGGATGCTTTCACCGCTTGGTTCAACGATACCGCGCCTAAAGGTAAGACGCCGCTCCCGGCGTTGACGCGAGCCGGTATCGCGCACCTTTATTTCGAGAGCATCCACCCATTTGAGGATGGCAACGGCCGCATAGGCCGTGCCCTCTGCGGAAATGCGCTTGCTCAAAGCCTGGGTGAACCAAGTCTCATCGCTTTGGCATACACGATCGAACGCCACCGCAAGGCCTATTACGACAACCTGCAGGCCAGCAATAAGAGCAACGCGGTAACAAATTGGCTGCTCTACTTTGCCAACACGGTCCTTGAAGCGCAACGCGTAACGCTGGTCCGCGTCGAATTCTCCGTAGCTAAAGCCAAGTTTTACGAACGCTACCGAAACCAGTTCAACGAGCGGCAGGAAAAAGTCATCGCCAGAATGTTCCGCGAAGGCATCGACGGGTTCAAAGGAGGACTCAGCGCCGAGAATTACATCGCCATCACTCAAGCATCGCGCGCGACGGCGACAAGAGATCTGCAAGACCTCGTTTCCAAGGGCGCGATGACAAGAACTGGCGAACGGCGACACACGCGTTACGCCCTGAACATTCTGGATGAGCGCAGGTAAACCGCAGCAAAGATTTATTGCCACCTTACTCGCGCAGCGACACCTGCCAGTTTTGAGCAAAAGGTCTATGAATTCAGGATCGCGCTGGGCAAAGCCTGAGCGCACCAAGTCCGACTTAAACGGGTCCGTGCTGCATTTCGCTGAAAATTCAGGGCAACGGTTGCGGTCTCAGCGCGTTTTTATGTTCAAGTTTCGGCAATGTTCATGGCGCTTCGGGCGACCGAAGCAAAACGGCCAACGCATCGGCGTTGCCGTCGGGCTTCGCCTCTCTCAAATCACGTTCGGTCTGGCCCATCTGGTTTGTATATAAGCAAAGCAAATCACGTCCTTGTGACGCGCCGATGCAAGGAATAGAGGGCCGCTGCTACCGATTCCGGACAGTTGCCGAAGTGCAAGCCGCACTTCAACTCGGTGGCTTAGCGTGGTCAAAACCATCACCTCGCCGTCCGGTCGCGCCTCATGACCTGGAGGGTGGCGAAAGGCCGGCTCACGAATGATTAGATCGTTCGAAATCGGATCCAGTCAGTGCCGGGCGTGTTCGCATTGGCTGTGATCGGCCAGCACCTCAATTACCCGGCATTCGCCGACCTTCCCGTGCCGGCAGCCTTCGACCATGAGTTCAAGTTCGGCCTTCAATGCCGTGAGGCTGCGTATCCGCTGAACGACGTCGGCCAGCCGAGCCTGGGCTATGGTGTCGGCCGTGGCGCAGGGCTGGCTGGGATTATCCTGCAACGTCAGCAGAGTGCGGATGGCTTCGATGCCGAACCCCAACTCGCGTGAATGGCGAATAAACGCCAGCCGGCGCAAATCGCTGGTTTCATAGTGCCGTCGATTGCCCTCGCTGCGGTTCGGCGCGGGCAGCAGGCCGATCTGCTCATAGTAGCGGATGGTCGGCACTTTCACGCCGCTCTGTCGTGCCGCTTCGCCAATCGGGACACTGCGCATGATTTTTCGCTTGCTCCTCTAGTCGCTAGAGAATGTAGCGTGCCGCTGGAATGGTTCAAGGAGTGAGACGATGGCTGCAACCGCCCCACAAACCCGTTATCGCGTCGAAGGCATGGATTGTGCCGGCTGCGCGACGAAAATCGATAGCGCGCTGCGGCGCATGCATGGCGTCCAGGATGTGAACGTCTCGGTCACTGCCGGCACCATGACCGTATGGCACACTGCCGAAAGCGACCTCGCCGCGATCGAAAAGAAGGTGACGGGCCTCGGCTATTCTGTGGCTCAGCTCACGAGCGAAGCCGGACAGAACGCCAAACCGGCCGGGCACGGCACCAAAGGCGGCCATGACCACGCTGGCCACGACCATGCTGGCCGCCACCATGCCGGCACAGCCAAAGATGGCCACGACAACGGGGAGAGCTTGCATGGCCATGACCACACGCCGGCCACGGGGCCCTGGTGGAACAGCGCCAAAGGCCGGCTGAGCATCGCCAGCGGCGCCGCATTGGCCGCAGCTTTTGCGATTCACTATGTCTGGCCGGCCACCCGCGTCTGGCTTTTCATTGCCGCCATGCTGATCGCACTGGTGCCGATTGCACGGCGAGCTGTGATGGCCGCGCTCGCCGGCATTCCCTTTACCATCGAAATGCTGATGACCATCGCGGCGATCGGCGCCGTCATTATCGGTGCCGGCGAGGAAGCCGCCACCGTGGTCTTCCTGTTCCTCGTCGGAGAGTTGCTGGAAGGCGTGGCCGCCGGCAAGGCGCGCTCCAGCATCCAGTCGCTGACTACGCTGGTGCCCAAGACGGCATTCCTGGAGGAGAATGGCGCCACGCGCGAAGTTCCGGCCGAAGCCCTTGGGGTTGGCGCCGTCATTCTGGTGCGGCCGGGCGATCGCATTCCAGCCGACGGCAAGATCATCGAGGGCGAAAGCGCCATCGATGAATCGCCGGTGTCGGGGGAAAGCGTGCCGGTGCGCAAGGGCGTCGACGCGGACGTATTCGCCGGCACCATCAATGGCGACGGCGTGTTGCGCATCACCGTCACGGCTGCGGCGTCCGACAACACCATCGCCCGCATCGTCAAGCTGGTCGAGGAGGCCCAGGAAAGTAAGGCGCCGACGGAACGCTTCATCGACCATTTCTCACGCTGGTATACGCCCGCCGTCGTCGCCGTGGGGGCTCTGGTGGCCGTCGTCCCGCCGATGGCCTTCGGCGACGACTGGAACGAATGGATCTACAAAGGCCTGGCGCTGCTGCTCATCGGCTGCCCCTGCGCCCTCGTCATATCGGTGCCGGCGGCAATCGCCGCCTCGCTCTCGGCCGGCGCCAAGCGTGGTCTTTTAATGAAAGGCGGCGCGGTGCTGGAAGGCTTGGGCAAGATCACCGCCGTGGCTTTGGACAAGACCGGGACGCTGACTCAAGGCAAGCCCGTGGTGACGGATGTCGTAGCCATCGAGATCAGCGAAAAAGAGGTGTTGTCGCTGGCCGCTGCACTCGAAACCGGATCGAGCCATCCGCTTGCCCTGGCTATCCTGCGAAAGGCCAAGGCCGATCGCGTGCCGGTGCCGCCGGCGGCGGAGGCCAAGGCGCTCGGCGGCAAGGGCGTCGTCGGTCGCATTGGCGGTAAGAACGTCTTCCTGGGCTCGCCGATCGCTGGAGGCGAGAAGGTCGCGCTGCCGCCCGAGCAGGCGGCCTACATCGCCGAACTCAACGACCAGGGCAAGTCGGTGTCGGTGCTGCTGATCAACGATGTGCTGGCCGGTTTCATCGCCATGCGCGACGAGCCTCGGCTGGACGCGCAGGCCGGCCTCAAGGCGCTGACCGATGTTGGCATCAGGACTGTCATGCTGACTGGCGACAACCAGCGCACGGCGGCAGCAATCGGCAAGCACCTCGATATCGAGGTGCGCTCGGAACTGCTGCCCGAAGACAAGCAGCGCATTGTCGGCGAGTTGAAAGGGCAGGGGCTGATGGTCGCTAAGGTCGGCGACGGCATCAACGATGCGCCGGCGCTCGCCGCGGCCGACATCGGCATTGCCATGGGCGGCGGCACCGATGTCGCCCTGGAGACGGCAGATGCGGCGGTGCTGCATGGCCGCGTCGGCGATGTCGCGGCGATGATAAAACTGTCTCAGGCGACCATGGCCAACATCAAGCAGAACATCACCATGGCGTTGGGGCTGAAGGCGGTGTTCCTGGTGACGACCGTAGTCGGCATCACCGGCCTGTGGCCCGCCATTCTCGCCGACACAGGCGCGACGGTGCTGGTGACAGCCAACGCCATGCGGCTGTTGCGCTGGAAAGGTGGGGTGTAGATTGCCGCCTTCTATTTTCTTTTGGGACGGCTCGCAGTGAGCCGTGCCGGCGCTTCATGGCCATGCGCGGCTTCCGACGCTCGCGCGAAAGCGCAACGAAAGTTCTGCTTCTCTTCTTTTTTCGTTCGCACGAAGGAGCCGCCGAACCCTCTTTCGGACGCTCTTCTGTCGCCGATTTTGACCGACTTAATGCGGATGTTCGCCGGGCTATCTTTGAACCTCCTTGTCTGCCGCGGCGTCCAGTTTGCCTGGGGTTCCTGGAAGCTTTTCGAACTTTCTGGGTCGCGCCTCAGCCGAATTGCGCGTGCTTATATTAGGCGAAGAAGAGCAACGCCTACTGAGCTCGATGCAGACGAGTGCGTAATTTCGCTATCTACACCAGTAGGCCCGGTCCGCTGGTTGTGGTTGGCTCGCCCTGCAGTACTCGGATGACATCATCCCGCCGGTCAATCTTCGTCCGACGGAAGCGCCAGTGCAACCCGAGACGTCTACCAATCGCTGGATGGTCCAATCCTCGTCATGCTCGCCGTTCTCATTCCAGTGAGCGATTCGCTACGCAGTACAGGGGCGACCGGCATAATTGCCGGCGAGCTTGCCAAGCTGGGAACCATCCTTCCGGCGCCCGGCGCATTGATGCTCATCCTTGTCGCCGCCATGGCCGTGACGCCGTTCCTCAACAATGCCGCAACCGTTCTGGTCATGGCGCCCATCGCCGCCGCGTTTGCTGGCGATCTCGGCTACAGGCCGGAAGCATTTCTGATGGCAGTCGCCATTGGCGCCGGCTGCGATTTTCTCACCCCGATCGGCCACCAGTGCAACACGCTCGTCATGGGGCCGGGCGGCTACCGTTTCAGCGACTATCCACGCCTGGGACTGCCGCTGTCGTTCCTCGTCGTCATTGTTGCCGTGCCGATGCTCATGATCGTCTGGCCAATGAGCTGATATGCGGTGGACGGATCAATCCTACTCCAACTTTAGCTACCGATTTCGAGAAGCCGCGAAGCGCCTCGGCATGAAGGCGCCGGTCGCCGTTGACGGTGATCTGCCCTTAGGCGCGGACAGAGCGCCCCGGGGCGACCCCGCTGATCGTTTCCGGCATCACGCGCGGCAAGTTTCGATCCACGCCCCCGTGTGAGGGGCGACGATCTCAATTGGTACCGTTCCGGTTTAGAACGAGTTTCGATCAACGCCCCGAGGGGCGACCGGTGAAGAATGCCGGATCCTCCGGGTCGTACCAGTTTCAATCCACGCCCCCCGTGTGCGGGGCGACGAGCGGACGGAGCGGCTTGCGTTCCTTCAGGAGGTTTCGATCCACGCCCCCGTGTGAGGGGCGACGCAGCGGCGCCTGCAGGAATTGGAGGAGCGCAACGTTTCGATCCACGCCCCCGACCTTCCGGATCCGGAAAAGCCGCACGGTTAAATAAGTTTCGATCCACGCCGGGGCGACGAGAACTTTTGATCTTGCCATCGGGCCTACGCGGTTTCGATCCACGGGGGCGACTTTGCGACCCCGCCGGCAATTTCCTTCCGCTTTGGCTCGATCCACGCCCCCATGAGAGGCGCGACCGCGCCTGGAGTATGGCAAAGCAACGCCATGAAGTTTCGATCCACGCCCCCGTGAGATGGGCGACACCGGCCGGGCAAGAGCGGCCGCGACCTGGTGCTGTTTCGATCCACGCCCCGCGAGAGAGGCGACACGACCGCGAGGAGGGGCGACTTTCCAGCGCGATCAGGGCGTCATCGTCCATCGTGAGTTTCGATCCACGCCCCCGCGAGAGGGGCGACCAGGCGCCGCAGCCATGCCCAAGCCTCGTTCGTGGTCTCGATCCACGCCCTGCGAGAGGGGCGACTCGAAGGGCAGGATGCCCTTGTCATTGCGGACGTAGTTTCGATCCACGCCCCGCGAGAGGGGCGACACGAAAATCCAGTCAATTGCCGAGTTGATGCCGTTGTTTCGAACCACGCCCCCGCGAGAGGGGCGACTGGTGATCTGCCTCGCCTCGCACAAGGAGCACTGGTTACGATCCACGGCGACGCCGTCCACCGCGTACTTATCATTCACTCCCAAAGCGTTTCGATCCACGTCCGCGCGAGAGGGGCGACCGGTGAAATGCGCGTGCGGCAGCCACTCCTTGAGGTTTCGATCCACGCCCCCCGCGAGAGGGCGACAAGGGCTTCGGCGGCGGCGGCTTCGGCGGTGGAAAGTTTCGATCCACGCGACCGTTCGTCGTGGCAGGCGTGGCCGGCATTTATTGGTTTCCACCCACGCCCCCGCGGTACATGCGCTTTTCGGTGTAGTGGTTCTGATTTCGATCCACGCCCCCCGCGAGACGGGCGACAGCATATGCCGCACGAGCGGAACGGCGCAAGGCAGTTTCGACCCACGCCCCCGCGAGAGGGGCGACCAGGCGCGTAGCGACTGGGTACTCAGCGCCTAACGGTTTCGATCCACGCCCCCGCGAGGGGGGGGACGCCGAGCCACCGTTGCGGATGGCGGTCAACGGATTGTTTCGATCCACGCCCCCGCGAGAGGGGCGACACACCTCGCGGCAGTCGTAACCGCTGCAGCACGAGTTTCGATCCACGCCCCCGCGAGAGGGGCGACCTGTTTCGACCAGCATCGGCTCTTGCGGCTTGATGTTTCGATCCACGCCCCCGCGAGAGGGGCGATTTGCCGTAGAAGGGGCTGCCCGTCGTTCCGTTTATCGTTTCGATCCACGGGGCGACAGACATCCTCGATATCGGTGTCGAGAAAAATCCTGTGGGGCGACCGTCGCGCGCTTGCCGTTGACGTGCTCCACAACGTTTCGATCCACGCCCTCGTGAGAGGGGCGGCATGTCAGGCTTGCCAAACGGATAGCTCCGATCGACGTTTCGATTCACGCCCGCGACGCCCACGGCGCGTAGTAAACGGTTCCGGAAGGTTTCGATCCACGCCCCCCGTGAGAGGGGCGACTCAGCATGACGCGCAGCTTGAAGGCGTCGAAGGCCTTTCGATCCACGCCCCGTGAGAGGGCGACCTTTTCCACGCCAGCAAAACCTGCCCACCGAAGGAGTTTCGATCCACGCCCCCGTGAGAGGGGTGACTGCGCACAATGCAGCGTTCGAACGGGTTATGTGGTTTTCGATCCACGCCCGGGGCGACCCGTAGCCTTGGATGGTGGGACTGCGAAATCGTAGCTTCGATGGGGCGAGGCTGGCGTTTATCCCTCCGATGGTTTCGATCCACGCCCACGTGGTGGGGGCGACGCGGCCTGGTGCGCGAGATCGGCGTAGACGGCAAGTTTCGGTCCACGCCCTGAGGGGCGACCACCGGTCGGGAGGAACACTTGCGCCTCGGCGATGTTTCGATCCACGCCCCCTGAGAGGGGCGACCAAGGTGGCGCGGCATTCCTACAGCCTCCATCTGTTTCGATCCACGCCCCCGTGAGAGGGGGCGACGCATTGCGCTCGATACCTACGACAAAGACCCGTTTCTATCCACGCCCTCGTGAGAGGGCGACTCGAAATGGATCTCGCCATGCCGGCCGAGCAGCAGTTTCGATCCACGCCCCGTGAGAGGGCGACTCTTGATCGTCGCGGCTTCGGTCTCATCCATGAAGTTTCGATCCACGCCCCCGTGAGAGGGCGACTGTCGCCCAATGAAGAACGGCGCGACGTTGAGCATGTTTCGATCCACGCCCCCGCGAGAGGGGCGACACCTTGCCTGTGTCACAAAGCGCCATCGCTCGTGGTTTCGATCCACGCCCCCCCGAGAGGGGCGACT
This sequence comes from Mesorhizobium sp. AA22, assembly GCF_001672375.2. Classification (NCBI taxonomy): domain Bacteria; kingdom Pseudomonadati; phylum Pseudomonadota; class Alphaproteobacteria; order Hyphomicrobiales; family Phyllobacteriaceae; genus Mesorhizobium; species Mesorhizobium sp. AA22. The sequence continues at coordinate 6,190,478 of NZ_CP048406.1, read as the reverse complement.
GACACATTCGAAGGGGTCCCTGCGTCGTGACGACGTTTCGATCCACGCCCCCGTGAGAGGCGAGCGGCGTTGCTCGGCCTTCATCTCCGGCTCGGTTTCGGTTTCGATCCACGCCAGCGGGGCGACAGCCTTCTTGGAAGCGAACATGTTTCGATCCACGCCTCCGTCAGAGGGGCGACTTCTGACTGCGTTCGAGTATTCGCAGGCGCTGGACTTTCGATCCCCCGTGAGAGGGACGATCCACACCCTGCGCTAATAGGATGGAAGTTCAACGGTTTCGATCCACGCCCCCGTGAGAGGGGCGACAGGTCACGGCCGTGTCACGCAGGTCCTGGTCGTGGTATCGATTCACGTCCCCGTGAGAGGGCGACGGTGCGGGTTATAGATGGACGCGCCACGGTAGCGGTTTCGATCCACGCCCCCGCGAGAGGGGCGACGACAACATCGACGGCGACGAATACATCCGCATCAAGTTTCGTCCACGCCCCCGCGAAATGGGCGACAAGGCGCGAGGATGGCGGCGTAAGGGTCTTTAGTTTCGATCCACGCCCAAGGGGCGACTCTACGTGCCGGATGAGGCCCACCACGCAGGGGCGTTTCGATCCACGTCCCGCGAGAGGGGCGACTTCCGGCTCCTCGCCATTGGCGCCCACCGCAATCGTTTCGATCCACGCCCCCGTGAGAGGGGCGACGTGCTTTCTCCCGTCACACCGGCCGCCCACATGCGTTTGTCCACGCCCCCGCGAGAGGGGCGACTCGATCTGGCCCTCATGGTTGCAGCCGATCGGCCAGTTTCGATCCACGCCCGCGGGATGGGCGACGATAAGCGCTGTGGCCGATTGCTGGATGGTCATGTGTTTCGATCCACGCCCAGCGAGAGGGGCGACAAGCAAGTTTCCGTAGCGCTTTCCGATGACGCGGTTTCGATCCACGCCCCCGTCAGAGGGGCGACAGCCGCCAAGGTCATGACGAAGAAGATGCAGGCGTTTCGATCCTCGCCCCGCGAGAGGGCGACAGAGCGGACGGAGCGGCTTGCGTTCCTTCAGGAGGTTTCGACCCACGTCCCCGCGACAGGGGCGACGCGCGAAGTGGTCAATGCCGGCGACTTCGAACCGTTTCGATCCACGCCCCCCGCGAGAGGGGCGACCGAGTTCGATCACACCCATGTCAACGAGGAAGTGTTTCGATCCACGCCCCGCGAGAGGGGGGCGACAGATCGGCCTGCCATGGCTCGGCACGCCGGTGAAGTTTCGATCCACGCCCTCGCGAGAAGGGCGACTCCTCATCGAAGGCCGCATCGACTTCAGGACGGTAGTTTCGATCCACGCCCCCGCGAGAGGGCGACGGTAACCCATGCGCAGCGCGCCTTTGACCAGCAGTTTCGATCAACGCCCCGCGAGAAGGACGACGCGCGCCCGGGCTGGGGTGTGTGGGGCAATGAATCGATTTGATCCACGCCTCCGCGAGAGGGCGACAGTGCCTCAGCGATGATTGAAGAAAGATGAGCTAGATCGCGAACATGGTGGCACGACTGAGCAGGAGGGCGAAAACCCGGCTTGACGCACATAGTTTCACGATTTCAAAGAACCAGCGCCGGTGCGACTCCGTCGGAATTTTCCGGCACGCTCCACGTTCGCGCTGTCGCGCTTGCAATGGATTCGGATGATGAGGGTGGATCGGCATCCCGTTCGTCGGGTTGGCTGACCGGAGTTTCGCCTGGCGCCATGCTCACAGACGCTCGATAATCTCCACGCCTTCCGGCATGCCGTCACGATCGATCTCAATTTTGTAATCGCTGTATTTCCGAGCCGGTGGATAGTTGTCGATGCCGGAATCGTGGACATCACGGAAGAGGCCGTCAATGTTGCGACCAATCCTTAGGCGATCGAAGAGCGCATGGGCCGGTGCGTTGCCGAGCGCATTGGCGTGTTTGAACACGACGAGCTTGCGGCTTGCCATTTCTCCGCGCGCGGCGGACCGGTCGTGCTCGAACATCGTTGACAAGGCCTCGAAAAGTAAGTCCAGGTCCGTATCGGAAAAGCCCGTGCGTTCGGCGAGTTTCGCCGAGACGAAACCATGGGCGCGGTAGAGACCATAGGGTACGATATGCTTGCGACCCATGGTGCGATTGTCGATGCGGTTATTGCCTTCCTCGCTGCCCTCCACTCGTTGCTTTTTCTCTGCCTCATTGGTTGCCGCCATGCGGGTGATGGAGATTTCCTGGGGCACGATCGGTTCGATGGAACTCGCAAAGGTCATCTGCACCGGCCCACGCACCTGGCCAGCATTGATGCCGGTCGACATGACCGCGCCGAAGGTGCGAACATCGAAGAAATTCGCACACATAAATCTTGTCAGAGCTCGCCCTTCATCGTCGTCTTTGGGATTTAGCTTGGCGTCCTTGGCGGCTTTTCCGTCGTCGGGGCGTAGCGCGACATAGGCCTTGCGGTGCTGTTCATTCAGGATCGCGCCTTCCTTGACGTAGATGTTGTAGCTCTGATGTTCGCCTCTGGCGAACTCGACATAGTTGCGCACCTTGCGCTTGAGACTGACGTCCGAAACCAGACCATGATTGGTCTCTGGATCGAGCCGCGGCATGTTGCCGGCATCCGGGTCGCCGTTCGGGTTGCCTTTGGATACATCAAACAGCAGGACGAAATCATAGCGGTTGGAAAGGGCGTTCATGATGCGGCATCCTGTGTGTCGACGGTTTCGGGTTTGCGGAAGAATTCGCCGCGCTGATGGTAGTAGCCGAGGCCGAACAGTGCCTGCTCTTCGGCGGAAAGGGAGGCCGGGAAGGGATCGCTGTCGGGCGACATGCGTTCGAGGATCGCGCCGATAGCCTTTTCTAGATTGACCCTTTGTCCAGGTCTTTGCTTGCCGACCTTCGAAAGGTGGTTGGCTGATCCCCGATCGAGCAAAGGGAACACCTTGCGTGGCTGCGCAGACGCCGAAGAGTAGAACTTGTCCTTGATGGTGGCGTTGACGTTGCGACCGAGCGCGGCCGTCTGTATTTGTTCATAGGCAGCGAACAACCGCCCGAGCAGATAACCCTTGTTCCTATTCTCCGGTTGGAACGACACAGGAGCCTCCCCAATTGCCTTGTTGAAGTTTCGAACGAGCAGCGCTTTCAGGATACTGACCCTGAGCGCGTTCACCTCTCCGTCCGCGCGGATGCGCATCAGCACCGTCGAGAGCAACGTCAGCGGATAACGGCTGCCGGTCAGGATCGATCGCATCCATTCGCCGGCGAGATTCGGCGGCACGTTTTCGCGCTTGCCCAGCACCGCGGTTTCGGCGAGATATTTCCATAGCGCGGGGTTCGCGTCGCGCGGCGGCGGATCGACCTCCATTTCGGCAACGAAGCGCTGGTAGTTTTTCGCCAGCACGCCGAAATCGTTCTCGAACCAGAACCGGATCGAAAGCCGGGCGGCATTCGGAGCAAGACCAAGGACATAGAAGCGGACGCCGTTTTCAAGTTCGGGGGCTATCTCCTTGAGCGGCAGACCGTTGCGAATGCGAGCGAGGATATCGCCGACCTTGCCGGCTTGCGTGACTTCATCGACGTCCGAAAACATCGCGCCGAAGGTGCCTTCGGCGGTGCGCGCCACTTCGGCGTTGGACGCATCAGCCCAGAAAACAGTGGAGGTGTCGCCGACCTGGATGCGATTGGTCTTGCCAGCGAGGAATGTGTTGAGCGCGGTGGAATATTTGAAGGCGGCAGATTCCGAGACAGGAGCATTGTCGCCCTGCTCATGCTCATAGGACATGAAGGCATCGAGATTGAACGATACGATGGAAGCTCCGGAGGATTGCGCACCCCACACCCCTTTGATTGCCGGATGAAGCCGCGCTACCGCTCCATTTGAGCCGGTCACGAGGCAGATCGAGGCGGCATCCCCGCCGCCGCTTCGGGCCATCCATAAAGCCTTGGCCGCTGGCCGGTCATGAAGATAACCGTCCTGACGCCTTTCACTGTCGAGCGCGAAGACCACGTTCTGGTCTTTCATCTCGTCAGGCCATGTGGGCTCCACAAACCGTTCGGGGGCCCAGCCTTCAAGGAATAGAGACAACGCCAGCAGGCCGGTGTCATCCGAATCTTCAAGCGCCACGCGGTGGCGCTTCACGAAAGCGGCATGCTCGTCGGCTGTGCGCTTGCCTTCTCCTGCCGTGACGCCAAGCACGTAGGAAGTCTTGTCCCAGAGGAAATTAGGCGCGATGCCTGCGGTGCGTTTGGTTGGCTGAGGCACCTGCATCATCCGTGGCAGTTTCTTCTTGCCCGTGCCATCTCGCAGATCGGTAACGCTGGCCACAGACCCATCTTGGTTGAGCGAGATGACGAAACCAATCTTTTCTGTGGAATAGCCAAATGGTGGCGCGTCGGGCAGGCGGTCGTAGGCCTTGGCAAGTGAAGCCAAAATGCTCATCTCCGGATCTCCGAAGAATTGGGAGCCGGAACGCGCATCACGCCGTTGTTGAGGCCAGCACGGAAAAACAGCGAAGGCTTGTCCGGCGCCCCATGGTCGATGTCCCACAGCATGAAGCCAAGGTCGCGCGTTTCCTTGATCGCGTCCGGCAACGGTGCACCCGGCGGCAGCAGTTCGAAGGCTGCCGCGAACTCGCGTGTGCCGAGGCAGGGCTGATGGAAGCATTGCCCCCGCGCCGCGCGACGGTTGAACGTATCGAGATGCTTGCCCTCGTTGTCGTCGGGACCGGCCTTGTCGGTTAACTCGAAATGCGCTTCGATGAGATACGCGACGTCGACGAGCACGGTGGCGGCTCGCTGCTGGCGATCCTCATCGACGAGAAGGTGCAACCCTTCGAGGCTGCCGCGGTTCATGGCGGTCTTGGCGTATCGAGCAGAAACCTTGCTGCCGACTTCGTTGCGGCGGATGGACTGGAAACGAATGACATTCAAAACATGGATGGCATCCACCACCCATCTGATGGCCGGCTTCCAGTGGATCGCCTCCAGAATTCCGCGTGCCGCCGAAGGCGTCATCACATCATAGGAGACGCGCTCAACCTTCATCTCCGGCCGCGTAAAGCAGGCGTGACTCCCTGAAACTTTCAGCATTATGCCAAAAGACATTTGCCCCTCCCCAGAGTCATTTAATACGCAAGGAACATATCAGGAACTAAATGCCAATAGCCTCTTGCGATAAATATTCGGCGTCCTCCCAAACGAGGCCAACTTCCGGGTCATAGAGACCAGGCGTCATGAGCACCGCAAACTGGTCAGCGCGCAGCCTCTCCTCGGCAAATTTCACATGGCCGCAGGCGATAAGCCGTGCCCGTGCCTTCGGCGGCACCTGTACGACATAGGTCTGCAAGTCACGGGCAATCACACCGGACGGAATCGTCTCGATCCTCAGCTTTACAATCGCCGCTTTCGCTTGTTCGGCTCGGGCGACAATCACCGGAACCATGCCGCTCTCAATCATGCGAAAATTCTCGGCGGCCGAGCGATAGGAAAAGTTCGTGCCGCTGCCGCCGATACGAAACTTGTCCACGATAGCCGATCTGTCGTTGCGTCCACGATCCAGCCCTTCAGGGCCGACGCGCCAATAGACCTCGCCGAAGAAATCCTCGATCGCGGCGGGCGACAGAAGTTTTTCGTGCCTTGCCATCATCCGGGCCATGTCGCTCGAAAGCCCCGCGATCTCCGGTGGTGGCTGGTTTTCAGGTGCCTTGAACACGGTGACAATGCTGGCCTCCACCGGTCGCCGCCCCTCGCGATTGCAGCGCCCGGCCGCCTGCGCTATTTGATCCAATCCTGCTTCCGCGCGCCACAGCCTTGGGAAATCGAGATCCACGCCGGCCTCTACAAGCGAGGTCGCGATCATGCGACAGGCCTCGTTGTTCAGCAGTCTCTGCTTGACCGCCGCCAGAACCTCGCGCCGGTGCGCCGCGTATTGGCGCGTCGTCAGATGGACGAGGCCCTGGAGGCCAGTCTCCTTCGCCTGCAGATAGAGCGCCAGCGCATGCTTGCGGCTGTTGACGATGACCAGGCCCTGATTGGTCTTGCCGAGTTCGGCCAGAACGGCCGTGTCATCCATCACCCCGCCATGCACCAACGTGACGCGTTCCAGCTTCTCTGCCAGATCGGCGGGATCCGGCGCCAGTTCGCGGCCCTCCAGCGGCAGCCCGGCCGGATGCCTTCCCGGAAAATTCCGTTGGTCGAGCGCCGGCTGGGTCGCGGTACATAGAACAATGCTGCAGCCATAATTCTCGGCAAGTTCGCGCAGCGCCCAAACGGCAGGGATGAGAAGCTGCCGCGGCAATGTCTGCGCCTCATCGAGAACGATGACGCTGTTGGCGATGTTATGTAGTTTGCGGCAGCGCGATGTTCGCGCGGCAAACAGGCTCTCGAAGAATTGGACGTTGGTCGTGACCACGATAGGCGCCGCCCAGTCTTCCATAGCGAGCTTGAGCTTGTCTTTGTCGGCCTTCGTGCTGTCGGCATCCGGCGGTTCACGTGGGCGGCGCTCCTCATCCTCGATGGCCGAATGGTGCTCCAGCACGACACCGTCGCCAACTATTTCACGAAAGATCGCCGCCGCCTGATCAATGATCGATGTAAAAGGGATAGCGTATATAATGCGATCAAGCCTGTGTGCTTTGGCTTGATCGAGGGCGAAGCCGAGTGAGGCGAGCGTCTTGCCGCCCCCAGTCGGCACAGTCAGCGTGAAGAGGCCTGGCTTTTCGGTTGCGCGCGAACGCACATGGTCGAGAATGTTCGTTCGTAAGACGTTGACCGAAGTGTCCGAATTGCGCTTTTGGTCCATATGAGCATCGAATGATTTGATCAGGCCATGCAGGATCGATTGCAGCTCCGGCCAGTTGCGGTCGACCTGCCTTCCCTCAGTGCGGGCATAGAATTGTTCGGTATCCTTGAAATCGGCATCGATGAGGCAGGAAAAAATCATCCGGCCGAGGAAACCGAGTTGGAAGGCAGCTCTTGCTTTATCCGTCTTCTCCCAGTTGGGGAACGACGGCAGGAGATTGGCAATCTCTGGCGCGATTTCGGACTTCCAAATGGGATCGAGCCCCGCTTCCGAAAAGGCATTTAGACGTTCCGACAGTGTGGAAAAAGTCTCTCCCTGTTTGTCGGGCAGACCGGCATGGTGACCGGCGATGCAATAGGCAATCAGTTCGGCAACGATCCTGTCGTCCGCTTTGGCCGCCTGTGCCAGTTGCACGATAGTAGCGGCGCCTGCCGTGGAATGATCGACCCTTTCCTGCGCACCTGACAATCGCGCCTGGAATTTCGGCGTGTATTTGCCGAGATCATGAAGCAGGCCAGCAAGCCAGGCTGCGCGCCCGATGCCGATCCGCGCGCCAAACTGTTGCGCAAGTCCGGCGACTGCGATGAGGTGGCTATCCAACGGTTGCCAGTTGGAGCGAACGGGTTCGGTGGTCGAATGCGCGTAGTACATTGTGCCCTCTATAAGATTGAACGCCGTGCGGCTGGGAAATATGACGCAAGCTGAGTTCGTCTGGGTACAATAGCCGCCGGCCCAACGATCTGTGGCGTGCCAATTACAAGGGGGAACTTATGTTTGCCGATCGGCGCTATTCGACGATGAGAATGCAGACTTGAACCTCTAGGCAACCCTTTCGAGCCGAAAGTGTTACTATGTCTCCGGTATAAGCCGTAACCTATGTGTCCAGAATGGGCCATTTGGGTTTGGCTGGGGTTCTTGGAAGCTTTTCGAACTTTCTGGGTCGCGGCTCAGCCCGAATTGCGGTTGCTTATGGACGACGTGGGACAGTAGATTCGGTTCAGGATACTTTGGGAGGCATCGAGTGTGGACGGCAGCTTTGCGCCGATAGTGTTGAAGAAGTCGGCGATGAAGCCGTGGATCCACTCACCACAGGGGCCGCGCAATCGCAATCGATCGAGCTTCAGGATGCGCTTGAGGTGCGCGAACAGCATCTCCACCTTCTTCCGCTGATAGCGTGAGATCTGGTAGGCGTCGGTCTTGGCGATGTCGCGGGCCATGTCGCGCGCGCGCTCATAGATCGAGCGCGGCACCTTGCGCGCCGGCTCCTTCGGGCAACAGCGGGGCTTCAGGGCACAGGCGTCGCAATCCAGCTTGCTGGCGCGATAGCGCATCATGCCGTTCTCGTCGACGAGAGGGTGCGGCACCCGATAGGTCTTCTGGCGTTGCCTGAGCGTCTTCCCGCCAGGACAGATGTATGTAATCGGCCTTATGGTCGTAGGTGAAGTCATCGCGCGAGAAGGTGCCATCCTTGCGCCTGGACTTGTCGAAGACCGGGATATGCGGCTCGATCCCACGCTCATGCACCAACCAGTTCAGCATTTCGGCCGAGCCGTAGCCGGTGTCGGCAATCAGCCGCTCCGGCCAGAGGCCGAGCTCGTTGTGCGCCCGCTCGATCATGGTCTTGGCGGCCGTCACCTCGGCCTGGCGCACCGCGGTCGAGGGCTCCACGTCCACGATGATGGCGTGCTCCACGTCGATCAAATAGTTCGTGCAATAGGCATAGACGGCTGGGCCACCCCAAGCGGCAGTCCAGCGCGCGGCGGGATCAACAGGGGAGACGAACTTGGGCTCCACCGGCGTGGCGGCCCCGAAGGCGGCATCATCCAAGGTGGCGAGGTATTCGGCCACGGCCCGCTTGGTCTCAGGCTTGAGCTCCTCGGCCGTCTCGACCCCGCGCTGACGCTGCGCGTCGGCGACGATCATGCTGGCATCGACCGCAAAGCCTTCGCCGCCGACGAGGCCTTCTGCCATGCAGCGTCGGACGACGGTTTCGAAAAGTTCGCGCAGCAGATCGGCATCGCGGAAGCGTCCGTGGCGGGTCTTGGAGAAGGTTGAGTGGTCCGGCACATCACCCTCGAGGCCAAGCCGGCAGAACCACCGATAGGCCAGGTTCAGATGTACCTCCTCGCACAGCCGGCGCTCCGAGCGGATGCCGAAGCAATAGCCGACGATCAGCATGCGGATCAGCAGCTCAGGGTCGATCGAGGGACGGCCGATCGGGCTGTAGAAGGGCGCCAGATGCTGGCGGATGGCGGACAGATCGACGAAGCGGTCGATCGCTCTGAGCAGGTGGTCCGCCGGCACATGCCGCTGCAGGCTGAAGCCATAGAACAGCTCCTCCTGCATCACACTTTGCTCGCCCATCATCGACTCAATCTCCTCTTACAACGAAGATTGAATCAGTGCTTCAGGACCGCTGCAACCCGGACTTTTTCAACACTATCCGCCCATGTCGGCCGTTTATAGTATCCATGGCGCCGCCGGTAAGCAGACATAACACTCGTGGCGAGGCTGCAGGACGAGGTTGCGCAGTCAACGTTCCTATCCAGCATCGCCTCTTTGCGACGGCTTCAGGCAGGGCAGCCCGTCGCCTAGTCGCACGAGCTCAGCTGAATGCACCAGGTCTCCGCTCACGACGACTGGTCGCAAGCTCACGTGCGCCGCGGCCTAGTTCACCGTACGCCTACGTGACGAATACAGTGGCCATTGGCTCGATCCTCAACGAAGCCACTGGTGTTGGAATCCTTCTTTGAATTATATGGCAAGATCACGCAGTTAACCGCGCATTATCGAGCAGACGGATACAGTGGATGGCCTACTTTCGACCGCGTACAAATCACGATATTCTTGAGATGAAAGAGCGCGGTGATGCCGAAGGTGCAGCGCTCGAATACAAATCATCCAGGCTCTTCGAGCAGAAGAATGAAAAGGTCTTCGAGACACTTTCGAAAGAATTGACAGGATTCGCCAACGCGATAGGCGGCGTCCTCATCATCGGTATTGAGGAAGACAGCGAACGGCGAATTTCGGACATTCGTCCGATTCAGGATCCATCCAGAAACGAAACGTGGCTGGAGGACGGTCTTTTATCACGGATTTCGCCAAGCCTGCAGATTTCGATTGAGCGCATCGACGTGGAAAGCGGGCACCTTCTTGTTCTTGACGTGCCTCCGTCGCGAAACGCCCCCCATCAGGCCGCCGACAAGCGCTTTTATGCGCGGCGCCTCTTTCGGATTGACCCGCTGCTCCCTTTCGAGGTGGAGGATATCCGGCGAAGAGTCTCCAGTTTGTCGAGCGGAGCCAGCCTTTCGTCGCCTTCGAAAGCGGAAAGGTCTCCTTCTCGATCAAGAACGAAGGACTCGGACATATTTTCGATGTTTCGATCCAGATTGAGGGCATCGAAAACACGAGTATCGCACAGCAATGGACGCCGGGCTTGGACCGACCTTATACCGAGCCTTTCCGGATCATTCATTCCGGTGAGACGAGAAACTTCCTAGGCGCGGGGTTTGAGTTCTTGCAGGGGCATCTGGATGATCGCATGGACGTTCACCTCCAGTACACCGACGAGGACGGTAAGCAGCACCAGAAAACCTACACATACTATCTCAAGGATTTTCACAGCACCTACAGGATCAAGTCCCCGAATGAAGAGGTTCTGGAGCAGGGCATCAAAAGGCTGGAGAACATCGAGCGGACCCTGACGAATTTGTCGCGCGACATCAAAACCATGCAGGAGAGCGCGTTTCACCCAACGGGGCTTAATTTTTCCAGGACGACTCTGGCGACTCTTTCCAGCAGGGCAGAAATGAAGTGGCCGGGTCAGTTTCTTACTTTTCAGGCACTTGCGGAAGTCCTGGAAATCGATGTTGAGTCCGCGCTCAGAATTCAAAACGAGATCTTCGGCGCATCGCACTACCAAGGTGGAGTGAACAAACCTCTGGAGGACATTGATCTGCCGGACGACATTAAAGAGCGGATTCGCCAGCGCCTCATTTTGCCGGGCTAAGCGAGTGGCGTGGATTGCGCTGATCGATGCGCTCCCTTTCGATTTGCATCTGCAAGCTGGTCGGTGCGGTATCTGCAGGCGTTCACCAACTGGATTTCCGAAGGTACCGTCTGCTTACGGCCAAGGCTGCCGGGAAGCAACGCGCCCCATCTCAAACGCTGAGACCAACCGCGTCATTTCCCGGAAGGACACATTTGGTGGGCTTGGGACAACCCCGATCAGAGCATTGAGCAGCCGTAGCAAATCAGACTTGTATGATGTAGATCACCACAACGTTACTCCGTTGAATTGGGCCGTATCGTGTTCACGTGCCTTGGGCATTCGTGGCTTTGCGGTCGAACAGCACAGGCGAAACGCATTTTACGAGGACATATTGACGGGCGTATTCTTCTCATATTCTCACGCTGATGAGGCGCTGAGGGATCAGCTCGAAAAGCAGCTGTCGATGCTCAAGCGCCAAGGGGTGATCGATACCTGGCATGATCGCAGGATCGGAGCCGGCCAGGAAATCGCCCAGGCGATCGACGAGCAGATCAACCGCGACGACATCATCTTGCTGCTCGTCAGCGCCGACTTCCTAGCTTCCAACTACTGCTACGACATCGAGATGAAGCGTGCGATGGAACGCCATGAGGCGCAAGAGGCGATCGTCATACCGATCATCCTGTGGGCTTGTGACTGGCATCATGCGCCATTTGGCAAGCTCAATGCCGTGCCGCGCGACGGCAAGCCGATCACCCAGTGGGCGGACATCGACGAGGCGTTCCTTCAGGTTGCAAAAGCCGTCCGGGAGGCGGCAGATCAACGGAACAAGACGGCGCAATCACAAGCACCTGCCACGGATGCATCGGCCACTTCCCAGCCAGCGCCGCGCACCGCTGAAGGGCCACGTTCCAGCAACCTGCGCTTGGCCAAATCCTTCACGCAGCGGGACAAAGATCGCTTCCAAGAGGAAGCATGCGAGTTCATGGCGCGCTTCTTCGAGAATTCGCTGGCCGAACTCGCAGAGCGCAACCCGGGCATCGAAGGGGTGTTTCGACGAGTCGACGCAAACCGTTTCTTCGCGACCCTCTATCGTGATGGCAAGGACATTGCCAAGGCAACCATCTACATGGGCGGCGACAGCTTCGGGCGGGGTATCAACTACGTCCGAGGTCACACAACGGCCAGCAACACGATCAACGAGTCTGTCAACGTCGAAGCCGACGATCAGACAATCTACCTGACGACTACGGGCATGATGCATTTCGGCGGCCAGAACGAGAAGAAGCTCTCTCGTGAAGGCGCTGCGGAGCGCTATTGGGAGAACCTGATCCGCCCATTGCAGGAAAGGTGGTAGTCGATGCTTGCGCCTGAAGAATTCACGGCCGGAACGTTTGCCTCGGCTCCCGCGGGAAGCCTGATCCTGCCTCGCAACAAGCATGAGGCGAGCGTCATTGTCGGACTTCTCGACGGGGCACCGACAGCTCTCTTTCTCGGCGATCGGTTCCAATTCCAATATTTCCCGACGGCCGGGTCAGAGAACTGGTCTGGCTTGATCATTCCGAATGTGCGTGTTGAGATCGATGAGTCGACTGCCTTCGATGCAGCGTATGGCAATTCACCCTTGGGTACTGTGGTGAGGGCAGCTACTCAGTTGAGCGTCTACGCCAAGGCGGAACGATCTTTTGGCCATCGGGCGGTGCCGCTCGTGTCGAACCTGCCGGCTACCTACGACGGCGGCGTCGGGTTCACGAAATGGCACGTCGTGCTTGGGGCAGGCGCTGAGAAGCGGATACTCCTCAAGATCGACGTGCAGACTGCAGATCAATGAGATCGTGGCCATGCTGTATGATTGCCTGCCTGTCGCTTCGGCTGGTTAGTACGGCGATCCATTCAGCGGTGCAACGGCGCCGGTCGCACGATGTCGAATGAAGTTGTGCCCTCATTCAATGACAGAGACTGCGAGGATGAGCTGACACGCATGGCGCTGAAGGCCCAAGTCGAGTCGAATGGGTACGCATTCCTTCCGCGTCACGCCGGCGTCGCCGACGCAGCCTTGGTTGCCGCCGCTCTCGGTGTGCCGATAGCTCCGTGGGACCGGACGACTGTCCAGCAGCTTGTTCCGCGAGCGTCCTCGACGCCGAACACCTACAGCGGTATCTTCGGCCTGGGCCGCTTCCCCTTCCACACCGACCTGGCGCATTGGCTGCGGCCGCCGCCCTACCTTATGCTTCGCTGCGTAAGGGGCTTCGACGACGTGCCGACGCTGCTAGTGGACGGGAGATCCATAGTGGAAGCTGTGACGATCGACATTGTTCAACGCGCCGTGGTGCGACCGCGCAGGCCCCAATCGAGTGAGATGCGGTTGCTTCGCATCTGGGAGACTACTGATACAGGCCATCTACTTCGATGGGATGAGGTATTCCTGAAGCCGGCGAGTCTAGTCGGAGAGGTCGCCTTCCGAAAGATTCGCGAGCATCTGGAGACGGTTGTGCCTGTACCCGTGGCGCTAGTCGACGCCGGCGACACGTTGATCGTCGACAACTGGCGGATGCTACATGGGCGGCCAGCCATATCCGCCGGTCGAGAGGATCGACGGCTGGAACGGGTGTACCTGGGGAGTTTGAATTGAAGCGGACGATTAACCCGGGTGACTTGGTGGCTGCGTGGAATCCGCAGGCGCTGTACGACAAAGCCGAGCGGTACATGCAGCAGGCGCATGGCCTCGACAGCGACGAATGGGACCATGCACTCTGGTCAGGCCTAGCCCTGGAACTACTTGCACGCGCAGCGTTGGCTAACATCCATCCCGCGCTGCTTGCGGAACCCGATCGGGCAGGATCGAATCTCATCAGTGCCTTGGGATTCAACCCTATCGTGAAGAAATTTACGCCCCGGTCGATCACTGTGTCGGAGGTATTCACGCGTCTGGCCGCGATGCTGCCCGAGTTCTCCGCCGAACTCGAAAGTTTCGGAGCCCTGCATACCGGCCGCCGCAACGCCGAACTGCACTCCGGGGAGTTGGGTTTCGATGGCGTAAAGGGATCGTCTTGGCAGCCCAAATTCTACCAGACGTGCGCAGTGCTGCTTGCGTCAATGGGACTGACGCTGGAAGAGTTCGTGGGCGCCGACGAGGCAAAGGTCGCAGAGGCAATCATTGCGGCGGCGGCCGACGAAAGTGCCAAGGCGGTAAAAGGCGATGTCGAAGCGCATGCTCAGGTGTGGAAAGCGAAGAGCGCGGATGAACGTTCCATTCTCGCTGCGCAAGCCGAACTATGGGCGAGCCGCCATGCAGGGCACCGGGTCCAATGCCCAGCCTGTGGTTCGCGCGCACTGGTGGTCGGTGGACCGGTATCGGCGCCAGTGCGCAAGCTGGCGGAAGATGAGATTGTCGAGAAGCAGGAATGTCTGCCCAGCCACTTCGAGTGCATCGCGTGCGGATTGAAGGTGAACGGCCTTTCGCGCCTCGCCGTGGTCGGCTTGGCGGACCGTTATACCAACACGCAGGTGTACGATGCGGCCGAGTATTACGCCCCGGCCGAGGACGAGTGGGCTGGATACGAGGAAGACAACAATGAGCGTTGATGCCGCCGACCTATCGTTCACGCCGGTGGGCACGAGACGCGAGGGTGCGATCGGTGGCCGATGAGGTTTGAGCTTGAAAAAATATGCCGTCTGAAGTCGGTAATCCGCTGCACCGCGCCTTCGAGCGCAGCGAATGGCAGCTAAGGCACTTCGCCTGGCAGAAAGCTGTCGGGCGGGAACCGGCCCCCTCTCGTCGAGTAGCAGCCGGAAGGCAACGCGCCCAATGTCAGTCACTCCCGATCGGCCGCGGGCTTCCTGAAACCTGTCATTCACTGAGCCGGTCATTGAGACCAATTCGATTGCCGACGGGCTCATTCCCAGCTATCGAAGAAAATGGGGGCAAGTTTAATGGCAAAAGAAGAAATTGGCGCCGTGGACGTTGTGGCGGACGGCGAATTGGATTCAGCGACTACTGTTGCAGAAGCAATCCAGGCGATAATTGAGGAGTTCGACGTCCAGCCGGTCCTATTCGTCGGCTCGGGTCTACCTCGCCGGTACATGGGAGCGCCGGACTGGGAGGGCGCCCTTAGGTATGCCCTCGATACTGTCGGCAATCGCGCACAGCCGTATTCTTATTTCGTTCAGAAGTTCGGGGATGACAAAGTCAGGATCGGTACCGCGATAGCCGATCTGATGTTCGAATGGGCATGGAGTGACGGCAGGGAGCGTTTCGACCCCGCGCTTTTCCAGGGCACAGACAGACACGTGTTCATGAAGTCGATAGTCGCGGAGCATCTAAATAAGATTACCCCGTCCGATCGGCGCGGTCTTGCGGCGGAGTATAGTGAAGAAATATCCGCGTTGAGGGATATACGCCCCCACGCCATCATCACCACCAACTACGATTCCATGATCGAGCTGATCTTTGAAGGCTACGAGCCTATCGTCGGGCGTGGGGTCCTTCGGTACGACCTCAATTCGTTTGGCGAAATCTTCCATATTCATGGCATGACCGAAGATCCGCAGAGCCTCGTTCTCACCAGCGCCGACTATGAAAACTGGCACAAGCAGAGCCGGTACTTCGCTGCGAAACTCCTGACGTACTTTGTCGAACATCCGGTCTTCATTTTTGGCTATGGCCTGGGCGATCCGAATGTCCGAACACTGCTTCAGGACATAGGGCGGATTGTAGCGGACGAAAGTGGATTGGTAGGTAACGTCGCCCAGGTGGTTTGGCATGCCGAACTCAAAGCCGGTCCGTGGCAGTCCGAGGTGGCCATCGACGACGAAGATGATGGTCGACAATACAGGCTACGCGTCTTCAATGTTTCATCTCTGAAGGAGGTTTTCGAGTTGCTGTCCGCAAGGCACGAGCTGAAACAGGTCAATCCGGCCCTGCTACGCGCCCTCGCCGCAAGATTGATGAAACTCACGCGCAAAGACATTCCCCGTGGAACTGTGGAGGTGGACTATACCACCCTGGAAAAGGTAGCTCAGGACGACGAACAGCTCCCTCGTATGCTCGGTCTAACCTTGGCTGACACCGACAACAAAACGCATCCCTTCACGCTCACCCAAGTCGCGGACGAACTCAAGCTCAAGGGATGGAACGCCCTGAATCCGGTCATTAGAAAGATCAAGGATGAGAAAGGAATAGACTTGCGAGCCTCTGACAATTGCTACCACGAGCGGATTAAGACGGGGAAAAAGTCGGCGACGAGGAAATGGTCGCATGATGCAGTCGGGCTGTTCCGCAATGTGCTCGCGGGTAAGGAGTACAAGCTGCGGGATTGATTCATTTCGTCCCATTTTTAATCCGTATCAGAATCAGCACAGCGTTAAACGACTGCGTTTGGAAGCAGAACGGCGCCTCAAAGAGGCAGCCTGGAAAGCAGGTTTCAAGTCGACTGCCCTAGTATGGATTTGAAAACGGGAAATCTGGCTCCGCAACCCAATGCTTGGTGAGATCTGCCAATGATCGACTTCAAAGAAATCCCTGACGGCGATGCTTGGGAGGCGTTTTGTCGAGACTATCTCGTAGCCCTAGGCCTGGTCGTCGAAATTCCACCTGCCAAAGGGCCAGATGGCGGCCTCGATCTCTTGGTCAAAGAACAGCTGCGCGGCTCTCTTGCGTCTCGGCCATTTACTTGGCTCGTTAGCTGCAAACACTACGCAACTAGTGGGAAGTCAGTCGGAACCGCTGACGAAATCAACATCACCGATCGCCTAGAGCAGCATGGAGCGGATGGCTTCATCGGGTTCTATTCTACCATGGCAAGCGCTGCGCTCGTCACGAGGCTTAAAGAGCTTCGCGACCAAAAGAAAATAGAATCCTACGAGATCTATGACGGCACGCGAATTGAAAATGGTTTTCATGACGCTGGGCTGTCCGGAGTTCTCTTACAGCACCTTCCCAAAAGTCACACGTCTCTACGGCCCATCCACCCGCTGCTGGGCCGGTATCAGTCTCTACCTTGTGACGTCTGCGGAAAGGACCTGCTTAAGGCTAGCGTAACAAAAGAGACACTAAGGAACATAACCTTTGCGACCCGCTACGGCATTGGTGACGAACCCATCATCGAGAGCGTTCACTTTGTATGCAAAGGCGAATGCGACCAGCGTATGGATCATCTTATCCATAACCGCGGCCTCACTACGGCCTGGGACGACATTTCTGATTACTGCAATCCACTGATTTTTATACGCCGGATCACGGGGTACACCAATCAGATGAGAACAGCTCCCAACTCTTACGCGAAGGCAGCGCACGACAGGCTGATCAACTTTTACATCACCTTAAGTCAGCGAACCCTTCGGCAGACCAATGGGGAGGATCGGAAGGCACTCATAGATGCCATCGAGCTTGAAGGACTAGGCGTGTGACTGCCGTCTCAATTTGGTTGGTGCTCTATAGAAATCGAGATGAAGCCCTGAGACGCGGGTAACTATCAGACCCTCTACGTCGTTCGCGAACCAGTCATGGCGGTCGCAAACATAACGGCGGCTTTTTTCGGAATTTGGACCCGATTGCGGACTGTCAACTTGCGGCCCCCGGATCTGCCGGACCGCAAGGCGCCGCATGTCGGCGTTGAGGCGATCTTTCCTGTTGCCCGATAGATGACGTTGCCTGCGACCACCCTGGACATCGTAGTTGCGCCATCTTAGGACGTTCGCTAATGCGGCGGGGAACTTCGCGATCCGACCCTTAGGCGGACATTCATAGCGCAGGTACAGAGGCCGCAGCGACGGTGGCCGAGAACACAAGCGAAGTAAGCGTGAGCGAATTGTGGTTGTCGTAAACGAGTCATGCAACCATCAGACCACGCTTTTGGTGATCAACTCTGTAGTCGCGTGAAACATGCGGCAAAATCATGTACAGTGTTTGGCGCGGAATTCATGTTGGGAGCTAAGACATGGAGCGCCGATTATCTGCAATCCTGGCCGCCGACGTGGTCGGATACTCCGCACTTATGGAGCAAGACGAAGCGGGTACCTTTGACCGCCTACGAGCGCGACGCACTGAGCTTTTTGAGCCCGAGATTGCGCGGCATCATGGGCGGATCTTCAAGCTCATGGGCGATGGCCTCCTCGCGGAGTTCGGAAGCGTGGTTGACGCTGTCGAATGTGCCGTGTCTCTCCAGCGCGGAATGGCAGATCGCAACGCCTCTGTAGCTGAGGAGGACAGGTTCAACATCCGCATCGGCATCAACATTGGCGAAGTCATCGTGGACGGCGACGACCGCTATGGCGAAGGCGTCAACGTCGCGGCCAGGCTGGAGCAACTCGCGCCCCCGGGTGGGATCTGCGTATCAGGCAAGGTGGCGAAGGAGGTGGAGAATAAGCTCGCGTTTACCTTCGACCCGGCTGGGCAGCAGAAGGTCAAGAACATCGAAGAGCTTGTCGATGTCTATCACGTGCGCATCGACGCCCCGCCACGCCGACGCATTCTGCACAAGCGCGGGACAAGCCGACTATGGCGGGCACTTGGCGTCCCGGCAGCCATCGTGGCGGCCGTCGTGGCTATATGGGTGGCGCTGTATTATCCGCTGATAATGTCCTCTTCTGGGGGATCCAGTACGATCCCGTCTGTCGCCGTCCTTCCATTCAAGGATCTGAGTGCCGATAAGAGTCTAGAGCACGTCCGGCGATCGATGAATCGATTGTGATGTGACGCGAATCGGTTTGGCTGATTCAACGTCCACTTTTATGGAGGTGGACGATGGCGAGAGCACTTGGTGAGGATCTGCGGTCACGTGTCGTGAAGGCTGCGGGTGAAGGAGCATCGGCCCGGCAAGCAGCGGCTCGGTTCGGTGTCGGGATATCGAGTGCGATCCGCTGGATCGGCAGAGCCCGGATGGGCGAGACGACACCACGACCGCAGGGACGACGGCGCGGCTCGCGTCTCGACGCCCATGCCGACTTCATCATCGGGATGATCGAGGAGCGCAAGGACATCACGCTGAACGAGATGGTGGAGCGGCTCTTGGCCGAGCGGTCCATGCGCATCGGCCGCAGCACGTTGAGCGACTGGCTGCGGGGGCACGGCTGGACGTTCAAAAAAAAGTCCGCACACGCACTGGAGCAAGATCGCCCCGACATCCTGAAGCGCCGGCGTGCCTGGTTCGACGGCCAGCTCGACCTCGATCCGGCAAGGCTCGTCTTCATCGATGAGACCGGGCTGTCGACCAAGATGGCTCGCCTGCGCGGAAGAGCGCTGCGCGGCGAACGCTGCCGGGCCGGCGTGCCGCACGGTCACTGGAAGACCACGACCTTCACCGGCGCGCTCAGGCTGACCGGAATGACCGCGCCCTTCGTCTACGACGGCGCCATGAACGGGGTCGTGTTCCTCGCCTATGTCGAGCAGGTGCTGGCGCCAACGCTGACGCCAGGCGACGTCGTCGTCATGGACAATTTGCCGGCGCACAAGTCCGGGGGCGTGCGCGAGGCGATCGAAGCCGCCGGTGCAAAGCTGATGTTCCTCCCGCCCTACAGCCCCGACTTCAACCCCATCGAAAACGCCTTCGCAAAGCTCAAGGCGCTCCTGCGGGCGAGGGCCGAGCGAACAATCGCAGCCCTATGGGACACCGTCGGCGCGCTCGTCGACCTTTTTACGCCAACAGAATGCGAAAACTACTTCAAGGCCGCAGGCTATGAACCGGATTAAACCGGACGTGCTCTAGGCTACTTGGGAGAAGGAGTGGCGAACGACGTCATCGCGATCCTCTCGCGCTTTTCTGACATTGCGGTCGTATCGCGAACCTCGTCCTTTGCTTACCAGGGCAAGGAAGGCGATATCCGTCAGATCGGCAAAGAGCTGGACGTTGGCTATGTCCTCGAAGGCAGCGTGCGCAAGGAAGGCAATAGGGTGCGGATCGTTTCGCAACTCATCAACGCCAATACGGGGGACCATGTTTGGGCAGACCGCTTCGACAAGGCCGGAACCGACCCATGGGCGCTTCAGGATGAGTTGACTGGCAAGATCGTGGGGGCGATGACGGGCGAATTCGGAGCCATTCGCAAATCGGACTACAGCAAGGCCTGGGGCAAGGACAGCACTAACCTGGCTGAATACGACTACTACCTGCGCGCGGAAAGCCAGTTGAATCTCTACACGAAGGAAGGTCTCGAGCGTTCAGGTGAGATTTCGCGCGAGGGGCTGCAGGTGTTCCCCGGCTCCCCCCTATTGACCGTGGAGTTGGGGTGGTCTCACTGGTTGAAAGTTGCGCTGCTTTACAGTTCTGACCCGCAGGCTGATCTTCAGGAGGCGGACCGACTCGTCAACCAGGTCCTTTCAAACAAGAACCCAAGCCCGCAGGTGGCGAGATTGGCACACTGGCTCCACGCGTGGCTTCTGACGCTCAAGCGGGACCATGATGGGGCTGTTGCGGAAATGAACAAGGCCATCGCGGCCGCACCCTATAATGCCTTCACCCTCACGGATGCAGGAAGTATTTTCCTACAGGCGGGTCAGCCCGAAAAGGCGCTGGAGCTGACCGACGCTGCAGCCGCGCGGGATCCGGGGTTGTCCTGGTTCTTTAACTACGTGCGAGGTTTCATCTTTATCGTGCTTGGTAAAAACGAAGATGCAGTTGAGGTGCTGAAGACCACGGAATTCGCCGACGCTCCATTGCAACTAGCCATCGCCTATATGCGTGTTGGGCGCCAAGCAGACGCCCGAGCTGCCGTCGAGAAGATGCTCAAGTCAACTCCGGATGCGACGATCCAGTCGTGGCGGCAGACCTGGAACTTCCGAGATCCTTCCATTCTCGATCAAGCCGCCGCTGACCTCGCGCGCGCCGGCCTTCCGGGTAGCCCGACTCAATAGCCTGACGGAATGATGTTCAGCCTTCGACGCCCCTACCGTTTATGCATCTGTCTCTGCGATATGTCCGCTTTCCACCCCCGTTCAGGCCTTTCCAACTCCGCGAAGGGAGGGACAGCAAAGGGTCAGGTCACGACGATGCCCACAACAACCTGAATGTCCGCTGTTGAATATTCGCAGCCCGAAGCTGCCAGTCAGCTGTCGGCCCCAAGGCTGCCGGCTGCAATGTGCCTCGCGTAGGCGAATCGAGAATGCTGCTAACGTTTTCCCGGAGTTCCCTCGCCGCTGTGTCAGGGTTGCTTAACGAGAGAGGCGCAACCGCTGATACACTCGGTATCGTTATCGCTTCGCACTGGTGAGGGAGCCAGTACCCGTTGGCACTAAATCGTGACCGTGCATCCATTGGATAGCCTTACGCAGGCGGCCCTGCGAGAACCGAGCCTTTTTAGGGTGCCAACGGCCAAGAAACTCGTCGATGATAGAGGCGTAAGTAACCGGCTCCTTCCGAATTATAAGATCGTTCCAGCATGCATGAAGCGTGGCAATTATCTCGGACTGATCGGTGGTTAGACCTCTGCAGGTATCAATCACCTTCATAACTTGATCTGCTTTGTCGCCAAGGTGTTCACGAGCAAAAACGCCGATCGCTCCCAGCTTGGCCAAGCCCTCGTATCGCACCATTCGGCCGCTCTGCTTGGACTTGAAAACCTGATGCTGAACCGCCAGAGCTTCGACCCCGACTCGCTGATTGTACAGTGCGCGCTGATCTAGCGGGCCCGCAGCGTCTCGAGCATAGTCCGTTTGAAGCTGGAGGCTGGCGCTCTTGTCTGCGAGGTAGAATAACTTTGCCAATTTCGTGCGGCCGAAGTTCGGATCGTCGTGCAGCTCCTTCACAAGAAGCCCTGCCACGGCCAGACGACGGGCGAGAACCTTTTGGAAGCTAGTTGCAGTAGGAAGTTCCAGCCGCCCACGTTGGGGAACACGACCGAAGTAATTTAATCCTGACTCTGCCGTGACAACGTCATAGAACTCGGCTTTCGCTGCCTTGAGCCGCGTTTGCACGACAGCTAACGCAGCTAGAAGGCTCTCAACCTGCTGGTGGCGTGCGTAGTCCCGAATCTGAACTAAGCCGGCGGTAAGGGAGAGGCTGCGCTCATCGACAAAGTAGGGCGGAGCGTACTGGATAGGCAGCTCTCGCCGGCGTCCAAGGAATTGGCTCCAACGAGCGAACACTTCGTCCACACTCTGGATTAGAGCGAGCCCGGCCGGAGACGCTGCCGCGTTGATTCGAGGTCGGATCGTCTGTGACCAGAAGGAGTCTGGGTCCAGCGGTGAAAGCGGATTCCTGACAAGTATCTCCTGAGTCCCACTGACCGGATTGTTCGCCGGGAAGTAGGTTTCCACGCATTCATTCTCGGCGAAGACGATGGCCGAACTGCATGCGAGAACGCGAGGCTCCAACTGAATAGGTATGGCAGGCGCCCACAAATCATCGGCGTCCGTCCACATGGGGTATGGGATCTGAACAAAGGTTCGGGCCAGGGAATACCAGAAGAAAAGCTTCTGCGCGGCCTCCAGGTCCTGTGCGCAGTATCCCCAGTGAGTCGGGGGGCCCGAGAAGCAACGGTTCCTTTTGACATCCATAAACTGGCTATTTAGACGAAACCATGGCTTGCTTGGAGCGGAGCGCTTCACCCGACATGGCGTAAGATCGTCCATGAACCCGGCGTACTGCCCACTAGCTTCGCCGTACGTCTTCTTGTTAGCTCGCCGCGCGTCATTGAGAGGCAAGCCTCCAACAATCTCTTGTCCGGCTTCCGAGCGCCTTCGGTCGCGCTTGAAGTCAGTCATCGAAATTCCAGACCAGCTTCGTATGCTGGGTCGCGCCCGCCCAAGCTCAACTACTTTGGAGCGCTCGTCATTCATGACCTTCCGGCACGCTTTTTCAGCTGCCGCTGGATCTGCCCAGGGAATTTCAGAAAGGTCGCGGTGCTTGAGCCACGTTAGGTCCTTGATCGGAATTGGTCGACGATCGTCGAGAACCTGAGTGGCTCCTTTGTACCGCCAGATCGTGAATGCGACTGGCCATGATCCCCGGACATCGAAGAATTCGCTCCCATTAACGAGAACGGCCGAGACGTCCTCAAAGCTGCCAGCCATTTCGCTGCGAATTTTTCGGAAGATTGCACGGTCCGTCAGCCATGCAGATTTGGTGAACAGAAGTAGGAGCGAATTTCCCGGCAGTCCGCTGGAGCGAGCTGCCTCGCAGACCAGTTTCATCTGAGCCAAGAAGCAACAATAACGCTCGCTCGATGCGTCGCTTCCTGTCAGCTTCAAGATCGTCGGATGGATGGCGTACGGAATAGCCCCGGCAGCTTGGTCGTCATCGCTGCGGTATGGCGGATTGCATAATATGGCGAGCGGCTTATCTGGTGCGTGCCCCTTGTCGGCCAGTGCTGCCCGTAGTTCGTCCAAATAGGCTTCAGCGCTCCGGTCCAGGAAGTTGAGCCCTCGGTTTTCTGACACCCTCGGCACTATGGTGAAGCGGCCGTTATGCCAAAGGTCGCCTTTCATCCGCTGTTCGACAGCAAACAACAATTCCGGTTCGATTTCGCTGACAACCTTGTGCCGGAGTTCAAGTGGTGAACGCCAGTTGGTCACCAGATTTCCGCTCCCGCATGCCGGGTCAATGACCAGATAATCCTCTCCTAGTCCGGGAATATGCTGCTTCGCTATCCACATGGCGAACTTAGACAGGCTTAGGTCAGTGAAAAAGATCCCATGCCGTCGACGAAACTCCGGATCCACAGCATCCAGCGCTTCGTCATAGCGTGCGAAGAAATCATCGTAATCTGCATTCGCGTCGAGCGAGACGAAGCGGGCCTCCACGAACGCCTTGAATCTTTGCCGCATGGCCGGAACAAGGCTCGCGATTGTTTCACCACCCAGTGCAGCCTGATCCGGGACACGATTACTGATCTGGACGATTGAAGTCTCATTCCAAGCATAGATCATACTGAAGAAGGCTCGCACCGCTTTTACAGGAGCCTCTGCCTCAAAGTATGGCACCATCTCACGAAGTACGTTGGTGAAATTCCGCACCGTGATTTTCTGGCGGACCCGCTTCCCGCTGCGGAGCACGTCCTCGAAGGCCTGGATCCTCTCTGCCACTAGCTGCTGCTGGCTCTCGAACAGGGGCGTAAATAAATCAGAGCCGTTCCAGGCTGCCAAGTGAAGGAGCTCGCTCCTTCGGGCAGCATACCGCTTTGCCAATTCGCGCCCGATCTTGTTCGGAGCTCCCGTTGCGGCGGCTACCGCTGAGCGGATCTCTACCGGGATTTCATTTGCCTGCCAGATTGCCAAGAAGCTCTTCGCGGCGACGACGACCTGTGCGAAGTCGAGCTCCTCGTTCTGATATGCGAGACCTTGGAGGAGCCCACTCAGCCAATCGTTGGACCGACCCTTCAACTCAAGCACAAATGCACCAGCGACGTAGCCATCGGCGCGCTTGGCGTCGGCCTGGCGCTGAAAAGCTTCGCCAAAGATGCTTCGGAAATAGGCTACGGCCAGATCCTCATTGGCGCGCTCGAATGGATGTGAGAGGTACCGGAGCAAACCCCGCACGTGTTCCGTCACTAAGGGGCGCGTCACGGTATCGCTTTCAGATGGATGACAATATTGTCGATCGCAAGCCTGCTCATGCGGGAAGTTTAGAAGAAGATGATTAAACTTCTCCTTCTTCGCGAGATACGAGTGAACTTCCATTTTTGCAGGCCAGTCCTCGGTAAGCGACCACCTTAGGTTTCCCTGAAGACGGGCGTGTTGACGCAGTGCACGAACGAAGACGGTAGCAATGTCATTGCGCCCTCGTCCGGGTCATTTTTTGGACCGGCGCCACCCCAAAAGCTGCGCTTCAACTGAGGATTCGAAGCATGGTCAACGAGACGCGGCACCCACCAGCTTACGGAAGTCGGTGGCAGCTTTGAACGAGTGGACGATCAGATACGGCTCGCAAGGAGCATCAGGTACGAGAGGCG
Organism: Mesorhizobium sp. AA22; assembly: GCF_001672375.2. Taxonomy (NCBI): domain Bacteria; kingdom Pseudomonadati; phylum Pseudomonadota; class Alphaproteobacteria; order Hyphomicrobiales; family Phyllobacteriaceae; genus Mesorhizobium; species Mesorhizobium sp. AA22. Next base: position 6,165,815 of record NZ_CP048406.1, on the reverse strand, counting down.
GTTTGTCCGGTCGGATCGGCTTCGGCTTCCTCTTCGGGAACGTCGTCGAATGACGAGTAGTTCAGATTGTAGAGTTTGGAATAGAGCCCGCCCATAGCCATCAGTTTTTCATGGTTGCCGGTCTCAATAACCTGGCCGTTCTGAAGCACGATGATGCGATCGGCACCACGGATTGTGGCGAGACGGTGAGCGATGACAAGCGCAGTCCGGCCTTCAAGGAGCTTTCTGAGAGCCTTCTGGATCACCATTTCCGTGTAGCTGTCGATGCTGGCGGTGGCCTCGTCAAGAACAAGGATCTTGGCGTCGGCGACGAGGGCGCGTGCGAAACTGACAAGCTGGCGCTCACCGAGAGAAAGGTTGCCGCCCCGTTCGCCGAGTTGGGTTTGATACCTGTCGGGAAGTCTCATGATGAAGTCGTGGGCGCCGACCACCTTGGCGGCCTCGATCACCTTCTCCCGCGTGGCTTCCGTCTTGTGGTAGCGGATATTCTCGAAAACCGTCCCGGTGAACAGAAACGGCTCCTGCAGCACCATAGCGATCTGAGTGCCGAGCGATTGCTGGGTGAGATCGCGCACATCATGTCCGCCAACCAGCACTTGGCCTTGCTGAACATCATAGAAGCGGTGGACGAGGGCCATCGCGCTCGATTTACCGGAGCCGGTCGGCCCGACCAAGGCGACCGTCTCGCCGGGATTGACCCGGAAAGAGACGTTTTTCAGCACCGGCTGTTTGGGATCGTACCCGAACGTGACGCTCCTGAACTCGACCGAGCCGTCCATTTCGGGCGCAAGGATCCTGGCATCCGGTTTGTCCTGGACCTCGATCCTGACGTCGAGCACATCGGTCAGGCGCTTGCCGGAGGCCATTGCGCGCTGCATGACGGAATATTGCAGAGTAAGTGAGCGAATTGGGTCAAAGAAGCGTTGGATATAGAATATGTAGGCAACCAATACGCCCACATCGACGCGGCCATTCATGATCATGGAGCCGCCGACCACAATGACGACAGCCATGGCGAGGCCGGTGAGGCCATCGACGATCGGGACCATCACCTGTGCATATTTGGCAGCGGTCAGGTGGGTCGTGAGGTCGGCATGTGCCTTGTCGTCATACAATACGAAGTTGACGTACTGGCGGTCCATGGACTGGACGGTTCGGACGCCTTGAATCGCTTCGGCCAATGCGCCGTTGACGACTGAATTGGTCTCTTGTGCAGCCATGAAGGCCTCGCGGGCACGCGGCAGCCACACGATGCGGATAATCAACAGGGCCGGCAAGACCGAGAGCGTCAGAAAGCCGAGGTTGAAGTTGACCGACAGCATTACGAAGATGATGCCGAAGAGAAGCGCAATGTCGCCTACGGAGTAGATCGAGTTTTCGAGAAATTCGTGGATAGAGTTGACGTCGCCCTGAAGGCGAGACATCAAGCGTCCTACCTCGGTCTTGTCCATGAAGGAGAGCGATACCTTCTGCAGATGGGCAAACATGGCGCGGCGGATGTCGAAGAGGACGTTCTCGGCCATTTTCCCTACCATGGTTTCTTGCGCGTAGGCGGCGCCGAAATTAACCAGAATGGCAAGCGCAAACGCGACGGCGGCCTCAAGCAGGACGGAGGCATCAGCGCCTGCCGGAGTTATGGCGTAGTCGATCGCGAAGCGGATGATCAGCGGGATGAGAAGCTGCGTGCCAGTGAAAATCAGCAATGCGGCAAGCGAGACGACCGCCATGGCTCGGTAGGGACGAACGAAGGCCCATATGCGGCGAATGATGTTCTTGTCGAAAGCCCGGCCAAAGATCTCCTCCTCGATGCGATGGGACCCGACGACCGCGCGCGGAGGGCGTCTACCGCTATCATTCGGTTCGATTTCGAGTTCGTTGGCGTGCCGCTTGGCCATCAGGGCGCGCCTCCAAACGTGGTCGCAATGTCATCTCCCGGGAGCAACTGAAGATCATAAAGGGCCTTGTAGCGTCCTCGCTTGGCCAAAAGCTCTTGATGGGTGCCGCGTTCCACGATCTCGCCGTTGTCGACAAACAGAATCCGGTCGGCGTGCTTGAGTGAACTCAGCCGGTGGGCGATGATGATCGTCACCCTATCCTTGGCGAAACGCCGTATCGCCGCGCGGATGCGCTGCTCTGTGGCGGCGTCGATAGCGGCCGTTGAGTCGTCGAAAACGACGATAGATGGGCGCAACATCATCGTGCGAGCTATGGTGAGACGCTGACGCTGGCCGCCCGAGAGAGAGGCGCCACGTTCGCCGACGACCGTCTTGTAGCCAGCAGGGAGGCCGAGAATGTAATTGTGCAACTGGGCGGATTCGCTAGCGCGCTCGATCGGCTGTTCCTTCGCCCAGGGGTCCCCATAAGCGATGTTGTTCTCGATCGTGGTTGTGAACAGGAATGCATCCTGCTGTACGACCGCGACCGCCTTGCGAAGCGATGCGAGGGTGACTCCGCGGATGTCCTGCCCGTCAAGCATGATGGTGCCACCAGTGACGTCGTAAAAGCGGGGGATTAGGTGAGCAATTGTCGACTTGCCAGAACCCGGCGGACCCACGATCGCGATCGTCTCGCCCCTACGGGCGCAGAAGGTAATATTCTTTAGAATGACGCGGTTTCCGGTGCCGGGATATGCAAACGAGACATTGTCGAAGCGCAGAGTGCCTTCACCGATCTCGAGCGGTCTTGCACCGGAAGCATCCCCGATCGTGATGTCCTGGTCGAGCAGACTGAAGAGGCGCGAACCGCAAGTGTAAGCGCGGGCGAAGCCGTTGACCATCAGTCCGATCTGGCGGACGGGCAATTGCAGGATCGTCATGAACGTCAGGAACGTCGTGAGCGTTCCAACGCTGATCTGGCCGGCGATGAGTTTGTCGCAACCGATCCAGAGGACCAACCCCATGGCGACAAAGAAGGCCATGGTCATTGCCGACGTATTGGGCACGTACACATCAACCTGCTCGTGCGCGAGTTCGAGCGCGTTTGTCGAGGCGCTGTCGAACTTCGCCATCTCATAAGCCTGTCCCGAAAACGCCCGGACAACGCGGATGCCCGCGAGATTTTCCTCCATCACGCGGCCCAGGACGGAAAGCCGCTCCTGCAGGTCGAGCCAGATGGCGCGTAGCTTAAGCTGGGTGACCGACGATCGCCAAGCTACGAAAGGCACGAAGCTCAGCGCGATCAAACCGAGTACCGGATCGGTTGAGATCATCATGCAGGCGCCTATCCCGATCAGCATGGTGAGTAGAAAGAACCTAACCAGAGCGGTGGAAAAATACATCCGCACGCCGTCGAGATCGAGGATGCCGAGGGTGATCAGGTCGCCTGAATGCACCCGGTCGTGAAAGGAAAAGCTCAGGCGCTGGACCTTGTCGTAACAAGCAAGCCGCAGTTCGTACGCGACGTGGTGCCCGACGGCTTCGGCAAAGTAGTTTTGCGCCATCGTAAAGAGGCCGCGTAGCATACTCGCGCCGAGCAGCAGGAGAGCAGGAGTCCAGAGGGCTTGTTCTGCAGCCGTCACCGTGACAGCGCCCCCGATGGCTACCTGGGTCTGGTCGACAGCCCGGCCGAGAAGCTGGGGAATGAGCAACTGCAGGATTACGGCTACCATCGTCGAACCGATAGCTAACGCGACCTGCCACGGGTGCCTCAAATTCATGCGCGTAATGCGCAATAGCGTGCTCAAGCCCCGGCCCCACCCGGCCGCTTTTACATGCGCGGACGATTTGAGAGAGGTCGTGCCAACAGCATCACTGCCCACCGAGTGCCCCCGACTGAATTTTGCGCCTTCGGAAGCGAGCCGGTCGACTCACATCAAAGACGTCCCTCCAAGTTGATCCTGGCCACCATCGGCTCAAATGCTGATCCGGCGAGTTGCGCCACGGCTTCGCTCGCTGGCATGTCGATCACCGTGATTCCGCTTGCCGCAAGGAAACGGGCTTCGTTTCTGGTCAGCGTTTGCCCGTCCATGATCGCGTAACGGGGGCCTTCTGAGCGCTTCATGATCTGCCTGGCGTAAGTACGCAGCATCTGATCATTGAAGCGGCAGCCGACGAAGAAAAAGCCCCGGTCGACGCGTCGTTCCTTGACCACGTCAGGGATAGGCGTCTGGATATCGATTTCAGTCAGGGCTTCGACATAGTCGGAATCGGCGATGAGGAAATTTGCGGCCGGCCTGATACTGCCATGTGGCGCATAGAGAACCGTCTTTGTCGCTGTTCCAGCCTCGAGTTCCCTTCCCGACAAGTCGTAAGTTCTGGTCCAAATGTCGCCAACTTCGTTCGCCCGCGTAACGCCTTGTATCTCGACGACGTCGGTTCGGCCGGCCTCTGCTAGCGCCGCGCGCATGGCGCCTTCGTACCAGCTGTCAATGATGAGGGAGAGCGGGAGTTTTGCGAGCCAGGCGTGGAGGATGCTCGGCGCCGCCGGCCCCGCAAATATATCAGTCATCCAAGCTTGAAGTGTGCGGCGATGCCGGCGTTGTTCGATGAACTGCGCGACCGACCACATATTGGTGCGGATCTTCGAGGGGGCTGGCGCCCGCGTGTTGAGTGCCTCGGCAACGGCTTCGGGGGTACACGGTACAGGCGGCTCAGCAGAGCTGAGCCGGAGGAGACCCGGACCGAGATACGGGATCACCTGATCGGAGACTAACGCTCGTCTGGCCAGCTCAAGCAGCTTTCGGGCAAAACTGTCCCGGACGACGACTAGGTGGCCCGAGGTGGGGATCGTGTTCATGCTCGTTTCCTCTTGACGCCTCTCATTGACGGGCGGCATCAGTCCCCGTCGGAAAGCTTCCTTGCCTCGACGGTGATCGGCAGGCGCGTATGCGGCGGAAGATCGGGAAGGAGGAGCCGCCAGCCGTTCCTGAGCGTTACGACCCCGCCCCACAGGTCCTGGTTCTCGAACTTGATAATCGGCTCCTCGAGATCCTTTTTCGGGACATACGCCGACAACCCGGCCTCAGTCCTGCGGATCATTACTTTCATGCGGCCGTTCCTTTATTGGCGTTTTCTTCGGCACTGCAGGGAGCGTCGGCTTTGTCGAGGCTCGTCAATTCACGCGCTCGCATGCCGACGACCGTCCCACGGTCGATCCATTCGACCGCGTAGATGAAGAACTGCTGTAGAAACGTGCCAATGTCGCGCACATAACCCTCTTCGCCCTTGCGCACGAGATTTTCGCCGATCTCCCTGCCAGGATAGGTGCCGTCGTTCTTTATGTGACGAGTGGCACGGACCCGCTCTCCCGGCTGAAATTGAGGAGGTCTGCGGATTTCCACCTCCTGTTCGCGTGCGAGCCGCATGGCGGTTCCTTCGTTCTCTGAAGTGTCATTGATGAGGCGCGCAGGCATTCCCCGGGGCAGCCACTTGTGTTGGTACCCAGTGGACTCAGGCAGGAACGCAGGTCTTCGGCACAGGACACACCGAAGCACATTGCTGCGTGTCGAAAGCTCCTTCGCATTCGGTGCACTTCTGCATGTCGACCACGTAGCTCTCGCCTTTGAACTTGATCGCACCCGACGGGCATTCGAATTCGCAGGCCCCGCATTGTGTGCATTGGGATGCGATGATCTTGAAAGCCATTTTGACTCCTGATTCGAGTAAATGAGATGGGTTCAGGCTGTCGCCGCGAGTGCCTGGACGCCGAACTCGGCGGCGTAAATCGCGCCGATTGCCGTTTCGATGTAATCATGGCCGTAAGCGTCGGTTGCTCGGATACCGGCGGTCGCGAGCTGATCCTTGGGGCAATCCCCAATTTTGACGCAAAGCACTACGTCTACGCCTTCCAGCGCAGCGATGACCCCGTCGAGAGTGGCCTTCTCGCCCCAACCCCCGAGGCAATACTGCTCAACCTTGCGGTGCCCGATAAAGTTGATCCCTATCGGCGACGCTTCATACACCTGGAATTCCTTGGCGTGGCCGAAGTGTTCGTTGACGCGGCCGCCGCCCTTAGTCGCCACCGCAACGAGGAGGGACCTGCCGGAGCTCGTTGTCTTGACCATTCCGATCGCTTCGCTCCTGGCTGCCAGGCGATCACGGCGCTCGTCCGTGACCAGCTCCCGATAGGCTTCGCGCTTGCCGGCATCGTAGGTGAGCTCGCCGGGAATCTGGTCCAGTGTGAATTCCTGGCCACGATCCTCACCCAGCAGGCCGACGGCATCTGCCCGGCACTGCCGGCAGTGGCGCATCAACTCGGCGCCGCCTTCAAGACGATCCTGAAGAGCCTTCATCTCCATTGCATTTGGACCGCGCTGCCCGGTCAGTCCGTAGTGCGTGCCGTGCGCCGGGTCGGAAATCAGAGGCATGACGTTGTGCAGGAACGCGCCGCGCTGCTTGACCCACTTATTCACCTCAATTAGGTGCTGGTCGTTCACTCCAGGGATCATCACCGAATTGATTTTGGTAAGGATTCCGCGCGCGCTCAGCATCTCTAACCCCAGCATCTGCCGCTCGTGCAGAATTCTGGCGGCTTGGATGCCGACGTAGCGGCGATGGTCGTAAAAGATCCAGGGATAGATCTTTGCGCCGACTTCCGGATCGACCATGTTGATCGTGATCGTCACGTGATCGACATTCATGTCGGCAAGCTCGTCGACGTGGTCCGGCAGCGCGAGCCCGTTCGTAGAGACGCAGAGCTTGACGTCGGGGATTTCCCTTACGACGCGTTGGAACGTTGCCTTCGTCTTCTCCCAGTCGTAGCAGGCATCGCCCGGTCCGGCGATGCCAAGCACGGAAAGCTGCGGCACTTCATTGGCGACCGCGATCACCTTGCGTATCGCCTGATCGGGTGTCAGCTTTTCCGAGACAACCCCGGGCCGGCTTTCGTTGGCGCAGTCATATTTGCGATTGCAGTAGTTGCACTGGACATTGCAGGCCGGCGCGACGGCGACGTGCATGCGCGCGAAATAGTGGTGCGCCTCTTCTGAAAAGCACGGGTGATCCTTGATCTTGTCCCAGATGGCCGGATCCATATCGTCCGGCCTTGTCGACGACCCGCAGGAGGAAGATGCGCAGCCACCCGACTTCGCGCTCACCAGCAACTGGTCGGAGAACCTCGCGCCGGTCAGGCTCTCAACTGAAATCACCGGTGCGGCCATTGAAGGGCTCCGTTACGGGTTAACGTCGCGGTTCGAAGCGCAAGAGCAATGCCAACTGAAAAGGTGGCGCTAGTTCACGAATTGGCTTTGCGCGTCGGATATCATGGAGTTGCTCCGACATAGCTTTGTCGGACTTCTAACAGGACTATGTTAGAAAGTGAGGAAGACGACCCGGCCGGACACCAGTTCAAGATAGAAATCCCGCGTCGACCGCTCGGCCGTGATCGCCCTCGGCACAACTCCCGACCGGTCTTCCGACGAGGATGTCGGTCTCGGCGACGGCGAGCTCGTCCGCGGTGAAGTTGCCACTGCTCATTTGGGTCTGCATGGTTCCGATTCAGGAGAGTGGGGTGACTCCTTTCTGCGATCGGCAAGACGTCGGCAAGGGCGGGTGATGAAGGGGTGTGACAGCATCACACACTCGCGCAGGTTTGGCCCGGGCCCGACACATTTCGCGTAGCTGGCGCAGTGTTCTCGTTCTCCACCTCATGAGAACGCTAGAATTTCTTCACCTCGATCCCGTGTCGGCGCAAAGCATATCCGACCTGTCGCGGCGTAACACCGAGGACACGGGCGGCCTTGGCCTGAACCCAGCCGACCTTCTCCATCGCGCCGATCAGCCGGTCGCGTTCCGTCAGGCGCGGGCCTATTGCAGGGAGAGCGGGATCGTTTGCAGGGTCGGCAGTATGGGGTCGCACGTTATCCTGCGGGGCGCCGAAGCGCCCGGCCGGCATCGGCAATCCGGCGGGCATTATATTGCTCCGAAAGCGCTGGTTGCCGGTATTGCCGCTGTGCGAATGATCAGCTCTTTTCCAGAGGAGCCAAGATAGGCATTGGTTATTGTTGCAGGCAAAATCTGATGGAGCGATTGTCCTTGAACGCGCTAGCGTGGCCGTCCTTTGCACGCAGTTCTCCAATTCGCGGACATTTCCAGGGAAGTAGCATTGCGAGATAAACTCGAGCGCCGACGGCGCAAAGGCGAGTTCGAGATGGTTCTCCTTGTTGAATCGTTCGAGGAAGGCGTTCGCAAGGCGAGGGATATCCCCCGGTCGCTCTCGGAGCGGAGGCAGGATGATTGGCACCACATTGATGCGATAATAAAGGTCGGCCCTGAACTCCCCGCTTACGACAGCCGACTCGAGATCCCTGTTGGTGGCGCATATAAGTCGCACGTCGACCTGCAGCGTCTTGGTACCGCCAACACGCTCCAGTTCGCCTTCCTGCAAGACACGTAACAGCTTGGCTTGGAATGCAGGTGAAATCTCGCCGATTTCGTCGAGTAGCAGCGTTCCCCCGTTCGCCAATTCAAAACGGCCGGCGCGCTGGGAAATTGCCCCTGTGAAGGCGCCTTTTTCATGTCCGAACAGCTCCGACTCCAGAACGCTTTCCGACAGTGCGGCGCAGTTCAACTTGACGAAAGACTTCCTCCGCCGGCGCGAGAGCCTATGTATGGCTTGCGCGAAAAACTCCTTGCCGGTGCCGCTCTCGCCCCTCAGGAGCACGGTGGAATTCGTCCTTGCTACAATGGAGACGGTTTCGAGCACCTGCTTGAGTGCGGGGCTCTCCCCGATGATCCCATCCATCTTGACGGGTGCATGCGGGACGGGGTCGGTCCGGTCCTCATCGGACGAATTCTCCGCTGTCCAGCTCTCATCGACGCGCCGCTCACGATCCCTAGTCAAGCCGCGATGGAGGCGAATAGTGCGGCCTACGAGGTTGGCCACCATCGTCAGGAAGCAGATGTCCTCATCGTAGCGGGACCCGTGTGCGCTGTCTCTTACGATCGACAACGTCCCAAGGATCCTGTCCTCAGCCTTAACCGGGACGCCGATAAAGGCCATCGGGAGGGAACTGACACCAGGACGTGTTTGAAGCTCGGCCTGAAACAACTCGGACGTGCTGAGGTCCGCGATGACGAGCTGCGTGCCCGTAGCGACGATTTGATCTATTGCCGCCTTTGGTATGATGGGGTGAGTGCCTGATGGGCCGCTGCCGGCACTCGCGGCGATCTCCGGCTCACCTTCAGAGTCCAGGACAAAGATTGCTCCATGACGCATTTGCACAAACGACGGGAGAGTGTTCGCGACATTGGCCAGCGTAACCTCCAGCCGGGCGGGAGCCGTCAGCGCCTTCGACACCTCGTAGATTCCCCTGAGCCAGTCATCTGCTTCGAACATCCCATCACTGGCGGGTTTGCGGAAGGTGTCTCGAGGTCCCACTCCGTTGACCCGATCATCCGGCCGTATGTGAGCCATGGAAACACCTCAGCGGTTGTGGTCCAAGGGTGCTCCTCCCAAGCGCCTTTTCCTTTTCAATTCTGGAAGCACAGTGTTCACCCGCTCTTCCCTTTTGCGAGATGGTGCAAGCAAAGGCTGGCGCTCGGTCGTAACCTCAGGATTACACAGGTGCACACCCATCAAACGATGCGAACGCCGATTATCCGAACTTGAAGAGGACACCGAAGCCACCGCGCGGATAGTTCCATTCGATCTCGCCACTGGTCTCGCACAAAATGCGGCAGGTGCCGCACTCCATGCAGCCGTCGGCCGTGATTTCAACTTGACCTTTGTCGTTCAACTCATAGCATTTCGCTGGACAGACGCGGGTCAGCGCGAGCAGATTCGCGCTTGGTTGCTCGTGCGGTCGCACCTTTATATGCGGACGGCCGGAGTCCACCAGATAGCGGTTCTGGTAGAGCTTGTCCTCGACACGTAATATCCTCACTGGGTTGGTCATGTGTTCAGTGCCTCACCGCCACGCCAATGCCAGCCGGATCGCGTCGCTGACCAGCCCCAACCGCGAGCGCGCCTTGATGAAGGCTGCCGTGGTAGCCTTTTCCTTTTCAATCTTTGGCGTGCCGTCGACACGCATGAAGTTCTGCGCGGCTTGTGACATTAGCCGCGGGTAGGTCGTGAAGAAATTGCAGGCGTTAGTGTGGAGTAAAGCTGGCATGTCTTTGTATTTCCGCAGGTCTTTGACCACGAAGGATTTATCCAGCATCGTCTTGTAAAGCGCGAGGTTCTGTTTGGTCATAGGATCGTTGCGCCTCTTCAGCTGGATGATAGCCTCAGCCGCGATGCGACCCGAGGTCATGGCGAGGTTAGAACCCTCGCGGTGAACGGTGTTGTTCAATTGCGCGGCATCGCCGACAACGACCCAACCGTCGCCAAAGAGCTGCGGAATAGCCTTGTAGCCACCTTCGGGAATGAGATGAGCCGCGTATTCTTTCACCTCCGAACCGGCGATCAACGGCCGGATCGAAGGGTGGTTTTTCAGCGCGTCGAGGAGGCCGTATGGGCTCTCCATCTTCGCGGCGAAATCCGAGACGAGGCAGCCGACGCCCAGTGAGACCGATTCCTTGTTGGTGTAGAGGAACCCGAGCCCGGCCATGCCGTGGGATATCGTGCCGACTGCCTCAATCACGCAGCCTTCACTCCCTTTGACCCCGAACCGCTGCTCAATGACCTCTTCGGGCAGGAAATGCATCTCCTTGACTGCGAGCGCCACGGCTTCCGGCTTCAGCATCTTGCGCAGGCCGCCCCGCGTGCCAAGCAGCCCGCAGACACCTTCTGCAAGAACAACTACGTCCGCGTAGATAGCTCCGCCGGCCCGATCCGTGCGGACGCCGATCACCTTGCCCTTGGCGTCACGGACGAGTTCCGTCACCGTCGTCTCGCACAGAACCGTCGCGCCGGCCTCGCGCACCCTGCGCGAAAACCACTTATCAAACTGGGCACGGATGATCGTATAGCGATTGGGCTTTACCTCGTTGAAGTCGTCCGACCGATAGTGAATCCCGGTGTGGGAGGTGTCGTCCATAACCCACAATCGCTGTTCAACCAGATGACGTTCGAGAGGTGCATCATCCCGGAAATCCGGAATGATCTTCTCCAACATGTTCGCATACATGATGGCACCCTGGACATTCTTGGAGCCCGGATATTCACCTCGCTCCAACTGCAGCACCTTCAAGCCGTTGCTTGCCATAGTGTAGGCAGCTGCGTTCCCGGACATGCCGGCGCCGATGACAATGGCGTCGAACTTTTCCTTGATCATCTCCATCTCCCTTAGCTCGCAAGCTTGTCGCGACTGTGCGGTGACAGCCGCCGGGTGAAGGCCTCGGTCAGCGCCGGCAGGAAGCGAACGGCATCGGTGACGATCCCGAGGTGAGCGAAATCGAAAATCGGCGCGTTCGGGTCGGTGTTGATGGCCACGATGAGATCGGCTCCCTCAACTCCAACGCGGTGCTGGATGGCGCCGGAAATACCGGCCGCTATGTAAAGCTTCGGCCGGATTGTCTTGCCTGTTTGGCCGATCTGCCGATCGGCCGACATCCAGCCCTTTTGGACCAGCGGCCGCGAACAGCCGAATTCGGCGCCTATCACTCGCGCGAGACTCTTCACAAGCTGCAGGTTCTCCGCTCCGCCGAGACCGAGCCCTCCCGCAACCACCACATCCGCATAGGCGAGATTGGCGATACCCGACTGGCCGTCCGGAAGGAATCCTAGCACCTTGGTGACGATTTCATCATCGGCTAGCGACAGCTTGTGCGGGATGACACGCCCGATCGCTCTGTCGGCCCGCTGGGGCATCGGCATGACCCTCGGTCGCACCGTCGCCATCTGCGGCCTGTAATTGAGCGTGTAGATCGTGCATAGCAACGAACCGCCAAAAGTCGGACGGGTCGCGGCGAGCGAGCCGTCAGCATCCACGTCAAGTTCGGTGCAGTCGGCCGTTAGCCCTGTCAGCAAGGTGGTTGCGACGGAACCGGCGAGATCCCTGCCGAGCGTGGTTGCACCGAGAAGCAGGATCTCGGGTTTGTAAGTAATAACCAGATCTGTCATCGCCTTGGTGAAAGGCTCATTCCGATAGTCGGCGAGCACCGGCGCCTCAACGAAGTAGACGAGGTCGGCGCCATAGGCGAAGGCCTCGGCGACTGCGTTCTGGGTGGCTTCTCCCGGGGGTCCGAGCACAGCGCCCGCGAGTTGGACGCCAAGTTTATCCGCCAGCTTGCGGCCCTCGCCAAGCAGTTCGAAAGATACCGGGTGGACCTGGCCACGTTCGAGCTCGATGAAAACCCAGACATGCCGATAGTCCCTGAAACGCTCAGGAAGCTCCTTCTTCATCCCGGCTCGGCCGGGGGGCTGGCGAGGGGTGTCTGAGTTCGTGCTCGACATATGGTCTGCTCCTTGCCGTCACGCGCCCTCGAAGGCGAGTTCCGGTTCCAGCGCCGGCTGGCGGGTGAAGATTGCACCAATCAGTTCGTCTGCGGTATCGCGCAGCGTCTTTTCGGCCGTCTCAATTTGCTCCGCCTTTTCCGAACGGGCGCTAGGGGCAAAAACGCGTTTGACGACCGTCGGCGAGCCACGCAAGCCGCATTTGGTGAGATCTTCAATGCCGGCCTCGGCCGCACTCCATTTCACAATCTGGCTGCGCGCGGCGCAAAGCGCGTCTTCGATCGAGCCCCGGCGCATCTCGTTTGTGCCTTCCAGCATGGTGATGAGGCAAGGCAGCCTGCTCTTCAGCTTCTGGGTGCCGCCCTCGCAACGGCGCTCGACCGTGATCTCGCCTGCAGCAAGATCAATGGAGGCGATTTTCGCGACATAGGTGAGTTGAAGGAGATCGAGACGCTTGGCGATGCCGGGCCCGACTTGGGCGGTGTCGCCGTCGATCGTCTGTTTGCCCGTGAAGACCACGTCCGGTGTGCCGTACGTCTCGCCGATCTTCGCGATTGCCTGGGAAAGAGCAAAGGAGGTGGCCAGTGTGTCAGAACCGGCAAAATAGCGGTCGGTCAAAAGCACCGCGCGATCGGCGCCGTAGCCGAGCGCCTTGCGCAGGGAGTCCTCGGCCATAGGTGGACCCATAGTGAGCACGGTGACCTCCCCGCCATAAGCGTCGCGCAGCCTGAGTGCTTCTTCGAGGGCGAACAAGTCGTAAGGGTTGATGATGGTCGGCACACCCTGGCGCATAATGGTGTTCGTCACCGGATGGACCCGTATCTGTGCCGAGTCCGGCACCTGCTTGATGCTGACGACGATATGCATTGGCGTTCTCTACGCTGTTATCCCGATGCGGGCTGGCGGTGCGAGTTCTTGTTTGCATCATCCGTGCCAAGTGATTTGCGAACGTCTGTTCCTTGTAAATTGCATTGATCTTTTCTGAGGCCCCCGGTTTCGGTGCCCGAATTGTTGGCTTGTCGACATTGTCGCGTCGCAACTATGTAGCTTATTCGCCGAACCGCTTCAGGACGGAGTCGAACGGAACGAATGTGCGGCCTGGCGTGTGAGGTTTGTTCGGATTGTGATCTTTGAGCACCTTGAAAACCCGGTGCGTGAGCGGCGAGGAAAGCGCGAACTCCTCGTAGGCGCGTTCCAGCATGGCGCGCATGCGCGCGGCGATCACCTGGTCGGGCAGACCGGAGAAATCTTCCTCGGCAAGGTATTCGCCCACACGCTTGAGGATATGCAGCCGTGAGACATTGAGCACCTTCGGATCATACGAGACGCCAAGGACAGCGAAGAACTCCTCCGCGGACGACAGGCCTTTCAGTCGCGTGAGGATGTTGGTGACGTCGATGGAACTGCCGTCAGCGGAACAACTCATTGCGTTCTCCCTTTGTCGGAAACGGTGGTTTCTGGTGCGTTGGTCGCACATTCGACATGCAGTCCCGAAAGACGCGTGCTGATGAACGAAATGAGCTGAGCCAGCGCGGCAATCGCCTCGTCGTCACAACTGCCTCCGGTGCCGTGGCCGGACGTGGCGCGCGATACAACTGGTCGATCTCCATGGAGGCAGCCGGCCCCGCTTGGAAGCGAGCGAGGTGGGCTGACGCAAGGGCCGCAGGGCCCGAGCGGGGATGGGCTCGACTGTCTCCGGATTGGCCCTCGACCTGGCGCTCGGCCCCCGACCGACGTCTCCTCGGCCGCCAGGGGGGGCAATGCGGTGAAGCCGACTTCGATATCTGCCTCCTGAAGGACAGCCATCGCGGCGGCCACCTCTTCGCGTGCGCATTGCCCGCGCGCTCGCCGACTCCAAGGACGACCGAGGCATGGCGCGCGCCGGCGCGGAACGCGGCCACCGTGTTGGCGGTAGTGAGGCCGAGATCATTATGCGCATGGAATTCGAGGTCGACGGGAGACTTCGCTGCGAGCGGGGTGACAAGCTCGAAGGTCGAAAGGGGATCGAGGGCGCTGACACTATCGACCAGGCTGACGCGGCTTGCGCCGGCGCGCGCCGCCGTCTTAATAAGGCGGGAGAGATAGTCCTGGGCTGGTATGCGAGCATCCTCAGAGCCCAGGGCGAGGAAAAAGCCGTTGGCGGCCGCGCGCCCGACCATATGCTCGATGAGCTTTAGCGCTCGTTCCCGGACTAGCCCGACCTTCGTGGCAAGCTGGAAATCGGATGCAGGCAACGACAGATTGAGGGCACGGACGCCGCTCTCGACTGATGCATGGAAATCCCGTGAGGTCATCCGGCGCCCTGCCGTGAACCGCTCCGGAACACTCCGTGCGACCACGGCGCAAATTGCGTCGATCTCGATCGCAAACTTTCCGCCACCGTCAAGGCAACGCCGGATGCCTGCTCGCCCTCGCGCAGGGTAGTATCCTTGAGAAAGACCCGACCGCTCATGAATGGACGCCGGTTCATCTGCCGCTGAGACCCGGTACGCATTGAAGACCTTCGGTGCTCCGTATATTCGACCCGGAACTGTGGGCGTCGCGCAGCTTCTCCACAATTGAAGGCAAGGCCTCTAGCACCCGGTCCACCTCTTCTTGTCCGTTGTCACGCGCGAAAGAGAAGCGGACCGCGCCATGTGGCATTTTCATCGCCCTCAGCACGTGACTTGGCTCCGCACAGCCCGATGTGCAGGCGGACCCGGAGGAACAGACGATACCCTCGCGGTCGAGGAGATGCAGGATTCCATGGCCTTCAATACCTTCGAAGGCGATGTTTGCGGTGTTCGGCAAGCGCTCCAGGGGATCGCCGTTGACGAAGCTGTTTGGGACACGCTGGACAAGCCCGTTCTCCAGCCGGTCGCGGAGCCACTTTATCCGCGTGGTCTCGTCATCCATGAATTTCAAGGCGAGTTCGGCGGCCATGCCGAGCCCGACTATGCCGGGCGTGTTTTCGGTGCCCGCGCGCCGGTCGCTCTCTTGGTGACCCCCCTTGATCAGCGACTGGAACGGCACGCCGCGCTTGACGAAAAGTGCGCCTACCCCTTTTGGTCCATGAAATTTATGACTGGAGAGCGACAGCATGTCGATGGCGGTTGATTTCAGGTCGATCGGGAACTTGCCGACTGCCTGCACCGCATCAGTGTGGAAAAGGGCGCCGACTTCCTTGGCCAATTCGGCGAGCTTGGCGACGGGGAAGATCGTACCAGTCTCGTTATTGGCCCACATGATCGAGACGATTGCCACGTTCGGGTTGAGCGCGGCCCGGTAAGCGCCAATGTTAAGCCGGCCCTGGCAATCCACCGGGATCCTGTGCACCTTGACGCGGCGCGTCTCCTCGAGATGCGCGCAGAGCGTCAGAACGGCCGGATGTTCGACGGCGGAAGTCACAATCTCCGTCCGGTTAGGCATCACCTCGAGCGCCGAAAGAATGGCCGCATTGTCGCTTTCCGTTCCACCCGAAGTGAAGGTGATCTCGTCGTCGAACTCCGCGCCGATCAGCGCCTGCAGCTGGCGCCGCGCGTTTCTCAACGTGGCGCCGGCAAGGGCGCCAAAACCGTGCGCCGACGAAGGATTGCCGAATTGATCCGTAAGCAACGGCAACATCGCTTCAACGACCGCGGGATCGACCCGTGTCGTTGCGTTGTTGTCGAGATAGACAACTTTCATGGGCTATGGTCCTCAATGGATCGGAATGACGTGAAGGCGCAACCCGGTCGCTTCGAGCCTTGCGCATGCCGTTGCTGGCAGAGACGACCCAGAGCGGTGCAGGTGCCCCACAGATTGGCGCAGATTGGGCCGCCATCGCACCGACAAGCTCACCTCAGGCGCCCTCTCTCCTTCTTCGGCAATCAACTACAGGACTTGCCGCAGGAGCACTTCCCGCTCGCATTCGGATTGTCGAAGACAAAGCCGGAGGTTTCGAGACCCATGACGAAGTCGACGGCCATGCCGGCTACATGCGGCTGGGTGCCGGTGTCTACGAACACCTTGATCCCATCCGTCTCGATGATCGCGTCGCCCTCGCGCGGGACGCTCTCCAGGCCCATCGAGTATTTGAAGCCGGAGCAGCCGCCGGTCTCGACCATGATGCGAAAGCCTTCTGCCGGCTCACTAGCGGCGGAAAGAGCGGTCTTGGCGGCGGCAACGGCCTTGTCGGTGAGCGTAATCATCGCTGGCTTTCTCCTCGGTGCGTGACACTTCGCGGATCAGCAAGCATGGATCGTGCCAATGGGAAAAAACCGTTTCCGGACAGTGCGACATCGCCAACGCGGCGACGATTTTGGTTCGGCTGTTGCCGCCAAGGCGTTGGGCAACCGACAGGTATTGTCGGATTTGTCGAGACCGCCACAGGGGGTGGGGCTCAAGTTCCCTCGGAACTGGCTCGTAAGCCGGGTTTCCGAGACGCTTCGAGCAATTGGCACGACTTTTGAGCTCTTTTTGGCGAGGGCGACGATGCCCGACCGATAGTATGCGCAAGCAGGGGTGAAGACATGCACCAGCGCGGGAAACCGTCGCCGGAGAGAATCCGGCGGGCACGCGAAGACAGCCCAACAATCCGCGACCGCGATCTCGCCGCCCAATTAGGCATTTCGGAAGCGGAGCTTTTCGCGGCACACTGCGGTTTCGGCACGGTGCGCATCGAGCCCCGCGTTAATGATGTGCTAACCGGTCTCGAGGCGATCGGCGAGGTCATGGCGCTGACCCGCAATGCCAGTGCCGTGCATGAGAAGATAGGCATCTACGATAAGGTGTTCACCGGCAAGCACGCCATGGTGCTCGGCAATGACATTGATTTGCGCATCTTCCCGAGCCTGTGGGCGCATGGCTTTGCCGTCGAGATTCGCGATGGCGGGGAAATCCACCGCAGCCTGCAATTCTTCGACGCCGCAGGCGAGGCAGTCCACAAGGTGCAACTGAGACCGTCCTCCAACCTCTATGCCTATCAAAAGCTGACAGACGAGCTCCAATCCTCGAACCAGGAACCGATCGTGTCGGTTATGGGGAGGTCAGGCGAAAATATCGCAAAGATTCCGGACCAAGCCGCTACAGTCGATGACCTGCGGGAGCACTGGAGCCGGCTGACCGACGTGCACCAGTTCTTCGGCATGCTGAAGACCCTGAACCTCAGCCGCCGCCAGGCAGTGCGCATGGTCGGCCAGGATTACGCCTGGCTGCTCGACAATGCTGCCGTTGGCGCCATGTTACATCGTGCGGCCGAGGACGAGATGCCGATGATGTGCTTCGTCGGCAATCGTGGCTGCATCCAGATTCATTCCGGCCCTATCAAGTCGGTCAAGCAGATCGGGCCTTGCATCAATGTGCTCGACGAGACTTTCCACCTGCATCTCAGGGCCCACCACATCCGTGAGGTTTGGGCCGTGCGCAAGCCGACCAGGGACGGTCACGTCACGTCACTCGAAGCGTATGGCGCCAACGGCAAGATGATCATCCAGTTCTTCGGGACGCGCAAGGAAGGCGAACCCGAGCGCCACGACTGGCGGCTACTGGCCGAGAACCTGCCGCGCATTCCCCGTTCAACCGCCGCTTGAGGTGAGGCCGATGCAAATTGATTTGCGTTTTCGCTCGGCGTCCGCGCCGCTACTCTGGATTTTGCTGACCACCAGTCTGCCTGCCGAGGCGGCCATTGAGGGCACAGCTGTCTTTTGCGGCCCGCCGGGGATCGCCCCGATCGGAGGCGCCATTCCCGAGGGCGCCATCGCGCCTGGCGAGGATCGCCATCATTGCTCCCGTTGCGATGAGTCACAACCGAAACTGCGCGGTAAAGCAGCCCAATGTAGGCAAATGCATCAGCTGCCCGCGGAGGGGCATATTGTCGGTCAATTGTCCAACATCCCAGTCCTGTACGGCAGCGGGCGGGAGGAATTGTTCGAAGTGAAGTCAATTGGTCCCTCCGTCAAGTTTCCAGAGGACGGCCTCCACAAAGGCATCCTCGAATGATCCTTCTGCGGCAAGAGCCCCCGGCGTCTAATGCCAAGCTCGAAAAGGAACGTCCGAGATGAAGCAAAGCTGAACACGCCCCAAAGCAGCCCGCATTATCAAAGAACGCTTAGCGGATCCTGTTCGCGCTATCGGCTCAGCGCGGCTAAGATTCTTGCCAAGAGCAGCAACACGGCAGGCAACGGCCGGGTTGCCGATGCGACCAGTGCGGTCGAGGATTTCTCCGGCTACCAGCAAATGCCCGACAAGGCGATCGCCATCGCCAGGCCGATGTGATCCTGACGCAGAAGTATGTGGGGCTGCCGATCTCGGCAGTGAGCTATTTTGCGGGCGCCCTGATGGCCTCGGCGCCGGCGGACGTGGACCTTGTTCTTGCCATAGGCGCGGCCGATCGCGGCCCGTCTCCGGCTCGCTCAGCCGCTCGACGGCAATCCAATCCATCTCGCGCAAGAGATCGGGACCCGGAGCGTTCTCCACGAGCGCGCAGGTTCACCATGCCGTCGGTCATCGATCGTCCTTCGAATTAGTTGGGTCAGCAACCCGACCTTACCGACGAAGTAGCGATGACGACCGCAAAGCCGCTCGCTCGCTTGTATGGGCTAATCTTTGTCAAGGTGATCTTTCAGTCGTTCCGTCTCCTTGTTCGGCTGTGGCGCCCCATTTGTTCCTGCTTTGGCTCCGGGGTTCATTGGGGGCGCCGCGCGCAGTGACGGTCAAGGGTGGGCCTTTGGCCATCGCGAAGCGACTTGCCCTTGATGGTCACGAGCACGGCGGCAGCGTTACATTGAGCCGGCAGGTGGCCTGTTCGTAGAGGTCTATAACTTGCAAACCGAGGGGAGCTCGCCATCCGGCGCCGTAAACGCGCCGCAAAGCTTGTATGCGGTTGATCCTCGCGGATCAAAAACCATGATGCAGCCATACGCATCGGCGGCGAAGCTCCGGGCGGTGGGCCCATTCTACAGCGCGGCGTCGTAAGCCATGTGAGCGACCGGGATCACCACCACCTCGGATCGTTATCGGCAGACGCTATTGCAGCTGCCAAACTTCAATGCTCGTCCTGTCGAACGCTCCTCCATGCTTTATACCGGACGCAGGGCTACGCCCGTCGGGATCTCGCCGGTCGTGACAAGTCGCCAGAAGGCAATCAGTAGCTTGCGCGCCAAAGCCACGATCATTGTCTTGCGCGTTCCGCCACGGCCATCGGCCGTCCTCGCGCAAAACCAGTGCGCCAGCGCGCTGTCCTTTTGGTATTGGAGGAACCGCCAAGCCAACAGGATCATGCCATAGCGGACGCGAGCATTGCCGGCCCGCGCAAGACCTTTCTCGCGCCTGCGTTGGCCGCTCTCATCCGGCGCCCCGGTAAGTCCGGCATAGCGGGCGACGGCTCTCCGATCACGCAGGCCGCGTGAGAGAATCTCATTCACCAGCATGTCCGCAGTCTCGATACCGACACCGATGATCCGCGCAAGAAGGCGAACCATCGCGAGCGGACCCTCCGTGTCTGGAACCACCGAGAGCTGCCGCAACCGCTCCTGTTCGATCTCGTGGATTTGTTCACGCAACAGGTGAAGCCGTCCGAGATTACGGCGCAACTCGGCTCGGCTTCGTTCCGGTAGGGGCATACCTTCCGCCGTATGCAGAGCCTCCAGTTTCTCGGCAGCTTTGCGCAGATTGGGTTTGAAGGCGCGAATGCCGAAGCGAGCGAGGATTGCCTTGATGCGGTTGACGATCCGTGTACGTTCGCGGACGAGATTGTCTCGTTCACGGTTCGGACGGCGGGCCTCCTCCTCATTGATGGTTGGGATGGCTGCCATGCTGCAGTGGCGCTTCTCGCCCCGCAGCCAGCCAAGAAAGGCGCGCATCAGCAGTTCGGTATCGAGGCGATCGGTCTTGGCACGCCGATGTTCACGGGAAACCGCGACGCTCGATGGATGTATGACATAAGCTTCGACAGCGCGCGCCTGGAGCCAGCGCGCCAACCAAAAGCCGTCGCGTCCAGCCTCATAGGCGACAACGATGCGCCGGACTTCACGCCCGGCTTGGATGGCTTCGCTGCGCCAGCGGCGCAACAGCCTGAACACCGAATCCGGGTCGGCATCGAGCTTCTTGAGAGGGTTACGTTCAAAGCCAGGGACCGTCGCAGCAATGAGCCACTTTGTCTGGCTCATCTCAATCACTGCGACCAACGTGCTGTCCTGATCAAGGGCGGTAAGGGATTTGCTTGCATCAAAGGATGGTGACATGGGGCGCTCCTTAGGTAGCTGCTCAACAGCGTCGAGGGTGCCACACGCTCGCCGCCGCCCATAGCATCTACAGCGCTCGTGGAGGGCGCGCTCGCGAGCGGCTTCGCTACCGCCGAGCTACACCCTCTCTCGCAGGTGACCTCGTTCGATACTTAGCCTCTTCACTCGGCTCCTCGCTAGCATTCTTTTCTGCAAAACCTTGTCGTGTCTGGAACAGTCATGAATGTCGAAATTCGTACCAAGGTTAGCCTCAGAAGGGCAGCTACAACGGAGATATGAGCAGCGCCAATGGTGCGCTTATTCGGCACGCAATTTGCTCGACGTTGTCATCGGAGGCGATGTCGGCAGTGCGCGCGGAGCTCAGCGGTGACGAACAGCCTGCGCGATCTCAACCGAGCGTAAACGCCTGAACGCAGGAGAACCAAATGGCAACCAACCCGGTTCCAGATCATGTCCCGCCGGAAATGGTGGGCGACTTCAGCCTTTTTTCCTCGCCAGGCATGTCTCCGGCGCCCAACGGCGACCCCCACGCAGCAATCGCTTGCGTGCATGCCGGACCGCGAATCTTTTATTCGCCCTGGAACACGCGTACCGGGCAGGGTGCTTGGGTCATCACTCGCGCCGCAGATCAGCGCCGGGTGCTGCAGGAGACCGAAAACTTTTCCAGTCATCGCAACGTCTTCGCATCTGCACTGGGCGAAGACTGGCCGACGATCCCGCTCGAACTCGATCCCCCTTCCCATGCAGTCTTTCGCTCATTGCTCAATCCGCTCTTTTCGCCGAAGCGTGTAACGGAACTGGAGCCCGCCATCCGCGAGCGAGCGATAGCGCTTATCACGAGGATCGCCTCGTGGGGAACAAGCTGCGATGTCATGAAGGATTTCGCCTTTCCTTTCGCGGTCAGCATCTTCCTTCGCTTCATCGGACTGCCGGAGCACCGTCTTGAGACGTTTGTTGCCTGGGCGAAAGATCTGCTCCATGGCGATGATGTCAGACGGCCGGCGGCGGCTCGGACGATTGTAGCGTTCATAGACGAGCTGGCGGCGATGCGCCGCAACAAGCCCGTCGACGATTTCATGAGCTTCATTGTGCAGGCGCAGGTCGAGGGCCGCGGGCTGACAGACCAGGAGGTCCGTGGCATTGGCGTGCTCGTTTTGGTGGCCGGGCTCGACACGGTCGCTACAGCCATAGGCTTTGACTTGGCCTACCTCGCGCGAAACCTGGAAGATCAGGAATTGCTCCGAAAAGAACCGGACCGGATCGTGCGCGCAGCCGAAGAACTGCTGCGCGCCTTTCCGACCGTCCATTTGATCCGCGTGGCACGGAAAGATATCGACTTCGAAGGCGCGCCGATCCGCAAGGGGGACTTTGTTTCCTGCGCCACCATGATTGCAAATCGTGACCCGGCGGAATTCGAATCTCCCAACACGGTCGACCTGACCCGAGAAGGCATCCGCCACGCCTCCTTTGGCTATGGTCCCCACCGTTGCCTTGGCTCACATCTCGCCCGGCGGGAAATTGTCATTGGCCTGGAGGAGTGGCTGGCGCGCCTGCCGCCCTTTCGGATCAAGGAGGGAACAGCACCCATCACCCATGGCGGCCAACTGTTCGGGATCGAAAATCTGATCCTGGAGTGGGGCTAAACCTAGCCCGGCCTGAAGCCGGGGCACAGACGTTGGAGGTCGCCTTGCGCATCATCGTTCACCAAGCCAGATGTCAGGGTCATGCGCAATGCGCGGCGCGAGCGCCGGCAGTCTTCAAGCTGGATGAGGCGGGTTACATCCTCCCCGGTGACATCGAGGTTGCGGACGGGGAGCAAGTGCTTGCGTCGGATGGGGTGCGATCCTGCCCCGAACTTGCGCTGGAAATCGACGATCCACCCGCTGCGCGAATCGTTTCGGAGGCCACCCTCAAACCGAAGACAGAGGTCCCGGAACACGTCAGAACCGCCCAATTTGCGACAGACCAGACGGGCCAAGCAAAAATTGTCGAACTGCTCGACCGCGAGGCGATCCGCGACTGCCTCTACCGGTATTGCCGCGGGACAGACCGCGCCGATGAGGCGGTGCTGCGCAGCGCGTACTGGCCCGACGCGCATGACAGCCACGGGGCGTATCGCGGCTCGGCCGAGGGCTTCATTCGGTATGCGCTGGATGTCTTCAAGACCGGACCGCGCAACATCCATCAGGTCACGAACATCCTGATCGAATTCATCAACGCGGCGGAGGCCACGGTCGAGAGCTATTTCACCGCGCTGCAACGCGGACCGGACAAAGACGGAGAAGTGCGTCAGATGTTTCTATGCGGGCGCTACTGCGATCTGTTTCAAAAGCGGGAAGGGGAGTGGCGGATTGCCGAACGGACCGTTGTCTATGACTGGCTGGAGGAGCAGATCCCATCCTTGGTCCTGGAGGCAGAACGCTTCGGCACGCGACAGCCGATTGGAGCACCGTATCCTGACGATCCGGTCTATGCGCTCGGGAAGCGTCGCATTGCTTCTCATGACAGTGCCATCACAACCTTGGGACCGCATCAGTATGACTACGGACTGTGAAACTTCCAACGCCACCGCGCCACCTGCAAGGGAAAGACGGGCCGGCAGGAACCCCCGCGTGAGAGCGGCAACGCTCTGGTCTGAAACCGTGAGCGCACCGAGGACGCCGGTGGTATCGATTTGCTGGAGCTTGGCAGAGCCCCTCATCGATCCTGAACCTGTCCAATCGCGTTACGGACCCAGTTGAGAGATTTCGACCAGGGACAATGCTGCCAGACCGAACTGGGGGAGACCGGATCATCCCCCCATCAACAACGCTATGGGTCATGGTTTAGCCGGTGACTTCGAAGGCCAGCTTGGTCATGCGGTCGACCCGCGGCCCGCTGTATTGGGGTTGAGCCCGCGCCGGCGCGTGCCCGTAGTCGGACCCATGTGCTCTCGGCAGGGCCGCTGCATCGCGAAAACAAACCAGGAGAACGGGACCATGTCCGCACAGAAAGACGCATGTGTCGGCGCCGGCCAATGCCCCACCAGCATCGAGCCGGAGAGGGGGTTCGACGAGCATGTTCTTGCCTGCGTTCTCTCGTGTGCGCTCAAGGAGGTCGAGGGTGGCGAAGCGACTGCGACGGAGTCGACAGGCCTGTCGCTCGCCGAGCTGCGCCAGGTCCTGCCCCGGGGTTTGTCCGCAACCGCACTGGCAGCCTTAGCCTTGGAAGACGTCAGCGATCCTGAGCCGGGCATGGAGGAAGAACTTCTGCGCGGCCTGCTGCTGGCGCATGCCCGGCCGAGCGACCCGGCGAGCGCGCGCTTCGCCAAGATCGTCGCCCGGCGTGCCATGCGCGATGACCATTTGTGGCAGGATCTTGGTCTTCTCAATCGGGCCGAGCTCAATCGCCTGCTTGCCACGCATTTTCCGATGCTCGCGGCCGGCAACACCCGAAACATGAAATGGAAGAAGTACTTTTACCGCAAACTCTGTGAGGCCGAAGGGTTTTCGCTATGTGCTGCGCCCAATTGCCGGGAATGCAGCGATTTCGACAGTTGCTTCGGCCCGGAGGAGGACGAACGCGGAGAACGCATCACATTTGATTTAGGGGCCACTCTTGGTCACGAGGCCTTGAGGCCTTGATCGCCGTCGCGCCACAAGCGCTTTTCCCGGCGCCGCTGTATGGAGGAGGGGATGTTCATCGCCTCGCGATATTTGGTGACCGTGCGGCGAGCGAGATCTATGCCGCATTCCTTGAGCCGGTCAGCGATGTCGTCGTCAGAGAGCATGTTATCAAGCGATTCTTCGGCGACCATCGCTCTGATCCGATGGCGGACAGCTTCAGCGGAGTGCGCGTCACCGCCTTCGCAGGAAGCGATCGCGACAGTGAAGAAATATTTGAGCTCGAACACACCGCGTGGGGTAACCATGTACTTGTTCGACGTCACTCGGCTGACAGTCGACTCGTGCATGTTGATCGCCTCAGCGACGGTCCTGAGATTGAGCGGCCGCAGGTGGGCGACGCCATATTCCAGAAAAGCATCCTGCTGGCGCACGATTTCCGTGGCGACCTTAAGGATCGTCTTGGCGCGCTGATCGAGGCTGCGGATCAACCAGTTCGCGTTTTGCAAGCATTCATTGAGAAATGTCATGTCCTTCGATTTTTTGGCGGCTCGGCAGGAAACCTCCGCTACATAGCTTTGGTTGATCAGCACCTTGGGCAGCGTGTTCTGATCAAGTTCGATCTGCCATCCACCTCCTGGCGAGCGCAGGACCCATACGTCCGGTATCACGCATTCCGGCGTTCCCGACTGGAATCTGTTTCCAGGCTTGGGGTCAAGCGCACGGATTTCCTGCAACATGTCGAGAAGATCTTCTTCATCGACGCCGCAACGCTGCTTCAATGTCTGAAAATCGCGTCGCGCAAGCATCTCAAGGTTGGCAACCAAAACCGCCATCGCCGGGTCGAACCGGTTTCGCTCGCGCAACTGTATCTCGAGACATTCGCTGAGCGATCGTGCGAAAATTCCCGGTGGATCGAGGTGCTGCAAGACGCCCAGCACCCGTTCCACATGGGCCAGCCCGACGTTTAGGGTGTCAGCCAAGTCCGAAGGACTTACCCGAAGATAGCCAGTGTCATCCAGATGCCCGGCAAGCTGATGAGCAATCAGCCGCTCGTGCGGTGTGAAGGCGGTGAGGGAGATCTGACGAGCGACATGGTCGTGCAACGTTTCCGCTAAGGCGACAAACTCCTCGTAGGCAGGACGCTCGCCCGGCGTGGTGTTCGTCGTGCTGAGCTGGGATTTCCCTTGCCTGGGCAGGTCCGGGGACCTTGCCCAGTTCGGTCCTTCAACCTCGCCAGACCACCCTTCGTCGTTTGGCGCATGCTCCAGAAGCGGATTTTTCTCGAGCTCCTGGTCCACGAACTGATGCAGTTCGGCATGCGTCAGCTGCAACAGGCGAATCGACTCGATGAGTTGAGGCGATGCCGCAAGAGACTGTTTCTGAAGTAGGCTGAAGGACGATTTCATGGTCGGTTCGGTATTCCTGTCAAAGAAGCTCTTGGCGGTGGCTAATTAGATCTCTCACAGGTCGACGGCTTCTAAGCCGCGTCACGTTTGAACGACCTCACGGGCCGCGCGCCTCCAGAGCTTTGCGCTCTGCACACAGTGTCGTCCAAAACGCAGTTGCGCATGGTCGATGTGCACCAGGTCACGCAGCGTCCTTCAATGATTGAAGGACGTTCTGCGGGGATGAGACGCCATAGGGGTCGGTCTCGCAGTTGTCGGAGAAACCTTCCTCCTCAAACCACTGCTCCACCACGCCATTATTAAGCAGAGCCGCGTAGCGCCACGAGCGCATACCGAAGCCCAGATTGTCCTTGGCAACCAGCATGCCCATTTTGCGCGTGAACTCGCCAGACCCGTCCGGGATCAGCTCGACCTTCTGCAGCCCCAAGGACTTTCCCCATGCGTTCATGACAAAGGCATCGTTGACCGAGAGGCAGTAGATCGCGTCAACTCCTTCTTTCTTGAAATCCTCGTAGAGATCTTCGAAATTGGGCAGTTGGTAGGTCGAGCAGGTCGGGGTGAAAGCGCCAGGCAGGGAGAACAGGATGACGCGTTTGCCGGCAAAGTAGTCGTCGGATGTTTTTTCTTCCCAACGGTACGGATTTGGCCCCTGGATTGAATCATCGCGAACACGCGTCAGAAACGTGACGAATGGGACCTTCTTTTGACCGGTCATCAACTTGCTCCTTTTGAAGAAACTGGCGCACTGGATTTTACTGAGGCTATCGGATTGCCGCGCTGCCAGGCCAGGGCGCGAGACAATGCCCTACGCGGCTCCCGATTCTTTCCCCCTTCTGGTCTATGGGAACGGCCCGGCTCCAGATGTTCGGATCTCCAAACCGGGCGATGCGCAGTCTTCAGCGAGGACAACCACCGCCGCCTTCGCCGATCGTTTAGAGCTTCGCGTGCCAGCCATGGTTCGGTATCCGCTTTCATCGTGTTCAATGGGCTCTGAGCACGAGCAGCAAGAGACATGCCATTTGCAATGAAGCTGCTTCTGCACTCCCCTTTCGGACGACGTCTTTCGCCACGCGGGATGCGCGCCATAGCCGTCGGTGTGTAGCGCGGATATTTGCGCTTCCGCCGGCTGGCAAACACCACACAGCGCATGCCCATGCCCACGGCGCAGCCGCGGGCACCACCGCAGCGAGGGGGCACAGTGCGCTCCTAGTAGCGGTGTTGGCAGAGGCATGACTGACGCGAACGCACGCCTGTGACAGCAATTCATGGCGGCCGCTCTTCCGCAATCGCCATGATCCCGAGTCGATGAGGATCGAATTTGGCTCGGCCACGATCATGACATGCTTGGCGTTCCAACTGGCTTCGCCGTGCGCGTCCATCGAAACCTCTGTGTCGGAAACGGAACTAGAATTGTCGCAAGGCCGACCGAAACGTCGCCAAGCCGCCGCTGGTTAGCGGGAAGGGGCGCAACGCAAACGGAGCGCCACCCGGGCACGCAAATTGCGGTCGATGATCTTGTCGGTGGGACGTCCGCAATTCGAGCGAGACCCTCGGCTGCGCCCTAACGTCGGCGTTGCAAGAGATGATTTGACGTCTCGCTAGCTCGCGGTTGCTGAACATACGATGCCTGACCTTCAAACGATGATTGAAGAGCAGATTACGCCCTATCTCCCAAGCTCGTCGGCTCCGCCAGTGGGAAGAGTCCATGCCATGAGGCTGTCGGACATAGTTATCCGCGACGGTGAAGCCCTAGCGCTGACACCTTGCAATCTCAGGACATCGACGAGGCTACGCCTCAAGAACGGCACCTGGTCATCCATCAGCTGCCTAGCGCGACCCGCGCTCGCCCGGGCTGCGTAACCTGACCAACTCCGCCCGGGCGAACGCTGATGCACTTCCTGTAGCCGCGAACGGTGAAACCGGCGAGGCGAGGCGCCCGGCACTGGTCCAGGCCCCATCGGGTGGTAGCCGCGACCCAGGTCATATCTAGGCGAGACGAAGGCCTGAACCGACAAAGTAGTCGTGGGCGGGATCGCGCCGCGCGGCTGGTGCGGCTGCATCGCGAGCGCTGAGCTGAAGGTCTTTCCCGTCAGAGGTTGGTTAGGTTGCGCGTTTCGGGCCGAATAGGAACACCGTGAGGGCTGCGAGGAACGTGGCAACCGCGCTGTAGGCAAACACACTGGCGACGCCGACATTGTTCACAAGCAAACCGCCGAAGATCGCGCCGGCTGCGATGGCAATCTGGAACGTTGATGTCATCAGCACACCGGCGCTTTCGGCCTGCTCGGGAACGGCGCGCAGCACCATCCAAGTCTGTACCCCCACCGGCACCGCACCGAAGCCAAAGCTCCATACAGCAACCGCAATGGCCGAGGCGGAGGCCGATGCTCCAGGCATCAGCAATGAGACAGCGGCTATCGCCATGAGCAGGGGCGGCAGCGCCGCGACTGCCTTGAGGCTGTGTTTCGCCAGGAATGCGCCGGCTAAATTGCCGAAGAAGCCGCATACGCCGGAAACGAGCAACAGCAATGAGATCGTCTCGATTCGGAGGGCGGGAATCTCCTCGAGGTAGGCCCGGACATAGGTGAAGCTGGCGAAGTGCCCAGAAGCGACCAGCAGTACGACCAAAAGCGCGACCCTGATAGTTGGCTTCTTGATCACATTCAGCAGACCGCGGAGTCCAGCCATTTCAACCGGCGGCAACGTCGGAATGGTTACGAGTTGCACCAGCAATGTAACGCCATTGACGGCTGCGGCGATCATAAAGGTGGCTCGCCATCCCCAGATGTCGCCTACATAGGCGCCGACTGGAGGCGCGCAAACGATAGCGACCGAAACGCCGGTGAGGATGATTGATAGGGCGCGCGGCAGGAGATGATTTGGAACCAGCCGAATCGCCAGCGATGCCGAAATCGACCAGAAGCCTCCAAGCGCAATGCCGAGCACGACGCGTGCCGCTAGGAAAACCGGCAGCGACCACGCGACACCCGCCAGAACGTTGGACAGGATCTGAAGCAGCATCATCGCCCACAGGACGATCCTGCGGTCCAGGCGCTTTGTTATGAAGGCGATCGTCGGCGCAGAGATCGCCGCAGCAATCGCCGTCGCTGTCATCGTCTGTCCAGCCGCACCCTCTGTGACATGCAGATCATGCGCGAGCGGCGTCAGTACGCTGGCAGGCAAAAGCTCTGCCGCCACCAACCCGAAGGTGCCCAGGGCAAGCGATATGACCGCGCCCCATGCGGGACGAGATCGTTGATCCGGCTTTTCTGGGCCGTGCAGAAAAATCTCCATGAAGCCTGTCGCGGATTCGGTCATGAATAAGCTCGCCAGCTTGGGTGCAACTGCAACATGGGTTCGCTGCAGCGACCCGCATTCATGGAGCACGCCGTTGCCGGCGGCGTCGCACGAAGGGAATGTTCATCGCTGCCCGACATGTTGTGACAGCGCCGCGTGCAATATCAGTGCCGGTTCTCCGAGCCGGACGAGGATGTGATCGTCGGCAGTCGTCGCATCAGGCATGTTCCATGCCGACTTCGCGGGGGCCAGTCTCGAACCAGCCATGCGCAACCAGCTACCGAGCACGCACGTCTGATGTCCCGCGGCGGAGGCGCGCAAGCCGGTCGCTTTGCCGCCGCCTGTATGCAGCCAAAGGTCGGCTCTAGCTCGAGGGCCCGAGTTCTTCAGGTGTCGGTCTCGAAGCTGACGCCTTGTGTCGGGCATTGTCGGGTTCGCTACAGGGCTTGTTACGACAATCATTTGTCTGGCAGCAAACACTTGTTGAAGCTCAGGCTAACTCGCGGGACACAAACGAAAAAATCCCTGTTCGTTATCAGCAAGTCTACTTGGCACGAGTCTTGAGACCCTTTCGGTGTGAGGCTGCAAAAGCTGCCCATCGGCATTCATATTGCGGCCAGCCGCGACGGATGGAACGAAGGAAGGAAATCTATAATGTCAGGTCTGCGTCAGATCGCCTTTTACGGAAAGGGCGGCATCGGCAAGTCCACCACCTCCCAAAACACACTCGCCGCCCTGGTCGACCTCGGGCAAAGAATCCTCATCGTAGGCTGCGATCCCAAAGCCGACTCCACCCGCCTGATCCTGAACTCGAAGGCTCAGGATACTGTCCTGCATCTGGCGGCACAGGAAGGTTCGGTGGAAGATCTCGAGCTGCAGGACGTGCTCAAGATTGGCTACAGAGGCATCAAATGCGTGGAATCCGGCGGCCCGGAGCCGGGTGTTGGCTGCGCCGGCCGAGGCGTCATCACATCAATCAACTTCCTCGAAGAGAACGGCGCCTACGACGATGTCGACTATGTCTCCTACGACGTGCTCGGCGACGTGGTTTGCGGCGGTTTCGCGATGCCAATTCGCGAGGGGAAGGCGCAGGAAATCTACATCGTTATGTCCGGGGAGATGATGGCGCTCTATGCCGCCAACAACATTGCCAAGGGCATCCTGAAATATGCCCATTCGGGGGGCGTGCGGCTCGGAGGGCTGATCTGCAACGAACGTCAAACCGACCGTGAGCTCGACCTCGCTGAAGCCCTGGCTTCCAGGCTCAACTCCAAACTCATCCATTTCGTGCCGCGCGACAACATCGTCCAGCACGCCGAGCTCAGGAAGATGTCAGTTATCCAGTATGCGCCGGATTCCAAGCAGGCCGGAGAGTATCGCGCGCTGGCCGAGAAGATCCATGCCAATTCTGGCCAGGGCACCATCCCGACGCCGATCACCATGGAGGAGCTCGAGGACATGCTGCTCGACTTCGGCATCATGAAGACCGACGAGCAGATGCTTGCCGAGCTTCAGGCCAAGGAAGCGGCCAAGGCGGCCGCCCAGTAACGACCGACATTGGTCGCCTCTCGAGTTGGGGCGCCTTGCAAAGAACGGCGCTTCATCGGTGAGGCGTCATCAGACACCTTGAAAGGGGTCCCATGAGCCTGGAATACGAGAATGATGGTGCTCTCCATGCGAAGCTTATCGAGGAGGTGCTATCGCAATATCCCGACAAGGCGGCGAAGCGCCGCAAAAAACACCTGAGCATCGCAAAGAGCGGGGATGAGGCTGGCGGGGAAAGTGAGATCCTTTCCGAATGCGACGTCAAATCGAACATCAAGTCCATCCCCGGGGTGATGACAATACGCGGCTGCGCCTATGCCGGCTCAAAGGGGGTGGTCTGGGGCCCAGTCAAGGATATGGTCCATATCTCGCACGGCCCCGTCGGTTGCGGCCAATATTCCTGGTCACAGCGCCGCAACTACTACGTCGGCACAACGGGCATCGACACGTTCGGGACAATGCAGTTCACCTCCGATTTCCAGGAGAAAGACATTGTCTTCGGCGGTGACAAGAAACTGGAACAGATCATCGACGAGATTGAGGTGCTGTTTCCGCTGAACAACGGCATCACCGTGCAATCCGAATGCCCGATCGGTCTCATTGGTGATGACACCGAGGCAGTTTCTCGCAAGAAGGCCAAGGAGTACAAAAAGACCATCGTGCCGGTGCGCTGCGAGGGGTTCCGCGGCGTCTCGCAATCACTTGGCCACCACATCGCCAATGACGCGATCCGCGACTGGGTCTTCGACAAGAAGGACGTCGAGTTTGAGGCCGGTGCTTACGACGTCAACGTGATCGGCGACTACAATATTGGCGGCGACGCCTGGGCCTCGCGCATCTTGCTTGAGGAGATAGGATTGCGCGTGGTCGGCAACTGGTCGGGCGACGCAACACTCGCCGAGATTGAGCGCGCGCCAAAGGCCAAGCTCAATCTTATCCACTGCTACCGCTCGATGAACTACATCTGCCGGCATATGGAGGAAAAGTATGGCGTCGCCTGGATGGAGTACAATTTCTTCGGACCGTCCCAGATCGAAACCTCCCTGCGCAACATAGCCAAACATTTCGGGCCGGAAATCGAGGAGAAAACCGAGAAGGTGATCGCCAAGTACAGACCGCTTGTCGACGCCGTCATATCCAAGTACCGGCCGCGTCTCGAAGGCAATACCGTCATGCTCTACGTCGGCGGCCTGCGCCCCCGCCACGTCATCACAGCTTACGAGGACCTCGGCATGGTCATCGTCGGCACCGGCTACGAATTCGGGCACAACGATGATTATCAGCGCACCGGTCATTACGTAAAGAACGGAACGCTGATCTACGATGACGTTACCGGCTACGAGTTGGAGAAGTTCATCGAGGGAGTTCGCCCCAACCTCGTGGGCTCTGGGATCAAGGAAAAATACCCGGTGCAGAAGATGGGCATTCCGTTCCGTCAGATGCACTCCTGGGACTATTCGGGACCTTATCACGGCTATGACGGCTTTGCCATTTTCGCGCGTGACGTGGATCTTGCTATCAACAATCCGGTCTGGGGTCTCTACCAGGCCCCTTGGAAAGAACGCCCGCCCCGTGGGCGGGCGATAGCTGCCGAATAGGCGCCCTGTCCTGGCCTAGTCCCCCAGAGAGACCATGAACCCCGCGAGCTTGTGAGCCTCGGGATTACCGGAAACGTCTCGACCTATCTGAGCTGCCGAATGGCGCGGCCAGATTACAAAGAGGAATACCAATGCCGCAGTCGGCCGAAAAGATTCTCGACCACGCTCCCCTGTTCCGCGAGCCGGAATACAGGCAAATGCTCGCCGAGAAGAAGCTGAATTTCGAATGTCCGCACCCGGATCAGATCGTTACCGATCAAGGCGAATTCACCAAGACCTGGGAATACCGCGAGAAGAACCTCGCCCGAGAAGCGCTTGTGATAAATCCCGCCAAGGCCTGTCAGCCCCTCGGCGCGGTATTCGCGGCTGCGGGCTTCGAGCGGACCATGTCCTTCGTCCATGGCAGCCAGGGCTGCGTAGCCTATTACCGCTCGCACCTGTCGCGCCATTTCAAGGAGCCTGCTTCGGCGGTTTCCTCCTCGATGACCGAGGACGCGGCAGTATTCGGCGGCCTGAAGAACCTGGTCGACGGGCTCGCCAACACCTACCAGCTTTACGACCCGAAGATGATCGCAGTTTCGACGACCTGTATGGCGGAGGTCATTGGCGACGACTTGCACAGTTTCATCGAGAACGCCAAAGACGAAAATTCGGTCCCGCGCGACTTTGACGTGCCCTTCGCCCACACGCCCGCATTCGTCGGTAGCCATGTCGACGGCTATGATGGAATGCTGAAGGGCATTCTGGAGCACTTCTGGAAAGGCCAGGAGCGCACGGAAGCCAAGGGAAGCATCAACGTCATTCCGGGCTTCGACGGCTTCTGCGTTGGCAACAACCGGGAACTCAAGCGCCTGCTCGACGTGATGGGTGTGTCCTACACCTTCATCCAGGACGCGTCTGACCAGTTCGACACGCCATCGGACGGGGAATACCGCATGTATGACGGCGGCACGAAGATCGAAGAGGTAAAGGCAGCACTCGACGCCGAGGCGACGGTTTCACTGCAGTACTACAACACCCGAAAAACCCTCGACTATTGCGGGCAAGTTGGGCAGGCCACGGCTTCCTTCCATTATCCGCTCGGCGTCCAGGCGACTGACGAGTTCCTGATGAAGATCTCGGCGCTTTCCGGGAAGGAAATCCCCGAAGCAATCCGGCTGGAGCGCGGCCGACTGATTGATGCCATGGCGGACAGCCAGTCCTGGCTGCATGGCAAGAAATACGCGATCTACGGCGACCCGGACTTCGTGTACGCCATGGCCCGCTTCGTGATGGAAACGGGGGGCGAGCCGACACATTGCCTCGCCACCAACGGCACCTCGGCGTGGGAAGCCGAGTTGAAGGAACTGCTCGCATCATCGCCCTTCGGCAAGGACGCTCAGGTCTGGGCGGGCAAGGACCTTTGGGCTATGCGGTCGCTGCTCTTCACCGAGCCAGTGGACCTGCTGATCGGCAATTCCTATGGCAAGTATCTGGAGCGCGACACCGGCACGCCGCTGATCAGGCTGACGTTTCCGATCTTCGACCGGCATCACCACCATCGCTTTGCGCTCATGGGCTACCAGGGCGGGTTACGCGTGCTGACGACGATCCTCGACAAGATCTTCGACAAGCTCGATCGCGAGACGGGCCAGACGGGCGTGACGGACTATTCCTATGACCTCACCCGCTAGAACACACGGCCGGCTTTTCGCCCAGGCGGGTCGTTGCCGAATTGGCTTTGGGAACTGACGCGATGACCTCGCTCAGTGCCAAGATCCAGGACGTTTTCGACGAGCCTGCCTGCGACAAGAACCGTGGAAAGGATGCCAAGGCGCGCAAGGAGGGCTGCACAAGCCCGCTGACGCCGGGAGCGGCAGCGGGCGGTTGCGCGTTTGACGGGGCCAAGATCGTCCTGCAGCCGATCACTGACGTTGCGCACCTGGTCCATGCGCCGCTCGCCTGCGAGGGCAATTCCTGGGACAACCGCGGTGCAGCTTCGTCTGGGCCCAGCTTATGGCGCACAAGCTTCACGACCGACCTTACCGAACTTGATGTAGTGATGGGGCAGGGCGAGCGGAAGCTCTTCAAGGCGATTCGCGAAATCAAGGAAGCGTATGCGCCGCCCGCAGTCTTTGTCTATTCGACCTGCGTGACGGCGCTCATCGGCGACGATATCGAGGCCGTCTGCAAACGCGCCGCCGAAAAATTCGGCTTGGCCGTGGTCCCGGTCAATGCGCCGGGCTTGGCCGGCTCCAAGAACCTCGGCAACAAGCTCGCCGCCGAGGCGTTGCTCGACCATGTCACCGGCACGGTGGAACCCGACGACGCCGGGCCGTACGACATCAACATCCTTGGTGAATTCAACCTTTCCGGCGAATTCTGGCTGATAAAGCCGCTCCTCGATCGGCTCGGGATCCGGGTTCGCGCCTGCATTCCGGGCGACGCGCGCTATCTCGACATTGCCTCTGCGCACCGCGCCCGGGCGGCTATGGTGGTGTGCTCGACGGCCCTCATCAACCTAGCCCGCAAGATGGACGAGCGGTGGGACATCCCTTTCTTCGAAGGCTCCTTCTACGGGATTTCAGACACTTCGGAAGCACTTCGCAAAATTGCTGAGCTGCTGGTGAGGAAGGGCGCCGATCCGGAGATCCTCGACCGCACAGAGACGCTGATCGCTGAGCAGGAGGCGATTGCATGGGAGAAGCTCGAGGCCTACCGGCGGGGGCTGCAAGGCAAGCGCGTGCTGCTCAACACGGGTGGTGTGAAGTCCTGGTCGGTCGTCCATGCGCTGATGGAGATCGGCATGGA
This sequence comes from Mesorhizobium sp. AA22, assembly GCF_001672375.2. Lineage (NCBI taxonomy): Bacteria > Pseudomonadati > Pseudomonadota > Alphaproteobacteria > Hyphomicrobiales > Phyllobacteriaceae > Mesorhizobium > Mesorhizobium sp. AA22. The sequence continues at coordinate 6,131,100 of NZ_CP048406.1, read as the reverse complement.
GATCGTGGGCACCTCGGTCAAGAAATCCACGGTCGAAGACAAGGAGCGCATCAAACAGATCCTCAAGGACGACAACCACATGTTCGAGCAGATGGCACCGCGCGACCTTTACGCCATGCTCTCAGAAGGTAAGGCCGATATCATGCTGTCGGGTGGGCGCACGCAATTCGTCGCGCTCAAGGCCAAGACGCCCTGGCTCGACATCAACCAGGAGCGCCAACACCCATACGCCGGTTATGACGGCATGGTGGAACTCGTACGCCAGATCGACCTCGCCATTCACAACCCGATCTGGTCCCAGGTGCGGGAGCGGGCCCCGTGGGATTGCCGGCCTGATGTGAAGGACGAACAGCCGAGCACGAAGAACGAGACCGCGACGGTGCACGCTGCCCAGGAATTCGCCGGCACGACGCCGACGATTTCGGCTGGTGTTGAGGAAATCCGATGACCCGAATCCTTGCCCAGACCAAATCAGCCTCGGTCAATCCACTGAAATCGTCACAGCCGCTGGGTGCCGCCTTGGCCTTTCTCGGCATCGACGGCGCAGTGCCGCTGTTCCACGGCACCCAGGGCTGCACCAGCTTCGCCCTCGTGCTGTTCGTGCGGCATTTCAAGGAAACGATCCCCCTACAGACCACCGCCATGGATGAAGTGACAACCATCCTCGGCGGGTCGGACAATCTGGAAGAGGCGATCCTCAATCTTAAGACTCGCACGAAGCCAAAGCTGATCGGGGTCTGCACGACGGCGCTGGTGGAAACCCGTGGCGAAGATTTCGCAGGCGACATCGCCGACATCAGGCTGAAACGGGCGGAAGAACTCGCGGGTACGGAGATCGTGCTGGCCAACACGCCGGATTTCAGCGGCGCCCTCGAAGAGGGCTGGGCCAAGGCTGTCACCGCGATGATTGAAGGCATTACGCGGCCTGGCAAGCGGGCGCGCCAGTCAAAGAAGATCGCAATCCTGCCCGGCTGGAACCTCACTGTGGCTGACATCGAGCATTTGCGCGAGATGGTTGAAAGCTTTGGGCTGCACCCGGTGATTTTGCCGGACCTCTCAGGCTCGCTTGACGGTACTGTACCAGACCACTGGGTCCCGACCACCTATGGCGGTACGAGCGTCGAGGACATCCGCGAGCTCGGCGCGGCCGAGCACTGCATTGCCGTCTGCGAGCATATGCGCCGGCCGGCCGAGGTGCTGCACAAGGTGACCGGTGTCCCTTACGTGCTGTTCGAGTCACTGACCGGATTGAAGGACGCCGATCAGTTTGTTTCCCTGCTGTCCACGATTTCTGGCGAGTCTGTGCCGGCCAGTGTGCGCCGCGGGCGGGCGCAATTGCAGGATGCGCTGCTCGACGGACATTTCCATTTCGGAGGCAAGAAAATTGCTATCGCTGCTGAACCAGACCAACTCTATCAATTCGCAACCTTCTTCACGGGCATGGGCTCCAAAATCGCGGCGGCGGTCACGACGACCGATATGTCGGAAATTCTGGAAAAGGTACCGGCGGAGTCGATTCAGATCGGCGATCTCGGCGATTTGGAAACGCTTGCCGGCGGCGCTGATCTTCTGGTCACCCATTCACATGGACGCCAGGCGTCGCAGCGCCTTGGCATTCCGCTCATGCGCGTCGGCTTCCCCGTGTTCGACCGGCTCGGCAGCCAGCACAAGCTCTCAATCCTCTATCAAGGGACCCGTGATCTGGTTTTCGAGGTTGCCAACATGTTCCAAGCCGACCTGCATGCGCCGACGCCTGAGGAACTTGATCCATTCCGCAAGCGGGAAACGCCAGGTGGGCCCCGTTCGTCGCCTCTCACTCGTCACTGACGAGGTTCAAGGTCCGATGCGTGAACGACAAGCAGGCGCTTTGCGCGTGGCAATCGCAACCCAGGACATGAAGGAGCTCAATGCACATTTCGGGTCCGCCAAGCGCTTTGTCATCTACGATGTTACGCGCGAGGAATGGAACCTCCTGGAAGCCTTGGCCTTCGACGACGTCTCCGACGAAAGGGGGAAACATCGGACCGAGGGGGATGACCGCATCGCACCGAAGGTGGAAGCGCTGAAGGGCTGCCATCTCCTGTTTTGTCTGGCGATCGGCGGACCTTCGGCAGCCAAGCTTGTTTCGGCAAAGATCCATCCGATCAAGGTGCCGCAGCCACAACCCATCCAAGAGGTGCTGTTGCGCACGCAGACGATGCTGAGGACATGTCCTCCGCCCTGGCTGCGCAAGGTGCTGGCTGAGGCAGGTGTCGCCGGAGAGAAACCGTCCTTCGAGGACGAGGACTGAAACGAGGAAAGAGCGAAATGTTTGAAGTCGCGGTTAGCCCTGCTGTCAACGAGGACGAGGCGGCCCTTGCCAGCCCGTTCGTCAAATGCCTCGTGCGGTTGATCCGTGCTCAGGACTCCCACGGGTCATGGGACGGCAAAGCGGACGCCGAGTTGCTGGCCGACTTCATCGTCAGCAAGGAACAGCGCCGTACGATTCCAATAATCGGCGATCCCGATCCGGACGTGCTGTGGAGGCTCGACAAGTTTTACACTGCCGTCGCCCTTGCGATCGAAGAGCGCTCCGGCCTGATGGCATCGCCGATGATCGAAATGAGCCATGAGGGCTTCGGGCGCGTGCTTTTCACCGCCGGGCGTCTGGTCGTTCTGTCCAAGACCCTGCGCGACGTGCATCGGTTCGGCTTCGAGACCCTCCGCAAGCTCGCCGAGGCCGGCACGAGACTGGTCGGCGACGCAATCGCAGCCATCGAAACCTATCCCGAGGTAGCGCGCGCGTGATGAGAGCAGCTTTCGAGGGAAGGGGTCATGACAAGTCTTGAGCAGCCGCCATGGCCAGCCTGCGCAGCCGACGCGGTCCGGGCCGATGGGGCTCTTGAGGTAGCGCCGATGAAGCCACTTGTCCTGATCTGCTCGCATGATACCGAGTTCTATCTGTTCCTGAGCCACATACTGGAGGTGGACGGCTTCGCCAGTGAGCCGGCAGGCGGCGCCAAGGAAGCGCTTGCATTGGCCGACGAACGGGAATTCAAGGCCGTGGTGCTGGACTGCGGGCCAGCGAGCATAACCGGGTCTGCAATCTGCGCCCGGCTCAAGCGCGAGCCCCGGACCGGCCGGCTGCCGATTATTGCCCTGATCGCGCCCGGCGCCGAGAACCAGCACCTCGATCTCCTGAAGGCTGGCATTGACGAGAGCTTTGTGCGGCCGATCGCCCCGGCCAAGCTGCTCGACTGTCTACGGGAGAGGCTGGCGCTCACGAAGCGGGGCGCAAATGGTCTTGAAAACGGCGGCTGGCTCTCCTGTGGCGGCCTCGAGATGAAGCTCGACGCCCACCGGGTTCGCGGCAATGGCCACGACATCCACCTCGGACCCATCGAGTTCAACGTGCTGCGGCTTATGATTGAAGCTCCCGGGAAGGTCTTCAGCCGGGACGAACTTATCGGCGCGGCCTGGCCGCCCAACATCCATGTCGGTGCACGCACCGTCGATGTCCATATCAGCCGGATCAGAAAAGCCCTGAAAACGGCTTCGCCCGGCAGCGTCATTCGCACCGTCAGGTCGGCTGGCTATTCGCTCGAGAAGCCGGACGACTGAATCAAGTGCTGGGTGTGGTGCCACTCCCCTCCCGCGCGCGGTGAGCCGGTCTTGCGGCCTGAAACGCCCTAAACGAATACTCAGGAGAAGCAGGCAAATGGCTTTTAAAAGCGTACTCTGTGTGACCGGCGCTGACAATTCCGATCAGGACGTTAGAACTGCCGCCGGGTTGTGTGCCGAAGTCGGCGCGCACCTTTCCGTACTGATTATGCCGCCTCCAATGCTCCTAATGTCGTATCCGTCGATCGGAGATGGTGTCCCCGAGTGGCCTGGAGGACGTGGACAGGCAATTGCCAGATTGAACGATCGGTTTCGGCAAATCGATCGATATACACAGGACGTGGCCAGACTGGAAAAACGCTCCAAAGATATCCAGAGACTGCTGAGAGCTATGTCGCTCGCCTATGACGTTGACACCGACTATTGCGATCCGGCAAGCCTCGGCGAAGTGGCACGACAGCGGGCGCTCTGCGCCGACCTCACGATCATCGGACCGTGTCTCCTCAATGACGAGAATCTCGGACCTCCTGTTGTCAACGGCTGCTTGTTCGATACGGGAAGGCCGGTGCTCGTTGTGCCGAAGGGCACTGAGGCGACCTTGTGGCCACGGCGCGTCCTGGTCGGTTGGGATTCGCGAGTCGAGGCGTCCCGTGCGGTTCGGGAAGCGCTGGGTGTCTTATGCGCTGCTGAGGAAGTTCGTGTTGCCCTGGTCGATCCGAAGGCGAACTATAACGGGAACGGCGCGGAGCCTGGAGCCGACATCGCTGCCTATCTCACTCGGCACGGTGCTCGGGTGTCGGTTGACCTGTTGCCAAGTGCCGGCAAACCGGCGGCCACGGTGCTTGCGCAGCACGCAATCGACACGTCCGCCGACATGATAGTCATGGGCGCTTATGGCAGCCGTCGGCTGCGTGAGCGGCTGTTTGGCGGTGTGACCAGATGGATTTGTGAAAAGCCGACATTGCCGCTGTTTTTGGCTCGATGACGGTCCGGTGCCGCACGGATGCTGTTCGAAGCTCTACCGTGATGCCCGCATTCATACCGTAGATGCGCTCCATCGAAACAATCATTGAACATGAAAAGCATTGCTCGGGAGGCGACGCCCGCCGGAAATCTCTCCAGTCATGCGCAATGCGGAAAGTGGAACGGAGTCCTCCCAGTTCTGATACCCAGGGTACACCACTCAATTTAACCGCTCGCTTTCCTGGCGCATCCTGCAGCACCACGAGCTGACGATTGTGCTCGCGACCGCGGGACGCATTCGATCCGCAGCTTTGTCGAGGCTGCCTTCAGGCATGTTGGGAGGGAGATCGTCTGGAAGGGGAAGGCGTTGACGAGGTAGGCCGCGAGTAAACAGGCGCTGATCTGAATAGAAGCGGCTATTTCGGTCCATGCCGAGGTGGACCTGCCGATTGGCGAGGGCTGCTAAGGCGGCCACCAAGCACGGTTGGAAGCCAAAGACGACTTTGATGAGCTCGTCTAGTGTCGAGACCGATTGTCACGCTTCGGAATCACGGTCGTTTAAAGGGAAAGATAATGATCTCGCCGGAGGGCAAACGCGTCTGGTCTCCGGACACGGCCGGGATGGTTGGGGTGCGCAGTGGTGCGCCGCTATCCGGCGCGCCCGAGGCAAAGGCCCTACGTGGCTTGCCGTTGTAAAACCAACTCGCCGGATAGCCGGGCACTACGCCGGCGTTGTCAACGGAGTTCGGGCCAAAACCGTCTCTGTAGAACCCCACCGTATGAAAGATGAAGGTATCTAGTTCGATATCGACGAGAACGATGATGTGCGCCTTCCACCCGAACCTCGGGTCGAAGCCGCTCATCCGGTCCTGGAGCCGTGTGTCAACGCGCGCGGTCAGATAATCCTTGCTGCTTCCAGCGTAGAGAACATCTGCGCCGGATCCGCAGAGCTTGTCATTGTCCCTGCCGAAAATGCGCGGTTCGTCGCGGCCATTGTCAGCGGAGAGTTCGTCCCATGCCTTCTCGCCGCAGGATCCGTGATAGCTTTCCCGGGTCAAAGACTGGTCGTCGCCTCCGCAGTCGGCGATCCGGTCGATGCCACTAGAACCCAAGCTAACATCGTGACGCTCGTTGCCGAAGGCTTCGGAAGCTGGTTGACCGCTAAGAAATCGTTTCAGCTGTAGGATGAGTTTTTTGATCTCAATTCTCACAGACTGCAGCCCACCACGCGACGAAGCGCCTCCATATATCGCTCGTCGAGTCATCGCTCTAATCGATTGCCATTATGCTCTCATTTGCACGATGAATGTTCCCACCTGCATTTCGCCTTCCCGCCGACAGTGCGCATGGCACTGCGGCGGCCCACGGGTGGCCAATCATCTGAACATTCAAGATGCCAAACCGCCAACCGTGTGGTGGTCACGTATCTCGGCCACATCGTCGAGCAGACATTGTCGCCGCCCTACCACCCCTATACCGATGCACTTTTGTCGGCGATCCCGATTGCCGACACCTGTGTGGTCAAGAAACACATTGTGCTCGAAAGCCACATTTCCTCGGCGATGGATCCGCCGAGCGGCTGCCCCTTCCAGACGCGCTGTTCGCGCAAGCATCTGGTTCCCAGAGAAATTTGTGAGCGCGAGGTTCCGCCCGTCCGAATGCTGCCGGTAGCCATAATATCTAGTGCCACCTACCGGACGACGCGGTCTTCGCAGTGATGGAGCCGGTCATCAAACTCAAGCCTTAGCCCGAAGAGGAGGCGGGTGAGAGAGGCGGGATCGGGATAGGATCAATTCGGTCGTGTGTGCGCCAGCTGCTGTGCGGCCGTGTCGACGTCTCTACAGCCTCCATCGCTGTTAAGTCGCCATCCGGGTCGACTTAGGCGCGGCGCGCCTGCCGGTGCCCCTCCTCACCCGACAGGGCCCCTACTTTCAACCAAACCAATGACCGAGACGAATTTCCCGAAGGCCCCCCACGGGATCTTCTTGGGTAGAGATCGCCGAAGACAACGGCGTCGGCAACGCACGCCGACGTTAGGAACAAAGGATCTGAGCGGGAACGGCAAAAAATTCAGACATCCGTTCGATCACTTTTCTCCAATGGTGCTGATCCGGGACATCCCGTCCGTTGCACATCATCGGCAATCCCTCCGAACATTAGGGACAGGCTAACCCTTGGCACAGGAAATGCTGATTTTCGCATTTGGGTCCATTCAGTAAATCGAGAATCAGACCGCCGCCGCATTCGCAGAAAACTGGGTAGGAAGATAAGGACGATATGACTCTTGAAAAGAGGACACGCTTGTCGTCGGCGGCGGCCAAGCGGGAGTGGCTATGAGCGAGCACCTGAGCAAGTGCGGGGTGCCTCATCTAATTCTTGAACGCGGCCGGATTGCCGAACGCTGGCGCTCGCAGCGGTGGGACTCCCTCGTTGCCAATGGCCCGGCCTGGTATGACCGGTTCCCGGGCATGGAGTTTCCGGGAACCGGTCCCGATGACTTTGCCTCCAAAGGAGGAGGTCGCCGACTATTTTGTCGCTTATGCAAAGCAATTCAATGCGCGATCCGCTGCGGCGTGGAGGTCAAGCTCGGGCAAAGCAATGTCGGGCGGCCCGGATTCCGCGTCGAGACGTCGGACGGCGTGATCGAAGCCAACAGCATCATCGCCGCGACCGGACCTTTCCAGATCCCCGTCACGATCGCCCGCCGCGGGCCTATCGCGGGTGCGACTTCTAATGGTGGCTGGGCGTCCTCGGCAAGTAGGACACTGAGACCCCGGGATCCGGCACCGAACACGTCACGGTCGCGGTGAGCGGCGCGCGCGGCGGCGAGACGATCGACTTCGGTCGTCTGGCCGCGCAGGGGCTTACGCTCCTCGGTATGAGAGCAAGTACCAGGACGGCGTGATGAGCTTCGCGCCCTATCTGGCGAAAAACATTGCCCGCGGCGACGCAAGCTTGATGTCGCTGCTGGATGAAACCGACGCCTATGTCGCTCGCAACCGTCTCGACCTCTCGGAAGAGCCCGCGGCCCGTCGGATCGACCAGGATCCGGAATGCGGGACCAATCCGGTCCGCGAGCTCGAACTGGCCGAGGCCGGGATAGCGGCGATCGTCTGGGCGACAGGCTTTGCTGTCGACTGCAGCTGGCTGAAGGTCGACGCCTTCGACGAGAAGGGCCGGCCAAGGCACCACCGTGGTGTCTCGAGCCAGCCCGGCTCTATTGCCTGGGTTTACCTTGGCAGTCGCAAAGAGCGTCCAGCTTCTTCTGGGGCGTCTGGCATGATGCCAGACACGTGGCCGACCGTATTTCGACGCAGTGAAAATATCTGGCCTGCCATGCTGCCGCGGAGGGCCAGCCCGTGGATGCCTGACCTGACCTGCCCGGCCTGCGGTGTGGAAGGGTCACTGGCGCGAGCATCCATCTGCCCGCATCGTCGGTTATCCGACAATGTCGGGTTCCGGACGAGCTGGATTCGAGAACTCATTGCTTGGGCAGACTTCTTTTCCGGCACGCTTCATGCATGGGAGTTTCGAACGCATTTGTGAGACATCATCCCATGATAGCCCCTCGAAGAACGAGCCGCGCCCGTTTGAAAAGCCAAATCCGGCATGGGCCTCGGCATCGTACTGGCCCTCTTGAAAGGGCATGATGGCACGATCCGCCTGATTGACTCCGAGCGCGGCACGCGCTTCGAGATCATCCTGCCGGCTGTATGAATTGGAGCCTGATCAGCAAACCGGTTTTCGGGATCATGCTTTAGAACTGGAGAAGCGAAAAGTGCGCTACGACGTCGTCATCATCGGCGGAGCCATCGTCGGCTCCTCGATCGCCTATTATCTGCGCGCGGAAGGGTTTTCGGGCTCGATCGCGCTGGTCGAGCGCGACCCGCAGTTTGCCCATGCGGCGACGACGCTGTCCTGCGCTTCGATCCGCCAGCAGTTTTCGATTCCGCAAAACATCCGGCTGTCGCAGTTCACGCTGAAACTGTTCCGGCGGCTGACGGAAGAGTTCGGGGCCGACGCCGATATCGGTTTTCGCGAAGGCGGCTACCTCATCCTTGCCGGCGAGAACGGGTTGCCGATCCTTGAGGCCAACCACCAGACGCAGTTGGCCGAGGGCGCCGACATCGTGCTTGAGGATGCGGAGGCGCTCGTCCGCCGGTTTGCATGGCTGTCGGCCGAGGGCATCACCGCCGGCGCCTATGGCCTCAGCGGCGAGGGCTGGTTCGACGCGCATGCCATGCTGATGCTGTTCCGCAAGGCGTTGCGCGACAAAAAGATCGATTTCATCACCGCCGATGTGACCGGCATCGAACGGCAGGCCGACCGTGTCACCGGCGTCGGCCTCGACAATGGCGAAAGGCTCGACGCCGGCATCGTCGTCAACGCCGCCGGGCCGAATGCCGGAAAAGTTTCGGCAATGGCCGGACTGGTGCTGCCGGTGGAACCGCGCAAGCGCAATGTCTTCATCTTCGAGGCGCGCGAGAAATATGACGACATGCCGCTGCTGGTCGATCCCTCAGGCATCTATGTCCGGCCGGAAGGCTCGGTCTACATCACCGGCGGGGCCGAACCGGAAGACGGCGACGGCCCCGCCGATCCCAGCGATTTCGAACCCGACTGGCCGCTGTTCGAAGAGGTAATCTGGCCGGTGCTGGCGACCCGCATTCCGGCCTTCGAGGCGATCAAGCCGACGCGCGCCTGGGCCGGTCATTACGACTACAACACGCTCGACCAGAACGCGGTGATCGGCCCGCATCCGCAGGTCGGGAATTTCCTGTTCGCCAACGGTTTTTCCGGCCACGGCCTGCAGCAGGCGCCGGCGGTCGGCAAGGCGCTGGCCGAGCTGATCGTGCATGGCGGCTACCGCACGGTGGACTGCTCGGCGTTTGGGTACAGCCGAGTCGCTGAAGGGCGGGCATTCAGGGAATTGAACGTGATCTAACGCTGGCGTGACAGCGCCCCCCCTCTGGCATGCCGGCCATCTCCCCGCAAGGGGAGATCGGCAGCTTCACTGGCGGCTCCAAACTTCAGCCTTGGAGATTGGCGAAAGCAGCGATGACGGCCAATCTCCCCCCACACGGGGCAGGGCTATCGCATTTGAGTCATGAGTTGGAAGAGATAAGCATCGTTCCAGCCTGCACGCATCATTTTGCCACGCATGGTGTCCTTTTTGCTGTCCGTTCGAAAGGTATTAAGGCCAAAGCGCCAAGCGAGGTTTTCGGGGCCGTGATCCTTTCTGGTCCGGCAGTCGTCCTCGCAGAAGACCTCGTCGAGCTGCCAGTGCAGGCCATTCTCGACATCCCAGTGACGGCGCACGACGGCGAGCAGGACTCGCGTCCGCCAACTTACACCAGCTCCCTGCCCTTCGCGTCGATCGCGTTGGCAACCACCTCGTTCGTGGCCTCGTCGGGCAGCAGCATCTCGTTATGCGCCTTGCCGGACGGGATCATCGGGAAGCAGTTGGCAAGTGTGGCGACCCGACAGTCGAAGATCACCGGCTTCTTCACCGAGATCATTTCCCTGATCGCGTCGTCCAGCTCGTCCGGCTTCTCGCAGCGGATGCCATGGCCGCCATAGGCTTCGGCAAGCTTGACGAAATCCGGCATCGCCTCGGTGTAGGAGTGCGACAGCCGGTTGCCGTGCAGCAGCTGCTGCCACTGCCGCACCATACCCATATACTGATTGTTCAGGATGAAGATTTTTATCGGCGCTTCGAACTGAACCGCGCAACTCATCTCCTGGATCGTCATCTGCACCGAGGCGTCGCCGGCAATGTCGATGACCAGCGAGTCCGGATGCGCGATCTGCACGCCCAAAGCCGCCGGAAGGCCGTAACCCATCGTACCCAGCCCACCTGAAGTCATCCAGCGGTTCGGCTTCTCGAAATCGAAATACTGCGCAGCCCACATCTGGTGCTGGCCGACCTCGGTGGTGATGTAGGTGTCGAGATGTTTGGTCAGCTCGGAGAGCCGCTGCACCGCATATTGTGGCATGATCACCTCGTCGTTGGGCGTGTAGGCCAATGAATCGCGGGCGCGCCAGCGGGCGATCTGCTCCCACCACGGATGGAGCGGCTTCTTGTCGGCCCTTGCCGTCGCGCGCCACAGCCGCACCATGTCTTCCAGCACGCGGCCGACATCGCCGATGATCGGCACGTCGGCGCGGACGTTCTTGTTGATCGACGACGGATCGATGTCGATGTGGATCTTTTTCGAGTTTGGCGAGAACGCGTTCAGCCGCCCGGTAATGCGGTCGTCGAAGCGCGCGCCGATGCAGATCATCACGTCGCAATCGTGCATCGCCATATTGGCTTCGTAGGTGCCGTGCATGCCGAGCATGCCAAGCCAGTTCTTGCCGCTGGCCGGATAAGCGCCGAGACCCATCAGGGTCGAGGTGATGGGAAAGCCGGTCAGGTCGACCAGTTCGCGCAGCAAATGGCTGGCTTCCGGGCCGGAATTGATGACACCGCCGCCGGTATAGAGGATCGGCCTTTTCGCGGCGGCCATCAGCTCGACCGCCGCCTTGATCTTTTCCAGGTCACCCTGGACCTTAGGCTGGTAGCTGGTGCGCGGCGCCGTCTGCGGCGGCACATAGATGCCCTTGGCGAACTGCACGTCCTTCGGGATATCGACAACGACCGGGCCGGGGCGTCCTGTCGTCGCGACGTGAAAGGCCTCATGGATAATCGCCGCGAGATCGTTGACGTCCTTCACCAGCCAATTGTGCTTCGTGCAGGGCCGCGTGATGCCGATCGTGTCGCACTCCTGGAACGCATCCGAGCCGATCAGCGAGGTCGGCACCTGACCGGTCAGGCAGACCAGCGGGATCGAATCCATCAACGCATCCTGCAGCGGCGTGACCGCGTTGGTGGCGCCCGGCCCCGATGTCACCAGCATGACGCCAGCCTTGCCGGTCGAGCGCGCATAGCCCTCCGCCGCATGACCGGCGCCCTGCTCGTGACGGACGAGGATGTGCTCGACCTCGTCCTGTTGGAAGATTTCATCATAGATCGGGAGAACCGCGCCGCCCGGATAGCCGAAAACATGCTTGACGCCATTGTCCTTCAGCGCCTGCACCACCATTTCGGCACCGGTCATTTCGCGCCGTTCGTTCTGTCCACTGCTCATCGGTCTGGTCCCGTATTGTCCGCCATCGGGCGATTGCTGGTCGTTTAGTCGTGTTTCGGGCAATAAAAAAGGCCCCCGAGGGAGCCTGTATCTGCGCATGGGGGGTTTTCGCCCGGCGGTTACACCGCCTTGCCCACACGCTTTCCTACTACGAGAATGAGTGTCATCTTCATGGGCGCGGAGACTAATTGCGGGAAAGGCATGGTGTCAATGAGCAAATTCGACACCTCTGCCTATCGGCTTTAATTGCTAAAGAAGCGGCCGAGAGCGTCGGCCGTCTGTTCGGGAATCCCTTCCGGGAAAAAGTGGCCGCCTTCAAGCTTCTTGCCTTGAACGTCATCCGCCCAGGCCCGCCAGAGCGCGATCGGTCCGCCTTCTGCGGCATACCAGGTATCGATTGGTCCGTTGGCGCTCCAAACGGCGAGCAGGGGAATCCGGCGGCCGCCGGCCCAATCCGCCCTGTCGTGCTCGCGGTCGATTGTCGCTGCCGCTCGATGTTTCTCGCAGATTGCATGGATGTGGTAGGGATCGCGAAGGCGTCGACATAGGCTGCTTGGACTTCAGCGGAAAATGCGTCGGGCGACGAGCCCCATTCTCCGAGCGCATTATCAATGATGGCATCGGCGGCTGCGGACACGATGCGCTCGGGCAACGGCTCGGGCTGCGCCAGCAGCGACCATGGCCAGAATGCCAATACGAGCCTCGCGTCGGCCTCTCCCAGGTTGTCTCCGTCGGCAGGACGTCGAGCACGGCGAGCCGGTTGATACGGTCAGGATGGTCAAGCGCCATGCGATAGGCGACGCGTCCCCCGAAACGAAGAGGGCGGACGGCGGAGGAAGAGTTGTTCGATCGCGAGCTGGAACACTTGCCGGCAGAGGCGCGCTGGCGCGAATGGATGCACCGGGTGGAAGCGATGATTTTTGCTGCGAGCGAGCCGGTCGGCCGCGAGACGCTCGCCCGCATCGTCGGCAAGAATTGGGGCATCGAGCTGCTCATTGACGACATTCGCGAGGAGCTGCGCGGCCTGCCCTACGATCTGGTCGCGATCGCCGGCGGCTGGCAGCACCGTAGCCGGCCTACGCCGATGCCATTCATGTCGCGTCAGGCGAGAGCGAACAGAGCAGCGATCTGTCGCAATCGGAGGCGCTGGTGCTGATGACGATCGCCTATTTCCAGCCGATCACCCGCAGTGAGCTGTCGAGCTTCTTTTGGCCGTGAGATCAGCCGCGATCTGATCGCCAACCTGTTGGAGAACGATGCGGGACGCTTGAGACAGATTAGAGGCAGTTGGGTAGACGGACATGCGCTCGACATCCACACGACGGGAGGTGTCTATCTCGGCGTGAACGAGACGGGCACGACGTCTATGACACTACGCGCTTCGAAGTCGGCGAGTTGCTCTACCGCTTGAAAATATCGCGCTGATCTTAAGGCTGCAGAGGAACTGGTCGCGATGGCCGCAGCCTACATCGCACCAAACGCGGCGAATTTCGATGTGCCATCCCGGTTGCGAACTGCATCGTGACCACGCGCCCGCCGACACAATTGAAGGGCGTAGTTGATCCACAGCGCCGCCGCGAACTGCAGTTGTGTGCGTCAAGTTCTTGTGTGGATGCCAGCCATTTTGCAAGGAGGAACCTGAAGCATTGGACATGTGATCGAGTGCGGGCATGTGTCAGGCCTTGATTTGCGGCCGTTCCATGTGCCGCGGGCCGGTATGGTGATGCGCGGATCAGGTCCAAATCAGCAAAGCGAGCTTGCGTGGGCTCTCAACTTGACTCTGGTTTTCCTGACCCCGATCTGATCGATCATTTGCCCATGCAGTTCATGCCTTCATTGTATTAAATATTCGTAGAAACGAGCCGGTGACGATGTCGAGATTTGGCGCGTGCTCGCGCAGCAGGGGTAGGAGAGGCGGCAGCAAGATCAGGGCTTGATGGTCGGGTATCGGCATTATTGTCTTTAATCGCCATCCCCCCTGGCGGTTCAACATCCCGCGGAGCGCATCCAACACCGGCGGCAGCATTCGGGCCAACCGTTCGGCCTGCGGCGTCGGGACCAAGCCGCTCGAGCCGCGAACCAAAAGATCGTCATTGAAAATCCCACGCAGCCTTGTCAACGCTCGGCTCATCGACGGTTGGCTCAAGCGCACGTGCCGAGCCGCATGCGTGACGTTGCGGTGCTCCAGCAGCGCCTCAAGAGACAACAGTAAATTCAGGTCAATGGATGCCAGCATTTGATGTTGCCGTGCGGCGTGAGCGCCCTCGACAATCAGTCGTGGCCGCTCGTTTGAAGGAACCTGCCGACTGCAAGAGAGCTCACCCATGTCTTTTTCCTCTTGTTTTAATATGGAATGTGCTCAAGCTAACGTCTTGAGATCTGGCGTGCGGTGTAGGTCGATGCTGCTTAGCACATCAGCGATGTCGCCAACCGGGTGGGTCGACATATTCAATACACGGGGTCTCGATCAGCGAAGCGATGACAGTCGAATGCTCGACACCGACGGACCCGGCGACGAGAGCCCTTATTGCGGATCGGCTCAACTAGTTTGACGAGGGGCCGCAGCCGCAAGTTCGTCGCTCCCGTGCCAGCACAATCGGCTACAACCGACCTGGGTAGTTGGTCTGCGGTCTTCGCCATCGGGGTTACCACAGCACATTAACCACGCCTCGGCGAGGCCGGAATGCTGCCCTGATTCACTTGGTCGCGATCAGCCTCATGCTGGCAAGTCCGCCGCCTAGAGCTTTGCGAGAAGCCGTGGCACCATCGATAGGATATCGTGGCCGTGGAGACTGTTCTTCATTGCGCTCCAACGGTCTTTCCGTTCCTCTGGCGACATGCGAAATGCCTTTTCCGTGGAGGCCGCCACAGCCTCTGGGTCATAGGGATGGATAAGCTCATAATGTTCTTGATGGTCACTCCTGTTAACTGCTAGCTCTTGGCTTTGATCACAACCACGTTAGGAGCGGTCAGCAGGTGGGACAATCTCATTAGGCGCATGGCAGAATAGCACACACAAATAGGAACTAAGCGGGGCAGGAACTGAATTCCCAAAGCTTCGGTTTTGGATCATGGAGCGCGGCCGCCGCAACTATCCTGCGCAGCCAGCCAGGCCGAAGTTTCATCGACGGTGGCGGTGGTGGCAGAACGGGAGGAAAGGTTCGCGGCAAAGTGATTGTTCCTCACTTTGAAGGCGCTGCGTCTCAGTCTACCCCATGGTGGGAGAAGGTGGATGGGCGGGCGGCGCCGAGCCGGATGAGCAACCGTTTTCATGTTGCCGGGCCTCAGTTGAGCGTCATCGTTGGCTGGATCCGGGAGACCCGCGGCGGCAGCTTTCGGCGAGGTGATCATGGAACGATTTCTCCTTGGTCCGCGACGTGTCTGCGAATCACGGCGCATGTACCGTGCCAAGTGTGAAAACCGTTCAAACGCAAGGTGATGAATTCGCCTCAGCTACGTTGCGTATCCGATATTGTCGGACATTGGACAGGACCGAACGCAAAGCCCTCGCGGTGAGACGATATGTTGCTCGTGCGGAAGAGGATTGAGCGCTACTGCCGCGCAAATGGGATAGGATGTGCCTCGAACTGGCCGCGAGCACCTGAGAGCGTTGGAATTTGAGTGCGAGCTGGTGAAGGCCTGGAGACGATGGTGATCGGCGAGGTGGGCTTCCTCGATCGGCAGGCCAGGATCGCTACGAGCAGAGGAGTCAGGAGCGGTTCGGTTGGCCGGGAAGGGAGATGGCCGCCAGGCGACTCGCAGTGGAACGGTGCTGCATCGAGCATTCCCGCTCGAACAGATGCATGACCGCCCACCCCGTATTCGGCAATTGGCCGGAGCCGCTTGAGCTGAACGAAGAGCCGCCGTGCAGTGCCGTTCAGAAAGCTCGAATTTAGCGTAGGGGTCTTCTCCACGAGGAGCGTTGGTCCATCATGTGGTCTCATCGGTGGCTCCTTCGACTCAGGTTGAAGATCAGCAACCCGACCCTGCCGGGGAGCATCGATGACCACCGACACGCCGCTCGCTCGCTTCAGCGCTGTTGAGGCGCGCTCGCGAGCGGCTTCGTCACCGCCGACTTACGCCACTCAGCAAGGCACGCCCCCGCATTCCGCTTTTTCTGCAGTCTAACAATGTCGGGTATGGCCACGGCGGTTTGCAGCTATCCTATTGAAACCGAATAATTTCAGATTTGGCACGGAACATGCGCAAATAGCTGCAGACGCATGAGTAGAGGAGAGACAGCATGGTGCCGAGACATCCTGATACGCGGGAGTACGTGCGATTCCGGGGCGCGATACCACCGGCCGCGGACTCGAGGTAGGTCGTCGGCATGCGATGTGCCGGTAAGATGCGGCGACTGTTTTTGACATAGGTGGCGCTTTTTGGCCTGACGGCGGGCGCCACCGCTGCCGAGGTGCCGGTGATCGCCGAGTCTGCGTCGGTAGCCGGGGCGGCCTGAGTCTTTTCGTTCGAGGGTGGACTCACGCTACTGGTACAGTACCGGCGAAGCATCGAAGAACCTTTACGATTCCAGCGGCATGTCGCTGCTCTCGTGACTCACCTATGACCATCTCGATGCGCACTCGGAGGAAGTATTCTTCAATGCCATCCACAATCCGACTGGCATTTTCCTCAAGGGCCTCCTCGGTGCGGGCGGGATTACGGAGGGGTCTTTCGTCGACGAGGATTGGCTGGCTGGGGGCTCCCATTCGAGCACGTTAGCGATCAGGACTTCTCCGCGAGAAGGGCTCCGGTTATGAAGGAGCCCCTTAGGGCAGTACTCCCTAGAGCACGCATGTTGCCCGTCAGGAAGTCTAGCCACACAGTCGAGGAAGAGGGGCAATTTGACGCCCCGCGACATGTCGGGTGGCATTGTCCGACGCCCGACGAATGTCGGACATGCGACATAGCCGGTTCGATCGGTTGCCTTGTATCTAAACGGGTTTTTCCTTTGGCGCGCATATTGCTTCGTGTCATCCGACCGACTTCATGCGGAGAGCGTCGACATGTGCACAATGATTTCTGCCGCCGCGACATCCGGCGTCCTACAGCATGACTTTCCAGATGCAGAAGAAGAAAGAGGCCGTGATCGTCACGTGTGATCGGGCGTTGAGAATTCCCTGATTGTAGGCATCGAAGATCCCTTATTGGCGCGGACGCCGACTCTGGAATCGGTCACCCGACCAGTTCCTGGATGTTCTCAAGGAACTCTCTGTGATGATGACTGCGGCCCTGCTGCACCCGCCTGGAGGCTCTCCTCCAAGGCGACTCTCGGCGGTGCTGCGGACCGGCGTGAGAAGCCAAATCCAAAATGCGTATTCCGAAAACCGAAAGAAGTAAGAGACATGGACGAGATTGGCGCTTTGACCCTCGGGCTACTGGTTCAGCGGGCATCGGGATCGGCAACCACTCAGACGCTGCCCAACGGTTCGAACGGTGCACATTCCCCGCCAGCGCCGGCCGATTTTGAGCGGGCACTTAACATAAACGACCGCTATAGCGGACTCACTGTCAATCTCCCAGAAATGCCTTTCTGGCTGACGGGGGGTGAAGCCTTCGTCTACCGCCTGACTAGCCACGGCAAGCGCCAGTTCATGCTGGTCGATGTCGCCACGGGCGTGAAGCGGCCGCCCTTCGATCAGGCCCGTCTGGCGGCGGCGCTAAACGGGGCGAGCCATAAGCGGTATCAGGCCGACGATCTTCCCTTCGAGCGTTTCGACCTGACCGAGGATGGTCGCAGGCTCGACTTCCAGATTGAAGACACCTGGTGGAGCTGCGACCTTGTAAGCTATGACTGTACCAGCACCACATTGGATTCGGACGACCCGGAACTTTGGCCGCTCGGCCACCTATACACGCCGCCGGCGCAGAACGACCCCGACAACTGCAGCGCGTCGCCCGACGGCAAATGGATCGCCTATATCAAGAACCACAATGTTTTCCTGCGCAGCAAGGACGGATTGCAGGATGTTGCGCTGAGCCGGGATGGATCCGAGGGCAATCACTACGTCTTTTCGACACTGAGCTGGTCGCCGGACTCGCGCCATCTCGCGGCCTACCGTGTTCGCCCCGGCTTCAACCGGGTGGTCCCCTACCTCAATTCGTCGACGGACCGGTTGCAGCGCGAATATTCGGCAATGGTCTATCTCAAGCCGGGCGATGTCCTTCCGCTGCCCCAGCCGGTCCTGTTCGACATTGCCGCCCGCCGCCAGATCGTGATCGACAACGCCCTGTTCTCCAACCCCTTCAAACTTTCCGCTCTCCAATGGTGGGCAGACGGTCGCGGCTTCACTTTCGAATATAACCAGCGCGGCCATCAGCTCTATCGGCTGGTCGAGGTAGACGCCGCCACAGGGCGCGCACGCTCGCTGATCGAAGAGACCAGCACGACCTTCGTTGATTACCGGCCGCTGGTGATGAACCAGCGCCGCACCGGGAAAATCTTTCGCTACGATGTCGATGACGGGAAGGAGATCATCTGGGCATCCGAGCGCGACGGGCACGAGCACCTGTATCTGTTCGACGGCCGGACCGGCGCGCTCAAGAACCAGATCACCTTCGGTGAATGGGTGGTCCGCGCGGTCAACCATGTCGATCCGGTCAAGCGCCAGATCTGGTTCGAGGCGAGCGGGAGGAACCCGGGGGAGGACCCCTATTTCGTCCATGCGTACCGCATCGGCTTCGACGGTGAGGGGCTGACTGAGCTCACGCCCGAGCCGGCCAACCACCATGTCGAGTTCTCTCCCGACGGCCGCTACTATGTCGATCTCTGGTCACGCATCGATCTGCCGCCCCGCATGATGCTCTACCGCGCCAGCGACGATGTCAAACTCATGCAGGTGGAGACCGCCGACATGTCCGAGCTCGTCGCCGCAGGCTGGCAGCCGCCACGCAGCTTCCACGCCAAGGGGCGCGACGGCAAGACTGATATCTGGGGCGTGATCACCTGCCCGCCAATTTCGATCCGAAGAAGAAGTACCCGGTGGTGGAGAAAATCTATGCCGGGCCCCAGGGCTCCTTCGTCCCAAAATCCTTCTCAAGGCGGACAGAGCCGCTCACGCAACTGGGCTTCGTCGTTGTGCAGATCGATGGCATGGGTACCAACAACCGCTCACGCGCCTTTCATGACGTTGCGTGGAAAAATCTGAAGGACGCAGGCTTTCCCGATCGCATTCTATGGCACAAGGCGGCCGCCGCGAGGTATCCGTGGTACGATATCTCCAATGTCGGCATTTTCGGCGGGTCCGCAGGCGGCCAGAGCGCGGTGAGCGCGCTACTCTTCCATCCCGAATTCTATAAGGTCGCGGTCGCCAACAGCGGCTGCTACGACAACCGGATAGACAAGATCTGGTGGAACGAAAGTGGATGGGGTGGCCAGTCGGCATTGAATATTCCCAATCCTCCGCCATCGACAATGCTTACAGGCTGCGGGGCAAGCTGATGATCGTCGTGGGCGAAATGGACCGCAATGTCGACCCGTCCTCCTCGCTGCAGCTTGCCGACCGACTCATCAAGGCGGGAAAAGATTTCGACATGGTCTATGTGCCTGGTGCCGATCACGGCGCGCCAGGCATCTATACTAAGCGCAAACTCCTGGACTTCTTCGTTCGCAACATTCTCAGGCAGACCCCACCCGACTGGAACGCCACACCAGTCGAGCTCGAATAAGACAAATCGTTACGATCGATGGCGCCGGTAGCTTGTGCCTCTTGCAATTGTTCGCTCGCCTTCATGGCTGTAATCAGGGGGACGCGCGAGCAGATCGTCCCCGCTCGACGAGCGTGTGCGTCTAACACTTGCGCTGCGTAGCGAGGATAGGCTCGCCGCGACAATATCGACGCGTTGGGTCGGCAGCACAATCTATCTGGGCAATACAGCACGTGGTTTGCCGAAGCATTCACAGCACTACACGCGACTTTGCCAGGCTCTCGTCCCGGCGACGCGGACCCTCAGGAGAGCCGTTCGGCTCGCACAAATCCTCATCTCCTATGCCATCACTGGCAGCCTTGCTGAACGGAATTCGGTAGCTTCCACCGACATGCGATGGAGCACGATGCCCAACTAGCGGGCAAGGGCCACCTTGGCGCGCTCCATGCGCCCGACGTTTCGCCACGGAGAGCGCCCAGTCTTTCAGGCTCGAGAAGCGGGTTGCCCGCTTTGAGCATGATGTGCGCCGCTTCAAAGCGCCCGGTTCGCACCATGGTATCGCCGACCTTGCTACACCACCGTCTCGATCGGTTTCACCGGATTGATATTTTGGGCGTAAGCCCGAAGTAGGCTCCGACCGTATTGGATTTTCCAAAGCGCATCCGGTCGTCCACCGCCGCGCGATAGGTCAGTGCGACCAAGGCGCCGACGCGCCAGGTGTGCGCTATCAGCGCGCAATCTTCAGCGGTCGGAGAGGTCAGTCGTGGAAAGTTTGAGGCGCGCATCCTGGAACCAACGGCAGGGCATGTCCAAAAGCTGACAGCGACAAAAAAACATGTCTGGTCCAAAAAAACCGGCCGCCTTGGGCGAGAGGTTTCTCGAAGCCTACTCATGCAGTTGCTGCGGCTAACCGCGCTGGCACGGCCTTTGCTGGAGATGCGGCACCATTGAGTGGGGGCTGACCGCATGAGAACGCGCGAGACGATTGATGGTCTGCTACGCCATCTCGGCGGCGCGCCCGCTCAACGGTCACTGCTACACCTTTGGCAATGGCTGACGCGCGACATTGCGGTTGCGCCGCGCTGCCGCGCCGATGTGCCCAAAGTTCGTTGATAGTTCGCTCGGCAGATTGAGGAAGCCGGCCGTTGACTGCTGCCCAGTCGGAGATGGCTGGGTTCATTCGGAACGTATTGACCGTCGGTGTCATGAAGCCAAAGACACTATGCTGGACGTTATGCATGACCAGACGAGTGGGAGTCAGTAGCAAATGATTTTACCGGAACTGCGCTCTGCTATCCCAGCCGGCAGAGTTTTGGAGATAACGACGACCACAGGATGCATCGTGGGATGTTCATATTGTCCGCAGGACAAGTTCGCTGACCGGCAAAGAAAAGTATCTGATACGAAGTATCTTAGTCTTGGAGATTTCAAGCGCTGTCTGGCGCGCGTACCAACCTCCGTCGACATTAGTTTTGCCGGGTATTCTGAGCCATGGCTCAATCCGGATTGCACCGAAATGGTCGAGCACGCTTCCGCCAAAGGCCATGGCATCAGGATTTTCACGACACTTGTGGGAATGAAGGGGCGGGATCTACAACGCTTGCAGGCGCTGCGGTTGGGGGTATTCGTGGTTCATGTTTTTGATGATGGCGCCCACATGAATAGCCGCCTTGTTGGAGACAAGTATCGCGATTTTGTTGGGCAACTCGTCGACGCCGACATCCCATCAATTCGATTCGTGGTTTTGGGCGAGGCCCATCCCGATATCGCCGACATTATCCCTGCCGAAGCCCTAGTTCGCGCGCGACCGGTGAGCAGCAGGGGTGGAAGCGTAGATCCTAAGATTGTAGAACCACGGCAGCCAGTCGTCGGAGGGCTGATATGCGTGGACGAACGACAGTATCGGAATGTTCTCCTTCCAAACGGCGAGGTTACTCTCTGCTCCATGGATTTCGAGCGGCGTCACGTACTGGGCAACCTTCTATGCGACGAATACGGCGATCTCTTTAAAAGCGCAGTCTTTTGCGAAATCGTCGATCGCATGAACGGAGCGGATGGTTTTCTGCTCTGTAGGATGTGTGAATTTGCCGATCCAAACGACCGGGTGCTGACTGGGTGCCGGCCGACCGCCTGAGAGAGGCGGGCCGGCGAATGCTGCTTTGGACTGCAAATGCCCGGCGAAATCACTGCGTTTTTCGAGTCACGCGAGCGTGATCCCGTACGCGCGGGAGTCGGCCTCGATCATTTACGAGGCGAGCTCATCGAAAGTAGTCGTCGGCTTCCAATCGAGCTTGATGGCCGCCTTGAAGGCATCACCGATCAGCAGGTCAACCTCGAATGGCCCGAAACAACGTTTGTCTATTTGGATCAGCGCCTGGTTATTCCGGCGTTCGCGGCCCAACTCGTCAACACCTGCGCGCCTTCCCAGAATATCTCCTTCCCGACCCGCCTGGAGGCAGCCTCGACAAGGCTGCGGACCGAATGCGTCTCACTGGTCGCGAGCACCGTCAGGCTCGTGGTGCTGCAGGATGGGGCACGGCCTCGACATAGCTGTGTGACCGTCTTTAGCTGGATTCTGCGTCTCAAAATCCGGATCTCGCCTCCATCTTCCGCAAGACGGGAGAGACCTCCTGCGGCCCCCCGGCTTCCGAAGGCGTCTTTTCAGATTTCCGCCGCGAGGAGTGGCAAGAGCCTTTTTCCGCGCCACAGTCTATGAACCTGGGTTGCTGGCCGTCCTAAGAGAAAATTCCGATGCGGAGCTGCCCTATTAGCTACCGGCTCCTGGCAAGAGGACGGCGACGCGGCAAATCGGCCACCGGCGCAAGGTTTCCCCTCATTGTCGGATACCCGACAGGATCACAAACCTGCTAACCGTTGTTTCATGAAATTTTCCTTCTGGCACGTTTGATGCAGAGGATCTTCCGAACACATCAGCGGATGCCCTCCTATGAGCAGGCTCAGGGAAAAATGCTGTCGCCGCATGCGAGATCGCGCCCTCGCTGACAGCCAAGTCGGTCAAAGGTCGGCGCATCATGGTGGAGGCGGGCGACTTCGCCCGATTAAAACACGGAATAAGATTGGAAAGCATCTCGCTGACTGATACGCGATCATCTGCGCGACCGCAGATACTTCGGTCCCGTCCACGCTCACAAGTCGTGGACATGAGTGTCGATCTCATCACTTGGACGGGATCCATGGGCTTCACACCCGACCATACGAAAGCGGGGACAAAATCTAGCAAATCCAGCGGCACCGAAGTCGAGAATGCCCACATGGAGACTGAAGCCGATGGCCAGAGCCGATATTTCTTCAACATCGCCTAATTGGGAAGCACCTAGAGGAGCAAGACAAGTGGAGCTCTCTTGCATTGGAGTGGGAGCTGGGCCGTCTAATTTGAGCCTTGCGTGCCAGATGCACGAGCAAATTGGGCAAGGGGCACTGTTCTTGGATCGGCAAGTCGACTTCCGCTGGCACCCAGGCAGCGCATTCGATTCCTCGGAGCTCCAGGTCAGCCACTTCAAGGATTTGGTCACGCTGGTCAACCCGCGATCAGCCTACACTTTCGTGAACTACCTGCATGAGAACGGGCGTCTGTACCACTTCCTGAATGCACAGTTCGAAGCCGTGCTCAGAGCTGAGTTCGAGCAATACCTGAACTGGGCCTTCTACAGGAACCCGCTTGTCCGCGGCGGCGAGACGGTGCGCGAAATCCGCTTTGACGGCGAGTTTCGGGTGCGCACCGATAAGGCGGTTCTCGCCGCCAGAAACGTCGTGGTCGGCATTGGCAAGCAGGCGCATATTCCGCCGCAGTTTCAGGGCTGGACTGGACGCAATCTGTTCCACTCATCTGAATTGCTGCACATTCATCCTGAGGTGCACAAAAAGCATGTCTGCGTGGTCGGCGGGGGACAGTCCGGAGCCGAGGTGGTTTTGCACCTTGTTGGTCTGCCAAGAGAACGGCGACCTGCCTCGATCACTTGGGCCTCGCTACGCGAAAACTACCTGCCCATCGACAACAGCCCGTTCACAAACGAGTTGTTCATGCCCTGCTTTTCGGATCGTTTCGCGGCAATGAGCGAGTCGCAGCGCAAGCTGTTCCTGCGGCGATTCGTGCTTGCTTCGGACGGCATTTCGGAAAGCACGTTGCGCGCGATCTATCAGGCGCTATACCGCCACGCGTTTCTAGAGCCAAACCGATGCGATATCAAACTGCGGCCGGGCTGCACTGTCTCGCACTGCATCAACGCCGGCGCGGGCCACAGACTCACCCTGCAGCACGGCATGGAGGAGGTTGAAGAAGTCACGGCCGACATCGTCATCCTGGCCACCGGTTACGAGAACGCGGTGCCAGGCTTCTTGGAACCGATGGCGGACCGGCTGGAAAAGATCGACAATGAATTGGCTATTCGCGAAGATTTTTCGGTGCGCTGGCACGGACCGCGTGACAGACGCATCTTCGTACAGAACGCGAGCCTCGGGCAGCGCGGGCTGGCTGATCCGAATCTAAGCCTGCTGGCCTGGCGAGCGCGTCGCATCCTCGACAGCCTTCTGGGGCGCGCGCCGCGCGCCAACCCTGAGCATCCCGGCTTCATCAGCCCTACCTCCGTCGAAAGCTGGTCCGACCCCATCGCAGAAGAAATGGGCAGCGGGATATGACCCGCCGACTACTGATCATCGGCGGTAGCATCCAGGGAACGATTTCGGCCTTCGCCGCAGCGAAAGCCGGAGCCTTCTCCGAAATCATTGCGACTGAACGACCCATTGGACTCAGCGGCGCATCTAACAATTCCGCGGGCGTGCATTTCCCCTTCGGTCGTAAAGACCCTAGCAGGTCGCTCACTCGAAACTTCGGAGTGGCCTTGGTGGCCATTGCTGGGTCGGCGCTCAGCGGAGGGTTCCCACACGTAGCGGTGCGTGTCGTGGCTGGGCCGGATGAGATAAGTGATCGGGGCCAGTTTAAGGACCCGGGGAATCCGGGTCAGCCTAGGATATGCAATCAATCGAGGAATTTATGCGGAGAATGCCCGCTTTTGGAGCATCGGTGGAGCTCATGTCCCGGATGTGCCCGCCCTGATCGCCCAGCCCGAATGGGAGCGTGTCGCAGAAATTCGCGTGGCGCACGGCTTGCGCTGCGTCAGGCTGCGCGAAAGGTCGCCCTACCGAGCAGCCGCATCATCACTAGCATGCCCGGCCGTGACTACCGTGCAGACGTACCGGCTCCACATATCGTTACGAGCCTCGACGATCTCTCCAGTGAGGAGGGACAACAAAGCCCTGCAACACACCCGGAGCGGAACGCACTTAGCACCGCCGTCCTAATATGCTTGGAGTACCGTCTGCGTCGACCCATAACCTGATCAGCGCCCGACTGCCCTAACCGGAATGTTCGACCAACCAGTCTTACCAACAGGAGGCTTTCGCATGTTGACTGATGCGCAAAGAGAAAAGTGGCAGAAAGACGGATATGTCAGGCTCGAAAGGTTCTTCGATCCCGCGGCTGTGGAACGTATTTCAAGCTTTGTTGAAGACGTATCACGCTGGGGTGTTAGCGATGATAAATGGCTCATGTGGTTCGAGAAGACGACGGATAATCGAAAGATCTCTAAGGCTGAGACTTTTCTCGACTTCCATGATCCATTGCGTCGTCTGCTCCTCGACGATCAGCGCATAAGGTCTGCGGTCGAGGAGCTGCTTGACGAAGGGTCGCGCAGGCTCAAGGAGTTGCTGATTTTCCACTAATCCCGACAGCGGCGGCTATCGCCCGCATCAGGACATTTATCACATTCCACAGAGACTCCCCGACCGGATGGTCCATGGGGTCGTTGCGATAGGCATCGACGACTCCGACCCGGGCAACGGCGGGCTTTTCTTCAGCCCCGGCAACCACAAGAAGGGGATATTTCCCATGGATGCTGGCGGGGTGATTGATCCTGAGATCGCCGACACATTCTCCTGGGAACCCGTAGTATGGAGGGCTGGCGACATCTTCATCTTCGACGATTACGCACCGCATTACTCACAGCCCAACAAAAGCAATCGTTCGCGGCGGACGCTCTACTTGGTGTTCCAGCGTGCTTCAACCGGTGGACCGACCCGCGCTGAATATAACGTGCTAAAGCGCGCCCTTAATCCGCCAGAGGGCAAAGTGGCCGACCTCGACAATCTCAAGCCGCCAAACGGCATTTTCTATCGCGATTGAGCTCACGCAGCCAGGCGAGGCATGCACACGAAACTGATCCACCACTCAGAAAATGCGGAGAGTATGGCGTTCTGATTTGTGTGCTACTGGAGCATCGCCGCAGCCCCGTTAAGACGCTTCGGCACGTCGATCATGGAAGTGGTCACCGGGCGGTCTTCTCTGAAGCCCAAAGCCCTACTGGGGCGCCCGTCTTCGCCCGCCTGGGGCCAGAGCCGGATTATTCTGGCGGGGCCGCCAACGGGGGCCGGGCTGCCGCCTCTCTTCGTAACTTGCAGCCACTACGCGGACGAGATTAGAGCCACGCTTGCACTTCTCGACTGTGAGGTCCACAGCTTCCTGCCCACGTTGGGGGGTGACGCTTATGCAGAGTTTCAAGCCGCGTGTTTCCGTAGTCTTCTGAGCAGCACGGCGGTAGATCTGCGCCAGAGCCCCGCGCTCTTCGATCGGTGACAGGCGACTACCTTTACGAACCGGATGTAAGCGGCCTCTGCCCCGATTGCGGCGGCTCCGCTGGTGGCAACATCTGCGAGGAATGCGGCGCGCCGAACCTATGCCACGACCTGGGGGCAGTCCGGTCGCGGCACTCGGCCGAGGCGCCGGTGGTCGGCTCCGTGCGCCGTCCCGAACTTGCGCTGGAACGGTGCTACGTCAATATCGACCGGCATTTAAGGGCGTCGGGCGCCCCCGTTCGGGTCATGGATCTCTTCGCACGTCTGCGCCAATGTGGCGACTTTTCCGTGCCCATTACCCACCCCTCGGACTGGGGCCTGCCGGCCGAAGGGGTCCCTGGGCAGGTGATCTGGATTTGGCCGGAGATGGCTTTCGGATTCCTTTATAACATCCAGGCGCTAGCTCGCTTGCTTGGGCGCGACTGGAATGCGGCGATGCCCAGCAATGATTGGCAGATTGTCCATTTCTTCGGCTTCGACAATTCCTTCTACCACGCGCTACTCTACCCCGCTTTTTATGCCGAGGTGTTCTCTCATTGGACGCCGCGCATCCGCTATCATGTGAACGAGTTCTACCTGCTCGACGGCCAGAAGTTCTCGACCAGCCGGGGCCATGCGGTCTGGGGCAAGGAGGTTCTTGACCCGAAGACAGTCGACATCGTGCGTCTTCATTTGGGCCTGACACGCCCGGAAGGTGAGCGGACGAACTTCACGCTGGAGGCGCTACATCGCACCGAGAAAGAGATATTCCGAGGGGTCTGGCTGAGTTGGCTGGAAGGGCTGGACCAGGAAATCAAGCAGGACTTTGGTGGCCGTGTGCCCGACGCAGGCGACTGGGCTCCGGCCGACCGCGCCTTCCTTGCTCGGATAGAGATCCATCGAGCGGCGATGGAACGCGCCTATTCGGACGATGGCTTCTCGGTCCGGCGTGCGGCCGCACAGGCATGCAATTTCGTGCGCGATTGCGTGATCTACCGACAGTCGCAAGACTATGCAGCGGCGCGACGTCTTTATCCCGCCCGCACCCGGACTTCGCTCGCGCTTCAAGCCACGGCCGCTGCGATCCTGGCGCAGACACTCGCACCGCTAATGCCTCGATTTGCCAGCACGCTGGCGCGAGGCATCGATGGCCTCTCAACTGAAACATGGCCCACGTCTGTCCGGCGCCTTGCGCCGGGGACGATCTTTGATCTCGGACCTATGCTAGGGTTCTACGACAGATCCGACAATTCTATTCTCAATCACCAGGAATCGATATAAGATACTGGCATCCGGGTGGTAGAACTATGTCTACGAGGCTAGCAAACCACGATACGCGGCGGCGGCCGCCGCGCTTCTGGACAGTTTTGGCCTCGGCGACAAGGTTCACGCCCGCTCTGGTTGATGACTGGGGCGAGGCATGGCTTTTCGGAAACGTCGGAAATCCATGGTGCGTTCCGGTTGAGCCTGATCCCTGTGTCGTGGTCGGCCTCCATGCGTCCGAGATCCGTTGCCGGTTCAAGGAACGGAAAGTCAGCTACGTGAGCGATGAGATGCGAGGGCAGCTCGCGCGGGAACCAATCATAGAGATTTATGCCCGGGCGAGAATTGCTTGCTTTGCAGCTGAAGCTTGAACCGGAGGCTCTATGAGACCGCAAACCGGACAAGCTGATTCAGCGGACTGGCTCGACGCCTGGGCGGCAACTGAGACAGGCGCGTTGGACGGAGACGCAGGCCCTGCGCAGCGCGAGCCGCTAGGTTCAACGAGATCACCCGGCGGATGGAGCTAAGCTCTCCACAAACGCGACCGTCTTCCGCATGAGGAAAGCAGTTGATCGCTCCCCCCGCAAGGGAAACTCCGGCTGAAGGTGGCTGCGGAAATTCGCAGATCATTCGACGCCTTTTGAATCGCTGCCATCAAACCGGCTCATTGCATGTCCGACCACCGGCCCCTGCGTCATGCGAGCCGCGCACTTTTCGATTCCTAATCACAATGGTCGGGAGCTAGAAAGCTCAGCTTTGCAAGCATTTCTGCGAAGGCAGTGTTTCATGAATAGGATTGGCTTTGACTTAGCGCAGCACCATTTCAGGGAAGGCATACTCCAGTGTGGCCTCGCCACGTCCAGTTTCGTAGGCGCGTCCTAAGCCGGTCCTCCCAACCAAAGCGAACTCGCAAGCCAGCCTACGCCCGACCAATGCTCGATCCTCAATTGCCTGGATCGGCCCCGAGGCGGTTGGCCCGATGGATAATGCGCCAGGCGTCTCCTGGGTCAAGGGACGTGATGGGCATCAGATTGCGCAACGACCAGGCTGTGATTGGCCCTTCAATTGCGGGTTGCTGTCGATCCCGGTGTCGGGTTGTCATCGCGGGGCATGGCCGTTTCCGAGTCGAATGCCGCCCGTGGTAGGCAGTGATGCGGTGCCGATGGGCAGAAGCGATAAGCCAGACACATGCTGATCCAGGCCTCCGAAAGATTTACGTCGTGCCCCGCGTTCGGCGCGATTTCACGTTCCGTATGGGGCCGGATCCACGACCTCCTCGACGGCACAGCAGTGAAAGCAGGCCTGGGCCGCATCATCATCATCATCATCGGGCCTACTCTTCGCGGCGACGGCGGCATCCGCTTCGCCCACGAGCGGAGCAGATGCTAAGCCTCGCACGCGGTGGCGGACCTGCAATGCTTCCTAGGTCTGTGGCGAAAATCGGATCGCGAATGCTGGTTCTGCGTCTAGCGAAACAGCATACGCGGTATCCGGCTCGCACCCGATGCGCTGGGCTTATCAACTCGGGTCTAGGAGAAAAGATTAGCCATGAGCCAGAGGAGGCATCGCTGCACGCGGGAACCCAGTCGTCCGCGAGCTATCGAGGGCGCCGAAGTGGTGTTGCTCGATGAGCAGGTATGCCAATCTCACTGCAGGCAAGACGGCCAAGCTCTTCGCTGTCGTAAGCGACTGACGATGAGTGATGCGTGTCTAAAACTCGACAGCGGCAGAAAACATGTCGGGTTCAAGACAACCGGCCGTGTTGGTGCCCGCGGACCTTTTTCCCAACTTAACTGCACTTAATGCGGGGCTAGACGCGCTGGCACGGCCTTTGCTGGTTGTCATTCGGCAATAGCGGGTGAGGGCTGACCGCATGCGAATGGGCAAGACGAGTGACGTCGTCTCCATGACCGGTGTGTCGCTTGTTTGAGAGAAGAACCAGCACGCGCATAAATGCCAGGAAAGGTGTTGGGAATAGCTTTGGAGAACAACATGGTGTTGCGTATGGAGTCCCCGGCTCCTCCGATCAAAGTGGACGACTGGCTGCGTGGCGAGCCCCTCGCCAACTTTCAGCCCGGCAAGGTGTACCTTGTTGAATTCTGGGCGACTTGGTGCGGACCCTGTGTGGCTGCCATTCCGCCTATGGTGGAACTGAAAGAGAAGTATGAAGACATCGAATTTGAGGTCGTCGGAGTCGCAGGTAGTGAACTGGCTGCAACCGCGGACGAGGCGCGGACCAACTTGGATGCGTGGCTGACCGAGAGATTCCCGAATCTGAATTATCGGATCGCGTTCGACTACACAGGCGAAATGAAAAGACTTTCGATGGAAGCCAGTTCTTCTGTCGGGATTCCCACCTCGTTCGTGGTCGACCGTGACGGCCACATCGCTTTCATCGGACATCCGTCGGAACTCGATGACGTTTTACCGAAAGTTCTCAACGGCAGCTGGCGCAGCAGCGATGGAGCGAAAGCCGCCGATACAGGGCGGATCGCTAGCAACCAACGCAGGGCGCGCGAACTGTCGCTGACCAGGCCGATATACGCCAAACTTCAGCCGGCCACACAGGCTGAGGATTGGAGGGCCGCACTCTCGGCCGTCGAGGAAGGTCTCGCCTTGATGCCCGATTATGTCGGGTTCCGGGAAACTCATGCGGATCTACTGCTCCACAAGCTACGCGACATGCGGACCGGCTTGCCGGCTATGCGCCAGTTACTTGAAGACGCGATCGACAAGAAGTTCGAGGCCGTGTCCTGGATGGTCATGGCCCTGAAGCAACTCTTCGATCCAGCGAAGGACAACTCCCATCTTCCCCCTGCTGAGCGCTTCGCGATGGGCAAAGAGCTGTCCGAACAGATCTTGATACTGAGTCCCCCACAAAGTGACGGCCCCCTTAAATTCATTTGGTACGTTCCGCTCGCTCAGTACTATTTTGAGTGTGGCAACAAGGTGCGCGCCATCGAGTTGATCGAGGTCGCACTGAAATCGCTGGATTTTCCGGAGCCAATGCCGGACCACATCAAACAGTACTACCTTACCCCATTGCTCCAAGCCATGGCCAACTACACGGGTGAGAACGCCTGCTATGCGGATCTTTGCGTGGTTCCGCAAAACAAGGCTCCTGAAGATCAAGGCGCAATCCCATGATGAGCAAAGATGGCAAAGGGATCACATGTGGAATGGAACCCCTGGTCAATTCGCCAGTTTGCTGCGGCGTGCCCACTGTTACTATGTCCATGCAGCACAGGGCGGATCGTTTGCTGCAGGTCAAGGCTCGAGCCTTAGTGACCTCCAATTGGCTCGCCGCGGGCGCGATGTTGGAGGCGATTTTGTCCCATGGTGGAAGACGTCACAGTCCTAGACTTTCTCAAGGTCGGCCAAAGGGTCGGCACTTACCTGGAATCGGCCAGGCCAAGCCGGACGTCGGCTGCGCAAGCGGAGCCCGAAGTCGCCGTACCCGAAAGCAGAAATCGTCTTTCGATGACGAGCAGAAATTGAGGAAAACGAAATGGCTCACGCAGCGCTTGGCCCTGTTGTCAACGAGGACCAGGCGTTCCCTTGGCCACCCGTTCGTTGAAGGCCTTGTGCGGCTGGTTCGTGCTTACGAGTCCAACGGGGCCTGCGAAGGCAAATCGGACGAGCTGCTGGCCGACTTCATCATCACGAAGGACCTGCGCCGAAACCGATCATTGGCGATCCGGATCCGAACGGGCTGTGGAGGCTCGACATATTCTACATGCAGTGGGGCTTGCGATTGAGGAGCGGTCCGGCGTGATGGCATCGCCAACACAGAGATGACACCAATGTGGCCACGGGCGAGTGCTTTTCACGGTGTAGTTGGTCGTTCTGTCGAGACGTCCACCGTTTCGGCTTCGAGACTTTCCGGAAACTCGCAGATTCGGCACGAAACTGGTCGATGATGCGACTGCAGCTATAGCCGACGTGGCGCGGGCGTGAAGAAACCGATTTTCGAGCGAGGATCATGTCAAACCTGGATGAGATGGTGACGAAAGTCCGAAAGCTGCAGCTGCGCGCGGCAATTGCTAAAACGAACTTGCGCGACCTTGCTGAGGGTCTCCCGGTCAAATGGACTGACATAGAGGAGGTCGCCGAGAAAACGCACGCGGTTTATGCCGAGTTGGATGGTGCCAGGAGAGAGCTCGCCAAAATGAAGAGTTTGGGATGAGGAGCACATTCATCAGCCGCGACGGCTCCATATGGGTGCCGGAATATCTGACCGTTATAGAAGGCAAGATCTGTATCGGCTGCGGCCGCTGTTTCAAGGTCTGCTCGCGCGAGGTCATGCATCTTTACGGCGTAGATGACGCGGGTGAAATCCTCGGCGCCTGCGACGGCGGTGACGACGACTTCGATGGTGAGCTCAATCGCATGATCATGGTCGTCGACCATGCCGGCCGATGCATTGGTTGCGGAGCCTGCGGGCGCGTCTGCCCTAAGAACTGCCAGACCCATGTCGCGGCCGACCAGATCGCAGCATGAGCAGCATGACTTGACGAGACAAAACCAGGAGAACGAAGTTGCCCTTCATGATTTTTTGTCGGCTCTTAGGTCTGGTCCTTTGCGGCAACGCAATGATTGTTTACTTAGCTTCGCATTCGATCCCTCTAGCAGTCGTCACGACGCTGGCCTGCTCGCTGCTGCTCCAGGTGGTCTATTTCGGCAGCGTGCTCCTTTTGACCTGGCGGTCCAGCTGTGCTTGTCGAGCAGGTGAAAGGGGCGGAGCATTTCGGTAGGGCAGGGAAGTTCGATAGCAGCCAAGATCTTCATGAGGTGACCAGTGAATGATGTGCCTCAGCTATTCGGATGGGCGGGTGTTTATCGCCGCTCCGCTGTGGCGAATTGAGAAGTTCAGAACTTAGATTCGCGCCACTTCGGATCACCTGGAGATCGAACTGACCGTTCAAGAATTGGCGCGCTTGAAGCGGGCAAAGGCGCATCTTTGACCCTCCAATGGCGGGAGGCAACCGTTCGAGTTGCCTAGCAGATAGGCGATGTCGCAGCACGCCGGCATGCGGATTACTTCGTCTCGATCGAACGAGACGCTGGCCAACGATGATGAGGCTCTTCTGCACCGCCTCAGATGCCGCTGTCTTGAACCAACACGCTCATGACTGAGGCCGGAGCTGGATTCAGCTTAACATTTTGCTGGAGAAAACATGCTGGAAAGGTTTGAACGTTATCCCCTCACCTTTGGACGAACGCCCACCGAGAAACTCGACCGCCTCGGCAGGCATCTGGGAGGAAAGGTCGAAATCTACGCCAAACGCGAGGACTGCAACTCAGGTCTCGCGTTCGGTGGAAACAAGCTGCGCAAGCTCGAATACATCGTTCCCGATGCGATCGCGTCGGATGCCGATACGCTCGTCACCATCGGCGGCGTGCAGTCCAACCACACGCGGATGGTCGCCGCCGTTGCCGCCAAGATCGGCATGAAATGTCTCCTGGTTCAGGAGAGCTGGGTTCCACATGACGATGCCGTCTACGACCGGGTCGGCAACATTCTCTTGAGCCGCATCTTGGGAGCGGAGGTGCGCCTGGTCGACGAGGGCTTTGACATCGGCATCCGCCATAGTTGGGAAAAAGCCCTTAATGAGGTCAAGGCAGGGGGCGGCAGGCCCTATGGGATACCTGCCGGTGCATCTGTCCACAAATACGGCGGCCTTGGTTATGTGGGGTTTGCGGAGGAAGTGCGTGCCCAGGAGGAACAGCTAGGCTTTGCCTTCGACTATATTGTCGTTTGCACTGTCACCGGTTCCACGCACGCCGGCATGCTCGTCGGATTCGCCGCGGACGGTCGACAGCGCAACGTGATCGGTATCGATGCCTCTGCTACCCCGGCCAAGACCAAGGGGCAGGTGCTAAGCATTGCCCGACATACAGCGACCCTCGTAGAGCTCGGATCGGAACTTGTCGAGGATGACGTGGTGCTGCTCGAAACTACGCGTACCCGCGGTATGGCATTCCATCCGAGGAAACCAAGGAGGCGATCTGTCTGTGTGCGCGGCTTGAGGGTATGATTACCGATCCCGTCTATGAGAGCAAATCGATGCAAGCGATGATCGACCTGGTCCAGAAAGGCTTCTTTCCAGAGGGGTCGAGGGTCCTCTACGCCCATCTGGGTGGCGCGCCGGCGATCAACGGTTATGGCTACACCTTTCGCAATGGCTGACGCGTGACAGCTCGCGTTGCGCCGCCCTGCCGTGCAGGACGCGCCCAAAACGTCGGTCAGCGCGAGCCGGAAAGGCCGCGGTCAATTTCGCGGACGTCGATGATCTGGTGAATAACGTCAGCACCGTTCGCGCAGAGGGCGCGCGAGCCCCAATTCCTTCCGGTGGGGTTGTCCGTATCGAAAGACACGATGCCGGCCAGTTCGTGCACCGCTGCCATTCTGCGACCACAGGAAGGGAATCCAATCCGTCGGAGCAGATGACGAGCTTGAGCGGGGAAGGCCGCGGTCGGAGATATCTCTGCGCTAAAACTCCGAAGGCCAACCACTCGTGCCAGGGTGAGGCAGGGTACGGTCAGAAAGGGCTCCGGCCGCCTGGAAAGCACCTCGCTTTTCAGTCTGCGCTTACCTCGATTCGCTTGGCGAAATGTGAGTCACGGCGGCAGGGGAGGGCGCGGCGCCTGCCCCACATCTAAATGACCGCCGACTTTCCCGCAGTCGTTGGCGAAATCGCCGCCAGAAGCCCAAATTGGGACAGTCGGGCCGGCCTGACTCCGCCCGCCGACAGGCGGACAGTTCGCCGATCGTCCCCGCTGTCGCCACCGCGGGCTTGTCGGAAAGCGCTCACTGCCCACGCGCCGGCCTGACGACTAGGCGACGCATCGAGGTTCCGTTTGGCGCACAGGCAAGGGTCACGTCCACGCGCTTCCAGCCAGTATCAGCATCGGATTGCCTGCTATCGGATTGTACACTCTGCGACACAGTGCTCTCGGTTAGTCTCCTAGGCACCCCAGTCGACTGATATCGGAAGAAAACCAAGCTGGCACGACTCTTGAAGGTCCATCTTCAGCCGACGGAAGGAGCTGACTCAGCTTCGCCAAGCTGGAGCAAACTCTGCGCCGATGATGACTGAAGGAGAGATCATGGAACTCCCGCGGATTGCGGTCGAGTTAGGCCTATTCCTCGACACGACCGCTAACATCGCTGAATCCGAACAGCTGTTCGAACTGTTGTCTGAGTTTGCGCAGAATTTCGATTGCCCGTGGATCGCCTATGGTCCGCTTGCAGCAGACCAAATGGTTTTGGAGCCGGGCCGGCGGGATACGGCGATTATGTGGAACTACCCTGATGAATGGCAGGAGCGCTATTCGAAAATGGATTATGCCAGAATAGACCCGATCATCAAGAAAGGTCGAAAGAAGGTGGGGGCATTTCGATGGAGCGAGGCGTATACTGATGAAAGCACAACTGAAAACGAACGCCGCGTCCTAGATGAAGCGGCGACGTTCGGCTTGCGGTCAGGTGTCACCGTTCCGTTGCATGGCCCGGGTGACAGCTTTGCCTTTATGAGTTTTGCTCAATCCTCAGACTGCGAATTTCAAGATAGAACCATCACTCACCTACAAATTGCCGCCATACAGTTTCACCTGAGGGTCGCGAAACTCAGTAATGAGGTGGCACCCAGGCAAGCTCATAACCTTTCTCCTAAAGAAATAGAGTGCCTTTTGTGGGCGGCTAGAGGAAAATCTTCGAGTGAGATAGGAACGATCGTAGGAAGATCAAGAAATACCATAGATTTCCATTTAAAGAACGTAATGCGGAAGTTGGATACGACCAGCAGAACGGTGGCTGCGATAAAGGCTTTGAAACTGGGGATCATCGAACCATAACAAGGAACACGTCCGTAATGTCGGTGCGCCGCTTGGTCCCGCCGTTGAGTGGCTCGAGCGAGTACCTGTCGCGGAACCGCCTTGGGGCTGACGCCGATCATAACGCCACCGAGACGATCCCGCCATCTCGGGGAAACCTTACAAGCATGGCCAGTCGGCCTTGATCGGCCACTCGAGAACGACCTCACCTTGCCGTCGGTCTCTTCGCACAATCTTGAGCTAGGGTCAGGACCTATTAATCCGGTTGAATTGATGGTGAGCGGCTGATTCATTGTTGGCGGAGGTGCCACGATGGATGATTTGCTGATGTTATCGCCGGAGCAGATGCGGCGGATCGAGCCGTACTTCCCGCTGTCGCACGGCGTGCCTCGGGTAGATGATCGGCGGGTGCTCAGCGGGATCCTGTTCGTCATCCGCAATGGGTTGCGCTGGCGAGATGCTCCGGCCGGTTACGGGCCGCACAAAACGATCTACAACCGATTCATCCGCTGGAGCCGGATGGGCGTGTTCAACCGCATCCTGGCCGAACTGGCGGCTCGGGCCGGTGACCCGGACCAGTTGATGATCGATGCTACACACCTGAAGGCACATCGCACCGCCGCCAGCCTGCTCAAAAAGGGGCTCTACCCGATGTATTGGACGCAGCCGAGGCGGCCTGACCAGCAAGCTACAGGTGGTCTGCGATGGCAAAGGTCGTCCACTGCTGCTGTACCTGACCGAAGGCCAGGCCAACGACCACAAAGCTGCCGCCGCGCTACTCGAGCACCTGCCGCCAGCCCGCCACCTGCTCGCCGACCGTGCCTATAGCTCGATCGGCTTCCGCGATGCCCTCGTCCAGCGCGGCATCACTCCGTGCATTCCGCCCCATGCAAAGCACCGCATCAAGCATAACTACGATCCGGTTCTCTACCGCCAACGCCACAAGATCGAGAACACCTTCGCCCGCCTCAAGGACTGGCGACGAATCCATACCCGATACGACCGCTGCGCTCACACCTTCCTGTCCGCTATCGCTTTCGCCGCCACATTCATCTTCTGGATCAATGAGTCCTGACCCTAGCTTGACTTGCAACAGCGCCGAGGGTGCCACACACTCGCCGCCGCCCATAGCACTCTATTGAGGGCGCGCTCGCGAGCGGCTTCGCCATCGCCGAGCTACATACCTGTGGTGACGTGACGCTGTCGATCGCACTAAGCGTCTGACTGACCACAGAAACCTTTTTTAAGCAGAGCGGATGCGTCAACTACCAGGGACCGTAGTATCGGTGCTTACGCAGAGCCTCTAAAAACGATCTCGTTTCAGTGATCCAGCGAGGCGTCGGCATGCAAAGCAACGCAACAACGGGCCACATTTCGATGAGGGCATCGCCATCTCCCGCGAAACTGCCGATCCAACGGAAGTTCTGTCCGGCCATTCTGATCTTCCATAAGCTTTACGGCCAACCAGAAGCGCTTTCATAGCTCTCCTCGTTTAACGACACACGTGCAGAGGACCAAAAATGAACACCGACGCTTTCACGGCGCATGAATCTAACGTTCGTCGCTATTGCCGGGCGTTTCCCACCGTCTTTACGAAGGCCGTTGGGGCGACGATCTGGGACGAGACGGGTAAGCCCTTTATAGATTTCTTGGTGGGTTCCGGCGCACTCAACTACGGACATAACAATCCGCATATTCTGGCACCAGCAATTGAATATCTCGTCGGTGAGAACATTCTTCTGTCCCTCGATATGTATACGGCGGCAAAGCGTGACTTCATTGAAGCGTTTGTCGAGTGTATCCTGAAGCCCAGAGGCCTTTTTTACAAGATACAGTTTCCTGGGCCGACCGGCACGAACGCAAATGAAGCGGCGTTGGCGCTGGCGCGAAAATATACCGGCCGCTCGAGTGTCATGGCCTTCACAAATTCGTACCATGGCATGTCGCTCGGCTCCTTGGCGGTGTCGGGTTCAGCGTCAACCAGACAGCTTGGCGGCGTTGCTCGCCACGATGTGATCCGTGTCCCTTACGAGAACTATCCGAACCAAACTTTCGATTCCGCGAGTTACATTGATCACGTGTTGGGCGACCCAGGCAGCGGGATAGAAAAGCCGGCCGCAATCATCTTGGAGCCCATCCAGGCAGAAGGCGGCATGAACACCGCATCCGCAGCTTGGCTCACAGAAATTCAGCGCATTTGCCGTAAGCACGGCGTTGTTTTCATCGTCGACGACATTCAGGCAGGTGCGGGACGAACGGGTGATTTCTTCTCGTTCGAGTTCGCGAAAATCGAGCCCGACATCGTGTGTCTTTCGAAATCGCTAAGCGGTTCAGGTAATCCGTTGTCCATAGTTCTGATTCGTCCCGACATGGACATATGGAATCCGGGAGAACATAGCGGGACCTTCAGAGGCAATAATCTGGCCTTCGTGACGTCCACGGCTATGTGCACAATGTGGTCCGATAGGCAGTTTACTACAGCCGTCGAGCGGACGGCGGTCAAACTGCAAACCCACCTTGATCGCCTCGTTGCGAAATTCCCCAAGTGCATCAAACAAAAGCGCGGCCGTGGTCTGATGGCCGGCCTCAAGTGCCGTTCACAGGCCGTTGTTGGCCGTGTGCACGATGTCGCGTTCGAAAACGGCCTGCTGATCGAATCCTCGGGGCCAAATCGCGACGTCATCAAAGTCCTTCCGCCGATTACCATCTCAGATGACGAGCTCGATCATGGCATCGCCATCCTCAATCAGGCACTACAGGAGCAAGACAATGCCTAACCAGGTATCTGAACAGCCAGCCATCTCCCCTCTTGTTATTAGAGAACGGACCGGCTCGATCAGCACTAAGGAGATCATCTCGGTCCTCAAAGGCGAGATCACCGCGCTCCACGTCAAGCAAGCTTTCAGCACCGAACTAGCCGAGGAGATCACCGCTAACTTTGTTGGCAATCCCGGTCTCAAGGAGCGTAAAGATGGCGTCCCCGGACAGTATGTTGGAGCATCGCACTATAGGAAGGATGCAGCCACATATTTCGCGGAGGCGGAAACTGCGAGGCCATACGTCGACGCGCTCTTTGGCAATTTAGTTGATCCAGTCCGCGGATTGTTCAACGCGTTGAAGCGCGAGCTGCACGACCAGGGCATTGAATTGCGGCCGGCCCGTTCGGAACACGGCCAGGCTAATATTTGTCGCGCTCTCAGCTGGTCTGGCAATGGCACATTTTCGTTGGAGCCCCACGACGATGTCGCTCAAGTCCTATGTGCCGGGAACGATTACGAGCTTTCTGCGGTGGCGCACAACACCGTCGCAGCACTCAACTTTTATCCCAGCATGCCTGAGGAAGGTGGAAACTTGAGGCTCTGGAGTCACAAGCCGACAGTCGCGGATCGAAAGTCGCAGGGTGTGGAAACCATGGGTTATCCTTACTCGGCAGCCTACCTCAAGGCCGTTCCTAGTCGCGAAATCCAGCTCAAGGCTGGGGATATCGCCCTACTTGATGGCGGTTTCGTTCATGGGGTCACCGGTCAATCGGCCAACGGGAAGCGTCGCGTGCTGCTGAACTGCTTTTTCGGATTTGCGCGGCCGGATCTTGTTCTCTGGTGGACATGAAGGCGGGTGCGGCAGCGACCCACCGATTTGCGCCGCGCCGGCAAGTGAAGGCATTTTACTCCGTCATAGCGGGGAGGCCCTTCAGCCACAGACCCCTCCAATGGCCTGAGCGTGCGCCTGACCTGATGTGGTGGAACGGCCTCCGCTTCCGGCATCGCAATGTGCCAAAGTGTGGCTGTCGAAAGTCACATGAGGGAGAGCCGTCCATGGAGAAGATTGCCACAATTGGTCTGGATATCGCCAACCAGGTGTTTCAGGTCCACGGGGTCAATGGCGCTGATGCTGTCGTTGTCCGTCGCAAGCTTCGCCGCGATGATGTCGCTTGGTTCTTCAAAGCACTGCCGCCGGGCCTAATCGGCATCGATTGCGCGACGGTGCAAAGCCTGGTCACGTAAAGGAGGTTCGCTTTTATTTGGAGGAAGAACTCCAAACGTGAGATCTGAGTGCGGCTCTCGAAGCAGTTTCGTTGCTAGTCTTGATGATCTCCCAGTGATCAGTGATCAGTCAGCCGATGAGTAGCGGCTGTCCTCTTGGCGCCGGCCGGCGAAGACACTTCGCGATCCGCCGAAGGCGAGATTGGTGGTGATGATAACAGAGGTGCGCTCGCAATCACGTGATCAGCTGGGACAGCTGCTGCCCGCAGGCCTGCGCGAAAAAGCAATAGCCGAGTTCGCGGGAACGAGGAAGTTGAGGCGGATGGGGCAGTCACCAGGTTTGCCGGTTCAACGCCGTCGATCAGGAAGGCATCGCGCTGGTCAGCGACCAAGGGGCCGCTGGCTAACTCGCGGACAGCGCATCATTGACAGTTCAGGTCGTCATGCTCGTTGGCCAGCGGTAGCTTGGCCATGGTGAGCTGGATTTAATCGAGCGCACTTGGTTCTCAGGGACTTCGGCCGTCAATAGCCAGCCGACGACCGCCGCCTAGGCCCCAGATGAAGCTCAAACTCTGGCGTCGAGCTGCCATCGAGCTGGCCATTGGCTCGCCGCAACAGCACCATGTCATGCCTGAGCCAAAATCAGCCTGACCGGGTTCCTTCCGGCCGGTTTTGGCGCGATCATCCGTTAACTGGCGTCAACTGCCCTGGTGCGGAGAGGTGAGGGGGCGGCAGATTGCTTCTGTTCGCCGAGGGTTGGAAAGGGTGTGATCGACCAACCGATTAAGTCCACGGCACACTGCAGTATCGCCTCGGTCTCAGCGTGGCTGGGTGAGGCGGCGATGACATGTCCCATGGTGTCTCGGAAATCGCCTTTCCTGACGATCGGCGTCTTGGGTTCAACATACAACTTGACGTCGGCGACACCTGGTATGGCAACCGCCAGACTGTCGCCCTCGATCCAGTCGAGGACGCCGTCGCCCTCAGGAACCAGGAACCGCGCGGCCGCAGTCTGCGAATGCCTTCTGCGCAAATCCCATTCCTCGCCGATCACAAGCTTGAGGTGCTCGGCAATTAGATCGATGCCGTATGCCAGCTGAATCAGCCGAGGAGTGGTCCAACCCGGAAGACGCGGATTGACTTCGATGACTACAAGGCCACGCTCTGTCCACCGGAATTCAATGTTTGCTGGTCCCCAGGCAAGGTTGAGAGCGCTCAAACAGCTCAGTGAAACATCGGCAAGGCGTTTATGCTCGTCATCAGTCAGCAGGGCTGGAAAGATGCTACCACGAACGACGAAAAGGGGTGGGCAGTCGAAGTCAGCGGCACCTACTGCAATGACCTCATTTCCCATTGTGTCAGCGCTATACTGGGGGCCTTGAGCGAATTCTTCGATCAGTATCCTCGACGAAGACCCCAATGTAGTCTCCCCAGCCAGCAGATAGGCTGTATGTTCGGCCAACTCGTCGACGTTGCGACACAATCGGACACCGCAGCTGCCGCTGCCGACGGCTGGCTTAACAATCACCGGTAGGCCGATCTCCGCAGCAGCGCTTTCTACCTCCGTGGCATCCGATGCCAGGCGATAAGCAGGCATTGGAATGCCGGCCGCCGCGAGGAGTTGACGTTGAGTGAACTTGTCGCAGCATTGTTCAATGGATGCCGGGTTAGGTCCTGGCAGATCGAAATGCCGGCAGAGCTTGCCAACTGTCGCATAGATCGACTCGTCGAGGCCCGAAAAGCCAGTAATGCCAGCAATGTCGTAGGTTGCACGTAGCCGGGAACATTCGCGGATCAGCGCATTGAGATCGTCTGTATCGACACGGATAGCCTCAAGGCTTTCCGCCGCAAGATAGTCGTACTGAGCTGGATCGGCCGAGAGCGTAATTGGATGAACCCCAAGACGCTGGGCTGCTTTTATGTATAGCAGACCAATACTCCTGTGACCTTCGAGCAGGATGAGCGCTCTTCTTGCCAATGGCCATGACTCCGACGTTGCGTGATGTGCGCGGTTCCAGCGTAAACGGCATCGGCCTCATTCGTGTTCGACCTCAGACGTTGCGGTGAAGGTAGCATTCTCGGTGATCCGCGCTCGCAAAGATTCTGTAAAGTTTTTTTGAAC
Organism: Mesorhizobium sp. AA22; assembly: GCF_001672375.2. Taxonomy (NCBI): domain Bacteria; kingdom Pseudomonadati; phylum Pseudomonadota; class Alphaproteobacteria; order Hyphomicrobiales; family Phyllobacteriaceae; genus Mesorhizobium; species Mesorhizobium sp. AA22. The sequence goes on along the minus strand of NZ_CP048406.1, from coordinate 6,089,929 downwards.
GATCTGTTACCACGTAGCTATCAGCCGCCGGATAGCACGGAACATCTCGACGAACGTCAAAGGGATGCGATGTCCAAGAGACACTATTTTGACCTTTAAGAGTTTGAGCTAATCTGCTCACGACGTCGTAGGGCAAGCGAATCCGCATCACCGATTCCCTGAAGGAACGTTACCGTAGCCAAGGCTGAAAGTAAGACCGCATGGGCGCGGTGAAAGAAATTCTGCTTTAGAACCGGGATGGGCTGTATGAAGTCATCCGTGTTGTGATGCCGGAGGTTCTCGGGGCCGAGATGGAGGAGCGTTGGGCCCTTCGAAGGGTAAGCTGACATCAGAGCGGCTCGGCTACCGCTCGGGATACTATGGCGCACCTTTGTCACCCATGTCGGGCAAGCTGGAGCTGCGGGTTCCGGCCGGTAAGTGGCGTTTCTCCACGGAGAAATTGAGCGTTACTAGTGTTTCCACCTAACAGAAGAGTCCGACTTGGTATTTCCGTTTGGCGGCGTGTGTGCGAGTCTGCCGGATTCGCACAGGAATTTCGCTTTGTTTGTCGATTGATCGCCAGCGCCTGCCTGCGGTGGTCAGGTATCGCAACGCGCCGCAGAAGCACCTCTGGCGGGCCGAAATCATTCTGTTGAGCAGCGACGACGTGGCACCGTCGAGTTCATGCGGCAAACCGGCAAGTCCAAGACCTGCGTGTGGCGCTGGCAGGAGCGCTTCGCCGCGAAAGGCTTCGAGGGACTGTTGCGCACGAAGACGCGCCCCTCGCGCATTGCCCCACTCGGACCTGAAGTCGCCGAACGCATGGTGGCACTGACGTTGCAGGACCCGCCCGGCGAAACGACGCACTGGACCGTCGACATGATGGCGCAAGCAGCCGACATCAGCGCCAGCGCGGTCAGACGCATCTGGAAGGCGCACGGGCTGCAGCCGAAACCGCTGGCGGCAGTTCTAGCTCTCTAGCGATCCGCGGTCCGTCGACAAGCTGCGATCGGTCTTTGCGTTGGATCCGCCGGCGCACGGCATCGTGCTGTCGGTCGGCGAGAAGAGCCTGATCCAGGCGCTCGACCGCACTCAGCCCGGCCTGCCCATGAAGAAGGGTAGGCTCGGCACCATGACCCAGGACTACAAGCGCAACGGCACGACCACCCTGTTTGCCGCCCTCAACGTCCTCGACGGCACCGTCATCGCAGGAACATGCAGCGCCACCGCCATCAGGAGTTCATTCACTTTCTCAACACCGTCGATGCCTAGGTGCCGGCCGACAAGGCCGTTCACGTCATCCGCGACAACTACGCCGCCCCAGCACCCTAAGGTGCGTGCCTGGCTCGGCCAAACCCTTCACCTGGACCCCCTACCCCGACAAAATCATCGCCGCCGTCAAACGTGTGCACTAAGCGTTAGATTCAACCCAATAGCTTCGGAGCGCGCCCTCGGTGGCCATTATTGCGGAAGGGTATGTGCAAGGCTGTAGACCCGCAGGGTGAAGACGACAGGGAAGAGCTGTGGGGCCATGCCTTCTCAGCTTCGTCGATTTCGGCCATCAGCAAGCGCCTGGACAAGAGCCTGAAGGCCTTTACCCTGCGCCCGCTGCAAGAGCCGGTTGCGCACCTCATCCCGACGCCCCCGCTACGAGAAGGTACGCTGGTCAGCATCATCATGAGCCAGGCGGTGCTGATCGCCGTCGGCATCGACTGGACGCGAGGTGCCAGAACCTGGCCGTGGGTAGATGGCCAATCGCGAGAGGTGCTCGCCCTCGAAGGACTTCCTCGTCTCGCTGAACGCGCGCGGCCTTAGCGGGTATCGAACTGATCGTGTCCGACCACCATGCCGGCTTGTTCGCGGCGATCGGCGAAGTGATCCCGGAAGCTGCCTGGCAACACTGCTACGCACGTTCACTTCCTCAGAAAACGCCGGCAAGCGCTACATCATCTAACAGCGAGATGATTCAAATGATGCGGATGCGGCAGTGCGCTCTGCCTTCGATCCACCTCATTCGCCCAGGACGCAGTTCGAGACAATCGCCGCCCGGCAATTCTAGAGCTTGCAACGCAACCATTCGGCTTGGCTGCTACGGGCATGCGCTTTTTCGAGCCCTCTCGTTTCAACTCGGAGACCACGACCGCCGGCGGCCCGATGATCGGAGAACAAGGCTCCGCAAGACCAGCGGCTGCCGTTCCACCCCACGAAGCTTGGACCATTGGGGCACGTCTGGGCTCGGAACCTTGGAGAGCGCGCCGTTCGTTTCCACCATGTCGCTCCGCCCGTCTATAGTACCGTGATCGCTATCTTCTCCGGATCGAGCGCTCGATCGGCTGAGCGGGGAGCCCGGCCAAACGGACCCGAGATTCATCATCTCTCCGCAGGCGACCGCCGTCATTCGAGATCCCTGTTCAGCAGTGTCCGGGTGGAGACATCTGCGTTCGGAACCTGACATACTGAGGCGCAAGTCTTCTGCCGTTGCCGCGCGAAATACACCGTTTCGCGCCGCTTGCCCACCCACCTTTCGGTGGCACGTCGATTGCATTGAACCCGGTGAAGGATGCGTTACGACCATAGTAGTCTTGCAGTCTCCGGCCCAGGGGGTCCACATGAAACCAGCTCGAACCATCCAAATCAATGCGATGGACGTGAGTGCCGTCGCGCCAATCGAAGCTCTGCCGCGTCCGTCGCGGGTGCCGCTGTCATTCCCCCAGCTGCGGCTATGGCTCCTTCCGCGCTTATCGGGCGGCCGCGAGGCCTGTCACATTCAGATGTGGCTTCGGCTTCGGGGCGAGCTGGACGAGTCGGCCCGGCAGTCGGCCTTGAACGGGTTGGTGGCGCGTCATGAGGTGCTGCGCGCCACCTTCGGGATGGAGGACGGCGAGCCATACCAGCGGATCGGGCTGGCGGACGTCGGCCTGCCTCCGAAACAAGACGATCTGACGGTGGCGGCAGATGTGGAGGCGACGCTCGCGGATCTGATGTGTCATGAAGCGCAGGCGGCGTTCGACTTGGAAGCCGGGCCGCTTATCCGCGGATGGCTGGTGCGCCTGGCGGTGGACTATTATGAGCTGCTGATCACCTCGCACCACATGGTCTCGGACGCCTGGTCGCCGAAGATCCTAACACGCGCGTTCAGCGAACTTTACGCCGCGGCCCGGGAGGGCCGCGCGGATCGGCTGGCGCCGTTGCCGGTGCAGTATGCGGACTACGCCCTTTGGCACCGCCGTTGGCTGACGCGCGAGATGTTGGAGCGTCAGTCGGAATATTGGCTTCGGATTCTGGCGGGCGCGCGAACGGTGCTGAAGCGGCCGACGGACTGGCCGCGGGCGGCTCAGCAGCACTACAGCGGCAATTTCATCGAGTTCGTGTTGCACGAGCCACTGACCACGCAGATCAAGGCGCTGAGCCGACGTCATAGGACGACGTTGTTCGTGACTTTGCTGGCGAGCTGGGCGCTCGTGCTGGCACGGTTGTCGGGTCAGGACGACTTGGTCATCGGTGCGCCGAGCGGCAATCGCACGCGCTCCGAGATCGCGGGGCTGATCGGCCTCTTCATCAACACGCTGGGGCTACGGATCGATCTGTCGGACGATCCGATGCTGGCAACATTGCTGGAGCGGGTGAATGCCGCTGCGCTTGGGGCGCAGGCGAACCAGGACTTTCCGTTTGAGCAGCCAATGGAACTCGTCAACTCGCGCATAGCTCACACCCCGACCCTCCAAGTTACACTTGCGTGGCAAAACAATGGCGTGGAGCCTGCGGAGCTGCCCGGGCTCAAACTTGAATACATCGGCGTCGACCCTGTCGCGCAACATGATCTTGCGCTTGAGCTTGCTGAGGTCGGCGAGGCGATCTGCGGAAGGCTGATTTATGCAACGTCGCTATTCGAGCGGAGCACGGTCGAGCGGCTTGTAGGGTATTTGCAGCAGGCGCTGAGCCAGATGGCGGCTGACTCCGGGCAGCGGGTCTGGTCGGCGCCGCTCGTGTTGGCGGAGGAGCATCACCGTTTTCGAGTGGAGTCCAACCCGACCGAAGTGGTCTATCCGCAGGACCACTGCATTCAAGAGTTGTTAGAGGCGCAGGAGGAGCGGGATCCGGAGGTGATCGCGGTCGGCTACGAGGATCAGTGCCTGAGCTCTCTCGATCCAAACGTGCTGGCGACCACGACCCTTGCCCGCCTCGATCATCGTCCACCAACCCGGATCCGGGAGTTGGAACTGCGGCCATGAACTTCATCGAGGGAAGGCGCATCGTTACCGATGGTGAGCTACAAGCCAACAGCATCACGCGTTATCATGTCACAAAATTCTACCGTGAGCAGATCACCAATAGTGGTTACTACAACCAGATTAAGTATATTGTGGAGCCGTCGTTCGAGGAGTTCGAGAGTCCCGGCAGTCTGGATACGAGCGGCGAGCATGACAACACTGTCGTGCCCGGACTTCAGCACAAGTACGCCCAGACCGGGTTGTTGCTGGTAACGGACCGTTGTGTTTCATATTGCCGCTTTTGCTTTCGCAAACGCATCGTAGGCAAGGACTCCGATGAAATTGCACCTGATTTCGCGCAGATTGCGCAATATATTAGCGGCCGTCCTGAGATGACGAACGTCCTGCTTTCGGGAGGCGACCCGTTCGTGCTCAGCACCGCCAAGCTCGACAAAATTCTTGATCATCTGCTGCCTATCCCACATTTAGATTCGATCCGATTCGGCACAAAAGCAGTCGCCTACGAGCCCAAGCGGTTCGAGGATCCAGCTCTATCGGCTTTGTTCCAACGAATCCATGAAGCGGGTAAGGCCGCAGTGATCGTCACACATTTCGATCACATCGGTGAAATCTCGATTGATGCAGCGCGCAACATTCGCTCCCTGCGGGCACAGGGCGTCCAATTCCTCAACCAATCCGTGCTTCTCGCGAAAGTAAACGATGATCCCGACGTCTTGGCTGCGACCTTCGCCAATTGCCACCAAATGGGTGTCCGCCCTTATTATCTCTTTCAGGCCAGGCCGGTGAAAGGCGCATCGCATTTTCAGGTTCCACTGCGCCGTGGACTAGAGATTGCGCGCGGCATCAACCAACGTCTCAGCGGCATCCAAAAGACGTTCAAATACATTATGTCCCATTACACAGGGAAGATCGAAATCCTTGACCTTGGAGCCGATGGCCGCGTGTATATGCGATATCACCAAAACAAAGATCCGAAAAGGATCGGGAAGATCTTTTCCCGACCGCACCGTGAGGGCGCCAGCTGGTTGGACGATTTGCCCGAAGAATGAGATAAGGGCGCGCAATGCTGACTGCTAACAAGAGCGAGTGGATCACAAAAGCCCGGCCGTTTCCGTGAGCCGGTGGTGACAGCTTACCTGCTCGCCGATGGAGTCAGGGTGGAAATTCTGGATGCAGGTGGGAATGCAATTGATGCGGCGGGCGAGCAGCGGCCGGGGCTTCGCTTCCGCGATTCCATCGACTACCGCGATGACCGCGCAGGAAAGACGGCGGGCTCAGACGCGAAAGGTCGATGCCACTCGACTAATCCACATCGTGGAAAAAGGCCATTCGGTCGCGGCATCGCAGCACTAACCGAAGAGGTTGCGGATTACTAAAGTCTATCCGATTTGAGCTCCTCATTAAAGGTAGTGATTGTCAAAATATTTAACGACGATAATAAAGATTTAACAAAATGTTTTCTTTCAATTCTATCAGAGTTATGCGAAAGAAATGTCACTAGCCACAATAGTAGATGGGAACCTAAATGTGTGATCAGATTAGTAATGCGGTGTCCTTATCTGAGCTTGAGTCATACTTCAGCGAAGATTACTATCATTTTGGCGATGCGGTAAATCCGCCTGAGGCAAGCGATCGACAGGCAGGAGTAATTTGGAATCTTCTTTCCCTTGCAGAAGGCGCCTCAGTTCTTGAACTTGGATGCGGTTATGGGCGGATTACCAACCGGTTGGCTGAAAAAGGAGCGCGAATTGCCGGACTTGATATCTCGCCGATCTTGCTAAAAAAAGCCGAAGCGGATGCGGCTGAACGCGGAGTAAATGTTGAGTATGTTCTGGGCGATATGCGGTCACTTCCCTGGCGAGATCGATTTGACGCGGTTTTTCTGTGGTACACGACGTTTGGTTATTTCGACGACGCGGACAATGAGAGAGTTCTTCGTGAAGCCGCTTCTTCACTTCGAAAGGGCGGGCGTCTTCTAATCGATTCCGCTAATCGCTTCGCTTTCCTGCGCCACAAGTCGCCCATTTATGTTGTGCAGCGTAACGACGATCTAAGAATCGATATAATGAGCAACGATGTGATAGGTGATCGTCGGAACCTCGAAAGGATTATCGTCCGCAATGGATGCGTTCGACGAACGCAGCTTTCTTTCAGGCAATACGGGTTTTCCGATTACGTTCGCATGTTGCGAGGCGCGGGGTTCGAGACTGTGGAAGCTTATGGGCAGGAAGGTGGAGCGTTTACAACTAGTAGCGAGCACCTCGTGGTTATCGCGTACAAATAATATCACCAATCAAGGTGAGAACGAGCTCTCACTTTGATTGCCGCGCCGCCAAGGCTCGGACTCCGTCTCCCGCGACCTAAACGACGGCTCAAGCGAGAGCCATGAAGCTCGACTTCAGCCGGCCATGCAAGCCCGCCGACAAGTCCTACATCGAAGCCTTAAACAGCGGCTTCAGGGCGGGTTATCTGAATACCTATTGGTTTTCTGACGCTTGCCGGCACGGCCGAAAGATAGAGGAGTGGCGCAGAGTCTGCCGGAAACTCCAGCTCCGGCGGTCCAGTGGCAGCCGCCATCTCGCTTCTAGATGATGCGGGTACACAAATCTGTATTTGACGAATACATCCTGCCTTATGATGCTCAACAAGGCATCCGCAAATCGGTAGAAGTGCCAAGCGGGGCACGTCAAAACAAGCGGGAACACTACATGCGCAACGTTGAACCCTCCGGATTTGCAGGTTTGGCAGACGATCGGGCTCCTCCATTAGGATCGGCGCACATAGGCGTCCTGCCGTCCGACCTTTGGATGACCGCTGATGTTCGCAGATCCCAGGCAAGATGCACGCATGCGACCATAATGGTGGCATAGCAAGATATCTTGAGGGATATTAAGACTTTTCCGCGTTAGCCCGAATGTTACGCTTCGAGGAAAGCAAAGCCGAATTGCTTCGCCTCGTGCAATCGTCTTTATCATAGGAGAACAGCTAGTGCCTGCATTTAGTCAAGAGGAATATCGCGCACGCACGACCCGGCTGCGTCAGCAAATGGCTGAGCGTGGCATCGACGCACTGCTTGTCCTGAATGAAGGTAATATGAACTATCTCACGGGCTACGAAGGCTTTTCCGATTACGTCCCACAGCTCGCTCTTGTTTGCCAGGACGAGGAGGACCCGTGGCTCATATTGCGTGAGATGGACACTCTGTGTGCAGACGCCAGCTCGTACCTGCCGCAATCACACGTCCTCGGCTATCCGGAGAAATACATAGCTGCGAGCCAGCTCACGCCATGGCAGCCGATCGCTGAACTTGTTCGCGAGCGCAGCCCATCTGGCCGCATTGGGGTCGAACTATCGGGTAAAATACTTGGAGTGAAGGGCCATGCCGCCTTGAGCAAAAGTTTAGGCACATCGGAGTTCATCGATGCCGATGGGATGATTGCAGCGCTAAAGGCGATAAAATCACCTGCTGAGCTCACCTACATGGAGCAGGCAGGAAAGATCGTCGATAGAGCGATGCAGGTCGGTAGGCTTGCAATCTCTGTTGGGGCCAGAGAATGCGACGTAGCTGCTGATATAACGCATGCATTATACGCGGGCACTCCGGAATTTCCGGGAGGGACTTCCCGTAGTCCTTTGGTTACAATGCCAGTAGGCTCTCCCGGAGCCGCTCCACACCTCACGTGGACTGACGGACAGTACAAGATGGGCTGCCAGACGAATTTTGAGCTCGGCGCCGTCCGTCACCGATATTGCTGCGCCCTGTCGAGAACGGTATTTTTGGGAGAACCGAATGTGAGATCGCGACACGTGCACCAAGCGTGCCTTGACGGTTTCCTTGCTGCCTTCGGAGCTATGCGGGCTGGAGTGACCAGCAGTGATGTGGAGCGAGCTTTTCGGCGCGAATTTGGACCTCGAGGCGTACGAAAAGAATCCAGAATTGGATATTCAATAGGTATCGATTGGGTGGACGGCGGCCCGAGCTTCCAAGAGGGCGATGAGACCGTGCTCCAGACCAACATGACCTTCCACCTTCTCATTGGTATCTTTGAAAAGACGGATGGCTACATCTTCAGTGAAACCGTTCGCGTGACCGATGATGGCGCGAAGTCGCTGAGCAATATGTCACGCGACCTGCTGGCAAATTGCTGACTTTTTGGGATCGCGATGCCCGGCGCAGCACCAATACGATGCGCCGGCATGCACACGCTGCGCTAATGTTGTGACTCTAGCACTTGTTTCGCACGGGCGCTCGTCGCCAATCTTGTATGTAGCTCCAGCGAACTCTGCGTCGCAATAAATGGCTGCAGCTCAGAAGAAGCGAGAAGCGCAGAAGTCCGGGCATAGCGCTGCCAATATTGAAGGAAGTCGGCCAAGGCCGCGTGAGAACCATCGCTACGACGACCGCCCATCATTATGGCTGCCATAGGAGTGACAACAGATGACTGATTTTCCTCGTGCCCAAGGAAAACGCTGGCCCTCTTGGGTGAGGCCTCGATTGGCGTTCCACGGAGCGCCCGTGGGCATTTTGATGCTTGATCGGATGCCGGGACCCGGCCTCCGTCCGTACATCCCCGGAGACGCCGGCAATGCCTCCACGTGGAGCGTTCCCGTGCGCTATAAAACCGTACCGGGGCTCAACAATACCGCCATTTTCGGGGCGGATGGCGAGGAAAAAACATCCGCTGTGATTGCGGCGGCGAAAGAACTCGTACGAGAGGGTGCGCGAGTCATTACTGCTGGATGCGGCTATTTCATCCGGTACCAGGAAGCGGTGCGCGCTGCGGTTGATGTGCCGGTGTTCTTGTCTAGCCTTGTCCTTACTCCGTTCCTTGAACAAGTGCTTCCCCAGGGCAAGGCACTTGGCGTAGTCGTGGCAAGTAAGGCTGCACTGAGCCAAGATATGTTGAAAGCGGCTGGGGTGCGACCGGAAATTAGTGACAGGGTGATTGTCTTTGGACTCGATGACGCTCCCGTGTTTGCCGGCTTCTTCCTGGAGCCGTATGGTGACCTAGACGTGGAGGCAGTCCAGGCTGATGTGGTCAATGCGATCCTGACTCTGCAGAAGGATCGGCCGGATATCGGCATGCTCTTGCTTGAATGTGGCGGGCTGGGACCATACGCGGCTGCGGTTCAAGAGGCGACTGACCTCCCAGTGTTTGATTATACCTCCATGGTTGAATTCTTCGTCGGTGGCCTAACACGCAAACCATTCACAGGACTCCTCTGATAACGGGGAGCTCTTGGGGCCGCAGAAGGGGGCTGCGGTCCCCGCTGTCGATGCCGGCTCAATACTCTCCAGAAGTGCCGTTTGAATCTTCCCCAGTTTAGCGCTGTCGCCGGTCTTCCGGAGCGCGCTCCGGGAGACCGGCGGCGCGTGATCGTTGATGCTTCTCCTGATGGTCGGGAGAGGGATTTCGGTGATCAAGATCGGGGAGATGATGATGATACTGGATTTGCATCGGCAGGGCCTGTCGGTGTCGGCGATCGCCAGGGAGAGCGGGATCGACCGCAAGACGGTGCGCAAATACATTGCGCGCGGGCTCGAGGCTCCGGCCTACGGACCGCGCAAGCCGCGTCAGGCGGTGATCGATCCCTTCACAGCCTATCTTCGCGAACGCGTCACGCGATATCCCGGGCTCACCGGCAGCCGGCTTTTCCGCGAACTGAAGGACCTCGGCTATGGCGGCGGCTACACGGCCGTTACCGACTTCCTGCGCGACGTCCGTCCTGCCGCGGCGGAGCGTGGATACGAGGTTCGCTTCGAGACCCCGCCCGGCGAGCAGGCACAGGTCGACTTCGCCCAGTTCATTGTCGTCTTTGCCGATGAGCCGACCACGCCGAGAATCGTCTGGCTATTCTCCATGGTGCTTGGCTTCAGTCGCCTTATCTGGGCACGCTTCGTCGTCCACCAGGATCTGCCGACTGTCTTGCGCTGCCATGCCGGGGCTTTCGAGGCGCTGGGCGGCGCTCCTCGCGAAGTGCTTTACGACCGTATGAAGACGGCTGTGATCGGCGAAGGCGATACCGGCGGCATCGTCTACAACCGTGCCCTCGTCGATCTTGCCCGCCACTATGGTTTCCATCCCAAGACGTGTCGGCCTTACCGCGCCAAAACGAAAGGCAAGGTCGAGCGGCCGTTCCGCTACATTCGCGAGGACTTCTTCCTGGCCCGGTCCTTTCGCAATCTCGAAGACCTGAACGCCCAGTTGCGTCACTGGCTGGACACGGTCGCAAACCCGAGGGTTCACGCCACCACAAGGCGTGTCGTCAACGAAGCTTTCGCCGAGGAGCGGGCAGCGCTGCGGCCGTTGCCTTTGGCTCCGTTCCGATCGGTCCTAAAGCTCGAGCGACGTATCAGCCGGGAGGGCATGGTCAGCGTCGGCGGCAATTTCTACAGCGTGCCCGACGCCACCAGGCGCCGTGTCGTCGAGGTACACACGCTGGCCGAAGAGTTGCGCATCTTCGAGGACGGCGCACTGATTGCCACCCATCCTATTCTCGAAGGCCGGCACCAGCGTCATGTCGAGCCGGGTCATCGCAACATCCACGTCCACAAGCGCCGACAAAGACTTAGGAACGACGAGGTCATTCTTCATGACTCGGGCGACAGGGTCGCTCAGCGCCCGTTGGCCTTCTACGACGCCGTCGCCCGGGTGATGGCGAAGGAGCAACGTCCATGACGAACGCGCTCGACACCACGCCATCCACCATCGACCGGATCCGCCACGACCTCGTCGGCCTGAAGATGCCGCGGGCGCTCGAAGCGCTCGATCATGTCGTGCGCCGGCTCGAGAAAGGCGAGATCGCCGCCCTCGAAGCCATGGACATCCTCCTCTCGGAAGAGTTGACCCTGCGCGAGAACAGCCGGATCAAGACGGCATTGCGCATGGGGCGCCTGGCCACGATCAAGACGCTCGCCGGCTTCGACTTCTCTTTCCAGCCCTCGCTCGACCGCGATCGAATCTTCACGCTGGCCCAACTCGGCTTCGTCGCCCGCTGCGAGGTCGTCCACTTCCTCGGCCCGCCCGGCACAGGCAAGAGCCATCTGGCCATTGCGCTTGCCGTCGAGGCTGTGAAGGCTGGAAAGAGCGTCTATTTCTGCACGCTCGCCGAACTCATCGCCGCGCTGGCAAGGGCCGAACGCGAAGGCCGCCTGCAGGAACGCATCCGCTTCTTCTGCCGGCCTGCTCTGCTCGTTGTCGATGAGATCGGCTACCTGCGCGTCGTCCACGGTGGCGGCAATCTGTTCTTCCAACTCGTCAACGCCCGCTACGAGAAGGGCGCAATGATTCTCACCTCAAATCGCGGCTTCGCCGAATGGGGCGAGGTCTTCGGCGACCCTGTCGTCGCAACCGCACTTCTCGATCGCCTGCTTCACCATGCGGTCGTCGTCCAGATCGAAGGATCGAGTTATCGGCTCCGCCAGCACGCCGAGCTCATGCCCGAACACTTGCGATCAAAAGCCTCCATCACGCCGCCAACATTAAATCCACCATCGCGGCCGCGCGGCCGGCCACCGAAAAATGGACACCCCTCCGCGACAGCCTGAGCGGCGAAACTGGGGAATTTTACTTCGGCACTTTTGGGGAAAATTCGAGCGGCATTGACACCCGCCACAGTGTACCGGAAAATCACTATATACTACGGTATGTCCGCCTCTGCTGATGAGGCGGCTCGCCCTACGCTGAGCGTCCGAGGGTGCTTCTCTATTCGACAGGGTGAAGTAAAGCGCTTGAGTTGTGTGCGTCAAGTTCTTGTGTGGATGCCAGCCGTTTTGCAAGGAAGAACCTGAAGTATGGACATGTGATCGAGTGCGGTCATGTGTCAGGCCTTAATTTGCGGCCGTTCCATATGCCGCGGGCCGGTATGGTGATGCGCGGATCAGGTCCAAATCAGCAAAGCGAGCTTGCGTGGGCTCTCAACTTGACTCTGGTTTTCCTGACCCCGATCTGATCGATCATTTGCCCATGCAGTTCATGCCTTCCTCACATCCCCGACGTCCCGGTCTCAGGTGCGTTGTTGCAAATCACGCAAGCACCGTCGCCGGATCTCGGTAGTCCTCCTGTTTCGTCAGCATGGCCCAGATGCCACGCGCCATCTTGTTGGCCAGCGCGATTGCCACCAGCATGCGCGGTTTCTTCAACATCAAGCGGGCAAGCCAGGAACCGTCGGGTGCGCGCCTCCGAGATGCCCATCGAACCACGGCCATGGCGCCGATGATGAGCAACCGCCGAATATCGCGCTGGCCCATCTTCGATACCTTCCCTAGTCGTTGCTTGCCGCCGCTCGACTTCTGCCGAGGGACCAGCCCGAGCCAGGCGGCGAAATCGCGACCGCACTTAAAGGCTTCCATCGGTGGCGCAAAGGTTTCAATGGCAAGGGCAGCGATAGGGCCGACACCGGGCATGGTTTGCAAGCGCCGAGATGTTGCAGCTTGCTTGGACAGCGTGTCGATCGTCTTCTTCAATGCCGCGAGCCGGCTGCTCAACTGGTCGATCTGGTCAAGGAGAGCGCTGCAGATGTCACGGACTAGATCCGGCAGGTCTGCGCTCTCGTCCTCGACGATCTCTGCCAGACGTGGCAGGTGGCCGATGCCTTGCGGAGCAACATAACCGAACTCATAGAGGTGCGCGCGCAGCGCATTCACCAATTCGGTTCTCTGATTCACGAACTGCTCTCTGGTGCGAAACACGATGGCCCGGGACTGCTGCTCCTTGGTCTTCGGTTCGACAAAGCGCATTGTCGGTCGTTGCGCTGCTTCGACGATCGCCTCCGCATCTGCGACGTCGTTCTTCTGCCGCTTGACGAACGGTTTGACATAGGCCGGGGCAATCAGTCTTGGCTCATGGCCAAGCCGAGCCATCTGACGGGCCCAGTAGTGGGAGCTGCCGCACGCTTCCATCGCCACGACACATGCCGGTTGACTCGCCATGAACTTGCAAAACTGCAGGCGCGACAGCTTCTTGCGGAACACAACCGATCCATCAGCTGCCGCCCCGTGCAGCTGAAAGACGTTCTTTGCCAGATCGACCCCAATGATGGTAACCTTTTCCATGGATGCCTGCCTCTCCTTTGCGTGGCGCTAACACCACAAACTTGGCACATTGCGATGCCGTCGGAGAAGGCTGGCATCCACCCCATCAGCAAAAAAGGCGTGGCATTCAGCGGTGACGTTGGCGTGTCCGCCGCGCAGCCCCCGTGTTTAGCGGAGCGGCGGACATGGCGGCCGCGTCTCAGGCGGCCAGTGCCCTCAGGTTCTCCTTCTTGTGCTCGCGCCGATGATCCATGTTGAGGTAGCGGGTCGCCTCGAGCCAGTTCTCGTGGATCTCCACCGCCAATGCCCGAACCAGCCGCAGACAGCTCTGCGGGTTGGGGAAGATGCGGACGACCAGGGTGCGCCGCTTGATCTCCTGGTTCAGCCGCTCCAGCATGTTCGTCGACTTCATGTGCTTGTGATGCGGCAGCGGCAGCCGATAGAAGCTCAGCGTCTCCTCGATGTTGTTCTCCACCCAATCCACCAGCTTCGGGTATTTGGCCTGCCATTTGGCGATCCACTGCGCCAGGTCGCGCTTGACCTCGGCTAGGTCGCGCCGGTCATAGAACCATCTGAGCTCCATCAGGCAGTCGTCATCGACCTTGCGCGGCACATAATCGAGCGCGTTTCTGAGGAAGTGCACGTAACAGCGCTGCCAGACTGCCTCGGGCAGGACTTCCCGGATCGCTGCCCTGAGCCCCGGATGGTCGTCGGAGACGACAAACTCGACGCCGGCGAGCCCGCGCTGCTTGAGCCCTGCCACGAACGCGCGCCAGCTCGAATGGCTTTCCCGGTTGGCCAGTTCGACACCGAGCACCTGGCGCCGGCCCTCCCAGTCGACCCCGATCGCCACCAGCACCGCCTGGCTGGCGATCACGCCGGCTTCGCGCGCCCGCTCATAGCGCGCGTCCAGAATGAGGTACGGGTAAGGTTTGGCAAGCCGCTGCTCAAAGAACGCCTTCAGGGCTTCATCCAGCCGCGCCGTCGCCTGGCTTACCGTCGAGGCCGAGAAGGAATGGCCGCACAGCTCCTCGGTGATCGCCTTGACCTTGCGGGTCGACACGCCTTGCACGTACATCTCGACCAGCGCCGACACCAATGCCTTCTCCGAGCGCTGATAACGCTCAAACAACTCCGTCGAGAACCGGCCGGCCCGATCTTGCGGAACCCGAAGTTCCAGCACCCCAACCCGCGTCACAAGCTTACGCTCATGATAGCCGGACCGGTAACCAACCCGCTCCGTCGTCCGCTCGCCTTTCTCGGCCCCGATCGCCTCCGTCATCTCGGCTTCCAAAGCCTCCTGCACGACAGCCTGCAAAACTCTGCGGAAGCCGTCCTCATCCGACAACAGCAACGCTTTCAACTCGCCTCTGCTCAGTCTAACGTCTCGATTGGTCATGGCACTCCCCTTCCACGGGAATCGGTGGTCGCAACGCCACCAGCGTGCCATGGCCGCCCTCGCCTCAAGGCAAGGGCTGTTCTCTCTCCAGAGCTTTTTGCAGAACCTTCAGGACACTATCAGCGCTTGCCGAGCTCTCGGCTTCGCCGGCGTGTGACATCTTACGCGGGGTCTCTACGTCTACGTAACCGCCGCGCTTGCCATTTTGATGAACAGCTTTGTGGGGCGGGGTCGGTTAAGTTGAGGCTGTTGCGTCGAATGCTGCGGTTTTGTTTGGGAGCAAGGGTGGTTGACTACAATGGTCGGAATCAAATAGCAACTGCGAGTGAAGGTTCGCAACGTCGAAGCGCTGTATTGCGGCGCGGGAACGGTCGGCGAGCGGGAAGTAGCTGGGGCCGCGAGCGAGCGGATGAAGGTCCGGCTTGCCGAGAACGGCCGTCCGGGTTCTGCGGTGGAGATGCCGTTCTCGATGCCCGATGCGTGGAGCGGTTCTTTCTTGGACCGGCAATGCACTTTCCGAAGGCGACCAAGAGTCGTTCGCTACTAAATCGACCGATTTTTAGCCCGGACAGATCTTGGTTTCCATCCGAGCAGTTGTTCAACCCGTTATCTGAACTTGTCCTGAATATTGGCTCCCTTGGGTCTCCTGTGGCTCTCCTACACCCGGTCAAGAATCCTCAAGACGCGCGACGCGACCCGGCGGTCGTGCTGCACGAACCTGGTGCAAACATTACATCAACACAGCATGAAGAGTTGCCGGCGAATATTTCGGGTTGAAAGAGATATAGGTCTCATAGATGAAGCTGATCACCGAACGATTGATATTGCGTCCCTGGGACGACCATGATCGCAGCGCGATGGCAAGAATTTATAGTGATCCTCTCGTAAGGCGGTTCTACCCCAAAGTGCTGACGAACGAGGAAGCGAATTCTGAGATCGATTTTGCGATCGAGCGTGCCCAAATAAACGGGTTTGATTTCCAGGCGGCGGAGCTGAAGGGCAGCGGCGAGCTTGTTGGCATGATCGGGCTCCGCGTCCTCTCCGAGCCAACGAGGGCCAAAATTCCCACCCACCCCCGCGTCGATATCGGATGGGTGCTCGCAAAGGAACATTGGGGTCAAGGACTCGCACCGGAAGGCGCGCGGGCATGGCTCGACTACGCCTGGTCAATCGCTTTGCCGGAGGTCGTAGCTTTGACAGCTAAGGAGAACGCGCCGAGCCAAAAGGTCATGGAGAAGATCGGCATGATTTATGATCCCGCAGGTGATTACGAGGATGTGACATTGGCCGAGGGCCCTTGGTTGCGGCCGGCTGTGGTCTACCGCAAGCGGAGTCCGATTTTGTAAGGCGGCACCAATGGATTGAAAAGAGCGCCAGAGGACCGCGTAGGTGAGATCGCGACGTCAAACGAGTGTCTCTGCGAGAGAGCGACAGCCTCGACCTGCGCGAAATGCCAAACGCGGGCGATTTCCGCAACGTGGGGATGAGACGGTTCCATAGACTGGCATCGCCCGATGTGCGACCTAGCAGGCTTCTCTAATTGGGGTCGTTGAGGTCAAGCTCCTCCTGATTTTTTCCGGACCACTCGCCCCGCGGGTCACTCGCTTCTCTTCGCGATCGACGTTAGGCCGCCGCATGATGTTGGCGTGGACGGCCCCCCCGCACGGCATCGATGTGCCAGAATGAGGTCGTTACAGATTCTCAAGCAAAGGGAGACCGTCCGTGGAACAAATTATTCGTATTGGCATCGACACGCGTCAAAACACATCTTCCAGCTCCATGGTGTGAACGCAGCTGAGGCGCCGGCGCTGCGCAAAAAACTGCGGCGCAAGGAAATGATGGCGTTCTTTGAGAAGCTGCCGCCGACAGTGGTTGCGATCGAAGCGTGCGGGGCCTCGCACCACGTCGTCGTGTTCAACGTCGATCATCCTTCATTGCTGAGGGCGCGCCGCAAGCGGCTCGGATGGGGTCGAAAGGAACAAGATCTCTATCAGCGTCATCGCTGGCGGGTCGAGGGCGTGCATGGCGAAGCCAAGACATGGCACGGCCTCGCCCGCGCAATGCGCCGAGGACTGGACAAGATGCGCATCCAGGCCTTCCTGACCGCTGCGGCCATTAATCTGAAGCGGCTGGCCGTCGCACTCTACGGCTTCCAGCTTCTGCTCATCAGCAATTCGGCGGTCAGCATCAAATTTCAGAGGCTCGCCGCGGTATGACGCGTCGTTGTACAGGTTGATCGCCACCGGCTCGGAGCCCGAAATTGCCGGACAAAAAAGCACTTCTTCAACAGGCCCACGATGCAGGTCTGCACGACGGTCTGCGGAAAGACGGCGTTGATCGCCTCGGGCAAGCCCTTCAGGCCGTCGACCACGGCGATCAGGACGTCGGCGACGCCACGGTTCTTCAGATCTTGACCCGGATCGCATCGAAGAAGACGAGCGGATAGATCGCATCCAGGGGGCGGTTCTGCCACTCGGCCACTTCCTCCAGGACGGCGTCGGTGTCGGCCGAGATCAGGTCCGGCGACACGTCGATGCCGTAGAGCTCCTCCAGATGGCCGCGGATCTCGCGCACCGTCATGCCGCGAGCGTAAATGGAGATGATCTTGTCGTCGAAATCGGGAAAGCGGCGCTGGTATTTGACGATCAGCTTCGGATCGAAGGTCACCGCCCGGTCGCGCGGGATCGACAGCGTCATCTTCGACGTGCCCATCAGAACCGACTTCCTCGAATGGCCATTGCGGCGATTGGCGCTGCCGGCGCGTTCATCCTCGAGGTGCTCGTCAAGCTCCGCGTTCACAATCCGTTCCGAAAGCGCCTTCTTCAGGTCGTCGAGCAATCCGTCCTTGGCAAACACCTCATTCGGATCGCGGCCGGCAAGCAGTTGGTCCAGAAGTTTCTTGTCGATAGCATGTGATGATTCTCTCCTTTCCATCATCATGGCCTCAGGCACAGAATTCCTGACAGTCCCGACCGGACACAAAGGCCGGACATATGAGCGCAAGCGATCCGATCAAATCATTGCTCAACATCTTGCACCGACACACTCACCGCGGCATTAGCGCCCATCTCGGTTCCAGATGCCGCGGGTACACAATCTATATTTGACGAAAGCATCCTTGACGCATGATCCTCTATCAAAGCAAGAACCAACTGTGGGCCATAATTAAATAGATGCGTTGAAGCCCTTCGGATTTGCAGATTGAGGGCAATCGAGTGGCGCGCTGCCTCAACCAGAAATCCCAGCTCGGTTTCGGTCGAATTAATGGTGCCGCTGATGACAGAGAAACGGCTCATTCGACATCGATTATGTCTAACGAGTGTAGCCAAGATGGTGTCTAGGGTCTGGCTATGGAGAATGTGAAAAGAGCAGAAAGATTGAAGGCGGTCACACACACCCTGCTTATCCGTGGCGCTTGAACTAATGCTTTTCGTGCGAAGAGCAGGTGAGCGTATCTGGCCGGGGAGTAAGACCTTTCAACGGTAGCGCATGTTACGCTTCGAAGAATTTGTTGCATGGTTGTAAACGCCATTATCAAGACAGGAGAACAGCTAGTGCCTGCATTTAGTCAAGAGGAATATCGCGCACGCACGACCCGGCTGCGTCAGCAAATGGCTGAGCGTGGCATCGACGCACTGCTTGTCCTGAATGAAGGTAATATGAACTATCTCACGGGCTACGAAGGCTTTTCCGATTACGTCCCACAGCTCGCTCTTGTTTGCCAGGACGAGGAGGACCCGTGGCTCATATTGCGTGAGATGGACACTCTGTGTGCAGACGCCAGCTCGTACCTGCCGCAATCACACGTCCTCGGCTATCCGGAGAAATACATAGCTGCGAGCCAGCTCACGCCATGGCAGCCGATCGCTGAACTTGTTCGCGAGCGCAGCCCATCTGGCCGCATTGGGGTCGAACTATCGGGTAAAATACTTGGAGTGAAGGGCCATGCCGCCTTGAGCAAAAGTTTAGGCACATCGGAGTTCATCGATGCCGATGGGATGATTGCAGCGCTAAAGGCGATAAAATCACCTGCTGAGCTCACCTACATGGAGCAGGCAGGAAAGATCGTCGATAGAGCGATGCAGGTCGGTAGGCTTGCAATCTCTGTTGGGGCCAGAGAATGCGACGTAGCTGCTGATATAACGCATGCATTATACGCGGGCACTCCGGAATTTCCGGGAGGGACTTCCCGTAGTCCTTTGGTTACAATGCCAGTAGGCTCTCCCGGAGCCGCTCCACACCTCACGTGGACTGACGGACAGTACAAGATGGGCTGCCAGACGAATTTTGAGCTCGGCGCCGTCCGTCACCGATATTGCTGCGCCCTGTCGAGAACGGTATTTTTGGGAGAACCGAATGTGAGATCGCGACACGTGCACCAAGCGTGCCTTGACGGTTTCCTTGCTGCCTTCGGAGCTATGCGGGCTGGAGTGACCAGCAGTGATGTGGAGCGAGCTTTTCGGCGCGAATTTGGACCTCGAGGCGTACGAAAAGAATCCAGAATTGGATATTCAATAGGTATCGATTGGGTGGACGGCGGCCCGAGCTTCCAAGAGGGCGATGAGACCGTGCTCCAGACCAACATGACCTTCCACCTTCTCATTGGTATCTTTGAAAAGACGGATGGCTACATCTTCAGTGAAACCGTTCGCGTGACCGATGATGGCGCGAAGTCGCTGAGCAATATGTCACGCGACCTGCTGGTAAATTGCTGACGTATTAGGAGCGATGCCAGCGTAGCGCCAAGACCGTGCGTCGGTATAGCACAACATGGCCACGCCAATGTTGTGATCCCTCAGTCTTCGCCTGCAACCTGGTCGAGACGATCGCGCGGCGTCAGACGGGCATTCTTATGGATATTCACAGTCCTCCGGGAATCACTGAAGCTTCGATAACCTCAGCTTTCCCGGTCCGGACCGGATGGACAACCTATGGAAAGGTCACATCTAGCTCACGCACGCGCTTCATGAGGCAGCGCACCTCGGGAGGTGCCCACGACAGGTTTGTTAGATCCCATAGCCGCTGCCCCTCCTTCGCTCAGTAAACGCCGACAGCAGTAGAGGAGGTTGGGCGCTACACCGCTGCGCCGGGCAACCGACGAGACCTCTCGCCCGGGCTCAAGGCTTCAAGACTTTCGCGATGATCAGCAGCTTCTGCTGCGTCGCCCAGTACCGCTGACGCCTTGTGCCCCTGATCAACTCGATGCGCTGATAGCCCTCCGATATCAGCCGCTCCTCAAGGATATCCTCGAGGCTCTCCTGCTTATGCCGGGTGGCCGGTCGAAATGGAGGGCAGTTCACTGACGCCGCCGTCGCGGCAGGTATCGCCGAAGCGATGCTATGATCCATCCAGTTCAAACAAGCGAAAGTGCAACATATGTTGCAAATTTGACTGGGCCTGTTATCGTGCCGGGGCAACCATGTGTCGGGCGAGGTGACAGGCAGCATGATGTTTGAAACGATTACTTACGAAACCCAGGACGCTATCGCCGAAATTCGCCTGAATCGGCCACACCGGCTAAACGCAGTGGTGCAACAATTGTACGACGACGTCCTGGGGGCTCTCGATCGGGCTCAAATGGACAAGAACGTACGCGTGATTGTGTTGACCGGAGAAGGGCGGGCGTTTTGTGTCGGAGCCGACATGAAGGAGCACAAAGCCGGCCGCTCGGCCTTCGAGAGGAGGCAATATCTGATGAGCGAACAAAGGGTGTGTAGACGTCTGCTCTCACATCCAAAGCCAATTATTGCGGCGGTGAACGGCTATGCGCTAGGGGCCGGTGCTGAGATGGCCATCGCTTGCGATTTCATGGTGATGGCCGCTTCGGCCCGGATTGCATTTCCCGAGATTGGCGTTGGTGCATTCCTCGGCGGTGGCGTCACGCATATCCTCCCACGACTTGTCGGCCTGGCAAAGGCGCGTGAGCTGATCTTCCTAGGCCAGCAGGTCGACGGAGCAGAAGCGGTCCGGACCGGGCTGGCTTCACGATGTATCCCCGACGATGAGTTTCCCGAAGGCATCCGCTCGTTGGCGGCCGAACTGTCAACGGGGGCACCATTCTCGATGCAGCTTGCCAAAGAGCAGTTGGCGTCGGCTGCTCACGGGACGTTCGACTCTGTGCTTACTGCTGAGCTTGAGGGCATGATGTTTTGTTCAACTACGCGCGATTGGCATGAGGGCGTCAACGCTTTCGCCGAGAAGCGTCCGCCGGTCTTCCGTGGGGAGTAACAATGGTTTCGAACGAGCTGCTTCCCATTCTGTACCCCAACTCCATTGCAATCATCGGCGCATCCAACAATCCTGCGAAGCGCGGATATCTGTCGCTGAGAAAACTGTTGGATGACGGCTACGCCGGAGCGATTTACCCGATCAATCCGAAGGAGAGTGAAATATGTGGCGTCCGATGTCTATCCGGCCTGGGCACTGTGCCAGGGCCTGTCGACCTTGCGCTGATCTGTACTCCTGCTGCGACGGTCCCTTCAGTCCTGGCCGAGTGCGCCGCAAAAAAGGTGCGCGGCGCCGTGATTCTGGCGGGAGGCTTCGCGGAAACTGGAGACGATGGCAAGCGGCTCCAGGATGCGGCACTCGCCGCTGCGCGCGCTGGTGACGTGAGGATCATAGGACCCAACACCTCTGGTATTTTCAATACCCACAAAGCCTGTAACCTCGTCGGCTTTTCGGAGCTGCGCAAGGGTAGTATTGGGCTCTTGTCTCAATCCGGAAATATGGCTCTATCGCTCGTCACGGAAGCGCACGCGAACGGGCATCTGGGTTTGAGCACCTATGTCGGCGTCGGGAACGAGGCCGATATCGGCTTCGATGAGTATCTCGACTACTTCGCGGCCGATCCCAACACCAACGTTGTGATCACTTACGTTGAAGGACTGAAAAATGGCCGCCGCTTCTTGAACGCCTTGAAGCGCATCTCGTTGGAAAAGCCCGTCGTCATCTACAAATCAGGCCGGACAAGTGCAGGGCACATTGCCGCGAAGTCCCATACCGGCGCTTTGGCTGGCGAATATGCGATCAACGAGGGTGTCCTTAGGCAAGCCGGCGCAATCATCGCGCACCGATCCGACGAGATCCTGCCGATAGCGGAAGCACTGTCGTTGCTACCGCCGCTGCGCTCGCGCCGCATTGCCATCCTCGCGGACGGCGGGGGTCACGCGACGATTGCGGCCGACGCCTTATCCGAGCGTGGACTGGTGCTCAGTTCCTTGAGCGACGAGACACGACGGCGGCTTGCAGCGGTGCTTCCTCCGGCCGCGTCGGTGATCAATCCAATCGACGTTGCCGGCGGTACCGATGCAGATCCATCAGTTTTTGCTGCTTGCGCAGATATTCTGCTGCAGGACTCGGCAGTCGACGGACTTCTTATCTCGGGCCTCTATGGCGGATATGCGGTCCGCTTCTCACCAGACTTGCTCGCCCAAGAACTCGGGGCGACGGACATGATCAGCGCGATGCCGCACCGGTTTGGCAAACCTGTGATCGTTCACAGTTTGTACAATGTGCTTCAAGCAGATCAGCGGCCACTGCCGCTGGCAAACATGCATCAAGCCGGTATTCCGGTGCACAATTCTCTTGAGATCGCTGTCCGCTGCATGCAAGCTTTGGCCGAGTACAGTGAGGTTGGCCGCACCTTTGAATCGTTGCCGCCTGGTACTGAGCCCGGCGGCGTGTTCGCGAAGGTGCTCGCACATTGCACGGCCGAGGGTAGGCGGGTGGTCTTGGAGCACGAAGGCCGAGCCAGCCTGAGCGACTTCGGCCTCGATGTCGCACCGACGTTTCTGGCCACTGACGAAAGTGAGGCCGAAGAGGCTTTTCGCCGGCTCGGTGGACAGCCGGTCGCGATGAAAATCGTATCTCGTGACATCCTGCACAAGACGGAGGCCGGCGGTGTCAAACTCGACGCTACCGATGTCGCATTGGTGCGCCGCGGTTTCCTCGAGATCGTCGCCAACGCCAAGGCCGCAGCAACTAATCCGAATATTGCCGGGGTCCTAGTTACTCCGATGGCCGCAAAGGGCGGCGTTGAGGTCGTCGTCGGCATCGTGCGTGACCCTGTATATGGTCCAGTTATGATGTTTGGACTGGGCGGAGTCCTTGTCGAAGTTCTCAGAGATGTAGTTTTCCGCGCGCTTCCGATCTCCCGGAGTGATGCCTTGGCGATGTTGGACGAAATCAAGGCCCGAGCGCTTCTCGACGGCGTGCGCGGGGGAGCGCCGGTCGATCGAGGCGCGCTCGCAGACTTGATGGTGTGTATTTCGAGGTTCGTTGAAGCTTTCCCAGAGATCGACGAACTCGACCTGAATCCCATCCTTGCCTATCCCAACGGTCTGACCGTCCTAGACGTTCGCATCCTTCTCACCGAGTTTTCCGAAGCGCACTCGGCACACAAGCAAGGGATTGAGGCATGACCGATCTGCCGAGACTGATCGACGCGAAACTCGGGGTGAGCGATCGCGTCGCGGTGCTCTTACTGGACCGCGACGACGTCCGCAACGAACTGACCGGCACCGCCCTGATCGACGACATTGTGCAAACAGTCGACTGGATTAATGGCTCTGCGGCCGTCTCAGTGTTGGTGGTGACCGGGGCCGGGAAGGCGTTTTCCGCCGGCGGCAACGTTAAGGACATGCGGGACCGTAAGGGGAGCTTTGCAGGTGACGTCCATGACGTGCAGGATCGCTACCGCCACGGCATTCAACGAATCGCCTTGGCCATGCATCGCTTGGAAGTACCGGCCATTGCCGCCGTTAACGGGGCTGCGATCGGGGCGAGCTTCGATCTCGCGACTATGTGCGATATCCGGATTGCGGCCGATAATGCGGTATTCGGCTCGACTTTCATCAATTTGGGCATTGTTCCAGGAGACGGCGGTGCTTGGTTCCTCCAGGACCTGCTCGGCCCACAGAGGGCAGCGGAAATCATTTTCACCGGGCGACTCGTGGGCGCTGAAGAACCTTTGCGGTTGGGAATTGTGCTAGAGTGCGTGTTCCGATGAAGCCGGCCACCGATTCCGATTTGAAGCCGGCCAGTCATTCCGATTTCATTCCGGCCGCCATTCCGATTTGAAGGCGGCCATTTTTCGGACTGATCCTGGGTCTCGTTGATGTTTGGGTTGGGTTTTGTTTCAGGTCAAGCTTCGGTGTTTTCGGGGACGATTGGCGGGCGCTGTTTTCGCATGCTTTCACCGGTGAGATCGATGCGATAGGCGTTGTGAACGAGGCGATCCAGGATGGCGTCGGCCAAAGTTGGGTTTGCAATAATCTCCCACCAGCGATCCACGGGCACCTGACTTGTGACGATGGTTGAGCGTCGTTCGTAGCGATCCTCAATGATCTCCAGGAGATCGCGGCGTTGGTCATCATTGAGTTTTTCCGGTCCCCAGTCATCGAGGATCAGCAGGTCGGTCCTGGCAAGAGATTTGAGGATCCTGCCGTATCGCCCGTCGCCTCTTGCAAGCGCGAGGGCGGCGAACAGCCTGGGAACCCGGTGGTAGGCGACTGAGAAGTCTTCGCGGCAGGCCTGGTGGCCAAGAGCGCAGGCAAGCCAGCTTTTGCCGACGCCGGCTGGTCCGGTGACAAGAAGACCGTGATGCTTTCTGATCCAGTCGCAGCCGGCAAGCGCCATGAACATATTGCGGTCGAGGCCGCGTGCGGCGCGGAAGTCGGCATCCTCGATCTGCGCGTCATGGCGAAGCTTGGCAGCCCTGGCGCGAGCCTCGAAACGCTTCTGGCGGCGCATGGTCGCCTCGCGTTCGAGCAGCATGGCAAGCCATTCGCCGTGCTCGAGGCCGCGCACTTCGGGCTGCGTGTCGAGTTCCTGGAAAGCGGTTGCCATGCCGTAGAGGCCGAGCTCTCGCAGCATGTCGATGGTGGGATTGATCAGCATGGGTGGATCTCCTCAATGAAAGTAATCAGGGCCACGCAGATTGGCGTGATCGACGATGGCGGTTGGTTCGGTGGAATGGCGTGCGGCCTTGTGATTGGCGATGAGCGAAGCAATGCTCTTGCAGTTCAAGCCACCGATCTCGACAGCGCGGGCTGACACGGCTTCTGCCCGATTGCGATCGATGTCGCGAAACAGGCGCAGGATGCCCAGACATGTTCGAAAGCCCTGCTCTGGATGCGGACGGCTGGCGAGAATTGCGATGACCAGGCCTTCGGTCTGTGGCCCGATCGACGTGGCCCAACGCCGAAAGCGCTCCGGCGTCCATTCGGCATAGCGCCGGTGGGAACTGGGCATGTGATCCGGATCGGTTCCATGGCGAGGACCTCCATGGCGGCGCTGATGCACCGCGACGCGCTTGCCGCGGTGGAAGATCTCGATGGTGCGCGCCGTTGCTCTCAGATCGACCTGCTGACGAATGAGGCTGTGGGGCACGGAATAAAAGAAGGTCTTGAACTCGACGTGATAATCCGTCGAGACGCGGGCCAAACGCCATTCGGCAAACTCGTAATCCTCCAGTGGAAGACTGGCCAAAGCCGGGCTCTCGACGGTCTCGAAGAGCTGCCGGCGACTGACGCCCAGCCGGCGCATGACGTGGTCGTTGATGCGATCGAGCGCCTGGGCAATGGCGGCATTGGCCTCAGCCAGCGAGAAGAAAGTCTGGTTGCGCAGGCGCCCCAGAATGCAGGACTGGGCGAAACGCACTCCATTCTCCACTTTCGATTTATCCCGAGGCTTTCTTGGCCGTGCCGGAAGAACGCCGACGCCATAGTGGGAAGCCATCATGCCGTAGCTGCGATTGATCTCGGGATCGTAGAAACTAGCGCGACTGACGCCAGACTTCAGATTGTCGGGAATGACGAGTCTGGGAACGCCGTGAAAAAAACGAAACATCCGGACATGCGAGCCAATCCAGTCGGGAAGCGTTTGCGTCCAGGTGGCCTCGGCAAAGGTGTAGCTGGACGCACCCAGCACCGCCACGAAGATCTCCGCCTCGCGGATCTCGCCGGTCTTGCGATCGACAATCGGGATCTTCTTGCCGGAATAATCGACGAAGACCTTGTCGCCGGCCGCATGCTCCTGGCGCATCGTCGGCGAAAGCCGCTGCTCGAAACTGCGAAAGAGTTCGCAGAAGCGACTATAGCCGTAACCGTCGGGATGCGACCCACGATACTCCTCCCACAGGATGAGCAATGTGACGCCGGGCTTCTTGAGCTCGACCGCAAGATCGGCCCAGTTCGGTTCCGTGCGTCGCCGCGTGCCCTGTTTGACGCCGTTGCGACTGAAGAGCTTGTGCTCAAGCGCATCGTCGGTCAGCTCGCCCGGCAAGGGCCAGCTCAATCCAACCGCGGCTGCACGCTGCAAATTATCCTGCACCGTACTGCGCGCTATCCCCAACACGACCGCAATCTCGCGGGAGCTCGTCCCGCTTCCGGCAAGCCGCAGCATTTGTCTCAATTGTCTCATGGTCAGCCTTCTCTTTGCCGGCATCAAAATGTCCCCGTTCATGGCGAGGTGATTGATGCCAAAGTTGCTGACCCAGGAGGTAATCTTCAGTGCCGAAAACTGGCCGGCTTTTGATTGGAATGGTGGCCGGCTTCAAATCGGAACGGTGGCCGGTCTTTGATCGGAATGGCGGCCGGCTTCACGTCGGAATCCGCAGCTAGAGATCGCGGACGCCTCTGAATTGCAAACCCAAGCGCAGCAATTCGCCGCACGCATTGCCAGCAGGCCACCTCAGGCACTGCGGTTTGCAAAACGGCTGCTGAAGGCAGCGAGGCGTTTGGATCTGCCTGATTTCCTCGATTTATGTGCAGTATTTCAGGGCATCTGCCACAAGACGAGGGATCATCTCGAGGCGGTCGAGGCGCTCCTGGCTAAGCGCCCCGCCCAGTTTCAGGGGCGCTGACAGCTGCAAGTCCAATCGCTCTCTTCCAGTTTCGATCCACTCTGTTCATGCCCCCGATCTCGATGCAAGTCGCGTTGCAAACTCTATTGTCGCCGGCAGAACCGGTTAATCGCAGAGTCAGCGACAGGGCTAAAAACTAGCGACCGAGGCTGGCCTTGGTCGTATCTCTCTTGATGAGAGAGGGCCGCCTGCTCTATCAGGACTACAATAGAGTCCGAGATTCTCGTCCACGAGCTCGCTCAGTTCAGAACGCGTTGAGGTTGAGAAAACGGAGGGGCGGTCGCGCATAACCGCCGACCCGCTCGCCCCGGCTAAGGCCAGCATTCCGAGATCAGTTCGCGCCCTTCCCTCTCTGTTTCCGACCGCCAGTATTTCTTGCCGCTGAAGAGACCGGCTTGGGCGAGCGAAGCGCTCGTATCTGGGTTCTCGATTTCATGTGGGTGTCGAAATCCGCCAGATGAGCATCGAATCGAAGCAGGGATTCACGGGCCGCTTGTGCACGCTGTCCGGCAATCAATGCCCCCAGCACTTCCGCCACTGCAAACGCGGGTGTCATTGTGTGAAAGAATGACGGATTTTTTGTTTGGACAAGGACGACGTCGTCGGCGACGCGGGCGAGTGGGGCAACCTCGCTGTCGGTAATAGCGACAATGGGAATGCCACGATGATGCGCATATTTCGCGAGGTCAACCGTTACGCGTGTGTAAGGGAACACGCTTGTCGCAAACAGCACGTCCTCCCGGGCGGCACGGGCAAAGGCATCCGTTCCCGTGCCAGCAACCGCATCGAGCAGGACGGACTTTTCCCCGATCATGGACAAGATGTAGTGCAGATGCCACACAATCGAGTGGCTCGACCTCAGGCCGATGCAATAGACGCGTTTGGCAGACGCAAGGCGCCGCGCGCTCGACACTATTGCGTCAAGTTGGGAGGAGTCAGTCAGATGGACTATTTGCTCCGCTTGTTTTTGAAGAATCTCGCGAGCGAAAGCTTGGTCGCCTTTGCGTTTCTGGGTGACTACTTGCGCGTCAGCCTTTCGTGCGAAACCCACATCGCCGCTGCGAACCGCGTCAGCGTACAGTTGTCGAAGTTCTTCGTAACCCTCCAGGCCAAGATGCTTTGCCAGTCTTGTCATAGTGGCTGGCTGCACCCCGGCCAGACGCGCTTGATCCCGCATGGATAGCAGCGCCACGTCATGTGGATGATCGATGATGTAGCGCGCCGCCAATTGGAACTGGCCCGACATTGCGTCGAAGCCGGTAACTAATTGCTCCGAAAGGGGTCCGTCAGCCATTGCCGAGACGTAGCGAAATGTGTTGACCTATGCAACAGGTGTTCCATCGTTCGCCACAGGTCCGCCATCCGGTTTCAACTCGCGGGGAAGTTTTCGAGGAGGCCGAACTAGGCGACTACAGGTCTTGCCAGGCTTGACGCAGTTCGGCTGCACCAGCGCTGCGAAGGCCAACTTGTTGGAGAGCTTTCGCTACACCAACGACCAACTCGGCATTTGACTCGGCCAGCTTCCCGTCGGCAAGCCGGCGGTTGTTCTCGAAGCCGACGCGTATATGTCCGCCGAGCAGAGCCGCCGCGGTCACACAGGCGGTTTCGCGTTCGCCGAAAGCGCAGACGCTCCAATGGGCAAAACGCGGCTTAGCCGCGTCGATGAACGGCAACAGGTCCGCCGGACGCGATTTCTGACCCGGGGTGTAGCGGCCGAGCACGAAAAGAACCGGAACATCGTTCCACGGGATCAGGCCTCGGCGGTGATACTCGCTCAGACGGAACGTCTCGTCCGGATCGTAGAGGATGACCTGCGGCAGAATTTCCTCGGCGCAGATCCAAGACAGCAACGATGCGAACCCGGATTCGTGAGCCTGGGTCGGGACCAGTTCGCGTAACGCCAAAGAAACGGCCTGCGGCCGGGTCTCCTTGATGACCGCGATCTGTTGCTCCGGAGTGTAGCGACCAAGCGCTTCGCTCGTGACCTGGACGATCATTTCATCGCCGACGACTTCGCCGATGGCTTGCATGACCTCGCGATATGCCGAGGCATCGAGGAGATGTCCGCCGTCTTGATCCCGCACGTGGACATGGATAAGGCAGGCGCCCGCATCGAGACACTCCTGAGCTGTCCGCGCCAGTTCAAACGTCCCGAGCGGTATGGCTGGATGGTCGGCTTTACTCAGCCTGCCACCATTGGGAGCGACGCAAATCGCTGTCGGCTGTTCGACATCACACATTTCACACGGCCTCCTGGCTGCTTTTTCCGGACTGCACGAGGAGTGAACGCGCAGGCGCGCTCCCGTCAGGGCCTGATACAATTACCAATGATCCATGCAGAGCGTGATTGCAAGCGTATGAAACATCCGTCGCACGTGACATTCAGTCCACACTCATGATTGCTGACAACGGCCTTTGGCGTAGAAATTTGCCCGCCGACCCGATCGGCGGTCGAGGCACTTGTACGGCGAATATGAGGTGCAAGTGGCGGGACTTGAACGTCGGTCAACAATCTCTCATCCGCGGGTCGGGCCGCATGACCTGGTTTCGTTTGGGGCTGCCTCTGTCTAGGTGGCGAGCGTCAAGGCTCATAGTGGTGACGAGGGCTCCCGGCATTGTCCCGCCTCCAGTGCCGCATATCGCGCCGAGGCTGATAATTGGTTTGCGGTCTCCTCTGCTGGCTGTCTTTCAAATAGCGGTCAAGCCGCCTTTGGCGCAGATTGAACCGAGCAGGCGATCGACCAGATGAAGCCTACCATCTCGCGTGCGATGGCGACGTTGACGACGTTGGCGTTCTTGCCGCGCGCGCGCTCAGCCGACGATATCGGGTATCGGGTGCACAGTCGAACCTGCGCCTGCCAGCCGATATCGCGAACGCGCTTCGATCCGGTCGACCTTGTGCCGGCCGATGCGCGGCCGCATCCTGTATGCCCAGGCGCCCTCGACCAGCGCGCGCCGGGCATGGGTGTGCCGGTCTTGGTGCTGCCGCCGCGCCAGACGGGACTCGATTGCTCGCCAGGGACCAGGCCGAAATAGGCCATGAGCTGGCGTGGATTGGAGAAGCGTGTGAAGTCGCCGACCTCCGCGACAGCACCATGGCATTGATCAGCGCGATGCCGCGCATTGCCTGCAAGGCATTAACCACCGGGCGCTGGTTCTATTCCGGGAGCAGGCTGAGTATCTGTTCCTCGACCTGCTGCAGGCGCCGTTCCGCATCCATGACGGCATCGACGTGGTCCTGAAATGCGATCTGCTGAGCGGGATGTTCGAAGGCCAATATCGAAAGCCATCGCCGGTAAGCCATTCGACAGGCCGTCCCACGCTCGTGCTTGCGCCCGTGGCGCAGCAGAAATCCTTGAAGATGTTGACGCGCCTCTGTCACCACCTGGCGCACGACGCTGCGCAGCCGGATCAGGTCGCGCATGGCTTCGGTATCGGGCACCCAGACGAGGTCAACTCTCCGGCCCGATTGAGGCGGGCGAGCATGGTGGCGTCGCGACGGTTTGTCTTCACCCGATCGCCAGGCTTCCGCGGAATCAGCGATGGCGCCACCACATCGCAGCGATGGCCCAGGCTTGTGAGTTGCCGATAAACGCCATAACCGCACGGGCCGGCCTCATAGCAAAACGCCAGCGGCTTGCCGCAACGCCCCAGACGATGGCATAGCTTGTTGATGGCATCAGGGTAATTGGCAATCTCTTCGAGATATTCCACCGACCCGCCGCGTCCGCTCTCTGCCAGCGCGATCGAAATCCGCTCCTTGGAATATCCAAACCGACAAATCTGTTATGGTCCATATGGCCCGTCTCCTATGCATGAGGCTCTGCGCCGGCCAGCCGGCTTAACCCTCGTACCGTTGCATATCGGATTACGGGCCACCCTCAGGCCCAACGATCATAGAGACTAGGTATGCCCCTCGCCCACGCCTCAGAGGGGTAGGATCATGGTCAGCGCTCGGGCGGCAAGGCCGCGTTCGCCTCCACCGCTCGGATGAGTGATCCGAGCGGTGCACTGGAAAGAATGTGAAACATATGTTGCGTAAGGGATCGAGTCTGCTTAGTGTCGGCGAACGGATACAGGGTGGTTTAGCAAATCTCCCGACTGATCGTGCAGTTGGGAAAGCCTATCAACAACAGCGCAAGCATGAGACTTTCATGAGCAAGATTTTGCATCGCTCGATTCACGCCGACCTGCCGGTCGCTGTTGGCGGTCGTGGGATCGAGTTGTTCGATGCCGATGGCAAGGCTTATATCGACGCGTCCGGGGGCGCCGCCGTTTCGTGCCTGGGTCATAACCATCCGGACGTGCTGGCGGCATTGCACGCTCAGCTCGACAAACTCGCCTACGCCCATACGGGCTTCTTTACCACCGAAATCGCTGAACGGTTGGCGGATAGCCTCATTGCGGATTCGCCGGATGGTATCGATTATGTCTATTTGGTCAGCGGGGGCTCGGAAGCGATGGAGGCAGCGCTGAAAATGGCGCGCCAGTACTTTGTTGAGAAAGGAGAGAGTCAGCGCAGGCACATTATCGCACGCCGTCAAAGCTACCACGGCAATACACTGGGCGCGCTGGCAGCCGGCGGTAATGAGTGGCGCCGGGCTCAGTTTAGACCACTGCTCATCGAAACTCACCACATAGCGCCATGCTATGCATATCGCGGTCGGTTAGCTGGCGAGAGCGAGTATCAGTACGGAGAGCGCGTCGCCAACGAGCTGGAGGCGAAAATCGTCGAGCTCGGACCAGATAAAGTGATCGCATTCGTTGCGGAAACGGTCGTTGGCGCGACGGCAGGCGCGGTACCAGCTGTCGACGGCTATTTCAAGAGGATCCGTGAAATCTGTGACCGCTACGGCGTTCTCCTGATCCTTGACGAGGTAATGTGCGGCATGGGGCGCACCGGAACGCTGCACGCATACGAACAGGAAGGCATAGTGCCGGACCTGATCGCGATCGCGAAAGGGTTGGGCGGCGGGTATCAGCCGGTCGGAGCAGTACTTTTGGGTGGCCGTATCTACGACGCCTTCGCTACAGGGTCGGGCCTTTTCCAACATGGCCATACGTATATGGCGCACCCGATGGCTGCGGCGGCCGCTCTCGCAGTGCAGGACGTCGTCCGAGAGCATGGCCTCCTCGACAACGTTGTCCGCATGGGGGAACTGCTCAACCGTCGGCTCCAAGAGCGCTTTCATAACCATCAATCTGTCGGTGACATCCGCGGGCGCGGCCTCTTCCGGGGGATAGAAATCGTTGCCGATCGAGGGGACAAGTTGCCGTTCGACCCGGCGCGGAAAGTCAATGTCGCCATAAAACGAGAAGCCATGGCACGCGGGCTGATGGTTTACCCGATGGGTGGCACGATCGACGGCGTGCAAGGTGACCACATCCTGCTCGCGCCCCCGTTCATCGTCAGCGCCGGCCAGATCGACGCGATTGTAGAGCGACTGGGCGATGCCGTGGACGCCGCGGTCGCCCGTAGCGGTCGCATGATCAAATCGTCTGCGCCAAGTAGCCGTGAAGATCAAAACGGAATAACCAATGGCCTACTTTCCCGCCGAATGTGAAGCCGCAGCCATGCAGCTGAAAAGACACGTCGCAGGGTCTTCAAGAACCGCAGGCTGAAGCGAAATCTATTGGAACTCGAATTTGCTGGCCGGGATAACGCCATGTGTCATCGCCGCAGGTCTGAGATCATCCCAGTTGGCGTATGAGTCAAAGGAGGCGCATCCATGGCATTGAAAAGCAGCCCGATCCTTGGAATTCTTGAGCTTGACGAAGGTCTGTTGCCCGATAGCTCGTGCCGTATTCCGCGGAAAGGCTCCCTAATGGATCCGGCGACCTTTGGCCGACTTATCATCACGGAAACGGTAGAAGGTGCATTGGCGGAGGCTGTTATTATCGGTCACCCGCCACGAAGGGGCTTGTGTGACAGCTGCCCGGCGCTTGGTCGAACGAGGTGCCGGGATGATTTCTGCTGACTGTGGTTTTTTCATCCGACATCAGGCAGCGGTCTCCGCAGCAGTCAGTGTGCCGGTGGCGATGTCAAGCCTGCTGCTTATTCCAACGTTGCTTCGACAGCTAGCGCCTGCTCAGAAGCTAGCGGTAATAACCGCTGATGCAAAACACTGCAGTGAAGATCTGTTTGGTATCGAGAATCATCCGGCAGACCGCGCGAGAGTGGTCGTCGGCGGGATCGAAGAGGGCGAATATGTACGCAATTCGTTGGCGCGCCCATTCGTTCGAACCAGTGTTGATCAAATCGAGCAGGAGGTCGCCGCGTGTGTTGCACAACTGCGCATCGAGTATCCAGGGATCGGAATGCTACTCTTCGAATGCACAGGGTTCCCATGCGTGACAGATGGCCTTCGCCGTAAGACAGGGTTACCCATCTATGACATTACGGACCTTTGCCGGCTCACCCTTGCGGCCATCGCCAAGCCCGCGTTGCCCTGAATAATCTTCGTGAATCTACACACGCTACCCCGATTCCACAGCTCGACTAGGGGGTTGTCCCGACAGTAAGGCCATCGTGTGGCGAGATGCCAACAATCTGAAAACTGCATTTTACACGAGCTGGTATTGCGGGTGAGGCTCGCCAAGCCTGAACATGATTGGCTTCCGTGTATTCGGAATATCCTGAGAACCCGGTCAAGGGAGATGAAACGTGCGGTTAAGCAGAGATGACATGAGGGGTAAGGCCCAGACGGTCCGGGGTCTGGTTGACCCGGCGACGCTGGGCCAGACCCTGATGCACGAGCATCTCTTCTGGGACTTCATACAGCCGGGTCGACAGGATGCATCGACCACCGGCGGTCCGGACCCGCGCGACTACTGGAAACTATTGATGGGTGGCGCCGCCGATCCGCGCGACATTAGGCAGAGGGATCGCGGGGTGGCTGCTCGCGAGGCCGCGCGCATGGTGGAGGCAGGTGGCGGGACTATCGTCGAGCTAACGATCGGCGGCATCGGTCCTGACCCCCAGGGTCTGATGGTGGTGTCGCGAGAGAGTGGCGCCCACATTGTGATGGGCTGCGGTCACTACGTCGAGGACTGCCAAGACCCGGGTAATCACAATCGAACGATCGAGAGCTTCGCCCAGGAGATGATTGATCAAGTTCAACTGGGCGCCTGGGGAACCCACGCACGGGCCGGCATTGTTGGCGAGATAGGCTGCCAGTGGCCGTGGACCGATCTCGAGAAGCGTGTGCTGGCGGCCGCCGTCATCGCCCAGCAGGAAACGGGAGCGGCCCTGACGATCCACCCGGCCCGCCATGAGGACCACCCGTGGATGCTCATCGAGTTTCTAAAGGAACACGGGGCCGATCTTTCACGCACGATCATCGATCATATCGACAGAACAATTTTCGACGACGATCGCCTGTTCCGTCTAGCGGACTCCGGCGT
Source organism: Mesorhizobium sp. AA22 (assembly GCF_001672375.2). NCBI lineage: Bacteria > Pseudomonadati > Pseudomonadota > Alphaproteobacteria > Hyphomicrobiales > Phyllobacteriaceae > Mesorhizobium > Mesorhizobium sp. AA22. The sequence continues at coordinate 6,056,018 of NZ_CP048406.1, read as the reverse complement.
CGTGCTGGAATGGGACCTGTTCGGCCTGGAGAACACCTATTACGCGCTTGCGGACATTGACATGCCTAATGATGGCATGCGCATCCAGGCGATCAGGCGTCTGATTGATCGCGGACATCTTGGGCAGATCGTGATTAGTCACGACATCTGCAACGCAATACGGTTGGCTGAGTTCGGTGGACATGGCTATACCCATATTCAGCAGAAGGTCCTCCCCCATATGAGAAAGCGTGGCTACTCGGCGGATGAGATTAACGCAATCATGATCGATAATCCGCAACGGCTGCTGACCTTCGTTTGAAGAGGCACCTGCTGCCAGTGTTCGTTAGCGGAGAGTAAGGTTCCAATCTGAGCGCCAGCTGGCTTTCCGCGATAGCCGAGTGCGTACGGGCTTGGTCCGGCCGGTCGCTCTCTCTTTCCGGATAGTGACAATGACAATTTCGCTACCGGACCGTGCTGATGCGGCATGCTCGGAACGAGCACTGAGGCTGGGTTTGCGCCAGGCATGGAGGTCAGGCCGCGATAGTCCAGCGCCTCGCTAGCCATGCCTTCCGATTCGCAAGCTGGCAGCGAACATTATTTTGGATGTCGCGCTCCGCCTTAAGCTTTCTACGTGCTTACGCGCAATCGACACCAAAAAAGGCGTGGCTGATCACCCTTCCCCTCGGGGCTCCCCCGCAACACATTCATCCGCGCCCGCTTGGTATGATCCATCTGCGCCATTTTATGGCTGTCGAAAACATATGTTGCAAAGTTGGCCCCCACAGGCTAGGCTCTAAAATGCGGCCGGCTAAGGAAAGCGTCGTGCCGGCTGCTCGAGAAAACAGTCAAAGACAGGGGAACGGCCATGAACAGATTTATGACGATGGTTGCCGCTGCGGCATCGCTAGCGGTCGGAATCGCGGCTACGACGAGCGCAGCCAATGCCGGCGCCGTGCTCGATAAGGTGCTGGAGTCGGGGACGCTAACGGTCGCAGCTGGGCCTGACTGGGGAACGATGTCGTCCCTGAACAACGAAACTCGACAACTCGAAGGCTACGACATCGATGTTGCGAAGGGCATCGCCGACCATTTGGGCGTGAAGATCGAGTTCGTGACCCCCAGCTGGGATATCATCACGTCAGGCAATTGGCAGGGTCGTTGGGATATCGCCATGGGCCAGATGACGCCAACTGCGGTTCGAGCTGAGAAGTTCGATTTCCCTGCTGTTTACTTCTACACGCGGGTGGTTGCTGTTGTACATAAAGATAGCAAGGCGTCCAAACCTGCCGATCTGAATGGCAAGAGGGTGGGGGTTACCGCGGGCTCCGTGCAAGAGGACTATGCAAACCATGCCTTTAAACCCAAGTGGGTGGGCGCGAAGCCGATAGAATTTCAATTCAAACCAGGCGAAATCAAAACCTACGCGACCACGAATGTGGCTTTCGACGACCTCCGGCTGGGCGACGGGCTTCGACTGGATGCAGTCCTGACTGACGGACCTGTGATGGATGATGCAATAAAGGCCGGCTATCCAATAAGGCCTCTTGGCGAGCCGCTATTCGCCTCCCCGGGAGCCCTTCCAGTGCTTCATGGAGACAAGGAATTCAGCAGCAAGATCGCCGAGGCTATCCAGAAAATGAAAGAAGACGGCACGCTCTCGAAGCTGTCGCTTAAGTGGTACGGGATGGACTACAGTACCGAGAGGTAGCGATCGTTACGCTTTAGCGACCGGGGCTGTCCCCGATCGCTTCTTTCTTTAAGAGGTCCACTCATGCTCTATTCAGACACGGTTGAATCCGAGGTTCTCGTTCATAAGCCGTGGTTTGTCGCTTCGATCTTCGCAGTAGTGCTCGCTTTGTTTTTAGCGTTCAATCTTACGGGCACAATCATGGGTGAGCTCATGCGACCGGTCATTGGCGACCCGCTGGAGAGCGGCTTCTACGGGCGCTTCGCGATCGCGTTTGTGATTGCGGTCCTGTTCTGCCTCAATCTCGTGATGATCGGCTTTGCGCCGTTGAAGATGCAAATCGGCATCGTATGGTTTGAGCTGCTAATACTTTTTCTCGTCTTCGTTGACACGTTTAACTTAAGTCTACCGTTCATTTGGAATAACCTGCCCTTCCTGCTCACGCAAGGCGTGGTGACGACGCTTTACGTTTCGGCGGTCTCGATCGTGTTGGCGTCGCTGATCGGAATCATTGCCGCGGTCGCGAAACTGTCGAGCAACGGCTTGGCCTATGCTATCGCCAGCTTTTACACCTCGTTCTTCCGCGGCCTGCCGCTTCTGATGCAGATCTACCTGATCTATCTCGGTCTGCCGCAGTTGGGCATTGTTATGGATGCCGTGCCATCGGGTATATTGGCGCTTTCGCTGTGCATCGGAGCATATATGACAGAGATCTTCCGCGCCGGCATCCAAAGCATCGATCGCGGTCAATGGGAGGCATCCCGGTCATTGGGGTTCGGCTTTGGGCTTACCATGCGCAGGATTATCCTTCCACAGGCGCTTCCCGTTATCATTCCCCCAATGGGAAACTCGTTTATCTCGATGCTGAAGGACAGCTCGCTCGTCTCGGTGCTCGGCGTGTGGGAACTGACGTTTCTCGCTCGCACGCTTGGCCAGACCACCTTCAATCACATGGAGATGCTGATTGCAGTGGCCATTATTTACTGGATTCTGTCCATTTGCCTTGAGCTGATCCAATCCAGGATCGAACGCTACTACGCGAGGAGCAAGGTACGATGAGCGTCAGCAGCATGGTTCAATTGAAGGGCGGTCCAAACAGGTATTCCAATGCGCCTGCCGGTGTGGCGCGTCCTGAGTCAAGTTCGGATAGGAAGTCGTCGAGCCAAGGGCGGCGGCCGGTGAGCGACACAGTTATCGAAGCCAAGAAGGTCTCGAAGTGGTACGGTGCGTTCAGAGCATTGACTGACATCAACCTCACTGTTCGCAAAGGCGAGCGCGTCGTTATCTGCGGTCCCTCCGGATCGGGAAAGTCGACGCTCATCCGCTGCTTCAATCGGCTTGAGGCGCACCAGGAGGGCGAGATCACCGTTAACGGGATCAGGTTGCATAGCCAAATGCGCGACGTGGCTGAAGTTCGCAAGAACGTCGGCATGGTGTTCCAGCACTTCAACCTCTTCCCGCACATGACGGTGCTGATGAACTGCATGGCCGCCCCGATGTGGATTAAGGGTGTGCCAGAGACCGAGGCAAGGAAGCTCGCGCTTAAGTTCCTCGAGCGCGTTCGCATACCCGAGCAGGCGAACAAATTCCCTGGTCAACTCTCCGGAGGACAACAGCAGCGCGTCGCGATTGCCCGTTCCCTCTGCATGGAGCCTGCGGTCATGCTCTTCGACGAGCCGACCTCGTCGCTCGATCCGGAGATGGTTGCTGAAGTGCTCGAGACAATGACCAGCCTCGCGCGCGACGGCATGACCATGGTCTGCGTCACCCACGAGATGGGCTTCGCGCGCTCCGTTGCGGACCGAGTGATCTTCATGGATGCAGGCCTCATCGTTGAAGAGGGCAAGCCCCACGACTTTTTCACCAATCCGCAGCACGAAAGAACGAAGCTCTTCCTTAGCCAAATCTTGAAGCACTGAGGTGATGTTTAATTTGTCTAAGTTATGATCTGGATGGCTTTTCGGTAGGTTAAGTAGTCAGTTTTATCGAGGCGGACGTAGTCCTTCGAGGATTCCCTATATGAGCGCAGAAGTGCTTCGATTTGAATTATCAGAATACAAGATCCGTCTCGAAAAAGCTCGCGCTGCAATGGAGAAGGCGGGGATCGATCTGTTGGTCGTTACGGACCCTGCCAGTATGGCATGGCTTACGGGTTACGACGGCAACGCCTTCTATGTGCCTCAATGCGTAGCTGTATCCAAGGACAAAGACCCGCTCTGGTTCGGCCGTGGTATGGACGCCAACGGATGCCGCCGGACCACCTACCTGGGTGAGGATCGAATAAGATCGTACGAAGACCATTACGTCCAGTCCGACACATTGCACCCTATGACCGTTCTTGGTCAGATAATCGATGAGGAGGGGCATGGCTCCTCGACTATCGGTGTGGAGAAGGACAACTACTACTTCTCCGCCTTGTCGTTTGAAGTTCTTTCCGCGGCGCTGCCTAACGCGACATTCAAAAACGCTGACCGACTTATCAATTGGCAACGTATCGTAAAATCAGAACGAGAAATTGAGTACATGCGCGGTGCTGGCAGGATCATCGAAGCCATGTACCAACGCATTTCCGAGGTGCTACGCCCCGGCGCAAAGCAGTCGGATGTGGTTGCGGAGTTGACCCATGCAGGTACCCGCGGTGTGGGAGAATACTGGGGAGACTATCCAGCGGCCGTACCCAATATCGGGGCTGGCGCCGACGCCGCAGCTCCCCACCTGACGTGGAGCGACCGTCCAATCCGACCCGACGAAAGCATTTTCTTCGAGCTCGCGGGTGTTCATAAGCGCTATCATTGCCCCCTCGCAAGGACGTACTACCTCGGCAAGCCGACCCCCCAAATCCTCGACGCTGAAAAGGCGGTTCTTGATGGGATGCAAGCTGGTCTCGAGAAGGCACTAGCTGGTAATCAATGCGAAGACATCGCCAGAGCTTACGTTAGTCAATTGGCCCGTTACGGTTTGGTCAAAACGGGCCGTTCCGGCTATTCGATAGGACTCGGCTATCCACCCGCATGGGGCGAGAACACCGCCAGTTTCCGAGACGGCGATAAGACGGAGCTCCGCCCAGGTATGACTTTCCACTTCATGACTGGCCTTTGGTACGGAGATTGGGGCATCGAAATTACCGAAAGTATCCTGATCACTGAAGGCCAGGTTGAATTCCTCTCAAATGTTCCACGCAAATTATTCATAATTGACTGAGACTGTCGATGACAAGCGTGGACAATAAACTAGCCCCAAATCGCAGGCGAGCCACAATCTTCCGATGAGCGCGAGTTGAGAGGTAGCAACCGGCATCACCCAACATGCTAAACATCAAATGTAAAGGATAACAACCGATGACTGATTTTCCTCGTGCCCAAGGAAAGCGCTGGCCGTCCTGGGTGAGGCCTCGATTGGCGTTCCACGGAGCGCCCGTGGGCATTTTGATGCTTGATCGGATGCCGGGACCCGGCCTCCGTCCGTACATCCCCGGAGACGCCGGCAATGCCTCCACGTGGAGCGTTCCCGTGCGCTATAAAACCGTACCGGGGCTCAACAATACCGCCATTTTCGGGGCGGATGGCGAGGAAAAAACATCCGCTGTGATTGCGGCGGCGAAAGAACTCGTACGAGAGGGTGCGCGAGTCATTACTGCTGGATGCGGCTATTTCATCCGGTACCAGGAAGCGGTGCGCGCTGCGGTTGATGTGCCGGTGTTCTTGTCTAGCCTTGTCCTTACTCCGTTCCTTGAACAAGTGCTTCCCCAGGGCAAGGCACTTGGCGTAGTCGTGGCAAGTAAGGCTGCACTGAGCCAAGATATGTTGAAAGCGGCTGGGGTGCGACCGGAAATTAGTGACAGGGTGATTGTCTTTGGACTCGATGACGCTCCCGTGTTTGCCGGCTTCTTCCTGGAGCCGTATGGTGACCTAGACGTGGAGGCAGTCCAGGCTGATGTGGTCAATGCGATCCTGACTCTGCAGAAGGATCGGCCGGATATCGGCATGCTCTTGCTTGAATGTGGCGGGCTGGGACCATACGCGGCTGCGGTTCAAGAGGCGACTGACCTCGCTGTGTTTGATTATACCTCCATGGTTGAATTCTTCGTCGGTGGACTAACACGCAAACCATTCACAGGACTCCTCTGATAACGGGGTGCTCTTGGGGCCGCAGAAAGGCTGCGGCCCTTGTCGCACTAGGTTGATGCGGCCGATGGCCGGATCAAGTACCGACGGGTTCGATTTGCGACGATCGCTTGCCGCCCGTGCTCGTCGATTTAGACGCACCTGCGGCTCTTGCGGTCTGGTGATGCTTGGCCCCGCGGGGGCATGAGGGTTTCATCGCCTCAATTGCCGTCGTCCCGTTGCTGCCGCGAAACGCAAGCAAGGCGCTTCGTCCGGGGAAGAAGGGCGACAGTGCCCAAAGCGCAATCGCACGTAGTTATCTGACGAACGACAAATTCTTCATCTCCAATGAGACAAGACATGAAGAGGTGGTCGGAGCTGATAGCGCTATCATGTATTGAGGCGGTTTATATTTCATGCGATCTTCTCAACTTGCCGAAAAGATTGGTGTGCAATCTAATAGCGAATTAAGCATCCCTCGCGTAGGGAAGCGGCGTACTGAGAATCACAGGACGTTCGAATCGATACAGAAGAATGAGTGCTCCCGTTAGCGGGAAGGGCGTCCTTCCGGAGAATGCCAGGAGAAGACCATGCATGTAGATGCAATCGTTCAAGACCTACTTGGTCGCCAGAGTGAAATCGTGGATAGACTGTGCGCCTTCTTGCGCCTGCCAAGCGTGAGCACAGACCCAGCTTTCGCAGGAGGGATGCGGGACGCGCAAGCGTTCCTAGTGGACTGGCTCGAGCGAATGGGCTTGAGCGATGTCAAACTTCTCGATGGCGGCGGTCATCCAGCGGTTTATGCAGCTTGGAACGGGGCGCCCGGGAAACCCACTTTGCTCATCTATGGACACTATGATGTTCAACCTCCCGACCCGGCAGAAGCCTGGGTAAGTCCACCTTTCGAACCAACCATCCGTGACGGTCGGCTCTACGCGCGCGGGGCATCTGATGTTAAAGGCTCGACTGCAATCGCACTCGAAACAATCGCTGCATTTCTGAAATTCCGGGGTGCCTGCCCCGTGAATGTGAAAGTTTTTTTGGAGGGGGAGGAAGAAACCAACAGTCCTAGTCTGCGGCCGATTGTCCAGCGGTATGGCGATTTGCTCCGGGCTGACGGAATGATATCCGCTGATGGCGCGCGAGCGCATCCCAAAATACCAACGATAAATGTCGGCTCGCGCGGAATTGTTGAGTTTGAGATTTCAATCCGAACCGCCGATAAAGACCTTCATTCTGGTCGTTACGGCGGCGCGGTCCGGAACGCCGCACATGAGATGGCGAAGATCATCGCTTCGTTACATGATGAGGATGGCGCGATTGCAATCCCGGGATTGCTGGCGGTTCTCCCTTCCGTTTCTGTGAGTGCCAGAGCTGAGACGGCCAGATTTCCCTTTGACGAGGCCGCTTTCGTCAAGGATGTTGGGGCGCGCGCCCACGGGGAACATGGCTTTTCGATACGTGAGCAGCTAACGCTTCGACCGGCCTTGGACGTAAACGGAATCTGGGGAGGCTACACCGGGTTCGGCAGCAAAACAGTGATCCCAAGTACTGCCCACGCTAAGCTATCGTTGAGAATCGTCCCCGGTCAGGACCCTGACGAGGCCTCAGACGCGCTGAAGGCTCATCTGCGCACCGTTTGCCCCCGAGACGTCGAGATCTCGATCGACGACCCGGGAACTGGGAGCAGAGCTTTCAACCTCCCTACCGAGCATCCACTTGTGCTTGCGGCAAAAAAAGTCTTGTCTGAGGCCACCGGTCAAGAGCCGGTGCTTGTCCGGCTGGGAGCGTCCATTCCCATCACTGTGATATTCCAGGAGTTGTTGGGCCTCCAAACGCTGATGTTCGGATTTGCCCTGCCGGATGAGGATATTCATGCGCCTAACGAATTCTTCCGGTTGGCGTCTTTGACGGAAGGCCTTTCTGTGTGGCCAAGGTTGTTAGAGCAACTCGGTGAATACAGCGCCGATGAGTTTCAATCAATGGTCCTAGAGGCCGAGAGGGCGCCAGTGAAAACCTGAGCGAGTGTTTAGAGCTTCGGACGACGAGCCTTGCTAGACGGTCCCATCTTGGGAAATCTTAGCATGATGAAGACCTGTCGACTTGTCGTCCGGTAGCTCGTTTGGAATTCGAGTGGAGCAACCTGCTCACTGAACTCGTTGAGGGAGCGAGGCGCACATTTCATCAGCGGCGATTGGCATCGCGACGCAAAGACGCGCCAATCGTCCTTCGCAACATCACTGGCAAATTGAGTCTCGCCGACACGGAGTGTTTTCCAGCCGGCGAGTGTAAACGCTTTCATCTTACTCAATACGTTGCCATGCCGAGCGTCATATGATGGTTGAGAAGCTCGACTGAACGAAAGCCGTCGCGCGGGGCTGTCCCAGGTCTTTGGTGAAAGGCCAGATCTGACGAGAACGCCGCACGAAATACCGCGGCGTGTACACGCCTGAAGAACACATACTCGCGCAATAACTGCGTCGGTTTCGGCGACTTCTCAGTCTCTCACGCGGAGCTGTCCTCTGTCATCTGAAAACGCGATGGTACTGTTCGTGACTTTATGTTGGTGAGTCCCACGCCAAGTGGCGCATAGTGGACCGGTAGTTGGTTCGAACTGGTCCGCCCGTTCACGCAAGGTGAAGTGCATGCAGATTAAAGATGTCCTTCTCGCCCATGGCAATGGAGCATTTGTCTATGACGACCAAGCTGCTATTCGGGCCGGGGGGGGCTGAGACCGAATGATCTATGTTGGTGAAATCATAACGCCTGGGGTCACGGTCATCCGCGTCTGGTTAAAGGACCGGGGCATCGCGATCTCCGAATGTGTCCGCCTCACCAAGCGGGGCGAGGGAAAACCTTCTGCAACTTCCCCCCGACGCCTTCGTTAAATAACGGAATCGGCATGCGCGGCTACTCGGCTTTATCGATCCTTCGCAATGGGCTCACCGGCAACAGGCACTGGCGGCGCGCCTGGCGGGCGCCCGATCCCAAACCTGTCTATGATGTTGTTATAGTAGGCGGCGGCGGGCACGGCCTGGCGACCGCTTTCTATCTGGCCGAGAACCACGGCGTCCGCAATGTGGCCGTGCTGGAGAAGGGCTATATCGGTGGTGGCAACGTCGGCCGAAACACCACAATCGTTCGGTCGAACTATCGGCTTGATGGCAATACCCAGTTCTACGAATTTTCGATGAAGCTGTGGGAGGGCCTGTCGCGGGCGCTCAATTTCAACGTGATGTTCTCGCAACGCGGCTTTTTGCTGACCGCCAATTCGCCCGGCGAATTCGACACTTTCGGCTATCGCGCCAACGTCATGCGGCTAAACGGGATCGACGCCGAATTGCTTAATCGCGAGGAGGTCCGCCGGATGGTGCCATATCTTAATTTTTCGGAGAAGGCGCTGTTCCCGGTTCACGGTGCGATACTTCAGGGCCGAGCGGGCACCGCGCGCCATGACGCGGTGGCCTGGGGCTACGCCCGCGCAGCCGACGCCCATGGCATCGACATCATCCAAGGCTGCGAGGTGACGGACTTCGTCCGTCACGGCGACCGCATCGTCGGCGTCGAGACGACGAGGGGCCGAATCGGCGCCACAAAAGTGGGGCTTGCGGTGGCGGGGCACACCTCGGTGCTCGCCCGGAAGGCCGGCCTCGAACTGCCGATCGAAAGCCATATCTTGCAAGCTTTCGTGACCGAACCGATCAAGCCACTGGTCCATCACGTTGTCGCCTATGGTGCGGACCATTTTTATGTCAGCCAGTCGGACAAGGGCGGACTGGTCTTTGGCGGGGGCCTGGACGGCTATAATTCCTATGCGCAGCGCGGCAATCTTGGCGTCGTTCGCGAGGTCGCCGAGGCTTCGATCGCGATGATGCCCTGCATCTCGCGGCTGCGCATTCTGCGGCACTGGGGCGGCGTGATGGACATGACGCCCGACGCGAGCCCAATTATCTGCCCGACGCCCATCGACGGGCTCTACCTCAACGGCGGCTGGTGTTACGGCGGCTTCAAGGCCACACCCGCTTCGGGCTGGTGCTTTGCGCATACGCTCGCCAAGGGCGAAGCCCATCCCCTCACCGCCGCCTATCGGCTCGATCGCTTCCGCACCGGTCGCACGATCGACGAGGCAGGCGCCGGCCCATTCGCCTGGCTACAATAATCGAGAGACGGAAAGATCATGCTGCGCATCGAATGTCCCTGCTGCGGGCCGCGCGACCACGACGAGTTCCGCTACGGCGGAGACGCCTGGGTGAACCGGCCAGCGTATGACGATCCGGATTTCGAAGCCTGGTACCGTTACGTCTTCGTGCGCGAGAACCCGGCCGGGCTGCATCGCGAATATTGGCAGCACGTGATGGGCTGCCGGCAATGGCTTGTCGTCGAGCGCGACACGCGGAGCCATGCCATCACCTCGAGCCGCTTCGCTCGGGAGACTCGCGCATGAGGCGGCTTCCTATAGGTGGGCGGATCGACCGCTCGCAGCCAATCGAATTCACCTTCGACGGCAGGGCGATGACCGGTTTTCGCGGAGACACGCTCGCCTCGGCGCTGCTGGCGAACGGTGTCCGCCTCGTCGGCCGCAGCTTCAAGTATCACCGGCCGCGCGGAATCTACTCAGCCGGACCCGAGGAGCCGAATGCGCTCGTGACGTTGGGAACGGGCGGTCGCCGCGAACCCAACCTAGCGGCTACGACGGTGGAACTGGCTAAAGGGCTGGTTGCCGAAAGTCAAAACCGCTGGCCGTCGCTCAAGTTCGACGTCCAGGGCATAAACGGCCTGTTTGCGCCCTTTCTGTCGGCAGGGTTCTACTACAAGACCTTCATGGGTCCGACCCGGCGGGCCTGGATGTTTTATGAACACTTCATCCGCAAGGCGGCGGGGCTCGGCCGCGCGGGAGAGGAGCCCGATCCGGATCGCTACGACGTACGCCATCTCTTCGCTGACGTCGCGGTAGTCGGCAGCGGCCCGGCGGGGCTCTCCGCTGCGCTCGCAGCGGGCGAGGCAGGCGCCAGAGTGGTCCTGATCGAACAAGATTTTGCACCCGGCGGCACGCTTCTGTCGGATCCGGCGGACACTGAGTCCGCGGTCTGGCTTTCCGAAATGCTCGCACGGCTCGCCGAAATGCCGAATGTCTCATTGATGACGCGCACCACGGCGTTTGGCGCTTATGACAGCAACGTGCTCGGGCTCGTGGAGCGGCACGGCTCCGGAGCCGCCGATCCGAAAGAAGGGCAAGCGCGCCAGACGCTACTGCTTCTGCGAGCGAAATCGATCGTTTATGCGTCTGGGGCGATTGAGCGTCCGCTTACTTTCGCCAATAACGACCGGCCCGGCATCATGCTGGCCTCCGCGGCGCGGATCTATCTGAACCGCTTTGCCGTACTGGCGGGTACGCGGGTGGTGGTTGCGACCGACAACGACAGCGCCTACAGAGCAGCCTTCGATCTAGCGGCAGCCGGGGCAGAGGTGACGATAGCTGACAGCCGCTCCGAACCGATACATGAACTTCTGGAACAGGCGCGCCGCCGGGGCATAGCCGTCCGCACGAAATCGCGGATTGCCAATGTTTTGGGGAGTCGTGCCGTCCGCGCTGTTACGCTTTCCGAACCGGGCGGTCCAGCCACGGTTAGAAGCGACCTGGTTGCGATCTCCGGCGGCTGGTCGCCGACCGTGCATCTGACCTCCCACCTTGGGGCGAAGCCGGTCTATCGCGAAGACATACGTACTTTCGTTCCCGGAAAGCTCGGAGCGGGGCTGTTCGTGGCCGGTGGGGTGACGGGAGGCTTCACAAGAGGAGGCGCGATCGAGGACGGGCATCGTGCAGGGGCCGAGGCATCTGCCTTCTGCGGCATAGCGAAGTCAGTCCAGCAGTGCGTCAGGCTCGAACTTACTAGGATCAATGCGGGACCTAATGACAACCCCCTCTCCGCCTCGATTCGCTCGGCACATGTCCTGGCGAGGGGAGAGGACGGGAGCCCTACCATGTGGCCGGAGCATCCTCTACCCCGTCGATCGGGGGAGAGGTGGTTCGGGAACCGAAAGGCGGGACTTACCGAAGGCAAGGCCTTCGTCGACCTGCAGATGGACGTGACCGCCAGTGACATCGCGCTGTCGCATCGCGAGGGATACGAGTCAGTCGAGCATCTGAAGCGCTACACCACGCTCGGTATGGGCACCGACCAGGGCAAGACAAGCAATTTCCATGCCCTTTCGGCCATGGCCGCCTTGCGCGGCATGGCGGTTCCAGAAGTTGGCACCACAACGTTCCGCCCGCCCTATACACCGGTGGTCATCGGGGCGCTGGCCGGGCGCAGCATCGGCCATCATTACAAGCTGATCCAGCGCACGCCTATGCATGACTGGCATGTCGCCAACGGCGCGCAGATGCTGGAGGGCGCCCTCTGGATGCGGCCCTGGTTCTATCGTACTTCCGGCCGCGACGTGGACGACGCCTATGTCGCGGAGATGCGGATGGTGCGCGAGGCGGCCGGGCTGATGGACATCTCCACGCTCGGCAAGATCGACATACAGGGGCCGGACGCAGCCAGCTTCCTCGACCGGGTCTACGTTAACGGCTTTGCCAAGCTGCCGGTCGGCCGCGCGCGCTACGGCGTCATGTTGCGCGACGATGGCATCGTCTTCGATGATGGCACAACGACCCGGCTCGGCGAGCGGCACTTTTTTATGACGACATCGACCGCGAAGGCCGCGGACGTGATGTCCCAGCTCGAATTCCTGCTCGATACCGCCTGGCCCGACCTGCGCGTTTCGGTAACTTCGGTCACCTACGAATGGGCGGCGATGTCGGTAGCCGGTCCGAAGAGCCGCGATATCCTCGCTGCCGCGTTTCCCGATTTAGACGTCTCAAACGAGGGGTTGCCGCATATGGGGCTGCTCGAAGGGAAGTATCGCGCTAGGCCCCTGCGCATCATCCGCCTTAGCTTCTCCGGCGAGCGGGCATACGAGATCTATGCCGGCGCGAGCTTGGGCAAGGAGGTGTGGTGTCGGCTGATGGAGGCCGGCGCGCCTTTCGGCCTGAAGCCTTACGGCGTCGAGGCCTTGGGCACGCTGCGCGTCGAGAAGGGCCACGTTGCGGGGCCGGAGATTGACGGCAGGACAACGCTCGACGACCTGGGGCTCGGCCGCATGGTGGGCAAGCGCAGCGGCTATGTGGGGGAGGTTCTTGGCCGCCGCGATGCGTTCAGCGACCCGACCCGCCCGCGGTTGGTTGGGCTGCGCGGCGTTGAACCTGGGAGGCAGTTGCACGCCGGCGCGATCTTGTTCAGGCCTGGCGAGCCGATGCAGGGCCACGGTCTCGGCCGCATCACGTCTGTGACATATAGCCCCACGCTCGACGTCTGGGTGGGGCTTGCACTGCTTGCCCGGGAAGCAGCGGTGGAGGGTGCCGAGATCGTCGCCGCTTATCCGATCATGGGCCAGACGGTGCGGGCCCGGGTAGTCTCACCCATATTCCTCGATCCGAAGGGAGAGCGGCTCCATGGCTGATGGTTCGACCATGGCGGGGTTCGAAATGGCAGCGTATGATTGCGCGATGGTACAATTCGAGGGCTGGGGCGGCGCGATGGCGCCATTCGAGGCGGAACTGCACCGGATGCTGGGCGGGCCGCTGCCGAACGAAGTCGGCGAGACTGCTCGTCATAACAACCGGCTCGTGATCCGCGTTGCGCCACGCCGGTTCTGGCTGCTTTGCGATGGCCCGCCGCCCATTATCGATGTCGATCCGGAACTCGGCTGCGCGCTCCCGCTCGGCGAGGGCAGGGTGCGGCTGCAGCTTTCCGGCGGGGGCCTCAAACATGTGCTGGAGCGGTGCGTCGCGGTGGATTGGGAGACGTTGGGCGAGGGACGGGCACTCCAAACCGGCCTCCATCGAATGCCGGTCCTGCTGCTGCGCAGCAGCGCATTCGAATGCGATCTTCTCGTCCCGCGCAGCTTCAGCAAGAGCCTGACGGAGTGGATTGCCGACGCTTCCGCGGGCGGATGCTGACTGCCGCATCGAAGCGGTCGAAGGCTGCCACCTAGTCTTACTGCGTCATAACGTGCGGGCCTAACGGGGACTGTCCATGGCCCTTGTGCAGCACGGACATCGTTGTAGGCGGCTGGCCAGGGCCACTGTCAGGCGTCGCCGGATGGTCGGGATCGAGGTTGGGATGTGCCGTTCGGGCCGGATCGGAGGATCCGCGGGGCCGATAACCGTCGGGAAGGCCAGATGCTTGGCGGCCTTTGGCGGGAGCTGGAGCTGAGATGCTATGGGGCAAGCGGCGAGGATGTGGCATCCTTCGGCGCTGTAAAAACCACCATCAGAAGGAGAGCGTCCATGTCGCATTTGTTTGACGCGAGCCGGTCCCTTACCGCTTTTGAACAGGATAACACTATCGTCGCCGTCATCGAAATGAGCAAGGCGAAATGGCTGATTGCCGCGCTTGTTCCGGGTGCAAGCGCCAGCCGCGGAAGAAGGTTTATGCCGACACGCCGTCATTGTTGAAGCTGCTGCTGCGCTGGGGCGACCAAGCCGGCCAAGCCGGGCAGACTATCAAGCGGATCGCCGTCGCTTATGGGGCGGCCGCGCGGCTTTTGGCTGGCGCGCTGGCTGCGGGCGCGCAACATCGAGGCCCCTGCCATCCACCCTGCCAGCGTTGCGGTGACGCGTGAGCACGGACGTGCCAAAGGCAGGATAGGCTCGAAACGGAGCTTGGATGCGGTGTGGGCTGGCTGCGCGGCGAGAAGCGCCATTGCAGTATGGCGGCAATTCCGCGGGATCAAGACTGCGCGCCGTTCTGTATGTTCTTTGCGACCACCGAGACCGGACGGATCCAAACGTGCGATAGCATTAGAGTCGAGCTCGGTACGGCGGCGTCTGGAATTTTGTCAGGTCAGGCCGGTGGCTGAGCGCAAAGCGGATACCTTCGGCAAGGATGGTCTTCTCGTCAGATAGCGCAGGCTGAGATTGTAGCCAACTGCCGACGCTTGCAAAAGCAGTACCGCGGACTCAATTGGCGATTAGAATATCGCACCGAGGGATATTCGTTGAGTCGCTCCCTAACACGCTGCCGCTGCCTGATAATCAGCGTTGCAACACACCCTTCAAATAACTTTACAGAATCTTCGCGAGCGCGGATCGCTGACAGTGCTATGCACGCTACGTCTGAGGCCAGACGCAAATCAAACCGACGCCTGTTTAGGCTCAGGCCGCTGCACTGCCCACATGGAGGTCGACCCCAATGGCAACAAGAGCGCTCATCCTGGTTGAAGGCCACAGGACTATTGGTCTGCCAAACATGAAAGCAGCCCAGCGTCTTGGGCTGCATCCAATTACCCTGGCGGCCGATCCAGCTCAGTACGACTATCTTGCGGCGGAAAGCCTTGAGGCTATCCGTGTCGACACAGAAGATCTCGATGCGCTGATCCGCGAATGTACCCGGCTACGTGCGACCTATGACATTGCTGGCATTACTGGCTTTTCGGGCCTCGACGAGTCGATCTATGCGACAGTTGGCAAGCTCTGCCGGCATTTCGATCTGCCAGGACCTAACCCGGCATCCATTGAACAATGCTGCGACAAGTTCACTCAACGTCAACTCCTCGCGGCGGCCGGCATTCCAATGCCTGCTTATCGCCTGGCATCGGATGCCACGGAGGTAGAAAGCGCTGCTGCGGAGATCGGCCTACCGGTGATTGTTAAGCCAGCCGTTGGCAGCGGCAGCTGCGGTGTCCGATTGTGCCGCAACGCCGACGAGTTGGCCGAACATACAGCCTATCTGCTGGCTGGGGAGACTACATTGGGGTCTTCGCCGAGGATCCTTGTCGAAGAATTCGCACAGGGTCCCTTCTATTACGCCGACATAATGGGAAATGAGGTCATTGGGATTGCCGCGGCTGACTCCGGCCCTTTACCGCATTTCGTATTTCGTGAAATGACCTTTCCGGCCCCTCTGAGCGATGACGAATATAAGCGTATCGCCGATGTTTCGCTGAGCTGTTTGCAAGTTCTCGGCCTTGGCTGGGGGCCGACAGCCATCGAATTCCGGTGGACGGAGCGTGGGCCAGTAGTCATTGAGGTGAATCCGCGACTTGCGGGTGGGATCGGTCCTCGAGTAGTTCAACTGGCTTACGGGGTCGATCTCATTGCCGAGCACCTCAAGCTCGTGATCGGCGAGGAGTGGGATTTGCGCAGAAGGCATTCGCAGACTGTGGCCGCGCGATTCCTTGTTCCTGAGGGCGACGGCATCCTAGATTGGATCGAGGGCGCCAGCCAGGCGGTTGCGATACCAGGTGTCGCTGAGGTCAAATTGTATGTTGAACCCAAGACGCCGATCCTCAGGAAAGCCGACTATCGAGACCGCATGGGACATATCATCGCCGCTTCACCCAGCCCTGGTCAAACTGCGGCGATTCTTCAGCGCGCCGTCGACTTAATGAGTTGGTCGATCACACCCTTTTTAACGCTTGGCGACCAGGAACAATCTGCAGCCCTCCACCTCCCCGCTCCAACGCAGATGGCACCAAATAAGAGGTGATCGTCGTAGATGATTGGTGCATGAGAACACAAGAGGGAGGTACGTCAACAATGGTGCTTATCTCGTCACTCTAGGCACCTCTATGTTATTGAAGACGGTGAGGCGAATTGCTTGTTCGAGAGCAATCATTTTCTGCCTGACCTTCGTATTCAGTCCGCTCTTGGCCGCGTACCGCAATTTCAGCTAACGTCGATTCCAACGTAGAAAGCCCGACATCCATTGGTTTTAGGCTAGAATCAAGAAAATGTTTTGACCTCACTAAGCAACGGCATCATGAACCGCAACGCAACTGAGAGCGCTATCTCCCCGCCGAAGGGAGCCAATATTTGTCGGCAGCGCGACAGCGAGCCACCGCGCACCGAGACCAGGGATGATTGCAACGCAAAGGTTCTGGAAACATGAACTGGACTCGTTTGGCCAATACCGCCTGTTGCCGGTCGAGGAGTAGATATCCATGACCGGGTCGCGTTTCCGCTGGCGGAATTATCGCTATCGCGGCCGCGCCGCAGAATGCTCTGTTCGCGTGATTTTCAACATTCACTTTCTCTGACTGTGTTTGGAGTCCTAGTTGGCAAAGCACTTCACCGCGGACCAAAATGTACGGCGGCGAGCAGGGCTAAATTGTCCGTCGCGCTGATGCCATTGACCACCGGGACGGTTGAATGAACCAAAAATCACGGAACGTTACACGGTTTCGAACGTCGATCCGGTGGGCATTGTTGCGCGACCAACCACACTGGCAATCATTGAGGTGAGATATGGCGAATATACGCTCTGCGATTCCTCTGACGGGTGTCCCATTCCCGAGATCAGAGTACGAGCGCCGGCAGCATAAAGTGCTGGAGGCGGTAACTAGAGCCAGGTTAGATGCACTTGTGGTCACTGCCAATGGCCATCTTCGGTATCTCAGCGGATATGATGGAAGTGGCGCATACTTCGCGCCGTTTCCTTTAATATTGCGGCCTGGCCGGTCACCGATATATGTCGTTCGAGAATACGACGAGGAGGTAGTTCGTTCGTATAGTTGCATTGATGAGATAATTACTTATACGCACCAGCAGGATTTTGGCAAGGTTTGTGCTGACGTCCTTCGCCAGCATGGACTGCACAGCAAGTGGGTCGGATTTGAGCTTGGCTGCTGGGGCTTCGCACCGGCCGATGTCAATGCACTTCAGGCGCAGCTTCCCGATTTGAAGATCTCTGATGCCACTCGGCTGGTTTCCTCGGTAGCGGCGGTGAAAGGCGAGCTAGAGCTCGAGTGCATGCGCGACGCTATGCGCATGACCGACCTGGCTGTGCGAACCTTCCAGGGCTCGCTACGCGAAGGTGTTACCGAACTGGAGATGGCTGCGGCCATCGCGGCGGCGATCAAGGCAGAGGCTAGCAACGCTGGTGACGAATTTGGGCCGGCTCCCGCTACCATTTTGTTTGGGGAGCGGACGAAGTTACCGCACGCCGCTCCGACGCAGCATCCCATTAGAAATAATGAACCTGCTTTTTTGGAAATCGGCGGATCGAAGCACGGGTACACCGCAGGGTTGGTCCGGTGCGCCGTACTTGGCCGCCATCCGGAGACCGAATCTCTGCACACCTTGGCCGAGGAAGTCATTGAGGCCCTCGTTGCCGCGATTAAGCCGGGTACCAGCGCGGGGCAGATGGACGCTGCTGGCCGGGAGGTGCTGAAGCGATCTGGACGCCAGGGAGTCTTTCGCCAACGTACCGGATATCAAACGGGCATTAATTGGGCTGAACGCGGTGACCTGAGTTTGGAGCCATGTGCAGAAGAGATCCTAACAGTGGGCATGACCTTGCACATGCCAAATATATTGTGCAGCGAAAACGGTTACTTATTTGGGGTCGGGGCCCACGTCTTGGTGACAGAGCATGGTGCTGAACTGCTGAGCCACACCCCTCCAACGCTCCATCACGCATGACGCTTGGCAACCCGCATCAAAGGCGAAGGATGGATTATATGGACGGCCGCGGTGCCGGCTGGTACGGCATCAGCCTGAGCTATTTTGCCCACGCGGGAGCCCGGCGCAAGGCTCCAAGGCGGATCCCGTTGGGGAAGTTTGGCCTCACCCTCGAACCGACCAAGACCAAGCTGGTCGAGTTTGGTCGGTTCGCACAACGACACGCGGGCAAACGCAGCAGAAACCGTCCGGAGACCTATTTCCTGGGCATGACGCTGTACTGCACGCGGAACCTGAAGGGTAACTTCAAGGTTGGCATGCGCACGGAGAAGTCTCGGCTTCAAAGGAGCGTGTCGTCGTTGCAGGAGTTGATGCGACAAATACGGCATCACGCGATCAGTGATCAGGTCAGAGCGATAAACGCTGCCCTGCGTCGCCACTATGCCTACTATGGTGTTGCCGGAAATATCCGGTCGCTGACAAAGGTGTATCGGGTCACTGGGCGTTACTGGCGCAAGATGCTGTGCAGTCGCAGCCGTGACGGCGGTCGCCTTGACTGGGACGCCTTCCACCAGATCAAAGAACGGACCCCGCTACTGCATCCGAAACTGCGGCTCCCATACCGGGGGCTGCGGGCGCTTGCGGTGCTGTGAAGCAACTGCCGAAAAGCGTGGTGCGGTAGCTCCGCACGCCACGTTCTGTGGGAACCGGGGGTGGGCGACCGCCTCCAGTGATCCGGTCGAAAGACGAATGGCTGAGCTACTCGCCACAACCATAGATTGCAACCATTACAATGTCGGATTCCGCTTCCTGTAGACCACATTTGGTCGCAACCAATGGCCCTCGGGGCCTTGGGCCTTGGGGTTCTCGTAACCGCCTCCGGGATCATAGATCATGCCGATCTTCTGCATGACCCTTCGGCTAGGCGCGTTAGCCTTGGCTGTGATGGCTACGACCTCTGGTAGATTGATTGACCAGGCGTAGTCGAGCCACGCGCGCGCACCTTCGGGCGCTAGCCCTTTGCCCCAATGCTCATTTGCGAGAAGCCAGCCGATTTCGACGATCCGATGATTGGGATTTGCCGCCTGCACCGCCTCTGAGAGGACGCCGAGTCCAATCATACCGATAAGCTCGCCGCTGCCCTTCAGCTCTGCCGCCTGAAAATGAAACCCGTCCGTCCGGACAAGCTCGATCGCACGGTCAATCTTGACGTTAGCTTCCTCGACAGTGAGCACTTTGGAATGAAAACGCATGACGTGCGCACTGCCGTAAATTCGCGCCATCGGGCTCCGGTCTTTGTGCTCCCAGGGACGCAATATGAGACGTTCGGTTGTCAGTCTCATCGGTCAGCTTTCCGATGTCGGCAAAGCGCATGCCCCTTCTTGACCGCTTTGGGGAAATGCATCTACGTGACCAAATAAGACTGGTCGGACTCGGCAGGCGTTCATAGTCTCAGCTCCGGAGCCTTTTGCTGGATGTTGTCACTCGTGCACGTGTGCACAAAGCTGCAGTTCGCAGGGTTGGGGCTCAGGGCGCCGTCCTCGATCGGCATCGCCGAAACTCTATCGCGTCAATGCGGCACGTAGTGTGAATTTGAGTTATGTGCAGTTTATCTTTTGTCATGGAATGCCCATCCTTTGAGGGCATTGGCGTAAGCGCATTGCCGATCCCCAATGCGTCTTGGCTTGACACTTTCGGGAAGTTCCAGGGCATGAGCTGCTCGGTTCGGCTTTGAGGATGGCCATCGATGATCCGCCTGCAGCGATTGGGCAATGTAGGCGACCGGATTGACGTCGCCCAGTTTGCAGGTCGCCACGATGGAGGCCAGCAGCGCCCAATTTTCGGCCCCAACCTCATGCGCCGCAAACAGCGCATTTTTTCTCGTCAGGGCCACCGGCCTGATGGCGTTTTCGACCGGGTTGGTGTCCAGCTCCAGGCGACCGTCCTCCAGGAACCTGGTCAGGCTCTCCCGGTAAGCGAGCGCGTAGCAACGGATATCAGTGGCCAGTTGGGAACCGGAAGAGATCATCGACAGCTGCTTCTCGAACCAACTGTTCGGCAAAGGCGCCGCTGCGCCCGCCGCATATCTGAACAGCACGATCGGCGGACTGACGCCGCCATGACCCCGGTCATCCGAGGCGATCGCCCAGAAGTAGCCCTTTTTGGTTTGTCCTCGCCCGGGATCGAGCACCGTCCATGAAGGCATCGACGTAGTCCTGAAATGCGATCTGCTGAGCGGGATGTTCGAAGCCCAATGTCGAAAGCCATCGCCGGTAAGCCATTCGCCAGGCCGTCCCACGCTCGTGCTTATGCCCGTGACGCAGCAGAAATCCCTGAAGATGTTGACGCGCTCGCGTCACCACCTGGCGCACGACGCTGCGCAGCCGGATCAAGACGCGCATGGCTTCGTGATCCGTATCGGGCGCCCAGACGAGGGTCAACTCTCCGGCCCGATTGAGGCGGACGAGCATGGTGGCGTCGCGACGGTTTGTCTTCACCCGATCGCCAGGCTTCCGCGGAATCAGCGATGGCGCCGCCACGTCGCACCGATGGCCCAGGCTGGTGAGTTGGCGATAGACGCCATAACCGCACGGGCCGGCCTCATAGCAAAACGCCAGCGGCTTGCTGGGACGCTCCAGACGATCGCTTAGCTTTTTGATGGCATCAGGGTCATTGGCAATCTCGCCGAGATATTCCACCAACCCGCCACGTCCGCTCTCTGCCACCGCGATCGAAATCCGCTCCTTGTGAATATCCAAACCGACAGATCTGATATGTTCCATATGGCCAGTCTCCTATGCATGAGGCTCGGCGCCGGCCAGCCGGCTTAAACTCGTACCGTTGCATATCGGATCACGGGCCACCTTCAGGCCCAGCAATCATAGGGACTAGGGTACCATCTCTCTTGCAGATGACAGACATATTCAAACTATATTTGACCGAAGCCGTCGCGCGTTTGATGCTCTGTTGCATGATCGCTGAACGCGGCAGTTCGTGAGTGCCCGGGCTTGTGGGCGACCATAGATGGGAATGGGAGGACTTTCGGCTACATGCGCGAGGCACGGCCGGGCGCTTACATGCTCCGTAGCCAACAGTTTGACTGCCGCACTGCACAACCCAGGATCCAGTGTTGGAGCCGTCGCTTAATAGCATCGGCTATTGGATAAGTCTAATCGATCGGCGCTGCTTGTTTAACGCAACGTCGTAGGCGCAATTTCGAAAGAAGCGATTCCTGTCCAGTGGTGGGAACAATGAGGGAGAACAAGCAAATGACGTTAGCCATGAACCGCAGAAGTTTTATACAAGCGGCGTCCGCTGTGGCCCTAGGTGCGGTGTCTTCTGAAATCCCGCGCGCTGTTGCGCAGTCCGCGGGCGAGCTGAAGGTTGCGCTGAATGGTGGTGAATACGGAAAGGCGTGTATTGAAGCCTTTGTAAAACCTTTCGAAGCCGAGACCGGCATCAAAGTGACGCCGATCACCGACGAAGTTCCCGAGGCCCAGCTTCAGCTGATGGTGTCGACCAACAGTGTTTCGGTCGATGTGGTTCCAGTGCAACCATTCACGGATGTTCGCGCTCCAGAGACAGGTTTCCTCGAAAAGATTGATTACTCAATCTACAAGAAGGACAATCTAGATGCCATGCTGGACTTCACTAGAACGCCGTATAGTGTGGGTTCAATTGTCTTCGCGAAATGCATGGTCTACGATACCGAAAAATTCCCGGCTGATAAGCCGCGCCCATCCAATTGGGGAGATTTTTGGGATGTCGAAAAGTTTCCTGGAGTTCGCACCTTGGCGTCCGGTGCGGAGGGTGGTGGTCCGTGGGTTCCGGCTCTATTGGCGGATGGTGTGCCTGCTGACGCCATCTTTCCTTTGGATATCGACCGAGTTTTCGCCAGTCTGGACAAGATCAAGCCGCATGTACGCAAGTGGTGGATGACCGGATCTGAAATTCAGCAGATGATGCACGACAGAGCGGTTGATTTGGCGGAGTCCTACGACGGCCGGGCGGCTCTACTAATCGACCAAGGTGCGCCGCTAGAGATCAATCGAAGCCAGTCAGTGCTGTCGTGGGAAAGCTGGGGGATTCCGAAGGGCTGCCCGAATTTGCAAAACGCACAGAAATTCATCGAGTTCATCACCCGGGCTGATAGGCAGGCTGCGTTTGCACAGCTTATTCCTTATGGTCCAACGAACGGAAATGCGTTCAAGCTGATACCGGATGATCTCGGGCGAAAGCTCGCCAGCCACCCTGAATATCTAGCATCCAGCATAGTATCGGATGCCAAATGGTACGCTGAGGTGGGGGCAGACGGTAAATCAAACATAGAGCGGCTTATCCAGCGTTGGAACGAGTGGATTCTTCAATAATCATCCACGAAGACTGTTGTAAAGGCGGCGACGATCCAGTTGGTTGGCCGACCGACCAAATGGATGAAGCCACATTGTGGGCACCCGCGCGACTAGGAAGCAGCGCGTCTGGCGCCTCAGTTCGATCGTATTGGAGGATTTGTAACTTTGCATGTCGAAGGCGCCACTCTGGTAATCACCGAGGATCAAGCATTGGAGAAAGTTGCGGTCCCTGCGCAGCTAGAATTCTGCAGTGTCACCAAGATGTACGGTTCGATCGCTGCGGTGAAAGATCTATCACTTCGAGTTCGTCGCGGCGAGTTCTTGACCATACTCGGACCAAGCGGGTCGGGGAAGACCACAGCACTGATGCTGCTCGCGGGGTTTGTAGCGCCCAGTAAGGGGGACATCCGCATTGCTGGAAAGTCGGTTGCCTCAGTCCCGTCTTACCGGCGTGACCAAGGCATCGTCTTTCAGAGCTATGCGCTATTTCCACACCTCACGGTGCGCGCCAACCTGGAATTTCCACTCGAAATGCGCGGTATGAAGGCTGCCGAGAGAACAAACCACGTCGTTCGCATGCTTAAGCGAGTGCACCTGGAGGATTTTGGCGACCGCATGCCGTCGCAATTGAGCGGCGGCCAGCAGCAGCGGGTGGCGCTTGCTCGAGCGCTGATCGCCGACCCACCGTTCCTGCTACTCGATGAGCCGCTGGGCGCTCTTGATCGCAACCTTCGCGAGCAGATGCAAGGCGAGCTCAAAAGCCTCCATCGGGAGTTTGGCAAAACCACCGTATGTGTCACGCACGATCAGGAGGAGGCGCTTACGCTGTCGGATCGCATCGTCGTCATGCGCGGCGGGCAGATTGAGCAGACCGACACACCGGAGTCGCTGTACGACCGGCCCGCTACGCGGTTCGTGGCGTACTTTCTGGGGGAAGCCAATATTCTTGAATGCCCTGAGTTCAAGGTCGAACACAATGGCACGCCGCGCTCCGGCACTCTCGCGATGCTCCGGCCGGAGCGTATCTGCGTCGCCGCCCGTACTGCCCCGAGGCGCGCCGATGCGGACCAAAGACAGTCCATCATCGGTACCGTCGAAGATATGATCTATGCCGGCGCGTTGCGGAAATACCACGTGCGCGTCGGCAGCATCATGCTCATTACGCGCGAGCACGTAGCTTCGGGACAGCAGATTTTTCAGCCTGGGGATGAGGTACGCCTCGACTGGCTTCGGTCCGACGTTCGCTTCGTCACTGCATGAGGCGCCGAGAGGGGAAAGCGGATGGATACACTTAAGAACTTGGGCCGAATGCCCATCTTGCTCACTGTGCCGGCCATCGCAGTTCTGCTGGCTGTCTTCGGCATGCCGATAATCCTGCTGTTCCTGACTAGCCTCGATGCGCCAGGTTTCTCGCTCGCCAATTATCACGCGTTTTTCGGCCAGCCGGCGAATGTCCGCGTGCTTTACCAGACGATCGAGATTAGTGCAGTTGCTACGGGAATTTGCCTCCTCATCGGCTATCCCACGGCCTATCTGATCGTGGCCGCTCCGAAGCGCGTGCGCATGGCGCTCATCGTGCTCGTCATCGTCCCCTATCTGACCAGTGGGTTAGTGCGGACCTATGCATGGATTGTGATTCTTGGTGATCGCGGCCTAATCAACAACCTGTTGCTCGACCTCGGGCTTATCTCTAGTCCGCTGCTGCTAATCTACAACCGAAAGGCCGTCTACATCGGTATGGTACACATCATGCTTCCCATGATGATCCTGCCTCTAGTCAGTGTCATGATGAGTATCGACAAGTCCTTGATGGCCGCGGCGCCCAGCATGGGCGCGCGGCCATTCACCGCATTTTGGCGCGTTTTTTTTCCGCTCAGCATGCCGGGCGTGCGCAGCGGATCCCTATTGGTCTTCGTGATCTGCCTTGGCTTCTACATCACGCCGGCCGCACTCGGCGGTTTGGGAGACGCCATGCTTTCGACCTTCATTGCGTCGCAGGTCCAGACCTTCTTTGACATGGGGCGCGTCGCCGCCGCGGCCTTTATTCTGCTGGCGATAGCCTTTGGCGTGCTTTCCATAATTGGTCTTGATCTTTCCGGTACGCAGAGCCGCACTGCGCAACCCGCGAGGAGATCCTGGCCAAGTCGGCTACTGTCATTTGGCCCACTGAAGCGCTACCTGGGCGAACTTCTTACTCTCCGTCGGGCAAAGCGCTGGACGGCACAGCTATACCGGGGAGGCGGCCACGTTCGCTGGTCGGAGATCATCGGCACGGTGTTTCTAGTGCTCGTCATGTTCTACTTGCTCTTTCCTGAGCTTCTCGTTCTAATCATGTCATTCAGCCCGGGGAAGCTTTTGCAATTTCCGCCTTCGGGGCTCTCGCTGCAGTGGTACCGCGCGTTCTTCAGCGACCCGTTCTGGTACAACGCCGCTTCGACAACGCTACAGATCGGTATAGTCGTTGCCGCCGTTTCGACTGTCGTGGGCACACTTGCGGCCTACGGCCTCAACCGAACGCTGCCGTGGCTGCGCAGTTCACTAACCATGGCGATTCTGACGCCGATCACCTTTCCCGCCATCGTAGTCGCTATCGCGACCTATCTCGGGTTGGTCAAATTCGGGCTACTTGGCTCGATGTCTGGCATCGTCCTGGCGCATAGCATAGTTGCCATTGGCTACGTCGTCGTGATCGTCTCCGCTACGCTGGCAAATTTCGACCCACGGCTGGAGCAGGCGGCGATGAGCATGCGCGCAGGGCCGATACGGACTTTTATGCGTGTGACCCTGCCCTTGATCCGACCGGGCATAATCGGCGGCGCCGTGTTCGCGTTCCTCGCCTCCTTCGATGAAGTCGTTATTACATCGCTGATAGCTGGGCTCTCGATCCGCACGCTGCCTCTGAAGATGTATGAGGATATCCGCCATCAGATCGACCCGACTATTGCCGCGGTGGCGTCTTTGCTAATGCTTGTACCCGTGATCTGCCTTGTCGTACTCTACTTCATGGGTTGGCGGTCGGCCCCCAAGGCTCTGCGTACACTGTCGGATCCCTCGGTTTGAGAACAGGCTGCAGGTCGACGCTACGGCGGCTATCCCAAGTTTGCCGAGAAGCGCGACGGAGTGGCTCCCGTTTGACCGGACAGGCAGCGGGTTGCATTAAGTACCAACGGCCTTAGCCCTGAACTCGCGTGGCGAGAGGAAGCGCAAGCCGGCGCGCGGGTGGATTTCATTGTAGTCGTCGAACCATTTCGGCAACAAGGCCATCACAGTTTCGGCGTCGGGCAGAATGACGTTTCGGGCGTAGTCCCGTTTCAGCGTTTTCACGAATGCCTCGGAGATGCCGTTGCTTTGCGGGAGCGGACGGGAGTGAAGGCGAGCCTGAGGCCGAGTGCCGGTGCGGTGGTCGCCGTTTTCCGGGCGATGTAGGCACTGCATTACTGCATTGTCGGACAGCCATTGGACAGGATGCGGCGTCTTGATGCCACCAAAGCGCCGCTCGCCGGCTTCAATCATGAGATAACGCACCATCTGGCCCGAGACGTCGCCATGGGCGAGGGCCGACCAGGCGATGCTATCCCGGTCGCAGGCATCGATGACTAACAGCACGCGCACGATATCCCCGTTGCGGTATTTCAGTTCGAGATGGTCCGAACACCAGCGGATGTTGGAGCCCAACGTGATGACACGACACGTCATGGGTTCGGGCCGGGCGGTAGGGCGGCATGGCGCGCAGCACGAGGCCATTTGGTCTCCATGATGCGCAGCACCCACTTGCGATAGCTCACTAGGTGCGAGGCCCGAACTTACGGCCGCCGGGTGTAACGTCGGGTGGGCTAACATCCGCTTCCACTTCGGCCGCGTTTCTTCGAGGAAGCCGCGCATCTGATCATCTGATCGCTGACCCGCCTCGATCCACGCGAAATAGGCGTCAATATGATGAGTCTCCGGCTGCCCTCGCATGTGAGCAGCCGGGACCTTCGTGTCCGCTGTTCATGGCGTGGACTCCTTTCGGCATTGGCTTCGCCGGGGCCATCTGGATCGTCGCCCAGCAACTTTCGCTCCGTGATTTCGGCCGACTCTCGGTTCGAATCCATCAAGAGCGTGGGCGGTGGATTGGACTCTTTCGCTCCATCGCGCGCCGAGATGACGGCGATATAGAAACTGCATTTGACGTAAGCCACTGCTGGAGGGATTGTCTGACCGAAAGGCCTGATTTGCCTTATTGCTGCGGTCTGAGTTGCTTGATCAGCGTCGGCTGCCCCGTGTTGCGCAAAATCAACTTGATGCTTTGATGGGCCGCACATCCTAGAGGTCATGGAGACAGTCGATGAATACGAAGCGGGCGACAATCCCTTGTACCGGCACATTGTTTGATCGATCCGAGTATGAGAAGCGGCAGCGGCGGGTGCTCGAAGCTGTGGAACGAGCAGGCCTGGATGCGGTGCTTGTTACCGCACAGAGCCATCTCCGCTATTTGACAGGAGACTCCGGTGCAAGTACCTATTTTGCGCCTCATCCGTTAATACTCTCTCCTGGGCGCGAACCGACTTTTGTCGTACGCAAGTTTGACGAGGAGAGCATCAGGGCTTTCAGTTGCATTGATGATATCATCCCCTACACGCAAGCTTACGAGCTTCCCACCGTCTGCAGTGATGTTCTGCGACGTCTAAATCTCCATAATAAGCGGGTCGGTATGGAGCTCGCGCGCTCGTCTCTCGCGCCTGCCGATGTCAACGCGCTTCAACAAGAGCTTCCGGGCCTTAAGATTGTTGATGCCAGTAAGCTCGTTACGTTCGTCGCAGCCGTAAAGAGCGAGGTGGAGATCGAGGCTTTGCGGGAGGCCGCGATCGTCACGGATCTTGCGATCAATACGTTTTATGAATTGATTCGCGAGGGTGTCACGGAAACTGAAATGGCTGCCGCAATTCGAAAAAAAGTAAATGCTGCCGGCAATGAATTGGCATCCCCTCTGAACGTACCGTTCGGGGAACGGCTGCGATTGCCGCATGCTCGGCCGGCAAACTATCCCATCCGAATGAATGAGGCGGCATTCATAGAACTTAGCGGAGTTTCTAGGGACTATTGCGCGCCTCTATGCCGGTCCGCCGTTCTGGGGCGTCATCCCGGGCTCGAATCCCTGCACAAGATCGCAGAAGAGGCAATCGAAGCGGCTGTCGAAGCCATCAAGCCGGGCGTGACGACCGGGGCCGTGAGTGCGGCAATACGCAAGGTGGTGGCGCAGAGTGCTCGTCCGGAAGCGCTTCGCAGCCGAACTGGGTATCAGATCGGCGTCTATTGGAGCGACCGCGGTGACCTTAGCATCGAACCAGAGGCCGATGATGTGATAGAGCCCAATATGAGCTTCCATATTCCGATCATTCTCTTTGATGAAGACGGTTATCAGATCGGCTGCAGCGAGAGCGTGTTGGCGACAGACAATGGAGCCGAGATACTGAGCAGGACTCCGCACACTGTGTATCGAGCCTGAGCATTTCCTGAACAGTCTACTCTAAAAATTCACCGTAGTCGAATAGTGAATGAATCCCGAAGCTCTAGTTTCGGCGGAGGCGTCTTCTATGAACTACGTGACGATCTTTTTAGGAGCGTGTTCTGATGGCTCAACGCCGCAATGCCCTTGGTATCCTTCAACTTGATGAAGGTCTATTGGCCGAGAAATCGTTGGGAGTTCCGCAGCCCGGCTCCCTCTGGAATCCGACGAACTTCGGCCGCCCAGTCATCACGGAAATCGTGGAGGGGGGCTGGCCAGAAATCGTCATTCGTGGTGACCCTTCCGTCGAAGGGCCCTGCGTCGCAGCCGCTCGACGGTTGGTTAAACGAGGCGCAGGGGTGATTTCTTCTGACTGCGGGTTTTTCATCCGGCATCAGGCGGCGGTTGCCGCCGCCGTTAAAATACCCGTAGCGATGTCCAGTCTGCTCTTCGTTCCTACGTTGCTGCGGCAGTTGGCGCCTGCTCATAAGCTTGCGATCGTGACGGCCGATTCGCGACATTGCAGTGCGGATTTGCTTGGCGTCAGCGATCCGACAGATAGAGCGAGAGTGGTCATTGGCGGTCTAGAAGGCGGCGAATTTCTACGCAATGCTTTGGCGCGTCCACCAATCCGGACCGACAGCGATCAGCTCGAGAGCGAGGTCGACGCTTGTGTGACGCAACTTCGCATGGAGCATCCAGAAATCGGAATGCTCCTGTTCGAATGCACGGGATTCCCTGTAGTCACGGACGCACTCCGCCGTCGTACAGCGCTACCCATCTATGACATTACGGACCTTTGTCGGCTTATGCTGGCATCCGTTGTCTAATCCCGGGACCCATCGGTGGCATGGCCTGGATGAGGCTTTTGGCCGGAATGTATCTTGGAGGCCCATCGCGCGGCCAGATGACGACAATATAGAAACGGCATTTGACGCAAGCCGTCGTCGCGGCTGAGATGCGATATCTACAGCCGCCGAATATCCGGCTTGAAGTTACACGAAATACGGATCAACAATGATCGAAGCACCACACCTCACGTTCGATCTCGATACGCCTGGCATAAGCAAGGGGCACCTTGTTGTCCCAAAAGGCGCCGACAGCGAAGCTCTTCTGCTCCCGGTCCTAAGCCTCAACAAAGGGGAGGGGCCGCGTCTCCTTATCACTGCCGGATGTCATGGCAATGAATTGGAAGGGCCAATTATCGCGCGACGACTTCTTGACTGGCTGCCCGATGCCCAGAAGTGTGGAAGGGTCATCATCGTACCCGTGCTCAATCCACCAGCTGTTGAGGTATGGAGCCGCAACTCGCCAGTCGACGGGTTGAATCTCAATCGAGTGTTTCCGGGCCGCGCGGACGGGCCATTGTCCGAACGCATCGCGGATGCGGTTTCTCGCGTCTTGTTGCCAATGGTCGACACAGTATTCGATCTGCATGGCTTCGGACCGCGATGGGAGTTTGCCCCTGCAAGCACGACGCATCCTATTGCCGATGCTGATCTAATGCGCAAGACGCTTCGAATGGCGGAGGCGTTCAAGTTGCCGGTGACTTTGATCTGGGACGGACCAGATACGCGTGGTATGTTTGATACGTTGGCGCAAAGCCAAGGCAAGGTATTCATTTGTGCTGAACTTGGCGCCGGGACCGTCGACTCGGACATTCTTGTGATCGCCGAAACTGCGGTACGCAACGCACTCATCTCCCTCGGGATTATCGAGGGAGAAACAGAGTGTCCTACGTTCCGTCACCAACAATCTAGCCGGACACTCGAGACGTTGCCTTCCGATCTGCTGAAATCGCCTGCGCGCGGCATCTTCGAACCTCGCTGCTCGGTGTTGGATGAAATCAAGCAAGGCGATCTGATTGGAATCGTTCACCCGATGGATCCGTGGTCGAGTAGTTCAACAGATATTCGCGCGCCCTCCACATCCATCGTCTGCGGCCTCCGATCCGGAGAGCATGTCGATGTCGACGAAGCGGTGGCGCTCGTTGCACGACCAGTAAATCTCTGAGAACCCAGGGCGCGCATCCACCGGCTATTCGCCGCGACGAACATGAAAAGAAGATGATATGCGGGACACCTTTGAGGTGGCTCATCTGTCTTGTCATTTTAGCCGGCGACTTGCGACGCTACAAGTGCGCAGTGCCGGCTCGGCAAAGTCCGAAGTACACGTCGGCCGGGGTGCGACTGCTTAGGTTCTCGTGGTGGCCTCAGTGTTGTAGTTTTCGATGGGGCTTCGATCTGGACTTCGAGATCGCTTGGCAAGAGGCCAGCAAGCAGTTTCAAGCAGGAAGCGGGATTGTAAGTGTTTGGCGCCAGCGCTCGAGGTTGTCCTGCCTCTGGCGATGGCCGGTGCACGCAGGTATCATCGATGCACCCCCCGATCCTGCAGCCGGGCCAGTTCACCGGCGATGCCTGGTTGTGATGCCGGCAAGCGTGATCCCTCTCCGCGCTTTGCGTTTGTAGGAAGAAATAGATGCTCGAACCCGGTACCTAACCTGATCCAGGACAGTATCGTCGCAATTTATCTAGACTAAGAAGAACCGCGATTTCCATCTCCCTGGGCGTTCGCCCGTCATTGCCATGAACGGTATGGCCGCCACCTCGCATCCGCTTGCCACCTTGGCGGCGGTTGACATTCTGCGCGATGGAGGCACGGCCGCGGTCGCTACACTCTGCGTCGTCGAGCCGGCCAATACCGGCATCGGCGGTGATTGCTACGCGCTGATTTCAAAGCCAGGTAAGCCGGCGTGGGGTTACAATGGTTCGGGGCTCTCTGGCGCCAAGGCGTCCTATCAGGCGCTGTGCGACCAAGGGATGCGCGAGATCGGTGATTCAGTCCATTCCGTTACTGTGCCAGGCGCGATCGACGCCTGGGAGCAGACCCTCAAGGCGCACGGGCGGTTCGGCCTTGATCGCGTGTTGCGTGCAGCGATTCAGTACGCGGAAGGCGGCTTCCCGGTCGCACAGCGTGTTGCCTTGGACTGGCAGCGCAATGCGGGCAAGCTCGCGGCCTGTCGAGGCGCCGCGAAGCACTACCTGTTCAAGGGCATGGCGCCACAGGAAGGGGACGTAATCCGTTTTCCGGCGCTCGCCGAGACGTTGAAGACCATTGCCAACAAGGTGCAAGGGGTTCTACGAAGGCGCAGTGGGTGCCGAGATGGCGGCTACAGTTGCCGCCCGAGGCTGTTTCCTAACAGACGAGGACTTCGCCAATCATCGCGGCAATATGGTCGTTCCAATCTCGACCAGTTATCGTGGAGTCGATCTTGTCGAGATCCCGCCGAACGGGCAGGGACTGGCCGCGCTGGTGATGCTTAACATCCTCGAGAATTTCGACGCCAAGTCGATCGACCCGATCGGGCCGGACCGCTTCCACCTTGTCCTTGAAGCGGCGCGGATCGGCTATGCCGTGCGCGACACGCATCTTAGCGATGCCGACCACATGCGCACGCCGATCGCGGCACTAACCGACAAGGCCTGGGGCAAAAAACTGGCTTCGCTCATCGACATGAACAAGAGGAGCGCGCTGCCAGCGGCTCCAACCCCGGTAGCAATACGGTCTATCTCGCGGTGGTGGACAAGGACCGCACTGCGGTGTCGCTTATCAACTCGCTGTACTCCGGCTTCGGCAGCGGCATCTGTACCGACAAATCGGGCGTGCTGCTGACCAACCGGGGTGCCTGCTTCACGCTTGCGCCGGACCATCTTAATATATATTTGGCCCAGCCAAGCGGCCAATGCATACCATCATTCCGGCGCTGGCCATGAAAAACGGGCGTTGCGACATGAGCTTCGGCGTAATGGGCGGGCACTACCAGCCGATGGGCCACGTGCAGGTCATGCTCAACATGCTCGAATACGGTATGGATGTGCAGCAGGCGATCGACTGTCCTCGTCTATTCTGGGGGGACGAGAGGGTTGCGGTTGAGACCAGCATTCCACAAAGAACCATCGACGGTCTCCGCGCGCGCGGCCACGACATTGTCCTCCGCGACCTGCCTTGGGCGGTGCGCAGACAGTAAAGATCGATTGGGATCGCGGCGTCTTGATCGGCGGATCTGAGCCGCGCAACGACGGCTGCGCGTTGGGATACTAGCAAGGCGGCAAACTCACAAATTGAGGCACCGCTTCCTGGCGAGTTCTGATTCAGCTTCTGGTGGGGCCACGATGCGCCCTTACGCGAATTGGGTGACTTGAATGGAAACAAGGTTCGAGGCGTGGCGCGTGTTGACGACCGCAAGGTTCTCAACGGTTTTTTTCGTTTCTGGACTGGATCGCCTGGGCGGATGTGCCGGATTGATATCGTCTCAACACCACACGCTACAACCGGTTGGTCGGGTGGCGCAAAGTCGGGTCTGGGATCGGCTGTTCGCTGCGTCCAAAGCTTTCGACCGCTGTATCGGCTAAGCATGCTCCTTCCCGTAATGCCGAGCATCGGCAATGTGCCGAATTCAGTTGTACTTTTTCCAACGTGAGTTTGTATCGTATCTCGAAACAAGCTGGGTTAAAGGTACGGAATGCATTAGAGGGGTTTTGTTGGACTGGCCTCTGCAATAAGCCTCAGGACGGCGATTTTCTCTCGGACAATCATGGCCATCTGAAAACGCGATGGCACCGTCCGGAAGATTATATTGGCAAACTCAACGCCAAGTGACGCATGCTTATAGGGCGGCGGTCCGACCTCCAATGCCTTAAAGCAATCTGAGAAAACTGAGCGAAGTGTAGTGCAGATCAAAGATATCCTCCTCGCGCCTGGCACCGGTGCATTTTTTTACGACGACCAAGCTGGTATCGGCGCCGGCGCGACTCAGGACGGTTTCATCTATCTCGGCGAACCGCTAACGCCCGGGTTCATGTGCATCCGCGTTCCGGCATCTTCGCTCAGCATTGGGCTTGTCCTAACCGACGACACTGTCGTTTGGGGCGACATGATGGGCGTTCAATATTCTGGCGCTGGAGGACGCGATCCTCTGTTCGAGGCCAACCAAATATCGGATTTGACGTCGCGGGTGGTCGCACCACGTCTTCTGGAGGTCGATGCGTCACGTTACCTCGACGCCTGCGCGAACGCCTTCCAGCCTCTCGAACATAAGCGGCTACCGCTTGCGATTGAGTACGGCGTCAGCCAAGCGCTGCTTCGAGCTGCGGCCCACATCCAACACAGCACCATGGCAGAGGTCGTGTGTTCTGAATATGACCTGCCGCTGCCGACGCGAAGGGTTCCGATTTACTGCCAGAGCGGCGATGCACGCGAAATCAATGTGGACAAGATGATTCTGAAGGCCGTGGATGTGCTTCCCCACGGGCTGATAAATTCCAGGCAGAAATTCGGCGTCGACGGCCAGGTCTTCATGACTTTCGTGAAGTGGGTCGCAACGCGTACACGCGAAATCGGCCGCCCGGGCTATCGTCCGGTGCTGCATTTCGATGTGTACGGCTGGATTGGCCTGGAAATTGGTCCGGAGCCGCAACGTATCGCCGACTTTATCTGCACGGTTGCCGATACGGTGCCGGGGTTCATCCTCAACATCGAGTGCCCCGCGGATTTCGGTTCGACGCAAGCCCAAATTGATAACTACGCCCGGATAACCTCGATATTGAATGACAGGGGATCCAACGCACGCATCGTTGTGGACGAAAGGTGCAATACGCTCGAGGACATTCGGCTCTTTGCCGAAGCGAAGGCCGCGCATCTCATTCAAATCAAGACGCCTGATGTCGGCTCGATAGCCGATACAGCGCGTGCCGTTCTCCTCTGCAAGGAGAACAAGGTGGGAGCCTACGTGGGAGGAAGCTGTACCGAGACAGATCTCTCCGCCCAGACTTCTGTTCACGTATCTGTTGCAACTCAGGCCGACATGATGCTTGCAAAGCCTGGGATGGGTGTCGACGAGGCATTTTCAATCGTTGGGAATGAACAAAGCCGGTTACTGGCGATGCTGAGCCGTCGTCGTGCTCGAGCCGAAAGTATTGGATGAAAGGCGCGGTGTATCGCCATGCAGAACTGCCTTGAGGGGATAACTGTCGTTGCCGTGGAGCAGGCCGTGGCCGCGCCTTATGCATCGTCTCGCCTTGCGGACGCTGGCGCCCGGGTCATCAAAGTCGAGAGGCCCGAAGGGGACTTTGCCCGGAACTACGACAGGTTGGTGCAGGGCCAAAGCGCTTACTTCGTCTGGCTTAACCGGGGCAAGGAGTCGGTTTGCCTCGACCTGAGGTCGGAGGCGGACTGTGCCGTCCTGGATTCGCTCATCGCCGACGCCGACGTCTTCATCCAGAATCTGAAGCCGGGCAGCATCGAAAAACTTGGTTTCGGGTCTGCGGATCTCCGCCGACGCTTTCCGCGGCTGATAACCTGCGATATCTCTGGTTTCGGGGAAGGTGGCCCATTTTCCCACCTGAAGGCTTACGATCTCATAGTCCAGGCCGAAACAGGTCTGTGCGCGATTACCGGTACCCAACATGGGCCTGCTCGGGTAGGGGTATCGGTCTGCGACATCTCGGCAGGCATGACGGCGCATAGTGCCATCCTCCAGGCCCTGTTTCACCGCGAGCGGACAGGTGAGGGCGCCGGCATACAAGTCTCGCTCTTCGATGCTGTCGCCGATTGGATGAACGTTCCGGTTCTGCAGCACGACTATAGCAGTTACCGGACAGTGCGTGCCGGCGTGACTCACCCGTCGTTGGCGCCATATGGCGCCTACCGTTGCGCCGACGGCAAAGACGTCATCTTCTCGGTGCAGAACGACCGGGAATGGGTGAACTTTTGCGCGAAGTTCCTGAAGCAGTGCGAACTCACGCGCGAGCCTGGTTTTGCGGACAACATGGAGCGGCTCGGTAACCGTGCTCGACTTGATGAGATTATCGAAAGGCGTTTCTCCGAGCTTTCTAGTGAGGAGGCGATGGATGAGCTTGAGACGGCAGGCCTGGCATATGGCCGACTCAACGAAGTGGCGGATGTCTCTCAGCATCCACATGTCCGCAGGGTGAAAGTCGGCACTCCGGAAGGAACTGTCGAGGTCATAGCGCCCGCAGCCGTTTTCAACTCCGAGCGGCCTTCGCTGCGGCCCGTCCCTGCTCTCGGCGCCCACACGGAAGTTGTTCGCGAGGAGGTCCAAGGCGCGTTTGCGCCTAAAGGCCGCGTGAACGCACCATAGGCGGCGAGCGGTGACCCGCTCACAACCCAGTTAAGTCATTCTGCTCGGCTGGGTCGCAAACTGGTCGCGGAGAAAGGCAATTGCCACTTAAATCGACAGTAGGGGAATCTGTATGGGAAGGGACACCATTCCAGCCGTCCATAGTGCGACCTCAGTTCCCCGCTGGAGATCCCTGCTTTTTGTCCCCGCCCATGTCCCCCGGTTCGTGGAGAAGGCGCATGAGCGCGGTGCAGATGGCATCATACTCGACCTCGAGGACTCGGTCCCGCAGGACCGGAAGGCCGAGGCACGGCGGCAACTTCTTGAATCCATAAACAAGGTGAGTCGCAACGGTGCGTCAGTTTTGGTGCGCGTGAACCATGGCCTGCGCGCCTTGGCTGCCGATCTCGACGCAGCTGTCATGGCGGGCGTTGATGCGCTGGTTCTCCCTAAGGTGGAATCGGCGGAGTGGGTGTCAGAGATCGCGACTGCCGTAGCGGAAGTTGAACTCGAGAAAAATCTTGCACTCGGACAGATACGGCTCATTACCCAGATCGAGACCCCGGTAGCGCTGCCAAGACTCGCGGCCATCGCATCGGCGCATCCAAGGATGATCGCAATGGCACTCGGTCCCGAAGACTTCAGTGCTGCTGTCGGCGGCGCTCCGGACTTTGACTTGCTCTTGGCGCCCAATCTCGCCGTGCTGTTCGCTGCCCGGGCAGCCGGATTAATCCCTCTGGGCTTTGTAGGAAGCATCGGGGAATTCTCGGACACCGGTAGATTCCGTGACGTCGCGATTCGTGCCCGACGGCTTGGCTTTGCGGGCGCTCTGGCGATCCATCCGGCACAGGTGGCGATCTTAAACGAGGCTTTCTCGCCGAGCCCAAGGGAGATCGAGTGGGCACGCCGTGTAGTCACCGCGGAAAAGGATGCCGCAGCGCGTGGTCTGTACGCGTTCGCGATGGACGGCGAAATGATTGATCCTCCGGTGGCGCGGCGGGCCCACCAAATCCTCGATCTCGGCGAGTAGCTGACCTATTATAACTGTGTGGTCAATGGTACACACATGGATGTTGGCCGGTTTGAGCTTGACGGCATGGATTGCGCCTTGCCCACTATCTCGATTCCAGATAGATATGAGAACTCTAGTGAGAGTGCCTCAGTTGGATTCTTTAAGCCGTGGAAATCAGGCAATTAAAATACTTTGTCGGCGTGGTCGAAGCAGGAAGTTTTACGAAGGCTGCTGCGCTCCTTCATGTCGCTCAGAGCGCCCTTAGCCTTCATGTCCGTCAATTGGAGGAAGGATTCGGCACCCAACTGCTGGTACGCGACAGGACCGGAGTCAGCGTGACGGCGTCCGGAGCCAAACTGGTTGAGCGGGCACGGAGCATTCTCGAGGAAATTCAACTCACCGAGGCGGAACTGACCAACACAAAGGCTTCCCCTGCCGGGGAGGTCACCATTGGCATCCCGTCTGGAGCAGCTCGCGTCCTCAGCGGGCCACTGCTTGAAGCGGCAAGAAACGAACTGCCCAGGGTCTCCTTGAAGATGATCGAGGGTATGACCGGACCGCTGGAGGAGTGGATGGCTGCCGGGCGCTTCAATCTGGCGGTTCTTTACCGGACGGCGGAAAGTGTGGGGCAGATGGCGGTCTTAGCACGCGAAGAGCTATGTCTGGTGGTGCCGCCGCGGGAACCGCCTTTCGAGGACTCGATTCCTCTTGCGGACCTGCATGCGTTCCCGCTGGCGGTTCCCATGCGTAATAACAACGTCAGGCGCTCGGTAGCCGATGTGATCGCGCAGCATGGTTGCATGCTGGACGTCAGGTTTGAAGTGGACTCCCTCTCAACCATCATCAATATGGTCATGGAGGGAAAGGCGTATTCAATTCTCGCACCGTCGGCCATTCAGAAAGAAGCCTCCCAGGAACAGGTCCGCACGGTGAAAATCGTAGATCCAGTGATTACCCGTTCCGTGGTACTTGCCGTAAACCCGAAAGATGATCGTTCTTCGGCCGTCTCCGCCGTCCGCAAACTCATTCCCAAGGTCGCCAGAACATTAATTGAGAGCCAGCGCTGGTCAGCGACGGCTCCGGACAAGGCCTGACAAAACCGGATTACGCGCACTCCTCATTGCTGTGGCGGCCGAGGGCGACAACCATCTGGATTCCAGATGGTCTTCGGCAATATTCCATATTTGACCAGCCGCGACCATCTCGTTGAAATTGGCGGAAGAGCGCGCCAGCGGTTTGGATTTCGAACGGGCTCGTAGAGAAAAAAATTCGCTCAAGGAGCATGCGATGTCCGACGCCACGAGCTATCGGCTTTTCATCAACGGCGGGTGGCGAGCCGGTAGTGACGGAACCACTCTCCCGGTGATCAACCCGGCGATCGAGAAGGTATGTGCCTCGGTGGCCACGGCTTCGGCGTCGGATCTGGACGAGGCCCTCACGTCTGCAGAGCGAAGCCGCGGGGCTTGGTCCTTACGGCCGGCAAAAAAGCGTGGCGAAATCCTCGTTGCGGCCGCCAGGATTCTGGCCACGAAGGTGGGAGACGCAGCCAAGGAACTGTCGACCGAACAGGGAAAAACGATCGCTGAAGCAACAGGTGAGTACGCGCGCGCTGTCGAAACGCTGGAGTGGAACGGCACGCACGCCGAAGAGCTGTCGGCCCCGATTCCGTGGGGCCCGAACCGGATGATCGTCCCGGAGCCCCTTGGCGTCGTTGCTGCCTTTACGCCTTGGAACTATCCCGCCGTTCTCAACGCTCGCAAGCTCGCCCCTGCGCTGGCAGCAGGCTGCCCCGTGATTCTTAAAGGGGCGGAAGAGACGCCAAGCGCCGCCGTCCATATCGTCGAAGCCTTGCGCCAAGCGGGTATCCCGGACGGCGTAGTCAATCTCGTCTTCGGTGTACCGGTCCATATTTCGCGGCATCTCCTCAGTTCTTCAATCGTGAAGGTCTTGACCTTCACGGGCTCCACCGCGGTTGGAAAACAGCTCGCCAAGCTCGCCGCTAATAACTTGCAGCGGTGCATCCTTGAACTCGGTGGGCACTCCCCGGTCGTTTTATGTGAGGATGCGGACCTCGCCAACGCCATACCGGCAATTTCGGAATACAAGTTTGAGTGCGCAGGCCAGAGCTGCAACGCACCCAGCAGGATCCTCGTCGCGCGGACCCGCTATGAGGAATTCCTATCCCGGATGACGGAAGCCGCCCGCAAGATCAAGATCGGCCCACCGGACGACCCTGCGACGGAGATGGGACCCATGGCAAACGCGCGGCGAATCGAGGCCATGCAGCGTCTGATCAACGATGCGCTCGATCGCGGCGCCCGCATCGAAACCGGTGGCGCCCGCCTCGACCAGCCGGGCTTTTACTGGCCGCCGACGATCCTGACTGGTGTGCCAAAGCACGCGAGAGTGCTCCATGAGGAGCCGTTCGGGCCGATCCTCACCGTGGCGCCCTTCGACACCATCGAGGATGCCGTCGAGGAGGCCAATGCGACCGAGTATGGCCTCGCCGCCTACTTCTTCACCGGCAATGCCGATACGAAACGGACGCTGATCGAGGGTCTTTCAGCGGGCGCTGTCAGTGTGAATTACCTGAAAGGGGTTTCCGCAGATGCGCCGTATGGGGGCGTCAAACAGAGTGGCTATGGCTATGAAGGAGGCGAGCAGGGGGTGAGGAGCTTCCAGATCTTAAAAATGGTCAACGGGCTCGGTTCATTCGGATGAGATTTCGTGAATAAAAGAGCAGGGACCATTGCCGGCAAGGATATCACAAAGAGCGTCGCCGACGCCCTTCAGTACATCTCGTACTATCATCCCCCCGACTATATCCGGCACCTTTCGCAGGCATACGCGCGCGAACAGAGCCCGGCGGCGAAGAACGCCATCGGTCAGATCCTGCTGAACTCCCGCATGG
This sequence comes from Mesorhizobium sp. AA22, assembly GCF_001672375.2. NCBI lineage: Bacteria > Pseudomonadati > Pseudomonadota > Alphaproteobacteria > Hyphomicrobiales > Phyllobacteriaceae > Mesorhizobium > Mesorhizobium sp. AA22. Next base: position 6,016,897 of record NZ_CP048406.1, on the reverse strand, counting down.
CAGCTTTCGGCCGGCGTCCGATCTGCCAGGACACCGGCCTCGTGGTGGTATTTGCAAAGGTCGGCATGGACGCCCGCATCAAATCAACGGTCAGTTTCGCCGACCTCGTGAATGAGGGCGTCCGTCGGGCATATCTTGACCAGGACAACCCTCTTAGGGCATCGATCATTGCCGATCCGCTCGCCGGACGCGTTAACACCCGCGACAACACGCCGGCGGTCATCCACGTCGACCTCATGCTTGGCAACCGGATTGAGATCACCATCGCCGCAAAAGGGGGCGGGTCGGAAAACAAGGCGCGTTTCACCACCCTTAATCCCAGCGCGCCCGTTGCCGACTGGGTGGTCGAAACCGTTTCGACCCTTGGCAGCGGATGGTGCCCGCCCGGCCTGATCTCGGTCGGCATCGGTGGTAGCGCTGAAAAGGCGATGCTGCTAGCCAAGGAGGCCATGAACGAGCCCATCGACATGTCGGAACTAATCGCCAGGGGACCGTCAAGCGCGGAGGAGGCATTGCGGATTGAGCTTTATGACCGGATTAACGCGCTGGGCATCGGCGCCCAAGGCCTTGGTGGTCTGACGACAGTCGTTGACGTCAAGGTTGCGACGTATCCTACTCATGCGGCGTCCAAGCCCGTGGCGCTCATTCCGCAATGCGCCGCCAACCGTCACCTGAAGTTTACCTTGGACGGCTCTGGACCCATCAGGCTTGAGCCGCCCGATTTGCGCGAATGGCCCGACATTGGGATCGGGGAATTGAATCCAGCCGGCGTCCGGCGAGTTAACCTCGATTCGCTTACGAAGGAAGAGACGGCATCGTGGCGCTGCGGGGAAACCCTCCTTTTGTCCGGAAAGATGCTGACGGGCCGTGACGCCGCCCACAAGCGAATGGTCGACCTGATCGATGCCGGCAAGCCGCTTCCCGTCGATCTGCGGGGACGTGTGATCTACTACGTCGGACCAGTCCGCGCGGTGAGGGATGAGGTAGTCGGGCCGGCTGGCCCAACAACCTCCAGCCGCATGGACGGTTTTGCTGAAAAGATGCTCGCCGAGGCCGGGCTATATGCGATGGTGGGAAAAGCGGAGAGGGGCCCGGCGGCCATCGAGTCGATTGTGAGACACAGAACGCCCTATCTCATCGCAGTGGGTGGGGCTGCGTACCTGATTTCAAAATCGATCAAGGCGGCGCGAACCGTTGCCTTTGAAGACTTGGGCATGGAAGCCATCTATGAATTCGAGGTGCAGGACATGCCGGTCATCATGGCTGTCGATGTTGAGGGAAACTCCATTCACAATTCCGGGCCTCTTGAGTGGCGTAAGCGCATGGCGGCCGACAGCATCGCACGCAACATCGGCGTTTGAATTTTCCCGGCTGGGAGATCCGGCCAGACCTTCAGCGCCGGATTCTAGGCCGCAGCGGAACACGAGCGGCATTTGCGGTGCCCAGCTTCTTCTCGGCGAGGGCAGATAAGAAAGGCCTTCAAGACGAACGCGCCGATGTAAACACTGCTTCTGACCATGCCGTCCACGCGATCGATGCACCCACGCTCTCGAGGGTTGCGATCAGGTAAAGCAGCGGAGAACACACGCTATCTATTTACGACGATGTCTCCGCCGAAAAGGCTACTACACTTTCCAGTTGCGTCATCGCCTCGTTGGGCGGCGCGATAGCCAAACTTCTTCTACAGCCTTCTTTATGGGTTGCTCTCCCTCACCTGATTTTCCACAACCCCACTCTGGTGCATTAGAGCCGAGAACAGATGCCGTCCACTACATTCGATCAGTTCAAATTATGATACATTTGATTGGCATCAATGCGCTGTCGACAACGGCTTGAGAGCGAAAGGTCATGAAATCGAAATGTGATCCTGTGCGCCTGGATGCTTGGGACGTCCGGATCCTCTCAGAGGTTCAGTCAAACGGTCGCATCTCTAAAAGCGAGCTTGCTAAGCGCGTTCATCTTTCAGCGTCGGCCTGTTCGGAACGGCTCCGTATGCTCGAAGCCGCAGGGATTATTGAGGGGTTTTATGCGCGGCTGAGTCCGGCTCTGACCGGTGGCGTGCTCTTCGTCATGGTAGAGGTGGTGCTGGATAGTCACCGTCTCGAAAACCAACGACACTTTGAGGCCGCGATTCAACAAATCCCGGAAGTCCTGGACTGCTGGGCTATCGGGGGGCGGATCGATTATCTAATGCGCGTTTCATCTCCTTCTATGGCTGCGTATCAGGAATTCATGGAAGGACTGCTGCAGGCAGGCTTTGGGATCGATCAATACTACAGCCTTGTCGTGACGAAACGAGTGAAATCCAATTCACCGATCCCCTTGTCAGCACTAAGACAACGGTAAACTCCGGAAACCTTGGTTTCCACGGCGATCGATGCTTATGCCGCGAATTCGTCGGCTAAAGACGTGCATTTCCGCGAAACTCAGGTGGTGTTTGCCGGTATGTTAAATTGCTAAAGAGGCGGCGACCGAGTGTTCTCCGCCCACTGACGGCGAGGAGAGGGAAGATGCTCTTGAGAAATCTGGGAACCGAGCAAATCCGGAAGAAGGATCGAAGCTTCGTCTTTCATCCGTCTACGCACTTGGCCAAGCATAGTCGCGGCGAGACGCCAAACCGGATTATGGTCGGTGCGGAAGGCGTCTACATCTGGGATACGGAAGGCCGAAAGAGTCTTGACGGTTTCGGCGGGCTCTACTGCGTCAATATGGGATATGGATGCGCTGAGATCGCCGAAGCCATCGCCCGGCAAGCGCACGAGCTGCCGTTCGCCCATGTCTATGCCAGCCAGGGCACAGAGCCGGTCGCCCGTTTGGCGGAGGAGGTGGTTGAGTATTTCGGACAGAATATGCGGAGGGTCTTTTTCGGCCTTTCCGGTTCCGACGCCAACGAAACCAATATCAAGCTGGTGTGGTACTACAACAATATTCTCGACCGACCCGAAAAAAAGAAGATCATCTCACGAAACCGCGGCTATCACGGGTCCGGTCTGGTCACCGGGAGCCTGACAGGCCTTCCCTTCTTTCACAATTTCTTCGACCTGCCTCTGGACTTGGTTCGCCATACCACGACGCCGCATCACTACCGCCAAGCGCATGATGGCGAAAACGAGCAAGCGTTTTCGAAACGCTGTGCGGACGAACTTGAAGCCCTTATTCTCGCTGAAGGCCCGGAGACGGTTGCTGCCTTCATCGGAGAGCCGGTGCTTGGGACGGGAGGCATCGTCCCGCCGCCTGAGGGATATTGGACCTCCATTCAAGCGGTGCTCGACAAGTACGATATTCTCCTCATCGCCGACGAGGTGGTCTGCGGGTTCGGGCGAACCGGTGAGAAATTCGGTTCCCACCTCTATGGCATGCGCCCGGATTTCGTTACCATCGCTAAGGGCTTGAGTTCCGCCTATCTGCCCATATCCGGGTCAATCATCGGCGACCGCGTCTGGTCGGTTTTGGAAGAAGGCACGGAGAAGCACGGCCCTCTCGGCCATGGCTGGACATATTCGGGTCACACGCTTTGCGCGGCGGCCGCACTTGCCAATATTCAATTGGTCAAGGAAAGGAACATCGTGGAACATGTTAGGGATGTCGGACCCTACTGGCTGTCCCGCATGAAAGCCGAATTGGAGGGGCATCCGATTGTCGGCGAGGTTCGCGGCGTCGGAATACTGGCCGCCGTGGAGCTGATGCGTGATCCAAAGGAACGGGTGCCGTTTGAACCCGAACTTCAGGTCGGCGCACGTGCCGCCGCTGCTCTGCTTGAGAACGGTGTCATCGGCCGGGCCATGCCGCATGGCGACATCCTCGGCTATGCCCCGCCACTGATCATCACCCGGGACGAGGTCGACGTCATTGTCGATGCAACCGCGAAGTCCGTCGAGATGGCCCATCGCGCACTCAAGGCCGAAGGCGCGATCTAATCCTCACCCGGACTTGTGAATAGCCAACCGACCGAATCGACCGAGACGTGGCGATTGAGTCCGATTTGGTGGGACCTCCTGTCGATTTGCCGGCGCGACGAGTTCCCAGATCACCCGTCGCAATCTAGAAGGATGAGGAGGCCGTGATGTTCGAGGGCGCGGAATTCTGGAACCTTAGACGACCTCAGCGGCTTAAAATTGCTCTGTGACGATGTGCCAACACCCTGGTAGCTCTTCAGAGGATTTGCGACATGGTTGGAAAGATCACGAAAATCGGCATCATCGGATCCGGTCAAATGGGGAGCGGTATTGCCCAGGTGACTGCGCTTGCGGGCTACGATGTCAAGCTCTATGACATCTCAGAGGTGCGTGTCGAACAGGCGATCGCCGAGATCAAAGAGCATCTGGCGCGCCAGGTCGCTGCCGGAAAGATCGAGAAGGAGGAAGCGCGAGAGGCGCTAGTACGAGTATCTCCTGCTGCCGCGCTTGAAGAATTCATCGAGGCGGAGTTGGTGATTGAGGCAGCGACAGAGGATGAGACAATTAAACGCAAGATTTTCCAGCAACTCTGCCCTGTATTAAGCCCGTCGGCGCTTCTCGCAACCAGTACCTCGTCGATCTCGATCACTCGGCTCGCGGCGGCGACCGACCGGCCGCAACGCTTCATCGGCATCCACTTTATGAACCCTGTACCGGTCATAAAGCTTGTTGAACTGGTGCGCGGCATTGCCACAGGGAAAGCGACGTTTGATGAAGCACAGCGCTTTGTCGAAAGTCTCGACAAGACGTTCACCGTGGCAGAAGACTTCCCGGCCTTCATCGTCAACCGCATTCTGTTGCCGATGATCAATGAGGCGATCTACACGCTCTATGAAGGCGTCGGCTCAGTCTGTGCAATCGACACGGCCATGCGGCGCGGCGCCAACCATCCGATGGGCCCATTGCAGCTTGCTGATTTCCTCGGCCTCGACACGTGCCTTTCAATTATGCAGGTGCTCCACGAAGGCCTCGCGGACTCGAAATACCGTCCCTGCCCACTCCTCGTGAAATATGTCGAGGCTGGCTGGCTCGGCCGCAAGAGCGGGCGAGGCTTCTATGATTATCACGGCGAAAAACCAGTTCCAACGCGCTGAATGCGGAGCATGAAGATCGTAGTTCCGGTTAAACGGGCGCACGACATCAACGTCAAGACCGAGGAGCCGGCCGTTGAAGCGTTTCCTTGAGGAGTGGAAGGAACGAAAAGCATGGCCATTTTTCTTGTTGCCGAACCCGAAAAGCAGACCCTTTCCGATCAGACCACCAAGGCGTTGACTGCCGCCTGTAAGATGGCCTCGGAGTTGACGTGCTGATCGCCGGCGAGGGCGCCAGGGTTGCCGCCGAAGCCGCCGCCAAGCTGAATGCGTGCGAAATAGTCGGTGACCTGTTCCAAATCCTGCCCGAACTATTGAGAGCGATTTGATCCGAAGGTACAATGTCTCAGCTCCAGATCCTAAGCCTAACCTGCGACGACCGGCCCGGCATCGTTGCGGCCGTCGCTACCAAATTGAATGCACTCGGCGCCAAGATTGCCGAAAGCAGCCAGTTCTGGGACCGCATCAGCAATCGCTTCTTTATGCGTCTGGCCATTGAAGGAGACGAGTCGCTTTCGACCGCGTCAACCGAGCGTGCGCTCAAACCGGCAATCGACCGCTTCGGTTTGTGTGTTCACACCGTCGATGCGCGTCGTAGACCGAAGATCATCATCATGGTGTCGAAATTCGACCATGCGATGCTTCATCTGCTTTATCAGATCAAGGTCGGTTGGTTGAACGCGGACGTGGTCGCGATCGTCTCTAACCACGACGACAGCCGTGCGGTCGCCGAGCGGGAGGGACTCGCCTATCATTATTGGTGTGCAAGGACAACAAGACTGAGCAGGAACAAAAGCTGCTGGGTCTTGTACGAGAAACTGGCGCGGACCTGGTGATCCTGGCCCGGTACATGCAAGTCCTGTCCGACGATTTGTCAATCCGCCTGTTCGGTAAGCTGATCAACATTCATCATTCATTCCTGCCCTCCTTCAAGGGCGCAAAGCCCTATCATCAGGCTTATGAGCGCGGTGTGAAGCTTATCGGGGCGACCGCGCATTACGTGACGCCCGACCTCGACGAAGGCCCTATCATAGATCAGGAAACCGAGCGCGTAACGCATGCGATGAGCGCAGAGGATTTTATCGCGACGGGCCGCAACATTGAAAGCCGCGTCCTGGCGCGGGCCGTCAAGTTGCATCTGGAACGGCGGATCATGCTCAATGGAACTAAAACAATCGTATTCTCAAACTGACTGAGCCGCAGCGATGAGAACCACTTCAGAGCCTTTAGCGCGCTGGTTTCTGGGCGGGTGATCAACCTCTGGATCAGATGGCAACCTGATTGCTTAGTTAACAGCGATCTAGAAGCGAGATGGTGAAGGACAGTAATCAGTATTTGACTGGGTTGTGCTTGAGTGGCGAAATTCGTCACAGGCGCGCTTTGATTTATTATCCCGGAAAATATTCGTTTGCCACGATGCTTCGTCGGCCCAGAAAAATTCAGCAATGGAAATGGTCAGCCTGATCCGTCGTCATGAAGGTGTTCACCCGAGCGCGCCCCGTACAATGCAAAGGCTTGAAGCGAGATGAGCACCGGGCCGCACGTGGATGCCGACGCGGCAACGCCAACCACCTTTTCACCACTCAGGAATCAGACGTTTCGCTCGATCTGGCTGTCCACCCAAGTCTCCTCCCTCGGCTGGATGATGCACACTGTTGCCATCGGCTGGCTCATGGCCACGATCTCGACTTCTGATCTGATGGTCGCGCTGGTTCAGGCGTCATCCACGCTGCCCGCCTTCATACTGTCGGTATTCGCCGGGGCTATGGCCGACAATCTCGGCCGACGCGGTGTCATGCTCGTCGGTCGGTCGCTGATTGCGGCAGCATCGGCCATACTGACTGCTCTCATAGCGCTCGGCTTTGTCGACCCGTGGATCATCCTCGGCGTCAGCTTTTTGATTGGATGCGGCTTCGCCCTCAACGATCCAGCCTGGCAGGCGTCAATTGGCGATATCGTCGAAAGGCGCGACATTCCGGCTGCCGTCACGCTCATCAATATCGGTTTCAACACCGTCCGCAGTGTGGGCCCGGCTCTCGGCGGCGTCGTGGTCGCCTCGTTCGGGCCTCTGATCACTCTCCTCCTGAGCACGCTCAGTTATGTGGTGCCGTTGGGCGTCATTTGGCGCTCCAAATGGTCCGTTCGATCCTTAGCGCTGCCCCGCGAGCGGATGACCACCGCGATCTATGATGGTGCGCGTTTTACGGCGATTTCGTCCGAAATCAAGGCAGCGATCACACGCGCGGCCCTTCTCGGTCTAGCGGGCATCGCCATTCTCGCGCTGCTGCCTCTCGTTGTTCGCGATCATTTGAACGGCGGTCCCCTCGACTACGGTGTCCTGATGGCCGGCTTCGGGATCGGCGCCTTTTTCGGAGGCATCACCGCCGGTCACTTCAGACGGCTCATGTCCCAGGAATGGCTGATCAGACTTGCATGCCTTGCTTGTGCGGTGTGCTCAATGTCCCTTGCCGTGGCCCCTTCAATTGCGGTGGCGGCGACAGTACTCGCCCTTGGCGGCGCGGGTTGGGTGATTGCATGGTCCGGACTTGGCGTGAGTGTGCAATTGGCAAGTCCCCGGTGGATCGTAGGCCGCACCATAGCGATTTACTATGCCCTGACCTATGGCGGGATCGCGGCCGGCAGTTGGGTGTGGGGCGCGGTAGCCGAGAACTATTCATTGACAGGGGCGCTAATGGGGTCTGCTGGCGCTCTGGTGCTGGTTGCCGGAACCGGGTTCCTGTTGCCGATCCTCGAGAACCAGGAAACGGACCACGATCCCCTGGGAGGATTCAAGGCACCAGCGGTCGCCGTCGACCTCAGGCCGAGAAGCGGACCGATCGTCGTCAAGATCGAATACCAAATACCGGGCGAGAACACGAAATCATTCCTGGCCCTCATGCATGAACGCCGCCGCGCCCAAAGTCGCCTCGGTGCCCGGCATTGGACCGTTGAGCGAGACCTTCAAGAGCCTTGCCTATGGACCGAGAGTTTCCGCACGCCAACCTGGACGGATTACCTTCGACTGAACCATCGGCTCACCACAGCTGACAAGGAATTGGACGACCGTCTCCAGGAGCTGCACACGGGGGAGCATCCCCCTCGGATGAAACTTTCGATCGAGCGTCAGGCCGGACATCCCCGCAAACCCGATCATATTGCACCCTTCATAGCGCGAATTTGACGTCGGCTGCATCCCGGGTGAGCGCGTTGCCATCCTTCGAAGCAACGTCGCGACGGTGAGCAAGCCCCGTTCGGATGGTTCCCTAGGAATACACCTTCCGAGGAGTAACATAGTACTCCGACTGAACGGGTGGCAGGGCAAGAGGTCTGAGGATGAAGTTCAATTTTTCAATGGCTGGCAAAGGACAGAAAGGCGTCGGCGCCGTCATCTCCACCTCGATCCATGCAGCGGGCCCGACGAGCGGAGTCGCCGCAAAAGCGATTGGGAAATAAGGATGAAACCGAACCAGTCGGGTTGGTGGAATTCGAGGGAGTTCTATCGCAGCCTCGTACAGTGTTTTCCCCGAGGTGGACGTTGGGCTGGGCGACGCGTTTCAGCTTGATGTATTACGTGATGCCTAGACGAACAGTTCGGTTGCGTCGTTAGCTGCAGGCGAGCTTGGGAATCGATCCTTGCGGCCTTATCGTTAACAAACCCGTCAAATCGAATTCTCCGATCCCATTATCGGCCCTGGAGAAGCGATGAACGCCCCCGGCATTGGTTTCAACGGCGGTTGACGCCGATTCCGCGAATTCGTCGGTTAAGCACGTGCATTCCCGCGAAAATCAGGCGAGTTACCGGGTATGGTGATCTGCAATAGGCGGCTAACCGAGTGTTCTCCGCTGGGGTGACGAGACAGCGACAATGAGCCTGACCAATTTGGGAACCAAGCAGAGGGTCGAAGCCGAAACCACCTATCGCGCGCTCAAGGCGGAGGGCCCGATTTGATCTTGTCAGCGTCGCTGGAAGCGTCGGTCAATGCTACAGGACGGACCGTATGGTGACCTGACCGTCAAGAAATAGTTTTGCTGCAACTGTCCCGGTTCCCCAACTACCGCGATGTTTGTGCGGCACGCCCTGCTGGCGCGCACCTCCCCGCCGGCAGGGCGAAGTTTTTCGGCCAATGAGGCTCAGGAGGGTGGTTGATGACCAACATAGCAGCTGCCTAGCAAACCTCTGAGGGGACTTTTCGCGGACCGGATGGAGGCGTGCCGCGGGGCGCTATGCTGCAAGCGTCGCGGGCGTTGAGGGGGGACGTTGTGACGCGCGCGATTATCCTGGGGTCATCGGCTGCTTCGTGCACTGCTGATTAGCCCACGGTATGCACCCGAATGGCGATCTGCAGCACGAGCAACAGGGATTAATCGCGTGGGGCGAACGACATGCAAAATGTCTTCGAGATATTGCAGGAACAACTGTCCGCGAGCGTCGATGAGGCTGATTTCCGCGAAGCAATGGCCACTGCGATCTCAGAATTTGACCTCCTCGCCTTTGCCTACCTCTCATTGCCGTCCCAACCTTCTGACAGGCCCCGACTGATCTCGAACTATTCGGTGTCTTGGACGACCCGGTATCTTGAGAAGCGCTACGACAGCCTCGATCTTGTCATTGATCGTGCACGCTATGGCGGATATCCGTTTCGATGGGGTTTGGGTTTCAGTGACTTTGAAATTTCCCATGCCCAGCAAAGGCTGTTTCATGAGGCAGCCGAGTTCGGCATCTGTTGCGGCGTAACGATCCCGATCATCGATCCCCGACGCAATGTTGCGGCTATGACCTTTGCCGCTGACGAGCGTGATCGGTCGTTCTTCCGCGTCAGGGAATCCTATGAGGAGGGTCTGCGGTTTTTCGCGACCTGTTTTCATATGTTCGTTCAACGGAAGCTCGCTGTCGTTCGAACAGTGGATGGTGTGTCGCTGACGCCGCGCGAATATGAGTGCCTTCAATGGGCCGCGAAGGGCGAGGAGTTTGCCGACGACCTGCATGCAATGCATCGCCTGCACTACCGCGTCTTCAAGGAGAGACTCGATTGGGAGGTGAGAGGCGGTGGCGGCTACAATCGATTCATTCGACGCCTCGCGGCCGCGCTACCTGCTGCTGCGCGGCGGACCGCTTGACCGGATCGAAGAGCCGCAAACCATTGGAGTCACCCGCGCCCTGGCAGGCTGTCTCGAAGTCCCACCGCCAATGCTCCAGGTGATGCACCAAAACGGCGGTATTGGCGGTCCAGTGCTGTGGGCGCCGGTGCTTGGCCAGTTGACATGATCACGCGATGAAGGCGGGCAGGGGGCACATGCCCATATCTGTAGCGCCAGATGCCGATCAGGACTGGCAGAAAAGACGTGTCAATCCGCGCCGTATTCAGCCGCCGAAACAGGTGCTTGCTGCCGGTTGTCACCATCCAGTTCGCCCGGTCGATATGGCTGCGAACAGCCTTGCGGGCGCGGACCGGTTCAAGGACCGGATCGATGCCGAGAATCCGATCGGCCATCTCCTCTATGCTGGCATTGTAGGCGCAGGCGTCGAGAATGCGCAGGTAGATGCTGCGATGCTGCCTGTCGTAGCTCGTGATGCTGTCTGACCAGGGGACTTCGTCGCACAGCGTTGAGCTCAGAGTCTCATCCGTCGTGGTTGGTTGATGCATGTCTGCCGCCTACCTCGTGTTGAGCGCTGGAGCCAACACAACATATCCCAAAACGGGATAATCCGGAACCGAGATTAGTCGCTGAGCCGGTCTTTACCTGACCGGTTCGCCTGCATGCCCAAATCGCCCCGCCACCAGCGGTTTCTGTCCCAGCTGCTTTCGCTGCAAGGCCAAAGGCTTGAGCTAGGCGCAGGTGGCTGAGAAGCTCGGTCGTCCGCACCCCTTGGCCAAGTACGAAGGCGGAGAGCTGCGTCTCGAGATCATTGAGTTTCTCGACGTCACCGCGGCGTTTGACGCCGATCCCTGCGAGATTCTGTCCAGCCTGCGATCGTAGCAGGCGCCCGCGCGCCTGACGGTGCTCCGGGTCCACCGAGCCCGCTTTCTTAGGCAAACTCAGGCGGTCTCGGCCATCCGGCTTCGCCCCCTGGCGCAGGCAGCCTGTCGGCTGCTGCCGGTCGCGAGTCATCAGACCCGCGCAATTTCTTTGTTGGCCTTTCCCGGCGGCGCGCGGTGGGCGGCACTCCCTTCTAGACCCGCCGCGGCATCCCGCAACCCTTCGCTTATCGCTTCGGGTCCTCCGCTTCGTTCCGGTCCTTCGGATGCGGTGCGCCTTCGACGGCGGGCCTTTCCGGTCACGTCTCGCCGCCCAACCACTCACGGGCAGGCAGCACGCGAGATTGGGATCGAGCGCCGCCGCACCCGACCATGGGAATTCCGGGGAAGGCGCGGAATTCAAGAGCGGAGGACGAGACGGTGCGTGCAAACATCATCACACGGCTGGACCATAACCGCCGGGGCAGCAGCTCGCGTCGAACAAGACAGCTTCAAACCCCCAGCGCTTTCATAAGTCCAGACACGGCCGCGATGGAAAAAGACGCCGCGATGCCAGCAGTCCCCGAACAAACCCAGATGCGTCATGGATAAGTGGGCTAAAGTAACACCCCCTGTGTGGGCTTTTTGCTAGATTCTTCAGCTGTCGATTGAGTGATCTTGTCTATAGTGTCCGCTGAATCCGCCCGACTATGCGCCTTGTGGGGTATGCGCTTTAAGGTCGGAATTTGCCGACCTAGAAGCACGAAATGCGGGATGTCGAGCGGTAGCACCTCGTCGATCCGATCCGGGTCGCTGCGCACGACCTCGCGTAGCTCCATCAAAAGCCTGCCCAGCACATTACGGCCCGCTAGATGATCGTCTTCTGCTGCCTTTGCGCCCCAATAGTCGTCTTTGCGCGAGTCCTCAACTATAGGTCGGTCACCCGTCGCCAGCAGAAGCCCCGAGAAGGTCTCCCAGTTCTGCGCCAGCTTCACCCGGAGACACCAGCGCATCACCTGAACTCGGATATCCTCCCAATCCGGCCGGGAATCATTGCGATATGGCTTGGATTTCATCTTGGCTGTCATCGGACTGGTTTCGTCGATGACCATCCGCTGGATGTCTGGTCTATGTGGGAACCTACACGCTTGATAGAGTGCTTCGGATGTGCGTATCAGCTGACCCAGCATTGTGATCGGAAATCCAGGCGCCATGTTCGATAGGCCGCCGAAATCCTCAGTCGTCTTGCGGAAGCTGATGACTTGATCGCGTTGATAGCTTCGAAATTCGGCTTGGACCATGAGCTAGTTCGTCTTCCTGGGGAATAAAGGATACCATGGATCGCCCGCCCATAACACCAGAGGGGCGTTGTTAGGGCAATTGCGATAGGTAACTATCGTTGACCCGAACCCGATCGTTCCCATTATGCTATTTCCCAAGGGCCGCATATAAATGTTCAGGTAGGGGCACATGGCCCGCACTTTAACGCCGGCCATTAGAAATTGCTGTTCAAGAAGCGCCCGACCGTTCTCAGAGGAGAAAAACCCCAAACCTCCGACCTGCCCGGGCGTTCGAAGAACCGGTTCCGAATTTAAGCTTTGCACGTAAGCTACCGTTGCGGGATCGGCGGGGATCACTGTAGGCCGCAGGACGTCGGAGTTCGTCATATAGGCCTTCCGATCCTCGATCTGGAATACGCGCCACCAGGTCACGTTGATAGTTTTACCCGCTTCCTTGGCCGCGTCGGCGATGTCTTTGCCTGTTCGCCATTGGCCAAGCGAATGATAGGCAATCGTCACTATGGCGAGTTTCGCTTTCTGCGGGGCCGCCTCCCTGATCCATTTGACGATATCGTACTTAATCCGCCCACCAGAGAACAAAACGTCATCGATGTACAGAAAGGTATCTGGCGCGTTACCGCCGCAGTCGGCAATCCTCAAGCCGCAGGTATTTTGCAGCGCCTTGTCGAAGATCGACAACATATCCTTCTGGCTATTTCCCGCCGTTTGAAGCTGCAATACCTTAACGTTTTTCCAGAATTCTTTGGGATCGCCGCTTGTAAGTTTCTCGTTGACGGCGATCCCCGATAAGAAACTGGCAACATTCTTGCGGGTGAAATAGGTTGTGCTAAACACATGTCCAAGTTCTGCAAGGATTGGCTCCTGGGACGCCTCGGGAAATTGACGAACCCATTTATTTACATGGGCGGTGCTCATCGATGCAATCTCGCCCGCGCGAAAGTCCGCAATCTGTTCGACTACTCTCCCAAGCAATTCTTTGCGTGTCGTCACCCCAACCTCCCTCGCACCGGATCAGTTTCCCATCTGCGACTCGCAGCGCAGTTGCATACAATGGGCGGGTCCGACCATCGGTCGAGCGGACGGCTTGGTCAAATGTGATGTTTATATTGGCGTCATCTGGCTTTTAGATGACAGAGCGCCTTTTCGATTGGTTGGCGACGAGCACAGTTGCGCCAAGACGAGACGGCGGTTGTGTATCCGTCTCAACGTGGTCGCGCTCAGCCGCAGGTCCCGATTTGAGCCAGGTCCAAAATTTTTGATGCGTCCGTCCGCTCGTTTTCAAACGCGGATGTAGGGTGCGACGCTGTGGGCGCCCTGCGCTTACGCCACTCGAGAGGCCTGGAATGGAGCAATCGGCGCGTTCGATTAGCCTGTAACGTCGGACACCAACGCTAAGACAACGACTTTATGTTTTGATGGATATGCCGGCTCAAATAATCTATTGCGGCCGGATCTCGCTGCACATAGTCGCAGAAGCTCGCGATGCTCCTTTTCGGCAGCGAGAATTCCTTCGAATGCAACATATGGCTCTCGAATAAATCGAACGGTTCGTGTGTTATTCCTTCAATTTCCGATAACGTTTCCGGTCGATTTGCACAAAGATATAAGCCCTTATGAAATTCCCAATTCATTTTCCCGCGTTTTGAGACGTCCTGCGAGCGATCACTCTTTTCCAGTTCGTTCAAGACTTCCTCAGCAGCTGACGCGTCTGCTTTTCGTAAATTTGGAAGTGCGTGCGACAGAATGTTGCATTCTAGAAGAAGCCTTAGTTCTAGAAGTTCGATAAGGTTCTCACGTCCCACTCAAATGACAGTGGCGCCCTTATGTATTCTGAGCACCACCAATCCCTCCGCCTCCAATTGCCGGAGTGCCTCGCGAACTGGCATTCTGCTTACTTACTCATACTCTTCTGCGATAGTCTCTTGCACAAGAGAGTCGCCCCCCAGGAATTCTCCCCTAAGAATCCGCTCTCACAAAGCCTCGGCCAGCATTTCAGGTAAACTTTGTCTTTTGATTGGAAATTTTGCTCTAGGCCTCATGAGAGTTGCCAATCTTCATTTTAACACCGCGTGTGTGGCGCCCATCTCCGCCAGAGCGCGTTTCCAACGGCTGTATTGAAAACGCTTGGTTCTGCCCCGGACCGATGTGTCTGCTAGGGATGGATACGAAATCCCACAGTTGCTACGCGGCCTCGCAACGCAATAGGCCTGTGATGGCCCGCGGACGAAGAAGCTGACTAGGCGAAATAGCCCCCCTTATGTGAAACCTTGCTCAAGGGGAGCGCACGGCAATCCTGGGCTTGGCGGGCGATCTCGAGCCTTCCGACGGCATTCCGGCCAAAACAGTCGTCGCGTGACAGCGGCAGGAAGGAATGTCGCATCGCAGGGCGGGCAGCGTGGTGTGCCCGTTTTCGGCCAACGTCTTTCTCGACCCCGGGCTTGATTTATCGTAGACGTCTACTTGGATTCCGATTTGAGGCGCTCGGCGATCGACGGCGGCCCAATGCTGCCCGCCACCACCGGGTCATTCCACGCTCCATGTCTGATATTGGTCCTTCGCCTGTCGCTTGCTGGTCTTAGGCAGGTGCATTAGGGCCGGCGCTCTACAGTCCGAATCTCCCCACATCATCGGCGCCATCGCAACGGAACATTGGCTCAGCATGTACCATTGTTAGCGATTTGCGATTGCAAAGATTTTGTAAAATTTAGAATGCCTAAGCCGGCCAGTGGCTTGATGATCGGCTGGCGCACACATGCGCTCACAATGCGACCGGCAAAGAATCAGCCCAGCTGGCAGATGCGAACGGGTTGCCTGTGCGCGCCAAACATAGTCATCGGAGGGGTTAAGTAGTTAACACGGTCCCGGGCGAAATTTGGGCTATCATGCCGCTCCACTCGGTTGAAGTGCTGATATAGTGCCACGCATCTGACGCTCGCCCCTGAGCATCAGTCGAGGGATCTAGACTAAAAATGCAGCTTAAGCTCACAGTCACGGCTCGGCAACAGGGCTTAGTCCTCAATGGTGGCGAGGCCGCGCCGGACGGCGCCTGCGAGCCCTTCAGAGCGCTTTTGAGAATGAGGGCGATTGCGGCGCGTTCGCGCCGAAGGTTTGAGAAAGAGATGATCTGCATATCCAGATGGCGCCTCTAGGTTTCGACATCTACGTCGTCTTCACATGATACGTTGCCGGAGAACCAAGGAAAGCTGCTGACAAGGGCAGACATGCAAGCTGTCTTCGAGAGATTCTTGGAACGGCTTTCAGAAAGCGTCGATGAGGCTGATCTCTGCGGCGCCCTGGCCGACGTCGCCTCTGGACTCGATCTGCTCACTTTTGCCTACCTCTCCTTGCCGCCAAGGTCTGATGGCAAACCCACGCTGATCTCGAATTATCCGGCGCCCTGGACAGCCCGTTATCTTGAGAACCGATATCAGAGTGTCGACCCCGTCATTGTGCGTGCACGCGGTGGAGGATGCCCGTTTCGTTGGGGATCCGATCTGAGCGGCGAGGAGCCTGCAGGGGCTCAGGTGTTCGAAGAAGCGGCGCAGTTTGGCATCTGCTGCGGCATGACGATCCCGATTGTTGACCGCCGAGGAAATTTTGCAGCGATAACGTTTGCCGCTGACAAGCCCGACGCTGTATTTTTCCGCGCCGCAGGACGCCACGAAGAAGGTCTCCCATATATAGCGACCTGTTTTCATATGTTCGTTCGCCGCAAACTGTCCGCAGATCGAATGATCGATGGTGTCTTGCTGACGCCGCGCGAATATGAGTGCCTGCAGTGGGCAGCACAAGGCAAGTCCGATTGGGAGATCGGCTGCATCCTGGGGATCACGCGGCGCACCGCCGCCTTTCATCTGGGCAATGCCCGCCGGAAGCTTGGGGTGACGACCACCCGGCAGGCAATAGGGCGCCTAGCCCGTTCGGGTTTCGGTTCACTGACAAGTTAGCTTCACGGTGCGCGGCGGCGTTGAAGCGTCGCCTGTTGGCGCTCAAATGCCTCAATGCCCTTGCGCTGCCTGCCCCTTGTTTCCGCCGAAAAACCTGGACCCCGATTGAACGTCGTTCTTCGGGGCATCGACGGATCGCTCGCCGGACCTTCACATCGCGAGATCGCTGAAGTGCTGATCGGGGAAGTCGGGTCCACGCCGACTGTTCGGATCCTGGCGATCACCTCAGCATTCGGCGCGTCTCTCCGGCCGTGCGCTCGGGAATGGGGGCTATCGTGAGTTCTTGCCTGAAAACGTGACAGGTCCAGCCGTGCGTCAGCCGCCGAACAATTCCTTGTAGCCGGTCGTTACCATCCAGTTCGCCCGGTCGATATGGCTACGAACAGCCTTGCGGGCGCGCACCGGTTCAAGGACGGGGTCTATGCCGAGAATGAGTTCGGCCATTTCCGCTACGCTGGCATTGTCGGCGCAGGCGTCGAGGATGCGCAGGTAAATGGTGGAATGCTGCCTGTCGTAGCTCGTGATGCTGTCTGACCAGGGGACTTCGTCGCGCAGTGTTGAGCTTTGAGTCCCATCTGTTCCCGTTGATCGATTCATGTCTGCCGCGAACCTCGCATGTTGATCGCTGGATTCAAGACAGAATATCCCAAAATGGGATAATCCGGAACCGGGATTAGTGGCTGAGCCGGTCTTTACCTGACCGGTTCGCCTACATGCCCAAATCTCTTCGCTCTCCCCGCCACAAGCGGTTTCTGGACCAGCTGATATCGCTGCGCAAGGCCAAAGACCTGACCCAGACGCAGGTAGCTGAAAAACTTGGTCGGCCGCAATCTTTCGTGGCAAAGTACGAGGGTGGAGAGCGACGTCTCGATGTCATTGAGTTTCTCGACGTAACTGCAGTGCTTGACGCTGACCCGTGCGAGATTCTGTTGAGCCTGCGAACGTAGCTGGCCCAGCGGCACCAGCTCCCGAAATGCTTCCAGTCGGTGGCGTAGGCGCGGCGGGTGTTGGCCGAGCTCCCCGCCTCGACATAGTCGCGGGCGCGGCCGGCAAGCGCGTCGAGATGCGCCGGCAGGCGGGGATTGGCGACGGCCGGGAGAGGAGAGGGCGCTTCGGCCGCCGGTTCGTCCGGCGTCCTGCCCATCTCCAGGACGACGTCGATGATGTCAGGGAGATCGCCGGCATCAAGCGCGGCGGTTTCGGCCGACGGCTGCGCGGCCAAAATGTTATCCCCGGCGCCCGTGCTGTGGGGCGGCCCGGAAGTTCGCTCGGCGTGATTTTTGGGCATCTGCTCGACCGTGCGTTTTGGCGCGAAGTTGATGGCATAAAGCGCACGGGCGCTTTACCCTCCAAAACTATGATTCGCCTCGATCCCGGGACCGCCAACTCCTCTGCGCCGCCCTCCGTTCCGGTGTGGGCGATCACAAGCGCCGGCGCGCCGAGCGACGGCGACGCCGCCTTCCACGCCGGCGCCGCCCTGGGTGCCCTCGACACGCTTGCCCGCGGGCAACCGAGCTGGGCCGGCGTCTGGCGCCAGCGGCTGGCGCTGAAATGCGCCGCCGCCAGCATGCGGCTCGCCGGTCGCGCCGAGGGTGAAGCCGCATTGCGCGATGCCTGGCACTTGCGCCCGGTCGGCGCCGATCCCGGTCCCGCCGGCGCCATCCTTGGCGCCTGGCGGCAGCTTTCCGTGCAGCCGCCCGTCGCCAACTCCGACCGGCTCGAAAAAATCGTCGACCAGCTGGGCCTGCACTGGGACGGTGCTGCGCTCGCCGCGCTTTGCGTGGAGATCGATACTTTGGCAGGGTCGCAGCGGCCGGCGCCGTTCGCCGCTGCGGCGATCGCCGCTCGCGTCGTCGCGACGCGACCGGATTGCGAACTTCTTGCCTGGTGGCTCGCCGACCTGGTGCTGGCGCAAAGCCTGCGCTGGCCGCGGCCGCTGCCGCTCCTGATGGCTCAGGCCTTTGCTCCGGCTTTTCGCGATGAGGCCGGCGGCAAGCGCATCCGACCTGCGGACAAGAGTTTTGAGCGCGCGGTTTGCCTGGCGCTGGTCAAAGCCGCGGCGGAGGCCTGCCGGTTGGCCGCCGAGCTGTCGCGGCGCGCGGAGCGGCTCATCGCCGTCGCACCGAAGCTCAGGGCAAGGGGGGGCGGGCGATGTGATTCAAGGACTGCTCGACGAAGACGCCGTCTCCGGATCGCTGACGACCAAAAGCCTGTCGCGCTTTGCGGCTCGCCGGCTGTTCGAGCGGCTGCAGCAACTGGATGCCGTGCGCGAGCTCTCTGGCCGCACCACCTTTCGGCTGTTTGGATTGTAGGGATGAGCCAAGCGTCCGCCCGCCGCAAGCCGAACGACCAGCCGGCGCTGCTCGACACCGAGCTCGAGCACCTGCCGCCGGAACTGCGCTGGCGTGAATGGATGGGCCGCGTCGAAGCGGTGATCTTTGCCGCCAGCGAACCGGTGACACGTAGTGTCCTCGCGCGGGTGGTGGGAAGAAACTGCAATATCGAGCTGATCATCGACGACATTCGCGCCGAGCTCGCCGGCCGCGCCCCTATGAGCTGGTCGCGGTCGCCGGCGGCTGGCAGCACCGGACCAGAAAGGCTTTTGGCGACGCCATTCACGCAGCCTTCGGCACGGCAGCGGGCGAGGGGGCAAAGGAGGCAAAAGAACTGTCGCAGGCGGAGGCGCTGGTTTTGATGTGCATTGCCTATTTCCAACCGATCACCCGGGGTGAGCTGTCTTCCTTTTTCGGCAAGGAGGTGACGCGCGATTTAATCGGCGAGCTGCGTCAGCCCAATATCGCCTTTGTTCGCCTTGCGCCAGGCGACCTGGGTTCGTTAAACGAGCGCGCTTAAGCTGTCGATTGCGCGATCCCGCCAACAGTCCGACGCCGCATCAACAGGCAAAAGAGCCAATTTTCGATGGTCTGAGCGAGATATGTAAGTCAGCTAGCTCCACCACGTCAGATCCGAACGTCGAAAATAGCTCGATCAAGTCATCTTGCCGGGGCTGGCTAAAGGCCAATCGATAGGTGGCCAGAGACTTTTTCAGATTCTCGTAGCGCTCTACCTCCGACTAAACGGACGGATCAGGACCAAGCGCTCGATCTAAGCGTCGCCAGGGTAGACCCAGTAGGGCACGATATCGCCAGCACGTCCTGCCGCATCACGGCTCGGATCATAACTTCGACCGCCAATTGATCCGCGATCGATGCTGAGATTCTTGTAGTGGCCCCGAACGTTATGGCACTTGGCGTCATCCAGGTTCGCATGTCGTCCAAGAAGTCGCCTCAGCCGGCCGCTTCCTATCATGTTCAGCCGTATCCGATTGAAGACGTCTTTGTCTGAGTCACGACACACTGAGCTGCGAGTATTACCAACCCGGCACGAAAATCAGGCTTCCTCTTTGTTTTCACAAACCTCTTCGGTGGCACGCAAATTGCATGTGACTGTGAAGGCGCGGAGTCTACAACCAAATCCGAGCCGATGAACTGACGCAGCGAAACATCAAAGGAGTAGCCTCATGCGGGTAGCCGTCGTTTGGAACCACGATCATACGGGCGTGATCAATCGGTTCGGTCAGCCCCGTCCAGAGGGACTTGGCTGCGAGAAATTCGATGACGTGGTGGCGGCACTGCAAGAGGGGGGCCACGAGACGCTGCTGTGCGAAGGCGATAAAGGACTGCTCGCTACGCTCGAGCGGTTCATGCCCCCCGATCCGCAGGCCCGCCCCTCGGGAATGGTTTTCAACATGGCGGGAGGAATTCAGGGCGAGTGCCCTTACACCCACGTTCCGGCCATGCTCGAGATGGCGGGCGTTCCCTACACCGGATCGAGCCCACTCGGGCATGGGCTGGCGGTCGATAAGGTCATCAGCAAGAGGCTCTTACGCGATTGCGGCGTGCCGACGCCAAACTTTCGGGTCATGCGTCGCGGCACCGAGAGTACCGACGACCTACGCTTCCCAGTGGTAGTGAAGCCGCGCCACGAAGACGATAGCTGCGGATTACAGCTCGTGCACGAGCCCGCTCAGTTGAGTCAGGCTGTGGAAGCGATTGTCGCGCAGTATGCGCAGGATGCGCTTGTGGAAGAATACATCGAGGGTCGTGAAATCTGCGTTGCTCTGCTTGGAAACGAAGAGCTCGAGGTATTTCCCCCGGTGGAGATCGACCTCGGCGAAACTGGCCTTTTTACTCGGGAAAAGAAGAAGAACCTCGCGGCCGCGAAGCGGCCGATGATTTGGCCGGCACAAATCGCGAGCAGCCTTGCGACTTTGCTGCAGGATATTTCGGTTGCGTCCTTCCGTGCCTGTCAGTGCCGGGACTATGCCCGCCTCGACCTCCGGATCGATCGCTCCGGCCGGCCGTTCGTCCTGGAGATTAACTGGCCGGGGCTCAGCATTCACTCTACTTTTGCTACAGCCGCAATTACTGCCGGACACAGTTACTCAAGCTTGATAAATCGAATCCTCCATGTCGCCCACATGCGCTGCTTCGGAATTGGCATCCCCCGGCCATGTTGGACATCTTGAAATTGTCTCAATGGCGGGTTGGGTGTGAATGCCCAGGAGACAAACCAGGCGCCCTCTTGGGCAATCTGGGCGGCCAAAACCTGAGCTGGAACCTCTTGCGCAGTTTTTGCATCATCGCTGAAGAGAGGAGCATCACGGGCGCCGCAAAACGTCTTCACATGAGCCTGCCATCCGTGAGCCTTGAGTTGCAAAAACTCGAAGATCAACTCGACTGCAAGCTCGTCTTCCGCGACCCTCGCCATTTTGCGCTGACATTACGTGGCGAACAGATTTATCAGGAATGTTCCGAGATGTCCCGGTGCGTTGACCGAATCGGCATCCTCTCTCTCGACGGGAGCGATGACGAATTCGGAGAGCTGAAACTCAGCATGGTTACTCGGCTACAGTCCACGCTCGTAGACGAAGCACTCCGGCTATACCACCAGCGATATCCGTCGATCACTTGGCATATCGACATCAAAACCTCGCTCGACATCGTGCGACAGATTTCAATGGACAAGGCTGGCATCGGCATCTGTCTTTTGACAAAAAAAATGCCGACGCTGCGATGCCGCCACTTATTCCGCGAGGATTTTGGCATATTTTGTGGCGCCGAACACCCTCTATTCGGAGTTCAGGAGGTAAATGTCCGCAGGCTTCAACAAGAGCCCTTCATTGCCTTCGATTGCACCAATGATGGGAGCGGATTCGAGCCGATGATCTTTCTGCGAGAGGGCCTTGGTCTTGGACGTCGGGTTAGCGGATGGAGCCGCGAGCTCAACGAGGTGCGCCGCATGCTGATGTCGGGTCTGGGCATCGGCCTTTTGCCCGTTCTCACCGCCCACGACGACGTGGCCCAGGGGCGACTGTGGCCGTTGCGGCTGTTCGATGAGCCGCTCGGCGCGGATGTCTACCTCATCTCCTCCAACTTGAGCTCGCTGACTCCTCCGGAACAAAAATTTGCTGACCTGATTGACGATCTGCTGGGCCTTTATCCGGAGATGACCTGAAGGTGTGGCACCCAGCAATGCATCATCGAGGGTCTCATCAACGTCGAGTGACCTTCATCGCGGGCGGCTAGGTCTTCTTGCGAAAGGCCGGTGGATTTGAAACGGTCCGGCCGATCTCGTTTAGGCGGCCCGGGTGGCCCTGCGCAAGCTCCGTCAGATCCGCTACGATGTCTTGTGCGAAGAATGCGCCCTCGGCGATCGGTTGCGCCAGATCGCCCGCCAGAACCGCCCCCGCGCGCCCGTCGACGAACACCCGCGCCCCAGTGATCGCAGCCGTATCGCTTTCGCGCATGTCGGCCTTAAACCCGCCTATAAGATCGAGGTGCGATCCCTCCCGCAGCTACGCGCCCGCCGCATCGGCCGGATATCCCGCTGCGGCGACGGTATGATTCGAACGCTGCTTTTACGAAGTCACACAGACACTGGCGACGCGCGTGACGAAAATGGTCGTGGCTGAGGGCGTGGGCGATGAATGTTGCCAGGCAGCGCGGCCGACAGAAGGCCATTGTCGGGTTGGCTCGCCGGCTGGCGGTGATCACGCATCGCATTTGGCGCGACGGCACGAGTTTCGTTGGAGGCGACAAGACATCATGCCGAAAGCCCTGATCGTGCGCCCCGACCATTGCAGCCTGCCGGCGCGCCCGGTGGCCCGTCAAGGGTAAGTAGCGGCGCGCTGACCATCGGCCACCCTTGACCGACCACTGCGCGCCGGCCCAGCCGAAACCAGGTCGGGGACGGTAGAACAGGGAGATGAAACATGATCGCAGAGCGAGCGTGACAAGGATCACCCCATAAGGTTTCCACCAGTCGGTGGGCCTTCGCGGGACGATGAATGAGGTGAGTTCGCGAGGGTTGCAGTACCGGTCACATCACAACGATTAGGACGCTTCCGAGATTGTTCCACCTCATTCTTCTGATCCCCATCAAGGCGACGGCCGAGCGCCGATCCCGCAGAGAAGCAAGGCCCCCGCGAAAACCTCAGATGCCGGCGAAGCGGAAAGCTCGAGAAGCGCTTGACTTCAACACGCCGAATCGAGAAGCAACCCTCGGACGCGCAGTGTAAGGCGAGCCAGCTCACCGGCAGAAGCGGACATACGGTCTTACCCTTTGTAGGGAGCCGGACAAACCTGTGAGCCTACCTGTCGGACGCGACAGTCAACCTCTTGATCACAAGTCGTCTTTGGTTGGCATACTTGTTGCTGGCGGAGAATTACTCATTCGCGTCAACGGAGCCGCCTATGTCCACGCAAACGATTTCATTTGAAAGCTATTCGCTGGCGACCGTAGAAAGCAACAGTAATCCCAACCTTGTGGCGGTGTATGACCTTCAACTGGCAGTGGGGACGGCCATATGACGACCTTAGGGGTTCATTCAGAAGTTGGCCGGCTACGCGAGGTCCTTGTTCATCGACCAGACCTTAGCCTCCGCCGCCTTACACCGAAGAACTGCAAGGGCTTCCTCTTCGAGGATGTGATTTGGGTCGAGCGTGCGCAAGAGGAGCACGATGCCTTCGTGGAAAAATTTCGTGAGCGCGGTGTCGTCGTTCGTTCTTTGGGCGAACTGCTGTCGGAAACTATGGTGTTGCCCGACGCCCGCGGCTGGCTCCTAAATCGACGCGTCTGTCCTTCAGTCGTCGGCCTGGATTTCGCCAATGAGTTGCGGAGCTGGCTTGACGAGATGCAGCCAAGTCAACTCGCGGCCTTGCTCATTGGCGGGATCGCGCGTGAGGATCTTGAGTTTGAGCCGCGCGGACTAACTGGCCGAACACTAAAGCCCGAGGATTTCGTTCTACCTCCTTTACCGAACCAGCTTTTTATGCGTGACAGTTCATGCTGGATCTATGGCGGCGTCTCAATCAATCCCCTGTATTGGCGCGCTAGACGGCCTGAGGCAGAGAACGTTGAGGCGGTCTATCGCTTCCATCCTCGATTTCGCGACGCTAGCTTCACACGCCTGTTGCCTGATCGAACAAACGATGTGCTCAGTCTTGAGGGGGGGGATGTGATGCCAATTGGCGACGGTGTTGTTCTAATCGGTATGGGTGAGAGGACCACGCCGCAGGCCGTCGAGGCATTGGCGCGCGCCTTGTTTAAGATCGACAAAATCACTCGCGTGATTGCGGCTCTGATGCCCCGGCATCGTAGCTTCATGCATCTCGACACCATCTTCACCTTCTGCGACCGAGACCTAGTGACGATTTACCCGCCCGTGGTGGAGGGGCTGCGAACGTTCACTCTCCGCCCGGGCAATTCTGAGGATATGGTCGATGTCACTGAAGAGGATGAACCCTTTTTGTCTGTGGTGGCCGAGGCTCTAGGACTTAAGGCCCTCCGCATAGTGCCTACCGGCGGCGATCACTATGAGGCGGAGCGAGAGCAATGGGCTGACGCAAATAACGTAATTGCGATCGAGCCAGGCGTTGTCGTTACCTACGACCGCAACGTCAATACGAATTCATTGCTAAGTCGCGCGGGCGTTGAAGTGATAGCGGTCGAGGGCGCAGAGCTCAGTCGTGGACGAGGTGGCGGCCGTTGCATGACTTGCCCGCTAGCACGCGATCCCAGCTAGAGGGATTACTCGCAACGACGATCCACTCCCAAGTCGCCAACCGCACGGTGGAAGGTGAATTTTTAATGGCCAAGCGGGCCTCGGAAAACATCGTTGCTCGCCTCTGTTCCACCCCTGATGCCAACCAATAACGTTAGGCAAAGTTGAAAACTCGGATGATAAAGACCGTCATCGGAAACTGTCTATTCCGCGGTTAAATTAAAAGCAGAAAGTGTCGCGCGATATCGAATCATGAGTGGAACTAGCGTGTAATAGCCTGAGCTTGCCCGCAATCCGGCGATTTGTGTCCATTCCGAGAAATGCGATGCTTCTCCAATAACCTGCAAAATGAGGTAAAAGATGTCTTCCATCCCGCAGCGCGCCGATGCTGTGCTAGAAGTCAATCTGGCGGCAGTCCAGACTAATTTCCAGACTGTGTCCACGATGGTCGGACCACATGTAAAGGTGGCCGCAGTCGTTAAAAATGACGCCTACGGGCTTGGTATTATTGAGGTCACAAGGACGTTGGCCGCCGCCGGATGCGATCTATTTTTCGTTGGAGATCTCCACGAAGCAATGGCCATAAGAAGTTCCAAGATAGGCGCGACGGTTGCGGTTCTCTGCGATCAATTTACGACCTTGAGGAAATACTATAGATCCAGCCGGATTACACCTGTAGTGAATAACTCCAGTGAACTGGATGCCATTAGCGCTGCGGGCGAGGCGCAAACATATTTTCTCAATGTGGAAACCGGCTTCTCTCGCTTCGGGCTTACTTTTGACGACGTACGCAGAAATTATCTTTCCGGCACTTTTAAGCGGCACCCCCCCTCAGTCGTCCTCAGTCACCTCGCTTGTAGCGATCAAGTTGCCGACGCAATGAATGTGTTGCAGAGTAATCGCTTTCGGGCGATCTCCAATCTGCTTAAACCTGCCCGTTGCAGTCTAGCCGCATCCGCCGGTGTTTGGCTCGGAAAGAATTTTCATTTCGATATCGTCCGGGTGGGTTCAGCGCTTTTTGGTCTCAACAACGCCGGCATTCAACCGAACCCTCTTCTGCCCGTCGTAAAACTTCAGGCAAATATACTCGATGTGCGCAATGTGCCCAAGGGTGAGGCGATCGGTTATGGCGCGACATTTCGTACTGTTCGAGACAGCCGCATAGCGATCTTGGGCATCGGTTACAAGCATGGCCTTCCATGGGCCTGCGGAAACAAAATATCCGTCCGGTTTGCTGGATATTCGGCTCCTCTGGTCGGAAGAACCTCGATGGACTCCACCGCGATTGATATAACGGACGTTCCTGAGGCAGTTTGTCTTCCGACCGTCTCGGTCGAATTGCTGGGTGAGAGTTTCACCGTGAATGATCTCGCAGCGGCCGCTGACGCTTATGCTCCGGAAGTGCTGATGCGCGTCGCCGCCGGTTGCGCAAGACGATACTTGAATGTGCCCTCTGCAATGCGATCGTCAAGAGTTAGGACTGATTAATGGCAAGCCGGGTTCGAAAGCGATCGGCTGGGGAACCATGCATTGCAGGTGGGTCAGGCACCGTTTCCGCTCGGCGGTGCGGGAATCATCCATCTCAAAAGGTTGTCCTCGGCCAGTTCAAGTCACTGACGGGGACCCGCCGCACTCGATGCCGACTGGTTTTGAGCCGATACTGCCACGTCGTCTATGCCATTATAGCGGCGGAGCCATGGTGGCAGTTTGCCTTGGCAAGGTATGCAACGGCGACCGCGACGAGGGCGACAGCGCTCTCCTCGCGCTCATTGGGTAATGACCTGGCGAAGCGACACGCGAAGTATGGTTGTGTCAGATATTCACCACCTTACGCCCGCGATGCCCGCCGGCGAGCGTCACCTCCACGAGCTTCTCGACCAGCGCAGACTGAAGTGGTGCAATGCTCGGGCATGTCTTGTCGCGCAGCAAATTGTTAATGAGGCCGTTCCTGCCGCCGCCACGCGCCCGATCTTTTGACTACCACGATCGCGGCGGCCCCAGACCACCAACAGAGTGAAACGCGCTCGCCAGAGGCAGATGACGCAACGTTCCTTTGAATGGAAATATTAATGTCATATATCTTTACAAGGATTTCGCCGACAATCACAAAACTTGACCATCGCCGGCTTTCAAGATCAGACCGAACTTGCTACATGCATGCTATAGAGTTGTTGCAAGGAAGAAGCGCCTTTTATATACGGTGATCTTCTGGCGATCAATTTGCTAGCATGGCTTGAGGAGTTGGTGCCGCAAGAGGCGAAAGCGCCTGGCTTGGTCAAAGTTTTTCCGCAATATCTCTGGTAGTCTTCATTCTGTAGGAGCTCATCCAACATGAGAATAATGTCGTTTAAGCCGGGCCATGACGGCACAATTGCAGGACTGGATGCGTCAGCAGCCGAGCTCATCTATTCATACGAGGCTGAGAAGGATAGCTTTCCCAGATATTCGACCATCACTCCATCAGCGGTCCTCGACGCCGCTGGCCGCTTGCACGCCATTCCGGATGTGATTGCCGTGAGTGGCTGGTCGATCACCGAAATCCCGAGCCACAGGCCGGTTGCGGCAGGCTACTATGGCCTTGGCAACGGATCGGAGATTGTCGGCGAGACATCTATCTTCGGCAGGAAGGTGCATTTCTATTCCTCAACGCACGAACGCTCCCATCTCTGGGGATCCTACGGCATGTCGCCGTTCCCCCTGGGAATGCCCTGCTATGCCCTGATTTGGGAAGGGGACATCGGCGATTTCTATGAGATCGATGAGCGACTGAAGGTAGCTCATTTGGGGAGAGTAATAACGGCTCCGGGCAGCAAGTATGCTCTTCTCTATGCGTTGGCCGATCCGAACTTCACCTTTCCCAAAGGACACTTGCGCTTCGAGGACGCCGGCAAGGTAATGGCGCTTTGCGCCTACGGTCAGCCCGGACCGCCTGACCGGGAAGAGCAGGCACTGATTGACTACTTGCTTCCAAGCGATCTGTACCCGCTGTCCAAGGAGACTCTGCTGAATTCGCCCTACTACAACATTGGCGTAACCGATCAGAAGTTCACTAACCTTGCTAGGCAAGTTTCGGACGCCATTTTCGAGTCGTTCCACACTTTCGCGAAGACGAATCTGACAAAGGGGTACCCGCTGCTGATTTCCGGCGGATGTGGATTGAACTGCGAGTGGAATCGCCGTTGGCTTGAAACAGAGCTTTTTTCAGATGTTTTCATTCCGCCATGCACAAACGATACGGGCTCGGCGATCGGGACCGCTGTGGACGCCATGCGGTATTTCACCGGCAATGCAAAGATCAAATGGGACGTGTATTCAGGGCAGCCGTTCGTGTTGGACGACATTGACCACACCGGACTCGTGATTTATCCACTCGACTACGAACAAGTGGCCTCGGCATTGCTCGATGACAAGGTGATCGGCTGGGTGCAGGGGAATTGCGAGATCGGGCCGCGGGCGCTCGGCAATCGGTCAATTCTCGCGGCGCCTTTTTCAAAAGCAACTCATGAGCGTTTAAACCGAATCAAGAACCGGGAGGCTTTCCGCCCGATCGCACCGGTTTGCCTGGAGCAGGACGTGGCGCTCCACTTCGACTTGGCACGCCCGTCGCCCTACATGCTTCTTTTTCAGAAGGTTATCGATAGCCGGCTAGAGGCCGTTACGCATGTTGACGGCACAGCGCGGGCCCAGACAATTTCATTGGATCAAAACCCCTCCCTGTTTCAGCTGCTTACCTCGTTCAAGGGAAAAAGCGGGGTCGGCGTTCTCTGCAACACGTCGCTTAACTTCAGTGGCACCGGCTTCATAAACCGTGCAAGCGACTTGCTGACCTATGCCCGAGCCGCAGGTCTCGACGGATTTGTTATCAATGATTCCTTCTACCTTTTCCAGGAGGCTCGCGCGGCATCGATATAAGAAAAAGACTATATGAAGGAATGTCCACTATCGAATTTGCGACGCTCGAAGGTAGCAGCTTTAGCGGCCCCTATGGTCCCTCATGATAATTTGTCTTAGTCGTTTAGCATGAATTAGAGTATGGCGGCATCGGACGGCCCTGTTGGCGGCGTCGAAGGCGGACAGAAAGTAGCAACAAAGCGAACGCAATTCAGAATGGAAACAGCGGAGCCGGCCATGTCCGGCGATGATGCTGCGGCGCGTGTTTACATGCGCAGTAATTTATCGATAAGCAAAGCTTCACTTGAGAAGCTCGATGTTTAATGGGTGCCACGATGCGGTATAATTTCGGCTACAAAAGTAATACCATTCAATGGTTCACTGTTGAAATTAGGCCTACGCTTCACCAAAGAACCGCAGAGCGCGCTGGCACGAAAACGCTCAACAAGAGTAGAACCCACTGGACGCCTTTTACCGCACCAAAGGTGTATTCGAGCCAGCATTAGCGCGGACCTTATAAGGTCCAAAGGAGACTCCGTCATGAAAGCAAAGAGACGGTTTTTCGAGGAGCCCCTGGCTCAGGCGGATCCTGAACTGGCACGTTGCATCTCGGCAGACGAGTCGAGGCAACGAAGTCAGGTGGAATTGATCGCCCCCAAGAATTACATGAGTAAAGCGGTTCGTGAAGCAATGGCATCCATGGTGGTATTCACCACCGTTGAGGGCTATCCGGGAAAACGGTATCACGCTGGTGTTGAAAACGTCGATGCCATTGAACGCCTCGCTATAGAGCGAGCCAAGGCGATGTTCGGTGCAGGACACGCAAATGTGCAGCCCCATTCCGGTAGCCAGGCCAACCAGGCAGTGTACTTCGCGTTACTCACGCCTGGCGACACAGTGCTGAGTATGGACCTTTCCTCGGGGGGGCACTTGAGCCATGGATTTAAGTCCAACTTGTCCGGTCGCTGGTTCAAGACAATATCATACGGCATAACACCTGACGGGCTCATCGACTACGATAGTATGGAGCAGCTCGCTCGCGAGCACCATCCCAAGCTCATTATTGTGGGCGGCTCCTCCTATCCTCGTGCTATCGATTTTCCTAAGGTGTCAAAAATCGCTGCGCAGGTTGGGGCAATCACACTCGCCGATGTATCCCACTTTTCCGGATTGATTGCTGCAAAAGAGTATCCGAGCCCATTTCCCTATATGGACCTAGTCACCACCACGACTAACAAGAATTTACGCGGACCGAGGGGAGGCCTGATAATGTCTCGCGAAGCGGCCTTAGGTAAAAAAATCGATTCAGCGGTATTCCCCGGCATTCAAGGTGGGCCGCTACCTGACGTCATCGCCGCCAAAGCCGTCTGTTTCGGCGAGGCCCTTAAGCCCGAGTTTACTGACTATGCCAGACGGGTGCTGAGCTGCGCGCGAACTCTGGCGAGCGGCTTGAGCGCACGAGGCTTCAAAATCGTCACAGGCGGGACAGATACGCCGTTCACGATGGTTGACCTCAGAACGCGTGGGCTGAAAGGCGATGGCGCGCAGAAGGCGTTGGAAGCTCATGGCGTGACAAGCAACCGCAATCTCGTACCGCAGGACAGGGAACCACCGAATGTCACCTCGGGGCTCCGGATGGGAACGTCCGCAATTGCAGCTCGTGGAATGGCTAATCCGGAAGCATCTGAACTAGCAGAGATCATTGCCGACGTTTTAGATCGACTTGCAGCAAATCCAGGCCAAGGGCTGGAAATCGACGTAAACATTGCGGAACGAGTGTCGACGCTGGCGGAAAGATTCCCACTATACCCCACCTAACCAGTGGGGCAAATGTTCCTCTAGAGCAGATTCGACTTATTCCGGGTCATATCCGGCTGCTGCGAAATAATGCCAGCATTCCTCGGCGCTGAACGCCGAGAGGCAGTTGGCCACGACTGACCAGAGTTCGTCGATGGTTCGGGCTGCAGCTTTTCTCAGGAGGGCCTTGAGCTTGGAGAACGCCATCTCGATCGGGTTGAAGTCAGGCGAGTATGGCGGCAGGAACAGGAGCCGCGCGCCAGCCTTCTCGATCGCCTCGCGCACGCCGCTGATCTTGTGAGCCGGCAGATTGTCCATGACAACGATGTCGCCGGGGCGAAGTTCGGGTGCGAGAACCTGCTCTGCATAAGCGAGAAAGGCCGCGCCGTTCATGGGACCGTCGAGCAGCATCGGCGCCGCCATGCTGTTCAACCGCAAGCCGGCCGTGAAGGTCGTGGTCTTCCAGTGACCGTGAGGGACGGCCGCCCGACACCGCTCGTCACACGGACTGCGTCCGCGCAACCCGCCATTTTCGTGGATGCCGCGGTCTCGTCGATGAAGATCAGCTTCTCGGGGTCGAGATCGAGTTGACCATCGAACCAGGCCCTGCGGCGGCGCAGGACGTCGGGAGGCTGCTGTTCGGCGGCGTGCGCCGTCTTTTTTTGAACGTGATGCCGCGCCGGTCGAGGAACAGCCATACAGTGGACGGCGCTACCCGTACGCCCCGCTCGGCTGCAAGGCGTTCACCGATCTCGGCAAGTGTGATGTCCGCCGTCTCCTCGATCAGGCCGAGAACGAAGGCCTCGTGCGCGTCGAGCTTCGAACGCGACGGCTGGCCTTGCTTGCGCGCCTCCATCTCGCCGGTCTCGCGATAGCGGCGATACCAGCTTCCCGCCGTCGAAATCCCGATCCGGAAGCGACGCGCAGCCTCCCGCGTCGATAAGCCATCCTCAATGGCCGCAATCACCCGCCCGCGCAGGTCGGCGCTCAGGCTCCTTGTCATCCTCACCCCCTCGCAAATCACCAGGAGCAGTGAATCAGACGAAACCTACCGAGTGAATCCCAAAACCGACTCTGCGTTCATCGAAGATGCTCTAGCTGTTATCCCGTGGTAGAGCCACATGGCAAGCGGCGCAGGATCAGCGAGCATAGAGCGCGGACACTCGGACATGCTCCTGCAGTGGAGCAAAAGCGCGCCTAAGAACGGCAACTCAGAGCGGACTACAATATGACTCAATACATACTTACTGTTTCTTGCAAGTCAACGCGTGGTATTGTAGCTGCGATTTCGACTTTTCTTTCAGATCAGGCTGCAATATTATTGACAGCTCGCAGTTCGACGACCTAGCCCGTCTTATGCACGACGATGGGCCTTTGAGGCTGGCGGATTTAGCTTAAGCGATTGATTTGGCGTAGATTCGGTTGCTTAGGCCAACAGCGCGGCGCGGCGCACCGTTCGGCTTGTGCTTGGCCGCACGACCGAGTTCACTCTGGGTCGCGGAAAGGACAGTCTCGACCTCTTCTCCCCAATGGCGACTTGCGGTCCGGATACGTCTTGCCCCGACCTCAGTTCCTGTACACCAACCCTCGCGGATCGATATCCGGCTTTCGCCCGGCGACGACATCGACGAGAAATTTTCCCGAGCCGCAGGCCATGGTCCAGCCGACATGGCCGTGGCCGGTGTCGGGATAGAGGTTTTTATAACATGCCCGGCCTATCACCGGCACCGAGTTCGGCATCATCGGCCTCAAGCCCGCCCAAAGTTCAGCCTTCTTCTCGTCGAAGGCGCCTGGGAACAGCTCCTTGCCGGTCCTGAACATGGGGACGAAGTCGCACGGCTGGAACGTGCGGTCGAAGCCGGTAAATTCGGCGGTCGAGGCGAGGCGCAGGCGGTTGCCCAGCCTGGAATAGGCGATCAGTTGGTCTTCGTCGACGCCCCCCATGGTCGGTCCCTTGTCCTCGTCATCAAGCGGCGCGGTCGCGGTGTAACCCTTCACCGGATAGACGGGCAGGTCGATGCCGTAGCGGCGGCCGAGCAAGCCGCTTTCCGGCCCCATCGAAATGACCACGCCATCGCCGGCAATCGGACCGGCCGAGGTCATCAGCGCGCGCACCTGGTCACCCTCGATCTCGAGGCCCTCGACCGTCGTGCCGTAAAGGAACTTCACACCGAGCTTTTCCGCAGCGTGGGCGGCGAGCTCTTCGACGAACTGCCGGGAATCGCCGGTCTGGTCGATCGGCGAATAGACGCCGCCAGCGATCTTTTCCTTCACGCCGGCAAGGCCCGGCTCAAGCTCGACCAGCCGGTCGCGGCCGACGATCTCGATCGGCAGCCCTATGCTCGGCCAGATAGCGATAATTGTCGGTGCCTGTGTCGAGGCTGTGCTGCGAGCGGAAGAAGTAGAGGATGCCCTTCTTGCGCTGGTCATAGCGAATACCGGGGTCGGCGGAGATGGCGTTGATGCAGTCTCGCGAATAGAGCGCCAGGCGCAGCTTGACCTGGCTGTTGTCGCGCAGGCGCTCTCTTGTGCACTGACGCAGAAAGCGCAGGCTCCAGGCAATGAAATAGGGATCGAAGCGCAGCCGCACCTTGATGCCGAGATCATGATTGTAGAGCCCGCGCAAAAAGGTCTTCAGCGCCGCCGGGGAGGCCCAGGCGGTGGCGTCGCCCGGCGACACCAAGCCGGCATTCGACTGGCTGGTGCCGCGCGCCGGCTCCGGATGGCGCTCGATGACGGTGACCTCATGGCCGTCGGCGGCCAGATAATAGGCGGCCGCCGTTCCGACAACGCCGGCCCCGAGCACCGTTATCTTCATGTCATCCCCCGAAGAAATCTTCCGCCGCATTGTCGGCATGCCGCTATCGACTTGCCGTCAACGAGGCCAAAGCGCTACCCCATCCGTTCTGACGCAAAGCTGCCGGGCTTGCCGGGAAAACGACGGTGCGATTGCCGTTGATGAAAGAGCGGTGATGAATATGCGCATGGACAGCGCGCGCCAGCACCTGGCTCTCCACATCGCGGCCCAGCGAGACGTAATCTTCTGGGATTTGTGCATGTGTGACGCGAACTGTGTCTTGCTCGATAATCGGCCCCTCGTCGAGATCGGCCGTGACGTAATGCGCCGTGGCATCGATCAGCTTCACCCCGCGCTCGTAAGCCTGTTTAGATGGGTTTGACCCCTTGAAGCTCGGCAGGAAGGAATGATGGATGTTAATGATCTGGCGAGACATCCGCCTGCAAAGAGCATCCGACAGAACCTGCATGTAGCGAGCAAGCACGATCAACTCGGTTTCGGTCTGTTCGACAACTTCGACAAGTTGAGCCTCTGCCTGCGGCTTGTTTTCCCTGGTTACCTTTATGTGGTGGAAGGGTATGTCGTGATTGACGACCACCTTCTGGTAGTCGAAGTGGTTGGAGACGACCCCCCACGACGTCGATTGGCAGAGCGCCGATCTTCCAACGGTAGAGCAGATCGTTCAGACAATGGCCGAAGCGAGATACCATCAGCAGGACCTTCATCCGGCTTTCGCCGTCAAACAGCTCCACCCTCATTTCAAATTTATCCGCGATCGGCTTGAAGCTCTCCTTCAGTTGCGTCGCCAGGACACCTTCTTCCGAAATGAAGCCGACTCGCATGAAGAATTTGCCGGTGTCGAGGTCGTCGAACTGCGAGCTGTCAATAATATGCAGCCTTGATTCTGAAAGAAAAGTCGAAATCGCAGCTACAATACCACCATTGCTTGCAACAAACAGTTAAGTACGTGTCGGGCGAAATGAGAAATTGACCCCCACACGAAACGAAGAACTGACCCCTCGTTTTTGAGAGGATCAGTAGATGCACGATGAATTTCCATCGAAGCTCGCGTTGTCGAAAACGGTGCGGGTTGAGGAGATGCGGTCGGGGGAAGAAGTTTCAGCAATGGTGCGACTGCATGGGATTGGCTGGGGAGCGAAACGGATCGCGCAGGAGTTCGGTTGCGCGCGCAATACGGTTCGTCGCTACCTTCGCGAAGGCGGCGTTGTTGCCTATCGTCAGCCCCGGCGTCGAACAGCCTTTGATGGCCTGGAGGATTGGCTTCGGGAGCGGTTTTTCCGCCATGAAGGCAACGCGGACGTCATTCGCCAGGAGCTGGCGAGCGAACATGGGATTGTGATCGGGCTTCGCTCGGTGGAGCTGAGGGTGAAGTGCTGGCGCCGGGAATTAAAGGCGCAGAAGCGGGCGACGGTCCGCTTCGAGACAGCGCCCGGTCATCAGATGCAGATCGACTTTGGCGATACTCGGGTCTGGATCGGCGGCGAGCGGGTGCGGATCCATGTGTTTGTCGCCACGCTTGGCTATTCGCGCCGGATGCATGTCCGGGCTTCGCAGAGGCAGCGTCAGGCGGACTGGTTCGAAGGGATTGAAGGCGCTTTTCTGCGGTTCGGCGGCGTTCCCGCGGAAGTGCTGATCGACAATGCGAAGGCGCTGGTCGAACACCATGATGCGGTGACGCGAGAGGTCCGATTCAACACGCGACTGCATGCGTTCGCCCGGTACTGGGGCTTCACGCCGCGGGCCTGTGCTCCCTATCGGGCACGCACGAAGGGAAAAGACGAACGCGGCGTCGGCTACGTCAAGAAGAACGCGATCGCCGGGCGTCGGTTCGAGAACTGGGCGGCATTCGAGGCGCATCTCGACCGCTGGACGCGCGAGGTCGCCGACCAGCGTGAACACGGCACCACCGGCGTTGCGCCAGCGGAACGCTTTGCCGAAGAAGCCAAGGCGCTGCGCCCTCTGGCAGACCGTGCCCCATTCGGGCAATTGCGGGATCTGGTCCGCAAGGTCCAGGCCGACTGCGCGATCGATCTCGACACGAACAGCTACTCCGTGCCCTGGCGCCTGATCGGTGAGAGCGTCCAGGTCGTGGTTTTGGCCGGCCGCGTGATTATCCGCCATGCGGGCCAGGTCGTCGCAGACCACGCCTTTTGCCGTGGGCGACGACAACGGATCGTGGATCGCGCTCATTTTGTCGGTGTAGCCGGCTTCGAAGGGCCGGTGCGTGCAACTCCCATTGATGTCGCTCCAGCCGCCTTGCTGCGACCGCTCGCGGAATACGAGGCGGTTGTTGGAGGGGCCTGGTGATGACGACCGTTGATCATGACGTGCTCATCGCAACGCTCGATCGGCTGAAGCTGACGGCGATCCGTGACCAGCTCGATACGCTGCTGGACGAAGCTGCCCGTTCGAAGATGACCTTGCGGGAAGCCTTGGCCTTCCTGGTGTCGCGCGAGATCGCCCGTCGCGACGAGCGGCGCATCTCCATGTCGAGCAAGCTCGCCCAGTTCCCGTTCGTGCGCGAACTCGACGGCTTCGACTTCGATGCCCAGCCTTCACTCGATCAGGGCCAGATCAGGGAACTCGCGACCTGCCGCTGGATCGCACACGGCGACACAGTCCTGTTCCTCGGACCGCCCGGAACGGGCAAGACTCATCTTGCCGTGAGCCTCGGCCGCGAGGCGATCCGCCAGAACTACAATGTGCAGTTCGTCACGGCAGCGACGCTGGTGGCGATGCTGGCCAAGGCACATGCCGATGGCTCGCTGGACAAACAGTTGACGACCTTGTCGCGGCCGAAATTATTGATCATCGACGAGCTGGGCTATTTGCCCTTCGAAGCCAATGCCGCACACTTGTTCTTCCAACTGGTGTCGCGGCGCTACGAGAAGGGATCGATTCTGATCACTTCCAATCGTTCTGTGGGCGAATGGGGAAGTGTTTTTGGCGACCCCGTTGTGGCCACGGCGATCCTGGATCGCCTGCTTCATCACTCCACGGTGATCACCATCCGCGGTGACAGCTATCGGCTCCGCGAAAAGCGCCGGTCCGGCCTTCTGCAGAAGGTCGGACCGGCACTCGAAACCAACGAAACAGCAAACCAATGAAGGGGGTCAGTTCTTCACTTCGCCAATGGGGTCAAATCCTCGCTTCGCTTGACAGTACGTACTGAGTCATATTGTAGTCCGCTCTGAGTTGGCCGACGTCGACCTCGAGGAAGGGGTCCTGTGCGTCCGCGAGAGCCAAGTTTTACAAGACCAGAACCGCTCGGCGCCTGGAGCGTCGCTTGCGCACGGCCAGTCCTTCTTCGCGGTAGAGCCGGTAGATGCGGTTGATACCCGATGCCTCGCCCGCGCGCCTGAGCAGAATGAACAGGCGTCGATAGCCGAAGCGGCGGCGCTCGTTGGCGAGGTCGCGTAACCTTGTGCGCAGCTCCGCGGACGCCGGGACTGATAGCGGACCATCTTGCGATCAGCACCGACGAAGGAACAGGCCCGACGCTCCGACACGCCCATGGCGGCCTGCAGATGCGCGACGGCTTCGCGCTTGGCGGCGGGCCCTACCATTAATGGGATGGTCCGCCCCGTCCTCCCGCAGCATCATCCGGGCGGTCCCACCAAAGGAGGTTGCAATGTCCCCAGGCAATGCGCCGCGCCCTGCGGCAGTCTATGGAGTCGATATCGGCAAGAACATCTTCCACGTCGTCGGCCTGGATAGCGGCGGCGAGCCCATCCAGCGAGCTCGCTTCCGACGCAACACGCTGCTGCAATTTTTTGAACGAGCAGCGCCAGCGGTCGTGGGGATGGAGTCGTGCGCAGGATCACAATGGATCGCCAGGAGACTGCATGCCCTGGGGCACAAGGTTCGCCTGATCTCAGCGCAGTTCGTGAAGCCCTACGTGAAGTCGAACAAGAGCGACATTATCGATGCCGAGGCCATCGCCGAAGCTGCCACTCGACCGACGATGCGGTTCGCAGCAATCAAGAGCGAGGAACAAGCTGACCTCCAGGCGCTGCATCGGGTACGCGACCAGATGATCGGCACGCGAACCCGTCTGATCAACCAGATGCGAGCGTTCTGCCTGGAGTATGGCACCGCGTTGAGACAGGGAGCGGGCCTGTTCAAACTCGACCTGCCACTGGTTCTGGATGACGCGTCGAACGACCTCTCGCCGGCGATGCGCAAACTGCTCATGGACCTGTTCGCCGACCTACGCCAGCTGGAGCAGCGCATCGACGACGTGACGAGGGAGATCGCTGGGATTGCAGATCGAGAAGATGTTGCCCGCCGGCTTATGACGATCCCCGGAATCGGAGCACTGGGCGCCACCGCCCTTCTTGCGGCCGTCGACAATGGGCGCCAGTTCCAGAAGGCCCGCGATCTGGCCGCTTGGCTGGGCCTTGTCCCGCGGGAACACTCGACCGGGGGCAAGCAGAAGCTCCTCGGTATCAGCAAGCGGGGGAACCGCTCGTCCGCAAGCTCCTGGTTCATGGAGCACGATCGTGCTTCCGTCATCTGGATCGAACGCGGGATCGCCTTGGAAGCTGGCTTGATGGTCTTCAGAGCCGGATGCACCCGAACAAGGCCGTTGTCGCACTTGCCGCCAAGATGGCGCGTATTGTCTGGGTTGTGCTGACCAAGCCTGGGGCGCTCTACGAACGCAGGGATCCAGCATTCGCCTGACGCCTCCGGCTCGATTGCAAGGCTCGGGAATAGTGATGAGTGGATCAGCATGCCGTAAGCCCTGTGCAAAAAAGCGGGCTTCGTGCCCGAACCATTTATTGGGAACGGCGTGCGCGGATCTCATCATCGCCTGGCTGCAACCGCAGTCCACTCGCGAGAGGCCGGATACATTTATGCAACTGGAATCGTCATTTGCGATGTCGCGAACCCTTGCACGGACGGGGCGGACCATACATTTATTGAAAGAAGCTCGCGCAGTGCCGACGCTTCCAGCATCTGGTCGGCGAGCAGCTTCTTCAGCTTCGCGTTCTCGTCTTCCAAGGCTTTCAGCCGTTTGGCATCGCAGACGTCCATCCCGCCATACTTCGCCTTCCAGTTATACAGCGTCGCCTCGGAGATCCCATGCTTGCGCGCCAGGTCGCCCGCCTTTGCCCCCACTTCGTGCTCACGCAGAACCGCGATGATCTGCTCTTCCGTAAACCGCTTTCTCTTCATCAGTCCGTCATTCAATCGAGGGCCAGACTCTAATCTCAGATGGAGGAAATTACCCGTGGCAGGTCAGTTACAGACAAGACCAGTCGCCTATCCATCAGTGCAAGAGAGAGCTGATAAGGGCCGGAACAATTATCCAGCAGTACCGCGGAGAGGCGAAAATCGGTCGAAGCCATCGTTGCAGAGGTTATCGCGCGCCGCGTTCTGTTTCGGTGGTTTGAGATGCCGGCACGGACGATCCGCCTCGGCGTCTCGAAAGATGTGGCTGCCACCGAAACATGTCCGGCGACAGCCACGCGCCTTGGGAGGCAAAGGCAGGGGGCAAACTTGTTGGAGACCGTCTCCCTGTGCCGCATCGCTACGGTCGCGTGCTCATCGCTGGAACAACGAAGAAAAAGCGGCTATCACTGAGAATGGGGCAACGACAGCCGAGTGGCCCTGCGCAGCCGGAGACAAAGCCCTGCGCAGGTCGGGACCTGGTTTGGGGATGGTCCGCCACGTTGCGAAGTCCGTGCGGATCGAATTTTTCGGCGGATCGACTGCTTTTCTCATCGCCATAGCCACCTCAAGGCCGCGAAATGCGCGTTTCCGTTGACTGCGACTGCGCACGGCGCCAGTCGCCCGCTCAATCGAAAGAATTGGCTTCAGTGGAAGCTCTCGATCGTGGAGAGCAACGAGCCATTCGCCGACTTCCTTGTCGCTGCCGTCATCCGATAGTTCAGACGCAGCTAAGTCCATCCATGTCGGCGGCCAGAAGACTTCAGTCCAAAGAAAAGGTGCGCGCAACTTCCGCTCACTTATGAGATAGACAGTCTTGACGATGATCGATCTGCTTCTAGAGCACGTCCGGCGATCGATGAATCGATTGTGATGTGACGCGAATCGGTTTGGCTGATTCAACGTCCACTTTTATGGAGGTGGACGATGGCGAGAGCACTTGGTGAGGATCTGCGGTCACGTGTCGTGAAGGCTGCGGGTGAAGGAGCATCGGCCCGGCAAGCAGCGGCTCGGTTCGGTGTCGGGATATCGAGTGCGATCCGCTGGATCGGCAGAGCCCGGATGGGCGAGACGACACCACGACCGCAGGGACGACGGCGCGGCTCGCGTCTCGACGCCCATGCCGACTTCATCATCGGGATGATCGAGGAGCGCAAGGACATCACGCTGAACGAGATGGTGGAGCGGCTCTTGGCCGAGCGGTCCATGCGCATCGGCCGCAGCACGTTGAGCGACTGGCTGCGGGGGCACGGCTGGACGTTCAAAAAAAGTCCGCACACGCACTGGAGCAAGATCGCCCCGACATCCTGAAGCGCCGGCGTGCCTGGTTCGACGGCCAGCTCGACCTCGATCCGGCAAGGCTCGTCTTCATCG
This sequence comes from Mesorhizobium sp. AA22, assembly GCF_001672375.2. Taxonomy (NCBI): domain Bacteria; kingdom Pseudomonadati; phylum Pseudomonadota; class Alphaproteobacteria; order Hyphomicrobiales; family Phyllobacteriaceae; genus Mesorhizobium; species Mesorhizobium sp. AA22. The sequence goes on along the minus strand of NZ_CP048406.1, from coordinate 5,977,528 downwards.
ATGAGACCGGGCTGTCGACCAAGATGGCTCGCCTGCGCGGAAGAGCGCTGCGCGGCGAACGCTGCCGGGCCGGCGTGCCGCACGGTCACTGGAAGACCACGACCTTCACCGGCGCGCTCAGGCTGACCGGAATGACCGCGCCCTTCGTCTACGACGGCGCCATGAACGGGGTCGTGTTCCTCGCCTATGTCGAGCAGGTGCTGGCGCCAACGCTGACGCCAGGCGACGTCGTCGTCATGGACAATTTGCCGGCGCACAAGTCCGGGGGCGTGCGCGAGGCGATCGAAGCCGCCGGTGCAAAGCTGATGTTCCTCCCGCCCTACAGCCCCGACTTCAACCCCATCGAAAACGCCTTCGCAAAGCTCAAGGCGCTCCTGCGGGCGAGGGCCGAGCGAACAATCGCAGCCCTATGGGACACCGTCGGCGCGCTCGTCGACCTTTTTACGCCAACAGAATGCGAAAACTACTTCAAGGCCGCAGGCTATGAACCGGATTAAACCGGACGTGCTCTAGGTTTCAGGTCAAGCGCGAGCGGGGGGATGAACTCCGAGGCTTCCCGTTCCGATCCTTCCCACAGTTCTATCGGCAATGCGAACGCAGCGGCCGCAACGAGCATCAGGACCGCAACGGCGCCTTCCAACGCCAGGGTCAACGAGGGGTTCTGGGCAACTGTGCCCCAGATCCAACTGCCTCAAGCATATTCGCGGCTGGAGTATTTGGCCTCCAACGTGGGTCTTACGCCGTCGCCGTGACGCTTCAACGAATTGGAGTTAGAGAATGCGTTCCAGAGGGGTTGTGCGGGAAGAATTGGTGCGCATTTTCTCGCATGATTTGTTCGATGAGTGCCGGCATGTCCTCGGCAGCTAACCACCCGGTCGTCACCAGCTGGTACACAGCCTCAACGATTCCGCGCCGTGCCAAAACCGCATGTCCGTAAATAGGTTCGGCAGCTACAAGATCTCCACCAAAGGTAAAGATCTTGTTGGACGGCACTGCAACCAGAAATTCAGTCAAAAATCGCGTGCTCGCAGCTGGATTTAGCATCCACGCCCAGCACATATCGATAAAGACATTTGGGTATTGTTTTGCCAACGCAATAAATTCATTTTCGTACGGGTAACCAATATGCATCAACACGAATTTCACGTCCGGATAGTCCTGCAACAGCCGACATAGGTCGGCTGCGTTGTTTCGAACACGACCGGCTTGCATGACACCGACTGAAGCAAGATATCCGGTGTGCAATTTCACCGGCAAGCCGTATTCTTCAGCCTTGCTTACGCAATAATGAAATAGAAAATCTTGAATGGCCTTAAAATCGTCTGAGCCAAGGGAATGGCGAGCGCCAGTCCGATCAACTTCATGCGGAAAAAGACGGGCCGCAAGGCTTTTTGTCACTGGAGAGAAATCCAGGGCACGGGTGTAGGCTATCTGGCATTTCACTGCGACAGCTTTAGTACCATACTTGAAGAAATATTCATCAATAATAGAAAGCCATTCGTCGAGCGAACTAGGGTGTCGGCCCGTTTCTTCCTCGATTCGCGCAAAGTCTGCGGCACTGCACCGGCAGAAACCCAGGATGCTGAGGTCCTGTCCGAGAATATTAGGAGTGGCACTCTCCATAAACGTACGTTGCACCGAGTTGACATGACACAATTCTATGTTCGAACGCTTAAGTATATCCAAGTAAAATCCCGGTTTAACAAACTCGTGATACTTCTCAGCAATCCGCGGAAAAGTCTCGCTTGTAATGTCGCTTTCTCCGTAAATTCCCTGAAAAGTGTGACGGAGCGCCAGTCCGTAGCCGGTGTTTCTTATCCGTTTCCAATACGGCGCGAGCAGGGAGTACTTCTCTTCATTTTTGAGATTGGGGCATAGGAAGCGCAGTAGGTCATTCTGCGGCATACCGCAAACTAGAAGGTCCTCCGCCCCATAGTCTTGAAATAAAAAAGACCAATCGTTTGACTTGAACCACTTTGGGTGCACGACCCCGTCGACGCGCTGTCGCTCTTCAATCAAATGTTCGTGGGTGTCCACAAAGGGGGTCTGTTCAACGCAACCGATGATTTGGTGGCGGAGGTCAGGCATAGAGTTTCCTCGGATTGAGTTCTGAGTCACGGCGTTGACTAGGCCCAGGGAGATTGGCCCCCAAGGACGTTTAGGTAAGCATGGCGTCTTTCGGGTGTACAGATTGGTTCGAAGTTCCGGGGATAGGCTCCGTCGATACCTGCGATAGTTCCGACCTATTTGTCGCTGTCGAATTGCGGAAGTATGGCGTAGTGCGAAAGCGGGCGATCCTTACGACGCGGCTCAAAGCCCTTCACAGAGAAAATTGAATACAAGCCAGAGCTAGTGCGCGGGAATTATTATTTCATCAGCAACACTGTGTCACGAAGTTTGCTTCCCAGGGCATTTTCCCCAACGGCAATGGCGCAGCATCAATCTAACCGGTCAGGCGAGACATAGAGGCACGGATACGCGGACATGCTCCGCCAGTGCGGTAAGTGCCGAAATGGCGCCAACTCAGAGCGGATGACCATATGACTCATTGCGTACTCACCGTAACTTGCAAGTCCACACGTGGCATTGTAGCGGCGATCTCGAGCTATCTGGCCGAGCAGGGCTGCAACATCGTCGATTCCAGCCAGTTCGACGATCTCGATACCGGCAAGTTCTTCATGCGCGTCTCCTTCATCTCGGAGGAAGGGGTCGGCGGGCCGGCGCTTGCCGAAGGCTTCAAGCCGATCGCGGAAAAGTTCGCCATGGATGCCGAGATCCACGATGCCAAGAAGCGCATGAAGGTGCTGCTCATGGTCTCGCGCTTCGGCCATTGCCTCAACGACCTGCTCTATCGCTGGAAGATCGGTGCCCTGCCGATCGACATCGTCGGCGTCGTCTCCAACCATTTCGATTACCAGAAGGTGGTGGTCAATCACGATATCCCCTTCCACCACATCAAGGTGACGAAGAACAACAAGCCGCAGGCCGAAGCCCAGCTGCTCGATATCGTCGAGCAGACCGGCACCGAACTTATCGTGCTCGCCCGCTACATGCAGGTGCTGTCGGATGCGCTCTGCCGGAAGATGTCGGGCCGCGTCATCAACATCCACCATTCTTTCCTGCCGTCCTTCAAAGGGGCCAATCCCTACAAGCAGGCCTATGAGCGCGGCGTGAAGCTGATCGGGGCGACGGCGCATTATGTCACGGCCGATCTCGACGAAGGTCCGATCATCGAGCAGGACACGGCGCGCATCACGCATGCGCAGTCGGCCGAGGATTACGTCTCAATCGGCCGCGATGTGGAAAGCCAGGTTCTCGCCCGTGCCATCCATGCGCATATCCACTTCCGCACCTTCCTCAACGGCAACCGCACCGTCGTCTTCCCGGCAAGCCCGGGCTCCTATGCCTCCGAGCGCATGGGGTGAGTGATGATGCGCGCATCCGTGATCGACGGGAAACAAGCGGCGGCTTCAGTGATCGAGGCCGTGAAGGCTGCGGCGGCGGGGCTTGAGAAAGAGGCCGGAGTGAAGACCGGGCTTGCGGTCGTCATCGTCGGCGACGATCCGGCCAGCCACACCTATGTCGGCGTCAAGGGCCGCATGGCCAAGGAATGCGGCTTCAATTCCATCCAGCACACGCTGCCGGCGGGAACGACGCAAGGGGAGCTGGCAAATCTGGTGGCATCGCTGAACGACGATCCCTCCATCCACGGCATCCTGGTGCAACTGCCGCTGCCGAAGCATCTCAATTCCGATGCGATTATCCAGTCGATCAAGCCGGAGAAGGATGTCGACGGCTTGCATGTCGTCAATGCCGGCAAGCTGGCGACCGGCGATCTCGAAACCGGGCTAATCTCGTGCACGCCGGCCGGCGCCATGCTGCTGGTGCGCCTGGTGCATGGCGAGGACCTGTCGGGTCTGAATGCGGTGGTCATCGGCCGTTCCAACCTGTTCGGCAAGCCGATGGCGCAATTGCTGCTTTCTGCCAATGCGACTGTCACGACGGCGCATTCGCGGACGAAGGATCTCGCCTCTGTGGCCAAGGGTGCCGATATCCTGGTGGCGGCCATCGGTCGTCCGGAGATGGTGAAGGCGGATTGGGTAAAGCCGGGTGCCACCGTCATCGACGTCGGCATCAACCGCATCGCAGCACCCGAAAGGGGCGAGGGCAAGAGCCGTCTGGTCGGCGATGTCGCCTTTGCGGAAGCTGGCGAAGTTGCCGCCGTCATCACCCCGGTTCCGGGTGGTGTCGGACCGATGACCATTGCCATGCTAATGGCCAATACGGTGACCGCGGCATATCGAGCAAACGACGTTATCCTGCTTCCATTCTAACCGGAGGAACTCAACCTGCTGCAAAGCCTACTTTTACGCTCGAAACTTGCAGAGATTTCTATGGACTTGGAACCGCGAGCTTCGCGGGGGCGTACTTGACAGCGAGGCTTGTTCCTTTGAGGTCAAGTGGGGATCGGACACCGGCATGTCGGCCGGCGCTGCGAACCGATGCCGAGCTATAGCTGCAAACTTGAACTCCTGTTTTGGGCAAAGGCCGAATCTCACATTCTCCCCCTTGACCAGCGGTAAGCTAGCGATGAGCCCGAACCTGCGCGCGAGGTGTTGTCGAAGATGGTCGCCGGAAGAACGACGATTTTTGCGCCACGACATGCGCTATCTAGGTATGCGCCACTCGCGTCTGCTGGGGCGGATCAGCACAAGCGGCGATCCGTGTAAGAGGTCTTAGCCCGACCGTGTGTGAGATGTGGCATTAGCGGGAAGATGGTGGCTGCGATCTCGGGTTCGGCGTCCGGCCTTTCGGGGGACTCAAACTAATAAGGGCATCTTTCGTATTCAGTAACTTAGGTAAGAAATATTGACTTCATGCAATCCCGTAAATAAACTGATTTCTAGGGTGGTGGCCTTAAGATTCCCACTGCCTGCGACGGGAGCAGGTTGTGGGTGAAAATAACTTTAAAGTCATTTTGGGCGTCATTGGCGCGGATTGTCACGCCGTAGGCACAAGATCATCAAAAGTGTGCTGGAGCCTTTGGGCATCAACGTCGTCAATCTCGGCGTAATGGTCAGCCAGGACGAATTTATCGACGCGGCGATCGAAACAGGCGCCGACGCGATCCTGGTCTCGTCTATCTACGGACACGGGGAAATCGATTGTGCCGGGTTCCGCGGTCGTTGCATCGAACGAGGTGTTCCCGACATCATCCTCTATGTGGGCGGCAATCTAGTGATCGGCAAAGTCGAGTTCTCGGACGTCGAGGACCTGTCAAGTCGATGGGTTTCGACCGGGTTTTCCCGCCCTCCGTGGACCTGCTTGATGTAGCCGCACTCTTGAAGATAAGAAAGCTGTGCCGGACATTATTCTGCTGTCCGGCGGATCTGACGGGGGCAATGTTCTCTATCCAGCTCGCAATGCGGAGAGGATTGCCCAAGCCGACATCGCATGTTCCGTCGTCTATGCCGGCAACCGGAGCGCTCGTGAATATGTCGCGAGGATCTTGCAGGCCAAGGACGTGGTCTACACCGAAAACCTCCTGCCGACCTTGGACACACCAAATCCCGAGCCGGCAAGAGCGGCCATTCGCGAGGTATTCCTGAGAAAGATCACCTCAGGGAAGGGCCTAGATGGTATTGTCGATCGAACCGGATGCGAGCCTTGTCCGACCCCCTTTGCCCTCTTCGAATTCTGCCACTCACTGGCAAAGCATGCGCCGGAATTGGGTGAGTTTGTCCTGGTTGATATGGGTGGCGCGACCACCGACGTATATTCGTATCATGAGGAACTGCCGATAGCTGGCATTGTGCGCCGTGGACTGCCCGAGCCGACAATCAAGAGAACGGTGGAAGGTGATCTGGGAATGCGAGTGTCCGCAGCGTCTTCTTTTGAGGCGGCAGGTCAGCTCTTCCAGCTATCGGAGCAAGACTCCGAAGCCCTATCCAGCTACGTCAGGAAATTGGCTTCGTCGCCCGAACACCTTGCGGCCAGCCCGCAGGAGCGGCACTTCGATGCTGTGCTGGCAGGCGTCAATATAGCGACATCGCTCATGCGCCATGCGGGCCGCGCCCATGAAGTCGCAACAGCGGATGGAATCGTCACGGTGCAAACCGGGCGCGATCTTACGTCGGTCAAAACCATCATCGGCACCGGCGGCTATCTCTCTTATTCTGCTGACTTCGATCCGCGCATCCATCTCTCCGGTATCGATACAGATGTGTTCGGCAAGCGGATCCTCGTTTCGAGACACGAATCCTATCTGCGCGATACCGCGAATCTGCTGCCCCTGCTTGCAAATGTTTCCAGAAGGCATCCAGCCGCTGCCGCCACTGCCGCCGTTCGCCTGCTGAAAGGCGGGGACCTCGATTGTTTGGATTTGGTGACTATGCGCTTTCCACGGTGTTTCATCAGTGGATGGGCGGGTTCCCCGAGAATGAGGCGAAGGCCTATTCGGTAATCGCTCTCGGTGCGGCCGCCGCCAAGTTCGGCGGGGCCACGAAGATCATCGTCAAGACGCCCCATGAGGCGAGCGGTGTGCCGACCATGGAGGCAAACCGCGCCGGCCTGCAAGCGACCGAACAGATGACCAACATGGTCGGTGATCAGGGCTATCTTTCAACTTCCGAAATCGATCAGGAGATTGCGCTCATAGAGCGCGAGGTCCATTCGGTGATGGCGCGCGTGCTGCAACTCGGCCAGGGAAACCTGGCAAAGGGCGCTGTACTGGCATTCGAAGCCGGCATTGTCGATATTCCGTTCGCGCCAGCGAGTGTCAATGCCGGTCTGATGACGCCGGTGCGCGACAACAATGGTGCCATCCGGATCTTCGACCAGGGCAATATCCCTTTGCCGGATGATGTCATCGCATTGCACCGGGACAAGGTCGCTGAACGGGCAACCGCAGAGGGCCGAACGGCATCGTTCTCCATGGTGGTCGATGACGTGCGCGCAATTTCCGCAAGCAAACTGGTGGGTCGGCCGAATGCCCTCGCTCAGCCGCTGTGAATTCCCAATCGAGAGATGAAGACGATGAAGATCACAAATGCCCAGTTTAGCGCAGGTGTTTCGTCATTCTACTTTGACGACCAGGCTGCGATCAAAGGTGGGGCGGGTATGGACGGTTTCACCTATGTGGGCGCGGCTAAGACACCGGGCTTCGACAAGATTCGACAGTCAGGCGAAGCCATCTCCGTTCTCCTTCAATTGGAAAATGGCCAATGGGCGGAAGGGGATTGCGCTGCGGTTCAATATTCAGGCGCCGGCGGACGTGACCCGCTGTTCACGGCTGAAACCTATATTCCATGGATGTAATCGAATCTGCGGCCTTTGCTGATCGGCCGCGACGTCGGTAATTTTACAGAGAATGCTCGGTTCTTTGATAGCCTCACCGATGACGGGCGGCCGATCCACACCGCAGTCCGGTATGGCCTGTCACAAGCGCTGCTCGATGCGACCGCAAAAGCGAGCAATCGGCTCAAGGTGGAGGTCATTTGTCACGAGTATCGTCTGCCAATCGATACGTCTCCGCTCAAGTTGTTCGGGCAAAGCGGCGACGATCGATATAATGCGGTCGACAAGATGATCATGAAGCGGGTGGACGCGCTCCCGCATGGTTTGATCAACAACGTGTCCAGCAAGCTTGGCGAGAATGGCGGACGACTTCAGGAGTACGTCACGTGGTTGGCACAACGCATCAAGAAGCTTCGTGTCGATCAAGGTTACACACCTTCCATCCACATCGATGTCTATGGAACCATCGGCCTGATTTTCAACAACGATCCCGTGGCGATCGCGAGCTATCTCGATGGCCTTGGAAAGAGAGCGGACAAGTTCCCTCTTTACATTGAGGGACCAGTGGATGTTGGCAACAAGCCTGGTCAAATCGAACTGCTGAAGGCAATCAGCGCGCGCCTCCGGGATATTGGTAGCAAGGTTCGAATTGTGGCCGACGAATGGTACAACACGCACCAGGACATCGTCGAATTCGTCGACGCGAAATGCTGCGACATGGTTCAAATCAACGCGCCGGATCTCGGCAGCATTCACAACACGATCGAAGCCGTTCTCTACTGCCACGCGCACGCGGTCAAAGCTTATCTCGGCGGCACCTGCAACGAGACCGACGTTTCGGCACGCGCATGCCTGCATGTGGCGCAGGCGACCCGCCCGCAGCGCGTGTTGATCAAGCCGGGCATGGGATTTGACGAAGGTTTGACGATCGTCGGCAACGAAATGCGCCGAAACCAGTCCATTCTGCGGGCCAAGCATGGCGCGATGGGAGCGAGCCAATGAACATGAAGATGGAGAACGTCGTCCATGCAAAGCCATATTCCGGACTTTTGGTCGTATCGATCGAACAGGCGGTCGCTGCGCCTTTGTGCTCATGTCACTTTGCCGAGGGCGGCGCGAGGGTGATCAAGATTGAGCGGCCGGAAGGTGATTTCGCGCGTAAATACGACAAGGCCGTCAAAGGGGAGTCGTCCTATTTCGTCTGGGCCAATCACGGCAAGGAATCCCTGTGTCTCGACATAAAGGACATGGAGGATGCATCCCTTCTGCACAGCCTGCTCGCGAAGGCAGACATCTTCATCCAGAACCTGGCCCCTGGAGCAAGCGCGCGCGCCGGGTTCGACAGCGAGGACCAGCGCCGCCGTTATCCGCGCCTTATCACGTGCGACATCAGCGGCTACGGTGACACCGGCATCTACCGTGATATGAAGGCCTATGACTTCCTCGTGCAGTGCGAGAGTGGCCTCGTCGCCGTTAACGGCGCGCCTGGCGCACCGGGTAGGATCGGGGTCTCGGTTTGCGACATCGGCGCCAGCATGAATGTCATCATCGGCATCCAGCAGGCACTCTACCTCCGTTCGCGAACGGGAACCGGCTCGGGCGTGAAGGTGTCGCTCTTCGATACGGCGGCGGACTGGATGACGGTGCCCCTCATGCACACCGTCTACGGAGGCAAAGCACCCGAACCTGTCGGTCTCCATCAACCATCGATCGCTCCCTACGGAGGCTTTGCGACGGCCGACGGACAGGTCCTTGCGATCTCCATCCAGAATGAGCGGGAATGGGTCCGTCTCCGAGGTCATCGGCGACGCGGCAATCGCGAGCGACCCACGGTTTGCGGACGCCTCTTCGCGGGCGAAGAACCGGCGCGAATTGGATGCCCTGATCGCCCGGTTCTTTGCGGCAAACACGCGCGCCGACCTCGAAGCAAAGCTTCGCGACGCGGCGGTCGCCTATGGCGGCGTTAATTCCGTCGAAACGTTCTCCCGGCACCCGCAGTTGCAACGTCGCACCGTGACGCTGGAGAGCGGCGAAACGGCTGAGCTCGTAGGTTCCCCCGTCCAATACTCATTTGAGGATGCGCAGAAATCTCTCGGGCGGATTCCTAGGATCGGTGAGCACAGCGAAGCCATACGGCGCGAAATCGCACGGATCGAAGCAAATGTCTAACTTCGGATACGCAACACTCTGGCGATCATTGCTGTTCGTGCCTGTCCACGAAGAGCGCTTCCTCGAAAAGGCGCACGCCCGCGGGGCCGATGCCGTAATCCTCGATCTCGAGGACAGCGTGCCCGCGTTTGCCAAGGATACAGCCAGGGGAAAACTCCGAACTTCCATCGAGAGGATCTCGAGACACGGCCTAAGCGTCGTTGTTAGAGTGAACCGCGATCTGGCAAACTGCGTCGTGGACCTTGGCGTTGCGGTCTCTTGCGGTGTCGACGCCGTCATGCTGCCGAAGGTGAGAGGTCCAGACAATGTTGCCCTGATAGACGAGTTCATCTCAGAAAGAGAGCGGCACATTGGGCTGGCCCCGCAGTCTATTGGTTTGCTCAACTTGATCGAGACGCCCGCTGCGCTGTCTGGCGCGAGTCAAATCGCAGCAGCTTCAGACCGCACGATTGGGCTTGGGCTGGGCACCGAAGACTTCAGCGCTGAATGCGGTTTCGAGCCTACCTATGAGAATCTGTTCGGGCCCTGTCAGCAACTGATCCTCGCCTGCCGGGTACAAGGCGTTCAGGCGTTCGGCTTGCCAGGCTCCATCGCTCAGTATGACAGTTCGGCAGGGTTCGGAGATCTTGCAGTTCGTTCCCGCAAGATGGGATTTGACGGCGTCCTCTGCGTGCATCCGAATCAGATTGCGGCCGTCAATTCCGCCTTTCGTCCAACGCTCACTGGACTTGAACGCGCGTCGCGTATCATTGCTGCTTTTGAGGAAGCCGAAGCTCACGGCCGGGGTGTGGTCAGCATTGACGGCGCCATGATCGATCTCCCCATCGTCAAGCGCGCAAGAGCTCTTTTGGCAAGTTCCCAAAAAACCGCCGCATGAAGCTTGGGCCTTCGTTCACGACGAAGGCTTTGAAGCTCTCCGCTGCCGGTCGCAACTGCCTGCCTTTCAGGTGGACGGCGAACCATTCGCGCATCGCCGGCATGTCCTCGGCATGCAGGATCCGAAGCTTCTTTGCCTGACATTCCAGAGCGATCGTATGGCCAGAGATAAAGGCCAACCCCATATCCGCCATGACCGCTTGCTTGATGTTCTCATTGCTGTCCATGACGACGTACAGGGGCGGCAATTGCACCGAGTGGCTTGTGAAATAGTAGTCATGGATCATCCTGGTTCCAGACCCTGCTTCGCGCGCGATGAACTTGAAAGCAGTCAGTTCGCGCCGGCTGATATGTTGCTTGCTCGCCAGAACGTGGTCCGGATGCCCAATCAGAACATATGGATGCGAGGCGAAGGGAACAGCCTCGACCTCGATGCGCTGCGGGGGGCGACCCATCAACGCAAGATCCACATTGCCCGACTGCAGGAGCTCGATCACCTTTTCCCTGTTGGCGATCGTGGTCTCGATCTGGATGTCCTGATGCAGTCGGCTGAATTCCTTCAGGAGATGCGGCCCGAAGTTTCTTGACGTCATCACCATCGCAACGCGCACCAAACGGTCGAGCCTACCTTGCAAGCCATCGATCACATTGATAGCCTCGTTCAATGCCTCTGTCATCCGTTCTGCATAGGGGATCAACGCTGTCGCAGCGGGCGTCAATTGGATCGATCGACCGTCTCGGTCAAAGAGAGGGGCATCTAGGACGTCAGAGAGGCGGCTCATCTGCATCGAGACGGCAGGGGGAGTGAGATTAAGTTGTGAGGCGGCGCCCACGAAACTCTTGTGCTCGACGACGGCCAGGAAGATTTGCAATTGGCGCAGCGTTATCTTGTCGAGGGCGTCTGACATCGCGTTTCGTGCCTTCTCTACTGGGCCATTGAAAAGAAATCGTTCCCCTTATCGTCTATAACGACAAATGCCGGAAAATCCTTTACCCGGATCTTGAAGACCGCCTCCATCCCGAACTCTTCGAAATCAATCGGATCCACTTCGCGGATACAGTCCCGGCCCAGAACCGCTGCGGTGCCACCGACCGACCCGAGGAAGAAGCCGGAGTGGCGCTTACAGCTCTGACAACGTTGCGAGCGCGATTCCCCTTCGCAATGGTGACCAACGCTCCACCCGCGGCTTGGAAGTCTGGCATATATGGATCCATACGTGCGGCCGTTGTCGGCCCGAACGATCGGGACGCAAAGCCCTTCGGGGTCCGAGCCGGCCCAGCGTAATAAATCGGGTGGTCACAAAAGTACGGCGGTAGTGGCTCGCCGCTTGCAAGTCTCTTTGCGAGTTCGGCGTGAACCAGATCTCTGGCAACGATCATTGTACCGCTCAAAAGGATCGGGGTAGATACCTTGAGTGCCGATAACTGTTCGCGTACCGCAGTCATGGAGCGATCAAGCTCGATGCGAACAGCATTGGCAGAGTTGAAGCTTACCTTTGGAAGGAAGCGAGCGGGATCCTTTTCCAATGCCTCGAGCCATGCTCCTTGTTTGTCGATGCGTGCCTTGATCTGGCGGTCTGCGGAACAACCCACACCCAGACCCACTGGAAGACTGCCGCCATGGCGTGGGAGCCGGATAACGCGCACGTCATGGCAAAAATACTTGCCTCCAAATTGGGCCCCCAAGCCCATCGATTGGGTAAGGGCCAACACTCTTTGCTCCAGTTCCACATCTCGGAATGCACGGCCGTAGGCGTCACCAGTGGTCGGAAGGTGGTCAAGCGCTTTGGTCGATGCGAGCTTGACCGTCTTGAGTGTTTGGTCTGCGGACAACCCGCCGACAACGATTGCAAGGTGGTAGGGTGGGCATGCGGTCGTTCCGAGGGTTCTGATTTTCTCATCGAGGAATGCAATCAGGCGATCCGGCTCCAGCAACCAGCGTGTCTCCTGAAACAGGAACGTCTTGTTGGCCGAGCCACCGCCTTTAGCTATACATAGGAGGTCAAGCCGGTCGCCTTGGACGGCTTCTATCTCGATCTGGGCAGGCAGGTTCGTACCGGTATTTCTTTCTTCATACACGGTGAGAGGCGCCATCTGCGAGAACCGCAGGTTTCGTGTTTGCCAGGTCTGGCTGATGCCTGCGCAGATGGCGTCATGCATATCGCCATCGATCAGCAGCGACTCTCCCTTCTTGCCGATCACCATCGCGGTCCCGGTGTCCTGACAGCTTGAAACATGCCCTCGCTTGAGATCACGGCGTTCTTGAGCAGTTCCAAAGCCACAAAGCGGTCATTTGATGACGCATCCGGATCATCCAGGATCGAGCGGAGTTGTTCGAGGTGGGCGGACCGGAAAAAATGCGAAACGTCGCTGAAGGCAGTTCGAATTAGAGCTTTCAGAAGGTCGGTCGATGCTAGGGTAAAGTCATAAGACCCAGCTGCTATGCAGGAATTGCCTTCTTCGCCAATCAGTCGGAAAGAGGTTTGGTCATCGCTGAGTTGGAAAAGTGAAGGATACCTTTGCTCGGCACGGGCACAGGAGTTCATAGATAAGCTGTCCTTAATGTTTCTTGTCGCAAGATAAAGAGATGTTATGTTGCTCTTAGTCTGGTTCAAGGCCGGAGCCGTGAGCCGAAAGGCGTGCCCTGACGGTCTCGCCGGGTAGAGTGGAAACGAGGCAACCTACGGTCAATTCGGTCGGCGCCTCAGTGCTTGAGATCACCGTAATCAAGACTGAGTCGGCGGGCTTGAAATTGCCTTAATTTAGTCGAGTTGAGATAGTCCGGCTGATTCTATATTTGTTATGTGCGAAGAGGTGAAGCTTGATTCCGAATTACTCAGCCCACGGAGTTGGATGCCGCTTAAGGAGGACGCTGGATGGCGACGGCTCAAACCATCAGTGAGCTGAACTGGAACCTTCTGCGCACTTTTTGCATCATCGCTGAAGAGAGGAGCATTACCGGCGCCGCAAAACATCTTCAAATGAGCCAGCCATCCGTGAGCCTTGCGCTGCAAAAGCTTGAAGAGCAACTAGGCTGTAAGCTCGTCTTCCGCGATCCTCGTCGTTTTGCGCTGACCTTGCGCGGCGAAAAGATTTATCAGGAATGTTCCGAGATGTTCCGGTGCGTCAACCGAATCGGCGTCCTCTCTCAAGATGAGAGCGATGACGAATTCGGAGAGCTGAAACTCAGCATGGTTACCCGGCTGCAATCCCCTCTCGTGGACGAAGCACTTCGCCTCTACCATCAGCGATACCCATCAGTCACATGGCACATCGACATCAGGACCTCGCTCGACATTGTGCGCCAGATCTCGATGCAGAAGGCTGGCATCGGCATCTGCCTTTTGACAAGGGAGATGCCGACGCTGCGGTGCCGGCACTTATTTCGCGAGGAGTTTGGAGTATTTTGCGGTGCCGAACACCCTCTATTTGGGGTTCAAGAAGTAAACGTGCACAGGCTTCAACAAGAGCCGTTCATCGCCTTCGATTGCGCTAATGATGCTGCTAGTAGCGGATTTGAGCCAATGATCTTTCTGCGAGAAGGCCTTGGTCTCGGACGTCGGGTCAGCGGATGGAGCCACGAGCTCGACGAGGTGCGGCGCATGTTGATATCGGGTTTGGGGATAGGCCTTTTGCCCGTTCTCACCGCCGACGATGACGTAGCCCAAGGGCGACTGTGGCCGTTGCGACTGTTTGATCAGCCCCTCGGCGCCGACGTTTACCTCGTCTCTTCCAGCTTGAGCTCACCGACACCCCCGGAACAGAAGTTTCTCGACCTCATTGAGGAACTACTGTGCCTTTATCCAGACATGTCCTGAAAATGTGGCACCTCAGCGGTGTATCGTAGAGCCTACATCAACGTCGTACGACCTTCATCGCGGCGGCGAGGTCTTCTTGCGATAGGCCAGCGGATTTGAAGACGGTCCGGCTGATCTCGTTTAGGCGAACCGGGTGCCCCTGCGCAAGCTCGGTCAGATCCGCCACGATATCCTCTGCGAGGAATGCGCCCTCGGCAATCGGTTGAGCCAGGTCCCCCGCCAGAATAGCCCCCGCGCGCCCGTCGACAAAGACCCGCGCCCCCGTAATTGCTGCAGTATCGCTTTCGCGCATGTCGGCTTTGAACGCACCTATGAGATCGAGGTGCGATCCCTCGCGCAACCACCCGCCTCGGATTATCGGCATTGTCGAGGCGGTGACCGAACTTATCACATCCGCCAAACGACACCCGGATTCGATATCCTCACAGTTTTCCGCAGGAAGGCCACGCCCAACGAGCGCAGCCGCCAAGGACCGAGCTTTTTCCCCGCTTCGTCCCCAAATCAGAACACGAGTGTAAGCGCGTACGCTCGCGTGGGCTTGAGCCACCGAGAGCGCTAACTGGCCGGTCCCGACGACAAACAAGGTTTGGACGTCTTTTCGAGCTAGATAATCCGCCGCCAAAGCAGAGGCCGCAGCGGTGCGTCGCGCGGTGAGCGCGTCGCCGTCTAGCGCTGCCGTGAATTGGCCGTCAGCCCCGTCGAACATCAGCATGCCGGCGCTGATAGTTGGCTTGCCCCGGGCTGTATTGCCAGGGAAAAAGGTTACAACCTTGACCCCGATGGCTCTACCACCCTCCCAGGCAGGCATAATCAGAAGGGTGGCCTTGTCGCCATTGGGCAGATCGATCTCAAGGACCTGGCGTACCGGCGCTACTGTCCTGGCTGCAGCGAAATTCGCTCGAAGTTCCTCGATCAACCCCGCCCAATCCAGTCGTGCGTCGATCTCTGCGTGGTCGAACAACTGCATTAACGATCCGCCCTTTTAACGACGGCGTGCAGAAGCATGTTGAGGCCTGCGAGGAAATCACTCGGCTCGCACGATTCATTGTTATTGTGGGTAATTCCATCCTTGCAGGGTGTAAAAACCATGGCGCTGGGGCAATGCATTGCCATGTGATACGCGTCATGGCCCGCCTGAGAGCGTATATCGCGCCAATTGTAGCCCTGACGGATCGCCTCGTCACGGATGCTTCTGATAAGCTCCTCTTCAAATATGTCGCCTCCCCAGCTCCATTCGTCCTCAATCACGGCGACACAGCCGGCCATGGCAGCGCTGGCCTTAGCGGCACGACGCATCCTTTCAGCCATAACCTTGGCGGTCATAGGATCGGGATGTCGTACATCCGCGACGCATTGAGCGGTGTCAGAAAGAATGCCCGGCTTGTTCGGCCAGGCGGCGAGGCGGGATCCAGTGGCCTTGCCGTCGTTTATCGCGAACTCCCAACCAATATCGTCGACGGCCGTCAAAAACCTCGCGCCGGCGATCAGGGCATTATGGCGCAGGTCCATCGGCGTGGGGCCGGTGTGGGCGGTTTCGCCTTCGAAGCGGACACGCATGCCGTGGCTCGGGTAAGCGCCAGTCACGACCCCTACTTCGCGCCCCTCCGCATCGAGAATTGGCCCTTGCTCGATGTGCAGCTCGAAGTAAGCGTCAACCTCCCCCGCCTTGCAAGGCTTGTCGCCTTTGTAGCCAATTCGCTCAAGCTCATCGACAAAACGGGGGCCGTCGTCGGCAATCAGGTCATAGACCCAGTCGCGTTCGTACTTCCCGACAAAACAGCCCGACGCCACCATTGGCGGAGAAAATCTTGCACCCTCCTCGTTGGTCCAGTCGACGACAATGATGGGTCTTTTGGTGACATAGCCAAGATCATTAAGCGTGCGCACGAGCTCTAACCCGGCAAGCACTCCGGCAATCCCGTCGAAGCGTCCGCCATTGATTTGGGTATCGAGATGACTGCCGATCAGAATCGGGGGCAGCTCGTTGTTGGTACCGTCACGCCTTGCGAAGATTGAGCCGAGTTCATCGAAATCGACGCTCAAGCCTGCGTCCCGGCACCAGCCACAAAATAGATCGCGCATCTCGCGATCTGAGTCCGTTAGCGTCAGACGCGATAGGCCATTCGGACGGCCTTTGCCGATGTTGGCGGAAGCTTCGATTGTCGACCAGAAACGGTCGAGGGAGACACGAGCTTCGGGGCAAATTGTCATAGATATCTCTTTCAGGGTAGTGAGGTAAGGTCGGGTCGCACCGGTCAGACCGGCCGATAGGCTCGGCAATATGATCGCGGGGAAGGAAGCACCGATGGGGACAGGATCCGGTGCCCATTAGTGCGGCAGGCCCCCAATTTGATTCCTAAGGGCGGGGTCTTCCTCCCGTCCAGACCCGTCTGTCGATCGGGAATGTCGACCACGGCGTGGCTGAAGCTATACTTCCCTTCGACGGAACTTCCTTCGCCCCGGCCCGAGAAACAACCTTGAAGAAGCTTCATGTAAGGCCCCCTCCGCGGTCGGAACATGCCATCGCATAGGCGGAGAGGACAAATAGGTCAGAGCTATTGTAGACATCGACAGTGTCTATCTGCGAGCCGCTAATATTTCTGTACACTCAAACAAGGCCATGCTTTCCTGAGGCTTCCTTGGGGCCTCCTCAAGCCAAGACATGTTAAAAACCAGGGGAATTCAAAGCCATGCGTCTAAGATCGACTATAGGTTACTTCTGCACAGCACTTGCTTTTGGTCTCGCGGCGGCACCAACTGCCCGAGCCTCGGTGCTCGATGACGTGAAGCAGCGCGGTGTGCTCAACTGCGCGACCGGCGATGCGATCCCGGGGTTCAGCTATCTCAATCCCAAGACATCAAAGATGGAAGGATTGGATGTTGATCTATGCCGAGCGACCGCAGCTGCGGTTCTGGGGGATCCAGACAAAGTTCATTTCGTGATCGTTACTGGCAAGAGCCGTTTCAACACTGTGACAACCGGTCAAGCAGACGTTGGTTTTTTCTCCACAACTGTCTATCCTGTTCGTGAATCGGCGATCGCAGTCGATTTTCTGCCGATCAATTTTTACGACGCCGGCGGATTTATGGTAAAGGCGTCAACCGGCGTTGAGACGGTTAAGGATCTTGCTGGTGGAACGATCTGCACGACCCAGGGAACCGCTACTGAGGTTGCCCTTGCAAACCTATTCAAGTCTCAGGACATAACGGATATCAAGGTTTTGACCTTCGACTCCGCTGATAAGGTGTTTGCGGCTTTGGGCAGCGGCCGGTGCAATGCCATGGCAACAGACAAAACAGCGCTGGCTAGTTGGCGCGGCAGTTCGCCCAAACCAGACGATTACATAATCCTCAGGGAAGGAACCGGCAAATCGCCATTTGCCGGCTTCGTCGTTGCCAATGACTCGAAATGGCGCAACCTCTTGAGATGGACTGTCTTCGGGCTGTTTCAGGCTGAGGAATGGGGCATTACCACCGCCAACTTGGATGAGATGAAAAAATCACCCGATCCGGTCATCCGGAAGTTTCTCGGCGTGGAGGGCGGAATGGGCGAGGACTTCCATGTGTCCAATAGTTTCATGGCCGATATGATCAAGGCCGTCGGCAACTACGGCGAGATGTACGACCGCAGCCTGGGGCCGAAGACGCCCTATTATATTGACCGAACCGGCACCCCCAATGCGTCGTGGGTTAACGGCGGCCTTCTGTACTCGCCTCCTTGGGAATAGGCGGAGTTCGGCGTCGATCAATCCACTTGCAATACCTCGGGCCACGGTATGATAGAAGCAAAGACAAAACTGTGGCAGTCCTCGCTCGCGACGCCGTCCGTTAAGCGATACGTTGCCCGGGTTCGGTACAAGCTGACTCATGGCGCCGTAGTAGCGGCCGTTATTGGGTTGCTAATACTGATTGCGTTAGCAATTCACCAGAACCTAACAAGTCGGGGTATTGACTTCAGCTTCGCGTATTTGTCTGCGCCTTCACGATTCGGCATTAGCGAGGGTTTGGCGCCCGTCTGGACGGGGTGGGCGCCAATTTTCGAAAGCGTCGATGCTTCGTCGTCAAATCTGGCGATGCTCGAAGCCGGCCTCTTCAACACGCTCAAAGTGGCGCTTTTGGCGATTACGTTCTCCACACTGGTTGGAGTTGCCCTAGGTGTTTTGCGTTTGTCGACCAATTGGCTAGTTCGGAATCTTGCCTTCGCGATTGGCGAGTTCATCCGGAACACCCCGATACTGATCCAGTTGATGTTCTGGTACTTTGCAGTGTTGCTGCAGTTGCCTTCGTCCGGAAGCGCCACAAAAGTCAGTAAGTGGCTCGTCGTAGAGCAATCCGGCGTCTTCCTGCCTCTACCACATCTATCCGACAGTGCCGGGCCGGCATCAGGTTTTTTCGTCGCAGTCGCAATCGCATTCCTGGCAGCAGCGTGCCTGCGACGCTTTCCTGCGCGGTGGCGTATAGCACTTTTGGGCGTCGGACTGTGTGCTATTGGTGCGAGTTACGCGTTAGGTTTCGGTATTAATCTTGATTGGCCTGTGCTTGGACGTTTCGGTGCGACCGGCGGATTGCACTTCACCCCAGAGATGTCTGCCATCCTGATCACCATCATCGTAAACAGCGCAGGATATATATCTGAGATCGTTCGTGGGGGAATCGAAGGTCTGGCTAAAGGACAATGGGAGGCTGCGGCGGCGCTAGGTTTGTCGCGGGGTGATACGATTAGAGACATCGTGCTCCCACAAGTCTTCCGAATTATTATACCGTCCCTCACCAATCGCTATATCAGCCTGACAAAGGATACGGCCATCGGCATTGCGATTGGCTTTCCGGAGCTATTCAACGTTAGCGGTACTGTGGCCAATCAGAGCGGGCGTGATTTCGAGACCGTCATCGTCGTAATGACGATCTATCTCCTTCTCAGTTGGCTAATCAGCGCCCTCGCGAATTTTGTAAACAGACGGATAGCCCTGGAGGGAGCGTGATGATTGCAACACTGCATAGTTGGGCTCGCCGCAACCTTTTTGCGAACCTTATTGATTCCATTCTTTCGATCCTCATCGTCGCAGCGCTTGGCTGGCTTTTGACGGTCTTCCTGCGATGGGTGATCTGGGACGCATACTGGCAGAGGATTTACGAGAGCCTTCGGCTGTTTCTGGTAGGGCAGTTCCCGGCGGACCAGACATGGCGTGCCTGGGTCGCGTTGGCCCTTCTGTGCACAGCGGTCGGCGCCGTGCTACTGCCTTGGTCCCGTCGTCTCGGTGTGGCTATATGGTTGATTGCCTGCGGGGCGGCAGTTTTTGTCCTAGTTCCGCCCGGGCTTGACCGATGGGGCGGGCTTCTGCTCAGCATTATGCTCACTGTCGTCGTTTCAACAGCGTCTCTGCCGCTCGGCATTCTCCTCGCGTTCGGCCGCTCTAGCAGAAATCCCAGTCTGCGGGCCTGCTGTACCGGCTATATTGAGGTGATGCGGTCGGTACCACTCATTCTCGTTGTCTACTGGATTTGGATCACCGTGCCGCTCTTCATGCCGGAAGTTTCAATATCCTCACTCGCGCGCGGCATGATCGGGTACACTGTCTTCAATGCCGCCTATGTGGCCGAATATGTTCGCAGTGGCTTTCAAGCTGTGCCGCGCGGTCAGCGGGAAGCGGCGCGCTCGCTCGGTATGTCGAATTGGACGATTTCGACTGAGATAGTCTTGCCGCAGGCGCTCCGGGTGGTCCAGCCGGCGTTAGTTGGTAACGTCCTCGACGTTTTCAACGGGGCGACGCTCGTGTTCATCATCGGACTGATGGACTTCTTGCGTGCAGGACAATTGATATTGGTAGACCCAGCAGCAAGCAGTCAAACAAATGAAGTCTACTTGTTCATGTTCGCGGTATGTTTCGTGATCGGCTCGGCGATTACCTTTGGATCGCGCCGAATGGAGGCCCATATGCATAGGAGTACGCGTTGATGATGGTAGCATCCAATGATTTCGGGACGACAAAAGTGGCCTTTGACAAGGTCAATAAGTTTTATGGACCGTTCCAGGCATTGCGTGATGTGACTTTGTCGGTGACGGCTGGTGAGGTGGTGGTGCTTATCGGCGCCAGCGGCTCGGGCAAGTCCACGCTGATCCGCTGCGTCAATGGACTGGAAACCTTTCACAGCGGCTCGTTGGTGGTTGAGGGATTTTCAATGCCAACGATCAAGGACCTTGAATTCGGCGGCGGCGAGAAGGCGCTCCGTCAAATCAGACGCGGCGTAGGAATGGTCTTCCAGCAGTTCAACCTATTTCCGCACAAGACGGTGATGGAGAACATCGCTCTTGCTCCTATGCGGGTCCGCGGCAAGTCGCGCGAGGAGGCGCAGGCTACCGCAATGCGTCTGCTCGAGCGGGTCGGGCTGCGAGACCACGCGCAAAAATATCCCGGTATGTTGTCAGGCGGCCAGCAGCAGCGCGTGGCCATTGCCCGTTCGCTGGCAATGGAGCCGCACGTCATGTTGTTCGATGAACCCACATCGGCGCTCGATCCGGAATTGGTCGGCGAGGTGCTGGACGTCATGCGCGAACTCCGTACCGAGGGCATGACGATGATGATTGTCACGCATGAGATGGCTTTCGCCCGCGAAGTGGCAGACCGCGTCATCTATATGGATAAGGGTGCCATTGTGGAGGAGGGGCCGCCGGCGCAGATCTTCGACAAACCGATTAGTGACCGCACCCGGACATTCCTGTCGCGTGTCCTCAAGCACTGACATCAAGCAAATCCACAAATGCGCGGCGCCGCGGGAGGCTGATGGTCTGCGCCCGGGCACGCTGCAATACGCCGATGAAGCTTTGGTCCATGACATTGGAAGATCCAGTGGTGATCGCCGAGCGGCGCCGCGGCGTCGGACATCTTGCACGATGCCCTGGCGTGCGCGTGTGGCAACGGAGGCAGATAGACAGTGCTAATTAGCAATTCATTCGGAAAGAGACAAAGATGGATTTTATCGAGCAGATTTTCGGCGTGGCGCCGGATGGGGCGATGGCACGACCGAGATGCTCTACATCGCGGTGGTGCTGGCCGTTGGAGTGATGACAATTGCTCGCCGCTGGCTGGCTCGACGCGCAGCGCCGCTAGTTCTCTTTCTTCTAGGGTCGAGATTGATGCCGGCCGTGCCGCCTACGATCAAGAGTCCTCCCCTATGAGCCGCTGAGGTCTGGCTCTCGCCCCGGCGCCGGCCTGGGGACACCCGGCCGGACCATGAAGGCGGGCCGATTGTTCATTGATAACAAAAAAGGAGCACGAATATGTTTTCATTGACCCAAGCGATCGGAGTAAACGGCATGGCGAGGCGCGAGTTGGTGCCGCGCAAATGTCAATGCGATTCTAATTTGCGCGATCTAATCATCACCCGGTTATCTCGCGTGAATCGGCGTCGCGAGCGCCGCCATTTGGCGACCGCGAGCGGTTAGTCGAGTTTCAAGAAAACATGGTTCGGTGCTGTGGGAACTTATCCCTCTACTGGCATTTCCAATGGCGGCATGCGATTTGCAAGCGCAACGAGTAAGGCAATGCAATAAATCCCGGAAAAGAGTTCGAGCATCCGCCGTGCCCGAACTGATGCAGCCTGATCTGAACGACCTTGGATCGGGGCGCGCGGGCTTGGGTCAAAGCGGGGGCTGTTTTGGAGGTATCCCGCCTTCAGATTGTTTTCCGCTTTAGCGCAACCGGAATGCACGCAGCTAAATGTCTCTATGATGCCTCCCTGCCTGCGACCTCCAACCGTCGACAAGCGTCACGTTGATCAACTGCGCTAGCTGCAAAAGGTGTAAATGGATGACAATACCTGCCAATGCCCGAGCTACTTTGCGCTACTTTCTGGTCTCGCCATCGGGAGAAACGGCGCCGCCACGATGACCACTTCACATGAGGGGCGTCGAGGCCTGAAAAGGTCGCGGCAACAGCCGTTGTGGCCGCTCTACCTTATTCTTTTCATGCTGCTGCTCTCGGCGGTGGTGCTGGCCTTCGCCACCGGGCGTTATTCCGTGCCGCCGTTGATGGCGTTGCGGATCTTACTGCACCCCATCATCGGCGGCGAGGCCGATTGGACCGCGACAGTGGAGACAGTCGTTTGGGAAATCAGGCTGCCGCGCATTGCCGGCGCGCTGCTGGTCGGCGCCAGCCTAGCCGCGGCCGGGGCGACTTATCAGTGCATCTTTCGCAATCCTCTGGTTTCGCCCGCGATCCTCGGCGCTTCCCAGGGCGCAGCCTTCGGCGCCTCGCTGGCCCTGCTGTTGCGACTGTCTTGGTCGGGCGTCATGGGCATGGCTATGGCATCCGGTATCCTCGCCACGTCGGCCACCGCGCTGATCGGCCGTCATCTCGGCAGTGGCTCGATGATCACCTTGGTCCTGGCGGGCCTGGTGGTGGCCGCGGTTTTCAACGCGCTGGTTGCGGTGGTGCAATACATAGCCGACCCGCTCGACGTGCTGCCGTCGATCACCTTCTGGCTGATGGGCAGTCTAAACCGCATCGGTAATGATGATCTCGGCATCATCGGCGTTCCTATCGCGCTTATGCTCGCCCAGCTTTACGCCTTCCGCTGGCACATAAACGTACTCGGTGCCGACAACGACGCGGCACGGGCGCTCGGTGTCAACGCGCCGCTGGTGAGCGGCGTTGCCATCGCCGGAGCCACCGTACTAACCGCGCTCGCTGTCAGCGTAAGCGGCATCGTTGGCTGGGTCGGGTTAATAGTCCCCCACATCGCCCGCTTTCTGGTCGGTCCCAATTTCAACCGCCTCTTGCCGATCAGCGCCCTGACGGGGGGCCTGTTCCTGCTTGCCATGGACACACTGGCGCGCAGCATGGCGACGCAGGAGCTGCCGCTCGGCGTCGTAACCTCGCTTGTCGGTGCGCCATTCTTCGCCATCGTGCTCGGCCGTGCCCGGAGGCATTGGTTCTGATGGCCGCGTTAGTCGCCAGCGATGTCTCCTTCACTCACGCCGGCAACGTCGCACCGACCCTGCGCGGGATTTCGATCCGGGCCGAAGCGGGCGGGGTGCTGTGCCTCCTTGGACCAAACGGGTCGGGTAAGACGACGCTCTTGCGTTGTCTCGTCGGGCTCCAGGGCGGCGGCGCCGGCATCGAGATAGACGGCCGGCCGCTGCCGAGCTTCGGTGACGGCGAGCGGGCGCGCCGCATCGCTTACGTTCCGCAGCACGGCGCGGCCGTGTTTCCCTACACGCTGGCAGACATCGCAGTGCTCGGCCGCACGCCGCATCTCGGCTCCTTCACCGTGCCGTCGCCCGATGACTGGCGCATTGCCTTCGAGAGCCTAGACCGTCTTGGGATCGGGCATCTCGCCAACCATCCGTTCAATCTGTCGAGCGGCGGCGAGCGCCAGCTTGCGCTGATCGCCCGCGCAATCGCGCAGGACGCGGCGACGATCGTGCTCGACGAACCGACGGCCAGCCTCGATTTCGCCAACCAGACGCGCATCCTCGACATCATCGCGGGCTTGGCAACGCAGGGGCGCACGGTGGTATTTTCCACGCACGATCCCGACCACGCCCTGGCGGCGGCGACGCAAGCGGTTCTGCTGAAGCACGGGCTCGTGCTTGCGCAGGGAGACGTAGGCCACGTGGTCAACGATGTCACGCTGAGCGCGCTGTACGATGTGCCGGTGCGGGTGGTGTCCGTCGGCGGAGGTGACGATGGCTTCGGTCCCATGACCGTATGTTTTCCTGTCCGCCGAAACTCCCGATTGGGCAAGTCCCGAATTCTGAGGGAAAATTGATATGAGGTGTCGATTCATCCTGAAAATTTCAGCCTTTTTACTGCTCCTGTTAGGCATCGCCTCGCCGGGGGCCGGTGCGACCGGGGTCCGCACCATCACCGACATGGCAGGCCGCAGCGTCGTCGTGCCGGCCGAAGTCAAGCGGGTCGCCGCCATGGGCTCCGTGCCGCCACTAAACAGCCTTCTGTTCGCCGTCGGCGCGTCAGATCGACTCGTCAGCGGTTTGCCGCCGCGGTTCGGCCAGAACCCCCGCTGGACTTTTCAAAAGGTCTTCGCGCCGCAACTGGCTGACGCGGCCTTGATCGAGACGCAGAGCCGGGAACCAGACCTGGAGGCGATCATCGCGCTCGAGCCGGATGTAATCCTCACGACCTATCCGGCCATGGCGGATGCGGTGGCGCGCATCGGCGTGCCTGTGGTCGTCATTGAATGGCAGGAGCCGGATGACGTGAAGACGGCGATGGAACTCATCGGCGGCCTTCTCGGCAAGGAGAAGGAAGCAGCCGCCTACGTCGACTATTTCGACCGAACTCTGGCGCGGGTCTCGGCGATTTCGCAATCCCTTGCGCACACTGAGAAGCCGCGGGTGCTGTATTTCGAGCCGGAGACGATCAGTCAGCCGCATCTCATTGCGGAGTGGTGGATCCGGCAGGCCGGCGGCGTCAGCGTCTCCGACGACGGGCGCGGCCAAGAAGTGCTATCCTTCAACATCGAGCAGGTGCTGGCCTGGAACCCCGATATTATCTTGGTTCCCCAGCTGAAAGATGTCGAGAAGGTCTTCGGCAACCCGCTGCTAAAGGACGTTCGCGCGGTGGTGACCCGGCGCGTCTTTCCGCTTCCTGTAGTCGCGCATACATGGGGCAATCGCACGGCGGAGCAGCCGCTGACTGTGCTGTGGGCGGCAAGGACGATCAACCCGGAGGTTTTTGGTGAGATCGACCTAAAGGCCG
This sequence comes from Mesorhizobium sp. AA22, assembly GCF_001672375.2. Classification (NCBI taxonomy): domain Bacteria; kingdom Pseudomonadati; phylum Pseudomonadota; class Alphaproteobacteria; order Hyphomicrobiales; family Phyllobacteriaceae; genus Mesorhizobium; species Mesorhizobium sp. AA22. The sequence continues at coordinate 5,952,648 of NZ_CP048406.1, read as the reverse complement.
AAGTAAAGCGCTTCTATGCCACGATCTTTGCCCATCCGCTTGACGACGAGACTGTCGCGGCCATTCTGGATCCGATGACCGAGCCGCCGTACTGAGCGATCCGGACCGGTGACTTTCCGAAGCAAGTCGAGCATTTGATTGCCGCTTACCACGAGCGCAACAAAGTCGAGCACCTGGTTAACCGCACCATGTGAGCCAGCTTTTTCGGTGGCGCAAGCAGCTCTGCCGGGTCGTCGCGCCGTGCGCCCAATTCATTCCCATGGCGATCGCAAGGCGCTGCCAGCACCGCCGACGGCGGCGGAGTCGCCAAACCAAGCGTTCGATGGCGGAAGATGTCAAAAAACGTGTCAGAACGCGTCAAGGCGGTCCCAATTGCGCGATCTAATCTTACCCGATGGAGCTCGCGTGAATTTGGCTTCGTGAGCGCCGTCCTTTCCCGGTACGGATTGAAGTTCGAGGCGCCCAAAAAAAGGCCAGCTGAGAAGAGCCGACACATATGATCGAAAATTTCAACCAATCGTCTCTAGGTGCCTTGAAGAAGCCGGCTGCGAAAATGGCTATGGATTGGGCCGTAGGAGCCCCGTCGCCTTCACCTGAACGTAGTATCGCAAGTACAGACCTTTAGTGCTTACTGCATCCGAACACATGTAAGTAATGCGCCGAGCTTGCAACTCAGTTTACCCAATGTCTGACGAGGAGCTGAAATGACTGATTGGTTCCGGCTGGAGCGAACCGCAGTACTAGAGCACGTCCGGCGATCGATGAATCGATTGTGATGTGACGCGAATCGGTTTGGCTGATTCAACGTCCACTTTTATGGAGGTGGACAATGGCGAGAGCACTTGGTGAGGATCTGCGGTCACGTGTCGTGAAGGCTGCGGGTGAAGGAGCATCGGCCCGGCAAGCAGCGGCTCGGTTCGGTGTCGGGATATCGAGTGCGATCCGCTGGATCGGCAGAGCCCGGATGGGCGAGACGACACCACGACCGCAGGGACGACGGCGCGGCTCGCGTCTCGACGCCCATGCCGACTTCATCATCGGGATGATCGAGGAGCGCAAGGACATCATCACGCTGAACGAGATGGTGGAGCGGCTCTTGGCCGAGCGGTCCATGCGCATCGGCCGCAGCACGTTGAGCGACTGGCTGCGGGGGCACGGCTGGACGTTCAAAAAAAGTCCGCACACGCACTGGAGCAAGATCGCCCCGACATCCTGAAGCGCCGGCGTGCCTGGTTCGACGGCCAGCTCGACCTCGATCCGGCAAGGCTCGTCTTCATCGATGAGACCGGGCTGTCGACCAAGATGGCTCGCCTGCGCGGAAGAGCGCTGCGCGGCGAACGCTGCCGGGCCGGCGTGCCGCACGGTCACTGGAAGACCACGACCTTCACCGGCGCGCTCAGGCTGACCGGAATGACCGCGCCCTTCGTCTACGACGGCGCCATGAACGGGGTCGTGTTCCTCGCCTATGTCGAGCAGGTGCTGGCGCCAACGCTGACGCCAGGCGACGTCGTCGTCATGGACAATTTGCCGGCGCACAAGTCCGGGGGCGTGCGCGAGGCGATCGAAGCCGCCGGTGCAAAGCTGATGTTCCTCCCGCCCTACAGCCCCGACTTCAACCCCATCGAAAACGCCTTCGCAAAGCTCAAGGCGCTCCTGCGGGCGAGGGCCGAGCGAACAATCGCAGCCCTATGGGACACCGTCGGCGCGCTCGTCGACCTTTTTACGCCAACAGAATGCGAAAACTACTTCAAGGCCGCAGGCTATGAACCGGATTAAACCGGACGTGCTCTAGCCGTTGATCTGCAAGGCGAGAACCTCCCTGAGGGCGCTTGCGCGGTGGAGAATTATCCAGACGTTCTGAGCAAGGCTCACAAGGTGTTGGCCGCTTGTCGACGAACTGGTTTTCCGATCATTTAGAGGGAAGGGGGTGAGAATGATTGCATATTAGGTGCTCCGTTTCGGTGCTCGCCAGCCGAGCGCGACCGCGGCCTGTCGCCGTGTGCAGTGTCAGCCCTGACGGGCATGCGTCTGCATCGCGCCCAGGGAAATCGGACCGGTAATGTGAACCACGGCTCTCTTCGCGCCGCAGGGCCGCGATGGCGATCATCAGTGCGACCACAGCCGGATCGGACGCAGCCTCGTTGTTAGCGGCGATCGACAGCAGCGCCGCCGCGGCCTCGCGCAGCGTCTCGTCGTTGCGAATGATGCCGAGCGCGTGGGAGACGACCGGGCAAATGCACGAAGGGTCCGGCCGAGGGGGCACGAGTGTGGAGAACAAGCGCCGGCGGCAGCCCGGCGATGCGCCAGCGACGCTTTCAGCCACCCAGCCGGCTGTGACCGCTGCTTCCATGAGAGAATTGCTGGCGAGCCGGTTGGCGCCGTGCAGCCCGCTGCAGTTGAAGCAGGGTAAAGGCCGGCGGCATCAGTTCGAAGACGACCGGCCGGTATTTGATCTTGGAGCGCAGCCGCGCAATGCCCGTCGTCAGGATGCGGCGATGATCGGCGACCATGAATTTGCCGCGAACCGGCGGGGAGAGGGCCGAACCGCGCGTCGCCTCTTCAACCAGGGCTGCTTCGTAAAGCAGTTCGTAGCGCTTGAGGGCGAGGTCCTCGTTCCATGGGCGATCGTCGAAGCCGAAGGCGATCGCCGCCCGCCGTCGGCGCTCGAGGCGTAGGGCCTGGTCATTCGCGCCGTCCGCCCATTCGATCAGGCGAGGCAGAAACAGGTCCGACACCATCGGCGGCGTTCCGGCACGGTGGTCCTCCCACGGAAAGTAGTCGTACCAGCTTTGCCAGCCGGACCTGGACGGTGCTGCTGCATGTTCCTTGCGGGTGAGTGCGAGATAGCTGATGGAGATGACGCGCTGCTCAAGCTCGGCGCCGGCCCGGTCCCGATCGGCGAATGTGTAGAGCTGCTCGATATATCCCAGCGGGTGACCGGTCTGCTCCTCGACCCAAGCCCGCAGACCGGACCGCAGCGATCGGTGCTCGAGCGCCCCGGAAGGCAAAGTGTCCGTCTGCCCACACAGGGTTCATTCTCGCTCACCGCAACGACCACCGCGGTCAGGTCGACCTTGGCTGTGTCGGCCTTGCCTCTGCGCCCGCCTTTCGTTGTCCCTGTTACGCATCGCTCATGATATCTGATGTGATTGGGGCAAGCCGAGAAGTAGCTGAACCGATTGAATTTTGTTCTCACCAATAACGGTTTGCGGATTCCGACGTGAAGCCGGCCGCCATTCCGATCAAAGACCGGCCACCGTTCCGATTTGAAGCCGGCCACCATTCCAATCAAAAGCCGGCCAGTTTTCGGCACTGAAGATTACCTCCTGGGTCAGCAACTTTGGCATCAATCACCTCGCCATGAACGGGGACATTTTGATGCCGGCAAAGAGAAGGCTGACCATGAGACAATTGAGACAAATGCTGCGGCTTGCCGGAAGCGGGACGAGCTCCCGCGAGATTGCGGTCGTGTTGGGGATAGCGCGCAGTACGGTGCAGGATAATTTGCAGCGTGCAGCCGCGGTTGGATTGAGCTGGCCCTTGCCGGGCGAGCTGACCGACGATGCGCTTGAGCACAAGCTCTTCAGTCGCAACGGCGTCAAACAGGGCACGCGGCGACGCACGGAACCGAACTGGGCCGATCTTGCGGTCGAGCTCAAGAAGCCCGGCGTCACATTGCTCATCCTGTGGGAGGAGTATCGTGGGTCGCATCCCGACGGTTACGGCTATAGTCGCTTCTGCGAACTCTTTCGCAGTTTCGAGCAGCGGCTTTCGCCGACGATGCGCCAGGAGCATGCGGCCGGCGACAAGGTCTTCGTCGATTATTCCGGCAAGAAGATCCCGATTGTCGATCGCAAGACCGGCGAGATCCGCGAGGCGGAGATCTTCGTGGCGGTGCTGGGTGCGTCCAGCTACACCTTTGCCGAGGCCACCTGGACGCAAACGCTTCCCGACTGGATTGGCTCGCATGTCCGGATGTTTCGTTTTTTTCACGGCGTTCCCAGACTCGTCATTCCCGACAATCTGAAGTCTGGCGTCAGTCGCGCTAGTTTCTACGATCCCGAGATCAATCGCAGCTACGGCATGATGGCTTCCCACTATGGCGTCGGCGTTCTTCCGGCACGGCCAAGAAAGCCTCGGGATAAATCGAAAGTGGAGAATGGAGTGCGTTTCGCCCAGTCCTGCATTCTGGGGCGCCTGCGCAACCAGACTTTCTTCTCGCTGGCTGAGGCCAATGCCGCCATTGCCCAGGCGCTCGATCGCATCAACGACCACGTCATGCGCCGGCTGGGCGTCAGTCGCCGGCAGCTCTTCGAGACCGTCGAGAGCCCGGCTTTGGCCAGTCTTCCACTGGAGGATTACGAGTTTGCCGAATGGCGTTTGGCCCGCGTCTCGACGGATTATCACGTCGAGTTCAAGACCTTCTTTTATTCCGTGCCCCACAGCCTCATTCGTCAGCAGGTCGATCTGAGAGCAACGGCGCGCACCATCGAGATCTTCCACCGCGGCAAGCGCGTCGCGGTGCATCAGCGCCGCCATGGAGGTCCTCGCCATGGAACCGATCCGGATCACATGCCCAGTTCCCACCGGCGCTATGCCGAATGGACGCCGGAGCGCTTTCGGCGTTGGGCCACGTCGATCGGGCCACAGACCGAAGGCCTGGTCATCGCAATTCTCGCCAGCCGTCCGCATCCAGAGCAGGGCTTTCGAACATGTCTGGGCATCCTGCGCCTGTTTCGCGACATCGATCGCAATCGGGCAGAAGCCGTGTCAGCCCGCGCTGTCGAGATCGGTGGCTTGAACTGCAAGAGCATTGCTTCGCTCATCGCCAATCACAAGGCCGCACGCCATTCCACCGAACCAACCGCCATCGTCGATCACGCCAATCTGCGTGGCCCTGATTACTTTCATTGAGGAGATCCACCCATGCTGATCAATCCCACCATCGACATGCTGCGAGAGCTCGGCCTCTACGGCATGGCAACCGCTTTCCAGGAACTCGACACGCAGCCCGAAGTGCGCGGCCTCGAGCACGGCGAATGGCTTGCCATGCTGCTCGAACGCGAGGCGACCATGCGCCGCCAGAAGCGTTTCGAGGCTCGCGCCAGGGCTGCCAAGCTTCGCCATGACGCGCAGATCGAGGATGCCGACTTCCGCGCCGCACGCGGCCTCGACCGCAATATGTTCATGGCGCTTGCCGGCTGCGACTGGATCAGAAAGCATCACGGTCTTCTTGTCACCGGACCAGCCGGCGTCGGCAAAAGCTGGCTTGCCTGCGCTCTTGGCCACCAGGCCTGCCGCGAAGACTTCTCAGTCGCCTACCACCGGGTTCCCAGGCTGTTCGCCGCCCTCGCGCTTGCAAGAGGCGACGGGCGATACGGCAGGATCCTCAAATCTCTTGCCAGGACCGACCTGCTGATCCTCGATGACTGGGGACCGGAAAAACTCAATGATGACCAACGCCGCGATCTCCTGGAGATCATTGAGGATCGCTACGAACGACGCTCAACCATCGTCACAAGTCAGGTGCCCGTGGATCGCTGGTGGGAGATTATTGCAAACCCAACTTTGGCCGACGCCATCCTGGATCGCCTCGTTCACAACGCCTATCGCATCGATCTCACCGGTGAAAGCATGCGAAAACAGCGCCCGCCAATCGTCCCCGAAAACACCGAAGCTTGACCTGAAACAAAACCCAACCCAAACATCAACGAGACCCAGGATCAGTCCGAAAAATGGCCGCCTTCAAATCGGAATGGCGGCCGGAATGAAATCGGAATGACTGGCCGGCTTCAAATCGGAATCGGTGGCCGGCTTCATCGGAACACGCAACGGTTGGCGCGTCAACTCGCATGCCATCCCAATTTAGTCTTCGCACCTGCACAAAAATATGCCAAACGCGGCACCCGCAGTCGGTAACGCTGGGGAAAGAAATGTCGTGAGCGCAACAGGACAGACCAGAGCTCTTACGCCACCGGACATTGCGGCGCGCAAGGGCAAAGCGCCGCTGCCTGACCGCCTACACGACTCCGGTCGCCCGGCTGGTCGATCCGCATTGCGACATCGTGCTGGTCGGCGACAGCGTCGGCATGGCACGGCTTGCCGTCGACGCTCGGCGTCACTCTCGACATGATGATCATGCACGGGCAGGCGGTGCGCCGCGGGCTCGAGCTCGCGCTGATGGTCGTCGTCATGCCGTTCGGCTCCTACGAGGAAAGTCCTGAGCAGGCGTTTCGCAATGTCGCGCGCGTCATGGGCGAAACAGGCTCGGCAGCCGTCAAGCTCGAGGGCGGCCAGGCGATGGCCGGAACGACCTCACGAAAGATTTTTGCGCAAGGACCTTGGAAAACGTTTCGCGCAAAAGCCGGGCGATCGAGACAAATCACTGATCGACCGCAATCAATTTCTGCAGGCACTGGGGTTGATGTCGAATACTGCGCGGAAGCACTTCGAAAAATGTGATGCCGGCCTCGTCCGTATCCAGCACGGCACCTGCTCGATGATTGCTGGCTAGCGAAGGATTGCGACGGGACGAGGTCCGATCTCGTTCGTCGAACTGCGCGACCGGGCGAACCCTGGGCCCGTGGTGCTGTATGTGGTAACCGCCCGATTGTCGCCGCCTGCTGGTGATCGGTAAGCGACAAGCTGGGGCCGTTCAGGCGGCGTAGTTCCACGGCATGAGGGCGTCGATTTCGCTGCTTGGCCATCCATTCGCCAGCCGCTTTAGCGTCTGAGGGAGCCAGGCAAGCGGATCGACGTTGTTCATTTTGGCCGTTTATGCCGACCGCGAACTATGCCGAGCTGGCGCGTTTCCGCCATCGTTTTTCATGGCTTAGCCGCAGATGGAACGGCATAGATTAGGGCCTCTCCGTCGCGATCGGCGCGAAGGAGAGGCACATGAATAGACGCCATCTATGCCTACAATAGTTCTGAGCTATTTGTCGCTTAGCGGAAGGTATGGCTTAGGATGCAAGTGGACGACCCTAGCCTAGCCACGGATCGAAGCCTCTTACACAAAGAATTGAATAGCTAATGTTATATGCTTTCCATCGGTGAGTTTCTGAGATTCGGATGGCAGAATAGGAGAGGTTCGGCACATCTTGGAGTTGCCCTATAAAAAGCCGGTCAAGTGGGAGATCATGGCCGGAGATTGACGGGGCTGCTTCACATCTATGAGAAAACAAAGGGGAACTGAGGAAATGAACATCACTCGGCGGACACTTGTCAATACGGGCCTAATAGCCGTGGGAGCGACCTTGTCGTTTCCTTCAATACTTCGAGCTCAAGCCGATGCCGGAGGAGACGCGGTGAGGTGGGCAAGAGGTCTGCCCACAATTTTCGACCCGTACACAACGACTGACGCGAATACAGTCGACTACGCGTTCGGTGTTTACGACATGTTATTTGGACTCGATTCAAAGTTTGTTCCGCAGCCGCAAATGCTGGATAGTTGGAGTGAATCCGACGACAAGAAGACCTATACCTTCTCCCTTCGTGATCGGCTAAGCTGGCACGACGGCACCCCGGTGACGGCTGCGGATTGTGTTGCTTCGTTACGCCGTTGGTTCCAAACGCCCGGCGGGCAACTCGTGAATGAGCGCGTGAAGGATGTCTCAAAGCTCGACGAAAAGTCCTTCGTAATCACATTAAAGAAACCGCTCGGAGTGCTGATTGATCAACTTGCGCAGGTTGTGACGTACCCGCTTTTCATAATGCGTGAACAAGATGCTCGTCACCCTCCTACGGATGCGGTAACCACGCATATTGGTTCGGGACCATTTAAATTTAATGAGGAACTCTATGTACCGGGAGCGAGCATCACTTTTGACAAGTATGATGGCTACGTCCCGCGCGACGATGCTCCCGACGGACTGGCTGGTGCCAAAATCGCTAGGGTTCGCCGCGTAGTTTGGGCTAAGCTCCCCGATCCGCAAACGGCCGTGGCTGCGCTGCAAGCCGGCGAAGTCGATCTCGCATTTCCTCCCGCCGATCTTTTCCCTGTCATCGAAAGTGACCCGAACCTTGTGCTCGAAGATCTATACAAGTCGGGTTCCGTCTATTTCTTGCGTATGAATTGTCTTCAGAAGCCATTTGACAACGTGAAGGCCCGGCAGGCGGTGCTGCATCTTATTAATCAAGATGCGTTCCTGAGTGTCATTAATCCATCTCTAAAGGGCAATCGCAATGTGACATCATTGTTTGGAGTCAATACGCCATTTTCCAACGACGCAAACACCAACTGGTTCCAGAAGGGTGGCGACCCGGAGAAGGCCAAACAACTACTACAAGAGGCTGGCTATGCTGGCGAGAAAGTTGTTATTCTCGACCCCGCCGACTGGACTGAGGGCCATAATGCATCGCTATTCTTGGCGTCGGAACTTCGTAAGATTGGATTGAACGTCGAACTAGCATCTAGCGATTGGGCTGGCCTTGTTGCCAGGAGGGCTAAGAAAGACTCGGTTGAAAACGGTGGCTGGAGCATTTTTATCAGCGACCTTCCCGACTTCTCACTAACTAATCCCAACTCTGCTGCAATCATGGCAATGAATGGCGAGCAGGGCTGGGTTGGCTGGCCTCAGGCCGACCAATATGAGGTTCTTCGAGCTAAATGGGCGGATGTCACAGAAATCGAAGCGCACCGCGCTCTGGCACGCGAAATGCAGCAGATTTGGTGGGACTATGCGAGTACGGCTTTCTTGGGGCATGTTCCCACGCTAACGGCATACCGAAAGGACCTCACTGGCCTTATCGGCGTGCAGGCAGGACGTTTGCTGATGTGGAATATGCGAAAGGACTGAGTTTTGGTTACGTACATCTTTCGCAGAATGATCTCGGCCCTCGTCGTTATGGCGATGGTCGGGGTCTTCATCTTCCTACTTGTCAGGTTGGCGCCGGGTGATCCCGCAGACATCATCGCTGGACCGTCAGCCACGGACCAAACTGTTGCGGATATACGGGAGCAACTTGGACTCAACGCGCCACTTCCGGTGCAGTTCCGGCAATGGGCGGGGAACCTGCTGAATGGCGATTTAGGCACGTCGGTTTTTGCCGGGCGTCCTGTTCTCCAGCTCATCTCGCAGCGGCTTGAACCGACCATTTCCTTGTCGATCCTGACGATGATCCTGTCCGTGACGGTCGGGATCTCCTTCGGCATCCTTGCCGCGTGGCGAACTGGCGGGCTCGTCGACCGCCTCCTCACGGCCTTTTCGGCTCTTGGTTATTCCGTCCCGGTCTTTGTCATCGGCTATTTCCTCATATACTTCTTCGCCATCAGGGCACACTGGCTGCCGGTCCAAGGATATGTGCCGATCGGTGGCGGGCTAGGGCCATGGTTCGTGCATCTGATCCTGCCCACCGTGGCTCTTAGTCTTGGCTTCATTGCATTCATCGCCCGGGTCACGCGGGCGAGCATGCTCGAGGTCCTGTCGGAAGACTATATGCGAACTGCCGCTGCCAAGGGCGCTTCGTCATATGCCATGCTTTTCCACCATGCCTTGAAGAATGCCGGCGCACCGATCCTGACAGTAATCGGCATAAGCTTCGCCTATCTTATCGGCGGCGGCGTCATCACGGAGACGGTGTTCAACATACCTGGTGTCGGTCGTTTGGTGGTCGATGCGATCAACAACCGCGATTATCCCATCATTCAAGGCGTGCTCATCCTGACTTCAGGTCTGTACGTTCTTATCAATCTCGCGGTCGATCTCGCCTATACGCTGATCGATCCCCGGATCCGGTACTGATATGACGCTCATCTCTGCACCAGTTGAAGCCGCGCCGATCGGTCGGCTGCGACTATCTGACATTCCCCGTCTGGCAAGGCGTCATCCGCTGGTCATGATCGGCGGCGGCCTGTTGGCGCTCCTGATCATTCTGGCGCTCGCTGCCCCACTTTACGCCGGCGATCCAGTGAACATGGATCCATTCAAGCGCCTCCAGCCGCCTTCCGCCGAAATGTGGTTCGGAAGCGACAATCTGGGCCGGGATGTGTTTGCGCGAACGATCTTCGGCGCCCGCATCTCCCTCATGGTGGGATTGCTGTCGGCAGCGAGCGCGGCCGTGGTCGGGCTCCTGATCGGGGTCATCGCCGGCTACAGCCGCAGCTTCGACAATATCGTCATGCGGGTCATGGACGGCCTGATGTCGATCCCGACGTTTCTGCTGGCCATTGCGCTCATTTCTCTGACAGGCCCCGGAATCGGCATCCTCATCGTCGCCATCGCGATCCCCGAGACGCCAGCCGTCGCGCGGCTGGTTCGCTCGGTGGTTCTGGGGGTTCGGGAGCGTCCCTATGTGGAGGCCGCGCTCTGCGGCGGAGCACGCCTGCCCAAGGTGCTGGGGCGGCATATCCTGCCGAGCACCATTCCGGCACTGATGGTGCAGGGCGCCACAGTTTGCGCCAGCGCGATCCTGACGGAGGCGGGGCTGAGCTTTCTCGGTGTCGGCGTGCCGCCCGAGATTCCGAGCTGGGGCAACATGATCGCCAGTTCGCGCTTGTATCTCGCCATCGCTCCAATGACGATCTTCGCCCCCGGCATCTGCCTTGCCGTCACGGTGCTCGCGGTCAATCTCCTCGGCGACGGAATGCGCGACCTGTTCGATCCCCGCGCCAAGCGGAGACACTGACATGCTGATGCGAGAATCTGTAGAGGATGATGTGCTTCTCGACGTCCGAAACCTAGAAACGCATTTTTTCGGTGAAGAAAGCGTCACCCGTGCGCTTAGCGGCATCAGCTTCCAAGTCAGGAAAGGCGAGACGCTCGGCGTCGTCGGCGAATCCGGATGTGGCAAGAGCGTCACCGCCCTGTCCATCCTTCGCCTGTTGCCGAAGCTGAGCGCCAGGACGGTCGGCGGTGAGGTCCGCTTTCACGGACGCGACCTGCTTCAAATGTCCAATCGCGAGATGCGGCAGATCCGCGGCGACCAGATCGCCATGATCTTCCAGGAGCCGATGACGAGCTTGAACCCGGTCTATACGGTTGGCCACCAGATCGCCGAGGCGGTGCAGATCCACACGAAAGCGTCTCGCTCGGTGGCCATGGCAAAGGCCGAAGAGATGCTCCGTCTCGTCCGCATTGCCGACCCCGAGCGTCGCGTTAACAACTATCCGCACGAACTGTCGGGTGGCATGCGCCAGCGCGCCATGATCGCCATGGCTCTTGCCTGCTCGCCGGACCTGTTGATTGCCGACGAGCCGACGACGGCCCTCGACGTCACCATCCAGGCGCAGATCCTGCGGCTCATCGTTGATCTGAAGGAGCGAACGGGAACGGCCGTCATGTTCATCACGCATGATCTGGGCGTTGTAGCCGAGACATGCCAACGCGTGATCGTGATGTATGCTGGCCGTATCGTAGAACAAGCGAACGTCATAGATTTGTTTGCGCATCCGGCGCACCCCTACACTCAGGGCCTCATGCGATCGGTGCCTGATCCGCGGCGCGGCCGTCAGCGCCGGCTTCCAGAAATCCCCGGCATTGTCCCAAGCCTGCGCGAGCCCATTGTGGGCTGCAGCTTTGCTCCTCGCTGCCGGTTCGCTGTCGACATTTGCCGCGACAAGACGCCCGCCCTGCGTGAAGTAGGCTCGAGCCACGCCGCGGCTTGCTGGCGCGCCGAAGAGGTGATGGGCGCATGAACGGTCCTCTGCTGAAAGTCGAGAATCTGACCAAGCACTATCCGCTTGGCTCGGGAATCTTCAAGAAAAGCATTCCGGTGATCCGGGCGGTGGAGGATGTATCCTTTTGCGTTGAGGCGGGCGAAACGCTCTGCATCGTCGGTGAATCCGGCTGCGGCAAGTCCACCGTCGCGCGGCTCTTGATGCGGCTCGTGGAACCGACTGGCGGGCGCGTGCTGATCGACGGGACCGACATTGCGGGTCTCAAGAAACACGCGCTTCACGCGTGGCGCCGTCGGATGCAGATGGTGTTTCAGGATCCTTACTCGTCGCTCAATCCGCGCCGTACCGCCGGCCAGATAATCACCGAACCCGTTGAGAATTTTGAGCGCCTAAGCCGGAAGCAGCGCAACGCGCTTGCCGCGGACCTTCTCCGAAAGGTCGGAATGTCGCCTGAGATGATGCACAGGCTCCCGTCAGAGTTGTCGGGCGGCCAGCGCCAGCGGCTCGGCATTGCGCGTGCCCTGTCGCTCAACCCCTCTCTCATCATCGCCGACGAAGCGGTGTCAGCCCTTGACGTCTCGGTGCAGGCGCAGATTCTGAATCTGCTTCTGGATCTCCAGCAGCAGATGGGCATCGCCTTCGTCTTCATCTCGCATGATCTTGGCGTCGTGGAGCATATCGCGCACCGCGTTGCTGTCATGTACCTGGGGCGGATCGTGGAGCTCGCCCCAAGCGAGGCGCTCTTCGCGAAACCGGTCCATCCCTACACCGAGGCGCTGATCGCGGCGGCACCGGTGCCGGATCCGACGCGGGTTCGGCTGGAGGCGCCCGTTGAGGGCGAGGTGCCAAGCCCCATCAATCCGCCAAGCGGTTGCGCGTTCCACCCGCGCTGTCCGCTGGCGGTCGAGCGTTGTCGGACCACGGTGCCGCCATCTGTGCCAATGGCAGACGGGCGGGTCGTGGCCTGCCATGTGCGCGCTCCATCCGCGGAATTTCCGGGACGGCAAGATATGGCGGGCAGCGCTCAGCTCGCTCCCGTTGTAGGGCCACACGGTTCGGTGCTGTAGACACGCTAATTCAGCATTCCCGGGAAGGAGACAGACGTGGATTTTATCGAGCGGATTTTCGGCGTGGCCCCGGATGGGGGCGACGGCACCACCGAGGTGCTCTACATTGCGGTCGTGCTCGCAGTCGCAGCGATGGTGGCCGCCCGCGTTTGGCTCCGCCGACGTGCGGCAATGCGCCGCCGCTAGCTCTTATGAAATTCGTGAAATGGGTCGCAGCGCGCACGCGGGAGATCGGCCGCCCCTACAATTCTTCCGGAGCGGTGGCGCGGCTGGTGATTTGAATCGGTAACGAGGTACATTTTGATGAAAACATTAAAATCCGGATGGATTGATCCTGCGCTGTTCAAAGCGCTACGCTGGCGGCACATCGGTCCCTTTCGTGGGGGACGGGTGATTGCGGTGACCGGCGTACCCGGTGAGCCTGGTCTCTTCTACTTCGGCGCGGCGGCGGGCGGTGTCTGGAAGACGCAAGACAATGGAGGACATTGGACGCCAATCTTCGATCAGGTGCCCGACAGTTCAATCGGGGCGATTGCTGTCGCGCCGTCTAATCATCAGGTAATCTATGTCGGCACCGGCGAGGGGGCTTTGCGTAACGACATCACCAATGGGCGAGGAGTCTATAAGTCGATCGATGGCGGAAAAAGCTGGACCCATATCGGCTTGTCCGACACCGGCCAGATTGGCGAGCTGGTCGTGGATCCCCGAAATGCCGATATCGTGCTCGTGGCTGCGATCGGGCACCCGTTCGGCCCTAATTCACAAAGAGGTGTGTTCAGAAGCACCGATGGCGGCAAGAGCTGGAAAAAGGTTCTCTATCGCGACGAAAACACCGGCGCTGCCGATGTCACTTATGATCCGGACAATCCCGACATTGTCTATGCCTCACTGTGGCAGGTCAGCATGCGTCCGTGGGGGGATATCTCGGCTGGCCCTGGTAGCGGCTTGTTCCGCTCGCAGGACGGAGGCAGAACGTGGATTGAACTTAAAGGCAACGGTCTTCCTAACGGGCCGTTAGGACGGATCGGGGTTTCGGTCTCGGGCGCGGATTCGCGTCGTGTCTACGCGCTGATCGAGGCCGATTGGTCGGATAAGCTGTTCGGTAGCCCGCCAATCGGAGAGCCCGACAGGGGAGGGCTCTACCGATCAGACGATGGTGGTGAGCACTGGGCCCGGACTAGCGACGACTCGCGAATTCGGAACAGGCCCTTGTACTACGGAAAGGTTTTTGCCGATCCCCACTGCGCGGACACCATTTATATTGTCAATACTGCGGTGCAGCGTTCGACGGATGGTGGCAAGAGTTTCGCCCCTGCACCATTTCCTGGTTATGATCATCATTATCTATGGATCGACCCAGCCGACCCGCGTCGGATCATCAGCGGCAGCGACACCGGCGCCAGCGTCTCAACCGACGAAGGACAGACTTGGTCGACATATGACAATCAGCCGCTCGCCCAATTCTATCATGTCGCAGCCGACAATCGTTTTCCCTATTGGGTCTACGGCGCGCAGCAGGACTTTGGGAACATAGCAATCGCTTCCTACTCCAGCGAAGGGGCAATCGGGCCTCGCTGGTGGTATCCGGCGGGCGGCGGAGAAACTGGGTTCGTCATACCGGATCCGCGCAATCCGATGATTATCTTTTCGGCGACCGCCGAGATGATCGGCCGCTATGACAAGCAGAAGGAACAGTGGCAGAACATCAGCGTTTCGGCTGCTCCCGACCCCTGGGGAGTGGGCGCCGAACTCGCGCACCGCTTCAACTGGTGGAGCTCCCCTCTGATGCTCTCACCGCATGATCCGGACGTGCTGTACGCCGCATCTGAGATGGTGTGGAAATCGGCCGATCAGGGCAACAACTGGACCGCGATCAGCCCCGACCTCACGCGAAATGACAAGAGCAAGCAGCAGTGGAAGGCAATTTGGGGCAGCTATGATACTATTGTTTCGCTTGCCGAGTCCCCGCTCAGAAAGGGGCTGCTCTGGGTTGGCTCGGACGACGGGCTGATCAATATGACGCGTGATGGCGGCACCCATTGGAGCAACGTCACGCCGGGCGGGGTGGCTCCTTGGTCCTTCGTGTCGATGATCGAGCCGTCACGGTTCAATGCCGAGGCCGCGTATGTTGCGATCGACAGTCACAGACTCGACGATTGGAAGCCTTCAGGCTTCAAAACCGCTGACGGCGGAAGGACCTGGGTCTCCATTGCGGGCGATTTACCCGAAGATGCCGTTGTCCATGCGGTGCGGGAGGATCCGGCACGCCAAGGGTTACTTTATGCCGCAACTGAGCGCGGGGTCTTCTTTTCGCTCGACGACGGAGTTCACTGGCAGCCGCTGCAATTGAATCTTCCCGCCACTCCGATTTACGACATCATGGTAAAAAATGATGATTTGGTGGTCGCAACCCACGGCCGCGGTTTTTGGATTCTCGACAATGTAACGCCGCTGCGCCAGATCACTGCCGGAGCGGGAGCGCGCGAAGCCATGCTCTTAGCGCCCAAGACCGCTTACATGGTAGGCACCCAGAATCGCGGTTCAACCGACGCCGTTGGCAAGAACCCGCCCCCGGGAGCCGCGATTGACTATGTGCTGACAAAAAGACCCCGGGGAGAGGTCACTCTCGACATCCTGGATGTGCATGGCGTGCTGATCCGCCGCCTCTCGAGCATCGAAGCAAGCAAAGTGCAACAGGCTCCCCAATATGTCACAGACACCGTTCGTTCAGACAGGATCCCCACCGAAGTAGGGATGAACAGGGTTTATTGGGACTTCCGCACTAGCGACCCAGAGCAGGTTCCGGGAGCTTATTATTATGGCGGGTTCGCTCGCGGCGTACTGGTCACACCCGGCAGATACAGGGTGCGCCTCAGTGTTGACGGAAGGACTTACGAGCAGCCTTTGACCTTGGCCATTGATCCCCGCGCCGCTGGGAGTGAAGGGGCAAACGCGGAACGGGTCGCTCTGCAATTGGCGGTACTGAAGGATATCGATCGGCTCCACAAAGCGATGAACGAACTCAGGAAATGGCGCACACGCACGGCAGACCAGGCTCATGTCGGCAAAATGAGCGTATCCGCATCCAAGCTGGCGCAACTTGCCGGCGAAATGGACTCGATCGACGCCACGCTCGTAAAGTTGAATACAAACTCTTTCGCCTCTGCCTACTGCTTCCCGTACCAACTTGAAGTCTACACTCCGCCCAGACAGCAGGAACGGGCGCTTGTCGATGGATTGCATCAGAGAGTCGAGACAGCACTGGCGACATGGTCGAGTCTCAGGGCTGAGTTGATCAAGTAGGGTCGGGATCGAGCTCGTCGACCGCAGCGGCTCGCGAGATCAGCGCGGATCAGCAGCCCGATCGAAAACTCACCCTGCCCCCTAGGTACTCAAAATTCGCTCCTCTGCAAAATCGTCGAGACGGATTCCTGCGAAAGCACTCACGTCGGGGAGGTCGACTATGTGCCTGGTAAGACCTTATGTCCTTTCTGGTTGCCGGCTGTGAGATGGTTCGCCCTACACTGGCAGTGTTGAAGCGAGGGTTGCTCGTCGAGCCTATCCTCATGCCAGGAGGACGAACCATGGAAGAATATAGCGAAGTTTTCATAGGATTGGAGGTTGCGAAGGATCGGCATGCTGTTGCTTCCGCCGAGAGCGGCCGTACCGGCGAGGTTCGATATGTCGGAGAGATATCGTCCGATAGTGCGTCAGTACGCCGTCTCGTCCGCAAGTTCGGACGCCCAGGTGTGCGATTGAGATTTTGCTATGAGGCTGGACCCACCGGATACGGTCTGAAGCGGGAGATCGAAGCGCTTGGCCACGAGTGCGCCGTGATTGCTCCATCTCTAATCCCGCGCAAGCCTGGCGATCGGGTCAAGACGAACCGCCGCGATACCGAGAAACTCGCCCGGCTGTTCCGTGCCGGTGAACTGACGGAAGATCTGGATACCGGACGCTGCTCATGAGGCTATGCGTGACCTGATCCGCGCCCGCGAGGCTGCGGTGAAGGACCGAACCCGAAAGCGGCAGGAGATTCGATCCTTCCTGTTGCGACATGGCAAGATTTACCCGGGCCTGAAGACCTGGGGGACGAGGTATCTCAGATGGCTGCATGGACTGAGTTTCTCATTCCGCAGTCAGCAAGCTGTCCTGCAGGAGTTGATCCTCGCAGAGTCGCAGTGCCGGGAAAGAGCAGCACGCCTGGAAAAGGCAATCGAAGACGGCCTGCTCGACTGGCCACTCGCGCCGGTAGTCGAACGCTTGCAGGCTTTGCGTGGGGTCAAGCTCATTTGCGCGGCAGCCGCGCCGTGGCCTTCGCGTCCGTCTCGATGCAGCCGGGCGCCAACTGCCGTTTTTTCCATGATCGCAATCAACCTGGCTCATGACTGAAACTCGCTGCGCGAAATCCTTCAAGCTCCACGTTTGACCACCAACATCCATTATGCTGCCGCTTGAGCCTTCCTGCCTAATCTGTGTCCAGCCGAAGCCGCTGCAATTCGCCTACGCGTTGGTGAGTGAGCCAGCAAGCCTGGCCTTTTCGAGGGAAGAATTCGTCAGCGTTTCGGCGATAGGCACCGTCGATGCCTGAGATAGGTCCGACCTATTTGTCCTCCCCACTCGGCAGAAGTAGGTCAGAGAACAGAAGAGTTTTTCCTCGGCGCGACAATTGCATAACAGCGGTATTAATTGGGACTGCGCTGTCGCCGATTTTATACAATCCAACGGAGACTTCGGCATGAAAGCAAAGAGATGGTTTTTCGAGGAGCCGCTAGCTCAGGCGGATCCCGAAGTGGCGCGTTACATCTTGGCAGACGAGTCGAGGCAGCGTAGCCAGGTAGAATTGATAGCCCCGAAGAATTACATGAGTAAAGCGGTGCGGGAAGCGATGGGGTCAATGGTGGTATTCACCACAGTTGAGGGCTATCCGGGAAAGCGATACCACGCCGGCGTCGAAAACGTCGATGCCATTGAACGCCTCGCTATAGAGCGGGCTAAGGCGATGTTCGGGGCAGGATACGCGAATGTGCAGGCTCATTCCGGTAGTCAGGCCAATCAGGCGGTGTATTTCGCGTTACTCACACCTGGCGACACCGTGCTCAGTATGGACCTTTCCTCGGGGGGGCACTTGAGCCATGGGTTTAAGTCCAACTTATCCGGTCGTTGGTTCAAGACAATATCCTACAGGACAACACCTGATGGGTTCATTGACTACGATACTATGGAGCAGCTCGCTCGCCAGCATCATCCCAAGCTCATTATTGTGGGTGGCTCGTCCTATCCTCGTGCTATTGATTTCCCCAGGGTGTCAGAGATCGCTGCCCAGGTTGGGGCGGTCACCCTTGCCGATGTATCGCACTTTTCCGGGTTGATCGCGGCAAAAGAGTATCCAAGCCCATTTCCCCACATGGACTTTGTCACCACCACGACGAACAAGAATTTGCGCGGGCCGCGAGGGGGCTTGATAATGTCTCGCGATCCGGCCTTTGGGAAAAAAATCGATTCAGCGATATTCCCCGGCATTCAAGGTGGGCCGCTCCCTGACGTTATCGCCGGCAAGGCCGTCTGCTTCGGTGAGGCCCTTCAGCCTGAGTTTACCGAATACGCTAGACGAGTGCTGAGCTGCGCGCGAACCTTGGCGAGCAGCTTGAGCGCACGCGGGTACAGAATTGTCACAGGCGGAACAGATACGCCATTCACGATGATTGACCTCAGAACGCGTGGACTGACAGGCGATGTCGCGCAAAAGACACTGGAAGCTCACGGCGTGACGACAAACCGCAACCTCGTGCCGCAGGACAAGGAGTCACCCAATGTCACCTCGGGACTCCGGATGGGAGCGTCCGCAATTGCAGCTCGTGGGATGGCTGAACCGGAAGCATCCGAACTGGCGGAGATCATTGCCGATGTCCTCGATCGCGCTGCAGCGAAGCCGGGGCAGGAACTGGAAGTCAACGCAAGCATTGCGCAACGAGTGTCGGCACTGGCGGAGAGATTCCCGCTATATCCCACTTAACCAGTCGGCCAAATTCTAGCGCTTATCCCAGGGCATTTTCCCCAACGGCAATGGCGCAGCATCAATCTAACCGGTCAGGCGAGACATAGAGGCACGGATACGAGGACATGCTCCGCCAGTGCGGTAAGTGCCGAAACGGCGCCAACTCAGAGCGGATGACCATATGACTCATTGCGTACTCACCGTAACTTGCAAGTCCACACGTGGCATTGTAGCGGCGATCTCGAACTATCTGGCCGAGCAGGGCTGCAACATCGTCGATTCCAGCCAGTTCGACGATCTCGATACCGGCAAGTTCTTCATGCGCGTCTCCTTCATCTCGGAGGAAGGGGTCGGCGGGCCGGCGCTTGCCGAAGGCTTCAAGCCGATCGCGGAAAAGTTCGCCATGGATGCCGAGATCCACGATGCCAAGAAGCGCATGAAGGTGCTGCTCATGGTCTCGCGCTTCGGCCATTGCCTCAACGACCTGCTCTATCGCTGGAAGATCGGTGCCCTGCCGATCGACATCGTCGGCGTCGTCTCCAACCATTTCGATTACCAGAAGGTGGTGGTCAATCACGATATCCCCTTCCACCACGTCAAGGTGACGAAGAACAACAAGCCGCAGGCCGAAGCCCAGCTGCTCGATATCGTCGAGCAGACCGGCACCGAACTTATCGTGCTCGCCCGCTACATGCAGGTGCTGTCGGATGCGCTCTGCCGGAAGATGTCGGGCCGCGTCATCAACATCCACCATTCTTTCCTGCCGTCCTTCAAAGGGGCCAACCCCTACAAGCAGGCCTATGAGCGCGGCGTGAAGCTGATCGGGGCGACGGCGCATTATGTCACGGCCGATCTCGACGAAGGTCCGATCATCGAGCAGGACACGGCGCGCATCACGCATGCGCAGTCGGCCGAGGATTACGTCTCAATCGGCCGCGATGTGGAAAGCCAGGTTCTCGCCCGTGCCATCCATGCGCATATCCACTTCCGCACCTTCCTCAACGGCAACCGCACCGTCGTCTTCCCGGCAAGCCCGGGGAGCTACGCTTCGGAGAAAATGGGGTAGGCATGGCCGATATCATCGATGGCAAGCCGGGGGCTGCTTCGGTAATTGATGCGAAGCCGCCGTGCGCGTGAAAGAGCGGGGCCTCGATGTACGCCACGCTGGTCACATTTTTTGGAGGAACGTACATGAAAGTAGTGGTGCTTGGCGCTGGCGTCGTCGGCACGGCCGCCGCGTACTATCTGGCCAGCGACGGACATGAGGTCACAGTGGTCGACCGCCATCCGACGGCTGGGCGCGGCACCAGCCAGTCCAATGCCGGTCTTGTTTCTCCGGGTGATGCGACGGCCTGGGCCTCTCCGGCCGCATTCAGAACGTTCCTGCAGGCCCTTTGGAACCACGATTTAGGGATCAAGGTACGCCTGCGCTTCGATCCCTATTTCCTTGCCTGGAGCCTCCGCTTTGTGCGCCAGTGCACTGTAGCGCGTCTGCGGGCCAACAGCGCGGTCAAGTTGCGCTTAGCGCTCTATTCCCGCGACTGCATCAACGCCCTCTCGGTCGACACAGGCATCCACTACGACGAGCGCAAGAAGGGGATCCTCTACTTCTTTCGCTCGCAGAAAAGTCTCGACACCGGCACCGACAATTATCGCTACCTCGCCGAGCATGGCCTACCGATCGAAATTGTCGGCCGCGATCGGCTAATTGAACTCGAGCCTGGTCTTGCCGCGGCGAAGGAAAAAATAGCCGGCGGCGTCTATTCGCCGATCGATCAGACCGGGGATTCTAGCCACTTCGTTGAAAAGCTCGCCGTCTACGCGGCCGAGTACCTTGGCGTAAGATTCCTCTACGGCACTACCGTAAAGGGCCTCGACATAGAGGGGGATAGGGTGCGAGCTGTCGTCACCTCGTCCGGTCCAGTGGCCGCCGGCGCCGTCGTCATCGCGATGGGACCCGAAAGCGGCCTCCTTGGCCGCCGCTACGGTGTCGACCTGCCGGTCTATCCGGTCAAGGGTTACACGGCGACCGTGCCGCTTGAGGACGAGGACAACGGGCCGACGATGGGTGGCGTCGACGAAGACCAACTGATCGCCTATTCGAGGCTGGGAAATCGCCTGCGGCTCGCCTCGACAGCCGAGTTCACCGGCTTCGACCGCACTTTCCAGCCGCGCGACTTTGCCGCCATGTTCAAGACTGGCAAGGAGCTGTTCCCGGGGGCTTTCGATGAGAAGAAGGCCGAGCTTTGGGCGGGCTTGAGACCGATGATGCCAAGCTCGGTGCCGGTGATCGGCCAGGCGCGCTACAAAAACCTCTATCTCGACACCGGCCACGGCCATGTCGGCTGGACCATGGCCTGTGGCTCGGGAAAATTCCTCGCCGACTTGGTCGCGGGCCGCAAGACCGAAATCGACCCGCAAGGGTTGGTTTACAGAAACTGAGGAAGAGATACGGGCCAACCGATGTCCGAGCCACAAGCCGCAACTAACTTAGCCGACATTCAGGTCAGCCCGTACCGAAGCATGCCGACATGTGGATCGCTTCGTCTCAATCGCAAGGAAAGCGCTGGAAATCCCCAAGGCTCTGATGGAGATCGGAGAGAGCGCGGCCGACCAATCCAAGCAGCGCTTATGGAACGAGTTTTGCGTGGCTTTTTCAGCTGAATGATCATCGCCGGAGAGAACATGCTGGAAAAATTCGAACGTTACCCGCTCACCTTTGGACCCACACCCATTGAGAAACTTGACCGGCTCGGCAAGCATCTGGAGGGAAAGGTCGAAATCTATGCCAAACGCGAGGACTGCAACTCCGGTCTGGCGTTCGGCGGAAACAAGCTGCGCAAGCTCGAATACATCATTCCCGACGCCATCGCGTCGGATGCCGATACGCTCTTCACCATCGGCAGCGTGCAGTCCAACCACACGCGGATGGTCGCCGCCGTTGCCGCCAAGATCGGCATGAAATGTCTCCTGGTTCAGGAGAGCTGGGTTCCACATGACGATGCCGTCTACGACCGGGTCGGCAACATTCTTTTGAGCCGCATCTTGGGAGCTGAGGTGCGCCTGGTCGACGAGGGCTTTGACATCGGCATCCGCCATAGTTGGGAAAAAGCCCTTAACGAGGTCAAGGCAAGCGGCGGCAGGCCCTATGGGATACCTGCCGGTCCCTCTGTCCACAAATACGGCGGCCTTGGTTATGTGGGGTTCGCGGAGGAAGTGCGTACCCAGGAGGAACAGCTAGGCTTTGCCTTCGACTACATTGTCGTTTGCACTGTCACCGGTTCCACGCACGCCGGCATGCTCGTCGGATTCGCCGCGGACGGTCGACAGCGCAACGTGATCGGTATCGATGCCTCTGCTACCCCGGCCAAGACCAAGGCGCAGGTGCTAAGCATTGCCCGACATACAGCGACCCTCGTAGAGCTCGGATCGGAACTTGCCGAGGATGACGTGGTGTTGCTCGAGGACTACGCGCACCCGCGGTACGGCATTCCATCCGAGGAAACCAAGGAGACGATCCGCCTGTGTGCGCGGCTCGAGGGTATGATTACCGATCCGTGTATGAGGGCAAATCGATGCAAGGGATGATTGACCTCATCCAAAAAGGCTTTTTTCCAGAGGGCTCGAGGATCCTCTACGCGCATCTCGGCGGCGCGCCGGCCATCAACGGTTATGGCTACACCTTTCGCAACGGCTGATGCTCGACAGATCTCGACGTGCCGTGTCTGCCGTGACAGCGCTGCGCCAACTTTTTCCGAAGGCCGTTGGGAAACCGCAGTGGGCAGTTAACTTCTGTGGTTGCCGTCCGTTGCGCAAGTAGTGTCTGACCCTTTTTGACGTGTGATCGAGTGCGGTCTTCTGTCAGGCCTTATTTGCGGCACTTTCAGAAGCCGCTGGCCGGTATGGTGATCTGCGGATCGGGTCCAAATCTGCCAAACGAGCTCTATGCCCTCAGTTAACTTCTGGTTTTCCCGGTCCAGATCTGTTCGATCATGCGCCCATTCAGGTCATCGACTTCTCACACCTGCTTGCCAGTCCTGGTTATCCGCGTGGTTTCTTGTCACGCCGCCACAGCCAGAGCCGGGTCTCGATAATCTTCCTGCTTCGTCAGCATGGCCCATATTTTCCGAGCCATCTTGTTCGCCAGTGCGATCGCCACCAGCATGCGCGGCTTCTTCGCGAGCATCCGCGAAAGCCACGATCCTTGCGCTGGCGGTTTGCGACCCGCCCAACTCACGCGGGCCATTGCCCCGAGAATCAGGAGCCTGCGGATGTCGGCCTGACCAGCCTTCGACACCCGGCCGAGCCTTTCTTTCCCGCCAGAAGAGAACTGTCGTGGAACGAGGCCGAGCCAAGCGGCAAAGTCCCGACCGCATCGGAAGCTCTGCATCGCTGGCGCGAAAG
The DNA here is from genome assembly GCF_001672375.2 of Mesorhizobium sp. AA22. NCBI lineage: Bacteria > Pseudomonadati > Pseudomonadota > Alphaproteobacteria > Hyphomicrobiales > Phyllobacteriaceae > Mesorhizobium > Mesorhizobium sp. AA22. The sequence continues at coordinate 5,929,562 of NZ_CP048406.1, read as the reverse complement.
CTTCGACGGCCAGTGCGATCAGCGGCCCCACACCTGGCATGGTCTGAAGCCGGCGCGCGGTTTCACTCTGCCGGGACAGTTCCGCGAGCTTCTTGGCCTTTTCTTCGATCCGGGCCGTCTTCTCGCCGATCTGAGCCAGAAGGTCGCGGCATTCCTCCTGCACAAGCTCGGGCAGGCCGATCTCAGCATTCTCGACAATCGCCTCAATGCGCTTGATGTGACCAATCCCCTGCGGAATGACCTGCCCATATTCGTAGAGAACGGCGCGCAGAGCGTTCACCAATTCCGTTCGCTGATGAACAATACGCTCGCGCGCCCGAAACAGAACCGCCCGCGCTTGCTGATCAGCGGTCTTAGGCTCGACAAAGCGCATTTCAGGCTGACGGGCCGCAATGACGATTGCCTCGGCATCGGTCGCGTCGTTCTTCTGCCGCTTCACGAACGGGCGCACATATTGCGGCGCGATCAGCTTGACTGCATGGCCCAGCTTCACCAACTCGCGCGCCCAGTAATGGGCGCTGCCGCAGGCTTCCATAACAACAAGTGCCGATGGCTGCTCTGACATGAACCTGAAGAACTGCCCGCGAGACAGTTTCTTGCGATACTTCACATCGCCTGTCATCGACGCCCCGTGTAGCTGGAAAACATTCTTTGCCAGATCCACTCCGATCAACATATCCTTCATCCGCCGTCCTCTCTGTTCTGTGGCTTACGCCACATCATTTTGGCACATTGCGATGCCGTTAGGGGAGGACGGCAACCACCCCATCTGCCTCGGTGAGCACGACAAGACGCTGCCCAGTTCCCGACCCGCGCCATGCTTGTTCGACCGCCAACGCAAGCTCCCGTGCGGTGGCAAAATGTCCGCCGGGGCCATCTACCCCAACGAAATCGGTGTCGCAGAATCCGCAGAGCCGCATATGACATTGCTTAAGCGGCCTTCGAGTGAGCAAGGGAGCATCTCGCCTGGCTTACGAGACGCGGCAATATGTGGGAAATGTCCCACTGCACGTTTTGCAGCTCGTTCCACCGTGGGGCCCGATGCCGAAAACCCACTCGCCCGAACTCCACGCAGAATTAGGTTTCAGCGGGTGGAGGCTGCGGGGAAGGGTCTCTGGTTCCTCGAAGCCTATCACCACGAGAAACGCCGCTATCACGTCGCTCATGGCGATGATGCCTTGACGAGGATTAGGCGTGAGAATCCTGGTGTCTCCTAGAAAGCCTGCCTCACAGCACGGAAGAACTCGCTCATCAGCCGCAAGCCGCGCTCCAGGATGAGGCGGTTGAGCTATGAGTATGTCGTGTGGGGCAGGGCGCCGAGAAAATCCGCCATGTCCTGATGGGTGATCTGAAGGGCTCATCGATGGTCTTGCCGACGATGAATTCGGTAAAAGTCGAGGAAGCGGTTATGGCCGAGCCGCGGCCGAAGGTCTGGAACGTTGCGGCAGTAATCGTCTCGGTCTTGGGGGCGAAACCCATCATCAATTTAAGCCCGTCGCCGCAGGCGACGGCGCCCGGCAACGGGCTGCACGTTTCAAAACTCTCTCGGAGATTTCACGCACGTATCGCAGATTGGGGACCCTGGACACCCCCAGATCGGCTTGCCCGCGTAGCAGCGGCAGTTGTCTATGGGACGCGGCCATCTGCAAACGCGATGGTATCGTCCGGAATATTATATTGGCGAACTGAACACCACGTCGCGCATACTTGCAGCTGGCGGGGACAAACACCCATGATCGTGGGGGCAAAGACAGTCGTCCATCGACGTTCTCCCCTTTTTAATTGAGAGGCACGAGTTGAAACCGCAAGACGGCTGCTAGGTCGCGAGCATACGAAGACGCAACATGTCGCCGTCCTCCAAGCTTCAGGTCTTCAACGCTCTTTCAGCGGATTGCTGATGGAATGATATTGGGAAAGCCACGTATGTCCGGGTCGAGTAATCTTGCGGATGAAAAGCGCCAGAGCGAGCTTTCAAGCTTTGTCCTGAGGGAGGTGCAGCGCATTCTCGCCCAATGTGATGAGGCGAGGCAGGTTGACAGGGCAGCTGTTGCGCCTGCTTCCGCCGATTTGACTGCCGTGGCCGCTGAATTGCTTGGCAGGCTGGAGGCAGAAGCAGCGCGACGGCTGAACGCTCAGGCGTGTGAGATCGCTTCGCGACCCCGGCCAGCCGATCATCCGCTCGGGCATTTGGTACTGAAAGATTATCCGAGAGAAGGCTCGCGCATTGCAGAGTGGGCCGGTCCAGTTGCTGGCTCGACGCATCTCGAGAGACGTTTTGGGATACCGCGGTCAACGCTGCATTGGTGGCAGAAGCACAATGATGTGGTTGCCTTTCGAAGAGGCTCCCGCAAGCATGTATTTCCCCTCGCTCAGTTCATCGACGGCAGGCCCATGCCCGGAATCCGGCAAGTGCTCTCCTCGATCTCCGATCCCAGATTGGCTTGGCTGTGGCTTATCAATCCCTCGCCTCTTCTCAAAGGCCGCGTTCCTATCGAATTGCTCAGGGAAGGTACGAACACAGAAGTCGTTGCGTCGGCCGTCCAGGCCATTTCTCTGATTGGAGAGGTCTGACGTTGGCCAGGCGTCGGTGGTTTTTCGTGCAGATTTGATGCGTACGCAAATAGTCAATGTACCAATTGTGCGATTTGTATAAATGTATAGTTGTTCAATTTGTGCAAGTAATACTGAGAATTTAGTGATAAAAATACAACTGATACTGCAAGGTTTGGTCGGAAGCGGAGTTTGAACTTGCACTATTCCGTCCGGTGAATAGCGTCCGAGCCGGAAAGGATGCTTCGTGATGCGCATCTTTTTCGATCGTGGGGACAAGGGAGCGGTTCGTCCATCGACGTCCTCGCCCTTTTCAAATCATTCAAGGAGATCAAAATGAACATCAAGAGCCTTCTTCTCGGCTCCGCTGCGGCGCTGGTCGCAGTTTCCGGTGCGCGTGCCGCCGACGCCGTCGTCGTCGCCGAGCCGGAACCCGCTGAATACGTCCGCATCTGCGACGTCTACGGCGCTGGCTACTTCTACATCCCCGGCACCGAGACCTGCCTGCGCATCGGCGGCTATGTCCGCTACGACATCGGCGTCGGCGACGTCGGCACGTTCACCGGTGCGGGGACCGTCGACGTCGAGGACGGCGACGAGCAGGATACCTACTGGAAGCGTGCTCGCTTCTCGCTGAGAACCTGGACCGGCCAGGAAACCGAGCTCGGCACGTTGAAGACCTACACCGAGACCCGCTTCAACTTCCGCAACACCCAAGGCGATACATCTCCGCTCCTCAACGAAGCCGACAACAGAGCCGTCTCGCTGAACTTCGCCTGGATCCAGCTCGGTGGGCTGCGCGTCGGTAAGGACGAATCGGCCTTCGATACGTTCAGCGGCTACGCCGGCAACGTCTTGAACGATACGCTGGTTCCCTACGGTGGTTTCGACACCAACGTCGTCCAGTACTACTTCGACGCCGGCAACGGCTTCTCCGCCGTGGTTTCGCTCGAACAAGGTTACGGCGACTTCACGATCGACAGCTACGTCCCGCATGTCGTCGGCGGCGTGAAGTGGACGCAGGGCTGGGGCGCGATCACCGGCGTCATTGCCTACGACAGCAATTATGAAGAAGTGGCCGGCAAGGTTCGCCTCGACGTCACCCCGATGGAGAACCTGTCGCTGTTCATCATGGCCGGCTACGGCACGGACGACAACTACACGGATGGTGGCTTCGCAATCCCCGCCAACGGCCGCGGCATGTACAAGCTGTGGAGCGGCAATTGGGCACTCTGGGGCGGTGGCACCTACACCATCAACGAGAAGACCTCGTTCAACACCCAGATCTCGTATGACGAGGGCGAGAATCTCGGTGTCGTGGCGAACATCGCCTACGATATCGTCCCCGGCCTGACGATCACGGCCGAAGCCAGCTACCTCCATGTTGGTGATGAGACCGTCAGCAACTGGACCGGTGCCGATGACGACGACAACTTCGGCGGCCAGCTCCGCTTCCAGCGCTCGTTCTAATCAGTAGCGTTTGACTGAACGCGAACCCCGGCGGGCAACCGCCGGGTTTTCTGTATCGGCGTGGCTGTCGCGCTGCGTGATGCATGACGCCGGCAATACCAGCCATGGTCGTTCTTTGCTGGATCGGCCTTCAATTTCTAAATCTCAACGCCGGCGAACGGGCATCAGCCACCATGCCTTCCTCATCCCAGGGCGGAGCGACGCGAAAGCGGAGCGCAGACCCTGGAAATGACGAAGGGAGGGATGCTGACCGGTGCCGGCCGCACGCTAGAAATCGGCCCGCGAATCTATGCGCTTGCGACCCCCGCGGTCCACACAATGCGGATCGCCGACCTCAAGTCAAATCTCTGCAAGATCGCCCAGCGACTGGATCAGCGGCTGAATTTCGTTTTCATAGTTCTTCCAGCGCTTGACCGACGATTTGTAGATCGGTTGGCGAACCTGCCAGCGGCTGGGCGTGTTGACCGAACCATCCCTGTCGAAAAATCGCAGGCAGGCGTCATCCCAAGGCAGCCCGAGATAATCTATCAGGCGGCGCGACTGGGCTTCCTGGTCCTCAACCAGCGTTTCATAGCGATTTTCGAAGATATGGCCTGGAAAGAGCTCGTTCCAGTGCCGCATCAGGCGGTCATACTCGCGATAGTACAGGCCTAGTGTATTCAGGTCGGTGTTGTAGCTGTGTGCCTCGCTGAAGTTGAGGACGAAGCAGGAGACGCAATTGTCGATGGCGTCCCGGCGGCAATGAATGATGCGCGCGTTGGGGAAGAGAAGCCCGATGAGCCCGATCAGCTCAAAATTGTGCGGCGTCTTGTCCACGACGCGAAGCGCGGCAGGCGCCCGCTCGCGCAAATAGGACAGGTGCTCTTCGGCCAAGGTTCTGGACAGGACTTCCGTGATCGAGGTGACCGGCTGGCTCAAATCGCCAGCCGATGATGTCTTGAGACCGATCGCATTCGCGACCCGCCTCAGCTTGCTAAGCTCCCCTGCGCCATGAACGTCGGGATGGCTGGCGCAGATCTGCTCGGTGAGCGTCGTCCCCGAGCGGGGCATGCCAACCACGAACACAGGCGCTTCGGAAGGATTTCCATAGCCGGCCCTGGCAGCCAAAAAGTCCGGCGTGAAGGTTTCAATCATCGAATCGACCCACCGACGATACAGATCGATATCGAACCTTTGGCCGGAGGCCTGTTTCGCCTTGTTGAAATGGTCGAATGCCTCGTCATAGCGCTTGAGGTCGTTCAGCACCTTGCCGGCGGCGTGATGGAGTTGCTGCGCGCCTTCCGAACCAAGTTTCGGATTGCCGAGCTCACGAAGGATGGATTGGAGCTCCTCGGGCTCCTCGGTGAAGTTTCGCGTCTGTACAAGGTCGTTGTAGGCAGCCGGCACGCCAATACGACGTGCGATTGCTTGCTTCAGATAGGCGGCGGCTTCATCCATACGCCCCAGGCCGCTGAGCGCGCTGGCCAGCCCGGCTCGCACCTTGGGATGATCGCGGTTGATTTTCAGCGCCTTCTCGTAAAGCGGCAGAGCCATGTCGGGCTTGTCAAACGCCGTGTAAGTGCGCCCCAATGCACAAAGTGCTTCGATAAGGCCGGGCTGCAGTTCCAGGGCGTACTGCATATGCTTGATTGCTGGCGCATACTCGCTGACCTTCACATAGGCCTCGCCCAGGCTGAGGTGGTAGTAGGGGTTTTTAGGTTCCTCGCCGACCGCCCGTGCGAAATATCGCAAGGCCCGCTCATCGTCGTAACCCAGGTATATGGTCCCCAGGATGTATAAGGCGAGCGGATGGTTTGGCGTGCGCTCCAGAACCCGAAGGCATAGATCCTGAGCCTCGTCGAGCCGCTTGGCCTGCTGAAAGGTATATGCCTGTTTCAGCAGCGCGTCGTCGGCCTGCGCACGCGATTGGGCGTTTCCTTTCTGCGGGCTGGCCAAAGGCTTCACTATCGGCACCTTCGGCGCAGGTCCGAGCTTGATGTGCTTTGACCAGGCAGGTCGATTGTTCATGATATCTCGCTAGCGAAAGAGATATCTCGCTAGCAAAAAGAGCGGGGAGAATCCAGCGCGGTAGTTGCAGCCAAGGCGGGAGCTTGCGCGGCAACTGTGCCGCGCTAGCAAGAAGGCCCTTTTCGAACGAGCCTTTGCCATGCGCCAGCGCCCTCCCTTCACGCTGATCGGCCAGTGGCGCGTCCACTCCGACTGAAACGATCCTCGCGATCACCTGCGCGATCGCATCCGCCGCGCCGTTTCGCGTGGCCGCGCACTGATGAATGGCGTACCTGGACTTTCTCGTCTGAAAAGGCGTGGCAATCCGCGCCGTATTCAGCCGCCGAACAGGTGCTTGCTGCCGCTCGTCACCATCCAGTTGGCGCGGTCGATATGGCTGCGGACTACCTTGCGGGCGCGGACCGGTTCAAGGATCGGGTCGATGGCAAGAATGAGATCGGCTATTTGTTCCACGCTGGCGTTGTCGGCGCAGGCGTCCAGGATGCGGGTAAATGGTCCGATGTTGCCTGTCGTAGCTGGTGATGCTGTCTGACCGAGGGACTTCGTCAGCAATCGGCGTAGTCGATTTCGGCTGTAGCATCGCTAATTCTATATCCGGAATGTGGCCGCCGCGAAGGTTTTCCCCAGCGGACTGGAAGCACGATGTGCATTACATATTATAGTTGATGATTACATATTATAGTTGATAAATTTAAGCTGCCCAATCCGCTGACCTTCGTGCATGGACATGCGCAGGTGGTCGGACGCAATGTGCAGAAAATCAGGCAAAAAAAGCGTCTGACGTAGGAGCAGCTTGCGGAGATTTCCGGATTCAGCCAGCAGTACATCAGCGGTCTGGAAAAAGGCCGCAGAAATCCGACCATCGTCACGACCGGCAGTAGCGTGAGGGCGCTGGATCAAGCGCATGCGGCAACCCTTTTCAACTCGCTAGACCCGCGCCCGGCCGGCATAGCAGAAAGGCGGTGGTGCGGAGACTTGATCATGCCGTTGGTTTCCAGGAAATGCCTCGTCGCACTGGGCGATGATGTCGAGGATGGCATTACCGATACAAAGCACGTCATAGTTCGGCATCAATGATGTTGGCGCGATGAACCTGATCGACACGAGGCGCGCCGAGCTGCTCTACAGCCGCATGGGCCCGGCCATCGAAGCTTCGGGCGGCAGCGCCGGCAACACGGCGGCGGGCGTCGCAAGTTTCGGCGGCCGCGCTGCCTTCTTCGGCAAGGTCTCGAACGACACGCTCGGCGAAATCTACGCCCACGACATGCACGCGCAGGGCGTCGCCTTCGACACCAGGCCGCTCAACGGCGAACCGCCGACGGCGCGCTCGATGATCTTCGTTACCCCAGACGGCGAGCGCTCGATGAACACCTATCTCGGCGCCTGCGTCGAGCTCGGACCGGAGGATGTCGAGGCGGACAAGGCGTCGGGCGCCGCCGTCACCTATTTCGAGGGTGCCAAGGAAGCGTTCCGGCAGACCGCGAAGCTCGCCCATGCCGCCGGGCGCGAAGTGTCGATGACATTGTCGGACTCGTTCTGCGTCGACCGTTACCGTGACGAGTTTCTGGACCTGATGCGCTCCGGCACCGTCGATATCGTCTTTGCCAACAGCCACGAAATCAAGTCGCTCTATCAGACCGCGTCCTTCGACGAGGCGCTGGCGCAGATCCGCAAGGATTGCAAGATCGCCGCCGTCACTCGCTCCGAAAAGGGCTCGGTCATCGTGCGCGGCGACGAGACCGGGTAATCCAGGCAACCGCCATCAAGGAGCTGGTCGACACGACGGGCGCCGGCGATCTCTATGCAGCCGGGTTCCTCTACGGCTACACGCACGGCGGCAGCCTGAAGCAGTGCGGCGATCTCGGCTCGCTGGCGGCCGGACTGGTCATCCAGCAGATCGGGCCAAGGCCGCGCCAGAATTTGCGCCGCGAGGCCGAGCAGGCGGGGTTTGATCTAGCCGGGCGACTCAACGACAAGCTGCCCGTCTCCCCTCCTGCAGGCTGTGCGGGGAAAGTGCGCGTAAATCGAAATTTTGGATGCGCATCCGCGTGAGACGCAGCCCGCGGCATGTCACGATCGAAAAGGTTGATGGCGGTGTCGCCCTCCAGTGGAACCCTCTGCCGTGCGATATAGGGAAGCGTTCCGATCAGCAGCTCGACCTGTCGCATATATTGCTCACTCGCCATCGTCGACCACCCCGTGTGGCAACAGGTCGGCCGGGATTCTGATGCGATAGAGCGGGTAAGCGGCCAACTGGTGAATTGATATGAACGCATCGCCCGATTGAGATTTTCCTGCCGGGAGCGCAGTGCGTTGTTCAAGCAAGTCGAGACGATCATGGGCAAACATAAAGACCATCGCGAGCCACGCCGGCATCGCCATGACGATGACGCGGTTTGTCTTGCGGAACGGTCTTCCGAGCCAAGCTACTTTCAGCGTTCGTCGACCGTAACCGCGCCCGCTGTCGACGCGAAGTGATCTGGTTCAACACCAGCAAGGGTTTTTGGCTTTATCAAATTGCCGGAAGGCATCGAGGCCTATCTGCACATCCGGGTACTTGAGGCGGCCGGGAAGGCGCGGAACCGGTCTAGCGGGTGCATCGCCTAGGTTATGCGTCAAGTGTCCTCTTTGCTCGACTGTGATAATCCGAGCGTTCTGGCCGCACGGGCATTTCAGGCTGTATCTTTTGTCCCAGGCTCTTTCCAGACTTGCAACTTCATCTTACCTCCGCAAGGCCGCTTCACCGTGCGGTTACGAAGTAACACGGTTGCTTTTCGGTAAGAAGGTCCCCTGTCTGCGCAATTAACCTCAAGTCATCCGGAATCCTGCATGCTTGTAATATTTGTTTTGCAGTTCTTTCACATATATTTAATGAAAAAACGCTGTTCATTTTCCCGCCATTACATCTAAAAGTGAGTCGGACCTGCGGGGATGGCAGCATGGATCTGGGATTTTGACCACTAGCAGGAGAGAATATGCCTTCCATATCTACCCGCAGCGCCAACGCAACGGACGCAGACACGGTCGCCCGTTTCATTCACGCGCTACTGGATGAACTCACTGGCGGGAAAGCGCCCACGCCCGACGTCGTCAGACAAAGCGCGGAGACGGTGCTTGCCGACGCTGGCGGGTCGCTGTGATCGCAAGTGCAGATGACGAGCCGGTCGGCATCATGGTGCTGAATGAATGCACGGCGATCCATGCGGGAGGCAAGTTCGGCTATATTTCGGAGCTGTATGTTCGACCCGACATGCGCTCCAAAGGGATTGCCCCTCATCTGCTTGAGGTCGCCTCGCAGGAAAGCCATGCTCGTGGTTGGAAGCGACTTGAGGTTGGAGCGCCCGGGCAACCAAAATGGAAGCGCACGCTCGATTTCTATCTGCGGAACGGGTTCGAGGAAGTCGGCCCTCGGCTCTGTCGGATAATCTAAATTCAGAGTGTCTGCTGTGGACTGGCTCAAAGCAACCTCCACGATCTCAGCGGATTGAGGTCCGGCGTGGTCGCTGCCTGCCGCTTCAATCGTACCAGCATCGTCATCGCAATGTGTGCCTCAGATAATGCAAGGTTCCTGTCACGCCGGCCGCCCGGAACGCATCGGCAAAAACCGCCGTCAATCGGGTCACGCTAACGGCGTTTTCCTTGAGTGTTGAGGAACCGAGCCGAGGGCGGCAATCTGCCAACCTACAGGGGCGCTGCATAGACGACCGCACCTGACGTGCACCCGGTTACGCAGCGTATAGCCGAATAACGGATCATTCCTATGAGGGTAGTTTCATGAAATTGTATGCGAAACTCTTTGGTGGAGCGGCAGCGTTGCTCGCTGCCTGGCCGGCGATGGCCAGTGCCGCGGTGGTGAGCGAACCGGCGCCCTACAATCCCAATTTCTCTTTCATTGGCGGCGTCGGCGTCATCGACATCGAGGCCAACGAGCTAGTCTATCGGGCTCCCGGCAGCGGCTCCAAGCTGAGCCACCTTATCTGGGAAAGCACCGCTCCGGTCGTTTCAGCCGAGATGACGGCGCGCAGCGAGGCCGGCTGGACCGCCAAGCTTTCCGGCCAGATCGCCTTCAGCGGCGACAGCTACATGGAAGACTATGACTGGGACCCGCGATTCTCGACCAATGATGGCTGGAACGACTGGAGCGACCGTTCGCGCTTTTCCGAGACCGATCTTGATCACTTCTATTCGGCAACCGTCGCGCTCGGCCACGACTTCCAGGTCAGCGGCCAGCTGCTGATCAACGTCAACGGTGGCTTTAAGTACACCTCGGTCAAGTGGACTGCCTATGGCGGCTCCTACGTCTCCAGCGATGACGGCTTCCGGGATCGGGTTGGCGACTACCCAGGAGGCGCAAAGGTCATCAGCTACCAGCAGAAATTGCCGGTCGCCTTCGCCGGCATCGATGCGACCTATGTCCAGGATCGCTGGAACTTCGGCTTTGCGCTGAAGGGCGGCACGACCTTCTCGGCCGGCGATACCGATCATCACTGGCTGCGTGACCTGCGCTTCGAGAAAGATTTCGAATCGGCGCCGGTTCTGATAGTCGGCGGCAGCGTCGGCTACCAGTACAACGAGCGGACCAGCTTCTTCGTCTCCGGTTCCTACGAAAAGGTGTTCACCGCTCGCGGCGACTACAACACCTATGACATTCCGACCGGCGCAAAGAAGGGCGGCGACGACGACAGGGTTGGCGGCGATTTTGCCGCGGCGACAGTGATGGTCGGCATCAAGACCTCGTTCTGATTGAACGAACTCGACCGGAACGCCAAACCGATGTCCGCATGGCGCAGCTGAGCTGTCGTTCCGCGGTAGACCGTCTCTGACCTCGCAGCAGTCGTCCTTGTCCCCGACAAATGGTATCAGGAGAGATGCAAACCGGATGGGCCATCGAATAGGCCTATTGCGACAGCTGTGAGCTGATAGCCTTCAATCGTCGGCTTCCAGAACAACGTCGAGCCGCACTCAGAACCCGCGTTCAACTTTATCGGACGATCCGTACCAACGGACGTGTTGTTCACCGCCGACTGAGAGCGCGTCGCACTGAATATTCACGGCAGCGAGGAAATGGCCCCATTCTTTCGATGTGATCGAGCGTGAAGCACGCGACGTCGGCTGAGCAGACCGAGCGGTTCCTCCACCATCTGCATGAACATGCTCCGGAACTTTCAATCGCGGCTGGCCTGGCCCGCCGCTTTGCCGCGATGATACGTGGCAATGACGATGCAGGCCTCGGTCAATGGATAGACGATGCCATGAACAGCGAACTGGCTACCCTTGCGGCAGGTCTCAGCCGTGACATTGAGGCTGTCCGGGCGCCAATCACCCAGCCCTGGAGTACGAGCCCGGTCGAAGGCCAGATCAACCACCTCAAGACGATCAAGCGCCAGATGTACGGGCGCGCCGCCTATCCACTCCTCCGGACCGACTTCTGGCAGCCGCTTGACCCAACCGGACAAATGGACACCCGAAAAAAGTAGTCGCTGCACCAGATATGCGGAAGAACCCAATTTGGCCTAAGCTTGACGGCGCCCGCGCGCCTGACGGCGCGTGCCGGGTGCTCGTGCACCGAGCCCGCTTTTTCTTCGACAGGCTCAGGCGGTCTCGGCCATCCGGCTTCGCCCGCTGGCGCGGGCAGCCTGTCGGCTGCTGACGGTCGCCGGCGGCCGGCGCGGTTTGTCTGTTGGCCTTCCCCGGCGGGGCGCGGTGGGCGGCACTCCCTTCTAGGCCAGCCGCGGCATCCCGCAACCCTTCGCTTCGCTTCGGGTCCTCCTCTTGCGTTCCGGTCCTTCGGATGCGGTCCGCCTCCGACGGCGGGCCTTCCCGGTCGCGTCTCGCCGCCCACCCCGTTTCCGGGGAAAGGCGCGGCGAGTGGTTAGCGGAGGACGAAAGGAATGCGTGCAAACGACAAGCGTTGCGCCAGCGCAGAGGCTGGCGCGGCTAAGGGCGGGCGCCCGGGCGCCAGCCTTTATCAGGAGATCACAGACCAGCATCGTTGCCGAACTGGAGCGCGGCACCGTGCCATGGGTCAAGCCCTGGGGCAGGGCAAAGACAGCCCTTGGCCTGCCCAGGAATGCAGCCACCCAGCGCCGCTATTCCGGCATCAATATCCTGATCCTGTGGGGCGCCGTCATCGAGCGCTCATACCCCAGCCAGAACTGGCTCACCTTCCGGCAGGCGCTTTCCCTTGGCGGCAATGTCAGGAAGGGCGAACACGGCACCACCGTCGTGCATGCCGATCGCTTTGTCCCAAAGGACGAGAAGGAACGGGCCAAGGCCGATGGCGACGAGCCGCAGGCCGTGCCTTTTTTGAAGCGCTTCACCGTCTTCAATGTCGCGCAGTGCGATAACCTGCCCGAACATCTCTATGCCGCCGCCGAACCGCTGCCCGAACGCGAGATTGTCCCACAGGCCGAGGCGCTCATTCATGCAAGTGGTGCTGATTTTCGCATCGGCGGCGATCGCGCTTTCTACATGCCGGGCAGTGACACCATTCAGGTGCCGCCGCAGCCGGCATTTTTTCAGCAGATTGACTATTACCGCACCTGCTTCCACGAGCTTGGCCACTGGACCGGCCACCCGGCGCGGCTGGCGCGCGACCTCTCCGGCGCCTTCGGTTCCAAGACCTATGCGCGCGAGGAATTGGTTGCTGAAATCGCCGCAGCCTTTGTCTGCTCGACGCTCGGCATCGAGCCGACCGTGCGCCATGCCGACTATATCGGCACATGGCTGAAGGTGCTGCGCGAGGAAAATCGCGCCATCTTCCGCGCCGCCAGCCTTGCCTCCAAAGCCGCCGATTTTCTTCTTGGCTTTAACGCCGAGACCGAAGGCGCGCAACAAGATGAGATCGCGGCATGAGCGCGCCCGATCCCGACACCCTGCAGACCGAATCGACGCCGCAAGGCGAGCAGACGCTCATTCCCGTGTCCGGCCGGTCACCACGCGCGACCGCCTTGCCCTCTTGGCCGACGCGCCCGCGCGCGGCGCAGAAGCCGCTCGATACCGGGCTGCTCAATGAAGCCGACAGAAATCAACTCGACCTGATTTGAGAGGAGTTTTCCCATGATCTTGATCACCGACGAACTGCGCGCCCAGCTGCTCGCCAATGGCGCAACTGACATCGAGACCGACCATGTCCCGCAACTGTTCGATCCGACCGGGGCAGCAACCTGGCTTCTCACCGAACTCGACGCCGACGGCGACACAATGTTCGGCCTTTGCGACCTCGGCTTCGGCTTCCCGGAACTCGGCAGCGTCAGCCTTGCCGAGCTTGCAAGCGCCAGGGCCCGGCTTGGCCTCGGCATCGAGCGCGACCTCTGGTTCAAGGCGCGCTTTCCGCTCTCCGTTTACGCCCAAGCGGCGCGCAGCGCCGGCCACATCACCGAAGCCGAGCGGCTTCTGCGGTAGGCAGCGGAAGCACTTGCCAAATCCCATTCCGAGCTTCCGCCAGACGCGGCGGAGCAAGAGCGCCGATAAGGCGCAAAACCGCCCCCGCCGCGCCGGCCTTCGGCCCTTGCGGCGGGACAATTCCACCCCCAACGAAGGAGACGAACCATGCAGCTTGCCCACATTCCTTTCGACCGGCTCAGCATTTCCACGCTCAACATGGGGCCATTCCAGCGCGCCCGACGTGTTGGACATCCTGCCGTCCGTTCGCGCGCGGCGTCCTTGTGCCGCTTCTGGTGCGGCCCGACATCGAGCCGGATAGCTTCGAGATCGTCGCCGGCCGGCGCCGCTATCTCGCCGCGAAGTCGCTCGCCGACGAGCGCGGCGAGGGCGATGCCTTGCCCTGCGCCATCATGGAAGACGGCGACGACGCCGATGCGCTCAAGGCCTGGTGATCGAAAACTTCGCCCGGCTCGATCCCGACGAGGTGTCGCAGCGGGAGACGTTTTCGCGGCTGATCAAGGAGGGCTGCAGCGTCGCCGACATCGCCGCCACTTTCGGCATCACCGAGCTTTTGATCAAACGCATTCTGGCGCTCGGCGACCTCTTGCCGAAAATCCGCGAGGCCTATCGGCGCGAGGAAATCGACGCCGAGACGGCGCGCAATCTGACCATGGCCTCCAAGGCGCAGCAGAAGGATTGGCTGGCGCTTTATGCCGATCCGGAGCAATACGCGCCGCGCGGCGATCAGTTGAAACAATGGCTGTTCGGCGGCCAGTCGATTTCCTCAGAGGTGGCGCTGTTTGCCGTGGAGGATTATCCGGGCCTGATCGTCTGCGACCTGTTCAGCCAGGACAGCTATTTCGCCGACGCCGACCTGTTCTGGCAAAAGCAGAACGAGGCGATCGCTGCCAGACGCGACGCCTATCTGGAAGCCGGCTGGCCGACGTGGCCGTGCTGGAACCGGGGCAGTTTTTCCAAGTCTTGGGACCACGAAAAGACGCCGAAGAAAAAAAGGTGGCAAGGTCTTCATATCAGTCTCGCATCGCAGCGCGGTCGAGTGCCACGAGGGCTGGCTGTCGCGCAAGGATGCCCGCCGCGCCCGCCCGCAAGGCGAGGGCGGCGAGCACGAAGAAACCCCCGCATAGCCGTCGCGACCGGAACTCACCGGGCCGATGCAGAACCATGTCGATCTGCATTGCCATGCCGCGGTGCGCGCGGCCATGCTCGACCGTCCGGGTGTCGCGCTGCGCCTGATGGGGGCGCATCCCATCACAGGTTCGGGCCTGTGGCAGGTTCGCCACGAGCCGCAGCGTACCGCCAATGAAGCGGTGGCGGCAAGCCTCGCAGCCTGCAAGGCCGAAGCCGTATTCTGCGAAGGCGGCGCGAGGTTTTGGCGCTGCTGGGGCAACCGGAGGAGGCTGGCGCGGTCGTCGGCGGCAACGGCGATGCCTTTGCCACAGCGCGCGTCTTCGCCCGGCTGTCGACGCTGTCCGACGACGATGTCCTGCGCGTTCTCGCCATCGTCATGGCCGAGACGGTCGAAGCCGGCAGCGCCGTCATCGAGGCGCTTGCCAATCACCTGAATGTCGATATGGCCAGCTCGCTGGCAAGCCGACGACGCCCTCTTCGACCTGTTGCGCGACAAGGAAATTGCCAATCTGATACTCGCCGATATCGGCGGCAAGCATGTCGCCCACGGCAATGTTTCGAGAAGGTGAAGACGCAAAAGACAACCATCCGCGACTTCCTGTTCGACGAGAACAGCAGGGAGAAAGTCGACGCATGGCTGCCGCGCTGGATGAAATTCCCCCCCGAAAGCTACACGACCCGGGGCGGCTTCCGCACCGCCGATCAATGGGCCAGAGTTCAGCCGCTGTTCATGGCCGAATGAACCAGCCAAGCCAGGCGGAGGCAATTCGAGTGCCGCCGCCTGGCACCTCTCTCGGCGATGCCGGCTGCACCTTTGCGGCTTTTCCGGCGCGCACCGCACGCGACATCCCGACGCCAACTCATCGCCTTCGCCAGCCCTACGCCGCGCCGGGATGCTTGCCGAGGCGCAACACGGATATAGCCACGTCCGCCCCTGGTCGACGGTGTATGAACCTGCGCAAGCCCGATGTCCGCGACGCCGCTTGGGCATCGTGTCAACCGATCGCGCGGCCTGTCTCCTAAGCGGTCTTGCGGGACAACGCGATAGCGGCCATTCGCGGCAACGTTCGTCGTTATCTGCAGCGTCTGGAGGTGCTCGCCCGGGACCCACAAAAGAACAAGGAAAGCTGAAAATCCGCCGGTTGTTCAATCGGGACGAATGGGCGATCACCAATGCGTGCCCGGTTTGCGAGCAGTCGATCGATGGCACGCTCTCCTCGGTCATGCTGGCAATGCGATCAATGCGCTGCTCGTCGCCGCGGCCAAAATCTGCGCCTGATCCTCACGGTTCTCGCGCTTTGGCTTGCCTGGTGCCTGCAAGCACTCCAGCCGAAAACGGCGAAATCGGATGCTTCCACTGGTCTTCCCGGATTCGCAATACCTACAATATCAGCGCCTTATCCGTTGTTCAGGGCCGACTACCGAGTATCTGCGCCGCGGTAGGGTTCGGCTCCGCTGAGAGGATGAAGCCGAGCGCCCCCCATACGCAAGGGCTCGCCTATACTCGTGCCGGTCATCTAGGGCTCGGCAGATCGCCAAGGCCCTGGCGGCAAGCATTCCGGATCAGGGCGAAGTTGGGTTTTGGCCATGCGTCGCGTGTGGGTCGCTGACTTGAGGTGATGTGCGTCCGGCGGCCCGCCTCGTCGCCTCGTCGAGGTTAGTCACCGAAATGATGCGCTGACCGCCGGCCAGCGGACTGACCGAAGACGCATCCACATTCTGACTTCGCGGAAAAGATGATTCAAGAGATACGAGCCATCCCCAAGGTCGGCCGGAGCGTCCCGCTCGGCCCAAGCGTGAAAGATATCATCGCCACCCACGAGGCTCTGGGGTCGAACCGCAACCCTTCGCTCTCGCTTCGGGTCCTTCTCTTCGTTCCGGTCCTTCGGATGCGATCCGCCTGGACGGCGGCCCTTCCGGTCGCAACTCGCCGCCCGCCCCGCTTCCGTCCCGCTTCCGGGGAAAGCCGCGATTGGCGAGCGGAGGCAAAACGACGCATGCAAGATAGAAGCGTGCCGTCATCGAAGAGGCAGGCAGAGGCGGGGCGCCCATGTCGTTCCCGTTTTCGTCTTGCTAAGGTCACCATTGCGCAGGAATCGGCGCAGGCCCTCGTCCGAGCAGTTCTCCGCTCGCTTGCCGCCTCGATCATAGCCAACAAAACGGGCGCGAGGATTGCTATAGGCAGAAGCTGCCGAAGCATCATATTTGCTCTTTTGCTCGGTCGGGTGGGGTCTGACCAAGAATGTTGCGAACGAAGAAGTCCAGGAGTTTGCGCTCAGTATAGATGCCTGGCGCGCCATGATCGGCACCAGGCACATAGACCATGTCGAAATCTTTTCCCGCCTTGATGAGTCGGTCGGCAAGCTGGAGCGAGGAGGACGGGTCGACATTGCGGTCCATTTCGCCGACGACGAGCATCAGCCTACCCTGCAGCCTGTAAGCATTGTCGATGGCGGAGGATTGGGAATATTCAATGCCGACTGGCCACCCCATCCACTGTTCGTTCCACCAGATCTTGTCTATCCGGTTGTCGTAGCAGCCGCTGTTGGCGACCGCGACCTTATAGAATTCGGGATGGAAGAGTAGCGCGCTCACCGCGCTCTGGCCGCCTGCGGACCCGCCGAAAATGCCGACATTGGAGATATCGTACCACGGATACCTCGCGGCGGCCGCCTTGTGCCATAGAATGCGATCGGGAAAGCCTGCGTCCTTCAGATTTTTCCAGGCAACGTCATGAAAGGCGCGTGAGCGGTTGTTGGTACCCATGCCATCGATCTGCACAACGACGAAGCCCAGCTGCGTGAGCGGCTCTGTCCGTCTTGAAAAGGATTTTGGGACGAAGGAGCCCTGGGGCCCGGCATAGATATTCTCCACCACCGGGTACTTCTTCTTCGGATCGAAATTGGCGGGCAGGTGGATCACGCCCCAAATATCAGTCTTGCCGTCGCGCCCCTTGGCGTGGAAGCTGAGTGGCGGCTGCCAGCCGGCGGCGACGAGCTCGGACATGTCGGCGGTCTCCACCTCCATCAGTTTGACATCGTCGCTGGCGCGGTAGAGCATCATGCGGGGCGGCAGATCGATGCGTGACCAGAGATCGACATAGTAGCGGCCGTCGGGAGAGAACTCGACATGGTGGTTGGCCGGCTCGGGCGTGAGCTCAGTCAGCCCCTCACCGTCGAAGCCGATGCGGTACGCATGGACGAAATAGGAGTCCTCCCCCGGGTTCCTCCCGCTCGCCTCGAACCAGATCTGGCGCTTGACCGGATCGACATGGTTGACCCCCCGGACCACCCACTCACCGCTGGTGATCTGGTTCTTGAGCGCGCCCGTCTGGCCGTCGAACAGGTACAGGTGCTCGTGCCCGTCGCGCTCGGACGCCCAGATGATCTCCTTCCCGTCGTCGACATCGTAACGAAAGACTTTCCCGGTACCGTGCTGGTTCATCACCAGCGGCTGGTAATCAACGAAGGTCGTGCTGGTCTCTTCGATCAGCGAGCGTGCGCGGCCCGTGGCGGCGTCTACCTCGACCAGCCGATAGAGCTGATGCCCGCGCTGGTTATATTCGAAAGTAAAGCCGCGACCGTCCGCCCACCACCGGAAAGGGGAAAGTTCGAAGGGGTTGGAGAACAGGGCGTTGTCGATCACGATCTGGCGCAGGCCGGCAATGTCGAACAGGACCGGCTGGGGCAGCGGAAGGGCATCGCCCGGCTTGGGATAGACCATTGTCGAATATTCGCGCTGCAACTGGTCCGTCGACGAATTGAGGTAGGGGACCTCCCGCTTGTAGCCGGGGCGAACGCGGTAGGCCGCGAGATGGCGCGAGTCCGGCGACCAACTCAGTGTCGAAAAGACGTAGTAATTGCCCTCGGATCCATCCCGGCTCAGCGCAACATCCTGCAATCCGTCCTTGCTGCGCAGCAAAACATTGCAGTTCTTTATAGAGACGATCCATTTGCCGTCGGGCGAGACGCTCCTCTGGTCGCGGTTGTTCTCAGCCGGTGGCGTGTAGTGGTGGCTGAGCTGAAACTTCGGGGCGTCCACATCCAAGTTTGTGCTGGTGCAGGCATAGCTTTCAATGTCGCAGCTCCACCGGACCTGCTCAATCATGAAGTCGAGCCTGCGACCATCCTCGGTCAGTTCGAAACGCTCGAAGGGAAGATCGCCGGCCTGATAGCTCTTATGGCTCGCTTCATTTAGCGCCGCCGCCAGACGGGCCTGATCGAAGGCGGCCCGTTTCAAACCCGTGGCAGCATCGACCCGCATGAACTGCCGCTCGCCATGGGTAGTCCGGCGGTACACGAACGCGTTGGCTCCAGTTAGCCAGAACGGCCCCTCGGGGACATTCACGGTGAGTCCGCGATAGCGATGGTTGATCGTCAATGCCCGCTCCCAATCGCTCAGCGCTAGCGGTGGATGTGTGCCGTTTGAACCGTGGGCCAGCGCCCGAGCGGTTGCCGATCCCGATGCCCCTTGAATTGATGACGCGAGCGCCAAAGCGCCGATCTTGACCATATCTGTTCACCTCTTTCGGTTTTCGGAAGACACATTGTTGGATCTGGCTTTTCATCGCCGGTGTGCAGCAGCGTTGAGTGTTGCTCGAAGGAGTCGGCACGCGGGTGCGGCCGAGACGGCAGTCAACATGACCCGTGCGCCCTACGCCGATATCCAGGAACTGGCCGGGTGAACCAGACTGAAGAGTTGGCGCCGAGCCAGCAGGGTATTTTCCATGTCCACATGATGGAATCTTCAAAGCCAGATGACGCTTGCAATCACACTCCCTTGCTGTTCCTGCACCGGAAACGGCCGGAACGGGGCCAGGCACAAAGCGTTGGCTATCGACATTCTCTGCATGGCTGGCGTCAGTCCGTTGATCCGTGTCCGGAGGACGACGCGTCGCATATCCGACAGCTCGGATAACCCCAAGTCACATTGACCTTGGGTGTATGTCGGGTTGACAAGAGTGGACCGTCGGGCCGACGGCAAAGGGCGCACGAGGCGCCCTTCATTCGACTCGGGCTGCGCGTAAGCCGCCTTCGCCTTCCGTTGTCAGAAATGGTACGTGACGCCTGCGCCTATCAGCCAGGGATCGAGCTCCGCCTTTCCCGTCTGCTTCGCGCCGGCCACCGTGACGTCGAAGTCTGGCTTCAGGAAAAGCTTCTTCACGTCGAAGTTGACGCCCCAGTGCTGGTCGACCATGTAGTCGAACCCGACCTGCAGCGCGGTGCCGAACGTGTTCTTGACCTTGAGATCATCGGCGCTGCTGGCTTGCTGATGATAGAAGATCGTATAGTTCACGCCGGCGCCGACATAGGGCTTGAAGGCGCCGAAATCGGTAAAGTGATACTGCAATGTCAGCGTGGGCGGCAGCAGCCAAACCTTGCCGATATTGCCCAGCCCGCCAATCGAGCCTTGGCCTGTGATGTTGGCATAGGTGGTGCCGAGGATAAGCTCGGCTGCGACGTTGTCCGTGAAGAAATACGAAATATCGAGTTCCGGCGTTACGGTGTTCGAATAGGAAAGACCGGAGCCGGGCACCGCGTTAACGTAGCCCGAATCCTCAGTGATAACCCCCAACGCGCGCAGGCGGATCTGCCAAGGGCTTGGCCATTCCGTGAACAAGGCACCCTTATCCGGGTCGCACGGTTCTGCAAGGTCTGCCGCGGCCGCCTGCTGTCCTACCAGCAACAGGACGACGGCCGCTGTGAGTCCCCGCAACACGTTCATTCGCTTTGTTGCCATAATGTTGTTTCCTTGCTCGTTAGACTTCACTGTGAATAGTCCTGCCGTGTTGATTGCTATCTACAGAATACTGGCGCGCATTATTCGCAAATTCTGCGCCCATTGTTAGACCTGTACTCACTTCGTCGAAGTTCGCCCTTGTTGACCTGCCGGTCGCCAATGAACGCTATCGGCGTGCTAGCCGATCGCGCTGCCAAGGAAATCGTCGCCCAAGGCAATGAATGCGGCCCGCTCGGATTGTCCTTGCCGTAGCTGTGCCCGCCTGCGCTGGTCCCATAGAAGTAAGCGGGAAGGCACCGTATTAACGTAGCCCGAATATGACCCCGAGGCGGCGCAGGCGGAACTGCCCAGAGCTTGGCTCTTAGATTGGTGTCGTAGACGGGCACGGGTAAGGGGGAGGCGGAGGGGGAGGCGGAGACGCGGAGGGGGCTTTTGGAATCGCGATAGCCGGCTGTGCCAGCAGCATCAAGACGACGGCCGCTGTTACTCCCCGCGCCACCTTCACTCGCTTTGTTGCCATGATATTTCTCCTTGCTCTTCAGAAACGGTAGACTGCTATAGTCCTGCAGTATTGATTGATATCGACAGCGTGCGGGGCGCACATTTGCGCAAACCGTGCTCGCATTATTTACACCTTTGTCGCAGTCCTCGACCTGTACTCACTCATCCGAAGTCCGCGCTTGTCCCGGTCGTCTATGGAAGCTATCGGCGTGCCAGCCGATCGCGCTGCGAAGGAAGTGGATGCCAAGACTACTGAATGCAGCGCGCTCCCGATTGTCCTTGCCGGAGCCGTGGCCGCCCGCGCCGGGCTCGTAGAAGTACGCGGGATAGCCAAGGGCCTGCAGCTTTGCCGCCATCTTGCGCGCGTGGCCCGGATGGACGCGGTCGTCCCGCTTCGTGGTCGCGAGCAGGATCGGCGGATAGGGCTGTCCGGGCGTCGCGGCGTGATAGGCGGAGATTTCCTTCAGGAAAGCCCAATCGTCAGCCTTGTCGGGATCGCCATATTCGTCGATCCAGCTCGCGCCCGCCAGGAGCTTGGTGTAGCGGCGCATATCGATAAGCGGAACCGTGCAGAACAGCGCGCCGAAATGCTCAGGATAGCGGGTAAGCATGTTGGCGATCAGCAGGCCGCCATTTGAGCCGCCCTCGGCGGCAATCCGCCTCGGCAGCGTAATGCCCCTTCGCACGAGGTCGGCGGCAACGGCGGCGAAATCGTCATGGGCGAGACGCTTGCCCTCCCTCCGCCCGGCATCGTGCCACCGGGTGCCGAACTCGCCGCCCCCGCGGATGTTCGCCACCACACACGTGCCGCCGCGCTCGAGCCACAGCTTGCCGAGCGAGGAGTTGTAGGAGGGCAGGAGCGATATGCCGAACCCGCCATAGGCGCTGAGATGAACCGGGGCATCCCCGTTCCCATCCGCCGGACCGACCTGTGTATAGGGAATCATCTCACCATCGATCGATACTGCCTCGTGGCGCGTGACCACCAGGCCGGATGCGTCGAAATTCTCCGGGCTGCGCTTCAGGATTACTGAAGCGCTGACAGGCGGCGCGGCATTGAGATCGAATAGGAAAAGCTGCGGCGGGGTGATTGGATCATGAGCCCCGACCAGAACCTCCCCATTGGTCTCGTGATCTGCGGCATCGAGTGACCAGAGGTGAACAGTCCCTTGCACGGGAACGGTGTCCAGGGCTCGGCGCGTCCATTCCTGCGGGCCCGGCGTGAACACCTCGAATCTCGGAACGAGGTTCGCCAGGTAGGCGATAATGAGCTTCCCGTCATTCCAGAAGAATGACTGCAGACAGCGCCTCTCGTCCGGTTCAAACAGGGTACTGAAACGGCGTTCGCCGGCCAGGAAAGAGGAAAGCGAGATGCCGATCAGCGCGTCGGCGTGATAGGTCGTCCCGGCAACCGTCCATGCTGTGCGCGGCTTTACCGCCAGCCAATCGCCGAAGTTACCCCACCAGGCGTCCTTAGGAAGGTCGATCTCAATCTTCGGCCCGCTATCATCGCCAATGCGGACTATCTTCTCGAAGCAGGCCAGCTGCTCGATGAACCACACGCGCTCGCTCTCGGCGGTACGGTCCAGATGGCCAGACACACCCAGGGTTTCGGAACCGGTCTCGAAGATTACCGGCGCGGTGAGAGGATCCGCGCCACGCTTCCACAGTCGCACGGTGCGCGCGTAACCGGAGCGGGTGGCCATGCCATGACCAAGCGCACTGGAAAGCAGAAGCGTGTTGGGGTCGAGCCAATCAATGTCACCCTTGGCCTCGGGGAGATTGAAACCGTCGGCGACAAAGCTCAGAGAGCTCAGGTCGAATTCGCGATGCACGACCGCGTCGCTGCCGCCGCGCGACAGGCGCAAGACGGCTCTTTCGCGCGTCTCCGGCTCGATCGACGCGCCGCCCCAGACCCAGTCTTCTCCGTCGCTAGCCGCGAGGGCGTCCAGATCGACCAGTAGCTCCCATTGGGGATCCGCCTTCATGTAGGCGGCAAGGGTGGTCCGGCGCCACTGTCCGCGCGGGTTTCCGGCATCTTGCCAGAAATTGTAGAGGTACTGACCACGGCGCCAGATGGTGGGAATCTTGTCAGGACGGTCGAAAATCGCTGTCAGGGCCGCCCGATCGCGCTCGAACTGCGTTCCCGCGAAGTGCTTCAGGGTCTTTGCCGACTGGCTGGCGGTCCACGCAAGTGCCGGTTCGCCTTCTACATCTTCAAGCCAAAGATGAGGGTCATCGTCGGGCGCATTCAGCGTTGGGCGGAAATCGAATTCGCTCATGTGCGAAAGACCTGAGGAATGAAGGCGCAATGGCTCTCGCCTGCTCGAGAAGGATCAATGTTTGCGGCGTCGCCCGCATGTTCGAAAAGCGTGATCATGGATGAGTTCTTCCCAGTCGGTGCGGCGTCGCAGTGCTTTTGCGCATAGGACCGCAACCGTCGTGCCAACTGGGAAATCCCTTACGGAACAATGGGATCGCTCTGGCAGCGCTGTGTCAGATGTCAGACATCGTCGCGAATGCGACAACGAGCGTACCCCGTAATCACCGGATCAACCTCCGGCGCGAGCGGTGACACCGTGCAGCACTCAAGCAGGAGTGGCTGGGCTGTGGTCCAGCGGCAAAAAACCGGAGATTCGAGGAAAGGGCTGGGCGCCGCTTGGGCGACCTGATGGTGCCCAAGCCCTGCCGCAATCTTGACCTGCACCGTTCCCTTGATTGCATTCTTGAAGTCTGTCGATCAAGTCACCAAGCTGCATTCCGGCGAACGCATGGGACTCGTCCCTATGGCAACCTGGGCTGATGTCGGGCCGCCGTCCGATATGAGGGTTTAGGATTGGGGGAGCTCGGGCTCGGCGTAGTATCTCAACGAGACGCCTAATGGTCGACGATGTCTACCTGACGCTACGCATTGGTGTGCCGCGGCAACAGGGCAGTGCGGGGCAAGTCTGCTTGGAAGAATCAGCTGCAGCAGGCGCTAGTGGACCCCGGCCGCGCTCGATCTCCATACCGTCCGCAAAGAAAGCTCGGCGTGAGCACCGGCAAAAAGCGATCTGCGCGCCTCGCCGGTTCGTTTTTCGGTCCACTGAGCTGTCGGCTTAACCTGTACAACTATACAGGCTGCCATAGCGCGGAACTTGGCCTCCAATGGCGGAAATTCCCCCGAGGAGACCTCCATGACTGAGCTTATAGCGCCGGCGCTACGACAACTTTCCCACCAGCAGCGTGCAATCCACCGCCACGCCACTACGTCTCCAAGGAACCTCTTGAACGGGACGGATGAGCCGATCACCGATACGAAACCGATATCCTTGGCGTGCTCAGGCCGCGCTGGCTGTCGCTGCGCGGGTTCGACGGTGTTCTTGCTGTTTGCGCGCGCCTTCTGCCCTCCAAGGTGCCAATGGCACAGTCTTCGACCAAATGGCGTCATCGGGGTCTGGTGGCCCCGGCGCCGGTGCTTTGCCAGGTCGCATGATGTTTCGACCTCCCTGGGGGCGGGCAGGGGAGCACAGTGATGCCTACAGTTCTCGTGACTGGCGCGGATGAGGCTGATTGGCGCGATGAAAGATCGTACGATTACACCGCTGGTCTGACGCCGCGCGAATGGGCCTGGGAGTTCTTGCGCCGCAATCCAGCATTCCAGCGGGAGGTGACCGCTCCAAGCCAGCAGGCCAATACTTTGTCCTACCGACCCTTTCTCGACGTCGTCGCGCTCGCCGGCGACCTGTCACACTGGGGTGTCCTGTTTCGCCGACTCTTATGGGCGAAATTCGGTCGTATTCTGGTCTCCGCTCTGGTGCGTCCATGTGCTGCCGGTCATTGCAGAACAGCTGTCCGCATCCTCGGCGACATTGCCGTTCGAGCTCTCGGCGTTGCCATGTCGTGCGACGGTCCTGCTGGCGCCCGACAAGGGCCAGCATGTTCTTCTTCGCAATGCGGAACATACGCTCCAGCTCGCCGTCTCTGGCGCGGATATCTTGCGCCCTGTTTGCCTCCGCACCGAGGCGATCTGGCCAGCGATGCTTTCGAAGCCCCGTCTGAGGACGCTCGAGTGCCTCAATGTTCTGAGTCTGGGTCAGCAACTGCCTGCCCGCTTGTTTCCGCGGGAAAAACGCGGTCCTCGTTTGACCTTCGTTCTTCGTGCGCTCGACGGCTCACTTGCCGGGGCATCACATCGCGAGCTCGCCGAAGCTCTGGTTGGTCAACGGCGCGCCCATGCCGACTGGAGGGATCCTCGCGATCATCTGCGCGACCGCATTCGCCGCGCCGTCTCTCGTGGCCGCGCGCTCATGAATGGAGGGTACAGAGATTTCCTCACTTGAAAGTGATATCCGCCCTGTGCGTCAGCCGGCGAACAGTTCGGAGCTAAAACCCGTCACCACCGATTGGCCCGCTCGACATGGCAGCGAACGGCCTTCGTGAGGCATCATCGATGCCAAGAGGCACGTTCGTATTGTCCGATAGCCGACAATGTCGAGTACGCAAGGTACAGGAACCTGACTCTCGGGTGTTTTTAAGCGCTTTTTGACTTGGCACGGTACATGCTCGCTATTCAGCAAAACACGCGGACTGAGTGGTTCCCACCTCCACGAGAGTCGCTGAATTACGCCACCTCCCAAGGCGTACCCGGCCCGGCAGCGAGCTCAGTCTCCTGCCGGGCATCCGTGTTCAGACGTACTCGCGTTCAGAACTTCAAATTAGAGGCGCAATGTTTCGCGTCCGGCTATGCGAACTGGTGCTGAAGATTTGTCAGACTTCGAGCGCGGTCGGTATTCACAGCAGCGACTATTTCGGCCATTGCCACTCGAGATCCGCCTTTGGAGTAGATGTGGAAAGGCTCACTCGCAGCGTAGACTTAGCATCTTGATAGGTGATCCCCATCGTCGTCAGCACATACGACGGATCGCTGGAGCCAGCGCGGCAGGCGGAACCTGTGGACAGACAGATTCCGCGCATCGCCAGGCGCTCGACAATCGCATCGGCCTCACACCACGGGATGGTCAAGAGCACGTATTTGGAAGGCGCGGAGCTTGAATCTCATTAAAACGTACTTGCGGCAGGCGGATTGCAACTCCCGTTCAAAGTTGTTTCGAAGCGCTTCGATGCCACTCGCTACACTCAGCCGCCGAGCCGCCTGTTCCGCGGCAACGGCCAGTCAGGCGGCTGCTTAGCTGTTCAGCGTCCCGCGCCGTCGCCCGTCCTCCTGTTCACCATAAAAAAAGCGGTTCGAGGCGCAACCCCTCCCTAATGTACAACGCGCCCACGCCTTTCGGGCCTTGGAATTAATGCGCTGATAGGGAGAGCAGATCGACTTCGACGAACTCGTCTGTCAGATCTATGGGTATACGACTAACAATCTGCACGGCGTCCACGTGTAGGATCGCCTCCGGAGCGAGGCGGCGACGATATCGGTCTAAACTACAATGGGTTGAACGACGCCCATCTCGTTGTCGCAGCCATGACAGAAACGAAGGCGGTGTCGGGCGTGAGTGTCGCAGCGAACGCATCTGGTCGATCCGACCTGCCCATTCGCTGGACTAGCCTACTTCGGCGCGCGAGATTCTTCGGTCGAAGACTCTTGCTTCATAGAGGTCAAGACCGGCCTGCATTGGGCTACATGGGTATACTTCGACTAAGTTGTCATGCTTATCACTTCTTTTCTGGATGTGGCCAGCTGTTCCTGCCGATAATTGCCCAGGTTGACGGCCGCCATGCGGAACGCAGAGGGAGCGTTCGGTCTTCGTGTAAAGGTGCGCTCGGCTTATTGGTTCACGATGATCTGGCCCAGATCGGCAAGGCACTCGACCACGTGGTCCGGTCTGAATGGAAACCGCTCTATGTCAGCCAGTTTCGTGACCCCAGTAAGCACAAGGGCTGTCTTCAGGCCCGATTCCAGCCCGGCGAGCACGTCGGTGTCCATGCGGTCACCGACCATGATGGTATTGACAGCTCGCACTCCGAGCCGGTCGAGCACGTTGCGCATCATGAACGGGTTCGGCTTCCCGACGAAATAGGGCTGACGGCCGGTGGCCTTCTCGATTAGTGCTGCGACTGCACCGCATGCCGGATGGGAGCCCCGCTCGGTCGGGCCAGTCGCATCCGGATTGGTGGCGAGAAAGCGCGCGCCCTTCGCCACAAGCTCGGCGCCAGTTGCGATCTGCTCGTAGTGGTACGAAGTGGTGTCTCCGAGGACCACGAACTCGGGGGCAAACTCCGTTATCCGGCAGCCTGCCTGCCGCAGGGCCTCGACCAGACCGTGGTCGCCGATGACATAAGCAGATGATCCGTGCTTTTGTAGTTCCACGAACCGCGCAGTGGCGAGCGCCGATGTGTAGATGTGTTCTGGCTGCACGGCGAAGCCAACCGCTCTTAGACGCTCGGCATGATCTTCGGGCGTGAAGCGCGAGTTATTGGTGAAGATCTGAAACGGCTCACCCTTGGCGACTAACCCGGCGACATAGTCGACCGAGCCAGCAATCGGTTGGCCGCCGCGGACCAGGACCCCGTCCATGTCGAGCAGATGCGCTATAATCATTGGATCTCACCCTTCAATGTCTCTGTGGATGCGCGGCCTGGGTACGTCTACTGTATATTCTCCAGGCGAGCACGCCGGCGACTCTAGCGATTCAGAGCGATGCGCGAAGGGCGCTCAATTGCTTGTGCGGCAATAAGGAGGTTGCGGCGTAAACTTGCCGCGGTTAGATAGGATGAGCAACGTACCGTCCGGTACCGGCGCCTTGGCTCGTCGCCGTAGAGGCGGTTCAACGTAGCTGGGCGCTTAGATGCACACGTAAGGCGCGCAGGCCGGATCGCGATAGACGACCCGAATCAGCCGCAAGAAGGTTCGCCAAAGCGCTCGATCATCCCTTTGGTTCATTCTGCGCCTGAGGTGTCCATCCACATAGAGATCAGATTCCGCCTATGCAGAGATATTTCATTTCGAGGTAGTCTTCGAGCCCGTGGCGGGAACCCTCCCGCCCGATGCCGGACTGCTTCATCCCGCCAAAGGGCGCCGCTTCCGAAGACATACGCCCCGTGTTGATGCCAACCATGCCATATTCCAATGCCTCGGCCACGCGCCAGACACGCTTCAGGTTCGAGGCATAGAAATAGGCGGCTAGGCCGTAGATCGTGTCGTTGGCCTCACGCACAACCTGATCCGCCTCGTGGAAGCGAATGATCGGCGCCAGCGGCCCGAAAGTCTCCTCTTGCGCAACCGCCATGATGCTGGAGATTTCAGTGAGGACTGTGGGCTTGAAGAAGGTGCCATCCTTGCCAATACGTTCGGCCCCGCATCGAATTGTCCCACCCTTGGCAACGGCATCTGCGATGTGGGACTCGATCTTGGCCAAAGCATGCAAGTCGATGAGCGGTCCGACGTCCACTCCGGGGGCGAAGCCGTCGCCAACCGACAAGTACCGGATTTTCTCCACGAACTTCTCGACGAACTCATCGTGAACGCTCGATTGGACGTAAAGGCGGTTCGCTGAAACGCAAGTCTGGCCGGCGTTGCGGAACTTCGCCTGGATCGCGCCGTCAACCGCAGCGTCGATATCAGCGTCGTCGAAGACGATGAAAGGCGCATTGCCGCCGAGCTCGAGGCTGACCTTCTTGATCTGGTCCGAGCACTGGCGCATCAGCAGCCGGCCAACCTCGGTCGAGCCTGTAAAGCTGATCTTTCGGACCTTAGGATTGGAGCAGAGTTCGCGTCCAACGTCAGCACCTTCGGACGCATAGATCAGGTTGACGACACCGGAGGGAAAGCCGGCTTGGTGCGCGAGGGCGAACATTGCGCCTGCCACGAGCGGCGTCTGTTCAGCAGGTTTGAGCACGATCGCGCAGCCCGCCGCCAGGGCCGGCGAGATCTTGCGCGCCACCATCGAGGCTGGGAAATTCCACGGCGTAATCGTGCCGACCACACCGATGGGCTGCTTGATCACCAGCATCCGACGGTCTGTCGATGGTGCGGGGATCGTCTCGCCATAGATGCGATTGGCTTCTTCGGCGTACCATTGCAGATACGCGGCCGCATGCGACACCTCCGACTTGGCTTCGGCAAACGGCTTGCCCATCTCTGCAGTGAGTATCGCTGCAAGATCACCGGCGTGGTCAATGATCAGCTCATGCCATCGCCACAGAACGTCACTGCGTTCTCGGGCGGTCAGCCCCGCCCATCCAGGCTGCGCTACGTAGGCCTTGTCGATCGCAGCGCGTGTCTCCTCCACACCCATGTCGGGAAGTACTGCCAGCACTTCGCCGCTCGACGGGTTGAGGACCTCGAATGTCCGCTCGCTAACCGGCGTGCCGAGCGCCGGCAGGCGATCGAGGGCGCCAAACAGATCCGGGGATTTCAGGTGGCGGATCATCGGCAGGCACAGGGGCAATACCGGATTCCTCTCAAACGCGGCGGATATGTATGTCGACAGGGCGCCGGCGTGTACTCCGCACCTGCGGGTTCCTTATAGGGCCTCGGCCAGACGCTTGGTAGACCATTCCACTCAACTTGAGAGGGAGAATTCTTGAACTCTTCTGGTCGATGGCTTGCGGTTCTCACCATGTGCAAACTGAACAATGGACATCGGCTGGGGCCCCTAGTACGGCCCCTCCACTGAGCATCTATCACTAGCCGGAACTTTTGAGCCCTTGCCAAGCTTTGTCCGGGAGGTCTCGTCTACCACGCTGGGAAGTGCGGTCCTTGGAAACCGGCATACCAGTTAGATTATCATCTACGCAAACCCATCGATGCGTTCGTGGACAATCGCGCGCATTTGCTCCGCCATCTTCGCGCCTTGAGAGCCGTCTGATAGAGGCGGCGGCAATTCGAGGTGGTTGAGAGCGCGTGAGAGGGCTGCAACGAGATCGTCGATGCTGGTATCCGCATCGGCAGCCTTAAGGCCAGCCGTGCTCGCGAAAGCCTTGAAGTCGGCGCGCCGCAGACGATCGTCCTTGTCGTTCAGCTTGAGGGCCATCCGGTCTTTTTCGAGATGTGGAAACACGCGAGTCGTGACCGCGTCGTAGAGCGGAGCCATGCGGACTGAGCTGAACTGCGCGCTGCTGGGCTCTGCGATTTTCAGCAGTGCCATGTTCTTCAGGTGCATGTCGCCATCTGCGATCAGCCAGGCGAATAAGGATCGCTTGAGGACAAGCAGGACGTCTTCTTCGGGAGAGGTCGATAGCGGCCTTAGTGCCCGCGCGATGCGCTCCATTGTGCCGCCGTATTTTGCTTCCGTGGGCACACCGAGCACCGAGCAAAAATCCTCAAGCGCCAAAAGATGCTTGTCGTCAAGGCTCGTTCTGATGTCGAACCGCTCCACGAGGAGCGCCGGAGGCATCCTGTCAGGCATCGAGACGAGCGCCGTCGCGGGCGTCGTGAAACCGGCCGCGCTGCCCAAAGCGAGCGACTGCCATTCGATAACCGGCAGGGCCTCAAATCCACCTGTACCGGCAGGCTTGAGGATGTGGGTGAACGGTTTGCCGGTACTGGGGGAGAGAGTACCGTCGGTATCGAGGAACATCGGCGCTTTGATCTGAACGCCTGATAAACGCGGCGTATCGGTACGCTCGAAAATCTCCGCCAGATTGCGCTCGAAGCTCTGCTCCAGATCGCCGCGACCCGGCCCTGCATACTGGCCAGTGAAGATAGAATTTCTAGTGAAGCCATCGAGCCGGGTTAGCAGGACGTCGGGCGGCAGGGCGGAGAGATCGCTCGCACGCTCGACGATGGTAATGTTGGACATGTAGCGTTTGCCCGAGCGCAGCGTCGCGCGCTCGTCGCGGTCATTCAACACCGACTCAAGCCAGCCTTCAGGCAGCAGCGACAGAATGAAAGGAGGGAGCTTGCCCGGCGTGGTCTGGCGAACAAGTGGCGGGCCATCCTGATCATCTGGATTCCAGCGCCACTCAAAACCATCATGTTTGAGATTGCCGAGCGGAGCGCCGTGCCACGCTACGATCAGATCGAACGCGGCTTCATTGCGCGCAGGCTCTGCGGTCACTGGACGGCGGAGGAGGAAGCGCTCGGCGTGCTCGCCTTCGCGATACCACTGGTTTTCGTGGGCGAGCGCCCATGTCGCGTCGGCAGCGCCCTGGGCGCTGCCGTATTCTTCTATGAGGCGGTTCGCGATTGTCTCGCGCATCGTCTCATCGATGGATCCCGCGTGTTCGCTGCGCAGGCGGAAAGCTTCGAGGAAGCGCTGGCGCATCGAGGAGACGTCGATCCGGAATTCTCCCATGCCATCATCGATATTCGCTTGAGCGACTGATGGGTGGTCGGGAGCTGCGTTCTGAATGATTTCCAGCGAGCGCAAGCGCGTGCGTTGTATTCGTCGCCCGCTCAGGAACAGGCGGCCATCGCGGGTCGGGCCGAGAAGGACAGCGCTCGCGGCCGAGAGGTAAGCGTTGGGATACAGGTATTTGGCGATGCGGACGGCGTGCTTGAGTATCGTGGCCTCGATATCCTCCCCGGCATCGACATAGATGCCGCGCCTTAGCTGAACGAGCTTGCCCGTTTCAGCCTGATAGTGGCTGCGGGTTTTATCGATGTTTTCCCCGACGAGGTGAAGAGCCATTTTCTAACTTTCTCGTATGTGAAATACGGGAAAGTTAGCATACTGAGCTCCAGAGTAAGAGAATTTAACTTTCCCGTATTTCAAATACGCGAAAGTTAATACCTTCTCTGAACGTCGGGCGTTCTCCGGCTCGGCAATCGAACCGCCCGGCGAGAACCCGATCTGCGAGGGCGAGCAGGCAGAAATCAAGGCGTTCATTCTGCCGCACCATAGTCGAATCAGCCAAACGTATGTGGGCGGAGTCCTTCAGCGAGTATTCTTAGAGCGCAGGATTATTCGCTGTCACGGGACACCAGGTAGCCGCGGGCCAACGCCCATAATGGCGGGCTCGGCCGACAGCAGTTTCTTCGCCGCCGCCCTGACCTGGTCGAGCGTCACCTGCTCGATGAGGGCCGGGCGGTGCTGGATGTAGTCTATGCCGCGCTTGTCGAGCTGCAGCCTGAGAAGCGTGGCTGAGATCGCCCTGGAGGAACCAAGATTGCTGATAGCATAGGCCCCGATCAGATACTTTTTGCTCGCTTCGAGCTCGGCCGCTGTTGGCCCGGTGTCCACCAGCTCCTTGATTACTTGTCTAATCAGGTCGAGTGTCTCCGCCGCCCTGTCGGCGTGCGTCGACGTGGTCACGACAAGCGTGTTGGAATGCTGGCGGCCTTCCAAACTGGAGGACACACCGTAGGCCAGGCCACGCTTTTCCCGCACTTCCTGGAACAGACGTGAGGTGAATGGCGAGCCTCCGAGTATATCGTTTATCAGCTGCGCGGCATAGAATTCCGGGTCGCTGCGTCCGACGCCGGGAAAAGCCAGCTGGAGCGAAGTCTGGGGCAGGGCGTATGCGACCAACGTCCACTGGCCGAGCTTCGGGGTGACATCAGGTACCTGGGCGAGCGCCTGCTTCTGAGGCAAATCGCCGAACAACTGGTCGAGCCTTGCACTCAGGGCTTTGGCATCGATGTCGCCGACAACCGCCACGTGCAGCCCCTCGCGGGCGAAAGCGGCCTTGTGGAAGGCGCTTAGATCGGCGGGCGTTATGCGGGCCAGGCTTTCCTTGGTGCCCTCGGGCGGCCTCGAATACGGATGCGCGCCGTAGAGCCTGCGCCGCCATGCATCCCTGCCGATCGCGTGAGGTTCGCGCTCGTTGGCGATGATGCCGGAGAGAAGCTGAGCGCGGGTTCGGTCAAAGGGTTCCTGATCGAAGCGGGGCCTGTTCAACGCGAGCCTGATGAGATCGAAAGCGGCGTCCTGGCGCTGGGAAAGCATGCGCACCGAGCCATAGATGCCGTCAGGCCGCGCGTGGAAGCTCATCTCAGCGCCGGCATCATCGAGCCGCACCTGAAAGGTGTCGCCGTCGTGATCGCCTGCGCCCTCGTCGAACAAGCCGGTCATCAAATTGACAAGCCCCTCCTTATCGGCCGGGTCCTGGCTGGTGCCGCCGTCGAACACGAACTGGAGCGTGACGATCGGCAGCGTATGGTCTTCCACCAGCCAGGCGGTGATCCCCTTTTCAGATTTCACCTCCTGGATGTTCGTCGCAGCACGGGCGGTACACGCTGGCAGGGTGAGGAAGAAAATAGCAAGGCAAAGGACAGCCAGCCAGGAGGCGAGGCGCCAGCCTTGTCCAAAAGGAGAGGGCAATGCTTGTGGAATGGCCCTGCGGAATTGGTTCGTCATCATATCAATTTTCCTTGGGCAGGAGATAGCCGGTGGTCGAATGGTCGGACACGAGGTAGCGGGCGGCAACGGCCTTAACCTGATCGGCCGTGACCTTGCGGATGCGGTCCGGCCATTCCTCGACGTCTTTCACATTGCCGCCTGTGGCAAGCGTGGCGCCATACATGCCAGCGACGGAGGCCTGCTCGTCATGGGCGAAGATGAACGAGCGGATATAGCGGTTTTTCGTCTTCTCCAGTTCGTCGCTGGTGATGCCGTTCCTGGCGATGCGCGCTATCTCGGCGTCGACTGCGGCCTCGACATCCGCAAGCTTCGCCTTGCCGCGCGGCCAGCCGCGGATGCTGAACTTGCCAGCATCCAGCATGGTGCCCTCGAAATCAGCGTCGGCCGCTGCGGCTATGCCCTGCTTCACAACGAGCTCCTGGTACAGCCGGCTGCGGTTGCCCCCGGCGAGAATCTGTGCCAGCAGGTCCAGCGCCTCGGCTTCGCCGGGCTCGGCGGTGCGATAGGACGGCACCACCCAATATCTGGAAAAGATGGGGACCGAAACGCGGCCATCCCTTAGCGTCAATGTGCGCCTGGTGTTCTGCACCGGCTCAGACGGGCGTTCGCGTGGCGGCAGATCTGGTCCACGCGGGACCTTGCCATAGGTCTTCTCGGCCAGCGCCTTCACGGCCTCGGGCTCGACGTCGCCTGCCACCACCAGCACGGTGTTGTTCGGCCAGTACTTGTCATAAAAAGCCACGGCGTCGTTGCGGTCCAGCTTCTCGATCTCGTGCATCCAGCCGATCACCGGGATCCGGTAGGGTTGGCTCTGCCAGAGGGTCGTGACGACCTCCTCATCGAGAAGCGCCTCCGGACTGTTGTCGACCCTCAAGCGACGCTCCTCGCGGACCACGTCCCGCTCGGTGTTGATGACGTCATCCGTGAGGGTGAGATTGCGCATGCGATCAGCCTCGAAGCTCATCATCTGCTCCACTGCCGAGGGCGCCACTCTTTCGTAGAAGGCAGTATAATCGTAAGAGGTGAAGGCGTTTAGCGAGCCCCCGATCTCCGCCACCGCGCGGTCCAACTCGCCGGCGCCGTGATTGGCCGTCCCTTTGAACATCAGATGCTCGAAGAAATGCGCGATGCCGGATTTGCCCGGAGGCTCGTCGGCACTGCCGACCTTGTACCACAGCATATGGGTGACGATGGGCGCGCGGTGATCGGGTATGACGACCACCTCCATGCCGTTGTCGAGCAGGAAATTTGCTATGTCATATGCGGCCGCCGGAGACGGCGCGGTCGTCAGAAATGCCAGCGCGGTCGCAAAAAGTGCGCCCCGCAGCCAAGCAGACGGTGGCTTCGGTTGTGGTGACCGGGCGATGGACAAAGTTCGCACGGAAGTGAGTTGTCCCTCAATTTGAAGGTGCTGCGTCCCTGTCGCCCCCACTGGGAGAAGGTGGATCGGTGGGCAGCGCCGGTCCAGACGAGCCCTCACAATGCTGCCAGGCCCGGCTTGGATGTCAGTTTTGAGTAGGTCGGCGAAAGGTGGGGCGGCATTTTTCTGTGTGGGGATCATGGGACGACTCTCCTGCGCGTTTGCATGACCCCGCAGGAACCGTGCCAGATGAGAAAGCCCTTTCGGCGATGCGATTCAACGGACTCTGTGTTGCGTACCTCCGACATTGTCCGACGTCAGACACCGCCGACTGGGGGGCGCTTGCCGCTTAAAGAGGTGGCTAGGTGAAATACCCTTAGGACAGCGGCGAACATGGTGGCGTTAGCGCGCGCCCGTAGTTGCTGGTCGTCCGCGTACTCTTGCTCACATCGGCCGATCGCAGGTCCCTAACAGGACTCCAAACCAGCGATAGACGCGGTTCTGGAATTTACCGGAGCGTTTCAGAACTTGTGTTTGCCATTCGAAGCGCCAGCGCGGGAGACGCTGTCCGCGACAGGCGGTCATCATGGAGCTTGCGAGCCGCTTTAGCGATTTGACCGGGCTTTTGCTATTTTAGCTTTTGCTGCCCTAAAGTCTCGGATATGAAGCGGACCTGGCTTATGGCCTGCCTACATTGAATGGTTACAAAGGAATACGCTATGGCGACTGGAACGGTGAAGTGGTTCAACAGCACCAAGGGATTCGGTTTTATCCAGCCTGACAACGGAGGTCAGGACGTTTTCGTCCACATTTCCGCTGTCGAACGAGCGGGCCTCTCGACCCTTAATGAGGGCCAGAAGATCAACTACGAGGTCGAACAGGACCGCCGTACTGGCAAATCATCCGCTGGCAGTCTCAGCAAAGCTGGCTGACCTTTTTCTGCTTCTGCCCGGCAAGAGCCGGGCAGAAGTGCCACTGACCGCGCCATAGGAGCGGGCAAGAACACGGATCCCCGCCGACTGGGGCAGCGGATTGTAGCAAGCTGCTAAGTTCTACTGCCACACGATGTTGCAAGCGAAGAGGGGCGGGTCGCAGCCCTCTTACTTCTGCAGCAGATGTTTATCGCATTCTCGATCGAGCGTGCCGGGGAATGAACGAGCAATTCAGCCAGCCTCCAGCGATCGACACCTCCTGGATCAAGAGGGCAGGGTACATTGGCCCTGAGGGGACCTGGACCCATCAAGCCTCGCTGGACCTCTTTGGTGACCAAGTTGAACTCGTTCCGTTCAGCGACGGATTGTTCGAAGCATATGAGAATGGCTGCGTCGACGTTGCATGCGTCCCAGCTACGACCTCTCTGGTCGGAGCCACTCCCTACCTCGACCAAGTCTTGAGCTTGAGGTCTCCCACCATTATCGCCGAGTACCCGAAGGTCCTGAGCTACAGCCTCATGGCCAGCAAGGATGCGAGTTTCTCGATGATCGCTAAGGTGGTGGGCCACCCAGTGGCCCTGCAGGAGGGGGCCGGGTGGCTCGACGAGAACATGCCCAATGTCGAGCGAGAGAGCCGTCGGGGATCGACATCTTTCGTGGCAGAGCAAAAATCTCCCTCGATTGCAGCATTTGGTCCTGGGCTTGGTGCCAAGCTGTACAATCTGCAGATATTGCGAACAGGAATTGAAGAAGGGCTGCATAACGTTACGCGGTGGTGGGTGCTCGGGCGCAGGACCCCTGCGCCGACAGGATTTGACCGGACGACACTTCACCTCCGCGTTTCAGAGCAAAATCTCAGTTGTGTCCTGAACAGGTTCTCGAAGGACGATTTAACCGTTCTCAATGTCTATCAGCGTCCGACATGCGAGCGGCTGGACACCCATCAGTATGTCATCGATGTCGCTGGACACGTTTTGACGCACCCGGCGCTGGCCGCGTTGGCGGAGATTGATGGCCTGAGAATTTTCGGATCGTACCCACGTCGCTATTAGCTAGGCTAGGCTAGGCGAGGCTAGGCTAGGCTAGGCTAGGCTAGGCTAGGCTAGGCTAGGCTAGGCTAGGCTAGGCTAGTTTCCGTCCATAGCCCCAAAACGTTGATCTTCATCACTGACGAACAAGGGGCTGCCGCATCGAACTTGATGCGATGTACACGTAATGCCGCGAGCCATGGACGAGATCATCGCGCCGACGATCTTGTCGTTCCCGCCAGTTTCTTGCCTGCGAAACGGAGTATTGATAGGCACAGATGTCGACCGGCCGGGCATCTCACAAAACCAGTGACCGTTGTATGACTGTGACGCGTTGTGGGCGGCACGCTCGTCCATTCGGGAAGGTCCATCACTTCAATCCGCGAAGGGGCGCCGTGACCGGGGCCTGCGGCATTTTTACGAGCGTGCCGTTTGGCACGAGCTTATCGCTTTGGCGCCCCTCACGCTGCTTGGCTGTGCTTATGGGACAACCCGGTCGAGAAAAGCATCGAATGCGGCAGCAACAGCGCGAATCACGAAGCGATGCTCCTGCCGCACCCGGATGAGACCGTTTTCGATGTCCACTACCCCGTCCTCGGCCAGCTTCGCCAGGCGTTCAGCTGAATCGAGAAAGCGGGTTGGATCGAATCCATGGGCCGCACAGATTGCCGGCACATCGGCCTCCAAATCGCACATCAGCCGCTCGATGATTGCGGCTCGCACGCGGTCTTCGTCTGTGAGCCGGCAGCCTTTTGACGTTGCCAGACGGCCCCCTGCTATGTGCCGGCTGTAGGACTCGTGTGTCACCTCGTTCTGGACGTAACCATCGCCGACCCGCCCGATAGCCGACGCGCCGAAACCGATCACGGTTTTGCAGGTGTCGGCCGAGTAACCCAGCGAGTTACGGCGTAGCCGACCGCGGGTCTGCGCCAGCGTAAGTTCGTCGTCCGGCAAGGCGAAATGGTCGAGGCCGATCTCTCGGTAGCCGGCCGCAACCAGCGTATCTGCCACGGCCGCAGCCTGTTCGGCGCGGGCGACGCTGTCCGGCAGCGCAGTCTTCTCGATCAGGCGCTGATTCTTGATCACCGATGGAATATGCGCATAGCAGAACACCGCAAGCCGGTTGGGACGCATGGCGGCGGTTGCCGCCGCAGTCTGGACGCAGGACTCTACCGTCTGATTCGGGAGACCGAACATGAGATCGACGTTGATGCCGCTTACTCCATGCCGGCGCAGCTCTTCGACGGCAGCGGCCGTCTGCGCCTCGCTCTGGACCCGGCTGATCGCTTTCTGAACAATTGGATCAAAACTCTGCACCCCGAGACTCGCGCGGCTCACATTGGCTGCTCCCAGTGCCTCGGCGATCTCGCGCGTGAACGTGCGCGGGTCAATTTCGACGGCGATCGTAGCGGGCTCCCTGAACGCGAAGCGGCGGCGCAGGAGTTCGATCATGGCCAAGAATTCCGCTGCCCCGATCAGGGTCGGGGTTCCACCGCCGAAATGCACGTCGTTCACGACGAGCCTCTGCGGCACTTGCTCCGAGACCAAACGGATCTCGTCACGCAGATCGGCCACATAGTCGAGGATCGGACCATGGTTGCGGGCAATTGTGGTCGGAAAGCCGCAATACCAGCAAATCGATCGGCAGAACGGAATGTGGAGATAGAGCGACACCGGATCGTCAGCCGGCAGACCTCTTAGCCATTCCTCATAGCTTTCTGCGCCGACCGCTGCGGAGAACTCCGGCACAGTCGGATAGATGGTGTACCAAGGCAGGAGAGCCTCGCGATGTTCTTTCAGGATAGAAGTCTGCAACAGTTTCCCTCCCAAGTTGACAACTGTCCTCCTTTTACCCCTGCGATCTCCTGTGTCTCTGCGCTATGTCAATTCCATTCCGCTTCGCGCCGTGTAATCACACCGTGCAAGGAAAAGGCGGGATTTGATCCCGCCTTTCGATGTTTCGCTCACATCATGCCGATCGAGCCGCCAGCCCCACAGCGGGTCTGGATGAGGAAGAAGTCACGCTGGTACCTTCTTTCTGGACCGCTTCTCCGGCGCCGAGACTTCAGGCTCTTTCGGTTTGCGGCCGAGTCCCATTGTCTTGGCCAACGCAGAGCGGGCAGCCGCATAGTTCGGCGCGACCATGGGATAGTCCGCCGGCAGACCCCATTTGGCGCGATATTCATTAGGGCTCAGCCCGTAATGGGTCGACAGATGACGCTTTAGCGATTTGAATTTCTTCCCATCCTCAAGGGAGACAATGTAGTCCGGCGTCACCGATTTTCTGATCGGGACCGCCGGCGTCAACACCGTCGGCTCTTGTGCCGAGACGCGACCGGCCGCCGTGCCCTTCAAAGCTTCGTGCACTTGGCCGATCAGGGCTGAAAGGTCCCCCACCGGAACGGGATTGTTGGAAACATAGGCTGAGACAACATCTGTGGTAAGCTGGATGAGGTTGTCGATGTTTTTGAAGTCTTCTTCTGGCATGAAACTCTCCGGTGGATTGGTCTGCGGAGCGTCGCTTCTAGTGGTGATTTCCGGTGAAAGCAACAAATGTCACGACAGGATTGTTCGTTGCTCGTCCAAGATTGAGGTCTATAGCACCACATCACGCGGTCGTGACACTGATCTGCCTGGTAGTCGCTGTCCCATAACTGCGCCAGTGTCCGCCTTTCCGTTCCGATCTCGTCCGTCTGAATTGCAGAGGGAAGACGCAGAAAGCTTGTAAACCATGAGCCGTGCACTCGATGGGGGCAGAAAAGCTTGCGCGTATGAAACAGGCTGGCGTTGCGCCAGCATGTGGCGACAGGCCACAGAACCGACCAAACCCTCAGGCGAACAAACAGCGACTGCGCGCGCGCCACCATTGAATCCGCCGTCGGGCGATGAATCGCAGTCAATGTCTCCGCCGCTCGATTGGCTTGGTCGACAGGCACGATTCCCTCGATCCGCTGATCTAGCGCAGGGCGTTCGCAGGCCGCATGTGGAGAATGGTTTCCGTGCACATCGTAAGGACTCCATTTATGAAAATTCTATTCCCTGCGGTGGCTGTTGCGCTTGTGGCAGCCACAGCTTTTGCTGCGCAGTCCATTCCGCCAGACCTCAGAGAAACGGCACTGGCCACCTTCAAGCCCTTGCCATTCACGCCGGCGCTCGCCAACAACCCGAGCACGCCGGACAGGATTGCCCTCGGCAAGGCACTGTTCTTCGATCCACGCCTCTCGTCCTCAGGCGTTTTCTCCTGCAACTCGTGCCACAACCTGGCCACCGGGGGCGACGACAATCGTGAAACTTCGATTGGCCATGGTTGGCAGAAGGGGCAGCGCAACGCGCCGACGGTGTTTAACTCTGTCTTCAACAAATCACAGTTTTGGGACGGTCGCGCCGAAGACCTGAAAGCTCAGGCCAAAGGGCCGATACAGGCCGGTGTCGAAATGGCCAACACACCGCATCGAGTGGTCGAGACGTTCAAATCGATGCCGCAATATGTGGAGTTGTTCCATTCAGCTTTCCCGGATGAGGCCAATCCCATCACCCTCGACAATCTAGTCAATGCACTCGCAGACTACGAGGCGACACTGGTCACGCCGGCCCCCTTCGACGCCTTCCTCAATGGCGATGAGACCGCCATCGGTCCCAAAGAGAAACAGGGCCTGGCCCTTTTTATCGAAAAGGGCTGCTCGTCCTGCCATTCCGGTGTCAATATTGGTGGGGAAGGCTATTATCCATTCGGCCTCGTTGAGAAGCCTAGCGCCGACATTCTGCCGGAGAACGACAAGGGACGATTCGCCGTCACCAATGTACCCGAGGATTCCTATGTTTTCCGCGTGCCGTCGCTGCGCAACGTAGCAATCACCGCGCCATACTTTCATTCGGGCAAGGTCTGGGACCTGAGCGAGGCCGTCGCCATCATGGGCACCACCCAGCTTGGCCAAGAGCTAACGCAAATCGAAATCGATCGGATCGTTGCCTACCTTAATTCGCTGACCGGAAAGCGACCGGAGATCACATATCCCATCTTGCCAACTGAAACGCCCACAACACCTCGACCTCGATCCTAGGCATTGGGAAAACAGGCGATCGCGTCGGGGGCCAATGAGCATTCCTTGACCGATCTGGGCGAATGGCCACAAGCGCAGCCGTCCGATTGGGCCGTGATACGTCGCGGCACGATTGAGCGTCGCATGTTGGTGGCATGAGCCACTGCCTTGCACCAGCGATGCCCCTCGCGGGGAGATCGACGGCAGCCAGGGTGGCGTTCCCGTCAGCACCTCCGCAAAGTCACATCGACCAGTCGCCCTGCCAGTCCATCACCACCTTGCCGGAATTGCCGCTCTTCATCGCCTCGAAGCCGGAAATATAGTCGTCCACGCCGATGCGGTGCGTGATCAGGCCGCTGACATCCAGCGGACCCTGCACCAGCGCGATCATCTTGTACCAGGTCTCGAACATTTCGCGGCCATAAATGCCCTTGAGATGCAGCATCTTGAAGATGACCTTGTTCCAGTCGATCTCGAAGCCGGTCGGCGCAATGCCCAAAATGGCGATCTTGCCGCCATTGTTCATGGTGTCGATCATGTCGCGGAAGGCGGGTGCCGCACCCGACATTTCGAGGCCGACGTCAAAACCTTCGGTCATGCCGAGCGCCGGCATGATATCGCGCAGCTTTTCCTTCGACGCGTCGACCACATGCTGGACGCCGAGCTTTTTTGCCAGCGCCAGCCGCACCGGGTTGATGTCGGTGATGACGACCTTTCGCGCGCCGACGCACTGCGCCACCAGCGCACCCATGATGCCGATCGGGCCGGCGCCGGTGACCAGCACGTCCTCGCCGACCAAATCAAAGGACAGTGCGGTGTGAACCGCATTGCCCAAGGGATCGAAGATCGCGGCGATCTCGTCGGGCACGTCGTCGGGGATCGGCACGACGTTGTGCTGCGGGATCGCCAGATATTCACCGAAGGCGCCGGGCCGGTTGACGCCGACGCCGAGCGTGTTGCGGCACAGGTGGCCCCTGCCCGCCCGGCAGTTGCGGCAATGGCCACAGACGATGTGGCCTTCGCCCGATACGCGCTGGCCGACCTTGTATTCGGTGACCGCCGCGCCGAAATCGGCAACCGTTCCGACGAACTCGTGGCCGGTCACCATCGGCACCGGCACGGTCTTCTGCGCCCACTGGTCCCAATTGTAGATGTGGACGTCGGTACCGCAGATCGCGGTCTTGCTGATCTTGATCAGCACGTCGTTCGGACCGATTTCCGGCACCGGCACTTCTTCCATCCAGATGCCCGGCTCGGCCTTGGCCTTGACCAGCGCCTTCATCATGTTCGACATCAGAATCTCCTTACACGTAGTGTGGTGCGACCAACCGCTCGACCGCACGGACCGCCATATCGCCACCGTGCTTGCCGGCAGCCTGAGCAAGGAGCGTGAGCGGGCCACTTCCTCCCGCAGACCTGGCAGGCGCCTTCCCCAGCTGGTGAAGCTACCGGCAGGGCAGGAGGTTCACCGCTTCTACACAGCCTAGCGGGAGCCGATCTTCTTTGACCGCTCGACCGACGGGCGGTTCAGCGCTCCCGACGGCTCCTATGGCGTTCTGATGAGCCCACCAGCGCGAAGCCATGATTGGTCTTGGGATCTGCAATGTCCTCACCTGAAGCTGTTAGCTGGTTTCGGTTTGCACTCTCCACAAGCGAGCGTAAGCGCCTTCAGTTGCCACCAAATCAGCATGCCTTCCCTCCGCAACAACCCGCCCCTTGTCCAAGACCACTATCTTGTCGGCGCAACGGACGGTGCTGAGTCGATGAGAGATGATGACTATGGTCTTGCCGCCCCGACGCAGATCCTCAACCACTCGCAGGACAAACGCCTCGGCGACCGAGTCAAGAGAGGAGGTTGCTTCGTCGAGGATCAGGATCTCCGGATCCCGATACAGAGCCCGAGCCAACGCAAGGCGCTGCTTCTCGCCTCCGGAGAGGCGTACGCCGCTTTCGCCTAGATAGGCCTGGAAGCCACCGGGCCAGCGCTCGATCACCTCCCGCAGCCCTGTTTGATCGCAGATTTGGAGAATCTTTTCGACGTCCGGCTCGAACTCGCCAAGGGCGATGTTGTCGATCACCGAGCCCGAGAACACGTCGACCGATTGCGGCACCGCAGCCACAACCTTACGCAGGGATACGGTCGAGAGGTCCTGGAGGGCATAGCGGCCTATCCGTATGTGTCCACCCTCAAGCGGGTAGACATTCTGCAGCAGCGCCGCAAGGGTGCTCTTGCCCGAGCCGCTTTCCCCCACCACCGCTGTCATTTCCCCCTGACGGAAGGTGACGCTAAGATCCTGGAAAAGCTCGAGCTGGCTACCATGGCGGAACGTGACCTTCTCCAGGTGGATGTCGCCAATGTGGGATTTGTCGGCATTGATGCCGCCACCGCTTCCCGGCTCTAGGTCGAAGATCTCGAACAGGCGATCCGCCGCGATAAAAGCATCCTGAACGATCCGGTTGGTCTGAATCAGACTGGCAACCGGCCGGGTGACATAGCCCAGCAAGGTGTAGCAGGACAGTAATTCGCCGGGCGTGATGGTTTGATCGAGGGCAAGCGTCGTTCCGAACCACAGCAGCACGATGGTGAATAGAGTTGCGAGGAAAGTCGAGGTACTGTCTCCAAAGATCGAGATCAGGCCGGAGCTGTAGACGGAATGAAGCATCTTGATGAAGCGGGTCTCCACCTGGAAGTTCGCGAAGCTCTCCATGCCGGAGATCTTGATCGTGGAGACAGCTCCGAGTGACTCCACCAGTTGCGTTTCAAGTTCGGCAGCGTTCTCCATCATGGCGCGCTGTCGATTCCTATGCAGCCGGTTGATGGTCCAATAGACGGAGAGGTACAACGGGATGGAGGCCGCTACGACCAACGCGATCTTCCACGAGTAGATGAACATCAGTCCTAACGAGAACAGTATCATTAGCACGTCGACGAACATGTTGATCGAGACGTCGTTCAGGAAGCTCCTGATCTTCACCGCGTCATTCATGCGGGAAATGATTTCGCCCATGCGCATCGTGTCGAAGAACTTCTGAGGCAGGCTTAGGATGTGATTGTAATAGCCAAGGATTAGGTGGACGTCGATCTTCTGTCCCGTTTGCAGGACGAGCCGGTTTCTGAGGAGATTGATTACGACCTGTACAATCAAGATCAGCAGCATGGCGACGCTCATCAGGTTGAGCAGATTTCGGTTGCCCGCTGTAATCACATGATCGACGATTTTCTGGACGTAAATGGCCGTCGAGAGCCCAAGGATCGTCGTCACCAGGGCCCCGGCGAGAGCCTGCGCCATCGCCGCCTTGTGTGGCGCAAGCAGACGTACGAAACGACCTAGGGGTGAGCTGGTCTCGTCGCGGCGCTTGAAGGTGTCTGCCGGAACCAGGAGCACCAGGGCGCCAGTCCATTGCTTTTTGAATTCCTCGTGCGCCAGCTTGCGGATTTCACCATAGGCTGGGTCCATGACGATGACCCACCTGGCATTGATCGCCTGGACTACGACGAAGTGATGCAGGACCTCGTTGACGATTACGTGCGCGATGGCGGGCTTGGGGATCTTGTATAGGCTGTCGAAGCCACCCTTTACCCCCTTGGCAACGAAGCCCAGCTTCCGGGCCGCTTCCATGAGGCCCAGCACAGTAGTGCCGGAGCGGTCGGTCGAGGCATACTGCCGGACGCGCGACAGCGGCAGCTTGTAGCCATAGAAGGCCGCGACAGAAGCAAGGCTGGCGGCCCCGCAATCGGTGATGTCGCGCTGCTTGAACTTGATGGCTTTGCTCGACATAGCGGCTCGCTGACTTTTTGGAAAATGAAGGATCAGTGGCTCGCCAGGAGCGGATTGAGCCAATCGTCGGCCTCGTTGTACAGGAGTCCCAGGACACTGCGGTCACCCAGGAGGAAGCGGGCCCGGACGGTCATGCCTTTCTTCAGGTTACCGATGACCCCGTGCTTGAGGGCGAGGTGGCGGCGAGAGAGCGCGCAGCGGACCTTGAAGACCGGTCTCCCGTCGTGCAGGGTGAAGTCGTGCGCCACGTCGAGCACCGTCGCGTCAATGACACCCCATTGATTGTAGTTGAAGGCATCCACTTGGAGACGCACCGACTGGCCCGGGCGGACAAAGCCGATGTCGTTGGGGGAAACGAAGATTTCCGCCACCAGTTCACCATCCGGCGAAACCCAAGCGACGGTTTGCCCGGCCTGGACGTAGCTGCTGGAAGCGAGGCCCGAGAATTGCTCGAGAGCGCCTGATACGGGGGCTCGAATGAGAGTCAGGTCCCGTTCGCTCTCAAGCTGATGCACGGTGGCCGTGAGTTCCTGGAGGCGCAGGTTAACGTCGAACAGCTGCTGGTTCCATTCGGCCAATTTGCGCCGGGCGAGGATCTCGCCCTGGATCTCGACATTCTGAAGTGCGAAGGCGTTTTCCTCAACGGACTTTGCCGGTGCTACAGCAGCGGAGAGCAGTCGCT
Source organism: Mesorhizobium sp. AA22 (assembly GCF_001672375.2). Lineage (NCBI taxonomy): Bacteria > Pseudomonadati > Pseudomonadota > Alphaproteobacteria > Hyphomicrobiales > Phyllobacteriaceae > Mesorhizobium > Mesorhizobium sp. AA22. The sequence continues at coordinate 5,884,700 of NZ_CP048406.1, read as the reverse complement.
TAGCACGCTCAAGTTCCGCGGCCGCATTATCGCGGGCATATCGGTTCTCCCGCAGCAGGTTGAGGAAATGGGCGCGCTCGGCCGTGGCTGACTCGGTTAAGAGGCGGATCGGGTCCTTGGCTTGCGTGCCGGAGGAGATCAGGGTTTCGAGGTCACTGGCAAAATCGCTCTTCGCGCGAATATCGCCTTTAAGCGCCCTGAGCTTTTCCTCAACCACCCCATCATCGAGGGCGAGGATCTCTTGCCCCTGAGCAACCAGATCGTTTTCGGCGGCAAGGATGCGGGAGATGCGTCCGGAGACCGGCGCCACCAGGGGCGTCTTCTCGACGGTGGGTCGAATAATACCGGCACTTTGGAAAGATACCATTACTGTGATGAAAGGCAGCGAGACCAGCGCCGCAGCCACAGAGAGCAAAATAATCTTGTAGATGATCAAAGATCTATATGATCCTCGAGAAAGGATGCTCTCTGCAGTGCAGTTGGCAAGTTCAGGAATAAGTGAGATATTGATCACGGTCTCGCTGGTCACAATGATATTGATCTATGATGTTGCCAATCATCCACCATGTCTTCGGCGCGTACTACATCAACGAATCCTACAGCAGAAACTGAGGCTATGAACCAAGGGCCACCGGAAGTCGATGATCCCGCTTCTCGGGTTAACTCGGTCAAGCCGTATACTGATATGTCGGTATCCATTGTTTTCCTTTCCAACATTCAACGATGAAAGTCGGCGATCATTCTGCAGCTCGGCAGCACTCCCCCGCGCCTAAAGGCGGCAATACCCATGCCGACTACGCAAATAGAGGCCAAAAAGGCGTTCTGTAGCTTATTCCAAACCCAACTGAGAGTGCGTCGGCCGTACATCACGCATACGACAAACCAGGCGACATCTGCCTGGAGGTGACCGAGGTCAACCCCAGGCGGCGCGAATATTATGGATCTTCTTAATGATGCTTAATATATGTTATCACGGCTGCTATACCCAGTGCTATCGCAGCAACTCCGCCAAATACTGCCGACGCCAGCCAGAACCACCCTCCGGACGTTGCACATGCTTCTTCGCGCGTTAACTCGGTCACACCATAGGCTTGCAGATTGGTCTTCATTTTTTCTCCTTTCTTAGAGCTTGAAATGTAAGGGTGAATCAGTGATTTGGGTCGGCGACTTTTGCCCCTATGCTTACAGCTGCAAGGCCGAACGTCCCCAAAATCGCGAAAGCTATTGCCCAAAACATCCCTCCCGAAATTGCAGATGCTTCTTCGGGAACCAATTCGGTCACACCATAAGCTGACATTTCCGCCTTCATTTGTTTTCTCCTTTCCCAGAGCTCAAAATAATACGATGAATCAGTAATGCACGCTCGGCGGCGTGTGCCGCCGTCCAACGAGAACATCAAGAGTCGTGCCAACTGCACAGGAAGCTCCGGAACAGCGCTTATGCTTTTTTGTTTCGGCGGCTTAATTGAGAGCGCGGCGGCACGCCGGGCCGAACATCACGCTGTCAGCGCGACAAACCAGGCCACAGCTGCCTGGAGATGACAAAGGTCAACCCCAGAGCAGTCGCGAATATTATGGATCTTAATGATGCTTAACATATGTTATCACGGCTGCTATACCAAATACTAACGCAGCAACTCCGCTAAATACTGCGGACGCCAGCCAGAACCACCCTCCCGACGTTGCACATGCTTCTTCGCGCGTTAACTCGGTCACACCATAAGCTTGCATATTGGTCTTCATTTTTTTCTCCTTTCCTAGAGCTTGAAATGTAAGGGTGAATCAGTGATTTGGGTCGGCGACTTTTGCCCCTATGCTTACAGCTGCAAGGCCGAACGTCCCAAAATCGCGAAAGCTATTGCCCAAAACATCCCTCCCGAAATTGCAGATGCTTCTTCGGGAGCCAATTCGGTCACACCATAGGCTGAGATATCGGTCGTCATTGTTGGCCCATTCTAGAGCACGTCCGGTTTAATCCGGTTCATAGCCTGCGGCCTTGAAGTAGTTTTCGCATTCTGTTGGCGTAAAAAGGTCGACGAGCGCGCCGACGGTGTCCCATAGGGCTGCGATTGTTCGCTCGGCCCTCGCCCGCAGGAGCGCCTTGAGCTTTGCGAAGGCGTTTTCGATGGGGTTGAAGTCGGGGCTGTAGGGCGGGAGGAACATCAGCTTTGCACCGGCGGCTTCGATCGCCTCGCGCACGCCCCCGGACTTGTGCGCCGGCAAATTGTCCATGACGACGACGTCGCCTGGCGTCAGCGTTGGCGCCAGCACCTGCTCGACATAGGCGAGGAACACGACCCCGTTCATGGCGCCGTCGTAGACGAAGGGCGCGGTCATTCCGGTCAGCCTGAGCGCGCCGGTGAAGGTCGTGGTCTTCCAGTGACCGTGCGGCACGCCGGCCCGGCAGCGTTCGCCGCGCAGCGCTCTTCCGCGCAGGCGAGCCATCTTGGTCGACAGCCCGGTCTCATCGATGAAGACGAGCCTTGCCGGATCGAGGTCGAGCTGGCCGTCGAACCAGGCACGCCGGCGCTTCAGGATGTCGGGGCGATCTTGCTCCAGTGCGTGTGCGGACTTTTTTTGAACGTCCAGCCGTGCCCCCGCAGCCAGTCGCTCAACGTGCTGCGGCCGATGCGCATGGACCGCTCGGCCAAGAGCCGCTCCACCATCTCGTTCAGCGTGATGTCCTTGCGCTCCTCGATCATCCCGATGATGAAGTCGGCATGGGCGTCGAGACGCGAGCCGCGCCGTCGTCCCTGCGGTCGTGGTGTCGTCTCGCCCATCCGGGCTCTGCCGATCCAGCGGATCGCACTCGATATCCCGACACCGAACCGAGCCGCTGCTTGCCGGGCCGATGCTCCTTCACCCGCAGCCTTCACGACACGTGACCGCAGATCCTCACCAAGTGCTCTCGCCATCGTCCACCTCCATAAAAGTGGACGTTGAATCAGCCAAACCGATTCGCGTCACATCACAATCGATTCATCGATCGCCGGACGTGCTCTAGTGCTGAATAAGAGCATGAATCAGTGATACCGGTCGGACGCGTATGCCGCCATACCACTAGAACATCAAGAGTCGTGCCAACTGGGTAGGAAGCGCCTCAGAAAAACTGTTCTGCACGTTATCAATGGCTTCACTGAAAGCGCGGCAACACGCCGGGCCCAACATCGCCGTGTCGCTAACTCGACAAACCCGACAGTAGGGGCCAACCCAAGGTGCGTCGGTCTCCTTAGGTCGGCGCTGAGGTCCGGGTTCGTACGTCGGGCCGCGACCGGGACATCCATTGTGCAACCGAAGCTACGTCATCGAAGCGACGAGTCCGGCTGTAACGGACTCGACTGGATCGGCCGCTATCTCGATGGTGCCGGTGCTCAGGCGGCATCCTCAAGCGTTGGCCCTCGGTGAAGTGTCTGTTGGCCGCTGGCGCCTGTGAGAGGCTGCAGCTCATGGACAAAGCCGTCTTCCTTCATTTCGTGGCGAAATCATCCGTCCTTCGGACGACCAGAAGCGCTTCCAGATCCTGCCCGCCGCTGAGTCGTCGCGCGGACCTTCGGCTGGACGACAAGGGTGGGGGGCCTCGCACGCGTCTTCGAGCAGTGCGCGGCTTTTCGATGCCGTTCCTTCTGCCTTGAATTCGATCCGCGAATCCGCTGGTCACATGTTTGCCGGTCACACTGGCCCAGCGACCTGCGCCCGCTCTTTCTCCCGCAGCGCGCATGCGGCAGCGACCATGTTCATGAGGGCAGGCCGGACCTCCTCCCATTTCCTTGTTTTGAGGCCACAATCCGGATTCACCCACAGTTGGCCGTCCGACAGTCGCGCGCGGGCAAGTTGGGCGAGATGTAAAATTTCGCCGACTTCCGGGATACGTGGTGAGTGAATGTCGTAGACGCCAGGACCGATGTCATTCGGATATTTGGACTTCGTGAAGGCGTCTAGCAGTTCCATTTTGGAGCGCGACGTCTCAATCGAAATCACGTCCGCGTCCAGTTCAGCGATCGAGTCGATGATCTCATTGAACTCAGAATAGCACATGTGGGTGTGAATTTGGGTCGCGTCCGCTACACCCGTTGAAGCGAGCCGGAAGCATTCGACAGCCCAGCCGAGATAATGTTTCCAGTCGGACTTCCGCAGGGGCAAGCCTTCGCGAAACGCGGCCTCATCGATCTGGATCACCCTTGCGCCAGCTCTTTCCAGGTCGGCCACTTCATCGCGGATGGCGAGCGCGATTTGGCGGCAGACCTCGGCGCGGGGTACGTCGTCGCGCACAAAAGACCAGTTAAGAATGGTCACTGGGCCTGTGAGCATGCCCTTTACCGGCTTTTTCGTCAGCGACTGGGCAAATTGCCACCAGAGGACCGTCATCGGATTGGGCCGCGATACGTCGCCGAAGATGATGGGAGGGCGCACGAGCCGGGAGCCGTAACTTTGCACCCAGCCATGCTGGGTGAAGGCGAGGCCGGACAGCTGCTCGCCGAAATGCTGCACCATGTCGTGTCGTTCGAACTCGCCGTGTACCAGCACGTCCAGCCCGATCTCCTCCTGCCAACGCACAGCCGCCTCAGTCTCCTTCTTCAGGAAGGCCTGGTAGTCGACATAGCTCAGCCGGCCCTTCGCGTGAGCGGAGCGCGCCCTGCGCACCTCGGGCGTCTGCGGGAAGGACCCGATGGTCGTCGTCGGGAACGGCGGCAGGCGGAGCGTGTCGGCCTGGACTCTCGAGCGCTTGGCAAATGCGCTCTTTCGTTGCTTCATGACGCCGTCAATGCTGCTAATTCGACCGTGGACGAGCGGATCATGGACCTTTGTAGACATTGCGCGCGCGGCGGCCGCCTCGGCAGAAGCTTTCAGTGAGCCTGCTACGGCCTCCCTGCCTTCGGATAAGGCTTGGGCCAGCACGAGCAGCTCTTCAGTCTTCTGGGCGGCGAATGCCAGCCACGAACTGACGTCCACATCCAGCGCGGTCTCCATCCGCAGGTCCATCGGCACATGAAGCATCGAGCAGGAAGGCGCAATCTCGACGCGATCCAGCGGCCAGCCGGCAACGACCGGCTTGATGCGGTCGAGAATGGCAGCCAGGTTCGCGCGCCAGACGTTGCGGCCGTCGATCAAGCCAAGTGAGAGCACCAGATCCTTCGGTGCGAGCCGACCAACCGTCTCCAACTGCTCGGGAGCGCGCACGAGATCGAGATGTAGGCCCGCCAGGCGCAGCGAAAGCGTGGTCTCGAGATTGTCCCCGAGCGGCCCGAAATAGGTAGCCAGCATAATTTTCAACTTGGGCGCGGCTTTCGACAGCTGGCCATAGGTGAATTCGAAGGCAGCTCGTTCGATCGGGTTAAGATCGAGCACAAGCGCCGGCTCATCAATCTGCACCCAGTCCGCCCCCGAGAGCTCCAGCGTCCGCAGGAGTTGCTCGTAGACGGGCAGCAGCCGCGGTAGGAGCGCTATCGGATCGAAACCCTGGCCGGGAGACTTCGCCAGCTTGAGGAAGGTGACCGGTCCAAGGATGACCGGGCGTGTATGGATGCCAAGCTCTTTTGCCTCCAGAAAGTGATCGACTGGGTTCGTCGACGAGAGCGCGAATGTCTGATCCTGGCTCAGCTCCGGCACGATGTAGTGGTAGTTAGTGTCGAACCATTTGGTCATTTCCATCGCGGTTACGCGCTGCCCCTGAACTGCATGCCCGTGACTGGCGTGTCCACAACCCGCAGTATCGCCTTGCGTCCCGCGCGCCATCGCGAAGTAGATGTCGAGCGGGACCTCGCCGCCCGTCCAGCCGTAACGAGCTGGCACGGCGCCGACCATTGCTGCGGTGTCGAGCACATGGTCATACAGTGAGAAGTCGTTCGACGGGATTTTCGACACGCCGCGGTCGTGCTGCTCGCTCCAGCTGGCGGCACGGAGTGCCTTCGCCGTCGACAGAAGGTTGGCAGCAGAAGATTTTCCGGACCAGTAGCTTTCGAGCGCGAATTTCAGTTCTCGCCGGCGACCGACACGCGGCATGCCAAGCGTTGCTATGGGAACTTGCTGGGAGACATTCATCCCACCCCCGATGGTTGCGGCGGGGACAAGGAAGGCGCTAGCAGGCCGGCATAAACGCCGAGCTGCCGCGGCCACCAGACACCCCGCCCGTGACGTTGTTTACCGTGGCAGGTCTCCTGGCTCGCGGGTCACAGCCTCTGCCCCGTCTTCCCGGGGCAGTTCGCCCCAGTGACATTGATGGGTCTGGCTCGCCGCTTACAGTTGCGGGGGCAGCGCCGGCATTGCACCGGCTTCCCTCTTAGCTCTGCTACGGCAACGCCTAGCGGAGAACCACGACACGCGGACAATCGCAGCAGCCCGCTTTGTTGTCAATGAGGTATAAAGAAATGTTTATGTGTTTATGTGAACTGTTCACCTGCGGCTCCCAATTCGGAGGTCGCCGTAGAGCTGAGCCTTCTGCGCCACTCTCCGGTGTGCGCAGGCTGTGCCTGGCCGCTCGGGCTATCTGCCATTTGTACGATCCCGTCCCAAAACGACTTCGTCAAAAATGGCGCGTGTTGGCCATTCATGATCGGGCAGTACTGGCCCGAAGTGCGACAACGTTCCTGAGCCTCAACAACCAGAAATTTGGAGAAAAACCGCCATCCTTCTCGGACTGGTACGCGTTCGATTTACACGCGCTCGTCTGGACAGCCTGCACAACAGGAAGGTGGGCAACACGTGGCGGAAATGCCGCCCTACAGCGAACCCGCCTGTTCAGCCTCGCGGCGCAAATTCTGCCGGGGTCTGGGGCCGATCTGCTGGATCACCAATCCGGCCGCCAGTGAGCCAAGGTCGCCGCAGGTCTGCAGGTCGCGGCCTTGCGTGTAGCCATGCAGGAAGCCGGCGGCATAGAGATCGCCGGCGCCTGTCGTGTCAACCAGTTCCTTGATCGCGGTCGCCTTGATCACCACGGTCTCGCCGCCGCGCACGATCACCGAGCCCTTTTCAGAACAGGTCACGGCGGCGATCCTGCAATCCGTGCGGATCTGCGCCAGTGCCTCGTCGAACGAGGCGGTCTGGTACAGCGACTTGATCTCGTGGCTGTTGGCAAACACGATGTCGACGGTGCCCGAGCGCATCAGCTCCAGAAACTCCTCGCGGTAGCGGTCGACGCAGAACGAATCCGACAATGTCATCGACACTTCGCGCCCGGCTGCGTGGGCGAGCTTCGCCGTCTGCCGGAACGCTTCCTTGGCGCGCGGCGGGTCCCACAGATAGCCCTCGAAATAGGTAACGGCGGCGCCCGACGCCTTGTCCGCCTCGACATCCTCCGGACCGAGCTCGACGCAAGCGCCGAGATAGGTGTTCATCGAGCGCTCGCCGTCCGGCGTGACGAAGATCATCGAGCGCGCCGTCGGCGGTTCGCCATTGAGCGGCCTGGTGTCGAAGGCGACGCCCTGGGCGTGCATGTCATGGGCGTAGATCTCGCCGAGCGTGTCATTCGAGACCTTGCCGAAGAAGGCGGCGCGGCCGCCGAAGCTGGCGACGCCCGCCGCCGTGTTGCCGGCGCTGCCGCCGGAGGCTTCGATGGCCGGGCCCATGCGGCTGTAGAGCAGCTCGGCGCGCCTCATGTCGATCAAATTCATCGCGCCCTTGATGATGCCGTTCGTCTCAAGGAATGCCTCGTCGCACTGGGCGATGATGTCGACAATGGCATTACCGATACAAAGCACGTCATAGTCCAGCATCTATTCATATCTCCGCCAAAAACCCACCCTCTGCCGCGCCGGGCGCGGGCGGGTTTTTGCAGGTGTGGAATGGAGTTGCCGTATGCCGCTGCATCCAACATCGGCGCATCACGCTGCTGCCGGTCCTGCCTCACGCAGCAGGTCCTCAGCTCTGTCCGTCCTTTCCCACGTGAACTCCGGCTCTTCGCGGCCGAAGTGTCCGTATGTCGCGGTCTTGCGGTATATTGGGCGTAAGAGATCAAGCATCTTGATGATGCCTTTCGGTCGGAGATTGAAAAGCTCAAGAACGACGCGCTCGATCCTTTTTTCGTCGATCTTTGCGGTTCCGAAGGTATTGATCAGGATAGACACCGGCGCGGCCACACCGATCGCGTAGGCAAGCTGAACCTCGCAGACATCCGCAAGGCCGCTTGCAACGACATTTTTTGCGACGTACCGCGCCGCATAGGCGGCCGAGCGATCAACCTTGGACGGGTCCTTGCCCGAAAAGGCGCCGCCGCCGTGACGCCCCATCCCACCGTAGGAATCGACGATGATCTTGCGTCCGGTGAGCCCGCAGTCGCCGCGCGGCCCACCGACCACGAACCGGCCTGTTGGATTGACCAGGAACCTTATCCCCGTCGTATCCAAGTCGTGGGGCAAGACCGGCCTTATGATCTCCTCAATGACGCCTTCGCGGACTGTGGCTTGTGAGACCTCCTCGTCATGCTGCGTCGACAGGACTATGGTATCAAGCGCTACCGGGCGCAAACCCTCATAACGGACGGACACTTGAGATTTAACGTCCGGGCGAAGCCAGCCAAGGCGTCCGGTTTGGCGCACCTCTGCCTGTTTTTTTGTCAATTCGTGAGCGAGTTGGATTGGCAACGGCATCAATGTTTCGGTCTCGTTGCACGCGTACCCGAACATGAGGCCCTGATCCCCCGCTCCCTGCTCGAGATCCTGCCCTCGTCCCTCGTCGACGCCCTGGCTGATGTCAGGCGACTGCTCGGTCAAGGCCAAGATCACGGCGCAACGCCGGCCGTCAAAGCCGATCGCATCGTCGTCATATCCAATGTCCAAGATGATATCGCGGGCAACTTGGCTGTAGTCGATCTGCGCGTCGCTGGTGATCTCGCCAGCCAGAACGACCATCCCTGACTTCACCAACGCTTCACAAGCAACACGAGCCGTAGGATCCTTGCGGAGGATCGCATCGAGGACGCCATCTGAGATATTGTCGGCCATCTTGTCGGGATGTCCCGCGCCGACGGATTCGGAAGAGAACACGAATTGTCTGGTCATGGAATGTCCTCGCTTCAAACGTTGGAATTGGATGTGACAGTTGATCTGGCCGTCTTACCTGTCGGAGATGCCAGGCACGTCGAACGCAGCGCAGAAGTCGGCAACGTCTCTGCGCACCCTGGCATGCACGTCCGAATCATCGGGCTGGCGACAGACCAGGTCGATGAAAGCGGCAATCTGCACCATTTCCGCCTCGCGCATGCCCACAGACGTCACTGCTGGCGTACCTAAGCGTATGCCGCTGGTGAGCGCGGGATGGCGCCGGTCGCCCGGCACCATGTTGAAATTCGTAATGATGCCCGCTTGCGACAAGCGCTCGGCATAGGCTTTCCCGGATAGCGGCCGGTCCCGAAGATCAAGGATCAGCATGTGATTGTCAGTGCCCCCCGTGACGAGCTCATAACCTCGCTGTAGAAGCGCCTGGGCCAGCGCCTTGGCATTTTTGACGATCTGCTGACCGTACACACGGAAGGACAGGTTCCCTGCTTCCTGCAGAGCGACAGCTAGCGCGGCAATCGTATTCATGTGCGGTCCGCCCTGGAGGAGAGGGAACACGGCACGGTCTATGCGTTTGGCCAGATTGTGTTTGCTCTTGGAATGATAGAGCGCCTGATAGCGGTCTTCATTCCTTGACAAGATGAAGCCACCGCGAGGGCCGCGGATCGACTTGTGAGAGGTGCTGGTGACCACATCGCAATGGCCAACAGGATTCGGATGCACTCCTGCGACAACGAGGCCGGTGATGTGGGCGATGTCGGCCACCAGATAGGAGTTCACCTCGGAAGCGATTTCGGCCATTGCCTCATAGTCAAAGATACGCGGATAAGCAGTTCCGCCGACCCAAATGAGCTTCGGTCGTTCCCGTTTGGCCGTCTCGCGCAAGCGGTCATGGTCAATCTGCTGCGTCTTTTCGTGCAGCCCGTACGGAACTCGCTGATAGTCAGTGCCGGAGAAGTTGACGACCCAACCGTGAGTCAGATGCCCGCCGCCGGGGAGGGTCAAGCCCATCATCTTGTCTCCCGGACACAACAGCGCTCGACAGACAGCCTGATTGGCCGGCGAGCCGGAATAAGGCTGCACGTTGGCGTGTTCACAGCCGAATAGCGCCTTCAATCGCCCGATGGCGAGGTTCTCAAGCTCATCGACGATCTCGTTTCCGGCGTAGTAGCGCGCGCCGGGATATCCCTCGGCATACTTGTTAGTGAAAATAGACCCGGTCGCTTCCAACACCGCCGAGGACGCGAAGTTCTCGGAGGCGATAAGTTTGAGGGTCGTCCGCTCCTGGCGCTCCTGTCTTACAAGCAGCTCGTGAACGCGAGAATCTACGGCAGCCAGGTGAGGCCACCCGTAAGTGTCAGGCTCCGCGATGGCGCCGCCAGTCGAATTGTTCATATCAGCTTCGCGCTCCATTGGGACTAAGTTTCAGGACAAGCAGGCGGCCACCTTGGACCGCGCCCCCTGTATCGCCTCCAGGCGCTGTAGGTCTTGTGTGTGATGGCCATCGCCGTGGGGCAGGAGATCAACCAGCAATTGAACCAAGCCGCCGTCCGAGCCTCCTGCTTCGAGGTGGTACGAAGGCCAGGGGCGCTGTTCGTTGCCGAGAAGAAAGCCGGCTCTGGCGAGCTGGCGGACGTGTGCGACCACGTGCTCGCGAGACAGACTCAGAACTTCTGCTAGCTCGCAGACGGTTAGGTCCGCATGCGCACAAAGTCCCAGGATTCGAAGTCGATCAAGATGAGCCGCGGCCTTTAGGCGCATGACCAGTGTCACCATCGGCCGGCACTCCTTGTATTGACTTCGTCCATTTGGCGTCCTCCCACTAATTTCAGAGGCAATCTTGCCGTCCGGCGAGGTCAATACGCCCGACCGCATCGCAGATCGTTTCCGATACGCCACGGTCTCGACCCGCGGCCCAAATGACAGGCTCAACGTACATATTCTCAGCGGTTTAGAGTGCTAAAAGTCCGCGATTTTCTTTGAAGGATCTGTTGCGACACGTGCATACCGGCTAGGATGCGCCCCAGCACAACGGCGGCTGCGCGGTAAGGCCGGCTTGCGAAGATGCGGCGAACGGCCGAGGCCTTCATGCGCTGGTCCCCGCGCGATGGGCAGGACGCTCAGCATCGACGGGGATGAAAAATCCATGTTGTCCATGGCTCCGATCTCTATCCCGATGGACCACATCCCTGGGAAACCAATATCCTGCTCGAAGTCGCCGCCGTCCACGGCGAACTCAAAGCATGGCTGCGGCGCAAGGCTCAATGCAGCTGACGATTGGCTTCATTGATTCTCAACAAGTGATACAAATCCTCGGACTGTAACCCCTTAGTCCCGAGATTTCGTATCAATGCCAGAGCCCGCTCCCCAGCGCCAAATCGCCCACGCACTTCTGACAGTGCGCGGAATCGCGCGTCTCGCGGAGCTGCGCAACGCCGGCGTAACAGCGGCCACGATGAGTCGCATGGAACGGGATGGGGAGGTGCTCCGGCTCGCACGCGGCCTCTACCAGCTCTCCGATGCGCCGCTCGACGCCAATCATAGCCTAGCCGAGGCTGCCAAGCGCGTACCCAAAGGCGTTGTCTGCCTTGTGTCAGCCCTGGCATTCCACCAGCTGACCGATCAGCTTCCGAGACAGGTATGGCTGGCCATCGGCCCAGAAGGACTGGGCTCCCAAACCCAACGGCACACCCATTCGCATCGTGCGTTTTACCGAAAGTCTGCTCAACGACAGCGTCGAAACTCATGTTGTCGAGGGCGTGACCGTAAAGGTCTTTGGGGTTGTCACAACAATCGCGGACTGTTTCCGATATCGCAACAAGATCGGCCTGTCGGTGGCGATCGAGGGCCTCCAGGAAGCGCTTCGCCAGCGCAAGGCCACGCCCGGCGAAATTGCCAGGCAGTCCGAGCGTGGCGGTGTCGCCACGGTCATCCGGCCGTATATCGAGGCGCTGACTGCCAATGGCTAAAGAGATCAAGAACATCGGCGCCTCGGTGCGCGCACGTCTGCTGCAACTCGCCAAGGTAAGTGGCCAGAGCTTCGATCTGGTTCTGACCCGCTTCGCCCTCGAGCGGCTGCTTTTCCGGCTTAGCCAGTCACCCCACGCCGACCGTTTCGTGCTGAAGACGCGATGCTGATGATGAGCTGGTTCGATGATCCGCACCGCGGCACCCGCGACCTTGACCTGCTGGATTTTGGCGATCCGAGCGCGGAGCCAATGCTGGCGACCTTTCGGGAGGTCCTGGCGCAGGACGCCGGCGATGGCGTCGAGTTCGACGCTGACGCACTCCGGGTCGACCGCACACGCGAGGAGCTGGAGTATGGTGGTCTCAGGCTGCGGACGACGGCCTCGATCAGCGGCGCCCGGGTCAGCCTGACGATCGACATCGGCTTTGGCGATGCGCTGGAGCCTGGTGCCGAAGAGCTGGACTATTTTTCCATGCTCGACTTCCCATGCCCCGGCTGCGGGCTTATGCGCGGGAAACTGTCATTGCCGAGAAATATCAGGCGATGGTGGCGCTGGGGCGGGCGAATAGCAGGATGAAGGACTTCTACGACATCTGGATTCTCAGCCGATCCTTCACCTTCGACGACGACGCCTCGCGGTCTTCCCGCACCACGCCATTCCACACCGTGCGCTTTCCCGTTTTACGGGTAAGCCCCGCATATTTCGCGATGCCCATGGCCTCAAGCCGTCTGGCCATCTCCATTGCATAACAATGGGTGCAGCCTGCCGTAACGATCGAGCACCCTGCGACCGGGTTCCAAGTGGAGTCTGTCCACTCTATCTGAGTTCAGTCATCTTACCCTCCCGAGCATTCCTTGACCCGCCGCCGCATCAGACCGCTCCGCGTATCGGATTGACGACCTCGAGCCCGGCAAAGTCTTTTTCGTTATCCGTTACCAGCACGCACTCGTTCGCTCCGGCGACAGCGGCGATGATCATGTCGAGCCCGCTGCGCGGCTTGCCGGCCGCTTTTCCTCCTGCCATCAGCCGCGCCCAGATCAGCCCGGCTTTGTCGTCGAACGAGAGGATGCGGCCCGCAAACAGCGCCGGCGGCCCCTCAGGCCCAGAGAACCACTTTTCAAGTGCGTCGCGTTTTTTCCCGCGCGGCTTCTCCAGAACCCCGCGAAGAATTTCCGCAACGGTCAGCGAAGCGATAAACAAATCCTCGTCACGCTGTCTCGACATCCATGCCAGGAGCGATTCCGACGGCTGCGATTTGACGACATTGCTGATGATGTTGGTATCGAGGAGGTAGCCTGTCACAGGTCGATCTTCCGTCCCTCTTCATGGGGGCGGGAAAGATCGAGGTCAGCTCCCACCAGCGGCGAACGACGCAATGCGGCGAGGATCCCGCCAGGCTTGGGTGGCTCGCCCGCGATGGTCTGGCTGACAGCAGCGCGCAGGCTAGAGGCATCCGGCCCATCTTCGGCCAGGCGGCGAGCCAAAGATCGAATGAGGTCGCGATCAGCATCGCGGCCAAGCACTTCGAAGCGCGCCAGGCCGCGCTCGCTGAGGCGAGATCGATAGTTTTGAATGGCGCGTTTTTGCGAGCTGCCCATAGTTGCCTCCGACATATTTCCAGTAATATAACCAGAACGCAGGGTTTGATCAAGGCGCGGGCAGTCCGGGCGGTGCTCCCTTGCGGTTGGATGGCATCGGTCTAGGATGCGTGATATATGTTGCGCGACGGTATTTAACGAGCGTCAAGCAGCCGCCGGGAGGCCGCGAGGTGCAAAATCGTCCAACTGGTCCCGATAGTTTACGAAACTTCAAAATTCTCTCGTTGCCAGAAAACATTTGGCAGTGAAAGGGCCGTCTGTCTCTGTCACCATCAGATCGATGGGCAAGTGCAGGCGAGAGAGCGGCCGCGATCCGAACGGGTCATCTCGGCTTTGACGGAGAAATAGCAGCCGAGCATCGCCGCACGTTCGAGCCTCGCTTTTGCTTCCGGTGAACCAGTGAAGCACGACGGTGCCGCGATCCTGCGGGAGATATTGTTCCTGCAGGTGCCGCCGCTGCTCGCCTTAAAACTGTCAGAAATGTGTGGCGAGCGCCCAGACACCCGTATCACGATTCACTAAGGCTCAGGTGTTCAGCTCCGCGCTTCCGACGCGACCAGGCTCTGAAGCCGCACCTCCAAGATAATAGGTTTTCCGTTTGCCGGATGGAGGCGGTCAGAAACCCAACGCTTTGGCCAGCGTCGGTTCAAGAACCAGATGCGGCCGACCTCCCTTTTCGCGAAGCTCCATTGCCCTGATGATCTTCGTGCCTTCGTGGCTGTGCTTCCAGTCCCGAGACGCTTCGGCCGCGACGATGAGGTAGTCGGTCTGGCCGCAGACGGTGTCCTTCCAATCACCGCCGCGTTCGCAAATCATCGCAGCGATTACCTTTCGCGGGCCGATGACGAATTTTCCTGTCAGGACGAACATCCGGCTCGGAATCACGAACTGGCTTGCATCCTCCAAGGCGCCGTCAATGACACCCACATTGCCGAAGGTAGGCAGCCCCGTGTCTGTCGCGCTGTCGCCGACAAGACGGGCAATCCACCCGCATATGTCTTCTGCCTCGTCGGCGGTTATGCGACCGTCAGCAAAAGACCTTCTGGCAGTTTCTCCGAGAGATGCCACGCGGCTGTCTCTGCGCAGGACAACACTCGAGTCCAACCTGGACAGCAGTTTTTCGACCTCTGCTGCCGTGATGGAGTTGTCGCAGGCGATACCGGCACAGAATCCGTAGAACTCGTTGACTTCGTCCTTGTCGTCAGCTGCGACAAACTCCCGTGAGCGTATGCCGATTATTGTTTCAAGGACGGCGTAGATCTCTTCGGGCGCGTTACCCCAAATATCCAGATCTCGGATGAGCTCGGCAGCATCATCGTCGTGAAGAAGGGACAGGAACTGCTCAGCTTCGACCCTGAGTGGCGGCATCTCCGCCCGCTCGACCCGCTCGCTGGCCATCACGCCCTTCAAGAACCCGAGCCAGTACCCCAACGCCTTGCGGTGATTTGCCTGCGCATGGACTCTACCGAGCGCGGCCCCTTCGTGTTCGAGTTTACCGCTCCTTCCGCGGAACACTTCAACCATTGTCGCCCCCTCGACTCTACTTTTCGATTGTAGCAGACATCACAACACTCACCTATCCGACGACTAGACAACGCGTGCCGAAACCGGAAGACTTAATCCCGTTAGCTCGTTGCTTTCGACAAGGATAGGGCCAGGTTGCCACCCCCAGGAACGGCGTAAGCGGCCGACCAAAGAAGACGCTCTGGACACACCAAGGATCAGGCCGCCTGAACCCGCTCCCGCTCCGCCTCCGACGCGCTCTGTCCCTCGCGCAGCCGTGCTCGTCCTCAAGGGACGCTCCGCTCAAGCCCTTGCGGAGTGCGCGCGCCTGCGCTTGACGGGACGCGCGACGGCGGCTCCGGAGATCAGGCTTGGTTCCAGATCGCTTCGTGCGGGAAGCTAAAGCTCGGAAACCGCCTTTCGCCTACTGCGCCGACACTGTTCTGTCCCTGGCCCTGCCGTGCTCGACGATGTCACCTTGGATTGCATCTGCCGAATTCTCGCGTATCCTGCGGCTGCGCATGTGAGCACAAGGTGGCGCCTGGCGCTTCGACGAGCCACCCCAGCGAGAACCAGCGTCGGCATGGCGACCGAAAATGCTGAGGCAAGAGACCGCCACTCCAGAAGGAAACGTTCGTCATGGATTCCCATGCCGTTATTGCGTCCCTGCCAGTCGCCGGGGCCGACCGTACTGTGCTTATCGAGGCTGCCAACGCCGCGTTCGAAAGGGTCGTTGAGCGGATTGAGCCGGACAACGAGAAGCTGACTCGCACCCTTTGGGACGCCGAGTCCTATATCGATAATGAAATCACGGCAGACATGTTACCGATTTCACGGGACGAGGCTGCGTACCTAGTCGACGTGTTCCTGGTGCATCATGTCATTGGACTAACTGTCGAAGCAGACCAGGAGGCCGCTGAATCCCGGCCGTGAACCTCCCCGGAGGCAGCTGGATCTGCCTGCTGCAATCTCGCGGGCAGCGCGATCAATGCACTGACCTTTGCCGCCACCTCTTCAAGGGTGGCAGTGAGGCGGTTTATCTGCGAGGCGGTGGCGGCCCGTTCCGGGCCGTAGCGGGTGACGAGATATTCCCGGTTCTGGCTAAGGGACTGGAGATGCTTGGCCGTCTTCGCGCGAAGGCGCAGGCCCGCCTCCAGTGCGTGCTCCGTGCGTCTCGACAGGTCGTGCTGCAGTTTGCGGATCTGATTGGGATTGTGCCCACGATGGAGCAAAAGCGCGGTCAGGTGGAGTTCGATCGCATGAATCGCCGCCAATCTGAACGGCGCTCTGGTGAGCGGCTTGCCGGGTCGTCCGAGCTCAAGGAGGTGGTTTGCCGCCTTGCGGTTTTCCTCTGCCAGCTCGTGAACCTGCTGTGGCGACGCTAGCTCGCCGGGATATTTGCGTTCTTCGATAGCCATATAGCGCAACATAAAGATGCTGATTTCCTGTGCATATATTCAGCGCGAAAACAAATCGAGTTTCTTGCTGAGTGACCGGGGCCACTACACGCGTCGGAAGGCGGGGCGGCCCGTTCTGGCACTGCGGCGGTCAGGCGAGAAACGGCTGACGGAAAGGCGCTACAGCAGGCCGGATCCGCTCATCTCGCGGATCCTGACGTTGCCTCCCGTCCGGCGGCCGGCCATCGCGTTGGCTCCCGAGTAGCGGCGCGATGGAGTGGCCGTTCCGACAGTCCTCTACCTAGACTTAGACTACTAGGGAGACGGCGCCGCCACTTCGTCCTCCATGTCGAGCGATTTTTCGACTGCCTCCGGATTCCGGGCGATGGTCCAAAGGAGAGTATTCGCCGCTGCATCCGGTTCCGAGCGACCTTGCTCCCAGTTCCGAAGCGTTGCCAGATCGAGGCCATACCTCACGGAGAACGCCTCCTGGGACAGCTTGGTGCGATCCCGAACTTCGCGAACGCTTATCGGCCGCGGCGCATGAACCTTCGCGATCACTCCTGCGGACGAGAGTTCGTCCTTAAGTGCCCGCAGGTCGTCGACGCAAGGAACAGTTACGAACGCCTTGCCGTGATCGACCATTTCCGTGAGTACCGCATGGGCCGTCCTCAGCGGCAGCTGTCTCCTGACAAGAACCCGAGCAGCCTCAGGAGTATTCGCGCCGTGTAGAAAGCTGAGGCTCAGCCGGACGGGAGAGCCTGACGACACCCGGACGACGTCCCGGGTTCGCACCCGTTGTCCGAACCGCTCCATGAACTTCGATGTAGTCGACATTAAGCTTCTCCGCGATCACTCGACCGAGCTTGCGCAATTTGGATCAACCCCATTGGACCTGGGCATCGCCCCCGATATGCAGGTCACGGACAACCAGATGGTTGCTGCCCATCTCCACGTCCCCCAATAGCTGAAGCACGCCATCGGGCTAGACGACATCAAAGAGGAGGCAGGGTCCTCCGAAATGTCAGCGTCCACAATGAGTTCGATATCATAGCTGCACACGCGATCCCTACGCAAGTTGCTTATAGAAAGCATGTCAGGTGCTGGCGAGGGTCAAGGCCTCACCGATCTTCGAATTGGCGCGATGCTGGCAACACTCGCCGGCTATGTTGTCTAAAATCGATTTTTGTTAATGGGACCTGCGAGGAACCCCGATGACGAAGATAGCTGTACGTATGCGTCGCGGCCAAGGGTCGGTGGGCAAGCGGACGAGAACCTTTCCCAAACTGGCTGAGAAATTGCAGATGCGTCGCTTGGCCAGGATTAACGCCGTCCTGCAGAGGGCGGAAGAATCCGGCCTGCGCGCTGAGAAGGACGGCAGGATTGCGGGACGGGTGAGTGCTGATCTAATTAAGAAGGCCAAAGCTCGAAGCGGATTGACATCTGATACCGAGCTCGTCGAATTTGCGCTGGCAAACGTGGCTCTGGAAGACAACTTCGCCGAGACCTTCAGGAAAACACGGGAAACTGTGGATCCGACGCTGAAGCTCGGATTCTGAATTGACCGATTTCGACTTTGGTGCGGCCGTAAGATGGTCGCGATTTGATTCCCAAAAACCCTTGAGCCGCGGCCCCGAAATGGAGCTGCCGATCATCGGCAACCTCGTCGGGCCTGAAGTTGCGGGCGAGGGCGGCAATGACTCGGGCCATCTTCCGCAGTCGCCTTACCCGGATGCCTCATTCATCCATGCAGGAAGGTCGAAGACCTGCGGCAGCCTGATCCCGTTCCAAAAGCTCAATGCCAGACGTCCCGTTTGGACAGGCAGGCCGCGTCATAATTTGGGTGGGATATAGCGTCCAGATTTGGCCATAGCCTATCTTGATCTGTTTCTTTGCAATTCAATATGATAAGAGCCAATTCGGTCAGAAACTCGAATCTTCTCTCTGACAGGAGCTAATGCCATGGAAGAGGTCACGCGAGCGGTTCAAATGCGTACGAAAAGAGCCAAGGAAGGTGCTTTGCTCACTTCGAAGGAATTCGTTGGCTCTGGAAACCGTGCGGCAGCCGATCAAGCTCTGAGCAGACTTGCGAAAAAGGGCGAACTGGCGCGCGTCTACAGAGGAATGTACACGCCCTCAAGGAAGACGCCGTATGGATATGTGCTGCCGGAAGCGGAAGCCATCGTGAAGTCGTACGCTTCCTTGTCAGGTGAGAAGGTCGTCAATTCCGGTGCTACGGCGGCGAACCAGCTGGGCCTGACGACACAAGTTCCGGTTCAAAAAGTCTTTCTCACGACCGGAAAGTCGAAGAACCTGAAACTTGGCCGCCGCACAATACGCCTCAAGCACGCGCCCGCTTGGATCACGAGCCTGCCAAAGAACAGGTCGGGCGAAGCCATCCGGGCAATCGCGCACCTTGGCCGAGCTAACGGTGTCCACTACGCGAAATTGCTCAAGAACAGACTGACCCCCGAGGAATGGACTCGCGTAGTCGCCCTCAAGGCGAAAGTGCCCGCTTGGCTCCATACGGCGATCTCGAAAGCAGAAAATGAGCGGTGAATCCTTCTTCGATTTGAAACGTGGCCAGCAAAGAGACGCTCTTCTGGCCGCTTCGGCAACATTGGGACGCGAGCCGCATATCCTTGAAAAGGATATCATGGTCGTCGCGACGCTTGACGCTGTCTACACCTCCGCATTTAGGGACCTCCTGTATTTCAAAGGGGGTACTTCGCTTTCCAAAGTCTATCGGCTGATTGACAGATTCTCTGAAGATTTGGATCTGACCTATGACATGACAAAGTTCCTTGATGGTGGGAACTTTGATGAGGACGGCATTCCTCCGAGCGGATCGCAGGCGAGCAAACTAACTGAGATGGTCAGGAAGCGCTTGCCGGAGTGGATTAAGGGCGAATTCGCTCCGATGATGGCGCGAGCCATGGCCGACAAGGGCATCAAGGTGACCTTGGCCTATAATTCCTCGGAAACGCTCAATGTCGACTTTGAGAGTCGTTTCGATGGTCACTCTTACGTTCGCTCATCGGTTCTCTTGGAGTTCGGCGCTCGGTCCACAGGTCGGCCGGCCGAAGAACACGCAATAATTTGCGATGCGGCTCAGGCGAACACAGGTCTCGTGTTTCCGACCGCGTCGGTCCACGCGATGGCGGTGGAGCGCACCTTTTGGGAGAAGGCGACAGCGGCTCACGTTTATTGTCTTCAGCAGAACCTCAAGAAAGACCGCTTCTCGAGGCACTGGCATGATCTCCATTATATCTACAAGTCGAAACATTGGGCATCTGCGCTCGAAGACGCGGAGCTCGCGAGGAAGGTCGCGCGCCACAAGTCATTTTTCTTCAAGGAGAAGGACAAGGACGGCCAGATCGTGGACTACGGCAAGGCGGTCTCCGGCGAGATCGTTATGGTGCCTTCTGGCACCGCCTTGAAAGAACTGGAGAAGGACTACCGCATCATGCAGGAAAGCGGCATCACAGCCGCAGACGCGCCGGATTTCGGGGCGGTCGTGCAGAGCTGCAAGGAGATGGAAGTTGCCATCAACAGTGCCTTGGGTTCGGCGAGGAAGAGGGCGTGAGCTGTGCAGGGCTGCCTGCTGTCCTTTTTGTATGAACGCGCCGGTCACCGTGGCTTTGTCGGGAAAAGCATCTAGCGCGACGCAACTGGAAACGCTGGTCGGCAGTCCTGAAGCGCGGTTTCATCGCGATGATGGATGTGGATGCGCTGTCGCTCAAACAAGGCTTGACCAAGCACACCGACATAGGAAGCGTAATGAACCGCAATGCGAGGCGTGCCGCGCAAGCGCAGGCACGGACGGGAACTATTTGACCGTATCGCGGCGAGCAAAAGGGACACGCCCAGGTGCCGGAAACAGAAACGCCCGTGCTGCACGTCGACCTGATGCGTGCCGCAGGCCAAATATCCAGGAACCGCCTCATCGCCGGACCTCAGCCCTGTACCAGGCCGGGCCTGCTCAGGATCACGTGACGGACCGCCTCATAATAACGGACATAACCGGTGCAACGACAAATGTGCGGCGCAAGCGCCTGCTCGATTGTGCGTTCGACATCCGCCCTGCGGACCGGCTTCTCTTTGAGACGCTCAACCAGCACGGTTGCACCGGTGACAAAGCCCGGCGTGCAATAGCCGCACTGGAACGAAAAACGTTCGACGAAGGCCTGCTGAATCGCGGAGAGCCGAACGACATCGCCATTCGCGTCGCGTTCGGCATGCGCTTCGATGGTGCGGACAGACTTGCCCTTGAAGAAATGCGCTCCGGTGATGCAGCTGCGGATCTCGCGGGAACTTCCTTCCGGCCCATCGAGAATGATCGCGCAGGCGTGGCAGATGCCTTGGCCGCAGCCAAGCCGCGAGCCCGTAAGGTTGAGATATTCGTGCAGGAAGTCGATCATCATGAGATCGTCAGGTACGTCGAACGGACCGACCTTGCGATTGTTGACGGTCATCGAAAGTGGTCGTGTGGCAACGGTCACGGCAGGGCCTGCAGAATCTTCTCTGGCGTGATCGGCGTCTGATAAAAACGCTTGCCGATGGCATGGTTAACGGCATTGACGATCGCCGGAACGATCGCGATCATCACAACCTCGGCCATTCCCTTTGGTGGATCGATATCGGAAAGCGGCGCCAATACCTCCGATGTCTGTGTCCAGACCGCGACATCCCTGGCATGCGGCAGGCGATACCGGTTCCAGTTCCACGTCCCGTCGCCGGGACCGTCTTCATAGAGCGGCAACTCCTCGAGCAAGGCGTGGCCGACGCCCATAGCCATGCCGCCTTGGAGCTGACCCGAGACAAGTTCCGGCACGATCTGAGTGCCGCATTCGAGGATGGAATGATGCGAAAGGAGCTTCACGTCGCCTGAGGCGGTGTCCACTGCGACTTCGGCGATCGTCGCCACGCCCGTGTAACAGGTGCCAGCGGCGTTCTGGCGCTGTACCGGCGGATAGAAGACCTGGCGCCGGTCGAGAAAATGGAAGCCGCCGCAGGTCATCAGCGCCTTCAAACCAGCCGGCGCGCTTTGGCCATAGCAGACCGAAAGCGCGTCGACCGGCAAGCGGACGGCGCCGACGTTCGGCACATCGAACACCGCCTCGGCCCATTGCCCGCGATTGAAGACATGGACGCTGACCCCCGTGACCAGGCCGAGCCTGTGCGCCGCCGCCGCGAGTTGTTCCAGTGCGAGCGGCTCCATCCCTCCAGCCGTCAATTTGCCATCTGCGATCCGCACGTCCGCCATGTCAACAGCGAGCGGCCCCGCCCGCCCGCCGCCCGGTCCACTAGACCAGAGCGCGACCGCAGCCGGCCAGAGCGACAGGTGCAGCAGCGCGCGCGCCGCCATCCGCGTGGCGTGGCCGATGAAATAGGCGCTGTTTGAGGCGCTCATCGGTGAAATAAACGAGGGCGTCCAGCGTGGATTGCGTGCCAGCGCGTCCTCCCTGTCCTGCGGCGTCGTATAGGGCTCCTCGGTGGAGACGAGAGGCATCTCGGGCCAGTCGACGATCCCGAAGGCGCAGTCGTCCGGCACCCGGCCGATGATGTCGGCGACCATCACCGCCTGCGAGGTGGTCAGGCCCGTGCCAATATCATTGCCGTTCTGGCGCATGGTGAGCCGGCCGGACGGATCGAATGACAGCGTGGTCACCGCTGCCTCGGCTCCGGTGCCGTAATCCTTCTGCACCTGCGCGAAACCGATGCCATAGCGCTTACCCGGATTGGCGGTATCGAACGCCGCTTTGTTCGTATCGCGATCCCTCCACAACGGATGGGCACGAGCCCGCTCCAGGATCTCCTCGGTCCTTAGCGCCCCGCCGGCAATGGCGCCCTGCGAGTTCTTCATGCCGGTCTTGAACGCGTTCTTGAGGCGAAGCTCGATCGGATCGATGCCGAGCAGTTCGGCGGCCTCATCAACCATCATCTCGGTCGCGGCCATGGTCTGCAGCGTTCCGTACCCGCGCGTCGAGCCAGCATCGACAGCGCGCGAAGCGCGGACTTCGACCGAGAAATCGCTCTTCGGCAGATAATAGATGCTCTGCGCCGCGCTGGCCCCGACCTTGCCAACGTCGGGCGAGAAGTTGCGCCGCCCTCCGGCATCCATGCGATACCTGCCTTTCATGATGCGGAAGGCGTGCGTGGAGCGATCCACGACAAGCGTATTCTCCATCCAGAAGGCATGGCGCTTCAACCCCATCTGGAATTGCTCGAGGCGGTCGTTGGCAAGACGCACCGGGCGCCCGTCGCCATAGAGGCCTGCCAGGATAGCGTAGTAGGGAAAGATGGAATGATCCTTGGTACCGTATCCGACCGTGTAACCGATCGAAAGGTCGAGCGCCTTCACCGCGAACCGCGATTTCGACAGCATTTCCAGCGTCGAGGTCGCCACCTCATAAGGCGATTGGGTCGCGATGAGTGCGTGCAGGGTCGAACTGCCCGGCTCGAACCAGGCATTGCCATTGTCGGGTTCCATCGCGCAGGCGTCGGTCGACTGCGAGAAATAGCTTCGCTTCAGGACCAACGCATCGTCGCCGGTTGCTGTGATCTCACGCTCGATCTCGCCCGCCGCCCACAGGGCGCGGGCCGCCGCATCGCCGCTCTGATCCGGCTTCGGCCAGACGACCCGATCGCCGTCGAAACTGCCGTAGATGGTGGTGTCTTCGAGCGGATCGGTTTCATTCGATGTCGCGCCGCCGATGCGCACGAACCGGCTGGCGCTGTAATGGGGTGGCGTGTCGTAGCCGCCGACCGCGCCCCAGCGCACGATGCCCTTGGCGAAACGGACCAGCCGCTTGGCCGCGTCGAACCGCGCGAAATCCTTGTAGATCAAGAGCGCGACCGGCTGACCGAGCAGGCGCGGAATGCGTCCCTTCGGCACCAGGAACATGTCGCCATAGAAGCCGGGAGCCGTCGTTTCTGGCGGCGCAAGACCATCGCGCACAAGGTCTTCGCCGGCTATCAATTGGTCGGGCTTGAGACCTTCGCCCAGCAGTGAGAGGTCCAGCCCGTCCAACGGGGCGTCGGCCCAGGTGCCGCGGATCAGGAAGGCGTGGCTCTGTTGGTGCGGCCAGCCCGTTATGTCCCGGGCGCGAAAATCGCGGGTGAAGGTCTTGTCCCCCGTGACCTTGGCCACGGCGTCGATCCTGAAACGCGGCCGACCGTCCGGTCCGATCCAGTTTGGCGAATGGCCGGGCGAATTGGCAATGGGCGCAGCCGATGCGGGCCGGCCCAGAAAACGGATCTTGACCGCGATCCCCGCGCCAGCCGCCGCTGCGATGAACTGGCGCCGCGAAACCCTGCCGCTCATGCGGTCTCCCCGAAAGGCCGAGAGCCCGACCCTACACCCGGCTGGCTCGCCTCACCTGTATACTGCCGACTCGGGGCCGTTCCGCCATTCCGGCATCGCTGACAAACGGAACGGCCTTGCCCGGTCATGAAAATCGCCGGGCCTGTTGCATCAGTCCGCAATATTGAAGCGCATGACTTCTGCTTCGAATCCGAATGTTTGGATAGCATGTCCTCTGTTGTGAGCCCGTCCGAAGGATCTGGTCGAACTCGATGGGGTCGGGCGACGCAGGCTGGCTTGTGGTGGTGTGTCGTCAGGCGCCCCACGGAATCAACATTGCGAGTATTTTCCTTCCTGCATCGGACTGTCGTGATCGGGCGGCTAATTTCATAGCCAAGAGTGGCCGCCCACCGGCAGAGCTCCCGTCATACCCAGTAGCGTTGCGCGGTTTCCGGGACGTCCAGTCACGTTTGCAATGCGCGTGTTGGAATCGGTGAATCTGCGACACATCACCGCCGCGGTTTGGCCACGGAGTTGCCGCAATATCCCACGACATAGCCGGCGTTGCCTGAGACGGTTCGGTCCGGCACCGGCTCAACCAAGCCCCCCCGCTCTAGGGTCAGTGCCGGATCGAACCACTCTCTTCCGACCCCCGAAATGCGCTCAGCAGAAGCAAGCTGATCCGCTTCAACGATGCGTGGTCTCCCAAATCGCATGGGGCGGCAAAGACCTGCACAGCAAAATGGTTTGAGGCGCGCCTCGGCTTCAGGCGAGAGGCAACTCTGGCCGGCTCTACGATGCCTTCGTTGTGAGAGCTCGTTCAAAGTAGCAAACTGTTGCTGGTCGCTAAGCAGGCTTGCATACCCATCGCCTCTGTCGATGCTCCCATCATAGTTGGTGCCCTCAACCATGCCTGATGATCCAACGATTTCGTCATGGCGCAGTGATCGTGGTAAATCTCGGTCTCTGTGCCTGGGATCGGCCCCCCGTTCCCCAGGTCGTGGTCGAAATCAATGTTGGAACCGTGTACAGCCGCTTCTCAGGCCTTCACACGTGAAAACACGCTGACCGTCTACGTTGCTCTGCGTATCGGGGTCCCCCAGGACGTGGAATGCCGCTTTGTAGGATCGACCTCTAACGATATCAGGCCTGGGTCCAACCTCTGGCAGCCAGACAAAGTTGACAGCGCAACCGACGCAATGATGCCTGTCATGTTCATTTCCCCTCACTGTGTATCGCGGTTCCGTGCATCGTTTGAGGATCATCTGCTGCACTGAGCGTGCCAAAAAGAAAAGGTTTCAATTACACGGTTTAGGAGCCGCCCTTGTCCGTCGGACCTCTGACTTTGTTGCAAAGCCGACACTGGTCGTCATGGCTGGCGACAGGGCTTGGGATCTTCGGTCGCGACCACGCAAGCCCAGAGCCGTCTCGGCGGTGAGGCGCGGGGGCATAGGCAAAAACGTCACAAGTACGTGCCCATGCTCCCTCTGGCGAATACATCATTGCGGTCGGATCCACTCGAGAAATCTGGCCTGACAGTTAGCGTAGATCGTTTGCTTTGGCATCGCGCAGAAATGTGGGTGGCGAGAGTGTCTAATGCCGATCGCGACGGTAAGCTGAAGCGTATTTGAGCCTTGATAGGGCTTTCAATTCAGGCTGCGCCCATGAACAGGCATGGTGGCGGCCAGGATGGCTGCATTCCGGCAGTAATGCCAATCGCTTCTCACAAGCAGAGCGCGTCGGCGCCACTTGCACCCTCATTCACCCCCTTGCACCCGATCGTGTAGGACCGTGCAAGGTTGGCCCCAGACTGCAGCGTGAAGAACTGAACCCGTCTTTAGGGAATTGAAATTTTCTGTGAGTCCTGCACCGTCGAGGGGCGTGGAAGGCGAGGGATGATGCAGCCAAAGCAAGTTATATCGATGGTGCGCCTGCAAAGATGCGATTGGGGCAGCGCGGCAATTGCAGCCGGTCATGTTGCTGCGGAGGTGGCGCTGAATATATGCCGTCCGTTCCGCGGTGGCTGCCAGGCGACTCCCGTTGAGAAAACCCAGGCCCAAAGGCATTGAAGAAGTCGCGATCGCCCAGGCTTGGTTGGCTCGCCACCGGCTGGTGCTGACGACCGCGGCACTCATAGACGACACACGGCCGAGTGAAGGACGGGGCGGCATTGCGCGACCGTGCGGCCCGCCCACGCGCGATTTTTCCTCGTCGGACCTTTGCTCCTCGCCTAGCGCCGGCTGGGTCGGGAGATTGCCACGGGCCTCCAGCAGGAATGCCTTAGTCGCGGGCATGGCACAGTGATGCTATTGGCGCGGCGCTGCGCAAATTACCGGTCAGGTCGCGACTGTTTTCCTTGCCGAGGGAGCACGACAACTCGGCCGCGGCTGATCAGCCGGAGTGGGCGATCCTCGTCATGAAATCCTCGAGCATGCAAACCTGCGCTCAAAGGAGAAGCTGCTGCGGCGGACATCATGCCGGGCTCTTGCAAGGACCGGAAGCAGCCAAAGAGTCGGCGACGGCGTGCCATTCATGCGCTCAGGCAGAACTCACTCATCGCATTTGATGCCAGCCTCATCATCTTTGGCTTAGACGGGGCTGGGAACCCTCTGCCAGACTACAACTGTAACATCATATCGGTTCAGCAGGTCAAGCTTCGGTGGTAACCTCATTGCGTAGAATAACGACTTTGGAGACCGAGCATGGATCGCGATAACAAACGCGCACGCGCAGCTGCAAGTTCATCCCAAGGCGGGAGGGAACCCAGTAACATCCTGTCCCTTCCAGAGGGGCCATTAAGCGAGGTAGCAGAACGGCTGGTAACCGCTAACCCACGCGATACAGCGCGAAATCTTGCGGGCTTCAAAGACCTCGGGAGGCAAGCGCGAACAGCCGTTCGGGGCACTCAACCCGGGTCAGAAACTGAACTCGCAAAATTTGAAAGGCGGGGCAATCAGCTCGGACAATCAGCCAGAGAGCTGACCTGGAAATTGACATCCGAATTGGGGTACCGGCCGGATAACGTAGCATTGGAGCAAGTCAGAGCGGTCAGCAACATAGCCAATTACCTAACGCCACATATGCAAGATGCTGTTGTCAATCGCATTGGCAACATGGAGCCGGCCTCGCAAGCTCTCGGAGCTTTTAACGTTGCGCCAAACTTCGGTAAGTTCAATGAGGAAAACAAATCTCGCATTCTTGATCAGGCCGTTGAATTGGCTTCTGATCCGGATGGCAACATCAGGACGGTGGCACGCAATGCTATTATAGCCGCGTATCACCAGTTCGATGCAAATCAACAGGCCCAAGCTCACGCAGTTCCCGGCATGGAAAACATCTTGCGGCAAATGCCTCCGCCGCAGCATGAGGCAGAGGAACGAAATGCGAATCTGGACGGCCACATAGCAGGTCTTGAGGCTGCAGCCCGTGCGACAGGCGCGCAAATCTCCTATGAACAGCTGCAGCGGGGTGGTCTAATCGGGCAGGCCATAAACCGCAACTACAGTCACGCCCGAGCGGACCTACTGGAGGCCACCAGAAACAGGGATCGCGAGGGCCGTTGAGGTCTCGGCCACGGTATAGGGACGCTTTCTCTCCCGAATTCCGTTTACGGCCTTGCCGTTTCCAGGTCGCTGGCCGTTGACGTACCTGCTTAGTGTAACTCCAAAAACCACGTCTTCCGGGTGGTGCGATGCAAGCGTCGCACCACCCGCCGCGGCATCGATCTGTCGAGTGGCGACATCGCGCGCGACGTCGGTTCGGTGTCTGAAGCAAGCGCAGCATTAGCTACGGCTAATCGGCAATGGAACAATGCCTTCAACAAAAACGACGCCCCCTAACATAGCCGTTAGCATCGCCTGCTCACTCGCCTTGGGCTTCTGTGCGGCAAGTCTGTACGCAACCTTCCGCCACGGCGGTGGCGGCGAGGCTCTGATGACGTTTGATGTCCGTGCCTTTTGGTTTGAGACGCCCTTCTATCTGGGTTTCGCAACCCCCGTTTTCTATCGGGGCGCGGCTATCGTGCTCTCGACATCCGCGGTCGTCTTGCTGATTCAGCAGATCGTATTGCGCCGCAAGCTCGAACACCACGGGACGGCTCGTTGGGCTCGAGTGGATGAAATGCGACGCACCGGATATCTGCGACGATACCGTGGCGTGACAGGCCCGGTATTTGGGAAGACGAGTGGCCCTTTCTGGCCTGGCTACTACCTGACCAATGGCGAGCAGCCTCACAGCCTCATCGTTGCACCGACCCGCGCTGGCAAGGGCGTCGGCATAGTCATTCCAACGCTACTTACATTCAAAGGCTCAGTGATAGCTCTGGATGTCAAAGGGGAGCTCTTTGAGCTCACCTCGAGGGCGCGCAAAGCCGCAGGCGACGACGTGTTCAAATTCGCCCCGCTGGATTCGGAGCGGCGCACAAACTGCTACAATCCGCTGTTGGATCTTATAGCGCTGCCGCCACAGCAGCAATTCACCGAAGCCCGCCGCTTGGCCGCAAACCTGATTACGGCCAAGGGGGAGGGCGCGGAAGGTTTCGTCAGCGGCGCGCGAGATATCTTTGTCGCGGGGATCCTTGCCTGCATCGAGCGGGGCACGCCAACAATCGGCGCCGTCTATGATCTCTTCGCCCAGCCGGGGGAGAAGTTTAAGCTCTTCGCGCGACTCGCCATGGAGACCCAGAACAAAGAGGCACAACGCATATTCGACGACATGGCGGGGAACGACACGAAAATCCTGACCTCCTACACTTCCGTGCTCGGCGATGGCGGGCTCAACCTGTGGGCGGATCCCGCTGTAAAGGCAGCTACAAGTCGCTCGGACTTTTCGGTCTATGATCTTCGCCGTCGCAGAACGTGCATCTATCTTTGTGTTGGTCCGAACGACCTTGAGGTGATCGCGCCTTTGATACGCTTGTTTTTTCAGCAAATCGTTTCAATTCTGCAGCGGTCGCTGCCCCGCCGGGATGAAAAGAACGAGGTTCTCTTTCTGCTCGATGAGTTCAAGCACTTGGGTAAGCTGGAGGCGATCGAGACCGCAATTACGACCATCGCGGGCTACAAGGGTCGCTTCATGCTCATCATCCAGAGCCTCTCCGCACTGACGGGGGCCTATGGCGAGGCTGGCAAGCAGAATTTTCTCAGCAATACCGGACTGCAAGTGTTCATGGCCACTGCCGATGACGAGACTCCGAACTACATTTCCAAAGCTATCGGTGAATACACATTTCAAGCCCAATCGATTTCCTACAGCCAGGCGCGAACGTTCGATTGGAACATCCAGAATTCACATCAGGGTGCACCGCTGTTGCGTCCCGAACAGGTGCGGCTACTTAATGACGAGTACGAGATCGTTCTCATCAAAGGTCTGCCACCATTGCAGTTGAGGAAGGTGCGATATTTTTCGGATCGCATCCTGAAACGCATCTTTGAAAGCCAGACAGGCGCCCTCCCGGAGCCGGTACCCTTGACGATAGCAGACGAGGGGCTCTCCGCAGAATCTCAACTCGATGACCCGCTGCGTGGATCGGCGCAAGACTTTGACGATACAGTTTGATGTGAGGCTAGTGTGGACCCGCGAAATAGTAATCCATCCCGTGTAACAGCTTTGTCGCAGGTGCAGGACGCCGGGTTGGAAGAGGGGCAAGCGGACCAGGCCCGGCAAGTGGGCGATGAGCAGCACCTTGCCGAGGCCCGGAGGCTGTTCGATCAAGCTGACGAGTCGCCAACCAATCCAGAGGAGGTTCTGCGACTGGAACAGGGGTTGAGCGAAGTGCTTCAGCGACGGCAGGATAATCTCGCCGCCTCGTCTTTTTTCAGCGGCCCAGGGATGCCCGCTGGACCGGGTGACCACAACAGCATCGTGGCGGACGCTTTCGTAGCGGCCGGCTCTGGGCACGCCGGAGTTGAGGCCGCCGCCCCGCCAGCGTTAGCTGCCAGCCAACAGCAGATCCGGCCCTGGCCGGATGCGCTTGACCAGGGCAACCATCTGCCACCCGGGTGGGTCATCATCAACAATGAACATTCCACAGCGCTATTGAGGCCAGCGGAGAGGCAGAGGGCCCTGAATACGCCGCAAGCCGCCGCCATTCAGCAGCCGCTGAGCGAAATCGGCCATTCAGGCGGCCGCGTGCCGATGCAGCCCCCCATGCAGCAGTTGGGTGAATTGCCATTGGAAGGGGTACCCGTTCAAGGGACTGGGTCCGAACACATCGGAAGGCTGCATGCGGAGGCCGCGCCCTCCGCAAGGTTTGAGGCACCCCCCGCTGCGATCGAGAACTCCATAAACATCTCATTCGCCATCCCCGAAGGCTTCTCCCATGTGACTCAACGCGTCCCAGACGCAATGCTCTCTTTTCAACGCGTCCCAGACGCGATGCTCTCTTTTCAACGCGTCCCAGACGCGATGCTCTCTTTTCAACGCGTCCCAGACGCGATGCTCTCTTTTCAACGCGTCCCAGACGCGATGCTCTCTTTCTTGGGCCGCCATGACCCCTTGCCGGATGCGGGCCAGGCCCGGCACGTGAGCTTTGAGCAGCACGTGGCCGAGCCGCGCCGAGCCGAACCTGTCGCGAGTGGCGCCCGTGCTACCCGCTATCGCCATCTGTCCGGCGAACACCGGGACGTGATTGATAAGGCGATCGCCCACGCTGCGGCTCAGCAACACCATAGCGCGGCGACGCTCCGAATATACTCGCATGCGCTTCGCCGATTGGCGAATGATCTCGGCGCTCGCGGCCAAGCGACTGATCTAAAAAATCACCAATCCCTGGTCGATCACCTAGATACTTTCTTTCCGCAAAACGTTGATATAAAGACGGCGTTGAACGTCCTGCGTGCGTATCATGAGCCGGGCTATTCAGCGACTGGCCGGTGGCCAGTGCCGGTGCCCTCAAAGGCAGACGCGCATGTCTTAGAACAAGTGACCAGTGACAGCAGCTTGGCCTCAAGCACCCGTGCTATCTATGGTCGTAATCTTCGCAAATTTTCTGAGGCGCTTGAGAGTCGGGGCCAGACGATCTCTGGGCTGGATCACTATTCGCGGATCGAATTCGCCGAGAGGTTGTTTCCAGGCAACCGCTATCTCCGCTTAGCGCTGGAACGGGTTCGCGATGCGGAGCCCGCGTCAGACGTTTCCGAGGCTCGGAGGCTGTTCGCTCAAGCTGACGAGTCGCCAACCAATCCGGAGGAGCTTCTGCGACTGGAACAGGGGTTCCGCGAAGTGCTTCAGCGACGGCAGGATGATCAAGCCGATTCGTCTTTTTTCGGCGACCCAGGAAATCTCGCTGGACCGGATAACCTCAACAGCAGCGTGGCCGACGCTTTCGCAGCGGCCGGCTCTGGGCACGCCGGAGTTGAGGCCGCCGCCCCGCCAGCGTTAGCTGCCAGCCAACAGCAGATCCGGCCCTGGCCGGATGCGCTTGACCAGGGCAACCACCTGCCACCCGAGCGGGTGTTTATCAACAATGAACATTCCACAGCGCTGTTGCGGCCAGCGGAGAGGCAGAGGGCCCTGAATACGCCGCAAGCCGCCGCCATTCAGCAGCCGCTGAGCGAAATCGGCCATTCAGGCGGCCGCGTGCCGATGCAGCCCCCCATGCAGCAGTTGGGTGAATTGCCATTGGAAGGGGTACCCGTTCAAGGGACTGGGTCCGAACACATCGGAAGGCTGCATGCGGAGGCCGCGCCCTCAGCAAGGTTTGAGGCACCCCCCGCTGCGATCGAGAACTCCATAAACGTCTCATTCGCCGTCCCCAAAGGCTTCTCCCATGGGACTCAGCCCGTCCCAGACGCGATGCTCCCTTTCTTGGACCACCATGGCCTCTTGCCGGATGCGGAAAACCCGAAATGGAACTACGAGATTAAAGGTCACGGCTACACCGCCGAGAGGCCAGAAGGGGGCAACGACTTTTGGCTCGTCGATCGCGGTCCGATGAGGGAAGCTGCAGCGGCAGCAGTACTGGCAAAGGCCCCAGAACCCGCCTCGCCAGCGAACGCCAGGCTGTCAGACACCTATCGCGGTGTTCCATTAGTCAATCTGACCACCTCCTCCGATGCACGGATCGCAGCGCTTCCGTCAGGTTCGTCCAACCTCCCCGAGGGGGTGGTGCTCGGTGCCGACCTGCTGAGCGACGCCCATATCCACAGGGATTACCGGTTGCTGGAGCAGGACCTGCAGGAGGCCCACCCAGCGCTCGCCGCCCGAACGCGGCTGGTGGATCCCTTGGTCTCCCAGCAACTGCGCCGTCACGACCGGGACCCGCAACTTACATTGCTGTCCATCTATCATCACAACGACGTCGCAGCCGACTTCGTGTTCCTGCCGGTGAACAGTGGCAACCCTTTGGCTACGGTGGCAACTGATGGACGCAACGAGCATTGGTCGCTGCTGCTCGTTGATCGCCGCGACCCGGAAAGAGCGGTCGCCTATCACTACGATTCCATCCATCAGAGCTATGGACGGGGATACAATGACGCGCCTGCACGAGAGCTCGCAACAACACTGGGCGCGACCACCCTGGTGACACCCGCCATGGCCCGGCAGAACAACGGTGTTGATTGCGGAGTCTTTGTGGTGGACGGCACGCGCGCGCTGGTTCAGAGATTGGCGAACCAAGAGTTTCCGGAACGGCTGCGGCCGCTGCACCTCGACGACCTCGTCGCCGATCGGCAGGCGCTGCAAAACCGACTGAGGCAGGGCCGCTTGCCGCACGAGCTTGCCGCAATCCCCCCGGAAGCTTTTGGAGCCGCGTCGCAGGTGCAACAAGCCGTGTTGCAAGAGCAGCAAGCCCGACAAGTCGCGCCAGCGCCGTTTGAACGGCGCTTGGGCAGGACTCGCGAGGCCCAGGACGAGCTGACGAGTACACTCGACAGGAGCAACCTCGTGAACAGCGGGGGCGTCGTCATAAACAATGAACACTACACAGCGCTATTGAGACCGGGGAAGAGGCAGAGGACTGATAATCCGCAAAGCCTCGCCATGGGGCGGCAGCCGAGCGAAGCAACCACGACGTCCATCAACCAAGCCTCCGATCAAGCCCGAGCCGACCTAATGGCTTCCTTCAGAAGCAGAGAGCGCTCCGACGCGGGGCGTTGAGCTCCATGGCTGGGGTCAAACAGAACGGCTCTTTTGACGACAGAGGCGCTGATCCGATCTCCGGACCGGTAGCTCTCGCCGTAATTGATCAGGCTGGCACTGCTGGAAGGCGATGTAGGCCTGGAACTCGCCGATCGCCCAGACGCTGAGACGGATCGCCGACCTCTATAAAGATCGAGGACGATATCCGCGGCCGATCGGCCGATGAACGCCGCGCGATGCGTCAGGAAAATAGCCGCGCTATTGTCGCCGATTTTGAACCTTGGCTGCGCGAAAAGCTCGGCCTGATCAGTCAGAAGACCAAGCTCGCCGAGGCAATCCGCTACACGCTCTCACGCTGGGAAGGCCTCTCGCGCTTCCTTGACGACGGCCGCATCGAGATCGACAGCAACACCGTCGAGCGCTCAAGCCGTCCGATGGCGCTCAACCGCAAGAACGCGCTCTTTGCAGGTTCAGACGGCGGTGCCGAAAACTGGGCAGTCATCGCGTCGCTGATTCGAAACCTGCAAGCTCAATGGTGTCGAGCCACTCGGCTATCTCGCCGACGTCCTCACCAGGATCGTCAACAGCCATCCGAACAGCCAGATCAACGACCTGCTGCCTTGGGCCTGCATCCGGGCGCCCGAGCTCAAAGCCGTGGCCTGAGAACAGCGCTCTGATGACCGCTGTCAACGCTGTGGGCGCACAAAATCATCCGATCCGGGGAGCGGCTGTCGTGCTGATGATCGCGTATGGGAGGAGGCGGAACTGAAGGACGTCGGTGATCAAGCTCTGATGCGCGGGTTGGCTACCGCATTCCCGATTGTGCGTCCGGGGCTGTTCCTATCTTACTGCGGGCGTCGGTCAATTTGCCGGCCACAAAGCGTCTGACGGGCATTCCCCTGCCGTGGTCCCGCCTCCGCCCATGCGCGAGGTGTACACTGCCGCGGCGAGCGATCAGGTGGAGCGTGCCTCCCTGGCGACGGCCCACATGAAGCCGACTAGTTCGCGGGCGATCGCCGTGCAGACCACCGTCGTTCGCTTGCCTCGCCCGACCAGCTTTCGATAGCGGGTCGTCAGGCGGGCTTGAGCCTTCCATGCGATCTCACCGACTTTCGGCGGCGCCTGCTCCAGCCGGTACAGCTTCGCTTTGCCGATCCGGGGAGGGTGTCGATACGTCCAGGCGCTCTCGACCAGCATGTGGCGAACGCGGCCATTGCCTGCCTTGGTGATGCCGCCACGCCTGATTGTCTCTCCAGTCGATCGCTCGCCGGGAACGAGGCCGAGATACCCCATGAGTTGGCGAGGGCTCTCAAAACGGCTTACGTCGCCGATCTCGGTAGCGAACGTTACGGCGACGATCAGATCGACCCCACGCAATGTCTGGAGCGCTCGCACGATCGGCGCCAGCGACCAGTTCGGGATGAACTCTTCGATCACGCGCTCAAGCCGTTCCACACGCTCTTTCGAGACGCGCACCGCTTCGACCATCTCCTGGAGTGCGATCTGATGTGCAGGATAATCGAACCGCTGCTCCTGCAACCAACGCAGCTAGCGCATGGTCCAGTTCTTCCTGCGTGGATAGGCACGACCATGCTTGAGCATGAAAGCGCCCACCTGCTGGCGATGGACCCGCAGCCTCTCGACCGCGGCGGCCCGGGCGCGAACGAGATCGTGCATGGCTTCGTGGTCTTCATCGGGGACCCACACCGCGGTCAGCTCGCCGGCGCGCAGCAGCCTTGCCAATGAAAGAGCATCCCGGCGGTTCGTCTTCACCCGATCGCCAGGTTTCCTTGGAATCAGCGATGGCGCGACTACGGTGCATTCATGGCCAAGGGAACGGATCAGTCGGTAGAGGCCATAGCCGGTTGGGCCCGCCTCGTAGCAGAGGTGGATCCGATCGAACTTGGCGGCGATCCGTTGGATAACGCGGCGCATGCTCGTATCCGATGCATCGACCTCGCCGAAGAAGCGAACCTCGCCCTCCCGGCCGGCTTCCGCAATCGCGACGGCATTCCTCTGCTTCGCAACATTCCCTATAATCTGCCACGGCTCGTCCTCCTGTGATGAGGATCGGCTCGGCCCGCCCGAGCAACCCTCGGACGCGCAGTGTAGGGCGAGCCACCTCACCGGCAGAAGCGGACATACGGTCTTACGCTTGAACAGCCTCGTCAGCCAATCTCCAGCATAACTACCTGTCACGCGGCCAGGGTGCCTCCGTAGCTAACGTCTACGTCAGCGTTGAAGAAGTACCCTGCACCACGGCATGTCTTGACTAGGCGAGGATTGGCCGCATCAGCCTCCAGCTTTCGGCGCAAGCGCATGATTAGGACATCGATACTTCGATCGTACACCTCTTCTCCACGCACACGGCTCGCGAGCAAAAGCCGTTCTCTGGATAGCACGTTGCGGGGGTTCTCCAGAAATGCGATCAAGAGATTGAACTCACATGCGGTAAGCTTGACCTCGCCACGCTCCGTACAGATCAGTCGCCGCTGCTTGACGCTGAGCTTCCAGGCCCCAAAGCGAAATGAGCGCTGATCTTTGGTTCGCGGACTGGAAATGCGCTCGCGTAACGCTACTCGAATGCGGGCCAAGAATTCGCGCATCCCGAAAGGCTTGGGAATGAAATCGGTTGCGCCGAGCTCCAGTGCAACCACTTTTTCCGCCTCATCAAGCCGGTCGCCGCTGATCACTATGATAGGAACATCCGATCTTGTCGCCAGATTGCGGACAATCGCAAGTCCATCCTCCCGGCCTAGGTTAAGGTCAACAACCACGAGATCGACTGCCTCATGTGAAAGAACATAGTCAAACTGCTTGCTATCGTGGACTGCGGTTACCTTCAGGGCATGCATCGTGAGATACCCGGCGATGAGGCGCCGCATTGCGGCATCATCGTCAATGACAAGAACATGTTTCAACGGCACACCTTCAATCTTGAATCCCCTTGTCTAAACCTGTTTCTGAGCAACCCTGGGGCACCGACGCAGAACAGCTGCCCCTTGATATCACTCGCCGTTGCCTGCGGCCAATGTGAGGCCGTGCTCGTCCTGGTCTTTTCATCCGTGGCGAATTGACCGCACCCAGGCAGCCCGTGGCCACCAGACAGGTCCAAGCGCCGAGATGACCCTGCCGTGTGGTCCTTCGCTTTTTCGCTTCGAGCTCCCCCGTTGGTGCAGGCCTGCCAATACCATTCGAGTTCGACCTCATGGATGCCAAGTTTCCTGCTATGCCCTTGCATCCTTGTCATCCTGGAGTTTGCGGACCTGGATCATCTCGACATCCTCCGGCTCGTGGATCCAGCTCGGACATGGTTGAGCAGCGCGGCGTTTGGTTGATCGGAAAGGCGGTCGGCGGAAGAAGACCGTGATTCGCTGCAGCGGCCTTGTGCCAAATAGTATGTCTCCTGCCAAGCCGGCTTCGTCCAAGGTGGCCGGCGGCCCAAATGCTGTTTCGGGCGACCGGCAGGTCGCCGATTGTGGTGAACGTCCGGGCTAACATTTCTCAGTTACTGCAACTCCTCCATCTGGAGGGTGTCACTATGCTTGTCCATTGCGCCGTCGGACTCCGTTAATGGCGTGCGGTTTTCTGCCGATGGGACTGTGCATGATCCACCCGTTGGCGGCGCGACCGATCAGCTGAACCAGGCTCGCACCAGGTGGGCTGCGCCGCCACGTATTCCCAGTTGACCCTCGCCCCCGCGGATTTGCCCCTTCGAGCCAGCTTCGCGGACGAGCTCGCGGTCTCAAACAATGATCTGAGTGTGCAGGGCCGCGCATGGCTGTCTCTTAAAGCACCGGCAGCATATCGGCAAAGTTGGGCTGCTTTAGCGCCTTCGTCGATTCCCCACGGTGATCCCGAGCCTGAACAAACCCGCCAAGCTTCCCATTTTGTCCTTGGCTTAGCGCTGACAAAAGGTCCCATCACCATCCATGACGCCGAAGTCGCGGGCCACGGTCCAGGAGCAACGGACGGCCGGGACGAGCAATCCCGCACAGGAGTCATCGTACCAAGATGCTCCAGATGTCGCTGGCTGATCGGGCCGGCGCCACCCCACGCATGCGCAAGCTGCTCCACCCACGCTGACACCAACACGGTCTTTGCTTCAGTTGAAACCGAAAAGCTGAAATTGAACATCACAGAGTAACAAACCTCCCCGATAAGCGCGTGCCGGACAGGGGCAGAACTCGTGCGGCGGCTTGGAAAGGCAGGTAATAGGGAATGTTTATTGCAGCTTGGCCCCTGGCCATCGTCCTGTTGACATCCATGTCACTCCCAGCCGAGCCCGCGCCACTTTCTCCCCGTGAGTTCCACAGCCTGTCGCGCAAATGCGCTCCATGGGTTGCGCCGTCCACCCTCGCCGCGATTGCCAAGATTGAAAGTGGCTTTGAAACGCTGGTGGCTCATGACAACACCACAGGTGAGCAGCTTCGCTGGATAGATCACCTGGAAGCCACGCGGGGCATCAAGCACCGCCTCGAAGCACAACATTCTGTCGATGTTGGATTGATGCAGATAAACAGCAACAACTTTCCCATGCTCAATCTCACGCCGGAAAAAGCTTTCGAGCCCTGCGCCTCGCTTTCGGCTGCCGCCCACTTACTTGAAAGCCGGTATGCCGGCGGCACGACTGCTGTGGCACAGCAACTGGCGCTTCGCCGTGCCATCTCGGCCTATAACACGGGCGACGTCACGCGTGGCTTCACCAACGGTTATGTACGCAAGGTCGAGTCGGCCGCAAAGGACATGTCAAGTCTCCTTGAGCGAACGCTGGAGCCGACCGCTCAAGATGTGCCAGGCCTTGAGGCAGCCGGTCCGAAAACCGTGCCCCCTCTGCTCGAACAGAGCCAACAGACTAATGAAAAGCAGCCCGCACAAGATTCGTGGGACGTTTGGGGCTCCTATCAGCGAAACCGCTCCGGGGCCGATCCCTCCGGTCCGACAGGCAGCCAGGCTGCGGACGAGCGGGAACCCTCGAACCCGAACAAACTCGTATTCGATTGAAACATGGAGATACAATGATGAAGCCACTCAAAATACTTCGTGCACTTAAAACGCGTGTTCCTTCGCCTTTTTCCATGCTGCGCATGGCGGCTGAATATGTACCGGCCGCTGCTGCGGGCGTCGCGTGGACGGTCTTCTCCAGCGGGCCGGCCGCGGCCCAGGTGACCGGAGGGACGGATCCTGCCAAGATGGTCCAGAATATCTGCGCCTTCATACTTGGTCCCTTCGGACAATCACTGGCCGTGCTCGGACTCGTGGCCATCGGCATCTCCTGGATGTTCGGTCGTGCTTCACTTGGCCTGGTTGCGGGTGTTGTTGGAGGAATTGTCATCATGTTTGGCGCCAGCTTCCTGGGCAAGGCGCTCATAGGCGGTGGCTGATGAGCGACCGGTTGGAAGTGAGCACCCTCTATGTGGCGGCGACACGCCCCGCACTGTTTCTGGGGGTGCCGCTGACACTGGCCGGAGCGCTCATGATGCTGGCGGGGCTCATCATCATTATCCTTAAGAACCCGCTTTATGAAGTCGTGCTCGTGCCACTCTGGTTCGGAGCACGGCTGATTGTTGAGCGTGACTATAACGCCGCAAGCGTCGCGTTCCTCTATTTGCAAACGGCCGGCAGAAGCGTGGACGGGCCGGTCTGGGGCGGCGCGAGCGTCAGCGCCAATCCGATCAGAGTGCCGAAACGCGGAAGAGGAATGGTGTAATGTTTGGCGCCAGTGGCCGGACCGAGAGATCTGGCGAGATCTACCTTCCGTATGTCGGTCATCTAAGCGATCAGGTTGTCCTTTTGGAAGACGGATCGATCATGGCCATGGCACATGTGAACGGGCTGCCGTTTGATTTGGAAGACGCTGAGATGCGCAACTCGCGCTGCCGCGCGTTCAACACTCTCTTGCGCAACATCGCAGATGACAATGTCTCGATATACGCTCACCTTGTGCGACACAATGATGTGCCGGCGCCAGCGCCGCGCCAGTTTCAAAGTGCATTCGCTGGCAGTCTGAGCGAGGCCTACGAGCGCCGTGTGCTGTCGGGAAAGCTCTTTCGCAACGATCACTTCCTCACTGTCGTCGTGTTCCCCCGCAGCGCAATCGGCAAGATCGGCTTGCGGCTTTTCAAGTCCCCC
This sequence comes from Mesorhizobium sp. AA22, assembly GCF_001672375.2. Taxonomy (NCBI): domain Bacteria; kingdom Pseudomonadati; phylum Pseudomonadota; class Alphaproteobacteria; order Hyphomicrobiales; family Phyllobacteriaceae; genus Mesorhizobium; species Mesorhizobium sp. AA22. The sequence goes on along the minus strand of NZ_CP048406.1, from coordinate 5,845,728 downwards.
AGCCGGAATGACAATGATCTAGCCGCCCAAATTCGAAGCCTGGAAGACCTCTGGCAGATCATTGCTGGCTCACTGGGCGGTTACGGTCTGCGCCGGTTGGGTATTCGTGAGAAAGGCAACGTGCTCTTCACCGAAATCGGTGAGGCGCTTCGGCTGATAATGACGTGCCGGTTTCTTCCGGTTCCGATGGTTACCGGCTCACTCGGCGCCTCGATCTACACTGACCAGGTCATCTGCGGGAAGCGGGCGCTTGAGATTCAAAGACCTGGGGATAGCTCCGTGGGATCATTGTTTTCATTCCGTGAATATCCGGCGACGACGCGGCCAGGCATGCTAAATCCCTTGCTGTCGGCCAACTTCCCGCTTGTGCTCAGCCAGAGCTTTTCCTTCCTCACACGGCCACAAGCTCATGCGAAGCTTAGCCTTAAGTCCAGCCAGATGACGAGCGCCGGCGACAAGGCTCTCACCCAGATCAATGAACTTGCCGAGGCAGAGGACGCACTGGCAAGCAACGAGTTCGTCATGGGTTCGCATCATCTGAGCCTGTGCGTCCATGCCGAGAGCCTCAACAGCCTTGCAGATCGCGCAGCCAATGCGCGCGCAAGGCTGGCCGATGCGGGCGCCGTTATCGTCCAGGAGGGTATCGGCATGGAGGCCGCATACTGGTCCCAACTTCCGGGCAACAACAGGTGGCGCACACGCCCCGGGGCGATCACCTCGCACAATTTTGCCGGGCTTGTGTCATTTGAAAACTTCCCAAGCGGTTCCACTTCCGGCCACTGGGGCAAAGCGGTTGCGCGCTTTCGCACGAACGGTGGAACTTCATTCGACTACATCCCCCATGAGAATGACGTCGGCATGACGGCGATATTCGGACCCGTCGGCAAAGGCAAGACGACGCTGATGACGTTTATCCTCGCGATGCTTGAGCAAAGCGTGGTCGATCGCGATGGTGCCATCGTATTTTTCGATAAGGACCGGGGTGGTGAACTGCTGGTTCGAGCCACGGGAGGGACATATCTGGCGTTGCGCAGAGGCACTCCGAGCGGCTTGGCCCCCCTGCGTGGACTGGACAACACCTCCGCCTCGTTGGATTTTCTGCGCGAATGGTTGATGGCCCTGATCGAGAGTGACGGCCGTGGTCCGATCTCGCCGGAGGAAAGCCGTCGATTGGAACGTGGCATTGTTCGTCAACTTTCGTTCGACCCCGTCATGCGCTCACTTGCGGGCCTACGCGAATTTCTGCTGCACAGCCCCTCCGAGGGCGCAGGAGCACGGCTGCAGCGGTGGTGTAGAGGGAATGCGCTTGGATGGGCGTTTGACGGCGATGTGGACGAAGTAAGGCTGGATGCCTCCATTACAGGCTTCGACATGACGCAGCTCCTGGAATTTGAGGAGGTCTGTGCGCCGGCCGCCGCATATCTTCTGCATCGCGTGGGCGCTGTTGTCGATGGCCGTCGGTTTGTCATGAGCTGCGACGAATTTCGTTTCTATCTGCTCAACCCCCAGTTCTCGGCTGTTATTGACAAGTTCTTGCTCACCGTCCGCAAAAACAACGGGATGTTGATACTCGCTGCGGATTCCGACGTGAAGCCGGCCGCCATTCCGATCAAAGACCGGCCACCGTTCCGATTTGAAGCCGGCCACCATTCCAATCAAAAGCCGGCCAGTTTTCGGCACTGAAGATTACCTCCTGGGTCAGCAACTTTGGCATCAATCACCTCGCCATGAACGGGGACATTTTGATGCCGGCAAAGAGAAGGCTGACCATGAGACAATTGAGACAAATGCTGCGGCTTGCCGGAAGCGGGACGAGCTCCCGCGAGATTGCGGTCGTGTTGGGGATAGCGCGCAGTACGGTGCAGGATAATTTGCAGCGTGCAGCCGCGGTTGGATTGAGCTGGCCCTTGCCGGGCGAGCTGACCGACGATGCGCTTGAGCACAAGCTCTTCAGTCGCAACGGCGTCAAACAGGGCACGCGGCGACGCACGGAACCGAACTGGGCCGATCTTGCGGTCGAGCTCAAGAAGCCCGGCGTCACATTGCTCATCCTGTGGGAGGAGTATCGTGGGTCGCATCCCGACGGTTACGGCTATAGTCGCTTCTGCGAACTCTTTCGCAGTTTCGAGCAGCGGCTTTCGCCGACGATGCGCCAGGAGCATGCGGCCGGCGACAAGGTCTTCGTCGATTATTCCGGCAAGAAGATCCCGATTGTCGATCGCAAGACCGGCGAGATCCGCGAGGCGGAGATCTTCGTGGCGGTGCTGGGTGCGTCCAGCTACACCTTTGCCGAGGCCACCTGGACGCAAACGCTTCCCGACTGGATTGGCTCGCATGTCCGGATGTTTCGTTTTTTTCACGGCGTTCCCAGACTCGTCATTCCCGACAATCTGAAGTCTGGCGTCAGTCGCGCTAGTTTCTACGATCCCGAGATCAATCGCAGCTACGGCATGATGGCTTCCCACTATGGCGTCGGCGTTCTTCCGGCACGGCCAAGAAAGCCTCGGGATAAATCGAAAGTGGAGAATGGAGTGCGTTTCGCCCAGTCCTGCATTCTGGGGCGCCTGCGCAACCAGACTTTCTTCTCGCTGGCTGAGGCCAATGCCGCCATTGCCCAGGCGCTCGATCGCATCAACGACCACGTCATGCGCCGGCTGGGCGTCAGTCGCCGGCAGCTCTTCGAGACCGTCGAGAGCCCGGCTTTGGCCAGTCTTCCACTGGAGGATTACGAGTTTGCCGAATGGCGTTTGGCCCGCGTCTCGACGGATTATCACGTCGAGTTCAAGACCTTCTTTTATTCCGTGCCCCACAGCCTCATTCGTCAGCAGGTCGATCTGAGAGCAACGGCGCGCACCATCGAGATCTTCCACCGCGGCAAGCGCGTCGCGGTGCATCAGCGCCGCCATGGAGGTCCTCGCCATGGAACCGATCCGGATCACATGCCCAGTTCCCACCGGCGCTATGCCGAATGGACGCCGGAGCGCTTTCGGCGTTGGGCCACGTCGATCGGGCCACAGACCGAAGGCCTGGTCATCGCAATTCTCGCCAGCCGTCCGCATCCAGAGCAGGGCTTTCGAACATGTCTGGGCATCCTGCGCCTGTTTCGCGACATCGATCGCAATCGGGCAGAAGCCGTGTCAGCCCGCGCTGTCGAGATCGGTGGCTTGAACTGCAAGAGCATTGCTTCGCTCATCGCCAATCACAAGGCCGCACGCCATTCCACCGAACCAACCGCCATCGTCGATCACGCCAATCTGCGTGGCCCTGATTACTTTCATTGAGGAGATCCACCCATGCTGATCAATCCCACCATCGACATGCTGCGAGAGCTCGGCCTCTACGGCATGGCAACCGCTTTCCAGGAACTCGACACGCAGCCCGAAGTGCGCGGCCTCGAGCACGGCGAATGGCTTGCCATGCTGCTCGAACGCGAGGCGACCATGCGCCGCCAGAAGCGTTTCGAGGCTCGCGCCAGGGCTGCCAAGCTTCGCCATGACGCGCAGATCGAGGATGCCGACTTCCGCGCCGCACGCGGCCTCGACCGCAATATGTTCATGGCGCTTGCCGGCTGCGACTGGATCAGAAAGCATCACGGTCTTCTTGTCACCGGACCAGCCGGCGTCGGCAAAAGCTGGCTTGCCTGCGCTCTTGGCCACCAGGCCTGCCGCGAAGACTTCTCAGTCGCCTACCACCGGGTTCCCAGGCTGTTCGCCGCCCTCGCGCTTGCAAGAGGCGACGGGCGATACGGCAGGATCCTCAAATCTCTTGCCAGGACCGACCTGCTGATCCTCGATGACTGGGGACCGGAAAAACTCAATGATGACCAACGCCGCGATCTCCTGGAGATCATTGAGGATCGCTACGAACGACGCTCAACCATCGTCACAAGTCAGGTGCCCGTGGATCGCTGGTGGGAGATTATTGCAAACCCAACTTTGGCCGACGCCATCCTGGATCGCCTCGTTCACAACGCCTATCGCATCGATCTCACCGGTGAAAGCATGCGAAAACAGCGCCCGCCAATCGTCCCCGAAAACACCGAAGCTTGACCTGAAACAAAACCCAACCCAAACATCAACGAGACCCAGGATCAGTCCGAAAAATGGCCGCCTTCAAATCGGAATGGCGGCCGGAATGAAATCGGAATGACTGGCCGGCTTCAAATCGGAATCGGTGGCCGGCTTCATCGGAACACGCATACTCGCAACGCAGCAGCCTGAACACGTGCTTGAATCGCCCCTCGGAGCTAGTCTCGTTGCACAATGCATGACGAAGATTTTCTACCCATCACCGACGGCGGACCGAGCGGCGTATGTCGATGGCTTGAAGTGCACTACGCAGGAGTTCGAGGCAATCCGCCACGGAATGGCAATTGGCAGCCGCAAGTTTTTGCTCAAGCGCGACAGCGGGAGTGTTGTTTGCGAATTCGATCTTGGGCAGATGCGCGAATATGTAGCCGTACTCTCGGGGCGGGCCAACACCGTGCGCTTTGCCGACCAGCTTCGTGACCAGTACGGAGATGCCCCAAGTGGGTGGCTCGACAAGTTCATGGCTCGTTACCACGAAATTCAAGACTGACGGAGGAATATTCATGAGATTTGCCAAGCTTGCAGCAACAACGCTTGCTGCTTCCTTTCTGCTTAGCACACAGGCCCGGTCGCAATTTGTCGTCAGCGACCCGGTAACAGAAACACAAGTGACCTTAACAGCGATTTCCAATGCGGCGATCCTTGAGAGGTCAATCACGACGCTCGCTACCACGATCGAAATGGTGGATATGCTAAAGTCGTCATTCGGTGTCACGGGACTGCTGGGCACACTGAACCAAGGAAATCACTACCCGTCGAGCAATACGCTGGAGGGGCAGATGTTTGATGCTCGGGCGCCAGTTTCGACCATGGCGCGTAACATTGCGCAGGACCCGACTCGGAGAGTCACCGGCACCGATGCAGAAGCGAAACTGTTAGAGGGGCAAATCGCTGGTGCCGCCAATGCCGCAGCTCTTGCAGCCGACACTCTGGGCGTAATGGACAAGCGCCTTAAGGCTAACGACAACACGCTTGGTCAGCTTTCCAGCTCGAGAAATATTGTGCAGGCCACCGTGACCAACGGTCTGGTCCTCAAGCAGATTCATGATGCGATTATCCAAAATGCCCAGGCCACGAGTCTGCTGACGATGGCCACTGCACAAGGCAGCCTTCACGCCGCGGAGGAGGCCGCCACGCAGCGTCGCGAACGCCAGGACACCGCCAAGATGTTTAGCATCCTCCCGTAAACCACGCAGAGTTCATTCGGCTCAGCTGCGCTGATCAGGGACAAATCAGGCTCACGCCATGAATTTCAAAATTCCCGCGCCATTCACGGCTATACACACGATCTTTCATGAGGCCTTTACGTTAGGGCTGCACGAAGTGCTTGAAAAGATCCAAGAGGCGGTCAGTGCGCCTCTGGTTGCGTGTGTCACGCTTTGGATAATAATCCAAGGCTGTCTGGTCATGCGTGGTCAAGTCGATGCGCGCGGGGGTATCTCGCGCGTAATCATGGTATCGATTGTCGTTGCTCTTATCTTAGGGCAGGCCAACTACCAGCAGTACATTGAAGCGGTCTTCGACGACACGATCCCGAGGTTGGCTCACCACATCAGTGGCAGCGACTTGCCCTTCATGGCGATCCCCCAGAAGCTCGACTTCATGTTTGCTTCAAGTCAGTATGTCTTTCAGGTGATTGCTTCCGAAATTGGGCCTATGAACGGCCAGGACATACTTGCTTTCCAGGGAGCGCAATGGATTTTCTACGGCGCGCTGTGGACAGCGTTCGAGATTTACGATGCCGTTGGAATCCTGACGAAGGTGCTCTTGGCGATCGGCCCCCTGGTCCTTGTAGGCTACCTTTTTGATCACACTCGAGACATAGCCACCAGATGGATCGGCCAACTGCTCTCGTACGGGCTGCTGCTTCTCCTCCTCAATATCGTTGCAACGATAGTTATCGCTGCCGAAGCAGCCTCGCTGGTATTCATGCTGGGGGTGATCAAATTCTCGGGCACGACAGCAGCCAAGATCATCGGGCTTTACGAGCTCGACATGCTTTTCCTGGCTGGTGACGCTCTGATCGTCGCGCTTCCGACGATCGCCAGCAGCATCGCCGGCGGCTCTTGGGCAGGTGCGAACCAACCTCTTAACAACCTCAATCGCCACTTTGCCAAAACGGCGGGTGGTTAACCAATCGACAAGCGCGGTGCCAAAAATGAAACTTTATCTACTTTTGTCAATCCTCGCTTTGGCGGCCTGCAAGACAACCGACCGGCTTGCGACCTGCACGGGTGCGCCATTCCAACTGAACGTGGGACAATGGGAAACCACCCCTGAGGATCTTCAGGTCGAATGTGCGGAAGAGCCCAAGTGAAATTTCCTGAACATGCCCTTCTGGTGGAGAGAGAAACGCTAGCCGCCCACTACAAGAAGGTGGAAGCGTTTCAAACTTCACGAGCGAAGTCTGCGCGGCGCCTGTCAAAGGCCCTGATAGCCTTTGCCGCAGCGGCGGTCCTAGGAAATGTTGCCCAGGCATTTACCATCGCTGCCATGGTCCCGTTGGCCAAGCTCGTACCTGTGTTCCTCTGGGTACGGCCGGATGGGACCGTTGACAGCGAAGTGTCAATCTCTCGACTGCCGGCAACCCAAGATCGAGCCGTCATAAATGCTTCGCTGTGGGAATATGTACGCCTGCGCGAGGGCTACACAGCAGATACAGCCCAATATGCCTATGACCTCGTGTCCAGTTTCAGCGCACCGGCTGTGCAACAGCAATATCAAGATTTCTTCAACTATCCGAATCCCACCTCACCGCAAGTCACGGTCGGCAAGCGCGGCAAGCTCGAGGTCGGGCATATTTCCTCAAACGACATCAGTCCGGACGTTCAACAGATCCGATACAAGCGTACGCTTGTTGTCGATGGGCAGATGCCGATAGTGACCACCTGGACAGCTACCATCCGCTACGAGCGCTTGACGGGTCTGCCTGGCCAATCGAGACTCACCAATCCGGGAGGTCTACTCGTCACGTCCTATCAAGCCTCGGAAGATAGCGTATCGAACCTGGGCTATGCGCAGCCATGACAAAAAGAGCATTTCTCGCGCTGGCCTGTTCACTTTTCCTAACCATGGAAGCGTGCGCGGAAGACACGCCACTTGCCGGCAAGCATGATGCGCGAATGCGCTACCTGGCTTACCGTCCCGACGAAGTGGTGCGCCTATCGACCGCAGTGGGGGCAACGCTGGTTGTCACATTCGCGGCCAACGAGACCGTCGCAGCCGTGGCCGTTTCCAACAGCAAAGACCTGGCTGCGCTCCCGCGCGCCAACTATCTCTTTTTTAAGGCTAGCCGGATGCTCCCGCCGCAGCCGGTCATCGTGCTGGCCGAGAGTGAGTCCGGTACACGGAGATACGTCTTCAGTATTTCAACGAAAGCGATGCCAAAACTCGATGAGCAGCAACCTGACCTATATTACAGTGTGCAGTTCACCTATCCTGCTGATGAGGCTGCTGCTCAGAGAAAGGAAGCAGAAAGGCGCTCGATTCTTGGTCAGGCCCGGGCGAAAGTGCTGCAAGACGAGAGAGTTCAGGATCTGTTGAATCGGCCCGCCGCAACTGCCAGTCCGGACGAAAGCAATTTCCACTACGTCGCAAAGGGCGATCGATCGCTGGCGCCGCTGGAAGTTTTCGATAATGGCTTTACGACCGTATTTGGCTTCGCAAGCAATTCCCGCATACCCTCCCTCTACGTTATCAATCCCGACGGCAAAGAAGCCGCTGCCAATTACACGGTCAAAGGGGACTATGTTGAAGTATCCGCAGTCGCCCGGGAATGGCGTCTGAGAGATGGCAATACGGTCTTGTCCATTTTCAACAGGGCTTATGATCCTGTGGGACGAGCGCCAGTGACCGGTACAGTGACACCCGACGTGTGGCGCGTTTTGAAAGGCTCGGGCCGATGAACGAAACCGGCCCACAGTCGGGACATGATGTCCATGCATCCGGATCGATGGTCTCGGAGCCGGCCCGCCGGCATGTTTCGGGATTGCAGAAGTTGGCCGTCGCTGCTCTTGTTCTCGTCTCATCTCTATCGCTCATCTGGCTCGGAGGTCGTCCCGGCACACAAGACGATCCGTCTCAGCCAAAACCGCCAATTGTCGCCAACGCCGAGCCATTCCGCCCTGTGCCAATTGAGATTGCTCCTGAACCTCCAGCACCCGTACAGGCGGCCCAGGCGGCAGATGCTGCGCCATCCACGCCGCCCCCACCGGCGCCAGCTGATCCGCCGCCCGAGGAAACGCCAATTTTCGCCTACAGTAGCAGCAGTCAAATGCCCAATGACGGTCAGCGGAGCGAAGACAACCATAAGGATACTCCCGCGACCGCGGATGAGATTTCAAACGGTGGCGATCTGTCAGGCCGATTGAAGCCAGATATACAGGAGCCGAGCCGGGCCACACTTATGCCGCACCCTGATCTCGTGATTACTCAAGGAACGATCATTCCCTGCATTTTGCAAACGGCAGTCGACACAAATTTACCCGGCTATGTGAAGTGCGTCTTACCAAAAGACGTCCGCGGCGCCACCAACAATGTCGTGCTCTTGGATCGCGGGACGACCGTGATTGGCGAGATCCAGCGCGGTCTCCAGCAGGGGGATGCGCGTGTCTTCGTGCTGTGGACGCGCATCGAAACACCTGACCATGCCCTCGTTTCGATAGCATCGCCGGGCGCTGACGAGCTCGGCCGCTCCGGAATGCCTGGCACGGTGGACAATCACTTCTGGCAACGCTTTGGCGGAGCGATGCTCATGAGCGTCATCCAAGGCGCGTTTCAGGCGGCCGGTCAATACGCGGCCAGCTCTGGCGGAGGAAGCGGCATCAACAGCTTTCAGAGCAATGGTGGACAAGCCGTCGAGACGACACTGAGAGCGACGATCAACGTTCCGCCAACCCTGAAGAAAAACCAGGGAGATGCCGTATCCATCTTTGTGGCTCGGGACCTCGATTTCTCAGATGTATACGATCTTAGAGCGACTGCCGTCGCGCCAGCCCCCCAATATCGCAAACGCCGGAGAGACAATAATGCAATCGGAGGCTGATCCTCAATTGCGTTTGCTTCTCGAGCCCGTTCTGAAATGGCTTGAGGAGCCAAGGACCGAAGAGGTCGCTATCAACCGGCCTGGGGAAGCCTTTGTCCGACAGGCCGGCGTTTTCACGAAACATCCGCTGCCGCTGTCTTATGACGATCTGGAGGACATCGCGATCCTCGCTGGAGCGCTGCGCAAGCAAGATGTCGGACCGCAAAGCCCCCTCTGTGCGACTGAGCTGCCGAACGGAGAGCGGTTGCAGATCTGTTTGCCGCCCGCCGTTCCCTCAGGAACAATAAGCCTGACGATACGGCGTCCCTCAAGTCGTGTGACTGAACTCAAGGAAGTTTCTTCTCGCTACGAACACTCGCGTTGGAATCAATGGCGGTCACGAAAAGAGCGCCAGGAGCGGCAGGACGAAACGATTCTTCAGCACTACGACCATGGTGACTTGGAGCAATTTTTGCGGGCCTGCGTCTGCGGGCGGCTCACGATGCTGCTTTGCGGACCTACTGGAAGCGGCAAAACGACAATGAGCAAGACTTTGATCGATGCTATACCCCCCCAAGAGAGGTTGATCAGTATCGAGGACACGCTCGAGCTTGCAATCCCGCACGAGAATCATGTCCGGTTACTCTATCCGAAGGACCGAACAGGCTTAGGTGCGGTGACAGCCGAGCAACTGTTGCAGGCCAGCTTGCGCATGCGCCCTGATCGAATATTGCTCGGCGAGATGCGCGATGATGCTGCTTGGGCTTACCTTAGCGAAGTCGTCTCCGGCCATGCGGGATCAATATCAACCATCCACGGGGCTGATCCGGTCCAAGGCTTCAAGAAGCTCTTTTCACTCGTCAAGAGCAGCGCGCAAGGAGCCGCTGTGGAAGACCGCACGCTTCTTGACATGCTGTCGGCTGCCGTTGACGTCATTGTCCCGTTCAGTACCCAAGGCGAAGTGTATGAGGTGGGAGAAGTATGGCTCGCCGCTGATGCCCGGCGACGGGGAGAGACAGTAGCCGACCTTCTCAACAAGCACTAAGGTTGAAACAACGTCTCGGGATCGATAAGTCGGTGATGTGACGCGTCATTTTATTCTGCTTCGATGTCTTTTGAGAGGCCTTCCCGGATTGCTTGAGGCCCGAGCGAGCCGGCGGCATCATGCCATGATCATTGTACGAATTGCATGCTCCATTGTCCTGGACGAGACCGGCTTCGCTAGCCAAAGGACGAAGGCCTGATTATCAGATGTGACCGGCATGGGGTCGATTTCACCGACGACTATGACAGGCACCGTCATGAGGGTGGGGCATACGGATTCGGCCTGTCCTCGCTCGAGGAAAGGCATTTTACCCAAGATTAGCAGGTCAGCTGCTTTCCCGCTCTCGATCCAGCTGCAAAGACTTTCGAAGGTCGCGAAGCCGACCGGCTTATAACCCAGCGCGGCGACCTTGTCCTTGTAGATCTCCAACTCTGCTGGATCGGGCTCCACGACTGCAATGATTCCTCCGTTGCCGAGTGATCCCTCGTAGGGACCGAAAGCGATGTCAGCGCTGACTGGCTCCTCCTCGGAGGCCGGTAAGTAAATATCAAAGCGCGTACCTCGGCCAACAGCCGAGGTGACGTCAAGGCATCCTGCGAGCGCGCTCACGTGCCTGTCAACCGCGGCAAGACCCAGCCCGGTCCCGCCGACGCAAGAGCGCGTGGTAAAAAAGGGCTCAAAGACATGCGGAAGTATCGAACTTGCGATTCCTGGGCCATTGTCGCTGATGGAGATGAGAACGTAATCTCCAGGTCTCAAGGTTCCCTGAGCCAGCGGCTTGGTTTGGCACACCTGGGCGCGAGAAACGCTAACCTCGACACGGCCCTCGTTCAAGACAGCCTCCGACGCGTTCTTGCACAGGTTCATGAGAATCTGCTGTATCTCGGTTGGGCTGCCCTCGACCACCGTTTGCCACTCGTTGATCTTGAAGTTCAACTGAACATCGGCACGAACTGTGACCCGCAGCAATGGCGCAAGATCCATAAGAATTTCAGAGACATTGAAAGGCACTGCCACGCGCTGTCGGTTTCGGCTGAGTGACAAAATCTGGTCAACGATCAGCTTGGCTCGGTGTCCAGCTAAGATGATTTGATCGATGTGGTTACGAAGTCTTGAGGGACGACGCACAAGACTTTGGGCAATCTCTGAGTATCCAATTATTGCTCCTAAAATATTGTTGAATTCGTGTGTGGCGCCGCTTGCGATTGTGCCGACAGTCCTCAGCCTTTCCACATGCTCCCATCGACTCACCAGAAGGTCGCATTCCGCATTTACACGTTGCATTTCAAGATGGTTGCTTAAACGCACAATAGCATTGGCAAGAACCCGGAGGTCGTCTGCTGAGGGGAGTGAGCGATCTCCTTCAAAAACAAGGATGCAAACCACAGCCTGCTGATCGGAGGCCCGGCATCCAACAATTTGACACACACCGGAAGTGCCTATGGCGGTCCGAACCATTTCCGCCGCCGGAATGACGCGAAACACTGGCCGTCCGGGGCGGACAAGTGAAACGACTTGATCAATATGCGCGACGTTCCAGACGGGTATGCACGTGTTGGCCATAAAGCACTCGGTATGCCTGCTGAGACTCGGATCCACCAGAGCAAGCGCGCATTGATCCGCATCGAAAACGCGTTGAACGAGTCTAAGCGCTGCTTCGGCGGAAAAGCGCGCCGAGGCGTTCTTTGCTTTACTATCGTTGAAGCGAGCTTCGATCTCATTCAACGCCTCTTCAAGCTCCAACCGCCTTTTCAACCGGTTCGTCCGCAGATGCTGCCTGGAGGACCGAATGATCGCAAGCAAGCAAAGGCATATGGACACCAAGCCAAAGAAAAGTCGCGTACGCTGCGCTTGCGCGTTGGCCAAGCTGTAGCCTTTCAGATGCTCTCGCTCCAGTTCGGCTGCCATGGAGAACGTGTCGAGGGATGCGATCTGATTGGCAGCTTCGTCCAACCTCCATAAAGAAGACAGGAAATTACCCAAAGCATCCGCGGCAGCTCGGGCCTGGTTCGGAGCAAATCGGTCGAGAGGCTGATCCATCTGTGATGCGAGGGTGAGCCCCGGTTCAGCCGAAAACACGATCAGCTTCGAAAGTTCAACCCTGCCCAAGGGTGCCCCCCCGAGGCGACCAATCGAGCGAGCAAGATCTGCGAGAGAGCTTTGCATAAGCTGATTTTGCTTGATCAAGGCTGAGATGGCAGCCTCTTTGTTTTCGATCGAGTTTATGAGCTGCGCGAGCAATTTGGATTGCCCGGAGCTCTCATCGGGCGAAACGTCGAGAGGGCGTTGCAAGTATTCACGATTCCTTTGCAATGCCTGTCCGGTAGAAGCAACCGAACGGTAGTCCAATGCCATATCGGTCCGAGCGCGGGCGACGTCGCGCCGGAGCAATGCATCGTTGATCTGAATCGTTCGCAGCTGGCTTAGGACCGCGTCGTTGATCTGGGGCCCCTGCGTCCCGACCAAGAGCGCAATCGAGGCAGCTAGGGCGATTACAATTGCTTTGTCGGAACTGAGCCATGTTCCCCAAGGAAACGGCGTTTGATCCGTGGTGCACGCCTTGCGAAGGTCCGACCTGAATTCCAGCTCCTTATAGGTTCGGTATGCGGCCGGATTTTGCTGGAACAGGAAAGCCACGCCTACCTCTCCCCTTATGAGGACGGTTTAACACCGTTGCCAAACTTGGTCTTGGTCCGCTTCCAGGACGAGATGAGCTCCCAAAGCCTCCGCGACGCGGAGCACATCCTCACGATCTTGGAAGCAGATGAATATAGCTCGCAGGCGGTGCTTCGACCCCTCACGGCGGCAGGGGCCTCAGCTGAGCCGTGCTCGCCGACCACATGCGGTTTGTAGCAGCTATAATCAGGTAGATGGTCCCAGCTAGCTGGCCGAATCCGTGCTCATTGTCTCCACGACCGTCGATTGCCGTTCGATTGCTGATCACATGGTCGACCTCACCGGAGATCGCCTCGGCACCCGGGCCACACTGGACAAACATTCCATGCAACTACTCCGATGGCGCCCACCACGCCAAGTGACGCTTCATATTCATCATCGGACAGCCAGAAAAATCGATTGCTTCGATAAAGAACATCCACGACATGGATGCAATCACGCACAATTTGCGGTGCTGCTGAGGACGCCGGCTCGATCCGCCATATCTCGGCGTCAAATCACGCGCCGGAGAACTAGGCAACGTAGCACCACCGTGGACTAAAGATCGAGCTTATGCTGTCACGCGTTCCGTTCGATCAGGACCAAAGGCTTGCGCGCCTCTGGACGGTCCGCTGCGACTCAGACACTAGTCCTTCAAGATGACCCAAACAGAACAAGAATCTTACTGAACCGAACTGATTTTGCAATGACGGTCGTTCTGAACCACTGAGGAAACTTGACGAATGCCTGGACGAAGCTTCCAGGCATTTCTCAGCCGTTCTTGCCGTGCCTCCGAAGCTCTCGATCTCGAGCGCTCATCGCAATGAGGGTAGCACAACAGGGATGCAGATGGGGCCGAGAGACATGTCCTGGACGAGTTATTCAGTGGAATTGCTAAGCGCTCTATGGAAGCCTCGCTGATCAGGCTATGAAGTCCGGCAACCAATGTCCGGGCATGATCGTCCGGAACCACATCTTGAACATCGTAAAGCCAGACACCGACGCCTCCAGTCGGGCCTCCGACATTCAGGTTCGCTCCGTTAGAACGAGCTTTGGAATCGCAGCACGCCGCCGAGGCTGTTCCTTTTGCCGACGTGAGCCGGGTTCATTCCGGAACGGTCGACGGCAGCGAACTTGGCGTAATGGGCATAATCGACTTCGGCTGTGACTGTGAAACCTGGAATGACCATATAGGCGACGTTTGCAGCCAGTCCTGAGTCCCTGAGCTGATCACCCGAGACCTGAAGGTTGAACGAAGTTTTCTCGGTTAACGTGTAAGTGGCGCCCGCCCAGAAAGCCCAATTGCCGCTCCAAATTTTGTAGATGCCGCGACCGTGAGCGGCGACCGCGTTGGTTGGGTCATCGTTGAGATTGCCAATGGAGCCGTAGCCGAACATTCCGAATAGCGACAGGTCATCTGTGACATTGACATCGACTCGGAGCTTGCCGGCCAAAGCTTCGTAGTCGCTGTCACGAGCGATTACGCCGGTGATCGCGCCCCAGCCCTGCGTCTGTTTCACGCCGAAGACGACGTGCGGAACATGGCTGTCGATAGTACCGACTACACCCGACCCTTGTTCAAGTGAAACCAGAGCCGAAAAGCCGTTATCGGCATCGAAGTAATACTGAGCCACGTTGGTATCGAAATCGCCGTACGGAACGAGTACGTTATTGAGCACGTTTCCGGCGTAGCCTGTAAACGTGTCGAAGGCCGAATCGTCCTTGCCAACTCGGAGGCCACCAAGCTGGATCCAGGCGGAAGTCAACTTGACGCCGCTGTTGAAGATATAGTTGTGAGGGCTTTCCGGACCCGGATAAGCGTTGTGGTTGCCGAAGTTCACGCGAGTTTCAGTATAGGTCTTCAGTGCGCCTAGTTCGGTCTCCTGGCGCGTCCAAGTTTTGAACGTGAAACGCGTGTTGTTTCGCCAGGTGCCCTGAGCCTCGCCAGTTCTCACATCGGAGGTTCTTATCCCGTCATACGATCGGACATCGCTGAGGCCGACGTCGTAACGGATGTAGCCGCCGATGCGCACGCAGGTCTCGGTGTCGGGGATATGGAAGTAGCCCGAACCGTAGACGTCGCAGATCTTGACGTATTCGGTCGGAGCCGGCGCGGAGACTTCGTCCGTCGCGCGAGCGACGGAAACGGAGATCAGGGCCGCAACTGAGCCGAGAAGAAGGCTGCTTACGTTCATTCTGGATCTCCAGTTCAAAGAATAAAAGGCGGACGCGTCAAAGGGCGAACCGGCGGCCTATCCCAGGACCAAAAACATGTGCATCTCGCTCCTCTTTGAGGAATGCGCGATACTAAGTTGACTAGAGGAGTTCCGGTGTGAGTAAGCCAAGTGATACTTGTACTGTGCTTTATCGCAGTTCGATTTATGGAAGAAACAACTGTGGTTGGCTACCAACTGCCCGAACGAGGTGAGATTCGACCTCCGTCCGGATCCAAGAAAGGCAAAATCGCCTATTGCCTTGCCGCGCTTCCCACAACCGTTCCTCAAATTCTTTCAGTACACCGGGGGTTCAGCATTTCTGAACCAATATTCATCTCCGTTATTTGTGGGTTGGCCGTCGGCGTTCGATGCGGAGCAGCAAGCGACGTGCCATCCTGAAGAGGTAGCTCCGCGCTGACACTTGAATTGGCCGGCGCAACTTCGTCGCGCTCCCTTCTTTTTGCTTTTTGGGGGTCAGGCTGAGCACCGAGCAGACGTTTTGGGACAGGCTCGTATGTTCGATATGTGACACTTTCGTTCGATACCGACAGCACCTGTTTGTTGTGAAGCTCGGGTCGAGACAGCATGCGGCGGCGCCGCTCGGTACGTCAGGCGGGAGCCCCGCTGCAGCACACATCTGGATCGTGCCAAGGATGGCCCGTTTCGTTTTGCAGCGGCGCAATCGTTCACACCCCCGTGCGACTCACCTAGCGCCCATTGCGGATCGGATGGATGCATGCTCACGAGAGTAGTGTGGTTGGTTGCAGGGCCACCGCCTTGTCGATCGGTCAAACAGGCCAACTCTCGACAGATCACGGTTTAGGTCTTATATAAGCACCCTAGAATGAGTTAAGGTCGTTTATATGAGACAAACATGCGCTCAACAGTGACAGATACATTGCCTCCCAGAGTCAAGAGGGCGCTTGGCAAGCTCGGCGCCGACATTGCGCTCGCCCGTAAGAAGCGCAGCCTGACCGTGATGATGATGGCGGAACGACTGGGTGTCGCAAAGAGCACCTATCTGAAGATCGAAAAAGGAGACCCGACTGTCGCTATGGGGGCCTACGCCATGACCTTTTTCGTTTTGGGCTTTGATGAGGCTTTGGCGCAGATCATCGACGCACATCGCGATGAGCAAGGCCTGCTCCTCGACGCCGAACGTTTGCCCAAGAGGGTAAGGGTGCGGAAGCCACCGGGTGCAATATGAGACGTTCTATTGCTGTTCACATTGGCGAAGAAGCGATGCCACTGGGTACGTTGCGCTATGATCAGCAGGGTGCGCGCGAGAGCGCTGCCTTTGAATATGATGGAGGTTGGCTGAGAGCAGCGGAAGGCTTCTCGATCGAACCCGGTCTGCCACTCGTTACTGGCCCTCAATTCCATCGAAAGACCGGCGACGGATCCGTGTTCCACAACGCGATCGCCGACACGGAGCCGGACGGATGGGGCCGGCGTGTCATCCAGCGCGACCACGCCAAGCGTCGCCAAGAGGTGCGCCGGGCGGGAAATGTCGCCGAAACGCGGCCTCTGAACGCGATGGATTACCTCTTGGCAGTGGACGACATGAGCCGCATTGGTGCGCTCCGGTTGAAGGACGAAGAAGGGCGTTACCAAAGAACGACCGAGGAGGGTCGACGCACCACGCCGCCGCTCATTGAAATCGGTCAACTCCTCGCAGCCACGCACGCCGTCGAGACGAACACCGAGACGGCAATGGATCTCGCCTATTTGCGTGGACGTGGCACGTCTCTTGGGGGCCTTCGTCCGAAATGCTCTGTCGTCGACGATGACGGACGCCTCGCTATCGGTAAGTTTCCGAGCGTTGCCGATGATCGATCTGTCACAAAAGGCGAAGTGCTCGCTATGAATTTGGCCAGAAAAGCCGGCGTGGATGCTGCTGAGACACGTCTGCTCGACAGCGACGGCGCCCCTGTCGCGCTCATACGGCGTTTCGATAGGACTCCGAACGGCAATCGACTCATGTATATCTCGGCCGCCACGATGATCGGCGCAGAGTCAGGGGACGTTGGCGAGCATAGCTATACTGAACTCGTGGATGTGCTTCGTCAGCACGGCAGCCAGCCAGCAGCCAACATCGAAGAGCTTTGGCGGCGCATCGCGTTCTCGATCCTTATCACCAATGTCGATGACCACCTCCACAATCACGGCTTTCTCCATGTGCATCGCGGGCAATGGCGCCTGGCGCCTGCATTCGACATCAACCCGTTCCCTGAGCGCGTGCGAGAGCTGAAAACCTGGATATCCGAAGAAACTGGGCCCGAAGCGACTGTCGACGCACTGATGTCGGTAATCGCTTATTTCCGGATCAGGAGCGATCGAGCGAAGACGATACTCGCAGAAGTCGAAAAGGCGGTCGCGTCATGGCGGGAGGAGGGGCGGGCGCTTGGGATGACCCCCCAAGAACTCGATAGCTTCACCGACGCGTTCGAACATCGGGAACGGCAAGCCGCCCAAAGGCGCAGCAATGATCCCTGAAAGCTCGCCGTTCGCGGTTAAGATGGCGTCCTGCAAGGGCGTCAAGGCGACTGGTGCTCCGTCGCCCACCCTCACTCCATGTCCGGCGCCGAAAGGTCGAGCGCCAGCGCCGTCTTCGAACAGGCCTGGTTCCGGCTGGCCCAGCGCCAGCCGGTAGCGAGTCAGATCCTCCTCTGCCAGTCTCTGAGCCGCACAGCGCTGCTGAAGCGCACGTCGAACGTGATGCTGATCGGCTTGTGCGCAGGCGCGACCACCAGCGCTCGAAACCGATGCCCTCCTTCTTGCCGTCGCGCGCCGCATCGAAGATGGCCCAGAACGGACCGTTCCTGCCCCCGGCCTCGAGCCCCGCGGCGGCATGGGTATTCGCGAGAGAGCGCCGGACGCATAGGCTCCGCGTACTGGGATGCGGCCTTCGCGCTGCTTCAAGTCGACCGGCGCGGCAGATCCCAATGCGCGATGCGATCGCTTTCGTGATCACGTCACCTCGGAGGACGAGAAAAGATTGTCGAGGCACGGATACGAGCTGCCTCAGTCGTTCGTTCGATCGAAAGCACTGTTTGCGGAGGACGCTCTCCATCATGCAGTGCCAGGAGACGCTGGCCGACTTCCTTGTCCGCTGCCGTGAGCCGATGATTCAGGCGAAGAAAGTCCATCCAGGTTGGCGTGCGGAATGTCTCTGTCCAAATCGAAGGCGTTTGAAGATTTCGCTGGAGTGTCCAGTTTCGCGCACCGGCACGGCTCTGAACATGGCGCCTTGCGCGCATGTAGCCCAGAAAGGTCTCGATATTCTCTTCGGCTATAAGATACTCGACCTTGACGACTATGGGGCCACTCCTCGGCTTCAACTCGAGTGCCAGCTCCGGCGGGTGAAAATCCGAACTTTCCTGATCCGCTTCTTCCCATGGACGGACCGGGAACAGTATACCCGCAGCTGCAACCAGCAACAGAGCGCCTGCGGCGCCTTCCAGAGCCCAGGCTAAGGAGTAGTCCTGTGCGACAGTACCCCAGATCCAGCTGCCGGCCGCCATACCCCCTGCGCTCAGGGCGTAGTATATCGACAGTGTGCGGCCGACGACCCACCTTGGGCTTGCCAGCTGCACCGACACGTCGATGCCGGTCCAGGTGATAAGCCAACCCGCGCCACCAAGTGCCAGCGAAATGGCCGCCACGGCGACCGATGATGTGAGTGCAAGGGAAAGGCAACATGCTGCACAAGCAACAGAGGCGAACGATACCAGCCTGTTTTGAGACGTGATCCGCCTTAAAAAGCTATTGCTCATGCCCGCGACGAAAGCACCCATGCCGAAGCCGGCCAGCAAGATGCCGTAGACGATTGGGCCGCTTTTCAGCTGATCCCGGACGACTAGTGGGAGTAGCGCAAGTATGGAGATGCTTGCCACCCGAAAAAGGTTGCACGGGCAATCGCTGCCCTGATCTCCAAGGACAATACCGTGAAGCGCACTCCGTCATGAATTGCCATCGTCATTCGCTCACGAGGGAGAGGCGAAGTGCGAACCTTCCATTTGGTACGCCATATCGCGCCGAGAGGGACCAGATCGCTCAGCGCGGCCAGGGCGAAAGCGGCGAGCGGCCCAAAGAAGGCCAGCATCGTCCCACCCAAAGCGGGTCCTATGCTGCGTATGATGTTATATCCGACAGACATCAGCGTCACTGCGGCCGGAATGTCGCGCTTGTCCAAGATATCGCCGACCGAGGCATGCCAGGCCGGATCATTCAGAGCGAAGCCGCAGCCAGCCAGAAAGCCCAATCCAAGTAGGAGCCAGGGATCGACAAATCCCAGGCCCACCGAAATCATCAGCGTCGTCGATGCCAAGGCTATCAGGAAGTGCCCCGCAAACATCACCCATCGGCGGCTGAAGTTGTCGGCGATGGCTCCGGCAAGAATTGAGAGGAAGAATACCGGCAATGTGGATGCGGCCTGCACGAGTGCAACCATCAGATCCGAAGCGGAAATCGTGGCCATCAGCCAACTGATGGCCACCGTTTGCACGAGCCACCCGAGGCTGGATATTTGTGTGGCCGTCCAGATCGAGCGAAACACCGGGTTCCGAAATGGAGCCAGCGTTGTTGAGACAGGCAGATGAGCATTTTTTTCGGACTGCATGACGGTTGATGCCTTCGAGGGGGCGGTTATTCAATTCACGGCTGCCACTACTGCCGTTACGATGTTGGCCAATAAGGGCCGACATATCGAGGATGACTTCATCGCAATGAGGAGTTGGATACCTCCGCTCTCTAGACTGGCGCAAACCACTCCTCGCCCAGCAAGGTAGCCTTGCCGATCGTCCTGCTCGAGAAAATCGTCTGCAGGGTTTTCGCTCTCGCGTCACCGAACCAGCGCCCATGCAGCTTGCCGGCGACTATTTTTTTCGCATTGGGCCCGTTTTGCTAGTGTCATTCGTGACAAATCCTGTGCATGGCCGTCGTACCGCTAAATTCCGAGGATGAGGGCGCCTCCGGTGAGACCGGCACCCGCCGCCGCAAGGAGAACCTTTTCGCCCGGCCGAAACGGCTGCGCCCGATGCGAAAGCGAGAGCGAGAGCGGGATGGTCGCGGCGGAAGAGTTGCCGTACTCGGCGATCGTCTTGACGATTGCTTCATCGGCGATTCCGAGGTTCCTCCCGACCACATCGAAAATCCGGGCATTGGCCTGGTGTGGCACGAACCGGTCGATGTCTTGCGATCCCATTCGGGCAGCAGAGAGGGCATCCTGAGAGCAGCGAGACATCATCTCCACGGCCTTGGCGAACACTTCGCGGCCGTCGGCGATCGTCATCCAGGTCTGCTCGAGGTCCAGGCCGCCGTGGAATGGTGTGTTGCTTCCTCCGGCGGGAATCTGGATCAGTCCATAGCGCGAGCCATCCGAGGCCAGCGCGGCGCCGAGGATGCCTCGATCCGGCTCTTCGCAAGGGGCAACCACCACGGCGCCGGCGGCATCGGCAAACAGCACCGCGCTTGCGCGCTCGGCTGGATTGATGCGGCGGCTGAGGATGTTGGCGGCAATGACCAGGCTCGCTTTGCCATGCAGGCGGGTGAATCCGTCCGCAAACATCAGGGCATAGATGAAGCCGGCGCAGGCGCCTGTGAGGTCAACTGCGCCGGCGCGGTCGAGTCCCAGCCGGTGTGCCACCAGCGGTGCGCTCGGCGGCAGAAGGTGATCGGGCGTCGAGGTGGCGAGCAACAGCAGGCCGATATCGCCACGGTCGACACCGGCATTCGCCAGCGCCATGTCGCCGGCACGCGCGGCAAGGCCCGATAGCGTGTCTTCGCCCGTTGCCCAGAAGCGCGAACGGATTCCCGTGCGTCGCTCGATCCAGCCGGGTTCGAGCCCGAGGCGGTTTTCGATCTCCGGGTTCCCAACCTTACGCGCCGGCGCATGATGACCGAAGCCGAGTATGCGCGACGACTGGTTCATGACCGCGAACCGAAGCGTTCGCCGGCCTCCTCGATGGCGTCATAGAGCCCGTCTAGCTCCTCGCCGGTGATGCAATAGGGCGGAAGGAGATAGAGCACATTACCGAGCGGGCGCACGAGCAGGCCGCGATCGAGGAAGAAAGCGCGCAGCTTTGGTCCGATCTCGGCCAGATAGCCGGCCGAGCCGGCGCGCAGATCGAGAGCTGCGATCGTGCCGGTAGCCCGGCAATCTGTGAAGTTGGTATTGTTGCGAAAGCGTCGAAGCCCGGCGGACTGCATCGCGCTCAGGGCCGCGATCCGCTCGGCGACCGGCTCGTCACGCCAGATCTCGATATTGGCAAATGCTGCCGCGCAGGCAATCGGATTGGCGGTATAGGAACTCGAGTGGAAAAAGGTCTTCTTCCGGTCCTCGCAATAGTGGGCCCGGAAGATGGTGTCGGTGGCAAGCGTGGCCGCCAGCGGGATTGCGCCGCCAGTCAAGCCCTTCGAGGTGCACAGGATATCAGGAGAAATCGATGCCTGGTCGCAGGCGAACATGGTTCCGGTGCGCCCCCAGCCGGTCATCACCTCGTCGGCGATCAGCATTGTGCCGTATGCCTCGGCGATCTTCTTCAGTTCGGCCAGAACCCAGGCCGGATACATCAGCATGCCGCCGGCCCCAAGCACGAGCGGCTCGACGATCAGCGCGGCGGCGCGGCGGTCGCGGGAGAAAGCCTCGAATATATCCAGCGTTTCCTGCTCGCGCCCTGCGGCCGGAAACGGAATGGTGTCGACCTCGAACAGCAGGGGTTCGTAGGCGGCGTTGAACACGCCGCGGGCTCCGACGCTCATCGTGCCGATCGTGTCGCCATGATAGCTGTGTTCCATGACGACGATGCGCGAACGCGGCGCGCCGATGTTGCGGTAATAGCCGAGCGCCATCTTCAGCGCGACTTCGACGGACGTGGATCCGCTGTCGGAATAGAAGACCCAGTCGAGGCCTGCCGGCATTATTTCGATCAGCGCCGAGGCCAATTGCTCTGCCGGCTGATGGGTGAGACCGGCGAAGATCACCTGGTCAAGCATCTCAGTCGCATTCCGGATTGCTTCCATGATCCGTGGATGGCGGTGCCCGTGGGTGACCACCCACCAGGAGGAGATTGCATCGAGGATATGCCTTCCGTCATTCGTCTCTAGCCACGCCCCTTCCGTGCGGACAACGGACGGCATGGCCGGCTCGATCGCGTGCTGGGTGAATGGATGCCAGACCGGCGACCGCGACATCATTCGCCTCCGGCAATCTTGGCGAGGTCGAAGCCCGCAAACATCGCCTTCCGCAGAGTTTCGCGCGTCAACGGAACGAGGTGTGGCAGCCTGCCGAGCTGACGCACCGCGCCGAATTCGGTGATTGTCCTTTGCGTATCGGCTACCTCTTCGCCGATGAAGGCGATGCCGATCAGCGGGATGGAGCGAGCCCGCAGGGCTTCGATCGACAGCAGAGTGTGGTTGATCGTGCCGAGCTCGGTGCGGGCGCACAGAACGACCGGCAGCCGCCATTCAGCGAAGATGTCAATAAATCTTGTGTGTCGGTTGATCGGCACCATCAGTCCGCCAGCGCCTTCGATGACGAGCGGTGTCGGCAGGACCGGAAATGCAAGATCGGCAGCCTCAATCAAGACCCCGTCAATTTCGGCTGAACGATGCGGCGACAGCGGGCTCTTCAACCGGTGAGCTTCCGGCAGCACGCGCCCTGACGGCAGGCCGGCGAGTCGTTCAACCGCCTCACTATCGGTCTCCTCATCGAGACCCGATTGCACCGGCTTCCAGTAAAAGCCGTCGAGCAGCCCGGCGAGCCCAGCCGAAAACACGGTCTTCCCTATTCCGGTGTCTGTTCCGGTGACGACGATACGCGTGGTCATGCCGTGCCCAACACCTCGACGAGCGTCTCGACCATGGCCGAAATGTCAGCCTTACCGACATTCAGCGTCAGCGAAATGCGCAGCCGCGACGTGCCCTCCGGCACGGTCGGCGGGCGAATGCCGCGTATGTCGAAGCCGCGGGCCTGCAGTGCCGCCGCCATCACCATGGTGCGGCTGACGTCACCAATGACAAGTGGCTGGATCTGCGAGCCGCTGCGCGCCACGCCACAGCGCTCGGCCAGTTGGCGGCCCGCGAAGGCAATGTACTCATGCAGCTGAACGCGGCGCATCGGCTCATCGACCAGGATTGCGAGCGCTTCGCGCGCCGCCACCGCCATTAGCGGCGATGGCGCGGTGGCGTAGATAAAGGGCCGGCAGCGGTTGACAATATAGTCGCACAGCACTCCCGGCCCAGTGACGAGTGCGCCGGATGCGCCGAGCGCCTTGCCGCATGTGTGGAGCGCGACAATGTTGTCGCGGCCCTCGAAAGCGGCGGCCAGCCCCCGGCCGTCCGGTCCCCAGACGCCGGTGGCATGTGCCTCGTCGACCACTATGAATGCCTCGTACCGATCGGCAAGCCCGACCAGGCTCTCCATCGGCGCCCAGTCGCCATCCATGCTATACAGGCTTTCGACTGCGATCCAGATATGCCCCATGCCACCTTCGGCGCGCCAGCGCCTGATCGCGTCCTCAAAAGCATTTATGTCGTTGTGCGTGGCCGGCCTGAACTCGGCGCGTCCAGCCCGCGCCCCTTCATGCATGCTGGCATGCGCGAGTTCGTCGAGGATCAGCAGGTCGCCCTTCTGCGGCAGGGCGCTCAGCAGGGCGAAGTTGGCGATGTAGCCGCTGCCGAAGAACAGCGCCCGTTCGGCCCCGAAGAACGCCGCCGCATCTGCCTCCAACGCCTCATGTTCCGGCGCGTTGCCGCGCAGGAGCCGCGATCCGGTAGCGCCGACCGGGGTGCCCCCCTCGATTGCCGCCGCGACTGCATCGCCAAGTCTCTTCGACGCAGCAAGCCCGAGATAATCGTTGGACGAGAAGTCGAGCCCGGCGCGCGGCGCCAGCGTCCGCAGCCGGCCCTTGCGTGCCAGACCCTGCAAGGTTGCTTCATAGCGGGCAAGCGGCGGCTCGTTCATCTTGCCTCGCGTGGCATCGGCTCAATGCCGAGACGCCTAAATAGACGATTATCCTTGTCCTCGCCGGGATTGTCCGCCGTCAGCAGCATGTCGCCGACAAAGATCGAATTGGCGCCGGCAAAGAAGCACAGCGCCTGCGTTTCGTCGCTCATCGCCGTCCTGCCGGCGGAGAGCCTTACATAGGACTTCGGCATCATGATGCGGGCGAGCGCAATGGTGCGGACGAAATCGATCGGATCGATGCGCTCGGCCTCGGCAAGCGGCGTGCCTTCGATGGGGATGAGCATGTTGATCGGCACGCTTTCCGGCGGCTCGGGCAGGTTCGCGAGTGTGACCAGCATGTCGATGCGATCGGCCTTTTCCTCTCCCATCCCGACAATGCCGCCGCAGCAGACCTTCATGCCAACCTCGCGCACGTGCCCAAGTGTTTCCAGCCGGTCGGCAAAGGTCCTGGTTGAAACAACCTCGCCGTAATAGCGCTCGGACGTGTCGATGTTGTGGTTGTAGTAGTCGAGACCGGCCGCCTTCAGGCGCTGCGCCTGACTGAGGTCCAGCATTCCAAGCGTCATGCAGGTCTCCATGCCGAGCGCCTTCACGCCCTCGATCATGGCGACGACGGAACCCATGTCGCGTTCCTTCGGACTGCGCCATGCGGCGCCCATGCAATAGCGGGTGGCGCCGGCGTCCCGCGCCTTGATCGCTTCGGCAATGACACGCTCCACCTCCATCAGCTTGGACGCCTTCAGGCCGGTTTCGTAATGCGTAGACTGGCTGCAATAGCCGCAATCCTCCGGGCATCCGCCGGTCTTGATGCTGAGCAGCCGCGACAGCTGCACCCGGTTGCGATCGAAGTTCTGGCGGTGGATTGTCTGAGCCAGGAAGAGCAGGTCATTGAACGGCATCCCGTGGATAGCCTCGGCCTCTTTGCGGTTCCATCGGGATAGTGCCCCCTCGATCGATTGCATGGCTTGCTTCACGTCGCACTCCGAGTTCGTTCCAATCGTCATCATCAAAAGCTTTGTCGCTGGTCCAACAGCACGTGCAGGAGGCTGTCGACCCTCCTCGGGTTCGCTATGATCGTCGATCAGCCCGATGAGCCTGAACCAGTTGGAGGGTGCGCCGCACGAAGATGCAGGCTCGCATGGAGCAGTTCCTGCGTCGGCGCGCTCCAGCGGAGGTGGGAATGCTTTTCATTCCATCTCCATCAGTTCAAGCGCGCGCCGATGCGCCGGCATATCCAGGCCGATGTCGAGGATAGGCGCGCTGTGTGTCAGCCATCCGACTGAGATGAGGTCGACCCCCGTCGCAGCAATCGACGGAGCCGTTTTCGGCGTCACCCGACCGGAAGCCTCGGTGATGGCGCGGCCACCGACGATTGCCACGGCGCGGGCAAGGTCCTCAACCGACATATTGTCGAGCAGCACTGCGTCGACTCCCAGCGTGAGCGCTGTATCGAGCTGCTCAAGGGTCTCGACCTCGACCTCGATCTTCACCATGTGGCCTGCGGCGGCGCGCGCCCGCTCTATTGCCGTGCGAATGTCGCCGGCGATCGCGATGTGGTTGTCCTTGATCAGCACGGCGTCGTCGAGCCCGAAGCGGTGATTGGCGCCGCCGCCAACGCGTACCGCATATTTCTCCAGCGCGCGCAGGCCGGGCGTCGTCTTTCGCGTGCACACGATCTTCGCCTTGTGGCCACGCACGGCCTCGACCATCGTCGCTGTGGCAGTGGCGATGCCGCTCAGGCGGCACAGAAAATTGAGCGCCGTGCGCTCGGCCGTGAGCAGGCCTCGCGCCGGTCCGCACAACTTGGCGATAGTCTCGCCCGCCGCGACATCGCTGCCGTCAGCTCGCCAGATGTGCATGTCGATCGCAGGCTCGACGAGCATGAAGGCGAAGGCGGCCAGATCGAGACCGGCAACGATGCCCATCTGTCGCGACTTGAGCACCAAGGTGGCCGTGCGATCACGCGGGATCACGGCGTCGCTGGTCAGATCACCGCATCTGCCCAGGTCTTCGAGAAGAGCACCGCGCACGATCGGCTCGATCAGGGTTGAGGGAAGGGGTGAGAACGAATTCATGTCAGGGTGCTCCGTATCGGCGCCCGCCAGCTGAGTGCGACGGCGGTCTGTATTGCGCTGCGCAGTGTCAGCCGTGACTGGCGCGCATCTGCATCGCGTCCGGGGAAATCGGAACGACAGTGCGAGCCGCGGCTCTCTTCGCGCCGCAGGGCCGCAATGGCGATCATCAGCGCGACCAAGGCGGGGCCGGAGGCAGCGCTGTCGTGAGCTGCGATCGGCAACAGGGCCGCCACCCCGTCGCGTAGCGTCTCGCTATCGCGGATGATGCCGAGCGCGGCCGAGACGATTGGGCGGATGCCGGAGGCGTCTGGCCGTCGAGGCACGAATGCGGAACACACGCGCGGACGCCGGGTGTGTGATACGTCGGCGACGCTTTCAGCAACCCAGCTCGCTGTGACCGCCGCTTCGATAAGCGAGTTGCTGGCGAGTCGGTTCGCGCCGTGCAGACCGGTGCATGCGACCTCGCCACATGCCCACAATCCCTCGATGGAGCTGCGGCCGGCAGCGTCTACAGCGACACCGCCCATGTGATAATGTGCCGCCGGACGCACCGGGATCGGGTCGGTCGCGGGATCGATGCCGGCCTGGTGGCACAAATCGGCGATCGCCGGAAAGCGCTTGTCAAATCTGAGGCCGAGACATTGCCTTGCGTCCAGGAACACACGGCGTCCGACAGCGAGCTGATGCCAAACCGCGCGCGCAACCACGTCGCGAGGCGCAAGCTCGCCCCCGGGGGTTTCAGCGAGGAAACGCTCTCCTTGCTCGTCGATGAGCACAGCACCCTCGCCGCGCACCGCTTCGCTCACCAGCGGCATCGGCCGCCGCGGACCCTCGAGGGCGGTCGGGTGGAACTGCACGAATTCCAGGTCGGCGAACTCCGCCCCGGCACAGGCGGCGAGCGCGAGCCCCTGTCCACATGAGCCAGGCGGGTTTGTCGTATCGCTAAACAAGCCGCCGATGCCGCCGGTCGCCAGGACCGCGCGGCGCGTTGGCAAGGCGATTGCGCCCGTGCACCCGGCCGCGACCACGGCGATAATCGCCCCGTCTTCCACGACAAGCCGGCGGGCCTCCACGTTTTCCAGAATAGTGATGGAGGCTGTGCGCCGTGCCGCGGCGATCAGCGCGCGGACCAGCTCGCGACCGGTGGCATCGCCCGCCGCATGCACGATCCGCCGCTGCGAGTGCGCCGCCTCAAGCCCGAGCCGCAACGCGCCGTCAGCGCGTCGGTCGAATGCGACACCGAAGCGCTCTAGAGTCCTGATCGCTTCAGGTGCAGCTCGGACCGTTCGCCGCACCGTCGTCACGTCGCAGAGACCGTCGCCGGCCGCGACGGTGTCACAAAGATGAAGTTCGGGACTGTCCTCGCCGCCGACACTTGCCGCAAGACCGCCTTGGGCGAGCTCGCTGCAGGCTCCGGTTCCCAGCCCCGCATTGGACAGAAGCACAACCGGTTCCGGCGCCAGATGAAGCGCCGTCATCAGGCCTGCCACACCGGCGCCGATGATGACCGGCGCCCCGCCGATGTCATGAACGTCGAGGCTCATATGGAAAGCATACGCTCGACCGAGCGGCGCGCGCGCCCTGCAATCCCGGGATCGATCCGAACCTCATGCCGGTTCTCCTCGAGTGCGACGCGAATGTTAGCCAGCGTGATGCGCTTCATGTGCGGACAGAGATTGCAGGGGCGGACGAACTCGACGTCGGGATGCGCGATCGCGATATTGTCGCTCATCGAACATTCCGTCATCAACACTACGCGGGGTGGTTTTTCCCGCTCGACATAATCCGACATGGCCGCGGTGGAACCCGAAAAATCCGCCTCTGTGACAACGTCCGGGGGGCATTCGGGATGGGCCAGCACGATGACACCCGGATGTGCGGCGCGCAGTTCGCGAATATCGGCCGGGGTGAAGCGCTCATGCACCTCGCAACGACCCTTCCAGGCGATGATCCCGACCTTCGTCTCGGCGGCGACGTTCTTGGCGAGATATTCGTCGGGCAGCATGATCACACGCGGCGCGCCGAGCGATTCCACCACCGCCTTTGCGTTGCCCGAGGTGCAGCAGATGTCGGACTCGGCTTTCACAGCGGCGGAGGTGTTGACATAGGTGACAATGGGCACGCCGGGATAACTCTGTCGCATCAGCCGCACGTCTTGTGCCGTGATCGAATCGGCCAGCGAGCAACCAGCGCCGAGGTCGGGGATAAGCACGGTCTTGTTCGGATTAAGCAGCTTGGCCGTCTCGGCCATGAAATGCACGCCGGCAACCACGATGATTTGCGCCTCGACCGTAGCCGCCTTGCGGGCCAGTGCGAGGCTGTCGCCGACAATGTCGGCTACGCAATGGAAGATCTCCGGCGTTTGGTAGTTGTGCGCAAGGATGACCGCATTGCGATCGCGCTTCAGCGCAAGGATGGCTTCGATATCGTCCACGAAAGACGGCCATTCAATCGGCGGGATCACGCGCCGGACGCGCTCGTAGAGGAACGCGGCCGTAGGCAGCACGGCGCTCATTGATGCCCCCGCTTATACTCTAGTTGAAGATAACCGGTATATACTTGCCGTGAGTATAAGGGATGTCAACCCCGCGCCAGCGGCAATTTTGTCCCGGCGATGGCCCTTTCGTCGAGAACGGCGTGGCGGAAGCGGTAGAGCTTCGCCGGCCGACCACCGGTCTCCGCAGTTGTCTCACCGGTCTCCTCGACCAGTTCCTGTTGCTCGATCAGGCGGCGAAAGTTGGGCTTGTGGATGAGCCTGCCGGCGAGCGCCTCCACGGTTCGCTGCAGCTGCAGTAGCGTAAAGGTCGGTCGCATAAGCTCAAAGACGACGGGCCGGTATTTGATCTTGGAGCGCAGCCGCGCAATGCCCGTTGCCACGATACGGCGATGATCAGCGACCATAGGTTTGCTCGGCACCAGGGGAAGCGGCGTCTCCCGTCCGCTTCCGGCCTCTTGGACCAGGCCTGCTTCATAAAGTAACTCATATCGCTGAAGCACGAGCTCCTCGTTCCAATAACGGTCGTCGAAGCCAAAGGCGATCGCCGCCCGCTGCCGGCGTTCGCGTCGCGTGGCCGCGTCGCTGGCTCCGTCTGCCCAACCGATCAAGCGCGGTCGCACAACATCCAGCACCACCGGCGGGGTGCCGGAGCGGTGGTCCTCCCATGGAAAATAGTCGTACCAGCTTTGCCAACCGCACTTGGATGAGCCCGCTGCCTGTTCTTTGCTGGTCAAAGCGAGATAGCTGATGGAGATGACGCGTTGCTGGCGTTCGACGCCGATTCGGTCCCGATCGGCGAAGGTGTAAAGCTGCTCGATGTACCCCAAGGGCTGGCCGGTCTGCTGCTCGACCCACCCCCTCAAACCGGATTGCGGCGACCGGTGCTCAAGCGCAAAAGGTCCGGACGGCAGGGTGTCAGCCTCCCCGATGGTTAGGAGACAGGGGTCACTTTCATTTACGGCCACGACGACGGCGATCAGGTCCACTTTGACTTGGTCCGCCTTGCCGGCTTTGTCTTTCCTGGTTCCTGTTGCCTGATCGTCCATGTTCGTGAAAGTGGTTGACCCGTGCCCGGGAGCCTTAATCGATTTAATGTAAGCGAGGCTGTCCGCACGTCAACACCGCACAGCTGCATCCCCATTTTTAGCTCTTCGCACTTGCACAAAAATGTGCCAAACGCGACACCTGCGGCGGGTAACGCTAGGGAAGGAGGGATGGGTTGAGCGCAGCTGGTGATCGAAAGGGAATTGCACCGCTGGATGTTCGGATGCGAAAAGGCCAGACTCCACTCGTCTGCCTGACGGCATATACCACGCCGATCGCCAGGTTGGCCGATCGACACTGCGACATCGTTCTCGTCGGCGACAGCGTCGGCATGGTCCTGCACGGCCTCTCGTCGACGCTGGGCGTCACTCTCGACATGATGATCATGCACGGCCAGGCGGTGCGCCGCGGTCTGGTGCGAGCATTGATGGTCGTAGACCTGCCATTCGGTTCCTATGAAGAAAGCCCCGACCAGGCCTTCCGCAACGCTGCGCGCCTGATGGCGGAGACCGGTTGTGCAGCGGTGAAGCTCGAGGGGGGGCAGACCATGGCCGAGACGATCCGCTTCCTCGCCGCGCGCGGCGTGCCTGTCATGGCCCATGTCGGCTTGACGCCGCAGGCGGTCAATACTCTCGGCGGCTACCGCGTCCAGGGGCGGGGAGACGATGCCGAGCGCATCAGGCGCGACGCCGGTGCGGTCACGGAAGCCGGCGCTTTCTCGGTGGTGCTGGAGAAAGTGCCCGAGCCGCTTGCACGGCGCATCACTGCGGAGATCGCCGTCCCCACGATCGGCATCGGTGCCTCGCTCGCCTGCGACGGCCAGATTCTGGTCAGCGACGATATGCTCGGGCTTTTCAGCTCTTTCCGGCCGAAATTCGTCAAGCGCTACGCCGAATTAGGCGACCAGGCCGATGCGGCGATAGCGGCTTACGCCGCCGACGTGAGGGAACGGCGCTTTCCAGCGGCCGAACATCTCTACGCCAACGAGACGGAGGCCGGAGGCGTCACATGAGCGTGCCGATCGTTCGAACCGTTGCCGAGCTCCGCGCTGTTGCCGCGGGATGGCGTCGCTCAGGCACCCGTATCGCCGTTGTGCCGACCATGGGAGCCTTGCACGAAGGCCATCTGAGCCTCGTGCGTGCCGCGCTTCAGAAGGCCGAGCGGGTAGTCGTGACGCTGTTCGTCAATCCCAAGCAGTTCAACAGTGCCGCCGACCTTGCCGCCTATCCCCGGACGGAAAACGAAGATGCTGCCAAGCTCGTGCCGACAGGCGCACATCTGCTCTATGTGCCGAATGCAGACGAGATGTATCCAGCGGGCTTCGCCACGGCCGTTTCGCTGTCCGCTCTCAGCGAGGGCCTGTGCGGCGCCTTCCGGCCCGGCCATTTCGATGGCGTGGCGACGGTCGTGGCCAAGCTCTTCCTGCAGACCGGCGCTGACTTCGCCTTCTTTGGCGAAAAGGATTTCCAGCAGCTTCAGCTTGTCAGGCGCTTGGTCCGGGACCTTGACATCCCGATCACGGTGGTCGCATGTCCGACAGTCCGCGAAACCGATGGTCTTGCACTATCGTCGCGCAATAGCCGGCTTTCGCCAGCAGAACGCGCCATTGCCCCAAAGCTGGCTTCGGTCTTGCTCGACACGGCTGAGCGGCTTGCGCGTGGCTCTCCTGTCTTGCCCACGCTTGATGAAGCGCGTGCAACAATTCTGGCGGCAGGCTATCGCGAGGTCGAGTACCTGGAACTTCGCGGCGAAACAGACCTGCAGCCGCTAGCAAGGCTTGACCGACCAGCACGCTTGCTTATCGCGGCTTGGCTCGGCGACACACGGCTCATCGATAACGTCTCAACATCCCCGGTTGGTATGCGGCCAGGTGCGCGGCGTTCGCTTCACGGGGAAGCAACAAAGTAATGCCGGCGATGATGGCGACCAAATCGTCCGCGTCGCATCGATGCGGGGTCATTTAGACCCAGGTTTCCGCCTGGCGTCGAGCAACATTCGAGGAGGTGGCGCAAAGGGGCTGATGTATCGCGTATTCGAAAACTTCGTCGAGCAACTCTCTGCAAGCGTCGATGCGGTCGACCTCCATGAGGCGATTGCGTCCGCCGCAGCCGGCTTCGACTTTCCGCTCTTCGCCTATTTCAGTTACCCGTCGGCCTCCGGCCAGAGGCCGCGATTGATTTCAAATTATCCTTCATCCTGGACATCGCACTATCTGCAACTGCGCTACCACAGCCATGATCCGGTGATCCTGCGCGGGCTGCAAGGCTGGGATACTTTTGATTGGGGCGTGGATCGACCCCGCCAGTGTCTGCCGGCCTCGCAGCAAGAGATCCTGGAAAAAGCAGCTCACTTTGGCATTCGCGGCGGATTGACCATGTCCATGCATGACCGTCGCGGCCGGTTTGCGGCGCTGACCTTCGCTTCCGACCAGTCCCGTCCGCCTCTCTTGCGGTCACTCACTCGCTACGAAAAAGCATTGCAGCTGGTCGCAATCAACTTTCATATACATGCCCGGCGCCAGCTCGCCGAAGATTGCGTGGTGGATGGCATAACGCTGACCCCGCGGGAGTTCGAATCCCTGAAATGGGCGGCGCGCGGTAAGTCCGCCTGGGATATCAGCCAGATCCTCGGCGTCTCGAAACGCACCGTGACCTTCCATCTGGAAAACGCCAAGGCAAAGCTTGGCGTGCGAACCATAAACCAGGGCATAGCACGGCTAACTGCGTCCCGTCAGTGGAGATCCTGACTCCTTTTGTTGGAAAGCTGTAAAGGTCTACAGGCTGCATCAATGTCGGCTTTGCTCTTCGATAGCGGGAACACATCCTGCACGGAGGCGACAGATGATGCAGCTGATAACACCTGAGCTCTATGGCGAGTTTCCAAACGAGCTCAATGAAATGCACGGGCTCAGGCATCGGGTCTTCAAGGAAAGGCTGGATTGGGAAGTTCAGACCGAAAGCGAGATGGAAACAGACGCATTTGACAGCCTGAACCCAGTCTATCTGCTTCTCAAGGGATCTGACTGGCGAATTTGCGGTTGCGTCCGTCTTTTACCGACTACCGGACCGACAATGTTGCGCGACACCTTTCCGATGCTGCTGGGTGAGACTGCGGCGCCCGCGAGTGCCCGCATTTGGGAGAGCAGTCGTTTCGCACTCGATCTCCCTCCATCAGCGCCTAAGTCTGGCGGACTGGCGCAAGCAACGTACGAGCTCTTCGCCGGCATGATCGAATTCGGCTTGGCAAACAATCTCACTCGGATTGTGACAGTGACCGATACGCGCATGGAACGGATCCTGCGTCTCGCAACGTGGCCGTTGTCGCGCATCGGACAGCCGAAGCCGGTTGGTAACACGGAGGCGGTCGCCGGTTTTCTCGAGATTTCCCACGCTAGCCTCAAGCGCATCCGC
This sequence comes from Mesorhizobium sp. AA22, assembly GCF_001672375.2. NCBI lineage: Bacteria > Pseudomonadati > Pseudomonadota > Alphaproteobacteria > Hyphomicrobiales > Phyllobacteriaceae > Mesorhizobium > Mesorhizobium sp. AA22. The sequence continues at coordinate 5,812,707 of NZ_CP048406.1, read as the reverse complement.
TGGAGGGGACGTCTGAACGGACCTGTATTATGGCAACCGGTTCTCGGCCTGTCGGCGTAGCGCTTAACGATGCTCAGCCTGACCAATGCTCCCGCCCGCGTGCGCTACGTACGGTTGATATGCTGGCCGGACGGCGTAGTGCGAAGCTTACGACTATTCCGGTCGATTCTCCCGCACGACCTGGGCCCGGGAAGTTTTTAGGTGCAATCCGCAGTTCCAGCGTTGCCACGCCAAATGGCGCGCCCCGCCGCAGACACCCGAGTTTTTGGACGCCGTAAAAGCCCGGATTTCTTTACGCCGCAAAAAAGCAGCAACTCCGGATCCTTCACAAGCAGCCAAGGCCTGCACCGCTGGACGATTGCTCCTCTCAGCGGTGCCTTCTGGTACCAAAAAAGCCCCGGCGCTGGGTCGATGCGCCGGGGCTTTGGGCACGTACGAGCTACACCAACATGTCCGCTTCTGAACGTGCGCTAATAAAGTGAATGAATGGTGAATCGCGCAATAGCTCGGCGAACGGGGTTCGTATTCATGCTCCCACGTAAGAAGTGTTGCTGGCATGGATCAACGCTGCCGTAGGCCTAAGAGCCAAAGGCTGGGGTGAAGCCCGCAGGATCGGTGAATCGCATGATCAGTTTGCCACCTGATTGTAAAGCACCAGCGGTAGTGTGCTGAGTTCTGCAAAATGGCAGGGCATTAGCGGTGACGTTGGCGTGTCCGTCGCGCAACCCCCGTGTTTAGCGGAGCGGCGGACATGGCGGGCCGCGTCTCAGGCGGCCAATGCCCTCAGGTTCTCCTTCTTGTGCTCGCGCAGATGATCCATGTTGAGGTAGCGGGTCGCCTCAAGCCAGTTCTCATGGATCTCCACTGATTGCGCGCTTTTCCTGCTCAATTAACTGCAGAAGCGCGGCGTAACCGCCAAGCAGGCGCACCGGCGGAATATTTTCGCGCAATCCTGTAACGTGAAGGAGAAGGTAACTAAGGAGCGCGGCTCCTGCACGTGAGGTATATCCGAACGTGTGCAGCAGATCGTCGCGCTCTCCCCGAACACATCCGCGCGTCACGGAGCCTCGGTGGCCGGTCGCTCGGACGCGCAGGCGGACCAAAAATCCGCAGATGCATTCCGGTCATGCTAGCTGCCACGCATATGACCGGCATTTCGCAAAGCGCCTAGGAAGAGACCGGCATGGACGGTGACATCGATCTTGGCCTGCATTGACAGGGGCATGCTGGCCCAGTTCTCCAATGGCGAAATGAAATGTGAGAAAGTGCCATTGACCATGCAAGAGCGGGTAACAAGGCCTTGTCTGTCCAACGCGACCACGCCCGTCTGGTCGGCTCGATATCGGATGGCTGCGATCCGCTGGACCTCCGAGTCACCATCGACCCGCACGTCGAAAACCAGGACACCGTGGCTCCTCGTGGCTATCTCTGCGGCTTTTTGGTTGAAGCTTAGGGAGAGTGAGCGGACGCTTTCGACCGCCATCTGGAGAATCGCCAAATCCAGTTCATCCAACGCCATGTAGGCTATTGCGCGCAATATAGGGGTGATTGCAACGACGGATTCGTGTTCCAGATCGAACTGATCCTGAAGCGGGGCGCGCGCTCTGTCCTTGAACTTGGGCTTCTGCACTCCCGCCGTTAACGAACTCCGTACCTTCCTCGTTACTTCGCCAATTCGCGTGTGGCCTATGCAAGCATCCGTAACGCAGATTTGGATAGGTCAGCTTCTTTCCCAGCAATGCCTCGAGTCGCTTCGATTTGTCCTTCTGAGCATATGCTTGGGTTTGGACATCCATGAAAGAGCCCGCTGGCGCCCGGTGCGCCTCGGCACGTCAGCGTTCAGACTCCACCGGGTTCACAAAGTTGACTAGCTGGGGTAGGGGGACCGCAGAGAAATCTCCGGTCGCAGCCTTACCCGGTCAAAACAAGGATACCACGATGAAGACTCTCGTCATCTGCTCCGGCGGATTGGACTCCGTTTCCCTTGCTCACAGCGTGGCAGCGGAGCACGAGCTCGCCGGCCTCCTGTCTTTCGATTACGGCCAACGGCACAGGAAAGAATTGGGCTTCGCCGCTCTCTGCGCGGAGCGACTGAACACTATGCACCAGATCATCAACATCCCCGAAATCGGCCGCGGCCTTTCCGGCTCAGCGCTCACCGATAATTTCGACGTGCCGGACGGCCACTACGCCGAAGACACGATGAAGATCACGGTAGTGCCGAACCGGAACGCCATCATGTTGGCAATTGCCTTTGGTCTCGCCACCGCGCACAAGGCCGAAGCGGTGGCGATGGCCGTCCATGGTGGGGACCATTTCATCTATCCAGATTGCCGTCCGGCCTTCATCGAAGCTTTCCAGATGATGCAAGACCGCGCGCTGGAAGGCTACGCAGAGATTCGCCTTTACACGCCTTACGTCAACCTCACAAAGGGCGACATCGTCCGGGATGGAGCAAGACGCGGAACGCCATTTGCGGAGACCTGGTCGTGTTACAAGGGCGGCGAGCGTCACTGCGGACGGTGCGGGACATGCGTGGAGCGGCGCGAGGGATTTCATCTCGCGGGGCACGCTGATCCTACCGACTACGAAGACCCTGTCTTCTGGCTCGAGGCGCTGCGGAGGAGGAGCGCCTGATGTTCCGCATCACCAAGGAATTCCACTTCTCGGCCTCGCACCAGCTCACCTCTTTGCCGCCGGATCATCAGTGCGCGCGCCTGCACGGGCATAACTACATCGTCGAAGTGGAACTTTCGGCGAAGGACCTGGACGCGCACGGCTTTGTGCGCGACTATCACGATCTGGCGCCGCTCAAACGCTATATCGACGAGAGCCTCGACCATCGGCACCTCAACGAGGTGCTGGGACATGAGCAAGTCACGGCGGAATACTTGGCCAGACATTTCTATGAATGGTGCAAGGCACGTCTGCCGGAAACCGCGGCCGTACGGGTGAGCGAAACCCCGAAAACCTGGGCGGAATACCGGCCGTGACGGACACGCGTCCCGCAATCCGTGTGAGCGAGATATTTGGGCCCACGATCCAGGGCGAGGGGGTGCTCATCGGGTTGCCTACAGTCTTCATCAGAACCGGCGGGTGTGACTACCGGTGCTCCTGGTGCGACAGCCTCCATGCGGTGGACAGCCAATTCCGCCACGAATGGGAGATGATGCCAATCGATGCGGTGTGGCAAAGCGTCGTTGGGCTTTCCGGTGGCCGGCCAGTGATGGTGTCGCTGTCAGGCGGCAATCCGGCCATTCAGCCCTTCGGTGGGCTGATCGAGCGAGGCCGTGGTGAAGGTTACCGTTTTGCGCTGGAAACCCAGGGTTCTGTGGTCAGCGACTGGTTTGCGGATCTTGATGTGCTGGTTCTCAGCCCAAAGCCGCCGTCAAGCGAAATGAGGACCGATTGGGCTGCATTCGAGGCGTGCATAGAAGCGGCGCAGCAGAAGCCGCAAATCGTGCTCAAGCTCGTTGTTTTCGACGAGAGTGACTACGCCTATGCCAAAGACGCCGCCGCGCGATTTCCGCGCCTTCCGGTCTATCTGCAACCCGGCAACCACACGCCACCGCGCCCTGGCAATGAAGACGCACCTGTCGACCTGGACGGAATAATAAAACGCATGGAGTGGCTTGTGGAAAAGGTGACACACGACAGGTGGTTCGAAGCACGCGTGTTGCCGCAGTTGCACGTTATGCTCTGGGGAAACAGGAGAGGCGTCTAGTCGCGCCTGTGCGGGAATGCGCCCGCGGATTTTCGGTTCGACGGGTTGGCCGCCATTTGGCGGCGCTGCCGGGTACTTCCGGAGGTGCTCGATGCCGAGATGGTGCTGGGCGCTTCGAAAGTGAGCGCGCACCGGAGCGGCTAGGCTACCGCTCCGCTGTATTGTGGCCGCAAACTTTGGCAGCCATCTATCCATGGCGTGGATGGGCTTCATCGAAACAAACGATTTTCTCAACCTTCCGGAATCTCGCATTGACGTCAGCACCGGCACCCATCGACCATCCGCTGCCTCTGTCGCGTGAAAAGGGGCCCGAAAGGGGAAAATCTTTGCATGACCTCAGACGTGCGCTGGAAATTGTCCTGGGAATGAGTTGCAGCAGGCCGACGATTTCGAATTGTCCGACCTCGATTTCTTAGCGGAGTCTTTCCCCTCTCAGAACCGTTGAACGACCGGCGTCACCCAGGCCTAACTCATTCAGGCCAGTCCGCACCTGCCTCTTCCCGCAAAGAAATTCGACAGCCCACTTTCCGCTCGTCGTTGCCGTCGCTGGTCGGCAAAGCTTCCGGACTGACCGGGGCTGACGCCGGAACTCCTCTTTCGGTTCGCAGACGCGAACACTGCAAATCACCAGTCGTTTCAGAGTCGTTTGCCGCGTTAAATTGTTAACGCGGATCAGATTGGAAGAATCCAACCTACACACACATAACTTGGCTAGCAATGTTGTACGTATAACCTCGGAATGGCAATGGGATACTTTACAAAGCGCGACGCCAATCAAATTATATACCGCAGTTGGGAAGAGTCGGAACAGCCAAGCGCCAAGATGAGAATTTTGGCGCTTAAGCTTGATCGTGTTGGGGACTTTTGGATGTCTCTAGCGCCCCTGATGGACCTGCGTCAGCGCTTTGCCGATGCCCACATTACGCTGGTGGTCGGAAGCTGGAACATCGACACTGCAAAACAGTTCGACCTCGCCGACGATTACGTTGCTTTTGACTTCTTTCCTCGCAACCCGAAGGTCGATACCCGCAAGAAAGCGGCCGACATACGGCCGCTGCTGACCGGCGAGTTTGATCTCGCCATTGATATGCGTGTCCCGGATGAGACAAGGCCCATTTTGCTCGAAGTCCCCGCCAGGCATCGTGCGGCGATAGTTGATCCTTACGGAATGCATCAGATCGATATTGCGATAGCGCCATTCGATCTGAAATTGCGCAGAACCATCCTCTACAAGCTGGCCCAAAAAATAGGGATCGCCGACAAATTCCCTCGCACATGGCTTGATTGGTTCGTTGACCGTAAGCAGGTACGTCTCCAGCATGTGTCGGAAATCCTCCTGTTTCTGGTCGCAAAGGCAGCGGCCTGTTTCGACGCAGAAAGTGAAGCGGGCCGCCGACAGAGTTCGGCAGAAGGCAAGTCCCCGATCGTCGTGGCTCCGTTTTCGAATTCCAGCCTGCGCGATTGGCCGATTGAAAATTTTGGCAAACTTGTCGCTGCTCTTTCTGCCCGCGGTGAGGTGGTTCTCGTCGGCCGTGGCGAAAGCCGGGAAGCGCTTGAGGAGGTCGCGATGACAGCTCGCGACTGTGGAGCCGCGGAGATTCGAACGGCTGTCGACTTGTCAGAATTGGAATTCAATCATCTCATGAATTCGGCCGCGCTCGTGGTGTCGAACAATTCAGGCACTGGGCATGTCGCTGCCCAGCTTGGCCGCCCTACTGTCGGCATTTTCACCGCGTCACATCTACCGGAAATTTGGGGATTTCGTGGGCCCCTGGTCAGCATGCTTATGAGCGTTATTGAATGTCGCGGATGTGGTCTGGACAAAGTGCGGCGCTGTCCGGTCAAAGTCCGCTGCAAGTTCGACATCACGCCCGATCTGGTGATTGCCGAGGTAGACGCCTTGATGAATTATTGTAAGGGGCGGGACAAACTTATTGTGGCTCGCGGGCGGTGCGGCCAGAACGACGATCGCGCGCGAAGAGGCAGCTCAGGGCCCATGCCGTAACCCGGCCGGTCGATTACTCCATCTGTGGAGCGCCAGACTATACGGATCGCGATAGCGATCCCCTGTCGACGGCGGTGTTTGATATCCGACAAGCTCAGCCGACTGGGCGATGGCTTCGACATAGCCATAGCCAGGTGTCGACCATCTAGATCCCGATCGCAGCCACCAAGGCAAACAGGTTGCCTCGACGACCTTTCGGCCGCTGCCAGGCCGCATGTCAGCCGACGGTCTGCCCTTGTTTTTAGGAGGGCACGCGCCTGCGGCGAATGCGGCACTGCGTGAAAGGTCCTGCGCGTTATCGCGCCGCCGCTGCTTGGCACGGCACTTGCGCCCGAGATGGCAGCAGCGTTCGACCGGAGCGCCGCCAGTGAGAGGCGTTGAAGCGAGGAAGAGCCCGCCCCGATCCGGCAGGGAGAGAAACGGTGTTAGCTCCACAAGTCCACAGCGCGAACGCCGGGCCTCGTAAGCCCCATATTGCGCGGCTTTACGTTCAGGTGCTTGCCGCCGTCGCCCTTGGCGTCGCTGTTGGCTTTTTCTATCCGGGGAGCGGAGAGGCTCTGAAGCCGCTCGGCGATGCTTTCATCAAGCTCGTGAAGATCATCATCGCGCCTGTCATCTTCCTGACAATTGCAACCGGCATCGGCGGCATGAACGATCTCAAGAAGGTCGGCCGGGTCGCCGGCAAGGCAATGATCTATTTCCTCACCTTCTCGAGCCTCGCATTGATTGTCGGTCTCATTGTCGCAAATGTCGTTCAGCCAGGTGCCGGCCTCAACATCGATCCAGCCTCGCTCGATGCTCAGGCCGTGAAGGGCTATGCGGCGAAGATCCACGAGCAGTTCGTGACCGGCTTGCTGATGCCGTCAATCGTTGGTGCCTTCGCCGAAGGCGACATCATGCAGGTCCTGTTCTTCTCGGTGCTGTTCGGCATCGCTCTGGCGATGGTCGGCGACACGGGCAAGCCTGTGCTTTCTTTGCTTCAGGCGCTCCTCGCACCGGTGTTCAAGCTGGTCGGCATTCTGATGAGGGCCGCGCCCGTCGAAGGGGCGAGCGCCAGGCGTTCGGTCGTGGGCCTCGGCATCCCGGCCGCATATTCATTCAATCTGCACGGCACCAATATCCACCTGACGCTGGTCCCCCTCTTCCTCGCCCAGGCGACGAACACGGATATGTCGATCGGCGGTCGGATCCTGCTGCTGTTCGTCGCCTTGCTCTCTTCGAAGGGAACAACTCGCATTACCGGTGCGGGCCTCCTCACGTTGGCCGCGGCGCTCTTTGTCGTTCCGACCGCCCCAGCTGTCGGCGTGACGCTTATTCTTCGCGTCGACCACTTTGTGTCGGAGTGCCGTGTGCTGACCATTTTTCTCGGCAACGCAGTGGGAAGGTTCGTGTTGCCCGAAGGGCGAGCCGGATGATGGACGATTGGCAAAGGCTCTCGCGAGCGGGTCCTTCGGCGCTCGGGCGTTGAAGGGCAGATCGCCCGGCGTGATGACCGGTGGTCTCGGCTGGCAACTCGCGAGCGCCGCTCAGCTATTGCAGTCAGCCCGTTGGAGCAAGCCGCCATAAAGCAACCGCCAGATGGCGCCGGCACCGACATTGTGAGCCCCCCGCGACTGCGGGAACTGCCGGGCAAGCGATCCAAAGCGACGACCAACTTTCACGCCAAAAGGCCAGCCGTTGCTGCCCCGTTAACGGCTGATTGGAGCCCGACCCATGTCCAAGCAAAACGCCGGCCTTGTCGCCGTAATCGGTTTTTTAGTCCTCGCCCTGTCCGTGCTGGGAACGCTAAGGCGACAGCCAGATAGGTTGACGACCTGCAACGGCTCGGAGATGAACGCCTTGCTCGCGGCGGACTTGAGGATACTCATTCCGCAGCATCGCGACGCACTCCTCAACGACCTCGCCTCGCCAATCGCCGGCAATCCGCAGGGCGACGTCCCCCTGGTCTCATTCCTCGACTACAACTGCCCGCTGTGCAAGGAAATGGACCTCATTCTCCAGCAAGCCCTCAAGCATGATTCCAATCTGAGGATTGTGCGTAAACAGCTCCCGGTCCTGGGACCTGCTTCCGAATTCGCCGCGCGTGCGGCGCTCGCCTCCCACAAACAGGGAAAATATGAGGCGTTTAATCGCGCCCTTTTTGCTTTTCCCGGCTTGGTGAACCAAAGAACCACCCTAGTCATTGCGGCACGTGTCGGCCTCGATGTTGAGCAGCTCAAGCGGGATATGGAAGGCCCGGCCATCACCGAAGCCATCGCACGCGATCGCGCGCTCGCCAACGAGCTGTACATCACCGGCACGCCGGCGTTGGTGGTCGGCGACGAAGTGATAGCCGGGGTGGTAGAGACGGCCGGGCTGCGAAGCTGCATCGCCGATGTGCGCGCAAACGCCAAGGTTCAGTCTTCCACAGCTGCAAAATCGGCATTATGACCGCATCAACTGCTCTCGGGACCAGAGTCCTGAGCGCCCGCGCGCCTGAAGGCGCGCGCCGGGTGCTCGTGCACCGAGCCCGCTTTTCTTCGACAGGCTCAGGCGGTCTCGGCCATCCGGCTTCGCCCCCTTGACGCCGGCAGCCTGTCGGCTGCTGACGGTCGCCGGCCAGCTGGCCGGCGTCGATTTTTGTGGTGGCCTTCCCCGGTGGCACGGGGTGGGCGGCACTCCCTTCTAGGCCCGCCGCGGCGGCCCGCAACCCTTCGCTTGGCGCTCCGGGTCCTCCTCTTCGTTCCGGTCCTACGGATGCGCTCCGCCTTTGACGTCGGGCCTTTCCGGTCGCTTTCGCCGCCCACCCCGCTTCCGGGGAAAGGCGCGGGATTGAAGAGCGGAGGACCAAAAGATGCGTGCAAAACACAAGCGTTCCGCCAGCCGAGAGGCTGGCGCGGGCAAGGGCGGGCGCACGGGCGCCAGCCTCTATCAGGAGATCACAGACCGCATCATTGCCGAACTGGAGCGCGGCACCGTGCCATGGGTCAAGCCCTGGGGCAGGGCAAAGGCAGCCCTTGGCCTGCCCAGGAATGCAGCCACCCAGCGGCGCTATTCCGGCATCAATATCCTGATCCTGTGGGGCGCCGTCATCGAGCGCTCATACCCCAGCCAGAACTGGCTCACGTTCCGGCAGGCGCTTGCCCTTGGCGGCAATGTCAGGAAGGGCGAACACGGCACCACCATCGTGCATGCCGATCGCTTTGTCCCAAAGGACGAGAAGGAACGCGCGAAGGCCGATGGCGATGAGCCGCAGGCCGTGCCTTATTTGAAGCGCTTCACCGTCTTCAATGTCGCGCAGTGCGATAACCTGCCCGAACATCTCTATGCCGCCGCCGAACCGCTGCCCGCGCGCCAGATCGTCCCGCAAGCCGAGGCGCTCATTCATGCAAGTGGTGCTGATTTTCGCATTGGCGGCGATCGCGCTTTCTACATGCCGGGCAGCGACTTTATTCAGGTGCCGCCGCAGCCGGCTTTCTTCCACCAGATCGACTACTACCGGACCTGCTTTCACGAGCTTGGCCACTGGACCGGCCACCCGACGCGACTCTCGCGCGACCTGTCAGGCTCATTCGGCTCCAGAACCTATGCGCGCGAGGAATTGGTCGCCGAGATGGCCGCAGCCTTCATCTGCAGCAGTCTCGGTATCGAGCCGACCGTGCGCCATTCCGATTACATCGGCTCATGGCTGACGGTGCTGCGCGAGGACAATCGCGCCATTTTCCGCGCCGCCAGCCACGCCTCGAAAGCCGCCGATTTCCTGCTTGGCCTCAATGCCGACGTCGAAAGCGAGGCGCATGCCGAGATCGAAGGTGAGGCGAATGCCGAGATCGCCGCGTGAGCGCGCTCCATCGCTTGCGCTTCTGACGGCGCGCCGATGCGCGCCCGCGCGCGGCGCACCAGCCGCTCGTATCCGCCTGTTTCAAAAAGCCGCACTCAATCAGCCCGAACGTCTTGAAGGAATTCCGCAATGATCCTGATCACCGATGAACTGCGCGCCCGGCTCCTCGCCAACGGCGCTGCCGACACCGAAACCGACCACGCACCGGTCGTGAAACTGTTCGATCCGGCCGGTCCTGCGATCTGGCTCCTGACCGAACTCGATGTAGACGGCGACACGCTGTTCGGCCTTTGCGACCTCGGCTTCGGCTTCCCTGAACTCGGCAGCGTCAGCCTTGCCGAACTCGAATCCATCAAGGGTCCGCTCGGACTGGGCATCGAGCGCGACCTTTATTTCATAGCGCGTTGTCCGCTGTCCGTTTATGCGGAGGCCGCGCGCAGCGCCGGCCAGATCACCGAAGCCGAGCGGCTTCTGAGGCAGGCAGCGGAAGCACTTGCCAAATCCCATTCCGAGCTTCCGCCAGACGCGGCGGAGCCAGAGCGCCGGTAGGCGCAAACCCGTCCCCGCCGCATCGGCCTTCGGTCTCCCCGGCGGGACAATCGCGCCCCAAACGAAGGAGAAAGACATGAAACTTGCCCATATTCCACTCGACCGACTGAATATTTCCGCCCTCAACATGCGCCACGGAAAACGCACGCCCGACCTGTCCGACATTCTGCCGTCCGTCCGCGCGCGCGGCGTCCTCGTGCCGCTTCTGGTGCGGCCCAACGGCTCGCCGGAAAGCTTCGATCTCGTCGCCGGACGGCGCGCTATTTCGCCTCGAAACCGCTCGCCCACGGGCGAGGTAAAGCCATCCCTTGCCCTGCGCCATCATGGAGGCTGGCGAGGACGCCGATGCTCTCGAAGCCTCGTTGATCGAGAACGTCGCCCGCCTCGACTCCGACGAAGCGTCGCAATGGGAGACGTTCTCACGGCTGATCAGAGAGGCGTGCGCTTGGGGCTGCTCGACCATCCGAGCGCAGCACTTCGCCCGATGGTGGCGCATGCGATAGCGGTTCCGGCCTGTGGCAGGTTCGCCGCGAACCGTAGCGCGCTTGCAGCGAGATCGTGGCCGCAAGCCTCGCCGGAAGCAGGGCGGAAGCCGCGTTCGCCGAAAAACGGCGCGAGGTCTTGGCGCTGCTTGGGCAACCGGATGAGGATGGCACAATCGCTGGCGGCAATGGCGACGATTTCGGCACGGCAAGCATCTTCGCGCGGCTCCTGGCGCTCCGCGACGATCATGTCGTGCGCGTTCTCAGCATCGTCATGGACGAGACACTTGAAGCCGGCAGCGCCGTCATCGAGGCGCTCGGCAAGCATCTGAATGTCGACATCGGCGCTTGCTGGCAACCGGACGACCCCTTCTTCGACCTGTTGCGCGACAAGGAAATTGCCAATTCCATGCTTGCCGAAGTCGGCGGCAAACATGTCGCGGACGGCAATGTCGCCGAAAAGGTGAAGACGCAAAAGAAGATCATCCGCGACTTTCTTTCGGGCGATAACGCCGCAGACAAGTCGAGACCTGGCTGCCGTGCTGGATGAAATTCCCGGTCGAAAGCTACACTGATCGAGGCGGCTTCCGCACCGCCGATCGAAGGGCACGGGTCAGGTCGCTGTTCGTCTGCGAATAGCCTGTCACGGCCGGCCGCGGCTTCTCGGCAGCAGCCCTTCGGCACTGTACCCCGGTCGCAGTGGCTGCGTGTTCGAGCTTCCTTTGCCCCGCATCGCGCACCAAAATCCAGGCCGGCAAACTCCTGATCCCTGGATCGGTCCGCCCGCCCGATGCCTGATCTGCGCCCAACCTGCGGTCACGATCTCGATCGGCGTGGGCACCTGATCAGCCGCAGGCCTTGTAAATTCCCGCCCCTCCTGCCTGGCTGTAGCGACCGCGTTTCCCACGATCTCCTGCTCTCTTCAAGGACCATTCCCCTGCGGCTGGCTTGTGACCTATGGGCGGATCCGGCCGCCCGAAACCCTCGCCGATCAGCTTTTTTCCCCGCCGCCTGCGGCGGCTTCCTCGCGCCGCTTCGCTTCAAAAAAGCTGCCCGCTCGGGTCCTCCGCTATCGCTTCGGCCCTGTCGGGTTCAGGCGGTCCGGACGCGCCCATTACGGTCCGCCATCGGCGGGGATGGTCCCCGGCGACAGCAAAAGGAGACTTCGAAATGACCGCGATCGGTTACGTCAACAAGCAGGAAAACGGCGGCTACAAGGGCCAGCTCAAGACGCTCAGCGTCCGCGCCGACATCGACATCGTCCCCAACCAGGCCAAGAGCGCCGACAACCATCCCGACTTCCGGGTGCTGACGCAAGGGGTCGAAGTTGGCGCCGGCTGGATCCGCACCGGCGAAACCTCCGGCAAGGACTATGTGAGCCTGTCGATTGCGGCGCCGGAGTTCGGACCGCGCAAGCTCTACGCCAATCTCGGCCGCGCCGCCGGCCAGGACGATGACGACACCTACGCCATCATCTGGAACCCGGCCGACTGATCGGCCGACCCGAGCCTCGCGCCCCAGCCGGCGCGGGGCTCATTCCCAGGCGCTCCAGCCAAACCCGTCCGCCCGAAAAGGCGGCGAAAACTCTCCCCGGACTCTTCGCCCGTCCCGGAGGCGATCTCGCTCGCCCATCCTCGCCCTCGCTTGTCCGAAGCGAAACGAGGATCACCATGGACGACGAAAACGAACGCGCGGCCCGCGCCAAAAAGGGCAGTCCCTTTCTCAGCACAGCCCAAGCAGCCTTCTACATCGGGCTCTCCCAGCGCACCCTGGAAAAGATGCGGCTCACGGGCGGCGGCCCGAAATTCCGCAAGCACGGCCGCTATGTCCGCTACCACATCGACGAACTCGACGGATGGTCGAAAGGACACCCGCAGTACGCCGTTAACGAGGGTGGTGAGGCCGGTTCCGGCCAAGCCGGCCAGGGAGGCCGAGCATGAGCCGGCGCCCTTCCATCCGTCTGATCGGCAGCCGCCTGCGGCGCCTCCAGGCACGCAAAACCATCGCCGCTGCCGTGATTGGACTGACCCTGATCGGCTTCGCCGGCACCGTCAAACCAAGGCCCTGGCTGGTCTGGAACGCCTCGGCCAGCGCGCCCGTCGGCCTCTATCGCCTCGGGTTTGCAGCACCGGCTCGGGGCGATCTGGCGCTCGTCCGCCCGCCAGAATCGTTCGCTGAACTCGCCGCCCAACGCGGCTATCTGCCCCGCAACGTGCCGCTGGTAAAACGTCTTGCCGCGCTGCCGGGCGACGAAGTCTGCACCTTCAATGAAGCGGTCATCATCGACGGCGAGATCGTTGCGCGACGGCTGGCGAAGGATACCAGAGGCCGCCCGCTGCCACGGTGGAACGGGTGCCGGACACTCGCCGACAACGAAATCTTCCTGCTCGGCAGCGACGATATTCGGTCATTCGACAGCCGCTATTTCGGGCCGGTGCCGCGCGCAAATGTCATTGGGAGGCTCGTGCCGCTATGGACCGAGTGACCCTCCTGATGTTCGGCACGATCGCGTTTGCGCCATGCGCCTGTTCCGCCTCGACCGGCGCTGAGCCGGTCGCCATCTCCCAAATTCCGCAGCTTCATAGGTGGCACCAGTTCACAGGCGAAGCAAGCAGACGCTTCCGTATTCCTCAGGCCTGGATTTACGCGGTCATGGAGGCCGAAAGCGGCGGCAAGACCATGCTCGACGGCCGCCCAATTACCTCACGCGCGGGCGCAATGGGCCTCATGCAGGTGATGCCGGAAACGTATGAGGACATGCGTGCCAAATACGGTCTGGGAGCCGATCCGCAGGATCCGCGTGACAATATTCTCGCCGGAACCGCCTATCTCAGCGCCATGTTTGACCGCTTCGGATTCCCCGGCCTGTTTGCCGCCTATAACGCAGGACCCGAGCGCTACGAAGAGCATTTGAAGCGCGGGAAGCCGCTGCCCAAGGAGACAGCTGCCTATCTTAAACAGCTCAGGGGGAAGGGGATTTCGGCAGACGACTTTGATCAATTCGAAGGGGACTCCAAGGCGCCAAACAGCCAAAACGCTCCCTCCGGCCGCTCGCTCTTCTTCCTTCGTAACGGCGTTCGCGCCGGCGAAGCGAAAGGCGATCTCTTTGTGCCGCTGTGCGTCAATCGCGCTCGGACGAACGAGCCGAATGGCGGGTGACTCGGCGAGCGGGGGCGCGGTTTTGCGGGGCGGGAAAGAGCAGGTGCGGAAGCCGGAAGGGGGAAGGGCGGCGTAAGGCAAGATAAAGGCAGTGCCTCCAGGAGGCGGCGAAGTCTTTGTCTGCACATCGTTTTTCCCGGAGGCTGCTGGCAGAGCCGGGAGTGTGGGACACGCAAGTAACTGACTCTGCTTGAAATTTCTGGGAGGCCACGATGCAGGATGACGAATTCAGGCCGAAGCTCGGCAGAATAGGTTCGCGCGGCTCGAAGGCAGGCAAACGCTTCGCCAGCCAGGTCCGGGCGGCGATTAACAGAGCCGGCGGCCGGCCGCAGGGCGGCGGCCGCTTTAACGGCAGCCGGGCAGGGCGCGGCGGAGCGGCCGCCGCGCTGCTGAAATCACGCGACAGGTATGCTGCCTTCCGGCAGCGGCGGGTGGTGGTCAAGGCGCGCGTCGTCAAGCTGGCCGGCAAAGGCCAGGGTGGGGCGCGTGCGCATCTGCGCTACATCCAACGCGACGGCGTTACCCGGGAAGGCGCGCCTGGCGAGCTCTACGGCGCCGACAGTGATCGCGTCGACAGCAAGGCCTTCCTTGATCGTGCCGATGGCGATCGGCATCAATTCCGCTTCATCGTCGCACCCGAAGACGGCATCCAGTATGACGACCTGAAGCCACTCACGCGCCGGCTCATGGCGCAGATGGAGGAGGATCTCGGCACGAAGCTCGACTGGGTTGCCGTCGATCATTTCAACACCGGCCACCCGCACACCCATCTCATCGTCCGTGGCAAGGACGACCGCGGCGAGAACCTCGTCATTGCGCGGGAATATATCTCAAGCGGAATCCGCGAACGGACCGCCGAGCTGGTCAGCCTCGATCTCGGTCCACGAACCGATCGCGAGATCGAGCACCGCCTGCGCCAGGAAATGGAGCAGGAGCGCTTCACCAGCATCGACCGGCAGCTGCTCAGCATGCGCAACAGCGATGGACTGGTTTCTCCGGTCGGCCGCGACGCCTTTCGACAGACCCTGCACCAGGGCCGCCTGCGCAAACTCGGACGGATGGGTCTGGCCGAGGAGATCAGCTCCGGCCGCTGGCGCCTCGACGATGAGCTCGAAGCGACACTGCAGCGCATCGGCGAGCGCGGTGACATAATCAAGACGATGCACCGAGAAATTGCGGATAGAGGACTATCCCGAAGTGCAGCCGACTGTGTGATCCACGATCAATCCGGGCAGCTCGCGCAACCTTTCGTTGGCCGCCTTGTGGCGCGCGGGCTTGCCGACGAGATCAACGACCGCCACTACCTCATTGTGGATGGGGTGGACGGGAAAAGCCACTACATCGATGTCGGCAAAGGCGAGGCCACCGAACCGACGCCCGACGGCTGCATCGTCCGTGTCACGCCGAGAAACACCGGGCCGAGGCAGGTTGACCGCACCGTCGCCGAGATCGCTGCCGTCCACGGCGGGCGCTACAATGTTGATATCCACCTGAAGCATGATCCGTCTGCCAGCGAACGCTTCGCCGAAACCCATGTGCGTCGTCTGGAAGCCATTCGCCGCGAAACCGGCACGGTCAGGCGCGAAGCCGACGGCACATGGATTATCGCGCCGAACCATCTCGACCAAGTCGCCGACTACGAGCGCAAGCGAGCCATGGCTGTGCCTGTTGTCGTCGACAAGCTCTCATCAATGCCGCTTGATCAGCAAATCGGATTCGACGGTGCCACCTGGATCGACCGGGAAATGGTTTCCGATTCACCGGAGGCCCTGCGCAACTCCGGCTTTGGCCGTGACGTGCGGGAGGCGCAAGCCCGCAGGCGGCAATGGCTGATTGCTCAGGGTCTCGCGCATGAAGAGCAGGACCGCACCGTCTATCGCGCCAACATGATTTCGATCCTCCGCCAGCGTGAACTGAACCGTGTTGCCGGTCAGCTCTCGGAAGAGCTCGGTCTGTCCTATGCTGAAGTGCGACCCGGAGACCGGGTACAAGGCACTCTCCGCCGCTCAGTTGAGCTCGCCAGCGGCAAATACGCCCTTATCGAGAAATCGCGCGAGTTTGTCCTCGTCCCGTGGCGGCCGGTGCTCGAGCGGCATGTCGGCAAAGAGATTTCTGGCATAGTGCAGCGAGACGGTATCTCCTGGAACATCGGTCGGCAAAGGAGTGGGCCTAGCGTTTCATAACTTGTGTGGCAGCCATGCGTGAGTGCGGTGTGCCTTCGATGGCCCGGCAAGAGTTCGACCAAGGCGCTCCGATAGCGTGAGTGCCACCAGCTCTGGTAGGTCTATCGGACCAAGGACAGCGCGCCCCGTGGCCAATTGCGATCCCATTCTAACCAAGATGCTCGGGCTCGCGCCAGATCGCCGTTAAGCTTGCCGGAGCTCGCGCAAAGGTCGAGGACATTTACTGAACCAGCTCGACAAAAAACAAGGGATCGAGCTCCTCCCAGCTGCTGTCGCTGTGGATGCCCTTCCACATGACATGAGGTTAAGGGCATTCCGAGCAACGAGTCCGCCTCCGCTTCAATGGCTCGCGAACGATCTGACGAGGTCGAGCAGTTTGGCCATGCGCTTCGAGCATCAGAGTATCGCCGCTTTCCAAGCTGATCGGTGGACGAGGTGAACCGCTCTTATGCTCGGAAAAGGCGAGGCTCGTCGCACCGATAGGGTGTAACGATGTCGACATCGGCGATAAACGTTACGAGCATCGTCGGCTGTAGGCGAGCATCAGCATCATGCACCCGTCCCAACTCGGGAGGGAGCCATGAGCAGCCCCAACACCTCGAAAATTGGCCTTGCCTACTCAAAAGACCGCGACCGTGCGCAGCCGATTCATAACCCAGCAACGGCACATAAAAACGAACTGCTGCTGCGCATGTCTGCGGCCGACCCGCAATTGCTCAGCCCACACCTTCACCGCAGCTATCTGCCATTGAGAACCCAACTCGAAACGGCAAACGCCCCTATAGAGGCTGTCTACTTCTTTGAGATGGGGATCGGCCCGGTGGTGGCGAAACTCCGGCCGGAGCTCGACGCCGAAGTTGTCGTAGTCCGGTTTTTGTAGCACATCAGCTGTCCGCTTTGGGTTGACGGCGAAGCCCGGATGAAAGCGGAAGAACACCCGGGGCCGCTTGCTGGTTCAGTTGACTGCCGCGGCAGGCTCCTGCGCATGTGCTTGTCGCTGCCCTTGCGTCGTTTCCGGTGAAGCGCCGACCTCGTGTCGAGACGCAGTCAAGGTTGGCCGCCGCGCTGCCGCGGGCGCTGCGACGCTTCCAGGCCACGCTTTGAGGGGCGTTGAGCCGCCGGCCGGGATGTCAGCGTGCCGATGGAAGTCAGGGTCGTTGCCACGCGCTGTTTGGCATTGTCCAGAACTGATGAGTTTGGCGCAAGTTCCAGACGGCCGACAGTGCGCGTGAGCAATCATGCAGGAGTTTGCCAAGGCGGCCAGCAAGGCAGTCGAACAGGCAAAGGGAAGGTCCGGGTGACTGCATCCCTCAGCGGAGATGACGAGTAGCCCGCCGCTTCGATCTGATGAGTTCAAGCAGCTCAGCCTCATCCGCGTCAGCCTCTTCTTCCAACGTGACCAAAATATCCAGGGCGAGATTGTCCGCCTCCAACGATGAGCGGGCGATATGCTCGTCACTGCATATCTGGTCGAATACCCGTTGGCATAGATCGAGATCGGCAGGGTATAGACCGGCCCGTTTGAACGGCATTTTGAAAACCCCTAAGCATTGTAGCAGTCAATGGTTCTAAGGGCCGTTAACTGGGCGAGTCAACAGCATGTAAAAAGCGGACATTGCGATGATCGTTACGCCTCAGCCGACTACGGAAACTCGGCCCAACTGGCGGTTGGTGGACGCAAGCCGGCACCGCGCGTACCGTTTCTCGCTGGTCAACACGTCCTCTTCTATCCACTGGCTGGATGGCAGCCATCCCAACAATCGATTTTACCTGTTTTACCGAATTCTACTAGGAGGCTCAGCGCCGGGCGGTGCCCTTCGGGTCGGCTGAGGCTACCGGGAAGAATTCGGAGACGATCATGTGCGGGATTGTTGGCATCGTTGGGCATCAGCCGGTGTCTGATCGGTTGGTCGACGCTTTGAAGCGTCTCGAATATCGAGGATATGACTCAGCCGGCGTTGCCACCATCACCGAGGGCTCGTTGCACTGCCGGCGCGCCAAGGGCAAGCTCATCAATCTCGAGACGAGGTTGAAGGAAGAGCCGCTGAGTGGCACCATCGGCATCGCACACACGCGCTGGGCAACGCATGGGGCACCGACTGAGCGCAACGCGCACCCGCACTTTACGGACGGTGTGGCCGTCGTTCACAACGGCATTATCGAGAATTTCGCCGAGTTGAAGGACGAACTGGTGGCGGCGGGCGCCGAGTTCCAGACCGACACCGACACCGAGGTCGTCGTGCATCTCTTGGCAAGACACCGCCGGGAGGGCATGGGACGGGGTGAGGCAATGCACGCCATGCTGAAGCGCGTCAGGGGCGCCTACGCGCTTGCCATTCTCTTCGAGGATGATCCGTCGACCATCATGGCGGCGCGCAATGGACCACCGCTGGCGATCGGTCACGGCGACGGCGAGATGTTCCTGGGCTCCGACGCCATGGCGCTAGCTCCCTTCACAAATGCAATCACATATCTCGTCGACGGCGACTGGGCCGTTATCGGCAAGGCAGGCGCCGATATCTTCGATTTCGATGGCCATCCCGTCGAACGTCCGCGCCAGACTTCCACGGCCGGGGCATACCTGGCCAATAAGGGCAACCGTCGCCACTTCATGGAGAAGGAAATTTACGAGCAGCCCGAGGTCATCGCCCGTGCGCTCGGACATTACATCAACTTCGAAGGGAATCGCGTCGATACGGTTTCGAGCATAGATTTCTCCAGCATCCCGAGCCTGGCGATCTCGGCTTGCGGCACCGCCTATCTGGCCGGACTGATCGCAAAATGCTGGTTCGAGCGCTATGCGCGCCTGCCGGTCGAAATCGACGTTGCGTCCGAATTCCGCTACCGGGAGATCCCGTTGCCGCCTGAATCGGCGGCTCTTTTCATTTCGCAATCCGGCGAAACCGCCGATACGCTCGCGTCCCTGAGGTACTGCAAGGGGCGTGGGCTGAAAACCGGCGCTGTCGTCAATTCCCGCGAATCGACCATCGCTCGGGAGGCCGACGCGATCTTCCCGATCCTTGCCGGCCCGGAGATCGGCGTCGCCTCCACCAAGGCTTTCACGTGCCAGCTTGCGGTTCTGGCAACACTCGCCATCGGCGCTGCCAAGGACCGTGGAACGCTAACTGAATATGAGGTGAAGGCGCTCGTCGGGAGCCTTGCCGAAATGCCGGGCGTCATGGGCCGGGTACTGAACAGCATCCAGCCAGATATCGAGCTCCTGTCGCGCGAACTGTCAAAGTGTCATGGTGTCCTGTATATTGGCCGCGGCACCAGTTTCCCACTGGCGATGGAAGGTGCGCTGAAGCTCAAGGAGATTTCCTACATCCATGCGGAGGGCTATGCGGCTGGCGAATTGAAGCATGGTCCGATCGCATTGGTAGACGAGAATATGCCAGTGATCGTCATCGCGCCACATGATCGTTTTTTCAACAAGACCGTCTCCAATATGGAGGAAGCGGCCGCCCGTGGAGGGCGGATTATCCTCATCACCGATGAAAATGGGGCCGCTGCGTCGAAACTCGACACGATGCATACGATCGTGCTGCCGGCCGTCGACGAGATTATCGCGCCGATGATCTTCTCGCTGCCGATACAGCTTCTTGCCTATCATACGGCGGTCTCCATGGGCAAAGATGTCGACCAGCCGCGCAATCTCGCAAAATCGGTCACCGTCGAATGATGTGACGCGCTCATAGGTGGCATGCGTACATCGGAAATACACTTCAAAGCGTCACCGGCATTTGGATGTCGACGAGAGGCAGATCAGGTCTGCGGCCAAGTGGGCATATTTGCTCCACCGAAAGTTTCCAGTCTGAGCGATCCAGCCCATTCCCTCATCGCACCTGGTCGTGCGTAGTGTGCATTTCAGTTCACATCGCGCCGCGCGATGCTTGGCCCCGCATGTCCAGAACTGCGGAGAAAGCCAATGACGCCTACGAAGTTGCTGATTGGGCAGATCGCCGTCGTGTTCGCAATCGTGATACTCGGCGTATGGGCGGCCACGCAGTGGTGCGCCCACATGCTCGGCCATCAACCGCCACTCGGCGCGCCATGGTTAGTCGCGGCTGGCTGGCAGATCTACAAGCCGTGGAAACTGTTCGAATGGTGGTTCCACTTCGACGCTTATGCGCCCGAGGTCTTCGATAAGGCCGGTGCGCTTGCCGGCGCCAGTGGGTTGCTGGGCTGTGCCGCCGCGATCGCCGGCTCGCTCTGGCGCGCGCGACAGCTCGGGTCGGTCACCACATATGGCTCGTCAAGGTGGGCCGCGACTCACGAGATCGAGACGGCAGGGCTGTTTCGGCCGGCCGGCGTTTTCCTAGGCAAGCTGAAGGATCGCTATCTGCGCCATGACGGGCCCGAGCACGTCATGGCCTTTGCCCCAACACGATCAGGCAAGGGCATCGGACTGGTTGTTCCAACTCTTCTGTCCTGGACCGGCTCGGCCGTCATTCACGATATCAAAGGCGAGAACTGGCAGTTGACCTCCGGCTGGCGCTCGAAGTTCTCCTACTGTCTTCTGTTCAATCCGACCGATCCGAGGTCGGCGCGCTATAACCCGCTGCTGGAGGTACGAAAAGGTCCAGACGAGGTCCGCGACGTCCAGAACATCGCCGACATCCTGGTAGATCCGGAAGGCGCGCTGGACCGGCGGAACCACTGGGAGAAAACCAGTCACTCACTCTTGGTCGGCGCCATTTTGCACGTGCTTTACGCCGAAGAGGAAAAGACGCTCGCTCGCGTCGCCACCTTCCTGTCCGACCCGCAACGCTCGTTTGCCGCGACACTACGGCGGATGATGACGACCAACCATCTCGGCGCGGCGGATAAGCCCCAGGTCCATCCTGTCGTGGCCTCGGCAGCTCGCGAGGTGTTGAACAAGTCGGAGAACGAGCGTTCAGGCGTTCTTTCGACCGCCATGTCGTTCCTCGGCCTCTATCGCGATCCTACGGTGGCGGCAGCGACATCAGCCTGCGACTGGCGCATTGCCGACCTCCTGGATGCTGAGCGACCGATGTCACTCTATCTGGTCGTGCCGCCATCGGACATCTCGCGCACGAAGCCGCTGGTGCGACTTGTGCTCAATCAGATCGGCAGGCGTCTGACGGAGCGGCTGGAGGGGGATCCTAAGAAGAGCAGGAACCATCAACTGCTCATGATGCTGGACGAATTCCCGGCGCTCGGTCGCCTTGATTTCTTCGAAACCGCGCTCGCCTTCATGGCCGGCTATGGCATCCGTGCATATCTGATCGCGCAATCCTTGAACCAGATCTCCAAGGCGTATGGGGACAACAATGCCATTCTCGACAACTGCCATGTGCGGATTGCCTTTTCCTCCAATGACGAGCGCACGGCCAAACGCATTTCGGACGCGCTCGGCACGGCGACGGAGCTGAGGTCCATGCGCAACTATGCCGGCCATCGCTTGGCCCCCTGGCTGTCGCACGTGATGGTTAGCCGCCAGGAGACCGCCCGCCCACTATTGACACCGGGCGAGGTGATGCAGTTGCCGCAAGCCGATGAACTGGTGTTGGTTTCAGGGCTGCCGCCGATCCGGGCGAAGAAGCTGCGCTACTACCAGGATCGAAATTTCACCGAGCGCGTGCTTTCTGCGCCGGTATTGCGCGACGGCGCTTACGCGGATCGGCCAGTACCGCGCCCGGACTGTTGGATCGGGCAGGTGCGGAGCGTTGACCGCCGTCTGGCTGGCGGCGGCGGAAGCGCGGGCGAGGCAATTGAAGATGAAGGAGGTGTCCAGCAACAGCGACATCCGGGTCTGCCTGAAGAGCATACAGCCGTCACTCTGGAGCCCGACCGGGACGACCTGCTCAAGCCCGCGGACGATGATAGCGACGCAGTTGCCGACAGGCGCGTGATGGACCGAATTTCCACTGCCGCACGCGCCTATGGCATCAACGAGGGAACGGGCGACAACAAGGACATCGTGCCCGGCTTCTGAAAGAAGCTGCCGAAGGCAGAGCGCAAATCAGCGTAGATAACGGCCATAAGCAATTTCGAGGAAGTCGCCGATGCTCGTTCCCGCCCGCGCAACAGCGCTGGGACAGTTGGAACGAGCCACATGAGCCCTCAGCGCATTCGTCATCAGTTTCTGCTCGAACCCGACCTGAGCAAGAAACTGGACGACCTCAACCGCGATCCATCGACGACCAAATCAGCGATCGTGGCGAAGGCAGTCGAGGCCTTTATCGAGCGGCGTGGCGAGAACGAGCTCGACCGGCGCTACGGCGTAAGGCTCGACCGTCTTTCTCGTGACCTCGGTCATCTCAGACGCGACGTCGAGATGATCCTAGAGAGCCTGGCGCTCTTCATTCGCTTTTCCATCACGCTTCATGCTCACACGCCAGTCCCGGACAGGGCGACGCAGGCGATAGCCCAGGAGCGCTTCGACAAATTCGTCGAGCAAGTGGGCCGCCAGATCGCCTCCGGCAAACGGTCGCTTGGTACGGATAATGGCGGGGGAGGGGAAGGATGAGTTCTCATCCGGAGGTCGACCATCGCCATCGTGCCATGTTGCGCACCGCCATGGGCCCGGCAATCGCTGAGGCCCTTGCCGATTCATCTGTTGTCGAGGTGATGGTCAATCCCGACGGTGCGCTGCGGCTCGACCGGCTGGGAGAAGGTCGGGTCGGTACCGGCGTGCATATGCACCCATCCGAGGCGGAACGCATCGTTCGCCTGGTCGCTTCCCATGTGCGTGCCGAGGCGCATGCGGGTAGTCCGATCGTCAGCGCCGAACTGCCCTCGGGCGAGCGCTTCGAGGGGCTGTTGCCGCCAGTCGTTCTGGCGCCATGCTTCGCCATCCGCAAACCGGCCGCAAAACTCTACACGTTGGCCAACTATGTCGCCGACCAAATCATGCTGCCGCTGCAGGCCGATGCGCTGAGGAAGGCCGTGCGCGAGCGGCGCAACATATTGGTCGCAGGCGGCACGTCGTCGGGTAAAACCACGCTCGCCAATGCGCTGCTGGCCGAAGTCGCGGAATGCGACGAGCGGGTGATCTTGATCGAAGACACACGCGAGCTGCAGTGCGCTGCCAAGGACTGCGTTGCACTCAGGACAAGACGGGGCTCGGTGACGCTTGCCGATCTCGTTCGCTCGACGCTGCGGCTCAGGCCCGACCGCATCGTCGTCGGCGAAGTCCGGGGTGCGGAAGCCCTCGATATGCTGAAGGCATGGAACACTGGCCACCCCGGCGGCATCGCAACGGTTCACGCCAATTCGGCGCGCTCCGCCCTCTACCGGATCGAGCAACTCGCGCAGGAAGCCGTCGTCACTGTACCACGCCGTCTGATCGCCGATGCCATCGATCTGATTGTCTTCATCGCCGGGCGCGGATCCTCGCGCCGCATTGACGCCATCGCCGAGGTCACCGGTCTCGACGGCAGCGGCGATTACGCCGTCACCCAACTGACGCTCCCGCAACTTCAGCAGTTTTGAAAGGCCAATTCATGTGCAAGAAGCTTCGCTTTCTTTCGTCCACCGCGCTCGTGCTTGTTCTCACGGTCTCAGCCCGCGCAGCAGGCTCCGGCATGCCTTGGGAACAGCCGCTGCAGCAGATCCTGGAGTCTGTACAGGGACCGGTCGCCAAGATTATCGCCGTGATCATCATCATCACCACGGGCTTAACCCTTGCCTTCGGTGACACCGCAGGCGGTTTCCGCCGGCTGATCCAGATCGTCTTCGGGCTGTCGATCGCATTCGCGGCATCGAGCTTCTTTCTCTCCTTCTTCTCCTTTGGCGGCGGAGCACTCGTCTGATGGTCGCTGGAGAGCAGCATATTGAGGGCTTCGCGGTTCCCGTTCACCGGGCATTGACCGAAGCCATCCTGCTGGGCGGTGCACCGCGCGCGGTGGCGATCCTCAACGGCACGGTGGCCGCAGCTATCGGCCTCGGTTTGCAGCAGTGGATCGCTGGGCTGGTGCTGTGGATTGCCGGCCACACGCTGGCGGTCTTTGCCACAAGACGCGATCCAGACTTCGCCAGCGTGCTCGTTCGTCACCTTCGTGTGAAGGGATGGTTGGCATGCTGAACCTGTCAGAATACCGCAGCAAAGCCGACAAACTTGCCGACCATCTGCCCTGGGCAGCGCTCGTCTCGCCCAGCATCGTGCTCAATAAGGACGGCAGCTTTCAGCGGACCTTACGGTTCCGCGGGCCCGATCTCGAAAGCGCGACGGAAGCAGAACTTGTCGGCATCTGCGCCCGGGCAAACAACGCGTTGAGAAGGCTCGGTTCCGGCTGGGCATTGTTCTTCGAAGCCGAGCGCATAGAGGCGCTCGGCTATCCTAACTCAACCTTTCCCGACGCCGCGTCTTGGCTGGTCGATGAAGAACGACGCGCGGCCTTCGAGGGCAAGGTCGCGCATTACGAGAGCCGCTATCATCTGACTCTGCTGTTCATGCCGCCCCCGGACGCACGGGCGAGGGCTGAAAGCGCGCTCGTTGACGCACACCAATCTGGCGGCGGGAGAGACTGGCCCCAGGAGCTGGCGCGGTTTCGCGACGAGACCGACCGGGTCCTCGATCTTTTGTCCGGCTTCATGCCCGAGGTGCGCGTGCTCGACGATGCCGAGACCCTGACTTACCTGCACGGCACAATCTCGACCCGCCGCCATCCACTCGCTGTCCCGGAAACGCCGATGTATCTCGACGGCATCCTGGTCGACGCGCCGCTTACCGGCGGCTTGGAGCCGATGCTCGGCGAACACCATCTTCGCACCCTTACCGTCCTCGGATTCCCGAATCTCACCCGGCCCGGAATTCTCGACGCGTTGAATCATCAGGATTTCGCCTATCGCTGGGTGACGCGCTTCATCCCGCTCGACAAGACGGAAGCCACGAAGACGCTGACACGGTTGCGCCGCCAGTGGTTTGCCAAGCGCAAATCGATCGCGGCCATCCTGCGCGAGGTCGTGACCAACGAACCTGTCCCGCTGGTCGACAGCGATGCCGACAACAAGGCGCTCGATGCCGACGCAGCCCTTCAGGCGTTGGGCGGCGACCATGTCGGCTTCGGTTATCTCACCACAACGGTGACAGTGTGGGATGAGGACCATCAAGCCGCCGCGGAGAAACTTCGCGCGGTCGAGCGAATCATCAATGGGCTCGGCTTCACCACCATCCGCGAAAGCGTCAATGCGGTCGAGGCGTGGCTCGGCTCGCTGCCTGGTCATATCTATGCCAATGTTCGCCAGCCGCTCGTTCACACATTGAACCTTGCGCATCTCATCCCGTTGTCGTCGGTCTGGGCAGGTCCTACGGCGAACGAGCATCTCGCCAAGGTCACCCAGCGAGAGGCCTCGCCACTTCTGTTCGCAGAGACCAACGGGTCGACACCATTCCGGCTATCCACCCATGTCGACGATGTCGGCCACATGCTGATCGTTGGCCCGACCGGCGCCGGCAAATCGGTGCTGCTTGCCCTGATTGCACTGCAGTTCCGGCGCTATGCCGGCGCGCAGGTCTATGTCTTCGACAAAGGCAATTCGGCGCGCGCGGCAGTCCTTGCCACGGGTGGAGAACACCACGCGCTGGGTGCTGACGGTGCGCTCGCCTTCCAGCCCCTGCGCAATATCGGCGACCAGGCTGCCCGCAGTTGGGCAGCCGAGTGGATTGCCGGCCTCATTGCCCATGAGAATGTCACCGTCACGCCGGAGGTGAAGGAGGCAATCTGGTCGGCACTCACCAGCCTTGCCACCGCGCCGGCGCAGGAACGCACGCTGACCGGCCTTTCGGTCCTGCTTCAGTCCAACAGGCTGAAGTCCGCGTTGATGCCCTACACACTCGACGGTCCTTTCGGCCGCCTGCTCGACGCCGATGATGATCGGCTGGCCTTATCGAATGTGCAGTGTTTCGAGACGGAAGAGCTGATGCAGAGCCAAGGCGCTGTGCTGCCTGTGCTCACTTACTTGTTCCATCGTCTTGAAGAGCGGTTCGATGGACGGCCGACGCTGCTGATGCTCGACGAGGCTTGGCTCTATCTCGACAATCCGCTCTTTGCCGCCCGTATCCGCGAATGGCTGAAGGTGCTCCGAAAGCGGAATGTCTCGGTGATTTTCGCTACGCAATCGCTGGCTGATGTCGGGGGCTCTTCAATCGCGCCGGCGATCATCGAGAGCTGCCCCCAGCGCATTTTCCTTCCCAATGATCGTGCTGTGGAACCGCAAGCGCGGGCAGCCTACGAGCGCTTCGGCTTGAACGAGCGGCAGATCGAATTGATCGCCCGCGCCACGCCGAAGCGCCACTACTATCTTCAGTCACGTAGCGGAAACCGTCTCTTCGAGCTCGGGCTTGGCCCCATCACTCTTGCGCTTTGCGGCGCTTCCGATCCGGCGACGCAGACCCTGATCGACAAAATCCAGTCTGAAGACGGGCAAGACAGCTTTGCCTCCCGATTTCTGAGCGCGCGCGGCCTCGATTGGGCTGCCGAGCTTCTGCAGCAATTCCCTCAACCAGACATGGAGCAATCGTCATGATTGGACGCCGTCTTTTCACCAGCCTGATCACCGTTTCCCTGATCGCCAAGCCAATGGCCGACTATGTGCAGCCGGCCTACGCCCTTATCGTGTTCGATCCATCCAATTATGCGCAGAACGTGCTGACGGCGGCGCGCGCGCTGGAGCAGATCAACAACCAGATCCAGTCGCTGCAGAACCAGGCAACCATGCTGCAGAACATGGCGCGCAATCTTCAGCGTCTGGATTTCTCTTCCGTGGGCCAACTCACCGGTTCGCTCCATCGCATTGACGGTTTGATGGACCAGGCGAGTGGCCTCAGCTTTGATCTGGGCAAGCTTCAAGACCAGTGGCGCAGCCAATATCCAGAAAGCTACGAGGCCACGATCAAGGTCAGCGATGTGGCAACCGCAGCGCGCGAGCGCTGGCAGAGCGCCATGCAGGCGTTCCGCCAGACCATGCGGGTCCAGTCGCAGATCGTCGAGAACGTCCGCGCCGACGGCGACCTGCTTGCCGATCTCGTCAACCGCAGCCAAGGGGCAGCCGGTGCGCTTCAGGCAAGCCAGGCCACCAACCAGCTGATCGCGCTTTCGACCCAGCAGCAGATGCAGATCCAAACGCTGCTCGCGACTCAGTTTCGAGCTGAGGCCGAGGATGCCGCGCGCAAGGCGCAGTCCGAGGAAGCCGCCCGCGAGACGACCAAGCGCTTCCTGGGTACCGGCTCGGCCTATCCCGGCAATTGATCACCAACTCTGACGAGGAAGGCGGCGGCATGAACGACCTTGGCGTCATCGATCGCTTCATGGAGACCTTCATCCGCTACATTGACAGCGGGTTCGGTCTGCTTTCGGGCGACGTCGCCTTCCTCACCACCATCCTGATCGGCATCGACATCACGCTGGCCGGGCTGGCCTGGGCACTCGGCGACGAGCCCAACATTCTCGGCCGGCTTACCCGCAAGGTGCTCTATGTCGGCGTCTTCGCCTTCATCTTGAATAATTTTAAGAACCTTGCCGACATCGTCTATCGCTCCTTCGCCGGCCTCGGCATCAACGCGTCCTCCGGCAATCTCTCCCCAGACAATCTCCTGCGCCCGGGCCGCATCGCGGCGACCGGTTTCGAAGGCGCTTGGCCGCTGCTTGATCAGGCAAGTCAGCTGCTCGGCTTTCCAGAAATCTTCGGCAACGCGCTCACCATCTTCGTGCTGCTCATGGCCTGGTTCCTGGTCATCATCGCCTTCTTCATCCTTTCCATTCAGCTGTTCATCACAATCCTTGAGTTCAAGCTCACCACGCTTGCCGGCTTTGTTCTGGTTCCCTTCGCACTCTGGAATCGATCGGGGTTTCTGGCCGAACGCGTGCTCGGCAATGTCATCTCTTCAGGCATCAAGGTGATGGTACTTGCCGTCATCGTCGGCATCGGCTCCACACTCTTCGGCGAGTTTGCTTCCGCGCTGCAAGGCAAGGAGCCGGACCTGGCCGCCGCGATGTCACAGGTGCTGGGCGCGCTGGCGTTGCTTGGGCTCGGCATCTTTGGGCCCGGCATCGCGTCGGGTCTAGTGTCCGGCGCGCCGCAGCTTGGCGCGGGCGCCGCACTTGGCACGACTGCGGCGGCTGCTGGTGCATCGCTCGTTGCCGGAGGCACGGCATTTGCTGGCGCGCGCATGGCAGCCGGCGGCAGTCTCGCCGCAATTCGGGCCGGCACAACGATGGGATCGGCTGCTTTAACAGCCTGGCAGATCGGGCGAGCAACCTCGCCCCACACCGGCCTGTCCGGTGTGGCTGCTGGATTGCAGGGCGTGACCAGTGCCGCCGGCGGCGCCGCGATGCGAGCAGCAAGAGCTGCCGCGGGAACGTTCGGGCGCAGCGCCGATGCCGGCCGGGAAGCGGCATGGACCGCGACCGGTGGTGCGCCCACCGCGTCCATGACTGGAAACCCAACCGCTGCAGATCCTAATGCCGCTCCGACGTGGGCAAGGCGCTTGCGTTCCGAACAGACCGCCCGTGCCCACCGCCACGCCGCCATGCAGGCTGTCCGTGAAGGCGACAGGCCGGGAGGCAGCGCCAATCCCTCTCTCAACGACAAGGATGACTAGATGCTGTTCAAGCGACCCGTTCAACGTTACGGCAAGACACCCGAACCGGTCACGCCGTATCAAAAGGCCGCCCAGCTATGGGACGAGCGCATCGGCTCATCTCGAGTACAGGCTAGGAACTGGCGGCTCATGGCCCTCGGCTGTCTGGCCTTGGCGACCGGGCTCTCTGGCGGACTCGTATGGCAGTCGATGCAGAGCCGTGTTGTGCCTTACGTCGTGGAGGTCGACCGCTTCGGCGAGGCACGCGCCGTCGCGCCGGCTATCCAAGACTACGAGCCCTCCGACGCCGAGATAGCCTGGCACCTCGGCCGCTTCATCCAGAATGTCCGTTCCGTCTCCACTGATCCGGTGCTGGTGCGGCAGAATTGGCTGGCGGCTTACGACCTTGCCACCGACCGTGCGGCACTCTTCCTCAATGAGTACGCCAAGGCGAACGATTCCTTCGGTCAGATCGGAACGCGCAGCGTGTCCGTCCAGGTGACCAGTGTGGTCAGGGCTTCCGACAGCTCGTTCCAGGTCAAATGGACTGAGCAGGTCTTTGAGCGCGGCAGCCTTGCCAGCACCACGCGCTGGACCGCGATCCTCACCATCGTGATCCGCCCGCCAAGCAATACGGATCAGCTGCGCAACAATCCGCTCGGTGTATTCATCAACGCCATCGACTGGTCGCGCGAGCTCGACAGTGCCGCACCGACATCCGTTTCCCCGAAGGAGCCCGCCGATGACAAATAGAGCCCAATCGTTCCGTGCCGCGCTGATCCTATCCGCATCGGCAGCAGTTCTCTCGGCCTGCGCATCGAAGCCGGTGCCGCCTGAGATCTCGTATGATGCTGCCGACTTCAAAGCAGCGGCAATCGAGAAGGCGCCAGAGACACCGGTCAAGATAGTCGAGGTGCCAAGGCCGTTGCCGCTCCCCGGCCAGTTGCAGCCAGAACCGGGCAAAATCGCCTACGACAAGCGCCCTCCTGAAGAACGCGTCGCCGACGCCAACAAGGCGGCGACGCAGCAACCCACCCGGTACGGCTACGTCAATGCGGTGCAGGTCTATCCCTTCACCGATGGCGCGCTTTATCAGCTCTATGCCGCGCCGGAGCGCGTCACCGATATCGCCCTACAGCCGGGCGAGAAACTGACAGCCGTGTCGGCCGGCGACACGGTGCGCTGGGTCATCGGCGATACCGTCAGCGGCACCGGTGACGACCAGCGCACCCATGTGCTGGTAAAACCCTTCGCGCCGGGGCTTAGCACCAATCTGGTGATCACCACGGAACGACGCACCTACCACTTGCAGCTTCAAAGCACCGATAAGACCGCTATGGCGGCGATCTCCTGGACGTACAGCGAGGACCAAATCGTCGCGCTCCGCCAGCGTAACGCTCAGGCCGAGGCTACCATGCCGGTGGCGTCGAACGTGGCGCTCGAAAACATTCGCTTTCGCTACTCGATTAGGGGCGACACACCGCCCTGGAGACCGACGCGAGCCTTCGATGATGGCAGCAAGGTCTACATCGAGTTCCCGCGCCGCATAGACCAGGGAGAGGCCCCGCCACTCTTCATCGTCGGCTCTGACGGGGACAACCAGCTCGTCAACTACCGCATGCGCGGCAACTACTACATTGTCGATCGGCTCTTCGCCGCGGCCGAACTACGCCTCGGCACCAAGCAGCAGCAAGTGGTGCGCATCACAAGGACGGACGGCCGGCAACCGCCGCGTCGCGTATCTCTCTTTGCGCGCTCCAGCAGGTGAGGAGAGGGGCCTTATGACTGACACTTCCCCATCCAATGCTCCGCCAAAACTCGATCCCGAGCAGCTGCAGTTACGGGCCTCGCCCCGCCGGGCCGTGCGGTTCAGGCGCGGCGTGATCATCGCCATCGCTGCCGTCGGGTCCGGTGCCATCCTGGGCGTCACGATGATGGCGCTGCAGGGGCCGGCGCTTCGCTTCAAAGAACAGGCGGAAGATCTCTACAACACTGACCGCAAGCCAACCCCTGAAGGACTTGAAACACTTCCCAAGGACTATTCCGGAGTGAAGCCGAACCATCCTGTGCTTGGACCACCACTGCCGGGCGATCTCGGTCGCCCCATCCTTGAGCGGCGGCGCCAGCTCGGCATCGCGCCAGGGCAGGACAACTCCGCCGAGGAGCAGCGTGTTGCCCAGCAAGCGATTGAGGCGCGCGAATCACAAGTCTTCTTCCGCATTGAAAATCAACCCAAGGAGGCGGGCATCGGTAATGCGAAAAGTGCCCAGCAGCCGTTCGGGGCGCCTCCGCAATCTGATGCCGCTCGGCCGGCAGATTCCGTTGCCCCGGCTGAGGGCGATCAGAACAATCAACAACGAAAGCTCGATTTTGTCAGCCAGCGCAACACCAGCGGGATCTACAACCCGCATGCATTGCAGACGCCAGCTTCGCCAAATCAGCTCATGGCCGGCAGCGTGATCGCCGCAAGTCTCATCACCGGCATAAATTCCGACTTGCCCGGGTTTGTCGTCGCGCAGGTCACCGAGAACGTGCACGACACGCTCACCGGCAGCATCCTGCTTATCCCGCAAGGCTCGCGGCTGATCGGGACCTATGACAGCGTCGTCGCTTTTGGGCAAAAACGGGCGCTTCTGGTTTGGCAGCGAATAATACTGCCAAACGGTTCTTCGATCGAAATCGACAATCTGCCGGCGACAGACACTGCCGGCTATGCCGGGCTCGAGGACAAGATCGATTTCCACACCTGGCAGCTGATTAAGGGAGTCGCGCTGGCCACATTGCTGGGCGTCGGCACCGAGTTAAGTTTTGGAGAAAACGAAAGCGATCTGGTCAAAGCGATCCGGGAATCCACTCAGCAGAACGTCAGTCAAGCCGGCCAGCGCATCACCGAGAAGAACCTCAATGTTCAGCCCACCATCACCATCCGCCCAGGTTGGCCACTGCGCGTCATCGTGCACAAGGATCTGGTGCTACGGCCATACGCGAGTTGAGCGGGAGTGAATATGGCCAACTTGAAACTTGGAAAGCTTCCAGACCGAACACCTTCGAAGATTACCATCACCGTCAGCGCGGAGTTGGGCCGAGCACTCAAGGAGTATGCTGCCCTTTATCGTCAGGCCTATGGCGAGTCTGAAACCGTGGCAGAACTCATCCCTTTCATGCTGGCGGGGTTTCTGGAAGGCGA
The DNA here is from genome assembly GCF_001672375.2 of Mesorhizobium sp. AA22. Lineage (NCBI taxonomy): Bacteria > Pseudomonadati > Pseudomonadota > Alphaproteobacteria > Hyphomicrobiales > Phyllobacteriaceae > Mesorhizobium > Mesorhizobium sp. AA22. The sequence continues at coordinate 5,781,051 of NZ_CP048406.1, read as the reverse complement.
CCGAGCGTTTGCCAAGGCCAGAAAAGAAGGTTTGCCGACGTCCAGCATGCCGGAGAAGTCGCGGCGTCTGGCAGGCTCAGATTCCGAGTAATCAAGGCAATGAGTGAACCGCCCGCACACGAGCCTCGATGGACTAACTCCGCTTGAATATGTAACCCGATCCGTCAAGGATCACACGTGAACAGGCTCACTCACAAATGGAAGCAAACAGGGGAGCACGTCACCGCGACCGCACTCTTTGGCTCAAACTGCAACCGAGTGCCTGGCCCTTCCGCTTTGGAAATATTTGTCGAACCTGGCCGCGATGCTTCGGACGAATGGGCGACTTTCAGCCGGCACGACGAAACGGTCGCCATCCAGTTCAAGCAATCGAACGGGATCGTGGAGGGCCATGGTACTCGACTCAAGAAGGAGCTTCTGGCCGGCTTTGCCGAAGCGTTCCACCAGATCGACTGCCGAGAAGGCGAAATCACACATTAGCCTCTCGATGATCCAGCCGCGAACGCGGTCGTCGTCGGAAAGCGCGATACCGCGGACAACCGCCAGCCCGCCATGCGCGACTATACTTCCGTACTCGGCGGTTGAAATATTGTTCTGCACGTAGCCCTGGCGAAAACGGCCGATGGACGAAGGGCCAAGCCCGATCAGTGTCTCGCAGCGATCCTCCGTGTAGCCCTGAAAACTGCGATGCAAAGCCCCTGCGCGCGCCGCTATCGCCAAGGCATCGCCTGGCTTGGCGAAATGATCGAGCCCTATTGCTTCATACCCCTTGTCCACAATCGCTCGCGCGGCGAGTTGCGATTGCGCCAAGCGCTCCGTGGGGCCAGGCAGCCACGCCTCTTTGATTATCGTCTGATGCTTCTTGAACCAGGGCACATGCGCGTAGCCGAACAGCGCCATCCTGTCCGGTTCCAGGGTCAGCGCCTGCGCTACGGTGGAACAGACGCTCTCCCTGCTCTGGTGAGGCAATCCGTAAAGCAGGTCCAGATTGACGGAACCGACGCCGCGGGAGCGAACTCCGTTGACGACAGCTTTCGTTTGCAAAAAGCTTTGCTCGCGGTTGATTGCCTTTTGCACTTTTGGCTCAAAATCCTGGACGCCGAGACTCGCCCTGGTCATGCCGATTTCGGCCAGCGCATCAAGGCGCGCCTCATCCATGTCGTTTGGATCGATCTCGACGCTGATTTTTGTGTCCGGGACAAAATCGAAGCTGTCCCGCAAGAGCGCGCCAAGCGCCACCATGTCCCCGGGCTTCAGCGTGGTGGGCGAACCGCCGCCGAAGTGGACTGCGCGGACATGGCCCTTGCCGCTGACGAGTCCCGCAACCGTCGCGATCTCCGCGTGTAGCGAGCGCAGATAGGCCGTCACCGGCTCATAGTGGCGCGTCTGTTTGGTATGACACGCACAGAACCAGCAGAGTCTGTCGCAATAGGGGATGTGCAGATAGAGCGAGATCTCGCCGCCACTTTTGAGCGCCTCCAGCCAGCCACGATAAACCGCAGGATTGACGCCCGTGTGGAAATGCGGTGCAGTCGGATAACTGGTATAGCGCGGGACGTTCTCGCCAACCCGGGCAGCTAATTCGGACTGCATGTCGTGGTCCACCATGTTTGCATCGCTGGAACTCTGGGCTTATTGGCAAGCCAAAGCCCTGATTTCGGTCAATCAGCAACTCGGACAAACTGCCGCAAGGATTTTTCTACCTTAGATTGGTATCCTGCCGGCACTTGGGATCGGGTTGAGCGAGCGCATGTCAGTACGGCGAGACATTTACACTTCCGGTATCCCCGTTCTTTGCGTCCATTGCGAAGCACGGCATCGCGGCGTCTGCGGTTCGCTTCGTCCAGACAATTTGGTTGGGCTCGCCAAGACTTGCTCGCGGCGCCAGATCGAGTCAGGAGTGGAACTGATCGGCGACGCACAGGCGGTTGACAGCTATTCGAACCTGGTTTCAGGCGTGGTTAAGCTGACAAAGAGCCTTTCCGATGGTCGCCAGCAGATCGTCGGTCTCCAGTTTGCACCGCATTTTCTGGGACGTCCTTTTAAGGTGGAAAGCTCGATCAATGCGGAAGCGGTGACAGCTGTCACGCTGTGCTCGTTTCCGAGGGCAGCCGTCGAACGGATGATGAAGGGGTCGCCGGAATTCGAGCATCGCCTGCTCAAGCAGACGCTGAATGAACTCGATGAAGCACGCGAGTGGCTGGTGACGTTGGGGCGCAAGACCGCATCGGAAAAGGTGGCGAGTTTTCTCCTCATGATCGCTCGGAATATGGATTCCGGTGTTGACTCGGTAGCCAGGTCAGCGTCCTTCGATCTGCCGCTGACGCGCGCCGAGATCTCTGATTTTCTTGGAATTACGAACGAGACTGTGAGCCGGCAGCTGACGCAATTGCGGGCTGACGGCGTGATTCGGATCGAGAACACACGCCATGTGATGGTGGACAGCATGAGCCGGCTGCGCTCGATGGCGATGCCGAGCCTGAGCCAGAAGACCGACAGCCTGGACAGGTTATAGAGGCCGTTCGGCGAAGAGAAGGTACAGGCCGATGTCGCTCCTGATGGCGGAAGGCAGGCCGCGTTCCCTGAACAGGCGGATGGCGGCCTCGATGACCGGTCCTTCCTTCTTCGATTCGAGCGCTTCGCAGGCGAGCAGGTAGCGCGAGGCCTGGTCGGTGACCATCACAAGTCGACCATCGCCCGCCGGAACTCCCCTTAGAAGTCCGTGCACCATAACGCGTTGGTGATAGTTGCGTGCCGAAGCGCTGCCGCTGACGGGCGCGCTTTACAGGCCGTGACGATCGAGCAGGCATGCGCCGTGCTCTTCGAGGGTATGCGGACATCGCCGGCGAGCCTCCGAATCAGGAGCTCCCTAATCTTCCTGGCGCCCAGTGGGTTGGCTTGTCCTTCTTGGTTGCGACGATCGTCAGCTCGATCTGGTCGGGCAGGCGTGCGTAGCGCACCGGCCGCCGTGAAGGTCAACCTAGCTGCCGAAAAATCGTGCGGCCCCTGACATGGATCAGGGCGAGCAGGCGGCGGCTGCGCAATTGATGCACAGCGGATTTGGCGTCCGCCGGGTTCGAGATCGGGATTTGCGATGAAATTCGGCACAGAGATCGTGCTTCTAAGCCTGTTTGCTTTTGCGGCCCTGGTGGCTGCCGGGTTCGGCGTAGATGAACCTTTCCGCCAGCATATGTGGGTGTTGTTCTTCACCGTAGCTGGTTTCACCGCGATCCTGTTGCGCAATACGGAGTTCAAGCCTGCAGTTCCGATAGACCCCGCCGCTTTTATGGACAGTCCAATCCGTTACGGGGCCCTCGCGACGGTGTTTTGGGGCGTCGTAGGCATGCTGGTTGGTGTGGTCATCGCGCTGCAGCTTGCCTATCCCGATCTCAGCGTCGAGCCCTGGTTCAACTTTGGCCGCTTGCGGCCGTGGCATACATCCGGCGTGGTTTTTGCCTTCGGCGGCAATGCGCTGCTTTGCACGTCCCTTTATGTCGTACAGCGCACCTGCCGCGCCCGGCTGTTCGGCGGCAATCTCGCCTGGTTCGTGTTCTGGGGCTATCAGCTGTTCATCGTCATGGCTGCGACGGGCTACCTGCTCGGCATCACCGAAAGCCGCGAATACGCCGAGCCCGAATGGTATGTGGATCTTTGGCTGACCATCGTCTGGGTCGCCTACCTCGTCCTGTTCCTCGGCACCATCCTGAAGCGCAGGGAACCGCACATCTACGTCGCCAACTGGTTCTACCTGTCCTTCATCGTGACCATCGCGATGCTGCATGTGATCAACAACCTGTCGATGCCAGTCTCGTTCGTGGGTTCAAAAAGCTATTCAGCCTTCTCTGGCGTCCAGGACGCCTTGACGCAGTGGTGGTACGGCCACAATGCCGTGGGCTTCTTTCTCACCGCCGGCTTCCTTGGCATGATGTACTATTTCGTGCCGAAGCAGGCGAACCGGCCAGTCTATTCCTACCGGCTGTCGATCATCCACTTCTGGGCTTTGATCTTTCTCTACATCTGGGCCGGCCCGCACCACCTCCACTACACCGCCCTGCCGGACTGGGCCCAGACGCTCGGCATGGCGTTCTCGATCATGCTTTGGATGCCCTCCTGGGGCGGCATGATCAACGGCCTGATGACGCTGTCCGGCGCCTGGGACAAGCTGCGGACGGACCCGATCATCCGCATGATGGTCATGGCCATAGCCTTCTATGGCATGTCGACCTTCGAAGGCCCGATGATGTCAATCAGGGCTGTCAATTCGCTGTCGCACTACACCGACTGGACCATCGGCCACGTGCATTCCGGCGCGCTCGGTTGGGTCGGCATGATTTCGTTTGGCGCGATCTATTTCATGGTGCCGAAGTTGTGGAACCGCGAGCGGCTCTATTCGCTGCGGCTCGTCAACTGGCACTTCTGGCTGGCAACGCTGGGGATTGTCGTCTACGCCGCGGTGATGTGGGTCTCCGGCGTTATGCAGGGCCTGATGTGGCGCGAATACGACGACCACGGCTTTCTGGTCTTCTCGTTCGCCGAAACTGTCGCCGCCATGCATCTCTACTACATCATGCGCGCCATCGGCGGCGCGATGTACCTGTCCGGCGCCCTGATCATGGCATGGAATGTCACCATGACAATCCTCGGCTACCAGCGCGAGGAGAAACCGATGCCGCGTCCCATCGCCGCCGTCCGACCAGCGCGATCAGGAGCCAGAAAATGGGCTTGATGGACAAACACGCCGTCATCGAGAAGAACGCCACGCTTCTTCTCGTCGGCTCCCTTCTGGTGGTGACGATCGGCGGCATCGTCGAGATCGCGCCGCTCTTCTATCTCGACAATACGATCGAGAAGGTCGAAGGCATGCGGCCCTATTCGCCGCTCGAACTCGCCGGCCGCAACATCTATGTGCGCGAGGGCTGCTACCTCTGCCATAGCCAGATGATCAGGCCGTTCCGCGATGAGGTCGAGCGCTATGGGCACTACAGCCTGGCGGCCGAGTCGATGTACGACCACCCGTTCCAGTGGGGATCGAAACGCACAGGACCGGATCTCGCGCGAGTGGGCGACCGTTATTCGAATGGATGGCACGTTCAGCACCTTGTGGATCCGCGCTCCGTGGTGCCGGAATCGATAATGCCGAGCTACGCGTTCCTGAAAGAAATGCCGATTGAGGTGAAGGACTTCTCGACGCACCTGATCGCGAACAGGCGTGTGGGCGTGCCCTACTCCGACGACATGATCGCGAGCGCGAATGCCGATCTCATGGCGCAGGCAGATCCCAACATCGACACATCCGGTCTTGAAGCGCGGTATCCAAAGGCCAAGCTCGGTGACTTCGATGGCAATCCGCAACAGGTCAGCGAGATGGACGCGCTGGTCGCTTACCTCCAGATGCTTGGCACTCTGGTCGATTTCAAAAACTACGACGAAGCCGCCGGTTACCGCTGAGGAGAATGGTGATGACCTACAACTTCATGCGGGCGTTTGCCGACACTTGGGGCCTGCTCGCTATGGCGCTGTTCTTCGTCGGATGCATCACCTTTGCGCTCCGTCCCGGCAGCAGGACGCGAGCCGACAAAGCTGCTCAAATCCCTCTCAAGGACGACTGATCATGAGCGGTGAGCACATTGACGAAGTCTCCGATGTCTCGACCACCGGCCATGAATGGGACGGGATCAAGGAGCTCAACAATCCGCTCCCGCGCTGGTGGGTGATCACCTTCTACGTCACCATTGTCTGGGCGATCGGCTACACCATCGCTTATCCCGCATGGCCTATATTAAGCTCCGCCACCCGAGGCGTGCTCGTCTATTCCAGCCGCAACGATGTCAAGAATGAGCTGGCAGCGGCCGAGGTCGCTAAGGGCAAGTATGTTGCCGCCCTTCAGGCGAAGACTGTCGCCGAGATTGCCGCCGACGATGTTTTGCGCGGATTTGCTATCGCGGCCGGTGGCGCCGCCTACAAGGTCAATTGCGTTCAGTGCCATGGCTCCGGCGCCCAGGGTTCGAAGGGCTTTCCCAACCTGAATGATGACGATTGGTTGTGGGGCGGCAAGGCCGAGCAAATCCAGCAGACAATCACGCACGGCATCCGCGTTGCCTCCGACCCCGACACGCGCCTGTCGGAAATGCCGGCCTTTGGTGACATCATTGCGCCCGAGCAGATTAGACAGGTCAGCGCTTATGTCTCGAGTCTCTCCGGCGCTGTCGGCGATCAAGCAATGGTCATACCCGGCGCCAATGTTTTCGCCGAAAATTGTGCCGCCTGTCATGGTGATAATGCAAAGGGAAACACGGAGCTTGGCGCACCCGACCTGACCGACGCGATCTGGCTCTACGGGGCGGGCGAGACGGCTATCGCCGCGCAGGTTCGCGCGCCAAAGCAAGGCGTAATGCCTGCCTGGGGTGGGCGTCTCGGCGAGGTCACAGTCAAGGAACTTGCGGTCTATGTCCATTCGCTTGGCGGCGGAGAATAGGAACGGAAGCCTATTCTCGGCCCTCCCCCTGCCAAGCGACGAGGCCCGGCGCGAGCCGGGCCTCGACACAATTCCGGCTGTGACCTGCATCAACACGGGCGGACCGCCCACGGCGAGGCTGTTCGATGGGCGGCCCTGACATCGGCAGCGGGACTGGAGATGCCACGTGCGTGATAAAACGCAGACAGAACCGCCCCAAGCAGAAGCGATTGACTCCCCCAACACCCGTGAGCCGCTTTATGCCCCACGCAAGAAGGTTTTCCCCAAGCGAATCTCGGGTAATTTCCGTCGCTTCAAATGGCTGGTGATGGCGATCACGCTAGCGATCTACTATCTGACGCCCTGGCTGCGCTGGGACCGAGGTCCGTTTGCACCGGACCAGGCCGTGCTGATCGATCTTGCCAACCGCCGCTTCTATTTCTTCTTCATCGAGATTTGGCCGCAGGAATTCTTCTATGTGGCCGGCCTTCTCGTGATGGCCGGCATCGGCCTTTTCCTAATCACATCCACAGTCGGCAGAGCCTGGTGCGGCTATACCTGTCCGCAGACCGTATGGGTCGATCTGTTTCTGGTTGTGGAGCGTGCGATCGAGGGAGATCGCAATGCCCGCATGAAACTTGACGCCGGACCGTGGACCGCGCGCAAGCTTGTGCTGCGTGGATCGAAACACGCGATCTGGCTGGCCATAGGGTCAGCGACCGGCGGCGCCTGGATCTTCTATTTCGCCGATGCGCCAATGCTGATTGGCGAGGTCTTCGTTGGCACCGCGGCGCCGGTCGCCTACATCACCATCGGCGTGCTGACGGCAACCACCTACACATTCGGCGGGCTGATGCGCGAGCAGGTCTGCACCTATATGTGCCCGTGGCCGCGCATTCAGGCGGCCATGCTCGATGAAAATTCGCTCACCGTGACCTACAATGACTGGCGCGGCGAACCTCGCTCGCGGCACGCCAAAAAGGTCCAGGCCGCGGGGCAGCCGGTCGGAGACTGCGTCGATTGCAATGCCTGTGTCGCCGTCTGCCCGATGGGGATCGACATTCGCGATGGCCAGCAGCTCGAATGCATCACTTGCGCGCTGTGCATCGATGCCTGCGATAGCGTCATGGACAAGCTCGGCAAGGAGCGCGGGCTGATCTCCTATGCGACGCTGTCCGATTACAACGCCAACATGGCGGTAGCGACTGCAGGCGGCTCCTGCTCGGTGAACCCGTCGCTCGTCCGGACCGACGGCGGCGCTTTCTCCGACAGGTTAGCCCATTTCCATGTCCGCAAGATCTTTCGACCGCGCACCTTCGTCTACATGAGTGCGTGGTCGGCGGTCGGTCTCGCCTTACTCTACTCGCTGCTGACGCGCGATCGGCTCGAGGTCAACGTTCTGCACGACCGCAATCCGCAGTTCGTCACGCTGTCCGATGGTTCGATCCGCAATGGTTACACCGTCAAGCTGCTCAACATGATCCCAGAGCCAAGAACGATCGTCGTCACCATGCAGGGCCTGGCCGATGCCGAGATGAGCGTCGTCGGGATCGACATGCCTGCGGATCGCTCCCTCTCCGTTCCGGTCGAACCGGACCGGCTGAAAATGCTGAAGGTTTTCGTCCGCCAGCCGGCGGAACAGATCAATGCCCAAGCGCAGACGTTCAAGTTTCGGGTCGAGGACAAGGCGAGCTTCGAGTCGGACGAATACACGGCCACGTTCAACGCACCGGAGATCGTTAGATGAGCGTCAATGCACGAAGGCCCCCCGAATTCACCGGCAGGCATATGTTGCGTATCATCCTTAGCTTTTTCGGCGTGATCGTTGGTGTGAACCTGACCATGGCAACACTCGCCAGCACAAGCTGGACCGGCCTCGTCGTCGAAAACACCTATGTCGCGAGCCAGCAGTTCAACCGGATGGCCGAGGAAGGGCGCGCGCAGGCCGCACTCGGCTGGACCGGCAAACTGACCATCGCACGGGGCGAGGTCCGCTACGGCCTCAGCGATGCCGCCGGCAAAGCGGTCCAGTTGCACGGCGTCAGGCTCCTGTTCCGTCATCCCGCCTACGAGGCCGAGGACAAAGCCGTCATGCTTGCGCTCGCCACGAGCCAGGAATTTGCCGCCCAGCATACGCCAAGGGACGGCGTCTGGATCGTCCAAGTCGACGCCGATGCTGGTCTGGCAGAACCCTATCGCGACGTCCGTCGAATTAGAATTTCCCATGGAGCGTTACAATGAGCTGTTGTGCACCGGGCGCCGAAACGGCGCTGGATCTGGAAAGCAGCATATCCGTCCTGCCATCAAGCCAAGAGGTCAGGCTGGCGAGCCGCTCGCTTGGCGGCGATCTGCACCAAACCGATCTCTCGGTCCCGACGGTGCATTGCGCAGCCTGCATCCAGAGTATCGAGAGGGCGCTTGGAAAACTCGATCGCGTCGAGGGTGTACGTGTCAACCTGTCGACGAAACGGGTTGCGATCCGGTGGCGCGGAAATGAGGTTCCACCGTTTGTCGCCGCGCTTGGACGGCTGGGATACGAAGCGCATTTGTTCGCGCCCGAGACAGGGGAGAAGGACAAGACGCTATCGGAGCTGATCCGGGCCGTGGGGGTTGCCGGCTTTGCAGCGGGCAACATCATGCTGCTTTCAATGTCGGTCTGGTCCGGCGCTGAAGGTGCGACCCGTGACCTGTTCCACTGGGTCTCGGCACTGATCGCCATCCCCGCGCTCGCCTTCGCTGGTGGCATCTACTTCCGCTCGGCATGGAACGCATTGCGTCACGGCCGCATGAACATGGATGTGCCGATTGCGGTTGGTGTCTCGCTCGCCTACGCGATGAGCCTTTACGAAACCATCAACCATGGCGACCACGCTTACTTCGATGCATCGGTATCGCTACTGTTCTTCCTGCTGATCGGCCGCACGCTTGATCACGTGATGCGCGAGCGTGCCCGGACCGCGGTGAACGGCCTGTCACGGCTGGCGGCGCGCGGCGCCACAGTATTGCGCGACGATGGCACGCGCGACTACCGGCCGGTTGACGAGATCGAACCAGGCATGCAGTTGCTGATCGCTGCCGGCGAACGGATTCCCGTCGACGGCAAGGTCATTCGAGGCTCTTCGGATCTCGACTGTTCACTGGTTTCCGGTGAAAGCACACCCAGAACCGTGTCGTCAGGGGAAACCGTGCAGGCCGGCACACTCAATCTCACGGGCCCGCTGACCATCGAAGCAACAGCCGCCGCAAAAGACTCCTTCCTGGCCGAGATGGTGCGCCTGATGGAAGCCGCTGAGGGGGGGCGCGCGCATTATCGCCGGATCGCCGACCGCGTTTCGGCGCTCTATGCTCCGGTGGTCCATCTGACCGCCTTCGTGACGTTCCTCGGCTGGATGGTGGCCATCGGCGACTGGCACCGGGCAATGACGATCGCCATCGCCGTCCTTATCATCACGTGTCCCTGTGCGCTCGGCCTCGCCGTGCCGATCGTGCAGGTGGTCGCCGCGCGGCGCCTGTTCGAAAATGGCGTGATGGTCAAGGACGGTTCGGCCATGGAGCGCTTGGCGGCGATCGACACGGCGGTGTTCGACAAGACCGGCACGCTTACGCTCGGTGAGCCCCGGCTCGTCAACGCGTCTTCCATCGATCCGGCCATGCTGGCAATCGCTGCCGAGATGGCCGCGCACTCCCGTCACCCGCATTCAAATGCCATTGCCACCTTTGCCGGTTTCGCCGGTCAGCCAAAGCTCGAAGCTGTCAGCGAACACCCCGGATTCGGCATCGAAGCCACCACGAGGGGAAGCACCTGGCGACTGGGGCGGCGTGGTTGGGCTGGATGGAAGGCCCGAACCGGTGGCGAAAGCAGATACGGCGGAACGGTTCTGACCAAAGACGGGATCATCGTGGCGTCCTTTGTCTTCAAGGACGCGCTGCGTCCGGACGCCAGGGCGGCCATCGAGCAATTGAACAACGCCCGAGTTTCCGTGAAAATGCTGTCGGGCGATACCGGGGCTGCATGCGGCGAGGTCGCGACGACGTTGGGGATACATCACTTTGTTCCGGCGCTGCTTCCTTCCGGCAAGGTCAAGTATATTGAAAACCTGGCGAAGGACGGCCACAAGGTGCTCATGGTTGGCGACGGCCTCAACGACACCCCTGCGCTGGGCGCGGCATATGTCTCGATCGCTCCAGCCACGGCGGCCGATGTTGGCCGCAAAGCTGCGGATTTCGTTTTCCTGCACGAAAGCCTTTCGGCCGTCTCCCTTGCCCTCGACGTTTCGCGAAAGGCCGGACAACTGATCCGGCAAAACATCGCCATCGCGATTGTCTACAACGCCATTGCCGTCCCGATCGCCATTTTGGGGCAGGTAACACCATTGATTGCGGCAATCGCGATGTCGGCCTCATCACTGCTTGTCATTGGCAATGCGTCGAGGCTGCAAGGTTTTGTGCCAGACGTGCCAAGGAGAACTGCTCCGCCTGATAGCCGCTCCCACACCGGCACATTGACGCAACCCTCATGACAATCCTGGTCTATCTCATACCGGTGGCTCTGTTGTTGGGCGGGCTTGGACTGTCTGGCTTCCTGTGGGCCTTGAGGAGTGGTCAATACGAGGATCTCGACGGAGCCGCCGAGCGTATCCTCATTGACCGGGACGAGAGGCCGGAACGCTGATTCCGTCACTCGAAGGCCTGCGCCGCCCATTCCTCCAAGCGAGCGGCTGATGCCACGAAGTACCTCCCACGGCCGCACGAGCGCTGGCGATGTACGTGTTCCAAGTGCAACGGAGCGGATAGACCGGCGGCGCGGATTTGTCGTGTCTGGCTGACCCAGATCAGTGCTGTCTCCTCATCGCCCTGATTTCAATGGACGAGTCTTTTCAAGGGGAGAACGCATGTCTAGCCGGACGGAAGCTGAGCGGCATCAGGTGCTGGCCGTGTTCGCCGGGGGCGCCGGCATTCTCGAAGCCGTGAGCAGGCCGGCCCACGTCATTGCAGGAGCCGATGCGTTCGAATGAGCGAGTTCAAGCCAGTTCGGTTCGTTGATGTCGCGCTGGAGGGGCAATTCTGGCGCGAGCGGCTGGAGACGGTGCTGACACGGACCATCCCCAGCCAGCACGTCCAGCTTGGCAAGCAAGGTGTATTGCTGTCCCTCACACTGCCGAACCAGTCGTTGCCACTGAGCGTCCCAGGCAACGAGCACGATTCCGGGCAGGTGTTCTGGGATTCCGACGCTGGCAAGTGGATAGAAGCAGCATCCTACGCGCTGTCACACAGGCGTGATCCCGACATCGAGGCATGGATCGAAAACATTGTCGATGATCTCGAAAGGGCGCAGGCTCCCGACGGTTATCTGAACTGCTGGTACCTGCAGCGCGAGCCCGACAAGCGCTGGACCAACCTGCGCGACAATCACGAACTCTACAATCTTGGACATCTGCTCGAGGGCGGTATCGCCTACTTCCTCGCGACGGGCCGGCGCCGGCTCCTGGACATCCTTGAGCGGTATGTTGACCATGTGCGCAAGACATTCGGCCCGAACCCCGGCCAGAAGCGCGGCTATTGCGGCCATCAGGAAATCGAGCTGGCCCTCGTTAAGCTCTATCGCTTGACTGGAGACAGAATGCATCTCGACCTCGCGGCCTATTTCATGAATGAGCGCGGGCGTCAGCCGCACTACTTCGATCAGGAAGCGGTCGCGCGCGGGGAGAACCCCAGGGATTTCAGGGAGAAAAGATATGAGTACAACCAGTCGCACAGGCCGGTGCGCGAGCAAACTAAGGTGGTCGGACATGCGGTCCGAGCGATGTACATGCTTTCTGCCATGGCCCACCTCGCTGCGGAACTGAATGACGACAGCCTCAAGAAAGCATGCGAGGTGCTCTGGGCCGACGTCATCTCCTCGAAAATCTACATCACGTCCGGCTTGGGTCCGGCTGCCGCTAATGAAGGCTTTACTGAGGATCACGACCTGCCGAACGATACGGCGTATGCGGAGACCTGCGCCTCGGTAGGCCTGATCTTCTGGGCACATCGCATGCTGCATCTCGAACTCGACGGCCGATACGCCGACGTTCTGGAACAGGCGTTGTTCAACGGCGCGCTGACCGGCCTTTCGCGCGATGGCGAGCGCTATTTCTACTCCAATCCGCTCGAGAGCGATGGGCGACGCAGCAGATGGGCCTGGCACTCATGCCCATGCTGCACGATGAATTCGTCTCGTCTGATTGCTTCGATCGGAGGCTATTTCGTCTCGGCCAGTGAAAACGCAATCGCCTTCCATCTCTACGGCGGCGTTTCGACGAACATCCAACTCGCTACGGGCAATGTGTTCCTGCGGGAAACCAGCGCCTATCCATTTTTCGGCTCGATCAGGATCGAGGTCAGCCCTGACGCGCCGGCCGAGTTCACGATCAACCTCCGCATTCCCGGTTGGGCTCATGAAGCCGAAGCTTCGGTCGGGGGATGTGCAGTCGACGTAACGGCATGCACCAGAAATGGCTATCTTGCGATCTCGCGGCTATGGAATGCCGGAGACACCATCGCCCTCGAACTACCGATTTCTCCCGAGCGCATCTATGCTCATCCCTCGGTCAAGCAGGATATCGGCCGGGTGGCGCTTAAGCGCGGACCATTGGTTTATTGCGTTGAAGAGGTCGACAATCCCGGGGCGCCCGTGCAGCAGCTCACACTGCCGCGAGAGTCCAAGATCGAAACGATGGAACGGGGCGATCTTTTCGATGGCGTGGTCACGCTGACTGCCTCCGCGCAGCGCGTCGAAGACCAAGGCTGGGGAGACAGCCTATACAGAAATACGCCCCCCATCGCTTCGGACTGCCGGCTAACCGCCCTGCCATACTATCTCTGGAACAATCGGGCAAAAGGCTCGATGCAAGTGTGGCTGCTGGAAAGCTGAATGGCCGAGGTCAGAAACCCGTGGGTTGGCTGGCTATCTGCCCAGGTGAGCGGAGTATGCCAAAGTTTTGTTTGCAGGAGTGAACGGATGTCGCGATTTCGCCTATTGACGATCTTCATGTCGGGAATGCTGGGAACGGCGACGTTGCCGGATCCAGTCGCCTCGGCACCAGTCCTCAACCCCGCCAATCGCAATGGGATGGTCGAGCAGAACGAATTACTGATGCTGGAGAACAGGCTGCGGCGGCAGCAATATCAGCAGCAGCAGCAGCAGTTCCCAGGATCGCGAGATCGCGCCGCAGCAACGGCCCGATCGACCGCTTACTTGCCAGCTACAGCCGTCAAGCAACGGCTTTGTGAGCATCTGCCGCTGATGAGGCGGCTTGCCACTTATTTAGGCGGCCATAGCTTGTGCGCGTCGTGCTTAACTAGCATCAGAGGCGTTTTTTGATTTCGCAGCTCGTGCTTGGGCACTGGAGAGCCTACGCGATGGCGCCACGCTGATGGCCGACTCCGATGACAGCTTCGACATCATTGTCGTTGGAGCGGGGCCGGTCGGACTTTGCTTCGCCGCATCACTCGCTCAAAGCCAACTCAAGGTCGCAGTTGTCGAACAGAACTCAATTGATACTCTCGCCAATCCGCCTTTTGACGGCCGGGAAATCGCGCTGACCCACGCCTCGATCAGAATCCTTCGCGAGATCGGCGCCTGGGATGCCATCCCCGCTTCGGACAAATCACAGCTTCACGGCGCGCGCGTGCTCAACGGTTCGAGCCCTTTCGCTCTGCGTTTCGATCCTCCCAGCGGGTCTGGAGAACCCCTCGGAGTTTTGGTCCCAAATTGCCGGATCCGCGACGCGCTGTTCAAGACAATCCACGTGCAGAATCACGCGCGGCTGCTGTGCGGCCACTCGGTCGTAGATGCAACAACCAGCCGCACAGGAGCACTCGTAACGCTGTCGAATGGCGTGCAGTTGAACGCTAGCCTTGTGGTTGCCGCCGATTCACGTCTGTCGGCCACTCGTGATCTGCTCGGCATAGGCGCCGATATCAATCGGCTTGGCTACTCGATGCTAATATGCCGGGTGCGGCATGAGCGCCCCCACCACCAGGTGGCAATCGAATGGTTCGATCACCATCAGACGATAGCGATGTTGCCCCTGGCGGAGGGAGTGTCGTCGCTGCTGCTCACCCTGCGCTCAAACGAGGCCGATAGACTGCTGGCCTTCAGCGACCATTTGTTTCTGAGGGAATTGACGAACCGGTGTCGGGGGCGCCTTGGAAAAATGACCTTGGCAAGCAAGCGCCATACCTATCCGCTGGTCACGACTTGGGCGCACAAATTCCGAGCTCCCAGCGCCGCACTCATCGGCGACGCTGCCATCGGCATGCACCCGGTGACTGCGCATGGTTTCAACATCGGTATCAGCGGCCAGAAGCAACTCGCCTATGGAATCCTAACAGCATGTCGCGACGGTCGCGAGATTGCCGATCCCGACATGCTGCACGGATACGAAAGGTGGCTGCGCCTGTCAGCGGCGCCGCTCTTCCACGGCACGAACATTCTTGTCGGACTCTACTCAAGCGAGCACCCGGCGGCACGGCTTGCACGACATGTGGGGCTTCGGTTCGCCCAACATGCCCCCTTTATGCGGCATGGCATTTCGGCCATGCTTAGGCGATGAAACCGTACCAGCAGCTTTGGACCGTGCGCGATGAAAGAGGGCCTCATTCGCCGGAGTAATCGCTGCCCCTGCACGCAGAGGCGGCAGCTTCCCGCGGCAGGCCCTAAATGTCGCACCGAAGAGGTATTGTCACCGCGCGAATTGGAAGCCGGCGATATCGACGACATGGTTCTGAATGGTCTGGCGGCAAAAGACCTTCCGGCAACGATGTTCGAAATCGAGATTACCGAAGAATCTCCAGTGGACCCGGAAAGACTGGATGAAAAGCTCGGACGGCTTTCACATGCCGGAATTTCCATCGCGCTCGATGACTTCGGCACCGGCTTTTCCACGTTGGCGTCGCTCAAGGACAGTCGGATACGCAAGGTGAAAATAGACCAAGGCTTCATCCGCGGCTTGGCCAAGTCTCGGGAGGACCGGCTGCTTGTCAAAACGGTGATCGATCTTGGTCGGGCGCTCGGGATCGATGTCATGGCCGAGGGCGTCGAAACAGAGGCAGACCGGCAAATTCTGCACAAGCTTGGCTGCAGAACCGCTCAGGGCTTCCTATTCTCCAAGGCGGTGCCTTTGAGCCAAGCGCTTAAATTGGCACTAAAAGAGCACGCGAAGCAATGTTGATCGCCGCCGTCATCAGTCACTGCATCGAGCAGAGCAGTCACTGCATCGAGCAGAGCGTAAAAGGACCGATGGGCCGGGCGAGGCGGAAATGGGAAACACGTTGATCACTGGCGTGCCATACGCTGTTTGTGGCGCAGGTTAGGTTTTCCAGGGTGGCAAGTCGCCTCCAGTCCGCGATTCACTTCGGTTACGCCGATCATGATGTCCGGAAGCAAAGCGAAGGCTTAGAAGGGTAGTCCGCTTGCTCAGGTCAGACGAATCCCAGTTGTTGGGCGGTCTGGAACAAAGCGAGCAGCATGATCAGGCAGCCGACGAGCCGCAAAAGCGTCCGCTCGGCAATCGCCTTGAGCACCCATCCGGCAAGCGGAGCGGCGACTATGCCGCCCACGATCAGCCCCAGCACCGAGCTTGCATGTGTCGACAGCGCCCCCGCTTCCTGCCAGTGCCCACTGACGAGCGCGACGATGAAGGTGACGGACACCGCTAGCGTGATCAGGAACTCGGCCGCATTGACAGTGCCGATCACGTAGCGGGGCGGCGCGCCGGCGCCGAGCAATCCGGTCACGACCATCGGGCCCCATCCGCCGCCACCTGCAGCGTCGAGGAAGCCGCCTACAGTACCCAGCGGCGCCACAAGACGGGTAGGAACCGGATTGCTGGGGATCTTGCGGAACGACCGGAGGAACAGCCAGAGCCCGATCACAGCGAGATAGGTCGTGACGTAGGGCTTCACCATGTCGCCGTCGAACGAGGTCAGCACGAAGGCGCCGAGGCAGCCGCCGAGAATGCCGAAAGGAGCAAGCCGCCAGAACAGCTTCCAGTCGATATTGCGGTGGTAGTGGTGCGCCGTGCCGGAAGCGGCCGTGGTGAACACTTCCGCCGCGTGTACCGCGGCGGAAGCCTGCGCCGGCGGAACACCGAAGGAGAGCAGCACGGTGGAGGAGATCGCGCCATAGGCCATGCCTAACGCGCCGTCAACCGCCTGGGCGAGGAAGCCGACAATGGCGAACAGAATGAAGTCAGTCATTGGTGTCCGCCGTGAACGTGCCGCCGTATGTAGCCTTGTGGATGTGGCTTCCGGCTTGGCTCCGAGTCAGAGAAAAGGGCGGCATCGCTGCCGCCCATCGAGATTATTGAAGTGCGTGGACCTTAGAAATCCATACCGCCCATACCGCCCATACCGCCCATGCCACCCATGCCGCCGCCGGGCATGCCGGCAGGCATGCCGCCGCCAGCCGACTCCTTCTTCGGAGCCTCCGCGATCATGGCTTCGGTGGTGACCAGCAGGCCGGCGACCGAGGCCGCGTCCTGGAGAGCTGTGCGCACGACCTTGACCGGATCGACGATACCCATGGCGATCATGTCGCCATATTCGCCGGTCTGGGCATTGAAGCCGAAGGTCGGGCCCGTGTTCTCGAGGATCTTGCCGGCAACGATCGATGCTTCCGCACCGGCGTTGGCCGCGATCTGGCGGGCCGGAGCCTGCAGCGCGCGACGCACGATGCTGATGCCAGCGGTCTGGTCGGAGTTGGCGCCGCTGACAGTGATGGCCAGCGAAGCGCGCAGCAGTGCGACGCCGCCGCCGGGAACGATGCCTTCTTCGACGGCCGCACGGGTCGCGTTGAGGGCGTCATCGACGCGGTCCTTCTTTTCCTTGACTTCGATCTCGGTCGCACCGCCGACGCGGATGACGGCAACGCCGCCCGCCAGCTTGGCGAGACGTTCCTGCAGCTTCTCCTTGTCGTAGTCCGAGGTGGTCTCCTCGATCTGCTGCTTGATCTGGGCGATGCGGCCCTGGATCTCGGCCTTCTTGCCGGCGCCGTCGACGATGGTGGTGTTCTCCTTGGAGATCGACACCTTCTTCGCGCGGCCGAGCATGTTGAGGCCAACATTCTCGAGCTTGATGCCGAGATCTTCGGAAATGACCTGGCCACCGGTGAGGATGGCGATGTCTTCCAGCATGGCCTTGCGGCGATCACCGAAGCCCGGCGCCTTGACGGCGGCGATCTTCAGGCCGCCACGCAGCTTGTTGACGACCAGCGTGGCCAGGGCCTCGCCTTCGACGTCTTCCGAGATGATGACCAGTGGCTTCGAGGTCTGCACGACAGCCTCGAGGATCGGCAGCATGGCCTGCAGGTTGGAGAGCTTCTTCTCGTGGAGAAGGATGTAGGCGTCTTCCAGATCCGCAACCATCTTGTCGGCGTTGGTGACGAAGTAGGGCGAGAGATAGCCGCGGTCGAACTGCATGCCTTCGACGACTTCGAGTTCGGTCTCGGCGGTCTTGGCTTCCTCGACCGTGATGACGCCCTCATTGCCGACCTTCTGCATCGCTTCGGCGATCATCGAGCCGACCGAAGCGTCGCCATTGCCGGCGATGGTGCCGACCTGGGCAACCTCTTCCGAGGTCTTGATCTTCTTGGCGTTCTTGATCAGCGTCGCGACGACGTCGCCAACCGCAAGGTCGATGCCGCGCTTCAGGTCCATCGGGTTCATGCCGGCGGCAACCGCCTTGTGGCCTTCCTGGACGATCGACTGCGCCAGAACGGTCGCGGTCGTGGTGCCGTCGCCGGCGATGTCGTTGGTCTTCGAAGCAACTTCGCGGACCATCTGCGCGCCCATGTTCTCGAACTTGTCCTCAAGTTCGATTTCCTTGGCGACGGTGACGCCGTCCTTGGTGATGCGCGGTGCGCCGAACGACTTGTCGAGGACGACGTTGCGGCCCTTGGGGCCGAGCGTGACCTTCACAGCGTCGGCGAGGATGTTGACGCCGCGCAGCATGCGCTCACGGGCATCGCGGGAAAATTTTACGTCTTTGGCAGCCATTTTTAGCTCCTGGCAGGGGCTTGAATTGAGCCCTGGGGTTTAAGTGATGGTGAGGCCGAGATTCAGCCGATGATGCCCATGATGTCGGATTCCTTCATGATCAGAAGGTCTTCGCCATTGAGCTTGACTTCGGTGCCCGACCACTTGCCGAACAGGATGCGATCGCCGGCCTTGACGTCCAGCGGGACGAGCTTGCCGGCTTCGTCACGGGCGCCGGAACCAACGGCGATGATGTCGCCTTCCTGCGGCTTTTCCTTAGCCGTATCGGGGATGATGATGCCGCCTGAGGTCTTGGATTCGGATTCGACCCGACGAACGACCACGCGGTCATGCAGCGGCCGGAAATTCGACTTTGCCATTTTGGATATCCCTGGTGCGGAGGTTGAAAGGTTCTCCGTTGCCGGAGCGTGGTTAGCACTCGCCAGTGGAGAGTGCTAACGTGGCGCTGAAATAGGCTGTGGGCTCGTACTAGTCAAGACGGACGAGGGGACGGCCGAAGAGCAAAGGATTTGGAATAGGCGCGGAAGCCTCGCCCCCGTTACGGTGCATCCAACTGCGTAAGCGAGCGTTTCGGCCGTAAGCTCTGGGCCAACTTTCGTCTCTGTTTGGAATGTGAAATTATGTGAAATTAATGGCCGAGCAGTCGGCCGGAATCGATGGCCAGCCACACAGTCTTGAGCTCTTTGCAATTCATCATAACCTAAGTGGCATCGCCAAAAGGAGCGCTTATCGCAATCGATGGTCTGCAAATGCCTGCCGAAGCGCCTGGCAATCCCAAAGCAAGGTGCTCGCAATTTGCTTGTTCGGTAGGTTCCGATCAGCAGGTCGAGAGGAATGCTCGTTTTGAGGACGGTGTTTGGGATTTCGTGATCGAGGTGGATTGTTCCGTGGTGAGGTTTGCGTCGGCGATTAGATAGACAAGATGGCGCGCCCGTCCAGTGCGCCCACCGCGAATTTCTCCCTTCGCGAATTCCGCCGTGAACGCAGCGCGTTGAGCCGCAACGGCACCGGAAAGCCTTGACGATCATGCCGGGTACTGGCGTGTGCTGCGATGTTGTAGGTGGTCACGCGGGCCTTGACGTCATTGCGACGGTAAATGAGCAGCGGGGACCGGGTGGGGGGCTTGGGGTTAGTCCCCGCTGCTTTGAGCTGCCTTCGCAGGGTGCAGTGGCAGCACAACTAAATAGTGACTGAGCGATGACAGGACCCAGACAGCGGAGCCTTGGGCACCCTGTCAGTCTTACACCGGCTAGTGCCGCCCCCAAGGCCACCCGGGCGGGTTGTCTCAAGAGTGCGGCCGGGGACGGGCCTTCAAAGATTGCGACTTCCGTACCCCAGCCTACACTCCGGCCTGACGCGCGTGCCCACCCAATGACGAGTGCCCACCCGATTGACCCCAGCGTCAAGCGACAGGTCATTAGTAGCCGATAAAGATCGCCCCCAAATCGGCCGCTTGGGCTAGCTCGGATAGACAATTCGGGTGAGCGGGTTCAACGGGGTCAAAAGGAGGGGTCGGAATATCCGGGCCAAATTTTCTTACGACCCATCCCCCCGTGCCCCTTCGGTTTCACGACACAGGCCCGGGCGAGACGACCGCCAGACGCCGAGAGGCTGCCCGGTGGCGGTACCTCAGACCGACATGAGCACGCGCTGGCGGGGCTATCCTTGTCCAGCGGTTGGAGTGCGTAGGGCAGACGGTACGGACCACCTGCTTATGTATGACGTGGCGAGGGGAGCGCTAAATGGCTCCGCTTCGCCAGCCTAGCCAAGGTGCTCCTGGAGGCCCCGGTTGCGGCCACGATGTTGTTCCAGGACTGGCCCGCCTTGAGCATCTTCACTATGCCGCATTGCGCTCCTGGTCCTCAGGCCGCTCCCGGTAGCGCCCTTCCTGCTTGGCCTTCTGGATACCCTGGGCCTGCCGCCGCCGCCTGTCGTCATAGTCCTTGCGGGCAATCGCGGCGATCATGTCCAGCATCATCCCGTTGATGGCCTCCTGTCCGGGCGGTGAATTCGTCGGTTCCGCTTGAAGCCATGCTCCAGGAGGTGGGGAAGTCGAGACTGGTCTTCGTCTGCGCCATGTGGATCACTGTCTTCGACGTGCCAACCTGCTCGACGATCTATCTCGACAAGCCAATGAAGAACCACACTCTGATGCAGACGATCGCGCGCGAACCGAGTTGCGTCCGGCAAACAGCGGGTCAGCGCGGGATCGATCCGCTGCGCGACCAAACGCAGTCGTTGCGCGTGTGCAAGGTCGAGGAGGCGATCTTCAAGTTTACGAATCCCAACATTGCGGGGAAATCCAAGCTCACGCGGCGACTCGCGCCCGGTCGGCCGGATTTCGCAATAGCCATCCGCAGGAAACATCGCGGAGCGAACCGACGCCGGCAGACGATCAATGACAAGCGTCTGAATTGTGACGACCTGCTCGCGCCGATAGGCCCCTTCGGCGCATCCCGCCAACGAACGCGTCCGCGCTGGCGAACCCAACGGACCTCGGCGACGGTGATATGCATATAGTTGCCGGCAATGGCCAGGCCACGATCAGATCCATCGCAGCTTCGTTGCGCACCGGGACGACCGCGGCGACGGAGCACATAGCCTTCGGCCTGTTGGCCTTCGCGATACATTGGTTTTCGCGCGCAAGCGTCCACACCGCGTCTGCCGCTCCCTTCGCGCTGCTGTATTCCTCTATGAGCCTATTCGCGATCGCCTCCCGCATGGCGTCGTCCATTGACGCTGCATGCTCTGTGCGTAGCCGAAAGGCCTCGGGGAATCGCTGGTGCAAGGAAGAGACTGCCATCCGGAACTCGTTCACAATGTCGTTGATCACTGCTTGTGCGACAGAGGGGTTGGCGGGCCTTCGTTCTGAATGATCTTGAGTGAAACGGAGCCGGGTCGGCTGCTTACGTCGACCGCTTAGGAAGAGGCGACCGTCGCGCGTTGGGCCGAGCAGCACGGAAATGGCTGCAGAGAGATAGCACGCGGGTATAGATATTGGGACATGCGAACAGCGTGTCGGAGGAGCACCATGTCGATGTCATCATCGGCATCGACGTAGATGCCGCGCATCAGCTTC
The DNA here is from genome assembly GCF_001672375.2 of Mesorhizobium sp. AA22. Lineage (NCBI taxonomy): Bacteria > Pseudomonadati > Pseudomonadota > Alphaproteobacteria > Hyphomicrobiales > Phyllobacteriaceae > Mesorhizobium > Mesorhizobium sp. AA22. The sequence continues at coordinate 5,759,480 of NZ_CP048406.1, read as the reverse complement.
ACCAGTTTGCCCGTCTCTGCGTGTCTTCTCGATCGTTTCCCCGACCAGATGGAGAGGCATTCTAATTTTTCCGTACTTCAGTACGCGAAAGTACTGCCGAGAAAGCCTTTCTTGGGTCGTCTTCCGAAGCGGAAACGTTGAAGGACAGAGGATCATTGGGCCTATGTGTCCACGCTAGCACGGTGATTCATCCAAAAAATGCACGACAAGCTCCATCGAACAGGAGATTTGTCGTCAACCTGCCAGCGTATTACGTGATGTTGCTAGCACCGAAGAATTTCAAGCATCAAAGACCTGCCAATGAACGACCTCAAAAAGGTGTGCCCACACAATGTCACAGCAGATGAGAATGCGAAGCTTTGGTCGATCGAGGATCGACAGGATTCGACACGACACCCATCTCCTGCCAGCCCATTCCCGTCTACTCGACCTAGGGCTGTCGAGCATGAGCAAGACCGTCCTTGCCCTATGGTCTGTGAACTCCGGCTTTGACCTCGCCGAATGGCAGTCGTAAATAATGCAGTCAAAAGTGTGCATACCGCGACGGCGACCACATTGTTTTAGTCTTTTCAACAGCCTAACAATCTGACGGTATTCTTGACGGTATTCCTTGGAAGGATGATAATATTTTCTCAATTAAAACAAGCAGTTATAGACCTACTTGATCATTGAGTGGGAGTGAGGCGACTCGGCGGCCATATCGTAGGTTGAAAGATTCGGTAGGCCCTCTGCTCTTCGCTATAGTCGATCAAGGTCAGGGTGCTCTCTTCGTTCAATTTGGATGCGGTCGCTCGGGAAGCAAATAGAGTTTGAGTTTGCGGGGTACTCTGGCGCACTATGGAGTGCAATTGGGAGGCTCTCAGAGCCCTTCAGATGTCGCCGAACGAGGGCGCGGTTAGATCCAGCCGATAGGCGATGACCTGCTTGTCACCCGACGCCCTTTCCCAGGTGAAGATATCAGATGCGAGCAGGTCCTATCTGGGGCAGCGGACAAAGCCGCTTCTCTCATACTGGTGGCACGCGACCTTCATAACGGCGGCCGTATGGATGCTCACGAGCGCCACGACGGCTGGGCGCCTTGAGGCATCTATTCAAAAGCAGACGGCCGAACCCGCGGCCGCGCATCTCCGGATGGGCCGCAAGCGTGCGGTCGCCTCCCCAGCCATTGCGGAAGGCCAAGCCCTTGCGCACGCTCGTTTCCATCGATTCATGGAGAGTCGCAGCGACGTAGCCTGCGTAGCCCAACAGATATTCACAAATTTGCTCACGCGACCTGCGGAGTTGTTCTACAATCTCTGGGCAGGCCCTATGACAAGGACGGCGAAGTCGCCTCCAAGGGCAAGGTCGATGACATGCTGATGGTGAGACTGAAGGAGCACGACTTCTTCAAGCGGCCGATCCCGCGGAGCGCCTGGCGTCTCGACTTCGGCTCCTCCTGTCACGAGCGTAACCGAATATGCGGCTTAAGGAGTCGAGCCAACCTGGCCTTGATGGAGGATCGGCGGAAGGACAGGCTTACGGCTCGAAGACCACAACTGTCAGGAGGGGTACCGCCAGGCGAAAGACACGGCTAGCCTACCGTCTCCGGGCCCAATGACATCTATGTCCTTGAAAAGACATTGGAATCAATGACACCAGGGTGAGCGAACCAACAAAGGGAGGAAACCAATGTACTACGTCGGAAAAGTTTTGAGCCCACTCCTTCTTGGCGCAATGGCCATGGCCGGCGTCGCGGCGAGCGGGCCTGCGGCAGCGCAGAAAATGTATGACGGCGTCACGGTCAGGATCATGACCCGACCCGGACCGGTTATTGCCCAGCGTCTTGTCGAGCGCGGCAAGGAATTCACCGAGATGACCGGGGCGAAGATCGAGGTCGCCGAGGTCCCGTTCGCGGAGCTGTTCCAGAAACTTCTCACCGACTGGGCGACCGGCACCAACTCCATCGATGTCGGCGTCTTTGCTTCGAGCTGGGCGCCCGAATATGTCGACGCCGGTCTACTCCAGGACCTGACCGACTATGTCGCGAAGGACACCAAGATCGAAATCAACGACATTGCTCCGTTCTTCCGCGAATATAACCAGAAGGTCGGCGGCAAGACCTACCTGATCACCGTCGATGGCGACTTCCAGATGGTCTATTACCGCAAGGACATTCTGGACCAGATGGGCTTGAAGCCGCCGCGCACGTGGGACGAGTATCATGCGGTTGCTGCTGCGACCGACGGCAAGGACCTGAACGGCGACGGCACGCCGGATTTCGGCTCTTGCATGTTCAAGAAGCGGAACGCGCAGTCATACTTCGCCATCATGTCGATCGCTGCCGCCTACGTTCAGACTCAGGGCACCTCTGAGGGCATGTTCTTCGATCCCGCGACCATGAAGCCCTTGGTCAATAACGAAGCCTGGGCTGAGGCCTTCAAGATCTACAAGAAGAACGGCGAATACGGACCACCCGATGAGCTCAACCACGACATCGGTGACACCCGGGCACTCGTCACGACTGGTCGCTGTGCATTGGCCATCGACTGGGGCGACATCGGCCCCCTGTCTCTCGACCCAGGCGGCGAGGCCATCAAGAACAAGATGGGCGCCACCGTCATGATGGGCACCAAGAAGGTGCTCGACAAGGCCACCGGCAAGCTCGTCGACTGCGATGCCACCCGTTGCCCGCATGCGATCGACGGCATCAACTACTCGCCGTTCGCGGCGTTCGGTGGCTGGACCGGCGGGATCAACGCCAAGGCTGACGACAAGGTGAAACAGGCCGGCTATGACTTCCTGTCCTACATGAACCAGGCGGCCCAATCGAATGTCGACGTGACGATCGGCTGGACTGGTTACAACCCCTACCGCAACTCGCAGCTAGACAATCTCGAGCCGTGGATCAAGGCCGGGTTCACGGAGGAGTCAGCCAAGAACTATCTTGGCGCCATCAAGGACAGCCTGAACAACCCGAACATGGCCTCGGACCTCAAGATCCCGGGGACCGCCGAGTATCAGGGTGTCGTGCTTGACCGCGAGCTCGCTCGCTTCCTTGCCGGCGAGATCACGGCTGACGAGGCGGTGGCGAACGTCGAGACCGGCTGGGAAGAGATCACAGAGCGTTTCGGCCGGGACGAGCAGAAGAACCTGTACAAGTCTTCGCTCGGCATCACAAACTGAGGGTTGAGGGTCAGTGACCTCCGGTACCGGAGCAACGACAACCAGTCGGCTGGGGCGTGTCGCCCCGGCCGGCCTCAATGCTTCCGTCACGACGAGGGCGAGGCTGAACGAGTGGCTCGACCGCCAGTCGCGCAAGCTTTTCATCGCTCCCGCCGTGATCATGATTCTCATCTTCTCAGTGTTCCCGACGATAGCGTCGCTGGTGCTCGCCTTCTCCAACATCCGCCTCAGGGCCGGTTCCTATCAGGTCCAGTTCGTCGGCCTGAGGAACTTCCGGAAGCAGTTCTTCGGCACCGAGCAGTTCCATTTCTTCGGGACCTTCACCAGCATCAGCCTGCTCGGCTGGATCGTCACGATCGCGAGCGCGGCCAGCCTCATCTGGTGGCTCTACCGCTATGCCAAGCGAGACTTCACGATCCTCGGCTTTATTGGCCGGCTGATCACCGCCAGCATGGGATTCGGACTGGCGCTTCTCTTTTCCGCGACGCTGTTCAGCGGCAATCCGTTCGGCACGCTCGGCGTGACCATCTTCTACGTGATCGTCGGGTGCACCATCCAGTTCCTGATCGGCCTTGGCCTCGCCGTTCTTTGCGCACAGCCGATCAAGGGCCGGACCTTCTTCCGCGTCGTCTTCTTCATCCCCTTGATGATCACGCCGATCGGCATCGGCTACAGCTTCCGCATGCTGGCGGACACGACCAAGGGTCCGTTCTCGCCGGTTTGGCAGTGGATCGGCCTCGGTGACTTCGGCTGGGCTAACCATGCCTGGACTGCCCGCTTGTTCATCGTGATCGGCGATTCCTGGCAGTGGATCCCGTTCATCTTCGTCATCCTGCTTGCGGCGCTTGAGAATGTTTCCCGTGATCAGGTGGAGGCCGGCCAGGTCGACGGTGCCAGCGGTTGGCAGGTGTTCAAGGAAATAACCTGGCCGCAGATTGCGCCGGTTGCCGCCACGGTGATGCTGATCAGGATCATCGAGGCCTTCAAGCTTGTCGACCTCCCCAACATCATGACGTCCGGAGGCCCCGGCATCGCGACCGAGTCAATGACGCTTCATTCATTCTTTGCATGGCGGGCGCTGAACCTCGGGGATTCTGCGGCGATCGCCTACCTGCTTCTGTTCGTGACGGTGGTGTTGTGCGTCTCCTTCTTCAATCTCCTCGTCCTCAAGCGATTGAGGCCGGCATGATCACGCAAAACATCCGGATGTCACCCCGGAGATCCCTGCTCAGGCGGTGGTTCGAGCCGAAGTCAATCAAGAAGATGGCGCCGGCCACGGCCGTCATCGTCTACGGCCTTCTGATCCTTTGGGCGGTGTTTGTCCTGTTTCCGCTCTATTGGCTCCTGATCACGTCGTTCAAGTTGCCAGCCGACGTCAACGCCGGCCCGGTCTACCTGCCCTGGATCGACTTCACGCCGAGCCTGCATGCATGGCGCGAGTTGTTCGTCTTCGATTACGAGGACACGCTGAGGGCCTACATCAACTCGATCATCATCGCGCTTCTCGCCACAGTCCTTTGCGTCACCATCGGCTCGATGGCCGCCTATGCCTTGGGGCGTATTCAGTACAAGCCCAAATTCGCGACGATCGTTCTCTTCGTTCTCTGCTTGGTCGTGATGGCGGTGGTGGTCGGCCGTTGGGGGGTCGATTGGCGCCTGTCGCTTGCCGTCGCGCTCGCGGTCTTCTTCGTTCTCGCCCGCGCCGTTGGTCGCCATTTCAAGGCCACGCTGGGGAATGGAGATATCCTCTTCTGGATGATCTCGCAGCGCATCCTGCCGCCGATCGTCGCCGTCATTCCGATCTACATGATGTTTCAGAGCGTTCGGCTGCTCGACACCCACATCGCGCAGATCCTGGCCTACGCGGTAGTCAACCTGCCGATCGTCGTTTGGCTGATGCACGACTTCTTCGTCACCATTCCGACCGACCTCGACGAGAGCGCGCAGCTCGACGGCGCCACCCGCTTTACCACCTTCGTCGAGATCATTCTGCCCTTGGCGAAGCCCGGTCTCGCGGCGACGACGCTGCTGGTGCTGATCCTGTGCTGGAACGAGTATCTGCTGTCGCTGTTCCTTTCGACGTCCAATGCGCAGACCATGCCTATCCTGGTCGCCGCCATGAATGCGGGCGAGCGCGGCATCCTGTGGTGGAGCATGGCGGTGGTCATCATCGTCATGATCTTTCCGGTCGTACTGATGGCGCTCGTCCTTCAGCGCTTCATTTCCAGGGGGATACTGTTGGGGGCGGTGAAGGGATGAACGTGGAAGAGAGGGGCATCGACACCGGTCATCGGGCGCAGCGGCTGTCGCTGCGCGGTCTGAACAAATCGTTCGGTGCGGTGCACGTCGTCAAGGATCTCAGTATCGACGTTGCGCCGGGAGAGTTTCTGGTGCTGCTCGGGCCCTCCGGTTGCGGCAAGACCACCGGGCTTCGGATCATAGCCGGCCTGGAAACCGCCGATTCGGGCCAGGTGGTGCTCGGCGATACCGACGTCACCGACATGCTGCCGAAGTACCGCGACGTGGCGATGGTGTTCCAGTCCTATGCCCTCTATCCGCACAAGACCGTCGCCGAGAACATTGATTTCCCGCTGAAGGTCCGTGGTGTGTCGAAGCAGGAGCGGGAGCTCGCCGTCCGCGACGCTGCTGCGCAGGTCCATATGGAGGATCTCCTCGACCGCTACCCGCGCCAGCTGTCCGGCGGCCAGCGTCAGCGCGTGGCCCTGGCAAGGGCCATCGTGCGACGGCCCTCGGCCTTCCTGATGGACGAGCCGCTTTCCAACCTCGATGCGAAGCTCCGCGGCTTCATGCGCGCCGAGCTCAAGCGCATGCAGCACCAGCTCGGGGTGACCACCGTCTACGTCACCCACGATCAGGTCGAGGCCATGACCCTTGCGCATCGCGTTGCGATCATGGACCGCGGTGTGCTGCAGCAGATCGGCACCCCTCGCGAGGTCTATGATCGCCCGGCGAACCTGTTTGTCGCCGGTTTCATGGGCTCGCCGCCGATGAACTTCCTGCGCGGGCGGATCGAGAACAATCGCTTCGAGAGCCAAGGCGTGAGCCTGCCGGTGGCACCAGATAAGGAAACCATGGCCAAGGATGTGGTTATGGGCTTCCGCGCGGAAGACGCCGACATCGTCAAGCCCGGCGCTGGTCTGTTCGATGCTACGGTCTACGCCGCCGAGCCTACCGGCGACGTGACGTTGGTCACGCTCGTGGTGGGCAAGGAGAGCCTGTCGGTCAAGATGCCGAAGGATTACGACATCGACTTCGACAAGGCTGTCGCCGTGCACTTTCCGCTCGATCGAGGCTTTCTGTTCGACGCCCATTCAGGTGTGCGCCTGGCGGCCCGGCTCGTGTCCGTATTCTGACCGATTCTTGCAGGCTCCAAGCCTGCACCTGGTGAACTAGTCTAAGTGCCAGGCGTTGACGGCTATCCTTGGCGTCAAAACCTACCCCCTCGATTCGGTGCCCATCCGGATCTTCGATCCGGCCAAAAGGCTAAGTTTTCGACGGTCGTTCTGACGGTCTCAAAAAATCTGAAAAAATATTCCTATTTAAATTGCTGGGATATAATGGAGTAGCGGGAAAGCCTGCGGAGTTCGGCGAAACCGCCATATTCGCTGGAAAAGCATAGGTTATCCGCGATCTTGTTGAATCCATCATCAATTGGGCCTCGGATACGGGCCGGGCCACATACCGTCAGGTGAATCAGCGTGCTGACGGTATTTCCCACGGCCTAAGCTTTGAAACTATGAGAAAAAATGCAGTTCAAGGAGCCATGTCTGCTCTGACCGTATTTTCCGCAAGTCCATGGTATTCTGGTTGCCGCGGTCGATCACAGATCAAGGCGACCGCAGGCCGCGGCGCGCCTGAAGCTCCTTCGGAGCTACGGCTACGAGCGCAATTGGTTGGTGGTGAGCCTAGTTGGTCTTCAGCTGGCCAACGCGGTTTTCGGCAATCCAGCGAGCGGCAAGCACCAATGCGCCCATGCTGAAATCCTTGCCGTGCTTGGTCACCATTTCTTCCGACAGTTTGGCGAGCCGTTCGAAAAATTCGTCCTTGCTCTCATCCTCGGGGGTGGCTTCGGTTTGCATTATTTCCTCCTGTTGCATGCGCCCTGCCTTTGCGGCGGCGCTCTCGGCTGATCAATGAGCATCGGCGACGGCACGGCGACCCTGTAGCAGGCGGCGGTTTGTGTGAGCCAATCATGAAGGCCTACCGCCAGGAAGCACTGGCGCCTGAGCACGCAAGTCGGACTTGAAATATGAAGGCGCGCGGCGCACGATGACGCAGAAATGCACCAAGAGGGAGATGGGGCGGAGGGCTGGAGCGTAGCAGCGCTTGGAGGAAGCCATGAACGTCAAATCGATTCTCGAGGATAAGGGTCGAGCCGTCGAGACGATCGGCCCGAACGAGATGCTCGCCGTGGCGATCAACAGGCTCGCCGAACACAGGATCGGCGCACTGGTCGTTACCAATGGTGATCGCAAGGTGGTCGGCATCGTGTCCGAGCGCGACGTCGTCTGCGCCTTGGACAAGCATGGGGCTGCGGCGCTGGAGCAGAGTGTCCGTCACGCAATGACCGCCAAGGTCAAGCTCTGCACCGAGAACCACACGGTCAACCAGGTCATGGAGATCATGACCACAGGCCGCTTCCGCCACCTGCCCGTGGTGAAGAACGGCCAACTCGACGGCATCGTCTCGATCGGCGACGTGGTGAAGAAGCGCATCGAGGAGGTCGAGCACGAGGCCGAAGAGATTATTCACTACATCTGGGCGGGGTAAGCTCGCCAAAGGCCCGCCGTCTGGCCGCGACGTCCTTTTTTCAGGTTTTCAGGGTTTCTGATCCCGTGCCGACCTCCTTCGGCAGCCTGAATAACGGATAAGCAGGCTGCGGGATCGCACACCGTATCAGATGCTGAGACTTGGGCATACGTAGCGCCAAACCATGTAATCTTGAGAAAAATCCGATACTAGGGCACAATTTGTAGACGCATCTGAAGTGCGCAGCTATCTCAAAGCCGGCCGTCTTGCGCCGAGGGACAGATCGCGGCGGAGGGTTGGCGTCGATGGATCAGGCGTTCTTTCTTCTGTTCGCTGCGGCGTCCGTGATCACGGCACTGACCGTGGTCCTGGCGCGGAATCCGGTTCACAGCGCATTGGCGCTGATGGCGTGTTTCCTACAGATCTCGGCAATCTTCGTGTTGCTCGAGGCACCGTTGCTCGCTGTCATCCAGATCTTCGTCTATGTCGGCGCAATCATGGTCCTGTTCCTGTTCGTGATCATGATGATCGATGTGCGCGAAGCGGTGTTGCAGCGGTTCTTGCCGGGCGGCAACCTGCCGGCTCTGGTGCTGCTCGTCCTGCTTGGGGTCGAGATGCTTGTACTGGTGCTCTGGAGCGACCGCTTTTCGGTCACGGAGCCCGTCGCGATGCGCGGCGGCGATCAGATCAGGCAGCTCAGCATGACACTTTTCGCCGACTATCTCCTACCGTTTGAAGCCGCCTCCGTGATCCTGCTGGCGGCCCTGGTCGGCGCCATCGTGCTGGCGCGGAAGGAGCAGGGGTGATGGTTCCGCTCTGGTGGTATATTTTGCTCGGAGTGGTCCTGTTCGTGATCGGAGCGGCGGGCGTGCTGCTCAGGCGCAACATCCTGGTCGTGCTGATGTCGCTGGAGTTGCTGCTCAACTCGGTCAACATCAATTTCATCGCTTTCGGGCGTTACTACGACGATTTCCGCGGGCAGATCTTCGCGATCTTCGTCATCGCAATCACCGCGGCGGAGGTTGCCGTCGCCCTCGGGATTCTGGTCGCCCTCGTGAGGAACAAGTCCACCCTCAAGGTCGACGACGTGACCATGATGAAAGGATAGCGGCTTGGACCCGGTGATATCGATCCGGCCGCTGCTTGCCGTCGCCGTCGCAGGCCTGGCGGCCCTTGCAGTTTTCGTTCTGAACAACCGCGAGAAACTCCGCGATCTCGTCTCGCCCTTAGCCGCGATCGCCATGTTCGCAATTGTCGCCTCGATGGCACCCACGGTGCTGGCCGGCGGGACGGTCGATTTGCGCCTGTTCGAGATTCTGCCGGGGATCGACTTCGCTTTCCGGGTCGATGCGCTCGGCATGGTGTTTGCCACCGTCTCGTCGCTCTTGTGGATCGTGGCGGCGATCTATTCCATCGGCTACATGCGCCACCTGAACGAGCACGCGCAGACCCGGTTCTTCGCCTGCTTCGCCGCCAGTCTGGCGGCGGCCGTCGGGGGCGCCTTCGCCGCCAATCTGTTCACGCTGGTGATCTTCTACGAGGTGCTCAGCCTCGTTACCTATCCGCTCGTCTATCACCACGAGGACGAAGAGGGATGGACGGGTAGCCGCAAGTATCTCGTCTATTTGATGGGGGCGTCGAAAAGCGTGCTTCTCGCCGCGCTGGCGCTGACCTACCATCTGGCGGGGTCGCTCGACTTCGTGCCAGGCGGGCTGCTGGCCGGGGTCGATGCCTCGCCGGCGCTAATGACCGTGATCTACTTCTGCTATCTGTTCGGCTTCGCCAAGGCCGCGGTGATGCCGATGCACGCCTGGCTGCCTGCCGCGATGGTCGCGCCGACACCGGTCAGCGCACTCTTGCATGCGGTGGCCGTGGTCAAGATGGGCGTGTTCTGCGTGCTGCGGGTGGTGTTCCATGTCTTCGGCACGGGGCTGGTGGACGGGCTGGGGCTCGGCATCGCAACGGCCTATCTGGTCTCGTTCACCATCCTGATGGCGTCCATCTACGCCCTGACGCGGGACGACCTGAAGGCGCGGCTCGCCTATTCGACGGTCAGCCAGCTCTCCTACATCGTGCTGGGCGCGGTCCTGCTGTCGCCGGTCGCGATGGTCGGCGGGATCATCCACATTGCGGCGCATGCGTTCTCCAAGATCACGCTCTTTTTCTGCGCCGGGTCGATCTATTGCGCGTCCGGCAAGCGGAACATCAGCGACATGGCCGGCATCGGCCGCAGGCTGCCCTGGACGATGGGCGCGTTCTTCGTGGCCTCGCTCAGCATGATCGGGGTGCCGCCCACCGCGGGCTTCGTCAGCAAGTGGTATCTGGCGCTGGGCTCGGTGGAGGCGGGGGAGATTGCGTTCCTGGTCGTGCTCTTGGTGAGTTCGGTGCTGAACGCCGCCTATTTCCTGCCGGTCAGCTATGTCGCTTTTTTCGGGACGGAGACACAGGAAAGTCCGGCGACGGTCCGTGAAATTCCGATGGTGACGATCCCGCTGGTCGCGACCGCGATCCTGTCGGTGTCGATGGGTATTTTCCCCGGCTATTTTCTCACCCTGGCGGAAGGAGTGGTCAGATGATCAGGCGTGTCGTCAATTTCTTTGGTGAGGCGAGATACGCGGAGCAACGCCGCCGGCTGTTTTATCTGGCGCTCGTTCTGATCGTCATCGCCGATTTTCTGGTCCCCCGCGAACACGCTGAATACCTGTGGGACCGCTTGCCGGGCTGGTCGGCCGTCTATGGCTTCTTGTCCTGCGTCCTGCTGATCTTCGTCTCCAAGTTCCTCGGCCATCAGGGCGGGTTGATGCGGCGCGAGGACTATTATGATTGACTTCGTCCATCCCGCCCTGCTGTTCATTCTTGGCGCCCTGCCGATCCCTTTCCTGAAAGGATCAATCCGCAAGGCCTATCTGATGCTGATCCCCGCGCTGGCGATCCTCGCCGTGCTCACCGTGCAGCCAGGCAGCCACGGCGCGGCGGAGTTCATCGGGCAGGAAATCCTGATCGCCAAGGTCGACAGACTGAGCATCGTCTTCGCCACCGTTTTCACCATTATGGCGCTGATCGGCATGGTCTACGCGCTGCACCTGGCGGGCGCCGGAGAGCATGTGGCGGCGTTCGTCTACGTTGGCAGCGCGCTCGGCGTGGTGTTTGCAGGCGACTACCTGACCCTGTTCCTGTTCTGGGAAGGTATGGCGTTTGCCTCTGCCTATCTGGTCTTTGCCCAGCGCGGCAAGCAGGCGATCCGTGCGGGGTTCCGGTATCTCATGGTCCATATCACCGGCGGCGTCGCCCTGCTGGGTGGCGTCATTCTCCACGGGCTCGCCACAGGTTCGCTGCTCTTCGGCCCGATCGAGGGGGGGATGGGCGTCGCCGCTTACCTGATCCTTGCCGGGTTCATGCTCAACGCCGCGGTGCCGCCTCTCAACGCCTGGCTGACAGACGCCTACCCGGAGGCGACCGTCACCGGAGCGGTGTTCATGAGCGCCTTCACCACCAAGACCGCCGTCTATGTGCTGGCCCGGGCGTTTCCGGGCACCGAGCTTCTCGTTTGGCTCGGCACGGCAATGGCGCTTTACGGCGTCATCTACGCGGTGCTGGAGAACGACTGCCGTCGGCTCCTGGCCTATCACATCGTCAGCCAGGTGGGCTACATGGTGGCGGGCATCGGCATCGGTACCGAGATGGCGGTGAACGGGGCCTCCAGTCATGCCTTTGCGCATATCCTCTACAAGGCGCTCCTGTTCATGGGTGCTGGGGCGGTGATCCACGTCACCGGGCGGCGCAAGCTCACCGAACTCGGTGGGCTCTACAGGACCATGCCGCTGACCGTGGCGCTCTACATGGTCGGCGCCTTCGCGATCTCGGCATTTCCGTTCTTCTCGGGCTTCGTGACCAAATCGATGGTGGTGGCCGCCGCCGGACAGGATCACCGCGCGCTGGTGGTGCTGGCGCTGACGATGGCATCATCTGGGACCTTCCTGCACACTGGGCTCAAGCTCCCATACTACATGTTCTTCGGCATGGACCGGAAGCTGGAGGCGCGGGAGCCGCCCCGCAATATGCTGGTTGCGATGGCAATGGCGGCGGTGCTGTGCATCGCGATCGGGGTGTTCCCCCAACCACTTTACGCGCTGCTGCCCCATCCAGTCGACTTCGAACCCTACACCGGCGTCCATATCACCGAGAGCCTCGGCATACTGATGTTCACCGCATTGGGCTTCGTGCTGTTCCTCAGGGCGCTCGACCCCGACAACACGATCAGCATCGACACCGACTGGTTCTACCGCAAAGGCGCGCGGCATTTCATGTGGCTCGCCGAAAAACCGCTGGCGCGCTACGAGAAGGCGGTGAGCGACGTGTCCGAGACCGCGGTGCTGCCCTTCCTGCACGGAACCGCACGGGCCGGACTGCGGATCGATCTCAACGGTGTGGACGCCGTCGTGAACGGCGTCGCCCGCTCAATCCTGCGCGGTGGCGGTGCGCTGCGCAAGCTGCAGACCGGCGTCGTGACCCATTACGCGCTGGCGATGATCGTCGGTGTGATCGCAGCCATCGCCGTCTTCGCTGTGGTGTGGCGGTAGGGGTGCGATGGCGGTCCCGCTGCTTAGCCTCATCGTGTTCATGCCCGCCGCCGGGGCAGCGGTTCTGATGTTTCTCCGCAGCGACGAGACGGTGCGGTGGACGGCGCTAGGTGTCACCGTCCTCGACCTCGCTCTCTGCATCGCTATGCTGGCCGGCTTTGACACCACTACCCACGAGATGCAGTTCACCGAGACGCGCCCGTGGGTGCCCGCGCTCGGCATCACTTACGCGCTCGGCATCGACGGAATCAGCGCGCTCTTTGTATTCCTGACTGCGTTACTGGGCTGGATCTGCGTGCTCGCCTCGTGGGTCGCGATCGACCGCAAGGTGAAGGAGTTCATGGTCAGCCTGCTGGCCATGCAGGCGCTGATGCTGGGGGTGTTCTGCGCGCTCGACCTGTTCCTGTTCTACGTCTTCTGGGAGGCAATGCTGATCCCGATGTACGTAATCATCGGCGTCTGGGGTGGCGACGGCCGGGTCTATGCGGCGTTCAAATTCTTCCTCTACACGCTGGCGGGCAGCCTTCTGTTCCTGATCGGTGTCATCGTGCTCTATTTCCACGGCGGCGAGACTTTCGACATCCTCGCCCTGACGGCGCAGGATTTGCCGTTCCGGGTTCAGTCCTGGCTGTTCTTTGCCTTCCTGATCGCCTTCGCAGTCAAGGTGCCGATGGTCCCGGTCCATACCTGGCTGCCGGACGCCCATGTGCAGGCGCCGACGGCGGGTAGCATCATCCTCGCCGGCGTTCTCCTGAAGATGGGCGCCTACGGCTTCCTGCGGTTCTCGCTGCCGATGCTGCCGGAGGCGTCGCTGTATTATTCGACGCTAATGCTTTCGCTTTCGGCGCTCGCAATCGTCTATGGCGGGTTACTCGCGCTGGCGCAGGACGACCTCAAGAAGCTGGTGGCCTATTCCAGCATCAGCCACATGGGTTTCGTGACGCTGGGTATTTTCACGTTGAACCTCCACGGGCTCGAGGGCGGCATCCTGCAAATGTTCAATCATGGCGTAACGACGGGCGCGTTGTTCCTGTTCGTCGGCCTGATCTACGAGCGGACCCATACCCGCAGCATCGGGGATTATGGCGGGCTGATGAAGGCGGCGCCGGTCTATACCGCGTTTCTTGCGCTGTTCACCCTGTCGTCGATGGCGCTGCCGGGAACGAATTCGTTCGTGGGCGAGTTGCTGGTGCTGTCGGGCGCGTTTGCGGCCAATCTGGCCGTCGGCGCGGCCGCCGTTTTGGGGGCCCTGCTGGGCGCGGCCTATCTGCTTGGCATGTACAGGAAAGTCGCGCTTGGTCCAGCCAGCATCGGCGTGCGGTTCAAGATTCGCGACGTGAACGCCCGCGAACTGGTGGCGATCCTGCCGCTGGCGGTCTTCGTGCTCTGGGTCGGGCTCTATCCGAAACCTTTTCTCAACATCATCGGGCCTTCGGTGAGGCATCTGCTCACGCAGGTGCATTCTAACGGGGGCGGCCAATGACCGCTGCCACGGTTTTCCAGTCGATCCTAGCGAGCCTGTCCGAGATCGTGGTGGTCACTGGGGCCTGCATCTTGCTGATTCTGGGACAGCTTGTGCCAAAGGGACAGGGGTATTTCCTCGTCTGGGCTTCCGCTGCAACCGTGCTGGTTGCGGCCCTGGCGACACTGTTACTGGCGGGCGAGGTGCGGCCGGCCTATTCGGGCATGTTTATCGCCGACCGCTTCGCGGTCTTCTTCAAGATGGTGTTCTACCTTTCGACCATCCTGACGTTCCTCCTGTCGCGAAAATATGCCGAGATCGAGGAGATCGCGTTGAGCGAATACTATGTCCTGCTGCTCTTTGCGCTTTCCGGCATGATGATCATGGCCTCGGCAACCGATCTTCTGTCGATCTATGTCGGCCTTGAGCTGATGGCGCTCTCGACCTATGTGCTCACCGGCTTCCTCAGGAAGGAGCGGCGGTCGAACGAGGCGGCGCTGAAATACGTGGTTCTCGGCGGGGTCTCGACAGGAATCTTCCTCTACGGCGTCTCGTTGATCTACGGGATCACCGGCACGACGCAGCTGGACGGGATGGCTGCGGCGGTGATCGGCGACCCGCTCGATCCCGGATTGCTCCTGGCGGTGGTCTTCATCGTCGCGGGGCTGGTCTTCAAGGTCGGCGCGGTGCCGTTCCACATGTGGGTGCCGGACGTCTATGAAGGCGCGCCGACGACAATCACGGCCTTCATGTCGGTCGCCCCCAAGGCGGCGGGGTTCGCGGTGATCCTGCGGGTGTTCCTCAACCCGCTGGTCGCCGCTTCCGACGCCTGGATCATCGTCGCGGTGATCGCGGTGGTGACGATGGCGCTCGGCAGCTTCGTGGCGCTGGTGCAGGACAATTTCAAGCGCCTGCTCGCCTATTCCAGCATCGCCCATGCGGGCTTCGCGCTCTTCGGCGTGGTGGCGGGTGGCGCCGACGGGATTGCCGGCGTGATGCTCTACCTGCTGATCTACGCCTTCATGAATCTCGGTATCTTCGGCATCGTCATCATGATGCGGAATGGCGATTTCTCCGGCGAGGTCATCGAGGACTACGCCGGCTTCGCCAAGTCGCATCGCGGGTTGGCGCTTCTGATGCTGCTCTACCTGTTCTCGCTCGCCGGCATTCCGCCGACAGCCGGGTTCTTCGCCAAGTTCTACGTGCTGGTGGCGCTCGTCGAGCGGGGTTTCGTCACGCTGGCGGTGATCGCGGTGCTGCTGAGCGCCGTCGCCGCCTACTTCTACATCCGCATCGTCATGGTGATCTACATGCGCGAGCCGGGGCGCGCGTTCGAGCCTGCCCTGACGCCGTCCGTCCGCACCACGCTCGCCTTGACCGCCGCCGGCACCATCGGCATCGGACTTTTTCCGGCGTGGTTTCTGAGGCTTGCCCAGAGTTCCGTGTTCGGCGGTTGACTACGATTGGATTTGCAATGAACGGGCCAACCGAATACTCTTGGCGCTACGAAAGGATGCCCTAGTCGCTGCACGAGGGCCGCACCGCCGGCCAGAAGATTGGTCGGTCGCAGCTTGAGCAAGCCCTCGGTGGGTGACCGGGGCAGCGCGACATGACTGGAATGGAATTCCTGCCGGTTCTCTTCATGGTCGCCGGAATTGTCCTGGTGGCCGTGGCGACGCTGTTCGTCTCCTCGCTCCTGCGCCCGTCCAACCCCTATCCCGCGAAGAACATGCCCTATGAGTGCGGTATGGACCCGGCCGGCGAGGCCGCCGGGGGCCGCTTTAGGGTGCAGTTCTTCATCCTAGCAATCCTGCTGGTGGTGTTCGACGTCGAGGCGATGTTCCTGTTTCCCTGGGCCGTCGTGCTGGAGGAGATCGGGCTCGTCGGCTATGTCGAGATGTTTGTCTTCATGCTGCTGCTCATCGTGGGCTTCGCCTACGCCTGGCTGAAAGGAGCGCTGGAATGGGAGGAATAGGCGAAACGATTCGCGACAGCGTGCTGTTCACCACCGCCGACAGCGTCATCAGCTGGAGCCGGCGGTCGGCGCTCTGGCCCGAGACCTTCGGGATTGCCTGCTGCGCCATCGAGATGATTTCGGCCGGCTGCGCCCGCTACGACCTCGACCGCTTCGGCGTGGTGTTTCGACCTTCGCCACGCCAGTCCGACGTGATGATCATCGCCGGCACGGTGACGCGGAAGTTCGCTCCGGTCGTGCGCCGGCTCTTCGACCAGATGCCGGAGCCACGCTGGGTCATAGCCATGGGCACCTGCGCGATCTCGGGCGGGGTCTACAACACTTACGCCGTGGTGCAGGGGGCGGAGACTTTCGTGCCGGTGGACGTGCATGTGCCCGGCTGCCCGCCGCGGCCCGAGGCACTGATGCATGGCATTCTTCTGCTCCAAGAGAAGATCAAGAGGTCCCGCGCGCTGGCCGGGACGCCTCTGGACCGGGTTGTAGCCTCATGAGCGTGGAGACGTCCCTCATCCGCACCCTGATCGCGGAACGTTTCGGGGGGGAAATCGAGGAGCTTGACTTCTCGCATGGGGTTCACGCTTTCGCCTCACCGCCTGACATGATCGTCGAGCTCTGCCAATTCCTGAAGGGCCATCCGACGCTGCGGTTCGATTTCCTGTCCGACATCTGCGGGGTCGACCATTATCCCGAAACGCTGCGCTACGAGGCGGTATACCACCTCTATTCGCTGCCGAACAAATGGCGCGTTCGGATCAAATGCCGCCTCGGCGATCCGCCGCGGGTCCCGTCGGTGACGGGAGTCTGGCGGACCGCCAACTGGCACGAGCGCGAGGCTTGGGACATGTATGGCATCCGGTTCGAGGGCCATCCCGACCTGCGCCGGATCTATATGTGGGAAGGCTTCGAGGGCTTTCCGCAGCGCAAGGACTTTCCGCTCCGGGGCTACAAGGATACGCTGAACCCGTTTGGCGCGGAAGGCCCGCCGCCGACGCAGCCCGATCTCGCCACCAAGGACATTCCATAAGGGAGGCCGTTCGACGCCGGGAAGTGAGATGACCGAAGTCACGGAACTGAGCAGGCCGGCAGGTGAGGCGCTCGACACAAAGGAGGTGCTTCTCAACCTCGGCCCGCAGCATCCCAGCACGCATGGGGTGCTGCGGCTCGTCCTTGAGCTGGACGGCGAGTATGTAGCACGCGTGGACCCACACATCGGCTACCTCCACCGCGGCACCGAAAAGCTGGCCGAGAGCTTCACTTACACCCAGATTTTTCCGCTAACCGACCGGCTCGACTACCTCTGCCCGCCCTCGAACAACCTCGCTTTCGCGCTAGCGGTGGAGAAGCTCCTGGGCATCGAAGCGCCGATCCGCGCGCAATATATCCGCGTGCTGATGGCCGAACTCGCGCGGATCTCCGGTCACCTCCTGATCACCGGTGCGTTGCCGATGGACCTGGGCGCCATGACCGCGTTGCTTTACGCCATGCGCGAGCGTGAAATGATCATGGACCTGTTGGAGATGATCAGCGGGGCGCGTATGCACACCTCTTTCTGCAGGGTCGGCGGCGTGCGCGAGGATCTGCCCGACGGGTTCTTCCCCAAGATCAGGGAGTTCTGCGACATCTTCCCGAACCGGATCCGCGATTATGAACGGCTGATCGAGAACAACCGGGTGTTCCTGAAGCGCACGCAAGGGGTCGGCGTGATCTCCGCCGAGGACGGCATCGATCTTGGCCTGAGCGGCCCGAACTTGCGGGCCTCGGGCGTCGACTGGGACATCCGCCGCGACGAGCCCTATGAGATCTACGACCGGTTGGCTTTCAACGTCATTACCCGCGATGAGGGCGATTGCTACGCGCGCTGGCAATGCCGCGTCGAGGAGATGCGCGAGAGCGTCCGGATCATCGAGCAATGCCTTGACCAGATGCCCGAGGGGCCGTTCCAGATCGATATGCCGACCATCGCTTTCCCAGTGGATAAGGACAGGGTGCACTGCTCGATGGAGGCGCTGATCCAGCATTTCGACCTCTCGGCCTATGGCTTCAAGGTGCCGAAGGGCGAGGTCTATTCGGCGATCGAGGCGCCAAAGGGCGAGCTCGGGTTCTACATCATCAGCGACGGGTCGCAAAAACCGTTCCGGATGAAAGTGCGGGCACCGTCATTCGTCAACCTTCAGGGACTGTTCGGGGTCGGCAATGCCCGCTACCTGGCGGACATGATCGCCGTGCTGGGCAGCCTCGACCCTGTGATGGCCGAGGTGGACAAGTAGCAGGAGATTTTGGCGCCATGAACATGCGCGAACAGATCGAGGCGGCGGCGGCGCGGTATCCCGACCAGCGCTCGGCGATCATGCCCGCGCTTCTGATCGCGCAAAAGGAACATGGCCATCTACCCGGCCCGGTGTTGGAAGAGGTCTCCGACATCCTCGGTGTCGAGCGGGTCTGGGTCTACGAATTGGCGACCTTCTACACCCTCTTCCATACCGAGCCGGTGGGTCTGTTCCACCTGCAACTCTGCGACAACCTATCCTGTATGCTGCGCCGATCCGAGGACCTGCTGAGGCATCTGGAGACTGTGCTGGGGATCGAAAAGGGCGGCACGACCCCGGACGGGCTGTTCACGCTTTCGACCGTCGAATGCCTCGGCGCTTGCGAGATGGCCCCGGTGATGCAGGTCGGCGACGACTATCACGGCGACCTCGACATTGCGCGGATCGACGCGCTCTTGGACAGGCTGCGCGCGGCGGCAGGGCAAGCGACTGGCGCCGAACTCGCCGCCGCAGGACCGCCGGGTGAATAGCCGCCATGTTCGAACCGGTCCTTCTCAGAAACATGGACGTGCCGGATGGCCATCTGCTTTCGAGCTATGAGGCCGGCGGCGGCTACCAGGCGCTGGCGAAGGCGCTGCGCGAGCACACGCCCGACGAGATCATCGACCTCGTCAAGCAATCGAACCTGCGTGGTCGCGGCGGCGCCGGATTCCCGACCGGGTTGAAATGGAGCTTCGTGCCGAAACGGGCCGACAAGCCGAAATACCTGTGCTGCAACGCCGATGAGGGCGAGCCCGGCACGTTCAAGGACCGGATCATCATGGAGCGTGATCCGCACCAACTGATCGAGGGCATGGTGATCAGCGCCTACGCTATCGGGGCGGAAACCGCCTATGTCTACATCCGCGGGGAATATGTGCTGGCGATCCACCGGCTGAAGCAGGCGATCGCCGAGGCCCATGCGAAGGGTTATCTGGGAACACGGATTCTGGGCTCGGATTTTAATTTCGTCGTGCACATCCATTGCGGCGCCGGCGCATATATCTGCGGCGAGGAGACGGCGATGCTCGACTCGCTCGAAGGCAAGCGGGCGCAGCCCCGTCTGAAACCGCCATTTCCGGCGGTCGCGGGGCTCTACGCCAGCCCGACCGTGATCAACAATGTCGAGACGCTGGTCTGCGTGCCGCATATCGTGGCGCGGGGGCCGGACTGGTTTCGCAGCATCGGTCCTGACAAGAGCCCCGGTCCGAAGCTTTATTGCCTCAGCGGGCACGTGCGGAACCCGGGCCTTTACGAACTGCCGATGGGCATATCGCTGCGTGAACTGGTCGAGGACCGCGCCGGCGGGCCGCCGCCGGGGCGCAGGATCAAGGCGGTGATCCCCGGCGGGGTCTCGGCGCCGCTGATCCCCGAGCGCGGGCTGGATGTCGGGATGGACTTCGACTCGCTGGCTGCGGTCGGCTCGATGCTTGGCTCAGCCGGAGTGATCGTGATCGACGACTCGACCTGCATGGTCAAGGTCGCCACCCGAATCATCGAGTTCTTCCACCACGAGTCCTGCGGGAAATGCACGCCTTGCCGCGAAGGGCTGAACTGGGTGGTGAAAGTGCTGCGCCGGGTCGAGACAGGGCAGGGCGCGCCGGACGATCTGGAACAGCTGGAATCGCTCTGCAAGGGCATTTTCGGCAACACGTTCTGCGCTCTGGGTGACGGCGCGGCTATGGGGCTGCGGGCGGCACTGGCGCATTTCGAGCATGAATTCGTCGCCCATATCGAGGAGGGCAGGTGCTCGCTTCACTAAGGAGCGCGCAGGGAGAAGGCCGCAAGAAGTCATGGTTAGCGTCACGATCGATGAACAAACGCTGGAAGTGGACGCAGGCTCTACGGTGCTGCAGGCTGCCGAGCGTTTGGGCATCGCAATCCCGACCTTCTGCTATCTGAAGCGGCTGCCGGCGCTGGCCTCCTGCCGCATGTGCCTAGTGGAGATCGAAGGGCAGCGGCGGCTGCAGCCTTCCTGCGCCACCACGGTCACCGACGGCATGGTGGTGCGGACTAACACGCCGCTAATCGACGAAACGCGCTCTTCCATGCTCGACATGCTGCTTGCCAACCACCCCCTCGACTGCCCGATCTGTGACAAGGGCGGCGAGTGCGAGCTTCAGGACATGGTGATGGCATACGGGCCCCGGGAAAGCCGATTCCGCGATGCCAAACGTGTGTTCCACTCCGAGGACATCCGTCTCAGCCCCGTCATCATCATGAACGTCAACCGCTGCATCCAGTGCCAGCGCTGCGTCCGGATGTGCGAGGACGTGGTCGGAGCGGTCGCCTTGGGCACCATCGAAAAAGGCATGGATACCGCCGTCACCGGCTTCGAGGGCAGTCTCGCGAGTTGCGACCAGTGCGGCAATTGTGTCGAGGTCTGCCCGGTCGGCGCGCTGATGAGCTTCCCCTATCGCTACAAGGCACGGCCCTGGGATCTGGTCGAGACCGACACGGTCTGCCCGCATTGCGGCACCGGCTGCCAGCTCACCGTCGGCGCGCGCAAGGGCGAGTTCATGCGGGTCCGCTCGAAGTGGGAGCATGGTGTCAATCGCGAAACGCTCTGCGTGCGGGGGCGCTTCGGCCTCGACTTCGTCGGGAGCCGGGACCGGATCAAGCGGCCGATGATCCGCCGTGACGGCGCACTGGTTCCGGTTTCCTGGGACGAAGCCGGGGACTACCTGCGCCGGCGCCTGTCGGCCGTCGAGAGCAAGGCTGCGGGCGGGCTGGCCTCGCCGCGCCTGCCCAACGAGGTGCTTTATCAGTTCCAGAAGCTGATGCGGACGGTATTCCGGACCAACAACATCGACTGCTCGTCGCGCTGGTCTACGCCCTTCGAGACGCTTGGCCCGTTGGTGGCGGGCTTCTACAGCCGCGCGCCGCTGGAGGAGGTGATCGGCAACGACTGCGTGCTTGTCGTCGGTGGCAACGTGACCGACGAGAACCCGGTCACTGAATACCTGCTGCGAGACGCGGCGCGGCGGAGGCAGACCAGGTTGCTCATGCTCTCGGCGAGGCCATCCCGGCTGGACACCGATGCCCGAGCGGTCGTTCGTGTTGCTCCGGGCGCTGAGGCTGCGGCCCTTGCCGCAGTGGTGGCCGGTCTCGTGGCGGCGGCCGGCCAAGCCTTGCCGAGCGAGGTTCTTGCGGGCGTCGGCGCGGCAACCGGCTGGGCACCAGCGACTACCGGCAGCGACGGGCCGGACCGTCTAGCCGCTGCGCTGCTGGACGGCGGGAGCGTCGCTGTGCTTGTCAGCGCCGACCTCCTGAGGCTTTCCGAAGTGCGCGCAACGCTGCAGCAGCTCGCCAACCTGCTGCGGGTTCTCCGCGTGCTCGGCAAGGGCCCGGCGATGCAGTTCCTCTTCGACCGAGCCAACCAGCTGGGCGCCTGGGACATGGGGGTTCTGCCGGCGGCCCTGCCGGGGCTGCGCCCGGTCGGCGATCACACGGCGCGCACAGCTCTCATACGGGCCTGGGGCGCCGAAATTCCGCCTGAGCCGGGCGCGGATCTCGACGCAATGCTGGCGCTTTGTGACAAGGGGCGGGTAGGCGCGCTTTATATCGTCGGAAGCGACCCCCTGATGACCTATCCCGACCGGGGATTCGTCAAACGGGCGCTTGATGCCACCGATCTCCTGATCGTGCAGGACACCTTCCTCACCGATACCGTGGGTCTGGCCGATGTCGTCCTGCCTGCGGCGGGTTATGGAGAGGAATCCGGCACCTTCACCAACAACGAGGGCCGGATCCAGGCGGTCCGCAAGTTCCGCGAACCCGCCTTCGAGGCGCGGGGCAATCTGGCGATCTTGGACTTCGTCGCAGCGCTCCGCAACCAGGCAATGCAACCGTCGATGCAAGGCGAAATCTTCCGCGAGATTGCCCGGCTGGTTCCGGCCTACCAAGGGCTGACGCAGGACGGGCTTGGCGCTGACGGAGCATTCACCACGGCGGACCCGACGCCGCCGGCTGGCGAGTTCTTCGCCCCTCCGCCTAACCCGAATGCGGCCGACCGGCTCATGTTGGTCACCGGCAACTGCCTGTTCCACAATGGATATCTTTCCGAACGCTCGGAGATCCTAAATACGGTGGCGGATGACCCGTATGTTGAGATGAGCGCGTGGGACGCCGCACAGCTTGGCCTTTCGGATCGCGATCAGGTGATCGTACGATCCACCCAGGGCGAACTGAGGGCGCAGCTCAAGGTCAATAGGCATTTTCCCGGGAGGCTCATGTTCGTGCCGGAAAACTATAGAGACCTGCGTCTCAACAGCCTTATGCGGCGGGGCGAATACCCTTGTCCGGTGGAGGTTCAAAAGGCGCACACTGCCTTCGCCACCGGAGTCGAGGCGCGCCCTGAAAGTCGCGGCCGAGGCATTGCCGAGCTTCCGGGCAGTTCACCCTAATCGGCTCCCGGGTTCGTATCCTCAGTGATAAGGGGTCCCGGCAATGTAATCGCTCAACGCTTGCTCGGTACGGAGCAATTCGTCGAGCCGGTGCTTGACCACGTCGCCGATGCTCACCACGCCGACAGAAGCGTCGCCGTCCATGACCAACACATGGCGCGTGCGTCGGTCGGTCATGAGCGACATCACAAAGGGCAGCAAATCCTGTGTCGAACAGGTCACCACACTGCGGTTCATGATGTCGGCGACCCGCATTGTGGGCGCCTCGATTCCGTATTCAGCCACCGCATAGCAGCAGTCCCGCTCCGACAGCGTGCCCAGGCATTCCCCGGGCGAACTGCTGACGACCACGAATCCGATGTTGTTGTCCCGAAACAGCCGCAGGACTTCTACGACCGTCTGATCTGGTGTGACCGAGATGAGCTCGGGAGATTTGGTCTTCAAGATTTGGCAGACAAGCATCTGAGCCTCCTGTGCTCCGGCTTGACGGCTACCGCGCGTTCACGGTCGGCGGATATTCCGCCACCAGTTGTATCCCTGCGGCTCACTCGTCTCGACCAGCACGTCCTGTTCGGTGTTCAGACGCGCCGCGACCACACCGCCGCCGGTCGTCGCCTTGCCCGGTTTGCCGAGCAGATCGTCACGTCCGACCACTAGGTCACGCGAGGAAAAACTCGAGAATTCGTACTCTTGGCCAAGCGCGATCGCGTCGGCGGGGCAGGCGTCCTCGCACAGCCCGCAGAACAGGCAGCGGGCCATGTCGATCTCGAATTTTGCTGGATGCCGGTTGCCCTTCTCGTCCTCGTAGGGAATGACTTCGATACAGTCGCAGGGACAAATGCGCGCGCAGAGCTCGCAGGCCACGCACTTGATCTCGCCCTCTTCGTCGCGCGTCAGGAAGTGATGCCCGCGGTAACGCGAATAGGGCAACCATTTTTCCTTGTCAGGATACTGCATGGTCACGGATCTGGAGAACATGTAGCCGAAGGTCAGCGCCAAAGCGCCCGCTAGATCGGCGAAGAATGCCCAGCCGATCCATGTTCCACGTATGTGCAGTGCGCGCGACATCGCCGCCTCGCTTGGAGTGGCCCTCAAAGGAAAGCAACTCCTGTTACTATTATGTTCGCCAGTGACAGTGGAAGCAAGACTTTCCACCCGATCGCCATCAGTTGGTCGTATCGATAGCGCGGGAAGGTGAAGCGGAACCACATAAACACATAGAGAAAGAACGCGACCTTGAGCGTGAACCAGAGGAGCGGCGGCAACGGGATCAGCACGCCGTTCCAGCCGCCGAAGAACAGGATGACCGACAGGACCGACACCAGCAGCATGACGGCGTATTCGCTGACCATGAAGAACGCGAAGCGGATGCCGCTGTATTCGGTATGGAACCCGGCCCCCAGATCGCCTTCCGCCTCCGCTAGGTCGAATGGAATGCGCTGCGCTTCGGCCAGCCCGGCGACGAAGAATACGAAAAACCCGACCGGTTGGTAGACGATGTTCCAGACATCGGCCTGCGCCCGTACGATCTCGAGCAGGCTCATGGATTGCGCCAGCATTACCACGCCGACGACCGCGAACCCCATGGGGATCTCGTAGCTGATCATCTGCGCGCAAGTCCTGAGGCTGCCCAGGACCGCGTATTTGCTGTTCGCGGCCCAGCCGCCGAAGATGACGCCATAGACCTCGATCCCGATCACCGCGAAGACGAAAAGGAGCGCCACGTTCATGTTGGAGACGTAGAGCGTGATCTCGGCGCCGAGGACCGAGACGCTTTCGCCGAAGGGGATCGCGACGAACACCACGAAGGGCGGGGCGAGCGCCAGGATCGGCGCCAGTTTGAACAGGAAGCGGTCGGCTTCGGCCGGGATGTGGTCCTCTTTGGTCAAGAGCTTGATGCCGTCCGCCACCGGCTGCAGCAGCCCGTGCCACCCCACGCGCATCGGCCCCATCCGCTGCTGGATGTGCCCGGCGATCTTGCGTTCCACCCAGGTCAGCGGCAAAGGCAGCAGCAGCAGGATCGCAATCAGCAACGCGACCTTGAAGGCGATCAGGCCAAGGGCGACGACAAGTTCCATAATCCGCGGCTACTTGTTCATCGGGTTGAGACTTACGATACTGAGCACTGCGCTTGTCCGGCTTCGCGGAAACGACAGTCTGCCGGCGGCGACGACGCAACTTGTGCAATGGTATCACAGTCTTACCGTTGCTGGCCATGGTGTGTGTCGCTGGGCGCTCAAACGGACACGCACATCGAGCAATGGCACGCAATGACGGGACCAGATGGCCCCAGCGCCTAATACTGAACGCCTCCACAAACAGCCCCCTTCTTACCGTTCAACAACGGCATTCGGCACGAGACACATTCCTAAGGGCCAGAACGCAGGGCACTGAACCGCTTAATCGGTGCAGGTGACGCTCCCCCACTAAAGGGCAATCCGAACGAGTTGCCGCCCGCCCGGCCAAAAAAGAGACCGACAACGCAGACGAGAAATGGGGAAATCTCGGCAGCGCCATCGGTCCAACGGACCAAAGGCGAGGAGGGTTTGGTGCATTGTCAATGCTATCGGTCATTTCCTGACTGACGACCCGCTTCCTCAGCCGCGATGGGAACAAAAGCCGCGCTACAGCCCATGGACCCGTCAGAGCACAAAAAACCCGGTTGGCAAGCAGCACGATCCCGAGCTAACGATCTGACAGGCATCCCTACAGCAGAGGCCAACAGAAAGATGGTATCTCAGGACACTGCACGGCCGTGCGGCGATCGGCGGTGTTTCGGATACTGCGAGGTGCTCCGTCGCAGATTTGGATTTAAGCCATTTTGTGACGGTATTGTTGACGGTATTCGAAAGGAACGCCAATTAGAATTCTATCTAATGAATAAGCTATGAGGGCAGTAGACAATCGAGTGGGAGTAGGGGCAAACGGCGGCGATAGCGCAGATTCGGCGCCCAGTTGGTCTCCGTTCGATGTTGGCTGCTTACGGCTCTCAGCTTCCTTCCAACGACTAGACTATCTCAAGCCCGGTCGGAGCCGAGTGTAAAGGGGCATTACCGTCGTGGGGGAGCTACGGCGTACTCTGGCGTGCAATCGGCTGATTTGGTCTGCGCCAAAGCCGCTTGGCGAGTCCTGCTTGAGGTCTCGACATGACCCGCTCCGACCTTTGTGTCGATTCGTCGGAGGGGCTGCAATGAAGTGGATAGCGGACTTGCAGGCAGGTAACCGCAAGGTCCCTGGTACCCCTGAAGGATGCATAATGCAGTCAGGCTGCTTGCCGTCCCATTTGCGGTCGCCGCCTGAGGCGGAAGACGCCTTCTGGCGCACCACCAACCTCCAACGGGGTTGATCCGGACCTGGTGCCGCGACATGTTTGGTGTGAGATCGGAGCGGCGTTTGCTTCAAAAAGCCGCCGCCTTTGTTCTCGACGTCGTGGGCCAGGAGAGGTTCATGAGTGCTCTAGCCCAGTGCCGAGCGTTGCTGGCCGCGTTTCTCGCGAGTGTCGCCGCCTTCGTTTCGACATCGGCGCCCGCCCAGGACCGCGCAGCCGAGCGTGCGGCCATGATCGAGACGATAAAGGGACACGCCCGCTCCGCGGCATACAGTATCGATCCGGCGGTGCTCAAGACAATGGGCACCGTGCCGCGCGACCGTTTCGTACCCGAGGCGCAGCGCGGCGCGGCCTATCATGACCGGCCCCTGCCGATCGGGCACGGTCAGACGATCTCGCAGCCCTTTATCGTCGCGCTTATGACCGACCTGATCAATGTCCGGCCTGGCGACACCGTCCTCGAGATCGGCACCGGCTCGGGCTATCAGGCAGCCGTCCTGTCGCCCCTCGCCGCCAAGGTTTACTCGATCGAAATTATCCCGGAACTGGGCAAGAGGGCAGCGGCACGACTTGCGGTGCCCCGCTTCGACAACGTTCAGGTGAAGGTGGACGACGGCTATTACGGCTGGCCTGAGCACGCGCCCTTCGACGGCATCGTAGTGACCGCGGCTGCCAGCCATATCCCGCCGCCGCTTGTCGAGCAGCTCGCTGAAGGAGGTCGGATGGTCATCCCCGTGGGAGGCCCCTTTGCAACCCAGTTTCTCATGCTCGTCGAGAAGCGACTAGGCGGAGGCATCACGACCCGGCAGCTGCTGCCGGTGAGCTTCGTTCCGCTGCGGGGAGGTCCCTCCCGGTGAGAGCGGGCCGCATGCTACCAGTCGGTCTCATTTCGGCAGCGGTTCTCGGTTACGAATTGCTGCTGATGCGATTGTTTTCGATCGTTCAATGGCACCATTTTGCCTACATGATCATCAGCATCGCGCTCTTGGGCTTCGGCGCGAGCGGTACGTTCATTGCGCTCGCCCAGCGCTGGCTAGTGGAGCGGTACCCGGCTGCTTTCGCGGCATCGGCCGCGCTGTTCGGCATGACCGCGGTAGCCAGCTTCGCCATCGCCGAACGTCTGC
This sequence comes from Mesorhizobium sp. AA22, assembly GCF_001672375.2. NCBI lineage: Bacteria > Pseudomonadati > Pseudomonadota > Alphaproteobacteria > Hyphomicrobiales > Phyllobacteriaceae > Mesorhizobium > Mesorhizobium sp. AA22. Next base: position 5,732,367 of record NZ_CP048406.1, on the reverse strand, counting down.
CGTTCAACGCGCTCGAGATCATCTGGGCTCCGCGACAGCTCGGTTGGCTCGCGGCCAGCTATGCGCTTCTGATCCTGCCGTTCTTCTTTGGCGCGACCTGCGTCGGCCTTGCTTTCTGCCGTCATCCCGGACAGATCGGACGCGTCTACGCCTTCGACTTGGCCGGCGCAGGGATCGGTGCGCTGGGTATCGTCGGGCTCCTGTTCCTGGTCTTCCCATCTACGGCGCTGCGTTTCGTTGCAGCACTGGCATTCGCGGCGGCTGCCCTTGCCGCGTTCGGCATGGTCCGCCATCGGTGGCTCGCAGCGGGCGGCCTTGGATTGGCGGCGGCGTTCGTTGCAGTATCGCTACCGCCGTCCTGGGTGGCCCCCGAGCCGCATATGTCGCAGTATAAGGGCCTCCGCATGGCCCTGGAGGTTCCGAACGCCCGGGTGATCGAGGAGCGATCGAGCCCGCTCGGGTTGCTGACGGTTGTCGAGAGTCCGACCGTCCCCTTCCGTTACGCGCCTGGCCTCAGCCTAGCCAACACCCAAGAGCCGCCTGCGCAACTCGCCGTCTTCACCGATGGCGACAGTATTGCGGCGATTACCGCCTATGGAGGCGATCCGGCGAAGGTCGCCTATCTCGACCGGACAACGGCGGCGCTGCCGTACCGCATCCTCGAGCGGCCGCGGGTACTAATCCTCGGCGCCGGGGGCGGCGAGCAGGTGCTGCTGGCGCTGCGCGCCGGGGCCGATAGGGTGGATGCGGTAGAGGTCAACCCGCAAATGATCGACTTGGCTCGGAATCGCTTCGCCGACTTCGCTGGCGGTATCTTCAGCCGACCGAACCTGCGCTTGCATTTGGCCGAGGCGCGCGCCTTCGCTGCGACTGCCGGCGAGCGCTACGACCTGATCCAGATGCCGCTCCTTGACTCCTTCAGCGCGGCCGCGGCCGGCGTGCAGAGCTTGCATGAAAACTACACCTATACCGTGGAGGCAATGCGGGATTACCTAGCGATTCTCAGACCAGATGGTGTCGTCGCTTTCACACGATGGCTGCGAGTGCCGCCGCGTGACAGCCTTAAGCTGTTGGCCACCGCCATAGCAGCGCTCAAGGCGGAAGGCGTGGCCGAGCCGGGCCGGCACCTGGCGCTGATCCGGAGCTGGAATACCGCTACTTTGCTCGTCGCCAAGTCGCCCTTCAAAGGCGAAGACATTGCGGCCATTCGCAGCTTCGCGGCCGAGAACTTCTTCGACATCTCTTGGGTGCCAGGCATCTCCGCGAGCGATGTGAACCACTTCAACCAGCTCGATCAGGAATATCTCTACGAGGGAGCCCTCGCCCTCCTCGGCCCTGAGTGCGCCGACTTCATCGAGCGCTACAAGTTCGCCATCGCACCGGCGACCGACAATCGGCCCTATTTCTTCGACTTCTTCCGCTGGCGCGCCCTGCCCGAACTCCTAGCCCTGCGCACCCAGGGCGGGGCAGCGATGCTCGACTGGAGCTACCTGATCCTCGTGACGACTCTGGTCCAGGCTGCCATCCTCAGCGCCGTCCTGATCCTCCTGCCGCTATGGCTTCGCAGACACGCGCTCGGGAAAGCTTTGCACCGGCTGCGCTTCGGGCTCTACTTCCTTGCCTTGGGGCTAGCCTTCCTCTTCATCGAAATCGCCTTCATCCAGCGCTTTGTGCTGTTCCTCGGTCATCCGTTCTACGCTGTCGCTGTCGTGCTTGCGGGCTTCCTCGCCTTCGCCGGTCTCGGTAGCGCCGTTGCCGCACGCTGGGCAGCGGCTGTCGGGCGCGGATCGGCGGTGCGCGGCATCGCCCTCGCTGTCGGGGTTATCGCGGTCCTGGCTGCCACCTACCTTCTCGCGCTACCCTCAGTATTCGAAAGGCTGCTGGCGTTCCCGGACGCCGCGAAGATCGCGATCGCGCTCCTTCTCATAGCGCCGCTCGCTCTTTTTATGGGCATGCCGTTTCCCCTCGGCCTCGGGCATGTCGGGGCGCGTTCGGAAACATTCATTCCCTGGGCGTGGGGAATCAACGGCTGTGCGTCCGTGCTGAGCGCGATTCTCGCCACGCTGCTTGCAATGCATATCGGGTTCTCCGGCGTCGTGATGATCGCCATGGTCCTTTATCTTGTCGCCCCAGCCTTGCTTGCAAATCGGTTCCGAACCACGATCCCTTTCCGGTCGTGAAGTTCTTCACGCCTAACCGGGGCGCCATCGACGATCTCCCGATTGGCCGCATCCACGAGATCGTCCCGCCCGGCAAGGTCTTCGCCAGCTCTAACACGCCCGAGCGCCGCCCACTTCCTCGGCGTCAATTAATCCGGTTCACTCAGGCAGGGCAGGGCTTGACCCAACCCAGTTGTTGCTCGATTTCGACCTCAATATCGCAACAGGCGGCGGAAGCGGATCTTGACCGGGCTGGACGTGTCGTCTATTTGGCCCGCTCGATACGCTGAGCCTGGCGCTACCTTCCCGGCAGGCTCAAAACAAGGGTGGGGCCTATTCGGAGCTCGCCACGGGTGCGACCAGCGGCGTGATGCGGCGGATCGCGACGCGCCGGTTCTCGCGTTCGGGCTCCTGGGTTTCAACCTTCAGGTACTGCTCGCCATAGCCCTGCGTCTCCATGTTCTCGGGCGCTATGTCGAAGACGTTGGTCAGCGCGGTCGCCACCGCCTCGGCCCGCTGGTCCGACAGCGCCAGGTTCGCCACCTCCGCCCCGACCGCGTCGGTGTGACCTTCGATCAGGAAGGTCTCGCCCGGGTTCTCCTTGAGCAGGCGCTGCATGGCCTCGGCGACGCCTTCGAGCTTGCCGATCTCGCTTTCCGGGATCTGGGCCGAGCCGAACTCGAAATTGATGATATCGAGATCGATGCGCCTGACCTTGTCGCGGATGCGCGCCGAACGCCGGACCTCGTCAAGCGAGTAGGTGCGCTCCACCTGCTCGACCGGCGGCTGGTCGAGGAATGTATAGTAGTCTTCGGGGTCCTCAACCCATTCCGCGTCCAGTATGTAGTCGCGAACCGGAATCTCGAGGTCGAGGGGCGGCAGTTCGAGGCCGGGATCGCGCCATTCCAGCACCTCGTCGTAATAGTCGTCTTCGACATAGACGAGGACGATCTCGCGATCGTCGGGCAGGATCTTCACACGGCGGACGACATCTCCCCAGCGGTTGCGGATCGTGACGATCCGCGTCCCGTCGGGACGGACCACAACCTCGCGCTGCCGGCTGCGCGGCAGTTCCTCGTAGTAGACCTCGCGCGCGTCGATGATGAATCGCTCCTCGCGGGGCCGCTCGATGAAATAGGTGTTGTCGGTTCGGAAGATGAAGCGGTTGTTGACCTCGCGCACGAGTTCCGCGCCCTGCGGAACCTCGGGACGCGCCCTGCGCGGGCGTTCGATGCGGCGGCCTTCCTCGGAGATGACGGAGCCGATTTGCACTGGATCTCTCGAGGCTCGCGCCTGCGCCGCGGCGTCGCTTTCGGGCAGCCGCTCGGCCCTGGCCCGAGCGGGCTGATCCGGCTCGGCGCCGCCCGTCTTGCGCCTCACCGGCTTTTCCTTGGCGCTGTCGAAGAGCCTGGCGGCGTTTTCGGGACGACGCATCGCCGCTTCGCGCTCCTTGCGCCGCTTCACGCGCTCCTCGGTGATCGCGGGCTCAGGTTCGGCGTTGCGCTGTCTGGCGGCTTCGCGCTCTTTGCGCCGCTTCTGGCGTTCCTCGGTGATCGCCGGCTCGGGTTCGGCGGCAGGCTGTCTGGCGGCCTCGCGCTCCTTGCGCCGCTTCTGCCGTTCCTCGGTGATCGCCGGCTCGGGTTCGGCGGCAGGCCGTCTGGCGGCCTCGCGCTCCTTGCGCCGCTTCTGGCGTTCCTCGGTGATCGCGGGCTCAGGTTCGGCGGCACGCCGTTTGACGGCTTCGTGCTCCTTGCGCCGCTTCTGGCGTTCCTCGGTGATCGCCGGCTCGGGTTCGGCGGCACGCCGTTTGACGGCTTCGCGCTCCTTGCGCCGCTTCTGGCGTTCCTCGGTGATCGCCGGCTCGGGTTCGGCGGCACGCCGTTTGATGGCTTCGCGCTCCTTGCGCCGCTTCTGGCGTTCCTCGGTGATCGCCGGCTCGGGTTCGGCGGCACGCCGTTTGATGGCTTCGCGCTCCCGCGCCGCAGGCCGCTTGGCCCGCTCGCGCTGCGCCGGCCTTTCTGCCTGGGGAGTCCGCTGCTCGTCGCGTTTGGCCCCGTTTCTCTTCTTCCTGCGCAGCAGCTCTTCCTCTTCGGACGACTGGGCTTGGGCCAGAATGACGGGTGCCGCGAGCGGCTGGGCGTCGCGCGAAAGTGCGGGAAGCGGAGCAGGTGTCAATGTGAGGCCGACCGTGGCACCGACAAGAATCCGAAAATGGCGTTTCATCTGGACAAAAATTCCGTAGAGCAGTCCCTTGCGCATCCCCAACCTTGAAACAGGTAAGATTGTTCCCAATCGGTCGGTTGCCGGGCGCTTCGAGGCGTTTTTCCGTCGAGAATATGTCCAGAGCGCGGCGCTTCACCGGCCGCAGCCGGGAATGGCGAGAAGCGCGACACTTTTGATGAGTTTCACGGGACCGCTGTCGATGATCATCGATCGTCAAGAACGAAAGACAATGTTGGACCTCTGCGTACGCATCGCGAGCGACACTGGAAAATGCCAATCTCGCACCCACGTCCAAGCGACCTTTGTCTTTCAGGAAAGCTCGATGACGGTCAGATCTTTGACAATGATCGGCCGACACCGTTCTACTATGTTCGCCCGCAGCGACGTCGAACCGCTAACCCCTGTGTGGTACTTGCCGCGAAGCAACACGAAGGCCGGCCAACGGATCGGAGAGGCGACCGACAGGGTCACCTCGATGTTGGTCCGGAATTGGCGCTCGTTGCTCCTTCCGATTGACCTCCTAAAAATCGGCGCGGGAAGGTCGCAGAAGAGTGGATAGCTGCAGTCCGTTGAGGCTATGTATCGTCTGAGGTCAGCTGGAAGGCGTGAGGTGAAGGCGGCCGAGAACAGGCCCGGGTCGATGCGGTTCATCAGCAGGTCAGCCAGCGCCCGCCCGGCACGCCGTGATGATAGGGCAAGTAGCGGCGCAGGAAGTTGAGACGCGCCGCGCCCCAATCGGCAATGAGATCATAGTCGTCGCAGTCGCAGATCGTGCCGCAGACAACCAGAAGCAGGACTCCGGCAGCGGATGCGCCACCCGCCATGGCGCGCGCGGGTCTTCGATCGAGGCGAAATGCTCCAGAAGCGCCTTCAGGCGCGGCTTCTCAAATCCTTCGAGGGCGGCAAGGGGCATGGCAGGGCTCTGAATCGAAGCCCCATGGAAATCAGATCAACCGCAATCCCTAAAGCCCGTTAACCCGAGTTCGCAGCCCTGTGTCCAACTTCCCCGAGATTGCTCCCAGCGGTTGTCGGTGCTAAATTTGGTAGAAGCAGCCGCACTGATATGTCCGAGTGCGCCGCCCGCCGCCGCCGATGTGTTCTTGGAATGGCCTAAAGAGTGGCAGGGTTTGGAGACCGGGACGATGAGCTTGACGCGCCGCGATGTCTTGATCGCCGGGAGTGTGGGTTTTGCCGGGGTTTCGCTCTTCTCGCTGCAGAGCGCGCGCGCGAACGATGAAGCGCTGGATCTCGTCGAACAGCTCACCGGTCGGACGGCCACGGTGTCGGATCGCCTGCACCTGATAATGCCGACGGACTTCCCGACCGGCTATACCGTGCCCATGAGCCTTTACATCGACAGCCCAATGACTGAGGCCGACCATGTGAGGCAGATGCGCGTGTTCGCGCCGCGGAACCCGCTTATCGAAGTCGCCAGTTTCCATTTCGTCCCCCAACGCAGTCTACCTCGCGTGTCGACACGCATCCGTCTTGCCAGACCGCAACATGTCATCGCTGTTGCCGAAATGAATGACGGCAATTTGCTGATGACCACGACGTGGGTCCGTGTCGCCACGGATGGCTGTGCCTGAGATCGGAGAGAGACAGTGACCACCCCGACACCACGCGTGATCGTGCCGAGCGCCGCGGCGAAGGGAGAGATTTTTCAGGTCAAGACCATCATCAGCCATGAGATGGAAACAGGGCTGCGCCATGATGATCAAGGCAATGTGATCCCGCGCAAGATCATCAACAAGTTTGGCTGCCGCTACAACGAAACCGTGGTGTTCAGTGTCGATCTCCACGAGGCGATTTCGGCCAACCCGTTCTTCGAATTTTCCTTGCGCGCGACGGAGAGCGGCCGGCTCGATTTCGTTTGGGAAGAAGATGGCGGTGCCGTCTTTGCGTTGTCGCACCAGCTCACGGTCGGTTGAGGTGGTTGCGCAATTCAGCTGCGCGAATTGATGTGAAGAGCTGGGCAGGAGCGTGACCCGAAAACTCCGAAACAGACGGGTATTCAGCATGCGCCCCGTCGCGAGATCTGCGATTGCCACGGGCCTCGTACTGCTCGTCAGCCAATCCGGCGCGGCGGCGGAGGCCGATCAAGGCGCTCAACTCGCCGCGACCTGTGCGTCCTGCCATCGCCTCGATGGCGGCCGCACAATCATTCCCAGCATCATCGGGCTTGGTGAGGAGAGGCTCACCAACGCCCTGCTTGCCTACCGGGCGAGCGAGAGTCCAAATCACATCATGCACGCTATCGCGCTGTCGCTCAACGACGAGGAGATCGCCAGCGTCGCGCGCTATGTCGCAGCGCAGGGAAAGTAACGCGCCATGAAATCCTGGACCCGTCGCGAGTTCGGCCGCCTCACCGGAGCAGCGTTGCTAACGGCGCTCAACCAGCCGAAGGCGCGGGGCCAGGTCAAGGCGCGTGTCGTCGTGATCGGCGGCGGCATCGGCGGCGCAACGGTCGCCAAATATCTCGCCGCCACCGCCACGGCTATCGAAGTGACCCTGGTTGAACCGCGGCAGAGCTACGCGACCTGTTTCTTCAGCAATCTCTATCTCGCCGGGCTGCGCCCGCTCGAATCGCTCAGTCATGGTTATGAAGCGCTGGCAAAACAATATGGCATCACCGTCATTCATGAGTCCGCCGCGGCGATTCACCCGGCGGTGAAAACCGTTGCGCTGAACAACGGTTCGAAGCTCAGCTACGACCGTCTCGTTGTTGCGCCAGGCATCGCATTCAGGGATCGGGCGCTTAACGGCTATGACGAAGCGGCGATGGAGATCATGCCGCACGCCTGGAATGCAGGGCAGCAAACCAGGCTGTTGCGCCAGCAACTGGAAAGCATGGAGGACGGCGGGCTGTTCGTGCTCGTTGCTCCGCCGAATCCGTTTCGCTGCCCGCCAGCCCCCTACGAGCGCGCTTCGCTCGTCGCATCCTATTTCCAGCGCCGCAAACCCAAGGCCAAAATTCTGATCCTGGATGCGAAAGACAGCTTCAACGCGCAGGACCTGTTCCAGGACGCTTGGAACCGCCACTATCCGGGAATGATCGAATGGCTACCGGCCCAGTTCACTGGCGGGGTCACGGCGATCGACGCGAAGACCCGGTCGGTGATCACCGAGGGAGCAACATTCAAGGCCGCGGTGGCCAATGTCATCCCGGCGCAAATGGCCGGGCGCTTGGCGCAGCAGGCAGGGCTCGCCAATCAGTCGGGCTGGTGTCCGGTTGATCCGGTCACCTTCGAATCGGCGCTGCAGCCCGGCGTCCATCTGGTCGGCGACGCGATCATCGGCTGGGATATGCCGAAATCCGCCTTCTGCGCCAACAGCCAGGCCAAAGCCTGCGCCTTTGCTATCGCGGCCGATCTCACCGGATCAACACGTTTCCCGGCGCATTTGTTCAACACCTGCTACACCTATCTCGCCCCGGACGATGCGTTCAGCAACGCCATCAGCTTCAAGCCCGTCGACGGGAAGCTCAAGAGCGTCATTAGCTTCATCAGCAAGGTCGAGGAAAGCTCCGAGGTCCGCCGGCAGGCTGCGCGCGCGGCGGAAGGCTGGTATGACGCGTTCACGCACGACGTGTTTGGCTGAAACGAAACTCAACTCCGCTCGACGGCCGGGCCGGCCATTGCGGAAATGCCGGCACCATGCTGGGTACGCTCCGCCTTGGCACCGGATCGTTGCTCCGGGATCAGCGCTGGAACAGGATCGGGCAGCCGCTCCAGCCGCAGCGAATTCACCACCACGAGGATGCTCGAGCCGGCCATGACCGCCGCCGCAAGGATTGGCTGCAGAAGTCCGAATGCTGCGAACGTCAGGGCGACGAGGTTGTAACCGAACGCCCACATAAGGTTGGTCAAAATGGTTCTGCGGACCGCGCGGGCCACGTCGACGATCCAGGGCAGCATCCACAATCCGTCAGCAGGCAGCACGAGCGCCGCAGTCTCGCGGGCGAGATCGGTGGCGGAGCCGACGGCGATACCGACATCTGCGGCGGCCAGGACCGGCCCGTCATTCAGTCCATCGCCGACCATCGCCACCGAACCGTGGTCATGGCGGAGCCGATCCAGGGCCAGCCGTTTGGCCTCCGGCGAAAGGCCCGCTTGGATGTCCTTGATCCCGACCAGGGCCGCGATCCGCTCCGCCGCTTGCGCCAAGTCGCCGGTCAACAGCGTGGCGTCGAGCCCGCGCTTACGCAGGGCCGCGATCGCGGCCTGCGCCTCGGGAAGCGGTGAATCATCGAGTGACAGCACGGCGTGAACTTGCTCGCCCCAACCGAGATAGACCACCGAATGACCGCTCGCCTCCAGCGACCGCGCGCGCTCGGCAAGCGACGGGGGAAGCGGCCAGCCCAGATCATTCATCAGTCTGCCGTTCCCTGCCGCCACGGGCCGGCCTTCGGCACTGCCTCGGACGCCGCGGCCGGGAACCGTCCGGACATCGCGGGTGACGAGCGGCGTGACGCCCCGCTGAGCGGCGGCTGCCGCGATGGCCCGCGCCAGACCATGCTCGGAAAGGCGCTCCAGACCGGCGGCGCGCGCCAGTACTTCGTCGATGCCGACCTCCTCGCAGTCGACGCCGACGAGACGCGCTTTGCCCGCCGTCAGAGTGCCGGTCTTGTCGAAGGCGAGCAGCCGGACACGCGCGAGGGTCTCGAGCACGCCGGGGTCGCGGACTAGGCAGCCGTGCCGCGCCAGCCGGCCGATGCCGAGTGATGTCGCCATCGGAGCAGCGAGGCCGACGGCACAAGGACAGGCAACCACCAGTACCGAGAGGCCAATCAGCAACGCCCCATCGAACGGCAATGACTGCGCCCAGTAAACGATCGTCAGCCCGCCGAGGGCGAGGACGAGCGGCACTGACACGCCAACGATCCGATCGGCAAGGCGCTGGGTTGGACTGCGACGGCCCAGCGCTTCGCGCACCGACCGGCAAATCCGGGCCCAGCGGGTTGCGGTTCCGTCACCGCTGCTTTGGATCAGGAGCGGGCCGTCGATATTGATACTGCCGGCAATCACCTTGGAGCCGGCGCCCTTTGTCACTTGCCGGCTTTCTCCGGTAATCACGGCTTCATCGGTGCTCGACTCCCCCTCGACAACCACGCCGTCGACCGGAATGCGCTCGCCTGGCCGGACCCGAACCAGCATGCCGGCCGACACCTCCCGCACCGGACGGCGGATCTCTGCCGCGCCATCGACCACGGTCGCGCTCTCGCTTTCTGCGGCAAGAAGAGGTTCGAGGTCGCGCGCCGCCCTGGCGCGGCCAACAGCTTCGAGATAGCGGCCAGCGGTGAATAGCATCAGTACCATCACGGCGGTGTCGAAATAGACATGCGTGCTGCCCTCGAACACGGCAAATGCCGAATAGAGGTAAGCGGCAGCGACGCCAAGCACGATGAGTGCCGACGACGTCACTCGTCCCTGAATGCCATTGAGCCACATTTCGCGCAGATAGGGTCCGCCGAGAATCACCACCGCCGGCGTCGCGAAGATCCAGAGCAAAAGGTGAATCCACGGCAGCACGCCCGCATCGACGCCGGTGAACGCGTCCGAATAGAGGAGAAGGCTGAACATCATGATATTCATGGAGAGAAAGCCTCCCACGCCGAGCTGGATCAGAAGCCATGCGGCTTCCCACTCTTCGTGTCTGCCGCTCTTCACCTGAAAGGCGATGCAACAGCCGTAGCAGCAGAACGCGCAAGCCTCACCGTTGAGCCTGCGCTCCATCGGGCGCAGGCCGACGGGCAGCGAACAATGGCTACAGAGGATATCGCCATGCGCAGTCATGCGGGATGTCCGCCCAGCCAGGCAAGGCCGATATGCGCGTCGGAAGGCAGAAGACCACGGCCGAGCGTGATGAGACCGAGCAAAAGAATAAAGCCACCAGCCAGCCGCACGCCGCGCCGCCGCCAGGCTGGCCCGAGTATCTGGCCAACGCCGCCCATCATCAACATCGCGGGGAAGGTTCCCAGTCCGAACCATGCCATGACGAGAAACCCGGGAAGCGCTCCGGCGGTGCTCGCCGCCTGGGCGGCGAAGGCATAGACCAGGGGACATGGCAGGAAGCCGTTGAAAACGCCAAAGGCGAGCGGTGCGGCGCTGCTCCGGGCGGCTAACAGACCGCGCAGGGACAATGCAAATGTGCTGCCGCCAAATCCGATCGCAAGGCGATGAAAGACCTGCAGCAAGCCGAAGAACTGCAACGCCATGGCAATCATTAGCAGGCCAGCGACGGTCGCGAGAATTCGTTGGGCGATGTCTAGGGAGCCGTTCAAGAGCGGCGCCGCCGTGAGACCTTGCGTGGTGCAGATGACCTGACCGATCGCACCCGCGAGCCCGCCCAGAAAGCAATAGGTTGTCAATCGGCCGGTATTATAGAGCAGGTGGCGAAGGATCGTTGCGCCTCCGCCTCGCTGATCGCGGCCCAGTGCGCAGGCAAAGCCGCCGCACATGCCGATGCAATGAAAGCTGCCTGCAAATCCAGCGGCGAAGATCACGAGGTAGTAGATCATTGGTGTTTTCGCAGCGCCGCGTCCGCGCCGCTATTGCCGCACAAGATAGACAAGATAGATGATAAAGCCGACGGTGCAGCCGCCATAGATGAGGAAGCCGAGCATCTGCGGCAAGCCGACGTCAGCGAGCTTGAAAACGGTGTCCTGTAGCATCCGTTGCTCCTATGTTAGCCGAAATAAAGACGAAGCACGTTTGTCGCCACCTCGAAGGCCAGGAAAAGGAGGTTCAATGCGGCGACCCCAAGAAGAATTCTGGCTACCAACATCTCCATCACTCCTGCCTAACCAGCCTTGCGACAGTCTTCTTAGAACAGACGGCCGGGACCGAGTCCGCCCCAATAGACATACATGTAATACAGCCCCCAGGCGAACAGCAGGCAGTAGACGACGAGAAGCCATATGGGAATGAATCCCACACGCGCCTGTATCAGGCCGCCGGCATAGTCTTCCAGTTCAGGGTGCGAGCTTTGACGCACTTCCAGTTCCGGATGCGTCGGGCTCTCCGGATCGCTGCTCTGCAGATCGCTCATTTTCCATTTCCCTTTCAAAAAACCCGTTGGCGGCTTTGTCGGTGCCGCTCAACGCGCCGGATAGGACACCCCAGATAAACAAGAACAGGGCCGCTAGGCTCATCATCATGGCGCCCGCATAGGGTCCGGTAACTTCAAAACCGAGCATGGCTATCCTCCTGCGGGCGCCTGTTCCTCGCCAGGCGGCGCTGGCGGGCCGGACGCCGGCACCGACGGATCGGGCACGTAGGCTCGCTCAGGCTTGTCAGCGACCAGTTCCAGATCGTTCAGCGCCGCGCGGGCCTCCTTCTTGATCGAGAGCGGCTGCAGCGAAAGCGGGTCTTTATAGGCGGAAAGCGCCACCACGAAATAGGAAAGCGCCCACCGGTCCTCGTCCGGAAGGGAATCCCGATAGGATGGCATCGGCGTGCCGCTGAGGCCCGTAGTTATCGTCCGGAAGATGTCTTCGACGGCCGGGCCAGACTTGAACTGCCCGCTGGTGAGGTCGGCCGGCACGGTGGCGAACCCGAGATCATCCTTGAGGCCGGCAGCCTTCTCGCCGTCGCCCTTGCCACCTTGGCCGTGGCACTCCCAGCACTTCGCCACCTGCCAAACCTCCTTGCCACGGTCCAGCATCGTCTGCGACGCGGTCGGCGGGCGCCCGATATACAACGGTGGGCCAGGCGGTTCCTCGACGAAGAAAGCGTAAGGACTGGCGGGGTCGGAACGGTCAACCGCTAGTTCATACTTGATGTATTGGATCACCGCCAGCCGATCGTTCAGCGGCAGTTCGTACCACGGGGGCATTGCCGTGCCGCGGATGCCGCGAGTAATGGTGCGCAGCATGTCACCGTCCGTGGGCAGGGGCTCCTTTGTCAACCTGAACTTGAAGACTGCTGACGTGAAGTCCCTGGGCCGCTGGTTAAACATAAAGGTGGCGGCCGGCCCGTTGCCGTCGCCTTTGGCACCGTGGCAACCGATGCAGCGGCGCTCATAGACTTCCTTGCCATAGGCAATCCATTCCTCGGAGCGCGGCATCGTCGCATCCATGACCTCCAGGCTCTGCGGCTCGAAAAGATCCCGCCATTTACCCCGGTTCATGCCGAGCTTCTGGACATAGGAAACGAGCGCCGCCACCGATTCCGTCTCCGCCGCGATGCTGACGGTTTCTCCTGTGTATTCGTCGTTCGGCGTCAGGATGATCGGCTTTCTTTCGCGCGCCTTCAGCGGCACGAACAGCAACCCATATGCATTCGGCGTCAGCTGGATCGCTTGCTGGCTGTCGAAGTCGAACAGGCCTTGGGTGACCTCTGTCCTTTCCAGGGTCCGATTGCCAGTGCCGTCGTCAACGATACGGACGGCTGCATCGGGTTCGTGGAAGAGGCCGCGATACGGCGCCATTATCGAGTCCGGCACCAGCATCCGCGGATTGTAGAAGTGCGCCAGGTGCCATTCGTCGCTGTATTTCAGGCCGACGCGCGTCAGGTCCGGCCCGATCCGGCGTGTGCCTAACAGGTGCGGCAAGTCATAGGCGTATTCGCCCGCCTCGCTGACCGGTCCCCAGCGGCGGATCTCGCCGGTCACCGGCCGCACGAATTGCGAATGGCAATACCAGCAGCCTTCGCGCAGGTAAATGTTGCGGCCGCGACGCTGCTGCTCGGTGTAGTCCGTCGCCTCTGAAACCGTCCATTTCAGCTGGCCGAAATCCGTGCGCACCACCGAGGTCACGCGCGTAGTTCGCGAGGACGGCTCCACGAAGGGCAGAACGCCCTGCGTGATCACCGCAAGGGTGATGCAGAAGACGCCGGCGAACAGCGCGAAGAAGCGAACGTTCACTGCGCGGGCCCTCCGGCCGGGGCCGGGATAGGCGCCTCCACCGGCCCGCGGACGCGTCGCGCCTCAGCCGCCGGGCTGGTCAGTGCGGTCAGCATCAGATTCACCACCAGCAGCGACATACCGATATCCATGCTGATGCCTGCCAGGGTCCGCGCCAGCCAGTAGGGCTTCACCCAGACGAGCGAGTCGAGCCATTCGACCCCATTCATCCATTGATAACCCTGCTGCAGCCCGCCCGCTGTGAGGACCAGGCCCATGGTCGCGATGCCGACGGTGATCAGCCAGAACGACCAGTTGCCGAGCTTGAAGGACCAGAGTTCGCGCCCGAACAGCCGCGGCCAAGTATAGACGAGGCCCCCCATCGCCCAGACGACGAAGGTGCCGAACACGGTGAGATGCGAATGCGAGATGACGAAATCGGTGAAATGGGTCGGCTGCTGCAGCTGCCGCAGCGCCTCGGTCGAGCCCTGGAAGCAGCCGACGAGATACATGAGCGAGCCCATGATCAGGAACTTCGCCGGCAAGTTCCTGCCGAACTCATGCCACTTGCCCATCATGGTGCCGAAGAAGTTCACCAGCACCGTCCACACCGGAATGATCAGCAGCATCGACGTGACGACCGCCAAGGTCTCGGCCCAGTCCGCGATCGGGCTGTAGAGGTAATGGTGGATGCCGACGAACGGGTAGAACAATGCCAGGGACCAGAAGCCGACCAGCGAGAGCTTATGGGCATAGAGCGGATTCCGCGCGCTGATCGGCAGGAAATAGTAGATGATCACGTAGCCCGCGGGCGTTAGCCACAGCCCGACGATGTAGTGGAGATAGAGGCCATGGAAGGCGGCGCTGTTGATGCCCGAGATCGTGTACGGCAGGATGAAGCTTCCAAGCACGAAGTTCATCGTCGTCCACACGAAAGTGGCGATCAAGTACCATAGCGCGACATAGATCGCCGGCTCGAGCCTTCGACTGATCGTGATCAGGAATTGCGCGGTAGCAACAGCCACTACGATGAAGAACGCGACCTTCGCATAGAGCGGAAACTCTCCGGCTTCCAAACCGTCACTGTCGCCGAACAGCAAGCCGACCAAACCGGCAAGCGTTGCGACGTTCCAGATCCATGCGAGGAGAACCGACCACTCAGACCATATCACCCGCACCCCCGACAGACGCGGCACGAGATAATAACAAAGGCCGATGAAAAGCGTCGAGAAGGCGCCGAAGATGACACCGTTGACGTGGACCGGGCGCAGCCGGCCGAAGGTGAGCTCGAGGTTTCCCGATCCGAGATAGTCGGGGTAGTTGAAGGTGCTCGAGATCAGGACGCCGACGGATGGCGTCACCATCAGCCAGAACATGCCGAAATAAAGCCAGGTCCGCACGACCCGGTTGTCGACCAGCGCATCCAGGTCCACATTCGCGAACTTGCCGCGCAGCTCCATCCCAGTCTCTGCCAACGCATAGACCTCCCCGCGCGGTTCCCGGGCCGCACCACACTGCTTCAACCCCACCCCTCCCGATGGGACGCGCGCTTCGAGCTCCCGTGAAGCCGGTGCCCGGCTATCGACGAGACTAGTACTTGCCTGGCACCAACACCGAGCCGGTGTTCGACCAGGTGATGTACGCCTCGAGCGCCTTCATCGCCTCCGATTCGGGATCGATCTTCTCGCCCTGGTTCGGTTTCTCGATGCACCAGTTGATCATGTCGCGCAGTGTCGCGAACTTAGCCATCGACTGCTGGAACTTCGGGAACGCCTGCGGGTGGGTATCGGAGGCCATCGGGTGGCACATGGCGCAGGCCCACCCGGTGGTCGACAGCTTGACGCCCAACTGCTCCGCCATCGCCGCATCACCGTGGAACAGGAGGTCTCCCTTCCTGACCTCCTCCATGAACGCTTCTTGATAGAGTTTCAGCTGCTTTGGCGTCACCGGATCCTTATTGGCACTGGCCGGCCCGACGACGACGGCAGCTGCGACGACTGCTCCTGCGACTGTGGAACGCCTCAGAATGCACAGGAATGTCGATGTGTTTATCATAGCCACCCCCTCTATGGATTTGCCCACGGGTACTGATTGTCGGCGATGCGTGGCCGTATGACCTCCTCAATGCTCTTGTCGTGGTCCTCCGGCGTCTGGACGAACACCTCCTTGCGCCCCCACATGATGTACTCGACATCGACCTTGTCGTCGGCGTTGACGTTCACGGTTTGCCAACCGACCCCGTCGAAGGGATCGCCCGGATCGACACGGATCATCGGCTTGGTCAGCTTGGGCACGCCTTCCGGCGCATACGGCCATGGCCAGGAGGTCGCCAGCATGCCGATCGAGCGCATGCTGCCGATCTCGTTGTAGAGCACCTGGTGGACGTGACCGTGGATGTTGGTGACCTTAGTATAAGGCTTCAGCACGTCATTCACTTCGCGCCAGTCGCGCACCCAGAAATTCCAGGGCGGGTAGTACTCGTACAGCGGATTGTGGCTGAAGATGACGATCGGCTTGGACTTATCCCAGTCGGCGAGTGTCTTCTGCATCCAGTCGAGTTGCTCGCGGCCGACACCAGCCCACGCGCCGGCAACCGTGCCGTCGAGGGTAGCCATGTGGCCCATGCGCTCCTCCGGCGTCATCTTCTTCGCTGTCCAGTAGTCCGGTCCCCGGCTGACCGTATCGAGCCCGATGAAGCGCACGCCTTTGTGATCGAAGGTCCAGTTGGGTTGGCCGAACAACTCGCCCCACTTCTTGCCCATATCCAGATACCAGTCATGCTCGCCCGGGATGTAGTACTTCTTGATCTTCAGATCCTTGAGGAGCTCAACGCCAAGCTCAAGTTCCTCGATCTTTCCGAGCTGGGCCAGGTCGCCGCCGAAGATCAGGAAGTCGGCCGGCGGATCCATGGCCTGGACCTCTTGCACCGCGCGCACCACCTTGTCGACGAAGCGCGTGTTGAGGGATCTCTCGTAGAGATGGGTGTCCGAAATCCAGGCAAATTTGAAGGGCGCTTCGGCGGCGTGAGCGACGTCGATAGTGTTGAGCAGCGGCCACCACGCGAAGGTCTGGCCGATGGAAGCAGCACCGAACAGCAGCGATCTGTGAATGAAGGTGCGGCGGGTGATTTGGAGCGAGTCGTCGGGCCGTACTCCAGGCGGCTGCAGCACCGCATGCATTTCGCGCCGAATGCGGTCAAGCTCGTCAGACATCACGGTTCCTCCTCAGTGCAGACCGTTTCTTAAAGCGTCGGTCTTCTCGCAGGAGCGCGACCCTGTTGAATCAGTCGGTCGCAAATTTTCTTTATTTTGTCAGTTCAAGCGTCAGACTGGTGGCCTTATTCCCCTCTACCTTTACGGGCTGCTCGATGGGCCCAGTGAAGGGGTGGATCGCCACGAGTTTGTAGTCGCCCGGCGGAACATCGGTTATGCTGAACTTGCCATCGGCGCCGGTGACCGCGTAATAGGGATTGTCCACCACATAGACCCAGCCTTCCATCCAGCCATGCGCGTCGCAGTCGACGCGGACAGTGCCGGCCCGCTTCAGTTCGACGGGTATCCGCTGGCCCTTATTGGGCAGCGCCAGGTTGAAGGCGGTTCGCTTGCCATAATAGCCGTGGGTGTTGTGGAGCATTGGGTCGCTGTTGACCACCTCCAGCGAACCGGCGGGTATCATCTGAACCGCGGGCTCAAAGCGGCATTTGAGGTTGTTAAGCTCAGGCGGCTTTCCGGGCTCCGGCCAAGCCTTCCCCTGTGCCACGTCGACCAGCTGCACCGCCGCGTTCAGCACGGCCTGGTCGCTGCCGACTTCGATCAGCGGCTCCTCGCGGGGGTCGCCGCACACCTCGATATCCTTGGTGGGGATGATCTTTGTTGTCGGCACGTCGCCGCGGTAGACGATCGTACCCTCGATCGTTCCGCCTCCCGTGACCGGACCCACTTCGTAGGCTTGCGCAGGCGCGGACATTGTCGCAACGACAGCGATCGCCGCCAGCCCGCTCATCAATTCGCGAATGGTCATGGACGCCACCTCCTTCATTAGGTTGAGGGGCAACTTTTAAAAATAGGGCCAAACCAGCACCATGTCTAGCCATTCAGCAAAAAAATATGATAAGGTTCGGCAGTTTAGGCGAGTTTGCTAATTGCAAACGTCGCGGGGTTTTGGAGCGTCTTTCTCGAGGTACCGGAGGTACTAATGAGCCGACGGCATGAACTCCTCGCTCCGGGCCTACGGTCCCCGATATCCCGCTTCTGCATCATATTCGCAGCGGCCCTGTCGATCTGCCAACCGCTCGCGCGGAGTGACACGCCCGAGACGGTCGGCGGCTCATTCACGCTTACGGCGCCGGACGGAACGACGGTCACCGATGAGACTTATCGCGGCAAATGGCTGCTGGTTTTCTTCGGCTATACGTCTTGTCCCGACATCTGTCCGACGACGCTGTCATCAATCGCCGCCGCGATTGAGGAACTCGGCCCCGACGCCGCAAAACTGCAGCCGCTCTTCATCACTGTCGATCCCGAACGCGACACGCCTGAGGTGATGGGAAGCTTTACCGCGGCTTTCGATCCGCGCATCGTGGGACTGACCGGCAGCCCGCAACAGGTCGCTGCGGTTTCGGAGGCATATGGCGCCTACGGTGTGGCGCGCCAGGACGAGGCGGGCGGTGACGACTACCTAATGGATCACGGCACCCACATCTACATCATGAACCCACAGGGGCAATTCGTGGAGGGGCTAGACGCTGACACACCAAGCAGCGGCATTGCCGCTACGTTGGGTGAACTGGTGCGATGACACCAGCCCTGGGATGGCGGAGATCACGGTTATGCAGTTGATCGATCCATACAATGTTGTCATCCGGAAGGAGAGCGACCATGCAAAGACATACAAAGGAAGCTTCGGAGCTTAAGGCATTGATCCTCGCGGATCTTCATAAGGAGCCGGGATGCGAGCACGTCACTGATTTTGTGATTCAGCGGCTCGAAACCAAGGAGAACGGGGCAAACTGGACTGTCAAATATCTGGATCCTAATCAAGATAAGGTCTGCGAGACGATACTGATAAACATCGTGCGAATGTTGCAGCTCAACTTCGACCTTCCTGAACGCGGTTCGTGAGGAACGATGCGAGCAGGATCCGCGCGCATCGCGCTTCGACATAATTCGGATGCAAGCAGGGGAATCGGGCGATGGCGGAACCCACAGCGTTGCACACCGGCAAACCTGGCGGCGTAAAGAACGTCATTGGGTCGCGGCGATTTGGACCTCCGATGACCGGAGATGCGGGCGATAAGGCCGATGGGCAAGGCCGTATCTTAGGGCCAGGCAATATGAGTTATGACGGTTTCTTTGCAGATGCGATCGCGCGTCTGCAGGAGGAACGGCGCTACCGTGTGTTCGCGGACCTTGAGCGCCTCGCCGGACGCTTTCCCAATGCCGTGTGGCATTCCCCGCATGGACCGAAGGACGTCGTGATCTGGTGCTCCAACGACTATCTCGGGATGGGACAACACCCAAAAGTGGTCGCCGCCATGGTGGAGACTGCTACCCGCCTGGGAACGGGGGCCGGCGGGACGCGCAATATCTCCGGTACCAGCCATCCGCTCCTAGAGCTCGAGAGCGAGCTTGCCGATCTTCACGGCAAGGAGGCGGCGCTGGTCTTTACGTCCGGCTATGTTTCGAATCAGACTGGCATCTCGACCATCGCCAAGCTGATCCCCGGTTGTCTGATCCTGTCCGATGCGCTCAACCACAATTCGATGATCGAGGGCATCCGCCAGTCCGGTACGGAGAAGAGCATCTTCCGCCACAACGACGTCGATCACCTCGAGGGATTGTTGAAGGCGGCGGGTCCGGACCGGCCAAAACTCATCGTCTTCGAAAGTCTCTATTCGATGGGCGGCGACGTCGCGCCAATCAATCGCATTTGCGAAATCGCCGATCGGTACGGCGCAATGACCTATCTCGACGAGGTCCATGCTGTGGGCATGTACGGCCCTCGCGGCGCCGGCATCGCCGCGCGCGACGGCGCCATGAACCGGATCGATGTGATCGAAGGCACGCTCGCCAAGGCCTTCGGCTGCCTCGGCGGCTATATCACGGGAAGTGCTGTGCTGATCGATGCGGTTCGTTCCTATGCTCCGGGTTTCATCTTCACCACTGCGTTGCCGCCGGCGATCTGCGCAGCGGCCACAGCGGCGATCCGGCATCTGAAAACCTCGCAGTGGGAGCGCAAGCGCCAGCAGGACCGCGTCCGGCGGGTCAAGGCGGCGCTGGGTGCCGCTGCGCTGCCGGTCATCCTGAGCGACACCCATATCGTTCCGGTGGCAGTTGGCGATCCGGCGCATTGCAAAGCGGCGAGCGACCTGCTGCTGAGCGATCACGACATCTATATCCAGCCGATCAATTATCCGACCGTGGCGAAGGGAACTGAGCGGCTGCGCATCACGCCGACACCTTGTCATGAGGACATCATGATTGATCGGCTCGCAGCAGCTTTGTTCGATGTCTGGAATCGGCTCGGGCTGCCTCGGGACAATCTCGCCTGAGCGGCCGATTGAAGCTTCGCCGTTCCCCGAAGATTAGGTCTTAAGGATCAAGGAAATGGCTGCCAAGGAGATCATGTTTTCGTTCGAGGCTCGCGACAGAATGCTGCGCGGCATTGACACCCTGGCGAATGCGGTGAGCGTCACGCTTGGCCCGCGGGGGCGCAACGTCGCGATCGGCAGGGAGCACGGCGCGCCGCGGGTCACGAAGGACGGCGTGACCGTCGCCAGGGAAATTGAACTCGACAACAAGTTCGAGAACATGGGCGCCCAGATGGTGCGTGAGATAGCAACAAAAACCTCCTATCAGGCCGGCGACGGCACGACCACCGCCGTCGTGCTCGCGCATGCGATCGCCCAGGAGGGCGCCAAGGCGGTGGCCGCCGGCATGAATCCCATGGACCTGAAGCGCGGCATCGATCTCGCGGTCGAAGCCGTCGTCGCGGAACTCAAAAACAAAGCCACGAAGGTCACCTCGAACGTCGAAATTGCGCAAGTCGGCACCATCTCGGCCAACGGCGACAGGGAGATCGGCCGCTGCCTCGCCGACGCCATGAAGAGGGTCGGCAATGACGGCGTGATCACTGTCGAGGACGGGACGTCGCTCGAAACCGAACTCGAATTCGTCGAGGGCATGCAGTTCGACCGCGGCTATATCTCGCCCCATTTCATCACCAATCGCGCAAAGATGCGTGTCGAGATGCAGGATGCCTATGTCCTCATCAGCGAGAAGAAACTGTCCAGTCTGAACGAAATACTGCCGCTGCTGGAGAAGGTGGTGCAGGCCGGCAAGCCGCTGCTCATCATCGCCGATGATGTCGAGAGTGAGGTGATGGCGGCGCTGGTGGTCAACAAGTTGCGCGGCGCTCTCAAGGTTGCAGCCGTGAAGGCGCCGGCCTACGGAAACCTCCGCAAGGCGATGCTGCAGGATCTCGCACTGATGACCGGCGCAACGGTGATCTCGGAGGATTTGGGCATCAAGCTCGAGCATGCTTCCCTCGATATGCTCGGGCGCACCAAGAAGGTGATGATCGACAAGGCAAACACCACGATTGTCGGCGGCGCCGGCAAGCGGGAAAGGATCGAGGCCCGCATCGCCGAGATCAAGCTCGAGCTTGCGGAAACCACCTCCGATTTCGACCGCGAGAAGCTCCAGGAGCGGCTGGCCAGGCTCGCCGGTGGCGTCGCCGTTATCCGAGTCGGCGGTGCAACCGAGGTCGAGGTCAGGGAGAAGAAGGATCGCATCGATGACGCGATGAACGCGACAAGAGCCGCGGTTGCAGAGGGCATTCTCCCCGGCGGTGGGGTCGCCTTGCTGCGCGCCGGCCGGGCGCTCAAGAAGCTCAAGGGCAGCAACGAGGACCAGCAGGTCGGCATCGCGATCGTCAGGAAGGCGATCACCTGGCCGGCTCGGCAAATCGCGATCAATGCCGGCCTGGAAGGCTCGGTCGTCATCGCCGGGATCCTCGAAAACGACGACAACGCCTATGGCTACGATGCCCAATCGGGCGTGTACGGGGATCTGGTGTCAAAGGGCATCATCGACCCGGCCAAAGTGGTGCGAACGGCGCTCCAGGGCGCAGCCTCGGTGGCAGGCCTCCTCATCATGACGGAGACCATGGTGGTCGAAGTGCCTGGCCCGCCGCCGCCGGAGCTTCCCGGTCACGAGCATCATCATCACGATATGGATTTGGATTTTTGACCGCTTCGCGGTCGTAATCCGGGCTCGCGGCGGCGGGCGGTAGGCCACTCGGCGCAAGGCCAGATCATTGCAGTCGGCTGTTGTGTCGCAGCACGAGGCCGACTGCGCCCAGCAATGCGTCGTTCTCTGTGTGCTTGCCAACAATTATCCGCGTGCGCAGGGCGGGCGCGAGATCGCGGGACTTGATAAGCGTGTGGCGTTCATATGACGCGATCAGCGGTGCCAGGAGAATATCGCCCGCCAAAGCCATGCGGCCACCGATAATGATGAGTGGCGGATTGATCACCGAGCCGATTAAGCCAAGACCACGGCCGGCGAA
Source organism: Mesorhizobium sp. AA22 (assembly GCF_001672375.2). Taxonomy (NCBI): domain Bacteria; kingdom Pseudomonadati; phylum Pseudomonadota; class Alphaproteobacteria; order Hyphomicrobiales; family Phyllobacteriaceae; genus Mesorhizobium; species Mesorhizobium sp. AA22. The sequence continues at coordinate 5,710,573 of NZ_CP048406.1, read as the reverse complement.
CTCGGCGGTGTCCTCGATCATCCGCAGCGCCCCGACGTCGCCCTGTTCAGCCATCATGATCACCTCGTCCATCGTGACCGGCCGCCGCATGATGCGCGAAATCTGCTCGAGCGGCCGGGCAAAGCTCGCATAAAGCTCGAGGCATCCGCGATTGCCGCACCGGCAAAGATCGCCGCTGGGATCAACGCTGATGTGCCCGAATTCACCGGCGCCGCCGGCGATGCCAGTCACCAGCCGGCCATGCTGGACAATGGCCCCGCCGACGCCCAGATCGATCTTGAACAGCACGAAATCATCTTGGCCGACAGCCGCGCCCCACATCAGCTCCGCAATGGCCGAGCAGTTGCTCTCGTTATCGGCGAAAATCGGCTGTTCGAGAACCGGCCCGAACACATCGCGGATGTTGACCCCGGCCCAGGTCGGAACAATACTCGCACGCTGCACCACTCCTTCGCGGCTGACAGGGCCCGAGACAGAGACCCCAACCCCCAGGAGCCCCGCCATCGGCAGACCGTTCTCTTCGTAGCATTGGGCAATTGCTGACTTGGCGAGCTGGGCCGCCTGTTGCGGTTGGTAGTCCAGACCCATGGGGATAGTTTGTTCGGTAATGACAGAATGCGAGACGTCGGCGACGACGCACCGCATCTCATCAAGGCCTAGGTGGATCCCGATACAGGTGCCCGCAGCGGGATTGAGTGTCAATGTCGTCGCAGGCCTGCCGATACCCCTGATCCCGTCATGGTGGGTCGAAGATTCGATCACCATTCCGGACTTTCTCAAGCCATTGAGCGCGGTTGAAACCGTCGACCGCGCCAAACCGGTGATGCGGGTAATTTGCGACGCAGAAAGCACGCCGCGCTCACGTAGACATAGAACGATCAGGCTCTCCGGTGATGCGGAGGGTCTGTCGATCAGCCAATTTCTAAGCGAAGGTTTGTTCATGATGAGCACAAAGGACGTTGACTGATAGCCCAAATATGTCATCTTGGAAAGAACGGAGATTACTGCATCTCCGTCTGCGACGAGCTCAAATTGCGTCCACAGGCGGTCGATACGAACCGTAACATCACATGGGAGTGAAACGATGGAATACCTGAGGACGGCCCTTGCGGCCGCTGCGGCGTACACCTTTGTTGCGGGAGCCGCGTTCGCAGAGCCCAAGACCAACCTGTTGCATCAATGGGCGACCGGATCGGACGCCCAGGCTATCGCCAAGCTCGGCGAGATGTTTACCGCCAAGGGTGGCACCTGGCAGCAGACCTCCATCGCGGGCCACACGGCCAACACGCTGGCGAAATTGCGCGCCGACGTGATCGCCGGCAATGCACCCCCCGCGGTGCAGCTCAAGGGACCCGAGATCGCCGAATGGAACGAGACCGGCATGACAGCCAATCTCGACGAACTGGCGACAGCGGAAAATTGGGAGAAGGTCGTCGCTCCCGAATTGCTGCCGGTGATGAAGCCGACCGGCAGCTGGGTAGCGGCGCCGATGAACATCCATCGCATCAACTGGCTGTGGGCATCGCCGAAGGTCATGCAGGACGCAGGCGTCGCCGAAGTGCCGAAGACATGGACAGACTTCAACGCCGCCTGCGACAAGATCGTGGCGTCAGGCAAAATCTGCATCTCGCACTCGACCGCCGACTGGACCGATTCGACGGTCTTCGAGGTCGTGGTCTACGGAATGGATCTCGATCTCTTCAAGAAGGCCTTCGTCGAGGGTGACGTCGAGGCAATGCGCAGCGACGGCATGGTCAAGGCCTTCGAGCAGTTCCGCACGATGACGACGAAATATATGGACCCCGGCATGAACGGGCGCGACTGGGATACCATGTCGCATCTGGTCGGCCGCGGCGAGGCCGCTTTTCACATCATGGGCGACTGGACGCTCGGCCTGCTCACGGCCGGCGGCTTCAAGGAGGGCACCGACTATGTCTGCGCCCAGGCGCCGACTGATTGGGGCAAGCCGGGCTTCATCCTGAATTCCGACTCGGTCGTGTTCTTCCAGCAGAAGGATCCGGACTATGTCGAGGGGCAGAAACTGCTCGCCAGCACCATCCTGTCGCCCGAGTTCCAGACGATTTTCAATCAGACCAAGGGCTCGATCCCGGCCCGTCTCGACGTCGATCTTTCGAACGGCTTCAACCCCTGCCAGCAGCTCTCCCAGAAGGACCTGCAGGCGTCGATCGATGGCGGCACGCTTGTCCGTTCGATGGCGCATAACATGACGATCCCGCAGAAGGTGCGCGGTGCGATCATGGATACCGTCACTGAATTCGTCGCGACGCCGGATATGACCGCGCAGGACGCAGCTAGTGCCATGGCTGATGCGGCCGAAGCTCAGATGTGAAGAAGCTGCCGATGATGGCCGGGCGCCGGCGCGCCCGGCCTGACTTCCCCGGAGCAGCCGATGTCCACACATGACCTGACTGTACCGGTTGCGTCTCCCGCAACCCCGTGGCGGGAGCGCCTGGGCACGATGGTGCCCATTCTGGTGCTGGCGCCGTCGCTTGCGGCGAGTTTCATCTACGTCTTCGTATTCACGATTTGGACGCTGTATCTCTCGCTCTCCAACTCGTCGCTGATGCCGACCTATTTGTTCGTCGGTCTGGACAATTATGCTTCGCTCTGGGCGAACCGGCGCTGGAACATCGCCTATACCAACCTCTTCCTGTTCAGCAGCTTCTATATTGTCGGCTCAATGGCCATCGGACTGCTTCTGGCGATCCTGATCGACCAGCGCGTTCGCGGCGAGGCGGTTTGGCGTACCATCTTCCTCTACCCGCTGGCGGTGTCCTTCATCGTCACCGGTACTGTGTGGAGCTGGCTCTACAATCCCGTCGACGGCATCCAAGCCTTCGTGCGGGGGCTCGGCTGGACCGACTTCAGCTTCGCCCTGACGGCCAACCGAAACACCGCGATCTATGCGGTGATCATAACCGGTATCTGGCAGTCGTCCGGCTTCGCAATGGCGCTTTTCCTGGCTGGCCTGCGGTCGGTCGATCCGGATCTCGTCAAAGCAGCCCAGATCGACGGTGCGTCGGTTTCCCGAACCTATCGGAAGGTCATCCTGCCGACGATCGCCCCGATTTTTTTGGCGGTGGCCGTCATTCAAATCCAGTTCGCCATCAAAACGTTCGACCTGGTGGCGGCGTTGACGCGGGGCGGGCCAGGTGTGTCCACTACATTCCCGGCGATCTACGTCTACGACCTGATGTTCCAGCGCGGGCAGATCGGCGAGGGTGCCGCTGCGGCGATGATGATGCTCGCCGCCCTTGCGGTTGTGCTGGTGCCCTATTCCTTGTGGATCGTTTGGCGCAGGCGAGCGGAGGGCCGCAATGGCTGAAATTGCCCCCAACCCCCGGCATGATCCCGAAGCGGCGGCGGCTACGCGGCGATATTTCTGGAACCGCTTTCTTACGTATGCGGTGCTGACGCTTTTCGCTGTCATCTACCTGGCACCGCTGCTGGTCGTGGTCTTCAACTCGTTGCGGGAGCAGTCGGAGATTGCCCGCAACGGCCTCATCTCGCTGCCGCGCAGCTTCCGCCTCGACGCCTGGGCGGAGGCTTGGAGTACTTACTGCGTCAGCGGCACCTGCGAAGGCATGAAGCGCAATTTCTTCAACTCGCTCTGGATGACGATTCCCGCGACGGTCATCTCCACGCTTCTCGGCGCCATGAACGGCTATGTGCTGTCGAAATGGCTCTTCAAGGGCTCGGAAATTCTGTTCAATCTGATGCTGCTCGGCGTCTTCATGCCCGGCCAGATCTCGCTGATGCCGTGGGCGTTCCTGCTCGGCAAACTCGGCCTAACCAATTCGACATACGGGCTGGTCTTGATTCACGTCGTTCAGGGCATTTCGTTCACGACCCTGTTCTGCCGCAATTTCTACGTCAGCATACCGGACGACCTCATCAAGGCGGCACGCATCGACGGCGCCGGCTTCTGGCGGATTTTCCGCAAGATCATCCTGCCCCTGTCGCCGCCGATTTTGATCGTCACCGTCATCTGGCAATTCACCGGCATCTGGAACGAGTATCTGTTCGGGGTCGTCTTCACCTCCGGCCAGCAGCAGCCGATTACGGCGGCATTGGTCGCGCTCACTGCCGGCGGCACGACCGCCCGTGCTTACGACGTGATGAGCGCAGCCGTGCTGATCGGCGCGCTACCGCCGTTGCTGATCTACCTGTTCGGTGGAAAATACTTCGTGCGCGGCCTGACGCAGGGCGCCATCAAATGAGGCATCGCCCATGTCCGCGCTGATGATCCGCGACCTTCACAAGAGCTATGGCGGCCTCGAGATTCTGGCCGGCATCAATCTCGAGGCGCGGACCGGCGAATTCATCGCCCTTGTCGGTCCCTCCGGCTGCGGCAAGTCAACCTTGCTCGCCATGATCGCCGGCCTGGAAACCGTCACGTCGGGTGAGATCTGGATTGGCGACCGGCTGGTGAACTCCGTGCAGCCTAAGGACCGCGACATAGCGATGGTGTTCCAGTCATACGCCCTCTATCCCACCATGACGGTGCGCCAGAACATCACCTTCGGCATGGAAAGCCGAGGCGTGCCCAAAGCGGAGCAGGCAGAAGCGGTAAAGCGGGTTGCCGCACTCCTGCAGATCGAGCAGTTGCTCAACCGCAAGCCCGGGCAATTGTCGGGTGGCCAGCGGCAGCGCGTTGCGATGGGGCGCGCCCTGGTACGCGACCCGAAGCTGTTTTTGTTTGATGAGCCCTTGTCCAACCTCGACGCCAAGCTGCGCGTGGACATGCGCACCGAAATCAAGAAGCTTCACCACCGCGTCGGCAAGACGACTGTGTACGTCACCCACGATCAGGTCGAGGCGATGACGCTCGCGTCCCGCATTGCGGTGATGAACCAGGGTTCGGTGCAGCAGTTCGACACGCCGAAGCGGATCTATGACCGGCCGACCAACATGTTCGTAGCCGGTTTCATGGGATCGCCGGCGATGAACTTCATCCCCGCCCGGCTTACCGGCACAACCAGCATCGCGGTGCGCGCTGCTGACGGCAGCGACGCCACTCTTGCCCTTGCCGCTCCGCTGCCTGTCGGTGCGCCAAAGGACGTGGTGCTGGGTGTTCGGCCCGAACACATCTACCGCTTCACGACCGACTTGAAGTCGCGCAAACCGGCTGTGCAGTCGATGCAGGCGCCCGTCGAACTGGTCGAACCGACCGGGGCCGAGACACTTGCCGTCCTCAGGCTAGGCGACCTGGAAATCACTGGCCGTTTCGAGCCGGATGACGCTCCCATCATGGGCGAGACGATAACGCTCGGCATCGACATGTCGCGCGCCTGTCTGTTCGATCCAACAACCAAGGCGCTTCTGTGATCTGATGTCCAAACAATTCGCGACTTATCCGAGCTTGACCGATCGCGTCGTGCTGATCTCCGGCGGTGCCTCCGGGATCGGGGCCGATATGGTCCGTGCTTTCGTGGCGAATGGCGCCCGCGTGAGCTTTCTCGATGTGCAGGATGAACCCGCGGTGGCATTGGTGCGCGAGCTCGGTGGTACCGCCAAGCAGGCCCCGTTGTACCTCCACTGCGACGTGACCGACGTCGCTGCGCTGCAGGCGTCGGTCGAAGGCGTACGCACGCAGCTTGGTCCGGTCGCCGTCCTGGTGAACAACGCTGCTGATGATCAGCGCCATGCGGTTGACGCGGTGACAGCCGAATATTGGGATCGCAGCTTCGACGTCAATCTCCGGCATCACTTCTTCGCCGCGCAGGCGGTGCATCCGCATATGAAGGAACTCGGCTTTGGCTCGATCATAAACTTCTCTTCCATCGCCTGGCGTTTCGGGGCGGACCAGATGGTGGCTTATGCCACCGCCAAAGGCGCTGTGGTGGCGCTGACGCGCGCGCTGGCGCGGTCGTTCGGATCCGACAACATTCGCGTCAATGCAGTCGAACCCGGCGCTGTCATCACCGAGCGGCAGCGCGCGTTGTGGTTCAAGACGCAGGACGCGATCGACCAGACGGTGCAGCGGCAATTGATCCGCCGCGTCCTGCTGGGCGAAGAGATTGCACGGACCGTGCTCTTCCTTGCCGCCGATGACAGCCGCATGATCACGAAGCAGTCCATCGCCGTGGATGCGGGTCTGCGCTGATGCGATCGCTTCCACATCTTTCAAAGGGACTACCAAATTGATGCTTCGTCTCGGCCTCAATCCCTACGGACTGACCTACCATCTCGGCTTGCAGGGCCGCGGTACGCCGCGGCACAATCCGGATGGGGCGGGGCTGGAAGGCTTCATAGCGCTCGCGCAGGAACTCGGCGCACACACGCTCGAGATCTACGAACCGTGGTTGACCGATTTGCCGGACGCCGAGGTCGTCGACCTGCGCAGGCGTCTGACCGCGCTAGACATCGTCCCGGTGGTAAGTGGCGGACTTCTCTTGGCAGGTCCGTTGCACAACGCATTTCGGGCTGCGCGCCTGCTCGAGGCGACAACGATCCGTATCGCACTGACCCCAGTCCTGTGCGGCGACCGCAACGTCTGGGGCGCGAAATGGAGCGAGTTCAACGCGACGATCCGCGCCGCCTTGACGGAATGGGGACCGCGTGCGGCGGCTGAGGGCCGCGTGCTCGGCATCGAGAACCATCAGGATTTCGGCAGCGACGAACTGGTCGCGTTCTGCGAACTCGGCGGGCCCGGTGTGGGCATCACCTACGATACAGGCAACGCGTTCCCTGTCGGCGAGGCACCGCTTTCCTTCACCCGGCGGATCGCGCCGCATGTCCGCCACGTTCACCTCAAGGACTATCGCGTGCAGTTCACGGATGAGGGCTACCGTCTGGTCCGCTGCGCGATCGGCGATGGCGCCGTGCCATTCGCCGAACTGGCAGCCATCCTCGCCGAGCACCATGATACGCTAACGGCCGTGCTCGAGCCAGGCGCGCTGGAGGCCCGTCACGTTCGCTGTCTCACCGACGACTGGTGGAACGGATATGCGCCGAAGACCGCGCGCGAGTTCGCGGCCTGCCTGAGTGCTGCGCGCGTGAACCGTCTTGCGGACGACGCCGACTACCGGACGCCGTGGGAGCGCGACGATGACGGCGCGCTCGTTTCGTATGAGCTCGACATGATCCGGCGCAGCGCCGCCAACATGAAGAAGTTCGATTTCATTGCAATGGAGAAATCAGCATGACCGCCCGAGAACTCAGTGGCCTGACTGCCTTCGTGACTGGCTCGGGACGCGGCCTCGGCCGTGTGATGGCCGAACGCTTGGCCGAACTTGGCGCAAACGTCGCGATTCACGATCTCGATTGGACCCGGCCATCCCAATATGGCGAATTCGCAGACCTCGGCGAATCCGCCAGGGGTTTGGAAAAGCATGGGACACGAGTGACCGCGGTCACGGGCAACATCGGCGACACGCAAGCCGTCGCCGAAATGAAGAGGAAGATCGAGGCGGACCTCGGCGATGTGCATGTTCTGGTCAACTGCGCCGGCGGCGACATCGGCGCCAAGGGGGTAAAGCCCAGTCCCAACAACGCGCTCGACATCAACTATGATGACATCAAGGTTCTGACCGAGAACAATCTTATCGGTACGATGCTGGTCTGCCAGGCGTTCATTCCGCCTATGGTCAATCGCGGCTCAGGCTCGGTGATCAACATTGCCTCGGCGGCAGCGCATATCGGATGCTCGCCGGAGGTGGTCTACTCCACGCTTAAGGCTGCCGTCGTCCATTATACGCGCTGCCTGGCCAAGGAATTGATCGACGATGGCGTGCGCATCAATGCGGTGAGCCCCGGCGCCACCAAGACGGCACGCTTCCAGGCGAGCCGCGTCGTCGATCCGGAGCGTATGGACTCGAGCAAGAAATCGCTGAACCGATATGCCGAGCCCGAAGAGGTCGCCGAAGCGGTCGCCTTCCTCGCCGGTCCGCGCGCGCGCTTCATCAATGGGCAGGTCATTCGCGTCGATGGCGGTTTCACCATCTTCCCAGGTTAAAGCGCGGCCGTTCACACCGGAAACTGTCGGGCTGAGCGCACCCTAATGAACAGGGCCACGACGGCCCATTGCCGACCTTACTTCGCCGCTGGGGCTGCGACGTGCTCGCGGAGCCCAGGGATCGACGGTGAATTTCGGCAACACGACAATTCTCTTGGCGACACGCTGACGTTACAGCCCGCCTGTATGCACCCACGCAATGGCTCAGATTTGTCTGGGTTCGGTCTACTCGGCGCCCTGAGAAGGCGAAGATTTCCGGATCGAGGCGCTTGGGCCACCGTGCGCCTGGGCAGAGCGAACCGGTGCGGTCTTTAAGCTCAAGAGGCGCAACATTAGAGGTTGGGGGAACAGATGAGGCAAGAGAACGACATTCAGAAGTTGGTGCGCACGCTGCGTGCTCGAGCACCTGACGACGCGGCTGAATTGCTAGCCCGAGAGTCTCCCGAGTTCATCCGCGACGCACTAGAGTTGTTACCGGATAGGCACGCCCGGAAGGTGGCGGAGTATTTGCCACCGCAAAGGAGGCCCATTAAAACTCATACCGACGGAAAGGATCTCGCGATCCCCGAGGCCATCGTCGAGCTGATGGACCCGATCCCCGCCAGCGTTGCTGTCGGGACGACGGTAGCCGCCGCGGTCGAGGCCGTCAGGCGCGCGCAGGTGCCGACCGAGTTGACTTACCTCTACATCACGGACGATGGCGATAAACTGGTTGGCCTGGTGGTCTTGCGCGATCTGATGCTGAGCGAGGCCGACGCGACGGTGGATCAGATCATGCTGGCAAGTCCATTCGCCCTTCACCTCGATATGCCTTTGAGCGAAGCCTGCAAGGCGGCGGTACGCCGTCACTACCCTGTCTATCCCGTGGTGGACGCGGAGAACCGGCTGCTCGGGCAGGTTCGCGGCTGGCGGCTGTTCGAGCAGCAAATCATCGAGATTTCTGCCCAGCCTGGCCAGATGGTGGGTGTCCAGAAGGAGGAGCGTTCTTTCACGCCGCTGTTTTCAGCCTTCTTGAAACGCCATCCGTGGCTGCAGCTCAACCTGCTGACGGCCTTCATAGCCGCTTTCGTGGTCGGCTCGTTCACAGGCACGATCGAGAAAATCGTCGCCTTGGCGGCGTTCCTCCCGGTGTTGGCCGGACAGAGCGGAAACACCGGCTGCCAGGCGCTGGCTATTACGCTGCGTGGCCTCGCCTTAGGGGATGTGGACAAACGATCGAAGCTGCACCTGGTGCTGAGGGAGGGAGCGCTCGGGATCGCCAACGGCCTGCTCGTCGGTCTCGTGGCGGCCGCGGCCATGTGGTTCTACGCCTCGCAGCAACCGGAGTCGGCATCCCAGGCGCCCATGCTGGCACTTGTGATCCTGCTCGCCATGTCCGGATCGTGCCTCATGTCCGGGATCTCCGGCGTGCTGATCCCGTTGGGCCTGCGGCGGGTCGGCGCCGATCCGGCCGTGGCTTCCGCGATCTTCCTTACCACGGTGACAGATATTGTAGGCATGGGCCTGATGCTGGGGCTGGCCACTACGCTCGTGCTGTAGTGGGTCGCGGCCGCGGACGCGTGCCGACATTAAGGATGGCGTTGGCGGGATCACCGCCGTGAGGTTGTAGGGGCTCTGAATGGTGGTTGAGCAGGTTGGGACACAGACGGATTTTGCGCGCCGCTTGAGCGCCGGGCTGGGCGTTCTGGCCCAGGAACTGACCGCAGGTGTGACGACGGCTGGCGTAGCGCTGCCAATGTGCATCTCCTCCGGCGTCCTTGCCCTTTCGCCGCTCGGCGAGGATCGGGTGGCGGAAGGCGCGCTTGCCGGCGTCATCGCGGCCATTGTCGGCGGCATCGTCGCTTCCGTGTTTCAACGGTCGTCCTTCGTGACGACCATGCCCAGCAACTCACTGATCCAGGCCAGCCTGCTGGGATCCTTGCTCGTCGCTCTCGACGGCAACACGACCCAGGCGCTGCTTGCTTTCGTCGGATGCGTAATGCTGGCCGGCTTCTGGATGATCTTCATCGGGGCGACCGGACTCGCCCGAATCGTCAAGCTTGCCCCCCACCCGGTTGTCGCCGGGTTCATCTCGGGCGTTGGCATCCTGATCATCAAGAGTCAGACCCCGGTGCTTCTCGCGGTCTCGTCCTGGAGTGGGGTCGCGGCGGCAGATTTCAGCCTCGCTACTCTGACAAGACTTCCCTTCGGTCTTGCGCTGATCGCGACCATGGTGGTGATCACGCGACATGCACCCAGGATTCCGGCGCTGCTTGCCGGCCTGCTGATCGGCTATCTGATCTACCATGCTGCCCGTCTGTGGGCGCCCGGCATTGAGCTCGGCCCCGTTGTCGGCACGATCGATCTGGGCGGTTGGGCGCCGATAGGCCTACACGACGCTGCCATCGCACTCCGGCTCGGGTTCGGAGATATCTGGTGGACCCTGATCGCCGGCTCGTTGACCCTGGCGATCGTGGGAACGCTTGACACGGTCTTCACCCTCCGCACGGCGCGCAATCTGGCTGACATTCAGATCGGTCCGGACCGCGCCCTTGTCGGGCTGGGCATCGCCAACCTTGTCTCCCCTATTATGGGCGGGCTGTTCGTCTCCACGTCAGCCTCGCTGACTGCCGCCAACCATCGTGCCGGTGGGCGCACGCGCGCCTCGACATTTGCGAGCCGGGCGGTGCTGCTTGCGGCCATCCTTGCGTTCCCGGGTCTGATCTTCTCGATGCCGCTGGTTGTGCTGGCCGCCATTCTGGTTTTCGTCGGCATCAATACCATAGACCGTTGGGCGCTGCGGACCGCGCGCCAGGCACTCTTCGGCAAGGATGCGACGGGCCGCATCCAGGCACAGCGCAATATCGGCGTAGTCGCTACGGTGGCGCTCGCCACAGTGCTTGGCCAACCCGTTGTCGGCGCCGTGGTCGGCGTGGCGCTGGCCTGCATCGTCTTCATGATCGAAATGAACCGGCCCGTGGTGCGGCGAAAGGAGATAGTCGGCAAGACGCGCTCCAGGCGCATCCGTTCCACAGCTCAGAACGAGTTGCTGGCGGCCCACGAGCGGGAGCTTGCAGTCTTCGAGCTGCAGGGGGTGCTATTCTTTGGCAATGCCGATGAGCTCGCGGAGGAGATCGACCGGCTGCCCATCGCCGTGCGGGTGATCATTCTCGATTTCCGCGCCGTCAGCGACATCGACGCCTCCGGCGCATTGACATTGCAGCAGATCGCCGCTCGGTGCGCCAGGCGTGGTCAGCGGTTGTTCTTCAGTGACCTCAAGGATGCCCAGGTTCTGGAGGAGTGCACGTCGCAACCTAATGGACCGAATATCTACCCCGACCTCGAAACAGCGCTGGAGCGCTTCGAAGAGGAAATCGTGCAGCGGACCGACAGTGCAGCCCGCTCCGTGATAGAGGTGCCACTCGAACGCACCGATTTCGGCATGACCACGCAGCCGGAAGATTTGAAGGTGCTGATGAGCTATCTCGACCACGTCGAATTCCCGAAGGGCGCAGTGCTGTGCCGCGCTGGCGATCCGGCGGACCGACTGTGGATGCTGACGCGCGGCTGTATCAGCGTCTGGGTAATTACGCCTGGCGGGCGGCGCCGGCTGGCGAGCATCGGGGCTGGATGCACAGTGGGCGAAATGGGTTTCCTGACCGAGCGACCACGCTCGACGGACGTGATCGCCGACGAGGATGTTGTTGCCTATAAGCTGACCTCGTGGGCGTTCAACAAGATAACAAAGGCTAGGCCGCACATTGCGCAGGCCGTCCTGAGAAGCATCGCCCGCCAGCTCTCCGACCGCTTGCGCAACGCGACGGAAGACCTTCGGATGAGCTACATGTGACACTTGATGCGTCAGGCGGCGACCAGATATGCGCAGAATCGCGCAAACAATATTGATCTTGTCGGCTGCGCGATCCACGGCTGATTATGATTTGGCTTAGTTGCCGTTTGTACCGAATACTTGCTCGAAGTCCAGCAACGCTGAGAAGATGCTTGGCCAACCAGGGTAGCCGAAATGCGAATGAACCCGATAGTTTGTTGCGCAGCTGCAACAGCTGCTGAAGAGTCGGAAGGTTTTGTGCCAGTTCTGTCGCTTTTTTTCGTGCAGGCGTGCTAGATCGCTGCACTAGTCGGGTTGGGGTGGGTTTCTCGGCATGCATTCCTCGTTTTCAATGATCTTCGGCTTCGCCGCGGCGCTGCTTTGCACCGGCATATCGCCGGCCGGCGCACAAGGTCCCTATCCGGCCTATGACGATGCTTTTTCAGCCCGCATCGCCAGTCCGGCCGACAACAGAACGCTCGCCCAGTTCGTCACGGTTGCCGTCAACGCCGGGCAGTACGATCAGGCGATCTCGTCGGTCGAGCAGTATCTCATCAAATATCCCCGCGATGCCCGCGCCCGGCTTGCGGCCAGCCGGTTGTACTATCATGTCGGCTCCTATGAATTGGCCCGGCGGCAGGTGCAGTACGGCATCGAGGTCGGGGGCCTGTCCGCGGCTGAGCAGCAGGAAGCTGTTCGCCTGCTTGCCCGCATCGAGCGCGCGTTGCGTGGCGTCACCTGGGAACTCGCCCTGACCGGCGGCGTGTTCAGCGCATTCACCGATTTTGAGCCCGGTGGGGCCCAGGACGACGACAGCTTCGTCTCGCCCTATGGGCGGGCGGAAGGCTTTGTGCGATGGGACCTCGGCACGCCAAGTGCCGACGCTCTCGTTCTTTCAGGGTCGTTGACGGCGACACAGCGTTTTTTCACGCCAGACCTGTCGGTTCCGGGTAGCAAGGAGACTTTCATCCACGGCAACGCCGCGATCACCTGGGACAAGGGGCTGCCCAACAGTGGGATCGATTCGCTGCGCCTGCTGCTTTCGGCGTTTACCGTTACAGATCGTTTCGACAGCGATATCCACGAAACCGGCATCGGCCTCAGTGGACGCTTTCTTGTGCGCCCGACCGTCGAGACGACGCTTTTTGCAGGCGGCGGCTACATCGATCTAAGCGCCTCGCAAGGCATTTTCGCCGATAGCAGGGTCTTTTATGAGGCAGGCGGCAGCTACCGCTTCCGCAATGGCCAGGCGCTCGGATTGCGCCTGGTCGGCTCGAATGACTTCGCCTCCGGATCTGGCGAAATCGGCCGCAGCTACATGGGCGAGATCCGGTACGGCGGCGTGCTGATGGAAGTACCGGACCTGTTCGTATGGTCTCACCAGGTCGCCGTCTCGGCCGGCCACAGCGACACTCCCGACTTGTCCGTCGGCATCGGCACGAACATAGAAAGCGACTTCTGGCGCATTGCCTCGGAAAGCGATTTTCAGCTCACTGAGTGGCAGAAGGTCAGCGTCGACCTCGCCTATCGCGAAACCGACTTCGATATCGCTAGCCGCGACCGAAATTCATTCGAATTGCTCGTGAGCTACACGTTGACGCTCAACTGAAAGAGACCGCGATGAGGACCCTGTATCGTCAGATAGCCACCTGTATCGCCTGCCTTGGCTTTGCGGCACCGTCTGTCGCTGAAACGGTCGGGTCCATGACGGCCTACCAGACCGACATCATCCGCAATGACCGCGAGGCGATGAACGTCGGCGCTGCCGTCGAACTCGGCGACCAACTGCGCAGCAATATCACCGGTCTGGGAATGCTCGTGTTCCGGGACGAGTCGAGCGCCAAGATTGGTCCGAACACCAGCCTGACGATCGATGAATTCGTCTACAATCCGGGGTCCCGATCAGGAAAGATCGACATCAGGATGAACAGCGGCCTGGCCCGTTTCTACGGCGGTCAGGTTTCGAAGGGCGGCGACATGCAAGTTGCGACGCCACACATGGTGCTCGGAGCCAGAGGCGGCATCATTGAAGTGCTTGTGATAGCTGGTCAGACCGTCGGCATACTGCGCGCCGGCCGCATGACCTGCATGTTGAATGGTCGCAAGCTCGTGATCACAAACCCGGGCCACGCCTGCACGTCGGACAATGGCAAACTGCTGACCGGCTACGGCGGTATCGACGCCTTCCCGATATTGGACAGCATCGATCGGATAGCCGGCACCGGCATGCCAGGCGAACCGGGTCCGGGGCTGAACGTAAGCGCGATTTGTGCGTCAGCACTCGGCAACTCGCTCAAAGCCTGCAAGTCCACCGACGGCGCGTTGCCCGGCGTGGCCATGGAATTCCCTGACAGCTCAACGCCCCCTGTAGGCAGCGGGGTGGATGATGAGGATGATGACTGCTTTCCCGACTGCCGGTAAGCCCGGCCGATCGGCATGAGCCCCTCGCTTGATTGGCGGCGGGCTGCCAGGCGGAAAATACCTGGTCTTGCGGTCGTACTCTTGCTGCTCGCTTGCCATTTTGCTTTCGACGGGCCGCTATCGCGCCTGCGCGAGCGTACGTACGACTTCTACCAGTTTCTCGCTCCGCGCGAGGCGACGAGCAATCCTGTTGTCATAGTCTCGATAGACGACGCGAGCCTTAAGGCATATGGGCGATGGCCTTGGAACCGTGGCCTTTTGGCCGATCTAGTCGATGGTGTCGCCGCGTCCGGTGCCGCGGTGATCGGGCTTGCGCTGATGCTGCCCGAGGCTGACATCTCTCCTGATGGCATCGCCGGAGACAAGCGCCTCGCCAGCGCACTGGCGAAAAATCGAACGGCGCTCGCCGTCAGCCTGGGTAACGAGGCGACGGTTTCAGAAGCAGAGCCCAAAGCCGGCTGGTCGATCGTCGGGCAAGTACCCGAGACTCTTCCTGGCTTCACCGGTCTGACAGGCTCGCTTCCGGATTTCTCGAGCGCCGCTGCAGGCCTCGGCGCAATTCGCACTTTGCCGGATCCCGACGGCGTACTACGCCATGTGCCGCTGCTCTGGCTCCGAAATACGGCTCAAGGCGTTCAGCTCTGGCCGTCCTTCGCGCTCGAACTCCTGCGCCTCTACGCCGGAGAGAACGGCTACGTAGCCCGGATGAATGCCGCCGGGTTTGACGCGCTCAGGATGGCCGGGACCATCGTGCCACTCGAGCCGCAGGGCAGCATCCGCCTCTGGGAAACCGACACCAATACGCCGCGCATATCTGCCAGTAGTATTCTTTCGGGCCGCGGCGATCCGCTGCTGCGGAACGCCATCGCCATTGTCGACCTGTCGGCCGTGGGATTGATGCAGTACCTGCCAACCCCGACGCGTCCGGCGCGACCAGGCGTGGAGATCCACGCTGATGCAATCGGCCAGATGCTTGCCGCGCGCTATCTTGCAGAGCCAACGCAAGCGCGTACGCTCGAGCGGCTGTGGTTGGTCCTCAGTGGCATCGTTTTCATCGGACTTTCGGGAGTTCTCGCCCAGCGTGTCATGCTTGGCGCCCTCGCTCTGGCGCTCCTTGTTGCCACGCCCTTCGCGTTCGGCGCTCTCGAATACAGCCTGCAGGGTAAGCTCTACGACCCACTACAGCCGGCGCTTGCGACGATCCTCTTAGCAGGCTTCGAAGGCTATGTCCTCTACAGGCGCAGCGAGCAGCGCCGGTCCACCCTGGCACGGCAGTTTTCCCAATATCTGTCGCCCTCCGTGGTGCAGCGCCTCGCAAATTCGGATACCGAAGCGATCCTGTCCGGAGAGAAGCGCGAGATCACAATCCTGCTGAGTGACATACGCGGCTTCACGGCGATGAGCGAACAACTCGATGCCCAAGAAATCGCAAAGGTGGTCAATCACTTCCTCGGCCTTGCGACCGATGAGATACTCAAGCGGGACGGGACCATCGATAAGTTCATGGGCGATGCCGTGCTAGCCTTCTGGAACGCGCCGCTTGACCAGCCAGATCATCGCGAGCGCGCGCTCGAAGCGGGGCTTGCCCTGATCGAACGGGTGAGGCGCGAAAACGCCGCGTTCACCGCGCGCGGGCACCCCTCTATCCAAATCGGCGTCGCCATCGAGACTGGCATCTGCTCCGTAGGGAATTTCGGCTCCGAACGGCGCTTCGATTACACCGCGATCGGCTCGCCGGTGAACCGCGCCGCACGGCTCGAGTCAACCACCAAAAAGCTGAGCATCCCTCTGGTGCTTGGTCCCGGATTTGCGCAAGGAGCATCGATGCCGGTTGTGCAGGCAGGCGCCTTTGAACTCCAAGGCTTCAAGGGCGAGGTGTCGATTTTCACCGTTCCGGAGATACACCCCTCATCCCAATCCGCCAAGGAAGTCGTGTGATGTTTGGCACCGGTTCAACTCGCTATCTCATTGGCCGGCGAGCGAAAGCCAAGGGCGGCGGAAATACGATGGGCGGCCCGGGCTACCATACCGCCCAGTTCGCTTATCCGCTCCTCCGGCACCCGGTTTTCCGGGGCAGCGATATTCAGCGCCGCGATTATCTTGCCCGGTGCCAAGAACACCGGTGCGGTGATCGAAATCAGATCGTCGTTGATCTCGCCGCGACTGACGAAAAACTTCGCCTTGCGGATTTGCTCGAGCCCGCCCCTTAGAAGCCGAGGATCGGTCACAGTTTTCTTGGTGAAGCGCTTCAACGGGCCCGAAAGAATGGCCTCGCGCTCCTCATCATCCATATGGGCCAGGAACGCCTTGCTCGAACCGGCATGTAGCGGCCGCCGGCGGCCGACAATCGCATTGACGCGAAGGTCCCGCTTCGGCTCCCATTTGGCGACGCAAAGGCTTTCCTGGTCATCGCGGATTCGCAGCTGGGTGGTTTCGCCGATCGCCTGACCGAGTTCTTCCAGAACAGGGTTTGCAATGCGGATCAGGTCCATCTGTTCGCTGGCGGCGTGGCCGAGCATCAGCGCGGCGAGGCCGAGGCGATAGCCTTTTCCATCCGATGACCGCGCCAGCAGACCGCGTCGCACCAGCGTCTGCAAAAGCCGGAAAGCACGTGCCTTGCTGTCGCCGGAACGCCGCGCGATTTCGGAAACGCCAAGATCGGCCTCTCCGGCCACAGTCTGCAGCAAGCTGATCGCGCGATCGACGGAATCGACTGTGTACCGGGTGTCTGCCTGATCGGTCATTTCTCGTTTCCTCGCCAAAACTCTCATGCTGAAGCCTAAACGAGAAAATTTGTCTCGTCCAGTGAAACAATGGTTTATCTGTATTGACAAACGGAGGAGCTTTAGTTTCAACTCCCGTCAGGAAGGAGGCCGGCACCGTCAGCGGATCCTGGGCTGGGCTCGATGATGGCAAGCGGCAGCGGAAAAGAACTCCTCCGACGGAACTATCCAGAGTGGACACGGAGAGAACCAATGATGAACCGGACAATATCGCGCCGTGCGCTGATGCAATGGGCGCTCGGGGGTGCCGCTGTCTTGCAAGGCATCAGCTGGACGGGGCTTGCCCAGGCCGCGGCAAATGGCCAGCTGCGGATCGGCATGGCTGCTCCGCCGACGACGCTAGACCCGCATCTGAAGAGCAATGCGCCGAACAACGCGCTTGCCACCCACATCTACGACACGCTCGTCATCAACGACGAAAAATCGATCTCCAGACCGGGGCTCGCGACGGCCTGGCGCGTGGTCGACGACACCCATTGGGAGTTCGACCTGCGGCCCGACGTGCGCTTCAGCGACGGCGAGCCGCTCACCGTAGACGACATCGTCGTCTCATTCGACCGGGCCAACACCATCGAAAGCACGGCGTCGTTCCGGACCTACACGCGCAACATCAACTCGATCACCTCGCCCCAACCCGGCAAGCTTCTCATCGAAACCAAGCAGCCGGAGCCGCTTCTGCCCAATTCCCTCAGTCGCATTCGCATCATCCGCGCCAAGTTCAAGGATACCCCTAGCGATCAGTTCAACGACGGCACCGCGGCGATCGGCACCGGCCCGTATGTGCTGAAGGAATATGTTTCCGGCAACCGTGTCGCGCTTTCCGCCAATCCAAACTACTGGGGACCGAAGCCTGCTTTGCCGGACGTCGAGCTCCGCATCGTCACCGATGCCGGCGCGCGGCTTGCCAACCTGCTCGCCGGCGATCTCGATCTCGTTGAACAGGTGCCCTACGAGGGTGTTGCTCGCATCGAAAAAGACGAGCGCTTTCACATCATTCGCGGCGTCTCGAGCCGGGTCGTCTTCTTCTCGCTGGACACGTTCCGGGACGTCACGCCCTTCATCACTGGCAAGGACGGCAAGCCGCTCGACCGCAACCCGCTGAAGGATCTGCGCGTGCGGCAGGCGCTGTCCATGGCGATCGACCGCAGCGCCATTGTGGAGCGCTTGATGCAGGGCAATGCCATTGTCGCTTCGCAGTTTCTGCCTGCCGGCGCCCCGGGCACCTCGGCTGCTATCAAACCCGTTCCATTCGACGCTGCAAAAGCCAAGGCCCTGCTCGCCGAGGCTGGCTACCCCGACGGCTTCCGACTGACGATCCACGGGCCCAATGATCGTATCGTCAACGATTCGAAGATCGTGCAGGCCGTGGCCCAGATGTTCTCCCGCATCGGCCTGGAAGTCAGCGTCGAGGTCATGCCCTGGTCGGTTTATGCCGACAAGGCGGATGCCCATGAGTTCAGCATCAATCTGGACTCCTGGGGCGTCAACACGGGCGAAACCTCTAACCCGATGACAGCGCTGGTCGCGACGCAGAACCCGGATGCCGGTATGGGTATTGCCAATTCGGGCCGCTACTCCAACCCCGATCTCGATGCCAAATTGGTTGTGGCGAAGCGGACGCTGGACGATGCCAAACGCGAAAAGATGCTCTCGGAGCTCAGCGAGATCGTCTTCAACGACGTCGCTGTGATTCCGATGCACCACGAGGTCCTCGTCGTGGCTGCCCGGAAGGACCTTCAGTTCACGACGCGGGCCGACCAGTATACGCTGGCGATGAATGCCAAGACTGTCTGAGGAGTTGTAGACTTGACGAGCATCGCCACGGGATCCGTCGCGGATCGCGGTCGCGCTACATACGATCTTGGCGCGACCGCCATCTTTGCTTCCAAATCAGACCCACGCTTCCACTATTGCCTGTATGTACCGCCCGCGGTTGGGGAAGGCGCCCAAGTCGACCTGCTGGTGGCCGTCCATGGCACTGGCCGCACCTCGTTCCTGGGTTTCCGCGACGCGTTCGCCGAGTTCGGACGCTGGAACGACTGCGCCATCTTGTGCCCGGTGTTTCCAATGGGCGTTCTCGGCGACGACGCCCGCAGCGGATACAAATACATGATCGAGGGCGACATCCGCTACGATCAGGTGCTGCTCGCCATAGTCGAGGAAGTTGTCGCGAAATACCGTCAGGACTGGACCCGCTTCGCCATGTTCGGATTTTCCGGCGGCGGGCACTTCACCCATCGCTTCGCCATCCTCCATCCCGACAGGCTCTGGGCGGCGTCGATCGGTGCGCCAGGCTCGGTGACCTTGCTCGATCCGACGCGGGACTGGTGGGTGGGCATTCGCGACCTGGCGGAGAAGTTCGGCATCACCTTCGACGCCGCAGCGCTGGCAAAAGTGCCGGTCCAGATGATCGTCGGCGATGCCGACCTGGAGACCTGGGAAATCACGCATGTCCAAGGCAGCACCCATTGGATGCCGGGCGCCAACGATGCAGGACAAACGAGGCCGGAACGCCTCAGGACGTTGTGTCGATCGTTCGAGGAAGCCGGTGTGCGCGTACGCTTTGATTTGTTGCCCGGGGTATCCCACGAACGCGACGCGGTTCTCGATCCGGTCAAGGATTTCCTGGCCCAGGCGCTCAAGGAACGACGGAACGCCTCAAGATGAACGCAATGATCGTTGCGCCGCAGCCGGAGGCGGTCGAGGCGGGCGCGCTGGTGCTCAAACGCGGCGGCAACGCCGTCGATGCGGCGATCGCCTGCGCTTTCATGCAAGGCGTCGTCGACCCTCAAATGGCCGGCATCGGGGGGTTTGGCTCGATGCAGGTCTACATGCCGCGACGCGGCGTGCACGAGGTGCTTGAATTCTACGCCAGGGCGCCGCTCAAAGCATCGCCCGAAATGTGGAGCGACCTCCTGGTCGGCCAGTCTCGCGATGGCTTCGCCTTTCTGCTGGAAGGCGGCATCAGCGAGATCGGCTACCTCGCCGTCTGCACGCCGGGCAGTATCAAGGGTTATGCTGAGGCGCTGGCGAGATATGGCACTTTTGAATGGGCCGATGTCGTCGCACCCGCCGCCACGCAGGCCAGGCGAGGCTTCATGGTCCGCCCGCATGTCCACTGGTATTGGTCGCAGGACGGCGTCGACACCGGCGAAGTGCGGACACTTGACAAGCTGCGCTTCAGCAACACGGGGCGCGCAATCTATTTTCGCTCTGACGGCACGGTGAAGCTGCCAGGTGACGTCGTCGTCAACACCGATCTCGCTCAAACGCTCGAGCGCATCGCGGCGGCCGGTCCGGACATTTTCTACAAGGGCGAGATCGCCGAAGAAATCGCCGCCGACATGGCCGCCAACCGAGGCCTCATCGGGACGGATGATCTGGCGTGCTACGAGCTCTCTACCGCGCAACCGCTCTGGGGCGAGTATCGCGGCTACGATATCGCGACCAGCCCGCCGCCCGCCAGCGGCATATCCATGCTGCAATTGCTCCACATCCTCGCGCATTTTGATGTTGGAGCCATGGAGCATGGCGGTGCCGAGCATATCGTCCTGCTGGCAGAGGCGATGAAGCGCATGACCATCGACAAGGACCGCCACCTCGGCGATCCTGCCTATGTTGACGTTCCGATCGGGCGGCTGCTGTCCCGCGATTATTGCGGCGGGCTTGCCGCCGAGATCAAGGCTGGGCTGCGCGCCAGGATCGAGCGCGTCGACGACCGGTCGCCGCGCGAGACGACTCATATTTCGGTAGTCGACCGGGAGGGCAACGCCGTCGCCTTGACCCACACGCTGGGCAGTCCGTCGGGGGCGATCACCGATGGCTTGGGTTTCATGTACAACGGAACGATGAGCCGCTTCGACCCAAGGCCGGGCAGGGCCGGATCGCTGGCTCCCGGCAAGCGGCGGGCCAGCTCTGCGGCGCCCACCATCGTCTTCAAGGACGACCGGCCCGTGATCGTCATGGGAGCGCCCGGCGGCAGCTATATCGCGCCGTCCATGGCGCAGGGCCTGATGAACCTCATTGATTTCGATATGAGCATGCCCGAAGCGGTGGCCGCCCCGAGGATCGTGGCGGTGTCGAACACAATCGACGTCTCCAATCGCATTCCGCGCTATGTCACTGAAGAAATCGAGGGCAGGGGCTACGAGGTGAAGCGCTCCTGGCAAAGTTACGCTTTTGCCGCCCTTCACGGCATCCAGATCGAAGACGGAGTTTGCCGCGGCGGTGCCGATCCGCAGCGCGACGGCATGGCGATGGCGGTGCCGGCGTGATGTGCCGCGCACAGACGACCGACGAGCCTTTCCGGCAATCAGGCTGGAGAGCGATGCCATGACCGCAGCCGTCGTGCGCCGGCTGCTCCAGGCCGTGATGGTCATGTTCGCCATGACGCTCATCGTCTTCATCGCGATCAACGTCATCGGCGACCCCGTCGACATTCTGATCTCTCCCGACGCCGATCAGATCGAGCGCGCGCGCGTCGTCCAGGCCCTCGGGCTCGACCTGCCGCTTTGGCAGCAGTATCTCCGCTTCCTCTGGGCGGCGCTGCATGGCGACCTTGGCGAGAGCTACGTCTACAACGAGCCGGCGATCAGGGTGATTTTGGAGCGACTGCCGGCGACGCTCGAGCTGGCCGTCGCTGCCATCCTCATCGCCATCGTCGTCGGCGTGCCGCTCGGGCTTTATGCCGGGCTGCGGCCGGACGGCATCTTGAGCCGCGTCATCATGACCGTCAGCATCCTCGGCTTCTCGCTGCCGACCTTCTGGGTCGGGCTGGTGCTGATCATGTTTTTCGGCGTGCAACTCGGCTGGTTGCCGAGCGGTGGGCGCGGCCAGACCGCCGAACTGTTCGGCGTCCAATGGGCGTTCCTGACCAAAGACGGCCTTGCCCACCTGATCCTACCGGCGGTGAACCTCGCCTTGTTCGACGCCTGCCTCATTCTACGCCTGACGCGCGCCGGCGTCGCCGAAGTCCTGCCGCTCGATTTCGTCAAGTTCGCACGGGCCAAGGGCCTCAAAGAAACGCGCGTGATCGGCGTCCACGTCTCGAAGAACATCATGATCCCGGTGGTAACCATTATCGGCCTGGAATTCGGCTCTATCGTCGCCTTCTCGGTTGTCACCGAAAGCGTCTTCAGCTGGCCGGGCATGGGCAAGTTGATCATCGACAGCATCAACGTGCTGGACCGTCCGATCATCACTGCTTACCTGATGGCGATCGTCGCCTTCTTCGTCATCATCAATCTCGTCGTCGACCTGACCTATACGGCACTCGACCCGCGGGTGCGGCTCCAGGGCGAGGGATCGTGAGATGAGCGTCGACACCTTGCCGCCGCCGATGCCGGTCGAGGCCGAAAAGGGTGAAGAGGCGCCGTTTCAAGTGCTCGTGCGGGCATTCTTCCGCTCGCCCGCCGCCGTTATCGGTTTCGTGCTGCTAACCGCGGTTATCGGGCTGGCGCTGCTTGCGCCGCTTATAGCGCCGCAAAATCCCTACGACCTGAACCAGCTCGACATCATGGATAGTCGCCTGCCGCCCGGCTCGCAATCGATGACGGGCATGACGTTCTGGCTCGGCACCGACGACCAGGGTCGTGACATGCTTTCCGGCATCATCTATGGCCTGCGCATATCGCTCGGCGTCGGCGTCAGCTCGGCGCTTTTCGCAGCGCTGTTCGGCGCCTCGTTGGGCCTGCTCGCCGCCTATGTTGGCGGTCGGACCGAGACGGCGATCATGCGCATCGTCGATCTGCAACTCTCCTTCCCCTCCATTCTCGTTGCGCTGATGATCCTCGCCTTTCTCGGCAAAGGAATCCTCAACGTTGTACTCGCTCTGGTGATCGTCGAATGGGCGACCTACGCGCGTGCCGCGCGCGGCACGGCGCTGGTGGAGCGGCGCAAGGAATACATGGAAGCAGCGGAGTCGCTCGCTATTCCACGATGGCGCATTCTGTTCGTCCATCTGCTGCCCAACTGCCTGCCGCCGCTGATCGTGATCGCGACGGTGCAGGTGGCGCGCGCCATCTCGCTGGAGGCGACCTTGTCCTTCCTTGGCCTGGGTGTGCCGATCACCGAGCCCAGTCTCGGCCTGCTGGTCGCCAACGGCTACCAGTACATGCTCTCCGGCATGACCTGGATCAGCTTCTATCCGGGCGTAGCGCTGCTGATTACCGTGGTTGCGATCAACCTCGTCGGTGATCGGCTGCGCGACGTGCTCAACCCGCGGGGGCGCGAATGAATGCGACCGTACTCGAAGTCCGCGATCTCAGGACCCATTTCGGACAAGCAAAAGCCGTCGACGGCGTCTCGTTCAGCGTCGCGCGCGGCGAGGTTCTGGGTCTCGTTGGCGAAAGCGGGTCCGGCAAGTCGGTCACTGGCTTTTCCATCATCGGCCTGGTCGATCCGCCCGGGACGATCGTCGGCGGTCAGATCGTCTTCAACGGCCGCGACATCACCCGCTCCAGCCGCGAGGAGATGCGAGCGCTGCGCGGCCGCCGCATGGCCATGATCTTCCAGGATCCGATGATGACGTTGAACCCGGTCCTGCGCATCGATACGCAGATGATCGAGGCGGTGCAGGCGCATGAAAACGTCTCGCGCACCGATGCCAGGGCGCGGGCGCGCGACGCGCTCGGTATGGTCGGGATTCCGAGCCCGGACGAGCGGCTGCAGGCCTATCCGCATCAGTTTTCCGGCGGCATGCGCCAGCGCGTCGTTATCGCTATCGCGCTGCTGCACCAGCCGGACTTCATCATTGCCGACGAGCCGACCACCGCGCTCGATGTGACGATCCAGGCGCAGATTCTCGCCGAGATGCAAAAGCTCGTGGCGCAGAACAACACGTCGCTGATCTGGATCACGCATGATCTCGCCGTCGTCTCGCGGCTCGCCGACCGGATCGCAGTGATGTATGCGGGCCGCATCGTCGAATCCGGTCCGGTGTCGGACGTTCTCGCCCGTCCGCTGCACCCTTATACCGCCGGTCTGATCGACTCCGTTCCCAGCCGCAACCAGCGCGGCGAGCGGCTTCGGCAGATCCCCGGAATGGCGCCCAGTGTTGCGCGGCTGCCGACCGGATGCGCTTTCGCCCCGCGCTGCGCACGTGCCGATGCGGTGTGTGCCCAGGCGGTGCCGCTGTTCGCTGCTGGCCCGCGCGAGCACCGTTGCGTCCATCCCTTGCCGGAGCTCCGCGTATGATCTCCTCCACTCCGGTTGCGGCAAACATTCAAAGCTCCTCACCGGGTTCTGGCGGGATGACGCCGCTGATCGAGCTGAACGAGATTTCTCACAGCTTCGGCACTCGGCCCGATCTCGCTGCTCGATTGGCGATCTCGCTCAAACTTGCCAAACCGGCGGCAAGGGTGCAGGCGATCGACGGTGTCAGTCTCGCCGTTCGCACGGGTGAGGTTCTGGGCCTCGTTGGCGAGTCGGGATGCGGCAAGTCCACGCTGGGGCGGATCGTCGCGGGCATTGTGTCGCCCACCAGGGGATCGGTATCGTGGCGCGGCAAGGATATGAAGGCGCTCCCGCCGTCCGAGCGGCGTGAAGCCAAGCTGCGCGTGCAGATGATATTCCAGAACCCCTATGCCTCGCTCAATCCGCGCCGCAAAGCGGCCGATATCGTCGGCGAGGCCCCGCGCGTTCACGGGCTGGTCGGCGGCGATCTCGGCACCTTTGTCGATGAACAGTTCCGACGTGCCGGCCTCGATCCGGCATTGAAGCACCGCTTTCCGCATCAGTTTTCCGGCGGTCAGCGCCAGCGGATCGGCATTGCGCGCGCGCTCGCCGTGCAGCCGGAATTTCTCGTCTGCGATGAGGCCGTTGCCGCTCTGGACGTCTCGATCCAAGCGCAAATCCTCAATCTCTTCATGGACCTGCGCGAGAGACTGAACCTCACCTACCTGTTCATCAGCCACGATCTCGGGGTGGTCGAGCACATCTCCGATCGGGTGGCGATCATGTATCTCGGCCGCATCGTCGAAGAGGCCCCGTCCCAGGAGATATTTGCCCGGGCCAACCATCCCTACACGCAGGCGCTTCTCGCCGAGGTGCCGCGGATCGAAACCACCAAACGCGGCTTTGCCGCCATCACAGGTGAATTGCCGAGCCCGCTCTCGCCGCCGAGCGGCTGTCATTTCCACCCGCGCTGCCCGCACGCGATGCCTCGTTGCCGGACCGAAGCGCCGCGACTGAAGGTGGTTGCTGCCGGACACAAGAGCGCATGCCACCTCAATGACGCTGCCGTCTGAACGCCTTGGAATTTTTAGAGATGACCGACCTCCAGGCGCTCCAGTCCGTGACCGATGACATGGTGCTCTGCCGCGACGTCATGGTGACGATGCGCGATGGGGTAAGACTGGCGACCGACATCTACAGACCGGCAAGGGGAGGCGGCGCGCTGGACCGGCCAGCTCCCGTAATCATTGAGCGGACGCCTTATGGCAAGGCGATGGCGTCGCGCGCCGAGCTCGAGGTCGGTATGACCGAACCGATGGATCGCGCGACGGTCGCCGAGCATTTCGTGCGCCATGGTTACATCGTCGTTTATCAGGACTGCCGCGGCCGCTATGGCTCGGAAGGCGAGTTCGTCAAATATCGCTCCGAAGGTCCGGACGGCTACGACACGCTTGCATGGATCGCAGCCCAGCCCTGGTGCAACGGCCGGATCGGCACCATGGGCCTTTCCTATGCCGCACATACCCAAATGGCGGCGGCGTGCCTTGCGCCACCGGCTCTTGCTACCATGATCCTTGATTCCGGCGGGTTCTCTAACGCCTTCACCTGCGGCATCCGCCAAGGTGGCGCGTTCGAGCTGAAGCAGGCGACCTGGGCCTACCGGGAAGCCCGCGAGAGCGCCGTTGCCGCCGGCGACGAGTTGGGCCAAAAGGCGCTCGGAGCGGAAAACCTGCATCGCTGGTTCGGCAGAATGCCGTGGTCGGAGGGACGTTCGCCGCTCCGCTGGGCTCCGCAATACGAGGCCTATCTGCTCAAGCAGTGGCGGCACGAGACCTTCGACGATTTCTGGAAGCAGGTGGGCATTCATGCAGCGGGCTTTTACGATGCCATTCCCAACATTCCGATCGCGCTGATGTCGAGTTGGTTCGACGTCTATGTCCCGACGACGTTCGAGAATCTGGCTGGCCTTGCCAGCAATGGCAAACGGCCGCTCGCCTTGATCATGGGTCCGGGCTTGCACGGCGACCGCAATCTGTCCTTTGCCGGCGACGTCGATTTCGGACCGAACGCTCCGCTCGGCGGCAATGTGGCGGCGAGCTGGCTGGAGTTTCGTCGACGCTGGTTCGATCGCTGGCTGAAGAGCGGGCCGGAGGGCGATCTCGACGAGGAGCCGATCCGCCTTTTTGTCATGGGCGGGGGAAAGGGCACGAAAAATGAAACGGGCCGTCTCGATCACGGCGGCCGCTGGATCAAAGCCAAGCGGTGGCCGCTGGCGGGCGTGACGGAGCAAAGCTATTATCTGCACCCCAACGGCAGGCTCTCGGAGGCCTTTCCTGCGGCCGACGCCGTCGCGCTGACCTATGATTTCGATCCCGCCGATCCCGTCCCGACCATCGGCGGGGCGCTGACCAGCGGTCAGCCGATCTTCGCCGGCGGCGGCTTCGACCAGAGAGAGGACGACAGGTTCTTCGGCTGCCGCAATTTTGGCTTGCCGCTTTCCGCCCGTCTCGATGTCCTCTCCTTCGAGACCGAGCCGCTTGCCGACGATTTGACCGTGCTCGGACGGGTGGCGGTGGAGCTCTGGGCGGCGACCGATGCAACCGACACCGATTTCACGGCGAAACTGATCGACGTCTATCCACCGAGCGCCGACTATCCGACGGGCTTTGCCCTGAACCTGACAGACGGGATTTTCCGCTGCCGTTTCCGGCATTCATTCGAAAGAGCCGAGCTCGTGAAGCCCGGGGAGATCATGCGGCTTCGCATCGAGTTATTTGCGACCGCCAATCTGTTCCGTGCCGGCCATCGGCTGCGGCTGGACATCTCTTCGAGCAATTTTCCGAAGTTCGACGTCAATCCGAATACCGGTGCGCCGGCTGGCCTCGGCCGTAGCCGGCAAGTGGCGCGCAACACGGTTTTTCTCGATGGGACGCGGCCATCGCGGCTGATCGTGGAAAGATTATGAGCAAATCGGGCGGCTCTAAGCCCTGCACAATGAGCTTGCGCAAGGATAGGCTGCTGTGGGGGTATGGACCTCAGTCGTATCTGGCCAGAAAGCGTCCGACGGCGGCGAGGCAGTCGTCCTTCTCCTCGACATGCGGCATATGGCTGGAATTGGGGAAGACCATGCCTTCGACGTCGGGAATATGATCGAGAAAAGGCTGGACGCAGGCTTCGGTCGCTTCGTCGTAAAATCCGCGGAACGCCAGGGTCGGCGTCTCGATCAGATGCAGGCGCTCGACGATGCTCCAGTCCCGCATCGTGCCGATGACGTGAAATTCATTGGGTCCGTTCATGGTGTGATAAACCGTCGGATCCGCATCGATTGCGGCAAATGTCCGGGCGACCTCCGGCGGCGTCGGAAGGACACGGCAGACGTGGCGTTCGTAGAAGGCTTTGGTCGCCGCAACATAATCCGGGTGATCGGTGGTCCCGGCGGCCTCGTGCCGGTCAAGCGCATTTTGCACATCGGCCGGCAGCCCGGCGCGCAATTGCAGCGCGCCTTCCACCCATAGCGCCATCGAGGCCAGCGAATTGGCCAGGATCAATGCCTTGAGCCCTGCAGGACGTCGCACGGCATGTTCGGCCGAAAGTATGCCGCCCCAGGACTGGCCGAGCAGGGCGTAACGCTCGGCAATGCCAATGTGAGCGAGCAGCGCATCGAGTTCGCCCAAAAAGAAATCGACGGTCCAGAAGTCGCCGCCCTTGTCGGGCAGATGGGTCGATTTGCCGTTGCCGATCTGATCGTAGTGGATGACGGCCCGCCCGGTATCGGCAAGCTCCTTGAATGAATCGACATAGTCGTGGGTGCAACCCGGCCCGCCGTGAGCAATGACCAGCGGCAGCTTGCCCGAGTTGAGATCTCCGATTACGCGATACCAGGTGCGGTAGCCCCTGTAGTCGCTAAATCCTTCGGTGGTCGCATGTGCCGTCACAGTTCCAAGCTCCGCGTCATGGCGCGGCAGGAACCGAATGACGGACCCTCCCAAGCCTTGTTTGCGGCCGACGGTACTAAGCGGCCCGGCCCATTTACAGCTAGCACTGTTTATAGGTTTGCCTGGCGGGGGCCGGTGGCCCTCAGGCGGAGAGCCTCAATGCTCCGGCTCTTCGCGCTTAGGTTTATAGGCTGATTCCAGACGCCGAGATATTTCACCGAACGCGGGTCGATCGCGCCGCCCGATAGTGGAATGCGATTTCGGGCGCGCGTTTGGCAAAAATCGCTGCCCACTCGGCACCGCGTTCCGCATCGCAATCATAGAGGAAGGTCATTTCGGCGCCTCGGGATTACCGCGAAAGAGGAAGCTCAGCGTGCCTGCTCCTCAGCTTCCATTTCCGCCAGGTCCTGGAAGCGGTCGGCGATACGCGGATGCGCCCGCCCGCCATCACACGCGCCAATGGCGATCAGTATCTCATCCGCACCGGGCGCGTCCGGAACCTGGAAACTGGCCGTCAGGAAGTGGGAGCGCTTGCCGGTTTCGCTCTTGTGGGTCATCGGCAGGGAAAGAAGGGCGCCAGGCCCGTTGCGGGTATTCGTGAAACTCAGATAGGTCGTGCCGTTTACCGCCGTGCGGAACATATTGCCGAACCGTAAGGTATGGATCAGCGCCGATGCATGTTCGATCTCGCCATTGACGCCGACCGAAGCCGCCTTGCCGTAAGCCTCGACCTTATCCGCCGACAAGAGCGCCACCAACCGCTTGGTCATTTCGGCGCCAAGACCCGGCGCCAACCGGAGAATCTCAGGGCGCAAATTTTCAACGAACCCTTGACCGGCCCACGGGTTCTTCAAGACGGCTGCGACCACCACCATGGAGATCGGTTGGTCGGCTTTCTTGCCACCCTCGACGAATACTTCCTCGATGAATGTGCAGAACTTTCTCACTCCGAGATCCATGGATTCCTCATCTGTTCGCTGGATTGTGGCGCAACCTAATGAGCAACGACGGTGAATGTCTTCCTTCGTTAGGGAGGAAAAACAGAATGGCCGGCACTTCGAAACGATGTAGAATTCAGCTTCGTCGCATGCCTAACTCAGCGGGTCGTGGCGCAGGGAGCGATCGTGGACAGGAAGGCGCAAATCTCGGTTCTCAAAGATGTCGCGAGTGAGATCAATTCCGGCGGCGATCTTGTCACGATTCTGAAGCACTTGGTTTTCGCCGCCTGCCGCCATGCGAACTGGACGCTCGGTTCGATCATGTCGATCGATGCCGCTCATGGTTATGCCCATGTGATGGTTCGCTATGATCCGACGTTGATCGAGCGAACGCTCCCTGACCGTTGGGAACTGGCGACGAGCCCCTCGCTGATCGCCTTGAAGCGGAACGAGCCAGTCTACATCCGCGACGTGCGCGAATCCGAGGAGTTTCCAGGTTATCGCCGCGAAGCTTTCGAGCGAGACTACCGTACCGTCCTGGTCATGCCTATGAACTGCAGCGACTTCGAGGGCCGGCCAATGGTGCTGAGCGTTGTGTCGCGGGATATCATGGAGGTCCCGGAAGAGGATTTGGCGTTTCTGGGTATGATCGTCCATCTCGGCGCCATCGCGATCGAGAGGGAGCAGCGGCTGGAAGCCGAACGGCAGGCCGGAGACAGGTTGCAAAAGGCGCTCAAGGCGCACACCTCACTACTTGAACACGTGCTTGCAGACGGCTCGGTTTCTTCATTGTCGGCGATGGTCGGCAGCCTGCTGCCCAATCCGGTCGTCGTCGTCGATTTTACTGCGAACCAGATTGTCGCCGGCCGCTCGCCAAGCGAGGTGCAGTTCGATGATGTCGCTTGGCAATCGTCAGCGGCGGGTCCGCTGAGCCGACAACTGGGAAAGGCAGCACGCGATACAATTGAGCGGGGCGGCAACAGCGGGGCGACGCTTTTTCTCGATGACGGCTGCTCCCGGCTCAATCTCGCCGCCCGCATCGAGCCCTTGACGGTCGACCGCCAACTTGTCGGGGCATTGATCATCTTTTCCACGTCGCGTGCCTTCAGCGATCTGGACCAGTTGCTGCTTGACAGCGCCAAGTTCGCGCTCAGCGTCCAAATGATGCGCAGTTTCATCCGATTCCGTTTCGAAACCCGCACACAGACCGAGCTTTTCTTCGAGGTGGTGGAGCGGCGTTGGCGCGACGCGGCAGATGTCCAGCAGCGGGCCCAGCGGCTCGGCATCAATTTCATGACAACTCAGCAAATCGTCGTCGTCGACTTTCCCGAGAGCGCGAAGAATCTTGGCGGAACGTCCGTCGATCTGCATCACAGTCTCGCTCGCATCATGCAGCAAGCTTCCGTCCCCGCGAGCGTGGTGGCCATCGATGGCGGGCTGGTGTGCCTCATTCCCTGTGACGAGATCTGGAAACAGGAGCGGACATCGAAACTGATGCGGCGTATCGCAGCGGATCTCGGCCAATATTTTGACGAAGAACCAATCGTCATCGCCAGCAACGTCTGTGCCACGTTGACGGATTATCCGTTGGCTTGGGATCGCTGCAGTCGCATGATTGCCATCGCCCGTTCGTTCGGTCGCACCGGTGCGCTGTCCGGCCAGGATTTCGGGCCGTTGCCGATGCTCGTAGCGGCCGCAGGCGCCGACGATGTACGCGCTTTCGTGCAGGAAAGCATCGGCGCCATCGCCGCCCACGACCGCCAGCATGGCACGCCCTATCTGAAAACGCTGTCGACTTATCTGCGGGAAGGCTGCCGCAGCGGCGCCTGCGCCGATGCGATGGGCCTGCACGTAACCACGCTGCGCTATCGCCTCTCGCGAATCCAGGAAATGTTCGGCATCAATGTCGAGACGCCCGAGCAGCGCTTTGCCATCGAATTGGCCATTCACCTGCATGGTGTCACGGAAGGTCGTGGCTGACGATCAATCGACCTGACCCTCGAGACGGCGGATCGGCACCCTTCGTCTCTTACCGCAAACAGTAGCAATATATTCCGCGCTCTTCCGGCTGAATGAAGGAAGAAGCTCGCTCTTCTTGCGATTAGCCTTCCCGCTATCAACCAGCAGGAGGCGCTGATCCCATGTTGACCACGGGAACCGCAAAGATTGCGACGGCCATCGACCCAATCGCGTTGCGTCGCGCTTTCGGAACCTTTGTCACCGGCGTCACCATCATCAGCACGCGCGACTCGGACGGCAATCCGCGCGGCATGACGGCCAATTCCTTCACCTCGGTTTCGCTCGATCCGCCGCTGCTGCTCGTCTGCGTCGCAAAATCGGCGTCAAGCTTTGCTGCCTTTACGACGGCGGATTCCTTTGCCGTTAACCTGCTACATGAGGGGCAGGTCGACATCTCGGCGATCTTCGCCTCGAAATCCCCCGATAAATTCCAGTCCGTCAATCACGACCGCGTTCATACCGGCGCGCCAATCCTGACGGACAGCCTTACCTGGTTCGACTGCACGATCTACAACAGGGTCGATGCAGGCGATCATGTCATCCTGATCGGCCAGGTGCAGGCTTTCGGCACGAGCCCTTCAGCGCCCCTCGGCTTTTGCCGCGGCCGATACGCCAGCGTCAAGGATCCGCTGCCGTCCGGCTGGCTGGCCTCGCACAACATGATCATCGGCTATCTGATCGAAGCCAGCGGCGAGATTCTGCTGCGAGCGGATGGAAGCGGTGGCTGGGCTCTGCCAACGGCCAAACGCCGTAAGGCCGGCAGCGAACTGCCGCTCAACGACGGAAAATCCCTCAAGCTGCTGTCAGACAACACCTTTCTTTACTCGATCTTCGATGTTGCTGACTGCGACCCCGGTTATCTAATCTATCGCGCCCGACTTGCCGATGGCGGACAAGGGCGCGACCTGCCGGAAGACCTGCGGTTCTTTGCCATTGACAAGCTGCCCTATGACCTCATCCCGACCCGGGAATTGCGGGCGATGCTCCGCCGCTATGTCCGCGAGCGCAAGCAGGAACGCTTTGGCATCTACATGGATTCCGGCGACGGCGGGCGACTGGCAATGATCGAGGGCGAGGCCCGCTCGTGGCATCAGGCCATTCAAGACTAACCCGAAATCAGGAAGCGACGATGAAGACGACGGTGAAATCGCTCGAGGGAATGCGCCTCAACCTCTTTATCGACGGCCGGTTTGTCGAACCGACATCCGGTCGCTACCTGGACAGTTTCGACCCGACCACCGCGGAGGCCTGGTATCAGTTTGCGGAAGCCGACGCCAACGATGTGCGACTGGCGGTTGAGACGGCGCAAAAGGCATTCGTCAATCCTGCCTGGCGACGTATGACGCAGACCGATCGCGGAAAGCTGGTGCGCAAGCTGGCCGATCTGGTTCTCGCCAATGCCGACGACCTCGCGCTGATCGAAACACGCGACAATGGGAAGCTGATCAAGGAAATGCGGGCGCAGATGCGCTCGATCCCGGACTCTTACACTTACTTTGCCGGCATGGCTGACAAACTGCAGGGCGATACGATCCCGGTCAACAAGCTGGACCAGCTCAACTTCAACATGCGCGAACCGATCGGCGTCGTCGGCATGATCACACCCTGGAACTCGCCGCTGATGATGTTGACAGGAACGCTCGCTCCCTGTTTGGCGATTGGCAACACCATCGTCATCAAGCCTTCCGAGCACGCGACCGCCTCGACGCTGGCCTTGGCCGAGCTAATCATGGAAGCGGGGTTTCCGGCCGGCGTTGTCAACGTCGTCTCGGGAACGGGTGCGGTAACCGGCGACGCGTTGACGCGGCAAAAGGGCATCGCAAAATACGTCTTCACCGGCAGCACCGATACCGGCCGTAAAATTGCCGCTAACGCGGCGGCCAACCTTGCGCAGTGCCAGATGGAACTCGGCGGCAAATCTCCCCACGTGATCTTTTCCGATGTTGATATCGAAAAGGCCGTTAATGGGGTCGTTTCGGGCATCTTCGCGGCTGCGGGCCAGACCTGCGTCGCCGGCTCGCGCTGCTTCGTGGAGGCCAGCGTTTACGACCGCTTCATCGAAGCGTTGGTGGAACGCACCAACCGTATCACCGTCGGCCACCCATTGGAGGACAAGACGGATATCGGCCCGCTGGCTCTGTCGGCGCAACTGACGAAAGTCGAGTCCTACGTTGCTTCGGGCGTCAAGGAAGGGGCACGGATCGCGTCAGGCGGCAAGCGTCCTCAGGCGGAAGAACTCGCCCGCGGCTGGTATTTCGAGCCGACCGTCATGATCGACGCCAAGAACGATATGTCCTTCATGCGCGACGAGCTTTTCGGACCGGTCGTTGGTGTCATGCCCTTTTCCTCGGAAGAAGACATGATCGAACTCGCCAACGACACACGCTACGGCCTCGCGTCCGGGATCTGGACCCAGAATATCGACCGGGCGATGCGCTTCGCCAACCGGATCGATGCAGGTACCGTTTGGATCAACACCTACCGGTCAGCAGCCTACATGTCCGCAAATGGCGGCTTCAAGGAAAGTGGTTACGGCAGGCGTGGCGGTTTCGACGTCATGCGCGAGTTCTCCAGGGCAAAAAATGTCGTCATCGACTATTCCGGCGCCATGCAGGATCCCTTTGTCATTCGACTGCGCTGACCGTCAGAAACACTGGGACAAACCATCCAAGGGAGATTGAAATGAAATTTGCCGTCTCATTGGGCATGGAGCGTTTCTCGCCAGAAACCTCGATGACGGCCGTAATGGACAATCTGCTGCAACTTGCCAAAATCGCGGACGCCGGCGGGTTTGAGGCGATCTGGACGCCGGAGCACCACACAATCGAGTGCACGATATCACCTAATCCGTTTCAGATCCTCACGTGGCTATCTCAGCATACGAGCCGGATCCGCCTGGGAACGGCAACGCTTGCCGCCGCCTATTGGAATCCAATCCGTCTCGCTGGCGAGGCCGCACTGTGCGATCACCTTACAAACGGGCGCCTGGAATTCGGCATCGCCCGCGGCGCCTATCAGTACGAGTTCGACCGAATGGCGCCGGGCGTCCAGCAGCAGGAGGGCGTCGGCTACATGAAGGAACTGGTGCCGGCGGTCCAGAAGCTTTGGGCCGGTGACTATGCGCATGAGGGCCAGTACTGGAATTTTCCGCGAGCGACCTCGGTGCCGAAGCCGCTGCAGAAGGGAGGTCCTCGCATCTGGGTCGCCGCCCGCGATCCCGGCACCTTCGACTGGGCGCTCGGCATCGGCGCCAACATTCTCTCCACGCCGCTCTCGCTTCCGGCGGCGGAAATCGGCGTGCTCGCCAGCAAGTTCAACAAGGCGGTCGCCGATCATCCCGAGGTGAAACGCCCAAAATTCATGATGCAGCGGCGCACTTGTGTCTATGACAAGGTCGATGACTGGCATCTCGCCGTCGAGCACAGCATGAACTATGGTCGCTATTTCGAAAACCTGATGCAGAACATTGGCACCGTGAAGAACGGTTTCCCGGAGGCCGTGCCCTTCGAAAGCGTTAAGGGCCGCGACAACTACAACCCGGAAAATATCCGCAAGAACCTGATGTTCGGAACGCCCGACGAAGTGATCGAGAAGCTGCTCGACTACGAAGCAGCTGGCGTCGATCAATATTGTCTCGGCCTCAGCTTCAACTTGCCCTTCGAACTGCAGAAGAAGACGCTTCGCCTGTTCACAGACGAGGTCATGCCCTTCTTTGCGGAACGCGAGCGCGAAACCCAGCAACTGGCCGCGGCAGGGTATTAGTATGACTGATACGCAGCGTCATACGGTCGGAGATGTGGTCCTGAACTATAGGGTTGACGGCAATGGGGCAGAGCCGCTGGTGCTCATCCACGGTGTCGGTTCCTACCTTGAAGCCTGGAGCGGGGTCGTCGAGCGGCTGAAGCATCGGTTCACCATCCTGACGTTCGACCTACGGGGTCACGGAAACTCGTCGCGCGTCAAAGGCCGCTACGAGATCGACGATTTCGTTGCCGAAACACTTGCGTTGGCGGACAGTGTCGGCTTCGACCGTTTCCATCTGGCCGGTTTTTCGCTTGGCGGGTTGATCGCACAGCGGTTGGCACTGACGCATCTTCCGCGCATTCAGCGCCTGATTCTCCTCTCGACGGTCGCGGGACGTACGCCTGAGGAGCGGGAGCGCGTCCTCGCCCGCCTCGCCGCTCTTCGCAGCGGCGAACCGGGATCGCACTACGACGCATCCCTGTCGCGTTGGCTGACTGAGGATTTCCAGAAGAAGAATCCCGATCTGATCGCAACGCTTAGACAGCGAAATTCTCAGAACGATCCGGACTGTTACGCTTCTGCCTACCGGGTTCTCGCCGAGACCGACTTCGGCGGTTTTCTCGACCAGATTCGCTGCCCGACGTTGATTGCAACCGGCGAGGAGGATGCAGGCTCCAATCCGCGCATGGCAAGATATATGCATGAGCGCATCCCTGGCTCCGAGCTCCGCGTCCTTCCGGGGCTGCGGCATTCAATCCTGACGGAAGCAGCCGATCTCGTCGCATCGATGATGGCGGACTTTTTGACCGTGCCGGAGACCGTGAAATGATCGTTGAAGAGCGTATCTATCGCATAAGATCGGACAAAACCTCCGAATATCTGAAGCTTGTGCGCGAGGAGGGGCTGGCAATCCAGGAACCGATTCTCGGCGGACTGATCGGCTATTTCGTCACCGAGGTCGAGGCGCTGAACCAGGTGGTCCATCTGTGGCGATATGCCGATTTCGCCGATCGCGTCGCGCGCCGGCGCACGTTGTCGGAAGATTCGCGCTGGCGGGCCTTCATTCCGAAACTGACGGCGCTGATCGAAAGCGCGGAAAACCGTATCCTTCTTCCGACCGATTTTTCACCACTTCAATAGAAGAAGGGAAACGCAAGGCAAACCCTGAAGCCAACCGCGCACGGTGGAGTTGCACTGCAGTAAATGCACCTCGGTTTGGAGGAAGCGTAGCAGCAAAAATCCTCCGTGTTCGCGGAAGACGATCTAGCTGACATGCCCCTTAATTGATCCTCTTCAAAAAATTGCGGATCGGGAACATCCGTATCGTTGAAACATGGGAGCCAATGGTGACAGAGCGATTGAGAGTAGAGAATCTGTATAAGATTTTCGCCCCTTCACCCACCAGAGCCATGACGCTGCTCGCCACCGGCGCGGATAAGGCGCGTGTCCTTGCGGAGACCGACGCCGTCGTCGGTCTGAACAACGTCTCGCTTTCCGTTCCCTCGGGCGCGATCTACATGGTCATGGGCCTTTCGGGGTCCGGCAAATCGACGCTGGCGCGTTGCATCAACCGGCTGAACGAACCAACGGCAGGCAAGATCCTGCTCGACGATATCGACATCGTGCCGCTACGCGAGGACGCGCTTCGCGAATTGCGGCGCACGCGCATCTCCATGGTCTTCCAGCATTTTGCCTTGTTGCCAAACAAATCGGTGATCGAAAATGCCGAATTCGGCCTGAAGTTGCGTGGCGTTTCCGCCGCGCAGCGACGCAGGCGCGCTGAAGAGGTGCTGGCGATCGTCGGTCTCGCCAAATGGGCCTATCATCGCCCGCATGAACTCTCCGGCGGCATGCGCCAGCGTGTCGGCTTGGCGCGGGCCCTGGCGACCGATGCCGACGTCCTCATAATGGACGAAGCCTTCAGCGCCCTTGACCCGCTGATCAGGACCGAGATGCAGGATGAGTTACTGCGGCTGCAGCGCACGCTGAAGAAAACCATCCTCTTCATCACTCATGACTTCCAGGAGGCGCTGAAACTCGGAACGCGCATCGCCATTATGTCCGAAGGCGAGTTGGTGCGCGAGGGAACACCGCAATCGATCGTGCTCGAACCAGGCAGCGATTATGTCGCCGCCTTCACGCGCGAAGTCGACCGGTCGCGATTGTTTGATGCACGGTCGGTGATGCGCACCGGTTCGACGGTGTCGGGCGATGGTTCGGCGCGGATCGTCGGCGACGCCGAGCATCCCGAGGCTATGAGTTTTGCCATCGACGCGTCGAACCGCATCGTCGGCTGTCTCGATGCTGCAGCCCTGCAACAGGTAAAGGCTGGCAAGCCGGTCGGTGACCTTTTGACGCGTGATTTCGTCGCGGTGAGCGGCGCCACCAAGCTCGTGGATGTCGCTGGCTTGTATCAGAGCGGCAAGGCAATGGCCGTCATTGACGAGGACGGCCGCTTCCTCGGCATGCTTGAACCCGAACATATCCTTGGACGGATCGCCTCGGCGGCGAGATCACCAGCGCCTGCTTCGATGGGAGGCCACAATGCTTGATGCCGATGATCTAGCCATCTTTCCGGTGGACCAGTGGATTGCAGACGCCGTCCAATGGGTCGCGCTCCACCTCCGTCCACTGTTTCTTGCGATCAAGTGGCCGGTCGAAAACCTGTTGTCGTTCAACGATTACATACTGCACGAAATTCCGTTTCCGATCTTCGTCGTTCTGGTGTTCTTGGCCGCCTATCGGCTTGCCAGCATCGGCATCGCGGTGTTCAGCGCCATCTCACTTGTCGTGATCGCAGCCATCGGTGTCTGGACCGAGGCCATGACAACGCTTTCGCTGATTACCACGGCCATCGTGTTTTGCACCGCCATCGGCGTGCCGACCGGCATCTGGTGTGCTCGTAACGACAAGGTCTGGAGCGTGGTGCGGC
Source organism: Mesorhizobium sp. AA22 (assembly GCF_001672375.2). Taxonomy (NCBI): domain Bacteria; kingdom Pseudomonadati; phylum Pseudomonadota; class Alphaproteobacteria; order Hyphomicrobiales; family Phyllobacteriaceae; genus Mesorhizobium; species Mesorhizobium sp. AA22. The sequence goes on along the minus strand of NZ_CP048406.1, from coordinate 5,672,842 downwards.
CGGTGCTCGACATTATGCAGACCACACCGACATTCGTTTACCTCGTACCGGTCGTCATGCTGTTCGGCGTCGGCACAGTGCCGGGCGAAGTGGCGGTCGTAACAGCAGCTGCACCGCCGCTCATCCGCTTCACCAATCTGGGTATTCGCATGGTAGAGCAGGAAATGGTCGAAGCAGGTCTCGCCTTCGGCGCCGATAAGCGCCAGCTTCTGTGGGAAATACAGCTGCCGTTGGCTATCCCCACCATTCTCGGAGGACTGAACCAGACCGTGCTGACTGCGATGGTTATGTCCGTAGTCGTTGCCATGATCGGCGCGGAAGGCCTTGGCCTCGTGGTTCTCCAAGGTCTCGGACGTCTCGATGTCGGTCGCGCCGCCGTCGGCGGCATCGCCATCGTCCTGCTCGCCATGATGCTTGACCGGATCACCCAGCAGCTTGCCCGGCCGACCGACCGCAAGCGCAGGTCGGTGCTGCGCCACCTTTTCAATCTTTTCAAGGGAGAGCGATCGCACGAGGCCATCGCAACAACCGCAGCGAACCGCACGCATTCAGCGGAACCGCTCCGGCGGTAACCACCACCGGAATGACGACAGACACCGGCGGCTCGTTCCGCCGGACAGGAATTCACTTGCCTATGCCTTGCAGGGCCCGCGTTACAGCCAAACCTCGAACTCAGTGAAGTCCAAAGAAAAATCCAGAAGGAGAACATCGATGAAGCACAGCCTGAAAACCTTTTCCCTTTTTGTCACCGGCATGGTGCTGGCGGCCTCTCTAGGCCAAACTGCTTTCGCCGAAGACCTACCTGGGAGCGGCAAGATGGTGCGGTACGCCCAGTCCGACAGCCTAGGCGCCAATTATGTCGTTGCCCAGATCGGCATGGCGGCGATGAAGGAACTCGGTTACGACGTCAAGCTTAGCACGCTCAACACCACCTTGTTCTTCCAGGCGGCGGCCCAAGGCGATCTCGATATCGCGACCGATATAAACTTCCCGCAGCGCGAGCCGGGCTACAAGAAGGTCGAGGCGGAGGCGGAGATCGTCGGCGGTGGCCTAATTCAAGGCGGCGGCATCAATGGCTATCTGATCGACAAGAAAACCGCCGACGCAAACAACATCACCACGCTCGATCAGATGAAGGATGCGAAGATCGCAGCTCTTTTCGGCACGACCGGCAAAGCCGACCTCATCAATTGCGATCCGGGCTGGAGTTGCGGCGACGTCGTCGACTTCCAGCTTGAGAAATTCGGACTCAAGGGCAGCGTCAATTCGGTCCGCGGCAAATACGAGGCGCTGATGGTCGAGGCCGTCGCCCGTGTCAAGCGCGGCGAGCCGGTATTCTTTTATGCCTGGAGCCCTTCGTGGATGAACAAGGCTCTGGTGCCCGGCAAGGATGTCGTCTGGTTGCCGACGCCCTTCGATGCCTTGCCGGAATCGGTCCCGAACAAGGGCTCTGCCCTGGTGCCAGGCGTCAGCGGTTGCGCTGGCGGTGCTGATCCATGCCGCATGGCCATGGCGGCATGGAACTGGAACGCCGTCGCCAACCGGAAGTTCATTGCAGCCAATCCGGCCGTCAAGAAGCTCGTAGAGCAGATGTCGTTCCCGCTGGCCGACTGGTCGACCTGGGAACAAACGATCAGTGAAAAGGGCGGCAGCGACAGCAACATCAAGAAGCTGGCGCAGGGATGGATCGAAGCCCATCAGGAACAGTTCAACGCCTGGGTTGACCGTGCCAAAATTGCAAGCTGATCACAACGGCGCTCGATACGAGGCAGCCGCGCCAGCTTGGCACGACGCCGGGGTTTGACGATGCAAGGAATGCCCCGCCGTCGCAAGCCGTCGGGGCAATTCGATTTTGCCATACTGCAAAATGCGGAGCTTTCGCTATTGAGTTCCTTGAGCCAGTTTCGAGACGGTCCAAGACAGCGAATTGGCGTGTGGGGCTTACATCTGCGTTATTGCGCTGAACGATGTCCGGCACGGCTCGCCGCGATTCCGGGAACTCCGCCTTCCCTTTCCAACCCCCGAAAGGCTGCGCCTTCGGCCCGCGCTGTGCGTTCCGCCACGATGCCTGCGTTGTCCAGCCCCCGCTTGTCGGCGGGAACGGCCATCGTGCTGCTTGCGCATTGCCGGAAACCAGCCGCAAACGGTTCCATATACGCGAGGTTGCCAGCATCGAGACGCCAGTATGAGCGGCGTGCTGCGGGAGCGCCCGCTGCTCCGGACCAGCGACCTTTCCAAACACTATCACGTCGGCCGCTCGATCTTCCCGGCGCAGCGCCGGACGGTCCAGGCGGTCGACACGGTATCGCTCGATATCTGGCCCGGGGAAACGCTTGGCATCGTCGGGGAGTCCGGTTGCGGTAAATCCACTCTCGGCCGATGCCTGGTGCGCCTGACCGACATCACCTCCGGGTTCGCTGGAGTTCGAGGGCCGCGACATTACCGACGCGTCCCAGCGCCAACTCCGTCCGTTGCGGCGGCAGATGCAGATGGTCTTTCAGGATCCGAGCGCCTCGCTCAATCCGCGCCGGCGCGTCGGCGATCTGCTGGCCGACCCGTTCCGCATCCATGAGCGCCTCTCGGCATCCGAAATGGCGGACCGCGTCGCCGAGCTTCTGCGCCGGGTTGAATTGTCCCCCGAGCACGCGTCGCGCTATCCCCACGAATTCTCGGGCGGCCAGCGCCAGCGTATCGGCATTGCTCGCGCGCTGGCGCTCCGGCCACGGTTGATCGTGGCCGACGAGCCGGTCTCGGCGCTCGACGTTTCGATCCAGGCCCAGATCGTCAATCTGCTCGCCAATCTGCGCGAGGAGTTCAACCTGACCTATGTATTCATCGCCCATGACCTCTCCGTGGTGCGTCAGATTTCGACGCGAGTGGCCGTCATGTATCTGGGATCGATCGTGGAAAGCGGGCCGACCGATCTGGTCTTTGCGGCACCCAGGCACCACTACACTGCGGCACTCCGTTCCGCGGTGCCGATTCCTAGTGTCGATCGGGCGCGGCATGGGCGGCTCGTCCTGAAGGATGACCTGCCGAGCCCTATGAACCCACCCTCCGGGTGCCGGTTCCACACCCGTTGCCCGGCTTCTACCTCCACGTGCCGCAACGAGCGGCCGCTTCTGCAGAGCACGGGAGACGGTCGCCTGGTTGCTTGCCACCATCCAGGGGGCGGGTAAGGCGCGGGATCTCGTCGGGAAAACAGGTGGAAGGCTGGGAACCCCGAACAGTCCGACGGCGATTGTGTTTGAGGAACAAAGTTGTCCCTCAAAAACAATCGACTGGGAGTGATTTTTGCCCGTCCGGGCGTATCCGCAAGCACGCTATAGCGCCACGTAACCCACTGATTTAGAATAAATCCGGGAGAACGGCGGGCGAACCGAGCAATGGCTCGGCGAGAGAAGGAGGCCTGCGATGATCCGGCACTATCTTCGTGTCATGGGCGGAAGCCGTCTCGCGGTGGATGTCGGAGGGGATCCCTCCAGTCCCGCCCTATTGCTGCTGCACGGCTTTCCCAGCTCAACGCGCACGTTCCGGCGTCTGGCCCCGATGCTCCTCGACGACCTGTTCGTCATCGCTCCCGATCTTCCGGGGTTCGGGGAGTCCGATGTCCTTGCCTCGACCTCCTTCGAAGCAATGGGGAAGGCAATCCTCGAAGTCCTCGACCACTTCTCCGTCGGTCCCCGCTTCATCTATCTTCACGATTTCGGCGCGCCAGTCGGCTTTCATGTCGCGATGTATGCGCCCGTGCTGGTGACGGGTCTGATCATCCAGAATGCCAATGCTCATACCAGTGGGTTCGGCCGCCAATGGGCAGATACCATCGCCTATTGGTCGAACCCCACCGCGGAGAATGAGGCCGCCGCCACCGCTCATCTGACCTGGGAAGGGATGCGGTATCAGTATGTCGGGGGCCTGCCCGACGATATTGCAAAGTCCATCGCCGCCGAAAACTGGGATGAGGACTGGCGCGTGATGAGCCTGCCAGGACGGCTCAAGGCACAACGTGCCCTCGTGGCGGACTATGGAAACTATGTGCGCCGCTTCGCAGAGATCCAGAGCTATCTGCAAATCTACCAGCCGCCTGCACTGATGGTGTGGGGTCGCCATGACCCCTTCTTCGAACTCGCCGAAACCATGAGTTGGATCGAGGCGCTTCCCCGTATGGACGCCCATATCCTCGACGCCGGTCATCTCCTGCTCGAAACCCGTGCGGAAGCGGCAGCTCACCTGATCCTTGATTTCATCAACAGGGAAAAGGGCCGGTCCAGGTGAATGGGTCACGGTGTCGAATTTGACCGCCGTCAGCAAATTTATTTGTTATTGGTTTCAATACTAAGCAGGCGTGGCAGTGCCGAGAGCTACGGCCAGGACATCAGCAAGGCCACGGCCGGCGCTGCCGTCGACGTCGAGGCGCGGATTGTAGATGGCGACCTCGAGCCCGACCGCCTTTCCGCTCGCCAGGATGATCCGGAGCGCCGCCGACAGTTCGTCCCACGACAGCCCGCCCGGTACGCGGAAATCGACCGCCGGCATAATCGCATCGTCGAGACAATCGGCGTCGAGATGGATGAAGAAGCCGTCGACTTCCGCCCGCGTCAGGTGGCCAACGGCCGCCCGGGCGGCGGCTTCGACGCCCAGGCGGCGGATGGCGTGCAGATCGTAGGCCATGAGCTCCGCTGGCAAAGGCTGGCTGCCGAATTCGGCCTGGTCTTCGTGGTCGCGAAATGCGAAGGCGACAGCGTCCTCGGGACGCACCAACGGGCGGCGACCCTCCAGGTCGGTCAGCAGCGCCGGCCCGTAGCCGCTGACGAAGGCCAGGTCCATGGACGCGCCTTCGCCATTCGGCTCGGCCTCGGGCTGGAAGAAGTCGGCGTGGCCGTCGATGAAGAACAGGCCGTAGCGGCCGCGCCGGCGCAGCGCGAGCATCGGGCCCAGCACGATCGTACAGTCGCCGCCCAGCACCACCGGGAATTCGCGCGCATCCAGCACCTCCTCCACGGCGTCGGCGAGCTTGGGCGACCACGCCGCGATCGCGTTGGCATTCAGCGTCAGAGTGGCAGGGTCGGGCTTCGGGTCTTTCGGCGGGACGGCCAGTCGCCCGGCATGGCGCGCATGGATGCGGTCGGCGAGGCCCAGTTCCAGCAGCCGACCGGGCAAGCCCTCGACGCCGTCGGTCGCGAGACCCAGCGAAGAAGGCGCTTCAAGGATGGCATAGGGTCGGGTCGGCATCAGATGCTCCAGATATGGCGAATAAGAACCGGCGCAATGCCGGCGGTCTCTGCCACTGAGCGCTGCGGGCCGAGGCTGCCCGTCTAACGGCCACATAAGCAATGCTTTTGCGGCCAAAACTCACCTCGCAGCCGACGTAGCCTCGGTACGCAACACCTCTCGTACGCTTCAGGCCGCCACGCTCTTCGACGTTGTCTCCAGCACCGCTGACGGTATTTTTCTCGTCAATTCGATCGCGTTGTTTTCGCCGGAAGTCGCACCACGCGGGCAATTGATACCGAAAGTGGACAAAGCCGAGGACAATTCAACCCGCCCAATTCCCTTTTGAAGTCAAAACCGCAAATTCTGACCGTGGAAGACAGGTCTTGGTGCGTCGACGTGGTGTTGCTGCAGCATGTGGCGATGAACATCTCGGACCTGGCGAGGCCCTAGCGCGAGTTACGCCGTGCTGAAGTCAACTGTCGTCTATCAGGCTGGAAACAGAAATGCGGCAGCGGGATCGAAAAAAATCTGCTGTCTGCTCGAGGCGATGCCTTCCTGTGCTTCCGCCATGTCGGATGTCGGCCTGACGTCGATCTCCTGACCGGCGGCCGTTCGCGCGATGACACGTCGCCGCTCGCCGAAGAAAGCGGTGTCGACGAATTCGACCGCAAGCCCGGCAGTGGCCGGCCCGGGTCTCAGCCGAAACGCTTCCGGCCGCACCATCAGCCTGGTCTTCTGGCCATGGCTGAAGTCCTGATCGATCCTGACGCCCGAGACAACCGAGCCATCGGCCAGGCGGATCGTGGCGGAGCCGTTGATGGTTTCAAGATGCTCGGCTGGCAGGAAATTGGAATTTCCGATGAAGCTGGCCACGAATTCGCTCGCCGGTCTCAGATAGAGGTCCTCACCGGTGCCGATCTGCTCGATGCGCCCTTCCCGAAACAGGGCGATGCGATCCGAAAGATGCAGGGCCTCGTCCTGATCGTGGGTGACGTAAAGGATCGTTACGCCGGTTTCGCGATGGATGCGTCGTATCTCGGCCTGGATTTCCTCGCGCAGCTTCTTGTCGAGTGCCGAAAGCGGCTCGTCCATCAGAAGGATCGGCGGATCGTAGGCCAGCGCCCGGGCAAGCGCCACGCGCTGCTGCTGTCCGCCGGAAAGCGCGGCAGGATATCGGCCGCCGAAACTCTCCAGCCGCACCAGCGACAGCATCTCGGCGACTTTTCGTTTGACCTCGGCGTCCGGCCGGCGGCGCACGCGCAACGGAAAGGCAACATTCTCGGCGACGGTGAGATGCTGGAACAGCGTGTAGCGCTGGAACACCATGCCGATGTTGCGCTTGTGCGACGGCACCGACAGCAGCGACCTCCCTTCGAGAAGAACGTTGCCGGATGTCGGATGCTGAAATCCGGCGATCGCGTAGAGCGTCGTCGACTTGCCAGAGCCGGAAGGGCCGAGAAAGGTCAGGAACTCGCCCTTGGGTATATCGATCGTGACATCGTGCACGGCGACGAAGCTGCCGAATGTTTTGCGCAGGTCGCGAATGGAGAGGAAGGGTTCGGTCATTTCGACAATTTCCGCCGAATGAGTGCGGTTACGATCATCAGGCTCAGCGTCAGGAGAACGAGAAGGCTGGACGCCGCGGCGATGACCGGGCTCAGATCCTGGCGCAGGCTGCCCCAGATCTTGACCGGCAAAGTCTGCAAGGTGGGGCTGGCCATGAAGATCGCGACCACCACCTCGTCCCATGAGGCGAGAAAGGCGAAGATCGCCGCCGAGAAAATCCCGATCTTGATCGCCGGCAAGGTGACCCGGAGTTTTGCTTCGAATGGGCTTGCGCCGCAGACGATCGCCGCATCCTCGATGGATTTGTCGAACCCTTCGAGTGCCGCGGTGATGGGAATGATGGCGAAGGGGAGTGCCAGGACTGTGTGTGCGATGACGAAGCCTGCCGTGGTGCCGCCAAGCCCGATCCGCAGGAAGAATGCATAGATGGCGATGGCGAACACGACGACCGGCAGCACCATTGGCGTCAGCAGCAGGCCGCGAAGCGTGTTGCGCCCGCGAAACTGTCCCCTGACCAGGGCGAAAGAAGCCAGGAGCCCGATGGCGACGGCAAGGATCGCAGCCATAGTAGCAATGCGCGCGCTGGTCAGCGCCGCTTCGAGCCAGGCCGGATCGGCGAAGAGCTCCTCATACCATTTCAGCGTCCAGCCGGGCGGCGGAAAAGCCAGCCACCGCGACGATCCGAACGACAGAAGCACAATGAAGACTACCGGCAGTAGCAGAAACGCGGCAACCAGGCCGGTGAAGCCGAGAAGTGCTGCACGCAGCCAGCCCAGCCGGTCGTAGTCGAGCAGCATCTCAGATACCTCCTGTCATGCGCTTGGCGCCGACGAGGCGCAGCTGCAGCGCGTAGAGCGCCATGGTAACCAAAAGCAGGATGAAAGCCGCCGCGCTTCCGAGCCCCCAGTTGAGCAAGGACTGGATCATCTGGGCGATCAATGCGGCGAGCATCATGTTGGAAGTGCCGCCGAGCAGCGTCGGTGTCACGAAATAGCCGAGCGACATGACGAAAACCATCAGGCCGCCTGCAGCTATTCCCGGAAGCGACATTGGCAGCAGGATGCGGCGGAAGGCCTCGAAGGGACTCGCACCGCACAGAGCGGCGGCGCGCAGCGTCATCGGATCAATGGCGCGCAGGGTTCCGACCAGTGGCAGTATCATGAAGGGCAGCATGATGTAGACCATGCCGATGGTGACGCCGGTCAGGTTATTGATCAGCGGCAGCGGCTCGCTGATCAGGCCGATATCCATCAGCGTCCGGTTGATGACGCCGGTGCGTTGAAGCAGCACCATCCAGGCATAGGTGCGGGTGAGCAGATTGGTCCACATCGACAGGATGATGATGCCGAAGACGATCGAGCCGAGGGCAGGCGGCATGATCGCCAGCATCCAGGCGACTGGAAACGCCACGATCACGGTGACGGCGGTGACGACTGTGGCGACCAGAAACGTATTGAAGAAGACTCGCGCATAGGTGCCGTCGCCAAACAGGATTGCGTAGTTCTGCAGGCCCGGTACGGGTTCGGTTACGCTGCGCAACAGCAGCGCAACAACCGGCACCACGAAGAACAGGGTGATGAGGGTCAGCGCTGGCAGGGCGCCGCCGACGCCATCTGGCCTTCGGAGGATTGGCTGTCGATGAAGCAAATTGCCCGACATGGCGATGATCCGCAGCTCAGGCGGGACGCCTAGCGACGCCCCGTCGGTTCATGGGTGAGGTCGGCTTCTATTTGGCCTGCCAGGCGTACCAACGCTCCGCGATCGTGTCGCGGTTTTCAGCCCAGTAGTTCATGTCGAGGTTGATCTGCCCGTCGACATAGGCGTCCGGCAACGACTTGACGACATCGGCCGGCATTTCGGCCTTGGCTGCCTTGTTGATGGGTGCGTAGCCGCTTGCTTCAGCAAACATTGCCTGGCTTTTCGGGCTTGTCGCTGTGGCCAGGAATTTCATGGCGCTCGCCTTGTTCTTCGAACCCTTGGGGATGACGAGCACGTCGGCGGCGGTCATGTTCTGATTCCAGGATGCGCCGACATCGGCGCCGTCCTGCTTGAGGGCGAAGACACGTCCGTTCCAGAGCTGCCCGAAGGCCGCTTCACCGGAGGCGATCAGCTGTTGCGACTGCGCGCCGCTATCCCACCAGACGATTTCCGACTTGATCGTGTCGAGTTTCTTGAACGCCCGGTCGAGGTCGAGGGGATAGAGCTTGTCTGCCGGCACGCCGTCGGCCAGCAGTGCGATTTCGATGACGCCCGGCGCCGACCATTTATAGAACGTGCGTTTGCCGGGAAATTTCGTCAGGTCGAACATGTCGGCCCAGCCCGTTGGTTCGCCCGACACTGCCCCTTTGTTCCAGGCAAGAACGAAGGAGTAGTAGAAGCTGCCGACCGCATGGTCGGTGGTGAAGCGAGGATCGAGATCGGCTTTCGGCACGACGTTGAAATCGATCGGCTCCAGCAGGCCGTCCTTGGCCGCCTTGATGGCGAAATCCATTTCGACATCGACGACATCCCAGGCGACGCTGCCGCCTTCCACCATGGCCTTCAGCTTGCCGTAGTTCGTCGGGCCGTCCTGCAGGACCTTGATGCCGGAACTCGCTTCGAACGGAGCAGCCCAGGATTTGGTCTGCGCTTCCTGGGTGGTTCCGCCCCAGCTGGTGAACACCATCTCATCGGCGTGCGCGGCAGTGGCTGCCAAGAATCCGGCCAAAATGCCGGTCAAAATCAGTTTCATGTCATTCTCCTCTGTTGGTTGCTTGGTTTCTTGTTGTTGTGAAATTGCGCGATCGCGGCGCTGCCTCATCGCATGACGAACGGATCCGGGATCGGCTCGTCGGATATCCGTATCCAGACGGATTTCGAGCGCGTGTAATCGCGGATGGCGTCGAGCCCGCCCTCACGGCCGAGCCCCGACTGACCATAGCCGCCGAACGGCACGAGCGGCGAAACGGCGCGGTATGTGTTGACCCAGACGACGCCGGCATGGATGTCGCGCGCCATGCGGTGCGCCTTGGCGAGATTGGTGGTGAAAACGCCTGAGGCCAGGCCGAACGGCGTGTCGTTGGCAAGCGCCAGGGCTTCAGCTTCCGTGTCGAAGGTGAGAACGCTGAGCACCGGACCGAACAATTCCTCGCGCACGCAAGGCAGTCCTGTGTCCTCGGCGTCGATAATGGTCGGTGCGTAGTAGAAACCGCGCGGATGGTCGTCGGGCCTTTTTCCGCCGGTGACCAGCGTCCCGCCCTTGGCGAGGCTCTCGGCAACGATCTTCTCGATCCATTCCCGCTGGCGTGGCGTGGCCAACGGTCCCATTTCGGTGGCCGGATCCTGCGGATCGGCGATTCTGATGGCCTCGGCCTTGTGCTTCAGCCTGTCAAGGAACTCGGCCTTTATCGAACGCTCGACAAGCAGTCGGGAGCCGGCGACGCAGCTTTGTCCAGAAGCCGCGAAAATCCCGGCCACGACCGCGTTTGCCGTACTGTCCAGGTCTGCGTCGGCGAAAACGACAACAGGGCTTTTCCCGCCCAACTCCAGCGTCGTGTAGGCGAGATTTTCCGCCGTGTTGCGGACGACCGCGCGAGCGGTCGAAGGGCCGCCGGTGAAGGCGACGCGTGAAACCAGTGGATGACTTGTCAGGCGCCGGCCGCAATCGTGCCCGAACCCGGTCAGTATGTTGACGCTTCCGGCGGGAAATCCGGCCTCGTGAACGAGTTCGGCGAAGGCCAGCAGCGGCGCTGGGCCGTCTTCCGAGGCTTTCAAGACCACCGTGCAGCCGGCCGCCAGAGCCGGACCGAGCTTGACGGCCGAAAGGAAGAGCTGCGAATTCCACGGCACGACGGCAGCGACGACGCCGATCGGCTCGCGCCGGATGGTGACGTCCATGTCGGCCTTGTCGATCGGCAGATGCGAGCCTTCATGCTTGTCGGCAAGCCCGCCATAGTAGCGATAATAGTCGCCGACATAGGCAATCTGGGCGCGGGTCTCGCGGATGATCTTTCCGGTGTCGCGCGTCTCCAGTTCGGCCAGGCGGCGGGCATTGGCGACGACCAGCTCGCCGAGGCGCACCAGCAGCTTGCCGCGCGCCGTCGCCGTCAGCGATGTCCACGCGGCGGAGCGCAGCGTCCGGTGCGCCGCCTCGACGGCGCGGTCAACATCGGCCTCGGTTGCGGCGGGCATCGTCGCCCAGGGCGCCCCGGTGGATGGATCAATGCTTTCGAAGGTGGCTGTCGGCGTATCGAACGCCCCATCTATGAAGTTCCTGAAGGCCGCAAGGGTCATTGCGGCCTCCCATGCCGGAAGGCCGGCATCACCTTGTCGACGAACAGCTGCAGCGACTTTTTCTTGCGCTCGTGTGGCAGGCCGCTGTCGATCCAGATCGAATATTGGTCGTAGCCGAGCGCCTCGTACGCCTTCAGCCGGGCGATCACCTCTTCGGCTTCGCCGATAACCAGGTGCTGTCGGATCTTGTCCGGCGCATATTGCGGCATGGCTGCGATCTCGTCGTCGGTGAGCGCCTCCAATATGCCTTGACGAACAGGCTTCTTGTTCTGGAACCAGGCGCCGAACTGGCAGTAGAACAGCGACAGGTCCTTCGTCAGCTGCTCCGCATCGGCGGCGTCCTCGGCAACGAATGTGTGCATCAGCAGCATAATATCGGGGCGGGCCATGTCCGGATGCGCCGCGCACGCCGCGTTGAAGCGCTCCATCAGGCTGGTCACTTCGTCATCGCCCGAGGCGAGCGGCGTCACCTGGACATTGCAGCCGTTGGACACGGCGAAGTCGTGCGAGTTGGGATCGCGCGCCGCCACCCAGATCGGCGGGTGCGGTTTTTGCACGGGCTTGGGCGACGAGGTGGTCGATGGAAACGACCAGAACTCCCCGGACGTCTCGAAGTCGCCTTGCCAGAGGCCCTGGATAGCGGGGATGATCTCGCGCATGCGCTGGCCCGCGCCCCAGGCGTCGAGCCCCGGGAACAGGCGTTGGTATTCATAGCTGTAGGCGCCGCGCGCGATGCCGATGTCGAGCCGGCCGCCCGTGACGACATCGGTCATTGCTGCTTCGCCGGCAAGCTTGATCGGATGCCAGAACGGCGCGACGACCGTTCCTGTGCCGAGCCGGATGCGCTTCGTCCTGGCGCCGAGATAGGCGATGTTGATGAACGGGTTTGGCGAGATGGTGAACTCCATGCCGTGGTGTTCGCCGATCCAGGCCGTCTCGAAGCCTGCCGCCTCGGCCATCAGGACCAGTTCCTCAAGCTCGTCGATGAGCTCGGCATGCGGCTTTGCCGAGTCCGAGCGTTCCATATGGACGAAGAGCGAGAACTTCATATCTGTTCACCCGGATTAGAAGTGTTCATGGGTGCCGGCTTGGCGAGCGGACGGACTTCACCTTCGACCTCGTTGCCGACATAGACTCCAAACGCATCCTCCCGACATTCGCGAACGTAGCGGGCAAGCATCGAGCGCACAGCAGCGTCGGCGATGTTCAGTCCGGCAATCCTGTCGATGTCGACGAGCTGGACCTGGCCATTGCTGGAGTGGGGCGTGTCTACCGTGCCGCGGTAGTAGACATGCGTTCGCGATGGGCTTGCTGCATCGTCCCAGACCGCAAACAGGAACCCGAGATGAGCCTCGATGGCCTGCGCAGCGAGGCGTCCGTTGAGGCTTCGTGTATCGCCGGACGTCCCCAGTCCTCGGCCCGCCGGCAATTCGAAAAAGCCATCGACAGTTTCGAAGAACAGCACGCGGCCTTCATCTTCGAGGATAGCGCCGACCTCCATGTCGGGTGGCGCGGCCGCCAGCGCTTCCTGGCTGAGACCGGGCGAGACATAGGCGCCACGGCAATAGCCGAGGGGCTGCGATGAATTGTGGGAAAATTCGCGAACGCGGCCGATCAGGATCGAATGATCGCCGGCGTCGACCAATTGCTCCATGTCACAGTCGAACGTCGCCACCGATCCACCGAGCAGCGGGCTGCCGGTCGGGCCGAAACGCCATTCGACAGCCGAGAACTTGTCCTGCGATTTCGAAGCGAAGACGCCGGACGCGGCTCTCTGTTCCTCCGAGAGCACGTTGATGGCAAAGCACTTCGAGGTCGAAAACACAGGATAACCCAGCGCTTTCTTGGCAATGCAGACCAGGACAAGCGGCGGATCGAGCGAAACGGATGTAAACGAATTGGCAGTAAAGCCTCGAGGCTCCCCTTCCGGCCCGATCGCAGTGACGATGGTAACGCCGGTCAGGAAGGAACCGAGCGCCCGCCTGAATTCGCCCGCGTCGAAGGCTGTGTTCATCGCCGGTCGCCCCGATGTGCTTGTGCTGTCGTTGCTCTCGAGAAAATCGACAATGCGCCGTGTGACCGCGTCAGGCGAGGCTATGGCCATCATGTGTCGTTCGCCCTCCAGAACGACGCAGCGACCACGCGGCGCGAGGCGGGCCATCGCTGCCGACATCGCAGGTGAAGAATTCCTGTCCTGCGAGCCGGTCATGAACAGGGCCGGCACCGCAAGACCCGAGAGACGATCGCCATGCGCCGCATCCGCATGGGCGAAAAGTCGATAGGTGCGCGCATAGCCTTCGCGGTTGACGCTTTGCAGTGCCGCGCGCGTCGTCCTCGCGGCCTCTGCCAGGCTGTCGGGGACCGGGTTGCCGAACCAGCGCGCGATCGTTGCGTCCGTTCCTGACGGGTTTTTCGCGCCGTTCAATTCGGCGGCGCGTTCACGCACCGCCTGCGCAAGGGCCGCCGGGCGGCGAAAGACCGCGTTGAGCGACACGATGCTGCGGACCCGTTCGGGAGCATCGAGAGCGATTTCCTGCCCGACCAGCGCCCCCATTGAATGGCCAACGATTGAGACGGCACCCAAGCCAAGGTGATCAAGAAGCCGGATCGCCTGTCCGGCATAGTCGGCAAGGCTGGCGTCCTCGGGTGGTAGCGGCGACCGGCCGTGTCCCAGCATGTCGATCGCGATCACATCCCATCTGTCCTTCATCAGCTCGATCTGTGGGCCCCAGACCGCCGCATTCATGCCGACGCCGTGGATGAGGAGGACCGGCGCGCCGGATCCGGCACGGATGAAGCCAGTGCCGTCAGGCGCCGTTCCGCGATGCCAGCCAGGGGCGGTCAGCTCAGCCATGCAGGTCGCCGACCTCCTTGAGATCCTGATAGCGGTCGCCGATGCGATGATGAGGTCGTCCGCCAATCGAGGCGCCAAGCGCCACCACCAGCTCGTCCGGCGCCGGTGCATCGCCGATCTGGAAATGCACTGTCAGGTAGTGCGAACGTCGGCCTTCATCGTTCTTGTCCATGAGCGGGATCATGATGGGTGTGTTCGGCCCGCCACGGAGGTTGGTGAAGGCAAGATACGTCTTGGCGCCGACGGCACGCCGATAGTGGTTGCCGAAATGCAGCGTGTGGATGAGCGCGGAGGCATGCTCGATCTCGCCCGAAGTGCCGCATATTGCGGCCTTGCCGTAGCCTTCGATCGCTTCGCCGGATCCCGCGACTGCGAGAATTTCATGGGTCAGCATCTCCCCCAAAACCGGCGCATAGGCGCGGATCTCGGGAGAAAGATCCTCGATGAAACCGCGCCCGGCCCAGGGATTGTCGAGCACTGCCGCCACGCCGATCAGGCGCAGCGCCCGGGGAGCCACCTTGCCGCCTTCAATCAGCGTGTTCTCGACATAGGTGACGATTTTTCGGATGGCCGGCTTCATCGAATCCTCGGTGGTGGATCGGGCCGAGACATCCGGAAAAGTTCCTTTTGCCTCGACAATCTTATGGTATACCATACTACTGAAAACCAAATCCCTTGTCAACGGATCATCGAATCTGTTTCTTTGCGGATGCTGGGAGAGAAGAATTGGCCGACGACACGCTCAGGATCGAACGATCCACCAAAACGCTCAGAACACTGGCGCTGGAGCGCATGCGAGACGCGATCATGGGGTTTCACTTCCAGCCCGGCGAAAGATTGGTCGAACGGCCGCTTTGCGACCAGCTCGGCGTCAGTCGCTCGGTGGTGCGCGAAGTTCTGCGGCAGTTGGAGACCGAGGGGCTTGTCCAGATGATACCTGGCCACGGACCTGCCGTGGCCCGCCCAGATCTCAGCCGCACCGACGAGATTTACGAACTGCGCGCTCTGATGGAAGGCATCGCAGCGCGTGCCTGTGCGCTCACGGCGACGCAGGACCAGATCGCCGCGCTTGAGGGCGCATTGAATGTGCTGCTCACGGCGTGGGCCTCAGCCAATCCGATCGAGGTGATGCGGGCGACTACAAAATTCTATGAAGTGCTTTTCGATGCCGCCGACAAGCGCATCGCCTGGGAGATCGTCCAGGGCCTGAACGTCCGCATCAACCAACTGCGTTCCATGACGATCGCTTCGGTGAATCGTCGCGATGCCGCAATCGCCGAAATGACCGACATCATGAACGCGATCAAGTCGCGCAACGGCGATGATGCCGAAGCCGCGGCCCGGCGACATGTGGAGCAGGCGTGGCGAATTGCGCAACAGACCCTTCGCCATAGCTGAGGCAGAAACTTCACATTAGGGAATCGCCCGTCGCCCTCGCATTGACGCACCGCAGGCATTCCAACACGCATCCAACCCGATGACATAGCAGCAACAATGGCGTTGTTCCTGATAGCGCACTCTGGGTTTGCTGGTGTGGATGCTATTTCGAGCGTATTCTCTTCCTTAGGGAACAAGCCAGGTCGACCTCGATTGGCGGTCGCTTGCGCTCGGCCGCTCCGCTCGGGAGGAGCCTCTGATTGCGATGGCGCGCTTTGCTCACCTTGCCCTTCTCGCCGTCGCCTTGGCATTATTGCCTGGAATTGCGCTGGCTGGGGAGCCTTTCGTCCCGAGCTGGATCAAGAACGATCCTGCAGCCAAGACAGTGGCCATAGAGATTGTTGCCGATTGGAACCAAGTCGAGCGGTATCGCAGGGACAACATCCGGACCGACATTATCGACTTCAACGGTTACTGGGGCGGCAATCTCACCATCGTCGTGCCAGCAGAATGGTCGGTAGAGATCGAGTTCATCAATGGCTCCTCGTCTTTCCGGCACAGCCTGATGGTGACCAGGGTCTACGCTCAGTCAGAGATGCCAGTGGAGTTGACGGCCGAGGATGCTATCTGGGGGGTGTACACCGATCCGCCGGAGGGAATTAAAATCAATGAGCGGAGGCAACTCAACTTTGTTGCGCAGCAGGCCGGGAACTATTTCCTCGCCTGTGCCAGACAAACGCATCTGATGGACGGACACTGGATCGGTTTCGAGGTGAGAGACAGCATCAAACAGGCCGTGGCAATCATAGACGAAACCAATTTTCCGCAGGAGCAGCCTCCAGGGCGCCCTTAGGGGCTATGCGAGCTAGCCGCGCATTATGGCGTGGTCGTGGAGATCAATGCAAATCCAAGGCGGCTTATCTGGAAACTCGAGAGTATTGGCGTGCCCGAGCAGGTTAGAACTGCTTCTGCTTGCCAAGCCACCAGCGAGGCAGCGCTTTCGTCACTACAAGGGCAATTCTGTACGGCCTGGTCGTTCTGGGCGCTGTCATGGCGCTGCGCGAACGGCGGCTGCAATGAGAAAGGACGGGACGATGAGTGCGACGGCGATAAGTAAAGGGGCGCCGACATCGGCGGACGATTTTCTGACCGGGCTGAAGGGGCAGCGCGTGCTGGTGACGGCAGGTGCCGGCGGTATCGGCCTGGCCATTGCCGACACGCTGTCGCGGCTCGGCGCGCGCATCGTCGTTTGCGACGTTTCGGACGGGGCTCTGGCCGCTGCTCCGGACAAGATCGCCCTAGTTGCCGCAGTCAAGGCCGATGTCTCGCGCGAAGACGACGTCGACCGGCTGTTCGAGACCGTGAAGCAAAAGCTCGGCGGCCTCGACGCGCTGATCAACAATGCCGGCATCGCCGGGCCGACCGGCGGCGTCGATGAAATCGATCCGGCGGACTGGCGGCGCTGCATCGACATCTGCCTGACCGGCCAGTTCCTGTGCGCCCGGCGTGCCGTGCCGCTGATCAAGGCGGCGGGCGGCGGCTCGATCGTCTCGATGTCGTCCGCCGCCGGCCGCCACGGCTACGCTTTCCGCACCCCCTACTCGGCGGCCAAGTTCGGCGTCATCGGTTTCACGCAAAGCCTCGCCAAGGAACTCGGGCCGCACGGCATACGCGTCAACGCCATCCTGCCCGGCATTATCGAGGGACCACGCATCGACAAGGTCATCGCCGACCGGGCCAGGCAGCTCGGTGTTTCGAACGAGGAGATGACGCAGCGCTATCTCCAGAACATCTCGCTGCGCCGCATGACCAGCCCCTATGACGTCGCCGCGATGGTCGCCTTCCTGCTGTCCGATGCGGGCATCAACATTTCCGGCCAGTCGCTCGGCGTCGACGGCAATGTCGAAACGCTTTGAGGAACGGACCATGATGAAGGTAGCAATTGTCGGCAGCGGGTTCATCGGACGGGCCTGGGCGATCAGCTTCGCCCGCGCCGGCCATGATGTGCGGATGTGGGACCAGTCGCCGGCCGCGACGGCCGGCGCGCACGATTACATCGCCGGCGTGCTGGGCGACCTCGCCGCGAACGATCTGCTGCGGGGACAGGCAATCGACGCCGTGCTTGATCGCATCGCCGTGGTGGCGGAACTGGGCGAGGCGCTGACCGATGCGGTCCATATCCAGGAGAACACGCCCGAAAACCTCGAAGTGAAGCGCGAGGTGTTCTCCCTGATCGACGCACTGGCCGGTCCGCACGCGGTGATCGCCAGTTCCACCTCGGCGTTGCTGCCGTCAAAATTCACCGACCATCTGCAAGGGCGGCACCGCTGCGTGGTCGTGCATCCGATCAATCCGCCCTATCTCATCCCGGCCGCTGAAGTCGTGCCGGCGCCATGGACCTCCCCCGAAACGGTCGAAAGGACTCGCGCCTTCCTCGTCGCCGCGGGCCACGCGCCGCTTGTGATGAAGCACGAGCTCGACGGTTTCATCATGAACCGCCTGCAGGGCGCGCTGCTGGAGGAAGCTTTTCGACTTGTCGCCGACGGCTTTGCCAGCGTCGAGGATGTCGATATCGGCATTCGCGATGGGCTGGCGCTGCGCTGGTCGTTCATGGGTCCGTTCGAAACGATCGACCTCAACGCGCCGGGCGGCGTACGCGACTATGTCGAGCGCTACCAGACGATCTATTCCAACATCTTCCCGCAAATGCTGCGCCGCGTCGACTGGGCCGGCGAGGTCATCGAAACGGTAGAGGCCGACCGCCGCAAGCGGCTGCCGCGGGAAGAACTCGTCGAACGGCAGGTATGGCGCGACCGCCGGCTGATGGCGCTGGCAGCGCACAAGAAAAAATCGGATCAGGAGTTTGGAAGATGACGGAAACAAGCCGCAAGCCCGGCGCCCAGCTGCCCAAAGGCAAAGTTATCATCACTTGTGCGGTGACCGGGGCGATCCACACGCCGACCATGTCGCCCTATCTGCCGATCACCCCGGACCAGATCGCCGCCGAGGCGATCGCGGCAGCGGAGGCAGGTGCGGCGATCCTGCACCTGCATGCCCGCGACCCCGAGACCGGCAAGCCTGACCAGACGCCGGCGGCGTTCGCCCGCTTCCTGCCGCGCATCAAGCAGGCCACCAACGCCGCCATCAACATCACCACCGGCGGCAGTCCCTACATGAAGGTCGAGGAGCGCGTGCGCCCGGCCGCCGAGTTCAAGCCCGAGGTCGCCTCGCTCAACATGGGTTCGATCAATTTCGGGCTCTACCACCTCGTCGACAAATATGAGACCTTCAAGTTCGACTGGGAAAAGCCGCATCTGGAAGCGACGCGCGACCTGGTCTTCCGCAACTCCTTCAAGGATATCGAATACATATTGGCAACCTGCTACGACAACGGCACGCGCTTCGAGTTCGAGTGCTACGACATCGCCCATCTCTACAATCTCTCGCACTTCGCCGACCGCGGCCTGGTCAAGCCGCCGTTCTTCGTGCAGTCGGTGTTCGGTCTGCTTGGCGGCATTGGCACGCATCCCGAAGACGTCGCCCATATGAAGCGCACCGCCGACCGGCTGTTCGGAGACCAGTTCCGCTGGTCGGTGCTCGGCGCCGGCGCCAGCCAGTTGCGGATCGCGGCCCAATCGGCAGCGCTTGGCGGCAACATCCGCGTCGGGCTCGAAGACAGTCTTTGGGCCGGCAAAGGCAAGCTTGCGAAATCGAACGCCGAGCAGGTGGTGCTTGCCCGCAAGATCATCGAGGGGCTCGGCATGGAAGTGGCGACGCCCGACGAGGCGCGCGAAATCCTATCACTGAAGGGCGGCGACAAGGTCGAGTTCTGATCTCGCCTGTCGCCGCATGGGTGGCGCCGATGGGTCGACCGTCGATGCCGAAGGCTTTCCCTGGAATGCCCTCGTCTACGACGGGCGGCTGGTGCGTTACGCACCCGACGGCAGCGTCGATCGCACCATCGACATGCCCGTCAAGAAGATCACCAGCGTGATGTTCGGCGGACCGAAGCTCGACACCCTTTACGTGACCTCGATGGCAAAACCGCCGCTGCCGCGATTCCCCGGCGATGGCGTTCTGCGCGGCAGCCTGTTCGCTATAACCGGCCTTGGAATCAAAAGGCGTTGCGGAACCAGGATTCGCCGGGTGACGGCGGCTGCAAAAGGGGATAGAGGCTAATAAGGAAACGAACGCTCGGTCGATTTCTTGTGGTGAAAATCTGATGGCGGCTGCAAAAAGGGATAGAGGCGAATAAGGAAAACGAACGCTCGCTCGATTTCTAGTGGTGAAAATCTGATGCTGGTATCGGAGCCAAATACCGGTTTCGACCCACTCTGGCCGTCCGCAACAACCATCGCGGACGGCTCGATTGAGCCCTCAGCGGTCGTTCTTTCCCGGCAATCTGAGCCATGGCCGCCAGTCGTGCCAGCAAGTCGCCACAGCTACAGTTTGGACGTCGAGCACATGATCATTGTAAAAACGGATCCTGATCACCCCGACGCGCAGATCCTTCTCGATGTGCTGTCGGAGGCGCTGACCAGGATCACAGGCGACAGTGGCCAGTACTCGTTTGATGCAAACAATTTGAAAGGTAGGCGGAGCGTGTTTGGGCCTTGCCCGTGCAACGTCTAAGGTCTCGTGCTACGCTCCGAAGTCCTTCTCTAGGGGGCTGTCATGTCGCAACTGAAGACGCTGCTACTTGGATCTTGGAGAATGACATCATGGGTCTATGAGATCCTTGAAACCGGCGAAGTGCTCGATGCCCTGGGGCAGAATCCCCGTGGCATAATCTCCTACTCAGCAGATGGCAGGATGATGGTTTTCGTCCTTCGAACAGATCGCAGCACGCCTGCGGCCCTAGTCCCCACCTCGAATGAAAAGATTGCACTCTACGATTCCATGTTTGCCTATGCCGGGACATACTCTGTCGAGCATGACCGGATCGTCCATCATATTGACATGAGCTGGAACCAAAGCTGGGAGGGTACCGAACAAGTCCGGTACCTAGAGACCGACGGTCGAACGCTCCTCTACAGATCGGCCCCGGCACAGAACCCGCTGGATGGGAAAGATTGCGTTCATACCGTTAGATTTGAGAAGATTACATCGACGTCGTCGCATTGAACGCCCGGAAGGTCCACATTTGAGCCGTTCAGTTGAACCTTCGTCGAACGGCGGTTCTCCACCTAAAGCGGGAGCCTGTGTTGGATACAAAGCCGTCAGATTTCACCATCAGGTGGCGACCCAATGCTTTTCGGCGAGCTCGTCCATGGCCGATGGCGCCGCCTCGTTTCATCGCTGTGAGTTTTTTCCATGAATTTCGATATTCCAGCCCAGACCGAAGATTACCGCGTCCGCATTGCCGACTTCGTCGAGCGTGAGATACTGCCGCTCGAAGCCGACAACATGTCCTACGACGCGCATGGAAATATCACCTTGCCGCTGCTGGAGGCGCTTCGCGCCAAAGCGCGGATGGCGGGGCTGTGGTGCCTGCAGCTCAAGCCCGAATCCGGCGGCGCCGGTCTCGGCAAGATGGACATGGCGGTCTGCTACGAGGAGATGAACCGGTCGATCTTCGGACCCGTGGTGTTCAATTCGGCAGCGCCCGACGATGGCAACATGATGGTTCTGGAGGCGCTCGGCACACCGGCGCAAAAGCAAAAATGGCTGAAGCCGATCGTCGAGGGCAAGGTGCGCTCGGCCTTTGCCATGACCGAACCGCACCCCGGCGGCGGCTCTGATCCTTCGATGATTATGACGCGTGCGAAGCGGCGCGGCGACAAATATGTGGTGACCGGCCGCAAATGGTTCATCACCGGCGCGGAGGAGGCCAGCCATTTCATTCTGATCGCGCGAACCTCGGACGACCCGCGCCATGGTCTGTCGGCCCTGATGTTCCACAAGGACCAGCCGGGCTGGCGCATCATGCGCCGCATCGAGATCATGGGCCCGGAGGAGCATGGCGGGCATTGCGAGCTGGAATTCGATGGGCTCGAAATCCCTGTCGAAGACATGCTGGTCGGCGAAGGCAGGGGCATGAAGGTGACGCAGGTGCGGCTCGGCCCGGCACGACTTACCCACTGCATGCGCTGGCTCGGACTGTCCAGGCGCTGCGTCGAGATCGCGCGCGCCTACGCTGCCGAGCGCCATGGTTTCGGCCAGCGTCTCGCCGACCGCGAAAGCGTCCAGCTGAAGCTCGGCGACCTCGCCATGCGCATCGAAATTGGCCGGATTCTGGTGATGAAGGCTGCGTGGGAACTGGACCGCGGCGGCTTTGCCCGCAAGGAAGTGTCGATGGCCAAGGTCCAGGTCGCCAATGTGCTGCATGACGCGGCCGATGTGGCGATCCAGATCAATGGCGCGCGGGGCTATTCCAAGGACACGGTGCTCGAATGGATTTACCGCTATGCTCGCCAGGCGCGGCTGGTCGACGGCGCCGATGAGGTCCACAAGATGGTGCTGAACCGTTTCCTCAATGAGGAAGAGAGGGGCTTCTGGCGCTGGACTGTCGAAGGCGAGGCATAAGGGACGCGCGCTCAGGAGGAAAGATGGCGCAGCCGTTGAATGCGGACTTCGATCCTGCGGCATTGAAGGGTTTTCTGGCGAGCCGCTTCGGCGATGCCTCAATGTCGCTCGGGCGGATCGGCGGCGGACAGTCCAATCCTACCTATTTCGTGGACTATGGTGCGCATCGCATGGTGCTGCGCAAGAAGCCGGCCGGGCCGATCCTGCGCGGGGCGCATGCCGTCGATCGCGAATTCCGCGTGCTTGAAGCGCTGGCACCGACCAACGTCCCGGTGCCCGGGCCGGTGCTCTATCACGACGGTGCCGAGCTGCTCGGCACGCCCTTCTACCTGATGGAGCGGCTGGATGGTCGCATCTTCCACGATTGTTCGCTGCCTGGCCTTTCGCCCGCGCAGCGACGCGGCATCTATTTCGGCATGGCAGAAGCGATGGCCAAATTGCATGCCGTCCGTCCCGACGAGGTCGGTCTCGGCGACTACGGCCGGCCCGGCAACTATTTCGAGCGCCAAATTGGCCGCTGGACCAGGCAGCTCAGGGAATCGCCGAGCGACAGGATTCCGGCACTCGAAGCGGTCGCCGACTGGCTACCGCAGCATATGCCCGTGGATGACGGGCGCCTGTCGATCGCCCATGGCGACTTCCGCCTCGGAAATCTGCTGTTCCATCCCGACAAGCCGCAGGTGATCGGCATTCTCGATTGGGAGCTGTCGACGATCGGCCATCCGCTCGCCGATCTCGGCTTTTGCTCGATGACCTGGCATTCGGCCCCGGACGAATATGGCGGCATCCTCGGCCTCGATCACGAGGCACTCGGCATCCCCAGCCAGCGCGAATTCCTCGACCATTATTTCGCCCATGCCGTGCCCACCGCGCCCCTGCAACGCTTCCACCTGGTTTTTTCGCTGTTCCGTTTCGCGGTGATCTTCGTCGGCATCGCCGACCGGGCGCGGGCAGGCAGCGCGGCGTCGGCCGATGCCGCCGGCAAGTGGCCTCTCGCCGGCCGCTTTGCCGTACGTGCTCAAGAGATCATCCAAGGGGCAAGACCGTGGAGCGCCGCCTGAGACGAGCGCTCGCGCCCTGGTCCTTTCCCTACCCGCGGCGTTAGCAAGCCAATCCCAGAGGCTTTGCGAACGCCGGATCACGACCGGCGGACAGCGCTTCGTCGGCTGGCGACCAGCTTCAGCCAAGGCGCCAAATGGAAGGCGCTCATCAGCAAGTACATCATGACCATTCCGCTCAGCGGCGACGCATCTTGCGCCGCCGAGCAGATCATGTCCGCACCACCGGCAACGGCCGTCTGCAGCGCCATCATTGCGAAGGTTGGCGCGGCTGCCAGGGATAGCCAGTCGGCCGCGCCGCGGGCGGCGACATTGTCGCTTGGGAAATCGGCAGATCCGCTGCCTGCGGGCGGCATCTTCTGCGTATCGTTGGAGTGCAGTGTCATCGAACGTCAGCCTTGGCCGTACTCGTCGTGACGGCGCCACCAGACGCCCGTCTCGTTACGCCCTCGGGGCGCGCGGTCGAGCCACTGATACATGCCCCAGAGGCCGTCCAATCCGCGCGCATAGGTGGAATAGGCGTGGTAGACGACGCCGTCCTCGAGCACGAACGTGCTCATGCCTGGCCTCTCGCGCGTGTACGTGGCCATGTCTGTTCCGCTCATTGCAGCGAACGTCTCGGAGCCGTCGGCAGTCGTACGCGAGGGTATCTCGGCGAGAGGTGCCTCGCGGACATAGTTGTAGTCGATGCCTTCCTCGCGCTGCTGCTCCTCGGTGAACGAAACGTCGAAGTCGAAATTGAAGTCGCCGCCGTGTGAGGACGCCCAGGGGAACGTCCATCCCATCCGCCGCTTGTACGCCTTCAGCTTCCCGAGCGGTGCCCGCGATACCGCCGAAAGCGTGACGTCGTGGTTGGCCAGGTGGATGACGAAGCCGTCGAATCCGTCCGCAATCGCCGAGCAGGCCGGACACCCCGCCGTGTAATCGGGCCCGAACATGAAGTGGTAGACGAGGAGCTGGGAGCGTCCTTGGAAGAGGTCTGCCAACGAGGCGCTGCCTTCATCGGTCTCGAATCGGTAATCCTTGTCGATCCGAACCCACGATAATTCCTGCCGCCGCCGCGCCACCTCATCGCTTTGTCGCGTGAGCTCCTTCTCCGCCTTGAGCAGATCAAGCCGCGCTGCCAGCCACTCCTCACGTGTTCCGGTTCTGTGTGTCGGCATCGTTCGTCTCCTTTCTCGATGTTCGCACCGTTTTCGATACGGCGCGTTTCGATACAGCGCGCTGGCTGTTGGTCCTGAGATAGATTAGGACCGGACATCGAATGGTGAGAGTTACAAATGTGACGGGATTCCGATGGACTCGCTGATCACCGCTGCGGCGCGCGCCCTCGCAACGGGTGATCCTCTCGGCGCTTTGAAGCGGGTCGCCCTGCGTGACGATGCGCCTGCGCTTGCGCTGCGCGGCATCGCCATGGCGCAGCTCGGCGATCTCGTTCGAGCAAAGGCTCTCCTCAAAAGTGCTGCGCGCGCCTTCGGTCCGAAAGAGGCCGTGGCCCGCGCGAGGTGCGTCGTCGCCGAAGCCGAGATCGCACTCGTCTCGCGTGACCTCGGGTGGCCGGCGAAGGCACTCGACGCCGCGCGGGCGACGCTTGAAAAGCACGGCGACCGCTTTAATGCCGCGCATGCGCGCAATCTCGAAGTCCGGCGCCTGCTCCTGATCGGACGCCTCGACGAGGCCGAGCGCAGGTTGGCCGGGTTCGATCCCACACCGCTCCCACCCGCGTCGAGGGCCGCCCACGAGCTGGTGATTGCGGGGATCGCGATTCGACGCCTCCGGACCAAGGCGGCGCGCGCTGCGCTCGCTCGGGCCGAGCATGCCGCCCGCGAGGCGGACATCCCGGCGCTGACGGCAGAGGTCGAAAGCGCATCCCTCGTGATGAACACGCCCGCGGCGCGCCTGATCGCGCGTGGTGAGGAGCGCCCCCTCCTGCTTGAGGAGGTCGAAGCGCTGCTGGCGTCGGGGGCGCTCGTCGTCGACGCCTGCCGCAATATCGTGCGGGACGCCGGCATGATCGTCCCGCTCGCGACGCGCCCGGTCTTGTTCGCGCTTGCCCGCACGCTGGGCGAAGCCTGGCCCGCGGACGTGCCGCGAAGCACGCTCGTCGCCCGCGCGTTCGGCGGCAAGCACGCCGATGAATCGCATCGCGCCCGGTTGCGGGTCGAAGTCGGTCGGCTTCGCGCGGAGCTGCGGTCACTGGCGGATGTGAGCGCGACCAAGCGAGGCTTTGCGCTTAAGCCGCGCCGCCCACGCGATGTGGTGGTTCTGGCACCGCCCGTCGACGAGCAGCATGCAGCGGTGCTCGCCTTCCTCGCTGATGGCGAGTCGTGGTCGAGCTCGGCGCTCGCAATTGCGCTCGGAGCCAGCTCGCGCACCGTGCAGCGATCGCTCGAGCAGCTTGCGGCAGCAGGCAAGGTGCAATCGTTCGGTCGCGGGCGAGCGCGCCGTTGGATGACCCCGCCCGTGCCGGGATTCCCGACAATCTTGTTACTCCCCGGCTCACTATCTGGCTACTAGTGTCGGAATAATTCAACAGATCTGAGCCTGGAGGAGAAGCATGAAACGTTCTGCAGCCGAAGTCCTCCGCGAATATGGACCCTTTCCGGGTGTCGACCAGGTGGCTGGGGTTACGTTCGACGGTCAGCATGTCTGGTTTGCGTCCGGAGACAGGCTGAACGCCTTGGATCATGCGAGCGGGAAAGTGGTTCGCGCGATTGAGGTCGCCGCGCACGCAGGAACGGCCTTCGACGGTCAGCACCTGTTCCAGATCGCCGAAGATCGCATCCAGAAGATCGATCCCAACACAGGCCGCGTCCTCGCCACGATTCCGGCGCCAGGTGGCGGCGGCGACTCCGGGCTCGCCTGGGCCGAAGGCTCACTTTGGGTGGGGCAGAATCGCGGTCGCAAAATCCATCAGATCGACCCGCAGACAGGGGCAGTTCTTCGCACAATCGATTCCAACCGGATCGTCACAGGGGTCACCTGGATCGACGGCGAACTCTGGCACGGCACCTGGGAAGGTGACGAGAGCGACGTCAGGCGGATAGATCCTGAAACCGGAAAGGTCCTGGAGAAGCTTGATATGCCCCCCGGAACAGGCGTGTCGGGACTCGAGTCCGATGGTGGCGATCAGTTCTTCTGCGGCGGCGGAAACAGCGGCAAGGTGAGAGCCATCCGCCGGCCCAGGCGAGGCTCCGAGGAGCGTTCATGAAGCTGAGCCCACCGTTGCAACAGTTCGACGATGAAGCTGAGAGCGTCCCGCGGCAGGGAAAATCATGATCAGAAAGCAGCATCCGCTGAAAGGACCGAACAGGTTCAAGCTCGGCGTCTTCTCGATGAATGCCGATGGCGGCCTGGCAATGACCACCGTTCCTGAGCGCTGGCGCGCCCGCTGGGAAGACAACCTCAATGCTGCCTGCATCGCCGATCGCGCCGGCCTGGAGTTTCTGCTGCCGATCGCGCGCTGGCGCGGCTTCGGCGGTTTGACGCATGTGCGGGAATGGTCGTTTGAGACTTTCACCTGGGCGGCGGGTCTCGCCGTCGCGACGGAGAACATCGGTCTGTTCATGACGGTGCATGTGCCGCTGGTTCATCCGCTGCAGGCTGCAAAGGCGCTGGCGACCGTCGACCACATCTCCAACGGGCGTGCCGGCTTGAACATTGTCTGCGGCTGGAACCCGGACGAGTTCGCCATGTTCGGGCAGACGGTCGGCGACCGGACCTACGATCAGGCCGAAGAATGGATCAACATCATCGAGCGTGCCTACCAATCCAGGGAGCCGTTCGACTTCGGCGGCGAGTTCTATGATCTGAAGGGGGTTGTCAGCCGCCCGCCAAGCCTGCAGGCGCCGCGCCCGGTGACCATGAACGCCGCCTTCGGCGCACCGGGGCGCAACTATGCGGCCCGCCACTGCGACTATTTGTTTTCGACTTTTTCCGAAATCGCCGATGGCCGCGCGCATGTGGTCGACATCACCAACCGAGCGGCTGAAGTTGGACGCGAAGTCGGCGTCTATACGGTCTGCCACGTCGTCTGCCGCGAGACCCAGCAAGAAGCCGAGGATTATTACCGGCACTACGCGCTGGAATGCGCGGACGAAGGCGCGGTCGACGAGCATATGCGCAAGAAGAAGGAATTCGCGAACTCCCACGACGCGAAGGCCTTCACTGAGTATCGGCAAAGGTTCGCCGGCGGTGCTGGAACGTTTCCGCTCATCGGCACACCGGAAAAAATCGTCGACGATCTCACTGAAATCATGGACCAGGGTTATTCCGGCGCCGCCCTCACATTCGTCAACTACACCTACGAATTGCCCTTCTTTTGCGACCGGGTGCTGCCGCTGATGCGCCAGGCCGGGCTTCGCGTAAATTGATGCCAGCGGCCGACACTCCGACGACATGGGCGGATGGGCACGACGCCATTAATCCGCCTTCAAGCAGGCGATGCGGGCGGTGGCGGGCCCGGTCGCCATCCTCGCGTCGGAGCACGACGAGATCGGCTTTGGGGCATCACGGCGACCGCCGCCTTGGTCAGTCCGCACGCGGCGCACTATTCGACCCAGTCTTACGCTGAGGTTCGCAACAAGGTGTTTGCCGATGTCGCATCGTCCTGCGCGGTGGCAAGCCGGTATATCCGGTCAACCGAATATGACTGCTCTCGGCAGCAATTAGCTCAGCCCGGCTCCGGCTTGTCGCGGCGCTCGACGATGTAGATGTGGTCGGCCGCCAGAACCACATCGCCATGCTGGTTGATCACCTCGCAGCGCTCGATGACCCGGCCCGAATCTGGCCGCTTCGGGTCGTCCTCCTTGGCCGAAATGGTGGTGCGGGTCTTGATCGTGTCGCCAATGAACACCGGCTTGATGAAGCGCAACCTGTCGTAGCCATAGGAGAAGGCGACCGGGTTGATGACGCTTGCCGTCAGCCCTACGCCGACCGAGAAGACCAGCGTGCCGTGGGCGATGCGCTGACCGAACGGCGTCGTCTTCATGAACTCGGCGTCCATGTGATGGGGAAAAAAATCGCCGGTATGGCCGGCATGAACGACGAAGTCGGTCTCGGTGATGGTGCGCCCGCTGGTCATGCGCGACGAACCGATCTGATAGTCTTCGAAATAGACAGTCTGCTCCATGTCAGGGCCTCGCCGCGATTGGTGTTGCCGGCGCCGCGCTCGATTGGTAGGCGGCCTCGACCAGCGCCATCGTGTTCCAGCCGTCTTCGACGGAACTGACGAGCTCGGTGTCCTCGCCTGATGCATAGCGATGCACATTGGCCATGCGGCCGACGAAGGCGTCGGGAAACCATTGGCCGATGAGTGGCACAGCAACCCAGTCAGAGCCTCCCTTCGGATAGATTTCAAGGATGTCAGGCTCGCCGCGCGGATAGTCGAGATTGAGTCCGAGTTTGAGATAGGCGGCGCCCTCGGTGCCGCAGATGCGGAATTCGCAGGCCTGATGTTTTCGGCCGAATTTGTGATCGTGATTGATCGACAGTGCGCATCGCACAGTGCCGCCATAGTCGAGGATCGCGCTGGTGCGCGTTTGTGCGACCTTGTGGCCGGGATGGCCGAGCGTCTTGGCGTGAACGCCCCGGGGATCGCCGAGCAATTGCCGGATCAGGTCGAGATAGTGGATCGAATGCATGGCGATCTCGACGCGCGGCGCCTTCACCAGAAACTCCCAGAGTTGCCACGGCGTCGCCAATGCCAGCCATGCATCGAAATCGACCACGTCGCCCAGCCAACCCTTGGCGATCGCATCCTTCAGCGCCAGCATCATCGGCGCGAAGCGGAGCTGGAAGTTCACCGCCGCCTTCAGTTTTTTGGAGCGGCAGATTTCGAGGATTTCGGTCGCCTCGCTGAGATCGCTGCCCATCGGCTTCTGGATCAGCGCCACTGCACCATCTGGCAACGCCCTGAGCACGCCGGCATGATGAGCCGGCGGCGTCGCCAGGTCGAAGACGGCGTCCTTGATCGCTGCGGCTTCCCCGACCGACCGGTAAGTGGCGACGCCCCATTTCTGCGCCAGTCTTTCCGCCTTGGTATGGTCGGGATCGAAAAGTCCGGCGACCGGAAAGCCGGCTTTTCCATAGGCCGGGAAATGCGCATCGCCGGCGATCGAGCCGGCGCCGAAAATCACGATCGGCCTCGGCTTCGATGGCTTCGCCCAGGACTGGGAGAGCGAGTCAGGATCAAAAGCGCCGTCAGTCATGATGGAAGACTTCGTCCATCGATGCCCACCACTCGCCCTCCTTGCGGGTCGGCAGCGGCTCCTGGCAAGGCATGCACAGCGCCCACCATTCCTGCGTCTTGGGATCGGCGGCCATCTTCGCCATGTCGGCGGCATAATCGGTGCCGTGGTATTCGAAAGTGCTGAACAAAAGGTGCTCCGGCTCCTTAAGATAGATCGAATAATTCCTGATGTTGCAGGCGGAAATCATGGCAAGCACGTCAGGCCATACGGCAGCGTGAAGCCGCACATACTCGCTGACCTTTTCCGGCTTGAGGCCGAGCACCATTCCCATCCGCTGCATGTCCGGCTCCCTATTTTGTTATTTCGGTGGTGAATTCCGCAATGCTCTTCGCCTTGACGGCATCCCAATCCCAGTCGATGCCGATGCCGGGCTCGTCCGGTGCCAGTGCTTGGCCGTCCTCGATGCGCATTTTCTTGCCGGTTAGTTCATCGAGCTGGGGAATATACTCGACATATCGGCCGTTCTGAATGGCGCAGGTCAGGCTGACATGCAGTTCCATCAGGAAATGCGGGCAGACCGGGATATCGAATGCCTCGGCCGCATGCGCGACCTTCAGCCACGGCGTGATGCCGCCGATGCAGCCGACATCGACCTGCACGATCGAGCAGCCGCCTTTTTGCATGTATTTGCGGAAATGCCGGATCGAATAGAGCGACTCGCCGATGGCGATCGGCGTCGTCGCATTCGACAGCCGCACATGGCCGTCTATGTCGCATAAAGACGTCAAGTTGAAAGTTCTTCCGGAAGCAGGTCATTGTGCATATATGAAAGGCGAAATTCACCGGGAAGTGACTATGGCAGGCGACGAGGACGACGACCGTTATCGCGCCCCGGCGCTCGACAAGGGGCTCGACATCCTCGAGCTTCTGGCCGGCGTCGACGGCGGCCTGACGCAGGCGGAAATCGCCAAGAAACTCGATCGCAGCCCCAACGAATTCTATCGCATGCTCGATCGGCTGGTGCGACGCGGCTACGTCACGCGGCCAGACGGCGACCGTTATTCGCTGACCCTCAAGCTGTTTGGCCTAGCGCAGCTGCACGCGCCGGTGCGGCGGCTGGTTTCCTATGCGACGCCGCTGATGCGTGAACTTGCCGAAACCTCGCAGCAGGCAAACCAACTCGTCGTCTTCGACCGCGGTTCCGCAGTGGTGATCGCACAGCAGGAAGCGCCGGACTACTGGGGCATTTCGATTCGGGTCGGCGCGCATGTCAGCCTGTTCGACACCGGCTCCGGACATGTGCTGCTGGCGTTCCGCTCGCTGGAAGAGCGGCAGATGATGATCTCCGAACATCTGCGCAGCACCCACAAGCCGCCTCAATCGCCGGAATTCTTTGCCCGACTCGAGCAAATCCGGCAACGCGGCTATGAAATGATGGCATCGATGCAGACCGCCGGTGTATTCAACCTGTCGGCACCTGTGCTTGGCTCGGACGGCAGGGCGATCGCCGCGCTGTCGATCCCCTACATAACTCTGATCAACGCACCCAAGGCGCCCGACATTACGAGGACGATAGAACTGTTGCTGGTAGCGACCGAAAAGCTGTCGCAACTGGCGGGAGCATCGGCCAAGCAGGCGAAATAGATTCTTATCTGAATGAACAATTTCTGCGTGAGATGATTTTGAAACGCCGAAGGAGGAGAGCGCCGTCATGATCTTCGATACCCATCTGCACCTGATCGACCAGTCGGCGCTGCGCTACCCCTGGCTTTCCGGCGTGCCGGCGCTCAACCGCGATTTTTCCCACGACGAATATGCAGTCCAGGCTCGCCGCGCCGGCATAGAGGGCGCGTTGCACATGGAAGTCGATGTCGATCCAGCCGACATCGAAACCGAGACCAGCCATGTGAAAGCGCTGTCACATCAGAAGGACAGTTTGCTGCGCGGGGCGATCGCCTCCTGCCGTCCGGAAGAGCCTGGCTTTGCCGCCTATATCGAGCGCCAGCGCGCCGATCCCTTCGTCAAGGGGTTTCGCCGTGTGCTCCACGTCATGCCGGACGAGCTTTCGGAAGGCGCGCTGTTTCGGGAAAACATCAAACGGCTTGCCGGCACGCAATTGACCTTCGATCTCGTCGTCCTGCCGCACCAAATCCCCAAGGCGATTGCACTCGTCGATCTTGCGCCGGACGTGCAGTTCGTGCTCGACCATTGCGGCGTGCCCGACATCAAGGGCAGCAGTGAGCATCCCTGGCGCGAGCATATGGCGGAGGTTGCGCGCCGCCCAAACGTCGTCGGCAAAATTTCCGGTGTGGTCGCCTATGCGGACACTGGATCGTGGACTGTCGAAACGCTGCGTTCCTATGTGGAGCACACCATCGAATGCTTCGGCTGGGACCGCGTCGTGTGGGGCAGCGACTGGCCGGTCTGCACGCTTGGTGGCGGGCTTGCGACCTGGGTGGCGGCGACGCACGCGCTGCTTGCCGGTGCAAGCATCGATGAACGGCAAAAGCTGCTCTCCGGCAATGCGAAGCGGCTTTGGCGTTTGTAGAGAAGTAAGCGAACTCTGCCTCAGCTCAGCGCCGGGTGCCGGGGACTCTCCACAAACAGGCGATTGAGATCGGCGACGACGCGGCCGGCATCGTGCTTCTCGGTCAGGCCGAGATTGATGCGATCGGACGCGGCCTGCTGGAATGTCATGTAGCCATCATGGCGTGGCCTGACCCAGGCACCCTCGAGCGTGGCGCGGGTGTCCATGTAGAAATTACCGGTGGCTGCGTTGACGGCTGCATCGTCCCAAGCTGCGGCATGGCCGGGCTGGCCGCCGGCCGACGCATAGGGGCCGCGCTGCACCTCGCCGCTGGCGATCCAGTAGGCAAAGTCGATGGCCGCCTGCGTCGCCTTCGAAAAGGCCGACACGGCAATGCCGGTCCCGCCGAGCGCCGAGCCGACCGGACCGGCATGGCCCGCAGCCGGGATGTCCGCAAAGGCAAGGCGGTTGGGCCGAAATCCGGCAATGGCATAGGAGACATAGCCGTAGATCAGTGGCGCGCAGGCGATCCGCGAGCCGGAGCTGGCCATCTCCTCCAGGACGTCGATCGGGTCCATGCCGAGGCAGGCCGGATCGGCGAGAGCCGCGACCTCGCGCATCATCTCGAAAACGCGGCTGCCCGTGTCAGGATTTACGTGGGCGCCAGGCTCTTCGACGGCGGGCCGGCCGAGATTGCCGGCAAGCGTGTAGAACACCATCACCGAATGCGGCGGCCTGAGCGGCAGCAGCACGCGGCCTTGCCGCGCCAGATCGAGCACGTCGGACCGGTTAGCCGGCGCGGCGGAAAGCATATCAGGCCGCCACGCCTGCACCTGGCTCGCCGTATCGATCGGAAACGCCCACTGCCGGCCCTGCCAGTTGTAGCTCGGATAGGACCGGCCGACGCTGCCCGCCGCCAGCGCTGCGCGCTCCGCTTCGCGGCCCGCGACGTCGAGCGGCACCAAACAGTTCTCGGCGGTGATCTGGCCGACATGCGGATGATCGATGACGATCAGATCGTAGGCACGGGCCAGTTCCTCGACCGGAAAGGATTCGAAATCCTGCAGCGAGCGCTTGTCCCATTCTATGGTGACGCCGGTGCGCTGCTTCCACAGCGCCGAACAGGCGATCATCGGGTCGTAGCCGCGCGGATGGGTCCAGGTCATGCCTTTGAGCATCACGTCGCTCACAATCCGAACTCCTTGCGGATCTTTGCGCTGTGCTCGCCGATGCGCGGCGCGGCGCGCTCGACCTTGGCGCGGACGCCATCGACCCTGAGCGGCGAGCGCGTGGTGAGGATCGAGACGTCATCCTAGCGCGTCACCGTATGCAGCATTTCGAGCACCTGGAAGCCTTCGCTGGCCATCATTTCCGGCCAGGTCAGCACCTTGGCGCACCAGATGTCGGCTGGCTCGAGGATGGCAAGCCATTCGTCGACCGACTTCGTCGCGATTTTTTGCGCGATGATCGCCTTGATCTCGCGCGGGCGGTGAACCAGGTCGACGGCTGATCGCGATAGGGCGCAAGCTCTTCGAGCTCCAGCAGATCGGCGAGCTTCGGGACCGGCGTCATGGCAATCGCCAGATAGCCGTCCTTGGCCGGATAGACGCCGTAAGGCGCCGACAGATAGGCATGGGCGCTGCGGTAGGCCGATCGCCGCGGCAGGCGGCGTCCGTCATTGAGATGCGTGGTCAGCACCTCGAACTGGAAGTCGACCAGCGCTTCGAGCAGGCTGGTCTCGACATGGCTGCCCGTGCCGGTCACGCCGCGCCGCACCAGTGCGGCAAGGATGCCTTGCGCGGCGGCGGAGCCTGCCAGCATGTCGGCAATCGCCAGGCCGAAGGGCACCGGTCCCTGGTCCTCGTCGCCGTTCAGCCACATCACGCCGGAGCGAGCTTGCGCAAGCAGATCCTGCCCTGGCCGCTTGACCCACGGGCCTTCCTCGCCATAGCCGCTGATCGAGGCATAGACCAGGCGCGGATTGATCTTGCGCACCGCCTCAAAGTCCAGGCCCAGGCGCTCGATGACGCCGGGCCGGAAATTCTGGATCAGCACGTCGGCCTTGGCCAGCAGGCCGCGCAGCGCCGCAAGGTCAACCTCCTCCTTGAGGTCGATGGCAAAGCTTTCCTTGGCGCGGTTGATGGCGTGGAAGATTGTAGAGTCGCCGCCGATCTCGGTGTCGCTGAGATAAAGCCGGCGCGACAGGTCACCGCCATCCGGCCGCTCGATCTTGATGACGCGGGCGCCGAGGTCGAGCAGCCGCAGCGAGCAGTAGGGTCCGGACAGGAACTGGCTCATGTCGACGACGACGAGCCCGGTCAGCGGCAATTCGGCAGTGGCGGCCATCGCCTATTTCTCCGTCTTCCCGGCGAAATCGGCCGGATTGCTGTACTTCACCGTCTGCAGGTGCTCGCAATAAAGCACAAGCTCTCCTTCACCCTTGAAGACTTCATAGCTGGCGCGGATCAGCGAATTGCATGACCGGTCCTCCCGTCAATCTTCTTATATGAATAGTATTTTCACATATGGGATTATGTTGCAAGCGAGTCTCGGCGAAATTTTGCGGCGATCCGTGGCGGCTAACGCCGGCGGAACAAGGGAGGATTTATGCGGAATGCCTGTCTGGTCTTTGTCGGCAGCCTCAACCGCGAGGCGCCTTATTTTCAGGGGGCGCGCGGCGTCGGGCTGGGTGTCTACAGCTTCGACGAAGAGACGCTGGAGACGAGGAAACTGACTGAGACGGGTGACATCGACCATCCGACTTTCCTGTCGGTGACGCCGGACGGCTCCCACATCTACGCCAACTCCGAAGTGTTCACCTGGCGCGAGGGCGTGGTCTCGGCCTACCGCTTCGACAGGCAAACCGCCGCGCTTTCCTACATCAACAAGCAGCCGACCATCGGCAGCATCACGGCGCACAACCCCATCACGCGCGACGGGACGAGGCTGCTGGTCGCCAATTACGGCATGGGCGAGGGCGGCCCCGATCGTTCGGTCGTGGTTTACGGGTTGCGCGAGGATGGCGGCCTGACCGCGCCGTTGTCGAGCGTCGCCCACGAGGGAAACGGGCCTGACACAGCTCGTCAGGAACGCCCCCATGCTCACCGCGTCACCGAGACGATTGCCGGCGGCGTGGCAATCGTCGCCGATCTCGGCATCGATCGGCTTGTCTCGTACCGCATCGGGCCTGATGGCAGTCTGACCAGACTGGCGGAGCAGGCGCTTGCGCCCGGCGCCGGCCCGCGCCATGTGGCGCTGCATCCGGGCGGGCGCTTCGTGTTCGTCATGAACGAACTGGATTCAACGATCGTGTCGCTTGCGCTCGACAATCTGCCAGGAAGGCTCTCGGTCATCGACACGAAACCGGCCGTGCCGGCGGCGGCGCGCGACGGCAATCATTGCGCCGACATCCAGATCTCGCCCGACGGCCGCTTCCTCTACAGTTCCAACCGCGGCCATGTCAGCGTTGCGGTGTTTTCGGTTGACCAGGAAACAGGCACGCTTGCGCTCGTCGACTATGCGCCGTGCGGGGGCGCTACGCCGCGCATCTGGCACTGACACCCTCGGGCCGCCACCTCTTCTCCGCCAACCAGAACGCCGACCGCATCTCGATTTTCGCGCGCGACGCGGCCATGGGGCGGCTGGCCGACACCGGGCGATCCATCGATATCGGCACGCCAATGTGCGTGAAGATCGTGCCTTGAAAGCCATCGGTCTCGTTCCAGCAGCTAAGGGCTGCACGATCCTGTGATTTCGGCTGAGCCATCAGCGTGATAGCTTCCAGTTGTTTCCGCTGCGGAGTCGTCATGCGTACCAAGCTGCTAGAATTCAACCTTGCTATGTTGCTGCTGGCTGGCGGCCTTCCAGCCGGCCATGCGCAAGTGGCCGAGCGGCCGTCGCCTTCGGGTGGAGTTCTGTCTCTCCTCCCGCTTCCCCAGATCTCTGATCATTCGATCGTGATCGCGGGACGTACGCTGAACTATCAGGCAAAGGCCGGCACTCTCTCGTTGCTATCCGGTAAGGGCGACGTCACGGCGGAAATTTTTCATGTCGCCTACACGCTACGTCCCGAGCCAAGCCGGGAACCTGACCCCCGGCGTCCCGTTACGTTCGTATTCAATGGAGGTCCAGGAGCGGCTTCCGCCTATCTGCATCTCGGCGCGCTCGGTCCCCGCGTGATGGCGACGGCGGATAATGGAAGTTTTCTCCCATCGCCGCAGAGGCTTTTGGACAACCCGAACACATGGCTCGACATGACCGACCTGGTCTTTGTCGACCCCGTCGGAACGGGTTACAGCCGCGAAGCACCCGGGACGGAGGCGCGCAGCTTCTGGGGCGTCAACCAGGACGCCGCCTCGATGGGCGCCTTTATTCGCTTCTATCTGGCACAGGCGGGCCGCACGGCGTCACCGGTGTTTCTTGCTGGCGAAAGCTATGGCGGGTTTCGGGCTGCACTGCTCGCCAAGACGCTTCAGGATGATATCGGCGTCAGTCCTCGCGGCATCGTGCTCATCTCGCCGGCGCTCGAATTCACGCTCGTGCGCCCAGACGAGTTCCAGCCGCTCCACTGGGCGCTTGAGCTCCCGTCGCTGGCGGCGGTGCGCCTGCGCAGCGAAGGCGTCACCGGTTCCGAGCTGCACGAGCGGTTGGCCGATGTCGAACGCTATGCCCTCGGCGACTATCTTGTCGCGCTTGCCAGCGGGCTGGAACAGGGTGGGCGCCTGGCGAGCCCGCGCGTGGCCGAAATCACCGGCCTGCCGCTCGAACTCGTCAAACGAAACTTTGCACGCATTCCCACCGAACTCTTCGCCAAGGAGTTTGCGCGGGCAAGGGGCAATGTTCTCAGCGCCTATGACGGCACGATCGAAACGGCGGACATCGCCCCGGAAAGTCCAAGGCCTCGCGGTCCTGATCCGGTCCTCGACCGAAGCGTGCCGGTGCTCACTTCCGCCTTTGTCAGCTATGTGCGTGAGGAATTGAAATTCCGCACCGATATAAGCTACCGGCTTCTCAACCGTGAAGTCAGCGGCAATTGGGATTACGGGACGAGCCCGACGCGTCAGGGCTATGTCGGCGTGATGGATGACCTTCAGCAGGCGCGAGCGCTGAACCCCGGCCTCGGCGTTTTGATCGTCAACGGCTACACCGACCTGGTGACACCCTATTTGGCATCCCGCTACCTTGTCGGCCAGATTCCTTCACTTCCTGGCGCAAAGCCGATCCGCATTGACCTACTGGAAGGCGGCCACATGATGTATTTCAGGCCAGAGAGCCGGCGCGCGCTGAGAGAGGCCGCGTCCGAGCTTTACCAAATGCCGAAATGAAACGTCGAACCCGCGTACAAAGGTCCAGATGAGGGCGTAGCCTCGACGGATAACGCAACACGAACCGGAGAGGCGAGCAACGATGACATCTCAGGATGCAGAACTGACTTGGCTCAACCCGCCACCGCATCATGCTTTCGGCGACAGCTCCGTGCATGTGCGGACCGGCAAGGAGACTGATTTCTGGCGCGAGACGTTTTATGGCTTCTGGCGCGACAATGGCCACTTCCTCTACCGGCAGGTCGAGGGCGATTTCAGCGCCGAAGTCACTGTCAAGGGAGACTACAAGGTGCTCTATGATCAGGCCGGTTTGATGGTCCGGCTGAGCGAGACGCACTGGGTCAAGGCCGGCATCGAGTTCACCGACGGGCTGGCATATTTTTCCGTCGTCGTCACCAATGATGCTTCCGACTGGTCGTTGGTCAGCATCCCGGCTGGTCCGGACGGCGTCACGATCCGGCTGACCCGCCACGCCGAGACCATCCGTGTTCAGTACCTTGATGCCTCCGACCATCACTGGAAGCCGGTGCGGCTCGCCTACTTCCCGCCCTCGAAAACAGTCGATATCGGCATGATGTGCTGTTCGCCACAACGCGAAGGTTTCGAAGTCACATTCAGCGATTTTTCGGTCGGCCCGGCGATCTCGCGGGAGCTCCATGACTGATGCGTCCCGCCACCGGTTCGGGGGCTCCGCTTTCGCAGCAGCATCGTTCCCGCCAGCGAATTAGGCGGCAAGGTGATCGTCTCAATCCGACCGGAATCCTTCCGCTTCAACCGGGACAACGACACCACGCAATCGGCGGTGGGACGGGTCGAGGATGTCATCTTCATCGGCAGCAGGTCTTTCTACACTATCTGCCTGGCCGACGGCGTTCGCGCCGTCGGCAGCCATCGACGATGCGATCGAAGACGAAATAGACGAAAGCCGTCATTCCAATCAATCCGCGTGAAATGACGTTGTTGCACTCGAGGCTTACTGCTGTACCTTCAAGGTTAAGGAGGCGTGAGCTTTTATGCTGCTTGAGCGAGAGGGGCCGCTTGGAACTTTGCTGGCCAGCGCCGAGAGAGCTGCGGCCGGACACGGCGGGACCGTGCTGGTGGACGGCGAAGCGGGCGTCGGCAAGACTTCCCTCCTGCGCGAATTCGCGGAAAACGCGGACAGGAATTACCGGATACTGTGGGGCTGGTGCGAGGCGCTCTTCACACCGCGCCCGCTCGGTCCTCTTCAGGACATGGCGCACCTGCTAGACCCCCGCGTGGCGGAGCTGCTCGAGGAGACCGCGGCGCCGGAGCGGCTTTTTCCGGCGTTGTTGAATGCGCTTCAGCACACCAAGGGCACGACCGTGCTCGTCTTCGAGGACATGCAATGGGCCGACAATGCGACACTTGACCTGGTAAGATACCTCGGTCGCCGCGTCTCCCTGCTTCGCACGATGCTGGTGCTCAGCATGCGCAGAGACGAGATAAGTGCCGATCATCCTCTGACCCACGTGCTCGGCGACCTTCCGTCCGCCTCGGTGAGCCGCGTGACCCTGGAGCCGCTGTCTTCGCAGGCGGTGACGGTGCTGGCCGAGCAGGCCGGCCGCTCCGCCGACGGGCTTTATCGCATTACCGAGGGCAATCCCTTCTTCGTCACCGAACTCCTGTCTAGCAGTGAGGTCGAATCGGGGCGCGTGCCCGATTCCATACGCGATGCGGTCTGGTCGCGCTTGTCGCGCCTGACCCCTGGAGAGCGCGAGGTGCTGGAGGTCATGAGCATCATGCCGGGCAGCGTTGAGCCGTGGCTGATCCGGGCACTTCTCGGGGACGAGACCGAAGTTCTCGTGGATCAGTGCGTGGGACGGGGATTGCTGCGGCGGGATGTTCAAGGCGCGCTGACGTTTCGCCACGAGCTTGCCAGGGAAGCGACGCTCGACCGCCTCGCTCCGTCTTTCCAACGGTCGCTGCATGCGAAAGTCGAAGCGGCACTCTCCGAACTTCCGGCGGCGCAGGCAAGCGCTCTACTTTCGCGACGGGTGCACCATGCCGGCGGCGCCGACAACGGCGAACGCGTCCTGGAACTCGCGCCGCAGGCCGCCGAGCAGGCCGCGCGTCTGGGCGCGCATAGAGAGGCGGCTTCACATCTGGCGACCGCACTCCGATACGTTTCAGAGGCTCCGTCGGCGCTGGCTGCCCAGCTTTGTGAAGACTGGGCCTACGAGGCGGGCCTGTCGCTGTTCGTCTACGATGAAATCATCGAGGCGCGGCATCGCGCCATTGCGATCTGGCGGGAGCTTGGGCGCATCGACAAGGTCGGGGCCAATCTGCGCTGGCTGTCGCGTCTCCACTGGCGCCGCGGAGAGGGTCAGGAGGCGGAAGACTACGCGGATCAGGCAGTGCGTGAAGTGGAGAACCTGCCGCCTGGGCCGGAACTGGCGATGGCCTACAGCACGCGCTCGCAGCTACACATGCTGCATTATCGCTTCAACGAGGCGATCGAATGGGGCGAGCGCGCGATCAGCCTGGCGGACCGGTTGGGTGAGGTCGAGACACGCGTCCACGGCCTGAACAATGTCGGCACAGCGCTGATGTTCGCCGACCGCCCGGGCGGGCGTGAGCGGTTAGAGGAAAGCCTTACCCTGGCGCTCGATCACGGGTTTCACGACCATGCGTCGCGGGCCTATACGAACTTCGCCGAATGCGCGGTAGTGGCCAAGGACTTCGCCTTGGCCGAACGGCTGCTCGCGGAAGGGATTGCGTATTGCGCCAGGCACGACCTCGATTCGGCGGCGCAATACCTGCTCGGCCGGCAGGCACAGCTTCGTACCGAGCAGGGCCGCTTTCGCGAGGCCGAGACGATTGCCCAAGGCGTCATGAATCTGGAACGCCTGCCGATGGTGATGCACCTGCCGGCTCTGACGGAACTCGGCAGGGCGCGGATCCGGCTGGGTGAACCCAGTGGCGCGGCCCTACTGGAGCAGGCGCTCCAGGAGGGTCTGACGACCGGCGAGGCTCAACGCGTCATACCGGTTCGCTTGGCGCTGGCCGAGGCCGCCTGGCTTGCCGAGGAGCCCGGCGCCGGCCACGAGCAGCTGACGGCCCTCACCGAAATGGACCTCGACAATTTCCGTCCCTGGGATGTCGGTGAACTGGCAGTCTGGTGGCAGCGCTGCGGAATGGCGGGATCGCTGCCGGTGCCGGCCGGCCGCATTCCTTTGCCGCAAGCGTTGGAACTCCGCGGCGACCCAATGGCGGCCTCTGCAGAATGGTCCCGCCTGGGTCTTCCCTATGAGTCAGCGCTCGCCCTCATGCAGGTCCGCGGAACCGATGCCGGCGCGGCGCTGGCGCGCGCCGTGGCTACATTCGAGGGCGTCGAAGCGCGCCCCGCGGCAGCGCTGGCGCGAAAGCTGGCGCAGCGCATCGGAGCTGCCAATCAGCTGCCGAAGCAGCGCCGGGGGCCGTACACCGTGGCTAGGCAGCATCCACTGGGCCTGACGAGGCAAGAACAACAGGTACTCACAATGATCGCTCAAGGTTTGGGCAACAAGGAGGCGGCACGGCGTCTGTCGCGCTCGCCGCGGACAATCGAGCACCAGGTTTCCGCCGTGCTCGGCAAATTCAACGCAGCAAACCGGATGGAAATTCTGCTCCGCCTTCGCGGCGAGCCCTGGCTTTTGCCGTCGGCAGTCGCGCTGCAAGTCCGTGAAAACTAGGCAAGCCCGTGAAAAACTAGGAGATCAGCTGCCGGGAAACTAGGTGACCGTACCGATGTGCGCGAATGCCCCCGCGCATAGGTTGCGCTTGTGAGT
The DNA here is from genome assembly GCF_001672375.2 of Mesorhizobium sp. AA22. Classification (NCBI taxonomy): domain Bacteria; kingdom Pseudomonadati; phylum Pseudomonadota; class Alphaproteobacteria; order Hyphomicrobiales; family Phyllobacteriaceae; genus Mesorhizobium; species Mesorhizobium sp. AA22. Next base: position 5,632,146 of record NZ_CP048406.1, on the reverse strand, counting down.
TTGGAACAGACTGCGAAGCAGTCCATGAGCTCGCCAATCGGAGAGAATAGCAATGATCAGGTCTTCTACCGCATTTGCGACGGTCTTGCTCGCCACCACGAGCGTGGCCGCGGCCTCGGAACTTGCGCCGGGGAACGGCCACAGCATCCATTTCGGCCACGTCAAAGGCGTCGTCTACTACACGGTTGAGCAGGACGGCTACCGGGTCGTTGCGACCCTGGCTTCAGGGGCCGATGCGCAGCCGATGCGTTTCGTCTCCACGCTCGGACCGGGGCAACACATGGTGATCTCCTTGCCTCAAGCCGTCGGCCAGCCATCTCTCGATTTCGAGATCATGCGGGACGGCGCCACGGTTCTCGTGAGCGAGCCCGCTGCCACTCCGATGGCCGATCCGATGGAACAAGCAGCGATCCAGGACGCTCTCGACCGGTGAGCCGGTAATGGGCCGCCGCTCAGCGCGACTGCGGTCTCTTATTGGCCCTGGAGCCTTTCGCCGCATCGCATCTTTCCACTGTCGCCTACACCCTCGTAGCGGTGGGGGACTGGCAGATGGTGACGGCGCTCGCGATCAACGCTGTTTGCTGCATTTCCATCATCCTGCTCGGTTTCATAAGCGCCGTGAGCATCGGAGCCACCGCCGATTGCATGGCGATACCGCTGCATACAAAAACGCGTCGTTCCGACGGGCGCCTAGCGCCTGGAACCGCACGAAAATTAGGTAATTCCCGCAAAAGCAAGAACACGCCCGCGAAAACTGGGGAACCGGCCGCCCAAAAATGGGTGATGGCACCGATTTGCGTACCCGCCGGCACGTATAGAGTTGGGTCGCAGCGTGGAAGACTCTCCCAAGATCATTCACGCCTTCCTGATCCGAAGGAAGAGGGCAGTGGGGTGAGGCACAGGAGGCCGCCGACGGCGTCGAAATTGCGCGCCGTCGGCGGGTGCGCGCGCCGATCCTTCAAGTCGGTAGCGCCGCCCTCTGCGATCCACGCAAAGATCAGGAGGGTGCCGTTCGAATTCGCCCTAATCCCGCAGCAGATCGAACATCAGTTTGAAGAAGCGGTCCGCATCGACCTCCTGCGCGATGCGGGCATCGTCCTTTTCGCTACGCAGGGGCCGTTCACCACACCAGCGGCTGTGCTGCCGCCAAAACCCTCGATGTCACAACAATCCAACCGCACTACTCGATTGCGGCGGATCACGGAGGACCGGATGGCGACGGGACGTTGTCTCTGCGGCCGGCGTGCGCTACGAGATTGCAGGCGAGCTTGCTCAGCCGATCGCCTGTCGCTGCTCAATGCGCGCGCACCAGCGGCAACTTTGCCGTCATGGCGTGCTGCAAGTCGATCCTCGATCGGCCGACCGGCCTTCGTCTCGGCGAACATATTTACGTCGGCTCGAAATCCGATTTTTACGATCTGACGGACGGTCTGCCTCAGAAACACGAGTGGTAGGACCTGAATCGCCAATCCGCCGCACTAGAATCCGTACCATACCAGAATCCGTAAAGGAGAAGCTCCATGACATCAGACGTGGCAGTTATCGCAGGAGCAGGGCTGGGGCTGAGCGCCTCGCTTGCACGTCTTCTCACCAAGGAGGGCTTTCGCGTGGTCCTGGCTGCCCGCAACCTCGGCAAGCTGAGCACGCTGGTCGACGAGACCGGCGCGCTGGCGGTCGAAACGGAGGTTGCCGATGTCGCGTCAGTCGAAAACCTGTTCGACGTCGCCGACAAAGCCGGTCCTCTGTCGCTTGTGGTTTTCAACGCCAGCGGCCGCGCCCGAGGACCGATCGCCGACCTCGATCCCGAATCGGTCAGGCAGGCGTTGCTGGTCGGCGCCTATGGCGGGTTCCTGGTCGGCCAGCAGGCTGCGCGCCGGTTGCTTTCCCGCGGCTCCGGCTCGATCCTGTTCACCGGCGCCACCGCCAGCGTCAAGGGGTTTCCGGGTTCGGCCGGCTTTGCCATGCCAAAGTTCGGCCTGCGCGGACTGGCCCAATCCATGGCCCGCGAACTTGCCCCGAAAAACATCCATGTCGCGCATTTCATCATCGACGGCGTGATCGCGCCGAACGAGCCCGGACAGAATAGGCCGGACAGGCCAGCCGAACCCGACCGGCAGGATCGCCGGCTATCTCCGGACGCGATCGCCGAAACCTATCTCGCAACCCACCGGCAGCATCGCAGCGCCTGGACTTGGGAGCTCGAACTCAGGCCATGGCTCGAGAATTTCTGAGCGTCGGCCGCACTGCAATTCGCCTATATGGTTGCCGTGATGCCTTCGTGCCATGGAATACCCGTTCGGACGTTATTTGCCTGCCGGCCGCCAAACGCAGCGCTGACTTTCTTCCATTGGCGTCGCGATTGGATCGACCATAGCTTTGATCGCAACGACCTGCGTGTCACCGTAAGGCCTGATCCAAGGGTTGAGGCAGGAGGAGGTTGACCATGGCCAAGATTGTACCCGTGCTCGATCTCAGCCGTCTCGAACAGGGCGCGTCGGAGCGTCGGACCTTTCTGTTCGACCTGCGCACGGCGGCCCGCGATGTCGGCTTCTTCTATCTCAGCGGGCATGGAATTTCGGCTGTTGAGATCCACGAGGTGCTCGACGCCTCGCGTCGGTTCTTTGCCTTGCCGGAAGCCGACAAGCTGGCCATCGAAATGGTCAAATCCCCGCAATTCCGCGGCTACACGCGCAGCGGTGGCGAACTGACCAAGGGCAAGGCCGACTGGCGCGAACAGCTCGACATCGGCGTCGAGCGTCGATCCATACCACCGGGGGCGGGCATTCCTGCCTGGACGCGACTGCAAGGGCCGAACCAGTGGCCTTCGGCCCTGCCGGAACTCAAGCCGGCGCTGCTGGCATGGCAGACCAAGGCGACGGCGGTGGCAGTCCGCCTGTTGAATGCCTTTGCGCTGTCGCTCGACCAGGCCGAGGACGCGTTCGATCCGATCTATAGCGGTGAGCCCAACCATCGCATGAAGATCGTGCGCTATCCCGGGCGCGACGCAACCGGGGGCGACCAGGGCGTCGGCGCACACAAGGACGGCGGTTTCCTGACGCTCCTGCTTCAGGACGAGAACAAGGGGCTGCAGGTCGAATATGACGGAAGCTGGGTGAATGTGGATCCGATCCCCGGAACGCTGGTGGTCAACATCGGCGAGCTTCTCGAACTGGCATCGAACGGTTATCTCAGGGCGACGGTGCATCGTGTCGTCACGCCGCCGGCCGGTGTCGAGCGAATTTCCGTTCCTTTCTTCTTCAGCGCCCGGCTCGATGCGACGATCCCGCTGCTGACACTGCCTAAAGAACTGGTTGCCGAGGCGCGCGGACCGGCGAGCGATCCGGACAACCCGCTGTTTCGCGACGCCGGAACCAACGTGCTGAAAAGTCGCCTGCGCTCGCACCCCGACGTGGCGCGCCGATATTATGCCGATCTCCTTGAGACGAGGGCGTCATCTGTCTGAAAACGTCAGAGCAAATAGAACAGGAATTTTCGTCATCCCGCCGGCTTTTGGAATTTTGTTCGTCGCCAACACGCCCAAACAAGCTCAAACAGGTAAACACCGTTCGACGGTTTCCTCCCATTCCGCTGAACCGCGTTCCCCCTCTGAAGGTTGTAACCTTCATTTTGGCCGGGCCGATTCGAGCCCGGCCTTTTTTTCCGCGCTCTCTTGGCGAATGCGTCAGGGCCGATTCTTCAAAAATTAGCTTCCCGCCAACGACAATCCACGGGCGCGTTCGCACAGCAGGGCAAGCAACTCGCTGCGCCGCGTTTCCGCTGTGTCGACTGGCAATACGAAGCAAAGGGTCTTGTTGATGGCGCCGTGGCCGTCGCGGATAGGCGCGGCCATGCACCACGTGAAGCGGTCGGCCAGAGCAGCGGTCTCGCTGAAACCTTGCTGGCGGGCCAGGGCGACATCGCTGAAGAATTCGGCTGGCGCAATGACGCGGCCGTCGGGCAGCTTGTAGTCGCCAGGCGGGATGAAGTCCTTCACCTCTTCCTCACTCATATGGCCAAGCAAGAGCCGCCCGGATGCCGTCCACGGGATCGGCACCTCGACCCCGACATCGCTTGAAATCCGGAAAGGGCCGGAAGAGTCGCGACAATCGAGAACGATGTATTTGTTCCCGCGCAGGCCGCACAGCTGCACGGTCTCGCCTGTCTCAGCGGCCATCTTGTCCAGCGTCTCGATGATGCGTCGGTAGTGGGCGTTGTGATGCGAGTAGGCCCAGCCGAACAGATGCATAGCCCGCCCGAAATAGACGTAGCCTTCCGTCCCGACATTTTCGAGCATTTCGGCTTCGAGCAGGCTGTTGACGATTTCGTAGGTGGTCGAACGCGGTGCGCCGATCATCTTGGCGATGTCGCCAACGCGCATCGGCGCGCGGTATCGTAAAAGCGCTTCCAGCAGCATGATGACGCGGTCGATGCCGCGGCGCCGTTCGCCATTACGCGGCTCGGCGCCGGCTTCCGTTTCGATCAGACCAGTGGCGCTATCGCTCATGTCGGCCGCATCCGCCTACAAATCAATTCGGCCCTCGTCTCAAGACGCTTGAAAGATGTCAAGGCTCAGTCTAGCATCCGATTTGTCCGATATACAGACATGCTGTCTGAAATATCAGACAATAACGAGCCAGGCGCAGAAAATTCTGACGAAAACACAGGCGGTTTCCGGATGCGGCAACCGGCGAGCTTTTTCGTCCGGACCCCGCACGTCCAGGCCTAACCTCAGAAGGGAACAATCATGACGAAATCATCGTTTTTCGCATCCGCCAGCGCCCTTTGCTTCGGTCTCCTCCTGAGCCTCGGCGCCGGCTCGCAGGCCAATGCGGCCGCCAAATGCATCAAGGGCGACCGCAAGGCGCCGTACACGATCGGCTGGGCCAACATTTATTCAGTGCCGACCTGGATGAAGCAGACACAGGGCACTATCGAAGCCGAAGTCGAGGCGTTGAAGAAGCAAGGACTGGTCGACAAGCTTGTGGTGACCGACGCCCAGGGCGACGCCAACGTTCAGATCCAGCAGATCCAGTCGATGATCGATTCCGACGTCGACGCCATCATCCTGATTGCCGGCTCGTCGACCGCGCCGGCGCGTGTGCTGGCGGACGCTTGCGCCAAGGGCATCGCCATCATCAACTTCGATAGCCTCGTCGACACCGACCAGGTGACCGCCAAGGTCAACACCGATTCCGCCCAGTGGGGCGATCAGGCGGCCAAGTTCCTGATCGACGCGATCGGCGGCAAGGGCAAGATTCTGATCCTCAACGGCCCGGCCGGCGTTTCGGTTAGCGACGATCGTCGCAAAGGCGCTGACGCGGCGCTTAAGGCCCATCCTGACGTGACGGTCCTTGCCGAGACCAACACGCCCTACAACGTCGCGCCTGCACAGGAAGCCGTCACCAGCCTGCTGTTCGCCAATTCCGAGATCGACGGAATTCTGTCGCTCGGCGGCGCCTTGTCGGCGGGTGCGGTACTCGCCCTCGACAAGCAGGGCCGCGAACAGGTGCCGATCACCGGCGAGAATGCCCGTCAGTTCCTCGAACTCTGGAAGGAAAAGGACCTCAAGAGCTGGGCGACTATGCAGCCGAACTGGCTCGGCGCCTTCGCCGCCTACACCGCCGTCCAGGCGCTGGAGGGCAAGGATGTCCCGGCTTTCGTCAAGATCCCGCTGCCGGTGATCGACAATTCCAACATCGATCAGTACCTCGGCCGGGCGGCCGATTTTCCGGCCGACGGCTACATCTATTCGCCCTACGACGAGGAACTGTTCAAGAAGCTGCTGGCTGAACAATAAGCCTGAAAGGTCGCAGAAATTGGTGGCCACGGCTCCGCTTCTTGCCGCGCGGGGGGTGTCGAAGTCCTTCTTCGGCAACCCCGTCCTGCGCGACGTGTCCATCGCTCTCCAGCCGGGCCGCGTGCATGCGCTGCTCGGCGAGAACGGCGCCGGAAAGTCGACGCTGATCAACCTCTTGTCCGGTGCCTTGCGCCCGGACGGGGGGGCGATCGAGATCGATGGGCGCCCGGTGTCGCGCATGACTCCCGCCTATGCGCAACAGGCGGGGATCGCGGTTGTCCAGCAGGAACTCAGCCTGACGGCCAGCCTCTCCATTGCCGAGAACATCGGCCTTGGCGCTTATCCGCGCCGGTTCGGTTTGCTCGACTATCCCGAACTCGCCGTGCGGGCCAGGGCAGCATGCGATCTTGTCGGGCTTCACGAACCGCTCTCGATACCGGTCGGACATTTGTCGCTTGGCCGCCGGCAGATGGTGGAGATAGCCAAGGCGCTTTACCGCCGGCCGCGCGTGCTCATTCTCGACGAACCCACTTCGTCGCTTTCGGCGACCGAAACGAAAGTCCTGACGGAGTTGCTGGAGAGGCTGCGCGGCGAGGGCATCGCTATTCTCTACATTTCGCACCGGCTGAACGAAGTCATGGCGCTGTGCCAGCATGTCACTGTCCTGAAGGATGGCACCTGCACGGCGGACCGCACGCTGGAAGGAACCGACGCCAGCGGACTGGTACGGCTGATGGTCGGCCGCGACCCCGGCGACCTCTTTCCGCATTGGCAGCCTTTGGCATCGGCTGCCAGCGCCATCTCGGTTCGCAATTTTTCGGCCGGCCTGATGCGCGATGTCGATCTCGATATCAGGAAGGGCGAGGTGCTCGGCATCGGAGGCCTGGTTGGGCAAGGGCAAGAAGATTTGCTGCTCGGCCTCTACGGTGCCATTCCGGCGAGGACGGCATCCGCGACCGTCAACGGTGCTTCGGGTCTGCCCGCCGGTGTGCCGAAGGCCAACACGCTTGGCCTCGCCTATGTTCCGGCCGACCGCAAGCGCGAAGGCCTGCACCTGATCCATTCCATCATCACCAACATGATGCTGCCCGCTTTCGCAAGACTGCCGGCGCTGAAGCTGCGCAGCCGCCGTGCCGAGCGTGAGACGGCAAGAGGTCTCGCCGTCCAGCTTGCCATCAAGGGTGACCTCGGCCGGCCGGCACAGGCCCTGTCGGGCGGCAACCAGCAGAAGGTCGCGCTGGCGAAATGGATGCCGCACGACCCGCTTGTGCTTCTCCTCAATGACCCGACACGCGGCGTCGATGTCGAGACCAAGCGCGAAATCTATATGATGCTTCGCAACTTCGCCGCCGCCGGCAAGGCGGTCGTGCTGCTCAGTTCCGACACACCCGAACTGGTGCACCTTTGCGACCGCGTCGCGGTGGTCCGGGAGGGCCACATCGTGGCCATGCTCGAGCGCGGCGCACTGAGCGAGGAAGCGATCGTTTCCGCCGCGATGGGCGCCGAACAGCGCAAGGTGGCGGCATGAGTACGGTGGGCTCCTCAAGGCAAACCGGCGCTCTCTACTGGCCGGTTCAGCTGCGCCGCAATGTCGGCGTGCGCGGCCTGTTCGCCGTGGTCATGACATTCCTCGTCGCCTATGGCGTCCTGTTTCCTGGCCTTCTGACCGCTTCCGGCTTCGCCAAATTCACCCAGAGCTGGTTTCCGCTGGCTCTGGTCGCCATGGCTCAGGCGATCCTCATGCTTACCGGCGGCATCAGCCTGGCCATCGGCGCAATGGTCAGCCTGGGCGCCGTCATCGCCGCGACGACGATGACCGGGCCGCTGGGCGTAGCCGGCGGTGCCGCTGCGGTGGCGCTGACCGGCCTCGGCATTGGGGCCGCGACCGGCTTGATTGTCGTAAAACTTCGGTTGCCGGCGATCGTGGTGACGCTCGCCGGCTCCTTCATCATCGGCGGTGCTGCGCTGCTCATCCTGCCGAGGCCCGGCGGCGCCATTCCGGAATGGCTGTCGGACCTGCTTGCCGGCAACACGCCCGCGGCCTTCGTGCTGCTGGTGCTCATCGTCCTTCTGTGGAAGCTCTATCTCGCCACGCCGCTTGGCTTGAGCCTCTATGCCGCCGGTGAGAATCCGGTCGGCGCCTACCGCTCCGGCGTGCCGGTCGACGGTGCCCGGATCGCCGCCTACGCGATCAGCGGTCTGCTTTGCACAGGCGCCGGCCTGTTCGTCGCCGCGCAAACGGGTTCGGGCGATCCGGTCATCGGCACGGCGTTCACGCTGAATTCCATCGCCGCCGCCGTGCTCGGCGGCATCGGTTTCCTCGGCGGGCAAGGCACGATGCGCGGCGCTCTTGCCGGCAGCCTGCTGCTCAGCCTGATGATCAGTGTCATGTTCTTCCTCGGCTTCACGCCGGTCGCCCAGTATGTCGCCCAGGGCCTCATCATCATCGGGGCGGTCGCCATCCCGCAATTCCGCAAGGTGCAGCAATGACAGCATGGAAAGAGACCGTTGGCGGCAGACGCGCCCTGACAATCCTGTGCAGCCGGCCCTTCCTCACGGTCGCCATCGTAGCAGCGGTGTGGATCGCGGCGAGCTTCGCTTCGCGTGGCTTCGGCGCCTATGGCCATTTGCGCTATCTGGTCGAACTGGCCGCGGTCATTGGCTTGGTTGCGGCCGGCCAGACCTTCGTAGTCATCGCCGGCGGCATCGACCTTTCCGTCGCGGCGATCGTCACAGTGAGCGCCGTCAGCCTGCCGCTGCTGTCGTGGCAGGCGGATCCGACCGGGCTCACCGCCGTCCTTGCCGTCCTTGCGTTGACGACGACAATCGGTCTGGTGAACGGGCTGGGCGTGGCGCTGTTGCGCGTTCATCCTATGATCATGACCCTGGCAATGGCGACATTCCTGCAGGGTCTGCTGATCATCATTGCCGGCGGCAGCGCCGTGACCGCCGAAAACCCGCTGGTCCGCTGGCTCGGCAATGCGCGGCCGGCCGGTATTCCCGCAGGCGTGCTCTTGTGGGTGGCCGTCTCCGTGATCGTTCTGGCCGCAATGCATGCCACATCCTTTGGGGCACGGCTCTTCGCCATGGGCGCCAACCCACTCGCCGCGGCACTCTCCGGCGTTCCCGTCGCCTCGACCACCCTGGCGGTCTATGGCATCAGCGGCTTCACTTCAGGGCTCGCGGGCGTGCTGGTGCTCGGCATGAACGGACAGGGCTATGTCGGGATCGGCGATCCCTATCTCCTCGCCTCGATTGCCGCCGTGGTTCTCGGCGGCACCTCGATCCTTGGCGGGCTCGGCACCTATGCCGGCACCATCCCCGGCGCCATCCTGCTGGTCACAATCACGGCTCTGATCACCGTCGTCAACGCATCGCCCGGCTGGCGCAGCATTCTGTTCGGTTCACTGATCCTTGGGCTGCTGCTTCTCTCAGGCAGGGAGCAGGCCCGCCGATGACATACCGTCCAGCCGGTAGATGCGCCTTGCATTGCCGAAGAACAGCGCCGTCTGCTCGTCTGCGGAAAGCTCGCAGGCAATGGCCTTGAAGCTGTCATATACCGCATCGAACGACGCGTGCAGACCGGCCACCGGGAAGTCACTGCCGAACATCGCGCGCCGCGTGCCGAAACAGTCTATGCAATACATGACAACCGGCTTCAGGCTGTCGAGCGTCCAGTCATGATCGTAGGCGACCAGATCCGATATCTTGATGGCGACGTTGTCACACTGGGACAAACGCCGAACTCCTTCGCGCCACGCCCGCATTCCGTCGGAATCGCGATCGATCGGGCTGCCGCAGTGGTTGAGGACAAAGAACTGGTCCGGATAGGCCGCTGCAAGGCGCGCCGAACCGGCGAGCTGGCGCGGAAACACCATCAGATCGAAAACCAGCCGATGGCCGGCAAGCAGGGACAGGCCGGCCCGCCAGCCCGGATCGTCCATGATGCCGTCACGGGCAGCGAAACGGCGGGCAGGGTCAGGATCCCAGCTCAGTATGTCGCGCACGCCGACGACACGGTCGAATGCCGCCTGCGCCTCGACCAGTGCCGGCGCATGGCGGTTCGCCAGCGGGACGTGAACGACGTAGCGGGCGGCCACGCCACGCGACTTGTCGAGCGTTTCAAGCCACCGCGTTTCGCCGACGCAGTCATCCCCGGCCCAACCGGCTTCGACATGGATGGTGGCGACGACATTGTGCCGGCTGGCGTCGCGCAAATAATCCTCTGGAAGATAGTTCGCCGCAAGGGGCCAACCTCGCCCAGGCCGCCGCGTTCGCCAGCCGTTGTAGCGAGCCAGGGGTGCCGGCCGAGGCCGAGATCCCAAAGATGATGGTGGGCATCGATGATCGGTCCGGAGTAAAGCTTTGGCACGCATCTCTCTCTTGCTGTGGCCGGTGGAAATCGATCCGGACTTCATCCTGCGAAGGCGAAAGGACTAGCATCGGATGACCGAAAACTCACCCGTACCGTCGCTCGCGACCCATGAAAAGTTCCTGCTCGATGATTGCATCCGCGGCGTGCCGCCCGGCACCTTCGGGCTGGACAGCAGCCTTGTCGCATCTGAGCGCTGGCACCCGGCTGATGGGCGCATGTCGCTGCCGGTGCTGACCCTCGACGAGGAGGCCTTCATCGCCAATCGTGACCTGTTTCTGCGCTATGCAGGTGAACATGGTGCCATGATCGCGCCGCATGCCAAGACCCCGATGGCGCCGGACCTTGCTCGATCGTTGGTAGAGGCCGGAGCATGGGGCACGACCGTCGCGGATATCAGACAAGCCGCGGTGATGCTCAGGGCCGGCCTCACACGGCTGATCATCGCCAACGAGGTTGGTGGATCAGGCGGTGCGAACCGGCTCGCCGCGCTGGTTGGCGCCTGGCCAAGCGTCGAACTCTTCGTCTTCGCCGACTCTGCCGTCGCCGTGAATGCGCTCGCCGAAGCCTGGCGGTCCAATGCGATGCTGCCGCCGTTGCGCGTGCTCGTCGAACTCGGTGCGGGGAGGGCAGGCGCGCGGACTACTGGCGAAGCTGAGGCGATCACCGATGCAGTTGATGCAGCCGGCGGACGGCTGCTGATTGCCGGTGTCGCAACCTACGAAGGTGCCGCGGCGCAACCCGACTCCGGCCGCGCCGAGGAGGTGATCTCCGACTTGTTGGCGATGACCGCCGACATGTTGCTGCGGCTTCGCGCCCGCGTCGGCGACGCTGCGCCGCTGGTCGTCACGGCCGGCGGCTCGGTGTTCTTCGACAAAGTGGTCGCCGCGCTTTCGTCCGCCGTGTCCAGGGACGGCAATGCGACGCTGGTGTTGCGCAGCGGCGCCATCTTCTTCCACGACCATGGCATCTATGATCGCTCGCTTAGCGCACTCGATGCTCGCAAGGGCTTTGCAGTCGGCGGCGTTGGTGTTTCCGCACGAAACTCGTTTCGTCCGGCTTTGCGCCTATGGGCCGAAGTGCTGTCGCGGCCGGAGTCCGGCCTCGCGATATGCGGCATGGGTATGCGCGACGTGTCGTTCGATCAGGGGTTTCCGATGGTGCTCGCGGTCTTCCGGACCGGCAAGCCGCTGCCGGTACCGCACGCCGAGGTCTTCAAGCTCAACGACCAGCACGCCTTCCTGTCGATTGCACCCAGCGACGACATTGCCGTTGGCGACATCATTGAATTCGGCATCTCCCATCCCTGCACCTGCCTCGATCGCTATCGCGTGATCTTCGGCGTCGACGCGGCCGGCCATGTCCGCCACGCCTTTCCCACCTATTTCGGCTGACCGGATCTTGCGGCGGCCCCAAGAGAACCTCGAAAGGATCCAATATGATCAAGTATTTCCAGTCCGGCTCCCGCATGTCGCAGGCGGTCGTCTATGGTGGCCTCGTCCACATCGCAGGCCAAGTGGCCGACAATCGCAAGGCCGGTATCGAAGGCCAGACCAGCGATGTGCTCTCAAAGATCGAGGCGCTCTTAGTCGAGGCCGGCAGCAGCAAGTCGAAGCTTGTGGCGGTCAACATCTTCCTGCCGCAGATCGGCGACTTCGACGCAATGAACAGCATCTACGATGCCTGGGTGGATCCTCAACGCCTGCCGGCGCGGGCTTGCGTCGAGGCTCGTCTCGCCGACCCCGATCTCCGTATCGAGGTCACCGCGGTTGCCGCTGTCTGAGTTGTCGCCATGCACACCGGCGTCACCCATACGCTCGACTTCGACCGGGACGGCAAGACATCAGGCCATCTCAGCATTCCCTTCTCGATAGACCGTTCGCCCTATTTCCAGGTCAAAGTCCCGATCTGCCTCATTCGCAACGGCGAAGGCCCATCGCTGCTTCTGATGGCCGGCAATCACGGCGACGAATATGAGGGCGAGCTGTCGCTGGCAAAGCTGATCCGCCGGCTCGATCCCAAGCGGATCAAGGGCCGCGTTACCATTCTGCCGATGGCGAACGCACCGGCGGTCATGGCCGCCAAACGCTGTTCGCCGCTTGACGGCGGCAATCTCAACCGCGCCTTTCCCGGCGATCCGTTGGGCACCCCGACAAGCCGGCTTGCCAATTTCCTGGAGACGGAACTGTTTCCCCGGCACGACGTCATCTTCGATATTCATTCGGGCGGCACCTCGATGGAGCATCTTCCCACGGCGCTTGTCGAGCGCAATACCGATCCCGACCGGCAGGGGCGCGGGGTTGAGCTGATGCGGGCGCTCGGCATGCCGTATGGGTTCGTGGCCGACAATGGCCGGGCCTCGCCGACCTCCATGGGCGCAGCCCGCCGGGCCGGTGCCATTGGCGTCAGCGGCGAGTTCGGCGGCGGCGGCACCGCCACAGTCGACACGATGGCGATTACCGCTCGCGCGATCGACAGTCTGATGATCACCCTCGGCGTGGTCGAAGCGCCGGTCCTTGCGCCTGAGTCAAAGCCTTCGGCGCCGACGCGACTGCTCTCGCTTTCCCGGCACAGTCAGGGCCTGTACGCCACCCGCCGCGGCTGGTTCGAACCCGCCGTCAGGCTCGGCGACGGCGTGGCCGCCGGACAATTGGCCGGCTGGTATCACGACCTCGAACGGCTCGATCTTGCCGAGGAAGCCCTGCATTTCGCCGAAAGCGGTATCGTACTTTCGCGCCGGCTGCACACGATGTGCGAGGCGGGAGACTGCCTCTTGCAAGTCGCCGAACCGGTGGAAGGCTGACGGGAGCCCAATCGGCGTCTTCACGGCGCCATTGCAGAAAACTGAGGATATTTCATGCAGCTTTCGATGTGGACCTATCCCTGGGATGTCCAGGATTTGGGCTTGGAGATGGTCGAACGCGATCTGTTCGAGCGTGCCGGGCTCAACATGATCAGCTTGGCGACCTCCTATCATGCCGGCCGGTTCCTGCAGCCGCGCAGCCCGCGCCGCAAAGCCTATTTCCCGGAGGACGGCACGATCTACTTCAAACCAACCACCGCGCGATGGGCCGATCTCGTGATCCAGCCCAAGGTGGCGGACGTGATCACGGAAGGTGGCGACGTTCTGGCCGAACTTGTCCAACGGCGCGAGGCAGGCGGCCTCCAGGTGTCGTGCTGGACGGTCTGCCTGCACAATACCCGCCTCGGCATGCTTTATCCGCAGGCCGTCACCCGCAACGCCTTTGGCGACCCCAATTATTACAATCTCTGCCCATCGCATCCGGATGCTCGCGCCTACGTCCGCGCGCTGGCCGCGGATATCACGCATACTTACAAGCCGGACAGAATCGAACTTGAAAGCCCGTCCTTCATGGGCTTTGCCCATGAATACCATCACGAGAAGGACGGTGTCGGGCTGACGCCGGAAGACGATTTCCTTCTGTCGCTGTGCTTCTGTCCGTCCTGCCTCGCGCGTGCGGCCGGTGCCGGCATCGAAGGCGAGGCGGCGCGTGAGCTCGTCAAGCAGTGGATTGCCGAGGCGTGCGAGCGCGCGGTTCCTGAACGGCGCTTTCCAGAATTTCCCGCAAGTGGCCTCGACACCTTTCTGCCCTGGCCGCAACTCCATGCCTATCTGTTGTGGCGGTTCGAGCCGGTGACCAGTCTTGTCGCCGAGCTGCGCGAGGTTGCCGACCCGGAGACACGTGTCCTCATCATCGACCTCAAAGACGGCTGGCTCGGCGGCTGCGATCTGGCAGCGCTCGGCAAGGTCTGTGACGGGGCGATCCTGTGTGCCTACGACATGCAGGCCGGCGATGTCGCAGGCCTGATGGCGGCCGGCCGTACCGCGCTCGGAGCAGAGAAATTCCTCGGCGCCGGCTATCGGCTCTTCTATCCGGAAATGGCGGGCCCTGAAATCCTCGCCGCCAAGGTGAAACCGGCGCTGGCGCCGGACGTCGACGGTATCAATTTTTACAATTACGGCCTTGTTCCCGCCGCAAGACTCGATTGGGTGCGTGCAGCACAAGCTGTTTGAACAATCGATCCGTGTGCCGCAGTCTAGCTGTCAATCCAGGTCCGGTCCTCGAACCGTGAACCTGGGAGCGGGACTGCCGGCTTTGCCGTAAGCGATCCATATGCGCCTGCCTTCCACACTACGTCGCGTGGGAGGCGGCAGATGCAGAAGGGTGCGGGACCGAAAAAGCCTGGTGGCGTCACATGACAGCCGACGCCCTGTTGTCGCCGGCAGCGGAATCCGGCTTCGTGTTCGGCCTCGGGCTTATCTTTTCCCTCGGCCCCCAGAACCTCACGTTGATCCAGGCGGGGCTGACCCGCAGCCACCCCTTTACGGTCGGTGACCCGCAACAGACATTAGGAACGTCAGAGACGCGCTATTACCGGCTCGGCGGCGCATGCTTGGGCGCGGACATCGTTCGAGAAAAGTTAAGTCTCGTAGTAGTGAAGCTCGAGCAACAGGCACCCGGTATGCGACCGGAAGGGACCGTGATAGACGCCAGGCGGCCGGCAAGCGTAGGTGTTCGGGGCAAAACTCAGCGACGGCTCTTCGACTGAAGATCCGCCGACGATGAGATCTCCCGATACGAGATAGACCTCTTCCCAGTATTCATGGACGAACGGCACCGTCGTATAGGCGCCCGGCGCAAACCGCAGCAGCCGCGTTCGGTGCCCGGTCTTGCCCGCGTCGTCGAGCCGGCCGGCAAGAATCTTCTGCTCGATGCCGGGCGGGTAACCAGGCGGCGAATGCCAGTCCTCCCCGGTCATGTCGATCGTGTGAAATTCCTTGTGTTCCTTTCGGATCGGCATGGCAAACCTCAAGCGGCAACCGGAGCGGCACGGTCGACCTCGTCGTCCAGCGAATAGCTGTCGAGCATGTGGTCGACCAGCTGCGTGCAGCGGTCCCAGTCGAAGGTGCGGAAGCTGTGCCCCTTGGTCACGAAGGTGGCGCCGGCATAGAACATCTCGTATTGCGTGTGGCGCGAGGCGAACTCTGAGCCGATCGCATCCCAGGCCAGCTTGAAGAATTTTACCCGGCCCTTCGACGAAGTGACCGGCGATTGCTGTGTCTTTTCAATCAGACTGCACAGCTCCGGATCGGCGAAATCCTGGACTGAAGACGGCAGCATGATCAGCCCGCCGCCCGCCAGGTCGCGCAAGGCGAGGATCACCCCGGCATAGAGTTGCTGTGTCAGCACCTGAGCCGAATAGAGCGTATGCGCGTCGGGCACGAAATAGGCGCCAAGCATGCGGCCCTTCACCTCCATGGCGTGTACTAATGCGTCGACCATGGTGTTCTGCGCTGCAAGCACTCCCAGCGTCTCGCGCACCTGCGGAAAGTTGGTGACGGCGTTGGTCTCGGCGATGCGCCGGGCGATGCCGACAAGGAAGCGCATCTTCACCATCAGGCGGATCTGCGCCTGGTAGTTCTGGAAGACATGCGCCGGCGTGGCATGGAACTGCCGTTGGCACATGGCGATGTCCCCATTGATAAATACGCGCTCCCAGGGGACTTTCACATTGTCGAAGTAGAGCACGGCATCGTTCTCGTCGAAGCGGCTGGCCAGTGGATTATCGAAGACACTGGCGGCGCTCCCCTCGTAGGATTTGCGCGACAGGATCTTTAGCCCGCCGGCATTCATCGGCACGGCGAAGGACACAGCATAGGGCTCGTCGCCCTCACGTAGCGGCTGGATGCAGGTGACGAACACCTCGTTTGCCATGATGCCGCCGGTCGCCAGCATCTTGGCGCCGCGGATTGTCAGGCCTGCTGCGTCCTGGTCGACGACGCCGGCGGTGAGGAAGCGGTCTTGCTGCTCACCCGCGGACTTCGAGCGGTCTGCCTGTGGATTGATGATGACATAGGTGAGATAGAGTTCGTTGTCCCGGGCGTAGCGGTAATAATCGGCAAGTGCCGCGGCTCGCGCCTTGTCGTACGCCTCGAAGACCTCGATCCCCATGAACATGCCGGAAATGCAGGAGGCGACATGGTCTGGGGCGCGGCCAAGAAAGCCGTAATGAAGCTCCGTCCAGGTTTCCAGCGCCTTGCGCCGTTCGACGAGCTCGGCATGGCTGCGCGGCAACTGCCAGATGCGATTGGCCCGCTGCCCGCCGCTTTCGGGAACTTCAAAGGTCATCAGCGCCCGGTTATCCGGCCGCGCCTGGAAGTCGTAGAGCATGCCGACCGACCGGATCGTCTGGCGGAAGGCTGGATGCGCGGTGACGTCGCCGGCCGTCTGCCCGTTGATGTAGACCTGCCTGCCGTCTCTCAGCATCTCGATATGCTGCGCCCCAGTCTTGATCATCTTACCCTCCGCGATCAGTAGTGGATGTCGAGCGGCCAAAGCGGCGCCGCGAACTCCGTTGGCTGCAGTGATGCGTAGCGCCCCTTGCCGAAAACGAGCGGTTGCCGGTCGGCGAAGGACCGAAAATGCTTCACCTTAGCGATGAACAGCACGTGGTCGCCGGCTTCGTGCCTGGCCCACGGCTCGCAGTCGAACAGCGCCGCCGCGCCGGGCAGCACCGGGGCGCCAGAGCGGCCTTGCTCGAACCGCATCCCCTCCCACTTGTTGGAAAGTGGCTTGGCGAAGCGGTTGGAAATGTCCTTCTGGTTTTCCGAGAGGACGTTGACCGTGTAACTGGCGGCCTTCTGCCAGAGCGGTAGGCCGGCTGAACGACGGTCGATGCTGAACAGTACGAGAGGTGGATCGAGAGACAGCGAGTTGAACGAACTCATCGTCATGCCGAGCTGCTCGCCATCGGCCACACAGGTGACGACGCAGACGCCGGTCGGAAACTGTCCCAGTGCCTGGCGGAACGCGCGCACGTCGAAAGCCGTTTCCCTGTGGATGATCATGCCCGGCCCTTTCGGCACCGATCTGTTAAATCACGATAATCAATTCACCAATTCCGTTGACCAACTGCCATGCGAACGCCGCGGCCTTCCTCTTACTGCGCTGCCACCGCCGGACTGCGCTTGGTTGCAACCGAACCCCAGCCTGCCGCGATCGGCAGCCGCAACGCGACGAGGGTCCGCGTCAGATGCTGGGCGACGGCTGCGGCCGCCTGTTCGGGCTGTCCGCGGCGTATGCCCTCGACGATCGCTGCGTGCTCGGCAAGCACGCTGTCGCCACGGCCGCCGGAGATTGTGATAGCGCGCACGCCCATCCGCAACTGGCGGTCCCGAAGGCTCTCGTAGAAGTCGGCGAGCACCGGATTGCCGGCGGCGCGCACGATCGTACGATGAAATTCCCGATCACATTCGATGAACGCAACGGTGTCGTGCTGCACCTCCACCTGCCGGGCGATCAGCCTGTCGAGTTCCGTCGCAAGCATGTCGCCGAAGCCGGCCGCCTGCCGCGCGCACCACTCTTCCACCAAGCCGCGCGCCTGCATCACCGCTTCGATCTCCGTCTCGGTGATCGGCGGTACATAGGCGCCCTTTTTCGGCACGATCTGCAGGAGGCCGTCTGCTTCGAGCCTCAACAGCGCCTCGCGCACCGGCGTCCGCGACGTTCCCGTCTCGCGGCAGACCTCAGCCTCGGTAAGGAACGTGCCCTCGCGGCTAGGCAAGTCCAGCACATGCTGCTTCAGCCAGCGGTAGACGACGTCCTGCGCAGCATCGGCGCGTTGACCTATGGCAGGGCGTTGTGATTGATAAGGGTTTGACATAGACATGATGTATACATGTTGTCGACCATAAGATCAAGCTAATTTTCGACGGAAATGGCGCTAGCTTCACATTCCGGTGTCAGCTCAGACCGCAAGATTCCATCCGGGGCGCCTGTTGCATCGGGGTAACCAAGTGTCGGCTTTTCACCACTAGTTTCCGGCAGCTGATCTCCTGGTTTTCGCGAGCTTTGCCTAGTTTTCAATCATTACGACAATTCGTAGTGGCTTCGCAGATGAAGCGGCAATGGCCGATTCCCTGGGGGGTGCGGACCTCGATGTCTGCGTAACCGGAAATCAGGAAGCAGACGGGGCCGAATTGCGAGAGGCAATGGGCGACCGGTGAATCCCGCACTCCATCTTCGACAGTCCGCTCCAGCGGCCCGCGCGCGGATTGTCCGCGCTGCCGCACTGGACCGTGCAGGGCGCGCAGCCGATCGAGTGGTAGCCTTTTCGAGGAGCGGATGCCGCGGAAGATCATAGTAATCGAGATAGGCCTCGATCTGCCGGCGGGTGAAGCGGGCAAGCGGGTCGATCTTCAGGCGTCCGTCAGTCTCCTCAAGCGTCGGAACATCCGCGCGAAGCCCGCCATGATATCGCTTGCAGCCGGAAATCCAGGCTTTGAAACCAGTCAGCGCATTTTCGAGCGGCAGAACCTTGCGGATGTGGCAGCATCGGTCCGGATCGCGGCGGTGCAGCGATCCAGCGCCGTCGAGCACCCGCAAGACATCCGCCTGAGGCGTGACGACACGCAGATCGGTGAGGCCGAGCAGAGCCGTCAGCTGCGCGCGATAGGCGATCATTTCCGAAAACAGCTTTCCGGTATCGAGCGTGATGACAGGAAGCGAACGGTCGATCGAGGCCGCCATATGCAGCAGCACCGCGGATTCCGCGCCGAACGAGGACACCAGCGCTATGTTTCCACAAAACAGGTCGGTGACGAGCGGCGCCAGCAACTCGGGTCCGTCGAGATGGTTCAGCTCTGCGATGACGGCTTCATACATGGCGGTTCGGCCGATCAAAAACGGTGGTGGCGTGATAAAGCCGCATCATAGCTTCGCCGCGAAATCGAGGATCGCCTGGCGGTCGGTCTCGTCCAGGTCGAAGAAGCGGTCGCGCACGATCTGCGCCGTGCCGCCATGGGCGAAGACGGCATCGCGCAGCGTGGTCGCGCGGCCGTCGTGCAGGTAGCGTTGGCGTAGGCGGATGCCGACGAGCGGGGCGGTCCGCCATTCGGCGCCGATCGCATCGCCCTGGACGATCTTGTCGTCGAGCGCCGGCCCCATGTCGTGCAGCAAAAGGTCGGAATAGAGCCGGACCTCGCCGTTGATGCCCTCCAGCGCCGGCACATGGCATTTGGCGCAACCGGTCGAGGCGAAAAGCCGTCCGCCATGGTTGCCAAGCATCGCGCTCTGGCTCGATGAAGGCGATGCGGCCCGGAAGGTCGCCGAGAAGGGGATCAGCGCGCCATAGGCCAGGGCCGCCGACAGAGCCACCCCGACGAAACCCACGCCGATCAGGCGCCAGGCGCCGCCGGCCTCTCCGAGCCGGCCGACCCCGGTGGTGATGCCGAGCGCGACCATCACCATGAGGAACAGGAACTGGTCGGCATCGAGGATGACGCGGCGCAGTTGCGGATTGAGGGTGATCTCCGAATTGAACATCACCACGCCGATGAACGCCACGATGAACCACGGGAACGGGATCGGCGGGCCTCTTGCGCCTTGTTGCGGCTGCGAAACACCAGGCTGGCGGCCAGCAGAAGCGGGACGAGCATCAGCACTTTGCTGAGCTTGACCAGTGTGGCGGTGTTAAGCGCGTCATCGGAAACGGCGAAGGAGGCGCCGTAGACCTGCGCCAGCTCGAAAATGCTCGCCCCGACGAACACGCCATAGAGGCGGTCGTCGAGATGCGGCAGCCATCCGCCCAGGAACATGACCGGATAGGCGAGCAACGCCACGGTGCCGCTCAGCGTGATCAAGGCGATGGCGATGCCGGCGCTGTGGTCGCGCGCACGCACGAGCGCGGCCATTGAGAGGATCGCCGCGGCGCCGCAGACGGCGCTGCCGACGGCGACAAGCAGCGCGATCTCGGCGTCGAGCCTGAACAGCTTGCGCGCGACGGCGTAGAGCAGCGTCAGCACCAGGAGCAGCTCGACGGCAGCCACCGCGAGCGGCATGAACCCCAGATCCAGGAACAGCCGCGTCGTGATACGGAAGCCGACCAGCACCACGGCGAGCCGCAACAGATAGCGCTTGGTGAAGTCGAGCCCTGGGCGCAAGGCGTCCGGACAGGCGAAGCTGCTGCCGATCAGCAGCCCGAAGAGCATGGCGACGAGGACCGGGTTGCGCGACAACGGCTCGCCCAGTCCGCCGGCGATCCAGCCGGCCGCAAGGGCGAGTGCCGCAGCAACGATGACGCCAGGCAAGACCGGGCGCATTTTTTCCGGTGCATGGGAGAGCGTCAGGGCAAGGCTCATGGCTTTGCCCCATCGGGCAGGCGGAGCGCTCGCAGATAGGAAGCGACCGCGTCGATCTGTGCGGAATCGTCTTCGATCGGCTGTGTGCCCGCCTCGCGGCTGACAGTCGCGCTGGTGACGCCGAGTTCGTTTGCGAAAGCGTTCGCCACCATATCTTCGAGGGTGGCTATGTCAGCCTTCCAGCCGTATCGGCCGACCCGCGATGCGCCTTGGGCGTCGACGACATGGTGCACGCGGCCTTTGATGCCGTCGCCCTTGCTGACCGCCTGCGCTTCGATGACGCTGTCGGGTATCTCGTCGATCCTGGCGAGACCATAGAGAGCGAGCGGCATGCGCAGCGAAATCACATTGGCCTGGCTTGGGATCGCCGCCGACACTATCCCCATGCCATCGCGCAACGCATGGCGTCTGGCGACCGGACTGTTGGGATGATCGATCGGAACCATTCGCCCAGAGCCCGGGTCCATATGGGCTATCCTGCGCGCAAAGAGGCTTTCATCAATGCTCGCACCGCCGGGGCCGGGATGGCAGGCCACGCAGGACGTTGCATTGAACAATGGGCCGAGGCCCATCTGCGCCGTGAAGTCGGTCTGAAACACTTGTTTTCCGCGCGCCGCAAGATTGGCGTCGGCTTGTGTGCCTTGCGTCTTCCGCATCGTCGTCGACGCGCCGTGCTCGCCGAAGGTGGGGATCTCGATGAGCGCACCTTCGCGGCCCGGAAATCCCGGTGCGTCGCCGCCTATCGTTATCCAGATCCGCTGCGCGTCCGCCGACGTCGCGATCGCGCGAAGACGATCGGGCCCGAGGGGCCCAAGACCGGGAACATCGATCGTCGCCCGGGCGAGAAGCCGGCCGTCCTGGCTCAAGCGCAGCAACGAGCCGTCGCCGCGATTGGCGACGAACAGATCGGACCCGCCGGCGAGCGTCGTGTGGCTCGAGAACTGCGGATTGGCGATTTCGGGAATGGCGGCGGCAACGTCGACCGGATGGTCGAATTGCGGCAGCGAGATCGTGCGGGTCCTGGCGACCGTGAAATGCCGCCGGTCGTCTTCCAGTTCAAGCAGCACCAGCCGGTTGCGGCCCGGATCGGCGATGTAGAGAGCGCGGTCCGGGTTCCACTTGAAGGCGATGCCGATGACGCCGGGATCGTCGCCGATGCCCGGGCCGGTACTTACCGTGCCGGGGCGGGTACTTACCGTGCCGTGGCCGGCGCTTGCCGTGCCATGGCCGGCGCTTACCGTGCCAAGGCCGGTGCTTGCCGTGCCCTGGCCGGTACTCACCGTGCCAGGCCCGGCCAAACCATCGACGCCGTCCTGGACATGGATTTGAACAACGCCGCCATCCGCGGTGACGGCGGCGAAAACGGCAAAGCCGCTGCCGTCCGGCGACGGACCGAGAAACGCCGTTCCGAGCGCGCCCGTCTGCATTCCGCCCGATGTCAGCTGGCCGCTTGCCTGATAATTCAACAGCTTGCCAAGCCAGCCGCTGGGCTGTGCTTTCGGCATCTGCTCGCGATCGGTATGCCGGCCGGCGAACACGCCGCCGGCCTCGCGGCTTGGCGCGTTGGCGAGTGGCGCACCGTCGGGGTCGACGACCGTCACGCTGCCCTCGCCGGCCACCCCGTTCGGCGCGTTAGCGATCCAGGGCCTTCCGAAGGCGTTGTTGACCGAAATATATCGCGGTCCGGATGCGGCTGCGAGGCGCGCGGTTCGAGCCCCGGCATTGTATCGCCGGTTGAGAAACCGTTCGCTCTGCGCCGTGTAGAGCTGAACCCGGTTCTCCCGATTGTCGCTGGCGAGATCTTCCGGAACGACGATGGGGTCGCCTGACTCGGTTCCCTGCGGATCGATGGACAGGATCGCCCCGTCCTCAAGTGCTGGGTTACCCGGCGGTGCGCCGAAATTGCTGCCTACGGCCACCAGAACCCTGAGCGGATCGAGCACCCCGCCCTTCGCGCGTCGCCATGAGAAATTCCGGATTTCCCGGTATCGGCCCGCCGACATGAAAGCGGCCCACCTCGCGCACGCCGGCCACGTCGGACAGCCCGACCGCGACGATTCGAGCGTTCAGGCGCCAATCGGGGATCTGATCCCCAGCGATCCCCGAACCCGACAGCAGGCTGAGAAATATCGCCGCCGTTGCGATGGTCCGGCGAGAAGAAAAACCCGACAGCACGGACCATCGCCGGGTCTGATGAGTCCCGACGAAATCTGTTGGAGCCACTGCACTGCCTATTCGCATCGCGAAGTCTCCGGCAGTGGCAAGCGCTTGGTCACACCTGCCACTCACGGTGCAACTTTCGCACACGCGCGCTTACGGATCGCTTACGGCATTCGGCGTGACTGGCTCGCCGAGCATGCTGCTATGATTTGAGGTCAGCTGCCGGCGCGAGTGGCAGGTCGTTCAGCCGGCCGGAACGCTCTCCAGTCGCTCTCTGCCGGCTTTTGCGATGAAGCTGCGCCAACCGCCATAGGCTGAAATGTCGATAGCCTGTGACAACCCGGCGGTTTCGACCAGGAAGCCTTTGGCCGATGTCCCGTCATCGAGCTCGATCGTGCCTATGCCGAGCGGCGGCGGGATCGCGGCCACGAAGCGTCCGAACGCGTCCGCCGAAAGCCGCCAGACCTCGACATCGATCGACTTCCCGTTGCCATCGGCAACACGCACGAGCCCCGGCTTCGGCACGGATTGGCCGGCGAGCGCATAGAGCTGATAGGAGGCGACCGTCTTGACGGCCCTGCTCATTCGGCCGCCTAGCGTACAGAGCTGGCCGTTGAGCGGCATTCCCGACAGATGCGCGCCGACGACCACGATCTCGATCATGCCGTCATCGAACTCCGGGATTTTGGCGACATTGGCAGGCATCGCCCAGCCTGTCGCGCCAAGGCCGAGACCGCTGGCCGCATGGAGCTCGCTGGCCAGCGTCGCCGTCAAGGCGTCCTTGCCGGCGGCGGCAAGCAAGGTGACGCTCATCGGCAGATCGTCGTCGCGCTTGCCCGTCGGTACGGCGATGCCACACATGTCGAGCAGATTGACGAAGTTGGTGTAGGTGCCGAGCCGGCTGTTGGTGAGGATCGGGTCGGCCAAGACGGCGCCGATGGTGTAATGCGTCGGCGCCGTCGGCACGCAGAAAAGGTCGACCGACGCTATGACCGGCGCGAGCCTGGCCTTGTAGGCCTGCAGCGCATAGAGGCCTTTGAAAGCATCCGCTGCGGAAAGTTTTCGCGCCCCGCCGATGATCTGGCGCGTCACCGGATGCATGGCTGCCTCGTTCACGTCCATGAAATCCGCGATCGCCGCATAGCGCTCGGCCACCCAGGCGCCTTCGTAGAGCAGGTTGGCGGTGGCGTAGAAATCGCCGAAGGGGATTTCTATCAATCGGCAGCCGAGCTGTTCCAGCGTCCGCAGCGCCGTTTCGAATCCCGCCTGCATGGCCGCGTCGCCAAAAAACTCCCGGTCCGTCTTTGCCGGAACGCCGACAGACAGCACGGATGGGCGCGGACCGAGCGGCGCCGCCGCGATAGCGCGCGAATAAGGATCGGCGTCGTCCTCTGCCGCCGCGGCCCTGAAGACGCTGTAGGCGTCATCGACGGTGAGTGCGAAGACGGAGACGCAGTCGAGCGTACGGCAGGCCGGGACGACGCCGGCGGCCGACAGCGCGCCGACCGTCGGCTTTAGCCCGACGATGTTATTGAGGCCAGCGGGGATACGGCCGGATCCTGCGGTATCGGTGCCGAGCGCGAAAGAAACAATGCCGTGCGCCGTCGCCACGGCCGAGCCGCACGAGGAACCGCCCGGCACCAGTTTCGGATCGATCGCGTTTCTCGGGATCGGATAGGGCGTGCGCACGCCGACGAGGCCGGTGGCGAATTGGTCGAGATTGGTTTTTCCGACGACCAGCGCGCCGGCCGCCCTCAGACGCGCGACGACGGTGGCGTCTTTCGCCGGCAAGTAGGCATATTCGGCGCAGGCGGCCGTGGTAGGCATGCCGGCAACATCGATGTTGTCCTTGACCGCGAACGGCACGCCCCAGAGCGGCTTTGCCACGGGATCGAATCCGCCGAGTGCCTTGGCTTCGGCGAGCAGGTCCGCCTTGCTCGCCAGATGGATGAAGATGCCTTGATCGTCCGCTTTCGCTATGCGCTGAAACACGGTTTCAATAATGGTAGCGGCCGATATGCCGGAGGCATAGCTCGCGTGCAGGCTGCCGATATCGAAGCGGATGTCGCTCATTTCGTCTCGTCCAGAATGACCACCGGCAGATTCCACTGGATCAGCACGACGCAGCCGTGTTTCGTCCATACCGAATGCTCGGTCCCGACCGGGTTCAGGATCACGCTGCCCGCCGGATAGTTGCCATTCTCGTCGCTCTGGGTGCCTTCCAGCATGACGATGGTTTCCAGTGCGACATGGCGATGGCGCGGTACGCCGGCGCCGGGCCGATAGTTCAGGATGGCGGCGGACGGTTCGGCCGGTCCGCCCTTGAGCAGCCAATGCACCGTGATGCCGTCGCGAAAATGCTCGAATGCCAGATCACGCCAGCCCCCATGGATGAGAGCCGGGTATGCAATGTTAGGCATCGGCAATTCCCTTGAGCACCTGGTCCGTTGTCGCCGTCCAGCCGACGATCGCGCCCTGCGCCCTGATCATGGCCAGCACGGCCGCCTTGAACTCCGGAAAATAGCTCTCCGTCGCATCCTCCGCCAGCAGGCATTCATAGCCGCGGTCGTTGGCCTCGCGCATCGTAGTCTGCACGCAGACTTCCGTCGTGACGCCGGCGAAGACGAGCTGCTGCACCCCGAGCCGTTTCAGGTTCTCACCGAAGCTGGTGGCGTAGAAGGCGCCCTTGCCAGGCTTCTCGATGACGATTTCGCCAGGCAGCGGGGCAAGCTCGTCGAGGATTGCCGTTCCCGGCTCGCCGACGATCAGCACACGGCCCATCGGGCCGACGTCGCCGATCCGGATCGATGGATTGCCGCGACTACGCTTGGCTGGCGGCAGATCCGAGAGATCAGGCCGATGACACTCCATCGTGTGGATGACGGGCAGGCCGGCTGCGCGAAATCCCTCGATCAGCCTTTTCACCAT
This sequence comes from Mesorhizobium sp. AA22, assembly GCF_001672375.2. Taxonomy (NCBI): domain Bacteria; kingdom Pseudomonadati; phylum Pseudomonadota; class Alphaproteobacteria; order Hyphomicrobiales; family Phyllobacteriaceae; genus Mesorhizobium; species Mesorhizobium sp. AA22. Next base: position 5,606,727 of record NZ_CP048406.1, on the reverse strand, counting down.
CGGCACGATCGCCACCACCCGGCTGACGTCGTTGCCGAGGCTGGCGCCGAAGCCGCCCGGCTCGGCGAAATCGCGCTGCATGTCGATGACGACCAGCGCCATCGCCTCAGGCTTGCAGCCAAACGGAAACGGCAGCGCGTCGATCTCCGCCATCAGTGATGTCCCGCCATATGCTCGCCGATCGTCTGGACGCTCGCCTGGGCGATCGGCGTCTCATAGACCAGCGCGCCGTCGGACATGACGAAAATCCGGTCCGAGAGTTCAAGCAGCTCATCGAGATCTTCCGACATCAGCAGCACCGCCGCCCCGGCATTGCGCGCCTTCATGATGCGGGCGCGGATTTCGGCGACCGCCGAGAAGTCGAGGCCGAAGCAGGGATTGGACACGATGAGAAGATCGACCTCGCCGGTCAGTTCGCGGGCGAGCACCGCGCGCTGCACATTGCCGCCGGACAGCGATGAAATCGGCGAGGCGAGCGAGGCGGTCTTGACCTTGAACTGCTCGACCAGGCGCGTCGCATAGTCCCTGATGGCGCTCATCCGGATCCAGCTTATCGGCTTGCCGGCCTCGTTCAGGTCGAAGGTCCGGAAAGCCATGTTTTCGGCAACCGTCATCCTCGGCGCGCAGGCATTGCGCAACGGTTCCTCCGGGATGAATCGCACATTGAGCGTGCGGGCCTCGGCGCGGCTGGCGCCGTAGGGCGAGCCCTTCACCAGAACGTCGCCGGCATCACGCGTACGCTGCCCGGCAAGGACTTCTAAAAACTCCTTCTGGCCGTTGCCGGAAATGCCGGCGACACCGACGATCTCGCCGGACTTCACATCGAGCTCGCCGATATTGATGGTTTTCAGGCCGGTGCGGTCGGGCGCCTTCAGCGCCTTCACCGTCAGAACCTGCCTGGCTTCGGCCGGCACTGGAGCGCGCGAGTCAAGCGCGGCAATCGGCTGATCGCCGATCATCATCGCCGCCATCTGCTTGTGAGACAGCTCCGACACTTTCCCCGTTCCAGTCAGCCTGCCCTTGCGCAGCACCGTGATGTCGTCGGTGAAAGCCGTCACCTCGTGGAATTTGTGCGAGATCATCAGCACGGTGAGATCGCCCGCCTTGGTCATGCCGCGCACGAGGCCCAGCACTTCCTGCGCCTCGCCGGGGGTTAGCACCGACGTCGGCTCATCCAGCACCAGAAAACTGCGGCCGAGATAAAGCTGCTTGATGATTTCGAGCTTCTGTTTCTCGCCGGCGGCGAGTTCGGCCACTTTGACGTCGAGCGGCAGCTTGAACGGCATCCGCTCCATGAATTGGGCAAGTGCGGCGCGCTCGTTGCGCCAGTCGATAATCCCCGGCACCTTCTCGCGCGAAATGACCAGGTTTTCCGCACCCGTCAGTGACGGGACAAGCGTAAAATGCTGGTAGACCATACCGAGGCCGAGCGCCGAGGCATCCTTCGGACTGGCGATCCCGACCTCGCGGCCGTCGATCAGAATGTCGCCGGCGGTCGGGTGATAAAAACCCATGATGCATTTGACCAGCGTCGACTTGCCCGCGCCGTTTTCGCCAAGCAACGCATGAAACGATCCCGCCGGCACCTTGATTGAGACGTCGTCGAGCGCGGTGAAGGCACCGAAGCGCATGCTCATGCCGATGGTCTCGACGCCAACTGCTCTTTCGCCGCGATCACTCATGGTCGAACCTCATGGCAACTGGGCAACGAAGGACGCCGAATTGGACACCGCGCCGAACACGCCGCCTTGCATCTTGATCATCTTGATCGCGGCGAGATGGTTGCCGTAGTCGGTCGCCCCGCAGCAATCCTCCAGCATCACGCATTCGAAGCCGCGGTCGTTGGCTTCGCGCATCGTCGTGTGCACGCAGACATCGGTGGTGATGCCGGTCAGCACGATGTTTTCGATGCCGCGCTGGTTGAGGATCAGCTCCAGGTCGGTGGCGCAGAACGAGCCCTTTCCCGGCTTGTCGATGATCGGCTCGCCTTCGGCCGGATAGAGGTCGGGGATGATGTCCCAGCCCGGCTCGCCGCGCACCAGGATGCGCCCGCAGGGTCCGGGGTCGCCGATGCCGGCATTGATGCGGCGCGAGCGCCAGCGCTTGTTGGCCGGCAGGTCGGCGAGATCGGGCCGGTGGCCCTCGCGCGTGTGGATGATGGTGTAGCCCTTCGCCCGCATGGCCGACAGCACCGACCTGATCGGCTCGATCGGCGCCCGCACCAGCGAAAGGTCGTAGCCCATATGGTCGACATAGCCGCCCGGCCCGCAGAAATCGGTCTGCATGTCGATGATGATCAGCGCCGTGTTGTCGGGCCGAAGCTCGCCATTGTAGGGCCATGGATAGGGGTCGGCGTCGATGTAGCGCTGCGTGATTTCGGCTCTGGCGTTCATTGAGCAAAACTCCAGTCTGGAAACGTCATTTGGTGATCGACAGTTCGCCCGGCGCGCCGGTCAGCGAACGGCTCGGCGACGAGCTGGCGATCATGATGACGAGGGTGAGAATGTAGGGTGCGGCGTAGAACAGATAGTAGCCTTGCGTGACGCCGACCGATTGCAGCGCCGGCCCCAGCGCGCCGGCGCCGCCGAACAGCAGCGCGGCGGCAAAGCAGCCGAGCGGGTTCCAGCGCGCGAAGATAACCAGCGCCACCGCCATCAGCCCCTGGCCCGACGAAATGCCTTCGGTCCAGCTGCCGGGATAGTAGAGCGACAGATAGGCGCCGCCGATACCGGCCAGCGCACCGCCGATGCCGGTGGCGATGAGGCGCACCGTATTCGGGTTGAGGCCCATGGCGCGCGCCGCGTCGGAACTGTCACCGACCACGCGCAGGATCAGGCCGGCGCGGGTGTTGCGGAAAGCCCACCATAGGAACACGGCAAGGGCTGCGCCGATCAGGAACAGCACATTGACGTTGAGCGCCGCCTGCACCTGCGGAACGTCGGACCAGCCGCCAAAGGGGATGGCCGGCAGGTCGGGCGCCGAGGGCTGGATGAACGGTTTGCCGAAGAAGAAGGCGAGACCCGAGCCGAACAGCATCAGCGCAATGCCGATGGCGATGTCGTTAACCCCACGGAATTTGCAGATCCAGCCGTGGAACAGGCCGAAACAAAGACCGGCGGCGGCGGCGGCCAGCAGACCGAGCCATGGTGAGCCGGTCATCACCGCCACGGCATAGGCGGTCATCGCGCCGAACACCAGCGTGCCTTCGAGACCGAGATTGATGCGCCCCGAACGCTCGGTGATGGCTTCGCCCAGCGACACGAAGATGAAGGGCGTCGACACGCGGATGGCGCCGCCGAGCATGGCGAGCGGAACGCCCCAGAGGCCGATCTCGGTTGGGTCCATCAGGCAGTTCCCTTCAGGAGATCGGGCCTCTTCAAGAGATCGCCCCTCTGCCAGAGGTCGGGATTGAAGGCCTTGAAGCGGCCGTAGAAGGTTTCGCTGAACAGGATGACGACGAAGAGCATGCCCTGCAGCACCAGCACGGTGGCGTCGGGCAGGTCCATGCGGCGCTGGATCAAGCCTCCGGAGGCGTCGATGCCGCCAAGCAGAAAGGCGACCGGGATGATGGCGAGCGGATTGTGGCGGGCGAGGAAGGCGACCAGTATACCGGTATACCCATAGCCGGCGGCGAGCGAGGCGTTGGCGCTGCCTTGCACGGCGGCGACTTCCAGCATGCCGGCAAGACCGGCGAAGCCTCCGGCCAGCGCGGTGAAACCGACGATCAGCGGCCCGACGGCAAGTCCCTGCACCTGGGCTGCCCTGACATTGCCGCCGGCGATGCGGGCGGCGAACCCCCAGCGGGTCTTTTCGATCAGCAGCCAGGACAGAATGCACGCGATGACGCCAACGACCAGGCCCCAATGCACGTCCATGCCCGGAATATTGCCGATGCGGTAGGCCTCCGCCAACGGCTCGGTCGACGGTTTGTTGAGTGAGGCGGGATCGCGCAGCGGTCCTTCCACCAGATGGTTCATCAGGGCGATGGCGATATAGGCCATCAACAGGCTCGATATCGTTTCGTTGACGACACGGTAGTGGCGTAGCGCGCCGGCGGCACCGATCCAGATGCCGCCGGCGGCCATGCCCGCCACGCCCATGGCAAGAACAACGAAAAAGGCCGGCGTGCCGCTGGTGGCCACGCCAGTTGCAGCCGCGGCAACACCGCCCAGTACGATCGCGCCTTCGCCGCCGATGACGACGAGGCCGAGCCGGGCCGGCAGTGCCACGCAGAGTGCTGCTAGCAGCAAGGGTGCGGCCCGCGACAGCGAGTTCTGGATCGAGAACCACGAGCCGAAGCCGCCGCGCCACATCGTTTCATAGAGCTGCACCGGCGACTTGCCGACCAGCGCGATGAACAGGCTGAACAAGGCCATGCCGACGATCAGCGCGGCGAGCGGGATGACGAAGGCTTCCGCCCGCCGGGCGATCCCTTCGAGCGCCGTCGGATAGGCCTTCGCGCCGAACATCACTGGCGCGCCCGCACTGCTCACCGTGTCTGCCATGGCCCCCGTCTCCGATCCATCCTCAAGCGGTCGAGCCGACGACACCCTCGACGAGATAGTCCATGCTTTCCAGCTCGATCGCGGCCTCGACGAAGATCTGGCCCTCGGTTGCGACGACGTCGCCCTTGTTGTTCTTCAATGGACCTTTGATCACGGAAAAGCCGCCCTTCATCATTTCGGCGAGCGTGCCGTCGAACTGTGCGCGCGCCGCCTCGCTGACGGCGGGACCGAGCGGGCTCATCTTGACGAAGCCGTCGGCCAGTCCGCCACGCGTGAAATTGGGCAGCGGCTTGCCGGCCACGAGGTCGTCGACGAACATCTTGTAGACCTTCGCCCAGTTCCATTCCGCGCCGGTCAGATATTTTTCCGGCGCCAGCGGGCTCTGATTGGCATGGTAGCCGCAGATGAAGGCACCGCGTCCCGCCGCTGTTTCGACCACCACTTTCGGGCTGTCGACATGGCAAGTGATGACGTCGGCACCCTGATCGACCAGCGCATTGGTGGCTTCCGCCTCCTTGACTGCTAGCGACCATTCGCCGGTGAAGATCACCTGGCAGGTGATTGCCGGGTCGACCGAGCGTGCGCCGAGCAGGAAGGAATTGATGTTGAGCAGGACCTGCGGAATGGGTTTTGCGGCGACGAAGCCGATCTTCTTGGTTTTGGTGGCGTGGCCGGCGGCGACGCCGTTGAGGTACTGGCCCATGCCGATATAGCCGAAATAGGAACCGGCATTCATCGCATGCTTGTCCTTGTTCCACATGCCGCCGCAATGGCGGAACTGCATGTCGGGGAATTTCTCGCACATGGCCAGCATATGCGGATCGAAATAGCCGAAGGAGGTCGGGAAGATCAGCGACGCGCCGTCGAGGTTGATCATCGATTCCATTGTCTTCTGGACATCGACCGTTTCGGGGACGTTCTCCTCCTCGACAACGGAGATGCCCTCAATGGCCTTCAATGTGGCGGCTCCCTCGGCATGCGCCTGGTTGTAGCCGTAGTCGTCCTTCGGTCCGACATAGATAAAGCCGACAGTGACGGCAGCGGCGAACGCCCTGCTGATCGGAAATGACGCCGCGGCGAGACCGAGCGCCGCTCCGGCGGCGGAGGTCTTGAGCAGATCGCGGCGGCTAAGCATGAATCTCTCGGTCATGTCGATGCTCCCTGTTGGACCCTTTTCCGGGTCGATTGATTCCCTTCTCGGAAAAGTGCATGCAATCACTGTGCCAGTTTCAAAACTAAAATTTATTCAATGAAATCAGTCGATACACAGACCAGTCCTGCTTAAGAGAAAGGCAATTGCATGCACTTTTTGCCTTTCGAATAGTCAGTTTGACAGGTAGATTAAAATAGAGGCATAGAGGACGCGTCCGAGTCGAAACTTCCGGCGAGCCACTCGCCTCTGCAAAGCCTGGACGGAGGAAAATTGTCGGCGAAGCGCAGCTTGATCAGGTCGGGCACAACCGTCGATCAGATGGTGAGGGCGATCGGCGACCGGATCGTCACCGGCTTCCTGCGCCCCGGCGAAAAGCTCGACGAGGCCTCGCTGGCTGCCCGCTTCGACGTGTCGCGAACCCCCGTCAGGGAGGCGCTTGGCCGGCTGAGCGCCATGGGGCTGGTCGAAAGGCGGCCCAACCGGGGCGCCACCGTCGCCGTGGTGACGCAGGAGCACCTTGCCTCGATGTTCGAGAGCATGGCCGAGCTTGAAGCGATCTGCGCGCGGTTCTCGGCCGAGCGCATGACCGCCGGCGAACGCCGCGCGCTCGAAATCGAGCACCAGGCATCCGCGCGCCTTGTGCAGCTGGGTGCGGAGGAGGACTACGAGTATTACAACACCGAGTTCCACACAAGGCTTTATCGCGGCGCGCACAGCAAGCACATCCATGAACTGGCCTTCATGACGCGCAGCCGGCTGGCGCCGTTCCGGCGCGCGCAATTCATGCTGCCGGGCCGCCTGGCCAAATCCTGGCAGGAGCATGACGTCATCGTTACCGCAATCATGCGCGGTGACGGCGCTGCCGCAGGACAGGCAGCCAAGGATCACGTTTCCATCGTCAGCGAGGCGAGCGCCGTTTTTGCCGCGGTTGACCCGATGAAGCCGGCAGCGGATTCGATCGGGATGTCTCCCTAGTGGACAAAACCTGACGTACCGTTTTGACCCCGAGGCGACCTATGTCTTGCGTGTAGCGAATGGCCGCTTCGCGCCTAAACGCGGCCGTTAAGGTCCGCGCTGCTGCTCACCAAAAGCTGACATCGACACAGCCATAAAAAGGTGGAGAACAGCGATCTGCTTTAACTTCCGGATGGCATGACCGGTATCGTCACACGCCCAGTCAGCTTTTTCCATTGGTCGTTGTCTATGAGTGTTGAACGATAGACACGTAACCCCGAGCATCCGGGCAGAGACATCAAGGTTTCCTTCACGACAGGGACCAAGGCTGGAGCGAGCCAAGGACTGAGTGTGATGCGGGTTATTGCATTTAGCCCAATCGGCACAGCATAGGCGGGTAGTTCCTCATCATTGTCGACGTAGACCGCGCGATACTCACTCTCGTCGCCGTATGGCCAGCGCTTCATGAACGGCAACCGCTCTAGGTCCACGTCCGCCATCTTGTTGACTTGATTGATCAGTTGGTAGTTCACCATCTGGTGGCGCACGCCCTCTGCCCGACTAAAGGCTGAACGCAGTTTTTCGCTGTCAAACTCTAAGCAGACTCCGTCTGCCCCATGGGAGAATACCTGCCAATGGTGATACGTCTCCTCTCGGACTGCGAGACAAATCGCCAGGATGGTCTTTGCTTGTTTCAGCCGCTTGTATTCTGCCATGAAGAAGGCATCATTCCTGTCGTCCCATGTATTAGGGCTCAATAGCGTCAGGCACTTGTTGCGCAGGATGTGCAGCGCCGATGCCAGATTGGTATAGCGACGATAAGTTCGCTCGGTCATCGTTCCTCCTCCCTTGCTCCTCTCGGTCAAAGGCATTCTTTATAGGAGAAGCCGTTATAGTGCTCGCCAGTTGCGCCGAAACGATTGATGCGGTCGGAAGCCACCAGGTCGATCGCTTCGAGCGCCGAGCATTTGCCGGAATTATTATTCCCTATAAGAACGCTGTGGATAGGCAGAACCAGCTTTGCGCTCGCGATCTCCGGAATTCGTAATAGATAAGTGGGCGATTTGCCTGGCTTCCGCGCACACATTTTTGGCGAATGCTAGCTACGGATGGCCCGTCTGCATAGCGGCGAGATACGTTGCCGAGATTAATTGGCGGTTGTAGTTGTAAAGTTGCTTCGGGCAGCGTACGCACAATCATATGTTGTCATCACTCTGTTGATTCTTGCGCATGGTCAAGGTTCCAATAGATCGTCAAATCCTCGCGCTTACCGATGAGCAACTCGAAAGCTTTGTGCGAGAATGGATCGGCCACAAGGCAGGATATGTGAAAGCACAACGATTCACCGGCCCTGGCGACATGGGCCGCGATGTGGTCGGCTATCTGACCGTTCAGCAGCTAGAAGGTGAATGGCATAACTATCAGTGTAAGCAGTACGGAAGATCTCTAGCAACCGATGTAGGAATCGCCGAGCTTGGTAAGATTTTGTACTACAGCTACAAAGGGGAATTCACCGCTCCAACCAAGTATTACTTTGTAGCGCCACGCGGTGTGAACCGAAACCTAAAGCGCCTCATTGCCAAACCCTCAGAATTCAGAGCTTCAATTCTGGAAAAGTGGGATACTTACTGTGGAACTACCATTGTGGATGGGCCCACCATTCCGCTGACAGCCGAGTTGCGTGCGTTCATCGAGGCTTGGGATTTCTCACGGGTAGAGTTGGTGATGGTCGATGAAATCCTGACGGATTCTGCGGCCAAGCCGGTACTACAATCGTGGTTCGGAATCGACCCTGGTCCAGCGCCGGTGGGTACTGTGCCCGACGAGATCGAACTACATGAGCTGCCATACGTTGGACAATTGCTAGACGCATACGGTGAGCGTGAGGGAAGTGCGATCGACAAAGAAGCGGCGCGAACGCACGCCATTCACGGCCTGCATCTGAAAATGCAGCGTGAGCGATTTTTCGACGCCGACTCGTTCACACGGTTTTATCGGGACAATACGATGCAGGAGGAGATCGATATCTTACGTCGAGATCTCCACCACGGCGTCGCGGAGACGCACAAGGCGGACTATCTCGATAGTCTGCGCCGGGTTGACGCTGTCATGACGCAAGCAGCAAACGTTCAGCCGTCCGGCGCACTGGCCAAGTATGCCCGCGTTCCGGTGAAGCAGGGGATTTGTCACCATTTCGCGAATGAAGGCGTGCTCAAATGGCGCAAGGAATGACCAGCTATGAAGCAGAGCGGACTCCGCTGTTCAACAGCGCCCTCGAGACGGGAACCCGCGCGGTGGTAATGTTGGATGCGGCGTTTCCGCGCGCATTTGATCTTTCGCATTTGGTCTGGCTCGATCATCTAGTGGTTCATACGGCGGACATAGGAGGACCAGAAAGCCTCCATCCCGATATTCCGCAACGCACCGGTGAACTTCTAGTGAGGCGTCGACTTGTCGAGAATGGTCTTACCCTTATGCGTCAGCTCCATTTGGTCGATGCCCAGACCGGGGACGACGGGATTATGTATGTCGCGCGAGAGGAGGCTGCTGCGTTCGTCGATTCTCTTCGCACGAGTTACGGCAAAGGCTTAAAATCCCGCGCCGAATGGCTCGCCAATTATGTCGGCCAAAGATCCGACAATGATCTGGCGGAGATGATCTCAAGACGCATCGGTAGATGGACAGTCGAATTCCAAGGTGAAGGCGGTGAGCTAGGAGACGGCGCTTGAAACGACCGTGGCTCACCCTCAATCGCCTCACGTTTACAGGCCCCAACGGCGAGGCAGCCACACTGGATTTCTCGCCGGGCCTTTACGTGCTCTATGGGGCGTCCAATACCGGCAAGTCGTTCTCGGTCAAGTCTTTGGACTTTCTTCTCGGTGCAGCCAGAGAGCTGCCAGGCATAGCGGAGCGCGCGCCCTACGACCGTGGTTGGCTCGGTCTTGAGCTCCCTATCTCAGGATTATCGACGTTCATGCGCGCATTGGCGGGCGGCTCCCTTGAGTACCATCCCGACCTCGTCACATCTTCTCCCACAAACGGAGCGAACATGATCCGAGCGCTGTCAGGACGGCACGACAGCGCGAACACGGATAATGTCTCTCAGTTTCTGTTGAATGAAATAGGTCTCACCGGCCGCGAGATCGCGACGGATGCCAATGGCAAGAAACGTCCACTTAGTTTTCGTGACCTCTCCAAGTTTTGCATTGTCGATGAAACCTCGATCCAAAGCGAAACATCACCGGCTCTCTCAGGACAATATACATCTGTCACTGCCGAACGAAGCGTGTTCAAGCTCATGCTCACCGGTGATGACGACAGCGCCATTGTACCGGTGGTCGATAGGAAAACCTTCAAAGCATCAACGACAGGCAAGTTTGAAGTCCTCGATGATATGATTTCTGCACTTGACGAGAAGCTGACGGCAGATTTTCCCAATGCGGATCAACTGGTCGATCAAAATGCATCACTGGAGCAGACGTATCACAACGCCCGGCGTGAGTTTGATCAGGCTCAAGAGTCTATTCGAGCCAGACTAGCGGCAAAGCGGAACTATGCTGATGCGATTTCGCGACTGGAGGCCAGGCGAGCGGAAATTCATATCAATATCGGAAGATTTGAACAGCTCCAGGAAGTGTACCAGTCCGACGTTTTGCGGCTGGAGTCTATCGAAGAAGCAGGCTTTCTGCTGGGCCTTGGCGGAGACCGCGATTGTCCGCTATGCGGTGCGATTCCAGAGAACCAAAAGCATGCGCGTAGTCTTGATGAGATCGAGAAGACTCGGGCTGCCGCCGGTGCGGAAATTGCAAAGATCAAACACCAAAGTGTTGAGCTGGAGACCGCATTGGCAGACCTGCATGCCGAAGGGCTGCAACGCGAAAAGGAGCTTATCGAAGCATACGATGGCCTTGCTCACGTTGAACGCGGTCTCGCCGAGCTAGCGCCCACCGCCAATGAAGCACGAAGGCGATTGCATGAGGCATTGTCGGTTCGAGACAAAGTTCGCGAGGGCCTCGCATTGATCGAACAGCGAGCATCACTCCTCGATCGACGAACTGCACTTGCTGCTCTTCGGCCTGCCGCAAAGAATGAGAGGCCGAACCTCAGTCTACCGACCAACGTCGCTTATGATTTTGCACAGATGGTGAGTTCTGTGCTCGAAGAATGGCAATTTCCCGGACAGCGCAACGTTTCCTTCGACGAAACGAGTTTTGACCTAATCATTGACGGCAAGCATCGCCGCGACAACGGCAAAGGCGTACGCGCGATCACTCATGCGGCTTTCAAAGTGGCACTGTTCTTGTTTTGCCGAGAGCGGCAGCTTCCACATCCTGGCTTCGTGTTGCTCGATACGCCCTTGCTTACCTACCGAGATCCTATTCATTCCAAAGCAGGGCCGCTGACACCGGATGAGGCGGCTCTCAGCAACACGTCGCTCAAAGACTTCTTTTTCGAGCATCTCTCCAAGAATGGCGACACCTGCCAGTTTTTGGTCATCGAGAACGTGGAACTGCCTTCCAACATAGAATCCCTTGGCAAGGTAGAGACGCTGACTGGCAACCCGGCTACCGGACGCGCCGGGCTGTTTCTTCCGGCAAGAGGATAACTGTACCGAATGGCTGGATTCGGATCAACGAAGTCGTCAGCTTTCCTCTAGCTCTACCGCAAAGCCGACAGTCCACTATTGATGCGGTGGACGGCTCTCCTCCGCCTTGCGGCTATAGTCGCTGGGCCAGAGCTGGAGGAGAGCTGAGATGGACAAGGGTACGACGATTGGTCTGGATATCGCGAAGTCCGTGTTTCAAGTCCACGGCGTAGATGCCGTGGGCCAGGTTGTCATTCGAAGGAAGCTGACCCGTGGGCGAGTGCTGGGGTTCTTCGAGAAGCTGCCGCGATGTCTGGTCGGGATCGAAGCCTGCAGTTCCTCGCACTATTGGGCGAGAGAGCTGACCGCACGAGGTCATGATGTGCGACTGCTGCCGGCACAGTATGTGAAGCCCTATTTGAAGCGACAGAAGAACGATGCGGCCGATGCCGAGGCCATCTGCGAGGCGGTGACCAGGCCGACCATGCGCTTCGTCCCGGTGAAGTCACCCGAGCAGCAGAGCGTGATGATGCTGCACCGGGTTCGGTTGATGCTCAACCGCCAGCGCACGCAGATATCGAACGCGTTGCGGGCCCATCTGTCCGAGTTCGGAGTCGTGGCGCCGATCGGGCGGATCGGGATCGAGCAACTGCTTGTCGTCATTAACGACGATAACGACACGAGGATACCGGCTGACGCGCGGCTCTGTCTGCGGATGCTCGAGGCGCAGCTCACAGTCGTGAAGGCACAGATCCTCGAGAACGATCGCAGGGTGCGGGCGAGTGCACGAGAGACCGAGCTGGGTCGCAGGTTGATGGAGATACCAGGGGTGGGCCCGCTGTTGGCGAGTGCGTTCGTCGCGACCGTCGCCGATCCGCTCGCATTCAAGTCGGGGCGATGCCTCTCGGCCTGGATCGGGCTCGTTCCCAAGCAGAACTCAAGCGGGGGCAAGGAGAAGCTCGGCAGCATCTCCAAAGCCGGCAATCGATACCTGCGCCAGCTGCTCGTGGTCGGAGCGATGGCGGTCATCCGCTATGCCGAGCGGCACGGGACGAGGCGACCCTGGCTCGTGCAGCTGATGGCCCGACGAACGACGAAGGTGGCGGCGGTCGCGCTCGCCAACAAGACCGCCCGGATGGTCTGGGCACTGATGACGAACGGCGAGCGCTACAAGGAGCCGATCATCGCATAAATCGAGATAGGGCGAGTGATCGCCGACGAGTTGGAAAGGGCGAACAGGAGCTAATGCACAGAGCCGGTTGAAACCGCCGGATCAGGAAAACCCACTGGGGCCGTGCACCTCGAGTGCGAGCTTTCGATCGGGACCTGAGCCGCGCGAATGGCATTATGGCCAGCGGCGCGTGAAAAGCCGCACTTACAGGTCGGATACATGGCCGCACCAACCAGCAACTGCAAAATGCTCAAATAAACCCTTGCCAACGGAGAGCCGTCCATACACGGCCCCAGGGCTGCCGGGCGGCATGCGTCTCCATGTCAGCATAGAGAAGCAAGCAGCCATCTCGGGCGACCTGTTGGAGGTCGTAGTAGCGCCAGGAGCAGTCATTTCGATCCTTGGGAGTGAATGCGACTCTGGCCAGTTTATCGGCCCGCCTTGGTAGCGTGACAGCTTCGTCGCGAGGCGACGGCGCCTGCTACAGGGCCGCTACACTCGTGCCAAGGCGGAAGAGGATACACCGCTGCTGGACTAGAGTAAGGCGGGCCGCCCGCCAGGCCGCCCGCCTACTTCAATTCTAGATTTCCAGATAGCGCTTTTGAAGTGACGGAACGCAATTACTTGCGGGTGGTCGTCTGGGTGGCCTGCCCCCCGAAACTGGTCCCATTGGTGGTCGAAACCTCGACCTTCGTCGTCGAGCTGCCCCGCTCGGAAGACGTGGTGTTCGACTGCGAGGCGCTAGCGTTCCAGTCCAGCTTCTTGCTGTCAGTGTTGTACGTTGCACCAGCCGAGACAGTCGTCTCCTGCCCAGCGTGTGCAGCGGTCACAATCAGGATCGAGGCAGCGGCAGCGGCGATAAGTTTGTTCAAGTACGTGTCCTTTCCTCAATGGAGTTGAACACGATCATGAAACACCCGGCTTCTTGCGTGCCGTTTCGATTTCGCGGTTACCGAAACATCGTTTGCTTCAGCTGATTACACCGATGTGGACCGGGCGCGCTTCTACCTTGCCGGCAGGCAAGACCAGAGAGGATATGCTGAAGGCGAGCGTGAATGCCGCTGCCAAGATCAGAATTCGCTTCATTTCCGTTCTCCATTTATGAGCTTCAAAGCTTCGGCCAATTCGGTCGCTTCGCTGAGACGTTCGGTCATCCAGTCGGGATACCAGTTGAGGATGTTGTCCCCTTTGAAGCCGTCGAGCTCTGCAGCAAGCTCCAAATGCTTCTTCGCCTGATGGTTTTGTCCGGCAAGACCGGTGCCCGACGCGGCGTTGAACAGCACCCTTGGGTCATTCTGCAGCGTTGCACAGTGCCTTGCTGCCGCGAGGAACAGTGGTTCCGCGATCTTTTCGGCGGCTAGTCGCGCGGTCCCGAATTGGGCGTCCTTTTTCAGGTCATCGATCTCGTAGGCCACGAAGTAGCCGTTCAGGCGGGCATTGACACCCAGCATAAGATCGATTGTTTCGGCGCACCGAGGGCCCGCCCGAAGAGCTGGGTCCAGCCGTTTTGTGACGCCTGCCATGAGGGCAAAACCGACACCGAGCCTCTGCAGTTTGTCAGATTCATCACAAGCGAAGAGCCGCGCTGCGTGGATGTTGATCTGGCCTTCGAGGTAATCCACGGAGGCGAGGTCGAGATCGCGCTCGGTGCTACCATGCTCACTGATGGGCCTGGCCAACTGGGCAATGAGACGGCGCTCGTAAGTAACGTCGAACTGCGCCGCGCGCAGCAGGCGTTTCAAATACGCCCTGTTTGCCGGAGTATTTGCCTTGAGGACTGCCGCTGACGCCGCCCGAATCTCGAGTTCGTTCAAGAGAGACCGCCGGGCGATGCCCGTAGCCGTGTCGGCCATAACCCGGATCGCGACATGAGAAACTCCGGGCAGTTTCGCGGGCGCCTGAGGACGGCGATTGACGAATTTGGAGATGACGCTGGGACAGCAGCGCTTACCCGTATAGCGCAAGCACAGCTCGTCGATCTCACGCGTGGTGTATTCGAAGTGGTCTTGCAAAATCCGAAGCGCGCTGTGGCTGTCGAGCCACTCGTTGGCGGTGCGGACCGGGTCTTGGTCGTCCATTGCTTCCTCCAGGTTGATGACCTCCAGCCTTGACTCATCATACACGGCCATCAGGCGCTCCCGTTTCGAGGCTGGGAAAGTCTTTAGCCTGAGGATTATGGCATGCATTCGCTTCGTCGCACGACGATGGTCTTGCGAATGGAGAACTGCAGGGCTCAAAGTCGAGGGCACCGTCACTGATTATGCATAAACTTTGTGGGGCTTGCGACTGGCCTTTCGCCGTCCGGTCGCTTTTCTCGAATGGCCGAGTAAGATCGGTAACGCAACGACCGCATTCTGCTATTGCCGTCCTGATAGCAGACGGTCAGTCTCCGGCCCCACACAGGTCGTTCCATAACAGCGGCTTGAAGGACCGCTCCTGGCGCACACGCGCCGTCGGAGAGCTGGTGAGTTAGGTCTCCTTCCCACCCTGAGCGGGCTAACGGCCCCGGAAGCAAGCGTCAGATTTTGTGAACTAGCAGCAATCAGGCAAACTGCCCAATCCGTCGGCGATGCGATGATTTTCGCGTCACTCGGGCGAATGCTCGAAGCCGCACAGTTCCACAAATGCCGGCCATTTGGCATAATTCGGCTTTGGCATGCTCCTTGCTTCGTAGATGGTGTGCAGAGCGTCTAGGGTTCCGGCCGCGACAAGGCGGTGCTGGTCCAAGAGATGCGACCGCCAGGGATGCACTGAGGCATCCGGCGGAACACGGCGGGCCAAAATCCCGGGAGAACCCTGCACGGGTTTGCTGGCGCGAACCTCTCCCGGATGCGCGCTCCGTAAGCCCCAACATAAGGTCCGGACGCAATCCGGATCGCGAACAGGGGTACGCAATGCTTCGCAAGCTGGCCGCAATCATCCTAGCCGCATCACTCAGCCTTCCCATCGTTTCCGCCGCCGACGCGGCGCCCAAGAAAGACTTCAAAATATGCTGGTCGATTTATGTCGGCTGGATGCCGTGGGGCTATCTCTCCGACAGCGGCATCATGAAGAAATGGGCTGAAAAAAACGGCATCAATGTCGAGATCACCCGCATCAACGACTATGTCGAAAGCATCAACCAGTATACCGCCGGCGGTTTCGACGGCTGTTCGATGACCAACATGGACGCGCTGTCGATCCCCGCCGGCGGCGGCGTCGACACCACCGCGTTGATCATCGGCGACTTCTCCAACGGCAATGATGCGGTGATCCTCAAGGACAAGGCAGCACTCGCCGACATTGCCGGCCAGAAGGTCAATCTCGTCGAGCTCTCCGTCTCGCATTACCTGCTGGCGCGGGCGCTGGACACGGTCAATCTCGCCGAGAAGGACATCACCGTCGTCAACACATCCGACGCCGACATGGTCGCCGCCTATGGCACCAGCGACGTCACCTCGGTCGTCACTTGGAACCCGCTGGTTTCCGAGATCGTCGCCATGCCGGGTGCGCACAAGGTTTTCGATTCCGCGCAGATTCCCGGCGAGATCATCGACATGATGGTGGTCAACACCGAGACGCTGAAGGACAACCCGGCGCTGGGCAAGGCGCTTGTCGGCGCGTGGTACGAGGTGATGGAGCTGATGACCTCCGACACGCCGGAAGGCAAGGCAGCCAAGGAGGAGATGGCCAAGGCGTCCGGCACCGACCTCGCCGGCTTCGACGCGCAGCTTGCCTCGACGGCAATGTTCTACGATCCCGCCAAGGCGGTCGAGTTCACCAATGGCAGCGAATTGCCGAAGACGATGGATCTGGTCCGCAACTTCCTGTTCAGCCACGGCATTCTCGGCACCAATGCGACGAGTGTCGACGTGGTCGGCATGAGCTTTGCCGACGGATCCACGCTGGGCGACGCCAAGAACGTCAAGCTGCGTTTCGATCCAGCCTTCATGGCCGAGGCGGCAACCGCAACGCCCTGACCCGACATGCTGGCCAAGGGAATGAGTGCCAGGGATCAAGCCTCCGCGACGGGCGGTGAGGGCACCATGCGCCTTTCCCGGCCAAAGCCGAGGGTGCGACTTCGCATGATCAATGCGAAGGTCTCGCGCGGCGCCGCCTTGTTCCTCGGCGGCTTGCCGTTCCTGTTCGTGGCAATCGCCTATCTGATCGCTTCGGCGCAACGACTGGCGCTCAATCCCAGCGACAAGCTGCTGCCTTCGCCGGTACAGATGTGGTCGGCCTTTCTTGACCTTGCCACGGTGCCGGACAAGCGCTCGGGCGACCTCATCCTGTGGGTCGACACCTATGCCAGTCTCCTCAGGCTGTTCGCGGGCGTAGGCGTTGCGACGGTCGCCGCGCTTTCGCTCGGCATCGCCATCGGCTTCATCCCGCGGGTGCGAGCGTTCCTGCTGCCCTTCGTCACCGTCGTTTGCGTCATCCCTCCGCTGGCGCTGCTGCCGATCCTGTTCATCGCGCTCGGCCTCGGCGAAACGGCCAAGGTCACGCTGATCGCCGTCGGCGTCGCGCCGGTGATGGTGCGCGACATCGCCAACCGGGTGATGGAGTTGCCACCAGAGTTGGTGGCCAAGGCGCAGACGCTTGGCGGCAACAGCTGGACCATGGTCTTGCGGCTGGTGCTGCCGCAAGTCATGCCGCGCCTCATCACTTGCGTGCGGCTGGCGCTCGGGCCGGCCTGGCTGTTCCTGATCGCCGCCGAAGCCATCGCCTCGACCGAAGGGCTGGGTTACCGCATCTTCCTCGTCCGCCGCTATCTCTCGATGGATGTCATCCTGCCCTATGTCGCCTGGATCACGCTGCTTGCCGTGATCACCGACTGGCTGCTGGCGCGGCTGTCGCGGGCAATCTCCCCTTGGGCGCATCCGGTGGGGACCAGATGAGCCGCATCCTCGTTCATGGGCTGGAAAAGAGTTATGGCGATGCCCGCGTGCTCGAGCGGGTCAACGTCACCGCCGAAGCCGGCGAATTCCTGTCGCTGGTCGGCGCCAGCGGCTGCGGAAAATCGACGTTCCTGCGCATTCTGCTCGGCCAGGAGCAGCAGAGCAGCGGCGTCGTCATCGTCGGCGATGGCCCGATCGTGCCCGAGCCGACGCCACAGCGCGGCATCGTCTTTCAGCGCTATTCGGTGTTTCCGCATCTGACCGCAATCCAGAACCTGCTGCTGGTCGAAGACTTTCGCTCGGGTGGGCCGTTTGGCCGCGTCTTCGGCGCCAGGCGCAGAAACGCCAGGCAAGAGGCCGAGGCCATGCTGGCGCGGGTTGGCCTTGCCCATGCGCGCGACCTCTATCCGGCATCGCTCTCCGGCGGGATGCAGCAGCGGCTGGCGATTGCACAGACCTTGCTTGGCCGTCCGCAGATCCTGCTCCTCGATGAACCGTTCGGGGCGCTCGATCCCGGCATCCGCGTCGAGATGCACGACCTGCTGACCGAGCTCTGGACCGAGCATGGCATGACGGTGGTGATGGTCACCCACGATATCGGCGAGGCCTTCAAGCTCGGCACCCGCGTGCTGGTCTTCGACAAGGTGCGCCACGATCCGCAGTTCCCGTCCGCTTACGGCGCGACGATCACCTACGATCTGAGGCTCGACCGCAAGACCCGGGCTTCCTCTCATCATCACTTGGCCAAGGTGGCCGCGATGGTCGGGACGACCCGGCCGGAAACAGCAATGGCGACGACGGCGTCGTAACGGAGAGTTTGAATGTCCAGAAACATCCCCGAACGCAGCCACCGCCGGGCAGGGCTCGTCGCCCGGGCGGCCCGGGAGCGGTTTCACCACCCCGATTTCGACGCCCGCGGCACGCAGGGATGGAAGTCGATCGAGGCCGAGGGCAAGCTGCCGGAAAGCGGCTGGCGCAAGGAGCAGCAATGGGCGCTCGACATGGGCCTGCCGGGATCGGAGTCGATCGTCGACAAGTCGATCCCGACATTCGCGCGCGGCGAGCTGCCGCATTTCGCCGGCATCAATACCTTTCTCAAGGCACCCTATGTCGAGAACGTCCGCGATGTCGGCAAATATGATGCTGCCGTCGTCGGCATTCCTTTCGACAGCGGCACCACCTACCGGCCGGGAACCCGCTTCGGGCCGCAAGGCATTCGCCGCATCTCGGCGCTCTACACGCCGTACAACTACGAGCTCGGCGTCGATTTGCGCGAGCAGATGACGTTGTGCGACGCCGGCGACGTCTTCACCATTCCCGCCAACCTCGAAAAGAGCTTCGACCAGATCACCAAGGGCGTCAGCCATGTCGCCTCGTCCGGCGCGCTGCCGATCATGCTGGGCGGCGACCATTCGATCGGTTTCCCTTGCGTGCGCGGCATCGCCGACGTGACCTCGAAGCGGATCGGCATCATCCATTTCGACCGCCATATCGACATCCAGGAAAAGGATCTCGACGAGCGCATGCACACCACGCCCTGGTATTGGGCGACCAACCTGCCGAACGTCTCGGCGACCAATCTCGTGCAGCTCGGCATCGGCGGCTGGCAGGTCCCCCGCTACGGCGTCGCCGAGGCGAGAAAACGCGGCACCAACGTGCTGACCATTGCCGACATCGAGCAGATGGGACTTGAGAAGGCGGCGGAAATCGCGCTCGAACTCGCATGGAAGGACACCGACGCCGTCTACATCTCTTTCGACGTCGACAGCCTCGATTGTGGTTTCGTGCCCGGCACCGGCTGGCCTGAGCCGGGCGGCTTCCTGCCGCGCGAGGCGCTCAAGCTGCTTGGGCTGGTGACGGCGCCTGGCATTTGCGGCCTGGAAGTGGTCGAGGTCTCGCCGCCCTACGACACGTCGGACATCACCGCGCTGTTCGGTGTGCGCGTCGTCGTCGAAGCGCTCGGCTCGATGGTCGCCCACGGCAATCTCGGCAAGCACAAATCGATCATCGACAAACCGGTGAGTTTTTGACCATGCACGATGACCACCACCACAGTCATGGCCATGACGACGGCCACCACCGGCCGAACGGTCATCATGACCATCCGCACGCCCCCGGCCACAACGGGCCCGCCGGCAAGCCGCTGCAATGGCAGACGCCGCATCTGCCGGATCAAGCTCACGAGCCGC
Organism: Mesorhizobium sp. AA22; assembly: GCF_001672375.2. Classification (NCBI taxonomy): domain Bacteria; kingdom Pseudomonadati; phylum Pseudomonadota; class Alphaproteobacteria; order Hyphomicrobiales; family Phyllobacteriaceae; genus Mesorhizobium; species Mesorhizobium sp. AA22. The sequence continues at coordinate 5,587,293 of NZ_CP048406.1, read as the reverse complement.
CGGTTGATCCAGCGACGGTCGACCTCGATCTTGTTGAAACCGCCTTCCTCGAAGGCTTTGCACGGGCGCCGGACCCATCCAGCTTTCTGCGCCTGGCCGGCATACCCTTTGTCGGCGAGACGGCGGACGGCGTGCGGCTTCATCTGCTTCGCATCGAGACCGAGGATCTGGTCGATGTCGGCGCGGTCATGCCGCTCGTCGGCGGCACCGGCGTCGCCTATCACCCGTTGCCGGCCCGCCTGACATCGCACCGCCGCCGCCTCGCTTTCATCTATCACGATGGCAATGAGCAAAAGCCGCTCGGCTTCGCCGCGGCGCGCGCCCTTGCAGACCGTTCCGCCGCTTCGCAATTCGCCGTTCCCGGGCACTGAAACCAGAACCCGTCACTCTCATCGAACAGGTACAACCATGAAAACATTTGCAAGACTTGGCATCCTTTCAGCTCTCGCCGGCCTCACACCGTCGCTGGCGTTTGCCCATAGCGGCGGCGCTCACATCCACGGCTTTTTCGCCGGCCTCGAACATCCGCTCCTCGGCATGGACCATCTGCTTGCCATGATCGCGGTCGGCATCATTGGCGCTCGCGCCGGCGGGCGCAGTATTGTCCTTGTCCCGCTGGCCTTTGTCTCGGCCATGGTCGCCGGAGCCTTGCTCGGCATGGCCGGCATCGGCCTGCCTTCGCTTGAAACGGGCATCGCGCTGTCGCTGGTGGTCTTCGGCGCCATGGTCGGCCTTTCCAAGCCGCTGCCGCTGGCCGCCGCCGCGGCGCTGACCGCCCTGTTCGGCCTCTTTCACGGCAACGCCCACGGCCTCGAGATTCCCGAGAGCGCCGGCGGCATCGCCTACGCCGCCGGTTTCGTGCTCGGCACATCGATGCTGCATGCGATCGGGGTGTTGTCCGTCTTCAAGCTCGCCCGTTGGCCGATGAAGGTCCGCACCGCAGGGCTCGCCACCTCGCTGGTTGGAATGGCCATGGCGGCCCAGACCTTCTGAGTGAGGCGATCAACGCAGGCAGTCGGCAAACAGAACTGGAATGCAGATGAGCCAGAAACTGTCGATGAGGCTGCGGCGCATCCGCGATTTGCTGTACCAGATCCTGAAAATCCGGGCCGAGCGGCTTTGAGGGGCGCGGTTTTCGCGTCCCTCCGGTCGAAATGAGCGTCAGAACTCGAGCGCCTGCCTGAGCGCCGGACCGCTCCTGACGCGCAGATCGAGGTCGGCCTCAATATGGTCAATGTGATGCAGCATCAGCGCGCTGGCGCGTTCGGAATTGCCATTTTCCAGCGCTTCGAGGATGTTCATGTGTTCGCTATGACCGCAGCTCGACACGCCCGAGCGGCCGTAGAGCGCGATCACCAGCGATGACCGCGCCACCAGTTCTTCCATGAAGCGCTGGAGGATGGTGTTTCCTGCAACCGAAGCCAGCAGCAGGTGAAAATCGCCCGAAGCTTTGATTTCCGAGCGTCTTGCATTTGGTCCGCGTTCGGCAATGAAGCGGCCCTCTTCATCGAGCTGCGCCTTGAAGGCAACGACATGCGCCGGCGTCATCCGCCCGGCGGCGGCGATAGCTATGCCGGGCTCGATCAGCCGGCGCGAAGCGAAGACCTGACGCGCTTCCTCCGGCGACGGGTTGGCGACGAAGGCGCCACGATTGCGCTCGGTCCGAACCAGGCCTTCGAAGGAGAGCATCTGCAGTGCTGCGCGCGCCACGGTGCGGCTGACATCGAACAGAGTGCCGACCTCGCCTTCCGACAGCTTGGTTCCGGGCGCCAGCCGGCGATCGACGATCGCGTCGCGCAACTGGTCGCGGATCGCCTGGGCGCGATCCTCGTTGGCACTGTCGACAGCAGGGAAAGTCTGGTCGGCTATATTCATGATGATAGTCCCTGTACCTTTCTACCCTGAATCTGGTCGGTTGCAGAGGGCTAAAGTGAATACGATGTCAGGAAAGATTGCATACGATTTTTGCGAGAATCGCCAGCTATCGCCTATATTTTGTGCATAGCACAAGAGTGCCGTTTCGACGGGCGGTCGCATGCAGTCCCGATTTACCCAAAGAATCAACCGTTTGAGGCCGATGCAGGCAACTGGCATGCATGATGCTTTGCTTAAGTTGAGCAGAGAGGAAGCCGGATGTCCAAAGCCGCCGAAATCGACATCGTGTCCGTATCGAAGATCTATGGCGCAACGACTGCCGTCGAACACATCAGCCTGAAAATCCCCGCGGGAACTTATTGTTGCCTGCTCGGCCCGTCCGGCTGCGGCAAGACGTCGACGCTACGCATGATTGCCGGGCACGAGAGCATATCGAGCGGCGACGTGCGTCTCGGCAACACAGTGGTCACCGATCTGCCGCCGGCCAGGCGCGGCACCGCCATGATGTTCCAGTCCTACGCGCTGTTTCCGCATCTCGACCTGGTCGACAATGTTGCGTTCAGCCTCAAGATGAAGGGTGTCGGCAAGGAGGAGCGCCGCGCCAAAGCGCTCGATATGCTGAAGCTGATGCAGATGGAAGCCTATGCCGGCCGCCGCCCGGCACAGCTTTCGGGCGGACAGCAGCAGCGCGTCGCCCTGGCCCGCGCGCTGATCACCGACCCCGAGGCACTGCTGCTCGACGAACCGCTATCGGCACTCGATCCGTTCCTGAAGATCCGCATGCGGGCGGAATTGAAGAAGCTGCAGACGTCGCTCGGCATCACTTTCGTCCACGTCACCCACAGCCAGGAGGAGGCGATGGCGCTCGCCGACCTGATCGTGGTTATGAATGACGGCCGCATCGAGCAGGCGGCGCATCCGCGCGTCGTCTTCGAGCGGCCGGCCACCGCGTTCGTCGCCCGTTTCATGGGCGATCACAACGTCGTCTCCGGCCGCGTCAGTGGCAGCCGCGACGGCATGGTTGTCTTCGATGTGCCGGGTGGCGCCTCGCTAGCGGCCAGCGGGCAGGGCAGGGCGATCGGCGAGCCGATCGATATCGCCATTCGAACCGACCACGTGCGGATCGGCGACCCGCCGGCCATGGGGCTGGGTTTCGCCGGCATCGTCTCCAATATCGAATACCGCGGCTCGACCGTGAAGCTCTCGGTCAATGGCGCCGGCATCGAGGATTTTACCGTGATCGTCGACGACACCAGCTTCTTCGCCAAGCCGGTTGCCGTCGGCGACGCCGTGCCGATCGCCTGGGACACCGAGGACGCGATCGTCCTTGGCCGTCTCGATTCCTGAACCAGAACAACCAATCCAAACAGGGGAACTGACATGACCAACACCACCGACAAGAAGACAGGAATTTCCCGCCGCTCGCTGCTCAAGACAGGTGCCGCCGCCGTCGGTTTTGCCGCCGGCTCCGGCGTGATCACCGGGTTCCCGACGATCTGGGCGCAGAACCCGATCACGCTGCGCCAGTTCGGCACCGGCGTGTCCAACCTCAACGCCATCGCCGACAAGTGCAAGGCGGACCTCGGCATCACGCTGGAGATGACGGCGACCGATTCCGATGCCGCCGCTCAGCGCGCGGTGACCCAGCCGGACAGCTACGATATTGCCGACATCGAATACTGGATCGCCAAGAAGGTGTATCCGTCCGGCGTGATGCAGCCGATGGATGTCAAGAAGCTGAAATATTACGACAAGATCGTACCGCTCTTCATCACCGGCAAGCTGACGCCCGACAGCGTCATTGCCCAGGGCACCGCGCCGCATACGGTCGGCTTCGTCGAGGCACAGGACGCCAAGACCTTCGCCAAGCAGCCGACCCAGTGGATGACGATGGTTCCGACCATCTACAATGCCGATACGCTCGGCATCCGACCCGACCTTGTCGGCCGCGACATCACCACCTGGGCCGACATCATGGATCCGGCCTTCAAGGGCAAGGCCGCCATCCTCAACATCCCGTCGATCGGCATCATGGATGCGGCGATGATCATGGAAGCCATGGGCAACATCAAATATGCCGACAAGGGCAACATGACCAAGGAGGAGATCGACAAGACAATCGACTTCCTGATCAAGGCCAAGCAGGACGGCCAATTCCGGGCGTTCTGGAAATCGTTCGACGAGAGCGTCAACCTGATGGCTTCAGGCGAAGTGGTCATCCAGTCGATGTGGTCGCCGGCCGTCGCGGCGGTCCGCTCCAAGGGCATCGCCTGCAAATACCAGCCGCTCAAGGAAGGCTACCGCTCATGGGGCGGCGGCCTTGGCCTTGCAGCGCATCTCAAGGGCGCTGAGCTCGACGCCGCCTACGAATATATCAACTGGTACCTGTCCGGCTGGGTCGGCGCCTATCTCAACCGCCAGGGCTACTACTCGGCCGCCATGGACACGGCCAAGCAGTTCATGTCCGAGGACGAATGGGGCTACTGGGTCGACGGCAAGCCGGCCAAGGGCGACATCATGGCGCCGGACGGCAAGGTCATGGAGAAGGCGGGCGCCGTGCGCGACGGCGGCTCCTTCGTCGAGCGCATGGGCAAGGTCGCCTGCTGGAACTCGGTCATGGACGAGGACCGCTACATGGTGAGGCGCTGGAACGAGTTCATCGCGGCTTGATGCAAGGCAGGCAATAACTGAGATGTTGCATTCCTTGGCGCCCCCCTCTGTCCTGCCGGACATCTCCCCCACTTGGGGGGAGATTGGCAGCTTCGTTGTTGGCACCTCTTCTTGCAACGTTGGAGATTGGCGAAAGCGGCGGCGACGGCCGATCTCCCCCCATGTGGGGGAGATGTCCGGCAGGACAGAGTGGGGCGCGACGGATCACAGCTTGCCAGATTATCGGCCCTCCTCATCGCACCAAGGCTGTTCCAGATGACTGTGGCTCTCGATCAGCCTATAGCCGCCGCCAAACCCGCCAGGCGTCGCCGCCGCGTCTCGGTCGCCCGCCTCATCCCCTACCTGCAGGCGGCGCCGCTGGCGCTGATCCTCGGCGCGTTCCTTTTGCTGCCGATCCTGATGATCGCCGTGGTCTCCTTCTGGGACTACGACTTCGCGGCGATGTACCCGGATTTCCTGACCACCAACTATTCCGACACGCTCGGCTCCTGGGTCACCTGGAAAACCTATCTGAATACGCTGAAATACGCCGCCATTGTCTGGGCGCTGACGCTGTTCGTCGGCTTCTGGGTCGCCTATTTCCTCGCCTTCCATATCAGGACCACCGCCATGCAGATGGTGCTGTTCCTTGTCTGCACCGTGCCGTTCCTGACCTCCAACATCATTCGCATGATCTCGTGGATTCCGGTGCTTGGCCGCAACGGCCTCGTCAACTCAACCCTGGTTCAGATGGGGCTGATCCCGAAGCCGATCGAATGGCTGCTCTATTCCGAATTCGCCGTGGTGCTGGCCATGGTGCATCTCTACGCGCTGTTCATGGTGACGCCGATCTTCAACACACTGATGCGCATCGACAAGTCGCTGATCGAGGCCGCGCGTGACGCCGGCGCTTCCGGCTGGCAGGTCCTGTGGAACGTCATCATTCCGCTCGCCAAGCCCGGCATGGCGATCGGCACCATCTTTGTCGTGACGCTGGTGATGGCCGACTTTTCGACAGTGCAGGTGATGTCCGGCGGGCAGAGCGCATCCGTCGCACTGATGATGAAGAACCAGATGTCGCTGCTGCAATATCCGGCAGCGGCCGCCAACGCGGTCGTGCTCCTGGTGCTGGTGCTGTTGATGGTCGCCGGCATCCTGCGCATCGTCGATATTCGCAAGGAGCTGTGAGGCGATGAGCCGGGAGAAACGCACCTTTGAATTCTACGTGCTGGCGGCCTTCTTCGCCCTTTTCGTGCTGTTTCTCTACGGCCCGCTTTCAGCGATCCTGATCCTGTCCTTCCAGGGCGAGAATGGCGGGCTGACGTTTCCGCTGAACGGCGTTTCGCTGCACTGGTTCGCCAACCTGTTCGAGCGCCAGGCGGTCGGCGATTTCGGCGGCAGTTTCAAACGCTCCTTCATCCTTGGCCTGATGGTGATGATCGTGACCGTCGGCGTGTCGCTGCTTGCCGGTCTTGCCTTCCGCCAAAAATTTCGCGGCGCCACCGCATTGTTCTATCTGGCGGTCGCCAGTCTCGTCGTGCCGTCGATCATCATCTCGCTCGGCATCGGCGTCGTCTTCGAGCAGATCGGCTTCCGTCCCGCTTGGTATACATCCGCCTTCGGTTCGCATCTGACATGGACCTTGCCCTTCGGCGTGCTGATCATGTTCGCCGTCTTCAACCGGTTCTCACCGGCCTATGAGGAAGCCGCGCGTGATCTCGGAGCGTCGTCCTGGCAGACCTTCGCGCATGTCGTCCTGCCGATGATCGCGCCTAGCCTGATCGGCGTCGGCCTGTTCGGTTTCACTCTCTCCTATGACGAGTTCGCCCGCACGCTGATGACCTCGGGCACGTTCAACACGCTGCCGCTCGAAATCTACGGCATGACGACGAATGTCACGACGCCGGTGCTCTATGCGCTTGGCACCGTGACGACCATGTTTTCCTTCCTGGTGATCCTGCTGACGCTCGGCGCAATCATCTATGTCGGCCGTCGCCGGGCGCGTATTTGAGAACCGCAGTGCAAATCCTCGTTGTCAATCCGAACACCACCGCCAGCATGACCGAAACCATTGCAGCGGCGGCGCGGTTGGTCGCCGGCGCCGAGACGGAAATCGTCGCCGTCACCTCGTCGATGGGGCCAGTTTCGATCGAAGGCTACTACGACGAGGCGCTCGCGGTGCCCGGCCTGCTGGTCGAAATCGCCGCGGGCGAACGGTCGGGCGCGCAGGCCGCGATCATCGCCTGTTTCGACGACACCGGCCTCGATGCCGCGCGCGCCATGGCCAACATGCCGGTCATCGGCATTTGCGAGGCAGCGCTCAGCACGGCCTCGTTCATCGCCCAGCGCTTCACCGTCGTCACCACGACCGAGCGCTCGCGGGTGCCGGTCGAAGGGCTGGTGCAGCGCTACGGCATGGCCGGGCGGGCGCGCGTGCGCGCCGCCGACGTTCCGGTTCTTGCCCTCGAAGACCCGACATCGGACGCGATCCTGAAACTGCGCGGCGAGATCGCGCGCGCGCTCGAGGAGGATCGCGCCGAGGCCATCGTGCTCGGCTGTGCCGGCATGGCCGACCTCGCCGCCGAGCTGCAGCGGGAGTTCGGCGTTCCGGTCATCGACGGCGTCGGCGCGGCGGTCAAGCAAGCCGAGGCACTCGTCGCGCTTGGCCTGTCGACGTCCAAGCGCGGCGCCTATGCAAACCCGCTAGCAAAGCCCTATCGTGGCGCATTGAAATCCTTCGCCCCCGGTTCTGTTGCCGCCGAGTGATCGCAATGCGCCGAACGATCAGAACGCTCGCACTTGAAGAAGTGGAAATCCTTGTCGACTGGGCGGCAGCGGAGGGCTGGAATCCCGGCCTCGGCGATGCCATGGCGTTCCAGGCAGCGGATCCCGAGGGCTTCATTGGCGCTTTCGTCGATGGCGAGATGGTCGCCGGCATTTCGGCTGTGGCCTATGGCGGCGGTTTCGGCTTCATCGGCCTCTACATCTGTCGGCCGGACAGGCGCGGCGAGGGCCATGGCAAGGCGGTCTGGGACGCCGGCATGGCGCGGCTCGGCAATCGCACGATCGGCCTCGATGGCGTCGTCGAACAGCAGGCCAACTATCGCAGCATGGGTTTTGCGCCGGTCCACCGGACGATCCGGTTCGTTGGAGCGCCAAATGTTCCGGCAGCCACCGACAGCGGCATTTGCGTCATAGGCCCGGAACTCATCGCGGATGTCCTGGACTATGACCGCCGATTCTTTCCGGCTTCGAGGCGATCCTTCCTGGACCACTGGCTGCGCCCGCCGCACATGGCACTTGCGATCCTCGAGGAGGGCGCCATTGCGGGGTACGGCGTCGGGCGCCAATGCCGGGACGGCAATAAGATCGGCCCGCTTTTTTCCAACAGCCTTGACGTGGCAAGCCGTCTCTTCGCCGCGCTCGCCAATGCCTCCGGACCCGGAAATGTCCATCTCGACGTTCCCGAGACCAGTGGGCAATTTGCAGCTCGGCTGACGTCCGCCGGTCTCCAGCCGGGCTTTGAAACGGCTCGAATGTACAAGGGAAAAGCGCCGCAGCTCGCGCAGTCCGGCGTCTTTGCGATAACGACCTTGGAGCTTGGTTGAGACGTCGACTAGCGCCCCTCATCCAGCCGGTCGCGCAGGATGCTTAGCGGAAGCAGCATGTTTGGCGCATGCCGCATCAGGCCATGGAGCCGGATCGGCGACGGCGGCGCAAACGGCAGCGGCAAATCCTGCGGCTTTGTTCCATCAGCCCAATCCGCAAGCACCTTGCCCATGCTCGTCGTCATAGCAATGCCACGTCCGTTGCAGGCAAAGCCCGCGATCAGGCCAGGCCCCAGGTCGACAAGGTGCGGCAGGAAGTCGGGCTCGACGGCGGCCATCCCCGACCAGCTGTAGGCGAGTGGTGGGATTTCCGGGAGATCGAGGTGTTTTGCAAGCCGGCGCCAGATCGCATGCGGCACCCGCGCGTCGGCGCCGGGACCAAGACTATGCATGCCGCCGGTTATCAGCCGGTTTTCGCTATCGAAGCGGAAGGTGAAAAGATTGCGCCTGGTGTCGCCGACGCCTTGCCCGCCTGGAAGCAGGTAAGTGCGGTATTCGCGCGGCAGCGGAGCCGTCGCGATCTGGAAGATTTTCAGAGGAAAGTAGGTTCGCTGCAGCGCGCGGTTCAGTGGTCCGCCATAGGCGTTGGTGGCAATCAGCACCTTTCCAGCACGCACCGAACCCGATTCCGTCTTCAAAGCCCAGCCATCCCCGTTGCGATCGATCGATGCAACGCGCGTATGCTCGAAGATGCGGGCTCCGGCCTTTTCCGCCGCGTCAGCGAGGCCGCGTGCGTATTCGACCGGATTGAGGACACCGCCCGACGGGTCCATCCAGCCGCCGGGATAACCCCGAATGCCGGTCAGATCTTCGGTTTCCTGCCTGTCCAGCGTAACAGTCGCTCTTCCGCGTCTTGCCCATTGTTCGGCGCGCGACCTGGTTTTTTCGAGAGCGGCCTGCGAATGGGCCGGTTGTATCCATCCGCTCTGGTCTGCGTCGCATTCGATGCCGTGCCGCCTGATCAGGTCGAAGACGAGGTCGGCGCTGCCGGTGGCGAACTCGACAAGGCGTTCGCCGCGTTCGGGTCCGAGCTCGGCAGCGATATCGTCGGGGTCTCTTTTCGCGAAATTCGGCACGACGAAGCCGGCATTCCTGCCGGTCGCGCCCCAGGCGATGATTTCCGCTTCGAGGACGGCGACGGAGATGCCTTTTTCAGCGGTATGCAGCGCGGTGGAAAGGCCTGAGAACCCGCCGCCGACAATCGCCAGGTCGACATCGAGTGCGCCTTCGAGGGTAGGCCGGTCACGGCGATTGCGGCTGACGGCGTGCCAGAGGGAAACGCCGGAAGACCCGGCAACCTCGATCATGACGCTGTTCCGCTCTCACCCGTAGCCACTCGGACACGCTTGCCGAATCTTGGCCGCCACGGCCTGTCGCCAAACAGGCCGTTCGGCCTGACCAGAAGAATGACGCACAGCATCACGCCGATGGCGACGATCTGCAGCGAGGCGGCGCGGGCCTGCTGCTCCGGCGAAAACAACACGCTCGTTAACGCTCCCGATCCGGCCCATATCGCCCAGACAAGAATGCTGCCGATGACGGCGCCGATGTTGCTGCCCGAGCCGCCGACGATCAGCATCACCCAGACCTGGAAAGTCAGCGCCGGCAAATAATTGTCCGGAGCGATGAAGCCGGTGAAATGCGCCTGCAACGCGCCGGCCAGTGCCATGATGGCACCGCCCACGGCAAAGGCCTGAACGCGATAGAAGCGTGCGCTTTTCCCCAGGGATATCGCTGCCCGCTCATCCTCGCGAAGCGCCTTCAACACGCGCCCCCACGGGCTGCGCGACAGATGCTCCAGCGCGAGATAGACGATCAGCGTCACCACCGAGACGACGGCAAGGTTCGACAGGTTGAACAGCAAAGGCGTTTCGGCGAGGCCGCCGAAAGGACGCGGAATGAAGCCGATGCCGAACGGGCCGCCCGTCAGCTTCTGGGCATTAAGCGCCACCAGCTGCACGACGACGGCAACGCCGAAGGTGGTGATCGCCAGATAGTCTGATCTCAGGCGCAGCGTGGCAATGCCGGTAATCGCGGCGGCGATGCCGCCCACCAGCATGGCGCCGAGCCAGCCGACAAGGATCGGCAGGCCGAAGCCGCCCAGGCGCGCAGCATCGTCGGGCGTGGTCAGCAGTGCCGACGTGTAGGCGCCGATGGCAACGAAGCCCGCGAGTCCGACATTGAAAAGGCCGGTGAGCCCCCATTGCAGGTTGAGCCCGAGCGTGACGAGCGAAAAGATCAGTGCGGTCGTCAGGAAGAAAGCGCCATAGCCGAGCAGATCCATCAGCGTTCTCTCACTCCGAAAAGGCCGATAGGCCGCACGAACAGCACGGACATCAGGATGATGAAGGAGACGGCAGCGCGCCATTCGGCGCCGACCAACTGCACTGCGCCGGCTTCGGCCATACCGATGATCAATCCGCCGAGAACAGCGCCAGGCACGCTGCCGATGCCGCCGAGGATGGCGGCCGCGAACATCGGCAGCAGCATGTCGAAACCCATGAATGGACGGATCTGGATGAGAATGCCGATCATCACGCCGGCGACGCAGGCTAGCGCTCCGCCAATGATCCAGGTGACGCGCACGATCTTGGCGACGTCGATGCCGACAATGCGCGCCAAGGCCGCATTCTGGCTCAGTGCCTGCATGGAACGGCCGGTCTGGGTGCGGGTCATCAAGAGATGCACGCCGAGCACGAGAACGGCGGTCAGCAGCAGCAGCGCGATCTGGTCGGGAGTGACGCGAATGCCGAAGCCGACCGGCATGGCGATCTGGATGGCCCGGCTGAAATAGGTCGGACGCGAGCTGAAGATGAATTCGAGCAGGCTTCTCAGCGCCATCGAGGCGCCGAAGCTCGCCATCACCACAATGATCGCCTGGCCCTTGGCCCGCAGCTGCGCGAAAAGCATCATGTCGAGCAGCAGCGCCAGCAGGCCGGTGATCGCCATGCCGACGATTACCGCGGCGATCAGCGGCCAGCCGAAGGACAGGGGAGCCATCGGCGCGATCTTGCCGAACATCGCGCCGATGGCGCCGACGACGGCGAGCGTCGCATAGGCGCCCCAGGCCATGAAGTCGCCATGCGCGAAGTTCGAGAAGCGCAGGATCGAATAGGTGAGCGTCACGCCGATGGCGCCGAGGCCGATCATCGAACCTGCCAGCAGTCCGTCGACGACAAATTGCAGGTTCATGCCGCGCTTCCTTTGCCCGAGTGCCGGTCTCTTTCAGGATTGAGGCGGCGCTGGCCAAGATAGAGTTCGGCGACGACCGGATCGTTCCAGAGCTCGGAGGCGATGCCCTCGTGCCGGTCCTTGCCCTCGACCAGCACATACGCGCGATCGCCGATGGCAAGTGCTGCCTTGGCGTTCTGTTCGACCAGGAGAATGGTGACGCCGGATTTGCGTATACCGGCCAGCATCTCGAACACCATCGACACGAATTTCGGCGACAGGCCGGCCGACGGCTCGTCGAGCACCAGCACCTTGGGATGAACGATCAATGCCCGGGCGATGGCCAGCATCTGCCGCTGTCCGCCCGAGAGATTTCCGGCGGCGGTTCTGCGCTGACGGGCGAGATCGGGAAAGGCCCCATACATTTCCTCGATGCGGGCAGGGGTCTCGCGCGGCTTCAGGATGCCACAGGCGACGTTCAGATTGTCCTCGACTGACATCAAGGGGAAGATGTTTTCGGTCTGCGGCACGAAGGCAAGGCCGAGGCGGACCATGGTGTGGGCGGGCGCCGCGGTGATATCCTTGCCGTCCAGCAGGACCGTGCCGCCGGTGATCGGGACAAGGCCGGCAATCGCCTTGATCAAGGTCGACTTGCCGGCGCCGTTGGGGCCGAGAACGACAACTATCTCACCCTTGTCGACGGTGATTGTGGCGCCCCGCACGATCGGCACGCCTGGCTCGTAGCCGGCTTCGAGATCGCGGACATCGAGAACTGTTTGGCTCATGCCGCGCCTCCGAGATAGGCTTCGATGACGCGTGGATCGCGCGCCACCTCATCGGGGGTGCCTTCGCACAGAAGCTGGCCGCTCGCCATGACCAGCACGCGGTGGCAGAGCCGCGTCACCACGTCGATATTGTGCTCGATCAGCAGGAAAGTAATGCCGCGGGCGTTGATGTCGCGGATGCGATCGATGATGACTTCGAGCAACGTCGCGTTGACGCCGGCCGCCGGCTCATCGAGCAGGATGATCGCCGGGTCAGCCATCATGACGCGGGCGAGTTCGAGCAGCTTGCGCTGGCCGCCGGAAAGTAGACGCGCCGGCTCGTGCGCCAGGCGGGCGAGCGTCACGAGCTCGAGCAGCTCGATGGCTTTCGTCTCGGCCGCTCTTTCTTCGGCGGCGACCCGCCGTGGAGTCAGGAAATTGGCGAGCAGTCTTTCTCCGGCCTGGCCCTGCTCGGCCAGCATGACGTTTTCGATCAGCGTCAGATTGGGCAGCGGCCGGGGGATCTGGAAGGTGCGGCCAAGGCCGCGGCCGATGCGGCGATGGGCAGCTTCCCCCGACAGCGGTGTGCCGTTGAGAAGGATCTCGCCGCTGGTCGGCAGGATGCTGCCGGCCAGCAGGTCGAACATCGTCGTCTTGCCGGCGCCGTTCGGACCGATGAGGCCGAGTATCTCACCCGACCGGACCTCGAACGAGACATTGTTGACTGCGACAAGGCCGCCGAAGCGCCTGACGACGTTCCTGGCCGTCAGAACCGGCGTAAGGGTGTTCGCCCGCTGTTGTGCGGTTGTGTCACTCATGGAACCTCTGGCCGAAAGCGATCGTCGCCGCCTTCTGGTTTTGATTTGTGATCACACTTGCTTTGATCACGCTATTCGGCTTTAATTTCTTCCGCAAGCCGAAAAACGGGCCGAGACCGGGACTGCAATGCAGAAGGTCGTCATCGAAAAGAACAATGAGGTGATCGCAGCCCAGCTTACGCCGGTCGGCCGCGAGACCGTGCAGGATCGCGTCTATTCGGAGTTGCGCCGGGCCTTGATCGGCGGTCTTTTCGAGCCCAGCCAGGTTTTGACAATCCGCGGCCTCGCCGACGCACTGGTCACCAGCACCATGCCGGTGCGCGAGGCGCTCGGACGGCTGATCACGGAGAAGGCGCTGGAGGCGCTTCCCAACCGTTCCGTGCGCGTGCCGCCGATCACGCTGGAGCGTATCGACGATCTCTTGCGCGCCCGCTCCCTGATCGAGGGCGAAGCGATCGCGCTGGCCGCCACGCGCATGAATCCGCGCCAGATTGCTTCGGTCGAAGCCATGCTCGGCGAGTGGGACGAGATGCGGGCGTTAAAGCACAAAAAGGATATCGACCGCGAGGCGACGCTCAACCAGAGCTTCCACTTCGAGATCTACCGTTGCTGCGGCTCCGCCGTGTTGATCCCGATGATCGAGAGCCTGTGGCTACAATCCGGACCCTGTATCCGCGTCGCCATCTACGCCTTTTCGGATGCCGGCGAGGTCGATACCGCCCACTATCACCGCAGCATTGTCGCAGCGCTTGCAAGGCAGGATGCCAAAGCAGCGCGCGAGGCGCTGGTGGCCGACATCAGCCGGCCCTTCGCTTTCCTGCGCGACAAGCTTCAATCCGCCAATACGAAAGATTGAGGGCATGAGGCTTGCCATCAGCATCGCCGAGCCACGCTCAAAGCTGTCCGTGACGGCGCTTCTGTTGCCTGAAAAGGCGCCCGAGAACGCTGCTTTCCTGCTGGCCTATCTCGAGCAGCCGCGCGTCGTTGCCGGCATCCATGCGATGTGGACAGGGCCGGAAATCTCCTGCCCGGTTCCATCAGCGGATATTGAGGGCCAAGCCTATGCCAGGCCGTTGCCGGCGGAGAATGCAACGTTGACGCCGCAGCCGGGCGACATCGTGCTATCCTACGTGCCGCCGCGCATGTGGGGCGGCAGTCCGAATGCGATATTCGACATCGGCCTGTTTTATGGCCAGGGTGCGCGTCTGCTGTTCCCGATCGGCTGGCTTGCCGGAAGCGTGGTCGCGCAGGTGCGTCCCGAGGAGCGCGACCGGTTCGCCGTCGCCTGCGGCGTGATCCGCCGCAACGGCGCTTGCGAAATCACCTTCACGCGGGTGGAGATCTGAATGGCTGAGAGCGACGACAGTTTCGAACTTTTCGACCTTCGCGTCGAGGCGGTCATCCCCGAGGGCAAGCCGATCTATTGCGGCGCCAAATCAGGCGATTACTTCGAGCTCAAGGGCGAGATGCTGTCGATGCCGGCGGGGCAGGGCTTCTCGATCTACTCCATCGCTGCTGTGTTGCCGCTTCTGGCGGCAAAACAGCGCCCGACCCACAGGAACGACTGGATGACGTCGGACGCCGAGATCGCCTGTCCCGATCCCAATTGCGCCAGCCGGCTGAGGATCGTCAGAGCGGGCAAGCGCCGGTTCAGCCATGCCGAGACCACGGCGGTGCCGCTGCCGAAGGAGAATGACCAGAGATGACCGAAAAGTCCTTCGAGCTCAGCCCCGGCTATACGATCTCGCGCGTCATTCGCGGAGGCTGGCAGCTCGCCGGCGGGCACGGCGCGATCGACCGCCAACAGGCGGTGACCGACCTGATCGCCACGTTCGACGCCGGCATCAGGACCTATGATTGCGCCGATATCTATACCGGTGTCGAGGAACTGATCGGTGCGGCGCGGCTGCGGCTTGCCAATGAGCGCGGCCTTGATGCCGCCGCCAAAATGAAGGTGCACACCAAGCTGGTCCCCGACCTCGAAAGGCTTTCCAACATCAGCCGCGACTATGTCAGAGGCATCGTCGAGCAGTCGCTGCGGCGGCTGAGGACCGAGCGGCTTGATCTGGTCCAGTTCCACTGGTGGGATTATGCGCTGCCTGGCTATGTCGATGCGATCGGCTGGCTCAACGACCTGCGTCTCGAAGGCAAGCTGCGCAATGTCGGCACCACAAATTTCGACGCGCCGCATTTGGCCGAGATCCTGGCCGCCGGCGTGCCGCTGGTCAGCCAGCAGCTGCAATATTCCGTGCTCGATCAGCGGCCCGCCAACAGCCTTGCAACACTTGCCAGCCAGAACGGCGTCAGTTTCCTCTGCTACGGTTCGGTGGCGGGCGGCTTCCTCAGCGAGAGATGGCTTGATGTCGCCGAGCCGCAGACGCCGCTCGAAAACCGGTCGCTGGTCAAATACAAGCTAATCATCGACGATTTCGGCGGCTGGGATCTTTTCCAGGAACTGCTGGGGGCATTGAAGGCGGTTGCCGACCGCCACGGCGTCGACATCGCCACCATCGCCAGCGCCTGGGTGCTGGAGCAGTCGCAAGTGGCGGCCGTCATCGTCGGCGCCCGCAACCAGGCGCACGCTCTTGCCAATGCCGGGATCATGGACGTCGCGCTCGATGTCGAGGACCGGGCGCGGATCGCCGCAGTGATCGCGCAAAGCCGCGGGCCTCTGGGTGACGTCTACACATTGGAGCGCGACCGCCACGGTCGCCATGGCTCGATCATGCACTACAATTTGAACGCGGGAAGAAAATGAGCGCGGCCATGAACGAGAAGCCCTCTCTGCTTTCACGCGCAAGCGCTGAGATCGTCGATCTGCATCGCTTCTTCGTCGACTGGTTCGACAGGGCGAGCGCCGACATGGTGGATTTCAGCCGCTTCGAACGCGTCATGGGTGACGGCTTCTGCATGGTCGCGCCGAGCGGGCAGGTCCTCGATCGTAAGGCGGTGCTCGATCATATCAAGGCAAGCCGCGCCACCTGTGACGGCGATTTCGCCATCTCGATCGAGGATATCCGGGCCGGCTGGCAGGCCGGCGACACGATCGTCATCAGCTACGTCGAGGCACAGCAGCGCGCCGGCAAGCACAGCCGTCGTCGCTCGAGCGCCGTTTTCACCACCAGTTCATCGGCGCCCAACGGCGTTGAATGGCGGCATCTGCATGAAACCTGGCTGCAGATGCCGGAAGGCTGAACAGGCTCAAGACATGAATTGAACCAGAGTCGTGTGACGAAAGGGGAACAACAATGACAAAGATGATACTTCTGATCACCACCGCGCTAGCTCTGCTGACGGCAGCAGGTGCAGCGCAAGCCGCCGATTGCAAGATCACCGTTGGCCTCGTCATGGAACTGACTGGCCCGGCCGGCGAATACGGCCAAGCCGGCGCCAAATCGGTCGAGATGGCCTTCCGCGATATCAACGCCGCCGGCGGCGTTCGCGGTTGCGATCTCGCGACCGACACGCGCGACAGCCAGAGCCAGGGCAACATTGCGGTCGACGCCGCGACCCAGCTCGTGCAGGTCAAGAAGGTGCCGGTGATCATCGGCGGCATCATCTCCTCGGTGTCGATCCCGATCCTGACCTCGGTCACCGCTCCGGCCAAGATCGTCCAGGTGTCGCCAGCTTCCTCGTCGCCGACGCTGACGGCGCTCGGGCGCGATGGCAAGACCAACGGCATCTTCTTCCGTACCATCACCTCGGATGCGCTGCAGGGCGTCGCCGCCGCCAAATATGCCATAGACAAGGGCTTCAAGAAGCTGTCGGTCATCCACGTCAACAACGACTTCGGCGTCAACATGGTGGCCGAATTCTCGCGCGCCTATAAGGCGCTCGGCGGCACCATCGTCTCCGACACGCCTTACAATGAAAAGCAGTCGAGCTATGCCTCGGAAGTGACCGCGGCGATGTCAGGCGAGCCGGACGGGCTTTATCTCGTCAGCACGCCTGTCGACGGCGCAACCATCGCCCGCACCTGGATTTCGCAAGGCGGCGTCCAGAAATTTCTGCTCAATGACGGCATGAACAGCCCGGACTTCATCGAATCCGTCGGCGCCGATTACCTGAAGGACGCCTATGGCACTTCGTCGGGCACCAGCCCGACCGCATCGACCGAATATTTCACCAAGAACTACAAGGAATTTTCCGGTATCGAACCATCGAACCCGGCAGCCGACCGGTCCTATGATGCCGGCGCCATCGTCGGGTTGGCCATAGCCATTGCCGGTTCCGAGGATCCGGCCAAGATCAAGGACGCGATCTACAAGGCGGTCGATCCGGCCGGCACGCCGATCTATGCCGGCAAGGACGAGTTCGCCAAAGCGCTCGGCCTGATCAAGGATGGCAAGCCGATCCGTTACGAAGGCGTCATCGGCCCGGTTGCATTCGACAAGTACGGCGACATCACCGGCCCGTTTCGCCTCTGGAAGATCGTCGACGGCAAGGTGACGACCGACGGCGAGATGACCACGGATGACGTCAACGCCCTGCAGGCG
The DNA here is from genome assembly GCF_001672375.2 of Mesorhizobium sp. AA22. Lineage (NCBI taxonomy): Bacteria > Pseudomonadati > Pseudomonadota > Alphaproteobacteria > Hyphomicrobiales > Phyllobacteriaceae > Mesorhizobium > Mesorhizobium sp. AA22. Next base: position 5,569,912 of record NZ_CP048406.1, on the reverse strand, counting down.
AAGCTTCAGTAAGGCGCCTATGTCTTGTCCGGCATCATTTCACTAGGGTTGATGCCGGACACTTGCATCGTCCCGTTTGTTGCCCGGGCATGCGCCCGGTTGGTTGGGGATGGAAACGAACACCGCTCTGGCCGCCGGCATTATCCAGGGACAGGCGTAATAATCGGCAATGCGGTTTATGACCCCGTCGATCGCTTCGATCCGAACCGGATGGGCTGGTTTCCAACCGCCTTCGCCGCGGTGGAGCACGAGCAGCACCGCTTCGCCATCGATCTCGCCAGTCACCATCTTCCAGGTCATTTGGGCGTTTTCATACTCGACAAAATAGGGCGATTCCAACAACTGGCCCTTGAAGCAATCCGCGACCCGCAATTGGGCATCGGCGCTGGTCAACGCCCGCACGCCATCCCAGTCACGGCGATTGAAAAGCTCGACATAGCGGTTGAGCAATTTTGAAAGCTCGGCATTGCGCTGGGACTCCGAACGGACGTCTGGTTCGTTTGGCAGCATCGCCAGCTTGGAGCGTCCACGGCTCAACGCCGCCTTGACGCCACCCACGGTCGAGCCGACGAGGCCGGCGATCTCTTCCAGCGAATAGTCGAATACATCCTTGAGCAGGACGCAGGCGCGTTCCTTGGGCGGGAGGTGGATCACCAGCCGTTCGATCGCGCGATCGGCGCCCTGGCCCGGCGGCTCGATCGGCAGGATGATTTCGTTTTCGACGAAATTGGCCTCCGCACGCTCGCGCGCTTGTCTGCTTCGCAGGAAATCGATGCAGCGATTATGCGCAATGCGAAACAGCCAAGTGCGAAGAGCGCTCGGATCGTCAAGCTTCTCGATCTTCCGATAGGCTTCGAACAGGGCCTCCTGCATGACGTCTTCGCCGTCGAGCGTCGAACCTGTCATGCGTGCACAGTAGCGGTGCAGCCGTCCACGCAAATGTGCGACCGTCTCCAGGAACGCGGCGTAGCGGACGTCAAAAAGCCCGGTTGGATCGATTCTTGGCTGCATCTTCATGGGTATCAATATCCAGAGACGGATCACCGTGGGATATAGGTCAGCGTGATGACGCCGTTCTTGAAACGGTGCGTGTTCACAAGCTCCAGCTTGACCAGGGACGGGTCGATATCCTGGAAAGCGCGTTTGCCATGGCCCACACGGGTGGGCACGATGGACAGCTGATACTCGTCGACAAGCTTGTTGGCGAGCAGCGTCTGGTCGAGATTGCTCACCCCATATTTCAGTATGTCCCCGCCGGCCTGCTGCTTGATCCTAGCGATTTCGGCGGCGACATCACCCTCGATCAGCGACGCGTTCCAGCTCACGTCTTTGAGGCTGCGCGATGCGACAAGCTTCTTCAGCCCGTTCATGCGATCCATATACTTGCTACCCTTGACCTGCGGCCAGCGCGCCGAAAACATTTCATAGGTCACGCGACCGAGCAGGAAAAAATCCGCCTCGCCAGCCTTTTGGTAAGAATGCTCCCTGGCTTCTTCGTCGAAGAAGGACGAAGCCCAGTCCATTGGTGCTTCGATGACGCCGTCCAGCGAAATGAAGCTGCCCACGATCAATTTTCTCATTGCACGTCTCCGGTTGCGCAGCGGGCCTTCCCGTCATGATCGAGAACCGGCGAACGAACCGGTCCCTCGATCGTGACAAGGCACCCGATAGCTAAGACGTTCCCGGTTCGATTTTGGATACGCGCGTGAAGATCGTTTGAACTAATACAGCGGCTTGGCCATGTGCCGGGGCGACGGCCATTCTGTGGTGATCCCGGGCTGCACCGGCCGCTCGAGATAGGTCGACAGAACCACGTAGCTTCGTGTCGAGGTGACGCCGGGCGTTTCGTAAAGCCGGGACAGCAGGCCTTCGAGCGCCCGAGTGTCCTCGGTGCGGACCTTGATCAGCATGCATGTGTCGCCGGCCACCGAATGAATCTCCTCGACTTCGGGGTGCTCGGAAATCGCCATCAGTTCGGGGGTCTTTCCCCAACCCTTGGTGTCGATGTGCACGAAAGCGAGCAACGGCTTGCGCACCGCCTTGGGATCGATGATCGCCGCGGTGTTGCGGATGGCGCCGCTGCGCCGAAGCCGCTTCACCCGTTCATGCGCTGCCGGCGGCGACAGGCCGACGCGATCACCGAGCTCGGCATAGCTGATCGTGGCGTCATCGACCAGAACGCCTAATATCTTTCGGTCGGTTGCGTCAACATCGCGGGCAGCTGGCCGGTTCTGCGGAACGCCATCTGTTTCTTCATCCATAATGAAGTTCCTTATTGATACAGAATTTAATACGGCCATTATGGCCATATGACGAACAGTGATCAAGTCGAAACTTTGACGGCAAGGCCGCCTATCCCGGCGCTCGCTTATCTGCTGACCGGATGCATAGCCGTGATCGGCTCCAACTCGCTGGTCCTCGGTCCGATAGCACCGGCAGTGGCCGCGTCGTTTACGACGAGCGTGCCGGCCGTCATGATCGCGTCCGCTGCGTTCGGTCTTGGCACGTCGGCAAGCGCCTTGTTCCTGGCCCGCTATATCGATCGGCTCGGCGCCCGTCGCATGCTGCAAGGGGCGTTGCTGCTGCTGGCGATAGCACTTGTCTCCAGCGCTGCCGCGCCGACGGTAACGACGCTGGTTGCGGCCCAGCTTCTCGCCGGCATCGCTGCCGGTGTCGCCATGCCGGCAATCTATGCCAGCTCGGCCGCGATTGCGCCGCCTGGCCGCGAAAGCGGGACGATCGGCGTCGTGCTGACCGGATGGACCCTCAGCATGGTGGCCGGCGTCTCATTATCGGCGGTGCTTGCCGACCTCGTGCATTGGCGCGCTGTTTTTGCGGCGGTAGCGGTCCTTGCGGCGCTCGCATTGACCGGTCTTACGCTGACGTCGCTGAGCGATGTCAGGAAAAGCGGCCCGGCGCCGACGCCGCTCGGCGCTTTGGCCGTGCCCGGCATAGTGCCGCTTCTGGTCGCCTGCGGCGCCTTCATGACCGCCTTCTACGGTGTCTACGGCTATCTCGGCGATCATCTTCACAATGGCTTGGGACGGCCGGTCAGCGCCAACGGCTTGGCTGCGCTCGCCTATGGCGCCGGCTTCGGCATGGCGGCGCTTCTCGACGGCGTGATCGATCGCCTTGGCGCGCGACGCGTCATGCCGTTCGCCTATCTTCTCGTTGCGGTCGTCTATGTCGCGCTTGCCGCGGCAAGCGGCAGCTTCGGGCTGACCATCGCGATGGTGGCGGCCTGGGGTCTTGCCAATCATTTTGGACTGAACGTCCTGGTGATGCGCCTCTCGGCGCTCGATCCGGCGCGGCGCGGCACGATCATGGGTCTGAACAGCGCCATGACCTATCTCGCGGTGTTTGTCGGAACCACCGCCTTCGGACCGCTTTATTCCAGCTTTGGTTTTGCGGCATCGGCCATGGTCGCAGCGTTGCTCATGCTGGTCGCGGCCTCAGCGGCGGTGTGGCGTTCGCCGCGGTCCGTGCAGTCGCGGAGCCACGCGGTTGATCGAGACGTTCAATCCCCAGGCGGTCAAGGTCTATGAGCGTCGGGGTTATCGGCCTTTCGGCGTGCTTCCCGATCTTCCCGTCGGCCGCAGCCGCGTCTCCCTGTAGAAGAATTGTCGGCTTGATTAGCCGGCGAGGCGTCCGCCGCGCATCGGCTGTGGCACACCAGTGGTGGTCGGGAAGCTGATCGGCAGGCCTTTGAGCACGCGAACCGCAAGGAAGGCAAAGCATTCCGCCTCCACCGCGTCACCCTTCCAGCCGAGTGCCTCCGCCGGCACGGCTTCGACACCGGCACGGCTGGCGAGCATGGCCATGATCGTCGGGTTGTGGCGGCCGCCACCGCTGACCACCAGCCGCTTCGGCCGGTGCGGCAGGAGGTCGAGCGCTTTGCCGACGGCGGCGGCGGTGAAGGCCGTCAGCAGTGCAGCGCCATCCTCAGCGCTCATCCCATCCGCCATGGCTGCGCCGAAGTCGAACCGGTCCAGCGACTTTGGATAGGGCTTGGCCAGATAGGGATGCTGCAAGAGCGTGGCCAGCCGCGCTTCGTCGACAGTGCCGGCGCGGGCCAGCGCGCCGTCGCGGTCCATTTCGCCGAGCCCTTTGGACTTGATGAAATCGTTCAACGGCGCATTGGCCGGTCCGGTGTCGAAAGCGACGACATCGTCCTTGCCGTCCCACCAGGTGATGTTGGCGACGCCGCCGAGATTGAGCACGGCCGTGTCGCCGCTGGTATCGGTATCGCGCAGCAGCGCGGCATGATAGGCAGCGGACAGCGGCGCGCCTTGCCCGCCGGCGCGCATGTCGGCCGAACGGAAATCATAGGCGACCTTGGTTTCCAGAATAGAATGCATCAACTCGCCATTGCCGAGCTGGCGGGTCTGGCCGAGCCGGCCGGGTTGCGGGGCGCGATGCAGCACGGTCTGGCCATGGAAGCCGACGACGCCGATATCGGCCATCGTCAGCCCGTAGCTTTCGACCAGGTCCTTGACGGCCGCCGACTGGGCGCGCGTCAGCGCTTCCTCGGCTTCGCGAAAGATCGCCGGCTCCGGCCCGGTGAAATTCCAGGTCCTGGCCTGGCGCAGCGTCTCCTCCAGCAGGATCCGGATCGACCTGGGGTAGGGCGCCAGCGTGTAGGTGCCGAAATCCGCGATCCGCTCGCCGTCGGTCTTGATCAGCGCAACATCGATATTGCCGTCCAGCACGGTGCCGGTCATCAGGCCGACGGCCCAGATTGGTTCCCCACTTTTCGCAATCATCACTTGTTAGGCTCCGTTGACGAGATCGCCGACCGATTGGCGAATCTCGATAATCCCGCTGTTGACGTGTCGGATGGATCCGGTTGGTGAGCAAGGTCGATGCCTTGCCTTTGTCGAAGTCGATCCGTCCTGTATACCAGTATCGCGGTATCCAGGCGGCTTCACAGCGTCTTTTCGCCTATCGCCTTTCGCAGAAACCCGCCCGCATTGTCGAGGGCTTGCCGCGCCTCTTTGACGCTCATGCCGGTGATTGTCACCAGGATCGCAAGCTTCACGTCTTTGCCGGTCTGGTCGAGCGCCTGTCGTGCCTCCTGCGCTGTGCAGCCGGTGGTCTGCATCACGATCCCAACCGCCCTGGCGACGAGTTTCTTGTTGCTGGGATTAAGGTCGACCATCAGGTTCTGATAGCTCTTGCCGATCCGAATCATGCTGGCTGTCGTCAGCATGTTGAGAACCAGCTTTTGCGCGGTTCCCGACTTCAGCCGGGTCGAGCCGGCGAGAACCTCGGGGCCGACAAAAGGAGAGATGGCAATGTCGGCAATGCCGGCAATGGTCGATCTGGGATTGCAGGAGAGCGCCACGGTCGTCGCTCCCACCTGCTTTGCGTAGGTCAAACCGCCGATCACATAAGGCGTGCGGCCGCTGACCGCGATGCCGACCACCACATCGTCGGCGGTCAACTTGATGTCCTGCAGTGCCTTCATGCCTTGTTGCGGATCATCCTCGGCGCCTTCCGCAGCCCGCATCAGCGCTTTGGGGCCGCCCGCGATCAGGCCGAGCACCATGTCCTCGGGCACACCGAATGTCGGTGGACACTCCGAGGCGTCGAGAACTCCCAACCGGCCGCTCGTGCCGGCGCCGATGTAGATAAGCCGCGCGCCTTTTTGAAACGCACTAACGATCCGGTCTACCGCGGCAGCAATTTCCGGAATGACTTTCTCGACAGCGGCCGGAACGCCGCTGTCCTCGTCATTGATCTTGCGCAGGATCTCGATGGTCGGCAGCAGGTCGATATCCATCGTCCTCGGGTTCCGCTCCTCGGAAACCAACCGTTCCAGCTCCGACATCAACTCCTGTTCGCTCATCCGCTTGCTTTCAAAGTTCCTGCCGTCGGCAATAAGTAATGTGATGCGGCGCCAAGCGTCGACCAGTACCAGCAATTGACGGACCTCGCTTTAAACAAATGTTGACAACATCATCTGTTGTTGATCAAAGTCCAGCCATGAATTGCGCGGGGCCGGGTGAGACGATGGACGACCTTGGAGCACAGGAACAGGCAGTGCTGGATCTCATCGCGGCGAACCCTTTCGCCGGCCAGCAGGACATTGCGAGCGCGCTTGGCATTGCCCGTTCGACCGTCGCGGCCCACATCGTGCAGCTCGTCAACAAGGGCTACATTCTTGGTCGCGGCTATGTGTTGCCGGCCTCCAAGCGCATGATCTGCATCGGCGGCGCCGTCCTGGACCGCAAGTACCACGCCAAGAAGGATCTGATCTTCGGGACGTCGAATCCGGTCGACGGCTATCGCAGCTTCGGCGGCGTCGCCCGCAACGTCGCCGAGAACCTTGTCCGCCTCGGCGTCGACATAAGCTTCGTCTCGATTATCGGCGACGACGAGACCGGCCGCTCGCTGGTACGGCATCTGCGCGACCTCGGCGCCGATGTCAGCCAGGTGATCACCACCACCGAGCGGCCGACGGCGGAATATGCGGCCATCCTCGATCTCAACAACGATCTCGTCCTCGGCATCGCCGACATGGAGATTTTCGATCTGTTTTCGCCGTCCTATCTCGACCGTTTCTGGCCGCATCTTGCTTCGGCGACATGGGTGTTCATCGACTGCAACCTGCCGGCCGCAACGATCGCCGCGCTGATGTCGCGCAAGCAGGGCGCGCGCTTCAAGCTCGCCGTCGACACGGTGTCGTCGCCGAAATCGGCGCGCCTGCCGAAGGACCTGACCGGCATCGACCTCTTGTTCACCAACCACGACGAGGCCAACATGATGCTTGGCGTCATCGATGCCGACAAGCGGCTGAAGCCGAAGGAGGCTGCGGCCGCTTTGCGCGACGCTGGCGCCAGCGAAGTTATCGTGACAATGGGCGCGCATGGATTTGCGGTGGCGACCGAAAATGGTGTGTCGACGATGCGCTCCGTCCCGGCCCGCGCCGTCGATATCACTGGCGCCGGCGACGCGATGATTGCCGGCACCTTGTACAAGGTGCTTTCGGGAGATTCCGTGCCCGACGCGGCCCGCACCGGGGCGCTGCTCGCCACGCTGACCACCGAGAGCGAATCCAGCGTTCATCCCGATCTGTCGCCGCGCTTCCTCACCGCCGGCATGGACCGCATTCCCGCCTGAACGCGAGCCAACCCTGAAAGCGAAATGACGATGAAACCTTCCCTTCTCCACCTGAATGACGAAGTCGCCGTAGCACTCCGGGAAGGCCGCGCGGTGGTGGCGCTGGAATCGACGATCATCACCCATGGCATGCCCTATCCGGCCAATCTGGAGACCGCGCGCGGCGTCGAAACCGTGGTGCGCGAGAACGGTGCTGTGCCCGCCACGATCGCGGTGGTCGCCGGCAAGATCAAGGTCGGGCTCGATGACACTGAGCTGGAAAAGCTGGCGGCGGCGAAGGAGATGGTCAAGGCCTCCGGGCGCGACCTCGCCGCCATCATGGTGGGCGGCGGCTCGGCCGGAACCACGGTTTCGGCGACGATGCGGATCGCCGCACTCGCCGGCATCGGCATTTTCGCGACCGGCGGTGTCGGCGGCGTGCATCGTGGCGCCGAGGCCACTTTCGATATCTCGGCCGACCTGACCGAACTCGGCCAGACCGGCACGACCGTCGTCTGCGCCGGCGTGAAATCGATCCTCGACATTGCAAAAACGCTGGAATATTTGGAGACCCAGCGCGTGCCGGTGATTGCCTGTCAGAGCGACGATTTTCCGGCCTTCTATACGCGCTCCAGCGGACTGAAAGCCGATCACCGCCTCGATACGCCCGAGGACATTGCGAGGGCTATGCTGCTGCACGAGCAGATCGGCTCGGGCACCGGCATTCTCGTCGCCAATCCAATTCCGGAAGTGGATGCGCTCGATCCGGCCTTCATCGACGGCACGATCACGGCAGCGGTGGCAGAGGCCGAGAAACGCGGCATCGGGCGCAAGGAACTGACGCCGTTCCTGCTCGCCCGCATCAACGAGCTTTCGCAGGGTCGCAGCCTGAAGGCCAATATCGCGCTGGTCCGCAACAACGCCGCGCTTGCCGCCCGTATTGCGGTGGCGCATGCGCGGTTGAAGCGCATGGCCAAATAGGCTCAGCACCCCGGCCGGCGCTCCCGGCCTTCGATTTCAGGCAGGCCCGAGATCGAAAACCCGCCCGGCATTGAGGATATTGTTCGGATCGAAAGCCGCTTTCAAGCGCCGCATGGCCGCGATCTCGGCATCGCTGCGCACAAGGTGCAACCATTCCTTCTTGTCGAGGCCGATGCCATGCTCGGCCGAGACGCCGCCGCCGGCCGCAGCCACGCTGCGATAGACGATGTCGTATGCCGCCGCCGGATCCACCGTGCGGACCTGATAGTGCAGATTGCCATCGCCGAGATGGCCGAAGACGTAGATGTCGGCGTTGCGGTCAACGGCCTGGACCGCAGCTTCCGTTTCCCGCAGGAAAGTGCCCATCCTCGCCAGCGGGATGCTGACATCAACGCCGACCAGGCCTTTTATCGAAAACAGGAAGCGATTGGCGTCCTCTCGCACCGCCCACAGCGCGCGGAATTCGCGCGGCGACTGCGAGACCACCACGTCGTCGATCACGCTGTCCTCGACCGCCTGCATCAGCACAGCGGCAAAACGTTCGCCGTCGCGGTCGGGCTCGCTGCCCTGTATCTCGGCGAGCACATAGACGGGCGAGCCGACGGGCAGCGGCACCGGCGCATCCATGCCGGCGACCATGGCGCCATAGAGCGGCGCGAAATTCACTTCATAGGCGGAGAGCAGGGGTCCGAGCTTCTGCCTGAGCAGCGCAAGCAGCGCGATCGCCGCGTCGAGCGACGCAAGCGCGCAGAAGGCGTTGACCTCGGTGGCCGGCTTCGGGTGCAGCCGCAGGCAGGCGCGCGTGACGACGCCCAGCGTGCCTTCGCTGCCAATGAAGAGCTGGTTGAGATCATAGCCGGAATTGTCCTTGGACAAGCCCTTGAGCGACGTCAGGATGCTGCCATCGGCAAGTACCGCTTCCAGGCCGAGCACCTGCGCGCGGTACATGCCGTAGCGCAGCACCCGGATACCGCCGGCATTGGTGGCGACATTGCCGCCGACCGTGGCCGTGCCGCGCGCGCCGATGTCGATGCCGAACAGCAAGCCGGCCGTATCGGCCGCGTCCTGCACCATCTGTAGTGGTGCGCCGGCCTCGGCGACGATCGTCGCCGCCTCGCGGTTGGGCGGCTCGATCGCCGTCATGCGCTCCAGCGACAGCACCGCTTCGCCGGGCTGGATGCGAACCGCACCGGCAAGCCCGGTTCGGCCACCCTGGACGACAAGCCTTTGCCCCGCCTCGTTGCACAGGCGCAGTATGTCCGACACCTCGCTGGCCGTGCGCGGACGCAGCACGAACTCCGGCCGTGCGCCGGCTTTGCCGTCGGGGTCTTCCTGGTAGCGTGGTCCGGCATCGTTGGCCGAGACGATCGCTGATCTGTCCAGCCGTTTTTCCAGCCGCGACAGGAGCTCGGCAACCTTCTCTGACATGGGGCTCACTCGTCCGCCCTAGGCGCCTCGGCGTCGGCGCGAATGAGCTTGATATCGGCTCCCGCCGCCCAGGAACCGATATCTTCCCGGCGCAATGCCGCCGCCATCATGTCCGGAAACAGATCTGGCGTGCAGGCGAAGACCGGAATGCCAAGTGCGGCAACCGAACCTGCCATGGCCGGGTCATAGCCGGGCCGGCCTTGGTCGGTCAGTGCCAAAAGCACGACGACATTGACGCCGGATCGAACCAGCGCCGCCAGCCGCCGCAGCAACTCCTGGCCATTGCCGCCTTCATAGAGGTCGGTGATCAGCACCAGATGCGACTTGGTTGGCCGCTCGATACGGTCGGCGCAGTAGGCGACGGCCTGGTTGATATCGGTGCCGCCGCCAAGCTGCACGCCGAACAGCACTTCGACGGGATCGCTGAGTTCCTCGGTAAGGTCGACGATGGCCGTGTCGAAGCAAACGAGCTTGGTGCGCACAACGGGCAGCGAGGCCATAACCGCTGCGAAGATCGAGGCGTAGATCACCGAGCTTGCCATCGAGCCGGACTGGTCGACGCAGAGAACGACTTCGTCGAGATCGACCAGCCGGCGCTGCTTGCGCATGAAACCAACGAGCTTCTCCGGCACGATAGTCTTATGCTCGGGCTGGTAGTGGCGAAGGTTCGCCGAGATGGTGCGCTGCCAGTCGATATCGCGTGCACGCGGGCGGTTGGTGCGCCTCGATCGGTCGAGTGCGCCGCGTATCGCCTCGGCGGTCTTCTGCTCCAGCTTCTGCATCAGCTTGACGACGATGTCGGCGATGATCGTGCGGGCGATGTCCTTGGTCTTGGCCGGCATGACCGAGCGGAGCGAAATCAGGTCGGCGACCAGGTTGACGTCGGCCTCGATCGCCTTGAGGAACTCCGGCTCCATCAGCATCTGCTTCAGGTCCAGCCGTTCGAAAGCGTCCTTCTGGACAATCTGAACGACCTGCGCGGGAAAGAACGACCTGATATCGCCCATCCATAGCGCAACGCGCGGTGCCGAACGGCCAAGCCCGCCACGCCGCTTGCGCGGGTCACTGGCCGCCGCGCTGGCACCATCGCCGTAGAGAGCATCGAGTGCCGCCGAAAGTCGTTTGTCGTCGCTGGAAAGTGCCGCCGACGCCTCGTCATCGGCGCCGATCGCCAGGCGCCAGCGGCGCTCCCCTCCGGCATCTGCAGTGAGTGGGCCGGGCCCGTTCATTTCGCCCTCGTCATCCATTGCCGTTTCCTCCCGTGAGCAATGGTCCAAGCCGTTCCAGGTGTCGGCGCCATGCCTCGCCGCCATCCGGCATCGGCGTCAGGCCAGCCGGCAAGCGCGCGGCGCGGCCGAGAACCGCTTCGATCAGCCGCCGGCGCTCCATGCTGTCCAGATTGGAAAAGACGCGGCGCAGCAACGGCAGGTGCGCGATGAAAGCATCTTCGTCGAGAGATTTGAGCCAGGAATCGACCGCGCCGCGCAGACCTTCGTCATAGATCAGCCGTTGACCGGCTGTGCTGAAGAAGCCCTCGAAGAACCCTGCCGCCTCGGCGACCGGTGTGCCCGGCGACAGGCGTCGCCCGAGCAGCCCGGCCGCGGCTTCGGCGGACAGGCGGCCGGCCTCATAGAGCAGGTGCGCGGCGCATCCGGCCAGCAGCGCCGTCGCTCGCGACCCCTCCAGCACGGCAGCCAGCCCGTTGCGCCATCCGTTCAGCACGTCTTCCCCGGGCTCGACCAGCCTGATCGCCTCGTCGGCCTTGCGCATCGTGCTAGCCAGCGTCGCGGCGGCCTGCTCATCCAGGTCGCGTGCCGCATAGGGAAGCGCGATCGCACCTTCGACGATCAGCCGCTCCATCAGGCCGGAAAGCCGGTTCGTCTCCGTCTCGCGGGCCTCGCCGTAGCGGATGATGTCGGCGAGCGGCGGCATCGAGGCCAGAATCTCCAGGCATTCACTGCTGCGCGCCGCGCGCGCCTCCAGGGCCCCGAGACCGGCCGTCGATGCTTCCGACAGGCCTGCCGTGATGGCGCCCTGGACCAGTACCGCAAGAGTATCGAGGGTTGCTGCGGCTTCGATCATCTGGATCAGGCGGCCGTTGGCAGCCTTTTCGATGGTCGGCCCGTAGATCAGGTTCTCCACCAGGCGAACGGCATATTCCGGCTCCCAGGCCAGGGTCCATCGCTCGCGGAAGGTGCCACGGCTACGACCGGCGTCGGTCAACTTGCCCCAATGCACACCAAGCACGTTCAGCCGATGCAGCAATGTCGAACGAAACAGCCCGCTGTCGCTTCGCAGGTCGACGGATAGTTCCCGCTCCAACGCTTCAGGTTTCAGCCGCGCCGCCTTCTGGTTGCGCTGCAGATCCTCGATCAACGGCGCCAACGGCGTGTCGGGTGGAATTTCGCCGACGTCCGCACCTAGAAGCAGCTCTGCCTCGACCAGGGCCCACAGCAACGCTTCGCCATTGAACAGGGCCGCAATTGCGGCGTCGCGCAATTCCTCAAACCCGGGTTTCGGCCGCTCGCGAATCGCGGCGAGCGTGCGGGCGAGCCGCTCCGCTTCGATCAGCGAAGCGGTCGAGACCAGGTGACCCTTCACGCGCAACACCGCTGCAATCATTGCAAGCCACAAGGTTGCTGCATCGCGCCGGCCGCGCGTGCGCCAGAGATGCTTGCACCAGCCGGGTGCGACGACGCCCGCGCCATAGCCGTAGCCCAGCGCCAGACGCGGTCCCGTCCACGGCGCCCATGTCATCGTGCTCTTGCGCCTTGCGATCCCCTTGAGCAGGGCTTGATCGTTTTTCTGCGGGTGTGTCGCCTGCAGTGCCGGCACATGCCACGCCCCGCAGACGACAGCGATGGGTCCGTCGAATTCCTTGCGCGCCGCAGCGATTTCGAGCCGCATATGCGCTTCGCGCTGGGCCTCGAACTCAGCGATCGAGCCTTCACCATCCCTCAGCGTCATCATCGCGTCGGAGATCGCCGCGAATATCGGGCCTGGTTCCGGATTCTGCTCGATGATGTCCGACCACCAGCTTTCGCCATCCTCATAGCCGGCGGCGCGGGCCAGCGTGCCTATCGGGTCACGCCGATGCGAAGCCACATCATCATGCTCGCTTGCTTCCTTCGCTTCGCCGACATCGGCTTCTTCTGTGCTGTCGGCCGTCGCTTCCGAGAAGCGCGCCGACGACGGCAGGTCGATGAAGCGCAACGCCGCCTTGTTGTTCACGGCCCAAAGCACCGCCTGATATTCCGGCGAGAACTCGGCGAACGGCCAAAAACTTGTCGAAGCCGGATCCTCCTCCGGATAGCAAAGCAGTGCTACCGGCGGCTGCATTTCCGGGCGGGCCAGCAACGGCAGCAGCGCGGAGGCATCGATCGGACCCTCGATCAGCACGGCGACAGGCTGCAAATCCTGCAATGCCTGCACAAGGCTGTCGGCGGAACCCGGCCCGTGATGGCGTATGCCGAAATAGGCGACGTCGCTGTGCCCCATGACGCGTCAGATCGCTGCGTTCAAGGCCGCATAGTAGCCGGCATAGTCAGGCCGCTTCTTGAGCACCGTTTCCAGATATTCCTCAAGCACTGCCTTGTCCTGTACCGGGTCTTTCACGATCGCGCCGACCAGGCTGGCGGCGAGACCTTCGGCGCCGAGCTTGCCGCTGTCGAACCACGCCGCCTGGCTCAGCCCGCCAACCATCGTCGCGATCGCCTCGGCGGTCGACAGCGAGCCCGAGGGCGTCTTCAGCGTCACCTTGCCGTCGGCGGTCGCACCGGACCGCAATTCACGGAAGATGGTCAATACCCGGGCTATCTCTTCGCCGACATTTTTCGGCACCGGCAGGTCGAGCCCGCCGGCCATCTCATCGACCCGCTTGGAGACGATCGCCACCTCTTCAGCCATGTCTTCCGGCAATGGCAGCACCACGACGTTGAAGCGACGCTTGAGCGCCGAGGAGAGTTCATTCACACCCTTGTCCCGATTGTTTGCCGTGGCAATGATGTTGAAGCCGCGCTGGGCATAGATCGATGTGTTCAATTCCGGGATCGGCATCATCTTTTCGGAAAGTACGGTGATCAGCGTGTCCTGCACATCCGAGCCCATGCGCGTCAGTTCCTCGAGCCGGCAGAGCTTGCCGGTCTGCATGGCGCGGTAGAGCGGCGTCGGCACCAAGGCTTCCTGGCTCGGGCCCTTTGCCAGAAGTTGCGCATAGTTCCAGCCATAGCGGATCTGGTTCTCGTCGGTGCCGGCCGTGCACTGCACGATCAGCGTCGAGTCGCCCATGATGGCGGCGGCGAGATGTTCCGACACCCAGGACTTGGCCGTTCCGGGAACGCCGAGTAGCAACAATGCGCGGTCGGTGGCGAGCGTTGCCACCGCGGTCTCCATCAGTCGGCGGCGACCGACATATTTTGGCGTTACCGGCGTGCCGTCACCGGCCCTCCCGCCCAGCAGATAAGTCAGCACAGCCTGTGGCGAGAGGCTCCAGCCGGCAGGCTTTTGCCTGTCGTCACTGCGCGCCAGCGCCTGCAATTCAGAGGCATAGGCCTGCTCGACCGGGAGACGGATGGCAGCGTTCATATCTATTCTCCGGATTGATCATGTGTCGGTTCTAGATTGATGTTCGGCAGCGCCGCGTTGAGACGCAGGACACTGAGTGATGGGGCTGCAGGCGGCATGCCGGCTGCGACGACCTCGTCGATCAATTTTGCCGCTGTGGTCGCTGTGGCAAGGAAGCCGATCGTTTCCAGTATATCGTCGGCGCCCCGGCGCATGGCGTCCTCGTTTCCCGCAACGGCGGAGCGCAGCGCCGTAAGAGCCGATCCATTCGAAAGATCGTCCCATTCCAGCCAGCCAGCATCAATGCCTTCCGCCAGATTGATCGCGTTGAGGTAATTCGCTTGCTTGAGGATCAGCCGGACGAGGGCTCGTTTTCTGCGACTGTCCAGGCGCGGCGCGAGGTGCAGTACGAACAGCGCTGGCTTGCCGCCATCGGCGACAAGTGCGTCCGCCATATGCGTCACCGCGTCGTCGCTCCCCGAAGCGGCGACCATTCGTGCGATCAGGATGTCGGCATTGTTGTCGGCGCCGAATTGCCAGGCTCCTATGAACTCAGGTTCGGTAGCATTGAACCGCGCGGCCAGGTCGACCAGATTGCAGGTCTCGAACAATTCGGCGCGACGCTTTTCCTGCGCCGGCGATTTCAACTTCGCCGGCGTGTAGATGCTGCGGCGGCGGATGAAGCCGGATTTGCCTTCGCTGATGAACGCGGCGAGTTCAGCTGCGGGATCACCCTCCCCGCCATCGTTTGAACGGCCGTGCTCTCCCAACCTTGCCAGCAGCCGGCCAGCCAGTTCGCGCACCTTGCCGGACCTGTCGGCGGAGAGGCTTTTAAGGAACGGCGCGTCCTCAGGATTCAGGCCGAAGCGCATGAGTTCGATCAGCGCAAGCCTGACCTCGGCGGACTCGCCTGACGCCTTGGCCTCGACCAGCAGTCGAGCCGAAGCCGGTTCACTGCGGCGCATGTCTGCCAGCGCGATGCGTCGCGCGGCGGGATAGAACTCATCCCAATTTTCCGCCGTCAGTTTCTCTAGTGGGGCATGTCTCTCCCCGTCGAAGCTTGCTTTCCAGTCGATCCAGGGAGCGTAGACGTCCGGACTGTTCTGATCCGAGGGCATCCAGTCCATCGGATGGAGGACAAAGCCGCGGCTGACGACAAGCGTCACCACGCGCGTCTTGCGTCTCGCGTCGACGGCGTGTTTCAGAGCGGCTCTCAACTGCGGCCGCAACCGCTCCGGCAGCATAGGGAGCGCAAGCCTGGGCAGCGGGGGACGGCGCTTGAGTGTTTTCGGCGCCGCAGGCCGCAGGGCGACGTCGAGCGCTTGTGCTGCGATTGCAAGGAGTCGACGCTCCTGCTCGTCGGGACTTGCACCGCCGGCGATCGTCTTCCAGGCGGTCGGAGCCAGATCGAAAGCGGCGCCGCCGGTGATCCAGCAATCGCGCATTGTCGCCAGGCCTGTTTGCTCGCCCTCGTTCACGACAGGTCAAGCCTCCCGAACCCGCTTTGCGCCGCCAGAAGGTCAAGCCGGGCGCCATCCCAGAGCGCTGCCGTGGCGGCAAGGTCGAGGCCGAGCAATGTTTGATTTACCGCGCCTGCGATCGGCAAGGCGATCCCTTGCGGATCATCCGCAGCCTGCCACCAGCCTGTGCCCCGGTCGTCGACCAGGATCGCACCAGGCGGCAGCATGAGAGGACAATCGGCAATCCAAGGTGCAGCATCCTGATAGGAAGCATGCGTGGCGAGTGGGTCCTTTGCAGCGCCGAAGCTGAAATCAGGCCACGCGCCGGATATCACTTCACCCATGCGCTCCGCCACCAGTGCGCGGAGCGGCTTGCGTGATGGATAGAAGACCAGCCGGGCATCGAAACGATCGCCCGGAGCAAAAGCGTTGGACCGGCGTCCGGCAGAAGCCGGAAAATAATCGAGCAGCACGGCAAATTGCGGGGTAGTGCTCTTCAGATCAAGCAGCCAGGTCGAATGGCTGACGAGACCGTCACGGCGGCTCTCGATCTTCTCGCCCAGAACTTCCCAGAAGCTTTCGACCTGTCTTGCATCGGGATTGGCCAGAACCTGTTCGCGGGTCTCAGAAGTCGATACGAGGCGCTTCAGCTCCGGATCGTCAGGCGCCGACCGCCACGCCTTGGCCAGCAGCACAAGCTTGCCGAGCTCGCGGATCGCCGCATCCGGTCTTTCTTCGCTGCGTAGCGCCATCAGCCGCGATGGGATCTCGTCGATGCGACCGGCAAGCGCGGTTGCCTTCATGTCGACCAGCCGCGCAGCAATCCGGCGGCAACGGTCGCTGCTGCCGTCGATAAAACCCGAAAGGCCAAGCCGCAACTGGTCGGTGATCCATTGGTCGAGTTCATCTAGCGCCGCCGACACTGCTTGTCGTGTGTCTTCCGCCCGCTTGCGCTGCGCTGCCTCACGACGCTCCACCGCCGCAACGTCTTCGACCGCGGCGCTCTGGTCCGTCCGTGCGGCTTCATCGATGCTCTTGGCTGCCGCGCCGGATGTCGATTGCCCTGGCGGTGGCGTCGTCTTCCTGCGCCGGCTGAGCCAGTCATTCACCCATTCCGGTATCGATTCAGCGGCTGTAAAACTGGCTGGCGCAGTGGCGGCAATCCACATCAGGGCCAGCGTGTGCTTGCACGGGAATTTTCGCGACGGGCAGGTGCATTTGTAGCCGTGGTCGCCTGTGTCGATCACCACCCGATAAGGATTGGAGCCGGAGCCCTGGCATTCACCCCAGATGAGCGCCTGCTGCTCATTCTTTTCCAGCCGCGGCCAGCTCGATCGTTTGGTTAGCTTGGAGGCGGCGCTCAGCGACGCCTGATCGGGGGCAAGCGCCTCGATGGTCTTCAAATCGAATTCCAAGCCGCGCCCCTCGTGACTCGAACCAAACGCCTGTCGCCAGGATAGATAGCCGTTTGTGAAGAATTATTGTAGCTCTCGTGAAGCGAAGATCGATACTTCTCGATCTTATCCTTATGCGGCCGAATTCACCTGGTCCGCAAGCGCGGTGCACCGCCATTTCGGCAGGCAGAGGATTTCAGCAAAACGGCGTTTGGCGTCGGCCAGCCCAGTTATGCGCTCAGTGGACGGGAGCAGGCCTTAGCCGCCATGCAACTGGTTCGCTTGGAGCGAGCCGTTCAGCCTTTGCCCTTCAGGTCGACAGGCCCGACACTTCAACGGGCGCTAACCTGCACGATCGCGCTCCAGCGGGCTGAATCTTTTTGGCGCCTTTTTGTGCGATTTGAACGGTGCGGTGCTTGACTCCTGCAACGCCTTGTGAAAAATTTTGCATCAGCTGATAAAAATATCTCGGGGCGGAAATGGTTGGTTTTGGAAACGGCCTCCTGCGCGACGATGAAACCAGTATGGCGACGCGTGCCGCCTGGCTTCATTATGCTGGTGGCCTGACCCAGTCGGAGGTCGCCAAGCGGCTTGGCCTGACCAGCCTCAAGGCGCATCGCCTCATCACCAAGGCCAATCAGGAGGGGTTGGTCAAAGTCTATATCGACGGCGAAGTGTCGGAATGCGTCGCGCTTGAAGACGATTTGTCCAGCCGCTACGGCCTCGACTATTGCGAAGTCGTTCCCGACTTCGATGGCGAAGACCTGCCGCTTAAGGCGCTTGGCATTGCCGGCGCGCAATTTCTCAAGCGTGAGATCGAGCGCGGCGAGGATACGCTGATCGGCGTCGGTCACGGCCGCACGCTGGCCGCCTGCGTGGAGTATCTGCCGCGCATATCTGCCGAAAAGACCCGCTTCGTCTCACTGCTTGGCGGCCTGACACGCAAATTCTCGGCCAATCCGCACGACGTCATTCACCGCCTGGCCGAACGGACCGGCGCGGAAGCCTATGTGATGCCGGTGCCGATGTTCGCCAACACGGTCGAGGATCGAACCGTGCTGCTCGGGCAGAAAGGCATCAGTGAGGTCTTCGATCTTGGCAAGGCCGCCGACCTGCTCATTGCCGGCATCGGCACCGCCGAGCGCGAGGCGTCGCTGGTCGCCACCGGCATGATCGAAAAGGGCGAAATGGAAGAGATTCGCCGCAATGGCGGCGTCGGCGAACTGCTCGGCCATTTCTTCGACGATGCTGGAAAGGCGGTCGAGACGACCCTTTCCAACCGGGCGCTGGCGCTGGCGCGCGAAGACATCAGCAATCGCAGGATTGTCGCCGTCGCCGGCGGCAAGGTGAAGGTTCGTGCCATCAAGTCGGTGTTGGAGGGCCGCTATCTCAAGGGCTTGGTCACCGATGAGCGGACGGCGCGATCACTCGTGGAGCAGAAGTCGGTCGGGTAGCCGGCAGCCATTCGATTGAAACTACCCTGTGGAGGAGAAGACAAATGCATGAGAAAGAAAAAGACCTGATCGACGCGTTCCTGCGCGGACAAGTCGATCGTCGTGGGCTGATCAAAGGCCTCGGCGCAATGGGCCTTGCCGCCGGCACTGCCGGCACGCTGCTCAATCTGGGGCAGACCCGCGCACTGGCGGCGGATTTCGACTGGCAGGCGCACAAGGGCAAGACCATCAAGCTCTTGCTCAACAAGCATCCTTACGCCGATGCGATGATCGCCAACCTTGAAAACTTCAAGAAGTTGACCGGCATGGAGGTCGTCTACGACGTCTTCCCGGAAGACGTCTATTTCGACAAGGTCACCGCTGCGCTGTCGGCCAACTCGCCTGAATACGATGCCTTCATGACCGGCGCCTACATGACCTGGACCTACGGCCCGGCCGGCTGGATCACCGACCTCAACGAGTGGATCAAGGATCCGACCAAGACCAACGTGAACTATGCCTGGGACGACTTCCTGCCCGGTGTCAGGAAGTCCTGCGCCTGGAACGGCCAGCCCGGCGGAGTGCTCGGCTCCGACGACGCTAAGCAGTGGTGCATTCCGTGGGGCTTCGAACAGAACAACATCACCTACAACAAGGGTATGTTTGACAAGGTCGGCGTCGGCGTTCCCGGCAATATGGACGAGATGGTCGCTACGGCGGCCAAGCTTACCAAGGATGTCGGTGGTGGCGTCTACGGCATCGGCGTGCGCGGCTCGCGCTCCTGGGCGACGATCCATCCCGGCTTCCTCTCGGCTTATGCCAACTTTGACCAGAAGGACCTGAATGTCTCGGCCGACGGCAAATTGTCGGCCGCGATGAACACCGCCGAATCCAAGGCCTTCCACAAGCAGTGGGTTCAGATGATCCAGGAGAGCGGCCCCAAGGACTGGTCGACCTATACCTGGTATCAGGTCGGCACCGATCTTGGCGCCGGCGCCTCGGCGATGATTTTCGACGCCGACATCCTCGGCTACTTCATGAATGGCGGCGACAACAAGATGGCAGGCAAGCTCGCCTTCTCCGCCTTCAAGGCCAATCCCGCCGCCAAGGCGCCGACGCCCAACATCTGGATCTGGTCGCTGTCGATGTCCAATTTCTCGAAGGATAAGGACGCCACCTGGTACTTCATGCAATGGGCATCCGGGCCCGAGCATGCACTGTTCGGCGCGACCAAGATGGACTTCGTCAATCCGGTCCGTCAGTCGGTCTGGAACGACGAGATGTTCCGCGAGAAGCTGAACAAGAGCTACCCGGGTTATGTCGAGATGTTCGACGTCTCGGCGCCCGGCGCCAGCATCAAGTTCACACCGCAGCCGCTGTTCTTCGATCTCACCACCGAATGGGCGGCGACGCTGCAGAAGATGGTGGCCAAGGAAGTGCCCGTCGACGAAGGCATCGACATGTTGGCCACCAGCATCGATGGCCAGCTCAAGGAAGCCGGGCTCGGCTAAGTCCTGGCGAACGGCTGGCCCGCTATTGCGGGCCAGCCGGCCATTCCACTGCGAAGCGGCGCCTGGAGCATCGGACCCAAAAGTGGAAACCGGTTTTGGGAAAATCCGATGCTCAAACACTGGCGGTACCGCCACTCGCCCAACCGGCCGCCTAGCTCCCTGGGCGGTCGGCAGGGCGAAGCAACAGAGATGATGGAACAGCACGATGACTGCGGCGACCATGCAAAGAAACAAGCCTTCCGGCTTCAGGATCAGCAAGAGGGTGCTGCCTTATGTGCTCAGCCTGCCGGCCTTGCTCGTCTGCATCGGTATCCTGATCCCGTTCTTCACATCGGTCGTCTATTCGTTCCAGCGCTACCGGCTGAGCCAGCCCTGGGCGCGTCAGTTCAACTGGGGCGACAATTACATCTCTTTTTTCACCGACCCGAAGTTCTGGAACACGCTGGAGATATCGCTGCTCTATGCCGGTATCACCGTCCTGCTCGAACTGCTTCTCGGTCTCGGCATCGCCATGCTCTTGCAGAAGCGCTCGACGTTGAACAACTTCATCTCGATCATGCTGCTGATGCCGCTGATGACGGCGCCGGCGCTTGCCGCGCTGATGTGGAAGCTGATGACCAATCCCGGCTTCGGCGTGCTGAGCTATCTCGCCAGTCTGATCGGACTGCACGATTTCCGCTGGGCCTCGTCGCCGTCGACCGCGCTTTTCACCGTGGTCCTTGTCGACATCTGGGTCTACACGCCCTTCATCATGATCCTGCTGCTTGCCGGCCTGCGCAGCCTGCCGACGCAGCCCTTCGAGGCGGCAGCACTTGACGGCGTGCCGAGGAGTTTCGTGTTCTTCCGCATTACCTTGCCGATGCTGATGCCCTACATCCTGACGGCGACGCTGTTCCGTCTGCTTGATTCCATCCAGCAGTTCGACATCATCTATGCCATGACCCAGGGCGGTCCGGGCGACACGCTGACCGTCTTCCAGGTCGAGGCCTATCTCAACTTCTTCCAGTCGACCAATGTCGGCCGCTCGGCAGCGCTGATGATCATCCTGTGGGCAATCACCTATTTCCTCTCGAATATCTTCATCAAGAATTGGCTGCGGCTGCGCGAACGCGCCCGCGGCCAGGCATAGGAGGCTGAGATGGAACACACCTCGCTTCTCGAACGCACACTGCGCGGCATAGCGCTGACACTGGTCGTGATCTTCTTCATGTTCCCGATCGTCTGGATCCTAATGATGTCGTTCCAGACCAACGAAACCATCTTGCGGATTCCGCCACAGCTTGTCTTCAAGCCGACGCTGGCCAACTACACCGCGCTGATCACCGGAACGCTGACGACGGCGGCCGGCACGCTCGACATCGCCTTCATGCGCAACCTCTGGAATTCGGTGTTCCTGTCGGTCACCTCGGTCGCCGTCGCGCTGCTGCTCGGCGTTCCGGCGGCCTACGCCTTTGCACGGCATAAGTTTCGCGGCTCGGAAGACATTGCCTTTACGCTGCTGTCGTTCCGGTTCGCGCCCGCGCTGCTGGTGCTCCTGCCGCTGACCCTCTATTTCCAGAAGCTTGGACTGGCCAACACCTATATCGGGCTGATCTGGGTCTATCAGCTGATCTGCCTGCCGCTGATCCTATGGATCGTGCGCGGCTATTTCGAGGACATCCCGGCCGACATCGAATATGCCTATCGCATCGCCGGCCATTCCTGGTTCGCCACCTTCCGCAAGATCGCGCTGCCGCTCGCCGGCCCGGGCATTGCGGCTGCCGGCCTGCTCGCATTCATCTTCGCCTGGAACAATTTCGTCTTCGCGCTCGTGCTCGCCTCGGCCGACAAGCAGCCGGTGACAGTCGGTGCGCTGGCCTTCATCACCTCCTCCGGCATCCAGTATGGCCAGATCTCGGCGGCGATCGTGCTTTCGATCACGCCGACGCTGGCGCTCGCCCTCTATGCACAGCGCTATCTCGTCGAAGGCCTGTCGCTCGGCGCGGTAAAGGGATAGTTCTCATGGCCAGCCTCGAACTGCGAAATGTCGTCAAGCGCTACAAGAGCCAGACTGTTCTCGACAATCTGTCGCTGACCGTCGCCGACGGCGAAACCCTTGTCCTGTTCGGACCGTCCGGCGCCGGCAAGACGGTGCTGCTGCGGCTGGTCGCCGGTGTTATCGACCCGGACGAGGGAAAGATCTTCATCGGCGGCGAGGATATGACCGATCTTGACGCCGAGTTCCGCGGCGTCGGCATGGCGTTCCAGAATTTCGCACTGTTTCCGCACATGACCGCCTTCGACAACATCGCCACGCCGCTACAGGCCAAGCGTTCGTCGCAGAGTGCGATGAAGGCGGGCGTCGAGAGCGCCGCTAAGCTGCTGAAGATCGGCCACGTGCTCAGCCACAAGCCACGGGCGCTGTCCAATGGCCAGAAGCAGCGTACCGCGCTCGCCCGCGCTCTGGTCGGCGCGCCGCCGGTTCTCCTGCTCGACGACCCCTTGCGCAACGTCGATGCCAAACTGCGCTTCGAAATGCGGCTCGAATTGCCGAGGCTGCTGGCCGACCGTGGCGCGACCGTCGTCTACGTCACCCAGGACTACAAGGAGGCAATGGCGCTCGGCGACCGCATCGCGGTGATGTCGCAAGGCGTCATCAAGCAGCTCGGCACACCCGAGCAGATCTATCGTGAGCCGGCGAACATCGAGATCGCGCGGCTGTTTGGCGACCCGACCATCAACCTGCTCGACGTCAAGCCGTCGCGCGATGCCAAGGGCATCTATGTCGGCCTGTCGAACGTCCAGGTTCATCTGACGGGTGCCTATGACGCGACGGTCGGCCGCGACTGCGTGATCGGCTTACGGCCCGAAGCCCTGAGCTTCGTCGACGAAGGAACGCCCGCTGCCATTCCGGTGACGGTCGAGGCGGAGACGCCGCTCAATGAAAAGATCGTCACGCTGGTGCGCACCGTGCGCGGCCGTGAAATCCTGGTCTCCCGGCCGGCCGGAACACCGGGTCAGACCGAGGGCAGGGCTCATATCGCCGTCGACGGCAAAAGCGCCCTGCTGTTCGATCAGGCGAGCGGCGACAGAATCGGCGCCAGGAACGTCGTCAATTTGCGCAGCGGAGAAGCGGCATGATCCCGAGCGCACTCACCATTTCCGGCGTCGACAAGTTCTATGGTCCGATCGACAGGGGCGTGCACGCCGTCCAGAACCTGACGATGGAAATCGGCAGGGGCGAGATCGTCGCATTGCTCGGCTCGTCCGGCTGCGGCAAGACCTCGACATTGCGCATGATCGCCGGTTTCGAGGAGGTGTCGCGCGGCACTATCTCGGTTGCCGGCCGCAAGGTGCACACGCTGCCTCCGGTCAAGCGCAATGTGGCGATGGCGTTCGAGGGCTATTCGCTCTATCCGCCGCTGACCGTGCGCGAGAACATGGCGTTTGCGCTGAAGGCGGCCAAACTGCGGAAAAGCGACGTCGATGCGAAGGTTGCCAGCATCGCCAAGCTGCTCGAGATCGAGGACATTCTGGAGCGCTATCCAAGCTCCATCTCCGGCGGCCAGCAGCAGCGCGCCAGCCTCGGCCGGGCGCTGATCCGCGAGGCGGATCTTCATCTGCTGGACGAACCGATGGGCCAGCTCGAACCGCAACTTCGCGCCGTGCTGCGCGGCCGCATCAAGCACTTCATCAAGGAGCGCGGCTTGACCGCGATCCTCGTCACCCACGACCAGACAGAGGCCAATGCGCTTGCCGACCGGATCGCGGTCATGGAAGGCGGCGTGCTGCAGCAATTCGACACGCCCGACATGCTCAAGCAGCGGCCGGCCAACCTGTTCACCGGCACCTTCGTCGGCGAGCCGCCGATGAATGTCTTCGAGGCCTATGTCGGCACGGCTGCCGACAAGATCAATCTGCGGCTGCCCGACGGACTTTCGCTCGACTATGACAAGGACGCGTTCAGCGGCTCGGTTCGCGACGAATTGCTCAAACGGCAGCGGGTCGTCATCGGCATAAGGCCTTACGCGGTTCGCCGCTCGAAGGACGGCGTGCCGGCAACGGTTTCGGCCAACCAGTGGCTCGGCGACCAGACGCATATCGCGGCGGATTTCGCCGGCGGTTCGCTCGTTCTGGTCGAACATGACCGGACCCGGCTGGAGCTTGGCGCGCCGATCAATATCAGCATCGATCCGAAAAACCTGCACGTCTTCGATCAGTCCAGCGGCATGGCCATTTCGCACGGCATGGAGCTTGCCTGATGCGGGATGTGCTGATCGGCATCGACGCCGGCACGTCTGTCATCAAGTCCGTCGCCTTCGACACGGCGGGCCGGCAGCTCGCGGCCACGGCGTTGCCGAACCGGTATGAGACCTTGCCGGGCGGCGGCGCCGAGCAGGATCTGGCGCGCACCTGGGCCGATACCGCGACCACCTTGCGCCAGCTTGCCGACAAGGTGCCGGACCTTGCCAGCCGCACCATTGCCATCGCCGTGACCGGGCAGGGCGATGGCACCTGGCTGATCAACAAGGAGGGTGAGCCGGTCGCGAAGGGCTGGCTGTGGCTCGACGCGCGCGCTGCCGCGATCGTCGAGGAGATCCGCGCGCGGCCCGATGACCGGCTCCGTTTCGAAAAGACCGGCAGCGGGCTGGCCGCCTGTCAGCAGGGGCCGCAGCTTGCCTTCATGAAGCGCAACGCGCCTGACATGCTTGGCAAGGCGGCGACGGCATTCCATTGCAAGGACTGGCTCTATTTCAACCTGACCGGGGAACGCGCCACCGATCCGTCAGAGGGGACCTTCACCTTTGGCGACTTCCGCACTCGTGGCTATTGCGACGATGTGCTTGAGGTGCTCGGCGTCGCTGATCTCAGGCATCTGCTGCCGCCGATCGTCGACGGCACCAGGCATAGCGCCGGCCTCTCGGCGGCGGCTGCCGAAGGGACCGGGCTGCTTTCCGGTACGCCGGTGGTGCTGGCCTATGTCGACGTGGCCTGCACCGCGCTCGGCGCCGGCCTGCTCGACCGCGAGCGCAAGCCCGGCTGCTCCATCATCGGCTCCACCGGCATGCATATGCGGCTTGCGGAGACGCCGGACGAGGTGCTGCTCAACGAGGCGGCGACCGGCTACACGATGACGATGCCGACGCCCGGCGTCTTTGCGCAGATGCAGTCGAACATGGCGGCGACACTCAACATCGATTGGGTCCTTAGCCTCGCCTCCGGCATTCTCGCCTCGCAAGGCATTACGCGCACCAATGGCGAGATGATCGCGCTGGTCGATCAGTGGATATCCGTATCCGAGCCGGCCTCGCTGCTCTATCAGCCCTACGTGTCGGAGGCCGGCGAGCGGGGGCCGTTCGTCGATGCCAATGCCAGGGCCGGTTTCGTCGGCATTTCGTCGCGGCACGGTTATGCCGACATGGTCCGCGCCGTTTTCGAGGGGTTGGCATTTGCGTCGCGCGATTGCTACGCCGCCATGGGGCCGCTGCCGAGCGAGATCCGGCTGACAGGCGGTGCGGCCAGGAGCCCGGCTCTGCGCAAGATCCTGGGCGCTGTCGTCGGCGCCGACATTCGCACCAGCCAACGCGAGGAAGCCGGTGCGGCGGGCGCCGCGATGATCGCTGCGGTTTGCGTCGGCCAATACAGGTCGATGGACGAATGCGTAGGCGAATGGGTCACGCCGCTGCTTGGCGCGGCGGAACCGCGCGACCGAAAACTTGCCGCGATCTATGAGCGGGTGGCTCCGTCCTACACATTGGCGCATGAGGCGCTGCGGCCGGTCTGGCGGTCGATGGCCGCATCCAGGGCAAACTGAGAAGTCGAGCATGCGTAAGAAGATTGCAATCATTGGCGACCGCTTCATGCTTCCCGAGGTGTTTCGCGAGAAAATCGAGAAGGCCTGCGGCGACAATCTCGACATTCGTACCCTTGAGACAGCGTGGCCCGACGAGCCGATGGAGTTCGGCAATGCGGCGCTCGGCCTCGACAAGGTCAAGGAGTATTTTGGCGATCCGGACGAGGTGGTCGATTTCATCGGCGACGCCGAGATATTCGTCACCCAGCTTGCGCCGCTCTCCGAGACCATGATGCAGCGCCTGCCCACACTCAAACTGGTTGCGGTATCGCGCGGCGGCCCGATCAACATCGACATGGCTGCCGCCAAGGCCCACGGCGTCACCGTCGTCAATGTGCCCGGCCGCAATGCAAGTGCGGTGGCCGAGTTCACCATCGGTGCCATCCTTGCCGAGACGCGGCTGATCCGGGTCGGGCACGAAGCCTTGCGCAAAGGGGAATGGCGCGGCGATCTCTACCGGGCCGACCGCACCGGCCGCGAGCTCAACGAAATGACCGTCGGCGTTATCGGCTACGGCAATATCGGCACCAAGGTTGTCCGCCTGCTGCGCGCGTTCGGCTGCCGCATCCTGGTCACCGATCCCTACGTGCAACTGAGCGCCGAAGACCGCAATGGCGGCGTCGAACTGGTCGCGCTCGACGATCTCCTGTCCCGCTCCGATGTGGTCACGCTTCATCCCCGGGTGACTGAGGAGACCCGCAGACTGATCAACAAGGACACCATCGCCCGAATGAAGCCTGGGGTGATCTTCGTCAACACGGCGCGCGGGCCGCTGGTCGACTACAACGCGCTTTACGATGCGCTCGTCTCAGGCCATATCGGCAGCGCGATGCTGGAGACGTTCGCGGTCGAGCCGGTGCCTGCGGACTGGCCGCTGCTGCAGCTTCCGAACGTCACGCTGACGCCGCATATCGCCGGCGCATCGGTGCGCACGGTGACCTATGCGGCCGAGCAGGCGGCCGAAGAGGTGCGCCGCTTCATCGCCGGGCTCCCACCGGTCAATCCATGCTGAAGGTCGCGGCAGCCATGAAACACAATCCAGACACCGAGGACCCGGCGAGATGAGCGGCGCCACTGAAATCGTCGACCTCTTCGTTATCGGCGGCGGTGTCAACGGCGCCGGCATCGCGCGCGACGCAGCCGGCCGCGGCTTGTCCGTCATTCTGTGCGAGAAGGACGATCTGGCCGAAGGCACCAGTTCGCGATCGGGAAAGCTCGTCCATGGCGGCCTGCGCTATCTTGAATATTACGAATTCCGGCTGGTGCGCGAGGCGCTGATCGAGCGCGAAGTGCTGCTTGAATCCGCTCCGCACATTATCTGGCCGATGCGCTTCGTGCTGCCGCACAGCCCTGACGACCGGCCGGCATGGCTGGTCCGGCTCGGCCTGTTCCTCTACGATCATCTCGGCGGCCGCAAGCGGCTGCCGGCCACCCGCACGCTCAACCTGCGCACCGCGCCCGAAGGCGCGCCGATCAAGGATGTGTTCAAGCGCGGTTTCGAATATTCCGATTGCTGGGTCGACGATGCCCGTCTCGTCATCATCAATGCGCTCGATGCCGCGGAGCGCGGAGCCAAGATCCTTGCCCGGACCGCCTGCACCGCCGCCCGCCGTGAAAACGGCCTGTGGTCGGTCGAGATGCGCGACAGCCGAACCGGCGTGACGACAACGGTTCGGGCACGGGCGCTGATCAACGCCGCCGGTCCCTGGGTCAACGATATCATCAACCGCGTGGCCGGCCAGAACTCCAAACGAAATGTGCGCCTGGTCAAGGGCAGCCACATCGTCGTGCCGAAATTCTGGGAGGGGCGGCAGGCCTATCTCGTCCAGAACAGCGACAAGCGCGTGATCTTCATCAACCCTTACCAGAACGATCTGGCGCTGATCGGTACCACCGACATCCCCTATGACGGGCGGCCGGAAGATGTGAAGGCTGATAGCAGCGAGATCGACTACCTGATCAAAATCGTCAACCGCTACTTCAAGCGCGAACTTGCCCGCGACGATGTCATCTACTCGTTTTCCGGCGTCCGGCCGCTCTATGACGACAACGCCGACAACCCCAGCGCGGTAACGCGCGATTATATTTTCGAGCTCGACGCATCGGCCGGGCAGGCGCCGTTGCTGTCCGTCTTCGGCGGCAAGATCACCACCTTCCGCAAATTGGCCGAGCACGCGCTGGATAGGATCGCCCCGTTCTTTCCGAAAATGGGCACGCCATGGACATCGAAAGGCTATCTGCCGGGTGGCGATATCGCTAATGCCGACTTCGAGCAGTTTCTCGGCGATCTCGGCCGCGAATATCCCTGGATGCCGGCATCGCTGGTCAAGCATTATGGCCGGCTCTATGGCACCAGGACGCGCGTTCTGGTCGGTGCGGCCAGGTCAGTCGCCGATCTGGGGCGGTGCTTCGGCAAGGATTTTTTCGAACGCGAAGCCAATTATTTGTTCGAATATGAATGGGCGCTGACCGCTGCCGACATTCTCGAACGGCGCACCAAGCATGAGCTGCATCTGTCCGCCGCAGAAAGAGCCGCCTTCGAGGACTGGTGCGCGAGCCGGCTGGTGAAAGCAAGCTGATGGCCTTTACGCTTTCTCTCAACACAAATCCGCTGGTCAACCGTTTCGCCGAACCGGACGATCTGATCGATGCGATCGCTTACGACATCGGCATCCGGGACGTGCAGCTCACGCATGAATTCGTCAATCCCGGCTGGCCGGCGGCGACGATCTCGAAATTCATCCGCCTGTTCCGCAACGCGCTCGACCGCACTGGCGTGCGCGTGACGTCGGGGATGACCGGCCCTTATGGGCGGCTCAACCATTTCGGCCATCCGGACGCCGATGTGCGCCGCTACTATGTCGATTGGTTCAAGACCTTTGCCGACATTTCGGCCGAGCTCGGCGCGACCGGTCTGGGGACCCAGTTCGCTATCTTCACGCACAGGGATTTCGACGATCCCGAGCGCCGCGCGCGGCTGTTCGACATCGCGCTGGAATGCTGGCGCGAGGTCGCCGAGCACGCCAAAGCGGCCGGTTTAACCTATCTGTTCTGGGAGCCGATGTCGGTCGGGCGCGAATTCGGCCATACAATCGACAGCTGCCGGGTACTGCACAACGAGATCGAGGCAGCCGGCATGGCCATCCCGATGAAGATGATGGTCGACATTGACCATGGCGACGTGACGTCAAGCAATCCGGCCGACATCGACCCCTATGCCTGGGCCGAAGCCTTCCCCAACGTATCGCCGATCATCCACGTCAAGCAGTCGTCGATGAACAAGGGCGGTCATTGGCCGTTCATCGCCGCCTACAACCAGGACGGCCGCATCACGCCGGAAAAATTCCTGGAGACGGTTCGCCGCGGCGGCGGCGTCGACAACGAGATCTGCCTCGAACTGTCGTTTCGCGAGCGCGAGCCGGTCGATCACCAGGTCGTCGCCATGATCCGCGAGTCGGTCGACTACTGGGCGCCGTTCATCGAGACCGGCAGGGCGGCACTCCTGCCGCGAGACGGGCAGGGTACGGCCCCTGCCCGTTGAACCGGGCCGCCCCGGTCAGATGAAGCCGGCCGAACTCAGCCGAATTTCGGATCGAGACTGCCCGACTTGTAGCGCTTGGCCATTTCCGAGACCGGCAGCGGCTTGATCTTGGGAGCGTTGCCGGCGGTGCCGAACTGCTCGAAGCGCTCCTTGCACAGCTTCCTCATGGCGGCCATAGCCGGCGTCAGATACTTGCGCGGGTCGAATTCGCTCGGGTTTTCGGTCAGCACCTTGCGGATCGCGCCGGTCAGCGCCATGCGGTTATCGGTGTCGATGTTGATCTTGCGCACGCCATGCTTGATGCCGCGCTGGATCTCCTCGACCGGCACGCCCCATGTCGGCTTCATCTGGCCGCCATATTTGTTGATGATCTCCTGCAGTTCTTCCGGCACCGAGGACGAGCCGTGCATGACCAGGTGCATGTTGGGCAGGCGGCGATGGATTTCCTCGATCACGTTCATGGCCAGAACAGCGCCGTCCGGCTTGCGCGAGAATTTATAGGCGCCGTGGCTGGTGCCCATGGCGACGGCCAGCGCGTCGACATGTGTGTCCTTGACGAACTGCACCGCCTGTTCCGGATCGGTCAGCAACTGGTCGTGGCTGACAGCGCCTTCGACACCATGGCCGTCTTCCTGTTCGCCGCCGCCCATCTCCAGCGAACCGAGAACGCCGATCTCGCCTTCTACCGACACGCCGCCCCAATGCGCCATATCGACGACGCGGCCCGTGATGCCCGAATTATAATCGTAATCGGCCGGCGTCTTGCCGTCCTCTTTCAGCGAGCCGTCCATCATCACCGAGGTGAAGCCATACTGGATCGCGGTCACGCAGGTGGCTTCGTTGTTGCCGTGGTCGAGATGCATGCAGACCGGGATATCGGGGTGGATCTCGACCAGCGCGTCGATCAGCTTGGCCAGCACGACGTCGTTGGCATAGGCGCGGGCGCCGCGGCTCGCCTGCAGAATAACAGGCGATTTGGTCTCCTCGGCGGCCTCCATGATGGCGAGGCCTTGTTCCATATTGTTCATGTTGAACGCAGGCACGCCATAGCCGTGTTCGGCGGCATGGTCGAGCAATTGTCTCAATGTGATGCGAGCCACCCAATAGTCTCCCGTATTTGGTTTCAAGCCTATGGTTGCGAGCCGTCCGATCGTCGTTCAGCCCTTTGATGCTTCTGGCCGGATTTCCGGAGAACCGCAACCTTTGGCCATGCCACCGAGAAGCAATTCTTGTTACAGCACAGCAATCAGAAGCGAATAATATCCCAAAGAAATGTAACATCATCACAAAAAATTTGACGCCTATGCGTTTTCCTCTGTTATAATCGCTTTGGCTCGCGGTTTCCGCCACGGCGGATTCACAGCGGACCGGATTCAGGAAACAGGCTGGACAATGAAGAGCGGCGGCCGCCGGCAAGGCATCATGGATTTTCTGATGGACACTGGCACGGCCAGTGTCGATGACCTCGCCTCGCGCTTTGGCGTGTCGAAGATGACCGTCCATCGCGACCTCGACGAGCTTGAGGAAAGCGGTTTCCTGCGCAAGGTGCGCGGCGGCGCCTCGATCCAGCCGAGCGGCCTGTTCGAAAGCGATTTCCGCTACCGTCAGAAGCAGGCCGGTGAGGAGAAGCAGCGCCTGGCGGCTGCCGCAGTGGCGATGATTGAACCGGGCCAGACGGTGATCATCGACGACGGCTCGACGGCCGGTAGCATCGCGCGCCACCTTGCGGATCTCCGCCCGCTGACTGTGATCTCCAACAATCTGGCCGTCATACAGGATCTGGCAGGCATTGGAGGGATCACCCTGATTGCGCTCGGCGGCCAGTACAGCAAGAAATTTCACGGGTTTTTCGGCCTGCTTGCCGAGGACACGTTGAGATCGTTGCGCGCCGATGTGGCCTTCCTGTCGTCGTCTGCCATCCACGGCGCTTCCGCCTTCCACCAGGACCAGGAAGTGGTCCACACCAAGCGGCTGATGATGGCCGCCGCCGCGCGTAAATATCTGCTGGTCGATCACGGCAAGTTCGGCCGCACGGCCCTGCATTTCCTGACCGATCTCAAGGCGTTCGACGCCGTCTTCACCGGTCGCGAACTGGGACCGCAGATGCGCGAGGCGTTGGATGGCGCCGACGTTTCGCTGACACTAGTCGAGAAGGACTAGACCATGATCCCGAAAAGTGGGAACCGGTTTTCGGAAAAGATCATGGTCAAAGAAGAAGATAGAGCTCCATCCCGCTACGCGGGATGGAACAGGCGCTAGAAGGAGGACGCGTGGTTTACTGGGTCGGCACAAGCTGGAAAATGAACAAGACGCTTGCAGAGGCGACTGACTTCGCCAAGACGCTGGCGGGGTTCGTCCCCGGTTTCGACGACCGCATCCAGCCCTTCGTCATCCCGCCCTTCACGGCGGTCCGCGAGGTCAAGAAGGCGTTGGCGACGACGCGGGTCAAGGTCGGCGCCCAGAACATGCACTGGTTCGACGCCGGAGCCTGGACCGGGGAGATCTCGCCCGTGATGCTGACGGATTGCGGCCTCGACCTCGTCGAGCTCGGCCATAGCGAACGGCGCGAGCATTTCGGCGAGACCGACAATGCTGTCGGCCTCAAGGCAGCTGCGGCGGTAAAGCACGGGCTGGTGCCGCTCATCTGCGTCGGCGAGACATTGGCGCAACGCAACAGCGGCCAGGCCGATGCGGTGCTGGCCTTGCAGGTGCACGGCGCGCTAAAGGTCCTCGAAGGCGAGGCGAAAGCGGCGGCGATCCTGTTTGCCTATGAGCCGGTCTGGGCGATCGGCGACAAGGGCATTCCGGCAAGTGCGGACTACGCCGATAGGCAGCAGGCGCTGATCAAGAAGATCGCCGGCGAACTCCTGCCGGCCGTGCCGCCAGTGCTCTATGGCGGCAGCGTCAATCCGCAAAATGCCGCCGAGTTGATCGGCCAGCCGCATATCGACGGGCTGTTCATCGGCCGCTCCGCTTGGCAGGCGGAAGGCTATATCGACATCCTCCAGCGCGCCTCGGCGGCGATCTAGTATCGATGAACAGGAAAGGACAATAAAATGAAAATAGCCATTGGAGCCGACAGCGCGGGCAAGCCGCTGCTCGACGTCATTGCCGCGCATCTCGCCACCAAACCCGGTCTCACCGTCAGCGACCTTAGCCAGGCGGGCTACTATGCCGACCTGTCGCAGAAGCTCGCCCAGACCATCCTCGACGGCGAGAACGATCGCGGCATCCTGTTTTGCGGCACCGGCATCGGCGTTTCCATCTCGGCCAACAAGGTGCCCGGCATTCGCGCAGCACTTACCCACGACACCTACTCCGCCGAGCGCGCTGCGAAATCCAACAATGCCCAGATCATCACCATGGGCGCCCGCGTCATCGGCCCGGAACTGGCCAAGTCGATCGTCGACGCCTGGCTCGCATCGGAGTTCGACGAA
The DNA here is from genome assembly GCF_001672375.2 of Mesorhizobium sp. AA22. NCBI lineage: Bacteria > Pseudomonadati > Pseudomonadota > Alphaproteobacteria > Hyphomicrobiales > Phyllobacteriaceae > Mesorhizobium > Mesorhizobium sp. AA22. Next base: position 5,537,230 of record NZ_CP048406.1, on the reverse strand, counting down.
AAGGGACCGTCGGCTGGCAATGTCCAGGCCATCGACAGGCTCGACGCGGCGAAGCTGGGCTAACCCAAGCTTTTCCGCATCGCGCCAATGACGGTGACGGCCGACGCGGCGCCGGGGTCGATGTGCCCTAGCGATCGTTCGCCAAGCCGCGATGAGCGACCCTTCGCGGCAATCATGTCCTTGGTCGCCTCGGCGCCCCGTTCGGCTGCTTCAAGGCCGGCTGCTAGGCTTTCGGACAGTGTCTTGCCGGAGGCATGCGCGACCGCAGCCGCCTCAGCCGCAGGCAGCCAAGCGTCGACCATTGTCTTTTCGCCGATCTTGGCCTTGCCGCGATCCTGGATGCCTTGCGCCATCGCCTGGAACAGGGCGATGACGTCGGCGCTCGCCAGCGTCGCCTTGCCCTTGACGGCGGCCGCACCTCGCATGAAGGCGGTCGCATAAAGCGGGCCCGACGAGGCGCCGACAGCGTTGAGGAACGATTTGGCCGCGGTGTTGAGGAGAGCTGTCGGCTCGGTCGCCGCGAGCTCGAGCGAAGCGAGTGCATCGCGCACCGCCCCGAAACCGAGCCCCATGGCAATGCCATGGTCGGCGTCGCCGATGACGCCGTCGAGCTGGCAGAGCCTGTCCTTGTCGGCTTCGATCGCCACTGCGATTTCATCAAACATTCTTTTCAGATCGGCCGTATCGATGGATGTCATGGATGCTACTTTCAGCCGGCGCGAAACATGGCGCAGTCGCAAGGATGGTCGAGCATCGTCTGCAATTCGGCGTCGAGATGCATCAGCGTCACCGAGGCGCCGGCCATTTCGAGCGAGGTGCAGTAGTTGCCGACCCATGTCGCGTGAATTGACACGCCGATGTCATCCAGCCGACGCTTCACGCGCCGGTTCATGATGTAAAGCTCCATCAGCGGCGTCGAGCCGAGCGAATTGACGAGCACGGCGACCTTGTCGCCATGCGCCGGCGCCATCTCGTCGAGGATCTTGTCCAGCATCTCGTCAGTGATCTCGTCGGCCGTTTTCAGTTTTCCACGCGCGGTGCCCGGCTCGCCATGAATGCCCATGCCGATCTCCATCTCGTCCGGTCCGATCTCGAAATTCGGCCGGCGGGTCTGCGGCAGCGAACAGGGCGACAGTGCCACGCCCATGGTGAAGGTGTGATCGTTGGCCTTCCTGGCGATGCGCTCGCATTCATCGAATGACAGCATCCGGTCACAGGCTGCACCAGCGGCTTTGAAGATGAAGAAATTGCCGGCGACACCACGCCTTCTGTGTCTCTGGTCTCGCGGCGCCGATGCCACATCGTCAGTGGTCAGCACGGTGCGCGCCTCAATGTCATCCATCGCCGCCATCTCGGCGGCCATGTCGAAATTCATCACGTCGCCGGCATAATTGCCATACATGAACAGCACGCCGGCGCCGCCGCTGGCCGCCTTGGCGCATTCGAGGATCGGGTCGGGCGGCGGCGAGGCGAAGACATTGCCGATCGCGGCCGCGTCGGCCAGCCCCTTGCCGACGAAGCCGAGGAATGTCGGCTCGTGGCCGGAGCCACCGCCGATGACGAGGCCGACCTTGCCCTGGCGAGGTCCATCGCGGGCGATAATCGAGCGTGGGCTGCCCGCCGCGCTTTTGAGATGGCGGGGATGCGCAGCCAGGATGCCTTCCAGCATCTCATCGACAGTGCGGTTGCCGTCGTTGACGATCTTCTTGGTCTGCACCCGCATCCTCCCGAGTTTCGTATTTTCTCAGATAGTACAGCGTGTTACCGGGATTTCTACCCGGCGACGGACATTTCAGCGGCGATACGTTCCCGCGCGGCCAGGATCTGCATGCAGGCATTGGCTGCCTCTTTGCCCTTGAGCTTGAAGTGCTCGAAGAAGAAGCGGTGATGTTCCGCGCCGTCATGGTAGTTGTGCGGGGTGAGCACCGCCGAAAGCACCGGCACGCCGGTGCACAGTTGCACGTTCATCATGCCGTCGATGACAGCGCTCGCCACGAAGTCATGCCGATAGATCCCGCCATTGACGACAAACGCCGCGCCGAGGATCGCTGCATAGCGGCCGGTCTGGGCCAAGGTCTTTGCATGCAAGGGAATCTCATAGGCGCCCGGCACATCGAAGACATCGACGGCAAAGCGTTTCTCTCCGAGAACCGCCAGTTCCGCCTCGAACGCTACAACGCACTGGTCGACGATATCGGCGTGCCAGCGCGCGCGAATGACGGCGACGCGGATCGTTTGATAATCTTTCTGGGAATGCTGATTCATGGGTCCATCCTTCGATCCAGAATCAGGACGCACGACACGGAATCCGAGCCGCAAAAGCGGACCGTCTTCCATTTCGTCCTCTACCATCCGGACTGTGACCGTCGGCTCCGGAATCACACCGGATCTGCTGACCCTCCACTAGAGCGCCGCGCGTCCTTTTGGACGCGCAAAGGACGCTCTAGCATTTTGAATCTCCGCATCGTGCTTTCCGAAAATCAGTTCTGATTTTCGGCCGATGCGGTGACTGGAAAGCGCTCGCGGGCTTGGGCCAAAACCTTTACCGCCGGTGGGGACTTTCACCCCGCCCTGAGAACATTGACCGCGTTTGTATGGAAGGGCCGAAGAGCGCTGTCAACCGCCGACGTCGTTGCGGATAGCGCAGGAATAGCGATCCGTTCCGACCTGATCACCCTGAGGGCAGGGGAGCTGATAACTTTCAGCGTCAAAGGGCGATCACGGGCAAGGCCGGCAGCACCTTGTCCAAGGTGATGGGAAATTCACGCACTCGCACGCCGGTCGCGTTGTAAATGGCATTGGCGATAGCGGCCCCCGCACCGCAGACGCCGAGCTCGCCGAGACCCTTCGCGCCGAGTGGATTGGCCTTATCGTCATGTTCCTCGAGGAAGACGACCTCCATGTCGGGAACGTCGCCGTTGATCGGGACGTGATACTCGGCAAGGTCGTGATTGACGAAGTGGCCGTAGCGCCGGTCGAGCACCGTCTGCTCCATCAGCGCCGCACCGATCCCCCAGGTCATGCCGCCGATGATTTGCGAGCGCGCGGTCTTGGCGTTGAGTATACGGCCCGCGCCCATCACAGCCAGCATCCGGCGCATGCGGATCTCACCGGTATCGCAATCGACTGCGACCTCGGCGAAATGTGCTCCATAGGAATGCTGCGAGTAAGCCTTGTATGACTGGGTGGCGGCGCCTGCGGCTACGGAGCCTTCGGCCTCGAGCCCGTCGGGAGCGATCCTCCGGATGAGGTCGGCCAGGCCTGCCGACCGCTGGCCGAACCTGACTTCGCTGTCGGCAAAGCTTGCCTCGGTGGCGTTCGCGCCGTGCAGTGGCGAGGCTTCGCTCGACCGCGCCGCCTCCACGATCCGTTGCTTGAGGGCGTTGCAGGCGTTATGCAGCGCCGAACCCGCGCTTGCCGCGCCCCAGGAACCGCCGGAGCCGGCGGTACGCGGGAAGCGGCTGTCGCCGAGCTCCACTTTGACGGACGAGATCGGCACGCCGAGATTTTCCGCAGCGATCTGAGTCAGGATCGTATAAGTGCCGGTCCCAATATCGGTCATGTCGAGCCGCGCCGTCACCCGACCGTCCCGGTCGAGTGCAACCCGCGCCGTCGCCGCGCCGATGTAGTTCGGACGGATCGCCGCCGCCATGCCGTAGCCGATGAGCTTCCGGCCCTCTCGGGTGCGGCCGGGTGTCGGGTTTCTCCGCTCCCAACCGAAACGGCGGGCGCCGTCCTCCATGCAGGCGACGAGATTGCGGGTCGAGAACGGCACGCCGCGCTCGGGATCCTGTTCCGGTTCGTTGCGGATCCTGAGTTCGATCGGGTCCAGGCCGAGCCGCTCGGCAAGCTCATCCATGGCGCATTCGAAAGCAAGCATGCCGGGCGCTTCGCCGGGCGAGCGCATCCATTCGCCGCGGTTGATATCCAGCGGAACCAGGCGATGGCGGGTGATACGGTTCGGCGCCGCGTAGAGCGAGCGGGCAAAAACTGCCGTTTGCTCGCAGAACTCCTCGAAGCCGGACGTTGCGGACCAGACATCGTGCGCGACCCCGGAGAGCCGCCCATCGGTGTCTGCGCCGAGACGTACCTGTTGGATCATCTCTGCGCGGTGACCGGCATTGGCGAACATCTGCTGTCGCGTCAGCGCGATCTTAACGGGACGCTGCAGGACCTGCGCTGCAAGCGCGGCCAGGATTGTATCGGAATGGGCAATCAGCTTGGAGCCGAAGCCTCCGCCAACGAAGGGGCTCACGATACGCACACGCTGGGGCGGGATGCGAAGCGTGCTGGCGATCCCAGCCCGGAAGTTCGCCAGGGTTTGCGCCGATGTATGGATCGTCAGCTCGTTGCCTGACCAGGCGGCGAGCGTCGCATGGGGCTCCATCGGATTGTGATGTTCGAAGGGGGTCCGGTAAGTAGCATCGATCTTGACCGGAGCCGCCGCAAAGGCGCTCTCGAAGTCGCCGACCGCACTGTCGGTCTCGAAGCCGGCGTTGGTCCGCTTCGGTGCATAGGCGTCGGCCACACGCCCCGGCAAATCGTAGAGGCCCGGCTCCTCGTCGTAGCGCACTTTGATGAGGCCCGCCGCAGCGCGTGCCGCCTCGAACGTCTCCGCAACGACCAGCGCGACCGGCTCGTCGTAGTAGCGCACCCGGTCGCTGTTGAGCGCGGGGCGGGCGCGCGTGAAGACCTCCGGTACGGTCGGCGTGACCGCCGGGCCGAAATCCGGCTGGGCCGGCGCATTGCGGTGCGTCATGACAAGCAGCACTGCCGGCGCCCGTTCGGCTTCGGCCGTGTCGATCTCGGCGATGCGCCCCTTGGCGACGGCGGCGCCGAGAATATAGCCATAGGCTGTGCCATCCAGCGCATTCTCGTAGGCGTAGGTGGCATTACCTGTCACTTTGAGCGGACCGTCGATGCGATCGACTGGGCGCCCGATAACGCCATTGCGTGATTCGGAAGGACGGATCTCGCTGGTCTTCGTCTCTGTCATGGTGTCACCTCATGTACTCTCGGCGGCGGCCGCGAGCGTGTGCCGCATCGTCCGTTTCGCCAGCGGGATCTTGAAATCATTGCCGCCATATCCGACGGCTCCGGCGAGCGCGGCTTCGGCCGCATCGGTAAAGGCGCCGTCGGACGCCGCCGCTCCTGCGAGCATGCGCTCCGCCTCCGTTGCGCGCCAGGGCTTCGCTGCCACGCCGCCCATGGCGATCCGAGCGCTTAGGACACGGTCGCCGCTTTTCTCGACGATTATTGCCACCGACACCAGCGCGAAGGCGTAGGAGGCACGGTCGCGCACCTTGCGGTAAACCTGCCGGCCGGGTGGCGGCGGCGGCAGGGTAACCGCGGCGATCATTTCGCCGTGGCCGAGCACGGTTTCCACATGGGGCATCGCCTCTGGCAATCGGTGGAAATCGCCGATCGGGATCGTGCGGGTCTCGCCGCCGGGCGATATGGTCTCGATCCTGGCGTCGAGCCCGGACATGGCGACCGCCATGTCGGAGGGATGCACCGCGATGCAGGCTTCGCTCGCGCCAAGTACGGCGTGCATGCGATTGAAGCCCTGAAGCGCCGCGCAGCCCGAACCCGGCTCGCGCTTGTTGCAAGGCATGTTGCGATCGTAGAAGTAGGGGCAGCGTGTGCGCTGCAGGAGATTGCCGCTGGTCGAGGCCTTGTTGCGTATCTGGCCGGACGCTCCCGCCAGCAGCGCTTGCGTGAGCATCGGGTAGCGTGACCTCACCCGCGGATCGGCGGCGAGATCGCTGTTGCGGACCTGGGCGCCGACCCGAAGCCCGCCTTCCGCCGTCTCCTCGATTCGATCGAACGGCAGCCGGCTGATGTCGACGAGATGCGCTGGGCGCTCGATCTCGAGCTTCATCAGGTCGAGCAGATTGGTGCCGCCGCTGATGAACTTGGCGCCCGGCCGGGCCGCAACCGCGGCGGCTGCCTGCTCGGCATTTGCCGCACGTTCATAAGTGAAGGACTGCATTGCTCACGCCTCCTCTGCCGCGTCGCGGATTGCAGCGACGATGTTCGGATAAGCGGCACAACGGCAGATGTTGCCGCTCATCCGCTCGCGGATCTCGGCATCGCTGAGAGCGACAGAAGCCGCCGCCACGTCCGCGCTCGCGTGGCTCGGCCAGCCGGCCCTGGCCTCGCCCAGCATACCGACCGCGGAGCAGATCTGGCCCGGCGTGCAATAGCCGCACTGGAAACCATCGCGGGCGACGAAGGCGGCCTGCACCGGATGCAGCCGGTCACCCTCGGCAAGGCCCTCGACCGTGGTGATCTCGTCGCCTTCATGCATTGCGGCAAGCGTGAGGCAGGAATTGATCCGGCGCCCCTCGACCAGCACCGTGCATGCGCCGCACTGGCCGTGGTCGCAGCCTTTCTTCGAGCCGGTGAGACCGAGGTGGTTGCGCAGGGCGTCGAGCAGCGTCGTCCGCGGGTCGAGTTCGACGGCAAGATCCTTCGCGTTGATCCGCAGGGACATCGGCATCGTCGGTACCGGCGTGGGCGAGGCGGCCGCCGTGACGCTGTCGGCCGGCTCGGCGTCAACCGGTATACCGGTAGCCAGGAGCACGCCGGTCGCCACCCCGCCCTCCAGCACCATCCGACGAGTCGGCCCGCTCCTGTTGTCTGTTCTGGCCATGCATGATCTCCCAGTCGCAGTTCTGTCACTCATCGACACTGGAGGTGGGGGTGCGGCCGGCGGCTTTCTTTCAAGAAACCGGCGGCAATGTCAGGATTCCGGAGAAGAATTCACCCGATAGGCCCGAGGCGTCATCCCCCTGAGACGCCGGAACGTCGTGGTGAAGTGGCTTTGGCTTGAAAAGCCGAGCCGAAAGGCAATGCTACCGATCGACAAACCCGTTTCGCGCAGCAGCATCTCCGCACGCCGCACGCGTTCCTCGATCACATAGGCATAGGGTGCAAGGCCGGTCGTCGCTTTGAAACGACGCGCAAAACTGTCGACGGCCATGCCCGCGGCTGCCAGCTCGCTTAGCGAAACGTCGGAATGCATATGTGCATCGATGTAAGCTCGAACTCGACCAAGCGCCCGACGGCTGAGGCAGCCGTGACGCAGAGAAGGATGTTGATCCCGGTTCAGAATGGCCACGCGGAGGCTGACCAGGGCGACCAGATGCTCGACATAGGCAGTGTCCGGCTTGTGGCCGAGTGCCATCTCGTCGCGAAGCGAACTCAGCAGCGTGGTGATCACCGCGTCTTCCTTGTTCACCAGGATCGGCAAATCTCTCAGGCGTTCGCATCCGGGAAGCCCGATATCGGGATCGATCCATAAGGCTGAATAGGAAAGGTTTACATCGCGATAGAAGCCGAGCCGCTCCGCGCCTGCGGGGACGAAGGTGAGGGCTCCGGGACGATCCATTCCGTCGTAGAGGGATCTTGCCTCGTGCCGGATGGATGTATGGGACGTTCCGCCTTCTTCGGTCAGCACGATCAGATGATGAGGGGCTGTCCATCGGAGTTCCGCCTCCCGGCACGCCCACCGCCGATTGTCGAATACAATCGAGGAGCTGCCCCACGACGCGGTCTGCAGGGGCTCCGATTTCTCTTCCTGGCTCCGAACCCGTCCGTTACCAAGCAACGGTCTGAATGACATCGCGGCATCCCGCTGGTTCACTCGCGGAGCCGTGGTCAGCTCCGGCTTGAGCGCTGTGCGCCGCCCCGCCGCTACGCATACGGCGGCTTATGTGGGACAGGCATCGTGCGTTGGTAACCGCGCCGTGTTCAAGAAGTCGTGAGATCAGGAAAATCCAGCGCGCCTCCTGTCAATCACCGAGCCCATCGCGAATGGCGCAGAAATAGCGATCGGTTCCGACCTGTCCGCCCTTGAGCGCAACTTCCAGCCCATCGATCGTCTTGACGCGCGAGTGGGCGACGCAGAGCGGCGAACCTGGTGAGGCGGGCAGCGGCATCCGCACCGTCAGCGCATCGACGCCCATCTGGCCGAGTGCATGGCTCGACGTGTCGCCGCCGGCGATGACCACGCGCTGCAACTTTTGTTCGATCGTCAGCTCGCGAAGAAGTTCGCCGAGGCCGCGGCCAAGCTTGTGGCGGGCGCCTTCCTGCCGGTCGATTTCGGCGCCGCGGTCGGCTGCTGGTCCAAGCGCCGTGTAGAGGACGACGCTGCGCCCGGCCTCCAGACTGGCGCGACCGCTTGCTGCCGCACGAGCGATCGCCTTGTCGGAATCCTCTGAGACCAGTTCGACAGGGTCCACCTCGATCCCGTCGAAACCTTCCGTCAAAGCATGCCGGATCTGTCGTTCCGTTGTCGGCGAACAACTGCCCGAGACCACCGCGATCCGGTCGGCCGCGCCCGGCGGCGAAAAGCTGGACTCGGCACTGACGGTATGGTTCGACGCCCATTCGGCCAGCAGCGCATATTCGATCCCGGAGGAGCCGACGACGAAATAGCCGCCCGGCGTGCGAACGCGCCATATCTCCTTGCCGGCAAGCGCCTGAGTCTCGCGGCTGTCGACGTCCAAAAGCACGATATCGCTGCCATTTTCGGTCAGCCGATCGAACACTTCCGATCGGAACGCTGACTGCAGCGTCGCGAGGTCGACCAGCCCCGAGGTGAGGTCTGTCTGGCGCGACAGATGGATCAGCAAATCGGATTCATCCATCGGCGTGGTCGGATGGCGGCTCATCACGGGATGGCGATCGATACGGAAATATTTGTCGCGGTAGGCCGCGAACAGATGGCCGAAGGCGGTGTAGCGCTTGAGCTGCGGCGCGCCGACCACCAGCGGCACGCTGTCTTGGCTGAACACCGAGCGGCCAATCTCGATCGCCCGGCCGATGCTGCCGATCGCCGGGCTGGAATCGAAAGTCGAGCAGACCTTGTAATGGCAGATCTCGGCGTTCAGGGTCTTCAGCCAGGCGAAGGCGCCCCGCAGATGCGTGTCCATCCATTGCGGCGTCTCGCTTCGGCTGGTGCCGGCCAGGCCGATGGCACGGCAATGCTGGAACCGCGAAAGCAGGGCCTCGTCGGGCTGGCGCATGAACAGCACGGTCGGCACGCCGCCGAGCTCGAGCGCCTCCATGACGTCGGTCGAGCCGGTGAGATCATCGCCATAGTAGCTGAGAAGCAGATTTTGCATGGGGTCAGGCTGCTTTGCCGTCGCCGAATTTCTCGATCGACCGCGCCAATTCGGGATGGGTCAGGGCGAACTCCGCCAGCGGGATACCATCGACCGCCGCCTGCCAGGCTTGCTGCACCGCGCGCACGCCGGCACCCGGCCCGTCCGGATGGCTGACGATGCCGCCGCCGCAGAGATAGAGAAGATCGACCGTTCGGCCGGTTCGCCGGTAGGTTTCGGGGGCCTGTCCGCCCCACTGGCCGGAGCCGGCGACCGGCAACGCGCAATCATCAGGCGAAAAGATCGGCGTAGTCACCGCCTTGAAGGATTCGACGAATGACCAGTCCGGCTCCCAATATTTCGAGGCGATGCCATTGATCTGGAATTGATCGACGCCGAGCAGCCGCCAGAACTGCTGCCAGACCTTGAAATCCATGCCAAGCCCGGGGTGACGGGTGAGAATGTCCCAGCCGTTGCGGTGGGCGTGGATCACCAGGCTGGAGCGCTTTCTGAGGAAAGCCATGCCGCCGAAGCCGACGGAGTTGATGTTGACCACAGCGCAATTGCCGCCGGCCTTCGCCACCAGATCGTGGTTGCGCATCATCTCGTCAGGATCGGCATGCGAGATGCCGAAGGCATACATGACCTTTTTACCGGTCTTCTGCTCATGGTCGAGGACGAGCGGCATGATCGCCTTCACCCGTTCCGACAGGGGCGAATAGGCCGGGCTCATCAGCTTCTCGTCGTCCTTGATGAAATCGACGCCGGCGGCGATCAGCTCACCCACCATCTCCGCCGTTTCGCGCGGTCGAAGCCCGAGCGCCGGCTTGACGATCGTCCCGATGATCGGGCGGTTCTCCACGCCGGTCAGTCGGCGGCTGCCGGTGACGCCGAATTGCGGACCGGGATGGGCGCTGCGATACTCATCCGGCAGCTTCATGTCGACGACGCGGATGCCGGACAGGCCCTTGATCGAAAAGGCGCCACCGATGGCGATGGTCATCAGCGCCGAAAGATCGGTACCGATGGCATCCAGCGGAAACGCGATGTCGACATCCGCGCGCTTGAAGGGACCGTCGCCGGCTTCGGGAAGCGATGGACGATCGGCGTCCGGCAAAGACCGTATCACCAGGACGCGTGCCGCCACCCGCGCCTTGAGCTCTTCGGTCTCGCCGGCCAGCGCAACGAAGGTTCCGGTCGACTGGTCGCTGGCGATCTTGCTCGCCAGCGCCTCGATGCTCGCCGAGGTCTCGATGCGATAGGTGAGGATGATCATAGCTCGAAAAAAGTTCCCCGATCTTTGAAATCTGGTATAATGAGTACATGAGTATTGCAAGCGATATCCTGCTCTCGCGCAGGCATTCCGGCAATCGTGGCGACAATGCTAAATAGACGCCGGTAAGGAGTGATTCGCGACGATGAACCGTTCGGAGCCGATCGTCCGGCGCAAGCTTTCTGACGAAGTATTTTTGAGGCTAAAGCGCCTGATCACCAGCGGCGAATTGCAGCCAGGCGACGACATGCCGTCGGAGCGCGAACTGATGGAGCGCTTCGAAGTCGGCAGGCCTGCGATCCGCGAAGCGATGCAGGCGTTGAGCAATATGGGTCTTGTTGCGATCTCGCACGGCGAGCGGGCGAAAGTGCTTCAGCTGACCGCCAAGTCGATCATCAAACAGGTCGACGGCGCGGCCAAGATCATCCTGTCGTCGTCGAAGGACACGCTGGAGCACCTCAAGAGCGCGCGCATCTTCTTCGAGCGCGGCATGGTCAGGGAGGCCGCCGAAAAGGCCACAGCAGAGGACGTTCAGCGGCTGCGGGCCACCGTTGCCGAACAGCGGAGCTTTCGCGGCGATTCCGAGGCCTTCATATCCGCGGACATGAAGTTTCATACCCAGATCGCGGCAATATCCGGCAACCCGATTTATGTCGCGGTCAGCGAAGCGATGCTTGGCTGGCTGAAGGAATATCACACCGAGATGCTGATCTGGACCGGCAAGGAAAACTTCACGCTGACCGAGCACGAAGAGATCATCGGGCGCATCGAGCAGAAGGATGCGGACGCAGCCGAGAAGGCGATGATCAAGCACCTCGAGCGCTCGCGCGCGCTCTACGTGATGAATTCCGGCACCTGATTTCACCCGATCCGGGTGATCGCGTAAGGCGGCATCACAAGGTGGCGTCGTTCGAACCCGGAAATATCAACCGTCACTTCGCTCGCCGTCAGATTCGCCAGCCACATGACGGTCTGGCCCGCGGGAGAACGGCCGGCCAGCGTGAGCACCCGCGTCTCATCGCTAGTCCTCGCCGCTATGTGCCTGAAGCCGGCCAGTTCGCAAAGACCCTTGATAGCTTCGAAAATCGGCCGGGGTTCACCTTCGCCGACGGGTTCCCCGGATGCCGCCAGCACGCCGAACGGTCCGGTGAAGCTGGACAGCGTGAGCATCTCCAGCCCGGCCGGGGCGACGCGCGCGGCATAGCCGATCGTCCATGCTGCCGCGAACATGCCGGCATGGCGAGGATCCCGGTCGGCCATGGCGATGCGCTGACGGTGCGGATTGGCTTTGGTCGCACCGCCATAGGGGTTCTGCCGCATGGCGATGGTCGACGGGCCGATCCGGTAGTGTTTTGGCCCGAAGATCGCCCGCACCGATGCAGTGATGAAAGGCAGCGCCTCCAGCGATTGCATGACGCTGAGATCGTCGGCGGCGTGCACGATCGGGCATGTGCAGTGGGTGACGAAATCGAGCAAGTCGGCGGGAACGCGCTTGCGGTTCAACTCAGTGAAATAGCTGAACATGCCGCCGCCGAGGCGGATATCGGGAAAGGCGCGCCGCGCGGCGGCATAGACGTCCTCGAGCGGCGGACATTCAGGCCATGCGCTGCCCGGCGGCGTCGACTGCCGGTCGACCGAAGGCGAAACGGCGATGGCCGAGAGCTTCAGCCCGGCCTGTCGCACCGCATCGGCGACGCCTGAAAGCTCAGCGTCGAGATCGCCAACGCAGGAAACGACGCATTCAAGCGTCGTCTCGACCGGGCAGGCTGCGGCGAGCCGGGCATAGGACTGCAAGGCTTCGAGGCCGTGGCCACACGTCGGGTCGTAGTGAAACGTCAGCTGTTGCGGACCAAGCGCGGACAGCGTCAGAAGCTTTGCCAGCGCCGCCTCGACCTCATCCGGGTAGATGATCACGCCGATATCCGGTAGTGCCGGTCCGGCTTCGCCGAGCTCGACGCGGACGTGTTCGGCGGCTGTTGCGGCAGCCGGCGCCTTCACGTCGCCTGAGATGCGCAAGCTGATTGTCTGGCGCAGAGTCTCGTCGGCAGGCAGCACATAGGGCCATGGCAGCGCGAGCGGCCGGACATAGGTCTTGTAGGACGCGTCCGACCAGTTGCGCTGGTCCTCCATCTCGAACACGTCGCCTTCCATCCGGCATTCGGCGGTGACGCCGGGCCGGACCTCATGAGCGATCGCCCGCAAATCCTTGAAAGGCTGCCAGGGGTCTATCAGCTGCGGAAGCTTCGTTTCCACCACGCTGCCGTCGGTGTGCTCGACGGTGATCGGGCTGCCGGCCAGGCCGGCGATCGGATGCAGGATGCAGAAGCCGCAGCGATTGGTCTCGAAATCGTCTTCGGGACGCGCGCTCACGTCGAAAACCAGCTGGCCGTCGGCGGAACCTTCGATCGTCGCGCGAAAGCCGAGCCGGCTTCCCTTTGGTCCGACGCAACTTGCCGAATAGCTGACGGAGAAAGTGTCGGCACCCTGGGCGATGACTAGATCTGTGAGCGCCGGCTCGTAAGTGCCCCAGTGGCGGTCCCTGATGACATAAGCGATGGTGCGCAGCACTTCCGTGCCGCCGTGGCGGATGGTGCGCAGATTGCCGTTGACGAAGTCGGCGCTGAGTGCACCGGCGCGCAGCCTGACCGGCTCGGCCTCGACCGCGCGCGTGCCATAGAGGAGGAAGGCGTCGGCGGTCATTTCAGCAAAGTGTCGAGCTGCACCGGCTCACGGCTCGCAGCGCCCGCATAGGCGGCCTCGACCAGGGCCAATGTCCTGAGATTGTCCGCACCCGAGGTTGCCGGCTCGGTCCCGTTCGCCAGGCAATCGACCCAGTGCTTTTGGATGGCGACGACGCTTTCCTGGATGTTTTGCCATGGTCGCGATGCCCATGGCAGCAGCGGTGGCGAGACGTCGCTGACCGCGGTTCCGTTCCTGCCGGTGACGGTGAGCCGGTAATCCTGCTCGAGCCGGATGGTGCCGCCGTTGCCGTCGATCTCGACCAGCGTCTGCGGAAACGGCTCGGTGGCGAGCTTGGTCGCATAGCTGCAATCGACCACAGACGTTGCGCCGCTCTCGTGGTCCATTAGCATTGTAGCGACGTCCTCGCCGGCGATCTCAGGATTAATGCGAGCGGTTCGTGTCGTGATCGTCGAAACGTCGCCCAGCAGAAAGCGGGCAATGTCGAGACTGTGGATGCCGAGGTCCTCGATGATGAAGCGCTTTCCCGTCGCCAGATAGGGCTGGCCGGAAAACACGTCATAGGCCGAGCGGAACGAGATCCGCCCGAAGAACGGGGTGCCGATGTCACCGCTGTCGAGCACGGCGCGCACCGCCTGGATCGGCGACTGCCAGCGAAAATTCTCATGCACCATCAGCGGCACGCCGGCGTCAGAGCAGGCCTTCGCCATGGCCTTGGCGTCGGCAAGCGACGGCGCGAAAGGTTTTTGGCAGATCGCCGGAACGCCGTGCCGTGCTGCCATCTCGACGAGCGAACGATGGCTAGGCGCGGTGGTGGCGATATCGACGAAATCCAGGCTTTCGCCGGCGAAAAGTGCTGCCGCGTCGGTGTAGCGTCGCGCGATACCGAACTGGTCGCCGACAACCGTGAGCCGTTCCGGGTCACGGTCGCAGACGGCGACGATCGAGATATTGGCGATGTCGCGCCAGGCGTGCATCTGGTTGACGGCAAAGAAGCCGCAGCCGATCAGCGCTCCACGCAGTTCCGCCACCATCAGCCTGCCTTTGCCATCTGCATCAGCGTCACGCGGCTCTGCAGCCGGCGCTGCGCCTGGTCGACGACGACGGCGACGATGATGACGAGGCCCTTGATCACCATCTGCCAGAACGAGCTTACGCCCATCATCACCAGCCCGTCCGAGAGAATGCCGAGGACGAAGGCGCCGACGATGGTGCCGCCGATCGTGCCGCGGCCGCCCGACATCGAGGTGCCGCCGAGCACCGCCGCTGCGATGGCGTTGAGCTCGAAGGTCTCGCCGGTCGCCGGATGCGAGGCCATCAGCTCGGACGAGATGATCAGGCCAACGACCGCCGCGCAGAAGCCAGAGAACATGTAGACGAACATCTTCACCATGTTGACCCTGACGCCCGAAATCCGCGCCGCCCGTTCGTTGCCGCCGACGGCGAAGATGTGGCGGCCGAGCGGGGTGTATTTGGCGAGATAGGCCGCCCCAAGTGCTACGACGACAAGTATCCATATCGAAACCGGCAGGCCGAGCAGCCGGCCGGCGCCGAGGAAGCCGAACCCAGTCGTACCCAGATCGGGCTTGCCGACAAGGTTCGGGAAGGTGCGGCCATCGGACGACAGCAGCGCCAGGCCGCGTGCGACATAGAGCACGCCGAGCGTGGCGATGAACGGCGCGACATTCAGCCTGGTGATCAGCAATCCGTTGACGGCGCCGATCAATATGCCGACCGCCAGCGTGATCAGTGCGATTTCGAAGACGTTGAAATAGATCGTATAGCCGACCTGCAGGTCGATGCCGTTGAGCACGAGATAGCCGGCGACCATGCCGCACAGGCCGACGATCGAGCCGACCGAGAGGTCGATGCCTCCGGTGATGATGACGAAAGTCATGCCCATGGCGAGGAACGCATTCAGCGCCACGTGCTTCGACATCAGGATCAGATTGGCGGCCGACAGGAAATTCGGCGCTGCGATCGAGAAGAAGATCAGGACGGCGATCAACGCAATGAACGTCCTCGCCTTCATCAGCGTCAGCAGGACGGAGCCGCTCGAGGCGGAGGCAACTGAAGCCTTGGCCGGGATGTCAGTCATGGGCGTGGCTCTCCGTGTGCGGGACCGGTCCGTGGCCAAGCGCCGATGCGGCGACAAGTGCCGCCTCCGTCGCCTCGGCGCGATCGAACATGCCGGTCAGTTTTCCATTGCTCATCACCGCGACCCGGTCGGACAGCGCCATCACCTCGTCGAGATCCGAGGTGGCGAAAAGTATGCCCAGTCCGTCGCGGGACAGTTTGCGCATGGTGCGGAAGACGTCGGCCTTGGCGCCGACATCGATGCCGCGGCTCGGTTCATCCATCAGCAGCACCTTGGGTCCGGTGAGCAGCGCCTTGCCGATGACCACCTTCTGCTGGTTGCCGCCCGACAGCGACGAGACCTCTTGCGCCGGATTGGCGACCTTGATCGCCAGCTCCCGCACCATCTGCGTCACCGCCTGGTTTTCCTTGGCGCCACGGATATGGAACATGCGGACAAACCGCGACAGGCTGGCCAGCGTCAGGTTGCTGGCGACCGAGAGGATCGACACCAGCCCTTCGCGCTGGCGGTCCTCGGGGATCAGCGCCAGCCCGCGCCGGATCCGCCGTGTCGTGTCGCGCTCTCTGATCTTTTTGCCGGCGATGAAGATCGTTCCGGTGGCATGGCCATGGCGTCCCATGATGCAGTCGAACAATTCGGTGCGTCCGGCGCCCATCAGGCCGTATATGCCGAGAATCTCGCCGGCACGCAGCGACAGCGAGACGTGATCGACCGCAAGCCCGCCGGTCACGCGCGGCAGGCAGATGTCCTCGGCGCGGAATATTTCTTCGCCCGGAACATGGCCGTCGGCCTTGGCGAAGTCCTTGGCGTCCGAGCCGATCATCTGCCGCACGATCCATTGCGTGTCGACGTTTTTCATCTTCTCCTGGCCGGTGATCCGCCCGTCGCGCAGCACGGTGATGTAGTCGCCGATGCGGATCAGTTCCTCGAGCCGGTGCGAGATGTAGACGATTGCCACGCCGCGCGCCTTGAGGTCGGCAATCACCTTGAACAGGATCTCGACTTCCGCCGCGCTCAGCGCCGAGGTCGGTTCGTCCATGATCAGGATGCGCGCATCGAGCGAAACCGCCTTGGCAATCTCGACCAGCTGCTGCTGGCCGATACGCAAATCCTCGACCAGCATGTCCGGCCGGATGCCGGCTTCCAGCCGCTCGAGGAATTCCGCCGCGCGGCGCTCCTGTTCTCGGCTGTCGATCTTGCGGAGCCGGTTGGTGATCTCGCGGGTGGCAAAAATATTTTCTGCGACCGTCAGGTTGCCGAACAGGTTCAGCTCCTGAAACACCATGCCGATGCCGCGATTGACCGCGTCCCCGGATGAGGAGAAGGAAACCTCTTCGCCCTCCAGGATTATGCGGCCGAGCGTCGGCTGTTCGACGCCGGCGATGATCTTCATCAGCGTCGATTTGCCGGC
Organism: Mesorhizobium sp. AA22; assembly: GCF_001672375.2. Classification (NCBI taxonomy): domain Bacteria; kingdom Pseudomonadati; phylum Pseudomonadota; class Alphaproteobacteria; order Hyphomicrobiales; family Phyllobacteriaceae; genus Mesorhizobium; species Mesorhizobium sp. AA22. Next base: position 5,520,638 of record NZ_CP048406.1, on the reverse strand, counting down.
GCCGTTTTCGCCGACCAGCACGTTGACCGCGCCCTTGCGCACCTCGAAATTCGCGCGCTTGACCGCGACGGTGCCCGAATAGACCTTGGAGACGTCTTCCAGCGTCAGGATGACATCGTGATCGGTGGCGGCAGTCATGGCTTCGGCCCGATCTCTGCCTCCGCCGGGGTCACCAGCGGCAGGTCCTGGCCGCTGCCGATGACATAGGCGCCGACAACCCTGACGCTCCGGCCCTCCAGCGCTTCGCGCGGCAGCTTGGAAAGCACTGTCTTGTCGGCGTAGGTGTTGAACGCCTTGCCGAACTGGGCGAAGTCGATCTGGTTGGTGAAATCGTTGAACTGGATGAAGTCGAGACTGTCGCGTAGCGCGGTGCCACGCATTGCGGGTCCGATCTGCACCCGCGCATCCGCCTTGCCGTCGCCGTCGGCATCGACATCCATGGTTGCCGCGCGTGACTGTGTATTCGCCGCAACAATCTTGCCTTCGAGGCGAACCGAGAAGGTCCATGGCGAATTCGCCTGTTTCTTCGGATTGCCATACTTGGCGCCGGCAGCCGCTGGATCGGCTTTCGCCAGGGCGTGAACCTCGGGAAATGGCCCGGCCTTCTGCTGGAGATAGGGCACCGCCTTGGCAGCCCAGATATCGCCGACCATCTTGTCCGCATTGAAGGCCGGAGGTTTGCCGCCGTTTTCCGCTGACGGTGTCGGCAGGATCTTGCAGCCGATCAGGCTGACGCCGACGGTCACGGCAAGGAGCGGGGCGGCGAGGATCGAACATGTCGGCTTGTTCGGCATGGCGGTCAGGGCACCCAGTAAATGGAAGCAAGGGACGAGCCGGAAGCTCGTCCCTTGCGATTGATGTTACGCCGGCTCAGTTGGTCAGCGCGAAGGTTTCCAGCTTGGCGGCATTGTCGCCATTGATCAGGACGCAGTCCATCAGCTGCTTTTCCTCGGCCGGAGACTTCTTGTTCTTGATGAAGTCGTTGGCCTGCTCGACTGCCATCTGCGCCTGCGCATAGGCCGGCTGCAGGACTGTGGCCTTGATGCCGCCTGAAGCGATCGAATCGCGCACGTCATTCGATCCGTCGAACCCGACGACGATGACATCCTTGCGGCCGGCGGCGGCAAGGGCGGCATAGGCGCCCATCGCCATCGTGTCGTTGCCGGAGATCACGCCCTTGATGTCCGGGTTAGCCTGGAGGATCGATTCCATCTTGGAATAAGCTTCGGTCTGGCTCCAGTTGGCCGACTGCTGCGCCACCATCTTCAGGTCCGGATAGTCGTCGATGACATCGTGATAGCCCTTCGAGCGAATGCCGGCATTGGTGTCGGATTCCTTGCCGACCAGCTCGACGAAATTGCCCTTCTCGCCCATCAGCTTGACGAATTCCTGCGCGCCGAGCTGGGCGCCCTGATAGTTGTTGGAGACGATCTGCGCGACGGCGACGCCGGTGGCGTTGATCTCGCGATCGATCAGGAAGGACGGAACGCCCGCGTCCTTGGCCTTCTGCACGGCGGCGACGGTGGCGTCGGCGCCGGCATTGTCGAGGATGATCGCCTTGGCGCCGCGGCCGATCGCTGTATCGATCAGCTCCGACTGCCTATTGGCGTCGTCGTCATGGACAAGCACCAGCGTTTCATAACCGAGTTCCTTGGCCTTGGCTTCCGCGCCGACGGCTTCCGCCTTGAAGAACGGGTTGTCGTGCGAGGGCGTGATGATGGCAATGAGATCCGCCGCATTGGCGGGTGCGGCGGTGCCAAGCGCCAGCATGCCGGCAAAAGCTACAAGTGTTATTCTGCGAGTGAGTTTCATGATTTCCTCCCGTTTGAAAAAGCCCTGATCAACTTAGGCCACTGTCTGCGTCTCAATTCGCCAGGCGGCACAAGAGATCGCGGATCGCCTCAGTTTCAAAACCGTTTGCCGGCTTCCTCTGAACGGATCGTCGTGCCCCCCACAGTCCCGGCCTCCTCCGCTCGCCCAAGCCTCGAATTCCCTGGCGAGGCCTGGGTTGGCCCGAGCTTACGAACAGCTAAGCCAACTGGTATGATGAGTCAATCACTAATTCAGATGATATGTACCTGCCTCAGGTGATGCGCTGAATGCTCGCTGCAATCTCTTCCGGCTCGAAGACCCGCTTCCAGTCGTCACGCATCAAGACCGGCTTGCCGAACTCGATGGCCTTATTGCAGGCATCGGAGAACACGCCCTTGGTCTCGCCGAAGATGACGGCGCCGAGCACGTTCATGTGGCCAAGCAGGAAGTCGAGTGCGGCCTGCTGGTCGACCCCGCGCCCGACGACCTCGTCGACCGCTTCCTTCATCACGACCAGCAACGAGGCGCAGACAGTCTCCGAAAGGCCGGGTTCGAGCAGCGCCATTTGGTCGACCGTGACGCGATGCGACCGCATGACCGGGGCCCAGATGATCTTGGCGATCGCTTCGCCCTTGGCGAAATCTTCCTCCGGTCCCTGCATCAGCGCGCTGACCATATGCTGCTTGGCCTTGACGCCGCCGAAATAGTCCTGCTTGGCCGCCATATCGGTCTCGTCGTTGAAGATCGGCGGATGGCAGGGATGGGTGACGAAATAGGTCAGGTCCGGCCGCTTGGGCAAATGGCCGGCGAAAGGTGCTGCGGCGTCCAGCACGACGACCATAGTGCCGGCAGCAAGCTTGCCCTCGATGCCGGCCGCCACCTTGCCGATATGGGTGTCGGGAACCGCGAGGATGACCACCTCGGCGCCATCGAGGGCTTCGTCGGCGCTGACCGCGTTGATGCCCAGCCCCGTCTTTAGCCGCTCGCGGCCGACGTCGCTGACCTCGACATGCCGTATCGTGTAGTGAGAGCCGCGAAAATTGGTCGACAGGCGGTAACCCATTTTGCCGCCGGCACCAAACAGCGCTATCGTTGTCATGTAGCCGTTACTCCTGATCTCGAACGATGGCCCGGCCGATCGTCATCTAATCAACTGGTATAATCACACTACCACGGCTTGGCAACTGGATAGGAATCGGATGCGGCCCGCTCCGTCAGTGTCGTAGGTTATTAGCATCGCCCACCGCATCGACGGACGATCGCGTCGCTTTAACTTTGTCCGCGTGCCGGCGAGGCGAGCACCAGGATGTCACGCAGAATCGGCCGTCACCAAAATGCCGGCTGTCAGAGACGAGCTACTCTGGATGAGACGCAAGCCGCGCCCTTGCTGCGGATGGGGCAATCAACGGCTGGACTCTCGGTTATCCGCTGATACCGCTTCAAAAAGTCAATGAAGCCGGATCATCAGCGTCCGGGAAACATCGCCTTCAAGCCTTCGCGCGAGGCCCTGGCGACGCCGCGCTCCGTGATCAATCCGGTGACCAGCCGCGCCGGCGTCACGTCGAAGGCCGGGTTTGCCGCGGGCGTCGTATCCGGCGAGATGCGGACCTGCGCAATCTCGCCATTCGCGGTCTTGCCCCAGACCAGCGAGACCTCGTCGCTGGAGCGCTGTTCGATCGGGATCTCGGCCAGCCCGTCACCCACCGTCCAGTCGATGGTTGGCGACGGCAGCGCGACGTAGAACGGCACGTCGTTGTCGGCCGCGGCCAGCGCTTTCAAATAGGTGCCGATCTTGTTGCAGACATCGCCGTCGGCGGTGGTGCGGTCGGTGCCAACGATGACCATGTCGATCTGGCCGCGCTGCATCAGATGGCCGCCGGCATTGTCGACGATCAGCGTATGCGGCACGCCATGGCCGGCCATCTCCCATGCGGTCAGCTGAGCGCCCTGGTTGCGCGGGCGTGTTTCGTCGACATAGACGTGAACGGGAATGCCCGCTTCCGTTGCCAAATAGATCGGCGCCGTGGCGGTGCCGTAGTCGACGGTGGCGAGCCAGCCGGCATTGCAATGGGTCAGGATGTTGACCGGCTCTCCCGGCCGCTTGCGCACCGCGATTTCCTTGATGATTTCAAGTCCATTAACGCCGATGGCTCGGTTGAGGCCGACATCCTCGTCGGCGATTTCTCCGGCGCGCCGGTAAGCAGCCTCGGCGCGTTGTCCAGATGGAAGCGGCCGCAGGAAACCTCGCATCTCATCGAGCGCCCAACGCAGATTGATCGCGGTCGGGCGCGTTTCGTGCAAGACCTTCCAGATGCCGTCGAGTGCTGCATCGGATGGATCGTCGGCCATCTGCATGGCGACGCCATAAGCGGCGGTGACGCCGATCAGTGGCGCGCCGCGTACCCACATGTCGCGGATCGCCGTCGCGATGCCGGCAACCGTGCCGACTTTTTCCACGCGGAAATCATGCGGCAGCCAGCGCTGGTCGATGATGTCCACCGAACGGCCGTCGTCGCTCAGCCAGATGGTCCGGTAGTGACGGTCGCCGACGTTCAAATTCTGTTCTCCTGTTCGATCAGCGCGGCCAATGTGTTGACCTCGTCGATGCTGTGAATCTGGCGCCGGTTGACGGCGATGTGACGGCCGAATTTCAGTGCCTTCGCCTCACATGTGGCGCGCAGATCCTCGTCGGCAATGGTCTCGAAATCGGCGTTGTGCGCCAGGCCCAGAATACGCCGGTGCACCTCGACGCCGGCAAAGCCCAGCATGTCGGTCCAAATCGAATGCAGCATGTGGTCGAGCGCCTGTTCGGCGCCAAGCCTGTCGCCCTGATCCTCGAACAGGCTCTTCTGGTAGAGCATGCCGGTGCGCTCGGTTCGCCACAGATGCGAAAACTCGGTGCGGAATACCGACCATGTCTCGACCGTCACATCGAGCAAATAGCCGCGCATGGCGTCGCGCTTTTCCTTCTGTTCGTGACCGCGCTGCGAAAAGAACGCCATCCAGAAATTGGCGAGCAGCATGCCGACATCGAAGGCCATCGGCCCGTAGAAGGCGAATTCGGGGTCGATCATCCGCGTTTCTGAGTCGGTGACCATGATCGAGCCGGAATGCAGGTCGCCGTGCAGCAGCGTTTCTGCATTGGCCGCAAAAAGATGCTTCAGCCGCTGCGCCTCGACCTTGAGATCGCGGTCCGCGCGCAATTCTGCGACGATGCCGTCGAGCTGCGGGCTCGTATGCCGGTTCATCTTGGCGTCGAAATAGGGATCGGAGAACACCAGATTCTCGGTGATATCGCAGAGCTCGACGTTGTCGGCGAACAGCGCCAGATCCGCCTTGCGATCTTTGGTCACCATGCTGAGGTCGGAGCCGCGAAACAACGTGCGGGCCATGAACAAGCCGATATCCCTGGCGATGTTCGGCAACTGGCGGCCCTCGATCAGCGCCCGCCGCAAGATGATGTGCGGCGACAGATATTCCATGATGATCAGCGCCTGGACTTCGTCGAAATGATAGATCGCCGGCACCGAACCGGGCGCTCTCGCTTCCTGCCGCGTCAGCGCGTGATACTCGAAGAAGGAGCGCTTCAATGGCAGCGGCCAGCTGTCGCCGACCAGGCGAACATAGGGCAGGGCCTGCTTGACGACGGCAGCACCCGTGGCGCCCTCGACGATGAAGACCAGGTTCAGATTGCCGTCGCCGACCTCGCGGACCTTCCAGCGGGCCGTGTCCTTGCCGATATGCGAACACAGCGCCTCGTTGGCGCCAAGGCGTGCCGCCAATGTCTCGACCGACAGTGCTTCGAACGGCAATTTCCCAGTCATCCTTACCCTCCCGCCGATGTGCTCCCATCATAGTGGAGCCAAGGCGGTTGGTCCAAGCTAGGAAGCTCTCTGGCAATTGTCAATCGTGTTGACAATTGCCGGAGCAGCCCCTAGCGTCATGGTCAGGGAGGAACGAATGGGCAATGATGCCGTGTTCCGCGTGCACGGCCTGAGGAAGTCCTTTGGCCATATCGAGGTGCTTGGCGGCGTCTCGCTCGATTTGCATGCCGGTGAAGTGACCGTGCTGATGGGCGCCAACGGCGCCGGCAAATCCACCCTCGTCAAAATTATCAGCGGCGTCTACGAGCGCGGCGGCGGCACGATGAGCCTTGCCGGCCACGACTTCGCGCCGGAGGATTTCGCGCCAAAAACGCCGGCCGAGGCGATCCGCGCCGGCGTCGTCACCGTTCATCAAAACATCAATGACGGTGTCGTCGCCGACCTCGACGTCGCCACCAATTTGACGCTCGACAGGCTGAGCGGCAGCGGCGCGCCGACCCTGTTCAATCCGGGCCGGGTGCGTCGCGAGGCAAAAGCGGTTGCCGACCGCATGGGGCTGGCCATCGACCTGAAGGCCCGGATCAGCGATCTGTCTCTGGCCGACCGCCAGATGGTGGCGATTGCCCGCGCCATGGCGCATCAGCCGAAGGTCCTGATCCTCGATGAGCCGACCTCCTCCTTGTCCAGCGCCGAAGCCGACCGGCTGTTCGCGCTGGTCGACAGGCTACGCGAGCAGGGCGTCGCGATCCTCTACATCTCGCACCGCATGTCCGACATCAGGCGGCTTGCCGACCGGATCGTCTCGATGCGAGACGGCGCGATCTCAGGTGTTTTCGACCGCAAGCCGCTCGATTTTGAAGGCGCCGTCAACGCCATGCTCGGCCGCAAGATCCACCTCGACCGAATCGTCGCCAGGAATTCGGCCAAGCCTATCCTGACGATCGACGGGTTGCGGATTGCAGAAGGCTCCATGCCGATCTCGCTGACGCTCGGCGACGGCGAAGTCGTTGCCATCACCGGCCTCGTCGGCGTCGGCAAGACCGCGCTCGCCGAGACGCTGTTTGGCGTCCGCAAGCCGCTCACCGGGACCATGACGTTGGACGGAAAACCCTATGCTCCGGGTTCGACAGGCGAGGCGATCGCCGCCGGCGTGTTTCTCGTCGCCAAGGACCGGAGCGAAAACGGGATCGTCGGCGACTTCAACATCCAGGAAAATATCAGCCTGCCGTTCCACAGGCGGATGTCGCGTATGGGCGTTCTCAAGCGCCGCATCGAGCGCGCCACCGCCCGCCAGCAGATTCGGGAACTGGGCATCGTCTGCCGCTCGGAGAAGGACGAAATGTCAGCCCTTTCCGGCGGCAACCAGCAGAAGGTGATGGTCGCCCGCTGGATCTCGCAGGCGGCAAAGCTGTTCATTCTCGACGAGCCGTTTCAGGGCGTCGACATTTCGGCCAGGCGCGACATCGCGGCCAAGCTGCGGGCGAGCGCGAACGGCCGTGCGACGCTGCTGTTCGTCACTGAACTCGACGAGGCGCTGGAGACCGCCGACCGCATCCTGGTGATGTCGGAGCAGACAATCGTTGGCGAACACCGCAACGCCGACATCGACCTCGAGCGCTTGTTGGCCGAAGTGGCGGGCAGGCCGTTGCACAGCGCAGCGTGAGGGCGGGCAGATAATGGGACGTGGAATGGAGAGGGCATGGGTTCGGGTTTGGTAAGGATGGCAGCGCGCGACCATGCCATCCGCTATGGCTTCATCGTTCTGCTGTTCGGGTTGATTGCATATTTCGCCATCGCCGCCGATGGCTTCGTCTCGCCGCAGAGCGCCGTCTTCATCTTCCAGTCGGTCGCCATCACCGGCGTGCTGGCGCTCGGCGTCACCGCCACCCTGGTCGTCGGCGGCTTCGACCTGTCGATCGGCTCCGTCGCCACCAGCGCCATGATGGCAGCCGCCTATGTCATGGTGGTGCTGGAGCAGAACGCCGTTGTCGCGGTTGTCGCCTGTCTTTTGATCGGTGCCGTTGTCGGCCTCATCAATGGCTGGCTGATCGTCTATATGCGCGTACCGGACCTTCTGGCGACGCTCGGCATGATGTTCCTGCTCGTCGGCCTGCAGCGCATTCCGACCGAGGGCCGCTCGATCGCCACCGGCATGACGATGCCCGATGGCGCGGTCGCCAACGGCACGTTCGGCGCTGGTTTCCTGGCGCTTGGCCGCCACCGCTTCGATTTCTTCATCCCCAACCTCATCCCGGTTTCGGTAGTCGTCTTGCTCGTGCTTGCGGTGCTGATCTGGTTTTTTCTCGAATACACCCGTTTCGGCCGCATGATGTATGCGGTCGGCAGCAACGAACGGGCTGCCGAACTCGCCGGCGCGCCTGTCAAGGCATACAAAATCTGGGCCTACGTTATTTCAGGGGTTTTTGCCTCGATCGGCGGCATTTTGCTCGCTGCCCGGCTTGGACGCGGCGACATCGCCTCGGGTAATAATCTCCTGCTCGACGCTGTCGCCGCGGCGCTCATCGGCTATGCGGTTCTCGGGGCCGCCAAGCCGAACGCCTTCGGCACGGCCGTCGGTGCGGTGTTTGTCGGCGTGCTGCTGCAGGGCCTGACGATGATGAACGCGCCCTACTACACGCAGGATTTCATCAAGGGCGTGGTTCTTGTGGTTGCCCTTGTCTTCACCTTCGCCCTTTCCGGCAGGGGCAAGCGGTAGGGTTTCGACGGATAGGATTTGACCGGCTGAAATTTCAGTTCAACAAGTGGAGGAGACAACATGAAGATCACGAGAAGACTTTTGGGGAAGGCAGCACTCGGGCTTGCCGGCGCCGCGCTGCTGATGCAGGTCCCGGCGATGGCGCAGGACAGGCCGGCGCCGTTCGACAAGCCCGGCGCCGTCAAGATCGCGCTGGTCCGCTATCTCTCGACCGGTGACTTCTTCCAGGCCTATCTGTCCGGTGTCGAAGCACAGGCCAAGGCGCTCGGCGTCGATCTGCGCGTCCTTGACAGCCGTCAGGACGCCGCCCTCCAGGCAGACATGGTCGACCAGGCCATCGCGCTTGGCGTCCAGGGCATCATCATCCAGCACGGCTTGACGGAATCCATGAAGGAAGCCGCTCAGCGCGCGGTCGACGCCGGCATTAAGGTCGTAGCGTTCGACGTCAACGTCGAAAACCCCAAGATCCCGCAGATCGAACAGTCCGACCGCGACCTCGCACGCCTCGCGCTCGAACAGGCGATCAAGGACAATGGCGAGAGCTGGAAGGCCGGCTATGTCTATGTCGCCGGCATCGCGCCGCTCGACCGCCGCAACGAGACCTGGGTTGACTTCAAGAAGAAATATGCGGGGATCAACGAGGCGGCGATGTTCGGTACGCTCGACAATCCGATCGCCAATTCCGTCGCCAACCAGGCCCGCTCGGTGTTGTCGGCCAACCCCGACATCAAGGTGATGTTCGCGCCCTATGATGAATTCGCCAAGGGCGTGAAGATCGCAGTCGACGAGGCGGGGTTCAACAAGGACATCAAGATCTATTCGGCCGATATCTCGACCTCCGACATCGCCGCGATGCGCGAGCCCGACAGCGCCTGGGCTGCAACCGCCGCCACCAATCCGGCCGTCGTCGGCCAGGTTTCGGTGCGCGCCCTGGCGCAGCTTTTGGCCGGCGAAGACCCCGGCCACAACGTCATCGTGCCGCCGACGCTGATCACCCAGAAGGATCTGATCGACAAGGACATCAAGAACATGGAAGACCTTTCGGCCAAGCTGCCGCAGTTCGCCCATGCCGATGTCGCGATGCCGGCCTGGATGCCGAACCCGAACGCCAAGTAGCTTTTTATCGCAGGCAAAAGGAAAGAGCGGCTTGCGGGCCGCTCTTTTGCGTCTGGACTGTTCTTCCTACCGCATCGCCGCAGCGATGTTGCCGCCGTCGACCGTCGTCACACTGGCGGTGGTCCGCTCGGCCAGCGCCTGATGCAGGAAAGCCTGGGCCACGTCTTCGGCCGTCACTTCCTGACCAAGCAGATTGCCCGCCATATATTCCTTTTCCGACACGCCGCGCGCGCCCGAACGGCTGGCGATCATGGCGTCGGTAAGCAATCCGGAACGGATGCGATCGGCGTTGACGGCATTCGAGCGGATGCCATGGGCGCCATAGTCGAGGGCATACTGCCTGCACAGGAACAGCGTCGCCGCCTTCGGGATGCCATAGGCGCCGAACTTCGGACCCGGATTGATCGCCTGCTTGGAGGTGTTGAAAAGGAGCACGCCGCCGGTGCCCTGTTCGAGCATGATCCGCACCGCGTTCTGCGCCGCTGAGTGGTGGGCGAAGAAATTCAGCTCGAAGCTCTTGCGCAAAGTCGCGTCGTCGAGTTCGCCGATCCGGCCTTCCCAGGCAGCCCCCGCATTCGAGACGAGAATGTCGAGGCCGCCGAAGACGGCCACCGCCTTGTCGAATGCCGCGCGCATCTGCGCCGGATCGGTGATGTCGGCGCCGATGCCGATCGAACTGTTGCCGGCTTTCTTCGCCGCTTCCGCCGCCCTTGACGCATCGAGATCGACGACGACGGCATGGGCGCCGTTGTCGGCGAACAGCTTTGCCGTGGCGGCGCCGATTGCGCCGGCGCCGCCGGTGACCAGCACAACCTGCCCGGTCAGCGGCTTCGGCTTGTTGGAGGCGAGCTTGGCCTGTTCCAGCGACCAGTATTCGAGCGGGAACAGGTCGGCTTTGGACAGCGGGCGGAAATCGCCGACCGCTTCGGCCCCGCGCACCGCCTCGATCCACATTTCACCGACGTCGGAGGCAATCTTCGCATCCTTAAGCGTGCGGCCATGGCCGACCATGCCGAGGCCGGGCACCAGCGTCAGCCGCGGCATCTGGTCGAGCATCGTGCGCTTCACATCATCGAGCGCGTCGTTGGTTTCGAAGTAGGCGCGATAGTCCCTGGCGAATTTCTCGACATGTTGGCGGATGACGGATTTGTAGTCGCCGATCTTGTCCGCGTCGGGCGCCGGCAGCGCCATCGGCCCGGTCTTGATGCGGATCGACAGGTCGGGCGTCGATACGCCGCGCCCGGCATAATCGGCAATCCTAGCCGAATTGATGAAATCCACGATCGCGTCCGAGGTGCGGAAATCGCTGATCATGCGGTCGAAGCGGGCTTCGCCGCGCGCTACCGCCACCGCGCCGCGCAGCATCGGCGCAATGTCCGCAGGCTTGGCCAGCCTGGCCGGCAAGGCGGTTTTTTCGGCAAGCGGCTTGCCGTGGCTGGCGATGAACTCCTCGGCGGCGTTCACATAGTGGATCATCCGGTCGTAGGCCTGTTTGGCATCGTCGCCGAACGTGAAAATGCCATGCTTGTCGAGGATCAGGCCCTCGACCGTCGGGTCGGCGTCAAAGACATCGGCCGCCGCCTTCGCCAGGTCGAAGCCCGGCATGATGTAAGGCACGAACCCCATCTTGTTGCCGAAGACTTTCTTGCTCAGTGCCTCGCTATCATCCTGATCGACGATGGCCAGAACTGCGGTCGAGTGCGTATGGTCGACGAATTTATGCGGCAGGAAGGCGTGTAGCAGCGTCTCGACCGAGGGGTTTGGCGAAGACGGGTCGATGAGGTTCACCCGCTGCAGGGCGACCATATCCTCGTCGGAGAGTTTCTTGAGCGACCGCGCCTTGAGCAGGGCGCCGAGCTTGACCGCCGGCAGGCCCTGCGGCTCGATGACGCCCATGTCCCAGCCGCTGCCCTTGACGCAGAGCACGTCCCATTCGTCGCCGACGAGGTCGGTGGCCTTTGTCTTGCAGGATGTGTTGCCGCCGCCATGCAGGACAAGCCGCGGTTCGCCGCCCAGAAGCCTGGTCGTATAGACGCGCAGCGCCAGGTCGCGGGCAACGCCCTTTGTTGCATAGTCGGCAACCAGCTTCTCCGCGTCACCGTCATTCCACAGGTTCTTCATGTTCGCTTCGTCCGATTTCTCTTTGTTTGTGAACGGGAACGCCGCGACGCTTTGATGACAATGCGCCCGCGCCGGCGTTTTGCGTATCTAGGCGACCTTCTCCGCCGCCGGTCCGGCATGGTCGAGCAGCCGTCGCGCCATCCGGGCGCCGACCACCAGATGCGTGCACAGCCCACCTGCGATCGCCGCCACCAGCGGCTCGAATTTGTTGTCTTCCTGCACCACCACCAGGCGTTTTTCAATCTTGCGCAGCGATGACAGCTCCGCCGAAATGATCCGCCGGTTGTAGCTGCAGTCGAGCGCTTTGCCTTGCCCGTCGATGATCTGCCCGGCGATGACGCCGGCGGCCCCGGCACGGCGCAGCACCTCCATTTCGCTCGCAGTCAGCGCGCCGCATTTGACAACATGGCTATCGGCGTCGACGGTGCCGACCGAGTAAAGCGCCAGGTTGCACGCACTGATGCCCGACAACTGGTCGCGGATCACCGGCTCGGCGCGTAGGCCGCGTGCCAGTTCCTCTGTCGTCAGCACCAGCGGTGCGTAGAAATTGAGCCCCTTGGCGTTGAGCCGGCGTGCGATTTCCATGGTGCATTGGTCGGGCCGGTAGGAATAGGGGGCTCCCAGATTGCCGCAGAGCTGCACCACCGTGACATCCTGCAGATCGGCATAGGACATGATGTCGGCGATCGTATAGACGGTCCTTCCCCACGCGACGCCGATGCGGTCGCCCTTCTTGATCAGTTCGAGAAAGACGCTGGCCGCCAGCACCGCGATGTCGGTCGACGGATCGGCGACATGGCCGTTTTCCGGCGCGATCCAGACGGCATCGAGCTTCAATGCGTCTTCGAGCTTGCGCGCCATGACATCGTCGGTGAAAAGCTGGGTTGAGGTCGAGATGTTGACGATGCCGGTCTCGCGCGCCTTGCGCAGATACATGGCGACCGAGGCTCGGGAAATCTTGAGCTGGCTGGCCACCTGGTCCTGACGCAGCCCATGGGCATAGTAGAGCCAGGCGGCCTTGTGGATAAGCTGTTCTGCCGGTCGGATCGCCATGCCCATCTCCTCGCTGACATTATTCATGGCTCTCGACAAAAGTCAAATCGAGCGGGGGGGGGTAAACGATACTCTTTCGCTCGCGGAATCCAGATCATCATTGTGCCAAATGCGCTCTATCGTGGCATCGTTGATGGTGACGGGTCCGAGGCCTGTGGTTAGAAGGTTCGAGAACGATATTGGGAGGACGGGATGGGCAATCCCTACGAACAGGATCTCGACAGGAATCCAGCCAACCACCAGCCGCTGACGCCGCTCGGCTATCTGGAGCGGGCGGCAAAGACCTTTCCCGACCATGTCGCCGTCATCCACGGTCGCCAGCGCACGACCTATCGTGATTTCTGGCGGCGGTCGCTGAAGCTTGCCTCGGCGCTGCAGAGGCGCGGCGTCGGCAAGGGCGACACCGTCACCGTGATGTTGTCCAACACGCCGCCGATGTTGGAAGCGCATTTCGGCGTGCCGATGACCAAGGCGGTACTGCATTCGCTCAACACCCGCCTTGACGCCGCGGTCATCGCCTTCCAGCTCGACCATGCCGAAACCAAGGTGCTTGTGGTCGATCGCGAATTCGCAAATGTCGTCAGCGAGGCGCTGGCGCTGGCTAAGGTAGAACCGCTGGTCATCGACTACGACGATCCCGAATACGCCGCCGACGCCCCATATCCCAAGGGCCAGCGGATCGGCACGCTCGACTACGAGAACTTCGTCGCGGGCGGCGACGAGGATTTCGCCTGGTCGATGCCCGACGACGAATGGGACGCGATCTCGCTCAACTACACGTCCGGTACCACAGGCAATCCGAAGGGCGTCGTCTATCACCATCGCGGTGCGGCACTGATGGCCTACGCCAACACCATCCATGCCGGCATGGGCAAGCATGCGGTGTATCTGTGGACGCTGCCGATGTTCCACTGCAATGGCTGGTGCTTTCCGTGGACGCTGGCCGTGCAGGCCGGCACCCATGTCTGCCTGCGCTGGGTGCGGCCGAAGCCGATCTACGACGCCATCGCCGATCATGGCGTCACTCATCTGTGCGGCGCGCCGATCGTGATGTCGGTGCTGATCAATGCCAGGGACGAGGACAAGCGGCAATTTCCGCAGACGGTCACCTTTAGCACGGCCGCGGCACCGCCGCCGGAAGCGGTGCTGTCGGGCATGGCTGATGCGGGCTTTGCGGTCACTCACCTCTATGGCCTTACCGAAACCTATGGCCCGGCCGTCGTCAACGAATGGCATGGCGAGTGGGATGGGCTGGAGAAGGGTCTCAGGGTGGCGAGGAAGGCCAGGCAAGGCGTGCGCTATGCCGCGCTCGAGGATCTGACGGTGATGGACCCCAAGACGATGGAGGAGACGCCGGCCGACGGCGAGACGATCGGCGAGGTCATGTTCCGCGGCAACATCGTCATGAAGGGCTATCTGAAGAACCGCAAGGCGAGCGACGAGGCCTTTGCCGGCGGCTGGTTCCACTCGGGCGACCTCGGCGTCAGGCATCCCGACGGCTATATCCAACTCAAGGACCGCTCCAAGGACATCATCATTTCCGGCGGCGAGAACATCTCCTCGATCGAGGTCGAGGAGGCGCTCTACAAGCATCCTGCCGTCGCATCCTGCGGCGTCGTTGCCAGGCCCGACGACAAATGGGGCGAGGTGCCGGTCGCCTATGTGGAGCTGAAGCCGGGCAGGACGGCGACCGAAGCCGAGATCATCGATCACTGCCGCGCGCTGCTCGCCCGCTTCAAGGTGCCCAAAGCGGTGATCTTCGCCGAAATCCCGAAGACCTCGACCGGCAAGATCCAGAAGTTCAGGCTGAGGGAGATGGCCAAGGGGTAGGCAGGTCAGGACCCATAATCCGTGTCAGATCATTGTTGGCCCAGATAAGCCAACATGAACGGAGCAAAAAGATCCCTCAGTGTCGGATCGAGTGCCTTCCGATCGTCCTCGATACAAAACCAAGCCGACAGAAGAAGATCTAGCAGGAGGAGCATTCCGATGGAGAACACCGCGGTCAGCAAAGCGGGGCGGATCCTCGCCCTGATCGGGGTCATACTACCGCTTCTCATGATCGGTGGGATGAAGTTCACGGCTGTTGAGATCGAGGCGTTGAGGCCGCTGATCGGCGGCACGCCTTGGCTCGCCTGGATGTATCCGGTATTCGGTGAAGCTGGTGCCTCTTATGTGCTTGGCGTCGTCGAGATCGCGACCGCGCTTCTGCTGATTGCCTCTCCCTGGTCGACGCGCGCCGGTGTGGCCGGTGGGGCATTGGCCGCGCTGATTTTCCTGGTCACCTGTTCCATCATGGTTGCCCTGCCGATCTGGGAGCCTGCGCTCGGCTTTCCCGCGCTCGGTCCCGCCGGTCAGTTCCTGATCAAGGACATTGCGCTGCTCGGCATCGCGCTTGTCATACTGGGCGAAAGCCTGAACAGACTGAACAGACCGGCTACCTAAGCGGATCCAAGTCGAAGGCGAGTGGCAGAATCACGTCATCCGCATAGCCGCGCCAAATGGCGGGCTACTGCGAACTTGTGGGACGGGCACAGGTTCGCCGCGGCCACCGGACTACACATTCGACTAGATCGAAAAAGCCCCGCTCGCCACCACGATGCCGCGTCCGGAAACGCTCACTGAGCCGGCATCTACAACTACCTCAATGATGCTGGTACGTCCGAGAGTAGTGCCTTGCTCGACCTTGATTACGCCGGGCTGTGCAAGACTGTGTGCAACGAGATGTGCGGCGAGCGGACCAGCCGCCGTACCGGTTGCCGGATCCTCGGAAATGCCGACAGTCGGGTTGAAAAAGCGTGCATACGCTGTGGTTCCGGGCTGTAGCGGATCGAGTGAGAAGACATAGCAGCCTTCCCCGCCGACCTCCTTGAGCAGGTCGAAAAGCTGTTTGGCATCAGGCCAAATCCGGTCGACGGCTTCGCGATCGCGGATTGGCACCAGGAGATGGGCAGCACCAGTCGAGACCACCTGGCAGGGCACAACGTCCGCTATTTCTTCAGCATTAAGCCCGAGTGCCGTGGCAAGAGCGCCAAGGTTTGAGAGCTGCCGGCCGGCCACTGGGGCTTCTTGCCGCATAATGATCTTTTCGAGTTTCCCCTGGCTTTGCCAGATGGCCAATGGGTACACCAAGTCGCCGATCTGTTGGTGAAACCATGTTGGGCCATCGGCCAGCTCGAGCCGCCCCGCCGCAGCGAGCCACCACCAAGCCCCTAGCGTGTTGTGGCCGCCTGCACCGAAAACCTCTACGCCTTTCGGCGTGAAAGAGCGCATTTTCCAATCGGCGTCCGCCCGGGTCGCCGGCAGGACAAATGTGGTCTCGGACTGGTTGAACTCACGTGCAATGTTCTGCATGAGCTCGAGCGCCAACTCGCCACCGCCGTCCACAACCGCAAGTGAATTGCCCGTCAGCGGCGCCACCGCGAAGACATCGACGAAATGAAATGGAATTGTTCTGCTCATGGTTTCCTCCGGTGACCGCCGCCCGTTTCCGTTATTCGGCTAATGTTTGGAAGGTGGTCAATGTCCCGAATTGCAGAACAATCCTAATGCATGTCGCGCAAAAGTGTGCAGCGGTTTTGCGATAACGACGTGCACAAAACAACGACCTAAAGCGCCTCGCGTGAGGTCGGTCAAATGCGGCGCGCTTTAGCGAAGATGCGAGAGCACGTTGAGCAGCTTGCCGGTCGGATCGGCAATGAAGAAACGTCTTACGCCCCACGGTTCGTCGGTCAAATCATAGACCACTCTGCAACCGATCTCGTTTGCGCGAAGATATACCTCGTCGACATTGTCGACCTCGATCGACAGATCGGGTACGGGGGTCCCTGAGCCACCCTCGCTGGCGATGCTGATCTGGGGAATGGTTGTTTCCCGGGACGCCAGCGTGACGAGCCACCCGTGATCCATGACAACATCGAGGCCGAATAGGTCGGAATAGAACTTCCGAACATCCGGAATGCTGTCTGTTGCAATATTCGAGACGATGCGCAGCACGGTCATCCCAACTCTCCTTTCCGCGGCTTGGATGATAACGCATTGCTGCGCGCCACGGAGCACGTCTTGAATAAAATAAGGCGCCCGATCACCTGAGCCTGGCGGGTGGCCCGTGCACGGCCCGCAGCAGGCTTCATTAACGCTGTTCACGCCCAAGTTGTGTCAACAGATGTCACCAGTCGCCCAAGACGGATAATGTCGCAGTTGACAGGCGGGTGATTTCGAATTACGAGTGACGAAATTCAAAATTCGTCACTCGTAATTTAGCTAATTGAAACACGATGAATGATACCCTTGATACCCTCGCCACGACGGCCGACCTGGTCCGGCAGGAGAATGTCGCGCGCATCCTCGATTGCGCAGAGCGACTGTTCCGCCACTACGGCTACGGCAAAACCAATGTCGCCGACATAGCGCGTGAACTCGGCATGTCGACGGCGAACATTTACCGTTTCTTCGCCTCCAAGGTTGAGATCCACCAAGCCGTTTGCGGCCGTATGCTCGCTACCTGCTACCAACTGACCTACGACGCCTGCCATAGTCCCGGAACGGCCAGCGAAAGGCTTCGCCGCTACGTGCAAACGCATTATCAGTGGACCCGCGACACCATGCTCGACCAGGAGAAGGTGCACGAAATGGTGGTCGTTGCCATCGAACGCGATTGGCATGTCATCGAGAAGCATATCGACAGGATCCGCGGCTTGGTGGAGGAGGTGATCCGCGAGGGAATCGCAGCAGGCGAGTTTCCCGACCAGGACCCGGAAGTCGCTTCGCGGTGTTTCGGCGCCGCTATCATTACCCTCTGTCACCCCCAAATGGTCGCCCAGTGCCTTGCCAAGAAGAATCGGGCGATGCCGGACGAGCTTATCGAGTTTGCCATCAGGGCTTTGAAGAAATGACCGGCGGCGTCCGCAGGGCGTCCACAACCCATCTCCAGTTCGGGAGTACGCAAGTGCCTTTGTCCAAATCCATCATGAACAGGCTGCCGGTTATTGGACCGGCACTGGTCGTCGTCGCGGCGCTTGGGCTCGCCGGTTGCTCGCAAGAAAAAGTGGAAGTCAAGGACATCGTCCGGCCGGTCAAGGTCGTCGAGATCGCCAAGGCAAACGATACCCGTGAGCTCTCCTACTCCGGATCGGTGCGCGCCCGCACCGAGATGAACCTCGGGTTCCGTATCAACGGCAAGATCACCGAGCGCCTGGTCGACATCGGTCAGCGCGTGAAGCCGGGCGACGTTCTGGCCCGCATCGATCCGGCCGACTACGAGCTTTCGGTCAAGAGTGCCGAAGCCAGCCTCGAGGCCGCCGAGCGGCAGGTCGAGACAACGGGCCTTGCCCGCCGTCGTGCCGAACAGCTGTTTGCCAGGACCTTCGCGTCGAAATCGCAACTCGAACAGGCGACGCTCAGCTACGATCAGGCGGTCGCCACTCGGAATTCCGCGCGCTCATCGCTTGACCAGGCGAAGAACCAGGTCCTCTACACCGACCTCAAGGCGGACAGGAACGGCATCGTCACATCAGTCACCGCCGATGTCGGTCAGGTGGTCGGCTCCGGCACGCCGGTTGTGACCGTTGCCGTCGATGGCGAAAAGGAAGTGCTGATCGCCGTTCCGGAAATGGATATCGCCCAGTTCAAGCCGGGCAAGAACGTCAAGGCAAGCTTCTGGTCCGACGATGCGCTGACGCTCGACGGCAAGGTCCGTGAAGTCGCCGGCAGCGCCGATCAGCAGTCGCGTACCTTTGCCGTTCGCGTCAGCCTGCCCAACGATCCGCGCGTGCTTCTCGGCATGACCGCGAACATCGAGGCTTCGGCGGCCAACAACAGCCCGCAGAGCGTATCGATCCCGTTGAGCGCGCTGGCGCAAAAGGAAGGCCAGCAGATCGTCTGGACCGTGGACCGCAACGGCGAGACCGTCCATGCGCGTCCGATCAAGGTAGCCGAATTCACCGCCGACGGCGTGCATGTTGCCGAAGGATTGAACCCCGGCGACGTCGTCGTTGCGGCGGGCACGCAATTCATGACCGAGAATCTGAAGGTCAAGCTGACCGGCGATGCGGTGCAGCAGTCCGCATCGGCGGACGACGATGGCGACGCCGCCAAGCGCGTGCGCTGACGGCCAAGAATAAAACGGCTTTTCCTCGCATCGGCGCAAGCCGCGAGGTCAAGCGGTTCATGGTTTCCGGGCGGCAGGTGCCCGATTGTCGAGACGTCAAGTCGATGTAACCCCCCACATCGATCCCCGCGTCCCACCGCGATGAGTGTCTCTCCGCTCGGAAAGCCTCGCCGCCCGGAAGCCAGCATTAGAAGCTCCGTGGGCATGCCATGTGCGTGCGCTGACGATCAGACAAATGGACTGGCGCTATGACCACCGACACCAATGAGAAGCGGCCCTTCAATCTTTCGCGCTGGGCAATCGGGCACCCGAGCATTGCGCGGTTCCTGTTCGGCCTGATCATCGTTGCCGGTGCGCTCGGCCTGATGCGCATGGGCCAGAAGGAAGACCCGGACTTCACTTTCCGCGTCATGGTCGTCCAGGCTGTCTGGCCGGGGGCCTCGATCCAGGAGATGGAGGACCAGGTCGTCAACAAGATCGAGCGCAAGCTGCAGGAAACGCCGCATCTCGATTTCGTCCGTTCCTACACGCGCGCCGGCAGCGCCATCATTACCTTGCAGGTGGAAGGCGACACCAATCCTACGCAGGTCGCGGATGCGTTTTACCAGGTACGCAAGAAGGTCGGCGATATCGCCAATGAGCTGCCTCAAGGGCTGCTTGGGCCCTACTTCAACGATGAGTTCGGCGACACTTTCATCACCCTGCATTCGATCAGCGGCGACGGCTACAGCTATCCCGAGCTGAAGAAACTAGCCACCCAGGCGCGTGACATGCTGCTGACGACGCCCGGCGTCGAGAAGGCCGTGATTATCGGCGACCAGCCGGAAAAACTCTACATCGACGTTTCGTCCAAGGTGCTTGCTGAGCGTGGCCTGACGCTCACCGATCTGCAGAACGCGATCAAGGGCCAGAACAATGTAGATCCGGCAGGCTCGGTCGATACCGGCCAGCGTTCGGTGCGCATCTCGGTCGAAGGCAACGTGACGGAGGCGGCCGACATCCGCGAACTTCGCCTGCGCGCCGGCAACCAGGTGACGCGCCTCGGCGACATCGCAACCGTGACCACAGGCCTCGAAGACCCCTATCAGCGCAAATACCGCTTCAACGGCCACGACAGTGTCCAGGTCGGCGTCGTCATGGCCAAGGGCTTCAACGTCACCGATGTCGGCAAGGAGGTCGAGGCGACCTATCACCGCTTCGAAGAAGCGTTGCCCTACGGCGTTTCGGTCGATCAGATCGCCGACCAGCCGGAAGTCGTGCGGGAAGCGGTGAGCGAGTTCATGAAGGCGCTTGGCGAGGCGCTGCTGATCGTGCTTGTCGTCTCGTTCTTGACGATCGGCTGGCGTTCGGGCCTGGTGATCGCGATCACCATTCCGCTCGTTTTGGCCGCCACCTTCGCCATCATGTACGAGATCGGCATCGATCTGCAGCGCATTTCGCTCGGCGCGCTGATCATCGCGCTCGGTCTGCTCGTCGACGACGCGATGATCGTCGTCGAAATGATGGAGCGCAAGCTGGAGGAAGGACTGGTCAAAATCGAGGCGGCGAGCTTCGCCTATACCTCGACGGCCTTCCCGATGCTGAGCGGCACGCTGATCACCACCGCGGGCTTCATCCCGGTCGGCTTCGCGGCTTCGACGGCCGGTGAATATGTGCGCTCGCTGTTCTACGTTGTCGGCATCGCGCTGGTCGTCTCCTGGTTCGTGGCGGTCTACTTCACGCCGTGGCTTGGTCACATGATCCTCAAGCAGCGAAAACACGCCGGCAGCCATCACGATGTCTTCGACACACGCTTTTACCGCCGGCTTCGCGCCACCGTCAGCTGGTCCGTGCGCCACCGCATCATCGTGCTGGTCATGACGCTGGTGACCTTCGTCACCAGCCTGTGGGCGTTCCAGTTTATCCCGCAGAATTTCTTTCCGCAGTCATCGCGTCCGGAAATCCTTGTCGACCTCTGGCTGCCGGAAGGCACCAGCATCAAGGAAGTCGAGACGCAGGCCAAGGCGCTCGAAACCAGGATGATGGACGACAAGGACAAGCGCTTCATCGCCACCTATATCGGTGAGGGCGCGCCGCGCTTCTTCCTGCCGCTCGACCAGCAGCTTCGCAATCCGAACTTCGCCCAGCTTCTGGTGATGGCCAATGACGAACCGGCCCGCGAGCGGCTGATCGTCAAGCTGCGCACCATTCTGGCCGAGGATTTCCCGTCGGTTCGCGCCAAGGTTGACCGCCTGTTCCTTGGGCCGCCCACGGGCTGGCCGGTGCAGATGCGCGTCATGGGTCCGGATCGCCAGGAGGTGCGCCGCATCGCCGACGAGGTGAAGGCGAAGTTCCAGGCAAATCCGCTGCTCGGCGCCGTCCACGACGACTGGCTGGAGCCGGTGCCGGAGATGAAGCTGGTGATCGACCAGGATCGCGTCCGTGCGCTCGGCGTCACCTCGCAGCGCATCCGCCAGATGCTGCAGGCAACCATGTCGGGCGCGCCGCTCGATGATTTCCGCGACGGCGAGGAGACCGTTTCGATCGTCGCCCGCGAACCGGAAGCAAGCCGTCACCTGCTGTCGGCGGTCGACTCGGTCTCTGTCCCGACGGATTTCGGTGGCTTCGTGCCGCTGTCGCAGGTCGCCAAGGTCGTCCCGGTGCTGGAGCAAGGCGTCGAGTGGCGGCGCGACCGCCTGCCGACCATCAGCGTGCGTGCCACGTTGCCGGATGGCGTGCAGTCGAACGATGTCGTCATGAAGATGTACAGCGAGATGCAAGGCCTGCGCGACGGTCTGGCGCCCGGCTACAACATCGAGATTCAGGGCGGCGCCGAGGATTCGGCCGAAAGCCAGGCCTCCATTGCTGCGAAAGCTCCAATCATGCTGGCCGTCATCGTCGTGCTGCTGATGATCCAATTGCAGCATTTCGGCAAGGCGATACTGGTGCTGGCGACCGGTCCGCTCGGCATCATCGGAGCTGCGGCGGCACTTTTGATCAGTGGCGCGCCGTTCGGCTTTGTCGCCATCCTCGGCGTGATCGCCCTGCTTGGCATCATCATGCGCAACTCGATCATTCTGGTCGACCAGATCGACCAGGATATAGCGGCCGGCATGGAGCGCTCGGAGGCCATCATCGGCTCGGCGGTCCGCCGTTTCCGGCCGATCATGCTGACCGCGCTGACGGCGGTCCTGGCGCTGATCCCGATCTCGCGCGGCGTCTTCTGGGGTCCGCTCGCCTATGCCATGATGGGCGGCATCCTCGTTGCCACCGTGCTCACCATCCTCGTCCTTCCGGCAGGCTATGCCTTGTTCTTCGGCAGGGAGCGCAAGAAGGCCGAGGATGCGGAGCAGGCGGCCGAGCCGGAGCTGGCAGAAAACGACGACAGGCCGCCACTGGCTCTGGCCGCCGAATAGAGCTGTTGGCAGATGTGACGTCCAGGGGTTAAATCCGCCCACCGGCAGAGCTCTGGAGGAGGACGTCATGACCGTAGCTCAGACACCGGTGGCGCTGCGCCAGCCGATCGACGGACGCCACCGTCAGATGTTCGTCGATGGCGCCTGGGTCGACGCCCGCTCGGGCCGCACCGTGGAGACCCGCAATCCAGCCGCCGGCGCGGTCATTGCCACGGTGCCGCGCGGCGACCGCGATGATATCGAGCTGGCGGTGGCCGCGGCGCGCCGGGCCTTCGACGGGCCGTGGAGCCGGTATAAGCCTTACGAGCGACAAGTGCTGCTCCTCAGGATCGCCGACCTCTTCGAAAAGCACTGGGAGGAGATCAGTCGCTCGGACACGACCGACATGGGCATGCCGATCGTGCGTACCCGTGCCAACCGCAACCGCGTCATCGGTATGCTGCGCTACTACGCCGGCATGGCGACGTCCCTGCATGGCGAGACGATTGAGAACTCGCTGCAGGGCGAAATCGTCTCCTTCACGTGCAAGGAGCCGGTCGGCGTCGTCGGCGCCATTATCCCCTGGAACGCACCGACGGCCGCTTCGATCTGGAAGATCGGGCCAGCGCTTGCCGCGGGCTGCACCGTGGTGCTGAAACCTTCGGAAGAGGCGCCGCTGACGCCGCTTCTGATCGCCGACATCATGAACGAGGCCGGCGTTCCGCCAGGCGTCGTCAACATCGTAACCGGCACCGGTGCGGAGGCAGGTGCCGCTCTTTCCGAGCATATGGGCGTCGACAAGATCGTCTTCACCGGCTCGACGGCAACGGGCCAATCGATCGTCCGCGCCTCGGCCGGCAACCTCAAACGCGTCTCGCTGGAGCTTGGCGGCAAGTCGCCGGTCATCGTCTGCGCCGACGCCGATCTCGACAGGGCGGTGCCGGTCGCGGCGATGTCGGTGTTCGCCAATTCCGGCCAGATCTGCATCGCCGGCTCGCGCCTGTTCGTCGAACGCTCCATCCATGACGAGTTCGTCGAGCGCCTGGCGGTCTATGCCAAGGGCCTCAGGATCGGCGACGGCATCGACCCGGCGACCGAGATCGGCCCGCTCGTCTCCGAAAAACAGCTGCAACGGGTCGCCTCGTATCTCGAGGCCGGCACGGCGGAGGGCGCGACCCTCGTCACCGGCGGTGAACGCCTTATGGAGGGTGCGCTGGCCGCCGGCAATTTCGTCGCGCCGACGGTTTTTGCCGGTGTCTCGGACGACATGAGGATCGCGCGCGAGGAAATCTTCGGGCCGGTCATCTCGGCATTGCCGTTCGATACGCTCGACGAGGCGGTCGAGCGAGCCAACAACACGCCCTACGGTCTTGCCGCAGGGGTGTTCACCCAAAATCTCGCCACCGCCCACCAGCTTTCCAGGAAAATCCGCGCCGGCTCGGTCTGGGTGAACACCTATCACGCCATCGATCCGGCCATGCCTTTCGGCGGCTACAAGATGAGCGGCTACGGCCGCGAGGGCGGTGCCGAGCACCTCGACGAGTATCTCAACACCAAGGGCGTGTTCATCAAGATCGATTGAGTCTCACGCGGGATATGGCATGAAACGAAAAAACCCGCCTCGGCGGCGGGTTATCGGTGCCAATCGGCACTACAGCTAAATCACTAGCATAACTGCCGAACAAAGAAAGAACAAACGTGCAAGGGGATCGAGCGCGCATCGCGCGCTCAATCTTTGAGGCGGAGGTCAGATGACGAACAGCCAGTTGGCGAGCAGCATCACCACGACGCCGGCGATCAGCGTCAGGTAGGGCAGGATGCCCGCCTTTCTGACGGCGAGATCGGATGAGGTCATGCCGAGATCAACCAGCATGTGGTCGGGGAATTTGCCCTTGTCCTGAATGTAATGCCGGAAGCAGAACACCGGGATGATGAGGCCAGCCGTGATCAGCCCTGCCCACAGTGCCATCGGGTTCCAGACCTTTGCACCGGCGCCCATGAAGATCATGTTGACATAGGCAAGGATGGCGCCGAGGCCGAGCAGCCAGCTCGGTGCCTTCCACGGCCGCGCGATATGGCCGTTGTCGATGCGATGGATCCAGCCGGCATTGAGGTTGAGGAAGTTGAAGATGATGTAACCGCAATTCGACACGGCGAGGATGAAGAAGAAGCTGGTCGCGTCGGCCGAAGCGATGGCCAGCACGGCCAGGTTGAAGATCAGGTCGGTCCACATGGCGCGGGTCGGGGCGCCGTGTTCGTTGACATGGCTGAGATAGCGCGGCAGCCAGCCGTCGACTGAGCCCTGATAGAGCGTACGCGAGGACCCCGCCATCGCCGTCATGATGCACAGCACCAGGGCCAGGATCATCAGCATCACCAGAAGGCTATGGATCAGCTGTCCGCCGCCGACCATGCCGGCCAGTGCGTCGGCAACGCCGGAGCCGTCGACGATCGGGGTCGCCAGCATGCCATTCAAGCCGAGCACGCCCTGGAAGGTGAACGGCACGAGGATGAACAGCAGCATGCATAGCAGGCCGGAATAGAAGATCGCCTTGAAGGTGTCGGTGCCGGGATTCTTGAACTCGGACGTGTAGCAGACGGCAGTCTCGAAACCGTAGGTCGACCAGGCGGCAATGAACATGCCGCCGAGAACGAGCGTCCAGCCGGCAATGTTCCACGCCCCGGGCTCCGGCGCGTAGGCGGCCGCCAGCGGCACCAGCGGCGAAAAATTCGCCCAGTCGATCTGGCCGGTGACGATCGGCACGACGCCGACGATCAGCATCGGAATGATGACGAACAGGCCGATATATTTCTGCACGTTTGCCGTGCCCAGGATGCCGCGATGCTGGATGGAGAAGATGATCAGCATCAGCACGGCGCCGATGAAGAAGGTGGCGTTGAAGGTGAAGGAGACCGGACCCAGCGTGTGCCCGTAGAGCGTCCAGTTGCGGATCGCCGGTGTGGCGGCCGCGGTCACCGCCGTGATGGCATCGGCGGCACTCGCCCCAGTATTAGCCGCGATATAGGCGGCGACTTCCGGCGAGGCGTCGGTAAACAGCGGCACCGGCGCCAGCGCGTTGAGGATATAGGCGGCGGCGATCGAGCAGCCGAGCGACAGCACCGGCGACCAGGCGAACCAGTTGCACCACACCGACAGCGGCGCGATGAACTTGGAATAACGCAGCCAGGCGGTGGCGCCATAGATCGAAGCGCCGCCGGACTTGTTCGGAAACAGGCCGGCGATCTCGGCATAGGTGAAGGATTGCAGGAAGCCCATGATCATGGACACCGTCCAGATCAGGAAGGCCAGCTTGCCGGTCGTGCCGGCAATGCCGCCGATCGAAAACAGGACAAGGGCGGGAACGCCGCTCGCCACCCAGAAGGCGCCGCGCCAATCGATATTGCGGTGCAGCTGCCCTTCGGCAGGCGGCACCAGGGCAGAGACTATTGTGCTCATATACGTGGATTCCCCATTTTTGATCTTCCCATCGGCGACAGCCGACACCTCGCGATGCGTCACCGACGCACGCGTTGAAATGAGCTCAGGCGGTTTCCGCTCAGTAGTATTTTTTTCTTGGCAGTGAAGATCGATCCGTCATGCTTTCACGTCAAGCGTTTTGTGAAGCTGTGCACATCGCAGTTGCGGAACACGCTCTTACCTTCTCCCCTTATTGTGGGAGAAGGTGGCCTCGCGAAGCGAGGTCGGATGAGGGGTGATCCAGCTTGGCACCGACAGCACTCCGTCCAGCACCCCTCTTCCGTCTCGGCGCTGCGCGCCGATCCACCTTCACCCACAGGGGGAGAAGGCAAGGGATGCCGCCGTCAGGAGCGCGGTCTGCTCTTTTGCGGATCATAGTGGGCGAAGGGCACGACGCGCGCCGGCAGCCGCTTGCTGTGGCCGTCGAGCTTCCCGATCTCGACCTCGGTGCCGATCGCGGCATGGGTGACGTCGAGCCTGGCCAGCGCGATGGTCTTGTTCAGCACCGGCGAACGCATGCTCGAAGTGATTTCGCCGATCTGGGCGCGGCCGACATGGACGCAATCGCCATGCCCAACCGCGACATTGGCGCCGATGTCGAGGCCGACCAGCTTCCTCTGCGGGTTTTCCTTGCGCCGGATCAGCGCCTCGCGCCCGATGAAATCGTCGGTCTTGGTCATCAGCGGCACCGTGAAGCCGATGCCGGCCTCGAACGGATCGGTCTGGTCGGAAAATTCGTAGCCGGCAAAGATCAGACCGGCCTCGATGCGCACCATGTCTAGCGCCTGCAATCCCATCGGCTTCAAGCCATGCGGCTGGCCGGCCTCCCAGATGACGTCGAACGCCTTTTCGGCGTCGCGCGGATGGCACCAGATCTCGTAGCCGAGTTCGCCGGTGTAGCCGGTGCGCGAAACGACGACCGGAATGCCGTTGCCGCCGCCGATCCGGGCGACGGCGAAACGGAACCATTCGAGCTCCTCGATCGACGGCTGCAGCGGCGAAGTCCAGATGATCTCCTTCAGGATGTCGCGGCTCTTCGGTCCTTGCACGGCGACATTGTGCATCTGGTCCGTCGACGAACGCACCAGCACGTTGAGGCCGAGTTTCGTCGCGGTGTCGCGTAGCCATTCGCCGGAAAGATCGTCTCCGCCGACCCAGCGGAAATTATCCTTGCCGAGCCTGAGCAGCGTGCCGTCGTCGATCATGCCGCCATGCTCGTAGCACATGGCGGAATAGACCACCTGGCCGATGCCGAGTTTTTTTACGTCGCGGGTCAGCGTGTATTGCAGCAGCGCTTCCGAATCGGGGCCGGTGACCTCGAATTTGCGCAGCGGCGAAAGGTCCATGATCACCGCGTCCTGCCGGCAGGCCCAGTATTCGGCGATCGGCCCCTCCTTGGCGAAGGCGTTGGCCAGCCAATACCCCCTGTACTCGACGAAGTTGCGGGTGTGCCTGGCAAAGCTCGAATGAAATGATGTCTCGCGGGTCATTTTCGGTTCCGAATCGGGCGTCATGCGTCTGGCGATCGCTCGCGAGAATTTGTGCTGGCCGGAATAGGTCCTCACATGGATGTCGGTCAGGTTCCAGCCATTGGCCGGCGTCGTGTCGTCGGGGCAGGCGGACGAGACGCAGACGATGTCGGTCAAGGCGCGCAGCAGCACATAGTCGCCCGGCCGCGACCACGGCTCGTCGGAAACCATGACGCCATGCGCGTCGATCGCCGTGTTGAAGAAGAAGTTGATCGCCATCCAGCCGGCGCGAGGATTTACACCCTTGTCCGACAGCGCACGGTTGAAATTCTCCGAGCAGTTGGGGTGACCGGGATAGCCGATGTCGTCGTAATATTTGGCAGCGCAAGCGAGCGCGAACGCATCATGCCGACCGCAAGTGTCCTGCACGACCTCGACCAGCGGCTCCATGTCCTGGTCGTAATATTTTGAGTGCAGGCCGGGCATCGGGTAGCTCGAACCCATCAGCGTGCGGGTGGTCGTCACGTCGAGCGGATGGTCGCGTCCCTTGTCGAGCTTGCGCGCCGAAAAGCACTGGAAGTCCGTGCATTGGCGCCCGTCGACATCGATGATCTGCAAATAGTCGCCAGCTTTGACGAAGTAGGATTCGGCGGTCGCCGAATGGACGCGCAAGTCGAGCACTGGATCGGCCAGCGGGTCCCCAAGCTGCGACTTCGCCGCCGGGCGAATGGTGGCGCGCCGCACAATGATGCTGAGCGGCGTCGCCGTGTCATGGCCGTCGACCAGCATAGGACCACCCGGGGCGGCGATGAGCATCGAGCCATTGCGGGCTACGGTAAAACTCTGTTCGGTGCCGGCAGGGGTGGCGCCACCGAAAACGCGAACCGTCTTTGCCTGGTCCAGCTGCACCTGGCGTCGCTCCAGCCCCCGGCGCAAGGAAGCGAGGCTGTCGTCGCCATCGGCCAGCAGCGCCTTGATGCCGGCGGCATTGCTGTTCGATTTCTCGCCGAAAATGCCGGCATCGGTCGCGCCGGTCTTGTCCCATGCGAGCAGCTCGCAGGCCTGCCCGCCTTCGACATTGCGCACGCTGATCGTGTCGCCGGCCTCGACGTCGATAAGCACCGCGCCATTGCCGTGAACAAAATAGCGCTCCATGCCAGCCGGCAGCGCCATCTGGCCGGGCCGCAGGATCAGGCTCGGCCGGGGCGGTCCGGCGGCGACGGCGGGGTAGGGCGACTGGCTCATCTCAACCCCAGTTTCGAGAAACAAGTTTGCCTGTACGTGAAATTATTTTAGCGGCAAGAATAGGCGGCAAGGCCGTATTTGGCAAGGTGAGGCTTCGTGCCGGCCGCAGACACGCGGATGAAACTTTACGCGAATTCCTCGGAATGCCTGATGTCGACGCCGTATTCGGCGGCCGCGTCGAGCATTGTGTGCCACAAGCTTTCGGCGAAGGTTGCAAACACCAGAAGATTGAACACCGCCTGCCCATCCGGCCCGTCATGGCCGCGCCAGAGATTGACGCTGGTATGGTCGATCGACGTCGCGGCAGCGGCGCCGATCGGAAACGCCGTCGGGTGCAGATCGATCGACGACAATTTCGCCAGCATGGTGCGCGCCTTGGCTCCCGAGACGCTGATCCAGGCGCGCGCATGCGACTGGTCCGACAGCGAGGCGGATTGCGAAAACACCTGGCTCAATGTGTTTATCGTGTACTTACCGCCCTTCGATAAGACGAGGAACTGATCCGGTCCCGACCAGATGAGCATCACGTCCGAAGCGCTGACCGCCTTCGGCACATCCGGAGCCGCCAAGCCGAAACGGGCTGTGGTGGCGCTCGCCAGTTCCGCCCCTTTGCCGCGCCGCGCCATCACCTGGATCAACTCGAAATTGCGAACTTCAGTGAGGAAAATGCCCGGCGCGACCTCGCGCTCGCTATAAGCGCCCGCAACAAGCGCGCGTTCCAGCGGACTGCGGGGAAGCCACGAAAATTCAGCCACGCTGGCGCCCTCCATCCGGATCGTAAAAGACGGGATTGCACAGCTCGACATCGTAATCCTCGCCGCGGAGCGGGTCATGCGCATGGACGATCTCGCCGATCCGCTCGCGCCCGCGCTCGACAAGCGCCAGCCCAATCCACTGGTCGAGCGTCGGCGAGAAGCAGACCGACGTGACATAGCCCTGATCGTTGGCGAAACCTGGTATCTCGCCCTTCGGAATGATATGTGCGCCGGAGCGCAGGCGGCGCGTCTTGTCGGTCGGCCTGATGCCAACCACAACCTGCCGATCCGCTGCCGCCAGCGCCTCGCGCCCGGCCATGACGCGGCCGATAAAATCCTTCTTGGTCGACATCATCTTGCCAAGACCGAGGTCGGCGGCCGTCGTCGTGCCGTTCAGCTCCGGTCCGGCGACATGGCCCTTTTCAATGCGCATGACGCCGAGCGCCTCGGTGCCATAAGGCGTCACGCCGAATTGTTTGCCGGCCAGCATCAGATTGCGCACTAGCGCGTCGCCGTAGCGGGCGGGAACGGAAATCTCGAACGCCATCTCGCCGGAGAACGAGATGCGGAACAGCCGTGCCTTGATGCCGCCGCGAAGCGCTACTTCCCGCGCCCCCATGAACGGGAACGCCTCATTCGACAAATCCTCGGCTGGATCGATCATTTCTCGAAGCAGGTCCCGGGTCTTCGGCCCGGCGATCGAGAATTGCGCCCACTGGTCGGAGACGGATGTCAGCTGCACGTCGAGTTGAGGAAACAGCACCTGCCGGCAGAATTCGAGATGCTGCATCACCGGCCCTGCTTTGGCGGTGGTGGTGGTCAGAAAATAATGGTCCTCGGCCAGCCGCGACGTGGTGCCGTCGTCATAGACCATGCCGTCCTCCCGCAGCATCAGCCCGTAGCGCGCTTTTCCCACCGCAAGATTGGAGAAGGTGTTGATGTAGACGCGGTCGAGGAAGGCGCCGGCATCCGGTCCGTGCACGTCGATCTTGCCAAGCGTCGAGACGTCGCAGAAGCCGACGCCAGAGCGCACCGCCTTGACCTCGCGGGTGACCGATTCCAGCCAGTCCTTCTCGCCGGCGCGCGGATACCATTGCGCGCGCTTCCACAGGCCGGTGTCGACGAACACCGCGCCCTGTTCTGCTGCCCAGTGATGCGATGGCGTCAGCCTTGTCGCATGGAAGTTCTCATCGCGATGATGGCCGGCAAAGGCGCCGATGGCGACCGGCACATAGGGCGGACGGTAGATCGTCGTGCCGGTCTCGGGAATGGATTTGCCTGATACCGCCGCCAGGATGGCGAGGCCGGCGACGTTCGAGGTCTTGCCTTGGTCGGTGGCCATGCCGAGCGTCGTATAGCGCTTGAGATGCTCGACCGATTCAAAGCCTTCGCGCTGCGCCAGTTCGATGTCCGAAGCGGTGACATCATGCTGGTAGTCGACAAAGGCTTTGCCTTTGCCTGCGACATGCCAGAGCGGAGCCAGCGAAAAAGCCTCGTCGTCGGCGACTGGCGGCGTGCCGGCATTGCCGTCGTGTCCGGCACTGTGTGCCGCTGCCGCACCGGCGGCAAACCCTTGGCTCAGGCATGCGCCGAGGCCGAAGGCGCCGTTGGCAGCACCGGCGGCCACCATGCCCGGAGGGGCGCCGTCCGGCACGAAGGCTGATATATCGTCCTGCCATTTCGGCCGGCCGCGATGGTAGGACGTCAGCCCGACCGCCGGGTTCCAGCCGCCGGAAACGGCAAGTCCGTCGGCTTCGACTTCCGCGCGTGCGCCGCCGGTCAGCGATATCGAGATTTTCCTGACACCGTCCTTGCCGCCTTCGACACTGGCGACCGAACCGTTCAGCACGGGAAAGCCGGCTTTGGCGGCAAGCGCGCGATGCGCGGCGGACACGTCTGGGCGAGCATCGACGACGGCCGCGATCTGCAATCCGGCACTGAGCGCCGTCTCGACTGTGCGCCAGCCATCCTCATTGTTGGTGAACAGGGCGATCCTCTTCGCAGGGGTCGCCGCATAGCGCGCGACATAGGTCCGCATCGCCGAAGCCATCATCACGCCGGGCGTGTCATTGCCGGCAAAGACGATCGGCCGTTCGATGGCGCCGGCGGCAACGACACAGCGCTTGGCCACGATCCGCCACAGCCGCTGGCGCACCTGGTGTTCGGGTGGCGAGAGCAGATGATCGTTGACCCGTTCGATCGCGCCATAGGTGCCGCCATCATAGACGCCAAACAGCGTCGTGCGGTTCATGATGCGAACATCGGGCAGCGTGGCGAGTTCGGCCAGGGTGCGGGAAGTCCATTCGGCCGCCGGCATGCCGTCGATCGTGCCGCCGTCGGCAAGCAGGCGGCCGCCAAGCGCAAAATCTTCCTCGCACAGGATGACGCGGGCACCGCTGCGACCGGCGGCAAGTGCTGCCGCCAGCCCGGCCGGGCCGGAGCCGGCGATCAGCACGTCGCAATGCGCCCAGGCCTTGTCGTAATGGTCGGGATCGGCGACGCCCGGCGCGCGTCCAAGCCCTGCGGCGCGGCGGATCGCCGGCTCGTAGATCGCTTCCCAGAACTTCGCCGGCCACATGAAGGTCTTGTAGTAGAAGCCGGCGACGAAGATCGGCGAGAACAGCTGGTTCACCGCCATCAGGTCGTGGCGCAGCGACGGCCAGCAGTTCTGGCTGGCCGCTTCCAGACCGTCATAAAGTTCTGCCGTGGTCGCCTTGGTGTTCGGCTCGCGCCGCGCGCCCGTGCGCAGCTCGACCAGCGCGTTGGGTTCTTCCGAGCCTGATGTCAGGATGCCGCGCGGCCGGTGGTATTTAAACGAGCGGCCGACCAGCTTGACGCCATTGGCGATCAGCGCCGAGGCAAGGGTGTCGCCCTGGAAGCCGGCAAAGGTTTTGCCGTCGAAGCGAAAGTTCAGCGGCGCCGAGCGGTCGATGAGGCCTCCGCTCTCCAGCCGGTGCGTCTGCGCGTGACTAACCATCAGGCGCCAACCTTTGCAGCGCCTGCGCCCGCCGCCGGCTCGACCGAGGAAATCTGGTGTGTCAGCGTGTTGCGGGTGATCTTCAGCCAGGCCCGGCAGCCGCCAGCATGGTACCAATGTTCGCTTATCGCACCGGCAATGTTGTCGCGCAGGTAGACATAGTCGAACACGTCATCCTCCGGGGCGCCGGCTGCCGGACGCACCGGCTTGGCGTCGCCGAGATAGCTGAACTCGCCGAGTTCGCGTTCGCCGCAGAAGGGACAGACAATACGCATGCTTTTTGGACCGTCCTCAGTGCAGGTTCGGTTGGGCGCCGACGCCCTTTTCATCGATCACAGCACCCCGCCGGAACCGGTCGAGGCGGAACCGCGCCGCTTCTGTGTGCAGTTCGTCGCGGGCCAGAAGATGGGCAAAGACGAGGCCGGAGCCGGGCGTCGCCTTGAAGCCGCCATAGCACCAGCCGGCATTGAGATAGAGCCCTTCCACCGGCGTCTTGTCGATGATCGGCGAGCCGTCCATCGACATGTCCATGATGCCGCCCCACTGGCGCAAGAGGCGCACGCGGCCGATCATCGGCATCAACGCCATGCCGCCCTCGCAGACGTCTTCCATGACCGGCATGTTGCCGCGCTGGGCATAGGAATTGTAGCCATCTATGTCGCCGCCGAAGACCAGCCCGCCCTTGTCGGACTGGCTGACATAGAAATGGCCGGCGCCGAAGGTCATGACGTTGGGGAGCAGCGGCTTGATCGCCTCGGAGACGAAGGCCTGCAGCACATGGCTTTCGATCGGCAGGCGCAGGCCCGCCATCGCCGCGACACGCGACGAACTGCCGGCGACGGCCATGCCGACCTTGCCGGCGCCGATTGTGCCGCGCGAAGTCTCGACGCCGGTCACTTTGCCGTTGGCGTCGCGCGAAAAACCTGTCACCTCGCAATTCTGGATGATGTCGACGCCGAGCGCGCTCGCCGCATGGGCGTAGCCCCAGACCACCGCGTCGTGGCGCGCCGTGCCGCCGCGCCGCTGCAGCAGCCCGCCTTGCACGGGAAAGCGTGCATTGTCGAAGTTCAGGAACGGCATCATCTTCTTGACCGCCGCCAGGTCGAGCAGCTCGGCGTCGATGCCGTTGATGCGCATCGTGTTGCCGCGCCGCGCATAGGCGTCGCGCTGCGCATCGGAGTGGTAGAGGTTGATGACGCCGCGCTGGCTGACCATCGTGTTGTAGTTGAGATCCTGCTCCATGCGCTCCCACAGCTTCATCGACAGTTCGTAGAAGCCGGTGTTGCCGGGCAGCCCGTAATTGGAGCGGATGATGGTGGTGTTGCGGCCGGCATTACCGGAGCCGATCCAGCCTTTTTCCAGCACGGCGACAT
The DNA here is from genome assembly GCF_001672375.2 of Mesorhizobium sp. AA22. NCBI lineage: Bacteria > Pseudomonadati > Pseudomonadota > Alphaproteobacteria > Hyphomicrobiales > Phyllobacteriaceae > Mesorhizobium > Mesorhizobium sp. AA22. The sequence continues at coordinate 5,487,216 of NZ_CP048406.1, read as the reverse complement.
TCCTGATGCCATACTCGCTGGCCAGGAACCACGCCGTCGCCAGGCCGTGGCCGCCACCGCCGATGATCACCACGTCGTAGTGATCCTTCGGGCTGGCGTCGCGCCAGGTGCGCTGCCAGGTCTTGTGACCGGAAAACGCGGCGCGGGCGAGGGAGAAGATCGAGTATTTCATAAATCTATTCCGAGATCGCTCGCGCCACGCAGCACCTTTCTTGGCGCATCGGAATCATCCGAAAACCGCTTCACACTTTTCGGTCGGATGCTCTAGATATCCAGCGTGTGGTCACGCTCCCACTGGGTGAAGTGGGAAGCATAGGAATTCCATTCCTGGTGCTTGAGCTTTAGATAAGCCGACGAGAATTCCTCACCCAGCGCCGCCTTGAGCGATTTGTCATTGTCGAACTCGCGCAAAGCATCGAGCAGGTTGAGCGGCAGCTTCGGCGCACCCTCCACCGTATGGCCGAACTGGTACATGTCGATGTCGTAGCGCTTGCCCGGATCGGCCTTCGAGCGGATGCCGTCCAGGCCGGCGGCGATGATGACGGCCTGCAGCAGATAAGGGTTTGCCGCGCCGTCGGGCAGGCGCAGCTCGAAACGGCCGGGGCCGGGCACGCGCACCATATGGGTGCGGTTGTTGCCGGTCCAGGTCACCGAGTTTGGCGCCCAGGTGGCGCCCGAAATGGTGCGCGGCGCATTGATGCGCTTGTAGGAATTGACCGTCGGATTGGTGATCGCAGCAAGTGCGGAGGCATGTTTCATGATGCCGCCGAGAAAATTCTTGCCCTTCGCCGACAGGCCGAGCTCCATGGCGTTGTCGGCAAAGACATTGGTCTTGCCGTCCTTGTCCCACATCGAGATATGGGCATGGCAGCCATTGCCGGTCAGGCCGGGGAATGGTTTTGGCATGAAGGTGGCGCGCAGGCCGTGCTTTTCGGCCACTGATTTGACCATGAACTTGAAGAAGGAATGCTTGTCGGCGGTCGCCAGCGCGTCGTCGAAGGCCCAGTTCATCTCGAATTGGCCGTTGGCGTCCTCATGGTCGTTCTGGTAGGGGCCCCAGTCGAGTGCCACCATGTGGTCGCAGATCTCGGCGATGACATCGTAGCGGCGCATCACCGCCTGCTGGTCGTAGCAGGGCTTTGACGCCGTGTCGTATTCGTCGGAAATCGTCTTGCCGTCCGGCGAGATCAGGAAGAACTCGGCCTCGACGCCGGTCTTGACATGCATACCGTCGCCGGCCGCCTCGTCAATCAGCCGCCTCAGCGTGTTGCGCGGCGCTTGCTCGACCGATTTTTCGTCCATAATGCAATTGGCAGCAATCCAGGCGACTTCCGGCTTCCACGGGAGCTGGATGACCGAATCCGGATCCGGCACCGCCAGCATGTCTGGATGCGCCGGCGTCAGGTCGAGCCAGGTGGCAAAGCCGGCAAAGCCGGCGCCGTCCTTCTGCATGTCGGTGATGGCTTGCGCCGGCACCAGCTTGGCGCGCTGCCCACCGAACAGGTCGGTGTAGGAAATCATGAAATATTTGACGCCGTTCTCTTTGGCAAAGGCGGCGAGATCGTTCCCCATTGTAGTTCCTCGCTTATGGCATTCTTGGTGGTTGATATATCTTAGAAGCCGTTCTTCCCCGGTATCCAGTTGGTGCCGGCCAGCGGTACGCCGGCCATGGCGGCGGCTTCGATCGTCAGCGCGACGAGATCCTCGGGCTCGAGATTGTGCAGGCTGTTCTTGCCGCAGGCACGCGCGATCGTCTGCGCCTCCAGCGTCATCACCTTAAGATAATTCGCCAGCCGTCGGCCGGCCGCTATCGGATCGACCCGTTTCATTAGTTCGGGGTCTTGCGTGGTGATGCCGGCCGGGTCGCGCCCCTCATGCCAGTCGTCATAGGCGCCGGCGGCAGTGCCGAGCTCGTTGTACTCCGCCTCCCAGCGCGGGTCGTTGTCGCCGAGCGCGACAAGTGCGGCCGTGCCGATCGACACCGCGTCGACGCCGAGCGCCAGCGCCTTGGCGACGTCGGCGCCATTGCGGATGCCGCCGGAGACGATCAGCTGCACCTTGCGGTGCATGCCGAGATCCTGCACTGCCTGCACCGCCGGCCTGATGCAGGCAAGCGTCGGCTGGCCGACATTCTCGATGAACACTTCCTGGGTGGCGGCGGTGCCGCCCTGCATGCCGTCGATCACGACGACGTCGGCGCCTGACTTAACCGCAAGGGCTGTGTCGTAATAGGGCCGCGCGCCGCCGACCTTGACGTAGATCGGCTTTTCCCAGTCGGTGATTTCCCGCAGTTCCAGGATCTTGATTTCCAGATCGTCAGGCCCGGTCCAGTCGGGATGGCGCGAGGCCGAGCGCTGGTCGATACCCTTCGGCAGCGTGCGCATTTCGGCGACGCGGTCAGAGATCTTCTGGCCAAGCAGCATGCCGCCGCCGCCGGGCTTGGCGCCCTGGCCGACGACGATCTCGATGGCATCCGCCCGCCGCAAATCGCGCGGGTTCATGCCGTAGCGCGATGGCAGATACTGGTAGACCAGCGTCTTGGAATGGCCGCGCTCTTCCTCGGTCATGCCGCCGTCGCCGGTGGTCGTCGAGGTGCCCGACAGCGTCGCGCCGCGGCCGAGTGCTTCCTTCGCCGGGCCGGAGAGCGACCCGAAACTCATGCCGGCGATGGTAATCGGGATTTTCAGTTCGATCGGCTTTTTCGCATGGCGCGAACCCAGCACCACGCTGGTGTCGCAGCGCTCGCGATAGCCTTCGAGCGGATAGCGCGAGATCGAGGCGCCGAGCACCAGCAGGTCGTCGAAATGCGGAAGCTTGCGCTTGGCGCCGGCGCCGCGAATATCATAGATGCCGGTCGCCGCCGCGCGGCGGATCTCGGAGAGCGTGTAGTCGTCGAAAGTCGCGGATTTGCGCGGCGTCGTCGGCGGGTTGCGATAGGTCATTGAGCCTCAATACGCGTCGGCGTTGTCGATGTTGAAATTGTAGAGCGTGCGCGCCGAGCCGTAACGCTTGAACTCCGCCGCCTTGACGCCGGTCGCGCCGGCACGGTCGAGAAGGCCCTGCAGGAGTTCCAGATGCTCTGGCCGCATCTCCTTGGCGATGCAGTCGGCGCCGAGGCTTTCGACCTTGCCGCGCACGAACAGCCGCGCCTCGTAGATGGAATCGCCGAGCGCGTCGCCGGCATCGCCCAGCACCACCAGATTGCCGGATTGCGCCATGAAGGCCGACATGTGGCCGATATTGCCGTGGACGACGATGTCGATGCCCTTCATCGAGATGCCGCAGCGCGACGACGCATTGCCTTCGATGACCAGCAGCCCGCCCCTGCCGGTGGCGCCGGCATACTGGCTGGCATCGCCTTTGACCGTAATCGAACCCGACATCATGTTTTCGCCGACGCCGGGTCCCGCCGAGCCATGCACGGTAATGGCGCTGCCGTCGTTCATGCCGCCGCAATAATAGCCGACGCTGCCGCGGACTTCGATCGTGATCGGCTGGTCGACGCCGACGGCGACCGAATGGGTGCCTTTCGGGTTCAGCACTTCCCAGGCGGTCTGGTTCGAACCAGGGGTCAGATTGTGTAGCGCCTGGTTGAGCTCGCGCAGCGGCATTTCGGCCAGGTCGAAGACCGTCGACGCTCGACGCTGCCCATGGTCTTGCTCGCGGGTCGCCTTGGAGACGTTGATTGCCGGCATGAGCTCAATGCTCCCAGAAATAGACGGTTGCGGGCTCGGGCTCCCAGACCCTCGCATTGTCGATGCCGGGCAGCTTGGTGAGCGCGCGATATTCCGAGCCGAAGGCGACATACTGGTCGGTCTCGGCCATGACGGCAGGCTTGCAGGCGATCGGATCGCGCACCACGCCGAAGCCGTTCTTGGTGCCGACGACAAAGGTGAAGAAGCCGTCGAGGTCGCTCAGCGTGCCTTCCAGCGCCTCGCCGAGATTCTTGCCATGCGCCATCTGCGAGGAGAGATAGGCGGCCGCGACTTCGGTGTCGTTCTCGGTCTCGAATTTCATGCCTTCGCGGATCAGCTCGCGACGGACATTGTTGTGATTGGACAGCGAGCCGTTGTGCACCAGACACTGGTCGGCGCCGGTCGAGAACGGATGCGCGCCCATCGTCGTCACCGCCGATTCCGTTGCCATACGGGTGTGGCCGATGCCGTGCGTACCGGTCATGCTGCGCACGTCGAAGCGATCGACGACCGCTTCGGGCAAGCCGACCTCCTTGTAAATTTCGACGACATCGCCGGCGCCCATGATGCGGATATCGGGGCGCAGCGCCTGGATGGCCTCGCGCACTTCATCGATCTTGTCGGGCGTGGTCCTGACGACCGCATGCGTCGATTTCACTGCGATGTTCACCGGCGTTCCGATCGCCCTGGCGAGTTCGGCGTCAAGGTTGCGGAAATCGTGCTCCGGCTTGGCCGACTGGATGGTGATCTTGGCCTCGTTGCCGGATGGCGCTCCATAGATGGCGATGCCGGCGCTGTCGGGACCGCGATCGCTGAGCGAGATCAGCATCTCCGAAAGCATCGAGCCGAGCCGGGGCTCGAGCGACTTGTCCTTCAAAAACAGTCCGACGATTCCGCACATGTCAGGCTCCCGAGATGAGGTATGATTTAGCTGCTACCAGCTTCATGAGTCGAATTCAACTCGTATGAAAGTTTTTTTCATCTTGGACAAGTCGTCTGGCGCAAATGACGCGCCAGACGACCGCCGGCGACTTAATGGCGGTCGATCGCCTTTCTCGTCTCATCTCCAGTGCGATCCGCAGCCATATCGGCCTCGATTTCAGCACTCTCGTGGCGCGTCTGGAGGACGTGCCATCCGATCCAGAAGACGAGGCCGATGATCACCATCACGACTTCGGAACCCTGAAACGGGTAGATCGCGCCGACGTCCTTGAGGTCCACGGCCCAGCTTTCCATTCCATTGGTAGACATTGCGGTTCTCCTTGCCCGTTGACTATTTGATCATGGCTTTTTCGGCGGTTCCCACTTCGCGGACCGACGCCTCGAAAGCATGATTGAGGGCGAAGTCGACGCCCTCGAGTTCCACCTTCGCCGGTACGCGCAGGAGGTTCATGCTGTTGAGGATCTTGCAGACCACGAAGGTGGGGACGAAACCGAGCACGAACATCAGCACCGCACCAGCGAAATTGCCGAGCGGGTTGATGTGCGCGAAGCCCTCATAGGGCGAGGACGGCTGTCCCCACAGCATGAAGCCCGCCACCACGACCCCGAGGAATCCGCCATAACCGTGCACGGCGACGGCGCCGACCGCATCGTCGATCTTGAAGCGGCGTTCGACGAAATAGTGCAGCTTGTAGCAGATGGTCGGGATGATCGCGCCGATCAGCAGTGCCTGGATCGGGTGATAGAGGTCATTGCCGGCTGAGGCCGAGATAATGCCGCAAAGCCCCATCGAGAATGTCCAGAAGGGGTCGCCTTTAGAGACGATGTAGCCGGCCAGCATACCGCCCGACAGCGACATCAGGAAGTTGAAGGTGATCGCCGAGAGCGTGGTCGGCGCGAGATAGATGTTGGTCGCCGTCCAGGTCTCGCCGGTGATCTGGCCGGCAATCGTGGCCGGGCTGATCAGCGGAATGTTGCACGCGGCGTAGAAGCCCCAGAAGCCGGTGAAGATCAGGAACAGGCCGATCGTGACCAGCCACACATTGTGAGGTGGGATATCGCGCGCCGTGCCGTCGGGCCTGAACTTGCCGATGCGCGGACCCAACACGATGAGAAAGGCGAGTGCCGCTCCGCCCGCGATCGCGTGCACGACGCCCGATGCATAGGCATCATGATAGCCCCAGAGCTTCACCATCCAGCCTTGCGGATGCCAGCCCCAGGACGCGTCGAGGATCCACAGGACCGAACCGACCAGCACCGCGACGATCCAGAACGCACCCGAGCGCACGCGTTCTATGATCGAACCCGAGATGATCGACGCCGTCGTGATGGAGAACAGCAGGAAGGCGCCCCAGAACACGCCATTGAGGCGATGCCACAGCGCGGCATCGGTAGGGGTGACCCCCGTCTCGCCTGGATTGACACCGGAGAGGTGGGTGCCCATCAGCGGATTCCATGGTTCGGCAAATGGTGCGGTGACAAGTCCGCCGGCGATGCCCGGCCCATTGGGGAAACCGAAATAGATCCACCAGCCGAAGAAATAGAACGTGATCGTGACGAGCGGGATCGCCATCGCGTTCTTCATAAGCGTTTTCAGATGATTTCGCCGGCGCGACACGCCGACCTCGTACATGCAGAACCCGACATGGATCAGGAACATCATGACGATGGTCACCCAGTAATAGAATTCCGTGAAAATGGTCGTTAGAGCGTTGAGATTCCCTTCCATTTCATGTCCCCTCCGTTCAGTTGCGTTCCTTGCCTCTGAGTAAAACTTTTTGCATCTTAGTATTGCGCGCTTTTGGAGTTTTGAGTCAATATGGCGCAGACCGTCGCCGGGCCCTCAGTGCCCTTGAGCGGCGAAACACCGGCAATCGTGTGAGGAGAAGCAAGTCCATGACCGCATCCTGGAGATTTTCGACCTTGGCGGATCGCCATCGTGCGCTCGGTTCGAAGCTCGAAGACTGGAGCGGGATGGGCACCGCCTGGACCTACGACAAGAACGCCGACGAGGAGTATATCGCCATCCGCACCAAGGCCGGGCTGATGGACGTGTCGGGCCTGAAGAAGGTCCACATCACCGGGCCGCATGCCTCGCACCTGATCGACCTCGCCACGACGCGCGACGTGGAGAAGATCTATCCCGGCAAGTCGGCCTATGCCTGCATGCTGAACGAGGCCGGCAAGTTCACCGACGACTGCATTCTCTACCGCACCGGCCCGAATGCCTGGATGGTCGTGCACGGTTCGGGCACCGGCCATGAGGAGTTGCAGCGCGCCGCCATGGGCCGCGATGTATCGCTGCGTTTCGACGACAATCTGCACGACCTTTCGCTGCAGGGGCCGATAGCCGTCGATTATCTGGCAAAGCATGTGCCGGGCATTCGCGACCTCAACTATTTCCACCACATGCAGACCCGGCTGTTCGGTTTTCCGGTGATGATCTCGCGCACCGGCTACACCGGCGAACGCGGCTACGAGATCTTCTGCCGTGGCCAGGATGCCGGCACGATCTGGGACACGATCCTCGACGAGGGCAAGAGCGCCGGCATCATCGCGTGCCGGTTCACCACGCTCGACATGCTGCGCGTCGAGAGCTATCTCTTGTTCTATCCCTATGACAATTCGCAGAAGTATCCGTTCGAGAACGAAGGCCCCGGCGACACACTGTGGGAGCTCGGCCTCGACTTCACAGTCAGCCCCGGCAAGACAGGCTTTCGCGGTGCCGAGGAGCACTACCGCCTCAAGGGCAAGGAGCGGTTCAAGATCTTCGGCGTGCTGCTCGAAGGCAAGGAGCCGGCCGACGAGGGCGCGCCGGTCTATCGCGACGGCAAAAAGGTCGGTGTGGTAACCTGCGCCATGTATTCGCCGCTGGTCAAGAAATCGATGGGCATTGCCCGGCTCGATGTCGACTGCGCCGTCCAGGGCACCAGGCTCGAGATCCGCAACCAGAGCGGCGCCATCAGCGCGACGGCCGAGCCGCTTCCCTTCGATGATCCGAAGAAGACCAAGCGCACGGCGAAAGGCTGAGGCATACTGAGAGAATGGCAGCGAAAAGCATCATCAGCCGGCCGGTCTACGGAACCCTGTCCCCGCAGCCCGGCAAGCACCATCTTTTCGTGGCGGATGCAGAAGGAGCGCTGGCCATAACAGACCTGGCCGCCAAGGCGCCCGATGGTTTCTTTGCCGATGCCCATATCATCTTCATCCCCGGCAATGACAGCAAGCATGTCGCCGCGCTCGAAGCGCTGAAGCCGGCGCAGTTCTACCAGGGGCCTTCCTTCGGCAGCGCCCTCCCGCGGCTTAAGCAGACGCTGGCCAACGCCCATATGGGCCTGCGTCTCTATCTCGCCGGCACCGAGGGGCTGATTGGCCAGGCCATGCAGGCGGCGCTCGAAGCTGGCATCGACCACACCTCCATCCAGACCGAGCACCGCGGCTCGCTGGCGCGCCGCATCCAATGCGTCCATTGCAAGGGCATCACCGAAAACGTGACGACGCAGCCTGCAACGTGTTCGCATTGTGGCCTGCTTCTTCTGGTACGCGATCACTATTCCAGGCGCCTCGCGGCATTCCAGGGCGTCTGCATCAATGCGGAAGACCGCAGCGAAATTCCTCCGACGGAGGAGATCTTTCGATGAGCACCGGCACAACCAAGCTTGACGTCGTGGTGAGCGATGTCGTTCCGGTCAACGAATTGGTCACGCGCTTCCATTTCCGCCGGCGCGACGGGCAGCTTTTGCCGACATTTTCCGGCGGCGCCCATGTTGTGGTGGAGATGCGCGACGGCGAGCGGACGAGGCTCAACCCCTATTCGTTGATGGGCTCGCCGCTCGACACACGCGAATACACGATCTCGGTGCGCCGCGACGACGTCGGCCGCGGCGGCTCGCTGTTCATGCACAGGCATGTCAGGCCCGGCATGGAGATGGTGATCAGCTTCCCGGTCAATCTGTTTTCGCTCGATCTGCGCGCCAGGAAGCATCTGATGCTGGCGGGAGGCATCGGCATCACGCCGTTCATGGCGCAGACCGCGCAGCTGGCAGCGGAAGGCGGCAATTTCGAGCTGCACTACACCTGCCGCACCGCCTCGCTTGGCACCTATGCCGATGTGCTCAGAGAGCGCTATGACCGCCGCGTCAGGCTCTATCACGACGACCGCGACGAGCGCATCGAGCTCGACCGGCTGCTGTCGTCACAGCCGCTCGGCACACATCTCTACGTCTGCGGCCCGTCCGGTATGATCGGCTGGGTGCGCGACCGCGCCGCTGCGCTGGGCTGGCCCACGGAAACCGTGCATTTCGAGCATTTTGCCGCCCCACAGCCCGGCGCCCCCTTCGACGTGACGCTGGCGATCAGCGGCAAGACGATCCGCGTCGGCGAGCAGCAGAGCCTGCTCGAGGCGATCGAGGCCGCCGGCGTCGATCCACCCTATCTCTGCCGCGGCGGCGTCTGCGGCCAGTGCGAAACCAACGTCATCGCGCATGACGGCAAATTCATCCACAACGACCATTGGCTGAGCGAGGAAGAGCACCGTTGCGGCAAGAAGATCATGCCCTGCGTCTCGCGCTTCGAGGGCAGGTCGCTGGTGCTGGAAAGATAGGAGGCGAGCTTGGGAATCACCTTTCGCAAGGAAACGTTCCGCGACGACTTCACGTTCAAAAACAGCCCGGAGCACATCAGGCGGTTTCCGTTCCCGTTCCACGAAGACAGCTACATGTATGCGGTCAATATCGAGCCGCATGTTCTGGGGCCGAAAGGCAGCGTCCTCGAAAACCTGATCGACGTCGACGAGCACTATGTCGCCGAGATGCAGGACCGCGCGCTGGTGCTGGCGGAAGACCCGCTGCGCTGCCAGTCGCTGCCGCACATGACCCTGGCCGGCTGGGACCTGCTAGAGCTTCTAATGGAACAGCAGGCGCTCGGTTATCCCGAGCATTTCACGCTGACGCGCGACGGCGACAAATGGCGCTGGATAAACCGGCCGCTCGGCATCGACGACAGCTTCACCTTCGGCGACGTGTCGACTCTGCCTTACGGGCCGATGGAATACATCACGCGGCAATCACAAGGCGATTTCTGCATCCTAGACCAGCGTGACGGCAACCTGTGGATGGATGCCGGCATGGTCACAACCCAGGCCGACTGGTCGCTCGATTTCGACATTGGCATGAACTTCTTCGAGTGGCACGCGCCGGTGCCGCTGGCGCATGAGAAGGGCATATTCACCCGGGCGCTGAAGTTCCTCACCAACATTCAGCAAGGCAAGCCGGCGCGGCGGCTGAACTGGACGATGACGATCAATCCGCGCCTCGACACCAGTCCGGAAAATTATCACAAATGGGGCCCGGACCGGGCGACGGTGACGCCCGAAAACGTTGGCGATAAGGTCCATCTGCGTGTCGAATTGCAGAGCTTCTGGCGGCTGCCGCGCTCGAACGGCATCGTCTTCCCGATCCGCTGCTACCTGATCAAGATGGATGAGCTGGTGACGCAGCCGAAATGGGCGCGGCGCCTGCACCGCGTCATCCGCGACCTTCCCGACGAGCTCGCCAATTACAAAGGCCTGACACGCTATCGGCGGACACTGGTCGAATGGCTGTCGAAGCTCGACGACGGCAGCCCGACGAGCCCGGGGTTTGGGCCGGACTAAGTTTCTGCCTGCTATGTTTGTGCCGCCCCTCAAGCCCTGGGTTCCTCGCCCCCGCTAGCGGGGGAGAGGTGGCCGCGAAGCGCCCGGAGAGGGGGCTTCGTAGGGCGCAGTCCCCCTCTCCGTCTCGGCTTCGCCGAGCCACCTCTCCCCCACTTCGTGGGGGCGAGGAACCCACGCTGGAATGAGGCGCAGTCCTTCGCAGACGAACCCGCTCAACCCGCACTACTCTGCGGATAGCAGATGATCGAGAGATAGCGCATCGGCAGTTGCGTCAGCTGTTCCGGGCCGTGCGGCGCGTCGGCATCGAAGAACAGGCTGTCGCCGGGCTTCATCGGATAGAGATTGCTGCCATGCCGGTAAACAACCTCGCCTTCGAGCATGTAGAGGAACTCCATGCCTTCGTGCTGGAAGGTCGGAAACACATCGGAATCTTCGGTCAGCGTGATCAGATAGGGTTCGACGACGACGCCGCTGGTGTTGGAGCCGATATGGCCGAGCAGATTGTACTGGTGGCCGGCACGCGTGCCGCGCCGCTCGACGTCGAGGCCTTCGCCGGCCTTGACGAAGACGGCGCTGCGCTCTTCCTCGAAACGGCGGAAGAAAGCGGTGACCGGAACACCGAGCGCCCGCGACAGTGCCTGCAAAGTTGTCAGCGACGGCGAAGTGATGCCGTTTTCGATCTTCGACAGCATGCCAAGCGAAATGTCTGTGGCAGCCGCAAGATCGGCGACGGTGATGCCGAGTTTTTTGCGAAACGCCCGCACCTCGCGACCGATCGCGACCTCCAGGACCTTTTCGCGGGTGTCGCGAACGGCGTGCGGGTCCTGGGTCAGTGGAGTCCGGATCGTTACCACCCCCTTCGGCGATGGCTTGGCCCTGGCGGCTGCCCCATTCCTGAAATTGGAAGCTTTCTTCGGCATCTCGCCACCCGGTTCTGCGGATTTATTTCACTCACGGTGAACATATTCGGTGCGGATACAGAGCGCAACTGCGACAGCAACCCACTTTATGTCGAACGGCGTGCTCTCCGGATTTCGGCCGTCGGCGGTTTTGCAGAAAATCCGGTCTGGGGAAACGTGGTTTCAGCACAAGGCCTGTTGACAGCATCGAAGGGGCAATTACTGTCCTGTCAGTGAAATTTGTTTCGTTAGGGAAATGAGACCGGGAGGCTTTGCAATGAAAAGTCGTGTTGCCGTCATTGGAGCCGGACCTTCCGGCATGGCCCAGCTTCGAGCCTTCAAGTCGGCTGCCGACAAGGGCGCGGATATTCCGGAAATCGTCTGCTTCGAAAAGCAGTCCGACTGGGGCGGCCTGTGGAATTACACCTGGCGCACCGGCCTCGACGAGCATGGCGACCCGGTGCATGGCTCGATGTACCGTTACCTCTGGTCGAACGGACCGAAGGAATGCCTCGAATTCGCCGACTATACGTTCGAGGAGCACTTTGGCCGTCCGATCGGCTCCTACCCGCCGCGCGCCGTGCTGTGGGACTACATCAAGGGCCGCGTCGAAAAATCCGGCGTGCGCCAATGGGTGCGCTTCAACAGCCCGGTGCGCATGGTGACCTTCTCCGACACGACGAAAAAGTTCACCGTCACCGCGCATGACCGCACCAACGACGTCACCTATTCGGAAGAGTTCGACAACGTCGTCGTCGCCTCGGGGCATTTTTCCGTGCCGAACGTCCCCTATTTCGAGGGTTTCTCGACCTTCAACGGCCGCATCCTGCACAGCCACGATTTCCGCGACGCCATGGAATTCAAGGACAAGGATATCCTGATCATCGGCCGCTCCTATTCGGCGGAGGATATCGGCTCGCAATGCTACAAATACGGCGCCAAATCGATCACCTCCAGCTACCGCTCGAAGCCGATGGGCTTCAAATGGCCGGACAACTGGAAGGAAGTGCCGCTGCTGCAGAAGGTCGTCGGCAAGACCGCGCATTTCAAGGACGGCAGCACCAGGGATGTCGACGCCATAATCCTGTGCACCGGCTACCTCCACTCCTTCCCGTTCCTCACGGAGGATCTGAAGCTCAAGACCGCCAACCGCATGTGGCCGGACGGGCTCTACGAGGGCGTCGTCTGGGAGAAGAACCCGCGGCTGTTCTATATCGGCATGCAGGACCAGTTTTACACCTTCAACATGTTCGACGCGCAGGCCTGGTTCGCCCGCGACGTCATCATGGGCCGCACCAAGCTGCCTTCGGCAGAAGTGATGGCGGAACACGGCAGGAAATGGCGGGCGCGAGAGGAAACGCTGGAGGACGCCGAGCAGATGATCTGGTTCCAGGGCGACTACACCAAGGAATTGATGGATCAGACCGACTATCCCGGCTTCGACGTCGAGGCTGTCAATCAGACCTTCATGGAGTGGGAACACCACAAGATGGAAAACATCATGGGCTTCCGCGACAATGCCTATCGCTCGCTGATGACCGGCACGATGGCGCCGCTGCACCATACGCCGTGGCTGCAGGCGATGGACGATTCGATGGAATCTTATCTGGAAGTGAAAGGGGTGGCGGCGGAGTAGCAGCTTCCTCACCGCACCGGCTGCAATCAAATGGCCTCCTTGGGTTATGTAGGTTCCGGAAGATCGGAAAATGAATCAGTTACTTGACGGACAGCTGCGAGCCCAACCCCAGTTCACCGAAAAGCAGGGCCAGTATCTCGCCTTATCTGGACCTACGCCATGCTTAACGGTCGCTCGCCGGCCGAACGCGACATGCAGCGCCGTAGCAACCTTGGCCTCGCGCGCAGCATTGAACTGCTCATTGGACCCGACAGCCTGCCCAGGTTGCAACCCATCGAACCCGTCAAATCCGCTGTGCAGAGGCACTAGTTGCTGCGAGCCTCGCGCACGTCTTTCGTCGCCTCAATGATCCGCTCGAGCAGGGCATGCAGATCGTCGCGGTGGCCGCTGCGGCCGGCGGGGCCGTTTTCATCTGATGTCATGACCACGGTCAAAGCGCGCCCGGGCACAACATAGACCATCTGCCCGCCATACCCCCACCCGTAGAAGACCGCTTCGCCCGCGATCTGACGGATGAACCAACCATAGCCATAACCGTCACCGGTGAAACGGGACGCGGTGCGTGGCTGCCAGGAGAGCTTGATCCAATCGGCCGGCACGAGCTGCCGTCCGCCGCGGCTCACCCCGCCGCTGCGGTAGAGCTCGCCAAAGGCGAGCAGCGAGCGCGGGCTCATGGCCATCTGGTTGCCGCCGAGATAGATGCCCTGTGGGTCGCGGTCCCAGGCGGCGATGGAAAAGCCCTCCTGCGGCCCCAGCCATTCGCGTGCCAGTTCCAGGGTTGAGCGGCCGGTCCGCCGCGTCAGGATCGCCGAAAGGAGATGGGTCGAGCCGGTGGAATAGAGCATGGTACCGCCCGGATCGCCGTCGAAGGGCATGGCGAGCGCTGCCCGCACCCAGTTGCCGCTTGCCACCCAGCGCCCGTAGTTTGGGCCGGAGGTCCGACCCAGCCCTGCCTGCATGGAAAGCAGATGACCGATCGTAACCTGCTGGAGCCGCGGATCCACGTCGGCGGGCAGGTCGGCCTGAAGAAGCGGAGCGATCTTCTGGTCAGTGCCTTGGAGCACGCCCTTGTCGATGGCGATGCCGACGAGCGCGGAGATGATCGACTTGGAGGCCGATTTTATGTTGGCAGCACGTGCCGGAGAGTGGCCGCGATAGCCACGCTCCGCCACCAACGCGCCCTCATGCGCGATGACAATTGTGTGCAGCGGCGTCAGGCGTTCGGCCTCATCAAAGAGCTTTTCAAGCCGCTCCCCCAGGCCGTCCGCACCGTGAGCAGCGACGGAAAAGATGAGGAGAAAGACTAAACTCACGGTGGGGCGCTTCAGCATGAAACCAGCCTGGGACGCATTTCTGGCAAGACAAAGGTGACGCGGGCTAGCAAAGACGTCTGCCTCGCACAAGATAGTCGGATAGGGCAGGCGTCCGGGGCAAGGCAGCGGCTATTCGAGCATCAGCAGCTCCCCGAACCGGAGTTTCTGACCCGTTCCAGTCGTTCTCGCCGCAGCCTAATGGTGCGAATCTGACACTTGATGCCTTGGTCGACTGCTGCGAGTGTGGCGAGCCATGGCCCCGAAACCAAGTCAAATGCGGCTAACGCCCGAGCTGGTCGCCAGAGTCCTCAGTGTGGACGATTCCCTGCCACAGCCCTTCACCGCGCCGTCCGACGCCGACCATGATGACACCGTCAGGGCGATACTTGCCGCCGCACCGTCAGCTGACGAGGTCTGGCTCTTTGCCTATGGATCGCTGATGTGGAACCCGGCCTGTGATTTCGTGGAGCAGCGGGTTGGCTTTGTGCCCGGGTGGCACCGCTCCTTCTGCCTCGGTTGGGACCGGTGGTTTCGAGGATCAGACAGGCAACCCGGTCTCATGTTGTCGCTCGACCGTGGCGGGCAGTGCAAGGGCGCGGTCTATCGCCTGCCGCCGGATGCTATTGAGGCAAATCTCGGCAGGCTCTTTCGTCGTGAGATGCGCGCCAAGCCGTCCGCTCATTCGCCGCGTTGGGTGAATGTTCGCACCGAGAACGGACCGCTCCACGCGATCACCTTTGTGATTAACCGGAACAGCGGACGCTATGTCCGCGGGCTGTCGCTGGAACAGATCGCCGACGCGCTCGCGCTCGCGTGCGGTCCGTGGGGTTCCATGGCCGACTATCTCCACAGCACTGTAAGTCACCTTGAAGGTATGGGGATTCACGACAGGCAATTGTGGCGTTTGCAGGAGTTGGTAGGCGAACGCATCGAAGCGTCGACGGCCGAAGATCTTCCCGCGAAATGAGCCCACGGGGCTCAACCCTCAGACCATGACCACTAGTGGATTGAAATCATAGTCTGATGCCCTCGCGTGGACGTTGAGGAGGCGCTGACCCTCGCAGGGGGAACCGAGATCTGACTACGATGGCGGTCGCGGGATTGCTCTGAGGCCAGGCCGCCGTTCAGCGCCCTATGCGAGCACGAAATTCGGCAGTCGAATTGGTGCGTGGAAACGGTTCGGTAGGCAATTGTACCCCGAGAAAGGCACACAGCGATCCCCACCCTTCGGAGACCTGATAGGTAAGAAGACGTTCGGAAGGTAGCGTGGCTCTCACCGCGGCGTTATGTGCTTCATAGACGGCTATTGCTTGATCACGGTCATTGAAGCGACCGCCAAAGACGCCATTGCCAACTACCGCCACACCGAAGGACTGTGGGTCATTGCTGCCAGCGTCCATGGCGAGTCCTATCGTTTGCGCCACACTGTTATACCAGGCTTCGGGGTCACGGACTGTGAGGACAACCTTTGCATCAGGGTAGTGATCGCTCACTTCGCGCCAGAAATGCGCCGTTGGCCAATCGACCGCGGAACGATAGCCGGCATATGCCACATCCCAGTTCGGGAGTTGTCCCTGGCCAGCGGCGCGCCACAGCACTTTCTGTTCGGGATTGGCATTCACGTCTGCCATGTGGTGGCAAGGCCCGAACCCAAGATGCTCTAACGCGAGCTTCAGCGAATATGTGCCAGTGCGGCCCATGCCCGCGCCAATGACATCTAGAGCCATGAGCATCCCCAAGGCGACTTCAATCGGTCAAAATACCGCTGTTCCCTTTATTTCGCTACATATTTGAAGGTTAGCTGGGGTCGGGTACGGAACGTCCTCTTTCTGTTGCATCTGTCCTGAAAGCTGACCTTCCGCTTTTGATGCGGTGGACGGCTCTCCTCCGCCTTGCGGCTATAGTCGCTGGGCCAGAGCTGGAGGAGAGCTGAGATGGACAAGGGTACGACGATTGGTCTGGATATCGCGAAGTCCGTGTTTCAAGTCCACGGCGTAGATGCCGTGGGCCAGGTTGTCATTCGAAGGAAGCTGACCCGTGGGCGAGTGCTGGGGTTCTTCGAGAAGCTGCCGCGATGTCTGGTCGGGATCGAAGCCTGCAGTTCCTCGCACTATTGGGCGAGAGAGCTGACCGCACGAGGTCATGATGTGCGACTGCTGCCGGCACAGTATGTGAAGCCCTATTTGAAGCGACAGAAGAACGATGCGGCCGATGCCGAGGCCATCTGCGAGGCGGTGACCAGGCCGACCATGCGCTTCGTCCCGGTGAAGTCACCCGAGCAGCAGAGCGTGATGATGCTGCACCGGGTTCGGTTGATGCTCAACCGCCAGCGCACGCAGATATCGAACGCGTTGCGGGCCCATCTGTCCGAGTTCGGAGTCGTGGCGCCGATCGGGCGGATCGGGATCGAGCAACTGCTTGTCGTCATTAACGACGATAACGACACGAGGATACCGGCTGACGCGCGGCTCTGTCTGCGGATGCTCGAGGCGCAGCTCACAGTCGTGAAGGCACAGATCCTCGAGAACGATCGCAGGGTGCGGGCGAGTGCACGAGAGACCGAGCTGGGTCGCAGGTTGATGGAGATACCAGGGGTGGGCCCGCTGTTGGCGAGTGCGTTCGTCGCGACCGTCGCCGATCCGCTCGCATTCAAGTCGGGGCGATGCCTCTCGGCCTGGATCGGGCTCGTTCCCAAGCAGAACTCAAGCGGGGGCAAGGAGAAGCTCGGCAGCATCTCCAAAGCCGGCAATCGATACCTGCGCCAGCTGCTCGTGGTCGGAGCGATGGCGGTCATCCGCTATGCCGAGCGGCACGGGACGAGGCGACCCTGGCTCGTGCAGCTGATGGCCCGACGAACGACGAAGGTGGCGGCGGTCGCGCTCGCCAACAAGACCGCCCGGATGGTCTGGGCACTGATGACGAACGGCGAGCGCTACAAGGAGCCGATCATCGCATAAATCGAGATAGGGCGAGTGATCGCCGACGAGTTGGAAAGGGCGAACAGGAGCTAATGCACAGAGCCGGTTGAAACCGCCGGATCAGGAAAACCCACTGGGGCCGTGCACCTCGAGTGCGAGCTTTCGATCGGGACCTGAGCCGCGCGAATGGCATTATGGCCAGCGGCGCGTGAAAAGCCGCACTTACAGGTCGGATACATGGCCGCACCAACCAGCAACTGCAAAATGCTCAAATAAACCCTTGCCAACGGAGAGCCGTCCATACACGGCCCCGATGCAGACATTTTTGCGATCAGCTTGGCAAGGACAGCTTCTGTGCAAGCTGCCGTTTCGCGGGGCGCGCGATCCCTATTTTTCCGGCTACCCCAGTCTTGCCCGTGCCTTTGCCGTCCAGGCGTTGAACAGCCGGTCGGCCACGATGCCGATGAAGGCGATGGCCAATCCGGCGACGATGCCGCGGCCGGAATCGGCCTTGGACAGCGCAATGAACACTTCCTGGCCGAGATCGCGCGTGCCGACCATGGCGCAGATGATGATCATCGCCAGCGCCATCAGGATCGTCTGGTTGACGCCAAGCATGATCTCGGGCAACGCCAGCGGCAGCTGCACGCGCAGGAACGTCTGGCGCTTGGTGCAGCCCGACACCTTTGCCGCCTCGATCAGTGCCGGCGGCACCTGCCGGAGGCCGTAATTGGTGTAGCGAATGGCAGGCACCACGGCGAAGGCGACCGTGGCGATCATCGCCGTCACGTCGCCGACGCGGAACAGCATCACCACTGGAATGATGAAGCAGAACGACGGCAGCACCTGCAGCGTGTCGATGACCGGCGTGACGACCTTCTCGACGCGGTCGCTGCGCGAAGCCATCAGCCCGATCGGGATGCCGATCAGGCAAGCGATGAAGGCCGAGATGCCGCACAGGTAGACCGTCGCCATGGTCTTTTCCCACAGGCCGGTCACCGCGCAGAAGATGGTCAGCGCGGCGACCAGGACGGCGAGGCGCAGGCCGCCGAGTTGGTAACCGGCAAGGCCAAGCAGGAACACCGCGCCCAGCCACGGGAAGCCCTCGCAGAAGGCGCGCACCGGGTTCAGCACATTGAGGATCAGCGCCACGCGAAACGCTTCGATCGTGTCGAAGAAGTTGATCGTGATCCAGCTCACCGCTGTCTTCCACATCGGGGCGGTGGTGAAAGTGATCGCTTTCGGCACCGCCGCGAACGCCGGCACAAACAGGCCAAGCAGCGTCGTGACGGCAAGGACGGCGATGGCCAGCGTCAGATTGGGGTAGCGGCGCCAGAAGCTCGGGCTCACCTCCTGATAAACATGGCCTTGCGCGTGATTGCGCGCGATCGCCTGGCTCAGCCGGTCGAGCGCGATTGCCAGCGCGACGATGGCAAGGCCGGCTTCCATTGCCTCGCCGACCTTCAGCGCGCGCAGCGCCAAAAGCACGTCGTAGCCGAGGCCGCCGGCGCCGATCATCGAAGCGATAATCACCATATTGAGCGCCAGCATGATGACCTGGTTGACGCCGACCATCAGCGCAGGACGCGCCGACGGCAAAAGCACGCGCCACAGTTTCTGGCGCGCCGTGCAGCCGGCCATCTCGCTGAAATCGTCGATCTCGGACGGCACCCGCGACAGTCCCAGCATCGTCGCGCGCACCATTGGCGGCGTCGCGAAAACGGCCGTCGCGATCATCGCCGAAACCGGACTGTTGCCGAACAAAAGAAGCATCGGGATCAGATAGGCGAAGGTTGGGATGGTCTGCATCAGATCGAGGGCAGGAGAGATCAACAGCCTCTCAGCCCATGGCTTGCGCCACGCCCAGATGCCGACGAACAATCCGGTGACGATGCAGAACGGCACGGCGATGGAGATCAGCCCGAGCGTAAGCATTGCGCTGGTCCATTGGCCGAACAGCGCGATGTAGAGGAAACAGCCGCCGACCAGCGCGCCGAGCTTCCAGCCGCCGGCGGCGCGGCCGGCCAGGAATGCAGCAATGCAGACGCCGACCCATGACAGGCGCGGCAGGACGACCATATCCGCGCCACGGCCGATCTTGAAATTCTTGGCAAGCAGATTGAGCGCGAAATCGAGCGGCACGCCGAGCGCCGCGGTGATCGACCGCGTCAGCCAGGAGAAGTTCGACTTTATCAGGTTCATCAGCGCGCTGACCCAGTCGGCGACGGAAACGATTGCGCCGGCCGGATAGTTGACTGCCCAGGGCAGCCTGTCCTGTAGCAGGAACACGGCAAGCACGGCGGCAAAGGCGCAGGCCCAGACCACCAGCCGGAGCTGAACCGGCCGCGATCTCGCCTCGCTGGTGCTTGCCGTCACCGTCATGCGCTAGCCCCGCGACGCTCGATCCCGGCCAGAAGATCGATCACGGCTTGCGGCGTGACCTCGCCGATCGGCTTGCCGGTGCCATTGACCACCGCGAACGGCTTGCCGGCCGACACAATGCTTGCCGAAAAACTTGATATCTTGGCGTCCGGCGCGACCACGCCGCCATGCTCGGTGCCATGACAGGCGCGCATCAGGCTTCGCGCCGAGATCACCTTGGCGCGGTCGACGTCGCGGGTGAATTCGGCGACATAGTCGGTCGCCGGATTGACCACCAGCTCTTCCGGCGTGCCGATCTGGATGACCTCGCCGTCCTTCATTATGGCGATGCGGTCGGCCAGCCGGATGGCCTCATCGAAATCATGGGTGATGAAGACGATGGTCTTGTGCAGCATGGTCTGCAGCCGCATCAGCTCGTCCTGCATCTCACGGCGGATCAGCGGATCGAGCGCTGAGAACGGCTCGTCGAGAAACCAGATTTCCGGCTTGGTGGCGAGGCTGCGGGCGATGCCGACACGCTGCTGCTGGCCGCCGGAAAGCTCGCGCGGATAGAAATGCTCGCGACCGCGCAAGCCGACAAGCTCGATGACCTCGCGTGCACGTGCTTCGCGCGTCGGCCGGTCCTGTCCCTGGATGCCCAGGGGAAAGGCGATGTTCTCCAGCACGTTCAGATGCGGCAGCAGGGCAAAATTCTGAAACACCATGCCCATGCGGTGACGCCGCAGCTCGATCAGCGCGGCATCGGAAATCTTGAGAAGGTTCTTGCCCTCGAACTCGACCTTGCCATGCGTCGGCTCGACCAGCCGCGACATGCAGCGCACCAGCGTCGATTTGCCGGAGCCGGACAGGCCCATGATGATGAAGATCTCGCCCTGGCGGATTTCGAGGTCGACGGCGCGCACCGCGCCGACCAGCCCGGCCGCGGCGACTTCCGCCATGCTGGCCTTGCCGTCACGCTGGCGGATAAAATTGGCCGCGTTCGCCCCGAACAGCTTCCAGACATTGTAGCAGGCGAGCTTTATCGGGCGGGCATCCTTTGGCGTGCCTGCTGCTTGTAGCACCTGTTCAGTCGTATCGGCCATGCAGTCGTCCTTCTGGAATATGGAATAGAGACCCGGCCATGAATGACCGGGTCTCGTAGTTTCCAGTTGGAACGATCACTCGGCCCAGGCTTTCCAGTCGGCTTCGTGGGCGGCGATCCAGGCAGCGGCGACGTCTTCCGGCGTCTTGCCTTCGAGATCGATCTCGCCGCTCATCTTGTTGAGCTCGTCCGTGTCGACCGTGTAGTTTTTCGCGACCTTGTAGGCGACCGGCCATTTGTCCTTCATGCCGGCCCAGGAATATTTCCAGATCTCGCCATGCGGCTTGCCGCAGTCATATTTCGCTTCAGGGTTTACGCCCCACTTCGGATCGTTGTAGCACTCCGGCGTATAGTCGGGGAATTCGACCCATTCGCCCTTGTATTTGGCCGGCGCCCAATGTGGCGAATAGACCCACAGCATGATCGGCGCCTTGCGCTGGTAGGCCGAATCCAGCTCGGCGAACATCGCGGCGTCGGTGCCGGCATGGATGACGGTGAAGGGCAGCTTCAGCGCCGCGGCACGCTCGTCGTCAAAACCCTCCCATGTCACTGGACCGCCAAGATAGCGGCCGTTCGGCGCCGTTTCCGCCGTCGAGAAGGCTTCGGCGCATTTCGGGTCCTTCAGCGCCTCCCAGTTCGGCAGGCCCGGGCATTTCTCCTTCATGTATTCGGGATACCACCATTCTTCCTTGGCCTTTGGCCCAAGCTTGCCGAGCCGTTCGGTCTGCCCGGTCGCATCCGAGGCCTTCATGGCTTCGCCGGCAGTCGTGTCCCAGAATTCCAGAGCGACAGCGAGATCGCCATTGGTGAGGCCGGTGGTCAGGCTGGAGAGATAGTCGGCGGTCGGGTACTCGACCGTGTATCCGAGCTTTTCAAGAATGCCGCCGAGGATCTTGGCGTTCAGATTGACGCTGGTCCAGTCGAACAACGCGATCTTGATCGGATCATTGGATTCTGGCGCCGCAGCCTGGGCCGAAGGCGCGAGTGCACTTGCCGCGGCAAGTGTTAAGGCTCCCATTGATAGTCTCGAAATCATACTCCGCAGTGACATGCCTGTTCTCCTGTCAAGCTCTGGTGGAAGTTATCGTTCGTTCCCTTCTTGCGTCTTTTTTGATTGTGTTGGAAAAGCTGGTCGTTGCGCAAGTCCATTGGCACCAAATTGCTGTCGGCGCTAAGTAGGCGCAGACGCAATGATGCCCAATTCGATGAAGATGTCGTGCGGGACGGGACCGCGTCATGGCTGCCGTGCTGCCGAAGCAGTGATCCGCGGATCGATCGCCGGTTTTGCGGCGCCCTCAAGCTTGCAAGCCATCAAGTTCCCATAATGTCGGCTGCCGGCAGTCGCCGAAGCCATTTTCATGGGATGAAATTATATATACCAACGTTCATGTCGCGCAACGACTAACGCGGCGCGAATCGCGCAATTCGGCTGCAGTTTCGCCGCCTGCCGATTATATCAGCAGACTGACGCGTGAACCTGCCCCGTTGCTCACGACATGATCAGCCCGCCATCGACATTGATGGTCTGACCGGTGATGTAGGCGGCGTCGTTGCTGGCCAGAAAGCTGACCAGGCCGGAAACGTCCTCGCCGCGGCCGGCGCGGCCCATCGGGATGTTCTTCACCCATTCGGCCATCAACTCGCCGGGCTTGTAATCGCCCATCAGCTTGCCCCATGCCGCGTCGTTGTAGGCCCACATGTCGGTGTCGATGATGCCGGGACAGATCGCGTTGACGGTGATCTTCTCCTTAGCAACCTCCTTGGCGAGGCTCTGAGTGATGCCGACGACGCCGAATTTCGAGGCGGCATAGTGCGGCGTGTAGATAAAGCCCTGTCGCGCCTGGCCGGATGCGGTGTTGATCAGCCTGCCGCCGTCGCCATGTTTGCGGATGCGCGCGATCGCCTCCTGGCAGCACAGGAACACGCCCTTGGTGTTGACCGCCATGACCTTGTCCCATTCGGCCTCGGTCATCGCCTCGATCCTGGCGATGGTGATGACGCCGGCATTCTGTACGGAGATGTCGACGCGGCCGAACTGCTGTTCGGCCAGATCGTAGAGGGCGGCGACCTCGTCCTTCTTGGTCACGTCCATGCGCAGCGATGCGACCTTGGCGCCTTCAGCCTTCAGTCCGGCGGCGATCTCGTCGACGCGCGGGTCGATGGCGCTGACGACGACAGCCGCGCCCTCAGCCGCGAAGCGCCTGGCCATGGCCGCGCCAATGCCGCCGCTGGCGCCGGTGATGACCGCCGTCTTTCCCTCGAACCGCTTCTGCACTTGCCTGTTCTCCTACCAGCAGACGAAGCCGCCATCGACGATCAGGTCGATGCCGGTGACGAAACTCGAAGCGCGGCTGGCCAGGAACACGGTCGGGCCGACCATCTCTTCCGGCGCCGCCATGCGCCCCATCGGCGTGTCGCGCTCGAAGATCCTGACCTGGTCGGCGACCTCCGGCCGCTTGTTCATCGGCGTCAGCGTGTAGCCGGGACTGACGACGTTGACGCGCAGGCCGCGATCGGCCCATTCCATGGCGAGACTCTTAGACATATGGATGACGGCGGCCTTCGACGAATTGTAATGCGCCTGGGTCAGGCCGCGATTGACGATCGAGCCCGACATCGAGGCGATGTTGATGATCGTGCCCTTGCGCCGCGTCAGCATTGCGCGCGCTTCGGCCTGGCAGGACAGGAACACGCCGTTGACATTGACGTCGTAAAGCTTCTGCCATTTCTCCAGCGACAATGTCTCGGCCGGCTCGGCCGCGGCAACGCCGGCATTGTTGACGGCGATGGTCAGCGCGCCGAGTTCCTTCTCTGTGCGTTCGATCGCCGCCGCGAGATCGGCCTCTGAAGTCACCGTGCCGGTCAGCACCAGTGCCTTGCGGCCAAGAGCCGAGATCCTGTGGGCGGTTTCGTCCAGCCCGCCGTTCGAGGCATGGCCGAAACAGGCGATGTCGGCGCCGGCCTCGGCCAGGCCGATGGCGATTGCTTGGCCGATGCCGCTGCCGGCGCCGGTAACGAGGGCAACGTCCCCATGAAGATTGAATAGTTTCATCGAAATGTTTCCTGTTGAGCCGCCGGTGCTGCCTAGCAAGGAAGGGGCGCCAGTCCTAGCTGGCGCCCCGCGCGGTCCGGTGCTTGGGAGGGTATCACCTGCTGCGCTTTATTCCGATTCCCCAATCGCTGGTCACGTCCTAGCTTGTGGCGAGCTCCATGACGGCGACGTTGCTCGCTTCGCTGCGGTCGAGAATGCCGCGCTGGCGGCCACGGCTCAGCACCAGCACGCGATGTGACAGACCGAGCACTTCCTCGAGGTCGGAGCTCACCACCACCACCGCCATTCCGGAGCGGGCGAGGTCGCCGATGACATCGTAGATTGCGGCGCGGGCGCCGACATCGATGCCGCGTGTCGGCTCGTCCAGGATGAACACCTTAGGCGGCCGTGAAATCCATTTGGCGATAATCACCTTCTGCTGATTGCCGCCGGAAAGCTTGCTGATCGCCTGGTTAGGCCGGCCCTTGACGCCGAGCCGGCCAATGCCGGTCTCGGCGAATTTCTGTACCGCCTTGGGAAATACCCAGCCATTCGGCGCGACATGGTCGAAATTGCCGATCGCCAGATTCTCGCCGATGGTCTGGTCGAGCACCACGCCTTGCGCCTTGCGGTCTTCCGGAACCAGCACGACGCCGGCCTTGATCGCCGCCGACGGGCCATTGAGGTGCACCGGTTTGCCGGCGACACGCACCGACCCCGAGGAAATCGGATCGGCGCCGGCGATCGCCCGCACTAGCTCGGTGCGGCCGGCGCCGATCAGGCCGGCGATGCCAAGGATTTCGCCGGTCTGCACCGAGAAGCTGACATTTTGAAAGCTACGTTCCGGCGAGGACAGGTTCTCGACCTCGAGCAACGTCTCGCTGCCCGGCTCCGAGAGCGGCGGGAACATCCGCTCGACGCTGCGGCCAACCATCTGCTCGACCACGGTGCGCACCGGAATGTCGGCGCGCTCGTGGCGGGCGACGATGCGCCCGTCTCGCATCACCACCACTCGGTCGGCGATCTCAGCGATCTCGTCCAGCCGGTGGCTGATATAGATGAAGGACATGCCTTCCGCCTTGAGCTTGCGGATCTGCTGGAACAACAGTTCCGTTTCCTCGCTGCCAAGTGCTGCTGTCGGTTCGTCAAAGATCAGAAGCTCGGCATTGAGCGTCAACGCCTTGGCGATCTCGACCTGCTGCTGGGCGGCGATGCGCAGCGTGCGCACCTTGCGCTCCGGCGAAACGTCGAGGCCGAGCCGCTTCAACTGCGCCGATGCCCGCGCATTCATGGCTGCACGGTCGATGCGGCCGCCGCGCATCGGCAGGCGTCCGACGTAGACGTTCTCGGCGACCGACAGATCCGGCAGCAGCTTCAGTTCCTGGTGGATCATGCCGACACCGGCGTCGATCGCGTCGGCGGGAGAGGCGGGGGAATAGGGCTTCCCCCGCCATGTGATGCTGCCGGCATCGGGTTTGGTCGACCCGGCGATGATGTTCGAAACGGTGGACTTGCCCGCGCCATTTTCTCCAAGCAGCGCCACGACCTCTCCCGGCCGCACCTCGAAGCTCGCATCGGCCAGAACCTGGACCGGTCCGTAGCTCTTGCAGAGGCCGCTGACGAAGAGCCCCAGATGCGGGGTCTGCGTATGGCTGGGATCCAAGGCCATCGTTTCGTTACCGATTGTCAGGGATGCTTGGCGATGAACTGGTCGACATTGTCCTTGGTGGTCAGCGTCGCGTCCTGCAGCTGTTCTGCGGGAACGGTTTCGTCGGCCACCAGCTTGATCGCCGCGTCCACGGCAAGCCGGCCCATGCCTTGTGTCTGCTGCGTCGCGGTTACGTCGAAGACGCCGCCCTTCAGTGCCTTGAGCGCCGCCACGTCGCCGTCGAAGCCGGCAACCCAGACCTTGTGGCCGGGATTGGCGACCTTGACCGCCTGCGCGGCACCGAGCGCCAGCGCATCCGCCTGGCCGATGACGATCGACACGTCGGGATGCGACTGCAGCAGGTCCTGCGTCAGCTTGAAGCCTTCGTCCTGATGCCAGCCTTCGCTCCACAGCTCGCCGACCACCTTGATGTCGGGATAGCCGCTCAGCGCGTCGCCGCAGCCCTTCGACCGGTCGACCTCGGGCGTCGTGCCTTTCTGGCCATGGATGATGATCAGCTCGCCTTTGCCGCCGGCCTGCTTGGCGATGTAGTCGCACACCGCCTTGGCCGATGCCACGCTGTTGGTGGCGATGAAGGTGTCGCCGGGTGCGCCCTCGGCATTGCGGTCGACATTGATGACCGGGATGCCGGCAGCCTTGGCCGTCTTGGTCGGCACGGTGGCGGCGGTGGCGCCGGCCGGGATGTAGATCAGCGCATCGATGTTCTGCGTGATCAGGTCCTGCACCTGGCTGACCTGGGTCGCCGAATCGCCCTTGGCGTCGACGGTGATGATTTCGATGCCCTTTTCCTTGCCGTAGGCTTCGACGGACTGCTTGATCTGGTTGAAGAAATCGGCCTGCAGATTGGCGACGGCAAGGCCAAGCTTCTTGGCCTCCTTGGCCGACGCCATCTCGGACAGTCCGAGCAGCGGAATGACGGCCGCGGCAGCAAGCAGCAATGAACGTTTGGTCAGCATGTGTTTCCTCCGTTGATGTTCAATCTGTTCTGCCGGCGCATCACGGCGCCCTTGGCCGAACAACTCCCAGTTCGGATCACCGATCCGTTTTCGCCCGGACACCCTGGCGAATTCTTCATTGCGTTCTGCGCCGCCACGTATCCGTGGCCACCGCCAGCGCGATCACCACGCCGATCACCACCTGCTGGATGAAGGGCGACACGCCGAGCAGGTTCAGACCGTTGCGCAGCACGCCTATGATGAGCACGCCGATGGCGGTGCCGCCGATCGAGCCGACGCCGCCCGACAGGCTGGCGCCGCCGATCACCACCGCCGCGATCGTGTCCAGTTCGTAGCCGAAGCCGGAGCTCGGCTGGACGGAATCGAGCCGTGCCGCAAGCACGATGCCGGCAAGCCCGGCCAGCACGCCGCAGATTGCATAGACCCAGTTGGTCAGCGATTTGACCGGTATGCCGGACAGCCTGGCGACTTCGGCGCTGCCGCCGATCGCATAGAGGCTGCGACCGGTCGCGCGATAGTTGAGGAAGATTGCGAAGATGATCGCCAGAACGATCATCAAGCCGACGGTGACCGACAGGAAGCCAAAATGGCGGATGATCGACAGGCTAGTGAACCAGTCGGGGAAGCCGATGATCTGCGAGCCGTCGGTGATCATGTTGGCGAGACCGCGGGCCACCGACATCATGGCCAGCGTGGCGATGAAGGGCGGCAGCTTGGTGACGGTTACGAGCAGGCCTGAAACCAGCCCGCAAAGTCCAGCAACGACAAGCGCTGTGACGATGCCGGCGGGCATGCCGAGATTGAGATGGTCGGGATGGGCGACGAACCCCATCACCATGGCGGCGAGCGCCAGCACGGAGCCGACGGACAGGTCGATGCCGCCGATCAGGATGACCAGCGTCATGCCGATCGCCATGATGCCGAGCACGGTGACCTGGTCGAGCACGTTGAGGATGTTGCGAACGGTCAGGAACGTGTCGGTGGCCAGCGACAGCGCAAGGCACAGCAGCACCAGCCCGATCAGCGGTCCCATGGTCCCGGCGAACAGGGCCGAAAGCTTCGCGCCCGCCGCGGCCTGCGCACCTGGGCCGGCCTTTAACTCGCTTGCACCGTTGCTCAGAGCCATTTTGTCTCCTCCATCAGCGATCCGGCGATGCGTCGTCGGCTCACTCTTGCTCACCAGGCACCTCCCTGTGAACAATTTATCTTTGATATGCAATTTTGTTCAGCTAAACTGTTCGTCGGAAAATTGTCAAGGCCCGCCGCATTATTCCACGCCGGTTTGCGCCGCCAGCCGGTTTGCCTTACGAAAGGGCATGAAATGCCGCGTTTCAGGTGCGCTCTCATCCCGCGACTTCGTTTCGGCTGCTTGAGCAGGCCGAGACGGCCAAGACGAAGTAAATGTTCACCATTTTGGCTTTCATCTCGCGTTGTAGACGATATCCTGTCGATGTCATAAATCTTGAATCCTGGGCACGCAGAACGATTTCGTGGCGCTTGGTGGGATACGCCACTTGAATGGCATTTAAGGATTCGGACGACCGCGGGAGGGCAAAAAGATGGCGATGACGGAGAATGACAAGGCCTCGCGCTTCCCGGATGCCGAACTGAAGGCACGTGCCGCTTGGCACTATTATGTCGAGGGGCTGACGCAAGAGAGGATTTCGGAGATCCTCGGCATCGGTCGCATCAAGGTGCATCGCATCCTGTCCGCCGCGCGTGAGGAGGGCGTCGTCCAGTTCCGCATCCGCGACAGCGTCGTCGAATGCTTAGTGCTGGAAGAGGCTCTGAAGCAGCGTTTCGGACTGAGCCAGGCGGTTGTGGTGCCGTCGGCCGCCGACCGAACCAACACGCCGCTGATGATCGGCCATGCCGCGGGCGCCTATCTGGCCGACAATGTGAATGCCGGCGATGTCATCGCACTTGGCTGGGGGAGGACGCTGAAATTCGCCATCAACGAATTGCCGCGGCGGCCGATCGCCAGGACGACGGTGGTTTCCATGCTGGGCGGCCTCACCCATGCCCAGCCGCTCAACCCGACCGAGAGCGCCTGGGAATTCGCCGAAAAGATCGGTGCGGAGTGCTTTCTGCTGCCGGTACCGGTCTATGCCGACAGGCCGGAGCAGCGCGAAGCCTTCATGAGCCAGCGCAGCGTTCAGGACGTTGTCTTCCGCGCGCGCCGGGCAAACATCGCCGTGCTCAGCGTCGGATCATTTTCCAACGACAGCCCGATCGCCAATTACGGCTTCATCAAGCCCAGCGAACTCGAGGAATTGCAGGCGGCCGGCGCAGTTGGTGATATTTTATGCCATTTCATCGACGCCGAGGGCCGGCTCGTCGACCATGAGGTCAACCGCCGGGTCTGCGCCTATCCGCTGCAGGACCTGTCGGACATCCCGGCCATCATCCTGGTCTCGGGAGGGCAGGAAAAAATTGCCATCATGCGGGCGGCGCTCGCCAACACCAAGATATCGGTTTTGATCACCGACGAGGATGCGGCCAAGGGCCTGCTCAACCGCTAGCCTCGCTTAGCGCGTCGAGGCGGGCATGGATGTCGCGCGTCGCCCGATAAAGGTCGCGGTAGATCGCCTTGCGCGCGCGATAACCGGAGATCAGCCCCTCGACCGGCTCGACATGCCTGGTTGGCCGCGCGGCCATCGCCTCAGCCGCGGTCTCCGGCGAGGCAAACCATCCGATGGCGGAGGCCGCCAGCATGGCGGCGCCGAGCGCTGCGGCTTCGTTGACCGGCGAGACGGAGAGCGGCCGCTCGAGCACGCTTGCCATGATCCGCATCAGCAGGGCGCAGTTGGTGCCGCCGCCGGCAGCTATCACAGCCGCCGGTTTGCCGCCGGCTTGAGTTTCCATTGCTTCGCTGGCGATGGCCTGCTCGAAGGCGATGCCTTCCAGAACCGCTCGAAAAAGGTGCTTCGGCTCATGGTCCAGCGACAGACCGACAATGGCGCCTCTCGCCGCGCCGTCCCAGTAGGGGCTCATGACACCGGCCCAATAGGGCATGACAAGCAGGCCCTCGCTGCCGGCGGAAACGTCGACCGCCGCCTTCTCCAGCGCTGCGGCCGACGGCGAGCCGGTCGTGCGAACGATCCAGTCGACCAGTTGCATGCCCGAGCGCAGCACGGTCTCCAACATGAAGCCCGAACCGGTCGGCGAGACCAGCGTTCGAAACGCGTTCGACGTCGTGATCTTACCGGAATAACAGCCGCTGACGATGCCCGAGCCAAGCGAGAGATAGCTTTTGCCTTCGGCGTGAACGCCCATGCCGAGGCCCATCGCTTGGCCGTCGCCGGCGCCGGCGACAACAGGCGTGCCGGCCTTCAGGCCGGTCAGCCGTGCCGCACTTTCGACAAGTCCGCCGCAGATTGCGCCCGGCGCGACCAGTTCCGGCAACTGGTCCGGCCGGAGTCCTGCGGCGGTAACGAGCTCAGGGTGCCAAGTGCCATTCCTGACGTCGAGCAGCCCGAGCGGATCCGCACTTGCCGTGCTGGTGACCAGATGTGCGGTCAGCCGGTGGACGAAGAAGCCATGCACGTCGAAGAGTGCGGCTGCGTCGTCGAGCGTTTGCGGCTGGTGTTCGGCCAGCCAGGCGATCGCATAGAGCGCGGGCGTCGGGTCTGGCGGCTTGCCGCTCCAGTCGCGGATCGTCTCGCGGCCGAGCTCAGCCGAAAGCCTGATAACTTGCGGGCGCGCGCGCTCGTCCAGCCACAGGATCGCCGGAATAAGCGGCTTGCCGGCGTGATCGATCAGCGTGAAGGTCTCGCGCTGGTGGGCGATGGAGATCGCCGCCACCCGCGAAGCGCCCACCGCCTCAGTGACCTGCTTCAATGCACCGAGCAGCGCGGTCCACCAATGTTCGGCATCCTGCTCGAAATGGCCGGGCTTGGGATTTGAAAGCGGATAGGCTTCGCGCGCCTGGAACAGTTCCTCGCCGTCGCGCGTGAAAGCGATCGCCTTCACGGCCGTCGTCGAGGCGTCGATCCCGATTACGACATCGTCCATCAGGTGGAAATCCAGCGGATTCAGGCGGCGTGCGTAACGAACCGTCCGTCCGACTGGTCGAGACGACGGCGGATCTGGGTTATCACCATCGAATCGTCGGGTACACAGTTTTCGTAGGTGAGGAAATCGCCTGTCTTGACCGGCTTGACCACCTTGGCCCGCTCGGCGAGGCCGAGCGGCAGGGCGCCGCGGGCGCGCGCGTCCTCCCAGGTCATGGCGAAGCCGCGATAGTCGTTCTCGCCGATCATGCCGAGCGACTGGCCAAGGCCAAGGTCGCTCTTGGCAACCGCCACCGCCTCGGCGACCGGATGGTCGAGCGGCTCCATGTCGGCGCGCTTGTAGACCACGGCGCGCGCCGCCGACAGCGGCACTTCCAGGCTGGTCAAATGATAGGGGCGGAAGATCGTGAAATAGGGGCCCTTGCCGACCTTGAGGTCGATCATGCGCTCCAGCACGCGCGGATGCCGGGTCTCGATGATGCAGAACACGCCGGGCGCGACGCCCTTGCCGATCGAATAGTCGACCACGCCCTTGCGATGCAGCACGCCGCCATCCTCGCGCGGGCAAAGCACGCTGGCGAGTTCCTCCAGCGTCGCGGTCGGGCCGTGCATGCCGGGCACGTCGGGCACCAGACCAGTGGCATTGGCGATCGCCACCATCTCGATCGCCGTCTTCGAGCCGTCGACGAATTCGACCAGCATGCGCGCATTCATGTTGCGCTCGGCCGCCTCCTTCTCGTAATCGGCCGGCATGGCGTCGATCTTCAGCGGATTGTTCTTGCCCTTGCCGGCGGCGATGATGTTGAAGCCGAGGCTCTTGGCAAAGCCGATGATCTCCAGCGTGCAGGCCGGCTCGTCGCCGGCCGCACCCGTATAGACGACGCCCGCCTTGCGCGCCTCCTCCTTGAGAAAGCGACCGATGGTGATGTCGGCTTCGACGTTGAGCATCACGATATGCTTGCCGTTCTTCATCACTTCGAGCGCGAACAGCGTGCCGATGTTGGGATTGCCTGTCGCGTCGATGATAACGTCGATACGGCCGGCGGAAGCCAGCGCATGCAAATCTTCGGTCACCGCAATCTTGCCGGCCTCGATGGCGCGGTCGATATCAGCTGCATTGCCGGCGTGGACGATGTCCGAGCGGTCGTGGCCGGCGAGCAGCGCTGCATCGATCGCCGCCTGCGGCCTGACCTCGGAAATGGCGCCGATCCGCATGCCCGGCATCAACGCCACCTGGACGACGATGTCGGTGCCCATCTGCCCGGCGCCGGCAAGCCCGATGGTGATCGGCCCCTGCTTTTCAGCGCGTTGCAAAAGTTCCGCTGTAAATTGCGGATGGGCCATGTCGCTTCCTCCAGCTCTTGCCGCGCCGCGGCCTCCAAGTCATTTTGAACATTCCTATTTCTAAATGAAAAATATTTCAACCTGGAATTCGGCAGCCTTCTTTCCAAAATTGTGTGATTCGATTCGTGCGCCCTTGGGATGCTGCTTGGCTGCGCGGTCAGCTAGGGAGCAGAAGGCGGTGATCTCTAGGGATGCAGACCGCGATGACCGAGACATCGCCTCTCGCAAGCGAGCAAGTGCGGCGATAAGCTGCTTCATGGCGGCTCAGCTGCCGGTGCGTCTTACGCTAACGACGAATCGCGCGACAGGTATCGCCAACCGGCATGCCCGATCGGCGCATGCCAGTATTTAGCTGCCGACCTCGAAGAAGGGCGCGCCAAGCAGGTCGGGAACGACATCGATGCCGAGGCCCGGTCCGTCCGGAATGCCGATGCGGCTTCCCGAAACCGGCGGCATGTTCGCTGCGGTGCGCACCGTCACCCATTCGTGGAAGGCAATGGCGTGCAGCCGGCGCTCCTCCGGCGTCGACAGCGACAGATGCGCCATGGCTGATGTGTCGATCTCGGCGCCGCCGGTGTCTTCAACGGTGATCATGAAGCCGAGATCGACGGCAAGGTCGCGGATCTGGCGCGTCTTGGTCACGCCGCCGAGCCGCGAGATCTTCAGCGTCAGCCCGTCGGCCGCGCCCTTGCGATGGATGTCGAGCATGTCGTCCAGCGAGGCGACGGATTCGTCCAGCACCATCGGCTTGTCGAGCGAGCGGCGCACCGACATGCATTCATCGATCGTGGTGCAGGGCTGCTCGAACGTGTAGTCGATGGCACGCGTCGCGTCAGTGAACTGGCGCGCCTGATAGGGCGTCCAGCCGGCATTGGCGTCGCAGAAGATGACGGTGCCCTTCGGCACCGAAGCGGCGACCGCGGTGACGCGCTCGATGTCGTCATGGACGTTGCCGCCGACCTTGACCTGCAGCCGGTGAAACCCGTCCTTGACGATGCGCTTGGCAAGTGCGGCCATCGCATCGACCGTGCCATGGGTGACGACCTTGTATAGTTCTGCCGTCTCGCTCTCGCGCCCGCCGAGCAGCGTTACCAGCGGTATGTCGGCGGCGCGTGCCGCGAGATCCGAGCATGCCATGTCGAGCGCCGACTTGATGTAGGGATGGCCCTTGAACACCGTGTCCATCAGCCTGCCGATACTGGCCAAGGCGCGGGGATCGTGGCCGAGCAGATGCGGTGCGATTTCGATGACGCCGGCGCGAGTGCCGGCCGCGAATGCCGGCGAGTAGAAATTGCCGAGCGGCGCCATCTCGCCCCACCCGGTCAGCCCGCTGTCGGCGGTGATGGCGACGATCACCGCGTCGAACGCGTCGGCGACACGACCCTTGGACATACGATAGGGCCCGTCCACGAAGGGCTGCACGACATGGTAGGCCTTGATGGTTCTGATCTGCACGTTCTCTGTCCGTTGTCTGTGATGTCCTGACGAAGCCGCAATTGGCGCCGGTGGACTCAGCTGGCTTCTGGCCGGTTGCGCGTCAAGCCGGCGCGATAGGGATTGGTGTCATTGGGAGCACGCTGTTCGAGGCTGCGCGCATAGGCGAGCAGTTCTTCGAAGTCGAGGCCGATATGCTCGCGGGCATGGCTTTGTGCGGCGCGCATGTCGGCGCCTTTCAGCAACCGCACATAGGTCTTGTGGATATCTTCGTCAGGCACCGGCTCTTTGCGCGCCCGCTGATGCAGGGCGAAATACATCTGCAGCCGGCTGGTCAGTCGCTGCCAGGTCTCGAGCAGAACCGAATTGTCGGCCCATTCGTGGATCAGGCCGTGCAATTGCAGCGCCGTTTCGATCTGCCTTGTGGTGTCGCGGTCGCGCGTCGCCTGCTTCACCGCCTCGTGGCGCCGGTCCAGCTCATCGAAGAACCGCTGGTCGCGAAGCGGCCAGGTCAGTTCGATGGCGAACTCATCCAGAACCTTGTTGAGCGAATAGGCGTCGTCGATGTCCTTGGCGGTCACATCAATGACGAAGGTTCCGGCGTAAGGAATGCTGGTCAGGATGCCTTCCTGGACCAGCTCACGCATCGCTTCGCGCAGCGGTGCGCGGCTCACCCGCATCTGCTCGGCAATCCTGAGTTCGTTGAGTTTCTGCCCGGGTTCCAGCTGGCCGGTCAGGATTGCACGCCGAAGCAACGCCACGATCTCGGCGCGTCTTGTCGTGTTCGCGATCGGAGCAAAATCCAGCTTCCCCATTCCTCAACTCCACAAGGTGCTGGAAGCAGAGAAGCAGATTGTCGACAATCTAACAAGCAGTATCTTTGGATTTCGGGCAGATCTCGGTCCGGCTTTCCGATCCCTATTGCGCGTTCATGCTCGCGGCCAAGGCCGATCGCGCCGATGTCGCGGCCTTGTCGAACTGCTCAGCAAAACGGCGCCCTCGGCATAGCCGGGGGCGCCGCTGGACCGGGCCTGATGGGGGGTATCAGGTGGCCGGTTTCTCTGGCAGCGGCGAGACAGGCATTCCAGGGCCGATCTTCTGCAGATTGCCTGTTATCACCTGGTCGCCTTCCGATACGCCGCTCGAGATGGCCACCAGATCGCCATTGGTCGGCCCGAGCGAAACGATGCGCTGGTCGACAGTGTTGTCCTTGCCGACGACGTAGAGGTATTTGCCGAGCTGGCTCGATCCCAACGCCGTCTGCGGCACCATCAGTGCATCGGGCTGCTGCTTGATGTGCAGCCTGACGCGAACATATTGGCCCGGCAGCAGTGTGAACTTGGCATTGCCGATCGTCGCCCGTGCGGTGATGGTGCCGGTCGAACGATCGACCGTGTTGTCGATGAAGGTGAGCTGACCTCTCTGGCGCGGCTCCGTATCGCCGGGAAGCAGGACGTCGACATCGACGGGCCCCGCCGCGCGGGCTTCCTCGATCTGCACCAGATCTGTTTCACTCGGATTGAAGGTGACATAGATCGGGTCGAGTTGCACCAGCGTGTTGAGCCCAGTGCCGGCGACGCTGACCAGGGTTCCGACCGAGGCCTGGTTGCGGCCGACGCGCCCGGCGAACGGCGCCTTGATTTCGGAATAGCTCAGATTGAGCTCGGCGGTCCGCACAGCCGCCTGGTTCACGGCGAGCGAGGCCTGGGCCTCGCGCAAGCTGCTGGTGCGCTGGTCGAACGCATCCTTGGCGATGTATCCGCTCTTGGCGAGCTCGGTGCCGCGACCAAGGCTGGAACGCGCATAGTCGAGCGTTGCTTCGTCGCGCTGGACCTGAGCCTTCGCCTGGTCGAGGGCGGCCTGAAAATCCTCTGGAGCGATCTTGTAGAGAAGGTCGCCCTTCTTGACATCGCTGCCGTCGGGCGCGACCTGCTCCTGCAGATAACCCGGTACGCGCGCCTGCAGCGTGATGCTGCGGATCGGCTCTGTGCGGGCGGCATAGTCGAGATAGATCGGGATCGTCTTCTTGACGACGCTCACCACCGGCACCGGCATGACAAACGCCGCGGGTTCGGGCGTTGCCGCTCCTGCCGTACCGGCGTTGAGCCCGAAATTGCCCATGTCGAGCAAGTGAACGCTGGCCACCGAGATCGCCCCAACGGCAACGGCCGCTCCCAATGCAATTTTCCATTTACGCATGATCAATTCTCCAATCCTATTCGGCCGCTTCGGCCAATCGCTCGAAAGCGGGTTCGGCAGTTGGTTCAGTCGGTTCGGCAACGGGTTCGCTCTTGCTGCCGCGCTCGCGCAGCTGCTCGATCACCGCATAGAAGACCGGCACGAACACCAGCGACAGGATCGTCGCTGCGACCATGCCGCCAAAGACGGTGGTGCCGATCGACTGGCGGCTCGCTGCACCAGCACCTGTGGAGAACATCAGCGGCAGCACGCCGAGGATGAACGCGAAGGCGGTCATCAGGATGGGCCGCAGCCGCAGGCGCGCCGCTTCCATTGCGGCGTCGACGATGCTGAGACCTTCCTCGCGCCGGCGCCGGGCAAACTCCACGATCAGAATGGCGTTCTTCGCCGCCAGCCCGATCAGCATGACGAAGCCGATCTGCGAATAGACGTCGATCTGCATGCCGCGCATCAACAAGGCGACAAAGGCACCGAACAGGGCAAGCGGCACCGCGAGCAGAACCATGAAGGGCATGGCCCAGCTCTCATATTGGGCGGCGAGGATCAGGAAGACGAAGACCATGGCGAGACCGAAGACAATCGAGGCGATCGATCCGGCCTTGAGCTCCTGATAGGTGATGCCAGTCCATTCGTAGCCGAAATCCTTCGGCAGTGCCGTGGCGGCGGCCCGTTCCATCGCGGCGACCGCCTGGCCCGAGGAGAAGCCGGGTGCGGCACCGCCGTTGATCAGGGCCGACGCATTGTTGTTGTAATGCGGGACGGTTTCCGGGCCGACGATAGGCACCAGCTTGCCGAGCGTGCTCAACGGCACCATGCCGCCGGATGCATTGCGCACATAGAGCCGCGAAATATCGGCAGCACCCGCACGCGCATCCTTGTCGGCCTGGATCGTCACCCGGAAGGTGCGGCCGAACAGGTTGAAGTCGTTCACATAAAGCGAGCCCAGATAGATCTGCAGCGTGTTGAACACGTCAGGCAGACTGAGGCCGAGCAGTTTCGCCTTGTTGCGGTCGAGGTCGTAGTTGAACTGCGGCGTCGAGGTCGAGAACGACGAGAACAATTGCTGCGGGTTGAGCTCGGGCTGTTTGCGCGCTTCGGCAAGCACGGCTTGCGTCGCGTCGTTGAGCGCAGCGCTGCCGCGACCGGTCAGGTCCTCCACCTGGAATTCAAAACCGCCGGTCGTGCCGATGCCAGGGATCGAAGGCGGATCGAAGCTCAGCGCGAAGGCCTCCGGAATTTCCATAAGCTTCGAGCGCACGTCGGCGACGAGCCTCGAGGCGCTCTGGTCAGGGCCGCGTTCGTCCCATGGCTTAAGAATGGCGAATTCCACCGCCGAGTTCGACTGGGCGGCACTGGTGAGGAAGTTCAAGCCGCTGATCGAGCCGACGATATCGACGCCGGGCGTGTTCTGCAGGACATCGCGTACCTTCCGGGCCACCGCGTCGGTGCGCTCCAGCGACGCCCCATCCGGCAACTGGATGACCACGAAGAAATAGCCCTGGTCCTCGACCGGAAGGAAGGTCGAGGGCAGGCGCTGCCAGACGAAGTAGGTCGCGACAAGGCCGGCCGCGAACAGCCCGAGCATGATCCAGCGCAGGCGGATGAGGATGCGCACACCATGGGCATAGGCATGCGACAGCCGTTCGAAGCCCGTGTTGAACCAGCGGAACGGCGCGAACTGCGTTGCCGGGCGGTGGCGCAGGAAGGCGGCGCTGAGCGCCGGGGTGAGCGTCAGCGAGACGAAGGCTGAGATGCCGAAGGAGATCGCCACCGTCAGCGCAAACTGGTTGTAGAGCCGGCCGGAAACGCCGGGTATGAAGGCGACCGGCACGAACACGGCCATCAGCACGGCGGTCGTGGCGATGATCGGGCCGGTGACCTCGGCCATCGCCGCGCGCGTGGCAGCGACCGGTTTGAGGCCGGCCTCCAGCTGGCGCTCGACATTCTCGACGACGACGATCGCGTCATCGACGACGAGACCGATCGCCAGCACCATGCCGAGCAGGCTGAGCATGTTCAGCGAGAAGCCGAACATGTACATGACGATGAGCGTGGCCACCAGCGACACCGGAATCGCAATCGTCGGGATGATCGTGGTGCGCCAGCTCTGCAGGAAGATGAACACCACCGCGACAACCAGGACCAGCGCCTCGCCGAGCGTGACAAGCACGTCGTGCATCGACGCCGAAACGAAACGTGTCGTATCGTAGTGCATGGCGTAGCTGACGCCCTTCGGGAAACGGGCCGACAGTTCCTGCATCTTGTCCTTGACGCGCTGCTGCAGATCGAGCGCGTTCGAACCCGGCATCTGGTAGACCGCAAGCACCACGGTCGGATCCTCGCCGAAGAACGCTGACGACGAATATTGCAGGGCGCCGAGTTCGATGCGCGCGACGTCGCGCAATCGAACCAACGAACCGTTCGCGGCATCGGCGCGCACGACGATATCGCCGAATTCCTTGGGATCGCTCAGTCGGCCGACAGCGTTGACCTGCATTTCGAAAGCAGTACCCGCCGGCGCAGGCGACTGCCCGATCTTGCCGGCCGCAACCTGGACATTCTGCTCGGCGATGGCGTTTTGGACATCGACGGCTGTAATGCCGAGATTGGCGAGCTTGTCGGGATCGAGCCATACGCGCATCGAATAGCGCCGCTCGCCGAAGATCTGCACGTCGCCGACGCCCGGCAGGCGCTTAAGCGGGTCGACCACTTGCAGGTAGGCGAGGTTGCTGAGCGCAACCGGGTCGACGGAGCCGTCGGGCGAGGTGAGGTTGACGATCAGGACGAAATTCGGATTCTGCTTTTTGATCGTCACGCCGCCCTGGTTGACGATGGCCGGCAGCGAGGAGGCCGCCTGCGACACGCGGTTCTGGACGTCGACGGCAGCGGTGCTCAGGGAGTAGCCGACCTCGAAGGTGATCGTGATCGTCGACGAGCCGTCATTGGAACTCGATGACGACATATAGGTCATCCCCTGCACGCCGTTGATCTGCTGTTCGAGCGGCGTCGTGACGGTGTCGGCCACAACCTGCGCACTGGCGCCCGGGTAGTTGGCGCTGACCACGACCTGAGGCGGCGTGATGTCGGGAAATTGCGAGACAGGCAGCAGGAAATAGCAGATCGCCCCGGCGAGCACCATGATGATGGCGATCGACGATGCGAAGATCGGTCGGTGGATGAAGAAGTTTACCATGACACGTACGCCTCGCCCGATGCTCTCGCCTGGCCGAAGGCCTTGGCCACTCTGGACAGCCGTCGGCTGCGGCTTTGCCCAGGGTCTTCCAGGAAACGAGGCGGCGCCTTGCGGCTGCGGCCTTGCGTATCCGCAAGGGTACGCAGCATTGTCTCGAAAGAGCGCGGGTCGACACGGTCGGCCTTCATCAGCATCCGGATCATCGGATCCTTCACAACTTCGTCGATCGTCAAATCCTTGCGCTGCGACATCGTAGCGGCTCCTGGCTTGCGATCTGCGGCGGACGCCGCAGATCGGGTGGTCTTCCTGTTCGCGGCCAAAGTCGCCTGGGGCGCAGTTGATGCCTGGGCCGATTCGGCGAAGGCTGTTCACAGGCGCCTGCGAGATTGACACGAGGCAATGGGGGTGTTACCAGTAAGTAACATCTAGAAGTTACAGACCGGTAACACCCTAGTCAAGAGGTGTACCGAGGGATTTTTCGGAAACCCCGGAAGCAAGGAGGTTTTGATGGAAGACGGCACTGCGGAACGCATCCGCCCCCGGGATCGCATCCTGGAGACGGCACGGGATATGTTCCACAAGCATGGCATCAAGGGCGTCGGTGTCGACGCGATCACTGAGGCCGCCGGTACCAACAAGATGACGCTCTACCGTCATTTTGAGTCCAAGGACGATCTGGTCATCGAGTGCCTGCGGGCGACCGCATGCAGCGCCAACGCGATGTGGCAAAAGTTCGAGGCCGAGCATCCGGGCGACAAGCTTGCGCAACTGCACGCCTGGGTTCGGATGGCGGCCGATTGCCTGATGGTGGACGGCCGCGGTTGCGACATGGCGAACGCCGCCATCGAGTTGAGCGAGACCGACCATCCGGCCCGTCGGGTGATCAAGGAACTCAAGCAGGCCCAGCGCGACCGTTTGGTCGGCCTGTGCCGGGATGCCGGCATCGGCCAGGCAGAGCTTCTCGCCGATACGTTGTCGCTGCTGCTTGAAGGCGCCCGTGTCAGCCTTCAAAGCGTCGGAGCCGAAGGCCCCAGCGCGCAATTTGTCCGCATGGCGGAAGGCCTGATCGCCTCTTTCCGGGGCGCTGCGGCCAGATAGTCTCGCAAGCGGCGAAACGATCGGTAGCGTGTTCATTGCGAGCCGCACCGCCGAATGCTCTTTTGTCCGTTCGGACGAGCCGTCATCGCGCTTCTCCTTTGCCGGTCTGTCGCCGAACCATTCCCGGCGCTACCTGTTGCTTGTTGGTGAGGCAGGATAGAACCGATAGCGAATTGGTGAGAGTGACAAGTGTGACGGGATTCCGACGGATCCGCTGATCGCGGCTCAACACCCTTGCTGGCGAATATGCCGGCGGCATCAACCCTGGTGACGGCTCCCGAACAAGCCGGTCGCCCGTATTGGTCATTCGACGCCGATCAAGGCGGTGATCTTCGTGACCTCAATCTTTGCCCAGCATCCGGAGCCGGAACAAAAAAGCCCGCTGCCGGGAGGAGGTGGCAGCGGGCTTGATTTCGAATACGGGACGGGAGGAGGTGTACCGCACTCAGCGTCGGCATCGCATCTGGGAGGAGTAGATGGCCGACACCTGCGAAACTAGCAGTTGCCCAATGATTCGGCAACAACGAAAGATGCATAGCAGATGTGCAGATCTGCGGTATCAACAGAATTTTAACCATTCGAACAACTGACGGTAGCCGTTTGCGCGGCATCACTGGACCGGAACGTTTTCCTTGAAGATCAGTCGCGGCTCGATGAATTTTCGTGTCAGATAGGGTGCCGAGGAAGCGATCGAGCCGAGCAGGCGAATGACCGATTGCTCGGCGATCAGTCGTGCATTCTGGTCGATGACGACATCGAGCAGATCGTCGACGAGATAGCCGCGTGTCGCCCTCGTCAGGTCGTGGCAAATGAACACCGGCTTCCTTTGCGGCTTGGCTTCCAGCAGCGCCTTCGCCACGCCCGAACGCCCGGCGCCGACGCAATAGATGCCGAGCAGTTCCGGCTCGTTGTGCAGCGCCTTCATCGTCGCGGTGTAGCTGATATCAGGCTCGTCGTTGATCTCGACGGCGCTGGTCACGGTCAAATTGGGGAACTCCTCGCTGAGCACGGAGCGAAAGCCCATTTCACGTTCCTCATGCCCGCGATAGGAGCGTGAGCCGACGACCATTGCCAGATGCCCGGTGCGCCCGCCCACGAAACGTCCCATCAAAAGCGCTGCGGTGCGCCCGGCCACACGGTTGTCGATGCCGACATAGGCCGATCGCGGTGCGCCCGGAACGTCCGACACCAGCGTGACGAGGCGGATGCCGGCCTCGACGATCTCGCGCAGGATGTTGCGCGTTCTCGGATGATCGATCGCGATGACGCCGGCGCCGTTTGCCTTGAGCGAGAGGTTTTCGACCGCCGCCTGCAACGCGTTCGGCGAGATGCCTGCGAGCTTGTGGATCCGGCAGGAGGCGACAAGCGGCAGGCGTGCCGCATAATCCTCGATATGATTTGCCAGATCCATCATGAAGGCATTGGTGCCGATCGGCAGGAAGAACTCGAGATGCGCCGGCCGCGACGGCAGTGTGACCTGATCCACGACCGGCAAATAGCCAAGCTGCTTGGCCGCCTCCATCACGCGCTGCCGGTTGGCCGCGCTGGCGCCTGGCCGGTTGTTCAGCACCCGGTCGACCGTCGCGGTCGACAGCCCGCAGCTTCTGGCGATGTCGGCAACGGTGGCTTTCATTGTCGCAGTCATAGGAGCCGATGCGATCCTGTGCCAGAGATACGGCCAACCCGGCTTCCAGCTGGCCACTCAGCCCTGCGGTTGCTTCCCCTGCACGATGGCGTCGTGGATCTCCTTGTCAGACATGCCGGTGATGATCCGTTCGACTTCCGCGACGTTGGTGTTCGTCGGATCGATATCGTCGGCAACCACCTTGCCGCGGCGCATCACGACGATGCGGTCGACCACCTGGAAGACATGGTGGATGTTATGGGCGATGAAGATGCAGGAATGCCCCGAATCGCGGGCGCTGCGCACGAAGCTCAGCACACCTTGCGTCTCGGCGACGCCGAGATTGTTGGTCGGCTCGTCGAGGATGATCAAGTCGCTGTCGAAATGCATGGCGCGCGCGATCGCCACGGCCTGCCGCTCACCGCCGGAGAGCGAGCCGATCGGCGTGGTCGGCGGGATGTTCTTCGAGATGCCGACCTGCTTGAGCAGGTCGCGGGCGACCACGTTCATTGCTTCCTGGTCCATGCGGTTGAGGAAACGCGGCGGCTTGATCGGCTCGCGCCCGAGAAACAGATTGCGCGCGATCGACAATTGCGTGACCAGTGCCGAGTCCTGGTAGATCGTCTCGATACCGTGGGCGATGGCGTCGCTGGTGCTGCGGAAGTCCACCTTCTTGCCGCGGATGAAGATGTCGCCGCTGGTCAGCGGAACCGCACCCGACAGCACCTTGATCAGCGTCGACTTGCCGGCGCCATTGTCGCCGAGCAGACCGACGATCTCCCTTTCATTGACATGGAAATTGGCGTCTACCAGCGCCTGCACACGGCCGTAGGACTTGCGGATGTTTTCCATGCGGACAAGCGGTTCGGCCATGGTTCAAGTCCCCGCCTGATGCCGGCGTTCCAGCCATGAGTGGAGCGCCATCATGCCGAGGATGATCGCGCCGATGAAGATGTTGTAGGCAAGCCCTGGCACGCCGATCAGCACGATGCCGTTGCGCATCACGCGCAGGATCAGGATACCGAGCACGGTACCGATAATGGTGCCGCGTCCGCCGGTCAGCGCCGTGCCGCCGATCACCACCATGGCGATGACTTCGAGCTCGTAGCCGGTGCCGCTGTTCGGGTTGGCCGCTGAGGTGCGCAGCGAGCTGATGACGCCGGCAAGCGAGGCCATGATCGAGGACAGGATGAACAGGCCGATTTTGACGCCGCTGACATTGACGCCGCGCGCCCTTGCCGCATTGGGGTTGCCGCCGGCCGCCTGGATCCAGTTGCCGGTCCGGCTCTGCGTCAGCACGTAGCCGAGTGCGATCGCTGCTGCGATGAACCAGAACAGCGACATGTAAATGCGGAACGGCCCGATGAAGAAATCGCCGACCAGCGCCTCGGCAAGCCAGCTGCCTTCGGCGCTCCAGGTGCGTTGCG
Organism: Mesorhizobium sp. AA22; assembly: GCF_001672375.2. Taxonomy (NCBI): domain Bacteria; kingdom Pseudomonadati; phylum Pseudomonadota; class Alphaproteobacteria; order Hyphomicrobiales; family Phyllobacteriaceae; genus Mesorhizobium; species Mesorhizobium sp. AA22. The sequence goes on along the minus strand of NZ_CP048406.1, from coordinate 5,444,709 downwards.
GAAATCCGCTGGTGACGAACAGAGCGGTGCCGCGCACGACCAGCAGCATGCCGAGCGTCACCAGGAACGAGGGAATCTTGAGTTGCGTCACGAACCAGCCATTGACCAGCCCGATGAAGGCGGCAACCAGCAGGGCCACGACGAAGCCAGCTTCCAGCGAGGTGAGGCCGCTGTTGAAGAGCGTCCACATCAAGACTGGCGAGAAGCCGAACAGCGATCCGACCGAGAGGTCGAATTCGCCCGAAGTCATCAACAGCGTCATCGCCAGCGCAATCAGGCCAAGCTCGACCGTGAAGGCCAATATGTTGCTGATGTTCTGCGGCGACAGGAAGTCGTGGTTGAACCCCCAGAACACGGCGAGCTCGACGACGAGCAGCACGAAGGGCCCGAATTCCGGCCTGGCGATCGAGCGTTGGATGATGGAACTGTTTTCCACGTTGGACCCGCGACATGGTTGGGACTGGCCAAGCCCGGCACCGCGCAAGGCGGTTCGAGGCTCGGCGGAATGATGGGGATGACCGCGGCAGGCGTGCCGCGACCATCCCGATCGCGGTTTTATTTTCCAGACAGGATGTCGTCGTAGACCTGCGCGGTGTCCTTTTCGTAGAGTGCGCCGGTGATCACGTCGAAGCCGGGCGGAATGCCGCTGGCGGCCATATTGGCGATCGAAAGCGCCACATAGCTGGTCGCCTGCGGATCCTGCCATTGTGCGGCATTGACGTAGCCGGTCAGCACCTCCTGGGTGGTGTCGAGCGAGTTGCCCCAGCCGACGACCGGGATTTCGCCCGGCTTGATGCCGGCCTGGTCGAACACCCGCTTTATCGAGCCGGTCACCAGATCGCCGAGGCCGATGATCGCCTTGACCTTGGTCCTGTTAGCGGTGAGGTAGTCGACCATACGGTTGATCGCTTCGGCCTGGTCGAGCGTGGCTTCGGTGATTTCATAGGTGATGCCGAGCGGCTCGAACACGCTCTTGATGCCTTCTTCTTCCTGAACGCCATAGGTGGCGCCCGGGATTTCCACCGGCATCCAGACAAAATCGCCCTTTTTCACCAGACCCTTGTCGACCAGATACTGCGCCCAGTTCCTGCCGAAGGTGACGTTGTCGCCGCCAACATAGGCGTTGAAGTCCGCCTTCGGATCGGGCGTGTTGAAGTTGATGATCGGGATGTTTGCCGCCCGTGCTTCCCTAGCCAGCTCGATAAGGCTGCCCGGGTCGGGGCTGGTGGTGGTGATGCCGTCGGCCTTTGCAGCGATGGCCGCGCGAACCGCCTCCTGCTGGGACGACACGTCGCCATTGTGGAACGAGGTGTTGACGGTGTTGCCGGTGTCCGTCGCCCATTGCTTGGCGCCGGCGAGGAAGTAGGTCCAGACCGGATCGGCCGGGCCGCCATGCGAAATCCAGTAGAAGGTCTTGGCCTGTGCCGCCGCCGGAATGGCCAGCGCCACGATCAAGCCGAATACAAATAGTCGTAGCCTTGTCAGCATTTGATTTCCTCCCATTTGAAAACTTCCTCCACCTCCGACGACGATCACGACAAACCCTGATCGTATTTTTGCCAGCGCCGACCTGGATGCATCAGAGCATCCGCTTTTTCGACATATGGCAAGCCTCCATTTGCCAGTGGTAGTCGGCGCGCGACAAGGCGCCATCAGCGGTCCCATCAGATTGCATCAGTTTGGCTGATATTCTACGAGCGAGGCCCCTCAATTCGAGGGCCGAGAAATCTAATGTCGCAGGGGGGCGGGAACCTAGATGAGGTTGGCCCTGGCGAGGTCGCGCATCAGATGGCTGGCGCCGTAGGTCCAGTGCGGGCAATCGGGCGACAGCCGCACCCGGTTGACCAGCGCGCCGAATTTCTCCGACGATATGGTGACGATGTCGCCGACCTTGTGCGTAAAACCCTTGCCCTTTTCGCCGCGATCCTTCGACGGCACGAACATGGTGCCGAGATAGAGCGCCAGCCCGTCCGGGTATTGGTTATGCGGACCCATGGCGGCGGCGACCAGTTCTTCCGGCGAGCGGCTGATCTCGGCCATCGAACTGGCGCCCTCCAGCGAGAAACCGTCTTCGCCCTCGACCTTTAGACGCACGATGGCCTGCTTCACGTCATCGATGGAAAATGTCGCGTCGAACAAGCGGATGAATGGGCCGAGCGCGGCCGAGGCGTTGTTGTCCTTGGCCTTGCCGAGCAACAACGCCGAGCGCCCTTCGACGTCGCGCAGATTGACGTCGTTGCCGAGCGTCGCGCCGACGATCTTGCCGCTGCTGGCGGCGATCATGGCGATCTCCGGCTCCGGATTGTTCCAGGTGGAAACCGGATGCAGGCCGACATCGGCGCCGAAGCCGACCGACGCCATCGGCTGGCATTTAGTGAAGATTTCGGCATCAGGGCCGATGCCTACTTCCAGATATTGCGACCAGGCGCCTCGCTGGATGAGCTTTGCCTTGATCTCCATCGCCTCCGGCGAGCCGGGCTTGAGCTTCGACAGATCGTGACCGATCAGCCCGGCAATGTCGGCGCGAATGGCGTCGGCTTTTTCCGCCGAGCCGCGCGCCTGCTCCTCGATGACCCGTTCGAGCAGGCTGACGACGAAGGTGACGCCCGACGCCTTGACCGCCTGCAGGTCGACCGGAGAAAGCAGGTACGGTTTTTGCGAATCGCGCGCGACCTGGAAACTGTTGGCGGCGATCGCATCAAGTGATCCGATCGGTTCGCCTCTGGCCGCCTGGACGTACCCTGCCGGGTCTGGCATCTCGCAGACGTCGCGCACGGTTGGTGCCATGCTCAACGTGATGTCGAACACCGTGCCGTCGCGCACCGTGACCACCAGCGGATGGGACCTATCGCTTGTCCGGGCGCGGCCGATGAAGAGGCCCTCGTTGGGCAGGAGAGTGGTGTTCGTCATGGCTACGGTCCTCTGCTGTCTGGTTCTGCTGCGACGGTCGTCGCTGCCGGACCAATGGTTCACAAATAGCTTGGCCAGCGGCGGCGGCACTTTCAACAAATTCCGGCCAAAGGTCTATCCCGTCCTCAAGGCGAGTTTTGTGTCCCGATTGCGAAGCGGAAACGAGCTTTCAAAATATGAAATGGTGACTAGGATTTTCACAACGAACTGCACCCCAGGTGATCCTTGCCCGCACCGTTTTCCGATCCGATCTGGCAGAAGCCGGAATCGGCCGCCGCACCCCAGGCGCTTGTCGGCGGTAAACCCGTCGATGTCGTCATCATCGGCGGTGGCATCATGGGCTTGTCGACTGCCTTGCATGCAGCCCGGTTCGGCTTTGCCGTGCAGGTGCTGGAAGCCGGCGAGATCGGCCAAGGCGCATCGGGCCTGAATGGCGGCCAGGTGATCCCCGGCCTGAAATATGATCCGGAATGGCTGCTGGAGCATTTTGGCCCCGAACGCGGCGAGATCCTCGTCAATTTTGCCGCCTCGACGGCGGACGCCGTCTTCGAATTGATCCGCGACGAGAAACTGGCGGTGCCGTTCGTTCGCAACGGCTGGATCCAGGCAGCGCACACCGAGACGGCGCTGAAGGCGGCGGCGAACAGGAACAGGCAGTGGCGGAACCGCGGCGCCGATGTCCGGCTTCTGAGCCAGACCGAGATCGCCGCGTTGACCGGCGCGCAGGGCTATCTCGGCGGCTGGCTCGACCGCCGCGCCGGCGTGATCGATCCGCTTGCCTACACGTCGGAACTGGCTCGAATCGCCTCGGCCGCGGGCGTGAAGATCGCCGAGCACCAGAAGGTGGTGCGCCTCGATAAGAACGCCGGCCTTTGGCGTATCTCGACGGAGGGCGGCGCCGAATTGCAGGCGAAGGCGGTCATTCTGGCGACGAACGCCTATACCGGCGATCTGCTCCCCGGTCTCGCCGAGACGATCGTTCCGCTGCACTCCTTCCAGATCGCGACAGCGTCGCTGCCGGCCGATCTGGCGGCCGGGATTCTGCCGGAGGGACAGGCGGTGTCGGATTCGCGCCGCATCCTCGTTTATTACCGCAAGAGTGCCGACGGGCGGCTGGTGCTTGGCGGGCGCGGCCGGATGGCGCAGCCGACCAGCGAAGGTGACTGGGCGCATCTCGAGCGCGCGCTGCTCCGGCTCTATCCCGCGCTATCCGGCGTCGGCATCGAAAAGCGCTGGTTTGGCCGGGTGGCGATGACGCCGGATCACCTCCCGCATATTCACGAGCCCGAGCAGGGCCTGATGGCCGTGGTCGGCTGCCAGGGCCGTGGCGTCGGCCTGATGACCGCGCTTGGCGAGCGCATTGCCGGCTATCTGGCGAGTGGCGACGCCAGGCAATTGCCGTTGCCGGTCTCGCCGATCCGGCCGATACCGTTCCACGTCTTTCGGCAGGTCGGCGTCGCCGCGACGATCGCTTGGTATCGTACGCTGGATGCACTGGAGCGCTGATTCCATACCGGCGTAGGAATCTCCTTGACAGTTTCATAATTATGAAAAACCTTTAGGGGATTTCAAATTCCGATGGGCATGCGATGTCGACCATCGTTGCAAGGCAGCCACTGCCGGAGTCCCGGTCCTCGACGGGTTTCCGGTTGGCCATGCTGCTGCCGGTCGGGCTGGTCACCTTCTTCCTGATCCTGTTTGCGCTTGGTCTCGTACTTTTCCTCGCCTTTCGCGGCAATGACGGTTCGCTGCTGGGCGCCGGTTTCACCTTTGCGAATTTCGTCACGGTGGCGTCCGATCCTCTGTACTGGACGGTAACGCTGCGCTCGTTGGCCATTGCCGGCCTGGTAACGCTGGCAACGGTCGTCACCGCCTATCCCGTCGCCTACTACCTTGCCTTCCATGCCGGACGGCGGCGCGGGCTGCTGTTGTTTCTGGTGACGCTGCCGTTCTGGACCAGCTATCTCCTGCGCGTCTTCGCCTGGAAGATCGTGCTTGCCTATAATGGCGTGCTGAACTCGGCGCTCGTCGAAAGCGGCATCTGGTCCGAACCGACACTGGCGTTTCTCAACACGCCCGCCGCCGTCGTCGTCACGCTGGCTCACGCCTATGCGCCGTTCGCTATCCTGCCTATCTATGTGGCGCTGGACACGATCCCGAAATCGCTGCTCGAAGCCGCTTCCGACCTCGGCGCCAGACCGTTCACCAGCTTCCGCCGCGTCGTGCTGCCGAATTCGATGCCGGGGGTGCTGGCGGCTGCTCTCGTCGTCTTCGTGCCGACGGTCGGCGACTATGTCACTCCGGCGCTGGTCGGCGGCCCTGCCAGCACCATGATCGGCTCGCTGATCCAGGCCCAGTTCGGCAAGGCCAATGACTGGCCGTTCGGCGCCGCACTCGCCGTCGCCGTCATGCTGGTCATCCTTGCCGTGGTGCTGATGGTGCGTTCCGCCGACCGCAGATTTGGCAGCCGGACATGAACACGGCGCGTATCGATGCAAAGCAGGGCGGCGGTTGGCTGGGCGCCTATGTCCTTGCCTATCTGGTGTTCCTGTACTTGCCGATACTGCTGATCCCGCTGTTTTCCATCAACAATTCGATCCAGGCGGCGTTTCCGCTGCAAGGCTTCACGTTGGAATGGTATGCGACGCTGTTCGGCAATTCGGCGCTGTCCGGCGCGCTTGGGAACAGCCTCGTCATCGGTGCAACTGCCGCCACCGGCGCGACGCTCTGCGGCATCACAGTGTCCTATATGGACCTCTACGGCCGCTCGCCGCTTGCCGCCACGATCAGCGCCATCGCGCGGCTACCGATCCTGATCCCCGGCGTGATCGTCGGCATCTCGCTGCTGATACTGGTCAACCTCATTGGCTTCGGGCCGTCACGCACTGCCATCGTGCTCGGCCACATACTGGTGGCGCTGCCGACGACGGTGGTGATCATGAAAAGCCGCTTCGCTGCTATCCCGAAGACGATCCGCGAGGCCGCGCTCGATCTCGGCGCTTCCGATTGGACGACATTCAGACGGGTCATGCTGCCGCTCAGCCTGCCCGCCATTGTGTCAGCGTTCATGCTGGCCTTCCTGACCTCCTTCGACGAGTTCATCGTCGCCTTCTTCCTCGCCGGCACCGAGCCGACGCTGCCGCTTTACATCTGGAGCCAGCTGCGATTCCCCAAGTCGCTGCCGACCGTCATGGCGCTGGGCACGGCCATCCTGGCCGTGTCATTCGTCATCGCGGCAATTGCCGAAATCCTGCGCCATCGCGGGCTCGCCGCCGCCCAACGGCCGGTCCCCGCCGACCTGTCCAAACCAGAAGAAACCGAAAGAGGAGAACTGCAATGGCATTCGACCTGAAATCGATAAATCGCAAGACAGTCCAAGCCGGATTGGCAGCCTTCGCGTTGGCGCTTTCGTCGACCGTCGCGCTTGCGGCCGACAAGTTGCAATATTTCACCTGGTCGGGCTACGAACTGCCCGAGTTCAACAAGAGCTTCCTCGCCGCACACCCCGATGGCGTCGAGGCCTCGATGTTCGGCGACGACGATGACGCCTTCACCAAGGTCAAGGCCGGCTTCCGCCCTGATGTCGCGCATCCGTGCTACGACAAGGTGGCGCGCTGGAACAAGGAAGGCCTGCTGCAGCCGATCGACACCAAGCGCATCAAAAACTGGGATTCGATCTTTCCGGTCTTCAAGAACCTGCCCGACCTGCAGGCCGGCGACGGCAAGGTCTGGATGGTGCCGTGGGACTGGGGAAACACATCGATCCTCTACCGCACCGATCTGGTGAAGAACCCGGAACCGAGCTGGAACCTTTTGTGGGACAAGCAGTACGCCGGGCGCATGGCGACGATCGACGCCGTACACGACACGCCGGTGGTGGCGGCGCTTCTCGCCGGCGTCAATCCGTTCGACATGACGCCAGAGCAGATGGACAAGGTCGCGGAAAAATTGCGCGAGCAGCGCCCGCTGCTCTCGAACTACACCACCGACATGACCTCGGTCGAACAGGCGCTGGCGAGTGGCCAGCTTGTCGCCGCCATGACCTGGAACGCGTCGGCCACCTCGCTCAAGAAGCAGGGCGTGCCTGTCGAGTTCATGAAGCCTAGGGAAGGCATGCTGACCTGGGCGTGCGGCTTCGTCATGCTCAAGGACGCCAAGAATGTCGACCTCGCCTATGACTTCATCAACAGCCGGCTGGAGACGGATTCGGGAAAATACTTGATCCAGGCCTATGGTTACGGCAGCTCCAACAGCTCGGCCTTCGCCGCGGTGCCGAAGGAGGAGCTGGAAAAGCTGCAGCTGCCGTCCGATCCGGAAGTGATGCTGAAGACCACCGTCTTCACCGGGCCGATGAAGCAGAATGACGAACTCGCCAAGATGTTCGAGAAGGTCAAGGCAGGCGGCTGAGTTCGCTCTTCCTTCTCCCACAACGAGGAGAACGGAAAGCGTTGGCAAACGAGGAAGTATGCATGGACATGCTGAACGAAGCGGCTGAAAAGCCGAAAGACGACGCCGACGTGCGGGTCGGCCGGCGCGTGCGGGCGCTTAGGCTGGAACGCAATCTTTCGCTGGCCGAGCTTGCCGCCAAGGCCGGCGTTTCGATCGGGGCGCTCAGCCAGATCGAGCGTGGCCTGTCCTCGCTTCGCGTCAAAGTGATCTGGCCGCTTGCCGCCGCTCTCGATATCGAGCCGTCGGCGCTGATCGCCGACGGCAACGGTGCCGGCAACGATCTCTATTGCGTGCGGGCCAATAGCCGTCGGCAGATCCCGGTGAAAACTGAAGGCATCGCGAAGGCGCTGCTGTCGCCGCCGGCCGCCACGCTCACCGGCATGCTGGTGACGGTGGAAGCCGGTGGTGGCACCGTCGAAGCCTACGCCCATCCCGGCCACGAATTCGGTTTCGTCCTGTCGGGCGAAGTCGAACTCGTGGTCGATTCAACCACCTATGGGCTGAAGACCGGCGACAGCTTCGCCTTCAAGAGCACCTTATTGCATGCCTTCCGCAATGCGGGCGCCGAGCGCTGCCAGATTCTCTGGGTCAACACGACCAAGCCGTCCGAGGTTCGCGATGGCGCCTGAACCTCTCGTCCGGCTGGATGCGGTCTCGAAGATTTTCCCCGGCGGCATCGTCGGTCTCGACGCCGTCGATCTCGACATTGCCCGCGGCGAGTTCCTGACCTTGCTCGGGCCCTCCGGCTGCGGCAAAACCACCAGCCTGCGGGTGATCGCCGGTTTCGAAAGCCCATCGAGCGGACGGGTGTTGCTCGAAGGCCGTGACATCACTTCGCTGCGGCCGTTCGACCGGCCGGTCAACACCGTGTTTCAGGACTATGCGCTGTTTCCGCACATGGACGTTGCCGAAAATGTCGGCTTTGGCCTGTCGCTGCGCAAGCTTTCTGGGGCTGAACAGGCAAAGCGCGTCGGCGAAGCGCTCGACATGGTCGGCCTTGCCGAGAAGCTCGGTGCCCGCGTGTTCGAATTGTCGGGCGGCCAGCGCCAGCGCGTCGCGCTCGCCCGTGCGATTGTCTGCGAACCGCGTGTGCTGTTGCTCGACGAGCCGCTGTCGGCGCTCGACGCGCATCTGCGCGAACAGATGCAGGTCGAATTGAAGCGGCTGCAGTCGCGGCTCGGCACCACTTTCGTCATGGTCACCCACGACCAGACCGAGGCGCTGTCGATCTCCGACCGCATCGCCGTCATGAACAAGGGCCGCATCGAGCAGATCGCACCGCCGGCCACGCTCTACGACAGGCCCGCCACAAAATTCGTCGCCAGTTTTATCGGCACGATGAATCTTCTGCAGTCGCGCTTTGTCGGCCGTGACGGCGATCGATTGCGTTTCAGCGCCGGCGCTCTACCGCTCGAAGCCACGTCGGAAACCGGCGAAGCGCCCGGAGAAGGCGCGGTGCGAACCATCGGTGTGCGTCCGGAGGATCTTTTAGCGACGACCGAAGCAGCGACAGGCACCGCGCCGGTGCGGGTGAGCAGCATCGTCTTTCACGGCCGCACCCTGCGCCTGCACGCCGAATTGTCTCAGGGGATACCAGTGGTGATCGATGCGCCACGCCGGGCGGAAGGTTTTCAATTCAGCGTCGGCGATGTGGCGCATATCAGCCTGCGCCGCGGCGCTAACTGCCCTATGCTGCCCGGCTGATCTGATCCCCATCCTTCCAAAAAATCGGAGCATAACCCATGAGCAATCACCTGAACTTCTTCATCGACGGAAAATGGGTCGCGCCCGTAGTGCCGGCAACGCTGGATGTGATCGATCCATCCACCGAGGAGGCCTATACGAAAATCTCTGTCGGTGGGAAGGCGGATGTGGATCGCGCTGTGGCAGCGGCGAAGGCGGCCTTTCCGGCCTTCTCGCAGACCAGCAAGGCCGAGCGCCTGAAGCTGCTGAAGCGCATCCTGGAAGTCTACAACGAGCGCTACGAGGACATCGCGCAGGCTGTCAGCCAGGAGATGGGCGCGCCGATCACCTGGGCGCGCGAGGCGCAGGCCTGGGCGGGCAGGGCGCATATGGAGTCCACCATCAAGGCGCTGGAGGATTACGAATTCAGCGAGAAGCGCGGCACCACGATGGTGGTCAAGGAGCCGATCGGCGTCTGCGCGCTGATCACGCCGTGGAACTGGCCGCTCAACCAGATCGTCTGCAAGGTGGCGCCGGCGATCGCCGCCGGCTGCACGGTCGTGCTAAAGCCTTCCGAGATCGCGCCGATCAGCGGCGTCATCTTTTCGGAAGTGATGGAAGCGGCCGGCACGCTGAAGGGCGTCTACAACATGGTCAACGGCACCGGTCCGGATGTCGGACAGGTCATGGCCGGCCATCCCGACGTCGACATGGTCTCGTTCACCGGTTCGACCCGGGCCGGCATCATCGTCGCCAAAACAGCGGCCGAGACGGTCAAGCGCGTCGCGCAGGAGCTCGGCGGCAAGTCGGCCAACATCGTGCTGCCCGATGCCGATTTCGAGAAGGCCGTGCGCAAGGGCGTCAACGCCTGTTTCGGCAATAGCGGCCAATCCTGCGATGCGCCGACGCGCATGCTGGTGCCGGCCGGCCGCCACGACGAGGCGCTTGCGATCGCGAAGAAGACAGCCGAGGCGCACAAGGTCGGCGATCCGCGCTCGGAAGAAACCAAGCTCGGGCCGGTGGTCAGCAACATCCAGTTCGACAAGATCCAGCGGCTGATCGAGGCCGGCATCGCCGAGGGTGCGACACTGGTCACCGGAGGTCCGGGCCGGCCGGAGCACCTCAATCGCGGCTACTATGTCAGGCCGACCGTGTTCGGCCACGTCACACCAGGCATGACAATCGAGCGGGAAGAAATCTTTGGGCCGGTGCTTTCGGTCATGTCCTACGATGACGATGACGACGCGGTGAAGATTGCCAACGACACCGTCTATGGCCTCGCCGCCTATGTGCAGTCAGGGGACATCGACCACGCACGCAAGATCGCCGGCCGCTTGCGCGCCGGGCAGGTCTCGATCAACTATCCGAAGTGGGACACATTCGCGCCCTTCGGCGGCTACAAGCAGTCGGGTAATGGCCGCGAATATGCCGACTGGGCGATCCATGACTTCCTCGAGATCAAGGGCATCATCGGCTACGGCGCCTAGCGCAAGACTGCGAACAGCGCCGCGTGTCCAAGAAGGACGCGCGCGCGTAGCGTGGGCAAAGCCAAGCTATTCGGCGGCTTCGCGGACGGGGATCAAACGCCGCTCGACCTGTTGGAGATGCAGCCGCATCGCCGCGGCCGCGCCGCCGAGGTCGCGCTCGGCTATCGCTTCGACGATCCGTTCATGGTCCGCGAAGCTGTGATGGTCTGCCGGAGGGCGGGCGCCTTCTGAACGAAGACGTCCCCACACCACGGTTCGGCGCACGGCGTTCAGGACGTCGAACAGGCCGAGCAGCACATTGTTGCGGCTCGCCTGCGCAATCTGCCGGTGGAGCAGATTGTCGATGTTCTCGTATTGCCGCCATGTGACGGCTTCCCGCGTCTGCACCAGCGATTGTCGCATCGAGGCAATATCGGAAAGCGTGGCGTGCAGCGCCGCTTCGCGCGCAATCTCGGGCTCGATGATCAGGCGCGCGCGCATCACGTCGGCCGGATTCGTGCGCCCGGCGATTTCCGAAATCCCGATCGTCTCCTCGACCGGTCCACTGCCGACGAAGGTGCCCCTGCCGACGTGACGCCAGATGCGGCCGTCCTTCTCGAGCACCGCCAGCGCCTTGCGCAGATCGCCGCGCGATACGCCGAGGCTCTCCGACAGTTCCCGCTCGGCAGGCAGCCGTGTCTCGCCGGCATGATCCATCTGGGCAAGATAGGCCTGAAGCTGAACCAGGGCGGCGTGGCCGCCATTACCGGGATCGTCCATCAATTTAACCAATTCGCATATGATTTCCCTTTGCCGGTGTTAAAACGATTAGCGGAAACCGTCAACTGCCGAGTTTTCTGGGCCCGCGCATCTGCCATCGCGCAGTTTCTCCTTGACCAATCCGCTCCACAGCCTTAACCAATTAAGGTAATGGTTACAAACGGGAGGAATGACAATGGCCAGCATGACCGGACGTACCGTCCTTGCCACCGCTTTCGCTGCGTTTCTGGCATTTGCATCGCACCTGTCGGCCGCAAATGCGGGCGACATGCGCATCGCATTCGGCGACCTTCCCGGTATAGAATCCATCCAGACGCTCGCCGCGGTAGAGCGCGCCAAGGAACGCGGCGTGAATGTCGAGCTCATTGTTCTCAATGACGAGGATCTGGCTGCCCAGGCGATTGTCGGCGGCCAGGCCGATGTCGGTATCGGCGCGCCCTATACTTTGATCCAGAAGGTTGGCGTGCCGATCCGCATCTTTGCGCAGATATCGACGCTGCGCTTCTTTCCTGTCGTCAACAGCGAATTTTACAAGGAATGGAAGGATTTGGACGGGCAGGAAGTCGCCGTTCAGGCGCGCGGCTCCGGCACAGAGGCGGTCATGCTCCTGATGGCGAAAAACCACGGCATCAAGCTCGGCAACATCAGCTATGTCCCGGGTTCCGAGGTTCGCCGCAATGCGCTGCTGCAGGGGACCATCAAGGCGTCGATCGTCGATGCCGCCAACAGGCGCGCGCTTGAGGCCGAAGCCCCCGGCAAGTTCATCGTCCTGCCAGTCGAGGATCTCGGCGCCTCGGACGAAGCGCTTTTCGCGACCGCAGACTATCTGAAGAACAACGCCGCCGACGTCGACATCCTGGTCGAGGAACTGATGAAGACCGCGCGTGAAATAACTGAAAATCCAACCGTGGCGGTCGAGCTCCGCAACAAGTACAAACTGCTGCCGGATCTCGGCGCGGAGGCTGATAGCGAAATCACCGAATACTACAAGGAAACCGCGGAAGCCGGCAGCCTTGCGCTGAATGGCGGCGGAGTGGATGCGGCCAAAGACGACTTTGCCTTCTTCAGCCTTGCCGGCCAGATCGAAGGGGATCCCGCGAGCCTCAAGGTCGAGGACTTCTGGGATGTCTCCGCAATCGACCGCGCCGTCGCCAAGCTCGGCAAGAAATAGGCCGCCTGCCGGATGGCCGTAAGCATCAGAACTGACGGCGAGGCTGCCGGCCTCGCTTCTCCATCGACTCGAAGCGCAACGGGCGCATCGTGGGACCAGCCGATCCTGCTCAGGCTGGTGTCGATCGCTCTGTTCGCGGGAATTTGGGAAGTGGCCGGGCGTATTCCCGTCAGCTTCGCCTTTCCGACTTTTTCCGACACCATCGTCGCATTTTTCGGATTGCTCGCCGACGGCAGCTTGGCAACTGCCTATCTTTCGACACTGCAGCCGCTGTTGCTCGGCGTTGTCCTGTCGGCGTTCCTGGGTGTCGGCCTCGGCACGATCTGTGGCCTGTGGCGCAGCGGCGAATGGCTGGTGATCCCTGTGTTCATCGTGCTTCAGGCAGCACCTGTCGCCGCCTTCGTTCCAATGGTCACCTTCGTCTACGGAATAGGCATGACCGCCAAAACGCTCGCCGTCATGATCCTGGCGCTGCCGGTCATCGTGCTCAATACCTACAAGGCCGTGCGCAACGTCAACGAGTCGCTGCTGGTCATGTGCCGATCATTCCTGGGCACACGTTGGCAGACCGTCGCCAAGATCATTCTTCCGGACGCCAGTCCAGTGATTTTTGCCGGTTTGCGCCTCGGCGTCGCTGCCGGGTTCGTCGGCGTGGTGCTCGCCGAGCTGCTGATCACCCCGACCGGCATCGGCGACCTCATAACCTTCCACCGCTCGCGCGCAGACTACGCCGAGATGTACGCAACAATTGCCTCGATCATTGCGCTTTCCACCCTGACGCTCGTCTTTCTGCAGTGGGTGGAAGTCCGTGTTTTCAGGCCGGAGAGTAGAGGTGCTTAAGATGGGCGCGACCGCATTGCGAAATGGACCGTCGCCGGTTCCCGCACCGATCGATTCAATCGTGGAGGTGAGAGGAATTTCCAAGACCTACGGCAATGTCGAGGCGCTGCGCGGCATCGACCTCGACTTTCCCAGGGGCAAGCTGACCAGCCTTCTCGGACCCAGCGGTTGCGGAAAGACGACCCTGTTGAAGATCATAGCGGGGCTGATACGGGCCGATGGCGGCACTGTCGCGATCAACGGCAAGCGCGTCAGCGCCCCAGGCCCCGAACGCGCTTTCGTGTTCCAGGACTTTGCGCTGATGCCTTGGGCGACCGTGATGCGCAATGTAGCCTTCGGGCTTGAATTGCGCGGCACCAACAAGGCCGAGCGTGAGGAGATCGCCCGCCGCTATATAGCTGAGGTGGGTCTCGCCGGCTTCGAGGACAAATACCCGCACGAGTTGTCGGGTGGCATGCGCCAACGCGTCGGCCTGGCGCGGGCCTTGTCGGTCGATGCCGACGTCCTGCTCCTCGATGAACCGTTTTCGGCGGTCGACGAGCAGAACCGGCGGAAGTTCCAGGAAGATCTGATCCGACTGCGCACCAACCAGAACAAGACCTTCATCTTCGTGACGCACTCGATCGAGGAGGCAGTCTACATCTCCGACCGCATCGTCTTGCTGTCACCGAGACCCGGCCGGGTGTCGCAGATCATTGAACCGGAAATCGATCGCTCCGGCGACCCCGAGCGCATTCATCGCGACAGGCACTATCTCGATACGGTCGAGGAGATATGGCAGGGGCTGAAGCAGTATGTGGAGTGACCGGTCATGACCCTGTTTGGCTACCGAGTACCAATGATGGCGTCCCTGCTCGTCTGGTGCGTCGTATGGGAAATCGTCGGCCGGCTGGACCTTGTCTTTCTGCTGCCACCGTTTAGCGACGTGCTGGCTGCCGCGGTCGGTTTGGTGCAGACCCCGTCCTGGCAGAGCGCGACGGTCACGACCCTTCGCGCCTTCGCCATGGGCATGGCCCTGTCGATCGTAATCGGCGTGCCTCTGGGCATCCTGATGGGACGTGTCAAGATCGCCGACGACCTGCTCGGCATGTGGGTCAATATCTTTTCAAGCGCACCGCTCTCGGCGATCGTCCCGGTGCTGATGATCCTGTTCGGCTTCGGCGAGCAGACGATCGTTGCGGCGGTGTTCCTGTTTGCGATCTGGATCATCGTACTCGACACGCGCGCCGGGGTCCGCCACATCTCGCCGTCGCTGATCGAGATGGCGCGTTCCTATGGCGCCTCGCGCCCGGCCCTTTATACCAAGATCATCCTGTGGGCGGCGCTTCCGGAGATCCTTGCCGGCATCCGCCTCGGCCTCATCCGCGGCGTCAAGGGCGTCGTCATCGGCCAGTTGCTCGTCGCCATCGTCGGCTACGGCGCGCTGTTCGAGACCTTCTCGCGAAATTTCCGCATGGCCGAATTCTGGGCCCTGACCATCATCCTTTTTGCCTTCGCCCTGCTGATTGCCGAACTGATCGAAAGGGCCGAAGCCAAAGTCGAATACTATGCAGGAGCAAGACAGTGAACATGCACGGCACGACCTCAAGCTACGTCATCGAACCGAACGCAATCCCCAGCATCCCGGTGGCGGGAACTGACAAGATGTTTCCGGTGCACCGGGTCTATTGCGTCGGACGGAACTATGCCGCGCACGCAGTCGAGATGGGACACGACCCCAACAAGGAGCCGCCATTCTTCTTCCAGAAGAATCCCGACAACCTCGATACGACAGGAGAATTTCCGTATCCTCCGGCTTCCAACGATGTCCATCACGAGATCGAAATGGTCGTGGCGCTGAAGAGCGGCGGCACGGACATCTCGGCCGAAAAGGCTTTGGACTGCGTGTTCGGTTATGGCGTAGGTCTCGACATGACCAGGCGCGACCTGCAAGGTAAGGCGAAGGACATGGGCCGTCCATGGGAGGTCGGCAAGGCCTTCGAGGCATCGGCGCCATGCACGCCATTGGTTCCGGCAAGTTCGATCGGTCATCCAACCCAGGGAGCGATTTGGCTGGACGTCAATGGCGAGCGAAAACAAACCGGCGATCTCAACCAGATGATTTGGAAAGTTCCGGAAATGATCAGCTATCTCTCCGGTCTCTTCACGCTGATGCCGGGGGACATCATTCTTTCCGGCACGCCGGCGGGCGTCGGGGCAGTTGTTCGCGGTGATGTTCTTCGCGGTCATATCGATGGCGTCGGCGACCTAGAGGTTCGCGTTGTCTGAAGCGGCGTCGATCATTGAACGGCTTGCTGTCGGAGCGGACGATGCGCCGGCGATTTCGGCACCCGACAGGATCACGCTCACCCATGGCGGACTGCGCCGCCTGATCTCTGAAACGGCAGCGCAACTGCACGCGCTGGGTCTCGGCCGCGGCGATCGGGTGGCCATCGTGCTGCCGAACGGGCCGGAGATGGCGACGGCCTTTGTCGCGGTGGCCGCGGCGGCGTCCACGGCGCCGCTCAACCCGGCCTACCGGGCAGACGAGCTCGACTTCTACTTGACCGACATTGGCGCCAAGGCGATCCTGGTTGCCGAAGACGAAAGCGGCCCGGCGATTGCCGTTGCCGAGCGCCTGGGCATAGCGGTGCTCAGGCTCGCAGCACTGCGCGACGCGCCTGCCGGAAGCTTCAGGATCGAGGGCGAACCGATCGGCCCGCCGGCTGCGCCCGAACTGGCTGAGGACGGCGACATCGCGCTGTTGCTGCACACTTCAGGCACCACGTCACGACCAAAGCTGGTGCCGCTCAGCCATGCCAATCTTGCCGCCTCGGCCGCCCATATCGGCGCGACGCTCGGCCTGACATCAGGCGATCGCTGCCTCAACATCATGCCGCTGTTCCACATCCATGGTCTGATCGCGGCGGTGCTGTCCTCGCTCGCCGCCGGCGGCAGCGTCTTCTGCACGCCGGGCTTCAACGCGCTGCGCTTCTTCCATTGGCTAGGCGAGGCGCGGCCGAGCTGGTACACGGCCGTGCCGACCATGCATCAGGCGATCCTGCCGCGGGCGGCACGCAATGCCGATGCACTGGCAGCGGCGCCTCTTCGCTTCATCCGCTCGTCCTCGGCATCGCTGCCGCCGCAAGTGATGGCCGAGCTTGAGGCGACCTTCGGCTGTCCGGTGATCGAATCCTACGGCATGACCGAGGCCGCCCACCAGATGGCCTCGAACCGGTTGCCGCCAGGCCTGCGCAAGCCGGGCAGCGTCGGCGCCGCCGCCGGACCGGAAGTGGCGGTGATGGCGCTGGACGGGCAATTGCTTAAGCCCGGTGAGACCGGCGAGATCGTCATTCGCGGGCCTAATGTCACCGCGGGCTACGAGAAGAATCCGGACGCCAATGCCACTGCCTTCGCGCATGGCTGGTTTCATACCGGCGACCAGGGTGTGCTCGACGGCGACGGCTATCTGCGCGTCACCGGCCGGCTCAAGGAGATCATCAACCGCGGCGGCGAGAAGATCTCGCCGCTCGAGGTCGATGACGTGCTGATGGACCATCCGGCGGTGGCGCAGGTCGTCACTTTCGCCACGCCACACGACAAGCTCGGGGAGGAGGTCGCGGCTGCGATCGTGCTGCGCGAGGGCATGGCCGCTACCGAAGGCGATATCCGCAGCTTCGCCGCGATGCGGCTTGCCGACTTCAAGGTGCCGCGCATTGTCCTGATCCTGGACGAAATCCCGAAGGGCGCGACGGGCAAGCTGCAGCGCATCGGTCTGGCGACCAAACTGGGTCTTGTCAAACCCGGGCTTGCCAAACCCGGGCTTGGATGATGATGCGGATCACCATTTTTGGCGCCGGCGCGATCGGCGGCTATCTCGCGGCCAAACTTGCCATGGCCGGCCGGGTCGATCTGTCGATCATGGCGCGCGGCGCTCATCTCGATGCGATCAAGACGGCCGGACTTCGCCTGATCGAAGACGGTCATGAATCCGTCGCCTCTGTCAGGGCCGCCGCGCAAGCGCAGGAGCTAGGCGTCCAGGACTATGTCGTACTGGCGCTCAAGGCCCATTCTCTCGCGCCGGCGCTGGACCAGATCGCGCCGCTGCTGGGCGAGGGGACGGCTGTCGTCACCATGCAGAATGGCGTGCCGTGGTGGTACTTCCACAAGATCGGCGGTTCGCTCGAAGGCACGCGGTTGCAAGCGGTGGATCCCGGTGGAGCGATCTGGGATCGGCTTGGGCCGGATCGCGTCATCGGCTCGGTCGTGTATCCCGCGGCTGAGGTGGATGCGCCCGGCCTGGTCCGCCATATCGAGGGAAAACGCTTTTCGCTCGGCGAGCCCTCGGGCGAGAAGAGCGAACGTGTCACGCGGCTTGCTGCGGAGATGGTTGCGGCAGGGCTGCAGGTGCCGGTTCGCGACGACATCCGAAGTGAGATCTGGGTGAAGCTCTGGGGCAATCTCTCCTTCAACCCCATTTCCGCGCTGACCGGCAGCACGCTTGCGGCAATCGCTGCCGACGAGGCAACCCGCGCGCTTGCCCGCACCATGATGCTGGAGGCGCAGGCGATCGGCGAAAGTCTCGGCGTGCGTTTCCCGATAAATGTCGACCGCCGTATCAAGGGGGCGGGCGATGTCGGCGAGCACAAGACGTCGATGCTGCAGGATCTAGAGCGCGGCCGACCAATGGAGATCGATGCGCTGGTGACGGCGGTTCAGGAACTCGGCCGGTTGACTGGCCAGCCAACGCCCGCCATCGACAACGTGCTGGCGCTGGTGCGCCGCCTCGCCATCGAGCGCGGCTGCTATTGACACAGGAGCGGGCCAGGCAGTCCCATCATCCTCGCCAGGTCATTTTTTCGTTTCGCATGTTCTCTCTTTGTCATGATGCTCGAATCGTCGGTTCAGGTAGTTTGAAAGTTGGCGAAAGCCCCTATAGGCTTAGCGAAAAACATCGGAGGCCTCATGTCGGAGCAATTGCGCATCCGTCTTAATTCTGGTCAGAAGCGAGCGCGGAAAGCGTCAGAGATAACTGAGTTCGTTGCCGCTGTAGGCCGTAAATCCAGTGACCGACATGGTCTCGACCCCAATGATCGACACTTCGATCCCGAATTCAGCAAGCGGCTGCGGCGGATGCCGCCAGAGAATTTCGACCGCTTGCTCCGTGAGGATGAGGACTAACCCCACCAGATCTAGCAAGACCCTGCCGCCAAAATCTCTTGTAGCGAAGGGCGGGAAGAAGCGCGCCGAGAACAGGACGCCCGAATGGCGCGTTGAGATCGCAAAGAAGCCAGCCGCCGCTCGTCGAGGCACTACTCCGCCTCAAATTGTTCTGACATATGCCGCAAGCTGGTCGGCCACGGTGCCCCAGCCCTCGAAAAAGCCCATCTCCTCATGGTTCTTGCGTGTGGCTTCATCGCGGTGGATGGCGGTCGCGATGTAGCGTGTCGCCTTGCCTTCCGGGTGCAATGATATCACCGCTGTGATGAACGGGTCCCCTGACGGCCGATAGCCGGGCAGCAACGCATCGGTCCACACCAGCCGCTCGTTAGGCACGATGTCGAGGTAGCAGCAATGCCGGTCGTTGACCTCCTTGCCATCAGGCGACTGCATGCGGGTCCGGAACAGGCCGCCGGGCCTGAGGTCGATCTCGCAATCGGTGACGATCCACGGCTTCGGTGTGAACCACTGCCGAACATGCTCGGGCGTCGTCCAGGCTGTCCACAAAAGCTCGCGCGGCGCTTCGATGACGCGTTCGAGGACGAGATCGCGTTTCGGGTCGGGGTTGAAAAGCGGGGTCGAACTCATTTGTCTTTCTCCTTGAGTGTCATCACGTAGGCATCGAACTGGTCGAGGCGGCGTTCCCACAGTACGCGCTGCTCGGCCAGCCAATTTTCCGCGACCTTCAGCGGCTCCGGCGCGAGCCGGTAGGTCCTGACGCGGCCGGCCTTTTCGGAACGCACCAGCCCGCAGCCTTCCAGAACCCTGAGATGTTCGATGAAGGAGGGCAGAGCCATCTCGAACGGCTGGGCGAGCTCACTGACCGATGCCGGGCTTCGGTTCAGCCGCTCGACCACGCGCCGCCGCGTCGGATCGGCCAGCGCTCGGAAAATGCCGTCGATCGGCGGGATGCTAGGACTCGAGGTCTGTGGGCTTGTTGCGACGGTCATGTCTTCCTCGCGCCACTGCGCATGGCCAAAGATGGTTCGGAAAACACTTAGGAAAATTCCTTAGTATAGGCAAGCCCAAAAGTTCTGAGGATGCCTGCGGGGTCTCTGACAAAGTCTGAAGGGTGGTTTAGGGTGCCGCCAGATTCGACGAACGATCAGTCCGAGGGGCCAAAATTTTGACCATCACGATGTACGGCATCACCAATTGCGATACGATCAAGAAGGCGCGTGTCTGGCTGGAAAGCCACGATGTCGCCTACCGCTTTCATGACTACAGGGTCGAAGGACTGGACGCGGACCGGCTGAACGGCTGGTCCCGCAAAGTCGGCTGGGAAATCCTGCTTAACAAGGCGAGCACGACGTTTCGCGAACTGTCGGACAAGGACAAGCTGAGCCTCGACGAGAAGAAGGCCAAGGCGCTGATGTTGGCCAACCCGACGATGATCAAGCGGCCGGTCCTCGAACTTGGCGATCGCATCCTCGTCGGCTTCAAGCCTGATGTTTACCAGCAGGCGGTGGGCGGGTTGAAGTAGCGGGACGGGACGCTTTTCGCGCTCCAGTTCGAGAGCCTGCTTGCCGCGCCGGTCTCAATTCCGCCAGGCGAATTGGGTCGCGGGGAAGACCTTGGCCTGCCTGGCCGACAGCGCGTCCCATGCTTCGCGTCTGCGTGGGTCCGGCTCGATTGTCTCGGCGATGCTCGTCATGGCGTCCGCTGCCTCAGCAAAACTCTCGAACCATCCGATGCCGACCGCTGCGCTGATGGCTGCGCCGAGGGAGGAGGCTTCAGCGTTGTGACCCTTATGGATCGAGATCCCGGTCGCGTCCGCGATCATTTTTGACCAAAGTTTGCTGTTGGCGCCGCCGCCGATCGCCACCATTTGCGCCGGCGAAAGACCATGGCTGCGCATCTCTTCGAGAGCCCTGGCGGTTTGCAGCGTCATCGCCTCTAGCCCCGCACGATAAAAATGACCGAGCGTGTGCGAGGGGTGCATGCCGATGAAGCTCGCGCGTGCGCTCGGATCCCAATGCGGGTCCATGCAACCGACCAGGGTGGTGCCGGCGAGAAGTCCGTCCGAGCCGATCGGGACGGCCGCCGCTTCAGTTTCCAGGCGGTCGAAGATCGCCGGATTGGAGCGTCCGCCGGCAAACATGTCTACGAACCAGTTGACGAAATAGACACCCGCCCGCTGCACCGCCTCGAGGAAATAGCCATCGCCTGTCGGCGAGGTCATGGTGCGCCAGAAGGCGCCGACCACCGGTTCCCGCGACCAGATTCCCGCGATGATCGCAGTTCCAAGATTGAGATAGACGACGCCGTCGCGCATGGCATTGACGCCGAGCCCGGCGCATTGCCCATCGCCGCCGGCGGCAATCACCGGCGTTCCTTCGGCTAGCCCTGTTGCGGTGGCGGCCGCGGCATGGACGGTCCCGACCCGCGTGCCGGACCGCACCGCGTTGGGAAGTTGCGACGGCTTGATGCCGAGATGATCGAGGAGCGGCTGCGACCATGCCTTGCGCGAGATGTCGAAGAGACCGAACGGATCGGCGCTCGTCCAGCTCGCACTCGGCGTTCCCGTCAGTTTCAGCGTCAGGTAGCCGTGCACGTCGAGGATTTTCTTCGCATGGTCCAACCGTTTCGGTTCGTTCTCGCGCAGCCACTTCAGGCGGTAGACCACCGGCGTCACATCGATCGGCTTGCCGGTGATCGCGTGCAGCCGCTCACGGCCGATTTCCGCCGCGAAACGGTCGACCAGCCCGGCGGCGCGTTCGTCGAGCCAAAGGCTCGCGGGTCCGATCGGCTCGCCGGCGCCGTCGATGAGGGCAACGGTCTCGCGCTGGTTCGAGATCGCGATACCGGCGATGCGTTTCGCATCGACCGCGCCGACAAGCTGTCGCAGCGCCACTGTTGCGGCCCGCCACCAGTCGGTGACCTCCTGCTCGACATAGTCCGGCCTCGGCTTCATCAGATCGAGCGGCGCGCGGCCTTCCGCCACGGCTCGTCCGTCCCGGCTCCAGGCAATCGCCTTGCAGGATTGCGTGGAACTGTCGAGGCCGACGACAAGGGGTCCGTCGCTGCTGCCCATGATTGTCCTCCCGAGACGATGAGTTCCACCGAGTGCTGGTTAGTCGAGTGCCGGTTATTCCAAGAGAATGTTCGCGGTGGCCATGTCGGTGACAAAATGTGTCGCATATCCGCCGCCGAGCCCAGCCCTGATCGCCCCCATCTTGCGGGCGCCGCCGGCGGCGCAGATACGGATGGGCACCGCTTTCAGTTCATCGAGCGTGATGCCGACGGTGCGTCCGTCGAGCGGAGTAGCGAAAGGGGCGCCTCGAGCGTCGATGAACCGCCCGATGATGACCCCGAGCGCTCCCTGCTCGATCATACCTGCAAGTGCGTCGGCATCCGATATCCCGGCTCGGGCATAGGTGCTCTCCGGCCCTATATCGCCGATCCCGAAGATGACCTTGCCGGCGGCACGGATCATACGGAACTGGTTGACGAGCATCGGCTCCTGCATGAGTTCGTCGTGCAGTTCGTCGGTGGAGACGATCGCCGGGGCAAGCAGGTTGATACAGCGGGCTCCGAGCCGATTGGCCATCAGCGAGGTGCAGAATTCCGGCGAGAAATCGCTGGTGCCGATCGAGCTTCCCGAGAGCTGGACGACGGTGAGGTTCCGGTCATGCCGTAATCGTGGAATCGAGCGGGCGGCAGCGAGCACCGTTTTTCCCCAGGCGACGCCGATCGTGTCACCCGGATCGACCATGGATGCGAGCAACCGTCCTGCCGCTTCGCCGATGCGGCGGTCGGCATCGTTTGGATCGAGGTCGGGGATAACCGCCGCGCCGCGAAGGCCGTATTTTTCCATGAGGCGCCGCGAGGTCAACGTGCGGGCAAAAGCGTCGTGATCGACCTGCACGGCGACAAGTCCGCTTTCGCGTGCCTCCTGCAGATAGTTTACCACGCTCGCCCTGGAGACATTCATGACCTTGGCCACATCGCTCTGGTTGAGCTGGTCGACATAGTAGAGCCAGGCAGCCCACGCCACCGCGCTGTCGAATTCGGGCGGCAGTGCCGAGAGCCCAGATGTTCGGACCACGTCGATGTCGGCGTTGGCATTCATGTCCCTTTTTCCGCAGGTTTGCAGAACGAAGTCAAGCTTTGCGGGCAGATGCTTGACAAAAGACAGTGATAGGTGACTATTGTTCGATGGCGCAGCGCGCCTGTGTCTGGACTAGAGAGTTGCCCCCACAAGAGGACGCCATGACGAATCCGGCAGCCGGATCCTGGACGACTTTAATCGACGACATTTTGGACGGGAACTGGACCAGCCCGGAGACCGGGAAAAAGGCCGTGGTGCCTTATGATCGGATCGTCATCGAAGAAAGCCTCGACGGGCGGGCGGCCGATCTCGTTTCGGAGCTCGGTCTGGGTGAGCGGTTCACCGTCGTCGCGGATGCCGCGACCTATGATGCGCTTGGCGAACGCGTTGCGCGCGAACTGAAGACGCTCGGCCCTGTCGATGTCCTGATATTGGACCACCCGCACGCCGACATGGCCAACGTCGAAAGCCTGGCCGTCAAACTCGCGGATGCGGATGCCGTGGTCGCGGTCGGTTCCGGCACGATCAACGATCTCTGCAAGTTCGTCACCGGAAGGAACGAACGGCGCTATTGCGTGTTCGGGACGGCCGGTTCGATGAACGGCTACACATCGACGACCGCGTCCATCACACTTGAAAGCGGCCTGAAGGTATCGCTCCCTTCCCACGCGCCATCAGGCTTTTTCGTCGACCTCGGCGTCTCCGCTGCCGCCCCGACCTATCTGTCGGCGGCGGGGTTCGGTGACTGCCTTTGCCGCTCGGTCGCCCAGATCGACTGGTGGATGTCGCACCGTCTGCTTGGCACTGCTTACCATCAGGTCCCGTTTCTCATCCAGGAAAAGGATGAAGCGGCGCTCAACGAGCGTGCGGCAAAGCTTGCCGAACACGACATCGAGGCCAATGGCTATCTCTATCGCGTGCTGACGCTCTGCGGCCTCGGAATTTCCTTCACCGGCGTCTCCAATCACGGTTCCATGGGCGAGCATCAGATATCGCACTATATAGACTGCTTCGCCGGCGAGCGTCACCCCGGTACGCTCCACGGCACCCAGGTCGGCGTCGCTTCGCTCAGCATGGCGCGATTGCAGCAAGCAATGCTTGCTAGCGACAAGCCGCCGGTGGTGAAGGCGACGAAGATCGACCCTGACGACATGGTCCGCCGCATGAGCCCGGCTGTCGCCGCACAATGTCTCGACGAACTGAAGAAGAAGGCCTTCGACGAGAATGCCGCCGCCGCATTCAACGAGCGGCTGCAGGAGCTCTGGCCGACACTCAGGCAGGAGCTCAAGCAATTCATGGTGCCGGTCGACGAGATGCAGCGCCTGCTGAAATCCACCGGCGGGCCGATCTCAGCCGCCGAATTGGGCACGCCACCCGATTTCTACCGCGAAGCCGTCGTTCATTGCCGGGAGATGCGCAATCGCTTCTCGTTCCTCGACATTGCTGGGGATGCAGGAATGCTGGAGGATTTTGCGCGTGGGGAAGCCTGACGGGATGCGCGACCTCGCCGAATTCAGACCCGAAACTGCGGCGCGCATTCGCGGCGTCTTCTGCGATATCGACGACACCTTGACGACCGAGGGGCGTCTTCCAGCCGACGCCTACCGTGCGCTCGAACGTCTGCACGAGGCGGGCCTTGTCGTTGCTCCCATTACCGGGAGACCGGCAGGCTGGTGCGACATGATTGCCCGGTTCTGGCCGGTGACCGGCGTGGTCGGCGAAAATGGCGCTTTTTACTTCGCTTATGATCAGGCAACGCGAAAGATGATCCGGGTTTTCGCCGCGAGCGCTGAGGAACGCCGGGAAAACAGGCGCAGGCTCACGGACCTGGAAAAGCGTATTGTCCAGGAAGTGCCGGGTTCGGCCGTATCCGCCGACCAGCAATATCGCGAAGCCGATCTGGCCATCGACTTTTGCGAAGATGTTCCAGCTCTGCCGATCTCCGACGCCATGCACATCAAGCAGATTTTCGAGGAAGCCGGCGCTGTCGCCAAGATTTCGTCGATCCATGTGAATGGCTGGTTTGGCCGATACGACAAGCTGTCGATGACGCGCCGCTTTGCGAGCGAGAGGCTGGGAACCGATCTCGATGGCGAAAGGCAGGCCTACGCGTTCGTCGGAGACAGTCCGAACGACGCTCCGATGTTCGGTTTTTTTCCGACCTCGTTCGGGGTCGCGAATGTCATGGACTTCCAGGGACAAATCGACGCCGAACCCGCTTTCGTCGCCAGGTCGCGGGGTGGACGCGGCTTCGTCGAGGTTGCCGATATGATCCTGGCAAACCGGAGGTCGGGGGTGGTCTGATCGGCCGGCGCGAAATGTGCCGCCCGCAAACGACGCAAAGGATGCTGCAGGCGATGGAACCGAACCAGGGACGGCTTAGGAAAGATTCGATGCCATTCTGCTTTCAGAGGAAAGCGAGCGCCGTGCACCAGGCAAAATCGCACAGCACCTTTGGTTTCTACCGCAATCCCGGCCGGTGGATGTCAGAGCGAACTCCCCGTCTCCTGATCGGTGATGAGGCCGGTGAAGAATCCCTTTTCCAGGAGCTTGGCCATGATGCCGACCTTATTCTTTCCGCCGGAAACAAGGATGCGTTTGGGGATGTTCATTGTGTCGAGAGGGTAAACCCCGACAATGCGTTCATTGACGGGATGGTCGATGAGTTCGGCGTGCCGGTCGAAGAAATAGCCGAGAAAGTTCCCGATCGGTTTCATTCTGAGGATATCGTCGAATTCCTCGTCGGTCATATAACCGACGCTCCGAAGCGTCGAGCTGGTTGTGCCGCCGACGCTCATCAGCGCAAGGTCGGCGTTCAGTGCCTTCTGGATAACCTCGCGCGCGCTCGGTTGCTGCAGGATCGTCTCGCGGCTGTCGCGGCTGTCGCAGATGATGGGTCCGGGGAGATAATAGGATTCGGCCTGGGTGCGCTGGGCAAAGACGGCGGCGGCGTCGTATTTGTCGATCGACGACCGGCGCGACAGAGAGCCGAGAAGCGGTACGACGGTAACGTTCCTGAGGGCCACCGGTTCGATGTTGGAGGCGAGCCATCTCATGGTTCGGCCCCACGCCATGGCGACCGTCATGTCGTCCCTGAGCAGCGTCTCGACGGTCTGCGCGGCATAGATGCCGATCACTTCGGCGAGCCCGAGCTCCGACCCGGTATCGTTCGGTGTGACGCTGCATATGTCGAGCCGGTACTTCCGCCTGAGCTGTTCTTCCATTTCGAGCGCCTGGGACGTCCCGGCGTTGATGCGGATCGAGACGATGCCGCGCTCCTTCGCCTCGGCCAGCAACCTGTGGATCTTGGTGCGGTTGATCTGCAGCCGCTCGGCGATGGCCTGCTGCGTTTCGCCCAACACGAAATACTGATGGGCTACCCGTGCCAGGAGACCGATCGACGTCATGAGGGTCCTCCGATGCTGGTGGCGCACCCATCCGAATGCCGCTGTAGCCGGCCAACAAGTGCTTGCCACAGACAGGATGACAATATAGCATTTGAACAAATGCACAAGATATGAACATTTGTGGATCGCAAAACGAAGCGGTTCGGGAGGAACGCGTGCGGGTTGCCCAAGCCAGACGTTTCGTCGTTTCGGATCACCCGCTGCCCTGGCTGCTGCCGCTGGTGGCGATCCTGCTTGTCTTCACGGTCTACCCCCTGATCTACAACGTCTGGCTGAGCTTCCATGAGTTCGTCCCGCGCCGACGGGCGCTCGAATTCGTCGGAACGGAAAACTGGGTGCAGCTCTGGAACGACACGCGGTTCTGGCAGTCGCTCGTCATCACCTTCACCTATTTCGCCATCGCACTGGTCTTTGAACTGGTGCTCGGCATGGCGATCGCGCTGCTCCTCGACAGCGACGGCTTCGGTTTCGGATTCCTGCGAGGCGTCCTGACAATGACGCTTGTCATCCCGCCGGCCATCGTCGGCATGATGTATCTGCTGATGGAGGACCCGCAGTTCGGGGTGATCAGCTACGTGCTGCAGTCGATCGGCCTGCTCAATCCGAACAACCCTATCCTCGCCACGGCGTCGACCGCGCTAGCCGGCGTTCTCGTCGCGGAAATCTGGCAGTGGACGCCGTTCATGGTCCTCATCTTCCTTGCCGGTCTCAGGGCGCTGCCGCCGGAGCCTTACGAGGCCGCGATGATCGACGGCGCGTCGTCGTTCCAGATTTTCCGGCGCATCACCCTGCCGATGATGTCGAAGGTGATCGCAATCGCCGTGCTGGTCCGCGGCATCGATCTCTTCCGCGTCTTCGATTATGTCTTCGTCATGACGTCCGGCGGGCCGGGAGCGTCAACCTACTCGCTGTCCCTCTATGCATGGCAGCAGACGTTCAGCTTCGTAAAATGGGGCTATGGAGCCACGCTCAGTCTCGTCACCCTGGTGATCATCCTGGTCATTGCCAATCTCTTCATCCGTATCGCCAAGGTGAGATGGTAAAATGAACGGCTCCTTCTCAACGCGCATGCTTCGCACCATCGCCGCCTGGGTTGTGGTCGCAGTCTTCTTCTTTCCGATCTACTACTGGACGTCGGTGGCGTTCAAACACGGCAATGACATCTTCAACCGGCCGCCGAAACTGATCGCCTTCACGCCGACCTTCGACAATTTCCAGAAGGTGTTCGGGATTTCGCTGGGCAGCGGCGGCATCACCGTGACGCCGGGCGGCGGCAACTTCTACATGGCGCCCCGCGTCTGGGATTCGATCGTGATCGCGACGCTGTCGACCGTGCTCGCCGTCGCCATCGCCACGCTTGCCGCCTATGCCCTATCGCGAATGAACTTCCGCGGCCGGCACAGTTTTGTCGGATGGGTGTTGTCGACGCGCATGATGCCACCCGTCGCGGTCGCGGTTCCGATGTTCTTCATCTACAAGAATTTCGGTCTCATCGACACCTATACCGGCATGGTGCTGATCCACGCGCTGATGAACCTGCCGCTCGCCGTCCTACTGATGAAGAGCTTCTTCGACGACATTCCGTCGGAGATCGACGAGAGCGCCATTGTCGATGGCGCCAGCCGGTTCATGATCTTCCGGCGGATCGTGCTGCCGATGGCCAAGGGCGGCATCGCCGCCACGGCGGTCCTCTGCTTCATCTTCAGCTGGACCGAATTCCTGTTTGCGCTGACCCTGACCACCACGTCTGTCAAGACCGTGCCTGTCGTCTCGTCGACCTTCGTCACCTCGATCGGCACCGCTTGGGGCAACATGGCCGCGCTTGGCGCCGCATCCATCATTCCCGCTTTCATCTTCATTCTATTGGTTCAAAAGCACCTCGTGCGCGGTCTCACGATGGGATCGTTGAAACAATAGATGGGAGGCTCGAATTCGCAGCCTTGTGAAAATCGCGAATTAAACCGGAGGAGTAGACAATGAAAGACAGCATCAGAAAGGCGCATCTTGCCTCTGTCACCGATCGCTTCGTTCGCGGACAGATGGACCGGCGCTCGTTTCTTCGCGTAGCAAGCATTCTCGGCCTCGGCGCCGGCGCGCTCGGCATGGGCCTGGGACGACGTCCGTTCTACGGCATCAGCCAGGCATCGGCTCAGGAACAGGAACTGAAGCCCAGCGCCGAAATCACCAAGTGGCTCTCGGATGTCGGCAAGCCCTTTGCCGGAACGACCCTTCGTCTCGCCACCGAATCGACGCCGCCGTCGAATGCCATCGCCACGCAACTCAAGCAGTATTTCGAGGAGGCTACCGGCATCAAGGTCGAGATCGAAGTTCTGCCGCTCGAGCAGGTGCTGCAGAAGCTGACGCTCGACGTGGCGTCGAGCCTCGGCACTTACGACCTCTACTATATCGACCAGAGCTGGGCGGCGAGCTTCAGCCAGGACGTCTTCGATCCGCGCGAGCAGCTCAAGAACGCTGATCTGGCAATGCCGAACTACAACATCGACGACTTCCTGAAGCCGCTCGTCGACGGTATCGCCATGTACGAGGACCGCATGGTCGGCGTGCCCTATGACATCCCGATCTTCATCATGCAGTACCGCAAGGACGTCTGGGACGAGCTCAAGCTGCCGCCTCCGGCCACGCTGGACGATTTGCTGAAGGCGTCTGCGGCGATCACCGACGCCAAGGGCCCGAACATGTACGGCACCAGCGGCCAGATGAAATCGGGCCATTACAGCCTCGAATGCGATTGGACGGCGTGGCTTTGGGGCCATGGCGGTTCGATTTTCGGCCCCGACGGCAAATTCACCGGCAATGACGAAGCTGGCCTGGCCGCCATGGCCTACTGGGACAAGCTCAAGGCGACGATGCCGCCCGGCGTCGACGGCTGGACATGGGATGGCGAGGGCCAGTCGGTCGGCCAGGGCGTCGCCGCCTCGATGCTCTCTTGGGGCGAATTCTTCCCGTTCTTCGACGATCCCAAGGCTTCCAAGGTCTCCGGTCTGATGGAAGCGATGGTTCCACCGAAACCTGCCGCCACGCCACGCACGGTCGAACAGACCGGATTCGGCGAAATTCCAGGCGTTGGTCACCAGGGCGGTTCTTCGCTCGCGGTGTCGAAATACTCGAAGAGCCCAGACGCTGCCTGGATTTTCATGCAGTGGGCGACCTCAGCCGATACCCAGGCGCTGATAACCGTTCTCGGCGGCGGTACGGGGCCAACGCGCACCAGCGTCTATGATGATCCGCGCGTGCTGGCCAATGCGCGTGTCGGCGCCGGCACGACCCGCCATTTGCCGGTCGTGCGCGACACCATCGCCAACTACATGGGATCCGAGCCCGACCTGCCGGCGTGGGCAGAACTCTCGAGCGATATGATCCCCGTTGCGCTGGGCAAATACTTCGCCGGCCAGTCGGGCTCGGCCAAGGAGTCGCTCGACGCCCTGAAAACCCAGGTCGACGATCTCGTCGCCAAGGGCTGAGTGTTCCGGGGTGGCGGCCTTGGGCCGCCACCCCGGGTATCGACAATTCCCATGAGGAAAAACAATGGCTGGAAAACAGCTCGTAGCAGTGACAGGAGCCAGTTCTGGTATCGGCGAAGCGGTCGCCAAGGTGTTTTCGCGCGCCGGCCATCCAGTTCTCATGATGGCCCGCCGTCTGGAGCGCATGGAGGCGCTGAACCTGCCTGACAGTATGGCCCGGCAGGTTGATGTCCGGGACCGCGCCGCAATTGCGGCCGCCGTGAAGGAGGCGGAAGCCGAATACGGACCGGTCGACATGCTCTTTGCCAATGCCGGCATCGCGCGTCTTGCCGATATAGGCCGCCAGCCGCCCGAGGAATGGGACGAGATGATCGACATCAACACGAAGGGCGTGCTGAATTCGGTCCACGCCGTGATGGCGGGCATGATGGCGCGCCGTCATGGAACGCTGTTCATGATGAGTTCGATCGCTGGCCGGAAGGTCTATCCGGACCATACGGTTTACTGCGGGACGAAATTCTTCGTTCACGCCGTGTCGGAGTCGCTGCGCGACTATCTTTCCGACTATGACGTCCGCGTGGTCGTGCTTTCGCCCGGGGTGATCGAAACCGAAGTTCTGAGCGGCGTCCTCGATCCGCAGACGCTCGCCAACTACAAGGCCAACAAGCTCAAGATCGGTGGCGGGATCGGGCCCGAGCACGTGGCTGACCTTATGCTGCACACCTACCAGATGCCGCAGAACGCCCTCGTGCAGGAAATCGTCATCACGCCGACAAGGCAGAAATACTGACGATCCGAATCCGGGCTTCTGGAGAGAGCGAATGGCTACCGTAGAATATAGGAACATCGCCAAGAATTTCGGGCATGTCGAGGTGATGAAGGACGTCTCCTTCGGCATTGCCGACCGCGAATTCGTCGTGCTTCTTGGGCCGTCGGGCTGCGGAAAGACCACGCTTCTGCGCATGACAGCAGGGCTCGAGAGCGTGACCTACGGCGATCTGTTGATCGGCGACAGGCGGGTCAATGACGTTCACCCGCGCGATCGCGATATCGCGATGGTGTTCCAGAACTACGCGCTTTATCCGACAATGAAGGTGTTCGACAATATCGGCTTCAGTCTCGAAGTGGCGAAAGTGCCAAAGGCGGAGATCAGGAAGAAGGTCGAATGGGCGGCGGAAATCCTGAATCTCACGCCCTATCTCGGGCGCTATCCCAAGGAACTGTCGGGTGGCCAGCGCCAGCGCGTCGCCATGGGCCGCGCCATGGTGCGGAATGCCGCCGTCTTCCTTTTCGACGAACCGCTCTCCAATCTCGACGCGAAGCTGCGCACGCATATGCGCGTGGAAATCCGCCAACTCCACAATCGTCTCGGCACGACCACGATCTACGTCACCCATGACCAGATCGAGGCGATGACGATGGCTGACAAGATCGTGCTGATGCACGCCGGCAGGATCATGCAGATCGGCACGCCCGACGAGGTCTATGAGCGCCCGAACTCGAAATATGTCGCCGATTTCATCGGCTCGCCGTCGATGAATTTCATCGCTGGCGCTGTGGAGACCGCGGGCGGCAGTCCTCGCTTCGTCGCCGAAGGCGTGTCGATCGGCCTCTCACCGGAGATCAAGGCGAAGCCAGGCCAAAAGGTCATCATGGGCGTCCGGCCGCACGATCTCGGCATTTCGGATACGGGTGAGATCAAGGGCGAGGTCGTGCTGTCCGAAACGACCGGCGCGGATGTTCAGATCCATTTGCGCGTGGCGGGATATGACGCTGTCGCCGTGGTGCCGCGTGACGAGCGCCGCAACGCCGGCGCCGCGATAAATCTTTCGGTACTGCCGGGCAAAGTGCACCTCTTCGATGCGGCCACGGAACTGCGTGTGGCCTGAGGAGATCAGCGATAAAGGCGTCGATGTGACCCGGCAGCGTGCGCGCTGCCTCAGCCCTTTAGGCGGAGATAGTCAGCCAGGGCCACTGCGTTGTTATGCACGTCGTCCTGGGCGCCGTAGAGCAGCGTCACCCGGCCATTGTCGAGGAGCGCGCGCAATTGGCCGACCGCGTCGCTGTTCCTGTCGAGCTCGCCGCGATATCGCTGCTGGAATTCCATCCAGCGCGTCGGCTCGTGGCCGAACCATTTGCGCAATTCATCGCTTGGCGCGACGGTCTTCAGCCATAGCGTCAGCGCGGCGTCTTCTTTGCGGACGCCGCGCGGCCATACGCGGTCTATGAGCACCCGCTGGCCATCGCCAGGCGAAGGCGGCTCGTAGATGCGCTTGACCTTGATATCGAGTTTCATTGCCAACTCCGGGGTTGATCGCCGTGACGGTTTGTTGGCGGCTCCTTACGCCCACTCGCCCTTACGCATAACCGGCACGCGGCTGCCGTCCTTGCCGACGCCGTCGATGTCGATCCTGTCCGAACCGATCATCCAGTCGATATGGATGAAGCTCTTGTTGCCGCCACGCGTCCCGATCTCCTCCTGGCTGAGCGAGGCGCCGTCGACGAAGCACTTCGAATAGCACTGGCCGAGCGCGATGTGGCAGGCGGCGTTCTCGTCGAACAGCGTGTTGAAGAACAGCAGGCCGCTCGCCGAGATCGGCGAGGAATGCGGCACCAGCGCGACCTCGCCGAGCCGGCGCGCACCCTCGTCGGTGTCGAGCACCTTCTTCAGCACGTCCTCGCCCTTCGAAGCCTTTGCCTCGACGATCCTGCCTTCCTCGAAGCGCACCGAGATCTCGTCGATCAGCGTGCCTTGGTAAGACAACGGCTTGGTCGAGGAGACATGCCCCTCGACGCGCCTGGCATGCGGCGTGGTGAAGACCTCCTCGGTCGGGATGTTTGGGTTGCAGGTGATACCGTTCCTGGCGGTCGAAGCGCCGCCCATCCATTCATGGCCGTCCGCCAGCCCGACGGTGAGATCAGTTCCCGGCCCGGTAAAATGCAGCGCATGGAAATTATGGCCGTTCAGCCATTCTGTCCGGCTCTTCAGTGCCGCATTGTGCGCCGTCCAGTTGCCGATCGGATCCTCCACATCCACCCGCGAGGCGGCAAAGATCGCGTCGGCGAGTTTTGCCACGGCGACGTCGTCGGTATCGCCCGGAAACACCTGCTTGGCCCAGGCCAGGTCGGGATAGGCGACGATGTTCCAGTTGATGTCGAAGCCGGTGATCTTTTCCAGCGCCGGCTGGTAGGCGATGGAATTCGCCTTGTTGGCACGCGCTACTTTGGCCGGATCCTGTGCCGACAGCAGCATGGGGTCCTCGCCGCGCACGGCAAGCCGCGCCGCATTGTTGGCGAAGGCCTTCGCCATCCCCTCATAGAGCCAGCCGGCGGCGTGGTCGAAGCCGGCATCGGCCCCGTAGCGGAAGCGCGCCAGCGTCATCTCGTCGTCATTGAAAATGGGCGTCACCAGGCCGGCGCCGGCTCTGTAGGCATGCTCGACGATCCGTCGCGTCAAAGGCAGCGCTGCGATCGACGATGTCAGCACCAGATCCTGCCCCGGCTGCAATTGCAGTCCAACCTTGATGGCGACTTCGGCCAGCCTATCGAGCTTCACCGGGTCGATCGTTGCGGAAACGCCGCGCGAATGTGTGGTCATGATCCTGCCTGTCGCGATGTGGGGTCTGGTTCCTACATAGATCGCCGCCCCTGAGCTTTCCACCGCGATTGCACGGGGCAGGTTCAGTTCGCGCTGGTGTGCGACCCGAATTGCGCCATCGTTGCCGCTGTTTCCTCGCGGATCCAGATCTTGAAATCCCTGACCTTGCGGCTTTCGGTCTTGGCGGCGGAGGTCACCAGCCAGTAGCCCAGCCCGCTTTTGGCGCGGACTCCGAAGGGCGCGACAAGGCGGCCGTCGGCAAGCGCGTCGGCGGCCAGCAATTGCCAGCCGAGCATGACGCCGTGTCCGGCGATCGCCGATTCCAAGCAAAGCATCGGGTCGGTGAAGCGCGCGCCTTTAAGGAAGGTCACCGGCTTTACCCCGGCGGCCTCAAACCAGCTTTCCCAAGTGATCATCGACCTTTCGTCGGTGATCGCGCACGTCAAGGCGAGGTCTTCGATCGATTTCAGTTTGTTGGCGATCACCGGGGCGCAGACCGGGAAGACCTCCTGCGCCAGCAGCAGTTCCGCGCGCCCGCCCGGCCATTTGCCGTCGCCAAGGCGGATGGCTATGTCGATATCGGAGCGGTCGAGATCGGCGATCCGCACTGAGGCGTCGATGCGCAAAAGCACGTCCGGATGCCGGGCGAAGTGGCGTGACAGTCTTGGTAACAGCCACTTCGACGCAAAGGCCGGCGCCACCGAAACCACCAGCGTGCATTGCGATGCCTTGTCGGCGAGCGCTATCGCCTGGGCGAGTTCGCGAAACCCTGCCCCGAGCCGGGCGGCGAAGACGGCGCCGAACTCGGTGAGCACGAGACCACTTGCCGTTCGCTCGAACAGCGCCTGGCCGAGTTGCTCTTCCGTCCGCTTGACCTGCTGGCTGACGGCACTAGCGGACACGTTGAGTTCGCTCGCCGCAGCCGAAAGCGATCCCAGACGCGCGACGGTTTCCACGGCGCGCAGGCCGTTGAGGTGGACGCGGTTCAGCATGGCCATACAGTTTTTCTAAACCGACACGATTGAAATCTCAATTGAAACATACGGCGGAAGGGCAGATTTTAAGGAAACAGCCAGACCTATCGAGGAAAATCCGATGAAGATTTTATTATTGTTCAGGGGCTTTTCCGTTGCCGGCGCGCGGCAAAGCCGGTCGCATGAAAGTGAGACCACCCGATGGGCGACCGATCCGCTGTCGCATCCTGTGCTCGACACCATGTCGGAGCGCGAACTCGCTGACGTGCCGTTCAGGCTGACGGCCCGGCGCACTGCCTACGAGACGGGCATCACAGGTCGCCTGCGGCTAATGAAACAGATTTAGCGGTCCGGCCCTCTGCGGCGGACACCTGCCAACAGCCGTTGCGAGCCGTCCTGGCCCAACACAAGCGGATTGTTTGACAGGCTCGTGCACCTATTGTGCACTGCAATGAAAGCCGCCTCGCCATCCCCTTTGCGTCTCGCCTTCGCCGGCATGATTGCCCTGGCCGTTGCCATGGGCATCGGCCGCTTCGTCTACACGCCGATCCTGCCCGGCATGATGGAGGAACTAGGCCTGTCGCCGGCGGATGCCGGCTGGATCGCATCCGCCAACTATCTCGGCTATCTCTTTGGTGCACTTGCGGCCGTCGGCGGCTGGGCGCACGGTCGTGAGCGCCTGCTGATGCTGGCTGGTCTTGCCGCCACCGCAGTCCTCACCGGGCTGATGGGCCTGGCCGAAACGATGGCGGCGTTTCTCGTCATCCGGTTTCTTGCCGGTCTGGCTAGCGCTTTTGTCTTGGTGTTCATGTCCAGCATCGTTTTCGGCCATCTGGCCGCGGCCGGCCGAAACGACCTGCAGGCGCTGCATTTCGGCGGCGTCGGTCTCGGCATAGCGGCGTCCTCGGCGCTGATGGAAAGCCTCGTCACCGCACAAGCCGCTTGGGCGGCGGGCTGGTTCTGGTCCGCCGTGATCTCAGCCGGCGCCTTTGCCCTCGTGGCACTGCTGCTCGGCAGCACTGCGACCGCCAACGGAGCCGATGGTCGCGAACCGGCGCTGCCGAAGGATCGGTCGCTGGTGAAGATCATTGTCGCCTATGGGCTGTTCGGCTTCGGCTATATCGTGACGGCGACATTTCTGGTCGCCATCGTCCGGCAGGGCGGCGGAAGCCGCGTCTTCGAAGCCATGGTCTGGATGGTCACCGGCCTTGCCGGGATACCCTCGGTCTGGCTTTGGCAGAAGATTGCGGGAAAGATCGGGCTCTACCAGGCTTATGCCTTCGGGTGCCTCGTCGAGGTCGTCGGTGTGACCTCGAGCGTCGCCGTCGGCGGACAAATTGGGCCGCTGCTCGGCGGGTTTCTGCTTGGCGGGACCTTCATCGCCATCACCGCGCTCGGCCTGCAGACCGGAAGGCAGCTTGCCCCGCAAGCGCCACGCCGGGTCCTAGCGTTGATGACGGCCTCGTTCGGCCTCGGTCAGATCATCGGTCCGATCGTTGCCGGGCTGCTTGCGCAAGCCTCGGGCGACTTCTTCCTCGCATCGATCATGGCCGCCGCCGTCCTGCTTGTCTCAGGCGCGATCACGTGGTCGGCTGCGCCAAAATCGCCATGATTGTGGTCTTGCTCGGGGTCGGGCATCGCGCACCGGCCATTTTCATTCCGATCGATGTGTGACCTTATGCCCGCTGAACAGCAACGCCGCTGATTTGCGCATCGACCGAGGATTTCCCCACCGTGTTCGTATCCTTCTTCCCGCAGCCGAAGCTGTTCTTCATTTCGGCCGTCGCATGGAGCCTTCTGCTCGTCATCCTGTGGTTCTTGGGCGGCGAACACCTTGGCACGATGCTTGGCATGCCGCCGGTCGATCCGCAGGCGCCTATCATAAGCCCATTGAGATTCCTGGTGCCGTCATTCCTCTGGTTTTACGGGTACTTTTTCGCGGGTATCGCTTTATTTTATCTTTTCTGGGCGCTGTATGCCCCACATCCTTGGCAAAACTGGTCGATCCTTGGCTCCGGCCTGGTCATTTTCGTCACCAATTTCATTGTGCAGATAAGCGTGGCGCTAAATGATTGGCGTGGCATGTTTTACGACATGGTGCAGAAGGCGCTTACCACGCCTGGATCCGTTACGCCGGCCGAGCTTTACTACGGAGTGTGGCAGTTCCTGTCTTTGGCTCTGGTTTATATGAGCATTGCCGTTCTGAATGTTTTCTTCGTCAGGCATTATGTCTTCCGCTGGCGCACGGCGATGAACGATTACTTTACCGCTTATTGGCCGAGGCTGCGCCATATCGAAGGGGCGTCGCAGCGCGTTCAGGACGACACGATGCGGTTCTCCGGCACGATGCAGGGGCTGGGTGTTAACTTCATCGATTCGGTTATGACCCTAATCGCGTTCCTACCCTTGCTGGCATCCCTTTCCGTTCACGTTCAAACTCTCCCCATAGTTGGAGCAATCCCTTATCCGCTGGTCATCGCGGCGATCGCTTGGTCGCTGTTCGGCACCAGCTTGCTAGCCGTGGTCGGCATCAAGCTACCCGGGCTGGAATTTCGTAATCAGCGTGTTGAAGCCGCTCTGCGCAAGGAGCTTGTCCTTGGTGAGGACGATACGGCACGAGCTCAGCCACCAACGCTGGCTGAGCTTTTCAGAAATGTTCGGAAGAACTACTTCACGTTGTACGCTCATTATGTCTACTTCGACATGGTTCGCTATCTATATCTCCAAGTTGACAACGTTTTCGCTACCCTCATTCTTGTTCCTACCTTAGCTATTGGTAAGATAACCTTTGGGATTTTTCAGCAAATTGTCACCGCGTTTTCCCAAGTCGCCAGTTCGTTCCAATATCTCGTGAATTCCTGGCCGACCATCGTCGAGCTGATATCCATCTACAAGCGCCTGCGCGCGTTCGAGGCGACGCTTGAAGGCGCGCCGCTACCGGAAATCGACCAGGACTATTTGGAGCGAGAGCGAGCCGGCTTGCGCCCTGAAGATCAGCCGGTAAGTTGAGGAGTAGCGGGCGGCGAGCGCTTCCGGTTCAGCCGCCCACCGACGCCCGCTTCCGGTTCAGCCGCCCACCGACGCCCGCTTTTCGCCGTCACGTCGCCGTGAAATAAAGTCGCGATAGCTGATGCACTCGACATCGGGCTTTGTGCAGACCTCGCCGGCGAAGCGCTCCAGCGCATTCCAGTAGGCGCCGTCATTCATCAGCGTGAAGTGGAAGCCGAGTTCCAGCGGAATGCGTTTTCCCTGGTATTGGGCGTCGAAGGCGGCGCGAAAGGCGTCATAGGTCCGGTCGGCGAATTCCTCCGCCTTGCTCGGCCGCTCGAAACCGCCGGAATGCCTGAAATAGAGATTGTAATCCATCGCGATCACCCGCCTTGTGTCGGGACCTTCCGGAATTTGCGGCAGCGAAAAGCGCGTGATGCCGCTCACGGTACGCGGTCGGGCGGGGCCGCGCGCCACACCGCTCGCGTCGAACAGATAGCCCGCCTTTGGCAGCGCCTCGTAGAGCGCCTTGTTCGCCGACAGATAAGGCGCGCGAAAGCCGACCGCCTTACGCGCGATCTTGCGCCAGCCTGCGGGTTCTGGCGCAATGCCGTTGATCGAATAGGCGTTTTCGAGAATGCGCTTGAACGAACCGAACTCGCTCAGCCAGTCGGCCTTGCTCCAGTCCTTGCCGTCGAAATGGCCGCAAGCGTGGCTGCCGATGTCATGACCTTCCGAGACGGCGAGGTCTATCTGCTCGAGCCGGTCAGCGACTTCCTGTTTCGAGGCGGCGAAGCCGATATTGGATTTGCCTGATGTCTTGCGGGGCGCCGTGTATTCCTTGCGCGTCTCCGGCGAGAGCAAGAAGACGCAGGACACGAAATAGGTGAAATGGGCGCCGGTGCGTGCGGCCAGCGCGCGGCTACGCTTCCATTGCGAAATATCGCGGGCGCTGTCGAACGAGATGATGACGGCCTGCTTCGGCGTTACCGGCGCTGGCGGATCGGCGACAGCAGCGTCCGCCGCAGCAAGCGACACAATCGAGAACGCAACAACGCGGGACAAACGAGGCATCGATCTCTGATCTGGATTGTGAGGAGGGTTCGAGCACCAGCTATCGGCGAAATGTGGCGCGGGTGCGGTCGCCCTTTTCAGTCGTCCTTTACATCGCCTGTCCGGCGACTAGCCGATTTTCCGGTCGAACCCCTTCCATGCCGACAAAATTTCGCTAAAACGCGGGGCTCATGTACCCCCCTCAGGGGCAGGAATGGTTTTGATCCATGTCGGACGACAGTTTTATCCGCGAAGTCAACGAAGAGATGCGGCGCGATCAGGCGCATGCGCTATGGGACCGTTTTGGCCCTGCCCTGCTTGCGCTCGCGATACTGGTGGTGGTTGGCACCGCCGCCTTTGTCAGCTATCGCTATTGGGACGAGACCCGCGCCAATCGCTCGGGCGACGCCTTCTCGCAGGCGCTGAAGCTTGCCAATGAGGGCAAGAGCGACGAAGCGCTGGCAGCCCTCGCTGAGCTGGAGAAGGATGGCTACGGCGCCTATCCGTTGCTCGCCCGCATGCGCGCGGCAACTGTCAAGGCGGATAAGGGCGATGTCGCCGCCGCCGTCAAGGACTTCGACGAGGTCGCCGCCGACACGGACATTCCATCAGGCCTTCGCGACATGGCGCGCCTCAGGGCAGCATTGCTGCTCGTCGACCACGGTTCGTTCGCCGATGTCTCGAGCCGCGTCGAGGCGCTCACCGCTGATACCAATCCGCTGCGCCACACGGCGCGCGAAGCGCTCGGCCTTGCCGCCTGGAAGGAAGGCAAGGCGACGGACGCACTGAAACTGTTCGACCAGATCGCCTCGGATGACAGCGCCCCGCGCAACGCGCGCGAGCGGGCGACGTTGATGTCCGAGCTGATCCGTGGGTCGGGCGGCGTGTCGTGACGGATGACGTTCAAAGTCGCCATCATCGGCCGGCCTAACGTCGGCAAATCGACCCTTTTCAATCGGCTGGTGGGAAGGAAGCTGGCGCTTGTCGACGACACGCCAGGCGTCACCCGTGACCGTCGCGTCCATGCCGCCAAGCTCTACGATCTGCATTTCGACGTCATCGACACTGCCGGCTTCGAGGATGCTGCTGCTTCAACGCTGCCGGGCCGCATGCGCGCCCAGACCGAGATCGCCATCCGCGAAGCCGACCTGATCTTTTTCACGATCGATGCCAAGTCCGGGCTGATGCCTGACGACAAGACCTTCGCCGAAATCGTTCGCAAGTCCGGCAAGCCGGTTGTCGTCGTCGCAAACAAGGCGGAGGCGCACGGCGCCCAGGGCGGCATGCTGGAGGCGTGGGAACTCGGCCTTGGCGAGCCGATCCCGGTCTCGGCCGAACACGGCCAGGGCCTGCCCGATTTGCGCGATGCGGTGATCGCCGCACTGGGCGAGGCGCGCGCCTTCGGCGAAGAAGAAGAGGTTGCGGACGAGGAGACCGCCGCTAGCGAGGTGCTGATCGGCGAGGACATCACCGATCCGGATGCCGAGCCGAGCTATGACGATACCAAACCGATGCGCATCGCCGTCGTCGGCCGCCCGAATGCCGGCAAATCGACGCTGATCAACGCGCTGATCGGCGAGGAGCGGCTCTTGACCGGGCCGGAAGCTGGCATCACCCGCGATTCCATCTCCGTTGACTGGGACTGGCATGGCCGCCGCCTCAAACTGTTCGACACCGCCGGCATGCGCCGCAAGGCCAGGATTCACGAAAAGCTGGAAGTGATGTCGGTGCAGGACGGCTTGCGCGCCATCCGCTTTGCCGAGATCGTCATCATCGTGCTCGACGCCACCATTCCCTTCGAGAAGCAGGATCTGCAGATCGCCGACCTGATCATCCGCGAGGGCCGCGCACCGGTGATCGCCTTCAACAAATGGGATATGATCGACCATCCTCAGGAACTCCTGGCGGAACTGCGCGAGAAAACCGAGCGGCTGTTGCCGCAGGCGCGCGGCATGCAGGCGGTGCCGGTCTCGGCCGAGACCGGGCGCGGCCTCGACAAGCTGATGGATGCCGTCATCAGAACGCACAGAGTGTGGAACAGCCGCGTCTCGACCGGCAAGCTCAACCGCTGGCTGGAAGCCATCGTGGCGCATCATCCGCCACCCGCCGTGGCAGGCCGCCGGCTGAAGATAAAATATGTCACCCAGGCCAAGACGCGCCCGCCGGGCTTCGTCGTCTCCTGCTCGCGGCCGGACGCGATGCCGCAATCCTATGTCCGCTATCTCTCGAACAGTCTGCGCGAAGCCTTCGACATGCCAGGCGTGCCGATCCGCATCGCCTTGCGCACCTCGGAAAATCCGTTCGCCGGCAAGGCGAAAAAACGCCGCTGAGCGCTGCGTCTTCTGGGCGCCAGCATCAGGCTACGCTTCGCAGGC
This sequence comes from Mesorhizobium sp. AA22, assembly GCF_001672375.2. Lineage (NCBI taxonomy): Bacteria > Pseudomonadati > Pseudomonadota > Alphaproteobacteria > Hyphomicrobiales > Phyllobacteriaceae > Mesorhizobium > Mesorhizobium sp. AA22. The sequence goes on along the minus strand of NZ_CP048406.1, from coordinate 5,404,283 downwards.
GGGCTCGCGGGCAGCGCCTGCACATTTTCGGGCAAGCGATTCCACCGCAACCTGCAGCAGGATGTCGGCAAGTCGCCCCGCCACCGGGTCTGGCTCGGCCTTCCTTGCGACGCGGGGACAGCGCCATCTCGGGCAGTGCGGGCAGCCCGGCGATCTGCGGCGTCATCACCCTGACAGTAGCCAGTGGGGACAGCCACTGCACCTAATGGGCGGTGTAGGCTCCGTCCACCAGATGGTAGCTCCCAGTGATAAAGCTGGCCTGATCGGACAACAGGAAGCACACAAGAGCCGCTACCTCTTCCGGTTTGCCGCGCCTGCCCATCGGCTGAAGACCTGCCATGCGCCGGCTGGCTAATACCTCCGTTTGCTCCGATAAAAGAGGCGTTTCGATCCAGCCGGGGCCGACGACATTGATCCGGATGCCCATCCTCGCATATTCGATCGCCGCAACCTTGGTCAGTCCAACGACCCCGTGTTTTGCTGCCGTGTAAGCGGACGCAGTTGGCAAGCCGACGGAACCGAGAACAGAGGACATGTTCACGATGGCGCCTCCGCCTCGATCCAACATGGCGGCGATTTCGTACTTCATGCTGTAGAAAACGCCATTTAGGTTGACGTTTATCAGCCTGTGCCAGTTGTCGAGCGGATAGTCTGCCGTTGCTTTTCGAATGCCGTCGATACCTGCATTGTTTACGGCCATATCCAGTCCGCCGCATTTCTGGACAGTGAACTCGATCAACTTTTCGACGGCTGCCGCATCCGTGACATCGACCGCAAAGTCGTAGGCCCTGCCTCCTTGCGCGTTTATTTCGGCGGCCATGCAGCGCGCGGCCTCGGCATCAAGGTCGGCGACAACAACCTCGGCTCCTTCTTGCGCGAGTTGCCGTGAAACAGCCGCTCCTATTCCGGAGCCTGCACCGGTCACAATCGCGACTTTCCCATGGAAGTCAGCCTTCATCGTCCCTGTCCTATGCCCATTGTGGCATAACCGAACAGAGGCAGACGGTTATCGCAAGAAGTTTTGCTCCAATTCGCTTGTCAATCCTGTGAATTCATTTCGCCACCACACAGCGAGACTTGGCCCGCAGGCCCTGGAATGGTAGAGACGAGGGCGGGGTAGATTGACCAGTTTCCTAGCAGGTAAAAATGGAAGAACACCACATTGCGCGCCGCGGGCTCGTGCTGGGTAGTCTGGCTCTGATGGTCTCCGGATGTACGTCGACATTACGACAGGTGACGGAGCCGATTTCATCCGCGTTCGGACCAAGAAGTGGCCTCAGTCCCCGTTACCGACGGCAGCATGTGCGGTACGACGGAAACGAGCCGGCTGGAACGATCGTCGTCGATACGTCGCAACGTTTTCTCTATGCCGTCGAGGGCGACGGGTGGGCGACGCGCTACGGCGTCGGCGTCGGGGAGCAGGGACTTTCGTTCAAGGGTACAGCGACCGTCGCCCGCAAGGCGGACTGGCCGTCGTGGACACCCACCGCCAACATGATGAGGCGCAAGCCGCGCCTGGTGAAGTATGCAGGGGGGGTCCCTGGCGGACCAAACAACCCGCTTGGTGCGCGTGCCCTTTATCTCTATCGCAACGGGCGCGACACCCACTTCAGGATACATGGTACAAACGAGCCATGGACGATAGGCACAGCGGTATCGAACGGGTGCATCCGTTTGACAAATGACGACATCATCGACCTCTACGACCGTACTCCTTTGGGCACGACGGTGGTGGTCGTTTGATGGTGGCAGGCCTGATCTTCGTTGGATGGTGAGCCCTGCCGGCACGTCACCGCAAAGGTGCCGCCTGCAACCGGGCGCCGACTGTGTCATTTCTGCACTAGGCGTTGGTGTAGATCGCAGCTAACTTGGCGGGGCTGCATATCGTTTTATTTGTGGCGATTCTATAGGCTGTTCCGCCCCCGGGGAAAGGATTGCTTGATGAGCAGGATGTTGATTGTAATGGTTGCTACCCTCGCCGTTGCCAGCCTGAGCGGCTGCGCGAACGGCTGGATCGGTAAAGGAAAGGGGAAGGCTCCTCCGCCGGAACCCGCTGCCGTAGAAGAGCCAGTGATTAAATAAGCACCGGCTTTCGGTGATTTGGGGAAGGGCCGCTGGGCCCTTCCCCATCGATATGCAGGGGCCAAGGCCGGATTCGCAGCCTGCCTGCGGTTGGCGGGCATAGGCTGGCACTAGGTCTGCGGTCCTCGGAGTTGTGGATGAGATGACGCTTGTAAGTGGCCGTTCAACAATTGTGGCCCTGCTCGCGCTTGTCGCGGCGTCATGTCAGTCGCAGGACAACAAGCCCCAGCCGACTTTTGTGTCCAATGATCGGGCACTGAAAACCGCGGCGATGCCGGCGCGCGCGGCCCAGCGGCATTTCATCGAGTTCCGCTCCCGATACGCCCTTACCTACGGCCATTCCTACGTGATTTTTGGACAATTGAACCAGGCGGGACGGATGGTCAATCCCGAAGTCGCGGGGCTCGCTCCGAAGTCCGATGATCCCAATGTCTATGTTCTCGGCCATTTGGCGCCCGTGCCAGCCTCGACCGGGTGGACGGACGGCGACCTGGAAGATGCCTACCGGTCGGCAAGCTGGCGAGTTTTACTTACCGAAGCCGAATATAGGAAAGTCGTCGCGAGCATACGAAAGTTGCAGGCCAGTTCTCCGCTTTGGCACGCCTCGCTCTACAACTGCAACGCATTCGTAGCGGACATCGCCAGATCCATGGGGTATAAGACCCCCGGTACCTGGCTCCGGCCGCAACAATTCATAACCAAGCTTCGGGAGATGAACGGGGGTTGAAATGCGATTGGCAAAACCGCTTTCGCGTCTCATTGCCCGGTTAAGTCCGAAAGGAACGCGCTCTGAATGTCAATCGGTCGACAATTCGGACGGTGACATCGTTGCGACAGCTTGTCGTGGTCCCAGATCGAGAAAAGGCTCCGGTGACCTGAAGTGACCATTGCTGTAGCCTCACTTGGCGAGATCATATGGGTGATCGGCATCGTTGCTTGGTACGTGATCCGGTATCCCTTCGAGCGCCGGGCAAGGCGCGTTCGAATTGTAGCTGGCGGCCGCTCAAGTTCCGACACTGTCGGGCTTGCATCGGCCCTCCTTGGCCTCGCGATCCTGCCTGGCTTCTATGTCGCCACCGGCATCCCCGCAGCGGCTGACCATCCGGCCAGCGCGTGGTCCGTGGCGCTCGGAACCATCATCTTCTGCTCTGCGCTGTGGATTTTTCGTCTATCCCACAGGGAACTTGGCCGTAACTGGTCGATTACGCTCGAGATTCGCGAACGGCATGAACTGGTCAACGCCGGGCCATATGCCCTGGTCCGTCACCCGATGTACACCTCGTTCCTGCTTATGGGGCTCGGCCAGGTCTTTCTGCTGCCGAACTGGGTTGCGGGCATATCCGGTTTGATCGGTTTCGCAGTGCTTTTCCTGCTGAGAGTGGATAAGGAAGAGCGTATGATGCTGGAGAATTTCGGCTCGCAATACCGTGCCTATATGGAAAAGACCAAGCGAATAGTCCCTTATCTTTACTAGAGGTCTTTTGATGCGAGGCCGAGCCCTCAAGCTTTCGGCGCCCCGGCGCCTTGTTGGCGATCTGATGAGGTTTTCGATCGGCGTGCCACGGGTCGCGGTGCAGCGTCAGATGAACCTCGGCCCACTCGTAAGGGCTAGAATGGCGCAGCAGACCAGGCCCTCATGGACCGCGATCTTCCTGAAGGGATACGCGCTTCTCGCCCAAGAGGTGCCGGACCTACGACGCGCCTATGTCAAGTTGCCCTGGCCGCAGCTTTACGAGTATCCGGCAAGCGTAGCCTCGATTGCCCACGAGCGCGAATATAATGGCGAGCCGGCCGTTCTGCTGAGCTGCATCAAGTGCCCGGAGCGCTACTCTATCACGCAACTTGAGGAATCCATCCACGCGGCTCGATCACGGCCTATCCTGGAGGTCCCGGAGTTCCGGCGTGCCTTGCGGATGGCAGGTGCGCCCGCGCCAGTCAGGTGGCTGCTTATGTGGCTAGGGTTGAACATCGGCCGGCAAAGGGCAAATTACTTCGGTACCTTCCAACTGTCCGTCTATTCTGGTCTCGGTGCGGAATCACTCAACCCGCTGACACCATTGACCACGCTTCTAAACTACGGTCCGATCGAAAAAGACGGATCGGTGAATGTCCGCATCCACTACGATCATCGGGTCATGGATGGAGCAAACGTCGCACGAGCACTGGAGAGATTTGAAAAGATTCTGAACGGCACTGTCGCCAATGAAGTGATGCTGCTCGGTCAAAATGTTGCCGCTCCTGCAAGACAGAGGAACGCGACATGATTTCGCACGGTGAATTCCGGCCAGCCGTCGTCGTGATTGGCGGCTCGGGTGGAATTGGCCGGGCAATTGCGAGCGTCGCTGCACGGGAGCGCGGCGCGGTTGTGCTGGTTGCCCGCTCGCCCGAGGGTTTGGCCGCCGCGGCGGCTGAGGTTCGGGAGGGGGGTGGCGAGGCATTCACGCTCGAGTTGGATCTCGTGGCAGGCGATGCGCCAACGCGCCTGGAGGGCTTTCTGTCCGCACACGGCCTGGTCTGTGATGTCCTGGTCAACAGCGCCGGCTATGGCCTGCGCGGCGCGGTGACGGCGCTGCCTGTTGATGGTCAACTCGGCATCATCGATCTCAACATACATTCCCTCACAGAACTGACCCTCCATTTTCTGCCGGGAATGATGGCACGCCGACGGGGTGGGGTGCTCAATCTCAGTTCTGTCGCCGGGTTCGTTCCCGGGCCTTATATGGCTCTGTACTTCGCTAGCAAAGGTTTCGTGCGCTTCTTCTCAGAGGCGCTTCATCAGGAGTTGCGCCGAACCGGCGTGACGGTCACATGCGTGGCACCGGGCCCGGTGTCGACGGAGTTTCTCGCAAGGTCAGGCGCCTATCAGACGGTGCTCTTCAACATCTTGCCCAAGGTGGATCCGGAGTATGTGGCCGAACGTGCGTGGCGAGGGTTCAAATCCGGTCGTCGTCTCGTCGTACCGGGAATCTCGGCCAAGTTGGCTGCCCTTGCGGCGGCGCTCCTGCCTTCCGCAGCGATGCTGCCCCTGATCGCCCGGCTGCAACGCGGCGGCAATGATCCATGTCCTTGCGGTTCAGGTATGAAGTTCAAGAAATGCTGCGGTACCCGCCAGATCCAGCTACGCCGCGGCCCTCGGGGAATTATCCCCTGACCATCCTGGCGCATCATCCGCCGCCCGCAGTGGCGGGGCGCCGGCTGAAGATCAAATATGTCACGCAGGCCAAAACTCGCCCGCCAGGCTTCGTCGTGTCCTGCTCACGGCCGGACGCGATGCCGCAATCTTATGTCCGCTATCTCTCGAACAGCCTGCGCGAAGCCTTCGACATGCCAGGTGTGCCGATCCGCATCGCCTTGCGCACCTCGGAAAATCCGTTCGCCGGCAAGGCGAAAAAACGCCGCTGAGCGCTGTCTCGTCATCAAGCCACTTTCTTCAGCTTTCATGCCTCGCATTTTCGGGCTTGTCGTCATCTGGTCGTGACCGGCGTCTGGCTGGCTGCGGCTTATTGCGCGCTGATCGCCTGGCCGATCTTTCTTCGGCCCGAACATGGCCGCAAAAGCGCCTGACTTCAGATCGACAGGGGGATCGACAGGAAAACACGATCCAACCTGTTAACGCCCCATCAAGGTTAATGCATCATTGTGCCTCTCCAGTGGGGTCAGTTGCGTTTCTGGAGAGTTCCGTGCATCGACGTGTTCTGAAGCGGCTTGTCGCTGTCGCCGGTGAGAAAAAACGTTCCTTTCTGTCTCCTTTGGTCATTGGACTTGGCATCTGGGTCGGCTTTCCCAATGTCATTGCCTACCAGGACATGACGAGCCTGATTTCGGGCCTCAAGGCGCCAAATGCCCGCTGGAACGCCTATGTCGAGAAATCCGTCGCCGGCTCGGTCCATGCCGCCGAAATGCCTTTCCTCGATTCCGACACCACCGGCTCGATCTCCGGTTCCGGCGTGCGGTTGCCCGGCGTCGGCGCCGTGTCGTTTCGCGGCAAGGGCAGCGTGGCCAGCACGACGCCCGACGAGGACCGCATCATGCGCGCCGACAAGAAGGGCCGCATCATCATCGTCTCACCGGTCGCGCCGCCGAAGAACTTCAACGCCGGCTCGATTTTCGAGCGCACCTCCTCGCTGCTTCGCCCGAGCATGGACAGCGGCTTGAAGATGGCTTTCGCCAAGCCCGAGATCAAAGGCAAGGAAATCCAGATTGCCGCCGCGTTTCATAGGCGCGTCGACAAGAAGCCGGATCCTGGGGTGCCGGCCATGCTGGCCGCACTGGTCAACAACGATCGCCCCGACGTCCTGGCGACCGCCTACGCAGCGGCCGCGCCCGACTATGCGCAGGCTTCGCCCTTCGAGGCCTTGCTTAAGGACGAGAAGCCGAACGATGGCCGTTTCATTCCGCCGGTGGCCAAGGGCGATCATTCGTGGATGCAAACTCCGCTGCCGGCGAGCGTCTTCTCCAAGCCGGAACAGACTTGCCTCGCCAACGGCATCTATTTCGAGGCGCGCGGTGAATCCGTGCGCGGCCAGGCCGCCGTCGCCCAGGTCATCCTCAATCGCGTTCGCAATCCGGCCTATCCGAACTCGATCTGCGGCGTCGTCTACCAGAACGACAAATGGTTCAACCGTTGCCAGTTTTCCTTCGCTTGCGACGGCAGGAAGAAGCGCATCCAGAGCCCTTCCCACTACAAGACCGCGCAGGATATCGCCATGGCGGTCACTGCCGGCAAGATTTTCATCCCGGAAGTCGGATCGTCGACCCATTACTACGCCAACTACGTCAACCCGGGTTGGGCGCGAACGATGAAAAAAATGACCAAGATCGGCCTGCATATCTTTTACCGCACCTATGGCGGCGGCTGGAGCTGAGCGCTCCGGCAAGGCCCCGGGCGCGGCCGATCGAGCACCCGTTGCCGGAGGGATTCGCTCGCGGCACGCCAACGACGGTAGCGGGCACGATGTCGCACCCTGGCAAGCGCTTGATTTAAATAGGGAAAATACTTAAGGCTGAAGTCCCACCCGTGGCTTGACGGGCGCGGACCCTCTAACTATGTTGCCGGCGACTTAAGAGCGGACGGACGGCGACGATCTGACCTGGCAAGGGGGTTGCGATGGCCGACAACAACGGGCCAGACGGAACCGGAGAAACCGGCCGCGGCAAACAGCGTCAAGCCGACATCCGCGACGACGATCTTGAGCGCCGCCGGCGCAACCTTGAAGCATCGCTTGCGACAAGGCGGCCGGGCCGGCTCGAGGGGAAAGACGACGCGAAAGCGGGCAGTGCGGCCGGATATGGCCAGGCGCTCAAGCTATCCAGCGAGTTCATCGCCGGGATAGTGGTTGGCGCTGGTCTCGGCTGGATCATCGACCGTCTGGCGGGGACCTCGCCATGGGGGCTGATCGTTTTTTTGCTGCTGGGTTTTGGCGCCGGCGTTCTCAATGTCCTGCGCTCCGCGGGACTTATGGCGGAATTCGGACAGGGCGACAAAACCCGCGATCCGAAAGAATGAACTTGAGGCGCCGCTTGCCGGCGCAGTGAACAGGACGCTAAAGCCGCGTGCGGCTTTGATGGGGATTTAAAGTGGCTGCTGACAAGGTCGATCCGATCCACCAGTTCCATATCAACAAGCTGATTCCGATCGAGATCGGCGGCTACGACCTGTCCTTCACCAATTCGGCGCTCTTCATGGTCGCGACCGTCGCCGTCGCATCGGCGTTCCTCTATCTCACCACCTCGAGCCGCAGCCTCGTTCCCACCCGTCTTCAGTCGGTCTCCGAAATGGCCTATGAATTCGTCGGCAACATGCTGAGGGACGCGGCCGGAACCCAAGGCATGAAGTTCTTCCCCTTGGTATTTTCGCTGTTCATGTTCGTGCTCGTTGCCAATCTGCTCGGTCTTTTCCCGTATTTCTTCACCGTCACCAGCCACATCATCGTCACTTTCGGCCTTGCCGCGCTGGTGATCGGAACTGTCGTCGTCTACGGCTTCATGAAGCACGGCCTCGGTTTCCTGAAACTGTTCGTCCCTCATGGCGTGCCGATTTACCTGCTGCCGCTGGTGGTGCTGATCGAGGTGATTTCCTTCGTCTCGCGCCCGGTCAGCCTCTCGGTTCGTCTCTTTGCCAATATGCTGGCCGGCCACATCACGCTGAAGGTGTTCTCGGGCTTCGTGGTGAGCTTGAGCGCGCTTGGCACGCTCGGCGTTGCCGGATCGGTCCTGCCGCTGGCGATGGCCGTGGCGCTGACGGCGCTGGAATTGCTGGTCGCCTTCCTGCAGGCCTACGTCTTTGCCGTGCTGACCTGCATGTATTTGAACGACGCCCTGCATCCCGGGCACTGACCCAGGCTGGCCAAGAGTTTCCGGCATTGCTGCCGGATGGAATTGCAACGGAATTTTAGATCCAAAGGAGTTGAACAAATGGAAGCAGAAGCAGCAAAGTTCATCGGCGCCGGCATCGCATGCCTCGGCATGGGTGGCGCCGGTATTGGCCTCGGCAACATCTTCGGCAGCTATCTGGCGGGCGCGCTGCGCAATCCGTCGGCTGCGGATGGCCAGTTCGGCCGCCTGATCTTCGGCTTCGCCGTGACTGAAGCGCTGGGCATCTTCTCCCTTCTCATCGCGCTTCTGGCCCTGTTCGGCTGAGCCCCTGTTCGGCTAAGATTGGGAATTGGACGGGCCGGCCGCAATCGGCGGCAGGCTTGATATCAGGGGATAGTCCATGTTCGTGACATCTGCCTTTGCGCAAGAGTCCGCGCCCGCCGTTGAAGGCGGCCATACCGGCACGGAAGGTGATACGCATTCCGGGACCGGCGTGCCTGCCGAGGCGCACGGCGTGTTCCCGCCATTCGATCCGGCGACATTCCCGTCGCAGCTTCTGTGGCTGGCGATCACCTTCGGGCTGTTCTACCTCTTCCTGAAGAAGGTGGTGATGCCGCGTGTCGGCGGCATCATCGATGTCCGCAACGACCGCATCACCCAAGATCTCGATCATGCCGCCAGACTGAAGGGCGAGGCCGATGCCGCCGTTGCCGCTTATGAGCAGGAGCTGGCGGAGGCCAAGGCCAAGGCCAATGCGATCGGTCAGCAGGCCAACGATTCCGCCAAGGCGGAAGTCGAAGCCGCCCGCAAGAAGGTCGAGGAAGCGCTTGACCAGAAGCTTGGCGAAGCCGAGGCTCGCATTTCGTCCATCAAGGCCAATGCCATGAAGGAGGTCGGCACGATCGCCGAGGACACTGCTTCGGCCATCGTCGAGGCGCTTGTCGGCGGCAAGGCCAGCAAGGCCGAGATCGCGGCAGCCGTCAAATCCGTGGCCCGGTGAGGAGCGCATCATGGACGCCACATCACTCGCGACGCTTTGGGCCACCGTTGCCCTCGTCATTTTCCTGGCCATTGCCGTCTACATCAAGGTGCCGAGGCTGATCGCCAAGGCGCTCGACGCCCGCGCCGACAAGATCAGCAACGAGCTTGAAGAAGCGCGCCGGCTGCGCGAGGAGGCCCAGCAATTGCTCGGTCAATACCAGCGCAAGCGCAAGGAAGCCGAGCAGGAGGCCGCCGACATCGTCGCCGCCGCCAAGCGCGAGGCCGACATGCTGGCTGCCGAGGCGCACAAGAAGACCGAGGACTATGTCGCCCGGCGCACCGCGCTTGCCGAACAGAAGATCGGTCAGGCCGAGCGCGAGGCGATCAGCGAGGTGCGCGCCAGCGCCGTCGATATCGCCGTCGAAGCCGCCCGCACGCTGCTCGCCGGCAAGATTGACGCAAAGGCCGGCGCCGACCTGTTCAAGGCCTCTCTTCAGGAAGTGAAGTCCAAGCTGAATTAAGCGACTTCATCCAGAAGCCATCGAAAGCTGCCCGGGAAACCTGGCGGCTTTTTTGTTGGGCGACAGTGGAGATTGGCGAAAACGGTCGAGCGCACAATCTCCCCCCTTGAGGGGGAGATGTCGCCGAAGGCGACAGAGGGGGTCGCCTCAGCGTCGCGACGTCATATCGGATAACACGTCGGATGAAAGAGAAGGTCGGCGCTTCACGCGCGGCGACACCCGCTGGCCTGCCGGCCATCTCCCCCTCAAGGGAGGAGATTAGCCACCGCTTTCGCTAGTCCAGGCCGGAAAGGCTCTCTTCATCGAGCACTTCGGTTCCGCCAAGCCGGAACGGTGCGAAGGACGCGCGGTGCAGCCGCGCCACCGGTCCATGCATCTCGATTGCGGTGCGGTGGCGGACCGTGGCGTAGCCCATATGCAGTTCGAACCCGTAATGCGCGTGATGGCTGCCGCAGCCGCACATCATGCGGTCGCGCATCACCTTGGCGACGATCGAGGCGGCGGCGATCGACTGCGAGCGTTGATCGCCCTTGATCAGCGCTCTTCCTTCGCATGGCAGTCCGGGCGGCACGTCTCGGCCATCGGCTAGGGCCAGCTTTGGCTGCACCGAGAGCCCGACCAGAGCGCGGCGCATCGCCTCGAGGCTGGCCTTGAGAATATTGCTGCCATCGATGCCTTCCGCGCTGACCGAGGCCATCGACACGCCAAGAGCGGAGCCGAGGATTTTCAGGAACAGTGCCTCGCGCTGCAGATGGCTGAGGCGCTTGGAATCGTCGAGACCATCGGGAATGTTGGCGGGATCGAGTACCACCGCTGCCGCGACGACTGGCCCGGCGAGCGGGCCGCGGCCGGCCTCGTCCATTCCCGCCACCGGCCACAGACCTTCGGCCATCGCCTTCGTCTCGAAGGAGAAATCGGGTCTCTCGACGATTTCGAAGAGAAGCGGAGAATCAGAACGCGCGCGAGCCATGTTGCGGCGAGGTTCGCATCGGCTCCGATTCTCCGCAAGCCCCTCCGGGGCGGTGAGGCACCGGACCCGGAGGGCACCGTCTGCAAGCCCGGGGACAGGACAGGCCGGACGGGATTTTTCCATGTGCCGCCGGCTGCTGCGGCACATGATGCCTTCAAAGCAGCATCAGTTGCTCGGTTGCCTTGGCCGCAGCGACGAACTGGTCGGTCCTGAGCGACCGGCGCTCGGCATTGAGGCCAAGCCGTTTGGCGGCGATCTCGAAGCGCCGGCCGATCTGCCAGGCATACGGGCCAGAGCCTTTCATGCGCTTGCCCCATTCCGAATCGTAATCCTTGCCGTCGCGCATCGAGCGGATCAGCGACATCACGTGACGGTAGCGGTCGGGATAATGGCGCAGCAGCCAATCCTTGAAGATCGGCGCGACCTCCAGCGGTAGCCGCAGCAGGACGTAACCCGCCTCACGCGCGCCCGCCGCGTAGGCCGAATCGAGGATGCGCTCCATCTCCTGGTCTGTCAGGCCAGGGACGATCGGTGCGACCATGACAGAGGCCGGAATGCCGGCATCCGAAAGCCGCCTGATCGCCTCCAGCCGCTTGCTCGGCGTCGAGGCGCGGGGTTCCATGGTGCGCGCCAGCATGCGGTCGAGCGTCGTCACCGACAGCGCCACCTTGGCCAGTCCGCGCTCGGCCATGCGCGACAGGATGTCGATGTCGCGCGTCACCAGCGCGGATTTGGTGACGATGCCGACCGGGTGGCCGCGCGCCTCCAGCACTTCGAGGATCTCGCGCATGATCCGGTACTGCTTCTCGATGGGCTGGTAGGGATCGGTGTTGGTGCCGATCGCGATGGTGCGCGGCTGGTAGCCGTCCTTCGACAGTTCCTTGTCGAGCATGCGCGCCGCATCCGGCTTGGCGAACAGCTTCGATTCGAAATCCAGCCCCGGCGACAGCCCCATGAAGGCATGCGTAGGCCTGGCGAAACAGTAGACGCAGCCATGTTCGCAGCCACGATAGGGGTTGATCGAGCGGTCGAAGGAAATATCGGGTGATTCGTTGCGGGTGATGATGGTGCGCGGCTTCTCGACCTGCACCTCCGTCTTGAACGGCGGCAACTCCTCCAGCGAATTCCAGCCGTCATCGAAGACATGCCGGCTGACCGGCTCGAACCGCCCGGACGGATTGATGCCCGCGGAACGGCCGCGATTGCGCTCCGGACGCACGCGCATCCCGCTCTGTTCGATCATCGCATTGGCCATCTCGGCTCTTCCTGCTCCGAAGGCTGCAATGTCGGCACGCACGATCTGTTCCATTTTCGCCCTCTCCCAGGGACTGTCGGCTGGCTGTCGAATCGCTCTGTTCATGAAATTATTCCTATTTCGTTTACTGGAACAAATCAAGAACAATTTTATGATGCGACGCAAAAACTGGCGCTGCGCCCGGCTTTCCGCTATTCGGCTAACGATGCTCAGCGTTCTCATCCAGACCCTGAATGACGAGGAAAGACTTGCCCGCACGCTCGCCTCGCTGATCGGCGGCGCGGTCGAGGGCGTGGTGCGCGATGTCATCGTCTGCGACACCGGCTCGACCGACCAGACGCACCGCGTTGCCGAACATGCCGGTTGCCTTTATGTGGCGAGCGGTGGCATTGCTGCCGGCATCAGGCAGGCCAAGGGCGACTGGCTGCTGCTGCTGGAGCCGGGCGCACGGCTGGCGGAGGGCTGGATCGACGAGGTCGTCGCCCACACAGCCAGGCAAACCATGCCGGCGCGGTTCTCGCGGGCGCGCGGCAGCCGCGTGCCGTTCCTGTCGCGGGTGTTTTCGGGAAACCGGGCACTGGCCGAAGGGCTGGTGATCAGCAAGCGTCAGGCCGCGGCCATGTCGAAAAACGCCCGCAGCGCCGAAGCCATCGCGCGCGGCCTCGCGACCAAGAGGCTCGACGCCGAGATCTGGGTGGCGCCGGTGAAGTGAAGGGCGTCCCTCTCCGGTAAGCGGACGAGGGAAGAGCGCGTCCTCCGCTGGGATGAGGCGGCGCTCAAGCCGTGGGCGGAAAGCGGCTTGGTGGAAGCCGTATTGGCGCGAGGAATGCATATGCTTGTCGTCCTGCGGGAAACTCGCGATACTCGGCGACGTCTAGGGGAGATTGCAGATGAATGTATCTCAATTCGTTCGTATCGCCTTACTCGGAGCCGCTTGGTCAGTGCCAGCGATCGCGGTGGCGCAGGAATCGTCCCTTTGGTCGGTTTATGAGAACACGCTCAAATCGGCCAAGTACATCGATCTGACCCATGCCTTCGAGCCGGTGCAGCCCGTATGGCCAGGCTTCGCAAATGCCAAGTTCAAACCGGCTGTCGCCGGCAAGGATATCGAGGGCTACGTCAAGGCCGGCGAAGAGTTCACCTACGACAAGCATGGGTTCGTCGCGAGCGCCTACGAGTTGACGACGGACCAGTATGGCACGCAACTCGATCCGCCCTCCCACTGGAACCCACTCGGTGCAACGATCAGCGACCTGCCGGCCACTTATGCCGTGCGGCCGCTCGTCGTAATCGACATCAGCGGCAAGGTGCAGACTGACGAAGGCTATCACCTCCAGGTCGCTGACATCGAAGAATGGGAAAAGGAGCACGGCCGCATACCGGAGGGTTCGGTCGTCTTTGTGCGTTCGGATTGGCACAAGAAATGGTCCGATGCCGCCCGCTTCAACCAGAAGCCGTTTCCAGGCGTCAGTTTGAACGCGCTGAAGTTTCTGCATCTGGAGCGGAAGATTCTGTTTCATGGTCATGAGCCGCTCGACACCGACACCACGCCCAATCTCGAAGGCGAACATTGGCTGCTTCACAACGATTTCACGCAGGCAGAAGGCGTTGCAAATCTCGATAAGGTGCCAGAGGCCGGGGCGTTGGTCACAATCGGCTTTGCCAAGCCGCTCGGCGGGTCAGGCGGATATGCGCGTTACATCGCTATTGCACCCGCCGACTGGACGGAGGGCGTTTCGGTCACCGAAGCGCCTGGTGTGCCGCTTTCCCGGCAAACCGCACCGCTCAAGCGCGACGAGAACGGCGTCTTCCATCCGACGCCCTGATCACTGGCGATGTCAGTCGGGAGGCCGAGCCATGGCGGGTTCCATTCCGCGCGATTTGTCGCGCAAGTCGGGACAAAAGGTCCAGACTACCAACCCCTCCGGCGCTCGCGAAAACGTGACTGTCCCGACGATAGCCATCACAATTGCTAGCGTTATCGTAGCATGAGCGCCGATCCTGCCACGGGAGGCAGTCATGCTCCGCCCATCTGCTGCCGTTCTGCTGACCCTGGCTTTCTGGCCGTTCGCCGCGCCGGCCCAGGAAGAGCCGCCGCCATCGAGATGCGTTGCGATCGCCGAAGCGCTGCCGTCGGCCACCTATGCCAGCTTCACAGCGCCAAAGGCGCAGACGCCTCTGCTGGCCGAGGCTTTCGTCGACGGCGACGTTACGATCACCTATGCCGGCCATTCGACCTACATCATCGAGACGCCCGCTGGCGTCAGGATCGCCACCGACTTTTCCGGCGTCTATGGCGCCGACCCGCTGCCGCGCGTGGTGACCATGAACAAGGCCCACCGCACCCATTATTCGGACCATCCGGATCCCGCCATCGAACATGTGCTGCGCGGTTGGAATCCAGACGGCGGTCCGGCGCGCCACGCCGTTGTCGTGGACGATGTCTACATCCGCAACGTGCCCACGGATATCCGTAATGGCGGCGATCTCGGCAAGGACGGCAATTCCATATTCATTTTCGAAGTGGCGGGACTCTGCATCGGCCATCTCGGCCATCTGCACCACCGGCTGGAGGATGCGCATTACGGCGCCATCGGTCGGCTCGATATCCTTATGGTGCCTATCGACGGCGGCATGACGCTGTCGCTTGACCGGATGACCGAAATCACCGCGCGGCTCTATTCCTCGATGATCCTGCCGATGCATCGCCATGCCACCGCGATCAGCGAATTCACAGGCAGGATGGGCGACGATTTCGCGGTGGAATTCCTCTCCGGCCGGTCGCTGACGGTTTCGCTGAAGACCCTGCCCGACCGGCCGACGATCATCATTCTCGACGGGGTTTGATCGCTTCGTCGCGATCTTCTCCGCCGCGCGCGGCCTCCGTTCCACCTCGCTCGAAACACTCGCTGTCGCGAAATCAACGAGCCTTAATGCTCTGTCAAGCTTGCCGGAAAGTTTGCGACAGCTCCTTTTATTGTGCATTGCACAAAATCTGACCGGGGGTTACCATTCCTATAATGCGGGCGGATCGGTATGGGTAACGCCTGAGCGGTGAGCGGCCGACGCTTCGTCGACGCTGCCCTCATAGCTGAGGATCCTGATGGCCCTTTCAAGCCCTGACAAATCCGGTGCTGCAAGCCTCGAGTCGATCGCTCGAAACGGCAGCCTGCTGCGCCGCATTGCCGTGCGGATTCCAACCTATCTGTCGGATGTTCGCGAGAATCCGGCATGGCTGCCGATGTTCATGCTGGCGCGCACCATGCCGGGGCGGCGGTTGCATTGGCGTGGCGCAAAACCGGTTCGACCGGCACAAAAAGCTGAGGAGACGATGTTCACCGGCGTCGACCGTGATGCCGTGGTCGGCGCGCTCCGCTCGGACGGCCTCTTTTCCGGGCTTGCCCTGCCGTCGTCGGTCCACCAGGAGATCGCCAGCTTTGCGCAGCGCACGCCTTGCTTCGGCAATTTCGACCGACGGCTGGAGTTCCTGCCGGCCGAGCACGCCGACGCCGAGAAGCACTTCGGCCGTCCCTTGCTCAGCGGCCACTTTTTCGAGCGGGTTCTCGACTGCAATGCTGCGCTTACCGTGCAGCGCGATCCGCTGCTTCTCGACATCGCCGCCCATTATCTCGGCGGCCAGGCGAAGCTGATCACCACGCGCGTCTGGTGGAGCTTTCCGACGAGCTCCGTCTCCGACGCCGAGAAGAACCTGGCGTCGCTTGGCAAATACCACTTCGATCTCGACGATTGGCGGATGCTGAAATTCTTCTTCTATCTCAATCCGGTCGATTCCGGGACTGGTCCGCATGTCTATGTCCGCGGCAGCCACAACCGCCGCGCCCTCAAGCACCAATTGACGCTCCTCGTCGGCCATCCCGCGGAAGAGGTTCTGAACGTCTACGGCGCGCAGAGCCCGATTACGCTGACCGGCGAGGCAGGTTTGGGCTTTGTCGAGGATCCCTTCGGCTTCCACATGGGCACAGTGCCGACGCGCAAGCCGCGGCTGATGATGGAAGTCGGCTTCGGCGTTTCGCCGCCCTCGCGCCGGCGGTTCCACGGCGAGCCGGTTATTCGCTGATTTTGGCCCCGAAACAGCCTTGGGAGCTTGGCCTAACTTGTCTTGGTCCCGCCGCGCCGCAGATGTTCGTCCAAGCGCGGCATGATCTCGACGAAGTTGCAGGGCATGTGCCGGTAGTCGAGCTGCGGCTTCAAAATGCCGTCCCAGGCGTCCTTGCAGGCGCCGGGCGAACCCGGCAGCACGAAAACGAAGGTCGCGTTGACGACGCCGCCGGTCGCCCGACTCTGGATCGTCGAAGTGCCGATCTTGTCGTAGGAAATGCGGTGGAACACTTCAGAAAAGCCGTCCATGCGCTTTTCGAAGATCGGCTCCAGCGCCTCCGGCGTCACATCGCGACCGGTAAAGCCGGTGCCGCCGGTGGTGATGACGACATCGATCGCTTCGTCCCTCGACCAGCCCAGAACCTTGTCTCGAATTTTCTCGCGGTCGTCGGTGACGATGTCGCGGGCGGCCAGTAAATGGCCGGTCTCCACGATGCGGTCGACCAGCGTCTGGCCGGATTTGTCGTCGGCGAGGCTGCGCGTATCGGAAACGGTCAGCACCGCGATGCGCACGGGAATGAAGGAACGGCTCTCGTCAATCCTGGCCATGCGTGTCAGCCTCAGATGTCATGGTTCGCGTTGCGGCGACGAACCAGTCGGGATGGCGGCTGCGGATATCGACGGCCGCGCGCTTGGCGACATTGCCAGTCTCAAACAGCCCGAAGCAGGTCGCGCCGGAACCCGACATCCGGGTGAACCCCGCTCCAGCCTTGTTGAGCACCGAAAGCGCCTTGCCGATGGCGGGTTGGATTGCCCGCGCCGCGGGCTCGAGATCGTTGCGCGTAATCTCCAGCCAGTTGCGGATGCTGTGGAAGTCGAGGTCGCGCGGCAGCGGCGGCAGGCCCTCATTGTGGCGATCAGAAAGGGCATTGAACACCTCGGCCGTGGAGACGGCGGTGCCGGGATTGACGAGGACCAGCCCGAGTGCCGGAAAGCCCGGCACGGCCGACAACTCTTCGCCAATGCCGAGCGCGATCAGCGGCTTTGCCGCAAGGCACATGGGAACGTCGGCGCCCAGCGAGAGGCCGATCCGCGCCAGTTCGGCGTCGTTGAGATCCAGCCTCCATATCTCAGCGAGCCCGCGCAACACCGTTGCGGCGTCGCTCGACCCGCCGCCGACGCCGGATGCGACCGGCAGGTTCTTTTCGAGCCTGATGGCGACCGGCGGCGTTTGCGCCGGACCGGCCTGCTTTCGCAGCGCGTCGCGCGCTTTGACGGCTAGGTTGCTGTCGTCGAGCGGGACCGCGGAGACGTATCGGCCCGACGCGGAAAACCCGTCGCTGTCGGCAAGTTCGATCTCGATCCTGTCGCCGAAGCGCGTGAACACCGCCAGGCTCTCGATCATGTGATAGCCGTCGGCGCGCCTGCCGGTGACGTGCAGCGCGAGATTTATCTTGGCGTGCGCATGCCACGCCCGGACAGTGATGCCGGATTCCACGGGGTCAGTCGCGAGGGGGATGATGTCAGTCCTTGGCCAGCCGGTATTCGCCGGTCTTCGGGTCCTTGACCAACGTGCCCATTGTGCCGTTGGTAGCCTGCTTTTCGGTGCGCCGTATCTTGGCCGTCACGCGCTCAGCTTCCCTGACGAAGGAGCGATAGCCGAAATAGGCGAGCAGGCCGACGGTGATGAAGAAAATGATCTGTGGCATGTCAAACTCCTCCCTCACAAGGCCGACTGCGGCGGCCGGTCGGGTCGCTCAAGCTTTCAAGCTAAACGCTTTTACCGGCTTTTCAAAGCCCGAAGCGCGCCCATAATGCGCGCTCTTCCGCCGCATCGATCACGCTGCTTGCGGCAGCCGCGGCGATCTCGGGCGCCGAAAAACCCGCTCTGCTCGAGCCGAACCAGCCGAACCGGCCGAACAGGCCCCGCGGCGCCGTGATCAGTTTGAGCTGGGTCTTTGGCCCGAAACGGGTCTTCAGCACGCTGCGCATATCGCCGAGCGCATCGACAAGGCCGAGCTCCAGCCCCTTCTTACCGGTCCAGAACAGGCCGGTGAACAGGTCCGGGTCGTCCTTGAGCTTAGGGCCGCGCCGGTCCTTGACGAGATCGATAAAGGTCTCGTGGACATCGAGCTGCAGCGCCTTCAGCCGTTCGATATCTTCCTTCTTCTCGGGCTTGAACGGATCGAGCACCGCCTTGTTCTGGCCGGCAGTATGGACGCGGCGCTCGACGCCGATCTTCTTCAACAGCTCGGGAAAGCCGAACGAGGCCGACACCACGCCGATCGAACCGACGATGGAGGACGGATCGGCAAAGATCTCGTCGCCGGCAATCGCTATCATGTAGCCGCCCGAAGCCGCCACGTCCTCGACGAAGACCAGAACCTTTTTGTTCTTCTCGGTCGCCAGATCGCGGATGCGTCTGAAGATCAGCCGCGACTGCACTGGCGAGCCACCTGGCGAATTGATCGAAATGGCGACCACGGGCGCATCGAAGGAAAACGCCTTCTCGATAGGGCCGGCAGTGGACGCGAGCGACAGGCTCGGCCGGAACTGGCCGCCGCCGGGCATGATCGTACCGTGCAGCCGGATAACAGGAATAACGACGATGTCGGAGCGCCAGGATTTCGGCAGCAGGCGGTTTAGGAAGCGTTTCACGGGGTCTCCGGTCAATTGGCTTGAAGGCATGTAGGGATTCGCCGGCCAACGGCAATGCCCGCGCCGCTTGCTGGTAGAAAAGGCTCAGTCGCCGAACAGCGAAGCCAGCCCGTTATTGATCATCTCGGTCCGCTCCGTTGGTCCGTCGCCCGATCGCGCATGCAGCATCAGCGGCGGGCGGATCGACAGTTTTCCGCGTGAGCCGAGTATTGCCCTGACGACGATGCGGATCGCCGCTGCTTCGGGGCGAGGGTGGACGGACAGCATCTCGGCGTCGCCGAAGCGGCCTGATATCGCATCGAGGATGGCGCCGAGCTGATCGGGCCTGGCAATCACGGCAAGACCGCCGCGCGGCCTGACCACGGCAGCCGCACTTCGGATCCAGCTGTCGAACAGCCGATCCTCCATGACATGCGCCGCCTTCCTGAGCGGGTCGGGCGTGGCGCGATCCTCGGCGGCGTTGAAGGGCGGGTTCATGATGACGAAATCGAAGGAGTTGTCGGCAAGCCCAGTGGCTGTTCGCGCTTGGCCCGACAGCGCAACGTCCGCGGCGAGCACCGAGGCGCGGTCGTTGAGATGCGCATTGCCGGGATGGGCAAGCGTCGTTGCGGCGAAGGCTGCCATTTCCGGAGACCGTTCGATGAGCACGGCCTCGGCATCAGGACAGCGCGACAGCACGGCCAGGCCTGCGGCGCCAGCGCCCGCGCCGAAATCGGCAAGGCGCCCGGCGAAGGAGGAGGGCACGGCAGCGGCCAGCATCATGGCGTCCATGCCGGCGCGATGGCCGGCTTGTTTCGGCTGCACCAGCCAGAACCGCCCGCGATGGAAGGCATCGACCGTATGGGCCGGCGTGTCCTGGACAAGGGTGGCGCGCGCCGCGGACATTATGTCTGGCGGATCTCGTTGGCGATGCCGGCATCCGTCAGGATGCGCCGCGCCGCATCGGCCTGGTCGGCGTCAACCAGGATGCGCCTGGGCAGGATGCCGATCGAACCGTCGAGCACGCTCATGTTCTGGTCGGCGACGAAACAGCCGATGCCGGCATCGCGCATCAGCGATTCGACAAAGGAAATGATCACGGCATCGTTGGTGCGGATAAGCTCTATCATCGGGCGAAACTCGCAGGTTGCAGCGTTTATGTAAATGTGGGTGGCTCCGGACGCCAGCCTCGACCGCGCCAATTCGCCTCTTGCCGTGCCCGTGGGTACCGCCCTAGAGTCTGCCGCGGGATCGGGGTGCCGTCGTGCGCGTGACTTCTGGACGGGAGTGTTTGTGGTGGGTGTCGTTCTCAACATCGAAAACGGGAAGCGCGATGCCGCCTCCATAAAGGATCTCATCGACCTGACGTCGACCGATATGGGGCGTGTCAACAAATTGATCCTGTCGAAGGCCGGTTCCGACGTCGAGATGATCCCGGAGATTGCCAACCACCTGATCTCTTCCGGTGGCAAGCGGCTGAGGCCGATGCTGACGCTCGCCTCGGCCCAGATGTTCGGCTATTCCGGCGAGGGCCACGTCAAGCTCGCTACATCGGTCGAGTTCATGCACACCGCCACGCTCCTCCACGACGATGTCGTCGACGAGAGCGGCATGCGGCGCGGCAAGAAGACCGCCCGTATGATCTGGGGCAACCAGGCGAGCGTGCTGGTCGGCGATTTCCTGCTTGGCCAGGCTTTCCGCATGATGGTCGATGTCGGTTCGCTGGAAGCGCTCGACATCCTGTCCAGCGCCGCCTCGATCATTGCTGAGGGCGAGGTGATGCAGCTCGCCGCCGCCAAGAACCTCGAAACCACGGAGGATGAGCATTTCGCGGTGATCAAGGCCAAGACCGCGGCCCTGTTCTCGGCCGCCGCCGAGGTCGGTCCGGTCATCGCCCAGGCTACGCGCAACGATCGCGCGGCGCTGCGCTCCTACGGCATGAATCTCGGCCTTGCCTTCCAGCTGATCGACGATGCGCTGGATTATGGCGGCACCAGCAAGGATCTGGGCAAGAATGTCGGCGACGACTTTCGCGAAGGCAAGGTGACGCTGCCGGTGATCCTCGCCTACCGGCGCGGCACCAAGGCGGAACGCTCCTTCTGGAAGCGCGCCATAGAGGACAATGTCACCGACGGCACCGGGCTGGAGAAGGCGATCGGATTGATGACCCGCCACGGCGCGATCGCCGACACGATCGGGCGCGCCGGCCATTTCGGCGAGATCGCCCGCGACGCGCTGGCGCCGCTCGAAGCGACGCCGCAGAAATCGGCGCTGATCGACGTCATCGATTTCTGCATCAGCCGGGTGAACTGAGAGGCATCGCCGATATTTGGCCGGCACGGCGTCCGCACGTCATTTTGGTTTCCCCGGAAGAACCATTGCAGCGAGCAGGCTGAAAACGATGCCTGCCGCAGCGAGCCAGAAGGCGACCTGGATGCCGTCGGCGACAGCGATCTTCAAGGCATCACCTGTCAATCCGCCGACATTGCGGTTGGCAATCGCGATCAACACCACCATGCCGATCGCATTGCCGACATTGAGCATGGTGGAGGCCATCCCCGACGCGACACCCTGCTCGTCATGGGAAACACCCGAAGCGGCGGCGATCCACATCGCGGTCCAGACGATGCCTTGTCCGACTCCGGAGATGATCAGGCCGGGTACGAGGGATAGATAGCTGCTGTCGGCGTTTGCACCTGATACGATCAAGGCCGTCCCGATCGCCCCGATGACCATGCCGCCAACCAGCGTGGCGCGCGTCGAAAAACGCGTTGCCAGACGTTCGCCGACCTGCGTGCCGGCCGCGATGGCGACTGATGGCACCAGGAACGCCAGGCCGGCCTGCAAGGCGGTGAAGCCATGCACGTTCTGTAAAAGCACGGTGAGGAAGTAGGGCAGGGCGCCGAAAGTCCCCATGAAGAGGAAGGTGATCGTCATGCCGGCGACGAGGCTGCGGTTGTGGAACAGGCGCAGCGGCATCAGCGGGTCGGCGCTCCTTGCCTCTATCGCTGCGAAGGCGATCAGGAAGAATGCCGCCAGTGCAGCGCTGAAGACGATGGCGGCCGACCCCAGCCATATTCGGGCCCCTGGACCAGCGTGAAGACAAGCAGGGTCGCACCGGCAGTGACGGTTAGCGCGCCCGGCAGATCGAAGCTGCGATGTTCATGCCGCTTGCCGTCACGCGGAATGATGGCGAAAGCCGCTATGATGGCGATCCCAGCCAAAAACACGTTGACATAGAAGACGGATGGCCAGCCGAACGCGCTGGTGAGAAGCCCTCCCGCCAGCGAGCCGAGCGTCAGGCCACTCGCTCCGGCGCCGCCCCAGACCGCAAGCGCCCGGTTGCGTTCCGGCCCCTCGGCAAACAGGCGATTGATCAGTGACAGCGTGGCCGGGAACAGGAACGCGGCGCCGATGCCTTGCACCGCACGGGCCGCGATGATGATTTCCGGCGACCAGGCGAAGCCGCCGACCAGGGACGAAAGCGCATAGAGCCAGAGCGCGAAGATAAAGATCCGGCGCTGGCCGATCAGGTCGGCGGCGCGGCCGCCGAACAGCAGGAAGCCGCCGGTGAATACGGTGTAGGCGCTGACCACCCATTGCAGGGTCTGGCCCGAAAAGCCTAGCCCCGCGCCGATTTCCGGCAACGCCACGAAGACGATGTTGAGGTCGAGTGCGATGATAAGCTGCGCGAAGGCGAGCAATGCCAGCGTGGCGCCGCGCTTCGCGCCGACTCCTCCTGTTGCCGCGGCGCCGAACGGTGCGCCTTGATCGAGTGAACTCATGTCAATCTCCATGCTGATGATTCTTTATCGATCGACAAAGAATTAAGTTTGCATTCCGAAGTCAAGCGGATTATTTGTTGATTGATAAAAAATGGAGGCCGCAATGGCGGGAAGGCCAAGGGAGTTCGATCGGGACCAGGCGCTCGAGAAGGCCCGCGACGCCTTCTGGACGCGCGGCTATGAGGGCACCTCGATGGCCGATCTCGTGTCGGCGCTTAGTCTGGCCTCGCCGCGTATCTATGCCGCCTTCGGCTCGAAGGAGAACCTGTTTCGGGAAGCTGTCGTTCTTTACGAAACCAGGGAAGGAAGCTTCGCCACCCGGGCGCTTGCCGAGGAGCCGACCGCTCGGCGGTTTGTCGAGCGGTTGCTGCGCGATGCAATCGAAGTCTATACCAGGCCGGATTTGCCGCGGGGCTGCATGGTAGTCTCGGCGGCGACCAACTGCGCCGTTGAAAACGATGGTGTGCTACGCTGGCTGGCTGAGCGTCGCCGGGCGCGCAATACACTCATTGTCGAACGCCTGAGAAAGGGCATTCGGGACGGGGAACTCAAACCGGACACGGACCCGGAGGTCCTGGGTGATTACTACACCACGATTCTGTTTGGTCTCTCGGTGCAGGCACGCGACGGTGTGCCTAAAGAGCGGCTGCACGCTCTGATTACCGTGGCGATGCAGTCGCTGGAGGCAAGACCTTCGGGGAAACCGTGAATTTCACGCATCGTGGATGGGCCGGCCTGTGCAGCGCGTTCAAGCGGATATGGGGATACCTGTATACAGAAATCCGGCCTGCCGCAGAAATCTTCAACGAAGCGCGCTGGACGGTCGCAGTTGGCGCTCCTCGCTTGGTTTTTGATCGCATGACCCGATTGTGAATTCGGCCGGGTTGAAGCATGACCCCAAAAAGGCCATGCTTTGCCTGGAAAAGATCGAGTCTACGGCGATCCCGCTGACGCGGCCATGGCTTTGACTGAAAGGGATACGATGCGGCAAGGATGTGCGCGCTGGCTGACAGGGCTGGCAATTGTGACGGGCATGGCGATCTCCGGTTTGCCTGCCTATGCCAAAGAGACCACCGAGCCAGTCAATATCACGTCGTTCTCGGGCGCCTATCTTGCCGCGCGGGTCGCCGAAGGCGACAATGATCTCGACAGCGCCATCGCCTACTACAAGCAGGCGCTCGCCTTCGCTCCCGGTGATACCTCGTTGCAGCAAAGCCTGATGCTGTCGCTGATCGCGCAAGGGCGCTTCGAAGAATCGCTGGTCTATGCCGACAAGCTCAAGGCGGTTCCCGACGTCGAGCGGTTCTCGCGCCTGGCGCTGGCCGTCGGTTCCTTTCACAAAAAGGATTTCACCAAGGCCGAGTACTGGCTCAAGCTTTCGCTCGAATCCGACCTCGACCGGCTGATCTCCGGCGTTATGACCGGCTGGGCCAAGCAGGGCGCCGGCGACCCCAGCGAGGCCATGTCCTCCATCGACAGGCTGCAGGGTCCGGACTGGTTCGGCCTCTTCAAATCCTTCCATCGCGCGCTGATCGCCGATGCGTCGGGCCTGCCCGAAAAGGCGGACGCGATCTACGCCGCCACCTTGCAGGACACCGCGACCGGTAGCGCGGCGCCCGAAACCTGGATGCGGAATGCGCAGGCCTATGCCTCCTTCCTTGCCCGCAAGGGCGACAAGGACAAGGCGCTGTCCGTGCTCGATCAGGCCGAGGCATTTGCACCCGGCAAGGTTGAGATATCAGCGCTTCGCGACAGGATCACCAAGGGCGAGAAGGTCGAACCCTTCGTTGCCGGCCCGTCCGACGGCGCCTCGGAAATACTGCTTGATCTCGCCACCGCGCTCAATCGCGGTGGCGGCGAGCCGTTCGTCCGCCTCTATCTGCAATATGCCCTGGCACTGCGGCCCGACAGCGACGCGGCCCTTGTCCAACTCGCCGCCGTTTCCGAGCAGTTGAAGGACGGCGAGGGCGCCATCGCCTTCTATCGCCGCATCCCGGCCAGTTCGCCGCTGAAGCCGCTTTCGGAACTGCAGCTCGGCCTCAACCTTGCCGATCTCGACCGCTATGACGAGGCCATCGCCCATCTGAAGGCCCTCGTCGAAGCGCATCCCGACGACATGCGCGCCTATCAGGCGCTCGGTGGCGTCTATGCCTCGAAGGAGGATTTCCGCTCCGCGGCCGGTCTCTATGACAAGGCGGTAGCGATGCTGAAGACCCCGACCCGCGCCGACTGGAACATTTTCTACCAGCGCGGCATCGCCTATGAGCGGCTGAAGGAGTGGCCGAAGGCCGAGCCGAATTTCCGCAAGGCGCTGGAAATGTTCCCCGACCAGCCGCAGGTTCTGAACTATCTCGGCTATTCCTGGGTGGACATGAACATCAACCTCGAGGAAGGCCTTCAGATGATCCAGAAGGCCGTCGACCTCAGGCCGAGCGACGGCTACATCGTCGATTCGCTGGGCTGGGCCTATTTCCGCCTGGGCAGGTTTGAAGACGCTGTGCGCGAAATGGAGCGTGCCGTGTCGCTGAAGCCGGAAGATCCGGTGCTGAACGATCACCTCGGCGATGCCTATTGGCGCGTCGGCCGCAGGCTGGAAGCCACCTTCCAGTGGAACCAGGCCCGCGACCTGAAGCCGGATCCCGACGTGCTCGCCGCGTTACAGCAGAAACTGCTGAAGGGCCTGCCGCCGATCGAATCCAACACGGCGCAGGAAACTCCGAAGGTCAAGCCCGAACCGGCGCCCGCGCCGAAGGGCTGACCCTTCGCCTTGACGCTTGGCAGGCGGCGCTCTAGAGCCTGATCCCGAAAAGTTGCAGACTTTTCGGACAAGATCATGCGGTCTCACCCAACAGTTGCCGCATCCCGCCGCTCCGTCGAGGCCGCCGTGACCGTTGATATCCCAGCCCATATGCATCCCAGCCGGTCGTTCCAGGGGCTGATCCTGACCTTGCATAACTACTGGGCCGACTATGGCTGCGTCGTTCTCCAGCCCTATGACATGGAAGTCGGCGCCGGCACGTTCCACCCGGCGACGACACTGCGCGCGCTCGGGCCAAAGCGCTGGAACGCGGCCTATGTGCAGCCTTCGCGCCGGCCCAAGGACGGGCGCTACGGCGAGAACCCGAACCGGCTGCAGCACTATTACCAATACCAGGTGATCCTGAAGCCGAACCCGCCTAATCTGCAGGAGCTTTATCTCGGCTCGCTGGCGGCGATCGGCGTCGATCCGCTTCTGCATGACATCCGCTTCGTCGAGGACGACTGGGAAAGCCCGACGCTCGGCGCCTGGGGGCTGGGCTGGGAGTGCTGGTGCGATGGCATGGAAGTGTCACAGTTCACCTATTTCCAACAGGTCTGCGGCATCGAATGCGCGCCGGTGGCGGGCGAGCTTACCTACGGACTGGAGCGGCTGGCCATGTATGTACAGGGCGTCGACAATGTCTACGACCTCAACTTCAACGGCCGCGACGGCGCCGACAAGGTCACCTATGGCGACGTCTTCCTGCAGGCCGAGCAGGAATATTCGCGGCACAATTTCGAATTCGCCAACACCGCGATGCTGCTTC
The DNA here is from genome assembly GCF_001672375.2 of Mesorhizobium sp. AA22. Lineage (NCBI taxonomy): Bacteria > Pseudomonadati > Pseudomonadota > Alphaproteobacteria > Hyphomicrobiales > Phyllobacteriaceae > Mesorhizobium > Mesorhizobium sp. AA22. The sequence continues at coordinate 5,378,112 of NZ_CP048406.1, read as the reverse complement.
GGCATTTCGAGGACGCCGAAGCGGAGTGCAAGGCGTTGCTCGAAGCCGGCGCGCCTTTCTCCCCCCTCAAGGGGGAGGGGAACCACCGGATGGTATTCCCCGCCTATGACCAGTGCATCAAGGCCAGCCACGTCTTCAACCTGCTCGACGCGCGCGGCGTGATTTCCGTCACCGAGCGGCAGAGCTACATCTTGCGGGTGCGCAATCTGGCGAAAGCCTGCGGCGAGGCGTTTTTGCTGACGCAGGCAGGTGGGCTGGCGGCTTAGCTCCAGAGACAATTTGCGATTTCGACTGAAGCGCTGATTGGCAGTACGCCTTGGCCGCTGGAACCAGCCATCGTCCGCACCGCCTGTCTAACACCAGGCATCGTGAACGTGCCATGAGCCTGCGCCGCGAAACAGGCGCTGAGCGCGAGGATCTGCAGGAATGTCGATGCCGTCTTCATGGTCGTTCAGCCAATAGTCCTCTGCCTGAGCGTTGGTCGCTTCAGCGCCGAGTTCGGTTCATGGAAATCTGTGATCCAAGGACGGACAGCCCCGCTTCGACCCGACAGGCAGCAGAATATTTTTGGAAATCGTTGGTAAACATGCCGATTGCATGGGGAAGGGTGACAGCAGCCAGCCGAGTTGCTATGCCCTCTTTACCTCCCCCTCGATGGGGGAGGTCGCCGCGAAGCGGCGGGTGGGGGTGCCGGGGCGATTTGCCAATCCCGAAGCTTGACCGGTTCGAACTGTCTGCGCAACGGCTTCGGGCGGCAATGACCGATGAGGAACGCCTCTTGTGGCGGCATCTCTGGCGAATCCCCGTGGAAGGCACGCACTTCCGTAAACAAGCATCCGTCGGGATTTACTTTCCGGACTTCATGTCCCGTCGGCTGAAATTGATCATCGAAGTCGACGGTGCCCACCACAGCTTTGATGACCAGCAGCGCCATGATGAGGTCCGAACGAATCGGTTCGAAACCCAGGGTTATCGCGTGATCCGCTTCTGGAACCGTGAAGTAAAAAAACGAACTGGATTCCGTGCTTGATACGATCTATGCGGCGGTGGAAGAACGGAAATCACACCTTCGCCCCGAGAGATAACGCAGAGGGCGCTGGTGACCGAGACGCCGCCACCCCACCCCGGCGCTGACGCGCCGACCCTCCCCATCAAGGGGAGGGTGAGGAGCTAATTTATGCCCGACCTGCTTTTAGAACTCCGTTCGGAAGAGATTCCCGCGCGCATGCAGCGCAAGGCGGCGGGCGACCTGAAGAAGATGATGACGGACGGTTTGGTCGAGGCCGGGCTGACCTATGAGGCGGCGCGCGAATATTGGACGCCGCGGCGGCTCGCGCTCGACATTCGCGGCGTGACCGCGCGCTCGAAGGACATCAGCGAGGAGATCAAGGGGCCCTCGACCAAGGCTCCCGAACAAGCGGTCCAGGGTTTTCTGCGCAAGGCCGGTCTCTCCTCGATCGCCGAGGCGCATATCCATGCCGATCCGAAGAAGGGAGACTTCTATGTCGCCCATATTGCGAAGCCGGGCCGGGCGGCCGAGGCGATCATCGCCGAGTTGGTGCCGGGCATCATTCGCGACTTTCCATGGCCGAAATCGATGCGCTGGGGGCCGGCCTCGGCGAAACCCGGATCGTTGCGCTGGGTGCGGCCGCTGCAGTCCATCCTCTGCACCTTCGGCCCGGAAACCGAGGAGCCGGTGGTGGTCGATTTCGAGATCGACGGCATCCGCTCGGGCAACATCACCTACGGCCATCGTTTTCACGCCCCGGGCGCGATCACCGTGCGCCGCTTCGACGACTATGCCGCCAAGCTGGAGGCGGCGAAGGTCGTGCTCGACGCCGACCGGCGAAAGGAGATCATCCTTTCCGACGCCAGGAATCTCGCTTTCGCCAACAGGCTCGACCTTGTCGAGGACGAGGGGCTGCTCGAGGAAGTGTCAGGCTTGGTCGAGTGGCCTGTGGTGCTGATGGGCGAGTTCGAGCAAGACTTTCTCGCCATTCCGGCCGAGGTGATCCGGCTGACCATCCGCGCCAACCAGAAGTGTTTCGTCACGCGGCCGCAGGGCGTCGGTGAAGAGCTTTCCAACCGCTTCATCCTGACCGCCAATATCGAGGCCAAGGATGGCGGCAAGGAGATCGCCTACGGCAACGGCAAGGTGGTGCGCGCGCGGCTGTCCGACGCGCTCTATTTCTGGAAGACAGACCAGGCCGACCTGCCTGATCTCGACCAGTTGCAGGCATCGGCGGAAAAGTTCGGGCTCGATCTCAAAAAGCCGCTCGACCAGCGCATGGCCCGCCTCGACCATCTCGGCGTCACCTTCCATGCCAAACTCGGCACCCAAGGTGAGCGGGTGGAGCGGATTGCACGGCTTGCTAACGAGTTGGCGCCGATCGTAGCGAGTTCAATCTCCCCCCTTGAGGGGGAGATGGCCGGCAGGCCAGGGGGGGTCGCCCCGCGTGAAGCGCCGGCATCCTCTGTCCGCGAGAGAGCGTTGCGTCAGGGCGTACCGACCCCCTCTGTCGCCTTCGGCGACATCTCCCCCTCAAGGGGGGAGATTCCCGCACTCGCACGGCGCGCCGCGGTGTTGGCCAAGGCCGATCTCACCACCGAGGTGGTCGGCGAATTCCCCGAATTGCAGGGCGCTATGGGCCGCAAATACGCGCTGCTGCAAGGCGAGCATCCCTCGGTCGCCACCGCAATTGAGGAACACTACAAGCCGCAAGGTCCATCCGACCGCGTGCCGACAGATCCAGTGTCGGTCGCCGTCGCGCTCGCCGACAAGCTCGATACGCTCGTCGGGTTCTGGGCGATTGACGAAAAGCCGACGGGGTCGAAGGATCCCTATGCGCTGAGAAGAGCGGCGCTGGGCGTGGTGAGGATTTTGGTTGAGAATCGTGTCCGGCTTGCGCTGACATCTCTCTTCGACCGCGCTTACCAGATGGCGAACTATCTCGCGTCCGGACGGCCCTTTAGCGCCGATCTCCTCGCCTTCTTCCACGACCGCCTGAAGGTCTACCTCCGTGACCAGGGCGCGCGGTATGATCTGATCGATGCGGTGTTGTCAGCGGGCTCGCGCCCAATCTCCCCCCTAGAGGGGGAGATGTCGGCGAAGCCGACAGAGGGGGGCGCTGTCCCGCCAACCTCTCATCCTGTCGCGCCCCCCTCTGCCCTGCCGGGCATCTCCCCCTCAAGGGGGGAGATTGGCCAATCGCCGAACGACGACCTCCTGCAAATCGTCCGCCGCGTGCAAGCACTTGGCTCCTTCCTCGACACCGAGGACGGCAGGAACCTGCTTGCCGGCACCAAGCGTGCGGCCAACATTCTGGCCGCCGAGGAAAAGAAGAAAACGACGGTTGCCGAACGTGCTGAGCCGGCTCTGTTCCGGGAAGGGGCCGAGAAAGCGCTGTTTGCCGCGGTGAATCAGGCCGAGAAGGAAGCCGGCGAAGCGATTCAAAACCAAGACTTTTCCGCCGCCATGCTGGCGCTCAGCGCGTTGCGCGAACCGGTTGATTCATTCTTTGAACGCGTTCTCGTGAATGATGAGGACCAAGCCGTGCGTGCCAATCGTCTGGCACTGTTGGCACGCGTCCGGGCAGCGACCGACCAGGTTGCGGATTTCTCGAAAATCGCCGGCTGAGCGCGAGCGTTATCATAGCCTCGAACGGCTATCTGGCCTGCTCGATCTCGGGAATGGGCGTCGGTTGCGGCGTTGCCGGCTCAGGCGGGCTGTTCGTTGCCGTTATCTTTTTGTCGGATCTGGTGGCCGCCCCAGGTGCGGCAGCGGTTGTCGCGGCAGGTGCGGCGCTCGGGGCCGGCTTTGCGAAGGCATCGCCGACGATGCCGCCGCGAATGATCATCGGGCTTTGCATGAAATCATGCTTGGGCTTGGGCTGGCTCGGGATCGCAGCAACTTTTTCATAGGTGACATCAGGCACTGCTTCGCCGAGCGCCACGATCGATTGCGTCGAGGAGCTCCCAGCCACCTTCACCGGTTCAGGCGCGCCGAGCTTGACGACGGACGGCGTCGAGGATGGTGCAACGAGAACAATGAAGGACGAAGCGTGTGCTCCGCCCGCCGCCAGAGTGAGACCAAGCGCTCCCAGGATACGCACCCAGACCATGATAGATCCCCTGCCCAACAAACAGTCAACATACCGTCCGGGAATTGATGCGGGCTTGCGAGGAAGGCTAGCATTTTAGCGATTTGGTAATTCGCTAACGCCCGGACTTGCCCCGTAAACGTCACCGTATTACGCACCCACATCTGTGAGGTCCCACATCTGCGAGGTCTTGCTTCTGTAAGGTGATGAGAGTGGCTGAGATACTTGCCGCCGGCGAGGCGATGGAGCGGGCGCTGGCGCTGCTCGAAGGCGGTGATGTCGTCGCCATTCCGACGGAAACCGTCTACGGGCTGGCCGCCGACGCCACCGATGGCGTCGGCGTGGCGCGCATCTTCGAGGTCAAGGGCCGGCCGCGCTTCAACCCGCTGATCGCCCATGTTGCCGATCTGGCGATGGCCGAGCACATCGCGCTGTTCGATTCCCTGTCGAAAAGACTGGCGCAGACATTCTGGCCGGGACCGCTGACGATGGTGCTGCCGCAGCGGCCCGGCAACGGCATTCATCCGCTGGTCACCGCCGGGCTGGATACGATCGCGCTGCGCATGCCGAAAGGCTTTGGCGGCGAACTGATCGCCAGGCTCGGACGCCCGCTCGCAGCGCCCAGCGCCAATTCCTCAGGCAAGATCAGCGCCACGACAGCCAAGGCAGTGGCGGCGGATCTCGGTGCAAAAATCAAGCTGGTGGTCGATGGCGGCGCAACGTCCGTCGGGCTCGAATCGACGATCGTCAAGATCGAGGACAGAAAGCTGCGGCTGCTGCGACCGGGAGGCATTGCCGCCGAGGAAATTGAAGCGGTCGCCGGCACGACGCTGTCGCGCGGTGCGACGGGTATCGAGGCGCCGGGCATGCTCGCCTCGCATTACGCGCCGGGTGCTGCGGTGCGGGTCAACGCCGCAAAAGTCGCAAAGGGCGAAGCCTTGCTGGCGTTCGGCCCCCGCCGTGCCGAAGGCTGGCAAGGTGCTGCCGCTTTGCGCAACCTGTCGGAGACCGGCGACCTGCGCGAAGCCGCGGCCAACCTTTTTGCCCACATGCAGGATCTCGATCGCAGCGGCGCCAAGACAATCGCCGTCGAGCCGATTCCGTTCGACGGGCTGGGCGAGGCGATCAACGACCGACTTTCGCGCGCTGCCGCCCCTCGTGACAAGATCGATTGGCCACCATAGTTTCCACCTATGAACGACATATCCCGGGATATCGACCTCGCCCTCATCGACCGCTTTGCGGCAATCGTCGGCGACAAATACGCGCTTCGGGACCAGCAGGATATCGCGCCTTATCTCATAGAAAGGCGCGGCCTTTGGCATGGCCGAACGGCGCTGGTGCTGAGGCCGGGCAGCGTCGACGAGGTTAGCCGCATCATGCGGCTGGCGACCGAGACGGGAACGCCGGTCGTGCCGCAAAGCGGCAACACCGGGCTGGTTGGCGCGCAGGTGCCGGATATGTCCGGCCGCGAGATCGTGCTGTCGCTGTCGCGGCTGAACCGCATCCGTGAGATCGACCTCCTCTCCAACACCATCACCGTCGAGGCCGGTGTCATCCTGCAGACGCTGCAGGAAGCGGCCGACGCCGCCGACCGGCTGTTTCCGCTGTCGCTTGCCGCGCAGGGCTCCTGCCAGATCGGCGGCAATCTCTCTTCCAATGCCGGTGGCACCGGCGTGCTTGCCTATGGCAATGCGCGTGAGCTCTGCCTCGGCGTCGAAGTGGTGCTGCCGACCGGCGAGGTGTTCGACGATCTGCGCAAGCTGAAGAAGGACAACACCGGCTACGATCTGAAGGACCTGTTTGTCGGCGCTGAAGGCACGCTCGGCGTCATCACCGCCGCCGTGCTCAAGCTTTTCCCCAAGCCCAAGGGGCGCGAGGTGGCCTTTGCCGGCCTATCCTCGCCGGAGGCGGCACTGTCCCTGTTCAGCCTGGCGATGGATCGCGCCGGCGCTGCACTCACCGCTTTCGAACTGATCGGCCAGAGACCCTACGATTTTACGCTTCTGCACGCGCCAGGCGTCGTGCGGCCGCTGTCCGGGGATTGGCCGTGGTATGTGCTGATGCAGATCTCGTCGGGGCGCTCGGCGGAGGATGCGAGGGCCTTGATCGAGGAGGTGCTCTCAGCCGGCCTCGAGCAGGGGATCGTCGGCGATGCAGTGATTGCGGCGAGCATCGCGCAGGGCGATGCCTTTTGGAATTTCCGCGAGGTGCTGCCCGAGGCGCAGAAGCCCGAAGGCGCCTCGATCAAGCACGACATCTCTGTGCCGGTGGCGGCCATCCCGCAATTCATCGAAAAGGCGGCCGGCGCCGTTCAATCGGTCAGCCCCGGTGCGCGCGAGGTGTGTTTCGGCCATATGGGCGACGGCAATCTCCACTACAATATCTCCCGGCCGGTCGGCGGCGATGACGAAGCGTTTCTCGGGCTCTATCACGCCATGAACAAGGCCGTGCACGATGTCGTGCGCAGCTTTCACGGCTCGATCTCGGCCGAGCATGGCATTGGCCAGCTGAAGCGGGATGAATTGATCGCGACAGCGCCGCCGATGGCGATCGATTTGATGCGCAGGGTGAAGGCGGCCTTCGACCCGGCCGGCATCATGAATCCCGGTAAGGTTATCTGATCCTTTCGACGTCTTGTGAATGGTTGCATTCCGATAACCATCCCCTCGAGATCAGCAAAATTTAACCGACTTTCTTAAGCGCTGCGATAAGAAGCCCGCGCTAATTGTTTCCCCACAACGAGGCTGGAAAAACCGGCCCGGAGAACCGGAAGACCGGCTCTCAGGAGAGACAGGAAAGGCACAATATGAACACTGGACTGAAGCCAGTCTGGGCCGGGCGCAACATGCGCCTCGACCCATTCCGCCTGCCGCAGGTGGTGAGTTACGCCACGCGCGACGATTATGGCGACGTTACCTTCACCATCGACCACCGTGGCGCCGTCATTCGCCGCATGCTGGAGATGAGCGGCCTGCCGGCGTTCATCGCTCTGCCCGCCAACGCGTTTCGTGGCGTGGCCGCCCGCGCGATGGAGGATCCGGATGGCAATGTCACGGTGACGCTGGAGCTTCTGCACAATGATCCGATGCTGTCGGTGCCGCTGCTAGTGGCCGACGATCTCGAGGATGTCGCCGCCGACTGGCGTGCCTGGGCCGATGCCTACCGTCTGCCGATGCTTCTGATCGAATCAGACGGCATCGCCCGCACGCTGGAGGAATCGCTTGGCGCCGCCATCAAGACATTGCCGGCGCAGAGCCGCCGCAAGGGTCGGGTTTCGACCACGCGTCGTCCGCGCTTCCTCGCCCGTCGCAGGGCCGGCGATCTCGGCCTCAGGCTGGTGATTGGCGGCCAGGAGATCATTTCGCGCGGATAGCTACACCAGCGGCTTCAACGCCACCCACAGCGCGCCGCCGATCAGGCCAAGGAAGATCAGCCAGCCGACCTGGGTGTTCGATCTGAACAAGAGCATGCACTGGTCCGGATCGTCGATGTCCAGCACTGCGATTTGCCGCGCCATATGCGCTCCGGCGGCGATCAGTCCGGCCAGCGCCGGCACGGGCGCCTGCGCCGACGCGAAGGCGATGGCGAAGCAGACCAGCGCCCCGCCATAAAGCCCGACGAGCCAGGCCTTGGTGTTGTCGCCGAACAGGCGTGCGGTCGAGCGCACGCCGACGATGGCGTCGTCCTCCTTGTCCTGATGCGCATAGATCGTATCATAGCCGATCACCCACAGGCTTGAGCCGATATAGAGCATGACGGGCGGGCCGTCGAGATCGCCGAACTCGACCGCCCATCCCATCAGCGCACCCCAGGAAAAAGCAAGGCCGAGAACCAGTTGCGGCCAGTTGGTGTACCGCTTCATGAATGGGTAGATGGCGACGATGGCGAGCGAGCAGATGCCGAGCAGGATGGCAAAGCCGTTGAACTGCAGAAGCACAGCGAGTCCAATCAGTGCCTGGATAACGAGAAACGCCCAGGCCTGCCGGCGCGTGACCTTTCCCGCCGGCAGCGGCCGTGAGCGCGTACGTTCCACCTGGTTGTCGATGTCCTGGTCGACCAGATCGTTATAGGTGCAGCCGGCGCCGCGCATGGCGATGGCGCCAATCAGGAACAGCAGCAGGTACAAAGGTGTCGGCAGCAGCGAGAACAGCGTATCGGTAGGGCGTGAATAGGCACTCGCGGCAAGGGCTGCCGACCACCAGCACGGCCACAGCAGCAACTGCCAGCCGATCGGCCGGTCCCACCGGGCAAGCTGCGCATAGGGCCACAGCCAGCGCGGCAGAATGCGGTAGACCCAGTGGCCGCTCGGCGCATCGGCGACGCGGCCCTGGGCAGCTTTCGATTGGATAGGTTCCATAGTGTTGGAGTGGCAGCAGTGGCGAACGCCGTCAAGCATCAAGCAGGCCGACCGATTCTCGTTCCCGTGTGGAATTGCTTCAAACTCTCCCAAATGTCTTGACCCATCGTCCGGGGCGCAATAGCGCAGTCCTGATCGTGGAATGGCAAGGGATCTGGGCATGCGTGTTTTGTTGATCGGCTCCGGCGGCCGCGAGCATGCGCTGGCCTGGAAGATCGCGGCCTCGCCGCTGCTGACGAAGCTTTACGCGGCCCCCGGCAACCCGGGCATCGGCCACGAAGCCGAACTGGTGACGTTAGACATTGCCGATCATGCGGCGGTGGCCCGGTTCTGCACGGAGAAAAACATCGACCTCGTCGTGGTCGGGCCGGAAGGGCCGCTGGTTGCCGGCATTGCCGACGACCTCCGCGCCGCGAACATTCGCGTCTTCGGCCCATCCCGGGCGGCGGCGCGGCTGGAAGGTTCGAAAGGCTTTACCAAGGACCTCTGTGGGAAATACGACATCCCGACCGCCGCCTATGGCCGCTTCGGCGACTTGGCCTCGGCCAGGGCCTATGTCGAAAAGATGGGCGCGCCGATCGTCATCAAGGCCGACGGCCTCGCCGCCGGCAAGGGCGTCACCGTCGCCATGACATTGGCCGAGGCGCTGGCCGCACTCGATGCCTGTTTCGACGGGTCTTTCGGACAGGCCGGCGCCGAGGTGGTGGTCGAGGAGTTTCTCACCGGCGAGGAGGCGAGTTTCTTTTGCCTGTGCGACGGCGCCACCGCGTTGCCGTTCGGCACAGCACAGGATCACAAGCGCCTCAGTGACGGCGACATCGGCCCGAACACCGGCGGTATGGGGGCTTATTCGCCGGCTCCGGTGATGACGCCGGAGATCATCGACCGGACCATGCGCGAGATCGTCGAGCCAACCATGCGCGGCATGGCCGAACTTGGCGCACCGTTTACCGGCGTGCTGTTTGCCGGGCTGATGATATCAGGCCAGGGGCCGAAGCTGATCGAATACAACACCCGTTTCGGCGACCCGGAATGCCAGGTGCTGATGATGCGGCTGAAGGACGATCTCCTGGTCCTGCTCAACGCTTCTGCCGACGGCCAGCTTGCACATACCTCCGTGCGCTGGCGCGACGAGGCGGCGCTCACCGTGGTGATGGCGGCAAGGGGTTACCCCGGCACGCCGGAGAAGGGCTCGGTCATCCGCGGCGTCGAAGAGGCCGCGGGCGATGGCGTCGAGATCTTTCACGCTGGCACCGCCATCAACAGCGGCGCGCTGGTCGCCAATGGCGGACGTGTGCTCGACGTCACGGCTGTCGGCGGCACGGTCGGCGAGGCGCAGAGACGAGCCTATGCCACACTTGACCAGATCGATTGGCCGCAAGGCTTCTGCCGCCGCGACATCGGCTGGCAGGCCGTCGCGCGCGAGCAGGCGCGCTGACGCCGAACGGCTTTCAACTCTCAGCGCAGGCGATGGTCGAACTCGGTTGATGCGGTGCTGACCGGATCGCCGGCGGCGGGCGTGGCTTTAACCGCTGATGCCGAGTGCTTTTCGTTCCGCGTCCAGGCCACATATTCGGCAATCCCGCGCGGAAGGCGCAGCAACGTCTTCACAGCAGGCATTTGAAAGCTGCTGCGGAACTTGGCCCAGCGGGCGCTGAACATGGCGGTCATTTCGGTGAAGGTCGGTGGTGCCACCACGGTGGCGTAGGTGATGGCATTGCCCGCAAGGCCGGCCTCGCGCGAGAGAGGCACCGGTATCGAGGCAAGGTAGTCCGGCTGCACGTCGATCAGGCCGCCGAAGGGCCATTGCGCGCGCAATGTGGCGGCATCCATCGGTGCGACATTGACGTCGATATCGTTCGGCGTGCCGGCCACCCGGTAAGGACAGCGGAACCGGCCGCAATTGGCTTTTGCCGAGAACTGCCAGAGTGCGTAGCCTTGCCAGTTGCCCATCGGAAAATGCACGCCGATGTCCGGCTTGTAGCGCGCATACCAGAGCGGCAGCCGCGACAGGAGCCGGTATTTGTACTTGTTGTCGGCGATGTGCCTGGCGGTCTTGCCGTTGGTGTAGAGCACCGGAAAGCGGCCCAGCCGCCGATGCACATGGCGGACGAATTCCTCTGCATCCTCGAGCGACATCCATTTCGTGGGGTCGTCATCCTCGATGTCGAGGGCGAGCAGGTCATCCGGACCAGGTTTCGCGAAGTTGATGAAATTATTGGCCTGTCCCACGGGGTTGCCGGGGCGGGCGAGATGGTAAGCGCCCCATTTCAGGCCGAGCGCCTTGGCCACCACCTTGCGCGTCTGGAACAGTTCCTGTGCCACCGCATGTCGCTTCCACAGCGTCTTGCAAAGCCGCGTCTCGGTCTCGTCGCCGAAACAGAAATAGGCTGGCGGCATCCCGTCGGACGCCTTGTTGATGAAGCCGACGATCCGCTTGTCGGTCGCAAGTTCAGCCCAATCGATGGAATTGTATTCGTAGGCGTCGATCACCAGCGCCCGGTCGGCAGCCTTCCACGGCGCGGAGAAATCCGAGGCTTGTGTCGGCTCCAACACCATCGTCATCGCGGTCGCGACGAGGAATCCTAGGCGGCGGAGAGGGTGCGCCGGCGGCTTCAAACAGCAGATCCTTGCTGGCCAAAGCCTGATCCTGAACCGCCATGGTTAAGGAAATGCTTTCGGCGGTCCGTGGCGAATGCCGCAATTCGGCCGGTTATGGTTTTGCTGGCCATCAACGAGGGGAGAGCGGCTGGATCTGGAACAGGTCGGGCGCCGGCGCCTGCGGCAGCGTTCCCTCAGCCTCGCGTTTGCGATGATGGGCCAGCGAGAATTGCGGCGAACACAGAATGCCGCGATCCGACCAATAGGCGGAGCCGCCCTCGATCTTGCCCCGATGGTGCCAAAAACCTGCCGCTCGATAGGGCAGGCCGCATTCGATGCAGCGATAGGCGTCAGGTCTGGCGAGCACGGGCGGTCCGATCCGGTATTCTTGATCTGTCGCCGGTCGAGCTGTCCGGCTTTTGCCGATTTTAGCGTGAACAGCGCTAATTGCAAAATCCGCGTGACAAAATTTGACGTTTACGTAAAAAGAAGGTGGGAGAGGTGACCCAAAAGCAGATGGCACGGATCTTAAGTTGCCCTGCCGGACAGAAGAGGAGCGAGCAGCATGTACCGGGCACCGGTCGAGGAAATCGCCTTCACGCTGAAGCATGTGGCAGGCCTGAAGCCGACGCTTGACGCCGGCACCTTTGGCGACCTTGACGAAGACATCGTCGACGCCATTCTGGCGGAAGCCGGCCGCTTCGCCACAGAGGAGGTCGCGCCGCTCTACAAGATCGGCGATGAACAAGGCGCGGTGCTGAAGGGTGCGGCCGTCACCATGCCGCCTGGCTGGAAGGAACTTTATCGCCGCTGGATCGACGGCGGCTGGAACGCGCTGTCCGCACCGGAGGAATTCGGCGGCCAGGCGCTGCCGACCATGCTGGGCGTCGCCGCGCTCGATATGTGGAACTCCGCTGCGATGGCCTTCGGCATCGGCCCGACGTTGACCATGGGCGCGGTCGAGGCGCTCGACAAGCACGCCTCACCGGCGCTGAAGGCCAAATACTTGAAAAAGCTCGTCTCCGGCGAATGGATGGGCACGATGAACCTGACCGAGCCACAGGCGGGCTCGGACCTGAATGCGTTGCGCGCCCGCGCCGAGCCGGCTGGCGACGGCACCTACCGCATCTTCGGGCAAAAGATCTTCATCACCTATGGCGAGCACGATTTCACCGACAACATCGTCCATCTGGTGCTGGCGCGGCTGCCGGATGCGCCGGCCGGGACACGTGGCCTTTCGTTGTTCCTGGTGCCGAAATTCCTTGTCGGCGACGATGGCGCGCTGGGCGCGCGCAACGATGTCTTCTGCTCCGGGCTGGAGCATAAATTGGGCATCCACGCCTCGCCGACCTGCACCATGATCTATGGCGATGGTTTCGAAGGGATGGCGCCCGGCGCAATCGGCTGGCTGATCGGCGAGGAAAACAAGGGCCTCGCCTGCATGTTCACCATGATGAACAATGCGCGGCTCGCCGTCGGCATGCAGGGCGTGGCGGTCGCCGAAACGGCCACGCAGAAGGCGCTCGCCTACGCCAATGACCGCCGGCAAGGTAAGGCCGCGAGCTATAATGGCAACGGCATGGCGCCGATCGTCCATCACCCGGACGTGCAGCGTAATCTCCTGACCATGAAGGCGCTGACCCAGATTGCGCGCGCCATCAGCTATTCCTGCGCGCATGCCATTGACCACGCGCGGATATCCAGTGGCGATGAAGCCGCCCATTGGCAGGAGCGTGCCAATCTGTTGACGCCGCTGGCCAAGGCCTTTTCCACCGATGTCGGCGTCGAGGTCGCCTCGCTCGGGCTGCAGGTGCATGGCGGCATGGGTTTCATCGAGGAGACGGGTGCGGCAGCACTTTATCGCGACGCGCGCATCGCGCCGATCTACGAAGGCACCAACGGCATCCAGGCGATCGACCTGGTGGCGCGTAAGCTGCCTTTTGGCGGTGGCGAGCATGTGCATGGTTACATCGCCGAACTAAAAGCGGTCGCCAATCAAGTGCGGACCTCAAATCCCAGGGGTTTTGGCCGCACCGCCGATGGTCTCGACCGGGCGCTCGATGACCTCGGCCAGGCGACACGTTTCCTGCAAGGGCTGCTTGCCGATGGGCGCTCAGACGAGGCGCTGGCCGGTGCTACGCCGTATCTGCGGCTGATCTCGCTTGCGGCGGGCGGCGCCTATCTGGCACGCGGCGCGCTTGCCGACCAAAGCCGCGTCGCCCTTTGCCGTTTCTTCGCCGAAAACCTGCTTGGCGAGGCGGGCGCGCTGAAGGAGCGCGTCATCGGCGGCGCCGAAAGCCTTGCCGCTGCGGGCAAGACACTGATTTCTGCCTGACATCCACAAGGTTGCCGTTTCACGAAAAGGCTGACGTTCACAAAGGATCACCCGTGACAGACCACATCCTCGTCGAGCGCCAGGGCGCCATCCAGATCATCCGCATGAACCGTCCGGACAAGAAGAACGCGCTGACGCGCGCCATGTATGCGAAAATGTCGGCGGCGCTTGCCGAGGGCGACGCCGATCCGGCGATCCGCGTCCATGTCTTCTTCGGTGTTTCAGGCGCCTTCTCGTCCGGCAACGACCTTGCCGATTTTATGGTCGTCGCCACCGGCGGCGAGGGCGGCACCGAGGTCTGGGATTTCCTGATGGCACTGGCCAGGACGGAAAAGCCCGTGGTTTCCGGCGTCGATGGCATCGCGGTCGGCATCGGCACCACGCTCAACCTGCATTGCGACCTGACCTTTGCCACGCCGCGCACAATGTTCCGCACGCCCTTCGTCGATCTTGGCTTGGTCCCCGAGGCGGGATCGAGCCTGCTTGCGCCGCAGATTCTCGGCCGGCAAGGCGCCTTCGCGCTGCTCGGACTCGGTGAAGGTTTTTCTGCCGAGCGGGCGAAAGCTGCCGGACTGATCTACACGGTGGTCGAGGAGAACGAGCTCGAAGCCTCCGTCCTGGCAGCGGCCAGTCAAATCGCGGCTAAGCCGCCGCAAGCGCTGAAGATCGCGCGTGACCTGATGCGCGGCTCGCGTGAAGACCTTGTTGCCCGTATTGGCCAGGAAAGCGAGCATTTCCGCGAGCGGCTCAAATCCGACGAGGCCCGCGCGGCCTTGATGGCCTTTATGACCAGGAAGAAATAACCTAGCATTCTGCGATCAAAACTCTTCAATCCGATAATGGGCATTTTCATCCCGATCGTTTCCCGAAGAAGTTGATGGCCTGAAGGTTAGGGATAAAGCCTCGTCTTGTCCCAGCCGCCCTCCGCGTTGCGGGAAAAGACGAGGCGGTCGTGCAGCCGGAAAGGCCGATCGTGCCAGAACTCGATCGTCTGCGGCACGATACGGAAGCCCGACCAGTGTTTCGGCCGTGGGATCTCGCCGATCGCATGGCGCGCCGTGTATTCGGCAACGGCTTTTTCCAGTGCGAAGCGGCTCTCCAGCGCCCGCGATTGTTTCGAGGCCCAAGCGCCGATGCGGCTGCCGCGCGGACGCGTCGCGTAATAGGCGTCCGCTTCGGCCTCGGTAACGATCTCCACCGGCCCGCGTGCGCGCACCTGCCGGCGCAGCGATTTCCAGTGAAAGCACATCGCCGCCTTCATGCTGCCAAGAATCTCGCGGCCTTTGGCGCTCTCGAAATTCGTATAGAAGACAAATCCGCTTTCATCGAACCCCTTGAGCAGCACCATCCGCACATTCGGCATGCCCTCGGCATCGACGGTAGCCAGCGCCACTCCGTTGGGATCGTTGATCTCGCTCTTCGTCGCGTCGTCGAGCCATGCGGCAAACAGGCGGAATGGCTCGGCAGCCTCGGTAAAGTCACCGCTTGTTAACTCAGTTTCGCTCATAGTTTTTCCAAATTCTATTGCCGGCTGGGGAGATTGCCGATTTGTCGCGCATCGCGCAACCTATTGAGAGCAGGCAATGGAGCCTTATTGCTTCGGCCAGCGCCCAGGCTGCGGTCAAGGTCGTGATCGTGCTAGTCGCCTTGCCGCTTGCCGCCTGCGGTGCCGGTGGCTTCAGTTTGGAGCAGGCGGAGGTCGACCGTACGATCCTCACCAGCAGCACGCCTGCTTCTGCTTCGCCGATCGATCAGGATCGCGCCTCGGACCAGGCGACGATCCGCAACGCGGTGTCCTCCGTCGACATCCAGGAACTTGGCGGGCAGGCCGTTCCCTGGGCGAATTCCGATACCGGTTCGCGCGGCTCGATCACCGAACTGGCCGAGTTCAAGGACAACGGCCAGCTTTGCCGCCGCTTCACCGCCTCGCGCGAAAGCTTCGACGGCGTCGCCCTGTTCAAGGGCGAGGTGTGCCTGGCCGGCGCCGGCGCCTGGAGGATGCAGGACTTCAAAGCGCTCTGATTTTCCGCCATCATATGACCGCGCGCCACTGGAATTTCTTCCTATGCGAGCGCATATAGGTGGCAATCGTGGACTCTCTTCTCCAGGGCAGGAAGCATGCGCGACCCCTATGAGGTCCTGGGCGTTGCTAAGAACGCATCGGCCAAGGACATAAAATCGGCGTACCGCAAACTCGCCAAGGAGTATCATCCGGACCAGAATCCGGATCCCAAGGCGAAGGAGCGGTTTACCGCAGCCAATCAGGCTTACGAGATTGTCGGCGACGAGAAGAACCGTGCGGCTTTCGATCGCGGCGAGATCGACGCCGACGGCAAGCCGCGTTTCCAGGGCTTCGAGGGTGCCGCGGGCGGCGCCGATCCGTTCGCCGGCTTCCGTCGGCAGCAAGGACCGGGCGGCTCGCGCTTCGAGTTTCGCTCAAGCCGTCCGGGCGGCGACCCGTTCGACGGCAACAGCGACATCTTCAGCCAGATTTTCGGTGAGACCTTCTCTCGCGGTGCCGGCACGGGCGCCGGCCGGCAGGCGCCGTCCGGCGCCGACCTGAACGTGACGCTCGACGTCACCATCGAGGAAGCGGCGACTGCGGAGAAGGTGACGGCGATGTTCCCCGACGGACGCAAGGTCGCCGTCAAGCTGCCAGCCTATGTCGAGGACGGCCAGACCATCCGGCTGAAAGGCCAGGGCGAGCAAGGGCCGGGGCAGCCGGGCGACGCGCTGGTCAAGATCCACTTCCGGCGGCATCCGCGCTATCGTGTCGAAGGCCGCGACCTCCATGCCGACCTGCCGGTTGCACTGGCGGATGCCGTGCTGGGTGCCAAGGTGGCGGTCGAAACGCCGACCGGCAAGCTTGCGGTCAATGTTCCCGCCTGGTCGAGCTCGGACAAGGTCCTGCGGCTGAAGGGCAGGGGCCTGCCGGAAAAAGTCGGCGGTCACGGCGATCTCTACGCGCATGTACGGTTGATGCTGCCTGAAGGTGGCGACAGCGATCTCGAAGCGCTGATGCGCAACCGAAAACGCTAGCGCGTGACCCCGAACCGAAAGTCAGCGTAGCAAAAATCGGAATCGATTTTCGCTGGGGATCATGCGCAAGATTAAGTGCTACAGCGTCCTTTGCGCGTCCAAAAGGACGCGCGGCGCTGTAGAGCGACACTTTTGTCCGCCGAACTGTCCAGTTTGAGCGCTTGAAGGGGCTCGGTGCCTGTGCGATAGGGCTCACCACAAAGCAGAAGATCTTGCGGAGAGCGCTCACATGGCTGGTGGACAGGGCATTATGGCCGGCAAGCGCGGGCTTGTCCTCGGCGTCGCGAACAATCGGTCGATCGCCTATGGCATAGCCAAGGCTTGCGTCGACCACGGCGCCGAGATCGCGCTGACCTATCAGGGCGAGGCGTTCAAGAAGCGCGTCGAGCCGCTGGCGGCGGAACTCAACGCCCATGTCGCCGGCCATTGCGACGTGACCGATCCGGCAACGCTGGATGCGGTGTTCGACGACATCGCCAAGCATTGGGGCAAGCTCGATTTCCTCGTCCACGCCATCGCCTTTTCCGACAAGGACGAACTGACAGGCCGCTATGTCGAGACGACGCGCGACAATTTCCTGCGCACTATGGACATTTCGGTGTATTCCTTCACCACCATCGCCAAGCGCGCCGAGGCGCTGATGAGCGAGGGCGGCTCGCTGCTGACGCTGACCTATTATGGCGCGGAAAAGGTGATGCCGCACTACAACGTAATGGGCGTCGCCAAGGCGGCGCTCGAAGCCAGCGTGCGCTATCTGGCCGTCGACCTTGGCGCCAGGAAGATCCGCGTCAACGCCATCTCGGCCGGGCCGATCAAGACGCTTGCGGCCTCCGGCATCGGCGATTTCCGCTACATCCTGAAGTGGAACGAATACAATTCGCCGCTGAAGCAGACGGTCACTCAGGAGGAAGTCGGCGATTCAGCCGTCTATTTCCTGTCCAACCTTTCACGCGGCGTCACCGGCGAGATCCACCATGTCGATTCCGGTTACCATGTCGTCGGCATGAAGGCCGTCGACGCACCCGACATTTCGACCGTCAAGGACTAGTTCCTTCCGCGAACACCGATCCTGCCTGTCTGCTCCCGATCTCTTCCGGAAGACCTGATGTATCCGCTCGTCTACATCGCACGCCACGGCCAGACGAAGTGGAACGCCGAGTCGCGGTTGCAGGGGCAGGCCGACACCGATCTCAATGCGCTCGGCCGCGAGCAGGCTAGCCGCAACGGGCGCCGGCTGGCCGAATTTGTCCATAACCCCCAGGATTTCGACTTTGTCGCCAGCCCGATGCGGCGCACGCGCGAAACCATGGAGCGCCTGCGCGCGGCGATGAAGCTCGATCCGCATGCCTATCGTACCGATCCTCGCCTTGTCGAAATGAGTTTCGGCGACTGGCAGGGTTTCACCTTTCCCGAACTCGAGGCCCGGCATTTGGGCTCAGCCAAGGAGAGGCGCTTCGATAAATGGAATTTCCTGCCGCCTGGCGAGGGCGCCGAAAGCTATCAAATGCTGCTCGAACGGATAAAGCCGTGGTTCGAGGCGCTGGACCGCCAGACGGTCTGCGTGACCCATGGCGGCGTCGTGCGCGCCCTGTTCCGCATGATGCTGGGAATGCCCGAGAAAGAAGCCGCAAACCTGAATGTGCCGCAGGATCGCTTGCTCAGGCTGGAGGGACGACGCCTGGAGTGGCTCTAGGGGTCGAAACCCAATCACTCTGAACGACCGAGTTCAGCCCCTCTCGCCGTCGCTTCACACCGGCCGGCAAAGCCGTCCGACGTGCTGACATTGAGGACACCTGGCGATCTTGACGCCGTGGCGACGATCATCGCGGCCCCGATCCGGTCGAGGGCTGCGAACAAGCTCTGGCTCGATGGAGCTCCGGGGATGAGTCAGGCCGAGATCTAGCCGGAACTCTTCACCGGCCATGTCGACGATGGAGCCGCCCATTTGCCGAGCAGGCGTGGTGCGCTGCCCGACGGAGTGTGTCGTGAACGAAGGCCTGAAGTCGGCTGAATGAGTTTGACCAAGACCATGATCCCGAACCGGGGGTTCGGACAAGATGGTAGGTCACACGACATTCATCCCGGGCTTTCGGATGGGTCAGCCGGAAAGACGCTATTCGGTTGAATCCGGCAATTGCATGTCGGTGATGACGTTCTCGCCGTTTGTCTCGTCGTAGGCGATCACGATATCCATGCCGGGTTTCAGCGCTTCGAGATCGGTTTCGGCGTTCAGCTTGTAGGATTTGCCGTCGTCGAGTGTCAGCGTCAACGTGTCCTTATCGATCTCTTTGATCAGACCTTCGGTTTGGCCGGCGAAGGCGGCGGTGGAAATCAGCAACATGGCGGCAACGGCGCCGAGTAGGATACGCATCATCGTCCTCTTATCATTGCGCCGGCACGGTGGCGGCGGGTGTTCAACAGACGGATCGAAGGAAGCAGAAACCAACCGAATGTGTCAAAACTAAATCCGCCAGATCACAGTTTGACCACTGTCGAAAACGCCAATAGAACGCAGGCTACAGCGTCGCGCGTCCCGTTGGACGCGCAGGACGCTGTAGCACTTTGATTTTGCGCATGACCCCGAAATCGCTCCGATTTTCGGGGTCATGCGCTAAGCCGGCTCCGATGCCGGCAGGGCTGGTTCTCATGTCTCACAATACGTTTGGCCATCTTTTCCGCGTCACCACCTGGGGCGAAAGCCATGGCGAAGCGCTCGGCTGCGTGGTCGACGGCTGTCCGCCCGGCATCCGCTTCACGCGCGCGGAGGTCCAGGCCGACCTCGACAAGCGCCGTCCGGGTCAATCGCGTTTTGTGACGCAGCGTCGCGAACCCGACGAGGTCAAGATCCTGTCCGGCTTCATCCTGGATGAGGACGGTGAGACCATGATCACCACCGGCACGCCGGTATCGATGCTGATCGAGAATGTCGACCAGCGCTCCAAGGACTATGGCGAGATCGCCCGCCAGTACCGGCCTGGTCATGCCGATTACACCTACGATGCCAAATACGGCCTGCGAGATCATCGCGGTGGCGGCCGGTCTTCGGCCCGTGAGACGGCGGCGCGAGTGGCGGCCGGAGCCTTGGCCCGCAGGGTCGTGCCCGGTATGGTCGTGCGCGGTGCGCTGGTCTCGATGGGAGAGAAATCGATCGACCGCGCCAACTGGAACTGGAATTTCGTTGGCGACGCCGAAAATCCGTTCTTCACGCCCGACCCGGCATCGGTCGCCACCTTCACCGCGTATCTTGACGGCATCCGCAAGGCGGGTTCCTCGGTCGGCGCGGTGATCGAGATCGTCGCCGATGGCGTTCCGGCAGGCCTCGGCGCGCCGATCTACGCCAAGCTCGACCAGGACATTGCCTCGGGCCTGATGTCGATCAACGCCGTCAAGGGTGTCGAGATCGGCAACGGCTTCGAGGCCGCCCGCATTACCGGCGAAGAGAATGCCGACGAGATTCGCGTGGGCAATGACGGCAAGCCGGTCTTCCTCTCCAATAATGCGGGCGGCATCCTCGGCGGCATCTCGACCGGCCAGGCGATCGTCGCGCGCTTTGCCGTCAAGCCGACCTCGTCGATCCTGACCCCGCGAAAGTCAATCGACAAGGACGGCAACGACGTCGAGATCATGACCAAGGGCCGGCACGATCCGTGTGTCGGTATCCGCGCGGTACCGATCGGCGAGGCGATGGTTGCCTGCGCGATTGCCGATCACTATCTGCGTCATCGAGGACAAACGGGAAGGCAGTAGGGGAGTAAGGCAGTAGGGGAGTATGTTATGAAGCTCCCGCGACAGAAATTTTCCTTTTCCCTACTCCCTTACTGCCCTATTCCCCTACTCCCCTGCGAGTGAAACGAGCACTTATGCCTTACGACCAGAAGAAGATCGTAGAAGCCCTGCGTGCGTTCGAACGCGGCGAAATCGTCGTTGTCATGGACGATGACGGGCGCGAGAACGAGGGTGACCTGATCATCGCCGCCGTCCATTGCACGCCGGAGAAGATGGCGTTCATCGTCCGCAACACCTCCGGCATCGTCTGCACGCCGATGCCGCGCGAGGAAGCCAAGCGCCTGAATCTTTCGCCGATGGTCGCCGACAATGACTCGGCCCACACCACCGCCTTCACCGTCAGCGTCGATTTCAAGCACGGCACGACGACGGGCATTTCGGCCGACGACCGCACATTGACCGTGCGCAATCTTGCCAATGGCAATGTCGGCGCGTCTGATTTCGTCCGCCCCGGCCACATCTTTCCGCTGATTGCGCGCGAAGGCGGCGTGCTGATGCGTTCGGGCCATACCGAAGCCGCGGTCGATTTGTGCAAGCTTGCCGGCCTGCCGCCGGTCGGCGTGATTTCCGAGCTGGTCAATGATGACGGCACCGTGATGCGTGGCCCCCAGGTGCAGGCCTTCGCCGAAAAGAACGGTTTGAAGCAGATTTCGGTCGCCGACCTCATTGCCTACCGCCAGCGCAAGGAAACGCTGGTCGAGCGTGTTGCCTGTTCTGCCATCGACACGCCTGGCGGCAAGGCGCAGGTCTTTACCTACACGCTGCCGTGGGATTCTATGCACCATGTGGCGATCGTCTTCGGCGACATCCGCGACGGCGAGGAAGTGCCGGTGCGGCTGCATTCCGAGGACGTTGTGACGGACGTCTTCGGTACCAGCCACAGGCTGGACGGCATCATGAAATCGATGGGCGAGCGCCGGCGCGGCGTCATTGTCTATCTGCGCGAAGGCTCCGTCGGCGTCGCCCATCAGGAGCGCAACCGGCCAGCTGCCGGCGACCGCGAGGACCATGAAGAGGCGCGCCGGCGCGAAAGCGAATGGCGCGAGATCGGTCTTGGCGCGCAAATCCTCAAAGACCTAGGCATTTCGTCGATCAACCTGATCGCCTCGCGCGAACGCCACTATGTCGGCCTCGAAGGTTTTGGCATCCACATCGCCAACACCGAGATTCTTTAGCCTGGCCTAGCGGCGCTCGCATGCGTCCGGCCCCTCAGGACCGGACGCATAGGAGCCTATTCGGCAGGAACCGCGGCTGCGTCGCATGCGGAGGTGTCGCAATCCGCCGTGGCAAGGCTGCGCATGCCGAGCAATACGATGACCAGTGCGATTGCGCCCGCCGCCACCGACACCAGGAACCCGCTCTGTGCGCCGAGGGCGTCCACCACCCATCCGGCGGCGAAGGAGCCGAGCGCCATGCCGATGCCTATGCCGGTCATGACCCAGGTGACGCCCTCGGTCAGCATCGCCTCCGGCACGCGCCGCTCGATCAGGCCGAATGCCGTGATGAAGGTCGGCGAGATCGCCACACCGCTAACGAAGACGGCCAGCGCCAGAAGAGGCACCGTGTCGGCGACGAGCAGCGGCAGCGTGGTGAGCGCGATGATGGCGATCGCGATGGCAAGCTGAATTTGCAGCGGTGTTTTCAGGTTCAGGGCGCCGATGATGATGCCGACGACGAACGATCCGAGAGCGTAGACGCCGATGACGAGGCTGGCGGCGCCCGGCTGGCCGAGCGCTTTGGTGATTGCCACGGTGCTCACCTCCGTGGTTGCGAAGGTCGCGCCAATGAAGATCAGGGCCAAGGTGATGATTTGGACCGGCCGCAGGCGGATTGCCGAGCCGCGCGAGCCCTGGTCGACCGGTCGCACTCGCGGCTCGGTCGAGCGCTGCAGGATGAATGCTGTCGAGCCGAAGGCGAGGAACAACGTGCTCGCCAACATTCCCGCTTCCGGGAAAAGGGCCACGCTCAGGCCCACCGATAGCGATGCCCCGGCGATGTAGACCAGCTCGTCGGCCGCCGACTCGAAGGCGAACGCGGTGTTCATCTCGGGGCGATCCCGGAAGAGCTCTGTCCAGCGCGCGCGCACCATTGCGGGGATGCTGGGCATTGCGGCGGCCAGCAGCGCTGACACGAACAGTGTCCATATCGGCCAGTCCTGATTGGCCGCCGCAACCAGAACCACGAAAGCGAGCACGGAAATCACAGTGGTGGGCACCACAATCCGCGCCTGGCCGAGGCGGTCCACCAGCCGCGATATCTGCGGCGCGACGAAAGCATTGGCCAGCGCATATGTCGCTGAGACGGCGCCGGCCAGCCAGTACTCACCGTGCGTCTGCGACAGCATCGCGACGATCCCGATAGGAGCCATGGCCATCGGCATCCGGGCAACGAAGCCGGCTGCGGCGAAGCCCTTGGCTCCCCTTGCCTTGAAGATTTCGCGATAGGGATTGGGCATGAGAACACTCCTGGATTCTTGAGGTCGAGCCACTTATATACGTGGCGTATGCAAATCAGATAATGACATACGACGCGTATGTCAAATAATATACGAGACGTATGTGAAGGAATGAGCGAATGGGGCACAAACCACGCAAGGAGATGATCGCCGAGACCCGCGCCAAACTGGTCGCGGCGGCGCGCCATGCCTTTGGCACTGTCGGCTATGCCGAAGCGTCGATGGACGACTTCACCGCATCGGCCGGGCTGACGCGTGGCGCGCTTTATCATCACTTCGGCGACAAGAGGGGCCTTCTCCAAGCGGTCATCGCCGAGATCGACGCGGAAATGTTGGCCCGGCTGAAGATCGTTTCGGCCAGGGCGGACACTCTCTGGCAGGGCTTTGTCGACGAATGCACCGCGTATATCGAGATGGCGCTGGAGCCGGAGATCCAGCGTATTGTCCTTCGCGATGGACCGGCGGTGCTCGGCGATCCTTCGCAATGGCCGAGCCAGAATGAGTGCATCCGCTCGATGAGCGAGAACCTTCAAAAGCTGAGGGACGAGGGAACCATCGTTGCTGTTGATCCCGAAGCCGCAGCAAGGTTGATCAGCGGCGCCTCGCTACATGCCGCGCAGTGGATCGCAAATTCGGAGGATCCCGAAGCGACGTCGAAAAAGGCGGTGCAGGCATTCAACGAGCTTTTGGAGGGGCTGCTCAAGCAAGGCCGCAGGATTGGCCGTCCGCAAGCACCGGCTGAGGTTGACAAATCGCTGGCCTGAGTCTGTTTCAAGACCTTCGAAGCCAAGGCGCGGCAATGGCTCGCGCTGGACCCAACCAGCACCCCAACATCTAAACCCTGTTGAACGTCTGCCTTTGGCGGTTCCAAAACATGGTCAAAGCCGCCGGGCGCGCCTATATCGGGGGCATGGTCACAAGGCTTTATACCCACCCGGTCTTTCTCGAACACATAACGCCGCCCGGTCATCCGGAGCGGCCGGACCGCCTGCGCGCCATCGAACGCGCGCTCGACGACGAGGCCTTTGCGGCCCTTGATCGTGCCGAGGCACCGGAAGGCGACGAGGCCACCATCCTCTACGCACATCCGCAGGAATTCGTCGAGCGGGTCCGCGCTACGATACCGGACACCGGTATCGCTCGCGTCGACGCCGACACCACCGCCAGCCCGAAAAGCTGGCAGGCGGCTGTGACGGCGATCGGTGCCGCCAACGCGGCCGTCGACGATGTTTTTCGGGGCAACGCCACCAATGTCTTCGTCGCCGCCCGGCCGCCCGGCCACCATGCCGAAAAGACGACGTCCATGGGCTTCTGCCTGTTCAACACCGCGGCGATCGCGGCGCGCCACGCGCAAAGGCAGCACCAGGCCGAGCGCGTCGCGATCGTCGACTGGGACGTCCACCACGGCAATGGCACACAGGATATTTTCTGGGACGATCCGTCGGTGCTCTATTGCTCGACGCACCAGATGCCGCTTTACCCAGGGACCGGGGCCGTGAGCGAAACCGGCGCCGGCAACATCGTCAACGCGCCGCTGGCGCCGCAAACCGGCAGCGAGGTTTTCCGCGACGCTTTCCTGTCGCGCATCTTGCCGGCGCTCGACAGCTTCGCGCCCGACCTCATCATAATTTCCGCCGGTTTCGATGCGCACCACCGCGATCCGCTGGCCGAGATCAACCTGACCGAGGGCGATTTCGACTGGGCAACCGGCCAGTTGATGCAGCGCGCCGGTCGCCACAGCGACAACCGGCTCGTCAGCCTGCTCGAGGGCGGCTACGATCTGCAGGGATTGGCATTTTCGGTCGCCGCCCATGTCGGACGACTGATGAAAGGATAGACGATGGCTGGTGAGACCAACGAAGACGTTAAGGCAATGAGCTTCGAGCAGGCGCTCGACGCGCTGGAGAAAATCGTCGATGATCTGGAGCGCGGTGACGTGCCGCTCGACCAGTCAATCCGCATCTATGAGCGCGGCGAGGCACTGAAGATCCATTGCGATCGGCTGCTCAAGGCGGCCGAGGACAAGGTCGAAAAGATCAGGCTTTCGCGCGACGGTAAGCCGGTGGGGACAGAGCCGCTGGACGCGGAGTAAAGCGCGGTCTCGAACGACAACTTCGCCTCGCGGCTTTTGGATATGATCATGATTGAGGATAAAATTCATCCCGTTTGAAAACGGCTCCAGGACGAGAGGAGATCGCGAACGATGTGCAGAAACATCAAGACCCTGTTCAATTTCGATCCGCCGGCAACCAATGACGAGGTCCGCGATGCCGCACTCCAGTTTGTCCGCAAGCTGAGCGGAACGACGCGGCCGTCGAAACAGAACCAGCATGCGTTCGACCACGCCGTCGAGGCCATAGCCGCGTCGGCGCGCGAATTGCTAGACAGCCTCGAGACGACACAGCATCCGCGCAATCGCGAAGAGGTGGCGGCCAAGGCGAAAGCCAAGTCTGCACTCCGCTTCGCCTGAGGAAGACCGCATGAGCTTCTTCCCCGGAAACGACCCTCTGCCCGGTGACGCCGTCGCCAGCGACCAGATCGAACTGATGGTCATTCCGAACGCCAAGGATATTGGCGGCTTTCAGGTTCACCGTGCCTTGCCAACCGCCAGGCGCCGGCTGGTAGGTCCCTTCATCTTCTTCGATCGCATGGGCCCGGCGATTTTGCGGGCCGGCCAGGCGCTCGATGTCCGTCCGCATCCGCATATCGGCCTGTCGACGGTCACTTACCTGTTCGACGGCAAGATCAGGCATCGCGATTCGCTCGGCACCGAAATGGTAATCCAGCCCGGTGACGTGAATTTGATGACCGCCGGCCGCGGTATCGTCCATTCCGAGCGTACGCCACAGGAGCTGCGCGGCGCACCGATGTCGGTGTCCGGCCTGCAGACATGGCTGGCGCTGCCCGACGACAAGGAAGAGGTCGATCCGATCTTCGAGAATACGGCGGCCATGCGTCTGCCCAAGATAGACGCCGAAGGCGTCAGCGGGCGCATCGTCATCGGCGCCTTTTCCGGGCTGCGGTCTCCGGTCGTGACCGCTTCGGACACGCTCTATGCTGACCTCAGCCTGGCGCCCGGGGCCAGCGTGAAAATCCCTGCCGATGCCGAGGAGCGCGCCATCTATACGTTGGAAGGCGAGGTTTCGATCTCCGGCGACCGCTTTCCGGCCGAGCGGCTGCTGGTGTTCCGGCCCGGCGACGAGATCGTCGTGTCCTCGGAAGGTGGAGCGCATTTCATGCTGTTCGGCGGCGCCTCGCTCGGCTCCAAGCGCTACATCTGGTGGAATTTCGTGTCATCGTCGAAGGAACGCATCGAACAGGCGAAAGAAGAGTGGAAGACAGGCCGCTTCGATATCGTTCCTGGAGATGAAGAAGAGTTCATTCCGCTGCCGGACAATTAGAGCGCCGCGCGTCCTTTTGGACGCGTAAAGGAAACCCTAACACTTTGAATCTACGCCGCGTCACTCGCACGCATTTACATTCGCCGGCCAGCGGCCTATTTCGCACGTGGATAAAAGCAGGCCCTAGCACCAGTGAACGCAAAGCTCCACACGCCACTTCTCGACAAGGTCCGCATCCCGGCCGACCTCAGGACGCTTGACGCAGGTGATCTGCCGCAGTTGGCGTCGGAGCTTCGCACCGAGTTGATCGACGCCGTGTCCCACACCGGCGGACATCTCGGTGCTGGCCTTGGCGTGGTCGAACTGACGGTGGCATTGCACTATGTCTTCAACACGCCAGACGACCGGCTGATCTGGGACGTCGGCCACCAGGCCTATCCGCACAAGATCCTGACCGGCCGCCGCGACCGCATCCGCACGCTGCGGCAAGAGGGCGGCCTGTCCGGTTTCACCCAGCGCGCCGAGAGCGAATACGATCCGTTCGGCGCCGCCCACTCCTCGACCTCCATTTCCGCCGGCCTCGGCATGGCAATGGCACGCGATCTCTCCGGTGGCCGCAACAATGTCATTGCCGTTATCGGCGACGGCGCCATGTCGGCCGGCATGGCCTATGAGGCGATGAACAATGCTGGCGCGCTCGATGCCCGTCTGATCGTCATCCTCAACGACAACGACATGTCGATCGCTCCGCCCACCGGCGCAATGAGCGCCTATCTGGCCCGCCTTGCGTCGGGCAAGGCCTATCTGGGCTTGCGCGATTTCGGCAAGAAGCTGACGTCCTATCTCGGCGAACGCGCAGATCGCGCCATCAAGCGGGCGGTCGAGCATGCGCGCGGCTACGTCACCGGCGGCACGCTGTTCGAGGAAATGGGTTTCTATCACATCGGCCCGATCGACGGTCATAATCTCGAGCACCTGATCCCGGTGCTGAAGAACGTCCGCGACAATGCCGACGGCCCGGTGCTGATCCATGTCGTAACCCAGAAGGGCAAGGGCTATGGACCGGCCGAGGCGGCCGCCGACAAATATCACGGCGTCAACAAATTTGACGTCATCACCGGCGCGCAGGCCAAGGCGCCGGCCAACGCGCCGAGCTACACGAAGGTCTTTGCCGAAAGCCTGATCCAGGAAGGCCGCGAAGATGATCGCATCGTCGCCATCACCGCCGCCATGCCGAACGGCACCGGCCTCGACCTCTTCGGCGAGGCGTTCCCGTCGAGGACCTTCGATGTGGGTATCGCCGAGCAACATGCGGTGACTTTTGCCGCCGGCCTTGCCACGGAAGGCTTCAAACCTTTCGCGGCGATCTATTCGACCTTCCTGCAGCGCGCCTACGACCAGGTCGTTCATGACGTCGCGATCCAAAAACTGCCGGTGCGCTTTCCGATTGATCGCGCCGGCTTCGTCGGTGCCGATGGGGCGACCCATTGCGGCGCCTTCGATACGACTTTTTTGGCGACACTGCCCGGTTTCGTCGTCATGGCCGCGGCGGACGAGGCGGAACTGCGCCACATGGTGCGCACGGCGGCAAGCTATGATGAAGGCCCCATTGCCTTCCGCTACCCGCGCGGCAACGGTGTCGGCGTCGACCTGCCGGAGCGTGGCTCGGTTCTCGAAATCGGCAAGGGCCGTATCGTCAGGGAGGGCACCAAGGTTGCGCTGCTTTCCTTCGGCACGCGGTTGCAGGATTGCCTGGCTGCGGCCGAGGAGCTCGGCGCGGCAGGGCTTTCCACCACGGTTGCCGATGCTCGTTTCGCCAAGCCGCTCGACGAGGACCTGATCAGAAGGCTGGCGCGCTCGCACGAGGTGCTGGTGACAGTGGAAGAAGGCGCGGTCGGCGGCTTCGCCAGCCATGTGCTGCAATTCCTGGCCCATGAAGGGCTGCTGGAAAACGGCTTGAAGGTACGCCCCCTTGTGTTGCCGGACGCATTCACAGATCACGCCAAGCCCGAAAAGATGTACGCCGACGCCGGGCTGGACGCCGCAGGCATCGTGCGCACCGTCTTCGTGGCGCTAGGACACACCGCCAGCGCGCAAAGCGCCTGAATCAACGTCTCAACGGCTTGAATCAGCTTCCCGACGCGCGGTCGTAACTGACTATTTGTGTTGTTATTTGGCATTCGCCTACGGTGTCTCTGGTCTCGCGGCCAATCTTCTCAGAAGCAGAGTGAAATCCTGACGCTTGCTATCATGTGTGTGAAGGGCAGAACTGGGTGGTTTCGTGCCGTTCGATTGTCGACTGGAAATGAGCGACCAGCGCCAGAAACGGACATTAGCGAAAGCGATTCCAGGGCAGCTTTGGAAGAGCGGACATTCGACATCCTCATATCAATTCATCAGCTTCGGCTCCGAGAATACCATGTGCGATCTAAAATTTGCCTGCGCGGGTGATAGAGGCGGACCCAGCAACTCCAGCCAGGTGTAATCGAAATACAGGTTGGCAATCTTTCCGTCGCAGCCAACGAACTGGATATCGACCGATCCATCCGCCCCGGGCGAGGCCCAAGTCCGCGCGGGAGCAAGCGAGAGGACACGAGTCCGACCGTGCGCTGCAGGAGGTTCCTCGTTAGCTCGGGAATGCCTGTTGTGCTATCGTCCTAAAGTCTCTCGGGCCGCCGAGGGTCTCGCATGATCTTCCGTTCGAGGGAGAGAGCATCTGTGACGGAATTTGAAACGAAACTGAAGTTGGCCGCCAAGCTTGCCGCGAAAGGCAGGGTTTCGCGTCGCGACTTTGTTCAGCTGGCGCTCGCCGCCGGCCTTACCGCCACGGCCGCCAATGCGATGTTCGTGCAAGCGGTGCGCGCCGAGCCCAAGAAGGGCGGCACCTTGAAGATCGGCATCGCCGATGCCGCCACCACCGATTCACTGGACCCGGCCAGTACCTACTTCAACCCGTTCGTCGGCACCGCGCTAGTGGGAGCCTTGTCGAACAGCCTGACCGAGATCGATTCCAAGGGCAACGTGGTCCCCGACTTCGCCGAGAGCTTTGAGCCGTCGGACGGCGCCAGGAAGTGGGTGTTCAAACTGAGGAAAGGCGCCACGTTTCACAATGGCAAGACGGTCACCGCCGACGATGTCTTGGCCTCCATCAGGCATCACACCATCCAGGGCACGAAATCGAATGCGAAATCGCTTTTGGAGTCGGCCAAGAATATCGTCGCCGACGGCGCCGAGACGGTGGTGTTCGAGCTCGACGGCGGCTATGCCGACTTCCCCTACATCGTGTCGGACCTCCCGGTCATGCCAGCGAAAGAGGGCGGCGCCGACTGGGAGTCGGGCATCCGCACCGGCCCCTATATGCTCGAGAAATTCGAGCCCGGCGTCACCGCCACCTTCAACAGGAACCCGAACTACTTCAAATCCGACAGGGGTTGGTTCGACCGTGTCGAATGCCTGGCGATCTACGATGTAACGGCGCGCACCAACGCGCTCAACACGGGTGAAATCCACTACATGGATCGCTGCGACCTGAAGACGCTCGATATTCTGAAGCAGAATCCCGATCTCGTAATCTCGGAGACGACGGGCTACGGCCACTACGTCTATACCATGAACGTCCAGAAGGCGCCCTTCGACAATCCCGATGTGCGCAATGCGTTGAAGTACTCGCTCGATCGCGACGAGATCGTGCAGAAGGTGTTTCTCGGCCACGGCGCCATCGGCAACGACAATCCGATCGCGCCGGCCGTCAAGTTCGCGATCGATCCGCATCCGAAGCACATCTACGACCCCGACATGGTCAAGAGCCTCCTCAAGAAGGCGGGGGCCGAGAACACCCGGTTCGACCTGTCGGTTGCGGATGCCGGCTTCATGGGTGCGACAGACGCGGCTCTCCTCTGGCAGGAGCATGCCCGAGCGGCTGGGCTCAATCTGAATGTGATCAGGGAGCCCAATGACGGCTATTGGGACAATATCTGGCTCAAGAAGCCGTTCTTCGCCTCTTTCTGGGCCGGCCGGCCGACCTGCGACTGGATGTTCAGCCTCGCCTATGCGGCGGAAGCGGTGTGGAACGAAACATCCTGGAAAAATCCGCGCTTCAATGAGCTGCTCGTCGCCGCCCGTTCGGAGACCGACGATACCAAGCGTGCCGGCATGTACGCCGAAATGCAGCAATTGCTGCATGACGACGGCGGGCTCATTAATGTCGTCTTCAACTCCTATGTCGATGCCCACACCAAGGCTCTCGCCCATGGCGAGGTGGCATCGAACTTTCCGATGGACGGACTCAAGATCGCCGAACGCTGGTGGTTCGCCTAGACTAAGACTAGCCCGTGTACTCATAAATTGGGATGGCGGACTGGACGCGTTTGATGTCCCCTTGTCCCCCAACAGCGGCTCCGGAGCGGACATCGCAGCAGGTCCGAGTTGGGCCACAAGCGGAAATCGGTGGCGCGCGTCCAGTGGTCCAGTGTCCATCAATTGCCTCTGATCTTGGACAACGCGTCCTTTGCGTAAATGCCAACCAGAGCTTCATTCTGGAGTGCCACGAGCGCAGGTATCGCAGCTTGTGCCGGAGGCCCGATCTTGCCCAGCGCCTCGATGGCCTCCCGGCGGAGATACTCAACCTTGAGCGCTTCAACCAAAGCCGGAACGGCTTGTAATGCCGCTGGTCCAAACCAGCCCAGTCGCCTTGCTGCATATTGCTGGGAAAAGGGATCGCCGGACTTAAGCGCTGCTTCCAGGTTCGTCACGGTGACGTCCAGCGGCAGCGCAGCGATACGGACACCATCATTCAGGCGCTCCCGGACGCTTGCGTGTTCATAATCCCATTTGAACGATTGGTGTATGGAGTCGGCAAGGTTTTCGAGCCCTTTCTGGCTTACACCCGGTCGGAACTTCAGTAGCATTTGTCTCGCTTCTTCCCGGCGACCGAGCTGCGCCAGCACGGAACTGAGAGGTAGAAAGAGCGCAGTTGCGTCTGGGTTTCGCCTGACGCCTTCTTCGAACACGTCAGCCGCCTGTTTCAGATCGCCCATTGCAAAAAGCGCCATTCCACGCGCGGGAACGTAGTGGCTTGGATAGTTCGGGTTGAGCCGCATGGCGGTCGCAATGAAATTCAGCGCCTCGGCGGGTTCGCCTGAGATCGTCAGCGCCCAAGCGGTCGCGATGTGTGCCTCAGGGTCGTTGGGATCCAAGGCAATCGCTCGACCGGCATTCCTGCGTGCATCTTCGGCCAGGCCTTGATAAGCGTCGCGCAATGCCTGGACCGTGTAAGACAGTGACGTTGGGTATTTCTTGGCCAGCTCGACGTAATCGTGAGCTCCAAACCAGAAATATGTTTCGTCCCTACCGAGTTCTTTACCCCAGAGCGAGTCAACGACGCGGAAGTAGGCCAGCGCCAGGGCGGCATAGGCGCGCCCATATTCAGGATCGAGCTCGGTTGCTTTTTTCAAGGAAGCGATGGCGGCAGCTGTGTCCTTTGCATTGTAGCGGAGATAAAGGCTCCATCCCTCGTCGAATGCTTCCTTGGCGCTGATGCTGTCTGTCTTGCCGCCCTCGATCTCTTGCTTCTCGGTCGTCGTCAGCCTGACTTCCAAAGCATCGACGATCTTACCTACAAACGTATCCTGGACCCCAAAGACATCGGCAACATTTCCATCGAATCGGTCGGCCCAAACATGCCCGCCGGTGAGGGCATCGATGAGCTGGGCATTGACCCGCAGGCGGTCGCCAGCACGCCGGACACTACCCTCAAGCACGTAGCGCACGCCAAGATCTTCGGCGACCTGGCTGATCTTCACGGCTTTGCCTTTGTAGACGAAGGTCGAGTTCCGCGAGATGACAAAGAGTCCGGCTACCTTGGAGAGATCAGTAATCAAGTCATCCGTCATGCCGTCGGTAAAATGCTCCTGGCCCGCTTCGCTCGACATGTTGGCGAATGGCAGCACCGCAATCGATGGCTTGTCAGGCAGCGGGAGCACCATTCGTGCCTTCGAGGCCACCTCGACCGGCGGTCCTGAACCGCCCCCGACGACCTTCCAAAGTGCTACACCTCCGGCGATCAGGATCAGCGCCGTCGCCGCGACTGTCAGCAGGCGCCATTCGATATGACGTTTGCGTTTTGCTGGAACTGCTCCGGACGCGGGGCGTGTCCGCGGGCTCACCCGATACAGGCGAACAGGTTTTTCGATGTTCTTGAGCTTTTGTTCACCCAAAAACTCGAACTCGAAATTCAGCTTTCTCTCGACCTGATCGAATGCCGTTCCTGAAATTAGGACGCCCCCGGGTTCGGCCAATCCTTCCAGTCTCGCCGCGACATTCACGCCGTCGCCATAGATGTCCTGCCCTTCGACAATCACATCGCCAAGGTTTACGCCAATGCGGAATTCGAGTTGTTTTTCCTTCGGCAGTTCGGCGTTGCACTCCGCCATCGTCCGCTGGATTTCGACGGCGCAA
Source organism: Mesorhizobium sp. AA22 (assembly GCF_001672375.2). Taxonomy (NCBI): domain Bacteria; kingdom Pseudomonadati; phylum Pseudomonadota; class Alphaproteobacteria; order Hyphomicrobiales; family Phyllobacteriaceae; genus Mesorhizobium; species Mesorhizobium sp. AA22. The sequence goes on along the minus strand of NZ_CP048406.1, from coordinate 5,345,639 downwards.
CCGACCGCGTCGACCACGCTGGAGAATTCTATCAGCGCGCCGTCGCCCATGAGCTTCACGATGCGCCCCTTATGAGCGGCGATCTTCGGATCGATCAGGTTCTCGCGGGTACTCTTCAGGCGCGCGAGGGTATCCGCCTCATCGGCTTCCATAAGGCGGCTGTAGCCAACGATGTCGGCGGCAAGTATCGCCGCAAGCCTGCGCTCCATGGAGGTTTCCGGCGCTGGGCAACTGTTTCCATGATAATAGAGTATCGCTTCGGAGCCTAGACCTGCTCTGGTCGGCTTTGGGTCAGGGAACGCTGGTTGGGGTGAGCGTCGGCCATGGGGCAGCGAAATGGGCTGATGAAGGTCAGCTCAGGGTCATGGGCGTGAATTCGGCCGGTCGCGAACGAACCACCGCCAAGGGGTCATCTTCTGCCTTCCGCACCGGTACTGAGTGTCAGATTTTTCCACTAGAACCACATATCGCGCACGCAGCGACCATCGCGCGGCAGGTCCTCGAACTTGTGGAGACCATCGAAATGGTCGATTGGGAGGTGGGCGATGGCGTCAGGCGGCGCAAGCCTCACATTGACGGCAATTCGAGTGCGACCGGCGGCACTGGAGCGCAAACCACGCCAGGCCAGAACGCAGGCGCATCTCGGACAGAACAGAATCTCGAGCGAGGGGGCATCTTTTCCGGCGCGCGTATAAGACCTTGTCGATCCCGCAACGCGAATGCGTTTGTCCACATAATCGTAAGCCCACAGTGCGCCATAGCGGCGGCACAGCGTGCAATTGCAGGCTGTGATCGAGCCGGGATCGCCCTCCAACGTCCAGTGGGCCGCGCCACAATGGCAGGTTCCGGTCAGCATCCATCCTCCTTCACGTTCTGGCAGCAAAACGGCATATCGTTCCCAACATTGTGCCGGACCTGGTGCGATATTCAACAAGTTGTGGCGCGGCCTGCTTTCCCCCAAGATGTTCGTTGTTCTTCCTAATATCCTTGCCTTCGTGACGGGCTTTCGCCATGAAGGCCGATGAACTCCCCTTTGCCAGCCAGCCGACGCCAGCGGCTCGACGAACTTCTCGTCGCGCGCGGCCTGTTTCCCAGCCGCTCTCGCGCCCGCGACGCGATCGAGCGCGGTACGGTGACGGCCGATGGCGTCATCGCCCGCAAGCCCGGCCAGACCGTCCTGGCTGATTGCCTCATAGCCGTCGATGATCCGGCGCTGGGTTACGTGTCGCGTGCTGCGCTGAAGTTGATCGCCGGGCTCGATCATTTCGGTCTCGATCCCGCCGGCAGCGAAGCGCTGGACGTCGGCGCCTCGACCGGAGGCTTCACTCAGGTCTTGCTTGAACGCGGCGCGGCACATGTCACGGCTATCGATGTCGGGCATGGCCAGATACATCCGGATATCGCTGGCGATCCGCGTGTGACGGTGATCGAGGGATTGAACGCCCGTGATCTTTCCGCCGCCGATCTTGCCGATCGCATTCCGGATTTTATCGTCTCCGATGTCAGCTTCATCTCGTTGAAACTGGCACTGCCGCCGGCGCTCGCCATTGTCAGCAGCGGCGCCAGAGCAATATTTCTGGTCAAGCCGCAATTCGAGGCGGGCCGCGAGGCGATCGGCAAGGGCGGCTTGCTGAAGGACCCATACGATGCGGCGCGGGTTGCCGGCCTGCTGCAGGACTGGCTCGACGGCGTCGCCGGTTGGCGCTCGCTGGGATTGCATCTGTCGCCGATCGAAGGCGGCGACGGCAGCCGCGAGTTCCTGCTCGCCGGGATCAAGGATGCCGGAGTGAAGAACAGCGGGATCGGCGGCCGATGAACGCGCGCTTCACGATCACACGACTGGGATCCCAGGGCGACGGCGTCGCCGGGACGGAAACCGGCGAGCTTTTCATTCCGTTCACGTTGCCCGGTGAAACCGTCACCGCCGCGCGCGAAAAGGATCGCGCCACGCTTATGTCTGTGCTGGACGCATCGCCGCTTCGCATTGATCCCGCCTGCCGGCATTTCACCGAATGCGGCGGCTGCGCCATCCAGCATCTTGAGGCCGAAGCTTATCATCGGTGGAAGCGCGACAAGGTTGCGCATGCGCTGAACAGCAAGGGCATCACCTGCAACATTGACGCGCTGGTCCCGTGCGCACCGCAGACGCGTCGGCGCGTCGTGTTCACCGCCCGACGGAGCGAGGCCGGCATGCGGCTCGGCTTTGTTCGCGCGCTGTCGTCCGAAATCATTTCCATCGAGGAATGCCCGATCTCGCTACCGGAGATCGTCGCAAAGCTCGATCGTCTGAAAGCACTCGCCGAATTGGTTTGCGCAACGACGAAATCGTTTCGCATGACGGTCACGGTGACCGGTTCCGGCCTCGATGTCGCGGTTCACGAATCCGGCAAGCTCGGCGAGAACCAGCGCCGCGTCGCCTCCAACTTCGTCATCGCTCAGGGAATGGCCAGGCTTTCGATCGACGGCGAGGTCATCATCGAGCCCAAAAAGCCTGTCGTCATGTTTGGTGGCGTGGCTGTCGCGGTGCCGCCGGGTGCTTTCCTGCAGGCCACCGACGCGGCCGAGCAGGCGATGGCGGACATCGTCGGCCGGCATTTGGTGCGCGCCAAAAAGGTCGCCGATCTCTTCGCCGGCTGCGGCAGCTTCGCGCTACGTCTCGCCGCCAAGTCGGAAGTCCATGCGGTGGAGGGTGACGCGGCAGCGCTTTCGGCGCTCGACCGGGCGTTCCGTTTCGCCAGCGGTCTGAAGCGGGTGACCAGCGAACGCCGCGATCTGTTCCGGCGGCCGCTTACATTCAAGGAGCTGAATACGTTCGACGGCGTTGTGTTCGATCCGCCTCGCGCCGGCGCCGAAGACCAGTCGAAGCAGATTGCCCGTTCCGACGTGCCGCTTGTCGCCGCGGTTTCCTGCAATCCGGTGACGTTGGCACGCGACCTGCGCATCCTCATCGATAGCGGCTACGCCCTGAAAAGCGTGACGCCGATCGATCAGTTCCTGTGGTCGCCGCATGTCGAAGCCGTTGCGCTTTTGGAGAAGCCGAAACGACGGCGGTAACAGGTTTGCTTTTTTTGAACTTGAATTGCGCGCAAAATGAGCATATTTTTATCACATGCTGTTCAAAACGTGCTAGGGTGATACCATGAATGCCGCAGCTCTCGAAATTCGAGCCTCGCGCTTTGGCGAGGAACGGACGCCATTTCTTTCGGCAAGACGGGTGGCTGAATTGCTGGGCGTCAATCTGACCGAACTGGCGGGCCTGATCGGCGTCGCGCGCAACACGCTTGCCGCCAAGACCGGCGCGCGCAAGGTCGATGCTGCATTGAGTCCGATTGTCCGTATCCTGGCGATGGCAGGCGAGATGGCCGGCGATGAACAGCGTGCGGCGATCTGGTTCAAGCATCAGCCGATCCCCGGCTGGGCGGGAAAGACCGCCTACGATCTCGTTCGAGAGGGCAAGACGGACAAGGTGCTTGCCTATCTGGAGGCAGTCCGCTCCGGCATCTATGCCTGACAGCAGGCTGAGCCTATGGCGTGCCTTCGTGCCGCGTTGGGCGCATCTCCCGCTTTCCGGCGAAGGAGCGGCCCGCTTTGGCGGGCGCTGGAATCCGGTGGGCACCCCGACCATCTATGCTGCGCGGGAATTATCCACCGCTTGGGCGGAGTACAACCAGGGCTTTGTCCAGCATCCGGCGCTGATTGCGCAGCTCGAACTTTCAGGCGCGCGGCTGGCCGACCTGACGGACGCTGATGTGCTGACCAAGCTCGGCGTGACGGCAGACATTCACCGATGCGAATGGCGCGACATCATGGATCAAGGCCTGGTGCCTGAGACGCACACGCTGAGAGATCGCCTGATTGCCGATGGGCAGCACGGCGTGATCTACCCGTCCTTCATGTCGCCGGGGGGCACATGCGTCGCCCTCTGGCGATGGAACGAGAACAACGCACCGCGTCTGAAGGTCATCGATCCCGACCATCGTTTGCCGAAAACCCCGGCTTCGTGGCTGTAGGGCAGTTCGAAACTGGCCGGCAGGCGGCTATGCTTCTTGCACGCCGCTCTGGCGGTTCCCGCCACCCTTACAGTCACTTGCCAAGGATCGCGGGCGGCAGCGGCCGAGAGGGACCGGTTTTCGCGACCACAATAGCTGGCGCGGCCGGTCTATCAAACCCGTGTGCCGCCGACCGTCATCTGGTTCATCCTGAGATGCGGCTGGCCGACGCCGACCGGCACGCCCTGGCCGGCCTTGCCGCACATGCCGATGCCGGTGTCGAGCTTCATGTCGTTGCCGATCATCGAAACCCGATGCATGGCATCCGGCCCGTTGCCGATCAGCATGGCGCCCTTGATCGGCTGCGTTACCTTACCATTCTCGATCATGTAGGCCTCGGTGCAGCCGAACACGAACTTGCCCGAGGTGATGTCGACCTGGCCGCCGCCGAAGGAGACGGCATAGATGCCGTTCTTGACCGACGCGATGATTTCGTCCGGCTGCATATCGCCTGAGGTCATGTAGGTGTTGGTCATGCGAGGCATCGGCTGGTGCGCATAGCCTTCGCGCCGTCCGTTGCCGGTGGCCTCCATGCCCATCAGCCGGGCGTTCTGGCGGTCCTGCATATAGCCGACAAGCTTGCCGTCGTCGATCAGCACGTTGCGGGCCGACGGCGTGCCTTCGTCATCGACGGTCAGCGACCCACGCCGTTCGGCCATGGTGCCGTCGTCGACGACGGTGACACCCTTCGCGGCCACCTGCTGGCCCATCAGTCCGGCGAAGGCCGATGTCTTCTTGCGGTTGAAGTCGCCTTCCAGCCCGTGGCCGACGGCTTCGTGCAGCATGACGCCCGGCCAGCCGCTCGACAGCACGATGTCGAAGGTGCCGGCGGGCGCCGGGACCGCTTCGAGGTTGACCAGCGCCTGCCGCAGCGCCTCCTTGGCCGCGTGCTTCCAGCTCTCCTCGACCAGGAATTCGCCAAACGCCTTGCGTCCGCCCATGCCGTAGGAGCCGCTCTCCTGGCGGTCGCCGTTGCCCACCACCACCGACACGTTGATCCTGACCAGCGGGCGGATGTCGCGCACCATCTGGCCGTCGGCACGCACGATCTCGACATGCTGCCAGGAGGCGGCGAGCGAAGCCGTCACCTGTCGCACGCGCGGATCCTCGGCTCGCAGCCACGCATCGATTTCCTGAAGCAGCTTGGCCTTGGCCTCGAAGGAGGGCGAGGGGATCGGGTTCTCGTCGCCATAGAGATGGCGGTTGGTGCGGGCGGGTGCCGCGGCAAGCGTGCCGGAATAACCGCCCTTCACCGTCGAGACGGCGTCGGCCGCGCGCAGCAGCGATGCTTCGGAAAGATCGCTGGAATGTGCGTAGCCGCTCGCTTCCCCGGCGACAGCACGCAACCCAAAACCCTGGTCGGTATTGAAATTGGCGGTCTTCAGCCGTCCATTGTCGAACATCAGCGCTTCGCTTTCGCTGTATTCGAGGAATAGCTCGCCGTCGTCGGCGCCGTTGATGGTCTCGGCGACGATCTGTTTGATGCGATCGTGGGAAATGTCGAATTGGCCGATCAGGCTGTTCATGGCAGGTCCGTCCGTGGAAAGAGGTTGTCCTCACGATGTAGGCGCGAACGTGCGCCCAGACAATCGACGATGACCATTGTCATCGCCAAAGGCCAGTCACAATCGCTTTCTCGGATCTTGGTTCTGACCGGTTCTCAAGGCAGGGCGGCGAACCCGTCGGCGAAACCCTTGAGCTCGACCGGGATGCCGATGCCTTCCTCCGGCGTCTGGAAGACAATGAAAGTGGCTGACGTTCCGGTCTTCAGCGTGTCGAGCAGCGGCTTTTCGAGAATGACCTCGGCGTAGCAGCCGTCCTGGAAGCAGCGCACGAAATAGGCCCGGCCGATGTCCTTGCCATCGACATTGAGGCCGAGCCCGTTGGGCAGCAGCACGCCGAGCGGCGCCAGCACGCGCAGGATTTCAGCCTTGTTGTCGGCGGTGCGCAGCACGACGACGGAAAGCCCCATCTCTGGACGGTCCTCGGCGACGACGTTCTGCATCATCACGCATTGTTCCGATGTGGCGCCGGCCGGCGTGTCGCAGATGATCGACCACGCGCCATGCGTCGACCGCACCTTGCCGCTTGGCTGTGCAGCCTTGGCTTGGCTGGACAGGCCGACGCCAGACAGGCCAACGCTAGACACCGCGGCGAGAAAGATGACGTTCGCCAAGGTTCTCGAAAGCCCAAGTCTCGAAAGCCCAAGTTCCCACAGCCAAGAGTTCATGACGGCTCCAATGCGAATCACGGCACTTTAAGCCGCGCCAAGGGCAAGTAAAGGATGAGACCACTTCCGGCCTGCCTCGACCAAGGCAATTGTGCGCTTTTCCGTGCCAAATTCGCCCGAATTGCGACAGCCCGGCGCATTTTGCCAGGACAGTCCGCCGCTCGGGCTTCCGCGATCCGCCACCGCCGCGGCCGCCGCCAAAATGCGCAGCCGCGCTTGCGCGCAAAAATGCCGCACGGTTTCCTCCGCTCCTTTCTTGCGGAGGCAAATAGAGTATGGTTTGAACCAGCCTCGGGACTGTCCGGGATTCCCGTCCCGGCGTTGTTCGATATTCTTGCGGTCCCGATCGCGAGGAACTGGGAGATAATGACGGCAATGAGAAAATTCCTAGCAGGCGCCAAACTCCTAGCGAGCGCTTGGGCTGCCGCCACATTGTTCACCGGCGCATCCGCCCATGCGGCCCAGCCTGCGCCGTGGGAAATGACCTTCCAGCCCGCCGCCACCGACATGATGCGGCAGATCGCCTGGTTCGAGCACTACACGCTATGGTTCATCGTGCCGATCACCCTCTTCGTGCTCGCGCTTATCGCCTACTGCATCTTGAAATTCCGTGCCAGCGTCAACTCGATCCCGTCGCGCACCAGCCATAACACGCTGATCGAGGTGATCTGGACGGTTGGGCCGGTCGTCGTGCTGCTCTGTCTCGCCATCCCTTCGTTTCAGCTCCTGACCGCGCAATACACACCGCCGGAAGAAGCCAAGCTGACCATTAAAGCGACCGGCAACCAGTGGAACTGGGACTACGAATACCAGACCGAAAACACGCTTTCCTTCAATTCCGCGATCCTGGCGGATTCTGACCGCGCGGCGGCTGGCAAGGAGGATCGCGGCGTTTATCCGCGCCTGCTCGCCGTCGACAACGAGATGGTGGTGCCAGTCAACACCATGACCCGGGTGCTGGTGACGGCGGCGGACGTGATCCATGCCTTTGCCATGCCATCCTTCGGAATCAAGACCGACGCGGTTCCGGGCCGCATCAACGAGGTCTGGTTCAAGGCGGAAAAGGAAGGCCTCTATTACGGCCAGTGTTCGGAGCTCTGCGGCAAGGACCATGCCTTCATGCCGATCGCGATCCGCGTCGTCTCCGACGCCCAGTACAAGACCTGGCTGGCGGCAGCCGGCACCGACCTTCCCGGCGCCAACAAGGCGCTGATGGCCGAGGTCGACAGCAAAGACAAGGTAGCGGCCGCCGGCAACTGATGCCGCGACCAGAAAAGATCAGGGAACGGAGCCGAACATGGCAGACGCTGCAGCTCACGACGATCACGACCATAAGCCGTATCATGGCTGGGTCCGGTGGGTGAATTCGACCAACCACAAGGATATCGGTACGCTCTATCTGATCTTCGCGATCATGGCGGGCTGCGTTGGCGGTGCCCTTTCGGTCGTCATGCGCATGGAACTGCAGGAGCCGGGAATCCAGATTTTCACCGGCCTGGCGCAGATGGTCTACGGCTTGAATGCCGACGCCGCGCTCGATGGCGGCAAGAGCATGTACAATGCCTTCACCACTGCGCATGCGCTGATCATGATCTTCTTCATGGTCATGCCGGCGCTGATCGGCGGTTTCGCCAACTGGATGGTGCCGATCATGATCGGTGCGCCCGACATGGCTTTCCCGCGCATGAACAACGTCTCGTTCTGGCTGCTGCCACCGGCTTTCATCCTGCTGATTATCTCGGCCTTCGTGCCGAGTGCGCCTGGCGCCTACGGCGTCGGCGGCGGCTGGACGATCTATCCGCCGCTATCGACGTCGGGCCAGCCGGGACCGGCGATGGACCTTGCGATCCTGTCGCTGCACATCGCCGGCGCGTCGTCGATCCTCGGCGCCATCAATTTCATCACCACCATTTTCAACATGCGCGCGCCTGGCATGACGCTGCACAAGATGCCGCTGTTCGCCTGGTCGGTGCTGATCACCGCTTTCCTGCTGCTGTTGTCGCTTCCTGTTCTGGCCGGCGGCATCACCATGCTTTTGACCGATCGCAACTTCGGCACCACCTTCTTCGCGCCGGATGGCGGCGGCGACCCGATCCTGTTCCAGCACCTGTTCTGGTTCTTCGGGCATCCGGAAGTCTACATCCTGATCCTGCCGGGCTTCGGCATCGTCAGCCACATCGTCTCGACTTTCTCGAAGAAGCCCATCTTCGGCTATCTCGGCATGGCCTATGCCATGGTCGCGATCGGTGCGGTCGGCTTCATCGTCTGGGCGCATCACATGTACACGACCGGCCTGTCGCTCGACACGCAGCGCTATTTCGTCTTCGCCACCATGGTTATCGCGGTGCCGACGGGGGTGAAGATATTCTCGTGGATCGCCACCATGTGGGGCGGGTCGATTTCGCTCAAAACCCCGATGCTATGGGCGATTGGCTTCATCTTCCTGTTCACTGTCGGCGGCGTTACCGGCGTCCAGCTTGCCAATGCCGGTCTCGACCGCCCGCTGCATGACACCTACTACGTGGTCGCGCATTTCCATTATGTGCTGTCGCTGGGCGCGGTCTTTGCCATCTTCGCCGGCTGGTACTACTGGTTCCCGAAGATGACCGGCTACATGTATTCGCCTGTCATCGCCAACACCCATTTCTGGATCACCTTCGTCGGCGTCAACCTCGTCTTCTTCCCGCAGCATTTCCTCGGCTTGTCCGGCATGCCGCGCCGCTATATCGACTATCCGGATGCGTTTGCCGGCTGGAACATGGTGTCGTCCTACGGCTCGTATATTTCCGCCGTCGGCGTGGTCATCTTCCTCTACGGCGTGTTCGAGGCGTTCCAGAAGAAGCGGGTAGCTGGCGCCAATCCATGGGGCGAGGGTGCAACGACGCTCGAATGGCAGCTGCCTTCGCCGCCGCCCTTCCACCAGTGGGAACAACTGCCGAAGATCAAATAGGCGGCTGCCTGGGCGAATACGGAACCGCCGGTCCGCCCGGCGGTTTTGGCCAACGGAATGATGGACTAAGTACGCATGGCCCTTGTCGACGACACATTGACTGACGAACCGGGCTTTCGCATGTCGGAAGCAACGGCGGGCGATTTCTTCGCCCTGTTGAAGCCGCGTGTCATGTCGCTGGTGGTGTTCACCGCCTTTGTCGGTTTGGTCGCGGCCCCCGTGACCATCAACCCGCTTCTGGCGGTGATCGCCATCCTGGCTATTGCCATTGGTGCTGGCGCGTCCGGCGCGCTCAACATGTGGTATGACGCCGATATCGATGCGGTGATGACCAGGACCGCCGGCCGTCCTGTGCCGGCCGGCCGCATCCGGCCGGGCGAGGCGTTGAGTTTCGGCCTGGTGCTGTCGGTGCTGTCGGTGATGACGCTCGGCGTGCTTGTCAACTGGCTGTCGGCGACGCTGCTGGCCTTCACCATCTTCTTCTATGCGGTCGTCTACACGATGTGGCTGAAGCGCTGGACGCCGCAGAACATTGTCATCGGCGGTGCTGCCGGCGCCATTCCGCCGGTGATCGGCTGGGCCGCGGTGACCGGAACGGTCAGCCTGGAAAGCGCCGTCCTGTTCCTGATCATTTTCCTGTGGACGCCGCCGCATTTCTGGGCGCTCGCTCTCTTCAAGTCCGAGGACTATGCCAGGGCCGGCATCCCGATGATGCCGAATGTCGCCGGCCAGGCTTCGACCCGACGCCAGATCTTTGTCTACGCGCTGATCCTCGCGCCGGTTGGCGTGCTGCCATGGGCGCTCGGTTTCACCACGCCCGCCTATGGGGTCTTTGCGGTGCTGCTCGGTGCCGGCTTTGTCTGGTATGCGTGGAAGGTGCTGCAGATGGCGGACGACGACCATGCGATGAAGCCGGCCAAGGCATTGTTCGGCTACTCACTGCTCTACCTCTTCGCCATCTTCGCCATCTACCTTGCCGACTGCGTTGTCGGGCGCGTGCTGGCTATGGGCGGAGCATGACCATGGCCGATAAGAAACTTGAACTCGTCACGCTGACCGAGCGCCAGCAGAAGGCCCGGCGCAACCGTTCGGTAGCCATCGGCCTGGCGCTGGCGGTGCTTGTCGTCATCTTCTATATCGCGACCGTCGTGAAGTTCGGTCACAACCTCACCGGAACGATGTGAGGCTCAAGATGAACCGCAAAACAGTGACCCATCCTCAAAAGAGGAACACCAACCGCATCGTCGCCGGCGTCTGCATCGCCTTTTTCGGCGGCATGATCGGCATGGCCTATGCTGCGGTGCCGCTCTACGCGATGTTCTGCCAGGCGACCGGTTACGGCGGCACCGTGAAACGCGCAACGCAGCAATATGCCGACCGCGTGCTCGATCGCGATATCACCATCCGCTTCGACGCCAACACAGTCGGCGTGCCATGGCAGTTTGAGCCAGTCGACCGCTCGATCACCATAAAGATAGGCGAGACGGCGCAGGCGCATTATAGCGCGACCAACAAGTTCGTCCGGGCGACTACCGGCCGCGCGACCTTCAACGTGCAGCCGGAACTGGCGGGATCTTACTTCAACAAGGTCGAGTGTTTCTGCTTTACCGACACGACGTTGAAGCCTGGCGAGACCCTGGACATGCCGGTCGTGTTCTATGTAGATCCCGACATCGTCAATGCGCCGGAACTGAAGGACCTGAAGACGATTACCCTGTCCTACACGATGTTCCCGGTCGAGAAGAACGAGAAGAACAAACCGGTCGCGTCGTCGGCGCCGGCCGAAGGCACAAGCAACAAAGTTTCACATACCGAACGAAGCCTCGGGGGTTGATATGGCAGACGCGCACGCAAAACCACAACATGACTACCATCTCGTCGACCCGAGCCCGTGGCCGTTCCTTGGCTCGGTCGGCGCGCTGGTCACCGCGATCGGCGGCGTCTGTTACATGCAGTATCTCAAGGGCGGCGATTTCCCGATCTTCGGCTTCAACATCGCCAATCCGTGGCTGTTCTTCATCGGCCTTTTGATCGTTATCTACACGATGTACGCCTGGTGGTCGGATACCATCAAGGAAGCGCATGAAGGCCACCACACGCGTGTCGTGTCGCTGCATCTACGCTACGGCATGATCATGTTCATCGCTTCCGAGGTGATGTTCTTCGTCGCCTGGTTCTGGGCTTTCTTCGACGCCAGCCTGTTTCCCGGCGAGGCACAGCAATACGCCCGCGCCGCCTTCACCGGCGGTGTATGGCCGCCGAAGGGCCTCGAGGTTCTCGACCCCTTCCACCTGCCGCTCTACAACACCGTCATCCTGCTTTTATCGGGCACTACGGTGACCTGGGCGCACCACGCGCTCATTCATGGCGACCGCAAGGGGCTGATCAACGGCCTGGTGCTGACCGTCGGTCTCGGCATGCTGTTCACCATGGTGCAGGCTTACGAGTACATTCACGCCCCGTTCGGCTTCAGGGATTCGATCTACGGCGCCACTTTCTTCATGGCGACCGGCTTCCACGGCTTCCATGTCATCATCGGCACGATCTTCCTGCTGGTCTGCCTGGTCCGTGCGATCAAGGGCGATTTCACGCCCAAGCAGCATTTCGGCTTCGAGGCGGCCGCCTGGTACTGGCACTTCGTCGACGTGGTCTGGTTGTTCCTGTTCGCGTCGATCTATGTCTGGGCCTCGAGCGGCGCGGTCATTGAAGGCCACTGACATCTTCTTGAGGAAATCGACGAGGCGGCTGCGGCGACGTGGCCGCCTTATCTTTTGGGGCGAAGGGCACTAAGGTATCGCAATGAGCAACGACAAGGCGATCTGGCCACCAATCGATCCGATTTCGGCTGGCCTGCACGGCCGCTGCCCGCGCTGTGGCGAGGGACCGCTGTTTTCCGGCTTCCTCACGGTCGGCAAACGCTGCGCCAATTGCGGCCTCGACTATTCCTACGCCGATGCCGGCGACGGGCCGGCGGTGTTCGTCATCCTGATCATCGGCTTCATCGTCGTCGGGCTGGCGCTGTGGATGGAGGTGACGCTGAACCCGCCGCTCTGGCTGCATCTCGTGTTGTGGATACCGCTAACGCTGGTGCTTTGCCTGGGCGCGCTCAGGCTGATCAAGGGTGTGCTCTTGACGCTGCAATACCGCAACAAGGCGGCGGAGGGCAGGCTGGACCTCGGCGAATGAGCACGACATCCGGTTCAGTGGCAGGCCTTTCGCGACCAAAGACGGCATTGCTGCTTGGCCTAGGCCTCGTGCTGTTCTTCATTTTGCTTGGGCTAGGCACCTGGCAGGTGCAGCGCCTCTACTGGAAAGAGGGTCTTATTCAGACTATCGACCAGCGCACGCACTTTGCGCCTGTGCCTTTGGCCGAGGTTGAAAAGCGGTTCACCTCCACCGGCGACGTCGACTACACGCCGGTGACGGTATCAGGCACTTTCCTGCATCAAGGCGAGCGACATTTCTTCGCGACCTGGGAAGGCCAGTCGGGTTTCGATGTCTTCACGCCCTTGCAACTGGAGGACGGCCGCGTTCTTCTGATCAATCGCGGCTTCGTACCGTACGATCTCAAGGACGCGGCCAAGCGCCCGCAAAGCCAGGGTGCGGGCCAGGTGACGGTGACGGGGCTCGCCCGCAATCCGCTGCCGGCAAAGCCCTCGATGATGCTTCCCGACAATGATCCGCAGAAGAACATCTTCTACTGGAAGGATCGCGACGCCATGGCGGCCAGCGCCGGTCTGCCGGCCGGCGCGGGGCTGGTGCCGTTCTTCATCGACGCGGACGCCACCCCGAACCCGGGTGGGCTGCCGGTCGGCGGCGTTACCATCATCGACCTGCCGAACAGCCATTTGCAATATGCCGTAACCTGGTACGGCCTTGCCGCTGCCCTTGCCGGCGTCCTCATCTTCATGCTTCGCCGCCCGGCGAAAGACGCATCGGCCCGAAAATCGGAATCGATTTTCGAAAAGCACGATGCGTAGATAAAAAGTGTTAGAGCGTACTTTGTGCGTCCAAATGGACGCACGTCGCTCTAATGATCGGCACCGGCGCCCTTGACAGGGCAGGGGTGCGCACCTCATTTCGCGCCTTGAGTTCAAGACTTGAGTTCATGCTACGACCAACCGGCCGGTAATCATGCTTCACACGACCACAAAGCCACCGCTGACGATAAGGCTCTGCCAGCCGCGGGGCTTCTGCGCCGGCGTCGACCGCGCCATTCAGATTGTCGTGCTGGCGCTGAAGAAATACGGCGCGCCGGTCTATGTCCGCCACGAGATCGTACACAATCGCTACGTCGTCGAGGGGCTGCAAAGCCTCGGTGCGGTGTTCATCGAGGAGCTCTCCGAGATACCGGCGGAGCATCGCCAGAGCCCGGTCGTCTTTTCGGCGCATGGCGTGCCGAAGTCGGTACCGGCGGACGCCCAGGCGCGCAACCTCTTCTATCTCGACGCCACCTGCCCGTTGGTGTCGAAGGTCCACAAGCAGGCGATGCGCCACCAGCGACTCGGCCGCCATGTGCTTCTGATCGGCCATGCCGGCCACCCGGAAGTGATCGGCACGATGGGACAATTGCCGGACGGCGCCGTCACCTTGATCGAGACCGAAGCCGACGCGGCGAATTTGGTGCCCGCAGACGCGCAGGCGCTCGGTTTCGTCACCCAGACGACGCTGTCGGTCGAGGACACCGCCGGCATCATTCGGGTGCTTAAAGATCGTTTTCCCGATTTGCATGCGGCGGCAGCGGAATCGATCTGCTACGCCACCACCAATCGCCAGGAAGCGGTCAAGGAGACCGCCGCGGGCTCCGATCTCTTCCTGATCGTTGGCGCCCCCAACTCCTCCAATTCGCGGCGTCTCGTCGAAGTGGCCGAGCGCGCCGGCGCCTCGATGTCGCTTCTCGTGCAGCGCGCCTCCGAAATCCCGTGGACTGACATTGCCGGCATCTCGACGCTCGGTCTGTCGGCAGGCGCGTCCGCGCCGGAAATCATCGTCGACGAGATCATCGATGCATTCCGGCAGCGCTTCAACGTGACGATCGAGCTGGCGGTGACGGCGACAGAGACCGAGGATTTTCCGGTGATGCGGGTCCTGCGTGATGTCGAACTGACGGCGGCCGACATGGCCTTCGTGAACGGAGCCGCGTGAAGAGCCCATGGCGGTCTACACCGACGTCAACGAAGGCGAGCTCGGCGCGTTCCTGGAGGCCTATCCGGTCGGCGATCTCCTGTCCTACAAGGGCATCGCCGAAGGCACCGAGAACTCGAATTTCCTGCTGCATACAACCAGCGGCTCCTACATCCTGACGCTCTACGAAAAGCGCGTCGAAAAGGCCGACCTGCCGTTCTTCCTGGGGCTCATGGGCCATCTCGCCAGAAAGGGCATTTCGTGCCCGCTTCCGGTGACCGCGCATAATGGCGACGTCATCGGAACGCTTGCCGGCCGGCCGGCCGTCATCATCACCTTTCTCGAAGGCCTTTCGCTGCGGCGGCCGACATCAGCGCATTGCGGCGAGGTCGGCAAGGCGCTGGCGGCACTGCATCTTGCCGGCGCCGACTTTCCGATGACCCGTCCGAATGCCCTTGCAATCGATGGCTGGCGCAAGCTGTGGAGCGCCGCTCGCCTTCGCGCCGACGAGGTCGAGCCGGGACTGGCGGCCGAGGTCGATGCCGACTTCGCCGATTTCGAGCGGAACTGGCCCAAAGACCTGCCGGAGGGCATCATCCATGCCGATCTTTTCCCGGACAATGTCTTCTTCCTCGGCGAAAAACTGTCCGGGCTGATCGACTTCTATTTCGCCTGCAACGATCTCTACGCCTACGATGTCGCTACCTGCCTCAATGCCTGGTGCTTCGAGAAGGATTTTTCCTTCAACCTGACCAAGGGCACGGCGCTACTTGCCGGCTACCAAAGCGTGCGGCCCTTGAGCGGCGAGGAGAGAGCTGCGCTGCCTATCCTGGCACGCGGCTCGGCGCTGCGTTTCATGCTGACCCGGCTTTACGACTGGCTGACCGTTGCCAATGGCGGGCTGGTCGTGAAACGCGATCCGACCGAATATATCAGGCGGATGCGTTTTCACCGGGCGATCAAATCTCCTTCCGAATATGGACTGACATGACCAAGCGCGTTGAAATCTTCACCGATGGTGCCTGTTCGGGCAATCCGGGGCCTGGCGGCTGGGGGGCGGTCCTGCGCTTCAACGGCGTCACGAAAGAACTGTCGGGCGGCGAGGCTGCTACCACCAACAACCGCATGGAACTTTTGGCCGCCATCTCGGCGCTCAATGCGCTGAAAGAACCCTGTGCCGTCGATCTTTATACCGACAGCAACTATGTCAAGGACGGCATTTTCAGCTGGATCGACGGCTGGAAGCGCAACGGCTGGAAGACCGCTGCCAGGCAACCGGTGAAGAATGCCGAGCTGTGGCAGGCACTCGACGAGGCGCGCAACCGCCATCAGGTCGTCTGGCACTGGATCAAGGGCCACGCCGGCCATCCGGAGAACGAACGTGCCGACGAGCTGGCGCGGCTCGGCATGGCGCCGTTCAAGAAAAGCCCCGTCAAGACCGCGACGCCGAAGCCAGACCCGCAGTCGAAGCAGCCGGCGGTCGCAAAGCCACGGCGCTCGACCCAGAGTTATTGAATTCCGGCTGCGGGTCCGCTCTCTGGCTGGAAGAAGTCTATCATGCCGATCGCATACTACATCACGCATCCCCAGGTTCGGATCGATGCCAACGTTCCAGTGCCAGAGTGGGGGCTATCCGACATCGGGCGAGCGAGAACGTCTGCAATGCTCGATCAGCCGTGGGTTCGGTCGATCCGGCGTATCGTGTCATCGGGTGAACGCAAGGCGGTAGAAACCGCCGAGATACTCGGAAGGCATATCCGCCTTGAGGTCGAGGTGAGGGAACGGATGCATGAGAATGACCGATCGGCAACCGGTTTCCTACCGCCTGCGGAGTTCGAAGCGGTCGCGGACCAATTCTTCGCCAATCCATACAGCAGCATTCGCGGATGGGAGCGGGCTATCGATGCTCAGCATCGTATTCTGAGCGAGGTAGACACTGTGCTCGGCACCGATGACGCCGCCGACGTTGCTTTCGTGGGCCACGGAGGTGTCGGAACGCTTCTGCTGCTTTCTCTCGGCGGGCGGGAGATCAGCCGCGAGGCGGATCAGCCAGCGGGCGGCGGGAACTATTTCGCGTACGATATCCGCGCGCGTCGCGTTGTCCACGGATGGCGGCCGATCGACAGGCTGGCGCAACACCGCGACGATTAATTTGCTAACGGATCAGCAGCGCCGTGCCGAAAAGTCCGAGCGCGAACACAGTATGCGACACGAGGTTGAGGGCGCGGATCTGCATCGGGTTGGCGCGCTTTGATGCGGCCCAGCCGGCGCCCATGCCGGGCGCCAGCAGGAACCAGCCGGCGCCCACGGTGACGATGCCGAGAATGAAGGCCGGCAGGAAGGTCGGCGCGGCCAGCCACGCCGCTCCCGCCCAAACGGCCAGAATGATGCCGTAGACGATGCCGACAAAGTAGTGGAATGCCCAGCCCAGCGCCGATTCATGCGCGTAGGGTGCTGCCTCGCCGATATCGTCGTGGAATACCTTGCCGTCTCTGAGATGCCAGACCCAGCGCCCAACCAGTCCCCAGTTCGGCCGCGGCTGAGCAAATACCATGTTCAGGAAAATCGCCCAGAGGTCCATGAGCGCCGTGGCGCCGATGCCGATCGCCACAGCGCGCCAGAAGTGGTCAAACATCATTGAGGTCCCCCGAAAGCAAGCAACTCCGAAGAGCTAGCGCACGAGCCCGAAAACCGGTACCCGTTTTTGTTGGGGATCATGCGGCTCAGAAGTCTTGGAGCGTCCTTTGCACGCCCGGTTGGACACTCGGCGCTCGACTAAGCGTGATCGTCAGGCCAAAAGGACCGTGGCAAACCTTGGCCTATGTTGTCGCCAAAACGGAAAGCTGTCCGAGAATGTGAGCCGCACCGGATTCATCGACGCCAGGCTTTGTCTCGACATTGAGCGCGGTGACCTTGCCGTCGTCGACGATCATCGAAAACCGCTTCGAGCGCAGCCCCATGCCGCCGCCGGAAAGATCGGCGTCAAGGCCGATCGACCTGACGAAATCGCCGTTGCCATCGGCAAGATAGAGGATCTTGCCTTCACCGCCGCTGAAGCGGGCCCAGGCGCCCATCACGTGAACATCGTTGACCGCGACGACGGCGATGGTGTCGACGCCGCGCGCCAGGATGGCGTCGTAATTGTCCAGATAGCCGGGCAGATGATTGTTGGAGCAGGTCGGCGTGAAAGCGCCGGGAACGGCGAACAGCACCACCTTCTTTCCCGAGAAGATCTCGGCCGTCGTGATCGCTTTTGCGCCGTCGGCAGTCATCGTCTTGAAGGTCGCTTGGGGCAGCTTGTCGCCAACGGCAATCATCATCGAGGTCCTCACTTGAGAGATGGAAGGGAAGTGTCCTTGCGATAGCGAATTCAGCGGTTCCCCGCAACCGTCGGAGAGGCTGGGGAAAGGATGTTCGCCCTGAGCATCCTTTGCTCGGGATCAAGGAAACGGCAGCAGGCCTTCGACGGCGCCGGCCGCGGTTGTCAGCGTGTAGTAAAGTCCGCCATCCGTCGGTGTCGTCGTCGGCCTGTTGAGGATCGGCACGGCAAACACCAGCTTGCCATCCTTTTCGCTGCGGGCCGGCACGCCGAACATGTAATCCCGCTCGCCGGCGACGAAGAAATCCGCCGCTTCGGGACTGCCCGGAAAGCTCGCCTCGACAATCAGTGTCTCGCGGTCGCCCGGCAGGATATTGACGCCGAAATCGGGTCTTGCGGGCACAGGCAGCGTTGCAAGGGCCGCCTTCACCAAAGCGG
Source organism: Mesorhizobium sp. AA22 (assembly GCF_001672375.2). NCBI lineage: Bacteria > Pseudomonadati > Pseudomonadota > Alphaproteobacteria > Hyphomicrobiales > Phyllobacteriaceae > Mesorhizobium > Mesorhizobium sp. AA22. The sequence goes on along the minus strand of NZ_CP048406.1, from coordinate 5,327,529 downwards.
CGTCTTCGGCATTGTCCGGATCGGAGCCCGGATCGATGGTCAGCTTCGTCTGCAGCGGGATGCAGATCGTCTCGCAAATGCCGAGAAAGATATCGGCATCGATGACGGCCGGCTCGTTCGGCGCCGACAGCGTGAATGTCACCGGCAGCGAAACCGGATGGTCGTAGCCGGCCCATTTGCCGTAGCCGTCGTCGTGGCGCTGGGGCGGCGGAAACGAAAACGTCGCGTTGGCAATGTTGGTGCTGGCCGAGATATCGATTTGCGGCGGCACGCCCGCGTCGCCCGGATCGCGCCAGTAGGTTTTCCAGCCAGGCTTGAGCGCAATATCGAGGACGCCATGGATGCGCCCGGCTTCGTCGGGCTTGCCGCTGGTCACAAGCCGCACTCTGCCGCCTTCGCTATTGTACCAGGTCGACGAGGAGGCTGCGGCAGGGAGGCCGGTTCCACATCCAACAGCGGCGCTGAGCAGCAGGACTTTCAAACTTTGCATGGCGCTGATTTGAGCGTCCGTTCATGGCTGCGCAATGACTTCATGGCGTCGCTGTAATCATATTTGCGTGACCTTGGGCACAGCCTTTGCGTGACCTCGGGCACAGCTCTTGCGTGACCTCGGGCACAGCTTTGCCTGACCTTAGCTGCACATCCGCGACCAAATCGCGCGCGGCGCATCTTTTCGGCGCTTCAGAAACGCGTTACGCTCCTCTCATGGACTTGTTGCGCCACAAGAAGATGGCTGCGGGACGCGGCTTTCTCGACGACCAGTTCCTGATTGCCATGCCCGGCATGAAGGACGACCGCTTTACGCGCTCCGTCATCTACATTTGCGCGCACAGCGACGAGGGCGCGATGGGCCTGGTCATCAACCAGACGCAGCAGATGCTGTTTCCGGATCTGCTCGTGCAGCTCGGCATCATGAACGAACAGGAGGCGATCCGCTTGCCCGCGCAGGCCCGCGACTTCGTCGTGCGCAACGGCGGACCGGTGGACCGCAGCCGCGGCTTCGTCCTGCATTCGGGCGACTACCGCGTGGAATCGTCGCTCGCCGTCTCCGACGACATTTGCCTGACCGCGACCGTCGACATATTGCGCGCCATTTCGTCGGGCCGCGGGCCCCGACACGCGCTGATGGCGCTCGGCTATTCGGGCTGGGGCGCCGGTCAGCTGGAAAGCGAAATCGCCGAGAACGGTTGGTTGACCTGCCCGGCAAATGCGGAGCTTCTGTTCGATACCGACATCGAGCGCAAATACGACCGGATTCTCGCCTCGATCGGTATCGACCTCGCGCATCTCAGCCTGGCGGCCGGTCACGCCTAGTGGTGAAAACCCGATACCTGGCTGGCTATCGCTGCATTGCCGACGCCAGCCGTTTGCCCAAATCGTAGACGAGATTCTCGATACCGGCTGTCCAGGACAGGTCAGCCTCTTTCACGCGGCTTTCGACATCGCTGTATTTGCCGATGCGGGCTTCTAAGAAGGAGCGCAGGCGCTGGTGGAACTGGCCGACGGTGAGCTGTTTTCCCTCGGCCCTGAACATCGCGGTATTGAAGCGCGCCGCCTTGGGGAAAATTTTGCTGGCCGTGGCATTGGGCGTCTCGTCGGCGTTCGACAGGAGCTGTGCTGCGCCGTTGGTGCCAAGGAAATGGGGGAGGTAAAGATCCCTTTCGTCCATGGCCTTCTCGAGACGGGCTTCGATGCGTTCCTTGGCCGCGAGAAGGTTCTTGGCCGCAAGTGCTGCCGACAGATAGGGATCGCGCCTGAATTCAAGAATGCGCTGTTCATCGGCCTTGTCGTCGACGAAATGGTGTTCGCGCTTGCCCTCTAAGCGGATCCGGATCAGTTCCGCTTCGTCGCCCAGACCGAACTCTGCACCGTACTTCTTCACCGCCTCGAGCCATGTCTGGTCGAGGAACTGCATAAGACCAAGTGCCGACCCTTTAGGCGGGCGATTGTTGAGGTCGAAGGAGGACTCCTTCTCGGCGATCGCGAAAAGGGTATCGGCAGGAAATTGGGTGTCCTTGGCGGCACGCAGAATCTCGCTGGCAATGTACTGCGACACCTTGTATTCGCCGAACTCGTGCACCGACATGCCGATGACGATCTGTTCCGCGCCTTCGGAAAGGATGGCCACGGTACCCTTCAATGCGTCGGCCAGTATGCCTTCTCCCTTGCGTCGGGAGGTCAACGTTGTGCCCGGATCGATCATGTCGAACTCGGGCGCGGCCGAGGGGAAACTCAGAGCGGAGGACGGAACAGCAGTGGCAACCGCGGCTTCGGTCACTCCGTTGACCAAGACTCCCGAATAGACCGGCCATGGCATGGCCGCCACTGTCGCCGCCAAGCCAAGCCCGCCGATCCTTTTCGACAAAGGCCGTCCGCCCGAAAGGATGACGTCTGCGCAAGCAAAGAATTCACGTGTTCTTTGGAGTGACGCCAGGTCCCCCTCCGTTCCTTGTCTAGCCGCCCAGATACTTTGGGGCAGATCTATTTCCAACGTTGAGCCGTCAACGTCGAAAAAGACAAGAAGAACGGTCAGTGCTTGCTCTAGCTAGTCATGGATCGTGGCGGTACAATGGCCGCAATGCGGCGAGGACAGTTCGTAATGTACAATAAGATGATTTTATCGAGCGTTGCGTAGGCGATGCGTTGCTTGTGAAGGGAGATCTTTTTTGCCTTTGGCCGTCGCCAGATTGGCGCTGAGCTCGAAGGCTAATCCCGATCCATTGCCATACGGTTGCAGCACGGGCGCACTCTCGATCACGATCTCCTCCACGACGCGCTTGCGTTCCTGATCGCCCATTTCCTTGGCTAAAGAGCTCATTCCGACCAGTGCCATCGTATTCAAATGCAGGAAAGGTGCGCCTTCCCCGAAGTGGATGGTGCGCGAAATAATCTTCGATCGGACCTCGTGGAAGCCGGCGTCTCGCAGCAGCGCCTCAAGTGGAGCCGCTTCCCCGAAGCTGTACCGTTGATCGGCGATGGCGCCCAGATGGCGCTCCGCGACGCGGCGCAGTTCGCGAAAGAACGGGATTTCGTCGTCCGGGCGCCACATGGCGATCGCCAGCCTGCCACCCTTCGCCAGCGCGCGACGCATCTGCGCCACCGCCGCGGGTCTGTCAGGAAAGAACTGCAGCCCTTGCTGGCAGACGACCACGTCGAACGTCTCACCGTTACGCAGAGGTAGCTCGCCGGCATTGCCCTGGCGCCAGTCAATGGCTGATTCTACAGCCCGCGCCACGGCAAGCATGTCCGGGCTGATGTCGACGCCGACGATATATCCGGCTTCACCGAGCCGCTCTCTTGCAACGCGCGCCACTATTCCTGTTCCACAGGCGATATCGAGTAGGCGATCGCCCGAAGACAATTCCAGCTCGTCAAGAGCCATCTCGGCCCATGGACGGAAGAGAGGGCCGACCAGCCACCGCTCGTACATCTGCGGGAAACTTGCCTGGTTCATTGCGTAACTGGGCAAGGTCATGATTGTCCTCCCTCAAATTTCCATCCGGCCATTGTGAGCCTTCTCCCGCTCCTTCGGCGAGCGCAATTCCAACGAAGCAAGAAAGTTGCAGTCGTTTCGGAGAAAAAGAATGCCAATATTTCATCGCGCCGATGCAAGGCTGTCATCGGGAAAGGGCGATCCATGGGGATACACGAAATCCGCTACTTCCGGGCAGCGTCGCTGCTGCGTGACCCAGCCGGCGCTGACCCGCGCTATACAGAAGCTCGAGGCCGAGCTTGGAGGGCATCTCTTCCACCGTGAGCATAGCCATGTCCATCTCACCGACTTTGCGGTACCGGTCCGAGGACCACCAGGGCGGCAGAACGCATCTAAAATCAGCTTCAGCAACAAACGCCTAGCCTGGCCAATCGAAGCTCTGGGCAGCTCGGACCATTGCCGCCGTCGCCGGGCTATAGGGCCGGCCCGGAACGCTAGCCAGGGACACGGTGCGTGCCACCGCGGGTTCGATCAGCGGACGCTGCAGAAGTTCAGGCGATGTCACCGAATATTCAGGCATGAAGGCGAAGCCGATCCGCGCCAGCACCATTGATTGGATCCAATCCTCGCGCTCGGAACGAAAGCGGGCATAAAGGCTGACGTTTCTTTCCCGGCACACACCCATCACCAGGTCCCGCATTTCGCAGGACAGACGGTCGACATAGGGTTCTTGAGAGAGATCGACCAACTTGATTGCATTGAGGCCCGCAAGCCGGTGATCCGGCGCGAATACGACGACGTAGCGCTCACTGTAGAGATCATGGACGCGGAAAGCCGCTCCCAGCCCCTCCAGCGGATTGAGGACGGCCAGATCGAGATCGCCTTGCTCAAGCCTGTTTTTCAGTTCCTGAACGCTCGCCTCGCTGACTTCAAGCTCGACGCCATGATAGTCGCGCTGGAACTTTGCCAGGAACCGGGCGAGCTTCACATGGCCGATGGTCGACATGACGCCAAGGCGGATCGGCACCTGGTTGAGCAGCCTGAAATTGTCGGCAAGCGTCCTGGTTGCGTGGGCCTCCTGCATGATCTGCTGAAGATGCGGCAGAATGGAGCGCCCGAACTCACTCAGGAGGACGCGCTTTCCCTCGCGGTGGAACAAGGGCGCGCCAAGCTCATCCTCGAGCGTCTTGACCGCTTTGGTGAGCGCCGGCTGAGACACATTGCAATCGGTGGCTGCCTTGGTGAAATTCAGCATCTTCGCGGCAGCAAGCACGTAGCGGACCTGAAACATCTCCATGGCGAGCCCTCCCGAGGCGGTTCCACGAAACGACATTGTAGCCCTTTCATCGATAACTGTCGGCTATCGATCGATAGAAAAAATGTCGTTCTCTTTCGCCCGCCGCTGCATTCAACTCCTGTGGTCACAGTTCGCAGGAGGAGATTTGGAATGACTGTCTACATGGTGGAACGCGACCTCAAGGGCATCAGCATGGAAGCTCTGGGAGATGCGCAGAAGGCGGCGATCAGCCAGGCCGCCGAGATGACGTCCAAGGGCACCGACATCAGCTATCTGCGCTCGACCTTCGCACCGGAGGACGGGCGCTGCATGTGCCTGTTTGATGCTGTCTCCGATGCCGACGTGAAGCGTCTAAACGACGATGCAGGCCTGCCCTACCACAGAATCGTGCCGGCGCTCGATCTTACGCCATAAGGCCAGCACGACCGGGCTCGTGATGACCATCCGGGCCCGGTGTTCTTGCGGATCATGCGCAGCGCGCCAGGCTGATCGTTTGGAACGACGGAAAGACCAAGACGTTCGTGCATACTGCATCCGCTAGCCACTGGTTCGACACTTGTTGTTCCCAGGAGTCGGAGGCGTACCATGTTTGGCAATTCGGGCATCATCCCTCTGCCTCACCCACTTGAGCGTCGTGTGGATACTCTTGCGCAGTCGTTCATGCGCCAGCGGCTCGGATCTCAGATGGACTTCTCGACCCCGGAAGGCGAGCCGGCCCTGTTACCGCCCACCTCGATGTCCTGGCGTATTTTCAAGAACCCTGTTGCGCTCTTCATCGGCGGGGTTACTGCGGTGCTGCTCGAATTGGCGGAGCCGCGGGTTCGCGACGCCATTTGGCAGCACAGCACATTCCGCTCGCACGCGCTCCGACGATTACAGCGTACGGGCCTCGCTGCCTTGGTTACGGTCTACGGCCCTCGAACCAAGGCCAAGGCCATGATTGAAGGTGTGGTCAGGATGCATGGGCGCGTTTCAGGTCGAACCAGCGAAGGTGAGCCATACCACGCCACCGACCCGGAGTTGCTGGACTGGGTGCAAGCTACGGCCGGGTTTGGTTTCATGGAGGCGTATCACGTCTATGTGCATCGTCTGCATTTTTTCGAACGGGACGCGATGTTTGCTGAGGCTCGCCCCGTCGCACTTCTCTATGGTGCGGCCGGCTCGCCCACGTCACAGGCCGAGCTTTACGCGCTGTTCGACGCGATGAGGCAAAGACTCGTCGCGTCGCCGATCGTCTTGGAATTCCTGGAGATCATGGAAGACGTTCCCGCCTTGCCGGGAGTGGCTCAACCGCTTCAGCGGCCATTTCTGAAGGCGGCCGTCGAGATCCTACCGCGCTGGGTGCGCAAGCGCTTGGCACTAGGCGACCGCTGGACCCTGACGCCGTGGGAGCGTGCTTTTGTGAAGACTACGGCGGCAATCTGCGAGAGCATCGTGCTTCCTTCATCCCCGGCCGTTCAATCGTGCCGTCGCCTCGGCCTTTCCGAGAGCTATCTCTATCGCCGCCGTTGATTCAGGCTTGCCAACATTGGTGGGGCCGCGCCACGGGTAGGAGACTAAAATTTTCAATACTGAGTGACCAGGACGGTTACTTGCGACCTCCGAGCGCCGGGAAGCGGACCCCCCGGCACGTCGCCCAAAGGTGCGCAGCGGTCTTGGGACAACCGACATGCACAAAATCAAGCCTGAGCCAGCGGATACTGTTCCTTCAGCGTCTTCAGCACCTGATCGCCGGGCATCGGCGCGCCGAACATGAAGCTCTGCACATATTCGCAGCCCATCTGGCGCAGTTCGAGCGCATCGCTTTCATCCGAAATGCCCTCGGCCACGACCGAAAGGCCGAGTTCATGCGCCATGTTGACCATGGATTTGAGCAGCACCGCGCGCTTCGGTGTCGCGTCGTCGACAAAGCTCTTGTCGATTTTGATCGTGTCGAAGGGAAAGCGCGTCAGATAGGCCAGCGAGGAATAGCCGGTGCCGAAATCGTCCAGCGACAGGCCGATGCCAAGCTTCTTCAGCTTGTTCAGCACATGGGCTGTCTGCTCGGGATTGTCCATCACCAGCGATTCGGTGAGTTCGAGTCGGAAGCAGCGCGGCTTCAGGTTGGCCCGCGCGATCACCGAGCGGACGTCGCTGACCAGATCGCGGCGGATGAGCTGACGGCTGGACAGATTGACCGAAACCGACAGCGGCGCGTCGCCGATCTGCTTTTGCCATCCCGCCAGATCTTCGGCGGCCTGTTGCATAGCGAACAGGCCAAGCTGCACGATCAGGCCGCAGCTCTCGGCGACCGGGATGAAATCGCCCGGCGGGATCATGCCGCGGCGCGGATGGTCCCAGCGCAAAAGCGCCTCGAAACCGGCAACACTGCCATCTTCCAGCCGCACGATGGGCTGGTAGGCGAGTGTGAATTCGCGCCGTTCAATGGCGCGGCGCAGGTCGGACTCGAACTGCAGTCGGTCGGTGCCGACGGTCCGGAAGGCGGGGCGGAACGGCTCGATCCTGTCGCCGCCAAAACGTTTGGCTTGGTGCATGGCAAGCTCGGCGTCCTTGACCATGTCCTCGGCCGAACTCTGCGCCGAGGTCCAGGTGACCAGCCCGATCGAGGCGGTCAGCACGATCTCACGCTTGGCAAAAGTGATCGGATTGTTGATCGCATGCTTGATGGCGTCGGCAACGGCTGCGATGCGGGCCGGGTCCTGTTCGGAAAGCAGCATCAGCGCGAACTGGTCGCCGGCAAAACGCGACAGCGAATCCTTCGGCTTGAGCAACCGGTGCAGCCGGCGCGCAACGGTCAGCAGGATGGTATCGCCGGCCGAGATGCCGAGCCCGTCATTGACCTGCTTGAACCGGTCGATGTCGATCACGAAGACGGTCGGACGCACTTTCTCTTCCGTGCGCGCGATCGAAATGATCGCCTCCAGCCGATTCATCAGCAATTCCCGGTTCGGCAGGCCAGTCAGATTGTCATGCACGGCATCGTGCAGCAGCCTCTCCTCGGACTTTTTCTGCTCCGTCACGTCGACCATGGTGCCGACGCAGCGGATGACCTCGCCGTCCGATCCGATCACCGGCCGTGCGCGCAGCGAAAACCAGTGATAGTGCCCGTCGGCGCCGCGCAGGCGGAAATTCTGCGACACCCGGCCGCGCCGGTGTTCGAGCACCACGTCGAGCGTGGTACGGAACGTGTCGCGGTCGTCGGCATGAAGTACCGGCAGCCAGTTGCGAGCAGCTCCGCCCAGGCTGTCGGGCGCAAGTCCAAGCTGGATGCTGACATCCGGCCTGGTGACGACGCGGTCGCGCATCACGTCCCAGTCCCACACCGTGTCGCCCGATCCGGCGACGGCCAGCGCCTGCCGTTCGAGATCGGAGAACAGGCCCTGATGCAGTGCGCCGCCGGCAAAGGCGTGCTGCATGACGGTGAAGCCGATCAGCAGGATGATGAGGATCAGCCCGCCGCCCAGTGCCGGCTGGGCGATGTCGTTGTCGAGCATGCCGGTGATCGCCATCCACGACCCGCATAGCCACAACAGGACCATGACCCAACTGGGCACCAGCATGATGGCACGGTCGTAGCCGCGTATGCCGAGGAAGATGATCAGGCTGAGGCCGGTCAGCGCGGTGGCGGCGAAGGACAGCCTGGCGATGCCGGCGGCGACCGCCGGATCGACGATCGCAACGCCAGCGATCAGCAGCAGCCCCAGAATCCAGACCAGCGCGCCGTAACTGAAATGGCCGTGCCATCGGTTGAGGTTGAGATAGGCGAACAGGAACACCACGAAGGTCGCCGCAAGCGCCACCTCCGTTCCGGCTCGCCACATCTGCTCGTTGCCGGGCGATATTTCCAGGACCTTGTTGAGAAAGCCGAAATCGATGCAGATATAGGCGAGCACCGCCCAGGCGAGTGCTGCGGTTGCCGGGAACATCGAGGTCCCCTTGACCACGAAAAGGATGGTCAGGAACAGCGCCAGAAGGCCGGCGATGCCGATGACGATGCCGCGAAACAGCGTGTAGGAATTGACCGAGTCCTTGTAGGATTCCGGATCCCATAGATATACCTGCGGCAGTTTGGGCGAGGCAAGTTCGGCAATAAAGGTGATCACCGTTCCGGGGTTCAGCGTCACCCGGAACACATCGGCGTCGGGGCTGCTCTGGCGGTCAAGCGCGAAGCCCTCGCTGGGCGTGATCGCGGCAATGCGGGTCGAGCCGAGATCCGGCCAGAAGATGCCGGAATTCACCAGCCGGAAATGCGGTGCGACAATCAGCCTGTCGAGCTGCTGATCGGTGGTGTTGGCAAGCGCGAACACCGCCCAGTCGCCGGTCGAGCGCGCATCATTGGCCTCGACCTCGATGCGCCGCACGATGCCGTCCGGGCCTGGAGCGGTCGACACCTGAAAGTTCTCGCCTTGGTTGCGGTAGATTTCGACGGCGCCCGAAAGGTCGAGCGCCACGTCGTCGCGGGCGATCTTGATCGGCTCGACGGCGAAGGCCGAGGACGCCGTGCAGAGCACGACGATTGCCGTCAGCACAAAGGCGAACAACGACCCGATTCGCAGGAAATTCGTCAAAATCAGTCCTTCGTTCCCGCGCCCGGCGGATCGTCTTCGATCCGGGCGTAGAGGTAGTGGTCCTGCCAGATGCCATTGATCCTGAGATAGGATCGCAGAAGTCCTTCACGCCGGAATCCGGCTTTTTCAAGCACGCGGATCGACCGGGCATTGTCGGGAATACAGGCAGCTTCGATCCGGTGCAACCTCAGCGCATCGAAGGCGAAGCGCGTCACGACCTTGACCGCGTCGGTCATCAGACCACGGCCGCTGTAGCGTTCGCCGATCCAGTAGCCGATATGGCCGCTTTGCGCGACGCCGTGGCGGATGTTGCCGAGGGTGATTCCTCCGACAAGCTTGCCGCTGCCTTTCTCGAAGATGAAGAAGGCTATGGCCGTTCCCTGCGCATAGTCTTCGCGATAGCGGCTGAGGCGATGCCGCCAGGCCGTGCGGTCGAGCTCGTCGGGGTTCCACCGCGGCTCCCACGGCTCCAGGAAGGCGCGGCTTTCCCCGCGCAGCACCGACCATTCGCGGTAGTCGTTGGTCAGCGGCACGCGCAGCGTGACCCGGTCACCCTTCAGTGCCGGCAGGTCACGGCGAAAGAAAGGGAGCGCGAACATGACGCTTTGATGGACTTTAGCCGGCGAGCTTTCGGGCCGTGGTCTGCGTGCCCGAAAGCGATTCGAGGACCGCCTCATAGGGAGCGAGCGTACCCACCGGTCCGACGGCAGTCAGCGTCGGCTTGGTCGAAAACAGCCGTGACGACAGGTCCGTCAGGCGCTCGACCGTCAGCGCCGACAGCCGTTCCATCAGCTCTTCCTTGGCGATCGGCCGGCCGAACAGCAGCATTTGCCGGGCGATCTGCGAGGCGCGGCTGGCCGGGCTTTCGGCGGACATGATCAGGCCTGCACGGTATTGGGCACGTGCCCGGTCGAGTTCCTCCTGCAGGATGTTCTCGCCGACCTTCTGCAACTCGTCGATGACCACCGGCACCAGCTCGGCGATGTCGCTCTGCCCGGTCGCGGCATGGACGCCGAATATGCCGGTATCGGAAAAACCCCAGTGGAAGGCATAGACCGAATAGCACAGCCCGCGCTTTTCGCGGACCTCCTGGAAAAGACGCGACGACATGCCGCCGCCAAGGATCATCGACAGGACCTGCGAGGCGTAGAAGTCGCGTACATGATAGGCGCGGCCCTCGAACCCCAGCACGATCTGCGCGTCCATCAGGTCGCGGTCCTCGCGGAAATCGCCGCCGACATATTGCGCAAATTGCGGCATCGTGTTGTCGGACTTGCTGCGGAAACCGCCAAGGTGCTTCTCGACCTCGCGCACGAAATTGTCGTGCTTGATGTCGCCGGCGGCGACGACCACCATGCGCTCGGCGCCATATTGCCGTTCGATGAATTTGTGCAATTGCTTCGAGGTGAAGGATTTGACGGTTTCCGGCGTGCCGAGGATTGAGCGGCCGATCGTCTGGTGGCGGAAAGCCGTCTCGGTGAAGCGGTCGAAGACGATGTCGTCGGGCGTATCGTGAGCGGCGCCGATCTCCTGCAGGATCACATGCTGTTCGCGCTCCAGCTCCTGCGGGTCGAACTCGGATTCCTGCAAGATGTCGGAGAGGATATCGACGGCCAGGGGCACGTCGTCGCTCAGCACCCTGGCATAATAGGAGGTGGTCTCGACACTGGTAGCGGCATTGATCTCGCCGCCGACATCCTCGATTTCCGAGGCGATCTCGAAGGCGCTTCGCCTTCTGGTTCCCTTGAACGCCATATGTTCAAGCAAGTGGGCCATTCCGTGCTCTTCGCTACGCTCGTTGCGGGCGCCTGATTTGAGCCAGGCACCAAGAGCGACGGATTCGAGGCTTGGAAGGGTTTCGGTGGCGACTGTCAGGCCGTTCGACAGACGGCTTACCTCAACACCCATATAGCTGATACTCCCTAACTTGCCGCCCGCGTGTGGCGGCTAACATAATCTTCCACCATTTTCAGGTCGGATGGAAGTACCGTGTATTTTTCCGCTGATGTCATCAACCCGCCTAGCCATGCGGGCAGGGCAGGCGACATGCCGCTGGCGGCTTCGACGGCGGCCGGGAACTTTGCCGGATGGGCGGTGCCCAGCACCACCATCGGCACGGCATTGGTGGCCTTTGCAACCGCAACGTGCATGGCCGCTGCCGTGTGCGGGTCGAGCAGATAGTTGCTGGCTGCGAGCGTCGAGCGGATCGCGGCGGCAACTTCGTCCATGGTCGAGCGGCCGGCGTCGAATTCGGAGCGAATCCTGGCGATCTCGCCCGCTTCGATGGTGAAGGCGCCGGACTGCTTGAGGCCGCTCATGTAGCGCCGCACGGTCGAGGCGTCGCGGCCGGCCGCCTCGAACAGCAAGCGCTCGAAATTCGAAGAAACCTGGATGTCCATAGACGGCGACGTGGTCGAAAAGACGCCTTTCGTGCGATATTCGCCGCTCGACAGCGTGCGCGCCAGAATGTCGTTGTCGTTGGTTGCGATGATCAGCCGCTCGATCGGCAGCCCCATCTTCTTGGCGGCGTAGCCGGCGAAGATATCGCCGAAATTGCCGGTCGGCACCGTGAACGAAACCGGCCGGTCGGGCGCGCCGAGCGACAGCGCTGATGAGAAGTAGTAGACGATCTGGACCATGATGCGGGCCCAGTTGATCGAATTGACCCCGGACAGCGACACCCGGTCGCGAAAACCGTGATCGTTGAACATATCCTTCACCAGCCCCTGGCATTCGTCGAAATTGCCTTCGACCGCCAGTGCATGGACATTTGCGGCGATGGACGTCGTCATTTGCCGCTGCTGCACCGGCGAGACCCGGCCGTGCGGGAAAAGGACGAAGATGTCGGTGCGATTGCGCCCGGCGAAGGCATCGATGGCGGCCCCGCCGGTATCGCCGGACGTGGCGCCGACAATGGTGGCGCGCTGGCCCCGTTCGGCAAGAACATGGTCCATCAGCCGGGCGAGAAGCTGCATGGCTACGTCCTTGAAGGCAAGCGTCGGGCCATGGAAGAGTTCCAGAACGAACATGTTCGAGCCGGTCTGCACCAGCGGGCAGACCGCCTCGTGACGGAACGTCGCATAAGCTTCGCGCACCAGGCGTTCGAACACCTGCATCGCGATCTCGCCGCCGACAAACGGCGACAGCACGCGGATGGCGAGGTCGGGATAGGCAAGGCCGCGCATGGCGCGGATCTCTGCCGCCGAAAACTGCGGCCAGATATCAGGCACATAAAGACCGCCATCGCGCGCCAAGCCCGCCAGCACCGCGTCGGAAAATCCAAGCACGGGCGCTTCCCCGCGGGTACTCACATATTGCATCGTCATGTTCCATCGCTGCCGAGCGGTCCGCCCGCGGCAAAGTGGTTAATTTCCGTACTTGCTCAGTCGCATTTTTGCCGCGCGGTTGATATACGTCACCCGCTTTGCGAGAGGGAAGTGCAGTTCATGGCGTTTCATACATTTAACGGTCGTTTTGTCGCGGGTCTAGCGCTCACCGGCTTTATGCTTACCGCCGCCGGCTGCCAATCAGGCGGCAGTAGCATGCTGGGCTTCGGAAAGAAGGACACGACGCCGCCACCGCCGCCGGACCCCAAGGTTCTCGCCAGCCAATTGCTGGCCTATTGTCCGAAAGTGACGCTGCGCGACGGCACCGCCTTCTTCAACACCTATGCCAAGGGCGGTCAAAAGCCCAAGAAACAAGCCGCCGCCGAGGATGCAGAAGCTGCTGCGCTTGAAGTGAGCAGCGACCAGCAGGACGATTCCGCGAAGATCATCTATCAGGCTTCGATCACCGATGTGACCCGCGACTGCAACCGTGCCAACGGCTCGCTGACGATGAAGATCGCCGTCGCCGGCAAGGTCGTTCCGGGACCGATGTTCAGCCCGGGCACCATCACCATGCCGATCCGTATCGCTGTGATGCACGGCACCGAGGTCCTTTACTCGCAGCTTCACCAACATCAGGTCCAGGTTACCAATCCCTCGAGTGCCACCCAGTTCGTCTTCACCGATTCGAACGTTGTCGTTCCCGAGCCGACCGCGAAGGATTATCAGGCGTTCGCCGGCTATGACGAAGGCCCGCCGAAGAAGACCGACAAGAAGATTGCCGCGGCCGAATAGCCGCGGCTTTGGAACTTCGCGTCCATTTGGACGCCTGCTTCACGCATCCGCCGACCATTCCGACAGGGCGGCGATCACGCTTTTCAGCTCCGCCCAGCGGCGGATGACCGTTTCGGCGCCGGCCTCGGTCAGCGCGTCGGCATGTCCGGGATAGCTGTGCGCCGCTCCGGTGAAGCCGATCACACGCATGCCGGCTGTCCTGGCGCCGGTCACACCGTGCACGGAATCCTCGATGACGAAGGTGTTCGCCGGGTCGGCCTTGAGTTTTTCCGCGGCAAAGAGAAACACGTCGGGCGCCGGCTTGGATTTTCCGCTCGGCGTTTCCAGCGAGGAAAAAATGTGCCCAGTGAAAAACGGCAGCAGACGCACCTTCTCCAACATGAATTCGATCCGCTCGGTGCGCGAATTCGAGCAGATGCAGCGCGGTGCTGTCACCGCGACGACTGCCTCGTGCACCCCGTCGACGGCGCGCACGTCGGCGCGCAGCCGGCGGTCGACCAGCTCTTCGGCACGATCGATCAGCGAGGCCTGGAACGGGATGCGAGACTTCTCTTCGACACGCATCATGATGTCTTTGAAGGTCAGCCCGGCATAGGTTTCAGAAAGCTCCTCGGCCGATATCTCGTAACCGGCCGACGTCAAAAGCTCGGCTTCGATGCGCGCGGCAATGATTTCGGAATCGACGAGCACTCCGTCGCAATCGAAGATGACAAGGTCTGGCTGAGGCATAGCGATCCGGAAAGCGGGAGGGAGGGGCTGAGAAGGTTCAGGCGGCGCGGCATACACCAACAGACCGGTCTTCGCAAATTACCTGGGCTCCGGACCCTCGGCCTTCATCGAATATTTACGCTGATCGGTAACCATAACAGGGAGTAAACAGTAACGCGTGCTTTGGGTGTCACAATGTCTGCCGTGCGTCTTCTCGACGAGCTTTCCCATGCTCCGCAGCAATCCGAATGGCTGGATACGATCCTGAAGGGCGATTGCGTCGCCGCGCTCGACCGGCTGCCCGAAAAATCCATCGACGTGATCTTTGCCGATCCGCCCTACAATCTGCAGCTCGACGGCGATCTGCATCGTCCCGACCAGTCCAGGGTCGATGCCGTCGACGACGACTGGGACCAGTTCGCGAGTTTTGAGGTCTACGACGCCTTCACTCGCGCCTGGCTGCTGGCGGCGCGCCGCGTGCTGAAACCCAACGGCACCATCTGGGTCATCGGCTCCTACCACAACATTTTCAGGGTCGGCGCCAAGATGCAGGATCTGGGGTACTGGATCCTCAACGATGTCGTGTGGCGTAAGACCAATCCGATGCCGAATTTCCGTGGCCGCCGCTTTCAGAACGCGCATGAGACGATGATCTGGGCCTCGCGTGACCAGAAGGGCAAGGGCTACACCTTCAACTACGAAGCGCTGAAGGCGTCGAATGACGACATCCAGATGCGCTCCGACTGGCTGTTTCCGATCTGCACCGGCGGCGAGCGCCTGAAGAATGAAAATGGCGACAAGCTGCATCCGACGCAGAAGCCCGAGGCGCTGCTCGCCCGCATCATGATGGCTTCGACGCAGCCTGGCGATATCGTGCTCGATCCTTTCTTCGGCTCCGGCACCACCGGCGCCGTGGCCAAGCGCCTCGGCCGCCATTTCGTCGGCATCGAGCGTGAGCAGGCCTATATCGACGCCGCCAACGAGCGCATCGATGCAGTCCGGCCGCTGGATCGCGCTGATCTCACCGTGCTCACCGGCAAGCGCGCCGAGCCGCGCGTTGCTTTCGTCAGCCTCATCGACACCGGGCTGATGCTGCCGGGTGCCACACTCTATGACGCTAAGAAGCGCTGGGCGGCCAGGGTGCGCGCCGACGGCACGGTGGCGGTCGGCGACAGCGCCGGATCGATCCACAAGATCGGCGCGGAAGTTCAGGGGCTGGATGCCTGCAACGGCTGGACCTTCTGGCATTATGAGCGCAGCGGCGGCCTGACCCCGATCGACGAGCTTCGCCGTATCGCCCGCCTCGGCATGGAGCGGGCAGGGGCCTGACGAACGGATCGTATGTGTCTGCCATGTAAAAGCGGATTATCAATCGGCCTGTCGAAGTGATTCAAATCACACTCTGACCCCCAGCCCTCTGAGGTCCGCCTCGAGCGTCTTTGCGTCAGTGAACAGCACCGACTGCCAGCCGGCCGCCTTGGCACCGTCGACATTTTTAGGGCTGTCGTCGATGAACAGCGTGGCCGCGGGCTCGAGGCCGAACGCGGTCACATGATGGTCGTAAATGCCGCGATCCGGCTTGATCATGCCGATCTCGCCCGAAATGGTCACACCGCGCGGACGGTTGAGAAAGTCGAAACGCTGCCGGGCTTCAGCCAGCGTGTCGGCGGCGAAATTGGTCAGCATGGTGACGTCGTGGCCGCTCTCGATCAGCTTCTCCATGATCTGGACGCTGTCGTCATAAGCGTGCGGCACCATCTCGTGCCAGAGGCGGCGGAAGTTACGGATGTTTTCGGCGTGGTCCGGGTGTTCGGCGATCAGCAGCGCCTCGGCCTCTTCCCAGGTCCGGCCGCGGTCCTGCTCGATGTTCCAGTCATGCGTGCAGACATTGTCGAAGAACCATTTCCGCTCGTCGGCGTCGGGGATCAATCGGCTGAAGGGCAAGTTCGGATCGTAGTGGATCAGCACTTTGCCGATATCGAAAACGATGTGGCGGATTTCGGTCATTCTAGTCCTCGTTCAATGCAATTCATGTGGGGTGATGTAGGCGATTCAATGTGCGCGCTGCTTCTTCGTCGCGCCCGGTATCGCCGCTTCGATTACCTTTTTCATGACGGTGGGCAGCGCTTCGCCGGAAATTTCGTGGGCCAGCGACCAGAAATGACCCGCCGGGGCGGCGCCATCGGTCATCGCTTTGAAGACGTCGAGTTCGAGCGCAAAATGGGTGAAGACATGGCCAATCCGCCCGGCTGGCCGCCAGTTGCCGGGGAAGGGCGCTGCCGCGTCCGTGGTGGCGCCGTCGATCCGCGCGGTCCAGCCGGTCGTCGGTACTTCGGTCATGCCGCCGAGCAGGCCTTTATCCGCACGTTTGCGCAAAAGAATGGCGCCATCGTCACGTACGGCAACGAAGGCAGCCCCGCGCCGCAACGGTTTCTCGCCCTTCGGCAGGCGGACAGGAAAGCGCTCGGGATCGCTTGAAACAGTGGCGCTGCAATCCTCTCGCAACGGGCACAGCATGCAACGCGGCCGGCTCGGCGTGCAGATCGTCGCGCCCAAATCCATCATCGCCTGGGCGAAATCGCCCGGTCTGGTCGCTGGAACCATGCGCTCGACATAGGCGCGTATGTCTCCCTTGGCTTCGCTCAGCGGCGTGGCAATCGAGAACAGCCGGGAAACGACCCGCTCGACATTGCCGTCGACGACCGCGGCCGGCTGGTCGAAGGCGATCGCCGCGATCGCCGCCGCCGTGTAGGCGCCGATGCCGGGCAGCTCTCTCAAGGCAGTCTGCGTGTCCGGAAACCTGCCGCCTTGCCGTGCAACGAGATCGGCGCAGGCCTTGAGATTGCGCGCGCGGGAATAATAGCCGAGCCCGGCCCAGGCTTTCATGACATCTTCGGCCTGTGCCGCAGCCAACGCCTGAACATCAGGCCATTTCTGGACAAAGGCCCGGAAATAGGATTTTACCGCTTCGACCGTGGTCTGCTGCAGCATGACTTCGGAAAGCCAGACGCGGTATGGATCGGGCCGTGTGCCGCTTGCCAGTTCGCGCGGCGCAACGCGCCACGGCAAGTCGCGGTGATGCGCGTCGTACCAGGCGAGCAGGCGGGACGCGATCTCGCCGCTTTCTCCAGACGCGGCTCTGCCGCTGTCTCCGGATGCGGTCTTGCGGGTCTGGTCGTGCAGTGCCATTGATCGAGGACTGGCCTAACCGATGCGTGGTGAAGGTCGTGACTGGAGAACGCACATGGCAGGGAAAAGGCCCTTCGGCAATCCCGTTCCGGTGAGTGATCTCGCAACCCAGATTCTCGATCCGGTGTTGCGGAAGCGGGCCGGCATGTCGATCGGGCTCGTCCAGTCCTGGGAGGAGATTGCCGGGCCGCGGCTCGCCAGCCGTTCGCGCCCTGAAAAGATCCAGTGGCCGCGCCGCATGCATGAAGATGATCCGTTCGAGCCGGCGGTTCTGGTCATCGCCTGCGAAGGCATGGCCGCGCTCCATTTGCAGCACGAGACCGGCGAGATCATTAACAGGGTCAACGCCTTCCTCGGCTTCAACGCTATCGGCCGGATCAGAATCGTACAAAGGCCGGTGACGGCGGACAAAGGGCGGCCTAAACCAAGCTTTCGGCCGCTGACCGCGGCCGAGAAGGTAAAGTTGTCAGGCACTGTCGGAATGATCGAGGATGACGGACTGCGCGCTTCGCTGGAGCGGCTCGGCGCCACCATTCTCGGTCAAAAGAAGACTTGAATTTTATGCATGTCGTCCGCCCAAAACCGCTGCGCACTTTTGGGCGACAAGCATTGATCTCGCGCTTTCGTGATCGCGTACACAAGGTTTGGCGATTGGAATGGGGACGGCGATGCCTTAATTCGCGCCAACTCTCGCCTTTTCTAGCCTTTGCATTGCAAAATCCAACCATTGTCAGGTGATTCGTATGGCCCGTCTTTTGTCCCGCAGAAACCTCTTGTCGTCGCTGGCCGCCATTCCGGCCGTGGCTCTGCTCGCCGCATGCAGCGACTCGGGCGAGAAAGCCGTGGCGCAGGATGCAAAGCCTGCGGCTCCCGCCGATGCGATGAAGCCGGCCACTCCTGCCCCGGCCAAGGCGCCTGAGGCCCAGGGCACGGTGGACATGGCGGCTCTGCTGAAACCCGGCGCACTGCCCGACGAGCAACTGGGCAAGGACGACGCGAAGGTCACCATTGTCGAATATGCCTCGATGACCTGCCCGCACTGCGCGCATTTCCACGAAACCACCCTGCCTGAGCTGAAG
This sequence comes from Mesorhizobium sp. AA22, assembly GCF_001672375.2. Classification (NCBI taxonomy): domain Bacteria; kingdom Pseudomonadati; phylum Pseudomonadota; class Alphaproteobacteria; order Hyphomicrobiales; family Phyllobacteriaceae; genus Mesorhizobium; species Mesorhizobium sp. AA22. The sequence continues at coordinate 5,309,134 of NZ_CP048406.1, read as the reverse complement.
ACGAAATATATCGACACCGGCAAGGCCCGCCTTATCCTGCGCGAATTTCCGTTCGACCCCAGCGCCGAGGCCGGTTTCATGCTGGCACGCTGCTCCAAGGACAATTATTTCCCGATGGTGGACGTTCTGTTCAGGCAGCAGGCGAACTGGGCAGGTGTTGCCAATACCAAGGACGCCCTGCTGCAAATCTCCAAGATGGCCGGTTTTACACAGGAGTCGTTCGAGGCCTGCTTGACGGACCAGAAACTTCTGGACGATGTGAGATCGGTCCAAAAGCGTGGCGCCGATGAATTCAAGGTCGACTCGACGCCGACCTTCTTTATCAACGGGAAGACCTACAAGGGGGCGCTGTCGATTGAGGAAATCTCGGCCATTATCGACCCTTTGCTCTGACATTTCGGCGGCGCCGAAGCGGCTGCGCTTAGGCGTGCGTGGCTTTTTGTCGTGCCGCGCGCCTGGCGCCCTATCGCAAAACCGCCGAACAGTTTTGCGGAACCCGCTTATTGGGCGGCGCGAATGAAGTTCTCGCGCCTTCGCCTGCTCGGTTTCAAGTCCTTCGTCGAACCCGGCGAGTTCGTTATCGAACGTGGCCTGACCGGCATCGTCGGGCCGAACGGCTGCGGCAAGTCGAACCTTGTCGAGGCGCTGCGCTGGGTGATGGGCGAAAGCTCGTACAAGAACATGCGCGCGTCCGGCATGGACGACGTCATCTTTTCCGGTTCGGGAACGCGTCCTGCCCGCAACACCGCCGAAGTCACGCTTTTCCTCGACAACAGCGACCGTAGCGCGCCCTCCGCCTTCAACGACGCAGACGAACTGCAGGTTTCACGCCGCATCGAGCGCGAGGCGGGTTCGCTTTACCGCATCAATGGGAAGGAAGCCCGCGCCAAGGACGTGCAGCTGCTTTTCGCCGACCAGTCGACCGGCGCGCGCTCGCCCTCGATGGTCGGGCAAGGCCGCATCGGCGAGCTGATCCAGGCAAAGCCGCAGGCGCGCCGCGCGCTGCTGGAAGAGGCGGCCGGAATTTCGGGTCTGCACACACGCCGCCACGAGGCGGAACTGCGTCTGAAAGCGGCCGAACAGAATCTGGAACGGCTGGACGACGTCGTCGGCGAGCTGGAAAGCCAGATCGAAAGCCTTAAGCGCCAGGCCCGCCAGGCCTCGCGCTTCAAGAACCTGTCGGCCGACATCCGCAAGGCCGAGGCGACGCTGCTGCATCTGCGCTGGACGTTGGCCAAAACACAAGAAGGCGAGGCGCGCTCGGCGCTGGCGATTGCCACGGCACTGGTCGGCGACCGCGCCGCCGCCCAGATGGCTGCCGCCAGGGAGCAAGGGATCAGCGCGCATCGGTTGCCTGAACTGCGCGATGCGGAAGCCGCCGCCGCTGCCGCCTTCCAGCGCCTGTCGATCGCCAAGACGCAGATCGAAGAGGAAGCGGGCCGCATCCGCGCCCGCCAAGCAGAACTCGACCGCCGGCTCCAGCAGCTCGACGGCGACATCGTCCGCGAGGAGCGGATGGTCCGAGACAATGCGGATATTCTTGAGCGCCTCGCCGCCGAAGAAGCCGTGCTCAACACTGAGAACGCCGGCGCCGCCGAGCGCGAGGCCAGCACCCGGGCGGCGTTCGAACGGGCGGCGTCGACGCTTGCCGCGAGTGAAGCCAAACTCGCTGGCCTCACGGCCGAACGGGCGGAGGCCGCCGCCTCCCGCAACCAGATCGAACGAACGCTGCGCGATACCGCCGAGCGCCGCGACCGTTTCGCCCGCCAGTTCGCCGATGTCGACCGGGAATTGTCCGACATCGCTTCGAGGGTCGCCGGCCTGCCCGATCCCGCCGAGAAGCGGCTGCTGGTCGAACAGGCGCTGGCGCTGCTGGAGGAGACCGAAGCCGCAGCGATTGCCGCCGAACAGGCCGTCGTCGATGCGCGCGCGGCGGAAAGCGCTGCCCGCCCGTCGGTTCAGGATGCAAAGGCCGAGCTGGCGCGGATTGAAACTGAGGCCCGTACACTGGCCAAGATCCTGAATGCCGCGAGCGGCGACCTCTTCCCCTCTGTCCTGGAGCAGATCAGCGTCGAACGCGGCTACGAGACGGCGCTGGGCGCCGCCCTTGGCGAGGATCTCGATGTGCCGCTCGACCGCAGCGCGCCGGTGCATTGGGGGCAAAGCGAGATCCAGCCCGGCGACGCCGCTCTACCCGAAGGCATCAAGAGCCTTGCCAGCGTGGTCCGAGCGCCGGCCCAACTGGCCCGCCGATTGGCGCAGATCGGCATCGTCGAGGCCGGCGACGGAAAGCGGCTGCAGGCGCTGCTTGCTCCCGGGCAACGGCTGGTCAGCCGCGAAGGGGCGCTTTGGCGTTGGGATGGGTTCACCGCCAGCGCCGACGCGCCGACCGCGGCCGCGCAGCGGCTGGCGCAGAAAAACCGGCTGGCCGAGCTCGAGGCCGAGGCGGTCCACGCGACCCGCATCCTGCGTCAGGCCGAAGAGGCTCTTGCCCATGCCGAGCAGGCGCTTGCCCGGGCGAGCGAGGCCGAGCGCTACGCCCGTCAAGCCGGGCGTGATGCCCAGCATGGGCTGGACGCCGCCCGCAACGCGCTGGCCGAGGCCGAGAAGGCCGGCGGCGAGCTGTCGAGCCGACGCGCCGCACTTGACGAGGCCCGCGCGCGTATCGTCGACAGCCATGAAGAGACGGCGGCGGCATTCGTCGAGGCGGAGATGCTGCTGCAAAGCGCTCCCGACCTCGGTGATCTGCAGTTGCAGCTCGAACAGTCGGCCGCCAACGTCGCTGGCGACCGCGCCACCCTTGCCGATGCCCGCGCCGTCCATGAAGGCTTGAGGCGGGAAGCCGAAGCGCGAACGCGCCGCCTCGACGCCATCGGCCAGGAACGCCGCAACTGGCTGGAGCGCGCCGAAAACGCCTCGACGCAGATCGCGGCACTCGGCGAACGCAAGGCCGAGGCCGAGGCCGAGCGCGAAAGACTGGCCGACGCACCCGACGAGATCGACGCCAAGCGGCGCGCCTTGCTGTCGCAGCTTGCCGAAGCCGAAAGCCTGCGCCAGGCAGCCGGCGACCGGTTGCAGGAGGCGGAGAACAAGCAGTCCGAACTGGACAAGGCCGCGACATCAGCAATCCAGTCGTTGGCCGAGGCGCGCGAAACGCGCGTCCGCGCCGAAGAGCGGCTGACCGCTGCCGACGAAAGACGGCTGGAGGTCGAGGCGCGCATTCAGGAAACGCTCAACACGCCGCCGCATCTGGTCATCCGCCACACCGGCCTGGAGGCCGACAGCCCGATGCCGGAGATGACTGAGATCGAGCGTCAGCTCGACCGGCTGAAGATCGAGCGCGAGCGCCTGGGCGCCGTCAATCTGCGCGCCGAGGAAGAGCAGAAGGAACTATCCGATCGGCTCGAGACCATCGTTTCCGAACGCGAGGACATCATCGAGGCCATCCGCAAGCTGCGGCAGGCGATCCAGAGCCTGAACCGCGAAGGCCGCGAACGGCTGCTGGCTGCCTTCGACGTGGTCAACGGTCATTTCCAGCGGCTGTTTTCGCATCTGTTCGGCGGCGGGACGGCGGAACTGCAACTGATCGAGTCCGACGATCCGCTCGAGGCCGGTCTCGAAATCCTTGCGCGGCCGCCCGGCAAGAAGCCGCAGACGATGACGCTGCTTTCCGGCGGCGAACAGGCGTTGACGGCGATGTCTCTGATCTTCGCCGTGTTCCTGACCAATCCCGCGCCGATCTGCGTGCTCGACGAAGTCGACGCACCGCTCGACGATCACAATGTCGAGCGGTTCTGCAATCTGATGGACGAAATGGCCGCCACCACCGAGACGCGCTTCGTCATCATCACGCACAACCCGATCACCATGGCCCGCATGAACCGGCTGTTCGGGGTGACCATGGCTGAGCAGGGCGTTAGCCAGCTCGTGTCGGTCGATCTGCAGGCGGCCGAGGCTCTGCGCGAGGCGAGCTGACGCGTCGACAGCACAGCTTGTCGGTAGCGCCTATCGGCTATAGCACGAGCTGAGACGGTCCTTCATTCGGATGTAGCATTTTGATGTTGCACATGGTCGTTTCGGAAATCGATCTCGATTTCGCGATCATGTGCATGGAGAATCTTGTTGCCTATACTTGTCACTGGAGCCGCGGGATTCATTGGCAGCTACGTTTGCCACCACCTCTTGCGCAGGGGGGAAGCAGTCGTCGGCGTCGACAATATGAACGACTATTACGACCTGGCGCTCAAAGAGGGGCGGCTCGCCCGCCTTCAGCCCCACAAGAATTTTTCATTTCATGAGATCGAGATCGCCGAACAGGGCGCGCTCGCCGCCGCTTTGGCCGGGCAAGGCATAACCAGGATTGTCCATCTCGCCGCTCAGGCGGGTGTGCGCCATTCACTCGACAATCCGAGGCTCTATGTCCGTTCCAATGTCGTCGGCCATCTCGAAGTGCTCGAATTCTGTCGCGCGCAGCCAGCATTCGAGCATCTGGTCTATGCCTCGTCGAGTTCGGTCTATGGCGGCAACCGCAAGGTGCCGTTCAGCGAGACCGATCAGGTCGACAGGCCCGTCTCGCTCTACGCTGCTACCAAGAAGTCAGATGAATTGATGAGCCACACCTATGCCCATCTCTTCGGGGTGCCGCAAACCGGCTTGCGGTTTTTCACCGTCTACGGCCCTTGGGGCCGGCCCGACATGGCCTATTGGATATTCACCAAGGCGATCCTCGAGGGAAAGCCGATCCGGGTATTCAACAATGGCGAGATGTGGCGGGATTTCACGTATGTCGACGATGTGGTGCGGGCGGTCGTTGCCGTGCTCGACAAGCCGCCCATGGCCGATGCCCCACCCAGCAGGATTTACAATGTCGGCAACAACCGGCCGGTGCGGCTGGGCGATTTCATCGACACTCTGGAAAGACTGCTCGGTGTAAAGGCGATCCGCCACAGCGAGCCGATGCAGAGCAGCGACGTCGAGCGGACCTATGCCGACATGACGGCACTGGAGGGCGATTTCGGCTTCAAGCCGAGCGTTTCGATCGAAGATGGTCTGAAGAAATTCGTCGACTGGTACCGGTCCGAATGGGTTGCAGGATCAACGACAAGGTGACTGCGGCCTGAGTGTCGTCGTTGCCTGTTGGCATCCGCGTTTGCGGCCCCGCGACTTCGCTCCGGCCACAAACAGAATGGCATCATTGCCGCTCGATCATCGCCTCAGCCCGGCCATGAAGGTCTTTACTCTGGCAGGGTCGACCTGGTTCCACCAGACGCCGTCATGCTTCAGTGCGCTGGCGATGATGACGCCATCGACGATGCCAAGGATATCGTTAGCATTGTTGGGCGTCACGCCGCTGCCGACCAGCGTCGGTAGGCCGGCGGCCTCCTTGATCATGCGGATGTAGCTCAGATCCGCAGCGTGCCCGGTGCGCTGACCGGTCGCAATGATGGCGTCGGCGTCGAAGAAGACCAGATCCTTGACCAGTTCCTCCACTGGCCGGTCGGCAACGATGGCGTGTGCGCCATGCTTGACATGAGCATCGGCGAAAACGCGGATGCCGTTGGCGCGAAGCTTGGCGCGGTAGCGCGCCGCGCGACCTGACTCGCCCTCGACAAAACCCTCGTTGGCGACATAGGCATTCGCCCATTGATTGACGCGGATGAAACCCGCGCCGGCGGCACTGGCGATCGCAAGGGCAGGGATCGCGGCGTTAGCGAGCACATTGATGCCGACCGGCTTGCCGAGTTCGCGGCGGATACGGTCGGAAACGACCGCCATATAGGCCGCTGTCTCCGGTCCGATATCGTCAGGTTTTGCAAAGGGGATGTCGCCATGATTCTCGACGATCACGCCGTCACATCCGGCGTCGAGATAGGACCTCGCATCATCGAGACCCCGCTGATAGATCGCCTCGACCGCCTCGCCGTCAAAGCGCGGCGAGCCAGGAAGCGGCGCAAGATGAACGACACCGATCACCACCTTGGTGCGGCCGAAAAGTTCTACGAGCGCGTCGGCGCCCGATTGGCCGAGTTGGGTCATGGGAGCTCCGTTTCATCGATGAGCGCCGCCATTTCAGGCGCGGAAGGACAGGATATCAATGTGCCCGGGCGAGTCACCGCAATTGCCGCGGCCGCGAGCGCGAACTTCAGCGCTGAGGTAACCGACATTCCTTTGGAAAGCCCGCCGGCCAGACAGCCGCAAAACACATCGCCGGCGCCGCTGGTGTCGAGCGCTTCGACGCCGGGCGCCGGCAAACGAAGCGGTGCTTCCTGGTCCGGGCCAAGCACGAGACAACCTTCCGCGCCAAGTGTGATCACGACTGTTCCGGCGCCTTTGGCCGCGAGCGCGTCGGCCGCAGCTGCCATATCACCCTCGCCGGTCAGTGCTTTCGCCTCGGATTGGTTCACGACCAACAGCTGCGCCAGACCCAAGTCAGGCAAAGCCGCCGCATTGATAGGACTGGCATTCAGGACGGTGCGCGCGCCATTTTCCTGTGCTGCCCGCAGGCAGGCATTTATCGCGGCGCCTCGCAGGTTTCCCTGACAGACGACGATGTCGCCGAACGCGATCCGTCGCGCAAGTGCCGTTTGCGCGATCGGATCGAACGCTTCGCTGCAGGCGACACCGCTGACGATGAAGTTCTCGCCGCCGACCTCAATGACGATGGTCGAGCGGTCGCTCGGCAGGTCGAATTCGCTCACCTCGAGGTCGGACAACTCCCTGTCGAGAGAGGCTCGGATCCATGCGCCTGCGCGGTCCTTGCCGAGCGCCGTCCAAAACGTCACCGCAGCACCCGTGCGCGCGGCCGCAACGGCCTGGTTTGCGCCTTTGCCGCCGAGGCCGTCGGCGTAGCTGCTGGCGTTCAAAGTCTCGCCGGCGGCGGGGAAGCGGCCGACGCGAAACATCGTGTCTACGCAGGCATTGCCCACGACATGGACATGCATCGCTCAGCTCTCACCGGTCGCCCAGTTCAGCATCTGTTCGAACAGGGTTTTGTAGCCTTTCCAGGCGATGAACTCCGGTGGCAGCCAATGCGGCCCGACATCGGATGTCCAGGCCACAGTGCGGCCCTTGCCATAGTGGCCGGCGACGAGCAGCGGCAGCGATCCGTAATCCGATGACACGGTTGCCAGAACTTCCGCCCCGTCCTTCAGCGTCACCTCGTTGAAGCCGAGCAGGATTGGCCAAGCCGAACCGAGACCCTTCAAGATCGGGTGGTCCGAGGAGCCTTTCAGAACAGGCGAAAACCCTTCCGGCACCTCGACGCGGTCGTCGAAGGCGAGGCAGTTCACCGGCAGCACCTCCTCGACCGGCGTCTTGCGATAGCGCGCGCCGCCATTAATGCCCTGGAAGCTATAATAGCCGCCAAACATCAAAAGCCCGCCGCCGTCGCGCACATAATCGCGCAGCAGGCGCAAACGGTTCGGCGTCGGCTTCGAGTGAACCCAAGTGTCGGGATGCAGAAGCAGCGTGTTGGCGCCGATGTCGGAGAGCACCACCGCATCATAGGCCGAAAGCGCCTCCATTGTTTGCGGAAAGCTGCGCTGCGCCTCATGCGCCGGCATGAAGGTCACATCGAAGTCGGTCGCCTTCAGCGCCGTCAGCAATTCGTCGGCGCCGGTGTGGTAGGTGACCGTCGGAAACTGATCGAAGCCTTTGATATGGGTCGCGGTCGACACCCAGGATTCACCGGCTAGCAGAATCTTTTTCTTGGACATTTGAACTCCGTCGTAAGTCAGTTCCGCCGCGAGAACACAGCCCTCGGATTGGCGACCAGCATGCGGTCGATGGCCGGTTGCTCGACGCCATGCCGTTTCAGGCGCGGTACGAAATGCTTGAGGATATAGCCGTAGCCGAAACCGCCGAAGCGGGTCAGCATGATCTTGAGGAACACATCCTGCGACAGCAGCAGGCGGTCGCCGAAGCCGGCGTCGATAAGTGCCGCAATTGCCCGTGCATTCTCCTCATCGGAGGGCGATTGCGCGTCCTGATCGGCATAATAATAGTCCATGCCGATCATGTCGTATTCCAGGAAAGCGCCGCGCCGGGCGAGGCTTGTCTGATAGTCGAGATCGTTGTGGCTGGGGTTCATATGGCAGAGCACGGTGTGGCGAAGATCGGCGCCCTCTGCCTCGACGACATCGAGCACCTCGTGCGCCAGCCGCTCCCAGCCGGGCAAATGGATCGACAGCGGCACGCCCGTGATGCGCGAGGCCCGCGCCGAAGCTCGCAGTGACTTTCGTTCCTCGGAGGTGAAGTCCTTGCTGACGCCGACCTCGCCGATCAGACCGGCCAGGATCGTCGGCTGCATCTCGCCGCCGCCGACATCGTTGACGATGAATTCGGTCACCGCGTCGACATCCATGGTCTTCAGCCATTCGGGATGGGTGTGCTCCAGATAGAAGCCGGTGCCCATGACGATCTTCAGGCCGGACATGCGGCTGATGCGGGCGAGCTTTTCCGCTTCACGGCCGATGCCGATATTGGTCGCGTCGACGACGGTGTGGCCGCCGAGCGCGCGATAGCGTTGCAGCTCAGACAGCGCCAGGTCGCTGTCGTCGAGCGAAACATTGTCGCGGTTGACGTAAGGGTTCATGCGCAGTTCGCCGATGATCTCGATGTTCACGGGCTGCTCGGCGAGCGCCATGTCGTCGGGATGACAGGGGCATTTCCAGGTGCGCGCGCCGTCGAGCAGGATGTGCTCGTGCATCAGCGTTACGCCCATTTCTTCGACCGGAACGGGGCCGAGCACGGTCATCACCTGGCCGGATTCGACCCCGATCGCCAGCCGCTGCCTGGGAGCTGCGTCATCGAAGAGATCACTCATAGGCTCAACGGCTCCGTACGGCGCCGCGGAACAGGCGGAAGTTCAGCCAGATGGCGACCAGGATGATCGTTCCGGTCACGATCGGCGTCAGGAAGGGCGACAGATGCGCCAGGATCAGGCCGTTGCCGATGACGGCCACGGTAAGCGCGCCGAGCACCGTGCCGATAATCGTTCCGCGGCCGCCGAACAGGCTGGTGCCGCCAAGCACGACCGCAGCGATCACTTCGAGCTCAAAGCCTTGCCCGGCGTTCGACGATCCGGATCCGAGCCGGGCCGCAATGATGATCCCCGCAAGTGCTGCCGCGGCGGCGGAAATCACGTAAACGAAAAGCGTCGTCAACCGCGTGTTGACGCCGGCGCGCCTGACCGCTTCGGCGTTGGCTCCGATGCCGGTCACGTAGCGGCCGAACGGCGTCTCGTTGAAGGCGATATAGGCGATCGCAAGGATCGCCAGCGCGATCAGCGCAGGCGCCGGCACGCCAAGAAACCAGGCGCGGCCCAGCACCGTGAAAGGGCTTCCCGGCTCGATGGGGATCGAGTAGCCGCCGGTGATCAGCAGCGCCACGCCACGGATCACCGAAAGCCCGGCAAGCGTGACGATGAAGGCCGGGATGCCCTCATAAGCAACGAAATAGCCTTGCACCGCGCCAAGCAAGGCACCCAGCGCAAGCATGGCCAGGATGACCGCCGGCCATGGCAGGCCCAGCTGCAGCAGTGTCGCCGACAACGTTGCCACCAGCGCCAGCACGGAGCCGACAGAAAGGTCGATGCCGCCCGTGGTGATGACGAAGGTCATCGCTGCGGCGACGATCAGCAGCGGGGCCGACTGCCGCAGGATGTTCAGCAGATTGGGCGACGTCAGAAAGGCGTCCGTCGTCACCGAGAAGATGACGCAAACCACAAGAAAGAACAACGCGATCGACACGACACTGCCATTGGCGAGCACCGCATCTCGCCATGTGCCTTCGCGAACCCTTCGAGACTGCGCGGAGTGGGTCGAACTCACGTCGCTCATACTGGCGCTCCATCGCGATAGGCGCCGGTGGCCGAGCGAGCGCTGAATTTGCGGCCCACGATCAGGTTGACGACATCTTCGATATTGGTTTCGCCGATCAGCCGCTCGGCGACGTTGCGTCCTTCGTACATGACCTGAATGCGGTCGCATACGAGGAACAGATCCTGAAGGCGGTGGGTGATCAGAATAACGCTGACGCCGCGGGCGCTCACGGCGCGGATCAGGTCGAGCACAGCCTCGACCTCGGCGACGGCAAGCGCTGCCGTCGGCTCATCCATAATCAGCACGGACGGCTCGAACGAGGCGGCGCGGCCGATCGCGATCGACTGTCGCTGTCCGCCGGACAGGTTCTCGACCTTGAGCCGCGTGTCGGCGATAACGATGCCGAGTCGATCGAGCATCTGGCGCGTCTGTTCGTGCATGCGCTTCTTGTCGAGAAAGGAAATGCCGGCGATGCGGCGGCGCGGCTCGCGGCCGAGAAAGAGATTGCCGGCGACATCGACCGTGTCGCAGAGCGACAGATCCTGATAGACCATCTCGACGCGCGCTGCACGCGAATCCGCCGGCGAGTTGAAGGTCACCGGCATGCCATCGATCTCGATCGTGCCGGCATCGGGAACCACCGCCCCCGACAGCACCTTGCTCAATGTCGACTTTCCCGCGCCATTGTCGCCGACCAGTCCCAGGACCTCGCCCGGCTTCAGCACCAGCGACACATCATCGAGCGTCTGGATGGCGTTGTAGCGCTTTGAGATGCCGCTCATCCGCACCCGATAGGTCTCGCTACTGCTCATCTTGGATCCCACGGGATTTGCAAAGCGTCCGCGGCGTAGCCTCAAGCGGCGCCGCGGACCGGTCATCGACGCAGCTTACTGGAACATCGCGCGGTATTGCTCGACATTCTCCTTGGTCACGATCGTCACCGGAATATTGATGATCGGCTCGACCGTTTCGCCCTTCTTGAGCTTGGTCAATGCTTCGACAGCGGCCTTGCCTTCGCCGGCAGGGTCCTGCTGGACGACGGCCACCACCCAACCATCGTCAATGCCCTGAATGACCTGCTTGGTCAGGTCCCAGCCGAACACCTTGACGTCGCCGGTGCGGCCTTGGCTGGTTACGGCGGAAACAGCGCCGAGCAACGCCGGCTCGCCGGTCGCATATAGCGTCGTCATGTCCGGATTGGCGGTCATCAAATTCTCCGAAGCGCTCATTGCGGTCTCCTGAACATTCTGGCCGTCGACCGTGTCGAGGAAGGTGATCGCCAGGCCGCTGTCGGTGACCGCCTTCTTGAAACCGTCGAGCCGCTGGTTCTGGATGAACGAATTAAGCGCGCCGACAATGCCGATCTTGGCAGTGCCGCCCATCTCCGACTTGACATAGTCCGCGTAGAATTTGCCGATATCCTCGCCGGCCTTGGCGTTGTCGACACCGATGAACGCAACGTTGTCGCCGTCGGGAATCTGGGCGTCGATGGCGATTACGGGGATGCCGGCCGCCTTCGCGGCGGTGATTGCAGGCTTGACGCCGTTCACGTCGATGGCGACTAAAATGATGCCGTCGACTTTCTGTGTGATGTAGTTCTCGATCGCGTCATTTTGCGCGCTCGGCACGTTGTTGGCATTGAAGATGACCAGCTTGGCGCCCGCGGCGTCGGCGGCCTTCTGCGCGCCCTCATTGATCTGGTTGAAGAACAGGGCCTGCTGGTTGATGTTGACGAGAGCGAACGTATCGGCGAACGCCGATCCCATCGCGGTCGAGCAAATGGCGATGACGGCGGCGCAACGGAAGAGAAGTTTGAACGGACGCATTTACGGTTCCCCTTGCTTGCGGGCCAAACCTGTTAGGCTGGTCCCATTGGTGCTACAGGCACGAGGCAACATTCAAGAGACTTGAATACTTGTCAACGAATTTGATCTCTGAGCGCCGTCAGAACGTCGCCGGCGTGTTGACCCAGAAAATGCTGGCTCTCTCCTTGCCGATGTTGCGGTAATGGTGCGGCAGCTCCGACCTGAACACGAACGCATCGCCAGTGGCGAGATCATGGCTCTTGCCATCGACGATCAGCTTGATCCGGCCAGCGAGCACATAGCCGACTTCCTCGCCGACATGCTGGATGGGACCTTCGCTCTCGCCGTCCGCCTCGATATGATGGATATTGCACTGCAGCAGGTGACCGGGCGAATACGGAATGATGCGCTCAAGCGAAATGCCCTCGCCGCGCCTCAGCGCGTCGAGCGAGATCAATGGCCGCGCGCCTGCGCGGAACACGATCGCCTCGTCGTCGTCGACCTGTTCGAACATCCAGCCGATATTGGTCCCTAGAACTTCGACCACGCGGTGAAGCATGGGTAGGGATGGCGAAGCCTTGCCGTTCTCGATCTTGGACAAAAGGCTTTCAGAGCAGTTCGCAGCTGTCGCCAGCGTCTTCAGCGTCATGCCCCGTGTCTGCCGGGCGAGGCGCAACCGCGTTCCAAGTCGCGCGGCATTTACGCTGGCGTCCGCTTCAGACTCTGGCCGTCGCCGATCGATTTTGTTCATCCGTTCGCCAACCATTCAACAGTCATGGGACAACTGTCGCGCGAGCAAAAGACAGCGGCGACCGATTTGCAAGCGATGATTTGTCAATTTCGACGCTGCAGTGCCTCGACCAGTCTTGATAGCACGGATAAAGCAACTCAGCGTCAAACACTCGCCTTCTATGGCGACATCGGCCGTTCCCCGATCAACCCAGCGCTGACTGGAACAAAAAGCGTTCCTGCGTTGTTCTCCAACCGTCCTGATGTTCGACGGCTGGTTCATACGCCGGCCAGGGGCAATCCTCGCGGCAGGCGCCTGGCCGGCACGCGAAGAAGGGATGGCGATGGATCCTGACGATCTCAACACGGAACGGATCGCCACTGTGTTCGGCGGAACAGGCTTTCTCGGGCGCAGGATCGTGAAGCGGCTCCTTGAAAGAGGCTTCACGGTCCGCGCCGCATCCCGCCACCCGGCTCGTGTGGGCCCGGTCTTTTCTTCGACTGCAAGGATGCCTGAAGCCGTCGAGGCGGATATATTGGATGCGTCCTCGATCGGCTCGGCCATTGCCGGATCACAGGCGATCGTGAATGCTGTCAGTCTTTATGTCGAGCAGGGTGCGCAGACGTTTGAACGCGTGCATGTGAAAGCTGCCGCTGATCTCGCCGCTGCGTCGCGCGATGGCGGGGTAGACCGGTTCGTCCAGATTTCGGGGATCGGCTCCCATTCTCAATCGGATTCGAAATATATTGGGGCACGTGGTCGCGGAGAAGAGGCGGTGGCGAGCGCATTTCCCGGCGCCTTCATTGTTCGTCCCGCGGTCATGACAGGACCTGACGACGTTTTCCTCACGACGATTGTGAGGCTGATACGTCTCCTGCCGGTCTATCCGCTGTTCGGCGATGGTGGCACACGGCTTCAGCCGGTCTATGTGGCAGACGTCGCAGAAGCAGTGGGCCGGCTTATCGACGGGCGAAACCACAAGGGCTCATTTACACTCGAATTCGGTGGCCCGCGCATCTACACCTATAAGGAACTGCTGCGGGAGATCGCCCGACAGCTCGGTACCCACATCAGGCTGATGCCGGTGCCGTTTGCGGCGTGGGGCGCCTTGGCCGGCGTCGCGGAACTCCTTCCGGCCGCGCCCATAACGCGCAACCAGGTCGATCTTATGCGGCACGACAATGTGGCAGCAATCGGCGCGCCTGGCCTGAAGGAACTCGACATCGAGCCGCGGGGCATCGAGGAGGTGATCCGCTTGATCGATCGGCGCGCGTGACGCCGGCTCGCGCTCGTCTCCTGCTTAATGACTCTACGATCCTGACGGGAACCTGTCGCCATGCGGCGGGTTGGTCGAGCTTGAGCCAATGAAGAAGAAGGAAAGAACTATGGCCAGATGCGATCAATGCGGGAATGACTACGACAAGGCTTTCGAAGTGAAGCTAGCTGAGGAAACCTATACGTTTGACAGCTTCGAATGCGCGATCCACAAACTTGCGCCGCTCTGCCCGCATTGCGGCTGCCGGATCATCGGACATGGCGTCGAACAAGGTGACATTATCTACTGCTGCGCACATTGCGCCGCGGAGGAAGGTGCAAGCGCACTGACCGATCGCGCACCTTGATGCAACGCTACTAGGATGGCTCCCAAGAGGCAGGACCATCGCCGACACGGGCTTGTTCGCAAGCATGGAAGCTCAGCATTTAGAACCGTGTCAGCAAAACCGTGACCAGCGAAAGCAACAAAAGGGCGGTTCGGCCGTTCTGATCAGCCGCATTAGCGGCGGAGCATCCGAAGACATGACTACGCCGCAAATTCTGTCGTTCGCCGTCATCTTCGTGATGATGGCGGCGCTCGTTTGGGGTCGGTATCGATATGATCTGGTCGCAGCCGCGGCACTGTTGCTTGGACTCGCGGTTGGCATCGTGCCTTTTGACGAGGCCTTCAGCGGGTTCAGCGACGATATCGTGGTCATTGTCGGCAGTGCCCTGCTGGTGAGCGCAGGCATAGCCCGCTCGGGCATCATGGAAATCGCCATCAAGCGCTTTGTTCCCAACCTATCGGGCGTTCGGTCGCAATTGGCGCTGCTGGTGATCGTGGTCACGATCCTGTCTGCCTTTGTAAAGAATATCGGTGCGCTCGCTATCATGATTCCGATCGCCTTCCAGTTCGCGCGCCGGTCGAGCGTTTCACCCTCGATATTCCTGATGCCTATGGCGTTCGGATCACTGCTCGGCGGGCTCATGACGCAGGTGGGAACATCTCCCAATATCGTTGTGTCCCGTGTGCGGGAGGAGCTGACCGGCACCGCCTTCACAATGTTCGACTTTACACCTGTTGGAGCCGCCCTAGCCGCCGCCGGAACGATCTTCCTGCTGCTTTTCTATTGGCTGTTACCGGTGCGCGAAAAGCTCGGCGGTTCGCTGAATGAAGCCATCGCCATCAAGAATTACCTGACAGAGGCTCGAATTGTCAGCGATTCCACGGTGCTTGGGAAAACCGTCGCAGACCTCATTAAGCTGTCCGGCGGCGATGCTATCGTGACGTCGATCCTGCGCAACCGGACTATGCGGATGACACCACTGCCCGATGTTGTCCTCAAAGCGAACGACATCCTGCTGCTCGAGGGCGACCCAGAGGCGCTGGATCGCCTTGTCTCGCAGGGCAAGCTCAGCGTCACGGGCAACAGGGCCAGTGGGGACAACACGACCAGCGAGTTGGTCGCTATCGAAGCTGTCATCGGTGAAAGCTCCCCTTTAATCGGCTGGACAGCCCAGCGCCTTGCCCTCTACCACCGCTTCAATGTCAACCTCCTGGCTGTCAGCCGTCACGGCGAGCGCCTCGACCGCAGGCTGGCCGAAATCCAGCTAAGGCTCGGCGACGTCATCGTGTTGCAGGGCAATGCAGCCACGATACCCGAGATACTGCGTGAACTCGGCTGCCTGCCGCTGGCGGAAAGGGCTATCCTGCTTGGTAGCGTGCGTAAGGGTGTCGTGCCGGTATCGATCCTTGCTCTCGCGATGGTGGCGACTGCGTTCGGGCTGCTCCCGGTCTCCGTCGCTTTCTTTGCGGCCGCGGTCGGAATGGTGCTTTTCAGGGTCATTCCGGTCCGGGACGTCTACCAATCGCTGGATGGTCCAATCCTCATCATGCTCGCCCTTCTCATTCCAGTGAGCGATTCGCTACGCAGTACAGGGGCCACAGGAGTAATAGCCGGCGAGCTTGCCAGACTGGGCACCGTTCTTCCGGCGCCCGGCGCATTGATGCTCATCCTTGTCGCTGCCATGGCCGTTACACCATTCCTCAACAATGCCGCCACCGTTCTGGTCATGGCGCCCATCGCCGCCGAATTTGCTGGCGATCTCGGCTACAGACCGGAAGCATTTCTGATGGCAGTCGCCATTGGCGCCGGTTGCGATTTTCTCACCCCGATAGGCCACCAGTGCAACACACTCGTCATGGGGCCTGGGGGCTACCGTTTCAGCGATTATCCACGCCTGGGACTGCCGCTATCGTTCCTCGTCATCATTGTTGCTGTGCCGATGCTAATGATCGTATGGCCAATGAACTGATATGCGGCGGACGGATCAATCCTGCTCGAGCTTTAGCTACCGATTTCGAGAAGGATAAGCCGCGATAGCGCCTCCGCATGTAGGCCGCCGGGTCGCCGCTGACAGTGATCTGCCCTTAGGGCGCGGACAGATCGGATTGCAGACGTTATCACGCGAAAAGGCCGTGATTGCTTTTTTTGGAATACGCGGCCTCGGATTGTTCTACTACCTCGCATTTGCACTTGGGCAGGCTGAATTCGAGGGTGCGACAATTCTGTGGGTAACCGTCTGCTTCGCCGTTTTAAGTTCAATTATTATGCATGGCGTCATGGTGACCCCCGGTCATGCACCAGTTGGACCGTGGCCGACCACGCTCCTGGCTGAGGATGCCCCGAACTCGGCCCAGGTAAACAGCCGCGAGCGGCGGATGGATCAGTGGCACCAAGTCAGTTGTGACGATCCAAGCATTTAAAATAGTCGACCTGAGTTGAATGGCCGTTGCGGATGCGCTGGCGGAGAGAGCGCTGGAAGCATCGCAGGGAACGGCGCAATGAGATTTTATTTTTGGCAGCTACAGACGCTGTCGAAATAACGGGACTATTGTTTATCTAGACAACTGGCGTCTTAAAGGTGAACTAAGCTGTTGGTTTCATTATCAGACGACTGGCTGGGGCGCCAGGATTCGAACCTGGGATTGTCGGTACCAAAAACCGATGCCTTACCACTTGGCTACGCCCCAACAGCGGGAACATGCCCGCTGTGCGCGCGGCCTTATAGGACGAGCCGACGGAAAGCTCAATGCCGAGAATAGCAAGTGCGCGGGACTGATCCACCGGTTCCCGCAGATTGGCGTTCGCATGTCATCGTCAGCTGTCGGGCGATGGCGTCTATTCACTCCAGACGGCCATCTCATTGCCGGCCGGATCGACGAAATGGAACCGCCTGCCGCCGGGGAATGAGAAGATCGGCTTGACGTTCGTGCCGCCGGAATTCTCGACGGCGCCCAGGGTTTCTTCCAGGTCCTCGGAATAAAGCACTGGAAGCGGCTTGGCGGGCGCCTCGCCGGCATCAGCCTGGAAGCCTCCATCAAGGCCTTCCGAAAAGGCCGAGTAGGTCGGCCCGTAGTCGGTTAACGACCAGGAAAAGGCGGCGCTGTAGAAAGCCTTGAGCCTATCCAGCGTTCCACCAATTGCCGGCATTTCCAGAAAATCGAGTTTCCGGTCAGTTTCACGGTGTTACCCCCTGGTTCCTGTTATGTTCTACTCAAGTGGGCGCCGAGCGGCAAGTCTTTTTGCCATCGCTTTTTCTTAATCGATTGTAGGAGCCGGCGGGCTTTGCCGACGCTTGCCTTTCGCACTGCAGCATCATATCGCTCGGATGGGACACGGCGAAACTTCGGCTTCGCCAATCTTTTCAATCTCCTGCAACCGGAGAGCAAGCATGACCAAATGGGTCTACACCTTTGGCGACGGCGCTGCGGAAGGCCGTGCCGGCGACAGGAACCTTCTGGGCGGCAAGGGCGCCAATCTGGCCGAAATGTGCAGCCTGGGCCTGCCCGTGCCGCCGGGGTTCACCATCACCACCGAGGTCTGCAACGCCTACTACGCCAACGGCCGCACGTACCCGGCCTCGCTGGAGGCGGACGTCGCGGTTTCGCTTGACCACATCGGCCGGCTGACCGGGCGCCGTTTCGGCGATCCCTCGAAACTGCTTTTGGTGTCGGTGCGTTCCGGTGGCCGCGCTTCGATGCCCGGCATGATGGACACCGTGCTCAATCTCGGTCTGAACGACGAGACGGTCGAGGCGCTGGCCGCCGATTCAGGCGATGCGCGCTTTGCCTATGACAGCTACCGGCGTTTCATTCAGATGTATTCCGATGTCGTCATGGGCCTCGACCATGAGGTGTTCGAAGAGATCCTCGAAGACCAGAAGGGCGGGCTCGGCCACGAACTCGATACCGAACTGACGGCCATCGAATGGCAGGGCGTGATCGCACTCTACAAGGCCAAGGTCGAGGAGGAACTCGGCAAGCCGTTTCCGCAAGATCCGCACGAGCAGCTCTGGGGGGCGATCGGCGCCGTGTTTTCGAGCTGGATGAACAACCGCGCCATAACCTATCGGCGCCTGCACGACATTCCCGAAAGCTGGGGCACTGCGGTCAACGTCCAGGCCATGGTCTTCGGCAATATGGGCGAGACCTCGGCCACCGGCGTCGCCTTCACCCGCAATCCGTCCACCGGCGAAAAGATGCTCTATGGCGAGTTCCTGGTGAATGCGCAGGGCGAAGATGTCGTCGCTGGCATCCGCACGCCGCAAAACATCACCGAGGCGGCGCGCATTGCCGCCGGCTCGGACAAGCCGTCGCTGCAGAAGCTGATGCCGGAAGCCTTCCAGTCTTTCGTCACCATCTCCGACCGTCTGGAAAAGCACTACCGCGATATGCAGGATCTCGAGTTCACCATTGAGCGCGGCAAATTGTGGATGCTTCAGACGAGGTCCGGCAAGCGTACCGCCAAGGCGGCGCTCAAAATCGCCGTCGACATGGCGCGCGACAAGCTCATCTCAAAGGAGGAGGCCGTCGTCCGCATCGATCCGGCCTCGCTCGACCAGTTGCTGCATCCGACCATCGATCCGAAGGCGGCGCGCGATGTGATCGGCATCGGTCTGCCCGCATCTCCGGGTGCAGCCACCGGCGAGATCGTCTTTTCCTCCAACGACGCCGAGGAGCTTAAGACGCAAGGCCGCAAGGCGATCCTCGTGCGCATCGAGACCAGTCCCGAGGACATCCACGGTATGCATGCGGCGGAAGGCATCCTGACCACGCGTGGCGGCATGACCAGCCACGCCGCTGTGGTGGCGCGCGGCATGGGCAAGCCTTGTGTGTCGGGCGCGGGCTCGCTGCGCGTCGACTACAGAGCCGGCACGCTGATGGCGATGGGGTCGACGTTCCACAAGGGCGACATCATTACCATCGATGGCGGTAACGGCCAGGTGCTGAAGGGCGCCGTCCCGATGCTGCAGCCGGAACTCTCGGGCGATTTCGCCGCCATCATGGAATGGGCCGATGCCGTGCGTCGCATGAAGGTCCGCACCAACGCCGAGACGCCGCTCGACGCGCGCATGGCGCGTTCCTTCGGCGCCGAAGGCATCGGACTTTGTCGCACCGAGCACATGTTCTTCGAGGGCGACCGTATCGTCGCCATGCGCGAGATGATCCTGGCCGACACGGAAAAGGGCCGGCGAACGGCGCTCGCAAAACTCTTGCCCATGCAGCGCTCGGATTTCCTCGAATTGTTCGAGATCATGGCCGGCCTGCCGGTGACGATCCGCTTGCTTGATCCGCCGCTGCACGAATTCCTGCCCAAGACCGAGGAAGAGGTGGCCGAAGTCGCTGCCGCCATGAACGTGTCGCCCGACAAGCTCAGGCAGCGCACCGAGGCCCTGCACGAATTCAATCCAATGCTTGGCCATCGCGGCTGCCGGCTTGCGGTTTCCTATCCCGAAATCGCAGAGATGCAGGCGCGCGCCATTTTCGAGGCCGCCGTCGAGGCCGGCAGGAAGGCCGGCGCGCTGGTGGTTCCGGAAATCATGGTGCCGCTGGTCGGTCTGGTGAAGGAGCTCGACTACGTCAAGGCGCGGATCGACGCCGTCGCCAAGAGCGTGATGGAAGAGACCGGCGTCAAGATCACCTATCTTACCGGCACGATGATCGAACTGCCGCGCGCCGCGCTCCGCGCCCATGTCATTGCCGAGGCGGCCGAATTCTTCTCTTTCGGCACTAACGATCTGACCCAGACCACCTTCGGCATCTCACGCGACGACGCGGCCTCGTTCCTGGAGACTTATCGTCAGAAGGGCATCCTCGAGCAGGATCCGTTCGTGTCGCTCGACATTGAGGGCGTCGGCGAACTGGTGCGGATGGCGGCCGAAAAGGGCAGGGCGACGCGGCCGGAGATCAAGCTCGGCATTTGCGGCGAACATGGCGGTGACCCGGCATCGATCCATTTCTGTGAGGAGGTTGGCCTCGACTACGTGTCATGCTCGCCCTACCGCGTGCCGATCGCCAGGCTGGCTGCCGCGCAGGCGGCGGTACGGGCTGCAAAGGTCAACCGCGGCTAACGGTTCTCGGACCAATCGACGATGTCGATTGGTCCTGGCCGTCCCGATCCGAGATTACGATTTTGTAAACAAGTTCACGCGAGCGCGTGCGTGACAGCTCCAATCTCGACATCGTTTCTGCCCTGCCGTCGGCCTTCGCACCCACCCGGGCCAGCAACGGACGTTGCAGATTATTCCGCGTCAAGGCCGTGTTCGCTCGCTTGCAAATCTCCAGGCTGCTGGCTAGCATCGCACGATGTAGACAAGATTGACCCGACGCCTGCTGAAGAATGCGAACAGGCTTAGAGTGCCGGCCATCGCCAGTTCGGTGCAGCGCGCTCGGCTGACGTACCTTTCGGACGAGAAGTTTATCAGCCTCCGCGATGCGATCAGGCAAGTGAGGCGTGAAAAGGTCCCCGGCGACTTCATCGAATACGGTATCGCACTCGGTGGCTCGGCAATCTACATCGCGTCCGAACTCGACGATGACCGTCATTTCCACGGCTACGACGTGTTTGGCATGATTCCGAGCCCGACCGAAGAGGACGACGAAAAATCCAAGGCCCGTTACGACACCATCCGATCGGGACGATCCAAGGGTATTGGCGGTGACACCTACTACGGGTATCAAGGCGATCTGTTCGACAAGGTGAGCACCAGCTTCATGGACTTCGGGGTCCCGGTCGATGGCGCACGCATTGTCTTTCACAAGGGCCTGTTCGAAGACACGGTGCACTTTCATCCGAAAAGCAGAATAGCGTTGGCCCATCTCGATTGCGATTGGTACGATCCAGTCAAGCTCTGTCTTGAACGGACCGTGGAGGTGTTGAGCCCAGGTGGACTCATGATCCTTGACGACTACAACGACTACGGCGGATGCCGGTCGGCGACCGATCAATTCCTTGCAGGCCGTGCTGACTGCCGTTTGGTGCGAACGCTCCCTCATGCTGTGATCCAGCGATCTTAGGTCGTCCCTCCGTCTTCAGCGTTGCCCTCGTCTCCCGATCATCTAGTATCCCCGACTTTCGTGACCTCGTTGCGCGTGCGCCGCTATTGACCTCGGGCGCGTCGGCAAGCACGAAGATGTTCCGTCTTTCCATTCCCTACCGTCATGGCAAGGCCGCGTGCCCTGCACCGCCATCCCCATCCCGACGGCAAGTGCTACGAGATCACGTCTGATAGAGTGGCCGCGGTGAGGATGGAATGGGCCAAGGCAGGGTGAATCCAGTCGCAGGCCTGAACGTTGTAACGGCGCAGATTACGTGCCAGCGGGACCCCGGAATGGAAAGACCCTGCCGTTATTGCGGCTGGATCGCGGCCGAATCCGGGCGAGGCTTGCTGTGTCTGGCGCTTAGAGGGTACCACCGACTGACCGCAAATAAGTCTCGAGCCGCCCTGCTCAATCCGGCGTGGCTTCGATCGTCACCTTGTTGGGATAGAACGCGCCGTGATCGCGGATTTCGATCATCTCGTCGAAAGGCTGCTCATAGGCCCACATCGCATCCTTGCCGGCTTCCGCGGCAGGCAGCACGTTCCAATAGCTCGCATCGCCCTTGTATGGGCAATGCGTCGACAATTCCGTCTTGCGAAGCTGGTCGAAATCGATGTCTTCGAATGGAATGTAGAGGACCCGGGGGTAGGGGGATTCGGTCAACACCTTGGCCCTCTTAGACGAGGCGATGACCGCGTCGCCGGCGCGTACGGTCACAGTTCCGATGTAGGGCTCGACAGTGATCACTTTACCCGGGTTGCGTTGAAAGCCGGGTGACGGATTGGCGATCTGGTCCATGACGGGTTCTCCTTGCACGACCTAATGCATGTCGCTCAAAAGTGCGCAGCGGTTTTGGGATAACGACATGCATAGAAATAAGGACTTAAAGCGCGTCGCGTGAAGTCCTTTGACGCGACGCACTTTAAGGTGTGTCGGGCGTGCGCGCCGCGCAAGGCCGACGTCGAATACGGGACTCAAAAACCATCGCCCTCGGCGCTGGCAGATCTCTCGTCAAACGGCCTTGCCGTTGACCGATCAGGCGGCAGCCTGAAACGCATCCAACAGCCCGGCATAGGCGGCGGCGATACCGGCAACCGGATTGGTGCTTCTCGACGCGGTTTCGACCTTGAGTGAACCACCGCCGGTCGGCAAGGTAAGAAGCAGGAACTGGCGGTTGCCGCCATCGCCGACGCAAGCCGCGGCGACGTGCTGGCCTTCGCCTTCGTTCTGAACGCACATCTTGAACAGCAGCGTGCCGCCGACCGCCTCAAGTGCGCCGCCGACAACTTCGACGAATTCGTCTTCGGAAACGGTTTTGGCGTCCGGCACCAGATCGGCCAGGCTTTCGGCGAGCGTATCTTCGAGAGTTTTGTCGTCGAGCTGCGCGTCCATGCGAACCTCTTTCATTCGCCAATCGCACCCCTGCCCAATTAATCAAAGTTAACGACGATGGCCGGATTGTGGCGGTTTTCCCTGTCTTTTCGACCAATGCGCTGCTTCTGCCCGGTCATGGCTGGACAATATGCTTGTTCGTCCCACAATGGAACGAAAAACCAATGGGAGGAAAGAATGCTCGGACTGATGCAGGAATGGCCGCTGCTTTGCCACAAGCTCATCGACAACGCAGCCAGGCAGCACGGCGAACGCAAGATCGTGTCGCGCTCGATCGAGGGCCCTATCGTCCGGACCACTTACGCCGAAATTCATCGCCGCGCCCTGCGGGTCGCTGAGCGGCTCGAGCGTGATGGCTTTGGACTTGGCGACCGCATCGCCACTTTGGCCTGGAATACGGCGCGCCACATCGAAGCCTGGTACGGCATCATGGGTGTCGGCGCGATCTATCACACGCTCAATCCGCGCCTGTTTCCCGAGCAGATCGTCTGGATCATGAACAATGCCGAAGATAAGGCGATCTTCGTCGATCTGACATTCATGCCGCTGCTTGAAAAGATCGCCGGCGCGGTCAAATCGCTGAAGCAGGTGATCGTGCTGACCGACAAGGCGCACATACCGCAAACGGTGCTGCCGAACGTCGTTGCCTATGAGGAATGGCTTGGCGAAGCCGACGGCGCCTTCACCTGGAAGACGTTCGATGAAAACACCGCGGCCGGCATGTGCTACACCTCGGGCACGACAGGCGATCCGAAAGGCGTCCTCTACAGCCATCG
Source organism: Mesorhizobium sp. AA22 (assembly GCF_001672375.2). Classification (NCBI taxonomy): domain Bacteria; kingdom Pseudomonadati; phylum Pseudomonadota; class Alphaproteobacteria; order Hyphomicrobiales; family Phyllobacteriaceae; genus Mesorhizobium; species Mesorhizobium sp. AA22. Next base: position 5,285,972 of record NZ_CP048406.1, on the reverse strand, counting down.
CTCGAACGTGCTGCACGCAATGATCGCCGCGATGCCCGACGCGATGGGGCTCTCTTCGCGCGACACAATACTGCCGGTCGTGCCAATGTTCCACGCCAACGCCTGGGGCCTTGGCCAGAGCGCGCCGATGATCGGCGCCAAGCTGGTCATGCCTGGCTGCAAGATGGACGGCGCCTCGATCTACGAGTTGCTCGACACCGAAAAGGTGACGTTCAGCGCCGCCGTGCCGACAGTGTGGCTGATGCTGCTCCAGCATCTGGAGGAGACCGGCAAGGAACTTCCCTATCTGAAGAAGGTCGTCATCGGCGGCTCGTCCTGCCCGCGTGCGATCACAACGAAGTTCCAGGACAATTACGATGTTGAGGTCATCCATGCATGGGGCATGACCGAAATGTCTCCGCTCGGCACGCTGTGTACCATGAAGCCGGACTATGCCGGGCTTGAGGGCGAAGCCCGGCTCGACGTCCAGAGCAAGCAGGGCTATCCGCCCTTCGGCGTCGAAATGAAGGTGACCGACGACGACAACAACGCGCTGCCATGGGACGGCAAGACATTCGGACGCTTGAAGGTCCGCGGTCCGGCTGTCGCGCGCGCCTACTATGGCGGCATCGGATCCGAACAGTTCGATGAAGAAGGCTGGTTCGATACCGGCGATGTCGCCCATATCGACCCGAGCGGCTATATGCAGATCACCGATCGCGCCAAGGACGTCATCAAGTCGGGCGGCGAATGGATCTCGACCATCGAGCTCGAGAATCTCGCAGTCGGTCATCCGGATGTGGCGGAGGCGGCTGCCATCGGCATCCAGCATTCGAAATGGGGCGAACGGCCGTTGCTTGTCGTCGTCCGCAAGCCGGGCCGGGAGCCGACCAAGATGGATATCCTCGCTTTCATGGATGGCAAGGTGGCGAAGTGGTGGATGCCGGATGACGTCGCCTTCGTAGGCGAAATTCCCCACACCGCTACCGGCAAGATCCAGAAGATCACCTTGCGCCGGCAATTCAGGGACTATCGTCTGCCGACGGATTAACTGAGATGATGTCTTTCTCTTCCAAGCCGCCGCTAAACGGCGCTAAACGCTCGTTCGCGTGGAGCAGTGCAGAAAACAATGGAAATTCCCGAGCGACAGACGTCGAAGGCGGCCGGCTGGTCGCGGCGGACAGGCGCTTTTTCGGCGGTCCTGCTCCTGACCGTCCTCGTCGGCCACCGATATGAGCTTGTTGAAACGCCGGCCTTCCTTTGGGTGCTCGGTATTGTCGCGCTACTTGCCGCCTTTGCGCTGTTGTTCGCCGGATTTGCCTTTTCGAGACTGTGGAATTTCGGCGACCGTGGCGGCCGCGATCTCACCGTCGGCACGGTGCTGGCACTGCTGGTGCTTGCTCCTTTTTGCATTGTCGCCTACTGGGCAGCGACTTCTCCGCCGCTAAGGGACATCTCGACGGATTTCGACGATCCGCCGGTACTCGACACCAGCACCCGGACCGGGGAAATGAACGCGCTTTCGCCACCGACCCCGGGCGAGCAGCGTCTGCAGACCGAGACCTATCCGCTAGTCACCGGACGCAGCTACAATCTGCCTTTCGATCGGGTCCTGGAAGCAGTCGAAACCGTGCTCGATCGTCGGGATTGGCAGCTTACGGCGCCGGTTCCCCGTGCGATCGGGCAAAGCGAGATGACGATCAACGCCCTGGCCAAGAGCTTCGTCCTCAGCCTTCCCGCCGATGTCGCCATCCGTGTGACCGACGATGGCAATGCGGTCATTGTCGACATGCGTTCGGCCTCCCGTTATGGCCGCTACGACCTTGGCGACAATGCGGCCCGCATCGTGGATTTCCTTGCCGAACTGGATCAGGAAGTCGCCGGCCAGGTCGGCACGGCCCCGGCCGAATAGTGCTTACATGATAGGAGTGAAAATGCCGTCGATCGCCGGGTCGCCGTCGGTGCGCACCAGACCGCGCGCCACCAGATCCTCCAGATGGGCAAGCACGGACAGTCCGGCAGCGCCATGGAGGCGCGGATCGGTATCGCGATAGATCGCCCGGACCATGTCCTTGATCGTCCAGTCGCCGCTTCTGATCCGTTCGAGAATCGCTTGTTCGCGCATCCTGCGATGCGTCTTCAACTCGCGCATGAAACTGCGCGGCGCGGTCACCGGCCCGCCATGGCCGGGCAGCAGCAGGCGGTCGTCGCGCTCGATCAGCCGATCCAGCGAGGCCATATAGTCGGCCATGGCGCCGTCCGGCGGCGCAACAATGGAGGTCGCCCAACCCATGACGTGATCGGCCGAGAACAGGACACCGGTTCCTTCCAGCGCAAAAGCCGCGTGATTGGCAGCGTGACCCGGCGTCAGTACCGTCCTGATCGCCCAACCGTCGCCCTTGACCATCGTATCGTCGGGAAGCGCGATATCCGGATAAAAGGCGGTGTCGGCGCTGGCGTCGAGCGGATTAACCTCGCCTATGCGCAGCCGCCTGGCCGGCCGATGTGGGCCTTCGGCCAGGACAATTGCCCCGGTGTGCTGCTTCAGCCGCGCTGCCAGCGGAGAATGGTCGCGATGCGTGTGGCTGACGAATATGTGGCTGACCGGCCTGTCTCCGATCACCTCGAGCAGTGTCTTGAGATGCGCATCGTCATCTGGCCCCGGATCGATCACCGCCAGCGTCTTGCGCCCGACGATGTAGCTGTTGGTGCCGTGAAAGGTGAACGGGCTGGGATTTTTCGCGGTAATCCGAAGCACGTCGGGCGCAACGGTCACGCCCTGGCCGTAGGACGGGTCGAAGTCTGTGTCGAATTTCAGCACCATGGCGAATGTCGTTCAGCTCTGTTCTAGAGACGGCAAAACCGATTGCCGCATAACACGGAAGCCAATATAGGAAAACGCAAGGCCGCGATCTGCGGCAGTCCGATATGAGGAAGACCATGGCAATTGCAACGACAATGCGTCCGCTTGTTTCTCTCGCTTTGCCTGAAAAGGGCGCGGCCCGCCTGGCGACCCAGCTTTTGCTGGCGATCGTCGGAACGCTGGTGCTGACCTTGTCGGCCAAAACCAGAGTTTTGCTCGGGCCGGTCGACATCTCGATGCAGACCTTAGCCGTTTTTCTGATCGCCGCAGCATTCGGCATGCGCCTCGGCGTCGCCACGCTGCTTCTCTACATGGCGGAGGGCGCCATGGGCCTCCCTGTCTTCCAGGGCACGCCGGAAAAGGGCATCGGCGTCGCTTACATGCTCGGCTCGACCGGCGGCTACCTTGCTGGCTTCGTGGTCATGGCGGCGATCGTCGGTTGGGCTGGCGATCGCGGATGGGATCGCCATCCGATCAAGCTCTTCAACGCAATTCTGGTTGCCGAAATCATAATGATGGCGATGGGCTTTGCTTGGTTGGCACTGCTCATTGGCCCGGAAAAGTCATGGCAGTTCGGCGTCGTGCCGTTCATCGTCGGCGACCTGATCAAGGTCGGCCTCGCGGCGAGCCTTGTGCCTGCCGTCTGGTCGCTGCTCAAACGCTCCTGATTGTGCACGGCACTGATTGAGTCCACGCAACCACAGGCCTGTGATTGCGTGGTCCTGTTTCAGCGACGGCCTGTCGGACTTTCGTCAATGCACGCCGGCGTGACGACGACGATCAATGAACGGCTGGACAGAAACGCCAAATTGGTCGGCATCTGCTTCGCAACACTTTGCTAACGATACCGTCACACAATGGTCAAATCGACCGATTAAGCACCAGAACAGCCAGCGACTCGTCGCGAGCCAGCGTAACAAAGCAGCTACATATCGGAGCAATTGCTCGATACCGCTGCTGGATAGCTAAAAAAGAAAGCGGCGCGATGACTTTTAGGCGCAGCTAAAGTAGTGGACAATTAGCAGGATTCGATCAACCGCATCGATTCTCACGACATGGTTGCTTGCTGGTATCTTCGCGCTGTCGTAACGCTTGCCCCGACCGTGCCAAAGACCGCCGAGAAGGATACTTGTGATCACCCCGGAAAAAACAACTGTTAAGGCGACTGCATCGCCGCAGTGGCCCGCAACCGGCACCGCAGCACGCTGGTATGCCGCCAGCGTGTTTCCGGGAAAAGAAGACGTCGCCGAACGGCATCTCCGGATGCAAGGATTCCACTCGTTTGTACCTCGCTGCGAGAAGACCACACGTCATGCCCGGCGCATCGAGACGCGGCCGGCGGCCTATTTTCCAGGTTACATGTTCATCGCCCTCGATGTCGCGCTGCAGCGGTGGCGCTCGGTCAATGGAACGTTCGGCGTGCGCTCCCTCATCATGCAGGGCGAGCGGCCCTTGCCGGTCCCCTCGGGGCTGGTGGAGCGGTTCATTGGCCTGACCGGCAAGGACGGCTTGCTTGATTTCAGCGGAGGCCTTACCGCGGGCGCCTCGGTTCGGATTCTTTCAGGTCCTTTCGCGGAGATGATCGGTCGTCTTGACCGGCTCGATCCGGCCGGAAGGGCCCGGGTTCTGGTTGCCATCATGAATGGCGAGATCCCTGTTGACCTAGATTCAAGGGAACTCGTCGCGATCGCATAACCGCAATTGACGCTGGGTCATGCGGTGCAAGTGCTGCAGAGTCGGCTCTCGGGTTTCACCCGGGAGTGCGGTAGCCATTGATGACATAAAGTTGCGTCGAGCGAGGGCTTCCGCTGCTGCGCCGTGCAACCGCGTGGGCGCATAGGGACAGCATAGGTACGATCGAGACTTTACCTCCTGTTCGAAATGAATACGAACCCTCACAGTTCTGACGTTTAACCTCATTAGAGACCGATCTGACAAACTTGAGCACCTCCACGCGCAATCCATCCAACCGAAGGCATCTTCTGTTCCGGATGCGCTTTCAATTACTAGGTGGCCTTACTGCTGCTATCGTCGTGCCAGCTTTGATTCGTATGGCATTTGGTCCAGGAGCTCTCCTATCCACAAATATGCAGGTTACTATTCTCGCTGCATTTATCGCCCACACGTCTGGTTACTTTTTCTATAAGCGCATTGGCAACTTTCCGGGGGTCGCGGCGGCTGGCTACATCCTGCCCACCTTCGCCCTGACCTATGGGCTTGTGTTCGTCACCATCTTCTTCTTCAGATTCGACTATAGTCGGTTCCAGGCCGCCGCCAGCTTCATCCAATCGACACTGTGGTATTTTGGCTTGAGCCTTGCCACGCGACGGCTCGATTCATATCGACTCGCGGTAATTCCTGGCGGAGATGTCGACAGGCTAGAGAGCATACCGGGCGTGCACTGGCATCGGGTCGATTCGCCTGAGACGGTAGTTGAGGACGCTAGCGGTGTGGTGGCGGATCTGCGAGCCGATCTTTCAGAGGAATGGGAGCGGTATATCGCCGATCGCGCCCTCTCGGGAACGCCGGTCTATCACGTCAAGCAAATCACCGAGTCGCTCACCGGTAGGGTAGAGATCGAGCATCTTTCAGAAAATACGCTAGGGTCACTGAATCCAAATCATGCCTATTTAAAGATGAAGCAGGCTATTGATTGGGGTTCAGCGCTGTTTATCCTTATCGTTTTCTCGCCATTGTTTTTATTCGTGGCGATGGCGATAAGACTCGACTCGGCCGGACCGGCATTGTTTAGACAAAAAAGGATGGGGTACAGAGGAAATATTTACGAGGTTTACAAATTTCGGACGATGAAACTCAGCGCCGCTGTTGGTGATGAAAAGGAAGAGGCCATCACAAAGACTGGCGATGAGCGCATTACACGTCTTGGGCAGTTCTTGAGAAAATCCAGGATTGATGAGTTGCCGCAAGCCCTCAACATCTTGCGCGGCGAAATGAGCTGGATCGGACCGCGGCCGGAGGCACTCGTGCTGTCGAAATGGTATGAGGCTGAGCTGCCATTCTACCGATATCGGCACATCGTCCGGCCTGGCATTACCGGATGGGCGCAAGTCAATCAGGGCCATGTTGCGGCGGTGGACGACGTTCTGGAAAAACTTCACTACGACTTCTACTACATCAAGAATTTTTCGCCTTGGCTCGACGTGCTGATTGTGTTTCGTACGATCCGAACCATGCTGACCGGATTTGGTGCTCGGTAGAGCCGAAGAGGCTTACTGATTGCGGGAGGATCATATTATTCGCTTGGCAGACACTCACAATCGCGTTCCAGAAATCGCCGGAGAAGCACCATGACCAGGAAGATCGCACTCATAACCGGTATCACTGGCCAGGATGGCGCCTATCTGGCGGAACTTCTGCTGGCAAAGGGCTATCACGTCCACGGCATCAAGCGGCGTTCGTCGTCATTCAACACCGGTCGCATCGATAATCTCTACCAGGATCCGCATGAGAAGGACGTAAGGCTGTCGCTGCATTATGGCGACATGACTGATGCCACGAACCTCATCCGCATCGTCCAGGAAGTGCAGCCAGACGAGATCTACAATCTCGCAGCACAATCGCATGTTCAGGTGAGCTTCGAGACCGCCGAATATACGGCGAATGCAGACGCGATAGGCACGCTACGCCTTCTCGAGGCCATCCGGCTGCTCGGCCTGACAAAAAAGACGCGTTTCTATCAGGCATCGACATCCGAACTCTACGGGAAGGTGCAGGAGATTCCGCAAAAGGAAACGACGCCCTTCTATCCGCGATCGCCTTATGCGGCAGCAAAGATCTATGCCTACTGGATTGCGGTAAATTACCGCGAAGCCTATGGCATTCACGCTTCCAACGGCATCCTGTTCAATCACGAGAGTCCGATGCGCGGCGAGACATTTGTGACGCGTAAGATCACGCGCGCAGCTGCCGCGATCAGCCTGGGCCTTCAGGACAAACTCTACCTCGGCAATCTGTCTGCCGAGCGAGATTGGGGTCATGCCCGCGACTATGTCGAGGGCATGTGGAGGATCCTTCAGCAGGACGTGCCCGACGATTATGTCCTAGCAACCGGAGTAAAGAACTCGGTCCGCCGTTTCGTCGAGCTTGCATTCAGCGAAGTTGGGACCGAGATTCAATGGGTCGGTTCCGGCATCGACGAAAAAGGCATCGATGCAAGATCCGGCGCTGTTCTGGTCGAGGTGGATCCGCGGTACTTCAGGCCGACCGAAGTGGAGCTTCTGATCGGCGACCCCTCGAAAGCGGAGCGCGTTCTCGGATGGAAGGCAACAACCTCCCTAGCCACAATGGTCCAGGAAATGGTCCAGTCCGATCTCGAAACGGTAAGACGGGAATCCGAGCACCGGCGCTTGGACGAGGATCGCATTCGGGTTGCGGCACAGTAAGGAACGTTGGACCGAGTTGACATGAGAATCTCGGTTTTGACGGTCTGCTGGAACTCGGCCGCAACAATCAGGCATACGGTCGATAGCTTCTTTGCCCAGGATCATCAGGACAAAGAGTTGGTGGTGGTCGATGGCGGGTCATCGGACGAAACGCTGACAATCGTCCGGTCCTATCCGCAGGACCGGATTCAGTTGGTCAGCGAGCCCGATCGTGGAATGTATGATGCACTCAATAAGGGGCTGCGCCTCTATACTGGAGACGCAGTAGGCGTGCTGAATTCCGACGATTGTTTCCATGACCATACTGTGCTGACGCGAATTTCGGCAGAACTTGAACAGGCCGATATCGTGCATGGCAATCTGGATTTTGTTGAAGATCATTTCAAGAAGCGGGTCATCCGGCGTTGGCGTGCCGCCCCCAGGCCCGCCAAGGGTTTTCGGACCGGTTGGATGCCCGCTCATCCCACGTTCTACGTCAGGCGCAAGGTAGCGGAAGCGGTCGGCATATTTGACCTCAGTCTCAAAGTGGCATCAGATTACGATTGGATGCTGAGGGCGGTAGACCTCCACCAATTCAACTGTGCGACTACTAACAATACGCTTGTGGATATGATGGTTGGAGGGGCCAGTACGCGGGATCTGCGCTCGTATATAGAGCACAATATAGAGGCTCTTCGGTCTCGACGCCGTTGGCTTGGATCCGGCATCATAGACTATGCCCTCGTTGCAAAGCCTGTCCGAAAACTAGGACAACTTTTTCCAAGATAGCGCAACAATTCGAAGGTACGAAGCTCGAGCAGGCGTCTTTGCGTCATCAAGCGAGCAAATAGTCCGCGACCGCCGGAAAGCGGGGCCGCAAGGTCAGGTTGAAACAGCGTGTGAATCCGAGGCGACGTTATTTACCGATTGCCAGGAAATTTAAAATCTTCAGACGGTTAGATGAATTCGAGAACATATCATTGCTCCTTCCAAGGGGTAAGCTAGGACCCATGGCATGAACATAATTCGGACAATGAGGCTCATCCTTGAGCATCCTGGTAATCGGTATGGCAAAGTCGCAGCGTTGGCTCGATTTATCCGTTGGCAAATCGCTTCGCGACTGGCATTGGGTTCGATTGCCGTTCCATTCGTGAACGACACAATTTTGTTAGTTGCAAACGGGATGACCGGTGCCACCGGAAACATTTACAATGGCCTTCTTGAATGGGAGGAAATGGGCTTTGTCCTTCATTTTTTGCGTCCCGAAGAGCTCTTCGTCGACGTTGGAGCGAACGTGGGCGCCTATTCCGTGATGGCGGCGGGAGCAGTGGGGTCCCCTTGTGTCTGCATAGAACCGATCGAATCCACGTTTGTTCATCTGCGCCGAAACATTGCCATTAATTTCCTCGACAGCCGTGTAGAGCTCCATAATGTTGGCGCAGGTTCAGAAGATGGATCAATTGGGTTCATCAACAATGCTGATACGAGAAATCGAGTAGCAATTGATGGAGAGGCATTCATCCCGGTCGAGGTCAAAAGAGTCGATGACCTCCTGGAAGGAAGAATGCCGGTTTTGATGAAGATTGACGTTGAGGGATTTGAGCCTGCCGTTCTTGCTGGGGCGAGTAGAACGCTTGAGCTGGAGAGCTTGCAAGCAGTGATTGTGGAGGTCAATGGGCAAGAAAAGAGATATGGCTTCGCTGCGGATTCTGTCCGAGGCGCACTCGCGGCGAGCGGCTTTACCAGGATAAGGTACGAACCTCGAACACGGGAAATTGTGCGGGATACGCTTGATGGGGATGGCAACGCGATATTTGTCAAAAACCTCGAATGGTCACAGGACAAAGTGCGCAAATCGCCCGAATACCGAACTCTAATTGGCAAAATATGAGCGCAGGCTGGCTGACGCTAGCATTCATAGCATGCAATTTACCTGGAAGAAGCCAGTACCCACTTCCGAACTAGAGAATAGAAAAGTTTGACAGCAAGGAGCCGAAAAGGAGCGCTTCTGGGGCGCCTATCCGGTATATCAAAGCCCGGACTTTGGGCGTTGGTTGAGCAAATTAGTATGCCTACTTTGCAATTGCTGTTAACTGCGCCGCTGATCTACTCTGTTGGCTTGAGTGGCTATGGCCTGTGGACCTTCAACTTATCGCTTGCGGGCGTACTTGGTGCAGCAACACCCGGCGTCGGTATGGCTGCTACTCAGTTGATATCGGCCGAGGTCGATCGCACGAAGCGGTCCGCGGCAATTAGCTTGATTGTGTTCGGCGGCTTAGCGGTTTCAGTTCTTTCAGGTGGCATTGCGTTCGCGCTGTCTAGTGTTGCCCTTCGCAGTTACCCGCCACTGATCTGGACCGAAAATCATATAGATATTGTAAGATTTGTCTTGCTTGCTGTACTCACTGCGATTGCATTACAGTGGGATATGATATGCGCTGCGACACTGAGAGCGCAAAGTCGTTTTAAAGAGAATGCGCTATGTGAGGTGTCTACGCGGTTATTTAGCATTGGAAGTGTAGCCACGGCCGGGATGCTAAGTTTTCCATTGACTCAGCTTTTAGTTATAAACCTCCTGTGTATTATCTTGCGCGGAGGTGTGAAAGCATTTGTGGCAACAAGGGGAATTGAAAAATTTAGCCTCCACGAGGTGCTCGGATTGCTTTCGCTGGCCGTCCATTATTCCGTTCTGCAATGGGTAAATAACGTATCTTCTCTCTTGTACTCGTCAGCAGATCGTATCGTGCTTGGATATTTTGTGTCCGCCGAAATAGTTGCCGTCGCGAGCCTCTGCGGTGAGATGAACCAGCAAATACAGTCACTGCCTAGAGCATACTTTTCGCCTATACTGCCAGAGCTTATCAAGCTAGATCGTGCAAATGACAAGGTCGGCTTTCAGAATATCTTGCTGAGAAGCTCTGCAAATATAAAGCGTATAATAATAATGCTCTCGCTGGCGTCAATTGCATTTGGGCCGCCTTTGGTGATTCTGCTAAGTCAATCAAGATTTATTTACCAAGAGCTTATGGTTATTTATTGCTCATATACTTTGTCATATGTGGCAATTGCAATGATAATCGTTCCTTACTTCTCGCTTATAGGTCGAGGGGAGTTGCGATTCGCAAATATGCTAACCATTGGCGGGGCGGTTGCTAACCTGGTGGCTGCTGTGGCGTTGGGATCGCTGCTGGGAGCAGCCGGCGTCGCGCTGGGACGAATGTTCTATACCGTCCCGTTCATATTTTGGCGAAAGCGGGAGAGCACGAGGACATGAAACTTCAGTCCGAGGCTCACCGAAATCAAGCACTGGCGGCTGGGCCGCGCCCTAGCGGTCGGGTCGGCAAGAACAGCAGCCTGAGCGTGGACAGGTTGATGCTGGTCGCGCTAGTTGGACCTGCGGTTGCTGGCGTTTTGAGGAAATTGACTCCGACGCAGCCAGTGCAAATTGAGGCACTGCCAGTCTCAATATTTCTTGCGCTTGTTTTCTTCGGGCTTGTCAAAGTCAACAAAAATCAGGCCTCAGTGGCCTATGGATGGATCGTCAGTTGGATCGCGCTCGTAGCGATTTACGCTGTTCCTGCGTTTGCAATCGACACTATGCTCGGAATTCAAGCTCTTTTGTTGGGCGCCGGGACTCCAATGCTTGGATTGGCATTCCTGACGTACGGCCGGCCAGGCGATTCAATGAAGTTTGTTAGAGCGGCAAAGGTTTTCGTTTCGGTTATAGCGCTTCAGTTCCCTCTAGGCATTGTAATGCTTGTTTTTGGCAACGACGCGCTGCCGAGCGTTTTTAGGGCAAACGCTATCGAGCTTCTAGCAGGGAAGGAGTTTCGTATCGGACAAGCAACACTTGCTGGCTATTTTACTACTGCGCCCGTTAACTCAATTGCATCGCTGTGTGCATTTGGTTTTGCTTCGGCGCTTGTGTTGAGGTCAAGGAGTTCAAAAGAGCGGCTAGTTCAGTTGGCTATCGCTCTGATGATACTCGCTGTAATATGGATGACCGCCCGTAGAGGTGCTTTATTTAGTGCCATTTTTATCGCTTTCATTCTACTGGCAATCGAAATTCGGGTTCATCGCGGCCGTCTGATTTTCGCGCTTTTCGCGGCGAGTCCCGTAGCGGTTTTTTCTCTAGCGCTCTTTTGGGACCGTGTTAACAGCGTGATCTTTGGCGAAAGAATGGTGTTACTAAGTGAAGGTCAGTTAGACATAGGCGAAAGAATAAATGCGATCTTCTTGAAGTTTGTTGTCGAATGGGTAAATTTGGCGCCTTTTGGAAATTTCACCGGTTATGCTTCTGGAGCTGGGAAGGCGTTCGAGGTGCGTGACCTTAGTATGGCTGCGGAAGTAGGCGCTGCGATGATTGTGGCGGAGAATGGAGTTCTGGGACTCATATTGTTCACGGCGATATTTATCATTTTGCAAATCGAGATGATAAGGAGAATCAAAAAATCGGGTCAGTATTGGTGTGGACCGCTGGTGGCATTGCATTTTGTTTTGTTTGTGCTGTTCTTCTTCAAGGAGAATTCGGTACTATTTCCTGGATTAATTGGATCGCTGTGCTACTGGTCATTGCCCGGGCTGGTGGCCGTAGGAACTTCCGAAATCGCGAGTGCTGGTAATTGGCGTACCACCCGGGCAGGCGCAGATCGCTATGGACGAGAGAGACGGAGGTGAAGGTACTGGAGAGGATGGATGGCATGTATCCAGTTGTTCTAATAGCGCCGACGTTCTCGGATGAGCAGGTTCTCCGTTTTCCTTTTGTTTCACCAGCGGCGTCCGCTTGGATACGAGGCTTGGTTGACGCGTTGGAGACGTTTGGTCGTGTGGACAGAAGTTTTTGGTTTTCAAACGAATCGTCGTGGCCACGTGGACCTTTTCTGCAGCCTGGAATGGAGATCAAATCGTCCTCGACTGGGATGAAGCTGGTGAGATTCCTCAACCTTCCGGCTATCAAGCGCAGGTCCATTAGCCGTGCGCTGGAGAGAGCCGTTTGTGCCGAAGTAAGTCGTGAGGCTTTCGTTTTTGTCTATGGGCAGGGAACGCTTTCCGCGGCTGCAGTTAAACGCATCGGCAACTTGGTCCAGCGCGTGGTCGTTATCGTTCCCGACGCGCCATCTAATTCAGCTGGGTTAGACTTAGTCAAGGAAGTCGCAAAAGTTGCGACAGGTGGATTACTCTATTTGCCCGCAAGCATAGGATCTCTGCTGGAGGGGCGGCGCTGTATGGCGTTTCATGGGACGATTCCCCACGTCGCGGAAGTCTCAGCTCCAAAAGTCGGAACAAGGAAGAAGCTCGTATTCGTCGGCGGAGTCGACAAGGTAAGTGGATCTGATTTCCTGGTTCGAGCACTTAAGCGAATCGACCTGTCAGACATCGACGTTGTTGTTGCGGGTCGGGTTAGCGACGTGCAGTCAGCGATTGCATTAAAAGAAATGGGCGCTCAAGTCACAGGGTTTTTGAATGCAGCCGAGCTAGACGCCTTGTGCTCTGACGCGTATGCGTTTTTGAATCCTCGCGACCCAAGCTTCTCAGCGTCCGACACAAATTTTCCCTCAAAACTATTGAAATATATGTCTTATTCTCGCCCTATTTTATCGACGGATACGGCAGGCATGCCGCGTGACCTCGTTTCCGTTCTAGGTTGTAGTGGTGTCGCAAGCCCGGATCGTTTTGCTGACAGGCTTGATGGGGTTCTACGCCAGCCAGAGTCGCAGTGGATTGCCGCGGCTACACAAGTCAGAAAATTTGCAATCGAAGAATACTCTGTCCAGAGTAGCGCCAGAAAAATTGCCAAATTCATTGGCGTTCCCACGCCTTGTTTAACATAAAGGGCTCGTCAAATGAGTAGACTGAAGGAAGTGTTTCGAAAGGCCGGATTTAACGTAACCCGAATTGGCCCGAATACTGACCCGTGGTCGCGAAGAATTGAGTTGCTGCGGCAGCGAAAGGTCGGTTGTGTTCTCGATGTGGGCGCACACTATGGTGGCTTTGGAAATGCACTTTACAGGGCAGGCTTTGATGGGGCTCTGATCTCTTTTGAACCTCTGCCTCAGGCCCTCGATGCGCTACGCCGTCGCGCGTCCCGCCAAAATCGATGGTCGGTTGTGCCGGTTGCGATCGGCGACCGTGATGCTACGGCAGAATTCTCCGTCTCTTCGCGAACCACTTCGAGTTCGCTATTTGCAATGACAGCCCTAGCGGAGAGAGCAGCAAATGCGAGAGAGGAAAGCAGGATATCAGTCCCGATGCGTTCAATCGATAGCTATTGCAAGGAGAATTTGCCTGGCGTCGAGAAGGTGTATCTAAAGTGCGATGTTCAAGGAGCAGAGTTTCTGGTTATTCAGGGCGCAATGGAGACTATGGTACGTGCGGAGGTGGTCGAATTGGAGCTATCTCTGGTTCCATTGTACGAGTCTTACTGGGAGTTTTCGGAAGCCCTGAGATGGTTTTCTGATCACGGGTTTAATATCTGGTCGATCGAGCCCGGTTTCGCTGATCAGGAATCCGGTCGCGTCTATCAGGTTGACGTGATTTTTGCGCGACAAATATAGATGTACGCTGTAGTGACCGAGTGATATGACTATATATATAATACAGAGGCGGATCGCCGAATATCGAATAGGGGTATTTAACGCAATTGCGCGTCGGCGAAGGGACTTGATCGTTTGTTCTCAGGAGCCACCAAAAAGCCCGACTGATTTCAAATGGATGCATTTACAGTTCGACAAAAAGAAATTTGGACAGCATGCGTGGAACATTCCATTTGATGTAGAGAATGATATACTGATTACCGGCCTTGATCTTCGTAATCCATCGCTTCTTTCGATAATCTTCAGCTCCCGTGGTCAGGTGGTAATCTGGAGTCATGGCTTCGGAAGAAGATGGGGAAGTTTTTTTATACGACCCTTGCGGCTAATCGCGGCTGCCCGGGTAACGGCTTCTATCTTCTACACAGAGTCCGGCAGAGACCAATTTGCGCGCTGGCTTGCAAATGACAAACTCTTTGTAGCGAGAAATACGATCGCGCTTGCGTGCTTTGAAGCGGATCCGACGGTGTGCCGTGACAGCTATCTTTACTTCGGTGACTACCGCGATGAAAAGGGGTTGATGGAGCTTCTGGACGCTTTTGCTGTCGTAGCGGCAGAGCACCCTAGCGTGCGCCTCGTATTGGTCGGAAGTGGGTCGACAGAGGCGTCCATGAAAACAAGGGCAAATAGGGGTGGCTTTTCTGACCGCATTGAATTTCATCCTAGGACGAATACACCCGAGGGACTAAAAAAATTCCTTGATCGAGCGATCGCAACTGTGTCGCCGTGGCACGTCGGTCTCTCTGTCGTTCAATCGTTTTGGGCCGGCGTTCCAGTGGTAACTCGCCCTGGCAATCGGCACGCGCCTGAGTTCGAATATTGTGTGGAAAACGAGAATTCCTTGTTTTATCGCGGTGGCGCCAATGAGTTGGCACGGGTGATGGAGCGCTTGCTTAATAGTGATCTACGAGAAGAGATGGCGAGAAATGCCCGCAAGTATTATATAGAGAAGCTGGATATCGAAAACATGGTGCAGGGGTTCGAGGCAGCGATTGCATTTTGCGAGGAACGTCGAACTCTCCGACCGAGCATCTGAAGGTCGGAGCAATGCCAAGAAATACTGCTGGGATGCGGATCGGGCGTTTTGAGTTGTTGAAAGCAGCTGGACAAGAATTATAGATAGGGAAAATGCGTGTCAATATTTACAAATGTTCGTTCCCGAATCGGAAGCTTCAAAAAGCCAATAGAGCCAACGTTTGCAACCGTAAGGTTACGCGGGCTTGCGATCGTAGTGCCGCTTCATGAGACAGTCGGTTGGAGATTGTACTGGGATAGAGCCTATGAGAACGAACTTCTCGATTACTTCGATAAAGAACTGTCTGAAGGCAGTTTTTGCGTCGATGTTGGAGCCAACCTTGGCTATATTTCCTGCTACCTTTGGAAATTAGTTGGTAAGGGAGGGGAAGTATTGTCTTTCGAACCGGATCCATTGATCGCCAGTCTGGCAGAATTCAACATTGAATTAAATGGATACGACGGCAGCAAAGTCGCTAAGGTAGCGCTATCAGACACCGACGGAGATGCCCAGTTTTTTCGCTCCGGTGACTCTGGCTATTCCGGACTTCGTGATACAAAGCGGCGCGCAGTAAGATCAATGATCACGGTCCCGCAGAGGCGGTTGGACGACTTTCTTTTGGCTGCAGGGCGGAGAGCAGACCTGATCAAGATTGATGTCGAGGGAGCGGAATTCGCTGTAATGCGAGGCGCCCAAACCGTTCTTTGTAACCCTGAACTCAAGCCAAGAGTAATCGTTCTAGAAACCAGTGAGATTAATCAGAAGGCATTCGGGTACACATCCGCGGACCTCGTGTCATTTATGGCGACCTTTGGTTATCGTGCCGTGACATTCGATCAGGAAAAGCTTGATGGCTTATCCGGTAATATTGTGTTTCGCTCTTGACAGTGTCAGGCAGCTCACGGACATGACGAGATTTTAATTGCAATGTGTACTGTTTTGAGAAGCGGATGAAAATAGTACAAATCGTTGCGTCAATCGAAGCGGAGGCCTCTGGTCCCTCGTACTCTGTTTTACAGCTTGCTAGGGCAATGGAGAAAATTGGAAGGGAAGTGGAGCTTTTTTCATTAGGGGCCCCAATCGATACCTCGGACGGAAAATTTAGAAATAGGAAATTTAATCGTGATTATGAAAGGTTCGGGCACCTTAAAAAACTAGGCCTATCTTCCAAGATGAGGAAGGGGTTGGTCGAGGTCGCAGCTGGGGCCGAGGTACTTCACACGCACGGACTGTGGATGATGCCAAATGTTTATCCAGCTCGGGTCTCCAATGCGTTTAAAGTTCCATTTGTCGTATCGCCTCGAGGCATGCTCAGTCCAGCTGCTCTAGAATATTCAAGAGCGGTAAAGTCTGTCTTTTGGATCATCGCGCAGCGATCAGCACTCAAGGCAGCAAATCTTATTCACGCTACAAGCGAGCAAGAATATGAGGACATCCGTGCTTTTGGTCTAAGGCAACCGGTTGTAATTTTACCCAACGGGGTTGGGGTCTCCCATCCGCAGCCCTCCGAATTGCCATGTTGCGACGGTGAGCGTTCGGCTGTTGTTCTGTATCTCGGCCGCTTACATCCGATCAAGCGTATTGAGACTCTCCTAAAGGCATGGGCTCAACTAGAGGACGTCTTTCCTAATTGGACACTCGAGATTCGGGGCCCAGGTGAGCCAAATTATGTCAAGAAGTTGAAGCAAGAGGCCGTAGAGCACGGGCTACAGCGATGCATTTTTGGTGATCCGGTCTATGGCGAAAAAAAGTACGAACTCTATAGAAGAGCGGCGGTATCTGTGTTGCCGTCCGCATCAGAAAATTTCGCAATGACTGTTGCGGAGAGCCTAGCATGCGCAACCCCCGTAATTACCACGAAAGCGACCCCGTGGCGTGGACTTGAGACGTATGGATGTGGATGGTGGGTCGATCTGGGAGTGGAGCCACTGAGGCATGCGCTTCACGCCGCCCTCACATCAGGGATGATCGAGCTTCACCAAATGGGTACCCGCGGCCAAAATTGGATGATCCGCGATTTCGCATGGTCGGGAATAGCAGAGCGGATGATTGAAGCCTATAGTTGGTTACGAGGTCAAGGCTCGCCACCGCCTACGGTCATTCTTTAGCCTCTGCAAGCGACTAGTTTGAACTATTGCGCCGCAGAGACGCCCGCAGTGTCTCACCAACCAGCATTTGAATCCAAACTGAAGGCAGGGAAGTGGTTACGAATTTGGCGATGAAACAGGGGCAGGGGGCTGAGTTGCTTCGGAAAATAAACTCTCATGAAGCCGTCGTAGGTGTTATTGGGCTTGGATACGTTGGACTTCCGCTAGCGATCGCCGCGGCTCGAGCGGGTTTTAATGTTATTGGACTTGATACAGACTTTAGAAAAATAGAAATGCTGAACTCTGGAAAATCCTACATAGACGCTGTTAAGTCATGCGACCTGAAGTCCAGGGTGGAAGAAAAGAAATTTCGAGCTGAGGGAGATTTTATACACTTAGCCGAATGCGATGTAGTTATCATTTGTGTCCCTACACCCCTTTCGAAGCAGCGCGAGCCCGACCTGAGCTATGTCAAAGACACAGCTGAAAACATTTCACGTTATTTGCATATTGGCCAGTTAGTTGTCCTCGAATCCACAACTTATCCAGATACAACATTGGGTATTGTAAAGCCGATATTGGAACGAAGCGGTCTGAGGGCGGGAATAGATTTTTGGATCGGGTTCTCGCCGGAGCGTGAGGACCCCGGCAGCAAGAAATATTCAACTGTCAATATCCCGAAAATACTAGGCGGCGACGGCGGGGAGGCATCCGAGCTTATGGAGGCTTTTTACGGTAATGTAGTTGAAAAAGTAGTTGTAGTGTCGAATCCATCAGTCGCCGAAGCCGTTAAAATTACTGAAAATATCTTTAGGGCGGTAAACATAGCTCTCGTAAATGAACTAAAAGTAATCTACGATGCGATGGGAATTGACATCTGGGAAGTGATTGACGCCGCCTCCACAAAACCCTTCGGGTATATGCCGTTCTACCCTGGACCTGGACTCGGAGGGCATTGCATCCCTGTTGATCCCTTCTATCTGACGTGGAAGGCGAGAGAATACGGTCTCTCGACTCGTTTCATCGAACTTTCTGGTGAAATAAACGTCGCAATGCCGCGGTATGTAATAGCTAGGCTGGAGCAGTCTCTTGACACACGGCAGAAGATTTCTCTTAGCAGTGCCTCGATCTTAATTGTCGGACTGGCTTACAAACCAAACGTATCCGACATTAGAGAAAGTCCGACGCTTGTAATGCTTGAGGCGTTGGTGAAGCGAGGCGCATCTGTAGACTACTACGATCCTCACGTTCAGGAGATTCCAAAGACTCGAGAGCACCCCGATTTGTCTGGGCGGAAGTCCGTTGAACTAACGACAGATACGCTTTCGAATTATGACGCGGTTCTTATAGCGACAGATCACGACCAAATCGACTACAGACTGTTAGCTGAACACGCAAAATTGATAGTGGATACGAGGAATTGTTTTGCTCGTAGGAATATCGTGTGCAGGAATCTGGTCAAGGCTTAGGATTGAGCCGACAATAATAAAAACTTGTGAACGCGGCGGTTCAAACTGCGTTGAAATCGAAGTTATGGCTGGAATGCTCGACGTAAATGAGAACCGGAGAGCACGGAAGTGGAGCAGGGCCGAGCAACTCGGACGCGTGCTGTGGGGCTTGGTGGGTCCTCTATTCATCTTAAGCCCGCGACCACTTTGGAAATGGAGAGTACTCTTACTGCGATCGTTTGGAGCTAAGGTCGGAAGGAATGTGCATATTTATCCCGATGTGCGTATATCGATGCCATGGAATATCTCGATTGGAGATAACGCTGCCATAGGATCCAGGGTCACATTGTATGCGCTTGGGCCAATTAGCATTGGGGCAGAAGCGACCATTTCCCAAGGAGCGCATCTTTGCGCGGGGACTCACGACTATCGTGACCCGTCAATGCCACTCGTCAAGGCGACTATTCGTGTGTCGAACGGCGTATGGATTTGCGCAGAAGCGTTTGTGGGCCCAAAGGTGGAAATTGGATCTATGGCTATAATAGGTGCGAGAGCCGTGGTCATGCGATGTGTTCCTTCGTATGACATTGTAGTTGGCAACCCTGCGCGCAGTGTGGGACGCCGAAAGATGAATTTAACGGGCCAAGTGTCTAGCGGCTCTTAGAAACGCAATTGGACTTGGCTTTGAAGATCCTAACAACACGAAACAAGAGTTGATTAAGGGCAATCCTGTGCAGAAGATTCCCATTACCGTCATTATTCCAGTGAAGAACGAGGAAGACAACTTGCCAAGGTGTTTGGAAAGGCTTGGCAGGTTTGAGCGTGTCATTGTTGTGGATTCCGGAAGCGAGGACAATACGGCTGCGATAGCCGAAAAGAACGGAGCCGAGATAGTTAACTTTCGGTGGGACGGCTTTTACCCAAAGAAACGGAATTGGGTGCTTATTAATCATGCAATCGCGACTCCCTGGGTGTTTTTTCTGGATGCGGATGAGGTGATTGATGATGTATTCTGCGATGAGGTGAAGGCTAGAACGGCGTCAGACGAATATGTCGGCTTCTGGTTAAAATACAGGAATTACTTTATGGGGAGGGAGCTTAAATTCGGTGTAGCACAAAAGAAGTTGGCGTTATTTCGAGTGGACGCGGGCTTGTATGAGCGTATTGAGGAAGATCAATGGAGTAGCTTGGACATGGAAGTCCATGAGCATCCAATACTCACGGGCCGGGTCGGATCGATTGAGACGTTAATCGATCACCGCGACTTCCGGGGCATAGACAGGTTCATAGGCCGTCACCAAGCATATGCCAAGTGGGAGGCGAACCGATATATGCTACTTCGGTCACGGGTGACGCAGAATATTTTAACAAAGAGACAAAGTGTGAAATACAAATACTTATCGTCTCGTTGGTATGCGTTTGCTTACTTTTTTTATAGCTACGTTTTAAAAGGGGGCGTATTGGACGGGTGGCCAGGCTTCTCATACGCGTTTTATAAAACGTGGTATTTTCATACTATAAGGAATCTAATCCTTGAGTACGAGGAAAAAATAGAAAACGTTGACATTAGAAATAATCGTCTGTCCACCCAGTCTTAATTTGGAGAGTAGTAGTGACACGACTTTATCAAAGTGCAAAGAGGGTTCTTGTAACTGGGGGGGCCGGTTTCCTTGGCTCTCACCTGATCGACAAGCTCATAGGGATGGGCAACGAAGTCTTATGCGTTGACAATCTCTTTACGGGAGCCAAGAAAAATATCGAACACCTCGCGTCTCATCCAAAGTTTGAATTCATCCGCCATGACATCACGTTTCCGCTTTATGTTGAAGTTGATGAGATTTACAATCTTGCTTGTCCGGCGTCTCCTATTCACTATCAGCACGACCCAGTTCAAACTACGAAGACATCTGTCCATGGCGCGATTAATATGCTTGGACTTGCAAAGAGGCTTAATTGCAGAATCTTTCAGGCGTCCACCAGCGAAGTTTATGGCGACCCGGTTGTGCATCCGCAGGTGGAAGAATATTGGGGGAATGTAAATCCTATAGGCCCAAGATCCTGTTATGACGAGGGCAAGCGTTGTGCAGAGACTCTATTTTTTGACTACCACAGACAAGTGGGACTTGATATTAGAGTGGCGCGAATTTTCAATACATACGGGCCGCGAATGCATCCGGCCGACGGGCGTGTTATTTCGAACTTCATAGTTCAAGCGCTGAACCAGATGCCGATCACGATATACGGGGACGGTGAGCAGACTAGGTCGTTTTGCTATGTTGACGATTTGATCAAGGGTTTCATCGATTTTATGGATGACGATGTCAAGTATCCGGGGCCGTTAAATCTAGGTAACGATAGCGAAATCTCGATAAGGGGTATCGCCGAGGCAATTATAGAACTGACGGGTTCGAAATCGGTAATAGTGAGTGAAGAATTGCCGGCAGACGACCCACGTCAACGACGCCCAGACCTGGCGAAGGCGCGTGAGATGCTTGGTTGGCGACCAAGTGTTCAGCTGCGCGAAGGTCTCAAGAAGACCATTGAATATTTCACGCGATTGTAGAGACCCGTTGAGTTCGTAATGGGTGATGCCCGTCGTTGATGTTTCTTTGGGCGATAAGGCGGAGGTACCGTGCGGCATATAGTTGAGTTGTTGACCAGAAATCGGATCTTTAAAAGGCGTCTGCCTAAGCAGTATGGCTCGCTGCCCATCTATGTCAGCCCTGATGCGCAATTGAAGGTACTTAAGCCGGGTCGTGCCGCCTTTGACCCTCAACTGTTGCACGCCGTCGATGAACTTGTAGAGGCTGGAGACACTGTCTGGGATATTGGAGCGAATATGGGAGTGTTCAGCCTGGCTTCCGCGTTTCGGTCTGGGACTGGGAAGGTAGTGGCGGTAGAAGCCGACCTTTGGTTAGTAAATATGTTGCGAAAGACATTTGAATTAGACGAGAATCGCAGATACGGGATCGAGGTGGTTCCCATAGCAGCATCTAACAGATTAAGTATTCAGAAATTCTTAATCGCCGCTCGCGGCCGAGCGTCAAATCACCTCGGGGAAGTGACTGGAAGTACTCAATCCGGTGGAGCCAGATCGACCGTTCTTGTTCCAACGTTCGAGTTGGATTATCTTCTTGAATATTGCGTGCCTCCGGCGGTCGTGAAGATAGATGTTGAAGGCGCGGAAAACTTGGTATTAAGCGGAATGAGGAAGATACTCTCCACGATCCGACCTAAGTTGTATTGTGAGGTGACCTCAGATCGGAGGAAGACGTTTGAACTGATGGAGCAGTATGACTATGTGCAGCGCCCTTCACGGCAGGGACATGGCGCAAATCTATTTTTCTACCCGAAATGAATGTCCGAGAGTGGCGTGCAACTGGCTGAAAGGGGGCCGAAAGCGCCATCGGCCGTTCTCATGGCGGGCTGAGCACCAAAGTTAATGTGTCGTCGGTCAAGACGGCCTGCCGATCGCGTCATCAGCACACAAACATCAAACAATCTAAGCAAACCTGTTAAGTTCACGCCCCGGTTTCTGCCTCTTTTGTTGCCATCCTATTGCGGTTGCGATTCGTGTACTTTGATAGGTGCTGTATTGGGAATACCGAATGCGGTCGTCTTGGTCCGATAGGGCCCTAGTTTCAGGGCAGAGAGTTCGTGGTCCGGCTCATAGGCATTTGACTCGCACGCGGGTTTTCCATCCGCTACCAATTAGCACCTGAGCGACAAAAGCAGCAGTGAAACCGCCAACTACCACCCGCCGTTCGTTTTTAATGGCCGTGCCGCCTGCGGCCGTATTCTCTGGTGTGGCTCAGCGAGCCGTAGCGGCTCGCGATGAAGCCGCCGGGGATGCATCAGATGCCGTCAGCCAGGGCAATGTCCCTGTCTATGATACAGCGGTTGGCATGGCTGCAATCAATCTCCCGACTGGGCTGGCTGCTTTCGAAACGCGGGGCTACAACGCTGTTGATGATGGTGGCGGCTGGCTTTATGCAGTTAGAAGTTCGGAACCTGCACACTTCGGAAAGATTGCCCTTGGTGCGGGAAGATGGGGCGAACTCATAGTGCCGCGCGGTGAGATTACTTGCGAAGCGCTAGGTTTGGTGGGAGATAATTCGACCGACAATGGATCTCGTTGGCCGGACGCCAACGCTTACTGTCAATCGAATGGGTTTCGTCTCATCGCAAGGAAGGGAACTTACAAGACATCAGTTAAGGCGTTTATCGTCGGAGATACGTTTATCCGCGGTGCCGGCATGTATGCTTCGACGTTTAAGGCCATTGGAAAGATTGACGCAGTTTTTCATGCCAGCACGTCGACAAATATAGTAGTTCAGTGGGAAGATTTTCAAATTGACGGTAGTGGCACTGCCGATAACGGAGTGTTATTTGATGCCGGTGGCGGATCGGCGGTCATTACGCAAGGCAGCTATTTCCGGAACATCCGAGGTCTTAATCCGGTAATAGCAAGCATCAACTCGACGATGCCTATGTATGCTGGCGTGTTGCAATCCGTGATTCTGCAGGGAGGAAGGCGCGGAATTTATTGGCGCGCAAACGCCGGAATGAATGGCTCTACAATCAGCAACATCCGTGTCTCAGGAACTGCGATTACAGCCATCCATCTTGAGAATATTGGAACTAGTCTGTCCGAGCTAACCATAGAATCCGCAACGATTGAAGGAAATGATGGGGCCGGGCTGTATGTTAACAAGATGCGGGTTAAGATGTTAGGGGCGAATCATTTCGAAAGAAACGGGCGCATCAAACCAGCAGTGGCTCCTGTTTCGCTTGGAATCGATCCCTTCACTACTCTCAAAGGATCGGCGACCATCATCGTGGTGCATAAAGGTCACGGTCTCTCAACCGGTGACGAGATTAATATAAAAGGAGCTGCCCTCGTTGGCGATATAGCGGCGAATGGCAAGTCCACTATCAGGAGGATCAACGCTAACTCCTATTCCATCGCCCGCGGTACGCAGCTTGCAGAATCAAGCACACAAGGCGGCGGCTCGGCGGTCGTCGCTGAGTACGGGTTGCCAATAGATATCCTTGTTGACAGTTCTAGCGGTATATTTACTGAGCTCGATATCGACAAGATTAGTAAATCGACCGATGGCTTGGGGCAGGTAGATGGTGTTTTTGCGCGATTGATGGCGCCAAACTGCAATATTATTATTCGCGGTGGAAATCCATCGCGGAGCAACTCGATCGATGGGAACGGCCAATCAAACGGCTGCTCCATTGCGCTGCTGAATTGCTTTGCCGGAACAATTAACACCGCGGCAATGGCGGTGCGCCGCGACGAGCCAGGCATTAAGAAGACGGGGCGGCTTGCGCTCGGAACTACAATGACTGCTACGGGCATTTCTGCGAACAGCAATGGGTGGGTCAGAGTCACTGCAACAAAGCGCTCGGCCGACACAGTCACTGTGGGAATGTACATAGTTGCGCTGGATCGTGCCGGTGATAATATTCACTGGGGATGGGTTGGACCGGTCCTCCCTTCATCCGGCTTCGAGGACTTTGTAAGTTTTAGCG
The DNA here is from genome assembly GCF_001672375.2 of Mesorhizobium sp. AA22. Classification (NCBI taxonomy): domain Bacteria; kingdom Pseudomonadati; phylum Pseudomonadota; class Alphaproteobacteria; order Hyphomicrobiales; family Phyllobacteriaceae; genus Mesorhizobium; species Mesorhizobium sp. AA22. The sequence goes on along the minus strand of NZ_CP048406.1, from coordinate 5,262,067 downwards.
TTGTAGGCAGCCAGCTAATGGCCGCACGGACCGGGGGCACTGGAGACGGGTGGATGACGCTTGAGGGCGAGTGGAGTGAGTTTTAAAACAACCTCGAAGCCTGACCTTACGAATCCCATGGCCACGCCTCAAAGTCCCAGAAAGCTCCAGCGTGCTACCCGCTCCGGTTCCGTGACTAGTGCTTCAGCGCTCGGTCGCGATAGGCTCGTGTGCGCCGCAGGATTTTGGCTGGGGTAACATTCCTTCATTCTTGATGGCGGGTGGTCTCAAGGCGTAGTGGAACGTGATCGACGGCTCGAACGGCGAAACGGCGGAGAACGCCTATGCTCGGGGCTTCAAACCGGTGACCATCCTGAATCCCTATTCGAACTTTCCCAAACAGAAACCCCGATAGCTCTGGCGCGGTAGCCAAAGAACTCCTCAATCCGTGGAGTAACTCCTTGACATTGGTCCGAGTATAGCTTTCCCAAGCATCTGGACAGTCCCGCCGCAGGGGCGGCAACAGATGCATCGCCGATATGTGGCGGCACTCCTTGCGTAGTTATGAAAATGTCAAAAAGTTAAAGGTGTCACCCAAATGACCGAACGGATCGTCAGTTTTGTCATGAGTGGTGGCATCGGCTCACGACTGTGGCCGCTATCGCGCGAGGACAATCCCAAGCAGTTCCACGATTTTTCGGGTGATGGCTCGATGCTGGCCAAGACGTTGCGCCGGCTAACGGCGCGGCCGAAGGGCGAAACGCCGGTCTTCCTGATTGCCTCGGAGCGGCACGCCGACCGCGTCCACGCCGACCTCGCTGGCCTCGACCTTTCCGGTGGTGGCCCCTTGTTCGAGCCGACCGGCCGCAACACTGCCGCCGCCGTTGCCTTGGCGACCCTGCGCACCTTGTCCGAATATGGCGACAGCCTGGTGCTGGTGGTGCCGTCCGATCATGAGATCACGACTGCACGGCAATTCTGGCAGAGCGTGGAAAACGGCACCGGCGCGGCGCGTGCGGGCCGGCTGGTGGTATTCGGCATCAAGCCTGGCCACCCCGAGACCGGTTACGGCTATATCGAGATCGCCGGCGAGAGGGATGGCATCTGCGATGTCTCGCGTTTTGTCGAGAAACCGGACCTCGCGACCGCGCAGAATTACCTGGCTGCAGGTAATTTCTACTGGAACACCGGCATCTTCCTGTTTCGCGCCAGCGCCATGCGCGACGCCTTCACGGCTTTCGAGCCGGAGATATGGCAGGCAACCGAAATTGCCTACCAGGCCGCGACATCAGATCTTTCCGGTCTGTATATGCCTCTGGAGCTCTACGCCGCCATTCCCTCGACGTCGATCGACTATGCGATCATGGAGCGCGCCAGCCACATCGCCATGGTGCCGGCCGGCTTCCGCTGGAACGATCTCGGTTCCTGGCAGTCGTTGCTCGATGTCGGCCCGTCCGACAATGACGGCAATGTCATCGTCGGCGACGTCGTCGCCATCGACTGCGAGAACTCCTACATCCGCAGCGACAGTCGCTTGCTCTCGGCCATCGGCTTGAAGGACGTTGCCGTCGTCTCGACCGCCGATGCCACCTTCGTCGCCCCGGTCAGCCGCAGCCAGAACGTCAAGAAGATCGTCGAGCAGCTCGAAAAGAGCGGTCGGCTGGAAACCAGGTTCACGCCCGCCGCCGACCGCGTGATCGAAAGCGGCGCCTGGCGGCGCCGTGTGCAGCACTGGCTGTTTGAAGAGACGGTGCCGCTGTGGTCCACGGTCGGGGTCGATGAGCGCCATGGCGGTTTCCACGAGGCGCTCGGCTTTGACGCCACACCGCTGATGAAGCCCAAGCGCATGCGCACCATGGCCAGGCAAGTCTACGCCTTCGCTGTCGCCAAGGCCCGCGGCTGGGACGGGCCTGCCGACCGGTTGATCAGCCACGGCCTCGAATTCATGGCCAGAAACGGCCGCACCGACAATGGCGGCTGGGTGCGCACGCTCAATGTCAACGGCACGGTCGCCGACGCCGTCGAGGATGCCTATGATCATTCCTGCGTGCTCCTGGCGCTGGCGCATGCTCATATGGTCGGCAATCCTGATGCGTTACGGCTTGCCGAAGAAACGTTCTCGTTTCTCGACGCGCATCTCGAGGATCACCGCATGACCGGCTTTCTCGAAACGTCGAGCGGCGCGGGCGACCGGCGTTCCAACCCGCATATGCATCTGCTCGAGGCTTTTCTGGCCTGGCATCAAGCGACCGGCGAGCTCGCCTATCTTCGCCGCGCCGCACGCATCGTCGATCTGTTTCGCAGCCATTTCTTCGATCCGGAAAGCTGGACGCTGGGCGAATATTTCGACGCCGAGTGGAGACCGGCGGAGGGCGAGAAGGGTACATGGACGGAACCCGGCCACCATTTCGAATGGGCCTCGCTGCTGGTCGACTTTGCCGGGCGCAGCGGCCAGAGTGAACTGACCGGCTTTGCCAGAAAGCTCTATGCCTCAGCCATCGCCAACGGCCTCAATCGCGCCACTGGCCTTGCCTATGGTGCCGTCTCGCGGCAAGGTCTGCCGCTCGACCGTGTCTCACGCAGTTGGCCACAGGCGGAGGCGATCAAGGCGGCGATTGCGCTGGACGGTTCAGGCGGACCTGACCTCAAGCCCGAGATCGAAGCGCGTGTCGGTCGCCTGTTCCGTTGGCACATCGACCCGGCACCGCTTGGCCTGTGGATAGACCGGATCGACGAACGTGGCCGCTCGCTGGCGACCGATGTGCCGGCAAGTATCTTTTACCATCTGGTCTGTGCGCTGACCCAGTATCTCGACGGCACCATCGGCAAATCTCGATAGAGCGGTTGGCTGTAATAAAAAGTCTTTACGATTGAAACCGGTCTGTTGTTTTTCGAGCCAAACATCGGGCCCATCAGCCGCTATCGATGCGACCAAACAAACGGTGTGGTTGCGCGGGCGTTTCCGTTGGCGATAGAGATGCGTACTTGGCCATGGCGGAGTAGGATATTGTCGCTCGAGAAAATAGGCTTGCTTGCATTTGTTGCCTTGGCGTTTGCGGTTGGCTTCTTTGTCATTATCGTGGAAAAAGGGACGCCTGTTCGTCCGCAACCCCCAAAGCGACAAGCGGCACTTGAGCCGTTTGAGGGCAAGCTTTCCGTCCAGGCAGTCGATGATCTTCGCGTCGCCGGCCGCAAGATTGTGTTGTGCGGCGTGGCGTTTACCAAGCCAGGATCCATGCGTGCCATGGTAACGGAGGCAGCGCGCCGGGATTACCAAGGGCTCGCTCTGACCTGCAAGCCGGTCGGCACGGGAACACCTTGCGACGGCAATGTCGCCTCAAAGTTTGGTGATGCCATCGTTGTGCAGTGCCTCACGTCCGATGGCATGGATTTAGCGGCGAAACTTGCCGAGAATGGCATCTTGTGCGGACAGCCCGCGCAGGCCGGTTCGACCTACAAATCTTGCCTATCAGGTTCGTAGCTCACGGCTCGCCAACTGCCTGTCATAAAACGAAACACAGAATGTGCGATAACGCCCCACGTTAAACAGAGTTGGCCACAATCCCTGTACCAAGCATCGGCGCGATGGCGGCCATCAAATGCCGCTAAACTTGTCTTTCCTACAATTTCCAGCGGGGGCGGCGCGAAAATGGAAGATTCAAATCTGCCAGGTGAGTGTGTCCAATGAAACACAGCGGAAACCAAAAAGTCATTTCGCAAATGCGAAACAGGTTGGAATCAAAGCAGAAAGCTGTTACGCGCTTACTCAATACCTTAGTGCTTGGGCGGGGCCGAGGTACGGCGGGAAAAAAGGATCGAAACGAATGAACCTTACTGTAAAAATTGCGTTGGCCGGATTTGTCGCCTCGATCGGCTTCGGCCCGGTTTCGTCTTTCGCTCAGGACACGCCATGCACCTGTACGACACCCTATCAGGCAGCGGCGAATTCGATTGGTTCCATCGGGCACGCCAATGGCGACGTAATGGTTTCGCAAGCCGCCGGCTATGGCCCGGCCAAGGCGGGAAATGCTCTGGATTTCGGCAGCCGCGTAGTGGTCGGTGCCAGGGGGTCGGCTTCCGTCAATGTCGGTGGCTGCAACCTGGATGTGCCTGCGAACTCAAGCCTCGACATTTCCCGTATCGAGAACAATATCTGCCTGAAAGTTGTCGGCTCCGAACAGACGGCTGCCGCCGTTAGCTCCGAGCATACGGGTCAGATTCCCCCGGGTGGCAACCAGTCCAACCGGTCCAACACCCCGCTCTATATTTTTGGGGGCATGGCTGGTGCGGCCGGTATTCTTGCCGCAACGCAGGATGATGGCGACGGCAACGGCGGCGTTAGCCCTTAGGCTCAGTAGATACATAGCAGAGGCGGGTGACTGCTCTGCTATTTTGTATTGCCGGCGCCTCTGTGCCGTAGCCTTGGCGCGTCGGTTGGAGTCGGGATATTGACGGAATTCGTCAACCATACCGCTCTATTGCTTGAGTTGAAGCTGAATGCGCTTCGTGCTGGGCGAGTTCGTCTCGCGCCGCTGGGTGGTGCTGTGACAGGTGGCGCGGCAGTGCTGGTTATCAGCTTGCAGAATGACGACAGCGCTGTCGGCGAATAGCTTGGATCTGGCATCTACCGCATTGCATGAGCTTGATAGATGCGTCATTCGCTATCGTGCGGATGGCGCATTTGCCTATTATCGGGGAGAAGTCGTCACGTTGCTTCAGTGCGGCCACAAACGCCAATGATCGACCTGCATTCCCACATCTTGCCCGGTCTTGATGACGGCTCGCCCAGTCTTGCTGAATCGCTGGAAATGGCGCGGCTGGCGGTGGCAGATGGAACGACGCATATGGCGTGTACGCCGCATATCGTGCCGGGCATGTACGAAAACGGATCGGCAAATATTGCCCGAGCAGTTCAAGGGTTGGAGCAGGCGCTACGCCGCGCGGCAATCCCGCTTGCTCTTTACGTTGGGGCCGACGTGCATATAGCGCCGGATCTTCCGGAGCAATTGGCGCTAGGTAGCGTGCCGACCTTGAACAGATCTCGTTATTTTCTCTTCGAACCGCCGCATCACGTTTTACCCCCAAGACTGGAGGAGCTTGCTCTGCGCCTCATAAACGCCGGGTTCATTCCGATTCTTACCCATCCTGAGCGGCTGACCTGGATCAAGGCAAATTACGACGTTGTCGAGAGGTTGAATGCAATCGGCTGCCTTGTTCAGCTTACCGCAGACTCGATTGTTGGTGCTTTTGGCCGCACGGCACTTTACTATTCGGAAAAGCTGATTGACGAGGGCAGGGTAGATATTATCGCATCGGACACCCATGGCGCCACCCGTCGGCCGCCTGGGCTTTCGCAGGCAGTCGCCGCGGCCGCGAAGCGATGTGGGGAAGATGAGGCCCGCAATATGGTGTTGAAACGCCCAGGCGAAATATTGGCGAACCGGCCTCTCGAGCCGGTCGGGAAGGCACGCTCGAAGAAGCCAGGCTCCGGCAACGTCGGTCGCTTTGCGGGATTGGGTCGCTTGTTGAAGGGTGGGACAGCGTGATGGGCGTTTTTCATTTCGCAAAAAGCTATACGGGCACGATATGTGTCTTGCTTGCTTCGCTCTCGATCTCTGCCTGCACCAGCACCTCGTCGACGACATCGTCTTCGCCGACTTCGGTCGATGCGCTGCAACTGGCATCATCGTCGGCGCCGCTCTCGGGCGGCGGTGCCCTGCAGGTCGTAAAGGAACTGCCTGCGCCGCAGAACACCCAGAACGGCAATGAGCAGCCTTTGTCGCCGAACGATGTGCTCGAGGTGAATGTGTTCCAGGTCGACAATCTGAACAGAATCGTTCAAGTCGATGCCGGCGGGCAGATTTCGCTTCCACTTATCGGGACCGTCACCGCGGCAGGGAAGACCGTCCGCCAGCTGGAGCAGGAAATCGAAACGGCCTACGGCGCCAACTATCTGCAGTCGCCCGATGTATCGGTCTACGTCAAGGAATCTATCGGACAGCGCGTTACCGTCGACGGCGAAGTCACCAAGGCCGGTATCTTTCCGGTGTCGAGCAATTCTTCTCTCATCGATGCGATCGCCCTTGCTGGCGGGTTCAATGCCGTTGGCGATGCGAAAAAAGTCTTTGTCTATCGCAATGTCGGCCAAAACACTTTGGTCGCAAATTACAATGTGGAGCAGATTCGCGCCGGCAAGAGCCGCAATCCACGCATCTATGGTGGCGACAAGATTGTCGTCTTCGCCTCGAAATCGAAAATTGCGCTGAACAATCTCAAGGACGCCCTCGGCGTCGCCTCGAGTGCAGCCCGAATTGCGGTGATCCCGGGAATTTAACCATCACCGGTCAGAATTCAGGATACAGGCAAGCTAGGATTACTTCGCACCATGCTCGATCGCAACAGACAGCATCAAATTGCAGGCCCAGGGCATGGCCAGGCCTTGTCTCCCGACCTGTATTATGACGGTGCGCAAAACTATAGCCCGTACGGCCGCGATTACGCGGAGCACGACGAGGGCTTCAATCCCCTCAAGCTGTTTTTTTACGTTGTCCAGTATCGGTGGCTGATCGTCATGATGGCGGCTGCCGGGCTTGTCGCCGGCGTCATCGTTACCATGATGCAGACGCCAAAATATCGGGCTACAGCGCAATTGGAAGTGCTGGTTCCTTCGGCCAAGGTCTTCCAGGACATCGAAGTGGTTTCTGAAAACAGCGACCTACGGGCCTTTCAAACGGCCCGGGAAAAGCTGAGAAGCCGCGCATTGGCCCAGCGCGTGGTTTTCCAACTGGGTCTCAGTGAAAAGCCGGATTTCCTGTTTCCGACGCCGAGCTTTTCGCCTAGCAACATCTTCTATCGTGCATTCGGAATTTCCAAATCGCCCTCCATTGAAGAGAAAACCCCGGAGGAGCGTGAGAAGATTGCGATCAGTCGCGTTCTAAATGACCTCACTGTAAGTTTGGTCACCAACACGAGCCTCTTGTCGATCACATTTGCCGACCAGAAACCGAAGTATGCAAGTGATATAGCCAACCAGGTCGCGCAAAGTTTTATCGATCAACGCCTCGATCAGACCAGCGAAACCTCGGACCTGGCGCGGCAATTCATCCAGGAACAGGTTTTGCAGGTAAAGCAAAAGCTTCAGAAATCCGAAGAGGAACTCGTCGCTTATGCTAAGGATGCGGGCATCACGATAACCGGCGACGACAAGTCGCTGATTGGGTCCAACATCGAGGCCTTGAACACGGCGCTCGCGACAGCAATCCAGGAACGTCTCGATGCCGGACGAATGGTGGACCAGATAGACAAAGGTCGCGGGGCGAGCCTTGGTCCCGTCCTGGAAAGCGAAGGCCTGCAGAAGATCACCGATAAACTGGCGGATTTGACCAGCCAGTACCAGCAGAAATTAGGCATATTGAAGCCTGGCTTCCCAGAGATGCAGCAGCTTCAGGCGCAGATCAAGGAGCTGCAACGGCTTTATAACAATGGCGTTTTGACTATAACCGATTCGTTGCGGCAGAAATACCAGGAGGCTCAGAACAAGGAGGCCGACCTTAGGTCCAAACTCGCCGAGATGGAAAAGCAACAAGTTATCTTCAACGATAAAAACATCAAATACACGATCCTGAAGCGCGAGGTTGATTCGAATAGATCGCAGTATGATAATCTTATCGCCAAGCTGAACGAAGTTGGCGTCAGCTCCGAGCTCAAGTCTCAAAACGCCGCAATCGTTGATTTCGCGACGCAGCCTGGTAGCCCTTATTCTCCGCGCCTGAGCATCAATCTTGCGATGGCGCTTGGCCTCTTCATGGCTCTGAGCGCGTCAATTATTTACGTGATCGAGCTGTTGAACAACACCTTCACCAACCCTGAGCAGATCGAGAAGGAGTTGGGATTGGCGATGCTCGGCATCTTGCCGCTAGTCGATGATCGGGAACTCATAGCCAGTATTACCGACCAGAAATCAGGATTGTCGGAAGCCTACCGTTCGCTTCGAACCTCGTTGCAGTTCTCCGGCGCCGAAGGTGCGCCGCGATCGCTGCTGGTCACGAGTTCGGAGCCGTCGGAAGGCAAGTCGACCACCTCGTTCAAGCTCGGGCAGGACTTTGCAGCGCTCGGTGCAAGGGTTCTGATTGTCGACGGCGATCTGCGAAAGCCAAATCTTCACCGGCTGTTTGGTCTCGACAACACGATCGGACTTAGCAATCTCCTGACGAACACCGTCCGCAAGGAGGATCTGGCGAGCATTTTCAGGGCGACGAAATATCCTAACGTGACCGTCCTGACCTCCGGAACGATCCCGCCCAACCCTGCTGACCTGCTCTCTTCGCCGAAGATGGCACTAATCGTTACCAATCTCGGCAAGCGCTTTGATCTTGTCATCATCGATGCCCCGCCGGTCGTCGGCCTTTCAGATGCACCCATCCTCAGCCGGCTTGCGGAGGGCACATTGATGGTCATTTCAACCAATCAGGTCACACGCAAGTCGGCGAAGACGGCGTTGAAGCGTCTGCGAGCTGCCGGCGCGAACGTGGTGGGAGCCGCGATGTCGAAGTTTGCGGTGAACAAGTTCGATTACAATTACGCCTATAAGTATATGAATTACCAGTATTACGATTACGGCACGAGTACCCCGAAACTTGAGGGCAAAGTCGATGATGGAGCAGACCAGCCCGCTTTCGCGAAATCTCCGGCGTTCAGGCGTTTGGTTCGTCGCATCCGCTCTAGTGTTGGCGGCTTCGTCGATCGGGCTAAGTCGGTTTCTTGAAACTGAAACCCCGGCCGTTTCCCTCGCGCTGGATCCGTTGAACGTCAATGCCTTGATAGGCGGAATAACCGGCGACCTGAACGATACAAGCAAGACTCCCGATTTCGATGCATTGCTCGCCAAGGCCGAAGGCGCGCTTCGCTTTGACGTGGCAGATGCGCGTCTCTACAGCCTTATTGGCGAGATCAAATACCGACAGGGCAAAAAAGAAGAAGCCTATGACTTCTTCGATCAAGCTCGAAAGTTATCCAAGACCGAAATCCACGCGCTCCAGAGGTCCATTGGCCACTCGATCGAGACCGGCGATCTGTCGAAGGCTGTCGGCGAGATCGATATATTGCTGCGGCGATGGCCAGATCGATTTCCGGCTATCGCCGAGGGCCTGCCGACAATCCTGTCAAGCCCCGACGGTTACCAGGCCGTTCTGGCAGCCATCAAGGCGGAGGCACCTTGGAGAGCAAGTCTGTTCGTCGCGCTGGGCAAAACCCCCGACGGGCTCGATTTCGCAAATCGGCTGCTGCTCGATTTGACTGGGTCAAGTGCGCCACCAAACTCGAGCGAATTGTCCTATGTGATCCACGGCTATATTCGTCAGAAAGAATACGAACAAGCGTATCGATTGTTTCTTTTCAGCCTGTCTGATCAGGAACGGAAGTTGGGCGGATATATTTTCAACAGCACATTTGAACCTGTGTCCAGCGGCAAACCTTTTGATTGGCAGGTCGGCGAGCAGTCAGGTTTGGAAGTTACCTTTGTAACATCTCAGGATGCGGTCGCAGGTGAGGGTGGTGCGACGATTCGCTTCCTGAACACGCCCGTCAAGAACGCTTCTCTTCAGCAGTATATTCAACTGCCTCCAGGCTCCTACAAGATTTCTCTGGCTGCGTCCGCAAGAAACCTGAAGCTTCCTAAGGAGTTGTTCTGGTCGATCAGGTGTGTGGGGGCAGCCAGCGAAATAGCGCGGTTCAATATTCCCGAGGGTACATACAATCGTCAGGCACTGAGTCAGGATTTTTCGGTTGGACCGGCTGGGTGCCCCATGCAATTGTTACGGCTGGAGACAGCCGCCATTGCTGAGAGCTGGCGATTTCGCTACGTCGGTACGTTGGTAATGCACAAATTGAGCATCGAGAGACTTTCATCTTGAGCGACCGGCCATCGGAATGGGATAAATATCTCCTTGGATCGGTTCTGTTTATATCGCTGCTGATCGGCGGTGGCACTGCAAGCGGCCTTTACACGGACACGCTGATTGAGGTCGCGGCAATCATCTCGGCGGCGGCGGTCTTTTCACAGACCTCTGGCCAAAGAATCCCGTATACAATTCTGTGGCTGCTTATCTTCGCTGTGGCGCTGGTGATTTTGCAAATCGTTCCGCTGCCTGCGGCCATACTCAACGGGTTGCGGCCGGAGCCGTTGCTCGGAGATTCATGGCTGGCGGGACAGAGCGGATTTCGCTTCGTCAGCGTCGGAGTCGGACGGACGATCGAATGTCTGTTATATCTGGTGGCGTCAGCCGCGTTTTTCTTGAGCGTATTGCGCTTGCGCACCGAGCAGGTTCAAGGGCTTCTGCCTTTCTTTTTTATGGGCGTTATCTGCAATGGGTTAGCGGGAGCGATTCAATATTCGCTCTCTGACGACATCGCCGTAGAGGGATTGTTGCCTTTCACGATCAATGCCGGGCTTTTTGCCAACGAGAATCATTTTGCGGCATTACTTTTTGTTTCTATCCCCTTTGTCGCTTATTATGGTCTGTTCCGAGGACATCTTTTGTCCGGATCGCTCGGGCTGGCCATACTTTTGCTGCTCCTTTTGGCCGCCGGTTCGCGGGCCGGCGTCCTGATCGGATTAGCGATCACCGTACTATCCATAGTCTTTCTTTCAGCGCGTTCCAGGGTGAGTCGGCTCAGCATCCTTGCCGTTTTCATAGGACTTTCGGCGTATACGATAGGCGCATGGACTAAGATCGAGGCCGACGCGATTGATCCGGCTTTCGGGCGAGGAGAGTTTGCTCGCACCACTATTGAGGGGATCAAAGAGAATTGGGCAACAGGTGTTGGGTTTGGGAATTTTCAGAAGGCCTATCAGATATACGAAAAGGAAGGAATGATTTATAGCAAGTATGTAAACCACGCCCACAACGAATACCTTGAAATAGCCTTCGAGGGAGGGCTTACTGCAATTCTACTGATGGTCTTTTACTTAATATTACTTTTTGGGGCGCTTACTAAAGTTCGCCGCGATCCCCTTCAAAAGGCGGCGTTTCTCTCCGTGTCGTTTCTTCTCATCCATTCACTCGTCGATTATCCATTGCGGACCGAAGCGCTTGCAATGACGTTTGCCTATATGAACGCTATTATCTTCCACAAAGGATTTGCGGACCGTTTGGCCCAGAAGAACGAATTGATCGAGATCGACCATAACGGTGACAAGTTGTTTGTTCCCATCGGAACTTCGGCGTAGCGCCTCTTGGCGACGGCTCTGCTCTTTCCATCAGGGTAGCGTCCTGACCCACCATATGTCTCGGAAACCAGGAAGATCATCAGGACTGCGTCCAGAAGAGGATTGCGATTGTCCCAGCGCCGCACAGGCTGATCTCGGTCCCTCTGGAATATTTTTCTTGGGCCACCAAGCCCATCAGCCCGTTGAGCAGGAATTTCCGGGTTCTCGCCCCAGCGTGGAAAATTCATTCCCGAACCACTCCAGGGCAAGCCTGTCCCGCATTGTTATAAACCATGGCGATCTGCTAGAACGCCTGCACGAGAATGAGATCGTCCAGAAGTGAAGCTTGAACCGGGCCGCTGAAAATTGCGCCTGATGCATCGATGCAAGGTCTGGATTGGCACGAGAGAACGCTTACAGTCCATGAATATCGCGCTTACGCACCTTCAGCGGCTCGAGGCTGAATCCATCCATATCTTTCGTGAGGTAGCGGCGGCCTTCGCCAAGCCGGTCATGCTCTATTCCGTCGGCAAGGATTCCTCGGTGCTGATGCATCTTGCGATGAAGGCGTTTTATCCGGCCAAGCCGCCCTTTCCCTTTCTCCACGTCGACACGACCTGGAAATTCCGCGAGATGATCGCCTTTCGCGATCAGATGGCGCAAAAGCTCGGTTTCGATCTCCTTGTCCACGTTAACGAGGATGGTGTGCGCGACAACATCAATCCCTTCGACCATGGCTCGAATACGCACACCCATGTGATGAAGACCGTGGCGCTGCGGCAGGCGCTCGACAAATACGGCTTCGATGCAGCCTTCGGCGGGGCGCGTCGCGACGAGGAGAAATCGCGCGCCAAGGAGCGGATTTTCTCCTTCCGCAACGCCCAGCACGTCTGGGACCCAAAGAACCAGCGGCCGGAGATGTGGAAGATATTCAACACCCGCATCGCGACCGGTGAATCGATCCGGGTGTTTCCGTTGTCGAACTGGACCGAACTCGATATCTGGCAGTATATTCTCCAGGAAGACATCCCGATCGTGCCGCTATATTTCGCCAAGGAGCGGCCGGTCGTCGAACGCGACGGCATGCTCATTCTGAGGGATGACGACCGTATGGAACTGCGTCCCGGCGAGACGGTTGAGAACCGGCTGGTGCGGTTCCGCACGCTCGGCTGCTATCCGCTGACCGGCGCGATCGAATCCGACGCCGATACGCTGGAAGCCATTGTCGGCGAAATGCTGACGGCGCGCACCTCCGAACGACAGGGCCGCCTGATCGACCGTGATGAAGCCGGTTCGATGGAAAAGAAGAAGCGCGAGGGGTACTTCTGAGCATGCGCCACATCATGGCCAAGAGTCTCGCCTCCACCGACGGCATTCGTGACTATCTTGCGGTGCAGGAACGAAAGTCGCTGCTGCGCTTCCTGACCTGCGGTTCGGTGGACGACGGCAAGTCGACGCTGATCGGGCGCCTGCTTTCGGACACCAAGCAGATTTTCGAGGACCAGCTTGCCGCGCTTGAGCGTGATTCGCGCAAGCACGGGACGACGGGCGACGACGTCGATTTCGCGCTGCTGGTAGATGGCCTCGAGGCCGAACGCGAGCAGGGCATCACCATCGATGTCGCCTATCGCTTTTTCGCCACGCCAAAACGCAAATTCATCGTTGCCGACACGCCCGGCCACGAACAATACACGCGCAACATGGCAACGGGCGCGTCGACCGCTGATCTGGCCATCGTGCTGATCGACGCTCGCCAGGGTGTGCTGCGTCAGACAAGGCGCCACTCGATCATCGCTTCGCTGCTCGGCATCCGGCACATCGTGCTCGCCGTCAACAAGATCGATCTCGTCGGGTTCGACAAGGCCGTGTTCGAACGCATCATCGAAGACTACCGGCAATTTTCGCATCAGCTCGGCTTCGAGACGATCGTGCCCATCCCGATGTCTGCCCGTTATGGCGACAACGTCTCCAGCCGCTCGGACAAGACAGAATGGTATTCCGGCCCGACGCTGATCGAACATCTGGAAACCGTGTCGGTCGATAAAGCCGTTGTCGAACTGCCGTTCCGTTTTCCAGTGCAGTATGTGAACCGCCCCAATCTCGATTTTCGCGGTTTTGCCGGCACGATTGCGTCCGGTTCCGTCTCAACAGGCGACGAGGTCGTTGTCGCCAAATCCGGCAAGTCCGCTCATGTAAGGCGCATCGTCTCGCATGGCGGCGACCTGAGCCAAGCGGTCGCCGGCCAGGCTATCACTCTTGTTCTCGACGACGAGGTCGAGGTCTCGCGCGGCAATATGCTGGTGTCGCCGGCGGCGCGACCGCAGGTCGCCGACCAGTTCGCCGCCAACATCGTCTGGTTCGATGAGCATGCGCTGCTGCCGGGCCGCTCCTACATCCTGCGGACCGAGACCGATCAGACCAGTGCCACCCTCACCGACCTGAAGTACCGCGTCAACGTCAACGACTTTGCCCATGAGGCGGCCAAGTCGCTCGAAATGAACGAAGTCGGAATTTGCAACATCTCGACGCGGGCGCCGATCGCCTTCGATACTTTCGCCGAGAACCGCACGACCGGCGCCTTTATCCTGATCGACCGCATCACCAACGCCACGGTCGGGGCCGGCATGATCCTGCATTCGCTGCGCCGGGCCGAAAACATCCACTGGCAATCGCTCGATGTCGGCAAGCACGGCCGTGCCGATCTGAAGAACCAGCGGCCCGCCGTGTTCTGGTTCACCGGGCTCTCGGGCTCGGGCAAGTCGACCATCGCCAATCTTTTCGAGAAGAAGCTGTTCGCCACCGGCCGCCATACCTACATCCTGGATGGCGATAATGTCCGCCACGGCCTCAATCGCGATCTTGGCTTTACCGACGCCGACCGCGTCGAAAACATTCGCCGCGTTGCGGAAGTGGCGCGTCTGATGGCCGATGCCGGGCTGATCGTCATTGTTTCCTTCATTTCGCCATTCAGCGCCGAGCGGCGCATGGCCAGGGAATTGATGGCCAACGGTGAGTTCGTCGAGGTGTTTGTCGACACACCCTTTGAGGAATGCGCCAGACGCGATCCGAAGGGCCTCTATGCGCGGGCGCTGAATGGCGAAATCAAGAATTTCACCGGCGTCGATTCACCGTATGAAGCCCCGGAAAACCCCGAAATCCATCTCAAGACACTCGGCAAGTCTGCCGAGGAGATGGTAGAGGCCCTGGAACTCTGGCTGAACGAGCGTGACATTGCCGAAAACCAATATGATAGCGGCGGCGGCATCTGACGACGAAGCGATGCTCGGCGTTTTCGAGCGCATCGCCTTGGCGGCGGGGCGAGAGGTGATGCGCGTCTTCGATGCCGGCTGCGCGGTCGACCAGAAATCAGACAGCTCGCCGGTGACCGAGGCCGATCGTGAGAGCGAAAAGATCATTCTCGCTGGGCTGCGCGCGGCTTTCCCCGATATCCCTTGTGTGGCTGAGGAAGAGGCATCGACCGGCATCGTGCCGCCCGACCTCGACGACGCCTTCTTTCTGGTGGATCCGCTCGACGGCACCAAGGAATTCGTCAACCGCAGGACCGACTTCACCGTCAACATCGCGCTCGTTCGCCACGGCGTGCCGGATATCGGTGTGGTCTTTGCGCCATGCACGGGACGCTTCTTTTCCGGCCGGCCGGGCAGGGCGGAAGCAATCGAAGTCAATGGCGACTACCAGATCATCGGCCGTCGGCCGATTTCGGCCAGAACGGGTGTGGCGCCACTGACCGTCGTCGCCAGCCGGTCCCACAATACGCCGGAGACCGAAGCCTATATTCGCACCGTGGGTGCTGCCGAGATCGTGTCGGTCGGCTCGTCGCTGAAATTCTGTCTTGTGGCCGGTGCCGAGGCCGACGTCTATCCGCGCTTCGGCCGCACCATGGAATGGGACACCGCGGCCGGCGATGCGGTGCTGCGCGCGGCAGGCGGTATAACGCGCACACTCGATGGTCAGCCGCTGGCCTACGGCAAGCGCAACCAGAGCGATGACGAGGACTTCGCCAATCCGCATTTCATCGCCAGCGGCAAGCCTGCGGAGCCCAGACCCGTCTAACGACCGTCTACGCGGCCGCGATTTGCGCCGAATTCGAGCCGATATAGTTGCGGATCGTCTCGATGATCCGGTCCTGGTCGGCCTCGCCCAGATAGGGGTGCATGGGCAGGCAGAGGATGCGTCTCGGCAGCTCCTCCGAAACGGTTAGACCCGTCGGCGTGCGCGGATAGTCGCGATAGGCGATCTGGGTGTGCAAGGGCTTCACGTAATAGATGACCGACGGGATGCCCTTGTCCCCGAGATGCGCCTTCAGCTCGTCGCGCTTCGGCGTCTCAATGGCATATTGCGCCCAGGCCGAACGGCCACCTTCCAGGTTGCGCGCCGTCTTGACGATGTCGCCGAGGCCTTTGGCATACCGATTGGCGACCGCTTGCCTGGCAACCATCTCGTCTTCGAGAATGGCCAGCTTCTCGATCAGGATCGCCGCCTGCAGCGTATCGAGCCGCGAATTGATTCCGACGCGGACATTGTCATATTGGGTTTCGCCCTTGCCGTGGAAGGCGAACGAGCGAAGTTGCTCCGCCAGCGCATCGTCATTGGTGAACATCGCGCCGCCGTCGCCATAGCAGCCGAGCGGTTTTGCCGGGTAGAAGCTGGTCGAGCCGACCGCGCCGAACGAACCGCACATTTTGCCGTCGATCGAGCCGCCGATCGCCTGCGCGGCATCTTCGATCACCATCAGCCCTTCGCGGTTGGCGATCGCCATGATCGCCTCGTAGTCAGCAGCGAGCCCGAACAGGTCGACGGGAATGATCGCCCTTGGCTTCAGCCGGCCTTCCGCCTTGATCATGGCGATGGCCGCCTCGAGACTGGCGATGTCGATGTTGTAGGTCTGGGGATCGACATCGACGAAAACCGGCACAGCCTTGGCCAGCGCCACCACTTCCGCCGTGGCGGCGAAGGTGAAGCTCGGCACGAACACCGCGTCACCTGGGCCGATGCCGGCCGCAAACAGCGGCAGCAGCAGTGCGTCAGTGCCGTTGGCGCAGGCCACCACATGCTTGGTGCCGATATAGGCGCCAAGCTTGTTTTCGAATTCGGTGACTTGGGGGCCGAGAATATAGCGCCCCTCGTCGACGACGCGGTCGATCGCTACTTTCAGCCTGTCGCGGATTCGTTCGCGCTGCGCGCCTAGATCGATGAACTGCATGTCGGCCTCAAACGGTACTAGCCAGATAACGGGCCGCTGGTATCAGACTTGGCGCGGCCGAGAAAGCCGCTTGGGCAAAACCGCGAATTGCTCAAGAGTCGCAGCCTGTTACCCGCGATTGCCGGTGTGTCTTTGTAAGACGCCGGAAATCCGGGCTTCGTCGGGCAGGTCCAACCCTTTGCATCGCATCCTATCCGGTGAGGCGAAACATAAAGTGATCGATCGGCGCAATACCTTCCGAAGGATCTGATCCGGTCAGGCGATTTCATACCGCCAGGGCGGATTGGCACCGGCCCGCGACACGGTTACCGCCGCAGCCTTGGCGCCAAGCGCCAGCGCCTTGTGGATGGCGTCTTCCGCCAGATTGGCGATCGCCTCCTTCGACAGCAGGCCTTGCTCGTGCAGCGAGGCCAGGATGCCGGCGTTGAACGTGTCGCCGGCGCCGACAGTATCGACCACCTCGACCTTGTCAGGCACGACCGTGACCTTGCGATCCCTGGTGTAGCCGACGGCGCCTTCGCTGCCATGGGTTACGACAATCAGCGTCGGGCCGCGATCCAGCCAGTTGCGGACGACGTCCTCGTGCGAGCCGGCTTCGCCGAACCAGTTGAGG
Organism: Mesorhizobium sp. AA22; assembly: GCF_001672375.2. Lineage (NCBI taxonomy): Bacteria > Pseudomonadati > Pseudomonadota > Alphaproteobacteria > Hyphomicrobiales > Phyllobacteriaceae > Mesorhizobium > Mesorhizobium sp. AA22. Next base: position 5,245,045 of record NZ_CP048406.1, on the reverse strand, counting down.
TCCTCGTCCGACAGCTTCACGATGTCGGCCATCGCCATCATCGAGCGGATGCGCCTGAGATGCTTGGCCTTGTCCGGTATGAAATTCGGCCGAATGTTGGGGTCGAGCATCATGGCGCGGTGGCTGTGCTCGCGCCGCATGAATTCCTCGTAGGCTGATCCGGCCGGCTCCGAGATCAGGCTGATGGCGCCGAACAGCATGGCTTCGATCTCGCTGCCGAGTTTCGGCAGATCGTCGATGGTCAGCATGCGTCCGGCTGTGTTTTCATCGTAGAACGTGTAGGTCGCCTGGCCGTTGTCCAGCCGCACGAAAGCAAGCGTGGTCGGCCGGGGCGATGTGTGCGCATAGGTGGAACTGACCTTGCTTGCCCCGAGCGCGTCCCTGAACTGGCCGCCGAACAGATCCGACGACAGGCCGGAAAAGAAACCGGCGGGTGCTCCCAGCCGGCCGAGCGCAATAGCGGTATTGAACACCGCGCCGCCGACATAGGGGGCAAAGGCCGGCTCGCCCTCCGTCGTGGTGCGTGGCAGCATGTCGATCAGGGCTTCGCCGCAACAGAGGATCATGGTTTCCTGGTCTCCGGCGGATAGATTACACCCTTGCGGATGATGATGTTGGCGTAGAGCCGCGGCTCGCTTGTCGCGACGATCGCGTGCGCGGACCTAACCCGTTGATAGAAGTCGGCGCCGGCAAGCGCAACCACCTTGCGGCCCGGAGCACGCTTGGCGCAGATCGCCTCCATCTCGTGATGAACGGGATCGGCGAGCAGGGGATTACCTTTGACCGACGCGCGAAACAGCGCCTCCGGCACTGCGTCATCGACAGGCAACACGCTGAGGACGGCGTCGAGCATCGGAACAAGATGATGACCGTCGGCGCGGATGAGCCGGTGTGCCTGCTCTTTCGCCGGGTAGTTTCCGTCTACAAGGGCGATCTCGTCGCCATGACCCATGGCACGCAGCGTCGCCAGAAGCTCCGGACCGAGCAGCACCGGGATTCCGATCAGCACGCTCAGGCACTCCTGGAAATCATAGTCGAGCCGATAAGGAAGCGCTCGGAAAGCGGCAGACTGGCGCCGCCCAGGGCACGTGCATGAATGCCGACAGTCCCCTCGCGAATGGCCGGAAGCTTCAGGCCTTCACCATCGATCTTGCCGATAGCTTCAACAACGGCATCGACGAGCCGGCGCCGCACGGCCTTCGGCATCCATCCGTCGATCACCGCTGCCTCGAAATCGATAACCGATGACGCCGCCACAATGGCATAGGCGAGCGCCTCCGAAGCGCAGGCGATCCAGTCGTCGAGCTCGACGCCGATCTCGCCCCAATCCTCCGGTGACGTCCACAGGTGCGAGGCCTCGATACCGCGTGCGTTAAGCGCCTTTTCCAGCATGGCAATCGACGCCACGTCGATCAATTGGGCCGGCTTGCCGTCCGGTCCGGGCACCGGCATCGAACCCAGCGCGCCGGCATTGCCGGTCGGCCCGCCGAAAAGGTGACCGTTCAGCACGATGCCGCCGCCGGCGAAGGCACCAATATAGAAATAGACGAAGTCGCGCGCCGCACCCGCCCGGCCGAACACCAGTTCGGCGCCGCAAGCCGAGGTGGCATCATTCTGCAGGTAGACCGGGAATTCGCACTGCGCCTGGATGTCGGCGCGGATGTCTCGGTGGCGCCATTCGTCCATGACGTCGCGCGGCGCACCTGCCGTATCGGCCCAGTTCCACAATTCGAACGGCATGGCGATGCCAAGTCCGGCAATGCGCTTGTCCTGCGCCGGGGTGAGTTCGCCGCGCATCGTCTTCATGCCGGAGGTGACGAATTCGACCGTCTCGCGCGGTGCCGGATAGCGGTAGGAGTGCTGCAGCATCGAGCGCACGTTGCCGAGAAAATCGATCAGCACGAGTTCGGCGCTGCGACGGCCGATCTTCAAGCCGATGAAATAGGCACCATCGGGATTGAGCGCCATCGGAATGGAAGGTTGGCCGATCTTGCCGCGCAACGGCGCCTGACGGACAAGGAGGTTGTCCTCCTCGAGCTCACGCATGATGACCGAAACCGTCTGGGCGGAAAGTCCGGTCATGCGCGCAATGTCGGACTTGGCCAGGCTGCCGTGCTGACGCACCAGCGACAGCACCAGCCGCTCATTGTGGTCCCGCATGCCGCTCTGGTTGGTGCCGCGGTGAATGCGGCTTTCGGCTGCCTCGGGCGAACCGTGCCTTGTAGTGCCGGTCTCCACCCCTGTTCCTCCCGTCGTTTCCCACAACGCTTTTGGGCCAGAATGGGTGAACGACGCAGCGCTGTCAATAATAAATAAGAGTGATTTAATTATTGACAGAGGCCTCGGTCTGGTATTCTGTTGGGGCAGGCGTCCACGCTGGGAGAAGTCGCTGGATGCTTTGTGCAGGTGCCGGTTGGCCGGCATCCGAAATGGTTCCACTGGGAGGAAAATCGTGACCAAGACAGCACTATTGAAGTCCACCGTGTTCGCCGCGGCCGGACTGGGTCTGATGGCGTTCACCTCGGCTGCGTCCGCCGCCGATGTCGGCGCCTGCCTGATCACCAAGACCGATACCAACCCGTTCTTCGTCAAGATGAAGGAAGGTGCGACCGCGAAAGCCAAAGAACTCGGCGTCGATCTCAAGGCTTACGCCGGCAAGATCGACGGCGACAGCGAGAGCCAGGTGGCGGCGATCGAAAGCTGTATCGCCGACGGCGCCAAGGGCATCCTGATCACCGCGTCGGACACCAAGGGCATTGTCCCGGCGGTGAAGAAGGCGCGTGACGCTGGTCTGCTCGTGATCGCGCTCGACACGCCGCTTGATCCGCTCGACGCTGCCGACGCGACCTTTGCAACGGACAATCTGGAGGCCGGCAAGCTGATCGGCGCCTGGGCGGCCGCGACGCTCGGCGACAAGGCGAAGGATGCCAAGATCGGCTTCCTCGACCTTACGCCGTCGCAGCCGACGGTCGACGTCTTGCGCGATCAAGGCTTCATGATGGGCTACGGCATCGACGTGAAAGACCCCAACAAGATCGGCGATGAGGACGATCCGCGTATCGTCGGCCACGATGTCACCAACGGCAACGAAGAAGGCGGCCGCAAGGCGATGGAGAACCTTCTCCAGAAGGACCCCGGCATCAACGTCATCCACACCATCAACGAGCCGGCAGCCGTCGGCGCCTACCAGGCGCTCAAGGCCGTGGGCCTCGAAGGCAATGTGCTGATCGTGTCGGTTGATGGCGGCTGCCCCGGCGTGAAGTCGGTCGCCGAGGGCGTGATCGGTGCGACCTCACAGCAATATCCGCTGCAGATGGCGGCACTCGGCATCGAAGCGATTGCCGCTTTCGCCAAGGACGGGACGAAGCCCAAGCCGACCGAAGGCAAGGATTTCTTCGACACCGGCGTCAACCTCGTGACCGACAAGCCCGCTGAGGGCGTGAAATCCATCGACACCAAGGAAGGCCTCGCCAAGTGCTGGGGCTGATGCCGGTCTGACAGGCAACAGGACCGATCGGCCGGGGACTTGATCCCCGGCCGCTTCGGGTGGACGATGCGCTATCGCAAGCGCGAATAATTCCGGCGGCAGATCGGAAACGATGGACGGGCGTCGGCGCGTGGCTGAAGCCGCATGGGAGGAAACATGGCTCAGGTTCAGGAATTCGAAAAGGCTCTCTCGAACAGCGAGACAAGCGTCGCTGCTTTTGACGAGCACGGCACGTCGATTGTCAAGCGCATCCAGCACTTCCTGCATTCCACTCCGGCTGCGGTTCCGCTGATCGTGCTGGTTCTGTCGATCGCTGTCTTCGGCGCCACGATCGGAGGACGGTTCTTTTCGTCCTACACGCTGACGCTGATCCTGCAGCAGATCGCCATCGTTGGTATTCTAGGAGCCGCGCAGACGCTGGTCATCCTTACAGCCGGCATCGACCTGTCAATCGGCGTGATCATGGTGATTTCGGCCGTGATCATGGGCAATTGCGCGGTCACCTATGGTCTGCCGACCTTGCTTGCCGTGGTGATCGGGCTTGGCGCCGGCGCGGCCTGCGGGCTGCTCAACGGGCTGCTGGTCGCGTACATGAAGCTGCCGCCCTTCATCGTCACGCTCGGCACCTGGAACATCGTCATGGCCACCAACTTCATCTATTCGGCCAATGAGACGATCCGCGATGCCGACGTCGATGTCCAGGCGCCGCTGCTGCATTTGTTTGGCCTGAACTTCAAGATCGGCACGGCGGTGCTGACGTTCGGTGTCATTGCCATGGTCGTGCTGGTGTTGATCCTCTGGTACGTGCTCAATCACACGGCATGGGGCCGCCATGTCTACGCCGTCGGCGACGACCCGGAGGCGGCCAAGCTGTCGGGCATCCAGACCAAGAAGGTGCTGATATCGGTCTACACGCTTGCCGGGCTGATCGCCGCTTTCGCCGCCTGGGTCTCCATCGGTCGCAACGGTTCGATCTCGCCGTCTGCCGCCGTCACCGACTATAATTTGCAGGCGATCACCGCCACGGTGATCGGCGGTATTTCCCTCTTCGGCGGACGCGGCTCGATTCTAGGCACATTGTTCGGTGCGATGATCGTCGGCGTCGTCTCGATGGGCCTCAACATGCTGGGCGCCGATCCGCAATGGAAAGTGCTGCTCACCGGTGTGCTGATCATCGGCGCCGTGGCGATCGACCAGTGGATCAGAAAGGTTTCGGTGTAACCATGACCCAGGAGCCCATCCTCACCGCGCGTGGCCTCGTCAAGCGCTACGGCCGCGTTACCGCACTGAACAGCTGCGACTTCGATCTCTATCCGGGAGAAATCCTGGCGGTGATCGGCGACAACGGCGCCGGCAAGTCGACGCTGATCAAGGCGATCTCGGGCGCCGTGATTCCGGACGAGGGGATCATCGAGTTGGACGGCAAGCAGGTGCTCTTCAAGTCGCCCATCGAGGCCCGTGAAGCCGGCATCGAAACCGTCTACCAGAACCTGGCGCTGTCGCCGGCGCTGTCGATCGCCGACAATATGTTCCTCGGTCGCGAGATCCGCAAACCGGGTTTTCTGGGCGACTGGCTGCGCATGCTCGACCGCCCGGCAATGGAAAAGCGCGCCCGCGACAAGCTCACCGAACTTGGCCTGATGACCATCCAGAACATCAGCCAGGCCGTGGAAACGCTGTCGGGCGGCCAACGCCAGGGCGTGGCGGTGGCGCGCGCCGCCGCCTTCGGCTCGAAGATGGTTATCATGGATGAGCCGACGGCGGCGTTAGGCGTCAAGGAGAGCCGCCGCGTGCTCGAACTGATCCTCGACGTGAAGAAGCGCGGCCTGCCGATCGTGCTGATCTCGCACAACATGCCCCATGTCTTCGAGGTGGCCGACCGCATTCACATCCATCGGCTGGGCCGTCGCCTCTGTGTCATCGATCCCAAGCAATATACGATGTCCGACGCCGTCGCCTTCATGACCGGAGCGAAGCTTCCGCCGGAGGCGGCGCTGGCGGCCTGATGCATGTCGCCCAAAAGCATGCCCTCGGGCGCGAACCGAGCGCAGCGGTTTTGGGACAACGCCATGCACAAAAGTAAGAACTTAAGGCGCGTCGCAGAGGCGCCAAACGCGACGCGCTTTAAGTTGCTAGGTTGCCGCAGGTAAGCTTCCCCGCGGCAATCTAACTCGATTGAACGCACAACAATATGCGCTAGCATAGGCTGGGAGGAATGGTGAAAGCCGGTATGATCATGGCAACCGCACGAGAGGCAGCATGACGCGCGCGATGACATCCAAAGCTCCCATTCTCGAATACTCCGATCCCAAGGCGCTTGCCGATGAAGTCTTGAAAGCCCTCAAATACAGGCTCGGCAAGGGTACCAGCGTCGCGACTCAATACGACTGGCTCACCGCCTCGATCAAGGTCGTGCGCGACCATATCGTCGATCATTGGATGCAGGCGACGCAAGAGGCCTACGCCCATCAGGAAAAGCGCGTCTATTACTTGTCACTGGAATTCCTCATCGGCCGCCTGATGCGCGACGCCTTCTCCAATCTTGGCCTGATGGATAATATGCGCGAAGCGCTGCGGTCTCTCGGCGTCGACCTCGACCTCATCGCGGCCCTCGAGCCAGATGCAGCGCTTGGCAATGGCGGTCTTGGCCGGCTCGCCGCCTGCTTCATGGAAAGCATGGCAACCGTCGACATTCCCGCGCATGGCTATGGCATTCGCTACGCCAATGGCATGTTTCGGCAGGAAATCCATGGCGGCTGGCAGGTTGAGCTGCCCGAGACCTGGCTCGATCACGGCAACCCTTGGGAGTTCGAGCGGCGCGAACGTTCTTTTGAGGTCGGTTTCGGCGGCTCGGTCGAATCGATCACATCGAAGGACGGCAGGCTTGAGCGCCACGTCTGGAAGCCGACCGAACATGTTCTGGCGGTTGCCTATGATACGCCGGTGGTTGGCTGGCGGGCCAACCGCGTCAACACGCTGCGGCTCTGGTCCGGCATGCCGATCGATCCGATCCTGCTCGACAAGTTCAACGCCGGCGACCACATCGGTGCGCTCGCCGAAAGCAACAAGGCCGATGCCTTGTCGCGCGTCCTTTACCCTGCTGATTCCCACAAGGCCGGTCAGGAGCTGCGGCTTAGGCAAGAGTATTTCTTTTCCACCGCATCGTTGCAGGACATTATCCAGCGTCATCTCAGCCAGTATGGCGACCTGCAGTCGCTGCCCGACAAGGCGGCGATCCATCTGAACGACACCCATCCGGCCATCGCGGTGGCCGAGCTGATGCGCCTGTTGATGGACGTCCACGGCATGGATTTCGATCAGGCCTGGAGTATCACCAAGCGCACTTTCGCCTACACCAACCACACGCTGCTTCCCGAAGCGCTCGAAAGCTGGCCGGTGCCGCTGTTCGAGCGGCTGTTGCCGCGCCATATGCAGATCGTCTACGCCATCAACGCCGAAGTGCTGCTGGAGGCGCGCGCCTCCGACCAGTTTTCTGACGAGCAGATCAGCCAGATCTCGCTGATACAGGAGAATGGCGAGCGCCGGGTGCGCATGGGCAATCTGGCTTTTGTCGGCTCGCACTCGATCAACGGCGTCTCTGCCCTTCACACCGAGCTGATGAAGGAAACGGTGTTTGCCGAGCTCCATAGGCTCTACCCCGACCGCATCAACAACAAGACCAACGGCATCACGCCGCGGCGCTGGCTGATCCAGTGCAATCCCGGTCTCACCGCGCTCACCCGCGAGGCGATCGGCGACCGCTTCCTCGACGATATAGACGCAATCAAGGAGCTCGATGGTTTTGCCGACGACGCCGCCTTCCGCGACAAGTTCGCGGCGGTCAAGCGGGCGAACAAGGCCAAGCTTGCGAATCTCGTCGCCGACCGCCTCGGCATCAAGGTCGATCCCTCGGCGCTGTTCGACATCCAGATCAAGCGCATCCACGAATACAAGCGCCAGCTCCTGAATATCCTCGAAACAGTCGCCCTCTACGACCAGATCCGCTCCCATCCGGAGCGCAACTGGATGCCACGCGTCAAGTTCTTTGGCGGCAAGGCAGCGCCCAGCTATCACAACGCCAAGTTGATCATCAAACTCGCCAACGACGTCGCCAAGGTCATCAACCGCGACCCGGCCGTTCGCGGCTTGCTCAAAGTTGTGTTCGTGCCGAACTACAATGTCAGCCTGGCCGAGATCATGATGCCGGCCGCCGATCTCTCAGAGCAGATATCGACCGCCGGCATGGAAGCCTCCGGCACCGGCAACATGAAGTTCGCGCTGAACGGTGCGCTGACCATCGGCACGCTTGACGGCGCCAATGTCGAGATCAAGGAATGCGTCGGCGACGACAACATCTTCATTTTCGGCCTGACCACCGAAGAGGTCGCCGAGCGGCGCAGCAACGGCTACGATCCGCGATCGGTGATCGGAGCCTCTTCCGAACTGGCGCAGGCTGTGGCTGCCGTTTCGTCGGGCGTCTTTTCGCCTGACGATCCGGAACGCTATCGCGACCTGATGAACGGCCTCTATCAGAGCGACTGGTTCATGGTCGCCGCCGATTTCGATGCCTACGCCGCCACCCAGCGCGAAGTTGACGCCGTCTGGCGCAACAGCCCGGATTGGTACGCCAAGGCAATCCGCAATGTTGCCCGCGTCGGCTGGTTCTCGTCCGACCGTACGATCCGCCAATATGCGAAAGAAATCTGGAACGTGCCGGTCTGATATGATTGCATGAGGCCACGAACAACGTGGTCCGGGTGCCGGGGAGGGTCACTGCCTGATGAGGAAGCCACGCGCGACCGCTGCGACAAGCGGGCCGGATGGACTGGCTTCAGCCGGTGATGTCGCGGCAATTGTCGCCGGCACGCATAGTGACCCTTTCGCTGTCCTCGGTGTGCACGAGGTTGACAACAGCTTTGTCGCCCGCTGCTTCGTCCCTCATGCCGAGTTCGTCACTGCCTATACGCTGACCGGCAAGAAAGCCGGCGAACTCTCCAGGCGCGACGAAGGCGGCTTCTTCGAGGGCAGCCTGTCGCTCAGAAAGCGTCAGCCGCTGCGCTATCACGCGCGCAATGCCGGTGGTGACTGGTGGCTGACCGATCCCTATTCGTTCGGTCCGGTGCTCGGTCCGCTGGACGACTACTATATCGCCGAAGGTTCGCACCTCAGGCTGTTCGACAAGCTTGGTGCGCATCTCATCGATCACGAGGGTGCATCCGGCGTGCATTTCGCCGTCTGGGCGCCCAATGCAAGGCGCGTCTCGGTGGTCGGCGATTTCAATGAATGGGATGGCCGCCGGCATACGATGCGCGTCCGCCGCGACACCGGCATCTGGGAGTTGTTCATTCCCGACATCGGCGCCGGCCGGCCCTACAAATACGAGATCATCGGGCCCGATGGCGTGAGGCTGCCGCTGAAGGCCGATCCGTTCGCTTTCAAGTCCGAACTGCGCCCGGCCACCGCTTCGGTGACGGCGCTTCCGCCGGCGCATCAATGGGGTGACGAGGCGCACCGCAATTTCTGGCGCAACGCCGATCCCAGGCGCGAGGCGGTGTCGATCTATGAGGTCCATGCCGGCTCCTGGCAGCTTCACGACGACGGCAGCTTCCTGTCATGGGACGAACTTGCCGGCCGGCTGATCCCCTACGTCGTAGACACGGGTTTCACCCACATCGAATTCATGCCGATCTCCGAACATCCCTATGATCCGTCCTGGGGTTACCAGACGACCGGCCTCTACGCGCCGTCGGCCCGCTTCGGCGATCCGGACGGTTTTGCCCGGTTCGTCGACGGCGCCCACCGCGCCGGCCTCGGCGTCATCCTCGACTGGGTGCCGGCACATTTTCCGGTGGACGCGCATGGCCTGGCCAATTTCGACGGCACCGCGCTGTATGAGCATGCCGACCCGCGCAAGGGCTTCCATCCCGACTGGAACACCGCGATCTACAATTTCGGTCGGCGCGAGGTCGTCTCGTTCCTCGTCAACAATGCGCTGTTTTGGGCTGAGAAGTACCACGTCGATGGTTTGCGGGTCGATGCCGTCGCCTCGATGCTCTACCTCGATTATTCGCGCAAGGCCGGCGAATGGATTCCCAACGAAAAGGGTGGGCGCGAGAACCTTGAGGCGGTCAGCTTCCTCCAGAGGATGAACAAGGAGGTCTACGGCCATCATCCTGGCGTGATGACGATTGCCGAGGAATCGACCTCATGGCCAAGAGTTTCGCAGCCGGTGCATGAGGGCGGGCTGGGTTTTGGCTTCAAGTGGAACATGGGATTCATGCACGACACGCTGGAGTATTTCTCCAAGGAGCCAATTTTTCGCAAGCATCATCACAGCGACATCACCTTCGGCCTCGTCTATGCCTTCAGCGAGAATTTCGTGCTGCCGCTCTCCCATGACGAGGTCGTGCACGGCAAGGGGACGCTGCTCGGCAAGATGGCCGGCGACGACTGGCAGAAATTCGCGACGCTGCGCGCATACTACGCCTTCATGTGGGGCTACCCCGGCAAAAAGCTGTTGTTCATGGGGCAGGAATTCGCCCAGCGCCGCGAGTGGAGCGAGGCGCGCGCGCTCGACTGGAATTTGCTCGATTTCCAGGCCCATCGCGGCGTCTGGCAGACGGTGCGCGATCTCAACTATCTCTACCGCTCACGCCCGGCGTTGCATGCTCGCGATTGCGAGCCGGAAGGCTTTTCCTGGCTGATCGTCGACGATAGCGCGAATTCTGTCTTTGCCTGGCTGCGCAGCGCGCCGGGCGGAAACCCGGTCGCCGTCATCTCCAATTTTACACCGGTGCCCCGTGACGAATATCGCGTGCCGTTGCCGACGGCTGGAAGATGGCGCGAGATCATCAACACGGACGCCAGCGACTATGGCGGTTCCGGCAAGGGCAATGGCGGTGCCGTCGAGGCTCGGGCGGAAGGAGGAGGCATCTCGGCGACGATCCTGTTGCCGCCACTGTCGACGATCATGCTCGAATTTGCTCCGGACTAAGCGATGTCTCGCGTAACTTGGGAGGATAAAAATGGCAGAGATAAAACGGACCCAGCCGCTGGCGCGCGATGCCATGGCCTATGTTCTGGCCGGCGGCCGTGGCAGCCGCCTCAAGGAATTGACCGACCGGCGCGCCAAGCCCGCAGTCTATTTCGGCGGCAAGACGCGCATCATCGATTTTGCGCTCTCCAATGCGCTCAATTCCGGTATTCGCCGCCTCGGCGTCGCCACTCAGTACAAGGCACACTCGCTGATCCGCCACCTGCAGCGCGGCTGGAACTTCCTGCGGCCCGAGCGCAACGAAAGCTTCGATATCCTGCCGGCCAGCCAGCGCGTGTCGGAAACGCAATGGTATGAGGGTACGGCCGACGCCGTCTACCAGAACATCGACATCATCGAGGCCTACGGGCCCGAATACATGGTCATCCTGGCCGGCGACCACGTCTACAAGATGGACTACGAGCTGATGCTTCGCCAGCATGTCGACGCTGGCGCCGACGTCACCGTCGGCTGCCTCGAAGTGCCACGCATGGAGGCGACCGGCTTCGGCGTCATGCATGTCGATGCCAAGGACACCATCATCTCCTTCATCGAGAAACCGGCCGATCCGCCCGGCATTCCAGACAAACCGGATTTTGCCCTGGCTTCAATGGGCATCTACGTGTTCAAGACCAAGTTCCTGATGGAGCAACTGCGCCGCGACGCGGCCGAGCCGGGCTCAAGCCGCGACTTTGGCAAGGACATCATCCCCTATGTCGTCGAGCACGGGAAGGCGATCGCCCATCGCTTCGCCAAATCCTGCGTGCGCTCGACGGCCGAGAACGAAGCCTACTGGCGGGATGTTGGGACGGTCGACGCCTATTGGGAAGCCAATATCGACCTCACCGACATCACGCCGGAGCTCGACCTCTACGACCGCGACTGGCCGATCTGGACCTATGCGGAGCTGAAGCCGCCGGCAAAGTTCGTGCATGACGAGGATGGCCGCCGCGGCTCGGCTGTGTCGTCGCTCGTCTCAGGTGATTGCATCGTCTCTGGTGCTTCGCTGAAGCGAAGCCTGATCTTCACCGGCGCGCGCATCAACTCCTATTCGACGCTCGAGGAAGTCGTCATGCTGCCAGACTGCCAGGTCGGCCGGAACGCAAGATTGAAGCGCGTGGTGATCGACCATGGCGTGAGGATACCGGAGGGGCTGGTGGTCGGCGAGGATCCCGTTCTCGATGCCAAGCGCTTCCGCGTTTCCGAAAAGGGCATCTGCCTCGTCACGCAGGCGATGATCGACAAACTGGGATTGCAATGAATGCAGGTTCTGTCGGTCACGCCCGAAATATTCCCTCTGATCAAGACTGGCGGGCTTGCCGACGTGACCGGCGCGTTGCCCGTCGCGCTCGCCGGCAAGGGCGTGACGATGCGCACGCTTGTTCCCGGCTATCCTCAGGTGATGGACACCTTCAAGAAGAAAAAACCCGTTCACCAATATCCGCTGCTGCAGGGCGGCAAGGCGTCGGTCCATGCCGTCCAGATTGCCGGGCTCGACCTGTTCGTGCTCGACGCGCCGCATCTGTTCGATCGCCCCGGCGGTCCCTATGGCAATGCCACCGGCGCCGACTGGCCGGACAATTGGCGGCGTTTCGCGGCCTTGAGCCAGGTTGGCGGCGACATCGCCGGCGGCGCCATCTCGGGCTACCAGCCGGACATCGTCCATGCCCATGACTGGCAATCGGCGATGACGCTGGCCTATATGCGCTACGGCAAGGCAGTCGGCACGCCGTCGATGATCACCGTCCATAACCTCGCTTTCCAGGGTCAGTTCGGCGCCGGCATTTTTGGCGAGCTTGGCTTGCCGGCGGCGGCCATGGCGCTCGACGGCGTCGAATATTATGGCGGCGTCGGGTTTCTCAAGGCCGGCCTGCAGGCCGCCTGGTCAATCACCACAGTCAGCCCGACCTATGCGCAGGAGATCCGCTCGCCGGAATTCGGCATGGGGCTCGATGGGCTCGTCAACATGCGATCCGTCGATCTCTATGGCATCGTCAATGGCATCGATACCGAGATATGGAACCCTGAAACCGACAAGCATCTGGTCTCCAACTACACGGCCAAGACATTGAAGGCGCGGCATCCCAACCGGTCCGCGGTCGAAGATCGTTTCAACCTCGACCGCGACGACAGTCCGATCGTCTGCGTCATCAGCCGGCTCACCTGGCAGAAGGGCATGGACATACTGGCGACGGTGATCGACGGGATCATTGCGAGGGGCGCACGCTTGGCGATCCTGGGGTCCGGCGACGCCGGCCTTGAAGGCGCGCTGTTGGCCGCCGTCGCCCGCCATCGCGGTCGCGTCGGCGTCGTTGTCGGTTACGACGAGGGGCTGTCCCACACCATGCAGGGCGGCTGTGACGCCATCGTCATCCCGTCGCGTTTCGAGCCTTGCGGGCTGACGCAGCTTTACGGCCTGCGCTACGGCTGCGTGCCGGTCGTCGCCCGCACCGGCGGCCTTGCCGACACGGTCATCGACGCCAATGAAGCGGCCGTTTCGGCAGGTGTGGCGACCGGCTTCCAGTTCGCGCCCGCCAATGCTGGCGCCTTGCTGCACGCCATCCGCCGGTTGGTGGAAGCGCATGCCAGCCCCACGATCTGGGCGTCGATGCAGCGGCAAGGCATGAAGGCCGATGTGTCGTGGGATAAAAGCGCAGAAAAATACCTCGAACTCTATCGCTTGCTGCTTTCGAAAAGGGCTGTCTGACGCATGATACGCACCGTCGCCACCAAACCCTACTCCGACCAGAAGCCCGGCACTTCCGGGCTGCGCAAGAAAGTACCGGTGTTCCAGCAGGAGCACTATGCCGAGAACTTCATCCAGTCGATCTTCGATGCGTTGGACGGGTTCGAGGGCAAGACCCTGGTGATTGGCGGCGACGGCCGCTTCTACAACCGCGAAGTGATCCAGAAGGCCATCGCCATGGCGGCGGCAAACGGCTTCGGCAAGGTGATGGTCGGACAGGGGGGCATCCTGTCGACGCCCGCCGCTTCCAACATCATTCGCAAATACAAGACCTTCGGCGGCATCATACTGTCGGCCAGCCACAATCCGGGCGGCCCGCAGGAGGATTTCGGCATCAAATACAATGCCGGCAATGGCGGGCCGGCGCCGGAAAAGGTGACCGACGCGATCTTCGCCAAAACCAAGGTGATCTCCAGTTTCAAAATCGCCGACATCGGCACGGTCGATCTCGACACGATCGGCACGGTCGAGGCGGGCGGCATGACGGTCGAGGTGATCGACCCTGTCGCCGACTATGCCGAGCTGATGGAAGGCCTGTTCGATTTTGATGCCTTGCGCGCACTGTTCAAATCGGGTTTCCGCATGCGTTTCGACGCTATGCATGCCGTGACCGGCCCCTACGCCAAGGATATCCTGGAGAACCGGCTCGGCGCACCGAAGGGGACCGCCCGCAACTTCATTCCCCTGCCGGATTTCGGCGGCCACCATCCCGATCCCAACCTGGTCCATGCCAAACACCTCTATGACGAGATGATGGGACCGGATGCGCCGGATTTCGGCGCTGCTTCCGACGGCGACGGCGATCGTAATCTGATCATCGGCAAGGGCATTTTCGTCACCCCGTCGGATTCGGTGGCCATGCTCGCCGCCAACGCCCATCTGGCCCCAGGCTACAAGGCCGGGCTGAAAGGCATCGCGCGCTCGATGCCGACCAGCGGCGCGGCCGATCGCGTCGCCGAAAAGCTCGGCATCGGCATCTACGAAACGCCGACCGGCTGGAAATTCTTCGGCAACCTGCTCGATGCCGACATGGCAACGATCTGCGGCGAGGAAAGTGCGGGAACCGGCTCCAACCATGTCCGCGAAAAGGACGGGCTGTGGGCCGTACTTTTGTGGCTCAATATCCTTGCTGCCCGCGGCGAAAGCGCCAAGCAGATCGTCACTGAGCACTGGGCCGCCTATGGCCGCAATTACTACTCGCGCCACGACTATGAGGAGGTCGAGACCGACCGCGCCAACGCGCTGGTCGACGAATTGCGGGCGAAACTCGCATCACTGCCCGGCACCAGCGTGCGTGGCATGAAGATCGCCAGCGCCGATGATTTCGCCTACCACGACCCGGTCGACGGCTCGATAGCCAAGAACCAGGGCATCAGGGTGCTGTTCGAAGGCGGATCGCGCGTCGTCTTCCGTCTTTCCGGCACCGGCACCTCGGGCGCGACGCTGCGCGTCTATATCGAGCGCTACGAGCCGGACAAGTCCAGGCATGATCTCGACACGCAGGAGGCGCTTGCCGATTTGATTGCGGCAGCCGATGATGTCGCCGGAATTCGTAGCCATACCGGCCGCGCCAAGCCGAGCGTGATTACGTGAAGCTGGCGCGGCGCGCCTTTCCTTCTCCCCTTGTGGGAGAAGGTGGATTGGCGCGTAGCGCCGAGTTGGATGAGGGGTGTTGGACGGAGTGCTGTCGGTGCCTAGCTGGAGCACCCCTCATCCGTCGCCTTTGGCGACACCTTCTCCCACAAGGGAAGAAGGGGGAGCCAACCTGCCAACGCCTCAATCTGTCTATGATCTGTTGCTGTGAGTGCACGTGACCTCGCTCGGCGCGACCGTCACCCGCAAAGGCATTCGCTTTGCCGCTTGGTCGTCTGCGGCCAGCCGGCTCTGGGTCTCGATCTTCGACGAGCAGGGGGAGAGGGAGATCGACCGGCTCGAACTCCAGCCGGAAGGCGAGGGCGTTCACGCGCTTTTCGTTGCCGGCCTCGCTGCCGGCACCCGATACGGGTTTCGCGCCGATGGCGACTATGCGCCCGAGAAAGGGCTCTGGTTCGATCCCGACAAGCTGCTGGTCGACCCATATGCCGTCGAGATCGACAGGCCTTATGTTTATGACATCAGGCTCGCCGCACGACGGGGCGAGGGCACCGATACCGCGCCGCTGCTGCCGAAAGCGATTGCCGCCACCCTGCCGCAACCGGTGCCTGCCTTGCCGCCGCTATTCCAGCCCGGTGGCCTGATCTACGAAGTGCCGGTGCGCGCCTTCACAATGCTGCATCCGGACATCCCGAAGCCCCAGCGCGGAACGATTGCAGCTCTTGCCCATCCGGCCATCGTCGAGCACCTGAAAAAACTCGGGGTCGGGGCGGTCGAACTGATGCCGGTGACGGCATCGATCGATGAGCGGCATCTGCCGCCGCTCGGGCTGCGTAATGCCTGGGGCTACAACCCCGTGACCTTCATGGCGCTCGATCCGCGCCTGGCGCCCGGCGGTCTCGCGGAATTGCGGCAGGCCGTCGCCACGCTGCGTAAGGCCGGCATCGGCGTCATCCTCGACCTCGTCTTCAACCACACCGGCGAAAGCGACAGGCTTGGGCCGACGCTGTCGCTGCGCGGCCTCGACAGCCGCGCCTGCTTCCGACATTGGCCGGACGGCAGCTTGGCTAACGACACCGGCACCGGCCACACGGTCGCCTGTGATCATCCGATCGTCCGGGAAATGATCCTCGACACACTTCGTCACTTTGTCCGCCATGCTGGCGTCGACGGTTTCCGCTTCGATCTGGCGCCCATTTTGGGTCGGGTCGATGGCGTATTCGACGCGGCGGCACCGTTGCTTATGGGTATTCGGAACGACCCGGTCCTTAGTGACAGGGTGCTGATCGCCGAGCCTTGGGATATCGGCACGGACGGTTATCAGCTTGGCAATTTTCCTCCGCCCTTCCTCGAATGGAACGACAAATATCGCGACGACATTCGCCGGTTCTGGCGCGGCGATAGCGGCATGGTCGGCGCGCTGGCGACCCGGCTTGCCGGCTCGTCCGACGTGTTTGCCAAGCCAGGCCACCAGACAAGCCGCAGCGTCAATTTCATCGCCGCGCATGACGGCATGACGCTGGCCGACATTGTTGCCTACGAGCACAAGCACAATGAGGCCAATGGCGAGCAGAATTGCGATGGCCACGACGACAACTTGTCTTGGAACAATGGCGTCGAGGGTGAGACCGGCGACCGGGGGATCGTTACGGCCCGTTTCGATGACCAGTGTGCGCTGCTCGCGACACTGTTTGCCTCGCGCGGCACCGTCATGCTGACCGCCGGCGACGAATTCGGCCGCACCCAGAAGGGCAACAACAATGCCTATGCGCAGGACAACGAGATCACCTGGCTCGACTGGACCGGGCGTGACCAGGCGTTGGAACAATGCGCCGTTTTGCTCGCCGCGATGCGTCGTTCCGTGCCGGCGCTTTCCGACACGCGCTTGCTGACCGGAGAGCCGCGGCCCGGGTCAGAAATACCGGACGTCGTCTGGCTGACTGAAACCGGCATGCCGCTCGATGAGGCAGGCTGGCACGATTTCGGGCGGTACCGCCTGATCATGATGCTCGGCGGCGATGATTGCCGCCTTGCCGTGGTCATCAATGGCGATCGCCGGGCGTGTATGTTCACGCTGCCGGAGCGCGACGGATTTCGATGGGAGCCAGCCATCGAAACACCGGACGGCGCAGCCGGAATTTCACGGCCGGTGCCGGGGCGAACGGTGAGTTTTATGATTGAACACAAAGCCGCGCAGGCTCAGATAAAGGAGAACGGCGGTGGCAAGTGACAACGCCGAGTGGTGGCGCGGCTGCGTCATCTACCAGATCTACCCGCGCTCCTTCCAGGACACGACAGGGGACGGCAGTGGCGATCTGCGCGGCATTGTCTCAAGGCTGGCTCATGTCGCATCGCTTGGCGTCGACGCCGTCTGGCTGTCGCCCTTCTTCAAGTCACCGATGGCCGATATGGGCTACGACGTATCCGACTATACAGCCGTCGACCCGATGTTCGGCATATCAGAGGATTTCGAGGCGGTGGTCGCCGAGGCGCACCGTCTCGGCCTGAAAGTCATTATCGACCAGGTCCTGTCGCATTCGTCCGACCGGCACGAATGGTTCGTCGAAAGCCGCGCGAGCCGCGATAACCCTAGGGCGGACTGGTATGTCTGGGCCAATCCGAGGCCTGACGGCACCGCGCCCAATAACTGGCTGTCGGTCTTTGGCGGCCCCGCCTGGGAGTGGGACGCGACCCGCAGACAGTACTACATGCACAATTTCCTCGCCTCGCAGCCGGACCTCAATTTCCACAATCCGGAGGTTCAGGACGCCTTGCTGGAAACGGTGCGGTTTTGGCTGGAGCGCGGCGTCGACGGCTTTCGGCTCGATACGGTCAACTACTATGTCCATGACCGCTGGCTGCGCAGCAACCCGCCCCTGGCGTCGAGCGTCGCCGGCACGAACACCGAAACCAATCCCTACCTCTATCAGGAGCATCTGTTTGACAAAACGCAGCCCGAAAACCTCGCATTCCTCAAGCGTTTTCGGGCGCTGCTCGACCAATATGAGGGCCGCGCCGCTGTCGGTGAGGTCGGCGACGAAACCCGTTCGTTGCAGACGCTCGCCGCCTACACCAGCGGCGGCGACAAGCTCGACATGTGCTACACGTTCGACCTGCTCGGTCCGCAATTCTCGGCAGCACATGTACGCGGATGTGTCGAGGCTTTCGAGAGTACGGTCTTGGACCGTTGGGTCTGCTGGGCGTTTTCCAACCACGATGTCGTTCGCCATGTGACACGCTGGACGAGGCCCGGCGGCGATCTGGAAAGGACGGCGAAGTTCTCGATCGCGCTGCTGTCATGCCTGCGTGGATCGATCTGCCTCTATCAGGGCGAGGAGCTCGGGCTGGAGGA
The DNA here is from genome assembly GCF_001672375.2 of Mesorhizobium sp. AA22. Classification (NCBI taxonomy): domain Bacteria; kingdom Pseudomonadati; phylum Pseudomonadota; class Alphaproteobacteria; order Hyphomicrobiales; family Phyllobacteriaceae; genus Mesorhizobium; species Mesorhizobium sp. AA22. The sequence goes on along the minus strand of NZ_CP048406.1, from coordinate 5,226,834 downwards.
GGCGGAATTGGCGTTCGAGGATCTGCGCGATCCTTACGGCATCCGCTTCTGGCCGGGATTCAAGGGCAGGGATGGATGCCGCACGCCGATGGTCTGGGAGAAAGGCGCCGACAATGCCGGGTTTTCAACAGGCGAGCCGTGGCTCCCGATCCCGGAAAGCCATCGCGCCCGCGCGGTCGATGTCCAGAACGCCGAGAAAAAGTCGGTTCTAGCCAGCTACCGGGCGATGCTGGCGTTGCGCAAGCAGCATGCGGCGCTGGTTCGGGGCTCGATCCGGTTCCTCGATGCCGAGGGCGATGTCCTTGCCTTCATTCGCGAAGGCGGCGGCGAAAAGCTGCTTTGCGTCTTTAATTTCGCCGATGAGCCAGCCAATTGGCGGTTGCCGCAGGATGTCGATGTCGCAGAGACGATCGAACTTGGGGTTGGTGGGGCCTTCCAGAACGGCGCTCTGTCACTGCCGCCGCTAAGCTGCTTTCTCGGACGAGCCGGCTGATCTCTCTACTTGGTCGTCATTGAACGAGCACGGAGCGCCCGCAAGTCGCGCCCATGACCCGAACGTCTGCCTCGCCGACATGCACGCCCAGTGCCGCAAGCACGTTGTAAACCAATTCGTCGACCGGCGCCGTCACGCCGTTCAGCAGCGCCACCACTGCCGGCTTCACCGTTCCAAGAAGGGCGGTTACATCAAGCCCGAGGCCCAGCGCACTGACCGAAAGCGACAAATTGCTGACCAGCGACGTGGTGAGAGATTGCGTCAGGTTTTTCGTGGAAGCGGTTTTTATCGTCTTGTTTGCGATTTCGGTGCTGTTGAAGGTCAGTATCGTCGGATCGTTGTTGGCGATCTCAACGGCCGCAGAACCATTCACGCCGATCAGATTCAGGGTGAGAAACAGAAGCTTCACGCTGACCTGCGCGATTTCGGCATTTTGAAACGACTGTGGGTTGCTGAAATCGGCGAAGGCGGAGGGGCTGTTGTCGGCATCGCTGGCGCCAAGGTGTAGCGAGGCAAGGCCCGGACGTGCGGCAATGGTAACCTTCAAACTGTCGGGGTGCCCGGTCGGGCAGCTGATGTCGGTCAGCCTGGCTTCGGCGGAGGCCACCTCAACATGCAGCGGCAGTTTGACGGCCAGCAGGCTGATGCCGCCACCAAGATTCGAATTGCCGATGCCGACGGATGCCACCAGCTTGATCCGCGTCTGCGCCGTACGCACCACGGCGCCCTTCTCGCCGATTGTCAGCCATGGCGAGAATTGCGCCGGTTCGCCGATGGCTACGGCAAGCGTGGTCGAGGTAAGCCCCGGAATGGTGGCCCCGAGATTGACCTGGACCTGGTTCGAACCGTTGGCCAGTGCAGCGGCGGTGGTTAGCATGCCCATGGCGCTTGCATCGACGGAAAGGCCAGCCGGCTTTTGTCCGAGGCCCAACTGGCCAATTGATCCAAGGTCGACAAGACGATTGAGCGGGATTTTGACCGTGCTGGTGGCTCTGGACGCGATTGTCTGCAGAACGAGCTTGCTGCTGCTGCCAACTGTTGAAACGTTAGCCAGGGCCGTGGCTACCTGGCCCACTGTCGCTTTTGATGCCAGCACGTCTGAATAGCTGACGCCTGTCAGTTGCAACTGGACGGCAAGAGCGTCGACGAACGAAAGCACATTCACATCGGCCGAGATCAGGGCGTTATAGTCCATGACGCTGAGCGAGATGTTAGTGCCCAGGAGGCCGCTGAGAAGCGAGTTCAGGATGCCGCCATTGACGCTGAGAAGCCTGGACCCGACCGAGAACATCGCCTGTGGCGTGACGCTGGCAAGGGCTTCGGTGCCGATGACCGGCGTAGGAATAAGCGAACTTGCGAAATAGCGGGCAGGAATCTTTTTCAGCGCGACATGGACGGCATTGTACGGCGTCTTGCCGGCCTCGAAGCGCTTGTCGACGCCGAGCGACGACTCTGGTGAGTATCGGCCGGCGGTGACCGACACGACGGTTTTTCCGAGGGCCGGGGCGATCGTCTGTCCTGCCTTCTGAACCACGATACCCGGCATTCCATTGTCGCCGAGCGTGGTCACCACCGCGGCCTCAATGTTGTTGATGTTGGAGGCGGCGGTGATTGCCGCCAGATCGGTCATTGCCTGGGCTTCCCGGCGCTCCGTGTAGATCGAGCCTTCGTCGATGGCGAAGGCGGCCAGCGCCAGCGCGAACGGTGCACACAGCGCCGTCATGACGGTGAAGTTCGCCTTCAGGTCGCCAAGCATTGAGTGGGCGGCCCGGCCGATCCTCCTCGGCAAAGGTTCCGACATTCAGATGCCTCCAACCCGGATTGTCGACTGGCGTGAGATCGTGGTTCCAGGCATGGGCAGCGCCGGGAATAAATTCCAGACCGGCAGGTTGCGGGCATCGTATTGGATGGACACGACGAACTGTTTTCCGTCGGCCGTGCTGTCCTTTGCCTGATAGGTCAGCTTGTCGGATTTGACGAAGGGATATCCGCCGGCATTGTTGTTGACGAAACTGGTCACCAGCGCCTGGCGCTCGCCTTCGTTCAGCCCGGCAATCGCCGTGCGGGCGGCGTCCGCCGCGATTTGCTGTACGGAGTTGCTTGCACCGAAATAGATACCATATGCAACTATTCCGAGCAAAAGTAAGATAAAAATCGGCGAAAGCAGCGCGAACTCAATCGCGGAAGTTCCGGACCGCTCTCTAAACTGACATAATTTGAGTCTTAGTCGGCGCGTTTTATGACACTCTATAGTGATTGTCTTACTTTCTTCGCCGTTCATGTCCTTCGCCCATCGAGACATACCGAAGCTCACGAGAAATATAATCCTTGGTTGTTTAAAGACGCATTAAGACATTTCGGCAAAGTGGAATCGACGGCAAGTTTCTGGCCAGAAACGAAGGCTTGAAATGGGAGACGGAGCAAGCCCATGGTTTCGACCGCTGTTCTGCCGGTCACGAAGTGGCCTGTCGCTGCGCCTTACTTAGGGTGACCTAACGAGTCTGTTGAAATAAAAAATCGCCACGTTACTGTTTGGCCACCAGCTGCCGGAAAGGGAACCGGCGGCGCGCTCAAAGGGGCCATCTAATCGGTTTCGGGGCGTCAACACTCAAGAGGCGCAGCTGAACGGCCGCCTCGACAGGGAGAACTCCATGCTGAAAAATATGCTGAAGGCGACGGTGTTCGCCACAACCATGGCCTTGGCTGCCGGCACGTTCTACACGCCGGCCTTCGCCGAGGTCGTCTATAACCGCGGCACCGCCGCCGAATCGGAGTCGCTCGACCCGCACAAGACCTCGACAATTTACGAAGCAAATATTTTGCGTGACCTGTTCCAGGGGCTGACCATGCAGGACGCAAAGGCGAACCTCATCCCGGGCGCCGCCGAAAGCTGGACAGTATCGGACGACGGCACCGTCTACACCTTCAAGCTGCGCAAGGGCGCCGTCTGGTCGGATGGTGCTCCGGTCACGGCAGATGACTTCGTCTACGCTTTCCAACGGCTGGAAGACCCGGCCACCGGCGCCGAATACGCTTCGATGCTCTATCCCGTGAAGAATGCCGAGGAGGTGAACACCAAGAAGGCCAAGCCCGAGGAGATGGGCGTCAAGGCAATCGACGCAAATACGCTGGAAGTGACGCTGAAGGCGCCCACGCCCTATTTCCTCGAAATGCTGACCCACCAGGCGGCCTATCCGGTCAACAAGGCCTCAATGGAAAAGCTCGGCGCCGATTGGATCAAGCCGGGCAATCTGGTCTCCAACGGCGCCTATACGCTGGCGGAGTGGGTTCCCAACGACCACATCAAACTGGTCAAGAATCCGAAATTCTGGGACGCTGCGACCGTCAAGCTCGACGTCGTCAACTACATCCCGACCGAAGATCGTTCGTCGGCGATGAAGCGCTTTGAGGCCGGCGAACTCGACAGCTACGACGACCTCCCGACCGAGCAGCTCGCCGACCTCAAGGCCAAGTTTGGCGATCAGATTCGCGTCGGGCCTTACCTCGGCACCTACTATTTTGCGATCAAGACCGACAAGGCACCGTGGGACAACGTCGAACTGCGCAACGCCATCTCCATGGCAGTCGACCGCGATTTCCTTGCCGAAAAGGTCTGGCAGAACTCGATGCTGCCCGGCTATTCGATGGTGCCTCCAGGCATTGAGGGCTATACGCCGGCAATGGCCAAATACGCGGATATGTCGCAGATCGACCGCGAGGATGAGGCCAAGAAGGTACTCGAGAAGCTTGGCTATACCTCCGAGAAACCGCTGAAGATGGAAATCCGCTACAACACGTCGGAAAACCACAAGAACACTGCGGTCGCCATCCAGGAGCAGTTGAAGCCGCTCGGCGTCGAAGTCACGCTGCTCAACACCGACACCAAGACCCACTATTCCTTCCTTGAGCAGAAGGGCGACTACGACGTCGCGCGTGCTGGCTGGATTGCCGATTACAAGGATCCGGAAACCTTCCTCGGCATCTCCCGCAAGGCAAGCGGCAACAACTATTCGGGCTACAACAGCCCGGAATTCGAGAAGGCCATGGACGAGGCGGCGGCCGCCGGCGGCAAGCCCGAACAGCGCATGAAAGAACTCGCCGAGGCCGAGCGCATCCTTGTCGACGAGGTCGGTAACATCCCGCTTCTCTACTATAGCTACAAGGATATCGTTTCTCCGAAGCTTCATGGCTTCGAGGACAACGTTATGGACGTGCATCCGTCCCGCTTCATCTCCAAGGACTGATCTCCTTGGCCGGACTGCCGCTCCTTTACAGCGCCGCGCGTCCTCCGGGACGTGCAAAGGGCGCTATAACGCCTTGATTTTGCGCGTGATCCTTTCCGAACCTTCGGTTCGGGTCATGCGTTAGGGGCGGCGGCTCCGGTTTGCTAGCAAAGCGGGGAACCGATGCTACGATACGTATTCCGGCGGCTCCTGACCGCCATCCCGACGCTGTTCGTCATCGTGACCATAGCGTTCTTCCTGATACGTGTCGCGCCTGGCGGCCCGTTCAATCAGGAGCGGGGCCTCAGCCCCGAGATCAAGGCCAATCTTGAAGCGCAGTTCGGCCTCAACGACCCGCTCTGGCTGCAATATATCCACTATCTCGGCAATCTGCTGCGCGGCAATTTCGGCCCGAGCTACAATATGCCGGATTTCACCGTCACCGAATTGTTTGCCCGGGGCCTGCCCGTTTCAATCCAGATCGGCGCCTCGGCCCTGATCCTGGCACTGCTGCTCGGCGGCCTCCTCGGCACTGTTGCCGCGCTCAACCAGAACAAGCTTGCCGACTACTCGGTGATCGCGCTGGCCGCCGCCGGCAGCACCATCCCGACCTTCGTCATCGCCCCGGTGATCCAGCTTGTGTTCGGCCTGACCTGGAAACTGCTGCCGATCGGCGGCTGGGGCGATGGCGCCTTGCTCAACAAGGTCGGGCCGGTGCTGACGCTCGCCTTGCCGCAGATCGCCATCGTCGCTCGCCTGATGCGCGGCTCGATGATCGAATCGTTGCGCTCTCACCACATCCGCACCGCACGCGCGCTCGGCCTGTCGGACTGGTCGGTCATCGTCAAGCATGCGCTGCGCGGCGCCATACTGCCGATCGTCTCCTTTACCGGCCCAGCGGCGGCGGCGCTCCTCACCGGTTCGATCATCGTCGAGACGATCTTTTCTATTCCCGGGATCGGCCGCTATTTCGTCGATGCCGCGCTCAACCGCGACTACACGCTGGTCATGGGCACCGTGGTGGTGATCGCGCTGTTCACCATCGTCTTCAACCTGATCGTCGACGTCATGTATGCCTTCGTCGATCCGAGGGTGCGCTATGACTGACATCGCAGCCACCGCTCCGGCCGTCGTCGGCCGCTCCCTATGGGGTGATGCCTGGGCACGGCTCAAGGCCAATCGCGCCGCCATGTTCAGCCTGTATTATCTTGCCTTTATCGCCGTAATCAGCGTGTTCGGGCCGTCTTTGCTGCCGCATCGATACACCACCATCTACGCCGACCATGTGCGCACGCCGCCGAGCTTCTCGGCCTATCCGAAGGCCGACATGATAGAAACCGCGCTCAATGAGGCGATCAAGCGCATGCGTGTCGACATCAAGGAGTGGCGGCAGGAAGGCAACCGCATCTTCGTCACCGTCACATCGCCCAAGCCAATCGACGATCGCAATGTCCGCTATCTCGACCGTTCGGATGCCTTCGATGATACAAAGATCGAGGGTAAATCGCCTGACGGCCTAGAAGCGGTGATGAGCGCTTCGATCAGGCAGCAATATTTCCTGTTCGGCACGGACAATACCGGCCGCGATCTGCTGTCGCGAACGCTGATGGCCGGGCGCATCTCGCTGGCCATCGGCCTGCTCGCCGGGGTTGTCGCGGGGGTCATCGGCGTGCTCTACGGTGCTACGGCCGGCCTTGCCGGCGGCAAGGTCGACGAGGTGATGATGCGCATTGTCGATGTGCTTTACTCGCTGCCGTTCATCTTCTTCGTCATCATGCTGGTGGTGTTCTTCGGCCGGAACTTCGTGCTGATGTTCTTGGCGGTCGGCGCCGTGCTGTGGCTCGACATGGCGCGCATCGTGCGCGGCCAAGCGCTGTCGATCCGGCGGCAGGAATACGTCCAGGCGGCGGAGGCGATGGGCGTCGGGCAACGCGGCATCCTGATCCGCCACGTCATTCCCAACCTGCTTGGCCCGGTGGTCATCTACATGACGCTGCTGGTGCCGCATGTCATCATCCTGGAGAGTTTCCTGTCCTTCCTCGGGCTCGGCGTGCAGGAACCGATGACCAGTTGGGGCGTGCTGATCTCGACCGGCGCCAAGAACATCGGCACCGCCAATTGGCTGCTTTTGTTCCCTGCCTTCTTCCTCGTCTCGACGCTGTTCGCGCTGAATTTCGTCGGCGACGGCCTGCGCGATGCTCTCGACCCCAAGGATCGTTGAGATGGACACTTGCGAAACGATCCTCAGCGTCAAGGGCCTTCGCGTTCGCTTCCGAACGCTCGATGGCGCGGTCGAAGCCGTCAAAGGCATCAACATCCACGTCAATGCAGGCGAAACCGTTGCCGTGGTCGGCGAATCCGGTTCCGGCAAGAGCCAGACGATGATGGCGGCGATGAGCCTGCTGGCCTCGAACGGCGAGGCGACCGGCATCGTCGACTATCGCGGCCGCAACCTTTTGACCCTAAGCAAGTCCGAGCTCAATCAGATCCGCGGCCGCAAGATCAGCATGATCTTCCAGGAGCCGATGACCTCGCTCGATCCGCTCTATTCCATCGGCAATCAGTTGATCGAACCGATCCGCCGGCATCGCGGACTTGGCGCGGCGCAAGCACGCGAAGAGGCGCTCAAGCTCTTGCGGCTGGTTCATATTCCCGATCCCGAGCGGCGGATGAAATCCTATCCGCACGAATTGTCGGGTGGCCAGCGCCAGCGGGTCATGATCGCCATGGCGCTGGCCAACGATCCCGACATACTGATAGCAGACGAACCGACGACGGCGCTCGACGTGACGATCCAGGCGCAGATCCTCATGCTGCTCGCCGAACTGCAGCGCAAGCTCGGCATGGCGATCGTCTTCATCACCCATGACCTCGGTATTGTCCGGCGCTTTGCCGACCGCGTCTATGTCATGCGCTACGGCGAAGTCGTCGAGGAGGGCGAGGCGGAAGCGATCTTCGTCAATCCGCAGCATGCCTATACCAAGATGCTGCTGGCCGCCGAGCCGGCCGGAACCAAAGCGCCGCCACCGCCAAATGCGCCGGTCCTGCTCGAAGGCAGGAATGTCGAAGTGACCTTCAAGATCGGCGGCGGGTTTCTTGCTGGAGAGCCGCTGATCCTGCGCGCAGTCGATCACATTTCGATCCGGCTGAAACAAAATCAGACCATCGGCATCGTCGGCGAATCCGGTTCGGGAAAATCGACGCTCGGCCGAGCCCTGCTGCGGCTCCTGCCAAGTGATGGCCTCATCCGCTTTGGCGATCGCGATATTTCCGTCGCCGACCGCCGGGCCATGCGGCCGCTGCGGCGTGAGTTGCAGCTGGTCTTCCAGGACCCGTTCGGTTCGTTGTCGCCGCGCATGACTGTTGGCCAAGTCATCACCGAAGGACTTCTGGTGCATGAGCCGACCCTGTCGGGCAGGCAACGCGATCTGCGCGCAGTTGAGGCCTTGCGCGAGGTCGGGCTTGATCCGAATGCGCGCAATCGCTACCCGCACGAATTCTCCGGCGGCCAGCGCCAACGCATCGCCATCGCGCGGGCGATGATTCTCAAGCCCAAGGTGGTTGTCCTCGACGAGCCGACCTCGGCACTCGACCGCTCCGTCCAGAAGCAGATCGTCGAACTGCTGCGCAAGCTGCAGGCCGACCATGAACTGTCGTATCTGTTCATAAGCCACGACCTCGCTGTCGTGCGCGCCATGGCCGACTACATCATCGTCATGAAGCAGGGTAAGATCGTTGAGGAAGGGCCGACCGAGGCGATCTTCAGCAATCCGCAAGCTACCTACACGCAGACGCTGATGGCCGCGGCCATCGACGTCACACGGTTCCGCTTGAGCGCATAGCGCGGCCGGTCAGGACTGCAGCAGGTGGTGGGTGAAAGGCGCGTCCCTCGGTATCCTGCATCAAGAAACGCACGAGGCAGCGCTGAAGCGCGAGGTCGAAACGGAAGCTCAGGCTATTCGCGTTAACGTTTAGGGCAATTCCACGAAAAGTGCTAAACGGTCTCCCGTCCGGAATTGCGCAAAAACAAAGAGATAGAGCGGTTCGGCATTTCCGTGAAACGATGAAACCGCTCTAGGACGATAAGTTGGACGTTGAGGGCAAGGCGACGCTTGGCCCGAGTGTTACCGAGCCTGGACGTCGCGCAAGCGGTCGGCACAGGGGATGGCGGGCGAGGCATGTCAGCTGTTCAAGATGGCGAGGGCGGCATGACCTCACATCAGGTCTTCAGCAACCCGGTCAAATTTCTTCAGGCCTATGCTTGGAGGCTTTCGCTTAAGAAGCCCCTGTTCAGTTGCGGCCGTCTGGAAGGCAGCGATCGCAGCGTGTTGGCTGCAGTGTCCGGCTAGGCATTCTTCAACCATTCGGATTGCTTCAAGTCGGGATGGCTTGCCCATGACTGGCCACGGTTGCTGAAGCGCTGTCTTAGCGTCGGCTATCGACGCGACCACCACCGGCTTGTGATTCAGGTAAATTGTAATCGGAATAAACGCCGTCATTTCTATCGCTCGCCAGGATTGAAGGTGGCTAAACGCGAAGGCATGGCGGTGGTTGCATGAACGCGCATCATCGTGCATTCAGATTGCCGCTGCCCGATGCCGTCGAGGCTGAACTGAGCATCTCCAACCGCAAAGTCCGTCTGTCGCGCCTGCTTCGCGAATGTGCGCTGTGCGCATAGACTGGCGCCATGTTAGCACAGCAGCGCCGGAAAACCGCTCACCCGGACCTGCAGCCTCGACGGATGGCGAACGTCCTCGCCCGAGTGACGGCGGCCCTTCCGAGGCTAGTAGCCGCGGCCGGTACAACCCCGGCCGGTATATCATTGTTAAATGACGGCTACGGCGTAGGGTGCGATAGAACGTAGTCAGCAGCCACCCCTGAGCTTCTGAATGAGGGCGTTGGCTCTCCGAGGAATACCGCATGCCTATGCGTCACCCAGCAGACATCGCCATTTACCCTAATGACCTCGAAATGCTGCAACGGGTATTTATCCGGCATTGCACAGCCAACCAGTGCAGCATGGCATCGACCATGGCCCATGGCGCAGCCTCTGAGCTAATATCATTGTTCCAGGCCGGCATCGAGGACGAAGCCGAACTCGATCTCATCCTTTCTCGCCGCTCTCAGCCGTTTCGGAAGGCGGGCTAGGCTTATCGGCTTCGTCGGCGAAGACGCCTTGGCCATGCCGCGGGTGAGATGCCGCCTATCTGGTCAGCGGGAATGGAGAAGGTTGGAAGCCAGCTCCGTTTCCTCAGCCAGAATTTCACCATCGCAGTCTTTGAATGCTGCGCATCCTGTATCCACGCGGCAATCCCTCGTCCTGAGCCGATTCTATTCTGCAAGTTTCGCAGCACTGCGGGTGGCTATATCGCCTAAGACAGCGTGAAGAAGCGCTCCAACTTCCTGTTTGGCCAGCCCCGGTGCAATTCCTGATTCGGACAGTTGAATGAGAATTGTGTTGGCGGTACTGCGCCAGAAGGCATTCGCGTCCTCCCCGTTCTTCGATTCCAGGACCCGGGCGATACCTTGAACCAATTTTCGCCGCCGATGCAGCGGAAACGCTGTTATGTTTGAATCACACATGATCACCTCACCCTTCAGTCTCGCGAATAAGCATCGGCGGGTTAAAAAATTTGGTTAACAGGCTTTTTTGGCAGCGATCAGCACGGAATAAAGCATCTCGCTATAGGCTCTGCGGACGGTTGAAGTGACCTCGCATCGTGAAACGGAGCGGCGGCCGTGGTCAGGGAAGGGATGGGAGGGGAGGGCGTAGGGGCGCCCCTCGCTCCAGTCATGGCCCGCTCGATGCGGGTAAGCCTGCCAAGAAAATCAGTCCGGCTATTTACAAATGACGCCGCGCAATCGACGCCGCGCCGTCTCTTTGCTCACGCCAGCAATCTTGCGGACAAATGCGGAACTGAACGCGCCGAGCGTCGTCGTCGTCACCAGATCATAGGCTTCATCGACCTGCACCCGGTTATTCGTCCAGGATCAGCCATGATGGATAGTCGAGGCCGCCGCGGCGGCATTCGATTTCGCTGATGGCGAGATGCGGGCGCGACCGGTCGGGTCTTTGCGAAGTCGGCGGAAAGAGAAACAAGGCTGCGGGCGTTGCTGGCGTCTGGACAACGATGCAAACCGGCCTCGCCTTGCGTCTCGATTCCTCGCCGGCGTCTGCTTCCCGCGCCCATAGGTAATAAATTGTAGCAGATCGCCGGCTGTAAGCATCGGGCGTGTCGCCGGAAATTATTGCATCCAGTCCAGTCATGAGTTCATTGTGTTTGGCTGCCCTCCATCAGTTCCCGCGTCACACGAAATCGGGCCAGCCCGGCGGGACGAAGCTCATCGAGGATGCCCTTCGGGCGGCGGGTTTGATGCGCTAGGTGGACGGCCGCAAATCGCCCGCCTGCTCAGTCTCGGCGACGAATGCCCCGATGCCGTCCGCATCGGTCAATTGCCCGGCCAAGCAAAGGAACGCGGTGTCTTTGCAATCGTTGACCGCTTTTCATCGAGCGGTCGCCATGCACCATTTCACCACTTCGTCCGCGGCGATTTGGTCGGCGTTGATCGGCTTGCGGTGTCGTGATTCATCCAGCTTTTGATTCTGGAGGAATGGACGATGATGGGATCGAAGGTGGCACCGGCGCAGTTGTTCTACGATTTCTGTCTCGACGATAATGTTCCCAAGGACCACCTCCTTCGAAGGATCGACCGGTTCTATCGGAGCGTCTAACGGTCGCCATTTCCGTCCTGCGCGCGCAAGTTGCGACAGCATCGCAAACCGTTTTTCGCTGGGTTTGGAAGAAGGGATACTCCCGCGAACCAAACGTCCCCTGTTGCAAAAGCGAGTAAGCGGAGAAAGAAGTATCCGCCTGCGACTGGAAGGTAAGCGGTCTAGCTTTGCAGACCGGGCCGGATGCTGTTTCTTCGAGGATCGCGATGATCGTTCATTTAGTAGACGGCACATACGAATTGTTTCGCCACTTCTATGGCCAACGCCGGTTCAACAACGGCCAAGACAAGCCGTTTGGCGCCGTTGTCGGCGTGCTGAACACGGTGTTGGAGATGATCGAGAATGGCGCCACACACATTGGGGTGGCTACCGATCATGTAGTCGAATCGTTCAGAAATCAGCTCTGGCCCGCCTACAAGACCGGGGATGGCATCGAGCCGACATTGTTCGCGCAGTTTCACCCCCTCGAGAGAGCCCTGGCGGCGATGGGCGTGGCGGTCTGGCCGATGATCGAGCTGGAAGCCGACGACGCGCTGGCATCCGCGGCACACAGCGCGGCTGCCGATGATCGCGTGCAGAAGGTGTGCATCTGGACGCCGGACAAGGATCTCGCGCAGTGTGTGCGCGGTGACCATGTGGTCCAGGTAGACCGCAGGACCCAGAAAATTCGCGATGCCGCCGGCGTACGCGAGAAGTTCGGAGTTGAACCGACCTTGATTCCAGATTTCCTCGCGCTCGTGGGCGATAACGCCGATGGCTACCCCGGTCTCGAAGGCATCGGCCTGGTGTCAGCCGCCCGGCTGCTTGGCCGATACGGCCCTCTTGAAAGCTTTCCGCCTGAAGCCCTCGGCAAGCGTAGAGAGCTCGCGCTTTTGTTCAAAAATCTGGCGACGCTGCGCACGGACGCTCAGCTGTTCGATAACGTCGAAGAGCTGCGCTGGCACGGCCCGACCAAAGAGTTCGAGACGTGCGTGATCCAGCTAAATGACACCCGGCTCCTCGCACGTGCGCTCAAGGCTCGCCGTAACTGAACTTCGGAGGCGAGCTCTGGAAGCGGCCTTTGGAAGGCCAAGCGCCGATTTCCCCAATCGCACAGGCTGTGCAGACCATGCGTCGTTGTGCGCTCAGAAACGGATCCTCGCGATCCAGAATCGGCAACCGGGTTGACCGGCAACCGCGCCGAGCCGCAGACGCAAGCCAATTTTCCGGCTTCCGCGCTCCACGCTGTTTCAAGACGTTCAAATTTGAGCTTCCGCATTCATGCTCTGTCGAGCGTATCTTTTAGAGTCGCTTAAACCTTATGCGCCGTAAGTTTTTGCCGTGCTGAAACGCGGTCAGCGACGATGACGACGAAATAGGAGAACGCAAATGCCTCGCAATCACGTTGAACGTCTTGAAGAGTTCAGGGAAATCCTGGTCGCGACTCGACGCGAAGGAGTCCGTAACGTGCACCACACTCGGGACGCTATGCGGGCAAGTGGCTTTCAGATCGGGGACAGCGACGGCTCCAGCTACGGAGCCGAGCTGAAGGTGCTCCAAGAGGAAATCGAAGCAGTCGATCGCGCCATCGAAGACGAGAAGCGGTTGGCCATGGCGCGCGAGAGCGCGGCTCAATCCCGCCGACCGATTAAGCCCAGGATCGTGAAGGGAACATAGAGTCAGGTACGGCCCTTGGCACCCGTCGCAACTAACGGCGCGACTACTCAGATGCAGTCCTATTGGGGCCGATACGAAGTTCACCCAAGGGCCTGAAGGTCGTTAAATCCGGTTTCCGCGGTTCACGGCCAACCCGACTGTTCAACTCGCACTTTTGAGGCCGGCACGAGGGTATCGACAAAATCAGCAGTTCGTTTTCGACATCGATGGGGCCAGTCCGATGAACCGGTCTTCGAGGGAATGACGACGACGCCATGCACCGCGGAAAACAGCGTGCGCGCGAACACCAGGAGGTGCGGCGTGTCAGCGTCGGAAGCAGCATGGCGAGCGGCTCGACCAGATGCTGGATGAGGACCGCACGTTCGGCCAGGTGCCATTCGGGCACCGGCACGCCCGGCGCTATGCGGTGTTCGAATCGCGCGCAATGCGCAGATACTCCTTAGCCACCGCCTCCAGCCTTGCCCTCGGCTCGCCGGTCGCCTCTTGCCGCAAGGCCGCTCCGAGCCTGGCGAGGGTTGCCGAATTAACGTGCAGGATGAGCTTGTCCAGGTCGGCGAAGGCGGTATAGAGCGCGCCCAGCGCGCAGCCGGCATCGGCCGTGATGTCACGCGCACGCAAGCCGGCGAGACCCGAGCCGGATATGCGACTGCGCCGCCTTGATCAGCCTGCCCTTCCGATCCTTGCGCCCGGCGTCCCGTTTTGTCATCATTAACCTTCGCTCTACGAAATCTCCGAACACCGCGCGGCCAGCGCAAGCTGGCCGCGGCAACACCACCCAGCTGTCGTCGCTCAAAGATGCAGAGGAGACGCTTTTGCGCCTGCGCAGTAGGCAAAAGCAGATCGACGTCACCGCCGCCGCTACGGCCGAGATGGAACAGTCGGGCGACCCCGCCGCTGTTAGCGAACTCGCCGCCGCCGGATGCGGCACGCCGCTGAAGAGCAGTGCCGACGCTGTGCTCGATCGACTGGCCAGCAGGATTGGCAAACCAGCCTGATTGTATCCGGCCTGAAACAGCCCGCCACCGACCCAACCTAACCCTGAAACAAAAGAATTATACCGATGTCCGCCAACACCTATTCCCCAAAGGACTGAAGCCCCTGGAATACATTCACCAAGCCCAGTTCGCCGTTGCCGCCACGATGAAATCATCGAGCTGATCTCTCCTGCGGGATTCGAGAACTACTTCCGAGAGCTCGCGGCGCTGTGGCCCGATCAAACCAAGATGCCCGGGCTACTCCGGAAGTACGAGCTCGACATGGATCCCGGAAGTGTGACCGAGCTCTGTGCCCGGTATGGGCTGGTTTCGGCCCGCCGCGAAGCTGCCACCTAAGGCTCCGTCACCGTTATGAGGCGTCAAGCGGTTCGTCCGAGATGCCGGCGATCCGCGAGGGCCGGGGACCCCGCAGAGCGGCTCGTGCAGGGCGGGCGGGACTTGAACAGCACGGCCAGGATCGCGTGACCATCAGCGTCGGGGGCAATAATGGTGACCAACGAGAATGAGACTCCCGCGATTTTGTCAATGCCGCCGATCTGGCACTCTTCCGAGCTAAGTCGGAAAGACGCCGTGTGCCTCGTCTGGCCTGCCGCCGTCGGGAAGAACTGCGACAAGCTGGCCCCGAGCTATGATATCTTTCCACCCGGTGTCATTCGCATAACGGACTGACGCTCCGCGGGTCCTCGCCATGCAACGCAAGCTTGCGCTATCCGTTCCGCTCATGAGAATTCGTCGGCTTGATCCGTGCGCCTGTTGGTCTCGATGCATCATCGGAGGCAGATGTTCACCAGGCAGATGCGCTGGCCGAGACAGCAGGTCCGCTCTAAGGAGCAGACGCTCCCGCCCTGCAACCCGTTGCCTGTCTCCGCAACGACGGCCCAAGCGTCCTCGCTCCGGCTATGGTAGGTGAGAACACGTCACCGCCGCAGCGTCCGATGCTGAGTGCGGTGTTGCGCCCGAGCCCGCTGCAGGCGCCAGTAGCGAGGATGATCTTGGTCCGATAAGGGGTGGAACGAACCCGAAGCGGCAATATTCGACCATGTGCGGGGGGCAGTGCTAAAAGATGACGAGCGGGTTTATGGGCGACCTGTCGTCCCGCGTATTCGCCATGCCGCCGCCGGTTTTCTATGCTTGATGGGGTAAGGAATGCAAAATGAGCGATGTGGATGAACACCTCGATCTGACGGAGATCAACGCCGTCCGCAGGTTGTTGACGTCAAAGCCACGACCGGTGGGCTGGGACGAACGCCGGGCACGGCTCGATGAGGTTGGTTCGGTGTGGCCGATTGCGGACGACATCCTATGCGAGGATGTGGTTTTCGATGGCCTTGAGGGCGAGTGGTCCCTAGCGCCTGAGAGCGACAGGGATAAGGTTCTGCTCTTTTTCCACGGTGGTGGCTACTGCTCCGGCTCTCTCAAAAGTCATCGTCGAATGGTGACCGAGGCAGGTCGAGCAATGGGAATGCGCACCCTCGCGATCGACTATCGACGCGCACCGGAACATCCTTTCCCTGCGCAACATGAAGACGCACTCACCGCATGGCGCTTTCTGAGCCGGCAAGGGATCGCGCCGGATCGCATCGTGGTTGGTGGAGACAGTGCGGGCGGCAACCTCACCCTATGCTTGGTCAGTATATTGTGCGCGGCAGGGGAGCGGTTGCCGCGATGTCTTTGGCTGGTTTCGCCCTGGACGGACCTTTCGATGTCCGGCGCGACACTAACAAGTAAGGACGCGATCGACCCTATCATCCACCGGGCGTATTTGGAGGAACTGGCGACCGCCTACGCCTCCCATGTCGTTGGCCGGCGCGATCCCCGGATCTCGCCGTTGTTCGCCGATCTGCGTGTTCCGATGAAGCCGGCCACCGATTCCGATTTGAAGCCGGCCAGTCATTCCGATTTCATTCCGGCCGCCATTCCGATTTGAAGGCGGCCATTTTTCGGACTGATCCTGGGTCTCGTTGATGTTTGGGTTGGGTTTTGTTTCAGGTCAAGCTTCGGTGTTTTCGGGGACGATTGGCGGGCGCTGTTTTCGCATGCTTTCACCGGTGAGATCGATGCGATAGGCGTTGTGAACGAGGCGATCCAGGATGGCGTCGGCCAAAGTTGGGTTTGCAATAATCTCCCACCAGCGATCCACGGGCACCTGACTTGTGACGATGGTTGAGCGTCGTTCGTAGCGATCCTCAATGATCTCCAGGAGATCGCGGCGTTGGTCATCATTGAGTTTTTCCGGTCCCCAGTCATCGAGGATCAGCAGGTCGGTCCTGGCAAGAGATTTGAGGATCCTGCCGTATCGCCCGTCGCCTCTTGCAAGCGCGAGGGCGGCGAACAGCCTGGGAACCCGGTGGTAGGCGACTGAGAAGTCTTCGCGGCAGGCCTGGTGGCCAAGAGCGCAGGCAAGCCAGCTTTTGCCGACGCCGGCTGGTCCGGTGACAAGAAGACCGTGATGCTTTCTGATCCAGTCGCAGCCGGCAAGCGCCATGAACATATTGCGGTCGAGGCCGCGTGCGGCGCGGAAGTCGGCATCCTCGATCTGCGCGTCATGGCGAAGCTTGGCAGCCCTGGCGCGAGCCTCGAAACGCTTCTGGCGGCGCATGGTCGCCTCGCGTTCGAGCAGCATGGCAAGCCATTCGCCGTGCTCGAGGCCGCGCACTTCGGGCTGCGTGTCGAGTTCCTGGAAAGCGGTTGCCATGCCGTAGAGGCCGAGCTCTCGCAGCATGTCGATGGTGGGATTGATCAGCATGGGTGGATCTCCTCAATGAAAGTAATCAGGGCCACGCAGATTGGCGTGATCGACGATGGCGGTTGGTTCGGTGGAATGGCGTGCGGCCTTGTGATTGGCGATGAGCGAAGCAATGCTCTTGCAGTTCAAGCCACCGATCTCGACAGCGCGGGCTGACACGGCTTCTGCCCGATTGCGATCGATGTCGCGAAACAGGCGCAGGATGCCCAGACATGTTCGAAAGCCCTGCTCTGGATGCGGACGGCTGGCGAGAATTGCGATGACCAGGCCTTCGGTCTGTGGCCCGATCGACGTGGCCCAACGCCGAAAGCGCTCCGGCGTCCATTCGGCATAGCGCCGGTGGGAACTGGGCATGTGATCCGGATCGGTTCCATGGCGAGGACCTCCATGGCGGCGCTGATGCACCGCGACGCGCTTGCCGCGGTGGAAGATCTCGATGGTGCGCGCCGTTGCTCTCAGATCGACCTGCTGACGAATGAGGCTGTGGGGCACGGAATAAAAGAAGGTCTTGAACTCGACGTGATAATCCGTCGAGACGCGGGCCAAACGCCATTCGGCAAACTCGTAATCCTCCAGTGGAAGACTGGCCAAAGCCGGGCTCTCGACGGTCTCGAAGAGCTGCCGGCGACTGACGCCCAGCCGGCGCATGACGTGGTCGTTGATGCGATCGAGCGCCTGGGCAATGGCGGCATTGGCCTCAGCCAGCGAGAAGAAAGTCTGGTTGCGCAGGCGCCCCAGAATGCAGGACTGGGCGAAACGCACTCCATTCTCCACTTTCGATTTATCCCGAGGCTTTCTTGGCCGTGCCGGAAGAACGCCGACGCCATAGTGGGAAGCCATCATGCCGTAGCTGCGATTGATCTCGGGATCGTAGAAACTAGCGCGACTGACGCCAGACTTCAGATTGTCGGGAATGACGAGTCTGGGAACGCCGTGAAAAAAACGAAACATCCGGACATGCGAGCCAATCCAGTCGGGAAGCGTTTGCGTCCAGGTGGCCTCGGCAAAGGTGTAGCTGGACGCACCCAGCACCGCCACGAAGATCTCCGCCTCGCGGATCTCGCCGGTCTTGCGATCGACAATCGGGATCTTCTTGCCGGAATAATCGACGAAGACCTTGTCGCCGGCCGCATGCTCCTGGCGCATCGTCGGCGAAAGCCGCTGCTCGAAACTGCGAAAGAGTTCGCAGAAGCGACTATAGCCGTAACCGTCGGGATGCGACCCACGATACTCCTCCCACAGGATGAGCAATGTGACGCCGGGCTTCTTGAGCTCGACCGCAAGATCGGCCCAGTTCGGTTCCGTGCGTCGCCGCGTGCCCTGTTTGACGCCGTTGCGACTGAAGAGCTTGTGCTCAAGCGCATCGTCGGTCAGCTCGCCCGGCAAGGGCCAGCTCAATCCAACCGCGGCTGCACGCTGCAAATTATCCTGCACCGTACTGCGCGCTATCCCCAACACGACCGCAATCTCGCGGGAGCTCGTCCCGCTTCCGGCAAGCCGCAGCATTTGTCTCAATTGTCTCATGGTCAGCCTTCTCTTTGCCGGCATCAAAATGTCCCCGTTCATGGCGAGGTGATTGATGCCAAAGTTGCTGACCCAGGAGGTAATCTTCAGTGCCGAAAACTGGCCGGCTTTTGATTGGAATGGTGGCCGGCTTCAAATCGGAACGGTGGCCGGTCTTTGATCGGAATGGCGGCCGGCTTCACGTCGGAATCCGCACCGATCTGAGCGGATTTCCCCCAATGCTGATACAAGTCGGTTCAGCCGAGACGCTGTTGTCGGACGCAACTCGGCTCGCGGCAGCCGCTGGCGCGGCTGACGTCAAGGTATGTCTCGAAATTTGGCCGCATATGATTCACGCCTGGCCGGTTTGGAATGCAGGATTGAGTGCCGGTTGGCGCGCTCTTCACAGCGCGGGCATGTTTGTCCGCGACTATTTATAGCTCTCGGGTGAGGCAGCTGCTGGCGCAATGTTCTCGTTCAGGAACCGGAAGTATTGACCAATCTCGGTCGTATAGAGCAGGTTCGCCGTTCCTGAAAGCTGACATCGCGGGCGACCGCTGGTCGAGGTCATGGCGCCGATAGTGTTTTTTAGTCGGCGTTGATCGGCTGGCGGTGTCGTGATTCCATCCATCTGTTGATTCCGGAGGGAATGGGACGATGATGGGATCGCAGGTGGCACCGGCGCAGTTGTTCTACGATTTCTGTCTCGACGATCATGTCCCTGATGACCACCTCCTTCGAAGGGTCGACCAGTTCCTCGATCTGGAGAGCGTCCGCTCGGAACTGAAGCCGTTCTACAGCACGTCGGCCGTCCCTCGATCGCTCCCGAGTTGATGATGCGGATGCTGCTCGTTGGATACTGCATGGGCATTCGGTCCGAGCGACGGCTCTGCGAGGAGGTCCACCTTAATCTCGCCTATCGATGGTTTTGCCGTTTGGGATTGGACGGCAAGGTTCCTGACCATTCTACCTTCTCGCGCAACCGCCATGGCCGGTTCCGGCAGAGCGACATCCTGCGACACCTCTTCGAGACAGTCGTGGAACGCTGCCTGAGCGAAGGCCTGGTAGGTGGCGAAGGGTTTGCGGTGGACGCCAGCCTGATCGCAGCCGATGCCAACAAACAGCGCTCCATTCCGGGCGACGAGTGGCGCGCCGCCGATCTTGGCGCTGGGGCCGGTCGAGCGGTGCGAGAGTATCTCGCAACCCTGGATGACGCCGCTTTCGGGGCGGCCAGTGAGGTCACACCGAAGTTCATCTCACCCTCCGATCCGGCGGCACAGTGGACCGGAGCGCACGAGGGTCATGCCTTCTTTGCTTACGCCACCAATTATGATCGATACCGACCATGGCGTCATCCTGGACGTCGAAGCCACCCGCGCGATCCGGCAGGCCGAAGTGGGAGCGGCCCGCACCATGATTGACAGGACCGAGGACCGCTTCGCCCTCAAGCCAGAGTACCTGGCCGCCGACAGCGCCTACGGATCCAGGCTGTGTGGAAACGCGTTGATTTGGTAAAGTGATTCCCGATCAGCGAGGGGGAGTCGGGATGAAGCGGTTTGTCGAGGGCGAGGATCGCCGGCAAGCGACACTGCTTCCCGAGTGCCTGGACGATTACGTGATGCAGGACAATCCGGTCCGGGTCATCGAAGTCTTCATCGACGAACTCGACCTCGGCCTCGTGGGCTTTGCCGGGGTCGTGCCGGAAGCGACCGGGCGGCCTGCCTATCACCCCGCGACGCTGCTGAAGATCTATCTCTACGGCTATCTCAACCGCATCCAGTCGAGCCGCCGGCTCGAGCGGGAGACCCAGCGTAACATCGAGCTGATGTGGCTGACCGGCCGATTGATGCCGGACTTCAAGACGATCGCCGACTTCCGCCGCGACAATGGGCCGGCGATCCGCGCGGCCTGCGCCCAGTTCGTCGTGCTGTGTCGCCAGCTCAGTCTGTTCACCCGGGCTGTCGTGGCCATCGACGGGAGCAAGTTCAAAGCCGTCAACACCCGCGACAAGAACTTCACGGTGGCCAAGGTCGCCAAGCGCATTGAACAGGTTGAGGCCAGCATCGCGCGCTATCTGGCGGCGCTCGACCGTGCGGACCGGCAGGACGAAGATGTCGCCGAGGCCAAGACGGTGCGCCTCAAGGAGAAGATCGAGGGCCTGCGGCGGCAGATGCAGTCCCTCAAGGAGATGGGCAAGCAGGTCGAGGCCGCGCCTGACAAACAGGTCTCCCTGACCGATCCCGACGCCCGGTCGATGGCGACCAGCGGCAAGGGCACCGGCATCGTTGGTTACAATGTCCAGATGGCCGTCGATGCCGAGCACCATCTGATCGTCGCGCACGAGGTCACCAATATTGGCAGCGACCGGGCGCAGCTGACCTCGATGGGGCAAAAGGCGCGGGACGCTACCGGATGCGAAGAGATCACGGTGCTGGCCGACCGTGGCTATTACAACGGCGACGAGGTGCTGGCCTGCGAGGGCAGCGGAGTGTTGCCCTGCATCCCCAAAACACAGACATCCGGCAACGCCAAGCGCGGCCTCTTCACCGTTCCCGACTTCATCTATGACCCCGGGAAGGACGGCTACACATGCCCGGCCGGCAAGCACCTGACCAAGGGAAAGGTACGCTCGGACCGCCGGGACAATATCGATCACTATCGCAATCTCACGGCCTGTTCGTCCTGCGCGCTCAAACCCAGATGCACGCCCGACAAGCACAAGCGCCTGAAGCGCTGGGAACACGAAGGCGTCCTCGACAAGATGCAGGACAGGCTCGATCGCATGCCGGACGCCATGACCATCCGCCGGCAGACCGTCGAGCACCCGTTCGGAACGCTCAAGGCGTGGATGGGCAGTACCCATTTCCTGACCAGCACCCTCGAAAAGGTCAAAACCGAGATGAGCTTGCAGGTGCTCGCCTACAACATGAAGCGCATGATCAACATCTTCGGCGTCAAGCCGCTGATGACGGCAATCGCCGCTTGATCCACGCCCCGCCCGCCAATGTGCGCAATCGCTGACCGCTCAAATCAGCGGCCGTCATACGCAATCTGCAATCGCGTTTTCACACGACCTCGATCGGCAGCGAACCTCGCCTGGTTGGTCAAGGAACGGGAGATCGCGCCGCATATCCCGGTGTTCGATAAGTCCAACCGGACGGATGGCACTTTCTCGCGCGCCGACTTTATGTTCGATCCGGACGCGAACGAATACACCTGCCCGGGTGGCAAACGGCTGGTGCAGTTCCGGCGCAGCTACAAGACGCCGCGCACAGGCATCACCAGTGCGGGCACGCGGCTTTACCGCGCCAGCCAGCACGACTGCAAAGTCTGCGAGTTGAAGTCGCAGTGCTGTCCGAATATGCCCTCTCGTAAGATCCCCCGAGATCTGAACGAGGATGCCCGCGATGTCGCCAGGGCAATTGCCGCGACGCCGGAATATGAGCGGTCCCGTCATCGACGGAAGAAGGTCGAGATGCTGTTCGCGCATCTCAAACGCATTTTGCGGCTTGGGCGTCTGCGACTGCGCGGTCCCTCAGGCGCGCGCGATGAGTTCCTCCTCGCCGCTACCGCCCAGAATCTCAGAAGATTGGCAAAGCTCCGACCACCGGCCGGGCCGATGATCGCTGCCTTGGCGTAAAGGAGGGACAGCCGCCGCCAAACGAAACACTGCAGGTAGTGAGATCCGACAACTGCGGCAAATCTGGCCGGATTGATCCGACCAAGAGCCATGCTGCCGTCCCGGCAACGACTAACAACAATATCAGGCGCAAAGCGGGCGTTCGGCATCTCCACGATGGTCGGTGTGAAACGCGATGCGTCCCATCCATAACCACACCGACTACTGGCGCCCGTACTTCTTGAAAGTCGCGTTCCAGTCCGCGGCGAGGGCATCAAGCGTCTCCCTGGCCGTGCCTTGATCGCCCGTCACGTATGGATAGACACGCTGGTTAAACTGCTGCAGTAATTCGGCGTACTCCGGGACCGCCCAGAAGTCCTTCACCTTGAACATGGTCTCATAGAAGGCCCTGTTGTACGGCGTGGCGTTCTGAAATGCATCCGACTTCAGCACAGCCGCACTGCAGGTGTAGCCGCCGAGCTCCGCCCACCTCTTCTGGGTTTCGTCCTTGATGAACCATTCGAGGAATTTGAGGGCTTCGTCTTGCTTTTGCGAATAAGAGATGATCGAGATGCCCTGCCCCCCGAGGGGGGCGAACTGATCACCTTGCGGGCCGGCCGGGTTGGCGAAGAAGCCGGTGTTGGTGGCATTCCGATTGCTAGCCTCGTTGGTAAGCGATGGGAAGAACGCGAAATAGTTCATGCTCATCGCGGCCAGGCTTTCGGTGATCGCCAGATTTTCCTCTCCGAAATTGGCGTTGGCCCAGCCCGGAGGCGTGAATTTGTAAAGCTCCCGATAGAATTCGAGCGCGGCCACGGCCCTGTCGGAATTGATAAAACCGTCGACCTCGTAGGATGCATAGTCGCCAAGCTCGCCGCCATACGAGAAAAGCACGCTTTCGAAGCCCCCGACCATCTCTTCTGGGCAGGCCGTAGAAGAACTCAGCGATGTCGCGCATCTCTTTGAACGTGTTCGGCACGGCGAGATCGTAGCCGTACTTCGCTCGGAAGTCGGCCATTTCCTTCGGATCCTCGACCAGTCTTTGCGATAGGCCCAACCGATAGCGTCGCCCTCGAGCGGGACCGCCCAGTATCTGCCGCTGTCGCCAGGATACTCGGAGTAAAACTTCACCGTGGCCGGAGCCATTAACTCGGCGATATCGTGCTTCGCGAAGAAGTCGGTGAGGTCGACATAGTGGCCGCCAGTCGAGCCGGCGCCGAGCCACTGCGAGTCGCCAACGACCATATCATACGCATCGCCCCTGGCATTGAATTCGGCGAAGGCTTTGGTCTGAAAGCCGGCCAAGCCGTTGTTTCGACTGTTACCTTGACGCCCGTCTGCCTCTCATATTCGGTAACGAGTTCTTGCAGATAATTGGCAGGATCCCATTCTGCCCAGAAGATCGTGAGCTCGGTGGCAGAAGCCGGTGTGCCGGCCAGCGTTAGCACTACGCCGGCCAGCAGACCAAAGCACGTTTGTTTGAGCATGGTTGTCCTCCCTGGGTGTTGCTGCCTATGGCTGCGCCGCCGGATGATGTGAAAACTTCTGCAGCAGGCTCTTTGCCTCAACCAGATCGGAAGTGCCGAAACCCTCGTTGAACGCCGCATATGCGGGTGCGAGCAGGTCTCGCGCCTCGCTCTCGCGTCCGCGATCGGACCAAAGTCGGGCAAGCCGAAGCGCGGCCCTCAGTTCGGCCAGTCTCGCACCTTGTTCGCGGGCGGCGGCCAGCGACTGCCGGAACGAGCCTTCGATAGCATCGTCGCCTTCGTCAAGGCGCGATAGGAGCTCTCCTTTGGCGCTCAACAGTTCGGGCAGCTGGTACCTGGAGCCAGACTTGGCGAGCGTGTCGAACGCTTGCTCCAGCAGCGCAAGCCCTTCGCTTGCCTCGCCCCGCTCGCCGCAAGCGCGGGCGAGCGCGCAAAGGTAGTAAGCCATACCCATGTCGGCGCCGGTCGCGGCGATCGCCGCGATCCCGTCGCGCATCTGGCAGATGCCCTCGTCCAACTGCCCCAAACCACCGAGCGCCCAGCCGAAGAACACGCGAGCCTGCCCAAGCAGCAGGGGCATGGCGAACTCGGTGGATACGGCGATCGCCTTTTCGGCCCAGAGTCGCCCGTCATGCGGCTCCCGTCGCATGAGATGGACGACGCTGAGCGCCATCTGCGCCTGGGCCAGGCTAACAGGGTGCGAATCGCGCTCGGCGAGGGCGACTGCTTCTCTTGACTGCTGAACCCCCTTATCCGGCTTGCCGCAAATGCAGAGCATCTGTGCGGAGAACGACCGGCAGCAAACGCCTGGATCATGCCCGGTATAGCCCCAGGCTAGGTGGCGATGCTTCTCGTAGTCGTAGATGGCCATACCCTGGCTGGCGTGCACCCCGCTGGTCTTGTAGTTGCCGAGATAAAAGTTGACACCCCAGAGCTGGTGGTGCGCTTCCAGCATGTAGCCGGAATCGCCTGAAGCATGCGCGAGTTCCATGCCGAGCGTGAGGCACTGGTTGGCGAGCGCATTTGCGGCGCGCAGGTGACCCGAAATGGTGCGGCAGGCGCTCTCGCCCCGGACCGCGGCGAACAGCTGTGTCTTATCGCCAAGCCTTTCGGCAAGTTCCCGTGCCTTCGAAAAAGAGTGCAGGACCTCGGAATCGCCCCAACCCCTGGCGGAGATGAGCGCCGAGCCCATTGCCGTCCAGAGTGACAGCTCCTGTCTGAGACGGGCCTCGGAAGCGGGCAAAGTTACAACGAGCTCGAGTCCTTTGCCGAAGTGCGCCGCGGCTTCGCGGTTGGCAGACTTTGTCATCGCCCGCTGCCCGGCTTTCAGCCACCACGACGCGGCCTCAGCTACCAGTCCGGCGATCGTATAGTGCTGCGCCACGGTCTCAGGTTCGGTCTCGGCGACGTCGGCAAACTCAGCTTCCAGCGCGGAGGCAATCTTGGCATGGATCTGCTGGCGCCGGCTTCTCAACAGGCTCTGGTAAGCCGTGTCGCAGACCAGCGCGTGCTTGAATGTGTAGGTCGCCTCCGGCGCCGCGCCGCTGCGGAACAGCAGCTCCGCCTGTTCCAGCTGGCTGAGCGCATCGTCGAGCCGGCCTCGGCCGGCGCCACTCACTGCGGCGAGCAGCCGGTGCCGGAAAACGCGGCCGATGCAGGCGGCGATCTGCGCCGTCTCCTTCACCGGTGACAGCCGGTCGAGTCTTGCCATCAGCGAGTCCTGCAATGTCGACGGGATCGCGATCGCCGGCAGCGGCCCGATCGCCAAATAGCGATCGCCCGCCTCGACCAATAGGTCGGAATCGAGCACGGTCTTCGTCAGCTCCTCGACGAACAGCGGCACCCCCTCCGTGTTAGCAAGGATGCGGTCCGCGATGTCGCGCGGCAGCTTCTTGCCGCCCGCCACCCGCTCCATGATCGCCGTGCCATCGCATGGTTCGAGCCGCCCCAGTTGCAGCGTGTCGACACACGACAGCGCCCTCCAGCGCGGCTCGAATTCCGGCCGCGCCGTGACCACCAGCAGGACCGGCAGGTCCGAGAGCCGCTCAACGAGCGCTTCCAGCCATTCGGCCGTCGTGGGGTCGATCCAATGGGCGTCCTCGACGAGTACGAGCACTGGAGCGTTCGTCGCCGACGCCTCGACCAGCCGCGCCAAGGCTGCGAGCGTGCGCGCCCTGAGCGCCGGCGCCGGCAACTTCGGCGGACGATAACGCCCGCTTGCATCGATCGAGAGCAGCGTTGCCAGCAATGGTAGGGCCTCGCCAGCCTCCGCGCCGATCCCGGTAAGCAGCGTCGTGAGCTTGTCGAACCGCGTGTCGGCGTTGTCGTCGCCCACGAAGCCCGCCGCCCTTTCCAAATGCGAGATCAGCGGATGGAGTGCGCTGTTGGTGTAGTGGGCCGAGCAGAAATAGCGCAGTACCGAACGCGGCCCTGCGGCGACCTGCGCGGCAAGTGCGGCCAACAGGCGAGACTTGCCGATACCAGCCTCGCCGGTGAGTAGGAGAACCTGGCCTTGTCCCGATGTTGCGCGATGCCACCGTTCGGCTAGGAAGGCGAGCTCTTCGTGCCGGCCGACCAAAGGCGTCAGCACGGCGTGCCGGGCTTCGAAGCGGCTCTCGGCCGCCGTCTCGCCGACGATGCGCCAGCACCGCACTGGAGCGGTGAAGCCTTTGAGCTCCCGTTCACCAAGATCGGTCGCTGTGAACAGTCCGGCGACCAACCTTTGCGTAGCCTCCGCGACCACTATAGAATCCGGCTCGGCGACGGCTTGCAGCCGGGCTGCAAGATTGGGCGTGTCGCCGACGACGGCCTCCTCTTGCGCCGCACCTTCGCCGACCAGGTCACCGACGATCACCAGCCCGGTGGCGATGCCGACACGCGCGGCGAGCGGCACTCCGGCGGGGCCGCCCAGTCGGCCGGTCGCGGTCGCGGCCGCGAGACCCGCGCGCACGGCGCGCTCGGCATCGTCCTCATGCGCCCGCGGCCAGCCGAAATAGGCGAGCACGCCGTCGCCCATGAGCTTGGCGACCCGTCCCTCGTAGCGCGCGATCTCGCGCGACACGGCCTGCTGGTAGCTGAGGATCACCTCGCGCATGTCCTCAGGATCGAGTCGCTGCGACAGCGCGGTCGAGCCGACGAGGTCAACGAACATGACGGTGAGTTGCCGCCGCTCTGCTCGTGGCGCTGCAACGTCGTCGTCGGTGGCGTCTTGCGCAAACTCCTCACGAGTGGACAGGGTCGACCCTGGCTGAGCGGAGGAATTCTCCGCGAGCGCCGAAATGGCGCTGAGCAGCTTGCGCCGATGCCCCACGGACCTGATGCCCAGGGCCGTCAAGTCCTCGGTGGTGAGCTTGGGCAGCAGCTCGAAATCGATGTCATTGTCGCGGAAGGCCGGGGCGTGTTCCCCCAGTCCGAGGCTTGCCAGCCATGCCGCGATATCCACGCCCTTCTCCCTAGGCGGTGGAAGTTTGGTCAGCATTATACCGCAAACAGGAGGCTAAGTCGTCCTTGCCGTTATGCCCATAGCAACGTCAGGTGCCAGTGAGAGAGGGCGCGCGTTAAGAGGGGCAAATGGCAGCTCCGGGTTAGATCACGACGATGCTCGCGCCGACCTGAAGGTCCGCTCTTGAAGATTCGAGACCCGAAGCTGTCAGTCCGCTACCGGCCCGAAACGGTCATTCCGGATGCCAATTTGCGTGATGCGGTCCGCGTGGTGCAGGGTGGAGCAAGAAGGATGGTTCAGTCAAAGAAGCCCGCGTCCTCTTCCCTGAGATACCTCCTGGCTGCTTCGGCATCGATATCGAGGCCCAGCCCCGGCGCTTCCAGCAGGTCCACCATGCTGTCCTTCACGACCTGCGACGGCAGGCCGATTACGAGGTCCTCCCACCAGGGGTCGGAGGCGCTCGGGTATTCGAAGGCGATGTAGTTGGCGGGCAAGGTGGCGCACACGTTGATCAACGCGCCGAGGCCGAGCAGGCCGTTCGCCGTGCCGTGCGGCGCCATCAGGATCGAGTGCATATGGGCGTGCTCGGCTACCCATTTCAGCTCGGCGATGCCACCGATATCGGCAGGATCGGGGCCGATGACACGCACCGCCTGCGTCTCGATCAGTTCCTTGAAATTGTGCCTGAGGTAGATCTGCTCGCCGGTATGGATTGGCGTCGAGGTGGAGGTGGTCAGCTCCCGATAGGCCTGCGGATTGACCCACGGCACATAGTCGCCAGTCAGCATGTCCTCGAGCCACATCAAATTGTACTTCTCGACCGCGCGAGCAAACTTGATCGCATCGGGCAGCATCCAGCCGGGGCCGCAGTCGAGCGCCAGGCTGACCTTGTCGCCCAGCACTTCCTTCATCGCGATCACGCAGTCGAGCATGTGATTGAAACCGCGCTCGCTGATCACGCCTTGATCCATGGCACCGTGATAGCCGGCCTTCTTCTGCGTCACGCCGTAATGGAAGCCCTCAATGGTGTCCTTCATGTTTGAGTGGAACGAGATTCCTTGCTTGATCATGAAGAAGTTCTGCGGCTGCTCCATCATCCATTTGACGTCAGCGGCGTAATCCTCCGGCCGGTCGCCCGTGCGTTTCTGGCGGATCGAGCCGTTGTAGACGCGCACCTTGTCGCGCACCTTGCCGCCGAGCAGTTTGTAGGCCGGCACGCCTGCGGCCTTGCCGGCAATGTCCCACAGCGCATGCTCGATAGCGCTTACCGCCGCGCCATATGGCTTGAAAGAGCCGCGTTGGCGAATCTTCAGCATCACGCGCTCGACGTCGGTCGGGTCCTCGCCGATCAGCGCCTCGCGAAAATGCAGGACCCAGGGCTTGAGGTAGGGCTTGGTGTACTCGACCTCGCCCAGGCCATAGAGGCCCTCGTCGGTGACGACACGAACGATGGGATGTTTACCGATGACGGCACAGCGGAGATCGGTGATTTTCATCTTCGGTTCTTTTCGCCTCAGCTCCAGGTGCGATCCCAGGAATACTCGTTGTCCCAGTGATCCGTGGCCTGCCAGATGCCGCTGACACCCGGCTGCAAATGCTGCGAAATCACCTCGTCGACGACGTCGTCAATCCCCAGGCCCGGCTTGTCGGGAACAGTGATAAAGCCGTCTTTCACCAGCGGCTTGGCAAGGCCGGTGACGATATCGTCCCACCAGTCGACATCGGCAGAGTGGTATTCGAGCGCCATGAAGTTTTCGGTCGCGGTCGCGACATGTGCCGCGGCCATTGCGGCGATTGGACTTTCTGCCATATGGATCGCCATAGCGACGCCGTGGTCCTGCGCCATGTCGCCGATCTTCTTGGTCTCGAGAATGCCCCCGCTGGTGAGCAGGTCTGGGTGGATAACGGATAGGCCGCCGCTCTTGAGCAAAGGTTCGAAGCCCTCCTTGAGGTAGATGTCCTCGCCGGTGCAGATCGGCACCGTGGTGGCGTCCTGCAGTTGTCGGTACTGCTCGGTATACTGCCATGGGATCACATCCTCGAGCCAGGCTGGCACGTATTTTTCAATCCGCCTGGCGAGGCGAATACCGTTCTGCAGCGAGATGTGGCCGACGTGGTCGATGGCGAGCGGAATATCCATGCCGATAACGTCGCGAACCTCGGCAATGTACTGCTCAAGCAGGTCGAGGCCCTTGTCGGAAAAATGGAGGCCGGTAAACGGGTGGGGGACGTTGTGCAAATCGTAGGCGGCGTTGCGGGCGCGCCGCTCTTCAAGAGTCTTGACCGGGCCGCGGCCGGGCTGGACGCGGTACCCTTGAAGTGAGCCGGCAGGAGACACGACCGCACCGGGTACATCCGCGATCTGCATCAGGCCCAGATCCATCTTGAGGAACGTGAAGCCGAGCGCCATGCGCTGCTTGAGGCGCTTGCCGGTCTCGGTGCCGCTCGGCACGGTAGCGTCGGTATCGCAATAAAGGCGCACCTTCTCCCGAAACCTGCCGCCGAGCATCTGGTAGATGGGCACGCCATAGGCCTTGCCGGCGAGATCCCACAACGCGATTTCGATCGCCGAGACGCCGCCGCCTTGCCGGCCATGTCCGCCGAACTGTTTGATCCGGCGAAACAGGCGGTCGATGTTGCATGGGTTCTCGCCAAGCAGCCGGCTCTTCAGCATCAGCGCGTAGGTGGCGCTGGCGCCGTCGCGCACCTCGCCAAGTCCGACGATGCCCTGGTTGGTGTAAATCTTGAGCAGGGTTGAGGTGAACGGCGCGCCGATGATTTCGGCTACCCGCATGTCGGTGATGCGAAGCTGGGATGGCTTAGAGTTCGCGTTCACCCGATTGAGCGCCTCGTCGGCGCCACCCGTCTTTGTCATGACCTATCCTCGTTCTGGTGGATGGGACTTGTCGCCCGCGCGCCGGGCCGGCATAGGGCGTTGCTAGCCCAGCTCAATCTCGTGGGCCTGCAGGTAGTCACGGTCCATCTCAATACCGAGACCAGGCTTCGACGTCAGCTTGAGGCTGCCGTTCGAGACGTCGAGTGGTCTGTCGATGAGGTGATCGTATTTGCCCAGGTTCCACTCCGACGTTTCGAGCTTGTAGAAGTTAGGAACGGTCATCATCACCTGCGCTCCCGCAACCACGTTGATCGGTCCCGCGGCGTCATGTGGCGAGACCGGGACGTAGTAGGCTTCGCATAGGGCAGAAATCTTCTTGAGTTCGGTAATGCCGCCAGTCCAGGTGACGTCCGGCATGATGTAGTCAGCGAGCCTGTTCTCGAGTACCGGCACGAAATCCCACTTCGTGTGGCCGCGCTCGCCCCACGAGATGGCGGCACTGACCTTTTCACGCACCTGCTTGAGGGCGTTGAGGCTCTCGGGCGGGCAGGGCTCCTCAAACCAATCGATCTGGCCGGCTTCCTCGAGGCTCCGACAGAGGCGAATGGCGGTGGGAACGTCGAAGCGGCCATGCGCATCGATGAGAATGTCGATGTCAGGCCCCGCCGTGTCGCGGATCAGCGCCGTGAGTTCGGCCGCTTCGCGCTCGTCCTTGCGGGTCATGCTGCCATCGAGGTAGCCGTCCCGCTGTTCGCGGGGCAGGCCATCGGCGCTGCGGCCCTGATGGGGGTACGGATCGAACTTGAGCGCGGTGTGTCCGGACTCGACGATGTCTAGAATTTCGCGGACCACAGCCTCCTTGCTGGTGAATTTGGCCTGGTTGGGATGGGTGTAGAGCGCGATTTCATCGCGTACCGGTCCGCCCAGCAGCTCGTAAATCGGCTTGCCGAGGACTTTGCCCCGGATATCCCAGAGGGCTATATCGATGGCGCTCACGCATTCGACGGCGGCGCCGCGGCTGCCCATATAGGTGAAGCTGCGAAAAATCTTGTGCCAGAGGTGCTCGATACGCGCTGGATCCTCGCCTGTCACGGCGACACCGATCTGCCGCAGGATCGTGCAGAGAGCGCGGTTGGCGAGCTTTGTAGTGGTGGTGATCTCTCCCCAGCCACTCACCCCCTCGTTGGTCGTCACCTCGACGAACAGGAACTCTCCCCAATAAGAAGCATCGGACTTGATCAGCCACGGCCGAATGCTCGTGATTTTCATCTCAATTCCTTTATCTGAAATGCCCAGGCTAACGATGTTTGAGACTGGACCTTCGTTCCTATCCGGCCCGAGCGGCGTTGCGCGCACGCATCTGTTCGAGAATATGCCGGCCGGAACCCTCGACATGGCGGGAAACGAGTTCGGCCGCCTTGTCGGCTTCTCCCGCCTTTACGTGCGCGATGAGTTCGCGGTGCTCGCGAATGATCGCGGCACGCCGCGCGAGCGTGAAATTGAAACGCCGGCTGACGGCTCGCAGCACTTCGCGATGCTTCCACCAAAGTTCGGCGGCATGGCGGTTATAGTGCCGCTGGTACATCACGGTGTGGAAAGCGGTATCAAGCTCACTGTGCCTGAAGGTGTCGGCAAAGTTGTTCTCTTCAATCAGGCCTTGGAGACGTTCGAGTTCGGCGATGTCCTCGCCGGTCGCCATATTCACAAACCATCGCGTCAGGGCCGGCTCAATCAAAACACCGATTTCATAGATATCCCGGACAAAATCCTGATCTATGGGTCGGACGCGCGCCCCGCGGTTGGGAAGAAAGATGACAAAACCCTCCCCGCGCAAGAGCTGCAGGGCCTCGCGCACGGGGTTGGTCGAGGTGCCGTGACGCCGGGCGAGATCGGTAACCACAAGCCGTTCATTGGCGGCGAGCCGTCCCTCAATGATGTCTTCCCTGATGAGTTCATAAAGCGAGGCGCCCTCGCTGGATGCCCCGATTGGATCAGTGCCCACAGGTGGCATCGCTTTGAAATCGCTCATTTCGGCCAAGGCCGGCTCCCCTAATCAATACATACCCAGCCCGATATCACACATGGTTTCCGCAAACAATGTACGATCCAACGCGTTGACAGGCAATCCACGATCTGAAAACGTACAAAATGATCGAGGGGATACATAGAACAGAAAGGCGTCCCGCGGTCGAACGAGCTAGACCGCTTTGCCTCGGCGCAGGGCGGCATGCAGAACAGGGAGGATACCTATGACGAGGATTACGCTCGGCAGTGCGGTCCTGCGCGGCACTGTCGCCACTGCTTTGATGGCATCGCTGATGTCCACTTCGGCGCTGGGAGCGCCGCCGGTCGACCTCAGCAAGTGGTCGCCGGAATATGTGCGCTCCATTGCGGGCACACAGGATTTTGACACGGCCGCCGATTGCGCCAAGGTCACCCCCCTCGACTACAAGGGGCGACTGACTTTCTGGTATCAGGGCGTGTTCGAGGGCGACCCCGACCTTTTGCGCCAGTACTACAAGGATTTCTTCGAGACCTTCCGCAAGACCTATCCGAACATCCAGCTCGAGGAACAGGCCCTCACCTATAACGACCTTCTTGACAAGTTCCGCACGGCGCTCCTGGGCAATGCCGCGCCGATGGCGGTCCGCCTGCAAATCCTGGGTGGTACCGAGTTCGCCTCAAAAGGCTATCTGGAGCCGCTCAAACCCGAGGATGTGGGGTATTCCACCGAGGACTTCTGGCCCGGCGCCATGAAGGCCGTGACCTGGGAAGGGGTGACCTACGGCATTCCAACCAACAACGAGACGATGGCGTTCATCTGGAACGCCGACATCTTCGAGCGTGCGGGCCTCGATCCGGACAAGGCTCCGGCAACCTGGGACGACGTCGTCAAGTATTCCAAGCAGATCCACGACAAGCTCGGCATTGCCGGTTACGGCCTCGTGGCTCGCAAGAATGCCGGCAATACGCCGTACCGCTTCATGCCGCAGCTGTGGGCCTATGGCGGCGGCGTCTTCGACGAAGCCACCGCGAACCCGACCTATGAGGAGGTCAAACTCGATAGCCCGCAGAGCAAGGCCGCGCTGCAAGCCTCGTACGACATGTATGTTCGCGACAAGTCGGTTCCGGTTTCGGCGCTCACCAACCAGCAGGCCGATAACCAGCCCCTGTTCCTCGCCGGCCAGCTTGGCATGATGATCTCGCACCCGTCCGACTACGACGTCATGCTCGACCTGCAGAAGAAAGCGACGGGCGCCGACAAGGATAAGGCGCAGACCGTCATCGACAATATGCGCTACGGCCTGATTCCCACTGGCCCCGACGGCAAGCGCGCAGTCGTGTTCGGCGGCTCGAACATTCACATCCTGAAGCCTGAATATGTCGAGGGCGGCAAGGTCGACGAGCCGGCCGCAAAGGCTATCATCTGCATGTGGACGAGCCCTGAATGGTCGCTGAAGATGGCCTATGCCGGCTCGAACCCGGGCAATCTTAACGGCTTCAAGACCAAATGGATGAAGGAACGTCTGGACAACATCAAGTTCCTCGACGTGACGACCTCGATGCTGCCATACGGCATCCCGTTCCCAGCGCTGCCACAGGCCCCCGAGATCATGAACATCATCGTCCCGGACATGCTGCAGAATGCCCTGACCGGAGCGATGACCGTCGACCAGGCAGCCGACGACGCGGCCAAGAAGGTAAGAGACCTGATGGGCGGACTCTAGTCCAAGCCTGACCGGCTGCACCGTTCGTGCAGCCGGTTCGTCCAGAAAAAAAATAAGGGCGCGCCACAGTGACGATCGTAACCGGCAAGGCCGAGGCTCGCCGAAGCTTTCAATCCGGCAGGCCCGGCGTGCTACGCAAGATATGGGAGCACCGCGCTGACTACGCGTACGTGCTCCCTGCGATCGCCGTGATGCTCATCGTCATCGCCTATCCGATCTACTACACGATCGAGTTGTCGTTCTTTAAGACGCCGCCTGGCCTACAACTTCGCGACAAGACCTTCATAGGTTTCGACAACTACACGGCCATCCTCACCAGTGAGGTGTTTTGGAAAGTCACCTGGAACACCCTGATCTGGACACTGGGATCCACTTTGATCTCCTTTGTCCTGGGGTTTGCCACCGCGCTGGCGCTCCACCGCGCCTTTATCGGCCGCGGTGTCCTGCGCGCAATCCTGATCATTCCCTGGGTCATTAGCGCGGTCGCCGCCTCCTATATCTGGAAGTGGATCTATCATTCGGACTTCGGGATCATCGGTGCGGTGCTGGTCGGCCTCGGATTGGCTGACCGACCGCCGAATTTCATCGACAGCGTCAGCACGGTGCTGCCTTCCCTGATCGTCGTCAATGTCTGGCGCGAGTTTCCGTTTGCGATGATCATGATGATGGCCGGCCTTCAGACCGTGCCCGAGCAGTTGCTGCGCGCCGCGCAGGTCGACGGCGCCAGCGCCTGGCAGCGCTTCTGGCACGTCACGTTCCCGCACTTGCGCAACGTCTCGACGGTGACGATCCTGCTGCTCGCGGTGGCCAACTTCAATTCCTTCATCATCCCCTGGATCATGACCGGCGGCGGGCCCTCCAACGCATCGCATATTTGGATCACCCACATTTATGAGCTTGCCTTCGGACGACAGCGCTGGGGCGTGGCATCTGCCTATTCGGTGCTCCTGTTCCTTATCCTGATGACGCTCGGCTACTTCTACGTCCGTGCGCTAAGCGGTAACGAGCGGCAAGAGGGGAGCGCATGAGCATGACTGCCGAGACAGCCCCGCGAGTCCTGAGCCGGCGCCGGATACGCGTCGACGGATGGCGGTGGACCGGGCGCATCTTCCTCGCGTTCATGCTGTTTTACACCGCGGTGCCGATGATCTGGATGCTGATCACCTCGATCAAGTCCGGGTTCGCGGCGATGGAATTCCCGCCGCAATGGTGGCCGGACGAACCTACCCTCGCCAGCTACGAGAAACTGCTCGATCCCCAGAACAGCGTCGGCCAGGACTTCCTCCGCTTCTTCTGGAACAGCCTTTTCGTGTCGACCGTCACGACAATCCTCTCGGTGATCGTCGCCGTCCCTGCGGCCTACGCGTTTTCGCGCTTCAGTTTCCCCGGCCGGAACTTCCTGTTCTTTGCCGTGCTGCTGCGCAACATGTTCCCGGCGGTGATCTTTCTCGTGCCGCTGTTCATCCTGATGCGCCTGCTCGGCTTGATGAACACGCATGGCTCGCTGATTCTCACCTATCTCACCTTCGGCCTGCCGCTGGCGATCTGGTTGCTCAAGGGCTTTTACGACAACATTCCGGTGCAGCTCGAGCAGGCCGCGCGCATCGATGGGGCAACGCGGTTCCAGGCCTTCATTTTGATTGTGATGCCGCTCTCTACGCCGGGGATCATCGCCACCGCGATCTATTCGTTCATCGGCGCGTGGAACGAGTACATCTACGCCTACACCTTCCTCACCAAGAACGACCAGTTGACACTGCCGGTCGGCATCCAGCGCTTCTTCTCAGAGAATACGACAGACTTTCCGGGCCTGATGGCGGCCAGCTTTATGATGAGCGTGCCCGTCGTGGTGCTGTTCCTCGTCCTGCAACGATACTTCGTACGCGCCCTTACAGAAGGCGCGGTCAAGCACTAGGGAGTTGCCGATGGCCCACGTGGTCCTCAAAGATCTCGTCAAGACTTATGGCAGCTTCAAAGCTGTCAACGACGTCTCGCTGACGGTCAATGACGGCGAGTTCGTTGCGCTCGTCGGCCCTTCAGGCTGCGGCAAGACAACCACGCTCAATCTCGTCGCGGGGCTGATCCCGATCACATCGGGCGACATCGTCATTGGGGACCGGGTGGTCAATGACCTCGACCCCAAGGACCGGGACATCGCAATGGTGTTCCAGAACTACGCGCTTTATCCGCAGAAATCGGTTTACAAGAACCTGGCGTTCCCGCTGCAGATGCGCAAACTGCCCAGGGACGAGATCGACAAGAAGGTCAAGGAAGCGGCGCGAGTGCTCGACATGACGCACCTGCTCGAGCGCAAGCCACGCGAACTTTCGGGCGGGCAGCAGCAGCGGGTGGCCCTGGGCCGTGCGCTTGTCCGCGACCCCGCCGTGTTCCTCATGGACGAGCCGCTCTCCAACCTCGACGCCAAACTGCGCGTGCAGATGCGGTCGGAGATCAAGCGCTTCCACCAAGACCTCAAGGCGACAATCATCTATGTGACGCACGACCAGCTCGAAGCCGTGACCATGGCCGACAAGATGGCGGTGATGAACGGCGGCTACCTGCAGCAATACGATTCACCGGCGCAGGTCTTTGCCCATCCCGTCAACATGTTCGTCGCCAGCTTTATCGGCAGCCCAGCGATGAGCCTCATTTCGCTGGAGGCATCGACGGCAAACGGCAACTCCGTGTTGACGGGCGCGGAGGGCTGGAGCTTTGAGCTCTCGCCGCGTAACGCCCAGAAGGTCGCAAGGGCAACGACCAAGAAAGTCGTGCTCGGCGCGCGTCACTCGACGATCAGGCTGCGCAAGAGCGCGGTCCCCGGTGCCATTCCGGCCAAAGCCTACACGGTGGAGCCAACCGGAGACGTCACCTTCGTGCAGGCGTTCCTGTCCGGTGCCATCGTCAACGTCAGCGTGCCGCCGAACGTTGCCGTCGCGCCCGATGAACAGATCTGGCTCGAGTTCGACCAGGAGCGGATGCATCTGTTCGACGGCCAAACCGAAATGGCCCTCAAGGCCAACTGAGACAGGGTGGATGCGTTTGGAACGTGGCGTGGATGACTACGAAGCTTAAGATCACCGCGATCAAGCCCTATCCAGTGTGGGTAGGAACGCGCAACCAGATGCTCGTCAAGGTCGAGACCGACCAAGGCATCTTCGGCTGGGGTGAGAGCGGCTTGAGTGGTCGCGAGAAAGCGGTGGCCGGCGCGGTCGAGCACTATCGCGAGTTTCTCATCGGCCGCGACCCGATGCAGATGGGTCGGATCTGGCAGGAGGTTTATCGCAGCCAGTACTTCGAAGGCGGACGAGTTCTGCAGGCGGCGATTTCCGCCATCGACATCGCCCTTCACGACATCAAGGGCAAGGCGCTGGGAGTGCCGGTCTACGAGCTGCTAGGCGGCAAGCAGCGTGACCGCATCCCCACCTTCGCCTCGACCGGAGACGAGGCCGAAGGCGACGTTGCCATCGAACGAGCCCGCGAGCTACGCGCACAGGGCTGGCAGGCGATCCGCTTCTTCCCCGCCGGGCAAAACAGCAGGGAGATCTTCGAGCCGCGCGAGT
Source organism: Mesorhizobium sp. AA22 (assembly GCF_001672375.2). Classification (NCBI taxonomy): domain Bacteria; kingdom Pseudomonadati; phylum Pseudomonadota; class Alphaproteobacteria; order Hyphomicrobiales; family Phyllobacteriaceae; genus Mesorhizobium; species Mesorhizobium sp. AA22. The sequence continues at coordinate 5,189,813 of NZ_CP048406.1, read as the reverse complement.
CGGTCGGCGCTACCTCGAGTATGCTTAACAAGGCGCGCGAGGCGCTGGGCGACGACGTCGTCCTCGGCATCGATTATCATCATCGGCTGTCGGTGGCCGAGGCGGCGAGCTTCTGCAACAAGCTCGGCCGCGGCGTGCTTGATTTCGTCGAAGAGCCGATACGAGACGAGGCACCGGAGGCCTACGAATCCCTGCGTACGATGACCGACATCCCCTTTGCCATCGGCGAGGAATTTGCCAGCAAGTGGCAGTTCCTGCCCTACATCGAGCGTGGCATCCACCAGTTCAACCGGCTCGATGTTTGCAATGTCGGCGGGCTTACCGAGGCAATGAAAGTCGCTGGCTGGAGCGAGGCGCACTATGTGGATCTGATGCCGCACAATCCCCTTGGTCCGGTGTGCACGGCCGCGACCGTGCATCTCGCCGCCGCGGTACCCAACTTCGCCTGGCTCGAGACCAGGGAACCCGAAACAAAGCTGGGCTTCGACAATTCCGACTTCTTCCCCGTGCAACCACGGCTCGACGGGACCAACTATCCGGTCGGCGATCTGCCGGGGCTCGGCGTCGAGGTCAACGAGGAGGCGATCCAGGCGGCGAGCTTTCGTTTTTGGGAAGCACCTCACCTTAAGCGCCGCGACGGTTCTGTTACGAACTGGTAGTACCCTTTCAACCGGAGTCCACGATGACACATGCTCCCGACATCACGCGGCCGCCAAAACACCTGATTGACGCGCTAAGGGAGATCGGCGCCGCGACCGTTGCTGGCACGCTTGGCCACATGGGTTTTCGCAATCCGCACATGATCGGACCGGTGGCGCAGAACCACGGGAAGTCGATCGTCGGGCCGGCGCTGACGCTACAGTTCATGCCACAGCGGCCGGACCTATTCACCGAGGGAGAATATGCCGATCCAGAGACGCAGCTGCATCGGCACGTACTTTATCACGCACAGGAGGGCGATGTAGTCGTGGTCGACGCGCGTGGCGACATGAGCTCGGGCGTCTTCGGCGATATGATGTCGACGTATTTCAAAGGCAGGGGCGGCGCGGGCATCGTCATCGATGGATGCATGCGCGACCGGCCCAATGTTGAAAAGCTCGATCTGCCCCTGTGGCTGCGCGGCTGGACGCCAAATTATCATGTGCAGACCAGTATCTATCCCAATGCCGTCAACGTTCCGATTGCCTGCGGGAATGTCACGGTAATCCCCGGCGACATCATCGTCGCCGACGACGACGGGGTGGTGGTGCTTCCCGTCGCAATGGCCGCGAGGGTGATCGAAGAATCACGCAAGCATCACGATTGGGAGGAGTTCTCGCGAGTGAAGCTCATGGAGGGCGGGCCATTGCAACGCTACTATCCGCTGCATGACGACGCCCGTGGCGAGTACGAGGAGTGGCGTAAAACAAACCGCTTCGAGGACCCGAGTTAGCGCATGGATTACCTGCGGCAGGCGGCAGACCTTCTGGCGGTAACGCCGGCGTCTACGCAAAAGGCCTCAACAAATGCCGCGAATATCTCTACAGGCTGCCCGTCAATCCGAAGCCCGGTCAGAAGCTTTCCCGCGCGCAGTATCTCGACTACGCGGAGCGCGTCGAGAAAAGCTCGGTCGTGAAGGTCAGCCGCGGACCATGGTGTCCATCGCTGCTTGAGGGCGGAGTCGATGCCCTCTTGGTGTGGCGCCGATCCGCACCGGTTCAATCGGGGGCCCAGAAACGGTTTTGAACAACCGGATACTGTTCGTGCAATTTCGCGCGGGAGCAGGGGTGCAGGTTGCCCCGCTGCTTCGGTGCAACCTAGGTTTTGTCCGCGCAGATGTCAGCTTGCCCGCTTTTCGTGGCTATATTCCAGAGCGCCGGCTGACTGCTTTCGGCCCGAGGCTGCCAGGCAGCAATGCGCCGATGTGTGCTGTTTGCGCTGATAGGGCTGGCGTACCATCGTATGATGCCAAGCCGGTGTGTGGGCAGATGCGGGCATCACTAGCAAGTGGAACAATCCGACAGCCGGCGAGTTTCCAAGAGGAAGGGCGATCTGTTTCGGAGGAAGTCTAGGATGAAACGCGTCCTTGCCCAAAACGCTGTGCGGCTGATGCTGGGCGGCGTAACCGCCTGCCTGCTCACGGTCGTCGAGATTCCCAACCCGGTTGCGCCATTGTCGCTTGTGTCCGAGGCGAGGGCCGCCACCGACGTTTCCATCTCGATCAGCACATTCTACGATGACCTGTCTTCCCATGGTGATTGGGTTTCCTACCACGGAGCGACCGTTTTCGTCCCGGTCGATGTACCTGACGATTGGCGTCCGTATACCCTTGGACACTGGGTCTATACCGAGCAGTATGGCTGGCTCTGGGTGTCCGACGAGCCGTTCGGCTGGGCGACCTACCATTACGGCCGGTGGGGCTATGCCGACGACATCGGCTGGTACTGGGTTCCCGGCACTCGTTGGGCGCCAGCATGGGTGAGCTGGCGGCGTGACAGGGAGCACATGATCTGGGCTCCGCTGCCGCCGCGCCGCGATCCCGATTTGATTTCAATCGAGGTGACCTTCGACACGACGCCGGATTTTTACTGGGTCGTGGTCCCCACCCGCGAATTCCTTGCTGAGGACATTTCTGTCGTCGTTATCCGTGATGAGCCGGAGTTTGTGCGCATTGTCGAGGCGGCCGAGCCGGCCGGCGACGTGACGATCCAGAACAACGTGGTGATCAACAAAGTCATTGATGTTGATGTGATCGAGAAGGAGACGAACCGGCAGGTGACTGTCGTCGAGGTCAGCGAGACCGAGACGCCCGAGCAGGCCGGCAAATTGGAAAAGAATACGGTCACGGTCTTTGAAGGTGAAGTCAAGGCCGATCCCGATGCCAAACCAGCTGAGCTCAAAGAGATCGAGGAGGTGAAGCAGGTTCAGGCTGGCCGGAAATCAAAGCCGACCGAAGGCGCAGCCACGACCGAACAGGCGCCAGCGACCGGCGAACAGGTTGAGCCGGAAGAGACCGCCAAGCCTGAGAAGCCGACGACCGACGAGCAGCCCGCCGCCGAGCAGCAGCAGGCCGAGCCCGAGCAGGCGGCCAAACCTGAGAAGCCGAAGGCCAAGGAGCAGCCCGCCTCCGAGCAGCAGCAGGCCGAGCCCGAGCAGGCGGCCAAGCCTGAGAAGCCGAAGGCCAAGAAGCAGCCCGCCGCCGAGCAGCAGCAGGCCGAGCCCGAGCAGGCGGCCAAGCCGGAGAAGCCGAAGGCCAAGGAGCAGCCCGCCGCCGAGCAGCAGGCCGAGCCCGAGCAGGCGGCCAAGCCTGAGAAGTCGAAGGCCAAGGAGCAGCCCGCCGCCGAGCAGCAGACCGAACCGGAACAGGCGGCCAAGCCTGAGAAGCGGAAGGCCAAGGAGCAGCCCGCCGCCGAGCAGCAGCAGGCCGAACCGGAACAGGCGGCCAAGCCTGAGAAGTCGAAGGCCAAGGAGCAGCCTGCCGCCGAGCAGCAGGCCGAGCCCGAACAGGCGGCCAAGCCCAAGACACAGAAGCAAGAAAACAAGGCCTGCGATCCGCAGACAGAGGCGGACTGCTAGGTGTTGTGCGGGTACAGACTACGGCACCGCGATCGTTCCACCGCGGTGCCCGTTGAACGGCAACGCGCCAAAGCTGCGAGCCCTTGCCGACATCGACGATCGTTCGTCCCATCGTGCATAGCCATTTGCTGTGCTCGAAATCGGACAGGCAGATGACGGCCCAAATAGGAGTCGATTGTCTCGGCGCTGAGCGTCGGCAGTTGGCGCATTCCAAACGCGTCGGTTTGTGCAAGCGCTAATTTGTTCAGCAATGGTCGAAATCCTGCACCTTGCAGCAAGTCATAGAAACATTCGGCGTCTGTTTTGGAATCCTCTAATTCAGCGCCGCGGTTTCGAGGACCTGTGCCTTGCCTCGCTTGACAGAGGACTTGTCGCGACCGCAAGGTCTCATGATGCAGACGATTAGGTGGAATAGAATTGCGCGTGGTGCGGCCGTTGGAGCAATCGCGCTGATGACTGGCACAAATGTGCCTGTGTCGGCGCGTGCCGACGGCTCGCTCCTTCTTACAAGCCCGTCCCAGCCAGCCAATGTCGGCGACGCGATGCTGGCGGCCGCGAATTATCATGATTCCGGCGACTATGATCGCGACCTTGCCGCAGTGGCGAAGCAGGCAGGCGATTGGGTCGTCAAGCGCGCAACGGAGGTGCCTCGCCCCGCACTGGTGCTCGATATCGACGAGACGGCTTTGGCCAACTGGGAAGTGATCACACGTGATAATTTCGGCCGCCCGATCGGCGGCGCCTGCGACATCGCATTCGACGGTCCCTGTGGCTGGGCCGCCTGGGACCAGCTCGCGAAGGATCCGGCCATCGACCCTGTGCTGGAGGTCTTCCGGCAGGCGCGAACGGCGAAAGTCGCAGTATTCTTCATCACCGGACGTCCGGAGGACCAGCGTCGGGCGACCGAACAGAACCTGCAATCGACGGGCTATGCCGGCTATGAGCAACTTTACATGGTCCAGCCTGGAGCCAAATATGGTTCCGCCGCAGATTTCAAGGCACCCATAAGAGCCGAAATCGAAAAGGCCGGCTACACGATCATTGCCAATGTCGGTGACCAGCCATCGGACCTGTTCGGGGGGCATGCCGAGAAGCTGTTCCTGCTGCCGAATCCATTCTACAGGGTTCGCTGACGGCGTGTACGGCGAAAACCCGACCGCTAGGGCCCATGCCGCCCAACGGCAGGCCGTGACCCGTTGTTTAGCTTGAGCAGCAGCGAACGAACGACGGCTGTCGGGCGGGCAGACATGCCGATCATATTCATCTCCGGGTACGGCAACGTACCGATGTCAGCCCAGGCGATCGAAGATTTGACAGCCGCATATCGGCCAAAGAGGGGCCCCTCGTCGGGCCTGACCACAGACGATCGATTACGGCTAATGTCATGGCTACTCTAACATTAGGCGGCAGATAACCGGCGATTGGACCGGTGTCCCGGTGCTGCCATCTGAGGCGCGAGCCAGCGTGGCTGATCGCGGACGCCGGTTCACCAATCAGCCCCAGGAAAGAAGGCGGTTTCCCGCGACTCTGGCAGCTCGGAATTCGCACCGCGCGGGAAGCGCTCCCCGGCGCTGAAACAAACGAAACACTTCGCGTTCGGCGCGGAAAAACGCCTGAAACAGGGATGGTTTAAATGCAATGGCAACGCTGCATCCCGCGGCGCTAATCATGGAGTGTTGCGATGTCGATAATGCGAGCAGCTTACCGCTCTTACCGGGACTACCGGGTTTACCGTATGGCGGAACGGACCCTTGCGGCAATGGACGATGCCTTCCTGAAGGACATCGGGATTAGCCGGTCAGAGATTGGTTTGGTGGTCCGCGGCTTGAAGCGCGGCCAAGAAGACAAGGCGGGCTGAAACCATGAAGCTTTCATTTAAACTCCCGCTGCTGGCCTGTGCGAGCGTGGCTGCCCTTTTGGCGGTGCCCGCGGCCAATGCCCATGATTCGGGCCTTCCGCACCGCCAGGCCAAGGCGGCGGTGGTTGGAGAGGATTCGACAAGCGTCGCGCTGCTCGAAAACCTCGGCAGCCATTCCTATCCTGTCACCACCGCCAACCCGCTGGCGCAGGCCTATTTCGACCAGGGCCTACGCTGGGCGTGGGCGTTCAACCACGCCGAAGCGCAGCGCGCTTTCAAGGCCGCGCAGAAGCTGGACCCGACCTGCGCCATGTGTTTCTGGGGCGAGGCTTACGTGCTCGGCCCCAACATCAATGCCGGCATGGGTCGGGAGGCAGCCGCGAACGCCGCCGAAGCTGTCGCGCAGGCGCGCAAGGTAGCGCACCTTGCCACCAGCCGGGAAAAGGACCTCATCGCCGCGCTCTCCAAGCGCTACAGCGCCGATACTTCGGCCGACCAGGGCGCCCTGAACCAGGCCTATGCCGCGGCGATGGCGGAACTGGCAGACCGCCATGCGCAGGACGACGAAATCGCCACGCTCTACGCTGACGCGCTTATGAACCTGATGCCCTGGGACTACTGGCTTGATGGCGGAGCAACGCCAAAGCCGGACACGGTCAAGCTTGTGGCTTCGTTGGAGCGGGTGCTGGCGCGCAATCCGGATCATGCCGGCGCGATCCATCTCTATATCCATGCCGTCGAAGCGTCCACGACGCCGGAAAGGGCCGAAGCCCATGCCGACCGGCTTGCCGCCCTCATGCCCGGCGCCGGACACATCGTGCACATGCCAGCGCACATCTATCATCAGGTCGGCCGGTGGATCGACAGTCTGGAGATCAACCGCGAGGCGGTGGCAGCGGACGAGGCCTATTTCGAGCGCGTCGGCATAGCGCCGGAGAGCACGCCCGGCGTCTACACTGACGGCTATTATCCGCACAACCTGCATTTCCTGATGACCTCCGCACAGATGGCGGGCGACGTCGAGGCAATCGCCGAGGCGGCCAAAAAGCTCGAATCGCTGGTCTCCGACACCATGGCCAGAAAGGTGGCCGGGCTGCAGCCGATCAAGGCGGCTCCCTATTTCGCGCACGCCCAGTACAGCGATCCCGAGGTCATACTCGCGCTGCCGCTGCCGGCAAACGCCCTGCCTTATGTCGAGGCAACCTGGCGATATGCGCGGGGCGTCGCCTTCGCCGCAAAGGGTGCGAGCGAAGCGGCGCGCGCCGAGACCGCCGCAATCCGCAAGCTCGCCGCCGCGACCGATTTTTCCACGGAGACGGCGGGAGGACTTCCGGCGCCGGATTTGCTGGAATTGAGCGCGCTGATCGTGGAGGCCCGCATTGCCCAGCACCAGGGCAACCTGCGGGAAGCGCGCAATAAGCTTGAGGCAGCGGTCGCGATCGAGGACGGCCTTGCCTATATGGAACCGGCCTACTGGTATTATCCGGTCCGACAGACCCTCGGCGCGGTCTACATCGCCATGGGCGAGCACGAGGCGGCGGCGGCAGCCTTCGAGCACGTCCTGGAGCAGACGCCGAACAACGCCTGGGCGTTGTGGGGCCTGCGCGAGGTGTTCCGCAGGACCGGCAGGACAGCGGACGCCGAAGCGATGGATGCGCGCTTCAAGGCCGCCTGGGTGGGAGCGCCGGACTTTCTCGGCATCGAACGGCTCTGACCCGCGCTCAGGTGCCGGCGTCGTTGTTGGCAGGAAACGTGTCGCAGCCTCGCAACCCGGCGGCTGCGGCACACAATCCAGGTGTCGAGAAGACCGGCTTGGCCTGCACGCCTCTCAACGCCCACACGTGATAGTGGAAGCCCAGGGCAACGCAGCTGGTTTCCGGAAACTCAGTGGTTCGAGCGGGGTCCTCTGCCTGGGACCACAAAGTCGCAATACCTCAACCGCAAGGGATGAGGCGCTGGTCCAGCGTGCGGCGCGCTCAGGAGTAAAGGTAACCCATGCCGCGGATCGTCCTGATCACCTCCGGCTTGGAGGGATCCACCTCGATTTTCTTCCGCAGGCGCGAAACGCGAATGTCGATGCTACGATCGAAGGGATCCCATCCGCGGTCATGGGCAAGTTCGAGCAGTTGATCGCGGTTGAGCACTCGTCCGCGATGTTCGCTGAATACTTTCAGAAGCCGGAACTCCATCGCGGTGATCGCTATTTCGACCCCCTCGGCGTTGTATAATTTGTGTTCGTCCGGGTCGAAGCGGCACTTGCCGAACTGGACCTGGTGGGGGTCCGGAGTACTCGCTTTCTCCGCAGCTCGTTCGCTCGCCGACGTCCTGCGCAGCACGGCCTTCACCCGTGCCAGCAGCTCGCGCAGGTCCACGGGCTTCGCGACATAGTCGTCGGCGCCAATTTCCAATCCGACAACGCGGTCGACGATTTCCGCCGATCCGGTCAGCATGATAATGGCAACGTCTGAGTGCTCTCGTAGATATCGCGCCAGGGAGAGGCCGTCCTCGCCTGGCATTCGGATATCCAATATGACCACATCGACGTGCTGGCTATTAATAAGTTCGCGCAGGGCAGGCCCCGCGTTGGCCGTTGTCACGGCATAGCCATGATGCTCCAGATATTCCGCCACCGTGTCGCGGATATCCGGTTCGTCATCGCAGACCACTACGTGTGCGTGCGTCGTCAAAATCGACCACCGAGCAACTAGCCTAATGGATAAGCTGCCCCTGAAGTGACGTGCAAATCCACTGATCTGTCAAGTATTGTTGTTGACCAGATTCGAGACAAACGAACGGAGCTCGTTAGGTTTGATCGGTTTCTCAAGATAGGGCCGTTTCGCGGCGCGCAGGAACATCTGCGCGTCCGGGCTGATCGTGTCCCCCGTCAGGAAGGCTAACCTGTCGAGCTCGGCCGGATGAAGCTTGGCAATCTGGTTGAACAATCCCCGTCCATCCATGTTCGGCATTTTCAGATCGCTCAGGATCAGCGCGAAAGTGCGGTTCTGGAGCTGCACCAGCGCTTCTTCGCCGGATCTGGCAATGGTGACCTTGAAACCATCTCGCCTGAGCACCTCAGCAACCAGCTCACCCACTTCCTCTTCGTCGTCCACCACCAGACAAGCAATACCAGTTGAATTCGGGAGCTCATCTTCGGCCGTTTCGGCTCGTTCCTCGATTCGGTCCGAAGCAGGCAGCGAAAGTATGAAGGTCGAGCCACCCCCCTCTGAAGATTCGACCTCGATGGTTCCTCCATGGGATTGAACGATCCGATGACAGAAGGACAGCCCGATCCCAGTCCCTGCCCCAATCTCTTTGGTCGTGAAGAACGGCTCGAAAATGCGGGGAAGTATCTCTTTGGGAATTCCCGGACCCGTGTCGGCAACGCTGACGACTATGTTGCCGGTCTTGGAATGAAGCTGCGTTGAAACCGTGATTGTCCGTTGCCCTTCCCAGCCGTGCAGCGCCTGTTCTGCATTGACAAGCAAATTGATCAGCACCTGGCCAAGCTGATCGGGATCCGCCCAGATCGGGGGAAGACCAGGTTCAAGATGAACTGAAAGCCCGATGTCCGACGATCGAATCGAATAGCTCGCCACTTCCACCGCTTCGGAAATAATGTCATCGATCGCAACGTTTGAGGTCCGCGTCGGCTGCTGTCTGGCCATAGCCAGGAAGGTCTTGACGATCCTGGCGCAGCGTTCGGCTGCCTTACTCATCTTGTCGGCGCGTTCCACGACCTTGGCGTCGGTTGCGGTCTCCTTCAACAGCGATGACAGGCCAAGCACCACCGAGAGCGGATTATTGAGCTCATGCGCCACCCCCGCCAGCAATCCGCCGAGCGCCGACATTTTTTCGTTCTGGTGCAGCGTCTCGCGCTGGCGCTCCAATTCCTGCTGCATTTCGATACGGTCGGTGAGATCGTAGGCGTGGGAAACGATCACCTTCTCACCGTGATAATCGATCAGTCGAGACGAAATCGAGCACCAGCAGATCCTACCGTCCTTGCGTTTGAGCTGGGTTTCGAAATCGTCGACCAACCCCGTGGCGAGCAGCCGCTCAACGTATCGCACCCGCTCTGAAGGATCGACATAGTAGTCGATGGCGCTGGTCACATTGCCGAGCAGCTCAACGGTGGCGGGACTGCGGTAGAGCAGCTTCCCGTCATGCGCGCGGGTCATCTGGATGTTGACGGGGCAGGCTTCGAGGACTTTACGGACCATTTCATCCGCTTCCTTAGCGGCCTCCTCGGCCCGCTTGCGCTCTGTAATGTCGACACGGGTGACCACGAACCCGCCTTCGCGGGTTGGACAGTTCGAGACGAAAAACCAACCGCCGTCCGTATGACGGAATTCCTGTTGCCGGAACTCGCGGCGGTCCCTTGCCCTCTCGGCAAGCCAGTCGTCGATCTTGTCCCGTGGAACCGGAAACTGGTTGCGCTCTGCGGTCACGCGGAGGAAATCGAACCAGTTCACTCCGGGAACGAGCACATCCGCGCTTATCGCATGCATCTGGCGGTACCTGCTGTTGGCCAGCACCAGGCAATCGTTCTTGTCGTAGAGGGCAAACCCTTCGGCCAGAGATTCGATCGCGTCGATCAGCCGCTCGTTTGCCTTACGCGTTTCTTGCTGGGCGGTGATCATGTCGGTGATATTCGTCGTGTTCGACACTATCACCTGCCTTCCCTGGAACTCGATCAGGCGAGCGGAAACCGAAGCCCAGAAGGGCTTGTTCTCGGTGTCGTACTGCTGGACCCGAAAATCATCGATCCTGCCCTTTTCGATCAGGGTGCGCTCCAATATTGCGCTATAGTCTGGATCGACATAGTGGTCGGTTATTCGAGGGCGATCGGCGTAGAGATCTCTGGTAGCAGGATTGCGGTAGAGCGTTTCTCCCTCGAACGTGGTCATGTGTATCGGCGAAGGGCAGGCATCGAGCACCTTTTGCAGCAGAGCCGTCGCGTCGCGCTCGGCAGCCTCGGCCTTTTTGCGCCCGCTGATGTCGGCGCGCGTTACGACGAAGCCGCCAAGATCGGTGGGATGTATCGAAACCGAGTGCCATTTGCCGTCGGAGAGGGGGACCTCGAAATGGGAGTGGAACTCGATCCGGCCTTGAATCCGCTCGTCGAGCCACTCGTCCTCGCGCCCAACCGCGTTGCGGTACACGCCGCGCTTGGCGGATTCGCGAAGGAGCTCGTTCCATTCCACGCCCGGTTCAACGAGATCCCGCACCGGGTGGTTCAGCTCGCGGTAAAGGCTGTTGCACATGACCAGGCGGTGATCTTCGTCGTACAGTGCGAATCCCTCGGAGAGTGATTCGACGGCGTCTGCGAGCATCTCCCGCGCCGCAGCGACTTCGCCGTCACGCTTCTTCTGCTTGGTCACATCGGCGATGCCGGCGAGAACCACTCGCCGGCCTTGGAACTCGACGATCCTGAGATTGCCCGTGGCCCAGAACTCTTGGCCGTCGGGTCGTTTAAGAAGCACCTCGCAATTTTCGACGACGCCCTTTTGCATGAGCTCCCGATTGATTTCCCGGTGTTTCTCGGGGTCGACAAAGTAGTCGCCGAGCCGCACCGTCTCGCGTTGCGCCTTCTTGCTCCATCCAAGCAGCCGTTCGGCAGCATTGCTCTGGTAAATGAGTTCCCCCGAACTTGCGTCGGTCATCCATACCGGCAACGGATGATGCTTGATCAGGAAACCGAACAGATCCTCGCGCTGCTTACGTTCCGTGATGTCCAATACGCCGATGATGAGCGAGGGGCGCCCGTCATAAACGCCGCGACGGCAGTTGGTCGAGCACCAGACGGTCGATCCGCTTGTGTTTCTAAGCTGGATTTCGTGATCCCGCACGATCTCGCTGTTGCTGGCGAGAGAACTGATTTCATCGAATTCGCCAGTATTCACGAAATGATCCGTCAGGAATTGCGGCTCGTTCGGGGTCCATTTTCGGCCAAGCAGGTTTGACGCATCGAGGCTTTCGTAGACGATTTTCCCGCTTCCCGCGTCCACCACCCAAACGGGCAGCGGGTGACTGTCCGTGATGCAGCGGAATATCTCCGCGTTTTCCCGGTGCGCGATCTGCGCTCGCTTCATGTCGGTAATGTCGACGCTTACCAGGGCCATGCCACCATTCGGCCGAGGATGTGCGGTGAGCAACTTCCACCGGCCATCCAATGTCTCAGCTTCAACTGGAGGGTTGTCGATTTGCGTCCATCGCGCAGCGGCGCTTTCAGCGAACGCGTTTCCCGGCTGGATGGGGCGGCCGTCGAAACTTTTCAGATGTGAGAGGGCTTCGGCGACTGCGGCAATGGCATCCATCGGCTGCATCTCGCCGCGATCGAGCTGCTGGCTTCCAAATATCTGCGGATTGCTACCAACGAGGACATTGTTGGCGTCAAAAAGGGCATAGCCTGTGTGTGTGGATGGCACCGGATTATCAGGCCGCATGGTCGTTCCCTTTGTTCGCGTGATCTCGCGAGGACGGATACTAGGCCCTCTTTGTTTCAGCATACATTCAGACGATGCGTGATTTGTTTCAACTGTTTCGGCGCGTGGGAATCTTCGCCAGCGCTGACGTGAAAACGAAACTCTACCCAATCCTCCGGAAAAACGGCGGAAACACGAATGGCCTAGGTTGCACGGCCCATACCACGGCTCGAGCAAACGACTCGGACCATAACCAGTCACAAAGTGCCGCCTGTCATCCCGCGGGGCGCGCGCTGAAACAAACGAAACACTCCCACCGCACCACAGAAAAACGTCTGAAACGAAGGCGGTGTACGACAAGAAGAGCCGCAGATGCGGCAAATTCAACCGGCAAAGCGCAAATGTCCGGCGCCAGGATGAACAATCTATTCCTGGCGAGCGTCGACGCGTCTTGCTCTGAAACCTGAGGGTTCAATATGGATAAGCCAGTTACTTCATACGATTTCCCCGACAGGCTCCTCGCGAGCCTTATTGACCAAAACCATCCGGCCTATGAAGAGGCTCGCGGGCTCTACAACGCTATGATCGACAAGCGGCCGCGCTGGATCGTCCCCTGCGCCGAAGTCGCCGACGTCGTCGCGGCAGTCAATCATGCCCGAGAGAAGCATTTGGTTCTTGCCATTCGCGGCGGCGGCCACAACGGTCCAGGCTTCGGCAGTTGCGACGGCGGAATGGTCATCGACATGTCGCCGATGAAACGGGTCGATATCGATCCCAGGACTCGCACGGTCCGCGTCGAGGCCGGCTGCACCCAAGGCGATGTCGACCGTGCCACCAGCGCTCATGGGCTGGCGGTGCCGGCGGGCCTCGTTTCGACCACAGGCATCGCCGGACTGACGCTGGGCGGCGGCACCGGCCATCTAACGCGCAAACACGGCCTCACCATTGACAATCTGCTTGCGGCCGAGGTCGTGCTGGCCGACGGCAGCGTCGTGACGGCAAGTGAGGACGAACACCCGGAGCTGTTCTGGGCGCTGCGCGGCGGCGGCGGCAACTTCGGCGTCGTGACGCGCTTCACATTTCAGGCGCATCCGGCGAAGGATGTCTATGCCGGGCCGATCTTCTTCGACATCGCACATGCCGTAGAGATCATGCGTTGGTACCGGGACTTCCTGCCCGGAGCGCCGCGAGAGCTCGGGATGTTCTTCGGCATCAAGACGGTGCCCTCCTGCGACCCTTTCCCGCGCGAGATCTGGGGAAGGCGCATCTGCGCGCTAATCAGTTGCTACAACGGCGCGGAGGAGGACGGCATCCGAGCGATGCAGCCCGTGCGCGACGCGCTTCCCAAGCCTCTAATGGACGGTATGATGCAGATGCCCTTCGTCGATCTGCAGGCGCTGTTTGATCCGCTGCTGCCGAAGGGCTTGCAGTGGTACTGGAAGGGCGATTATGTCGACGAGCTGTCCGATGCGGCCATCGCTGCCCATGCCGAGCACGGCTCGAAAACCCCGAGCGAGCTGTCGCTGATGCATCTCTACCCGATCGACGGAGCGGTTCAGGAAGTGGCTCCGGACGCCACCGCCTGGGGAGCGCGGCGAGCGCGTTGGTCCATGGTTATCGCCGGCATCGACCCCGACCCGACGAAGGCGCCGGAGCTGAGGCGCTGGGCAAGCGAGTATTGGGCCGCGGTGCACAAGCACAACCCGCATGGTGGCGCCTATATCAACTTCATGATGGATGATGAAGGCGAAGCGCGCGTACGCGCCGCCTACGGCGCCAACTATGAGCGGCTCGTCGCGGTCAAGCGCAAATACGATCCGGCGAACCTCTTCCGCGTCAACCACAACATCCGGCCGTAAGCGGAGGCTGAGCCTGTCCGTCCTTGGGTCGCGCCGAGGCGGACAGGCCTGTGGCATGCGGAAGCCGGTGTCGCGCCCATCGAGGAAGATTCTCGTCGAATCTCCGACGAGAACGATATGCGACGGCTGAAGGTCGGCTCCCGGAAAGCCGTTATTCAGCATGTGTTCTGATGGACGGGATATTGACCTGCCCAGACCTTCCTTTTCCCCAGGAGAAGGTCGTGAAAGGACGCAGGCATGACCTACGCAGGCCGTGTTGGCCTGGCAGGAACAGTTTTGGCGTTAGTTAAAAAATCACCGCCATCAGTGCTCGTCAGCTCGCGCTCGCCTCCAGCAGCCGGACGAGTTCGGCCTGCCTGCGCACGCCGGCCTTCTCGAAGACATGCCTTAGATGCGCTCTGACCGTGTGGCCGCGATGCCGAGCCGGGCAGCGGCGTCGCGCCCGTTGCGATTGAGATTTTCCAGGACGACGTCAGCCTCCGCCGGATTCAGTCTGAACCTACGATCCAGGTCCTGCCTTCGCTCGTGCTGTTCTCGTTCAGGATCGGTGACCATATGGATCACCACTGGCCGCGCAGCGCCGAGCCAGGACGTGTCGATCGGACGGCGCGGAAAGGACACTCCGCGAGATTGCGGGCGGCATTCCATTCGTTCCGGGCCGCTCGGCTACGCGCCAGAGTGTTCGCAACCTTGTCGACTTGATCCTTTCTGGATCCGGAGCAAACGACTCGGACCACAACCATCCACAAAATGCGGCCCGCCCCGTCGCGCGCCCCTGAAACAAACGAAACACTCCTACCGCACTACAGAAAAACGCCTGAAACGAAAGCGATGTATGACAATAAGAACCGCAGATGCGGCAGATTCGACGGGCAAGACACAAATATCCAGCGCCCTGGACGAGTCTAGTCTTGTCGAGGTGTCGACGCGTCTTGCTCCGAAACCTGAGGTTCAAAATGCATAAGCCAGTTACTTCGCACGATTTCCCCGACCGGCTCCGCGCGAGCCTTATTGACCAAAACCATGCGGCCCATGAAGGGGCTCGCCGGCTCGTACAACGCCATGATCGACAAGAGGCAGGCGTCAACCCCACCACGCGACGGCTGATCGGGAACAGCCGCCATTCATATAGGCCGCGTTGACGCCGCCGAATGGTGATGATCTCGGCTGCTATCAAGCAGCCCTCCGAACAGCGCACGAACGTAACAAGACAAACCGTGCGCTGAACAACCTGCTGCCGCAAATCCAGAAGGATAGCGGTTGGTCGGTTTGCCCAAAGGGCATGAAAGACGGCTCATTGATGGTGCGGGGCACGGCGCGTTGAGGCCAAATGCTAACCCTCAAAGATGGAGAATTGAAATGCTTAAGATCGTTCTTGCCACTGCCACTTTCCTGTTTGCCTCCGGCATGGCTCTTGCCGGCAGCGACCACTATGGCTCCGACTACAGCCATGGCTCCGGCTTTTCGAACACCGGTCACCATTCGATGGTGTCCGACAACGGCTACGCGGCCGACCCGAGCGGCACAGCGAGTGTAAGCACGACCGACAGCGCACCGACCTCGGCAGGGAATTCGATCTTCGATATTCCCGGGCTCGGTTATGGCCAGGGGATCTGGGGCCGCTGATACCAGCGTTCGGCCGGCACGGTCGAGATTAGACCTCCAAGCGGCGGGCGCGCCCGCCGCTTGGAATCACCTCACAGCCACCGGAGAAAGATCTTTGCCGATCTCGAACCGTGGGCTGGAGCGGGCTTGGGGGCCTGTGCACGCTCCCCTCGGCTTCAGCTTTGAGAGCTGCGTCGTCAGTCCGTAGCCTCGCCCAGCCGTGAGTAAGCACCGCCAAGCGCCACCAGCTCATCATGCGGACCTTGTTCGACAATGCCGGTATCGGCGACCACCACGATGCGATCGGCATTGCGGATCGTCGCCAGCCGGTGTGCGATCACCAGTGTCGTTCGGCCTTCCGCAAGCTCTGCCAGCGACTGCTGGATCTCCCGCTCGGTCTGCGTGTCGAGTGCCGACGTCGCCTCGTCCAGGATGAGGATTGCCGGGTTCTTCAGGAACATGCGCGCGATTGCTAGGCGCTGTTTCTGACCGCCCGAAAGTTTTACGCCACGCTCGCCAATGATCGTATCGAGGCCTTCCGGCAGTGAAGCGATGAGTTCGTGGAGGCGCGCGCGGCACGCGGCCTCGACGATCTCGCTATCGACCGCGTCCAGCCGGCCATAGGCGATGTTCTCGCGGATCGTTCCGCCAAACAGGAACACGTCCTGCTGCACGATACCGATCTGGCCGCGTAATGAGGCCAGCCTCATGTCGCGGATATCCAAACCGTCGATCGTGATGGCGCCGCTGTCGACGTCGTAAAAACGCGGCAACAGCGAGCATAGCGTCGTCTTGCCGGCGCCGGACGGTCCGACGAAGGCGATGGTTTGTCCGGCTGCTATGTCGAGATTGATGTCCTTCAAGACCGCCCGTTCGCCGCTATAGCCGAAGGTGACATCCCGGTAGCTGATGTTGCCTTGGAGCGTCGGTGCGTCAACAGCACCAGGCCGATCCGCGATGTCCGGCTCAGTGTCGAGGAGAGCCGCATAACGGCGGAATCCGGCGATGCCTTTCGGATAGGTTTCGATCACCGAATTGATCTTGTCGATCGGCCGGAAGAACACATTGACCAGCAGCAGGAAGCCAACGAAGCCGCCACTGGAAAGTTCGCCACGCAGCACGAGGTAGCTTCCGGCAATCATTACCACCAGTTGGATCAACCGCATGCTCATGTAGCTCAGCGACGTGCTGGCGGCCATGATGCGATAGGCATCGAGCTTGGTCTTGCGGTAGCTGGCGTTGTCACGCGCGAACAGATTGCGCTCGTGATCTTCATTGGCGAAAGCCTGCACCACGCGCATGCCGCCGACATTCTCCTCGATGCGAACGTTGAAATCGCCGACCCGCCCGTAAAGCGCCTGCCAGTTGCGCGTCATGCGCGCGCCATAGCGGCTTGTCACCCAGGCGACGAGCGGCACAATTGCCGCCGTAATCAGTGCAAGCTGCGGATTGACCAGAAACATCAGCGCGAAAGCGCCGAGGAAAGTCATGATCGCGATGAACAGGTCTTCCGGGCCATGATGGGCAACCTCGCCGATCTCCTCCAAGTCCTTGGTGACGCGGGCGATGAGGTGACCGGTCTTGTGGTTGTCATAGAAGCGGAACGAGAGCTTCTGCAGGTGATCGAAGCTCTTCCGGCGCATCTCGGTCTCGATATTGATACCGAGCATATGACCCCAGTAAACCACGACCGCCATCAGCCCGGTGTTCAACACATAGATGGCAAGCAGGCCGGCCGACGCAGCAAGTATCAACAGCCACTGCTGAGTCGGCAGCAGTTCGTCGACGAACAGCTTGACCGCCATCGGAAACCCGAGCTCCAGCATGCCAGACAGAACCGCACAGCAGAAATCCAGGATGAACAGACCCTTCCAGGGGCGGTAGTAGGAGAAAAATCTAAGCAGCATTGGAACGCTTTTTCTGTTCGAAGGTCTGGACTGCCAGGAGCATGGCAATATGGGGCTGTCGCTACAGGCAATCTTGCGGGCGACTGCTCATGAGGCCGACCTTGTCTGGAGGGATAGCTTACGATAAGTGGAGTGTAAACATCATATTATGAGGACTCCATGCTGACTGCAACCACGCGCTGCGAAACACCGAATGCGGGCAAATATATCCAGCAGCTATGCAAATTTTTCGCGCACAAGGTGGAGGTCGCTCATGGCGAAGGGCATGGGCAGTGCCGGTTTTCCTGTGGCACAGCTACCATGAATGCCGGTCTCGAAGAGCTGGCCATAATGGTGGAAGCGGCGGACACCGGCGCATTAAACGAGACCAAGCAGGTCATCGAATCGCATCTCGCCCGGTTCGCCTTCCGCGAAAATCTCCAGCCGCTGGCCTGGCGCGATTGAGGCGTCGTTTTCGACACGGAGCATGCTCATGAAACGGCTCAAGTCGGTCCTGGCGTTGCCGGCACTGGCGCTTTTCCTCGTTCAGGCGTTCGCGACCGAGATCGAAACCGCGAAAGGCCCGGTGACGGTCGATAAGACGCCGCAAACGCTCGCGGTGTTCGATATCGCGGCAGTCGATACGCTGAACAGCCTAGGCGTGAAGATTGCCGGTCTGCCCGATAAACTCTATGTGCCCGAACTCGCAGGATTGAAGGACGGTGCGGAAATCGTCGGGACCCTCTTCGAGCCCGATCTGGAGGCCCTGAGCGCGCTGGCGCCGGACCTTATCATTGTCGGCGGGCGCTCCTCGCCGCAACTGGCGGCGACGAGCCGGATTGCGCAGAGCATCGATATGACAATGGAGGGCGATGACCTTTTCGCGCAGGCAAAGCAGCGCCTGATGGCTTACGGCGCTCTCGTCGGCAAGCCGGCCGAGGCGGCGGCGCTTGCTGCGGAACTCGATGACGCGCTTTCGTCGACACGAGCCGCCGTCAAGGGCAAGGGTACGGCTCTCATCCTGATGACCAGCGGCCCGAAAGTGACTGCCTACGGCAAGACGTCCCGCTTCGGTTGGCTACATTCGGCGCTCCAACTCACGCCGACCGTCGAGGATGTTGAGGCCGCCACCCACGGCGAAGCGATCTCCTTCGAGTTCCTCCGCGATGCCAATCCGGACTGGCTTATCGTGCTCGATCGCGCCGCGGCGATCGGTTCGGGCGAGCAGAATGCCAGGGCAACGCTCGACAATGAACTGGCGGCCGAAACCACGGCCTGGAAGAAAGGGCAGGTGGTCTACATGCCGGCAGCCGATTTCTACATCGCTGCAGGCGGCGTCCAGTCGACGATGCGCGTGCTTGAGGCCATTCGAGACGCTTTCTCGCAGACCAAATGACCGCTGGATCGCTTGGCACTCAAGGCTTCGCTTATCAGGCAATCGGCGCCGCAACCCTGCTGGCGCTCTTTGTGGCCAGTTTGTTCGTCGGTGTCGGCGATCTCGCCATAGACAGTCTGGCTTCAGATCCGGAAGCGTTGCGGCTGATCATGATCAGCCGCCTGCCGCGGACACTAGCGGCACTTCTGACCGGCAGCGCCTTGGCCATCGCAGGGCTTGTGATGCAGACGCTTGCCCGCAACCGTTTCGTCGAGCCGTCGACGGCGGGAACCGCGCAATCGGCGGCGCTCGGCATACTGGTCGCTACGCTGGTGTGGCCAGATGCATCGCTTGGCTGGAAAGCAGCCGGCGCTGCCGTCACCGCTCTCGCCGGGACATCCGTTTTTCTCATACTCGCCCATAGGCTGCCGCCTACACAACCTTTTCTCGTTCCGCTGTTCGGATTGGTCTATGGCGGCATCATTGGCGCTACCGCGATCTTTACGGCATGGCACCTCGATCTTCTGCAGTTTCTCGAAGTGTGGATGACGGGCGAGTTTTCCGGCATCCTGCGCGGGCGCTATGAACTGTTGTGGGTTGCGGGCGCATTGGTCGTATTGGCTTGGTGGACAGCCGACCGGCTGACGATGCTTTCGTTGGGCAGGGACGTCAGCATAGGGCTCGGCCTGAACTATGCCGGCATGCTTCGGCTCGGCCTGATTATCGTCTCGGCCATCACCGCTCTGACCGTGGTTGTTGTCGGAACGATCCCGTTCGTCGGCCTTGTCGCGCCTAACATCGTATCGCGCTTCGCTGGCGAAAACCTGCGCCATACCTTGCCGTGGGTCGCCGGCAGTGGTGCGGCGTTGGTGCTTGCTTGCGATATCATTGGCAGGCTCATCCGTTTCCCTTACGAGGTTCCGGTCGGCACGATCCTCGGCGTCGTCGGGGCTGTGCTTTTCCTCGTCCTGCTGCTTGGCCGAAACAGCAATGACTGAAGTCGTGATGCAACGCGGCCCGATGCGGCACGAGGGCCGCCTCGCGATGATGGCGGCGGTCGCAGTGCTGGTCGGCGTCGCCTTCATGACGATCGGCCTGCGCGGCAATCTCGCCTTCGTGATCGAACTGCGTGCCCTGCGGCTGGCGGCGATGGTTCTGGTCGGCGTGGCGGTGGCGGTTTCGACGGTCGTGTTTCAGACCGTTTGCGCCAACCGCATCATCACGCCATCGATCATGGGGCTGGATGCGCTCTACGTCTTTTGCCAGACCGCGCTTGTTTTTGCGCTGAGCGGTTTCGGCTTTGCCGGCATCGATCCCCGCTTGCACTTCCTCGGCAATTTCACGGTAATGACGAGCCTCGCGCTGGCGCTGTTCCTGCCGATGCTTCGCCGGCGTTTCGACCTGACGCTGATGTTGCTGACGGGCGTCGTGCTGGGCGTTCTTTTCCGATCGCTGACGACGTTGCTGGCGCGGCTGCTGGATCCGAACGATTTCGCCGTGCTGCAAGGTGCGGTCTTCGCCAGCTTCAATACAGTGGAACCCGATCTCATGCTGTTGGCCGGCGTGATCACCGTGGCGGGAGTCGCCATCGCCTGGCGGGCGCGACATGTTCTCGATGTGCTTGCGCTGGGCACCGACACAGCCATCGGGCTCGGCGTCGCGTGGCGCGGCCTGGCTGCCGGGCTGCTGGTTCTTGTCGCCGCGCTCGTATCGGCGTCGACGGCGCTGGTTGGGCCGATGGCGTTTTTGGGCCTGCTGGTGGTTTCGCTCACTGAGCGCATCGTCGGCACCAACCGGCACGCCATCCTTCTGCCCGCAGCCGCGTTCACGGCGATAATCGTGCTCGTCGGCGGCCAAACGGTCCTCCAACATGCTCTGCGTGGGGAAGGCAGCCTCGGCATCGTCGTGGAATTTGTCGGCGGCCTCGTGTTCCTCGCCATTCTGTTTGCTACGGGCCGGCGATGATCGAGATTGCAGGCGTCTCCCTGGCTCTTGGCGGCAGCCGCATTTTGGATAATGTGAGCCTGACAGTACCGAAGGGTGGCGTCACGGCGCTTGTCGGACCGAATGGCGCCGGTAAGTCCAGCCTGTTGTCGTTGATCGCCCGCCTGCAGCCCCTGCAAAGCGGCCGCATCACCGTCGACGGGCTGCCCGTCGATACGACGCCGAGCCGGCAGTTGGCCAAGATCATGGCCATCCTGCGACAGGATCCCGGCGTCGCAAGCCGCCTGCGCGTCGTCGAACTGGTGGGGTTCGGTCGTTTCCCGCATCACCGCGGGCGGCTGACGGCGAAAGACCGCGAGATGATCGCGGCGTCCCTCGAACAGTTCGATCTCAGCGACCTAGCGCTGCGCTTCATCGATACCTTGTCAGGCGGGCAACGGCAGCGCGCTCTCGTTGCCATGACCTTCTGCCAGGGGACGGACTACATCCTTCTCGACGAGCCGCTGAACAACCTCGATATGTTTCACGCAAGAAACCTCATGCGGACGCTCAGACGCATCGCCAACGAGCACGGCAAGACGGTGCTCATCGTGCTCCACGACATCAATCATGCAGCCTCGTACGCCGACCGTATCGTCGCGATGAAGGACGGCGCAGTTGTCGCATCGGGCGAGACCGGCGACGTCATCAGGCCGGACATATTGGAGAGCATTTTTGGCTTCTCGATGCGGGTCGAATACATCGCCGGTCGGCTGACCGTCCTGCACCACGCCTGAGAATGCTTCCGCGCCTGCGGCGCTCGAAGAGCGCAACAGTTACAATGGTTTGCATAAACTGGATTTTTGTTATCAAGTTTATTGCGACAGCGCAACCGATGGGTTAAGGCAGTCCAACAGGCGCAGTTCGCGCCAGCCGGGCTGCCGTAATCGAGGGGATTTAACCGATGTCATCCGATCTGTGGCGAGCGCTGACCGTCAGCACCGCGATGTCCATTTTCTTGTGTCCCGACGCGCTGGCGCAGTCTGCCCCCGTCCCAGAAACGGAAGCCAGGACGAGCACCAACGAAGAAAATGAAGACAGCCAGGCTCCTGCTGGGGGCACGCAACTCGACACCATTCTTGTCGTAGACGTGGGGGCGGGCGCTAACGCGACGGCCGGCGCCGACCTGATCACTATCGACCAGCAGGAGATCGACCGCAAGAAACCGCAGGATTTGAGGGAGGTGTTCTCCGGTGAACCGCAGATCGCCGTCGGCGGCGCGATACCCAGCACGCAGAAGATCTACGTCAATGGTGTCGATGAAAACAATCTAGCCGTGACTGTCGACGGGTCACGACAGAACAACAAGGTGTTCCACCACAACGGCACATACCTGCTCGACCCGGCGCTGCTGAAGGCCGCGTCGGTGCAGGCAGGCGTCGCGCCGGCCGACGCCGGTCCTGGCGCGCTCGCGGGATCGCTTGGATTCGAGACCAAGGACGCCGTCGATCTGCTCGAATCCGGCCGCAACTTCGGCGGTTTCGCTACCGGCATATGGGACACCAACAGCGGGACATTCACCACCGGCGTGAGCGCCTTCGGCCAGCAGGACGGGTTCGAGTACCTCGGCTACATCAATTACGGCCGTGGCGGCAACTTCACCGCCGGCAACGGCGAGGAGATGCCGGGGACCGGCACCGATCTAATCAGCGGGTTAGCCAAGGTCGCTTACGAGAGTGTCGAGGGCCATCGATTCGAGCTCAGCCACGAGCGGGTCCGCGACGACGCGCTACGCCCCTATCGCGCCAATGTCTATATCAATCGACCGGGCCGGGAACCCGAATTGCGGAACTACGACCTGCGCCGCCAGAACACGGTCTTTACCTATACGGATACGTCGCCGGAAGGCTGGTGGGACCCCAAGATCGTGCTCGCCTATAGCAAAACGCAGATCGCAGCACCTGAATATTTCTTCGACGTTGTGTCGCCCACGGAAGGCGCCACCAGCAGCTTCAACGGGAAAGTGGAGAACCGGTTCGCGCTCGACATCGGCAGCGTCACTGCGGGTTTCGACTTCTACAACGACAGGGCCGATCTGGATTATCTCAACCCGACGGAGCCGTTCTTTACGGACGAGCGCGCCACTAATATCGGCGCCTATGCGCAGGCGCGGCTGGAGCCCTTCGACCGGACCAGGATTTCCTTCGGCGGGCGCGCCGATCACCAATGGTTCACCGGCGTCGACGATTCGGATTGGAACAATGCGGGCCTGAGCGGCAACATTTCGGGCGAGTATGACCTTATGCCGGAGTTCCTGACGGTAAAAGCGGGCACTTCGCATGTTTGGGCCGGCGTACCGCTTGCGGAAAATTACCTGCAGAACCCGCTGTGGACCTATGGCGATGGCCCGGATCCGGTGACCTCTAACAACTATACGGCCGGTCTAGAGGCGCGCTACAATGGCTTCACCTTCGAGGCAAACGTGTTTCGCACCGACATCAACGACGCGCGCCTGCCTGTGTTTGGACGCGGCGCGCCTGTCCCGGAGGTGACGTCGATCCGAACGCTCGATCTCGTTTCCAAGGGCTGGGAAATCGGCGGCCGCTACGATTGGGATGCCGGCTTCGTCAGCCTGAAATACGCCGACATCAATGCCGACGTCGAGGGCGAGCCGGCTGATACGGAGATCGGCCGCTACCTGACGACCCCCCTCGGTCAGATCGTGATGATCGGCGCCGGCTACACATTCGACGATTGGGGCCTCAAAGTCGGTGGCGATCTCGAAATCGCCTTGAAGACCGACAGGACCCTGGTGCGGCATTCGACCGATCCGACAAGCGCAAAGAAGGAACTGCCGGGCTATGAGGTGGTGAACGCCTATCTCGAGTGGACACCACCTTCGAAGCCGAACTTCACGCTGCGCGCCGACGCCCTCAATATCTTCGACGAGACCTACACCGACCGCGCTGCTTACGGGCAGGATTTCGTTGGCGTGGTGCCGCACTACGATCCCGGCCGCTCGTTCCGGCTGAGCGCCACGGCGCGATTCTGATGTTGCAAAAACGCTGGTCGCGGACAATCGCCCCCGCCGGCTGCGAAACGATGTTTGCGTTGGTGCCTTGGATGCTCAAGCGACGCTGGCGCGGATCGGTGCGTCGCGATCGGCCTTGAGGAGATGCATGTTGCGTGCGTCATTGGCCAGAATGTTGAAACAGTCGCCGCCGAACCATTCCAGCGAGGCATCTACCTCCTCGCGCTCGAACACCTCATCCAGGAATTGCAGATAGTCCACCGCACCATCGAAAAGCGCGGTCATGCCCGTCCGCTTTCCGGCCGCGGCATAGACATTTGCCGGCTCGAACACGGCGAGGTCTGCACGCGAGCGTACATTTTTCAGATGATAGTGCCGGATGTGCGGCAACAGCGCGCGATGCGCAGCGACCGGATCGGCGCCACCTTCCCAGACGTGCAAAGTGTCGAAATTGATCCCCAGCGCGGGATGATCGACCTCCTCGAGCAGGCGCTGCGTCGACGCCAGCGTATCAGCAACCGTTCCTGGATGTGTCTCCACCAGGATCTGGCAGCCCTGGTCCTGCGCCATCATGCAGGCATCCTTGAGCCGCGCCGATAGTCGCCAGCGCGCTTCGGGCGAGGTGTCCCGGCTTGCCGACTTGCCGGCGAATGTTCGCACCTTGCCGGCGCCCCAGCGGCCGGCCAGACGGCAGAGATTCGACGTGGCATGACGCAGTGACGTCAGATCCTCATCGAGAGGCAGATAGTCGCTGAGCATCGGCACGGAAAGGCCGAATGCCGCCATCCAGTCGGCGTTGCGGTCGGTCATATGCTGCAAGTTGCGCGCGTGTGCGCCCCACAGCTCTACCCCCTGGAAATCGCTCGCCGCCGCCCATCGCGCGATTTCCTCCAGCGACAGCAGGTGATGGCGGAACGTGATCGTGCAGAGCGACAGTCTCATGCGACGGCGTCCTCCACATCGTGGCGTGGCGCGTGCAGGAGGCCGCGGGTGTCGCACCACAACCGATAGGTGTGGGCGAGACGGCGCTTCAGCGAGCGCTCCATCGCGTCCAGAACATCGAGTTTCTCGAATATCCGTGCCGCCAACGCTTCGTCGCCTATCTGGCTGAGCTTCATGATGGCGTAGTGAAGCGCCTTGAATTCCTGGATCAAGGATTCGATGTCGTCGCAGATCGTGTCGAACTCGGCGTTGGAAAGCTGCAGCGATCGCCAGAAAAAGGCAAAGCCGTGCTCCAGCGCGTATTTGCGGATCGAGATAACTGGCAACTCGCGCAGCGCCGTCGACAACTCGGCCAATTTCAGGCCGTCGCGGCCTTCCAAATGCGCCCGGACGACCTCGCGCGTGGCACGTGTCAAACGATTGTCGTCCTCATGAAAACAGGCAAGGAAATAGTCGCGAAGATCGACGGCGGACGGTTTCCTGATGTCGGCAGCGTCGAAGATGAAGCCGCCGGCAACGGTCGGCTGCATGATTGCTTCGATGACTTTCTGTTTCTCGATCCTGCCTTCCCAGCGGAAATCCGGGTCGAGGACCATCCAAACCGCCGGATCCTCGGTGTGTTCGAGCATCAAATAGTGCGGGAACGGATTCTGGTTGAACTTGTTCTCGCGTTCAGGCAGGTGGAAGAGATCGAGCATCACCATCAGGTACTCGCTCTCCTTTTTGCGCTCCAGAAACTTCAGCATCGTCGCCAGGTTCTCTTCCTTCGTAGCGCCCGGCCGATACCATTGGCGAACCTTGGCGCCATACAGGCGCTCGAACCAATCGCGGAAGAAGTCGTGGTTGATTTCAGACGCGTGATACGCCAGCCGCCAGCTTTTATCGACCGCGAAACCCGCATCCCAGACGCCGAAGAAGAAGGGTCGATGGTCAAGCTGCTTTTGCTTCACCGCGTGACAGACATTGCTGACGAAGCAATGGACCTTGATGTCAACGAAGTCCTCGCCATGCACGCCGATCCGCTCGGCCGCTTCTCTTTCGGCGCGAGCGAGAACAAGCTCTTTTGCGAGCTTCACCAGTGTTCCACTTGGTTCCGACGCCTTGGCGAACAACCGCGCCAGGTCGTCTACCGTGGCCAGATCCTGGCCACTGATCACCGCCTCGGGCAACGCGACGCCGTGGTCGAGTTCAAGAGCCAGCATGGTTTCGAGGACAAGCACGGAGTCGAGATACAGATCCTCGTTCAGCCTGGCTTGCGGCGCGAAGGCATCCATATGCTGGTTGCCGAGCTTGTCGCGCAGGATAGTTCCGATTGCGTCGAGTATTTGACCATAGGTCATCAGGCTGCCTCCGTCCGTACCGGCCCGAATTCGCCCGCACCGTAGCGCGCGGCCACGTCGCGCCTGCTGATCTTCCCGTTCGCTTGGCGCGGGATCTGCTCCACCTGAAGGATTTCAGTTGGCACCTGGTGAGCTGCAAGCCGCTCGGCGCACCATTGCCGAAGCTGCGTCCGGTCGACCGCACGTTCCGCACTGAACAGAAGCGCGACGCGCTCGCCCGCGAATGCATCCTGTTTGCGGAACACGACGGCGTCGCCAATGCCGCCGAACGTCAAGACGACGTCCTCGACTTCCTTCGGATAGACGTTGAGGCCCGAGACGTTGATCAGGTCGTCGAGGCGCGACAGGAAGACCAGCATGCCGTCGTCGCGGCGATAGCCGAGGTCGCGCGTCTCGACCGCCACGCCCTTGCACGCGACGGCAATTTCCTTGGGCTCGCCGGCGGTGCCGGCGTCACGCAACGAGAAGCGCGGCA
The DNA here is from genome assembly GCF_001672375.2 of Mesorhizobium sp. AA22. Taxonomy (NCBI): domain Bacteria; kingdom Pseudomonadati; phylum Pseudomonadota; class Alphaproteobacteria; order Hyphomicrobiales; family Phyllobacteriaceae; genus Mesorhizobium; species Mesorhizobium sp. AA22. Next base: position 5,163,539 of record NZ_CP048406.1, on the reverse strand, counting down.
GCACATGACCGACTTCATTAGCCGCTTGAACATCCGGGTTGATCGCGATGCAGCCGGCCTCCGAGCAGCCGTACTGCTGGAACATGTGCCTGGATTTGGCCCTGATCTGCCTGAACCAGGGTTCGGGTAAGAGGGTACCGGATGTCATCGTTGCGTGGATCTGCTCGCCGCTCGGCAAAAGCCTGGCGAGCGTATGCAAGATGGCCGGCGACGAGATCAGGTAGGGGCGCTCGGTTTCGCGCAGCTTGCGCAGCAGGAATTTGGGGTTCCCGGTGTCCAGTATGGCCGGCGAGTGGCCGCGCTTCAGCGCCACCAGTAGGCCGCAGATCAAGCCATAGGAATGGGTGGTTGGTCCCGCGATCAACGGGGTCATGTCCTGTGGCTCGACAAACGCCGAGGTGTAGCTCTCGATCTCGTCGTCGATGTCGCTCCAGGCGCGCGCAATGCATTTCGGCTCGCCGGTGGTGCCGGAGCTCATCTGCAACAGCTGTCCAGCTTCGCTCGCGCGCTCCTCGCAGATCGGCTCACCTTCCAGCCGGTTGTAGAAAAGCCAATTGCACTTCGCCGTCTCCGCCTGCCGGCGCGCTGCGGCATATGGTGTCGAGGGATGCAGCGGCAGCACGCTGGCACCGGCCGCGCGCGCGGCAAAGAAGAACGCCAGCCAATCCTGCGCCTCGGAGAAACAGACTGCAAAACGGTCGCCTGCGCGCTTGTCGAGTTGCGCCTCAGCCGCCATGCGGTCCGCCGCATGGCGGAAATAGGCCTGATCAAAGACCGTGTCGTTGATTGTGATCATGTTTTCTGTTCCCTTACGCGACTGCAAGGCTGTTTGGGATTTCGTGGGCGCATTCGTTGCCCGGTGGCGAGAGCTTCCGCCGCAGCAGCGATTCCGTGCGGATGCGTGGCTTGAAAAGGCCAAGTGCGGCTTGCCGGTGTGTCAGTCCGAAGTGCCGGCTATGGTCCCGCAATCGCCTGCCGACATCCGACCAGAAGCTGTCTTCGTCGAGCCCGTAACAGTGCCGCAACAGATGCGAGATCTCGGCGAGGTTGTAGACGAACAGGGCGTCCATGCAGAGCTCGCCGAGCAGCTCGGCGCTCTCCATCCAATAGTACTGGTTGGGCGCGGCGTCGCGATAGGCGGGGTTCAAGGCGAGGAAGTCGGGTGCAGCATCGGGATCGCGCAGGAAGCCCGGCACATATTCGACGCTGTCGTGGAAGTCGCGCATTGCCAGCCTCACTGGCCAGCCGTCCCGGTGGATCAGTATCAGGTTCTGGCCATGCGCTTCCGTCGCGATGCCATGGCCGACGAGCAGGTGAAACACCGGCATCACCACCGTATCCACAAGCCTGTCGAGCCAGACGTCCAGCCCGTACTGCTCGATCCAGTTCGCGACGAACGGCCGGCCGTCACTCTCCAAGGCCATCAGCGCGTTGAGAGGCACCGCGGTTTCGCCGGACTTAAGGCTGCTCGTAACGTCCTCTCGCCAAATCGCGGCGATCTGTCCTGCGAGCGGTCCGTCCCGATCTGCGATCGCGCCGGCATATTCGCCGAGGATCGTGAGCGGATAGCGCGCCTCAAACAGCGAATCGCCGGCGACGATGTCCTTCAGCCAGCGGCTGATCGCCGGCGCGCTGCCCACCGAATGCGGTTCGATGATGCGCTTGGCCGACGAGTTGACGAGATTCATCGGCAGTTTGAGATTAGCGCGTCGCGGGTGATCACGATTGAAAAGCGTCCGCACGGATTGGCTGGCGGTGTAGCGATCACCGGCCTCGCCGAGGAATCCGGCGGAGCCCTCCGCCAGCCAGCGCGACAGTTCCGAGCTCTGCAACGCTTTCCATTGCCAAGGGTGCAGCGGCATCAGGCCGAACCGCCTTGCATTGTCGCCGAGTGGGGCACGGCGCTCGTCCAGCAGCGCGTACGTTTCGGCGCCGAGTTCGTGCATCCAGAAAGCCTGCTCGTCCGTGGGAAACGCCGATTGCAGACGTTCGGGCGCGACCGCCAGCCAGGCCAGTTGGAAGGCGTTGCCTGCTTCCGGGCCGTACGCCGCATGGTCGGCGTAATCGAAGCCGGTGCGCGCCTTGAAACACGGATGATAGGGATGGCCCTCATCGATCGCGCTGTCGAGTTGCGCAAATGGGAGATCGCGGCGCGGTCTGCGCCGGAGGTTGCTTTTGTTCCAGGCGCTGAAATCCAGCGTCCGATCCAGTTCGGATGTAAGTTGCGCACGCCGATCGGGGCAGGTGTTTATACTCGCAAGGAGATCGCCGAGCGTCGCCGGCCGCAATGGGCCGCCGCAGCCCCGCACGATCGTTTCGGGGGCGATCCTGACCCGGCCGAAGGCGCCGATCGATCCCTCGCAGTGTATCGAGACGCCGTCGCAGCGCCATTCGAAACGAACTTTCCCGCCGCCTCGCGACACCGCGCAATCGACCAGGCCCTCATAGACCAGGGCTTCCGCGAGCTGGCGCATGACACGCAGCTCGGGGATGCCGTGGAGATCAAGAGGCAATGGCATGTGTCTGCTCCGCGGCCATAAAAAGCCCGACACGGCTCAGTGGATTGGGAAAATGCGTGTAGATGGCGCTGCCGCCCTCGGCCAGCTCATCGACATCCTGCAGCCGGATTGCCAGATTGGCCTTTGCGGTGATGTTCGGCTTGTCCAGCAGGCTGGACGCGAATTCCCGGCCTGCGCCAGTGAGCTCTCCCGCCAGCTTTTTGAGCCGCACTCGCAGGATGCCGAGCAATTCGGCCTCGCGTACCAAGCCGTCATGTCCGGCGCGCGCGATGACCGAGAAGATCTGGTTGACGATGAGGTAGTAGGAGAGCCGCTCGCGAATCTCACGGTCATCGAAGAAGAGGCTGCGGATTTGGACAACCTCCGGCACCAGGCCATACCACCGGGTCCTGAAGCTGTTCGAGAGGTAGAATCCCTGGCTGTCGCGATAAAGGTATCGGCTGGGCAGCCCCTGCTGCGAAAGGTCCAGCAAGCTGTTCTGCTGATGCGCTTCCAGCGCGACGCCGAACCGGTCGTAGAGTCTGACCAGCGGGTCGAGCGCACAGTCGAGATAGCATTCGAACCAGCGACGGCACGCCTGCCGCGCAGAGATATCATGATCACGCGCGACGCGCCGGACGACGTTTTCGAACAACGAGCTGTGCCCGGGACGCGGTTCGGCCGTCAGTGCCGAAACGGTTATCACGCCATCGTCGGCGCGGAACCGGTTTTCGCGGAAGATGACTTCGAAACCGCTCTCGGCCTGTCCGGAAATATCCAGCGTCACGTAGGCGCTGTCATGGAGAAAGCCCAGGCGCGGCTCGAACGTGTCGATCCCGGCGCATTCGAACAGGCGCGCCATCGCAACGCCGGCCTCCAGCTCATGCCGCCTGTTAACGCGCTTGGAATTGGTGATGCGGACGGGCAGCGAAAATTTCGGCATCCAGGCGGCGTCGTCGCTGTAAACCGTGCGTACCGAGGAAGTCGCCGTGAACACCGGCCCTGCCGGACCGAGATACCGGATCTGCCCTGAATCCATGAGCGCGCGCACCGCCGGGTCGAGCATCAATGCTTCCGCCTGCAGCGGATGCATGGGCAGGAGCATTTCGCCGCTGCTGGCGGCAACGTTGCCGGCGTCATTCCCCAGTAATGACCCGACGATCGAGGCCACCGCGATGCCGGCGGAATCCTCGCGGACAAGGTGGGCAGCGGCAGCGAAATAGGTCAGCCGGAAACCGCCGCGCAATTCGGGGGCATAAACATCCTGCTGCCAGTTCGACATGCCTTGCAGGCTCTTGGGCGTCGGATGCAGCGGATGTCCGAAATACAGGGATTGTTCCGCGGCTATAAAGCCGACCAGTGGCGGCGCCCGATCGGCGGCGTCGAGGTAACGTTTTGTCGCCTGACAGCTCTGAAAAATCCGCTCAAGAAGCTCCACATCGGCCTGTCGGTGCGTTGCCGATCCGGCTTCTCTGGCTCCCAGCACAAGCAGATGCACGGCCAGCATCGGCTCTATCTCGTGCCAGTTTGGACCGGCATCCTGGCGCATCCAGATCTGTCCAAAGAGGTGCATTCCGCAAAGCGATCGGGATTTGATTTCGAGACGCAGGACTACGTGCCGCGATGGCAGGGAAATCTCCACGCAATCGAAGTTCCGTTCTCCAATCCGGTGGAACACCGGGTTCCCGGAATTCAACTCACGCAGATAGCTGTTTGCGAAGGCTCGAAACGTTGCCTGTTCAGCTGCAATCTGATTCTTGTCGATCATTCGTTGCGGACGCCATGTCACACAGACGCCGCGCAGGCGTCCTGTGCTGAGTTTCAAAGGTTTTGATGGCGCCGCGCGTGAAGGGCCAGCCTTGCTGCGGCCGCGGCTAAAACTAAACTACGATTCTCATGTTATCCTAGTCAGGTGCGCGGATCAACCTCCGAAGGCGGTCATCTGGGCAATACCACCGGGCTCATCTGGAAAGTCCGATCTCGGCTCGTTCGTTCACCAACACCGGCGCCCCGTCGGCGCTCGTCATTACCAGCCAGTCTGTGAAATATATTTCTGCATGTGAATTTTATTGACACTTGAGCCAACTCCTGCGAATGATCAGCTGCTGGGCCTCGGGAGGAGGTTCGGCCTCATCAACCACAAGCGGCGGCACGTAAATGTCCGACCGCCCATTGACCAGGCTTCGGCCGAGGGAGGACTCTTGCGCAAATTTTTGAGCATGCTCGCCATTTCGGCAGCAGCCACCACTGTGTTGGGGGCAAGCCACGCCGCGGCCCAGGCCGCTAACCCGTTCAAATGCGAGCCGGGTGAAAAATACGTCATGAACGTCATGGTTTCCGGCGTCGAATATTGGTTCCCGGTCTATGAGATGTTCAAGCAGGCCGGACAGCAGTTCGGTTGCGAGACCGAGTACACCGGAACGCCAGAATACGACGTGAACAAGCAGATAGCGACATTCGACCAGGCGCTGGCTCAGAAGCCGGCTGGCATCCTGGTGCATCCGATGAACTCCGATCCATTCATCGAGCCAATCAATCGGGCGATAGACCAGGGAACGGCCGTAGTCACATTCGCCGCAGATTCGCCCAACTCCAAACGAGTATCCTACATCACCTCCGACAACGTCGCCGAAGGCACCTATGCCGCCGATGCAGTCGCCAAGGCGATGGACGGCAAGGGCGAATACGCGGTCCTCGAAAACCCCGGACAGGATAATCACGACAAGCGCATCGCCGCCTTCATCGCCCGCATGGAAGCCAAATGGCCGGATATGAAGCTTGTCGGCCGCGCGGCGTCGAACCAGGATGCGACGAAGGCCTATCAGGCCGTGCTCAGCCTCGCGCAGGCGCATCCCGAACTGGGCGCGGTGTTCATGCCGGAAGCCAACTCGGCAATCGGCGCCGCTCAGGCCGCGAAGGAAGGCGGCGGCAAGATCCGAGTTATGCTGGCCGACGTCAACGCCAAGATCCTCGATATGATCAAGGCCGGCGAAATCTTTGGCTCAGTCAACCCGAACCAGGGCATGCAGGGCTATATGGGGTTCATCCTGCTGTGGCTGGCCAAGCATCCTGAGCTGATCGACCCGATGAACGACGCCCGGCGGTCCGGATTCAATGGCATGGGCGTGCCTTTCGTCGACAACGGCTTTTCCATCGTCACTGCGGAAAATGCCGACGATTTCTATTGGGATGCCTACCTCAAGCGGCGCGGCACCAAGGGCATCGAGGAATAAGGGCTCACCGTCTTCGGGGCTCTTCGAAGATGCTCGATCCGCGACGGGGCGCGCTCGCGCCCCGTCGACCCAACCGTCAACATCAACGCTACAGGGGGACGGAGTGACTGCCGCCGCCATTCTTGAAATCCGCGACATATCGAAATCTTTCGGCGCCATCAAAGCGCTGACCGGGGTCGATTTCACGCTGCAGCGGGGCGAAATTCACGCGCTGTGCGGCGAGAATGGCGCGGGCAAGTCCACGCTGATGAATATCATCGCCGGCATTGTGCAACCCGACGAAGGCGCCATTCGTCTCGAAGGCAAGGACGTGACCATCGCATCGCCATCCGCCGCGCAGCGGCTTGGCATCGGCCTCGTCCATCAGGAAATCGCGCTCTGCCAGGACGCCACGGTCGCCGAGAATATCCTCATGGCGGCCATCAACAATCGGCGCGCGCCCCTGATGAATTTTCGCCGGCTCTACACTGATGCGCAGAAGATAATGGACCTGCTGGCGCCGATCCCGGTCGAGACGCCGGTCGCCGACCTTTCGATTTCCAACCAGCAACTTGTAGAAATCGCCAAGGCGCTGACGCTCGAATGCCGGGTGCTGATGCTCGACGAGCCGACGGCCGCACTGACCGAAACCGAGGCGCAGCGCCTTTTCGCAATCGTCCGCGATCTCAAGGCGCGCGGAATTTCAATTATCTACATCAGCCACCGCATGGCCGAGATCTTCAGCCTGTGCGACCGCGTCACGGTGTTTCGCGACGGCAGATATGTCGCGACCGATTCTATCGCTTCGGTCACTCCCGATGATGTCGTGCGCAAGATGGTCGGGCGCGAAATCACGCAGCTCTATCCGCAAAAGCTCTCGCCTGAACGGCGTACCGACCGCCCTGTGCTGTCGGTCGGGAATCTCTCCTATCGAGAGGGTTCCGACGGCGTCAGCTTCGCGCTTCGTGCGGGCGAAATTCTTGGCATCGGCGGGTTGATTGGCGCGGGCCGCAGCGAGATGGTCCAGACCGTTTGCGGCTTGCGCCCGAAGGTGTCGGGATCGGTCGAACTCAATGGCGAGCCGGTCAGCATCAGGACCTATAGCGATGCCGTGCGCGCAGGCCTGGTCTACCTCTCAGAGGACCGCAAGGCGTCGGGCCTGTTCCTGGACCTGTCGGTTGCATCTAACATCTCCGCGCTGGACCTTCGGAAACTGACCACACCGCTTGGGCTGCTCGATCGCCGCGCCGAGGCAAAGCAAGCCACCGATCTGGTCGAGGGCCACGGTGTACGCATGGGCGGCATCGAGGCACAGGTGTCGACGCTTAGCGGTGGCAATCAGCAGAAGGTCGCCATCGCCAGGCTTCTGTCGGTTGGCCCCAAAGTGGTCATTCTGGACGAGCCCACACGCGGGGTCGATGTCGGCGCGAAAGTGGAAATTCATCGCCTGCTTCGCGATCTCGCCGAGCGGGGCGTCGGCGTCATCGTGATTTCATCCGAGCTTCCGGAATTAATCGGGCTCAGCGACCGTGTGCTTGTCATACACGAAGGTGCCATCGCCGGCGAACTGGGCGCGGACGAATTGACCGAAGAGGCAATCATGCTGCTGGCTTCGGGTCTCCGGCAGCAACGATCAAATGCAAGGCAGGTTCAGAATGTCGCTTAGACAGACCGGAGGAACCCTCATGGACGCTGAATTCAAGGCGAGCGCCCCCGGGCTTGGCGGGCGCAACTGGTTGCGTCTTGGGTCAATGCGCGAGGCGGGGCTGATCGCAATCATGCTGGCGCTGTGCATCGCCATGACATTCGCTTCGCCGCATTTCCTGACTTGGGGAAATATCCGCGCCATGCTGATGAGCTTCTCCATCGAAGGCATCGTCGTGGTCGGCATGACGATACTTCTCATTGTCGGCGGCATCGACCTGTCCGTCGGGTCGGTGGTCTGCTTCTCCATGGTCGTGTCAGGCGCTCTCTTCCTGATGGGTCTGGACCCGTGGACCGCGAGCCTAATCGGGATAGGCGCCAGCGCGCTGATCGGCGCGGCGATGGGCTTCTTCGTGACCGTCATCGGACTCAATCACTTCATCACATCGCTGGCAGCGATGGTGATCGTGCGCGGTCTTTGCCTTGTCATCACCAAGGGAACCCCGCTGTCGTTGTTCACCCTGCCCCCGGGGTTCAAAGCGATCGGCCAGGGCAGCTTCGGCAATGTGCCTTATGTCATTGTCATCTTTGTTGTGGTCGTAGCCATCTTCGATTTCCTGCTTCGGCGTGCCACCGCCTTCCGCAAGGTCTTCTATACCGCCAGCAACGAGAAGGCGGCCCAATTTTCGGGCATCAAGACCAAGCAGGTTAAATTCTGGGTCACGGTTCTCTGCTCGACCCTGGCGGGCTTTGCCGGCGTCATCTACATGTCGCGCTTTGGCGCTGCGACCCCGACCTTCGGCGCTGGCATGGAGCTCAACATCATCGCCGCGGCGGTGATTGGCGGGGCATCGCTCAATGGCGGCTCGGGCACCATTTTCGGCGCCATACTGGGCATGGCGCTGCTCTCGGTCGTCACAAGTTCGCTGATCCTGCTCGACGTCTCCGTCTATTGGCAGGACATGATCAAGGGATGCATCCTGCTCGCGGCAGTATCGATCGACCACTTCCTGCATCGCAGGAAATCCTGAGCAGCAGCGCGAGAGTTGAGCATCCAATCATGTCACCAACCAATTCGCGGGACGACATCACGATCGTCCGCCAGATGTATCAGGCGCTTGTGCTTCATTACATGGAAGCCAAGACGCAAGCTGAAATCGCCAAGGAGCTCGGCATCTCGCATGCGACCGTCAACCGGCTGATCAAGCGCGGTCATCAACTCGGGCTTGTCGAGATCAAGATCAAGTCGCCGGTCGAGCAACTGGTCGACATCGAGGCGCGACTGGTCGCGATAGGTGGACTCCAAAGGGCCGTCGTCGTCCCTTCCGTTTCGGACAATCCGCAGACTGCGCTCCAGCGCGTCGGCGAGGCCGCGGCCAGGCTGGTGCTCGAGACGATCAAGGACGGCGACACGATTTCCATTACCGGGGGCAAAGGGGTGAGTGCCGTCGTCGCTGGCCTCAAGCCGAGCCGCAGCTACGACGTCGAGGTTGTTCCCGCGACCGGCCTGGTCCAGGGCAAGCATTACACCGACGTCAATCATGTCGCGTCTCTGATGGCCGACAGACTCGGCGGCCGCGCTTATCAGATTCACGCGCCGCTGTTTGCCGACAGCCCGGCCCAACGTGACATGCTGATGGGCGTCCGGGCCGTTTCGGATGTCTTCAACAAGGCGCGCGAAGCAACGCTTGCGGTCGTCGGCATCGGCTCCATCCTGACCGACGATTCGAGCTACTACGATCTGCACCCGTCCTCAAGCGCCGACCGGCTGGCCATCGAGCGCTCGGGCGCGGCGGGCGAGCTGCTCGCCCATCTCATAGACGGCAGCGGCAAGCTCGCGGACTACCGCCTCAACCACTCACTCGTTTCGCTGACGCTCGAGGAATTCGCGACCATTCCGCAGTCGATCGGGGTCGCAAGCGGCGCAAGCAAGGTGGTCCCGATCCTCAGTGCCATGCGCGGCTCTCACCTCGATACCCTCGTCACCGACGAAACCACCGGCTTGAAGATCCTCGAGCTCGCTGAAGGAAATGCAGCATGAATTCTCGACAAATCACCCGTCGCGTCGGCAAGTCCGGCGTTGTCACGTCGGCAGTAGGGCTCGGAACCTGGGCTATCGGCGGCTGGATGTGGGGTGGCACGGATGAAGCTGAATCGATCGCTGCAATCCAGGCGTCCATCGATGCCGGCGTCTCGTTGATCGACACCGCGCCGGCTTACGGTCTCGGCCGCAGCGAGGAGATCGTCGGCAAGGCCATCAAGGGCCGGCGCGACCGCGCCGTCATCGCCACCAAATGTGGCCTGAACTGGCATTCGAAAAAGGGCAATCACTTCTTCGATCAGGACGGAAAGCCGGTGAACCGATATCTGGGCGCCGATGGCATCGCTCATGAAGTGGAGCAGAGCCTGAGGCGGCTCGGCACCGATTATATCGATCTCTACATCACCCATTGGCAGGACCCGACGACCCCCATTGCCGAGACAATGGAAGCGCTCGAACGCCTCAAATCAGCTGGCAAGATCCGCGCCATCGGCGCAAGCAATCTCAACACCGCCGAGTTGCGGCAGTATGTAGGAGCTGGCCAGCTCGACGCGATCCAGGAAAGGTATTCGATGCTGGATCGCGAGATTGAGCAGACATTGCTGCCGATCGCGCGCCAGCATCAAGTTGCTGCGCTCAGTTACTCGTCGCTTGCGCTCGGCCTGCTTTCGGGCGCGATCGATCCGGCGCGTGAGTTCAGCGGCGACGACCAGCGCAAAAGCAATCCGCGCTTCTCTCAGGCCAACCGGCGCAAGGTAGCCGCTTTGAAACATGCCCTGGCCCCGGTCGCGGAGGTCCACCAGGCAAGCATGGCGCAGATCGTGATCGCCTGGACGCTAGCCCAGCCCGGCATCACCTTCGCGTTGTGTGGAGCGCGAAGCGCGGCGCAGGCGCGCGACAACGCCAGGGCAGGGGAGATTTCGCTGAGCGCTGCGGAACTGGCGGCCGTCGATGCGGCGGTGGCCGTGAATCTCGTGGCGATAGATGCGTGATCGAAAGCGCATCTTGACATGAATCGCATCCAGACGATCGCCGGCTTGCGCGAGAACCCCGATGTCGACGTGCTCGTCATAGGCGGCGGCATTAACGGCATCAGCGTGTTTCGCGAACTCGCTTTGCAGGGCGTTGATGTGCTGCTCGCGGAACAGGGCGATTATTGTTCCGGCGCCAGCGCGGCCCTTTCGCGCATGGTTCATGGCGGCTTGCGCTATCTTGAAAACGGCGAGTTCAAGCTGGTCCGCGAATCTCTGCTCGAACGCGATCGGCTGTTGAAGAACGCGCCGCACTACGTTGCGCCACTGCCAACCACGGTGCCTATCTTCGACCTGTTCTCAGGCATCGCAAATGGCGCATTTCGTTTCCTTGGGCTAACCCGTCGTCCGGGCCGGCGCGGCGCTTTGGTCATCAAGACCGGCCTGGCGATGTATGATTTCTTCACCGCCGCACGGCGTATCGTCCCGACGCATAAATTCAGGAGCCGAGCCGAAACACTCAAGGTCTGGCCTGCAATCAATCCTGCTATTCGCAATTCGGCGACATACTATGATGCCTGGGTCAGCCACCCCGAGCGGTTGGGGACCGAGATGCTGCGCGACACCATGAAGCAAAAGCCGTCCGCTCGAGCGCTCAACTATGCACGAATATCGCTCGATGACGCGACCCTGGTGCTTAATGACCGACTTTCCGGCGAAACGGTAGCCGTGAAGCCGCGGCTTGTGGTCAATGCCACAGGCGGCTGGATCGACCTGACCAATTCGGCGATCGGAGCCGTTGCGCCGAAGCTTATAGGCGGCACCAAAGGTTCGCATCTGATCGTCGACAATCGCGAACTTCATGACGCGCTCGACGGTCACATGATCTATTACGAGAACGAGGACGGCCGGATCTGCATCCTGTTCCCCTATCTCGGCAACGTGCTGGTCGGCTCGACGGACATCCGTGTCGACGATCCCGACCAGGCGCGCTGCGTGGATGACGAGCGGCAATACATCCTGCAGTCCCTGTCATTCGTGTTTCCCGGGATCGAGATCACTGATTCCGACATCGTCTTTCATTTCACCGGGGTGAGGCCGCTGCCGATAACCCAAGACAGTTTTACCGGGCGCATTCCCCGCGATCATTTCTGCGAATTGGTTGAGGGCGCCGGTATACTGCCGCCGACGCTCTGCATGATCGGCGGGAAATGGACCACCTTCCGATCGTTCGGCGAACTGGCAGCAGATATCGTGCTCGAGCGATTGCACCGTCAGCGCGTCGTCGGCACCGAAAACATGCCGATCGGCGGCGGCCGGGATTTTCCCACTGCCCCTGCAAAATGGTGCGCAGAACGCGCGGCGACGCACGGCCTGTCGCTTGACCGCATGCGCAGCCTCTTCGAGCGCTACGGAACCGCGGCGGATGCCTTCGCCGCCTATATGGCAGCGGGACATGACGAGCTCTTGCCCGGCAGCGACTACTCGGCCCGGGAGATTCGATATCTCATCGCCAACGAATATGTCGAGCAGCTGGAGGACCTGCTGCTTCGCCGCACGACAATCGCCATCACCGGTGCTCTCTCGGCCGACCTTCTCGATGCGGTTCTCGATATTCTCGCTGTCGAAAAGAACTGGGACGCCGCGCGCAAGGCATTCGAGCGCACCGATTTCCTTGCCCTGTTGCAACACCGGCACGGCGTCGATCTCGACCAGCTATCCCAAAAAGACCAAGGAAGGAGCGCCGAATGCGCATCAACAAGAAAGTCCGCATGAACCGGTTGTTCGGGGGAGCGCGCTGTCTCGACGTCGCAATCGACCATGGCGTGTGCAACGAGCCGTCGTTTCTGGAAGGGCTCGAGGATATGGCCGGCGTCGTCGCCCAGCTGGTTGCCGCGGGACCGGACGCCATTCAGATGAATTATGGCCAGGCCGATCTGCTGCAGTCCTTGCCTGGCAAGGACAAGCCGGCATTGGTCATGCGCATAGACATGGGCAATCCATATAACAAAACCCGCCATCGCTCGATGTGGGCCATCCTGCAGAACGAAGCCGAGCCACTGATCGGCGCGCTGGAGATGGACGCCGCCTGCGTGGTCGTCAATCTATTCATGCTGCCCGATGAACCGGACCTGTTCCGGCAATGCGTCCACAACATTGCCCGCGTTCGCGCCGACTGCGAAAGATATGGCCTGCCGCTGATGATCGAGCCGCTGGCAATGCTGCCCAACTCGGAGCGCGGGGGCTACATGGTCGACGGCGACCCAGAAAAGATCGTCACCCTGACCCGGCTCGCAGGCGAGATGGGCGCCGACATCATCAAGGCGGACCCGACCACCGATCCGAACGACTTCCACCGGGTCGTGGCGGCGGCCCGCTGTCCTGTGCTGGTACGCGGTGGGGGCAGGGAGGATTTGCGCGCCGTCTTCGACAAGTCGGCGGCGCTGATGGCGCAGGGCGCGGCAGGCATGGTCTATGGCCGCAACATATACCAGCATTCCAACCCTCGCGCCGTCGTGAGAGGATTGATGGCGATCATCCATGAGAATGCCGACGGTGCGGCGGCCTGGGAGCTCTACCAACAAGAATAATCTTTGCAGCTTGGGAGGAGCTTCAATGCAGCGATACATTCTTGGTCTTGATGCGGGCAATACCGTCATCAAGGCCATCATCTTCGACACCGCAGGTCGCGAACTGGCGCTAGCCACTCGCGACGGCCGCTCCTGCATGCCAAAGCCTGGCCATGTCGAGCGGGACCTCGGCGAATTGTGGCGCAACGCCGTCGAGGTCATCCGCCAATGCCTCGACCAATCGGGCATCGACGCTGGCGATATTGCGGTGATCGGCTGCGCCGGCCACGGCAACGGGCTCTACGCGCTGGGCCGCGGCGGCGACCCGCTGCTCGGCATCCAGTCGCTCGACACGCGCGGCGTCGGCATCGTCAGCGAGTGGGCGGCCGCAGGCGTTGGCGACCGGACCTATGTCCACTGCCTGCAACGGCCCTGGGCGGCGCAGACGCCGACTCTGCTGGCGTGGCTCAAGCGCCATGATCCGGCACTTTTTGCCAAGATAGGCACCGTCTTCCTGTGCAAGGATTTTATCGTCAACCGCCTCACCGGCGCACGCTCGACCGACACTTCGGACATGTCGGGCTGCGGGCTTTTGCACATGCCTGGCCGACGCTACGCGGCTGAGTTGCTGGCAGCCTATGGTCTCGACGATTGCATGGAATTGCTGCCGGACGTGCTGGAAGCCTCCGACATCGCGGGCCATGTCACGCGCGATGTCGCCGCTGCCACCGGCCTTCTTGCGGGCACGCCTGTGGTGGCCGGCCTGTTCGACGTCGTCGCCAGCGCCATCGGTTCGGGCGTCACCAGCACCGGCGCCGCCTCGATCATTGCCGGCACCTGGAGCATCAACCAAGTTATCACCCAGGAGCCGATCCGCGATCCGTCGATCTTCATGCTGTCGACGTTCGATCCGCTGCGCTACCTTGCCATCGAATCGAGCGCCACTTCGGCCGCAAATCTCGAATGGATCGTCCGTGAGTTCTTCGAGCATGCGCCGCCGGCTGGCGCATCGCCATTCGAGATCTGCAGCGAGCTCGTTGCTTCCGTCGGTCCCGCGGGAGACATGCCGATCTACCACCCATTCCTTTACGGCTCGCAGCAGAATGGCAAGGCGCGTGCAGGTTTCTACGGCATCGCCGGCTGGCATACGCGGGCGCATATGCTGCGCGCACTGTTCGAGGGGGTCGTCTTCGAACACCGGCGCCATGTCGAGACGCTGCGCCGAGCGGGAGCGACCGTCAGCCAGGCGGTTCTTTCGGGCGGCGGCTCGCGCAGCGCCATTTGGCCGCAGATATTCGCCGATGTGCTGGACGTCCCGGTGACGGTAGCGCGCAGCCGCGAGACTGGTGCGCTGGGAGCTGCAATTGCAGCCGGGACAGGCGTCGGCCTGTTTGCCGACTTCTCTTCAGGCGCGGCCGCGATGACCGCGCCCGACCGCTGCTACCAGCCCAATAGCGAGATCGCACCGGTCTATGAGCAGCGCTATCGCCTGTATGGCGAAATCAACCAGGCCATGGGTCCGCTATGGGACAGGATGGCAAGCGAACGGATGTCCGATTGACACAGACCGCTGCCGATTTTGGACAATACGACTTCATCATCGTTGGCGCAGGTTCAGCCGGCTGCGTGCTGGCCAACAGACTGTCGGCCAATCCAGCCATGCGCGTGCTGCTTCTGGAGGCCGGCGGCAGCGACCGCTATCACTGGGTCGACATTCCCATCGGCTATCTCTACTGCATGGGCAACCCGCGCACGGATTGGCTGATGAAGACCGAGCCGGAAGCCGGCCTGAACGGTCGTGCGCTCACCTATCCGCGCGGCAAGCTTCTGGGCGGCTGCTCGTCGATCAACGGCATGATCTACATGCGAGGCCAGGCGGCCGACTATGACGGCTGGCGGCAAGCCGGAAATCTTGGCTGGGGCTGGGATGACGTGCTTCCGTATTTCCGCAAGTCCGAGGACCATTTTGGCGGCGCCAACGACCTTCATGGCGCCGGTGGCGAATGGCGCGTCGAGCGCCAGCGCCTGTCCTGGCCAATCCTGGATGCGTTCCGCGATGCTGCCGAGGAACTCGGCATCCCCCGGACGGAGGATTTCAATGGCGGGACCAACGAGGGGTCGGGGTATTTCGAGGTCAACCAGCGGAAGGGCGTGCGCTGGAATACCTCGAAAGCGTTCCTGCGCAGCGTGCTGCGGCGGCCGAATTTGCGCGTCGTGACCGGCGCCGAGACCGAGAAGCTAAATTTCGATGGAGCTTGCGTCACTGGTGTTATTTTCCGAATGGGCGGTCAACTGCATCGTGCGCGGGCAGGCGAAACGATACTTGCCGCTGGCGCGATCAATTCCCCGAAGCTGCTCGAGCTTTCCGGCGTCGGCCGACCTGCCGTGCTTGGCGCAGCAGGAATCCCGGTTCGCCACGCGCTGGAAGGCGTCGGCGAGAACCTGCAGGATCATCTGCAGATCCGCACAGTCTTCAAGGTCGCCAATGCCTCGACGCTGAACCAGCGCTACCACAATCTGTTCAGCCGCGCGGCCATGGGCGTCGAATACGCTATTCGTCGCACCGGACCGCTGTCGATGGCGCCCAGCCAGCTTGGCATCTTCGCCAGAAGCCACCCACGCCTGGAAACGCCCGATCTCGAATACCATGTCCAGCCGTTGAGCACCGACCGGCTGGGCGAGCCGCTGCATCGCTTCCCCGCGGTCACGGTTTCGGTCTGCAACCTCAGACCGGAAAGCCGCGGCACCGTCCACATAGAGGCACCCGATCCGCCGAGTGCCCCGAAGATCCGGCCGAACTATTTGTCTACCGAGGGAGACAGGACCGTCGCCGTAGCCTCGCTTCGCCATGTCCGCCGCTTGATGAAGGCGCGCGCCGTTGCCCGTTTCGCGCCTGAGGAAATGCTGCCCGGTGCACAATATGAAAGCGACGAAGATCTCGTCCGCAAGGCCGGCGATATCGGCACTACGATTTTCCACCCGGTCGGCACCTGCAAGATGGGCACAGGCTCGATGGCGGTGGTCGACGGCCGGCTGCGGGTGCACGGCATTTCTGGCCTGCGCGTCGTCGACGCTTCGATTATGCCGACGATCGTTTCCGGCAACACCAACTCTCCAGCGGTGATGATCGCGGAGAAGGCATCGGAAATGATCTTGCAGGACGCCAGTCAGAAGAAATAATACTCGGTGGCGCATCTGAGCTGACCGCAGATCGGCAGCTATTCGCAGTCGTGCCGCCGCCCGCGCCATCCCAACGCCGGCAGCGCCGAGGAGTCTACTGCGGCTTTGTCGCGCAGATCGCGAAGCGATGTTGAGTGACGCGTTCGAGCGCCTTGGGCCAACTCATCTGTCGAGACTGAGCGCGATGGATCGCGCCCAGTTTCCAGTCGACGACAGGCTGCTCCAACCCGGCTTCGGCCAGCAAGCGCGCTATCTCTTCCGCCCGTGCGCCGCCCGAGAAATAGATACGAGCAAGAATGCTCTGATGGCGTCTGGCCATGGAGGCGCCGTCATTGTCCGAGACCCGGGACTTGCCGGCCGTGAGCTTCTCCCAAAGTTCCCGCAAACCCATCGCCCAGTTGCGGCTGACGAAATCGCCGTCGATGATCAGCAGCTTGCCGCCGGGCTTCAGCAGCGAGAACCATTCGGCAAAGGCCGTCTTCGGATCCACCAACGTCCAGACCAGGTGACGGGTGACGATCACATCGTAGCTCCCCCTGTCCTCGAGCGTCCGTTCAGCATCCCCCAGGATGAAGCGGATATCGGCACCGCGTTTTTGTGCCTTGGCGCGCGCCTTGGCAAGCATGGCTTCCGACCAGTCGAGGCCTGTCACCACAAAGGCTAGATCGTGCATCAGATGCGAAATGACGCCTGTCCCACAGGCAAGATCCAGAGCCGCCCGCCCGGCGCCAGGCCCAAGGTGCCTGCTTATGAGCGCATGCCAGGCAGCGCGCTCGCGCTCGGAAAAAATCTCGTGGCCGACCTGCAGGTCGAACGTCTCGGCGCGATCGGACCAATAGTCCCGAATTTCGTCGCGCAGCGAATAGTTTGCGTGAGCCGTCATTGCCCGAAACGCTCTCCCCAAAAGCGGTACATTGGAATTGCTCTAAAAGATAATACTTGATTAGACAATTCACGTTTTCTAAGCGGGGTGGGTAAAACTGAATTGCGAGAGCACAATGATTTTGAAGTCGATATTTGCGGCCGCGGTCGCCCTCGCGGCCTTCATGCCGCTTACCCTCGGCGCGCGCGCCGAGACCGTCACCGACATTAGTGGCCGTAAGGTCGAAGTGAAGACGCCGGTCGAGAAGGTCATCCTCGGCGAAGGCCGGCAAATCTACCTGATCGCCGCGCTCGATACCGACAACCCCTTCAAGCGAATCGTTGGCTGGCGCGAGGATTTCTCCCAGGCCGATCCCGACAATTACGCCGTCTATCTGGAAAAATTCCCCTCGATGGCCACGATCCCGACCTTCGGCGGTTTCAAGGACGGCACCTTCGACATCGAGCAGGCCATCGCGCTTCAGCCGGACGTGATGATCATGAACATCGAGTCCAAGCAGGCAACGGAGGACGCGCAATATATCGAAAAGCTCGCCGCCGTTGGCATTCCGGTGGTCTATGTCGATTTCCGCGAGCATCCCTTCACCAACACCGAGCCGAGCATGCGCCTCATCGGCAAGCTCTTTGGCCAGGAAAAGCGGGCCGAGGAGTTCATCGCCTACCGCGCCGCGCAGATCGCGCGCGTCACCGAGGTGATCGCAGAGAAGGATCCAAAGCGCCCAACGGTCTTCGTCGAACGCGCCGGGGGCTATTCCGATGACTGCTGCATGAGCTTCGGCAACGACAATTACGGCAAGTTCGTCGAGATGGCCGGCGGCCGGAATATCGCGGCGGATCTGATCCCGGGTACTTTTGGGGCGCTCAATCCCGAACAGATCATCGCGAGCGATCCCGACCAGGTGATTGTTACGGGCGGTAACTGGGAGGCCTATGTGCCGGGTGGCAAATGGGTCGGCGTCGGTCCCGGCGCGGACGAAGCGGCAGCACTGAAGAAACTCAAGGGCCTGACGGAGCGGCCTGCCCTCACCGGCATCAAGGCGGTGGAGAACGGGCAAATCCACGCCATCTGGCACCAGTTCTACAACAGCCCCTATCAGTTCGTCGCAATCCAGCAGATGGCCAAGTGGCTGCATCCCGACCTGTTCGGCGATCTGGATGCTGAGGCCACCTTCAAGGAGCTGCACGAGAAGTTCCTGCCGGTCGAATACAGGCCTGGCCATTGGGTCTCGCTCTCCGATGAGCAGTGAACCCGCTACACTATCGGCCAAGGAAGGGCGCAGCCTCTACCGCGCACTTGTTCTGCGCAAGCAGCTCATGCTCGCAGGGCTCGCCCTGGCGCTGCTCCTGAGTCTTTGCGTCGATCTTGCGCTCGGCCCTGCCAGCTACAGCCTCGACCAGGTGGTGCTCGCGCTCGTTTCTCCCGCCAGCGTGCCCCTTCAGGTGCGCGTCGTACTGTGGGAAATTCGGCTTCCCATCGCGCTGATGGCCGTGGTCGTTGGCGCAGCACTGTCGGTCGCCGGTGCACAGATGCAGACCATCCTCAATAATCCGCTCGCCAGCCCCTTCACGCTCGGCATTTCGGCGGCGGCCAGCTTCGGCGCCGCGCTCGCGCTCGCCTTCGGCGTCGCGCTCATCCCCGCCGCGATCGAATATGTCGTGCCGCTCAACGCCTTCGTGGTGGCGATGCTGACCGCGCTCGTCATCCACCTGCTGAGTCTCAAGCGCGGCGTGACGGTCGAAACCATCGTGCTTCTCGGCATCGCGCTCGTATTCACCTTCAATGCGCTGCTGTCGCTCGTCGCGTATCTTTCCTCGGAGCAGGCGCTCGCCGCGGTCGTGTTCTGGACGATGGGAAGCCTCACCAAGGCCACCTGGCCCAAGCTCATCATCACCAGCCTCATCCTTATCGCAACGCTGCCGATATTCGCGCGCCGCGCCTGGGCGCTGACGGCGTTGCGGCTAGGCGAAGACAAGGCCGCGAGCTTTGGCGTCAAGGTCGCACGCCTGAGGCTCGAAACCATGATGATGGTGAGCCTGCTTGCTGCCATTCCCGTCGCCTTCGTCGGCACCATCGGCTTCATCGGGCTCGTCGGTCCGCACATCGCCCGCATGCTGATCGGGGAAGATCAACGCTTCTTCCTGCCCGCTTCAGCGCTTGCTGGCGCCCTCATCCTTTCGGCAAGTTCGGTTGCCAGCAAGTCGCTCATTCCAGGCACGATCTTCCCGATCGGCATCGTCACCTCGCTTATCGGCATTCCCTTCTTCATCTCGCTGATCCTCTCGAATGTGAGGCGCTCATGGTAACGATCAGGCTCGATGGTCTCGGAGCCTTCCACGGGACGCGGCTCGTCCTTTCGGACGTTTCAACTCCCATTTTCCGAGGTGGCGAGGTAGTCGCCGTTATCGGGCCAAACGCAGCGGGCAAGTCAACGCTGTTCAAGCGCATCGCAGGGCTCTTGAAAGGCCCGGGGCGCGTCTGCCTCGAGGGAGCGGCGAAGGGACCGGACGGCATCTGCTACATGCCGCAGGATACGGCAGCCAACGCGGTGCTGACCGTCTATGAATCGATCCTGCTCGCCCGCAAGCAGGGCTCTGCCTGGTCGGTTAGCGATGGCGACCTCGCACTCATAGACGGCATCCTGGCCGCGCTCAGCATCTCGGATCTTGCCTTTCGCAATGTCGGAGAATTGAGCGGGGGGCAAAGGCAGGTGGTGAGCATCGCCCAGACCCTCGCCCGCGAACCTGAAATCCTGCTCATGGACGAGCCGACGTCCGCGCTTGACTTGCACCGGCAGGTCGAGGTGCTGAGCTTTATGCGCGGGCTTGCGCGCAAGCACGGGATTGCGGTGCTGATCGCAATTCACGACCTCAATCAGGCCCTGCGCTTCGCTGACAAATGCATCGTCATTGCAGACGGCCGGATGATCGCCTGCGGCACGCCGGAAGATGTTGTCACCCCGGCGCTTTTGCGTGACGTGTACCGCGTCGAGGCGCGGATCGAGCGCTGCTCGCGGGGCATCGGTCATGTGATGGTGGATGGCGTCGCGGACGAGACGGCAGCGGCTGCGTCGATAGCAGCTTAAGGCATCTGTGGTCGAAAGCCAAAACCTAGAAAATAGATCGAAAATTCTGCGTAAATGTTTGAATTAAAACATTTGCCATCGCCCAGGCGGCTACTTGGGCGACGAAGGGAGGCGTTCACTCACGACCGCTGCACGTCCTTCGACGAGCCGCTGTTGTACGAGATACCTTGGGTAGACAGAGGTCGTGAAAACGCGCGATAAGGTTAGCCTGCGCTAGATCTAGAGATGGCCGGGGCACCAGAAGATGGCACGCCGAATGTGCAACGCAATGCTTGGCTTCGCGGCGCTTGCCATAACCGCGTGCCAATCGGCTCCTGAAGCGCCGCAACCCACTCCCGAACCTGCATTAGAACTTGGTACCATTCCCGCCCAAACTGCCTCGGATCCTGCGGCTGTTCCCTCCGGCTCAGCAATTATGCATCAATCCGTGGCGGTCACTCCGCCTGACAAGGCCGTTCCGACAAAGTATGCTGTTTTTTCGGGTCTATGGGCCGGACGATTGGATGGGATGTATGACGCCATACTTGCTGTTCAGACGATTTCTTCCAATGGGAAGGTGACGGTTACCTATGCGTGGGGAACCCTGGGCGACAACCATCCGGGAGAGGCCGCCGGCGCTGGAAGAATTGTGGGGAGTACGTTGAAGCTTGAGCGCCTACCGAATGGCGCAGACGTCAGTTTTGTCATGCGGCCCGACAGAACCCTGGCCGGAACCGTTAGGCTTGCCGGCCAGACTTACACGGGCGCGTTCCTCAAGCAATGATCAAAGACGTGTCTGAAGGCTATGTAGGGGCCAGCCGACTGTTCCATATTGCAGCCTATTGTTACCGGGGTGGGGCCTGCAGGCCGTGACCAGCGGCTACAATGGTTGTCAGGGCATCGGCTGCATGGGCGACGACCCGGATAGGGCTGTGGACAATACTCCCCAGTTCGACAAGGAGGGTGAACCCAACTTTGACGAGCACGGCAGCTAGCAGGGTTGTCATGCGCCGGCTGCCTCGTCGACGATCCCGGAGATGATGAATAATTTCTGATGGATCGTCTGCGTCAGACACTCTCGGACAAGTTTTACTCGGTCGCGCTCATCCGCAGCGCCGAAAGGTGCGGCGGGCTTTTGCGTCTGGAATAAAGGCTTTGAGACGAAGTTAGCGGCTTTGCGGCGTGTTCTCGCTGATGACAATTGCTGTTGCCCGATCGCCCGCGTCCTTGTTCCAGAGGCGCGGGCTCCTGATCGAGAGATGACCGCAGGCGGTTGGGTTTATTCGACGCGCGCTTGATCGCCAGTCTATCCGCTATTTGCGGTGACCGCATCATCAAGCACCTTTGTGCTGGGCTGTATGCGCGCGCCAGCAGGCGCGAACACCGAAATCGCCTTCGGGTGGACCTTGAAATGCGCCGGGGACGAGGTGACGATCTCCCCATCAGTGTTCACCGGCATTGGCCTTTTCGTCTCGATGTCAAACTCGACGCATCTCGCTGTGCGAACCTCGCTCCAGGCGCCATGCGTGCCTGAGCGGAACGAGCGCAGCATAAGCGCCATTTTCCAGAGGTTCGTCATTTCCAGGCTGTACAGGTCGAGATGACCGTCATCGATCTCCGCCGTCTCCTCGACAATGTTGCCGCCGCCATAGTGGCGGCCGTTGCCGACTGCAATCTGGTAGGTCTTGACTTCGGTCGCTACGCCCTTTTCGGTAATCCTTGCTTCGAAGAGGCGGGCCTTGGTCAACACTTTCATGGCCGCCAAGGCATAGCCAAACCTGCCGAAACGCTTCTTCAGCGCCGGATCGAGACCCTGCGCAAGGTCGGTGCTGAGGCCGATGCTCGCAACGTTAAAGAAAGCGTGACCATTGACCGTTCCGATGTCGATCAGACGTCGTCCGCCCTCTACGATCACGTCGGCCGCCTTCCCCAAATCCAACGGTATTTCGAGGGTGCGCGCCATATCGTTCGCCGTCCCCATCGGAATGATACCCAACGGCAGCCGGCTTTCCATAACCGCGACCGCCGCCGAGGACACCGAGCCATCGCCGCCGCACACGATCACAAGATCGGCCCTATGGCGAACGCGAACGATGTCGCGTGCTATCTCGGGCAGCGCCTCAAACGTCTCGACGCTGACGCGGAGCCCACCGGCTTCCAGCCGCTCGACGACCGGTGCGATAGATTCCTGCCCACGTCGTGCCTTCGGATTGACGAGTAGAAGCGCGCGTCTGTTCGTGATGTCGTTCATGCGGCGTAGATAGGGTGCGAGCCTGCGGATTGCGACGTCAACACGCGCGCCTGGGAAGGCGCCAGAGTTGAATTTTCGTAACAGCCCGAATTGCTGGTTGTCACATCCGATGAGGAATCTGCACGGTTGGGGACGCTGTCGCCCGCATCCGCTGCGGCTAACTTGGCCGAACCTGACGCTCAAACGTCTTTGTGAGTCGACTTCTCGATGTCGACCGTCGATGATCCGAAATTTCGGCCTCATGCTCGTTCAGAGCGGCTTCCGGATCCATTTTGCCAGGACGCCAACGATGCCCTCCCGGAACGACAGCACCGCGACAACGAAGATGATGCCCTGGCCGATGGTGACCCAGTCGCCGAATGTCGCGAGGTAGTTCTGCATCGTGACGATGACTGCCGCGCCGACGATCGGTCCGAACACTGTGCCCATGCCGCCCAAGAGCGTCATCAGCACGACCTCGCCGGACATGGTCCAGTAGACGTCGGTAAGCGACGCCAATTGGAACACGATTGCTTTGGTTGCACCGGCGACGCCGGCGAGCGTGGCCGACAGCACGAATACGGCGAGCTTGTAGCGGTTGACCCGATAGCCCAGCGAGATCGCGCGGGGCTCGTTCTCGCGGATCGCCTTCAACACCTGTCCAAACGGCGAATGGATAATCCGGTAGATCAGCAATATGCCGGCGAAGAAGACGGCGAGCACGAAGAAATAGAGGACTTCGCTCGAGCGCAGGTCGATCAGCCCGAACAGATGGCCGCGCGGTACGGCCTGGATGCCGTCCTCGCCGCCGGTAAACGCCGCCTGCAGCGAGAAGAAATAGATCATCTGCGCAAAAGCCAGTGTCACCATGGCGAAATAGATGCCGTGGCGGCGAATGGCGAGGGAACCGATGGCGAGACCGAGCACGGCTGCCACCAGCGTGCCCGCGATAATGGCAAGTTCAGGCGTCAGACCCCACACCTTTGCCGCATGGGCCGAGACGTAGCTTGCCATGCCGAAATAGGCTGCGTGGCCGAAGGACAGGAGGCCACCAAAGCCGAGCAACAGGTTGAAGGCGCAGGCAAACAGCGCGAAGCACAGCACCTTCATGACAAAGATCGGATAGAGCAGGAATGGCGCGGCGATGAGGAAGACGAAAAGCGCCGCGAAGATCGCAAGGTGATGACGGGGCATGCCCGCGGCGCCAACGGACGTGATGGTCGCCATAGCGATCGGGTTGGTGTCGGTTGCCATCACACACTCCGCCCAAACAGACCGGCGGGTTTGACGAGCAGCACGAGCGCCATGATGACAAAGATCACCACGGCCGAGCCTTCCGGATAGAACACGCGGGTCAGGCCCTCGATCAACCCAAGCCCAAAGCCGGTGAGGATCGAGCCCAGGATTGAGCCCATGCCGCCGATGACGACGACGGCGAAGACGACAATGATCAGGTCTGCCCCCATGTTCGGATTGACTGCGTATATCGGCGCGGCGAGCACGCCGGCGAAACCCGCGAGTGCGACGCCGAAGCCATATGTGAGCGTGACCAGCAGCGGCACGTTGATGCCGAACGCGCCGACCATCGTCGGGTTCTCGGTCGCTGCCCTCAGATAGGCGCCAAGCCGGGTCTTTTCGATGATGAACCAGGTCGCGAGGCACACGATCAGGGAAGCCACAATCACCCAGGCGCGCGAATTGGGCAGGTACATGAAACCGAGATTATGCCCGCCGGTCAAAAGCGGCGGCGGCGGGTAAGGCAGGCCAGATACGCCGAAAAACTGGCGGAAGAAGCCGACGATTATCAGCGCCAGGCCGAAAGTGAGAAGCAGCCCGTAGAGATGGTCTAGGTGATAGAGCCGTCGGATCAGCACGCGCTCGAGCACGATCCCGGTGACGCCGACGATCGGCGGAACGATGAACACAGCCCACCAGTAACCGACGCCGAGATAGTTGAGCAGCATCCAAGCGCCGAAGGCGCCCAGCATGTACTGCGCGCCATGCGTGAAATTGATGATGTTCAAGAGACCGAAGATGACCGCCAGCCCGAGGCTCAGAACCGCGTAGAAGGACCCATTGATCAGCCCGAGCAGCAACTGGCCGAACAGGACCTGCGGCGGAATTCCAAGCAGTTCGAACATGGTCGCTCCAGCTGACTTGTCGACGAGGCGACGCGCCGAGCGGTTCGGCGCGTCGTTGGCGAGGGCTCGCTTATTTAACGAGCGAACAGCCGCCTTCGGCGAGCGAGCGGAACGCCTTGTCGGCCGGAATGGTGGCCACCGTCTCGAAATAGTCCCATGGCCCCTTCGACTGGTCCGGCTTCTTGACGCGGAACAGATACATGTCATGCAGCTTGCGCCCGTCGGCGCGGATCGTACCCTTGCCGAACAGCGGATCGTCGGTCGGCATTTCCTTCATCTTGGCCATCACCTTGGCCGCATCCTTGTCACCAACGGCCTCGACGGCTTTAAGGTAATGCAGGACCGAAGCGTAGACTCCCGCCTCGATCATCGAAGGCTTTTGTCCGGCATTCCGCTCCTGGAAGCGGGCAGAGAATGCCCGCGTTTGATCGTCCTTGTCCCAGTAGAACGCGCTGGTGAGCACGAGGCCTTGCGCCACGTCGAGGCCAAGCGCATGCACGTCATTGATGAACATCAGCAGGGCGGCGAGCGCCTGGCCACCCTGCGTGATGCCGAATTCCGACGCCTGCTTGACCGCGTTGATCGTGTCGCCGCCGGCATTTGCGAGGCCGACGACCTTGGCACCCGACCCTTGAGCCTGCAGCAGGAAGGACGAGAAGTCCTGGCCGGGGAAAGGATGACGGACAGCGCCGAGAACCTTGCCGCCCGATGCTTCGACGACCGCCGACGTATCGCGCTCGAGCGCGTGGCCGAAGGCGTAGTCTGCCGTGACGAAGAACCAGCTATCGCCGCCTTCTGCGACCATGGCCGAGCCCGTGCCGTTGGCAAGTGCCCAGGTGTCGTAGGTCCAGTGGACGGTGTTGGGCGAACATGCTTTGCCGGTGAGGTCGGACGAGGCCGGACCCGAGGCGAGGAAGATCTTGTTCTTCTCCTTGGTGATCTCGTTGACAGCGAGCGCCACCGACGAGGTTGGCACGTCGGCGATTACATCGACATTTTCAGTGTCGTACCACTGGCGGGCGATGTTTGAGCCGACGTCCGGCTTGTTCTGGTGGTCGGCGGAGACGATCGACACGTTGATGCCCTTGTCCGCCGCCTTGAAGTCTTCCGCCGCCATCTGGGCCGCGATGACCGAACCTTCACCGGCGATGTCTGCATAGATGCCGGAACGGTCATTCAGAACGCCGATCTTGACATCCGTGGCATGGGCCGTGCCGGCCATCAGCAGGCTCGTCAGCGAAGCCAGAATAAACCCCATTTTTTTCATCGCTACTCTCCTCCGATTGCGGCGCAACGCGCCGTTGATGATTGCCTCAGACACCGAGATAGGCGTGCAGTTTGTCGATGTTGGCGTCGAGTTCGTCATTGGGGATCGTGTCGATCACGCGCCCCTGTTCGACCACGTAGTGACGGTCCGCGACCGACGCGGCGAAATGAAAATTCTGTTCAACGAGCACGATCGTGAATCCCTCGTCCTTGAGCCGGGCAATGGTGCGGCCGATCTGCTGCACGATGACGGGCGCAAGCCCTTCGGTCGGCTCATCGAGCAGCAAAAGCTTCGCGCCCGTCCGCAAGATCCGGCCGATGGCGAGCATCTGCTGTTCGCCGCCCGAAAGCTTGGTGCCTTGGCTCGAAAGCCGCTCCTTCAGGTTCGGGAAAAGCTCGAAAATCTGCTCGACGCTGAGCCCACCGGGGCGCACCTGCGGCGGCAGCATCAAATTCTCCTCGACCGAAAGGCTGGAAAAGATCGCGCGTTCCTCTGGGCAGTAGGCGATGCCCATCTGTGCGATCAACCGCGACGGCAGCTTGATCGTCTCGCGGCCGTCATAGGTGACCGAGCCCGAGCGCCTGGAAAGGATGCCCATGACTGCCTTCAGCGTCGTCGTCTTGCCGGCGCCGTTGCGGCCGAGCAGCGTCACCACTTCGCCTTCGCCAATCTCGAAACTCACGCCGTGAAGCACATGGCTCTCGCCGTACCAGCCCTGCAGGCCATCGACGCGCAGCAGCGGTCTCGCCGAGGGGGCAGGAGCCGGCCTGCTCGTCAGTTCAGCTTCAACCATGTCCGGCCCCGATATAGGCTTCGATAACGCGCGGATCCTTGGAAACCGCGGCATAGTCGCCTTCGGCGAGGACTTTGCCGCGCGCGAGCACGGTGATGCGGTTCGACAGCGAGGCTACGACCGAAAGATTATGCTCAACCATCAAAATGGTGCGGTTCTTGGAGATGCGCCGGATCAGCGCCGAGATGCGCTCGATGTCTTGTTGCGCCATGCCGGCCATAGGCTCGTCGAGGAGCAGCATCTCAGGGTTCAGCGCCAGCGTCGTCGCGATCTCAAGCGCGCGTTTGCGGCCGTAGGACAGATCGCTGGCGCGGATATCCGAAAACTCGGTCAGGCCGACATCGGCGAGAAGAGCCGCACCCTCGCTATTGAGCTTGGAGAGCACTTTCTCGGAACGCCAGAAATCGAAACTGTCGCCGCGCCGGCGCTGCAGCGCGATGCGGACATTCTCGAGTGCCGTCATGTGCGGAAACACCGCCGATATCTGGAAGGAGCGCACAAGGCCCAGCCGCGCAATGTCGGCCGGCTGCATCCTGGTGATGTCGCGGCCTTGGTAACGGATCGCGCCGCGCGTCGGCTGGAGAAATTTGGTCAGCAAGTTGAAGAGGGTCGTCTTGCCTGCGCCGTTGGGCCCGATCAGCGCGTGGATCGATCCTCGCTCGACTGTCAGGTTGACATTGCTGACAGCGACGAAACCCCCAAATTCCTTAGTCAATCCCGCTGCTTCGAGGATCGCTCCGGAATTCATGCGCGGGAGCCTTCGCCGGTCATTGGCGTGAAAACGTGGAACCGCGCTGCGAGGCTATCCGCCCCCAGGGTGACTTCCATGGTTTCCTCCCGTGGCACTCCCGCCCGCAACAAACGACCTAATGCACATCGCGTCAAGGCCGCAATTGCCGGCGCTCTGGCACGGGGCCTTCGATCATTTTCGAATTGCAACGTCGAAGGGGCAGACGACAGGCGAGATGGGCCTGTAATCCGAACCACCCCAATCCGAACCCATCCCGTCCAAGCAGTTCGAAATCCGCGGCGACTGAGTTAGATGAATGCAAAAGCTTAGCTGCGCTGGCTCGAGTTGGAGTTTTCCCGGTCTGCCCGGGTGATCTTGCCCTTCGACGCTTTCGATCCGCCGCCCCATTCCTGGGCGTTCCTGGCTTGGGCGCCGCCCTTGGCCGGTTCCTTGGCCTTGTCGCTGCCGCTTGCCCTCTTTCCCGATACAGGATGCTCGGCTTTCGTAAACAAGTTGGTCTTTGTCATGGTGCCACTCCTATCGATGGTCGGGATCGCAGCCATTACGGTCCGCCTGCGGGGCAGGCATCGTTCAGGCCTCGCCGCGGTTTGGATCCTTGCCGGCAGCCTGGCTGCTCTTTTGCGGCTTGTCCTTCTTCTCCTGATTGCCGCCGCGGTTGCCGCCATGCTCGTCGCTCGATCCCTTGACGGCCTTTGTGTCCTGAAGCTTCGTAACCATCCTGGTTCTCCTGTTGGTCCATCTGCTTGAACTCCCCTGACTCGGCGATTGTTCCCGCCGGGAACATATCGGCGCTTCGAGAGTTGGCGAGGAGGACCGCACCGCAATGAATGCGAGGAAGGGGATTGCCGTCGGAGCTTTTTGAAGGGTGACCTTCACTTTCGAGAAGTGTTGCAGATGAAAATTGCCCAGATCGCCCCCCTTACCGAAGCCGTGCCGCCGCGGACCTATGGCGGGACCGAGCGAATAGTTTCATATCTGACTGAGGAGCTTGTTCGGCAGGGGCATGATGTGACCTTGTTCGCCAGCGGTGATTCACGCACCTCTGCCGAATTGGTACCGTGTTGCGATATTGCATTGCGCCTGAATCCCAGGGTCCGGCACGATATTCCCCAGCACGTGATGATGCTTGAACAGGTGCGCAGGCGGGCCGATGAATTCGACGTGCTGCATTTTCACATCGATATTCTCCACTTCCCCGTAGTCCGGGACTTTGCCGAGCGAACCGTTACGACACTTCATGGACGGCTCGACCTCCCGGATCTGGCGCAGCTTTATGCGATGTTTGATGACATTCCGCTGGTTTCGATTTCTTACGATCAACGCTGGCCCATGCCGCCTGTCCATTGGATCGGAACGGTGTATCACGGTCTGCCTCGCGATCTTCTCCCTTTTCGGCCGAAAGCCTCGGGCTATCTCGCCTTCCTCGGCCGCATCTCACCGGAAAAGGGGCCGGAAACAGCGATTGAAATCGCAGCGCGTACCGGAATGCCGCTGAAGATTGCCGCCAAGATCGACAAGGTAGACCAATCATATTGGAAAGAGAGGGTCGAACCCAAGGTGCTTCGAAATTCCAACGTGGAATTCATCGGCGAGATCGACGAACGGCAAAAAGCAGACTTTTTGGGCAATGCGGCAGCGCTTTTGTTCCCTATTGACTGGCCGGAACCCTTCGGACTCGTAACCATTGAGGCGATGGCCTGTGGCACGCCTGTGATAGCGTTTAGACGCGGCGCCGTTCCGGAGGTCATCGACGATGGTGTGTCCGGGTTGATCGTCGACACGCTCGACGGAGCTGTGGACGCGGTACGGCGGATAAACGGCATCGATCGTGCACGGGTGCGACGGACTTTTGAAGAGCGATTCACGGTTGAGCGCATGTGCCGCGACTACGTGGCGATCTATGGCTCGCTCTCGGACGACATAACGAAAGCATTTGGTTCTCAAAACAAGCGCGCTAAAAATGCCGCAATGATGACTATGTCTACCTGACCGAGCAAGGCGACGGCTCGGCTGTCCGGATCAGCGCCTGAGCCGCCTTGTTCGCTTCTGAACGGGAGGGGTTACCATGACCACTCAACTCGAAGACCGCAAGATTGATCCAGCCGTGGCGCTGCCGGCAATCGACGAAACGGCACCGCGCGAGCCGCATCGGCAATTTGCGCTGAAACACGAGGATTGCTTCGTCGTCGCAGACAGCTACGGCGACATACGCGGCACCGGCGACGGGCTTTTCCGCGACGACACGCGTGTATTGTCGCGCTTCCGTCTGTTCATTGGCGGCCGGATGCCGTCGCTGCTCGGCGCCTCGCTGTCGCAGGACAACATCCTATTCACCGCCAATCTCACCAATCTAGCAACTATCGGGCCGAATGGCAGCGAAGCATTGCCGGGCGTCGTCCACGTCGATCGGACGCGGTTCATCTGGCAGGACCGCATGTTCGAACGCATCAAGTTCACCAACTACTCCGCGCGCGAGGTGGTTCTGCCGGTCCGGCTCGACTTCGACGCCGATTTCCGTGACATGTTCGAGGTGCGCGGCACTATGCGTAGCCGCCGCGGTCGCGCGCATGACGCACTGGTCGGCGAGGCGAGCGTAACGTTCCGATATGAAGGCCTCGACAATGTGGCTCGTCAATCGGCCATCGCATTCTCGATCAAGCCCGATCAGGTGCACCCCGATCACGCCGATTTCCTCATTGTCGTGGCAAAGCGTGACAGCAGAGCATTGTACCTGGAGGTCGGCCACAGCGAAGAAACTCCTTCCAGCGACCGCTTTCGCGCGGCCGCTGCGCGAGCCCGCTTCGCCATGCGCTCAAAGCGCCGGCAGGGCGCCACCGTCTTCAGCTCCGGGCGCGTGTTCAATGACTGGTTGACACGCACGCGCGCCGACATCGCGCTGCTGACGACCGATCTGGAGACCGGGCCATACCCATATGCCGGCATCCCTTGGTTTTCGACCGCTTTCGGCCGCGACGGCGTCATTTCCGCCTTGCAGATGCTTTGGCTCAATCCGGACCTTGCTCGTGGGGTCCTGGCCTTCCTTGCCCACTATCAATCGACCGAGACCTCTGTATTCGACGATGCCGAGCCTGGCAAAATCATGCATGAAACCCGCAAGGGGGAAATGGCCGTGCTGCGCGAACTGCCGTTCGGCCGCTACTATGGCGGCGTCGACACCACGCCACTCTATGTCTACCTGGCTTCCTCCTACGCCGATCGCACCGGAGACGAGGCGTTCGTCGATCGCATGTGGAACTCCCTGGGCGCTGCCACTGCATGGATGGAAGAGGTCGGAGCCCGCAACGGGGATGGCTTTGTAACCTATAACAGGGCGGCCGACACGGGTCTGTTCAACCAAGGCTGGAAGGACAGTTCCGATGCCGTCTTTCATGCCGACGGCACGATCCCCAAAGGACCGATCGCCTTGGTCGAGGTGCAAGGTTATGCCTTCGCCGCATATCAAGGGATGGCGGCGCTGGCCGCCAGGCGCGGCGACGACGCAAAGGCGGCGCACTGGAGCGCCCTGGCAGAGAGGATCCGTCAGGCAGTGGAGACGCATTTCTGGATGCCGGACCGCGATTTCTATGCTTTGGCAATCGACGGACAAGGCAAGCAATGCGCGGTTCGCACGTCCAATGCCGGTCACCTGCTTTATGTCGGGCTGCCGGCGGCGGAACGGGCTAAGTCAGTCGCCACCCAGCTGCTCTCTGGTCATCTCCATAGCGGTTGGGGCGTTCGCACACTGGCCGACGACGAGATCCCATTCAACCCTATGTCATATCATAATGGCTCGATCTGGCCGCACGACACCGCACTCTGCGCCTCCGGGCTCGCCCGCTATCACGAGCGCGACAGCGTCGTGAAGCTGATGAGCGGCATGTTCGAGGCGGCGGTCCGTTTCAACATGCGCCTGCCGGAGCTGTTTTGCGGCTTTACGCGCGCGGCGAGCGATTCACCGGTGGCCTACCCGGTCGCATGTCTGCCGCAGGCATGGTCGGCAGGCTCCGCGTTCATGATGCTGCAGGCCTGCCTGGGCATCCGGGTCGACGGCTGGAAACGCGAGATCACTGTGGAACGCCCGCGGCTGCCGATCGGTATCGACAACATTGTTATCCGCCATCTGGCCATTGGCGAGGCGAAAGTCGATCTCATCTTCGAGCGCATTGGCGACCGCGTGGTGTGCTATCTCGACCATCGCCATGAAGGGCTGGTGCCTCTGGTGGTGCGCTCTTAGCGCAGGCCGGCTAGCGGCCGCTGGGGTTAGCCGCTGTCAGCTGATGGCTAGCAAGGGCGCGCGCGGCCAAGCTGGTCTTGAGCACCTCCAGGAACACAATGTCGCGGGAAACGTTGCAAAGACAAGTCATCGTCTTTGAGGAAGCCATGGCGATCCGTCGAAAAGCTGAGGAAGCTGGTATTTTTGATCCATCCGAGTTGGCTCTGCTGGCTCGAGCGTTCGAACACCTCAAGCTTGAAAGTCAATCGACTGGTCAGCGTGAGGCGCTCGCGTCTCGCATTATTGCCAACTATATGGCCGGCGTGATCGACGAGGCAGAACTGATTTCCCTATCAAGGCAGCCGTTGGGCCGATGACGCTGCCCACCCGCTTGGCGGGCCGTTGCTGCTATGCGGCGGGTGAGGGCGCGTAGCGGCTGCCAAGCGAATAGCGGCTGCCGACATAGGTGAGATTGTTGACGGTCGCGACCGCCGCGCCCGACCAGGTCCGCCGATGCAGGAGCAGGCAGGGGTCGCCGGGGCGAATCATCAGATGGCGGGCCGCCATCTCTTCTGCGGCGACGGCCGAGATCACGTGCTCCACTTCCGTCAGCGGCGTCGCCCGCTGCAGATAGTCGTAGGTGGTGGTCGCAACGAAATTTTGCCGATGGTAGTCCGGTGCGAGTGCCGGATTGACAAACCGCTCCTCGAGCTGGACAGGCACCTCGTCTTCGAAATGCACGATGATCGAATGGGCGACCGGTCTGCGGCGCGTGAACTCGAAGGCGACAATGAGGTCCAGCGCCGGGTTGCGGATCTTCTCGAGGACGACGACCTCGGCCCTGTGGCGTGCGCCGCGCGCGGCGATCTCGCCGGCAATGTTCCTGATTTCGATGAGGGCCGATTGCGGTTTCGGCGGCGCCACGAAGGTGCCTACGCCCTGGATGCGCAGGAGGTGGCCTTCCGAGGTCAGTTCCCTCAGCGCCCGGTGCACAGTCATCCGCGAGACGCCAAGCGTGCTGACCAGCTCGTTTTCGGAAGGCAGCCTGCGGTCCTTCGGCCATTTGCCGCTGCCGATGTTGCCGAGCACGTAGTCCTTGACCTTCTCGTAGAGGGGCCCGGCGGTTTCGGGAAGCCTGATCATCATCCTCTCTCCATTCGGATGATGGTCTTCAACCCGCCGCTCGTGCCTGCGATCAGGCGCTGGTAGGCGGCGGGAATCTCGCCGATCACGATCTCTTCGGACACGAAGCGCGACAGCGCGGGGGCGAGATCACCAAGCATCGCGACGGCCGGCGCAAGCTCGTCGGCGAAGGCGTGGCAACCGACAAGCGCGATCTCGCGTTCGACCAGGAGATTGGGGTCGAGATCGAGGCGGCCGTGCGATATGCCGACCAGCGCCAGCGTGCCACCCCCGGCCAGGAGCTCGAGCAGTTGCGCCATCACCGCCACGTTTCCCGTCGCGTCGATTGCATGGCGCAGATTGGGATCACAGGGCGGGGCGTCCAGGTCGACGACGGTCGCGCCGCTCACCTCGGCCACAAGATCCGCACGCGCCGCATTGCGGTCGGCGACCAGGACCGGCCTCTCACCGTGCCGCGACAGGAGCAGCGCAGCCAGCCCGCCGATCGGGCCGCAACCGGCGATAAGTACCGGCACCCCGGCCGGCGCCGACAGTCGCCGGACGGCGTGCAGGGCGACCGCCAGCGGCTCCGCCATGGCGGCGATTGCGGGATCGAGCGCCGGGTCGTGGCGCAGGAGCAGCCGCGCCGGCAGCTCCGTCTCTTCCGCGAAGCCGCCGTCGCAAACCTCGCCTACAAAGCCCAGTCTGGCGCAGACATTATGCAGGCCGGCCCGGCAAGCAGGACATTCGCCGCACCAGAAACGCGAATCGGCGACGACCCGATCTCCGCAGGCCAACTGGGACACGCCGGCGCCCACGGCTGTCACCTCGCCGGCGAACTCATGCCCGGCGACGCTCGGCGCGCGGCTGATCCACTGACCGGTGCGGAAGTTGTGGAGGTCCGAGCCGCAGATGCCGGCAGCCGCCACTTTGAGCCGCACCCAGCCAGGCGCGGGTTCGCCGGGAGACGGGACATCCTCAACCCGCAAATCGCCCGCCGCGTGGAGTCTGGCAGCCTTCATCGTCGCTACCGCACCAGATATCGGTCGCGCACGTCGGAGACGGCGTGTTCATGCGAGGAGAAGCCTTCGTAGCGGGCAAGCGTGCGGGCATGGCGCGCGAATTCCGGATAGGCCGCCGCCGTCACGTAGCCGATGGAAGAACGCTTGACGAAATCCGTGACCGAGAGCGGGCCGCAGGTACGCGCCCAGCGGCTGGTCGGCAGGACGGCGTTGGGGCCTAACCCGAAATTGCCGATCGAGACTGGCGTGTGCGGCCCCATCAGGATCTCGGCGGCTTCGGTGATGTGGCCAAGGTGTGCGAAGGGATCGTTGGAGAGTATCTCCAGATGCTCCGGTGCATAGTCGTTGATGAAGCGGTAGCTCTCCTCGATCGCCGCCGTCAGGACGATGCCGCCACAGGCGCCGGTCAGCACCGCGGTGGAAAACGCTACCCGCTGCTCGGTCATGCGCGCCCAGTGCTCGGGCAGGGCGGCCAATGCCTCCTCGGCCACGCGGCGGCTGTGTGTCACCAGGTAGGCCGATGAGTCCGGTCCGTGCTCTGCCTCGATGAGGAGGTCGAGCGCGGCTAGCCCGCCATGCACGCTGTCGTCGGCGAGGATGATCGCTTCGGACGGACCGGCGGGAAGGCCGGGATCGATCACCCCGGCAAGCAGCCGCTTGGCCGCAACCACCCAGGGGCTGCCTGGACCGACGATCTTGAGTGCCGGCCTGATCGTCTCTGTGCCATAGGCGACCGCGGCGACCGCCTGCGCGCCACCGCATTTGTAGACCGTTTCGACGCCGGCGATGCGCGCTGCAACCAGCGTCGCTGCGTCCACCGAACCGTCGGGCGCTGGCGGCGTCATGATAGCAAGCTCCGGGACGCCCGCCACCACGGCGGGCACTGCGGTCATCATTGTCACCGAAGGGAACGCCCCTTTGCCGCGCGGGACATAGAGCGCCACCGAGCGGATCGGCGTGAAGCGGTCGCCGGCATAGGCGCCGGGCCGCATTTCCTTGAGCCACATCGCTTCCGGCCTCTGTTCTTCGTGGAAATGCCGGATGTTGTCGATGCCGAAGCGAATGGCGGCGACCACGTTCTCGTCCACCATGTCGAAGGCGGCGTCGAAGTCGGCGGGGCTGACCTTCAGCCGCGTGGCATCGAGATCTGCCTTGTCAAAGTCGCGGGCGAAGCGGACGAGCGCGGCGTCGCCTTCTGTTCGGACCGCCTCGATGATCGGTGCGGCCTTCTCCATAAAGCCAGAGAGATCGGTCTCTGAGCGCCGCATCAGTGCCGAACGACCGGCGGCGTCGATCTGGCTCAGGTCGTGGAACGATACGTTTGGCATAGGATTTCCCTTTGCGGCCGGCAGGCCGGCATTCCTCATTTCGATTTCAGGAAGATGTCGAGCCCGACCAGCCTGTCGAGCAGGAAGATGGCGACAGCCGAGCAGGCGATGAAGACCACGGAGATCGCGGCAAGATCCGGTGTGATGATCGAGCGGATGGAGTTGTAGATCAGCACCGGCAGCGTCACGATGCGCGCATCGACGAGCAGCAGGCTGACCAGGAACTCGTTGAGCGCAAGGATGAACATCAGCAGCGAGCCGGTGATCACCCCCGGCATCACCGCCGGCAGGGTGACGGAGAAGAACACCTGGAGCGGCGGTGCGCCGCAGTTGGCGGCGGCCAGTTCCAGGTCCGGGTCAAGCCCGGTGGCACTCGCCGTCACCGCCCAGATCATGAAGGGAAGGTTGATGACGCAGCAGGCGATGCCGACCGGCCAAAGCTGGCCGAGAATGCCGGCGTTGCCGAAAATCAGCATGAGGCCGATGCCCGATCCGATCAGCGGGATAGTAAAGGGCAGCAGCAGATAAATCTGGATCGTTTTCTCAAAACGCACCGCATATTTCGCCAGCGCGATGCCAGCCAGCGTGCCCACGGGAATGGCAACGATCGTACAGACCGTCGCGACATGGAGCGTACGCAGGAAAGCGTTGCGCAGGTCGGAGGCCTGTGAGATGCGCGCGTACCACCGCAGCGAGAGCCCGTCCGGCGGAAACGTGATGATGTTGCCGCCGGTGAAGGAAGCGCCGAGCACGACGATCGTCGGCGCTGAAAGCGTCACCAGGGCGATCGTGACCAGGGTCCACAAGACAACGGATTTGCTGCGCGAGCCGTTCACGCCCGTGACCTCCCCATCGCAAGCGTTCCGGCTCCGAACAGCGCGAACACCAAGCCGACGAGGATTGACCCGAGCGCGACAAGCATAAGCGCCAGCGTCGCGCCGAGGCCCTGGTCAGACGTTCGGAAGAACTGATCGTAAATAGCGTTGGCGATGAAGTCCTGCGAGCCGCCGCCAAGGATCGCGGGGACTGCGAAATCGGTGAGCGAAAGCGTCAGCACCACCACGCCGGCGCCGATGAAGCCCGGACGAGCGAGTGGCAACACGACATGGATGAACGTGCGAACCCAGTTCGCACCGAGCGATCCAGCGGCCGCCTCCAGCTCTTCGGGAATGGCGGTGAGTGCCGGCGCGAGCATCAGTACGGCGAAGGGCAGCATGTACTGGACGAGGCCGAACAGCACGGCGGGATAGTTGTAGATGAGCCGCATCGGGGCGACCCCGATAAGGCCGAGCGCCTCGTTCACCATGCCCTGATTGCCGAGGATGATCAGCCAGCCATATGCACGCACAACCTGGCCGATGAAGAAGGGCAGGAACAGCGCAATCAGCAGGAATTTGCGCAGTCTTGGCGAACGCGTGCGCACCATCAGATAGGCGTAGGGAAAGGCGAAGACGAGTGTCACCGCGGTGACGATCAGGGCGGCGACGAGGCTGCGATGCGCGACAACGAGGAACAGGGGCTCTGTCAGCGCCCGCCGGAAGTTGGCGATGGAATAGTCGTCCGAGAATTGGAAGGTGGTGGTGTCGAGCGTGCGCAGGCTTGCATCCGCGATCTGGATGAGACCGAGCACGAGCAGTCCGACCAGCAGCACTGCCGGAAGCAGCATCAGATAGGGCGTGGCGCGCCTGAATCGCGCTGGCCAGATGGCGGCGGCAATGCCTTCCAGCGCATCCATGATACGCCATTTCAAGGGATAGGCTGTCCTGGCTGCCCGCATGAGAAAATCCGTAACCGACCTCATAAAGGAGCCGGTGCCGCCAGCGCAGCACCGGCCAACCTGGCGTCAGCCCTGCATGATCGCCTTGAACTTGGAAAACCACTCGCTCTCGTTCTCGACCTGGATCTTCGACGAGATGCGAATGAGGCGCTGGAAATCCGCTTCGGTGGTCGGATAGGACGGATCGCCCACCAGATCCTTCGGCGGTGTGAGGCCCGGCACGACGCCCGGCAAGCCGAGGCCGTCCAGCCAGACCTGCTGGGCTTCCTTGGTCAGCGCATGGTTGATGTACTGCTTGGCCCAGTAGAGTTCGTTTTTCGGCAGGCCCTTGGGGATCCACAAACCGTCCGTGTCGAATTTCGCACCCTCCTCCGGCACGACCCATTCGATTTTCACGCCGTTCTTGCGGGCCTCTCGGGCGTTGGTGGAGATGGTGCAGGCGGCATCGATTTCGCCGTTCTGGAACCAGGTGGTGAAGTCGGGATCTTCGCCGAGCAGCGGCTGCTGCGCCTTCATCTTGGTGATGAAATCCCAAGCCGGCTGCATGTTACCGGGTATGTCCTCCAGCTTGCCGCCACCGGCGACCTGGGCTGGGAAGTGGAAGCCGATGCCGTCATTGTAGAAGGCAAGCCGGCCCTTGAACTTCGGGTCGAGCAGATCTTTCCAGGACTTCGGCGGTCCGTCCGGGAACGCCGCAGGCCGATAGGCCAGCACATAGACATAGCCGTAGGTATTGACGATCGGGAAGCCTTCCAGGCCGGCCGGCTTGGCAAGGTCCGTCACATTGGCGAGGTTCGGCAGGTCGGAGAGGTCTTCCGTTACGCCGCGCAGTGCCGACTTCGTGGCATTGGTGGTGGTGTCCCAGTTGATGTGGATCGGCGGGACCCGATTCTGCGCCACAGCCGCCCAGACTTTCGGCTGGATCTCGTTGTCTTCAGTCAGGTCGTGACGGACAGCGATCCCCGTCATTTTGGTGAAGCTGTCGGACACGCCGGCCTTCAGGCTATCCACCCAGCTGCCGCCCCAGGCGCGCACGATGATCTCCGCCGGCTTTTCCGGTTCCTGCGCATAAGAACTGCGCAGGCCGAGGGCTGAGGCGCCGCCGAGCGCGGCGGTGGCCTGAAGGAAGGTTCTGCGGGAAAGATGGGATAATGTCGGCTTGAAGCGCTTCATCTGCATTCTCCTCTGGGTTTGACCGGTTTCCGGTTCTATCGAAAAACAAGCATGTCCCTGGCATTCCACCCCAGGAACACGCTTTCGCCTATGTCGAACTGCGTGTGCGCGGCGGGATCATGGTCAAAAACGCGAATGACCTCGTCGCCAATCGCGGCGCAGGCTACCTCGTAAACCATGCGCTCGCCTTCGAAGATCGTATCGATGACAGTCCCGGCCAGCACGCAATCGAGCTTCGACAGCTGAGCAGGGTCGCCGGCGAGACGGATCTGCTCGGCGCGGATTGCTCCCGACGCCTTGCCGCCCTCCCCAGGTGGATTGACCGGATCGCCGATTTTTCCGGCAAGCGTCAGAGCACCGCGAAGGATGGAGACGTCGCCCCCTTCCGATACGGACCGTACCGTACCGGCAATGAAGTTGGTGACGCCAATGAAATTGGCGACGAAGGCGTTGCGGGGCTGGCGGTAGGTATGGATTGGCCGCGCCTTCTGCTGGATCTCGCCCTGATCCATGACCACAATGTCGTCGGAAACCACCAGCGCCTCGCGCTGGTCGTGGGTGACGTTGATCGTGGTGACGCCGAGCTCTCGCTGGATGCGGCGGAATTCGAGCTGCATTTCCTCGCGCAGCTTGCGGTCGAGCGCAGCCAGCGGCTCGTCGAGCAGCAGCAGGTCGGGCTCGAACACCAGCGCCCGCGCGATCGCGACGCGTTGCTGCTGCCCGCCGGAAAGTTCGTGAATGCGCCTGCCGCCATAGCCTCCGAGCCGGACCAGCGCGAGGTATCGCTCGACGCGTTCGGGAATGGTGCGTGCATCGCGCCGACGCATCTTCAGCGGGAAGGCGACATTCTCAGCCGCCGTCATATGTGGAAACAACGCAAGCCTCTGAAAGACCATGCCGATCGACCGCTTGTGCGGTGGCACCGCGCTCACCGCTTCACCGTTGATGAAGATCTCGCCGCTGCTCGGGGTCTGGAATCCGGCGATCATGCGCAGGAGGGTTGTCTTGCCGGACCCCGAAGGCCCCAGAATGGTGAGGAACCGGCCCTTCGGTAGATCGAAGGACGCATTCTTGACGGCATGAACCCCATCGAAGTCCATCCCGACGTTGCGGACTGTGACTGCAATTTCCCTGCCGCCTTCCGCTTCCCGCGAAGCTCCGGCCCGGAAAGGCTCCTGCATTGTGGTTCCCCTTTTTGTCGCCGGCCGCATGCAAGGACGTCCAGCGTTGCGAGGTGGTATATACAACCATATACAAGGTGGGTCTACACGGTTCTTGTTGCACCCGCCCTCAGTCGCTCAGATGGATGCGAGATAGCCGCCGTCAACTGGGAGGCAATGCCCGGTGACATAGGCGGATGCCCCGCTCGCCAGGAATACAACGGCTCCGGCCAGATCCTCCATCGTGCCGAAACGCCGCTGCGGTATCTTGGCCAGCATTGCCGTCTGCCAGTCGGGATCCTGATAAAAAGCATCCGTCATCGCCGTATGGAAATACCCCGGAGCGATGGCATTGACGCGGATGCCGAGCGATGCCCATTCCGTGGCCAGCGCGCGCGTCATGCCCAGAAGCCCAGACTTCGAGGAGCCGTAAGGTGCCGCGGTCGGAATGCCGACATAGGAGGTCAGGGAGCAAAGATTGATGATCGCGCCACCGCTGCTGTCGGCAGCCATCCGCCGCGCCGCAGCCTGCGCGCAGAAGAAGGCGCCCTTCAGATTGGTCGATACGATGCGGTCCCACAGCGCTTCGTCCACGTCGAGCGACGGCTGGACTTGCTCATAGCCGGCGTTGTTGACCAAGATGTCGAGCCCGCCAAAGGTATCCGCCGCCTCGTCGACCACCACGCGGATGCGATCGGTGTCGAGCACGTCGAGAGACCGGCAAAGCGATCTTCGCCCGTTAGCGCTAATTCGGTCCGCCGTCTCAAAAAGGGACGCTTCGTCGCGGGCGGTCACCGCGACGTCGGCACCTGCCGCGGAAAGCGCCTCAGCCATAGCCTGGCCGATCCCGCGGCTGGCGCCCGTCACCAGCGCCTTTTTTCCCGTCAGATCGAACAAGGAAGCGGCGTCCATAGTCACGATTCCTGCATTTTCCGAAATTGCATGCGATCGGATTGGAAACGAACACCAGTTGCGACCGGTTGTCTATACATCTTGCGATCTCGCTGGCGGCGGATCACTGACCAGCGCCATTAGGCCTATGGGGAATCATGAGTACCGCCATGCGGCAGGGCCGGGGGATGTCGGCGCCCGACGGCATGATTGCTGCAATCTCAAGAGTGAATGGCGACCAGCTTGGCGACGCGGAACTTGGGCGACTTCGGCACGACCGGTCTCGAGTTGTTCTCTTCGTGGGATTTCTGACCTGGGATATGGGCTCATTCAGGACCGGAGCAGGGCAGGGGGAAAGACTTATCGCCTACGGTCTGGTCGCTTTGGTCAGGTTGACGGGCAACCGTTCGCGGCGGCGCTGGAGGGGATGTCAGCGGCCGACGTGACGGCCGATTGACAGCGGCGCAAGCAGACGCGGCCCTCGAAGCCTCGCCACGATTTTCCTGAGTTCGCGACCTGACGCATTCAATACTCTCGCCAGAGACGGCCAATTCACCCATGGCTGCAGGATTTTCTTGCGCCTTGTCCAACCACCCTTTGTTGCATGGCGGGTGGTTGGACTTTGTGCATGGGAGGACAATCAGTATATTAACGGCCCGCCCATGGTGCACGACCCCTGAGGACCTTGCCGGGCCGTGGTTGTTGTTCTTTCGGGGCTATCACGGGTAGCGGCAAGGAAGCCGTATGATTGGTGTCTAAGGTCATTTTTCTGTTGTCGACATCAGGAGCAAATCCGCGGGTCGGATCGCGGTCCGGATTTTGAGCGGCAGCGAGAGACACTCCTGTCGACAAGGCGAGGAGGGCGAAAGCCGTTGCAAGATTGTTCATCGTATTTTTCCTTTCTTGAATGAGCAGACCTGCCAATCGGCGCCTCGCGCGGAATTGACTCCTGCTTGCGAAATCGCTGTCGGCTTTCTGTCCCGTCACTATGACGAGGCTTCCTGCTCACGATCGAAACTTACGCCACGCCTGTCGCAGAGGTTTGCCCGAGTGCCAGCGAAATGTATCCGAATGTATGCGAATCTACGCGAGAGCCCCGTAGCTCTTGGACTTTTTTGCTTCGACAAGTTTGGCTACAATTTTTCTCGGCCGCCCTGTCCGCGTTTGAGCCGTCGATGACCGAAATGCGCCGATGTGGCCATGCGACAACACGCGAATGTCATGATCTTCCAGTGGTTATGGAAGTTCTCCAGCATTGACCGCGGCGCCCAGCAACAGGTCATTGATGATTGTTCGCGACCGTAGCTTCAAATTGTGTGTCGGCTGCGTTGATGTCCCCATGAAAAGATGGTAACGCGATATTAAAGATTGTTTCGGGTCGTTACCTTTGGGCGGGGCGAATGGGATTGGTGATACCGCGGGCATGGCTGTGTGCCGGCCTACTGATAGGCTTGATGATGTCCGCGACGCCGATGGAGAAAGCTTCGGCCGATGCGGTGCCTGGTGCCATGGCCACCGGGCAGCGGACCTCCATTCCAGTCGGCTACATGGAATTCTGCCGAAGGCAGGCCGCAGAATGCAGGATACGATCAGGCAAGATCCCGCCGGTTCTTATGACCAGTGGAATGGAAGATAAGCTCGCGTCCGTCACCAAACTCGTGAATAGATCGATCAAGCCCGTGAGCGATTTTGCCGTTCACGGCACGATGGAATTTTGGTCCTATCCTGTCAGCGCGATCGGCGACTGCGAGGACTACGTCCTGCTTAAGCGTCAGATGCTCAATTTGGAGGGCATATCGCTGTCAAACCTTCTGATCACTGTCGTCAGAAAAAAAGACGGCGAGGGGCACGCAGTGCTGACGGTCAAGACCGACAAAGGCGATTATGTGCTCGACAACCTCAACGACGATGTGAAGCTTTGGTCGGAAACTGGATATAGATTTCTAAAAAGGCAATCGTCCACGCATACCGGGCGCTGGGTCGCGATACTTGAACACCCCGATGTTCTGGTCGGGGCAGTCGACTGAACCTCTCGATTTGCGACTGAACAATACCTGGCGCACCCGCGCCATGCCCGAGAATGGCAGGAATGCGCCAGCCAGCCTTTCGATTACCGCTTCATTGAACCTGGGTCTTCCTCCGCCACGATCGATGTTATGGGGCTGCCTGCCGCCGCCAAGCGCGATGCCTGAGCTTTTCGATGGGTGTCTGCCGCAGGCGCCATCACTCGCGGCGCGCGCAGCGCAGGCCGGGCAGTGGGATAACTCCGACAGCCCGGGCGTTTGACTGTTTCCGGACCGGCCCAGGCACGTGGCCCGTGATCTTGAGTCGCACCCCATGCAAGTTCCAACCTCGACGTCGCCTTATTGCGGGCACCAGAAAGTGCTTTCTTGCGCGCTCGAGAAGCCCATGTCCTGCAGCCGGAACTCGACTTCATTCCGCGTCTGATGCCGGCAGAGCTTTCGATTCCGCCCGTTTTATGAACCTACCGAAAATGCTGGGTACCGATGAAATTAAGAGATATGGCACGCGCTGTTGTTTCGAAGAAACGCAGAGGCGTGGCTTGGTATAAGGTTTCTCAGAAGCAGGCCGACAAATACGGCTTCTATGTTTATTCCAGTCATATGATCTGGAAGGACCAGCCATTTTTCCGAAAGGCGCTGCAGCGGGTCAAAAACATCCGCGGGATTCCAGATCCCCGGGCTTTCGTCCTGCAAAGCTGCTTGCGATCGATCGAGCGTATCGATGGCGATGTGGCCGAATGCGGCGTAAGGCAAGGCCGGTCGACGATATTCATGCTGATCAGCGATCTTCGGCCACGGCACTACCACCTTTTCGACTCGTTCGCTGGCCTCTCCGAACCAACCGCAGAGGATCGCAAGCCAAACGGCCGAACGCCATGGAAGTCCGGCGATCTCAGCACCGACGAGAAGATAGCCAGAGAGAATATTTCCGGCTTCAGCAACACCACTTTTCATGTGGGATGGATACCAGAGACCTTTTCCAACGTATCCGACCGGCGTTTCGCCCTGGTCCATATTGACGTCGATCTATACGAGCCGACACGTGACGCGCTTGCCTTCTTCTACGATCGGGTGTGCGCGAATGGCATGATCATATGTGACGACTACGGCTCTGGACTCTGTCCTGGAGCCCGAAAGGCCTTTGATCAATTCTTTGAAAACCGCCCGGAAGGTATCATCGAGCTCCCAACGGGGCAGGCGATTGTCGTAAAGGCAAGCTAGCGCTGAATGGCTGCGGCTACTTTCCATAGACATCAAGAGAGGGATGTCACGGCGGCAAGGCACGGGATGTCAATTCCCGCGTGATGACGCCGACGGAGAAAAGTATGCATTGAAAAACTGTTCAACGATCTCCTCGACGACCGATTTCTTTACGTGCCGTAAGTCCTCTCTATAGCTGCGAGCAAGGCCTCTATAGGTGACAAGCTCGAATGAGGGAAGGTAATGGACATTGTCCCGTTCCCGGCAGACTTGACCAAGCACAGCCCGAAGAACGGACTTCCCTTCAGTGCTCGCAGTGACGACATCCATGTCTTGAAACGTCCGAGCCAATGCAACCGGTGAGACTGTGAGAATTATCGGTGCATCGGGCTTGTGTTGACGGACCATGTCCACGGTAGCCATCACGTTGGCGTAGTTTTCCTGAAAGCCGCTGACGTGAAGCGTCGTTTCCTGCATTCCGCCTCCGCCACGATAAAGCGGTTTCTGTGCTGCTGCTTTGCCACTGGATTTGTTGATGAAGACCTCAGTCATTCCGAAGGTGAATATGAATGCCGTGGCTGCATCGAAGCCAACCCGCATCTCTCCATTTATGCTCTCGATCACCTCTCTGAGAACTTGCGGAGATTTGGCGAAGATGCCGCGGCGGTACGGGTCCTGAAAGCAGATTGGGCCCCAAGGAGCACGTTTCTTGACCTGCCACCAGTCGTCATGGGCCTGATCCCACAACCCAAGCATTTGCTCGACCTGAAGGCGAACAGTGAAGGTGTTGTAGAAGTTCATATGCTCCTGCCGAGGCAGCTCATCTACAATGGCCTGTGTCGGGTCGAAGCTGATATATCTGTAAGACGGAACGCATGCGATCTGTCTGCTTGTCAATGCACGTCGAATTTCCTGCGCGAAGCAACTCCCCATCGTAAAGAATATATCGTCAGAAGTGAATATTGAGGTTTTGCGGATTGTAATGGTGCCAGAACTGACAAAGTCTGCATACTTCGTGTTTGATTTGTTCGATGCCATCAAGCGAATAGGTTTAATGTATCCGAGTTGGTGGCGGAGTCGAAAATACTTTCGTCGAACTCGCTCTAGCAATGTCACAATTGCTCCATGATCTCCATAGCCGGCCGACGACAGCAATGCCCGACACTTAGTCCGCTTCGCCGCTAGCCGCAATCAGGAGGATTCAAGATTGACTATAACTTCGAACGAAGTCAGACGTCTGGTATCAGTTTGGCGCATGTGTGACGGCGCCGAGAAAAATTTTCATGGATCGGCAGGAGCGAGGGTCGTCAGAGAACGATACATCGCATCGGGAAACGGAATGAGCGCAAAGAAACGAATTTCAGCGGCCCTGGCATACCCGCTGGTCAAGCGCCTGATCGTGGAGAACCTGCCGCCGCACATAAGGCTGTATCTCACCGGTTTGCTGTGTTCGATCG
Organism: Mesorhizobium sp. AA22; assembly: GCF_001672375.2. NCBI lineage: Bacteria > Pseudomonadati > Pseudomonadota > Alphaproteobacteria > Hyphomicrobiales > Phyllobacteriaceae > Mesorhizobium > Mesorhizobium sp. AA22. The sequence goes on along the minus strand of NZ_CP048406.1, from coordinate 5,118,930 downwards.
TCGCTGCGGCGGCGACCGGCGCAACGGCTTGGATCATGAGTGTCATGATCAATAGCATTTATGTAGAACGGAACGCTGCCGCCGCATGGGGTATTAGCGCCGTGATTGTCGGCATTTTCCTGGTCAAGGGGATCGCCGACTACTGCCAGACCATCACAACGGGGAAGGTTCGCCGGGCTATCGTTTCGGACCTTCAAAACCGCCAGTTTTCCCGAATGGTGCGTTTCGACATCAACCGCTTCGCTAACCAGCATCCGGCGAAATTCGTCTCCAAGATCATGTTCAACGCGCGCGCCGGGGCCGCCGTTATTCTCACCATCACGAGCAGCACCGTCTCCGATGTGCTGAAGCTGATTGCCCTGGCAAGCGTCATGGTCAAGCAGGATCCAATGATGTCGCTGATATCGGTGGCGGTTCTACCCCTGCTATTCCTATCGGTGGGCGCGATAACCAGGAAGCTCAAGGCGCTGGCAAGGGGCGAGACGGAGTTGGCAGCACTGGTCCAGTCGATCGGCACGGAAGCCGTCGAAGGTATCCGCACCATCAAGTCCTTCCAACTCGAAGACAAGGCGGCCGCCAGCTTCGCGAAGGCCGTCCGCAAGATGGAAAGGCGCGGCATCCAGATCAACCGCACATCGGCGTTGATGAGTCCTTTGATGGAGACAGGCGGCGGCTTCATCATTGGCCTTTTCATTATTTACGCCAGTTGGCAGACCCTCGGCAACGGCAAGACGCCGGGCGAATTTATGGCCTTCATAACCGCCTTTATGCTTGCCTATGAACCCGCCAAGCGGCTGGCCCGGGTCAATGTCGACATCCAGAAGCAAATGGTGGCCGTCGGTCAGATGTATGATTTGATCGACACGCCCGAACAGCGGCAACTCGCAACCGCGGGTGAGCACCTCACCGATGTCGAGGGCGGCCTCCGTTTTGAAGATGTGGCCTTCTCCTATGAAGGTAATAGCCCTGCGCTGCACGGTGTTTCCTTCGAGGTGCGGCCTCGTGAGAAGCTGGCGATCGTCGGCCGCTCCGGCGCCGGCAAAACGACCATCGTCAATCTCATCCTGCGCCTGATGGAGCCGGACAGGGGCAGGATTCTCCTCGACGGAAAGGACATTTCGAAGATCAGCCTGGCCGACGTTCGCGACAATATCGCCCTGGTTTCACAGGATGTTTTCCTGTTCGAAGGCTCGATCCGTGACAATATTCGGGACGGACGCCCGAACGCCAGCGATCTGGAAATCGAGTCCGCGGCGGACCTCGCCCGGGTCACAAGCTTTGCTTCGAGCCTGGAAGACGGGCTCGACACGCTGGTTGGTCCGAGCGGCACCAATCTGTCGGGCGGGCAGAAACAACGCGTTGCCATCGCGCGCGCCCTACTCAAAAATGCTCCGGTGATTGTCTACGATGAAGCAACATCCGCGCTCGACGGCGAAAACGAACGGGCGGTCATGGAGGCTGCGTTCGACGATGCATTTCAGCGCACTGTGATCTGCATTGCGCACAGGCTTTCAACCATCAAGGCGGCCGATCGCATCCTGGTATTTGACGCTGGTATGCTTGCGGACTCCGGGACCCATGACGAACTCGCCATGCGCAGCGAAATCTATCGCTCGATCTTCCATTTGGAAGCGTCCGCTCCAATCGTCGAAGGCGGCAAAACGCTGCGGCAGAGCGTATTGCGCTGAAGGCCGATGACCAGTTTTTACCACGGTTCCTACATCCGGTATGTGATAGGTGGATTGGGCCTGCAGTTGCGCCGATTCACAAAGGCCGTGCGGGCGATGTATACCGGCTCCAAGCCTCGTTCCGTTCTTGAGCAGCAGGCCAAGGTCGACGCGCTGATCGCGCGCAGGGACTGGACAGGCCTTGAAGCAAGTACCAATCAAATGGCCATCATGGCCGAGCGTGTCCGCGACCCGGAGTTGATGCAGAAGGCAGGCCAGGCGTTCGAACGGCTGGGCAACTTCGCGCGGGCGGCCGAGCTTCGGCTTTCCGCTCGCCGGCAACGAAAAGGGGAAGGTGCCAATGAGTGGACCGGAGAAGACCTCGGTTCGAATACACTGCTGATCGATCTTGTAGAGGATGATCCTCGCAGTCTTGGCCGGGTTATCCGCCATGCGCGACTGGCCGGCGCCGCCGCTGGATGTGCGCAAAGCGCGACAATTCGGGTCGAGCCGCGCCTCGTATCGCTTCTGCAGCGGACGTTCCCGAATGCGACCGTGGTTCCAGCGCAGCAGAATGTCGTTGGTGACAAATTTGCGACCTTCGAAAATCTCGCCTGGGTTTTCGGCCGCGATGCCGAAAGACTTGCCGCCGATTTCGTGCCGCTGCGGGTAGATCCTGAACTCGTCCAGACATTCCGCAAGCGCTATCGCTCGATGACGGATCTACCACTGGTGGGTCTGTCCTGGGGCAGCAAATCACACACCAAGGACGTCCCTGATTTCCCCGAATGGGCACGGTTCATCGCCCAGACACATGCGACATTCGTTTCCCTCCAGTACGGACAGATCAAGCCGGCGCTGCGGCGCCTGCGCAATGGCAATGATGCGCGGCTTATCTATGATGACAGTGTCGACCAGATGGTTGATATGGACCGTTTCGCCGCGCAGATCGCCGCGCTCGATGCGGTCGTAACGATCAGCAATACGGCGGCCCATCTGTCCGGAGCACTCGGTGTTCCGACCATTTTCCTGATCGACGACAAGTTTCAGACAGCGTGGCCAGTGATTGGCGATCGAACCCCCTGGTATCCGAAGGGGCTCGTCATTCGCAAGGAAGGACGTGCGTGGTCGGTGGTGCTCGACGACGTCGGCCGGCGGCTCTCGTCAATCCTGACGGTGCGTTCGACGCCGCCCAGCGACAGTTGAGGTCGCTGTGCCGAGCAGACGATCCATCCTTGAAAAGGCAAAAGCCGCCGACCTGCGCCCGCAAGGTGTTGACGGCAAGCGGCTGCAGAAGGTTCTTGAACGAGCAAAGAAGTTTTTCAGGCGTCCCTCGCGCCATGCTGACGAAAGCGTCGAACGGCATGTGAGCCTGATGGCGCAGAGTGTCGAGCGGCGTGACTGGCAGGCGGCCCGGGAACATGCGCTGGCACTCGGCCTGCTCGGTGAGCAGCTTGGCGATCCCGGGCTTGTCAAAAAAGCCGGGCGTGGACTGAGACGCCTCGGCGGCGGGAATCGTGCCTGGCAGTTGATCGCGTCGAGCAAGCAAGTGCCCGGCCGGCCCGAATGGGATGGCAGTGATCTTGCGGGTCGCAGGCTTGCCGTCGAGCGGCGCGAAGGCGATCTTGCAATCTTCTTCCAGTTCGCGTCGCTGCTGGGGCCGGTGGTCGCAGCTGCCGAACGATGCACCGTTCTGGTCGAGCCGCGACTCGCGCCACTTTATCGCAGAACATATCCTGCGCTCGATATCAGGCTAGAAGGAGAAGGGGAGGTGGCGGCGACGGACGCCGATGTCTTCGCCTGCTTCGAGACACTGGCGAAGCACTTCTGGCCGGATGAGCCGACAGCGCGCGCGCCATTCATTCCGTTGGAGCCGGACCGCCGACTGGTGGCCGAGCTACGCAGCACCTATCTCAATCGCGGCTCGGGGCCTCTGATCGGCTTCGCCTGGGGAAGCCTGAACAAGAGCAAGGACCTGCCGGCTCTGGACGATTGGCGGGCGCTGCTCGGCAATCTGCCGGGACGTTTCATCAGTATGCAATATGGCGATGTCGGGCCAGCGCTCGCCGAATTCGAACGCTGGGCGCCGGGACGCATCATCCATGACGCTTCCATCGACCAGTTGTCGGATATGGACCGCTTTGCCGCGCAAATCTCAGCACTCGATGCGGTGGTGACGATCAGCAACACCGGCGCCAATCTAGCGGGAGCGCTTGGCGTTTCGACTGTCGTCATGCTTGACGATGGGTTTCGGCTGTCGTGGCCTGCCTTCGGCGAAACGGTAGCCACATATCCAAGCGTTCGACTGGTTCGGAAGGGCAGCCAGGCATGGGCATCCGCAATGCAGGAAGCAGGTGGACGGGTTACGCAAATCATCAGTGGAGTTGGTGATGGCCGGTAGCCAACTCCTTCGCCGGTTCCGCCGCGGTGTCGCGCTTGCAGGCTACAAGTACAAGGTCTGGTTCCGTCGCCACCGGCGGCAGCTTTTCCTTCGCTGGCGTGATGGCGACGTTGCCGATCAGATGGCGGATTATCGGCGAAGCATCGAGGCGCGCGATTGGTCGGCCGCACTGCCGAAAGCCCTGGCCCTGGGGTCGATTGCGAAGTCGCGGGGCGAGGTTCGCCTGCTCGACGAGCTTAGCAAGGCGCTGATGCGTATGGGCGCCTACGGCCCGGCGGCCGAGCTCAAGATCGCCCGGCGCCACATCGTTGAGGGCCACGTCAACGGCGAATGGCTCGGCCAGGATATCTCGAACCAGGTCTTACTCGTTGATCTGATGGAGACCGAAAAGCAGGGTCTGGCCACCGCGATCCATCATGCGAGTTCCGTCGGCCGCGCGCTCGCCCGGGCCGCTCGTTTGATCGTCCTGGTCGAGCACCGGTTGGTGCCGCTCTTTCAGCGGACATTTCCCGCCGCCGATGTGCGAGCTGTCGGTCAGGGGAACAAGGCCGCCTATGGCGAGGCCCAGGCCTTTGCGGGCGTTCAGCATCTGACGGCCGTGTTCGAGACAGATGAGACCACGATCCGGGAGCATTTCATCCCGCTGAAGCCGGACTCCGCGCGGGTCGCTGAACTTCGCGCTCGCTATCGGAAGGATGGCCGGCCGTTGGTCGGCATCGCATGGGGCAGCTCCAATCCTGGCAAGGACCTGCCGCCACTTACGGCATGGCGCGGGCTTATCAGCCGTCCGGACCTCCGGTTCGTTTCGCTGCAATATGGCCAGGTCGAGTCCGACCTGGAGATCCTGACCGATGGCGAGCTCGCGCGTATTCTCCATGACGGATCAATCGACCAACTTGTCGACATGGACCTTTTCGCGGCGCAGGTTGCCGCCATGGACGCCGTGGTAACCATCAGCAATACCGGGGCGCATCTGGCGGGCGCGCTCGGCATCCCGTCGGTCTTTATCCTTGGCGATGGGTTCAAACGTTCCTGGCCGGTCGAGGGCGATTGCACACCCTACTATCCTTCCGCCGTGCTGGTCTCGAAACGGGAAAGGCCTTGGGCCGCGGTGATGGAAGACGCACAAAACCACATGGGCTTGCTCATCAGCACTGTTTGAATCCACCACGCAAGGCATCGCGAGTGTGCCAGGCAGGTCCAAACCGGCGAAGTGGTCAAGCGCCTTTCTTGACGGCAAGAGCATTGTAAACTACCCGGCGGGGCGGCCGTTCTGAATTTCACGGATAAGAGGCGATGCATATCTTTGGGTAGGTCGAGAACCAAGGCGGCTTCTCCTGTCAGCGAAGGCTTTGTGCAGCGGCTCCTCGCCGCGTACCGGCTTGTTCATCCAGGAAATCTGTTCAAGCGCGGGCGTATCTACGCCCGCGGCAGGGCAGCGACGAGGACTGTCTACTTCGTCCCACACAACCGCAACAATGTTCGGCTGCTGGCTGACGCGGCAGAAATTCTGGTTGACCGCGGCATCCGCTGCGTGTTCGCGCATCTCGATGGATTGAAACGCGGCGGCGTAGCGCGACCTGAACTCAACGCCCGGGGAATATCGCATATCGGCTTTGCCGAGCTCGAGCGGATGATCAGACCCGGCGACATGCTGGTGACTGGAAATGACTATGCGCCGCAATTCTTTAGGCGATTCATAGACTCCATCAACTTCGGCATGGTCCGTGTGGTCGGGCTGATCGGCGGTGCGCGACTGCTGCAGCCGCATCGATTTGTGAGAGCTGACTACATCCTTTCGATGGGACCAGCGGCGCTGCAGCAAAGACGCCAGCCGACATACGTTGTCGGCTCCCCGGTGATTGAGCGTGCCGTCGAAGGTGCTGGCGCCAGGCACGATAAAGGGCTTTTTGTGCTGGTGAACTTCAAGGGGGATATCGAAAAGCCCGCAGATCGCCAAGCGATTGAAGCTGTGGCAGGCGCATGTGCGAAACTCGGCCTTGCCTATGTCGTCAGCGTCCACCCCACGATGTTCGCAAAAGTCGATTTGCCGAACAAATCGACCCTGGATTTCGCACAGCTGCTCCCGCAGGCTCTGGCGCTCGTAACGCGCCCAAGCACCACTGTTTACGAAGCAATCGCCTGCGGCATTCCGGTGGTGCTGTTTCCGCTGGTTTCTCCCATGGTCGAGTTCGACAGCCCTATGGGCGCTTTCAAACCAACATTGTCGGAGCATGACCTCGTCGAGGATATCCGCGCTGCGGTCAGGTCAAGGCCGACTTATTTTGAGCAAAGCCGGGACTTCCTCAATGCCAATCTGTCGATTGATCCAAAGGTGCCGGCTTCGCAACGGATCGCCAATGCCTTAATCGATATTTACAATCGCTGATCTGCTCGATCAAAGTGCCCGCAATCGGAGTCCGCAAGTTGAGTTTGTTTTCCAACTTTTTTGCAAGAAAGCCGCCCCTCCTTGTCGTCTCGTTTCCCAAATCCGGGCGGACCTGGCTGCGCGTAATGCTTGACGATCTGGGCGTGGATGCGGCTTACACGCATGACGGTTCCGACCACAAGGATCTGCGTGACATTGCGCAGATCAGCCCCGACAAATCTCGCTACAAACGCCAACGGATTCTATTCCTGACGCGAGACCCCCGCGACACTGCGGTATCTGGATATTTTCAGGTCAACAAACGCCATGGGCTGGAAGCAGGTCCGATCGGCGATTGTATAAGAAGCCCCAAACACGGTGTCGAGAAGATTGCCCTTTTCAACCTGCAATGGTTTGCAGCCGCACGTCACATGCGAAAGATTGCGCTTCTGCGCTATGAAGATGTGCAGCGGGATACAAACGACGCATTGCGCAGCATCGGAAAATTCTTGGGAAAATCCTTTGAGGAGTCCCAGCTTGCCGATGTTGCCGTCAGCAGATCGTTCAAACGAATGCAGCAATCTGAAATCTCAGGAGAGCTGGGTGCGCGCTATGGCGGGAGATTGCAACCGCGCAATCCTGACGACCCGGAAAGCTTCAAGGTTCGAAAAGGTAAGGTCGGTGGTTATTTGGACTACCTCAGCGCGGATGATATTGCCTTTTGTGACAATGTGCTTGCGCGGCTCGATTACTGGACGCGGCTTGATGAAGCCTTTCAGCGGCATGGCATATCTTATGCCGACGACAGGGCAGGTGTGAATTGATCCGATGCACCGGCTTTGTCTGCGGATGCGGACATAGCGGCACCACGCTGATAGCTACGATTCTTGCCTCGCATGCCGATGTCTTTTTGCCATTCGAAGAAACGAACGTGTTTTTCAAATGGGCTCCACTTGCGCTGTATCGCTACTCAAAGCTGAAACGGGCGGCCATTGGGGCGGGCAAGTCGGTGCTGCTTGAAAAGACACCGCGTCATATCAGGCGTGTCGACCGGATACGACGCCTGGTGCCGGGCGCGAAGTTCGTGATGCCGGTACGCGATGGGCGCGATACCGTTGCTTCGCTGACAAGGCGGCTTGGCGATGCGACCGCGAGCCTGGATCGCTGGATTTCGGACAACACAATGGTCCTTGCCGAGCGCGGCAGCACGGACGTCCTGATTTACCGCTACGAAGATCTTGTCGATGACCCGGAAGCGACCGTCGAAAAGATCTGCACCTTCCTGGGATTGTCATTCGACCAGAGCCTGCTCGATTATCATCGGAACCCGCAACGATGGTTCACACTTAATGCGCAACCCCAACATGCAGCATTGCGCAACCAGCAAGTGAACCAGCCAATTTATGATGGCCGCGGCCGCTGGAAGACCGAACTGGGTCAGCAGGAATTGATGGAGCTTACCGAGGGGCGTGGGAAACCCCTGATGCAGGCGTTCGGGTACATTTGAGACCGCCGCGCGACCACTTTACTCGGGAAGCGCGCGCGGATAGCCAAACTGATCGAAGTCGCGCTCATACGCGCGATAGATGGTATCAGCCAGTTCTGGCGTGAAATAGTCGGCAAGTCTGCGGCGGGAGGAGGTGTGCAGAGGTGGCATCGCCGCGCGTCGCATCTCGTCGCTTGCACCGACATGATCGAGAACCGGTTCGAAGTCCTGTGCGAAAGTCTCCGTCTTGCCGACGAGGTCGAACGCCACACCTGGAAGGTCGATGATGTCGCTTTGCCTCTGCCAATGCTTGTCGATCCGCCATGTGGAAGTCGTGCAGGCAAAGGCGACGAAATCTGCAAAGGACAGGCTCTTGTCGGGTCCTACAGGCAGCGCCGGATCAGCCCTTTCGCGGTAGGCTAAATAGACCTCCACCCTGCCATAACCAGGCACAAGCGGACGGTCACGATATTGGTCGGCCCAGCACGACAACAGCCGGGTATAGGGGTTGCGAACGAAGGTAAATCGCAAGGCTTCCGGACTGGTGGCCATGCGATAGAACTGCAGGACGCCATGGCGGGGCGCCTGCAAGTTCGACGCCTTTCGGTTGTGCACCTTCCAGTTCTGGTCGCTGCGCCACCCCGACACGGTGTCGTTTCCGATCATGGCTGCAAGGTTGCTGCGAATGCGGCTACTCGCCGCCTTTGGCGTGGCGAGGTACAGGATCTTGAGTTGCGGGACTACGTCGATCAGGTCGTCAGGCAGATATGCGGTTTCCATGGCTCTGCGGTAAAAAGCCAACGCCTCGGGATTGCGCCAGCTCAAAACCTGCTCGACAACCCGCCACCGAAGCGACCGCAGTTTCGGCCTCAACTGGCGTTCGATTTTCCTCAATCCACGAGTCTGCTTCGATTTCGGGACGGGAATCTCATACGACAGGTCGGGGGTGCTGGTGTTCATCCGCTCTTTCCTATTAATTTCTAAATGCCTCACCGCTGGGAAAACCGCAAGCAACAGTGGACAATCGCCCCAAATCTGTTTTCGCCGCGCGCCAGCACCGACTTCCTGATCTACCACAACAGTGATTTACGGTTGACGCGCAACCGGCCGCCGAGATTGGGAAGCGTATGGACGAGGCGCGACAAAAGACGTGGTTGCTCATCGGCCAAGTTTGATCGACATGAGTCGTCATGTCATAAGGTCCGGAAGCGGGGTCCTTAGCAATCGGCAACTGATAGGAATGTTTGCGAGGTGACCATGAAATTACTGCGGTGGCTCAAACCGAAGGCAGAAGAAAATTCCAGTAATTTAGGCCTTTGCATTTCCTACCCCAAATCAGGGCGGACATGGTTAAGAGTCATGCTTGATCAGCTTGTCGTCGGCCTCGATTACACCCACGGCGGCAGCGCGTTCCACAGAAAAGATTTCCGCTCTGCCGACGCTTTTTTGGGAAAGCGGCCCCTGATTTTTTTGCATCGCAATCCGATCGACACAACAATTTCCGGATATTTTCACGTCACCAAACGCGAAGCGTGGCGCGGCTTATTCCAAGGCGATTTGTCGAGCTTTGTACGAGACCCACAGTTTGGTATCGAGAGGACCCTCCGCTTCAATGCAATGTGGCTGGCGGCAATAAGCGAAAGAGACGATGTGTTGATCACACGATACGAAACGCTCCACAGCGATGCCCTCTCCGAGCTTAGCCGAATCGCGAAATGGTTAAATGCAGAACCAGACGAGGAGGAAATTACGAAAGCAATTGACGTCGGTCGATTTGAGTCCATGAGAAACAAGGAATCCTCTGGGCAAAGCGATGAGCGCTATGGTCACCGCTTAAGAGCGGTAGACAGCACCGATTCCGATAGTTTTAAAGTTAGACGCGGCGTAGTTGGCGGGTATAAGGACTACCTTACCGAAAAAGAAATTATATACTGCAAAAATATCATGGAAAATTATGGAATAACTGCCTAGCGATAACCACATCTTCACTCCAGCAGTGCAGGCGGATAGCCAAACTGGTCAAATCGCGCTCATCCGCGTGATTTATAGAATCCGCCGGTTCCGGAGTGCTCAACGGCATAGCGAGATCGCATGGATTTGTCACAGCATAATCAACGGGTTCAGGCGGAACCGAAGACGCCTATCCTGTTCGTACGCCAGCGCTATGCGCCCTTTGGCGGAGGCGAGATCATGCTGGAAAACATCATGGCGGCGTTCGCCGCGCGTCAACGGCCGGTGGCCGTGCTGTCCGGCGACTGGCCGCGATACGAAGGCATAGAATTCATCCATTGTGCCGGCCGCCGCTTTCCCCGCTCCCTGCGGGCGACGTCCTTTGCCCGAGCCGCATGCCGCAAGATCGCCGAAATGCCACCGGCCCTCGTGCAGAGCAACGATCGTCTTCCGTGCTGCGATGTCTTCCGGGCCGGGGAAGGCGTTCATGCCGCCTATCTTGCCGAGCGGCGTCGTTTCGAGACGCGGCTTGGCAGGGCAGCGACGGCGCTGAGTCCCTTTCATCGCCAGACGCTGCGCCTTGAACGCACAACCTATGCCAGCCCACGGCTTAAAGCTGTGATTGCCATTTCGAAAATGGTGGCTGAGGACATTATCCGTCACTACGACTATCCGGCGGAACGTGTGCACCATGTTCCCAACGGGGTTGACCTGGGCCGCTTCAACCTGGAGCTGCGCCAACAGCATCGGGCCGCGGTCCGCGCGCAGCTCGATGTCGACGATAACAGGCCGGTCGTCCTGTTTGTCGGCTCGGGTTTCGCGCGAAAAGGACTTCTTCCATTGATGAAGGCTGTCGCTACGCTGGACGGTGATCCGGAGGTGTGGGTCATTGGCCATGATTCGCGCGCCAATGCCTTCAAACAGGCCGGCGACAGACTGGGTCTGGGCGCAAGGCTCAGGATGTTGGGGCCGCAGAAAGATATGTTGCCATGGTACGGCGCGGCCGACATTGCCGTGCTGCCTTCCATTTATGACCCATTCGGCACAGTGGTGATCGAAGCCATGGCCAGCGGCTTGCCCGCCGTGGTAAGCACCGGGTGTGGCGCGCGCGAGCTGGTCGATCGGTTCGAGCCGACGCTTGTTTGCGACGCAGCCAGCGTAAACGACCTCGCCGCCGGGCTTGCCCGTGCGTTGCAGCTGTCGTCACGGCCTGAGACTGCGGCAAAGGTCAGAGCGGCGGCCGAACATTACGATTTCAACGTCATGATCAGGAGAATGATAGCGCTCTACGAAAGTCTCGACCTGAGATAATTTTCGACATTTTTTTTGAATCCGTTAGTATCGCTCGGAGTGCTAACAGGCCGGGGGACCAGTTTCTTTGAACAACTGTTGCAGTTTTGACGCCGGAACCGTCTGACAGTGCCGGCGCTCTCAGTCATCATAATCAGCCGCAATGAGGAAGCGTGCATTGCACGTTGCCTTCGCTCGGTACATTTTGCCGACGAAATCGTCGTCCTCGACAACAACAGCACCGATCAAACCAGGGACATCGCCAGTGCACTCGGGGCCAAGGTCCTGATTACCCTCGATTGGCCCGGTTTCGGCGCGCAAAAAAACCGTGCCCTGGCAGCGGCGACAGGGGATTGGGTCCTTTCGCTTGATGCCGACGAGTGGGTCGAGCCACCCCTCGCTGCAGAAATCAGAGCTGCTATCGCCAACCCAAAAGGCTATCATGGCTTCGAAATACCAAGAAGATCCCGCTTTTGTGGGCACATCGTCCGCCATGGCGGCTGGTCGCCCGACCTGGTGCTCCGGCTTTTCCGGCGACAGTCCGGGCGCTTCAGCAACGACACGGTGCACGAGAAAGTTGTGGTGAATGGGAAGGTTACGCGATTGTCCCATCCTATGGAGCATGACTCCATCGCCGACCTGGCAGACGCGCATGACAAGATCGGCCGATACGCAGAAGCGTCCGCGGCGCGGCTGCTTACCGAGGGCAAAAGAAGCTCGATAAGCAAGGCGGTGTTGCGCTCGGTCTGGGCCTATATGAACAGCTATGTTTTCAAGCTGGGATTTCTGGACGGTTCGACCGGCGCGATGGTTGCCGCTTATTCAGCCAGCTACACCTATCAGAAATGGGCGCTTGTCGCATTGGGCAGCGAGGCGAAATCCGCCGAAAAAAGCAGGACCGGCGTGAAAGGCAAATCCGTGCGATTCAGAAATCGTCCTGGCTAATTTCTGCACCATTGTTGCCGAGCTGTTGCCAGACAGTTAGTGTATGGCCGTTTTGAAATTGGAGCCAAGGTACTGAATATGACTGATGCGTTTAGGGTATTCGTTGGATGGGACAGCCGCGAGCCGATCGCCTACGACGTAGCACGGCACTCTTTGCTTAAAAACGCTTCGGTGCCTGTCTCCGTCATTCCAATCAAACAGGACGAACTGCGTGCCCGTGGACTGTATTGGAGGGAAAAAGATCCACTCGCGTCAACAGAGTTCACCTATACGCGGTTTCTCACGCCTTTTCTCGCCGACTACACGGGTTGGGCTTTGTTCTGCGATTGCGACTTCCTGTGGCTCGGTGACGTCGCAGGTTTGCTGGAATACACGAAGTCGAACAAGGCGGTCTATTGCGTCCAGCATGATTATACGCCGAAGGCCACTACCAAGATGGACGGCGTGGTCCAGACATCCTACCCACGAAAAAACTGGTCCTCGCTGATGCTGTTCAACTGCGCGCACCCTTCGGTTAAATCGCTTACGCCAGAGGTCGTGAACCGCGAAAGTGGTGCCTACCTCCATCGAATGCAGTGGGTCGCCGATGAGGACCTGGGCTCGCTGCCAGTAGAGTGGAACTGGCTTGAAGGTTGGAACGAAAAGCCGACGCATGGCACACCTAAGGCGGTCCACTATACAAGCGGTGGTCCGTGGTTTGCCGAGTGGCAGAATGTCGACTATGCGGATCTGTGGATAGCCGAACGCGACGAATTCTTGAGTAATGCCGAACAAACGGAAGCTTCTCTTTCGCGCTCGGCGAGCCGGTAGCTAATCCAACCGATCGGCCCGACCATATCGGACGTTTCGTCGAGGTCGCCGGCAACGCGCGGTTCGTGCAGATCTGTGAACAGACTAGGCGTGCCTGGTCGAAATCGAACCGAGCGGGTTGTCGAACAGCCATTTTGGCGACGTGCTTTCCAGCGCGCGGCGTGGGCACGGCGTCTGCTGCGCCAAGCCGGCATCTGCTTTGTCGTTGTTGCGGCATGCTGCATGGCAGAGGCTTGAGGCCATGGCGAAAAGAAGTGCGGGCATCCTGCCTTACCGCAGATCGAGCAACGAACTGCAGGTGTTGCTTGTTCATCCGGGCGGGCCGTTCTGGCAAAGCCGCGATCTTGGCGCATGGTCGATTGCAAAGGGCGAGTATGGTGATGACGAACAGCCGGAAGCTGCGGCACGTCGCGAATTCGTGGAGGAAACCGGCTGGGAGCTCGCGGGAGCACTGCTTGCGTTGGGGGAGCTGCGCCAGCGCGGCGGCAAGCTTATTACAGCCTTCGGCGTCGAATGCGATTTCGACGCCGGCACTTTGCGGAGCAACATGTTCGAGATGGAATGGCCACCGCGCAGCGGCCGCATGCAATTCTTTCCGGAGATCGATCGCGCAGGGTGGTTCGGCCTCGATATGGCCCGGGAAAAGATGCTTATTGGCCAGCGGCCTTTTCTCGACCGGCTTGTGGGGTCCGTCTAAAGCCGACCCAATGGCCGACCGACATCATGAACTGGTCGTGCTGATCGCTACGCCCCAGGAACCATGGGCTGAGGCGAAGAGCATGTTGAGCGCGCCATCGCGCCAGGATCAGAACACGAACTCGACAGACGTTAGCGGCCAGCAGCCGCGGGTCCATTCGATTGGTATGCCGTTGCGGTCCTCGTTGACGGCATTGATGCGGAATACTGGTGTTCCGGGTGTCAGCCGCAGGATTTCGGCTTCATCAGGGGACGCAAAGCCGCCACTGATGCGCGTCTCGGCCCGCCGGTAATTCTCGATGCCATGCGCGCGGAAAACATCGGTCACCGACTGACGCACGTCGTACGTCTGCTCGAAATCAGGAAAGAGATGGGCTGGAAAGACCTTGGTATTGACGTAAACCGGCTGCTTATCGGACGTTCTGATCCGGCACAGCCGGATAATGGTGGCATCAGGTGCGAGACGCAACCGCTCCGCCACGGCCGGTTCTGCTGGTTCCCGGACGATCAGCAGCGTCTTGGTGCCGATTTCCTGGCCATGAGCTTCGAAATTGTCGAGAAAGCGCTGTCCGTCGCGAACCGTGAATGTCGAGGGTAGGTTTCGCACGAAGATACCGACGCCCTTGCGAGCGGTGAGGTGGCCCTCATGCTGTAACTGCTGCAGCGCCCGGCGAAGTGTAATGCGGGTGACCGCGAGTTTCTCCGCCAGATGCGTTTCTCCGGGAAGTTGGCTGCCCGGCGGAAGACAGCCGCTCTCGATCAGATTGAAGATGTGATCGTAGATCTGCTGCCAGATCGGCGAATCGCTGCGTGGCCGAAAGACCAGCCCGTCAAAGGCCAGAAGACGATTGACGCTGCGCTCGTGTGGTGTTGGGATTTTCGTATTCTGGTTCATGAAGCCTTATTCACCGGCGATCGGTGTGCCGACCGTCGGTTTACGCGCGAGAGTCCAGAGGAATAGACAATTTGTCCGTGAACCATGGTGGCCACCACACGCGGATGCTCTGGATCGCCGGCATCGACGAGGATCAGATCCGCTCGGCGGCCGGCAACAAGCAATCCGCGATCGTCAAGGCCGGCTACCCGGGCCGGATTTGCCGAGACCAGATTCCAGATCATGGGGAAATCGCTGGCCCCCGGAGAAGACAGCCTGAAGGCCGCATGCAGAGGCGAGGGATAGTGGTAGTCACTGGTCAGCACCGTGCAGAGCCCGGCTCTGATGGCCTCGGTGGCATTCAGCGCTCCATTATGGCTGCCGCCGCGCACGACATTGGGCGCGCCGAGGATCACATCCTCGCCCATTTGCCGCGCGGCTTTCGCCGTTTCGAGCGTCAGTGGAAATTCCGAAGCCTTTGCACCGAGACCGCGGAAATACATACGTTCTTCAGGAGACGCTTCGTCATGGGCAAGAAGCACATTGCCATTGGCCCGTGCAGTCGCGGCCAGCTTCCCGATCGCGATCTCTACGTCGGCCCGGCGGGACCAAATCTGATCGAGCAACGCCATATACTGCTCACGGCTCAAGCCGGACCGTTCCGCCATCTGGCCGATCTTGCGGGCGATCGTGCCGTTCAATACCGACCCGGTCGTATGGTCGTTGAGAGCAATGATCGGTCGCGGCCAAAGAGAGAGCCATTGTATGACCTGCGCCATCTGATCAAGTGCGAAGGTCTCCCAGCGCAGATGCACACGCGTATCGCAGCTAAGAGTATCGCGGAGATCGCAGAGCGCGCCGATCAGTTGCTTGGCGGCTTCGAGCGAGCGAAGTCCGGGCTCCCATGACACCGTGACGCCGTGAAAGGCTGTGGTTACTCCATTGGCGACAAGCTGGCGGTCCGTATCTTTCAACGCCAGCGCCGTGTCGAAGCGGACACCCGGCCGCGGCATGATTTGCCGCTCGAAGCCGTCGCCGTGGATATCGACGATCCCCGGAAGCACGAGCAGACCATCGGCATCGATTATGGACGCATGGGCCGCTTGGATCTCTGACAGTATCCCGCCTGCAATGCTCAGGTCCGCGGTTTCAAGTCCCCGGTCGGTAAGGATGCGACCACCCTGGATGTGCCAGTTCACTGTATCCCTCTAAAAGCAAAGCCTGCCGCTGGCGCCGACGAAATGTCACGAGCACGTCATCTGCTGCGTATACGGATTAGCGGGTAACAGTTTCCTGTCTATACAGCAAAGGAAAAATGATGATCCGCACCATCGCAACCGCACTCGCGCTGACGCTTGCCTCCGCTCTTCCAGCTTTTGCGGAGCCGGTGAAATTCGCGGTAACCGACATGGAGGGACTGGAGGCTCTTCAGCAGGAATTCGGCGCTTTCCAGACCGCTCTTGAAGAGGCGACCAGCCTGGATATCGAGCTGTTTCCGGTCAGCTCGCGGACCACCGCCGTCGAGGCCATGAATTCCGGGCAGGTCGATCTCGTCCTGACCGGTCCTGCTGAATACGTGGTCATGAAGGAATTAAGCCAGCCGAAGATTGTTGTTGCCTGGCAGCGCCCCGATTATTTCGCTCAGATCGCCGTGCTGGCGAATGGACCGATCCGCTCGATTGAAGACTTGAAGGGCAAGAAGATTGCATTCGGCTCGGTAGGCTCGACCTCCCAGCACCTCGGCCCCGCGCAGGCGCTGGCCGATTTCAACCTGAAATATGCCACCGATTACGAGCCAGTGATCATATCGCGCAATATCGCGGCTGAGGCTCTCATCCGCGGCGACATCGCCGCTATCGGCTTGAATTTCGGTTATCTGAACTCGGTCCGGGAAGCGTTCCCCGACACTGCCTTCTCGGTAATCGCACGGGGCCGCGATCTGCCGAACGACATTCTTGTCGCCCGTAAGGACATTTCAGACGACGTGTTCGTCAAGGTCCGCGATGCCTTTGCGAAGAATGGCAACGAGCTGATGAAAGCGATCCTGACAGGCGAGGACAACCAGAAATTCAAGGGCGGTTTCTTTCTGACTGATGTCAGGGACTCGGACTACGACTATGTCCGCTCGATGTACCGCACGATCGGAATCGAGACCCTCACCGACTTCGTAAACTGAGGCTTGCTTCTTTTCATGGCAAAGGCCGGCGGTTAACCGCCGGTCTATTTCGTAGTCCCGTCTGGGCCAAGAGGTCACTATGACAGCAATCATTGCCGCGCACGATCTTGCGAAGAGCTATGCGAACGGAAAGGTCGTTTTCTCCAGTATTGGCCTCGACATAGCATCGCGCGAACGGGTTGCCCTGATTGGCTCGAACGGTGCTGGAAAATCCACCCTGCTCAAATGCCTCATCGGTCTTTTACCGTCGAGCGGTGGCGAGGTCGTCACCCTCGGCGAGAGCTTCCGCTCGGCGCCGTCCGTCGCCCAGCTGCGGCGCATACGCAGGCAGATCGGATTTGTCTTCCAGCACCACGGACTGGTTAGCCGCCAATCCGTTCTTACAAACGTTTTGCAAGGCAAGCTCGGGCTGCCCGGCGGCTGGCGCGGCTGGCACCATTCCATCGCAAAGCAACACTGGCGCGAGGAAGCAATGCAGGCGCTCGCCGACGTGCGGCTTCTCGGCAAGGCAGGCGCCCGCGCCGACGCGCTTTCTGGAGGGCAGGCGCAGCGGGTGGCGATTGCCCGTGCGTTGATCCGGCGTCCGAAGCTTTTGATAGCAGACGAACCGGCGGCAAGTCTCGATCCGGCGGCTGGACATGATGTGATGCGAGTTTTCTCCGAGCTCACCCAGGAACAAGCGATCACCTTGGTCTACACCACGCACGACATGGAACATGCTCTCGACTACTCCGATCGCTTGATAGCGCTCAAGGCGGGCAAGGTCTTCTTCGACCGGCCGACGGCGCATGTCACCCGCGCTGATTTGAAAGACGTCTTCGATGCATGACCGCCTTTCGCCGAGCCGGATTCCATCGATCTCGCCCCTCACTTTCAGCTTTGCCGTCGCTTTGGCTGCTCTCGTGATCGTTTCCGCCGGGCAGGTCGCACCTTCGCCGGAACAACTGGCAGGGGGAGTGCCCCGCATGGCCCAGCTCCTCGGCCGCATGATACCCCCAAATGTCGAGCCAGAGTTCCTCCTGCGGGTTTTCTGGCGCATGATCGAAACGTTTCAGATAGCGGTCGTGGGGACAGCAATAGGTGTCGTCCTCAGCTTGCCATTTGCCTGGCTCTCGGCCAAGGACATAACCCCGCTCGGCCCGTTCCGGCATATCTCCAGAATCCTGGTCTCATTGTTTAGGACCGTTCCAGATTTGGTCTGGGCACTTCTTTTCGTGTCAGCCGTTGGTCTCGGGGCGGTTGCTGGAACCATGACCATCGTCGTCGATACGATCGGTTTTTGCGGGCGCTTCTTCGCCGAGGCGATGGAGGATGCCGACGAAAGACCTCAGGAAGCGCTGTTTGCAATCGGGGCCAGTCGGTTCTCTGTCCTCTGCGGGGCAGTTCTGCCCGACGCTATGCCGTCCCTGATAAACACCACGCTCTTTGCGCTTGAAAAGGCAGTGCGCTCGTCTGTTGTTCTCGGCCTCGTTGGAGCCGGTGGCATCGGCCAGGAGCTGAAGGTCGCGTTCGATCTTTTCCAATACAAGAATGCCTCGACCATCATTCTCGTGATCTTCACCATCGTGGTGTTGATGGAGTTCGTGACGGATCGCTTGCGCTCGAAGGTCCAGTAATTGCAGGCTAGCCATTTGCGCGCAAATCGACACGACAGGCCCGGCGCTCTACGGCACGAAGATAAGGAACAGATAGGCGACAAACACGACGAGATGAACAAGCCCCGTCAGCATCGTTGTTCGGCCCGTCCCAAAGCTCACGATGCTGATGGCAAGCGCGAGGATGAGAAGCACGGTATCCCCCGGGCCCAGACCAAGAGTCAGGCTCCGTCCGGTGAGCAGGCTCGCCGCACCGATTGCCGGGATTGTCAGGCCGATTGTGGCGCAGGCAGAGCCGAGAGCGACATTCAGTCCTCGCTGCAGTTCGTTATTCAGCGCTGCCCGAACCGCCGACACCGCCTCCGGCATAAGCACCAGCGCAGCGACGAAGAAGCCCACGATTGCGTCCGCCTGAGTAACTTGAAGAAACTCGAGCCCATTCTCGATGCTGCCGGCCACCTGCTCGGTCAGAAGAACGATCCCTGCCAGTCCAACAAATAAGAGGAGCACGTTTGTGGCCACGTTCCCACCCTCAGATACATGCGCCTCATGTTCCGCGCTGGACGTCAGATCCTCGATAAAATCACCCCGATGGCGTACCATCTGGGCAAAGACGAAGGCACCATAGAGGAGGATTGAAAGAACGCTCACGAAAGCGAGTTGCGATGCGGAGAACGTACCGGGGCTTGTTGCAAGCGTGTAGTTTGGAAGGATCAGCGTAAGAACCGTCAGCGCCATAATGACGGCAAGAGAAGCGTTGGTGCCCTGTCGTTTGATGTCCTGATATCGATGCTTCAGCCCACCCAGTGTGAGGCAGACCCCGACAACACCAGCGCACACGATCATGACCGTTGAAAACACGGACTCGCGTGCCAGCGTCGGGTTGTTCTCGCCATGCAGCATCATCGAAACGATGACCGATGCTTCGATGGCCGTGACCGAAAATGTCAAAAGCAGCGTGCCGTAAGGTTCACCGAGCCGCCGTGCGACGGCTTCGGCATGATGCAAAACCACAAACACGGTCGCGAAGATGAAGATAGCGACCACGATCATCGCCAGGATCTTGATCGAAAGCAGCGAATGCTCGATCGACGCGGCGCCGAAATGCATCAGTGCGGCCAGACCCAAGGAGCCGATTGGGAACAGATATTGGCCGATCGGTCGTCGATGAACAGCCAAGACGGATTTCCTTCATCGCCATCGACGGTCGCACATCGAGACTGACCGAAGCCCAGGTCTCAGTGTACTTGCGGCTGCCGGCCCGTACAATGGCCGCGTGCCCGATCGACTTGGCGTACGAAACTTGCCGAGGGTCGATGCCACACATCCCGAATTACAATTAAGCCTTGAGTTTTTGCGTTTCCGGCAATAGCTAGGTGCTACCAGGCCGGGCCCCTCTGGCAGTCCATCAGGACTGTGATGTCGGACTGGAATTCAATCCGGGTGGCCTGGCTTTGAGATTTCTTCAGCTGTAGCGGCATTTCTCTTGTCATACGCGGTGTCCGCGTTGCTCTACGGTTATGCTCGCAAGCCGCGTCACCCCTAGCTGAACGCAAGGGTGCCGTATGACAGAATTTTTTAGTCCTGAAGCAATGAGCGCTCTGTTGCAGGTCATCATGATCGACCTGGTGCTGGCCGGTGACAACGCCATCGTTATCGGCCTTGCCGCGGCCGGACTACCCAAAGAGCAGCGCAGAAACGCAATCGTCGTTGGTATAATCGCAGCCGCCGTTCTGCGCATCGGCTTTGCGGCCGCGACAACTCAACTCCTGCAGATCGTCGGGTTGCTGTTGGCTGGCGGTATATTGCTGTTGTGGGTGTGCTGGAAGATGTGGCGCGAACTCCGGCAAAACCATGCGCAGGAAACACAGGCGATCGAAGCGCTTTCGGAAAGTGACGTCGACTACGACGGCATCATAGCTGGCAAAGCTCCGCGCAAGACCCTGGCGCAGGCAACCTGGCAGATCATCATCGCCGACGTCTCGATGTCGCTCGACAATGTTCTGGCGGTAGCGGGAGCCGCGCGCGAACATCCGAACGTATTGATCTTCGGCCTTGTCCTCTCCGTCGCGCTGATGGGCATTGCTGCAAACCTCATCGCCAATCTGCTTCAGAAGCACCGTTGGATTGCCTATGTCGGCCTAGTGGTCATCCTCTACGTAGCTGGCGACATGATCTATCGCGGTGCGCTTGAACTTCTGCCTCACGTCGCGGGCGCTTGAGACACAGAAGATAGGCCGGCCGGAACGACGTCGTTCCGGCCGGTTCTGCTCCCAGGCAAGGCTAATGGCCCGTGTCGGCGCAATTATCCTGCCTCGGCTCGCTTCCTTACCATTTAGAGCGCACTCACTCGATCAGGCGGTAAAAAGAATATCCTCCTGCTCAGATCCGTGTGAGTCGCGGGTTGCTCCCACGCAAACGACCAAATCGGAAGGCATCTGAAACCGCCGAGCGGACCATAAGCATCTCGCCTATGGTTTCGTGTGTCATGAGCCCGACCAGCCGATCGGAACTGTCCACGACGGCGACAGCAGGCACATCTGCCTGCTGCATGAGCCGCAGGCTTTCCTCGAGACTTTTGCGGTAATGTATTTTCGGGATATCGCTCCGCATTGCGCTCGCTACCGGTTCACCAGGCCCCTTTTCTTTCAATGTTCGGATCATGTCGTTGCGTGTCACCAATCCCTTAAGATGGCCGGCGGTGTCGGTGACAGGGAAGTCGTGCTGCGTGGTCGCGAGCAGCATCTCGATTGCCTCGTCAAGCGTCGCCGACCGTTCCAGCCGGGCGAACTCGGTAATCATCACGTCACCGACCAGGACGCTTGTGGCAACCTCGCGGATCTGTGCGTTCTGGGCTTCTGCTGCCGCGGCGAGATAGACGAAGATGCCGATGAAGATCAGCAGCGGATTGTAGAACAGCCCAACGAAACCGAAGACGAAGGCCAATCCTTGCCCGATCGTGGCGGCGATCTGGGTCGCGCGCGACCAGGAAAGGCGGGCTGCGAGGGCTGCGCGCAGGATACGGCCGCCATCCATAGGGAAGGCCGGGATCATGTTGAAAAGGACCAAGAAGACATTGACCCCGGCAAGCCTGGCGAGAAAATTCATGCGCGGATCCTCGATCCCGGCCATCTGTTCGACACCCGCCGACCCACCTAGCAAGGCGAAGATCAGCGCGGCGATCGCGACATTGACCAGCGGCCCCGCGACCGCGATCACGAACTCCTGTCCCGGCTCTTCGGGCATGCGTTCCAGCCTGGCCACGCCGCCGATCGGGAAAAGTGTGATGTCCGGCGTGCCGATGCCGAAATAACGTGCGGCGGCGATATGGCCGAACTCATGCAGGACCACGCACGCAAAGACGGCAATGATGAAGGCAACGCCTTCCCAAGCCGCTGGCGTGCCGCCAATCCGATAGTGCGTGAGCCAAATCCAGACGAGCAGAAGCAGGAAAGTAAAGTGAACGCGCACGGTGGTGCCGGCGATCGTCCCGAGGTTCAGCGACCAACCCAAATCTGTCCACTCCGAGGGGCCCCACCTTCAGCATAGGCTTTGGCAGGACGCTTGCAATCATCCGAGAACATCTGGCGCTCAAGCTCATCGTCTGCGACTAAGACCCACCCGGCCGCGAGATGCTCCGCCTTAGTGTCGCGGTCCCGTCGCAAGGAGAGTTTATCACGACACGACATCCCGGTGAACTTCTTGCGCCGTCATGGTTTGAACGCCGTCATGGTTTGAACTTCGACGTTTGAACTTCGACCCTTTAGGAAGCCCGCTTGCGGGCGCAACCGACTCCGCCGGGCATGCTGCCTTTGGCGCAGCAGCTAAGGCCACACTAACATTCTCCCTGGACCACTCGGTGCGGGCTGGTCACTCCGCTCTGCGCGTCTCGGGCGAGGCCCTTACCTCGAGTCAGTAACCCACTTCGAGGTCGATCTTGTTGGACAGAGGCTCTCCTCTTGCGACTTGACCGCAGAGATCGGCGGCCTGGTCGATTCCAGAATCCACCCAGAAGCTCGCGACATGAGGTGTGATGGTCACCTTGGGATGATTCCACAGTGGCGATGAGGCCTCCAGCGGTTCACGCTGAAACACGTCAAGGCAAGCACCAGAAAGCTGATCTTCGTCGAGAGCGCGGATCAGGTCGGCTTCCTTGACATGCGCGCCCCTGGCGACATTCACGAGGTAGGCACCTCGCTTCATTTTTCCAAAGGCACTGGAGTTCAGTATCCCACGAGTGTCACCAGT
Organism: Mesorhizobium sp. AA22; assembly: GCF_001672375.2. Taxonomy (NCBI): domain Bacteria; kingdom Pseudomonadati; phylum Pseudomonadota; class Alphaproteobacteria; order Hyphomicrobiales; family Phyllobacteriaceae; genus Mesorhizobium; species Mesorhizobium sp. AA22. The sequence goes on along the minus strand of NZ_CP048406.1, from coordinate 5,096,424 downwards.
CAGGGGAAGTGAACAGATAACGTAGTCCTGGAGTGTGAGTGCGTCCGCAAGCTGGGCACCGCCAAAGTAACTCTGTATGCCAGGAAGCGTCTTCTGGTGACGAGACCAGACAGCAGTGTCGTAGCCCAGTTCCGCAAACAGCTTTGCGGCCCATCCACCGATCCGGCCCGCACCCAGCACAACAATTCTTGTCTCGGAGACCTTCCGCGGCGCGATCGGTTTCCAAATCTTGCGGGCTTGCTGACTCAGGTACTCCGCAACGTGCCGTTGCTGGAAGAGAACGCGAAGGACGATGTACTGCACCACTTCCGAAGCCTGCTCACGCGTTGCGAGCCTAATGAGCGGAACACTCTTGGGAAAGCTTTGGAGATCCATACCGTCGACACCTGCCCCCAAATAGACGACCGCGCGCAGTCCTGTCATCGCGTCGAAAAAGCCAGGACTGGCGCCCTTGTCGATCAGCGCTATATCTATGTCACCTTTGTTCCCGACGTCTGGCCAAAGCCTGAACTCCAGCTGCGGCACACGCTTCTTCAGCTCAGCAGCCCACACTTCGGCGTCGATGTAGTCAGGATACTCATTGACCATCAGAACGGTAATGGGTTGGCCGGACACTTTGCACCTCCAAGATACAGGCAATGATCGGATGCATATTCCCGCCTATCCTAGCACACCGGCCGTGCTCAACGAATCTGCGAAATGCTGCTGGCCCGCCGGGCTGCGGTAGGGTGCAATGCGCTTCCAGGGTGCTGGGGAAGCCTTGCACCAGCCCGCTCGGCTCATTGTCGCGCCTCGTCAAGGCGACCGAGTTCCGCGAGCATCACGGCTCTGTAGAAGGTCGAGTCAATGAAGTAGTCTGTCAACTTTCCTCGGAGCTCGAATGCGTCCTCGTAACGCTCACGCTGCGCAGGACGCCGGACGCTTGCGGGTTTTCGGCGCTAAGACCCGTTGCTTCGGAATCGGATCGTCATCCATGGATGTTCCTGGCCGAAGACCATATACCCGCCGGGCGGGGCGCCAGCGTTAGCCGACGCTCCGCGGAAGAAGAGATATGTCGACCTCGCGCTAAACGTGTCGCCGCGTCAGTCAGTGAGCAGTTTGCGAGTGCTCGCCGCCGGGCTTCGAGATGTCGCTTAGAGCATCTCCCGCTTCTGCCGCTTCGCCGTTCGTCGCGAGATCGCCAAGAGAGATGATCCCGACGAGCCTCTTTTCGCGGTTCAGAACCGGAAGCCGACGCACCTGCAGGTCGCCCATGTTCTCAAGCACATGCTCGACGTCTTCGTCATCGAAGCAGTATTTGACCTCCGGGGTCATGACATCACGCACCTTGGTGTCAGGTCCCATACCCAATGCTACGCCGCGGATCGCGATATCACGATCGGTGATCATCCCGACCAGCCGGTCGTGGTCGCCCACGGGCATCACTCCGGCGTCAAGCTTGCCCATGATCTGCGCTACTTCGCGAATGGACTGTTCGGGGTTCGCGACCTGGACATTCCTCGTCATGCAGTTGCCGACTTTCATGGCAATCTCCCTTCATTTGCGAAGCCCGCCGCCGATACGGTATTGGTGACCGATGAACGAAGTTTCGGCGGTAGCGTTCCCTTGAAAGTGGATTGCCCGCACAGGGTTTCAGCTGGCAGGGCTGAGAAAGGCTGCGTTGCGGGAAGCTTGCGGTCGCGCTTTGACGCGAAGCCGCACCCACGGTCGCGCGCTCCAGTGCGCCTATTGCCGTACTGCAGCGGCAGCACGTTCTCCGTCGCGGCTGAGGCATCGAGGCAGCCATCGCTGCCCGAGCGACGGAACTCAGGATAGGCACCGATTGCATTTTGTTGAGACGCCGATGCCTGGCCGACCTGGAACCCTGGTGGGCCGTGCTACGTTTCAGTGAGACAGCGCAGCCAACGGAGAAGTCGAATGCAGCCCTCAGCCGCAAATTCCGCCCGCCACCCCGGCGCGCTTACAGTCACCCCTTTCAATGGGACCGTGACGGTCAGGTTCTCCGACGCGATCGTTGCCTCTACCGAGCGGGCAAAAGTGCTTCACGAAGAAGGACGTGATCCCGTTTTCTATATCCCTTTCGAAGATATCTATTTCGAGCTTCTGGAGAAGACGAACACCACAACGGGCTCCCCGCTGAAGGGCACGGCGAGTTACTGGCGGGTTCACGCGGTCGGCGGAGCGGCTGACGACTTCATGTGGGCCTACGAGACGCCCGACACCCCGGCATTGGCCATCGCCCGCCATGGTGCCTTTGATCCCGACAAAGCGCGGATCGATGCCGATCCTGCCGAGGACAAGCGACATACGCCTCACATCCCCGAGTAGAAGCGCTTGAATTTCCACATCGGCGGGTAACGCGGCAGGCGGCAATCTTTTGTCATTCGGAGAATTCTTGGTCGAGGATCCGCAGACCGTCTTCATACTTTGATGTCGGCGCGCCAATCTGCCGTGCCTGCCACAGATTGTCGGCGAGATCTGCGCGCTTGACCGGCAGCGCCAACGGGTTGGATGCTGCTCTGCGCACGAAAGCGAGGTCGTCCTCGTCCGGCCTGCGTGTCAAGGCGTCGACTGCCGACACGATGGATGTTCCAAAACCAGCCGCCGCGAGCCGATCGCGGTCCCAACCGTCGCTTTTCTCTAGAACGTCGTGAAGATAGGCAACGGCCTTCTGATCGAGCGTTTCGACGGCGTCAACGACCCGGCGGCAATGTTCGATATAGGGCCGTCCGGACTTGTCCATCTGCCCGGCATGAGCTTGTTCGGCGATTTTTGCCGCCCGATAAAGCACGCTCACTGCTTCGATCCTTGCTGGCCTGTGTGATGATGCAACAGGCTTTTGCTCCGGTACACAACGTGCCTCAAAAGCGTGTGGCACCGTAGCCCCGTGTCACCGAACGCGCGACGATTGCCTGAGGTTCCAGAGCGCGGGCAAGGCTCCGGCACGTCGAAAGGAAGCACCGGTCATAGGTTGCTAGCCTTGAGCGACAGTTCGAGACCGCTAGCCGCCGTCGGACGGTCCATCGACAATCCCGGAACTGGGCAGAATCCCAAAATCCTGTGACTTGGCACCTTGTGCTGCCGTCAAAAACCCGTCTGCATGGAGACCGCGCCGCAGCAGCTCTCTTACCGCCGCCGACCGGCTTGGCATGCGCCTTTCGAAGCGCCAGTTCTCCAATGCAGCCAATTCGTCAGCCGTTAGCATGATCTGCAGTCGTTCGGGTCTTTCCAGGTCGCCCATTTTTTTCCCTCCAGCCGCTCAAAGTTAGTATTTATCTAAGAATTAGGAGGAGTCTCATCGCCCGTCAAGGCCGGTTCATACGCTGTCGGCGTGCAAGGCTGACAGTGACTGTGAGGCGTCGACTGCACAGTCCGCGACATATGCTAACTTATTGATTTAACGGTATAATTTTATTGATCCCGTTGCCATTCGGATCGTTATGGCGCATGCTTACCAACGAGGGACAAACCGCTCCTGAAAAAGAGGGTTTTCCATGAAATACGGTTACTCGCCTCATTTGTGTCAAGACGTTAACCTGCAAGTTAGGGCAGCCGCCTGCTTTAAGGGATTGGTCAATGTGACCGCGGTGGCCGAGGCCGTGCGGCTGCGAAACCTCGCAGAAAACGTCGCGCTTGAAGACATCGAATGCCTGGTACTGCAAGCGGCCCAGTTCTGCGGGGCGGCCATGGAATTCGACAGCCTCACAGTTCTTGAATCACATAACGTCCATCGGGACTCAGTGAATTGCGATGTTCTGCCTGGCAGCGGCGGCTTCGATGTTCTGGAGGACAGGACTGTTTCGTTCTATCATCGCAAGCCGGACCGAAGTAATAGGTCGGCGTCAGGGCAGTCGGTCGGAGGGGAGGGTTCAGCTTCACGGGCGCTTTCAAACGGCCGCGTTATCCGCGACAGACGTCTGGACGAAGGGTAGCGGCGCCTCGAGCGTCCAGGTGACGCCTTGCTCGTGGAATTCCAGCCGCCCGCTGCCGCTGAGTGCCTGCGGCGCCACCCGCTCGAGAACGACAACTCCGAAGCCGCGCCCCCTGACAGCATCTAGGATCGGCCCGTCCAACTCATGCCAGACCAGTCGAAAGGTGTCGGCGCCGTCACCGGTAGGGATCACATTCCAATCGATTTCGACACGTCCGCCGCTACAGGACAGCGCTCCATGTTTTGCCGAATTGGTGGCGAGTTCGTGGAAGGCGATACCGAGATACTGGACGGCGTTCGGCTGCAGTATCACCATTGGCCCGGCCATCGACACGCGGGACTGGGCTGCAAAAGCCTTGAGCTGTGCCTGGATGAGCTCCCCGACGGTCGCCCCGCGCCACTCGGCATTGACCAGGAGATCGTGGGATTCCGAAAGCGCCATGATGCGCTCCCGAACCTGCCCGAGGAAAGCCTCAGGTGTGCTCGTCAGCCTGCTGGTCTCGCGGATCATCGAGATGATGACCGAAAACTGGTTCTTCACCCGATGATTGACCTCGCGCATGAGCAGACGGATGCGCCGCTCGTTCTCCTTGTGAGAACTGATGTCGCGCGCGATCTTGGAGGCACCGACGACCCGCCCGATCCCGTCGCGGATCGGCGAGACGGTGAGCGAGACCGAAACGAGCGTGCCGTCCTTGCGCAGGCGCATCGTCTCATAGGAGGGGACGCGTTCGCCGGCGCGGATGCGGCTGATGATCGAGACTTCCTCGTCGAGACGGTCGGGCGGAATGAGCATCGTCACCGGCCGGCCGACCGCCTCGGCAGGCGTGTAGCCGAACAAGCGCTCTGCAGCATCGTTCCAACTGGTGATGATGCCATTCATGTCCTTCGACACGATGGCGTCCATCGACGACTCGACAATGGCGGCAAGACGCATGCGGGCTTCATCGCCCAGCTTCTGGGTGCGCAGGTCGAGCAGCGTGTTGATGGCACCGACAACATTGCCCGCTTCGTCGCGAAGCAGGCGTGGGTGAGCCCTGAACGGGACGAGTTCGCCGTCCGGCCGCTCCGCAATCGCCTGGTCCCATGAGACATCCCGTCCTTCGCGCAGCGCCACGGCCATCGGACACTCGCCATGTGCCATATCTCGACCGTCGAGATGACGAAGTTTCCACGAACCGCACCATAGGTCCCGACCGATAACGGGACGATGGCCCCAGAGCTCAGCTGCGGCTTCGTTGAAGAAGGTGATGCGTCCCTGCCCGTCGACGGTGTAGATGGCGACCGGCAGTGCCTGCATCAGATCGGCAGCGGGAATGCCCGAAACTCCGAGGCCGACATCGGCTTGTTCAACGAAGTTCACTTATGGCGCCATTCTCGTGGATTTCCGAGCGGCTATAATGCACTTGACCGATTTCGGTTCCGTCCGGACAATCACGTGCGCCCCCCTTTGCCTGCAGCCGCCACATTCCTGGACAAGGTACTAGCGCGACCGTGGATCACCCTGAAGTTATCGGCCTAATCGAGCGGGCACTAGATGCGTCCGAGAAGGACCAGGATAATGACGATGAGTAGCACGAGACCGAGGCCGCCGCCACCATAATAGCCGGTGCCGTAGAACGGCCCGCCACCCAGACCGCTGAACCCGCCAAGCAAGACAAGGATCAAAATGATGATGAGTATGGTGCCGAGGGTCATGGTGGTTCTCCCATTCTTGCGCTGCCGCGCCATACAAGGGCACGTCCATGCGCCTGTTGATGACGGTATGAACTCCCAGAAGGGGCTTCCTGTTCCACCGGAAGTAGCATCGTGTCGCTCGTCTAGCGGGAAAAAGCCGGTAGGCTGACGGGAAAGCCCGCCGGCCGGGAGCAAGCGGGCAACAGGCTTTCAGCCTCGGACCACCTGGAGGGACGGGCAATCACAGCAGGATGCCTGACGCGGGCCGAAGTTTCGGCGATAGGGCAAAAAAGCCACAGCCACTGCCGAGGCGGTGCTCACAATCAGACGACCTGATGATGTTTGGCACCTCGCCATTTTCAGCAGAAATGCGAGGTGCCGGGCCGCAGGCTTCGCCGGGACGTGAACAACCATTCACCTTGCTTGGTGTGCCGGTCGGGTGCCGCCGCCCTTCTTTTCCGAGTCATGAGTATGGTGGCTGTCGCGTTCGCCTCCACCGCCTGAGATCTTGCTGCGGCTGCGCTGATCGGAATCGGCTGGCGGCTTTTCTATCACCAGCGGCTTCTTGGCATTCTCGTGCGATGCGCCAGGACCGCCATGGCGGATGCTGGCGCGGGTCTTCTTCGACGTAGACATGAAATCACCTAACGGTCCTGCTGGTAGCCTTGATGGGTCGTATTGACCCTAGTGTTGCCCTGCTGGCCCTGTTTGTCGGGATCTGGGGCGGAATGGCCGTGCTGCGTTGGGTCGACGGGAATCGACTTCTTATCGCCCGGACCCTTAGGGCTCTTGTTCTCTGCCGGAACGGGTGGTGGTTTTGTGCTCATGACGCTCTCCTTTCACTAGCCAAAACAAGCAGGCCCCCGAGAAGGTTCCTGATAAGAACCCCTGCGAGGGGCAAACTCCTAACATCGCCAATTCTGGCCTTGTCGGCGCGTCGCAGCGCAATAATCTTCTGTGAGGGCGTGGGCGCTTCGACCTAATGAAAGGAGCCGACCATGAAACATCAAACACTCGAGCAACTGCAAACAATTGCAACAGTTGAGCCCTCGGCGACATACCCGGCCATGTCTCGGACGCAACGGATCGAGCGTTGGGCAAAGCTTCTCGAGCAAAATCCACGGCGTTGCCTCGGAGCGCTTTCAGGCACCGAATATCTCAGTCCTGAAGCCCGTGCCGTAGCGCGTGGCGCGGGGTCGCCGATCACTGTTGCCTATGAGGATCCGGTGCTGCGCGCCATGGGTCTGAAAGATGACACCTACGGTGAGGCAAAGCGCTTCTTCGAGCTGAGTGACTGGCAGTTGCACAACATCGTCTGTCACTGCCACGTCGGTGCTACCATGCAAGCGCGATGGGCTGCCGCCAGAGTTCGCCGGACAATTACCGGCAACAGACTTCTGGCTTGGCTGAGGGCAAGGTTTGTGCATTGAGGCCAGCGCAGAACGGTGACGACAAGTCTTGATCGTTCTCGTTAGCGGCTGGCCGCCAGATGCTGGTGGCGTCGCCGGCAACACAGTGGATCGTGGAGCGAATGCGTGCTTTCAGAGCGGCCGGGTGAAGATTTCATGCTCGCCCGGTCAGGCCCTTTGTCGGCGACCGTATACCGTATAGAGAAGCAATTCGAGCGCCCTCTTAAGTGAACACAGCCCGCGCTCATACGATCCATGCCACCACATGTGCATCCTCGCGGGGCGAAATCGAAATCGTTGGCAGCAACAGTCGTCACGACAAATGCGCCCGCAGCCTTGGCAAACTGAATCGCCTGATGCCCGACAACGCCGGCGCCGCCATGGATGAGAACCCGCTGCCCGGATTTTAGGGTCGCCATGGTCGAAAAGGCCCTGCCATGCTGTATGCCGGCAAGCCGCACGGCGGCGGCTTCCACATGGGTTAGACGTTCCGGTTTTGCTGCCGCTTCCGTCGCCTTGACCACGACGTATTCGGCGTTACCGCGGCGGTCATTGCCAAGCATGGCAAAACATCGGATCGCCCTTCTTCAAAGTTGCGCCCGCGTGCCGGACAGCTCCACCACGCCCGATACATCGTGGCCGAGCGTAACGGGCAGATCCCCGCCCGCCGGATTGCGAGCTGGAGTTCAGATGATTTCCGAGGCCGGTCGTGGTTATTCAAAGACCGTTCTCTCGGGCTCTACGAGAGACCCCTTGCGCAGAGATCATCCTGTGAGATTCCCGCAATCCTCTCCGGGAACTTTTCTTGAGGGACATGGTTGAAATGTGCGGTCGAAAGAACCCGGGGCCGTGCAAGGAGATTCGCCATGAAGCTTCGCGAGTTGATGGACCAAGTAAAGGATCTGCCACCGGATACCCTGGTCTGTGCCGCCGAGATTGACGAAGCCTTTGCAGCCAATATCGCTGGCATAGAAACAATAGAAAGCGCCCGGATCGAAAGCCGCAAACCGGACGGCACCGAAGCTGTCGAACTCGCCAACGGGAACGACAAGGTTGTAGTAATCCGCTGGTGAACCGCTTTCTCATGCTGGAGCTGTCGCATGCTTGATCACTGAACGCTGGAGGAGTCGCAGACCATGTTTCCGGTTTTGAACAAAAGACTTTGCTCCGGCCTGATCGCCGGAACTCTGATGCTCTCGGCCGGCGGCTTTGCTCCGCTCGCAGCCCAGGAAATCCCGAACGACTTCACGGCAATCGTGCGCGAGAAAATTCCGGCCGTGGTCGCAATAACCACCCGACAGATTATCCAAGACCAGGCGACGTTGAACGACCTTCTTAGTCCTTTCTATGGCCGCGGCCTTGGACCGGCTCAACCGCGGGTGCGAGAGGCACTTGGCTCCGGCTTTGTGATCAGCCCCGATGGATACATCGTCACCAACAACCATGTCGTTGCCGATGCCAGCGAAATTCATGTCGTATTCTCCGACAAGGAGACGCTGCCTGCGCGGCTCGTCGGCCGCGATGCGGCAACCGACCTCGCGGTGCTGAAGATCGACCCACGGCCCAACATGACAACCACCGCCTGGGGTGACTCAGATGCAGTACAACCCGGCGCATGGACCATCGCCATCGGCAGTCCGTTCGGACTCGGTGGGACCGTCACCGTCGGCGTGCTTTCGGCCCGTTCGCGCGACATCAATGCCGGTCCATACGACGACTTTCTCCAGACCGACGCCTCAATCAATCGCGGCAATTCCGGCGGCCCGCTGTTCAATGCGCGCGGCGAAGTGATCGGGGTCAACACGGCCATCGTATCTCCCACAGGTGGCAGCATAGGGATTGGCTTTGCGGTACCATCCCGCACCGCCCGCAACATTGTCGACCAGTTGATCCGCACCGGCCGGATCGAGCGCGGCTTCATCGGAGTACGTCTCCAGGAGATCACGCCGTCGATTGCTGAGGCGCTTGGAATACCCGACAGCAAGGGAGCGCTGGTCGCTTCGGTCGAACCCGGCAGTCCGGCGGAGCAGGCAGGCATACAGGCAGGAGACGTGATTACACGCTTTAACGGCAAGGACATCCAGAACGTCCACGATTTGACGCTCGCGGCTGCGAGCCAAACGCCGGGAACAAAAACGACGCTGACAAGAAATCGTGGAGGCAGCCAACAGGAAATAGCTCTGACCATCGGACAGCGCAACGATGAGGAGCAACAGACCGGCGCCGTTCCAAAGTCGGAAACGGCCGACACACGTCTTGGTTTGTCGCTCAGCCCAATCCCGGATGAGGCGCGCCAGCAGCTCGGACTCCAGCCGGACATTACGGGCGTATTCGTGCAAGAAGTGGCCCCCAACGGCCTCGCCGCCGAAAACGGCATTCAGCCTGGCGATGTGATCGTCTCGGCCAACAACCGGAACGTGACGCAGCCGTCGGACATCCAAGAGGAGTGGGCGAAATCGCGCCAACAGAACAGGCCCATATTGTTCCGCATCAACAGGCAAGGACAATCGCTTTTCGTTGCCGTCGCCAAGGCCAAATCTTGACGGGGCAATCTTGGCGGAAACACACGCAGCGAAAGCTTGGCCGGATGGATCACACGCCTCGCGAGAGACGGCCTTTAAGCTTGCGGACGGGAACAACAGCCGACCCACGGTCGTTTCGTCTGATGAGGCGTTCAAACCGTTGAACAGGAGGCTTCGATGAGCGCCACCGGACTCGATGTATTCGACAAGACGCTGCAGACCACAAACATCTGGCTCGACGATATCATGGCCGAGATGGGACCGGATCGGCAGATCGCATGGCATGTTCTTGGAGCGGTGCTGCACGCGCTGCGAGACCGCATGCAGCCGGATCTTGCAGCCCACCTCGGCTCGCAGCTGCCGATCCTGGTACGCGGCGCCTATTACGACCAATATCAGCCTTCCAAGACGCCCGAGAAGTTGCGGTCGCTCGATGAGTTTCTCGCCAAAATCAAGGCAGAGCTGGAATTCACCCGGCCGGTCGATTCCAACGTTGCATTCAGGGTCGTATCCAAGGTGCTCGTTCACCACGTGGACGAGGGGCAAATGACCAAGGTTTGGGAATCCTTGCCGGCAGAAATCAGGCGCGCCGCGGAAGCTCAGCAAGCGGCGTGAAATGGCGCCCAGACCTCGATGGTCTCGGCCGTAACGCTTCTTTGGGGAAATGAAAATGCCACTCACCCTTATCAGCCCTGCGTTTCCGGCGGGCGGGAAAATCCCTGAAAGGTATACCCGTGACGGCCAGAACGTCTCGCCGCCGCTGAAGTGGTCCGGGGTTCCGGATGGTGCGAAGAGCCTTGTTCTTGTCGTGCAGGATCCCGACGCGCCGAGCGGCACCTTCGGGCACTGGGCGGTGTTCAATATCCCGCCCGATGCCAGCGAGCTAGCCGAGGCGCAAGATGGCAAGCCAGGTCCGTCGGCACTTCGGCAAGGCACCAACGATTTCGGCAATGCCTATTACGACGGCCCACAGCCGCCGGTGGGACATGGCGTCCATCATTATCATTTCCGGCTGGCCGTGCTCGACGTGCCGAGCCTCAGTGTGCCGGGACAGGCGGGCGTGCAGTCTGTCTGGAAGGAAGCCCAGAAGCATGCGCTGGAGCAGACTGAGCTGGTCGGAACCTACGCGCGGTAACGCCGGCCGTGTCGGTCGCCGCCTTTTTTACAGCGCGGCCGGGGCAAGCGGTTTTCGAGCCGGGCCGTGGATAACCGTGCCGTCGGCGGCGAAAATCGAGCCATGGCAGGGACAATCCCAGGTGTTGTCCGCGTTGTTCCAGGTCACGGTGCAGCCTTTGTGGGTGCATGTCGCCGAAACGGGGTGGAGTACTCCTTCAGTGTCTCTCCACGCCGCGATCTTTTCGTCACCCCTGACGATCACACCGCCCATGCCGGGCACGATGTCGTCGATGCTTGAGACAATCGATTGGCTGCGGCCATTCCTATGAAAGTCCTCGGGATAAGACCGCGTCGGATCATAGAGCTTTTGCCATGGGCTCGGCCGAGCGCAGATCAAATCCGCGATCATCGTGCCTGCGGCCGTTCCATTGGTGATGCCCCAGGCGTTGAATCCCGTGGCAATATGAAAACCGGAGGCTTTGTCCGGATCGGGTTCGCCGGCATACGGAACTCTATCGGCCGTATCATAGTCCTCATTACACCAGCGCCACGCAACGTCCCCAACCGGAAGGCTCATTCTGGCCCATTGTTCCAGCTCGACGAACCGTTTCGCCACGTCGCCATCCTGGCCTGTGTCGAATTTGGGGCCGAGCGCGACCAGCAGCGGGCCTTCGGCATCGCGGCCGGTGCGGATGGAATGCGTTGGATGGTCGATGCCGATGAACATGCCGTCGACAGCAAGAGGGTCATCGATCCGGAACGCCATGGCAGTGTGGCAGCGCGGCTGGGTCCGGTTCGCCATACCGACGGGGCTCTTCACCGTCATGTTGGTGGCGACGACCACATGCTCGGCGTGGACGGTGCCGCTGTCGGTGACGACGCGCCAGCGGCTTGCCTCGCCGATCGAGATCGCGCGGCTGTTTTCGAACATCCGTCCGCCACGGGCCGTCACCGCTCGAGCCAGGCCAACCAGATACATCGCCGGATTGAACTGCGCCTGGTCTGAAAAACGCAGAGCGGCGGCCGTTTCGAAAGGGAGCGGCGCGCGCTCGAGACTATCGGCGTTCAGCCCAACTTGCCGCGCGGCCTCTGCCTCGGCCACGATCTCCGCGCGCCGGCTTGCATCGCAGGTGTAGGTATAGGCGTCTTTGGCCTCGAGATCGCAGGGAATGCCATAGTTGCGAACCCATTCCCGGATCTGAACAGCGCCGGCGGAATTCGCATCGGCATAGGCTTGCGCCAGGTCCCGGCCGAAGGTGTCGATGAGATGGTGGTAGATCAGCGCGTGCTGCGTCGTGATCTTGGCCGTCGAGCGGCCGGTCACCTGGCCGCCTGTCCGCAGGCCTTCGATGACGATCACCGACCGACCGGCCTCGCAAAGGCGAAGCGCCGTCGTGAGCCCGACAATCCCGGCGCCCACGACAACGGCCTCCGCATGGATCGAGCCCTCGAGCGGGGGATAATTCGTAGCGGGGGCTGCCGCCACCCAACAGCTTCCCGATTTTCCTGAAAGAATGGCCATTTCACCGGCGTCCCATGCGTTTGAGGCATCTCCACAACCCGCGCCGACGCGAAAACGTTCCCGGATTTACGGCGCGCACCACCGGGTTACCTGAGGCAGGTGTCGCAAGCCGCTTGGCAGAGCCAAAAGAAGAGTTCGAGGTATGGGATGAACCACATCCAGTATTCTGGCGACAAACCAATTCGTACCTTGTTTTCCCCTGTGCAATTGCGAACAATGGCATGGATTGATTCGGAGCTTGTCTATGCACGCACTGCAAGCGGCCCTGGCTGCGGTGATCTTGAGCACTTCAGTCAGTTCTGGACTCGCCGATGACAATTCTCCCTTTATTTATTTTGCGACCCAAGACCCTTTCACAGACGGTCTGCCGACCAAGAATGATGTTTATGTCTTTGGTGGCGTGTTTGCGAGCGGGGCCTTCGGGGACACGATCAATGTTTTTGGTGCCGACTACACGGACAACTATATAATCGGAGCTGCATACGGTCGCGATCTCGTCGATATAGGCGCTGGTTTCGTTCTTGGTGGCGTCACCGGCGTGGCCATAAGATTTGGCCAGGACGACGATACGTCTGGCGAACTTTGGGCCGGAGCGCGACTTCGCCACCAGGGCCTTGTCATTGGTGATTTGGCGATTGCGCCCGCACTGACCGCTGGATTCAGTGCCGTTACAGGCCCTACCGAGATCGAGCGCGATCGCGAAATCCGCTACGATGGCGATGCATCATTCCTCGGCTTCGTTGGTGCGGAGCTTTCGTTCAGAGTCAGGCAAGCTCCCAATGTCGAACTTGTCTACCAACTCCACCATAGATCCGGCGCCGATGGTACAATTGGCGATATGAACGAGGGTTCTAATGCGAACACTCTTGGAATCCGTTATCGCTTCTAATGCTCGCTGCTGTTGGTCTTTGGCCTGCGCCCACGTGTCCCGTATTGGGCTCACAGTGAACCGGCGACACTTTCGTGATAGGTTTGCACGGAGATGGCGACTGTGGCTCCAATATGGGATCACTTGTGAGCGAAGCAGCCAGGAGAAGGCGGCCGGCGGCACTTTCGGAGAAGAGGTTCTGCGGCGGTTCGGCACCGGTCTCAATGCCGATCGGCATGATAAGCCATTGAAATCTCAGGGCGTGCAGGGTCACCCTGTCGCGCCATTTCGCACTCACGCTATATCCTTCAGAGTGTCGAGCGGCCCTTTGAGCGCAGACCTGGGCTGGATCAACTCTGGCGCAATCAGGAAGGTCTGTGGCGTCGTCGTCGCGTTATCGATCAGCTCGAACGCCTTCGTAATCATCGCCTCAATGTTCTGCCGCACCATGATTACCGGGAAGGGCAGGAAGGAGCCGAACGGATCGTAGTCGTAGCAACCGACGACGAGCTCACTAAACATCTCCGCCGGCCGGCCCGCCATGAAACGCAGCAGACCTTCCATATTGATCGACGAATTGACAAACAGCGCGCGCGGCAGCTTGCCGTGGCGTTGGTAAAACGCCTCGAAGGCACGCAAAGTTATATCGGGCGAATACCCGGAGGACTGCACACCGTCTTCAGGGTCGGCGCCCAGCAGTGCCTTCTTGGTCGCATGGAAAGCGGCGATGCGTTCGCGGCTGGCATGGTCGTTGCGGCCGCCAAACAGAAACAGCTCGTCCGGCCGCAGAGGATCGTCGTTGCCGAAGCGGCGGATGATTGCTTCCGTCAGCATCCGTGCGCCCTCATAATTGTCGCTGATCACCGAATGCGCCTTCGCTCCCGGCAGGTCGATGTTGATATGCCTCAGCCCCGCCGGTTCGCAGACCTCGTGCACGCCGTCCGGATCGGTGGCGCCGACGATGAAGAGCTGGTCGATTGAATAGGAGATCAGCGTCTCCGCGGTCCGCCGTTCCTCTTCCGGGTCGCGGCTGGCGCTAACCACGACCGGGCATTGGCCGCGGCTACGCACATGCCCCTCAAACGTCTGCGCCATGGAGGAGAAGTAGCGATTGTCGTGGACGGGCAGCATCAGGCCGACCAGGCCCGATCGCGAGCGTCGCAAGCCTCGCGCCTGCAGATTGGTGGTGTATTGGTGGAGTTCGGCGAGGCCGAGAATTGTTTGCGCCGTACTTTCCTTGATGCGGCGCTTGCGCCAAGTGCCGTTCAGGACGGCACTCACGGTCGATGGCGAACTGCCCGATAGCACGGACAGGTCATAGATCGTCGCCTTTTTCTTGACCCGCTGATCCATCTGGCCCTCCCGCGCGTCTTTTTAGAGCAAATATCCGGCTTGACGAGAGCTTCTCCATGCATAATAGTTTCTGCACCATCGATTGTGCAAGCGGAAACCGGTGGATAATCGATGGGGAAGCGCCCGTGTTTTTCGGGGAGGTTTCTAACGGCCGCCGTCGTTCGACGGCTCGAGTGTGTTCCACTAGGAACTTATGGGAGGAGTACAGATGAAAAAGCTCATGATCGCGGCGCTTGCCGCGACCCTTTTGCTTGGCGGATCGTTCGCTGCGATGGCACAGCAGGCCGGCAAGGTCGGCGTCGTCGTAAAGATCGGCGGCATTCCGTGGTTCAACGCAATGGAGGCGGGTATCAAGGAGCGCGGCCAGAAGCTCGGCGTCGACGCGTTCATGGTTGGCCCAACCAGCGCCGATCCGGCACTGCAAGTTCGCGCCATCGAGGATCTGATCGCACAGGGGGTCAAGGTCATCGGTGTGGTGCCGAACGATGCCAAAGTGCTTGAACCGGTGCTGCAGAAGGCCAAGGACGCCGGCATCATCGTCATCACGCATGAATCGCCTGGCCAGAAGGGCGCCGACTGGGATTTCGAACTCGCGTCCGCGACCGGCTTCGGCGAAGCTCATGCCAAGCTCCTGGCGGAGAAGATGGGCGGCAAGGGTGAGTATGCAGTGTTCGTCGGCTCGCTGACGGTGCCGCTGCACAATGCCTGGGCCGATGCGGCAATCGAGTATCTAAAGAAGAACTATCCCGACATGAAGCTTGTCGGCGAACGTTATGGTGTCGCCGAGGATGTCGACAAAAGCCGCAGCACTGCGCTTGACCTGATTTCCGCGAATTCCGGCTTGAAGGGCTTTCTGGCCTTCGGCAGCCAAGGCCCGATCGGCGCTGGGCGCGCAATCGAAGAGCGGCGGAAGGTGGGGGAAATATTCGTGCTCGGCCCATTCTCGCCAGGCCAGGGCCAGAAGCTCATCAAGAACGACGCGATCTCCGGCGGCTTCATGTGGAATCCGAAGCAGGCGGGCGAGGTTTTCGTCACGCTGGCCGACCATCTCATGAAGGGCAACGAGATCAAGGACGGCGATACGATCGAAGGGCTAGGGACAGTCAAGCCCGACTTCGAAAACCGTAACATCATCGTCGATCAGCTGGTCCCCATCAACAAGGATACTGTCGACGATCTCGCGGCGATGGGCCTGTAAAGCCTCCCAAGGCTATGGCAGCCGGGCTGGCCTCGAGCCGGCCCGGCTGCAGGACTGCAAACGGGATTGAATCCAGGGTTTCAACTCGATGGCTGATCAGGCACTCGATGGCGCCACATCACGGCCGTTGCTGTCGCTCCGCAACATCAGCGTGACGTTCGGCGGCGTGAAGGCGCTGAAGAATGTCAGCTTTGAGGTGCTGCCGGGCGAGGTGCATTGCCTCGCCGGCGAGAACGGCTCCGGCAAGAGCACGCTGATCAAGGTCATTACGGGCGTGTACAAGCCCGAGGCGGGCGCCGTGATCGACTATGATGGCCAGAGCTACTCCAATATGTCGCCGGTTACGGCGCAGGCCGGCGGGATTCAGGTCATCTGGCAGGACCTCGCCCTGTTTCCCGAGATGACTGTCGCCGAGAACATCGCGTTCCAGACTGTCATCGGCCGCTGGCCGCGGCTGGTGAACTATGCCGAAATGCGCCGTGTCGCGACCAACGCCCTGCAACGTCTTGGTGTTACCCTCGATGTCGATTTAGCACTCCACCATTTTCCCATCGCACAGCGGCAGATCGTAGCAATCGCGCGCGCCCTCGTCGGCGAGGCGAAGCTCGTCTTCATGGACGAGCCGACGGCGTCGCTCACCCAATCCGAAACCGACTATCTGCTGGACATTGTGCGCAATCTGTCGTCGTCGGGCGTCGCCGTTGTGTTCGTCAGTCATCGCTTGGCGGAGGTTCTTGAAATCTCCAGCCGCGTCACCGTGCTGCGCGACGGCGCGCTGGTAGGCGTCTATCCAACCAAGGGCCTGACCCAATCGCGCATCACCGAGCTGATGACGGGCAAGACCTTCGACTATTCCGTCCTGCATCGGGATTTGAGCAAGAGCCCGGTCATGCTTGAGGTCGAGGGACTGTCGCGGCCCGGCGAATTCCAGGATGTGTCCTTGGCGGTCCGGCGCGGCGAGACGCTCGGCATCACCGGGTTGCTCGGGGCAGGGCGCACCGAGCTGGCGCTGACATTGTTTGGCATGCGCAAGCCGAAATCGGGCTCTGTCGTCCTGGATGGCAAACCCGTTCGCTTCGGTTCCAACCGTGACGCGATCGCTGCCGGCGTCGCCTATCTTTCGGAAGACCGGCTGTCGCTCGGCCTCATTCAGCCCCAGGCAATCGCCGACAACATGGTCATCGCCTCGCTGGACAAGATCCTTTCGAGCGGTTTCATTTCGAGCGATCGCAAGCGATCTCTGGTCAATCGCTGGATAAGGGATCTCGGCGTCAGGATCGGAAAGCAGGACGACGCGATCTCGACCCTGTCGGGGGGAAATCAGCAACGTGTCGCCATTGCAAAATGGCTGGCGACCGGTCCGAAGCTGCTTATCCTCGACGCACCGACAGTCGGCGTCGATGTCGGCGCGCGCGCCGGCATTTTCGACATCGTTTCCAAGCTCGCAGACAGCGGCCTGGCCATTATCCTGATCTCGGACGAGGTGCCTGAAGTCTATTTCAACGCGGACCGTGTGCTGCACATGGCTCAGGGGCGCATTGTCGGCGAATATGCACCGGGCGCTACGACCCTCCAGGCGATCGAGGAGGCGGTCTATGCGTAGGTTTGTCCGCTCCCACGCAACGGAACTGGCTTTGCTGGCCGTTATCGCAGTCATCTGCGTCTTCCTTTCGTTCGCGACAGACCGGTTCTTCACCCTCGGCAACGCGTTTGACCTTCTGAACACCAGCTCGGTCAACATCATTTTCGCCGTCGGCCTGCTCGTCGTGCTGGTCGCCGGTGGCATTGACATTTCCTTCGCAGTTGCTGCCTCCGTTGTGCAATATCTGACGGCGACCGTCCTCGGCTGGGTCGGCGGCGGCAATTGGATTATCGGCGTCATCATCGCTGGCGCATTGGGCGTCGCGTTGGGCTGCATCAACGCCTTCCTGATCCACGGGTTCAGAATCATTTCGATCGTCGCCACGATTTCGACTTTCAACATTTTCTTCGGCTTGCTGATGTTCTTCACAGGCGGCGTGTCGATCTACAATCTTCCGGACTGGCTCACCAACCGTGTCGTGCTGTTCGAGCGAGAGATGGCTGACGGCAGCTGGGCGGAAATCACCCTACCTGTGCTCATTATGGCTATCTGCGTGTTCGCTACCTGGGCGTTGATCACGCGCACCACCACTGGGCGCCAGCTCTACGCATTTGGCGACAATCCGGAGGGGGCGCGCCGCTTCGGCATCAATATTGGTGCCATGCAGTTTATTGCATTCGGCTGGCTGGGCCTGATGGCGGGCATCGCCGGTCTCGTGCAAGCGCATTACGCGCAGGAAGTGGTGCCGAACGCCCTTTATGGTCGCGAACTCGACGTCCTGGCAGCCGTGGTCCTTGGCGGTGCGCGGCTCGGCGGCGGCAAAGGCAGCGTGCTCGGCTGCATTCTGGGCGTTCTGTTGGTCTCGATCACCCAAAACGGACTCAATTTGATGGGTGTATCGCCTTTCGCGTTCAAGATGATCGTCGGCGCCATTATTCTTGCCGCCATCACCCTGTCGAACACCAGCATCGAACGCCTGCTGCCGTTCCTGAAAAGCCGGCGGGTGCCTTCATGACGGTTTTGATTGAACGCGCCCGCAACGCGCTCGGCCCCGAATTAGCAGGTCCGCTCGCCGCGTTCGTAGCGGTTATGGTCGTGTTCGGCTTTGCCGCGCCGAACTTCTTTTCCCGTGCCACCTTTGGATCGGTCGCCTTCCAGCTGCCGGAACTCGGCCTCCTCACGCTTGCCATGCTGCTGCCGATCCTGACCGGCGGCTTGAACCTGGCCATCACCTTCACGGCCAACATGGCCGGCCTGACGCTGGCTTGGGTACTGCAAAGCCAGGGAGGCGTCGACGCAGGCATCGACGCCTTTGTCCTTGGCTCGATCCTTGCCATCGTGGTCGGAGCACTGAGTGGGCTGATCATGGGGCTCGTCATCGCCTACACCAAGGCTCACCCGATTCTGGTCTCGCTGTCGATGATGATCTTCCTGCGCGGTCTCGGCGAATTCCTGACGCGCGGCGGCGACGTGTCCGGCATTCCCGGCTTCTTCGCGGCGATCGGCTACGGTTCGATCTTTGGCATCCCGGTACCGTTGCTCATCTTCATCGCTTGCGTGCTGATCTGGCAGGT
Organism: Mesorhizobium sp. AA22; assembly: GCF_001672375.2. Lineage (NCBI taxonomy): Bacteria > Pseudomonadati > Pseudomonadota > Alphaproteobacteria > Hyphomicrobiales > Phyllobacteriaceae > Mesorhizobium > Mesorhizobium sp. AA22. The sequence continues at coordinate 5,077,672 of NZ_CP048406.1, read as the reverse complement.
CTTGCTGACGCGCATGAAGCTAGGCTTCAACACCTACATGATCGGCTCCAATATCGAGGCCACGCGCTATTCCGGTATCAATACGCGCAAGGTGCAGGTTCTCGTCTACACATTGTCCGGAGCGATGTGCGCGGTTGCCGGCATCATCATGCTGGCGCGCTTCAATTCGGTGCGTGTCGGCCACGGCGAGTCTTACCTGCTGATCACCGTGCTTGCCTGTTTTCTGGGCGGCGTCAATCCGTTCGGCGGCTTCGGTCGAGTGATCCCGGTCTTCGTTGCGCTGGTCGTGCTCCAGCTTCTGTCCTCGGGACTCAATCTGATGGGCGCGAACCAGCATCTTGCGACGGCAGTCTGGGGGATTTTGATGATCACGGTGATGATCCTGCGCTGGCTTGCCGGGCGCCTCAAATTCCTAAACACAAACAGAGGATGAGTTAGATGCATGGTTTTGGGGTCCACACCTCGATGTGGACGATGAACTGGGACCGGGCCGGCGCGGAGAAGGCGATCGCGGCTTCGGTCAAATACGGGATGGACTTTATCGAGATCGCGCTTCTGAACGCGCCGGCGGTCGATGCCGCGCATACACGCGCCTTGCTCAAAAAGCACAATCTTCCTGCCGTTTGCTCGCTCGGCCTGCCGGAGCGCGCCTGGGCCTCGGTTCGGCCGGATGCCGCCATCAAACATCTCGAAGAGGCCATCGACAAGACGGCGGAAATGGGCGCGCTGGCGCTTTCCGGCGTGATTTTCGGCGGTATCGGCGAACGCACCGGCGTGCCACCGACCGAAAAGGAATACGACAACATCGCGCATGTGCTGACCGTCGCCGCCAAGCACGCCAAGAAGCGCGGCATCGAACTCGGAATCGAGGCCGTGAACCGCTACGAGAACCATTTGATCAACACCGGCGCGCAGGCCGTCTGGATGGTCGAGAAAATCGGGGCCGACAACATCTTTGTTCATCTCGACACCTACCATATGAACATCGAGGAGAAGGGGGCGGCCAATGGCATTCTGGCCGCCCGCGATCACCTGAAGTACATCCACTTGTCCGAGAGCGATCGCGGCACACCAGGCACTGGCAACTGCCCCTGGGACGAGATTTACGCAACGCTGGCGGCGATCGGTTTCAAGGGCGGACTTGCCATGGAAAGCTTCATCAACATGCCGCCGGAAGTCTCCTACGGTCTCTCGGTCTGGCGCCCGGTCGCGAAGGATGAGGCCGAGGTGATGGGTAATGGCTTGCCGTTCCTGCGCAACAAGGCTCGCCAATACGGTTTGATCTGACACGATGGGTGACGGGCAGAAGGCGGACGGCGCGAGGATCGCCGTCTTCGATGTCGGGAAGACCAATATTAAGCTCTCCGCGATGACGCTCGACGGCGTGCTCGTAGAGAGCCTCTCTGTCCACAACGAAGTGCGGCCCGGTCCACCTTGGCGGCAGCACGACCTCAAGGGCATTAGCGACTGGCTGTTCGGCTCGCTTGCCAGTTTGTGCCGTCATCATCCGCTGGAAAAGGTGGTCGGCACCGGACATGGCTCCGCGGGAGTTCTGGTGAACGCAGATCCCGACGAGACGTCCGCCCTGCCGATGATTGACTACGAGCAGGATCTGCCGCCCGCAATTCGCGATGGCTACGCGCCGCTTTCGGGCGATTTCTTCGATCGCGGCAGCGCGATCATGCTAAAGGCCGCCCACCAGGCGCGCCAGCTGTACTGGATGCAGCAGGTTGATCCGGAGCGCGTCGCTCAGGCTCGCTGGTATCTGGGCTTGCCGCAATATTGGGCCTGGCGGCTGTCAGGCGTGCCATCGGCCGAACCGACGATCCTCTCGGCGCAATCGCATCTATGGAACAATGTGCGCAAGCAGTGGTCACCCATTGTCGCGGGGCAGGGGTGGCAGCGCCTCATGCCACCATTCCATCCGGCCTGGGAGACGTTGGGGCCAATCCGGCACGATCTGGCGCGCCGGCACGGCATACCGGAAAAGCTGTCTGTCCTGACTGGCGGCCACGACAGCAGCCTGAACCTCTACCGCTACCAGGCGGCAGGCATGCGCGACGCCTGCGTGATCTCTACCGGAACCTGGATTGTCGGAATGTGCGCGGCGACACCTCTCGACCACCTCGATGAAAACCGCGGAATGGTGCTGAACAGCGACGTGACGGGAGGCCCGGTCGGCGGCGTTTTGACCATGGGCGGACGAGAGTTCAGTCATGTGGCAGGACAGGGGCAAGAAGAAACTGCGGCCGACGCTGCGCTGGTCAGCTTGTCGATTGAGCGCGGCACCTTCGCATTGCCGTCGTTCGGCGACGATGACGGCCTGTTTCCCGGCAGCACTGGGCGCGGCCGGTTTGAAGGGCCGCCTGCAGAAACCCCTGCTGAGCGCAAAGGGCTCGCCGTGCTCTATGCCGCGCTGCTGACGACCGAATGTATCGATGCGCTGAACGAAGACGGGTTGGTTGCATTGGATGGCACCTTCCTGAGGGATCCGCTCTACGCCACGTTTGTTGCCGCGCTGCGGCCAAACGCCGAAACGGTCTACAACCTCGACTCCTACGGCACCGCTTCGGGTGCGGCGTTACTTGGCGAACATGAAACTCGTGACACGCCGGCTCCCATCGCACTCAGCCGGCCGACCGCCTTTGCCGGCGACCGTAACGCGCTCGCAGCCTATGCACAGCGGTGGCGCGAACTGGCGAAGCGAAACAACTTGCAACAGGGCAACACCAGCAAAAGGGACAATCGATGACCGATGACAGCGCGCTGCGCCGCGAGATGGTCGATGTTTGCCGCCGGATGAACTCCAGCGGTATCAACCAGGGCAATGCCGGCAACCTGTCGGTGCGCTGCAGCGACGGTTTCCTGATCACGCCCTCGTCGCTGCCCTACGAAACGATGACGCCCGAAGACATCGTCGAGATGGGCTTTGACGGCACCTATGTCGGCCGACGGCCCTCCTCGGAGTGGCGCTTCCACCGTGACATTTTGAGGGAGCGGCAGGAGATCAACGTCGTGCTGCATTGCCACTCGCTCTACGCCACGACGCTGGCCTGCCATCACAAGACGATCCCGAGCTTCCACTATATGACAGGAGTGGCTGGCGGTACGACGATCCGCTGCGCGGAATACGCAACCTTTGGCACGCAGGCCTTGTCCGACAATGCCTTGGTTGCACTCAAGGAACGCTTCGCCTGCCTGCTTGGCCAGCACGGCCAAATTTCGCTCGGCAAGACCATGGAAGCGGCGTTGTGGCTGGCGAACGAGGTCGAAACCCTTTCGCGCATGTATGTCCAGGCGCTTACACTTGGTGAGCCGCCCGTCCTTTCCGACGAGGAGATGGCGCGGGTGATCGAGCAGATGAAGAAGATGAGCTATGGCCAAGCGCCGGATCCGGAGGGAACGAACGATTTGGCACGGCCGCGCGACGCTGCGGTCTAGCGCTGCTCCGGCAGATTTTGGTGGCGAGAGGTCTGTTTTTCCCGGTGGGCCGCAATAAGCTCGACAGTGGCAGGTGAAGACGAAGATGTCCCCCTTACGGCAAACGTTGAATCAAATCGTTCAGCAAAAGCAGCAACGCGCCGGCAAAGACAGCCGCAGCCGCGTCGTCCAGCATGATGCCGAGTCCACCCCTTACCTTCTCATGCACGACGCCGATGGGCCAAGGCTTGACGACATCGAAAAACCGGAAGGCAAGGAAACCTGCTGCCCACCAGACCGGGTCGAGCGGCAGCATGGAAAGTGTTGCGGCGGTGCCGAAGGTCTCGTCAACGACGACGATCTGCGGATCCTCCGTCCCGGTATGGGAGACGACATGCGACGACGCCCATACTCCCACGGCGAATAAGGCCATATAGGCAAGCACGATCAGCCAAGGCGATGCAGGTATCAGGACCGCGGCAAGAGCCACTCCGACGCCCGCGCCGGCCGTGCCCGGCCATAACGGAGAGAATCCTGCGCCGGCAGAGGTCGCGAGTAGGCAAGCAAACTTAGGCAGAAATTTACGCATGGAGTTTCGGACGGCTTCCCCGTGAATTGTAAATAGGCATTATAGTCACATCTTTCGGGTTACTGCCGCTAGACTGCCAGTCGATGTGCGGCGGCAGACACGACGGGCGTTGCAGAAACATCGGAACAACATCGGACGGTTATAGCAGCAACCGAAATTTTCCGTTTCGCCGACAGCTTGACAGTTCTCTGGCTACCTTAATCCATTGGCCGCATTCGCCAAAGAAACGCTGCTGGTTGAGCCGGGCCTGATCGGTCTCCGCCGCGCTGACCACCTCGGTCGGCGCCGACGGGCTGGAACGAACCCACAATTTGCCGGTTAAGCTTCGCGGAACGACATCATCAGAGGAGCAAAGTCATCATGATCGCCGGTCTTATGAAACGTCGTATCGACCCGCTATGGGAGCACGCCGCTTCTCCGCTGATCGGGATCGGCATGACCCCGAACCAAGTTACAGCCGGCGGTCTGGTGCTCGTCGCCCTGTCGTGCGCCGCCTATGTGTACCACCAGTCAAGCCTTGCCTTTGGCCTTTGCCTCGCGTTGGCCTTCACCTTCGACGCGCTGGACGGTGCGGTCGCCCGTCGGAGACATATGAGCACGAAGGCCGGTGGCTATTTCGACGCCATGGCCGACCGCTATCAGGAACTTGCCGTGTTTGCGGCAATAGGCTGGGTCGCCGATCTGTGGGCGATCGCAATGATCGCATTCGCCGGCGGAATCCTCACCAGCTACGCCAAGGCGCGGACGGCGATCGAAATCCCCATAGAAAACCAGGCGTGGCCGGATTTCTTCGAACGGATGGAACGTCTGGTGTTCATTTGCGTGCTGTTAGTCGCCGATGGATTGGCGATCGCCATGGGCGCCGCTTCGCCTTGGTTTCTCACGGGCGGGTTCGCGCTTTACGCACTGCTGGCAAACGCCACAGCTCTGCAACGGATCAATCGCGCATTTGCCATGCTCAAACGAGCGGACGCGAAGCAGCCGTGAGACGCGAAATCCCATACTGGTTTTGGGCGGCGGAAAACGCGAGGCGCTGTCGCGGCCACAGTAGGTTAAAAACAATCCTCCCGGCCTGCGTCATCTCTGGCCATAGCGAAGTTGCTGACCCCTGTGGGCCAGATGTCCGCACCCTCATTAGACCGTTTCGAGCCGGCTGAACCGAACCGGGATGAGTTTGCGAGTCTTCAGTTGCCCTACCGAATCCTTGTCGATGACCGTCAGCAACTGCCCTTGTTCAGGGCCCACAGGCAGAACCAGGCGGCCCCCCGGCTTGAGCTGCTCAAGCAAAGCTGGTGGCGCCCGCCCAGCCGCGACGGTGACTAGGATCTTATCGAATGGGGCGTGCTCGGGCCAGCCGCGAGACCCGTCACCGACACGAATGCTGATATTAGATAGACCGAGGCCCTGCAGGAGAGTTTCGGCATGGCTTGCGAATTCCTCGATGATTTCGACGCTCCAAACGTGCCCGGCGAGTTCCGCGAGGATTGCGGTTTGGTAGCCCAGGCCGGTGCCGATCTCGAGCACCGCCTCGTCCGGCTGGAGAGCAAGGAGATCGGTCATGAGAGCGACGATGAACGGCTGCGAGACGGTTTTGTCGAAGCCGATCGGCAGTGGCATGTCCTGGTAGGCATAAGGCGCGACCGAGCTTGGCACGAAGAGATGGCGCGGCACCCGCTGCATCGCTGCCATCACCCGTTCATCGAGCGCCGCCTTGCCGAGTTCTTCGCTTGCAAGGTCGGTATGGATTGCAATCATCTCGACCATGTGTCTGCGTAGAACTGCGAGGTGTTCTTCATTCATTGGCTTCATGACGGTGGGGCTTTCCTCAACCAGCTTGCTGCCAGATAGGCTTATATCCTGTTCGTCACAGCAACGCCCGCCTTCGTTTCCGGTTGCGGGTGCCCGCGGCGACCGGAATTAATTTTGGCGTTGCGTCTTGGCATCGGCGGCGGCCCCGGAGATCCCGTGCCATGTCGCCATAACGGGTATGTCCTGGATCGCGGTGTCGAACAATGAACGGCTGCATTGCGTGCATGCGTGGGCAGCCGGCGATCTCGGCCGGGGCGTTGTCGTTGAATAGTGGACGCCTGTTTCACCGAGCGAGGCTGCGACTGCTGCATGGCTTCGGGCAGCGGGAATGCCGCGACGGGCAGTTCGGGAGGTTCTTCACTCACCTACACAATCGGAGTTCCTAAAGATCCGGCTAAAGTCCGGAGGCCGCTACTTTATCGCTTCCAGGAGTGCTGAGTGGAACTCGCCGGGGCGCTCTGCCTTGCCGCTCGGCCGTCGTGGTTGAATCCTCCCATCAGCTAAAGTAGAGAAAGTTGATGGAACTACCGGCCTGATGTGCCATTTTACCACGTCGTGAGAGAAGACGAAGGCAAATGAGCCAGCACAATGCCACTGTGATAGGCGTCGTGGTGCCCATGTTCAATGCCGAGAGAACCATTCTCCAGACGCTGACCAGCATCTGCCAGCAGAGCCACCAGGCGCTGGACATTATCGTTGTGGATGATGGGTCGACGGACCGGTCCGCGTCAATCGTGGCCGCCTATGCCGAGCAAGATCGGCGTATACGGCTTTTCAGGCAGCCGAACGCGGGTGTTGCGCACGCACGCAACAGCGGCGCCGCTGCCACCGATGCGGAGTTTCTAGCGTTCGTGGACGCGGATGATCTTTGGGCTCCGTCCAAAATCGCACTGCAACTGCGCGTCCTGCAGGAAGGAGGCTCGTCAGCTGGCCTGGCATATTGCTGGTTTGCGGAGATCGACGAGGACGGTCGGATATTTTCACTCAAACAGCCCGATGCCGATGGTCGCGTGCTGCAACGCATGTGCAGAAACAACTTTGTCGGTAACGGAAGTTCGATGCTTGTACGTCGCTCCGCATTCGAGCGGGCGGGACAGTTTGATCCTTCCCTGAGGGCGAGGAACGCACAAGGCTGCGAAGATCTTCTAATGTGCCTCAGAATAGCGGAGAATTACGAGTTTCGTGTCGTGCCCCAATATCTTGTGGGTTACCGTAGGACGAGCGGCAACATGTCGAGCGATGTCATGCAGATGTTTCGTTCGTATCAAATTGTCCTAGCCGAGTTTCACGAGAAATATCCGCAATTTGGGAGCGATCTCAATGCCCATCTGCTTGACACGATCAATTCGCTTGCGGTGAGAGCTTTGCTTCAAGGGCGGCCTTCCGCAGCCTGGTACCTGTCGAAGAAGCTCTTTGTACTGGAGCCGCGCACGGCCATTTCACGTCTGCCTCACACGGTCGACGTCTGCTGCCGCGGATTGGTCCCTCGCTGGATCAAGGTTCGAGTGAAACGGATGCGAAACGCCGAGTCTCGGCCTCTCTATGACAAGATTTATCTGGAGAGGTAAGCGCGTCCCCTGTTCGGACGTACCGAGCGGGGCTGTTGAAGCTAGATGCTTGATGTCAGGCTTTGGCGGCGCACGCGGCAATCACGTCACTGCCCGGACCCTGAGCGGCCACCAGAACGATATTGGCCCGGACCACATTTCCATAGGACACGTGCAACTACGCGCCGCCTCTATACAATATTTAATTGTCTAGTTCGCGACCGCTCCTGGTGGGACCTCCAGCGTAATTGTGATGGTGTCACCCGGAGCAAGCAGAGTATCTTCAGTCACCTCGGTCGTCGCTGCCTGTCCGTCAGTGGAGCGGGTTACACCGATCGTAATTCGGTCCCCTTCGCCTACAAGGTCGCTGCGCATCTGCATCACGTAGGCGATTTGTTTGGTCAATGAATCCATCTCAGCGCGCATTTGGTTCATCGCCGCGCGTTCAGTCTGCAAGCCAGCCAACAGGTCAATTCGACTCTGGTCGATAAGCTTATCAAGACTGCGCTGCAAATCCCCTTGGTCGCGTTCAAGTCGAGCGATCTCAGCGTTGGTTTGCAAAGCGCGGGTCGCTGACAAGAGCACTGCGCGTTGAGCATCGTTGACCCTCGTGATCTGGATCAGACCTTTTTCGAAGAGCTTCTTGAGGCGATCAAGTTCCGCCGCATCTGCGGCTGCGCCCGCTTGATCCGCCTTCTGCTGCTCCTTCAGGTAGCCCATTCGTTCCGCCGCCTTGGTTGCGGCCAACTCAATCGAAGCGCGCTCCTTCTCCTGATCCGCATAGACAGCTTCAAGATGCTTCCCCTCCTGCTGCAAAGCTTCGTCGCGACGAGGTTCGAGGCTCGGATCATGTTCTGCGTCCGGAACCTCAATCGCTCTGGCGCCGCTCAGCTGCGCCTCTATGCGAGCAGCCTTGATTTCGCTTTCCTGGTACTTGATGCGCAGAATGTGGAGGCGGCCGCCAAGGTCCGCTGCTGTCATTTCAGGGTTTTGAAGCTCACCGCGACCGAGCTGGTAGCCGCCGCCAGCCGCCACAGCCTGTCGGACAGTCATGCCTGGTCTGAAGGCCTGAGTCCCAGGAGAGGCAATGTCCCCGTCAATATAGACGGGTCTGTATTCCTCAATATCAACTACAATCTGATCCGGGTAAAACCCAGTCCAAGTCTCAGTGCCGTCGGCGGATCGTTGTGGAAGGGATTTTGGTTTTAAACCCTCAATTACCTCCTTGCGAACATCCTCTATTGTCTTCCCGAGAACGGTTAGGAGGCCCAGGACCGGCAACACGATTACACCGCTTTGGTCGATGACAGCTCGCTTTTGCATCTCGGGATAGCCTATGACAGCGAAGCCGATCACGTCGCCAGTCTGCAGACGGTACTCGCCGACATTGTACTCCTCCGCTAGGGCAAGGCCATTCGACGGATTCGCGTATGCGAAAAACAAAAACACGCAAGCGAGCGCAGCGCAGCTGCCTGCCCGCATCCAGCGCACCGATCTATTCAACATTCGCGATCACCCCGCAATGTTTAAGCATGACGTCGACGCAGACCTTTCTCACAACGCCATTCCTTTGAGGCGAATTTACGCTCTGAACAACGGCAACAAGGCAGACGATATTCCGAGATCGCGCCACTCTGATCGTCATCCGGCTGGAAGAATACAACTATCCGGCGGCCACCGCGATCGCGTCGATCATGGTTTGGCTATCGTCCGCGACGCTCCTGGTCGTCGATCTGGTGCAGTCGTGGAGCCCAAACGCTATGGCTGACGTCACCGGCGTGTCGTCGGCCGGAAGCGACACCGCCGGCCAGCGAACAGCCGGTCGCGCGCTACCTGATGGCAGTCGCGTTCTGGTGGCCTGAGCGGCGTTGGCCCTGACGCGCGGCCGCCATGTCCGCCGCTCCGTTAAACACGGAAGCTGCGCGGCGGACACACCAACGTCACCACTGAATGCCACGCCATTTTTTGCTGATGGGGTGGATGCCAGCCTTCTCCGACGGCATCGCAATGTGCCAAGTTTGTGGTGTTAGCGCCACGCAAAGGAGAGGCAGGCATCCATGGAAAAGGTTACCATCATTGGGGTCGATCTGGCAAAGAACGTCTTTCAGCTGCACGGGGCGGCAGCTGATGGATCGGTTGTGTTCCGCAAGAAGCTGTCGCGCCTGCAGTTTTGCAAGTTCATGGCGAGTCAACCGGCATGTGTCGTGGCGATGGAAGCGTGCGGCAGCTCCCACTACTGGGCCCGTCAGATGGCTCGGCTTGGCCATGAGCCAAGACTGATTGCCCCGGCCTATGTCAAACCGTTCGTCAAGCGGCAGAAGAACGACGTCGCAGATGCGGAGGCGATCGTCGAAGCAGCGCAACGACCGACAATGCGCTTTGTCGAACCGAAGACCAAGGAGCAGCAGTCCCGGGCCATCGTGTTTCGCACCAGAGAGCAGTTCGTGAATCAGAGAACCGAATTGGTGAATGCGCTGCGCGCGCACCTCTATGAGTTCGGTTATGTTGCTCCGCAAGGCATCGGCCACCTGCCACGTCTGGCAGAGATCGTCGAGGACGAGAGCGCAGACCTGCCGGATCTAGTCCGTGACATCTGCAGCGCTCTCCTTGACCAGATCGACCAGTTGAGCAGCCGGCTCGCGGCATTGAAGAAGACGATCGACACGCTGTCCAAGCAAGCTGCAACATCTCGGCGCTTGCAAACCATGCCCGGTGTCGGCCCTATCGCTGCCCTTGCCATTGAAACCTTTGCGCCACCGATGGAAGCCTTTAAGTGCGGTCGCGATTTCGCCGCCTGGCTCGGGCTGGTCCCTCGGCAGAAGTCGAGCGGCGGCAAGCAACGACTAGGGAAGGTATCGAAGATGGGCCAGCGCGATATTCGGCGGTTGCTCATCATCGGCGCCATGGCCGTGGTTCGATGGGCATCTCGGAGGCGCGCACCCGACGGTTCCTGGCTTGCCCGCTTGATGTTGAAGAAACCGCGCATGCTGGTGGCAATCGCGCTGGCCAACAAGATGGCGCGTGGCATCTGGGCCATGCTGACGAAACAGGAGGACTACCGAGATCCGGCGACGGTGCTTGCGTGATTTGCAACAACGCACCTGAGACCGGGACGTCGGGGATGTGAGGAAGGCATGAACTGCATGGGCAAATGATCGATCAGATCGGGGTCAGGAAAACCAGAGTCAAGTTGAGAGCCCACGCAAGCTCGCTTTGCTGATTTGGACCTGATCCGCGCATCACCATACCGGCCCGCGGCATATGGAACGGCCGCAAATTAAGGCCTGACACATGACCGCACTCGATCACATGTCCATACTTCAGGTTCTTCCTTGCAAAACGGCTGGCATCCACACAGGAACTTGACGCACACAACTCCTGGAAGCAAGCGTCCGGGCACAGATTCTTTATTCGCACATGCTAATATATTGGTCGCCCTGACCCGTTCCGATATGTTATGATGGTTAACGCGCTGAGGCCTGGATAGCCAAGGAGCGCGTCACGTCAGCGGCTGCGAGTGGGACGGCGATGTCCTTTTTGCTTTTTTTGCGAGGCCTTGTCATAGTACTGTTGGCATTCGCTATTAGTATATATTTGCTCACCGGCTCCCTCTGGGGCACGTTTGTCCAGACGTTAATTTGTGGGATCTTGATACAGCTTGGGTACTTTGTTGCTGTCATGCTGCTAGTGTGGCGCTCGGTCTCCAAAGAATCGGTGACTCCGAAGTCAGAATCGGTGACTCCGAAGTCACACATCGCGCGATGAGTCCGAAATGGAGCAACTGCCGAGCCACTTAGTTAAGTGAGGCGGGCCACGCTCTGCCTTTATAGGCTCTGGCTACTAGAGCAGGACGATCAGCAAGATGACACCCCACACCACGAAACAAAATGTGACTGCAGCCTGTCTTATTCGGGCACCGGAGAGGCTTTCCGCGAGGCGCCAGAGGCGCGCAGGACCCTTGCGGTAATCGTTATCGCGCGTCTGTGCTCGACGAGCCATTCCCGTTTCCCGCAGGACAGGCTCAACCGGAGCCCGGAATCTCTTGCTCAGATGTTTTGCCATTTGGCAATACGACTCAATTTCTTTCCTTCAATTTGGAGCTTACGACATGCAGCGGAATTGCGGCAGTCGGATCATGGGCCGCGTGAGGTTTCGTTTATAGCTGAGGCCAGGAGTTGCGCCTTTGGCGAAGAGCGGGCTGATGCCCGCCCCGAGCGATGCGCCTGTGCTCCGCGGGCGTCGATACTGAATTTGCAGACATTTAGTCAGATAATGTGGTATGGTGTTTGCCATTACCAATGCGCTGCCAGTCTCATCCCACGGGTTTGAAGGCTTATGCTCCGCGAAGTTGAAAAGCACCCGGATTCTGCCTTCACATTCGGCGATCCTCAGTGGGGAACGATTGATCTCGAAACACTCGTGGCGGCAGCGCGACGGCAGTTGAGGTTCGTCCTTACATGCGCGTTCGCAGGACTTGTGCTGGGGCTAGCGTATCTTTGGGCCGAGGTGCCCTTGTACGAGTCGACGGCCAGAATCCTGATCGACAAGAACCAGCCATCCGTCGTGACGAAGTTAACAGAGAGCGGAAGCTCCACACAGCTTGACCCGATGATGCTGAGTCAGGTCGAATTGTTGCTTTCCGACCGCATCGGGCTAAAGGTCGTTGACAGCCTCGGTCTTGCTACTGATCGCTCTTTCTTGTCAGCGCCATATTCATTGCTCAACAGTCTTTCAGGATCGGTCGCTCGGTTGTTTTGGCCATTCATCGGCAGTTCCGAAGCAAGTGGAGCGCCGGTGAAATCGAGTGCCGCGCGAGGATCCGATCCTCGATGGCAGGCATTTGGCATTCTGGCTGAGAATATAACGGTAGCTCGTGTAGGGGATTCTTACATTCTGGAAGTCCAATTTCGGTCGCCTAGCGCCGAAATGGCGCAAAAAATAGCCAGTAAGTATGCAGATATCTATATTTCTGACCAAGTCGGAGCCAAAGACGAGTCGATTATCCGAGCTCGCGACGCACTGGCGGAAGAGCTCGAGACGGTGCGGAAGCGATCGGTCGATGCCGAGCTCGCAATCCACAGGTTCCGAACAGACAATACGCTGACCAAGGAATCGCTGGTTACCTTGCGCCAGCTCGAACTTGAGGCGTCCTCTCTCAAGTCGCAATATGAACAGGTCCTGCAGCAGTACCAAGCGAGCCTGCAGAACCTTTCGATGGCGTTGACGGAGGCGCGGACTATCTCGGAGGCAGCAACCCCCAGCAGACCGAGTTCTCCGAACAGCAGTCTTACGTTGGCGTTCTGCGTCGTGCTCGGCGGCATGGTTGGCGCCGGTGTGGGCGGAATTCGGGAGTACCGTGAGCGCTTTTTCCGCACGACGGCTCAAGTGCGCGATGAGCTCGGACTTCAGACGCTCGGAATGGTCCCTTTGCTGGACGGGAAGCCAATTCCGCGAAACCAGCACGATCGTGCGGCCGGAGAGCCGTCATTCATCGAGGTGGGGAACAGCGCTTTCAACTGGGTAGAACAACATCCGCGCTCGGAATTCGCCGAAGCGATGCGAACTGTGAAAGTCGCTGTTGACGTCGAGTTACCAAGGAAGAGCACCAAGGTGCTCGGCATCGTTTCTTGCCTCCCGGGAGAAGGGAAGTCTCTGGTCGCTGCTAATTTAGCGATTGTTCTTGCTATGCAGCGTTGTAAGACATTGTTGATCGATGCTGATATCCACAATCCTGGGTTGTCACCTATGTTGGCCAACGGCTGGGAACGAGGCCTGGCCAACTTGTTGGCTGGAGAACTCAATCCGAGAGACGTGCTGGCCCATCAGTCATTGCCATTGAGGTTCCTGCCCGGCGTGAACCAGAGCCAACAAAAGCTCGCAAACACCGTGCAGCCTATCGAGAAAATGGGCGACTTTCTGCTCAAGGTGGGCCCTATGTTCAATTACGTTGTCGTTGATTTGCCCCCGTTGGCTCCAGTCGCCGATGTGAGGTCCTTTGTCCAGCACCTCGACGGCCTTGTTCTGGTTGTTGAATGGGGCGTGACCGCTCGTACATTCGTGCGCGAAATCCTCGACAACAACCCGACCCTGGCGGATAAATGCATCGGCGTTCTGCTCAACAAGGTCGATATCAAAAGAATCAAGCGGTACCAAAAATTCGGCAGCGCCGAATTTTACAGTGAACGTTATCATCGGTATTACCAGGCCTAGTTGTGGAGCAGGCATATTGAACAGAGGGGTCTCGTGAAGATCGCAATTGTACACTATTGGCTCGTCACGATGCGCGGCAGCGAAAAAGTTGTTAGGTCGTCTCGCGATTGTATCCAGGGGGGTCCCGGTCGCTCTTGAACAAGAAAGGGCACCATTACCCGCCTTGGGCCAGTAGGCTCGGGGTGCTGATTCCACGAAGGAGAGCAACGCCATGAGAAAGCATAGCAAGAACGGATTGCTGATGTCTGGCAGGAAGTTGAGTAGGCTTGGCAAGCTTTGGAAGCAAGCTTCGAGCGCTTCTGCCTGACCGCAGGCATCACGGCGATGGAGGATCTGCTGCGGGTCGACGCCGAGGGGCTGACTGGAGCGCGCCACGCACGCAGCCCGGCGCCGCGGGCTCGCAACTGTTACGTGGCTTCTATTAGATCGGGCGCGCAAACTGGGAAACCAAAGTTGCTTGGCGACAGTAGCGAAGGGGCCCGGTTTTCTGCGATTCGCGGATCAGTTGAACGCATGCAATTGCAGAGCATGGCATCGCTGGTCATCGCGGGACTGTTCTCTCGGCCCGCCTACAGTATCCCCTCATATCGGCTAAAGGCGAGGCGGGCGGCATTGGGAGTTCTTGACCCATGATATCTCAGCCTCCGCACGGCATTATCCTGATGACGTGCGAATATCATCCATTTCCTGGTGGCATCGGAACATACGCCGGACGGTTGGTCGACATCGTTCGTGCTGGTGGCCACGCTGCGACCGTCATAGCGCCTGCCTATCCTGATCTTCCTGCCGTTCCCGAGGAGCCGGATACCCATCGCATTCTGCGGCATCATCAAATTTCTCTATTCGGGGCGCTGCGGGCGCTTTCTATTCTGCGCAACGTTCCTAAGGACAGGTTGTTTTTGGCCGCCGACATACGCAGTGTACTTCTGACATTTGTGCTACGACCGTTCCATCGCAGAGGATATCGAGCGATGATTCATGGCAGCGAAGTCAGCAAATTCAGGACCGATTCCATCCTTTTTCGGTTTGTACGCCGCGCCTACGAAGGAGCAGATGTCGTTTTCGCCAACTCACATGCGACGCTGCGGATCTTTTCCGAAAGTTTTGGAATGCCCCGGAAGGGTGTCGTCACGTATCTCGGCGTGGATCCCATGTGGTTTCAGCCAATCCATGGGAATTTTGAACACCCGCAACTTGCAGCTGTACCACAAGCTGCAAGCGTCATTTGCGCAGTCGGACGTATCGAGCCTCGGAAGGGCCAGTTGGAAACTGTCCGGGCTATCGCGAGCGCGCGCGATGAATACGGATTAGACAATCCGATCTTTGTGATGGCTGGACGGGCCGAAGATCAGGCCTATGCCTCAAAGATATTGGATGAAGCGGCACGAGCTCGTGTTCCAGTGATCGCTACCGGTAGGCTGTCCGACGACGACTTAAAGCGCTTATACCGCCGTGCGGCGTGCCACACATTGTTCGCACGAGAGCTACAGGGAAAGATCGAGGGCTTCGGGCTGGTGTTGGTTGAGGCCGGTGCGCAAGGATGTCCTTCGATAGCGACGGCCGTCGGCGGCATACCCGAGGTCATGGGCTCCACTGGTGTGCTGGTGCCCCCGGAGGACGTGAACGCGATGGCCCGCGCGATAGCAACCTATGTGGCCAATGCAGAACTGCGTGAGCGCGACGGTGCTCTTGCCAAATCACGGGCACGCACCTTCGACTGGGCAACTTGTGCAGGCGCGACGTTTCCGGAGCTGAATGGGCTGAGCCCGAGGCCAAAGTAGCTGCTCAGCTTTTCCGGAGTCGGGAACCAATGAATATCGCCAAACGATGAAGGATTGTTGAAGCAATCACGGAAGTCCGCCCGGTAGCGTCATCAACCGGAGAGCTCGTCATCCTTGAGCGGTTGTTTGGCGAGAGTTTTATCAAGCTTGACGAGCTGCACCGATACACGTTCGAGCTCGCTGACGCCTTTGTTAACAATGCCGCCGAGCGCGTTCTGCGCGGTATCGCTCTGGGGCGTACAGATCGAATATACTGGCATGGATGGTGCGTTCTTGGCCCGCTCCGGGGACGGGACGCAGCGATCGATGCTGCATCGACAACGTGGCTTCAACGCCGTTGGCTTGCAGAACGCGGGTGGAATCAAAACCCGGCGAGTGCTGCCGCCTTCATCGCGCGAACCGGGAAGCAAAACCGGATAGTCGGTCGTTTGCGCATCGGAGAGCTCTGATTTCGCCTCCGTTATGGTCCTGCCGTCGCGGTACAGAATAATCGCTACGGAAGGATTCCAGGGCTGCCGCCTGACATGCTCGAACTCTCGCCATTCCGCCAGCATCTTTAAGAGCTGTCAGCAAAGTCTTTGCGCAAGGCGCGGTAGAACAATAGCTTGGCTGCACGGCGCACCTGCGGATCCATGCCCCTCGGCAGGGCGCAAAGAAAAAAGTAAACGTACACCCGCCATGACAATGGATCGTGCCACATCGCGCGAATGAGCAAGCGCGCTCCGCGTTTCGTTTCGCCTTGAGCCACGCAATCATTGCCCGCCTTTGCGTACAAACGCGCGTTGCGCCGACGCGCGAGGTGCGCAAGTTCCGGCCGTCGGATGACCCATTCTCGCGTGAGGCCTTCGCCTATCGGCAGAAGCGCGTCGAGTCTGCGGGTTATGTTCGCGCCATGGCGCCGTTTATAGACGAGTGCTCCGGCCACATGTTGAAATGTCCAACGCTCGGCTGCGCGCATACAAAATTCTGTATCCTCTCCAGCCCTGAATGCCTCGTTGAATACGCCGATATCTTCGACCATCTCCCGCCGCATAACCATACTGGAAGGAATAATCGGCCCATCAAGCAGAAAATATCTCGGCAGCGTATCGCATTGGTCCGCGCGATAGCGGCGCACGGCGACGTGTAGAGCATCGGACAGATCCGGAGCGGAAAAATCGACAAAATCGCCATAGACAAGACCTGCCTTGCAGCCATTGCCCAAGACGGCTAATTGACGTTCAAGCTTGTCCTCGGCCCAGAAGTCATCGCCGTCGAGAATTGCAATAAGATCGCCAGCAGCATGTCTGATGGCAAGATTCCTCGCCGATGGAAGCCCGATCCCCGCCGTCGTCAGGACATGTGCGCGCGGTTCCCTGCGACCCAGCGATGCAATCAATTCCGAGGAGCCGTCCTTCGAGCCATCATTGACAATGATGATCTCTTTGATGTGGCTCGACGCCGTCTGATTAATCACACTTTCCACTGCCTGCACGATGAAGCGTTCTTCATTGTGACATGTCATGATAACCGAAACACTCATCTCGTGTTTCCTGGCAAGGGGCTCGCGAGAAATCGAGGATGTCTCATGCCCCTGGGGTGGCTCCTCCGCATCATGTGCAATGATAGGCAAAGCCCGTGCCGCGTCAATTCAGGCAGGAGCGAGACAAGACTCAGCGTAACGAAAGCTCGTGTGCCGGAGGCTTCTGTTCCAACGTAAAAGGCGCAGGGAACAAGGAGCACGAGGGGCAGAAGCCGTGCCTGGGCCGCTCCGATCAATCCGTGAGAAAGCGCCCAGCTTAGAGTACGGCTTAACCGAAACCATGCAGCAATCCATATGAGAACATAGAGGCTGAGCCCAATCATGCCGTTCTCGGTGAGGATACGTTGAAACTCGCCATGTATCCCAAGCCGCAACTCGTCAGGAAGTCCGCTGAAATCCGTATCGATAATATTCTTGAATTGGTTCGTACCCACGCCCATCAGTGGATGTTCGGAGATGAGTTGTCTGGACAGAGAGAAAGCAAACGCGCGCTGGACATTGCTCGGGGTGTCTCCAGGGGCATATTTCCCCGTCGCGGCCAGATATTCGTATTGCCCCATACTCAGCGGATCGAGAATGGTCTGCATTTGCTTCTCGACATAGGCGTTATTGATCGTGGTCGACAGCACGAAAAGTGCCACGAAGCCAGCGGCGATCGCTGGCACCATCGCAGCGAGCCGTCCGCGCATCAGAAGCGCGGCGGTCAGAAAGAGATAGATCAAAAACGCCTTGCGTTCCCCAGATAGCACGAGCAGGGGAAGTATCCCCGCCCATACAAACCAAAGGGTGCGCCGCTTGCCCCGGTTGACGAAGAGGAGGAGCCCCGCGAGCGCAATTGGAAGGAAGGTGAATACGAGCCTTGGGTCGGCCAAGTGCTTCCAGCCGACCGAGTAGCCATGAGCCACATGCCAGGTGATCGTATAGGCGAGAATCAGCACCATGCCGAAAAGCAAGATGTTGACGGCCTTCTGCGTCTCGAGCCATCTAGCCTCCTGTGCGATGGCGAACGCAAAGGCGCCCACAGTGGACATCTGCAACAGCTCGCGCAGGCCGTTCTCTGGGTCCACGCTGAAGGCCGAGACCATGTGCCAGCCCAAGAAGGGCAGGAGCAGTAGAAAACCGGCTGAAAAAGCCAAATTTCGCCAACGCCCCGTCGCCAGGCCAAAAAAAAGCATCAGCAATGCGATCAGCTCGAACGGACGCAGCAATACAAGACCCGTCTCGAGCCTGATTGGCAGGAAGAGGCTCAGTATCGCGAATGTGAGGAGATAACGCATCACAGCCCCCTCGCGGCGCGATATTCTTTTAGCACGTTCTCTTTCCTGGAAACAGAACTTGTTGGATGTATCAATGCCAGCCCGCGGAGAAACACTTCACGCTGCTCCAGCCGACGACCCCATCGTTCCGCCCGCTGTGGCAATCGCATATCGAAGAGGTTTCCGCCTGTTGGGAAAACTCACCCTCCTCGGCTGCGGAGAGGCTTACTGGTGGCAGAGCTCGTCAGCAGTCCGACGAGAGTGATGACGCATCCTGGTGTCGCGCAGTCGATACATTCTAGCCGACGGTCTCGCTCTCCGGGGTCCAGGCTTCTGGCTGGTCGAGCACAGAAACCGCGCGAACATGGCAGCGAATCTTATGCCCGACATCCCGCGAAGTGAGCTCATAGCTTGTGCCGGTTTCGCCCACGATCGGAACGCCGTCACGATACCATAGACACTCAATTTGCGACGCAATAACGTTCGGTACGACGGTCAGCGCCTGGCCCGGTGAAGCCTGGCCCGAGAAGGCCGGCAATGCGCTGAATCCCGTCGGGACCCTAGCCAGATCCGTTTCCGTCTGCCGGATCCGTATATAGTCAATCACCATGTCATACGTCTGCGAC
The DNA here is from genome assembly GCF_001672375.2 of Mesorhizobium sp. AA22. Lineage (NCBI taxonomy): Bacteria > Pseudomonadati > Pseudomonadota > Alphaproteobacteria > Hyphomicrobiales > Phyllobacteriaceae > Mesorhizobium > Mesorhizobium sp. AA22. Next base: position 5,058,912 of record NZ_CP048406.1, on the reverse strand, counting down.
GGGTCCGGTTGAGCGCGACCTTTTTTTTCATCGTAAGCGAAATCCACCATGATGTATTTTTTCGCTGCGAGTTCCGGCGTCGTTGGAACGCGCGCCACTTCATGGCCGTCGATCACGAAATAAGTATAATCATCCTCGATCTGCGCATACCACGTATGAAATTCGCCATCGTATATGTCGATCGTCGCGGGAAAGCCATTCGATCGGTCGACTTGATAGCCGGCGATTTTCCGGTGCACGTCACTTGGCGCAATGCGTGGATCTGCATAGCCGAGTCTGGGTTTGTGCACGTGCTGGCTGATGTTGATATAGGCCCCATTGAGACCGTCATATTCCCAAAAGTCCGTCTCAAGACGATTGCGTGTCCGCCAGAATAGATGCTCCCTGCCATACGCCCAGAAAGCAGGAAAAAATCCAGGGCGGGGCGCTGCGATCTTCGGCAGTCTGGCGCGGATCTCAAAGATCCCCTTTCCCCAACACCGCCCCTGGCCATTGTTGTTCACGGAAGAGAACGCACCTGTTCTCCAACGGCCCTTATGCAAGAGCCGGAGCGCCAGCGTGTGGCTGGTGGCGTCGTGCACATAGGAGGAGGGCGACGCCGAGATCGGCGGGGTAGCGGCGTCAACACCAACGGTCGTCAGATGGGTCGGCGCATACCAGATGCTGCTTTGCGCGCCTTTGGAATAATCGACAACCGAGTTGGATTCGAAGTCGTCAAAAAAAACCGTTGTGTAAGCGCCGATCGGCGGCGCCGCCTCGCCACGACGAGCATATCGCCGCTCTTTGCCGATGGCTGCCCAGGACGCCCACGAGGCTGCATCGAACGCATAACGTGCCGGTTTGTCATTCGCATCCACGGCTGAAGGAGGGCTCTGGCGATAGGGATGAACGTCGGGTAGCGCGGATTGCCGCCCGACGCGCCACATGCCCCATCCCATCAGCTTGTCGATCTGCGGGTCATTAAGTTCGCTTTGTCCGATGATGACGCAGTCGATCGCGACATCGGCCCCCATCGGATTGTTCACATCGCCCATGAAGCTCTGCGATTTCACCCGGTTGGGTGCCAATGCATAATTCGTCTGGCCGGCCGTCTTGACCCCATTCACCACGGCCTGCATCGCGAATCCGCGGCGGTACCCGACCATGACATTCCAGTCGCCAAAATCGGTCGAGCATTGCCCTTCCTCGCTCTTGAGCTTGCCGTCATGGAGCTGCGAAACGAATGTGCCTGCGGAGGGGTTGAAACAGACCCGCGGCTGGCGATGCACCGAGCCACCCTCCGCTCCATTGACGCAAAGAACGGAAACGTTCTTCGCCTCGGCGTTGACTGCCGAATTGCACCGGGCGATCACGAGCCACCAGCGGTGAAGATATGGGGCATCGTTATCGACGGGCCAGGTCAACGCCTGTTTCGTCTCCTCCTTAAAGAGTATGCCGCCGTTATTCGGAAGCTTTGTCGGGCGCAGGGAGGGCTCGGCTTGCACCGCAACCACCGGCTTCACGCCGCCGGATTGCCACGAGGAAACTTCGCCTTCGGCCAGATCCTCCTGAAACCAGGATTTAACAATCATTTCCGGGAACAGACCAGGATGCCAGGAGTGAGCTTTCGGCTGCGAGCCCTGCGCCGGACCGGCGGCGCGAGCATCCTGTCCCAGGCGGCCGGATGCCGTCAGCACAAGGGCGGCGCATGCGGCTCGCGCCAGATCTCGGCGAGAAATGCGGCTGGTCATTATCGTGTGCCAATAATTGCTGGATTCGGGATGAGACTCCGCATGGGACTATCGCGCTTCTCCTCACAAGCTCCGCAGCATATCATAGGTTTCAGTTTAGCCTTTCAACGACAGCCCGGGAAGTGGGTCGCGCCTGATGCGATAACGGAGAAAGCAGATGCAGACCGCTGACAGGATCGGTGCTTCGCCTCCCACCAGGCCGGGCAAAGCTCTTCCGCCCAATGCGCTTCTATTGAATTGCTTTGGCCGAGGTGGTTCAAACATTGTCTTGAAAATCATCGGCAGCTCGCCGGATGTGTTGAGTGCCATACCGCGAATGGCATGAGGGGGTATTCGGACGTTTCTACAAGCTGCGCAAGGCTGCGTGCCATGTTGGCGGGGCCGTCAACAGGGCGTCTGTTCCCTTCCTCTGGCGGCATATGCGCAGCGACTGCCGAGTCGCTCCGCCACGGGCAGCGCAACGAAAAGTCCCAAGCGCTACGTCGTTTTGAAGGTGATGGATTACTACATCGCATTCGACGACGGGATTGCGCGCGGCTTTATGGAAGCGCGGAACCTTGTGCTTACGCGGCATCCATTACCTATGTGCGAAGGGCTGCTACGCAGCGGTCTCAGCGAGGCGCGCGCGATCAAAAGGTACAATGATGTGACTAGCCTGATGTTCAAAGCCTCGAGGAAGCGTGATGCGCTATCGCTTCGATTCGAGGACTTGATCCAATCACCGGATACCTTTGTTAAAAGCCTTTTACGACGCGCTCGGCATAGCAGCAGCGGAGGACGGAAGGATCCGGTTTAAGGTCAAACCATTTGGGACGGAGCGGATGACGAACACAAACGCCGCAACTGGCGAAAAGCCGCGGATAAGGTTGGATGAAGCATCTGATCACATCGCACCAGACGTCAACACCCGAGCGGTTGCCCGCCTCGATCGTTCAGCACGACAGCGGATTTGGACAGGCACCCGCGCAACTGCGGAATTGTTCGACTATGGAGCTGACAATTTCTGAGTTTGTGCAGTTAACGGCGTTTGCCGCTTGGCCCGGAATAGGCACGGGATAGGCGTAGACAAGTTCACGGTATCCAGTCCTTAGCGCCCAGCAGCCGGTCATTGAAATCGGTTTGTTGCCTCCAACAGCAATCTGCGTATGCCGCTGCCGCGCGCAAAGTCGAATATCAATGAGAGAAAAGGCAATCGCCTGCGAGTGAAGGAGGCCGATCGCCTCAGAATGCGCTCCAGACGGAAGCCCATCCGACCTTGAACAGCGTTGTAGTGGAATTCGATCTCCTTTCTCTTCTCGAGCGCAAGCCCCGGGTAGGGCTGCCACGTGGCCTTGGCCGCATCGAGATCGAGTTGCGGAAAGGGGGGCAGAGAAAACTCCGCCTGTAGCAACTTCATACTTGGTTCCAGCCTTGATAGGAGGTCGGCTCTCTCATCGGGTGAAAGGTATTCGTGATTATTGTCGGGATTCGTCATTCTCCGATCAACCAATGCATAGATCTTGCGTTCCAGCAGCCGCTCAGAAAACAGGATATGCTCGTTTTTGAGGCGCTTATACTCCAAGACATCTCGGCTCAGGCGTTCATTAGCCCGACGATAGGGCTGTACGAATGCGGAGAGATACTCGATCCCGACGACATTCTTCATGAAATCATCGATCAGATTCGGCAGCGCCGACTCGTAGACGCGTACCAAACACGCGCTGCTTCCAAAGACTTCGCGCCAGATGGACAGGCCGTGACGATAATCCAAACTATCCTCGATCGTGTTTAGAAAGTCGATGACATCTCCGGTGAACAGAACACCGCGCTTGACGTTCTGATTATACATTGACTCAAGCCAATGATCCGGTCTTCTCACATAACACAGCACACGGCATTCCATCTTCGCCGGAATGGAAGCACACAACCGTTCGATCAAATTGCGCTCCTGTGATAGGGCGTCGGCGCTGGACTTATTGGCCATGAAACGCGCAAGGTATCTGATCAAATAAAGGTTTTCAGAACTTGCAATGATCGTGTGCGCTCCGTCTCGTTCGGCCGCCCTCAGATGATGCAGGAAGAATGCCTGGAAGTTGTCCGTGCCGGATAGCAAATAGCTGTTGGTAATACTGTTGAAATTGAACTGGTTTGGAGGTGCAGCATAGTAAATTCTTCTCTCGCGGAGCTTCTTTGCATTCGCGGAAAGGAAGTATTGTAGCGCAGTTGTTCCTGTCTTGCTCGTGCCAATGTGGAGGATAAGCTTCATCTGGCATTTCCTTGCCTGATAGCCGGCATACATGACACCGGCTTTCACAAACGGTCTCGCCCCTCCGAACAGCGCGTCGAATGAGCCGGTTACAGTAAGGGGCGTCGTGACTGAACTCCGTCGACTGTATCGTCAAGCCTTCGTACCTTCATGATGCATTCCATATCCTCTGATGGTCTGTCGCAAGACACGCCGAGAACGCAGGTATTGTGGGGCCATGCAAATCTAATGCAGTCGGTTTGTGTGCTTGGATGTTAGCGTTTGCAGAACTTCCGCGCCATATTTCCCGAAGAGGAGCGACGCTCTCAGATAGACAGTGACAACGGACAATGTACCTATAACGAAAAGCCCGGTCGCGAGCACAAGATAGTCGGGCGATCCGGCAAGCAGCATTTTGACCGCCGAGCCGGTGGCGAACACCGCAGCGGCGAATGCGACAGGCGGCACATGGACGAGCGCGAAATCCAGAGCTGATAATCCTGTCATCCGACAACCGACCGCCGCATAAAGGATGAAACTCGTCGCGATGGCGCCGGACACTGCAAAGGCCACCGCATTCACGCCGTAGGGCGCTGAGAGCAATGCGAATGAAGCAACAAGGGCCATATAAACGAACGCCATGAAGGCTGTTTGGTAACTTTGGCCTGTCGCAAGCATCACGGCTCCGGAAACTCTATAACCTAGGCGGAAATACATTACTACAGAGAACACGGAAATAGGAACGACGGCATCCATCCACTTTTCGCCGAGGACAGTCAGCACAACCTCTTTTGCAAAACAGCATAGAAACGCGCTGGTCGGTATAGAGAGCGCAGCAGTCAAGGCATACGCCTTGAGCTGAGCGCTGCGTAGTCGCGCCTTGTCGTGATGAACCTTCGACAGAAGTGGGAAAACGACGCTCTTGTTCAGATTACCAAACAGATTTGCCGGCATCGCGATCAGATAATATGCTCGCGAGTAAATGCCAAGCTCTGCAGTACCGATCAACCGTGCCACAATTATATTGTCTATATATTTGGCGGTGAAGCTCGATACACCGGCCAGCGAATAGCCCAGGCTCTGGCTGCGGATATCGCGGTAGGACTGCATGTCGAAACGGGGACTCACGAGATAGTCCCTGGCAATGAAAAAATAGATGCTGGCCAGGATGAAGGCCTCGGCCATGTACGCGACCACCAAGGCCCAATAGCTGAGCCCAAAATAGGCAAGCGGAATGGCTAGGCCGACGTGGGAAGCAATCCATGCGACCAGCCTCGCGATGGAGGATATTTTGAATTTCAGGTGCCGCGACAAAATGGCCTCGACGGTCAGATTGAACGCGTTCGCGACCATCATCACCGCAAGGACGCGCGAAACGAGGACCAATTCCGGCACACGAAGAAAATCGGCAATCTGCCGTGCAAACACCCATTGAAGCAAGCCGAGAATGGCAGCCATCATCATGGACAAGGAAACTACGGTTCCGACATGGCGCTCCTCGATGTCCCGTCGCTGGACCACGACTTGCGACATGCCGAGATTGGCAAGGTTATTGCCGATGGCTGCTATGATCATCGCAGCGCCGACAATGCCGTACTCTCGGGGGGAGAGCAGGCGCGCGAGAACGGCCGTGACCAGGACATGCAATAAGATTCGGGCCAGCAGAGTTGTGCCCGACCAGGAAAGTCCCCGGGCAGCCTCGCCTGTCAAGTTCCGGTTTTCGTTCACGCGCCTACCACTCGTGACTGAGAACAATGCACTCAACTACTTGAGAACGGCTCAATGCAATGACAAGCATCCTGTGCATCCCAGTGGCGCGCACCATTTCAAGCGCCAACGACAGAAAGCAATCGCCGACGCGCTATGGACGCCATCCGCTTGAAAACACGCTCCAGCCGGAGGTCCATCTGCGCCTAAGCCACTTCATGATGGCATTCGCAGCTCTTCAGCGCTACGCCCGAAAACATCCCGTCAAACCGATAGATAGCGGTGGTAGTCCGGTGTTTTTCCCGCTTGGGGTACCAATATTGGAGGATGAGCCTCATCTCGTTCGTTTCCTCGGCGGCAACTCCTTGCCCCCATTCAAACGCAGAGGCGGCAGCCGCTCACTGAACCCGGTCTTGTTGCCTTCAACAACAATCTGCGGATGCCGCTGCCACGCGCAAAGGATGAGTTTCATGTGCGATTCACACTCTGGACGCGGAGCGAAGAGGTCCCTTCCTTGAGAAGAGCCGCGTAGAGCTTCATTTGCTCTTGGGCAGCCCTCTCCATGCTGAAGCGCATTGCGATGGTTTTCACTGCTTGCTCTCCCATGTCATCGCGCTTGGCCTCCGATAGGCCGAGTGCGCGACGAAGGAGTCCGCAATACTCCACCTGCGAGCGAGCCACAAAGCCGCTGCGCTCATGCTCCACAACGTCGGACGCACCGCTGACATCGGTGATGATAGGGACCACGCCGCAACTCATGGCCTCGAGCAGTGCGTTTGACATGCCTTCCGACGCCGAGGTGGAAAGATAGAAATCAGCCTCCCACAGAAAGGGAAACACATCTTCGACCGCCCCAGCGAATGTGACCCTGCCGGAAAGGCCCAACCGGGCCGCCTGTTCCTCGAGCGCGGCGCGGCACTGGCCATCGCCCAGGATGGTGAGTTGCGCCTTTGCGTCGGCGGGAAGTGCCGCGAACGCATCGATCATGCGCTCGAGGCATTTTTCCGGATCGAGGCGGCCAAGGCAGATAAAGCGTCGGCTGCCATCGGCGTTCGGCTCGCGGTGCGGCTTGCGGGGCAGATCGATCCCATTCGGAATCATATGAATGCGATCCGCGCCGATGCCACGTCTCTTCAGATCACCAGCGATTTGGCAGCTATTGGCGATAAAGGCCGTGACGTGACGTTTAATCAAGGCGGACGCCCAGCGACCGATGATTTTCTTTTCGCGCACAACGTCGAGATCGAAACACCGTCCGCCCCGCCCCAATTTTGCGAGAACCGGTTTGCGCAGGAGGGCTCCTGCCAATGCCGCCGGAACAGCGTGAAGTCGGGCATGGATGATATGTACGACATCGAATTCGTCGCGGCGGCGCAGCATCCAGATCACAACCTGGACAGACCACGACAGGAACGACAGCATATGCCGCCCGCCCAAATACGGAGCCGCGCGCAAACGAAGGCGATGGATAGGCACCCCGTCGATGGCGGACAGTTTCGGGGTCGAGTGCGACAGTCTGGGTGCCAGAATGGTTGCTGAAACTCCGCTTTCAACCAGCGCCCGAGCAAATCGCCGCGCCTGTTGTTCGCCGCCGCCATATGACTCAGGAAAATAGGTTGGGAGCACGAGCAGAACACGTAAGCCTTTCGGCGCATCGATCCCCTTGTCGTCCAGATCGGCGCACTCCACCTCATCCCCGAAACCGGAAAAGTATACACCGCTAACCAATCCGGCAAGCTGCCCGATCACCGTCAAACGCACAGGCTGCACCCGTTCATCGCGGGACCGCCACATTTCGGACAGGAGGTATTGTTGATACTCCCTTGCTTGCCCGATGCTGGTCAAGAGCCTCGCGGTAAATGGCATCGGTCCGCTTGCCCATCAGCTTGACGTCCCAGTTCGAAAGATCCGTCGCCGCGGCGGCACCTTGGGCGAGGCAGGCCAGTCTTGCACGATCCTCCAGGAGGGCGGCAATGGCGTCGGCCATGGCTGCCAAATCGTCCGCGGGTGTAATCACACCGTTGATACCAGGGCGGAGCACTTCGCGAAGACCTGGCAGATCGCAAGCGACGCAGGGTTTGCCGCCGGCGAGATATTGCATGACCACCCGGGGCAATCCCTCCCGCATGGAACAGAGCAGGCAGAGATCCGCGAGCGCGATCAGCCGCTCGGGGTCGTCCCGATAACCGGTAAAGACCACTTGTCGTTCGAGCCCAAGCCGCTTGGCCCGCGATTCCACGGTCGAGCGAAGCGGCCCGTCGCCCGCGAGCACAAGCACCGCGTCGGGTAACCGGACGGCGACTTTGTTGAAAGCGTCCAGAAATTCCGTGTGTCGCTTGCGTGGCTCGAAAGCCGCGATCATCAAGAGCACGGACGGGCGCGGCGCGTCCGGGGTCAAGCGCAACAAATCGCGCCAACGGTCGGGCGGACCGGCGTTGCGAAAACGATCGAGATCGAATCCGGAATGGACGACATAATGTTTGTCTGGATGTCCCACTCCTGCGCTCAAGCATAAGTCGCGGATGCCCTCGCTCACACTGATGAACGCACTGGTGACTGGCGCTGCCAGTCTTTCCAAGGCGAGATAAGCAAACCGCTCGGCGACGCCGACATTGACAAAAGGCACGATATGCACGCCATGAACGATCGCTGGAACTCCCGCCGCCCATGCGGCGAGCCGCCCGAGAATGCCTGCCTTGCTGGTGTGCGTATGCACGATGTCGGCATTCAAGGCGCGGAATTTCCGGGTGAGCGCCAACAATGCCCGCATGTCGGAGACAGGCGAAATGGACCGAGTCAGGCCCGGGACGCCAATGAGTTCCACCCGCGGGTCCACTTTAGCTATGATTTCCGGCTGGACCGTCTCGCCATGTAGCAGGACAACATCATGCCCCCCTTGCGCGGCCCAATTGCAGGAATGGACAGTGTTCTCATCAGCACCGCCATTGATGAGACGGGTAATGACATGAGCGATACGCAGTCGACGCCCCAAGTCAATCTTGCCTTCCGCGTCCTGTGCTATCGCCGCACCGATCGCGCTGAATTTATTCGTTGGGTGCGTTCCCACGCCCAGCCGCGCTTTTGGTCCATGCGTCCCGATATCGGCGCTACTGCATTGGAGTGACATGCCACGCCCCGGTGGGTGCATGCCGTATGGAGATGAACCCCGAATCCTAAGTGTGCCCTTCCTTCTTGGGCCATGGCACATACAGTCCGTAAGGAGGGTTATTCCAACGGCTTCCAGTCGATCAGATCTAACTTGTTGGATTTAAACGTCTCAGAGAACTGCCGCTGTTACCCCGGGCACAGCGGAGTGATTATTTTGTGGTATACCTTGTACCAATACTTCTGCCTCACCGCGTTTGCGCGAAATCGGATCGGAACCGGACTCGTTCAAAAAGGTAGTGGAGGCAAGGCTTTAAGGGCCTATGGGAGGGGCCGGACCCGCAGCTTGCGGATTTTTTCGCGTGCTCCACGTTACTTATTGTCGATGTGCGGCGGCAGCTGGTTGAGGCGCGCGAGCGGGCAGTCGATCAAGACATTGTCCCTCCCCGAGAAGCCAGCTTGGTTCGATCGCTCTGCAAGTGCCAGCGGAGACTTACTCCTCGGTTACAAACGAGACCACCTCATCAATCGGCCTGCGCGGCGACCTGGCAAATCTGATGGCAGTACCTGCCATACGGCCAAGGGCGACACATGCAATCAATCTCTCGCCTGCTCGAATTCGACCTACGTCACGAATTTGCCGTTCAACTCGACTATCGACCGCAAGATTGAGTGGGCAAGCCACGAGCCGAAGTGCCTCCGCGGCCAACAGGAAATGCATTAGGAACAGCGCACCATCGACATAAATCTGGTTTCGTTGATTGCTTCCTCGCCAGGCCCTTGTGTCTGACGTGACAATGGCCAGGTTTGATATGGACTGTGAAAAGCCTCGCGCCCCGCCCTGCAGGGCGAGTATCTGATCGATTTGATGACGGCCCTGGTAGAGGTATACTCTTGTCGCCTGCCTGTTGCATTGGGATGGCGCACCTTGCGCCAAGCGTACCAACTCCAGCAATGTGGTGCGATCTATTAATTGTTCGTCAAAGTATCTAACCGAGCGACGACACTGAAGTCCTTCCAGGAGTGTGAGGGCTGGCCCCCCAATTGGCAGAACGGCGCTTTGAACCCCGCCGGTCAAGGCGACTCCATCAAGCCCATTGAAACGCTCGACGAATTGACGAACTTTCTCAACAAAGGGCTGCTCAGGCTCTCCTGGTGGATGAAGGTCAACGTAGGCGCGAAGTGCGCCGACAGCCATTTCAAGCGGAAACGCCCCTAGCGAGGTGTCGTAGGAGGACACCTCATTCATAAGTCGCTTGATTTTTTCCTGGCCAAAACCGGGCCTCCTGTCCTTTAGAGAAAGGCCCTTCTCAATCGAGTGAGCGTCCACGATTATTCGGTAATATAGCCGCTCTTTCTTTGGAACCAGCAGCGAATCCCCGTTGTAACGTAGGTAATTTCCAACGTCATACACGTAGGAGATGATTACCTTCGCTTGAGTAGACAGAAGAATTTGCAGCTTTCGAAGCATTTTTCTAACATATTGATTTGTTATTTTACTTGGCCGCAGGCAGGGCCCTGTCCAGAAACGTACGGCCAATCTCAGCTAGTTCGCGGAACCGGTTGTCTAGCTTCATGTAGTCGGGAACAAGTTTTCCGAGGTTTTCGCACATGTCCAGCAAATTGTCCCTGGCACCCTTGCGGTGAATACACACGTACTGAGAGGGAATGCCCATCAGCGTCATCAAAGCTTCATTCTTAGTGGGGAAGCCGATGGCGGGTCGCCGACTGTCCAGGCAAATTAACGGGCACCGGTTCCGCAGAGCAAATAGTGCCCCATGCATGCGCTCTGACAAGCAGTAGGAGAATTGTGATGCCAGATTTGCCCACTCGAGGGGATTTATAGGCTTTTCGGTGAGATCGATGTCTGCGAGGTGATTGCGATCCGAGACCGATACAATCTGGACGCCGCGCGCCCGCAGAGAGGTCGTGGCCTCTGCATAGAGCTCGTGCTGGCCGGCTATCACCAACGCCCGAGGCCGATTGAAATCGACGCCCCAGGAAGCCAGCTTTACGCGCAGGCTTTCATGAGTGGCATTCGAAGTTAGATCGTGAGTGACTGTCGGGTCTGGGGTCAATGTCACACGATCCGCGAGGCTTGGATCTGCCCAAAGGACCATCTCATGTGTCCGCTCGTCCCGCACGCCGATCGCGACAAATTCGTTCAGGCATTTGGCCATCAAGTATCGATTGCGGCGCGGCATTTCGGTCCATTTGGTGCTGCTGCCGGTGCTCGCCGCATATGCTATCTTCGAGCACGCCACTTCTGGCCAGTAGACATTGGGAAATGGGGGACATAGTGGGTTGGTCTGAAGCTTGATCAGCCCACCGAGACGGGAGACGTAGTCGATCTTCCAAACCTCATCGCTACCCACCACAACCGCATCATAGCGGTCGCTTACGTAGCGAAACGTTGGTGACCTATCCTCCGAGTAGAACCTCTTGGGGCTGAGCATCAGTCCATCGGCGAAGGCGGCAAGCGTTCGCTGGCGTGCGTTTGTCGCCGGCCCATAGCCAGTCTCCAGTCGTCTTGGATAGCGGTGGTCCACGATCTCCGCCGGCGAGCCGGGACGCAGGTCCGAAATGCAGCGTTGGAGGGCGAGGCTCTGAAGCTGCGCCCCCTCGTTGTAACCGGTGTGCAAAGTTAGTGTGCCAATCAACATTTAGCAGGTCCATTGCTATCAACGGCAAGTTGTCCCGTCAAGTAAAGTATCACACCAGTACGTAGGCAACAATTGCCTCCTCGGCCGAGTTGTATTTAACGATCTTCAAGGAATAGAGGCTGTTTTCAGGAGCGTTTGACTTTGACATACCTTCCGACACCGAGGTGGAAAGATAGAATTCAGCCTCCCACAGGGATGGAATAACATTTTCGACCGAGCCAGCGAAAGTGACCCTGCCGGAAAGGCCCAGCCGGGCCGCCTGTTCCTCGAGAGTGGCGCGGCATTGCCATCGCCCAGTATGGTGAGTTGCGCCTTTGCCTCGGCGGGAGGTGCCGCGAACTCGTCGATCATGTGCCCGAGCGTTCCGGACTAAGATGGCCAAGGCAGATAGAGCGTCGACTGCCATCGGCGTTCGGCTCGCGGCGCGGATTGCGGGGCAGATCGATCCCATTCGGAATCGGCTTTCAATCGGTCAGATTTAGCTGGCTGGATTTAAGCGACTTAGAGACGGGTCGCTGTTACCTCGGGCACAGCGGAGCGATTTTATCGTGATAAATTATGTACTGGAACTTCTGCGTTTGCGCGGAACCAGACTCGTTCAAAGAAGTCAAGGCAACGCTCCAAGGACCGGGCGCTTACCCGTCAGGAGATGGGAGTCATGGGAGGGGAGAACCAGCAGCTTGCGGATCTTTCGCATGCCCCAAAGCTACTTCTTGTCGATGTCCGCCGGCAGCTGGTTGAGGCGCGCGAGCGTGCATTGGATCAAGACATTGTCTCTTCCCTGGTCGGCGGATCCAACGGGGACTGAGTCGAGAAGCATCCTGGCTTGGTTCGCCATAGCCGGCGAGCTGGCCCTCTTCATCGCGCTGGTCTATCTCCTCAGGCTCGAGACTGATGCGCTTGTCCGCGTCCTGCTCGTTGCCCTCGCCGGCTGGTGCGTGCACTACTTCCTGCCAAAGCGTTACCGGCTGCCGTTTTTCGTGCTGCTCTCGTTCGCGGCTATCGCCGCAGTCTTCGCGAACCTTGGGCCCAACTGGCACCACTGGAGATTTGAGGGTCTCATCGATGCCGCCTGGATCGCCGCCATTGGGCTCGTACTGATCGGCATTGTCCACCTACCGATCGCTTTTGGATGGAGAGTGCTGGCGCTGGTTGGCGCCGGTTGCGGGCTCGCCGCCGCACGAATGGACTGGATTGCGACCCCGTGGACGGGCGCCGCCTGGCCCGTGCTCGCTTCCATGTTCATGTTCCGTCTCATTGTCTATGCGTACGAAATGCGGCGTGACCAGAGGATGGCGACGGTTTCGGAACGTCTCGCGTATTTTTTCATGTTGCCGAACGTGTGCTTCCCGCTCTTTCCGGTCGTAGATTTTAGAACTTTCCGCAGCAGCTACTACAATGCTGACCGGCACTACATCTATCAAACGGGCATTCAGTGGATGTTTCGCGGCGCTGTCCATTTGATATGCTACCGCGTAGTATATCAGCGATTTGTTATCGATGCTGCGGACGTACACAATCAGATTGATCTTTTGCAATTCATCATATGGCCATTTTTACTTTATTTGAAGGTTTCAGGAACTTTTCACATAATCACGGGTATGCTGCGTTTATTTGGGTTCAATCTTCCAGAAACCCACAATCTTTACTTCCTTTCCTCAAGCTTTACAGATTTCTGGCGTCGAATAAACATATATTGGAAGGACTTCATAATGAAGATTGTGTACTATCCCCTTTATTTTCGTTTTCGACGCTGGGGAGAGAGTGTAGCGGTTGTCAGCGCGACCCTCCTGGCGTTCCTCGCGACCTGGCTGCTGCACAATTATCAGTGGTTCTGGTTGCGTGGCACCTGGGTATTCACCTGGAACGACTTCCTCTTCTGGATGATCCTGGCCGTGCTCGTGACGGTCAACGCCCTCTATGAAATGCGGCACGGTCGCGCGCGGCGCCTGCGTGGCGGGGCACTCAGCTGGAACGGTGCGCTGCAAACTGCTGGCCGGACCATCGGCGTGTTCGTCGTCATCTGCCTCCTTTGGTCGTTTTGGAGCGCGAGCTCGGTCCCGCAATGGTTGTCGGTCTTCGAAACCGTGGGCGTGGAAGGCCCTAGCAAAACAACGCCCGCCCTCGTGCTGCTTACGGTAGCAGCCATCATTGGCATTCCTGCCCTTGCGCTCGCGCGGGGCATCGCCGACCGGCAGTACAGTTTCCGGCGGTCGGTTGCGTCGGTCGGTGTCTGCGGATTGATCGCGGTTTGCATCTCGCTCCCCGGCGTTCGCGATCGCCTCGGCGAGACGGTCAGCACCGCAATGGCCGACATTAGAGCGCCGAACCTGAATAGCCGCGACAACGCGAACCTGGAGCGCGGCTACTACGAGAACCTCGTCAATGTCGGCGCATTTAACCCAGAACTCTGGGTTGTCTATGGCCAACGACCACCCGACGGATGGGAAGGGTTAAACGAGTCGCCGCTGATCGAGTTCACGGGTGCGCTTCCCACGACCTATCTGCGTCCGATCTCCCAGGCAGACTTTAAGGGAACGCGGGTCCACATCAACCGCTGGGGCATGCGCGATAAGGACTACGAAAAGCTTCCTTCTCCCGGCACCCTGCGAATAGCAATCGTCGGCTCTTCGCACGTCTTCGGTGCGGGCGTCGCGGATGAGGAGACTTTCGAGGGCCTGCTGGAGCAGCGGCTGAATGAACAGGCGGCCGACAGCGGGTATCGACACTACGACGTGTTGAACTTTGCCATCGGGGATTATTCCAGCCTGGACATACTGGCCATCATCGAGGATCGGGTGCTTTCATTCAAACCAAATTACATTTTCTACTTTGAGCACAGCGGGCTTGTTCCGCGAATGATAGAGAAGTTCGTGAAAGCAATCCAGAATGGCTCCGCATATCGCTACGACTTTGCGCGCGACATTGTACGCGAAAGCGGAATAGATACCAGCACCGACCCCGACGTGCTTACAAGAGAGCTCAATCGCCACGAGGAAAGACTTCTGCGTGTGATCTATTCTCGAATCGTCGAAACCGCGAAGCGAGAAGATGTTGGGGTCTCTTGGATCTATCTTCCCAGGCCGGACGAGAGGACCAGTCCCGAGTTGGAGAGGCGCCTCGCTGCCGAGGCTGGATTCAACGTTCTCGATCTTTCCGGTGTGTATGACGGGTATGATTGGCGGACCCTTCTTGTGGCACCTTGGGACAAACACCCAAACGCCACCGGCCATAGGCTCATCGCGGAAAAGCTTTACGAGGTCCTGCAGCAACACCAGGATCTAATTCCCCTGAACCTGGCGGTTGCTCCGCCAAAGGAGGACCGATGAACGCGATCCAGATCAGGACGATGGCCAGGGATTTCATATTGAAGGAATTTCTGCCCGGTGAAAGGCCGGAGAATCTGACGGATTCAACGGAGCTGATAACTGACGGCATTCTCGACTCGTTGGCGACGCTTAAGCTCGTTGCCTACCTGGAAAAATCCTGCGGTATCGAAATCGCCCCTGACGAACTCGTCCCGGAGAACCTGAACTCCATCACCCAAATTGCCAATTTCGTCCAGTCGAAGCAGGCGTCCACATAGAGTTCGCCATGACGGTCGCTGCCTTACACGAGTATCTGGAACAGAGCGCGAGGCGGTATCCCCAGAGGTGCGCCGCTGTCGAGGCGAGCTCTGGGCGGCACATCACCTACGGCGAGCTCGACGCGCTGTCGGACCAAGTCCGCGACCATCTGCGTCGGATCGGCGTCCGGCCGGCGGACCGCGTCGGCATTTGCCTTCCAAAATCGATCGCCTCGCTCGCTGTTCTGTTCGGCATCTTGAAGGTGGGCGCAGCCTATGTGCCCGTCGACTCTCTGGCGCCGCCTGCGCGTAACGCGTTCATATTTAACGACTGCGGCGTGCGCGCGATTTTCGTGGAGGCGTCCCGAGCCGAAACTTTGCGCTGTGAGTTGGCGCGCTTGGCTGCGGAACCTTGTCTCTTACCGCTCGACTGGTCCGACGGTCCCTCGCCGCTCGCGACGTACCTGGCTCGCGTGGAGGCCGACGGCTTGGCGGTGGTGGACGAATCGGCGCGGTCGGGGCCGGACAACCTCGCTTACGTGCTTTACACTTCGGGCTCGACCGGCCAGCCGAAGGGCGTGATGCTAACGCATCGCAATGGCTCGAGCTACGTGGACTGGTGTTCCGATATCCTCGCCCCTGACGAGAACGACCGCTTCTCCTCCCATGCGCCTTTCCACTTCGACCTGTCTATTCTCGACATCTTCGTACCGCTGAAGCACGGCGCGACCGTATTTCTCATCGGTGAGGAGCTCGGCAAGAATCCGACCCGGATGGCGTCGGTGATCGCCGAGCGGCGGTTGACCGTCTGGTATTCCACGCCCTCCGTACTCACGCTTTTGGTCGAGCACGGCAGCCTTGATGCTCGCGACGACCACGCTCTTCGGTTCATTCTATTTGCCGGCGAGGTTTTTCCGGTCAAGCATCTGCGCAGGCTAAAGGCTGTGGTCCCACGCGCACGCTACCTGAATCTCTATGGCCCAACCGAGACCAACGTCTGTACCTACTACGAAATCCCGCAGACGATCGCCGAAGACCGCTCGGCGCCGTTTCCGATCGGGCGCGCCTGCTCGCATGTTAAGGCACGCGTGATCGATGCGAATGGTCGCGACGTGCCGCGAGGCCAGGAAGGCGAACTCGCAATCAGCGGTGCTCCTGTGATGCTGGGCTATTGGAACATGCCTGAGCGAACAAGCGCCGCTTTTCATGTCGATTCAAGCGGTCGCTGGTACCGTACCGGCGATGTAGTGATCGAAGGCGATGGCGGAGTCTACACCTTCCGCGGTCGACGCGACCGGATGGTGAAGAGACGGGGATATCGGATCGAACTCGGCGAGATCGAGACGGCGCTCTATCGCCATCCAGCGATCTCCGAGGTGGCGGCGATCGCTCGCTCGGAGGAGTCGGGCGTCTCCATTAAGGTGTTCTATGCCTCGCGCGACGGCCATGCGCTGTCGCTCATCGAGCTGAAGCGGTTCTGCGCCCACAACTTGCCGGCCTACATGGCCCCGGACTGGTTCTCGCATCAGCAGTTACTTCCCAAGACATCGACAGATAAAATCGACTACCAGCATCTGATGAGGATGGAGTAGTGGATTTCGCGCTGAACGAGGAGCAGCGTATCCTGCGTGGCCAGATCCTTCGCTTCGCGCAGGATAAGCTCAATAAAGACGTCAGGCAGCGCGACCGAGACCAAGTATTCCAGCGCGAGTTGTGGGGGGCTTGCGCGCAGATGGGCCTGACCGGCCTGCCAGTCCCCCAGGCCTACGGGGGACCCGGTCTCGATTCCCTGTCCACGGCCATTGCAATCGATGCGCTTGGCTACGGCTGCGAGGATTCCGGCTTGGTCTTCTCGATCTGCGCCCACCTTCTGGCCTGCGTGGTGCCGATTTGGAAGTTCGGCACCGAAGAGCAGAAGAATCGATATCTTCCGGGGCTCTGTGATGGCACTTTGATCGCAGCCAATGCGATGAGCGAACCGGAGTCGGGCTCCGATGCATTTGCGATGCAAACCCGGGCGGAGCCTCATGGCGATGGCTTTCTAATCAACGGCACGAAGACCTTCGTGAGCAATGGGCCGGTGGCAGATGTTGCCGTCGTCTTCGCTGTCACTGACCGCGCCAAGGGGTATTTCGGCGGCATCACGAGCTTCCTCGTGGACCGCGCGCTGCCCGGCTATCTGGTCGCGCAAAAGTTCGAAAAAATGGGACTGCGGACGTCTCCGATCGGGGAGCTTGTCTTCGAGGACGTATTTGTTTCGAAGAACGCTGTTCTCGGTGGAGTGGGCGGCGGCTCCAGGCTGTTTGCTCATAGCATGGACTGGGAGCGGGCGTGCCTATTCGCCAGTCATATAGGCACCATGGAGCGGCTTCTGGAAAAGGCAGTGGCCTATACGCGGACCCGACGTCAGTCCGGCCAGGCCATCTCCAAGCACCAGGCGGTCGCCCATAAGATTGCCGACATGAAGATGCAGGTGGAGGCGGCCCGACTGCTCGTCTACAAGGCGGCGTGGGGCCTTGAGCGCTCCCAGTCCGTATCCCTCGACGCCGCCGTTTCGAAGCTCTTTGTGAGCGAATCGCTAGTTCGCACCACGCTCGATGTCGTCCAGGTCTTCGGCGGCTATGGTTTCTTGAGCGAATTCGACGTCGAACGTGCCGTGCGTGATGCGATCGGCAGCAAACTCTATTCCGGAACTTCTGAGATACAGCGCAACATTATTGCTGGCTGGCTGGGGCTTTGATGACGGCTGTGGTCAGAATCTGTCCGTGAAGGGGCGGCGTGTGCTGTCGCTGGGCCTGCCCTCAGTTCGCGAAAAGGGCGACGATCGATTTTGGTAAGGCAACCGGAGAGTGGTACTATCGCAAGCCATGGAGCCACTGGGGGTGAGGGCGCTTTTGTCGTTCGACTTGGGTGCGTCTGCCCAGCCCGTGATCTCCGAACTTGCGGCTCAGAGGCGAAGAACTAGACCAGCCGCGACGCGTGAAAGAGAGGCTATGTGAATGCGGCTTTTCTATATACATTCTGCGCACGTGCCGGCGCCGGCCGCCAATTCGGTACAAGTCGCAAAGATGTGCCGTGCATTTCGGGTTGCCGGAGCGGAGGTCCTACTAGCGCTTCCACGCGCCTCCATGAATGCACGGGATCATTATGAGAAGATCGCGCGCGAATATGGATTCGATACCGAGTTCCCATTCCGCGTTCTCCCTGTACCCTTTTGGCCTGTGCCCGGCCGGGAGCTTTTTTTTGCTGTGTTGGCGCTGCTTGCTGCGGTCTGGCTGCGGCCGCATGTAGTCTTTACACGCTCGGCTACTGTAGCGTTTGTTTCTGCCGGACTTTTCGGATTCACGACGGTTTTTGAGCTTCACGACCCGATTGGCAGTTTGAGCAGACGTCAGCGTCAGCGCCTTGCCAAACTGATAGGCCTAGAGGCATTCCGTATGCTGGTCGTCACGTCGCAACGTCTGCGGGACGACAGCATCCGCCTCTTTCCTGAATATGCGGGAAAATTTCTCATCGCCCCCAATGGCGCGGATCCTGTTCCGCCGAATGTCGAGCCATGCAGCCTCAGCGGCACGTTCAAGGTTGGTTATGTCGGACATCTGTATAAGGGAAAAGGCATGGAGATAATAAGCGCTATTGCGCCTCGATGCGGCTGGGCGACATTTCACATCGTCGGGGGAACACCAGGCGATATAGAGTATTGGACATCGAAGCTGGCCAAATGCCCGAACATAGTGTTTCACGGCTACGTTCCTCACGCCGCGACATGTGCCTACTTGGCCGAAATGGACGTTGTACTCGCGCCTTATCTTAGAGATGTAGAGGGCCAGGGCGGCGGTCGAAATATCGCTGAGGGAATGTCGCCGCTCAAGCTCTTCGAATATATGGCGCATGGCAAACCCATAGTTTCCTCCGACCTGTCAGTTATACGAGAAGTTTTGAGGGATAGCGTCAACAGCGTTCTGGTGTCGCCAGACAACCCGTCCGACTGGGTCAAAGCTCTTAAGCGCCTGCGCGAAAACAAGGCGCTTCGGGATCAGATTGGTCAGCAGGCGAAGGCAGACTTTCTGGCCAGGTACAGCCGCATCGCACGCGCAACCAACATTCTAGAGGAAATCAAGAGCCGGATGCTGTCGAGCGGAAGCTCATAGGACTGCACAATTTTTCTTGTTGAAGGCAGCTGCGCCGCCAGCAAACCTGCTTTCCGTTCGCCGCAATGAGCCCGTGGTCTGTCCTGAACCGTTGAATGGCAAGATCCGACTGCCCCCGGCTTTTTGCTGAGGTTCCGTCATGCCTTGCTCCGACCATCTCCCCGCGTCGCGTTGATTTTCGCATTGAGCTAAATTTAGCCTGCGAGATGTGCCACTGTCCGGCCACTGAACCGGCGCGAACCCGATTGTGAGGCTCGATGTACTCGCTGGCGGTGGGATCGCCCGAAGCATCAGAATCAAGATTATCCGTTCAATCGGTCGGAGGATGGACTTAATGTATCCATCTAGCTTCCTGAGAGCTGCTATATACATCAATAGACATTACGATCCGAAAAGATCAGTAGAGCAGTTTTCCAAATTATCTTAATGTCGAGAAGCATGCTCCAGGATTTTATATACCAGAGGTCGTGCTCAACGCGTTTTTCCATCCTCCAGAGTTCCTTCGTTTCCCCTCGAAAGCCATTGATCTGAGCCCAGCCTGTCAAACCGGGCTTTACATGATGACGGTAAGCATAACTCGCAATGGCCAAAGTATAGGTGTCGTCGTGAGCGACGGCGTGAGGCCGTGGCCCCACCAGGGACATCTCCCCCCGAAGCACGTTGAATAATTGCGGCAGCTCGTCGATGCTTGACCGGCGCAATATTCGGCCGAGTCGGGTAACCCGCGCATCATTACGCTGCGCCTGGCGAATTTGTGTACCGTTCTCCTGCACCGTCATCGATCGGAATTTGTAAATATTGAACGGCTTACCACCGAAACCTCGTCGCGTCTGCCGGAACAGCACAGGGCGACCGTTCTCAAGCGCTATGGCACATGCGACCAACGCCATCAACGGACATAGGAACAGCAGGAGCAGGGATGCAACAGCAATGTCGAACAACCGCTTGAGCAGGCGTTCGGCAGGCCTCAACGGGATACGCTGGACTTCGAAGGCTCGCTGCCAGCCGGTGTGCAGCGGGCTCCCAGCCAGAATTCTATCTATGTAGGCGTCGGCGAAAAGATAAATCGGCAGCGGGAGGCGGGACATTTCCGCCAGGATGCGGTCGATCAACTTCCGCTGGTCCCAAGAGCAAAAGAGATAAACTGCCCCATACGAGCCATTACGGAACGCAGCCTGTGCAGCTGCGACGGCGGCATGCACCGACCGTGCCGCGATCGTGCCATCATCGTTCTCGATGTTCGAAACACCACAAACCGCGATGCCCTGTTGCCCAAGCTTGTTGATTATCCCCTGTTCCTTTCCAGGAACGCCAGAGTAAAACAGATAAACTGTGCGCAACACGAGTTTCTCAGCCGCCAGAAGCCGTTTCAGTCCACGCGCTAGAACCACGTGGCCAGGCAGCAGGGTTGGGAATCCGAGCGCAAACGCCAGCGTCAAGGAGCCGCGCGAGAACGTCGAGGTCGTCTTCGTGAGAAAGGCGAGCCAGAGAATTGAAAAGAAAACAAACAGCCAGCCGCTGATAAGTGTTTTAATCCTGCAGTGATCGTCCAGGATGCCACTAACCGTGTAGGCGCCCCTGGCGGTCATGAATGCGACCAGCAACAGACCGGCGGTAACACTTAGGCAGATCGAATCCCAGATATCTGGCGACGTCAAGCCGAAGGCCCTATGGTAGAGCTCAATTGACGCAAGAAGTATTGTCTGTCCAAGGAGGAAATCAGCAGTTGCGAGAAACACGCAAACTGCTCCCACAGGAAGCCGTAGCGGCTCTACCCTTCGATTCCAGAGCGCACGCGACGCCTCGGTTGGTGCATGCCGCATAGAGACGAACCCCCCGAATCCTGTTGCATCCCTTCTCCTTACTGGCTCATGGCACACGCCATCCCATAAGGAGGGGGTTATCCAGTCGGTTAGATTTGATTTAAATGTCTCAGAGACATGCCGCTGTTACCCCGGGCACAGATGAGTCGCTATTTTATCGTATCCTAATGTGTTAATATTTTCTACCTTAACGCGTCTGCGCGAGAACGGACCGGAAATCGGACTCGTTGAAGAGGTGGTCAAGGCAACGCTTTAGGGGACCGGGGCGCTTACCCTATCAGGGAGAGAGAGCCATGGCAGAAAATGGCGCTGAGGTTCGGGTCAAACAGCTGAACAAAATACGCTTATTTCGGCAATTTGGGCAAGATACTCTTAGTGAAATGGCGAAAGCAGCCATCCTAAGGAGGGTTCCAAAGAATAAAGTCTTAACTCGCCTTGGGGACATACCGCGTTATATTTACTACGTAATTCACGGAAAAGTTCGTCTTAGTGTACCCCTCTCAGACGGCCGAGAGTTCATCTTTTCCGATCTTGGTCCCGGTGACACTTTCGACTTGACCAGATTGTTCATCGCGCGACACAGTAACATGAACGCTGCGTCAGTCGTGGACAGCGACTTGCTCCAAATCGAAGCAGCTTTCATGGCTAGTGTCTTCGACAAGCACCCAGATCTCGCACTGAAGGTGATCCCGTACTTATGCCAAGCAACGCACGACGCGCAAGAGCGAGTGATCCACAGTGCGTCCAGTGCACTATCCATTCGATTGGCGAGCACGCTCTTGCGATTGACTGAGACCCCGCACAGCACGGCTGCCGTGAATGGAGCTATGAGCATCCACATTTCGCAGACCGACCTCGCGGCAATGATCCCGGCGTCTCGCGCGAAAGTGAATCGTTGCCTGAGAGAATGGGAACGGCGGTATCTGACCCAATACGACCACGGCTCGCTGACAATTCTCGATCGCACCGCATTAGAGTCTGTTGCTCTTGGCTACTCGCGTTTGACCGTTCAATGATGCCTTTCCTGTGTGCTCGGGCATCTCCACGCCATTCTCCGGGAAGTTAATGAACCGGAAGGGGTGCCGGTCGTGCTCGGATCGTTCGGTAAAGTCCTGACGTCGGCGTCGTCTGTCGCCGCACCGGACATGTGCGCCTTCGTAGGTAACGAGACACCGCCCTCACTGCCGTGGGACGGGCGGTTCGGGAGGTTCCTCACTCACCTACACAATCGGGGTCCCTAAATATCCAGCTAAAGTCCGGAGGCCGCTACTTTATCGCTTCCCATCTGTGGTGAATGGCCAAGCTCTGGGAATTCTACGAGCGTCGCGCTCGGAATGGCCGCGGCTGCGGCGCGTCCGAGTTTTGGATAGTGGCCGAGCGTCTTCGCGACCTCGGCGCTGGCACGATTGCCGCCCGGGGTTGTACGGTCCTTGCCCCCGATGATCAGCGTTGTCGGCACGGAGATATTGCCAAACTCGTGGATCACAGGTTGGGTGAAGATCATGTCCGAGATCTGAGCCTGGTTCCACGCTATCATCTCCTCATCACCATGTCGGTACAGAGATAACGATCAGTTGATCGTTGGGAGTCTTGATTGTGAGCCAATGACACGCAGAGAGCACCGCCATTTTTGCTGTGCGCGATGCGACTTTGCTGTTGGGGAATCCGGGATTATTATCGGCCGCCCATGTATATCACGTCGGTGGGAAATGGATCTTCAAGCCTTCAGAGATTCGATTGCGAAATCACGGCCGCCCGCCGGCTTGAGCCCTGCCCTGCAGGCGCTGTGGTGGGATGCAAAGGGCGATTGGGATAGGGCGCACGAGCGCGCGCAAGCGCGCGACGATACGGCGGGAATGCGCGTGCATGCCTACCTCCATCGCAAGGAAGGCGATCAATCGAATGCGGAATATTGGTATCGTCGCTGCGACGCCGCGCCGTCGACCTTGACGCTTGATGAGGAATGGCAAGAGTTAGCGCGTGCACTTTTGGGGCAAAGCTGACGCCTTCAGCACGCCAAGTCTGGTTCTGGGGGCCTTCACTCGAACGCAGCGATGACCTTTGATATAGGACCGCGTCACGGTCGAACGGCCTGCTCCAGTCCGCCGCTCGCCGAAACAGGCGGGCGGCATCCCTCTGCACAGTCGGACATCTTGCCCCTGGTGCTGGTCCAAGATCGCAACGGAAGTTCAATTTCATTCCCTGTGCAGCCCATCATAATAGGGGCGGCGGCGGCAGTACCAGCATATCTCGAGGAGGATGAAAATGCGGCTCACCAGGTGTTTCAATTTAGCGGGTAAGGTGTCATCGGCGCTTTCTCCCGCAGCAGGGAGGAAACGGCGTCTGCGTCAGATTACCCTGATATGTGCAGCTGTGGCGGCCGGCTCCGCGACCGCTGGTTTCGGGGCACAAGGCGCGGAAAAGGGGGGCTGGATCACCACTTGGGCTGCCACACCTGCTCCGCGCTGGTCGGATGATCTCCCTGCGCCTTTCGGAGTGCCGGAAGTACTGGAGAATCAGACCGTCCGCCAAGTTGCCCGCATCAGCGTCGGCGGCAATACCGTCCGGGTCGTCCTATCCAATGCTTTCGGCGCTAAGCCACTGACCATCGGTGCCGGCAGCGTCGGAATAGCAGGCAAGGACGGCGACGTCGATCAGGCGACCCTGAAGCCCCTGACCTGGGGCGGCAAGAGTTCTGTGGTCGTTCCGCCGGGAGCCCCGATCCTCAGCGACCCCGTCGCCCTCCCGGCAGAAGCGCTTTCCGAAATCTCGGTCAGCATCTTCCTGCCGAAGAAGACGGCGCTGTCGTCGGTGCATTGGGATGGTGTGCAAACCGCCTACATCTCCGGCCCGGGAAATTTCACAAACGACGCGACGTTCAAGGCTGACAGCACACTCAAATCACGCCTTTTTCTGAGCGATATATGGGTTGACGCCGCGCCGGAATCCCAGGCGATCGTGTTTTTCGGGGATTCCATCACGGATGGGAATTGCTCGACCCCCGACGCCAACAATCGCTGGCCAGACCTTCTCGCCAAACGATTGCAGGAGACCGCCCGCAAGATCGCGGTGGTTAACGAAGCTTTTTCGGGCAATCGCGTGTTGACCGACGGTATGGGCGTCAATGCTCTGGCGCGTTTCGATTCTGATTTACTGAGCCATCCCAAAGTCTCGACCGTCGTCGTAATGATGGGCATCAACGATATCGGCTGGCCCGGCGAAAATGCAATCACGCCGGACGACAAGGAACCGACCGCCGAAGACATCATCACCGGATACAAACAGCTCATCGACCGCGCGCATGCCCATGGCATACGCATTGTAGGCGCGACGTTGACCCCCTTCGCCGACACCTTCAAAGGGCTTCCTACTGAGGGTTACTACACACCCGAGAAGGAAAAGATACGCGTCGCTGTGAACGAATGGATACGCGCCGGTGGTGGCTTCGATGGCGTGATCGATTTCGACAAGGTGATGGAAGACCCGGCCAAACCGGGATATCTGCGCGACGACTACGACTGCGGCGATAACCTTCATCCCAACGACGCGGGATACAAGGCGATGGCAGACGCGGTCGATCTCGATGTCCTATTGGGTTCAGCTAAATAGGTCGCTGCTGACCTTGCCGCGCTGCTCAGGTATTGCGCGGCAAGGTCGGTTCGACCATGCCTCAAGTGAGCCCGAGCCGGACGAGATGGCGCACGACCGGTGAGAACATCTCTTGACCGATGTAAGCTCCGGTGTTTGCATTTTCGAAGAGTGGGCTGGCGACGGCCGCATCCTCGACCACGGGAATACCTGCCTTGCGTGCTTGAGCCATCATCTCGTCGGCCGCTCGGCCCTGGCCCTTGCCGACGACCGTCGGCACCGGCGTTTCACCCTTGACGTAACGCAACGCCACTGCGCGGTCGCCAGACACGAAGACGATGACCGCGTTTTTTACGCCCAGCCTCGCAGGTTGCATCACGGCCTCACGCCGCTGTCGCTGCTGTTCATGCCGGATCAAGGGGTCTCCTTCGAGATCCTTGTGTTCGCGCTTGTATTCGGTTGTCGTCATGCGCATGTCGCGCAGGAACAGCCAGCGCTGAATAGGAACATCCATCACGCCGATGACGACAAAGGCCAGAGCGGCGGCTATTCCAAGTGGTGTCAGCACCGCTTTGACAATTGGCTCTAGGCATGACGGAGCGCATCCCGGAGCATCGAAGAGCGGCTGCAGCCACGCGACCAAAAGGAATGTGAAGAGGCTGGCCAGCAACACCACCTTGGCCAGGCCTTTGGTGAACTCGATGACGTTGCGTAGCGACAGGATCTTCTGAAGGCCCTTCGCCGGGTTTATGTGATCGAATTGCGGCTTGAGCGGCTCAAACGAGAAGACCGGCCCGAACGTTCCCAGCATGCCGAAGGCCACCGCGAGAACGACAACGATTCCGACGAGTGGTAATGTGGCAAGCATCAGCAATGACAACGAATGGCGGATGGCCCGCAGGCTGACTTCCCCGAACGAATCGCCGGGGGCCGTCACGGTCTGCACGAGTTCCGAAAAGTGCTCGATCAGCATCGGCCAAGCAAAATAAAGATAGCCAAGCGCTGCGAAAAGCGTGAAGCCGGAGACTAGGTCGCGGCTCTGCGAAACCTGGCCTTTCCGGCGGGCGTCACGAAGTTTCTTTTCGGACGCCGGTAGTGTTTTTTCCTCAGCTTCTTCGGCCATGTTGCACTCTTATCGCACTGTTGTGGTTCCAGTCGGCCAAGGCCGTGTGTAAGGTGCGGCGGGCTTGAATACGGAGAGGTGGATATGCGGCTGCATGTCGTGTTCTTGCCCGTCGTCGCCATGCTGGCGATGGCCGGTTGTCAGACGACCAAAACCGACGCCGAGCAGGCAAAGGCGCAAGGCCCGTCGTCGCAATCGGAGCGTCTGATCAAGCTTGCGGACGATATAGATGCGCAGGGAGACAGCGACACCGCAATCGCGCTCTATCAGCGCGCGGCAGCGATGCCGGGCGCCAAGCCGAGCGCCTTCGTCAAGGCAGGCGAGGCCTATATGCGAGCGGGCTATCCCGCCGAGGCCGCCAGAGCCTATCAGGCCGCGCTCGCAAAAGCTCCCAATGACGGGGGGGCTATGCTCGGGCTTGGCTCGGCGATGATAGAAACGGGCGATCTCGATGCCGGCATGCGCGCGCTCGCGCAGGCAGCGCCGCTGGTCAATACTAGCAGCGCCTACAATCGGTTGGGCGTGGCGCAGACATTCGCGGGTCAGACGGCGGAGGCGCAGACTACTTTTGCTCAGGCGTTGAAACTCGCGCCGGGGGATCTCGACGTCGAGAGCAACATGGCGCTGGCCGCAGCGCTCGAAGGCAATTCCACCACAGCACTCCCGCTGGTCCAGAAGATCTCCGCCGCAACCAATGCGCAGTTGCATCACAAGCGCAACGTCGTGGTGGTCTACGGACTTCTTGGCCAGGCCGATCAGGTCAAGGCCTCGCCGCCGATTGGCCTGGCGACCAAGGAGGTGGATACCTTGCTTGCTCGTGCCAGAACGATCCGGTCGAAGGGTAGCACACAGGCCAGGGCGAAAGCGCTTGGCTCTATCCTCGGCTAGCGCATAGGACCGGAAAGCGCGAAGCCGATTTGGGTCGAGTTCGACGCGCGAACAACCGGACAAAGTAGTGCTACGCGGGCAAAGCCGCATCGGTTCACTCGACCGGGAGCGTTGTTTGGGGCGTCAGCGGCCCGCTATTGGCTCCACCCATGGGAGCCTCTTCGCCATTGAGGTAGCGCCGGGCGGCATTTGCAGTCGGCGCGGCCGCCGCCGCCCCCATGCGCCGACCCTCGACGAGGTCACGCTGGCTTTCGGCCATGCGTTGAAGATTGTAGGCGTTGGCGCAGCCGGACGGCAGGTGGGAGCCGACGCCGGAGACGATCGTCAGATCGGTCGCAGCGGCAGAACGGTCGTCATCGGCCGGTTCGTTCAGACATGCATTGGGAGCAAGGACGGAACCGCCGACGCCCTTCTCGGAGCCGCCGGTGTCGGTCGAAACATAGCTGTAGCCGGGAGAATATTCCCGCGGCTGTTGCGGGCTGTTCACGCAGCCGGCCAGAAGCAGCATCGGAACAGAGCACAAAGCGATGCGAAATGTCATGTTCGGTTCCCCGCTACTTGATGATCAGGCCCATCGCCGCCGCGTCATTGGCGCGCTTCCGGCTGTGGCGTTTGGCTGCCGGACGATCGAGCGGCGTGGCAAGGCTGTCGCGCACCGGCTCGACCAGATAAGGCGTGATCAGGATCACCAGTTCCGTCTCTTCGCGCTGGAAACGCTGTGACTGAAAAAGCGGGCCAAGGACCGGCACATCACCGAGAACCGGAAACTTTTCCAGATTACGCGAGGTCCGCTGCTGGAAAAGACCGGCGATCGCAAAGGTCTGGCCGCTCGCCACTTCGACCGTGGTGTCGGCCCTGCGCACGACGAAACTCGGCATGGCGAAGCCATTGGCGCTTACTGAGCCTGCTTCCGACAAGGAACTGACTTCCGGCTGGACATGGAGCGCAATACGATTGCGGCCGATCAGCGTAGGGGTGAACCCGAGGGAAACGCCGAAGGGCTTGTATTGAACGGTCACGACGTCAGTTCCTTGCGGAATCGGAACCGGAATTTCGCCACCGGCAAGAAAGCTTGCGGTCTGACCGGTCATCGCCGTCAGGTTCGGTTCGGCCAGTATCTTGACGATGCCGTTGCGTTGCAGCGCTTCGATGAGAATATCGAAGTTGATGCCATGCGTCTGGTCCATGTTCAAACCGAAATTCCCGGTGCCGGAGGGCACACCATTGTCCTGGAACATGTTGAATTCGAAGCCGCCGCTCCTGTATCCGACAGACCAATCGACGCCGTACGACTGCAGCTCAGTGCGTGAGACTTCGGCGAAGCGGACCCGGATGTTGACCTGCTGCGACCCCTGCACGGTCATGTTGTTCAGCGGCGGCTGTTCCGGCGGCGAGAACGTGCGGGCGATGTTGTCGACATCCGTTGCCTCCTCGACGCCTCGTGCTTCGCCCGTCGCCACAATGCGGGTTCCGAAAATCGAGAGATTTGTGGCCGAGTTCGGTTGCATTGCGTATTTCGCTTCATTGGCAGGCGTGACATCGGGGGTGACGCGAAACTGGGCTGTTGCCTCGACCCGCTCATCGGCTGTGATTGCAATGAGGTTGGTCAGGCCGGGCTTCAGGCCGAAGACATAGACCATCCCCGGCGACACGACCTGAAGATCCGCGATCGTGGTGTCCGCGATCAGGACGGATTCGACGGGTTCATTGAACCGCAGCAGGCGTCCTTGCCCGACCGGCAGGTCGACCGTTGGCTTGCTCGGCAATGGCGATATGTTTTGTGCCATCGTGTCGGCAAGTGTGAACAACAACGCCAGCAAGACGCCAACCGTCGCGATAGCGAGCCAGCGCATAGCCGTCCGCCCGGCGAAAGTGGCGGATCGAACGCCTGCTGCGGTATCGTGGATTGTCATGCCGTTCCCCTCTTGAGCATGTAGAGTCCCCAACTGTCCCAATCCGCCCGGCTGGCGTCATGAGGCTGCCTCTTGTCCGGCTTTGTTCTCAGCCGCTGGCAGCGACTGAGAGACATTGCGTGCTATGCCCGAGCGGCCGGTTATCGTCGCCAGTGGCTGGACGTTGAATTCTTGTGCGAGTTCCTGAAAGGACAGAACCGGAAGTTCGATGGCATTGTGCGTGAGCAGGCTTCGCATATGACGGCGTACATCCATCGCCGCGAGGACGACCGGTGAGACATCGGTGGCGTTCTGCGACAAGGCTCGTTCGACTTCGGCGATCAAAGCCTGTGCATCGTCATCCGAAAGGTTCAGGAACGTGCCGGTCGTTGTGCTTTGCACCGCGTTTCGCAGGATATCCTCGGCCGAGCGCTGCAGAACATAGGCTGCGATGATGTTGTTACGACCAGCGAAGCGGAAGCTGATCTGGCGTTTCAAGGACGTGCGGATATATTCCGTAAGCAGAACGACGTCCTGTTCGCGTTGTCCCCATTCGATCAGCGCTTCGAGGATCAGGCGCAGGTTGCTGATCGGCACGTTTTCGCCGACAAGTCGCCGAAGCACCTCCGCGATCTTCTGCAGCGGCACGATCTCCTGCGCCTGTCTGACCAGATCCGCATAATCCGGCTCCATGTCCGACAGGAGCCTGCGCGTCTCCTGGATCCCGACGAAATGGCCGGCATAGAGCCGAAGTGCATTTCCGGTCCACTTCGCCGCTGTTTGCGCCGGTGTGGAGAAGACAAAGCCGGCTTCCTTCAATGCAGAAATGTGGCGGTCATCCACCCACACGAATTTGCGCTGACCGGCAATCGGAGAACCTTTTTCGTAAGTCACATCGAGCAGATCGAGATTCATTGGGTCCGCTTCGACAAGAACGCGGTCGGCGGGGACTTCGGTATCCAGGATGGGTGCGCCCTCCAGATCGACGCGCATGCTTCTCGCTGAAAGCTTCTCGTCGACCTGCAGGCCGATAGCCGGAACGTCGACACCGAGATCGCCGAAAAGCTCGCGGCGCACGCCATCAGCGAGCGTGGCGAATTCGGGTTCCGGGACCGACCGTCCGAGTTCGGTTCCGAAGCGTACGACGATGCGGGATGAAGAAGGCAGTGTTCCGACGGGCGTTGATGAAAGCGACGCCGGTTTTCCCGGTTGTTCGGCCATGGCGATCTGGCCGATCTCTTTGAGCTCGGATTCCCGGGCGGTGCGGCGATTGATTGCATAGGCGCCCGCGCCGAAGCAGGCGCCAAGGATCAGGAACACAATGGACGGAAAGCCCGGCACTACGGCAAGGCCGACCATGATCACTGCGGCGAGTGCGAGCGCACGGGAATCCCGTAGTAGCTGCCTGGTTATTTGCCGGCCAAGGTCGCTCGTGCCGTCCGAGCTGCCGACGCGCGTCACCATCGTACCGGCGGCCACAGCGACCAGCAGTGCCGGTATCTGCGCGACCAGCCCGTCACCCACCGTGAGCAGTGAGTAGGTCACGGCGGCGTCCCCCAGCGACATATCGTGCTGCAGCGTTCCGATCGCGAAACCACCGATCAGGTTGACCAGAATGATGACAATGCCGGCGATGACGTCGCCTTTGACGAATTTCATGGCACCGTCCATCGCGCCGAACAGCTGGCTCTCACGCTCAAGCTGCTGGCGCAGCCGGCGTGCCTCCGCCTGATCGATGTCTCCGTTGCGCAACTCCGCATCGATGCTCATCTGCTTGCCTGGCAGCGCATCGAGGGTAAAGCGCGCGGCAACCTCGGCAACGCGTTCCGCACCCCGCGCAACCACGATGAACTGCGCAACGGTTATGATCAGGAAAATGACGAGGCCCACCGCAATACTGCCGCCGACGACGAATGTACCGAAGGCGGAAACGATCTCGCCTGCGTCGGCCTGAAGCAGGATCAATCGCGTGGTCGTGATCGTGATCGCCAGCCGGAACAAGGTAGCGATGAGGATGACCGATGGCAGCGACGAGAACTGGAGCGGATGAGAAACGTAAAACGAAGCCAGCAGGATAAGCACGCTGACGGCGATATTGGCGGTGATGAGAATGTCGACGAGGAAAGTCGGCAATGGAATGAGCATCATCACCACCGCGACGAGCATCAGGACGGCAATGACCAGATCGCTGCGGCGTGACAGCTTGGCAAGGAAGTGCAGAAGTCGCTCCGACACCGTCATTCGGCGGCTCGACGCGATAGGAAGTTTCGCAAGGCATTGTGCGCCTCGGCCTTGCGGCCGGCTACAAGCAACGCGCGGCTCTTCAGCAACGCTAGCGTCGGGTGGTCCATTCCCTCCAATGTCTCCAGCCTGGCAATCGTGGCAAGCGCTTTGTCCGCTTCGCCATCGAGTATGAGCAGATGCGCCAGTGTCCGCAGGACGCCGGCATTTCCCGGCGACAGCTGTGCAGCGATAAGCAGGTATGCCGCGCCCCGCTTTGCCTGCCCGTGACACCCGTAGAGATAGCCCAAGACATGCAGCAGATGCACTGTTTCACGCGGATCGGTCAGGTTCGATTCCTTCCTGTATCCGGCCAAGCAGATCGCGATGACGCTCGATTTCATCCTCCATCAGCGTTCTGGCAAGTGTCTTGAGTTGCTCGCCACCCTCAAGGCCGGGAACCAGATGCGTTACGAAATGCTGGAGAATAGGTATTGAGCGACGCAGGATAGCTGGCTCGGGAATACCCGGCATGACGAAGTTGATGAGTGCCTCGTCGAGCGATTCGCTATTCATGCCTCGAGAGGGCTGGAATTCCGCGTTTTGTGGCTTTTCCGTACCAGCGGCCGATGTCGTCCCCTGAGCACGGCTTGCGGCTTTGTCGACGCCGTTCATCCGCCGCCGTTTGATCGCCTGACCGCGCACACCTTCCGCCTGCCGCACCTCGCGGCCGGTTGTATCGATCCTTGCCGTATCGAATCGCGGCCCTTCAAGCCGGCGGTTCACGGATATTTCAGCGCGACCGTGGCGCCGCCCTTCGTCAGGAGAAGTTCCGTCTCGCCAATGTGCTTGATGGTCCAGCCGTCATTCGTGAATGCACCTTCATGATAGCGTGCGCCGTCGGCGGCGATGACGTAGGGCCGCTCGCCATACCAGATCGCCTGCAGCCTCAGGCGCGGAGCCTGCTCGGCGTTGCCGATCATAACATTGGAAACGAGGGGAATGTGGGCGCCGAACGTCTGGTCGAACCAGGATTGTGTTTCGGTCCAGGCACCATCCTTGTCATTGGGGATCATACCCGAGACCACGAGCCGTCCAGGTGATCGCTGAACAGCCAAAGTGCCGATGCCAGATTGATCGAGGCGCAGCCTGAGTTGACTTTCCGCTTCGGCAGCACTGGGTATTTGCGTTGGCGATGAATCGTTCAGGACACTTTGCCCGGCCTCGCCAGCAAAGGCCACTCTGATCGGGTCACGGTCTTGAGCGGATATCTTTTTGCCAATGTCGGGCTTGGCGAAAGAGAACCCATTCGCAGCGACGGAAACAGCGAACACGGCAAAGAGCACGCTGCCTGCAACCAGGAAGGGGCGATCAGAAACGGACCAGCGATTCGGCAGGCGTTCTGGGTTGACCAGCCGGATATGGGCATCGCCGATACTTATCGTGAGCGGCAGCTTGCAGCGGCTGCCTTGGCCTTCATGGATGATCTCGCCCGTGGCGAGTGTGACGTCGCCGCCGACGGCTTCGATTTCAATTTGGCTGCCCTTGCGCCGCAACCTTGCGTGGACCGGCGCGATGCCGGCATCCCTGAGGACAATGTCGGACTCCGTGCTGGAGCCAACGGTATACAGAGGCTCGACCAAACTGAGTTGGGCGCCCGCGTGAAATCCGTGAGTTACGCTCAGCGCAATGGAACGTCCGGATCTTGGGGCGTGGGTGATAATCGATCGGAGCCGGCGCCCGGGCTCCGCATCCCAATATTTGCCGATAGAATTAGCGGTCATGCCACTTCATCTCCCGCCGATGACAATTCAGACGCAGCCCGACAACGGCGTCGAAGCATTCTTGCCGTGCACGTGCGCCGCCGATGCTTGCGGCGGCGCATGGGTTCGAGAATCCCCGCCTTAGGCCTTTTCAGCCGACTGGCCGAGCGTCCTTGCGGTGCTCATCAGCATGTCATGCTGGGATTTCGCGATCTCTTTTGTGATCTCGAGGCTAAACATGCGCTCCTGATGCTTGATCATCTTGTCCAGGTTCTGTTCCGGCGACCCGGCAGAGCCGGACGTAATGGGAGGGGTAGCAGCCATCATTGTCTCCTTGAGGGGCCGTTCAAGTTACAACTCCGGAATCACGTCGAAGCGATCCGGCAGGTTGCAAAAGCAGCTTAAGGCAGGGTGATCGAAAATGAAAGTCCACTTGGAATATATGAACCACTTCAGTTCCAACTGTTGCATTGCCGCCATTCGGGGAGTAACCTGCCATCGGGGTGAATGGGGTATTTTAGAATGGAACAAGGTCCTTTGGCGGAGCTGTTGGTCGAACGCTTCGAGAATATGCCGCCGCAGTTGCGGGTCGCCGCGCGTTTCGTGCTGGATCATCCTAAGGACGTCGCATTGATGTCGATGCGCGAGCAGGCCCATCAGGCCGGCGTTTCGCACAGCACGATGATGCGGTTGGCGCGATGGCTTGGCCTTGAAGGCTACGAGGATATGCGCAGCCTTTATGCGCGCGCGCTGCGTGAGACAGTCGCCGGTGAGCCGGGGCGACGGGGTGCCGAACAGGATGGCGATCCGGGATATTCGACCGCAGGGGTCATTGCGGACACGCTCGCGGCCCAGATTGCAAGTCTGGGTGAATACGGCAATGCATCACAATTCATCGCCGCCGCCGAGCTGCTTGCGCGATCACGCAATCTGTTCGGTCTCGGCTCGCGCTCCGGTTATCCGGTCGCGAACCACTTCGTTCACATCATGTCGTTTCTAGCTGGCGGTGACCGCAAGGTGACGCTTGTCGGCGAGATGGGCGGACATGGTCTGGATGCCTTGCAGGGTGCGGGACGGGACGACGTCCTCCTTGCTGTGGGCATGTCTCCTTATGAACGCACGACGATCGACGTGGCGCGCCAGTCGGCTCGGCAGGGTATCAGCGTGGTGGCAATCACCGATAGCAGCGTGTCGCCGCTGGCCCGGATCGCGCGGGAAACAATCATCGTTACGTCAAATTCGCAGTCGTTCTTTCGCAGCATGGCGCCGGCGTTCGCTGCCGTCGAAATTCTGGCGGCACTGACGGCTGTGCAGTCTGAAGTGAATGCTGCAGAACGAGTAAAACGGTCGGAAGAGCAACTCGCTGCTTTCGGCATTTATTGGAAGCCGCCCCGGTAAGCGGCCGGGGCTTCGACTGTCGGACGCGGGGGCGTTGACGACAGGCAGATTGCCTGAACCACGACTGGACCGGCTCCGGAGGTTGTTTGATGATCCGCCCGATTACCACCCTCAAGCCCCCGCCGCCGCCCAGGGTCGATCCAAAGGCCAATGCTGAGCAGATTACGCGGCTGCAGGCCGAAGCCACGAAATTGCACAATGAAATCCGGCTCGCCAACAAGATGGGCGAGGCCGACGCGGCCGCGAACGCTCGCCAGCGGCTGACGCAGGTCAATGCGGAACTGACGACGGCACAGCCGACGCCCCCGGCGGCGCAGCCAGGACCGGAGCTGCCTGCCTCAGTCACCGCCGCAAACGGCAACGGCGGCACCACCGCCGCGCCTGCGCTCTTCACGACGCAAAATTTCGGCGGTACGCCAAACCTCCTGCTGGCCAGTGGTGAGCCCGACGCCGGCGGTGTTTCACCGGAAGTCGCCACGGCGAATGACATTCTCAATGCGATCGAGGGCGGCAAAAGTATCGACAACATCGCCCACGAGCGGAACATATCTCCCGAGCAGGTGGTGGCGGCTCTGAATGTCGGCAAGATGACGGCGACAGCGACCGAACATGCCAACGGCGACACCCGTACGGTGATGATCAAAGACGGCAGCGGCCGGACGATCACCGAAAACCAGGACTATCACCACGGCGGCTATTACACCGAAGTGACGGGTCCCAACGGACAGGTGACCTCCTCGCCGATCCGTGACGATCTCGGCCGCAAGGAAATCACCAGTGTCGACGCGGCGACAGGCGCGATCACGACCAAGTTCGTCGACGATCTCGGCGAGGGCTCAGTCACCGAACGCACGACGAATCCCCAAACCCGTATAACCACAACCACCGAAACGAACGGTGACGGTGCCGTCACCGTTACCAAGAACCTGCCGAATGGGTCGACCGTGGAGACGGTGACGCCCGCCGGCGGCCCTGCGTTGCCGGTAACCACGGTCACAGGTCCGGGCGGCGAGGAAACCATCCTGGCGCAGACGCAGACCGCCGACGGCTCGGGCGCGACGTCGATCCAGGAACAGCTTGCCGTAGGCAAGAGCTTCGAAGAAATCGCCGAGGCGAGCAATCTCACGCCCGAACAGGTGATCGCCGAGTTGAACGCGGCAGGCCTCGAGGTCACGCAGGGCGGCGACCCAGGCGAAACCCTGCAGATCGTCGTCACCGATCCGGAGACCGGCAACACGGTCACCTACAACAACGACTACCAGCACGGTTCGACCTCGGTGACGACTGTGGAGGGAAATACCGAGACGACCCACTCGATCGACGGCAACGGCAGGACCAGCCACACCGAGCGCAACACCGAGACCGGCGAGCAGACCACCACCATCGTCGATCCCAAGAACAATACTGAGACGACGATCGTCTTCGACAAGGACGGCCGGCGCACCGAGACCATTGTCGAGACGCTGAATGATGGCGAGCCGATCGATTACGAGGTCCAGCCGGGCGACAATCTGAGCGATATCGCCGAAGCCCATGGTGTGACCCTGGAAGAGCTCGCCGAAAGCAATCCGGAGCTGTTCACCTCTCCGCGCGACCCCGACCTTATTCATCCGGGAGAGACGGTGGTGATCGAGGATGCCACCAAGACCACCGTCAATGTGACGTTTAATGGCTACACGCTGACCACGTCGCCAGACGGCAAGATCACGCTGACCAACGATACGACCGGCGCCGTCACGGATATCGCGGCCGGCACCGCACAGCAGGCGCTGGCCGAACTGCTGCTTTCCATCAATCCGAACGGCAGTGATCCGGAGCAGGCGAAGGAGGATCTGGTCGTCAAGACGACGCTGGACGGCATATTCGGCGGGGCGACGCCAGAGCTGACCACGGAGGCGCTTGAAAA
The DNA here is from genome assembly GCF_001672375.2 of Mesorhizobium sp. AA22. Classification (NCBI taxonomy): domain Bacteria; kingdom Pseudomonadati; phylum Pseudomonadota; class Alphaproteobacteria; order Hyphomicrobiales; family Phyllobacteriaceae; genus Mesorhizobium; species Mesorhizobium sp. AA22. The sequence continues at coordinate 5,023,166 of NZ_CP048406.1, read as the reverse complement.
GCAGCAGGCCGTGGTCGCTGCAATGGAACAATATGGTCCGGGACAGGACGCAACGGGCGCGACTCTCGACGGTGGTCCTGCGTCGGTTGGCCCATACGGGGATCCACCGTCCCCCACCGCTCCTTCAGGCGGGAAGTGGGTGCCGTTGCTGGTCGACGGGAGCTGGAAATGGTTTGACCCGGAGGTAGCCAAGGCGATCGCAGCCGAGAACGTGGCGGTTGCGGACCTCGGCGAGGCACAAGCAAAGTCCCAGCAGATCGCGGCACAGCTCGATATTTATGCGCTGGACCCTGAATTCAAGAACGCCATGGAGGGTGCCGAGTCGACGCTCGACGAGGCGTTGGCGCCATATGGACTGGATTGGAGGCCGCCTGAGCCGAAGGGCACGCTGGCGGATGCGCAAGACCGGTTGACCCTAGCCAATAACGCGCTCGAAAGCGCCAGCACTGCCCGGGCCGAATACGAGCAGGGCCAGACGTCACTTCTCGAAGCGATCGACAAACAGGCAGACCTGCCGACGCTCAGCGATCCCAACCAGACGGCTGTCCGCAGCCCGGATGGTCCCAGCGCCGAGGAAACCAACCAGCAAGGAAAGGCCGCGCACGCGGAGGTCGCCGAGCTCTTTACAAACCTTTCGCTACACACCGCCAACGGCAACAAGGCCACGATCGACCTAATGATCAGCTCGACCAAGCTGGAGCTGAAGCTTACCGAGGCCAAACCTGGAAGCCCCGAATACACGGCCATCGAAGAGCGGCTTGAGGGTCTGCAAACGCTCCAGGGGGCCGCGGCCAATCAGGTGACCCTGGCCGAGGCATATCAGGAGTATGGGGTTGCACAGGCTGAGGCGGCGGATCTTGCCGTAACCATGGAGCCTCTCAAGCAGCAACTGCTTGCGCAGGCGCAGGAAAGGAACCCGCACCATTTCGATTGGGAAGGGTATACCAATGGACGTGGTGAGTTTACCGGCAAGATAAAATCGCAGGACATAGTGGAGGAGAACGGTCAGCTCTATGTTGTTACCGTCTATGAGAACGACACCTTCACCGACGAGAACGGTGATGACACGAACGTACATAAATCTGCCCTGACATACGACCTCAACGACGAGGGTATCAGGGAAGATTTCCGTAACGATCCACTGAACAAGCAGTGGCAGGAGATGCTGGCCTCGACGCAGGACATATCGTCGGCGCCGGTATGCACACCCAACGGCACGGGATCGCAATCGGCGCTGGACGCGGCCAAGTCGAAGATTGTCGGCGTGCAGGTCGATCAGCTTGATGCCGGGCTGAGAGATGCGAAGACGGCGCTCGTCGACGCGACGACGGCACGCGACCAGGCGATCACCGACTACGGGCCGGGAACCGTAGAGGCGCCCGCTGGCACGCTCAAGCCGGGCGAGACGGCGGTGAAGATCACGGTGAACGGCCGCGACCTGTGGGTCGCGCCGGAAGTCGCCGCGGCGTACGAAGAGCAGGGGCCGGGCGCAATCGGCGACAGCGGCAAGTGGGTCCAGATCGAGATGGACGGCCAGAAGCTGTGGGTGCACCCCGAAGTCGCGGCCGCGGAAATCGATCGAGGCCAGGCGGAGACCGAAAAGAACCAATTGGAGGACTGGGAAGAAAACGTGCGGCCGGCGATGGTGGCTGGGCGCGACTGGTACGCTTTTTCCGCAAGCCACCCCAAGCTTCTCGAATACGGTTCCGCCGAGCACGAGGCGAAACTCAAGTACGAGTATTTTGAAGAACACAAGGACCAGGCACTGGCTGGATATCAGGTCCAGTTCGAGAACCTCTACGAGGCCGGCTACACCGGCGAATACGAGACATATACGCCGGACCAACTCAGCACTGCCGTTGGTCAGACCCTCGGGCTCGACGCGCCGAGTGAAGACGTCCGAAAGGTCACCGAAGAAATCACCGACCGCGCCGGCAACGACGCCGAGGTCAAGATCGTGCCGGTGTTCTCCCTCGACGGCGGGAAGGAATCGACGACGGCTTTGTTCGCGATCAAGAGCGGCGGCGACGAAATCGGCTATGTCGACAGTTCTGGCAAATATTACAGCACCTTCGATGAATTCCAGCACGAGAACCGCATCTTCAGCGAAAAGGGCAATCTGGTCATGGCCAAGGGCGGCGACATGTCGCTCGGCGAAGATGGTTTTTCGCTCGACGAATTGGAAGTGGCCGACGCGCGCAAGGTGGATTTCTGGGACAAGGCTACCGACATCGGCCTTGGCATCGTCGCGGGTGTCTCCACCATCGTCTCGTTCGTGCCGGGCGGCCAATGGGCGATTCCCATCGCGATCGGCTCCGGTTCAATCCTTGGCGGCAAGGCTCTGATCAAAGAGGGTGATCACCTCCTGCAGGGCGGCGACTTCGACAGCCAGTCGGCCTGGAATGTCGCGACCGGCGTAACCGCATTCCTGCCCGTGGGCGCGGGTGCCCTGCGAACATTCGGCTTGGCAAAGACAAGCCTGTCCAGATCCCAGGCTTTCGCGGGCGGCTTCGGGATGACCCGCATGAAGGATGCCAGCTGGGGCATCGGCAGGTTCCAGGTGAACGTAAAGGAGGCCTCTTATGCCGGTAAGGTCTCGGAGTTTATGCAAGGCGGCAACAGGCTGACCACCGCTGCGTGGCGCCTCGATGCCGGCGCCGTGGTTACCGGTGTTCCGTTGCTCGGCAAATCGGTGGAAGATCTCGCGGCGCATGGCGGCGAGATGTCCCTGCTCGAGCTCGCGAACGCAGTCGTGGGCATAGGCGTCGGCACTGTCGGCACAGGCCTGGGCGGCCGCTCGCTGTTGTACAACATGCCTGGAACGGGCGGTACACGGAGCGGAACTTTTCCTGGCGGACCGGATTCGGGGCGGCAACCGCGGGCCGTCTACGAGATGGGCCCCGACGGTGTCTACAGGCCCACCGGCGAACAGGTCATGCCGGATCCAGATGAGATCATCATCGATGGCGACGTGGTCGGCGAAACGTCCGGCCAGCAGGGACCTGGCTTCGGTGCCCCAGAAGGTTTCCGCAACGTGGCGGAGGCCGGAAATCCCGGTCAGCGCGCGCTGCCGGCCGGCGAGTCCGATGGTCCGAACCCGCCGCCACCCACGGGCGGCAACGATGATCCATCAGGCGGCGGCCAGCCGTCGCGGTCGATGGTCGTGCATGAGCAGGGGCCTGACGGCGTCTATCGCCCGACCGACAAGCTGGTCTTCCACGATCCCAGCCACCCCGTCGTCGAGGGGACGGTTATCAACGTCCACGATGAAGGGCCGAGCGCCACGGGCGAGCGCGGCGATCCCGAGAATGCCAGCGACCGAGATGCCCAGGGAGCGCGTGAGCAGAATGTGCGCCCCCCCGCCGACGGCGATCCGATTGTGGTTCCGCCGATCCGTGGCGACGGAACGACGCGCCCGGCCGAGAGCGGCTTGCGGCTCGTCTGGGACCCGGCGACCAAGACGTTCACCGGCATGCCAAGCCCCAATCCCGCGGAATACGTCTTCACCAGCGGCAAGGATCCGCAGCAGACGGGCTACATCGACGGCGCACGCCCTTCTGACCCGGCCGTGCTGGCCACCCCGGACGAGCTCCTGCTCCAGTCCGAGACGGAAACACGCGGGGCGGAAGGCACCCGCCCGTTGATGCGCTACACTCTCGGCAACCGCCATACCGGCGAGATGCTCGTCGATTTCAACCTACCGGAAGGGCAGAGGGTTGTCGCCATACCCGAACCCAAGGCGATCACGGCCGCGCCGGAGCCGGTGCCGGCTCCTGTCGAGCTCGACCCTTCCTTGCCGGTGCTTTATCTCGGCGCCGACGGCCGCTGGACAGCCGATCCGAACGCCCGCACGCAGCCGCCGGCCGTGACGGAAACCGGGTATCCCAGTCCGGCTCGGCCCGACGGCACGCCGATCATCAACAATTTCTCGTCAAACCCGTACAGCTTCGGGCAGACGTTCAATGCCGTCAAAGCCGGCCTGCGGCGCATCGGCACGCGTTACCTGAATACTGAACCCCGCTATGACTATCCGAAGCTCGGCGAGTTGGTCGACAGCATCTATCACCGGCCGGTTCCGCAGGACGGCGTCACCGCCGGACAGGACATCTATGTCGAGGCCGGCGGCGAATATCTGCCGGCCAAGGTCATCGTGGCCGGCCCACAGGCGAGCATAACCCGCGACACCGTCCTGCCGGGCGAGCATGCGACGGATGCCGGCTACCTCAGTTCCGGCCCGACCGTCGAACGCGCCAAGCGCGGGTCCATAACCACACCGAACGGCCAGCTCAGGGTCAACACGCCGGCACGGGAAGTCCATACGTTCGATCCTGCCGACAATCCGGAAGTCAGCCATCGCTCGGCGCTCGGCGAGACCCTGGCCGCGACCTTGCCGGCGCTTCCCGACCATGCGGCGACGCCCGCGCCGACCTGGATGCCCGAGCAGGTGGAACTCGTCGGCGACTACCTCCATTCCCTCGAAGGTTCCAGCGATCCTGTCGTTCGCGATGCGGTGACCATGACCAGAGTGCAACTCGGGGGCAGGGGCTTGCCTCAGTCCGGCACGGCAATGACGCAGGCTCAGCATCATGCGCTTGGCGAAATGCTCAACGCCGACCGGAACAGTCCGTTCACCGGCTCCAAGCCGTTCGGCCAGCTTTCGATGAACGGCTTGACGACCCTCCAGGTGTTCAGCGCTCAGGGCAAGCTGCCGCATCTGTCGCCAGGAGAAGTGATCGATCAACTCGGCCTGTCGTCGGACGGCAGGCTGCCGCGCGGCGAGCAGTTCCTTACCGCCGGGGCGCTGCCAGGAGAAGCCGGCTGGACCGACGCCGGCCGTGGCATCGTCGGCGATTACCTCAAGGCTGCGTCAGGCTCCACCGACCCGAACCTTGCCGCCGCGGCAAATGCCGCCTCGCCGTTTTTCAAGGGGCGCGCCACTAAGCCCGGGAAGGCCGTGACCGCCGCGCAGCAGGATGCGCTCATGCAAGTCCTGGAGGCCGACAGCGGCAGCACTTGGGTCTACGGTTCGAAGCTTCAGCCGGAGTCCTCGTTCAAACCCGCCGGCAAGCTTTCGCCGGAAGGCCGCTACAATGCGAAGGTTCTGTCCGGCCACGAGACCTGGACACCGTATCTTTGGCGAGAGATGCGCGGTTACGCCGCCAACCAGCAGAAGTCCGCGGACCCCGCGGTCCAATCGCTCGCCCGCGCCTTGGAGAACGCGCTGCCCCCAAGCAAGCCCAAGGCCGGGACCGAAATCAACAGCGAGGTGCCTGTCCTGCTGGAGCGGTTGCTGGATGTCGACAAGGCGAGTTCGTGGCGCGTCCCGACATTCTTCACGGATGCACAAGGGGTCTGGCGGTCCGACCGCGCGACCGTTTCCTGGTTCCTGCAGGAACACGAAGCCAATGTCTTGGGTGGACCCGTTCTGAACGATATGGCCACCAATACAGTTGGCCTCGGCGGATCGATGCTCGGCATTAAGGTGCCGCTGCCCAGCCGGCAGGTCTATGGAGAACTCAGCCTGAAGAACAACGGTCCGGACGGCACTGGCTTTCTTCTTCCCGTCCACCCCAATGACGCAAAAGGCCATAAACTCTTCGCCAATGGATTCCGGCCGAATTTCGCTTATGACGATGCGGCGGCTCCCTCCGCCCAGTGGGTCGCATCGGCGCCGATGCTGTCGAAGAACACGTTCCAGAAAGAAAACGCCGCTGGCGTTTCCATATCCATCTTTGGCTTCTCTGTGAGTGGGGCCTACGTCAAACGCACGCTGCTCTATCTCGGTGGCGAAGGCGGCCGGCCGGGATATACGCACAGGGAGCCTGGCCCGCTGAGCCAAAGGGCAGCCTCCTTCTGGGAAGAAGCTGCGAGAGGTGGTGCCAGCCACTATAGCTCCGAAGGCAAGGTGCCCGGTTTCGAGGATCGTCTCCTCTACCGGAACTACAACGTCATTCCGCCCTTCGGAGGCGGCAAGGAACCCTGGCGCGGTAGCCCTGCCTTCGACGGCGTTCCGCGCGAGACGGGCGCCGGGCCGCTCAACCGCCTGGATCGCACGGACCACGGCGCCGGTCTCGCCGTGAACTTTGGGCAATGGCCGGTAACGACGGTAGAACTCGGCACGGTGAGGAAGGACCTGGTGCCGCATACCCGTACCGCCCGCGCGCACCCCGGATCCTCCGAAGGCGCGCAAAAGGTTTTCTCCGCGCTGGAGATTTCGGATGGGCGGCTGACGCCGGACGTCCTGCAGCATCTCGACGCCTGGCTCGCCGAGGTTGCTGCATCGCCGCACGGCAATTTAAAGTTCGCTGGTCAGCGCGTGTTGGATGTGTTCCCGGAATTGGGCGTGGCGCCATATCCGGACCAACTCGCCACCACCGGCGGACGGCCCGACTGGATGGGCAAGCCAGCATGGAAAGCATTGCGGCAACAGCTGGATCAGCAGGCCCGCGGCGAACTGACGCCCACGCAGGCCCACTACCTCAACCGGCTGCTCGAGCTGCACAATTCGCCGCCGGCAAACGGCTTGCCGCCGGCTGGCGAGGGCCCGATCGCTCCCCGCAGTCCGGCGCCAAGGCCGGTGCGGAATGGGCAGGATTTTGCAGCAGATGGGTCATTGGGCCGGTCATTCGCCAAGCCGCTGACGCAGGCCGAAATCGCGGCCAACCGCCAGGAGGCGGCGAGCCTGCTCGACGACATGCTCCATCAGAACCTCGGCATGCCGGAAGTCACCAAGGCCAATCTTACAGATCAGCTCAGCCGGTCGCCGACGCTGATGGAACTCCTGCGCGGCGCTCACGCGAAAGACGTACGCATCGTCAACCCGGCGCGGCACGACCTCCGGATTTTCGACGCCAACTCCGGCGACGATCTGACGGCGACTGGATCCCAATACGTCCGCGAGGTGGGAGTAGTCTTTGTCGATGCTGAGACATTCCGCGCAGCCGATGCGGACAGCGATATCGTACTTGCCGAATTCGTCGACATGCTCGGCCACGAGTTGTCCCACGTTGCGGACGCTAAAATCGAGCTTCATCCCGACAATTTTCCAGATCGGCAGGCATATAAGGATGCCGTGGTCTAGCCTATTTGAACGTCGAGGGCGAAGCTACATTTGTTCAATATGCTGCTGCCGACGAGCTTGCGGTTAACAGCGGCAAGTCTGCTGCTATCCTCGGCGCCGAGTGGAATTCGGCCCAGGCCGATATATTCGCCCGGTTCAAGGCTGGCGAGATTGGTCGATCGCAAGCCGTTGAGGAAATGGCGACGCTATTCACGGACAAGCAGCCGAGCGCTGCGGACGGAACGTACGGGGAGTTTTATGGCCGGTACGCTGATGAGCGATACGACCACTACGCGTCCACGGGTTCCCATCTCCCGGCTGAAACTCGCCGTCCCGCACCAGCAAACAAGGGCCAATCCGCTCCGAACAACGGACCGCTCACCCGAGATGGCGTCAGAGCGACCCCGCTTGACCAGGTGCCAGATCTCGTCATGGGCGATTTCCAGCCGACCCAGATTCCCTGGCTTAAGCGCGAGCAGGTGGCCAAGCTGACGGAACAGCAGTTCCGCGACATGGATCAGGCCGGCTTGCTGCCCTATCTGACCAAGAGCCAACTGCGCGGCATCCCGAAGGCAAAGATAGGTCAGGTCAACATCGCGGGTCTCGACGGGAAACAGATTCCTTGGCTGACCGAGGGCCATTTCCGGAATGTGACCGACCAGCAGTTCCGGGATGTCGGCAAAGCCGGTTTGACGCCTCACCTGACGAAACCACAGTTGCGGGTGATAAAAGGAGACAAGATCGAGCTCGTTGATGTGTCGAAGTTGGAAGCGCGCCAGGTTCCATGGTTCAAGCCCGGCCAGGTTGCGAAGTTCACGTCACAGCAATTCAAGGATCTGGGCGAGGCCGGATTGCTGAAGAACCTCACCGAGCCACAGGTTCCGGCGATCCCCGAAACCATGGTCGATTCCGTGGACGTGGCGAAGCTCGATCCCAAGCAGGTGCCGTGGCTGAGCGAGAAGCAGATTCCGGTGCTGAACCGCGATCATTGGGGTGCCTTCACGATCCACCACACCGAAGCCCTGACCCAGCCGCAGATCGAAGCGGTGACACCAAAACAGTTCGGGGAAATGAGCCCCGGCCAGTTCCGCAAGTTCACGCTTGAGCAGTTCGAGTGGATGAGTGGGGATCAGACGAACGCCCTCTCCGTGCTGCAGCTGACCACTTATCGGGCGACCCATAAAAAGGCGATGACGCCGGATCAGGCCACCAGCGTTGATCTGGCCCTCAGCCATGCCAGGACGCGGGAAAACACTCAGGCACTCGCCACCTTTGGCGGCATGTCGACCACCTCCATCATGTTGTGGAGTTCGCTGCCGCCAACCTGGACCGCCACCGCCGGAGCGGTGGCATTTGGCGTGCGAGGCGTCGTTTTCGGTGCGCAGGCGCTCTTCCCCAACGCAACCGCAAGTCACAAGCCGTTCGGGCGCTTCCTCAACGCGCTCGGCGGAGCCACATTCATTGCCGCAGCGCCAGGTGCCGCGACCGGGATGATCCAAGGTAAGGATCTTGTCGTCAACAGCACGTTCACGCTCGGCAACATCGTCTATGGCACGAAGTCGATGCTGCAGTCGTTCACCGCCAGACCGGTGATCCGAAACCTGGCCGAATATCTGGCTGGACCCGGCTATGTGCTTGGCTGCGCCTTCTATACGGTGCACTCCTGGCCGGCGCCGATCGCCACAGTCGCCGGCACCATGTTCACCTTCGGCTGCGCGGAATTCTGGGCGTCGGCTATAAGGACGGACCGGATGAATCGCCGTTCAGTACCGCGAACCGATGCTGATATCGCGGCGGCGGAAAAGTCCGACAAAAAATGGGCTGCATGGGACCGGTGGACTCTGGGCATCACCTTCGGCGTTGGGATGCTTCTTTTCTCACTGGACGCCCTGCTCGCAGAGCCTTGGGAGGGCGCGAAGACGACTCCTCCACCCGATCCGAAAAAACCGGATGGCGATGCATCGTCCCAGCAACCCGATGATCCTTCGGATGTCCCGGATGAGCCGCAAACCCCGCCGGAGGATTTCCCGCAACTTGTCGTGGTCGCCGATGACGGTCTGAATTTGCGGGCCCAGCCTGACGAGGATTCGACTGTAGCGACGGTTCTGCAACCCGGGACATTCGTCGAGCAGACCGCAAAGCCTTCGACCGATCAGTCAGGAGAGAGCTGGATACCCGTCGAAGGTTTTGGGCCGGACGGCGACATCCATAGCGGCTGGGTTTCCGGCGATCATGTCGAGGCTCATCCCGAGGGCAGCAGCAATCCTGAGGGCCGCACGAATCCAACGTTGGAGAAAGACGGCTACCAGTGGGTCGAAGTCCAGAATGGCGACAGCATTCGCCTGATCGCCAAGACCCATTCTGCGGATGTGGCGGAGACGGTGGTGCTCAATATGGATCATATCCTGAGCCCGGATGTGATCTTCTCAGGCGACCGCATCTACCTGCCGGCCACTTTCGTCGGCTGAGAAACCGCGGGCCTAAGCTTATCGGTTCTCGCAGCATATGCGTGCGCAACACAGGCGGCCAGCTTTGCCGCCCGCTCCGCAATCGGATTGGATGGTTCGGAGGAGTAGGAGGCGGTAAACTGCAGGTCGGACGGGTGCCATTCGCATTCGACGACGCGCAGTTTACCGCTTGCGATATAGTCTTGGACGACTCCCTCAGGCAGGGAGGCTATTCCAATTCCGTTGAGCGTCATCTTGATGGAAGCGGCCAGCGAATTGGCCGGAAAGATGCGCGGCGTTTCTTCGAATTCGCCGGTGAGCTTGCGGTAAAGTTCGCTATAGGGTCGCGTGGTGCGCGCGTAGCTGATGATTGGAAACTGCATCAGGTCAGGTCGTTGAGCGTCACCTTGCGTCGGTTGGGCAATTCCAATTGCGGCGAGCAGACCCAAACAAGAGGAAACGACGGCATATCGATATTCTCGATGCTGTACTCCAAGACAGGGCCCATCAGCACCGCAAGATCGAGCCGGTGCGACATGAGTTCGTTGCGAAGGGTCGTCGTTGCATCGACGACGATATCGGTCTCGACAAGCGGATAATTTGCTTTCAGCGCCTTGAGGAAATCCGGCAGCCAAGTGTGCACGATCGTTTCGGCAACCCCAAGCCTCAACACCCTCGTCGTATCTGAAGTCTCTGAAAGAGAGCTGGCCATCAGTTGCAGCCGCTCCGCTACGCGCAAAACTCGTTGGGCAGGTGGTAGCAGCCGTTGTCCCTCGGCGGTCAGCCTGACCGTGCTGCTCTGCCGCTCGAACAGCTTGGCACCAAGCGCTTCCTCCAAACCGGCAATTCGGGTGGACACCGCCGGCTGCGTGGTGTTCAGGCGTTCCGCCGCCTTTCGAAAGCTTCCAAAGGTGGCCACCAGGAGAAAGGTTTCGAGCTGCTTGATGTTGAAAGGTATCACGACGGCAGGTCACTCATTTGCGGGCTTTCGGGGAGGGTGCGACGAACCATCAATGCCGTACAATGATCTGGGCACCGATCTTCACTCGGTCATAAAGATCGATGACATCCTCGTTGGTCATGCGAATGCACCCGGAGGAGTTGGCCCGTCCGACGGTCCATGGCTGGTTGGTGCCGTGGACGCGATAAAGGGTGTTACCGATATACAATGCGCGCGCGCCCAATGGATTGTTCGGTCCCCCCTCGACATGCGCGGGCAGGAAGCGGCCTTTTGATGCTTCTCTGGATCGCATTTCGGCCGGCGGCCGCCAATCTGGCCAGTTCTTTTTGCTCGAAATCGTGGCGCGGCCGGACCACTCCAATCCCTCTTTTCCAACGCCCACCGTGTATCGCAGTGCCCTGCCGTTCCCCAGGATGTAGTAAAGCCGCCGCTCCGTGGTGTTGATCACGATCGATCCCTTCGGTTGAGCCTCGCTGAAATGCACGATCTCCCTAGGGATTGCCGACCACTCGGGCCGGATTTCTCCATCCGAAGTCTGGTCGGGAGCGGCAGGGGAGACCAGCACATTTCTTGCCGGATCGTAAGTCCAGCTTCGTGGGTCATAATCGCTATTCGATTGGGCCTGGGCTGGCGCCATGGCGGCAATCGATGTGGCAGCTATCAGAACTGATGCGCACAATCTCCGGATAAGGCGCGGGCTGACCAGGACTTTGCGTCCCGCAACGCTGACGGGAACAGGCAAGTTCGCAAGCCGGATCATGATTGCCGCCACCAAGAACGATCCCTTCTGCCTCCAGGCGTTCAGCCGGCGATCACCTGATTCCAGCGCGCACCATATCGCTTTGCTGACGGTTCGCAACATTTGGCACCAAATGCTCGTGCGCAATCCAATTGGACTTCCAATTCTGCGATGCGCACGATAGAGTGAATCGGCGGATCAACCATGAAACAAGCGACGCGGGCCATCGCTCGTGCGTCCCTTTGCGATAGGACCGATTTTGACGGGACGCGATACCTGCCATGCGGATCGGTGCTCGGGAGCCAGGGCTGCTTTCTTTGCTTGCGGTCTTTCGACGATCCTGGCGTTCGGCCTTGCCTCGTCGCAGGCCAACGCCGCCGAACCGCGCTGGCCTGCCGGTCCGTACAGCTATATCACCGTCGATCAGTCGGTGGCCGACGCGCTGGTCGAGCTAGGCCGCAACATGCGGACGCCCATGCGTATCAGCAAACTCGTCAAGGGGCGTCTAAGCGCCGGCATGCCGGTTGGAACGGCCCGCGAGTTTCTGCAAGAGATCTGCAATCGATATGGGTTGGTCTGGCATTTCGACGGTATCGTCATGAACGTCGCGACCGAAGCTGAAGTCCGGACGGAAATGATCCCGCTCGATGCCAATATGGCTGCCAGTGCGGAAGATCGGCTTTCGCGGCTCGGGGTCATCGACCCGAAGTTTCCTATAAAGGTGTCCAAGCAAGACGATGTTGTCTCGGTATCGGGGCCGCCGTCCTACGTTGAACTTGTCAGGAAAACGCTGGGAGTTCCTGCGGCGCCGAGCACGAAGCAGGATGATGGCAAAGTTGTTCCGGTCCGCGTTTTCCGCGGAAGGCAGGCGGAGGCGCAGAATGTTCCCTCCGGCAAACCGAACTAAGGAAGCAGGAGGGCAGGTTCATGCAAATCGCGCCGATTGGAGCCCTGGAAGCTACACTGGCAAACTCGACCACCAGCATAGCTTCGCAGCAGCAGATCACCGCCGGCCCGGCAGCGCAGCCGGGTAACCGAATGGTGGGTGCCAATCAGGAAAAGCACGATGCCGCAAAGGTTACGATGCCTGAACGCGGTGATGTCGCCACACGGGCAGGCCAGCAGGTGGCGCAGGCATCTTCAGGAGCCAGTCCTGCAATGGCCGGACAATCCTCCAAACTGGAAAGGACCGAACCGGTCGCCGAACACAAGCTGTTCGACTATCTGGCCGAGGTGGAAAAGTCAGGGAGCGAGGCGTTTGAGGATCCGTCGGCATTGTTCGGTTCTGCGGTTCAGTCGCTGGAAGGAACCATGCAGCAGGTCCAGAAGGCCCTTGGCCAGGCAAATGCCCCAGCGAATGCTGAAACGGCCGCCATGCAGGACGGCGCCGGCAAGGCCGCCCCATCAGCCAAGGAAGGCGAAAACGCCACCGCAAAAAATGCTGAGCAACTCCTCGAACGATCCATTTCGGTGATGTGGGCAGCCGCCAATCTCGAGGTGGTCACGAGCAGCGTGACGGCCGTTACGTCGTCCGCCAGCACGCTTATCAAGCAACAGTGAGCGCTACGGAGTGTTCGTGCAAACACTATCCTTGCAGCGGCGGTCAACACTATTGAATCGATGCGGCGTCCGGTGCCGCGTCGCGCTCGTTGTGGCGGCCATGCTTGTGCTCCAGGCGTGCTCGGTTGAGCTGTATTCCGACCTCAACCAGCGGCAGGCCAACGAGATCGTGGCCACGCTGATGCGTCACGGGATTCCGGCCCAACGCGAGGCCGGCAAGGACGGCAAAATGACGGTTTCCGTACAGAAGGACCGTTTCGCCGAAGCGATGGCGATTCTCGACGAAAGCGGATTGCCCAAACAGGAATTCCAGACGCTCGGCGACGTGTTCAAGAGAGACGGGCTTGTATCCTCGCCGGTCGAAGAGCGGGCAACGATGATCTACGGCTTGAGCCAGGAGCTTTCGCAGACGATCTCGGATATCGACGGCGTACTTTCCGCTCGCGTTCATCTCGTATTGCCGGAAAACGATCCCCTAAGACAGCGACTGGTGCCATCGTCAGCTTCCGTCTTCATTCGGCATCGCGCGTCCGTCGCGATGAATGAGCTGATCCCGCAGGTCAAGATGTTGGTGGCAAAGGGTATCGCGGGGCTGACCTATGACAACGTATCCCTCACGCTCATTCCGGTGACCCTGACGGTCCCTGAGCAAGGCATCGGCGAGGCAGGTTTCACAACATTCCTCGGCCTCTGGCTGCATCCCGACAGCGTCGCCGCCGCGATGTGGCTGTTTTACGGCATGACGGCGGCCATACTCGCGCTGGCTGCCCGGCTAGCCTACGTCCAATGGTATAGATGGCCCGGTGTCTATGCGCTCGACGCTTCGGCAATGCCTGTGAAGAAGACATGATCCAGGCCGGCTCGAAGCAGACTGCCAGCCCGGAATGGCGGGCATTCATGTCCAATCCCGCAGGCTATGCTGATGCTGCCCGGCTAGCGGAATGCTTTGACGGCACGATCGGCGAGGCTGCCTGCGAGCGCATGTTGCGGTCGCAACGCCTGCATGAGCGACTATCGCAGCTTCTGCTCGACCATTATGGACTCACTTGCGCAATTTCCGACGAGCCCCCCGACGCGGTGGATCGGGCGATCGCTTTGTCGTCGGGTGAGGAGTTGGAGGAAGTTGCGCTTCGTGCCGGCGCGATCTACTGGGCCGGCAGTCTGGCCGCCGCCATCAATAAACGCCAAGCCGCCGCATTGCAGGCAGCACTCGGCCCGGAAATCTGCGCTTTTGCTGTCGCCAACCGCGATCTGACCGGTCCAATGCAGCCGTTGGAGCCGATGGAAGATATTCATCGTCGTGTCTATGCCGACGGCTTGCGTTGCCTTGGCGCCTGGTGTCAGGCGATGCCCGGCGACACGAGCATGCGAGTTCGCCTCAAGCTGATGCCGCATGAGCTTGTTGACCAGACGACGGCCAAACCATTTTCGGAAGCTGGTCCGGCGATTGTTCGACGGGCGATGAGTTAGACGAGATGGGCGAACCGGGCAAAGCGACCACTGGTGTGCCGAGGCGCCCTAAAGGCCGGATCCTGCGCGCTGCCGAGGCACGCGCCTGGCGAGATGGGCACGCCTTTCTCGACGAAGCCAGGCGTGATGCGCAGCAGTTGCGTGACGCCGCGCGGCGAGCCTATGCGGCCGAATATGCGCAGGGCTACGAAGACGGTAAGGCGCAAGGCGGCGCCGATGCCGCGCGTTTGGTGAGCGAGACCGCGGTTAAGGTAGATCGCTATCTTGGTGGGGTTGAAGCCGAAATCATCAATCTTGCCCTCGATGTCGTTACGCGAGTGCTGGGAGAATTCGACGTCAGCATGGTTGTCGCCAAGGCGGCCAGGCAGGCGGTCGCTGAAATTCGCCGCGCCAAATATCTGAAGGTCCGACTTCATCCCGCTTCCGTTAACAAAGTTCGCGACGAACTGAACGCGGTCCTGCGCGAGAGTGACTTGGGCATGACGGTCGAGATCGATGCGGATGATACGCTCGCGAGGGGCGCCTGCATCCTCTTGACCGATATTGCCGTCATTGACGCCAGCATCGACGCACAGCTCAGTGCCTTTGCCGCTGCGATTTCATCAAAGGCCGAGGCGCCGACATGACAAGTCCCGCCATCGAGATCGAGAGCCGCCTCGCATCGATTGTTCCGAACCTGCGTTCCGGTCTGCGTGACGATGCCAGCCGACCCAGGAAAGGGCGTGTACGGCGAGCGACCAGCACGGTCATTCATGCGACGGTGGAGGAGGTTCGGATCGCCGAGATATGCGAACTCGTCGATCCCAGGACCGGCACGGCGACCAAGGCGGAAGTCGTCGGGCTCATGGACGACATGGCAATCCTTGTTCCGCTTGGCGATCTCACCGGCCTTTCAAGCCTCACGGAGGTTATTGCGACCGGAAAGACCCAAACGGTTTCCGTCGGGCCCGGCCTGCTTGGTCGGGTGATCAACGCGTTCGGCGAGCCATTGGATGGCAAGCCGCTTTCGCCGGGTGGCATTACCGGCAGCTATCCGGTCAATGCCTATCCGCCATCTCCGCTGGAGCGCAGTTTGATTTCCGAGCCTATCCAGCTCGGGATCCGCGCCCTCGATGGGCTTCTCACCTGCGCGCGGGGGCAGCGCGTCGGCATCTTCGGCGAGCCTGGTGTCGGCAAGTCGATCCTGCTTTCGGATATCGTCAGCGGCACGGACGCAGATGTTTCCGTGGTTGCTCTTGTCGGCGAACGCGGACGTGAGGTGCGCGAATTCATCGAGCATCAGCTCGGGCCGGAAGGGCTGGCGCGGGCAATCATCGTCGTCGCGACGTCCGACCGGCCGGCGATCGAGCGCGTCAAGGCCGCCTATGTGGCAACCAGCATTGCCGAATATTTTCGCGACCAGGGCAAGCATGTGTTGCTGGCAATGGACAACATAACGCGGTTTGCCCGTGCGCAGCGCGAGATTGGCCTCGCTTCAGGCGAGCCACCGACGCGTCGCGGTTTTCCGTCTTCGCTTTTTGCAGTTCTGCCCCGATTACTCGAGCGCTCAGGGCCTGGCCGCGTCGGCTCCATTACAAGCCTCTACAGCGTTCTTCTGGAGGGCGATGGCACGCTGGATCCGGTTGCCGAAGAAATCCAGGCGCTTCTCGACGGTCACGTCTTTCTGTCCAACGAACTGGCGCAGCGCAATCATTTCCCGGCCATCGACGTGCTGCGCAGCCGCAGCCGCCTCATGGACACGGTGGTGCCGTCTGAGCACCGGTCGGATGCCGGCCGCTTGCGGGAGCTGCTCGCCCGCTACGCCGACGTCGAATTGCTGCTGCGCGTCGGTGAATACGAGAAAGGCAGTGATGCGGTGGCGGACGAGGCGGTGGCGAAGATCGATACCATCAACACCTTCCTGCGACAGCCGTCCGCTACACACGAGACCATCGAGAGGACACGCGAACGCATGCGGGGGATCGTCAATGAAAGATCGTGACATGATCGCACGATTGCACGACCTCAGGCACCGCGGTGAAAAGCGCGCAAACGAAGCGGTCATAAGGAGATACGCCGCTGCGCAGCGGGCCGCCGGTGAGGTTCAGAAAGCGGCCGCCACGGTCAGCGAACACCTGCAGCGCACAGCCGACGCCGAGGATGCAGCGTTCGGTTCGCTTGTCGGACAACCGGTGAAGGCCACCAGCCTTTATAGGCTTCAGGGACAGTTCGAGATCGCCGCCAGGCAAACCGAGCAGCTCCGGGAAAACGAGAAGATGGCCGGCGTCACCGAGCAACGACGCAAAGCGGAGTTATCGGCAGCCCGCAATGATCATCGCGCGAGCATGAAGGCCGTGACGAAACTGGACGGGCTGCTGGAGCATCTGACCAAACGCACTGCGCGTCACCGCCTCGCACTTGCCGAGCTTTCCGAGGAAGACGAGGGCAGTTCGCTGCGCTTACCTACACAGCGATAGTCCAATCCGTGATCGTGAATATGGAAGTGTGATGCCCCAGGCCTTGGCGTCGGCAAAAAAGAAAGCTCGCGTAGAACCGGTGAGACGCACACGCTCGAGCGTTGGCGAGCCGCTGACTTTGGAATCTGTTGCGGCTGTGGAGGTTCTGGCATTGAACGCCTTCTACCGCCGCCGTGCTCCCGCACAGATTACGATCGCGGGGATAACCATGGCTATCGCGGCCGCCTGGCCGGCACCGAACCCTGGGGACCAGCCGCTGAGCACGATTGCGTTCAGGGTTGGCGACACGGCGGGCAAATTGCGCCTGCCGCTTTCTGTGGTCGAACAAGGGCTTGCCAAGGCTGACGAGCTAGTCGACGTGAAACGACTGGCACCCGCTCACGCCGCACTGCTGATGGAGTCCGTATTCGAAGAAGATCTCGAATGGATCGAGAGCAGGCTGGGCGAGAGGATCGCTATCACCTCGATCGAACCAAGAGACACCGTTTTGGGTAAAAGCGCGTTCGCGTTCGTCCTGAGCAGCAAGGACGAAACCATAGATTGCGCCTTGCACACCGATGGCGTTGGTCTGGCCGTGCGGGCCGGGGCCTTTCTCGACGAGATCGTGAAAGCGAGCCCATCAATTCCTGCCGAATTCCCGTTGCCGGTCTGCCTTTGGCGCAATGCGCTTACAATCAGCCTTGGCGAGCTTCAAAGTCTGCAGCCTGACGATGTGGTGCTTTTCGATGACGAAGAGGAAGAGGCGGCATTCGTCATTGCCGAGCGGCTTTATGCCCCGGCCATCCTGACTGCCAGTGGGCCGCAACTGCTTGCCGCCCCGACTGCAATCGCTGGATCGAAATGGGAGTGGACCATGAATCAGAACACACCGCCGCACGCCGACCAGAAATTGGAAGAGTCAACTCTGGACGAGTTGCCGGTTGCGCTTGCCTTCGAGCTCGGCCGCACGGCAATGCCTCTCGGCGAGGTAAGGCAGCTTGCGCCCGGCGCCATCGTTCCGCTCGCCAATGTGACGAAGGAGACGGTCGACATCATCGCCAACGGCAAACGCGTAGGCCGTGGCGAGATCGTGCGGATTGGGGAGAGCCTGGGCGTGCGGATCGCCCGTATGTTCGACAATGCTTGACAATTCGCCCAATCTGCTTGGGATTCTGATTGCCGTCGGCTTCGTCGGTTTGCTGCCGCTGGCAGTCGTCACCATGACCGGATTCCTGAAAATCTCGGTCGTGCTGTTCCTCATCCGCAATGCGCTCGGCGTCCAGCAGATGCCGCCCAATTTGGTCCTCTACGGCATAGCGCTCGTGCTCACGGTCTATGTCACGACGCCATTGCTGAGCGAGATGACGGGCCGGCTTCAGGAAGGGCAGGTTCAGTTCCAGACTACAGACGACCTCGCCAGGGCGGCGCAACTGGTCAGGGAACCATTACAGCAGCACCTCATCAAATTCACGCAGCCGGAAGAGCGGCAGTTCTTTCTTGACGGAACGAACCGCCTGTGGCCGGAACAGGCACGTCAAAATCTGAAAGACGACGATCTTTCGATACTAGTCCCTGCCTTTGTCGCGTCCGAGCTTACGCGCGCGTTTGAAATCGGCTTTCTGCTCTATCTTCCCTTCCTTATCATCGACATCGTTGTTGCAAACATCCTGATGACGCTCGGCATGATCATGGTCTCGCCGGTCCTCATTTCGATCCCGCTGAAACTGTTCCTTTTCGTCGCCATAGATGGCTGGTCGCGGCTGATGCACGGCCTCATCCTGAGTTACGTCTGACGCCGCTAGGAGGTTTGCATGAGCAATGACTTCATCCTGGCGAAGGTCCAAAGCGCGCTTTTGACAGTGCTGTTCGCGTCGAGCCCGGCGATCATCGCGGCGATGGCCGTCGGCATCCTTGTCGGGCTTGCCCAGGCGCTGACGCAAATTCAGGACCAGTCCCTGCCGCAGACGATTAAGCTCGTCGTGATCCTGCTGGTCATCATCGTCTTCGGCCCGCTGCTTGGCCAGCAGATCGCGGAGCAGGCCTCAACGGCGCTGGACGAATTCCCCGTCGTCACGCGTTGAGGCACGCAGATGCCGGTTGAACCATTCTTCGCGTCGGTCAAAGAGCTTCAGTTCTATCTTTTGGCCGGAGCTTTCGCGCTCGCACGCATGACCGGGTTCATGCTCCTGATGCCGCTCTTTTCGCGCGTGCCGCTATCGGGCCTTTTGCGCAACGGCGTTGCTCTGGCGCTGGCGGTTCCGGTCTTCCCGATGATCGTGAACAAACTGACGAACACTGACATCGAGACGACGATGATCGTCGTGTACATGCTCAAGGAGGTCGTGGTCGGGGTAACGCTCGGGCTGGCGATGGGCATACCGTTCTGGGCGGCCGAGGCTGCCGGCGATATCCTGGACCTACAGCGCGGCTCCACGATGGGGACGCTAATCGATCCGATGATGACCCATGAGACGAGTGCCCCCGGCACCTTGCTCGCCGTTATCATGGTGACGATCTACCTGGCTGCCGGCGGCCTCGAACTTTCTTTGACCAACCTCTACGACAGCTATGGCCTGTGGCCGATCGACCAACTTCTGCCCGTGTTCAGCAAGGATGCGGCCGGAATCTTCCTCGATCTGCTGAACCGCATTCTGATGATGGCATTGACCCTCGTGTTCCCGCTCATCATCAGCATGCTCTTGTCCGACATTGTGCTGGCCTTCTTGGCGCGCGCCTCACCGCACCTCAATGTTTTTGCGCTTTCGCTGATCGTGAAGACGCTGGTGTTTAGCCTCGTCTTTGTACTCTATTCTGCTTTCCTGCTCTTCTACATGGACCGGGACCTTGGCTTCCTGCATGAGGCAGCCCGACAGATAGAAGCGATCGGCTGCCGCAGCTGTCAATGAGAACGGGAAGGTTTGCGCAAGCGTTGGTCGTAAGATGACGCAATCGTTGGCCGGCCAATAAATACAATTTATCGTTGAGGAAAGATTCTGACAATTTGACAAGCAGCCGAGCCGCCAACGATCTTACGCCCTCCCGACTTGTCTCTGAAACGCGCATACCCCCTCGGAAGCCATGGCTCGCCTGACCACTTCACCAATCTTCGAGGACCTGCGACTGGTCGATGCGGATAGGCTGCGCAGGCTTGTCAGAATGGGCGCCTATGAGGGGCATACAGGGGGGCTGGCGCGCGGCAAGCTCCAGGCCAATGTTGTGATTGTCCCCCGCAGCTTTGCCAGCGATTTCCACCAGTTTTGCATCCGCAACCCCAAATCCTGTCCATTGGTCGGCGTGAATCGCGCCGGCAGTCCATTGATCCCGGCGCTGGGCGACATTGACATCCGCACCGACGCCCCCCAGTACAACATCTATCACTTCGGGGAACTGACCCGTCAGAGAACGGACATCATCGACCTTTGGCGAGATGATTTTGCCGCTTTTGCGCTCGGCAGTTCGCTGACCGTCGAAGCCGCACTTGCCGAAAAGGGCGTGAAACTCCGCCGCATCGGCTGCGGCAAAGCCTCACCAAAGTTCCGAACCAGGATCAAGACTTGTCGCGTCGGATCGTTTGGTGGCGAAATGGTCGTCTCGATGCGTCCGATAAGCCATTGCGATGTCGACAGGGTTCGAGCCGTCACCGCACGCTTCCCGCATGCCCACGGCTCTCCCATCCATGTCGGAGAGCCCACGGTCATCGGAATAGCCGACTTGATGGTTCCAGACTGGGGCGAAGCGGTCAAAATCATGGACGGGGAGGTCCCTGTATTCTGGGCCAGCAGCATAACCGCACAAGTTGCACTTACTCGTGCCGAACTCGCGACCTCGATCACGGTATCGCCGGGGCACATGCTGATCACCGATGTGGATGCGCGAGCCGATGCGGGCGCTTTCAAGGTCTATTAGCAGTTCATCTGGGTTCCGGGCCGGCAAATAGTCCCACGGCGTGTTAAGCTTTTGGTAACTCTCCTGAGTCGAAAGCCAAAACGTACTGGCTCCTTTTGCCCTCGATAAATGTTAGGGCTGCATCGAGGTGAGACAAAGGAGAAAAGACCGGGATGGCCACGGTACTGAACGCCAAGGGCGTTCCACTTCCCTACAGCGGATCCTCCGTAAAGTGGTATTCGGCGACGAATTCCGGCCCAACGCTTTATGGCAGCACGTACAACGACTCGATGTATGGCGACGGCAACGTCACCGTCACAATGCGTGGCGGCAAGGGCGATGACATCTATTATCTGTATGACTCGAAAAACAAAGCGGTCGAGCTGTCCGGCGAGGGTGTCGACACCATCTCGACTTGGATGAGCTATAAGCTCCCAGCCAATTTCGAGAACCTGACAGTCACGGGCGACAAACGATATGCTTTCGGAAACGAGCTGAACAACATCATTACCGGCGGCTCCGGCCAACAGACGCTCGACGGCTTGCGGGGCGATGACGTTTTGAAGGGCGGATCGGGGGCGGATATTTTCGTTGTAAACCCCGGCAACGGCAGTGATCTGATCCTGGACTTTGGCGCGACGGATACCGTTCGCGTCGGGAGCTACGGCTTCACCTCCTTCGAGGAGGTGCGCGCCAACATGGTGCAGTCGGGAGCGAACGTCCGACTCAATCTGTCCGACAGCGAGTTTCTCGTCTTCGCCAACAAGACCATCGGCGAGTTTACCGCAAGCCAGTTCAAGCTGGCCGTGGACAGGTCGGCTCTGGAACTCACATTTTCGGACGAGTTCGACACGCTGGACCTGTGGAATGGTTCGAGCGGCACCTGGGACTCGAATTTCTGGTGGGGGGCCGCAAACGGCAGCTCGCTCACGAGCAACAAAGAGCTTCAATGGTACATCGACACCGACTACGCCCCGACGAGTTCCGTCAATCCGTTCAGCGTTGAGGACGGTGTTCTCACGATTACCGCCGCCCGGGCTCCTGAGGCGATCCGGCCGGACATAAACAACTACCAATACACGTCAGGTTTGCTGACGACCTACGAATCGTTCGCGCAGACCTACGGCTATTTCGAAATTCGGGCCGACATGCCCGAAAAACAAGGGGTATGGCCGGCCTTCTGGCTTCTCCCGGCGGACGGTTCCTGGCCGCCGGAACTGGACGTCGTCGAGATGGTCGGGCAGGATCCGAACAAGCTCATTTTGACAGGCCACTCGAACGCAACGGGGACTCATACGAAAGTGTCCTCTACCGCCTATGTCGCGGATACCGCAGGGTTCCACACATACGGGGTGCTGTGGACAGAAGACGAACTCGTCTGGTATTTCGACGACGTCGAAGTTGCTCGTGCCGCAACGCCTGCCGACATGCACGAGCCAATGTATATGCTGGTCGATCTGGCGGTTGGCGGCATCGCGGGAACGCCTGCCGACGGGCTTGCCACGCCTGCAGAAATGCAGATCGACTACATCCACGCCTATGCGTTGAACGATTGGCTTATCTAGGCGTAACACCTGACGGGGGGCTCGGCACGGACACGTTCGTCATCAGGCCTGATTTCGGGCGTGGTCATTGCCGCCTGAGACTGAACCGTGACTGATGTGAAGGCGATGTCGCATCCCGATCCATCCGAGCCGCGAACGACCCTCGCAGCGGTTCTGGCTTCCTTCCGGCGAGCCATGGCCGGAATTGCGTTGATGAGCGGCGTCGTCAATGTTCTGGCGCTGACCGGCTCGTTCTTCATGCTGCAGGTCTATGATCGCGTCATACCCGGTCGCAGCGTGCCGACGCTCATCGGGCTCGCCGTGTTTGCCGGCACGCTTTTCGTCTTTCAGGGCGCTCTTGAGCTCATCCGGTCGCGTTTGCTGGTGCGCATCGGGATGGCGCTGGACGCGCGCTTGAGCCGACAGGTCTACGCCGCCCTCATGCGTTTGCCGTTGCGCACCAAGCTCGCCGGCGACGGCCTTCAATCCTTGCGCGATCTTGATCAGGTGCGTTCGTTTATGTCGAGCGCCGGTCCGACCGCGCTTTTCGACCTGCCCTGGATGCCGCTCTATCTCGCAATCTGCTTCCTGTTCCATTTCTGGATCGGCATGACGGCACTGGCCGGCGTGGTCATTCTCTTCAGCCTGACATTGCTCGCCGAAATTCGCACGAGAGAGCCCGCCAGAAAGGCAAACAGTCAAGCGGCGGCGCGCAATACACTTGCCGAAGCGACACGTCGCAATGTCGAGGTTCTGCAGGCCATGGGGTTTGGATCACGCATCGCCGAGCGCTGGTCAGGGATCAATGCTGACTATCTTGACACCAATGCAACGGCCAGCGACCTTGCTGGGACGCTCGGAACGATCTCGAAGATCCTGCGCATGATGCTGCAATCGGGCATCCTGGCGATCGGCGCTTATCTCGTCATCCATCAGGAAGCGACCGGCGGCATCATGATCGCCAGTTCGATCATGATGAGCCGGGCGCTCGCACCGGTCGAACTGGCTATCGCCCACTGGAGGGGTTTCGTCACCGCCCGTCAGGCCTGGGCGCGGTTGACCCAGCTTTTGGTCCTGCTTCCCGAAACTGCGATAAGTGTCTCGCTGCCTGCGCCGGTATCTGCTCTTTCGGTCGAAAGCATCAGTGTGACGCCGCCGGGGGAGCGTCGTATGGTCGTGCAAGACGCCACCTTTGCATTGGAAAAGGGCGTCGGCCTCGGCATTGTCGGGCCGAGCGCTTCTGGCAAGTCATCACTCGTGCGCGCTATTGCCGGCATATGGCTCCCAGTTCGCGGAACCGTCAGGCTGGATGGCGCAACGCTCGACCAGTGGTCGCCGGAAGAGCTGGGCAACCATGTCGGCTATCTGCCGCAGGATGTGCAACTGTTCGATGGCACCATTGCCGAGAATATCGCGCGCTTCGAACCGCAAGCGCCCTCGGACAAGATACTGGCGGCTGCGCGCGCGGCCGGCGTTCATGATCTCGTCATCCACCTGCCGGAAGGCTACGAGACGCGGATCGGCGAGGCCGGATCGGCGCTTTCGGCGGGCCAGAGACAGCGGGTGGCGCTTGCACGGGCTCTCTACGGCGACCCGTTTCTTGTTATTCTCGACGAGCCTAACTCCAACCTCGATGCGGAAGGCGAGGCCGCGTTGACAGAAGCAATTCAAAGGGTCCGCGCGCGAGGCGGCGTTGCCATCGTGGTCGCGCACCGGCCGAGCGCGCTGGCGAGCCTGGATCAGGTTCTTGTGATGGCGAACGGCCGTATCCAGGCCTTTGGCCCGAAGAATGAGATCTTGAACAAGATAACTCGCCCAGCAGGCGTGCCCTTGAAGGTCGTTTCCGGACTTGAAGAGACGGCATCCTGATGGCGCAACGCACGATCTTCGCGGTGGATCGCACCATTCGACGCTATCTGCTTGGCGGTGTCGCAACCTGCATCCTGCTGGTTGGCGGGGCGGGGAGTTTGGCCGCCGTCACCGAGCTTTCCGGAGCCGTTATCGCTTCGGGAAAGCTGGTCGTCGATTCCAGTGTCAAGAAAATACAGCATCCAACCGGTGGAGTGGTCGGCCAAATCTTCGTCCGGGAAGGCGATGCCGTGCAATCAGGCAAGGTTTTGATCCGCCTCGATGAGACGATCACTCGGGCCAATTTGGCGATCGTCACTAAGAGCTTGGACGAATTCGAGGCGCGCCTGGCTCGCCTTGAGACCGAGCGCGACGGCAAAGGAAGCATCATCTTTCCAGCTTCGCTTGTGTCACGGCAGGATGCTCCCGTGGTTGGTCGGGCGATGGCCGGAGAGCAATCTCTGTTCGAATTTCGCCGACAGGCACGCGCCGGTCAGAAGGCTCAGTTGGAAGAGCGCATTGCGCAGCTCGCCGAAGAAGTTTCCGGCTTGACCGAGCAAAGAGATGCCAAGAGCCAGGAAATCAAGTTGATCGGGTTTGAGCTCGAAGGCATGCGCGCACTTTGGCAACGCAAGCTGGTTTCAATCGATCGCATAACTGCGCTTGAACGCGATGCCGTGCGGCTTAAAGGTGAGCACGGGCAACTGACTGCATCGATTGCGCAGGCGAAGGGTCGTATCGCGGAAACCCGGTTGCAGATCATTCAGGTCGACCAGGATTTGCGCAGCGAGGTGGCGAGCGAGCTGCGCGACGTCCAGGCAAAGATCTCTGAATTCGTCGAGCGCAAGGTCTCGGCCGAAGATCAGCTCAAGCGAATCGATATACGCAGTCCGCAGAACGGCGTCGTTCATCAGCTCGGCGTGCACACGGTCGGTGGCGTTATTTCTTCGGGAGAGCTCATCATGCTGATTGTCCCGGTGACAGACGACCTGACCGTCGAGGCGCGCGTGGCTCCGCAAGACATCGATCAATTGACGCCAGGGCAAAGCGCGACCCTGCGGCTGTCGGCATTCAATCAGCAAACAACGCCGGAACTGAGTGGTGCCGTCAGCAAGATTTCCGCCGACCTCAATCTCGATGAGAAAACAGGCGCCGGCTTTTATACCGTGCATGTTGTTTTGCCGCGCACAGAGCTTACCAGGCTCAAGGGCCTGACCTTGGCGCCAGGCATGCCTGTCGAGGTATTCTTTTCGACCGGCAACCGCACCATGCTTTCCTATCTCGTGAAACCTTTGGCGGACCAAATCCAACGGGCATTCAGGGAAGAATAGCTGCGTCTCTCGACGACCCCACGAGCTGAATTCCGGAACTAGGACGCGATTTTGCCGTTTCGCCGGAAATTGGAAGCGATCCCACATGTCCGAGTTGACGAATGAAGAGATCGAGGGCGGCTGAACGCCCAGCGAGAGACTCTGGCGCTGATCGTCGCGCTACTTGCCGCCCTCGACGCGACTTCCGAGCGAATATGGGCCGAACTGGAGGCCCGTTTTCAATTTCAGAATAATCAGGAAGACCCCGGCGTCCTGCCAAGCAGTGCGTTCGCCATTGAGAGTGCGATGATGCGGGAGTTCAAGCTGATCGTCGAGGAAGCGCGGGCACGCAAGGCGGAATGGAACGACACAGACTAGCCGCCCATAAGAGGCGCTAGCTGAAAATCGCGAGCCCGGCGAGTGCGACGCTGCACCAAGTTCGCTTCGCTGCGGAGTGGCCAATCGAACGCTGCATAGGCTTGGCGACAATTCAATTGATGCCAGTCACGCCTTGAGCCTCGGCCGCGGAGAGCGTTGCGCGGAGGGAGCCATATTTTTCTGGCCTGACTCGGAAACAATTCCGGCATGCCAGTGTTTAACGCACTGAGTGGGCGCGAGGCGCAGTTCCTTGTCGTTCAGGCGATCCTCCTTTGGGGTGTAACGGTACCGCCACGACAGAGCTTGAGGAGGTCAGGATCAACCCACTTCGAAGGTGCCGAGCGAGCCGAGGAAGGCCAAAGCGCATCGCGCCATCGGGCCACTCTTCCAACGCGAACGGGCCTGACTTATGGCAAATCACGGCATGACCCTTCCGACGGTTCTTATCACCGGCAGCAGCGGTTTCCTGGGGCAGGCGATTGCGCGAGGTTTGATTGACCGGTACCGGGTTATCGGCCTCGATGTTGCAAAACCGAAGCATCCCCCCGCCGGCATGGAGACGATCGGGATCGATCTCACCTCCGATGAGAGCGTGAGTAGGGCTGTGGAGGCGGCACGCGAGCCCAGCGGCGGTCGCATCGCCTCGGTCATCCACCTCGCCGCCTATTACGACACGACCGGCAAGGACAATCCGAAATATGACGCCGTCACCGTGCAGGGCACGCGCCGGCTCCTGAATGCGCTAACGGCGATCGAGACCGAGCAGTTCGTGTTTTCCAGCACGCTTCTCGTCCATGCCCCAAGCCCGGGGAGGGGCACGAAAATCAACGAGGACTCGCCGCTCGACCCGGCCTGGGCCTACCCAAAATCGAAAGCCGAAACCGAGGCGCTGATTTCGAGGCAGCGCGGCGAAATCAAGACGGTGATCCTGCGGCTCGCCGGCGTCTATGACGAAGACTGCCGGGCGGCCTTTATTGCCCAGCAGATCGCTCGCATTTTCGAGCGCTTGCCGACCGCCTATTTGTTCGCCGGCGATATCACCGCCGGTCAGCCCTATCTGCACAAGGACGATGTCGTCGATGCGGTGGTGCGTACCGTCGACCGGCGCGCCGAACTTCCGGCCGAGACCGTGCTTCTGATCGGCGAAGAAGACACACCGTCATACGAGGAGATGCAGAAGCGCATCGGCCGGCTCATTCATGGCGAGGACTGGCGCACCTTAGTGTTGCCGAAGCAGCTGACGAAGCTGGGCGCGTGGGTGCAGACGGAGGTACTCGATCAGGACACCGACATCAAACCGTGGATGATCGAGAATTCGGACGATCATTACGAGATCGACATCTCGCGAGCCAAAACTCTGCTGGGCTGGGCGCCTAGACACAGCCTGTTGGACACATTGCCGGAGATGATCCGCCGGCTGAACCAGGACCCCACAGACTGGTACGCGGCCAACAAACTTGATCCCCCCGTTGTCGCGGCTTCGGATCCTGAGATCGAGCAGGCCGAAAGGCGACTTAAGGGACCGCTCGAACGAAGCAAGGAAGACGTCGAAGCGGCGATAAAGCGGCATCGGTCGAGGACGCTCTGGGTGCCGATAACCAACGCTGCGCTCGGACTGTGGCTGGCCACATCGCCGATGACAGTTGGCCTGTTCGACCCCGTCGCAGCCGCAATACCCCCCGCTCTGGGGCACGCTATTGCGGAGCCACAATTCCGCAACGCCGGTCTCGGTGTCAGCGAGATCGTTTCGGGCCTGCTCGTGACGGTCTTTGCGTTGATGGGGATGTTCCGGCGCTGGCGCTGGGTGCAGTGGGTCGCGGCGTCGCTCGGTCTTTGGGTGATGCTTGCGCCGTTGCTGTTCTGGACGACCAGCGCCGCGGCCTATGCCATCGACACGCTCCTCGGCATGCTGATCGTCGCCTTTGCTGTAATGATCCCGCCGACCCCCGGCGTCAGTCGCCGTGCGCTGGCGGCCGACGACGACCGCCCGCTGGGCTGGACCTATTCGCCATCCACCTTCACGCAGCGGATCCCCATCGTGGCGCTGGCCTTTGTCGGCCTATTCGTTTCACGCTATCTCGCCGCCTACCAGATGGGCCACATAGATGGGCTGTGGGATCCCTTCTTCGGCCCCCGCGGCGCGCCGGTACGCAACGGCAGCGAGGCGGTGGTGACGTCATGGGTCTCGAAGGGTTTTCCAATCGCCGATGCCGGGCTCGGCGCTTTTGCCTATGGCCTCGACATCCTCGCCGGCGCGATCGGCGATCGCCGGCGCTGGCGCACCATGCCGTGGGTGGTGCTCCTCTTCGGTTTGCTGATCGTTCCGCTCGGCGTGGTCAGTGTGTCCTTCATCATCATCCAGCCACCGCTGATTGGCGCGCTGTGCACACTCTGCATCCTCCAGGCCGCCGTCACGGTGGTGCTGATCCCTTACTCGGTCGATGAGGTGCTGGCGACCATCCAATATCTCTGGGGCGCCACGAGGGCGGGCGAGCCGTTCTGGCGTACCTTCTGGATGGGCGGACCGGCGCTGTCGGAGAACCAGACACCTGACACCGACCTCGACCGCCCTGTGTCCGAGTTGCTGAAGGAATTCGTCACCGGCGGCGTTAATTTCCCATGGACGCTGGTCGCCAGCACGCTACTTGGCGCCTTGTTGATGACGACGCCATTGATCTTTGGCACAGAACCACCACTCTACTTCAGCGATCACGTAGTCGGCTGTCTCATTGTCATGGTCGCAGTCACAGCCATGGCCGAAGTTGTCCGGCCGGTGCGCTTCTTCAATGTAGTGCTTGGTGCATGGATCGCGGTGTCACCCTTCGTGCTTTCCGGCGGTGGGACCACCGCGATCGTGGCGAACGTTGCGATCGGTCTGGCGCTGATCGTGCTCAGCCTGCCGCGCGGCACGCGCAGCAACCAACATTATGGCGGTTGGGATCGGGCGATTGTCTGAGTAACTCATAGCGAGCGCGCGCGTGACGATCTGCAAGGGCAGGTCAAGGAAGAGATCGAGTTCCCTGAACGAGGCTCGGCCTGACCGGCCGGCTAGATTTGCCGAGCAGGATCCTCGCATCCTTGGCCGCGACGATGAATGCTTGGCGCGCGACCCTTGGCGGCTTTTCGCCGCGGATAACAGCAAGGCAGGCTTCGATTGCAGCGAGCCGCGTCTTGGACGCTGGCGCTCACGGCCTAGGTTCTTGCGATCTCAAGGTAATGCCACGAAGGTCCTTGATGGAAGCCCCCGGCCTCTGCCAACACAAGCAGAGGTGGCCAGAGCGCGGTGGCGCACTATCTCATCGCGCTCGACAGGCTCGACGAATGTATGGCGAGGTTCGGACATTGTCCGCAAAGGCTGTGAACGACCATGATCTATTTCACGGCCGACACACATTTCAGCGATCCGCGCATTCTGCGCATCGATCGTCGCCCGTTCGGCTCGCTGGCAGAACACGATCGAGCGCTGATTTCGCTCTGGAACGAAACCGTCAGCCCGGACGACGAGATCTGGCATCTCGGCGATTTTGCGAGGGGATCGGCCGAATTCGTTTCATCGCTACTGTCTTCTCTTCATGGCCAGAAACATTTGATTATCGGCAACAACGATGGCGCAGCGACCATCGGCGCCGCAGGTTGGGCCAGCACTCAACATTATAAGGAGCTGACGATAGACGGCCGGTTGCTGATCCTTTGCCACTATCCTTTTCGCACCTGGAATCAGATCGGCAAGAAATCGATCGATCTGCATGGCCATTCCCACGGCAGACTGAGCCCGGTTACACGCCAGTACGACGCGGGCGTTGACAGCTGGGATTTTCGCCCGGTCACCCTTTCCGCCATCCTTGCAAGCCGACGGCGGCGAACCGTCGGCCGGTATATTCAACGCAAGTGATCAAAACGCAGATCATACCGGCTGTTGCCTAATGGCTGGTATTCTGCGTCGCGCGGTTGAGAAGCGCTTACGCGACTAGATTTGCCATGAACTCTGCACGCAGTTCATCCTCGTGTCCGAGATAACGGGGCGAAAAGTGCATCGGCACGGCATGTTCAACACCTGCAAGCCTGGCGATAGTGCCGGCTTCGGCTGCCGTGAGATGCCGCTTCGCTGCGGCCAGCTCGCGATCTTCCTGCAGGAAGCCCGCCTCGATAAACAACTGGTTCGCGCCGTGCGCAAGCGCAACGACACGCGCAAGATTTGCCTTATTGAAGGCGAGATCGGTCGCATAGACAATCCTCTGCCCGGGACCGGTTCTCAGGGCTCCGGCACCGAGCAGTTCGCCGACCGAGATATGCCGATCCGCGGTTGCCGCCAGCGTCGTTTTCGGATCAGCCCCGCGCCGGACCGCACGCTTGGCTTCGCTCAACCAAGGTCCGACGCGCAAACCCAATGCTTCCAGTTGCGGTTTTTGCACATTGACCCGGATCTTTTCCTGAAACGCGAATGCAAGGCATGGAACGCCGTGGTCAAGCATTGCTGCTTCGACACGGAAATCGGGATCATCGAGCAGGACATTTCCTTCGGCTGAGGTCGAGGCAGTATCCTCTCGAGCGAAGCCCGATCGCGCCCGAAACAGGCGGCAATGATGAAATCCGCCCGGCGTCCAGTCGCAGGCCGCTATCATGAGATCGTGGGACTGTTCGTCGAGGAGATTCCACGTGTATGCGTTGAGCTTGGCTTGCACGGCCGCGGTCAACCCAGGCGGGCCGAAGAAATGCACTGTTCTATTCCTGTATAGAAATAACCGCAGGAGCCGATCGAAGCCGGCGAAATGGTCCATATGCATATGTGATACGAACACATGGCTGACGCGCAGGATTTCGCGCGGCGAAAGTGGCGACAGATCACCAATGTCGAAGAGCATCGCCCGGTTGCCGAATCGGAAATCCAGAAGGAGCCCCGCATCCGAGAAGGGGTCGTTGACCAGGCGCGGCTGAGCCAGCAACGTCACCGAATTCGCCCGATACTGTTTTCGAATTTCGCCACCAGGCGCTCACCTTCAGACACGATCTGAACCTAACGTCTACCCCTCTAATCGCGCGCTCCGGGTAGCGGTTCCCGACGTATATCGTTCGAAAGGACGCAGAAGTACGGCGAGCCGGCCAAGCCAGGCTGAACGTTTCTGCCATCTTGCGCGTTCTCTTGGGTCGGACCGAATCGCGGGCCGAAACATCGGCAATCCGCGGCCACAATGAGGTAGCACCGGAACGAACGAGATGATCGAGCACAGAGGCACTCAGCCGAGCGAGGCAAAAGGCACCGTAATCGCATTCTCCGCGCCGGGCTGCGAGCCCCTCTATGCTCACGAACGGGAAGCTATGGCTGCCGTTGCCCGCACGATTGCGAGTCTCAAGGGATTTGCCTTCCAGCAGGGTCTAGGCAACAGCGGCGGCAACGGCTTGTATTTCGTGCCGGACGACAGCTTGCTTGCTCCCGATGCGGCACGGCTAGGTATCAACGGGCCGCAGGATCTCTTCGGCGGCGTGGTGCCTTGGCGCTTCGCAATGACCAAGGCGATAACCCATGAACTGGTCGACGGCTTGGCCAAGCGACCGAAAGAATGGTCAACCGGCTTCGGCAGAACTGTCAGCGCAGCAGTATTGCCTGGCTACACGGTGTTTTCGCGGCACGATGCGCTACGAGCAGCGGAACGTCTGCTGAGGCTCGGGCAGGCCCGGCTTAAGCCACCGCTTTCCTCGCGAGGCCAGGACCAGCACATCGTTCGCACGGTCGCTGACGTCGAGGGACTGCTCGAGCGATACCGCTTCCTCGACCTGGACGAGTCCGGTCTGGTGCTCGAAGCGGACCTTCGTGACATCGTCACGCTAAGTGTTGGCAGAACGGAGATCGACGAAATAAGGGTCGCCTACTACGGCTCTCAAAGGACGACGACCGATAATGCGGGACAATCCGTCTACGGCGGATCGGATCTCATTGTAGTGCGCGGCGGATGGGAAGCTCTCCAAGATCTTCAGCTTCCTCGCGCACTAGCTTTGGCAACGGCGCAGGCGAAGGCCTATGACGCGGCGATGGCTGGGTATCCTGGATTTTTCGCCTCGCGGCGCAATTACGATATCGGCCAGGGGGTCGACTCGTCGGGTACCTGGCGATCCGGCGTGCTCGAAGCCAGCTGGCGTATTGGCGGCAGCAGTACTGCCGAGCTTGCGGCAATAAAAATTATGAAGCAAGACCCGGCCATCCAACTCGTCCGTGCGTCCGCAGTTAAGGCGTTCGGCAATACCAGCCGGCTACCAGTGAAGGCGGATATTCACTTTCAAGGAGAAGACCCCGATGACGGGCCGATTACGCGCTATACCGTGGTCACCCATGCGACCCGTGAGCCGCCAAGGAAAGCGGCCGATTAGCATCGTAGACTTGCCCTGCGCCATCGATGGTCGCGCACAACTCTGTGCCATTTGCGCCGGCCAATGAGCGTCAAATTTAGGATCGCAAAACGCTTAAGGACCACGGAACATCCGTGGGCGGCTTGAGGTTGTTCCGGCATAAAAGGAGCTGCCATGCCAACCATCTACAACAAACGACAGGATTCGGAGGGCTTGTGGGAAGTCTATGACGACGAGAGCGAGGAAGCCGTCGTAGTTGACGGTTTGCCGCTCTCCGGCCTGGATGAAATCGAAGCCGACGAAGCCATTAGAAAACTCAAGCGGGGCGAAGTGACCTCCGACAACATTCCGCCGACGGCTCAGTCTGGGTGGCCTCCGACCAAAGACGGGATATGATGGGGCTAACGCTGTCTTGACTCGAACCGAGAGCGGACTGTTTCAGAGCTTCAAGATCCGGTGTTCAGAACGCACTGGCAGCAGCGGTAACTATCTGCGCTAAACCCTGCTGTTCATCGGCTTTGAACATTCGGCCCCAGCCAAGACGCGCTCGTATTCCTGGAGGATCGCGACAATCCGTGATGCCGATCGCTGTACATTTTCGGACCAAGCCCGTCGGATCAGCGCGAGCCAGGTTGCAGGGGCCACATTTCCGGTGCATTCTCGCTGTCGTCAATGACCAAACAGTACCTTAACCACCAGTTGGAGTGCCCTTATTGCCTGACAATAAGGCTGAGGATTCCGGCCGACGCCGGTCCCGAGGACAGGATCGTTTGCGACGACTGTGGCGAATTCCTGGGTACATGGGATGATCTGCTTACCGACTTTGAGAAGCAGGGCGGACAGGATGGAGTGTTCCGTCTCGACAAGGGCCGTATCAGACGGATCGATTGAGCCTATTTGCCCGGCGCGGGCCGATCGGGGCAGGCCCCAAAGGGCGGCGCTGCGCCTCCGCTCGCCAGCGTAACCCTTTGCAGCACCTGACTGTGCGAACCCGGGGCCTCGGAAAATTTCCAGCGGCTCGAATCATCAGGGAACTTGTTGCCGGCCGGCGGGGTTATCGGACGCCTTCCTAGTTAGGGAGGCTAGCTCCAACCCCAGCGGGAGAAGACCATGCCAACTGCGAAGAAAGCCGCGAAAGCGACAACCAAGGGTCTTGAGGACCTGTTCCTCGACGGACTCAAAGATCTTTACTACGCCGAAAAGAAAATCCTGAGGGCCCTGCCGAAAATGGCGAAAGGTGCGGAGTCGGAAAAAGTGACTGCTGCCTTCGAAAAGCATCGTATGGAAACGGAAGCTCACGTCGATCGCCTCGAGGAGGTGTTCGAGAAATTTGGCAAGGCAGCACGCGGCAAGACCTGTCCGGCGATCGACGGCATCATTGAAGAAGGCTCGGAAATCCTCGAAGAATATGAAGGTGCTCCTGCGCTCGATGCCGGACTGGTCGCAGCGGCGCAAGCCGTCGAGCATTACGAGATCGCCCGGTACGGTACTCTTATTGCCTGGGCAGAACAGATGGGAAAGGCCGATGTCGTCTCTCTTCTCAAAGCGACGCTCGAGGAAGAGGTCGCGACAGACGAAGCGCTGACGGGTCTAGGCGAGGGTGGCGTCAACGAACGTGCTCTTCAAGCGGCCGCGTAATCCCCTATGACATGGGCTTGCGGGGTTCCGGCAGGAATCGCCAGGGGCTCCGCTCAGATACGCAGGTATCATTGCCATCCGAGTACTGATTCGGCAGTTGAAGGAGATTTGCCTGAAACTGCCGAGTCAGCCGACAATTCAGAGCCGGCTTGAGGATCGGTAACCCTGCAATTGCTGTTACTGGGTGGCACGCAAAAATCACCGGCGCATTGGTGCTAGCGCACAACGCGCTCGCGTCGAGTGCGGTTGGCGGGTGGATCCTGAAGCAACCAAAGATGCGGCTCTGGCAGCAGCGCATCGCGCGGGTGTTTTATCATTGGTCTGGTCATTCGCATGGCCGTGAGTGGCGGAGCGACCGTCAATATAGCCCACGCCATGCGGCTATCCATTCGCTCCGGCCTCACAGTCGGTAATCAAACGGCGGGCCGTTGCCCGCCTTCCATGGTTCAGTTACTCTCGCCGCCGAGCTTTTTGACATTGCTGCAGAATTCAGGGTGGGTGTTGGCGGCGCTGGCGTTTGCCGCCTCGTCATCGCAGACTTTTGTCATTGCCGTACGATCCTCGTCTGTCAGCGCTTTCCAAGCTGCCGTGAACTCGTCGTCGGACCGCATGGTCGTCATGCTAGAGTCTGTGTAGAACGGCTCCATCTTTGCGGGGTCATCCAAGGCAGACGTGCCTGAGTCGGGGCCTGCCGCGAGAGAAACGCCGCTTACCATAGAAAGCGCCATCGCGCCTAGACAGATCATCTTGTAGCTCATGACAAGATCCTTCCATTGTTACTGGTCGCTAATGCAACGACCTGCTGGCAAACGGCCTGTTTCAGAAAAGGTTCCTTTCTAACTTGCTGGCACGGCACTTGACCTGTGCTTTCTACCATCCGGGCCATCGCCAAGAGCGCGCTTACCCCTATCCTAAACTGGGGCGAAACCTGCTAGCGTTCCTTAATGGCTAATCACCAGCTACAATTGGCGTCGATCGAGCCGACGCCATGCCGCGCTCTTCTGTCGGCGAGGAAAGTGTAAGATGAAGCAGAGCGGTGTTGTCTTGCAAGACGATGGCGCGCGGGCAACGCCAGTTCTCGGCTTCGATGTCCATATATGGCGGATCGCCCTCGATACTCCAATTTCACAAATGGACCTGACCGCCCTTAGCCCAGCTGAATTGATCAGGGGCAGTCGGTTCGTGTTTGAGCGCGATCAACGACGCTACTTGGCAGCTCATGCCGCCTTGCGCACTGTGCTGTCAGTTTACATCGGCCAAGCGCCGGAAGAGCTTGATCTGCGCCAGACCTCTGAAGGAAAGCCTGTCCTTGTGGACCGGAGCCTCGCCTTCAACCTCTCGCATTCGGGGGAACTTGCCCTTGTGGCCGTGGCCGCCGCCGGACAGGTGGGCGTGGATATCGAACTCATCGCCCCGCTGAGCGACGAGATGTCCATCGCCCGCTCTCTGTTCGCGCCCGGGGAGGTCATGCAGCTTGAGTCCCTGACGTCAGACGCCCGTCGCCTGATGTTCTACCGGTTTTGGACTTGTCGCGAAGCCTTGCTAAAGGCCGCAGGCGTCGGCCTCTCCGGAGTCGGACTTGAAATAGGCATGGAGGCGAACGGCGAGGCCTCTATCCTATCACCGCCCCTTGGGCTGATTGAGCGGACTAGGCTTAGTGAGTTCCGTCCAAGCGAACACCATGTGGCCGCCGTTGCATGGAGTGCACGCGGTCCGCAGGCGGCCGCACGTGTCTTCGACTTCGACAATACGGCTTGCCTTGACGCTTCAGCAATTGGACGTCGGTTAGCGCCTGCTATTAAGCCTAGCCCGGAAGATTGAGCGGACGGTGCTCCTCTTAAAAATAGTAAATCGGCTTAAAAAAGCAGCCGGATCGGCTTAAAAAGCAGACATATTGGCTTAAAAGCAGTCAGATTGGCTTAAAAGACACATCTTGCGACAAAGATGCTTGCCTGGTGAATTTGCGCTTGGAGCTTCCGCAAGGACATGCATTTAAATACACCGTGGGTTGTGCAACCTACGGTGCATAACTAGGCGGGGGTCTGGGCATGAACATTCATCGTGGGGGCGATGCGCCCCAGCACGTCATTGACTCTACGCAGCCAGTCGCGGTTATCGGGATCGGTTGCCGGTTCCCTGGAGGGATTCAGGACGCGGAATCGTACTGGAACTTTCTCCTGGAGAAGAACTGCGGCATCGTAGATATCCCGGCGGACCGCTGGAACGTTGACGCCTTCTACGATCCGGAGCCCGATGCGCGGGGAAAGATGCGGACGCGCTGGGGCGGATTTCTTGCCAGCGATGTTTTCGGCTTCGACCCGAGTTTCTTCGACATGTCGCCCCGCGAGGTGACAACGATGGACCCGCAGCAGCGCCTGGCGCTGCAAGTGGCGTTCGAGGCAGTCCAGGACGCCCACCGCACATTGGCCGATCTGCGTAGCGCACGCACCGGTGTATTCCTTGGCATCTCGACCAACGATTTCGCGCAGAACCTTCGCCGCGGACGTGTCGGTGGCGGGGATATCTTTGCCGGCACGGGTTCGGCGTTCTCGATCGCAGCTAATCGAATCTCCCACCGCTTCGATCTGAAAGGGCCGAGCATTGCCGTCGACACGGCATGCTCGTCGGCGCTCGTCGCCATCGACCAGGCAGTGCGTCACCTGAGCACGGGCACCTGCGACATGGCGCTGGCAGGCGGCGTCAACTGCATGCTCGATCCGGGTCCGTTCATCGCATTCTCCAGCGCCAATATGCTTTCGCCGACCGGCGGCATCTACACGTTCGACGAAAGGGCGGACGGCTTCGTTCGCGGCGAAGGCTGCGGCTTCGTATTGCTGAAGCCTCTCGACCGCGCAATTGCGGACGGCGACCGGATCTATGGGGTGATCCGTCATTCGATGGTCAATCAGGACGGATATACGCCCACCCTGACGTCTCCGAGTGGGGAAGCGCAGCAAGCGATGCTGGAGGCTCTCGTAGAAGGCGCTTCCATCGATCCGGCGGATGTCGACTATATCGAGGCCCATGGAACCGGCACGCCGGTCGGCGACCCGATCGAGGCCGCTGCCATCGGCCGCGTGTTCGGTGTGAATTCACGACCAAAGCCGGCCTATGTCGGATCGTTCAAGCCCAATCTCGGCCACCTCGAATCCGCTTCCGGTATCGCTGGTTTCATTAAGACCGTGCTGACGGCGAACCATGCCATCGTGCTGCCGAACCGGAATTTCGAGCGCCCGAACCCGAGCATTCCCTTCGACGCGCTAAACATCGCTGTAGCAACGAAGCCGACGCCAATCGACCATCACGGTCGACCGGCCCTGGCGGTGGTCAACTCCTTCGGGTTTGGCGGAACCAATGCCTCGATCGCCGTGGAAGGATGGCGGGGACTGTCGCCGAGCGTCAATCGCGCGCCAAGGCCGGTAATAGCCGGCCATCCGATAGCCGTCCCGATCTCGGCCGGCAGCACAGCGGGACTGGAGCTGTGGGCAGGCCGTCTGGCGGATGCTCTGGAGGAGGGGGGCTCCCTGGCGGAGACGCCGGTCGAAGACATCAACGCCCATTTGAGCAGCGCGCGCGATAACTTCGCCCAACGGGCCGCGCTTATCGTCGAGCCCGAGCGCACCGCGCTCCAGACCCAGCTGCGCGCATTGGCGAAAGGAGCCGTTGAGCAGAACGCGGAAGGGCCGACCATCATCACCGGCAGGGCCTCCTCCAACCGTCGGCTCGCCATCGCCTTCTCGGGCCAGGGCGGCCAGTGGTGGGCCATGGCGCGCCGCCTGTTGAAGGAAGACCGCGCGTTTCGCCGAACGGCCGAGATGTTCGACGAGGTGCTGCGTCCGATGGTCGGCTGGTCGACCGTCGAGGAGATGCTACGGGACGAGACAAAGACCCGTATCAACGATGCCGATGTCACGCAGGCCTCCATCTTCGCCACACAGATATCGCTCTACGAGCGCTGGATGAAGATCGGCGTGCGGCCTGAGCTTCTGATCGGTCACAGTTTCGGCGAGGTCGCGGCTACGTATGTTTCAGGCGTCATCGATCTCGGGACGGCGGCCCGCATCATCGCCAAACGCGGCCTCATACCGCTGAAAAGCGAGCGGCGCGGTGCAATGGCCACGATAGGGCTGCCGGTCCAGCAGCTCGAGCCTTTCCTGCCCGACGACGAAAGCGTCGTCATTGCTGCCTATAACGGCCCGATCGCTCAGACGATCTCCGGCATGGAGGACGCGGTGCTTGGCCTGCTGGCCAAGGTCGCGGAAGCCTATCCCGACGCGACGGCCCGCCGCATGACCATGGATTTCGGGTGGCATAGCGCGCATCTGGAAGATTGCAAGGAATGGTTCCTCGGCGAACTTGGTCCGGTTGCCTGGAAGGAAGGCCGCCTGCCGATCATCTCGACTGTCACCGGCATATTCGAAACGAAGTTTGACGCTGACTACTGGTGGGCCAATTTGCGCCAACCTGTCAGCTTTACCAAGGCAATGGACTTCACCCTCGATTTCGGCATCAATACTTTCCTGGAAGTCGGTCCGCACCGCACGCTGACGCCGCTCATCCGAGGCATTTCGCAGGAACGTGGGGCAGACGTCGCCGCGGTGAACTCGCTCGATCGCAAAACTGATGATTTCTGGACGCTGGCGCGGGCCGAGGGCAGCCTGCACGTTGCCGGTGTCGAATTCCACCGGCCGAAACCATCGAGCGGTCGGTTGGCCATTCCCAAACTGCCCTGGAACAACCAGCGCCTGCTGAACACATCCGAGGAGACCAAGAGCTTCCTGTTCGAGGCGCCCCGGCACGCTCTGCTTGGATGCCGCGACTTCACGGCGGGACCGTCCTGGACGAACGAAATTACGCTCAGAGGCTTCAAATTCCTGGCTGACCACCGCGTCAGCGGCGACT
Source organism: Mesorhizobium sp. AA22 (assembly GCF_001672375.2). NCBI lineage: Bacteria > Pseudomonadati > Pseudomonadota > Alphaproteobacteria > Hyphomicrobiales > Phyllobacteriaceae > Mesorhizobium > Mesorhizobium sp. AA22. The sequence continues at coordinate 4,984,647 of NZ_CP048406.1, read as the reverse complement.
GCCTGTTCCCGGCCGTCGGCTACATCGAAATCATGGGTGCCGCGCTGCGCGACCATTTCGGATCCGAGTCCGTGGAGCTGCGCGATTTCAAACTGTACGAAGCGCTTTCCATCGCCGAGGACGACGTCATATTGGTCACGACGACGTTCGATCCGATCGGTAGCAGGCTGCGCATCTCGACGCTCCATCGGGATTCGGAAGACGGCTGGAGGACGCGTGCCGAGGCCTATGGCTTTAGCCACAAATACGAACTTGCACCAGCTCCCGCTGACCTCCTGCGGGATCGCCCAAGCCTTGTCGAAAAGTCGGAATTCTACCGTCTGGCCGAACGGCACGGCCTTGAATACGGCCCATATTTCCAGTCAGTGAGCGCGCTCGATATTATCGGCGACCGCCTGGTTGCCAGGCTGTCGAGCAAGGATCCCAACCTGTCGAAGCAGTATTTCGCCTTTCCCGGACTGCTGGACGCCGTGCTCCAGGCCGGCATCGGCCTGGCTTCGCATAAAGACGGCGTGTGGGTTCCTGGTGAACCGCTGCCGCCGGCGAATGAAGACAAGGCCCAGTACCGGTTGCGCCTGCCGACCGGGGCGCGCAAGATCCTGCTGAGCGCCCCGATGACACCCGACGTGATCGTCGACATCCGGCCGGGCCTCGATCCGTACTCGATGCGGTTCAGCGTATTCTCGCCGGAAGGGCAGCCGTTGATCGTTCTCGACAACCTGCAGACAAAGGCGCTGGGCAAGGTCAGGGGCGGCAGGACCAAACAGGGCGCCGGCTCCGTCTCCAGCGCTTTCGAGGAGCATTTCGAGAAGCAGGAAGCCAAACCCGCAGCACCCTCATTGCGTTGTACTCACTGGCTGGTGGTGGGTGACGGAACGCAGCGTCTGGAAGCCACATTGGCCGAGTTGGTCAGCCGCGGAGTGACGGTCGAAGTCGCAAATCCCGCGCCGTTTTTGAAACTCGATGCGGATGAAGCGCTCGCCACGATCCGGGCATTCATGACCAAATCGGAGGGGAAGGGTGGCATCCTGTTCAGCGCCGCCGTCGCCGAGACGCTCGACGAAAAAGCAGGCGGGGACGCGCTTCTCGCCACGATTACGCCTGTCGTCCACCAGTTGATCACACTTGGAAAGGTCGTCGACCGGCTGCACAGCTCGTCCGAACCGCGGCCCGAACTGGTTGTCTTCACGTCCGGCAGCCGGCTCATGCAAGGTGACCAGCCGATGCGCCTTTCCGGCCTGAGCGAGAGCGCCTTGATCGGTATTTCTCGCACAATGGCAAACGAATTCAAGGGTTTGAGCATCCGTCTGATCGATGCGGATGCCAAGTCGCTGCAGTCAGGGGTAACGACTTCGGACGCCGTGCTGGAGGAAACCGCAGAAACGGAATTCGTCCTGCGCGGCGCCGAACGCTATGTCCCGCGTCTGGAACAATTGGCTTTGCACGAAGTCGCGCCGTCGCGGCGGACGCTGGAGACCGCGCGGGATTCTTCCAACTTCGCCGTCACCATGACGGGACCCGGCACCATAGACAATATCGTATTGCGCGAAATCGCCGATCCCGAATTGGCGCCGAACGAGGTCATGGTCGAAGTCGCCGCGGTCGGCCTGAATTTCCGCGACATTATGGCGGCTACCAGCATCCTGCCGGACGAGCTGGAGAATGACGAGGCGTATTGGCGCAATCTCGGGCTGGAGTTCGCCGGGACCGTTCGCAAAGTCGGTGATCGGGTGACCAATCTCAAGCCCGGCGATCGCATCATGGGCATGGGCAAGGGCTATCTCAGACGCTTCGCTAAGATCCGGGCGGATCTCGCCATGCGCGTGCCCGACAGCATCGATCTGATCGAGGCCGCGACAATCCCGACAGCCTTCCTTACCGCTCACTACGCTCTCACGCATATCGGCAGATTGGCGGAGGACGAAACCGCGCTCATCCATCTGGCTTCGGGTGGCGTCGGACTCGCCGCCATCCAGGTCGCGCATGACGTCGGCGCTCGAGTCTTTGGCACTGCCGGCAGCGACACGAAACGCGCCTTCCTGAAGAAATGGGGCGTGGATGAGGTCATGAACTCGCGCGCCCTCGATTTCGCCGACGAGGTGCGTTCCCTGACGCGCGGCCGCGGCGTCGACGTGGTGTTGAACGCGCTGTCTGGCAATGGCATCGACAAGAGCCTGGAATGCCTGGCGCCGTTCGGCCGCATGGTCGAGATCGGCAAGCGCGATCTCGCCGACGACAAGCCGATCGGACTTCGCTCGCTCTATCGCAATAACGCCTATTCGGTCATTGATCTCTCGACGCTTCCCGTGGAGAGGGAGAAACTCTTCAGGCAATTGCTGGCGGAGGTGGAGGCAAAGGTTGCCGCCGGGGCTTACAAGCCGCTGGAGGCGAGCCGTTTCCCGGCATCGCGTGCTGCGGAAGCCATGCGCATGCTTTCGCGAGCGCTGCACATCGGCAAAGTGATCGTCACTTTCGACGAACCTTCCGTGGACATCGAACTTGACCTCGCCGCACAGTTCGCCGTCTCCGCTCAGGCCTCCTATCTCGTCACCGGTGGACTCAAGGGCTTCGGCGTCGCGATCGCCGATTGGCTGAGTCAAAAGGGCGCGGGAACCATCATCCTTGCCAATCGAAGCGGTGTTCCCGATGCCGAAGCGGCTGCAGCCATCGATATCATGGAGCAACGCGGCACGCGGATCGTTCGCGCGGCTTTGGACGTGACCGATGCAGCAGCCGTCGACAGGCTGATCGGGGAACATGCTGCGGGAGAGGCCCCACTGCGCGGCATCGTGCATGGCGCTGCGGTGATCGAGGATGCCTTCGTCTCGCAGCTCGATGCAGGCAAGATCGACCGCGTGCTGCGGCCGAAGATAGCCGGCGGATGGAACCTGCACGTCGCCGTCGTCGAACATGATATTCCCCTCGACTTCTTCGTGAATTTCTCCTCGATCGCGCAGGTTATCGGTTCGTCGGGGCAGGCCAACTATACGGCGGCCAACTCCGTTCTGAACGCAATCGCCACGTATCGCAGAGGTCGCAACTTGGCTGGCTCCTCCACGGCCTGGGGCATGATCGCCGGCAGTGGATTCGTCGCCAGGTCGGAAGCAATGACCAATTATCTCGACAGCGTCGGCATCAAGCCGGTGCAGGATTCCGAAGCGGCGGCAGCCTTGTCCTATCTGTTGCGCGCCAGATCGGAGAACCTCGGCTTCGCCCATATCGACTGGGCCGCGATCGCACGTACGAACCCGGGCGCAGCGACGAACCCGAGGATTTCGCCGCTGCTTGGAGACAGAACCGGAGGGCGGTCTCGCATTCAGGCCGAGCTGGCCGCCGCGCCACGCGAGGCGTGGGACGACTTGCTTGCGGACATGATCCGGCGCGAGGTGGCGAAAGTCCTGAAGGTCGAGGCAAGCGCCCTGGCTGATGACCGCAAGCTCAGCGAACTCGGTCTCGACTCTCTGTCGTCGTTCGAGCTGAAGAACCGCGTCGAGGCCCAGGTCGAAGTCGACATCCCTGTCGCCAAGTTCCTGCAGGCGCCGTCGATCGCGGGGCTCGCCCGTCTCGTCGCGTCCGCCTTTGAGGCGAAGCTCAAGGCGTCCGCGTTGCTGGTCTCGGCCGCACAAGTGAGTTCCGACGGCGCTGCAGTGCAGGAAGCCTTCCGGCCTCTTGGCCGCCAGGTCCATGCGATGATGCTGGATGGACGGCCGATGTCGTCTGCCGTAGCAAAGGCCGACAATCAGATCCTGGTCGAGACGAGCATCGCGCCTGGCGTGTCGCTGGCCACGCTTGCGTCAAGACTGGCTCGACTGGTCGAGATCCACGATGCGCTCCGGATGACGGGTGCGACATCGGCGTCCGGCGCGGTGGAGATCGGCTTCGAGGCCCAACTTGTTGTTGAAGTGCTTTCGCCGGGCGGTCGTTTGGGCGATGTCGCGCTCCCTGGTCCGCTGTGGCGCATCGGTGCGTGGCAGCGGCAGGATGGCGGTCACGAGCTGCAAGTCCGGGCTCATCGCGCGGCTGCCGACGCTTTGTCGGTTCGTCTTCTGCTCGCGCTGCTCGCGCAAGACGAGGAGGAAGCGGTCGATGCCAGGCCCAGTTTTGCCGACCATGCACGCGGGGCCCATCCAGTGCCTGGATCGAGCGAGTACCGTCGCGATCTCGCCTACTGGAAGGAGATCCTTCACTACGCGCCTGCGATCGTACCGATACCCGGTCGCAGTCGCGCCCCGTCTCCCGCCGGTATGGGATCGAACCGGGGCCGTGTCGGGTTGCTGGAGATCACGCTTCCCGCCGCAGCGTTCGCGCCGAAATCGGAGCTGCCGGCTGCGCGCTTCCTGACCGCCTATGCCAAGACCTTGGCAAACCGCTTCTCCCGCCGGTCGATTGTCGTCGACCGCTGGTATAGCGAGCGCGGGGAGGGGACACCAAACGAATTGATAGGCCCCCTGGATGGGCCCTATCCGGTTGTCCTGCGAGCCATGGATGAACCCGGTTACGATCTGCTCAGGAAGGTCGAGCGTGCCGACGCAAACGGTCACGCGCACCGGTCAATGGATACGTCGTCCCTGGAACTGGCGCTCGAAGAGGACCTGCGCGTTCGCCATATTTCGCTGCGCCAATTCGGCTTCGCTTTCCTCGACGGGAGCCAAGTTAAGGCGCTCGCCGCTCTCGACCATCCTCTCGACGCGGTCGCCGCATCCGCGCACGAGATCCAATTGTCCGCAGCGGTCTGCGAAGCCGCTGTTGTCTGCCGGCTTACGGTCGATCTCGACGTCGTCGAGGAAGCAACGGCGCGGTTGCTGTACGATGAGTTTCTCGGCGAGCTTTCCTCCCAGCTTGAAACGTCAGGCCCCCTGGTACCCGAGGCAATGCTCTGGAGGGTGCGCGAGTGGTCTGGCCAGCCGAGTGCGAGCGCGGATGTCGAGCGCTCGCCGCTCGAGGGCGTGCCCAACGTAGAAAGAGAGATTGCGGTGACCAGCACGCAACTGGGGTTGCTGCGTTTCCAGGAACATCCGGACGCGACTTCGCATGCCCGTGCCGCGTTCCTGGTGAGCAAAGAGTTCAAAATCCGGCCCCAGATGGACGCCGACCGTCTCAGGCGAGCGATCGAAACGATCATGGCGCGCCACGAGGTGATGCGTACCCGGTTCTTCCGCAAGGGGGCTGGATACGGCGCTTATCTGGAAAGGACGCCGACGGAGTTCTTCAGGCTCGAGCAAGTTGCCGATGAGGCCGAAGCAATGGAGCGCGCAACGGAACTTGCGCAGGAGCGCATAGACATTGAGGCACCGATGTTCCGTGTCACCGTCATCCGGTTCGGCTCCGAGAGCGACCTAATCGTCGCCAAGGCACATCATCTCGTCGTTGACGGCTATTCTCTCGGCCTCATCGTCGAGGAGACAGTCAAGGCTTATCTCGGCCTGCCGCTTGATCCCGTGGAAATGAGCATCGACCGGTTCATCCGGGATTTTGACCATGTCGGAAAACCCGGCTCGTTCGAACGGCGCGACGCATTCCTGCGCAAGGTATTCGCCGAGCCCTTGCCGGATATTCCCAATCTCGGGCGCAAGGCGAAGGGCCGGCGGACGAATGTCAATCTGGTCGATTGCAGCCTCGGCGAGGGCGTGACGCTCTCGATACCCGGCGACCAGCAGGATGTGCTGCGCAAGCGTGCCAGGGCAGCCGGCACGACGGAAACGGCCATGATCATCGCGGCCTTTGCACACACCATTGGTGCGCGGGGTGGCGTGGATGATATGGTCCTGCAGATCCCAGCTGCCTTGCGCCACGACCGGAGGCTGGAGAACTACGTCAACTTCGTCGCCTCGGACGTGCCCGTACGCGTGCGTCTGTCCCGGTACGAGACGCTCGAAGCACTCGCCGTTTCCCTCGGAGAAGGGATCGACGAGGCCATCCAATTCGCGCCCTTCATGGATTCGAATTATTTCGGGGACGTTCATGACGATGTCGTGGCCAAGGGGTCCTACACCTCCCTCTTAGTCGTCGGCACCCAGACGGTCGAAAGATGGACGCAGGCCACGCAGTCGGCCCCGCTTCAAAGGGCCAATGCAACCGGCGAGCTCGACCTCGGCATGTTCAAAGTAACGCCCCTGCCTGACATGCGGCGAGAAAAGCCACGCACCAGCGAGCTAGACTTGCGTACCTATCCGAGCGGGACCGGTCTTGGTCTGTTCATGACATACGATCTGCTTGGCTATGACGATGCGGAGGCGCATGACATTCTGCGAGAGGTCATCGAACGGCTGGTGGCCGGCCAATCGACAGTCGATGCCGTTGAGCAGGCGGCGGTGTAGCATTGCGCAATTCTTAGGTTGACGGGGCCGGCCGAAGCCGGTGCGGGTAAAGTCACGTGGTTCGCTTCATCTTAATCTTGTTTGCCGTTCTGGCGGCAGTCGGGCTCTTTTCCGGATGGTACATCTGGCCCGCTCAGGTCGAGTCCTATGTCGCCCAGCAAAGGCTGATCGCGCGTGAGATCGCCGGGCCTGGCCTGCTTGGCGCGACCAATCAGGTTGTCGTGACGGCACGGATCCAGGCGTTCCTGGCCGAGGTCCGCGTCGACCGGAATGACGAAGTGAAGGCAGGCGACGTACTCGCCACCCTCAACGCGACCGAACTCGAATACCAGCTCGCCGCCGCGGTCGCCAACGACCGGGCCGCTGCGGAGAGTGTGCGCGAGGCCGAGCTCGAGCGCGACCGGCTGGCCATCGCCGCCGGCACCGCTCAGGCCGATCTGGGGCGCAGGAAGCTCCTGCTGGCCGGCAAGTCGATTTCCAAATCTGAGTTTGACCTCGTCGAGGGCACCCAGAAGCAGGCTGAGGCCGCGTTGTCGCGAGCGACTGTTACCATCGAGCGTGCAAAGGCCCAGGCCGCGGCCGCGACCGCCGAGGTCGAGCAACTGCGGAGCCGCGTCGGCGAAACCTCCATACGCTCCCCGGTTGACGGTGTCGTGGTTTCCCGCAGTCGTACAGTCGGCGACCTGCTTTCGCCGGGCGTCGAACTGATGCAGATCGTCGATCCGAAATCATTGCTGGTCTTTGCACGCTTCGATGAATCCGCAATGGGGTCGCTTCGGCCTGGGCAGGTCGCGAAGGTCACGTTCTCATCGAATCCGCAGCGGCCCTATGCCGCTTCGATCCTGCGGATCGGCCGTCAGGTCGACCAGGAGACGCGTGAGTTCACAGTCGATCTGAAACTGGACGAGGTGCCTGCGAACTGGGCGGTTGGGCAGCGTGCGAGCATCATCATCGAAGCGGAATCGCCATCGCCGGGCATCGCCGTGCCACAGCGTTTCCTAGCCAGGAACCAGGGGCGGGTGGGTCTATGGGTTGCCCGCGAAAGCCGGGCCTTTTGGGCGCCCGTTTCACTGGGCTATTCCAGCGGTACCGATATCGAGATCACGCGCGGCCTGAAAGTCGGGGATGTGGTGCTCAGTCCGACAGGCCGCTTCCAGTACCAGGCGGTCAACATACAGGTATCAGGCGGGTGAACCTCGCGATCAAAGATATCAGGCACAACCTGTTGAGGTTCATCCTGACTGTCTTCGGCGTTGGCCTGCTGATGGCGGCGACGATCGGCATGCTGGGTATGTATCGCGGCATCGTCTACGAAGCACTCATCGTGATCGATGGCATTGGTGCCGACCTCTGGGTTGTCGAAGGGGGAAAGTCCGGGCCGTTCGCCGAATCCTCCGCCGTTCCGGCCAATCTCGATCGCCGCGTGGCCGGCGTGGCCGGCGTTGCGGCAACGCGGCGGTTCATCCAATACAATCAGCAGTTCGATGTCGACGGGGCCCCCCTGCGCATGTCGGTCACCGGAGTGGACTATCCAAGCGACAGTGGTAGCTGGATACCATTGACGGCGGGCCGTCACGTCCAATCGAATCGTTACGAGGCGATAGCCGACAAAACACTCGGCCTGGCTGTTGGCGACGAGATCCGGCTTGGACGGGATAGCTATACGATTGTCGGCGTGTCGACGGGGCAGGTCGACATGGGTGGCGACGGCCTGCTATTCGTCACCATCCCGGACGCGCAGGTCATCAATCAGCTCCTGCCCAGCGAAGCGATCCTCCTCAACCGCGCCGCCAAGGGCAAGACCCGCATGGGTCTGGGCGACGATACCGGTAGTGTCGCCGCAGTGATCGTCGAAACTCTCCCGGGCGCCAACAAGGAGGTCGTGCGCGATGCGATCAAGCGCTGGGGTGATGTCGAGGTCCTGACTCAACAGGACCAGGAAACGCTTCTGCTGGACGGCCGCCTCGGCAAGCTCCGCGTCCAGATCCTGGCTTTCACGACGATGACGCTGCTCATCTGCTGCGCCGTCATAGCGCTGACCATCTATACGATGACGATCGAGAAGGTCGCGCAGATAGCGCTATTGAAGCTGATTGGCGCTCGTGACCGGGTGATCATCGGCATGATCGCGCAGCAGGCGGGGTTGATCGGCTTTTGCGGCCTCGTTCTGGCCATCGCCATCTCGTTCACGATCTATCCGAGGTTCCCGAGAACCGTGCTGATCACCGAATCTGACCTTGGCGTGTTGTCGCTGGTGCTCATGGCGCTAAGCCTTGCGGCCAGCTGGTTTGCGATCCGTCGCGCGCTCGCCGTCCGTGCCCAGGAAGTGCTGGCCTGATGTCGCAGCGCCGCCTCGCCACGCTGGAGGTCCGCAGCGCCAGCAAGATCTATGAGAGCGGCGGTTCTCCGGTCACCGCTCTGGCTGAAGGTTCACTGACCTTGAGCCCCGGCGTCGTCAGCGGCATCGTCGGGCCCAGCGGCTCGGGCAAGACGACGCTGCTGATGATCGCCGGTCTGCTGGAGGCTCCGACCACAGGAGAGGTTCTGTTCGACGGCAAGGTGATTTCGCGTCCCGGTGCTAAGCTCAACGAGCTGCGGACCTTCAGGCGGACCCATCTTGGCTTTGTGTTCCAGAAGGCGAATTTGATCCCTTTTCTCACGGCCGCCGAGAACGTCGCCATCGCCATGCAGGTCAACGATGTCGGCCGACAGCAAGCGCAGTTGCGAGCCGCGAGGCTGCTCGATGCGTTGGGCATGGGACATCGCGGCTCCAACTATCCGTCCCAGCTTTCCGGCGGCGAGCAGCAGCGCGTTTCGATCGCGAGGGCCCTGGCTAATGATCCAACCGTCATTCTGGCCGACGAACCCACCGCTGCGCTGGATGGCACGCGGGCGGAGATGGTGATGAAGGTCTTCAGGCATCTGGCGGACAGTCGCAATGTCGCGATTTGCGTTGTGACCCACGATACGCGCTGGATGACCTACTTCGATTCGACGCTCGAACTCGAAGACGGCCGAGCACGGAGTTAGACACCCACCGCTGCAAATGACCGATAGCCCACAGACACCGGCATATTCCCGCTTGCGGCATTCTCGACCAAGCGCTTAAACCATTCCGGTCGCACGTTACCGCAGTTTGCCGCATCTACAGGCCAGAAATCGCGTCGACCAGTCTGCGTCGCAGCGATTGGCGGCGGCTCGCTGAACAAGAGCTATGCATCAGTGCCGGGTGAATGGAACATCTGCCGACCATTGCCGTTGATATGCTCGTCAGGCGAAAGGGCTGCATATGTCAAAAATTCAGGCGGTAACCCCAGAGCATTTGCAGCGGCTCAAGCTCGAAGCGTCTGCTTATTTTGGTCCGAAAGTGCTCCACGAAGCATTATTGCGTCTTTGCCAGGCTTGCGGAAGCGATAGCCTTGACCGGTTCGAGAAGACTATGGTCGATCAGATCGAGGCAATGAAGGATGAAATGGCAGATTTCGAGACAATGAAGGAATTTGCCATCGAACAGCTTTACGCCTGCGTTCGAGAGGTCAGTTGTTCGCCGAAAATGAAACAGCCGCTGGAGGAAGCAGAAACCCGAAGGACACTTGGTCGGTCGGAAGAGCCGAAAACCTTGGAAGACCAGTTGCAGGCCGGGCTTGAGGACTCTTTCCCCGCGAGCGACCCGCCGGCCGTGGTGTCCACAGCGATCTCCGGCGGGGCGAAAAAGCTGGTCGGGACTGACGAAGTCCTGAAAAAACAGCGAGAGGAAACGGCTAAGAACAACGCCCGGTCATAGACGGCCCGGTAAGAGCGGCGCGGATGCTTCCGCCCGCATGGTCGCCGGGGTTCCCGTCTACCATGCAAACAGATGGCCAGCATGCACCCGCGTCAGAGCTTGACGGCCGCCTCCCGCGCCCAAAGCCGCAACTTCCGGCAGGCCTGGACAAATTTCTCAGCCGCCTCTTCTGATTCCAGCCTTATCAGTCCTTCATCCGCATCCGCCTCGACACCTGCCCTGGCCAGGAGTGGCTCGGCTTGCGGCGTGAACCCGATGAATTTGCAATGCGCGAAGGCATCGGAAACGAAATCCTTCGCCGCGGCTTCCTTGGCCAGCAGTTCGGCGCCCGGTTCTGACAACATAAGCACGACCGCGTCGAACAGGACCGATGGTCCGCCGTCGATCATGTGCTTCGCTTCGATTTGCGTACCGTCGGCCGCACTTACGCCGCCGACCTTTGCGGCGACAACCTCCATGACCGCGCCTTCCGTTTCGACCGCGGATCGGAGTTGCTCGAACATCGCGGCATCCACGCCGTCGCTGACCAGCACGCCAACCTTGCGGCCTCTGAAGCTCTCCGGTCCGTTTTTGATGATGCTGAGCGCCGGCGATGGCTCCAGGTCGTCTCGCGGCGGCACGGCAGCGTTTGCCGGATTGGGCATCTTTCGAATGCCAAGTTTGTCGGCGACAGTGGCCGCCAGAGCCTCGTCGGCGTTCAGCAAATGGGAGACCATTCGTTCGCGGATTGCCGGTGTTTGGACCTTGCTCAACTCGAATGTCAAAGCCATCGCGATGTGGCGTTGTTCCGGAGGCGTCTGGCTGTTGAAGAACTGCCTCGCCTGGCTGTAGTGGTCGGCGAAGCTTTCCGCCCGCAGCCGCACTTTCTGGCCCTCCTCGGCATCGGCAAAGGAACGGAAACCGCGCTGGGGTTCTTCGCGCGGACCCATGCCCCACGAATTTGGCTCATAATTGGCACGGCCTACCGGATTGCGCATGGCCATGTGTCCATCCTGTTGAAAATGAGCGAACGGGCATTTCGGTGCATTGATCGGAAGGTGGGTGAAATTCGGGCTGCCGAGCCGTTTCAGCTGGGTATCGAGATAGGAAAAGTTGCGTCCCTGCAGCAGCGGGTCATTGGAAAAATCGATGCCGGGCGGCACGTTTTGCGTCATGAACGCAACCTGTTCGGTCTCGGCGAAGAAATTATCGGGCATGCGATCCAGGACCAGTCGCCCCACGGGGATCGGCTGGAGGATCTCTTCGGGAATAATCTTGGTGGCGTCGAGGACGTCGAAATCGAAGCTGTCCGCAAAGTCCTGATCGAAGAGCTGTACGGTAAGTTCCCATTCCGGGAAGTTGCCGGACTGGATCGCCTCCCACAAGTCGCGGCGATGGAAATCCGGATCGGCGCCATTGATCTTGACCGCTTCGTTCCAGACCACCGACTGCATGCCAAGCTTTGGTTTCCAGATGAATTTGACAAAGGTGGATTCGTCGTCCGCGTTGACGAAGCGGAAGGTGTGGACGCCGAAGCCCTGCATGAAGCGGAATGAGCGCGGGATCGCACGATCGGACATGATCCACATGATCATGTGCATCGATTCCGGCATCAGGCTGATGAAGTCCCAGAAATTGTCATGCGCAGTTTGGGCCTGCGGGAAATCGCGGTCCGGTTCCTGCTTGGCGGCATGGATCAGATCGGGAAACTTGATCGCGTCCTGGATGAAGAACACCGGGATGTTGTTGCCGACCAGATCCCAATTGCCTTCCTTGGTGTAAAGCTTGACCGCGAAACCGCGCACGTCGCGGGCCAGGTCGAACGAGCCCTTGTTGCCGGCGACTGTCGAGAAGCGCACGAAAACCGGCGTCTTTTCGCCAGCACGCTGAAAAATGTCGGCGCGCGTGTATTTAGCGAGCGATTCATAGGTTTCGAAATAGCCGTGTGCCCCGTAGCCGCGAGCATGCACGACCCGCTCGGGTATCCGCTCGTGATCGAAATGGAAGATCTTGTCACGGAAGTGGAAATCCTCGATCAGCGATGGCCCACGCTCGCCGATCTTCAAAGTGTTCTGATCGTCCGAGACAGGCGTTCCGAGCGCAGTGGTGAGGACAGGGGTTTCGCCTTCCGCCGTTTGGTGAAACTCACCGCCGTTTCCACGCTCGACATTTTGGTCGCGACTGCTTGCAGGCTGAGTTTCTGAACGCTGCCGGGACTGGGCCATGGTTTATCGCTCCTCGATGGATGAAGGCCGGGACCACCGGCTCAGGGCGTCGAACTGCCGATGCGCAGCTTTGTTCCAGCAAAAGACTGGCGCCTTTGCTTGCGGAACAATGGCGAATCGACGTCGCTGGCTGCTCACTGCGGGCGGGCCCTGGCAGTGTTCTAATCGGGCGGCCTCACTGCAACAGAACTCGGCCGCACAGAGACGGGTGTGCGTTCGCCCAATCCAAGATTTTCTAGCGACTTATTTCGACGTCCGGAACGAACCCAACCTTCATGCATTTAGCTAGGTCTGCGTGCATCAACTTATTCTTGCTGGGAGCTGGACCATTGTCCTCGAGGGGCTACGCCTTGGCCAACCAGGAAACGGATGACGTTTCCATCGTTGACCTGATACCTGCCTTGCGAGCCTTCGCCCGCACCTTCTGCCGTGTTCCTGACGATGCTGATGACCTGGTCCAGGAGACGTTGACCAAAGGGCTCGCCAACATCGATAAGTTCGAGCCCGGAACGCGTATGAAGTCATGGCTCTTCACCATCATGCGCAACACCTATTATACGCGCATTAAGGCCGCCGACAGGGAAAAACCCGGCCTGCTTGACTGCGCCTCTTCGATCCCAATTTCGGAAGCGACGCAGGAATGGACCGTTCAGAGCAAGGAAGTCTCTAGCGCGGTCCAGAAGCTGCCGGAACATCAGCGCGAGGTCCTGATGCTGATCGGGGTGCTTGGCGTCAGCTATGAAGAAACTGCCGAAATATGCGGTTGCGCGGTGGGAACGGTAAAAAGCCGCCTTAACCGAGCGCGCGCCAGCGTGCTGGAACACCTCGGCGAAAGTTCGTTGCAGACATTGGTGGAAAGACGCAATCACCTGTCCGAAGCACAGGGAAACTTGGCAGTCGACAGGCGTCGATAGCTATTCCACTTTCTTTGCTTTGCATCGACGCTTCTCGACAAGCGCGTTCTGCAGTTGGACCGCAAGGTTGGTCAGACGGTCGGGGACCTTTTCCTGCTCGATGGCAGTCAGCAGATATGCAATCTTCCGGTCTATTGCCAGCCGGAGTTGCGGGCTGATGGTATCGTCGCTTGAGCGAGACATAGTGTTCTCTTAACGAATTGGTCCCTTCACCAGTGTGGTGACAGCAATCAGCGTTTGCAAGGATTCACGCGCCGTCCTCGCCGTCAGCGCCGTCCCTTGCACAGCATTGTTTCGAAGCCGCTAATCTCGTCGGGGAAGCCTGTCCTTTCCCCTCCCTCTCCCCCGGGCAATGTTGCCGGGTGCGCTCGATAATTCGACTCTCGCGACCTCTGCTGCCACTGGTTATGATTCGCGTTAGCGGTTGCAACAGTCAGTCTTAAGAGAGCCGATCCGCGGCGTGATACTGATCGGAATTGATCCGATTGCCGTCGAGCCGGCGTCGCTCGGTGTGCGAGGCTCTGTTCTGACAAAGCCGCGTTTCCTCGACCTTGTCTTGGCCAAATCGGTCATCGCGCCGGCGCCTTACCCTGACGGCAGAGGTGATGTCTACCGCCGGATGCCATCTAGTCCTCCTTCGGATTGTGGGCACTCACAGGTGCCTTTTCTATTTGACGCCCGAACAATCATTGGGCCGTAATGTTCCGTCGGATGCAGAAAGAAGAAAGGCATTGCCATCCGACAGCCGGAACGGCTTCTCGCCGGCAACCACGACCTGCATGCCGTGGGCTTCGGCGAGGCAGTGAACATCGGCACGATCCAGCGTCGGCGATCCGCGATAGGAGTAATTCAGAAGTGCTGCCATGCCTGACGTTCTCAGAACACGCGCAATTTCCTTGAAATGCCGCTCCGCCAGGCCAGCCAGTACCAGATAGGGGAAACTGTCGACAGCCAGCACGCAATCGAAGCTTGCGTTGCCGAAATCGGCAAGATCGAGACCAGAGGTCGGCCGCAGTTCCACATTGCGCAGCTTGGCACATCGCTCTCGAGCGATCGAAATCATCTTCGAAGATATGTCGATGCCGACGACCCGGTGCGCCGCGCTGGAGAGCGCGCTTTCGAATCGGCCGATGCCACAACCAATGTCCAGTATGTCCCGATCGGCGCCGGTGAAGCCATGCCTTTCCAGCCATTCGACGATCTCATCGGTAGCGGCTGAAAGCCTCTCCTCGTCACCCAGGGAGGACAGTTGCACGCTTGCAGGCAGGGAAATCATCGCCGCCGCATCGAACCCGGCGGCCAGCCGCTTGACGACAGCGGCATCCGTTTCCTCCTGATTACGCTCGTGGCGAACGGCCGCACCTGTTTCACGCAGCATGGCAAAGATGTCAGGCCGGTGACGAAGCAGGTCGGCGATCCGCTCCAGTCTGTCTCGTTTTCGAAGGTCGGCCGAATGCATATCCAGCGCCAAATCAGCCAATTCTGCGGCATCGATCCCCGTCGCGAAGCGAAGCGCCAGTCTGGCGATGATGGCTTCGACGCAGGCGCCGTCGGCAATGCACTCATCGAGCACCATTCTTGCTGTCGAGGCCTGTGACGATGATTTTCGTCCGGTCGTGCTCATTGAGCGATGCTCCGCGTCCAGACCTTTCGCATTGTCCATTGGTCGACGGCGCCCCAGCCATATTTATAGCTTTCCTGGCCGCGCAGAAAGTCGAACTCCCGCGCCCCTTCACGAGCCGCCTCGGCAATCGCGTGACCAATGAGGATTGCGCCGGGACTTCCATCGGCGTAGGCCGGATCGAAACCGCCAAGATAGGCGTAGGCGCGATGGCGATGGTGAAATCCGTAATAGGCCCCGACGATCGCATCATCGATAGCAACAAGCCAGCATCGCACAAGGCCCTGCGCGGCAAGCAGTGGAAGCGCCTGTCGATGGAATTCTTCCGCAGCCGGGTCGGCCAGCACGCCGTCGCCATGTCCGGCCCAACGCGCGCCGTGAAGGCGGACCAGGTGATCGAAGAATGTTTTGGGATCGGCTTGCGCCGGCATGATGGAAACGCAGCCGCGCCTGCATGCGGCTTTATGTGCGCGGCGCAACTGGCGTCTTCGCCGCGCCGGAACGCAGACCGCCAGCGCCTCGTCCCCGGCAATCGAGAGCACGGGACAAGCAGCGTGATCGACGAGTTGACCCGCCTCCAGTGCAGGGTGCGTTATGGCGAGACCCGCGGCACCCGCCGGTAGATCCGGCAAAATCCATTGCGACCAATTGATCGCAAGAGCCCGGTCGGCGATGACGGCGGCGACAGCCGCTTCGATGCCGGGGAAACACAGGACATCCAGATAGTCACTCAACGAAATCCCGACCGGAAGCAGTTTCGAACCGGAAGTTGTGTGTTCTAGATAAAGCGGCGCCAATCCCACCAGATCGTCGCCACGCCAGACGGCGATCGTCGCCAGTTCTCCGGGCGCGAATGTGCGCCACCACGGCACCAGCCAGGCGGGGCATTGAAACGGCGTCGCCGTCCGGCTGTGCGCCCAGAGCTCCCGCCAGCGCGGCGCCAGGGCCTCAAGGGCGGCCGGATCGTCGATGGTCTCGGAGCGGAGCATGAAAACCGCTCACTGCACCGCAGCGAGGCGCCTGCGGCCGGCACCAAGCTCTGCCAGCGCATGGTACGCGTTCATGTAAGACGAAATCATTTGGTCGAGCGAAAAGCGCCGCCGGGCCTCGGCCCGGCATATCTCGGCATCCAGGCGGGATGCTGCGACTATGGCTCCCGCCATCTCATGGACGTCATTGACCAGAAAGCCCGTCCTGCCGTGTTCGACCACGCCCGGCAGCGCGCCGTTTGGAAAGGCGACAACCGGCGTGCCGCAGGCCATCGCCTCCATCGCGACAAGCGAACTGGTTTCTGCGGCAAGGCTGGGAATGACCAGGCACCGGGCGGCATTTAGAAAGCGCCGTTTGGCGGTGAAGCCGAGCGGACCGAGGAAGCGGCGCTGCTTGTCGAGGCGCGGCTGGACTTCGTCACGAAAGTACACAGTGTGCGTTTCATAGGGGTAAACCTTGCCGCCGATGACCAGCGGCACACCAGCCTGTTTGGCCGCATCCAGTGCAAGATGGATGCCCTTTTCCGGGCAGATGCGGCTGAGCACCAGCGCGAAGTTGCGCTTGGACTGCCGACCGCTCAGCGCGTCGATATCGACGCCGTTTGGAATGGGCGCAACCAGTTTGGCACCCGGCGGCGCGGTCCTCTGTTGGGCCGCCGAGACGGCGTGCAGCCATAGATCGTCACGGATTGGGCGCAAAGCATCGGACGGATACCAATCGAGCGGCAGGTGCAGGCTTACAAGCGTCGGGCCATGGCCAGGCAGATAGGCATCGAAATCGATGCCGTGCAGATGAACCACGTCGATCGGCCAACGGGCGCGTGCGACGTCTATCGCTGCGCGGTGGGAGCGCTGTGCCCGTTTTTTCGCCGCATCGTCGAGCACGCCTGGTTCAGCAGGTGTCTCGATGAGGACGCCCGCTGCTTTGGAGCCCTGGCAACCGATCACGATGGAGCCGTGTCCCGCGCGCACGAGTGCCTGGTCGAGCATCGACAGCACCTGCTCGGCACCGCCAACCGCATCGGGGCCGACTGGCGCGAGAGGGTAGGCGACGTTCAGGACGGTGAGGGTCATGGCCGGCCGAGCCTAAGCTCCTCATGTGCAGCGGCGGCGGCGTGGAGCCAAACCGCCGGTTCGAAGCCGAGCGGCAGCGCCTCGTAATAAAGCTTGCCGTTGTTCGGCAGCGCCAGGAAATCATAGGTGGGTGCCACCCGGAAACGTTCGACGCGCGCCGTAAACGGCGCCAGCGTCCGTTGCTGTGTCCGGTGGCAGGCCAGCATGCACTGCTTCCGTTCGAAGGCCGCTTCCGTAAGGTGGAGTTCGATGCACTCACCGCCGGGAACGCTGTTGAAGTCCTGGAGGACTGCGCCCTCAGGGCCGGCGCAATAGAACGCCATTTCGACGATGGCCGGCGCCGGGCGTCCATCGCGGCGCAGCAAATGGCAAGCCGCATGTACGGCAAAGGCGGTCGCGTCATGATCGGGGTGACCGCCTTCATAAGGATGCGTACAGACGAAACTGACATCGCGATCGGCCAAAAGGCCGGTCAGCTCCCGTGCGAGCGCGCCAAGATTCCCGGCGGCTTGTTTGTCGGGATAACCGAGGCTGATCATGGCCGTCGACGGCAATTCCGCTGCCGCCAGCGCTGTCTCCAACTCCCTATGGCGGGCCTCGGCGTAGTCCTGCCAAGTCTCGAAGCCGTACGCTCGCGCGTCATCAAGGTCTCGCGGCGCGCCGTCAGTGACATGCACGATGCGAGATCCGCGCAATCCGGCAAGATGTCCGCCGATGCCGATGGTCTCGTCATCCGGATGCGCGACAACGATCATGATTTCAGCACCGTCAGAGCCGTGCGGGGCAGCGCCTGTCAGCAGGGCCGCGAATTCGGCAAGCGTTCCGGATCTGTCAGGTGCGTGTTGCATTCCTCACTCATGCTGCCGAAGCTCGCACCGCTCTGACTGGCGAGGCAGCCATGGCGGGAGCGTAGCGGCGGGTCATCGTCGCGCAAAACTCGGCAAATTCCTCCGGCACTAGCGGCGGACTGGTGTGATGCGGCATCACTCCGCGGTGCTCGGGAGTGAAGCAGAAGGTGATGGTCACGTCGAAGTCGGCAAGCGCTTCCATCTGCCGGTCGTACCAGTCCAGCGCATTCGGCCTAAAACTATCGGCCCAGGAAAGTCCGGTGCGCACATTGGTGACGCCCAGCCGCTTCATCCAGGCGACGGCGTCATCCAGCCGGGGATCTTCAAAGTGGAACCATTGCACCAGTCCCATTTCGGGCGTGTAACGCAGGAATTCCTCGAGCGCGGGTTTGGGCGTACCGTCTTCGCGTAGCAGGCCCATGTAGAAGTGGCGATAGTAGGAGGAGCCTTCCGCCTCGCGATGGCGTGTCGTTGCCCCCCATTCGCGCGGAAGATCGTAGAGGCTGTACCATTGGATGCGCGAGGCGTTGCCGAGCAGCAGTTCGGCGGTCCGGCGCAAGCCCCATAGCTGCACCTCCTCGGCACCGAAGCTCGACACACCAACTTCGCTGACCCATACAGGAAGATCGGTGACGGTCGAAATCTCGCCGATCTTCTGGGGCCACTCCTGAATCTGCCAGAGGTTCCAGTCGAGCGGAAAGCCGTGCACGGCGACGGCATCGACATGATCCAGCGCGCCGTACTGCTTCATGAGCGCCATGAAATCGGCATCGATCGGCGAAATGCCGCCCAGGATCTTGGTTACCGTAGGGTTTTCCGATGCGATCGCATCGGCGGCCAGCATTGCCATATTGGCGAAGCGGCTCCAGTCGGGGTCGAGTTCGGGATCCCAATGGGACTTGTTGTTCGGCTCGTTCCAGATCATCGCAGCTTCAATCATGCAGTTGTCCTTTCGACGGGTAGACGGCGCCTCCACCGGCCGGTTCGTTGGCGGCGCGGCAGAAATAAACCTCTTGCTCCGGGTGCAGCACGGTCTCGAAGCCGGCGCTGCGCAGCATCGCTTCGGTGCAGGCGCGATTGGGAATCCACCAGTTGGTCGGGTCGTCGGCATAGCGATGCTCGACGAAATGCAGCTTGGGAAACTCGGGCCGGTCGAACAGATCGTGTGTCGAGAAAGGATAATTCTCATCGAGTGCAGGCAGTTCGGTGCTGCCGCGCTGCATGGACTGGAAGATCATCAGGTCGCCGGCGACATGCTCCCGGATCAGATCGAGAGCGAGCAGGGGGTGGCGCAGGTGATACAGCACACCCATGAACAGGACGATGTCGAATTTCTCCCGCAGCGCGCCGACGTCGTAGACCGACAGTTGCTGGAATTCGATGTCGCAGTCCGCGATCTCGGCGGCGAAGCGCGCCTGCGCCAGATAGGCTTCATCGAAATCGATGCCGAGGACGCGGCCGGCGCCGCGTCGTTTCATCTCGATCGAGTAGAAGCCGGCGTTGCAGCCTATGTCGAGCACGGCCTTGCCGGACAGATCGGCAGGAATGGCGTCGGCGAACTTGCGCCATTTGATCAGCGGGTAGTTGCCGAGGAAATGGTCGGGGGCGGTTTCGACGCCTGCCAGCTCCATGTTGTGAAACCACGGGCCAAGGGCATCGATGCGGCGACGGATTTCCGCGTTCGAATGCAACATGGCTAGCCTCCTTCGCCTGGATGGCTTGGTATCTGCGACTGCCCTCGCAGCGCGAACATGAGGTTTTTCGGGTCCTCCAACGTAGGGTCGTTGTTCTCAAGCAGCCGAAGTGCCGTGCGGTAGCCGTTGAAAGTGCCGACGTCGACATAGGCGGTGCCTGCCTTGACGCCGTAAGCCTCGCCGCCGGCCGCCAGATAGGCATTGATGAGTGTACCGACGTATTCGTCGCTTTGATTCCGCTCGCGCCAAAGCGCGGCAAGCTGGTGAAGTATGCGGCCCGGCATCTTGAACGCGCCCCAAATCCAGTTCGATGCGGCGTCTTGTTGCTTGACCTGGATCTCCCTCACTCGGTCGCCCTGGTCGAGAACGACGGCATCGAAGAGTTCGGGGTGATCCACCGGGAAGAGTAGAAACGACAGCCGGTCGTCCGGTAGGCGGCAGAAGCCATCTTCCGGAAACCAGATCGTATCGGGCAGGCCGATCAGAACCGTCTCGTCCGGTGCGACGAGCGGGGCGGCGCGGAAGATCGCATCGCAAAGACCGACGGGAGTGGGCTGTACGACGAACAGTGCGGTGGCTTCGCCGTAGCCGGCGGCATAGTACTCGAGGATGTCCGATTTGCCCGATCCGATGACGAAGCAGATTTTGTCGACACCGTTGCGCACCATGCGACGCACCAGATATTCGCTCACCGCGCACGGGCGCTCGGTCTGGCCGTCGATGCGGCTACCGACCGGCAGGAGCTCCTTCGAGAAGCCGAGCGGTTGAATGCGGCTGCCGCGGCCGGCAGCGGGCACGATGCCCAACATCAGATTGCTTCCTTCAACGGCTCGCCCGCCGTCAAGCCCTGCAATGCATCGGACAGGAGGCGGTCCAGTTCCCTGGCGCGCTGCGCAGAGGTGTGCTCGTCCAACACCCGCTCGCGCGCACGGCGCCGGATAGCGTCGACGTCGCTGTCGGACAAGCAGACTGCCGCGACCACGTCGTCGGTGGTGTCCGCCAGGATGATCTCGCTGCCGGGTTGGAAAAAACTGCTCAGGCCTGGCCAGGTGTCGCTCACGATCGCCGCGCCGCAGGCTGCCGCCTCGAACAGCCTGCCCGAAGGACACCAGCCCCTCTTGGCCATCGCCTCGCGGGTCACGTTCAGCGTCAGACGCGATGAGCAAAAGAAGGCCGGATGATCCGCAGGCGGAAGATGCCTGACAAAAAAGATGTTTTCCCCCCACGGAAATTCGTGCGGATATTGGGCGCCGCCGATGACGAAACGGTGGTCCGGCAGGCGCGCTGCGGTGCGGACCAGCAGCTTTTCGACGCCGGCCTGGCGATCAGCCGCATAAGTTCCAAGATAGGATAGATCTCCGGCAAATTCAGCCCGGGGCTCTGCTGGCCGGTGTCGCTCGGGATCGACATGACCATAGAGAGGCAAGACACGGCGCGCACCCAGCAGAGTTTTCAGCGCATCGATTGCGGTTCCCCCCGTATAACTCAGGACGAGGTCGAAATCGCGAAGGCCTTCGGGCCCGTAATACGCCGGTCGTAGACCTTGTTCGATCCGGGCGAGTGTGACCGGGGTGTCCAGATCGTAGAAAACTTTCAGCCCGCGACAGGTCTGCTGCGCCAGGCGCGATGCCTCCACGGCGTCGGGGCAATAGGACGTGACGATGACGACGTCCGATTGCCCGATAGCCTGTTCCGCGACATGGCGAATGTCTTCCCAGTCCGGATAGAGAACGACGTTGCCGCCATCGAGATGATCAAGGTCGCGCGCCCCGGCATAATAGGGAGTGTTGCGTTCGAAGAAGGTGACGGACCAGCCCAGCCCGCCCAGCGCCCGGATCAGGCCGCGCCACAGCGTCGCGTGTCCGTTTCCCCACGAGGAGGTGACGGTGAGACCGAAAATGACCATTCGCATCCGGCAGTCCTCGTCAGGCGGCCTCGTTCAATCGGATCAGCTTGGAGCCCCAGTCACCGGATACGACCGTGGTGATCGAAGCAGGATCGATATCGAAGCGAAAACAGTCTCCCAGCGGCAAGCCGAGCACCTTGCAGACGGCGGCCTTGATCACGTCGGCATGGCTGACCAGTGCCACGGACTGGTTCTGGTAGCGTTTGCGAAGCTGCTGCATCAGCGAGGTGACACGTTGCTGCACGTCCAGCATGGTCTCGCCGCCCGGCGTCCTCGCCTGCTGACGCCGACTGTTCCACACCCGCCAGTCGGCGTCCTGGTTCAACTCTTCGAAAGTCTTTCCCGACCACGCGCCGAAGTCGATCTCATCGAGCTCTTGGCAGATTGTAATCTTATCGGGACTGCAGGCGATTGCGATCGGTTTTGCGGTTTCCAATGTTCGTTCGCGCGGGCTGCAACAGATGGCTGCTAGCGGTTTCGGTGCCATGTGGCTGGCCAGGCGCAACGCCTGTGCCCTGCCGGTGTCGCCAAGGCAGACTCCGGCCATGCGTCCGGCAAGATAAGCGCCGACATTGTCGTGCGCCGCATGGCGGATCAAAAAGAATGTCGTCGTCATTCCGCGGCATCGAGCATCGGCTCGTCCCTACCGGCGATGAAAGACAGCGTGCGCAGGCGTGCCTCGGCATCGGTGAACTGCTCGGGCGGCGACTTCATGAAATAGCTGCAAGGGCCAGTCAGCGCTCCCGCGATGCCGCGGTCGAGCGCCAGCTTGGCGCAGCGGACAGCATCGATAACGACCCCGGCGGAGTTGGGCGAATCCCACACTTCCAGTTTGAGCTCTGCATTCAGCGGCACGCCGCCGAACGTCGTGCCTTCGACGCGGATGTAGGCCCATTTTCGATCGGTAAGCCAAGGCACATGGTCGCTGGGGCCGACATGGATGTTACCGGCCTCCAGGGGAACATCGAGCTGGCTGGTTACGGATTGTGTCTTGGAAATCTTCTTCGATTCCAGCCGCTCGCGTTCCAGCATGTTGAGGAAATCGGTGTTGCCGCCGAAATTCAGCTGATAGGTGCGGTCGATGCGGACGCCGCGCTCGCGGAACAGATTAGCGAGCAGCCGGTGCACGATCGTCGCGCCGACCTGGCTTTTGATATCGTCGCCGATCAACGGCAGGCCACGCTGTTCGAAGAGCTGGCGCCATTCCGGTCGCGACGCGATAAAAACCGGTATGCAGTTGACGAAGGCGCAGCCGGCCTCGAGCGCGCATTCGGCATAAAAACGCGTAGCCTCTTCCGAGCCGACCGGCAGATATGAGACCAATACGTCAGCGCCGCTTTCCCGCAGCAGCGCGCTGACATTCGCGACCGGCTCTTCTGCCTCCTCGATTTCGTCGCGTAGATATTTGCCGATTCCATCGAGCGTTGGTCCGCGCTCGACGCGAACGCCGGTTGCTTCGACATCGGCAAAGCGGAAGGTGTTGTTGGGCGCATTGTATATGGCTTCCGCCACATCCCGCCCAACTTTGCCCTTGGCGACGTCGAAAGCACAGACGACCTCGATGTCATCGACATGATAACCGCCAAGATCGGCATGCATCAGGCCCGGTATCGGCTCATTACCTCTGGCGTCCCGATAATATGAGAGGCCCTGGACAAGGGAAGACGCGCAATTGCCGACGCCGGCTATTCCAATCCGTACCTTTTTCGATCCCACGAAACTGCCGCCATCGCTGTTGAAGATAAGTTCCTCGCGCCGAACTGCCAGTTGCCGGGAATGTTCCTTGCGACCCTGGAAAAATCACGAACTCCATGGCGATTAAAGCTGCGCGCTGTTTGAGGCTGCCTGGGCCTAAGCGCCGCAAGCCTCAGTCGAGCCGTCGCAGCATATCCGCTTCCTTTTCGAGGATGGTGGCCACTTCCTCGCGCTCGAGGTGCGTCATCATCAGGCTCACACAGCATTCAAGGTAGATGATCGAGGCACGTCTCAGAAAGGCAGCCGTTTCCCTTTCGGCCATTTGCTCGATGTCCTTGGCGGATCGTTTTCGATGCACGGGTCGGTTCTCCATGCCGGTATCTTCGCCCAACGGCGAGCTCGGCTGGATGTTCCCTTAATGACAAAAAGTGAGAGCGCGCGTTCGGGCGCCACGGTCTCACATGGCCCATGTCCAAGCGCACAGCTCTCCCCTGACTTCAGGCCGGCAAGTTTTGCAGTCGGCCTGAAGCGGACCTCACGCTTGGCGCAATTGGGGGAATTCGATCCTCGTTACGGCTCGCTTCGAGCTCCATAAAATAGCTGATCGTCTGCATCAGGCCTTGCCTGAGCGGCACCTTTGGCGACCAATCCAGAAGGGTTTTTGCTCGGGAAATGTCCGGTTGCCGCCGGCGAGGGTCGTCTTGCGGCAGTGCCAGGAATTTGAAGACCGAGTTGCTATGGGTCATATCTCTCACCAATCCAGCCAGTTGAAGAACGGTGAATTCCCCGGGATTGCCTAAATTGACCGGTTGGCGCGGATTGGGATCGACATCCATAAGACGGACCAGACCGTCAACCAGATCGGAGACATAGCAGAACGACCTGGTCTGCAGCCCGTCGCCGAATATCGTCAGTGGTCTCTTCTCGAGAGCCTGCATCACCAGGTTCGAGACAATCCGGCCGTCGGCAGGATCCATCCTCGGACCATAGGTGTTGAAGATGCGCGCGACCCGGATGTCGGCCATCTCGGTTCTCAAATAATCGAAGCACAAGGTTTCGGCGGTTCGCTTGCCCTCGTCATAGCAGGCACGAGGACCGGTGCAGTTCACATGACCGACATAGTCTTCCCTTTGCGGGTGCTGTTCGGGATCGCCATACACTTCGCTTGTCGATGCCTGAAGGAAGCGCGCATTATTTCGGGCGGCAAGCTCAAGCAGATTGAGCGTTCCGATCACGCAGGTTCGCGTGGTATGAACCGGATCGGCTTGGTAACGCGGCGGCGATGCGGCGCACGCCAGGTTGAAAATGCGGTCGACCGGCTCAGCAAGGTCCAATGGTCGGCAAATATCCTGCTCGATCAACCGGAAACGAGGACGGTCCATCATCGAGACGATGTTTTCCATCCGGCCGGTAAGAAAATTGTCGACACAGATCACCCGGTACCCGGTCTGAAGCAGTGTTTCGCAAAGATGCGAACCGAGGAAACCCGCGCCGCCGGCGACAAGCGCCGTTTTGGTCCGTTGCGTCCTTCTTGATTGCCGCATCTCTATTTTCTCCTGTCTGCCAGTCATGCTGCACTTTCGATGTCCAGATCGAGAGCTGGACGTGCCGATCTTGGCCGCGCCAGCAGCGAAACGAATTCGCGAGCTCTCGCGGCGCCAGTATGTGATGCCAGGATCGTCGCGCGCGCTCGCTTGGCCATAGCCAGCCTGACGCGGTCGGATTGCCTGGACAGGATATCGGTCACCTCCTCCGCTTGGCCGGCCGTATTGATCGTGGCTGTCGGAAAGAAGCTATCCAGACCGGTCCAGCGATCGCTGATGATCGCCGTGCCACAGGCAGCCGCCTCGAAGAGGCGTACGCTGGGAGACCACCCAGCCGCTATCATGGAGCTGCGTGTGACGTTCAACGTGTAGCGCTGGCGGCTGTAGAAAGCGGCGTGGTCTGCCGGCGGCAAGTGCTCGATGCGATCGACGTTGCTTGGCCAGACGGTCTCGGACGGGAATTGCGAGCCGGCCACGACGAAGCGACGGTCCGGCATGCGTCTTGCCGGTTCAAGCAGGAGAGCATCCAGTGTCGCCTGCCGGTCCGAGCTGTAGGTGCCGAGGTAGCCAAGGTCCCAGCAGATCGGATCGGACGTTCGGCGATGCCGCTCCGGGTCGACGGAGCAATAGAGCGGCTCGGCGCGCCGTGCACCAAAATCCGCCGCCAAACGGGCGAGCGTTGGCCCGCCGGTGAATGAGAAATAGACGTCGAAATACGGAATCTGCCGTCGGCATATGTAGTCGCAATCATTCGCGGCGAGCTTTGCCAGCGTGACCGGCGTGTCGATGTCGTAGAAGCAGAACTGGCCCGTGCACAAGGACGCGACGATGTCGATGACGGCTCGCCCCTCCGGAACGAAGGACCCAACCACCACGACATCTGCCTGCTGCAGGCAGCGAGCATACGTCCGACGAAGATCGTTCGTCGTTTCGTAGTAGCGCAACGTGCAGAAATCCGGGTCGCGCAAATCGCGATGGCTTGCATACCATGGCACGTCGCGTTCGAGGAAGGTGATGCGATGGCCGAGCTCGTGCAGGCCCTTCAGCAACCCTCGAAAGGTCGTGGCGTGGCCGTTTCCCCATGAAGAGGACAAAGACAGGCCAAGAAAGATGATATCGAGCCGCTTGATCATTCCGCTGCCTCCACGGTGGGGCGTTCGAAATGACGCCTGAAAACGGCGTCGGCCACGGCTGCCCTTAGCGCATAGGTATGCTCGGCGAGAACACGCCGAAGCGCAGATGCACCGATCGCCTTTGCCTGCTGGGGTGTGAGGGTGCGCATGATTTCGGCGACATCGTTGCCGTCGCGCGCCACCAGGATCTCTTCCCCAGGGACCAGGAACAATTCCACGCCGAGCCAGGCGTCGGTGATGAGGCATGCGCCGGCACCCGCAGCCTCGAAGACGCGCGTGGCAGGTGAAAAGCCGTTGGCGGCCATGCTGTCGCGGCTGATGTTCAGCACCGCCTTGGATGTGACATTGAACGCATTGTGGTCGCGCGTCCCGACGTGGCCGAGCCATGCGACATTTGCCGGAAGCTGCTTGTCACCCCAACCGGATCCGCCGAGCAGGAAATGCTGATCGCCCGAACGGCTGGCCGGATCGAGGAAGAAGGCTTCGACGCGTGCTTCACGATCCGGCAGGCGGTTGCCGAGAAAGGCGAGGTCGCAAGCGAAACGCTTATCCTTCGCGACCGGATGATGCGTTTCGGGATCGAGCGCATTGTAGATCGGCACGCACTCAGCCGCCCCCAGCGCACGATAGGCCCAGACGACCGGATCGCCGCCGCCGTAGGTGAGGACAAGGTCGATCTCCCGCAACGCGCGGTGAAGGGGGTGGTCCGGCTCGTCGCGCAATTGGCCCAGAGTGGCCGGTGCGTCGACATCCCAGAACACTGTCAGCGCATCCGCACGGGCGTGGTCGAGTACGGCGCGCAGCAGCGCCTCGTCCTCGAAGCCTACTCCGCTCGCCTTGACGACGACGTCGGCTTCGCGTGCGCTTGCTGCCACCTGCATCAGCGCATGCGGGGTCGCCTCGTAAACGACGACGTTGCACCAGTCTGGTGGCTCGATATCGCGGTTCTTCTGCCTGTCGTAGACGTCCGGTTCATAGAAAGTGATCTCGTAGCCGAGCTGAGAAAGAGCCTTGAGCAATCCGCGGTAATAGGTCGCCGCGCCGTTCCAATAGGACGACAGCAGGCTCGACCCATAAAATGCAATCTTCATGCGACTGTCTCCTCTATGGCGATGGGACCGATGGCTTGGCGGTTGCCGCATTTGGCGAGCACGCCGAACAACTCGTCCGCCCGGTGCCGGCAAGTGTGTCGCCTCCCAATGGTTTCGAGGCCGGATTTCACCAGTGAGGCGGCCAGGTCAGCATCGTCCAGCACGTCGCGAAGATGACGGCACATCTCGGATCCGTCGCGCGCGAAAAGGAAGTCGATGCCTGGCCTGAAGAGTTGCTCGACATCGGTCCAAGGCGCCGAAACGAGCGGGATGCCACAGGCGAGAGCCTCGAACATGCGGATCGTCGGAATTCCGGGCAGGCTCTCCCGATAGGGGCGCCGCGGGATGTGGACGGTTACGCGGTGGGCCGCGAATGCCTCGGGCACGTCGGCATTGGCAATCCAGCCTTCGTAACCCAGGCCGGCGGCGGCAAGATCGGCGAGCGCTTCGCGTGGATAGCGCACGCCATGAACAGTGCCACCCAGGCCAAGTTCTTCCACTGGATTGATCAGGAATTCCTTGATTTCGGCACTGCGCTCGTCGTCGCCCCAGTTGCCGATCCAGATCACGTCGGATGTAGGGTCGATCTCCGGGTGCGGCTTGAACAGGCGCTCATCCGCCGCCTCGTGCCAGGTGAAAGCACGTTTGCCCCAGCCGGCGCGAAGATAGCTTTCCCGCAACGCTTCGCCGAAGGCGAGCACGCCGTCATAATGCTCCAGCCGCAGAGCCGAGATCGCTTGCGTCGCCGAGACGGCGCGATGATGAGTGTCATGGAACAGAAGCGTGAAACCGCCTCCGTTCGCTTTTGCCCTGCCGATGCGCGCGACAAGGTCCGGGTCAGTCCATTCGTGGACGATCACCACATCGGCGCCGGCAATCCAGCCTTCATGGACGAAGGAGGCGTCGTAGGTCACCGGCATCAGCTCCGGAAAATCCTTTCTGAAGCGCTCGACCGCGAAGGGCCCTTTCTCTGCCAGGAGGTTCGAACGGCTCCAGCCGTCTGCGGGCTCCAGCGCGATCGCCTGATGTCCGCGTGCAACGAGTTCCCGCATGATGCCGCGCAGGAAATGTGCGTTGCCGTGGTTCCAGTCGGAAACGACCGAATGGGTATAGAACAGGAACCGCATCGTCAGCGTTCCGCAACGGCCAGGGCGGCCCGATCGTAGATCTCGTGCATGGCCGCCGCTTGCCTTGCCGGTGAAAACTTGCGCGCTCGGCGTGCGGCGGCTTCGCCGAGCCGGCGCCTATATCGGGCGTCGTCAGAGAGACGATCGACACATCTGGCGAGATCGCGTGGATCATGGACGTCGTAGAACATAGCCGCGCCGTTCCACAATTCGCGATAGGTCGGGATATCGGCAAGCACCAAAGGTGTTGCGGATGTGGCTGCCTCCAGCACGGCAAGGCCAAAGGGTTCGTAGATGGATGGCGACACGAAGATGCCGGCCTGCGCCATCAACCGACGTACTTCATCGTGGCAGACAGAACCCAGAGGAGCGACGTTGCTGAAACTGGTGCGTTGCCCATCGGCGCCCTCGAGCGGCCCGGCGGCGAAGACCGGCCATGTCGTCAGCGATGCTGCCTGGTCCAGCGTAGCTGCGTTCTTTCCTTCGTCCCACCAGCGCGCGGCGGCGAGAACCATTGGTTCGCGCGTCTCTGCCTTTGGACCTGGCCGTGTGCCGTTGCTGACAACGCTCAGGCGGGCGATCGGCCCGTAGCAGGCCTCGAGCATGTCGGCATGGCTGCGGCTGGGCGCGATTACGGCATTTGCCCAATCGAAACCGCGTCTGTTGCGGTCCTTCTGCCAGGCCCATTCGCCGTCCACAGCCTGTCCCCTGACGGCGTGGAGCCACGTCACAACGCATGAATGCGAGACCGCCACGACCGGGCAAGGCACATCAAGTCCCACGGCCTGCGTCGGCGCATTGAGATGGACGAGATCGATCGCGCAATCGCAAACAAGCGCGCGCAATTCCTGCGGCAATCTTTCCAGATCGCTCTCATTCCGCGTCATCCAGTCCGGCGGTGTCTTGAGCCACGCCAAGGCCGCGAAAGCCTGCACCTCCTTCGCCTGCTCCTCGGACGGTTCGGGGCCTAACCCGGCGAGCACGATGCTGTCGCCGCCGTGAGCCAACTCCCGCGCCAGATCAAGCGCGTAGCGCCAGACGCCGCCCACGGCATCGACGGTCATCAGGATTCGCCGCGGGCGGCGGATCAGTGGCTGCAACATGTCGCCTCCAACTCGGCCAACGCGCGCGGACGCTTCTCCTGAATGTCGCTGAACGTCCGGAACGAGGCCAGGTAATGCTCGTGGGCGCGCTCCCAGGCGAGATCGTCGGGCTCGCCCCAAAGCTCGCGATAGCTGGGCGAACTGGGGTAGGGATAGAGCGGCACCGGTTCATTGGCCCACACACCGCGGTCGATGAGGTGCTTGCGCCAATGATCGACCAGAGCGGGATCGTCCTCGATCACGCCGATCAGATTGGCCTGGACGAACGGAACGTGACGTCGTGCATTGACCAGCAGCGCGGCCAGTTCCTCGGTACCCAGCCGGCAACGCTTTGCCAGCATGGCCCGGCCTTCCACGGTCAGACTTTCGAGGCCGGCCTCGATAGAAACGCAGCCGGCGGCGCCCAGCAATTCGAGGAGCTCCGGCTTCCAAAGGTCGATGCGGGTCTGCACCCCGAACTTGACGTCCCGGTCGACCAGTGCCTCCAGCAGCGCCTTCTGCGGCAGGAAGATTTCGTCGATAAAATAGACGTAGCCGACGCCTTGGCCGATCAGCCAATCAATTTCCGTCACGATCGCATCGTGGTTCCTGCGGCGATAGGCGTCGCGGAAATCGATCTTGGCACAGAAGCTGCAATTATAGGGGCAACCGCGAGACGCTTCGACCTCCGCTCCGAAACCCACTTGATTGTCGTCGAACCTGTGGTGATGGTGCGAATGGGCAGCAATCCAATCGGACGGCCAGTTGAGGGGCGGATGACCGACAAACGAGCTGGCGTGGACGCCGCCATTGCCGACAGTTTTTCCCTCGTGGAGATGAGCGGTGTGGGGCACTGCGTTCCAATTGTCACGGCGGGCGAGTTCGGCGACGACCTCCTCGCATTCGCCGCGCACGACGACATCGACGCCAAGCTTGCGCAGCGTTGGCGCCGGCGTCGCCGAACCGTGCGGTCCGACAGCCACGGTGCGCCCGCCGCGCCCGGCAAGGCTGTTGAGGAAGTCGGCAGGCACGCGCAGCTCGGGCGGCGCGCAGCGCCAGAACAAATAGGTCGGCGCCGTGCTGACAACGGTCATGGCCGGAGCGAAAGCGGCGACGCGATCGGCAAGTGCTGCGTTGTCCAGCTTCTGGATTTGCCCGTCCAGCATCAGCACCTGATGGCCGTCGGCCTCCAGCAAGGCTTTCGAGTAGCCCAGTTCCAGCGGCAGATGTGGCTGGCGGCAGCCGAAATAGATGCTGTCCTCGTAGGTCCAGAACGGATTGACCAGGGCGACTTTCATGCCACGTACCTCGCTGGTTCAGGCTCGAGGCGATGACGCTGGAGCCAATCGGCCAGATCACGGACGCCGTCGCGCCAGGTCACATGCGCTTTCCAGCCGAGCGTCACTTCTATCTTGCGGGTGTCGGCGACAAAGAATGGCTGGTCGCCGGTGCGTTCCCGGTCGTAGCGGATCGAGAGGTTCCGCCCGGTCAGCTCGCCGATCTGCTTGAGCAGCATGCGCAGGCTGACGGCGTTGCCCGGACCGCCACCCAGGTTGAATGCTTGCCCCTTGATATCCTCGATCCGGGCAAGTACCCCGCGATAGGCCGCAACAGCATCGGAGACATGGAGGATATCGCGCACCTGCTTGCCGTTGCCGTAGATCGTGATCGGCCGGCCGGAAAGCGCGCTAAGCAGAAAATGGGCGACCCAGCCCTGGTCCTCCGTGCCGAACTGGCGCGGGCCGTAGATGCAGCTCATGCGCAGGACCGCGGTCGGCAAATCGTACGACTTGGCATAGTCGAGCACGTATTGATCCGCCGCGCCTTTGGAGCAGCCATAGGGGGTGCAGAAATCCAGACCGCAGGTCTCGTCTATGCCGTTGGCGCGGATGCCGGCGTCGCAGGGTACGCACCGATCGTCCTCTTCGCGGACTGTGACATCCGGCAGGCCGCCATAGACCTTGTTCGTGCTGGCGAAGATCACGGGAATGCGTCTGCCGCTCCGGCGAGCCGCTTCCAGGACGTTGAAGGTTCCGCGAAGATTGATGTCGAAATCTTCACTTGGCTGGACGAGGCTCGTGGTGACGGCGGTCTGCGCGGCGAGATGGAATATCGCTTTGGAATGCGCCAAAAGCGGCGCCAGCACGTCTCCGTCCCGGACATCCACAGTCTCCACGGCAAGTTTATTGCCGTGCTTCTGCGCCAGCCAAGCCAGGTTCTGATCGACGCCCGGGCGGCTGAGATTGTCGATGACCAGCACCGGCACCCCATCCGACAACAGGCTGTCGGCGAGGTTCGAGCCGATGAAGCCACTGCCGCCGACGATGGCAACCGGCGCTTCACGAAACCCGTCCGGCCTCATGATACCAGTCCCCGCTCTTCGAGTTCCCGTTTCATGTCGGCGCCCCGGTCGATGGCGACCGAGTTGCGAACCCAGGCGACGAACTCGTCGAGTGAATCTTCCAGCCGGTGCTGCGGCTCGAAACCGAGCAGTTCGCGCGCCTTCGAGATATCGGCGAAGCAATTGCGGATATCGCCGGCGCGCGCCTTGCCGAGGATTTCCGGCCGATGTTCCGGCACACCCATAGCGTCGGCGAGCAACCGGGCGACCTCGCTGATCGCATAGGCCCGTCCGCTGCCGATGTTGATGACGTGGCCGCGCGCCTGGCGTTGTTCCAGCGCCAGGCGGAAGGAGCGGGCGACGTCGCGCACATGGACGAAGTCGCGCTTCTGCTCGCCATCTTCGAAAATCATCGGCCGCTGGTCGTTGGCGAGGCGTGAAGCGAAATTCGCCAAAACGCCGGTGTACGGGTTTGACAGCGCCTGTCCGGCGCCGAAGACGTTGAACAGGCGCAGCGCCACCGCGTCGACGCCATAGGCATCCCCGAAGATCAGCACCGCGCGCTCCTGGGCATATTTCGTCAGCGCATAGATAGAGGCGAGGTCGACAGGCTTTTCCTCGTCTGTCGGCAGGGGCGACAGACCTTCATCCGCCGCCGACAGCGGATTCCATTGGCCGCTCTTGATGTCGTTAGCCTGCCGCCGTGCATTGTCGACGCGCCGACCGCCTGGCGTGGCATAGAGACCCTCGCCGTAGACGCTCATCGACGAAGCCACGACGATCCGCTCGACTGGACGTTTGATCAATGCTTCAAGCAAAGTGGCGGTGCCGAGGTCGTTCGCGCCGACATAGCGGGCGATCTCATACATGGACTGGCCGACGCCGACCTCGGCCGCCAGATGGATAATGGCGTCGACGCCCTGGAGCGCCTCGGCGATGGCGTCGCGGTTGCGAACGTCGCCTTTGATCAGTTCGGCCCCTGCCAGCAGGCTGGTCGCCTCGCTGCCGTGCACCTGTTCCAGCAGCGCATCGAGAATGCAGACAGCATAACCATGTTCAACGAGTTCCTGGACGACGTGGCGGCCGATGAAACCGCACCCTCCTGTAACCAGTATGCGTTTCACGACAACTCCTTGCGCAGATGGCCTTGGCGCCCCGAACTGTTTGGCAAAAGGTTTGTTCCCTCTGCTTCAACAAAGATGGTTTTGGGGAGCTCGCACACCGACGTGGCGGCGCGCGACCAGTGCTGGCTATGGGCTGGAACATTGCTGCTTCTTTGGCGTTAGGGCGCACATCCGGCGCGTGGTCGGGAAAGCGGGTATGCGTCTAGCGGTCCGGTTCCGCCGCACAGCAAGCAGACCGGATCGTGAGGATCACGCGCCTGCCAAATCTGGGATCGAAAGGAGATTCCGATGTCTGAATCGAAGACGACTACCGATCATGACGAGATCCGCCAGTGGGCCGAAGATCGAGGCGGGCGGCCTGCCGCTATACGCACCAAGGGCGAAGGCGGCATCCTGCGGATCGATTTTGGCGAGCCCGAGGAGGAGTTCGAAGCCATCGAATGGGATGAGTTCTTTCGGATCTTCGACGAAAACAACCTGGCCTTCCTCTACCAGGACGAAACCGGCGGCGGGAAAACCAGCCGATTCAACAAGTTCGTCGACCGCAACCAGAAAGGCTGAGGAGGCTGCTATGTCAGCGGTGTCGGGTAGCTCTTAAGGTGCGCCTCGCATTCTGACAGAGAACTTCCGTCTAGCTCGCTGTTTTTGCGTGTTTTTCAGACTATTGGAAAACCAGCCGGTCTTTCCAAACATTCCAGACTTGGAAAAGAATCGCAGCCTCAGTGCAACAGGCTCACCACGCTCGCTCTAGCGACATTTCGCATGATGCCGTTCAGCCAGTCTTCGGTCGACACGCCGGCCCGCCGCCTGTCGATCTCGCCGATGGCGCGCTCCAGCGTTCGCTCGACCAGACGGTCGGAAGCCTCCATCCCCCAGAAGCAGAGGGCTTCCCGCCAAGGCCGATCCTCCAGAGGAAACAAGGCATCGAAGACGGCGTAGCTGTCAGACGATTTTCGAAGGTTGCTGGCGTGGCGTAGACGTTCGGGAATGAGGATGTCCTCGTCACCGCTGAAAAAGACGAAGGGCACGCCGCGGCGCATCAGCTCGTCTGCGATCGGAAACACCCGCCGCCCATTGAGATTGACGCCGAGGATCGCGGCCTCAGCCGCCTCGGTATGCATGGACGCATGTTCGACTGTCGCCGCAGGGCCGAGGACGACCGCGCCCATATTGCCGAAATATCCTGACAATGGCAGATTCCGACCCGTAGCGGTGCGCCGCCCACCTTGAAGCGAACAGCGCCGCACAAGCAGCCGCCGTCCCGTACGATCCCGGCCATCGCCTTTCAGTCCAGCGGCTTTTCCGTCGGCCGTGGCGTGGTGCCTGACTGGCGCGGCCGGCCGGCATTGCGGTTCGCCACCGGATTGTCCAGCGGAGCAGTCGATGGCTTCGAGGTCCCAGCGGTCTTTGGCGTCGGCGGTGTCGCTCCCGCATCAGTATCGTTGGCGTCCCGCCTTGGATGTCGCAAGCCGTCGGCATTCGCCTGCCGAATTGCCGGCTTCGATGTGGTATTCTTGTTGGCCATGGTGTCTCCTTCCTGCTGCGACGGAAAGAACGGATGGCGTTCACCGCTCGCAGCGCCTACGTTTCAACCACCGGCACGGCGCGAAGTTCCCATCACCTGCAGCTTCAGGGGTCTCCTGCGCATCCATGGTAGATGGGAACCATTTTCGCTACTGGCTGTTCGGCTCGCAGGAAGGAGCCGCACATGGAGAGACGTAACGCTATACTTTCGCTGGTGATAGCCGCGATCATTATCGTCGGCTTTCTCATTGGCTTTTTGTATGCCGATATGGGCTGGCGCACCTCGCCATTTGAAAGGGCCGCTGAACAAAACCAAGGTGGAAACGCCCCGGCCGACACCTCGCCTGCCGCGGGGATCAAGAAGAACCCCAAAGAGAATACCGAGATGCCGGATCAGCAATAGCCGTGGTCCTTCGGGCAGGAATACAAACCGGGGAGAACCGATCGCTGGATCGGTTTTGCTGGTGATGTCGGACTTACGTAGGCTGCTGGTTTCTGGCTGCCAACGCAGCGGCCTCTTCGTCCGTCACTGGAATCTTCCCTGCGGGTATAAGCCATTTCTGACATTTGCGTATGGAACCACGCCGCTCAGGCTCCAGCGATGATAACCGGCCGATCCAATTACTTCTCACCGATCCATCTTGATTGGCTCTCGCTGCGAGCCACTCCGCCCGCTCCCGCGTCAAGCCGATAAGGCAAGCGCCAGCGAAGTCCGCAGGCACATCCACGGTGGTGTCGAACACGGCCCATGTGTTGGTCGGTTCCTGAACGGCCAAAAACCTCATAACAGCACCTGCTAATATACAGTACGAACTTACTGACGGAGCATTGTTCCGGCATCAACCAAACGAAGGAGAGCTTTTCGTTTTGAGACGCCGCGGCGCGTTTAGCCTTGAGCGGGCAAATTGATCGATACATTCTGCATCGCGGCTGCGACGTCGCTGAAAATAGGGTGGCAGATCTCGACGAGCGAACGCATCGGCTGATGTAGTTCACCGGCTTTCTAAAAGCGCAATTCCGAAACCTGCCGGGAGCCCCGCCAAGCGGCGCGCTTTTGTGCGTCAGCTATCCGCCGTCAGTGCTTCATCTTGCGGATAGTCGACCTCAGCGTATCCGCCAAGGAACTGTCAGCTGGCTTGGGAGCGCTGCTCGGAACCAGGAATCCGCCCTTTAGCAACTCCAGGGCGTCGAGTGCCTCGTCATCCCGCAAATTTGTCAGAGCCACCCCGTCTGCGAAGACAACCCTACCGTCGTCTATGTCGTAGACCTCCCAAAGCCCATCGTTGATTCTTCGAATGGCGTGCCGATGTTCCATAAGAAGACGCTAATTGAGTCTCGGAAACGGTGGCTAGAGAAAATCAGGGGTAGTCCGATATTAGTAGTGGAAAACTCGGGCGCTCTCGACGCGTGGTGCGTGGACGGAAGGCAAGAGTGCAGGGCGGCCGTCGGGCCTGGCAGGCGGCAGTTGACGTTCGTCGCTGGGCGAAACTGAGGTGCGCCGCGCGAGCTGTGTTTTATCGGGGGCATCGCCGACCACAACCAGCTGCAACTTGCCACGATCAGAATGCCCGCCGCGCGTGGGCCCGAGAGGGGACCAAATCGACCACGGGTCCAAATAGC
Source organism: Mesorhizobium sp. AA22 (assembly GCF_001672375.2). Lineage (NCBI taxonomy): Bacteria > Pseudomonadati > Pseudomonadota > Alphaproteobacteria > Hyphomicrobiales > Phyllobacteriaceae > Mesorhizobium > Mesorhizobium sp. AA22. Next base: position 4,949,015 of record NZ_CP048406.1, on the reverse strand, counting down.
CAGGTTGAGAAACCGTTTGACGATCATTGCGGACACCCGGCCTCTGATGTAATTTAGGGTTCGATCAAAGTGAGGAATATACCGCTGTCGCGACGGCTTTTTCTCTCTTTTCCGTCTCGGCAGATAGCATGCTCTCTAACGGACCTGGCACTGCAAGTTGTGTCCTTGTGGTCGCCAGGTAACAGCGGTTAAGGGATTTGCCATGCTCCGACGTTGCGCATTCGTTGCGGCATTCATGCTCGCAAGCGTCACGACTTTCGAGGCTTCTGCAGTCGAACGAAGGGTCGCCTTTGTAATCGGCAACTCCGATTACCAAGAAATCTCGGCCCTCAAGAATCCGGCCAAAGATGTGGTGGACGTGTCCAACACGTTTCGATCGGCTGGTTTTGATGTTTTTGTCGCGAGCAATCTTACAAAGCTGCAGTTTGAAGGTCAGTTCCGCAACTATCTTGCCGCCGTGGACGGGGCGGATGTAGCTGTCGTCTACTATTCCGGTCACGGCTTTCAGATCGGCGGCGAAAATTTCCTGATCCCTGTCGATGCCTCGTTGAAAGATGCGGCGGACGTCGAGGTCCAGGCAATCAAGCTGAACGACGTGCTGCAGCAGATGCGTTCGAAATCGAAGATCCAGGTGATCATCCTTGATGCCTGCCGCAACAATCCATTCCCTCGCAAGGACTATTGGCTCAGGGACCAGCTTATTACCGCCAGCGGCACCGGCCTTGCGCAAGTAAGAAGCTCGCTGAACACACTGATCGCTTTCGCCACCGAACCCGGCGCGGTTGCCTATGACGGCGCCGGCGACCTCAGCCCATTTTCATTCGCATTTTCTCGTCGGGCCTTGGCTCCGAACCAGGAGATTCGCACGGTATTGGCGACCGTGCGCCGGGATGTAGTTGAGGCTACCAAGGGCCTGCAGGTTCCCTGGGAGAACTCTTCGCTGATCGACGAAGTCGTTCTGATGCGTCGCAGCAGCCGCCCCTCTCTACCGCCCGTGTTGGAGAAAGTCGTGTTGTCGGGAGTCGGGCCTGTCGATCTCAACCTCCCGGAACCGGTGGAGGTCGACGGCGGATCAATCACCGTCAGCATCGAAAGACCGCCCGCCTTGGGACGCCTGATGCTGAATGGCAAGGTTGTCGAAGCGGGAGATCTGATCCAGGGCAAGGATCTGCCGCATTTGCAGATGGATGTCCCCAAGGGAGTTGGCGAGCCGGAAGAGATGGATATGCTGGCCTACGCTGCACGCGACAATTGGGGCGGCGAAGCCAAGGGCATGCTGGTGTTCCGGGTTAAGAGCGGCGAAGGAGCCCAGGGCGAACAGGTGATGGCCTCACTCGAAGCCGAGCAGAAGCAGCAGGTGCTGCAGCGCGGCATTCATGTGACCGGTGCGGCCGAGGCGATCGAGAATCGGGAGATCGACGTTCCGGTCGGCATCGGCGCGGTTGCTCTGAACCTGGACCTCCCGACAGACGATTCGGCGGTCAGCCTGAAGGTTGCCAGCTATCCGGCAACGGGAACGCTCTCCCTGCCGGATCGAGCCCTGTCGCCCGAATCGAGCTTGACGGTCGGTGAAGTCGAGGGGCTGCGCTATGAACCCCAGATCGGCGCCAGCGCACCGGTCGAGATCGCCTTCGAAATTCGGGCGGACAGCGCAGTATCCAAACCCGCCAAAATGAAACTGTCGCCAAGCGTGGATCCGTGCGACTCGGCTGCCGGCGAACCTCTCGACCTTCAAGGCGTCGTCCCTGGCCTGCTGCCAAATGAAATCGGCGCCGACGCGGTGAAGCTCTGCGAGGCTGCGGTGAAGGCATATCCCGATGTCGCGCGCTTCCGCTACGAACTGGGGCGCGCGCTGCTTGCGGCCGGCAAGGTGGAGCAGGCCAGGAAAGCCATCCAGCAGGCTGCCGATAGGGGACACGTGCGCGCAGTGTTCGAACTCGGCTACCTCTACGCGACCGGAACAGGCGTGGCTGTCGACCGCAAGCAGGCCAACACCTTCTACGCGGCTGCGGCCGACAAGGGCGATCCCTATGGGATGACGTCGTGGGGCCGAGCCTTGTTCCATGGCTCCGGCGTCGAGCGCGATACAGCCAAGGGGCTGGACCTGCTGCTCAAGGCGGCGGCGATGGGTCACACATATGCTATGAACGATCTCGGCGCGATCTTCACCGAAGGCCGCAACGGCGTGACCGCAGATCAGGCCCGTGCCGTTGCCTTCCTGGAGGCTGGCGTCGAGCGGCAGGACATGTATTCGATGAACCTGCTTGGCCGGAACTATCTGTCCGGCGCGGGCGTCGATAAAGATCCCAAAACGGCGCTGGCCCTGTTTCAGAAAGCCACCGAACTCGGCCAGCCCTACGCTCCAAGCAACCTGGCGCGCATGTACCGCGACGGCGTGGGCGTGGAGCGCAACCCGGCGGAAGCGCAAAGACTGTTCGAGATGGCGACCATGCGGGGCGATGAGTATGGTGCATTCGATCGCGCGGTTCTCGAAATGGAAAAGGGCGAAAAGGCCGACCAGGCCACCGCGGTCCGCTTTCTTGCATTTGCGGCCGCACTGGATTTTCGCAACCAACTGCCAGAGGCCCGGACGAACCTCGCAAATTTCGGCACCAAGGTGAAAACGACGGCGTTGAAGCAGCTGCGCCGGGAACTCAAATCGAAGATTCCTGCGTCCGGTTCGCTGGACGACCAACTGGTCGGCGCGGCCAGGCGGGTCTGGGAAGAAGCCAACCCGCGTCGGGACGTGTTTTAATCAATCAGGAGGTAAACGGTGCGCAGGACATTGAAGCACGCAATCGTCGGAACAGCCCTGTCCGGCATCCTGGTGGGGCTCACAGGCTGCACGTCCTTGATGCCACCCGAACCAACGCCGCTGGTGGAGACGTCACCGCCGAAGGTCCTTCGCAGGACACCTGTAGAGCAGAAGGTCGTCAAGGCCGCTCCCAAACGGGTGGTGACGAAAAAAGTGATCAAGCCGGTTGAGGTAGAGCCTGTTGCCGCACCTCCTGTGATCGCTCCTGCTCCTTGGCGAGGCGGAGGCGGAGGCGGAGGCGGCGGCGGCTGGGGATAAGCCAACTTCCGTTTCGCTTTCACGAAAGCTCGCGCAACATCACGGGGCGGATCGGAGGATGCCGCACCATGTCGTTCTCGACCGCACCGCGAAGATCTAGGGATGACGGATACCGTTGATCCACTGCCTGGCTTCGGACGACCCTATTTTTTCCCGACCTATCTATAGACTTCGGCGATCCCGCAATCGACGGAAAGACCTCAAAGGCAAGCCACGCTTCAGTCCGGTGGAAGGGCTCGACGAGGCAATATGGGACAGTCACTACGATGGCTGCCATGGAACTGGGCTCGGTTGTGCGGACAGGAAGTTTCGCCACCGACGATGTCTCGGTGCTGCGGCTGCAACATCCGCTGGGGACACGTTTCAGGGTGGCGCTGCCAAATGGGTCCAAGACGGCTGCAAGTAAGGCAAGCAATCAGGATCCAGACTGCGCTCTAATTTGCATCCGCTGATTGGCGCAGCGCCTCGATCTCCGCCATCTGAATGCCCATTTCGACAAACGCGGAAAGAACTGAAAAGCGGTCCTCCAGCGCAACGCGTGCCAGTCCGGCCAGAACCCCCGCACTCACAGCGCGGGCGGCTGGTTGCAAGGCCGATACCGCTGCCGTCTCCATAGCTGCACTATTGCCATGCCATCCTGCAGCCAGGGCAATCCAGACGGCAGGCGTTGTTGGCGGCATTCCTGCCGCAGCCTTGCTCACTTCGGCGCGATGGTGAGCGCTATCCGGTTCGCTGACCCAGTCACGAACAAGCGCGAGCAATTCCTGATCCCTGCGGTCGAGCAGAACGGTGAGGTGGCTCAGGCACTCATGGGCCCACCACACCGCAGCCCGCTCGGGAAGCAGATAGGCACAGAACGTAATCGCCTCCTCGGGCACCCGCCCGGCAAGGAGGGCGCGGCAAAATTCAATTGAAGGCTGTTCGGTCGGGAGTGCCACCATGTCCCTGGAAACAGCGGGGCAGGCCATGAAAAGATCCCGTGCCGTTTTGAATCGAAGCTCATTGGCCATGGCCGCCACGCATTTACTGGGGAACAATCGACACTGAAGCCTGGACAGGGTGCGGTCAAGTCTCCAGTCCTCAGCAAGATGTAACTGCCGTCCACTCCTCGTATGCCTGACGTTTATTGACAGACATTCGCTTCGGAATTTGGTATTGTCCGCAGTCGATGAAATCGGATGCTCAAGACAGGAGTAACCGTCATGCAGTTGGGCAGTTTAGCCTTCGTGTTTACGGTCACGCTTTTTTCGACCCATGCTTTTGCTGATCCGCTTCAGAAATCAGAAGACATCGTGAAGTTTTTTGACGCAGCGAGCGAGTTCGGCCCGTCGCGTGGAATTTGCGTCGGCACCGAAGACGAATGCAGCAGCAAGAACAAAGCAGCGCCGGCCGAAAAAACCAGCCTCGACATGCTGATCAACTTCGGCCTGGATTCTGCGGAACTCGATGCGACTGCGCGCGCTGAACTGGACGAGTTCGCCAAGGCACTGAAGGACAGCCGACTGAGCACTCTGAACTTCGTTGTTGAGGGGCATACAGATGCGACCGGCTCCGCTGATTACAACGAGGGACTGTCGGAACGAAGAGCCAGATCGGTAACAACCTTCCTGACCTCTAACGGCATCGATCCTGCCCGCATCAAAGCGACGGGCCTGGGCGAGACGAATCCGCGCGACCCCAACCCATTCGATCCGGTAAACCGCCGGGTGGAAATGCGGATAAGGACTGAATAGCTGGAGCGGGTGCGCTAGGCTGAGACCAGAGCCGCGCGCCGTTTTCCCCGCGCGAACCGGAGGTTAGCGCAGCAAAACCGATTCCGAATTCCGGGTTATGGCTGGTTCAAAGGGTATTCTGCATCGGGCTTATGAGGGCCGTGATCGCCTGCTTGTATTTTTCGAACTCCGGCGATGTCTGCCGGACTTGCGTTGTTGTCGTTGTCTGTTGAGCCACCTCAGTCGTCGTCGGGCTCAGCTTCCTGCCCATTTTCCTTTCGGCCCAGCTCACGACATAGCTGGCGGACTTGCCGGTGAGAAACGGGTTGGCTTGAATGACGGCCGATCCGAGCACGGCGCTCAATTGCGCCGAACCCGGCGACGACAACACTTGATGGGCGCCTTCCATTCCCAGGAAATGACAGAGATAAAGCCGGCCGGCTGTGATCTGGTGGCCGCGCGCCCGAAGATAGGCTTCGCCTTCGCGCGCCAGATTGCTGACCATCTCGCGCGAGATGGTGGCGTCGTAACGCAGAGCGAGCAGGTCGGCGGTCGATAGTGTCCGCGCCAGTTCGGGGCGGTAGGTATTCATCATCCGGATCCACGTCTTGGTTATGAACTGACCGGCGCCGGTCGCCGAAGAAAGTGGGTTCTTGGCGCGGGCTTTGCCGCCACTTTCGACTTGAACGATACGCTCGGTCAGCGTTTCGACAGCGGAAGCGTCCGTCGCGATTGCCGTAACCGTGCCTAGCGGATCGATCGCCTGCCCATTGCGATAGAGTTCGAAATGCAGGTGCGGCCCGGTCGAGAGCCCGGTGGTGCCGATATAGCCAATGACATCGCCTGCCTTCACCTTCGCGCCGACACCGGCCTCGACTGCGAATTTCTGCATATGCGCATAGCGCGTCTCGCTGCCGTCCCCGTGCGAAATCTTCACCAGATTGCCGTAACCACTTCCATCGCCCTGGAAGACGATTTCGCCGTCGAAGGCGGCGGCTATCGGCGTGCCCAGCGGCGCCGCCCAATCCACGCCCTTGTGGATACGAACGGTTCCGAGGATTGGGTGCTTGCGTGGGCCGAAAGTCGAGGTCATGACTCCGTTGACCGGGGTGACCATGCCGTTGGCGACTGTCAGCGAGCGAACCTGATCGTCGCCGCTGACGCATGCAAACTGGCCGTCGGTCTGCTGGAACACGAAACAGTCGAGGCCTTTTTCGCTACCCTGGACGCCGACATACAGCACCCGGCCGGCCGTCTCTTCCTTGCCACGCGGCCTTTGCGAATAGATCAGGACCAGACGTTGCTCTTCGCTGGCAAACGCATCCAGATCCTGTCCTCGTGACAGATACATGATCGCTTCTCCGATCACGCCGGTCGGGACTTTGTTGCGTGCTGCTGTCGAGTAGATCGCGTCGAGCAGCCGGTATTGCCTTTTGTGCGTGCCTTGTGCCTGTGCACCCGAGTAGTTGAACAGGTCTTCGCGCACCCAGGGGTCGACACCAGACACAAACACACCGGCGGCATTGCGCGTCAGCGTGCCGACAAATACGTTCTTGGCATATATCGAAACCTGCATGAGAGACATGGTTGTCGTCTCGCGCGTCGGCCTGAAACCGCGCATGGCGACGACATGACCTGGCTCAAGGCTTTCCCGATTGAAAAGCGCCTTCAGGGCTTCGCCTGCCAGCTTGGCATCCTCGGCGGAGAAATGCGCATCGAGCGCAACGCTGTCCAGGCTGCGGTCGTTGAGGATCTTTACGAAAATGTCCTCGGTAGCCTGGTATCTCTGATGTTCACTGATGACATTTGCAACGCTTGTGTTGTTTTCGATCTGGGTCTTCCGGAACGCGGGAAGGGCTGCCTCGCCTGAATCGATTGTTTCGCCCCAACCTGCTTCGGCATCATCCGCACCCCCCTGCGGGTCAGAAGCAACCGGGGCCTCGTTTGGAACGGGCGGTGGCTGAACGTCGTTTTGCAGCTCGTCGGATGGCGCCGGCGCGGTCTGTCGCTGCGCCTGGAAGAATGCGAAATCTTCTTGTGTGGACGGTATCGTTGTCATGAACTTTTCGCTGGCGCTAAGCATCACGTCGGACAGAATTTCGATCTGCGGAGAAACGCCGGCCTGATCGAGTTCTGCCGGGCGCGGGATCACTTGGCTTTTTGTTGCGGCGCCGGTGTCGGGCGCAAGGGTGATCCACATCGGGTCGCCTGCGAGATCGATGATGGCAGGCACATAGACGGATGCGTCGGCGGGCACATCGTCGGTTCCCTCGACGGCCTGCAGCTCCTCATCCTCGTCGCCAAACGACCAATAATCGGCGGTGAGATAGAAGCCGGCAGCGATCGACAACAGGACAACCATGGCAAGACCGGCAAGCAGCCTGCGCCAGAGCCTGCGTCTGCGCAGGGCGGCGCGCGCCTGCTTTTTCAACCTGAAGCTTGTGTCGATACTGTGCGTCACGGATTGCTTCCGGTCAGAAAAAAGGTCCACCGCACCTGTTCAAGCGTATCGATTTCGAGAAATCGTGCGGCGATATGGCCGCGCTGCCAGCATTCATCGATGCCGCGTATCGAGAAACGCCGCCGGTCGATGCACATTTCGGTCGACCCGGTCAGGGTCGCATGGCCAAAGACGTCCGTCGCATAGATGTAGATGTAGCGGTTGGTGAGTTCCTCGCGGATGACGTTCACGCACTGATTTGCGCCGATGGTCCACCAGCCATCGGTCTGGTCCGCATTGTCGACCTTCTGGCCGACAGCGAGATTGACGACGTCGAGCGTCTGATTGCAGACGGTGAATTCGGCGCGCGCTTCGTGGGACGACAGGAGAGCCAGCAATGTCGCGCCCAACATGACCGCAAGTCTGATACGGCCTCTCGGGCCAAGCAGGCCGCGAAGCTGGTCACGCTGACTGTTGGGCGGGACAGTTGTCAGGAAGGAAATGCGCGAGCGGCGGTGGTCCATCGGCGTTCATGCTACCCGCCGAGCCGGAAGTACTTTGCCGTTGCGGAGAACTCAGCTCGGTTGGCGTCGATCTCATCGAGAATCCTGGGCAGCAACAGCGCGGCTGGTGTCGGCGCGGAGAACGCCGCAGCCTGAATATCCTGTGGACCCGTGATCACCATTATGATCTGCGGCACGACCTTGCCGGCCGCCTTGTCGGCTGCGCCGAGATCGATCGGAATGTTGAAAGTGGCCTTGTCGGCTTGCGCCAGGATACGATCGTCGAGGCTGAATGCCATGCCCCTGTGGTCGATCAGCAGCACGCTCGAAATAAGGCCGCCATGCGTCACCAGCGTGCCACCGATCGGCGAGCCGCTCGGCACCGTCGTTCGATCGAGAACAAGCTGCGGCTTGTCAGCCGGCATCTGGTCCAGAAAGCGCAGAAAGTTGGTGACTTCGCATTGAGCCGGCTCGATGAGGCGGACGCTGATGTCCGGTTCGACACGGAATCTTGCCTGGAAATCGGACAGCATTCGTTCGAACGGCTGGACCTCCGTGCCCAATCCTTCGATCGCAACGGCGGCCTCGGTTGCCGAGGTCAACGTCGCATAGAAACAGTCGCCACCGTTGAAGTCGCGCACCCAGGAGACCCGTTGCGCAGCGTGGTCGAGGGCATTTTTCGGCGGCAGTTTTAGGTCCGGTTTCGGCACGTTCAAGGCAACAGTGGCCTCGCCCGGCTGTCTGCCTGGCGCCGGCTCGTACCGCTGCCGTTTTGCGCCCGCATCATCCGTCTGGCTTGCGGCGGGTCCGGGCACCCGCGCGGCCGCCTTGGGTTGTGTCTGCTGGCTGGCCGGCTGATCGGGCTTCCGGCTCTCCATTATTTCGGGCTGGACCGCTGGGGGCGAAGCCTTATCGGCCGGCGGCATCGGCGCGACCTTGATGCGCGGCGCAACCGGCTCCGGGGTTTCCTCGGTTGGCGAAAGGACTTCGGCGGGCCGTGTCGGCTCCAACTGTTGATCCGCCGCGGCATCTGCCCGATTTTCAGCTGGCGATGGCGCCTCGGCTACCGCCGGCTCCGAGCTCTCCTCGGATGCCACCGGCTCCGAAATGTCCTCGGATGCCGCTGGCTCCGGGGTCTCCTCGGTTGGCGAGAGCACTTCGGCGGGCCGCGTCGGCTCCAGCCTTTGATCCGCCGCGGCATCTGGCCAATTTTCAGCTGGCAACTGCGCTTCTTCTGCTGCCGGCTCCGAGGTTTCCGCGGATGCCGCCGGCTCCGAGCTTTCCTCGGATGCCGCCCGCTCCGGGGTTTCCTCGGATGGTGTGAGGACTTCGGCGGGCCGTGCCGGCTCCAGCTTTTGATCCGCCGCGGCAGCTGCCTGACTTTCGGCTGGCGGCGCACTGGCTTCTGTTTGTGACTGATCGGGTGGAACTGCCTTTGCCGGCTCGTCGCCCGGCGAATTTGAGGCGCTGTCCGTCAGGGCCGGTTTTGATGCTTTTGGCGACAAAAACGCTGTATCGCCGGCGGTCGGCGTGGAAGGCGTCATCACGCCGCTGAGATAAACGCCTGCAGCCGACGCGACAGCCAATGTCGCCAGGGCAGCGATCGCGATCGATCGGGTCTTGGCCGACTTTGCAGGCACCTTTGGCAAGACCGCCCGAGCAGGGGCGGCAACTGGCGAAGGCCTTGGCTCGGACAGAAGCGCCGGCCGGACATGCGGAACGAAGCGCTGCTCACCGGCAGCCGCCGGAGGCTGACTTGCCATATTAGGACCGGCAAGCTTGGGACCGGGAAGCTTGGGACCAGGCGCGGCGGTTCCCCCGGTTCGCAGCGTCCGATCGCGCGGTGTGGTCGACGTTGGCGGCCTTGTCTCCTCGTCGGTGTCGTCACGTGTCGCCCTGGCGATATCCGCCATGCTGATCGGCCGTTCCTGTGGATCCGGCTGCAGCATGGCCTCAACAATTCCACGAAAATCGGCATCGATGTCGGATAGGTCCGGAACGCTGCGGCGTTTTTCCACGATCTCGTACTGGGAGCCGCCCATGTCGATCGGTTTCCCGCGCAGAGCAGCGGCCAGCACCAGGCCCAGGCTGTAGATGTCGGATTGCTCGCTGACTTCGCCGCTGTACAGCCCGAGTTGCTCGGGAGAAACGTAGTTGTACTTTCCCGCGAACTTTCCGCCGATCAGCGTCTCGCCGCCGACGGTCGCCGACCGCGCGATACCAAAATCGATGATCTTTGCGCGATCGACCCGGCCTCCCGGCAGGATGATGTTGTCCGGGGAGAGGTCGCGGTGTATTGCTCCCGCCTGATGCACGGCGCTCAAGCCGGAAGCCAGGCGATGGCACAGCTTTCGCACGTCTTCCGTCGGCATCGGGCCACGTCGCATGATATCGAACAGCGATTGGCCGTCGACGAATTCCATGGCGAGGTAGGGGCGACCAATGCCTGGGTCTATGGTGAAGACGTGATATCGCACGACCGCTTCGTGCGACAGGTGATTGAGGATCGATGCTTCCTTGCGGAACAGCGACAGGATCGTCTGATCGCGGGCGAACTCGGGCAGGACGATCTTGATCGCGACGTGGTCGCCGGTCTGGATGTTGTGGCCACGGTAGACTTCGCCCATGCCACCGAATCCGATCCGCTCGTCCAGTTCATAGATGCCGCTGAGTTGCGTGCCTACGGCTGTGGTGGCCACGTCAGGCGATATCCGCGTCTTGTCGTCGGCGCTCATCAGCCTCAACCTTCCGCCCTGGAAGGACCGGGATAGGCCCCATTGCCCCCGTCTCCGATCTTGACGAGCACGATCGTGACATTGTCCGTTCCCCCGCGCGCCAGCACCATTTGCAGCAGGTTTTCGCATGCCGCCTGAGGTGTCGCCGACACCGCCGCCGCCTCGATCTCGGCGTCTGTGACATGCGCTGTCAGCCCGTCGGTGCTCAGCACAAATATGTCACCCGGCATGATTTCGCCTTGCTGGAAATCGATCACGATCTCGTCGCTGACGCCGACCGCATGCGTGATAACGTTGCGGCGCGGCCAGGTGAGCGCCTCGGCTGCGCTGATCATGCCCTTGTCGAGAAGTTCCTGGACTTCGGTATGGTCTCTCGAAATCTGGGAGATCGAGCCGTTGCGGATCAGGTATACGCGACTGTCGCCCGCCCACAGGCAGGCAAACCGCCCATCCATCGCCAGCAGGGCGGCGACAGTGGAGCCAATGGTCACGCCGCGAGATTGCGATATCCTGCGTATTTCGGCGTTGGCCCGGCTCAGCCGGTCCTCGAAGCGCGCGCGAAGATCCGGTGCGGAGCTTGCAATACCAATCGTTGCCAGATGATCGACGATGCTGGCCGATGCGACTTCCCCGGCATCATGTCCGCCCATTCCATCGGCCACCACCCACAGGCCGGTGCTCGGCTCGACCAGATAGCTGTCTTCGTTGAGCTCGCGGACACAGCCTCTGTGGCTGACGCCGAAGCTTTCAAAGGGGAGGGCGACATCGTTCACTTTGCCACCAAGCGCTTCTCAAGCGTCCTCTGCGGCGCACCGTCAGGCGCTCGCTCGCGCCAGTTTGCCACAGGCTCGAACGTTAGAGTATCGAAATCAACGTCCGCCCAGCTGTTGCCGATGGACAGCCGCACCCTGTTGGAAAATTCAAAGGTCATCTCAAAACGCCTTTGGACAGCTGAACCCGGAAAGCGCAGGAAGGAAGAGAGGGATTTGGTCCGAACTGGCCTGGACCGTATAGGCGACATCGCGTCCGCCGATCAGGAAGCGGGCTTGCGTGTTGCCGCCGGTGCTGGTGATATCAGCCTTGTCCAGCAGGCGCTTCAGTGCCCACGGACCGTCGAACTTGATCGCGGATTCACGTCCCGGCATTTGGGGAATGAGGCTCAGGCTCGCCGACGCGGAAGCCATGCCGCTCGGCCAGGTCACCGTGCTTGGCGTGTTGCCGGCCTGGTTGCTTTGGATGATCTGGCCATCGACGTCGAGTACCGCCGTATCGGCATCGCCATGCAGTGAAAACGGCGTAAAGGTGACACTGACCGATGGCACCGAACCACCTGAAGGAAAGAAGGCGTTGCGGATCTCCGCCGCCAGCTGGAAGTTTTTCAAGGTCGACTTCGACAGGTCGCGCCCGAAACGCGCATCCTGTTTCCAGGTCCAGTCCTGGCCGGTCATGTCGATCAGCGATGCGAGATTCTGTGCGAAGAACCGGTCCATCAGTCCGCCTGGAGCGAACAGTTTCGCGAAATCCGCCATCGCAATATCCTCCGGGCCATCGCTGGCGAAGGGATAGCGGCCTTCGACCATTTCCTCGCAGGCGCGCGTGACCGTCTGGTCGAGCATCTGGTTCAAATTCGTCAGCGAGGTTTCTGCGACATTGCCATCAAGCTCGTCGGCGGTCGCAGTAACCATTCGGGCGAGTTGCTTGGGCAGCCGCGAGACATTGGCGCGGAGGGTGGATATCTGCAGCTGCAGATTCATGTTGGCGCGTTCCGTTTGCGAAGGGACATCGGCCGCCAATTGCAGGCTTTGATGGATGTCGCGGAAATTCTGGGTCAGTGCATCGATTGGGCGGCGCCCAGTGGGACCGTTCACCAAGGCCTGAAATGATCTGAATTGCGCTTCGATGTTCGCCCCGGGGTTCTGGTTTTGCCCGCGAGCGGACCCTGTGCCGGCCCGGCTTTGCGATTTTCCGCTGGCGATTTGAATGCCGATGCGGGCCAATCCGCTGGCGATATCTGCAGCGTTTTGCGGCTCGGTTTGAAGCATGCCGGCTTCGGCCCCGGAGCCTGACTCTTCGCCGGGACCATCGTCTCGCGTCAGCGCCGTTTCGTCGGCGATCGCGGTAAAAAGCTGGTCGATTGGCGAGCTTGGTGACGCGGCAGCGGAGAGCGCGATATAGTCCGGCTCGTCCTTCAGCATTGCCTTGAACTTCAGCCTGTCGAGAACGCCGTTCCACGCCGCGGCGAACTCCCTGCCATAGCGCTCGACAAGTTCGGGACCGAGTTTTGGCAACTCCTGGTCGATGCCGCCTTGCTCGGCGCCGCCGCCGAGAACCCACTGGTCATCGACAAGCATCTGCGCAATGCGCGAGAGTTGTCCGAGATAGAAGTCGTTGAAGCCGCTATAGGTGTAGATACCGGGAACGCGAAGACCGGACAGATCGCCGCCATCGACACGCTCGAACAACAGCTGCGCTTCCGGGCCGCCTTTGACGGAGACGGAAAAATCGTCCAGCGCTGCGGCGTATACCGCCGACTTCACCAGGGCAGAGGCACGATCGGCAAGGCTCATGCGTCCGAGCGAGCGTTGAGCGGCTTCGACCAGTGGCTGGTTGAGTTCGAAAACCGGATCATAGGCGTCGTCCAGCGCAAGCATGGCCCGCAGATGCTTTTCGAGTTGCGCCCGTCCCTCGCGGTTGTTTTCACCCGGATACCGGTTCTGCTCCCAGTCCTGCCTCATCCAGGACACGATCAACTCGTCATCGACCTTGGGCGCCTTGCCGCCAAGCATCATGTAGATCTTCAGCGGTTCGTAGAGCGCGGTGGGATCAGCCATCCTGGCCTGGATCGTCCGTTCGGCCTGAAGCAGCAGGCGCGAGCGGAACATGCGCTCCAGCGCCTGCCGGTAAGCTGTTTTTGATGCCGAAAGCAGTCTTTCCCGCTGACTGAGGCCGAACGTCTCCTGGATCGGGGTCGGCAGGTCACCGGTGTCGAACCCGGCCGGCAGTTCGCGCAACTGGTCGAGCGGGCCGATGACGTTTTCAAGGTCGACATCGGTGACCGTCGTGCTTTTGAGGAGCGGGTCTGCCGTCTCGCGATACTGGCCTGCAGCTTGCGTGGTGGAAGCGATCAGCGACCTGTTGGCTGAAAAGCTCAGGGCCAAGGTGCCCAGAGCCGCGGCAGCCATCAATGCTATTGCGCCAAGGCCGCCATATCTGACGATCGCTGCACGCCTTTCAGCCGATTTGTCGTATGAAACCCAGCCGGATTCCGCGAAAATGACGCCGGTCAGAAGATCATGCAGGAAGAAGCTCTTGCCGGTGCCGGAAAGATGGGCGCGAGAAGCGCTGCCGAAACTGCGGCCGATTGCGCCCAGCACCTGGTCGATCGGCGTGCCCTCCTGCGTGCCTGACGAAAAATACAGTCCACGCAGGCTGACATTCACCTGGCTGCGGGCCGGATCGAACAGGCTGGCGACGAAATCGGCAATACGGCCTTTCAGCGCGCCAAACTGGGCTGGAAAGCCAAAGATGGCTATGCGCGCGACCGGATCGGCCTCTTCCTGCAGGCGGTCGGCGATCTCCTCCGCCAGGCGCTTTGCCAATGCGTCGAATTCGGCCGGTGCCTCACCGGCCATGTTCTTGCTGCGATCGGCGGTCTGGAATGTCGCGCCCCACACTTTGCGGCGGCGCTGCTCGTCGAAGCCGCCAAAATAATCCATGAAACCGGAGACAAGGTCGGCCTTGGTGAAGAGCAGGTACACCGGGAACTGGATTTTCAGTGTTTCGTGAATTTCGCGCAGACGGCTGCGTATTTCGACGACATGGACGTCAAGCTGCCGATCATCGAGGCTGATGAGATCGGCAAGGCTGATGGCCAGTATAACCCCGTTGATCGGTTGCCGGGGGCGGTATCGCTTGAGCAGCGACAAGAAGGCGAGCCAGCTCTTCTTGTCGCTCTGCGCATTGGAATCCTGCGTGGTGTAGCGTCCGGCGGTGTCGATCAGCACCGCCTGATCGGTGAACCACCAGTCGCAGGATCGTGTGCCGCCAACGCCGGCCGCCGGCTGGGCGTGTCCCGAACCGGCAAGCGGAAAGTTCAGACCCGAATTGACCAACGCCGTTGTCTTGCCGGCACCGGGCGGGCCGATGACGACGTACCAGGGAACTTCGTAGAGGAAATTGCGCTTGCCGCTCGACCGCTTGAGCGCAGCGATGGCTTCATTCATCCGAGCCTCGAGCACCTGCGAGTCGTCATCCCTGTCGTCATTGCGGGCGACTATCGTCTCGAGCGCCTTTTGCGCCTTTCGCTTTTGCCAGAAACGCACGCCATAAAACAGCGTCGCGATCGCAACGATCAGGCCGATGATCGTCACGCGCAGCCAGACGGGTGCCAGCGGACGCGTGTCGGCAAAGCGGATCAATGGTCCGGCAAACCAGACGGCCGCCGCGAAACCGGCCAACGCGATCGCGCTGAATATCCGCAGCAGCCAACGCGTCATGGGCGCTTCCAGATGGCCGTGCTCACAGCGTTTCCTCCTTGGGGATCATCAAGTCGACACGGCGATTCTGGGCGCGGCCTTCCGGCGTCGCATTGTCGGCGATCGGTTCGTCTTCGCCCTTGCCGTCGACCGTGATCCGGGAAGGCTTGCTGAACCGCGGCGCCATCATCGCTTCGACAGACTTCGCCCGGGCGATTGAAAGGTCGAAGTTGGATTTGAACGGGCTCGATTTTCGCGGCTTCACATTGTCTGTGTGGCCGACGATCATGATCGGTCCAGGCTCCGGTTCCAGTGCGGCGGCGATGTCTGCGGCGATCGGTCCAAACTCCGGATTTATCTCGGCCCCGCCGGACGGGAACAGCAGGACATTGTTGATCTCCACGATGATGAACCTGCCCTGCGTGCCGACGCTCAGCCCGCCGCGCGCGATAGTCTTGGCCAGTGCCGCATGGATGCGGTCGATCTGGGAACGGGTCGGGGCGACAGGCGGAGCGACTTTTACCGGCGCAGCCGACGGCGCCACGCTGGCGCGTTCGATGGCGATCGGCGTCGACGGATCGAGCGCCAGCAACCTGCCGGCAAGGGCATCGCCCTCGTTGGTAATGAAGACCCGCAATGCGAAGAACGCCGCCGTCAGCAGCGCCGACGCAGCCGCCGCAATCACCCAGAGCGGCAACCAGGCCGACGACTGTGGGTTGGACACCGCCAGGCTTTGCCAGTGCGGCGAGATGTCGTCGTCGGCGCGCGCCCTGAAGTAGCGAAGCGTCTCGTAGACGTCGCGTCGAACGCGTTCGAGATTGTTGTCCTCGCGCGCAAGGCCTCGATACTGGCCTTCAAACCCCAGCGACAGGCAGGCATGCATCAGTTCAAGCAAATCATAGTGTGCCTCCGGCGCGGCCAGTATCTTGTTCAGCGCTGCGTAGAAACCCGAGCCGGTGGGCACGACGTGAAAGAACTGTGACAGCATGCTGTGCTGCGCCCAGGCGTCTGGCTTGGGCCAAGGCAGGTTGCCGATGAGGTCGTCAGCGGTTTCGCAGAGGGCAAATTTTGCGATCCGTGCATCTTCTTCGGGAACGCCGGCTTTCTCCATTGTCCGGTCGAATTTTTCGATCGCCTCGGCGACATGTTCCGCCAGCTGCTCCGCCTGTCTTTCGACAGCCATAAGCCTGAGCTGGCCAAACAGCATCAGCAAAGGCGCGGCCGCGGCGAGGAAAGGATTGGCTGCGGAATATCTGACGCTGTCCGTGGCCTGCAACAGGATGTCCTGCTGAATGCCCGGCGCCGCCGCAAAGGAGCCGGTTGCCGCCGCTGCGCCGGGGTCTGCGCCCTGATAAATCACGGTTCCGGATGTCCAGCCCGGCGGTGCATGCCGAGCGACCGGATCGAAAACCGTTGAATCCTTGACCGGCGAGGGACCGGGGCGCCCGCCGTCGGGAACGGCCCCCTGGGGATCTGGCGCTGATTTTTCAGCGCGGCGCGGTGCGCGAATGACGGTCTTGCCCGCTGGGCCGAAAGGATCGTCCTTCGAGCTCATCGCCAGACGTCCGTCCCCGCGTGGGCGCCGCGTGTGCGCCACAAGTGGGCAAGCAGGGACTGCAGGCGCTGCTGGCGACGGCAGTGTCCGGAGGAAGGTCGGCTATATCTTTTTAACCCGCCGTAACATGACATGTGCCGCAGACCCCCAGGTCAATCAGCCTACCCGCTGGCGAACTGTCGAAAATGATCGTAAGCTTAGAAACTGCCGATTGGAACCGGATGCATCGCTGCGAAAGGATTTTTCTTCGCCAACGACCGCGTCGTATCTTTGGGCTCGCCAAGGACGCCCTGATACATTCCAGTTGGTGCTTGATCCGTTCCGCAGCCGAAGCTAAGCGCAGCAAACCGATCCGATTTCCGGAGCATCTGCCAGGTCCAGTCCTCCCGGTCTACTTTTGCTTGTCGGCTTTGGCATAGGCTTCGCTGAAATAGGCGAGGAATATGTCCAGCATCCCGTTTTCGTGCGCTTCCTCCATGGTCCGCCATTTGGCGACGAAGGCGTCCCAGGCCAGGCCCTTCTTCGAGGTGAATGACGTCGGCGGGAGTTTTTTGCTGATCGCCTCGGGCGACAAATCGTCAAGCAGCCGCGAGAGCGCAGCTTGCATGGCTGCATAGGTGGCAAATTCGTGCGTCTTGAGATCGCGGAACGCGTCTTCGACACTGTGCCTGGCATCAAGGTAGCCGGATCTGCGCCGCGCAAACATGATTTCGAGTATTTCGTCGGTTCCCGGGACGAACTTTAGCGGATTGTTGTCGGCAGCGCTGATCATCGTCCGGTGTGTGCTCTTGGCCAGTATTTTGGCAGCCGCACGTGCTTTCAGCAGCAGGGCCAGTTCCTCGACAACCGTCCGCAGCACCGCGCCGATTTCGGCAGCCACTTCATGCGGATCACGCGATTGAAGCAATTCCGGCGCGATGCCGGCTGCGATCGCGATGTCCCGCAGCACCTCGTCTCTCGTCGAAGCGAGATGAGCGGGCGGCGAAGACGTCGACACCGGTGCTCTCTGCCCGGGCCGTTGCTCTACCGGCTCGAAGAAAGGCTGGTCTCCGAATTCCCGCGGCCGCCCGGTTGCGACAGGCATTTGCCGCTGCGTCGAACCGTGGCTGCTTCGAGGCTGGCCTGTCGCGGCGCGCTCGTCATCGATCGAAACCAGGACGACATAGCGGCCGATCAGCAACCGGTCGCCTTGACCGAGCCGGTGAGGGCCGGCCATGCGCTGGGTCGATCCGTTGATGAATGTGCCGTTGCGCGAGATGTCGTGCAGCCAGAACGCGCCTGCCTGGTAACGCACTTCGCAGTGTCTGGCGGAGATGAACTTGTCGGGGTCGGGCAAGGTCCAGTCACAGGCTTCGCGGCCGATTTCAAAGCTGCGATCGCGAGCGGAGTAGCCGGTCGACATACCGGCGGGCAGCGAGACGACATTGTTGATCTGCAGACTGATATACATTCAAAATCGCCGTCGATCCTGTCGGCAAACTCGCCCAGGACACCCTATTATACCAGCAATTTCTGAGCGCGGCGGCACAGAAGCGTTCAAGTCGATGATTTCACAGGCGATTAGGCTGCACTCGCCAAGCGTCCCCTTTGGTCGGTGCAAGACATGTGCTAGGCTCAGGCAGAAACGAGCGGCGGGAGGGGGCACGACCCATGCCGAACGAACGTGCCACGGTTGTGCAGACGCCGGTTGGCGCTGAGCTGTTGACCTTCACGCATCTTGTCGGGCGCGATGAGATCAGTCGTTGTCTGGCCTATACGGTCGGATTCGTAAGCAGCAGCCCCGATATCGATCCGCTGAAGATGCTGGGCGGCGCGGTTTCGATCGAAGGTGAATCCGATCCCAAACGCTGGTTCAGCGGCCTTGTCTCCGAGTTTCGGCTGACCCGGATCGAGGACCGCCTAGCATACTACGAAGCCATCATCAGGCCATGGCTCTGGTTTCTCGGCAATACCACCGACTGCCGCATTTTCCAGAACATGAGCGTCATCGAAATCGTCGAGGAGGTTTTCTCGAAATACAGCACGGCAAAATTCGAGAAGCGCCTGCAAGGGTCTTATCCGCCGCGTGAGTACTGCGTCCAGTATGACGAGACCGATCTCGATTTCGTGCAGCGGCTGCTCGAGCACGAAGGCATCCTGTATTTCTTCGAGCACGACGAGGGCAAGCACACGCTTGTGCTCGCCGATGCCATGAACAAGCTCAAGCCGGCGCCGGGCTATGAGAAGGTGCCCTATCACTTTGAAGGGCAGGGCTCCCGGCGCGATGTCGAATACATCACCGAATGGATTCCGGGCAGCTCGGTGCGGCCGGGCGCCTATGTCCATACCGACTATGATTTCAAGAAGCCGGGCGCCGACCTGATGGCCAAATCCGCCCAGCCGTTCAGCCACAAGCTGGCCGCGGGCGAGAATTACCGCCAGCCCGGCGCGCATCTCGACGTCGGCCGCGGCGACAGCCTGGCCGCGATACGGCGCGAGGAAATCCAGGCCGTGCACCAGCGCATCGCTGCAGTCGGCACCGTGCGCGGCCTGTATTCGGGCTGCACGTTCAAGCTGAACGGCTTTCCAAGGGAAGACCAGAACCAGGAGTATCTGGTGGTCAGCGCCGAATACAGGCTGTTCGATCCCGGCTACAGAGCCCTTGCCGACGTCGAAAGCGAGAACTTCAAGGTGATCCTCGGCGTGGCGCCGACCGCCTTGGCCTATCGCCCGCCGCGCGTCACGACCCGGCCGATCATGCGCGGCCCGCAGACGGCGACGGTGGTCGGCCCGTCCGGCGAGGAAATATTCACCGACAAATATGCACGGGTGAAGGTCCAGTTCCACTGGGACCGTCTCGGCAAGAAGGACCAGAACAGTTCTTGCTTCGTGCGCGTGTCGCAGACCTGGGCCGGCAGCGGCTGGGGTTTCATCCAGATCCCGCGCATCGGCCAGGAGGTCATCGTCGACTTCATCGAAGGCGACCCGGATCTGCCGATCATCACCGGACGCGTCTACAATGCCTCGCAGATGCCGCCCTACGGACTGCCGGGCAGCGCCACGCAATCCGGCTGGAAATCCGACTCGTCGAAAGGCGGCGGCGGTTACAACGAGCTAATGTTCGAGGACAAGGCCGGCTCCGAACTGGTCAATTTCCAAGCGCAGAAGGATCACAACCTTCTGATCAAGAACGACCGCACCAAGCTGGTGCAACACGACCAGTCCGACCGCATCGACCACGACGCCAAGCACTCAGTCGGCCACAACCTCGACGAGGACGTCGGCAACAACAAGACGGTCAAGGTCGGCGTCGACCAGACCACGGATATCGGCAACAACGACACCGAGACGGTGGGGGTGAATCGCTCGCTGACGGTGGGATCCAATGAGACGATCGGAATCGGGTCAAACTCCACTGAAACGATCGGCGCCAACCATACGCAGACGGTCGCTATCGTCCAGACCGTGACAGTTGGCGCGGCTCGGGTCGATACGGTCGGGGCATCCGAGACACGAAGCGTCGGCGGACCGCAAACGAATACGATCGGTGCGACACGATCGGTCACTGTAGGCGCGGCGCAGAGCCACACGATTGGCGCGGCAGACAAGTGGCAGATCGGCGCCGCGCAGACGGTTGACGTCGCCGCCGACCAGAGCTTTACTGTTGGCGGCGCCCATTCCTCGCAGGTCGGCAAGGCGCGGCTGGCCAAGATTGCAGCGGACGAGGGGATCGAGGTCGGCGGGACCTATTCGCTAAAAGTCGCCAAGGCGAGCAGTGTCATCGTCGGCGAAGACGGCGTGATGAAGTTCGGCAAGAAGCTGTACGTCGAGGCGGCTGACGAGATCACGCTGAAATGCGGCGATGCCAGCATCATCCTCAAAAAGGACGGCACGATCAGCGTCAAGGGCAAGGACATAAGGCTCGACGGCAGCGGCGACATCGACGTGAAGGCCGACGGTAAGACCAAGATCAAAGGCAGCAGTGTTCACAACAATTGAGCGAATTGAGGGCCGAGCGATGGACGTTGTAGAGCGTGTTGACGGCGTGATCATTGGGTTGCTGATCGGCTTCGAGGACGGCTCGCCGCTCGTCGTTTTCGTCGGCAATCCCAGCGACACGGCGCTCAAGGCCCGCAGTCTCGCCGCTCTCGACGCTTCCTCTGTCGGCTCGGAAGTGGCACTGCTGTTCGAAGCGGGCGACCCCGCCCGGCCGCTTGTGGTCGGACGGATAGTTGATCTGCGCCCCCATTCGCATCCCGTTGAAGTGTTGCGCGACGGCGAGACGGTGACACTGGACGCGCGCGATCGCATCGAGCTCAGATGTGGTTTGGCGTCCATCATTCTGGAGAAGAACGGGCGCGTCTCCATCCGCGGCACACAGCTCAACAGCCACGCGACCGGTACGAACCGTATACGAGGGGCGGCTGTTCACCTGAATTAGGTCGAGCCGATGCAGCGCCTTGCGACGATCCCCGCCATCGTTGACCAGCACGCGGAGGACGCCGCTTTCCTCTGGTCGCGGCGGCGCCGCGAGATCGACGGACCGCTTCTGGGCGAAATCGACATCGGCCGCATCGACCAGCGACTGGACGCCAATCTTGAAGGCCTGTTCGCGTCGGGTGAGGCTGCGTGGGCGGCGGCGAACGCGCGTTTCTCCGATTACCCGGAAGCCCCAGAACTCTTTGTCATGGCGTGCCTGGCGCTGCATTGGGGACTGGAAAAGCCGCTTGCCGCAGTGATCGAGGCCGCCGCCGAGCTCGGCGAGACCGGCATCAAGGGTATATCAGGCGCCATCGCCCGGACACCGCGCGAAAAACTCCGTCCTTTTGTCGCCAAGTGGGTCGATTCCAGGGAAACGATGCTCAAATGCATCGGGCTCGCGGCGCTCTGGCATCATCGCGCCGATGCCGGCCCGACCCTCGGCGAATTAGCCGGAAATGGCCAGGCTGAGGTCCGGATACGGGCGTTGCGGTTGGCTGGCGCGTTGCGCCGCCGCGATCTGCTCCCGGCGGTAGCTGAGCGTCTCGCTGCCGATCAGCCGCCCGAGCGGTTGGCGGCCTCACTCGCCGCTTGTCTCCTCGGCGCAGGCCGCGCGGCCCTGCCTGTCCTTGATGAATTGCTTGCCTCTGGCAGTGTTCCCCAAAGTGAGGTGATCGACATCCGGCTACTCGCCTCGGCGGGACCTTCCGCAAAAGCCTGGCTTCAGAAATGTCTGAACGAACCGTCGTTGCGACTACCGGCTCTAGCCACCATCGGAATGCTTGGCGACAGATCGATCGTGCCCTGGCTAATCGAACGCATGCGCGAGCCCCAATTCGCTTTTGCCGCGGGCCTCGCCTGGCGCGATCTGTTCGAGGTCGATTTCAATGACACCGACGTCTTTACTGTCAATTCCACGTCGCTTGGAAAGCAATTCGCCGAGATCGAGGATTCGCCGCTTCCAATGGCCGAACGCGCGAGTGCATGGTGGGACGACGGGCGGGGACCAGGCAAGCACGCCACATTCCGCTCGATGCGTCGGCAGCGGCTCGCCGCCATCCGCGCCTCTTTCGAAAACCCCGACCTCCCCTTGGCCGACTGGCGGCGCACGCAGCGCTTCCCCGCCTGGATGTAATTCAGCCGGACTTGACCTTGCTGACCAGCGCCGTAGCGCGCAATCCGGCTTCGGAGGCGACCTCGCACATCGCGACCGGGCCGGGCGCATAGCCGGCGGTGAAACTGTCGGCCGCCACGAGCAGCGCCAGCGCCCCGCCGGCCGCCCCTACCTCGCCGACAGTCATTGCCGGATAGGCAATCGGCAAGATCTCGCGCCTTGTGCGATAGAAGCGAGACCGCGCTATGTTTGCCTCCCACCCGCTATAGCGCTCGCCACTGCCATTGCTGACAACAAAGACGATGTCGGGCTCACGCGGACCATTGCCGGTACCATTCAACGCCCCATGAAGCGCACCAAGCAGCGCCTTGCCCTGGCTGTATCGCTCCGTCAAAACAGTATCGGCTTCTTGAGCAAAACCGGCGCCGTGGATGGCGGCGAGACCCGGCGACTCCGGATCCGGCCTCGATTGCAGGCGAACGAAGGCTGCTGCCTCTCCGGGAACAAGCCCTTGAGCATTGTCAGATCCCCTCAGCCGTCCCGCCTCGGCGAGCCGAGCGATATCCTTGTCGTTGACCAGGCTGTCGACGCCGCCGAGCAGGATGCGCTCGACGCCAGGATGGGCAAGCATCTCGGACAGTTGATCAAGCACGCCGATGCTTGCTGCGGCACCGCCGTCGAGCGCGCGCGACTCTCCATGGAATGGCCCGCCGCATGCGCGCACGACGGCATTTAGGAAGCCAGAAGGATCGCCTTCTTCGAAGGCCGCATGGTTCCTGAACTGCTCCGGCAACACTAGGATCAGCACGGTTGTGCGCGGATCCGCCGCCGTCGATACGAGCGCGTCCGTGATGGCGCGCGACGCCATGTTGACCAGCCAGTCCCAATCCGTGGTTCTCAGCGACCAGTGCGTGGGAATGCGCGAGACGATCTGCGACGCACCCATAGGCTCGGCCAGCAGATACTCTTCAAAGGCGGAGAGCCCGGCGCGGATCGCGGCGAGCGTTTGCCGCCGGTTCAGGCCGGCGGGCGTCACTGCGCCGCCGCCAGCGATATACAATGGTCGTTTCATGGCAGCCACGCCGGGCGGTCGGTAATGGTGCCGTCAGTCCCGCGCAATGCAAAATAATCCTTACCCTTTCGCTTTGCCGCAATCAGCGCTGGCGTGACATGGCCGAAGACGAGTTCGCGCAGCGCAGGCCGGTTGCGCCGCGTCGTCACAGCCACCCGCGCCTTCAGCGTCACCCGAAATATGTCGGGCTCGATGATGATCGTATCCGCCTTGAAAATTTGGTCTTCGACGCGGTCCTCGAAGATCAGGCGGATGGGCGCGACCACGCGCGGCAGCTTGAAGTTCCACCGGCCGCCGGGGGTGAGTCCCTTCAGAGTGACCTGATCGCCGCCGTTGAGATCTGGGAGTTGCTGGTCCGCCGGCGCGGCGAGATTGTAGCGCGGATCGTAATCCTTTGGCGGCAAGGGCCACTGGGTGTCGATCCAAGCCTGATCATAGGTCCCTGCCAACGGCAGGCGCGGCTGCCACCCGCGCCCGAGTGCCCCGAAACCGGCCGGCCGCAGCTTGTCTGAGGGGCTCATGAATGGCTCGGCCGGGTAGGTTATGTTTGGCGCCTGCGTCTTGACTGCTGGATCAGCCGATCGGGCATGGGCGAAACCCACTCCCAGCGGATTGCGAGGATCGGTCTTCAGATCGGCGGTGGTGCCGCCGTAGGCGCGTTCATAGACGATAGGCATCCGTGTGAATGGATGTGGCGCGCTATAGCTGCCGGCATCGTAGATGCGGTCGCCGACGATACTGAGCACCTTTTGCAGTGGCCCGAACTTCAGTCCCACTTGCATTTCTCGAACCGCCTTCCCGTTCGGCGCATATGCGGTGCCGTTGACGATGACGTCGACGCCGGGCTTCAGCATCGCGATATCGGCCTCGTAGCGCGTCGATGAAAGGGTAGGATCGCCGAAAAGGACATCGCTAAGCGTCACCGGCAATTGTTGCTCGGCCGGCTCCAGCGCGGTCGCTTCCTCCGCGCCTTGGAAGCTCGCCGAGAAAAGGCCCAGGAAAACCTCCTGACCGTCCGCGTCAGGCAGCGTGTAAGATCCGACCACGAAGGGGGTACGATTCTCCAACCAGACAGCGAAGCTCATCGCTCAGCACCAGGCTCTGTTCTCATCCATCCCGATCGGCCAGTACGGCATACAGGCGATCAGGCGCACCAGTTCCTTCTTCTTGGCGTCGATCAGCCATTGCAGAAGCAGGATTTCGGGATAGACGACCTCTCCAGAGCTCTTGTTGGCGTCGCAGCAATCGAGCCAGTAATTGCGTACGATCCAGACTACGTTCCCATGCGCGGCTGCGCCGGCGGCGCGCTTGTTGAACGCCTTGCGGATAGCCTCGTCGCGATTCAACCCCCGCTGTTGTTGCGCTTTGACCGTGTCCGCCCACCAGGGCACCGCGATTTCGTAGGCCATCTGGATATCTTCCAGGTAGCCGTCGAAAACATCTTGGTGCCGACCGGAACTCTGGGCGAGCTTGCGCGCCTCGATTTTCGCATCCCGGGGCTCGATGTAGCCGGGCTGGCGTAGCAGGCGGCGAATGCCGCGGTCGGTTTCAAAATAGGTGATCAGCGCCATCAGGTGATCTCTTCATCCTGATCGAGCCCGATCGGCACGAAAACGAAGCCGTTGACCACCTCGGTCAGATCGGGCGCCTTGCTGGGGATGTCGTCGATCAGCAAATCTATGTGCCCGACATAGCGGGGGCTGTCGCCGAGGTCGTCGACCCCCCATTTTTCTTCGGGCGACTTCTCGGCCTCCTCGACGAATTCGTGCTCGTTCTTTCGGTTCAGATTCTCCACCTCAAAATAGTGCGTCCGAAAGACATGCAGAAAGCGCGGGTGCCCGGAAATTCCAGTCGGCCAGATTAGTGAGATAGAATCGTAAGTTTCGGCTGCGACGATGCCGCTCCACCAGGCTTTGATTTCAGGCAGAAGCGCGCGCAGTTCGGCGATGTAGCGCTGCTGGATGTCGTCGTAGCTCTTGGCGATCGCGATCATGACTCACCTCCCTTACAGCGTCGCCGCATAGGCGTCCGCCTGACTTCCTTGACTGCGAAAATGCGCTTCACAGTGAGGTTTGACCCTGCTTGCCCGTTCGAAATACTTCTTGAAATCCGCAAGTTTCATATTGCATCCGCCAAGCGCCCAGGCCACGCACAGCGGCGGCTGATGGTCATGGGTCATATGGCCTTCGCCGCGCGCCATATCCTTTCCATGGACAGGATCCTCATATCGTACGATTGGTCCCCCCGTCCTCAATCGCTCAGTGCGCCAGTGAGCGCGCGTCACCCGTTTGTCGTCCCGAGCGCATTCCCAGCATGGCTTGTTGCGGACCGCCTTCTTCTGGGCCGGGGAAGGATCCTTGTCCGGGCGGTGGACCTTCGCGTCGTAAGGCTTGCTCGGACAGGGGCCGGGCGCGATACCCTTGCGTCTCAGCAGCGCCTTGAAGGTATTGATCGCCGTCTGGTCGATACAGTTGGGCAGATCGCTGGCCGTGTTCTGAGCCATCATGTCGCCGTGGCGGTCGACCCCCTTTCCCTCCGCCTTGACCGTGAACGACCACAGTTTGAAGACGCCCTTACCTTTGATCTTGTGGGTGATGACGCCTGCACCGAGGCCCTGGGTCGCCGGCTCGTTGCCGGTGCTGGTCGAAATCTCCGAGGAATTCTCGATCGCAGTCGGCTCGCCGTCGATCTTGACGCTTTTGGTGCCGTTCGACAGGTCGGAGGAAGACAGCATATTGACATAGGGCACCGGAACCGGGCCTGCCGGCGGCGACGGCGGCGACAGACAGACATCGCCCGGCGCGATGCCCTTGCCATTGCTGCCCTTGTGGAAGAAGCCCATGTTCTCGGCGAAGACGGTAATGGCCATGATCAACTTTCCTCCGCAGGCAGAGGTACCGTGCGCATGACGGGCAGGCCGTTGTCGGCCAGATCATGAATATCTTTAAAATGGCATTCGTGGACGTTCCAGCCGTCGCACCAGAACACGATCTTGGGCTCCGTTTCGTTGGCTGGCGGCGGCTGAACCGCGTTGACCCGTTCGGCGACCATGGCGCTCGTCCAGTAACGCGACACCGCGTCACCCGCGATCCCGGACACAGCATCGAACCATTCGTCGTCTATGCGGGGAGGGCGTCCAATGGCGGCGACCACGAATGGATATCTGCGCCCGACACGATCCTCGCTCATCCGCCACGCGCCGGCGCAAGGCTGATCGCAGAAGATGCCAGCCGGCACCGTGAAACGCCAGACACGCGGGTCAAGTTCGCCCTCGTCCGGCCGCGCACGCAATTCCATCGACATCCAGCGATCCCAGCGGTCGATGAAGGCTCGCGGCAGGTTCCAGGCGACAAAGTCGCCCGTCGCCGGGATCTTGCCGAAAAATCCGGTGATCATATCTGTGGCGGACATGAGAATTTCTTGAACATTTGCAAATTGTAGGGATTTTCGACGCTTGCCGCCTTGAGCTCGAAATCGGCGTACATGCCTTGCGTGCCCAGTCGCAGGCTGTAGACGTCGGACAGCGAGGTGCCGGTGAAGCGGCCGCTGCGCAGCAGCCTCAGCCACGCCCAGCTGCCGGTTTCGTTCAGCATGACTTCGGGCGAGCCGTCGATCGGCTGGAAGGCGAGCGAGATGACGCCGGTGCCGTCCTTGCCGGGCCAGGTCATCGGCTGCGGCCGCGTCGCGTTGTTGTAGTAGACGAGGTTCTGGCCATCGAGATTGAGCGTCACGCGCGTGACGTTGGGCGACAGGTCCTTCGGTTGGAGCGTAAAACTCATCACCGGCCCGGTGCCGCCTGGAAACAGATCGTCGCGGATCCGCCTGGCCTGTTCGAACGCCGCCAGAGCCGCCGCTTCGAGGCCGAAATCGGCGCGCCATTTCCATGGCTGGCTGGCGGTGTCGACATAGCTGATCAAATGGTCGTTGATGAAGGTGTCGATCATCCCGGCCGGCCCGAACAGGCGGGCGAAATCGCGGACATTGACGTCGACCGCACTTTCGGGGCTGAACGGATAGCGGTCGTTCAGCGCCGCCTGGCAGAACGGCAGGATGTCGGCGCGCCAGATGGCGTTGAGCTCCGAGGTGACCGCCTTCTGGGTCAGGCCGCTGGTGTCGCCGGCAATGCCGCCGAGCCAGTCGTCGACCGGATCGGGCAGGATCTGCGCTTGCCTGGCGACCGCTCCGGTCAGTTCGGCCAGCCCACCCTGCTTCTTGATGGCGTCCTGCGGGTCGGGATTGGCCGTGACCGTCTGCAGCACGTTCGAAAGTGCGGTCAGCGCCACCACCGCGGCGTCGAGTGCCGGCGGCTGGCCGTCGACCTCGGCGATCGCCCCCTTGAGCGGCTTGAAATGTTCGGCAACCAGATTGCCGGTAAGGTCCACCTCATTGGCGGAGCCTGCGCGCGGCAGCAGCTTTGCCCCTGTCTTGGCGAGCTTGCCAAGCTTGCCGAGCTTGCTGAGCAGTTTCGAGCCGGCCTTGGTCGCCGCCTTGTTGTCGGCCGGCGCTTCATCGGATCGGGTCAGCTCGGTCTCCTGAACCACCGCTGTAAGCAGGCGCTTCAGCGCGGAGTCGGCGCTCGAGAGATCCTTTAGGTTCTCGCTGGCGATATTCAGGTCGGCCAACGGCGCGAGTCTGATATCGCGCAGGATGCTGTCCCATTGCGCGATGTAGTCTTCGTAATAGAGTTTTAGAATATCCTCCGACAGCGCCGAGACCGAGGTTTCGGCATTTTCCGAACAGCCTCCGGCAAAGACCGCCCGATCGAGTGCGGCCTGGGCGGCGACGTCCTCGACCCGTTCGAGAATGGCATCGTGGAAGCCGGAATAGGTGAACGCGCCTGAAATGCCGACGCGCAGCGTCTTGTCGGAACGCCGTGCAAAAACCTTGGCGCCGTTGGGGCCGGCGAAATTCGCCGGGATCCATTCCTTGAGGCCGGCCACCGCCGGGTCGGCCAGCAACTGCCTGTAGGCGCGCGCCGGCAGCGAAATCGTGCAAACCGTTTTCAGCGCCTCGGCAACCAACCCCTGATCCGCGGCGATGTAGCTGTCGTCGACCGCCATGCGACGGATCGCGGCAAGCTGGTGCTCTTCCGCGTCGGCGGTCGGAAACGGCGCCGCAGGCGCAAATTCCGGCAAGTCGTTGACCCACCAGCCCTGGACGTAATCGGCGTCCATCTGCGACAGGCCGGTCATCATGCGATAGGTTTTTAGCGCCCCCAGCATGAAATCCGGATCGCGGATCTGCCGCCACATGGTCGCCTCGAGCAGAGCGACCATGTGCGGCTCCAGCACGTTGCGCAGAGCGTGGTCGTAAGTGTCGGCCTGCGCCCGCAGCAGCTCTGCCGACGCCGACGGCCCCAGCAGGTCCTGGGCACTGCTCGGTGGTGCGGTACGGGCATTTGCGACCTCGGCCATCGCATTGAGCGCGCTGTCGATGGCGGGCTGCTCCACCGATGCCGGGCTCGCGGCTGCCGCGGTCAGCGGCGCCTGCAGCGCTTCGAACTGGCCCGCCTGCGCTGCGATCGCATTGCGGTTGTCGAAGTAGGACCAGGTGAACATCGCACCGGCCAACAGGGCGGCGGCGGCACAGGCTGCCGCGGCGCCACGCCAGATCCAGGCGCGGCGGCGCTGCGCCAGCGGATCGAACGTCCCCAGGCCGGCTTCCCTGAAAATGACCTCGGTCAGCAGGTTCTTCAGGAAGAAGCTGCGTTTTTCGACGCGCGGCGCCGGCATGGCCCGTCGCGGCGGAAGACCGAAGGATGAAGACAGCGCTGCGGTCAGCCGGTCGATGGGTGCCCCTTCCTGGGTCGCCGACGTCAGATAGAGGCCGCGCAGCCAGGCGGCTTCCTCGTAGCGGCTTTCGCCGAACATCGCCTCGACCAGCACCTGGATCGGCTCGGACAGGCTCGTCAGCTGGGCGGGAAACCTGAAAATCTCGGCGCGGGCGGCGAGTTTGTCCTCGTCCTCCAGGCGCGGCACCAGCCGCCGCTCGAGTTCCGTCGCAAGGGTGGCGATTTCCCGCTCTATGGTCTTTGCGTCGACCCGCGCATCCAGCGCAAAGGTCGTCCCCCAGACCTGCTCGCGCGAGGCCGTCGACAGGCCGCCGAAGAAAGCCTCGAAACCCTTGATCAGATCGGCCTTGGTCAGCATCAGATAGACTGGAAGGCGGATTTCGAGCCGGTCGTTGAGCTCTGCCAGGCGACGACGGATCTTGCGGCCATGCGCCCTGATGGCTTCGTCGCCCTCTGAAAGCGCGTCGATCGACAGCGCGACGATCACGCCGTTGAGCGCCCGGCGGCCGCGATGCTTTTTCAAGAGGTCGAGGAAGCCCAGCCATTCCGCCGCATCGACGTCCGGCTGGCTCTCCTGCTGCACGTAGCGGCCCGCCGTGTCGATCAGAACTGCGTTCTCGGAGAAAAACCAGTCGCAGTTGCGCGTGCCGCCAACCCCCTGCAGATCGTCGGTGAGGTCGATCGGAAAGTTCAGGCCGGACTGGCGCAAGGCCGTGGTCTTGCCGGTGGCCGGCGGCCCGACGATCACGTACCAGGGCATCTCGCGCAGGAACTTGCGTCCGCCCAGCTTGCGGCGCTTCAATTCGACCATCACCTCGGCGAACTTGGCGCCGACGGCGGCGACGTTCTCTTCGCCGGGACTCAGCGGTTCTTCCACCACGGGCGCAGCGATTTCGGCGACGAACATGCGGTTGGCCCGGATCGCCCGGCGTTGCGCGACGATCAGCCAGATCAGCCAGAAGATGACCAGCAGCGCAACGATGACGATGCGGACATTTTCCAAGGCGAAGGGTTCGTAAGCACCGACCCTGACGATCGGGCCGAACACCCAGATAACCAGGGAAAGCAGCGCGATGCCGATCAGCGTCCACAGCCAGCGCGATGTCAGGACCGCCCACAGGAAGCGCAGGATGAACATCTCACAGCCTCTTTTCGACCAGCACCTCGACGCGGCGGTTCAAGGCCCGTCCCGCGCGGGTGCTGTCGTCGGCCACTGGATCGGTCGCTGCACGTCCTTCGAAGCGAATGCGGTCCTGCGGCACACCGTTCTGGACCAGCATCTCGGTAATGGTTGCTGCGCGCGCTTCGGACAGCCGCTGGTTGGTGGAAAGCGGATTGGACCGTTGCAAAGGAATACTGTCGGTATGGCCGACCACGGTGATGTTGCCGATCAGTTCCTGATTGGCGAGGATCACTTTGGCGATTGAGCCGATCAGCGGTTCGAAGCCTTCCGTCAATGTCGGCCGCGACGACTGGAACAGTTCGGGGTTGGAGGCCTGAATGATCAGCCTGGCCAGCGAGACGCTCTCGGTGCCGCTGAGCGCGGCCCTGAGATTGGCCGGCGCTCCGGCCTGAAACTCCGGCACCAGCGCAAAATCCACTGCCTCCGGCGGCGGCGCGTCGACCTGTGGCGATGTCCGGCTGATTTCGCCGCGGGCCGGCGGCGGCAAAGCACGAACCAGGGTCGAAAGCTCAACCGCCTGACTGCTCAGTCCCATCGACAGCCCGAGGTAGATTGCAGTGGCGAGAACCGCCGCGCCGAGCCCCATCACCCAGATCGGCACGATGAAGCGCTGCGGCTCGTCGGATGCGATCACGCCTTTCCAGTTCGGCGACAGCGGCGCGCCGTCGGCATCGGCATCGCGCAGAAAGCGCGCCGCAGCAACGCGAACGGCATTGAGCGAGCGGTCGCCCGACCGGCCTGGAACACGATATTTGCCGCGGAAGCCCAGCGCCAGGCAATGATATTGCAGTTCGAGCAATTCGCGATCCCGGTTCGGATGCCGCTCCAGTTCGTCGAGACGGGTGAAGAACTGCGTGCCGGCATCGACATCGCCTCGCAGCATAACCACAAGCGGCTGGCGCGGCCATGCGCTGGCGCCGCCCCATGGCGTGTTCAGAGCCAGATCGTCGAGCAATGCCGCCACCACCCAGGCTGCCTGGTCGGCGCGCTCCAGAGAGGACCCCGCCGCCATTGCCGCGTCACGCGCCCGAACCAGCTCATCGAGCAGGCGGGTGCGCAGCGCTTCCGGGTTTTCCGGCGGCAGTGCGCTTTCAAGCTCGGGCGCGAACTCGAGCAGCGGCGCGAATGCGTTGACCAGCGTGTTCGGATGCGTGCGCGACCGTTTGATTGGCACACCCGACAACAGTGGCGTCATCGGTCGCGGCATCGGCGCGCCGGTTAGTCGTATGCGGGTGCGTTCGCGATCCTCCGACAGTCCGAAAGGATCATCCCGGCTCATCATCTCACCTGTTTACCGAATAGCAGTCGACTTGCGGCTCGCTCGGCAGCACGCCCGACACGCCGATGACGAAGCCGGGGGCATCGAGCAGCGAGGCCCAGTGCTCGCTTTTCTGATCCAGCTCAAGGCACAGCCGATCGCCGTCGTAGGGGATTTCGCGCGGCTGGGAATGAAGCGGCTTCAGCGGGATGCCGGGTAGACGGGACTTCCACAGGCCCTCGAACTGATCCGCCGAACCGACGGTCGCCTGGTTGACGAAAATCTTGCGCAAGGCATCCTCCGACAGCTCGGAGCCGACCCGGATGACGATCCGGCTGGCCACCAGCAGCTTCGGGTTGTCGATGCGGATTTTCCAGACATTGGTCGAATGCCGCATGACCGGCAGTGCGCGTGATTTAGGCTCGATGTAACGCAGGCTCAGGATGAGCGAGCGCAAGGCGTCGGCCAGCGCCGAATAGGCGGGGCCGGGCGCCATGTGATCGTAGGCCGGCAACTCGCTCAGCCGTCGCGCGCTCGAGCCATAGGTCGCCATTGAGCCGGCAAGACCGGCAAGCTCCAGGTAAAGCTCGGCCGGATGGAAGACATCCTGAGCCAGCATGTGGGCCAGCCGCGGACGCGCCGCATTGGCGAGATTGAGCATCAACAGGTCTTCGACGCTGCGCCCTGGCCCGCCCATGACCATTTTGCCATGCGCCTCGGCGATTTGGTCGAGGCCGGTGACGACTTCCAAAAGCAACTGCCGATACCAGGCCACCGCTCCGGTAACCAATGTCGGTGGCAGGAACGTCTCATCCAGGGAGACACCGCCATCGGCTCGAACCCCTTTGATATCGGCTATGGGCAGGGCGGTGTAGCCACCAACCGATTTTCCGGGTGCAAGCAGCATCGCCTGCGGACGGGCGATTTCGATTTCTTCAGGATCTGAACCGCCCTGGACGGCGTCGCGGACGGTAACGATGCGCCCATGATAGCGCGCGCCGGTCGATGCGGCGTGGGCCGGATCGAAGCCGACACCGCCGGCAGGCTCGAGCGGCAGGGCGACCAGCACCGGTCCGGCGCCCGTGTCGGCGGTGACCGGCAGCGGTCGTGGCGCATCCATCATATCTGGGATGGAGAAGGGGGTCCCATCCGGAAAGATGCCCCGGGCCGACAGTATAGAGACCTGGCCGGCGTCGAGCATTGCCTGGTCGAGCGTCAGCTGCTGAAAGCCGAACGTATGGAGCTGCCCGGCCTGCAACGCGCCGCGCACAGTCGCCTCGAAAAAGCGATCCTGCTGCTGAAAATGCTGGGTCCGGAGAAACAGGCCTTCGGACCACAGCACCCTGTTTGCATCGCTCATGCCGCAACTTTCTGCATCGAGCACCCCTTGCCTTGGCCGCTAGGCGGAAATGCCGCCGCTGCCAAGAGTGACGTTGACGGTTACTTTTGACCCCGGCGACACCGACTTGGTTGTACGCCAGCTCCGGCCGCCAGGCTCGCGGACGAGGGCAACGAAGCCCAGCGCAGCTGCGTCCGGCTCGACCGTGATGGTTTTGGATGCGGTTTTTCCAGGTCCGATGGAGATCTGGTCGGATCCAATGAGATCGCCTCCGAGTGCGGAGCCGGCATCCCCCTGCAACGCGAAATAATCGGCCGAGTTGAATTTACCGGTGCTGCGCAGCCGCATCACGAGAACCGTCACGGGCCGGTCGCCGCCACCTGGTCCCGGGTTCATGCCGGCCGCGCCGGTCAGATTGACAGTGACCGCCGATGGTTTTGGCGGACCACTCTGGCAAGCCGCCAGCAGCCCGGTTGCGCCCAGGGCAACGATAAATTCACGGCGATCGATCATTTTTCACTCCTCCTCATATGCATCCCGAAAATCAGCGCCGATTTCGCCGAGGAAGCTCGATTCCGCACTCTGGGCGATTTCACGATGGCGTTTCTGGTATAGCTCCCACAGCTTGGCGCTGCGCCCGCCCGAAAGCAGGGTGCCGATCGCGGAACTCGACTTGAGCTCTTCCTCGATCGCTGCCGGGTCAAAACGGTCAATCATTCGCCGCAACGCGGACTGCACGCCTCGCCAGGCGCGCACGTGATGTTGCGCGAGATCGCGGACCGCGTCGGCGATTGCCGCTTCGCCGGCCAGAAATCCGGGGCTGCGCTCCGCGATTATGGTCACGATGGCGTCGTCGACCGTCGGCAGAAACTTGAGCGGATTGACTTCAGAGGCCCCCACCACCGTCTGGGCGACGCGAGCGTTCCCCTTTTCCTCGGCTCGCTTGCGCAGCAGCTGCATCAGGCCTTCCATCATGAGCCGATACTCGCGACCGAATTTCTCCATTTCCGCGACGCTGTCGCGTCCCGGAAAATCGGCTTCCTCGATGCCCATGCCACGCAAGAACGCGGTTCGAAGCGCCGTGTTCGCCTGTTGCGCCGCTGCCGGGAAGGGGGCGGATTTGGGGGCAACGCCGGCACGTGGCGGAGAAGGCATATCTGTCGCCTGGCCAGGCAAATCCCAGGGATTGGCCGACTGCGGCCTTCCGGCGATGTGTTGGCGTTGACCAGTCGAGCCGGCGCCGTTTCTCACATCGGGCGACGCGGCCGGCCCGAAACCGAAATCGTCATCGAATTCGGATGACCTTCCTGGAACAGGCTGGCCTGGGACTGACTGGCCTGGAACGGGCTCGCGTGCACCGGAAGGCGTCGGATCGAAGCTGAATGGGTCTGCGGGGCCCAGCGCATCACGTGGTTCGGAAAAGGCAGCGCCTCTTGGCGCGGGCGTCGCTACCGGGTCGAGGCTGAAAGGGTCGTCGAAGGCAGGCGAACTGCGCTGGTTGGCGCGCTCGAACGCTCCTGGAATTGGCTGCTCGAACGGGTTCGGCAGATCGGCGGGGCGCGGTCGGCGCGGCTCTTCTTCGACCGTGGCTGAAAAGAAATCATCGCGGCTGATGCTTACCGGCGCTCGTGATGCCGGCGGCGACCGTTCCGGGAACGATTGGCTGGCTGCTGGTGCTTGAGCGGCCGGCGTCTGCAGATCGACGCCTACGATGTAGTCGCCCAGCCTCAGCCGCATGCCGTTCTGAAGACGGACCGACGTCCCGGCGCCGAGCGGGCTGTCGGAGTCGTTTATGAACAAGCCGCTGCTTGATGTGTCGGTAACGAAATACCCATCCCGCCCGCCGGTGATCCTGCAATGGGCGCGTGAAACGAACATGTCGGGATCGTCGATCTGCCAGCCCGCGTCCGCGCTACGGCCGATCACCAGTTCACCTTCGTCCAGCCGGGTCTGCCGTACCGCCTGGGTCCGTGGCCCTTGCTCCAGCGTCAGCAGCAGACTCATGCCGCGACCTCCGCCATTTCCGGCCGCCATCCGACGATTGTCCGCAGCCGCATATCGTCAGCATCGCCCCTTTCAGCGGGCCGCGCAAGCCAGCTGGTTCGGCCGAGCTGCACCGCTCCGATACGGGGCTGCGGCACTGCTTCACGCGCGAGCACGATCCGCAGATCGACATCGAGCGATTCCCCAACCATGTCACGAACGGCCTGTTTGAACATTTGCAGACGTTGACCGCCCGGCAGGAACGTTTTGAACTCCTCATACCCAAGCGGGCCGACGCGGAGTTCGATCCTGCTTTGGCGGCTGAAAACGCGCGGGCCGATCGTGGCCCCGCGACCCAGCACCGCGTAAGCTTGGGCAAGTCGGGTCTGGAGCGACGCCGGTATGGTCATCCAGGTAGCAACGAACTCCTTGATCTGGACCGGGACCTTGAACGCTTCCGCCAGGAACAGCGTCAGCCGCTCCGGACCGTCGACCTGGCTGGCGAGCGACGCGGCTTGGCGAAGCTTCACGGTGTCGAGATCGGGATTGTCGGTGCCGGGAAGTCCGATTCCCGCCATGGCTTCAAGCATGGCCCTTACCCGGCCGCCGACCGCCCGTTCGACCTGTACTGCCGGATGCGCGTCGGCCCAGGCCCGATAGTACAGGGCGATCATGCGGTGCTGGAGAATATTGACGAAGTCCACGAACGTCGTGTCGCTGGTCTGCCGTGCGTCGGCGCCGGTGAACCAGCGCTGCGACAGACGATCGAGCACCCAACGTGTCAAATGAAGCGGCATCGGGCCTTCCGGTCCCATCAGCCCGAGATTTGCAACCGTGACCCGGGCCGGCGTCCCGACCTTCCCCGGCGTCTTGTCCTTCGCTTCGCGGAACGCAACCACGTCCTTGGCGGAAAAGCTAAGACGCACATGCTGCCCGAGCCTTGCCGGCTCGCGATCCGCGGGGCCGGAATAGCCGAATAGCCCGCCCCTGCGTTCGAGCCGGCGCAACAGTTCGAAAAAATCGAATGTATCATCCAGCTCTTCGACCTGGTCCAAGTCGAATTTGTCTAGATCAGGTAGCGATTGCCGGGCGTCATCGGCCATGGCACATCCTCCTGCTTCTGCAGCAGCCGCGTGCGGGTCCGCACAAAGCCGTTTAGTCCGGCGTGACGGGCAAACAGCCGTGCAAGCAAGGCTGAAAGCAGCAATGTGCTTTGCCCTGCCAAAACCGACTGGTCCACATGCAGCGTCACTTCCGTGCCCCGTCCGAAGCACATCGGCCCATCGATCTGCAGCCGTTCGACGACGGACCGCGAGTCGATGCGAACAATCGAGTGCACATTGCGGGCGAGGCTCGGATCTCCCCGGTCGGCATAGAGATCGAGCAGCGCATGCAGCGGATCGACACCGCGGCCTTCCTTGGCAAGGCTGAGAAAGTTGAGCGCCAGCTGCGCCACCAGCCGCCAGGCGAGATTGTCGGCGCGGGACTCGCCTTGGGCGCCCGCCGGCAGCGCGGCCGGGATCGCCGGCTGCGGCGGGCGCAAAGCACCGATAAGCCGGATCGTTTCGACCGGATCGCCAGTCTCCAGCGTCAAAGTAGGGTTGTCGTCGAGTATCGGCAGATCCCGGTTGGTGCAAAGCGCCATGATGTCGAGATGCTTCAGCGGCCGGTTCGCCGGACTTCCGACCGGCCGTGAAACCGATAGGAAAACGTCGTCTCCAGTGTATGAGGTGCGGGTCAACCCGTCGCGCCGTTCATCTTCGGTGGCCCGGCGAGGGCGCCGTTCGGTGGAATAGACCCAGCCATTGCTGCGGTTTTGCCCCAGGCTGAAGAGCTCCGGAATTTCGGCATCAGGACCCTCGGCGTCGGCGTCCTCGACGTGGGTCACCCGATAGATTTCGAAGTCCCGCGCCCGCGTGCGGTCGGCATGCAGCACTTGCCGCGTTCTGCGCGGATCAAGCTCGATGACGTTGCAGTCACGCTCGAACAGGTTGATGATCGGCGTCGCAAAAAGTTCAAAATCCGCCGGCGTCACATCGGCGAGTTCGGGTACCGGACGCCGGAACATGAAGATGATCTCGACCCCGGCCTCGCATCGGCGCACGACCGACTGCAGTCCTGAAACCCGCACGTAGTGAAAGCGCTCGGGCATCATGAAATATTCGCGCAGCAGACGGTACCCTTCGAATGTCGGACGGGTACGAGGCATCAACGCCTCGTCGTCGCTGATGCCGACCATTTCGGGTCCCGGCAACGGCGATAGCGGATTGGCCTTGCCCTCGGCCCGTGCACCAACGGCCGAGCAGGCGCCGAAAATCGCGTCGAACAGCAATGGCGCTTTGGCGCGCCCGGCAAAATAGAAATCAAGCCGGTCGAGCGCCAATTCGCTAAGTCTGCCTTTTCCGGCCCGCCCCAGCGTGATGCGCAGCGCCGCCTCGCCGCCAACGCCGCCGATCGGTGTTATGCCGGCCGCTGCCAGCCCGCTGCGATCCTGGAAATAGCTGACCGATATGATGGTTATCGGCCACAGCGTCATTTCCTGCGCGGTGGTGAATGTGCAGCGCGTCGACAGGCCGGGTTGCAGGCTGGACACCAGCCGCGTGTTCCGCTTGATGACATGGCCGGCAATCATCGACTGGACCTGCTGGCCGGGTTTCAGCACTGCCATTGCCGTTGCCGGCGCGGGCGTAACCAGATCGGGATAGAGGACATCCAGCACGCTGCGTGAAAACCGCGAACGCTCGGCATCGACTTTCAACCGGGTGCGCGCGGCGAGGAAAGCGACGCCGTCAAGCAGCCGCTCGACATACGGGTCCGGGCAGGGGACCGTATCCAGCGAAAGATTGCGCGCCACCGCCGGATGCATGTCGGCGAATTCCGCCGCGAGTCCGCGGATATGGGTCAGTTCCTCCTCGTAATATTCTACGAAGACCCGATCCATGTCAGCTGTCCCTAAATTCGGTCCGCGCCAGGCCGTTATCGAGATTGATCGTGGTGCGCAGGCGCATGCGTTCCGGCGTCGGCGTCATGATCAGCACAGCGTCTATCTCGATCTTCAGGCCCACACTTTTGTCACCGAGGGTCACCGTTACCTTGGTTGCGCTTTCCTTGAGACGGGGCTCGAACGTGGCAAGGACCGAGCGGATCTCGCGCGCCAGGGTCTCGCGATCAAAGTCGCGGGACGAACGGCCCGAGAAGGAAGGCACACCGTAGTTGACCACACTTCGGCGCACCTCCGGAAAATCGGCCAACGATGGCGGATTGTCTGCGGCCTGTTCACTTTCGAAATCAGAGAGAAGCGGAACAGCTTCGAAACGCTCGGTGTTGAACAAGGCCTCGATGTCGCGCCGCACGGCCTCCTTGAGGACG
Organism: Mesorhizobium sp. AA22; assembly: GCF_001672375.2. Taxonomy (NCBI): domain Bacteria; kingdom Pseudomonadati; phylum Pseudomonadota; class Alphaproteobacteria; order Hyphomicrobiales; family Phyllobacteriaceae; genus Mesorhizobium; species Mesorhizobium sp. AA22. The sequence goes on along the minus strand of NZ_CP048406.1, from coordinate 4,910,955 downwards.
CGGGCGGATACGACCACGCCACGGCTTTCGATCTCCGCGCGGTGTTGGGTCTGAAAGGCCAGGCGTTGCAGACGCCGCTTCTGATCGGGCGTCAGCTCCGCGTCGGTATCGACAAGCCGCGCGCTGCCCGCCAGCAGGGTATCCAGCCGGTCTGCGCCAAGCTCGTCCTGTAAGGTCTGGCGCAGCCCGTCTATCTCGGAGGTCACGCCCGGCAGGTCGTTGACGAGGCGGTCCCAAAGAGAGGGCTGGACCGCTTCGCGTTTCGCTCGCGAACTGCCGGTTACCTGTAGCTTGTCCGCGCCGGGCCGCCGCACCTCACTTGCCGACATAGACATCCATTTCGATTTCGTCATCCTTGTTATAGACGAACTTGATCTTCTTGTAGGCGAAGCTGACCTCCTCCTCGATCAGGTCCGCTTCATCTTCGGCCTGTTGCATGTCGTATTCCATTATGGAAGCGTCGGTCAGGGTAACGACCAGATAGTCGCTGGTCTCGCCATCGATGGTCCGGCGGGCGGAGAACACAACTTCGTCCAGCGCCTTGTTGTCGAACAGCGCCTTTTTCAGATACGGCGATGACTTGTCATAGTGCTTGGTGAACTTGATCATCCCCAGGGACACACGACCGCGGCGTGAGAGCGAATTCGGATCGTACGGCGCGATTATCTTGTAATCGACCCCATGCACTTCGATTTCATCCTCGTGGCCGTCTCGAACGCTTGGACCTTTGATATCCGGAACCTTTAGAAAACCATCAATTTTCACTGGCATTGTCTTTCTCCACCGCTTTCAAACAGAACAAGGTGTGGTTGCTGCGAATCAAGTCTTTACGGACGGGAGTTCCGACACCAGTCGGAGCGAAGCGTTGATGCCCTCCAGCTGGTAATGCGGGCGCAGATAGAAGCGAGCATTGTAGTAGCCCGGCCGTCCTTCCACGCTGTCGACCTGGACCTCAGCCGCAGCAAGCGGGCGCTTGGCGCGCGCCTTGTCGTCGGCAAAGGCCGGGTTGGCCAGCACGTATCGGTTGATCCACTCGGTCAACCAGATCTGCATGTCGGAGCGTTCCTTAAACGACCCGATCTTGTCGCGCGCAATGGCCTTGAGGTAGTGCGCAAAGCGCGAAACCGGGAAAAGATAGGGCAGGTTGGCGCTCAGTCGTTCATTTGACTGTGCGTCGGGATCGACCAGCCGCCCGGCACGTGTCTCGTCGTCCTGCAGCGAATGCGCACCGATGAAAGCCGCGAGATCCGTGTTTTTCCTGTGCAGGATGGGCATCAGCCCCAGCTTGGCCAGTTCCGCCTCGCGCCGGTCGTCGATGGCGACTTCCGTCGGACATTTCATCGCGATCGACCCGTCGTCGGTCGGGAAGCTGTGCACCGGCAGGTTGAGCACCGTGCCGCCATTCTCGACGCCGCGGATCTGCGTGCCCCAACCGTAGAGCTTATGGCTGCGGTTGATGTTGACGCCCATCGGGAAGGCGGCGTTCATCCAGACATATTTGTTGTGGTCGCCGTGGACCTCTTCCTCGAAGGTGAAGCCCTTCACCGGAACGGTCTCCGCGCCATACGGCAGTCGTGCCAGGACGCGGGGCATGGTCAGGCCGATGTAGCGCGCGTCCTCGCTCTCGCGCAGCGATTGCCACGAGGCATAGGCCGGGTTCGAGACGATCATCTGCAGGTCCTGCGGGTTCGGCAGTTCCTGCCAGCTGTCCATGCGGAACAGCCGCGGGTCGGCGGCTGCGATGAACGGCGTATGCGCGGAGGCACAGATGCCCGAGATGTTACGCAACAGGCCGACGTCGCGCGGATGGTTCGAGAATTCGTAGGCGCCGATCAGGCAGCCGATCGGCTCGCCACCCAGCATCGAATACTCGTCCGTATAGACCTTCTTGAAGATCGGGCTTTGATCCCACATCTGGCCTTCGTAGTCTTCAAGCGTGTCGGCAAGCTGAACCTTGGAAATGTTCATCACCCGGATCTTCAGCTTCTGATCCGTCTCGGTGTTGTTGACGAGATACCAGAGGCCGCGCCATGTGCCTTCCATTTCGCGCACTTCCGGCGCATGCAGGATCTCATTCACCTGCTCCGACAGCATCTTGTCTATTCCCGCGATCAGCGACTTGATCGACTTGATCGCGTTGGACGAGATGGTTGTGGTGTCGGAACGGGACTGCGCCGCGAGCGCGAGATTGCGCACGAGTTGCTGCAGCTTCTCGCTGTCGTCCTTCTTGACCTTGAAATCCTTCTCGAGGAGCCCGCTGAATTCTCCGAGGTCGATGGCTTCCGCCTCAGCGGCGACGGCTGCGGTTTTTTGTTGTTCGGCCATGATTTACTCCTGAACCTTATCGTCGTCGGATAATGCCTGGTTGGCGATCTTGCCGAGAAGCGGCTCGTTGTTCAGAAGTTGCGCGATGCGCTTTTCGGCGTCGACACGGCCATCCATGAAACCGAGCAGCTCCTCGAGCTGACGACGCATCTTGAGGATCTCGGCCAATTGCGGGACTTGCTCGGCGATCTTGTCCGGGGCGAAATCGCCCATTTTGGTGAAGGTGAGATCGAGTGCCAGCTCCTCGTCCCGTTCGGCGCCTTCAGCCTGGGGTAGTGTATTTTTCACTCGGGCTTTCACGCGTGGCCCAAGTGCCTCCATGAACTTGGGGAAACGGTTGGCGTCGGTCTCGACAAAGGCGCGGTCCAGCACCGATTTCGACGCCTCCCTGGTCTGTGAAGCGCCGGAGAGGTCGGCCATCACACCCATGACAAACGGCAGTTCGATCGTCGTCGGGCTGCCGTAGGTCTCCACGTCGTAGGCGATCTGCACGCGCGGAGCGCGATTTCGTTCGATGACCTTCGCTTTACTTTCGGCTGGCATGGCTTGTTACCTTTCATCCTTCTGAGCCGTCTTCTTGGCATCGGGAACGCCGGCAAGAAGCCGGAATTCCTTCAGCCCCGACGGGGCGAGATCTTCCATCAGTTCAACGAAATCCATATGCACCATCCGGCGCACGCGGCGGGCGAGGTGCGGGATCGGGCTCGACGGTTCGGTGCGGTCATAGAAGGCCACGACAAGGTCGAGGCATTTCACGACGTCGTCGCGCGAGGAAATCCGATCCGGGAGCCCCGTGCTCGGTTCCGCGTAACTTGCCATACTTGCCATCGTATCGGCTCCATTACCGTTTCGAACAGGCGCTGCTGGTTCTGCAGGCGCGGAAACAGGCTTTGCGGCGCCATTCGCGGTGACGCCGGCGGCCGAGTTTCGTTCGAGGGTCGTCAGCAAACGCTGCAGAAACCGCTTTAATTCCGGAACGGTGGCGCCGCTGCCCTCGATGCGGGCATTGAGTGCGGTCTCCACCGCCTCGAGGGCCGCGATCGCGGCGCGCGCATTGGCAAAGAGCGACGTCATCTCCGCGCCGGCCTGATCGATCTGTGCGGCGCATGCGCTGCGCACCCGGTTCACCAATTGGCTGTGCGCGCTCGCCAGAGCCGCCTTCTCGGTCGCGTTCATTCCCGAGGCCGCTTCCTGAAGCATGACACGCTCGTCGAGCGCGCCCTTCTCCAGATCTTCGCCGAGGATCGGGCCGATTGCACGCGGCGCGAAAAACGTCATTTTCCGCAAATCCTTGAGCAGGCCATCCTGACTGTTCTGGAGGTCAGTCAGCGCATTGATGCGGCGGAGGGCGGCGTCGCGCGGCGTAGCACCGGACCGCAGAGCCGGGTGCATGGTTGCCCAGTGCTGATCGAAGGTCTGCGCTATGAGGGTCAGGCCCTCAGCCAGCCCGGCCAGCCGATACTCGTTGGCCAGAGCACGCGTAACGATGACGAGGAGGCGCAGGTCCCGGCCGTGTGGACGCAGCTCTTCGGCCTTGGTGAGCACGGTGGACCAGTCGATCGGAACGGCAACTTCTAACTTGGCGTTCCCTTGATACTCGACCTTTTTCTGCTGTTCCGTCAGACGCTCCAGCTCATGAAAGGCTGGATCGTTGCGCAAATCCTCCCCTGACGGATTTTCACCGTCCAGCGGATTCAGCCAGAGTGCGAGATCAATCACACCATCCCCCAGCGAGCGGCTCTTGAGCCGTGCATGACCCAACGTTACCACACCGCGACACTTTACCACAATTTAGTTGCTGCTCAATCTTAATGGAAGCTTGCAGAGGGAGGCCTGAGCTCGAAATCGCTGGCGCAATTGTCGAACCCTGTATGTGAAGGCATCCGCAAGAGCTGGGCACTCCACGGCTGTTTGTAGCCGAAGGCGTCGGCTTTGCTGTCAGGGAAGAAGTCGACTGGTTCGAACAGCCAGACGCCCCGTCGATAACGCTCTTTGTCAAGTCGCTGCTTATGTGGCAGTTTATTGCCTGGCAGATTGGAGGAGCAAGTTCAATGGAACAGCGCCGGTCGTCGCAGAGCTTCAAACGCAAGGAACTGGTCGGTAAGCTCAACCCCGTCTGTTTGCGCGCCTTCAAGGCTGCGGCCGACACCGCCAAACTGCGCGGCAATCCTTATGTCGAGCTCGTTCACTGGATCGAACAGCTGGTGCTTTCCGAGCGCTCGGACATGCAGCTGATAATTGCCGACGCCGGGGTGGATGCGAGCCGGCTCACGGCCGATATGACCCGCGCCGTCGACAAGCTGCCCTATGGCGCCACTTCGATCGAGGAGTTTTCCGATCATATCTTTCACGCCATCCAGGAAGCCTGGAGCCTGGCGGGGCTGGAGTTCAGCGTCGAGGAAGTGCGCAGTGCGCACATTCTGCTCGCCTGCCTGAAGACGCCGGTGCTGGACGGCCTGCTATCGAAGATCAGCGGCGAGTTTGGCAGGATCGATGCCGACGCGGTCATCGCGCGGTTCGCAGATGTCATGGAGGGTTCACTCGAAGCCGGCGCCTGGACTGAGGTTCCCGCCGCCGAAACACCGCGGCGGGCTGCGCGCGGGGATTCGGCGCTGGCCAAGTATGCGACCGACCTGACCCAGCGCGCCCGCGACGGCAAGATCGATCCGGTCGTCGGGCGCGATCCGGAGATCAGGCAGATCGTCGATATCCTGATGCGACGCCGGCAAAACAACCCGATCCTGACCGGCGAGGCCGGGGTCGGCAAAACCGCGGTCGTCGAGGGTTTTGCCTTGCGCATCGCCGAGGGCGACGTGCCGCCGACGCTGCAGGGCGTCAGTGTGCGTATGCTCGATGTCGGCCTGATGCAGGCGGGCGCAAGCGTAAAGGGCGAATTCGAAAAACGGCTGAAGGCGGTCATTGACGAGGTTCAATCCTCCGAAACGCCGGTCATCCTCTTCATCGACGAAGCTCACACCTTGATCGGCGCCGGCGGCGCGGCAGGAACCGGTGATGCGGCCAATCTGCTGAAGCCGGCGCTGGCGCGGGGTGAGCTTCGCACGATCGCAGCAACGACCTGGGCCGAATACAAGCAGCACATCGAGAAGGACCCGGCGCTTACCCGTCGCTTCCAGGTCGTCAAGATAGATGAGCCGTCGGAAGCGGTGGCCGTTCTCATGCTGCGCGGTGTCGCCGGTGTCCTCGAGCAGCACCACAAGGTGCAGATCCTCGATGAGGCGATCGAGGCGGCGGTCAGCCTGTCCCACCGCTACATCCCGGCGCGGCAACTGCCCGACAAGGCCGTGAGCCTTCTCGACACCGCCTGCGCCCGTGTCGCCATTTCGCAGCATGCCACCCCTGCCGAGGTGGAGGACATTATGCGCCGCCGCCAGGCGCTTGAGGTCGAGCGCGGCATCATCGGCCGCGAGGCAGCGATCGGCATCGACGTGGCCGACCGGCAGGGTCGGGTCGAAACCGGGCTCGCCGAGACCGAACTTACACTTACTGCCGCGCAGGAACGTTGGGATCGGGAAAAGGCGCTGGTTGGCGAGATACTGGAATTGCGCGCCAGGCTGCGCGGCGAGGGTGTGCCGCTCGATGCAGTGGAGACTCCGCAGGCGGTCGCCGAAACGGTAAGTGCGGATGTGCCCGAGATCGAAACGCCCGGGATCGAAACGCCCGAAACCGATGCGGATGCAAAGGCCACTGCCGATCCTTCTCCACCCGATCCGGCTGCCGATCTCGCGCGGCTGCGGGAGCTGATGGCCGAACTCGCAGAAGCGCAGGGCGAGACGCCGCTGATCTTGCCGTCGGTCGACCGCAATGCCGTGGCTGCCGTGGTGCAGGACTGGACCGGCATCCCGACTGGCCGGATGCTGTCGAGCCAGACCGAAAAGGCGCTTCGGCTCGCCGCCACCCTGTCCGAGCGCGTGGTCGGTCAGGATCACGCCATGGAAATGATTGCCAAGCGCGTGCAGACCAGCCGGGCCGGGCTCGGCGCGCCCGAAAAGCCAGTGGGGGTTTTTCTGCTCTGCGGTCCCTCGGGCGTCGGCAAGACCGAAACCGCGCTGGCCCTGGCCGAGACGCTCTATGGCGGCGAGCAGAACCTCATTTCGATCAATATGTCCGAGTTCCAGGAGGCGCACACGGTTTCTACCTTGAAGGGCGCGCCACCCGGATATGTCGGCTACGGCAAGGGCGGCATCCTGACCGAGGCGGTCCGGCGCAAGCCCTATTCGGTGATCCTGCTTGACGAGGTCGAGAAAGCGCATCCCGACGTGCATGAAATCTTCTTCCAGGTCTTCGACAAGGGAATGATGGACGACAGCGAAGGCCGGCGGATCGATTTCAAAAACACGCTGATCCTGCTCACCTCGAACGTTGGCTCCGAAGTCATCATGGACCGGACCAGCAGCGGCACGGTACGGGCGGGGCTCGACGATCTCGACACGGCATTGCGCGGCCCGCTGTTGAAGGTTTTCCCCGCGGCCTTCCTTGGCCGGGTGGTAACCATCCCGTACTACCCGCTCTCGGACACGATGATCGAAGCGATCACCCGCCATCAGTTCGCCAAGATCGCCCGCCGGCTGCGTTCAAGCAACGATGCCGAGCTGGTGATCGGTGACGGCGTCATGGATCTGGTCAAGGCCCGCTGCACCGAGATCGAATCCGGCGGGCGGATGATCGACGCCATTTTGACAAACACGCTTCTGCCGGAATTGAGCCGTGGCGTGCTGAACCGGTCGCTCGAGGGCGAAAAGATGACGAAAGTGACTGTCGGAGCCTCCGAAGGAGGATTCACCTATTCCTTCGAATAGCTCAGGCGCAATTCCATAGTTTGTGGTCAAAATCTGCATCAACGGGGGCATCCACACATGAAGCTTGGTACCGGAGCCGTAGGACCGCTCAGGGGCCGTGTATGGACGGCTCTCCGTTGGCAAGGGTTTATTTGAGCATTTTGCAGTTGCTGGTTGGTGCGGCCATGTATCCGACCTGTAAGTGCGGCTTTTCACGCGCCGCTGGCCATAATGCCATTCGCGCGGCTCAGGTCCCGATCGAAAGCTCGCACTCGAGGTGCACGGCCCCAGTGGGTTTTCCTGATCCGGCGGTTTCAACCGGCTCTGTGCATTAGCTCCTGTTCGCCCTTTCCAACTCGTCGGCGATCACTCGCCCTATCTCGATTTATGCGATGATCGGCTCCTTGTAGCGCTCGCCGTTCGTCATCAGTGCCCAGACCATCCGGGCGGTCTTGTTGGCGAGCGCGACCGCCGCCACCTTCGTCGTTCGTCGGGCCATCAGCTGCACGAGCCAGGGTCGCCTCGTCCCGTGCCGCTCGGCATAGCGGATGACCGCCATCGCTCCGACCACGAGCAGCTGGCGCAGGTATCGATTGCCGGCTTTGGAGATGCTGCCGAGCTTCTCCTTGCCCCCGCTTGAGTTCTGCTTGGGAACGAGCCCGATCCAGGCCGAGAGGCATCGCCCCGACTTGAATGCGAGCGGATCGGCGACGGTCGCGACGAACGCACTCGCCAACAGCGGGCCCACCCCTGGTATCTCCATCAACCTGCGACCCAGCTCGGTCTCTCGTGCACTCGCCCGCACCCTGCGATCGTTCTCGAGGATCTGTGCCTTCACGACTGTGAGCTGCGCCTCGAGCATCCGCAGACAGAGCCGCGCGTCAGCCGGTATCCTCGTGTCGTTATCGTCGTTAATGACGACAAGCAGTTGCTCGATCCCGATCCGCCCGATCGGCGCCACGACTCCGAACTCGGACAGATGGGCCCGCAACGCGTTCGATATCTGCGTGCGCTGGCGGTTGAGCATCAACCGAACCCGGTGCAGCATCATCACGCTCTGCTGCTCGGGTGACTTCACCGGGACGAAGCGCATGGTCGGCCTGGTCACCGCCTCGCAGATGGCCTCGGCATCGGCCGCATCGTTCTTCTGTCGCTTCAAATAGGGCTTCACATACTGTGCCGGCAGCAGTCGCACATCATGACCTCGTGCGGTCAGCTCTCTCGCCCAATAGTGCGAGGAACTGCAGGCTTCGATCCCGACCAGACATCGCGGCAGCTTCTCGAAGAACCCCAGCACTCGCCCACGGGTCAGCTTCCTTCGAATGACAACCTGGCCCACGGCATCTACGCCGTGGACTTGAAACACGGACTTCGCGATATCCAGACCAATCGTCGTACCCTTGTCCATCTCAGCTCTCCTCCAGCTCTGGCCCAGCGACTATAGCCGCAAGGCGGAGGAGAGCCGTCCACCGCATCAAGTGCGGACCGTCCGCAATCAGCGCGGAACTGTCAGAAAGCGGAAATAGCGACAGCAGCAGATCGCTCACCTGTCCCAACAAACGACACGCGGTGAGACGGGCGGCACGCCAAACGTGCTGTCAGGGTTGGGCGGAACGCCGCAGAGCGGCGTCCCGTGGCTTCGTTGACAAGTCTAGTTCTTGACCACGTCTTCCAGAAAGAACCGGCCCAGCGGATTCTGGTAGAAGTTCTCGATGTTATTACGCGAGACGTTGATGAACGGGCTGTAGTACAGATCGATCCAGTTGACGTCCTCTTTGGCCATCTTCTGCAGATCGGTGTACATTTGCTCGCGCTTGGCCGGATCCATCTCGATGCGCGCCGCCGCGACCAGCTCCTTGACCTTCTCGTTGTTGTAGCGGGTCATGTAATTCATGTTCGCGTCGTGGCCGAGAACGAAGGTGGTCTTCTGGTCTGGGTCGAGGATGTCGTTGGTCCAGTAGTTGACACAGACGTCATAGTCGCCGGCCACCAGCATGTCCCATTCCTGGCTCGGGTCGACCTTCTGGATTTGGACGGTGACTCCGGCTTTGGCGAGCTGCTGCTGCAGCAGCACGGCGGTCTGCTCGACGATCTCGTCGCCGGCCCGCACGACGTAGTTGAGCGTCAGGTCCGAGGCCCCGGCGTCGGCCAGCATCTGCTTGGCCTTTTCCGGATCGTAGGGCCGCTTGAGATTGTCGGCGTAATAATAGAGCGCGCCCTTCGGGACGTAGGAGTTTGCGACCTCGCCGTAGCCGAACGTCACCGTGTCGACCACAGCCTGCTCGTCGATGGCCATGTCGAGGGCCTGCCGCACCTCCTTCTTCGCCAGCGCGCCATGCTCGTGGTTAATCAGCAGGTGATCCTCGCGGGTCGACGGGTCGAGATGGACGGTGAGGTTGGAATCCTTCTGCAGTTCGGCGACGCGTGAGAACGGCACAAAGATCGCGGTGTCGAGCTGGCCGGCCTGCACGTTCAGCATGCGGGTGTTATCGTCCGGCACGGAGATCCACTCGACGCCGTCGAGGCTGACACGATCGGCCTCCCAGAAATGCGGGTTTTTCGCCAGGATGACACGGTCGCCGCGCCTCCATTCCGTGATGGTAAAGGCGCCAGAGCCGATGGGTGTTTCGGCATATTTCTCCGGACCGAGCGTCTCGAAGCCCTTCTTGGAAAGAACCGAGGCGATCGGGAAGGCCAGCGTCGCCAGGAACGGCGCGGTCGCCTGCTTGAGTTTGATCGTGACGGTCTTTGGATCGGTTGCCTCGACCGCATCCATCACCTTGAAAGGATCCGCCCACAGCGAGCCCTCGTCATCCCTGATGCGGGTGAGGCTGAACACCACGTCGTCGGCCGTCAGGTCGGAGCCGTCCGAGAACTTCGCGTCGCGCAGCTTGAGCGTATAGGTGAGGCCGTCCGGACTGACCTCCCAACTCTCGGCGAGACCGGGCTCTAGCTTGGTGCCCGTCTTGTCGACGCGGATCAGCACGTCGTAGACGTTGGCGAACACCCACAGGTCGATGTTCTGGGCGGTCTTGATCGGATCGAAGGTGGTCGAGTCTTCGCGCCGGCCAATCGTGAGTACGCCGGCTGCTTCTGCCAGCGTCGCCCCCAGGGACAGGCTGGTCATAACGGTGACCAAGCCGATGCGCATCCATTTGCTTCTTAACATCGGTATTCCCCTTCTGGTTTGCCTTTGGTTTCAGTTTGCGACCCCGTCGGCCTGCGGGGTCGCCATCTTCGAGGGAGCAAGCAGCGGCTTGTCCGGATCGATATGCGGAACGGCGGCAATCAGCGCGGCGGTGTAGGCATGCTTCGGCCGGGAGAACACTTCCTCCGACCGACCTTCCTCGACGACCACGCCGCGGTGCATCACCACAACACGCTGGCAGAGATTGCGAACGATTGCGAGATCGTGGGCGATAAATAGCAGCGTGAGCGACATACGTTCCACCAGTTCGCGGAACAACTCCACGATCTGCGCCTGGATAGTGACGTCGAGGGCGGCCACGCACTCGTCCGCAATGATAAGTTTCGGGTCGACGGCGAGCGCGCGAGCTATGCCGGCCCGCTGGCATTGGCCGCCGCTCATCGAGCGCGGCTTGCGGTCGAGGAACGCGCGCCCCAAGCCGACCAGGTCGAGCAGTTCGCCGCAGCGTGCCGGAATTTGCGCGGTCTCGATCTTGCCCTGTACCCGCAGGACCTCCGCCAGCATCTTGCCAACGGTAAGATGAGGATTGAGGGCGTTGTAGGGGTCCTGGAAAACCATGGCGGTTTGACGTCGCAGCATGCCGAGGACTGCGCGGCCCGATGCGATGTCCGCACCATCGAACCGTATCGTGCCTGACGAGACCGGCGTAAGTCCAAGGACGGCGCGCGCCAGAGTGCTCTTGCCGCTTCCGGATTCTCCGACAATGCCGACCGTTTCGCCCGGCATGACACGGAGTGTGACCCCATTGACTGCATCAACCGCGCCTCGCCGGAACAGGCCGCCCGTGGCGAAGCGCACGTGCAGCTTCTCGATATCGACCACCGGCACCGCTCCGGGTGCCCGGAGCTTCTCAGCCTTTGCCGGCATGTCCTCCTCCGGCAGCGAGGGATGACTGGCGATCAGCGAACGGGTATAGGCATGCGCCGGCGCCGCAAGCAGACCGCGCTTCTCTCCAATCTCCACCAGTCGACCTTGCCACATCACCGCGATGCGGTCGCAGACTTGGGCGACGATGCCGAGATCGTGGGTGACCAGGATCACCGAGAGTCCACGCCTGGCGCGGATGTCCATCAGAAGCCGCAGGATCTGCGCCTGTATCGTCACGTCGAGTGCCGTCGTCGGCTCGTCGGCGATCAGGATCCTGGGATTGCTCGATAGCGCCGCGCCGATCATGGCGCGCTGGCGCATGCCGCCGGAGAATTCATGCGGGTAGCTATCGTATTGCCGAGCCGGATCCGGAAACCCGACCTGGGCGAGGATATCCACCGCCGCGGCGCGCGCCGCCTTGGCGTCCAGCCGCTGGTGAAAGCGGATGCCCTCGGTGATCTGGTCGCCGATCCTCATGACCGGGTCGAGATGGCTGCTCGGATTCTGAAAGATCATGCCGATTTCACCGCCGCGCACCGCGAGCATCTCGGCTTCCGGCGCGGTCGTCAGCTCACGCCCGGAAAGTGTGATCGAGCCACCGCTGATCCTGAGCCGGCTCGATGGCAGCAGCCTGACGAGTGAGCGGCAGAGCAGGCTCTTGCCCGACCCGCTCTCGCCGACCAGCCCGAGGACTTCTCCCGGGGCGAGATCGAGCGACACGGCATCAAGCAGGGTACGCTCCCCGCCGTCACCGTCATGGACGACCGTGAGGTCGGTGACCTTGAGCAGCGCCGCGATCACTCGTGAACCCCGAACAAATCGGCCAGCCCGTCGCCGATCATGCTGAAGGCGAAGGCGAGCGTCACGATCGCGAGCCCCGGGAACAGTGTAATCCACCACGCGGTGGTGACGAAGGCTTGGCCTTCCGCCACCATCACGCCCCACTCCGCGACTGGCGGCTGCACGCCCAGCCCGAGATAGCTAATGGCCGAGCCATTCAGCAGGACGAGGACCGCGTCGGACATCGCGAAGACGACCGAGCCGGCAGCGGCATTGGGCAGGAGGTGACGGAACATGATGCGCATGCGGCTGAAGCCAAGGCTGACCGCCGCAACCGCGTAGTCGTGGTTCTTGAGCACGAGCATCTGGGCGCGGATGAGCCGCGCGTAGGAAACCCAGCCGACGAGGGCCATGGCGATGTAAAAACTGGCCAGGCCCGGCCCCAGGATCGCAATGATCGACAGCATCAATACCAGGAACGGGAAGGCCAGGATGATGTCCACCAGCCGCATGAAGATGGCGTCGACTATCCCGCCGAAGAAACCGGCTACCGTGCCCAACGTGGTGCCGATGAGAAAGGGAAAGATAACGCCGATGACGGCGATCTTGAGGTCGATGCGCGTGCCCCAGATGACGCGCGAGAGGATGTCGCGGCCGAAATTGTCGGTCCCGAACGGGTGCAGCCAGGACGGCCCCTGGAGCCGTGCTGTCGCGTCCTGGGCGATCGGATCGTAGGGCGCGATCAGCGGCGCGCCGAGCGCGAGGACGACGAACGCCCCAAGCAGGAAGGCGCCGGCCGCCAGCGTACCGCGGCGGCGAAAGCGGCCCTTCCGGCCGAGCGCTGGCGCGACCAAGGGCTCGCTCACAGCTTCACCCTCGGATCGAGAGCCACCGTGACGATGTCAGCCAGGAAGTTGATCAGCACGGTGGCGCAAGCGAAGACCATCGCCACGCCCTGCACGACCATGTAGTCGCGCGAGAAGATGGCGCGCACCAGCAGCTGGCCCATGCCGGGCAGCGCGAAGACGGTCTCCACCACGACGGTGCCGCCGATCAGCCAACCTATGTTTACGGCGAGAAGGTTGACGGTCGGCACCAACGAATTTGGCAGCACGTGGCGCCAGAACACGATGCTCTCCGGCATGCCGCGCGCGCGCGCGGCAGTCGCCACGTCGGACCTCAAGCCTTCGACCATCGCCGCACGCAAGCTGCGCGCCAGAACGGTCGACAGCGACAGCGAGACAGTGAGGCTCGGCAGCACGAGATGTGCAAGCTTTTCAGAAAGCGTGTTGCCGTAACCGGACACCGGGAGAATGGCGAGTTCGACGCTGAACAGGATGATCAGCATCAGGCCGAGCCAGAAGGGCGGGAAGCCGATGCCGAAGGTGGAAACGATGCGGATAACTTGGTCCGCCAGCCTGCCCTGATTGCGCGCCGCGATCGCCGCCACCGGCACGGCGATCAATACCGACAGCACAACGCTGCAAAGCACCAGCGTCAGAGTGGGCTCGATGCGCGTGGCGATCAGCTTCAGCACATCGATCTTGTAGAGGATCGAGCGCCCCATCTCGCCGTCCGCGAGGTTGCGCAGGAAGTAGAAATACTGGGCGAGCATGGACTCATCGAGGCCGTACTGCGCGCGGATGCGGGCGATCGCTTCGGGGGTGGCGCGGGTGCCGAGCAGAACGCGAGCGGGGTCGCCGGGGATCAGCCGGACAAGGATGAACGTGATCACGCTGATGCCGAACAGCACCGGTAGGAACTGAAGCGGACGGTATAGAACGAACTTATAGCGGTGCATGGCCCTGAGGTGTTTCCCCGTCCGCTCCCTTTCCCCTGCATTCTGCCTGCATCAGCCTGCCTTGTTGCGCGAGAGGAACCCTAAAAGGATCGGATAGTATGCTGCTGGGTTCTCGTAGAAGGGCATGTGACTCGCATTCGGGATGATGTGCAACTCCGACTGCGGCAGGCCAAGCTTCATGCGCAGACCACAGGCAGGTGTCAGTTCGTCGTGCTCGCCATGCGTGATCAGCACCGGCACCTTGATCCTGGGCAGGTCGGGCACCCGGTTCCAGTCCTTGAGATTGCCGATGTAGAGAAACTCGTTCGGACCTTGCATGGTCGCGTAGGGTCCCATGTTCCAGTCGTCGAGCGAGCGGCGCACCGGCGCCGGCCATTCGGGCAGGCGGCAGACATGTCGGTAGTTGAGGATCGTCACCGCCGCCATGTATTCCGGATGATCGTATGTTCCCTGCGCCTCGTGCTTCTGCATCATCGATACAGTCTCAGGTCCCAGCGAAGCGCGCAGGCGTTCCAGTTCCAGAACAAGATGCGGCATGTCGGCGACGGTATCCTCGAGGATCAACGTCTGCAGGTTCTCCTGGTAGGCAAGCGCATAGTCGATCGCCAGCCAGCCGCCCCAGGAATGACCCATCATGTGTACATTGCCGAGTCCCAGCGTCTTGCGCACCGTCTCGGTTTCCTCGACGTAGCGCGCGATAGTCCACAACGAGGTGTCCGTCGGCCGGTCGGAGGCGCCGGTGCCAAGCTGGTCGAACGCCACGACCCTGTATCCATGGTCTACCAGGCAGGAGTGCGATTCGCGAAGGTAGTCGCAGGCCAGGCCAGGCCCGCCGTTGAGGCAGAACACCGTCTCGGTGCTGGAGCCGAAGCTGTAGGCGACGACCTTAAAGCCGTCGACATTTACCTCGATGCGATCGTCGGCCGCCATCTCACGCCACATGATACGCTCCGAATGCACAGCTTTTAGGCATGCTCATATTTTAAGCGAAACGTTGGGAGTGCGTCAGCTATAAGAAGTGATAGGGTGGGGTCCGGGAGGATGTCAGCGGAAGAGCTCATGCTGGACGAAATCACAACGATCAGGCGGCGTTTCACGCGCCATGGCACCTTGGACGACTGCATCGACGAGGCGTTCACCGCGCTGTCCGGCCTAGGCTACGACGCGCTGGTCTATGACTACACTCCCATCCCGTACGATCTCGACGGCGCTATCATGATCCCGTCGATGCTCAAGCTGCGTAACATCGATGACGACATGCGCGACTATTGGTGCGATCGAGGTTACTTCCGCATCGATCCGGTGCAGATCGTGGCGGCGCGCAGCTCCACCCCCTTCGCCTGGAGCTACGACAAGGAGATCGACACCGAGATAGGCGCGCTCCTCGACGAGACTACGGAACCCGTTGCGCGCTATCTGCGCGAGCGCGACCTCACTAGCGGCGTCACGATCCCTATCCACATGCCGCGCGGCGGCTATGCCACGGTTACCGGCATCCGCCTCGGCGCGGACGAGATGGTAGATCGGGATGCGGGAACCATCGCGCGCTTTAGCTTGCTGGCGCATGTCTTCCACGACACGGCCTACGCCCTCTACGACCGATCGGCTCTCAGTCCGCTCCTGCCGTCGTTGACTGCGCGCGAGCGCGAGTGTCTCCGCCATTCGGCACATGGCCTCTCTGCCAAGGAGATCTCGCGCGTCATCGGGCGCTCGATTCCTACGGTCGTCATGCACCTCACCGCCGCCGCCAGGAAGCTGGGCGCCAGGAACCGCACGCAGGCCGTCGTTCGCGCCGCGCATTTCCGCCTGCTCGACAACTGACGAAAAGACCCTACTCTTTTCATAGCTGCCCCCTCTGACAGGCTCGCCCTATGATGCTCGCCGCAGATCGACGAGGCTACACCCGAGGTGGTTCGACCCTATTTGGAACGCGTTTCGGGTATTCGATGGGTATTTTTCGAGCATTCGAGCCACATGCCGCATGTCTTCTGCGGACGCACCGCTCGGCAAGTTTGCAGCCGGTTCTTCCATCTATGAGGGAGAAGCCAAGTAAAGCCCCGCAGATAGCCCAAAAAGTATCTTTGGAAGAAGTGCGGGAGTTTTGACCGGCGAGGAAACCGCTTTGTTCTTGTTGAGAAGCGGCTGTATCGTGAAATCAGCACCCATGACAGTCCGCAACTGGTCAGCGGCGTGGGGGGCTAAGACACGGAGCCGTGCCATGTCATCGGATAAGCATCTCCGGCCGAACCCGAAGCGGAGGCCGAAGGTGGCTTCCTCGGTTCCAGCTAAGCCGGCAGCGCCGGACGCGCGGGAGCCCGGGCCGGACGCCCGCAAGACGGTCACCATCCTCTTCGCCGACATCGTCGATTCCTCGCGGCTTAGCCTCTCCCTCGATCCCGAAGCGCTCCGGAACCTGCTCTCCCGGTACTTCGGCGAGTTGAGCGCCGTCGTTCAACGGCACGGCGGAATCGTGAACAACTATATCGGGGACGCGATCATGGCTGTGTTCGGCATGCCGTTCGTCCACGAAGACGACGCGCTGCGCGCGGTGCGGGCAGCGGTGGAGATGCGCGAAACACTTGCCATCCTTAACCACGAGCTCGAAGCCGGTTGGGGCGTCCGCCTTATGAACCGAATCGGCATCGACACCGGCGAGGTGATCGCCGGCGACCAAATGCAGGGATACTTGTCCGTCGCCGGAGAGGCCGTCATTGTCGCGAAGCGCCTTGAGGAGGCAGCGACGGCGAATGAGATCCTGATCGGCGAGCCGACGCACAAGCTCGTGCGCGATGCGGTCGTCGTCGAGCCGAGCGGGCCGCGCGCACTCAAGCGCGGCGCGACGATCCGCGCCCTCGCCGTGTTAGAAGTCCTCGCCCACGCCCCCGGCGTTGCGCGCCGCTTCGACTCGCCTTTCGTCGGGCGCGAACGCCAACGAGCCTTGCTTGAGACCGTCTTCCGCAACGCGGTCGGCGATAGAACCTGCCACCTGGTCACCATTCTCGCTGACGCGGGTGTGGGAAAGTCGCGGCTCGTACGGGAGTTCACGAGCGGCCTTGCCGAGGATGTCACAGTCTTGCACGGCCGCTGTCTGCCCTATGGCGAGGGCATAACCTATTGGCCGCTGGCCGAGATCGTCCGGGAGCTTACCCGCGCGGAGGGACCGGACTCCGGCAAGCAGCTCGCAGCGGTGATCGAGGCTCGGCTCGCAGGCGACGAGAAGGCCGGGCTGATTGCCGAGCGTGTGACCGGGGCGCTCGGGCTTGGCGGCGCGGGACAAGGGACGACCGAGGAGACCGCCTGGGCCGTCCGGAGGCTGTTTGAGGCGCTCGCGCGAGCGGGGCCGCTTGTCGTTGTGGTGGACGACGCCCATTGGGCCGAGTCGACATTCCTCGACTTAGTCGAGCACGTCGCCGACTTCTCACGCGATTTCCCGATCCTGCTCATCTGCATCGCGCGGCCGGAGCTCTTCGACTCGCGTCCTGGCTGGGGGGCCGGCAAACGCAACGCGACGTCGATCGTCCTCGAGCGGCTCAGCGACGCGGAATGCCGCGAGCTGATCTCCAACCTGCTTGGCCCCGCGCCGCTGCCGCCCGCTGCCGAGTCGAGGATCGCGAGCGCGGCCGAGGGCAATGCGCTCTTCGCTGAGGAACTCGTGGCGATGCTCGTCGACGACGCGTTGCTCAGGCCCGACAGCGTCGCCGCGTCGGACCCCGTTGAGCTACCCGTCCCCTCGACTATCAATGCGCTTCTCGCTGCCCGCCTCGAGGGCCTCCCGTCCGTCGAGCGCGCCATCCTGACGGCCGCAGCGGTCGAGGGCTCAGTATTCCATCGGAGCGCCGTCAGCGAGCTCGCCGGCCCGGTGCTCGACACATTCGAGGACGGCTTGCTCGCGCTCGTCCGCCGGGACCTTATCCGCCCGGAGGCGCCGTTGTTCGCCGGCGAGAAGGCCTATCGCTTCCGTCACGTCCTGATCCGCGACGCCGCGTATCGCTCCCTGCCGAAGAATGCGCGCGCCGACCTGCACGAGCGCTTCGCCGCCTGGCTCGAGCTAGCGGCCGCGGACCGGCTACGCGAGTTTGAGGAGATTGTCGGCTATCACCTCGAACAGGCCTTTCAGTACCGTGTCGCGCTCGGTCCGCGCGACGTGCGCGCGGCCTCGCTTGCCGCCCGGGCGTGCGAACGGCTCGAGGCAGCCGGTCGGCGGGCGCTTGTCCGCAGCGACCTGCCGGCGGCGATCAGCCTGCTTGAGAGGGTTTCCCGGCTGCTTCCCACCGATGACACACGGCGGATCGCGCTGCTCGCCGAGTTGAGCGGCGCGCTGATCGAAAGCGGCCGGCTGGACAACGCCGGGCGCGCGCTGGACGAGGCGGAGCGCTTGGCCGCTGCCGCTGACGACCAGCGCTTGGCAGCGCATGTGCTCGTTCAGCGGCAGTTCCTCCGGATCTTCCACGGCGAAGAGGGCGGGCTGGAGGAGGCGGCACGCGCGGCAGCTGCGGTGATCCCGGTCTTCGAGCGCCTCGGGGACGACCTCGGCCTCTGCCGCGCACGGCGGCTCGAGGCTTGGCTATCCTTCACCGCGGCTCGCGGCGAGGCCGCCATTGCAGCTTGGGAGCAAGCTGCTGCTCACGCGCGACGTGCGGGGGATTGGCATGAGTACTACGAAATCCTCACGTGGATCGCTTCCTCCTTGTGGTTCGGGCCCACCCCGGCAGCCGAGGGCATCCGCCGTTGCGAGGCGATGCGCGTGCAGGTGGGCGAAAGCCCCGAGTCCGAGGCAGCGATCCTCCGCCAACTCGCGTGCCTCAACGCGATTGTCGGCCGCTTCGCGATTGCCCGCGAGCTGATCGCGACGAGCAACGCCACCTACGCCGACCTCGGCCTTACGCTCTACGTGGCGTCCTCAGAGCACGAGGCCGTCGTCGAGCTGCTCGCCGGGAACCCCGCTGCGGCCGAGAGGAGCGCGCGCGCGGCGTATCGCGCGCTTGAGGAGATGGGCGAGCGCGCGTTCCGTTCGACGATGGCCGCGTCCCTCGCCGTGGTGATCCTCGAACAGGGACGCGACGAAGAGGCCGAGGACTTTGCTAAACTCAGCGCCCAGCTGGCTGCGAGCGGAGACCTGGTGACGCAGGTACGTTGGCGCCGCGTGCGCGCACGCGTGCATGCGCGGCGGGCAGAGCTCCGGGCGGCGGAGGCGCTCGCGCGCGAAGCAGTGACGATCGCCGAAGCGACCGACTTCGTCAATGACCGGGCGGATGCACTGGTCGACCTGTCGCACGTGCTCGAGGCCGCCCGCCGAGGCGACGAGGCGGTCGCCGCCGTGTCCGGAGCGCTGCATCTCTACGAGCTGAAGGGAAACGTGGTCGCCGCGGCCGCGACCCAGCTCCGCCTAGGCAAACTCGTCAAAATGTGACACCGTCGGGAGGCGGCAAGGGGCACCGCCCGCACCTCCTGGTGAACCGCTCTGGATCGGAGGTGATGTGATGCCACCGAACTTCGATACGATCGACGAGCATAAATATTCCTCACCGCTGGCCCCTAGAGCTAGGTGGCGCCTGCATGGGCCTTTCTGCTTAATCCCAACTTGAAGGCCCCCTTTCCCATTGGGTGAGGGTGCTACTTCCTGAAATCATTTTCAGAGGTCAAGCATGGTCACGAAAAAGAAAGCCCCAGCGAAACAGACACCCAAGCGACTCGGTGCGACGAAGCCTACGAAGCGAAAAGCTGAGACAAGGAACCCAGCCGCAACCTCCGAAATTGCCGAGCCAGTCCGCGAATTTCTCAAGAAGACATCGATTCCTAAAGGATTCGTTAACCCAAATCCGATCGTGCTGTCGGAGTTGCGAAAACGCGTGACCGAAACGAATCTGAGGCCCACCGTTTCGCTGGAGCAACTGTTGGCCAGCGCGAATCGCATCAAACCGGCGGACCTTCCCATGGAGAAGTTACCGGAAGACGTCAAAGAGTCTATCCTCGCACTAAAGCCAGGGATTCGACGTTTTCACGGCGTTAAAATTCCGCTCTACTGGTTCCCGTTTCCCTGGCTGAGTTCTGCCTGTGCAGATCGCTTCGGATACATGTCGTCCGCGGCCACCCGCGCGGCAACGAAGTTGCCATTCAATTTCACG
This sequence comes from Mesorhizobium sp. AA22, assembly GCF_001672375.2. Classification (NCBI taxonomy): domain Bacteria; kingdom Pseudomonadati; phylum Pseudomonadota; class Alphaproteobacteria; order Hyphomicrobiales; family Phyllobacteriaceae; genus Mesorhizobium; species Mesorhizobium sp. AA22. The sequence continues at coordinate 4,891,053 of NZ_CP048406.1, read as the reverse complement.
ACACAAGAACTCCTCGGCCAACTCGGTAACATGATGGGAGACCCCGGCCGTGATCCTAATCCAGCGTCTCACAATCCCGCTGATGCGGGCGTGTCTTCGATACCAGCAGGCTTCACTTATTTTGGTCAGTTTGTCGACCATGACATCACGTTCGACGTCTCGTCGACTCTCGGAGCCGCTACCGATGCGAATACGATCAGTAACATGCGAAGCCCGGCGCTCGATCTGGAGTCCGTTTACGGCCGCGGGCCCGGCTTAGATCCATTTCTCTACGTTTTTCCTACATGTGGTCCAGCTACCGCAATCAAGCTGCATAGGGGCTCGAACACTCCTATTGGCCCGGGCGGCCCCAGCAACAACGGTGGCAAATCGGGCATGGTCCAGCAGACGAGTTGGGATGTGCCCCGCATGCAGGGTACAAATACTGCTGCGATCGGCGATCCGCGCAACGACGAAAATCTGATCATCGTACAGTTCCAGCACGCTATGCTGTGCTTCCATAACGCCGTCGTTGATCTGCTGGTGGCAGTAGCGTTTGCGGGCGACATCTTCGCAGAGGCCAAACGAATCGTGACCCATCACTACCAATGGGCCGTGGTGCACGACTTTTTGAAAAGAATCTGCGGAGTGGCTACCGTGAACAACGCGATGGCGAGCGTATCTGCCCCCATCGGTAGCTCGTTCCGAATGCCCGTCGAGTTCGCCGTGGCAGCGTACCGGTTCGGCCACAGTATGATCCGTGATGCGTACTGGGTGAATTTCAACTTCCCGGAAGCCACACTTGAAAAGGTGTTTGAGTTCAATCGCGATCCACGGCTGCCGGTCTTTTCCACCTGGGTCGTTGACTTCAACGCGTTCTTTGACACCGGAGTGCCGGTACCGGTTCACAACAAGGCCCGGAAAATCGATAGTTTCATGGCTAACGGATTGGAATCGTTGCCCGGATTCTCAGGAATGATGGCGATTCTGGCAACGCGAAACCTTCGGCGTGCTCTTGCTCTCGGTCTGCCGAGTGGACAGGGCATGGCCAACTCATTCGGCATTGCGCCGATGACCGCGGCGCAGTTGACATCCGGGGTGCCGGTGGCCGAAACGGCTGTGCTGAATTCCAGCGGCGGTTTACTGCTGAACAAGACGCCACTGTGGTATTACGTCCTTCGCGAGGCTTCGGTCCTCGCCGGCGGAAATCAGTTGGGTCCGGTCGGCGGCAGGATCGTGGCGGAGACGTTTGTCAGGATTTTGAAGCGAGATGCGTCATCCTATCTGAACGTCGCCGGCGGGTTCACACCTATTCTTCCTTCGTCCATGCCTGGAGACTTCACGGTGGCGGATTTGGTGGCCTTCGCCGGGGTAACGCAACCATAGAGATCGTGTTGCGAACGCCGATGACGGACCTTCAGCCGCGCTGACTTCATCTGCGATCTGGTCCAGATCCAGTTCACCGGTCCCGTTGGCAAGCCGCTCATGCAAGTATCGTCGCAATTTCACGTTCCCACTTTCCGACAATGCCAACGGCGGAAACCGGAAACAATCGGTCCAGCAAACGAGACTGCCAACTTGTCAACTCAAGCCCCGCTGCTGTCCAAAAAGGCGGTGCGCGATGTTCTACGCAACGTCCATGAAGACGCACGTGACCATGCGCGGAACACCCGCGACGGCCCGACTGAGCTGAAAGGCTGCCTTTGGGTCGCTTCCATCGAGCGATTCTAGCCACCACCGCGCTGAGGCGCCGGCCTTATTGCTTTGGCGGGACACGACCAAAGACGACCTCCCTAGGCTCCCCATTTCGGATTCTCTCGAGCCGCTTCTCGGCTCTTTCGATCCCGTCGCTGGCCGCCTTCTGCAAGTCTTTAAGGAGTTTGATCTCCTTCTCGAAACGCTCAATAAAATCGTTGTCAACGGCCATTTCATCCTCCATCTAATCATCAAGCAAAGCAAAACGGCCACGTCACTTTTCTATACGAGTATGTCCGGCCCTTGCGAGACGCCACATTCTGACAGGCGTGCGACGAGATCGGCAAACCGGGAGGGATCATTCGGCGTTGTAGAACTGCTTTACACATAAGCCGTGCCGCGCTCGCCCAGTTACCCCGAGCTGCTAATACAGATCGACTATCTCCAACCACCAGTAGAATTTATCAGTACCACTGGAGTCGTAAGCTAGGAGCGCTACCCCCAATGCCGGCCCGGCCTGGAACTGTCCGTATATCCACCCCGGCGGGATCCCGTCTGCAGTCCAGGTCGTGTTATTCGGCGCCCAACCTGTCCACTGGGCAGTCCTTTGACTGGCGCCCGTGCTGCCCTGCATAACCCACGCCTCCACCCATTTGGGTATCTCGCCTGAATTGAGTCCCAACGGACCCGTTGGCCACTCGACCCGATGCGTGACGTGGTTAACATTCTGACTAGGATCCCAATTGGCTGCCATGACATATCTCCAATTGCTGCCGGGCGACTCGCCCGGATCATGAACAAGAGATCATATGCTCCTCAACTATGTCCCATTTCTTCGAAATCGGCTAGGTTATACATTAGGTGTAGATAATGTTCCGTAGGCACTCGCGCACGAACTTCTGGAACGGGTCCGACTGCTACCGTTCATCGGGGATGCCTCGAACTTCCGCAGATGGCGCAACCGCGGCGTCCAGAATGGTCGCCAACAATCTCTGCTTTCAGGCAGTGGCAACGGTCACCTCGGTGGCCGATATCAGGCGCATTGCTGCCGTTCACAACGCGGACAATGTGCCGCGACCTCGCTTCCGAATGCGCGTGTCTTAGATCTTCAGGTGCTGAAGAACGCGGGCCGCCGTGCCCGCAGTCACATCGCCGGCATCCTCGATCCGGCCGAGCTTCAGCACTGCCCAGCTGTCCGCAATGCCGAGGGCGAAGGGCAGGTTCTGCTCAACGATCAGGATTGTCGTGCCGTTCGTCCTGCGCTCCTCCCTGAGTGCCGCGGCGATGCGTTCGACGACTGAGGGCTGCAGGCCCTCGGAAATCTCGTCGATCAGCAACAGCTTCGGCCGCAGCATCAGCGCGCGGCCGAGAATGAGCATCTTCTGCTCGCCGCCGGACAGCGTTCCGGCCCGTTGCGACAAGCGCTCCCTGAGGAACGGAAAATGCCCGTAAACCCGTTCCACGGCTTGTGCAAAACCGTGATCCGAGCGCAAGACGAGGCGCAGATTGTCGCGCACGCTGAGATCCTGGAACAGCGCCTGCTCCTGCGGCGCATAGCCGACTCCCGACGCAATCAGCGAGGCCTGCGAAACACCACCGATCGAAGTGCCGTCGAGGCGGATGTCGCCCGAACGCAGCGCCACGAAGCCGAGGATGGTTTTCAGCACGGTGGTCTTGCCCATGCCGTTCTTGCCCATCAGCGCAAAGATCTGTCCGGGCGCGATGACCAGCGACAGCGCCTCGATGATGGCAATGGGCCCGTAGCCGCTCGACACATTCGACAGCGACAGTTTCGGCGCGATGATTTTGGCCTCTGCCTGTCTTGCCTCAAGCATGGGCGCCTCCCGAATAGATCGTCCTGACCATTTCGGAATTGACGACCTGATCGACGCTGCCGTCGAGGACAAGCTTGCCTTGGTGGAGAACGACGATCCTGGTCGAGATGTCACGGACGAAATCGAGGTCGTGCTCCACCAGTATGGCGGCAAAGCCAAGCTCGCCGGTCAGCTTCTGCAGCGTCGCGCCAATGGTCGTGCGCTCGACCTTGGTCAGCCCGGCCGTAGGCTCGTCGAGCAGGATGAGCTTTGGCTCGAGTGCTACGACCATCGCGAGCTCGAGGCTCTGCTTCTGCCCATGCGACAGCAGTGACACCGGTCGGCCGAGCATGCGGTCGAGCCCGGTGGAGCGCAGAATGTCGGCGGCGGCCGCCGGCAGTCCAAGCGTGGCGGAGCGGCGGAGCAGGCTCGGCGCGTTGCGCGAGGCGCGTGCCATGCGCAGGCAGTCGGCGACGGTCAGGCTGTCGAAGACGCTCGCCACCTGGAACTTGCGTCCGACGCCGAGCGCGACGATCTCATCCGGTGTCATGCCGCTGATGTCTTGGCCGGCGATGATGACGGTTCCGGTCGTGGCGTCGGTGCCGTCGCTCAGGCAGCGCATCAGCGTCGTCTTGCCTGCTCCATTCGGACCGACGAGGCTGACCAGCTCGCCGGGGTGAACGTCGAGATCGATCCCTTGCAGCACCTGCAGGCTGCCGAAGGATTTGCCGAGGCCGCTGACGGCGAGCGCGCGGTTGCCGGCCTCCGATCCGTTGCCGGCCGGTTCGGCGGCGAGGGTAGGGCTACCCGATTGGCTGGTCTGCTCTTCATTGCGGCGCGGCAGCACCATCCTGGCCAGTTGCGCCAGCCCGTTCGGCAACAGGATGATCATCACGACGAACAGCGCGCCGACGACTAGGTTCCACAGGAAGGGCAGGTCGCCGGAAAGCTGGGCGCTGAGGTAATCGATGCCGATCGCGCCGATCACCGGCCCGATGATAGTGCCGCGGCCGCCCAGCGCCGTCCAGATGACGATCTCGGTGCCGAAGACGAAGCCGGTGTTCTCAGGTGCCACCACACCCGACGCGTTGGCATAGAGGAAGCCGGCAATGCCGGCGACGCCGGCGAGGATCGTTGTCAGCACGATCTTCAACCGCTGCGGATCGAGGCCAAGATAGGCGCAGCGCGCTTCATTGTCGCGAATGGCGAGGAGCAGCTTGCCTGCATCCGAGCGGGTGAAGACCAGGGCGACAACGGTGGTGACGATGAGGCAGATGCCGGTAAGCCGGAAATAGCCCGGCAAGCCGAGCGGCAGGCCGGAATAGCCGACCAGCCCGCTGCTCGATCCGGTCCACACGCCACCCGAAAACACCAGCTGCGTGACCACGATCGGCACGACGAGCGAAATCACCGTCGCATAGAGCGGAGTCGAGCCGTGGCCGAATGACAACCAGCCGACGAAGGCACCGAGCAACACCGGCACGAAGATCGCCAGCGCGAGTGCCAGTGCCAACAGCGCCGGGGTTGCGCCGAGATGGCTGAGCACCATGGCGCTGGCATAGGCGCCGGTCCCGAAGAAGGCCGCCTGGCCGAAGGTCAGAATGCCGGTATAGCCCCACAAAATGTCGACAGTCACCGCCAGCATGGCGTAAATCATCGAGCGGGTCAGCACATTGAGCGTGAACCGGTCGAACAGCGCTGGCCCGATAATGACGACGACCGCCACCGCAAGCGCGAGCGCCGCAAGCAGCCAGACCCTTGGCGGAATGGAACGGCTCTCAGGCACGGGCAAATCCCTTCGGGCTGATGCGCAGCACCAGGGCGCAGAGGACCGCCACCGTGATGCCACCGAAAATGGGGCTGACGAAAGTGCTGACCAGAACCTGTGCGCCGCCGAAGACGAGGCAGGCTATGGCTAAAGTCGAGAAGGACGAACCGGCGACCATGACCAGCATGAACGAGCCGATCAGCCAGGCCACGCCCATATTCGGGTCTACGCTGGTCAGCGGCGTGAGCAGCACGCCGGCAAGTGCCGCCAGCCCGGTTCCGACCATGAAGGTGGCCAGCCGCACGCGCGCGGTGTCGATGCCGAGCGCGCGCGCCAGCGTCTCGTTCATGATCACCGCCTGCGCCGACAGGCCTAGCCGCGTGCCTTCGAGAAGGAAGGTGAAGGCAATCCCGATGACCAGCGCGGCGGCGACCGCGAACAGCCGGTAGAGCGAATAGCCGACGCCGAACACATCGACAGTGCCGGACAGCAAATTGGGGGTGAACTGCACGTCACGCCCGAACCACAGCGTGATCAGCTGGCCGATGACGATGCCGAGACCCCAGGTCGCCAGTATGGCGTCGAGCGGCCGGCGATAGAGCGGCCGTACGATGACCAGCTCGGTGATGCCGCCGAGGATCGCTCCCACGGCAAAGGCGATCGGCAGCGCCGCCCAGGGATTGAGCCCAAAGCCGGCGGTTGCCACCGCGCAATAGGCGCCGATCGTCAGCCAGGCGCCATGGGCGAAATTGATGATCTTCAGCACGCCGAAGATCGCCAGCAGGCCGGCGGCGACGATGAACAGGATCGCCGCCGTCGTCACCATGTCCAGGAGAAGCGTCATGGCAGGTTCCCGATAGTGTGGAACGGGGCGGCGCAGGGCCGCCGCCCCGTTGCGATGACAGGTGCGACTACAGGTTCGGGCACTGTTCGCCGGGGTCGACGCCTTCGAATTTGTCGACCACGCTGACCGAACCGTCCGCCTTCACCTGGCCGAGATACATGGTCAGCGGAGCGTGGTGCTGCTTGCTCATCGAGACCGTGCCGCGCGGGCCGGTGAAGGATACCTCGGCGAGTGCTGCAAGCACAGCGGCGGTGTCGGTCGTCCCGGCTTTCTCGACTGCGGCCTTGTAGAGATAGATGCCTTCATATTCCGGCACCGAGAGGTCATTCGGGGTGCGCAGTTCGGCGCCGAACTTCTTCTGCATGGCGGCAAGGAAGCTCTTGTTGGTGTCGCTGTCGATGCTGGTGACATAGGAAGCGGAAATGAAGATTCCGGCCGCGTCTGCGCCCATGCTCTTGGCAGTTCCTTCATCGACGGCCAGATTGCCGTAGGGGATGGTGACACCGGCCCCGCGCAACTGCTTGGTCAAGGTGACATTGGGCGCGCCGCCCGCCGTCGAGGTGATCACGGCATCGGCGCCGGAGCTTTTCAGATTGGAGATGATCGCCGTCCAGTCGCTGCCTTCCATCGGCAAATATTCTTCACCGACGACGCTGGCGCCTGACTTTTCGATATAGGCCTTGGCGAACTCCAGCATGCCGCGGCCGAAGGCGTAGTCGGAGCCGATCAGGAAGAACTTCTTGGCGCCCTGCGTCTTGATGAAATTGTCGACGATCGGCGGCACCTGCTGTTCGGGGACCCAGGCGTTGACGAACAAATTGGCATTGCAGGATTTGCCCTCGTAAAATGAGGTGTAGATGTAGGGGATGTCGCCCTTGGTGATGATCGGCAGGCCGGCATTGCGCGCCGCACTCGTCTCCATGGTGATGATGGCGTTGACCTCCTTCTGGAAGACCAGCGAATCGAAGGCCTTCTGCGCGCCTGCGGCACCGGAGGCGTCGTCGGCGATCTCCAGCGCAAGCTGGCGTCCGAGTACGCCGCCGGCGGCGTTGATCTCGGCGACCGCCAGCTCCGCCGACTGCACGACCGAGGGCGCGACGACGCTGTTGGCGCCAGAAAGGCCGACCGGGATGCCGATCTTGATCGGACCGTCCGCCGCGAAGGCGGAAGTGGCCAGGGCGGCGCTGGCGAATGCAACGATCAGTGCTTTGTTCTTCATGGTATTCCCCTTTCTTTGCGTTGATCGTACCGGGTGGTGCCGGCTTCTTCTTGCCTATCCGTAGACGTCGCTGCGGCGGTCGCCGATGGCGTCGTTGCGCTCGCTCAGCGCCCGGGCCTGGGCGATGACGCCAAGGTTGATCGTGGCGATGAGGATCTCCTCGCCGGCTTCGCTGGCAGGACCAGCGATCGGCCAGCCGGTCGGGCCGACGATCAGGCTCATGCCGACAAAAGGCTGGCCACGTTCGGTGCCGACGCGGTCGGCGCAGGCGATGTAGATGCCATTGCTGTGCGCGGCCGCCTTGTGCAGGATGTTGGCCATCGGCTCGGGATGCTGACCCTGGGCCGGCATCGGTACCCAGTTGGTCGGCACGCAGACCAGCTCCGCGCCCTTCAGCGCCAGCTGCCTGTAGGTCTCGGGAAACCAGCCGTCATAGCAGATCGCAACGCCGATCCGGCCGATCGCGGTATCGAACACCGGCAGGCCGAGATTGCCCGGCTGGAAATAGAGCTTTTCGCGGTTCCACAGATGCAGCTTGCGGTAGGTACCGATAGGACCGGATGGTCCGCACAGCATGGCCGCGTTGAAGAACTGGTCGCTGTCGCGCTCGGCAAGGCCGCTGACGATGTGCAGGTTAAGTTCGTTTGCCAGGCTGCACAGCAGCATGGCACTGCGGCCATCCGGAATGGGGGCGGCGAGCGCGGCCAGCTCGTCCTGGCTGTCGAAGACATACCCGCTGTCGGCAAGCTCGGGCAGCACCACCACCGATGCGCCCAGACCGGCAGCCTGGCGGATCAATCGCTCCATCGACTTCAGATTATCGTCCAGCCGGCCGATCGCCGGCTGGAACTGGATGCAGGCCAGACGCAGGTCCGCCGTCGCATTCGCATGTATCGTCAAGCGTGTCTCCAAACGCAAAAAACCCCTGGCGCGGAAGTCATCCGCGAACCAAGGGCTGCATAGCCATCAATGTGAAACGGCACTCCTGCCGATGAGCAAACCTGCTCGTGCTTTAAGAAGTTGCACAGCCGGGAGGCCGCGTCAAGAGCCAAAGAGTTCGGCGGTCTGCCGCACCGGAAGTTGCTATTTAAAGTAATAAAATCAGTTAGTTGAAAGAAATTTCTGATGCGATAATCTTGTCGGGCTGTCGGCTGTCCGGCTATTTCTGATTGCCTGGCGCGGAAATCCCGAAGCCGAAGGTCCGCATCGCTTCCTGCGCGGCGAGGATGCCTTCGGCCACCGAAACCAGGGCGACCCGCTTCGATGTCGCCTGGTCGCGGATCAGCTTGTAGGCGGTTTCCTCGTCGACGCCGTTCATCTCGACCAGCACCTTGACCGCCTTCTCGATCGTCCGGCGTCCCTTCAGCGTATCCTCCAGCTTGCGCACCTTGTTGGCCAACCGCCCTTCATAGCCATACCGGTAGCGGGCCAGTGCAAACTGCGTCAGCACGCCCAACTGCCTGAGCGGTTTGGTGATGACGCCGTGCGCGTTGAGATCGATGATCGCCTTGATCGAGGTGGGGCTTTCATAGGTGACGATGGCGACGACGGCAGCATTGGCGCCCTCGATGAGCGACACCATGGCATCGGTCGGCGCTTCGCCGACCTGCACGAACACCGTGTCGATGTCGCCCGGGATCGACGCCGGCGGCGGCCACGCCGCCCTGACTTCGCAGCCTAGGCGCCGGAGGTGATCGACCAGCGCGGCGCCATCCTCGTCCTTCGGATGGATGACCAGGATCTTCGCCTGCCGCAGGTCGTTGAGAATGCGTTTGAGCGTTGCCGTCATTTAAAGCCAAGGCTCTTCGAAACGAGAGGAGGCGAGATAGGGGTCGGGCCGGATCGGCGCCTGCGACTGCCAGGCGATATCGAACTGCCCGGTGGCGTTGGCGATACCGATGCGCGGCGTCGACCAGACGTGGCGGTTTTCCTGGTCGAACATCATGCGTCCCTCCGGCGACGCATAGTCGACCTCGAGCGCTGCCTGTCCGAGGCGAAAGGTGTCGAGGGTTCCGGCCTTTTCCAGCGCGCGGGCGAACAGGTGGACCTGCGTATAAGCCGTCTGCGACCACATGGTCGCGGTCGTCCGGTCGCCGAACCGGCGGGCGAGCTCGCCGACGAAGCGCTGGTTCTCGCCGCTGTCGACGCTCGCCAGGTAAGGAGCCGCCAGCACATGGCCGGTGCAGTGCTCGGCGCCGATTACGCGGATCTCGCCTTCGGCCAAGGTCAGGCTGGCGATCGGCCGCCGTGTCCGATCGATGCCTGCCTCGGCATAGAGCCTGTAGAGGATCTGCGCGCTGCGCCCAATCACCGTCGAGAAGACGGCGTCCGGCGCGGCCTTCTCGATATCGGCCATCAGGCGGCGCATCCGGCGTTCGTCGGCATCGAGCGGCACATACTGTTCTTCGACGGTCGTGCCGCCCTTGCATTCCAAGAGATCGCGCATGACCCGGTTGGATTCATGCGGATAGATGTAGTCGGACCCGGCCATGAACACGCGCGGTCCGTAGCGCTGCAGGATGAAGTCGGCCAGCGCGAAGGTATTCTGGTTGAGCGTGGCGCCGGTATAGAGGACATTCTCCGAATATTCGAAGCCCTCGTAGATCGAAGGATACCAGAGCAGGCCGTTGTAGCGCTCGACAATCGGCAGCACGGCCTTGCGGCTGCCAGACATCGAGCAGCCGAAGATGACGTTGACGTCGTCCTCGGTCAGAAGCCTGCGGGCCAGCGAACGAAACGCCTCGGGGTCGCTGCCCGGATCGTAGGTGATCGGCTCGATCTGCCGCCCCAGCACGCCGCCGCCGGCATTGATCTCCTCGATGGCCAAGGCGGTTCCGTAGAAATGCTCGCTTTCGGTGACCGAAGTGATGCCGCTGCGCGAAAAGAGGATTCCGACGCGCCATGTCCCGGCTGTACCTGTCACGGCAATCCTCCCTGAGCTTTTCCGGCAAAAGGCCTATTGCACGCGAAGCGTCATGGCAATCGCCAGCGTGGTCGCTGGCTGTCTCTGCTTTCAGGAAGCGGCAAAGGTGATCTCTCCGGCAGAGATAGAGGCATTGCCGCCCGGCAGTCTGGGCCGGAACGTGACCGTCCGTGATTGGGAGCCATATGGCTAAAGGGGCCGATCCGCTACCGCCCGAATACCGGAACCGCTCAGTTGTCCGGTTACGTCGCGTTTAGCTCTGCCATGTAAGGAATTCTGAAGCTGGAGGCCGCACGCTAATGTTGGACAACTACGAGGTCGACGGGTTTGGCGTGATCCACCAGATCGACTTCACACCGATCAAGTACGACAAGCAATACATTTCCTATTACGAGGACCTGAGTGACCGGACCATCAAGCTCGGATATCAGCGACTTGGCTGGGTGCTGGGAATCACGGGCCAAATTCCTCGGTCCGTCCTGGAGATTGGATATGGCACGGGCACGTTCGTCGAAGCCGCGAAAATAACCGGGGTCGCCGACTGCGCCGGCTGCGACATCGCCAGGTTTCCGCTGCCCAAGGGCGTCCGCTTTGTCGATTGGGATGAGGCTCTTGCCAGTTCGTGGGATCTCGTCGCCATGTTCGACGTGCTTGAGCACATCCCGGACCTGGGTTTCCTCGCCCGGCTTCAGGCCCGCTACCTGGCCGTCGCCGTCCCTTATTGCCGCTGGCGCGAGCTCGGCACCGCCGGCGACGCGTGGTTCCGAACGTGGCGTATGCGTCTCCCCAACGAGCACCTGCACCATTTCGACCGTGACTCGCTGGTGGCACTCCTCGCACACAGCGGCTTCCAGTGCGTGACGCTGAACTGCTTCGAGGACGGAATTAGAATGCGGCCCGGCGAAGTGGGTCCGAATATTCTGTCCGGCTTCTTTAGAAAGCCATAGGCCAGTTTCCCCGTGGCTCGACCAAAGCGATAACGCTCGCGCTGTTTTCCCGCCCAAGCCGACTTGGTCCTTTCTCGTCCGGATTTGATCCTGACTGTGAGCAAACGGGCGAGTCAGGTAAGGTTTTTGACGGATCGCTTTTCACTAAACTGCCGACGCTCAGCGCCAAACAATGAGCGTCCTAGTTGGGGTCGGAACAGGTAATCCGCATCACGTCAAAAGCTACCACCAGAGCTGGACTAGCCCGCGTTCGGCCGGAGAAGCAGCTGTTGTGATCGATCATCCGGGGAACATTTTCGTCAGCATTCAATTTAAGCAGAGAAGCTGGCTTGGAGCAGATCAATGGGCATTTTTTCCGACCTCGACAAAAAACTGACGGAAAATCTCTACGCGCACGGTAACGACCTCATCGATCCTGCTGCGGATCTGCCCGAGAGCGTCGAGGAACGGGTCGAACTGTTGATGCCGTTCGTTCAGGCCGAGGCTCGCGAACTGGTCCGATCGCAAATCCTCGGCCTCATTCACGAGTACACGAATGAGGAGTCCGCCCCATCGAGTTAGGCGAGGATCGCCTCAACTTCCAGATTTCATGGGCTCGCCGCCTGATACGCGCTTCCCTGTCCATAATAGGTCTCCTGGTGCTTTCCTAATCCCGTCCTCGATGGTTTTTTCCGCGTTGCTGGACAGTGGCCGCGATCGTCTCTCGCGCATTCATACAGCTAATGCCCCACTGGACTGCCCAAATGATCGCGCAGGTCCGTCAGCGGTTCAGTTGACGCAACCATGATGTGCTCTATTTCAAGTTGCACAGCAGTCTTGCGGTCCGTTCGGTCGCTGGGAGGACAATGTGTGGAAGCAACGCTACAAGCGCGCACTGTAAACACCAGTAAACGTCGCGGTCTTCGACTTGACTGCCTGTGGTCACCATCACCCTTGAACAACTGCCTGGGAGACGTGTGTTTTCGCAGCGCCGGAACAACATCGACGCCATCGAGGAGACACGCGCCGAATAGGACGGCGATGGTCTCGTGGTTACCGCTAACGGAGACCGGGGCCCGATGAGAATTCTCGTTGTTGGCGCCACCGGCCTGATCGGCGCTTCGGTCTGTTCCCGCCTCGTTTCCGAAGGAAATGAGGTGGTCGGGATCGTCCGTAGCCCTCGGGCAAATGCAGCCGGCGACTACCAATTGCTGGTGCTGGACATGGCGACCGCGCTACGCCCTGAAGATTGGCTGCCGCATCTGGCCGGCATCGATGCCGTCGTGAACTGTGCCGGCGTTCTGCAGGACAGCCCTCGCGAAAAGACCGGGCAAGTTCATCGCGATGCTGCGGCGGCTCTTTTTCTCGCCTGCGCGCGGGCCGGCGTTGCCAAGGTGATCCACTTCTCGGCAATGGGTGTCGATCGGGCACAGCCTTCGTCGTTCTCGGCGACGAAATATGCTGGCGATCAGGCCCTCATGGCACTTGATCTGGACTGGATAATCCTTCGCCCTTCCGTGGTGCTCGGCCGGCCTGTGTTTGGGGCCAGTGCGTTGTTTCGCGGTCTGGCCTCGCTGCCGGTGCTGCCGTCAATGCCAGATACCGGCCGGCTACAGGTCGTGCAGCTCGAGGATGTGGTCTCGACGGTGCTCTTCTTTCTCAATCCCGGCAGTCCGTCTCGTATGGCGCTGGAACTTGCAGGTCCCGAACAGCTGACCATGGATGAGATTGTCGGCACTTTTCGCCGCTGGCTCGGCTGGGGTTCCGCAGCCAGGCTTGTCTTGCCGGGATGGGTTGCCCGATTTCTCTACCGCCTCGGCGATCTCGCCGCGGTGCTCGGCTGGCGACCTCCGATGCGCACTAATGCCGCCAGGGAGATCACGCGAGGGGCGGTCGGAGATCCATCGAACTGGACTTCCCTGACCGGCATACACCCACAAAGCTTGGCGCAGTTCCTCGCGCTCAATCCGGCAACGGTGCAGGAGAAATGGTTCGCCGGGCTTTATTTCGCCAAGCCTGCAATCTTCGTCGTCCTGCCGTTCTTCTGGATCATGACGGGGATTGTTTCGCTGACCACTGGCTACGGCAACGGCATCGGCCTCATGCAAAGCACGGGGGCTGGCATGTTGTCGGCGCCTGCCGTGATCGCCGGCGCTCTTGCCGACGTCGTCGTCGGCGCACTCATAGCCTGGCGGCCAACGGCGCGAAAAGGCGTCTACGCCGGCATCGCGCTCTCGCTCTTCTATCTAATCGTGGGCACTTTCCTGCGCCCGGACCTGTGGAACGAACCGCTTGGGCCGTTCCTGAAGGTCTTGCCGATCATCGTCCTTCACTTCGTTGCATTGGCAATCCTGGAGGAGCGCTGATGCTCTATTTCGTGCTGAAGTACCTGCATGTCATCGGTGCCAGCGTGCTGCTTGGCACGGGCGCCGGCATTGCCTTCTTCATGCTTCTCGCCCACAGGACCGGCAATGCAGCAACAATTGCGGCAGTGGCGCGCATCGTAGTGGTCGCCGACTTTCTCTTCACGGCAACTGCCGTCGTGGCGCAGCCGATAACCGGCGTCGCGCTCGCCTGGCTGGCGGGTTACTCGCTCTCCGAAGGCTGGATCGTGCTTTCCATCGCGCTTTATATCGTCACCGGTGTGTTCTGGCTGCCGGTGGTATGGATGCAGATGGAGATGCGCAATCTGGCGTCCGAAGCCGCCAAGGCGGGAGCCCCGCTGCCGGCCCGGTATATCAGGCTTTTCTGGCTGTGGTTCGCCTTTGGCTTTCCCGCCTTTGCTGCCGTCCTCGGGATTTTCTGGCTGATGATCGCGCGGCCGGCGATCGAGTGGTAACGCCGTGCCGGGGCAGATGTCGCGCCTTTCGATTTCGGCGCTGGAACATCTTTCCCATGAGTGCGTTCGGCGCGGATGGATCAATCCGTGCGCAAACGCCGACATTCAGCCTCATCCGCGACTGAAGCGGATGTTCTCATTGTTGGCGGCGGACCTGCGGGGCTGGCCGCCGCTATCTATCTCGGCAGGTTTCGTCATCGGGTCGTCGTGGTCGACGCGGGTGAACCGCGCGCGATGCTGATTGCGCAAAGCCGTAATTGCCCTGGATTTCCGGAAGGGATCAGCGGCCCCGATCTTCTGCAACGCCTTCGCGCGCAGGCCGCCGAATACGGAGCGACACTGGTGCAGGATCAGGCGTCATCGATCGAGCCGACCTTAGGCGGATTTGGTGCCGAGACAAACGCGGGGCGGATCGTCGCCCGCAAGATATTCCTGGCGACAGGTATCGTCGACGTCGTGCCTGCAATTCCGCGTCTGGGCGAGGCCATCGCCAGAGGCAGCGTACGCCTTTGCCCGGTTTGCGACGGCTATGAAGTCATAGATCGTCGGGTTGCGGTTATCGGACACGAGGCGAAGGCACTGCGAGAGGCCTTGTTCCTCAAGCAGTACACGCAGCACGTCACACTGCTCGCACGCTATCTTCCCGATTTTTCCGCCAGCACACGGCGCGTGGCCATGGAAGAGAACATTGCCATTTGCGACACGTTCAAAAAGTTTGTTCCGTCCGAAAATGGTTACGAGGCCATCCTTAAGGACGGCGAGGTGCGACATTTCGACGTCATCTATCCGGCGATGGGATGCCGGGTGCGTTCCGAACTCGCCCTGGCGATGGGCATCGAATGCTGCGACGAGGGCTATGTTGTCGTCGACAAGCATCAGCGGACTTCGGTCGATGGAGTGTATGCCATCGGCGACCTGGTCAAAGCGCTGAACCAGATCGCAGTCGCTTTTGGCCAGGCTGCGATAGCCGCGACAGATGCTCACAATGACCTTGCCCTCGGGTACGAATAGCTCTCGAAACGTACCTCGCTAGCGCAGCATGGCTGCTATCACGAAGACCGCGGCCGCTACGAGAACGACTGCGGCAATCACCAGCACCGGCCAGTTGCTGCGAGGCTGAAGATCAGGCTCGCTTCCTACCGGCCGCCGCATCGCATCGCCGAAGCTTGCTTCATTCGTGAACTCTGGCTGTCGGCGTGGGCGAGCCTCGGCGGCAGGGCTCGGCACATCTGCCGCTTCGGCGTCGGTCGCTTCAGGTGCGGCGGCAGGGTCGAACCCCGGGGTCTTGTCCTGCGTCGCCCCGGCCTGAATATCGCCTCTCGCTTTGGCAGTCGTCTGATCTCGTCGTGCGGCCATCATCGTCTCCCTGACAACCAAACTTCAATCTGCCTCAACCGGTTCCAGTCTGCGCCCGATTTGCTGAACACACTCGATTTTCTGAACACACCCCATTTGCTGGACACATTTGGCAGTGGTCCGGGCTTCTCCGGAACAGAGGACGCCTTTCGCAGTTGTGTTGGATCATTGCCTGGTGAGTTGGCCATGCCGTCTGCACTCGAGCAACTGGCTCAGTCCGTGAAAGAGCGACGAGCGATCTTGTTCGTTGGGGCGGGGGTGTCGATGAGCGTCGGCCTGCCATCCTGGCAGAAGCTCATCGAGCATATGGAGGATGAACTCGGCCTCGACCGCGACATGGTCGACATACCTGAACCCAGCTACCAGGCTCTTGCCGAATATTACCGGCTGAAGAATGGGGGTCTCGGTCCCTTGCGCAGCTGGATGGATCGCGAATGGAGCGTCTCGCGGGAAAAAGTCAAGGGATCGGCGATCCACAAGCTGATCGTGTCATTGGATTTCCCGATCATCTACACCACCAACTATGATCGGAACCTTGAGGTTGCATTCGAAGTCCACGACCGCCCGTTCGTAAAAGTGGCCAATGCCAAGGATATCGCCAAGGTGAACGGCGAAGTTACCCAGATCATCAAATACCACGGCGATTTCGACGACGATGCATCTCTGGTCCTGGCGGAGTCCGATTATTTCGAGCGGCTATCGTTCGAGTCGCCGCTGGATGTGAAGTTTCGTGCCGACGCACTGGGGCGCACCATCCTGTTCATCGGCTACAGCATGTCCGACATGAACATCCGTCTGTTGCTGTATCGGCTTTGGGAAACCTGGCGCCGGTCCGGCTACGAAAAGAACCGTCCGAAATCGTTCGTCTTCATGCCGCAACCGAGCGTCGTCCAGGAAGCGGTCCTCGGACGCTGGGGTATCGACATGCTGACCGAGGAGGCCGATCGGCCGGAGGATGCTCTGGTGGCATTCCTGAGCAAGCTTAAGGAAGGGATAGGCAATACCGGAAAGGCGATGTGACTGCACCGCGCTTGAAGCCGAATGGTTGACGGCAGCTTCGGAAAGCTGACTTCGTTCGACCAGGCCGGGAACATTGTCGATCGCTGCGACGTTCATAGCCGGAAAGGGACGCTGTTTGCGGAGGCCTAGGATGGGCCACTTCGAAATGATCGATCTCGTTTCCGTCATCAACGCTTGCACGACCGGCCGCGCCGCCGGGCGATTGGTGTCAATGGCCAAAGCCGTGGAAGAGTTGCGGGTGCTGACCGGGGATTTCATCTCGCCGGACGAAATCGTGGCCAACGCCCTGTCGCCGGTGGCGTGGGAGCGCGGCTGCGCGGTCCTGTTCGACGAGCAGCCGGGCGCCGATATCCTGCACACGCCATGGCAAGAGGCCTGACTGCCGCAGGATGCCTGAGCGTTGCCGAATCGGCAGCCGCGCCAGCGGGCGCCGCGTCCGTTTGCAGACGTCGCATATGCCGGCAGTGGGGAGCACGGGCGGCAGTTGGAACCCGGCCGTCACAGGGCTGTTTAACCGCTATGCATGAGGCAATCGGAGACACGCCATGACTGAAAACGAGACCCGCTACGAACATGGTGCTACCAAGTACCCGGCCAAGAAAGATGCAGACGCGTCGGATCAATTCTCCCAAGAGGCGGCTGGCAACAAGAAGCCTGCCGGCGGGATGGGCCTGACACGGTCGAAGGACGAGGTGGAGGACAAAACCCATCAGTCCGAAGGGCAAAACCCGCCCACATCCGGCGCCGGACCGTCGATCGCCGAGCGTTCCAAGGACGCCAAGGCTCCGAAGAGCGGGCGCCAGCCAGGCGCCTACGTCAAGGAGTGACCGGCCAGGGGACCTGCAGTCAGCCCATCATTGTCTTCAGCGGCTCCCGAGCGAGGTTTGCTTCGATCTCCTTACGGCCTGGCGTTTCCCGCAGCGCTGTGCGCATGTTCTTGCGATATTCGTCCGGCATGCGCGGCGGCAGCATAGGTTCATACGCGTCGACGACCGCCTCTATGATCACCGGGCCTTCCGCGGCAAACGCGGCATCAAGGACCCCATTGACGTCCTCAGGCCGGGTGACGCTGTAGCCGATGCCCCCCATGGCCTCAGCAGCCAAAGCGAAATCGATCGGCTGGAGTTCGCAGGCAAATTGCGGGTTGCCGAGGAACATCATCTGCTCCCAGGCGATCTGGTTGAGCATGTTGTTCTTGATCACCAGAAGCTTGAGCGGAATCTTGTAACGCACGGCCGTCGAGAATTCGCCAAGCTGCATCGCCAGCCCGCCATCGCCCACCACCGCAAAAACCGGCCGGCCCGGAAAGGCGATCCCGCCGGCAATCGCATAGGGCAGCCCGCAGGCCATCGATGCCAGCGAGCCGGAGACGGCGAAATCCTGGCCTGCCTTGATATCGATATGACGGGCGGCAAGTTCGGTGTTCTGACCGGAATCGCTAGCCAGGATCGCGTTGACCGGCATTCGGTCGCCGAATGCCTTGACGACGCGTTGCGGCTTGAGCGGCACGTCGTCCCTGCTTTCCGCCTCGGCCATCATCTTGCGCCAACGCTGTAAGCTCTGCTGCGCGTTCTCGAGAAACGATCTGTCCTGCTTAGGCTTCAGCCTTTCATTCAGCAATTGCAGCGTGATGGCCGCATCGCCGACGAGACCGGCCTCGACAGGATGGCGAAGGCCGATCCGCTGCGCGTTGCGGTCGATCTGCACGCCGCGCGCCTTGCCGGGCTTGGGATAGTATTCGATGTAGGGGAAGGTCGAGCCGACGATCAGCAGCGCCTCGCATTCCTCCATGATCTCCTGCGAGGTCAGCGAGCCCAATATTCCGATTCCGCCCATGACGTGCGGGTGATCGTCCGGCAAGACGGCTTTGCCGAGCAAAGCCTTGGCAACGGGTGCGGCGAGGAGTTCCGCCGTCCTCTCGAGTTCGGCCTGGGCATGCAGCGCACCGCGCCCGGCGAGTATCGCCACCTTTGAGGCTGTGTTGAGGATATCGGCCGCAAGAGCAAGCTGGGCTTCGTCGGGTCGCTTGTCTCCTTCGAACCACCGTTCGGGCGTGTGTCTTGGAAGGTTGCGGGGCGAGCGCTTTGCCGACGTCTGTTCCTGCACGTCGCTGGCTATCGAGAGATGGGAGACGCCGCGTCCCGCAAGAGCGGAACGACAGGCCAGGCCGGCAACGTTCTCCATATGCGCTGCGTCGGTCACTTGCGTGTTGAAGATGGCGACGTCGTTGAAAACACGGGTGAGATCGACATCCTGCTGCGTGAACGTCTCGATCAGGTCGTGAAATTGCATGCCGGTTATGGCAAGGACCGGCGCCTGGTCGAGCTTTGCGTCGTAGAGGCCGGTGAGCAAGTGAGTGCCTCCTGGCCCTGAGGTGGCGAGGCAGACGCCGAGTTTGCCCGTCCATTTGGCATAGGCCGTCGCCATGAAAGCCGCGGATTCCTCATGCCGCACTTGTACGAAGCGGATCTTGTCCTGCCTTGTTCGTAGCGCCTCCATGATGCCGTTTATGCCGTCTCCCGGCAGGCCGAAGATCACGCGAACGTCCCAGGCGATCAATGTGTCGACAAGGATCTCGGCAGTGTTGGGCATGGTTGCCTCCTCTGTATCTGGTATCTGCAGCCTTACGCTCCCGCTGCGGCGATAGGGGTCAGACGTGGACATCGGCGATCAGTCGCCGAACGACGGAGATGCCGGGATGTTCCATCGGAACGGCAGGCGGGCAGCGCCGCCTGAGGGGCGGGCCTCAGTCTTTGCCTGGCAAAACCGCAGGAGACCGCGTTTGGACTTCAACCAGGTCTCGGTTTCTCGGAAATGGTTCGGCGAGCTCAAGTCGCGCCTTAAGCGTGACATGCAGCTCTGAGGGATGGCCGAAACTCAAACAAAAACCCTCCTCGGCGGCGGGTCGTCGGCGCAAATCAGCACCACAGCCAAATCAGTAGCATAATTGCCGTCAAAGCAACGGATCGCGAGCTCGCAGACAGGCAATCGCTTCGGGTCGGGCGCCGTCCGCAGCGAACAGGGTTCCATTACGCAGAGCCCAGGAACGGTTACGGCGCCTTCTCGGTTGTGAGGGAAAGGAGATGGTCCATGTTTGAGAACAGCATGTGGTTGCTCGTCGTTGCAGGCGGTCCCCTGATACTGGCAATCCTGATCGCCTACGCACTCCTTACGCGACGCCGTCGCGGTCCCGCAGAACGCAGGGTGAGCGCGCGGGCGACCGAGCGCTTGTATCGCGAGGAGAAAGACTGACGAATCGTGGCAGATGCGGATGGGCAGTCCGGAGTCGATGAGCGATGGACGGTTTATTCGACCGCCATTTCGGAACGATCACGCCGCCCTGCCATTATCGCCATAAGGACAGGCTCAGATCGTGGTGCCCACGATTCCCGCTTCGGCAAGGACCGTGGCCC
Organism: Mesorhizobium sp. AA22; assembly: GCF_001672375.2. Classification (NCBI taxonomy): domain Bacteria; kingdom Pseudomonadati; phylum Pseudomonadota; class Alphaproteobacteria; order Hyphomicrobiales; family Phyllobacteriaceae; genus Mesorhizobium; species Mesorhizobium sp. AA22. The sequence continues at coordinate 4,871,257 of NZ_CP048406.1, read as the reverse complement.
CTGCAATCACCGGGACGTCGACGATGCCGTCAGCAATCTGGGCCTCAAATCCAACGCAAGGAGGAACCAATGGCTGGACGCAGGACCCATGAGCAGCAATTGCGCATCATTGAAAAGCGGGAGAACACGAAGGGCGCCGGCAAGGATTTCGACGCAGAGGCGGACCTGAAGCGATCCGCAGCGGAACGTGAAGCGCTGCGCAAGGGATCGGAAATCAGGTCCAAGACACCCGACCTTGTTGATCCTGACGATCGCAACATCCTTCGCGGAGAAAATCAGGAGAGCGTTCACCACAAGAATCGTCCCGACGACTAAGAATTGGAGCAAGCCGATGGCAAAAGGTAGCAAGAAGCATGTCGGAGCGGGTGCACGGGGAAAGGGTTCTGGTACAGGTGCCATGACCACGACCCCAAAGGATAAGCTCGAAGAAAACCAAATCCTGTCCAACCGCGACAAGGCTCAGCATACGAAGGAACGCGGTCTGGATTCCAAGCAGGTCGCGACCGAGCAGCGCCAGGATCACGCTGCCAATCGTTTGCGGGACTGACGGCTCGCCCGCCGTTGGGGCGCGGTCTTGCTGGTAGAGAAAGATTTCGCCCGCTCGACGATCTGCTTCCGTCGGTCCTTAGCGATAGCTTGCTCCTTCGGCTGTCGGCGATGAGTTAACCGGCAGATCGCATCGACGATTTGCTCTCGAACTGTTCTGCCTCACGCAGCAGCCGGATCACCTCCGCGTCCGTGGTCTGCGCGAAGTCCCCATAATACCGGCCCACCGCAACAAACGGCTCGGGCGTGGCGAGACAGACCACTTCGTCCACATCGGCTTTTATCAGGGCGAGCGTATCCCTGGGTGCTACCGGAACGGCCAAGACAACATGCGCGGCCCGATCCTTCCTTAACGCCTTGAGCGCCACTCTGACCGTGCCTCCGGTCGCTATGCCGTCGTCGACGACGATAACGGTCCGGCCAAGGACTGAAGCTGCAGGCCTGCTGCCGAGATACAGGTTTCTGCGGCGTTCGATTTCGAGCAGTTGCCGCCGTTTCTCTGCCTCGACGTAATCGTCTGACGGTTGGACCAAAGCCATCGCCTCCTCGTTGAGGACGAGCTGCGGATTCTCCCCGTCGACGACCGCGCCGATGCCATATTCGGAATGGCCCGGCGCGCCGATCTTGCGTACAAGCAGCACGTCGAGCCGGGCACGGAGTGCCTTCGCCACTTCGAAGCCAACCGGCACTCCGCCGCGTGGCAGCGCCAGTACCAGTGGATCGGTTGCCGCGAACCCGGTCAAAGCGGCGGCAAGCTGGCGCCCCGCCTCCGTTCGATCCCTGAATTTCGGCGCGTCAAAAATCATTGGCTTCACCTTTGCAAGGGCGAGACCTGGCATCGCTGGGTCGCTACTCGTGCCAAGATGTTCGCGGTCTGCAGCGTCTTGCCGAAAACCTCCGGACCGGTTGCACTCATCGTCGCTTCCTCGCCCAAATTCACCTTGCTGGCGAAACGGCGATCGGAGGCAATTGTTTCGTTTCACCTTGATAAAAATTGCCGCGGTCGTCGCGAGGCCGCATCTATCAGGCCCCCTTGCGTTCGCGGGATTTCCGCAACCTGTCGGAATCGGCCATTTTCCACGACATTGAGCGCCGTGACGACGGCCAGGTTGTCGCCTTTTTCGTCCCACTGCACGGGATCGCTATAAGCAATGCCTTTGAAGCGGAGCTTCCGCATCGCAGTCAGAACGTCGCGCCGGCTCGGATTTCCCTTGGTTTCAGTGATCGCGTCCCTGATTGCGGCGATCAGCACGCGGACTGAATCGTAGGAATTCACCGCATAGTTGCCGATTGGTCCGAACAGCGTCGCATAGCGTGCAGCGAAATCGCTTGAACCAGCGACTCTACCCACTTCGGGCGTGGCGGACAGCACGAGAACGCCTTCGCCCAATGTTGCGGTTTCTCCCGCAGGCTCAAGGAAATTCACCGCGTCCCAACAGCCGTCACCGCTGGCAAAGAGCTGGTGGAGACCTGCACGGCGCATCGCCCGCAGGATGAAAGCACCCTCGAAACTGCCGCCGTAGAACAGCAGATCGAAATCGGCCCGCAGAGATGCGACCAGCGGGTCAAAATCGCGGCTCCCTTCGCGAACCGTTCGCCGCTCCGCGATGCGTCCTCCGAGCGACAGAAAGGCCCGCGAGAACGCGATGCCTATGCTGTGGCCGTACATCGTTTCGGTTTCGACGAGGACGGCGCGGCGCTTGCCCATGGTGTCGTAGAGATGACGGGAAATGGCTGCTCCGGTCTGATCATCCCGGTTGGTGAAGCGAAAGACATTCGGCAGAGAGCGCTCGGTGAGCGCTGTGTCGGAAGCGATCGGCGTGATCATCGGGAGGTCGTGGGCGGCATAGATTTCCGCCGCAGCGATGGTGACATTGCTGTTGTAGTGGCCAACGACGCCAAGCAGATCCGGCCGGTTGCAAAAGTCGTCCGCGACTTGCCGTCCGGTCTCGACCTTTCCCTGATCGTCCGCACCCTCAACCATGATGGGAAAGCCCGCAATGCCACCGTCCGCGTTCTGCTCCTCGACCGCGAGTTCGATCGCTTGCTTCATCTCGGCGCCAAGCGCCGCCGCATTTCCCGACAATGGAGCGCCGATTGCGATCCGGATCGCTTCCGACATTGAAATGGTCCTTGCTGCCGAGCCGTTTGTCTGCCCCGAACTGCGCTTGCGCGCATCAGTTCCTTCTCGAACCGGAAAAATGATGGATTCTTGCTGGCGAGCCTTGGAGCGCGACGAAACGATGCTGGAACAATCGATCACCTTGATGCGTTCGACTGTTTTACACCTGCCGAGGATCCTCGATGGCGCCGCGTCCTTTCTGGAAAGGCTATCTGAAGCTTTCGCTCGTGACCTGTCCGGTCGCGATGACGCCCGCTACCACCGAGAGCGAAAAGGTCCGGTTCCATACGCTCAATCGCAAGAGCGGGCATCGCGTCGTCAGCCAATATGTCGACGCCGTCAACGGCAAACCAGTTGCTGAAGACGACGAGGTCAAGGGCTATCAGCGCGGCGAGGACGAATACGTCCTGCTCGAGGACGATGAGATCGACGCAGTCGCGCTGGAGAGCACGCGCACCATCGACATCGACATGTTTGTCGATGCCGACAGCATCGGCTGGATCTGGTACGACAAGCCCCACTATCTCACCCCTGACGATCCGGTCGGGGAGGAAGCATTCTCGGTCATTCGCGACGCGATGCAGTCGACAGGGAAAGTCGGAATATCGCGACTGGTCATGTACCGCCGCGAGCGCGCCGTCATGCTTGAACCACGAGGCAAGGGTATCGTGCTGTGGACACTGCGCTATGGCGACGAGGTTCGCGATCCCGAGGATTATTTCGGCAAGATCGAAAACGCCAAACCCGACCCGAAACTGATGGATATGGTCTCGACCTTGATCGATGAGCGAACCAGGCAGTGGGATCCCGCCATGACCGGAGATCCCGTCCAGGCGCGGCTGCTGGAGATCATTGCCTCGAAGAAGAAGGGCAAGAAGCGTCCAACCAAGGCGAAGGACAAGGCCGAGCAACCGCCCAGCAACGTGATCAACATCATGGATGCGCTGCGCAAAAGCATCGGCTCGGAGGCCGGAAAGCGAAAATAGGCGCACGGAGTTGCTCGGGAGAACAAAGGCAGCACAATGAAGGTCATCCCCCGCGACGGCGGCTTCGCCCTGCCGCTCGATACGCCTCCGATGGAGGCCAAGGCGGCCGATGCGATTCCCGAAGGAGACGGATGGCAATACGAGCGCAAATGGGATGGTTTTCGCTGCCTGGCATTTCGGCAGGACGATGCGGTGGAGTTGCGCGCAAAGTCAGGCAAGCCGCTCGGACGCTATTTTCCCGAACTCGTCGCGACATTGAAGGAACTGCCGTCGCGCCGTTTTGTCGTCGACGGTGAAATCGTCATCTCGGTCGACGGCAAACCGTCGTTCGACGCCCTCCAGATGCGGCTTCATCCCGCCGAGAGCAGGATCCGCAAGCTGTCCGCCGAAACCCCGGCGCACATCGTCCTCTTCGACATGCTCTGCGATGAGCACGGAACTGTCTGGTTGGCGCGGACCCTGAAAAAACGGCGAGCGATCCTTGAGGCTTTCGTCGCTTCGGCAAACCGCAGGAACATCGTGCTTTCGCACTGTACGCGCGATGTGAAGGAAGCCCGCTCCTGGTTAGGGGCTGCCGGACATGGGGCGACAGACGGCGTGGTCGCCAAGCGGCTGGACGGTCCGTACCAACCGGGGGTGCGCGCGATGGTGAAGGTAAAGCGGTTGCGGTCGGCCGATTGCGTGGTCGGCGGCTTTCGCTATCTCAGCAACAGCCCGCAGGTCGGCTCTCTGTTGCTGGGTCTGTACAACCAGGCCGGCAAGCTCGATCACGTCGGTTTCACCTCGACCATTGCCAAGGACGACAGGGCAGAGCTTACCCGCAAACTCGAAGCGATGCGCGAGCCCCCCGGCTTCACCGGAAAGGCGCCGGGCGGGCCGAGCCGCTGGAGCACCGAGCGCAGCGGTAAATGGGAGCCGGTCCGGCCCGAACTGGTGGTCGAAGTACGCTTCGATCACGTCACCGGCGACCGTTTCCGGCATGGCACCAAGTTCCTGCGCTGGCGGCCGGACAAGGCTCCGGAACAATGCACGTTTGAGCAGATCGCCTGATTTGTTCGGATGCATGCATCTTCGCAATGCCCTCCTCAAGCGGCTTTCTTGCGTCGGTTTGCACGATCTTCGATCGGCGCTGCGGCAGCTCGGAAATCCTGCCAGGGATCCGACGATAGTGAGGCAAGCCGGGTCGGTGTGTTCTCGACGGTAAAATAGGCCGGTCCGATGCCGGGTCCGAGCTCGTCCCATGCAAGCGGCATAGACACCGCCGCACCCGGTCGTGCTCTTGTCGAATAGGGTGCGACTGCGGTCGCACCGCGCTGGTTTCGCAGATAGTCGACGAGGATTTTTCCGCGCCGTTTGGATTTTGTGATGGTCGAGACGTAGCGGTTGGGACTGTCGGCGGCCATGGAGTCGGCAATCGCCTTGGTGAAGGCTTTCACAGCTGGCCATTCCGCTTTCGGTTTCAACGGCGCCACAACGTGCAGACCCTTGCCGCCGGAGGTCTTGATGAAGGGGACAAGCCCTGCATTCTTCAGCCGGTCGCGGGTCTCGACGGCGGCTTCGATCACCGCCTCCCAGCTCACGTCCTCGCCGGGGTCGAGATCCATGATGATCGTGTCCGGACGCTCCCAATCGCTTACCATCGAACCCCAGGGGTGGATCTCCAGCGCCGCCGATTGGACGAGACCGATCAGCCCATCGAGATCATTGATGCTGATCAGCCGCTCGTCGGGCGGATCCTTGGGGTCGTGAACCAGGACAATGTTGGGGTTGAGCCCCTTCCAGGCATGCTTCTGGAAGAACTGCTCACCCGAAATCCCGTTGGGACATCGCACCAGCGCTAACGCGCGGCCGACGATGTAGGGCGACGCATAGCGCCACACCTCGGCATAATAATCGGCGAGGCCTTCCTTGGTCACGCCCTGGTCCGGCCAGTAGAGGCGATCGGGATGGGTGAGCTTGACGCTCCGACGCTGAGGTTTGGGTGCTGCCTTGCTCGTCTTCGGCGTTTCGCGGACGATCTCCTTCGCCGGCTTGTCTTCGCGTAATCCGCGGAATGAGGCGTGGCGCAGATTGCCGTCGGCGGTCCACGCCCGGAACTCGATTTCGGCGACGAGTTCCGGCCTGACATAGCGGACTTGCCGAGCCTCCTCGGCGGTCAGCCGTTCGTCGAACGGGGTTGACGGAATGCGTATTCGCTCGAGCTTCTTGAAGAGGCTCTCGGCAACCGCCGCCGTGTAGCCGGTGCCGACCCGTCCGACATGATGGAGCTTGCCGTCATCATAGACACCCAGGATGAGCGAACCGATCGCATTGCGCGAGGTTGTCGAGGGGACATAGCCGGCCACGACAAATTCCTGCCGCGCAGAGCATTTCGACTTCACCCAGTTCTTGTTGCGGCCAGAGCGGTAGGGCGCGTCGCGAAGCTTCGAGACAACGCCTTCCAGGCTAAGCCGGCAGGCGTGTTGCAGGACCAGAGCGCCATTCTCCTCAAAATGTCCGCTGTAGCTGATGATGGCGTTATCACCGCCGATGATCTTTTCCAGCAATTCCTTGCGGGTGATCAACGCAACGTCACGCAGATCGTACCCGTCAAGATGAAGCAGGTCGAAGACGTAGAAGCGAAAGCGATCACTGCGGCCCTCGCTGAGATCGGCTTGCAGCGCGGAAAAATCCGATGCGCCGGCGGAGGTCTCGACCACGAGTTCACCATCGATCAGCGCCGTCCCGACAGGGATATCGGCCAGCGCCGAAACGACCGCCTTTCCGAATTTCTTTGTCCAGTCGAGACCGCTCCGCGTCAACAGTTTAACGCGACCGGCTTCGATCCTGGCCTGCAGCCGGTAGCCGTCGAATTTGATCTCGTGCAGCCAGCGTTCGCCGGACGGCGCGGACGAGACCAGGGTCGCCAGCGTCGGCTCGACGAAATCGGGAAGCGCTGCCTTCTTGGCACCCTTGATCTTTGACGGTTGGGGAACGCTTACGGTTGCAGGCCGCTCTTCTGGTTGAGTCGCCCCCGTGCGGCCGCCGCGGCGCTTCCGAATGCGCCCCGTCTTGGACGACCAGCCGGGCTCTTCGCCGGCGACGTCCTCGATCTTGCGGCCGGTCGCGACGGATTCCGGCCGCTCGTCCAGAATGTCGGGATCACCTTCCGTGCGCGCGGCGTCATCGTCGCCTTTGATCAGCAGCCAGTTCTCGCGCTTCTCCCGCGGCTTTCCGGCCATCCGCACAAGGTGCCAGCGGCCGCCGAGCTTCTCGCCGTGAAGTTCGAAATCGAGATGGCCTTTCGCATAGCCGCGAGGCGCGTCGCCGATCGGCGACCAAGTGCCTCTGTCCCACAAAATAACGGTGCCGCCGCCATATTCGCCTTTAGGGATGGTGCCTTCGAAACCGCCATATTCCAAAGGATGATCCTCGACATGGACGGCAAGGCGCTTCTCGCCGGGGATCAGGCTCGGCCCTTTTGTGACGGCCCAGCTCTTGAGCACGCCGTCCATTTCGAGACGAAAATCGTAATGGAGCCGGGTGGCATCATGCTTCTGTATGACGAAGCTGTTGCCGGTCCCGGGCACCCTGCGCCCCTGCGGCTCCGGGGTAACGGAAAAATTGCGCTTCTTGCGGTAGGTCTCGAGCGCCATCGGTCAGCCGGCCTTCCGACGCGGTGCTGTCTGCTTCGCCTTTGCGTGGCGCGCCGGCTTTGACTTTGCCGCGGGCTTTCTTGTCGAGGGCTGCTTGCCGCCAACGCCGGCACTCTGGCGCAGCGCATCCATAAGATCGACGACCTTCTCCCGCTTGGCCGGCTTCGGAACGGCGATCTTTTTGCCTTCGAGCTTTGCTTTCACCAGCTCGGCAAGCGCCGCCTCATATCGATCGTCGAATTTGGTCGGATCGAATTTGCCCTTCTTGGTCTTGATGATGTGTTCGGCCAGTTCGAGCATCTCGCCCTCGATCTTCATATCGGGAATGTTATCGAAGGCCTCCTCCGCCGAGCGCACCTCGTAGTCGAAGTTCAGCGTCGTTGCGACCAGGCCTTCGTCATAGGCCCGGATGAGCAGGGTCCGGATGCGCCGGAACAGGACGGTCTGGGCGATGGCAGCGACTTTCTTCCTGCGCATGCCCTCGCGGATCAGCCCAAAAGCTTCCTCCGCGTGTTTATCCGGCGGGGCGAGGTAATACGGCTTGTCGAAATACACGTCGTCGACATCGGAACAGCCGATGAAGGCCGAGACCGACAGCGTCTTGTCGCTCTCGGGGACAGCGGCTGCGACCTCATCGGGTTCGAGCACGACGTACTCACCCGAGCCGATCTCAAAGCCTTTGACCTGGTCGTCCTTCTCGACCGGCTTCCCGCTATCGCTGTCGACGAAGGCGCGATGCACCCTATGGCCCGTGGCGCGGTTTATTGTGTGGAAAGCGATCCGCTCAGAGGTTGAGGCAGCCGTATAGAGCGCCACCGGGCAGCTGAGTTCTCCAATTTTCAGAAAACCCTTCCAATTTGCTCTCGGCGCCAAGACGTTAGCCTCTCTGTCACAAGCATTGCACTGGAAATGCAACGTGGCGGCGCGGAGATTTGTTCCTTTGGCGCCTACGCGGCGTCGATCAGAAGGGTTCTAGGCCAGCAGACAAGCAATTCCGCTGCAACCAAATTCAGTACTCACCGTTGTCGAGCAGGAAGGGAGCGGTTGGCCATGACGAGACTGTCGTTGACGAGCCTATCATTTTTGGCGGCGCTGGCTCTAGCGGGTTGCAGCGACGAGACCGAACCGACACAGGGCAGCACCAGCAGCACTGAACCGACACAAAGCAACACCAACACCGTCGATCAAAATCCCGAAGTCGACAAGGACCCGACGCCGAAGACGACGACGGGCGGCGATCAACCCGGTACGCCGCCGGCTCAATGAGGGATCGGCCGGCCGACCGGATTCCTCCCGGATGCATTGCGCGCGACAAGGGCAGAAGATCTCACCCCGACTGGCTCTGCGCGACCAAATGGTAGCTATACCGGTCTCGAATGAACGCGTTGAAGAACCGACCTTTTGACGAGGCCTTGCGGAATGCAGCGTAGGTCTGCGGCGGCACGTCGTCGTAATCGTAGCGATTTCCGCTTGGGACGAACCATACGGAGAGGGTCCTCGTCGCCGGATCGTAATTGATGCTTTGAATAGCAGTGAAGGCATTTCCAAACACTCGACGCGTCTGGGCAATAACCCAGCCCGGCAAGCCAGGTTCCGTCTCGCCCAAGATATGGAGGCGGTGATCCGGCCGGCTCGACGCCTCCAAGGTCTTGCCGCCGCCGGCCGGCTTCACCAATTAGGGTTGATGCCATCGCTCAAAACCAAGCAGCCGGAATTCGCTGGCCAAGGCGACCTGTTTCGTGCGCCCAACGATCTGCCGGAAGGATTTCACTACCAGCCGGAGCTGATCACCGCGCAGGAAGAGGCCGAGCTGGCGCGGCAGCTCGAAAGTCTCGCCTTCCAGCCTTTCGACTTTCATGGCCATCTCGCAAACCGGCGCGTGGCCGGTTTTGGCCTGCGCTACGATTTTGACCAACGCAAAGTCGTCGAGGCGCCTCCTATCCCTGCTTTTCTGATGCCGCTCAGGGACAAGGTGGCGGCATTTGCGCGGCTGCCCGCCGATGCTTTCGTGCAGGTCTTGATCAACGAGTACCGGCCCGGGGCGGGTATCGGCTGGCATCGCGACAAGCCGCATTTCGATGCCGTAGCCGGCGTTTCTCTTCTTGCGCCATGCAGCTTTCGGCTCCGCCGGAAGAACGGCGCTGGATGGGATCGCCAGACCATCATCCTCGAGCCAAGGTCGGCTTACCTGATGACGGGACCGGCGCGCACCGAATGGCAGCACAGTATCCCGCCGCGTTCCGAGCACCGCTACTCCATCACCCTGCGGACTCTGCACCCGCAACGGTCGCCTCGATCAGAAGCGATAGTTCGATGACCAGGACCGAGACCGGCTCCTGTTTTTGCGGTTCGATAACGGCTGAGCTGCATGGCGACCCGTTCTGGATTTGCTCCGATCACGACGACGATTGCCGCAAGGCCATAGGGAGCCCGCTGACCGTCTGGGTCGGCTATCGACCGGCCCAGTTCAGATTGCTGACCGGCACGCCGAAGACGTTCTCGAGGACCCGAGGCGTGCTCCGCACCTTCTGCGCCGATTGCGGGACATCCATAGCCTATCTCGACCAGGGGCTTCCCGAAGAACTCTATGTGACGATCGGCTTCTTCGACCACCCCGAACGTTTTGCGCCGCAGGCTCATGCCTATTGGGACATGAAGCTGCCGTGGGTGGAATTTCGTGACGATCTGCCACGTGTGGGAAGATATTCAAGGCGGCGCGATCCGGCGGTCGGAAATCCCGCCGATCGGTAACCCGGCAAGCGCCGCCAATGGTCGGTCTGGTGATACCCCGCGACCACCACGCTGTGTTGGCGCTCACCTGGAAGGCGGCGGACCATGAAGACCTTGAGACGATCATCGGGCCTCCGGTTATTGAGCACGCCTGGTTGGAACGGAGCGGCGCCCAGATCCCGGACCCGTGATGTCGTTCGAGATCAATGGGCGGCGACCTGACGAGTCACCGCGGCCGACGGATCTATTGCCGGGTGAGCATTGTGACATCGAGAAGTTTGATCTCCACAGCGAAGCGATAACCGCTACAGTGATCGCCAAGCGGCCGGGCACCAAGGCCGGCGATGGAATTCGGAACGGGCATCGGCAGCTTGAAGCGGGTATCATCGCTTCTTCACGCCGCTTTCGATACCTTTCTGTTGAGCGCAAGGCATAGTTCGGCAACAGGCAGCAAGATTTGGCACAACGATCGGGAAGCGCAGACCTGCCACTTCATGGCGGACGCGTGCCGAAATGGCTCGGCGACCGGATGACGCGCCTTGGCGCGGTCATGTGCGAGGCGATCATTCACCACTACGGTCGCGAGGAGCTGCTGCGCCGGTTGGCGCATCCCTTCTGGTTCCAGTCGTTTGGCGCGGTTATGGGAATGGACTGGCATTCATCCGGCATCACGACCAGCGTCATCGGCGCCTTGAAACGCGGGTTGGCTCCGCTCTCCGGTGAACTTGGTATTCACGTGTGCGGCGGCCGCGGCGCGCATTCACGCAAGACCCCGCACGAGCTTGCCGTCATCGGCGAGCGCGTCGGCTTCGACGGAACAGGCCTGGCAACTGCCAGCCGGCTCGTCGCCAAGGTTGACAGCGCCGCCGTTCAGGACGGCTTCGACCTCTACCTGCATGGCTTTATCGTTACCAATGATGGCGACTGGGTCGTGGTGCAGCAGGGCATGAACGGCGACAGCAAGGTGGCGCGCCGCTATCACTGGCTGTCCGAAGGCCTGAAGAGCTTCGTCGACCAGCCGCATGCCGCCATCGAAGGCGCCAACCAGGGCGAAATCGTCAACCTGACCGACCGCCGCGCCGACGCTTCGCGCAAGGGACAGCTGGAGCTCCTGCAGGACCTCGGACCGGATCGCATTCTGAGGGAATTCGCCGCGCTGGAACGTGGGACGGCCCCGGCTCCAGAGCAGGCGCCTGAACAGCAGCCGATGCTGCCACACCTGGTCATGCCGGCGCACCACGACGTTCGCGAAAGCGATGTCGTCATGCGCCGCCTTCATGGGAACATGGCGGCGGCTGCCGAGCGTGGCCCCGCCGATTTTTCCGATCTTCTTCTGGTCCCCGGCGTCGGTGCGCGCACGGTGCGGGCTCTGGCGCTGGTTGCCGAGGTTCTGCATGGCGCGCCATGCCGGTTTTCCGATCCGGGGCACTTCTCGCTGGCGCATGGCGGCAAGGACAGACATCCATTCCCCGTGCCGCTGAAAGTCTATGACGAGACGATCGGCGTGCTGAAGTCCGCGGTCCACAAGGCCAGGCTCGGCCGCGACGAAGAAATCGGTGCCTTGAAGCGGCTCGACGACCAGTCACGGCAGGTCGAACGCTATGCCACAGGCCCCAGCCTGAAGGAAATCGTTGCCGGAGAGTTCGATCAGTCGCATCTGCTCGGCGGTCGCAGTGTGTTCGGCTGGGAGGCGGCACCCGAGACGTCCGCAGACGTAATCAAACAAAAAGGATAAGCGCGGCCGGATCGCCTGAACCGAGTTCGGTTTCAAGTATCCAGATCGATCAAGGCGATGCCGAGTTCCGGGCGCTTCCTGCGGCGCAGATGCCCAGGCGCTTCCACCACTGTGACTTCAAGAGTCGGCCGAACGATGCCTTCGAGCAGATGCCCGCCCCGCGTGCTGCCATCGCGCAACCCGAGCACCGCGTGGACGTGAAGGCTGGGCTTGCCGTCGTCGCCGATCGCAATATGGCCGATCGCGCTGAGCACCTCGCACTGTTCCCGAACCGGGATTTTCCGATAGGTCTTTTCTCCAACGTCGAACCAGCCGACTGTCGCCGTTTCGAAGGCGCCGAGCGCGGTCAGCGAGGCGCCGCCAATGTTCTGCCCGCCCGCGAAAGACGTAAGCGCCGCGAACGCTTCCTCGCCAGGATCAAGCACCACCACGAACGTCCTTTGTCCGGCGCTTTCGGCAACGAGCTGCGATTTCATGATTTCACTCCAGACGCTGTGTCGGCTTAGCGTTGTATTTCGATCGAGAGTTCGAACGGAAAGCTGGCGCGCGAGTTCCCAACAGGTTTGGTCTGGGTTTGAACATCGCTGCGCCGTCTGACTATCGAAGATGCAGTGGTCCGGAACAAGATCGCGCAGGAAACATTGTTCCCCGCAGGCTATCTCTGAGGGAGCGGACGTGGCGCCAACTGAAATCATCGTCAGGCGTGTGCCAACGCCGCGTGAGTTCTGGATTGGTCTTGGGCGCGCCTTTGCCGGAGCGTTGATCTTCGCCGTCCCGGTGCTGATGACCATGGAAGCTTGGGCGCTGGGATTTCACCTTCACCCACTGCGGCTCGCCCTGTTCCTGGCTGTCACTTTGCCAATGCTGGTGCTGCTGCACAAGTACGGAGGCTTTCGCCAGACGGTGGCGCTTCGCGACCGCATCGCCGATGCTTTTGTGGCGATACTTGTGGCCGCTGTGGCGGCTGCTGCGGTGTTTTTTATTTTCGGCATCGTGACCGTCGAAATGCCGCTACGGGAGGTGATTGGCAAAATAGCGGTGCAGGTTGTCCCAGGCAGTCTAGGAGCATCTTTGGCACGCGCCCAGCTTGGCCCGAGTTTGTTGGAGGAGGTGGACATTCCCGAGCCCGGCTACACCGGAGAGCTGTTCCTGATGGTGGTCGGAGCTCTGTTTCTATCGGTGAACATCGCACCAACGGAGGAGGTCGTCCTCATCGCTTACAAGATGCACCCCTGGCAGGAAATCGCTCTGGTGGTGGTCACCCTCGCTCTCATGCACGCCTTCGTCTATGAGTTCGAATTCCGCGGCTCGCACAGTCCCGAGCCAGGCGCTGGATTCGTCAGCATCTTCTTTCGCTATGCAATCGTCGGCTATGTCCTGGTGATGCTTGTGAACCTTTATATCCTGTGGACCTTCGGCAGGACCGATGGCGCCGGCTTTTCGGAGACACTCAGTGCAGTCGTGGTTCTGTCGTTTCCTGGCGCGCTCGGGGCGGCGGTTGCGAGGCTCATTCTGTGACAAAGAATCCCGCAAAAGGCGACAAGCAACAGAAACAGCAGTCCGACAACAAAGGAATGACACGCAAACCCGGGACTTCGGTCACGGAGTGGGTTGTGGCGGGGATAAGCTCGGTAGCCCTGCTTGCCGTGCTCAGCTATCTTGTCGTCGATGGCTTGAGCACGCGCGATGAGACCGCCCGGATCGTTGTGCTGCCGCTCGCGGTCGGGGTCACCGAGGGCGGCTATGTGGTCGAGTTCGCCGCCGCAAACAGGGCGGGGAAATCAGTTGCTGCTGTCGAGATCAAAGGTGAACTCCGCAATGGCGATGAGATCGTCGAGGAGAGCAGCGCTACGCTCGACTATGTTCCACAGGAATCCCAACGGAAGGGCGCGTTGATCTTTCGTCGAGATCCCGAGGCCTATGACCTGCGCCTCTTTGCTAGTGGATACAGTGAACCCTGACCAGTCGACAACGCCATGGATTAAATGGCTGTGGAACTCAGCCCCGATCACGAGGTCAACCGGGCCGGCGTCAAGGTCTTTGGCGAACAGTCGCAAGCGCGGTTTATCATGCGACTGGCAGGCGTATCCGCGATCTGCCGATCAGAATAGAGGATTTATTAGTATAATTTTCTCCGGTAACGGATTGAAAATCCAGAGATAACACTGTTTCGTTCCGACCTGTCCTCCCAGAATGATGTGCATGGCCGATCCCTTCGCTCTCTATTCCTCCGGGGCGGTGGCAGGAGCCGTGTAACGGCGACGTACTGCATCCAGAACGTGCTTGCGGCTTTCCTGCGCCGAGAGCATTTCGTCTTTTTCTGCCTCGGCGGTTTCGCGCGCCAGCTCCTTGTCCCTGATCTGATGGCGAAACCATTCGGAATAGTCGCCGGCACGCAGGTGATGCTCCCAGGTCGCGTCGTCGATGCCTTCTGCAATCTGAGCGAAGATCATCAGGTTGTGGGCCCGAAGATTCATGGCGTTGTCGGGACCTCTGAAATAGAAGCTGCCGGCCTCGTCGAGTTGACCTTCCGCATATTTGCGGCTGTGACGCTTGAGCGACTGGCGCGGCTCGATCGCTTTGACCATGGCAATTTTCTTGCGGGCGTGCGGCCGCCAGAACAGCACGCGCTCGCCTTTTGGCGAGGGAATATCCTTTGGGGGCTTGATATCCGTCTCATGACAAAAGGCCTTGATGACATTCTTGGCCTTGGGACCGAGCGCAATGACGGCAGTGACCAGACGCAGGGCATCGGTCGAAATCGCTTCCGGATGAACGGTGATCAGGACAGTGCCAGGTAATTCCAACGACAGGACGGCGCGCGTGTCGTCGCGCTTCTTGGGGAGAAGATGATGCGCCTCGTCGACGACTAGCCAGTGTGGCCTCGCTGTACGGAAGCGGAAACTGCCAAGCCCGGGAAGCAGATCGGCAAAGAAGTCCGGTCGCTCATTGACCCGCAACGCCAGCCCATTGACGACCACACTGGTGTCCGGCTTCTCGATCAGGTCGAGCACTTGTGCCTTTGTCGGTTCGCTCGAGCCATCGCCTATCCGGACGGCGCCTTCGAGGCCATCATAGTCGCCTTCCGGATCGAAAATGCAGAACTGAAAGCCGTTCTCGACGAAGCGTTCCGTCAGCGCGGTGGCCAAGGTGGATTTGCCGATGCCGGAGCTTCCGGCGATCAGAACCGTGTCGGTCGGCGTCAGATAGACTTCGTCGCCGCCGGCCGAGCCGAGAAGCATGCCGTCACGGCGTTTTCGGACAAATTCCCGATCGCGCTTTACCAGTTTTTCGATCAGCTCCTCGACGCCTTTTCCACGCGCGCCGCGCGTTACAAGGTCCGCGGTATCCTTGACCGCCGCAAGTGCATTGTCGACAGCGACGCTGCAGCCGCAGGCCTGCAGGAAGGCATGATCGTTTTCAGCATCGCCAATACCGACCACATTGTGTGGCGACAGCCTGAGATCCTCAAGTGCGGCGGCCAGCCCGGTTGCTTTGTTAATGCCGCTGGGCAGGATCATCACCGCGCCCTTGTTGAAGATGATTTCCAGCTCCAGCCCGAGTTCCTTGATGACCTCAAGAACTGTTGCCTGGTGTGGTTCCCAGGTCGCAACGATCGACCGTCCGACCGAAAGCGGCTTGACGCCGTGTTTCTTCAGCTTGTCGACGAACTTGGGCGCCGGTGCCGGTGAGATCGCACGTTCTTCCTCGCTGGCAGGCGTGTAGATCAACGCCCCATTTTCGGCGACGACCTTGTCGAACATGCCGAGCTCGGGAAAAACGCGCTTGAGATCGGGCAGCTCGCGGCCCGTGACGAGGATGAGTTTGCGGCCACTTTTCTTGACCCGTTCGAGAGCAGCAAGCGTCTTTTCAGCTACGATCCCATCGTGCGCCAGCGTGCCGTCATAGTCTGTCGCCAAGGCAATGAAATACATCTGTCGACCATTTCATATCTGAGATCGCCGCTACCATCGTCACAGGCGAGAGGTCGCACAAGGATCGAGCTGAGCGGGCGACAGGCACTTAGTAGCCGCCGATGATCGGCAGTATCTCGCCAGTGATGTAGCTCGAGCAATGCGGTGAGGCGAGGAATACATAGGCCGGCGCGATCTCCTCCGGTTGTGCGGGCCGTTTCATCGGCGTGTCTGCGCCGAACTTCGAAACGTCACCGGCTTGTTTGTCAGACGGGTTGAGCGGCGTCCACACGGGGCCCGGCGCCACACAGTTCACCCGAATTCCCTTTTCGATAAGGTTGCCCGAGAGCGCGCGCGTGAAGGCATGAATGCCGCCCTTGGTCATTGAATAGTCGACCAGTTGCTTCGAGCCCTCTATGCCGGTTACGGAGCCGCTGTTGATGATCGCCGAACCGGGCTTCATATGCGGCACGGCCTCCTGCGCCATATGGAAATAACCGTAGAGGTTGGTCTTCAGCGTCGTGTCGAAATGCTCTTCGGTCAGCTCGCTGAAGTCGCTGGAATGGATCTGGAAAGCGGCGTTGTTGACCAGCACGTCGATCCGGCCAAATTCCTTTACCACCTCAGCCACCGCGTTGTGGCAGTGGTCGCGTTCGCTGACGTCGGCCTTGACCAGCATGCAGCGCCGGCCTTCGGCTTCGACGGCCCTCTTCGTCTCTTCGGCGTCCCTATCCTCGGACAGATAGACGATCGCCACATCGGCGCCTTCGCGCGCATAGAGCACGGCCACGGCTCGGCCGATGCCTGAATCGCCGCCTGTGATGACGGCTACTTTGCCATCTAGTTTTTTTGATCCGATATAGAATGGCGCATCATAGAGCGGCGCCGGCTCAATGGCCCATTCGTGCCCCGGCTTCGGCTGGTGCTGTTCAGGAAAGGGCGGCTCGGGATATTTGCGTGCTCCGGCCTGCATGGCGCCTTGCTGCTTGCCGTCCTTCGATTTGTCCTTGGCATCGATGCCGCGCTGGATGTGGCGTTGCTTGGCGGCCTCGCCGGCGATTTCCGATTTCATCTGCATGGCTGTCTCCTTAGCTTGGAAAAGGGACAACGCATGTCCGGCGAAAAAGTTTACGCGACGGTGTCATTCCTTCAGCAGCGAATCCAAACGCCAGGAAATCGATGGCGCGTACTGCCCAACTGGCAACGAATGAGGCGGCCGGACGTTGGGCACAAGCGGTGTCCGAGAAACTGAAGGCGCGCTAGCCAGGCAGATGGTATTCCGAGCTGGTGACCTGAAGATTTCCCGCCGCTCGGCAGTACAGGCTATTTTGTCACCGGATCGCGCCAGGGGAGAGGAAAATGGCTGAAGGTCATGTCAAACCAAACGGGCCGGATCTGGTCGAGGGCATCGCGCTAACCGACCTTCCCGATGGTGGAAAGATCCTCGGCCATTGCCGCGATGAGCAGGTGCTGCTGGTGCGCCGCGGGGCGGAGGTCTTCGCCATAGGGGCGACATGCACGCATTATGGCGGGCCGCTCGCTGACGGTCTTGTGGTGGAAGACACCGTCCGGTGTCCCTGGCATCACGCGTGCTTCGATTTGCGTACAGGCGAGGCCTTGCGCCCCCCTGCTTTTAATCCACTCGCTTGCTGGTCGGTGGAACAACGCGATGATCGGATATTCGTCGGAGAAAGACGCAAACGGACGGCACCGAAGCAGCGCAATGGAAGCTCCGGCCAGGTTCCGCATAGAATCGTCATTGTCGGTGGCGGCGCGGCCGGTTTCGCGGCGGCAGAGAAACTGCGGCGCGAACACTATCAGGGCAGCATTGTCATGCTCAGCAACGACGAAGCGCCGCCCGTTGATCGGCCCAATCTTTCCAAGGACTACCTCGCCGGCAAAGCACCGGAGGATTGGATTCCGCTCCGCGGAGAAAGCTTCTACTCAAGGAACGATATTGACCTGCGCCTCAATGCGAACGTCGCCAGCATCGATGCACGTTCTGGCGAAGTTGTACTCGCGGACGGGGCCCGGACTCCTTACGATAGGCTACTCCTTGCGACCGGAGCCGAACCGGTTCGCCTGACCATACCCGGCGCCAACCTGCCACACGTTCACACGTTGCGCTCGTTCGCAGATTGCAGGGCGATCATCGAGCGAGCCACGACCGCGCGCCGCGCCGTCGTGCTTGGCGCCAGTTTCATTGGCCTAGAAGTTTCCGCGGCCCTGCGCTCGCGCGATATCGAAGTGCATGTCGTGGCGCCGGAAAAACGGCCTATGGAACGCGTCCTGGGTCCGCAAATGGGCGATTTCATCCGCGCCCTCCATGAGGAGAATGGTGTCGTATTCCATCTCGAGGACACCGCAAGTAGCATCGACGGCAACAAGGTGAAACTCAGCAGTGGCGATACGTTGGCGGCGGATTTCGTCGTCGCCGGCATCGGCGTGCGACCGCGGACAGGGCTTGCCGAAATGGCGGGGCTCATCCTTGACCGCGGTGTCGTCGTGAACGCCTTTTTGGAGACGAGCGCACCAGGGATCTTCGCGGCCGGCGACATTGCGCGGTGGCCAGATCCGCACAGTGGCGAGAACATTCGGGTCGAGCATTGGGTGGTCGCAGAGAGGCAGGGGCGAACCGCGGCCCTTAACATGCTCGGCCATCGCGAGAAATTCGTCGCCGTGCCGTTCTTCTGGAGCCAGCATTACGACGTTCCCATCAACTACGTCGGCCATGCCGCGCAATGGGACGAGATCGAGGTCGATGGAGACATCATTGCCAAGGATTGCCTGCTCCGCTTCAAGCGCGAAGGGCGCGCGCTGGCTGTCGCTTCGATCTTCCGCGACATCGAAAGTCTAGGGGCCGAGGTGCAAATGGAGCGCCGGATGACCTAGCAAGGCGGGCGCTGTACGGCCGGTTCAGCCCGCGCAATCAGTCTCGGCGCGCAATGATCCAATCGGTTGCCGCCGCGAGATCGGCCACGGTTGCGGTCGGGCGCGGATCAAACCGTTTCTCATCGCCCTGCCGGTATTTGCCTGTCCGCACCAGCAATGCAGCCGAAAGTCCGGCGCGCAGGGCGCCAGCTATATCGGCCTCGGCGTCGTCGCCAACCATGATCGCCTGATCCGGCGGACAGTCCATGCTTGCCAGCGCCGACAGAAAGAATGCCGGCGAGGGCTTGCCGAGAACGATTGCGCGTTTCAGGGAGGCAAATTCCAATGCCGCGACGAATGGCCCTGCATCGAGGCTGAGCCCGCCGTCAGCATCTCGAAACGTCCGGTTGGTGGCAAGGGCCAGCAATTCGGCCCCCGCGCTCAGCTGGCGGAACGCGTCATTCAACGCCGCATATGTGAAGGCGTCTCCGGCATCGCCGACGATGACGGCGCGCTTGTCGCGATCCGGCAGTTCGTCAAACTCCGGCGCAAGGCCAGGGTGAACCAACAAGTGTGGCGCACAGCCATTGCGAAGCAGCCATTCGCGAGCAGCGTGCGCCGGCGTGAAAACATCTGCCTTGGTAACGGTGAGTCCCATTGCCTCCAGACGTTCGAGAACCTCCTGTTTCGACGAGCGCGTGGTATTGCTTACGAAGCGTATGGCCAACCCGGCCTGGCGCAAACGCGCGAGGGCGTCGATCCCGCCTCGTATTGCGGTCTCGCTATCATAGATGACGCCTGCGAGGTCCAGCAGTACACCCCTTGTCATCGGTCCAGCATGACCACGAGTCCGCCATGCGTCAAATCCGGAACAAGGCCATGGTTGTTCCTTTTGGATCAGGGCGGGCAGGCGCATTCGATTGACCGACGGTCACTGCCACCATTCGGGGAAGGCCGTGCGGGCAGCTTCGGCCAGCGTCGCGATCTCCCCGTCGGGAACCGAGCTGTAGGGCCAGAGCAGTCGCGGGCCAAGCGGCGCCCAGCCGCCGGCCGCCGCCATCGCCTTGTCGAGTGCCGCATCGCTGACATTGTAGCGAGCGCGAAAAGGCAGAACGTGCGTGGCGAGAAAGGCCTGGATGCGCTTCTCGACCTCGGCAGCGGCTGCCGCGTCGGTGCGGATCATACGCCACCACATCACCGCGCCTTCGGGCTGAGGCAGGCGATGTTCGAATAGCTGCCGTGGGCGCCATGGGCAAATCCCGTCGCCAGCATATGGCCGGGCACGAAGACCGAAAATCCCGGCAGTTCGCGGTGCATGTCGGCGTACCAACTGGTCTCGCCGCCCGGCAGCTTGGCGCCGACCAGCGACGGCACGGCTGCGCGCAGCCTGGCGATACGTTCGAGTGTCAGGCGCCGCTTGGCGTGCGGCGGATTGTAAAGCACCAGTGGCATGTCAGGCGCAGTCTCGCCAAGACCGCCGACGAAACGCATGACCTCGCCGTCGCTCGGCGGCCACCAGTCGGGCAAGGTGAATTGCACTGCCGCCGGGCGAAGCGCCGACATCCGCATCAGCCGCTCGCGCGCGACGCGCGGATTGGACTGGCTGATGCCGATCTGGAAAGGCAGGCGCGCGCGGCCGGCTATCGTGGCCACCAGGTCGCAAAGCCGGTCGAACTCGGGCTCGGTCTGGCAGTGGAATTCGCAGGCGGTGCCGTTGGAATAGATGCCGTCGACTCCGGTCGCGCAGAGCCGCGCGATCGTCTCTGCCGTCGCCTCCCAATCGATCGCTCTGCGATCGTCGATGGCCAGCATCACTGCACCCCAGACACCGCGCGGCGCATGTGCGGGCAAGTGGGTCAGGTGGTCGTCCGGTTCAGCAAGCACCGGCGATCTCGTGCTCGCGCCGAGTCTCGTTCGAGGCAAAGGCGGCTTCGATGATGCCGATGATCTTGCGCCCATAGGCGCCGGAGATTGGCACCGAACTGTCGTCCGCAATGGCATCGCGCATCGCCGTCCATTCGCGCACCAGCGCGTTGTGCATCCAGTTCGGCTCGAACGAGCCGGGCAGGTCGGTCCAGACCGTATCGCGCCCCAGCATCGTGCCGCGGTCCATGTCGATGCGCAGCGTTCCCTGCTCGCAGACCAGGTCCATGGCGTAGGTGGTCGCGCCATTGCGATAGCCCACGCTCTGCACCTGGCCGAGCCCGCCGCCGGCGAAGCGCAGTCCGAGCAGGGCGGTGTCATCGGCTTCCTGTTCATGGAACTTGGCGCCAAGCATGGCGCTCACCGAAACCACATCGTCATCCATCAGCCAGACCAGGCGGTCGAGCGCATGAATACCGGCCGTCAACAGCATGCCGCCGCCGGTTGCTTTGCGCAGATGCCAGTCGCGGCGATTGTGCTCCATCCAGAGCTTGATGATCCAGCTCGATCCGATGAGAGGCCGGCCGAGCGCTCCTTCCTCCAGCATCTGCCTGGCTGCCATGCAGGGCAGGGCGAAATGCATGAGATGGGCGACCATCAGCTTGACGCCACCGGCGGCCACGGCGGCATTGATCGCATCGCAGGCCGCTGCCGTCGGCGCCATCGGCTTTTCGAGCATGATGTGCTTGCCGGCCTCTGCTGCGCCGATCGCCATCTCGGCATGGAGGTGGTGAGGGCTGGCGATGAGGACAGCGTCGACATCCTTGTCATCCAGCAGCTTGCGCCAATCGGTGTAGCCGCGACCACCATGTTCGCCGGTGAAGCCGGCCAGGGCATCGTTATTCCCGCGGCACGATGCGACGAGCTGCAGGCCGTGCACTTCTTTGATTGCCCTTGCATGGGCCGCACCGAAATCGCCCGCTCCGATAATGCCTATTCCAGTCATCGTCCTGCCTTTTCATACGCGGCGTCGATAAGCGACATCGCCGCAACATAGTCATCGATCGAAGTCGCCGGCGGCGCCTTTCGGGCCAGCCGGTCGAGCGTGTCGCCCATGCACAGGCGGTAGCGCGTCGCCGGCAATTCGACCGGCAAGTCAACGATAGCGCCATCGTCGAGCGTCGCACAGATGGCGCGGTCGCCATAGTCAATGAGGGTGGCATTCTCACTGACGATGCGCCATTCGAAATCGCCGCCGGGGCGCATCGACGCGAACGTGTATCCTGCCTCGACGACGAACAAGGCTCCGGCAGCATCTTCCAGCATAAGCAGCGCATGGTCCTCGACCGCGGCGCGGTGAATGCGGTTCTCGATCGAAACGGCTTTCAGCTGAAGTCCGCCGGTTGCCAGGCTGAGCGCGGCGTCGAGGCCGTGTATGCCGAGGTTCCTGAGCGCGCCACCGCCACCGATCGCCGGATCCACGACCCAGGCGACACCTTCGGCCGCATAGCGCTGCGGCGGGCCATTGACCAGCCGGAACTGGCAATGCGCAACCGCACCGGCACGGCCTTGCCGGCGCAGCCGTTCAAAGGCAGTGACGGCCGGTCCAAAGCGGTTGGGCAGGGGAACGCTGACGAAGGCCTGGTGCTGCCCCGCCAGGTCCCGCAGCGCGGCCAACGCTCCGGTGCTGCTCGCCGCCGGCTTCTCCAGGATCAGCGGTATGCCAGCTTCGACGACAGCCCGCGCCCGCGCCGGTACGGTCGAAGGATGTCCCATCAGCAGGATCACGTCCGGCGGGCTGGAGAGGATTTTCGCAAAATCCGCAATGAACGGCAGACGATGACGCGTCGCGAAGGCGCGCGCATGCTCCGCGTCCTCATCCCAAATGCCGGCTATTTCGGCGTCACATGAGTGGGCAGCGTCGAGATGCATTTCGGCGTGCCAATGGCTTGAGCCGGCCAGGACGATCTTCATTTCAGTGGTGTATCCTCCTGCTTGCAGGATATCCTACAAGTCGCTATGCTACAAGCATCGACCGCTTTGCGGCGCGCCATCGGCGCAGTTGCGGCGGCGCTTGGAGCAAAATGTCGGAACCCAAATCGATCTCGGAACCCAAATCCATGTCGGAACCCAAGTCGATCGAACCGCTGACCCGACCGCCGCTGCTTCACGTCAGCGTGCAGGAGAGCCTCAGGAACTATATCCAGAGCAACAAGCTCAAGGCAGGCGATCCCTTGCCTCCGGAGACCTTCCTGGCGCAGCGGCTCGGCGTCGGCCGCAACTCGGTGCGGGAAGCGATCAAAGCGCTGGAGTCGATCGGTATTTTGGAGACGCGTCGCGGCATCGGCGTGTTCGTCAAGGAATTCTCGTTCAAGCCTTTGCTGGATAATTTGGCATATGGCCTGCAGGATTCGTTGCGCGACGTGGAGGAGCTGCGCGAGATCCGCCGCGTCCTTGAAACCGGCCTCATCGCCAAGACCATCGAGATGATCAGCGCCGAAGACATCGCTGCGCTGCGCCAGCTGACCGAAAGCATGCGGCGGCGCGCCGAGCGCCAGGAGAGCTTTGCCGAAGAGGACCAGCAATTCCACCAGTTGCTGTTCCGCTGCCAGAACAATCACATGTTGAGCGCGCTGATCGACATTTTTTGGGTGGCGTTCAACAAGGCCTCGAATTTCACCAGCCTCGACAATCCGACGCCGCTGGCGACCTGGCGCGACCATCACGAGATCGTCGAGGCCGTCGCCGCCAAGGATGTCGACCGGGCGCGTCAGCGCCTCGACGACCACTACAGGGGGATTCAGCAAGTCATCGCCAAAAACCGGATTACCTGACCCAACGCCGGACTACCTGACAAATGCCAAGGGAGGAAAAACCATGCGCATCAAGACCATAGCTCGTCATCTGACTGTTGCCGGGCTGCTGCTCGGCGGCCTGGCCCCCAGCGTCCAGGCGCAGGGCGCCAAGACCATAACCGGGGGCTTCGACGTCGGCCCCGGCGGCTTTGCCAAGAACTTCAATCCGCTGGCTGCGACCGGCGGCTTTACCTGGCTCAGCACATATTTTGAACCGCTGGTCATCTACAACGCCGAACTGACCGAGCTCGAAGGCGATCTGGCCAAGGACTACAAGGTCGGCGACGACCAGCTGACTTACACGTTCAACCTTGCCCAGGAGACCTGGCACGACGGCAAGCCGTTCACATCCAAGGACGTCAAGTTCACGCTTGAGCTCGCCAGGAACAAGGCCTCCGGCAGTCTGTTTGCCGCGCGTCTCGGCGATATCGCGTCGGTCGACGCGCCGGACGATCGCACCGTGGTCGTCAAATTGTCGAAGCCCAACGGCTCCTTCCTGTCCATTCTCTCGCAGGTGATGATCCTGCCGGAGCATGCTCTGGCCGCGATGCCGCCGGAAACGCTGGCCACAAGCACCTGGTGGTCCACCACGCCGGTCGGCACCGGCCCGTTCAAGTTCAAGCGCTATGTCAGCGATCAATATGTCGAACTGGCCGCGGATGACGACTATCGCGACGGCAAGCCGAAGGTCGACGTGCTCATCAACCGGTATTTCGAGAGCCCGGCGGCGGCCGTTGCCGCGCTGCGCGCCGGTGAAATCCAGTTCACCTATGTCGAGCCAGACGACGCGGTATCGTTCAAGAGCGACAGCAATTTCAAGGTGATCGAGGGTGCTTCTTATGTGGTCAACTACATCGGCCTCAACCAGAAGGTCGAGCTCTTTAAGGATGTTCGCGTCCGCCAGGCGATCATGTATGCGATCGATCGCAATGCCATCATCGAGAGCCTCTATGGCGGCGCGGCCAAACCGGCGAATTGCGGCTACGTCGCACCGCATCTGCTCCCGGAAGGCCTCGAACCCTATGCGTACGATCCGGCAAAGGCCAAGGCTCTGCTTGCCGAGGCGGGCTGGGAAAAGATCAACGGCGACAAACCCATCACCTTGCTGACCTATTACGGCTCGCCGCAAGCGGCCAATGTGATGGCCGCCATCCAGTCGATGCTGGCCGAGGTCGGGATCAATGTGGTGCCGCGTGTCGTCGATACTCCGACTTACAACGGCATCGTCTACAAGGAAGGCACGCCGGACTGGAACGCGTTTGCGATGGTCTATGCCGGGCTGCAGAACGGTCCCAATCCGGCTGGCATCAGCCCTGGTCTCAACAAGTCCCAGATTCCGCCGGCAGGCTTCAACACCATGCGCATCGAGTTCGATGATCTCAGCGCCGCATTGGACGCTGCGCTCGCCCAGACCGATCCGGCCAGGATCGATCAATCCTGGCAGCAGGTCTGCAAGGTGATGAACAAGGATCTGCCCTGGGCGACCTTATGGGTGGCCAACCGCTATGGCGTCGCCTCCAACAAGCTGCGTGACTTCGTCTGGACGCCGGCGCCGGCCGGCGGTCCTTATGCGGCTCACCCGGAACGCTGGGACATCCAGTAACGGCTGGCGAGCCATTCCGGCCCGCCAACGAAACGGGCCGGCACGATGCCGGCTCCGCTCACCATCGCCACGGACAGCCAATGCTGAGTTTCATTGCCCGCCGCAGCGCTACAGGACTGTTGATGCTGGTCGCCTTGAGCGTCCTCATCTTCATCCTGCTGCGGCTGGCGCCCGGCGATCCGATCGACGCCTATATCAATCCGTCCAGCCCGATGTCTGCTTCCGACCTCGAAGTCCTGCGTGACCGGCTTGGGCTCGACCAACCGCTTCCCGTGCAATACCTCGCCTGGCTTCGCGCTGCGCTCGGCGGCGACTTCGGCTATTCGATCCAACGCGGCGGCGTTGCCGTGCTGCCGCTGGTCATGGAGCGCATCGGCCCAACCGCCCTCTTGATGGGCACCGGCCTAGCCATCGCCATCGTGCTCGGCATCTCCGCCGGCATCTTTAGCGCCGTCCGCCGCAACGCGCTGCCCGACATCGCGCTGTCGATGGTTGCTTTCGTCGGCATCTCCAGCCCGGCGTTTCTGACGGCACTTCTCGGACTGTACTTTTTCTCGGTGCTGCTGCGCTGGGCGCCATCAGGCGGCATGCAGACCGCCGGCGCACCTTTTTCCGTATCGGACGTGCTCGCGCACCTGGTCCTGCCCGCCTGCCTGCTGTCCATCGGACACGCCGCGCTGATCATGCGCTACATGCGCGCGTCGCTGCTGGAAGTGCTCAACCAGGATTATGTGCGGACCGCGCGTGCCAAGGGAGTGCGCGAATTCTGGGTCATCATCAAGCACGCGACCCGCAATGCGCTTTTGCCGGTCATCACCCTGATCGGCTCGACGGTCGGCATCGCGATCGGCGGCGCCATCTTCCTCGAAAGCGTGTTCAACTGGCCAGGCATGGGCCTGCTGCTGGTCAACGCCGTTGGCACAAGGGATTACCCGGTGATCATGGGCGCTACTCTGGTGATCGGCATCTGCGTCATTCTGGTCAATCTCCTGACCGATATCGTCTATGCCGTCGTCGACCCGCGCATCCAGGTGTCGTGATGATAATCACCGCACCAGATCCGACCGTCGAGCCGACAGCCGTGCCGCAAACCAAAGGACCGCTCCGCCGCGCTCTCGACCGCTTCTTCGAAAATCGTGCGGCGCGCGCCGGTCTGCTTATCGTCGTCCCCATCCTGCTGGCGGTTTCGACCTATCCTTTGTGGTGGCCGTTCAGCCCTAATGCCATCGATCTCAGGGCGATCAACAAGGGACCGTCCGCTATTCATTGGCTAGGCAGCGACGGCGTCGGCCGCGACGTCATGGCCCGGCTGATGCAAGGCGGGCGGATATCGCTGCTGGTCGCCGTCTGCTCGGTCGCCATCTCGATCGTCATCGGCTTCCTGCTCGGCGCCGTCGCCAGCTTCGGCGGGCGCCTTGTCGACGGCACGGTGATGCGCTTCGTCGATCTCGCAATGACGCTGCCGCCGGTGATCTTCCTGCTCGTGCTCGCTTCGATCGCCGGCACCGGCATCGCGCCGACCATCCTGGTGATCTCGCTGCTCTCATGGCCGGTGCTGTCGCGCATGGTGCGCGCCCGGCTGCTCGAGCTGCGC
The DNA here is from genome assembly GCF_001672375.2 of Mesorhizobium sp. AA22. Classification (NCBI taxonomy): domain Bacteria; kingdom Pseudomonadati; phylum Pseudomonadota; class Alphaproteobacteria; order Hyphomicrobiales; family Phyllobacteriaceae; genus Mesorhizobium; species Mesorhizobium sp. AA22. The sequence goes on along the minus strand of NZ_CP048406.1, from coordinate 4,844,803 downwards.
GAGCGTGATTTCGTCGTCGCCGCCCGCGGCATGGGGGCGGGGCTGCCGCATCTCCTGTTCCGCCACGGCCTGCCCAACTGCATCGATATTCTTGTCGTCTACGCCACGCTGCAGATCGCCAACGCCATTCTGCTCGAAGCCGGCCTCTCCTTCCTCGGTCTCGGCATCGCGCCGCCCGAGGCCAGCTGGGGCAACATGCTCAATCTCGCCCGCTCCACCGTGGTGCTCGAACAATATCCCTGGCAATGGATGTTTCCCGGCGCCGTGCTCGTGCTCACCGTCCTGGCCATCAACTTCATCGGCGACGGTCTGCGCGATGCATTCGACCCTCGTTCCGATCTCAACTGACCCAAAGGTTTTTCAACATGCCCCTGTTTACCGGCGTCGTGCCACCTGTCGTCACTCCGCTCAATGCCGATTTCACTGTCGATTTCGCGTCGTTTACCCGGACCATCGAAAACCTGCTCGACGGCGGCGTTCACGGCCTCTTCGTGCTCGGCTCGACCAGCGAGGTGGTCTTCCATGACGAGGCCGGCCGCCGGGCCATCCTTGAGCACGCGGTCAAGGTCAACAACGGCCGCGTTCCGATCTTCGCCGGGGTCATCGACCCGACAACCGATCGGGTCATCAACCATGCCAAGATAGCCAGATCGGCCGGTGCCGACGCGGTCGTCGTCACCGCGCCGTTTTATGCCCGCACCAGCCAGCCCGAGATCGGCGATCACTTCCGCTATATCAAGGACGCGGTCGACATTCCCATCATCGCCTACGACATTCCGGTCTGTGTCCATGTCAAGCTGGAGCGTAAGACCACCGTTACCCTTGCTAGCGAGGGCGCTATCGCCGGCATCAAGGATTCCAGCGGCGATGACGGCAGCCTGCGTTATGTGCTCAAGGATATGGCCGACGATCCGAATTTCTTCGGCATGACCGGATCCGAGATCCTGGTCGACAGCGTGCTAGCCATGGGCGCGCATGGTGTCGTGCCGGGCCTCGCCAATGTCGACCCGCACGGCTACGTCAAGCTGTGGACCTTGATGCAGACGGGTCAGCACGCCGAAGCCCGAGTGGAACAGGAGCGGCTGTTGAAGCTGTTCGAGATCGTCTGGATCTCGCTCGGCAGGACAAGCGCCGGCTCGGCCGGCGTTGGCGCTTTCAAGACCGCGATGAAGAGCCTCGGCATCATCGCCTCCAACACCATGGCGCGGCCGCAACGCAGCTTGAACGACGAGGAAACCGCAAGGGTCGAAATCATCCTTCGCGACGTCGGGTTGCTGCGCTGACCGTGGACGCTCCGATTCTCTCGATTTCCGGTCTGCGGGCGGTGTTCCGTATCGCGGGACGCGACATTGCCGCCGTGCAGGACCTCGATCTGACGATCGGATCGGGTGAAACGGTCGCGCTCGTCGGCGAGTCCGGATCGGGCAAGTCCGTCACCAGCCTGTCGATCATCGGCCTGCTGCCGAAGAAGATCGGACACATCGCCGAGGGATCTATCGCGCTGCGGCGCAGGGATGGCACGGTCACCGAGCTGACCGGCCTCGATCCTGAGTCGCTGCGCAAGGTGCGCGGCAACGACATCGGCATGGTGTTCCAAGAGCCGATGACCAGCCTCAATCCGGTCTACACGATCGGCGAACAGATCGCCGAGCCGATCCGCATCCATCTTGGCAAGTCGCATCGCAATGCGGCCGCCGACGCCGTGCGGCTGCTGGCTCAGGTCGGCATTCCCGATCCCGATCGGCGGGCGCGGCAATACCCGCATGAGCTGTCGGGAGGGATGCGCCAGCGCGCCACCATCGCCATGGCCTTATCCTGCAATCCGACCTTGCTGATCGCCGACGAGCCGACTACCGCGCTCGACGTCACCATCCAGGCCCAGATTCTCGACCTGCTGGCCGAGCTGCAGGCGGAGCGCGGCATGGGCATTCTGTTCGTCACGCACAATCTGGGCGTCGTTGCCGAGATCGCCGACCGGGTCGCGGTGATGTATGCCGGGCGCATCGTGGAATCGGGTCCGGTGAGCGAGGTGTTCACCCGTCCGCGTCATCCCTACACCGCGGGGCTGATGCGTTCGGTGCCACGGCTTGGCCAGGCCACCTCGCTGAAGGCAGCAGGAACGCCGCTTCCGACCATCGCCGGCAATGTTCCGTCGCTGGCCTTGCTGCCTAAGGGCTGCTCCTTCGCGCCGCGTTGCGCCATGGCTGTCGATGCCTGCCGCGCCGCGGTGCCGCCATTGTTCGCGGCGACGTCGACCCAGCACAGCCGTTGTTTGCGTTGGAAGGATCTCTGACGATGAATGCCCCCTTCCTTTCGGTCAGGAAACTGACCAAGCATTTTGCGCCGACGGCGTTCTCGCGCGGTCCCGTCGTCAGGGCGCTGCAAGATATTTCCTTCGATATTGCGCGCGGCCAGGTGGTCGGCCTCGTCGGTGAATCCGGATCGGGCAAGACCACGATCGGCCGCTCGCTGCTGCGTCTCATCGAGCCGACATCCGGCGAAATAAGCTTTGACGGCATCGATATCACCAAGCTGAGCGCCGGGCCGCTGGCTCGCCAGCGCCGAAAGATGCAGTATATTTTCCAGGATCCGTTCGCCAGCCTGTCGCCGCGCATGACCATCGGGCAGATCCTGACCGAAGGCCTGGATATTCAGAGCATCGGCAACAGGCGCGAGCGGCGGGCGAGGGCGGAGAAGGCACTTGCTGCGGTCGAGTTGCCAGTCGATGCCTATGATCGCTACGCCCACGAATTTTCGGGCGGGCAGCGTCAGCGCATCGGCATCGCACGGGCGATTACGCTCGAACCCGAATTCATCGTCGCCGACGAGCCGGTCTCTGCCCTCGATGTCTCCATTCAGGCGCAAATCATAAATCTTCTGCGCGACCTGCAGGTCCGGCTCGGTCTGACCATGCTGTTCATTTCGCATGACCTGGCCGTCGTCGAATATATCTGCGACACGGTGATCGTTCTCTATCTCGGCCGCATCATGGAAGTTGCGCCGGCGGCCGCGCTCTATGCGCGGCCGAAGCACCCCTATACGCGCGCGCTGCTTTCGGCCATTCCGTCGTTCGACCCACTGGCCAAGCAGGGCCGGCAGGTGCTGAAGGGCGACATTCCAAGCCCCGCAAATCCGCCAACCGGGTGTGTTTTCCGAACCCGTTGCCCGGTTGCCCTGGACGCTTGTGCCGGCATCGTCCCGCCATTGCGGGCAACAGCGTCCGATGGCCATCTGAAGGCCTGCATTCGCGACGACATCGGCTAGCACTCATTCGTTTGCCGCGCGCGGCAATTGAGCTACTTGTCTTTCCAGAAATCGGCCTGGAGTTGCGCCGCTTCATCGGCAAGCAGCGGGCCGACGACTTCAGTCTGACGCTGCCCAGCTTCGAAAACGACCGTGCAGGGCAGGTCGAGTGTGGGATTCTCGACGTGTGCACCCGTCAGTGCCTTCATGTCATGCTCAGCCAGCCCGTACACGACGCGTCCGATACCCGCCCAATAGATTGTCCCGGAGCACATCGCGCAAGGTTCGGCCGAAGTGTAGAGTGTGCAGGAGGCCAGCTTTTCGAGACTGAAATTCATCCCCGCCCACGAGGCCAGCAGCCTTTCGGCATGAGCGGTGCGGTCGCCCCCTCCGGATTTGTAACCGTTGAGTTGCTCGCGCAACACATTGCCGTCTTTGTCAGCGAGGAGCGAACCAAAGGGATGTTCGCCAGCATCGCGGGCCTTGCGCGCAACTTCGAACGCCTGACGGAGCAGGCGCTCATCATAGGGGCGTTGTGGCATCGGCAGATCCTCCGGCAGTGCCGTTTGATCATAGTGCCGGACAATCCGGCGACTCAAGTCATATGCCTTTCTGCGCTCGCTTTCTGCGCTCCACGGCGATCATCGACAGTGTGCCGACTTTCAGGCCGCGGCCGTCGGCAGGTGATCGCGGATCCACCTGACGATCTGCCCCGCCGTCATGGCGCCGGATGTGCGCGCAACCTCCTGGCCGCCATGGAAGAGGATCATGGTCGGGATGCTGCGAATGCCGAGCCTGGCTGCAACGGCCTGCTCATTGTCGGAATTGAGCTTGATCAGGCGAACGTGCGGCTCCAGTTCGTTTGCTGCTGCTTCATAGGCCGGCGCCATCATCTTGCAGGGGCCGCACCACGGTGCCCAGATGTCGACGACAACGGGGAGACTGCTTCGTTTGACCTGGCGATCGAAGCTCTGTGCGTCGACGTCTGCCGGGCGACCCGAGAACAGTTTAGAGCCGCACTTTCCGCATTTCGCGTCCCCGGCATCCCGTCCCGGCGGCATGCGATTGACCCCGCCGCATTTGCCGCAAACCATCAGTTTTTCCTGCGTCATGCCCATTCACCCATCTTTATGCGCGTCGCCGTCACGATGCTGTCTTGAGTGCAGTACCCTGCGCAGGAGCGGCCGCGTCCGAAACGCTCGCCAACTCGGCGGCGATGTCGGCGAGCTTTCGATCGGCGTCGACCTTGCGCCAGGTGGACGGGGTAGCCTTTCGTTGCAATTGCCGCGACAAGATATCGACAGTGGCGTCGGAAGGACCGCCGCTGCGCTCGCTCACCCGCTGCCAAAGAACGAGCGGATCCGCCTCCAGCCAGAATCCGGCGAAAGCAACGTCTCTGCCGTTTGCCACCTTCTCGATGCGGTCGCGATCGGCCGGCCTGTCGAAGACGGCATCGGCGACCACCGAACCGCCTTCGGCAAGGATCAAGCCGGCGCGCCATGCCATTTCGCGGTAGACGCGGTCGGACACCTCCGGTTGATAAGCCCTGTCCGGCAGCTTCGTCTCGGCCGGTACCCCATGCATCGCTTTGCGGATGCGATCGCTCTCGACAATGCGGGCGCCGGGCGGCGCGCCGACATGCGCGGCGAGTGCCTCGGCAACGGCCGTCTTGCCGGAACCACTCAAGCCGCCGATAGCGATCAGCCGAGGAGGCCTTGCCTGGAGAAGTGTTCGGGCAAGCTCGAAATAGGATCTCGCCTCGGCAATCAGCCCGCCGGAATCGGCACTGCCTTCCTCGATCTGGGTTGCGGTGACGTGCGCGCGCACTGCGGCCCGCACTGCCATGAAAAACGGCAGGAGAATGAAGCCGTCCTCGTCGTCTGCCTCTTCGAGGTAGCGGTTCATCACCAGGTTGGCGAGTTCCGGAAAGCCGCGATGCCAGAGGTCCATCAGCAGGAAGGCCAGATCGTAAAGCACATCGATGCTGGCGATCTGGTCGTTGAATTCGATGCAATCGAAGAGGCGGGGCTCTCCGTCGAAGAGACAGATGTTGCGCAGATGCAGATCGCCGTGGCATCGCCGGATCTTGCCTGCCGCTTCCCGCCGGTCGAGCAGTTCGCGATGACGGGCAAGGGCGGTGCTGAAAATCCCGGTGAATGCGTTGATCTCGGCTTCGTCGAAAACATGGCTGGTGGCAAAGCCGGCTTCGTTGATGGCGAGCACGCCTGCCAGGTTCGAGGATCCGCTGCCCTTGTGGACCTCCGGCGCGCCGCGATGATAGCGCACGATCATGCGCGCGACCGCCGTCATCAGCGCAGGCGTCAGTTCGCCACCGACTGCCATTCGATCGAGCAGCTTCGACTGGTCGAAGCGGACCATTTCGATCGTCGCATCGACCAGTTCGCCGCTCCCGTCGAAGGCGAGCTTGCCGTCGGCCTCTCGCGTGACGCGCCGCACACCCAGATAGAGGCCGGGCGCGGTCTTGGAGTTAAGCTCCACCTCCTTCTCGCAAGCGGCGAGCCGCAGCACCGGGGTCGAGAAGTCGACATAGGGCAGCTTTACAGCTTGCTTGATCTTGTAGGCGCGCTGGCCAACCAGGAAGATACGTGAGATATGGGTTTCGATCGCCTCGACCGGCCCAGTCTCGCCATATGCGGCAGGGTCCATCAACATCGCGACCACGGATTCCTGATCTTCGACGATCATCGGATGCCTCTTTGTCTGTATCCACGTGGTCGCTGAAATTCCGCGCCATCGGGCCCTTCCTGCTGCAGCGTCTGGATATAACCAGCCAAGTCACGGATGCGTTCCCTAGTGCGACTTCTCCGGCGTTCGGCCGTATTTGTTGGCGTCCTTCGGAAGACATTGGCGGCCCCACAACGGCATATCGCGATCGCCATGTTCAGGCACGACGTAGCGGCCTGAAGCCTGTTAGCGTCCGGCACGTGGGCATGTTGATACGGATCAAAATGATGCGCGGCGACTTTCTTGTCTCAGCGCTAGGAACGCGCCGAGCCGTCTCGCTGTTGTTGCAACGACGATTGGACTTTGAGGCAAGATCGGGAGCAGCCGCCATGGCTTTCAGGACGATACTTACCGTTACGGGGCCGGACAAGGGCGACGACGATCTCAGGCTGGCCGCCGACCTGTGCAACGAAATCGGCGCCCATCTTGCGGTTCTGGTCGTTGCCGTAGCTGCGCCGCCACCGGTCGGGGAGTATGCCGCAGTCGTTTCGGAAGCCTGGCTCGAGGAGCGTCAGGCCGACGAGAACCTGTTGAAGAAGCGAACCGCCGCCGTGTCGGCTTTTCTCGCCGGCAGGGTGCTTTCGGCCGATGTCTCCAACGAATGTCCGGAAGCCGGCTGGGCCGACGACACCATTGGCCGCCGTGCCCGCTACGCCGACATTACGGTTATTGGACCGGAGTTGCTTGCCAATGAAACGCTGAAAAGCAAGGCGATCGAAGGCGCGTTGTTTTCTTCAGGAAAGCCCTTGCTGCTCATCCCCGAGGGGTCGCGGCCGACACTGAAGCCGAAACGCGTGCTGATTGCATGGGACGCTCGTCTGGAGTCATCGCGTGCCGTCCGCGAATCTCTCAACATGCTGCCAGGTGCCGAAGAGGTGCGCCTTGTCATGGTCGATCCGGTGGAGGACCAATACCGCCACGGGGCCGAACCCGGAGCCGACGCCGCTGCCTATCTCGCGCGGCATGGCGTGAATGTCACGGTCGACCGGCTGCCCAGCTTGGATCATTCAGTCGCCGACGTGCTTCGCAGGCACGCGGTCGACATCGCCGCCGATCTGATGGTGATGGGCGCCTATGGTCATTCCCGGTTGCGCGAGCGCATCTTCGGCGGCGTCACCATCTCGATGCTTGAAGACCCGTCGATGCCGATCCTTATGGCGCGTTAATCGCCGGCCAATACGGCATGGTCGAGCCCGAAAACGCGCAGAAGGGTTGGGCTTGCGAGTGAGTCTCAGGTAGGGTTTCAGGTGGGAGGCGGCTTCGGGAAAAGGTAAGTGCTTGTTTTTTCTGGTCGGAGTGGCAGGATTTGAACCTGCGATCCCATCATCCCGAACGATGTGCGCTACCAGGCTGCGCTACACTCCGTGACCAGACCGCGGGCTTATAGCCGCCGCACTTCGTTCCTGAACGCGTCGGGTCAGAAGCCGCGACCAATTGACCCGACACCCGCGCTTGCGCTGGCACGGGACAGGCCTAGGGTCCCCTTCGGGATCAAGCGTTGCCACGGAAACATTGCCGATGACCGACAAGACACATTTCGCGCAGAAACCTGTTCTGGCGCTGAAACCCCTCAATGCTCCGGGCAACAGCTTTACGGGTCTCTTCTCCGGCCACATCGACGGCACAAGCTTCGAGCGGGTTCAGTTCGACTGGGAGCACCTGGGCCGCGGCCGCTACGACATCGTCCTCTTCCACTGGCCGACCGAATTCTTTCGGCCGAGCAGCCGCAAGGCGACGCTCAAGCTTCTCGGCCGCATGCTCTGGGACAGGGTCTTTCACGGAACCAGGTTTCTGTGGGTGGTACACAACCTGGAGCCCCATGACGGCGGCAGCTTGAAATCGGGGCTGACCACCTACCTGTTTCTGAAGCTGCTCGACGGCGTGATCCTCCTCTCCGAACATTCCCGCCGCGAGTTGCATCGCCTGCATCCCGCGGCCCGTTCGCTCGCCACGCTGGTCACGGTCCATGGTCGTTATGAATCGGTCGCCGAACCACCGCGGGACGCCAGACCATCCGAGCGACACAACAGGCTTCTCTTCTTCGGACTGATCAGGGAGTACAAGAACGTCGAAAAGCTGGTTACCGAGGCCCGCAAGGCGACGGCTGCGTTTTCGCTCACGGTGATCGGCGTTTGCCCGGAAGAGGATCTCGAACGCAGGATCCGCGCAGCCGCGGGCGACGACAAGCGGATTAAGCTGGACATCCGAAGGGAGTTCGTGCCGGACGACGAGTTAGAGCGCGTCATCGATTCACACGACGCCGTCGTGCTGCCATACCGCAACATCCTGAACAGCGGCGTCGCGTTGCATTCGCTCGGGCGCAACAAGCCGCTCCTGGCCCCGCGGATCGGCAGCCTGCCGGAGCTTCAGGAGGTGGTCGGAGCCGAGTGGGTGCATCTGTTCGACGGCGAAATATCGGCCGCCACTCTCGAGAGCTTCCTCGCCGCACTCCGCAAGTCCACGTCGCCGCGCCCGGACCTGTCGCCATTTGAGTGGACGAGGGTCGGATCGGATGTCACGCGCTTCCTGAAATCGCTGACCGCGCGGCGCGCTGCTGTCGAGCCGACCCCGACGGCCTCTCAGCAATCCCAGAGATCGTAGGGGAAGCTCGCCTTCAGCCTCGCGAGATCTGGCCGGGCCGTGCCCATCGGGCTCGCGCGGACGGCCTCCTCGCGCGATCGCGTGATGTCCAGTCGCGCGCGGCCGACGCCGAGGACATAGTCCTCATATTTCAGTGTGTTTTCTTCTTCCGACAGGCGCAGATACGTACAGGGAATGCCGAACGCGTCGGCAATAACCAGCCCGTGGAGCGAGCTCGAGATGACATGGCTCGCTTCCGAAATGCGCCGTACCACGCTCGCCCAATGGTCGAGTGGAGAGACGACGTTTTCCCATCCCTCCATCTTCGGCAGGTCGTGCAAGTTGGGGACGAACGCGACCGGCGTCTTGCGCTCGGCAGGTTTCGGAAAACGGGAACCCAGAAGATCGGCAACGAGGATCCCGGGGTCGCCGAACACCTCGGGCACGTCGATGCCACGCCGCACGAGAAAATCGCGGGTGAGGGGACCACGGACGGCGCGCACGTCGAGCGAGCTGAACACGTGCCGTTCGTCTCGGATCTTGCCGTTGATGCCGGAACCCCAGACGACGTCGCCGTTGCGCGCGAAATGCAGGATCGAGCCTATGCCCAGGAGCCTCACCGGCCTCGGACGTTCCTCGTCCAGGAAGCAGCCGGCGTCGGCCGCCATCTTGTTGACAATCACCGAGGAGAGATAGTCGCCGAAGTTCACGCCGAGGGGCGACTTCCAGTAGAACAGCTCGATCGTGTTCGGCTGGAACGGGGGAGGGGGCACGTAGCCTCTGTCCCGTCGAGCAAGACCGCGCACCTTGCGGACAATTTTCCTCACACCTTGAGCCATGGCGGCCTCTTCCAGCAAAACGAACACCTCTTCCCTCGGGCTTGCTCTCTGCCAGACCCGCCACCGAAAGCGGTGTAGCACATTCGACCGCGGGTGTTGCCTCATTGTCGACCAACGCGAGCCGTTGTGCAGTGCGGCAAATCGGCGCCACCGCAAATGTGAAAAATCCGCTCCGCGCCGGCTCTCCACGGTAATTGTGCGGTGCGGCAAATGGGCGCTGATCTTTGTTCTCGTTACCCGTCTTCGTTCGCGGTATAAGCGCTGCGGCTCGGGGTGCAACAAGAGCGCCAAATGGCGCTGAGAGTATCGGGAATCGCCTGCAGCATGAGCAGTATCACCGGGCGGCTCATCAAGGGAAGCATGTGGCTCAGCCTGTCGCGAGCGATCGTGAACGGGCTGGCAACGCTCAGCACCTTCGTGCTGGCGTGGTACCTCTCGCCTGCCGATTTCGGCCTCGTTGCATTGGCGACGACGATGCTCCTGATCGTCACCACAGTCACCGAACTCTCGCTCACCCAGGCGCTCATCCGACATGAGGCGCCCACCGAATCGCATTTCAGCGCTGCCTGGACCCTCAATGCCACGCGCGGACTGATACTGTGCCTTTTCTTCGCGGCCTGTGCCTGGCCGGCATCGGTGGTCTATGAAGACCCGCGCCTGTTCGGCGTCATGGTTGCGCTGGGCTTCAGCGTGCTGCTCGGCAGCATGACGAATCCGCGGCTGATCATGCTGCAGCGCAAGCTGATCTTCTGGCAGGAATTCGTGCTGAGCGTTTCGCAGAAGTTCGTTGGGGTCGTCGTGGCGGTGGCCATCGCGATGATCTTCCACAGCTACTGGGCCCTGGTGGTGGGTACCCTCGTGAGCCAGGCGACCTATCTCGTCACCTCCTATCTGGTGGTGCCGTTCCGCCCGAGGATCGTCTTCAAGCACATGCGGGAGTTCTTCTCTTTCTCGGCCTGGTTGACGGCCGGCCAGATCGTCAACACGCTCAACTGGCGCTTCGACCACCTGCTGATCGGCAAGGTGCTCGGCAATGCGCAGCTTGGCTACTACACCGTCGGCAGCAATCTCGCCCGCCTGCCGACACGCGAGGCGACGGCGCCGCTCACCCAGACGATCTACCCGAGCTTCGCCACAATTCGCGACGACCCAGGCCGCCTCGCCGCCGCCTATCAGCGCGTCCAGGCACTTGTCGCCGCGATCGCGCTTCCTGCCGGCATCGGCGTTGCGGTGATCGCCGATCCCCTGGTCAGGCTGACGCTGGGTGAAAAATGGGCGCCGGCAATCTTCATCATCCAGTCGCTCGCCTCGGTGTACGCCCTGCAGACGCTGGGCTCGCTGGCGCAGCCGCTCGGCATGGCGAAGGGCAAGACGAGGCTTCTATTCGTCCGGGACACGCAGATGCTGTTCGTCCGCGTACCGATCATCTTCGGCGCCCTCATGCTCTACGGGCTCGAAGGTGTCATCTACAGCCGAGTGTTCACCGGACTGCTCGGAGCGCTCGTCAACATGGTGCTGGTCAAGCACTTCATCGGCGTAACGGTGCTGGAGCAGCTGGCGGCCAACGGGCGTGCGCTCGCAAGCATCGCAATCATGGCCGCGGGCGTCTTGTTCGCCTCGACCTGGCTGCCCGCGGCGAACGACAGCGTGGGGCTTGCCTGGCAGCTGGCGATCCTCGTTCCGTTGGGCGCGGTCCTCTATTGCGGGTCGAGCTTCGGGTTATGGCTGTCGATGAAGCGGCCCGACGGGCCCGAGCGGGAAATCCTGAACATCTTGGGCAAGATACTGTCGAAGGTTCGCCATGGCTGAAGCTAGCACGTCGGATTTGCTGCAACACGAGCCGAACGGTCGGCCAGATGGAGGAAGTGGAATGCCAGTGGAAACGCCTCCGGTTCTGATCGACAGGTTGCAGGACATGATCCATGACTGCCTGAAGGACTATGTCCGGGCGGACGAGCCGCTGGCGATCCTCGACTTTCCGGATATCCGCAATTGCGGCGACTCAGCCATCTGGCTCGGCGAGATGGCCTACCTGAAAGACCGCTACGACAAGCGGCCGGCCTATGTCTCGCGCATGCGCGACTTCTCGGCGGAGGATCTCGAACGGGCCGTCCCGACTGGACCGATCTTCATCCATGGCGGCGGCAATTTCGGCGACCTCTGGATCACGCATCAGGATTTCCGCGAGCGCGTGCTCGAGCAATTCCCCAACCGCCGGATCATCCAGTTTCCGCAATCGATTCACTACAAGTCGCAGGAGCGCCGGGAAAGGAGCGCGCGCATCATCGGCGGGCACAAGAACTTTGTTCTCCTGGTGCGCGACGAGGAATCGAAGGCGTTCGCGGAGAAGCACTTCGATTGCGAGGTGCGGCTTTGCCCAGATATGGCATTCTGCATCGGCGCGCTCGAACCGGAAGCATCCGAGTTTCCGGTGCTGGCGATGTTGAGGGCGGACCTCGAGAAGGCAGGTGACGCGGATCGCTCGGCCTACCCCGACATTCCGATGGAGGACTGGATCACCGAATCTGCGCGGCAGGTGCGCGTCGCCAAGGCGATTGGTGCTGCCTCCGCGCTACTGGCGCTCAAACCGGCAGAGGTGCGGCTGCGCAAGCTGGACGCGGCCGCGCACAATCGCTTCCGGCGAGGCATCCGGCAGATTTCGCGCGGGCGTGCGATCGTCACCGATCGCCTGCACGTCCATATCTGCTCGCTGCTGATCGGTCGGCCGCATGCGGTCCTCGACAACAGCTACGGCAAGATACGGCGGTTCATGGCGGCATTCTCGGGCGGATCCGACCTTTCCTACAAGGCGACCTCGCTCGACGACGGGATCGGCTGGGCGCGGCAGGCAGCCGCTGTCGCCGCCTGATCTTTGGCACGCAGAAGACATTTGCTGAGGTTGAGATGACACTCGTCACCTTCATCATTCCCGTGCGCCACCAGGACAATGCGCGCGACTGGAGCAGGCTCAAGGCGAATCTCGCCCAGACGGTTCGCTCGATATCGAGCCAGACCAACGACGACTGGCGGGGCATCATCGTCGCAAACGAGGGCGCCGATCTGCCAAATCTCCCCGAGCGCTTCAGTGTCGAACGCGTGACCTTTCCGCCAAACGATGCGCATGAGCGCGGTGGGGCGAGCAAGGAGGACTTCTACGACGCCTTCCGCGTCGACAAGGGCCGCCGTGTGCTGAAGGGCATGCTGCGGGCACGCGACAGCCGCTTCTTCATGATCGTCGACGACGACGATTTCGTGAGCGCCCGCCTTGTCCAGCACGTGTCGGAGAACCGAAACGCAAACGGATGGACCATCGACCGCGGCTATGTCTGGGACGACGGCGGCAAGCTCCTGCTCGGCTATGACGACTTTAACCATCTTTGCGGGACGTCATTGATAATCCGGTCGGACCTCTATGGTCTGCCCGACCGTTACGGGGATGCCTCTCCCGACTGGATGAAGTCGATGCTCGGCAGTCATATCCGGATTGCAGACATTCTGGCCGAGCGCGGTACGCCTCTGGCGACGCTGCCGTTTCGCGGCGCCGTCTATCGCGTTGCCCATGCCGGCTCGCACAGCAGGACGCCCGGTATCATGGCCAAGTATTTCCTGAACTGGGGCGCGCTCAAACGACCCAGGCGACTGCTTCGCAATGCCTCACGGCTGCGGCTGGTCGGTGAGGCCGCGAAACGCGAGTTCTTCGGCAAAACCGCTGTTCGCCGGGATACATGATCACCCCGGGCAGGCCAACTTGATGGGAGAGGAGAGGAGCTTCTGGTCGGAGTGGCAGGATTTGAACCTGCGACCCCATCGTCCCGAACGATGTGCGCTACCAGGCTGCGCTACACTCCGTGACCAGACCGCGGGCTTATAGCCGTGGCACTTCGTTCCTGCAAGCGCCAATGGCGGCGCTTCTGTCGCATTTCTTCCGCATTCGCCTTAAGGTCATACAGGTTTCAGTTTCCTGCGCGATAAACACTGCATAAAGGCTCGTGTAATAGGTATCGGCCACCCGCCTCGAAACACCCTGATTCCAGCCGCTTGGAGTTGCTGTCTTGCCCCTGAAGATCGTTAGCGAAGCCCGTCCCAACACCTTCGAGTTTGAAACCTCGGCGCTGATCAAGGCGTCCGGCTTTCGTGAGTATGATGCGCGCTGGTGGTTCGGCCATCCTGGCTCTGCGGAGCCGCCTGAGCTTAACCTGATCGGTGTCCAGGCGCTGGGCATGGGGCTTGGCACGCTGATCCGGCGCCTGGGCGCCGGCCCGGACATCGTGACCGGTCATGATTTCCGCTCCTATTCGCTTGCGATCAAGCTGGCGCTGGTTTCCGGGCTGATGGCCGCCGGCGCGCGAGTTAAGGATATCGGGCTGGCGCTGTCGCCGATGGCCTATTTCGCCCAGTTCGCGCTCGATACGCCGTCCGTGGCCATGGTCACCGCTTCTCACAACGAAAACGGCTGGAGCGGCGTCAAGATGGGGGCGGCGCGCCCCTTGACCTTCGGTCCGGAGGAAATGAGCGAATTGAAGACGATCGTCCTTGCCGGCGACTTCGACCTTGTCGGCGGCGGCTGCTATGACTTCGTTGCGGATTTCCGCAAAACCTATCTGGACGACCTGACCCGGGACAAGCGCATAGCGAGAAAGCTCAAGGTGGTCGCCGCCTGCGGGAACGGCACCGCCGGCGCCTTTGCACCGGAAGCGCTGGAACGGATCGGCTGCGAGGTGATTGCGCTCGATGTCGAGCTCGATCATACGTTTCCGAACTATAATCCAAATCCCGAAGACATGAAGATGCTGCACGCCATCCGCGACAAGGTGCTGGAAACGGGAGCCGACGTCGGGCTTGGCTTCGACGGCGATGGCGACCGCTGCGGCGTGGTCGACAATGAAGGCAACGAGATCTTCGCCGACAAGGTCGGCGTCATGCTCGCCCGCGACATCGCGCGACTGCATCCCGGCTCGACCTTCGTCGTCGACGTCAAGTCGACCGGATTGTTCAACACCGACGCCGCCCTGCGTGCCGATGGCGCCGACACCGACTATTGGAAGACCGGCCACTCCTACATAAAACGGCGAGTGGCCGAGCTCGGCGCCATCGCCGGGTTCGAGAAATCCGGTCATTTCTTCTTCAATCCGCCGATCGGGCGCGGCTATGACGATGGTCTCATCACGGCTATCGCCATCTGCCAGATGCTGGATCGCAGCCCGACCAGCAGCATGGCCGATCTCTATCGCGCCCTGCCGCTGACCTTCGGCACACCGACCATGTCGCCGCACTGCGCCGACGAGCTGAAATACGGCGTGGTCGAGCGAGTCGTTTCCGACTTTCAGGCAATGAAGCAGGATGGCACTGTCTTCGCCGGCCAGAAGATCGCCGATCTGATCACCGTCAATGGCGTTCGCGTCGTTGCCGAGGACGGCACCTGGGGCCTGGTGCGGGCGTCGTCGAACAAGCCAGAGCTGGTCGTGGTGGTAGAGAGCCCGGTGTCGTCCGAGCGGCGCCGGCAGATGTTCGAAGGCGTCGATGCGGTGCTGCGCCGCAGCCCTGAGGTCGGCGCCTACAACCAGACGTTCTAGGTTCTCTCATTTCATCGCGGCGCGAGAAAGGCCACGATGGGGAAGCGGATCACGGGTTTCCGGTTGCAGCTGGTCCGCTCCCCCAGGTTTTCATCGGCCGATGATCTCTACAGGAACTCAGGCAGCGGTATAAGCCCGCTCAAGGGCACGCCAGTCGAACTCCCGCGCCCAGTCGGCAAAACTGTGCCAGCGGACCTCCGGGAAATCTCGGTGTAAAGCCGCGATATCGACGTCATAGCCGACGCGGTCGAACCACTCGAACATCAGCGCCGTATCTTCGCTTTGTTGGCGGGCCACCGCGATTGGAATTGCCTGATAGTTGATGGGGCGGCCGATGGACTGCGAAAGGATCTTGGCCTGGTCTTCGCCGGACAATTCGCTCCCGGCGAAATCGAAGCGCTTGCCGAACACGCGCTCGCGCCGCTCGACCAGGGCGGCAACGAAGGCTCCGATATCGGCAAGTGCGACCAGCTGGAGGACACGTTTGGCAGGCATCGCAAAGGCATGCGTGCCTCGGATGAGCGCGCCGATCGACCACGGCGCGACGATATTCTCCATGAAGGCAACCGGCGCGCTGATCGTATAGGGGATGCCGAGCCCGGCGACATGTTGCTCGACAAGATATTTGCTCTCGAAATGCGGAATGCCGGTGTTCTTGTCGGCGTCGGCAACGGATGAATAGATCAAATGCCCGACGCCGGCAGCCTTCGCCGCGTCGGCGGCAAGGATCCCCTGGCGGGTTTCCTGTGCTATGCCAGCCTCGTAGCTGTTGCCCATCAGGAACATGGTATCGACGTCTTTTGCTGCCTTCACAACGGAGGCCGTATCGCCAAGATCGCTGGCCACGATCTCGACGCCTGCCGACGCCAATTGCCGCGCAGCATCGCTGTCCGGCCTGCGCGTTAGTGCCTTGACGCGGTGCCCACTCGACAGCAAGGCACGCGCAACTGCGCCGCCTTGCTGGCCTGTGGCACCGGTCACCAGAACGCTTCGTTTGGTGGTCATGTGTTTGCTCCTTCTTTTCCGATGGAGCAAAATTAGGGCTTGTCACATTGATGCATAATTGCCTACAATTGGAAAACTTTGTGCCATGCAAGGATACAATGCTCGATCTTAATGATATCGTGGTGTTCGCTCGCGTCGTCGAAGCTGGCAGCTTCACCGCAGCTGCGCGGCTGCTTGCCATGCCCAAGACGACGGTCAGTCGACGCGTTGCCGCGCTTGAGCGTGAGGTTGGGGTTCGCCTGCTGCAGCGCACGACGCGCAGCCTCAACGTGACGGATGCCGGGCGTCTCTATTACGAGCAGAGCAGCCAGGCCCTGCGGACGATCGAGGAAGCAAATCTGCGCCTCGCGGAAGCGAGGGCGGAGCCATCGGGCACAATTCGCATCTCGGCGCCCGTTGGCTTCGGGGGTCATTTCCTCACAGCTGCTGTGGTCGACTTTCTGGCAATGTATCCGAAGACCAAAGTCGAACTTCGCCTGACTGACGACAAGCTCAACCTGGTCGAGGACGGCATAGACCTCGCTTTCCGCACCGGGGTTCTTCAGGATTCGACGCTGATCGCCCGCAAGCTCGGCTCCACGCACAGGCTGCTCTGCGCCAGCCCGGACTATCTCGCAAGGCGCGGGATGCCGGAATGCCTGGCGGATCTCGCACACCACCAGTGCGTCATCGCAGGCCCTTCGACCTCGGGCACCCATTGGGTGCTGGACGGGCCACACGGTCAGGAAACGGTCACGGTGGCCGGGCGCTTCGCCGCTAATGAAATGCAGGCGGTCGTTGCGGCCACGCTCGCAGGCTTCGGCATCGCCCAATTGCCGCACAGCATCGCCGAGCCCCTCATCAATGGAGGGCGGCTGAGCCGCGTTCTCCGGGACTACACGACGCCGGTCGGCGGGCTGCATGTTCTATATCCGAGCAGCCGGCATCTTTCGCCCCTCGTCAAGGCATTCATCGTGCTTGCATCCGACCGGATTTCCAGTCGGGCAAATACAGCGGCTGACCAGCAGTAGCCGCGAGCCTCAATACGGGCTCGCCACATCGCCGATCTCGACATAGACCGACTTCAACTGCGAATAGAGCGCCAGCGCCGCCAGCGAATTTTCGCGGCCGATACCGGACTGCTTGAAGCCGCCGAACGGGATCTCGACGGGGGTCAGATTGTAGGCGTTGATCCAGCAGGTGCCAGCCTGCAGCTCGGCGATGACGCGGTGGGCGCGTCGCAAGTCGCGCGTGAACACGCCGGCGGCAAGGCCGAATTCGGTGTCGTTGGCGCGATCGATCACCTCGTCCTCATCGTCGAATTTCAGCACGCTCATCACAGGCCCGAAAATCTCCTCGCGGGCGATGCGCATCGTGTCGGTGACGCCGGTGAAGACCGTCGGCTCGACGAAGAAGCCGCCTTGGAAACCCTGCAGCGAGGGCACGTTGCCGCCGCAGGCGAGCACGGCGCCATCCTGCTTGCCGGCTTCGATATAGCCGATGACCTTTTCATGCTGGTCCTTGGAGACAAGCGGCCCCATCTGCGTCTCCTGGTCGAGCGGATCACCGATACGGATCTTCTTGGTCCGCTCGACTAGCCGTTCGACGAAACGGTCGTGGATACCCTTCTGCACGAAGACCCGCGTGCCGTTGGAGCAGATCTGGCCGGTCGAATAGAAATTGCCGAGCATGGCGCCGCCAATGGCGTTTTCGAGATCGGCGTCGTCGAAGACTATCAGCGGCGACTTGCCGCCGAGCTCCATGGTGGCATGCTTCATCTTCGAACCGGCGAGCGACAGCACCTTGCGGCCGGTCGGCACCGAACCGGTCACCGAGACCTTGGCGACGACATCGTGCCCGACGAGGCCGGCGCCGACATCGCCGTAGCCTTGCACGACATTGAACAGCCCGTCGGGCAGCCCAGCTTCGGTATAGATTTCGGCGAGCGCCAGCGCCGACAGCGGCGTGTTCTCCGACGGCTTGAACACCATGGCGTTGCCCATGGCGAGCGCGGGTGCCGATTTCCAGCCGGCGATCTGGATCGGGTAGTTCCAGGCGCCGATACCGACGCAGACGCCGAGGGCCTCGCGCCTTGTATAGGCAAAGGGTCCGCCGAGATCGAAGGACTCGCCATTATAGGCAGCGACCGCGCCGCCGAAATATTCGAGGCAGTCGGCTGCCGATGGCGCATCCGCCACCAGAGTCTCCTGGATTGCCTTACCGGTATCCAGCGTCTCGATGCGCGCCAGGTCGGCGTTGCGCGCACGCAATATGTCGGCAGCGCGGCGCAGGATGCGCCCGCGCTCGACCGGCTTCAGCCGCGCCCAGGCCGGTTGTGCTGCACGCGCTGCTTCGATCGCGAGTTCCAGCACGTTCGGCGTCGCCGAACGCAGCATCGCGATGGTCTCGCCGGTTGCCGGATAGATCACCGGCAGCGGCACACCTTGCTCGTCGTCGATGTAGCGTCCGTTGACATAGTGCGATGCCTTTGGCTGGGCGCGCATGAGAGTTTCTCCAAATTGTCTTTCGCCGGGGGCCGGCGGGCAGACAGTCCGCCGGATCATCGCCTATCTATCCGACACCTGCCAGCGCGGATTGATCCATGGTTCCTGGTTGGACGGCGCCTGCGGCGTGCGGCCAAGAATGTGGTCGGCGGCCTTCTCGCCGGTCATGATTGACGGTGCGTTGAGATTGCCGTTGGTGACGCGCGGGAAGATCGAGGAATCGGCGACCCGCAGCGCCTCGACGCCGATGACACGGCATTCCGGATCGACGACGCTCATCGGATCATCCTTGCGGCCCATCTTGCAGGTGCCGCAAGGGTGATAGGCGCTTTCGGCGTGATCGCGGATAAAGGCGTCGAGATCGTCGTCTGACTGAACGTGCGAGCCCGGCGAGATCTCTTTGCCGCGATAAGGGTCGAATGCCGACTGGCCGAAGATCTCGCGCGTCAGCCGGATGCAGTGGCGGAACTCGGTCCAGTCGTCCGGATGCGACATGTAGTTGAAGCGGATCACCGGCTTCGACTTGGGATCTGGCGAGCGCAGCGTGACAGAACCGCGCGACTTCGATCGCATTGGCCCGACATGCGCCTGGAAACCGTGCGCCTTCGCCGCCGCCCTGCCGTCGTAGCGGACCGCCGCCGGGATGAAATGATACTGGATATCGGGATAGTCGACGCCGGCGCGCGAGCGCACGAAGGCGGCCGCCTCGAAATGGTTGGTTGCGCCGAGACCCGACTTGAAGAACAGCCATTGCGCGCCGATCATTGCCTTGGAGAAGGGATTCAGCACCGAATTCAGCGTGATCGGCTGCGTCGATTCCTGCTGGATGTAGAGCTCCATATGGTCCTGCAGGTTGCGACCGACGCCGGGCCGGTCGGCGATTACCTGAATGCCGTATTCCCTGAGATGTTCGGCCGGGCCGATGCCGGACAGCATCAGGATCTTGGGCGAATTGATCGAGGAGGCGGCAACGATCACTTCACGTCGCGCCTTGACCACCTGAATCCGTTTGCGCGTTTCGATCTCGACTCCGGTGGCGCGTTGATTCTCGACGATCACCCGCCGTGCGAAACCCTTGACCAGGCTAACGTTTTTCCGCCTGAGCGCCGGCCTGAGATAGGCGCTCGCCGCCGACCAGCGGCGGCCGCCGCGGATGGTCTGTTCCATCGGCCCAAAGCCTTCCTGCTTCGCGCCGTTGTAATCGTCGGTCAGCTCGAAGCCGGCCTGACGGCCTGCCTCGACGAAGGCGCCGTAGAGTGGATTCGTCCTTGAGCCGCGCTGCACGGTCAGCGGGCCGCCGTGGCCGCGCCAGCCATTCTCACCGCCGTTGGCGTCCTCCATGCGCTTGAAGTAGGGGAGCACGTCGGCAAACCCCCAGCCGGCCGCGCCCTGTTCGGCCCAGTGGTCGAAGTCGCGGGCGTGGCCGCGCACATAGACCATGCCGTTGATCGAGGACGAGCCGCCGATGACCTTGCCGCGCGGCGTCGCCAGGACGCGGCCGCCGAGATGCGGCTCCGGCTCGCTGGCAAAACCCCAGTCGTAGAGGCTCATGTTGAGCGGGATCGACAGCGCCGACGGCATTTGGATCAGCGGCCCGATGTCGCTGCCGCCAAATTCGATGACGATCACCGAATATTTGCCGTCTTCCGACAGCCGGTAGGCCATGGCCGAGCCGGCCGAGCCGGCGCCGATGATGACGAAATCCGCCTCAAGCATGGTTCATATGCGCCATGAAATCGGTGAGCGAGACATTGCCGCCGGTTGCCACCACGAGCACCGTCTTGCCGCTCACATCCACCTTGCCGCCGAGCAGCGCCGCCAGCGATGCAGCGCCCGAAGGTTCCAGCACCAGCTTCATCCGCTCGAAGGCGATCCGCATCGCACAGCGCACCGATTGGTCGTCGACGGTGATGCCGCGAACGCCCGCGGTCCTGACCGCTGCGAACGGCGCGTCGCCGGGCTTTCGCGCCATCAGCCCGTCGCAGATCGATTTCGGCCCGATCGGCATGGCCTCGATGGCGCCATTCGCCAGCGACGCGCCCATGCCGTTGAAACCTTCCGGCTCGACGCCGATGATCTCAGTCGCCGGGGACAGATAGTGGAAAGCCAGCGAAACGCCGCCGATCAGCCCGCCGCCGCCGACCGCGCAGAACAGCAGATCGGCGCTGGCATTCCTGGCATCGAGTTGCTCGAGCGCCTCCAGCCCCGCACCAGCCTGGCCGGCGACGATCTCGGGGTCGTCGAACGGATGCAGCAGCGCCAGCCCCTCGGTCTCGGCGATCTCGCGCGCCTTGGCGGCGGCAACCTCCTCACGCGCGCGTTCGCCATGGTCGGTCAGCACCACGCGCGCGCCATAGCCGGCCGTTGCGTCGCGCTTGGCGGCCGGCGCGTCGATCGGCATGACGATGGTAACCGGAATGCCCAGCGCCTGGCCGGCGGCGGCCAGTCCTTGTGCGAAATTGCCGGAGGAATAGGCGACGACGCCCTTCCTGGCTTCATCGGGCGACAGCCGCTTCAGCCGCCAATAGGCGCCGCGCACCTTGAACGATCCCGCCCATTGGAGCGATTCCGGCTTGACGAAAACATGGGCAGCTCCGGTCTCCCTGGCGAGCGCCGCCGATTCCAGCAATGGCGTGACCTGCGTCGCCTTGGCGGTGACG
This sequence comes from Mesorhizobium sp. AA22, assembly GCF_001672375.2. Lineage (NCBI taxonomy): Bacteria > Pseudomonadati > Pseudomonadota > Alphaproteobacteria > Hyphomicrobiales > Phyllobacteriaceae > Mesorhizobium > Mesorhizobium sp. AA22. The sequence goes on along the minus strand of NZ_CP048406.1, from coordinate 4,823,675 downwards.
GCATAGGCCTGCCTGAGATGATCTAGGGAGGGCACAAGGGGTGTCATCATTCGCCTCGCGGATACCTTTTGCTCTCTTCGAGATTGTCGAGGTTCATATGATTGCGCATGTAGCGCTCAGATGCCTTCTGCAGCGGCTGGAAATCCCAGGGGTAATGGGTGCCGTTGCGCAGCGCCGGATAGACCACCCAGCGGCGCGCCTGGCTGGTCCGGACGGCGGCGTCGAAAGCGGCCATGTCCCAGCGCGCCTGGACCTTTTCGGTGAAAGCAGCCAGTAAGGGGGCATGAGCCGGGTCGGCGGCGAGATTGGTCAATTCCCGCGGATCCGAGTCAAGATCAAACAGTTGCGGCGGATCGATCTCGCAATGGATGAATTTGTATCGGTCGTCGCGGATCGCCACCATCGGCGCGTTGGAGCCTTCGGCCGCATATTCCATCAGCACGGGTGCGGTGCGCGTCTTGCTGTCGAGCAGCGGCAGCAGCGACTGGCCGTCGGTCCATGGCGCAATCGCGCTCATGTCGATGCCGGCGAGGTCGCAAAGCGTCGGGGTGACGTCGAGATTGGAGACTGGGGCCTTGATCAGTCCTGCTGGTACGCCCTTGCCGGCGATCATCAGCGGCACCCGCGCCGAGCCCTCGAAAAAGCACATCTTGAACCACAGGCCGCGCTCGCCGACCATGTCGCCGTGATCCGAGCAGAACAGGATGATGGTATCGTCGAGCATGCGTGTTCGCTTGAGAACATCCAGAAGCTCGCCGAGCTTGTCGTCGACATAGGAGATGTTGGCGAAATAGCCGCGCCGCGCGCGGCGGATCTGCTCCGGCGTGATCTTGAAGCTGTCATAGTCGCTGGCCCGGTAGAGCCGCTGCGAATGCGGATCCTGCTTGTCGTAGTGAATGAAGCCCACCTTGGGCTCAAGCGCCGGGCAGTCCTCGTAGAGATCCCAATAGCGCCGCCGGGCGACATAGGGGTCGTGCGGATGGGTGAAGGAAACGGTCAGGCACCATGGCCGGCGCGAAGCGTCGTCGGAGACGCGGGCGAAATCATAAAGCTTCTGCACCCCATGGAAGGCAACCTCGTCGTCATACTCCATCTGGTTGGTGATCTCGGCGACGCCGGCGCCGGCCACCGAGCCGAGATTATGATACCACCAGTCGATCCGCTCGCCGGGCTTGCGATAATCCGGCGTCCAACCGAAATCGGCCGGATAGATGTCGGTGGTCAGCCGTTCCTCAAAGCCATGCAACTGGTCCGGCCCGACGAAATGCATCTTGCCCGACAGGCAGGTGTAGTAACCGGCTGCCCGCAGGTGATGGGCGAAGGTCGGGATCGACGAGACGAATTCGGCGGCATTGTCGTAGACTCCGGTGCGCGATGGTAACTGCCCGCTCATGAACGAGGCGCGGCCCGGCGCGCAGAGCGGCGAGGCGGTGTAGTTGTTGGCAAAGCGTGCCGAGCGGGCGGCCAATGCCTTCAAATGCGGCACGTGCAGGAAGTCCGCCGGCCCATCCGGGAACAATGTGCCGTTGAGCTGATCGACCATGACGATCAGGAAATTGGGTCGCTTGGACGTCACTGTGCGCTCCGCCGGCTGAGTTTCGTTTCGAGATAGTCCTCGATCAGTGCGATCGCGGTCACGGCATTGGGCACGCCGTCCTTCAGCGCGCGCCTGATATAGAGCCCGTCGATCAGCGCCGCTGTCGCCTCGGCGACCCGGTCGGCTTCGCTTCTCGGCAGGATGCCGGTCAGCCCGCTCAACAGATTGGAATGCAGGCGCCGCGCATAGACCTTGAGCAGCCGGCGCAGCGCTGACGATTTCTGCGCTTCCACATAGAAGGCGAGCCAGGCGGCGATCGTTTCCGGGCGGAACTGGACGTCAGAGAAATTGACGGCGACCACCGCCGAAACGCGCTCGCGCGCCGTGCTGGCCGATCGAAGCGCGCGCCGCATATCGGCGGTCAGCTCCGCCAGGATGTGCCGCATCGTCGCCAGCAAAAGTTCGTCCTTGGCGCCGAAATAATGATGCGCAAGCGCCGAGGACACGCCGGCGCGTCCGGCGATTTCCGACATGGTCACATCAAGCGAGCCGCGCTCGCCGATCGCCGAGATCGTCGCGTCGATGAGCGCCTTGCGGCGCAACGGCTCCATTCCAATTTTCGGCATTCTTGCTCCGGCCTGTGGCGACAAGGTTATTTTTTATTGACGGATCAATCAACAAAAATCCCGGGCTGAATTGGTGGCAAAAGTCAGGTGCCGTGACCAGATATCAAGATCAAGCGATTGTGTGGTTCTGGCCCCTTCACGAAGTCGCAGGAATGGTTCATGCTTGAACAATGCTTTGGCGCGCCGCGACGTCGCGTAGCCCGGCCCGCAAGATGGAGATAGCTATGACAGCATGCATCGTCGGCTGGGCGCATTCGCGCTTCGGCAAGCTCGAAGGCGAGACGCTGGAGGGCCTGATCACCAAGGTGGCTAGCGAGGCGCTCGATCATGCCGGCATCGGTCCGGACGAGGTCGACGAGATCGTGCTTGGCCACTTCAACGCCGGCTTTTCCGCACAGGATTTCACCGCAAGCCTGATCCTGCAGGCCGACGACCGGCTGCGTTTCAAGCCGGCGACGCGCGTCGAGAACGCCTGCGCCACCGGCTCGGCGGCGGTCAGGCAAGGCATCCGCGCCATCGACGCCAATGCCGCTCGTATCGTGCTGGTGGTCGGCGCCGAGCAGATGACGACGACATCAGGCGCAGAAATCGGCAAGAACCTTCTCAAGGCTTCATATCTGCCCGAGGAGGGCGACACGCCGGCAGGCTTCGCCGGCGTTTTCGGCAAGATCGCCCAAGCCTATTTCCAACGCTATGGCGACCAGTCGGACGCGCTGGCGATGATCGCCGCCAAGAACCACAAGAACGGCGTCGACAATCCCTATGCGCAGCTGCGCAAGGATTTCGGCTATGAGTTCTGCCGGCACGAGAGTGAGAAGAACCCCTTCGTCGCTGGCCCTCTGAAACGCACCGATTGCTCGCTGGTTTCGGACGGCGCCGCAGCTCTGGTCCTTGCCGACACGGCGACGGCGTTGAAGATGCGCCGCGCCGTTGCCTTCCGCGCCAACGAGCATGTGCAGGATTTCCTGCCGATGTCGAAGCGCGACATCCTGGCGTTCGAAGGCTGCGAGCATGCATGGAACCAGGCGCTGAAGAAGGCCGGTGTGACGCTCGATGATCTATCTTTCGTCGAGACGCATGACTGTTTCACCATCGCAGAGCTGATCGAGTATGAGGCGATGGGCCTGGCGAAACCGGGCGAGGGCGCAAAATTGGCGCTGGACGGCGAGACGGCGAAGGACGGCCGCCTGCCGGTCAATCCGTCCGGCGGGCTGAAGGCCAAGGGGCATCCGATCGGTGCCACCGGCGTCTCGATGCACGTGCTGAGCGCCATGCAGCTCGTCGGCGAAGCCGGCGGCATCCAGGTGCCGGGGGCCAAGCTCGGCGGCATCTTCAATATGGGCGGTGCCGCGGTCGCCAACTACGTTTCCATTCTCGATCGGATCAGATAAAAGCGGCCCGCCTTACAGCGCCGCGCGCCCTTCCGGCGCGCAAAGGACGCTGTAACACTTTGATTTACGCATGATCCTTTCGAAAATCGATTCCGATTTTCGAGGTCATGCGCTAGAGCATTTTGCAGCCAAAAAGTGGAATCGCTTGGCGTCGCAGAAATGCGGCTAAACAAAGAGATAGAGCGGGATGCCAAAGTTCCATCGAACGCATCCCGCTCTAGCGGGGAATTCATGACAAATCCGGTTCTGGTCGAAGTTTTGCGCGGCGCCGTGGTCGAGAGCGCGCATCGTGGCGCTATTGCGGTCTTCGAGGCCGACGGAAAGCCGGTCTGGGAAATCGGCGATACGGCTCGCCCGGTGTTTCCGCGCTCGGCGGTCAAGGCGATCCAGGCGCTGCCGCTGGTCGAAAGCGGCGCGGCCGATGCGTACGGTTTCGGCAACCGCGAATTGGCGCTTGCCTGCGCTTCGCATTCCGGCGAGCCGGCGCATGTCGAACTTGCGTGGGCGATGCTGGCGAAGGCCGGGCTGGACGAGACCGCGCTGGAATGCGGCGCCCATTGGCCGTCCAGCCATGCGGCGACAGTTGCGCTCGCCCGTGCCGGCAAGGCGCCAAACGCACTGCACAACAATTGTTCTGGCAAGCATGCGGGCTTTCTCTGCACCTGCGTCCACGCCGGCATCGCCCATCGCGGCTATGTCAAATCAGGCCATGCCTCGCAGGAGATGGTACGCGACGCAATGCGAGCGGTGACAGGTGCTGCCCATGATTTCGATCATTGCGGCACTGACGGCTGCTCGATCCCGACCTATGCCGTGCCGCTACGCAGCTTCGCGCTCGGCTTTGCCCGCATGGCGACCGGTGTCGGCTTTGAACCCGTGCGCGCCAAGGCCGCAAAGCGGCTGCTTTCCGCCTGCATGGCCGAGCCCTTTCTGGTCGCCGGCACAGGCAGGGCTGATGTTGCACTGATGGAGGCCGCACCCGACAGGATTTTTGTGAAGGGAGGGGCTGAAGGCGTCTATTGCGCGGCACTTCCGGAGCTTGGCCTTGGCATTGCTCTCAAATGCGATGATGGCGCTGGCCGCGCCGCTGAAGTCATGGTCGCGGCATGCATTGCCAGGCTTTTGCACGCCGACAAGGCGCTGGCGGCGAAACTGATCGAACAGGCACATCCGCCCATCGAAAGCCGGATCGGCGCCAAAGTCGGCGCACTCCGCCCCACCGCCGCATTGAGCTGAGAACGGCTTTAGCTCACATGATTGCGCTCGACAGTCAGATGCGCATAGCCGGCATTGCCTGATGAGGCGAGATCGCCGGTCACCGGCTCGGCCCAGCGGTGGCCGACGATCGCGCCGTTTTGGGCGCCGTCGATGACATTGTCGGAGATGACCGCCGTCCCGGCGCCCTCGACCACGGTGACGGCGATGCCGGTTCCGGCCTTGCGAATGATGTTGGCGGTAGCGACCACATTGCGCATGAACGGCCCCCAGCCGATGTGCATGCCGTAGAGCGGCGCATTCTCGACGACGTTGCCGGAGACCGTGGTATCGGCCTCAACGCTGATGCCGACGCCGAAACCTGGCGCATCTGCAGGGTAGGGGCCGCTGGTCGAGAGATTGCGGACGATGTTTCCGGAACACACGCCCATGCGGCCGCCCTCGTTGAAATTGACGATGGAGATGCCGTTGGCGGCGCCATCGACGATGTTGTTGCTGACGATCGCTCCCTCGAAGGAGAATTCGGAATAGAGCGCGGTTTCGCTGGACCGCGAACAGGTGTTGCCGGTGATGTGCAGATTGCTGGCGCTGTTGGCGCGGATCGCCGAAAACGCGCAGTCCGAGACGATATTGCCCGAGATGACGACGTTGCCGGCGCGGAACGCATTGATGCCGTTGCCGTTCTGGCCGGTTCCCCCGCTACGCGCCTGAATGCGTTCTACGCGGTTGCCGCTGACGATGGTGCCGTCCTCGGCCGCTTGCCAGCGGTGCACCAGGATACCGCCATTGGCGCAGTCGGACACGGTGTTGCCTGATATCTCCAGGCCGGCGGCTTCGACCGAATAGATTCCCGCGTCGGCCGCGCCCGATATTTCCGAGCGCTCGATGCGGCCCGCAGCGTGCTCGAGCGCCAGGCCGCTCTTGCCGCTGCCTGATATCTGGCAATTGTCGATGACAAGGTGAGCGACGCGGCGGAGGTCGAGCAGGCCTTGCGCGTAATCGCCCATCCAGCGGTTGGTGCCGTCGAACACTAGCCCGGTGAATTCGATGTGCCCGGCCTGTTCGGCCATGAGCAGATGGCCGTTGCCGCCATAGACGATCCGCGATGCGCCCGGCACGCCGGAAAGCCTGACGCGGCTGGGCAGCGACAGGTTGGATACGACATAGGTTCCCGGCGGCAGGAACACCGGCATGTCGCGTTCGTTTGCGTCGCGCAGCAGCCTGGCGAAGGCCTTGCTCTGGTCGTCAAGCGCGCCAGGCCGCACGCCGAGGTCGGCAGCGTTGATCGAGCCGCGCATCGAGGCAATGTCGATTCCGGGCAGGCTGCCCGCAGCTGCCTTGCCGAGCGAGAGGCCCAGGACGGCAAAGCCGGCGGTTCGTGCGAGAAATTTTCGTCTGTTCAACATCGGCACAGATCCCCAGCGTTCGGCCGTCGCGCCGCAGGAATCGTGCCAGACCGGATCGGCCGATCCGGTTTGCCGGCAATAGCTTGTGAAGTCGCCGCGCGAGGCATAAGCTCGACTGATGAGCAGAGCGTTCACGCGCGAAGAGGATAGCGAAAACGCCATCGCCGGCATCGGCGAGCGGCCGATCAGTCAGCACCGCAATCTGGTGACGCAACGCGGCCTGGCGCTGATCGACGCCGAACTGGCGGCCCTGCGTGATGATCTGGCCAGAGCGGAAAAGAGGGCCGACCGCGAGCGTATCGCGCTCATTTCGCGCGACCTGCGCTACTGGACCGCGCGGCGTGAAAGCGCCGAGCTGTCCGTGCCGGAATCGGGCAGCAATTTGGTTCGCTTCGGCATGGGCGTCACGCTGGAAGGCGATGACGGCAGGAAGGTACACTGGAAGATTGTCGGCGAGGATGAGGCCGATCCGGGCAAGGGCACAATTTCCCATGTTTCACCGATGGCCCTGGCCTTGTTCGGCAAGAAGGTGGGCGAAATTGCCGTGGTGAACGGCAAGGAATGGGAGATTGTGAAGCTGACTGCCAGTTAGGCCTCGACCTTGACGACATAGTCGCGGAAGAACGCTGCCGCGCCAGCCTCGTCGATCTCGCCGGCCGCGACCATCATGACCAGTTGAATGATGTCCGCCTGCTCGGCTTCGATGCTTAGCCCATTGAAATAAAGAAAAAGATCGGCTGCGGCAAAAGCGGTGCGCTTGTTGCCGTCGACGAATGGATTCTTGGCGATGCCGAAAAGATAAGCGGATGCCAGCTCGCAGAGGTCGGGTTCGCCATAGATCTCCCTCTCCGGGGTCAGCCGACCTGCAGCAGCCGGTCCATCAGCCGATCCGCCGCTTCCGGAATGACCGTGCCAGGCGGGTAGATTTCGGTGGCACCTGCCTGACGGACCGCATCGTAATCCTGCGGCGGGATGACACCGCCGGCGACGATCAGCATATCGTCGCGGCCGAGCTTCTTCAGCGCGTCCTTGAGTTCGGGAATGAGCGTCAAATGTCCTGCCGCTAGCGACGAGGCGCCGATGATATGCACGTCGTGCTCGACCGCGAGCCTGGCGATCTCCTCCGGCGTCTGGAACATCGGCCCAACGGTGACGTCGAAGCCGAGATCGGCAAAGGCCGTGGCGATGACCTTCTGGCCGCGATCGTGGCCGTCCTGTCCCATCTTGGCGACGAGAATGCGCGGCTTGCCGCCGGACTTCTCCTCGAATGCCACGATCTTGTCCTGCAGGCGGTCGACCACGGGATTGTCGCCGAGCGCCTTGCGATAGACGCCGGAGATCGTCTGGACCGAGGCGACATGACGGCCGAAAACCTTTTCCAGAGCCAGCGAAATCTCGCCGACCGTGGCGTTGGCGCGCGCGGCGCGAATGGCGAACTCCAGCAGATTTTCGCCGCTCTCCGCGGCCCGGCTCAGCGCACCCAGTGCGCTCTCGACGGCGCCGACATCGCGCGTGCCTTTCAGCCGTTGCAGTTTCGACAATTGCCGGGCTCTGACTTCGGCATTGTCGATCTTCAGCACGTCGACTTTGATATCCGTCTCGGGACGATGGGCGTTGACGCCGACCAGTATCTGCTCGCCGGAATCGATCCGCGCCTGCGTGCGCGCGGCAGCCTCTTCGATGCGCAGCTTCGGTATGTTTTTCTCGGTTGCGACGGCCATGCCGCCCAGGCTCTCGACCTCTTGGATATGGGCAAGCGCGCGCGCCGCCAGATCATGCGTCAGCCGTTCGAGATAGGCAGAGCCTCCCCACGGGTCGATGATGCGGGTGGTGCCGGATTCCTTTTGCAGGATGAGCTGTGTGTTGCGGGCGATGCGGGCCGAATAGTCGGTCGGCAGCGCCATCGCCTCGTCGAAGGAGTTGGTGTGCAGCGATTGCGTATGACCCTGCGTCGCCGCCATCGCCTCGATCATGGTGCGGATGATGTTGTTGTAAGGATCCTGCGCCGTCAGCGACCAGCCCGAAGTCTGGCAATGGGCTCGCAGCGACAGCGAGCGCTCGTCCTTCGGCAAGAAGTTCTTCAGCATCAGGGTCGACCACAAACGGCGGGCTGCCCTCAGCTTGGCGACCTCCATGAAGAAGTTCATGCCGATCGCCCAGAAGAAGGAAAGGCGCGGCGCGAAACGGTCGATATCGAGACCCGCCGCGACACCGGCGCGGGCATATTCGATGCCGTCGGCGATCGTGTAGGCGAGCTCGAGGTCGGCGGTCGCCCCTGCTTCCTGCATGTGATAGCCGGAGATCGAAATCGAATTGAACTTCGGCATGTGCTGCGACGTGTAGGAGAAGATGTCGGACACGATCCGCATCGAAGGCTTTGGCGGATAGATGTAGGTGTTGCGCACCATGAACTCTTTCAGAATGTCGTTCTGAATGGTTCCGGCGAGGTCCTTCTGCGCAACGCCCTGTTCTTCCGCCGCCACGATGTAGAGCGCCATGATCGGCAGCACCGCGCCGTTCATCGTCATCGACACCGTCATCTCGTCAAGCGGGATGCCGTCGAAGAGCTGGCGCATGTCGAGGATGGAATCTATGGCGACGCCCGCCATGCCGACATCACCGGCAACACGCGGATGATCGCTGTCGTAGCCGCGATGCGTGGCGAGGTCGAAAGCGACCGACAGTCCCTTCTGGCCGGCTGCAAGGTTGCGCCGGTAAAAGGCGTTCGACTCTTCCGCCGTCGAGAAGCCGGCATATTGCCTGATCGTCCAGGGCTGCTGGACATACATGGTCGGGTAGGGGCCGCGCACGAATGGCGGCAGGCCCGGATAAGTGTCGAGATGCGGCAACCCCTTGAGGTCGCCCTGGTTGTACAGATGCTTGATGGCCAGTCCTTCCGGGGTCATCCGCTGGCCCTTGACCTCGATCGGCGCCCGGCGCGGCGCCGACCAGCCGATTTGGCTAAAGTCCGGGATCATGGCGCTGCTCCGATCGATTGATCGAGGCGGATCGGAAACAGCGGCTCGCACACCGCCACGCCCTCGGTGACGGCAGGCCGCCGCTCCGCCGCCAGCGTTGCGACCGGACGTTCGGTCTTCGAAGGGTGAAGCGTCGTGCCGATGATGGCCCGCTCGCCCGCTTGATAGGCAGCATTGCGGCGGGCGGAGGCCGCCTGAACTCGTTTCTGGATGTGTCCTTGCTCCAGGCTGGACAGCACGCCGCCTTCCGCCTCGATCCGCTGGAATTCTTCCCACGCCGCTTCGCCGAGTTCGGCGGTCAGCGCTTCAACGGCGCCCGAACCGCAAGCAGGGTCGGCGACATGATCGATATGGCTTTCGTTGGACATGATCAGTTGCGTATTGCGGGCGACACGGCGGGCAAAGCCCGTCGGCAGGCCATGCGCGATCGTATGCGGCAGGATGGAGATCGAATCCGCCCCGCCGGCTGCCGCGGCAAAAGCGGCGATCGTGGTGCGCAGGATGTTTGTCTCCGGGTCCGCCGAAGTCATCATGCGGAAGGAGGTCTCGGCATGGATGTTGGCGGTGGACGCGGCGATCGAACATGCCTCCTGGACCCGCGCCCACAGCCTGCGCAGGGCCCTGACTTTGGCCATCGACACGAACTGGTCCTGGTCGACGCTGAGCGCGAAGCCGATATGGGGCGCCGCATAGACAAGCGGCTGGCGCGCCTCCTCGAACATCCTAAGATAGGAGACCGCCGAAGCCATCATGGTGCCCAGCTCCTGCGCTTCGGTGGCGCCGGCATTGTGGAAGACGCGTCCGTCTGCCTCCAGCAGGACCCCGGGCACGCCCATCGAGAAAAAATGCGCCAGGGACTGCGGCATCGACGCCTGCAGGGCCTCGATCGACATGCGCAACCGGCCGGTTCCGGCAAAGATCGCCGCCGGATCGATACCGAAGGACAGGTTGAGCTTTGCCGGGTCTGACCGGCGCTTGCTCAAGAACGCAACCAGCCAGTCGGCCACGGCGCGGCTCCAGGGATGCGCGTCGATGCGAACCTGGATGCGGTTGAGCGGCACGCCGTCGAGCACGGTCTCCAGCGCCTCGGCAGTCCTCGGCAGGCCGTAGCCGAACGCATTCGGCGCGCCTTCGAAAACAAGCGACAATCCGGTGGCGCCCTGTGCGACGTCTTCCAGGGCCTGGGCTTTGGCGCGGCCGATATCCGGATCATCGATACGCTGGCTGACGATCCACGGCGAACTGGGATTTGCCCGCGCCAGAGGCTCTGCGGTGACCGAACGGTCGTAGAGCGGTTCGATGCGGATGCCATCGTCCGTATGGGATACGAGCTTTTCCTCGAAGGATCCGCCGGCCAAGGCTTTTTCCGCAAGGCCCAGCCACCGCTGCCGGTCAGGGTTCGGAAGTTCGGCATCGTGGTTCAAGGCACCGGCGCCCATCCGCTCTCCTCGTCTTCTCGGCCGATAGGCCTGGAACGTCAGTCTACGGTTCCCCGTCCCATATCACAATGCAACACGCGTCCTGCGACAATGAACCGTCAACCGATTGCCAAACATGCGCAAAATCCGCAAGCTCCAAAAACTCAATTTCGACCATGGCCATTGTCGCTGCGCAATGGCGTCATTATACCTGCGGCGAGCCCCGCTACTTTCAATAGACCAAGGCTTCAACACTTCAGGTTTGCGGAGACCGGACACATGGCTGACAACACCAGTATTTTCATAGGAGCCAGCCGAAAGCCCGACGACAGCTACCAGCGCGCCGAAAATCTGCTGCTTCAGTATGGCAATCGTCACGGCCTGGTCACCGGTGCGACCGGTACTGGCAAGACCGTGAGCTTGCAGATTTTGGCGGAAGGTTTCTCCAATGCCGGCGTGCCGGTCTTCTGCGCCGACATCAAAGGCGACCTGTCCGGTATCGCCATGATGGGCACGCCACAGGATTTTCTGGTCAGGCGTGCGGAGCAGGTCAAGCTCGATCCCTATGATTTCCAGGAATTTCCGGTCATCTTCTGGGACTTGTTCGGCGAGCAGGGCCATCCGATCCGCGCCACCGTCTCGGAAATGGGGCCTCTGCTTCTGTCGCGCCTGATGAACCTCTCCGAGGCGCAGGAAGGCATCATGAACATCGCCTTCCGCATCGCCGACGAGGAAGGCCTGTTGCTGCTGGACCTGAAGGACCTGCAAGCGCTTCTTGCCAACATCGCAGAACGCGCCGAAGAAATCGGCGCTCGCTACGGCAACGTGACCAAGCCCTCGGTCGGCGCGATCCAGCGCACGCTGCTGGTTCTGGAACAGCAGGGAGCGACGAATTTCTTCGGCGAGCCGGCACTACGGATCGCCGACATCATGCGCACCACGCGCGACGGCCGCGGCGCCATCAGCGTGCTGGCTGCCGACAAGCTGATGATGAATCCCCGGCTCTATGCGACATTCCTTTTGTGGCTGATGTCGGAACTGTTCGAGGAACTGCCCGAAGTCGGCGATCCCGACAAGCCGAAGCTGGTCTTCTTCTTCGACGAGGCGCACCTTCTGTTCGATGATGCGCCGAAGGTGCTGATCGACCGCGTCGAACAGGTGGTCCGCCTGATCCGTTCGAAGGGCGTCGGCGTTTACTTCGTCACCCAGAATCCGCTGGATATCCCCGAAACGGTTCTGGCCCAGCTCGGCAACCGGGTGCAGCACGCCTTGCGCGCCTACACGCCGCGGGAGCAGAAGGCCGTGAGAACCGCCGCCGGGACCTTCAGGCCAAATCCCGACTTCGACTGTGCAACCGTGATCACGCAGCTCGGCACCGGAGAGGCGCTGGTCTCGACTCTGGAAGCCAAAGGTGTTCCGTCCATGGTCCAGCGTACGCTGGTTCGCCCGCCGTCTTCACGCCTTGGCCCGATTACGCCTGACGAGCGCCGCAAGCTGATCACTGAGAGCCCGGTTAGCGGGCAATACGACCAAACCATCGATCGTGAATCGGCTTTCGAGATGCTGCAGAAAAAAGCCAAGGACGCTCTCGACGCAGAGGCGCAGCAGCAGGAGAGCGGCCGCTCACGCTGGACTATCCCAGGCTTCGGCGATGACGATTCCGTCCCCCAACCCACCGGCGGCAGGCGGGCACCGGCGCCGCGATCGTCCAATCGCCAGACGGTGGCGGAGGCGGCGATCAAATCGGTGGTTCGCTCGGTCGGCTCGTCCGTGGGCCGGGCGATTGTGAGGGGTATCCTCGGCAGTCTGGCAAGAGGGCGCTGACAGTATTGGACCTCGGTTTGAGAATATCCGATGCTCAAGCAAGAGCATCGGGTTCAGAGGTACGCCGGCCGCTCCAGCGCTTTCGACCAGCTCAGAAGATCGAGTCCGAGATCGACCTTGCCGGGCCGAGCAGGATCGATCCTTCCGGGACGCCCGCATCGATTGGAATGGCTTTGCGGTCTGCCGTGGCAACCAGTTCCTGACCGACACCGGCGGTAACGATCACCGGCGTCTTGTTGGGCACACGGTCATAAAGGTCGATAATGTCCTGATTTATCAAGCGAACGCACCCAGATGACACCGATTTGCCTATGGAAAACCACTCCGGCGACCCGTGTAGGCGGTAAAGCGTGTCCTCGTTGCCCTCGAAGAGATACAGCGCCCGCGCTCCGAGCGGATTGGTGAGCCCGCCGGGCATGCCGCCATTCTCGGCGCTGTATTTTGCGTGCTCTGGCTGGCGGGCGATCATTTCGGCCGGCGGCGTCCATTTCGGCCACTTCTGCTTCCACTGGACGACGGCATCGCCAGACCATTCGAAACCGGCGCGACCCAGCCCGACCCCATAACGAATGGCTTGTCCGCCCGGACGCACGAGATAGAGGTGGTGGCCGGCCGTATCGACGACGATGGTGCCTGGCGCTTGGCCGGTCGGATCGGGAACGATCTGACGCAGAAATTGCTCGTCGATTTTCTCGTAGGGTATGCCCGGCAGCTCGAACCCACCGTCGCTGACCGGACCGTACATTGTTGCATAGTCCATGAGCGGCGGCTCGACATTGGCTGGCGGCGGCGGCTCGACCGGCCGGCCTGCCGTCGTGGTGCAGGCGGAAACCGCAATCGAGGCGACGCCTAGCGCAGCGGCGTTGAGAAAGCCGCGACGGCTCAGGCGATAGGGGTCGATTTCGGTTGTGGACATCGTTGCCTTTTTTAAGTCTCATATCGAAACAGAACATGAATACGCCAATCAGTACGGCGCGCCAGCCCTACCAATGCGTGGCGCGATAGGCGGTTCCGATTCTGGCCTGAGGGTGAACAAACAAAGGCAAAGCTGTGACGGTTCAGCCCCTGTTGCGCCGAGGCAACACGCCCACAGCGCCGGGCGTCAGCAAAGGACGCTGTAGCACGTTTGTTTTGCGCGTGATCCTTTCCAAGGATCGATTCCGATTTGAGGTCATCCGTCAGCCTCCGGCCAGCAGGCCTTCGAGCGAGGGCAGGATCAGGGCCGGGGGAAAGTCCCGGTATTCCTCGGGCTGGTTGGAACGGTTGATCCAGACTGTCCGGAAGCCGAATTTGGTGGCGCCGGCGACGTCCCAGCGGTTGGATGACTGAAACGACACCGCACCCGGATAGAGACGCCAGCCTGTCGTGACCATGTCGTAGACCGACGGATCGGCCTTGAAGCGCTTGACGGCCTCGACGGAATAGATGTCGTCCAGAACCTGGTCGAGCGCGGCCGATTTGACCGCCGCTTCCAGCATTTCAGGCGAGCCGTTGGAGAGGATCGCCAGCTTGGCGCCCGACGCCTTGAGCGCCTTGAGCACGGCCGGCACCTCCGGATAGCAGTCCAGCCGCCAATAGGCGTCGAGCAGCTTGGCCCTCAGCCCCTTGTCCGCGGAGGGAACCTTGCGCAAGGCGAAATCCAGCGCCTGTTCGGTGAGTTGCCAGAAATCGGCATGGGCGCCCATCAGCGTCCTCACCCAGGAATATTCCAGTTGCTTGGCCCGCCAGATCTCCGACAGGAGCTGGCCGTCCGGCCCGATCTGGTCGGCATGACGGCGCACGGCGGCATGGACATCGAACAGCGTGCCGTAGGCGTCGAAAACGTAAGCCGCATGGTGCATGGTGACAGTTTTGCGGCGAGGCAAGGCGAGGCGCAAGCCCAGATTGCAGTTCGCATGCCGCTGGCCTTAACAAATCTCAGCCATTTCAGTTGACGGCAGACGCCAAAGCATCTTCCAATGGGGGGACAGGACAGCTTTTAAAACGCGGAACCAAGCGATGACACTGGCGGCTGCGGCGCAATCCGCGACATGGACCTTCGTGGATGGCGACTGGTATGAAGGCAATGTCGCCATTCTGGGGCCGCGCAGCCATGCCATGTGGCTCGGCACCAGCGTGTTCGACGGCGCCCGCTGGTTCGAGGGCGTCGCCCCCGACCTCGACCGCCACGCCGCGAGGGTGAACGCCTCGGCGATCGCGCTTGGTCTCAAACCATCCATGAGTGCCGAAAAGATCGTCGGGCTGACCTGGGACGGGCTGAAGAAGTTCGACGGCAAGACGGCGGTGTATATAAGGCCGATGTACTGGGCCGAGCATGGCGGCTATATGGGCGTGCCGGCAGATCCGGCCTCGACCCGTTTCTGCCTTTGCCTCTACGAATCGCCAATGATCTCGCCGGCGGGCTTTTCGGTCACCGTCTCGCCGTTCCGGCGTCCAACCATCGAAACCATGCCGACCAACGCCAAGGCCGGCTGCCTCTATCCCAACAATGGTCGTGCCATCCTCGAAGCCAAGATGCGCGGCTTCGACAATGCCCTGGTGCTCGACATGCTGGGCAATGTCGCCGAGACCGGAACCTCGAACATTTTCCTGGTCAAGGACGGCCATGTCCTGACGCCGGCGCCAAACGGCACGTTCTTGTCCGGCATCACCCGCTCGAGGACGATGACGCTGCTTGGCGAGTATGGGTTCAAGACCACCGAGAAGACGCTGTCGGTGCGCGACTTCCTCGAAGCAGACGAGATATTCTCGACGGGAAACCATTCGAAAGTCGTGCCGGTCACCCGCATCGAGGATCGCAATCTCCAGCCTGGGCCTGTAGCCAAGAAGGCGCGCGAACTCTACTGGGATTGGGCCCATTCGACTTCGACCGGCTGACTGGCGAAAAAGCGAACCGGCGCTTCATTCCGGAGTTGCTCCATATCAATCCAGACCTATGTTAGTCCGGTATCGCACCGGATTTTTCCACGAGGAGTACGACCGATGGCTTTTGAACTGCCTGCCTTGCCCTATGACTACGAGGCCTTGCAGCCTTACATGTCGAAGGAGACGCTGGAGTATCACCACGACAAGCACCACAAGGCCTATGTCGACAACGGCAACAAGCTGGCTGCCGAAGCTGGGCTCGGCGATTTGTCGGTCGAAGAGGTTGTGAAACAGTCCTTTGGCAAGAACCCCGGGCTCTTCAACAATGCCGGCCAGCATTACAACCACATTCATTTCTGGAAGTGGATGAAGAAGGGCGGCGGCGGCAACAAATTGCCGGGCGCGCTGCAAAAGGCGTTCGACAGTGACCTCGGCGGCTACGACAAGTTCAAGGCCGACTTCATCGCCGCCGGAACCACCCAGTTCGGTTCAGGCTGGGCCTGGGTTTCGGTCAAGGACGGCAAGCTGGCGATCTCGAAGACGCCGAACGGCGAGAATCCGCTGGTCCATGGCGCGACGCCGATCCTGGGCGTCGATGTCTGGGAGCACTCCTATTACATCGACTATCGCAACGCCCGGCCGAAATATCTCGAAGCCTTCGTCGACAGTCTCATCAACTGGGACCATGTCCTCGAGCTCTACGAAAAGGCGTAGGCCTAACTGAGTTGCAGAAAAGCCCCGGTAAAACCGGGGCTTTTCTTTTGGCTCAAGATCGGCCGCCCTTTTTCAGCACAGAACGACTGTCGCAAAAAATTCACACAAGCGTGAGGCGAATTTCCGGAATTTTTAAGCCAATTTTGCCGTTATCGATCAGTGCCGACCATCCGAAACGTCTTCACCATGGAGCCAATTGAATGAGAAAGCTTATCCTCGCCATCTCGACGCTCGCCTTCGCCGGTTCGGCGGCATTCGCCGATCCGATCCAGGAGCGCCAGGCCCTGATGAAGGAACGCGGAAAGATCGCCGGCCAATTGTCGAAAGTGGTCAAGGGCGAGGCCGCCTATGACGCCGCGGCCGTGCTGGTGGCGTTGAAGGCGCTGCAGGCCAACGCCGAGAAATTCCATGCAAACGTCGAGACCCTTTTCCCGGCTGGCAGTGAAACCGGCGACACCACCGCTGCCCCCAAGATCTGGGAGGATATGGCCGGCTTCAAGGCGATTGAGGAAAAATATCTCGCCGACGTCAAGGCTGCGGCGGCCGCCGCCCCGGCCGATGTCGATGCCTTGAAGGCGGGGTTCAACACCATAGGCGGCGATTGTGGCACCTGCCACCAGACATACAGGATAAAGAAGGGCTGATCGCGGGCGATGCGCCTGCTGAAAAAGCTCGTCGGCGCCGCCCCCGTTCTGGGCGCCGCCGGCGCTGTCGCCGGCTGGGTCCTGTCGGCGCCGGTCAGGCTAGACACTGAGACCCTGGCGCAGCTCGGCCCCGGCGATGCCGCCAGGGGCAAGCGCATTTTTTATGCCGGAGGCTGCACATCGTGCCATGCGAAGCCAGGTTCACAAGGCGATGCCCGCCTTCAACTTGCAGGCGGTCTCGAACTCAAGACGCCGTTCGGCACCTTCGTGCCACCGAACATTTCGCAGGATGCCAAGGACGGTATCGGCGCCTGGTCGGTCGAAGACCTCGCCAACGCCATGATGAAGGGAGTGTCGCCGAGCGGCGAGCATTTCTATCCGGCGTTTCCTTATGCATCCTACGCGCGCATGAAGCCGGCCGACATTGCCGATCTCCATGCCTTCATGAGAACGCTTCCGGCGGTCGCCGGCAAGGCGCCGGCCAATTCGCTGGGATTCCCGTTCAACATCCGTCGCGGTATCGGGCTGTGGAAACGTCTCTATTTGAGTGACCAGCCGGTGGTTTCCTTCCCCGAGGGCACGCCGGATCCGGTGATGGCCGGCCGCTACCTGGTCGAAGGGCCGGGCCATTGCGGCGAATGCCACACGCCGCGTGATTTTGCTGGCGGCACCAGGAAGAGCGAGTGGCTGGCCGGAGCCACTGCTGCCGAAGGCAGCGGCATCGTGCCGAACATTACTTCGGGTGAGGGCGGGCTTAGTGACTGGTTGGAGGCTGACATCGCCAACTTTCTCGAGACCGGCTTCACGCCGGATTTCGATTCCGTCGGTGGCGCCATGGTCGACGTGCAGAGAAACATGGCCCAACTCACGCCCGAGGACCGGGCGGCGATATCAGCCTATCTGAAGGCCATACCGCCGCATCCCAATGGCTATCCGGCGCGCAAGCAGCCTTCGAGCTGACACGAAAACCGAACGGGATGGCGGTGCGTCAGCGGTCGCCGAGGAAATCGAAGCCGGCTTCGAAGAAATGATTGTAGTTGCAGGTCATTTCCTCGCCGGGCGCGATGTCGCGCGACGCATACGTCTCCTCGGGCGAGGAGACGTCGCAATTCGGGTCATCGGCATGGTTCATGTAGCGTGCGTCGTCGGCTTCGAAGACGATGTAGTTCGGGTCGCGCCGGTCGGGATAAGAATAGCGATCGAGATAGGCTTTGATCGGCCCGGTTTCGCGCTCATAGGTCTCGACGGGAATGCGTCGGTCGTAATTGGGATCGAGCTTCCAAACCAGAGTGCCACGGGGAATGTGGTTCTTGGCAAAGACTCCGATGCCCTGGATACGCGATTTGTCGAGATAGACGTCGACGAGCAACATGGCAGACCTTTGGCGTGACTGGATGATTTTGGTGGCGCGGCTGCGAAAAGCCGCGCATTGGGTAGCGCGCGGCCATCGCAATTGCGAGCGGAAAATCAGCCAGGCCGTGACCGGAAATTGGAATCGATTTTCCGCAGGGGATCGTGCGCAAGATCAAGCTCCTACAGCGCCCTTTGCGCGTCCAAAGGGTGGGTGCCGCTGGTGGTGGCAAGGTCGGCCTTGCCCGCCACCTTCAGCGCAAACGCGTAGGTGAAGGCGATTTCCTCAAGCCTGGAAAACCGGCCGGATGCGCCGGCATGGCCGGAGTCCATGTTGATCTTGAACAGCACCGGATTGTCGCCGGTCTTGCGGTCGCGCAGCCGCGCCACCCACTTGGCCGGCTCCCAATAGGTGACACGCGGGTCGGTGAGACCGGCAAGCGCCAGAATCGGCGGATAGTCGAGCGCGGCGACATTGTCATAGGGGGAGTAGGCGGCGATCGTTCGGTAGTCCTCCTCCGAAGCGATCGGATTGCCCCATTCGGGCCATTCCGGCGGCGTCAGCGGCAAGGTCGCATCGAGCATGGTGGTGAGCACGTCGACGAACGGAACCTCGGCGACAATGCCGCCGAAGCATTCCGGCGCCATGTTGGCAATCGCGCCCATCAGCAGGCCGCCGGCCGAGCCGCCCTGAGCGACGATGCGGTCATGTTGCGTATAGCGTTCGGCGACGAGGTGTTGGGCGACCGCGACAAAATCGGTGAACGTGTTCATCTTGTGCGTCCGCTTGCCGTCATCATGCCAGCCATAGCCCTTGTCCTTGCCGCCGCGGACATGGGCAATCGCGTAGACGAAGCCGCGGTCGACCAGCGAAAACAAATTGGTGTTAAAGGCGGCCGGGACTGTGATGCCGTAGGAGCCGTAGCCGTAAAGCAGGCAAGGCGCTGATCCGTCGAGCGGCGTGTCGCGATGGTGGATGAGCGAGATCGGCACCAGTTCGCCGTCGGCGGCGGGAGCCATCAGCCGCCGTGTCACATAATGGTCCGGGTCGTGACCGGACGGAACTTCCTGCGTCTTCAGCAGCACGCGCTCGCGGGTCCGCATGTTGTAGTCGAAGATCTGCGCCGGCGTTGTCATGGACGAGTAGGAAAAGCGCATGATCTCGGTGTCGTATTCATAAGATCCCGACAGGCCGAGCGAGAAGGCTTCCTCGTCGAAGGAGATGAGGTGTTCCTCGCCGCTCTTGCGGTCATGCACGACGATGCGCGGCAGGCCTTCCTTGCGCTCAAGCCTGACCATATGGTCCTTGAAGCCGATCACCGAAAGGATCAGCCGGCCCGCTTCGTGCGGCACCAGTTCCTGCCAGTTGGCGCGCACCGGGTCGTTCGCCGGCGCCGTCATGATCTTGAAATCCTTGGCGCCGTCGGCGTTGGTGAGAATGAAGAAGATATCGCCGCCTTCTTCGAGGTCGTATTGCAGGCCGGTCTCGCGCGCCGAAACCAGCTTCGGTTCGGCGAACGGCTCGCTGGCGCTCATGATGCGATATTCAGAGGTCTCGTGGTCGTTGATGCCGACCATGATCCACTCGTTGGAGCGCGTGCCGCCGACATTCATGAAGAAGCCCGGATCGGTTTCTTCGTAGATCAGCCGGTCGTTCTCAGGACTGTCGCCAAGGGCATGGAACAGCACCTTGGAAGGACGGTGGTTGGGATCGAGGCGGGTGTAGAAAAATCCGTCATTGTCAGCATTCCATACGCCGCCGCCACCGGTAGCCGGGATCCTATCCGGCAACTCCTTGCGGTCGGCGAGATCGCGGACGCGAAGCGTGTAGAATTCGGAACCCTTGTCGTCGAAGGCCCAGAGAAGCTTGCGGTGGTCGGTCGAATGGTCGACACCGCCGAGGCGGAAATAGGCCTTGCCTTCGGCCTCGAGATCGCCGTCGAGGAGGATCTGCTGGTCACCGCCATCGCGCGGCGTGCGGAAATAACGCGGCTGCTCGCCGCCAAGCTTGAAAGATGAGCCATAGGCGTACGGCCCATCCTTCATCGGCACGGAAGAGTCGTCTTCCTTGATGCGGCCCTTCATCTCCTTGAAAAGCTGCTTCCGCAACTGGGCGGTGTCGGCCATCCACGCCGCCTGATAGGCGTTTTCGGCTTCGAGATGGGCGCGGATTTGGGCGTCGAGCAGGGACGGATCCCTGAACATCTCTTGCCAATTGTCGGCTCTCAGCCAGGCATAGTCGTCCGTCCGGGTTACTCCATGATGCAGATCGAAGACCGGCCGCTTCTCGGGTTGTGGCGGGCTGACAGTCGGAAATGCTGGGGTTCGGGTCATTGCGTCTCGCTGGGAAGTTATTTGAATGGAGAATGAACACGCCGATCAGCGCAGGTTCAAGAGCCGGAGTATATGTTTTGCGCTGGGCTCCAGAAGATGAGCCGGAGGAGAGAGAAAAATGAAATTCCGTTTTCGCGCTGTCGCGGCTTTCGTCGTCGCTTCGACAGTTTTGGCCTTTACCGGCCAATCTCATGCAACCGTGTTCGCAGCTTGGCAAGTGACCAACGTTCCGTTTGGCGACACGCTCAACGTGCGCAAGTACCCGGCGGGGTCTTCCCAGAAGCAGGCCGCCTATCCCAACGGTGCCGTTTTGCAGATGACCGGGAAATGCACCGGGGGCATAAACCTGCTCGACATCGCCAAGCAGCCGGTTTGGAAGCAGGAACAGAAGATCCGCTATCGCTGGTGCGAAGTCTGGCATGATCCGGCACACAACGGCAATTTTGTCATCGGCTGGGTCTACGGAAAATACATTACCCCACATTGATGGATCGGCGGCGATCCGCGGCGCGCTGATTTCTGGTTTGTTTGCAAACAGCAAATCGCAACCTATGGTTTTGCAGATTCTGAAAACAACCAGATAGCCTGCGCCACAACCAAGCATAGCCAAGCATTGAGAGCTTTTTACTGGCCATCGAGGATGTAACGGCAGCCCGACGGGCGTCAGCCGTTGCTGGTCGGACCAGAAAATATCGCAAAATTACAGAGTGCACGAAAGGTTGAAGCTGATCGTGGAATATTTTATTAACATCGATGAATACAGCGCAAGAAGCGAATTGACTTACTTGATTCACTGGCTCATTAGGATGTTGTGACGCGAATCGCAGAGGCTCTTTCCTGCAAAAATTTCGCGCGATGCCCGACCTGTCAAAAATAGGGCGCGGATAGAAACAACTCTCGTTGGGGTCATGAAGCCATGGATATTATCGAAACACCTTCCAGAAATAGTGATGCGCTGATCGAGTTGACGGCCGACGTCGTGGCCGCCTATGTCAGCAACAATCCGGTGCCGGTCGGCGAGCTGCCGAGCCTCATCGCCGATGTCCATGCCGCCCTCGGGCGCGTGGGCGGGACCAGTGAACAACCTCCTGCCGACAAGCAGAAGCCGGCAGTAAACCCGAAACGCTCCGTCCATGACGACTACATCGTCTGTCTTGAAGACGGCAAGAAGTTCAAGTCGCTGAAGCGCCATTTGATGACCCACTACGGTCTGACGCCCGACGAGTATCGTGAAAAATGGGGCCTGGACGCAAGCTATCCGATGGTTGCTCCCAACTATGCTGCCGCTCGCTCCCAACTCGCCAAGAAGATGGGTCTCGGCCGCAAGCGCAAGGGACGCTGATATCGGCTCTTCCCAACGTGGGTTGAACGATCAACGGCGCCTCCGGGCGCCGTTTTGCTTTGGAGGCATTGCTGGAGCAATCGATACGCCTTGCCCGAGGTGCGGGGCTCACTGCCGTGCGGGGGGAAATCGCGCGCTGTTGTCTAATCAGGCGGTCTGCCTCAACGCCGCCTCGGCGTCGCGCTTAATGCGCTTGACCATGGAACGAAGACCATTGGCGCGTTGCGGCGACAGGTGTTCGTCGAGGCCAAGTGCCTTCAGTGTCGCTTCCGCGTCGGTCTTCTGGATCTCGCTGGCCGGTCGTCTGGAAAACAGCGCCAGCATGATAGCGACGAGGCCGCGCACGATATGGGCGTCCGAATCACCGGCGAAGGTGACGACTGGATCGGGACCCGGTCCATATTCGGTTGTCAGCCAGACCTGGCTGACGCAGCCGGGCACCTTGTTGGCGGCGTTGCGTTCCTCATCGGGAAATGGCGGCAGGGCCTCGCCCAGTTCGATCACATAGCGGTAGCGGTCTTCCCACTCGTCAAGCAGGGAGAAGTCGTCGCGGATCGTTTGGATCGTCGTGGTCATCACCTCGGATATAGTCGTCCGGCGACGCCGCGTCACGGAAAAAGAGGAAAAACACCATAGGCGTCGAGGTGCGGACGGCCTGCGGTGCAGTGACAGATGCGCTGGAAAATATCTCAGTTTTTCGCCGGCAACTCGACTTTCGCGGGCAAGTGGACTTTCGCCGGTAAGACGATGTCTTCCGGCACGCTGCCGGTCATTGTCGCCGTGTCGGGTTCGGCGGTCTTGTCGTCCAGCATGGCGGCCGCGATCTTGGCGGTCTCCTTGGCCCGGGCGGTGATCGTGTGCATTGCGGACTTGCCGGTCTCGCACACGTCGGGCTTGCGCTCGCATATGCCGGCAATATCGCCAACGGCTTCGCGTGCCGCAAACAACGCCTGGATCGGCCCGACGCTTTGGTGGCCTGTCTCGTCGGAGCCGACATTCAGCGGCAGCGCCAAAAGCACCAGCGAAAACCAGAAAGCCATTCTGATCAGAAAGCCCATCTGTATGCCCTCATTCTTGACCGGATCATGCATTCGGCGACATGACCTTTTTATGGGGTACGATAGTGGCATAGACGCTCAAAGGACGGCTTGCCCGGTCAGCGAAAATTTTCCTCGAATTTTAGGCAAACTCGAAACGAAGTATTTCGCGATGGATTTGTGTCAAATCCAGCCGATTTTCTTCACTTAAGGTTAACTATCCATCTGCCTGTTTTTCCTTAGTTATTTCCCTGAAGCGCGGCGTTCCGGTGGCGACTGTCAGAGGCGAAAGGGCGGTCCGCCCGGATAACGCTCCATTTACTATGGCCGCAATTGCCAAGGTTTTGCCGCGCCGGCCTCCCAATATTTCCCTCAGGCTGGGCATTGATCGGTCCCGCCTTATCCATTCCTTAAACGCTGGATGCGAGTTTCAGATCAATAAAAGCAACCTGCGAAGCAGGGCTGTTCACGACCAGGTGCGAGTGCGTTGAGTTGAGTTCGATAAGGGCCAGATACGTTGAGTTGCCCGGCGCGATGGCAGCCGGTTGCGAACGTATGGTTCATCCGTCGATCCTCGGAAAGAACGACCGCCGGTGCCAGGGGCGGTTTATCGGTGTCATGCTGGCCGCTCCGTTCTTTGCCGCAGGTGCAGCAGTCACGCTGGTTACCTCGGGCATGGGCGTGGCCGTGACCATGGCTGCGATCTTTGCGACATTCGGCCTCTGCTGGTTTGCTGCCTTGCTGGTGGCAGCATCGGGCAAGATGGCGTTCGCCGGCCAGGTCGCCCTGGTGATGGGCAGTTTTGCTCTTGCCGGTGTCATTGCCGCGGCCGGCGGGATGGCCTCGCCGGCCGCCATGCTTGTCGTGGCGCTGCCGTTCGAAGCCTGGTGGATCGGCGCGTCTCGTCGCGCTGCACTCTGGGGTGCCGCATCCGCATTTGTCGCTATCCTGCTGCAGGCTTTTGCCGGTTCTGTTTTCCCGTTCGGCCCGGCGGAAATCGCTGCTTGGCACTGGCTGCTGCCGCTGGCTTGGGCGCTCTCCCTCGTTCCCCGCGTCGCAGCACTTGGCAGCCCGGCCGGCGCGCAGTTAGATCCGGCGACCGATGACCGGCTCGAGAACATCATCGACGCCGTTGTCCTGCGGGCCGGCAGGCATGGCGAGGTACTGGATGCGTCGGCAAAGGCACGCACGATCCTGAAGCTGCCGCCGGAACTGCTGTTCGGTACCGGCCTGTTCGACCGTATCCATCTGTCCGATCGCGTCGCATACCTCAGCGCGCTGGCCGACATGCGCGACGGCGCGTCGGCCCGCCGGCTCGATCTTCGCGTCCGGCTGCCGCAAAACGGCCATGGCCCGACGGCGGACAACTACCGGCCGTTTTCCCTTGAGCTGATGCGGGCGGAGCATGAGGATGTCTTCACGCTCGTCCTGCGCGAAAACGACGAACTCGCCGGCTTGCGCGAAGAGCTTGCCGCTGCGAAAGAGGCGGCCGCGTCTGCCGAAGTGGCGAAGGGACGGTTTCTGGCGGTCGTCAGCCACGAGCTTCGCACGCCGTTGAACGCCATCATCGGTTTTTCCGACATGCTGCTGCATGAGATGTTCGGCACCTTCAAGGATCCGCGCCAGAAGGAATATGTCGGTCTGGTCAAGGAGTCCGGCCAGCATTTGCTTGCCGTCGTCACCTCGATACTCGACGTGTCGAGGATCGAAGCCGGCGCCTACGCAACCGAGCCGGAACCGTTCCGTTTCGTGGAAGCCGTCGAAATGTGCCAGTCGATGATGCGGCTGCAGGCCGAGGCAAAGAACATCGATCTGCAGGCTCAGATCGCACCGGATGCAGGCGAGATAAACGCTGATCGTCGTGCCGTGCAGCAGATACTCATCAACCTAGTCTCCAATGCCATCAAGTTCACGCCCGATGGCGGCGATGTCGTCGTCGGCGCCAAGCGGATCGGCTCGCGACTGCATTTCTGGGTCAGGGACACCGGTATCGGCATCGCCGAGGAAGACTTTGCCAATCTCGGCAAGCCGTTCATGCAGATCCAGAACGACTATACGCGCCGCTTCGAGGGAACCGGGCTCGGCCTGTCGCTGGTGAAGGGCCTTGTGGCGCTGCACGAGGGCACGATGTCGATCGAAAGCATGCCGGGCGAGGGCACCACGGTCACGATCAGCTTGCCGGTGAACGGACCGAAGGGACGTACGACCGACAAGCCCGGCGTGCTGCCGATGCCTGCAGCCAAGGCGGAGACGAAGGGGGACAGGCATGGCTCGCTCCGCAAAACAGCCTAAGGCGGTCAGGCGCCGTGGCAATGCCTTCCAAGGTAGCGCGGCCGCCGTCGGCAGCCTGATCTCGCGCAATCCGGTTCTGGTCGGCGGTTCGACCGCCTTCCTGGTGACGCTGTTCTACGTCTCGGCGAATGCCCTGTGGTATCAGCCTTTTCCTCATGCCGGCGCGTTTTTCGCGACCAGGAGCAACGAGGGCTTTCCTCGAGCCGGCGCCGACGAACCCGAAACCACCATCAACATCGTGCGGCCGGGCTCGGCTCCGATCAAGAGCGATCCGGTCGTCGAGCAGATCCAGGGCATATTGAAGGATCTGGACTTCTATTCCGGCACCGTCGACGGCATTTCCGGCCCCAACACGCGTAAGGCCATACAAGCCTATCAGCAGAAAGTCGGGCTTAGCGCTTCCGGCGAGATCGACAGCGTTCTGCTCGATCAGCTGGGCGCCACGCCAACCGCCTCGACGGTCGTGCCGCATCCGGCACCTCGTCCGGACGACATGGCCGCAATTCCCGTCTCCGCTTCGGCGCCGGCAGATGCGTCGGTGCAGGCACCCGATGCCCGCATCATCAAAATCCAGGCCGGGCTGAAGGCATTCGGCAATGACGACATGCAGCTCGATGGCGTGGTCGGGGCCCGCACCAAGGCAGCGATCAAGGAGTTCCAGTCGCTGTTCGGGCTGCCGGAGACCGGAGAGCCCGACGAGGTCGTCTACGTCAAGATGCGCGAGATCGGCCTCACCAACTGACCGGCCAAGTTCCGATCGGGTATCAATGCGTTCGGGCTTCTGAACCATCATGTGGGCGACGTTATAGGAGCAGGCGATCTCGGTGTTGGCTCGCCAGGCGCCGTTGCGCTCCAGCGCCTCGGTTCGCTGAACCAGCGTGAGCCGTGGCCGCCGTTCGTCATATTCTCAAGGAACGACTGTGAGAGACTGGATGAGCAAAAAATTGTTTAAAGAACAATATGATCTTGGAAAAAAGCTCGAAAAGGCGATGAAGGAGAACGCAAAGACGGATCATAGCGGAGAGCAAAAGTGTCAGCAAGAAGCCCTGAAGGAGAATACGTCGAGGCTGCCATACTTCATCGCCAGCTTCTCGAAGATGGGAATGTGCGGGGATCAAACGCGGCCTTTGACCATCTAATCCGAGCGATAAAGAAGATTAGAAATAGGGCCGATCGCGGTCGATCGTTTTTATTAGGGCTCCAAACGCACAGTGACGAAAATGTCAGGCTCTGGAGCGCGGCCCACCTCTTGCCACTTGAGGAAAAAATAGCACTCGCGGAGTTGAAGAGGCTCGCAACGAGCGCCAAAGCGTGGCCTGTACAGTCAAGTGCCGAGGTGACCGCCGCAGAATGGCGAAAAGGCACATTGGATATTGATTGGTTTATGAGGGAGTAAGCAACCTCACAAGCGCCTTTTGTGTCAGTGGGCCTTGTTGGGGAAACGCTCGCGCTCTGACAAAAAAACTCGTTAATACCGCTCGAATAACATCCGGAGTTTGCCATGCGCGTAACCACCGATCTGTGGGTATCGGCCCTGTTGCGCCGGGTTTTCGGTGCTGGCGGCTTTGCCGCCGTGGTCAAGCGCGGCGCAACTGAGGCCGGCGCCGTCTTCGTGCTGGCGCGTGGCCGCCTGGGCGAGATTGCTTTGTTTGGCCCGGCGCCGCAGACGAGCTACGATTCAGGCAAACCCGACGACCGTTTCTTCAGTCTGCTCGGCGCCGGCGACGATGCCGCCGTCTTTGACGCGCGACTGGAAAGGGAGAAGAAATTCGATCCCGACATCTGGGTGGTCGAGATCGAGGCCGGCGCTGTTCCCGTCGAGGAACTTATTTCCGTCAAGTCGCTCTAAACGATTATGGATCAAAACAAAGGCTTAAAGCGTTCGCTTGAATCTCTTCAGACGTGACGCGCCTTAGGCCTGGCGGCAGCATTATCGCTGTCCGCTTTGCGGATGTCGGCGTTCGCCGCGATGGGTCCGGCATTGCGAATGGCCTTCGACAGTGTCTCGGCCTTCCAGCCGCGTAGCCTGTCCAGCGCCGCGTCGCGATGCAGCAGTCGGTAGCGGTCGAGAAAGATGCGGATGGCCTGCGGATGCGGAAACTCTGTAGGATAGACGGCGGCGGTGATCAGGAACGCTCTCTCTTCGCCGAAATCAAGCGCGCGCAGGACGGCCAGCAGCGACGTGTAGTTCTGGTTTGCGGTGAGCGCCCGCGCCGTTGAAAAATCGATTTCGAGCGCGTCGGCCAGTGCTGTCTGGAAGAATGCGGCGTTTCCGGTCAGCGCCGTCTCGCGCAGTTTGACATAGGTTTCAGCGCCGGCGAACGGATTGACGGTCGCGCCGCCGCTCTCAGCATCGGCGCGCATCAACGACCGCAGCCGGCGCCGTGCATTCTCGGCGGCGGCGCCGGGCACCTGCTGGCTGTCGGGGCTGGGCGCGACGATCTCGGCGCGTTCAGGCGCCGTCCCGGCGATTGCCTCCGGCTGCCGCACGCTCACCAGCGTCGGCTTTTCAAGCGCCCTGATCAGCTGGGCGATGGTCGGGTTCAGATCCTTGCGGCGCGCGATGGCGCGCGCATGCGGCAGGCCGTGCCGTCCGATCAGCGCGATCAGGTCGATATCGCTGAGCGCGCACGAGCGGATGAGCAATGGCGCGGCAACGTCGACCGGCTCCTCGCAAAGCCGCCGGACCAGCGCAGCGGGCGCATATTCGCATTCGGAAAGGGCGGCGGCGACGTAGCGGCGCGATTCGACCGACACGTTGGCGAAAAGCGGAAGTGTCAAATCTTCAAGTTGCGCGATCTCCCGGCGCGAAGGGCGGGTGAGCGAACAGAACGCCGACACCGCTGCGCGGAACAGCCTTTCGGCCTTTCCCGATTCAGCCCGTATAGCGATTTGCCTGAAATCCGAAGCTGACACGAAGGATACGCCCGATACTCGACACAATCTGGACCATGCTCGACCGGGACTTTGTCGGTTTCGCATTTGCCTCGGGTCAGGAATTCCTAACCTCAGAACAAACATCAAATTAGCGGCGATCCGTTAGCGTTCCGTTAACCTACTGGCTCCTTAATCAGATTGGAGGCGTTGCGTTGTGCTCCGGGGCAACCGAGAGGAATGCACGAACCATGGGCATGGTACTGTCTTTCGTGCCGCGAACGGCGGCAACCAATCGAGCAGAACGAAACACCGGAACGCCGGCAGCGGTGATCATTTTCCCCGGCGTCCGCTACGAGCCACGGACGGTCGAAAAGCGGCCAGGCGCCGGTCCGGACAAGCCGGGCTCGTCAAGGACGATGCCGGGCTCGTCGGGGACGATGCCGGGATCGTCGGGGACGATGCCTGTTCCGCATCATTAGGCGCCGCGCGCGCTGTTCGGCGCGTACAGGAGGCTCTAACTTTGAATCGCTGCAGGCTGGAAAACCGGCCGCCGCGTACTTCGGTTGACGTCAGTAGCCCTGCAGCTCGCAGGAACTCTGCTCGAGAAACCGCGACACGATCGGCTTCCAGCTGTCGTCGGGCACGAACGAGCGGATGACGAACATGCCTTCGTCGATGGGCGCCTCGACGAAGATTGCTCCTTGCAATTCCTCCGGGAGATCCTTGCGGATCTCGATCATCTGGGCCGGCGTCAGTACGATACTGTCCAGCACCCTTCCGGTCGCACTATGGTCGTTGAAGGAATAGATGTTATGCCCGCTGCGGTCATAGACCGATACGGACCAGAATGGGACGTTTCCCGGTGCCTTCACCCGAACCATCCCGTCGGACAGATCGAAGCGGCAGGCCGCGGCATAAAACAGCGGATCGACGGATTTCACCACTGGCGTACCGCCGGCCTCAGCGTCCAGCCTGGTCATCCGATAAAGGTCGGAGGCCATGGCCAGCCGCGACCAGGCATTGCGTTCGGAAAACTCCGAGACGAGCAGCAGCACGATGATGTGTACGATGCCGGCGCCAAGCAGGCCGAGCAAGATCGCGTGCAGCAGCCTACGCATTGCAGCCGACCTTCACGATCCGCGGCAGCGTGACATCCGAAAGGCCCGTGCTGCTGGCGATCGGCGTGTCGTAGAATGTCAGCACGAGATACATCCGGCCGAAGCCGTCGGAAAGCAGCCAGTTGCCGGGCGCGGGGCGGTTGCTGACGGAAATAAGCACGGAATTGTCGGGCTGGCGCAGCACCTGGTAGGACTGAAGTGCTGCAAGCCTTGGCTTGCCGGTCTCGACCACGCCGAGCGACCGATCGGCGGCATAGAGGGTCCAGAATCGGGCTGTGGGAAATCCGCCTTCGATTTCATAGGCGCATTGGCGTTTCAATTGTTCGCCATCGGAATCGCGTTCGGCGATAAACGACAGGCCTTCTGCCTGCCCGAGTGCAAGGACACCCTCGCGCGCCACGCGGGCTTTCGAATAGGGATCCGCCGCCTGCGTGCCGATATCGGGAAACGCCGTCCATTGGCCGATCCTGATCGCGCCAATGCCATCCTGCGTCTTGAGCGCGTACCAGACGCTGCCGCCGCCGCCGCCGATGGCTATGGCAAGCGCGAGGAGCGTCAGGAATGCGTTCTTGAGCATGAAGAGCCGCGGGAAAGAGGGAGTGCCGCTCGGGGATATCGCGGGGCAGGGGGCGATGGCAAGCGGACCTCTGTGGAATTGCCGGCGCGAGGATGGGCCTTGCCCGTCGTGCCGGCTTCAAAGCGCCGACAGGGTCTCCGGCGTCGCAGGCGCCTGGAGGACGGGCGCCGACTGAAACAATCTTGTGATGTCCCTGAGGGCCCGCGTGGTTTGGCTGGACAGCACCGGCGGGCGTTCGGCGGCGGCGTCGGCCGCTGCCTGCTCGGTATTCTTCTTTTCCGCTTCCTCGGCCTTGGCAGCGATCTCCTCGTCAACGAAAGGATGATCGAGGCCGGGGATCGGCTTGAGATCGATATTCTGGTGCGCATAGACCATCAGCCGCTGCCAAACCATCGCCGGCAGCGAGCCGCCGGTCATGTTGTTGGTCGGGGTGAAGTCGTCATTGCCGAGCCACACGGCAGCCGTGTAGTTGCCTGTGAATCCGACATACCAGGCGTCGCGGTAAGACTGCGTA
The DNA here is from genome assembly GCF_001672375.2 of Mesorhizobium sp. AA22. Classification (NCBI taxonomy): domain Bacteria; kingdom Pseudomonadati; phylum Pseudomonadota; class Alphaproteobacteria; order Hyphomicrobiales; family Phyllobacteriaceae; genus Mesorhizobium; species Mesorhizobium sp. AA22. Next base: position 4,793,616 of record NZ_CP048406.1, on the reverse strand, counting down.
GTGCCGGTCTTGCCGGCCGAAACGATATCGGGAAGGGCAGCGCGCCGCGCCGTGCCCATCACCGGCACCGCCGCCAGCATGGTGTTCATAGATTTCAGCGCCTGTTCCGAGAGCACACGGCGCGGCGGCGGCGCATCCTTGGCGAAATCGTAAACCACCTCGCCGGTACGGGTGACGAGCTGGGTGATGCCATGCCGGGAGCCGACAAAGCCATTCTGGGCGAACACGCTATAGCCTGTCGCCTGGTCCATCACGGTCATGCCCGATGTGCCGAGCACCATCGTCTTGTGCGATTCGAGCGGCGATTCGACGCCCATGGCTTCCGCCATCGCCTTGATCGGCCCGATGCCGAGATGATTCTTGGCCAGCCGCACCGGCACGGTGTTGACCGATTTGGCCATCGCCGTGATCAGCGTGACCTTGCCGGCCGATCCGCCATTGTAATTGTGAGGCGACCAGGCACCCCAGGAGATCGGCGCGCCGGAAACGACGGAATCCGGCGTGAAGCCGTGCTCCATCGCCGTTGCGTATACGTAGGGTTTAAACGATGAGCCGCTCTGGCGCAGCGCCTTGGTGGCGCGGTTGAACTGGCTGGCACCGTAGTCGCGGCCGCCGACGATCGCCCTAACTGCGCCATTGGTTTCGATGACGACCATGGCGCCTTCGGTGACGTTGTATTCCTTGCCGAACTGGCGGAGATGGAACTCCATCGATTCTTCCGCAGCCTTCTGGATGTTGGCGTCGAAAGTGGTGTGGGCGACCAGAGAATGCTGGCCGGACTTCGCGGCGATCTTCTTGACCTCTTCGAATGCCCAGTCGAGGTAGTAATCCGGGCTCTTCTGCTCGCCGCGGTCGACGATTTCAGCCGGATGCAGCCGCGCCTGCAGCACCTGACCCTCGCTCATGAAGCCGCCTTCGACGAGATTCGACAGCACCACATTGGCCCGCGCCCTGGCAGCAGGCAGGTTGATGTGCGGCGCGTATTTGGTCGGTGCCTTGAACAGGCCGGCCAGCATCGCCGCTTCGGCGAGGTTCACATCCTTGACGCTTTTGCCGAAATAGAAATCGGCGGCCGCTTCGATGCCGAACGTGCCGCCGCCCATATAGACGCGGTCGAGATAGAGCTGCAGGATCTCCTTCTTCGACAGATTGGCCTCGAGCCACAGCGCCAGGAAGGCTTCCTTGACCTTCCGCTCCAACGTCCGTTCATTGGTCAGGAACAGGTTCTTGGCCAGCTGCTGGGTGATGCTCGAGCCGCCCTGCACCACGGAATTCGCCCGCACATTCGCGAAGATCGCGCGCGAAAGGCCGAGCGCGTCGATGCCGTAGTGATCGAAGAAACGCCGATCCTCGGTGGCCAGCACCGCCTTGATGACCTGGTCGGGCATCTCGTCGACCGGAACCGAATCGCGCTGGATGATGCCGCGCTGGCCGATCTCGTTGCCGTAGCGGTCGAGGAAGGTGATGGCGAAATCGCCCTGGGCGCGCCAGTCGCCGGCGGTTTCCTGGAAGGCCGGCAAAGCGAGTGCCAGCATGACGACGATGCCCCCGGCGCCGAGCGTGAAGCCCTCGCTCAACAGTTCGATGATGCCGCGGCGCCAGCCGGAGACGCGGAAGCGCCGGAAGAAAATGGTGGCCGATTCCCAGAACCGGCGCGCCTTGAAGCCGGTCTCGTAGAGCGAGGAATCGAACCACGCATCCGCCGCCAGCAGTCTTGCGGCAATCGGACCCCTTCTCTTGCGTGATTTCAAAGGACTGGCCATTCCAGGATCCGGCTGCGGCTACGCCTCCACTGAGAAGCGGCACTCGTACCAGACTATTTGTCCATTTTGGCCTCGCTCACAAGGGTGAGGGGAGCTTTCGCGGTACAGTTTGTTGATACCAGGGTCGCGCATGCCACCTCGCATCCGCCTACCGCGCCGCGATAAAGCGCATGAAATGCGCCACGTCGGCATCGCTTGGCTCCTGGCCGGTGAAACTGCGCAGATAGGCGGCGAGATAACTGACCCTCGCCTCGACCGGTTCCTTGAGGTCTAGCACATAATAGCCGATCTGCATGTAGTAGAGCACACGGGCGCGGATGAAGGCATCCTCTTCGCCGTAGCCATGCCGGCGATACATGTCACGGATCGCGCCCAGTCGGTCATTGTCGGCCTGGTCGATGGCCCGGCGCACGTCGTCGGAGCGCCGCGCCCATTCCCGGATGGCGAAGTCGAGCCTGGGATCGAACAGGCGTTCGTCCCCCCAGCATTCGAACACGTTCATGACCCCCATGATGATACTTTCGGCCGGCCGCTGCGCGCGTTCGACGATCGCCCTGGTGTTGGTGTCCCGCCAATGGGCAAGCAACTGGTCCAGCAGATCCTGACGGCTCTGGAAGTACCAGTAGAAGCTTGAGCGCGAGACGCCGAGCTTCTGGCCGAGCGGCAGCACGCGCACGCTTTCGATGCCATCTGAAATCAACGTGTGGAGCGCAAGACTGATCCAGTCCCAGCGCGTCACCTTGATGTTGCCGGGCGCCGGCTCGTCCTGCGGAGCATTCATGATCATGGCCGCACAATAGGCAGGAGGGGGAGCTGCATACAACCATACTAGACACATATGTACAGTGCAAGTATCCTGCCCAACTCAACGAACTGGGCCGAGCGGCCGGCGCGCGTCATCGCGGCTTCTCCCTACGATCCCCAGGGCATGCAATACGGCAAGCATACGGCAATGAGGAGTATCCGCCATGATCGACGACGCCGCACGTGATCTCAGGCGCGAGCGCAGGCGCGGACGAACCGGCGACGCCGGCAGCGAGACCAGCCGCCGGCCGGACTATCGCTCGCTGAAGAACCCGTTCCTGCCGCAGCCGATCTTTTCGGTCGACCAGGTCGCCGCGATCCACGACACGGCGCTGCGCGTGCTCGAGGAACTCGGCGTCAAGGTGCTGCTGCCGGAGGCGCGCACCATTCTTGCCCGTGCCGGCGCGCTGGTTGACGAGGACAGCCAGATGGTGCGCATCGGTCGCGACATCGTCGCGGCGGCACTGGCTTCGGCGCCGAAATCGATCCGCGTCCATGCCGGCGACCGTGCCCGCGACCTGACGCTCGAGCTCGGCTCGATGACGTTTCTGGCGGGATCCGGGGCGCCGAACGTCACCGATCTAGAGCGCGGCCGGCGGCCGGGAACGCTTGCCGCTTTCGAGGATTTCATCCGCCTGGTGCAGCATTTCGACGTGCTGCACATGCTGGGACCCTGCATCGAGCCGCAGGACATCGACAACCGCTTCCGCCACTATGCAGTCAACCGCGCGCAGCTGACGCTGTCGGACAAGTTGCCGTTCGTCTTCGCGCGCGGCACGCCGCAGGTGGAGGACGGCTTCGAGATGCTACGGCTGGCGCGCGGCCTTTCCGAGGACGAATTCCGTTCGGGCGCTCATTGCTACACCGTCATCAACACCAATTCGCCTCGCCAGCTCGACATTCCGATGGCGCAAGGCATCATCGACTTTGCCAGGGCGGGGCAGGTGTTGATCATCACGCCCTTCTGCCTGGCCGGCGCGATGGCGCCGATCACTGTGGCCGGCGCGCTGACGCTGCAGCACGCCGAAGCGCTGGCCGGGCTGACGCTGGCCCAGATCGTGCGGCCGGGTACGCCGGTCGTCTATGGTTCCTTCTCCTCCAATGTCGACATGAAGTCGGGGGCGCCGGCGTTCGGCACGCCGGAGCACGTCAAGGCGACGCTCGGCGCCGGTCAGCTTGCTCGCTTCACCGGTCTTCCTTGGCGGTCCGGCGGCGGCAGCGCCGCCAACATATCGGACGCGCAGGCGGCCCACGAAACGCAGTTCGCCCTGTGGGGCTCGGTTCTTGCGGGTGCAACGGTCTGCATCCATGCCGCTGGCTGGCTCGAAGGCGGCTTGAGCGTCTCTTTCGAGAAGCTGATCACCGACGTCGAGGCGCTGCAGACGGTCGCCGAACTCTGCGCGGCGACGCCCGGCGACGAGGACGCGATCGGCTTTGAGGCTATCGCTGAAGTGCAGCCGGGTGGGCATTTCTTCTCGGCCGGGCACACAATGGCGCGCTACCGCACCGCATTCTACGAGCCGCTGGTCGCCGACTGGTCGAATTTCGGCAACTGGACGCAGGCCGGGTCAAGAACCGCCACGGAGCGCGCGACCGGCATCTGGAAACGGCTGCTCGCCGATTTTCGGCCGCCGGCTTCCGCCGCTGCTACATCAGGTGTTCTCGACGAATTCATCGCGCGGCGCACGGAAGAGGGTGGCGCAGCACCGGTGTCGTGATCTAATTCAGTAACTGCGTCGGGACGCGGTTGCTGCCAGCGCACGTGAGGTGCCACCGCTCACCTCTTTAGAGCCGATGGCTCAAAAATGTTCATGGGCTGGTTGAAACTGTCGAATAGTATTATTCCGCACTTTATTTTTACGAATCGATCAAAGATAGCTCGGAAATTGAATTTTCTGCTCAGACTCCTATTTTAGGAGGGAATTGCAATTTCATCACCTCGGTCAAAAGGGATATTTTATCGATGGCGGAATTCAATCAAAGTATCACGGAAAAGGCTGAAGCGCGCTTCATGGAGAAGCAGAAGAAAACTGCGGAGCGAAACCAGGCTACGGCCGAATATGTCTCCGAGGCCAAGGCCAGGACCATTAAGACCCAAAAGTTGCGGGCGCTGCGGCTGGCCAAGGAAGAGGCCGACCGCGCGGCGGAAGCCCTCAATCCCGTCGCTCCCAAGAAAAAGCGGGCCGCAGTCAAGAAGGCGGGGGCCGCTTGACGGCCGTCAAGCCATGACCCTGACATTTCCAAACCTAAGCCGAAGCTACGACGAGGCGAGCCGACGGATCCGCTTCGTCGGCTATGACGGCATGTCCCAGATTTCTTTCTTTATCGATGCAGCCGCCATCTCGGCGGCACCGCCAGGGACGGCGACAGCCGAAGCCGCATATCTCGCCGCTTTCGATTCGGCCGTCGGTCCCATACATGACGTCGCAAGGAGTGCTTATGCTCGTACCGGCAAGAGCATTTATGTGCTGACCGCAGCCGATTTTCGATAATTCCGACGGTCCGCGCGATCGGGGCCTTGGAAATCCCGTGATCTGGCGCCAGAACTTCAACGCGGCTACGCTGCAAGCAGAAATCGCTGACGGGGTGAAGGCCTGTTCAGCCGTGACGGGCGAGGGAGAAGACTATGACCGCGCCGGCCGCCGCGCTGCAGAAGGCCTTGTTCGAAGCGCTGAACGGTGACGGTTCCCTGTCAGCGGCATTGCGCGGCGCAAAACTATTCGACCATTCCCCGGAAAATGTCCCGTTTCCCTATGTGACGTTCGGTCGGACCAGCGTCTACGACTGGGCAACAGGCGCGGAGAACGATGCCGAGCAGCTTTTCACGCTGCATTTCTGGTCGAAGTCCGAGGCCAGGAAAGAGATGCTCGATGCGATGGACCTAGTCAGCACCCGCCTCCAGGATGCGGCGCTCGCGCTCGACGAACATCACCGCGCCAATCTCAGGCTCGAATTCACCGAGGCCCGTTACGACGAGGATCTTTCAGCCTGTCACGGGCTGCTGCGCTTTCGCGCCGTGACGGAAGAAAACGCCTGACGCGCTTTCAATATGGCTGCAACACAGTCTAGACTGGCACTTGGATGAGTTTGCCGGGTTAGGGCGGCGAATCATAGGGTCGGTTGTCTCGCGTTTCAGGGGGGTGAGATAGGCATGTGTTGCAGGCGTTCACTGTTCATTTCACGTTCAGCACCGATGCGTTAGGACGCTGATCATGAAAACGCTTCGCTCCCATTTCCGAACCGCGACACTGGCGCTCTGCGCTGCCGGTCTGCTTGCGTCGCAGGCGACGGCGCTGCCGGTCGTCGTGCCCGAGCAGAACCGGCCGATCGTCCTGGCTGCCTCCGACTGCTACGCGATCGGTCAGCAGGTTGCCGAGCAGAATGGCGGCACGCTGGCCAAGGCGTCGCAGTCGACGCGCGGTGGCCAGCCGGTCTGCGTCATCGTCGTGCTGGTCCCGGGCAAGGACGGGCAGCGTCCGCGCCGCACCGAGATCGTCGTTCCGCTGAACTGATCCCTGCCGTTTCCCAGGCGCTGGAATCGGCCTATAGATGACGCCCAGTTTCTCGACAGGGCAGCCTCTCAAATAGGGCAGCTCTTCAACAGGCCAGTTCTTCAACAGGTATGATCCCCGCATGCGCGTACTCGTTGTCGAAGATGACAAGGATCTCAACCGGCAGATATCGGACGCGCTGGTCGATGCCGGCTATGTCGTCGACCGGGCTTTCGACGGTGAGGAAGGGCATTTCCTCGGCGACACCGAACCCTATGATGCCGTCGTGCTCGACATTGGCTTGCCGCAGATGGACGGCATCAGTGTGGTCGAGCGCTGGCGGCGCGGCGGCCGCAAGATGCCGGTCCTGATTCTGACGGCGCGCGATCGCTGGAGCGACAAGGTATCCGGCATCGACGCCGGCGCCGACGATTATGTCACCAAGCCGTTCCACATCGAAGAGGTGCTGGCCAGGGTCCGAGCGCTGATCCGGCGCGCGGCCGGCCATGCGTCGTCCGAGTTGACCTGCGGGCCGTTGCGGCTCGACACCAAGGCCTCCAAGGCCGATGTCGACGGCGTGCCGCTGAAGCTGACGTCGCTCGAATTCCGCCTGCTTGCCTATTTGATGCACCATATGGGCGAGGTCGTGTCCCGGACCGAACTGGTCGAGCATCTTTACGATCAGGATTTCGACCGCGATTCCAATACAATCGAGGTCTTTGTCGGGCGGCTTCGCAAGAAGATGGGCATCGACATGATAGAAACCGTTCGCGGCATGGGCTATCGAATGCGTGAGCCGGAGGCGTAAGGCGGAACCGCTCAAACAGACTGCAAGAACGCCGCTTTCACTGCGGTTCTGGCCGCGTTCGCTGGCGTTCCGGGTGATTGCCTTTTCCACGGTCTGGGCGATACTCACCCTGATTGTCATCTTCACGCTGATCACGACCCTCTATCGCCAGGCGAGCGAGCGCGGTTTCGACAGCCTGCTGTCGGCGCATCTGTTCAATCTGATCGGCTCGGTCGGCGTGTCCGAAGGCGGGTCGCTGACCGGCGCTCCCGACCTTGGCGACCTCCGGTTCTCGGAGCCGAATTCCGGCTGGTACTGGTCGGTGGAGCCTGCGTCGGAAGGCGTACGCGGTGAGCTGCACTCCTCCTCGATGACCGAGGCGATCCTGTCGCCAAGCGTCGCCGAGGTTCCTTTCAATGCCAGCTTCCAGCGCAGCTATGCGACAGAAGGCATCGATGGCGAGGAACTGGAAGTTTTCGAGAGCGAATTCGTTCTCGACGCGAAAAATCGCGCAGCGCGCTTCCGTGTCATGGGCAACAAGACCGAGCTCGAGCAGGAAATAGGCGCCTTCCAGCGTCGCCTGCTGACCTATCTTTCCCTGTTCGGCGTCGGCATGATCGCCATCAACGCCATCGCGATCCTGTTGGGCCTGCAGCCATTGCGCCGGGTCAGGAACGCTCTCGCTATGGTGCGCGAAGGAACCGCGCAAAGGCTCGACGGTCGCTTCCCGGCCGAGATCGAGCCGCTCGCCAACGAGACCAACGCGCTGATCGAAAACAACAAGCGTATTGTCGAGCGCTCACGGACGCAGGTCGGCAACCTCGCCCATTCGCTGAAGACGCCGCTGGCGGTGCTGATCAATGAGGGGCGGGCGCTCGGCGGCGCCAAGGGCCAGCTCATAGCCGAGCAGGCCGCGTCGATGCAGAAGCAGGTTGACCATTATCTGCAGCGCGCCCGCGTTGCGGCACAACGCGACAGCGTCGTCTACCGCACGCCGGTGGCGCCGCTGGTCCAGCGCATGGTACGCGTGCTGCAAAAACTCAACCCGCAGACCGCTCTCTCGCTGTCGCTGCCCGCAGTCGATATCGTCTTTGCCGGCGAACGCGAGGATTTGGAAGAATTGCTTGGCAATCTGCTCGACAACGCCATGAAATGGGCAAAGAGCGCGGTCGCCGTGTCGGTGGCGCCGATCTCCGGCAAGAAGAGTGGCGTCGGCAAGGAGGGTGCTGTCGATCTGTTCGAGATCAGCATCGAAGATGACGGCCCGGGCATTCCCGAAGACAAGGCGCGCGAGGCGCTGAAGCGCGGACGGCGGCTCGACGAGACAAAGCCGGGGACCGGGCTTGGACTTGCCATTGTCGCCGACCTGGTCAACGAGTATGGAGGCGTTCTGGCTCTGGAACGGTCGAGCATGGGCGGGTTGAAGGCGGTGGTTCGATTGCGGAGCCTTCACTAGACTTATGCTTTTGCTGGGCTAGTCGACATTGATCGGCCGTGCGTGATATTGCGGCATGTCGACTGGTCCCGGAGCCGTCGGCCGCGGCCAAATTTCCGACAAACATCGTCACTATGGCCACGCTGACTTCCCCCGATGGCGCGGCCCAGCTCTAACTCAAGAAAACTGGTTGTTGGCATGAAGATTCGCGTCGCGCTCGTTTCCGCACTGCTGGCCGTTTCCGGCTGCACGACGCTGGGCAGGAGCGCTGGCTCCACGGTGGCGCCGCAGCCGGCCGCCACGCCGCAAAGTGACGGCAAGATCGCGACGACGATCATTTCCGCCATGGGAGGCGGCCTCGTCAGCGGATCGATCGGTGCCGGTTTGAGCGATCCCGAAAAGCGCAAGGCGCTGGAAGCGGAATACAGGGCGCTGGAGTACACCGCGAGTGGCCAGAAGGTGAGGTGGAAGAGCGATCGGTCGGCGCATTACGGTGAAGTCGTGCCCGCCCAGCCCTATCGTGTCGGCTCGCAGGACTGCCGGCAATACACCCATACAGTCTTTACCGGTGCCGCCGGCACCACCGCGCGCGGAACCGCTTGCCGCAACGCCGATGGCAGCTGGACGCCACTGACATAACAAACCGGCCGAATGCTCCGGTTGACATCAATCAAGGACATGCGACGCTCCTGCCGTCAAAGCGTCGCAGGACCCCTGTGTTGGCAGGGCAGGGCTCTGCCGTTATTGGAATAAGCATGCTGTTCTGGGTCATAGCTGCCATTCTCACGCTGGGTGCAAGCCTGGCGGTTCTGATACCGCTGGCCAGCGGCTCGAAGGGTGGTGCGGCGAGCAGCGATCATGACCTTGAAGTCTATCGCGACCAGTTGTCCGAGCTTGACCTGGACGTGGCGCGTGGCCTGATCCAGCCGGCGGAGGCCGAAGAGGCGCGTGCGGAGATCGCCCGCCGCATCCTTCGACTTGACAATGCCGCCGACAAGTCAGCGGCGCGGCAGCCGTCAATGGCGACCAGGCTGGTTGCGACGGCCGCGGTCCTGGCGGTTCCGCTGGTCAGTTGGGGCTTGTACAGCCAGCTCGGCTCGCCCGATCTGCCGTCGCAGCCGCTCAGCGAGCGACTGGCCAAGAATCCCGCCGACAGTTCGGTGGAGGAACTGGTGGCACGCGCCGAGGCCCACCTTGCCGCGAATCCGTCCGATGGCAGGGGTTGGGGCGTTCTGGCGCCGGTCTATCTGCGCATGCAGCGGTTTTCCGACGCGGTGACGGCGTACCGGAACGCCATTCGCCTCGACGGCGACAGTGCTGCCCGCCAGGCCGGCCTCGGAGAGGCGATCGCCAGCGCAGCGGGCGGCATAGTCTCGGCCGACGCTCAGGCCGCCTTCGAGGCGGCGCTGAAGCTCGATCCGGCAAATCCGAAGGCCAGCTTTTATCTGGCGATGGGCATGGCGCAGGAAGGCCGCACTGAGCAGGCCACAGCTGTCTGGCAGAAAATGCTAGCGGCCTTGCCGCAGGACTCAGCCTGGCGCGGCGCCGTCGAGCAGGCACTGGCCGAATCCGCCAAGCAGAACGTCGCTTCGGGAGTGCCTGCAAAAGGCCCGGACGCCGCGAATGTCGATGCAGCCTCGTCGATGTCGCCGCAGGACAGGGAAGCGATGATCAACACCATGGTTGCGGGACTTGATGAAAGACTTCGGCAAAACCCGCGCGATGCGGAAGGATGGATGCAGCTTATTCGTTCCTATGTCGTGCTGGGCAAGGCCGATCAAGCACGCGACGCGCTTAATCGCGGTATCGCCGTTTTTGGCTCAGATAGTGAGGAAGCGAAGAAATTCACCGCCTTTGCCATCTCGCTCGGCCTGACGGCGACGGAGTAAAACATGACGCGCAAGCAGAAAAGACTGTCGGTGATCGCCGGAGGGTTGGCCTTCCTCGGTGCCGCCACCGGCCTGACCTTCTACGCGCTCGGCCAGAAGGCCTCCTACTTCTACATGCCCGCCGATCTGACCACCGCCAGCCTGCAGCCTGGGCAGCGTATCAGGCTCGGCGGCCTCGTCGAAAAAGGCACGATCGAGCGCGGTCAGGGGGCTACCGTCGCTTTTTCGGTGACCGACAACCAGAAGCAGGTCAAGGTCACCTACACCGGCATTCTTCCCGACCTTTTTCGTGAGGAGCAGGGCGTCATCACAGAAGGCACGTTTCGCCCGGACGGCGTCTTCGTCGCCGACAGCGTGCTGGCCAAGCACGACGAGAACTACATGCCCAAGGAGGTGGCCGACGGCCTCAAGTCCAAGGGCGTGTGGCAGGAGAGCAAGAGTGACTAAGCAGGTTCCGCAAAAGTGTCTCACGGTTTTGCGGCAAGAACCTGTGGCAAAACAAAAACCTGGCGGGCGCCACAATGGTTGAAACCGGACATTTCGCGCTGGTCCTGGCGTTCGCGCTGTCTTTGGTGCAGACGCTGGTGCCGATGTTCGGCGCGCACATGAACAACCAGAAAATGATGGCCGTCGGCGGTCCGGTCGCGGTGACCGGCTTTACCTTGACCGCTCTGTCCTTCGCGGCGCTGGCCATAGCCTATGCGACGTCCGATTTTTCGGTGGCCAACGTCTGGGACAACTCGCATTCGCTGCAGCCGCTGATCTACAAGATCACCGGCACTTGGGGCAATCACGAGGGCTCGATGCTGCTCTGGGTGTTGATCCTGACCTTTTTCGGCGCCCTCGTCGCGGCTTTCGGCCGCAATCTTCCCGCGGCCCTTCGAGCCAATGTGCTGGCCGTGCAAGGGGCGATCGGCGCCACCTTTTTCCTGTTCATCCTGGCGACATCAAACCCGTTCGCCAGGCTCAATCCGGCGCCGATCGAGGGCCGCGATCTCAATCCGATCCTGCAGGATCTCGGCCTCGCCATCCATCCGCCGCTGCTCTATCTGGGCTATGTCGGCTTCTCGATTTGCTTTTCCTTCTCGGTCGCCGCCCTCATCGAAGGCCGCATCGACGCGTCGTGGGCCCGCTGGGTGCGGCCATGGACGCTGGTCGCCTGGATGTTCCTGACCGGCGGCATCGCCATGGGTTCCTACTGGGCCTATTACGAACTTGGCTGGGGTGGTTTCTGGTTCTGGGATCCGGTCGAGAACGCCTCCTTCATGCCTTGGCTGGGGGGCACGGCGCTGCTCCATTCGGCGATCGTCATGGAAAAGCGCTCGGCCCTGAAGATATGGACACTGTTGCTGGCGATTCTGACCTTCTCGCTGTCGCTGCTCGGCACCTTCCTGGTGCGCTCAGGCGTGCTCACTTCCGTCCACGCCTTCGCCACCGATCCGACGCGAGGCGTGTTCATTCTCTGCATCCTGACACTGTTCATCGGCGGATCGTTGGCGTTGTTCGCCCTGCGCGCCTCGAGGTTGACGGCCGGCGGCCTGTTTCATCCGATCTCGCGCGAAGGAGCGCTGGTCCTCAACAACCTGTTCCTGACCACGGCCACTGCCACCGTGCTGATCGGCACATTGTATCCGTTGGCGGTCGAGGCCGTTTCAGCCGAAAAAATTTCGGTCGGCGCGCCGTTCTTCAACTTGACATTCGGACCGCTGATGGTGCCGCTATTGGTCGTGGTCCCATTCGGACCATTGCTGGCCTGGAAGCGCGGCGACATCTTCGCCGTCGCCCAGCGCCTGATGGCGGCCTTCGCCGCAGCGCTTCTGGCCGTGCTGGTAACGGCCTTGTTCATCGATGGCGCCTCAGTGTTCGCGGCACTTGGCGTCGGCCTGGCCTTCTGGCTGATCTGCGGCGCGCTCACCGATATTGCCGTCAAGTCCGGCTTCGGCACTGTCGCGCCCGGCGTCATGCTCAGGCGCTTCGCCGGCCTGCCGCGTTCGGTCTTCGGCACCGCACTCGCCCATCTTGGCCTCGGGCTGACGACGCTGGGCATCGTCGGCACGCTTTGCTTCGGCACCGAGAAGATCTTGTCGATGCATGCTGGCGAGACCGTGCAACTGTCCGGCCACATGCTGCGTTTCGAAGGGCTCTATCCGGCCCAGGGACCTAACTATAGCGAGGATCGCGGCCGCTTCGCTCTGCTCGGCGCCGATGGAAGCACTACCGCTGTAATCACCTCCGCCAAGCGCTCCTATCCGGTCCGACAGATGACGACGACCGAGTCCGGTATCAAGACGATCGGTTTCAGCCAGCTCTATCTCTCGCTTGGCGACGAGGGGACCGACGGTTCCGTCGTGGTGCGGCTGTGGTGGAAGCCGCTGGTGACGCTGATCTGGGGTGGCGGCCTTGTCATGATGGCGGGTGCCGCGATGTCGCTCATGGACCGGCGCCTGCGCGTCGGGGCACCGTCCCGCCGTCGCAAGTCGGCGGGCGCCGTACCTTCCGCGAGCCTGCTATGACCGCAAGATTTTCACTGGCCTCCCTAGTCTTGCTGCTGACGCTGTTGTTTGCCGGCACCGCGCTTGCGGTGAAGCCCGACGAGGTTCTGGCCGACCCGGCGCTCGAGGCGCGAGCGCGGACGCTTTCGGAGCAGCTGCGCTGCATGGTTTGCCAGAACCAGTCGATCGACGAATCCGATGCCGACCTTGCCCGCGACCTGCGCGTGCTGGTGCGCCAGCGCCTCGTCGCCGGCGACACCGACCGGCAGGTGATAGACTACATCGTTTCCCGCTACGGCGAGTTCGTGCTGTTGAAGCCGCGCTTCAGCCTGCGCAATGCGCTGTTGTGGGGCACGCCGGTGTTTCTGCTCTTTGCCGGCGGGATTTTCATAGTATTGACCGCCCGGTCGCGCCGTTCGACGGCAACCAATGCGTTGACCGCCGAGGAGCAGGCGGAGCTGGACACTATTTTGCACCGGGACTGAAGGCGGCGGCCGCCCGCAACATTACAAAAGTTTCATGCACCGGAAATGGCGCCGTAATGTGCGCGCCCCTATTTCTCTTGCCCGAGGATGCCGACCGAAGCGCATCCCTTGAAAGAGGATACGAGACCCATGAATATTGCCCCCAATTCAAATCCCCGCACCCGCAAACGCCTGTTGGCTGCCGCCGCTTCAGTGGCCATTGCCGGCGCGATCGGCTTCGGCGCGGTTGCCACCGGGACAGCCCCGGTCCTGGCCGAGGCGGTGCGTGTCGAGGCACCGCAGGTCCCGAGCTTCGCCGACGTGGTCGAGCGCGTTTCGCCGGCGGTCGTCAGTGTCCGCGTCAAAGCCAAGATAGAAACGACCGCCGACGACGGCTCCGACCTGCCCGACGCCTTCGGCAATCTTCCCGACGATCCGCAATTGCGCCGCTTCTTCAGGGAGTTCCGTGGCTTTGGCGATCAGGATGGCCGGGATGGAATGCGGCGTTTCGAACGCCGTGACCGCCAGCCGCGGCCGGTCGCCCAGGGTTCCGGTTTCTTCATCTCCGAGGATGGCTACCTCGTCACCAACAACCATGTCGTCGGAGACGGCTCGTCCTTCACGGTGGTAATGCATGACGGCAAGGAACTCGACGCCAAGCTGGTCGGCACAGATCCGCGCACCGACCTCGCTGTGCTCAAGGTCGAAGGCGACGGCAAGTTCACCTATGTCGACTTCGCCGACGATTCCAAGGTTCGCGTCGGCGACTGGGTCGTGGCCGTCGGCAATCCGTTCGGCCTCGGCGGCACGGTCACCGCCGGCATCGTCTCGGCCCGTGGCCGCGATATCGGCGCCGGCCCCTATGACGACTTCATCCAGATCGACGCCTCGGTGAACCGCGGCAATTCGGGCGGCCCGACCTTCAACCTCAACGGTCAGGTTGTCGGCATCAACACCGCGATCTTCTCGCCGTCCGGCGGCAGCGTGGGCATTGCCTTCGACATTCCCGCCTCGACGGCCAAACAGGTCGTGCAGGATCTGATGAAGGACGGCACCGTCCAGCGCGGCTGGCTTGGCGTTGAGATCCAGCCGGTCACCTCAGAAATCGCCGAATCGCTCGGGCTGAAGTCCGATAAGGGTGCGCTCGTTTCCAGCGCGCAAGAGGATGGTCCCGGCAAGAAGGCCGGCATCACCGCCGGTGACGTCATCACTCAGGTGGACGGCAAGGACGTCGCTTCGCCGAAGGAACTCGCCCGTCTGATCGGCGCGTACCAGCCCGGCAAGCCCGTCGACGTCACGCTGTGGCGTGACGGCAGGAGTGAGACCGTCAAGGTCGATCTCGGCACGTTGCCTTCGAGCGACAAGCAGGCTTCGGCCGACCAGCAGCCTTCCGCCCCGGCAAAGGCCGATACGCTGGCCGATCTCGGTCTCACCGTCACCAGGTCCGACGATGGCAAAGGGCTTGTGGTAACCGATGTCGATCCCGACAGCGATGCCGCCGATCGCGGCATCCAGCCCGGCGACGTCATCACCTCGGTCAATTCGACGGAGGTCAATGGCACCGACGACGTCGCCAAGGCCATGGCCGATGCGGTGAAGTCGGGCCGCAAGGCGGTGCTGATGCAGATCACCCGCGACGATAGCAACCGCTTCGTCGCGCTGCCTGTCGCCAAGGGCTGACGTCCAAACTTTTCCGGTGCGGCGGTTTCAAACACCCCGAGCCGCCGCACGGGAAAGCACGGGGCTTGAATACATTAGTTAGTCAGTCATCGTGTTCCGCCCCAGCGGCAGCGGGCGATGGAAGCCCGCTGCCGCTCGAACAAAGCATGACGGCATGTCAAACAACAAAGCAGGTTGCCCTAAAGCCCGCCTCGGGCTTGATCCGAGGGTGCCGGCGGCTCGGCGTCAGCGACATTCCAAAACAAGGACTTACTGCGTATCCTTGAATCACTTTGTTCGCGAAACGCCCTGATGAAGGCCACGATACATATGCCGGCCACTCAATCTTCCAGCGAAATCGCGTATAACGGTCCCATGAAGATTCTCGTTATAGAAGACGATCGCGAAGCGGCCGATTACCTCCAGAAAGCCTTTACCGAGGCCGGACACACCGCGCATGTCGCCGGCGACGGCGAAACCGGCTTCGCGCTCGCTGACTCCGGCGACTATGACGTGATGGTCGTCGACCGCATGCTGCCGCGCCGCGACGGCCTGTCGGTCATCGCCGGTCTGAGATCCAGGGGCAACACGACGCCGGTGCTGATCCTGTCGGCGCTCGGCGAAGTCGACGACCGGGTCACCGGATTGCGCGCCGGTGGCGACGACTATCTGACCAAGCCCTATGCCTTTTCCGAGCTTCTGGCCCGGGTCGAGGTGCTGAACCGGCGCGCCAGCGCCAGGGAAGCCGAAACCCTCTACCGGGTCGGCGATCTCGAGCTCGACAGGCTCTCTCATTCGGTGCGACGCGCGGCGCGCGAAATCACGCTGCAGCCGCGCGAGTTCCGCCTGCTGGAATATCTGATGCGCCATGCCGGCCAGGTGGTGACGCGCACCATGCTGCTGGAAAATGTCTGGGACTATCATTTTGATCCGCAGACCAACGTCATCGACGTTCACGTCTCGCGGCTGCGCGGCAAGATCGAGAAGGGCTTCGACAAGCCGATCCTGCACACGGTTCGTGGCGCCGGCTATATGCTCAAGAGCGGGTAGCATGGCTCTTTCCATGCCGGCCATCATGAAGACGACGGCAGCGCGGCTTTCGGCGCTCTATCTCCTGCTGTTCGCCATATGCGCGGTGCTGCTCGTCTTCTACATGACCTCGCTGTCTGCACGCATGCTGACCGGCCAAACGCAAGAGACCATCAACGACGAAGTGCTCGGCCTCGCCCGGGCCTACCAGCGCGGCGGCTTGCCGCTGCTGGTCCGCGTGGTCGAGCAGCGCTCCCGCCAGCCCGGCGCCAATCTCTATTTGATCGCCGACACCAACGGGCAGATCCTGACCGGAAACGTTCAGAGCCTGGAGCCTGGCGTTCTCGAAGCCGAGGGCTGGACGACGGAGCCGTTTTCCTACCGGCGCTTCGGCGAGGGCGAGCTCGAGCGGCAACGCAACCCGGTGGCCGACCCAAACGAACCCAGTCAGGGCGAAGTCCAAGTCGAAGGCGAGAAGGGCCACAACGCCATCGCGCTGGTGCTGCGCCTGCCAAACCAGATGATCATGCTCGTCGGCCGCGATCTGGGCGAGCCTGAGCGGTTCCGCGCCGTCATCCGTCGCGCCTTGATGCTGGCGCTCGGCATGATGGCGCTCGGCGGGCTCCTGATCTGGTTCTTTGTCGGCCGCGCAGCGCTGAAGCGCATCGACATCGTATCGGAAGCCAGCCGCCGTATCATGGGCGGTGACCTCTCCGGCCGGCTGCCGGTCACCGGGGCCGGCGACGAGTTCGACCGGCTGTCGGAAAACCTCAATTCCATGCTGGCCAGGATCGCCACGCTGAATGAAGGGCTGAAGCAGGTCTCCGACAACATCGCCCACGATCTGAAGACACCGCTGACCAGGTTGCGCAACCGTGCCGAAGCGACGCTTTCCGGCAAGCACAGCACTACCGACTACCGCCAGGCGCTGGAAGGGACGATCGCCGAGTCCGACCAGCTGATAAAGACCTTCAACGCCATCCTGATGATCTCCAGGTTGGAGGCGGGCTATTCCTCCGAAAGCACCAGCCGGGTCGATCTGGCTGCGTCCGTGCACGATGTCGTCGAGCTCTACGAGCCGGTGGCGGAGGAGGCGGGGGTGACACTCGAGACCTCGGGTCAGGATGGCTTTGCCGTCGAGGGCAATCGCGAGCTGATCGGCCAGGCGCTATCGAACATCGTCGACAACGCGATAAAATATTCGATCGATTCGAACTCCAAGCCGACCGTCCGCGTGGCGCTCGATCGCGTCGGCAGGGAAATCAGGCTTTCCGTCACAGACAACGGCCAGGGGATTCCCGACGATGCCGATCGCGCCAGGGCAACCGAGCGTTTCGTGCGGCTGGAGAAAAGCCGATCGCAGCCGGGTTCCGGCCTGGGCCTCAGCCTCGCCAAGGCAATCATGACATTCCACAATGGACGGCTTGATCTTCTGCCCGCCGATCCCGGATTGTCCGTCGTCATGAGTTTTCCCGAACGGGAGGATCGCTGATGGCGGTGAGGGCGGCTGGGGAACAGACCAACTGGCTTTTGAAGCCGGCGGCAAAGCTCGCTCCCCTGGATCAAAACCGCGCCAGGCGGGAATTGTCGGAAATCACTTCCGCCGCGCAGGAAGACGGGCTTACCCGGCTCGCGAAATTTCTCGCCGGCAAGGGCGCCAGTCAGGAGTTCCTCGCGGCAGTGTTCGATCTGTCGCCATTCCTGCGGGGCACCGTGCGCCGCCGCCCGCAGATCCTTGATGCCCTTTTCGATGAGACCGTCGAGACCCGGTTGGCGATGATCGGCGCCGCAATCGACAAGGCGGCGCGGGTGGAAGGCATTTCTGAAAACAGCCTGATGATGGAGCTGCGGCAATGGAAAGCGGAAGCGCATATCCTGATCGCGCTGGCCGACCTTTCAGGCGAGGCTGAAACTGCAATCACAGTACGGCGGCTGAGCGATCTTGCCGACGCGTGCACCCGCGCTGCCGTCGACTTCCTGCTTCGCGACGCGCACGGACAGGGCAAGCTCAAACTTCCGGACGCCGAGGATCCGGCGCGCCGGTCGGGCTGGATCCTGCTCGGCATGGGCAAGCTTGGCGCGCATGAGCTGAACTTCTCCTCCGACATCGACCTCGTCGTTTTCTTCGACCCGCAGGCGCCAGCCGTCGTCGATCCGCTCGATGCGACGGAGCTGTTTTCGCGCCTGACCCGCCGGCTGGTCCGCATTCTCCAGGACCGCACCGAACACGGCTATGTTTTCCGCACCGACCTCAGGCTTCGTCCCGATCCCGGTTCGACGCCGCTGGCGATCCCGGTCGAGGCGGCACTGCGCTACTACGAGGCGCGCGGCCAGAACTGGGAGCGCGCGGCCATGATCAAGGCGCGTCCGGTGGCCGGCGATCTCGCCGCCGGTGCTGCGTTCCTGAAGGACCTCCAGCCCTACATCTGGCGCAAATACATGGACTACGCGGCGATCGCCGACGTCCATTCGATCAAGCGCCAGATCCACGCCCACAAGGGCCACGGCGAGATCGCGGTGAAGGGCCACAACGTCAAGCTCGGCCGCGGCGGCATTCGCGAGATCGAATTCTTCGTCCAGACCCAGCAGCTCATCGCCGGCGGCCGCTTCCCCGAGCTGCGCGGCCGCGAGACCGTGCCGATGCTTGGCCAGCTTGCGGCACGCGGCTGGATTACGGCCGATGCGCGCGACGCGCTCGCTCGGCAATACTGGTTCCTGCGCCGTGTCGAGCATGCCGTCCAGATGGTCGCCGACGAGCAGATCCATATACTGCCGGAAGATGACGAAGGGCTCGAACGCATTGCCCGAATGCTCGGTTTTGCCGATGCGGCCGTCTTTGCCGAGGCCTTCCGCGCCGCACTCCATCAGGTCGAACGTCACTACGCAGCGCTTTTCGAAACCGCGCCCGAGCTTTCGGCCGGCATCGGCAATCTGGTCTTTACCGGCGATGTCGATGACCCCGATACGTTGCAGACCCTGCAGAGACTGGGATTTCAGCGGGCGAGCGACATCTGCCGGGTTATCCGCGGCTGGCATTTCGGCCGCTATCGCGTCACCCAGTCGGCCGAGGCGCGCGAGCGGCTGACCGAACTGACGCCGGCGCTGCTGCAATCCTTCGGTCAGACGCGCCGGGCGGACGAGGCGTTGATGCGCTTCGACGAATTCCTCGCCGGCCTGCCCGCCGGCATCCAGCTCTTCTCGCTGCTCCAGTCCAATCCGGCTCTGCTGAAGCTGCTGGCGACGATCATGGGCGCGGCCCCCCGGCTGGCCGCCATCATCACGCGCCGGCCGCACGTGTTTGACGGCCTGCTTGATCCGGCCCTTTTGACCGAACTGCCGGACCGCGCCTATCTGTCCGGCCGTCTCGCCGCCTTCCTCGAAGGCGACAGAGACTATGAGGACGTGCTCGACCGCTTGCGCATCTTTGCGTCCGAGCAAAAATTCCTGATCGGCGTCAGGCTGCTTGCCGGCTCGATCGATCCGGCCCGCGCCGGCCGCGCCTTTTCCGATCTGGCCGATCTCACCATCGAAGCGGCGCTGCAGGCGGTCATCGCCGAGTTCGCGCTGCGCCACGGTCGCATCGTCGGCGGCACCGTTGCGCTGCTCGGCATGGGCAAGCTCGGCAGTCGCGAATTGACGGCCGGCTCCGACGTCGACCTTATCCTGCTCTATGATCACGACACCGATGCCGAAGAATCCGATGGCGACAAGCCGCTCGCCCCATCCCACTATTACAGCAGGATGACGCAGCGGCTGATATCAGCCGTGTCCGCGCCGACCGCCGAGGGCGTTCTCTACGAGCTCGACCTTCGCTTGCGGCCGTCCGGCAACAAGGGGCCGGTGGCGACCCATGTCGATGCCTTTAAGAAGTACCAGCGCAAGGACGCCTGGACATGGGAACACATGGCGCTGTCCAGGGCTCGCGCGATCGGTGGCGATCAAACGCTGTGCACCGAGGCCGAGGCCGAGGTGGCGGCGGTGCTTGCCCTGCCGCGCGACAGCGCCAAGGTGATGGCCGAGGCGTCCGAGATGCGCACGATGATCGAGAAGGAGAAGCCGCCACGCGATCTCTGGGACATCAAGCTGATTCCGGGCGGTCTCATCGATCTCGAATTCATCGCGCAGGTGGCGGTGATCACGGGAAAGGTCGAAGCCGGCCGCCGAATCACCGGGACGGCGGAAGTTCTGTCGAGGCTGGCGCCGGATTTCGCTGAGGTCCAGGTTAGGCAAGAGCTTTGCGATGCTTATGCGCTTTATCTGGCGCTGACCCAGATGACGCGGCTCTGCATCACCGGCGTATTCGAACGGGACGACGTTCCGCCTGGGCTTTCGGATCTGCTTCTGGCGGTTACCGACCTGCCGGATTTCGGTGTGCTGGAAGCGCACCTCAAGGAGACATCGCAAAAGGTCAGAAAGGATTTCGACCTTTTGCTTCGTGCGAAACGATCATGACGTCACAACGCCAAACGGCTGTTTCGAAAAGCATCGGGGGCGCTGTCCATTCGGCGTTTCCGAAAGTTCCAACCGCTTCACAACAACAGAAAGTCAGGCGGCGGCCCTGACCGGCTGCGTCGACTTCTTGATCGGAATGCGCACCGACACGATCGTGCCGGTGCCTTCGGTGGAGCGGATTTTCAAGGCGCCGCCCTGAAGCTCGGCCAACGAGCGTGAGATGGCAAGGCCAAGGCCGGAACCGGCATGGCTCTTGGAAAACTGGTTCTGCACCTGTTCGAACGGCCGCCCGAGCTTGCTCAGCGCCTCCTTGGGGATGCCGCAGCCATTGTCTTCGATCGTCAGGACCAGAGCACTGGACGTGTTGCGGGCCCTTACCGCAATGCGGCCGCCCTGGCCGGTGAATTTCACCGCATTCGACAGCAGGTTAATAATGATCTGCTTGATCGCCCGGCGGTCGGCGAACAGCGTCAGTGAATCGGGGATGCGCGTTTCGACGGTGATCGACTTTTCCGCTGCCTGCAGCGAGATGACGCGCACCGTTTCCCTCATCAGCGGACAGAGGTCGATTTCCTCCTGATCCATCGAGAACTGGCCGGCCTCGATCTTCGACATATCGAGGATGTCGTTGATGACGCCCAGAAGATATTTGCCGCTGCCGTTGATGTCGGTGGCATATTCCTCGTAGCGCGGCGAACCCAAGGGCCCGAACAGCGCCTGTTCCATCAGCTCCGAGAAGCCGATGATCGCGTTGAGCGGCGTGCGCAATTCATGCGACATGTTGGCCAGGAACTCGGATTTGGCCCGGTTCGCCGCCTCGGCGCGCTCGGTTTCCTTCATGTATTTGCGATTGAGCTCGACCAGTTCGCGCGACCGCTCTTCCTCCGCCCGGCGAGCAAGGCTGAGATCGTGGATCGTCGCCATCAGCCGGCGCTCGCTGTCGACCAGCTTCTCCTGGTGCAGCTTGATCTGGGTGATGTCGGAGCCGACCGAGACGGTGCCGCCGTCCCTGGTCCGCAGCTCGTTCACCTGCAGCCAGCGGCCATCGGCAAGCTGCCGCTCGAAGGTCACGCCGCCTTGCTGCCCATTGGTGTTGGCAAGCCGGCGCTCCGAAGCGAAGGCAAGCATGCGATCTTCGAGAACGGCGCGCGAGGCGCCTGGCATCACGTCGCGATCCGACAGACCGTTGTCCTGCTGGTACTTGGAATTGCACATGATCAGGTGCTGGGCGGAATCCCAGAGCACGAAGGACTCGTTGATGTTTTCGATGGCCGTTCGCAGGCGAAGATCCGCGGCCTCGGAGCGCAGCGCCAGGTGCCGCTGCTCGGTGACGTCAACGGCGATGCCGATCAGCTGGATCTCCGGCGCTTCCGGGTCGATCACCTGCGCCCTTGCGCGCATCCACACCCATTGTCCGTCGGCATGGCGCATCCGGAACACCTGGTCGATGTGATCGATCTCGCGGGCGACGATTCTGTTGGCGAGCTGGAACAGGTCGCCGTCCTCGGGATGGATGATCTCGTCGACCTCGCCGAACGACAGCATTGCGTCGCAGGGCTCATAGCCCAGCATGTCGTACATCGAGCGCGACCAGTACATCTTGCCGCGCACCATGTCCCAGTCCCACAGGCCGCAGCGGCCGCGCACCAGCGCCATGTCGATGCGCTGGTGCGCTTCGAGATAAATGCGGTCGGCCGCCTGGGCGCGCGCCGCCTGGCCGAAATAGGCGTAGAGGATGACGATCAGTACGCCGGCTGTCAGCACGAACAGCGTGACGTTGAGCGAAACAGTCTTGCGCCAGGTGTAGAAGACCGCATCCTGCGGAACGAGCGCTGCGGCAGCACTGTTCCTGCCGTTTGTCAGGCTCACCGCCGCATACCAGTCCTGGCCGCCGATTCTGACCTCCATCACCCCGGCGCGGTCGCCGAACATGAACAGCGGCTGACCGCCCTGGGCGATGGCGTCGAGCGACCGCCCTTCCCAGCCGGTCGATTGCGGTGTCACGGCAACGATCTTGAACGCGCTGTCGGTGACCGCAAGCACGTGGCTTCGGCCCATCGCGCCCTGACGGCTGATGCCCTCCAACAGGTCCTGCGTCGCGCCAGGCGTTGAGCCCAAGTTCGCATCCACGCTAATCGAACTGGCCAGTTGGCCTGCCGCGAGCGAGAGGATCGCCTTGGCGTCGCGTTCCACGTCGTCACGCTCGTTCATCAGCGACAGGAACCGCAGCGCCGCGATGACGA
Organism: Mesorhizobium sp. AA22; assembly: GCF_001672375.2. Taxonomy (NCBI): domain Bacteria; kingdom Pseudomonadati; phylum Pseudomonadota; class Alphaproteobacteria; order Hyphomicrobiales; family Phyllobacteriaceae; genus Mesorhizobium; species Mesorhizobium sp. AA22. Next base: position 4,771,108 of record NZ_CP048406.1, on the reverse strand, counting down.
CCAGGAAAATGATGATGAGGGCCGGTATCGATCGGCGCAACAATGGCTCGGCTGCCAGAAGCCGTCGGTAGGCGGGTTCGGCGATGAGCCGCGCGTTGCCGGCGAGACCATCGCTTCTCGCCTCACGCCGCTCAAAAGCTGTCCCTCCGGGCGCGCCCCACGCGTCCGCCTTCGCCATAAATGGCTCTCCCCGATTTTAAACCTGCTTGATGATCCGGCGACGCCGCACTTCCGAATCTTCAGCTAAAGAATCAAAGGTGATTCGGCTTGTCCATAGGCGCGGCGAAAAAAGATTAAAAATCGACTAAAATAGTTCGGCGCCGACTTTCCCTCCCCCTTGAGGGGAGGGTGGCCCGTAGGGCCGGGAGGGGTCCCCGGCGAAGCGCTCCACCTTTTAAATCAAAGGTCGGGGCGGGTGGCGTCGGTCGAGGCCGCGTACTGCCGCAGTGACCCCACCCTTCCATCCGCCTTCGGCGGCTGTCCACCCTCCCCTCAAGGGGAGGGACCCTCACGCCAGCGTGCGCTCGACGATGTCCCGCAAATCGGCCGATAGGTTCTCGGCATTGGAGATCGAAAGCAGCGCTTCCCTTGCCTTGGCCTGCCGGGCAGGTTCGAGCGAGCGCCATGATCTGAGTGCTGTCGCCAGCCGGGCGGCCAACTGCGGATTGCGCTTTTCGACCTGCAGGACCGTTTCGACGAAAAACCTGTAGCCTTCGCCGTCGGCGCGATGGAAGCCAGTCTGGTTGGCGCTGGAAAACGTGCCGACGAGCGAGCGCACCCGGTTCGGGTTGGCCATCGAGAAGGCCGGATGGCTGGTCAGGGCGCGCACCGCGTAAATGGTTTGCGGGCCGGGCACGCTGGCCTGGATCTGGAACCATTTGTCCATCACCAGCGGATCGGTCGTATATTTCGCTTCGAAGTCGGCCAGCGCCTTGACCGTCTCGGGCGAACCGCTGTGGCGGAGCGCAAGCACGGTCAGTGCGGCGGCGCGGTCCGTCATGTTGGTCGCGGACTGGAAATGCCGGGCCGCAAGCGCCGCACCTCCCGGCAGCAGCGAGAGATAGTCGAGCAGGATGTTGCGCAGCGCCCGGCGCCCGGCGCTCGCCGCATCCGGACTGAAAGCGTCCTTGTCGGCCATTCGATGGTAGAGGTCGGAGAATATCTCGCGGTTGGCCTCGGCGATCGCGGCCGTCAGCGCCTCGCGGGCGGAGAAGATGGCATCGGGATCGATGTTTTTGCCGATGTCGCGGGCGATATCGGCTTCGCTCGGAAGCGCCACAGCCAGCGCCCGATAGGCCGGTTCGAGTGTCTCGTCGCCGGCTATTTTGCCGGCAAGCCCGGTCAACCGTGATGCGAAACCGGGCTGCTGGCCGTCAAGGACCTGGCGGAAGGCTGATATCAGCGCCTCGGTCAAAAGCGTGTTGAACGCCTGCCAGCGCGAGAAGGTATCGTTGTCATGGCCGGCAAGGAAGAACTGATCGTCGGCCTTCTGCTCGACCGAAAGCGTCACCGGCGCCGAAAAGCCGCGATTGAGCGACATCGCCGGGCGCTCGCCAACGCCCGAGAAGCGCACCATGTGCCGGCGCCTGCGGATATGGATGACGCCGTCCTCGACGCTGGCGCCCTCGACGCCGCTATAGGCTATCGCTTTGCCGTCGGTGCCGACTAGGCTGAAGGCAAGCGGAATATGCATCAGCCGCTTGCGGCTTTCGGACGGCGTCGGCGGCACCGACTGCTCGATCTCGAGCGTGAACTCCTGCGCTGCCGCATTGTGCGTCGAACTGATCGTCAGATTGGGCGTGCCCGCCTGATGGTACCAGAGCGAAAATTGCGAGAGGTCGCGGCCGGACACGTCTTCGAACACCTTGATGAAGTCCTCGATCGTCGCAGCCTCGCCGTCATGACGCTCGAAATAGAGATCCATGCCGGCCCGGAACGTCTCGCTGCCGAGAATGGTACGGATCATGCGCACCACTTCCGAGCCCTTTTCATAGACTGTCGCCGTGTAGAAATTGTTGATCTCGCGGTAGCGGCGCGGCCGCACAGGATGCGCCAGCGGTCCCTGGTCTTCGGGAAACTGATGTGCCCGCAATGTGCGCACTTCGGCAATGCGTTTCACCGCTCGCGAGCGCTGGTCGGCGGAGAATTCGTGATCGCGGAAGACCGTCAGCCCTTCCTTCAGGCAAAGCTGGAACCAGTCGCGGCAAGTGATTCTGTTGCCAGTCCAATTGTGGAAATACTCATGCGCGATGATCGCTTCGATATTGGCGAAATCGGCGTCCGTGGCGGTCTCCTGGTCGGCCAGCACATATTTGTCGTTGAAGATGTTGAGGCCCTTGTTCTCCATCGCGCCCATGTTGAAGTCGGACACGGCGACGATGTTGAAGACGTCGAGGTCGTATTCGCGGCCGAACGCCTCCTCGTCCCATTTCATCGACCGTTTCAGGGCGTCCATGGCATAGCCGGCGAGCCCCTCCTTGCCCGGCTCGACATAGATGCCGAGCTCGACCTTCCGACCAGACAACGTGACGAAGCTGTCCGCGACCTTGCCGAGAGCGCCCGCCACCAGGGCGAACAGATAGGACGGCTTGGGGAAGGGGTCGTGCCAGACTGCGTAATGCCAGCCGTCGGCAAGTTCGCCACTGCCAGCCGGGTTGCCGTTGGAAAGAAGCAGTGGCGCCTCGTGGTGCCGCGCCTCGATGCGCACCGTATAGACGGACAGGATATCGGGACGGTCGAGAAAATAGGTGATGCGCCGAAAGCCCTCGGCCTCGCATTGCGTGCAATAGACGTTGCTGGAGCGATAAAGGCCCATCAGGGCTTCGTTGTGCGCCGGCGCCAACTCGGTTTCGATCAGGAGTTGGAAGCGGGATGCTGCGGGCAGTGTGGTGATCTTCAGCTGATCGGGCGTGGCAAGAAAATCTGCCGGCGTGAGTGTCCGGCCGTCGATTGCGAGGCGGCTGAGCGTCAATCCATCGCCGTCCAGCACCAGTGGCACTGACGCCGCGACACCGTCGCGGCGTTCGACCGTCAGCACGGCGATGACGCGCGTGGCTTCTGGTGACAGGCGGAAAGTCAGGCCGGTTTTCGGAATGAGATAATCGGTGGGGCGATAGTCTTCGAGCTTGAAGACCTGGCCGGTGTCCGTGCGCATTCCGTGGGGTTTCCTGTCGACTCCCGCAGCGGCAGGTGGGTCCGCTGGTCTAAGAAATTTGAAGCACGCGCTCTTTACACGAAACCGTCACTCGACAAAACTGGCGCAGTGCCTATTTCAGGCACTCGTTCTCCCATCATCATCGCGAGGCATTCATGACTGTCGTCACACCGAAATTCGGCATGGGCGCCCCTGTGCTGCGTCGCGAGGACCAAGCCTTCATCAAGGGTCTCGGTCGCTACACGGACGACATCCAGCCGGCTGGCCTCCTGCACGGCTACGTCCTGCGATCGCCGGTGGCCAAGGCAAGCTTCACCATCGGTTCGACCGAGGCGGCCAAGGCGGCACCTGGCGTCCATCTGGTGCTGACTGGTGCGGACCTTGCTCATCTCGGCAAGCTGAAATCCGGCGTCATGCAGAGGCAGCCGGACGGCACCAAGGCGCCGACCCGCGACATTCCGGTCCTTTGCTGCGACCGAGTCAATTATGTCGGCGACGCCGTTGCCTTCGTCGTCGCCGACAGCCGCACCCTGGCGCAGGACGCGGCCGAATTGATCGAGGTCGATTACGAGGCCGAGGATGCCGCGTCCGGCACCGCCACGGCGCTTGACGAAGGCACGCCGCTGGTCTGGCCGGAACTCGGCTCCAACCGTGCCTTCAGCTACCACATCGGCGACCAGGCGAAGACCGCGGCGGCATTCGCCAGGGCGCCGCATGTCACCCGCATAGAGTTCATCAACAATCGGCTGGTCTGCAACTACATCGAGCCGCGCTCGGCGATCGGCGAGTGGAACACGCAAGAGAATCGCTTCGTGCTGACCACGGGCTCGCAGGGCGTGCATTCCATGCAGTACATCCTGGCCGATGTGTTCAAGATCAGGAAGAACCAGCTGCGCGTCATCACGCCTGATGTCGGCGGCGGCTTCGGACCGAAAAGCTTCGTCTATCGCGAACATCCGCTGGTGCTCGAGGCCGCCAGCCGCCTTGGCCGCCCGGTGAAATGGGCCGGCGACCGCACCGAGCATTTCCTCACCGATGCGCAAGGCCGCGACAATGTCGTGACCGCTGAGATGGCAATGGACAAGGACGGCCGCTTCCTCGGCATGAAGGTCGATCTTCTCGCCAATATCGGCGCCTATGTCTCGCAATACGGCCCATTCATCCCCTATATCGGCGTCACTATGTCGACCGGCGTCTACGACATCCAGGCGCTCGATGTTTCGGTGACCGGCCTCTACACCAATACCTGCCCGGTCGATGCCTATCGCGGCGCCGGCCGCCCGGAAGCAGCATTCCTCCTGGAAAAGCTCGTCGACGCCTGCGCCCACGATCTGGGCTTGCCAGTCGAAGAGATCCGCCGGCGCAATTTCATTCGGCCTGCGCAGTTTCCCTATCGCACGCAGACGGACCGCCTCTATGATACCGGCGAATTCGCAGGCCATATGGACCGCGCCATCGAAGAGGCGGAGTGGCGGGCGTTTCCGGAGCGGCTGGCGCAGTCGAAGGTGGCCGGCAAAATCCGCGGCATCGGCATGGCGACCTATATCGAGGCCTGTGCCTTTCCGGGCTCTGAACCGGCCTTTGTCGAATTGAACGGCGACGGCACGGTGACGCTGAAGATCGGCACCCAGACCAACGGGCAGGGGCACGCGACCGCCTATGCGCAGTTCCTCTCCGAAAAGCTTCATCTCGACATCGACAAGATCCATGTCCGCCAGGGCGACACCGACGAACTGAAAGCCGGCGGCGGCACCGGCGGCTCGCGCTCCATACCCCTTGGCGGTGTATCAGCTTCTCGCGCGGGCGAGGATCTGGCCAACAAGATCAAGCGCATCGCAGCGGATGAGCTGGAAGCCTCGGCCGGCGACATCGAATTGTCCAACGGCGTTGCCCGCATCGTCGGCACCGACCGCATGATCGATTTTTCGGCCATCGCCAAGGCCGCCAAGAACCCGGACGATCTCAAGGGCTTTGGCGAATTCGCGCAGGACGAATGCACCTATCCGAACGGCACCCACATCTGCGAAGTCGAGATCGATCCCGACACCGGCATGACGGAGATTGTCCGCTATACGATCGTCGACGATTTCGGCGTCACCGTGAACCCGATTCTGCTGGCCGGCCAGGTGCATGGCGGCGTCGTCCAGGGCATCGGCCAGGCGCTGACGGAGAACACCGTCTATGACGACGACGGGCAGCTGTTGACGGCGAGCTTCATGGATTACGCCATGCCGCGCGCCGACGATTTCCCGTTCTTCCATTTCGAGACCCGCAACGTGCCCTCGACCACCAATGCACTTGGCATCAAGGGAGCAGGCGAGGCGGGCACGATCGGAGCAACGCCGGCCGCGCTCAACGCGGTGACGGATGCGCTCTATCGCGCCTACGGCATCAGGCATATCGACATGCCGGCAACACCGGCGCGCATCTGGGCAGCGATCCAGGAAGCAGCTGCTAAGTGAACCCGACGGACCATCCCGGCGGGCACAACACGCTGACCGGGATCATGCTCAAAATCGTGTCGGTGGCGGTCTTTGTCGCCATGTCGTCCTGCATCAAGGCGGCGGGCACGGTGCCGGCCGGCCAGATCGTCTTCTTCCGCTCCTTTTTCGCCATCTTTCCGATCGTCGTCTTCCTGGCCTTCCAGGGAAAGCTTGGCACCGCGTTTTCGACCAAGCGCCCGCTGAACCACATTGCGCGCGGCGTTGTAGGCGTCTGCGCCATGGGGCTTGGCTTCTTCGCGCTGATACGGCTGCCGCTGCCAGAAGCGATCACGCTGAACTACGCACAGCCGCTGCTGGTGGTGGTGTTCAGTTCGATCTTCCTCGGCGAAGCGATCCGCGTCTATCGCTGGAGCGCGGTTGCGGTTGGACTGGTCGGGGTGCTGGTCATCTCATGGCCGGAACTGACGCTGCTGGGTTCGGGCGCAGCACTCGGCGATCAGGAGGTGCTCGGCGTCATCGCCGCCCTGGTCGCGGCAGCGATCTCGGCTGTCGCCATGCTGCTGGTGCGCAATCTCGTCCAGAGCGAGCCTACGGCAACCATCGTGCTGTGGTTTTCGGTGACGGCGAGCGTCCTGGCGTTGCTGTCGCTGCCGTTCGGCTGGCAGGCGCTGACCCCGGCCCAGGCGGGCCTGCTCATTGCTGCAGGCTTTTGCGGCGGGGTCGCTCAGATTCTGATGACGGCAGCCTATCGCCATGCCGAGGCCTCGGTCGTGGCGCCCTTCGAATACACGTCGATGCTGCTTGGCATAGTCGTCGGCTATCTCGCTTTCGGCGACGTCCCGACGGTTCATATGCTCATCGGCGGCCTGATCGTCGTTGCCGCTGGCATCTTCATCATCTGGCGCGAGCGACAGCTTGGCCTCGAACGTGCCCGCACCCGCCAGGCGACCCCGCCGCAAGGATGATCAGGGCAGCTCGGCCCGGTCTTTCGCCAATCGCACCAGCACCGTCCGCGTTTGTTCGTCGGCGGGGAAAAAGGATTCGATCGCCAGTTCCGACAGCGTCACGTCAAGCGGCGTGCCGAACACGGTGATGGTGCTGATGAACGACAGCACGGCATCGCCATGCGCGAGCCGCAGCGGGTGCACGATCGCGTTCCGCTCAACCGGCACCGGCCGTGCGCCGTTCAGGCCGGACCGATAGGTCCGAAGCTCGCGCTCCAGTTCGACCAGAACCGGATCGCCAGTAGCGTCGTTCTGGCGTTTCAGCCGATCGAGAAGATGCGCGCGCCATTCGGCGAGGTTGACGATGCGCGGCGCGACGCCACCGGGGTGCAGACTGAGCCGCAGCACATTGACCGGGGGCGTCAGCAAGGACGCCTCGGCGATGTCGGCGAGGAACGGGCCGATGGCGGCGTTTGCCGATACTAGGTTCCAGTGCCGGTCGACAGCGAGCGCTGGGAAGGGTTCGTGCCCCTTGAGCACGATCTCGACGGCTGCCATCGCCGGCGCCAGCGAGGCATCGGTAAGCGAACGCTCGCTGAAGCTAGGGGCAAAGCCCGCGGCCAGCAGGAGCTGGTTGCGCTGCCTCAGCGGGATCGACAGCTGCTCGGCCAGATGCAGCACCATGTCGCGCGAGGGCGCCGCGCGGCCGCTTTCCACGAAGCTCAGATGTCGCTGCGAGATTTCGGCTTCCATGGCGAGATCGAGTTGGCTCATGCGCCGGCGCGTGCGCCATTCGCGAATAAGGCTGCCGGCGGAAGTCTGGGTTGCTGTCATGAGCGCATGACTAGGCCGGCAGCGGATGTATTTCAATTACCGGGCAGGTTATAGCGGCGAAGAAACGCTGGTCGTCAACCGAGCGCCCGCAGCTTCGCTTTCACCTCGAGGAAATCCCGCCACGCCAGCTTCTTGTGAGCGGGGGTTCTCAAGAGATAGGCCGGGTGAAGGGTCGGCATGGCGGGAATGGCAATACCGGAGGCGGTCGTGTGGACGCGCCAATTGCCCCGCAGCCGCAGGATGCCCTCGGTGGTGTTGAGCAAGGTCTTTGCCGAGGGGCCGCCCAGGTTGACCAGCACCTTCGGCTTGACCAGCTCGATCTGCCGTTCGATGAATGGCCGGCAAATCTCGGTCTCGTGCGGTGTCGGCGTGCGGTTGCCCGGCGGTCGCCAGGGAATGACATTGGCGATGTAGGCCGAGGTCCGGTCGAGTCCGATCGCGGCCAGCATTTGGTCGAGCAGCCGGCCCGAGCGGCCGACGAACGGCAATCCCTCGAGGTCCTCGTCGCGGCCGGGCGCCTCGCCGACCAGCATCACCGCGGCATTCGGATTGCCGTCGGCGAACACCAGGTTCTTGGCGGTGAATTTGAGATTGCAGCCGTCGAATGCCGCCATGTGCTTGCGAAGCTCGTCCAGGCTCGTCGCCGTCGTTGCCAATTGCCGCGCCAATGCCGCTTGTTGCTCATCGGGCACCGTCGCCGTACCGGACGGGGGGCGCACCGCCGGTGCCGCAGCTTGCCTTTCGCCCATTTCGGCGCGTGACAGGCCTGTCGAGCGTGGCAGTGCGGCGTTTTCACCAGTTGTCGGCGTAACTGTCGTTGGCGCCGGCTCAGGCGACTTTGACGCAGCCTCGGCAAACCTATTCAGCGGCTCCTCTTCGAGCGCTTCATCGACGCCGGCGCTGGCGTAAAAGGCCAGCAGGTCGGCGATAGCAGGTCGGTTGTCTCGGGAAACGGCAGTCATGCTTTCACATTCGGCCGCGCAGCAAGAATTTGCAAGTAATGCATGTCGCCCGAAAGCATGCCCTCGGGCCTGACCGGGGCCTGACCCGAGGGTGCATAGCGGTTTTGGGAACGACATAAACAGGACCCTTAGCTCGACGGTATACGCGGATCCTGCACCAGATAGAACGTCCAGCGCGGTGTGTAGTCGGTGATCAGGTAATCGAATTTTGCTGTCGTCAGCGGGTCGATCTTGCCACTCTTGAACAGCAGCCGATCATAGGGTTCGAAGTCGCGATCGAAATCGGCAAAGCTGCTCGACCAGATGTTGTCAGGCGTCTTGTTGCGCTGGTCGAATGACAGGCCGTCGCCGAACACGCTCGGCCGGTGGAGCACCTCCTGGAGCTCGAACTGGAACTCGACCCAGGCCTGGCCGCTGTTGTTGAGCACGTCGATCCGCATATACATGAGGCCGTTCGCAAATTGGCCCGCGGTGCCGAAGGGATGGATCGGTTTCGTCGTGCGGATAGTCAGTGTCACCGGTGTTGCCGAGTTCAGCTCTTCGGTGATGACAAGCGGGTCCTCCTTTGTCCCGATGCCCGAGGCGCTGGTGATGCGAAAGCCGCCCAACTCGTCGGAAAAAGAGTAGGCTCCGGCCGCCCAGACCCTCTGCGGCTCGGCATGGCCGCCAACGGGCGTCAGCGGCAAAAGGGCCAAAACGAGCGCCCGGCAAATCCGTCCGGGCGCGGAAAAAAAGCGCGTCGATGAAAAGCCAATTGGCCCGTATATGCGCATGGTGCGAAGTATGGCCGATAAGCAAGCCGTCGAACAATTAAAAACGTCAGGGCGCCGGCTCTCCTTAAAATGGGGCCCGGCCGGGATCGATGTTCCGGTGGACTGCAAACCGTGATTTTGTAGTACGATGCGCGACTTTTTGACGAAATCGGCATTGTCACGTCAGCGCCGGTTTCGCGTCGCGAATTGATGCGCTATGCAGCGGATAAGCCAGCAAGATGCGCAAATGCGGCAGCCAGTGAGGGGTTGATGAGCGAGATCGAACGCGAAAGCATGGAATTCGACGTGGTCATCGTCGGCGCTGGTCCGGCCGGCCTCGCCGCGGCGATCCGTCTCAAGCAGGTCAATCCCGAGCTTTCCGTCGTCGTCCTGGAAAAGGGCGGCGAAGTCGGCGCCCACATCCTGTCTGGCGCCGTAGTCGACCCGATCGGCATCGACCGGCTGCTGCCGGGCTGGCGTGACGAAGAGGGACATCCGTTCAAGACGCCGATTACGGCAGACCATTTCCTGGTCCTCGGCCCTGCCGGTTCGTTCCGTCTGCCCAACATCCTGATGCCGCCGCTGATGAACAACCACGGCAACTACATCGTTTCGCTCGGCAATGTCTGCCGCTGGCTGGCGACCAAGGCCGAGGCGCTGGGCGTCGAGATCTACCCGGGCTTTGCCGCGGTGGGCCTCATTTACAGCGACGAGGGCGCGGTCACCGGCGTTGTCACCGGCGATATGGGCGTCGAGAAAGACGGCACGCATGGCCCGGGCTTCGCGCCGGGCATGGCGCTGATGGGCAAATATGTGCTGATCGGCGAGGGCGCGCGCGGCTCGCTGGCCAAGCAACTGATCGCCAAATACCATCTTTCCGACGGCCGCGAGCCCGGCAAATACGGCATCGGCCTCAAGGAGCTCTGGCAGATCAAGCCGGAGCTCCACCGGCCAGGCCTTGTCCAGCATTCCTTCGGCTGGCCACTCGACATGAAGACCGGCGGCGGCTCTTTCCTCTACCATTTGGAAGACAACCAGGTGGCGGTCGGCTTCGTCGTCCACCTCAATTACAAGAACCCCTATCTGTCGCCTTTCGATGAATTCCAGCGCTTCAAGACCCACCCGGCGATCAAAGGCACATTCGAGGGCGGCAAGCGGCTGGGTTATGGCGCCCGTGCCATCACCGAGGGCGGCTGGCAGTCGGTGCCGAAACTGTCCTTCCCCGGTGGCGCGCTGATTGGGTGTGCTGCCGGCTTCGTCAACGTGCCGCGCATCAAGGGCTCGCACAATGCCGTGCTCTCCGGAATGCTGGCGGCCGAGCATATCGCCGAGGCGATCGGCGCCGGCCGTGCCAATGACGAACTGGCTACTTACGAGGCGGCATGGCGGGCGACCGATATCGGCAAAGATCTGAAGAAGGTGCGCAACGTCAAGCCATTGTGGTCGCGCTTCGGCACCGTCGTCGGCGTCGGTATTGGCGGCCTCGACATGTGGCTGAATTCGCTGTTCGGCTTCTCGCCTTTCGGCACGCTGAAGCACGGCAAGGCCGACTATGCGACGCTGGAACCGGCCGCTAAGCATAAGAAGATCGCCTATCCGAAGCCGGACGGCGTGCTCACCTTCGACCGCCTGTCCTCGGTGTTTCTCTCAAACACCAACCACGAGGAAAACGAGCCTGTCCACCTGCTGGTCGCGGATATGGACCTGCAGCAGCGTTCCGAACACGATATCTATGCCGGGCCCTCGACACGCTACTGCCCGGCCGGCGTCTACGAATGGGTCGACAAGGATGGCAACGCCGCCGCCGATCCCGAGGCGAAGGACGTGCGATTCGTCATCAACGCGCAGAACTGCGTCCACTGCAAGACCTGCGACATCAAGGATCCGAACCGAAACATAACTTGGGTGCCGCCACAAGGTGGTGAGGGACCAGTCTACCAGAACATGTAGCCTGCCAGAACGGCCCCGCCGGCCATCTCGACGTCGACCAAATGAAAGCCGGTAAAGGCCTATTATATTTGCGGTGTCTAAAAAAAGTTGAAGCGGCGCGGCGCTTGTGGTTCCTTTCCCTTCTGACCGGAGAGATGACCATGCGCCTGGCGGTTTTGACGTGCCTTGTGGCGATTGGTGGCTTGTGCGGCTTCGCACCGTCGGCATCGGCTGACACGAAGGTGCTGGTCAAGACCCGGACGTACGACATATCAGGAACCACGGGCGCCGCCCTGATCGAGGCCATGGACCGCAACGGCCCGAAGCGGCACGGCTTTATGACGCACGCCATCGCGCTGACCGCCTATACCGTAAGTTGGGACCTTGAGATCAGCAGGGAGGGTGGTGTCTGTCGGCTGCGGCAGGCCAACGGGACACTCGATCTCACCTACACCTTACCCCGCATGGTCTCAGCCGCGACACCGGCGCTTCAGAAGCGCTGGAAGCGGTTCTTCGCCGGCGTTCGTGCTCACGAGCATAACCATGGCCGCATCGCCAAAACAATGATGCGGGCGACCGAAAGATCGATCACGGGACTGGAGTTCGCCGACAACTGGGTATGCAGCATGACGCACCGCGAGGCGAGGCGCCGGATCAAGGCCGTCTATGCCGAATACGAGGCGAAACAGAACGCCTTCGACGCGCGCGAGCATCGCCACGGCGGCCATGTCGAACGCCTCATCGGTGCCCTGTTGCGCAAGCAGTAGGCGTCAGCCTCGAGTCCTGCCGTGCTGTGTCACGGATGCGGTCGCAGTTTCATCTCCATCGACCGGCTTTTTCTGTTCCGGCCTGAGCGAGAATTCCACCATCAGCGGAAGATGGTCGGAGCCGGTGCCTTCCAGTCTCGACACCGAATGGATAAGAACCGCGCCCTTGCTGAAAACCTGGTCGATCGGCAATCCGGCGAAGCGCAGGAAATCCGGCAGATTGATGTAGAGCCAAGTCGGCCCCGGCGAAGGCGCCACGGTCAGCTTGCCAAGATCTGCGACGCGCCGGACGGCGGCGCTCCACGGCACTGCATTGCAGTCGCCTGCCATGATCGATGTCTCGCCAAGCGATGCGAACTCTTCCGACAATCCGCCGATCTGCCGTGATTGGTTGTACGGCCATGGCCAGGTGAGGTGCACGGCTGCGACGTCGACGTCGGTTCCGCCGAAATCGACTGTCGCGATGGCAATCGCGCCGCGCCTGTCGCAGCGTGGTTGTGTGCCGGCGGCAAACGGCCGTCTGGACAGCAGCGCAACGCCGAACACGCCATTTGGGTAAGGGCAGAGGATCCGGTAGGGGTAGGCGCTGGACAGCAGTCCAAGCTTTGCCTTCCACATGTCGGATACCTCGTCGAGGGTAATCACATCAGGCTGGGTCCGGCCGATCAGCGACAGTACCTTTTCAGGCGTTGAGTTGTTGAACCGCAGGTTCATCTGCAGCAGGCGATAGACCGCCTTGTGACCGGGATAGACCGACTGGTCGCCGGGGTAAACGGGCTGGTCGCCGGGGTTGGCTTCGAAGGCTGCCTGGACTGGCCACAGGCGGGGCACTGGTAGGATGTTCGACGTGGTGGCAAAGGCAGCCCCCGCAAAGAGCAGCGCTGCGGCGGCCTGCAGGCGAAACGAGGTCACGAGCAAGGGCAGCGCGCAAAGCGCCATCAGCACGGCAAGATGAACGCGGAAATGAGCGAAGGAATCGAGGGCCGGATGCATCGTTCCGAAAAACCCAGCCACCAGCGCGACCGAGCAGCCGAGCATTGCGACGAATGCCGCCGAGGTCATCATGTTTCGAACGCGTGCCATCTACTTTGCTTATCGGTAGAAATGCGGCCCAATCAAGATAGCGAAATGCCCTGCTGCGCTCTTACCAAGCTCCGGCCATGCTCCGGTCGATCGATTCGGTGCTACTGGAATGCCGTTTCCGAAAAGCTTCTGAGCTTGCGCGAATGCAACCGTTCCATCGGCATCTCGGCCAGCTTTTCCATCGCCCTGATGCCGATGGTCAAATGCTGTGCCACCTGGCGCTTGTAGAACTCGGTCGCCATGCCGGGCAGCTTCAGTTCGCCATGCAGGGGCTTGTCGGACACGCAAAGCAGCGTGCCATAGGGCACGCGGAAACGGAAGCCATTGGCCGCGATCGTCGCCGATTCCATGTCGAGCGCAATCGCCCGTGACTGCGACAGCCGCTGCACCGGCCCGCGCTGGTCGCGCAGCTCCCAGTTGCGGTTGTCGATGGTGGCGACGGTGCCGGTGCGCATGATACGCTTGAGGTCGTAGCCGGAAAGACCGGTGACTTCGGCGACCGCCTCCTGCAGCGCCACCTGGATTTCGGCCAGCGGCGGGATCGGCACCCAGACCGGAAGATCATCGTCCAGAACATGGTCTTCCCGCACATAGGCATGCGCCAGCACATAGTCGCCCAGTGCCTGGGTGTTGCGCAGCCCGGCGCAATGGCCGAGCATCACCCAGGCATGCGGCCTGAGCACCGCAATGTGGTCGGTGATCGTCTTGGCGTTGGAGGGACCGACGCCGATATTGACCATCGTGATGCCGCCATGGTTCGGCTTCTTCAGATGATAGGCCGGCATCTGCGGCAGGCGCGGCGGCGCCACGCCATGGCAAGGCGCGCTTTGTCCAGCCTTGGTGACGACATTTCCCGGCTCAACGAATTCGACGTATCCGCCGCCGCCTTTCGCCATCAGCTCGTGCGCACGGGCGACGAATTCGTCGATGTAGAACTGGTAGTTGGTGAACAGCACGAAATTCTGGAAATGCTGGGGACTGGTCGCCGTATAGTGCGACATCCGGTGCAGCGAGTAGTCGATGCGTTGCGCCGTGAACGCCGCCAACGGCCTGGCTTCGCCTAAAGCCACTTCGAACGTGCCATTGGCGATCTGGTCGTCGGTGCCGTCGAGATCCGGCACGTCGAACAGGTCACGGATCGGCCGCCTGATGCGCTCGGCTGCCGCGCCGTCGACATGGGAGCCTTCCAGGAACGCGAAATGCAGCGGGATGGGCGTCGTAGATTCCGAAACCGTGACCGGAACGCCGTGATTGCGCATGATCAGGCGGAGCTGTTCGATGAGATAGCGTTCGAAAAGGGCGGGCTGGGTTATGGTGGTCGAGAAATGCCCAGGCGTCGGCATATGGCCGTAAGCCTGCCGCGAGTCGATCTGGGTGAACGAAGTCGTGGTGACGCCGACCTCGGGGTAAAAGGCCCGGTAGCGCTTGTTGTTGTCGCCGCCTGCGGCGAGCGCCGTAAACGAATCGCGCAGGAATTTGGTGTTGCGGTCGTAGAGGGCCTGCAGGGCCGCGACGGCCTTTCCGGCATCATTGAAGATCTGCCGGCCAAACGGCTCCGGCATCACGACTGAGTCTATGGCTTGAGGATAGATTCGCTTTTCCATGACCCAATATAGAGGCTTGGCCATACGGTTGGGAGGGGCCAAAGGGTCGTTTTTCATTATTGAATGGGTTGGCCGATCGACCTAGCCGCGTCGCAGACTGACCAACAGCACAAAGCCGACGCCGTTCTTCTTCAACGCCGGCGCTTCGATCGTCGAGCCGGCATCGGCGCGCATCGTGGGCACGGCCAGAACCGGCGCTGCAAGAACCGTCAGGATGAGCGTCGCCCGCGGCACAAGCCGAAGGGCCTTGAGGGCGTTGGCGACGATGCGGTTCATGGTATGTTGCTTCTCTCTAAGGTTTTTGCCGGCTTCAATGGCGAAGGTGGCTCGGGCAACCGAACCGGCAGGAATTGGCCTGGTCCCAGGAGCGGGCCGGGCGGCCGGCCTCGGCAACCAGGATGGCGAACAACATGCCGAACAGGCTCATCAGCAGGCAGACGATGGTGAAGCGGCGGGCGAACATTGCGTGGTGTCTCCTTCAACACGCATGAGAATGCCCTCATGCAACTGAACCGGTTCTGATGCCGGCGTTCATCTGCGGTTCAAACTTATCGACGGAGTGTTGAGTGCCCGCCGCTACCGCGCGGTCGCCGGCCACGAGCGTCGCCGCAGTCGTGCGCCGGCCCGCAGTCTTGCTGCCCCCCAAATCTTGGTGACAGGGACGAAGGATGCACTCAAACAGACGGCGCAAACAAAAACGGGGCCGCGAAGGCCCCGTTTTCAATTTGTGGCAGTCAAAACGATCAGAGCTTGTGCCAGGTCTGGCTCCTGCAAATCAGCCCGCCGAGCACGCAGCCGCTCATTTTGAGCGAAGCGCCTGAGACCGAGGCCTTGCCGGAATAGGTCTTGTCGGTCTCCGGGTCGGTTATGGTCCCGGTATATTTGTTGGCGCCGGACACCTTGAACGAACCAATGCGCTTGCCGGAAAATTTGCCTGATTTGAGCGTGATGGAGAATGCTCCGCCGCCGCCGGCTATGGCGGCGGTCGCGCCGGCCTGCGTTTTCCAGTTGCCCTCGATCGGATCGGCCCAAGCCGTGCCGGCCATGATCAATGTGGCCGCCAAGACCATGCTGATTTTGCGAAACATGTTTGTCCTCCCTGTAGAAATCCGGCCGGATGTTCCGCCCGCCGGTCTGCCTTTTACGCAAAAGTAAGCTAATTCACGTCCCGGCAAAACAAAAGCGGTGCCGCTGCGGAAGACTTCAGGATTTTCTGGTCGCCCGAAACGGTCTCATCGGTGAGAAATGAAACGTTCGCAACTCCGTCTTTGTCTCCCGTGGTTAGCGGAGTCTTGATCTTCACCTCGCAAATTTTCGTCAAATTTAGTGCAAACCGGCGAAATTGCTGGCTTTGCATCCTTAACGAATTCTCGCGTTTACCTCTTGTTTTAGCTTTGTTTTCCTCAAATTAAGCACGCCATTTAACGACGGATTCAAGCCTCCGGTTCATTCTCGAAAACATCGAAAGAGCGGCCACCCCCAAGGTTTATCAACAGATACCAAGGGACAGAACGAGGCAGCTCTCGGGAGCCTGACAGGGGCTAGAACAGGGGATTGAAATGGCACGTTTTGAAATGCCTGAAGCCGGCTTCGGCGCCATGGGGGCAACTGCCCAGGCCGACATTCTTTTCGAACTGGGCATGATGTATGCGACTGGCCGCGATTGCGAGACCGATGTCGTCGCCGCCCACAAATGGTTCAATATTGCTGCGATCAAGGGTTCGGTCCGCGCTGCGGAACTGCGCTCGGAATTGTCGGCCGCCATGTCGAAGGTCGAGATCGCCAGGGCTCTGCGCGAAGCCCGCGAATGGATGACAATGCACTAAGTTGGCCCTGAGTTCATCAGGCACTGAGATACCGACAGGGACGCTTCAGGTCGAGGCCGCGCAAGACGGCCGGGCCGGCAGGAACAAGGCCGCGCAAGACGGTCGTGCCAACAATGACAAGAACGCGGCAGGCCGGATTCGGCCAGGCTGCGCCACGGACAGGGATGGCGAGCGGTTTTCGGGCGCGTGAGCGTTCGGGATTGTTCGATCGACAAAGCCGCGACCGGCCGGAACAAGGCAGGCGCGGCTTTTGCGTTTTCTGACCATGATCCCAAAAAGTGGAAACCGGTTTTTGGAAAAGATCATGGTCAAACAGAAAGGCTGCAGGCCCAATTGAGTGCCGCCGATGCGCCTAGACAGGCTTGGCGAAGGGTGAGATTCTCCCGGCCACTCTGGAAGAGGCGCGGCCGGAGCGGCCCGCGCGGGAGTGGAGGAGTTGTGTCACCATGAAAAAGTTGGGTATTTTGAGCGCGGCCATAATCGGCCTGATGATGAGCGCGCCGGTTGCGTTCGCCGAAGACATCACCTTTTCGGTGGTCGGACCAATGACCGGACAGCTTGCCACCATCGGCGACCAGTTCAAGCAGGGCGCGCAAGCCGCCGCCGACGCGATCAACGCGGCTGGAGGTGTCGAAGGCCGCCAGATCAAGCTCGACATACAGGATGACCAGTGCGATCCGAAACAGGCGGTTTCGGTCGCCAACCGCATCGTTGCCAACGGTGTCAAGTTCGTCGATGGGCATGCCTGCTCGGGCTCGAGCATTCCGGCCTCGGCCGTCTACGCCGAAGCCGGGACGCTGATGATGAGCCCGGCTTCGTCGAATCCAGAGCTGACCGACGCGGCCGCGAAAGCCGGCTGGCCGACGATCATGCGCCTTTATACGCGCGATGATGCGCAGGGCGCTTTCATCGGTCCATGGATCGCCAAGAATCATGCCGGCAAGAACGTCGTCATCATGCACGACAAGAGCGCCTATGGGCAGGGCGTCGCCGACGCCGTCAAGGCAACGATGAACCAGAACGGTCTCAAAGAGATCCTTTACGAGGGCATCAACGCCGGTGAAAAAGACTACGCGGCGCTTGTCACCAAGCTCAAGGACCTGAAGGCGGATATAGTCTATTTCGGCGGCTACCACCCCGAAGCCGGCCTCATCCTGCGCCAGTCGGCGGAACAGAACCTGAAGTATCAGCTGATCATGCCGGACTCGATCGCCACGCCGGAATTCTGGCAGGTCGCCGGTCCGGCCGGCGAAGGCACCATGTTTGTCTTCCCGTCGGATCCGCAGGCGAAGCCCGAAGCGAAGGAAGCCATCGAAAAGATCAAGGCGGGCGGCTTCGTGCCCGAGGGCTTCACGCTGTTCTCCTATGCCGTGATCCAGGCCTTTGCCGAGGGTATCAAGCGCGCCGGCAGCGACGACCCGGCCAAGGTTGCCGAAGCGCTGAAGAATGGCGAGCCGATCAGCACCGTCGTCGGCCCTGTCACTTTCGATGAAAAGGGCGACCTCAAGAACGTCAGCTACGACATCAACCAGTGGCACGACGGCAAATACGCGCCGATCCAGCCGTAATGGGTGGGTAATGCATGTCGCGCAAAAGTGCGCAGCGGTTTTGCGATAACGACATCCATAAAACAAGAACTAAAGCGCCTCGCATGAGACGCGCTTTAGCGCCTGGCGACAATCGGAGATGGCCGGGGCAGACCCGGCCATTTTCATTTTGGGCACGCGTTTGTGGCGCGTGTCTTCGACGTCGCCTCTTGGATGAAGGAACAGCGGTCAGACGTGGGCTTCCTCGGCAAAACGCACCAGCACGGTCCCGTCGGTGACTTGTGCGCCTTCCGTTGCGATCTCGGCGATGGTCCCGTCATGAGTGGCGGAAATCGTGTGCTCCATCTTCATCGCTTCCAGGATCAACAGCGGCTGACCCTTGATGACGGCCTCGCCTCTTGCCGCGCGCACCAGCTTGACCAGGCCAGGCATCGGCGCGCGCAGGCTGTCAGAGCCGGCAGCGATTTCGTCGGCCCTCGCCAGCGGGTCCGGCACCGCGAAGCTGTAGCCGATGGCGCCCGAAAAGACAGTGACATGGCCTGGCCAGCGGGCGAGGCGAGGGGCGGCGCGAAGATCGAGCGGACTGGCGCTGTCATAAGGTGCGTCCAGTGCCACTTGGAAGCGCTTGTCCGGCCGCACCGACACAAGCGCGACTATCTCATCATCGCCGTATCGTAGCCGCGTGCGCCGCGGAACAGTGTGGAAATGCGAATAACCGGCAAGCGACGACCACGGATCGTTGGACGGCGCCTGAGTCCCGGCGCCGGACGCCGCAAATGCGGCTGCGGCGACGATCTCGCTGCTCGGCGGCGGGACTGCAGTCAGCGCTTGCTGATGCCTGCCGATCAGGCCGGTATCGACATCGCCTGCCGAAAAGTCCGCATCAGCGGCAAGAGCAGCGAGAAAGGCGGTGTTGACAGTCGAGCCGGCGATCTCGGTCTGCGAAAGGGCTATGCCCAGCGCTTCGAGTGCCGCCTGCCTGCTCTTGCCGTGCACGATCAGCTTGGCGATCATTGGATCGTAGAAGGGCGAGATGGCATCGCCGGCCCGCACGCCGGTCTCGATCCGCATGCTGGCGCCCTCGGGCGCGGAATCCGGAAATTTCAGGTGATGCAGCGTGCCCGTCGCCGGCAAAAAACCCTTTGCCGCGTCCTCGGCATAGATTCGCGCTTCGAAGGCATGGCCGGAGAACGTGATCTCGCTCTGCGTCTTCGGCAGCTTCTCGCCGGACGCTACCCGCAACTGCCATTCGACCAGGTCGATGCCTGTGACCATTTCGGTGACGGGGTGCTCGACCTGCAGGCGGGTGTTCATTTCCATGAACCAGAAGCGGTCGGCCTTCAGCCCTTGCGAGGCATCGACGATAAACTCAATCGTGCCGGCGCCGAAATAGTTGATCGCCTTGGCGGCCTTCACCGCTGCCTCCGTCATCGCCTTGCGCAATGCCGGCGTCATGCCGGGGGCAGGGGCTTCCTCGATCACCTTCTGGTGGCGTCGCTGCGCCGAGCAGTCGCGCTCGTAGAGATACACGACATTGCCGAAGCTATCGCCGAATACCTGAACCTCGATGTGGCGCGGCTTGTCGATATATTTCTCGACCAGCACGCGGTCGTCGCCGAAAGCGGCCTTGGCCTCGCGCCGCGCACCCGACAGCGCCTCGGAAAAGTCGTCGGGATGTTCGACGCGCCGCATGCCCTTGCCACCGCCACCGGCGCGCGCCTTGATCAGCACGGGATAGCCGATCTCGCGTGCCTTGGAGGCGAGCAGCACAATCTCCTGCGCCTCGCCTTGATAGCCCGGCACAACAGGCACGCCGGCCTTCTCCATCAGCCGCTTGGCCGCGTCCTTCAGCCCCATGGCGCGGATCGAGGCCGCTGACGGGCCGATGAAGACGAGCCCCGCCGCCGTCACCTGGTCGACGAAATCAGGGTTTTCCGACAGAAAACCGTAGCCCGGATGGATGGCTTCCGCGCCGGCGGCCAAAGCCGCCGCGACGATCTTGTCGCCGCGCAGATAGCTTTCGCCGACAGGCGAGGCGCCGATATGCACAGCTTCGTCGGCCATCGCGACATGCAAAGATTTCGCATCGGCATCCGAATAGACCGCGACCGTGCGCACGCCCATCTTGCGCGCCGTGCGGATGACCCGGCAGGCGATCTCACCGCGATTGGCGATCAGGATTTTGGCGAACATGGGACCTCCGCGAGTAAGGTTCCAACCCCGCGGGGGGCAGGGCGCTTGAACACCCCCCTCTGTCCTGCCCGCCAGCCTGTCCTTGCGGAAGCAGCGCCTACTTCGACGCCGCGATCGCGCAGCCGCCGCTGGCGGTCTTGACCTTCCACCTCGTCAAGCCGGACTGACAGTTGCGCAGCGCCATCTCTTCCGCAGCCTTCTGGGACGGCGCATTGAGTCTCGAGCCACAGATGATATAGAGGTCGACCACGCGCGAATAAAAGCTCGTGGCATAAGCGGAATGCCCGCTGGCTGCAACATAGGCTTTGTAGGCCTTCGGGCAGTCTCCCGTCGAACCTGGCGGAAAATGGACTGCGAAACGGCGGTCGCCTTTGCTTCCCGCCAGCGATTCCGCTGTGCCAACGCCTGGCGCCGCTAATATAAGCAACCCCGCAAGTATAGATACAGTTGTTTTCTGAAAAAGTCGCAGTCTCATCTTCGCCCAATCCCCATTGGTATTTGCAAAGAGCAATAGCCGCAATTTTTCCGCGTGACCAGTACCCTGGTTGAAAATGAGTCTGAATAATGTGGATCGTACTTTTCATCGGTGCAGATCACCCTTCGCCAGGGCAGCAACGGTTTGCCGGTACAGTTCTGCCGTCTGCTGGTCGAAGCAGCAGAAGGTGACGGTTTCCGGAAGCGCGTTGTGGCCGATGAAGGCGCTCACCGCGCCAACGGCGATCTGCGTCGCCTGGTCCTTTGGATATCGGTATACACCGGTCGAGATCGCCGGAAATGCCACCGTCCGGCAATCCTTGGCGGCGGCGATTTCGAGCGACCGGCGGTAGCAGGAGGCGAGCAGCTCAGCTTCGCCCTTGTCGCCACCTTGCCAGACCGGGCCGACCGTGTGGATGATGTAGCGTGCCGGCAGCCTGTAGCCCTTGGTGAGTTTTGCGTCGCCGACCTTGCAGCCATTTAGCATCCGGCATTCAGTCAGAAGTTCAGGCCCGGCCGTCCGGTGAATGGCGCCGTCGACGCCTCCGCCGCCTAAGAGCGAGGTGTTGGCGGCATTGACGATGGCATCGACAGCCAGCTTGGTGATGTCGCCGGTATGAACGCGAATTCTGTGGTCGATTTCGCTCATCTCACATCCTGAACACGCCGAACTTTGTCTCCTCGATCCCGGCGTTCAGCGCCGCCGATAGGCTGAGCGCCAGCACCTCGCGCGTCTTGGCCGGGTCGATGATGCCGTCGTCCCAGAGCCGGGCGGAGGAGTAGAGCGGGTGGCCTTCGTGCTCGTATTTCATCAGGATCGGCTTCTTGAATTTTGCCTCTTCCTCTGGGCTCCATTCTCCGCCTTTGCGCTCGATCCCCTCGCGCTTGACGACGGCCAGCACCGTGGCAGCCTGCTCGCCGCCCATTACCGAAATGCGGGCATTCGGCCACATCCACAGGAAGCGGGGCGAATAGGCGCGTCCGCACATGCCGTAATTGCCGGCGCCGAACGAGCCGCCGATGATGATGGTCACCTTCGGCACGCGCGCCGTGGCGACGGCCATCACCAGCTTGGCGCCGTCCTTGGCGATGCCGCCGGCCTCGTACTTTCGCCCCACCATGAAACCGGTGATGTTTTGCAGGAAGATCAGCGGGATCTTGCGCTGGCAGCACAGCTCGATGAAATGCGCGCCCTTGAGGGCGCTTTCGGAGAACAGCACGCCGTTGTTGGCGATGATGCCGACCGGCATGCCGTTGAGATGGGCAAAGCCGGTGACCAGCGTGGTGCCGTAATTCTGCTTGAACTCGTCGAACTCGGAGCCGTCGACGATGCGCGCGATCACTTCACGCACATCATAGGGCTGGCGCAGATCGGTCGGCACAATGCCGTAGAGCTCATCGGCTGCATGAAGCGGCGGAATCGGATCGCGAAGTGCCAGCCCGATCTCCTTCGTTCGATTCAGGTTCTTGACGATGCGGCGGGCGATCGCCAGCGCGTGCTCGTCGTCCAGCGCATAATGGTCGGCAACGCCGGAAAGCCGCGTGTGCACATCGGCGCCGCCCAGTTCCTCCGCGCTGACATCCTCGCCGGTAGCGGCCTTCACCAGCGGCGGACCGCCGAGGAAGATGGTCGCCTGGTTGCGCACCATGATTGTCTCGTCCGACATCGCTGGCACATAGGCGCCGCCCGCCGTGCACGAGCCCATGACGCAGGCGATCTGCGGTATGCCTGAAGCCGACATGTTGGCCTGGTTGTAGAAGATGCGGCCGAAATGGTCGCGGTCGGGAAACACCTCGTCCTGGTTTGGCAGATTGGCGCCGCCGCTGTCGACCAGATAGACGCAAGGCAATTTGTTCTGCAGCGCGATTTCCTGTGCGCGCAGATGCTTCTTTACGGTCAGCGGATAATAGGTGCCGCCCTTCACCGTGGCGTCGTTCACGACGACCATGACTTCGGTGCCTTCGACGCGGCCGATGCCGGCAATGATGCCGGCCGATGAGATGTCTTCGCCATACATCGACCACGCCGCGAACTGGCCGATTTCGAGGAAGGGCGAGCCGGTGTCGAGCAGTTGGGCCAGGCGTTCGCGCGGCAAAAGCTTGCCGCGGCTCTGGTGCCGTTCCCGCGCTTCCTCCGAGCCGCCACGCTCGACGGTTGCCGCCTTTTCCGCAATGTCGGCGACCAACGCCCGCATGCGCTCGGTATTGGCGCGGAACGTGTCGGATGCTGGCGAGATCTGGGACTGGAGCGTAGCCATCTTATACCCCCTCCGCCATGATTTCGCGCCCGATCAGCCAGCGGCGGATTTCGCTGGTGCCGGCGCCGATCTCATAGAGCTTGGCGTCGCGCAGAAGCCGGCCGGTCGGATAGTCATTGATGTAGCCGTTGCCGCCCAGCAGCTGAATGGCGTCGAGCGCCATCTGCGTCGCCTTCTCGGCAGCGAACAGCACGCAAGCGGCGGCGTCCTTGCGGCTCGTCTGGCCGCGGTCGCAGGCGGCGGCGACGGCATAGACATAGGCGCGCGCGGCAGTCATCGTGGTATACATGTCGGCGAGTTTGCCCTGCACCAGCTGGAACTCGCCGATCGGCTGACCGAACTGCTTGCGCTCATGCACATAGGGGATCGCCACATCGAGGCACGCCGTCATCAACCCGAGCGGGCCGCCGGCGAGCACCGTGCGCTCGTAATCGAGGCCCGACATCAGCACCTCGACACCGCGCCCTTCCTCGTGAAGCACGTTGCCGAACGGCACTTCGACATTCTCAAACACAAGTTCGCCGGTGTTCGAGCCGCGCATGCCGAGCTTGTCGAGCTTTTGCGCGACGGAAAACCCGGCCATCGATTTTTCGACGATAAACGCGGTGATGCCGCGCGAATGGAGCTCCGGATCGGTCTTGGCGTAGACTACCAGTGTTTCGGCATCCGGGCCGTTGGTGATCCACATCTTGGTGCCGTTGAGAACGTAGCGGTCGTTGCGCTTTTCGGCGCGCAGTTTGAGCGATACGACGTCGGAGCCGGCGCCGGATTCCGACATTGCCAGCGCGCCGACCTTTTCGCCGGTGCATAGAGCGGGCAGATGTTTCTCCTTCTGCGCCGGCGTCGCCCAGCGATTGATCTGGTTGACGCAGAGGTTGGAATGGGCGCCGTAGGAGAGGCCGACCGAGGCCGAGGCGCGGGAAATCTCTTCCATAGCGACAACATGAGCGAGATAGCCCATGCCGGTGCCGCCGAAATCCGGATCGGCGGTGATGCCGAGCAGCCCGAGCCCGCCGAGCTCGGCCCACAGATGCGCCGGAAATTCGTTCGAACGGTCGATCTCGGCGGCGATCGGCGCGATCTTGTCCTGGGCGAAGCGCCGCACCAGGTCGCGCAACGCCTCGATGTCTTCGTCAAGCCCGAAGTTAAGTGTGTGCGTGTACATGCCGTTCCTCCCGGCGCATGACCCCGAAATCGAATTCGATTTTCGCGGTAGATCATGCGCAAAACCAAAATGCTACAACGTCCTTTGCTCGCCGGAAGGGGCTGCGACGCTGTAGGTCTTTGTCGCGCCGTGGGCCTTTGCTCCAACCAGGCGCATCGTCATTGAAAGATATGTGGCGGTTACCTCCGAGATCGATAGCCGCTCGCCCGGCCGGAACCAGACGATGACGCCGGTCATCATCTGGATCAGCGCCATGGCAGTCAGACCTGTGTCTTCGACGCTGAAGTCGCCCGCCTCTGCGCCGTCGCGCAGAATGGCGCGCAGCTCCTTTTCATAGGTCGTGCGCAGGCGCAGGATCTGCGTCAGGCGATCATGCGAAAGGCTGCGCAATTCCATGTTCGAGACATGGGTGGAATGGCGGCGTTCGATGTGGAAGGCGATGTGGTTTTTGACATAGGCGGCGAGCCGCGTCGCCGGATCGGCCGCGGCCGGGCGCGTCGTCTCCCACGCCTCGATCAGCCCTACCATGTGCTCGCGCATCAGCGTGAACAAGAGGTCTTCCTTGGTCGGGAAATAGCGGTAGAGCGCCGCCGCCTGCACGCCGACCTCGGCGGCCAGCTGGCGCATCGACATCGCCTCGTAGCCAAGACGCGCGATCAGGCTGATCGCCGCCTCGCGGACCGCAGCTTCGGTCTTTTCCCCGACCGAACCGGTCGTGCGCGCCATGTTCACCTCATCCAGAAGCGTGATTATAAAATGAACGTTCAATTAATTCAAGGTGTGGATCGAACATTCCGGCAGGCGAGACGGCGCAAGCCGCGCGGCTCTTTCTTCTCCCTTGTGGGAGGAAGGTGGCCTCGCCCACGGGTCTTACCTCCGGCAAGCCCGAGGACAGGCTCCGCGAGGTCGGATGAGGGGTGTTCCAGCTTGGCACCGCCGGCACTCCGTCCAACACCGGTCTCAGCGCTACGCGCCGATCCACCTTCTCCTACAAGGGAAGAAGGAAGAGTGCCTTTCAGTTCCCCCGTGCCACCGCCAACGCGCCCGGAAGTTCCTCAGCAAAAATGTCGAGCTCATGGTCGAGGCCGACGCTGACCCGGATGCAGCGGTCGAGCACCGGTACCATCGGCTTGCGGATGAACACGTCGCGCGACAGCAGCGCCTGCAGCACGTTCAGCGCGAAGGCGCCGTCGCCGCCGCAGTCTATGGTGACGAAATTGGTCGCCGAGGGCAGCGGCTTCAGCCCGTTGGCCTCGGCGACCTCGGCGATTCGCCGGCGGCCGGCAGCGACCCGCGCCACCACGTTTTGGAGATAGTTCTGATCGGCAAGCGCCTCCACGCCGGCGATCTGCGCCATGCGGCTGACGCCGTAATGGTTGCGGATCTTCTCGAAATCGCGGATCACCTGGGCCTCGGCCACCGCATAGCCGCAGCGTATGCCGGCCAGCCCGTAGGCCTTCGAAAAGGTGCGCATGCGGATGACGTTCGGCTGCGCGACATCGATCGGCGGCAGCGCCGAGGCCGGGCCCAACTCGCCATAGGCCTCGTCGAGCACCAGCATTGTGGTCTCCGGCAGGGCTTCGATAAAGCGGATGAGTTCGGCCGCTTCCCACCAACTGCCCATCGGATTGTCCGGGTTGGACAGGTAGACCAGCGCCGCATGTTCCCTGGCGACCGCAGCCAATAGGCCGTCGAGGCTTTCCCGGTCGTTCTCATAGGGAACCGCGACCAGCCGGCCGCCGACGCCGGCAATATGGAAATTGAAGGTCGGATAGGCGCCGAGCGAGGTGACCACCGCGTCGCCCGGCGCCACATACATGCGCGCCACCAGGCTGAGCAACCCGTCTATGCCTTCGCCGACTACCACGTTTTCGGCACTGACGCCAAGATGCGCAGCGACAGCCACCTTCAAATCGTGATTGTCGGGGTCGCAATACATCCACATGTCGCGGGCGAGGCCGGCCATGCGGGCGACGACACGCGGCGAAGGGCCAAAGCTGCTCTCATTGGCGCCGATGCGGGCGCGAAACGCACGACCCCGATCACGTTCCTGTGCCTCCGGGCCGACAAACGGCACCGTCGAGGGAAGCGCACTGACGATCGGAGTGAGGGGAGGGCGCTGGCGCATGGCAAAGGCTCGTTCGAAAAGGGCCTTCTTGCTAGCGCGGCACAGTTGGCCGCGCAAGCTCCCGCCTTGGCTGAAACCAGCATGCTGGATTCCTTCGGATCTTTTTGCTAGCGAGATATTATGAACAATCGACTCCCACCTGCTTGGTCAAAGCACATCAAGCCCGGACCCGCGCCGAAAGCGAAGGTGCCGATAGTGAAGCCTTTAGCGAGCCCGCAGAAAGGAAACGCCCAGTCGCGTACGCAGGCCGACGACGCGCTGCTGAAACAGGCATATGCCTTTCAGCAGGCCAAGCGGCTCGACGAGGCTCAGGACCTATGCCTTCGGGTTCTGGCGCGCACGCCAAACCATCCGCTCGCCTTGTACATCTTGGGGACCGTATACTTGGGTTACGATGATGAGAGGGCCTTGCGATATTTCGCACGGGCGGTCGGCGAGGAACCTAAAAACCCCTACTACCACCTCAGCCTGGGCGAGGCCTATGTGAAGGTCAGCGAGTATTCGCCCGCAATCAGGCATATGCAGTACGCCTTGGAACTGCAGCCCGGCCTTATCGAAGCACTTTGCGCATTGGGCCGCACCTACACGGCGTTTGACAAGCCCGACATGGCTTTGCCGCTTTACGAGAAGGCGCTGAAAATCAACCGCGATCATCCCAAGGTGCGAGCCGGGCTGGCCGGCGCGCTCAGCGGCTTAGGGCGTATGAATGAAGCCGCCGACTATCTGAAAGAAGCGATTGATCGCCGTATTGGGGTGCCGGCTGCCTACAACGACCTTGTACAGACACGAAAGTTCACCGAGGAGCCAGAGGAGCTCCAATCCATCCTTCGCGAACTCGGTAATCCGAAACTTGGTTCGGAAGCCGCGCAGCAACTCCATCTCGCCGCCGGCAAGGTGCTGAACGACCTTAAGCGCTATAATGAGGCATTCGACCATTTCAACAGGGCGAAACAGGCCGCCGGCTACAAGTTCGACATCGACTTGTATCGTCGGTGGATCGATTCGATGATTGACACCTTCACGCCGGACTTTTTGGCTGCCCGGGCCTGCTATGGAAATCCTTCCGAAGTGCCTGTGTTCGTGGTTGGCATGCCCCGCTCGGGAACGACGCTCACGGAGCAGATCTGCGCCAGCCATCCCGATGTCCATGGTGCAGGGGAGCTTAGCAAACTAAGGCGGGTCGCGAATGCGATCGGTCTGAGGACATCATCGGCTGGAGATTTGCACCAGCCAGTCATGTCGATCACGGAAGACCTGTCCAGAACGCTGGCCGAAGAGCATCTGTCCTATTTGCGGGAGCGGGCGCCTGCCGCACTTCGCGTCGTGGATAAAATGCCGCACAATTTCGAACTGATCGGCCTTGTCGGGCTTCTCTTCCCCAACGCACGCATCATTCATTGCCGTCGTGACGCCATCGACAATTGCGTCTCCTGCTTTGTCCTCAACTTCAGCGAGGGGCACAGCTACAACACCGACCTGAAAACACTAGGCCTGTACTATCGCGAGTATGACCGCCTGATGCAGCATTGGAACAAGGTTTTTCCAGGCCTTATCTTCGAAAACCGCTACGAAACGCTGGTCGAGGACCAGGAAGCGCAGTCACGCCGCCTCATAGATTATCTCGGGCTGCCTTGGGATGACGCCTGCCTACGCTTTTTCGATAGGGATGGTTCGGTCAACACGCCCAGTCGCTGGCAGGTTCGTCAGCCGATTTACAAATCGTCGGTCAAGCGCTGGAAGAATTATGAAAACGAAATTCAGCCGCTTATACAGTCGTTGGGCGATCTTGCAGAGATTTGACTTGAGGTCGGCAATCCACATTGCGTGGACCGCGAGGGTCGCAAGCGCATAGGCTTGCTCCCAACCGACCTTCAGCCGCCAATCCCAACGAACAGCTAAATGCCACTAGCCGTCTTCCCCCAAAAGGGCGGGAACGAACTTCCTATTCTGTTCCTTGGCAAGCGCTGCTGCGGTGCAGAATCTTTCGAGATGGACAGCGCTCCCCTCTGTCCTGCCGGACATCTCCCCTACGAGGGGGGAGATGGCCGTCATTGCGGCTTTCGCTGATCTCCAACGTTGATGAACAGGCGCTGTCAGTGAAGCTGCCGATCTCCCTCCTTGTGGGGGAGATGTCCGGCAGGACAGAGGGGGCGCGAAGAATCGCTGCTGCTTTCATTCTGCGCAGCTAAATTCTTCGGCTGCGATAACGGAGTCGATCTCAGGTCTGCGTTCCTGCTTCGCCCGGGAATGACGAAGGTTTGGTGGCCTGTTGCCGCACGCCAGCGTTGGAGACCGGCGGCTGCAGGCCGATCACAGAACGACCATGGCCGGTATCGGCCGCGCCATACATTCCGCCCTTGACAGCCACGCCGATACGAAAAAACCCGGCGGTTGCCCGCCGGGTTCGATTTCAGTCAAACGCTGCTGATTAGAACGAGCGCTGGAAGCGGAGCTGGCCGCCGAAGTTGTCGTCGTCATCGGCACCGGTCCAGTTGCTGACGGTCTCATCACCAAGATGGAGGTAGCTGGCTTCGGCCGTGATCGTCAGGCCGGGGACGATATCGTAGGCGATGTTGGCCACGACACCGAGATTCTCGCCCTCGTCATACGAGATCTGGGTGTTGAACGAGGTCTTCTCGTTGATGGTGTAGGTGCCACCGCCCCAGAGTGCCCAATTGCCGCTCCACAGCTTGTACATGCCGCGGCCGTTGGCGGGGATTGCGAAGCCACCATCCGTGTAGTTGTCGTCCGTGCCGTAGCCGGCCATGATGAACAGCGACAGGTTCTCCATCGGGGTGACGTCGAGGCGAACCTTGCCGGCCACTTCTTCATAGTTGCTGTCGTAAGCAATGACGCCGGTGATCGCGCCCCAGCCCTGCGTCCACTTCACACCGCCGACGACGTGCGGGACGTAGCTGTCGATCGTGAAGTCGCCGTAACCTTGTTCGAGCGAGACGACGGCCGAGAAGCCGTTGCCGGCGTCGAAATAGTACTGGACGACGTTGGTGTCGAAGCCGCCGTAGGGAACCAGCGTATCGTTCATGACGTTGCCGGCGTAGCCAATGAACGTATCGAAGGCCGATTCGTCCTTACCAACGCGCAGTCCACCGAGCTGGATCCAGGCGAAGTTCAGCGAAACGCCGGGGTTGTAGGCTTCGTTGAGGACCGGAGATGTATCGCCCTGGGTGTTGCGGAAATTGAAGCGGGTCTCGGTGTACGTCTTCAAGGTGCCGAGCTCGGTTTCCTGGCCGGTCCAGGTTTTCAGCGCGAAACGAGCACGCTTCCAGTAGGTATCCTGATCGTCGCCGTCCTCGACGTCGACGGTCCCCGCACCGGTGAATGTGCCGATGTCGCCGACGCCGATGTCGTAGCGGACATAGCCGCCGATGCGCAGGCAGGTCTCGGTGCCGGGGATGTAGAAGTAGCCAGCGCCATAGACGTCGCAGATGCGGACGTATTCAGCGGGTTCCGGCTCGGCAACGACGACGGCGTCGGCGGCGCGCGCACCGGAAACTGCGACCAGAGCCGCAGCGGAGCCAAGAAGAAGGCTCTTGATGTTCATTTTCTGACCTCCAGTCAAAAGTTAAAAAACGGGTCTGGGTATTCTTTGCTGAAGGACAGCGTTCCCTGCCCCATCCCCACTACCGAAAAAGATGCGCACCGCGCCGCTCCTTCGAATTCGACATTACCCATGAGGCGGCGGCGTTCAACCACCATCGTATCGGCGAAAGGTCTGTGCAGGCGCTATCCCCCTGCCTTGTTGCACAAATGACACGATTTGGCCTCACTCGGAAAGCTCCCGTTAACCATTGAGCTATCGGAAACCCTTGGGCGAGACCTTTGCAATCCGGCCGATTCCGACAATTGCCCGCCGGAATTGCGACGATGTCGTTGAGTCGCCGGCCGAGGGATTGCCGCAGAATCGCCGCATGGCGAAAGCGCCATTAGGCGGAAGCCGGTTTTTTCAATGATAATCGCGCCGGCTTGTTGATTGTGCCGGCGCTTTTCTTTATCCACCGGCGCAACGGAGAGGTGGCCGAGTGGTCGAAGGCGCTCCCCTGCTAAGGGAGTAGAGGTCAAAAGCTTCTCGTGGGTTCGAATCCCATCCTCTCCGCCATCCTGCTTCGCGCTGGGCGCTTCGCAGGATAAGTCCCCTTTCCGCGAAAGCAGGATGCGCTGCGGCACTGCCTCAAATAAATTCCTCAGTTCTCGAGCATTAGCTCGAACCGATGCGTTGCTCGGCCCTATCAAGAAAATTGGCGATGGCGCCGGGCAGGCCGCCGGTCTCGAGGAAAGGCGCATGGCCCTGGCCCTCGACCGTAATCGTCTCGACACAAGGGTGACGCTTTCGCATCTGTTCGAGCGTCTCGGCGGAAAGCAGCTTCGAATTGGCGCCGCGGATGGCGAGCAAGGGTATGGCCGCCAGCGCCTCGAACTGCGGCCA
Organism: Mesorhizobium sp. AA22; assembly: GCF_001672375.2. Lineage (NCBI taxonomy): Bacteria > Pseudomonadati > Pseudomonadota > Alphaproteobacteria > Hyphomicrobiales > Phyllobacteriaceae > Mesorhizobium > Mesorhizobium sp. AA22. The sequence continues at coordinate 4,740,600 of NZ_CP048406.1, read as the reverse complement.
CAGATCTGCCAGTGGCTGAGTAAGGTCGAGACCCGCCAGCGTATCGACCAGCTTCGGGTCGAAATCCGGCACCAACCCCTCATCCGTCTCTCGGTAGAGGGCCCATACCATCCGCTCCCAATCCGCCTCGGTCAGAGCTGGAAAGTCGCTGCTATGCGCGCCGCACTGGGCGCCGATCGCCTCGGCATGGGTTTTCGGCTTTGGTGTCTGCTCGAGATAGGAGCGGATATAGGCGAAACCGCTAGCCTCGACCACTGGGCCGATGTCGTTGAGGACGACGGCTTTAAGGACGGCCGGCCGCATCGTGCCGAGCACATGGATGATCAGCCCCCCACGCGACGTTCCGATGAACGCCGCCGCCTCGATGCTCAGCGCCGCCAACCCGGCGAGGATATCACCGGCTTCAACGCCGATATTGTAATGGCCGATATCGGGGTCGTAGGCGGATTGCCCGCGCCCGCGGTAGTCGAAAGCGACAATTTTTCGCGAACCTTCCGCCCGTCGCGACAGGTGCAGCGCCAGCTCATGAAAATCGCGGCAATTGCGGGTCAGGCCAGGCAGGCAGACGACCGGCCAGTGTTCGGAATTCGCTTCGCCGTAGACACGGGCGTGAAGTTGCAGCCCGTCCGGCGAGGCGTAGAAGAAATCGGAAAAACCCTGGTCGCTGGGCATCTAAACGTGGTTCCTCGCTGCTGCCGGATAGTCTCCGACTGCTACAGGCGAGGGAAGGTGCGGTCAAATCGGGAAGGCGGACCGGCGGAACTGCCGATCTCCCCCTCGTGAGGGAGATTGGCCGTCATCGACGCATTCGCCAATCTCGAACGCCGTCGACGCTCCTCAACTCAGCCCGTTCACCAAATCTCCAACGATATCGTACTTGCCGGAAATGCGCATCTTGTAGACTTCGTAATTCTCCATCACGCGCTGGACGTAACTTCTTGTTTCCGTATAAGGAATCCGCTCGATCCAGTCGACTACTGAGTCGATGTCCTTGCCGCGCGGATCGCCAAATCTAGCCACCCACTGGGCGGCGCGGTTGGGGCCGGCATTGTAGCCGGCGAAGGTCAGTACATAGGAACCGTCGAAGCGGCCGAGCTGCTCGCCGAGGAAGGCGGCGCCCAGCGTCGCATTGTAGCCGGCGTCGGTGGTCAGCCGCGCCTGCGAGAACGTCATCCCGGCCTTCTTCGCCAATTGCCTGGCGGTCCCCGGCATCAGCTGCAGCAGCCCGCGCGCGCCGGCGCTGGAGACGGCGCCGATATTGAATTCACTTTCCTGGCGAGCGATCGCATAGGCCAGCGCCTTGCCGGAGCCGGAAATGTTGGCGGTGGCGGGAATGACGCCGAGCGGGTGCGACAGCGCGCCGACATCGATGCCGCGCGCGCCGGCGATCTTGCCGATTTTCAGCGCCAGGAAATGGTTGCCCTGCTTTTCCGCCATAGCGGCGAGCAACGCCAGCTCTCCGGGACTGGTCAACTGCCCGGCGAGGTCGCGGTAAAGCGTGTCGGCGTAGCGCTCATAGCCCGCCTCCTGCAGCCGCTTGATGGCGCTGACCGCCTCGCGATTGGCGAAATTCCGCTGATCGGCGGCGCTCGGCTGCGGATGGGCGATGTTGAGGACCTGCCGGCCGACGCGCTCGCCGGCGAGCTGGCCGTAGAAGGTCGTGCCGTAACCAGCGGCACGGGTGAAATTATCCTTCGCACTGCCGGGACCGCCGGCTTCGGCCGCACGGCCGAGCCAGTAATAGGCGCGCGACAGCGAGATCGGCCCCTGGGCGAGATCGGCGATCCGCGCGAAATGCCTGGCAGCGGTGTTGGGCTCGTTGAGGCCGCGCAGCGCGTACCAGCCGGCATGAAACTCCGCATCCGCCGCGTTCGCAGCACTTTCGGCGGCGTGTGCTGCGACTATTTTGTAGGCGGTCTTCATGTCGCCCTGGTCGACCAGTTCGCGCGACAGCACCCGGCGCTCGGCCCACCAGGCATCCGGATCGATCAGTGCGCTGCGGTCGCTCGGCGCCTTCATCATCACTGCGGCGGCGTCGGAAAACTTCTGCTGCTTGCGTAGATATTGGGCTTGCGCGAAGAAATAGCCGGCCGAACGCTGCGCAGCGGGCACCGCCTTCAGCAGTTTGGCCGCTTTCTTGTCACCCCTGTCCGCCGCTGCCCAGGCATCGGCCAGCTGTTGGGCGCCGGCAAGGCCGGCGACGCGCAGCGCGGAATTGACCCGGTCGGCATAGAACATGCGCTCCATGCGAAAGCTGTGGTCGGCAGCGGCGATGAGCTTGCCGAATTCCCAGATGATCGCCGCTTCGTCCTTGGCTTCCAGTTTCTCAGTGCGCCAGAAAGGCGACAGCACCGAGCGCGCTGCTTCGACGTTGCCCTGCGACACATAGGAGCGGGCGAGGATCACCACGCCCTCGACTGTTTGTGGCTGGCTGCCGCCGAAAGCCTTCACCACGGTCTCAGGCGCGGGATTTTCGCGATAGAGCGCACGCTCGCTGTTCTTGCGCAAGGCGATCAAGCCCGGCCAGTTCGGCAGCATTTTCGCAGCATCGGCGATGTCGCCGCTTGGCACCTTGTCGCCGCCGTAGAGTGCGATCGCCCAGGCAAGGATGTGCCGGTCGAGCGAATTGACCGGCAGGGTTTCGCGCGCTTGAAGCGCACCGGCAATGTCGTTTGCCGCCAGCGCATCGAGGCCGCTTTTCAGCCTGGCGACACTGACGGATGGAGATCCCGTATCGTGCAGGCCCGTATCCTGCAGGTTTGGTATCGGTATGGCCGACGTGACCTGCACATCGATCTTGCCCGCGGCCACAAGGCTCGGCGTCAGCAGGAGAATTGCGCCAAGCAGCGCAAAAAAATGAGGCTGCCTGGTCGGCATGGTCTTCATCATTTCCTGTCTACACATTACCAACAGGCACAGATCAACCGAAGCCTAGTTGGCTGTGATGAAGAGCCCGTAAACAACGCTATCGAGGCCTTTCAAATTGCGCTTGCTGGCATTACCACCATGCTTGCCGCGCAACAGTGTCGAGACTATGGTGCGCCGCTTCGCTTTCGGCTAGAAGGCGCGCACGACAAAACACCTACAGCGCCGTGCGTCGTCTCAGACGCGCAAAGGACGCTGTAGCACTTTAAATTTGGCGCATGATCCCCCGCGAAAATCGACTCCGATTTTCGGGGTCATGCGCTAGTCCCAGGGAGTTGGACGACATGCTGAGAGGCTCGCTTACCGCGCTCGTGACACCGTTCGAAAAGAGCGGCCGTTTCGACGAGAAAGCCTTTCGCGCTCTCGTTGCCTGGCAGATCGCCGAAGGCACGAGCGGTCTGGTTCCGGTCGGCACCACCGGCGAGTCGCCGACGCTGTCGCATGACGAGCACCGCCACGTAGTCAAAGTGTGCATCGAGGTCGCCAAGGGCCGCGCTCCGGTCGTCGCCGGCGCCGGCTCCAACAACACCGAGGAGGCGGTTGGCCTGGTGCAATATGCCGAGAAGGCGGGCGCCGACGCTGCACTCGTCGTCACGCCTTACTACAACAAGCCGACGCAGCGCGGTCTCTACGCCCATTTCGCCGCGGTCGCCAAGGCGACCAGCCTGCCGATCATCATCTACAATATTCCGCCGCGCTCGGTGATCGACATGACGCCCGAGACGATGGGCGAGCTGGTGCGTGACTTCAGGAACATCATCGGCGTCAAGGATGCCACCGGCAAGGTCGAGCGGGTTTCCGAGCAGCGCGCGACCTGCGGCAAGGATTTCATCCAGCTTTCCGGCGAGGATGCCTCGGCGCTCGGCTTCAACGCCCATGGCGGCGTCGGCTGCATCTCGGTGACGGCGAATGTCGCGCCGCGGCTGTGCGCCGAATTCCAGGAGGCGACGCTTTCCGGTGAGAACGCCAAGGCGCTGGACTTGCAGGACCGGTTGCTGCCGCTGCACAAGGCGATTTTCCTGGAGCCCGGCGTGTCCGGCGCGAAATATGCGCTGTCGAAGCTCGGCAAGGTCGAGAACGTGCTGCGTTCACCGCTGGTCACCGTCGAGCAGTCGACCGCCGAGAAGATCGATGCGGCCATGAAGCACGCCGGCTTGATTAATTAGGGATGAGGCGCCACCTCTCCGCATCATGAATCAAGTCAGAAAAGCCGATCCCAACAACAAGACCGTTGCGGAAAACCGCAAGGCGCGGTTTTCCTATGAGGTGCTCGACACGATCGAGGCCGGCCTGGTGCTGACCGGCACCGAGGTGAAATCGCTGCGCCAGGGCCAGGCCAACATCCAGGACTCTTACGCCTCGGTCGAGGGCGGTGAGATCTGGCTGATCAACTCCTATCTGCCGGAATATCTGCAAGCCAACCGCTTCAACCACGAGCCGCGCCGGCGCCGCAAACTCCTGCTCAACAAGCGCGAGATGGCCAAGCTGTCGCAGAGTGTCGATCGCGAAGGCATGACGCTGGTGCCGCTAAAAATCTATTTCAACGACCAGGGCCGGGCCAAGCTGCTGCTTGCCGTTGGTCGCGGCAAGAAACTGCACGACAAGCGCGAAACCGAAAAGCAGCGCGACTGGTCGCGCGAGAAGGGCCGGCTGCTGAAGGAGCGTGGGTAGGCTGGGAGCCACTCTTTTGAAGGACCGGATGAAGAACCGGATCGTCCTTTGGGGTGCGGCCAGCCTGATCCTGGCGTGCCTCGTCGCGGCCGGCGGCTATTTCTACCTCCGTCCGTTTTCTCCGGATCGCGGAAAGTATCCGGTCAGGGGCATCGACGTTTCCCATCACCAGCGGCAGATCGACTGGCAGCGTGTTGCCGCCGACGATGTTGCCTTCGCCGTCATCAAGGCAACCGAGGGCGGCGACCACGTCGATGATGCCTTCGACGCCAATCTGCGCGAGGCCCGCGCGGCTGGTTTGGCAGTCGGTGCCTATCATTTCTTCACCTTCTGCAGGCCTGGCGCCGATCAGGCGAAGAATTTCATCTCCGTCGTGCCGCGCGATCAACCGCTGCTGCCGCCGGTGGTGGATATCGAATTCGTCGGCAATTGTCCGCGGCGGCCATCGCCCGAAGAATTGAATGTCGAACTCTCGGCTTTCCTCGGCCCTGTCGAGGCAGCTTTCGGCAAAACGGCGATCCTCTATGTGACCGACGAGGCCGCACGGGCCTACGCCGGCCAGATCGTCGGTCGCCCGCACTGGGTTCGTTCACTGGCGCTGTGGCCAGGTCATGACGGCTGGATCTATTGGCAGTACCACGACAGCGGTCGCGTCGACGGCGTCAGCGGCGATGTCGATCTGAATGTCCTTCAGGGCGGGCAGGAGAAGTTGGCCGAGCTGTTTGCGCCTCCGCCCGAATCCAGCTTTCGAGAAACGCCGCTATATCCCTGAAGACGTTGACAAACATCGCTTCCGTGAGCACGCCGGTGTTGGTGTTGTAGCGCGAGCAGTGATAGCTGGAAAATAGCGTCACGCCATTGGTTTGCTGCTGCCCGCCATGCTTGAACGGATAAGCAGCAACACGTTGGCCGAGCGCCCGCACCGTCGACTGGTGCGCGATCGAGCCCAGCGCCAGCACGGCGCGCAGGTTCTTGAACCGCGCGATCGTCGGCACCAGGAACGTCCGGCAGGTGGCAATCTCGGCGCCGACCGGCTTGTTGTCCGGCGGCACGCAGCGCACCGCATTGGTGATCGCCGTGCCGACAAGCTCCAGCCCGTCATCGGGCCGCGCCTTGAATTGGCCGCGCGCAAAGCCGTGCGCGATCAGCGTGTTGTAGAGGAGGTCGCCGGCATAGTCGCCGGTAAAGGGACGTCCGGTGCGGTTTGCACCGCGCAGGCCCGGCGCCAGTCCCACGATCAGCAGCCGCACCGCATCCTCGCCCTCGGGCGGAAGGAACGTCGGCACCGGCGCATTGAACCAGGACGGCTCGCGCTGCCGCCATTGCGCGATAAAATCGTGCAGCCGGGGGCAGAGCGGGCAGTTGCGATCGGGCTCGGGGGAGGCGACCAAGGGGGCGGTCAAGATCCCCGCCGTCAAAAATCGTCCTCGTCGACTTCAGCAGGCTCGGGCCGGCGCACCGGCCGCTCGGAGGGATCACGGCCGACTTCGTTCTTCAGCGTCATCAGATCGATGAAATGGTCGGCCTGGCGGCGCAGGTCGTCGGAGATCATCGGCGGCTGCGATGCCATGGTCGAGACGATCGACACCTTGCGCCCGCGCCGCTGCAGCGCCTCGACCAGTGTGCGGAAATCGCCGTCGCCGGAAAAGATGACATAGTGATCGACGACATCGGCAAGTTCCAACGCATCGACGGTCAATTCGATGTCCATATTGCCCTTAATCTTGCGGCGGCCGGTCGAGTCGGTGAATTCCTTGGCCGGCTTTGTTACTACCTTGAAACCGTTGTAATCCAGCCAGTCGATCAGCGGCCGGATCGAGGAGTATTCCTGATCCTCGACCAGCGCGGTGTAGTAGTATGCACGCAGCAGGTAGCCGCGTTTCTGGAAGCTCGACAAAAGCCTGCGGTAGTCGATATCGAAGCCGAGCGCGCGCGACGTGGCGTAAAGATTGGCACCGTCGATGAAAAGAGCGATTTTTTCACGAGGGTCGAACATGGAAATATTCCTTTTCGAAAATAAGCGGTCGTCTTAATGCGCGTGACTATCGGTCGGCTTGAAATAACCGGCTGACCTTCGTCATTCGAGATAACGCCGGTTTTACGGCAATCCAAGGGTATGATGCTGTATAGCAAGCAATTGTGATCGGTGCCGTATCGTCGCAGGCGGCGCCACCAGAGTCGCCTTGGCCCGGCCTTAGTCCGCCCCTGACCTGGCCCCGGACTTGGCCCCAGACCTGAGATTGCCAAAAAGCTTGTATTTTGGCGGCGTCCGGGTTATGGACCGCGCCTGTTTTCCATCAAATCCAGGCATGAAAGGGGCAGCTCATGGCCCGCGTAACCGTTGAAGATTGCATCGACAAGGTCGACAACCGCTTCGAGCTCGTGCTTCTGGCCGGCCATCGCGCCCGTCAGATCAGCCAGGGCGCGCAGATCACCGTCCCTCGTGACAACGACAAGAATCCGGTCATCGCGCTGCGCGAGATCGCCGAGGAGACATTGTCGCCCGACGACCTCAAGGAAGATCTGATCCACTCGCTGCAGAAGCATGTCGAGGTCGACGAGCCGGAAGCCGATGGCGAGGCGATCGCCGACCAGACCGGTACCGCCGCTGCGGCAACCGATGCCGACGACACCGAGGACAACATCACCTTCGACCGCATGACCGAGGAAGATCTCCTGGCCGGCATCGAAGGTCTGGTGCCGCCGGAAAAAAGCGACGACTATTGATCTTCGCAACGGCTGCCGACACTTTCGCGTCGGCGGTTTCGTGGTTATCTATGACATGCGCCGTACGCCAGTGCGGCGCATGATTCGTTTCAGCACTGCGAGATCCCGCCCATGATGCGTCAGTATGAGCTTGTCGAGCGCGTCCAGCGCTACAAGCCTGACGTCAACGAGGCGCTGCTCAACAAGGCCTATGTCTACGCCATGCAGAAGCATGGTCACCAGAAGCGCGCCTCCGGCGATCCCTATTTCTCGCATCCGCTCGAAGTCGCCGCCATCCTCACCGAAATGCACATGGATGAGGCGACCATCGCGGTTGCCCTGCTGCACGACACGATCGAGGACACCACGGCGACCAGGGCCGAGATCGACGAGCTGTTCGGTCCGGAAATGGGCAAGTTGGTCGAAGGCTTGACCAAGCTGAAGAAACTCGACCTCGTCTCCAAGAAGGCCGAGCAGGCGGAAAACCTGCGCAAGCTCTTGCTGGCGATCTCGGAAGACGTTCGCGTGCTGCTGGTCAAGCTCGCCGACCGCTTGCACAACATGCGCACTCTCGACCATGTGCCCGAAGCCAAGCGCCTGCGCATCGCCGAGGAAACGATGGATATCTATGCGCCGCTTGCCGGGCGCATGGGCATGCAAGGCATGCGCGAGGAGCTCGAGGAGATCGCCTTCCGCTTCATCAATCCGGAAGCCTACCGCGCCGTCACCGCGCGGCTCGCCGAAATCTTCGAACGCAACAAGGATGTGCTGTCCGAGATCGAAAGGGCGCTGTCCACGCTGTTCGAGAAATATGCGATCAAGGCCGAGGTCAAGAGCCGCCAGAAGAAGCCGTGGTCTGTGTTCCGCAAGATGGAGGCCAAGGCGCTGTCCTTCGAGCAGCTATCCGACATTTTCGGCTTTCGCGTCGTCGTCGATACCGTCGAGGACTGCTACCGGGCGCTCGGCGCCATCCACTCGACATGGTCGATGGTGCCAGGCCGCTTCAAGGACTACATCTCGACTCCGAAGCAGAACGACTACCGTTCGATCCACACCACCATCGTCGGACCGTCGCGCCAGCGCGTCGAGTTGCAGATCCGCACCTATCAGATGAACAAGATTGCCGAATATGGCGTTGCCGCGCATTCGATCTACAAGGACAGCGGCGGCAAGATGAACGGCACTGCCCACGCGATCTCGAAGGAGACCAACGCCTATGCCTGGCTGCGGCGCACCATCGAGCAGCTTGCCGAAGGCGACAATCCCGAGGACTTCCTCGAAAACACCAAGCTGGAGCTGTTCCAGGACCAGGTGTTCTGCTTCACGCCCAAAGGCATGCTGATCGCGCTGCCGCGCGGCGCCACGCCGATCGACTTCGCCTACGCCGTGCACACCGATGTCGGCGACACCTGCGTCGGCGCCAAGGTCAACGGTCGCATCATGCCGCTGATGACCGAGCTGAAGAATGGCGATGAAGTCGAGATCATCCGCTCCAAAGCGCAGGTGCCCCCGGCGGCGTGGGAGTCGGTCGTCGTCACCGGCAAGGCGCGCTCGGCGATCCGCCGCGCCACCAAGAATGCCATCCGCAAGCAGTATTCGGGTCTCGGTATCCGCATACTGGAACGCGCCTTCGAACGATCCGGAAAGATCTTTACCAAGGAGAGCCTGAAGTCGGTGCTGCATCGGCTGGCGCGCAAGGACATCGAGGATGTGCTGGCCTCTGTCGGCCGCGGCGAACTTGCCTCCACCGATGTCATGAAGGCGGTGTTTCCCGACTACAAGGACGAGCGCGTCACGCTGGCCGCGCCCAAGCAGCGCGAGGAGGGCTGGTCGAAGATCCGCAACGCCGCCGGCATGCTGTTCCAGATTCCGGGCCGCGCGGCACGCAAGGACAAGGACCAGCCAAAGGACGGCGCCGTGCCGATCCGCGGCGTCCGCGGCGACCTGCCGGTGCGCTTCGCGCCGGAAGGTGCTGTCCCCGGCGACCGCATCGTCGGCATCGTGCAGCCGGGAACCGGCATCACCATCTATCCGATCCAGTCGCCGGCGCTGCAGGCTTTCGACGACCAGCCCGAACGCTGGATCGACGTGCGCTGGGACATAGACGAGCGCACCAAGGAGCGGTTTCCGGCGCGAGTCTCGGTCACCGCCATCAACGCGCCGGGTTCACTGGCCGACATCGCGCAGGTCGTTGCATCCAACGACGCCAATATCCATACATTGTCGATGGTGCGCACCGCGCCCGATTTCACCGAAATGCTGATCGATCTCGAAGTCTGGGACCTGAAGCACCTGAACCGGCTGCTGTCGCAGCTCAAGGACAATTCGAGCGTCAGCGATGCGCGACGCGTGAACGGCTAGAAATCATCAGCGTGCTGGAGAACAAGGCAGAGATGAACACCGACGAAGTGCTGGGCATTTTCCGTGAAGCCGGTGCCGTTCTCGAAGGGCATTTCATCCTGACGTCGGGCTTGCGAAGCCCGGTCTTCCTGCAGAAGGCGCGGGTCTTCATGCATGCCGACAAGACCGAGCGCCTGTGCAAGGCACTGGCCGAGAAGATCCGCGCTGCTGTGTCCGGCAGGATCGATTATGTCGTCGGTCCGGCGATCGGCGGGCTGATCCCGGCCTACGAGACCTCGCGCCATCTTGGCGCGCCGGCGATCTGGGTCGAGCGGGAAGGGGGCGAGTTCAGGCTCCGCCGCTTCGAGATCGCCAAGGGTTCGCGCGTCGTCATCGTCGAGGACATCGTCACCACCGGCCTGTCGATCCGCGAGACCGTTGACTGCCTGCGCGGGCTTGGCGCCGAGGTCGTTGCCGCTGCCTGCATCATCGACCGCTCGGCCGGCAAGACGGATGTCGGCGTGCCGCTGATCGCGCTCGCCGAATACGAGGTTCCGGCCTACCCAGCCGACAGGCTGCCGCCCGAGCTCGCCGCCATACCGGCCATCAAACCTGGCAGCCGCAATATCTGATGGATCGCCCAAAAGTGCGCAGCGGTATTGGGACAACGACATGCATAAAACAACGTTTACTGAGGCGCAGCCGTGATTGCAGGCATCGATCATTTCGTGCTGACGGTTCGCTCCGTCGAAGACACCTGCGCCTTCTATCAGCGCGTGCTCGGCTTCAGGCGCCTCGACGAGCCGGACCGGCCGACGGCGCTGCTGTTTGGAACGCAAAAGATCAATGTGCATGACGTCGGGCGCACCTTCGAGCCCAAGGCCAAGGCGCCGACTCCGGGCTCCGCGGATTTCTGCCTGGTCGCCGCTCGTCCGCTCTCGGAGATATGCGCCAGCCTGGCGGCCAACGGCGTTGGCGTTGAAGTCGGGCCGGTCGAGCGGATCGGCGCCCGTGGCCCGATGATGTCGGTCTATTTCCGCGACCCGGACGGCAATCTCGTCGAGGTCAGCGAGTATGGGCCGTAGATAGCTGGTTGCTGCCGATTCTGCGGCGAACTCTCCTCATCAAATCCGTCGCGATTACACTGTGGCCGGAGTGGCGAAACGCCGGTCCCGCAGGCGACAGCAGCGGACGGCATGCAGCTGCGGTTGTTCTGCGGCCAGCGTATCGCTATATCAAGGTCGTTGTTGCCTTTCGACGGCCGCAAAGCGCAATATGTAGCTGTCGCGCCCGGCCCGGGATGGTCGGAGCGGCAGCTTTGGATATCAGGACAGGAACAGAGTGCTTTTTCGACGCCGCAAGCCTGACGGTTTTCTCGAGCGGATGCGTATCTATCTGTGGCCACGCCGCTCTTTCTCGCGCTCGCTGCGTCTGGCGGACAGAGCTGGAACCGCCGGACGGGAAGTTCCCGCCGAATGATCATTGGCATCGGCAGCGACCTGATCGATATCAGACGCATCGAAAAATCGCTGGAGCGCCATGGCCAGCGCTTCATCCAGCGCATCTACACCGAGGTCGAACAGGCCCGCTCCGAAAACCGCGGCGCCCGCGCCGCCTCCTATGCCAAGCGCTTCGCCGCCAAGGAAGCCTGCGCCAAGGCGCTGGGCACCGGTATGGCGCAAGGGGTGTTCTGGCGCGACATGGGCGTCGTCAACCTGGCCAGCGGCAAGCCGACCATAGCGTTGACCGGCGGGGCGGCGGCGCAGCTGGACAAAATCCTGCCTGAAGGCCACAGAGCGGCGATCCACCTCACCATCACCGACGATTTTCCGCTTGCTCAAGCCTTTGTGATCATCGAGGCGTTGCCCGTCGAAGAAGCGCCATATTGATTGCATCTGACCACCGGCATGACGTTGCCCAGCGCGCGCCGAGACTCTATACCAACCAACGCATAATCGAGGACGACATGAGCGTGGCTGAAAAATCTCAGAAGAAATCCGGCGGGCTTGGCGAAACCGTCAGCGTCATCGTCCAGGCGCTTTTGCTCGCTCTGGTCATCCGCACGCTCCTTTTTCAGCCATTCTCTATCCCGTCAGGGTCGATGCGGCCAACCTTGCTCGAAGGCGACTACCTCTTCGTCACCAAGTGGTCCTATGGCTTCTCGCGCTATTCGCTGCCGTTCGGGCCGGACCTCTTTTCGGGCCGCATCTGGGGCGCCGAGCCGAAGCGCGGCGACGTGGCGGTGTTCAAGTTCCCGCCGGACCCCTCCGTCGACTACATCAAGCGCGTCGTCGGCCTGCCGGGTGACAAGATCCAGGTCAAGGATGGCCAGCTCTTCATCAACGGCGTCGGCGTGCCGCGCCAGAAGGTCGGGCAGATCGACAATCGCGACATCACCGAGAAGAGCGGGCCGGTCGACGTCTATCGCGAGACATTGCCGAACGGTGTCAGCTATGACACGCTCGACCTGATACCCAACTCGATCGGTGACAACACCCAGGAATTCGACGTGCCGCCCGGCCACTATTTCATGATGGGCGATAACAGAGACAATTCCTCGGACAGCCGCTTCACCGTCGGTTTCGTGCCCGACGACAATCTCGTTGGCCGCGCCAACCTCATCTTCTTCTCGATCGGTGGCAGCGCCAGTCCGCTCGAAATCTGGAAATGGCCGTCGCTGATGCGCGCGTCGCGCCTGCTCCATTTCGTCAATTAGGATCATGGCGGCGACAAAACGGCTGACCATCGACGCGCTCGCCGAAGCGCTCATGCAGCGCACCGGCCACGCCTTTGCCGACCGCCAGCGCCTGCAGCGCGCGCTGACCCATGCCAGCGCCCGCAGCAGCCATGCCGGCATCGACTATGAGCGTTTCGAATTCCTGGGCGACCGCGTCCTCGGCCTGGTCGTCGCCGACATGCTTCTGGCGGCGTATCCGGACGCTGCCGAAGGTGAGCTGTCGCTCCGGCTCAACGCGCTGGTCAATGCCGAGGTGCTGGCGGAGATCGCCGAGGAGATCGGCCTGCCGGAGCTGATCCGTGCCGGTTCGGACGTACGCGGCCTGGACGGGCGCAAGCGCGTCAATCTGCGGGCTGATGCGCTGGAATCGCTGATCGCCGTGCTCTATCTCGACGGCGGGCTGGAGGCGGCCCGCGCATTCATCCACAAATACTGGCGGCCGCGCTCGCAGGCCATCGGTGCCGCCCGCCGCGATGCCAAGACCGAACTGCAGGAATGGGCGCATCAGGCCGCAGGCGCCGTGCCGGTCTACATAATTGACAGCCGCGAGGGACCGGACCACGATCCGCTGTTCACCGTCAGCGTCAAAGTCGGCGCCTTTCCGCCGGCGACCGGCAGCGGGCGCTCCAAGCGCGAGGCCGAGCAAGCCGCCGCTACTGCACTGCTGTTGCGCGAAGGCGTCTGGCTAAGCAAGGGGAGCGCGGCATGACCGCCACCGAAGACGTTCCGCCGGCAGCAGAAGCCACCACCACACACTCTGGCTTCGTCGCGTTGATCGGCGCGCCCAATGCGGGAAAATCGACGCTGGTCAACCAACTGGTCGGCGCCAAGGTGTCGATCGTCACCCACAAGGTGCAGACGACGCGCGCCATCGTGCGCGGCATTGCCATCCACAATAACGCACAGATCGTCTTCGTCGACACGCCGGGCATCTTCAAGCCGAAGCGGCGGTTGGACACGGCGATGGTGACGACCGCCTGGGGCGGCGCCAAGGACGCCGACATCGTGCTGTTGCTGATCGACGCCGAGCGCGGCATCAGGGGCGACGCCGACGCGATCCTCGAACGGCTGAAGGATGTCCGCCAGCCGATGGTGCTGATCCTCAACAAGGTCGACCGGGTCAAGCCCGAGGCGCTGCTGGCTCTGTCGGCGGCAGCCAACGAAAAAGTGCCCTTCAAGCGCACTTTCATGGTCTCGGCGCTAACCGGGTCGGGCTGCAAGGACCTGCTCGACTATCTCTCGGAAACCCTGCCTGCCGGCCCCTGGTATTACCCGGAAGACCAGATCTCCGACCTGCCGATGCGTCAGCTGGCGGCCGAGATCACTCGCGAAAAGCTCTATCTCAGGCTGCATCAGGAACTGCCCTATTCCTCCCATATCGAGACCGAGAAATGGGAGGAGAAGAAGGACGGCTCGGTGCGCATCGACCAGACCATCTATGTCGAGCGTGACAGCCAGAAGAAGATCGTGCTCGGCCACAAGGGCGAGACGATCCGTGCCATCGGCCAGGCGGCACGCATGGAGATATCCGGTATCCTCGAACAGAAGGTGCATCTTTTCCTGTTCGTCAAGGTGCGCCAGAACTGGGGCGACGACCCCGAACGCTATCGCGAGATGGGGCTGGAGTTTCCATATTAACGTCACTATCGACACAGCTCTCCTGAGCCGGTTGGACGCCACGCAATTTCCCTGCCGAGTGCTTGCCGATCACCAGCGCGCGGCCCAAAAACCCAATCTTGATTTCGCCATCGAAGCGGTGACAAGCTTCGTTGATGGAATGGCGCGACGAGGGAATCATTCTCGGCACCCGCAAGCATGGCGAAACCAGCGCCATTCTTGAGGTCATGACTCGTGCGCATGGCCGCCACCTCGGCCTTGTGCGCGGCGGCCGCTCGCGCAAGCAGCAGCCCGTTCTGCAGCCCGGCAACCGTGTCGACCTGTTGTGGCGGGCGCGGCTCGACGAACATCTTGGCACCTTTCAGGCCGAAGCGATCGAGATGAACGCCGCCCGGCTCATGGACAGCGCCGTCGCCATCTATGGGCTGCAAACCATGGCTGCGCATCTGCGCCTGCTGCCCGAGCGCGACGCTCATGGCGGCCTCTACGAGACGTTGGCCGTGATGATCGCCCACCTCGACGATACGGACGCCGCCGGCGAGCTGGTGGCGCGCTTCGAGTTGCTGATTCTCGACGAACTCGGCTTCGGCCTCGATCTCAGCCAGTGTGCTGCGACCGGCGCCAGGCAGGACCTTGCCTATGTCTCGCCGAAATCCGGGCGCGCCGTGTCACGCGCCGCAGGCGCGCCATGGCGCGACAAGATGCTGGTGCTCCCCGCATTCCTGCAGCGCGGCTCCGGGCTGCGCGCCGATCCGGCGGCGATCGAGGATGCCTTCCGGCTGACCGGCTTCTTTTTTACCCGCCATGTCTACGAGCCGCGCGGGATCGAGGCGCCCGGTGCCCGCGCCGGCTTCCTCGCCGCCGTGCGCAAGCACCACGCGGCGGGCAAGGAGTTTGGCGCCGAGACCGCCGCCGGAGAAAACATTACATGAGCGAAGTGGAACTCTATCCCGGCCGGGTCTCGCGGCTCGGCCTCGGCACCATTCCGCACGGCGACATCTCTCAGATATACCGGCCTGGAGTTGCTCCAGCGCATCATCGACAACAAATACCCGGCGCCGCCGATTTCGTTCCAGCTCAGTTTCGACCTGACCGAAGTGTCGGAAGGACGCGCGGTGTTCCGCGGCCTGCCGAACGAGCGCTATCTCAATCCGCTGGGTGGGTGCATGGCGGCTGGGCCGCGACGCTGCTGGATTCGGCTCCTGCCTGCGCGGTGCAAACGCTGCTCGACAAGGGCGAGGCCTATACGACGGCGGAGTTCAGGTGAACCTGACACGGCCGATCACGCGAAGACCGGCGAGGTGGTGTGCGAGGGCAGGGTGGTGCACAAGGGCCGCACATTGGCGGTTTCGGAAGCAACGCTGAAGGATGCCAACGGCAAGCTGCTGGCTTTCGGCACCGAAACGTGCTCGATCTTTCCAGCCGCCAATCTGGCGGCGCGCTGACTGCCGCATGACCCCGAAAATCGAATAGATTTTCGGAAAGGATCATGCGGAAAATTAAGGCGCTACAGTGTCCTTTGCGCGTCCGAAAGGACGCGCGGCGCTGTAGTGTGGCCGTCTGGCCGCCGTATTTGTCAGTAACTACTGGCTTGGTTTGGGGGAACCGCCATGTTCGAAAGCCTGATCGGCCTAGTCGCGATCATCGCGCTATTTGTCATTATCTCGCGCCAGCAGAGCCGCATCGGCCTGATCGAGCGCGAACTTGGTGCGCTGCGCAGCCTCGTGCTTTCGGGCGCGCATGTGGCCCCGCCGCAGGCCAAGCCGGTAGAACCGGCCGCAAACGACAGCAAGCCAGCAGACGCGGCAGTTGGGGCCGTGACCGATATTGTCCCGTCATCGGCGGGCGAGGCTGAGGAAAAGCCGTCCACAGAGGTTGAGGCCGCGGAGATTGCATCCGGACCGTGGGCTGCGGGCGGAGTGGCGACGGCTGGATCTGCACCAGCGCAACCGGCCGCCGTGACGGCGAAAGCGACGCAAAAACCCGACATCGAAACGGCGCTCGGCACCCGATGGGCGGTCTGGGTCGGCGGCATCGCGCTGGCGCTGGGCGGCCTGTTCCTGATCCGCTACACCATCGAGGCCGGCATTTTCGGTCCCGGCGTGCGGCTGAGCATGGCAGCAATGCTCGGGCTGGTGCTGGTCGCCGTTGGCGAGTTCATCCGCCGCACCGGCTTCAGGGTGCCGGTGCAGGGCGTCGCCGGCGCCTATATTCCGGCGATCCTGACGGCGGCCGGTGCTTTCATCCTGTTCGGCACGGTTTATGCCGCGCATGGCGTTTACGGCTTCATCGGGCCGGCGCTCGCCTTCACGCTGCTCGGCGCCATCGGTGTGGCGACCATCGCGGCCGCCCTCGTCCACGGCCAGGCGCTGGCCGGCATCGGCCTGCTCGGCGCGGTGGTGACGCCG
This sequence comes from Mesorhizobium sp. AA22, assembly GCF_001672375.2. Taxonomy (NCBI): domain Bacteria; kingdom Pseudomonadati; phylum Pseudomonadota; class Alphaproteobacteria; order Hyphomicrobiales; family Phyllobacteriaceae; genus Mesorhizobium; species Mesorhizobium sp. AA22. The sequence continues at coordinate 4,724,196 of NZ_CP048406.1, read as the reverse complement.
ATGCTGGTCGCCTCGCAGGCGCCGAATCCTTGGGCGCTGTTCGGCTATTTGGCGATCGTGCTCGCCGCCACCGGCGTCATCGCCCGCCTGCGCGACTGGAAATTGCTGATGGCGGCAGCGTTCGTCGGCACCGGCCTCTGGACCATTCTTTACATGACTGATGCGCCGGGCACGAACCTGCCTGTCATCCTCTTCATCAATGCGGTGACCCTGGCCGTGCTCGCCTTCGTCTGGCTCGGCCGTCGCGGTGGCGAAGCAGAGCCCGCCAGGGGCTTCGACTGGCCGTCCATCGCACCTGGCTTCTTCGTCGGCCTTTCGGCGATGGCGCTGTTCGTCGACCCGGCATTCGCTGCCGGCGATGCTCTGCCGGGAGCAGCCCTTATCGCAGCCCTGGTCGCGATAGCGCTCTACCGGCCGCTGGCGCTGGCGCTCCTGCACGCCGCAGGGCTGGCGACGGTGCTGGTCTATCTCGGCATCATTCCGCCAACCTCCGTCGCTTCAGATTTTTCAGGTGGCGCTCTCGGCGTCGATGGTCTGCCGGCGACTGTGTCCGACACGCTGATGCTCAGGATCGGCATTTTTCTCGGACTTGTGTTCATCGGAGCCGGCTTCTGGACAGCGCGCAAATTTGCCGCATCGGCTCACATCCGCGCCGCCTCATGGGCGGCATGGGGCGTTATCGCGCCGCTGGTCATTCTGTTGGCGCTCTGGTTCACTTTCGGCAATCTCGACCGCGATCTTGTCTACGCGGCCTTTGCAGCCCTTCTGGTCGTGGTCTTCGCCGCCGGCGGCGAGTGGATCGCGCGCGGTGAGGAGCCGCCGCTAAGGGGCGGTGCTGCCGTCTCGTTCGCGCTTGGTGGGGCAGCAGTCGCCACCTTGCTAATGATCTACATGGCTTTCGGGTCCGGCTGGACCACCATCCTGCTGGGTGCCGCGGCCGTCGTGCCGGCGCTGGCCACCCGCTGGCGCGCCTATCCGGTGCTCGGCTGGATTTCGGTCGGTGCGGTCATTGCCGTACTCGGCCGCGTCGCCTTCGATCCGACAATCGTCGGCGCCGAATTCCTGTCGACGACGCCGGTATTCAACTGGCTGATGCCGGGATACGGCGTTCCGGCGCTCGCCTTTGGCTTTGCAGCGTGGCAGCTCGCCCGCACCACCAATGGCCGGCCGCGCCTCGCCATGGAAGCGGGCGCTGCGCTATTTGCGCTGCTCACGATTGCCATATTGGTGCGCCACGCCATGCATGGCGGCGTCATCGACACGGGTGCTGCGACACTCGCCGAACAGGCGATCTACACGCTGATCGCCATCGGCGCCGGCGCGATCCTGGTCGCCATCGACATGCGCTCGCCAAGCTCGGTGCTGCGCTATGGTTCGCTTGCCGCGGGTGTTGTCTCGGTCGCCTTCATCGTCATCCAGCATTTCCTGGCGCTGAACCCGCTGTTTACGGACGAATCGACCGGCGAGATCCCGGTGTTCAACCTTTTGTTTCTCGCCTATCTCTTGCCGGCCGTGGCTGCTGGGGGGCTCGCGCTCTATGCCAGAGACAAGCGGCCGAAATGGTATGCCGCGATGCTGGCGCTGGTGGCGGCACTGCTCGCTTTCGTCTATGCGACGCTGTCGGTGAGGCGGCTGTTCAAGGGCGAGTTCATCGGCCTGTGGAGCGGCCTTGGCCAGCTTGAAACCTACACCTATTCCGCGCTGTGGCTGATCATTGGTGTGGCGCTGCTTACCGCCGGCGTCTGGCTCAAGTCGCAGGTGCTGCGCATCGCGTCGGCCGCGCTGATCTCGGTCGCCGTGTTGAAGGTCTTCCTCTTCGACATGTCGGAACTGGAAGGCGTGCTGAGGGCGCTGTCCTTCATCGGCCTCGGCGCGGTGCTGATCGGCATCGGCCTGTTCTATCAGCGGCTGTTGACAAGAGCGGCGAGGGAAAAGCTTCAGACGAGCAATAGCTAACAGTTTTCAATTAAACCGGGAATAAATCGCCCGCCGGCCGCGTTATCTTGTTGCTTGGGTGACCAGGGCGGCGGACCGCTTCGCGCTGGCCGCTTGCGCAGCGCCGCGAAGGCGCGTTCAATCGGATGAACAAGGCACCTCAGAACCAGCGGTCATGGACGAAAAGAAGGCAGCAATCCTGGGCGAAATACCGCGCCTGCGCCGATATGCGCGCTCGCTGCTGCGTGACCGCGATTCCGCCGACGATCTCGTTCAGGACTGTCTCGAGCGGGCGCTTGTGCGGCTCGACAACTGGCAGACTGGAGAAAGCCCCAGGAGGTGGTTGTTTACGATCATGCATCATTTATTCATCGACCAGATGCGCAAGGTGAACCGGCGTGGCGAAGCCGCGATGCTGCCGCTGGAAGCGGGCGAAGCGCAGGCAGCACCCGCCGAGCAAGTGGAGAGCATCGCCTCGCGCGAGATTATCGACGCATTGCAGGCGATCAGCCCCGACCGGCGCGCGGCACTGGTCATGGTCGCCATCGAAGGCTTTTCCTATGCCGAGGCCGCGACCATCCTCGGCGTGCCGGCCGGCACGCTGATGTCGCGCATCGCGCGCGGGCGTGATGAGTTGCGCGGCCTGCTGGATGACGCCGCGCGCCGCCGGGCGATAAGGATCGTCGAGAAATGACCCGGCGCGATTTTTCCGAACGCGACATCCACATGGCGCTCGACAGCGAGTTGCCGGGCGACGAGCGCGTGGCGTATGACGCCTGGCTCGATGCCAATCCTGAATTGAAGGCGAGAAGCGCCCGCTACGTCGCCGACCGCGCAGCCCTTCGTGCCGCTTTCGCCGGCGTGCTCGACGAGCCGGTGCCGGCGCGGTTGCAAAAGATCGTGTTCGGCGAGGCGCAGGTCAAGACGGCGGCATCGCGCTCGCGCTGGTGGTTGGCGGCTGCGGCTGCGGCGGCGGTGGCCATCGGCGGTGTTGGTGGTTATGTCGCCGGCATCGACCATCTCGGTCTGGAAGAGCCGGCCGAGGACCAGCTCGCCGAGCAGGCGATCGCAGCCCATGTCATCTATGCCGCCGAGCAGCGGCATGCGGTGGAAGTGCCCGCCAGCGACAAGGATCATCTGCAGACCTGGCTGTCCAATAGGGTCGGCCTGAAGCTGGTCGCACCGGATCTGGTGGCGGAAGGGTTCCAACTCGTCGGCGGCCGGCTGCTGCCTGCTGGCGAGAGCAAGGCTGCGATGCTGCTTTATGAGGACGACAAGGGCGAGCGCATCTCGCTGTTCGTCACGGCTGAATCGGCCGAGAAGGCCAAGGGCACCTATGGGTCGGAAGAGAACGGCCCCGAAGCCGTCTACTGGCTGGACAAGGGCTATGGCTGCGCCGTCGTCGGCTCGCTGCCGCGCGCGCAGCTGACTGCGGTGGCCAAAATCGCCTACAGCCAGCTTCTGGCCGGGATGGCCAGCTGAGCTGCGCCTGTTTTTTGTGCATGACCCTTTCCGAAAATCGATTTCGATTTTCGGGGTCATGCACCAGCCGAAACTGTCACAATTGAGCCCGAATCGAGGTGCGATAGCGCTTGACGGATGCTGGCGCTTCGGCTGTGTTGTCGACACTTCTGACCAGGGTCTTTTCCACAACCCAATCGAGGTTTTCCGAGCCCGCATGCCTGCCGAGATTCGCAAGGCCCGCGCGTCCGACGTCGATGACCTCGCCGTCATCGAGAAGGCTGTTTTCTCGAGCGACCGCATATCCCGCCGCTCCTTTCGCCAGCTGATCGAACGCGAAAGTGCCGAGCTGCTGGTTGCCGAAAGCGACGGCCGCGTCGCCGGCTATGCGGTCGTGCTGTTTCGCAAAGGCAGCGGCGTCGCGCGGCTCTATTCCATCGCCATCGGTCCCTTTTTCGGCGGGCTCGGCCTTGGCCGCATGCTGCTGGCATCGGCGGAGGAGACCGCCTTCGAACACAACCGCATGATGCTGCGCCTCGAGGTGCGCGAGGACAACAGCCGGGCCATTCGCATCTACGAGCAGAGCGGCTACCGCAAGATCGGCCGCGAACCGGGCTATTACGAGGACGGCGCCACGGCGCTGCGCTACGAAAAGACTTTGCGTGGCGACATTCCGGTCGCCACCAAGGTGCCGTTCTACCAGCAGACCTGCGAATTCACCTGCGGCCCGTGCTGCCTGATGATGGCAATGGCCAATTTCGAGCCCGGCTTCGTGCCCGACCCGGTCATGGAAATCCGTTTGTGGCGCGAGGCGACCACCGTTTTCATGATGTCGGGGCCTGGCGGCTGTGAGCCGTTCGGCCTCGCCGTTGCCGGCCACGAAAGCGGGCTCTCTGCCGAGATATATGTCTCCTTCCATGGCGCGCTGTTCCTGCAGTCGGTGCGCAGCCAGGACAAGCGCCGGGTGATGGAACTGGCGCAGGTCGACTTTCGCCGGCGCGCGGAACTTTACGGCATCCCGGTGAATTACCGTCCATTCGCCATAGACGATATCCGCACCGCGATCGCCGAGGGGAAACTGGTGTTGGTCCTGATCAGCGGCTTCCTGATGTTCGGCAAGAAAGTTCCGCACTGGGTGCTGGCCATCGGCGACGACGGCGACCATATCCTGATCCACGATCCCTGGGTCGAAGACGAGAGACAGGAGACCATTCTTGATGCCGCCAATATTCCCGTGCCTTACGGCATCTTTATGAACATGGCGCAGTTCGGCCGCGACGGATTGCGTGCCGCCATTACCCTCGGAAAGCGCGACAGACAATGACCTGGGTCATCCTTACCGGCCGGCAGAACGATCTCGATCAGGTGGCGACACCGCACAAGATCATCACCAATCGCGACTACCTTGCCCATCCGGCGCTGTTTCGCGGCCAGCGGCCGAAGGTCATCAACCTGTCGAACAATTACGGCTATCAAAGCCGCGGCTACTACGCCTCGCTGCTCGCCGGCTCGCGCGGACACAAGGTCATCCCGACGGTCGAGACGATGATCGACCTGTCCGAGCGCAAGCTCTACGATCACGCGCTGCCGGAGCTGGAACTCGCGCTCAACAAGTGCCGCAAGGATCTGGGCGGCGCCTTTCCGCAAAAAGTCTGCATCTTCTTCGGCATCGGCCCGTCGAGGATATGGGATCGCTTTGCCAAGCTTTTGTTCGATTGGTTTCGCGCGCCGGCACTGGAAGTCCACATCACGGACAGCTCCGAATGGGCGTCGATCCGCAAGATCAGCTTCCATCCGCTGGCCAGGATGACCGAGGAGGAAGAAAAGCGCTTCCTTCAGTGCCTCGAGACCTACACCAACCGCGAGTGGCGTGACACCAAAGGCCGCACGCCGGCGCGCTACACCTTCGCCACGCTGGTCGATCCGCACGAGGAGTTGCCGCCATCGGAGATCTCGTCGCTGCGCTACTGGGCCAAGATCGCCGAAAAGATGGGCGTCGAAATCGAGCCGATCACCAAAAAGGATTTGGCCAAACTCGCCAACTACGACGCGCTGTTCATCCGCGAGACCACTTCGATCTCCGACCACACTTATCGCTTTGCGCGCCGCGCCCAGCAGGAAGGCATGCCTGTCATCGATGATCCGCTGTCGATGATCCGCTGTACCAACAAGGTCTATCTTAACGAGCTGATGACCTACAACAAGGTTCCGGTGCCACCGACGGTGATGATCGCCGGCACCTCGGATCTCGAAGTCGCGGCGCAGACGCTGGGCTTTCCGCTGGTGCTGAAGATCCCGGACTCGTCGTTTTCACGCGGCGTCAAGAAATGCGGCACCTTCGAGGAGCTGAAAACGCTAGCCACCGAATGGCTGGAGGATTCCGATCTCTTGATCGCGCAGAAATTCATTCCGACCGAATATGACTGGCGCGTCGGCGTGCTCGGCGGCCAGCCTCTGTTTGCCGTGCACTATCTGATGGCCAAAAAGCACTGGCAGATCGTCAACCACAAGGCCAACGGCAAGCCCGACCAGGGCGGCATCAAGACCTTTACCTTGAAAGAGGCGCCGGCCCATGTCATCGAGACGGCGGTGAGGGCCGCGCGCTGTATCGGCGATGGCCTCTACGGGGTGGACCTCAAGGAGACCAAGGACGGTGTCTTCGTCATCGAGGTCAACGACAATCCCAACCTCGACCATGGCTGGGAGGATTCCGGCGAAAAAGATGAGGTCTGGGTGCGGCTGACCCAGTGGTTCCTGGAGCGGCTCGACCGGCCGGGGCGATAATCATCCGAGAGGGGGGCAGAGATGCTGTTTTTTGTGACCGAGGATTTTCGCGGCTGTGATCGCAAGGAGATCTACCGTCGCTTCCGCGACCAGGGCCGCCTGAAGCCGGACGCGCTTCTTGTGCACCACAGCTGGATCGCGGCGGATATGAGCCGCTGCTTCCTGCTGGTGGAGGCCGATGACGTCACGCTCCTGCAACAGTGGGTCGTCGAATGGGCGGATCTGGTCGAATTCGAGATCGTTCCTGTGGCGACGAACAAGGACATGGTGGAGGCATTGAGCGGACACCTTTGAATGGCTCGTCTGGCCTGTCGCACTTAGCCGGATTGCCTGATCGCGGCGCGCGATTTCGGCAGGGGATTGATGTCCGCCGCTTTCGACGGTGCGCCGATCAAATAGCCCTGGGCCTCGACGCAGCCTTCCCTGCTCAGGAACTCCAGCTGAGCTTCGGTTTCGACGCCCTCGGCGGTGACGGTGATCCCAAGTTGGGCACCGAGGCCGATGACCGTCCGCACGATCGCGGCCGTGTCGCGCTTGTCGATGTCGCGAATAAAGGAGCGGTCGATCTTGATCTTGTCGACCGGGAAGCGGCGGAGATAGCTGAGCGACGAATAACCGATGCCGAAATCGTCCAGCGCGATACGGATGCCGAGGTCGCGCAACTGGCTGAGCGTCTTGAGCACGGTATCGCTCTCATCCATCAGCACCGTTTCGGTGATTTCCAGTTCAAGCCGATCGGCCGGCACGCCGGAAAATGCCAGCGCGGAGATCACGCTGCGGGCAAAGGTGCCGCTTTTGATCTGCACAGCCGAGACATTGACCGCGATACGCAGCCCATGCGGCCAGCCCGCCGCAACTGTGCAGGCGTTCCTCAGCGCCCATTCTCCCAGCGGCACGATCAGCCCAATCTCTTCGGCGACCGGGATGAAGTCGTCTGGCGGCACCAAGCCGCGTGCCGGCGAGTGCCACCGCATCAGGGCTTCGGCGCCGACGATTTCGCTGGAAGCGATGTTCATGATGGGTTGGAAGTCGAGCTCGAATTCCTGCCGCCGCAGCGCTGCCTCCAGATCGGTTTCGAGTGCGCGTCGTGCCCGCACCATCGCATCCATGCCTGGCTCGAAGAAGCGATAGACGTTGCGTCCTTCGCTTTTCGCCCTGTAGAGGGCCATGTCGGCGTTTTTCAGCAGCGTGTCGGCATCCCTGCCGTCATTGGGGAAAAGGGCGATGCCAAGGCTGATGCCGATATGCATGTCGCGGCTTTTGTCGCGAAACGGCCTTCCGATGATGTCGACAATGCGTCTTGCCAGTTTTTCCGCGTCGCCGGCACCTTTGGTATTGGACTGAATGATGACGAACTCATCGCCGCCGAAACGAGCGACTACGTCCGTTTCGTTGCGTAGGCAACGTTGCAGCCGCTCGGCCACGCATTTCAGCAGCCAGTCGCCGGCCGGATGCCCCCAGGTGTCGTTGACGGCCTTGAAGCGATCGAGGTCGAGCGAGAATATCGCCAGGTCCGTGGCCTCATCCAAGGCCTGGTCGAGCCGTTCGCGGAACATTGAGCGATTGGGCAGGTTGGTCAGCGTGTCGTGATGCGCAAGGTGGGTCATGCGCTCTTCGACGCGGCGGCGCTCGGTAACGTCGTCGAAGGTTGCGACCCATCCGCCGCCACTCATCGGCCGTCGCACGACCAAAAGGGTTCTGCCATCGGCAAGATGGCGGTAGGTCGACCGCATTTCTCCCGCTTGAAGGCAGGCCGCGGTTTTCGAGATTTCGCTGTCGATGTCGATCTCTGCATAGAGACCCAGGCGGACGAGTTGCTCGAGCGCGTCGCGGTGGCCCATGCCAAGCGGAATGTCGGCCGGCGTCACGTGGTAGAGTTCCAGGAAACGTTCGTTGCGCACGATCAGCCTGCCGTCCGAGTCATACATCAAAAGGCCTTGCGACATGTTGGCGAGTGCTGCGTCGAAACGGCGGTGCTGCTCCTTCAGTTCCTGTTCGGCACGCCGTTGCTCGGTGATGTCCTCATAGATCGACACCCAGCCCCCTGAAGCAAGCGGCCGGTGCGAGATGTTAACTATGCGCCCATCCGACAGCGTTTCCTCATAGGTCGAAGGTTTCGCCTGGTCGATATAGGGCTTGCGGATGGCATAAAGTTCTTCGGCGCTGTGCGAGGCGACGCCGATGTCGACGCTGTGCTGGAGAATGTCGAAAAACCGGATGCCGGGCCGCACGATCTCGGCGTCGAGGCAGAAGATGCTGATATAATTGCCGTTGCAGATGATCATGTGCTCGTCGGCATCGAACATGGCCAAGCCATGCGACATGTTCTCGACGGCGGCCGAAAAACGATCATTCTGTTTGCGCAGTTCGTTTTCTATCCGTCGCGGCAGGCCTATGCCTTCGGCCCTCCGTCCGCGGACGGGCGAACCAGCCTTGGCATGAGTGACGGACATGAGGCGCGCCTGCAGACCGTGATCGAACACGGTACTGTTGTCCTTTCCGGTTAATTTACCGTTTTTTCAGTCGGCCGGCTGCACCGTTTGGCGCCGCCATTTCTCGATCGCCGCATACCGTTCGAGGAACGCGTTTTGCGCCCAGGTCACCGAACGCGGTGTGAAATCGAAGCGGTTGGCATTGAAGCCGCGCGGCCGGCCGAAGAATTCGGTCGCCTCGGCGGTGGAAAAGCCGGCAAGCAGCGTCGCCTCGAAATAGGCGGCGACCTGGTCGGCGCGCTTGATCTCCTTGCGCAGGCCCGCGCTAGGTTCGACCGGCAGCGAAAAGCGCAGATGGATGGCGCGCTGCAGCCTCAGCTCGCACTCCTTGTAGCTGCCGCCCATCACCGATTTGAACGGTGAGATCATGTCGCCGATGACATATTCCGGCGCGTCGTGCAGCAAAGCCGCCAGCCGCGCGTCGGCCGGGGCATCTGGCACCAGCTCGCCGAAAAGCGCCTCGACCAGCAGCGAATGCTGGGCGACGGAAAAGGCGTGGTCGCCGCTGGTCTGGCCGTTCCAGCGGGCGACGCGGGCAAGCCCATGGGCGATGTCCGAAATCTCGATGTCGAGCGGCGAGGGGTCGAGCAGATCGAGCCGCCGGCCCGACAGCATGCGCTGCCAAGCGCGCGGCGGCGCGCCGGCACGGTCGGCCGCCATCAGGTCTCCTCCGCGCCGACAGGTTGCTGCGGGAAGGTGAACTTCGCCCAGGCAGGGATGGCGAGCGACACAGGGACGTCTTCCGCCATGATCGGCTGGCCGGCTTCGAGCGCTGCCTTGACGCGGTCGATTCGGGCTATGGCGAGGCCTGCCGTGCCGGCGGCAGTGCCAAGCGTGCCGACCGGTCGCCCGGAAACTGTCAGTTCGGCGCCAGAAGCGGGCAGGGGCCGTTCGGCCGAAACGATCAGCACCCGCCGTCTGGCGGTGCCGCGATGCTGCATGCGCGAGACCACCTCCTGGCCGACATAGCAGCCCTTCCTGAAGCCGACGCCGCCGGTCTCGTCGAGCAGCACATCATGGGGGAAGGCGTCGCCGAGCGGATAGTCGCAGCCGCTTTCGGCAATCCCATGGGCGATGCGCAGAGCCTGCCATGCGGCCGGGTCGCCGCCGTCACCCGTGCCGCCATAACAGCGCGTCACGGACGCGTCGCGGAACCGTGCATCGGCAACCGGCGTTGAATCAGATTGCGAAGTGGTTGAATCACTTCCCCACGCGACGGTGACAAGCCCCTGATCTAACTTGGCGATCTCGACTTTGGCGCGCAATTTGTAGAGCATCAGCCGGCGCATGAAATCGTCTGATATATCGGCTCGGCATTCTAGGCGGAAGGAATTCTCGCCAGCGCGGGAGATCAGGAAGTCGAACAGGATCTTGCCTTGCGGCGTCAGCAAGGCGCCAGGTTTTGCTTCGCCCGCAGCCAGTGCGTCGAGGTCGGTGGTCAGAATGTTCTGCAAAAAAATCTCGGCATCCGGGCCTGACACGGAAATGAGGGCGCGGTCTTTCAACTGGGCAAAGGGCATGGGCGGAAAAAGAGCCTGATCTTGCAAAACAGTCGGCCATTACGTAAGCCGCTGACACTCCCCCCGCAAGAGACCGGATCAGCATGGCCACGACCTACAACCTCATCCTGACAGGCGGCACGGTGGTCAACCACGATGGCGAGGGCCGGCGAGACATCGGCATCAACGGCGGGCGCATCGCCGCCATCGGCGATCTCGGCCAGGCATCAGCCGGCGAGACGGTCGACTGTCGTGGCCTGCACATCCTGCCCGGCGTCGTCGACAGCCAGGTGCATTTCCGCGAGCCAGGGCTGGAGCACAAGGAAGATTTGGAGACAGGCTCGCGGGCAGCGGTGCTGGGCGGCGTCACCGCCGTCTTCGAGATGCCCAACACCAACCCGCTGACCACCAGCGAAGCAGCCCTTGCCGACAAGGTTCGGCGCGCCACCGGCCGCATGCATTGCGACTTTGCCTTCTGGGTCGGCGGCACCCGCGACAATGCCGGGGATGCCGGCGAACTGGAGCGGCTACCCGGTGCTGCCGGCATAAAAGTATTCATGGGCTCGTCCACCGGCGACCTTTTGGTCGACGACGATGAGGGCGTCGCCTCGATTCTGAGGAATACGCGCCGTCGGGCCGCGTTCCATTCCGAGGACGAGTTCCGGTTGCGCGAGCGGCTGAGTGAGCGCATCGAGGGCGATCCGTCCTCGCATCCGCTGTGGCGCGACGAGATCGCCGCATTGCGCTGCACCGAGCGCCTGGTGCGCATCGCGCGCCAGGTTCGCGCCCGGATTCACGTGCTGCACATCTCGACCGCAGAGGAGATCGCCTTCCTCGAACAGCACAAGGACGTCGCGACCTGCGAGGCGACGCCGCATCACTTGACGCTGAGCCTGGACGATTATGCGCGGCTTGGCACGCTGATCCAGATGAACCCACCGGTGCGCGGATCGCGCCACCACGACGGCATCTGGCACGGCATTGCACAAGGCATTGTCGATGTGCTGGGTTCCGACCACGCCCCCCACACGCTGGCGGAGAAGGCAAAACTCTATCCTGCCTCGCCGTCCGGCATGACCGGCGTGCAGACACTGGTGCCGATCATGCTGGATCACGTCAATGCCGGCCGGCTGACGTTGCAACGTTTCGTCGACCTGTCCAGCCACGGCCCGCAGCGTATCTTCGGCATGGCCAGGAAAGGCCGCATCGCCGCCGGCTACGACGCCGATTTCACCATCGTCGATCTGAAGCGCCGCGAAACCATCACCAATGCGCAGGCCGGCTCCAAGGCCGGCTGGACGCCCTATGAGGGCAGAGAAGTAACCGGGTGGCCGGTCGGAACAGTGGTCCGCGGCCGCCGCGTGATGTGGGAAGGCGAGATCGTCACGCCAGGGCAGGGCAAGGCTGTGGAGTTTTCCGAGGCGCTGCCGGTCTAGAGCGGCGGACTTTCAAATCGATCGGACCGCCGGTCTATCTCTTTCTTTGAGCATCGGCTTTCCCGAAGCGGGGACCCACTCCGATGCTCTAAGCGGGCTTGAGGGTAGGAAAGGGCAATGCCGCTCAATCCCCGGCGACGAAGAATGTCCACTGTCCGTCCGGCGTGATGCCGACGCGGTAGAAGATGTAGGCGCCGAACTGCTTCATGCTGTCGTAGTCGCCGGCGGTGACGATCTTGAACAGCTCGACCCGCTGCCTGGCGTCGAGCGTGTCCAGCGGCAGCGCGAAGAAATATGGCCAGACATAGAGCTCCTGCGGCGTGCCGGCATCGACATGGACATAGCCGGCACTGAGCACCTCTTCCAGGATGGCGAGGATCTCCTGGCCTTCCGTGTCGCCCGAAAGACCTTTCAGGAAGGTGATCGGGTCGCCTTCGATCTCGCTCAGCGACAATTGGGTCATCGTATCGCCCTGGCCGATCAACGGCCGGAGCTTTTCGATGTCGCCGCTCTTGCAGGCCTCGAGGATCAAATCGTGCATGCGCCTGACCGGCTCCGGCAGCTTGCCGAGATCGTAGACGACCTCGGGCAAGGGTTCATCCGGATCGGCTTGCGGATTGGCCATGCCACCATCGTCTTTTGGCCCTTCCGGTTCGACCTGTTCCCGCTCGTCGGGGGGCCTCGGCAGGTTGGTCGCAGGCGGTGTCGTGCCGAGCGGATCGGGCATCGGCACCGCGGTTCCGGGCGGCGACATGTCGTCATCGGCGGGCGGCGTGACTGGCGAGGGCAGGTCCTCGCGCTTGATTTCACTCAGCGCATAAGCAGGGCTGCTTGCGAGGCAAAAAGCCAGAGGGACCGCGGCGCAAAAAGCGACGAGCCGGATGCTGAGGGCCAAGCCGCGCGGCTGGCCTGACGTCGAAAAATTCACCGCCTGCCTCTCCATGATTCCGTCCAGATGCCCAGGCCCGCCCAGGTGCCCGGGGCATGACCGCCCAAGCGGCACGCCGTTGTCAAAGAGCCTGATGCCGGTTCAGTGCCGCAGCCGTCCTGGTTCGAAGGCCCCGGCTATCACCTTTTCACGCATGCGGTCGAGCAGGGCAAGGGCCGAGGTCTCGCCGTTGGCGCGCAGCATTTCACCGAACGCCGTTTCAAGGGCCGCCTCGGCGATGATTTCCGGCTCGATTCCAGCCGAAAGCCCTTCCGCCCAGGCCTCGCTGTGGCTTTCCACGGCGGTCAGGCGCTTTTCTTCCCTGACCAGCGCGTCGATGTCGTTGACGGCATGTTCCATTGCGATGTCCACCCTTTTCAAGCGGCGATCCGGCAGATGCGGATCAGGCTTGGGCTGTCCCTTTTTACACGCAGGTTAAGTAAGTACTTGTAAATACGACATTTCTGGGGGGTCGTTTCGACAAGGGCTCGTCACGTTTTTCAAACCTGCGTTCGATCCGATTCAAACTTAGCCGATTAGGCCGGCGAGCGGGATGAAAACCTTCAGTTTGAGTTAATTCCGCATCCGCGCCGTAACGTTTCGTTAATACCGTTGCAAAAGTGCAACACAAGGATTAAGGCGCCACCGGACAAGCAGCGAGGTGTCAAGGTCAGTTGCCGTAGCGCGAGGCGATGTCGCGCGAGAGCGTCTCGCCCTCCTTCATATAGCGGCTGATGGCTTCGGTCGCCGAGGCGGTACACTGCGTGTAGGTGCCGCCGAAGGAGCGGTAGCCGCGGTTGAAGCTGGCGATGAAGCGGGCGCGCCGCTCCGAGTCCGGATTTTCCGAAGCAATCAGCTTCTCCATCTCGACCCGCCACTGGTCGCCCTTCTCGCCGCACAGATTACGCAGGAAATGCAGCGATCCAAGCACCTCCGCCAGCCGCATCAGCCCCGGCTCGAACGGCGACTCGGCGGCCAGAGCCGGCCGCGCCCCGAATGCCGTACTGGCGGCGAGGCAAGCTGCAAGGAAAAGCGATGCGCGGATCATGAGTCTATGTGGCCAAACAATCTGTCGCCTGCAAGGCAATTTTGGAGGTTACGCCCCTGCATTCCTGAGCAATTCTTCGGCAACGGCAAACACCGAAGCGGCAAGCGGCAGCGCCGTCATTTCGCTGAGCGTATAGAAGGCGGCGTTCTCGGCGTCGTCGCTGGCCACGGGCTCGCCGCCGGCATAGGTAGCGCCGAACACCGTCAGCAGATAGTCGACCGGGTGCCCGTCGCTGCCGCCGTCGATGTGGATTTCCCGAAGTGCGCGGTAGTTTTGCGCATGCAACCCGGTTTCCTCCAGCAATTCGCGTTGCGCGGCTTGTTCCAGCGTTTCGCCGACCTCGACCTTGCCGCCTGGAAACGCGTAAAATCCTTGCGAAGGCTGCCGCGCCCGCTTGACCAGCAGCACCGTGTCGCCGCGGACAATGGCGACCGAGACAGCCGGGAGAATCTTGCGCATTTCGTCCATGGATCTCCGATCGTCATTCGCTGCAGCCGGTTGTGGACCGTCCAGCGTGAAGAAGCATTAGCGGTTGCGCAACGCCAGTTCCATCGCCACCTTCGCATCCGACCGTTTCAACGAGTTTAGCTATGTGCGGACGCTTTGCCTTGACCGCCACGCCGGACCAGACTGCCGCTTTTCTCGGTCTGGCGGAGCTGGAGGATTTTCCGGCCCGCTACAACATCGCCGACGCAGCCGGTCCTGATGGCGATTGCAGGCTTGCCGCATGCGCCAGGCTCGAACCAGCCCGACCGGCAGTCGATGTTGGTGCGTTGGGGGCTGATCCCGGCCTGGGTGAAGGACACGCGTGACTTTCCGCTGCTGTTCAACGCGCGCTCGGAGGGAGCAACGGAAAAGGCCTCGTTTCGCACCGCCATGCGCCATCGCCGCGCTTTGGTGCCGGCTTCCGGCTTCTACGAATGGCGTCAATCAGGCGGCAAGAGGGGGCAGCCCTATTGGGTGCGGCCGAGGCATGGCGGACTTGTCGCCTTCGCCGGGCTGATCGAGACCTATGCCGAGCCGGGCGGTTCCGAAATGGACACCGGCGCCATCCTGACCGTCAACGCCAATACCGACATCGCCCATAGCCATGACCGGATGCCGGTAGTGATAGATCCGCAGGATTTCGCCCGCTGGCTGGATTGCCGCCCCTGGAGCCGCGCGACGTGGCGGACCTGCTCAGACCGGCACAGCTCGACTTCTTCGAGGCTTTCCCGGTTTCCGACCTCGTCAACGAGGTCGCCAACACCGGATCGGAGATTCAGAAAAGGGGCGTCGTGGGGCCGGAGCCCCAAAAAGACCAGGCGCCAGAATCCGGCGCGGACGACAGGTTAGATGACCTTGTTCTAGCAGCTATTTTCCTGGCACATTCGGCGCCTCATTGCCGGCGCATGGCGTCGGCTGACGTCGCATCAGGCAGCGCGCGGCGATGTGATCTTTTGCGCCGGCTTTTTCTTCTTCGCGGTATGGAGAAGGGCGGCGACGATGGCGGCCGGCCCGATCGCCCGGTATTGGCTGGCGAGCGCAGGTTGCTTCGCGCTGCTGGAGTCCTGCTTGGTTCGGGGCATTTTTCTCTTCCCTGGTAACGTCTTCGTGTCCGCGTTTGCTGGCCGAATCCGACCAAATCGTGACATCTGGTGATCTAGCCGGCGAATGTTTCATGACTGTGCCGAGATGTTTAATAAAATGTTTCACTGCGTCATTACCTGTGATCCGGCGACTCTTTTGCCGAAAGTTGCGACTTGACGGCAACACTGGGTGAGGCGATAAAGCCGCTCATGAGAACGTCTTTCGCCATTTGTGGCATTTGCATTATTGGCTAGCTTCGCGCTGGTCCGGACGTTTTCGCCTATCTTCCTCTAGAGTGGACAAACGCCCCGGCCAGCAGGCTGGTGCCTGATTTGCGTCTCAGCGCAAGTGGCCCCAACCAAAAGGTAACGCACCGGGAAGGCACGAATGTCTGACGCATCGAAGGGCCTGCGCCTCTACAACACTCTGACGCGGACGAAGGAGGATTTCTTCCCGATCGATCCGCGCAATGTGCGCATGTATGTCTGCGGCCCGACGGTCTACGACTTTGCCCATATCGGCAACGCGCGGCCAGTGATCGTCTTCGACGTGCTGTTCCGTCTGCTGCGCCATCTCTACGGGCAAGCGCACGTCACCTATGTGCGCAACATCACGGATGTCGACGACAAGATCAACGACCGCGCACTGCGCGATTTCGGCGGCGAAATTGCCTCGGGAAAGCTGTCGCTGAACGAGGCGATCCGGCGCGTCACCGAAAAAACCGCCGACCAGTTCCACAAGGATGTGGCGACGCTCGGCTGCCTGGAACCGACAGTCGAGCCGCGCGCCACCGAATTCGTCGAGCCGCGCGCCGATGGCAAAGTCGACATGATCTCCTTGATTCAACGGTTGATCGAACGCCGCCATGCTTATGTTGCGGCAGGCGAAGTTCTGTTCGACACGGCCTCGATGCCGGACTACGGCCAATTGTCGAATCGCAATCTCGACGAACAGCAGGCCGGCGCTCGCGTCGCCGTCGATCCCCACAAGAAGAACCCTGGCGATTTCGTGCTGTGGAAGCTGTCCTCGCCGGAAGAGCCGGGCTGGGACAGCCCGTGGGGCAGAGGCCGGCCGGGCTGGCACATTGAGTGCTCGGCGATGTCGGCCGCCTATCTCGGCGAGGTCTTCGACATCCATGGCGGCGGGCTCGACCTGATCTTCCCGCACCACGAAAACGAGATCGCCCAGTCGCGCTGCGCCCACGGCACTGACGTAATGGCCAAGGTATGGATGCACAACGGCTTCCTGCAGGTCGAGGGGCAGAAGATGTCCAAGAGCCTGGGCAACTTCTACTCGATCAACGAGTTGCTGGAGACGGATACCTTTGGCGGCCGCAAATGGCCAGGCGAGGTGCTCAGGCTGGCGATGCTGATGACGCATTATCGCGAGCCGATCGACTTTTCCGTGCGCAAGCTGGAAGAGGCGGAAAACACGCTGCGCAAATGGAAGCGGGCGGCGGATCTGGCACCGGCGGCGGCAAAGCAATTGCCGGTGGAAGTGGTGGAAGCCCTGTCGGACGATCTCGCAACCTATTCTGCGTTCCAGGTGCTGACGCAGTTGGCCGGTGAGGCTGTAGATTTCAGTGCTGCCGGTGGCGGCAAGCCTGCCGCAGCGGGCAACGATGCTGCCGCTTCGCTGAAGGCGGCGTTGCTGTTCCTCGGCTTCGACGTCACGCCGACCAAGGTCGATGAAGACGCCATCGCCAGGGCGATCGCCAAACGGCTCGCACTGATCGCCGCCGGAAATTGGGCCGAGGCCGACCGCATCCGTGCCGACTTGCTGGCGCAAGGTATTCAGTTGAAGGACGGCAAAGACCCCGTCACCGGCGCCCGCATCACCACTTGGGAGGTAAAAAGATGATCGATCATCTTGGCATCACCGTTTCTGATTTCGACGCTTCCAAGGTGTTCTATGACAAGGCGATGGCGCCGCTCGGTGCCGCGCTCCTCTATATGGTGCCGCAGGAATATACCGGCGGCGCCAAGGTCGGCGGCTATGGCCGGGACCGGCCGGTGTTCTGGCTGCATCAAAGCAAGGACAAGCCGAAGGACCGTCAGCACGTCGCCTTCACTGCGCGAAGCCGCGCCGAGGTCGACGCCTTCTACGCAGCCGCAATCGCCGCCGGCGGCAAGGACAATGGCGGGCCTGGCCTGCGTCCGCACTATCACGCGAACTACTATGGCGCCTTTGTCTTCGACCCCGACGGCAACAATATCGAAGCCGTCTGCCATGCCGCGGAGTGAAGCAATGAGTCTAGACAACAGACCGGTCTACACAGGCGGTTGCCAGTGCGGCGCCGTGCGCTTCCGTGTCGAAGGCGCGCTGGGTGATGCCTCCGTCTGCCATTGCCGCATGTGCCAGAAGGCAAGCGGCAATTTCTACCTGCCGCTGGTGTCGGTGCGTGGCGCAAAACTCGACTGGATGCGCGGCGAGCCCAAACGCTTCCGCTCGTCCAACGCCGCATTGCGCGGCTTCTGCGCCGATTGCGGCACCCCGCTGACCTTCGAGGCGCCCGAGGGTATCGCGCTCGCCATCGCCGCCTTCGACGCTCCGCAGGAGATCGCGCCGACCATCCAGTGGGGTACCGAAGCAAAGCTCCCCTACGTCGACCGCATCCACGAATTGCCCGGCGAGGACACGATGGCCGATATCTCGTCAGCCTCCTATCTCGCCGATCTCGTCTCCTACCAGCATCCCGACCACGACACCGAACAATGGCCGCCGGAGGAAAGATCATGACCGAAACCGTTCGAACCGGCGGCTGCCAGTGCGGCGCCGTGCGTTTCCGCATCCGTGGGGCGCTTGGGCGCCCGTCCATCTGCCATTGCCGTATGTGCCAGAAGCAGTTTGGTTCCTTCTTCGGCGCACTGGTGACGGTGCCCAAGGACGGCGTCGAATGGGTCCGTGAGGAGCCGAGCTATTTTCAGTCGTCGGTCAATATCGATCGCGGGTTCTGCGCCCGCTGCGGCACGCCGCTGACCTATCGGCAGCCCGGCGGGCTTGAGATCGCCATCGGCGCTTTTGACGATCGCTCCGACCTCGCGCCGCAGATCCAGGTCAACTACGCCGCGCGGCTGCCCTGGGTGGAGAAGATCTTCGAGGCGCCGGTCCATGACGATCCTGATTACTACACCCGGCAGGAGCAGATCATCTCCTTCCAGCATCCGGATCACGAGACGGCCAACTGGCCGCAGCAGGGCCTGAAATTATGAGCAGTGAACTCCGCACCCTCTACCCAGAGATCGAGGCTTTCGAGTCAGGCATGCTCAATGTAGGCGACGGCCATCAGGTCTATTGGGAGCGGTCCGGCACCAGGGGTGCCAAGCCGGCTGTGTTCCTGCATGGCGGACCGGGCGGTACCATCTCGCCAAAGCACCGGCGACTGTTCGATCCGAAGCTTTACGATGTCATACTGTTCGATCAGCGCGGCTGCGGAAAGTCGACGCCCAACGCCTCGCTCGAGGCCAACACCACCTGGCATCTGGTCGCCGACATGGAGCGCCTGCGCGACATGTGCGGCTTCGACAAATGGCTGGTGTTCGGCGGCTCGTGGGGATCGACACTGGCGCTAGCCTATGCCGAGACACACCCCGAACATGTGAGCGAGCTGGTCGTGCGCGGCATCTATACGCTGACGCGTGCGGAACTCGAATGGTATTACCAGTTTGGCGTCTCGGAAATGTTCCCCGACAAATGGGAGCGCTTCCTGGCGCCGATCCCCGAGGCCGAGCGCGGCGACATGATGGCCGCCTATCGCAAGCGGCTGGTCGGCAGCGACCGCAAGGCGCAGGTCGAGGCCGCCCGCGCCTGGAGCCTGTGGGAGGGCGAGACGATCACGCTATTGCCCGATCCGGAAACCAGCAGCCGGTTTGGCGAAGACGACTATGCCGTGGCCTTCGCCCGCATCGAGAACCACTATTTCGTCCATGCCGGCTGGCTGGAGGAAGGGCAACTGCTGCGTGATGCGTTCAAGTTGAAGGACATCCCCGGCACCATCGTTCATGGCCGCTACGACATGCCGTGCCCGGCGCGCTATGCCTGGGCGCTGCACAAGGCGTGGCCGAAAGCGGATTTCCACCTGATCGAGGGCGCCGGCCATGCCTATTCGGAGCCGGGCATCCTCGACCGGTTGATCCGGGCGACGGATCGGTTTGCGGGGAAATGATCATGGGCCGCGAGCGCCTCTATCTCTTCGACACGACACTGCGTGATGGCCAGCAAACACCGGGTATCGACTTTTCAGTCGAGGACAAGATCGCCATCGCCGGGCTGCTCGACGAGTTCGGCATGGACTATGTCGAGGGCGGCTATCCCGGCGCCAACCCGACCGACACCGCCTTCTTCGCCGAGCCCCGCACGGCCAGTGCCAAATTCGTCGCCTTCGGCATGACCAAGCGGGCTGGGGTGTCGGCTTCGAACGATCCAGGCCTTGCCGCATTGGTCCAGTCGAAGTCGGACGCCATTTGCTTTGTCGCCAAGAGCTGGGACTACCATGTCCGCATCGCGCTGGGCTGCACGAACGAGGAAAACCTCGAAGCGATCAAGGCCTCGGTCGAAGCGGCGATTGCCTCGGCCAAGGAAGCACTGGTTGATTGCGAGCATTTCTTCGACGGCTTCAATGCCAATACCTCCTATGCGCTGGCCTGCGCTAGGACCGCTTACGACGCCGGCGCGCGCTGGGTGGTGCTATGCGACACCAATGGCGGCACGCAGCCGTCGGAAGTGCGCGCCATCGTCGAGAAGGTCATCGCCTCAGGCATTCCCGGAGACCATCTCGGCATCCATGCCCATGACGACACCGGCCAGGCGGTGGCGAATTCGCTGGCCGCCGTCGAGGCCGGCGTGCGCCAGATCCAGGGCACGCTGAACGGCATCGGCGAGCGCTGCGGCAACGCCAATCTGATCTCGATCGTGCCGACGCTGGCGCTGAAGCCGGCCTTTTCCAACCGCTTCGAGACAGGCATTTCGGCCGAAGCGTTGGCCGGAATATCGCGCCTTTCCCGGGCCTTTGACGAATTGCTGAACCGCGCGCCGGAAGCGCAGGCGCCCTATGTCGGCGCTTCCGCCTTCGCCACCAAGGCCGGCATCCATGCCTCGGCGCTGGCCAAGGAGCCGGCCACCTACGAGCATGTGCCGCCGGAAGCGGTTGGCAATCGCCGCCGCGTCATGGTCTCGGACCAGGGCGGCAAGGCCAATTTCCTCGCCGAGTTGAAGCGGCGCGGCATCGACATGCCGAAAGACGACCACCGGCTCGACGCACTGATCGCTGTGGTCAAGGAGCGCGAGGCCGAAGGCTATGCGTATGAGGGCGCCGATGCCAGCTTCGAGCTTCTGGCGCGCAAGATGCTGCACGGCCTGCCGGAATTCTTCAGCGTCACATCGTTTCGCTGCATGGTCGAGCGCCGCTTCGACGCCAACGGCCAGCTGAAGACGGTCTCGGAGGCGATCGTCAAGGTGATGGTCGACGGCGAGGAGAAGATGTCGGTGGCCGAAGGACACGGCCCGGTCAATGCGCTCGACATCGCGCTGCGCAAGGATCTCGGAAAATTCCAGAACGAGATCGCCGACCTCGAACTTGCCGACTTCAAGGTGCGTATCCTCAATGGTGGCACCGAGGCGATCACCCGCGTGCTGATCGAATCGCATGACGC
Organism: Mesorhizobium sp. AA22; assembly: GCF_001672375.2. Lineage (NCBI taxonomy): Bacteria > Pseudomonadati > Pseudomonadota > Alphaproteobacteria > Hyphomicrobiales > Phyllobacteriaceae > Mesorhizobium > Mesorhizobium sp. AA22. The sequence goes on along the minus strand of NZ_CP048406.1, from coordinate 4,703,393 downwards.
AACCGGCGCCCGCTGGTGGACGGTCGGCGTCTCAGAAAACATCATCGACGCTTCGTTCCAGGCGCTGATGGATTCGATCGTCTACAAGCTGATGAAGAACCGCGAGATGGCCGGGCTGGTCGCGGCGGAGTAGGATTGAACCATCAGCGAAAGTCCATTGATCCATCAGAACTTTGCGATGGTCTTGGCCAGGCGGCTGGCGCATAGCGTTGGGCCATGCCCACGCAAGCAATCCAGCTCGAAGCAGACTCAAAGGCCCGGCGTGGCTTTCTGTTGGCCCTGGGCGCCTATCTCGTGTGGGGGTTGCTGCCCTTTTACATGAAAGCTGTCGCGCATCTGCCGCTGGCCGAAGTCATCGCGCACCGCATCGTCTGGTCGGTGCCGATTGCCGCCGCCGTTTTGGTCTGGGCCGGCCGCACCGCGGACTTCAAGGCCGCAATCCGTTCGCCGCGCATCATTTCGATGGCGGCGCTGACGGCGGCGCTGATTTCGGTTAACTGGGGCATCTATGTCTGGGCGATCGCGGTCGACCGCACCATCGAGACCGCGCTTGGCTATTACATCAACCCGCTTGTCAGCGTCGTTGTCGGTGCGCTGCTGCTTGGCGAGCGGCTCGACAGGCTGCAAATCGCGGCGGTGCTGCTGGCGGCCATCGCGGTCGCGGTGCTGACGATCGACGCCGGCAAGCTGCCCTGGGTGTCGCTGGTGCTGGCGTTTTCCTTTGCCGCTTATGCCTTTTTCCGCAAGACGCTGCCAATCGGTCCCAGCCAGGGCTTTTTGCTCGAGGTGCTGTTGCTGTCGGTGCCGGCGCTCGGCTACATCATCTTGCTCATCGTCACAGGGCAGGACCATTTCGTCTCCAGTTCCCTGAACGATACCGCATTGCTGATCGGCTGCGGCCCGGTCACCGCCATACCGCTGCTGCTGTTTGCCTTCGGGGCCAAGCTGTTGCGTCTCTCCACAATCGGCATCATGCAGTATATCGCGCCGACCATTGTATTTCTGATCGCCGTGCTGATTTTCGGCGAACCCTTCGGCAGCACCCAGGCCATCGCCTTCGGCCTGATCTGGACGGCGCTGGCGATCTACTCCTGGTCGATGTTTTCTTCGGCGCGCAAGGCCGGCGCTACACCCCGCGCCCCAGCCGCCTGACGAACAGATAGACGACCGCCGCGACGACCAGCGATATCGCCGACGCCACCCAGAAGCCGATCGGCGTGTCGACCAGCGGCAGCCCGCCGACATTCATGCGGAACAGGCCGGAGATGATCGTCATCGGCAACAGCACCGCGGTCATCACCGACAGCATGTAGAGTAACTGGTTCGACTGCGTCGTCAGCTTGGCCATCAGCTCGTCCTGCAGGAGCCGGGCGCGTGCCTGCAATTGCTCGCCGTCATGATGCAATGTATGGGCGCGGTGCGAAAGTCGTGCCGCCATGTCGTTGATTGTATCAGGCAAATCGGCGCGGTGAGAATGGTCGAGATGGCGGAACAGGCTGGTTAGCGTCGCCATCTGCCGGTGGATCACTACCAGTTGCCGGCGCGCATCGACCAGCGCCTGCCGCTCATTGTGCCATGCGTCGCAGACGATGCGGTCCTCGATGCCGTCGAGCGTATCGCCCAGGCTCCCGAGTTCCGTCGCCATGCCGTCGAGCGACTGGCCCATGACAGCCTCGATCAGCTCTGCCGGAGAGCGGAACTTGCGCGAACCGTTGTCGATCGCCTTGCGGATATTGTCGACCGATTGCAGCGGTTGCTTGCGCCCGCCGATCAGCATGGTGTCGTTAAGGGCGAAGCGGAAATGGCCGAGCCCGCGCGCCTCCGCCGAATAGTCGTGGCGCAGGTCCGGCAGGTCGCCGTAGAGCCAGTCGCCATCGAGGTCGATGTGGCAGCCATGGCCGGCCGTCAGGAAGGCATCGCGCACCGGTGGCGGCAAAGCCGGCTCGGTGGCAATCTCATGGCGGGCGCGCATGTCGGAAAGCTGGTAGCTGCGCCAGGTCCAGTGTGTGGCGGCCGGGTCTTTGGTTCTCGCGCCTTCGGCGGTGAAGTGATAGACGAAGAACAGCCCGTGCTCGTCTGGCAGATAAGGCGACAGGTCGCTGCCTTCCGGGTTGAGAGTGATGTTCATGGTCGCGTCGCCAGTGTCTCCAATACGCCGCCGCGCGGCGGCGACCAGACTGTGATCACTAGCACGGGCGAACCGGTTTCGTGTGACGGTTTTGACGGTCATCCGAGGCGCACCTACGAACGTCGTTATTGGAGCCAGTTTGGAATAATGCGTCGTTGACTCGCGTTTGCGTAAAGAGCACGACGCAAATCCGTGCGGAGGACGTCCGATGCATGCCGGCTTCCCTCGAAGCGTACTCATAGCTGTATTAGGAGCCGTCATGGCGAGCTGCGCTGGCTTTTCGGCGCAGAAAACGGGGGCAATGACCGGCTATGGCCCCAACCCCACTTTACCGAAACCAAGACCGACGCTGATCCCGACCGTCAACATCGCCGAGGCGAAGGGCTGGCAGAAAGGTGGCATGCCAACCCCGGCTCGGGGGCTGATGGTGAACGCCTTCGCCACCGGCCTCGACCATCCGCGCTGGCTGCACGTGCTTCCGAACGGCGACGTGCTGGTCGCCGAAACCAATGCTCCTGCCAAGGATGACCAAGGCTTCAGCCTTAGAAAGGTCTTCATGGACCTGGCTATGAAGCGCGCCGGCGCCGCGACCAAAAGCGCCAACCGCATCACGCTCCTGCGCGACACCAATGGCGACGGCATTGCGGACGTGCGCATGACGTTCGCGGAAGGCCTCAATTCACCCTTTGGTATGACGCTTTCCAAAGGCAAGCTCTATGTCGCGAATACCGACGCCCTCATCGCTTTCCCCTACTCCAATGGCCAGACCCGAGTCACAACGCCGCCGGAAAAGATCGTCGACTTACCGGCGGGAGATATCAACCATCATTGGACCAAGGACGTGATCGCAAGTCCGGATGGACGCAACCTCTATGTCACCGTCGGCTCCAACAGCAATGTTGGAGAAAATGGCATGGCCGCCGAGAAGAATCGCGCCGCCGTCCTTGAAGTGGACCGGTCGACCCGCCGCACCCGGGTCTTCGCGTCAGGGCTGCGCAACCCGAACGGGCTGTCCTGGAACCCTGAAACTGGCGAGCTTTGGGTCGCGGTGAATGAGCGGGACGAGATCGGCGACGATCTCGTCCCGGATTACATGACCTCGGTTCGTGACGGCGCTTTTTACGGCTGGCCCTACAGCTATTTCGGGCAGAACATCGACGAACGCGTCAAGCCCCAGCGCCCCGATCTCGTGGCGAGGGCGGTCAAGCCCGATTATGCGCTGGGTTCCCATACCGCCTCGCTGGGACTGACCTTCTCCAAAGGCACCTCGCTCGGCCCGGCCTACGGCAACGGCGCCTTCGTCGGCCAGCATGGCTCGTGGAACAGAAGCCTGTTCAGCGGTTACAAGGTGATCTTCGTGCCGTTCCGCGATGGTAAACCGAGCGGTCCTCCAAAAGATGTGCTCGCTGGCTTTATCGGGCGTGATAGCAAGGCGATGGGCCGTCCGGTCGGCGTTGCTATCGATCGGACCGGCGCACTGCTCGTCGCCGACGATGTCGGCAATGTCATCTGGCGGGTCCGCCGGGCAAGTCGCCGACTTGCGGGGGGAGTAGGGGAGCAGGATCGCGCTTCATAAGCGCGGCATTCACTACCTACTGCCCTACTGCCTTTACTCCCCTAAAGCTTGTCGATTACCGACTGCACACCATCGGTCGGTGCGTCGACCGATGATCCGGCGACTATGATGGCGGCGACGATCGCTTCCGGATCGTCGACCACCAGCGGCTTGACCCGCTGCGCGGTGTGGATGAAGCCTTCGGCCATCATATGGTCGAGCAGCGCCAGCATCGGGTCCCAGAATCCCCCGACGTTGCCGAAGACGATCGGTTTGCGATGATGGCCGAGCTGGCCCCAGGTCATGATCTCGATGATTTCCTCGACCGTGCCGATGCCGCCCGGCAGCGCCACAAAGGCGTCGGATTTCTCGAACATCGTATGTTTACGCTCGTGCATGTTGTCGGTGATCACGAGCTCGTCGAGCCGGTTAAGCGCGGTTTCGGTGGCCTCCCTGTTGATCAGGAAGCGCGGAATGATGCCCGTCACCTTTCCGCCGGCCCGCAACGCCCCTTCGGCAACGGCTCCCATGATGCCCCTGGTGCCGCCGCCATAGATCAGACGCAGGCCGGACTTGGCGATCGAACGCCCGAGCAGGTGTCCGGCCTTGGCATAGGTTTCATCGCGGCCTGGAGACGAGCCGCAATAGACGCAGATGGATCGAATCGTGTTCATGAGATGATTGGTGATTGGGTCTTTATTCGCGGTCAAGCCCGGGCGGGCTTTTTCTCGCTGGCCTCCTTTTTCTTGTCGGCCCCCTTTTTCTTGTCGGTTTGGGCAAAACAGGGTAGACCGGCATTAGGTGGCTAAGGGCAGGGAAATATGACAATTAATCCAGTAAAGGCGCTTTTGTTCGCCGTCGGCGGCTCCGTCGCCGCGGCGGGAACCGCCTATGTATCGGGCGCGCTCGACCCGTATGTCAATCGCGCGCCACCGGCGGAAGTGGCATCGCTGACGCCGCCGGCGGAGAAGCCGGCCAAGCCGGTGACCGATGGATCGGTTTCGCCCGCGCCGGCCACAGATGCGATGGCACCGGCAGCGCCGGCCACGGCTGATGCGATCGCGCCGACCTTCGATATTGTTCGGGTCGAGATCAAGGGCTCTATCGTCGTCGCCGGCAATGCCGCACCCAACGCCAAGGTCGAGATTCTCAACGGTTCGACGGTTCTCGGCTCGACGGTCGCCGGCGCCGATGGTGCTTTTGCCATCGTTCTCGACGATCCGCTGAAACCCGGCGATTACACGATCGCGCTGCGCTCAATGACCGGCAATGTCGTGACCCCCTCGGCGCAGACAGCCGTCGTCTCGATTCCCCAGAGTCCTGCTGGTCAGGTGCTGGCGATGATCGAAGAGCCGGGCAAGGCCTCCGAATTGCTCACCGTTCCTACACCCGAGAAGAAGCCTGAAGCGCCTGTTGGCGACAAGGCGGCCGCCCCGGCTGCCGAGGACTCCGCTGCCGGGGACCCCGCTGCCGCAGCACCGGCCCTAGGCGCACCGGCTGCCACGGCGCCGGCCACTGCCGAAGTCGCCCCCGCGCCGGCTCCGAACATGCCTGTCGCACCGGCGACACCAGCTGCAGGGCCAAAGATCGTCGTCGAAGCCATCGAGATCGACGGTAACAAGATCTTCGTCGCCGGGCTCGCCGATCCCGGCCGCAAGGTGCGCGCCTATGCCAACGATATCTTGCTCGGCGACGCGAAAACTTCGCCTGACGGCCACTTCCTGGTCGAGGCGACGCGCAGCATTCCCGTTGGCACCTACACCATCCATGTCGACGCACTCGATGCCGACGGGGCAAAGGTGCTGGCCCGCGCCGCCGTGCCTTTCGAGCGCGAGCCGGGCGAGTCGGTCGCCGCCGTGGCGCCCGCCGAGCAGAAGCCTGCCACGCCATCCTCCGCCGCTGGCCCGCCTGCTGCAATCGGAGCCGAAGGGCCCGCAGTTGCCGCCACATCGGCTGGAATTCCCGAGACCGCGGCGCCGAAGCTCGAACACGCCGACAGCGCCGTTATTATCCGCCGCCACGATACGCTGTGGCAGATCTCGCGGCGCGTCTATGGCCAAGGCGTGCGCTATTCGACCATCTACCTCGCCAATCAGGATCAGATCAGGAATCCCGACCGCATCTGGCCGGGGCAGGTGTTCAAGGTCCCGGAAAAATCGCAGGAAGGCGAAGCCGCCAACCTCAAGGCGATGGGCGACCAGATGACGACTGCCCCGACGAAGGCTGATTAGAAATCTTTTTCTTCTTTCCGCCCTCTTGCGGAAAGCTCGTCCATCGTCTATCGCCGATAAACGATGAATGCGCCCTTGACCGAGAAGACTTGCGGCTTCGCCGACAGCCAGTCCGTGGCCGCGAAGCTCGCCGCGCTTTCGCATCCGGCCCGGATCGAGATCCTCAGGCACCTTTCGGCCAGCCGCTCCTGCTGCTGCCGGGAGGTCGTCGACCATCTCGACCTGGCGCAGTCCACGGTTTCACAGCACCTGAGGGTATTGGTCGACGCAGGGCTCGTCCGCTACAAGCCGGACCGGCAACGCTCGCGCTATGAAGTCGACAGCGATGCGCTCGCCAATGTTTCCGCATCGCTGGCCGCGCTCGTCAATTCGTGCTGCTCCGGCCGCTAGATCATGGTCCCGAATCGAAGGACCGCGTCAGCGAAAAGTGGCCGGTTTTCGGAAAAGATGGCGGTCAAGCAGTAAGATATAAGAAAAAGGCGATAAGAATGGCCGAAAAAACCGTTTCCGCTGAATCCGGTTCGACCTTCAAGACATTGCGCAATCTTTGGCCATACATGTGGCCGGCCGACCGTGGTGACCTCAGGGCACGGGTGGTGTGGGCGACCGTGCTTTTGGTCGTCGCCAAGCTGACACTGGTTGCCGGCCCCTATTTCTTCAAATGGGCAACCGATGCGCTGGCTGGTGACGCCAAGTCGGTGCCGCCGCTGCCGGCTTTCCTGCTGGCGCCGGTCATGCTGGTCATCGCCTACAATGTCGTGCGGCTGGTGCAACTCGGTTTCAACCAGTTGCGCGACGCGCTGTTTGCCCGCGTCGGACAGTATGCGGTGCGCCAGCTCGCCTTCCGCACGTTCATCCACATGCATCAACTGTCGCTGCGCTTCCATCTCGAGCGCCGCACTGGCGGCCTGTCGCGCATCATCGAGCGCGGAACCAAGGGCATCGAGACGATCGTCCGCTTCACCGTGCTCAACACCTTGCCGACCATCCTCGAATTCGCGCTGACAGCGGGCATCTTCGCCGTCACCTATGGATGGAAATACGTGGCTGTGGTGGCGGTGACGGTCTGGCTCTACATCTGGTTCACCATCAGGGCGAGCGACTGGCGCATCGTCATTCGCCGCGACATGAACGACAGCGACACCGACGCCAGCACCAAGGCGATCGACTCGCTGCTCAATTTCGAGACGGTTAAATATTTCAACAACGAGAGCATGGAAGCCGAGCGCTTCGACCGTTCAATGGCGCGCTACGAGGCTGCCGCCACCAGGATATGGACCTCGCTCGGCTGGCTGAACTTCGGCCAGGGCGTCATCTTCGGTCTCGGCACGGTTATCGTCATGTGCCTTTCGGCGCTGGAGGTGCAGGCTGGTACGCAGACGGTTGGCGACTTCGTCTTCATCAACGCCATGCTAATCCAGCTTTCGGTCCCACTCAACTTTATCGGCTTCATCTATCGCGAAATCCGCCAGGGCCTGACCGACATCGAGCAGATGTTCGATCTGCTCGATGTGCCGCAGGAGATCGTCGACAAGCCGGGTGCCAAGCCGCTGGTCGTCGGCGCCGGCAAGGTCGAGTTCCGCGACGTGCACTTTTCCTACGATCCGAACCGCAAGATCCTGAAAGGCATCAGCTTTGAAGTGCCGGCCGGCAAGACGGTTGCCATTGTCGGGCCATCGGGCGCCGGCAAGTCGACCATTTCGCGGCTCCTGTTCCGCTTTTACGACATCCAGGGCGGCAAGATTCTGATCGATGGCCAGGACATTCGCGACGTGACGCAGGAGAGCCTGCGCGCGGCGATCGGCATGGTGCCGCAGGATACCGTGCTGTTCAACGACACCATCGCCTACAACATCCGCTACGGCCGCGTCGATGCCAGCGAGGAGGATGTGCGCAAGGCGGCAGAACTCGCTCAGATCGGGCCGTTCATCGAACGTCTGCCCGACGGCTACCGGTCGATGGTCGGCGAGCGTGGGCTGAAACTGTCCGGTGGCGAGAAGCAGCGTGTGGCGATCGCCCGCACCATTTTGAAGGCGCCGCCGATCCTGATGCTCGACGAGGCGACCTCGGCTCTCGACAGCCATACCGAACAGGAGATCCAGGCGGCGCTCGACCTCGTCAGTAAGGGCCGCACGACCATCGTCATCGCCCATCGACTGTCGACGGTGATTTCGGCCGACGAGATCATCGTGCTGCAGGACGGCCAGATCGCCGAGCGCGGCACGCAGGCCGCCTTGATGCGCAAGGCTGGTCTGTACGCGTCGATGTGGGACCGCCAGCGTGAGGCAACCGAGGCCGAGGAGCGGCTGCGCATTGCTCGCGAGCGCGACGAGTTCGGCGTCGTTGTCCGCCGCCGCCCATCCGAGGTGTCGTAGCCCTTATGGCCAGCCGGCGCCCGGCGCGGAAGCCTCGATGCTGAGCACCTGGCCGGTGCGGGCATCGCTGATCATGTGTTCGAAGCCGCGCCATTCGGCGGCGACGATGAACAGTGTCTTACCGTCGGCACCGCCGAGCATGCAGGCAAAGCAGCCGCGATCGGCATCGACGCTGTCGAGCATTGCGCCGCCTTCGCGCACGCGCACGCAGTGCCGGTTGGGGACGTCGGCATACCAGACCGCGCCCTCGGCATCGAGGCAGATGCCGTCGGGAAAGCCGTTGCCGAGGTCGGCCCATCGCCGCCGGTTGGCGAGGCTGCCATCGGCGGCGATGTCGAAGGCGGTTAACCTGTTGGCGTGCGATTCAGCGACGATCAATGTTTTGTTGTCAGGCGTTACCGCCATCCCATTGGCGAAGGCGATCTTGTCCGCCACCTGCCGCACCGACCCGTCCGGCGCAATGAGCACGATGGTGCCGGGGCCGAAATGCTGGCCAGGAGCCGGCGCCGGTCCTCCGCCATTGACGTAGATGTTGCCGCGCCCGTCGACGACGATCTCGTTCCAAGGGCTCGTTGAAAGACCTCGCAGATCGGCGTGGGTGGCCAGCGTACCGTCTGGTTCTTGCCGCAGCACCAGCCCATCACGCCCGCTGACGACGACCAGGCGGCCGTCCGGCAGCCAGTCGATCGAATAGGGCAGGGTGGCCGGCACGGTGAGCATGACTTGACTGTTGCCCTCGGCATCGACGGCGACGATCTGGCCGGTCCCCCAGTTGCAGAACCAAAGCCTGTCGTCATGCCAGCGCGGCGACTCGCCGAACGCCAGACCGTTCATCACGACATTTACTTTTTTGGCTGCTGATTTCTGCATGGACCGAGAACCTCCAGGTTGCGCGAATCGTCACGGCTAACGGGCCGACGAGAAAGCGCTGTCCTGCCAAGGACGGGCGAGAGTGCTCCGTCCCGACAGGTGAGGGCCGGCGACGGCGGTTTTTTGCGTCACCAGATTAGGATTGGCCGCGTGAACCGGCTCAATGCGCCGTACGCGTCGATCCACCTCTCTCATCGTCCGCGTAACGGCGGCGTCGTCCTCGGCTGTTGTGCATCCCATCGACGGTGAACGGGATCAATAGCCGAGCCGGCCTTTCCTATTGTTGCGTTGCGGCCACAGGGTGTTTCCGCTATTGAGGCCGGACCTGAAACTAGGCTGTTCCCATCCCATGGACCTCGTCGACACGATCAAGAAAACGTTCGTTCCGATCCATCGAGAAGGCTATCCGTTTATCGCCGCCTTCGCAGCGGTGACGCTTTTCCTCGGCTATTTCTCTTCGATCCTGTTCTGGGTCTGCCTCATCCTGACGGCCTGGTGCGTCTATTTCTTCCGCGATCCCGAGCGCGTCACGCCTGTCGACGACCGGCTGGTGGTGAGCCCGGCCGACGGCATCATCACGGCGGTCGGTCCGGCAGTGCCGCCGCGCGAACTTGGCCTCGGCGGCGGCGAGATGACCCGCATCTCGGTGTTCATGGACGTCTTTTCCTGCCACGTGAACCGGGCTCCGGTGCGCGGCCGAATCACAAGGATAGAGCATCGGCCGGGCCAGTTCCTCAACGCCGCACTTGACAAGGCGAGCGCCGACAATGAGCGCAACGGCCTGGTCATCGAAAGCCCCAACGGCACCGTGGCCGCGGTGCAGATCGCCGGCCTGGTGGCGCGGCGCATCGTCTGCTGGGCCGAAACCGGCGGCACGATCGGCATCGGCGAGCGCTTCGGGCTGATCCGCTTCGGCTCGCGTGTCGACGTATTCCTGCCCTCGACCGCAACGCCGCGTGTCGCCGTCGGCCAGACCGCAGTTGGTGGTGAAACCATACTGGCCGAATTCGGCGGCATTGCCGCAACGCCGCTCGTGCGGGTGTCCTGAGCCGTGGGCGCGCCGTTCAAGAAATTCGAGGCGCATGGCGGCGGCGGCCCGCGCATCCGTGAAATCCCGATGCGCATGGTGTTGCCCAATCTCGTCACCGTGCTCGCCATCTGCGCCGGCCTCTCCGGCATCCGCTTCGGCTTCGAAGGCCGTTTTGAGCCGGCAGTGGTGATGGTGCTGCTCGCCGCCTTCCTCGACGGCATCGATGGCCGCCTGGCGCGGATGCTGAAGGCGACGTCCAAGTTCGGAGCGCAGATGGATTCGCTGGCCGACATCGTCAATTTCGGCGTCGCACCCGCGCTGGTGCTCTATGCCTTCCTGCTCGACCAGGCCGGCTCGCCGGGCTGGATTGCCGCGCTCCTGTTCACCATCGCCTGCGGACTGAGGCTCGCTCGCTTCAACGTGCTCGACGAAGAAACAGATCGCCCGCAGTGGCAGACCGAGTATTTCGTCGGCGTGCCGGCGCCGGCGGGTGCCGTGCTGGTGATGCTGCCGCTTTATCTCTTCTTCCTGCGGCTTGGCGTGGAGCCGTCCCGCCCTGCCGCCTTCATCGCCGCCGGTTTCACCGTTCTGGTAGCCTTCCTGCTGGTCAGCCGGCTGCCGGTCTATTCCGGAAAAAGCCTGAAAGTCCCGGGCGACAAGGTGCTGCCGATCATCCTCGGCGTCGTTCTCTACATCCTGCTGTTGATGACCTACCCCTGGTACACGCTGACGGCGTCTGTTGCCGGCTATCTCGTCTTCCTGCCATTCAGCGTGCGCGCCTATTCCAGGCGCGCCAAGCGCGAAGGCGAGAAGGTGCCGCCTTCAGATATCGGCTGACAGACCTGTCGCCAACTCGCTCCGACGATCACCTGGCGCGGGAACCTGCCGGGCATCTTGACCGTTCTGTCTCAGCGGGCGAGGCGTGCGACCTCGCAAAACGCCTCGCCACCGGTCTCTCAAGCTGCTGTGCCAGGCGCAGGAGCAGAAGAAGAGTGAGGAGAAATGGCTGTTGTCCTCATCGGTGCGTTGCTCATTGTCGCTGGCGTTGTGTACATGGCTGGCGCAGCCCTAAGGCGCGGGCGGCTCAGCGATCCGGCGCCTGTTCGCGCGGCGCCGGATCGCTCGACGCCAAATCTCGCAACGCCAGGCCCGACACTTGAGCCGCCACGACGCGGGCTTGGTTTCCTGGGCCTGTCGCAGAACTGGCCGGGCCTGCTGATGATAGCGGTCGGGTTCATGCTGCTGTTGTCGGTGGTGGTCGTCTAGAGCATTTGCTGCCAAACGTCTTCGCTTGGCGTCCCAGCAAAATGCGTTAAAACAAAGAGTTAGAGCGCGGTTTTGGCTCCACCAAAAAGCGCTCTAAGCGTCAAGCTGCCGCGCTGAGCCCCAGTCGGTCAATCGCCAGTTTACGGGTCGCGACATAGTCGGTTTTGCCTGAACCCAGAACCGGGATTTCCTCGACCTTGATGATGTCGTTCGGCACCATCAGATCGGCGGCACCGGCTTGTCTGCCGAATTTGCGCAATTCATCGGGGTCGGCCTCATCAGCGGTGGTGACCAGCACGATGCGCTCGCCGCGTCGCCTGTCCGGCACCGCCACCACGGCGTGGTGCTCTTCCGGCCATAGCGACTGTACCAGCATCTCGACTGCGCCCAGCGACACCATCTCGCCGGCGATCTTGGCGAAGCGCTTGGCCCGGCCGCTAATGGTGATGAAGCCTTCGCGGTCGATCGAAACGATGTCGCCGGTATCGTGCCAGCCGTCGAGCGGCTGCAATTCGCCGGGCCGATCTGATGTCATGTAGCCCATCATCAAATTCGGCCCGTCGAGCCACAACCGTCCGGCGCCGCTAATGCCCTCGACCGGCTCGAGCTTCATGCGCATGGCCGGCAACAGCCGCCCGACCGTGCCGTCGCGGCCGTGGATGGCGGTGTTGACGGCAACGACGGGCGCTGCTTCGGTCAGCCCGAAACCCTCGATGATCTCGGCCTGGAAGCGCTCCCGGTAGATGCGGCGCGTCTCCGGTTTCACCGCCTCGGCGCCGGCGACGATGAAGCGCAGGCTGGAGAAATCGCCGTCCTTGGCGGTGCGCGCATAATTGGCGAGGAACGTGTCGGTTCCGAACATGACCGTCGGCCTTGCTTTGCGTGCGACCTCGGGGATCAGCTTGTAGTGCAGCGGGGAGGGGTAGAGGAACAGTTTTACGCCGGTGACCAGCGGCAGGATGGTGCCGCCGGTGAGCCCGAACGAGTGGAACACCGGGAGCACGTTGAGCAGGATGTCGGCCGGCGAAATGGTGATGCGGGCCTCGGCCTGCATGGCGTTGGCGAGAAGATTTCTGTGCGACAGCACCACCGCCTTCGGCGTGCCTTCCGAGCCTGAGGTGAATAGGATCACTGCTGGCTTGGCCGCATTCTGCGGCTGCAGCGGCCAGCGCCACAGCAAGGCGGCAGCGAGCTTGTCCAGCACGGTTACGCTGGCCCGCACGTCCTCCAGCCATAACAGTTTGGCGCCGCCTCCTTCCACCCCCGCGACGATGTCAGCGAGGTTGGCCTTGTCGATAAAGGCTCGCGACGAGACCACGGTGCGGACTTCCGCCGTGCGCACGGCGGCGGTGACGCTGGCCCGGCCTGCGGTGTAGTTGATCATCGCCGCCACCCGGCTCGCCGACAACAGGCCAATGAGCGACAGCACGACGCCGTTGGCGTTGGGCAGCAGCACTCCAACCGCTTCGCCCGGCGCCGTCACCGCCTCGAAGCGGCGGCCCAGCACCCGCGCGCCGATGAACAGCTTTCTGTAGTTCAACGTGCCGCTGACCACGTCTTCGACGATAGGATGCGAGGCGCCGACTCGGTCGGCGGCGTCGCGCATGGCGAGGAACAGGCCGCGATTAAGATCGCTGCCGAAAAGCCGGGCTTCCGCGAAACAGTCGAACAGCGCATTGGTGTTCGAGGACTGATCAGGGTTTCGCGCCACCAGCTCGGCGATGGTCATCGGCTCCAGCACGCTGATCGACAGGCGCGGAAACCAGCGCCGCGGCGCCTTGTCCGCCGGCGTCAGCGACACCGGCAGAGTGCGCGCGCCGGCGACAAAGATCGGCACGATGCGGGCATCGGCCTGCATGGCAATGCGGGTAACGGCGCGAAACAGGCGAAATGTCTTGATATCGGGCTCGACCGCGTCCGGCAAATAGACGGCAAGGCGGCCCTTGCCCTTCAGCACCCGCACCAGCCGGCGGCTGACGAAGATATGCTCTGCGTTGAAGGCGATGGTGCGGCCAAGCTCGCGCCATGGTTCGAGCCAGGGTGACTTGGCGGAGGCCTGGTCGAGAATGTGCAGCGTATCTTCCGGCAGCAGTGACAGCATCAGCGCCGGTTCGAGGCGCGACTGGTGCGAAATGACGTAGATGACCGGGGCGGCTGCGTTGCGGGCGATGTTGATGCGGCCGTCGGCAATCCGATAGGCGAGCTTGAACGGTACATAAAGCAGCGCCTGCGTGAAGCGCAGGCCGAGGCGGAATTTTTCCACCACGCCGATCAGCAGCCAGGCCGCGACGAGCCCCGCAAGCAGCGCCAGTGTCAGGATCATGCCGCGTCTCTCCCAACAGATTTTCACTTCGCGGCTCTTCCTGACCGCTTCGATGAGAACCTAGACGAAGTGGGGTCAACGTCAATGCTGCTCTGATAGGCCGGCTGCAAGCTGCCGGCTTGTCACGCTTCACCGTCGACAAAATTACTTGCGGATGAGCGTGGAACTGAACGGCGCTGCTCACGCCGCTTTCAACCTCCCGCTGATGAAACGGAATTCCTGTGTCTTGCCGCCGTAGCCATAGGCGGCGGCCGGCACTTCGTGCACGAAGGCGTAGCTTTCTTCGTGCATCTCACCCAGCAAGCGGCCAAATGCGGCGAAGATCGCCTTGAGATAGGCTTCCAGCTCAAGCTTCGTGTTGGTGCCGTCGACCACCTTGATGTCGAGCCAGAAACTGTTGGCGCCATGCTCGGCCAGCGACTTGCCGCCGGCGAACCAGTGCTCGGGGTCATGATAGGATATGGCGACCGCGGTGATGGTCGCATCCTTGCGCAGATGCGTAGCGGTCAGTTCGGTCACCTGCTTGGCGATAGCGGCGGACAAAGCGGCATCGGGCTTGCCTGAGACGCTGACATTGATGATCGGCATAAATTTCTTTCCTCGGGTTGTGCGGCATCTCTTCGCCGTGAGAAATCTTTGCCATCGCTCTTCCATTATGAAAATCGAATTGTTTAAGGAGGGCACTTTGATAATATCGAATTATGCCGACACTCGACCCTGACCTCCTCAAAACCTTTCTCGCCTTCGTCGATGGCGGCTCGCTGGCGCAGGCGGCGTCAATTGTCGGCCGCTCAGCGTCGGCGGTGACCACGCAGATGCAGCGGCTTGAGGATATTGTCGGCGAACCGCTTCTGGTGCCGCAGGGGCGGGGCCGCGGCCTGACGCCGGCCGGGGAGAATCTGGTCGGCCATGCCCGGCGCATCCTTGCTGTGCATCGCGAAGCGTGGCTGGCCCTCAAGGGCGTGCGAGCCGATGGGCGCGTGGCCATAGGCACGACACAAGATTTCGCCGACAGCGGCCTCCCGGAGCTGCTCAGGGCCTTTGCCGCGAGCTATCCGCGCGTCAGGATCGAACTGCGCGTCGGCCGCTCCGCCGAATTGGCCGAGGCACTGCAAACCGGCATCCTCGATCTGATGATCGCCATGCGACAGGCACCGGCGCCGGACGAGGTCGGCTTGTTCAGGGAGCCGATGCTCTGGCTCTGTTCGCAAAAGGGATTGGCCGCCCGCCAGGACGAGGTACCGCTGGCACTGCTCGATCCGCATTGCAGCTTTCGCGACTCGGCGATCGCAGCACTCGACACGGCCGGCCGCCGCTACCGCGTCGCCGCCGGCAGTGCCAGCCTGGCCGGGCTGCGCACGGCGGTGAATGCCGGCATTGCTCTGACGCTGCGGACGGCGCGCTTTGCCCATTCCGGCATCGTCGAAGCACCGCGCGACTTTGGGCTGCCGCAGGTTCCCATCGCCGAGTTCGCCATCCGGCTGCGCCAGGATGCCGAGCCGCCGGCACAGGAGCTGGCTGCGCTGTTCAGCGACAACCTTGCCTTGG
This sequence comes from Mesorhizobium sp. AA22, assembly GCF_001672375.2. Lineage (NCBI taxonomy): Bacteria > Pseudomonadati > Pseudomonadota > Alphaproteobacteria > Hyphomicrobiales > Phyllobacteriaceae > Mesorhizobium > Mesorhizobium sp. AA22. The sequence continues at coordinate 4,688,067 of NZ_CP048406.1, read as the reverse complement.
CGCAGGCTGATTTCGGAAAAGAAAAAGCCGACCTTGCGGTCGGCTATAGGTTAGACGGGCCGAGGGGTTTGGGGGACTTGGGATGACCCGTCGGCCTCAACAATGCCTGAACCCGATGATGGTTCCATGACTTTATAAATTTATTTCAGGGGCAGATTTTTCACCCGCAGAACGCTGCCTCGCCGCTTGCCAGTCGCGCCCGGCATGGGCGAAGACCGCGCAGAGCACGATGGCACCGCCGATCATGCTGGCGGCAGGCGGGACCTCGGCCAGGAACGCGAAGGCGAACAGGATCGCGAACGGTACCTCAGCCGAGCCCAGCAGGCCGGATTCGGCGGCCGGGATGAGCCTCGCGCCCTCCGTCCACAGAATAGAGGCCAGCGCGAACGACATGCCGAAGGCGACGAGCAGCGCTGCGTCTCTGGCTGAGACCGCCAATGGATCGGTGACGAACCAGCCGAGCACGAACAAAAGGAATGCCGACACTGCCCCGGCCCACACCACAGGCGTGTCGCGGAAAGCGCGCACCATGATCATGTAGAGCGCGCTGCCGATTGTCATCAGCAGCGCCAGCCCGTCGCCGAATAGATGGCCGGTGCCGAAGCCCGACCAGACCATGATCGCCACACCGCAGAGCGACACGGCGGCGGCGGCAAGCGTCTGCAGCCGGAAGCGCTCACGAACCAGCACGAAGGCAAGCAGCGCGGTGACAAAGGGTGCGGTGGCGTAGATGATCGCGACATTGGCGACGAAGGTGAACTTGAACGCCGAGATGAAGGCGATGCTGGCGAGCGCGCCCTCGACCGCCAACAGCCAGCCGCGCCAGCCGAGGCGCAGGCTTTCACGCTGCCTGCCGAAGCGGCGGCGCCGCCAAAGCACATAGAGGGTGATCAGGATCGAGCCGACAAAGCCGCGCCAGCAGGTGATGGTCAGCGGGTCGGCATGGATCGACTTGGTCAACACGCCGGTGAGGCCGAACACTGCCGCCGACGCCGAAACCAGGATGATGCCAAGGGTGCGCTCGGCGGCGGTGTCGGTGGTGCCTGGCATGCTTAGGGATCCCGTCATTTCGCCAGACTATGCTGCCTTGTCCTGACACCGTACCGTCAGCAGTTGTTGCCGCATCGTTGCCGATGATCAGCACGGCGGCCGCGACGATCAGGGCCACGGCGTACGCTACACGGGCGAAACCCTGCGCGGCGCTGCGCCAGCGGCGAGCTTGCGTTGGGGCAGGGGCTGGCAATGAAACCGCCGGATGCTAGCGCGCAAGAAATCCCTCTGGAAGGAGCGCGAAGTGAGAGGATTCCTGGTGGCGGGTGCTATGCTGCTTACAAGCGCGGTCAGCTCGCACGCTAATGACGGGGCGGAAGCCGTTCACCGTGACGGGCGAGGGCCGTCAACGATGTGCGATCTGCACGGTTCTGACGCGCTGGATTTTTTCAGGCAGGTGAAGACATCCACTGCCCTTCATCGATCGGAACCTTCAACCCGCTTCGAATTGTTCGTTTCGGACGATGGGCTTACCCAGTGGGTGTTCACGCAGCCCTCCGAGGAGGCTTATCCCGCTGTGACGTGGAGGCGGCTTAGCAAGGTTGGCAGGGCCACTGGATCACAAAACGGAAACTTCGCTGTGAAGCGGGCCGCCTTACCTGCGACAGGTTGGCTGCGGAGTTTGAGCGGCTCGACGAGCAGCTCCGACGCTCGCTGACAGATGGGAAATAGGGCATTCGTTCGAGGTCCCCCATCTGAGGGCCTGAAAGGATCGCACTGCCGATTGACAAGGCTCTGGTCAAGCCTGTTCGATCCCCGGCATGAATTACGACCGTTTCCTAGCTTGAAGACACCTTTCGCCGAGTTTTGCGACGGGCGAATGAAAATGACTGTCGAGGATGGGTTGGACATGGACGCCACCGGACTTAAGGCCATGCAGGCGCCGCTCAAGGAGGCCTATCGCGACGACGCATCGCGCGCTCTGATCACGCTTCGGGCCAAAGGCTCGATCGACGACCGGTCGATCGCCTGCAAAGTGGAGACGGGCAGGGCGCTCGCCGTTGCCGGTCTGCATCCGGCTACCGGCGGTTCGGGGCTCGAACTGTGTTCGGGCGACATGCTGCTGGAGGCCCTGGTCGCTTGCGCCGGCGTAACGCTGAAGGCGGTGGCGACGGCGCTGGAGTTCAAGCTCGGCGCCGCCACCGTGGAGGCCGAAGGCGATCTCGACTTTCGCGGCACCTTGGGTGTAGCAAGAGATGCGCCGGTCGGCTTCCGCGCCATCCGGCTCACATTCGGCCTCGACACTGACGAGCCACAGGAGCGCATCGACGCGCTGCTCAAGCTAACCGAACGCTACTGCGTGGTGTTTCAGACAATCAATACCAGGCCGGAACTGACGGTCAGTGCGAAGTGCTGAAACGCGCGCCGCCGGCTACTCACTTTCGCCCTCGTCGGCGAACGGCGAGGCGCTCGGCACACACTGCACCGACCAGCCGGCCGGCGTCGGCTGCTTCTGATATTCGGTGATGGCGGAGGTGCACTGTTCGCGGGTGTCGAACGTGCTGGGCAGCACCACCATGCCGCCTTGCGGACCGGCGATAACCAGATACCAGACCAACGCTACGCTCGAAGCCGCCATGGGATTTCCTCGCTTGTTGTGGCAGTCGGGCGATCCTATCAACTCCGGGCGATCGACGAAAGCGCGGCCGGGCGCGGTGGTTCGCCACGGCATCACAGCCGTGCGATATGGAACAGCTCAGTTCACGGCAAAGCAGTAGAACAGGCCGTCGCCGCCGGTGCTCCTCAGCGCCTCCTGACTGCACCCGCCGCGTGAAGCGTGCGAGGAATTCTTCGATTTGGCGGCGGCCGAATCGTCGAGACCCATGCGGTCGTGATGGCCCGTCATTGCCGCACCTTCTGCGCCGCTGAGCGTCCAGTCGCCGCAGGTTTGGTCGGCGATTTTCGTGCCGTCCGGCTTGGAGCCGGTCAGCACGTCGTGCCGGTTGGGCTTATCGCCGCGGCCGTTGACCACTTCACCCTTTTCGTCGAGCGCCGTCTGCTTGGTGATGGCGTTGGCATCGCTATGCAGCGAAGCGACATCGTCGGCGATCTTGACGCCCTTGGCGTTGAACCACGGTCCCTTGCCGATGCGATCGCGTGCGTCGGTGTCGCTGGTCGAGAGATAGGCGCGCCATGTTTTACCGGTAATGCCGGCCGCTTCGGCCAGCGACCCGCAATGGGCATCGGCACCCGCAAGGCCGCCGAGATCTGCGCCCTTGCCGGAGCCGACGCTGGTGACGAAGAAGCTCATTGTCGCATCCTGCGAGGATGCGCCGCCGATGGCTGCTAGCGATGCAGCGGCGGTGACGAGAAGCAGTTTGCGCATGGTGGTCCTCCGTTTGCGAACGTTTGGCATTCCAACAACGTCGGTGGCGGTGCAATTCTTCCGCCAAATTGCGCGATGCGTCTACTCCGGCTGCCGGTAGGCAACAAAGCGGTTGTGCTTGGCCTGGAAGATCAGCCCGGTTTCCCTAAGCGCAGGGCTGGCCAGCGGCAGGATGCGTTTGGCGATCTCCTGGGGGTGCGGCAGCGTTTCCGGGTCCTCGCCGTGCACTGCCTGCGCCCGCATGGCGGTGCGGGTGGCGCCGGGGTCGGCGGCATTGACCCTGAGGGCCAAGTTTTCGGTCTCATGCGCCCAGGAACGCATCATGGTCTCGACCGCCGCCTTCGACGCCGCATAGGGCGCCCAGAAGGCTCGCGCCGAATGGGCGGCGTTGGAGGAAAGCACGATGGCGCGGCCGGCATCGGAGAGCCTGAGCAACGGATCGACCGAGCGGATCAGTCGCCATGTCGAGGTGACGTTGATGGTCATCACCCTTTCGAAGGTCTTGGCCTCGACATGACCGATCGGCGAGATGACGCCGAGCACCGCCGCATTGGCGACCAGGACGTCGAGCTTGCCCCAGCGCTCGTGGATGGCGCCGCCCAGCCGGTCGATGCCGGCCATGTCGGCGAGGTCGAGCGGCACAAGGGTGGCTTGTCCGCCCGTTGCCTTGATCTGGTCGTCGAGTTCCTCCAGTCCGCCGACGGTGCGGGCAACCGCGATGACATGCGCTCCAGCGGCGGCAAGTTCCAGGGCGATGAAGTAGCCGATGCCGCGCGAGGCACCGGTGACGACCGCGACGCGGCCGGAAAGGTCGAGGGCAGGGGTCACCGGGCAGCTCCGAAGGTTAGCGCTCTATGATGTCCGGCAGGACAGAGGGGCGCGACACAGCAATCGCGACGAAATTTGCCAACCGGCGAAATTCGCGGGTTCCAGCTAGACCTACGCCCCGCCCGCCGCCAGCAGCGACAGCGTGCGCACATTGTCCGAACCTTCGAAGTCGGCGAGCCGGGTCGGATATTGCCCGGTGAAGCAGGCGTCGCAGAACTGCGGCTGCTCATTGGCGCGACCGGCCTCGCCGACGGCGCGGTAAAGCCCGTCGATCGACAGGAATCCAAGCGAATCGACGCGGATAAACTCGGCCATCTCTTCCACCGACATGCGCGACGCCAGCAGCTTCGACTTTTCCGGCGTGTCGACGCCGTAGAAGCAGGAGGCGCGCGTCGGCGGCGAGGCGATGCGCATGTGCACTTCCTTGGCGCCGGCATCGCGCACCATCTGCACGATTTTCTGGCTGGTGGTGCCGCGCACGATCGAATCGTCGACCAGAACCACGCGCTTGCCTTCGATCATGCGGCGGTTGGCGTTGTGCTTGAGCTTGACACCCATGTGGCGGATCGAATCGCCAGGCTGGATGAAGGTGCGGCCAACATAGTGATTGCGGATAATGCCGAGCTCGAACGGGATGCCCGCGGCCTGCGAAAAGCCGATCGCCGCCGGGGTGCCGCTGTCCGGCACCGGCACGACGATGTCGGCATCGACTGGGCTTTCCAGCGCCAGCTCCGCGCCGATGCGCTTGCGCACCTCGTAGACGTTGCGGCCTTCGACCGATGAATCCGGGCGTGCGAAATAAACATATTCGAAGATGCAGAAGCGGGTCTTCTGCGGCTCGAACGGAAACAGGCTCTCGATGCCCTTTGTGGTGACGACGACCATCTCGCCGGGCTTCAGGTCGCGCACGAAACGGGCGCCGATGATGTCGAGCGCGCAGGTTTCGGAAGCCAGGATCCAGGCGCCGTCGAGATCGCCGAGCACCAGCGGGCGAATGCCGAGCGGATCACGGCAACCGATCATCTTCTTGGAAGTCATCGCCACCAGCGAGAAGGCGCCTTCGACCTGGCGCACCGCATCGATGAAGCGCGAGTTGAGATCGTGTTCCCTGCTGGTGGCGACCAGATGCAGCAGCGTCTCGGTGTCGGAGGTCGACGAGAAGATCGCGCCTTGTTTCTGCAGCGCGCGCTGCACCGTCATGGCGTTGGTGAGATTGCCGTTGTGGGCGACGGCGAAGCCGCCGTCGGCCAGCTCGGCGAAAAACGGCTGGATGTTGCGCTGGCCGGCGCCGCCTGTGGTGGCGTAGCGCGTGTGGCCGATCGCGCGGTTGCCTTGCAGGCTGTCGATGACGCGCTGCTTGGTGAAGGTGTCGCCGATCAGGCCGACATGATGTTCGACATGGAACTGGGTGCCGTCATAGGAAACGATACCGGCCGCTTCCTGGCCGCGATGCTGCAACGCATGCAGGCCGAGCGTGACGATAGCCGCGGCGTCCTGCCGGCCAAAAATACCGAACACACCGCATTCGTCATGGAAATGATCGTCAGCTTCGGCGGAAAGCACGTCGTCTGCGTCTGCCATCTTCAGCTCCGCTAAAGTCGCTATATAGTGTGATGACTGCCCGAGAGCAACGTAGAGTTTGCGGCTTTCACATGATCGTCAGTTTGCCGGCGCCGGATTGGCCGGTGCATTGTCGGCCGGTGGCGCGTCGGTCGCGCTCCCGTCCAGCGCCGGAGCATCGTCGCCGGCTGCCGGTGCGTCCGCCGCCGGCGCGTCGGCCGCCGGAGGCGTCTCGGCTCCGGTCTCGGGTGCCGGCTGATTCGGGTTGAGCCTGTTGAGGATCGCGTTCTCCGGATCCTCGGGCAGCAGGCTTTCGAGCTTGGCGCCGATCGATTCGAGCAGTGGCCGCGACTTGGCGTTGGCGACCCAGCCCGGAGCCTTGGGGCCGGCCAGCCAGTTGAAGAACAGCAGGGCCACCGCGACGACCAGGATGCCGCGCGCCGCGCCATAGAGGAAACCGAGCGTGCGGTCGAGCGCGCCGACCCTGGAATCGATGATCCAGTCGGCGAGTTTCATGGTGATGACGGAGACGACAATCAGCGCGACGATGAAGACGATGCCGGCGGCCACCACCATGGCAATCTTCTCATTGTCGACATAGGGCTGAATGTAAGGCAGGACCGGCTGGTAGAAGAAGAACGCCGCAGCCGCCGCCGCTATCCAGGAGACGACGGAGAGGATCTCGCGCGAAAAGCCGCGAACCATGGCGAGCATCGCCGAGACCAAGGTGAAGCCGACGAGAATTCCGTCAAGCAGCGTAATCGGCATGTCTTTTGCCCCACTTCATGAGCCGCGTCACTCTTGCTCGTCGGCGCGGCTGCGCCGTGAGCCGGCTATGCGCGCCACGAGATCGGCAAGCTCGGTGGGCTGGAAAGCGCCGGCCCCTATCCCGCCGGCAAGTTCCTCGCTGCCCAAGGGCAGAACCGCGCTTCCAAAACCCAGCTTTTCGGCTTCCTTCAGGCGCTGCTGCGCATGTGCAACCGGCCTCACGGCGCCCGAAAGGCTGATTTCGCCGAAATAGACGCAATCGGCGGGAAGGGCAAGGCCGGTGAGCGAGGAAACCAGTGCGGCCGCTACCGCCAGATCGGCAGCCGGCTCCGAGATACGGTAGCCGCCGGCGACGTTGAGATAGACGTCATGGGTGCCAAAGCGGACGCCGCAATGAGCTTCGAGAACGGCGAGGGTCATCGACAGCCGGGCGCCGTCCCAACCGACGACGGCGCGGCGCGGCGTGCCCAGCGACGACGGCGCCACCAGCGCCTGGATCTCGACCAACACCGGCCTTGTGCCTTCCATGCCGGCGAAAACCGCGGCGCCCGGCGCTTTCGCGTGGCGTTCGCCGAGAAAAAGTTCGGACGGGTTGGCGACCTCGCGCAGGCCCATATCAGACATTTCGAAGACGCCGATCTCGTCGGTCGGTCCGAAGCGGTTCTTGACCGTGCGCAGGATGCGGTAGTGGTGGCCGCCTTCGCCCTCGAAATAGAGCACTGCGTCGACCATATGCTCGACGACGCGCGGCCCGGCGATCTGGCCTTCCTTGGTGACGTGACCGACGAGCACGATCGCCGCACCCGTGGATTTCGCATAGCGGATCATCGCCTGGGCGGCGGCACGCACCTGGGTGACGGTGCCGGGAGCCGACTCGGCCATGTCGGTCCACAAGGTCTGGATCGAATCCAGAATCACCAAATCCGGCCGCTTGCCGTCGGCGATGGTGGCGAGGATGTCCTCGACATTGGTTTCGGCGGCAAGCTCCACCGGAGTATCGGCGACGCCGAGCCGCTGCGCACGCAGCCTGATCTGGGCAACCGCCTCTTCGCCCGAGACATAGACGATGCGGTGGCCCTTGGACGCCAGCGCTGCGGCAGCCTGAGTGAGCAGCGTCGACTTGCCGATGCCGGGATCGCCGCCGACCAGCAGGGCCGAGCCGCGCACGAAACCGCCGCCGGTGGCGCGGTCAAGTTCGCCGATGCCGGAGACGATGCGCGGCGCATCCTCGATATCGCCGGACAAAGTTGTCAGCACCACGGCACGGCCCTTGCGCGCATTGCGGGTGTTGGCCGGACCCGAGCCGATGCCGCCGGACGTGCCTTCCTCGACCAGCGTATTCCACTCGCCGCAGGCATCGCATTTACCGGCCCAGCGCTGATGCACCGAACCGCAATTCTGGCAGATGAACTGGATGCGCGATTTGGCCATCAGGCGGATGACGCTCCAAAGCGGCCGGAGGCTGGTGATCCTGCCCACCCCCCTCTGTCCTGCCGGACATCTCGCCCGCAAGGGGGGAGATTGGATGTCGCCATCGCTTTGGCCAATCGCTGACGTTGCAGGAAGAGCAATGCCGGCAAAGCTGCCGATCTCCCCCCTTGCGGGGGAGATGGCCGGCAGGCCAGAGGGGGGTGTGACGGAGCGCGGCGGTAAGTCAAAAACTACTCAAACCTCTCCGCAATATGATGCTCCTCGGCGAGGTCGGAGAAGCGGGTGAACTCGCCCTGGAAAGCGAGGCTGACTGATCCGGTCGGCCCATGACGCTGCTTGGCGACGATGACCTCGGCCTTGCCGCGCATCTCGTTCATCTCGTTTTCCCATTTGATGTATTCGTCGGTGCCGGGCTTCGGCTCGCGGTTCTTCAGATAGTATTCCTCGCGGTAGACGAACATCACCACGTCGGCGTCCTGCTCGATCGAACCGGATTCGCGCAGATCCGAAAGCTGAGGGCGCTTGTCGTCACGGCTTTCGACTTGGCGCGACAGCTGCGACAGCGCGATGATCGGCACGGCAAGCTCTTTGGCCAGCGCCTTCAGGCCGGTGGTGATTTCGGTGATCTCCTGCACACGGTTCTGTGAGGATTTCGCGCTCGATCCCTGCATCAGCTGGATATAGTCGATGACGATGACGTCGAGGCCGCGCTGGCGTTTCAGCCGCCGCGCCCGCGCTGATAGCTGGGCGATCGAGATGCCGCCGGTCTGGTCGATGAACAGCGGGATCTTCTGCATGGTCTGCGAGCATGCGACCAGCTTTTCGAAGTCCATCTCGCTGATCTCGCCGCGGCGAATTTTTGACGACGGGATTTCGGTCTGCTCGGAAATGATGCGGGTAGCGAGCTGTTCCGATGACATTTCGAGCGAGAAAAAGCCGACGACGCCGCCATTTGCCGCCTTGAACGAGCCGTCGGCCTGTTGCGCCGGCACATAGGCTTCGGCGATGTTGAAGGCCATGTTGGTGGCAAGCGAGGTCTTGCCCATGCCGGGGCGGCCGGCGATGATGATCAGATCGGAGGGCTGCAGGCCGCCCATGCGGCGGTCGAGATCGCGCAGGCCCGTGGCGACGCCCGACAAATGCCCGTCGCGCATATAGGCGGCATTGGCCATGTCGACGGCGGTTTTGACCGCATCGGTGAAGCTCTCGAAGCCGCCATCGTAGCGGCCGGTCTCGGCCAGTTCGAACAGGCGCCGTTCGGCATCCTCGATCTGCTCGGACGGCGACATGTCGACCGGCGCATCGTAGGCGATGTTCACCATGTCCTCGCCGACGGTGATCAGTGCGCGTCGCGTGGCGAGATCGTAGATGGCGCGGCCGTAGTCGGCGGCGTTAACCACGGTAACCGCCTCGACGGCCAGCCGCACCACATATTGCGCAACCGTCATGTCGCCGACCTTCTCGTCGGCAGGCAGGAAGGTCTTCAGCGTGATCGGTGTCGCAATCTTGCCCATACGGATGAGTTCGGCGGCGACTTCGAAGATTTTTCTATGCAGCGGCTCGTAAAAATGGCCGGATTTCAGGAAATCCGAGACGCGGTAGAAAGCATCGTTATTGACGAGGATGGCGCCGAGCAGCGCCTGCTCAGCTTCGATGTTGTTCGGTGCCTCGCGATAGAGCGGTGTTTCCGCCACGCCGAATTTTCGTGCTGCCTCTGCCATGATGTCCCCGATTTCGATCCCGGCTCCTCGATATCAGAATGGGAAAAATCAGTGCTGACTTATCTGCAACAGTACCTGTCCAACCGGCTTTGATGCCCACTGTTCACAGGAACGATAAACCGTCCACAGGACGGAATTCCCGTGCTCCGATTCCGGTTGACTCGGTAAGGTCGTGAATTCTGCGCGATAGCTAGAACAAATGAAGAACAAAATCAAGTGTGTGGTGGACGCGGGCCGAAGTCGCTAGACGGAATCACCCCAGTCCAGCCGCCGCGCCGCCTTGAACAGTTCACCGTGGCGCTTGGTGAACAGTTTCTCGTCGGCACTGCCGTCCTTTTGGCAAAGTTTCAGCAGGACCTTGCCGGAGCCCGATTTCGGCGGTGCGATCACACGTGCCTGCGGTGGGGCAACAGCTTGGCGGGAGGCGGCGATGTAGATGAATTTCTCGTCCTCCCATGGCACGTCGGCGTCTTTAGCCAGCCGGTGCAGGCGCGAACGCGCGACACGGCGCGAAAAATGGCACCAGTCGGGCGGCACGAGCGGGCAGGGAGCCTCATGCGGGCAAGGCGCAAGCACATGCGCGCCCGCCTCGATCAGCTGCCGGCGCACGGCAAGGATGCGCTGCCATCCGGCCGGCGTGCCCGGCTCGACGACCAGCAGCGTGTTGTCGGTCAGGTGCCAGAGCCGGTCGATGAGTTTTGGCAGCGACGCCGGTCCGATCTCGTCCAGCACATAGGCGCAGGTGACCAACTCGGCCGGCTTGAGATCGGCGAGATCGAGGGTGACATCGCCGGCCTGCCAGGCCATCCTGGCCGTCATCGCCTCAGTGGCAAGCGCCTCGCCGACCCGGCGCACCGCGGCGCTCGCCTCGATGAGCACCGCCTGCTGGAGGTCGGGCCAGAGATCGAGCGCGGCCCAAAGCACCGTACCAGGGCCGGCGCCGACATCGAGCAGGGTTTTCGGAGCATAATCGGGTCTTGCCTCGCTGAGCCCATCGAGGCTGGCACGGACGGCGGCATAGGTCGCCGGCAGCCGCGTCGCCAGATAGGCCTTGACCGCCATCTCCTCGGCCATGTGCAGACGGCCGTCGCGCAGTTCGGCGCGGTAGCGGTCCGACAGCGTTTTTGCCGCTTGCTTCAGCGTCGGCAGCGGTACTTTTTCGAGGAGGCGCTCGACGGCCTGTCGAAGCGGGATAGGCAGTTCCATAGCTCAGGCACCCCGAGGTGCGAGCAGGATGACCGAGGCGCCGACGATGCAGAGCGCGGACCCGGCAAGATCCCAACGGTCTGGGCGCACGCCTTCCACCAGCCACAGCCATCCGAGCGAGGCGGCGATGTAAATGCCGCCATAGGCAGCATAGGCACGGCCCGCCGCGCTGACGTCTACCAGCGCCAGCAGGAAGCCGAAAAATGCGAGCGAGGCCAGGCCTGGCGCCAGCCACAGCAGCGACTTTTCCAGCCGCCACCACGCCCAGATCGAAAAGCAGCCGGCGATCTCGGCAAGGGCAGCAACGATGTAGATGAGATAGGTCATGAAAAAAGGTCTCGCGGCGACGACGAGACCTTTTTCAGCGTGCGGGCCGGCAAAGGCAAGCCGCAATGGGGCGATCGCCGGCGGTCTATTCCATATCCGCTACCTTGCGCCGCCGCGCGGGCTTGGCGGTAACGGCTTTTGGGCGATGTCCCATGTCGCGCATCTCCAGCGCCTTTTCGCATTTGGCCATATAGTCGCGAGACATCGGCAGCGTGTCGTTCTTCTTGGCGATCTGGATTTGGAAGATCACCAGATCCTGCCAGCGGAAGGCGGCTTCCGAGGCTGCTAGGTAGAACTCCCACATGCGGCAGAAACGCTCGTCGTAAATCGCCTTTGCCTTGTCGCGGTTGGCGGCGAAGCGCTCGCCCCAGTGCTTCAGCGTGTCGGCATAATGCAGCCGCAGGATTTCGATGTCGGTGACGATGAGGCCCGACTTTTCGATCGCCGGCATCACTTCCGAGAGCGAGGGGATATAGCCGCCCGGGAAGATGTATTTGCGGATGAAGGCGCTGGTTGCCCACGGCACGCCGGAGCGGCCGATCGTGTGCAGCAGCATGACGCCGTCCGGCTTCAAGAGCGTCGCCGATTTGTCGAAGAAGGTCCGGTAGTGATTGACGCCGACATGCTCGAACATGCCGACCGAGACGATGCGGTCGAAGCGCTCGTTGAGCTCGCGGTAGTCCCTCAATTCGAAATGCACGCGGTTTTCCAGGCCTTGCGCATGGGCGCGGTCGGTGGCGACGCCATGCTGCTCGGTCGACAACGTCACACCTTGCACGTCTACGTCGAAGGACTTGGCGAGATAGAGGCCGAGCCCGCCCCAGCCGGAGCCGATGTCGAGCACCGTCTGACCGGCCTTCAGCCTGAGCTTGGCGGCGATGTGGCGCTTCTTGGCGGCCTGCGCCTCATCGAGCGTCATGTCCGGCTGCTCGAAATAGGCGCAGGAATACTGCATGTCCTCGTCGAGGAAGAGCCGGTAGAGCTCGCCCGATAGATCATAGTGGCGCTGCACGTTGCGGCGCGCGCGCGCCGCCGTGTTGATCTGCTGCAGGCGGCGGAAGGCGTGGCGCAGGCCCTCGATTGCCTTCGACCAGGTGGCATCGATGCCGCCGCTACCCATGTTCTGGAAAGCGATACGCATCACCCCCAGCACGCCACCCTCGAGTATGTCGAGTTCGCCGTCTATGTAGGCCTCCGGCACCGCCAGCATCGGATCGAAGGTGATGGCGCGCTCGGCATGCGCGGTCTTGATGTGCATGTGTACCGGATCGCCAGTGCCATCGCCGAAAATCACCGAGAGGCCTTTCGGTCCGGTGACTTTGAGGTTGCCGGTGCGCACCAGGCGGTCGAGAATGCGTTTCAGCAGAATATTCATGACCAATATCCCCTCTCGGCCAGACACGCTGTCTCGGCGCACGACCCCGAAAATCGGATTCGATTTTCGGAAAGGATCATGCGCCAAACCGAAGTTCTACAGCTTCATTTGCGCGTCCAAAGGACGCGCGGCGCTGTAGTCTGCCTCAACATATAGGGGTTCGAAAAGTTCCTTTTGGCACAAAAATGCCCAGGCGAGAGGCCCGGGCATTGGTCCAGAAATGACTGGAAGCCGACGAAACGTTTTAAAGCGCCGCTCTGACGCCTTGTGACGTGCAATCAGCCGTTATCTTCGCCGCCTTCCAACTCGGCATTGGGATCGAAGAAGTTGTCCGGGCGCGCATTGTCGTTGATGTCGTCGCCATAGATAGCTTCGGCCGTGGTCAGCGTCTCGCCCTTGGCCTGGCGCTCGGCTTCGTCGGCGGTGCGGGCGATGTTGAGCGTAATGGTGACCTCGACTTCCGGATGCAGCGCGATCGCCACATTGGTAAGGCCGATGGTCTTGATCGGCTGGTTGAGCAGGATCTGGTTGCGGTTGACCGAAAAGCCTTCCGCCGTCAAAAGCTCTGCGATGTCGCGGGTCGACACCGAGCCGTAGAGTTGGCCGGTTTCGCCGGCCGAACGTACGGCGATGAAGCTCTTGCCGTCGAGCTTTTCCGAAATCTGCATGGCCTCGGACTTGCGCTCGAGGTTGCGGGCTTCGAGCTGGGCGCGCTGGCCTTCGAATTTCTTCTTGTTGGCTTCGTTGGCGCGCAGCGCCTTGCCCTGCGGCAGCAGGAAGTTGCGGGCGAATCCATCCTTGACCTTGACGGTATCGCCCATCTGACCGAGGCGGGAAACGCGCTCGAGAAGAATGACGTCCATAGTTTTGTTCCTTCGTTTGGGCGCCAATCACTGGCATCGACGCCGAATTGTCTGGAACAGGTCAGGAAGCTGAGGGCGTTGCCGCCTATGTCGCTGTCCTGCCTGTCGCGGCAGTTAGAGGTCTTCACCTCAACCCGGGATTTTCAATGCATGTCGCCCAAAAGTGGCCCGGTTTTGGGACAACGACATGCATCAATCAAGTTCAACCCTGCGGCGCCCGTCGCCGTTGGGAAGAGCGGGCGGCGAACCGCCCGCTGAAAGAGTGTTAGCGAACCACGTAGGGCAGCAGTCCGAGGAAGCGGGCGCGCTTGATCGCCTTGGCGAGTTCGCGCTGCTTCTTCTGGCTGACGGCGGTGATGCGCGACGGCACGATCTTGCCGCGCTCGGAAATGTAGCGCTGCAGAAGACGTACGTCCTTGTAGTCGATCTTGGGCGCGTTGGCTCCGGAGAACGGGCAGGTCTTGCGGCGGCGATGGAACGGGCGCCGGGTCGGGATCTGGTTGATGTCGACCATTATTCTGCACCCCCTTCAACACCTTCGCGCGGACGGCGCGGACCACGATCTGCACCGGCATCGCCACCGAAGCTGCGCGGCGGGCGATCGCCACGGTCGCCGCGATCGCGGTCGCCGAACGAGCGTGGGCCGCGGTCACGGTCGCCGAAGCCGCCGCGTTCCGAGCGCTCTTCGCGCTTCTGCATCATCGCCGACGGGCCTTCCTCATGTGCATCGACCTTGATGGTGAGGAAACGCAGCACATCCTCGGACAGGCCCATTTGGCGCTCCATCTCGTTGAGCGCGGCCGGCGGGCAGGTGATGTCCATCAGCGTATAGTATGCCTTCCGGTTCTTGTTGACCCGGTAGGTGAGGGACTTCAGTCCCCAGTTCTCGACCCGGCCGACGGACCCGCCATTCGCGGAGATGACGCCCTTGTACTGTTCGACAAGCGCATCGACCTGCTGCTGCGAGAGGTCCTGCCGGGCAAGAAACACATGTTCGTAAAGAGCCATATTGTTCTTCGCCTTTCTTCGTTTCTCTCCCGGTTCCCGCGGCAAAAGCCTCTGCAACTTCTCTGACCCGCCGATCCCTAGAAGGGGGCGGGGAAGAAAGGAGCATGACGAGACGGTCGAGAGCGGAGACACGGGAGGCGGAAGCGCTTCTGGCTCCACACGAAGGTTTTCAAAAAACCTCCGGCCCTCCGTTCAGCCCCCAGCAAGGACCGGCAGATTGCGGGCGTCTATACAGGAATTTGACCGCAAGGCAAGGGCGAGCCGAAAACCCGCCGCTCCAAGGACGATACGTCGCGGCATCTTCAGCTTGTATGCGGGACGCGCTTGTTCACCGTTTCCGGGAAGAAATCGGGCGCCGCATGGCGCTTGCCGAACATCATGTCGTATTGCAGCAGACGGAAATCGCGAATGGCCGGATCGATCTTCTTCTGTCGCGCCCAGTCGGGCGTGTCCTCGCCCGTCGGCTTCATCAACAAATTACGATCGACAACGCTGTAGCGCTCGCGCATCTGGCCGAGGAAGCCGGTGTAATAGGGATGGCTGATCCCGGCCGTGGTCAGGATATGGTAGGGCAGGAAAGCCGGACTTACCGCGCCCATGTCCGCGGCCGGCCCGGTGCGGTTCGACCATACGACCAGCGGCGTCTGGTGATGCAGCAGCATCTGGTCAGGCGGCTCTTTGCGCGGCGCGACATTATCTTTGAGGAAGCCGGTCTCGACATAGACCGGGCCGAGCGGCGGCAGATGGTCGCCGAAGAAGGCGATGACTGTCGGCCGTTGGCGGTTCTTCGCCCATTCGACAAGGCGCTCGAGGCCCTTATCGGCGTCGGATGCACCCTCGGTGAAGCTCAGCAGTGAATCCTTTGCCCACTGGCTGGTCGGCGCATGCACCTTGTGGGTCGGATTGTAGTAGCGATTCGGCTCGTAGGGTCCGTGATTCTGCAGGCTGACGGCGAAGAAGAAGAGCGGATCGTCGGTGGCATCGGCCTCGCGGATGATCTCGTCGGTCATCGCCGCGTCCGAGGCCAGCGGACCGCGCTTTTCGAGATATGGCATATTTTCTTCCGACTTGAAGTCGTCGAAGCCGAAATCCGCATAGACCGGCGTGCGGTTCCAGAACCAGCTCGTGCCCGGATGGATGGCGCGCGTCTCATAGCCCTGGCTCTTCAAGAACGTCGCCATCGACGGCACCGGCGCGCGGACATATTGCTGGTAGGGGATGCTGCCGGCCGGCAGGAAGGCGTTGGAAAAGCCGGTCAGCGCCTCGAATTCGACATTGGCGGTCATGCCGCCGAATTCGGGTGAGAACATGTAGCCCGAGCGCAGGGCCCGCACAGTGGGAATCGGATCGGGCGTGATGTTGACGCCGGGCAGTTCGGTCGGATCCCAGAATGATTCGCTCATGACGATGATGATGTCGGGCTTCTCGGCCGGCACCGAGGCCGTCACGTCAGGCCTGTCGATCGCTGCGATCGACTTGTCGGAGTAGCCGGCAGGCGAAGAGACATGCGCCATCGGTACGTTGAGCGCGAAGGCGAGCGCGAAGCCATTGGAGGCGTAGTTTTCCTTCTGGTCCCACATGATCGGGATGATCTGCAGCCGGTCCCGCGTCCACGAGAAGGTCGCGTAATCCATGATCGAGACGAAGAAGGCGAGCAACGGCACGGTCAATGTCAGCCGGGCCAGGCGACCCTTGCGGCTGAGCGCCGGTACCCGGCGGCGCCAGAGCCGCCAGCCATAAACGAGCAGCGACAGGCTGCCAACGATTCCGATCGCCAGAGCGATGGCGGTTCCCGGACGTTCGCGCACCAGCAGCGGCATCAGCGCCACGATCTGGCGTGAATAGAGGAAATCGGTCGGATAGAGCGGATCGCCGAGATAGAGCGATTTCTGATGGCCGACAAAGGCCAGCGCAAGCGTCAGCGGCGCGACGATCATCAGGCTCTGGTGGCTGCGGCCGAGCACGGCGTCGAGGCCGATCAGGATAAGCGCGAAGATGATGATGGTGGTCCAGCCCGGCTTGAAGGGCTGCAGGAAGAAGGCGACGGTGCCGGCAAAGTCGCCGCGCACGATCAGTTCGATCGCAAAAACCAGGATGGTGGCGGCGAGAAGGCTGACGAGGCCATAGCGGATAACAGGCCATTTCCGGCCCGGCAGATAGCCGGTGGCCGGATCGCCTTCCAGAAACTGTGGCGCGGCTTTGCCAACGCCTTTCCTAGTCCTTGCCACCTTACAATTCCCCCGACCATACACAAAAGTGTCATTGAGCTGTCATCGATATGTCACGAAAAGCTAACGCCTGTGGCTGAAATAAGAAGAGCCAGCAAACGAATCGTGAGCGATTTTCATCATGAGTGATCGAAAAAAAGCCTTTTGGAACAGGTACTCGGCCAGCGATACCGAGCCGGAGCGACCCGCGTCGGGCTGCCAGCGGACTTGACTTGCCCGCCCGCCTTGCGTCACAGGCAGGAAAAATCAGCCGCTTGGGAGCCACACATGGCCGTCGCATTCACCTTTCCGGGACAGGGCAGCCAGGCTGTCGGCATGGGCAAGGACCTCGCGGACGCCTTTCCGGAATCGCGGAATATCTTCGAAGAGGTCGACGAGGCGCTTGGCGAAAACCTGTCGAAGCTGATCTGGGAAGGGCCGGAAGAGAGGCTGACGCTGACCGCCAATGCCCAGCCGGCGCTGATGGCTGTGTCGCTCGCCGCGATCCGGGCGCTGGAATCGCGCGGCCTCTCGCTGAGGGACAAGGTCGCCTATGTCGCCGGCCACTCGCTCGGCGAATATTCGGCACTTGCCGCCGCCGGTTTCGTTTCGGTGGCCGATGCGGCCCGGCTTTTGCGTATCCGCGGCAATGCCATGCAGGCGGCTGTGCCGGCCGGTGAAGGCGCCATGGCGGCGATCATCGGGCTGGAACAGGCCGATGTCGAAGACGCCTGCGCTGAAGCGGCCAAAGGTTCAGTTTGCCAGATCGCCAACGACAATGGCGGTGGCCAACTGGTGATCTCCGGTGCCAGCGCGGCGGTCGAACTGGCGGCGAGACTGTGCATGGAAAAGGGCGCCAAGCGGGCGCTGATGCTGCAGGTCTCGGCGCCCTTCCATTCGGCGCTGATGGCACCGGCGGCCGAGGTCATGCGCGAGGCATTGGCCGATGTCACGAAGAACGCGCCGTTCGTGCCCGTGGTCTCCAACGTGTCGGTCACTCCGTCCAGCGATCCGGACGCAATCGCCCGCCGTCTGGTCGAACAGGTGACCGGCCGCGTGCGCTGGCGCGAAACGGTGGAATGGTTCGGCGCGAATGGCATTGCGACGCTTTACGAGGTGGGCGCCGGCAAGGTGCTGTCGGGACTGGCGCGGCGCATCAACCGCGATATGGCTACCGGCGCCGTCGGCACGCCGGCGGATGTCGACGCGGCGCTGGCGGCGCTCGCATAGCCAACCGAGATTCGACCCCGCCCGTGGAGGGTGTTCTCTCTTAGATCAGGAGACAAGACATGTTCGAATTGACCGGCCGCAAGGCCCTCGTCACAGGCGCATCGGGAGGCATCGGCGAGGCGATCGCCAGGGTGCTGCATGCGCAGGGCGCCGTCGTCGGCCTGCACGGCACCCGCGTCGAAAAGCTGGAGACGCTGGCGACCGAACTCGGCGACCGGGTCAAGCTGTTCCCGGCGAACCTTTCCAATCGCGACGAGGTCAAGGCGCTCGGCCAGAAGGTCGAGGCCGATCTCGAAGGCGTCGACATTCTCGTCAACAATGCCGGCATCACCAAGGACGGTCTGTTCGTACGCATGGCGGACGCCGACTGGGATACGGTGCTCGAGGTCAATCTGACCGCCGTGTTCCGCCTGACCCGCGAACTCACCCATCCGATGATGCGGCGCCGGCATGGCCGCATCATCAACATCACCTCCGTGGTTGGCGTCACCGGCAATCCCGGCCAGACCAATTACTGCGCCTCCAAGGCCGGCATGATCGGCTTTTCCAAGTCGCTGGCGCAGGAGATCGCCACCCGCAAAATCACGGTCAACTGCGTCGCCCCCGGCTTCATCGAATCGGCGATGACCGACAAGCTCAACGACAAGCAGAAAGATGCGATCATGGCGGCGATCCCGACACGGCGCATGGGCACCAGCGCCGAAGTCGCTTCGGCCGTCGCCTATCTCGCTTCCAACGAAGCTGCCTATGTCACCGGCCAGACCATTCACGTGAATGGCGGCATGGCGATGATTTGACAGTTGCGGGAAAACACCCCTTTTCGCCTTGGACCCAGGCCGATTTTCGTGTAATGCGGCCCGCAACCCGGCGGTTCGGGCAAAAACCGGTCCGGTGCCGTTGCGTTTCCGACAGGACCATCTTTCAGCTTGATTAGCGGCATTCCGCCCGCTAACGAAGACAGACAAACAAAAGACGAGGATGCCCAAATGAGTGACACCGCAGAGCGCGTCAAGAAGATCGTTATCGAGCACCTTGGCGTCGATGCCGACAAGGTGACGGAGCAGGCGAGCTTCATCGATGATCTGGGCGCGGACAGTCTCGACACGGTCGAACTCGTCATGGCGTTCGAAGAAGAATTCGGCGTCGAGATCCCGGACGATGCGGCCGAAACCATCCTGACTGTTGGCGATGCGGTGAAGTACATCGATAAGGCTTCGGCCTGACGCTATTTGCAGTCACCAGCGAGGAGGACCTGCGATGAGGCGTGTCGTCGTCACGGGCCTTGGGCTGCTTTCGCCGTTCGGCGTGGGTTTCGAGCATGGCTGGAAGGAGCTCCTGACCGGCCGCAGCGCAGCCAAGCGCATCACCGAGTTCGAGGTGGAGGATCTTGCCTGCAAGGTCGCCCACGTCGTTCCCCGCGGCAATGGTGAGAACGCCACCTTCAATCCCGAGGCCGTTCTCGAGCCGAAGGAACTGCGCAAGATCGGTGACTTCATCCTCTACGGGATCGCGGCCGCCGACGAGGCGCTGAAGGATTCGGGGTGGGCGCCGAAGTCCCATGAGGAGCAGTGCGCCACCGGCGTGCTGATCGGCTCCGGCATCGGCGGCATCGAAGGCATCGCCGAGAACGCGATGATCCTGAAGGAGCGCGGTCCGCGCCGCATCAGCCCGTTCTTTATCCCCGGCCAGATCATCAATCTCGTCTCCGGTCAGGTTTCGATCCGGCATGGGCTGAAAGGCCCCAACCACGCCGTCGTCACCGCTTGCTCCACCGGCGCGCATGCCATCGGCGATGCAGCTCGGCTGATCATGTGGGGCGATGCTGACGTGATGGTCGCAGGCGGCGCGGAAGCGCCGGTGACCCGGCTGTCGATCGCCGGTTTCGCCGCTTGCCGGGCGCTGTCGACCGACCGCAACGAAGCTCCGGAAACGGCCTCGCGTCCCTATGACCGTGACCGCGACGGCTTCGTCATGGGCGAGGGCGCCGGCGTCGTCATTCTGGAGGAGCTGGAACACGCCAAGGCGCGCGGCGCCAAGATCTATGCCGAGGTCACCGGTTACGGCTTGACCGGCGATGCCTATCACATCACCGCGCCGGCCGAAGATGGCGACGGCGCCTTCCGCTGCATGGTTGCGGCGCTGAACCGGGCCAAGCTGACGCCCGCAGACGTCGACTACATCAATGCGCACGGCACCTCGACCATGGCCGACACGATCGAGCTCGGCGCGGTCGAGCGGCTGGTCGGCAACGCTGCGTCGAAAATATCGATGTCGTCGACCAAGTCGTCGATAGGCCATCTTCTGGGTGCAGCGGGCGCCGCCGAGGCGATCTTTTCGATCCTCGCCATTCGCGACAACATCGCGCCGGCCACCATCAATCTCGACAACCCGGATCGAGAGACGGCGATCGACCTGGTGCCGCACAAGCCGCGCTCCCGCCAGATCGACGTGGCGCTGTCCAATTCCTTCGGCTTCGGCGGCACCAACGCCTCGCTGGTCTTCCAGCGCTACAATGGCTGACCGGTCCGCTGGCCGGCACGGCGTATGCGTGCCGTCAATTTTGCCATATTCGCCCCTACTCTGCCCAAGGGGATTCGTTGCAAGACCAAACGGTAGGGCGCCATGAACACGAATGCGGCGGACAACGGGGAATTCGGGCAACGGTCCACACCGTCGAGTCCGATTGTGCCGAAGACGGCCAGCGAGGCATTGCGGCCCGAAGCCGGCACGCCGCCGCCCAAGCGCTCCCGCGCCTCGCGCAGCCAGTTCGTTGTGTTCATGAACTTCGTCATCTCCTTGGTGATGCTGTTGATTCTGGCGGCCGGTTTCGCATTGTATTTCGGCAAGCAGGAATTCAACGAGCCCGGCCCGTCTGCCAATGCCGACACCTTCCTGGTCAAGCCGAACACCGGCGTCCAGGAAATTGCAGAGCAGCTCGAGCGGCGCGGACTGATCAGCGACGCGCGCATCTTCCGCCTTGGCGTGCGTGCCTTTGGCAATGATTCTGCCCTGAAGGCCGGCGAATACGAGATCAAGCCGCAGGCCTCCATGCGCGACATCATGGAGTTGCTGAAGAGCGGCAAGTCGGTGATGTATTCGCTGACCGTCCCCGAGGGACTGACGGTCGAGCAGGCGCTGCAGCGCATCGCAGAGCAGGCAGCGCTCGACGGCGATATGCCGGCGACCATTCCACCCGAGGGCAGTCTTGCTACCGACACGCTGCGTTTCACCCGCGGCGCGACACGCCAGCAGATGGTCGACAAGCTTTTGGCGGATCAGAAGAAGCTGGTCGAGGAAGTCTGGCAGCGGCGCGCCCCCGATCTGCCTCTGGCCAGTGTGGATGACTTCGTCACCCTGGCTTCGATCGTCGAGAAGGAGACGGGCAAGGGCGACGAACGCTCACGCGTCGCCGCCGTCTTCCTCAACCGGTTGGCCAAGGGCATGCGGCTGCAGTCCGATCCGACCATTATCTACGGCCTGTTCGGCGGCAAAGGCAAACCCGCCGACCGCCCAATCTATCAGTCGGACATCAAGAAGCCGACGCCCTACAACACTTATCTGATCAACGGCTTGCCGCCGACGCCGATCGCCAATCCCGGCCGTGCGGCACTGGAAGCCGTGGCCAATCCGTCGAAGACCGACGACCTGTATTTCGTTGCCGACGGCACCGGCGGTCATGTCTTTGCCGCGACGCTCGCCGAGCACAACGAGAACGTCGCCCGCTACCGGGCGCTGCAGAAGAAGCTGGCCGATGATGCTGCCAAGGCCGGAACTGCCGAGGCCGACGCCGCCAAGGTGGAAGGTCAGACCGAGGCGCCGGTGGACGGCGGCGACGATGGCGACGCGGGAGCGGCGCAGTAGCGCCGGACGGTTCTGGGGTCGTCCCTCCGATTCGTTTGACGGCAGGGACGTGCTTGATTTTGTGATCATGAGCGCCTTGCGTCCGATTCGGCGCGAAGGCGCTCCGGCATTGTGAAGCCGCGCATGTCTGGCCGGAACCGCTTCCGGGATCATGCGCCAGGGGGAAGCAAGGGCATCATGAATTTGCAGAGCATGACCGGTTTTGCACGGGCCGTCGCCGAACATGACGGCACGTCGATCGCCTGGGAGGTCAAGTCGGTCAACGGCAAAAGTGTCGAGGTCAGGCTGCGGCTGCCGCAGGGCCTCGAGCGGCTCGAGCCGGCCGTCAGGCAGACAGTGCAAAAGCGCTTTGCGCGCGGCAATTTCCAGGCAACGCTGACCGTCAGCCGTGCCGCCGGCCAGCAGGCGCAGCCCGTGGTCAACGAGGCCTTCCTAAGGGATCTGGCCGGGTTGGCGAAGCGGCTGCAGGAGCAGTTCGGCGCAGCGCCTGCGACAGCCGATGGGCTGCTTTCGCTACGCGGCGTGCTCGACATCCCCGAAACCACCGAAACCGAAGAGGCGCGGGCGGCGCTCGACAGCGCGATTCTCTCGGCGCTCGAAGTGGCGATGGGCGGGCTGGAGCAGGCACGCCAGGGCGAGGGCGCCGCCCTACGCTCGCTGCTGTCCGGCCATATCGACGCTATCGAGGCGCTGACGGTGCGCGCCGAGGCCGATCCGTCGCGCGATCCGACGGTGATTCGGGACCGGATTGCCGAGCAGGTTCGGCTGCTGATGGATGCCTCCGCCAATCTCGACGCCAGCCGGTTGCATATGGAGGCGGCGTTCCTAGCCACCAAGGCCGACATCCGCGAGGAGATCGACCGGCTGAAGACGCATGTGGCGTCCGGTCGGGTGCTGCTGGCAGGCGGCGGCGCCATCGGCCGCAAGCTCGATTTTCTGGCGCAGGAATTCAACCGCGAATCGAATACGCTGTGTTCGAAGTCGAACGCCGCTGCGGTCACTGCCATAGGGCTGGAGCTGAAGGCGGTCGTCGACCAGTTTCGCGAACAGGTCCAGAATCTGGAGTAACCCTGATGGTCGCCAAGGAGCCTATGGTTGCCAGGGATTTGGGTTCCCGCATTCGCCGCCGGGGTCTTATGCTCGTGCTGTCGTCGCCGTCCGGCGCCGGCAAGTCGACGATCGCGCGCAATCTTCTGGAAAGCGATTCCAGTCTCGAACTGTCGGTCTCCGTCACCACGCGGCCGCGCCGCGGCAGCGAGATCGAAGGCGTCCACTATCATTTCCGGACCATGCGCGAGTTCGAGCGGCTGCGCGATTCAGACGAACTGCTCGAATGGGCCGAAGTGCATGGCAATTGCTATGCGACGCCGCGTGAACCGGCCGAACTGGCGCTGGCACAGGGCCGCGACATGCTGTTCGACATCGACTGGCAGGGCGCCCAGCAGCTCAAGGAGAAGATGCGCGCCGACATCGTCTCGATCTTCATCCTGCCGCCCTCGATGAAAGAATTGAAGGCGCGGCTGAAGCGCCGCGCCGAGGACCAGGAATCGGTGATCGAGACGCGTCTGAAAAACGCCCGCAACGAGATCGAGCACTGGAAGGAATATGATTTCGTCATCATCAATGACGATCTCGACCGCGCCTTCGCCGAAGTGCGCGGCATCGTCATCGCCGAACGGCTCAGACGCGACCGCCGGCCCGGTCTATTCGATTTCGTCTCGGGGCTGCTCGACGAGAAGACGGATTAGGGGCGCGCCCGCGCAGTTACACTGCGTTGGCCAGTCGTACGAACTCCTCGACGTCAAGCGTTTCGGCGCGCCGGGTCGGATCGATGCCGGCGCGAGTGAGCAGGGCTTCGCCGCCGAGGCTCTTGACGCTCTGCCGCAGCATTTTGCGGCGCTGGCCGAAGGCCGCTTCGGTGACGCGGCCGAGCTTCTTGACCTCGGTGGGCAGGGGACTTGCCCGCGGCACCAGATGCACCACCGACGACACCACCTTGGGCGGCGGCGTGAACGCTTGCGGCGGCACGTCGAAAGCGATTTTTGCCTCCGTCCGCCAGCCTGCCAGCACGCCCAGCCGGCCATAGGCGTCGCTGCCGGGGCGGGCGACGATGCGCTCAGCCACCTCGCGCTGGAACATCAGCGTCATCGATGCGTAGAAGGGCGGCCACTCGGCGACGGTCAGCCAGCGTATCAAGAGCTCGGTGCCGATATTGTAGGGCAGGTTGGCGACGATCCTCACAGATCCGTTGCCCCCATGTGGCCCTTTGGCAAGCGCCGCAAAATCCGTCTTCAGCGCATCGCCGGCAATGACCTCGAGCCCGCCCGGATAGTGGTCCGACACCTCCGCAAGCGCTGCCAGGCAACGCTCGTCGCGCTCGATGGCGATGACCCGAGCAGCGCCGTGGGACAGCAGCGCCCGGGTCAGCCCACCGGGACCCGGACCGACCTCGATCACCGTGGCGCCCGTCAGGTCGCCGGCGGCGCGCGCGATCTTGCCGGTCAGATTGAGGTCGAGCAGAAAATTCTGACCGAGCGCCTTTTTCGCCTGCAACCCATGGCGTTCGATCACCGCGCGCAACGGCGGCAGCCCGTCGATGCTCATGCGGCCGCTCTCATGCAAAGCCTCATGCGGCGGCAGCCTTCGTCCCGATGTCGGCAAGCCTGCCGGCGAGCCTGAGCGCCGCGATCAGACTGTCGGCACGGGCTATGCCCTTGCCGGCGATATCGAAGGCGGTGCCGTGATCCGGTGAGGTGCGGATGAAGGGTAGGCCGAGCGTAACGTTGACCGCCTCGTCGAACGCCAGCGCCTTGGCCGGGATCAGCGCCTGGTCATGATACATGCACAGCGCCACATCGTAGCCGGCTCGGGCGCGGGCATGGAACAGCGTGTCGGCCGGCAGCGGCCCGAAAGCGTCGATGCCCTCCGCCCTCAGCCTGTCGATCGCCGGGCGGATGATGCGCTCGTCCTCGGCGCCCATCGCGCCGCCTTCGCCGGCATGCGGATTGAGGCCGGCAACGGCAAGCCGCGGCTTGGCAATGCCGAAGCGATGTTCGAGGTCGGCGGCGGTGATGCGGGCGGCCGCGACGACCAACTCCGTGGTCAGCGCTTTCGGCACCTCGCGCAGCGCAATGTGGATGGTGACCGGAACCGTGCGCAACTCGGGGCCGGCAAGCATCATCACCGGCATCGCTTCTGCGCCGGTGTGGAGTGTCGCCAGATGCGCCAGATATTCGGTATGGCCGGGGAAACGGAAGCCGGCATCGTAGAGCGGCTTCTTGGCGATCGGGCAGGTGACGACTGCCGCCGCGCGGCCGCCAAGGCAGTCGTCAACAGCGCGGTCAATGGCCTCGATGATGCCGGCGGCGTTGGCTGGGTCCGGCCGGCCAGTGCTGTCGACGAAGCGGGCGACTAGGGGCACGACGGGCAGGGCGCGTGCAAAGACGCGCGCCGCTTTGGCTGGTATCGTCTCCGTGATTGGCACATCGGCGCCGAGCAAGCGCGCCCGTGCGGCAATCAACGCCGGATCGGCGATAAGATAGAAGGGCGGCACACCGGCGCTGTCGCGCGCTCGCCAGGCGGCAATGGCGATTTCCGGCCCGACGCCGGATGGATCGCCGACGCTCAGCGCCAGCGGAAGCTCTGCCTCTGGCGACTTCAGCGCTCGACGATGCGGGCTTTCTTCCGCAACTCCTCGACATACTTGTTGGAGAGCTCGTCGGCGTCCTTGCCGCTCGAGCCTTCGCTCTGGAACACCATCTGGGCGGCCTTGTCGTCGGACACTTCGCGCGACGAGCAGATGCCGATGAACTCGACGCCGCGGTCGGTCTCGCGCGTGGGGGTGGCGCCGCCGACCTTGGTGGCCTTGATCTGGTCGGCCCAGTCCGGCGGCAATTGCGGCGCCAGTATCCGGCCGAGATCGCGAACGGTGACGTCGATCAGGCCCTTGGCAAATTCGCGCGAGGTGTTGCAGCTGTTGAAGCGGGCGCGCATGGCATCGGCTTCGCGCTTGCGCTTGGACAGCGTAGCGCTGCGCTCGGCCGCCGGCACGACGAAAATGACCTGTTGCAGCATGTACTCCATGGCGGTCGGCTTGGTGCCGCCATTGTCGAGCATGCGCCTGACCACGTCCTGCTCGCTCAACGCGCCGCCGCTCTTGGAGCGATGGCGCGCGGTCAGCGCCTGGTTCCAGGCCATCTGGGAGCGGATGAACTCCTTGAAATGTTCCTTGCCGACGCCGGACTGCGCCATGACGCCATCGAGTTGTTTGAGCTGCATCTTGTTGGTCGTGGCAAAGCGCTGATAGGCAGCGTCGACCTGGGCGTCGCTGATGCGGATGCCGAGACGCCTGGCTTCGGCGACGCGCAGCGTCTGCTCGATCATTTCCTCGGCAGCGTCGCCTTTCTTGCGCTGCAGGCGCAGGAAGGCAGCCCGATGCTGGATGTCGCCGGTCGTGATCGGTACGTTGTTGACGACGTATTTGATCTGGCTGGCGAAGGCCGGCGGCGTAATCACTGTGATCGAGGCCGAGGTTGCCGCCACCAGCAGCGCGAACCCTGCCGAAAAGAGGTATTTCCTCATCGAAAGCATCCCAATTTTATCTCGGTTCCGGCCCAATTCTATCCCATTTTGAGGGAGCTGGAATCCGTGCCTGCCCTATGCGGCGAAACGATGTCGTTAGACGCGATGTGGGTTCACTTGGACACACAAGATACCCTCTAACACTTTGAATCACGCATCGTGCTTTCCGAAAAGCAATTCCGATTTTCGGGCCGATGCGTTCGCCGGCCGCCGTTCCGCCCGTCCGTTGTTGGCCGGTCGCCTGCTACTGGACAGCGTTGAAGGAGCTTTGTGTCGAGCCGAAATCGCCGAGCGTGCGGAACGACAGGTTGAAACCGATGTTCTGCGACACTTCCTTGGTGCTCAGATCGCGGGATTCCGAGAATGTCATCAAGTAGGTGAAACACGAATCGCTATAGGCAAAGCCGACCCCGTCCTTGACCAGGACACTTTGCTCCAGATCGTAGGTGCCGGTACCGAAGACACGCCAGTTCTCTGCAAGTTGCGTCGAGGCGCCAAGCGTGACCTCGTGACGATCGGTCGTGAAGCCATAGAGCGGCTGCGCCTGGATGAAGGCGTATTTGGCGCTGAACGAAATCGGCAGGCCGGAATAGGCTGCCTTGACCTCGGCGCGGCGAACCTCGAAGCTCTGCTCGTCGAAACGGCCGCTGATCGAGCCGGAAAGCCCGCTGGGGCTGTTGAAGCCGACGAGACCGACATAATCGGAGGTCGCGGTCTCAAGGCCCGAATCGGCGCCGACGTTGACCAGGTCCGGCGCGGCGAAGGAGTTCTGGCCGTCAAGCTGGTAGGATTGGCCGAACAGCGCGTTGGTGCTCCAGCCATTGTCATAGGCGCCGGAATAGCGCAGCCCGACATTGGCGCGCGTGCCGCCTTCCAAGCGGTCGTAACCGGAGAACTTGTCGCGCTCGAACAATGTTGTGGCGTCAAAGACGAAGCTCTGCGCGTCCTCGTTGGGAACAGCGAGGCCGCCGACATATTGCTCGTTCGGACGCACGAACACCTGCGCCATCGGCTCGAAGATGTGGCTGGAACTGGTCGACGAGAACAGCACCGGCCAACGCATTTCCAGCCCGGCGGTCGCCATGAAGCGGGCGAGCGACGATCGCATATCGTCGTCGACGCCGAGATTAGACGCCATCTGATTGAGGGCATTGAGCGATCCCGAAGAGGCTTTGACATAGCCGGCGTCGCCGCGCAGCGCCAGCAGCGGCGTCAGCAGCAGCCCGCCATCGGTGGTGAAGGTGCGTTTCCATTCCGCTTCGGCGGTGAGACGGCCCGACTGGCCCTCGATGCCGCGTACACTGGTCACGGACGCAGCGTTGTTCGGATCGGCAAGGACCCTGTCCAGCCTGTCGCGGCTGATGGCCTGCGCGTTGACATTGAACGACAACTGCCCGCCGCCCACCGCCATGTCTGGGATGTAGGCGTAGTCGAGCGAGGGCAGCACCCAGGGCTGCTTGCCGGCGCGCGCGGTCGGATCGTCAGAGAGCGTCTCTTCCTGGACCTCGAAGCGCATGGCGCGCACGTCGAAATAGTTGCGACCGTTGAGGCCGGTCAGGTAGATCGAGGAGCGATGCACGCTGTCGTTGAAGTCTTCGATGGCGTAGGTGCGCGAGAAGTTCTTGTCGGTCTGCAGCAGGACATCCCAGCCGAAGTCCCAGCGCGGATTGATGGCGAACTGGCCCTTGGTGCCCATCATGCCGCGGAATTTGTTCGGGTCGCCGGCCGCTCCCGAATCGACATTGTGCCCGTCGCTGTCGATGAACTCGTCGGGATCCACTTGCCGGATGCCGGCGATCTTCAGGCTGTACTGGCCGTTGTTGAAGCGCTGACGCCACTCGGCTTCGCCGAGAAAGCCCTGCTTGGTGTAGCCGCTGCCGGTGACGGTGAGATCGTAGGTTGGTGAGAGAGCGAAATAATAGGGGACTTTGACGCCGACGCCGAGATCGCTCTTGTAGGAGATGCCAGGGATCAGGAAGCCGCTCTTGCGCTTGACGGTCGGATCGGCAATCTCGAAAGCCGGCAGATAGGCGAGCGGAAAGCCGAAGAACTCGAAATTCGAATTCTCGAAGCGAACCGTCTTCTTCTCGCCGTTCCAGATGATTTTTCTGGCCTTGATGCGCCAGGTCGGCGCTTTGTCGGGTTTGTCCTCGCACGGCTCACAGGCCGTGTAGACGCCGTTGTGGAACGTCGTCAGCACGCCGCCCATGCGTTCCGCGCTTTCGGCGGCGAAATAGGCCTTGTCGACGGTTTCGACACGCAGCGCGTTGACGAAGCCGTCGGCGAAATCGTCGGTGATGTCGACGTGCTGCGAATAGATCTTGGTGCCGTCGCTGTTGACGACCTCGACATTGCCGCTGGCGACGAGCCGCTTGGTGTTGCGATTGTATTCGACCCGCTGGGCGACGAGGCGGTTGCCGCCATAGTCGATCTGCACGCCGCCGACGGCCGTCACTGTCTGGTTGTCGTTGTCATAGACCAGCGTATCTGCCGCCAGCAGCATTTGCGAGCCGGCGGGCACGTCGGCTGCCATGTCGCTGATATCCTGGGCAAAAGCCGGGATGCTCGGGACGACACAAGCGAGCAGGCATGCCAAGGCGCTCGCCCCATAGAGGCGCGCCGAACCGGCCTGCCTATGGATGCGCAAAGCCGCCCCCCTCACTAGCCGTCTTCCTTGTACAGCAAGAAAGTCACCCCGAAGAACATAGCCACGACAACCGGAACCCATGCAGCCACGACTGTGGGTACGAATCCCGCCACGCCGAATGCCTTGACCAGCACCGTCACGACATAAAGCAGAAACCCGGCCAGGACGCCACCCAGAATCATCGTCCCGGATTGTCCCATCCTCGCAAATCGCATCGACACCGTTGCGGCGATCAGCGTCATGGCGACGAGAAGGAACGGCAGCGCCACCAGCGAATCGAACTGCATGGCAAAGGCATTTGCCTTGAGGCCGAAGGAGCGGGCAACCTCGATCTTGCCGGGCAGATCGTAAAAAGGGATGGTTTCGGGGCGCGCCAGCCGCTCTTGCACGAATTCGGGCTTGAGATTGGTCGGCACCCGGTCGCTTGCCGCCGATTGGATATTGCCGTCCCGGAAAACCTTGACGTCCTGCAGTTCCCAGTAGCCATCCCGCAAAAAGGCGTGCGCCGCGTCCTTGCGTTCGACGATGTCGCCTTGCGGGTTGAGGACGAAGAAGACGGCATCGGCCATCTCCAGGCCCTGATTGAGAATGGCGCGCGCGCCGATGATGGTATCGCCGGAACTGGTCTTCTGCCGGATCCAGGGCTCGGCGTCGGCCGAGACGGTGTTCGACTTGCCGGAGCGGAGCTGGGTTTCGATTTTTTCGGACCAGGAAAACGCATGCGCGGCGATCGGATTGATGACGCCGACCGACAACACCCCGAACAGCAGCGCCCCGATGCAGCACGGCAGCAGGAACTGCCAGGCGGACACGCCGGCGGAACGCGCGATGACCAGTTCATACCTGCGATTGAGCGAGACCAGTGTCGCCATCGCCGAGAACAGGCCGACGAACGGCACCGTCTGCAGCATGATCATCGGCATCCGCAACCCTGAAATGGCGAACGCCGTGCCGTAGGTGAAACCCGGCAAGCCGGTCGTGCGGCCGGAAAGTTCGGTGAAGTCGATCAGGAACACAAGCGCCAGCAGGCCGATGAAGAACCAGATGGTGATCGTCACGTAGCGGAAGAAGAAGTATCTACCCAGAGTCCAGCCCATTAGCGTATCCAGCCCATTAGCCGGCCCCTTGGCCAGAAGCGCCGCGCCTGGCGAAGCGGAGCTTCAGGGCGCTCCAGCCGTCACTGAAGCGGCCGGCGAAATTCGTCATCCAGTCGGCCCAGGCGACCGGCAGTTCCATGGTCCGGTTGGAGACGATGAACCATGTCGCGACCGCGGACGCCACGATAGGAACGCCGTAGACCATATAGGCGTATTGCGGAACGTTGTCGGCCTTGCCGGCGGCAAAGAAACCGAGCCAACGCACGAAAAGCGCAATCGCGATCGACGTGATCAGCGGATGAATGCGCGCCTCGCGATGGGAGCGCGCGTCGCCCGCGACCGCAAGCGCGATCAGCGCGAAGACGAGTGAATAGGACCATTCGGAAAAACGCTGGTTGAGTTCGGCCAGGTACTTGTTCGGCTTTTTCTGGAACACCTTGTCGTTCGGACTGGGATTGAGCAGGTACTGGGTCGTCCGGTCCTTCGGCAAAAGCAATACGTCCGATGAGGCCGACATGAAGGCGGACAGGTCGAAGGCATAGGAGGTGAACCGGATGACCGAAAGATCGCCGGCCAGCGTTTCGCGATGGATAACGCCGTCATTCATCATCAGCACTTTCTCGTCGCCGTTTTCGATGATGGCGCCGGTCTTGGCATAGTAGATGAGGTTGGCGCCTTCTTCGCGCGAATCGGCGACGAAGATGCCGCCGAGGCGGTTGTCCGGAAGCCGCTCGCCAACCTGCAGGAACAGGCCGTCGTCGATCTTGCGGAAGGTGCCTTCCTGGATGATCAGCGACAACAGATCGGCGCGCGACGACGCCACCAGCTCGCGGTTTTTCTGTCGTGCATAGGGATCGACGCCGTTGTCGACGGCGAACGAAAAGACGCTGGCCGCCAGCGCCAGGAACATGATCGGCCTGACGATGGTCCAGCGCGAAGCGCCCGCTGCGTTCAAGACGGCAAGCTCAGAATCGGAATTCATCGCGCTCAGTGTCTGAGCGACCGCGACCGCCAGGGCGAAAGGCACGACGATCGGGACGATCGACGGAATGATCAGCGCAGCGACCTCGAAGAAGGTCAGCACCGACTGCCCGCTGTCGGTGACGAGGTCGATGCGGGCGAGCACCTGCGTCGTCCACACGATCGCCAGCGTCCAGATGAGCGCTGCCAGGAAGACCGCCAACGCACGACGCATGATGTAGCGTTCAACGACCTTCATGAAGGCTTTTCTCGATTTGCCGAACGGCATCATGCCTCCGGACAAGGTAGTCGCCCGGCGACGCCTGTACAACCGGTCCGTTGGCGATTCGATCTGGTTTCCGTCCCACATCGATATTTCCGGTGGGCCGGAGTGTCGGCGGCAATGGATAAGAAAGGGCAAACATCGATGGTTAACAACACGTTGCGGCAGGAAAGCGGGGCCGTGCCGCGACGAATCGTCATCGATTCCATCCGCCATATGGGATCGGATTCTGGCAAAGTCTTGCCAAATGCCGGAAAACGACCAAATGTCGCGCCGATCACCGGTTATGGCCGCCGTGGCTCCGACAGGTAGAGGCATGGAAGCAGAAGTAACAGAATTGCGCAGCCAAACCGGCCAGATTTTTCACGGTGCGTCGTGATCGGCGCCGGCGCAGCGGGGCTGGCCGCCGCCCGTGCGCTGATTAAAGGCTGGCGTACCGACACTTGTCCTGGAAAAGGAAAGCCGGCTTGCCGAACTCTGGTATCGGCGGCACGAACGGTTGCATCTCAACTCGCATCGCGATCTCTCGACACTGCCTGGCGTCGACTATCCCGCTGGCACACCCGCTTTTCCCCACAAAAACGCGGTCGTCCGCCATCTGAACGAGTTCAGCCGGCGCATGGTCTGCCGGTCTGGCTTGGCGTCGCCGTCGAGGAGATCGCGTTCAACGGCGATTACTGGACTGTTGAGACCAGTGCCGGGCGAGGCCGATCCAAAATTGCCCGGCCTGTGGTTTACCGGCATGCGGCCAAGCATTCGCGGTTGCTTCGCCAATGCCCGAATTCAGCCCAACGCAATCACGCAGCAGATCGTCAGGCAGGGGCGATGATTCAAATTTGGGGTGGTGCTTCCGGTCGGAAACAGCCAAATAGCTAGTTTCATCAAGGCACTCTCCCAAAAACCCAACGCCGTTCCCGAAAGCAGGACATGATGACTTCGAGACCTTCGATTGCCTTCGCCAAATTCGCAGCGCCTAAAAAGGGCAGTGTCTTCGTGCTGGCGGCCAACGATGCCGGTCTCGGCGACGCGGCAAAGGCTTGCGATCCGGCAAAGACGCTGGAGCGCGCGTTCCCGGTGGCCGACTTTTCCGGCAAATTCGCCGGCCTGGTCGAAGTGCTGGCACCCGAGGGCACATCGCTCGACCGGCTGGTGGCGGTCGGCGCCGGCAAGGTCTCGGGGCTCGACGATCATGCCTGGCTCAAGCTTGGCGGTACGATCACTACATCCTTTCGCAAGGCGACGGAGGTGGCCGTCGTGCTCGACCTGCCCGGTGCTGACGTCGGCGGCAGGCAAGCGGCACAGCTTGCCGCGGGCATTCTTCTGCGCAGCTATGCTTTCGACAAGTACAAGACGAAAAAGGAAAATGGCGACGGCCAGCGCGACGGCAAGACGACCGAGCCTAAAAAGCCGGTCAAGGTGACCATCCACACCACCGATCCGGCGGCGGCGAAAAAGGCCTTCGCCGACGAGGTGGCGGTGATCGACGGGGTGCTCCTGGCGCGCGATCTGGTCAACGAACCGGCCAATGTACTCGGGCCGGTGGAATTCGCCGCCCGCGTCAACGAACTGGAAGCGCTCGGCGTCACGGTCGAGATCCTGGTCGAGAAGGAGATGAAGAAGCTCGGCATGGGCGCGCTGCTCGGCGTCGCGCAAGGCTCGCCGCGTGGAGCCCGCCTGGCCATCATGCGATGGAACGGCGGCAAGGCCAAGGACAGCCCGATTGCTTTCGTCGGCAAAGGCGTCACCTTCGACACCGGCGGCAATTCGATAAAGACGGCCTCCGGAATGGAGGACATGAAGGGCGATATGGGCGGCGCTGCCGCGGTCACCGGGCTGATGCACGCGCTGGCCGCCCGCAAGGCGAAGGCCAATGTCGTCGGCATCGTCGGGCTGGTGGAAAATGCCGTAGACGGCCATGCGCAGCGCCCCGGCGATATCGTCACCTCGATGTCGGGCCTGACCATCGAGGTGCTCAATACCGACGCCGAAGGCCGCCTCGTTCTGGCCGATGCGCTGTGGTACTGCAACGATCGCTTCCAGCCGAAATTCATGGTCAACCTGGCGACGCTGACCGGCGCCATCATGGTCGCGCTGGGCCAGCACTATGCCGGCCTGTTCTCCAACAATGATGAACTGGCGAACAGGCTGACGAGCGCCGGGCAGTCGACGCAGGAACGAGTGTGGCGGATGCCGCTCGGCACCGAATATGACAAGCTGATCGACTCGAAAAATGCGGACATGAAGAATATCGGCGGCCGCTATGGCGGCGCCATCATCGCGGCGCAGTTCCTGCAGCGCTTCGTGAAGGATACGCCCTGGGCGCATCTCGACATCGCCGGCACCGCAATCGGCGCGCCGTCCAGCGAGATCAACCAGTCATGGGCCTCCGGCTTCGGCGTTAGGCTGCTCGACCGGCTGGTGCGCGACAACTACGAGGGGTGAGGCCTTTCAAGGCGCGATCATGGCCGACGTCCTGTTCTATCACCTGACCGAATCGACGCTGGAGGATGCGCTGCCCGGCCTGCTCGAGCGCAGCGTCGATCGCGGTTGGCGCGCCGTGGTGCAGACCGGCACCGAGGAGCGGCGCGACGCGCTGGACCAGCATCTTTGGATTTTCCGGGACGATTCGTTCCTGGCGCATGCGACCGACCGCGAATCCCACCTGGCCGAGCAGCCGATCCTTTTGACAACCGGCCAGGACAATCCGAACGAAGCGCAGATCCGCTTCCTGGTCGACGGCGCCGTGCCGCCGGAGCTTACCGGTTATGAGCGCGCCGTGTTCCTGTTCGACGGCCACGATGCGGCCCAGGTCGAGGCGGCGCGCACGCACTGGAAAACGATGAAGGAAGCCGGCCACGTGGTCACCTACTGGCAGCAGACTTCAGACCGGCGCTGGGAACGCAAGGCGTAAAGCTGCCGTCTTGGCTATCCTCGACCTGGAGATCAGATCGCTGCGCAATTGGGTCATGACTCCGAGAGAGCATCGGACCGAAATGTGGAAGAACCCTGAAGGGGGTGGTTTGCTGATCGTTGAGAGGCGCTACAACTGAAGCCGTTCAGCCAAGTCAATGAAGTCGCTGGCCACCAGGTCCCAGGCCTGATCTGGGTGCAAGTCCGTGGTCTGCGCTAACCCGTGCTCGGTCGGACGCGGGACAAAGGCTGTTCGTAGTCCGCATGCCCGAGCCGCTGCAAGGTCGCCATTGTGGGCGGCCACAAGACAGATCTCATCCGGCTTCATTGCCAGCACGTCAGCGGTGCGAAGATAAGCTTCCGGCATCGGCTTGTACGCTTGCACGAGTTCGGCGCCGAGGATCGCATCCCAGGGGATACGACTACGCTTCGCCATGTTGAGCATGAGGACGATGTTACCGTTCGAGAGCGGCGCGATGATATAGCGGGCCTTCAGCCGCGTGAGGCCGGCCACCGCGTCCGGCCATGGCTCCAATCGGTGCCATGCCAGGTTCAGTTCGTCCAGTTCGGAGGCTGGCACCGAAGCCGGGTCGATCCCAAATTCCGGCAAAACAGCTTCCAGATTCTCCCGATGCAGCACGTCGAGACGTGTAAAGGGCCGCCGGCCGCTGCGCACCTCCTCCATCGCTGGCGAGTAACGGCGGCGCCACGCATCCGCGAAAGCGGTAGGAACGGCCGTTCCGGCTCCATACCGCTTCAGGAACGGTTCAGCTTCGCGCCCCACGCCGCTGCGCCAATCGACGACAGTGCCGAATACGTCGAACACCAAGGCACGTACACCATCCAAGACCATCACATTCGGCTCCTCGATCCGCACAACTGCATGACCGTCGCATTCGGGTGGCGAGCACCCCTTGCGGCTGTCACAAAAATCGGTCGCGAAACACCACTTTCGCGAGGACATTTGCGACAGGCAAACCATTGACTGGATGGACAGGGTGAACTGTCGCGAAGCTTGCGAAAGGCGATCGGACCACTACTCCAGAATGACGACGGCTTCCACCTCGAAGAGCATGGGGTCAATTGCAAGCTTGGGCACGGGAATCAGGGTCTGCGCCGGCAGCGCTTCGCCGAACATTTTCTTGATGTTTTTGGTCAACACCTCAAGCTTGGACATATCGTGATCGACCACGAAGACCGTGAGCTTTGCGACCTGATCCGGTCTGGCACCGAGCGCATCCAGGGCGGTACGCAAGTTTGCGTAGGCCTGCTCGACCTGGACAGCGAAGTCGGGCGACAAGGCTCCCGTACTGTCTTCGCCGCCCTGTCCGGAGATATAGGCCACCCGGGCTTCGCGGGGCGTGATCACCGCCGTGCTGTAGCCGTTCGGCGACGGGTCGTAGAGGTTTTGTGGATTGACGATGGTCAGCTTGAGATCGTTCTCATTCGCTGTCGTCGCAGTGGGAACTCCCATGGTCATGATGATTAGCCCTCCGGTAAGCAGATGCTTGATTTCGTGTGACATGATTTTCTTTGGCTTCGGACTGCGAGCAACGCACCCTTGCGGCCGATATGATTGAACTTAACCGTATCGCTCATACGATGACTCGTGCGACGTACGAGTCATCGTATGGTACAACGTACGAGTCAATCGTCCAAGATCGACATTCTTTGCGTTGCCGGTCAAAATCGACGTTCTCAACAGCGAGGAAGAGCGGATGGCAGCCAAACGTACCGGCGCCCGGAGCAAACGGTCTCAACCGACAAGTGAGTGGCTCCAGCCAATGCAGGCGCGCAGTGAACCGCCGCTTTCTCGGGAACGCATCGTGGCGACCGCGGTAGAACTGCTGGACGCCCAGGGAGTCGACGGATTGACCATGCGTCGGCTGGCCGATCGCCTCAGCTCGGGCGTGATGAGCCTATATTGGCACGTCGACAACAAAGAGGATGTCTTTGATCTGGCGCTCGACTCGGTGCTCGAATATCGCGGACCGCCACAAATGGGTGAGTCTCAAGACTGGCGCGGAGAAGTCGTTTATATGCTTGAAGACTGGCGCGCCAGCATGCTGCGCCATCCTTGGTCGGCGTCGCTGTTGCCGCGCCGGGCGCTCGGGCCGAACATGCTCAGCCGCCTAGAACTGCTAAGCAAGACCTTGTCCGGAGCCGGTGTAGCGGACGCAGATCTGAACGTCGCGATATGGTCACTCTGGAACTATGTGATGGGCGCCACCCTCACCCGGGCGAGCTTCGACCTCTCGGACGACGACAGGGTCGCCGCGCAGCAGCGCCTTACAAGTCTCAGCGAACGCTACCCGACAGTCGAACGCTCTCGTCTGCTGTTGGACAACGATTGGGACGGCGCTTTCCGGAAAGGCCTCGGCTTTCTGCTCGATGGCCTCTCTCCAAGATGAGGCTGAACGGTAGCTTTGGACTCAAAGCGACTGTCGCAAAATCCCGATTAGAGCGACAGTTTTGCACCTGATTTTTTTGCGACGTCGCAGAAGAAGCCTTTGCGTCAAGGTTTATGGTTCCACGGTGGGTCGTGAGCCGAAATGCAAGCTGAGACACTGCCCGGGCACTTGACGAAAGGTCGGCCGCGCGCAATTCTGCTAAGATGTCAGACCAATTTTGGGCGTAGGCACCATGCGAGCGCGCGGCGAACTGCCCGGGGCACCCGCCACGCGTGTGGCAATCGCCACGCTCCCGCCGTTGGACCGCGGCAAGCAGGTTATGGAAGCGCTAGCCGACTATGTCGAGCGCGCTGCGCTGAAGAGCGGTGACCGGCTTCCGACCGAACGCGAATTGATGGCCGCGCTTTCCGTCGGGCGCTCGACGATACGCGAGGCGATGGGGCGTTTCGAGGCGCTCGGCGTCACCGAGACCCGCAAAGGCAGCGGCACGTATCTGCTGAAGCCGATATCCGCCGGCACGATCCATTTGCCGCTGTCGCTCGATACGGCAGAACTGCGCGATGGCCTCTTGCACACCCTCGAGGTACGCCGCGGCATCGAGGCCGAGGCAAGCATGGTCGCGGCGCGGCGGCGGACAGTCGACGATCTGCGGACGATCGAGGAAAAACTCATCGAGATGGAGCGCGTCCATCTCGCCACCGGCACGTCGGGTCCGGAAGACTTGGCCTTTCACCTGGCCGTCTACGACGCCACGCACAACCCGCTTTTCCGCCAACTCCTGGGGCAGATGCGCGAAGCGTTCGAGCGCTTCTGGGACCATCCTTTCGACCGGCAGGATTTCGCGCGGCGATCGTTCCCGTATCACCGCGAGCTGTTCGATGCCATCATCGCCAGGAACGCGGAGCTGGCGCGCGGAAAAACGCTGAAGATCCTCGAGATCGTGGAAGAGGATATCGAGGAAATGTCGAAATGAACGGTGCCGATTTTTTCGACCAGGCGTCGCTGATCGCCGCCCATGACGAGGGCAACGCCTTCGATGCCGTCGTTCCGCCGATCGTGCAGACCTCGCTCTTCACCTTCCCGAACTATGACGAGATGCTCGAGACATACCGCGGCGAAAAAGTGCGGCCGACCTACACGCGCGGGCTGAACCCGACCGTGCGCATGTTCGAGGAAATGTTGGCAAAACTGGAGCGCGCTGAGGACGCCATCGGTTTTGCGAGCGGCATGTCCGCCATCTCATCGGCAGTGCTGAGCTTCGTCGAACCGGGCGACCGCATTGTCGCGGTCAGGCATATCTACCCGGACGCGTTCCGGCTGTTCGGGACGCTGCTCGCGCGCATGCGCGTCGAGGTGACCTATGTCGACGGGCGCGACGAGGCGGCTGTCGCGAGCGCCCTGCCTGGCGCCAAGCTGTTCTATATGGAAAGCCCCACCAGCTGGGTCATGGAAACGCATGACATCGGTGCGCTCGCTGCGCTGGCAAAGTCCCGCGACATCCCGACCATCATCGACAACAGCTGGGCCAGCCCGGTCTTCCAGCGCCCGCTGTCGCTCGGTGTGGACGTTGTGGTCCACTCCGCATCCAAGTATCTGGGTGGCCACAGCGATGTCGTGGCCGGGGTGGTGGCGGGCTCGAAGGACTTGATCGGCCGCATCCGCGGCGAAGCCTATCCATATCTCGGCGGCAAGCTGTCGCCATTCGACGCCTGGCTCTTGATCCGCGGCTTGCGCACGCTGCCGATCCGGATGCGCGCGCATCAGGCCTCCGGCCTCGAAATCGCACGGCGCCTGCAGGATCATCCGATCGTGGAGAAGGTCTGTCATCCGGGGTTGGCCAACCAGCTTCCTGCGGGGCTCACCGGCACGTCGGGCCTGTTCTCATTTGTCTTCCGCGACGGCATCGATATCCGCACGTTTGCCGACCGCCTCAAGCTGTTCAAGCTGGGCGTTTCCTGGGGCGGCCACGAAAGCCTCATTGTGCCCGGCGAGGTCGTGCTGCAGCAGAAGGCCCAACCTAATTCCGCGATGGCGTTCGGCGTCCATCCGCGGTCCGTGCGTCTCCATGTCGGCCTTGAGGGAACCGAGGCGCTGTGGAGTGACCTGGAAACGGCGATCGACGCCGCGTCCGAAGAAAAGACCTGAAGCAACCAGACAAGAAGGGAACGGAAATGAAGAAGCTTCTTATCGCCGCATTCGCCACCGTACTGATGTCGGGTGCTGCACTCGCCGACACGACGCTGAAGCTCGTGGAGGTGATCACCAGCCCCGAGCGCACCGAAACCCTGAAATCGATCGTCTCCAAATTCGAGGCTGCCAACCCGGGCACGAAGGTCGAAATCATCTCACTGCCCTGGGGCGAGGCGTTCCAGAAATTCGCGACCATGGTGTCCGCCGGCGAAATCCCCGACGTCATGGAGATGCCGGACACCTGGCTCTCGCTCTATGCCAACAACGGCCTTCTCGAAAGCCTCGAACCCTATCTTGCCAAATGGGAGCACACCTCGGGCCTCACCGATCGCGCGCTTGAACTCGGCCGCGACGTGAACAACACTGCCTACATGCTGCCCTACGGCTTCTATCTCCGGGCGATGTTCTACAACAAGAAGCTGTTCCAGGAGGCTGGTGTCGCCGAGCCGCCCAAGACGATGGACGAGTTCGTGGCGGCGTCGGAGAAAGTTTCCAAGCTTCCGGGCAAATATGGCTACTGCCTGCGCGGCGGGCCGGGCGGCCTCAACGGCTGGATTATGTTCGGCGCAACGATGGCCGGGTCCAACAAATTCTTCAACGACGACGGCACCTCGACGATGAACAGCGAGGGCTGGATCAAGGGACTGACCTGGGTCGTCGATCTCTACAAGAAGGGATTGGCACCGAAGGACAGCGTCAACTGGGGTTTTAACGAAATCGTCGCCGGATTCTACACCGGCACTTGCGCAATGCTTGATCAGGATCCGGACGCACTGATCGCGATAGCCGAGCGGATGAAGCCGGAAGACTACGGTGTCACGACCATGCCGAAGGGGCCTGGCGGCAAGACGTTCCCGACCATCGGCTATGCCGGTTGGTCGATGATGGCGGCCAGCCAGAACAAGGACCTGTCCTGGAAGCTGATCGAAACGCTCGAAGGGCCCGAGGGCAACGTCGAGTGGAACAAGCGCACTGGAGCGCTGCCGGTCCACAAGTCGGCCGAAAAGGATCCCTTTTACTCAAGCGAGCAGTTCAAGGGCTGGTTCGCCGAACTCGAGGACAAGGATGCAGTGCCGACGGTCATGCCGACCTATCTCGAGGAGTTCGCCTTCTTCAAGGACTCGATGGTCATCAAGACCAGTCAACAGGCCCTGCTCGGCGATATCACACCCGAGGAAATGGCCAACCAGTGGGCCGACTATCTGACCAAGGCGCAGCAGAAACACCTGGCCAAGAAATAAACGGCGGACCGAGAGCATCGGAGCCGCCCATCGTGGGCGGCTCCGATACATCTCGTCCATGGTCGATTGGAAGGATGGCCAATTGGAACGAAAGCGTTAGCTGATGGTTTTTGACGCCACCGCCGGGTTCACGGAATCGCGCCGCCGGTCGCTGGTCGACCGAATCACGCGCCATGCCGAGCCGTATCTTTACACCGCCCCGGCGCTGATTCTGATCGTCACCATCATGCTGGCGCCGCTGGTGCTAGGCCTGTCCTACGCCTTCCGCGACGTGCACTTGCTCAACCCGTTCTCTGGCGGCTATGTCGGGCTCGATCATTTTCGCACCCTCTATGACGACGAAAATTTCTATCGGGCGCTGCGCAACACGCTGTGGTGGACCGGCGCATCCGTCTTCCTGCAATTCGTGTTCGGCCTGGTCCTGGCGCTGTTGCTCGACCGGCCGTTTGCCGGCCGCGCCATCGCGCAGGCGCTGGTGTTCCTGCCCTGGGCGGTGCCGACCTTCCTCACCGGGCTCAACTGGGCGTGGCTGTTCAACCCCGTCATCGGACCGCTGCCGCATTGGCTTTATGCGCTCGGCCTGATGAGTGAGCCGGCCAACATCCTTTCCAATCCGCAGCTCGCCATGTGGGGACCGATCATCGCCAACGTCTGGTGGGGCATTCCCTTCTTCGCCATCACGCTGCTGGCGGCGCTCCAGGCCATCCCGCGCGACCTCTACGAGGCGGCGGCGATCGACGGCGCCGGTGCGGTCAGGCGGTTCACGTCGATAACGTTGCCATTCCTTGCGCCGACCATTGCGATCACCGTGCTGTTGCGCACCGTCTGGATCGCGAACTTCGCCGACCTGATCATCGTCATGACCAGCGGCGGCCCAGCCGACCGCACGCAAATTGTCGCGAGCTACATCTTCACGCAGGCCTTCAGGGCCCTTGATTTCGGCTATGCCTCGGCCATTGCGCTGGTGCTGCTCATTCTGCTGCTCGCCTATTCGATGCTGATCGTCATGCTTCGGCAAGTCCTGATGGATCGGGCTTGATGGATCGGGCGATGACCAGATGAACAGGTATTCGATTTTCGGCACCGCGCTGCATCGCCTGGCGATCCTCTGCTACGTGGTCTTTGCGCTGTTCCCGCTGTTCTGGCTGTTGAAAGTATCGGTGACGCCGAACGACCTGCTCTATTCGGAGGGCGTGCGGATGTGGCCGTCGCGGATGAGCTTTGAACATTTCCGCTTCGTGCTCGCCCACAGCGCATTCCCGGTCTTCTTCAGGAACAGCATGATCGTTGCCGGCGCAACGGCCGTGATCGTGACGCTGCTCGCGTCTCTCTCTGGCTATGCGTTGTCGCGCTTCACCTTCCGCGGCAAATACTGGCTGGTCGCGCTGATGCTGCTCACCCAGATGTTTCCATTGGTGATGCTGGTCGCGCCGATCTTCAAGATGCTCTCGCCGCTCGGGCAGACCAACAGCCTGACCGGGCTGGTCGTCGTCTACACCGCCTTCAACATCCCTTTCGCGACGTTCCTGATGCAGTCGTTTTTCGACGGCATTCCCAAGGAGCTGGAGGAGGCGGCCAAGATCGATGGCGCTACGCAGTTCATGGCATTTCGCCAGATCGTCCTGCCGCTGACGCTGCCGGGCATTGCGGCGACGCTGGGTTTTGTGTTCACCGCCGCATGGAGCGAACTGCTGTTCGCGCTGATGCTGATTTCGGGCAACAGCGCCGCCACGTTTCCGGTCGGTCTGCTCACCTTCGTGTCGAAGTTTTCGGTCGATTTCGGGCAGATGATGG
This sequence comes from Mesorhizobium sp. AA22, assembly GCF_001672375.2. Taxonomy (NCBI): domain Bacteria; kingdom Pseudomonadati; phylum Pseudomonadota; class Alphaproteobacteria; order Hyphomicrobiales; family Phyllobacteriaceae; genus Mesorhizobium; species Mesorhizobium sp. AA22. The sequence continues at coordinate 4,646,192 of NZ_CP048406.1, read as the reverse complement.
CGGCCGGCGTGCTGGCACTGATCCCGGCCTGCCTCTTCTTCCTGTTCATCCAGCGCTATCTGGTACAGGGCCTGACGGCCGGCGCGGTCAAGGGCTGAGTGAGGTTTCATGGCATCGATCGACATCCGCAACGTCCGCAAGAATTTCGGCATCGTCTCCGTGCTGCACGGCGTCGATCTGGCGATAAAGAACGGCGAGTTCGTGGTGCTGGTGGGCCCGTCGGGCTGCGGCAAGAGCACGCTGCTGCGGATGATCGCCGGGCTCGAGGAGGTGACCGAAGGTGAGATCCGGATCGACGGCATGCGCGTCAATGAGCGGGCGCCCAAGGACCGCGACATTGCCATGGTGTTCCAATCCTACGCGCTCTACCCACACATGAACGTCGCCGAGAACATGAGCTATGGCTTGCGGATCCGGAAGGCCGCCCACGAGAAGATCACAGCCGCTGTCAGCAATGCCGCCCGGAAGCTTGAGCTGCAGCCGCTGCTTGCGCGGCGGCCGAAGGCACTGTCGGGCGGTCAGCGCCAGCGCGTCGCGATGGGCCGCGCGATCGTGCGCCAACCCAAAGCATTCCTGTTCGACGAGCCGCTGTCCAATCTCGACGCGCGCCTGCGTGAGCAGATGCGGGCAGAGATCAAGAAGCTGCACCGCGATCTCGGCGCGACCTCGATCTATGTCACCCACGACCAGATCGAGGCGATGACACTGGCCGACCGGATCGTCGCCATGCATGAGGGCGTGGTGCAGCAGGTCGGCAGCCCGCTGGAGCTTTACGACCGCCCTGCCAACCTGTTCGTGGCCGGCTTCATCGGATCGCCGGCCATGAATTTTCTGTCGGCACGCTATGAGGTCGGCGCAGGCACGGCCGGCGCACGATTGCCTGACGGAACGCTGATTGGGCTTTCGTCTGGTTATCAACTGGAGGAAGGCGCGGCGGTGACGCTCGGCATCCGGCCGGAGCACGTCGAGATGTCGCCGGCCTCGGAGAGCAGCCTGAGGGCGACGGTCGACCTGATCGAGCCGACCGGCTTCGGCATCATCCTGCATCTCGGCCTACACGGCCTGCCATTCAACGTCTTCACGCTCGACCGGGCGGCGCTGACGGCCGGCCCGACGGTGACGGTGGCGTTCCCGCCGCAGCATCTGCATTTGTTCGATGAGACGGGAAAGCGCGCATTGGAATCGAGCCTCCAGAAGGGGAAGGGCTGATCCTCCTTACGATCGCTCAGATCATTCGGATTCTCCCAAAACCGGTTTCCACTTTTCGGTCCCATGTTATTGTCTATCTTGGCACCGCCGAATTCGATACAACGTCCGAGCTCGGCCTCGACATGCTCCTGGACGAAATGGAACGCGCCCGCGGCGGCGCCAACTAATATCCGGGCAAGGTAGTCGAGCGCATGCGCTTTCTGTTTTTTCTGATCCTGCTCGCCGGCATCGGCATCGGCGTCGTCTATCCCTGGGCGATGAGCAATTTCTCCGGCCATGAGATCGGCACCTGGCGGGTCTACGAGCAGGGCCGGTTCAAGCCGGTGACGGTACCGCTCGCCGCTCGCGACGCCCCGGTGCGGGTGCTGGTCGACCTCACCGCGAGGGCCGAACGCATCGTCGTCTCGCAACAGCGCACCGTGCTGACGCTGACCGCCGCCACCGGCGGCAGGACGGTGCTCGCCTCGACGCTGCAATTCAACCATTCGGAAAATCCGCGCCAGGCCAGCCCGCAACTGCCGGACAAGATCTTTCGCGACGAGGCAGGCCTGATCCCGACGGTCAGCCCCGGCCTCTACATCTTCACCGTCGGCCGAGGCGACGCCGAGGGCATCGAGATGCGGGCGGTGGACCTAGTGCTGCGCTCCGGCGTTGGCGAGGTCGATCAACGGGCGCAGCCGGTCGGCTTCTCGTTGATGGCAGTCGGCCTGATCGGGCTGGTGCTGGCGTTTCGTTTCGGTGGCGGCGGCCGGCCGCAAAATCCCAATTCGCAGCCGCCACCGCCGCGCTGGGGCAGGGGCGGGTCGTCGAATTGAGTATCGTATGAACTACCGCCACGCCTATCACGCCGGAAACTTCGCCGATGTCGTCAAGCATGTCGTGCTGAGCCGACTCGTCGAATATCTGAAGCAGAAGGACAAGGCGTTTCGCGTCATCGACACCCATGCCGGCATCGGCCGCTACGACCTGTCATCGACTGAAGCGCAAAAGACCGGCGAATGGCAAGGCGGCATCAGCCGGCTTTTCGATGCCGCGCTCGACGCGCCGGCGGCAGCACTTCTGGCGCCTTATCTGGAAGCCGTCCGTTCGCTCAATTCTGAAGGCGGCCTGAAAAAATATCCGGGCTCGCCGCTGATCGCGCGTCATCTTATGCGCAAGCAGGACCGGCTGTCAGCGATCGAGTTGCATCGCCAGGATGCCGCGAAGCTGAGAGCGCTATTCGCCGGCGATTTCCAGACCCGGGTGATCGAGCTCGATGGCTGGCTGGCGCTCGGCGCGCATCTGCCGCCGAAGGAAAAGCGCGGTCTCGTGCTGGTCGATCCGCCGTTTGAGGAGGAGTGCGAGTTCGACCGCCTCGTCGATGGGCTGCGGAAAGCCCACAAGCGCTGGCCGGGCGGCATCTATGCGCTGTGGTATCCGGTCAAGGACCGCAAGGCGGTCATCGCCTTCCGGAATGCGCTGGTGCAGTCAGGCGTCCCGAAGCTGCTCGACATCGGCTTCGAGATCAGGCCGCCATCGGCCGAGCCCAGCCTCGACGGCAGCGGCATGGTGGTGGTCAACCCGCCGTTCACGCTGGAGCGCGAGCTGCGCACGCTGCTGCCGGCCTTGCACAAATTGCTTGTCGTCGGAAAACCGGCGCACTGGACGCTGGAATGGCTGGCGGCGTAAGGCGGCAGAGGTATCCGCGCGCCTGCATTGGCTGAAGGCGATTTCAAACTAAGAAACCATCGTCTCTACAACCGCTTGACCGCGCGCAAGCGAATCCGCACAGTGCGCGCAGTCGACCATAAGAGGCTGCCATGACTCGCTTCGCCCAATCCGCACTTGCCGCACTGATCGCCCTTTGCACGCCGCTCGGCGCGTCCCTCGCCGTCACCCAGGCAGCAATGGCGGCCGACCTTGCCGTCTATACCGAAGAAGACAGCGGCGTTTGCGGTGAGGCCTGGGTGCTGAACAAGATCATCAGCCGCTTCTCCTACCAGGTGCGCCACGTGCCGAATCTGCCCGATGTCGAGATCACCGATTTCCAGGGGATCCACCAGCACCGCTATCTGCCAGCCAATGAAACCTGGCCGATCGGCCGTCGCTATTGCGGCGCCACCGTCAGCCTGTCCGACGGCCACGCCCGCACCATCTGGTATCTGATCGAGGAAGGGCAGGGCTTTGCCTCGATCGGCGATAATGTCGAATTCTGCGTCGCGGGCTTCGACCGCTGGATGGTCTACAACGGCCGCTGCCGCGTCCTGCGCTGAACGCGTTTACCTGGCTGCTCCGCCTCATCGAGGATGGCGCGAAGGAAGGCGGCGTGACCGCGAAAGGCGCGCCGTCCGATTGATGTCGCCTTGACCCGCGTTTGCGGCCGGCGTCCGACAAACAGCTTTTCGACATCGACATATCCCGCCTTGGCAAGCGTATCGATATGCGCGCCGAGATTGCCGTCGGTGGCATTGACGATGGCCTTCAATCGGGTGAATTCCAGCGCTTCGCGCCTTTCCAGAGAATTCAGCGCCGCCATGATCATGAGCCGCACGCTCTGGTGGATGATTTCGTCGGCAGCCATCATTGGGCCTGCTATGGTGGTCAGCGTTCAGTCTCACTGATCTGGGACAGCGCCGCTAGATCTTTCGCGAATGACATTACGCTTCCCCCGCAGACCAGAATACTCTGTCGGATCGAGTAATCTGTCAACTGGCAAAAAGGTTGCCTTCTCAAGCCCCAGACAAGGTCATGGCGCAGAACGAGCCGGGCTCTGCTTTTGTAGCTTGTGTAGATCGTCTCGTTGGACAAGACGATGAGATCGATGAAGCAGCCCATCATGATGTTGCCGGTCGATGATCGACGAGCAAAACGCTTGCTAACCTTCAGCACTTTGTAGTGCGATTGGTTCCGGTTAAGCGCGCAGAATGTCTGTCGCAAACCCTCGGCAAGCTCGAAGAGCAGCAGCGACATTTTGCGAAATCAGGACGAGCGTGTGTCGCCGGTAATCAAAATTTAAACTGAAAAAATCATGCTAATGCTTCGCTGGCTAGACAAGCGCGAGTCAGATATGCATTACGCGCCGGGTCATTAACGGCCGTCGGCACAACGAAGGGGCATGATATGGCTAAACAGTCATCCAAAGCGCCGGCATCCAAGTCTCCGGCAAAGAAGGCACCGGCAAAGAAAGCACCAGTAAAAGCTGTGGCGGAAAAGGCCGCAGCAGCTGTGAAGAAAGCAGCACCTGCTGCCAAGCCGAAGGCCGCCGAGGCCAAGGCAAAAGCAGCGCCGGCCAAGAAGCCGGCCGCGAAAGCCGCGGCAAAGCCGGCAGTGAAGAAAGCAGCACCAGCCAAGGCCAAAGCAGCACCAGCCAAGAAGCCGGCTGCAAAGGCCGCGGCGAAGCCGGCAGCGAAGAAAGCAGCACCTGCCAAGGCTGCGCCGGCCAAGAAGGCTGCGCCGGCAAAGAAAGCGGCTGCAGCGAAGTCTTCGGTGGCAGTGAAGAAAGCAGCGCCGGCGGCCAAGCCGAAGGCGAAGGCAGCGCCCGCGAAGGCGAAAGCCAAGAAGTAATCGCGTTTCTTAGCTCGCGGAGGACAGTGCTGAAGACCGTTGAGGGCGGGTGCCGGACAGGCGCCTCGCTCGCAGGGTCAGTGCTCGGGCAAGAATAGAGGCGGAGGGAAGACAGCTTTTCGCAACTCCCAGGACTTCGCTGTACGGCGAAGTCCGGTGGGGCATTTCTCTGTGCCCGGAGAGAAATTCTCGGTGCAAGACCGGGTTGGCTAGGTTCGGATCTGTTTGGCCTGTTCAGATCCTCTTGGGCTGCAACTGCCGTACCGCTCATTGCCTAAGATCGCGGAGGAGGACGTCGTTCTCCGTGGCGCCCGGTTTTTCCGCCTGTGGCTGTTGATCATGCCGGCATGTCCAGTCAACAGTGCACAAAAATCAAAGCGCTACGGCGTCCTTTGCGCGTCCAATAGGATACGCGGCGCTGTAGCCGGCAACCAGGAACCCGATCATGCCCAGACTGCTCTACGCCTCCACATCACCCTACAGTTCCAAGGTGCGCATGGCCGCGCGTTATGCCGGCATCGCAGTCGATCTCGTGCCGATAAAAACCGAAGACAAGCCGGCCGAGCTGATCGACGCCAATCCGCTCGGCAAGATCCCGGTGCTGGTGCTCGACGACGGCCGCTCGATCCACGACAGCCGCGCCATTACCCAGCATCTCAACCGCATGTCGAAGAACGCGCTGTTTCCGCGCAATCCCGACAAGCGCCTCGAGGCGGAAGTGCTTGAGGCACTGGCCGACGGCATCTGCGACTGCGCGCTGTCGATGGTCTATGAGCGGCGCACGCGCCCCGAAGACATGGTCTACCAACCGTGGCTCGACCGCCAGTGGGCGAAGATCACCAGCGCGCTCGATCTGCTCAACGCCAATCCGCCAAAGCTGCCAAAGAAGATCACCGCCGGCCAGCTGGCGCTGCGCGCCTGCCTTGGCTATCTCTCACTGCGCTTTGCCGGAAAATGGGAAAAGGGTCGCAATCGGCTGATCCGCTGGGCGGCGCGATTTGACGAGAAGTTTTCGGAGCTGAAACCCTGCGTCCCGGCGTGAGCGCAGCCAGAGAAGGGGTTATAAAAAAAGCCGGGCACGAGGCCCGGCTTTTTCGTGTCGTGGCTTGGACGATTTTAGAACTTCATACCGACGCCGAAGGTGACGCGGTTGTCGGTCGACTTGACCTTGCCGATACCGTCAAAGTCCTTGTCGCCGAAGTCGGTGTAGCGATACTCGACACGGCCGAACACATTGTCGGTGATCTTGATGTCGGTACCGACGCCGGCCGTCCAGCCGAGCATGGTTTGTTCGTCGCTGACGCCGGCCGCTTCGATCTCCTGGTTCTTGAGCGCGCCACCGGCGGTGCCGTAGAGCAGGATTTCCGGGGTAACGGCGTAGCCGAGGCGGGCACGCAGCGAGCCTTCGAAGCCGCCCTTGGCCTCGACGCCGCCATCGTCGCCCTCGATGCCGCTATAGCCGATATCGGCTTCAGCACCGTAGACGAAGTTTTCCGCCTGCCACTGATAGCCGCCGAAGACGCCGCCGACAAAACCATCGGTGTCGACGTCAGTGCCGATACCCTCTGCATCGGCGTGACCGCTGAAGCCGTAGCCGACGCTCACACCGGCATAGGGACCGGCCCAGGAAGCGACCGGAAGTTCGGCGATCGGAGCGGGGGCCGGCGGCTCTTCCGCGATGACGTCAGCAGCATAGGCGGTTCCGCCGAAGGCGAAGAGCCCGAACGCCACCGCCAGCGGTCGCGCAAATTTAAGATTGGCTTGCATTGTTCTTTACTCCTTAAGCCACAGGCACTGGCTTGCTTTTCACAAGCGCCCTCAACCCGCCGGGGGGAAAAACGGGTCTGGCGCTCAACGGGTCCGAATGTCGTGTCGAAATGCGGCTGAAGCGAACCTGAACTTGGGTCATTACCCGGCACGAATGAGGCTGAATTTTGACGTTGCATCAGCGCAACAGATGGTGTCAGGAGGCTTTGCCGTGCCGCGCTGAACACCGCTTGGAGCAAGGGGTCCGGAGCCCTATATTGCGGTCTGACGGCCGAGTCCCGGCCACAGTCGAAAGACCGAGCCGGCCGCTTTGCCACAATGCTGCCCAAGGTCCGAACGGCATTTAACGCTTCGCCGGCCATAGTTCGCCGGCTGGCTGAAATCGAAGCCCATTGAGGATTGACAGGATGAGCAAGGCCGCTGGAACGGCGCTGGTAACGGGCGGGGGCAAGCGGATCGGCAGGGCGATCGTCGAGGATCTTGCCGCGAACGGTTTTGCCGTCGCCATCCATTGCAACCGCTCGCGGGCCGAGGCGGAAGCATTGGCCGCGCGGATCAACGGCGGCCATTTTGGCCAGGATGGCCGTGCCGCTGTGGTCGCCGCCGACCTGACCGACATGGCCGCGGTCGGCGACCTGATCGGCCGCGCCGAAGCCGCGCTCGGGCCTGTTACACTGCTGGTCAACAATGCCTCACTGTTCGTGGAGGACACAGTTCAGGACTTCGACTGGCTTGCCTGGGACCGTCACTTCGCCGTCCATGTGAAAGCGCCGGCACTTTTGGCGCAAGAATTCGCCCGCGCGCTGCCAGAAGGCCAGGAAGCGCTGATCGTCAATATGATCGACCAGCGCGTCTGGCGCCCGACGCCACGCTATTTCTCCTATGCGCTGTCGAAATCGACCTTGTGGACAGAGACGCAAATGATGGCGCAGGCGCTGGCGCCTCGCATTCGCGTCAACGCCATCGGCCCCGGCCCGACGCTGAAGAGCGCGCGCCAGGAAGACAGCGATTTTGCCGCGCAGGTCGACGGCCTGATCCTGAAGCGCGGCCCGGAATTGCCTGAATTCGGCGCCACCATACGCTATCTCTGGGGCGCGCGCTCGGTCACCGGCCAGATGATCGCGCTCGACGGCGGCCAGCACCTTGCATGGCAGACGCCGGATGTGACAGGCATTATCGAATGAGTCCCATGGACCAGAAACCTAAACGGGGCGGCGCCGCCGACGACCTGCCCCCCGATGTCGACCTCGAGGACGAGGCGGCGGAGGAGATCGTCGAAACGTCAGCTCCCGGTTCCGGCGGTCCTGACGTTGCCTTCACGGTCATCGATTGGACGCCGCATGCCGGCGATGCCGACGGCATGGTCGGCGCCGAAGTCATCCAGACGCTGGTCAAACGGCTGCCCAACGCGCCCGGCGTCTACCGCATGATGAATGCCGCAGGCGACGTGCTCTATGTCGGCAAGGCGCGCAGCCTGAAGAAGCGGGTGACCAATTACGCGCAAGGCCGTTTCCACACCAGCCGCATCGGCCGCATGGTGCGCGAGACCGCGACGATGGAATTCGTCGTCACCCGCACCGAGATCGAAGCGCTGCTGCTGGAAGCCAACCTCATCAAGCGCTTGCGGCCGCGATTCAATGTGCTGATGCGGGACGACAAGTCGTTCCCCTACATCCTGCTGACCGGCGATCACGTCTCGCCCGGCATCTACAAGCATCGCGGCGCGCGTTCGCGCAAGGGCGACTATTTCGGCCCCTTCGCATCGGCCGGCGCCGTCGGCCGTACCATCAATTCGCTGCAGCGCGCCTTCCTGCTCAGGAGCTGCACCAACTCCTTCTACGAGAACCGCACCCGGCCGTGCCTGCTGTTCCAGATCAAGCGCTGCGCCGGCCCGTGCACCGGTGAAATCTCGCATGGCGACTATGCCAAGCTGGTCGCCGAGGCGAAGGACTTCTTGTCCGGCCGCAGTCAGAAGGTGAAGACCGATATCTCCGCTGCCATGCAGCAGGCTTCGGAAAATCTCGATTTCGAGCGCGCCGCCATCTATCGCGACCGGCTGGCGGCGCTGTCGCATGTGCAGAGCCATCAGGGCATCAACCCGCAGACCGTCGACGAGGCCGATGTCTTCGCCATCCACCAGGAAGGCGGCCAGGTTTGCATCCAGGTGTTCTTCTTCCGCACCGGGCAGAACTGGGGCAACCGCGCCTATTTCCCCAAGGCCGATCCGGCGCTGGACGCGGCCGAGGTCCTGGGCTCGTTCCTGGCGCAATTCTATGACGACAAGCCGACGCCGCGTACCATCCTGTTGTCGCATGGCGTCGAGGACCAGGAGTTGCTGGCCGAGGCGCTCTCCACCCGCGCGGGCCGCAAGGTGGCTATTTCGGTGCCGCAGCGCGGCGAGAAGAAGGATTTAACCGACAACGCACTGCAGAATGCCCGTGAGGCGCTCGGCCGCCGGCTGGCCGAGACCTCGACGCAAGGGCGGCTGCTCACCGGCTTCGCCGAGACCTTCGGCCTGAAGAAAACACCGGTCCGCATCGAGGTCTACGACAACTCCCACATCATGGGCACCAACGCCGTCGGTGCCATGGTTGTCGCCGGCCCTGAAGGCTTCGTGAAGAACCAGTACCGGAAATTCAACATCCGCTCGACCGAGATCACGCCGGGAGACGATTTCGGCATGATGCGCGAGGTGATGGAGCGGCGTTTTTCCCGACTGCTCAAGGAACATGGCGACGTGCCGCCGAGCGAACAGCCGGCGGATGACATCCTGTCCGAACAGGGCGACGATATCGAGGATGCGGGCGGCTTCCCGGCATGGCCAGACGTCATCCTCATCGACGGCGGTCAGGGCCAGATGACAGCGGTGCGCAAGATCCTCGCCGATCTCGGCATCGAGGACCGTGTCCAGGCCATCGGCATCGCCAAGGGCCAGGACCGGGACGCCGGCCGCGAACGCTTTTTCGTCATGGGCAAGCCACCGTTTTCGCTCCCCGTGCGCGATCCGGTGCTCTACTTCGTCCAGCGGCTGCGCGACGAGGTCCACCGCTTCGCCATCGGCTCGCACCGCGCCCGCCGCAAGAAGGAGATGGTCAAGAGCCCGCTCGACGAGATCAGCGGCATCGGCCCGGGCCGCAAGCGCGCGCTGCTCATGCATTTCGGCACCGCCAAGGCGGTCAGCCGCGCCGCGATCGAGGATTTGGTCAAGGTCGACGGCATTTCCGAGCAGGTGGCGAAGCTCGTCTACAACCATTTTCACGAGAGCTGATGGATTCGGCTATTTTCGGTTGGTCCATCGACTATCGCCTGTTGACCCCCCACATTCGCTTCTGATTTGAGTAGGCAGGCAGAAAGAGTTCCCAAAAAAATGGCCCAGCGCGCATTCAACCTGCCCAACATGCTCACCTACGTCCGCATTCTCGCGGTGCCGCTGGTTGTGCTGTGTTTTTTTCTCGAAGGGCATCTGAAGTCGAGCGACTTCGCCCGCTGGTCGGCGTTGATCATTTTTCTGCTGGCCTCGATCACCGATTATTTCGACGGCTATTTGGCGCGCGCCTGGCAGCAGACCTCGAATATCGGCAAGATGCTCGATCCGATCGCCGACAAGTTGCTGGTCGCCACTTGTCTGCTGCTGCTGGCGGCCGACACCGATCGCCATGCCGGCATCGCAGGCTGGTCGCTGTGGGCGGCGATCATCATCCTGTGCCGCGAGATCCTGGTCTCGGGCCTGCGCGAATATCTGGCGGCGCTGAAGGTCTCGGTACCGGTGACGCAGCTGGCAAAGTGGAAGACAACCATCCAGATGGTCGCCATCGCCTTCCTGCTCGCCGGACCTGCCGGCGACAAGATCTTCCCGCTGACCACCCAGACCGGGCTCGTGCTGTTGTGGATCGCCGCCTTGGTCACGCTCTACACCGGCTACGACTATTTCCGCGCCGGCCTCAAGCACATCATGGACGAGTAGGATGTCGACGAGGCTCATTTATTTTGCCTGGGTGCGCGAGCGGATCGGCAAGCCGCAAGAGGATGTCGAATTGCCCGCCGGCATTGAGACGGTGGCCGACCTGCTGCGCTGGCTGAAATCGCGCGGCGAGGAGTACGAGCACGCGCTGCAATATCCTGATGTGATCCGCGTCGCCATCAACCAGGAACATGTCGAGCACCGCGAGAAGATCGCCGGCGCGCGCGAGATCGCGCTGTTCCCGCCGATGACGGGTGGCTGAAATGCCCGGCGCGGTGGTGCCGACGGTGCGCATCCAGGCGGAGGATTTCGATGTCGCCGCAGAGATCGCCAAGATGACGCAAGGCCGCGCCGACATCGGCGCCGTGGTGACTTTCTCGGGTCTCTGCCGCGATGAAGCGGGCAGGCTCGCGGCACTCGAACTCGAACATTATCCCGGCATGGCCGAGGCCGAGATCGGCCGCATCGCCGCCGAGGCGGTTCACCGCTGGCCGCTGCAGGGCCTCACCGCCATCCATCGCCATGGCAGGATCGCGCCCGGTGGGAACATCGTGCTGGTGGTCGCTGCCTCCACGCACCGGCAGGCGGCATTCGATGCGGCGAACTTCCTGATGGATTACCTGAAATCGCGCGCGCCGTTCTGGAAGAAGGAACACCACACCGACGGCTCGCATGGCGGCTGGGTCGATGCCAAGGAGGCCGACGACGAGGCCGCAAGCCGCTGGAAGCGAAATTGACGCGTGGAAACCCATCAGCCCTCGATCAGCCCTTGTCGGTGCCGATCCAGTGATCGAGCGCAATCCGGCCGGGTCCCCACGCCATGATGCCGAGCGCCATCGCCGCCCAGGTGATGTGCAGCGGCCAGCCTTCCGGCACGGTGAGCTGTATGATCAACGTCATCAGCAGCAGCCCGAATGCCGCCAGTCGTGTCGCCAGCCCAAGAACAAGGAGAATTGGCAGCAGGATTTCCGCCGACCCTGAGGCGAACGCAACCAGCCCAGGTGCGGGGAAGTTGTAAGGGCCGCCGGGCAGATGCAGCTTGAGCTCCGAGCTGAAAAGCAGCAATGCGACATCGTTCAACTGTAAAAAACCGTCCCATTTGTTGACGCCGGAACGCCAGAACGGGACGGCGAGTGCGCATCGCAGGACGAGCTGCGTCAGCGACGGTGTTGCACTCGTGCGAAGGGCGGCATTCACCCTCTCGACGAGGGCAGCGATCCCTCGCGGCTCGATGCTGGCGTTCTGCCTATGGTTCGTTATGCTCATTCTCCCTGGTGTGCCGCTGTGAAGGCGCCTGCTTGCAGCAGGTCGGCAATGTTGGCGGAAAGGTCGAATTCGGCACGCTCCGCAAACGCTGCCGCGGCCGCCGCGCCGAGCGGCTCACCCGCCATGAGGCGATCCAGAAAAACCGCGCTGCCGGGCGGCATATGGAGGACATAGACTTCGAGGCCGGGCCGCGTGATCAGCGCATCTTCACGGCCGTTTGCGTCGATCCGCCCGACAGGACCGTCACTCCGGTTTGCTGCGAAGATCGTCACGACCGGATAGCGCGAACGTATGGCGCGCGTTGCCGGGTGCGGCACGAACACGGTATCGGCCAGTCGTTCGGGCGGGATCGACGCCAGTGCTCCGGAAGCCAACGGTTCCGCGTCGGCGGCATGATAGGCGTCGAGCCAAGCCCGCTCCATGCGCGCCACGTCGGCCAGCCACGGCATCGACTGCGCGTATTCGTAGCGCTCGATGAAATCGGGAAAGTCGCGCCCGTATTCGAATAGAAGCGGCGAGGTGGGCGGTGTTTCGCGGACGTGAAAGCGCGCCATTGCGCGAAAGAAGTCCGGGCCGGTGATGCGCAGCGTCGCTGGAAAGCTTGCGGCTAGCGCATCGATCAGGCTGACCGTGACGTTGTTGCGGTAGACGGCATATCGCTTGACCGCAGCCTTCCCGTTCGGCCCCGAGACAGCGTCAGGCGGGGCGCGGTCAGGATCGAGCAAACCGGCGGTGAATGCCGCGGCATAGTCAAACCGGTGGCCGAGATCGCCTGACTGGAGCTCATCCTGCGGCATGGGCTTTTCCGAATATGTAATCGCTGTCGGCGTGACGGTCGAGGATCGCTTGGGCGGCGGCCGCCTCCGCCTTGAGGACCGGCCAGTCGGGAATGTCGCTGTCCCATTCGATCAGCGTCGGACGCGGCCCGCATCGGCCGATGACGACATCGAAGAGCTTCCAGACCGCGTCGGCGACCGGGCCGTCATGGCTGTCGATGAGCAGCACATCGCCCTCGTCATCCTCCTGCTCGGCGTGCCCGGCCAGATGGATTTCGCCGATATGTTCGAGCGGGAAATCCGCGAGGTAGGAAAGCGCTGAATAGCCGTGATTGGTGGCCGAAACGAACACGTTGTTGACGTCGAGCAGCAGGCCGCAACCGGTACGCCGCACCAACTCGCGAATGAAATCTGTCTCGCTCATCGTCGATTCCGGGAAAAGGACGTAGGTCGAGGGGTTCTCGAGCAGGATCGGGCGGCCGATCGCCCGCTGCATTTCGTCGATGTGATCCGCGACCCGCGAAACCGTTGCCGGCGTGTAGGGCAGCGGAAGCAGGTCGTTGTAATAGATGGTGTCGTGGGTCGACCAGGCGAGATGCTCGGAAACGAGCGCCGGCTCATAGCGGTCGACGAGCGCCTTGAAACGGCCGAGATGCGCTTTGTCGAGCGGCCGCGGTCCGCCGATCGACATGCACACCCCGTGCAGCGAAACGGGATAGTCGCGGCGGATCTTAGTCAACGCATCGTGAGGCGGGCCGCCGGCTGCCATATAGTTTTCGGCGTGGACCTCGAAGAAACCGTCCTTGCTGCCGCCGGCAATGATCGCGTGCGAATGTTCATGCTTGAAACTGGTGCCGGCAAGGCCGGCGACCGGGTGTGCCGGAAAGCGCGAGGTTTTCGACATGCGGGATGCTGGGGCAAGTCCGTTCATCTTCGCCTCCGCTTTCCGGGCAGTTGCATTGCTTACGACGGGATGTCGCGGGCCAGTTCCGTGGGCGAGCCCTTGCGGTCGCCGGGTAGGTCCATCGTCGTGCAGGTGCCGCCGTCGACAAACTTCCAGGCGTTGCCTTGGTAATCGACAGTCGAGGTGCCTTGGCAGGTAGTGCCAGGTCCTGCCGCGCAGTCGTTCTGCCCCTTCAGGGCGACGCCAAAGCACTTCTCCTTGCCGGCATCCATCGCCGCCTTGGCCTCTGCCTCGGATAGCGGCGCGGCCGTCGCAAAAGAAGCAAGAGCCGTGGCAACGGCGCCGGCCAGAAAGGCTGCGCTCACGGTTGATCTCGTTGTCATGATTTCACCTCCGATTGGGTTGTTGCGCGCCCGTTCCTCAAGCGCGCATTGGTAAGTTCGGTCCGGAGGCCGCTGTGTTACATCTTTTGGGGAACACGACTTCGTGATCGCCTGGGACCTGGCTTGAGCATAACTTTGCCGGTCATGCCAAGGAGGCCGACGAACAAGGACCACAAGCCGGATGGCACCGCCGTGCGAACAGTGCGTGTGTGGGGCGCCACGGAACCACCGCAATCCTGCGAGACGTTGCGACCAGTTTGGTGCGCTGGGGGAGCAGGATCATGCTGGGCAAAATCGCCAAGTTCTTCCTCTTCGGTGTCATGCCGCTGGTCGTTGGTATACTGGTGGCTGAGTTGTCCGTCGCTGCCGAGAAGACCCTGAAGGGCGAGGTGACGTATCGCGAGCGCATCGCGCTGCCGCCCAACGCCGTGCTTTTCGTGCAGCTTGCCAATGTCTCGCAGGCCAGTGCGCCGGCCGCTGTCATCGGCGAGCGCAAGATGGCGCCGGCCGGCCAGGTGCCGATCAAGTTCGAGATCAGTTTCGATCCCCAGGTGATCCGGCCTGATATGACCTATGTGCTGCAGGCGCGCATCACCGTCGACGACAGGCTGTTGTTCATCTCCGATATGCGCCACCACGTCGATCCGCTGAGCGACGCGCCGCAGACCATCATGCTGAAGATGGTGACGCCGAGCGAGCAGCTGGCGTTGGCGTCGGTGTTCGGGCAGAGCTGGCTGATCGAGTATATCGACGGCATTGGTGTGATCGCCGAGCCGCAGGCGACGTTCAGGATCAGCGAGGCCGGCAAGGCCGGCGGCAGCGGTCCTTGCAACGTCTACTTCGCCATCGCCAAAGTCGAGGGTTCGACGATCGCCATCAATGACATCGGTTCGACCTTCAAAGCCTGCGCGCCCGAGATCATGGCCGAGGAAAAGGCGCTGTTCGAGGCGCTGGCCAAGGCGGCGTCGTATCATGTCGACGCCGGCAAGCTTGTTATCGCCGACAAGGACGGCCGCGTCATTCTGCGCTTCAACGCCGCGAGCTGATCGTTCAAACCGGTTTCGGTTTTGAGCATCATGCGCGGTCGGAGGGCGTCGGCGTCCGGTGCAGGATCGCCGCAAGAAAAAAGGCCAGCATTGCGCCGGCCTTTTTTTGCATGTGACGTGGTGATGGACTTATCGGCTCAGCCGACGATCTCTGTGTCCGAGAACCAGTATTTGATCTCCTGCGCGGCGGTCTCCGGCGCGTCGGAGCCGTGCACGGAATTCTCGCCGATCGACAGCGCGTGCACCTTGCGGATGGTGCCTTCGGCGGCGTTAGCCGGGTTGGTGGCGCCCATCACGTCGCGGTTTTTGGTAATTGCGTTCTCGCCTTCCAGCACCTGCACGACGGTTGGGCCCGACGACATGGACTCCACCAGCTCGCCGAAGAACGGACGATCCTTGTGGACGGCATAAAAGCCTTCCGCCTCGCGGCGGCTCATCCACACCCGGCGCGAAGCGATGACGCGCAGGCCGGCTTCTTCGAGCATCCGGGTAATGGCGCCGGTGAGATTGCGTCGGGTCGCGTCCGGCTTGATCATGGAAAACGTGCGTTCGAGCGCCATGGGATCGTCCTTGTGATGGAGAGTGGAATTCAGGGTGGCGGGCTCTATACAAGCCGCCCGCCGGCTTGCCAAGGGGAGGCTGGCCCTAGCCGCCGCATAGCGTGTCGCCGTCAGCCAGAACCCATGTTGTCATAACTGCATCTCGATCGTCAGGTTGGCCGTGTCGCCAGCCCGAAGGCCTTCGCGGACCCGGACCGCGGTCTTGATCGGCAAGAGCAGGCTGCCGGACTTCTTGTCAGGAAACAGCGATGTCCGCCATCTGGTCTGGCCGATGATGGCTTCCACGCCAAGCGAGCCCCAGGGCCGCGCCATCCCCGCCGTCGCCGTCTTGTCCGTGCCCCAAGCTCCGGCGGCAGCGTCACGAAATGCCAGCCGCCCTTGCCTGGATAGACCCAGATCTCAGCCTGCACGTCGTAGCGAAACATTTTGGCTCTTCCTCAGGTCGAGGCCGTCAAGAGGAGATTGACAGCGTTGCCGTTGCACTACCGCCTTATCACGGTCGAAGCGCGCCGAATTTCCCAGCCTTCCCGTTCCAGTTCCGGCACGCTGTGGTTCTCGCTCGGGTAGCCGACGCAGAAGTAACCGATCAGCGTCCACTCCGGCGGCGCGTCCAGGATCGTTGCCATTTCGGCCGGATCGAGAATCGAGACCCAGCCCATGCCTATTCCTTCCGCGCGCGCCGCCAGCCAAAAGGTGTGGATCGCCATCACCGCCGAATATTCGATGGTCGCGGGCATGGTCAGGCGGCCCAGCCCATGTCCCTGTTCTGTCGCGCGGTCGGCGAAAACCGCGAATTGACAGGGCGCCTCGTTCAAGCCGGCGAGCTTCAGGCGTGCATAGAGCGCGGCGCGTTCGCCGTCGAACGATGCGAGCGCCTCTGCATTGCAGCGCTCGAAGCATGTCCTGACCGCGGCGCGGCATTCCGCACTCTCGACCATGACGAAACGCCAGGGCTGGCTCAGCCCGACCGAGGGCGCAATGCTGGCGAGGTCAAGCAGCCGCTCCAGAGCGCCTTCCGGAAGCGGCGTCGGCTTGAATCGCCTGACGTCCCGCCGCCACAGGAAGAGGTTGCTCAACTCGGCGCGAAAATCGTCCGGGAATTCCGGGCCTGACGTCATGGGGTCGTGCTGCCTTTGTTAGGGGAGTAGGGGAGTAGGGCAGTAAGTCATGGCGGTGCGCATACCTACTGCCTTACTGCCCTATGCGGCAGCCGCCGCCACCTTGCGGCCGAGGCCGCCATGCAAATCGAGGCAGCGCTCGAACCACTGCGCCACCACATCGCTGTCGTCGAGCAACCGGTAGGGTGAGGCGATGCGCGCCCATTGCAGCGCGCCGAAGACGATGTAGTCGGCAAACAGCGGTGATTGGCCGCCGATGAACGGCTGATAGGTGAGCATCGAGCGCAACGGCTCCAGCGAGGCGCGGAAGGCGCCAAGGCCGAGGTCTCGCGCCGCCATCACCTCTTCCAGTCTCTTGCCGAAGCGCTGCTCGCGGCTCTGGCGGAAATAGGCGGCGTTCGGCTCATCCTGCATGGCGTGGAGGTCCATGATCGCCGCGGTGGTGACATAGGGGTGGATGGTCAGTTGCGACCAGCGTTCGATGAAGCGCGCCATCGCCTTGCCGCCGTCGCCGGAAAACAATGTCGGCCGCTCAGGATAGGCCTCATCGAGATAAAGCGCGATGGCGAAGGAATCGGCGACCACCTTCTCGCCGTCGCGGATCACCGGAACGAGTTTCGAAGCGCCGCCTTCGACAGTGGGCACTTCGAGAAAACGCGTCGGCACGGTTGAGATGTCGACCCCCTTGTGGGCAAGCGCCATCGTCGCCTTCCAACAATGTGGGCTGAACGGACGGGCGGCGTCGCGTCCGACGAGGTCATAGAGCAGAATGGTCATTGGCGGCAGCTTCCTTGCGGTCTACTAGAGCGACGTTTCGGGCCGATGCGGTAGGCACCCGAAACGGGGTCTCGCGGGTCGGGAGAAAAAGATGAAACAGCACTTCATGATGTTTGCGGCCTACAATCAATGGGCCAATAGCCGCATCTACGATGCCGCCGCCGATCTCGACGAGGAAGAATTTCACCGCAATGTCGGGGTTTTCTTCGGCTCGATGATGGGCACGCTCAACCATGTTCTGACTGCCGACCGCATCTGGATGAGGCGCTTTACCGGCGAGGGCGACGCGCCGGCCAGGCTCGATACGATCCTGCACCGCGCCTTGCCGGGCTTGCAGCTGGCGCGCGAGGCCGAAGACAAAAGGATCATCGACTGGGTCGGGGCGTTAAGCGACAAGGCTTTGTCCGGCCGCTTCTCCTACATGACCGTCTCCGACATGCGCACCGTCTCGCAGCGATTGGCGCCGGCGCTTGATCATTTTTTCAACCACCAGACCCATCACCGCGGCCAGGCGCACGCGATCCTGACCGTTCTCGGCCGGCCTTCGGTGCCACTTGACCTGACGCTGTTCCAGCGCAGCGAAGAGGGCCGCGCCTTCGCCTGATTTGGATTATCCGGATCGATCACGATCGAATTGAAGCAAAGTCTTAGGACTTCATTCGTGTTCCCGCTTCAAAATAGCCTGCCATAGCGGGAGCAATGGCATGCGGATCGATTTTCCCCCACGAGTTGGGGCAGGGTGGTGGCCGTCACCGTTGTCGGCACCGCGGTCTGCATCGCCGCCGCCTTCTTCGTCGATTCCTTCAATTTCCCGTATCTGTCGCCTGAAGCGCTGTGGCGGGCGAAACTGACCGATCTGCTGCTGCCGCTGGTGCTGGCCGGTTCGTTTCTTTCTTT
Source organism: Mesorhizobium sp. AA22 (assembly GCF_001672375.2). NCBI lineage: Bacteria > Pseudomonadati > Pseudomonadota > Alphaproteobacteria > Hyphomicrobiales > Phyllobacteriaceae > Mesorhizobium > Mesorhizobium sp. AA22. The sequence continues at coordinate 4,627,985 of NZ_CP048406.1, read as the reverse complement.
CCTGATGTGGAAAATGCGTCAGCTGGCAATCGCGCAAAAGGAACTGACAATTGTCGCGGCGACCGACAGCCTGACAGCGGTGTTCAACCGCGGCGCGTTTTCAATGCTTGTCGAAGCCTATCTCGAGCAAGCTCGCAGCCATTCTGTCGCCAGCTCCGGCGCCTTGCTGATTGTCGACGCCGACCATTTCAAGTCCGTCAACGATCGCCTCGGCCACGACTGTGGCGATCAGGCCCTCAAGCTGATCGCCAAGACCATTCAAGACCAGCTGCGCGGCGCCGACATCGTCGGGCGAATTGGCGGTGAGGAATTCGCAGTCTTCCTTCCCGGCGCCGACCCGTCGCATTCCTGGCTGGTCGCGGAGGGGATACGGCGCCGTATCCGCGAGGCGGATTTTTCCCCGGGCGGGCAACCCTGTCCCCTCTCCGTAAGCATCGGCGGCGTCGCCTTCAGCGGACCGACCACCTATGCCGAGATGTTCGTTGTGGCGGATAAACACCTATACAGGGCTAAATCAAACGGCCGCGACCAAGTCAGCTTTGAAGCGGCGACATTGAGCGGTTTTCCGAACGGCGACCTGATGACGGTCCATTGAGGGCCGCGCCTGATATCCATGTCGGAAACCCGTCGAAGACGAACAGCATCTTCGGCGGGCCATAGTCGCAAAAGAGGCCTAGCCAGTCATGCGGCGTATCCGCCCTGGCCCCGCGCGACCGGCTTGACCGAGACTGCCGGTTGGGCCGAAGGCCAGAGAATGCCTGCCGCCGCCGCGAAGGTGATCATGGCATCGCGCGCCGCTTCGGGCGAGATCTCGCCGGCACGTGCCGCCTCGCATGCCTTCACCGCCGCGCCATAACTCAGGCGTCGCCGCGATGGTGGGAACTCGGTCAGGAACTCATGCATGTCGAAGAGCGAAGCGATTATGCGCTTGTGGCCGGCGCCGACGGTAACGGCGACGGGGGTGAAGAGCATCGTGTCGTGCATTCTTGCCTCTCGAATTGGGCGGAGGTGACGGCGGACGCCGCTCTCCGATCTGAATCGGACGCCCAGAAACGCGGATTGCGGCATCAGGTTCCATGTTGCCGAGATTAGATTTTCGCCACCAAGCTCCGTGGCATCAGCGCCGTGTCGAAAGGCAGCCTATTTCCACATGTCGCGCATGCGGGCGCCAAGGTCGACGCGCACTTGCGGCTGGCGGCGCGGATCGTCCTTGGCCTGGACGCTCGCCCATGATGTCTGTTCGAAGGCGCCGAGGATCGAGGCCGGGATGAAGCGGGTGCGCGAGGCGTAAACGTGGCGATCGCCGCGCGCCGCCTGGCCGTGGACGAAAAAGCGCTGCGGCATGACCAGGTGCAGGCCGTCCTTGGCCCGCGTCATCGCCACGTAGAGCAGGCGGCGCTCCTCGTCGATATCCTCCTTCGAGCCGACGGCGAGATCGATCGGGATGCAGCCGTCGACGGTGTTGAGCACGAAGACGTTCTTCCATTCCTGGCCCTTGGCCGAATGGATGGTCGACAGGATCAGATAGTCCTCGTCGCGATGCGGCGGCCCGGCCTCGTCGCTGGTTGCATCCGGCGGATCGAGCGTCAGTTCGGTCAGGAAACGCTCGCGCGAGGCATAGCCCGAGGCGATTTGTTCGAGCTGCAGAATATCGGCCCGGCGCGTCGTTGCGTCCTCGTGGATGCGGTCGAGATGCGGCTCATACCAGAGCCTGACCTGTTCGAGATCAACAGGCCATTTTCCCGACCCGGTGCGAAGCTGCGAGAACAGCGCGACGAAACCCGGCCAGTCGTCGGCGGCGCGTTGCGGCGGCCGGTAGCGCGCCAGCCCCATCGTTTGGTCGAGCGAAGTCGCCATGGTGTCGACGATCTGCGAAGCCGCCGAAGGGCCGATACCGGGCAAAAGCTGCAGCACGCGAAAACCGGCGACGCGGTCACGCGGGTTTTCGGCGAAGCGCAGCACCGCCAGCACGTCCTTGACATGGGCGGCGTCGAGGAATTTCAGCCCGCCGAACTTGACGAACGGGATGTTGCGGCGCGTCAGCTCGATCTCCAGCGGCCCGCTGTGGTGCGAGGCGCGAAACAGCACGGCCTGCGCTTTCAGCGCCGTGCCGGCCTCACGCTCGGTCAGAATAGCCTGGCAGACGTAACTCGCCTGCTCGGCTTCGTCGCGAACACTGACCAGCCTCGGCTTTTCCGCCGATTTGCGCTCCGACCAGAGGTTCTTGGTAAAGCGCTCCGAGGCCTCGCCGATCACCGCATTGGCGGCGGCCAGGATGGTCTCGGTCGAGCGGTAGTTGCGCTCAAGCATGACGATCTCGGCCGGCTGCGCGAACTGTTTGGGGAAGTCGAGGATGTTGCGCACTTCCGCCGCTCGAAACGAATAGATCGACTGCGCATCGTCACCGACCACCGTCAGCCCGGAGCCGTCCGGCTTGAGCGCCGTGAGGATCGAGGCCTGCAGCCGGTTGGTGTCCTGGTATTCGTCGACCAGCACATGGTCGAAGCGCCCGCCCAGATGCGCTGATATCTCCGGCTCGCCGGCCATCTGCGCCCAGTAGAGCAGCAGGTCGTCGTAATCGAGCACGTTCTGCGCCTGCTTGGTCTCGACATATCGGGCGAACAGCGTCTTAAGCTGTTCTGCCCAACCCGCGCACCAGGGAAACACCGAACCGAGAATCTCGCCGAGCGGCGCCTGCGCGTTGACGGCACGCGAATAGATCGCCAGGCACGTGCCCTTGGTCGGAAAACGGCCTTCGGTTTTGGAGAAGCCGAGTTCGTGCCGGGCGAGGTTCATCAAGTCGGCCGAATCCTCGCGGTCATGGATGGTGAAGGCCGGATCGAGGCCGATCTCCGGCGCATAATCGCGCAGCAGCCTGGCGCCGATGCCGTGAAACGTGCCGGCCCAGCTCAGCGCATCGGTGATGATGGAAGCGTCTCGGCCGAGCACCTCGCCGGTGATGCGTTCGACCCGCTTGGCCATTTCCGATGCGGCACGACGCGAAAACGTCATCAAAAGGATGCGCCTGGGGTCGGCGCCCCTGACGATCAGATGCGCGACGCGATGCGCCAGCGTGCTGGTCTTGCCGGAGCCGGCTCCGGCGATCACCAGTAGCGGCCCGGCGACCTTGCCGTCGCCATGCTCGACGGCAAGGCACTGCTCGGCATTCAGCTTCGCGAGATAGGCAGGCCGGAAGGTCGAATCACGGGCAGCGAGGTTCATTGCCCATCAAGCATCGTTTCCGCTTTGTTCGCAACGCTTTCGGCGTGAAAGTTGCGATCGATGCGTCCGTTTCTACTGGCGCACCCGCCGATGAACTGGACCTAGCGCTCGGGCTCTACGCCCATTGCCGCCGACTGCCGCCGCAACGACTCGTCGTCATCGGGAGGCGGCAGCAACGGCGGATCGAAGTCGTCGGGCACCTCGTCAATGATTTCCCTGACTATACGGTAGGCCACGTAGACTGCGGCACCGGCTATGAGCAGACGGATCATGATCTTCTCCATTGGTGTGGACCAACCGAAGAGCCCGCGTTTTGTTCCTCGCTCTCTCGTTTTGTTCCCCGCTTTCCGAATGCCCCGAGCTCTGCCTGAGCGTGCAACCAAATCAGCACCGTCTCGTTTGCCCGATGACAGGAGGTTGCGATGAACAAGCTTTCAATTTTGCTGGCCCCAACCTGGCTCGTTTTGGCGGCAGCGCTGGCTGTCGCGGCTTGCGATAACAACATCCCACCGACAAAGGCCCCCGGCGCCGATCAAAACCCGCAGGTCGACCCTGCACCCAAGTCGACGTCAGGCGATGAGCAACCCGGCACGCCGCCGGCGCAGTGATGGAACGCAGAAAAAGTGGCCGGCGCCGCTTGGGAGGGGAGCGATGACGCCGGCCAGGCGGGTATCAGGTCCGCCGCGTACATAGAGATAGCTGAGTCTTGCCGTTGCGTCATGGGGTGATCGCGGAAGACGACCGCGTTGGACAGTCAATCTACTGACAAATGTGACAAAACTGCAATTTCCGATGCGAGAAGCCGATGCTCGCCAGGCGCCGCGTCGTCGCAGCAGGTTCCGGCCCAACCCGGGGCTGGCCTCTGATCCGGTGAGGACGGCGATCGGAACTTTCCTCCCGCAGCATCAGGCAATCTGCCGCTGCCGGCCATTTTCATGCCTTATCCGGCCAAGCGGCGCTCAAGGTCTTGCGAAGCGCTGACGTCCCGTGCAAAAGCGCGGCCATGCTGATCATTAACGACCTTTCGCTCCGCATGGCCGGACGTCTGCTTCTCGACCATGCCTCGCTGACCTTGCCGGCCGGCAGCAAGGCAGGCCTCGTCGGTCGCAACGGCACCGGCAAGACCACTTTGTTCAAGGCGATTACCGGCGACCTCGCCTCCGAGACCGGCTCGATCAGCCTGCCGAAGAACACGCGCATAGGCCAGGTGGCGCAGGAAGCGCCCGGCACCCAGGAGCCGCTGATCGAGATCGTGCTCAAGGCCGACCTTGAACGCTCCGCATTGATCGAGGAGGAAAAGTCAGCGACCGATCCGCACCGCATCGCCGACATCCACATGCGGCTGGCCGATATCGACGCCCATTCGGCCGAGTCGCGTGCGGCCACCATCCTCGCCGGCCTCGGCTTCGACGACGACGCCCAGCGGCGGCCAGCCTCGTCGTTCTCCGGCGGCTGGCGCATGCGCGTCGCACTCGCCGCAGTGCTGTTTGCCGAGCCCGATCTGCTGCTGCTCGACGAGCCGACCAACTACCTCGACCTCGAAGGCACGCTGTGGCTGGAAAACTACGTGTCGAAATATCCGCACACCGTACTTCTGATCTCGCACGACCGCGACCTGCTCAACCGCGCCGTCAACTCGATCGTCCACCTCGACCAGAAGAAGCTGACTTTCTGGCGCGGCGGCTACGACCAGTTCGAACGCCAATACACCGAGCAGCGCGAATTGCAGGAGAAGGGCAGGGTCAAGCAGGAAGCCGCGCGCAGGCACATGGAATCCTTCGTCGAGCGCTTTCGGGCCAAGGCTTCCAAGGCGAGACAGGCGCAGTCGCGCATCAAGGCGCTGGAGAAGATGAAGCCGATCGCCGCAATTGTGAACGACAACGTGCGACCGTTCTCCTTTCCCGAGCCGGTGAAGACGGTCGCCTCGCCGATTATCGCGCTGAACAATGCCAATGTCGGCTACACCGAGGGTCAGCCGATCCTTAAGAAGATGACGCTGCGCATCGACGCCGATGACCGCATCGCGCTGCTTGGCGCCAATGGCAACGGCAAGTCGACGTTCGCCAAGCTTCTGTCGGGCCGGCTGAAGCAGGAGACCGGCACCATGACGGTGGCGCCCGGGCTGAAGGTGGCGATCTTTGCCCAGCATCAGCTCGACGATCTCCGGCCGAACGAAAACGCCTATGAGCATGTCCGCCGGCTGATGCCGGAAGCGCCGGAATCGAAAGTGCGCGGCCGCGTCGCCCAGTTCGGCCTGACCACCGAAAAGATGAACACCGCCGCCAAGGACCTGTCGGGCGGCGAGAAGGCGCGACTGCTGATGGGCCTGTCGGCTTTCGAGGGCCCAAACCTGTTCATCCTCGACGAACCGACCAACCATCTCGACATCGACAGCCGTGAATCGCTGATCCATGCGCTGAACGAGTTTCCCGGCGCCGTCATCCTGATCTCGCACGACCGCCATCTGCTCGAGGCAACGGCCGACCGGCTATGGCTGGTCAAGGATGGGACGGTCAATCCTTTTGACGGCGACCTCGATGACTACAAGACGCTGGTCACCGGTGTCTCCGGCGACCGCCGCGGCAAGCGCGAAGCCGAAAAAGCATCGAAGGCCGACCGCCGCCGCGACGCGGCCGCACGCCGTGCCACCTTCGAGCCACTGGCCAAGGAAATCCGCGCCACCGAAGCGCTGATGGACCGCATCCGTAAGCGCATCGACTTGATCGAGGACGAACTCGCCAACCCGGCGGTCTATGAAAAGGACCCGTCGACGGCGACACGGCTGGCCAAGGAGCGCTCGCAACTGGCCCACACGCTGGCCGCCCATGAGGAAAAATGGCTGTCGATGTCGGCGGAATACGAGGAAGGGACGGCGGAGTAGCGCCATCTGGCCCTACACGCCGCCGCAATAAGCGGCTAGTTTGGCCCTATGAATCAGAACGCCAAGCTCAGGATCGGCCATTCGGCCTGTCCGCATGATTGCCCTTCGACCTGCGCGCTCGAGGTCGAGCTGCTCGACAGCAAGCGCATCGGCCGCGTCCATGGCGCCAAGGCCAACACGTATACATCAGGCGTCATCTGCGCCAAGGTCGCCCGCTATGCCGACCGTGTCCATCACCCCGACCGCTTGTTGAAGCCACTGATCCGCGCCGGCGCCAAAGGCGAGGGCGTCTGGAAGGAAGCGAGCTGGGAGGCCGCGCTCGACCTCGTCGCCGAAAAATTCATTGCGGCCGAGGCAAAATACGGCTCGGAGACGGTCTGGCCATATTACTATGCCGGCACGATGGGGCTGGTGCAGCGCGACGGCATCGAGCGGCTGCGCCACGCGAAAAAGTACTCCGGCTTCTTCGGTTCTATCTGCACCAATCTGGCTTGGACCGGCTGGATGATGGGCGCCGGCGCGTTGCGCGGTCCCGACCCGCGCGAGATGGCCAAGTCCGACTGCGTGGTGATCTGGGGCACCAATGCCGTGGTCACCCAGGTCAACGTCATGACCCACGCGATCAAGGCGCGCAAGGAACGCGGCGCCAAAATCGTCGTCATCGACGTCTACGAGAATGCGACGATGAACCAGGCCGATCTCGGCCTGGTGCTGAAGCCCGGCACCGACGGCGCGCTGGCCTGCGCGGTGATGCATGTGCTGTTCCGTGACGGCATGGCCGACCGCGCCTATTTGGAAAAATACACCGACGACCCGCACGGTCTGGAAGCGCATCTTCGGACGAGGACGCCGCAATGGGCGGCTGATATTACCGGGCTTTCCCTCGACGAGATCGAGGCCTTCGCCCGTCTCGTCGGCACGACGAAGAAGACTTATTTCCGCCTCGGCTACGGCTTCTCCCGCCAGCGCAACGGCTCGGTCAACATGCATGCCGCAGCCTCGATCGCCGCGGTCACCGGCTGCTGGCAATATGAGGGCGGCGGCGCCTTCCATTCCAATTCGGGTATCTTCAAGCTGAACCAGGAACTGCTGGAAGGCACGCGGATGCGCGACCCCGCGATCCGCCATCTCGACCATTCGCGCATCGGCCCGGTGCTGACCGGGGCGGAGGATGCTCTTTATGGCGGCCCGCCGGTGACGGCGCTGCTGATCCAGAACACCAATCCGGTCAATGTCGCTCCGGAGCAGCGGCTGGTGAAGCAGGGCTTTTTACGCGACGACCTGTTTTCCTGCGTGCACGAGCAGTTCATGACCGACACCGCAAAACTCGCCGATGTCGTGCTGCCGGCGACGATGTTCCTCGAGCATGACGATGTCTACAAGGGCGGCGGCAACCAGCACATCACGCTCGGTCCGAAGCTGATCGACCCGCCGGAAGGGCCGCGCACCAACCATTTCGTCATCGAGGAACTCGGCAAGCGGCTCGGTGTTGGCGACAGGCCTGGCTTTGGCATGACCGAGCAGCAGCATATCGACATCATTTTGGGCAAGCGCGGGCTCGGCAGTTTTTCGAGCCTCAAGGAAGAAAAGTGGCTCGATTTGCAGCCGGATTTCGAGGCGGCGCATTTTATTGACGGCTTCGGCCACGCGGACGGAAAATTCCGCTTCCGCGCCGACTGGACCGGGCAGGCGGCGCCCAACCGGCCGCCGAAAAGCATGGGCCTTTTCGGGCCGGTGGCAAGCCTGCCGGAATTCCCTGACCACGTCGACCTGATCGAGGTGGCGGATGCGGCGCATCCGTTCCGGCTGACCACCTCGCCGGCGCGCAATTTCCTCAACTCGACTTTTTCGGAGACGCCGGTGTCGAAGGCCAAGGAGGGCCGACCGGAACTGCTTTTGCATCCGGACGATGCGGCAGCCTATCGGCTGGCCAATGGCGACCGCGTCGAGATCGGCAATGCGCGGGGCGAAGTCGTGCTGCACGCAAGATTGTTCGAGGGCATCAGGCGCGGCGTCGTAATCGCCGAAGGTATCTGGCCGAACAGCGCCCACGAGCGCGGCGAGGGCATCAACGTCCTGACCGGCGCCGACGCGCCGGCGCCCTATGGCGGTGCTGCGTTCCACGACAATAAGGTCTGGCTGCGCGCGGCGAAGTGAAGCGTCGGAACGATATATCCATCCGGCCGTTTTTGCGTGGGCGGGTGGAGGTATGGTGATGGCAGAAGCGTTGGCGGCGCCGGACCCCATCGGAAGGACACTTTCGTCCGGTGAACTCGTAACCACGATGTCGCACTTTCATCGCGCCGAGATTCTGCGCATGACGGGGTGGCGCGACCGCCTGGACCGGACGAGCAATTGGGCGATAACGGTTGTCGCGGCGATGTTGTCCGTCTCCCTTTCGACGGCCACCGCGCATCACGGCGTGCTGCTTTTTGCCATGCTGCTTGTCTTGTTGCTGCTGTGGATAGAAGCGCGGCGGTATCGCTTCTTCGACGTTTACCGGGCCCGCGTGCGCCAGTTCGAACGGCACTATTTCGCGCAGATTTTCTCGCCGCAGCCGGACTTCGCGTCCGATTGGCTGTTGGTCGTCGGCGAAAGCCTGCGCGCTCCAAAATTCCTCATTTCGCAACGAGCGGCGTTGGCGCGCCGTCTTCGTCGAAACTACATCCACATGCTCCTGATCCTGCTGATGGCCTGGATCCTGAAACTGTCGACTCCCGGTCTTCTAACCGAAGGTGTCCGCATCGGCTTCGTCGGTTCGGTGCGCGAGGCCGTCACCAGCGCCGCCCTGGGGCCTATTCCTGGCGTGGTCATCGCCGTGCTGGTCGCCGCACTCTATGCCTGCCTGCTGGTCATCGCATTCCTGGCTGCTCGCGACGATGGCGAACTCTCCTTTGGTGACGTGCACGTCTAGAGCAGCAACGCAAAGCCGGTAGATCTGCGAATTACATTTGTGCATCAGCAGAAATCGAACCGATCGGTTCGCTTCTGTTGACGCGTCGTGCAGGACGGTGTGAACGCCGGCTCAGCAAAAGCCGTGCACCTGCGGCAGGAAAATTCGCATAACACATTGAAAAGGATGTCAAAGATTGTGGCGAAGGAAGCCTTTTGGCGGATTTCAAGCACCCGATTCACGGCATGGCCGGAACATCTTTGTGATTGGAAACCGCCCCAATGCGAGCCCACCTCGGGGTAGTCCGAGCAACGCGAAATCCTCCCAAGGCACGCCATACGACGGACAACAACACTGAAAAATGAAAATACTGGAGTACCTGAAATGACCAAGATTGCTCTCACCGCTGCCGCCATCCTCATTGCCACAGGCAGCGCCTTTGCCGGCAGTGACCACTATGGTTCGGACGGCGTCAACCAGCCGGCCGCGTCTGTTGGAGATGCGCCTGTTGGAAATGTCGACAACACGTTCACGGGTTCGATCCGTAACCCGTTTACGGCTGAGCACAATACCGACGTGACGACCCAGCCCGGCACGACCGAACCGGTCGTGCCCCAGTCCGGCCGGGGCAACTGGGGCCGCTAAGTCCTCAATCTCCGGGCTCAAAGGAGCGGCGGGCTTGGCCCGCCGCTCCTTGTTTTTGCCTATCAAGAAGTCTCAGCCTAAGAGCCGCCCGCGTAGGACGCTGGAGCACTTAATTTTGCGCATGATCCCATGCTAGCGCAGATCCTTCGGCCAAACGCAGTGCGTCAGCCGGGCATCGCCGAGGGCCAGCCGTGCCCAGTCACCGTCGAAAACGAAGCGGGCCATGGCTGCGGTCGGGAATTTTTCTTCAAGCTTTTTGAGTGCCGCGGCATCCGATCCGGCGCCGGCCAGCCGGCGCGCGAATTCCTCCAGGCCGGGATTATGACCGAGCACCAAGAGGCTGCTCGTTGCCGCATTTGCCTGCCGCACCTTGGCGAGAACGTCTGCCGCGCTGGCCTCGTAGAGCGCCTGAACAAATTTGGCCGGCGTTTTCGCCGGCAGTTCCGCCGAGACCAGCCGCCATGTGTCGCGGCTGCGCAGCGCCGGCGACACCAGCGCCAGGTCCGGCAGCCAGCCATGCCTGGCCAGTTCGCGCCCGGCCAGCGGGGCGGCCTTCACCCCGCGCCCGGAAAGCGGCCGGTCGAAGTCGATAAGGTCAGGATCGTCCCAGCTCGATTTGGCATGACGCAGAAGAAGGAGTTGCTTCGTTGTCGCCATGCCAGCCTTCTCCTGCTCAGGGCGTGATGCGCGCCAGATGCTCGAGGTCGGTCTCCTCGCGCAGCGGATCGGGCGCCATGACCACGGAGGAGCTGTTGTCGGCATCGTCGGCGAAGTGGGCAAGCACGGTACGGCCGCCCTCCATCCGCGCCTTGCCTTCGGCGACCAGCCCGAGCGCCAGCGGATAAAGCCGGTGCTCGGCCTTCAGCACGCGCGCGGCGAGCATGTCCTCATTGTCGCCGACCATCACCGGCACGGCGGCCTGGGCGATGATCGGGCCGTCATCCATGTCCAGGGTGACGAAATGCACCGTGCACCCATGGATGCGGATGCCCGCGCGGATGGCTCGCGCATGCGTATCCAGCCCCTTGAAGGCCGGCAACAGGGCAGGGTGGATGTTGATCATCCGTCCCAGCCACTTCTCGACGAAGCGCGCGCCGAGGATGCGCATGTAACCGGCCAGCGCCACGATCTCGGCGCCGAACGAGACAAGTGCGGCGTCGATCGCCCCGTCATGCGCTTCCTTGCTGGTATAGTCGGCTCGCGAAATCACCTTGGTGGCGATGCCGCGCGCCGCGGCGATACCGAGACCGGCGGCATTGGCCCGGTCGGAAATGACGCCGACGATCTCGGCCGGATAGTCCAGGTTGCTGGCCGCGGCGATCAGCGCCGTCATGTTGGAGCCGCGTCCCGAAATCAGAACCACGGTGCGTTTGCGCGCGCTCATAGGCCGATCGAGCCCCGATAGATCACGCCGGCGTCGCGGCGCGGCACGATGCGGCCGATCGGCGTCACGCTCTCACCGGCCTCCTGCAGGACGGCCGCGACCTGTGCCGCCTGGCCGGAGGCGACGGCGAGGATCATGCCGACACCGCAGTTGAAAGTGCGCATCATCTCTGCGGGCGCCACGCCGCCGGTCTTCGCCAGCCACGAGAATACCGCCGGCACCTCGATGGCATCGAGATCGAGCTCAGCGGAAAAATCTTTCGGCAGGACGCGCGGGATGTTTTCGGGAAAGCCGCCCCCGGTGATGTGGGCCAGCGCCTTGATGCCATGCGTGTTACGGATCGCCTTGAGGATCGACTTGACGTAGATGCGGGTCGGCTCGAGCAGCGCCTCGGCCAGCGAGGCTTCATCGTTGAAGGGCGCTGGATCGGTCCACGCAAGGCCGCTGGTGGCGACGATGCGGCGGACCAGCGAAAAGCCATTTGAATGCATGCCCGACGAGGCCAGCCCCAACAGCACATCACCCTCGACGAGGTCGTCGGTCGGCAGCAATTGGCCGCGTTCGGCCGCGCCCACGGCAAAGCCGGCGAGGTCGTAGTCGTTGCCGTGATACATGCCGGGCATTTCCGCCGTCTCGCCGCCGATCAGCGCGCACCCGGCCTGCCGGCAGCCCTCGGCGATGCCGCCGACGATCGAAGCACCCTGGTCTGGATCGAGCTTGCCGGTGGCGAAATAGTCGAGGAAGAACAATGGCTCGGCGCCCTGCACGACGATATCGTTGACGCACATGGCGACGAGGTCGATGCCGATCGTGTCGTGCTTGCCCGCATCGATGGCGATCTTCAGCTTGGTGCCGACGCCGTCATTGGCGGCGACCAGCACCGGGTCGGTGAAGCCGGCGGCCTTGAGGTCGAACAGGCCGCCAAAGCCGCCGATCTCGCCATCGGCGCCCGGCCGGCGCGTCGCGCGCACCAGCGGCTTGATCTTCTCGACCATGAGATTGCCGGCATCGATGTCGACACCCGCCTCGGCATAGGTGAGCCCGTTCTTGCGCTTGCTCATTTTCCGGCGCCTGCTCATCGCTGTTTCGTTTGCTTGAGGGCTCTTCGCATGAACGGTTTTGCCCCGCAAGGCAAGCGGGCGATGGCGGTGTTCAATTAGACCGGCCGAACCGGGCTCCATACGCTCCAGCAGTAGAAAGAAATGCCCGCCAGCGCAGCGGCGAGGGCGCCGACGGTCGCTAAAGACCTGACCTCGTCGCTCGGGAGGACTCCGTAGGAGAAACCGGCGGCGATCAAACTTGCCGCCACACTCCAGACACCTGAGTTTACGGCGACTGACCGCCCGAAAACGAACGCCACGGCGGCAGCCACTAACCAGAGAGGCCAAGACGCCAGAAGGCCGACGACCAAGGCAAGAACGAAAGTGGTCAAAAGGTCATGCATCGCCGAGTCGCGGTGTGGAGTTGTGAAAGATGAGAAGGCTAAGACGCTTTCTGTCACTCCGGCCAAATAGCAAAGTGTGACACGCAGGGCGATTGTAATTCTCTGTGCCATCGTCATTCGCTAGCTTCGTTTTTTCGGTTTGGGGTGGAGCAGGTGAGCGAGGAGAGAGCGTCGCCACTTGCCGTAGCCTCTCATCTCCATCATGTATCATCAAAACAGAAGCGACGGGATATGCGTTTGACCATCCCCAACATGATCACGATCATGCGTTTCGTGCTGGTGCCGGGCGTGGTGCTGGCCATGCTGCAGGCGCGATGGGACTGGGCTTTCGCCGGCTTCCTGATCGCCGGCATTTCCGACGGCGTCGACGGCTTCATCGCCCGCCACTTCAACCAGTTTTCGCAGCTTGGCGCCTATCTCGATCCGATGGCCGACAAATTGCTGCTGGTCTCGGTGTTCGTGGTGCTGGGCTTCATCGGTGAATTGCCGCTGTGGCTGGTCATCACCATGGTGTCGCGCGATGCGCTGATCGTCTGCGCCGTCGTTTTGTCCACCGTCATGGCCCACCCGGTCGAGATGAAGCCGCTGTTCGTGTCGAAAGCCAACACCGCCATCCAGATCGGGCTGGCGGCGGTGGTGCTGGGCGAGCTGGCCCTCGCCATCGACCTCGACCCGCTCAGGCCGGTGCTCATATTGCTGTCCGGGGTCTTGACCGTGGCTTCGGCCGCGGCCTATCTCGTGGCTTGGCTGAGACATATGAGCGGCTATGGCGAAGGCTCCAAACCGGGCACCTGACCAGGACATCGACGCGGCAGCCGAGGCTGCCGCTGCCGATGCTGCCGCGTCTGGCGTGTTTCGCCGCCAAATCCGCTTCTGGCTGATCAGCGCCGTCATCCTCGCGATCTTCCTCTATGTCTTCAGCGGCATCCTGCTGCCGTTCGTCGCCGGCATGGTGCTCGCCTACTTCCTCGACCCGGTCGCAGACCGGCTGCAGCGGCTCGGCCTGTCCAGGCTGATGGCGACGATTGTCATCCTGTTTGCCTTCATCGTCGTTCTGGTTCTGGCCTTCGTCATCCTGATTCCGGTGCTGGCTTCGCAGATGGCCGATTTCGCCAGCAAGCTGCCGGAATACCTGACCCGCCTGCAGACCCTGATCACCAGCTTCGATCCGAGATGGCTGGAAGAGAAATTCGGCGTCGACGCCAATGGCCTGCGCGAAGGGTTGAATTCGCTGCTGACCTCCGGCTTCGGCCTCCTGACCACGGTGTTCACCTCGATCTGGAGCTCCGGCGTGGCGCTGGTATCGGTGGTCAGCCTGTTCGTCGTCACGCCCGTCGTCGCCTTCTACATGCTGCTCGACTGGGACCGCATGGTGGCGATTGTCGACAGCTGGGTGCCGCGCGACTATGTCCAGACCGTCAGGGCAATCGCCAACGACATCAATACCGCCACCGCCGGCTTTGTGCGCGGCCAGGGCACGCTGTGCCTGGTACTGGGCGCCATGTACGCCACCGGGCTGACCTTGACCGGCCTGAATTTCGGCATCCTCATCGGCCTGTTCGCCGGGCTGATCTCTTTTATTCCCTATGTCGGCTCGCTGACCGGGCTGGTGCTGGCCGTCGGCGTCGCCTTCGTCCAGTTCTGGCCGGACTGGCCCATGGTCGCGGCGGTGGCCGGCGTGTTCTTCGTCGGCCAGTTTATCGAGGGCAACATCCTGCAGCCGAGGCTGGTCGGCAAAAGCGTCGGCCTGCATCCGGTGTGGCTGATGTTTTCGCTGTTTGCCTTCGGCGCGCTGTTCGGCTTCGTCGGCTTGCTGATCGCCGTGCCGGCCTCGGCCGCCGTTGCCGTTCTGGTGCGCTTTGCCATTTCCCGCTATCTCGATTCGCCGCTCTACAAGGGCCACAATACCGAACCTGTCCCGCCGCTGCCGGCGCGTCGCCGCGGGAGCGGTGGGCCGCGCAGTTGAGCCAGATGCCGGACCACAACAAGATCGACCCGCCGCGCCAGTTGCCACTCGATCTCGGCCACGGCACCGGCTACTCGCGCGATGAGCTCTTCGTCTCCGGCACCAACAGCCAGGCGGTGGCGCTGGTCGATCGCTGGCCGGACTGGCCGTCGCCGGTGGTCGTGCTCGCCGGTCCGGCGGGCTCTGGAAAAACCCACTTGGCCTCGATCTGGCGCGCCCGCGCCGGCGCAGTGAAGATCGACGCCGGACGGATCGGCGACTGCATAGCGAGCCTCGGCGCGCGGCCGGCCCTGATCGACGATGTCGATGCCGGTCCGGTCGATGAAGAGGGGCTGTTCCATCTGATCAACGCGGTGCGCGGGGCCGGCTCTACCTTGCTCTTGACCGCGCGGCGCTTTCCGTCCGCCTGGGGCGTCAGACTTCCGGACCTCGCTTCGCGGCTGAAGGCGGCGGCGACGGTCGAGATCCACGAGCCCGACGATCACTTGCTGGCCGGCGTCATCACCAAACTGTTCGCCGACCGCCAGGTCGAGGTCGAGCCGCATGTCGTGCAATATCTGGTGCGCCGAATCGAACGCTCGCTGGCAACCGCGATGCGGGTGGTCGAGCGGCTGGATCGCACGGCACTGGAGCGCAAGACGCCGATCACTAGGGCGCTGGCCGCCGAAACCGTCAGCGCCATGGATGAGGGGCAGGGCGAGTTCGAGATCTGATACGACAGGCTCAGGCGGTGTCCCATTTCGGGAAATCAGTGCTGGCATCCATTTTGCAAGGTCAGCCTTGCCGGCTAACCCCGGTCCTGATGCGTATCAAATCAGGTTGTAGGCTCGCCGGGAGATGAGGCGGTTGGGGTTCTCTTCCCGGCGAGCTTGCCTTCAAAGAGGGGTCGCCAGTCGCGCGTATACGGCACTGGCAACGTGACTGCTTCGCCTATGAGGTGGCCAAGGAACATGCCTGCCGCCTGCTTTATGTTGGCGACGATTTTTCAAGGACCGATATCGAAAGCGCTCTACACCGCAACCGCCACCGCTCAGCTTTCGCCGGGCAGGGCCGCTCGTTACACGCCAAAACGCCTGCGGTAATCGCCCGGCACCAGGCCGGTTATCCTGGCGAACACTTTGCGGAAGGAGCCGGGATCGTCATAGCCGACATCCCAGGCGATCTGGTCGATGGATCGGGTCGTCGTTTCCAGCATCTCACGCGCCTTGCCGACGCGCAGGTGCTGGCAATACTCGGTCGGCTTGAGGCCGGTGGCGTTGCGAAAGCGGCGCAAAAAAGTCCGCTCCTCCAAGGCCGCATGCTCCGCCATGGTGGCAAGCGTCACATCGCGCGCGCCTCTCGCCTGGAGCCAATGCTGCACCTTGAGGATGGCCTCGTCGCCATGGTTCAGCCTGGGAGCAAACGGGCTGTAGAAGCGCTGCTCGCGTCCCGGCGGGTCCACCAGCATGAAACGCGCCGTCTCTATCATGACGGTCGGCCCAAGCACCCGGTCGACGAGTTTCAGGCCGAGATCGGTCCAGGCCATATAGCCGCCGGCGGTGATGATGTCGCCATCGTCGATGACCAGCTTGTCGGCATCGAGTAGGATGTCGGGAAAGCGTATCGCCAGCGCGTCGCGATAGGCCCAATGCGTGGTCGCAACACGACCCGACAGCAGGCCGGTCTCGGCCAGCACGAAGGCGCCGGCGCAGACCGAGCCGAGCGTCGCGCCGGCCGCATGGCGGGCCCTGAGCCAGTCGGCATAGGGTGCGGCCGCCTCGCGCGGAATCGGATCACCCAGCGTCGGAGGCAAGATGACCATGGCAGGTCCATAGCCAGGGCCGGGCTCGCTGTCGAAGGTGGGGATGACCGTTTGACTCGCCTCTTGCCACTGCCAATGTGTGACGCGAAGCCTCAGCGCATCCGGCGACCGTTCGGAAGCCAGCCGGTTGGCCAGCTGAAACAGATCGGTGAGGCCCAGTACTGCCGCTTCCTGAACGCCGGGATACACCACAAGCCCGATTTCGACCGGATCACGCGCCGCCCCCATCTGTCAGTTTTGCCTTGTTCAATGTCTGTTTTGCCAATCCTCACCATGACTCCGTTGCGATAGCTTTGTCCACAGCCACCTGCACCAAGGAGTAAGAGGATGAGCACATTCACCACCAAGGACGGCACCGAGATTTTCTACAAGGATTGGGGCACAGGCCAGCCAATCGTGTTCCATCACGGCTGGCCGCTCAGCGCCGATGACTGGGACAACCAGATGCTGTTCTTCCTCGACAAGGGCTATCGCGTGATCGCGCATGACCGTCGTGGGCACGGCCGCTCGACACAGACGGCGACCGGCAACGAGATGGACACCTATGCCGCCGATGTCGCGGCTCTGGTCGCTCACCTTGATCTCAAGAACGCCGTCCATATCGGCCACTCGACCGGCGGCGGCGAGGTGGCGCGTTACGTTGCCCGCTACGGTGGCGAAGGACGCGTCGCCAAGGCGGTGCTGATCGGCGCGGTGCCGCCGATCATGCTCAAGACCGACAGCAAGCCCGGCGGCCTGCCCATCGAGGTCTTCGACGGCTTCCGTGCCGCTTTGGTCGCCAACCGCGCCCAGTTCTACAGGGATGTGCCGGCTGGCCCGTTCTACGGCTTCAATCGCGAGGGCGCCAAGGTCTCGCAAGGGGCTGTCGATAATTGGTGGCGCCAGGGCATGATGGGCGGAGCCAAGGCCCATTACGACTGCATCGAGGCTTTTTCCGAGACCGACTTTACGGAGGACCTGAGGAAGATCGACGTGCCTGTCCTGATCATGCACGGCGATGACGATCAGATCGTGCCGATTGCCGACTCCGCTCTGCTTGCAGCCGAGCTCGTCAAACACGGCACGCTCAAGGTCTACAAGGGCCTTCCGCACGGCATGTGCACCACCCACCCGGAGATCATCAATCCGGATCTCCTGGCGTTCATCCAAATCTGACGCTTCGCAGCTTCAGGCGGGCACGCGCGGAAATATGGGCTGCCCGTCGGTCGCTGGGTGCTTCGTCGGCCGCAGATGCTGTCCGGCGCAGCTGCGCCGGCAGCACGGCTGCTGTTCGTCGCGGTGAATGAATGGTCGGAGTGGAGAGATTCGAACTCCCGACCCTCTGGTCCCAAACCAGATGCGCTACCAGGCTGCGCTACACTCCGAGTCCTTGCGGGCTATAGGGTTCCGGGCTTTGGAAGGCAACCCCCGAAACGACAAAAACGGACCGAACGCCATAGAGTGGCAGGGAGTTGCACGAAAAGTCCCCAAAGTCGCACGGCTGTTCATCGCGCAGAGAAATGAAGTAGCCGCGCCTTGTCGCCCTCCGGCGCTAGCGAGGCTCGCGTTCAACTAGCTCGGCGGCGCGTCAACCGGCGGCGGTGCTTGGAACATCAATCGCTTCGCCAGCAAGGAAGCTGCTTGAATTGAGCGATCCTCAGCCCGTCACCAACGATACCACCTCCAGGATTCTGCGAATCTTGTGCTCATCGAAATCCGCGCGACCGACGATCTGGAAAAGGCTTAGCTAGCCAATTGCAACGCCCCTCCGGCGGCCAATAGCTTGTGCTTTTCGAAGATCGCTAGCTTCTGCGGATAAGTGATCCGCACCTTGGCGTTGCACCCGTCACATCTGAAGTGCGCGATCGTCCTTAGCGCAGAGCCCTTCCTTACCGCCGGATGCGAGCAATCCGGACATTCGAATGTGAGCGCAACATCAGACAAGTCTTCGGCTAAGCCCATTTCCTTCCCCCTTCGCAAAGCGCTGTGGCTACACTCTGGCGAGTCTCACTAGCAAGTCAGATGTAGCAATTCAGATGCCAATCCCATTGTGCCAAAGCGAGACGAGAACGATTTGCATCGGCATTCGCCAAGCGCCTTGGGCGCCGGCACAACGTGCTCGTCAACGGCTCCCGCTGCTGATTACCGCGGCCCGAGTCCTTGCGGGCTATAGATTCCGGGCTTGGCTGCGCGACCCCTAAGAGACGAAAACGGAACAAACGGCAGGGTCTTTTGCCGTGAACCGTCGCGCGGTCACCGTCGGTGGCCCGCCGTGTCGAAAGGTACGGCAGGCATCGGCCTTGCCGCCGGCGGCATTGCGCAGTAATGACGGGAATACAGCGGCGGTGCCGCTTGCCCGTAGCAACGAGGTGTCCATGTCCGCGCGCATTTTCAGCCCAGCCAGAACCGCGATGCAGTCCGGCAAGGCCAAGACCGGCCACTGGGTGCTGGAATTCGATCCCGAGATGCGCAAGAAAATCGATCCCCTGATGGGCTACACCACTTCGGGTGACATGCGGAGCCAGATCAGGCTCACCTTCGACACCCGGGAAGAGGCGGTGGCCTATGCCGAGAAAGAGGGGCTGGCCTTCCGTGTCGAGGAGCCGAAAGAATCCAAGCGCCGCCAGATTTCCTATGCGGAGAATTTCCGCTATGACCGCAGGACGCCCTGGACGCATTGACCGGCAATGCCGGGCAGCCGTCCCAGCGCGTGATTCAGCCGGCCCTTGGCGTCGGCCCAGCGGTCCCGTAGCTCAGCTGGATAGAGCACCGGCCTTCTAAGCCGATGGTCACAGGTTCGAATCCTGTCGGGATCGCCAGCATTTTCAGGGTCCATTCTGGACACATAGGTTACGGTTTATACCGGAGGCATGGGCACCCCTTTCGGCCCGAACGGGTTGTCCAGTGGTTCCAGCCTGCATCTCATCGTCGAAATATCCCAGATCATAGTCCATGAAGCTAGTCAGCCAGATTCGGTCCTCGACCTGTTCGATGCCGACGGTCTGACCGGCAAAGACGAGGCTGAGATTGACATTCTTGCGGTCGAAACAGATTTGCCCGCAGGTGGTGACGGTGACGGCCTTCTCATGGGAACCGATACCCCTGATCGCTCGGCCAGTTCCGATTGCGTCGTGGCTCGGGCCGGCGCTCTGAATTCGCGATGATGCACGTTCATGCAACCACCGCCATGTCTTTGCGTTTAACCGCCTTCAATCTGCGGAGCGACAAAATGACGGCATTCATCCCGATTACAATCTACCTGAATCACAGGCCGATGGTGGTCGCGTCGATAGCCGACGCTGCGAAAGCGCTTCAGCAACCATGGCCATTCATGGACAAGCCGTCCCGACTTGAAGCAATCCGAATGATCGAGGAATGCCTGGCCGGACATTGCAGTCACCAAGCTGCGTTCGCCGCTTTCGAGGCGGCTGCAACTGCACAGGGACTGCTTAAGCAGAAGCCTCCAAGCGAAGGCCTCAAGAAATTCGACGGGGTTGCTGAAGATCTGATGTGAGGTCGTCCTCGCCCGCTCGCAGATCTTCCGCGAGGGCGCATCTCGCGTCTGCGATTCTGCAACGGGGTGCGTTTTTTGTGTATAATAATGCTGCACGAACAAAATCTCTGGGCGAAGGGGGTTTGTCATGCCGCTTCGTGGAAGAGCAGAGGATTCGGGTGTTTTCAACCCGTCAGAGCTGGCGCTACTTGGCCGCGTGTTCGATCGTTTGAAGATTGACGGCCAATCGGAACAACAGCGCGAGTCGCTCGCCTCCCGAATTATTGCCAATTACATGGCGGGAGTGGTGGACGAGGAAGAACTTCTGTCGGCTTCGAAACAAGCTCTGGGGCGGTAGGCCCGGGTAATGCAAGCTAACCGAGTTGACGCTCCCAACCGCCGGTTGGTAGACGAGACGCAGCCGGCGCGCGTAGGATTCCCTACGATCCGGGCACACCCACCCCCGCCCACCCTGTGCCTGGTGAACGACTGATCTCCCGCCGTGCCGAAAGGTGCGGCGGGCTTTTTGACTTCCGCATGGAACACCCGGCTCGGGAAGGGCCTTCGGCTTCTGCGGCATCTCCTGTGAACCAAGCTGCGAGATCGGTGTCCCCTTCCGATCAAGACCGGGGTGAAGCACTTGCGCGGCAACGATCTTCGGCACGCTCGCTTCCAAGGCTTTGGGAAGACTAGGTGCGACGCGACTATCCGGGCGCCGTTGCCGGGAGGTCAGCGCACATCGTGCTCCTGCCCATCAAGGAGGAGGACATGAGAAGCCTCTAGCGCTCATCTTTGAGGACGAGCCGATGATCGTCATCGAATATCGAGACGTCACTCAGAGGCTGGCTTTGCGGTGGCCTCAGAGCCAAGTTGCAATCGTGCACGACAAATTTTGGCCCTTGTTGAGCCTGACGTCGTCATCCTGGACGTGCTCTTGCAGGACTGCATCAGCTCTTCGGTTGCTGAGAACTCGTGGCCCGTAATATCCCTTTTGTAATTTATAGTGCCATACGCGACGAACCGCGCTGTGCCCCGGCATGAGGCTCCACATCAGACATCTCCGTGGCGAGGAAGAGCTGCGCCACGCCTCGGTGCTGGGCTCCAGCGACGGGGACGCCTCAGTCGCGCTCGCTCGGACCACCCGCCAAATCGAGGAGTGGCGGGTGGTCCTTTATCAGCGCAGGAAGGGACTTAGCTGCGCAGATCTCAATTTCGTTCTTCGGTCCGTCAACGTCCGATTGTTCCTAGCTAACGATCATTCCCATCGCCAGGAACGCAATGGAGACGGCGAAGACCGGAGCGAGTAACCAGCGGGCTTGGTGGACGCTATTCTCCATGGGCTCCTCCCGTGAACTCACAGCGAGCAACTACTGCGAGCAGCGGCAGTTCCGGGTGGCGCGATGTCAGGGCTATTACGCGAAAACAGGTGAGACTTAGGTCCCGTCTGGATCAGACCGAAGCCCAACCAGGGAACGTTTGCGACTGCCTGAGGTTTGGTGAGCCTGGCGCCAAGACGATGCCGTTCAGCGCACAGAGTCCACACGAGGAGGCACTTATGAGAATGCGTCTTTCCACTGCAGCCGCAGGATTTCTGCTGCTGGCAGGTATCGGCGCCGTTGCTGCTCAGGACGTAGTCATCGAGCCTGAACAGGAGACGGTCATCAGGGAATATGTCAAGAAGCAGCCGCTAGCATCGGTGAAAATCCCTGGAGTGGAGCTCAATATCGGCTCAACCCTGCCCGAGACGGTCGAGCTTCATGAAGTCCCCGACGCAAAATACCGCTACGTGGTGGTCGACAACCGGACCGTTGTCGTTGACCCGGGCACACGCAAGATCATCAAAGTCATAGAATGACCAAAGCGACTGGGAGGACAGCCCGCCGTGCCGAAAGGTGCGGCGGGAAGTCAAGCGACGAGGAATGTGATCACCATGTCGAACCGTGAGATTGGAGCGTCCCAGGCGCTGCGAATGCGCGTGGCCGACCTCAATGAGAGGATGCGCGGCGCCCGGATTACCGAGAGTGAACTGAAGACCTTTCGAAAGGTCGCAGCCGTCATGGAGGGCGGCAAGGGCAGAATCGATGCCGACGATTTAATTGCCGTTTCCTTCGTCGTGGAGACGCTGGACTAACCAAGCTGCCTCAAAACTCTCCAGAATGCGAAGTGCTGCAATGTCCCTCTCTCCCAGCCTATTCTCTGTTGGCCTGACTTTCCAATGCCCGCAGTGCAACTTCACCGTCATCAAGAATGGCAGCTGGTTTCAGGTCGTTTCCCATTACAGGTGCGACGGATGCGGACGCGAGATCCGGATTACCTATCCCGACAAGATTGCGATTTTCCAGAAGCACGCGCACTTGGCCACGCCGCCCCGGGAGCACGGTAGAGACGTGTGAGCTCGAATTGCCGGGGTATGGCGCGAGCGTCATGGTGACCTTAGATAAACCAGGTCGCTACCAGCCCTAAAGAGGCGGAAAAGATTGCGATCGTAGTAGCCCATCCCAGAGCGTTGGTAGTGCGGCTGTTGACCTTGTCTCCCATGATCCGCGGGTTGTTCGTCATTAGCATGATAAGAAGAAGCAGTGGCGGCGTAGAAAAGCCCTGCACGATGCCGGACCAGACGAGCGCCTTCATCGGGTTGAAACCCAGGAAATTCAGGCCGACAGCAATCAGCGTGAAGGCGCCGATCGCGATGTAGAACTTTGGCGCCTCACGCGGCTTGGCATGAAGACTGTGCTTCCATCCAACTGCCTGTGCCAGATCGTATGCCGCACCTGTCGTCATGACCGGAACGGCAAGGAACCCGACCCCGATCACGCCGGCAGCGAACAGTACGCCAGCGGCTGCACCAGCGAGCGGCTTGAGAGCTTCGGCTGCTTGAGCGGCGGTCTCTACGTCGTGCTCGCCGGCTTCATAGAGCGTAGACCCTGTCGACAGGATGATGAAGTACATGATGAGATTGGAAAAGATCATGCCGATCAGGATATCGCGGCGGGAGCGGCGCAGTTCACCGTCCGTGGCACCCTTGCGCTCCTTCAGCGTCGTTCTCCCCTCGGCAATCTCTTCCTCCACCTCCTCGTTCGACTGCCAGGTGTAGAGGTACGCTGAAAGGGTGGTGCCGATGATAGCCACCAGAATGGACAGGAACTCGCGGCTGAACTCGATCTTCGGAACAAGGGTGCCCCACAGCACGGCTGCCGCATCCGGCTTCGCCATGATGGCTGAGCCGACATAGGCAAGCAGGGCCAGCGCGAGCCAGCGAAAGATGTTACGAATGAGCGTGTAGGAGCCCCAAAGCTGGAGAGCAAAGATCGCGGCCGCGACTACGATCACAATGAGGGGGATCGGAACAGGAAGGAAGATGTTGATGGATGCAGCCATGCCGCCGAGATCGGCGGCTGCTTCGATAGTGTTGCCGATCAGCACGCCCACAAGAACAGCCCAGAGCAGCCACCGTGGGTAGAAGTCCTTGATCGCATGAAAGAGGCCGCGGCCCGAAACCTGTCCAAGCTTCGACGAGAGATACACGACAGTGTACATCATCGGCAGCGTTACAGGAGCGGTCCAAAGCAGGTCTGGGCCAAAGCGCGCGCCGGCACTCGCATAGGTACCGATGGCCGAGCAGTCGTCGTCAGCAGCGCCGGTGATAAGGCCGAGTCCAAGTGCTCGTCCGATGCCGTCCTTCTTGTCTTCCTGTGGTGAAGTGGCGTTAGGATCGCGCTGCGTCATTGCGGCCACGCCGCGCTAAGAGCGTAAGGCGCAAGCACGACCGAAACGTCGAGAACAATTACCCAATAGATGTACCGCAGCACGGGAGTGGAACTCATTCCGGCAAACCTCTACCGCCGTTTCAACTCCGCAATCGGCTGCTTGTTCCAGCGTCAGTCGGGTGTTCAGCGCTCGCCTTGCCATGCCGAAGGCGCGTTCTTCGCTTTGCTGGTCGGCCGGCCCATAGGTGGAGACAGTCTCCATCCTCGCCATGATCGAGCCACGATTCAATGAGCCTGGGCTTCTTCTAAGCCTTCATCTTCGACGGAAGCATACCCAGCGTTTACGAGAAACTCTGCTGGTGTGATTGTCTGGGTGAGTTGGCCGATGGTGCGCCAGTCTCTCCGATTGTTCGACGCTGTGCGCGTCGCATCAATGTTTGATATTGCCAAGGCTTGCCCGATCGGATTGAGCTCGGGTGAGTATGGCGGCAGGAATCATAGCTTGCGCCGGCTACCGTTATGGCAGGGCAGGGCGGATCTGAACGGGGCTTTCCCACGAATGACATTGATGGGTGCGGCCGCACTGCTGATCCTGATCCTGACCTATGCCGGCGTTGCCATCGGCAGGATCCCCGGCTTACGCCTTGACCGGGCAGGCGTTGCGCTGCTCGGCGGTGCGGCGATGATCGCCATCGGCGCGCTCAGCCTGGAGGACGCCTACCGCGCCATCAATTTCGACACCATCACGCTGCTGCTCGGCATGATGATCGTCGTCGCGCATCTGAAGGTATCGGGCGCCTTTCGCGCACTCGGCGCCGTTGCCATCGAGCACGCACATGCGCCGTTTATGCTGCTGCTGATGGTGACGCTGCTGACCGGCGTCCTGTCAGCGTTCCTGGTCAACGACGCGATCTGCCTGGTCATGGCGCCGATCGTCGTCCACGTCACCCGGGTCATCAACCGCAACCCAATTCCCTACCTGATCGCCACCGCCACGGCGTCGAATTGCGGCAGCGTCGCCACCATCACCGGAAACCCGCAGAACATGGTCATCGGCGCGCTGTCGGGGATTTCCTATCCGGCCTTCTCGGCGGCCCTGGCGCCGGTCGCGCTGTTTGGCCTCGTCGCCGTCGTCGTCATCGTGCGCATCGTCTATCGCGCCGAATTTGCGCGCAAGACCGAGCTCAGCCCCGAAGTCTATCGCGGCCGCATGCTGCCGGGACAGGTGCTCAAGGCAGTGGTCGTCTGCATCGGACTGGCAATCGCCTTCTTCGCCGGCGTTCCGGTTGCCAAGGCCGCACTGATCGGCGGCGCCATCCTTCTTGTGACCCGCGCCATCAAGCCGGCGCGCATCTACCGCGAGATAGACGGGCCGCTGCTGTTCATGTTCGCCGGCCTTTTCATCGTCGTCGCCGGCGCCGAGAAGGCGCTTCTCACCCCCGAGATCATCGCCTCGGCAAAGGACCTCGGGCTGGACGATGTCTGGCGGCTGTCCGGCTTCACCGCAGTGCTGTCCAACATCATGAGCAACGTTCCGGCCGTGCTGGCGCTGCGGCCGTTCATACCCGGCCTGGAGAGCCCCGAACGCGCCTGGCTGGTCGTCGCCATGAGCTCGACGTTGGCCGGCAATTTCACGCTGCTCGGCTCGGTGGCCAATCTGATTGTCGCAGAGCAGGCGCGCGCCGCCGGCAAGGCGCTGTCTTTCGGAGCCTTCTTCAGGGTCGGAGCGCCGCTGACGCTGATCACGCTGCTTGCTGGGACTGCGTGGCTGGCGCTTGGGTTTTAGGCCGCCGGCGCAGCAGGCAAGGGCGGTTTCAAGTGCAAGCAAGCGTGATCGGACTATCTGGCGTGGGTGGGCCAAAAGGCCCAGATCAGCAAAGCTGCGAAAGCCAGCCAGAGCGCCACGATAAAGAACATTCCCGTCCTGCTTTGCGGGCGTGTTTCGAGCGCGGCAGCCTGCGCTCGAAACTCGTCCATCAGCGGCGGCGGAACAAGCCTTATGGCCAGGATTACGCCGAGCGGTACGATGATCAGGTCGTCAAGATAGCCGAGCACCGGAATGAAATCGGGGATCAGGTCGATTGGGGAAAGCGCATAGGCGGCCACCATCCCCGCCACGAGTTTCGCGGACCAGGGCACCCGAGGATCGCGTGCGGCGAACCACAGGGCGACGACATCAAGCTTCATGTCGCGCGCCCGGCTCTTTGCCGCTTCCAGCCATGCTTTCATAGGGTAACTTTAGCACAGATTGTCGTCCGCCTGCATTCGAGCGGCGGTCGATGGTCGTAGAAAGACTGGACCGCACCGTCCGTGGCGCGTCCCAAAGGATGCGCGGTGCTCTATCGCTCCGACGATTCGGTGCTGCTCGCCGGCTTCGAAACATAGGCGTCGTCGGCGAGGCTCCTCAGCTTTTCGGCCGCGGCCGCCCCTAAAATCGCCTCGAAGCGCCGGTTGGCCTCCACCGACACGACATATGCCTGCTGGTATCGCTTTTCCGAGTGGCGTCAGCACAGCATGTTTCGTTCGCCGGTCGTGGGCATCCTGGCGGACCTCTACCAGACCGCGCGCTGTGGGAAGCCTACGACGCTGCCCGCGCCACCCTGTTCGCACCACCCTGTTCGCCGCGACGCAGACCGGCGAGCCGGCGCCTCGCTACCAGGCGGCTTGATGCCGCCCGACCGCCCTGTGCGTGCAGGGCGGTCTCTGCTGGCTTGGCTAGGGCGACTTCACCGTCATTTGGCCTTTCATGTTGGGGTGGAAGCGGCAGAAATAGTCGAACGAACCTGCCCTCTTCAGCGTCAGGCTCGCCGATGTCTTCGGCGGGATCATCACCTCCCAGCCGCCGGTGACGGTCGCCGTGTGGGCGAACACGTCTTTGTTGACCCACTCGATCGTGTCGCCGACCTTCGCCTCGATGCTTGCGGGCGAAAACACCAGCTTCTCGATCGTCACCTCAATCGTTTCGGCCTTGGCGGATGCGGCAGCAATAGTTAGCGCCATTGCAATCCACAGATGCCGTTTCGACACCGTCGATGCTGTACTCATTTCAGCATGCCGGCGACATGTTCGGCATGCTGTTCATGGCCCTGGAATAGCTTCAGGCCGGTCTCCAGAAGGCTCTTCAGTTCGGCATTCTCGGCCGAGGGGATCAGCAGGGTTTCGAGCGCGCCGTTGACCTGCTTGTGATAGGCGACCTCGTTGTCAACATAGGCCTTGTCGAACGCGGCGCCGTCGAGCTTGGCGAGCTTCGCCCGTTCCTCGTCCGCCGCCTTGGTCAGCGCCTTGCTGGTGCCGTTGTCCTCTGGCGTCACGTTGAGCTTCTTGAGCAGGTCAAGCGCTTGTTTGTTTACGGCTTCATGGTCTCGCACCATGTCTTTGGCGAAGTCGAGAATCTCCTTGTTTTTCGATTTCTTCAGCGCTTGCATGGCCGCCTCGACGTCAAGCACGCCGGCTGTGTAGGCGATGTGGGCGATCTGCGGGTCGCTCGGCTTATCGGAGGCTTGCGCCAACGTTGCTGTGCTGAGCAGGAAAAGCGCTGCCAGTGCGGTGGTCGATCGAATAAACATGACGTTCTCCTTCGCCCGGATGCGAATGGCTCCGGGCATTTCCAGTTGACGATGATTGGATGCCGGGCGGGGGCAAACGTTCCCGGGAATTCGGGAAAAATCAGTCTGTAAAGCCAAGCCGCTGCATCACCGCGGCGGTCAGCCGTTCACACCGGCGGCCGGCGAAGGGGAAGGCATCGAGCAGCACCGGGCCGATCTGATCGTCCAGCGCCTTGCGGACGAGGGCGCGGGCGCGGTGCAGCCGGGTCTTGACGGTTTCGGGCCGCACATCAAGCAATTCTGCGGTCTCGTCTATGCTGAGACCCTCGATCACCCGCGCCACGAATACTGTCCGGTAGACATCGGGAAGGCGATCGGTCGCCCGTTCGACAAGCTCGAGGATCTGCCGTTGCGCCATCGTCCGCTCCGGATCGTCGCTGGGATTAAGGGGAAACTTGATGATTTCGGCTTGTAGACTTTGCGGCATCGCTACCGTTCGCCGCCTCTTGCGCAAACGCCCAAGCGCCTCATTGATGACGATGCGCGACAGCCATGTGGCGAGAGAGGATTCGCCGCGAAAATCCCCGAGCTGGGCAAAGGCCCTGACATAGGCCTCCTGCACGATGTCCTCAGCCTCGCTGTCGTTGCGGACGACGCTGCGGGCGATACGATAGAGCCGCTGGTTGTGCGTCTTGATAATCGTGCGGAAGGCTCCGCCCTCGCGTGCCAAGGCGCGGCCGACAAGCTGCATCTCGCCAGATGCGGCGGGCATGACGGTCGCAGCCGTGAGCGGTTTCCTCATCGCGAGCCAATCTCCTGACCGGAAGCAAATCCTCCGATCGAAACATTGGACGGGCTAACCGAGAAAAGGTTCCCGAACATTTTTCCCGGCGGCCCGACTACGCTACCGCTTCGACCAGCAGCTTGTCTGCAGCTTGCGCGCGCCGTTGCGGCCAGCAGATCGGTCTGCGTGATCAGGCCGAGGATGCGCCTGTTGGAAGACCCTGCCGTCGCTCAAGCAGCCGCCGCCGCAGCGAGGCCGCGCGCCAGATCGGCTTTCAGGTCGTCGACGTCTTCAAGCCCGATCTGCAAGCGGACGAGCGGGCCGTCATAAGGGCCCTTGGCGACGACGCGGTCGCCGAGGAACACCGGCACGGCAAGGCTCTCATAGCCGCCCCAGGAATAGCCAAGGCCGAATATCCTGAGCGCGTCGAGGAAGGCATGCTGCTGTTTCTGGCCGCCGCCAGCTAGGACGATCGAAAAAATGCCGCTCGAGCCGCAGAAGTCGCGCTTCCAGAGAGTGTGATCGGGGTGGCTGGCAAGCGCTGGATGCAGCACGCGCGCCACGCCCGGCTGGCCCTCCAGCCAGCCGGCGATGGCCAGTGCGCTGCGCTGATGGTGGTCGAGGCGCACACCCATGGTGCGCAGGCCGCGCAGCACCTGATAGACATCGTCCGGCCCGGCGCAGCAGCCCATCGTGTAGAACGTCTCGCAAAGCTGTTTCCAGCAGGCCGTGTTGGCCGACGCGGTGCCGAGCAGCACATCGGAATGGCCAGCCGGGTATTTCGTCGCCGCATGAATCGAGATGTCGACGCCGTGGTCGAGCGGGCGGAAGTAGAGCGGCGTCGCCCAGGTGTTATCCATCATGACGATCGCGCCTGCGGCGTGTGCCGCGCTGGCGATGGCCGGTATGTCCTGCACCTCGAACGTGTTGGATGCCGGCGATTCGGTGAACACGACCCTGGTGTTGGGCTTGATCAGCGCCGCTATACCGGCACCGACATGCGGATCGTAGTACTCTACCTCGACGCCCAGCCGTTTCAGCATCGTGTCGGCGAAATTGCGGGTCGGGTGATAGACGGAATCGACGATCAGGACATGGTCGCCCGCCGACAGGAAGGCGAGCAGCGGCACCGTCACCGCCGCCAGGCCCGAGGGCACCAGGATCGTGCCGGCCGAGCCTTCGAGCGCGTCGATCGCGCCGGCAAGCGCGTCGGTGGTCGGCGTGCCGCGCGTGCCGTAGGTGTATTTCTGGCTGCGTGCCGCCATCGTCGCCGCGTTGGGATAGAGCACGGTCGAGGCATGCACGACCGGCGGATTGACGAAGCCGAAATAGTCGTGCGGATTGTTGCCCGAATGGGCAAGCCGCGTGTTGATGCCCATTTCGTTGCCGTCTTTTGCCATTGCGCTTCGCCTCTGATGAAGCGCTAGCCATAGTGCGGCGGCATTGGCCGCGCAACCGTTCGCCACCCGCCAGCCGGCGGGCTTTGGATATGCCAATTCATCGCACGACAAGTCAGTCATGGGCCGTAAATCCGAGCGACGGGTTTTGCCGGCCCAGCCCCCGATTTGCGTTGACCGGGCTTTGCCGGCTTTGTTCGCACGGCTGGCTAATTTCCAGGCGCGTTTGTCTGCAATTCAGGCATTTGCGGCAATTGGTTTTCAAACTCTTTCGGTTTAGGTCATTTCCCTTGACCTCACTGAAATAATCGCCTTCGATGCAGTTCGTGAATGGGAGGCAGCGCGTCGGTTGCGATGCGGGGTTCCGGGAATGGGCCGGAACCGAAAGCTGCGTTCACACGGAAAAAGTCAGGTTCGCCTGAAAAAAACAGAAAAGGGTCTGTGGGTTATGAAACACATTGCAATCGGCATTCTGGGCGCCGCCGCGCTTGGGTTGGTGGCTTCGGCCGCGTCGGCGGCCACGCTCGACGACGTCAAGGCCAAGGGCTTCATCCAATGCGGCGTCTCGACCGGTCTGGCCGGCTTCTCGGCGCCGGACGACAAGGGCGACTGGCAAGGCATCGATGCGGATTTCTGCCGCGCTGTCGCGGCCGCCGTTTTCGGCGATGGCACCAAGGTCAAATTCACGCCGCTCAGTGCCAAGGAACGCTTCACCGCGCTGCAGTCAGGCGAGATCGACATCCTGTCGCGCAACACCACCTGGACCATCAACCGCGATACCGCACTCGGCCTGAACTTCATTGGCGTGACCTATTATGACGGCCAGGGCTTCATGATCAACGCCAAGAAGCTGCCGGGCGTGAATTCCGCGCTGCAGCTTTCCGGCGCGGCGGTTTGCGTGCAGAGCGGCACGACAACCGAGCTCAACCTTGCCGACTATTTCAAGTCGAACAAGATGGAGTACAACCCGGTCGTCTTCGAGAAATTGGAAGAGGTCAACGCCGCCTATGACGCCGGCCGCTGCGATGTCTACACCACCGACCAGTCGGGTCTCTACGGCATCCGCCTGACGCTTGGCGCCCCGGCCGACCACGTTGTGCTACCCGAGATCATCTCAAAAGAACCGCTTGGACCGGCCGTGCGTCAGGGTGACGACCAGTGGTACCACATCGTCAAGTGGACTTATTTCGCGTTGCTGCAGGCCGAGGAACTCGGCATCACCAAGGCCAATGTCGACGAGATGAAGAACTCGGACAACCCGGAGATCAAGCGCGTGCTCGGAACTGAGCCCGACACCAAGATCGGCACCGACCTCGGTGTCTCCAATGACTGGGTGGTCAACATCGTCAAGGCTGTCGGCAACTATGGCGAAATGTTCGAACGCAATGTCGGTTCGGGCAGCCCGCTCAAGATCGCGCGCGGCATCAACGCGTTGTGGACCAAGGGCGGCCTGCAGTACTCTCCGCCGATCCGCTGACCGAAATGTGATCCGGAAGGCAGATCGTCTGCCTTCCGGTTTCTCTTTTCAGGGGATGGTCGAATGGCATCGCAGGAAATTCTTCGCGAGGAGCCAAGCCGCGGCTCCTTCATCAACGATCCGAAGGTCCGCGGCATATTCTTCCAGGCGGTGGTCGTCATCGTGCTGGTGGCGTTGGTTTGGTGGATCGTCCAAAACACCATCGACAATCTGACGCGCCTGCGCATTGCATCAGGCTTCGGGTTCCTCAGGGGCCGCGCCGGCTTCGACATTAGTGACAGCGCCATCGCCTACTCGTCGGATTCCACCTATGGCCGCGCCATTCTGGTCGGCTTCATCAACACGCTCATCGTTGCCGTCTCCGGCATCATCACCGCGACCATAATCGGCTTTATCCTCGGCGTCGGCCGACTTTCGCACAACTGGCTGATCCGCAAGATCTGCACGGTCTATGTCGAGGTCTTCCGCAACATCCCGCCGCTGCTGGTCATCTTCTTCTGGTATTCAGGCGTGCTTTCGGTGCTGCCGCCGCCGCGCGAGAGCATCAATTTGCCGTTCAGCTCCTTTCTCAACCAACGTGGCTTTTATTTTCCGCGCGCCGTGTGGGGCGAAGGCTCCTGGCTGATCCTGGTCGCTCTGCTTCTCGGCATCGCCATGGCGTGGTTCGTCGCCCGCAAGGCGCGTCAGCGGCAGATGGCGACCGGCCAGCAATTCCCTGTGTTCTGGACATCGGCGGCTTTGATCATCGGCTTGCCGTTGCTGGCCTATGCGCTGAGCGGCTTCCCGCTGAGCTTCGATTATCCAAAGCAATCGACCTTCAACCTGACCGGCGGCTTTCAGGTCAAGCCGGAGTTCCTGTCGCTCTATTTGGCGCTGTCCTTCTATACGGCCGCCTTCATCGCCGAAATCGTGCGGGCCGGCATCATGGGCGTCAGTAAGGGGCAGACCGAGGCAGCCGGTGCCCTCGGGCTGCGGCCGGGATCGATTCTGCGGCTTGTCGTCATTCCGCAAGCCATGCGCATCGTCATTCCGCCGCTGACCAGCCAGTATCTGAACCTGACCAAGAACTCGTCGCTGGCCATCGCCATCGGCTACCCGGACCTGACGGCGACGACCGGCACGGTGCTGAACCAGACCGGCCAGGCGATCGAGTGCGTGCTGATCATGATGGTGGTCTATCTCGCGCTCAGCCTGTTGACGTCGGCGATCATGAACGTGGTCAACGCCAGAATGGCGCTGGTGGAGAGGTAGCGACATGCAGGAGCACGACCTTTCCTTCGTCCGCGTCGAAATGGCGCTGGCACAGTCGGCGCCAGCAAGTGAGCGCGGTCTGGGCGCCTGGATACGCAAAAACCTGATTGCTTCGACCGGCGACACGATCCTGACCATCATCGGCATCGTGCTGGTCGCAATGATCCTGCCGCAACTGATCAGCTGGGCTTTCATCAACGCCCAATGGACCGGAACCGACCGTACGTTCTGCGCCACGGTGGCGCAGGGCGGCATCCAGCCGGATGGTTGGTCGGGCGCCTGCTGGGCCTTCGTCAACGCCAAATTCGGCCAGTTCATGTTCGGCCGCTATCCGATCGATGAGCGCTGGCGGCCGATCCTCGTCGCCATCCTGTTCGTGGCGCTTCTGGTGCCGCTGCTCATCCCGAAGGTGCCGCGCAAGGGGCTGAACGCAATTTTATTCTTCGGGGCGCTGCCGATCGTTGCTTTCATCCTGCTGGTTGGCGGCGTGTTCGGCCTGCCGCATGTCGAAACCCCGCTATGGGGCGGGCTTCTGGTGACGCTCACCCTGTCCTTCGTCGGCATTGCCGTGTCGCTGCCGATCGGCATTGTGCTGGCGCTGGGGCGGCGATCGAAGATGCCGATCGTCAAGATGCTGTGCGTCATCTTCATCGAGACGGTGCGCGGCATCCCGCTGATCACCGTCCTGTTCATGGCCAGCGTCATGCTGCCGCTGTTCCTGCCGGCCGGCGTCACCTTCGACAAGTTCCTGAGGGCGCTGATCGGTGTCTCGCTGTTTGCCGCTGCCTATATGGCCGAAGTGGTGCGCGGCGGCCTGCAGGCGATCCCCAAGGGCCAGTATGAGGGTGCGGATTCGCTCGGCCTCGGCTACTGGCAGAAGATGGGCCTGATCGTGCTGCCGCAGGCGCTGAAGCTGGTCATTCCCGGCATCGTCAATACCTTCATCGGAATGTTCAAGGACACCAGCCTGGTCTCAATCATCTCGATGTTCGACCTGCTCGGCGTCGTCAAACAGAATTTTTCCGACGCCAACTGGGCAACGCCGCAGACGGCCAGGTCCGGCCTGGTGTTCGCTGCCTTCGTCTTCTGGATGTTCTGTTTCGGCATGTCGCGTTATTCGATGTTCACGGAACGCCGGCTCGATACCAGCTACAAACGCTAAGAACAAAAAAGGGGACCTTCCATGGCCACAGAAAATGCAGTCAGCGCGGAAGAGATCAAGGTCAATGCCGCCAAGATGCAGGTATCCACCACCGACGTCGCCATCGACATCATCGCTATGCACAAATGGTACGGCGAATTCCACGTGCTGAAGGATATCAATCTGAAGGTGATGCGCGGCGAGCGCATCGTCATTTGCGGCCCTTCGGGCTCCGGCAAATCGACGATGATCCGCTGCATCAACCGGCTGGAAGAGCACCAGAAGGGCAAGATCATCGTCGATGGCAAGGAATTGACCAACGACCTTAAGAAGATCGACGAAGTGCGCCGCGAGGTGGGCATGGTTTTCCAGCACTTCAACCTGTTCCCGCATTTGACCATCCTGGAAAACTGCACGCTGGCGCCGATCTGGGTGCGCAAGACGCCGAAGAAACAGGCCGAGGAAATCGCCATGCACTTCCTCACGCGCGTCAAGATCCCGGAACAGGCCAACAAATATCCCGGCCAGCTTTCCGGCGGCCAGCAGCAGCGCGTCGCCATCGCCCGCTCGTTATGCATGAACCCGCGCATCATGCTGTTCGACGAGCCGACCTCTGCGCTCGATCCCGAAATGATCAAGGAAGTGCTGGAGACAATGGTCGGCCTCGCCGAAGAGGGCATGACCATGCTCTGCGTCACCCACGAGATGGGCTTTGCCCGCAAGGTCGCCAACCGGGTGATCTTCATGGATCAGGGCCAGATCGTCGAGCAGAACACGCCGGCCGAGTTCTTCGACAATCCGCGCCACGAGCGCACAAAACTGTTCCTGTCGCAGATCCTGCACTGATCGCTCTCACGCGAATCAGAAGAGCCCGGCCGAATCCTGCCGGGCTCTTTTGCATCTGGGCCGTCAGCCGGCGATTGCGCCCCGATTGCGAGGCCGTCCCTCATGAAAAAGCCGTCCCTCGTGAAAAAGCTTGGGCGTTTTTTCGCCATTCTGGTGGTGGCAATCGTGCTTGCCGTGGTTTTGGGCACGTTCATTCCACGGCCGCTCTTGCCGGCGGCCGCCGCCGATCCCGTAGCCACCAGGCACATCCTGGTGCTGAAAAATCCGATCCACACCGATATCGCCGTCCCGGTCGATGACGACGTGCGCAAGCGCTTCCATTTCCTGGTCGATGGCGGCATTCCGGACGACATGGCTGGGGTCCGCTACATCGTCTTCGGCTGGGGAGGCCGCGCCTTCTATCTGGAGACGCCGACCTGGTCGGAACTAAAGGCGGTGCCGGTGATGAAGGCGCTGACACTGGACGCATCGGTGATGCATATCGATGTCGCCGGCAACATTGTCGAGCCGCACCCCGACGTCGCCGGCTTCGACATCAGCGAGGAGCGTTTTGCGGCGCTGCTCGACTTCATCACCGCCAGTTTCCAGCAAGGGCCGAACGGTCCCATCCCAGTCGAGAATGCCGCCTCCAGGTTCGACCGCTTCTACGAAGCCAACGGCCATTTCAACGCGCTGGTTGGCTGCAACACCTGGACAGCGGCGGCTCTGCGTATCGCCGGCCTGCGGACAGGCTGGTGGAATCCGCTGCCGGCCTCGCTCGACCTGTCGATGCGGATTTATAATTGATGCTTGGCACTAGTGTCCGACGGTTTCCGGTACCTGCCAGCCATAAAGCCAATCGAGATCGGCGGCGAGCCTTTCCGGAGAGCGCAATCTCAGAAACAGGTTGCGCGCGACCGCCACCGGCCCGGAAGCGTGCCAGGCGAGACGGTTGACAGCACCGCGGCGGGCGACCTTGGCGATGCGCGGGCGCCGCACCTTTTCCCAGGCGGCAAGGGCGCTCCAGGGGTCGGCAGGCGAGGCGGCGACAAACCCGGCAAGGGTTGCGGCATCCTCGATCGCCATCGCCGCGCCTTGCGCCGCAAACGGCGTCATCGCATGCGCGGCGTCGCCGATCAGCGCGATGCCGGCGGGCGTTGTCCATGGCTGTGCCTGGTCGACCGTATGGATCGGCCATGCGGTCCACGGGCCGGCATCCTCGGCAAGCCGGGCCAGTGCTGCCGCGGTGCCACGCATCGCGCCGACGAGGATGTTGGGGTCGGCGTGGCCCGACCAGCCCTCGGCGATGATCTCGCCCCTGGTGAAGGCGGCCAGGTTGAACGCCGTGCCGTTGCTGACCGGATAGGCGACGAGGTGAAAACCGGGATGCAGGAAGGCGGTCACGCAATTGGCGGCGCCGACCGCCGCAAGCGCTTCTCCCGCGACACTGTCTGCACTGATCGTAGCGCGCCAGGCAAGCTCGCCCGAAAACCGGCTTTTGGCCGCAAACCCGCGAAGAGCACGGATAGCCGACCACACGCCGTCGGCGCCGATCAGCAGAAAGCCGTCGGCTTCGACCGTCTTGCCGGCAATCTCGACTGTTGCCGTGGTATGGCGCGGTCCTGCGGCGATGCCGCCGACGCGCGCGCCGGTGACGAGACTGATGTCCGGCTGTTCGGCAAGGCGCGCCATGAGCGCGTCTTGCAGATCGGCCCGATGAGCGACGAGATAGGGCGCGTGCCAGCGCCTTTCGGCTTCTTCGCCAAGCGGCACCCGCGCCAGCTCGCGCAGTGTGGCGGCGTCCCTGAGCACGACGGCCTCTGGCCGCACCGCCGCCGGCAACAGCCGGTCGAGCACGCCGAGCTGGCGAAGGATGCGCGTTGCGTTGGGTGACAGCTGGATCCCGGCGCCGGCTGCTTCGCGCGGCGCCTGTTCGAACAGCCGCAACAGATAGCCGCGTTCGGAAAATGCCAGCGCCGCAGTCAGTCCGGCGACGCCGGCTCCGGCGATAACGACCTGCCGGGACCGGATGTCGTCCATGGGGATGGCGTGCGCCTCAGGCTGCCTGATGAATATAGAGGCATCCCGCAGGCTGCGTTTCCGTCGCCTTCAGCTTTCGCGAATAGCGAAAAAGCGTCGAGCAATAGGGGCAGACCTTTTCATTGTCGTCGCCCATGTCGAGAAACACATGCGGATGGTCGAAAGGCGGGTTGGCACCGGTGCACATGAATTCCTTGACACCAATGTCGATCGCCGCATAGCCCGCATCGTTCTGGAAATGGGGAATGGAACTGCCTGCCATCGTCGTCTCCTACATCTGCCGCATGACCCCGGATCATGCGCAAATCAAAATTCCACCGCGTCCTTTGCGCGTCCAAGAGCGCGCCGCGCTGTAGCCTGGATTGCATCTGGATCATAAGCTGTCTCTTTGCAAGATCGATGAAATCAAACTGTCGTAAAAGCCTGTCACAGGATAAGCTAAGCCGGTTAAGGCATGCTCCCGAAAACCGAATTCGGTTTCGCTGGGGATCATGCCTAGCTTAAGAGTGGTAGAGCGTCCTTTGCGCGTCCGGAAAGACGCGCGATGCTCTGGCCAGCGGGTGCGAAACGAGCAGGAACCATGAACGAACTAAAGCCGGTGCAGAGCGAATTCACCACTGTCGAGGTGGCGAGCCCCGAGGGCGGCAACCCGGACCGCTTCGTGAACCGCGAGTTTTCCTGGCTGCAATTCAACCGCCGCGTCCTCGAGGAATCGCTGAACGCCAATCATCCGCTGCTCGAGCGTGTCCGCTTCCTGTCGATTTCGGCCGCCAATCTCGACGAGTTCTTCATGGTCCGCGTCGCCGGTCTCGCCGGCCAGGTTCGCGAAGGCATCACGCTGAAGAGCCCGGACGGTCGCACCCCCGAACAACAGCTGGAACAGTTGCTGCGCGAAGTCGAGCGTCTGCAGGAGGACCAGCAGAAAAGCCTTTCCGCGCTGATGCTGCTGCTCGACAAGGAAGGCATCGAGAGCATCAGCCGCGATGGGCTGACCAAGGACGAGAAGGCCTGGCTCGAGGATCATTTCCAGGAGCAGGTCTTTCCGGTGCTCACACCGCTGTCGATCGACCCGGCGCATCCATTCCCGTTCATTCCCAATCTCGGCTTCTCGATGGCCCTGCAATTGCGCCATCGCAGGAATGGCGAGGAGATGAGCGCGCTGTTGCGTCTGCCGGTGGCGCTGAAACGCTTCATTCGCTTGCCCGACCGCAAGCATCATGTCCGCTTCATTCCGCTGGAAGAAGCGGTCGGCCTCTATATCGGCAAGCTGTTCCCCGGCTACGAAGTCAAGGGCTCCGGCACGTTCCGCATCATCCGCGACAGTGACATCGAGGTCGAGGAGGAGTCCGAGGATCTCGTGCGCCTGTTCGAGACGGCGCTGAAGCGGCGCCGCCGTGGCTCGGTCATCCGCATCGAATTCGATAAGCTGATGCCGGCCGAACTGCGCGAGTTCGTCGCCGGCGAGCTTGGCGTCTCGTCGAGCCGCATCAGTGTGCTCACCGGTCCGCTGGCGCTCAGCCAAATTTCCGAGATCGTCGCCATCGCCCGCGACGACCTCAAGTTCACGCCCTATAATCCGCGCTTTCCCGAGCGCATCCGCGAGCATGGCGGCGACTGTTTCGCCGCCATCCGCGAGAAGGACATCATCGTTCATCACCCCTACGAATCCTTCGACGTTGTGGTGCAGTTCCTGCGCCAGGCGATGGCCGACCCGGAAGTCGTGGCGATCAAGCAGACGCTCTATCGAACCTCGAACGACAGCCCGATCGTGCGCGCTTTGGTCGACGCGGCGGAGGCCGGCAAGTCGGTTACCGCGCTGGTCGAGCTCAAGGCGCGTTTCGACGAGGAAGCCAACATCCGCTGGGCGCGCGACCTCGAGCGCGCCGGCGTTCAGGTCGTGTTCGGCTTCCTCGAACTGAAGACACACGCGAAAATGTCGCTGGTGGTGCGGCGCGAGGACGGCAAGCTGCGCAACTATGTGCATCTCGGCACTGGCAACTACCATCCCGTCACCGCGCGCATCTACACCGACCTGTCCTTCTTCACCACCGCTCCGACGATCGCCCGCGACGTCGCCCAGCTGTTCAATTTCATCACCGGCTACGCCGAGCCGACCGATGAGATGCGGCTGGCTATCTCACCCTTCACGCTGAGAAGCCGGATTCTCAAGCATATTTCAGACGAGATTACCCATGCGCTGGAAGGCCGGCCGGCCCGCATCTGGATGAAGATGAATGCGCTGGTGGATCCGATCATCATCGACGCGCTTTATGACGCCAGCCGCGCCGGCGTCGAGATCGATCTTGTCGTGCGCGGCATCTGCTGTCTGAGGCCCCAGGTGCCGGGCCTGTCGGAAAATATAAGGGTCAAGTCGATCGTCGGCCGCTTCCTCGAACACAGCCGCATCTATTGTTTCGGCAACGGCCATGGACTGCCGTCGGACGGGGCGGTCGTCTACATCTCATCGGCCGATTTGATGCCGCGCAATCTCGACCGTCGCGTCGAAACCATG
Organism: Mesorhizobium sp. AA22; assembly: GCF_001672375.2. Taxonomy (NCBI): domain Bacteria; kingdom Pseudomonadati; phylum Pseudomonadota; class Alphaproteobacteria; order Hyphomicrobiales; family Phyllobacteriaceae; genus Mesorhizobium; species Mesorhizobium sp. AA22. The sequence goes on along the minus strand of NZ_CP048406.1, from coordinate 4,589,598 downwards.
GTGCCGATCACCAATCCAACGGTGCATGAACAAGTCCTCGGCCAGATCATGCTGGGCAACATCATGGACAACCAGCAAAGTTTCGACGTATTGGCTGACGGAACCTCCCGGCGCGCCACGCTTGAGGAGGGCGAGGAACCGTTCAACGCGCAGGAATATTTCATGACCAATCCGAGCCTTTCCGGACGCGGTGATGCGCTGAAATCGCATGCGCCCAAGCGCATCGCGCAGTTCAAGCGCCGCAAGAAAAACGCCGCAGCGACCGGCTGATGATTTCAACGTCCCAGGGCCGGCTTCAGGACCGCCGACCGCTTTCCATCATCGACATCGGGTCGAACTCGATCCGTCTTGTCGTCTATGAGGGGCTGGCGCGCTCGCCGACCACGCTGTTCAACGAAAAGATGCTGGCCGGCCTCGGTCGCGGCATCGTCTCGACCGGAAAGCTCGATCCCGAGGCGGTGACCCGCTCGATGGAGGAGTTTCGGCGTTTCCGCGCGCTGTCCGAGCAGGTCGGCGCCGAGCAAATGTATGTGCTCGCGACCGCCGCCGCCCGCGAGGCGGTCAACGGTCCCGATTTCATCCAGCGCGCCGAAGATGTACTCAAGACCGAGGTCCAGGTGCTGAGCGGGCGCCAGGAAGCCCACTATTCCGCGCTTGGCGTCATTTCCGGCTTCCACCCGGCCAACGGCATCGCCGGCGACCTCGGCGGCGGCAGTCTCGAACTGGTCGACGTCGATGGCGAGGCAATCGGCGACGGCATCACGCTGCCGCTGGGCGGCCTGCGTCTGCAGGACATGGCCAAGAACTCACTGGCCCAGGCGGCAAAGATAGCGCGCGACGAACTGGCACGGGCAAAGCTGCTGAAAGGCGGGCAGGGCAGGCCGTTCTATGCGGTCGGCGGCACCTGGCGAAACCTCGCCCGGCTGTACATGGAAATGACCAGCTATCCGCTGAGCGTCATGCACCATTACGAGATCGGCATCCACAGCGCTACGAACTTCCTCAAGCAGGTCGCCAAGGGCGAGATCGAGAAGGTAAGGGGTATCGAGGGCGTCTCAAAGAACCGCCGCTCGCTGCTGCCCTATGGCGCCATCGTGCTGCAGGAGATCATGGCGGCGATGCAGCCGTCCAAGATCATCGTCTCGGCGCTGGGCGTGCGCGAGGGCTTCCTCTATTCGCTGCTCGACAAAGCCGAGCAGACGGCAGATCCGCTGATCTCGGCCTCGGAGGAACTCGCCCGGCTGCGTTCGCGCTCGGTCACCCACGCGCATGAGCTTGTCGAGTGGACGGGCAAGACCTTCGCCGCCTTCGGCATCGAGGAGACGGTCGACGAGGCGCGTTACCGCCAGGCCGCCTGTCTGCTTGCCGACATCGGCTGGCGCGCACATCCCGAGTATCGCGGCAAGCAATCGCTCAACATCATTGCCCACGCCTCCTTCATCGGCGTCGACCATCCCGGCCGCGCCTTCCTGGCGCTGGCAAACGCCTACCGTCATGAGGGCATCTTCAACGAATCGATCGCGCCGGAAATCAAGGCACTGGCGACGCCACGCTATATCGAGCGCGCCCGCGTGCTGGCCGCCGTGATGCGCGTCGTCTATCTGCTGACGGCGGCGATGCCGGGCGTCATGCCGCGGTTGAAATGGGAGAGCCGCGGCAATGGCGTGCTTGCGCTGGTGCTGCCGGCGTCGCTGGCCGACCTTTACGGCGAGCGACCGGCCGGCCGGCTGGCACAGCTGGCGAGGGTCACCAACCGCCGGCTGGTGCTGGCGGTCGAGGGCGGCCCCAATATGCCAGCCAAGTAATCTGGCTCAGACAAACAGCTTGTGCCGGTCAAGTCGTTTCAGGGCCGATCCGAAGTATCCGCCCATCAAACGAATAAGCGCCGGCGCCAGCCATCGCCAATGCCAAAAAACCGCCTGATAAGGCGATGTCCTTCATCAGCATCTGTGAATGCATGAAGGTCAGCGTCGGATCGTCGCCGCCCTGGCCATAATGGCCGATGAAGCCTGCCGCGATGCAGAAGGCGGCAAGCAGAAGCGCAAAGACAGGTGTCTTGAAGCCGACGAGGATGAGCAGCCCGGCGATCAGCTCGAACAGCCCCGTGCCCCAGGCAGCAAGCGTCGGCAGCGGTAGGCCGAGGCCGGCGAAGTAGCCCGATGTGCCGGCGATGTCGTTAAGCGCGTGAAAGCCGGACGGAACGAATAGCGCGGCGAGCAGCAGTCGGGAAAGCAGTAGCAGCGCATTGCGGGGCATTTGGTCACCTCCGAGGTCGGCCAGCCGGTTGGCTCACTCCGACGTCTCGATCTTAGCAGAAATTCGAGCCAGGCCACTCGGCCCGGCCAATCGAAGGTCGTTAGATCGACAACGAAAAAGGGGCGCGAAAAATTCCGCGCCCCTTGCTGCACTAGTTATAAGCCTGCGTCAGCCGCGCTTGGCGTCGACCGAATAGGCGCCGGCGCCTGAGGAAGCCAGCACGAGGAAGCCGCCGGCAATCGCCAGGTTCTTCATGAAGCTGATCAACTGCATCTGATCGGCCCAGCCGGTGTGGGCGACCAGTCCCGTGGCGACGGTGAAGATTGCCAGCACCCAGGCGGTGATCCGGGTCTGAAAGCCGATGAGGATGGCGAGACCGCCAAGCAGCTCGATCAGGCCGACGACAATCGCCGTTACGGTCGGCATCGGCAGGCCCATGCTGCCGAAGTAACCGGCGGTGCCGGCGATCGCAGTGAGCTTGCCGTAACCGGAAAGCACGAAAATGACTGAAAGCAGAACGCGGCCAAGCAGGATGGTGGCCGAGGCGTTGGAAACGGTGCCGGAACCGGCAACGGATGTATTGGTAGACATGATGGGCTCTCTCCGGAAGGGTTGCGTTGCCCATCCACATAGAGCAGGGCGACTGTTCACCGAAGATGCAGATTTGGTTACAGATTGTTCACAGCAGTAACGTTTTTGCGATCAGCTCAAAATCATCCCGGATGCGTCATGTCCTCCGGGCGCACCAGGCGGTCGTAGTCGGCCTCGCTGACCAACCCGGTGGCCAGCGCTTCCTCGCGCAAGGTTGTACCCTTCTTGTGCGCGGTCTTGGCGATTTTGGCGGCGTTGTCGTAGCCGATGGTCGGCGCCAGCGCCGTCACCAGCATTAGCGAGCGATCGAGTGCGGCCTTGATGTTCTCTTCCCGCGCCTCAATACCCACGACGCAATTGTCGGTGAACGAGATGGAGGCGTCGGCGAGCAGCTGCACCGATTGCAGGAAATTATAGGCCATCAGCGGGTTATAGACGTTGAGCTCGAAATGGCCCTGGCTGCCGGCGAAGGTCAGTGCGGCATTGTTGCCGAACACCTGGATGCAGACCTGCGTCAACGCCTCGCACTGGGTGGGGTTGACCTTGCCCGGCATGATCGATGAACCCGGCTCGTTTTCCGGCAGCGACAGTTCACCGAGGCCGGAGCGCGGGCCGGAGCCGAGCAGACGAATGTCGTTGGCAATCTTGAACAGGGCGCCGGCGCAGGCGTTGATGGCACCATGCGAAAACACCATGGAATCGTGCGCGGCCAGCGCCTCGAACTTGTTCGGCGCGGTGACGAAGCCGATGCCGGTGATGTCAGCGATTCGCGCCGCCACCTTCTCGGCAAAGCCGATCGGCGCGTTGAGGCCGGTGCCGACGGCCGTGCCGCCTTGCGCCAGTTCCTGCAGGCCGGGCAGGGTCATCTCGATGCGTTTGATCGACGAGGCGACCTGCGCGGCATAGCCTGAGAATTCCTGGCCAAGGGTGAGGGGCGTCGCGTCCTGCGTATGCGTGCGTCCGATCTTGATGATGTGGGCGAAAGCTTTGGTCTTGGCTTCAAGCGCCGCATGCAAATGCTTCAGCGCCGGCAACAGGTCGTGCACGATGCGCTCGGCGCAGGCGATGTGCATGGCCGTCGGATAGGTATCGTTCGACGACTGGCTCATATTGACGTGGTCGTTGGGGTGCACCGGTTTCTTGGAGCCCATGACGCCGCCCAGCAGTTCGATCGCCCGATTGGAGATCACCTCGTTGGCGTTCATGTTGGATTGCGTGCCCGAGCCGGTCTGCCAGACGACCAGCGGGAAATGACCGTCGAGCTTGCCGTCGATGACTTCCTGAGCGGCTTCGACGATCGCCTGGCCGATGGCCGGGTCGAGCCGCTTCAGCTCCATATTGGTTTCGGCCGCCGCCCGCTTGACGATGCCGAGCGCGCGAACGATCGACGCGGGCTGCTTTTCCCAGCCGATCTTGAAATTGCCCAGCGAACGCTGCGCCTGCGCGCCCCAATAACGGTCGGCGGCGACGTCGATGGGACCGAACGTGTCGGTTTCGGTTCTGGTCTCTGGCGCGCTCACTTGTGTCTCCAGTCTGTCGAATTCGGCACCGGCGTATCGCGTTGCACAAATGGCTTCAAGCGGAGATTGCGAGCCGCAAGGATGCAAATCGGTTGAAGGAACCTCACTTCCTTCAACCGCAGGGGAGAAGGAAGAGGCTTGCCTCTCACTGCCCAAGCAGCGACTGTGAGGTTGCAGATAGGCGCAAGGTCTTGGTCGATCTAGCCAGACATGACTGGGCCTCCCGCTCGAGTGCCTGCCACTCCGGGCAACTGGCAAGGGCTGCCTCGTGGCGGGCATGGGCGTCCGCGCTGTCGAACGCGGTGACGCTGATGAAGACGTTTTCGCCTGATCGCACCGGCAGGCGGGGAAAGCTGTTTTCGGCATGTTCGGTGACAAACGCAGCAAGTGGCCGTGCGCCAAATTCCGCCAGCGTGGGAATGGCGTCGGTTTCGAAGCGGCTGGCGAAGTCGGCCTCGGCGCCGGGCCGCAGATGATGAATCTTGATGACAACACTATCCGACAAGCGATTGTCTCCGCTTGGCTTTTCGGAAGCCGGCACGGCTGTCCGTTGTGAGCCTGTCAGCTGGAAACCCGCGCCCGGCCATGCCGGTTTCAGCAACAGCACGTCGTCGGAGGAAATCATCGTGGCGTTGGCGGCATCGCGCCAGGCCGCCCATACGGGTCCCTCGTAGAAAGCGGTCAGCGCATTTTTCCGCGCTTCCATACCGTCGAAGCCGCGCAGCCAGACGAACATGTCAGGCCGGTCGAGATCACGGAACTGACCGATGATCGTCATCCCCGCCGCTTCCTGACCATCGATCAGGTGACCGTCGAACATGTCGATCAGCGTGTCGCGCCGGCCAGGTTTCAGTGTGTATTGCCTGAGCTCGACGACCGGCGAGGCGGTGAGGCTGGATTTCGACGGGGCATTCGGGGGCAGGCTCATCGCACAGTCTCCAAAACAGGGTGTTCATCCTGTTTACAAACAGACCGGTTGTCCTGTTTTGTCAATCTGCTATCGTATGGAAATGTCAGCAGAGATGATCGCTCGCCTGAAGATGCGGCCCGGGAAACGCACCAACGACCCGGACGGCCTGCGCAAACGCGTGCTCGATGTCGCCGAAGCCTCCTTTCAGGCGCGCGGCTACCACGCTTCCAGCCTCGGCGACCTGATGGCGGCGGCGGGCGTCACCGGCGGCGCGCTGCATCATCATTTCCCGACCAAGAAGGCGCTGGCGCTGGCGGTGATCGAGGAGCGGGTCTCCGCGGCCGTCGAAGAAACATGGATCGCGCCGGTGCAGGCGGCAGGCTCGGCGCGCGAGGGCGTGCGCAGCGTGTTCCAGGCCGTGGCGGCGGAACTGGAGCAACAGGGTTTCGTGCGCGGTTGCCCGCTCAACAATCTGGCGCATGAACTGTCGCTGGCCGATGCGGATTTTCGCGCTGCCCTTGCCGGCATCTTTTCGGCATGGCGCCAGGCTATCGCCGACAAGGTACGGGCCGACCAGCAGGCGGGCAGGGAGCAGGACACCGATCCGCAGCGCTTCGCCGCGCTTGCGGTCGCGACCTATTCCGGCGCCATGTCGATGGCCAAGACGGCGCAGGATTCTGGTGTGCTGCGCGATTGCCTGAACGCGCTGGAGCAGGGAGCTTCCCCAGTTTCGTCATCCAAGGGCGGAGCAGGAGCGAAGCGACGTCGCAGGGTGCTGCGGCAGTACAAAGCCTTTTGATGCCGGAGCGCCAGTCGCCCTCTGCCCGGCCGGGACTTAATTCGGCAACGGTTTGATCAGCTCGTAGCCGACCACGCTTTCGCCGCTGGTGCCTTCGTCATAGCGCCTGGCCAGAACGGCCTGCAGGTCGGGCGCGTACAGCGCGGTGAATTCATCCTGTGTCTTGCCGGCCTCGTTCTTGATCGTCTGCCGGACGGCGAGCACGTTGTATTTGCAGTCGCCCAGGCTGAAGGTCTCCTTGCCCTTGACGTTGATCTCGAGCGTCTCGATGCCCTTCGGTTGTTTGTTTGCTGCGAGACGGACGAATATGGTCTTGCTCTTCGCCCCGGCCTTGAGCGGAAACAGCTTTCTGAGATCGGAAAACGGGATCATGGCAAGCTGACCGGTCTCGCTGTCGCGAAACACCTCGATCAGGCCGCCGAACAGAAACTGCGTCTGCGGCGATTGGGATTGGTATTCGTTGGCAACCGACACCATTCCAGCCGCCGCCGGTCGAAACTCGCTGTGGATACCGGGCCTTTCGAGAATGAAGCCGGCCTTGGCGGCTTTGGCGTCGATGCACTCGGCACCATGAGCGGCGCTCGCCAGGATGGTGAGTGCCGTGCCGATGGATATAGTCTTCATAGCGTCCTCGTCTGCCCGGCAAGTTGAGTCCTGACACTGAAGGAATGCCAGACCTGCGGCATCGTGTCGACATACCGTTCGAGCCAACTGGACGAAGAGGCGCCGGCTGTGCTGAATCTCGGGTCATGAATCGCATCTCTGCAGGATCACTCTCCCGGCGCAGCTTCCTGGCACAGGCGGCAGCGTTGGCTGCAGCCGGCGCCCTTGTGCGACCGGCGCTCGGAGGGACCGGGCAGGGCATTCCGCCTGTCGACGCCACCTTCCTGTTCGTCGCCGATGTCCATGCCTGCCGCATGGCCAGCGGGCTGAGCCCCAATTGTCAGCAGGAAGGCAAGACCGACGCCGCCTTGCTGCGCAGTGTCGCCGCGTTGAACGCCATCGGCGAGAAGGACTGGCCGGCCGAAATCAACGGCATAGCCACCGGCCTGCGCTCAGCCGGCAGCCGCATCGGCACGCCGCTCGGCCTCGTCGTCGGCGGCGACATGACCGATGACGGCGGCGGCCAGGTCACCCAGCCCAGCGAAGGCACGCAGCTGCTCCAGTTCAGCCAGCGTTACCAGCAGGGCGTCGGCCCCGATCGCGTGCATGTGCCGGTCTTTGTCGGGCTCGGCAACCATGATCTCGACCAGAACGGCCCGCCGCAGCACGTCGACTGGTACCGCCGCGAAATGCGCGATCATGTCGAGATCAACCATCGTGCCGGCGTGTTCTTCAAGCCGCCGGTGCCGGTAACCGACTACGATGTCGACACCGACTGCTATTCGTGGGACTGGGGCGGCCTGCATCTCGTCCAGACGCACCGTTTTGTCGGCGACACCGGCCACGGCGCGGTCTCCGGCCTGCCATGGCTGAAGCAGGATTTGGCAGCCCACGCGGCGGACGGCCGCCCTGTCATCCTGTTCCAGCACTATGGCAGGGATATTTTTCGATCGAAAGATGGGATGCCGCCAAAGGAACCTTCGACGATGACGGCACTGGTGCGCCGCACTGGTGGAGCGAGCCGGACCGGCAGCGCTGCTGGCGGCGCTGAAGGACTACAACGTCATCGCCATCTTCCATGGCCACCAGCACGAGACACCGATGATGTACCGCAGCGATGGGCTCGATCTGTTCAAGCCGAAGGCCGCCTATATGGGCGGCTTCGCGGTGGCGCGGGTGACAAGCGACAGCATGGACATAGTGCTTGGCGAAGCTGTCGATGACCATGGCGAAGTCGCCTTCACCAACGCTTTCTCCAAAAGCCTGAACTTGTAACGGCAACTGAAGCAAACGGATGGCCGCCTAAGCCGCTTTCCTCATTGCCATTGAAACGGCGGCGCAGGGATCAGAGCACCTTCCTGAGCTTGTCCTTCATGTCGCCATAAGCTTTCTGCATCTTGCCGGCGATCTTGTCGGCCGCGCCTTCAGCCTGGGGCGATCGCCGCTCGCCATAAAAGAACGCCCCTCGCGCGTTTTATTGCACGGGAGGCGTCCTTTGTGTCAGCTTTCCTGGGATTGCTCTCATGAACTGCTGACGATACCCAAAATGCACGGATGCCAAAATTGTTCCCGGCATCGTGCGATTTTTTTAACAGCCGACGCTGGCCCGGGTTCGGCGCCAGATCCATTATCGGATTGCCTGCGCAGCCAAGCTTGCGCCGACCGGTCGGCCGGGCGGCGAAAGCAAAAAAATTGACACGGTGCCAAAAGAAGTCCATAAGCAATTCGTCGATATTTGTTTGACCGACATTTGTTATCCGCGTGTCCAGGCGCGCCTTTGACGAACTTCCCCCATCAAAATCGAGACAAACGCTGTTGTGCATTCGCGCGACGGCGAACGAATATTTGCCACGGAAAGGGTTCATTATGAGCACAGGCACAGTTAAATGGTTCAACGCCACCAAGGGTTTTGGTTTTATTCAGCCTGACGACGGCTCGGCCGACGTTTTCGTCCACATCTCGGCCGTAGAACGCGCCGGAATGCGTGACATCGTCGAGGGCCAGAAGCTCGGCTACGAGATGGTCCGCGACAATAAGTCGGGCAAGATGTCCGCCGATCAGTTGAAGGCGGCCTAAAACGGAATTCAGCTTCGCCGGTGACCACGGATGTACTGGCACCGGTGAACGGCGAATTCCAGCGCATGACCCGGGAAACATCAGTTTCCAGAAAGGATCATGCGCTGGTGAGAAAGTGTCAGCGCGTTCAACTGGACGCGGCGCTTCAGCGGGAGGTCAGGCAATGCCTGGCCTTTTGCATTTCGCGCTTCACAAATTGGAAAAGAGCACCGCGCGCTCGCTTGAACGTGTTAAGGATGCTCAGCAATTTGAATCCGACTGCCGTATTGCTTTGTGCGTGGTCCTGGTCGAAAGACCGGTCTCGCCATTTTGCGGCATCATGCTCCGAACCGGGAGAAAGACCTTGACCGCCTCTTCAAAGAAACCCCGCGACCAGGCCGAATCCATCTTCAGCAAGGCCCAGACCCAGTCCATGTCGCTCAACCGTATCATTTCCGAACAGGATGCTGTCAGCGAGGCCCGGGAAGCCAAGACCGCGCGGCTGCGCGAGTTGCGCCTGGAAAAGGAAGCCGACGAGATGGCTGCGGCCGCCGCGCTCGCAGCCTCGCCGAAGCGCGTGGGCAAACGCTGATGGCCACCAAGCGCGTCCCGCAAAAGGCGATCGCCGCCGATTCGACCATCGCCGATGTCGTGGGAGAGCTCGACAAGCCGGTCGAATATGTCCGCCGGGTGCTCGAGAAGCTGGAGCGCTGCAAGCGCGCCCATGGCGATGCCCAGGTCAGGCTCGGCGTGCGTGGCCGCGCCGAATGCCCGAACTATCTGATCGAGTATGTCCGCGAAAATGCCAAGACCCACGAGCGCGTCACCCATCAGGATGCCGCCTATAGTGGCAGCACGCATCGCGAGCTGGCGCCCCGGCACATCGAGGAGGCCAGGAACTGGTCACCCGAGGAAATGAACATCACGGCGGTCTCGGCGCTGATCGGCCGCCTTCGCAACCCGAATGCGCCATCATCGCGTTTTTCCGACGAGGATTGATATGGCCATAAAATTTTCCGCCAAGGACCAGCCGGCGGCATCCGGTGCCACCGCAAAGCTGGCCAAGCCGGCCGCCGCGCCGAAAGCCGACGTTACCGCCGAGGCCGCGACCGATCTGTTCAACTCGCCGGCAGAAGTGGCGTCGCGCAAGAGCAAAAAGAAAAAATAGCGACTTTGCCGCGAAACGCCGATCTGACTCCGGTTGCGTCAGGGCTGCTTGCCTTAGCGAGCGCCGGAGATTTTTCGCCTCTGGAGGAGCGAGCCGCCCCGCTCTTCGACTGCCAGAGCTGCGGCGCCTGCTGCTCCTATTCATCCGAATGGCCGCGCTTCTCGACCGAGGATGACGCGCAGCTCGACCGGATCCCGCAAGACCATGTGGCCGCCGACGAAGCGGGCATGCGCTGTGACGGCGTGCGTTGCTCGGCGCTTGCCGGCGAGGTCGGCAAGTCGACCGCCTGCGGCATCTACGAGGTCCGACCGGACGTCTGCCGCGCCTGCATGCCCGGTGGCGACGATTGCCTGATGGCGCGTCGCAGCCATGGCCTGCCGACGCTGTGATAACGGGCCTCAGATAGTGTTTTTGTATATCAGGCCATCTTTCATGATGATTTTGAAGTTGTTGGCTGGATCGGCCACCACGTCGAGGTTCTCCAGCGGATTGCCTTCGACGAGCAGGAGGTCCGCGAGCGCGCCTTCTTCGATCACGCCGAGTTTCCCCGGATAGGGGTTGCGACGGCCCGACAGCGCGAGGAGCTCGGCATTGGTCCCGGTCGCCATGACGAGCGCTTCGGCAGGCGTGTACCAACGCACGAGCGACGCCAGAATTGCCCCCTGCTGCTTCGCCAACGCGCGGGAGAACAGAACATCGGTGCCCCATGCCGTCTTGATCTTGTATTTCTTCGCGAGTTCGTAGGTCCTGCCGATGCCCGGCCACACCTCATCGGCCTTGGCTCGCTCGACCGAGCCCTCTTGGAGGCCTGTCCTCATCAATTCGGGAAGCGGCTGCAAGCTCAGCCAGATGTCCTTTTCGGCGATCAGCTTGGCGGTTGCCTCGTCCATGAGGAAGCCGTGTTCGATGCACTTGACACCAGCCGCGATAGCCTTCCGGATCGCATCCGAGGTGAAGGCGTGCGCGGCGACGTAGGTGCCCCAATTCTCGGCAATTTCAACGGCGGCCCGCAGTTCGGGCTCGGTGAAGGTGGTGACGTCGAGCGGGCTGTGGGGCGACGACACTCCGCCGCCCGCTGTCAACTTGAGCAGCGCGGCCCCCTGCATGAACTGCTCGCGGGCACGCAAACGAACCTCGTCGGGGCTGTCCACAACTATGCTGCCGCCGTTCCTCTCCATGGGAGTGAACAAGCCGCCGATCGTCCGAGGCAAGTCGCTGAGCTGGCGGAAATCTCCATGCCCGCTGGTCACGGTGATCATGGCTCCGGACGGATAGATGCGCGGTCCCGCTATGATGCCTTGATCTATCGCGCGCTTGAGGCCGAACGCCGGCCCGCCCACGTCGCGAACGGTGGTGAAGCCGCGCATCAGCGTATCCGTCGCCTCGTCGCCGGCCGCAAGATTGGCGAAGCCGACGTCGCCCATCGCCTCTGCCGGCGTGGACGCAATCAGCATTGCGTGCCAATGCGCATCGATCAGCCCCGGCATCAGCGTTCGCCCGTTGCCGGCAATGCGCCGCGCGCCTTCGGCCGCGATGGGACTTGCCGAGATTCGCGCGATCACATTGCCCTCGACCAGCACATTCGATGGGGCCGAAAGTGCAGCGCCTTTTCCGTCGAAGATGCGGACGTTTTCGAAAAGCACGTCCTCAGCGGCCGCAGTTGCGCAAAGTCCGAGCACGAGGGCTGCCGCAAGCATTTCTCTGCCTGAGCGAAGGATCATGAAAGCCGTGCGGGCAGAGAAAACGGCTGCGGCGCAGGACACGGCATGCGCCACGACCTCGCTTTTTGTCAGCTCCTGCGATCCAAAGGATTTGTGACACATGACGGTTATCCTGCTTCAGGAGGAGGTGGTCACGGCGCAAGGACAAGTTCTAGCCTATACGGCATGGTCGTCAAGAAGCGTTCCAGACTGGTCTCTTTCGCGGTGAAGGGTCGTTTGAAGGTCAGGCCGATCGTGGTGAGACCAGGGCAAGCAGCGCATGGTTCGCCTGAGGAAGCCATCAGACGAGGAAGCGCGCCCGGAATGGGTGGGAAGTAGCCGTTCGGTTCATCTGCCAGGACAAGCACGTTGCCAAGAGCGGGATATTCGCCTTGGTTTTTCCTGCGAGGCAGCCGCCCAGAACCCAGGAGAAGGATTGGTACGGGCTACCCTGTCGCTCCAGTCTTGTCACTCAGGTCGGGGCACGCGACCAGGCGCCCACTTCCGAGCGGCGCACGATCACGCTACCCGCCTCGATTTCGAGCTGCATGCGCTGTCCCAAAGTTTCAATATCGACCTCAGCGGCCGTCGCAACTCCCCGGCTCTGTATTTCCGGCAGCATCGTGACAATGAGTTCAGCGGTCTGGTGTGACCAGTCGAAACCGCTCCTGGTTCCCCAACAACCGCCTCCAAGTGCATTGAGAGCGCGGTCAATCCTGCCGCGCGGAAGCCGCATCGAGCTTGATACTCATATTGGTCTCGATACCGCTGCGCCGGAACGTCTCGACGATCCATCGACAGCAGTCGTTGTAGGTCGACGCTGGCGGCTGGATCGACAGCCGTTCCAATCCGGCTCATGGAAGACGATGGTCCCACCAGGCCGGAGGTGACGAGCGACGCCGCGCAGCATGGCCACAGCATCGGCTTGAAATATCAGAACATAGCGGCCGATCACGGCGTCGAACGGTCGGTCGAACGAGAGTGCCGCGGGATCGCCTTCATGGAAGCTGACTTTCTGGATCGGATGCACCGTCGCGCGCCCCTCCGCCGCCGCAAGAGCCGCCGGAGCCCGATCTGCGCCGATGACCTGACCTTCGCTGCCAACCATCTCGGAAACCAGGAATGTAACGTCGCCCGCGCCACAGCCGACGTGGAGCACGCGCATCCCGGGTCTTATACCCGCAGACAGCAAGATTCTTCGCGTGATCGGGTTAATGATGCCCGCCTGATGGCTGAGACGCCTGATCTCACGATCGGAATGGACGAGAATATACGGGACGTGAACGTCGACACGTGCGCCATCAGCGACTTCCATGGCGTGCCCCCTCACACGACTGTTCCCCAAAGGCAAGATCGCGTAAGTCGGCGACTATGCGCCGATGCGGCAGCCGGTCCACCAGACTGGCTGTTGACCTCAATGCGAATGTCGCTTCAGGGGCAATGCTTGAAATGAGACACTACCTGGCCCCCCGGCTGGCTTGTGCCCGCGCGGTTCGCTGGCTACCTTGCCGACGGGCAGGTCACAGGAGGATCATCCGTGAGCATCGAATTCTTGTTGACCTCGCTGATTGTCGTGGCTTCGCCCGGCACCGGCGTTCTCTATACCCTGAGCGCCGGGCTTTCGCGTGGCGCGCGCGCCAGCATCATCGCTGCTTTCGGCTGCACGCTCGGCATCATTCCGCATATGGCGGCCGCCATCACCGGTCTGGCGGCGCTGCTGCACACCAGCGCACTCGCCTTCGAGACGCTGAAATATCTGGGCGTCGCCTACCTGCTCTACATGGCGTGGAACACGCTGAAAGAGAGCGGCAGCTTGAACGTCGGGCAGGATGTCGCGCCGCGCTCGGCCGGCAAGGTGATTACCTCAGGCATCCTCATCAATATCCTCAACCCGAAGCTGTCGATCTTCTTCTTCGCCTTCCTGCCGCAATTCGTCAGCACCACCGAACCGCATGCACTGTCGAAGATGCTGGAGCTCAGCACCGTCTTCATGCTTTTGACCTTCGTCGTCTTCGTCGGCTACGGCATCTTCGCCGCCTCGATCCGCAGCCATGTCGTGTCGCGGCCGATGGTACTGACCTGGATGCGCCGCACCTTCGCCGGCGCCTTCGTCGCGCTCGGCGCAAAACTGGCGCTGACCGAGCGGTAGCACCCATTGGCTACCCCTTGACGTATCCCATCGCCTCGACGATCTGCCCGTCCGCTACGCGCATCAGATTGACGCCGCGGATGGAGTTGCCGTCGGCACGCCAGTAACGCCAGCGGATTGTCGCCCGTTCACCGGCGACGAACGTCTCTTCAAGGTCGAAGCGGGTGCCGGGTTCGCTGGCGATTGCCGACCATAGGCCGACGCACGCCTCCCGCCCGGCATGGCGGGCGCCATTTGGCGCCGGCATGGTATTTTCGATGACGCAGTCCTCGGCCACCAGGCCCGGGAGTGCCGACGGATCATGATTTTGGAACACGTCGTTGAAGCGCCGCATGATCTCGGCCGTCCGTCTGGATTGGTCGTCTGGATGGACGAGCATGATGCTATTCTGTTCCATCTTGGCACCTCCTGATTTCATTTTTCCGCAGCGGCGGCCGTGACGAGGTCGGCCTTGAGCCTGATATCCGCCACGCCGGCCAAAGCCCGGGAGACCAGGCATGTCGTCTTCGCGGATTGGGCAAGCCGCTGGAATTCCTCGGGCGCCAGGCCCGGGACTTCGGCTTCCGTTTCAAGCTCGATGCGGGTGATCGTCGGTCCGGCCGTGCTGGTGCCGAGATGCACCTTTGCGACGGTGTGGATCCGTACGGGGACATGGCCGCCGCTGCCTGCTATGGCGCTCAGCGCCATTGAAAAGCAGCCGGCATGCGCCGCCGCAATCAGTTCCTCCGGATTCGTGCCGGGACCGTTTTCGAAGCGCGACGGGAAGGAATAGGCGCCTTCGAAGACGCCGCTGCCGAGCCGCAGGCGGCCCGAGCCTTCTTTCAACGACCCCTGCCATTGGGCCTCTGCTTCACGGATGGTCATTTTATTGTTCTCCTCTTGCACGAGTGTCGTCGGTATATATAGACTGATCTACATATTATGTAAACCGATTGTCATAGTATGCGCAAGGCTTATAATTCGAACTCCTGACAGAGGTTGACATGGCCAACGATACCCGCACCCGCATGATCGAGGCGACGGCGCTGCTGCTGAGGCAGCGCGGCTATCACGGTACTTCGCTCAACGACATTTTGAGCGCCTCCGGTGCGCCACGAGGATCGCTCTATTTTCATTTTCCGGGCGGCAAGGACCAACTGGTCATCGAAGTGACGCGCGACAGCGTTGACAAGGTGTCTCAAAGGCTTGGCGAAGAGCTGGCTGCCGAAAAAGATCCGGCGGTGGCCGTCCACCATATCTATCAGTCGGTCGCGCGCATGCTGGAGGACAACCAGTTCACGCTTGGCTGCCCAATCGCGCCCCTGGTGCTGGACTCGCCGACCGACGTGCCGGAGCTGGCCGAACTGTGCCGGTCGGCTTTCGAGCAATGGATCGGCTTGCTGCAGGCGGCCTTCGTCAGGGCAGGGGTGCCCGAGCGCCGCGCCCGCGCTCTGGCGCTGCTTGTCGAATCATCGCTGGAAGGGCTGATGGTGATCGCGCGCGCCACCCGCGACCGCGCCCCGGTGCTGGCGGTGGCCGATGAAGTAGCCGCGCTGGTAGAGGGTGCTTTGCCTGCCAAAGAGGTCGCGGTAACGGCGAGCTGATATTTTGTGGCCTTCTTCGCATCGAAGCCGGCGCGGAGCCCTGCCGAAAGGGCCGAAGGCCGAACAAGAGATGGCTCCAGCCCTGCGATCCATGTTCTGCACCGCTGCAATTATTGCCAAGGCGTACAGCGGTACAGGAGGTCTCGCCCGCCGATCGCGGCTTGGCACGACGATTGTGGTGCGTGACAGACAAAAAGGGCGGCATTGCCGCCCTTTCCGTATCTGAAGGCTGATGGGCTAGATTAGAAATCCACGCCGCCACTCAAGCCCGCTTGCGGGCTTGAGCATTATCAGTTCATGGGCGTGCTGATGGATTTCCTTAGAAATCCATGCCGCCACTCAAGCCCGCTTGCGGGCTTGAGCATTATCAGTTCATGGGCGTGCTGATGGATTTCCTTAGAAATCCATGCCGCCCATGCCGCCCATGCCGCCGCCGCCCATGCCGCCAGGCATGCCGCCGCCGGCCGACTCCTTCTTCGGAGCCTCGGCGATCATGGCTTCGGTGGTGACCAGCAGGCCGGCGACCGAGGCCGCATCCTGGAGAGCCGTGCGCACGACCTTGACCGGATCGACGATACCCATGGCGATCATGTCGCCATATTCGCCGGTCTGGGCGTTGAAGCCGAAGGTCGGGCCCTTGTTCTCGAGGATCTTGCCGGCAACGATCGATGCTTCCGCACCAGCGTTGGACGCGATCTGGCGAGCCGGAGCCTGCAGCGCGCGACGCACGATGCTGATCCCCGCGGTCTGGTCGGAGTTGGCGCCGACAGCCTTGATGCTCAGCGAAGCACGCAGAAGTGCGACGCCGCCGCCGGGAACGATGCCTTCTTCGACGGCCGCGCGGGTCGCGTTGAGGGCGTCATCGACGCGGTCCTTCTTTTCCTTGACTTCGATCTCGGTCGCACCGCCGACGCGGATGACGGCAACGCCGCCCGCCAGCTTGGCGAGACGTTCCTGCAGCTTCTCCTTGTCGTAGTCCGAGGTGGTCTCCTCGATCTGCTGCTTGATCTGGGCGACGCGGCCCTGGATCTCGGCCTTCTTGCCGGCACCGTCGACGATGGTGGTGTTCTCCTTGGAGATCGACACCTTCTTGGCGCGGCCGAGCATGTTGAGGCCAACATTCTCGAGCTTGATGCCGAGGTCTTCGGAAATGACCTGGCCACCGGTGAGGATGGCGATGTCTTCCAGCATGGCCTTGCGGCGATCACCGAAGCCCGGCGCCTTGACGGCGGCGATCTTCAGGCCGCCACGCAGCTTGTTGACGACGAGCGTGGCCAGAGCCTCGCCTTCGACGTCTTCGGAGATGATGACCAGCGGCTTCGAGGTCTGCACGACAGCCTCGAGGATCGGCAGCATGGCCTGCAGGTTGGAGAGCTTCTTCTCGTGGAGAAGGATGTAGGCGTCTTCCAGGTCCGCAACCATCTTGTCGGCGTTGGTGACGAAGTAGGGCGAGAGATAGCCGCGGTCGAACTGCATGCCTTCGACGACTTCGAGTTCGGTCTCAGCGGTCTTGGCTTCCTCGACCGTGATGACGCCCTCGTTGCCGACCTTCTGCATCGCTTCGGCGATCATCGAGCCGACCGAAGCATCGCCATTGCCGGCGATGGTGCCGACCTGGGCAACCTCTTCCGAGGTCTTGATCTTCTTGGCGTTCTTGATCAGCGTCGCGACGACGTCGCTAACCGCGAGATCGATGCCGCGCTTCAGGTCCATCGGGTTCATGCCGGCGGCAACCGCCTTGTGGCCTTCCTGGACGATCGACTGCGCCAGAACGGTCGCTGTCGTGGTGCCGTCGCCGGCGATGTCGTTGGTCTTCGAAGCGACTTCGCGGACCATCTGCGCGCCCATGTTCTCGAACTTGTCTTCAAGCTCGATTTCCTTGGCGACGGTGACGCCGTCCTTGGTGATGCGCGGTGCGCCGAACGACTTGTCGATGACGACGTTGCGGCCCTTGGGGCCGAGCGTGACCTTCACTGCGTCGGCGAGGATGTTGACGCCGCGCAGCATGCGCTCACGGGCATCGCGGGAAAATTTTACGTCTTTGGCAGCCATTTTTAGCTCCTGGCAGGGGCTTGAATTGAGCCCGAAGATTTAAGTGACGGTGAGGCCGATATTCAGCCGATGATGCCCATGATGTCGGATTCCTTCATGATCAGAAGGTCTTCGCCATTGAGCTTGACTTCGGTGCCCGACCACTTTCCGAACAGGATGCGGTCGCCGGCCTTGACGTCCAGCGGGACGAGCTTGCCGGCTTCGTCGCGGGCGCCGGAACCAACGGCGATGATCTCGCCTTCCTGCGGCTTTTCCTTCGCCGTATCCGGGATGATGATCCCGCCGGCAGTCTTGGATTCGGATTCAACCCGGCGTACGACCACGCGGTCATGAAGCGGGCGGAACTTCGACTTTGCCATTTTTTATTCCTCGATGAGAATGGTGAGAACAGTTCCTCCATCCGGCGGCGCCGGACCTACGTTAGCACTCACCAATGGCGAGTGCTAACGTGGCGGTGAGATAAGCCGGCGGCTGGCGAGAGTCAAGGCGCTGAGTGAGCCGATCAACGCCCGGCAGTGAATTACTGGGCCCCGGCGAAGCAAGCACCAACAGCGAGCATCGTTCCGCCAGCGGATAGCAGTCGCTCGGCACGACTCGCACCGGACAATGCGGATGACCTGCTTCAAACAAATACTTGACTAAGTCAAGTAAGTGGTTGATCTTGTGCGGCAGGAGGATGCCATGACGATTCATCATCAACCCGGCAAGGAGCGGATCGATGCGGTGCGGGGCTTCAACCGCTTCTACACCCGCCAGATCGGCCTGCTCGACGAAGGGCTGCTGAAAAGCGCCTTCTCGCTGACCGAGGCTCGTGTGCTCTATGAGCTGGCCCATCGCGATGGCCTGACCGCCACCGATCTTGCGCGCGATCTCGGTCTCGACCCCGGCTACCTCAGCCGGTTGCTGAAAAAGTTCGAGGAGCGCGGCCTGGTCGAGCGCGCCGCGACGCAAGCCGATGCGCGGCGCTCGTCGATAGCGCTGACGCCGGCGGGGAGGGTGGCCTTCGCGCCGCTGAACCAGGGTTCGCACGACCAGGTCGCGGCCTTGCTCGACCGGCTTCCCGCTCAAGAACAGGACAGGCTGGTCAAGGCCATGCAGACGGTGCAGCGCCTGCTGGGCGAGAGTGCAGAGCCCAAGGTCCCCTACATGCTGCGGCCTTTGCAGGTCGGCGACATCGGCTGGATCATCCATCGCCAGGGCCTGCTCTACGCGCAGGAGTATGGCTGGGACGAAACCTATGAGGCGCTGGTCGCCGAAATCCTCGGCGCCTTCGTCAAATGCTTCGATCCGAAATGGGAACGCAGCTGGATCGCCGAGCGGGAGGGCGAAGTCGTCGGCTCGGTCTTTGTCGTGCGCCAGTCGGACGCGGTGGCGAAGCTGCGCCTGCTCTATGTCGAACCCTCGGCGCGCGGTCTCGGCATCGGCAGGCGGCTGGTCGAGGAATGCATCGGCTTTGCCCGGGCGAAGGGATACAAGACGTTGACGCTGTGGACCAATGACGTGCTCACCTCAGCGCGCCGCATCTACGAGGCGGCCGGTTTCAAATTGGCCGACGAGGAGCGTCACCACGCCTTCGGCAAGGATCTGGTCGGCCAGAACTGGAACCTGGAGCTGTAGCAGCGCTTCCCTTCTCCCTTGTGGGAGAAGGTGGATCGGCGCGCAGCGCCGAGACGGAAGAGGGGTGTTGGACGGAGTGCTGTCGCGGCCAAGCTGGAGCACCCCTCATCCGACCGAGCGGAGCCTGTCCTCGGGCTTGCCGAAGGCAAGACCCGTGGGCTCGGCCACCTTCTCCCACAAGGGGAGAAGGCAAGACAAGGCGCAGCCGGCTTCGACACTAGTCACCAACACAAGTGAAAACTGGCCCTTCCTCACCCCTTGACCGGTATCCAGACTTCCAGCCCGCCATTGCCGCTGCGCGGATCGAATTCGGGGCCGTAGCGCTCGAATTCGGGCGCATCGGCGACCTCGTGCCCGGAGGCCGGCAGCCATTTGTTCCAGATCGTATTGACCGTGCGGCGGATGGTCGAGATGTGGTCACGATGGGCGAACACGGCGTATTTCTGCGCCGGCACGCGCACGCGCGAAAACTCCCTCGGCAAGTCCGAAAAATCGGACACCTCGACGCCGGCGATATAGTCGAAATTGCCTGCATCGTCGCCGTTGACGCAGGCGCCATAGGCGACGTCGCCGACCTCGCCAGGAATGTTGCCGATATAGGGGCCGAACCTTTGCCACTGCATCGGGATGGCGGCGCTGGTTTCGCAACTGTAGCGTTCGCCGAGACCGGCGATGAGAAACGGCCGGCTGGTCTCAAAACGCGGCGGCTCGAGGTTGGTGAGGAAGGACTGGTCCATCAGGATCGGCTCCATGAGATCGAGGTTGTCGAGCGAGCCTTGCGCGCGCACCAGTTCCGGCGTGGTGCCGAACTGGTCGCGGAAGGCGCGGGTGAAGGCCTCATGCGAGGCGTAGCCGGCGTCGAGCGCGACCGAGAGGATGTCGGGTGCGCCGGCGGCGAGTTTGCGCGCCGCCTCGGTAAGCCGGCGACAACGCAAATAGCCCATCACCGAACGGCCGGTCGCCGCACCGAAAGCCCGCGTCACGTGAAAACGCGACACGCCGCTGCTCTTGGCGACATCGTCGAGCGAGATGGCTTCCGGCAAATGGCTTTCCACGAACCACAGCGCTTTTTCGGTCGGGTTCATATCGCTCCTCGCATTGGCAGTCCTGGTATCCGACATGCCCTCATTGGCACGGCCTCGCAGTTGGCACGAGGATGGTGCCGTCTCGTGGCATCGCCAGTTTGATCGAAATTGCGCCCCGCGCAAATTCCTGCTCGCCCTAACACGGCTCTTGACGTGACGCGCATACGGTATGTCAATGCGCTCGTCAGGGAGGGCATCCCAGTGGCGATCGCGACTTCCGATCAGATCTTTCGATTTGGCGGATTCACTCTGGATCTGGCTAAGGGGACACTGCGCGGCCCCGATGAGCCGCTATTCCTTCGTCCCAAAGCCTATACCCTGCTGACACATCTCGCCCGCAACATGGGCCGCATCGTGCCGAAATCAGAGCTGATGGAAGTTGCTTGGCCCGGCATTTTCGTCACCGAGGATTCGTTGACGCAATCGATCCGCGAGATCCGCAAGGCGATCGGCGAGGATATGGTTCGCACCGTCTCCAAACGCGGCTACATGCTGGCGGCCGAAGCCGAGCAATCGCCAGAGATCGGCGCTCAACCGATTGTGGCGGTGCTGCGCTTCCGCAATGAGAGCGGCGATCCGGCGGACGAGGCGATTGTCGATGGCTTCGCCGAGGACATCATCAACGGGCTGGCACGCTTCGGAACGGTCACCGTCCTGGCGCGCAATTCGAGCTTTTCCTTCGCCTCTTTCGCGCGCACCGAGTGGCCGCAGATTCGTTCGCGCATCGGCGCGGACTTCCTCGTCGAAGGCTCGGTGCGCCGTCAGGGCGAACAGGTGGTGGCGGCCGTAAATCTGGTCGATACCGCGAGCGCCAGCCAGCTCTGGGGCGACCGCTACCAGTCGCGCGGTGCCGGCCTGTTCGCGATCGAGCGCGAGATCGTCGAGCAGATCGTCAGCCGGCTGGCCACGCGGGTCACCAATGCCGGCCTGGAGCAGGCTTCGCGCAAGCCTATCACCAGCCTCGCTGCCTATGAGCTGGCGCTGCGTGGCTTCGCGCTCTTGCGCGATCCTGCCCAGACCGACCAGCGAGGCGCCGAGGCGTTGTTCGAGGCAGCCATCGCCAAGGATCCGACCTATGGTCTGGCCTACACCTACCTCGCTTTGGCTCGCGCCTTGGATGGAGAATTCGGGCGTGCCAGCGACGCGGTGCTGGAAAACGCCCGCGATCTTGCCGACAAGGGTCTTTCGCTGTCACCGGATCAGGCGACGGGCCATCGGGTGCAGTCGCTGGTGCGGCTCTATATGCGCGACCATGAGGCGGCCGAACACCACATGCGGATCGCACTGCAGCTCAATCCTTATGATGCCGACAGCATCGAGCAGATGGGCATGCTGCTCACCATGCGCGGGCGCCCGCTCGATGCGATGACCTGGCTGGCGCGGGGTATACGCATCGACCCCTTGCACCCGCACTGGTATCAGTTCGATCGCGCGCTGGCGCTTTACATGATGGGCGAGTATCGGCAGGCAGCAGATGCGCTTGAACTTGCCACGCGCCCGGCGCCGTGGATCCGCACGCGGCTCGCCGCCTGCTACGCCCAGATGGGCGACATGGAGCGGGCGAGACGGCAGATCGCCCTGATTGACGAGGGCGATCCCTTTTCGCCGGTCGACTATGCAAAGCGCGGCGTCCCCTTCGAGAACCAGGCCGACGCGGACCATCTCGCCGAAGGCGTCATGCTTGCCCTCGGACAGCAGGCTGCGCCCGGCGCCGGTCAATCGACGACAACGACGATATAGCGACCCTGATAGGCCCGATAGTAGGTGCCGCCACAACGCCAGACGGCGAAGCCGTTGACCTTGGTGCGCACGCAGCCGGCCGGCAAGGCCGGAACCCAGGCTGTGGTATGCCGGAGCACGCGCCATTTCGTGCGCCGCTGGACCCCTGCCGCGCTGCGCGGCGTCCAGGGCTGGCCGACACGGGCCTCGGCCTGGCTGACCAGCGACAGCGCCGGCACGGTGCTGCCGATGATCTCTATGGCCGCCAGGCCGATTGCAGCCGCCGTGGCGATCGCTCCGATTTTCTTGGCGGATTTCGTAGGCATGTCTCTCTCCCTGATGTTTGATGCAAGTCTAACGGGATGGCGCGGCCAGCCGGGCAGCGCCCGCCAGTGCCCCGAGGTGGGCAACCACGAACAGCCAATGTGCCGCGGTTGTGACGTAGCCGACGACGAGCACGTCTGCGGCGATGAAGAACTGCCAGAACAGAAGGTTTGCCGTTCCGAGCAGTGCATGGACGGTCGCCAGGAAGGCATGCCAGTTCACGGAATAGGCGATGCGCCACATGGTCAGCCCGATGATCAGGGCCAGGCCGTGCGCCTCGATGAAGCCGATGCCGGCACCCGGCGCGTCTGCGAGCAGCGCGGCCTCGGCGCCGCGTCCGAAGAAGGAGCCGGCAACGTCGGTGATCAGGCCGCCTGCCGATGCGAGGATCAGGAAGCCGGCATTGACGCGGATGAGGATGTTTCCGAAAGCGGGAGTCATGTTCGTTCCTTTCAGTTTGAATGTTGCAGGGCGTCCACGGCGGTTCTTCCGCCGTGCTGTTTGCCGGGCCGCGTCAGGCGGCCAGCGGCTGCGGTTCGGCGATCGCCTCGATGGGCTCGGCTGCCGGGATGGCTTCCGCCGGTGCCTTGATGCCGAACCAGGCGACATAGAGGGTCGGCAGGAAGATCAGCGTCAGCACCGTCGCCACCAGCAGGCCACCCATCACCGCATAGGCCATCGGACCCCAGAACACCGTTGGCGCAATCGGGATCATGCCGAGGATGGCCGCCGCCGCCGTCAACAGGATCGGCCGCAGCCGGTGGGCGGTGGCGCTGATCACCGCCGCCCATGGCTCTTCGCCGGAGGCGATGTGCTGGTCGATCTGCGTAATCAGGATGACCGAGTTGCGGATGACCATGCCGATCAGCGACATCACGCCGAGAATGGCGACGAAGCCCATGGGTGCGCCTGACAAGAGCAGCGCGCCGGCGACGCCAATCAGCGCCAGCGGAGCGGTGAGCAGCACCAGCACCAGGCGCTGGAAGCTCATCAGCTGGATCATCAGCACCGTCGCCATGATGAACAGCATCAGCGGGAAGACCACGAAGATGCTGGCCTGCGCCTTGGCGCTGTCCTCGATCACGCCGCCCTGTTCGACGCTGTAGCGGGCCGGCAGCTCTGCCTTGAAGGCGGCGATCGCGCTGTCGAGCTTGCGTACCACGGAGGTTGGCGCGATGCCCGGAACGACGTCGGCCTGGACCGTCACCGTCGGCACGCGGCCGCGGCGCCAGATCAGCGGCGGCTCGGTCTGGTAGGAGAGCGTCGCGACCTGGTCGAGCGGCACGCGGCGTCCGCCCGACGCGCTGATCGTCAGCGTGCGCAGCGTGTCGATGTCGGCGCGTTCCGACTGTACGGCTCGGGCCACGATGTCGACGAGATAGGTGTCATCGCGCATCTGCGTGATCTTCGACCCCGACAGGATCGAGTTGATCGTGTCGGAGAGCTGCTGCGATGAGATGCCAAGTGCGCGCGCCCTGTCCTGGTCGACCTCGACCTTGATGACCTTGGCCGGCTCGTTCCAGTCGTAGTTGATGTTGCGCACGGCGGCATCGCTGCCCAGCACCTGCGCAAATTGCTGCGCCAGCGCGCGCGTCCTGTCCGGGTCCGGGCCGCTGACGCGGAACTTCAGCGGCCAGCCGACCGGCGGTCCGAGCTCGAGCGGTGTGACGCGCGTCATGACGTCGTCGAAGCCGACGCTGAGCGACTTTTCGAGCCGATCGATCACGGCCTGGCGCACGGCGTGACCCTTGGTCACGACCACCGCCTGGGCAAAGAAGTCGTTGGCGAGCTGGGCGTCAAGCGGCAGGTAGAAGCGCACCGCGCCCTGGCCGACATAGAAGCTCCAATGGTCGATGTCTGGATCGGCCGCGAGCAGCTTTTCGACACGCGCCACAACCTCGCCGGTCGCCTTGATCGACGCCGTCTGCGGCAAAGTGAGGTCGACCATGACTTCCGGCCGGTCGGATTTCGGGAAGAACTCCTGCCCGACAAAGCCCATGGCTACGACCGACAGCGCGAACAGCCCGGCGGTCGCCGACAGCACGAGCCACTTCGCCCGCATCGCCATTTCGAGCATCGCCCGGAAGCCGCGTGACAGGCGCGACGGCCGGTGACCGTCATCGCCCTTGATGCGCTCGGGCAAAAGAGCGACGCCGGTCAGCGGCGTGAACAGGACCGCCACGATCCAGGAGACGACCAGCGCGATGCCGACCACCGCGAACAGCGAGAAGCAATATTCGCCGGCGCCGCTCTTGGCGAAGCCGACCGGCACGAAGCCGGCGATCGTCACCAGCGTTCCCGTCAGCATCGGAAAAGCGGTCGACGTGTAGGCGTAGGTGGCGGCCGAGATCTTGTCGTAGCCTTCCTCCATCTTCGAGATCATCATCTCGACCGCGATCATCGCATCGTCGACCAACAGGCCGAGCGCGATGATCAACGCGCCGAGCGAGATGCGCTGCAGCGAGATGTCGAAATACTCCATGGTGACGAAGGTGATGGCGAGCACCAATGGGATCGCGACCGCCACCACGATGCCCGGCCGCCAGCCAAGCGCCAGGAAGCTCACCGCGAGCACGATGGCGATGGCTTCGCCGAGGCTCTTGGTGAACTCGCCGACGGATTCCTCCACCACATGCGACTGGTCGGCGACCAGGCCGAGTTCGACGCCGAGCGGCAGCTCGGCCGCCATCTCGTGCACCTTCTCCTTGACGTTTTCGCCGAGCGCCAGCGCGTCGCCGCCCGAGGTCATCGAGACCGCGATGCCGAGAGCCGGCTTGCCGTTGAAGCGGAACATCGGCTGCGGCGGATCGGAATAGGCGCGCTTGACCTCGGCGACGTCGCCCAGCCTGAAGTAATGGCCGTTGGCGTAGAAGTTGATCGCCTTCAGGCTCTCCTCGGAGGTGAAGCTGCCGGAGACGCGGATGGCGATGCGCTCGGGGCCGGCATCGACCGTGCCGCTCGGGGTCAGCGCGTTCTGCGCCTCCAGCGCCTGCGACAGCGTGCCGACGTCGAGCCCGAGTGCGGCGACCTTCTGCGTCGAGAATTCGAGATAGATCTTCTCGTCCTGCTGGCCGATCAGGTCGACCTTGGCGACGTCGGGCACCGTCAGCAGCCCGGCGCGCAGGCTGCTGGCCAGGTCCTTCAGCTCGCGATGGCTGATGCCGTCGGCGGTGAGCGCGTAGATCAGTGAATAGGGGTCGCCGAACTCGTCATTGTAGAAGGGACCCTGGACGCCGGACGGCATCATCGGCTTGATGTCATCGAGCTTCTTGCGCACCTGGTACCAGAGCGGCTGCACCTCGTCCGCGGCGACCGTGTCCTTCAGGTTGACGAAAACGACGGATTCGCCGGGCTTGGTATAGCTCTTGACGTAGTCGAGCTTGGGAAGCTCCTCGAGCTTCTTCTCGATGCGATCGGTGATCTGCTTGACCGTGTCGCTGGTCGTGGCGCCAGGCCACAAGGTCTTGACCACCATAGTCTTGATGGTGAACGGCGGATCCTCCTCGCGGCCGAGGCCGGTATAGGCGAACATGCCGGCGAGCGCTGCCGCGATCATCAGGTAGATGACGAAGCTCTTGTGGCGCAGTGCCCAGTCGGAAAGATTGAAGCTGGTCATGATGCAACTCCTGTTTCTTTGCGCGCGCTTGTCCGGCGCGCGGCCGGCCTGCGCCGGCTGACGTTTCCTAATGATTGGAGCTTTGGGGCGGTGCCGGCCTTCAGGCCGGTGCCAGCGGCATTCAGGCCAGGCTGTGCATGGTGCCTGAGATCCGGTACGGCGCGCGCTCGGCCAGCCTTGGCCTGATGGCGAGCCCGGCGAGGTAACGCTGGAACGCGGCCGCCTCCTGGACCGTCGAGGCCAGCGCGACGTGACCGTCGGGCCTCACCAGATAAGCGCCGTTGCGGTGGAGCCCCCTGGCTTCCGCGGCGTCTGACCAGGCAAAGACGTGGACGGGTATGCCGGTCGAGGCGAGCATGGCCCTGAACTCGGCATTGGCCTCGCCATAGACATGCACCTGCCAGTCCAACGAACGCAGCGGCTCGAAATTGTCCCCGCTGGCAGAGGCGACATAGGGCAGGCGATCGCCGCCCTGGATACGCCCGGCGCTGCCCGAACTGATCGGACCGGCGTGGTACTCGATCGCGGTCTGCGAAATCAGGCCGAAAAAGCGGCGTGAGCCGAACGACGTGTGCAGCAGGAAATTCAGTACCCTCGGCATCACATAGCGACGGAACAGTCCGACCAGGCGCGAGCGGCTGGTGACGAAACGAAACACCCTGTCTGTGCTCTCGATCAGCTTGTGGGCAAAGGCGATGCGTTCCGGCTCGTAGCTGTCGAGCAGGCGCTGGTCGGCGCGGCCCTGCATGACGGCGGCGAGTTTCCAGGCGAGATTGACCGCATCGCCCATGCCGGTGTTCATGCCCTGGCCGCCGGCCGGGCTGTGGATGTGGCCGGCGTCGCCGCAGAGGAACACGCGGCCGATGCGGAAACGTTCGGCGACGCGGTGATGGACGCGGTAGGTCGAGAACCAGTTGACCTCGTCCACCGTGATGCCGGTGTCGCGCTCGACCTCGGCGCGGATCGCCTCGAAGGTGATGGTCTCGTCGGCCTCATGCGCCTTCGGCACAATGCCGATCAGGCGCAGCGAACCCGACTGCCTGACCGGCATGACGATGGCGAAGCCGTAAGTACTGATGGTGGTGTCCATGCCATTGGGGGTCACCGCGCCGCGGCCTCTGACGTCGGCGACGTAAAACGCCTGTTCGTAGGTACCGCCGGGGAAGCCGATATTCAGCCCATGCCGCACAGCGCTGCGGGCGCCATCGCTACCGACGAGATAGGCGGCGCTGACAGTCTCGTCCTTGCCGTTCTTGTGCAAGGTGGCGACGACCGAATTGCCATTGTCCTCGAAGGCGACAAGCTCCGTATTGTGCTCGACCTCGACGCCGGCGCGCTGCAGATGCTTGATCAGCACGCGCTCGTGAATGTCCTGCGGCAGCGCGAAGGCGAAGGAGTAAGGGCTGATGCCGCGGCCGAAGTCGGAAAGCGGCAGCCTGGCGGCGACGCCGGCCGGCGTGTGCAGCGTCAGTCGCTCCAGCTTCACTCCCGCCGACAGAATATCGTCGACGATGCCGATCTGCCGGTGGAACTCCAGCGTGCGGGCCTGGACGGCCAGCGCACGCGAGGTTTCGCCCGGACCCGCGGCCTTGTCGAAGATGCGGACCGGGACGCCGAGGCGGGTCAGCCACAGCGCCAGCGTCAGGCCGGTTGGGCCGGCGCCGGCGATGAGGATCTTTGTCTGAGACACGCTCATTTTGCTTCTCCTTCAATGGTGCGGACTTTTTCATGCTCACGCAAGCGGTTGACACCGGCGGTGACGACGATGTCGCCTTCGACAAGGCCGTCGCTGACGACGACGCGGTCGGTCTCGTATCGTTTGACGGTGACGGGCTTCAGCTCCACCGCCGACGAGGCGGTGATGACCCAGACGGCCGGCTTGCCCTCCTTGTCGAAAAGCGCGCTGCCGGGCAGAACGACGACCGGTTTGCCCGTAGCATCGACGCGGCCGGCGACGCTTGAGCCGAAGCGCATTTCGCGGGGCGCATTCTGCAATGTGACCTTGACCTGGAAGGTGCGGGTCGCGGCATCCGCCACCGGCGAGATTTCGCGTATGGTTCCCGCCGTGGCGATTGCCGGATTGCTCAGCAGCGATACCCTGACCTCCGGCGGCCGCGCGCCATGCGGCGCGTTCGAGAGGACGGCTTCCGCAATCGAGAAGACGGCGTCGCGAGCCTCGGGGTCGGCGACGCGAATGACCATCTGCCCGACATTGACGGACTGGCCGGCTTCAGCGCCGGTCGCGGTGACGATGCCGTCGAAATCCGCATGCAGTTCGGTGTAGCCGAGCTGATCCCCGGCCATCTCGAAGGCGATGTTCGCCGATTGCAGCTTGGCTTGCGCCGAGCGCAAATTCTTCAGCGTCGCATCGTAATTGGCGCGCGTCGTGAAGCCTTTGGCAAGCAGCGCTCCGAGGCGGGCTTCGGCGGCACGCGCCTCGACCAGCACGGCCTGCGCCGCCGCGACATCGGCCTCGGCGCTGCGCAAGCGGTTGCGATAATCCTGGTCCTCGATGCGGGCGAGCACTTCGCCTTTCCTGACCATCTGGCCTACTGCTGCCATGCGCTGCACGAGCTTGCCGGACAAGCGGAAGCCGAGATCGCTTTCGCGCTGCGGGCGGATCTCGCCGATGGCGAGGCGGCTATCCGCCTGCGGTGCCGGCTTCACCGTCACGGCCTTGACCAGCTTCGCTTCCGGCACATCCGGCTTTGCGCTCGCGGCCTCGCCCTTGGCAGCGTACCAGGTGACGGCGGCGGCGCAGGCGAGCGCTGCGATCGACACGCCGACGAGGCCACGTTTCAACCTGCTGTTGGATGCGGCAGTCATGTTGTCTCCTATCCATGTTGCGGCCGGCGCGCGCCGGAACGGGCGCGACAGCCGGCAATGATCCTTAACTGGAGACGGGGCCGGGCGCCTTGGCGCGAAAACATAGGTCAATTGGCCCGTTCACCAGCACGCTTTCATTCGGCTTTTCGGGCGCTGAAATCCCGATCGGATTCTGAAAATTTTCCGATGTTTTGGCGACCGGCCTCTTCCATGCTGGCCCTTTGAAAGGTCCTCGAATGGGGCGCCCGGGGAAAACCAGAACACTGGTAGCGTAGGAGAACTCCGACGCCAGCCAGGTCGACTATGCGCAGTCGCATATGACCGGGCCGCCGACCTTGCCCGCAAGGGCATTAACGCCAAATCGTCGCTGGAGGAGGCCAGGAACGATCTCGACAGGCCAAGCAGCAACTGGCCGCGGCCGAGCAGGGCATCCTCAGCGGCAGGGCTGCGCTTGACGGCAATCCCGATATCGAGACCGACAAGCATCGACCGTGATGGCGGCGCTTGCCGCAGGCGACAAGGCTGCCTACGATTTGGGGCAGACCACGGTCAGGGCGCCGGCCGCCGGCATCATCAGCCAGGCTGCCTCGTTCAAGGCCAGTATGTCGGCTCGGGTACGCCGCTGTTTTCGCTGGTCGAGACCGGCAACACCCGGATCGATGCCAATTTCAAAGAAATCCAGCTCACCAATATGAAGCCCGGCCAGAAGGCTGAAATCGTGGTCGACACCTGTCCGGGTAAGACGTTCGAAGCCACGGTCAAGGCGATTGGCGCCGGCACGGGGGCCGAGTTCTCGCTGTTGCCCGCCCAAAACGCCACCGGCAACTGGGGTCAAGGTCGCCTGCAACTGGCCGATGCCGACGCCAAGATGGAGCTGCGCACCGGCATGAGTGCGACCGTCACCGGTGGACACCGGCGTTTCCCGCGGGCTTCCGAGCATCTTCGGCCACGCCACGGCGGGTGAGGCGCAATAGACCACCTCGGTCCATCGGCTGATGAAGCCTGAGACTACGTCAATGACTTCAAGCTGCTGACGATCATAAGGCTGCTTGCCATCCCGTTTGTTTTCCTGCTGCGCAAGCCAAAGGCTGGTTCGACCGCCGGTCCCGCCGCGCATATGGGCTGACGGCTTGTCAACTTGCCGGTCACACCTCCTATCTGCCCAGAACAAGGCTCCAGTAGCGCAGCGAGCTGTCGCGGCCGTCCCGCACATAGGCCAGACCGAAGCGGGTGAAGCGCGGGTCGAGCATGTTGCGGCGGTGGCCGGCCGAATGCATCCAGATGTCGAACAGCTTCTGCTGATCGAAACGGCCCTCGGCGATGTTTTCGGCGGCAGCACCGCTAATGCCGTTGCCCTTGACGCGCGAGGCGAATCCCTTGCCCCAGCCTGTGGTATGGGTCATGCGGCCGCCGCGCGCCATATAGCCGGACTGCTGCAGGGCTGCCTGTTCGAGGTGAGGGTCGGGGAGAAGCGGCCCGAGGCCGGCTGAGGCACGGATGCCCGCCAGTGTGCCGACGGCGGAGGCGGAGACCCCGGCGCCTTCGCCGGTGGGCAGCACAGTGGCGCAGGCAGCGAGCCCGGCCAGTGCAGCAAGGCCGGCAGCTCTAAATAGCATTCGCCTGTTAAAGTTTGATCGGGCATCGGAATTTTCGATTTTGGCAACGGTCATGCCCGACTGACATAGCGGTGATCATGGCTTTTGCCGGGCCGGCGCTCAAAAAACTCGCTCACTGGCCCTTAGCCGTCCGCGAACCCTGCTGACTGCACGCTATGGCGCGGTATTCTCCAAGATAGTCACCCAACCACCGCCGATAGCCGCATTGCTCTCGACAAGAGCACTCCCGCCGCAGACCGCTAGCCGGCAGACACTTGGCCAAACTCAGCTTAATTTCGGATCGGGCTATAAGGCATTTGCCGAATATGGCGGCGCCGTCGCATCTTTCTGCTTGCCGCCCTATTTCATTAAGGACGGGGCCGCCGGAATGAAGGCCAGCTTTCGGGGACCGGCAAGGAACCGGTCAGCGACTGACATTGCGTCGTTGCCGGAATGCCGCCGTCGAGGAACGAGAAGGCACTGGCTGGGTGTTGATGGCCACATCGGGAGGTGAACCCATGGAACCGCGCGCCAAGGAACAGGAGAACCTTTCCCGACTCGAACGGGCCGCGCAACAGACTGCTGATCCAGAAACTTTGGAACAGAAGGCGAAAAAGCCCGAGGAAAAATTCCGCTTCAGCCTTCGCAAGCAAGATGTCTGGTGGACGGTTGGTTTCGCTGCCGCCGCCTTGCTGCTTTTTGGCATCCAAGTCCTGATCAATTGGCGCTTAGAATGGCTTGATGCGTCTTTGCGCGTTCGCGTGCTGAACTACGTCAGGGGCGGCCTTCTCATTTTCGTTATGCTGACCGTTGCCAATGTTATCGAAGTCTTTCTCATTGGCCGAATTCCCAATCGTGTTTCGCGTTTCAACCTGCAACGTATTTTTCGATTGGTCGTCGTCGTCGCCATCGTCTTCGTGGCCATTTCGGTCTTATTTGTGAACTGGTACGCTGCGGTTGTTTCACTCGGCCTGATTTCACTGATTCTCGGCTTTGCGCTGCAAATGCCGATCTCCAGTTTCATCGCCTGGATTTATATTCTGGCCAGGGCGCCTTATCGCGTTGGCGACCGCATTCGCATCGGCGATGCCCATGGCGATGTCATTGATGTCAGCTATCTCGACACGACGTTATGGGAATTCGGCGGCGAACATCTTTGGACCGATCATCCAAGCGGACGCGTCATCAAGTTTCCGAACTCCACCGTGTTTGACACGCCGGTCTTCAACTATTCCTGGCCGCTGTTTCCCTATGTTTGGAACGAAATCAAGTTCCAGCTCGCTTATGAAAGCGATCTGGAATTCGTAGCGAAAACCATGAGAGAGGTCGTTGACGAGCAGATCGGCGACATCATGAGCCAGAAGGTGAAGGTCTATAAGCACATCCTGTCACAAACGCCGGTGGACGAACTCGAAGTGAAGGAGCATCCCGTGGTTCATTTTCGCGTCAGTGAAAACACCTGGCTCGAGGCCATCGTGCGTTACCTCGTGCCGCCGAAGGAAGCGGGGCGCACCAAAACACGCTTGATCAAGGAAATGCTGGCGCGAATGAATGCAAAACCCGATCGCGTGCTGTTTCCGAAGAGCAATTTGAGGTGAACTTCCTCACGCCCCGCCCGCGTCGCGGCAGGCAAGCCCGGATGACCGACTATATGGGCTCCGTTGATCGGGCTCGTGCATGGATGTATCGCGGGGACAATTCGTTGATCCTGTGTCTGCAGGGCAATAGTGCGAGCTGGCGGGGCTTTGATGCATGACAACACCCGTTCTTCGCCGGGTGCACCCATTTCCGGGAGCCGAATGCATGCGAGATTGTCGCGGATGAAATCAGCCCTGATGGCTGGTGCCGCTTTTACAAGGCCGCGGCCCGGCCTGATCAGTCGAGCCGTCCTGGTATAACACACCCGCAACCGACAACACTGTATCACCGTTCCTCTGGCGGCTTGAGGTGCCGGAATTGCATCAGCAGCAGCAGGTCATAAATGATTTTTAGGGCACCGCAGATCAGGAGGGGCCATGCCCGGAACGAGGCAGCGAACAGAGCGCCCGCCAAGGCGGGACTGGCTGCGGCGGCTAGGCTGCGCGGGACAGATGTGAAGCTCGCGGCCGTCGCCCGCTCTGCCTCCGTGACGACGGCCATGACGTAAGACGATCGCGTCGGGACGTCCATCTGCGAAAGCGCAGCGCGGATCAACAGCAGGGCGAGTGCCAGAGGCAGCGTGGGCGCAAGCGCCGCCAACATCAGAGCAATGCTGGACGGAATGTGAGTGAACACCATCGTGTTGATGAGCCCGATGTGCCGGGACAGCCAAGCAGCAACGGGGAATGAGAACGCCGAAAGTACGCCGGACCAGAAGAAGAAAAAGCCCGCTTCCGAGAGCGACAGGTCGAATGTTTCGAAAAGCCACAGGGCAAGCAGCGACTGGACGACGAAGCCGCCGGCGAAGGCATCAAGGCTAAAAAGGGCCGCGAGCTTGAACACAATATTGCGCGAGGGGCCGAGCGCGGACGCGGTGCCGGAGTCCGACGCTGGACGGCGCTGCGGGATTCGCGCGTAGAGAAGGCCGCCGAGCAGGCCCAGAAATGCATAAAGCACGAACATCGCCTTGATGCCGGTGAGTTGGTCGAAGCCGGCTAGAGCCAGAAGATCAGGTGTCGCCGAAGCAAGCGCGCCAACCGCGCCTGCGAGCGCACCCACCAGGCTGTAACGCGCGAACATTTTGGTCCGGGCGGCATCAGTGACTTCGCGCGTGAGCACGGCATGCTCTAAAGGCACGAATACGCTGACGCTGCCGGCCGACGGGTTGATGGTGCCTGCGAAGGCGATCACCAAAAGCAGCGCGTAGTCGTGGACCACAGCAAGGGCCACACCTGTGGCGACCATCAGACTGGCGGCGGCAAGCAGGAGTTGGCGGTGATCGTGTCGGGCACCAAGGAGTCCGGCGGCGATGGTCATGAGCGCTGAACCGAGCAGCGATGCGGTTGCTATGATGCCGACCTGCAGAGGCGCGAAGCCTAATGCCAAGAGATAGACCGGCAACAGAATTGCCACGAAGCCGTCGCCCATGTCGCGCAGGGCTCGTGCCGCAAAAAGAAAAGTCGCCGGGCGGATCTGCTGCACTGATCTAGCCTGCCCTCATCACCTCGGCGTCACCGGCTTTGGCAGCGTCGCTCGACGGGGCCGGAAGATCATGAGGAGTCGCATTAGGCATTTCAGCGAAGCGCATATCGGCTTCAATCCTCAGGCTACCGCCCAACAATGCTGATTCATATCGCATCAACGGCTTGTAACGACCGAAGACGCAGCTGGCGCATATTGCACTTGGCTGTCAAGGGTCGGGATTGGAGGTCAGAATACCTGCTCGTCATCTTGCATTTAGGGAAGGTCCGAGAGGGGTCAGTTCACGTCGATGCACGCATGGCACCAAAATGTCCGCTTCTGACATTCCGAGCCTCGAAGCCGCAAGTCCGCTTGCGGCCCAGAACGCGACGTTAGAGTATCTGCTCGGCAATAACGGCTTCGGGCGCTACCCGCGCATTGCGGTATTGGGCCCGGACGGCAAATCCCACCCAAAGCGGTGTCCAGCCTCGGGTAGCAGGCATCAGGTTTTCACCACTGGTCAGGCCGCCTTGACGAGCCTGGTTTCCGGCGTCGATGAAATCTGGCCGGCCCGATCGTCCTCGGTATCTTCCCACCAGTCGCCCAGGGCGTCGATGAGCGGCACAAGCTTGAGGCCGGGCGCCGTGAGGTCATAGTCGACACGTAGCGGATAGCCGGCATGCGCAGTTCGCCGCACAATCCCGGCTTCTTCCAGCTTGCGCAGTTCCAGCGCCAGAATGCGGTGCGACACGGTCGGGTTGTCACGCCTCAGATCGCTGAAGCGCTTGGTCCCGTCCTTGAGATAGTAGAGCAGCAAGGTGGGCCAGCGACCGCTGAGCACGCGCATGGTCTCTTCGATCGGGCAGCGTGAGACGACATCTTTCATGGCGGGTCCCTGGTTACAGAATAGTGCGTAATTTACATGGGACGACCAGCGTTTAGGGTCAAGCTTCGCTGCGCAGCGTGATCCCTTAACATGGAAGAGACAAAGAAATGGAACCTATCCTCCTTTACGGCGTCCCGGCGGGAAGTTCGATGGGGCTTGTCGCTGCTTTTGAACGCCTCGGACAGCCTTACCGCCTGTGTCGCGTCGACATGCTCACCGAAATGAAGAACGACGACTATGCCAGCATCAACGGCCGTCAGGAAACGCCGGTGTTGATCACGGACGAAGGCAGAGTGCTCACCGAGACCATGGCGATTGCCGCTTGGCTCGAAGCCCGCGACACGCAACGTCGCATCAGCTTCGATCCTCGCTCGCCGGAAGCGGACCGGATGCATCAGCTGATGGCTTTCGTGAACACCGGTTTCACCGCCGCTTTCACCCCGCTCTGGGCTGCATATGAAATGGAATCGGCCGAGCCGGTCCTGCTGGCGACCTTGCGCGACTTTGGCCGCAAGGCGGTTGCCGAACGCCATGACCGGCTTGAGGCGATGATCGTCGACACGGACTTTCTGGTCGGCGATCGCCTGACGCTGGCGGATACCACGCTGATTGGCGTGGCACGCTGGGCGGAGTTCCACAAGGCGGTCGACGGCGCCGCCTACCCCAAGCTGGCGGCGTTGCGCCGCCGGATCGAAAGCGATCCGGACGTGCGGTATGCGCAGGCCATCGAGGATGGCGAAAAGCCGGCGGGTTCAGGTGTCTGCCTTGGCCACATTCCGCTGGCCGAGGTGATTGAACGATTTGGTGCCTAGACTAGTGGTAAAAGCCTGACACTGGTACCCGACGTGTGGGGCAGCTCAGGCTGAAAGACCGCCAATCAGGCAATCACGGACAAGATGGAAGGTCAGCCCCGCAATCGCGCCCAGGGCGTCCTCAATAAGCCCGAGTGAATCCGCCATCGTGTAGAATGTTCAGGCCTGTCATGTGATCAGTGAGGGGCGACAACAAGCCCTCGACGACGACGGCAACTTCAGACGGCGTCCCATACTTTTTGAGTGGAATATTGTCGGTCTCGACCGCAATCCTTTCTTCAAACGTCACGCCGGCGTCCTGCGCTCGCCTGCCAATTGCATCCCGATACCAGGGCGACAGCGTGCCACCGAGTGAAAGAGTGTTCACATGAATACCTCTTTCGCCTAGCGCAAAGGCAAGCGTCTTCGCTTCTCCAAGCCAAGCGGTGCGGATGACGTTGGCGGTGGCGTAGTGGCTAAGAACCTGAGCCGAAGAAATGCCGGAAATGATTACGACCTTGCAGCGTCGGCCTGCTTCAGGGGCCGGTTCCATCCGAGCGATTGCCGACTTCAACAGGGACAACGGCCCAACGAAGCTTGTCTGAAACAGCGTTCGCCAGACCTCCGGCTCGGGCATAGGGTCAGCGGTCGAATGCGGTTGGGGCGGCATAAGAACGACCCCATCAAGCTTGAGGCCCGACGTGGCGAGGTGTCGATCAAACTCGCCCAACGCGGCATCCGATGCCATATCAACAGGTATAGCTTCATGCGAACCGTCGGCTGGTGCAGGCAGGGTCGAAACCAGCGACTCAAGCCGCACCTGATTGCGGGCCGCCACCATCAGCCGCGCGCCACCGGCCGCAAGCCGTTCGCAAATTGCTTTCCCGATCCCACCCGTTGCCCCAGTCACAAGTATGGTCGACATCACACCACCCCGCCAGTTTCGAGCACTATACTGTTGTAGTCTGGAAAAGCCATTGCACCCGGCTATGGGCGGTTTCTTGCCATCCACCGGTACCAAGTGTCAGACTTTCACCACTGGCACACGCCAGCCGCGCGGCACGGACGCGCCCTGTGCCGCGCGGCGCTTGCCCCGACACCACCCCGATTCGCGACAAGCACATCGAATTCGGCTATCATGCCATCGCTTTTGAAATGGCAGCTACGGGCGGCCATCCCGGCGGTGGCCGCCCCGACACACGGGAGAATGGTTATGGCCAGCTTTCATGTCATGTCGGACGCGCGTGGAATGCACGTGCAGCCCAGGGTGCGCCGCATCACCACGGCAGACCTGATGGATGTGCTACGGCTCGGCGTCGAGGATTTCTGGGCAAAGCCATCGCATTACGTGTTCATGTGCCTGATCTATCCGGTGGTCGGATTGATCCTGGCGCAGTGGACGACATCCGGCTCCAACGCCATCCAACTCCTCTATCCCCTGATGTCCGGCTTCGCCCTGCTTGGACCCTTCGCCGCGATCGGCCTCTACGAGATCAGCCGCCGCCGCGAACTCGGCATGGACACGTCCTGGTGGCACGCGCTCGACGTGCGCCACTCGCCGGCGCTGCCGGCGATCGCGGTTATCGGCGTCATGCTGGTGGCACTGTTCCTGCTCTGGCTGTACACCGCGCAATCGATCTACACCGGCCTGTTCGGCAATCAGCCGCCCGCCTCGATCGGCGGCTTTTTGCGCGAGGTGCTGACAACGCCCAAAGGCTGGACGCTGATCCTGCTCGGCAATGCGGCTGGCTTCGTCTTCGCCGCGATCGTGCTGGCGACGACCGTCGTCGCTTTCCCGCTGCTGCTCGACCGCGATGTCGGCGCGGTCTCGGCAATCGAGACATCGGCACGGGCGGTGACGACAAATCCGCTGCAGATGGCGCTGTGGGGCTTGATGGTGGCCGTGCTGCTGGTCATCGGCTCGATCCCGCTGTTTGCCGGGCTCGCCGTCGTCATGCCCGTGCTTGGCCATGCGACGTGGCACCTCTATCGCAGGGTGGTCGAACCGGAGCGGGCGCAGCAGGACCGGCGGCCGATGTAGGCTACGGCGGCGGTGGCGCCGCTCTATCTTTTCGTTTGAGCATCGGATTCTCCCAAAACCGGTACCCACTTTTGGGTCCGATGCTCTCAGTTAACGCTGCGCGTCGGTTGCCATCTTCAGGGCCAGTGCGGTCAGCACCGTGCCCATCATCCAACGCTGGATCACCAGCCATAGCGGTCGGCCGGCGAGGAAGACGGCGATCGAGCCGGCCGTAACCGCGATGATCGCGTTGACGGTGAGGCTGATCGCAATCTGCGTGGTGCCGAGCACCAGAAGCTGCGAAAGCACGTGGCCCTTGCCGGGGCTGATGAACTGCGGCAGCAGCGAAAGATAAAGCACCGCCACCTTCGGGTTGAGCAGATTGGTCATCAGGCCCATGGCGAACAATTTGCGCGGCCTGTCCTTCGGCAGTTCCCGGACCTGGAACGGCGAGCGTCCGCCTGGCCTCACTGCTTGCCAGGCAAGCCACAAGAGGTAGAAGGCGCCGGCAAAGCGCAGCGCATCATAGGCGTAAGGTACGGCAAGCAGCAGCGCGGTGATGCCGAATGCCGCCGACAACACGTAGAAGACAAAGCCGAGCGCCACGCCACCGAGCGAGATCAGGCCGGCTTTCGGCCCCTGAGACAGCGATCGCGAGATCAGATAGATCATATTCGGACCAGGCGTCAGCACCATGCCGAGGCAGACCAGCGCGAAGGCGAGATGATTGGCGGCTTCGGGCACAGGTGCATCTCCGGATGGCGACTCCGCGCCTCCCGATGATCTCCATCCGATGTGCACGGTCAGGCGAACGCTCCAAGTGCCCTCGCTAGTCCGCAGGCGCAAGAGCATGACAGCGCAAGCCATTGCGCCAGCCCGTCGCATCGCCGCTTACATGTCAGCCGACGATGCGCAGGTTCGACAATTCGTTGGCGATTTCCTTGAAATTGTCCGACAGCGTCGCCCCGGTCGCGTTCCAGAACAGCTTGGCCGGTTTGGTCGGATCCGTGGGATCCATGCGGAAGCGCGAGTCCGACGAGCATGCCCTCAGCGCGTCGAGCGCTTTCTTATCGCCGGCATCGGTGGTCGACAGGTCGAGCGCGACGGTCATGACGAGAATGTTCGAACTCTTCGCGTTGGCGCAAAGGGTCTGCATCTGCTCGTCTAGAGCGGCGGTGTAGTTGGCGCCGGTATAGGTGGTCTTGCCGATGTCCGTGCTCGTGTTCATGAACAGGCGCGTCACGCTTCCAGAGCCCGGATATGTCAGGCCGGTGTAGCCGTAAGCGGCATAGGTCGACCTGTTGTTGGCATAGCCGCTGTCGCTGACGGCGCTGTAGGTATTGGCGCCGTCAGTCAGCACGATCACCACTTTGTCGTTGCCCCTTTCGGTGTTCGGCCGGCCCTCGGTGAAAGGTTCGTTGCTCGACACCGTCCGCCAGCCCCAGGCAAGGCCTTCCGGCACGTTGGTGTTGCCGTTGGGGGCCATGGCGTCGATGGCGTTCTTGATCTCGTCTTTCTGGGCAAGCTGGCTCACGTCTTTGAGCGTCGTGATCGGGTTGGTCGTGCAGGACGCATTCGGGCCGTCGCCCGAGGCAGCCGACTGCGAGCCGTAAGGCTTGACCAGGAAATATTTGCGCATGTCCGACTGCCGCTGTGAAGCGGTTGGGCTGTCGGTGTAATTGGGCCAGTCGGCCCACCAGTTGTTGCCGTAACCATAGGACAAATAGGTCACGTCGTTAGCGCCGTCGCGGTTGAAATCGAGCCAGAGGGTGCCAGCCTCGTCCGGCGCAAACATCGGCACGAACAGCGTGGCAGGCGTGGCGGTGTTCGGCGTCGTATCTTCGTTATTATACGGGTGCGGCCTCGCCTCGACGCAACCCTGCCAGCTCGCATAGCGACTGGTGGTGTAGATATATTCCGGAGTGGTCCAGTGGCCGCTGCTGCAGTTGCCTTTTTTGTTATAGGTGTCGCAGATATACTGTTTCGTGTTAGGCACTTCTTCGCGGCCGGACTCGACCGTAATGTCGGCGTAAAGGCTGAAGCGGGTCAGTGGTTGATCCTCGCTGTCGCCCCAGCCAGCGCCGCGCTTGTACCAGACGCCGTTGAGCTTCTCAGCGTATTTGTCCGGATCGTTCGCGGGGGTCATCTTCGTCCAGTCGAAATCCTCGTGCTGGATCGGGGAGATGCCGTCCTGGTCCATCCAGCTATCCTGGTCATGGGTGGGACCGACATTGACCGAAGCAGCGAACGGCACCAGGGAGAACTGCACCGGTTTAGTGACCTGCTTCATCTGCTGTGCCTGCAGCGCCAGCGTATCGACAAGCTGCTTGGCGGCAGACTTCAGCAGGTCTATTCGCTTGGCCCCGGTGCCGGAACCCAGATTATTCAT
Source organism: Mesorhizobium sp. AA22 (assembly GCF_001672375.2). Lineage (NCBI taxonomy): Bacteria > Pseudomonadati > Pseudomonadota > Alphaproteobacteria > Hyphomicrobiales > Phyllobacteriaceae > Mesorhizobium > Mesorhizobium sp. AA22. The sequence goes on along the minus strand of NZ_CP048406.1, from coordinate 4,550,245 downwards.
CGAGCCGGAATTATCGAGCACAAGGGCTACTTCCAGCGTGTTCTTGAGGCGGATTTCCGAGCACGCCGTGAAGGTTGTATCGCTGGTGGTCCCGCCGCCCATCAGCATAGCGGCGGCCGGCAGAAAATAGGGGCGATACGTCAGGGCGCTGCAGAGCTTCAACGTGCCGCCACCCGCATTGCTGTTGGGCAGGGTGACGGTAAGCAACGTATTGGCCGGATCGACAGGGCCGAGATTGGCTTCGAAGAAAGTCTTGGCATAGGCCTTGGCGTCGTCGTCGCTTGCGCCGGAGACGATCTTATGAGCAGTAGCCAGGCCGGCGCCGTCCAGGGCATTCAACGTAGCGTTCTTCTGGCGGAGCAGTTCCGAGTAGTCGACGCTGAGCGCCAAGCCGCCCATGAGCGGCACCATGGTGATGACCGTCATCAGCGTATAGTTGCCACGCCGGTCCCTACCGAATTTTCGGATCATTGCCGTCAGCACCCCGCCAGAACCCCTTTGTCGGCGAATGATGCCACCAATCCTTAAATTTCAGATTGCTAAAATATGTCCAAGATCGACACACTTTTTCAAAGCTCGTTAACCACGCCGCCGTTGGGGCCAATGCCGCCCGCGATCGGGATCGCCGCCGAACCTCCGGAATCGGCTAAAGCTCTGGAAACGAAAATTTTTGTGCTTTGCGATTATGCCTTCATTGCTGGGCGGCATGCTGAACGCAGCGAAAGCTGGTGACAGGGGGAAGAGCTTCGGTTAATGCGGTCCGGTCGCTGCGGATCGTCGGCGGCGGCGCTCGCAACCATCATGACCTGGGAAAAGATATGGCGGATTCGCCCGATATCATCGGCTCGCTCGCGGATTTGTCTGCAGCCTATTCTGCCATCCTGTGCGATGTCTGGGGCGTGGTCCACAATGGCGAACGGCATTTTCCGGCCGCCGCTCTGGCGCTGGCGACCGCACGCGAAGCGAAGATACCTGTGGTGCTGATCACCAATTCGCCGCGGCGCAGCGCCGATGTGGTGGCGCAGATGAATGCGATCGGCGTTCCTTCTGCGGCCTATGACCGTATCGTCACCTCCGGTGACGTGACCCGCGACCTGATCATCGAGGGCCCGCGAAAGATCTTCCATATTGGCGCCGACCGCGATTTCACGCTTTATGACGGTCTTGACGTCGAGCTCGTCGAGGAGTTCGAGGCATCCGGTGTGGTCTGCACCGGGCTGTTCGACGACGAGGTCGAGAAGCCGGAGGACTACGCCGATCTTCTTCGGCGGCTACGCGCCAGGAACCTGCCCTTCATCTGCGCCAATCCCGACATCGTGGTCGAGCGCGGCGAGCGGATGATCTGGTGCGCGGGGGCCTTGGCTCGCGACTATGCCCAGCTCGGCGGGCGGACGCTGATCGCCGGAAAACCTTATGCCCCGGTCTATGATGTCGCGATGAAGGAGATCGCCGACCTGCTCGGCCGCGCGGTCGAGCGCTCGGACGTGCTGGCCATCGGCGACGGCATGATGACGGACATCAAGGGTGCTGCCGACAACGGCTTCGACGTGCTCTACGTATCGGGCGGCATCCATGCCCGCGACTACGGCGATCCGCTACGACCGGATCCGGCCAGGCTAATTGCCTTTCTGGAAAGGCACGGCTACCGGCCGGTCGCGGTCATTCCGAGACTGCAGTAGGGTCGCTCGATGACGGAAGCCTTCGAACGCGTTTCTGCAATCTCGCCGCTGCCGGCCCATTTGCGGGGTGGCGTGGTGGCGATCGGCAATTTCGACGGTGTGCACCGCGGCCACCAGGCGGTGCTCGAGCGCGCGCTTGCCGAGGCCCGCCGGCGCGGCGTGCCGGCTCTGGTGCTTACCTTCGAGCCGCATCCGAGAAAGGTGTTCCGGCCTGAGATACCGCTGTTCGTGCTGACGCCGCCGCCGATGAAAGCACGGCTGTTATCGTATCTAGGCTTTGCCGCACTCGTCGAACAGCCGTTTACGCGCGACTTCGCCGCATTGTCGGCGGAAGCGTTCGTGACCGACGTGCTGGACAGGAATCTCGGCATCAGTCACGCAGTGACCGGCTTCGACTTCCACTTCGGCAAGGACAGGCAAGGCGGCCCGGCCTATCTGATGGCGGCCGGCGAACGCCACGGCTTCGGCGTCACCCTGGTTGACGCGTTTCGCGACGAGGGCGCCGAGGTGGTGTCGTCGAGCCGGATCCGCGCGCTGCTGTGCGAAGGCGCGGTGGCCGAGGCCGCCGGCCTGCTCGGCTACCGCTTCACGGTCGACGGCGAGGTGATCGGCGGCCAGCAGCTTGGCCGGACGCTCGGCTTTCCAACCGCCAATATGAGGCTTTCGCCGGAAGCCACTCTGAAGGAAGGGATTTATGCTGTCCGCTTCCGTAGCGCCGACGGCACGCTTCATGATGGGGTTGCCAGCTTCGGCCGCCGCCCGACCGTCGATGACGACGGCGCGCCGCTTCTGGAAACCTTCGTCTTCGACTTCTCCGGCGATCTCTACGGCGAGATTTGCGCTGTGTCCTTCTTTGGTTTCCTGCGCGCCGAGGTGAAGTTCGACGGGCTCGATGCGCTGGTCGCGCAGATGAAGCGCGACGAGGTCGAGGCGAGGGCGCTGCTTACCGGCGTCCGCCCGCTTTCCGATCTCGACGCGGCCATTGCTTTTTGAGCTTATTTTTTTAGCGCCAGGCCGACCGCAATGAAGGCCCAGCCCTGGAAGATCAGGTCGACGGCGAGAAACAGCCCCAGCACCCATACGCTGTTGACTGGCCAGCCCATAGCGATGACCAGGCCTGCCAGCGCGCTGATGACGCCGGCCGCCACCAGCCAGCCCCAGCCTTTCTCCGGTCTGTGCTTGTACCCGACCCAGGCCCTGAGCACGCCAGAGGCGAGAAGGGCGACCGCCAGCAGGAAGGTCAGTACCGCCGACGCCAGCAGCGGATTATAGAAGGCGAAGAACCCGGCGACTGCATAGAGAAGGCCGCTGAGCAGCCAGTAAAAGAACCGGCTCCATGTCTTCACACCGAAGGCATGCATGATCTCGATGATTCCGGCCATCAGCATCAGCCAGCCGACGACATAGACCGAGGCGACCGTGGCGATGAACAGATTGCCGAACGCGATGCCGCCGAGGATCAGCAGCAGCACGCCGAGCCCGACGAACCATCCCCATTTCGCCCGCGTCTGACCAATCGCATCCTTTAAAGCATCGCCTTGCAGGGTCATTGCCGCCATCTCCATCGAGGTCGCCTGGCATCTTGCCGATTTGGAGGGTAGCGCCGAAGGCCTTGCCCGTCCAGCGAGCAGCTTGCACCGGACGCACGCCAAAAAAGCGAGGCAGCGTTTCGAATTTAAATCAAAGTTTACTGAACCGGCGCCATGGCTCTTGGCCAGGCCGGTTGTTCCCGCCGGCGTTTCGTGCGTATGGAGTGACGATGCGTTCTGTCAGGGTGTTTCAGGTGGTCTTGGCCAGCTTCGTGCTGTGCGCGCCCGGTGCCGCCGAAGCCGGCGAGGGCGCTTTGGGCTGGCTGTCCGGCGACTGGTATCTGACGGTCGGCGCCACCGGCATGGTCGCGCCGAACTTTGAGGGTGGCAAGAAGTACCTGCTCAGCGCCCAGCCGATCATCTCGCTCGGCAAGGCCGGTCCTGCGGCCCGCTTCACCTCGCGCAACGACAACATTTCGCTGGCGTTGATCGACGAAGGCGGCCTCCGCGCCGGCCTGACCGGAAAATTGCTGTTTTCGCGCGATGGCGACGACGCCGACGAGCTGAAAGGCCTCGACCCGGTGCGCTGGGGTGGCGAAGCCGGCGGCTTCTTCGAATTTTATCCTTTTGACTGGTTGCGCGCCCGCGCCGAATTGCGGCGCGGCATTCGCGCCCATAGCGGCTTTGTCGCCGACATCGCCGCCGACGCATTCTATGATGTGACGCCGGACATCAGAATTTCGGGCGGGCCGCGCGTCTCGTTTGCCTCGTCAGACTATTTCGACGCCTATTACGGCGTCAACGCCGAGGAAGCCGTGGCTTCGGGCCTCAGCCGATACCGTCCGGGCGGCGGCGTGAAGTCGGCGGGCCTCGGCGGCGCGGTGACCTGGAAAGTGACCGAGCCGATGACGGCCAGCCTGTTCGGCGAATATTCACGCCTGATGGGCCCGGCGGCCGATTCCAGCCTGGTCAAGGAGCGCGGCTCCAGAGATCAGTTCATGATCGGCGTATCGACGACCTATCGCTTCGATTTCTCGATGTGAGTGCTTAGCCCGGCAATCGCCTATCGGCCGGATGCATTATGACGTCATTAGCTGCAATGAAGGCACCGAGAGTTCGGGCTTTTCAATATCGCCTGTCTCGGCTAAAAGCCCAGCCATGACGAGCGTTTCGCGCCCTCTCGCGATTGCGATACGAATTACGAGCCCGGTGTTCCGGACGGCTTGAGCGCCGCCGGAGCCGCCGGGAATTTTGTGCGCGGCCTCTCGCGCTTTTTCCAGATCATGATAGTTCAACGCCCGGGCTCTTTTGCCGGGCAATGCATATGGCAGACCAATGACCGATACCCCAATGACCGACACTGTTGAAACGATCGACTATTCCAAAACGCTTTATCTGCCGCAGACGGATTTCCCGATGCGCGCCGGCTTGCCCGACAAGGAGCCGCTGCTGGTCAAGCGCTGGCAGGACATGGACCTTTACCGCAAGCTGCGCGAAAACGCCGCCGGCCGCGAAAAATACGTGCTACATGACGGCCCGCCCTACGCCAACGGCAACATCCATATCGGCCATGCGCTGAACAAGATCCTCAAGGACGTCATCACCCGCTCGTTCCAGATGCGCGGCTACGACTCGAACTATGTGCCCGGCTGGGATTGCCACGGCCTGCCGATCGAATGGAAAATCGAGGAGCAATACCGCGCCAAGGGCAAGAACAAGGACGAGGTCCCGGTCAACGAGTTCCGCAAGGAATGCCGCGAGTTCGCCGCGCACTGGATCAAGGTGCAGGGCGGCGAGTTCCAGAGGCTCGGTGTCGTCGGCGACTTCGACAATCCCTATACGACGATGGCGTTCCATGCCGAGGCGCGCATCGCCGGCGAACTGTTGAAATTCGCCATGTCGGGCCAGCTCTATCGCGGCTCCAAGCCGGTGATGTGGAGCGTTGTCGAGCGCACCGCACTGGCCGAGGCTGAGGTCGAATACCAGGACTATGAGAGCGACACGATCTGGGCGAAGTTTCCGGTCGTCAGCCTCGCTCGTCAGGTCACCAACGTCGAAGATGGGCAGCCGGCCTTGGATCCAAAGCTGACGCAGACGTTACTGGACTTGCTGGAGGCCCATGTCGTCATCTGGACGACCACGCCGTGGACCATACCCGGCAACCGCGCCGTAAACTATTCGCCACGCATCAACTATGGCCTCTACGAGGTCACTGCGGCCGAGAATGCTTTCGGCCCGCAGCCTGGCGAAAGACTGATCTTCGCCGACGCGTTGGCGGACGAGGCTGCGGCCAAAGCCAAAGTGACGATGAATCGCTTCCGTAGCATTTCGGCCGAAGAGCTTGGAAGCCTTACCCTTTCTCATCCCTTCAAAGATTTGAATGGCGGCTACGACTTCCCCGTCCCAATGCTCGCCGGCGACCACGTCACCGACGATGCCGGCACCGGCTTCGTTCACACCTCGCCCAGTCACGGCCGCGAGGACTTCGATGCCTGGACGGACGCTGCATCGGAACTGCGCCAACGCGGCATCGACACGGCGATCCCGTTCCCTGTCGACGACGCCGGCTTCTTCACCAAGGATGCGCCGGGCTTCGGCCCGGACCGCGAGGGCGGTGCCGCCCGCGTGATCGACGACAACGGCAAGAAGGGCAATGCCAATCAGGCGGTCATCGACGAGCTGATCAAGCGCAACGCGCTGTTCGCGCGCGGCCGGCTGAAGCATTCCTATCCGCATTCGTGGCGGTCGAAGAAGCCGATCATCTTCCGCAACACGCCGCAATGGTTCGTCTACATGGACAAGGAGCTCGGCGACGGCACGACGCTGCGCAGCCGTGCCTTGAAGGCCATCGACGACACCCGCTTCGTGCCGGCCGCCGGCCAGAACCGCATCCGCGCCATGATCGAGGAGCGCCCCGACTGGGTGCTGTCGCGCCAGCGCGCCTGGGGCGTGCCGATCGCCGTCTTCGCCGATGCCGACGGCAATGTCCTGCGCGACGAGGCGGTCAACCAGCGCATCATGGACGCCTTCGAGAAGGAAGGCGCCGACGCCTGGTTTGCGGCCGGCGCCAAGGAGCGTTTCCTCGGCAACCACGATGCCTCGAAATGGCAGCAGGTGATGGACATCCTCGACGTCTGGTTCGATTCCGGCTCGACCCATGTCTTCACCCTGGAGGATCGTCCTGACCTGAAATGGCCGGCCGACGTCTATCTCGAAGGCTCCGACCAGCATCGCGGCTGGTTCCACTCCTCGCTGCTTGAAAGCTGCGGCACCAGGGGCAGGGCGCCTTACGACACCGTCGTCACCCATGGTTTCACCATGGACGAGGAGGGGCGCAAGATGTCGAAGTCCCTCGGCAACACCGTGGTGCCGCAGGACGTCATCAAACAGTCGGGCGCCGATATCCTGCGGCTATGGGTGGTGACGACCGACTACTGGGAGGATCAGCGGCTCGGCAAGAACGTCTTGCAGACCAATGTCGACGCCTACCGCAAGCTGCGCAACACCATTCGCTGGATGCTGGGCACGCTTGCCCATGACGATGGCGAGGACGTGCCGCTGGACAAGATGCCGGAGCTGGAGCGGCTGATGCTGCACCGGCTTTCCGAACTCGATGAAGTCGTGCGCGCGGGCTACGACGCCTTCGAGTTCAAGCGCATCACCCGCACGCTGCTCGACTTCATGGTGGTCGAGCTGTCGGCCTTCTATTTCGACATCCGCAAGGACGCGCTCTACTGCGAGGCGCCGTCCAGCGTAAAGCGCAAGGCGTCCGTGCAGGTGGTACGCCATCTGTTCGACTGCCTGGTGAAATGGCTGGCGCCGATGCTGCCCTTCACTATGGAGGAGGCTTGGCTCGACCGCCATCCGGACGCCGTCTCGGTGCATCTCGACCAGTTCCCGCCAATCCCGTCCGACTGGAAGAACGAGGCGCTGGCGGAAAAATGGCGCAAGGTGCGGCAGGTCCGCCGTGTCGTCACCGGCGCGTTGGAGATCGCGCGTGCCCAGAAGGTCATCGGCTCGTCGCTGGAAGCGGTGCCGGTCGTCATGCTCGACGATGCGGCGCTCGAAGCGGCGATATCAGATGTCGACATGGCCGAAATGGCGATCACCAGCGATCTGGTCATTGCGCATGGCGACGCGCCTTCTGGTGCCTTCACGCTGGACGACGTCAAGGGCGTCGCCGTGGTGGTCGAGAAGGCCGAGGACCGGGGCCTAGTCAAATGCGCGCGCTCATGGCGCTACACGGCCGATGTCGGGCAGGACGAGGAATTCCCCGACGTTTCGGCGCGGGACGCGGCGGTCCTGCATGAATTGAAGGCGCTTGGTCGTATATAAGGCGGTGCACAAATGCCACGGCGGGCGGCTGATCAGCCCCCGCTCGTTGCCCTTAACGAGTGGTTGAGGTAAACACGCGAAACTCCGGCCGACAAATTGTCGCCGGATTTCCGTCGGAAGCATAGGCGATGGGGACCGGGCCTTTGGCCGGTGGCGATCGAGAGGCTGCTAGAGTGGGACTTTTTGCCATGACCGAAAGAACTTGCGCGCGCGTTGCGCTGCTGGCGCCGCTTGTCGTATCCGGCCTGGCCCTGTCCGGCTGCATGGGCTCGCCGACCTACGGGACCGACAAGACCGCCTCCGCCCAGCTTGCCGGCGATCTCACCAGCGCTTTCACAGTCATGCCGAAGAACAAGGAAAAGATCGACTACAAGCCGCGCCCCGAACTGGTGAAGCCGGCGCCGGGTCAGAAGGAACTGCCGCCGCCGCAGGAGAGCATCGCGACGGCAAGCGCCGATTGGCCGGAATCGCCCGAGCAGCGCCGCGCTCGCCTGCGCGCCGAGGCGACGCTCCATCAGGACGATCCGGACTACCAGGCGCAGATCGTCGATGACGTCCAGACGGATCCGTCGGCGGTCAAGACTGCGATGGCGCAGTCGGCTTCCAGTCATCCGCCGGCCTGGACGCCCGCGGATTCGGACAAGGGCCGCGCCGCCGAGGTCAAGCGCCGCCTCGCCGAAGCCAAGCAGGGTGATCCGAACACCCGCAGATATCTCAGCGAGCCGCCGGTGCAATACCGCGCCGCTGCCGCCACCGCGCCAGTGGACGACCTCGGCGAGGACGAATACAAGAAAGAACGCCGCCTCAAGAAGGAAGCGGCCGCCAAGAACAAGAGCGGCGGCATGTTCGACTGGCTGCCGTGGTAAGCTGCCGGCGCCAGGGAAATCCGGCGACGCTACGGTTCGCGTCGCTCTCTGAAAAAATCCTTCAGGAGCAGCGCGGCGTCGTTTTCGGCCATGCCTGGATAGATGTCTGGCACATGGTGGCAGGTCGGTGAGGCGAAGAAGCGCACGCCGTTGACCACGGCGCCGCCCTTCTCGTCGGCGGCGCCGAAATAGAGCCGGCGCAACCTGGCGAAGGAAATGGCGCCGGCGCACATGGCGCAGGGCTCCAGCGTCACATAGAGATCATGGCCGGTGAGCCGCTCGCTCGACAGCTTGCGGCAGGCCTCGCGGATCGCCAGCATCTCGGCATGGGCGGTGGGGTCGGAAAGCTCGCGGGTGCGGTTGCCGGCATTGGCAATGACCATATCGCCGCTGGCGATGACCGCGCCGACCGGCACTTCGCCGCGCAAGGCGGCGGCTTCGGCCTCCTTCAGCGCCAGCGCCATGAAATCCGGCCGCTTCAAGCGGTTTCCATTCCTATTATCTCCTCGCTACTCCGGCGTGATCCTGTTATCTAGCGCATGACCCCGAAAACCGGAATCGGTTTCGGAAGGGATCATGCGCCAAATCAAAGTCCTACAGCGTCCTTTGCGCGTCCGTACGGACGCGCAAAGGACGCTGTAGTGCAAACGAGCAAAAGCCACATGGACGACAAAGACAAGAAATTCCCGCGCCAAAAGGGTCCCCGCAAGAACGGCCCGAAACCGTCGGGCCCGCGTGGTCGTGATACCGCTGCCGGCAAGGGCGGTAAGCCGTCCTTCGGCGCGAAAAAGCCGTACGCGCCGCGCGGCGATCGACCGATGGCGGCTGACGGCGAGCGGCCGAAGCGTGACTTCAAAAGCGGCGACCGGCCGATCAGCAAGGGGCCGCGCCCTGAAGGCAAGCCCTATGAAAAGCGTGAGGGGCTGCGCAAGCCATACGCTCCGCGCGGCGACCGCCCGATGGCGGCTGACGGCGAGCGGCCGAAGCGTGACTTCAAAAGCGGCGACCGGCCGATCAGCAAGGAGCCGCGCCCTGAAGGCAAGCCCTATGAAAAGCGTGAGGGGCCGCGCAAGCCATACGCCCCGCGCGGCGACCGCCCGATGGCGGCTGACGGCGAGCGGCCGAAGCGCGACTTCAAAAGTGGCGACCGGCCGTTCGGCAAGGGGCCGCGCCCTGAAGGCAAACCTTATGAAAAGCGCGAGGGGCCGCGAAAACCCTATGCGCCACGCGGTGACCGGCCGGCGGCTGCCGCAGGCGAGCGCGGCGAAAGGCGCTTCGACCGGCCCAAGGGAGACTTCAGTGATCGCCTCAAGCGCGATTTTGCCGGTGATCGGCACCAAGGGGCATCGGCCGGCGGCTTCAAGCCTCGCCCGCGTCCCGCCGAAGCGACGCAAGAGGCTGGTGAGCGCATTGCCAAGCGGCTGGCCCGCGCCGGCCTTGCCTCGCGCCGCGATGCCGAGGAGCTGATCGCGGCCGGCCGCGTCAAGGTCAATGGAAGGGTGCTGTCCTCGCCCGCCTTCAATGTTATGCCTGGCGACATCATCCATCTCGACGGCATGGAGATCCCGCCGATCGAGCGCACCCGGCTGTTCCTGTTCCACAAGCCGGCCGGCGTCGTCACCACCAACCGTGATCCCGAGGGCCGCAAGACCGTCTTCGACGTGCTGCCGGCCGAGCTGCCGCGGCTGATGACTATCGGCCGGCTCGACATCAACACCGAAGGCCTGCTGCTGCTCACCAATGATGGCGGACTGGCGCGCGTGCTCGAACTGCCGGCGACTGGCTGGCTCAGGCGCTACCGCGTGCGCGTCCACGGCAAGGTCGAGGAAAGTGCGCTCGCCGGCTTGCGCGAAGGCATTGCCGTTGACGGCGTCTTTTATGGCGCCATCGAGGCGACGCTCGACCGCGAGCAAGGCACCAACGCCTGGCTGACGCTCGGCCTGCGCGAAGGCAAGAACCGCGAAGTCAGGAACATACTGGGCTCGCTTGGCCTCGACGTGACGCGACTGATCCGCATTTCCTACGGACCGTTCCAGCTCGACGACCTGCCGGAGGGTCATGTGCTGGAGATCAAGGGCCGGGTGCTGCGCGACCAACTCGGCGAACGCCTGGTCGAGGAGTCCGGCGCCAATTTCGACGCTGACATCACCAAGCCGTTTTCCAACAGGCCGGTGCGGCGCGAAGCGGTGCGGGAAGAGGAACCGGAGCGGCCAAAATTCACCCGCGACGGCGAACGCCGTCCGATCGGCGAAGGCGGATTGATCAAGAACCGCAAACGCCGCGAAGGCAGCCGCGACGAGGCGCTGGGCAAGCTGTCGACAAGTCCCGGTAGAAGCTTTGGGCCGGAAAAGAGCTTTGGTGAGCGTGGCCCAAAATCTGAACGCAGCGGGCCTGAACGCGGGGGCTTTGGCGATCGCGGCCCGAGGCCGGGCGGCTTTGGCGGAAAACCGGGCGGCGGGAAAAAGTCCGAACGCGAGCAGCGTCCGATCGAGCCGCCGGGCCAGCGCAACGCCAATGTCTGGATGGCGCCGGGCGCGCGGCCGATCGGCAAGGGCAGGGCGGACGCCGACGCCGCCAAGGCGGCCGAAGCCAAGGAACGCAAGGCCTCGTTCAAGCCGTCTTCCGGCAAGCCGGCCAAACCCGGAGGCGCAAAGCCGTTCGGCAAGCCGCGTGGCGAACGCCCCAATTCCGGCAGCAGTGATAGCGGCAAAGGCGGCGACCGGCCGCGCAGCGGCCCCAAGGGATCAAGGGGAGGCAATGCGGATCGTCGGCGGTGAGTTTCGCGGGCGTCCGCTGGCGACGCCCCGCTCAAGCGCCATCCGTCCGACCACCGACCGCACCCGCGAGGCTGTCTTCAACGTGCTGGCGCATCGCTTCCCCGACAGGCTGATCGGCGCGCGCGTGCTCGACCTGTTCGCCGGCACCGGCGCGCTCGGACTCGAGGCGCTGTCACGCGGCGCATCTTATGGGGTCTTCATCGAAGAATCGGCGGAAGGGCGCGGCCTGATCCGCACCAATGTCGAGGCCTTCGGCCTCACCGGGCGTACCAAGATATTCCGTCGCGACGCTACGGCCCTGGGCGACGCGGGCACGATCGCCGCGTTCGGCCTGGTGTTCGCCGACCCGCCCTATGGCAAGGGACTGGGTGAGCGTGCCTTGCGCTCGGCCAAGGCCGGCGGCTGGCTCGCCCCCGGCGCGCTCTGCGTCGTCGAGGAAGCGGCAGCGGCGCCGTTCGAGGCAGGGCCGGGCTTTTCGGTTGTCGATGAGCGCAGCTATGGCGAGACGGTTATCCGCTTCATCGAAGCCGCCTGAGTTCGGCCTCCTTTGCGCGCGAAAATGACGAACAAATCACTTTGCCTGTATCGCCATCCCCGCCTATCGTCCCGCCCATGACAACCGGAGCCATTGATGACACCTCACGCTGAATGGCTGCGCGGAACGCTCTTGGCGCTGGCTCTCGTGATGACCGGCCCGGTGCTGGCCGACAACAACGACGGCAAGGTAACGAATTTCCTGCTCGACAACGGCATGGAGGTTGTCGTCATTCCCGATCACCGGGCGCCGATCGTCACCCATATGGTGTGGTACAAGATCGGCAGCGCGGATGAGCCACCCGGCAAGTCCGGCATCGCCCATTTCTTCGAGCATCTGATGTTCAAGGCGACGACCAATCACGCGGCCGGCGCGTTCGACCGCGCCGTCTCCGCGATCGGCGGTTCGAACAACGCTTTCACCTCCTATGACTACACCGCGTTTTACGAGACGGTGGTGCCGCAGGCGCTCGAGCAGATGATGGATTTCGAGGCTGATCGCATGCGCAACCTCATCCTCAACGACAATGTCGTCGCCACCGAGCGCGACGTGATCCTGGAGGAACGCCGCTCGCGCATCGACAGCAATCCGCAGGCGGTGCTCGGCGAGGAGGTCGACGCCACGCTGTGGCAGAACCAGCCCTATCGCATTCCGGTGATCGGCTGGATGCAGGAGATGGAGAAGCTGAACCGCGCCGATGCCAAGGCTTTCTACGACAAATATTACACGCCCAACAACGCCGTGCTGGTGGTGGCCGGCGATGTCGCCCCGGAGGTGGTCAAGGCGCTGGCCGAAAAGACGTATGGCAAGATTGCGCGTGGTCCAGACCTGCCGCCGCGCATCCGTCCGGTCGAACCCGAGCAGAACACCAGGCGCACGGTGACGCTCACTGACGCGCGTGTCAGTGTGCCGAACTTTTCGACGCAATGGGTGGTTCCCTCCTATCACACTGCAAAGCCGGGCGAAGCGGAAGCGCTGGACTTGCTGGCGGAGATCCTCGGCGGAGGTAGCCGCAGCCGGCTCCACCAGCAGCTTGTCGTCAAGCAGGGCATCGCCGCCGAGGCCGGCGCCTTCTTCCAGGGCACCATGCTCGATGCCACCAACTTCACCGTCTATGGCGCGCCGCGCGGCGATGCCAAGCTGGCCGATGTCCAGGCGGCGGTCGAGGCCGAGGTCGCCCGCATCGCCAAGGACGGCGTCACGTCAGGCGAGCTGGAGAAGGCCAAGGATCGTTTCGTCCGCTCGATGATCTTCGCCCGCGACAAGCAGGATTCGATGGCCAACATCTACGGCGCGACGCTCGCCACCGGCGGCAGCGTCAGGGATGTCGAGGAATGGCCGGGCCGCATCCGCAGGGTCACCGCCGACGAAGTCAGGGACGTTGCAGCTCGCTATCTCAATCTCAACCATTCGACATCAGGCTATCTCTTGCCGCAGATACCGGCGGGGAATTGATTTGATGAGGAATCAGCATAGCGGCCCGTTTTGCCTTCTCCCCTTGTGGGAGAAGGTGGATTGGCGCGAAGCGCCAAGACGGATGAGGGGTGTTGGCCGGAGCGCCATCGGTGCCAAGCTGGAACACCCCTCATCCGACCGAGCTTCGCTCGGCCACCTTCTCCCACAGGGGGAGAAGGGAAGGTCGCGCATAGCCCCTTTGGCCACCCTGCTCCTCTCCCTATTCTTCCTCATCCTGCCGTCACTCACCGCTCGCGCGGCCATGAGCATCCAGGAGGTGACGTCGCCAAAGGGCATCACCGCCTGGCTGGTTGAGGACTATTCCGTGCCGTTGGTCGCCATCCGCTTCGTCTTCGACGGCGGCACGACGCAGGATCCCGCTGGGAAGGAAGGGCTTGCCAATCTGATGAGCGGCCTGTTCGACGAGGGCGCCGGCGATCTTGACAGCGAGGCCTTCCAGATAAAACTGGACGACGTCGGTGCCGAGATGAGCTTCGAGGCGGCGCGCGACGGCACCTACGGCTCGATGCGCATGCTGGCCGAGCAGCGCGACGCGGCGTTCGACCTGTTGCGGCTGGCGGTCACAGAGCCGCGTTTCGACCAGGCGCCAATCGACCGCATCCGCGCGCAAGTGCTGTCCGGCATCATCGCCAACGAGCTTGACCCCGACACGCTCGCCCAGCGCAAATGGCTGGAGGCACTATACGGCACCCACCCCTATGCCCGGCCCGACCAGGGCACCAGGCAAAGCATCGCCACGATCACGCCGGACGATCTCATCGCCTTCCACAAGGCGAACTTCGCTCGCGATGGTCTGCATGTGGCGGTGGTCGGTGCCATCGATGCCGAGACGTTGAAGAAAAAGCTCGATATGGTCTTCGGCGGCCTGCCGCAACACCAGGCGCTCGCGCCCGTCGCCGATGTCGATCCGAAACTCAACCAGCAGCTCGAGGTCAATTACGACCAGCCCCAGACGTCGCTGCAACTCGCCTATCCCGGCGTCAAGCGGAGTGCGCCGGATTTCTTCGCCGCGGTTCTGATGAACGAGATCCTCGGCGGCAGCGCCTTCACCTCGCGGCTGTTTGAAGAGGTGCGCGAAAAACGCGGCCTGGCCTACAGCGCCAGCTCCGACCTGGTCGACCACCAGCACGCCAACGCCCTGGCCATCACCACGGCGACCCGCGCGGACCGGGCGGCGGAGACCTTGGCCGTCGTGCGCGACGTGGTGAAGCGCATGGCCGAGGAGGGGCCGACCGAAGCGGAACTGGCGGCGACCAAGAAATACTTGATCGGCGCCTATGCCATCAACAATCTGAACTCCTCCGGCGCCATCGCCGCGACGCTGCTCGAACTGCAGCTCGACAAGCTCGGCATCGACTACATGCAGCGCCGCGCCGCCCTCATCAACGCGGTGACGCTGGATCAGGTCAAGGCGGCGGCGAAAAAACTGCTCTCGGCCGAGCCGGCCATCATGATCGTCGGGCCGAAGCACGGCGAGGCCAAGGAGGAATGAGCCCAAATGGGGGGCAAGTAATGAGCCCGAGCTTCGGCATCGCCTTCGGCGGCGGCGGCGCGCGCGGGCTAGCGCACATCCATGTCATCGAGGCGCTGGACGAGCTGGGCATCAGGCCGGTCGCGATATCAGGCTCATCGATCGGCGCCATCATGGGCGCCGGCATGGCTTCGGGCATGGCCGGCAGCGACATTCACGACTATATGCGCTCGATCCTCGGCCGCCGCGCCGAGGTGGCGGCGCGCATGTGGCGGGCGCGGCCAGGCACCTTTGCCGAGGCGCTGCAGGGCGGGCTGCGTGTCACCCAGTTCAATGTCGAGCGCATCCTCAAGGCATTCATGCCCGACGCCATACCCGAAAGCTTCGCCGAGCTGAAAATACCGCTGAAGGTGACGGCCACGGATTTCTTCGGCCATAAGCTCGCCGTGCTTAGCGGCGGCGACCTGCATTCGGCGCTTGCCGCCTCGGCGGCTATTCCCGCGGTATTCCGCCCGGTGATGCGCGACGGCAGGCTGCTGATCGACGGCGGCATCTACAATCCGGTGCCGTTCGATCTGATCGAGCACGACGCCGATATTATCATCGCCGTCGACGTCGTTGGAGCGCCGACCAAAAGCGGGCGCAAATACCCGACCTCCGTCGATCTGATGTTCGGCGCCACGCAATTGATGATGCAGTCGATCATCGCCGCCAAGCTGAGGCAATGCCAGCCGGACATACTGGTCAGGCCGGCGGTGTCGAAATACCGCGTGCTCGATTTCATGAAGATCGACGCCTTGATGGCCGAAACGGCTGGTATCAAAGATGAGCTGAAGCGGGAGATCGAGAAGGCGGTGGAGGCGCGGGCCAAGGTCGACACGGGCAAGCGCACCAAGCAGGCGGGGGGCGTGGCGCGGAAAGTCTGACGTTTGGTGGGCCTCAATCGAACGAGCGCACTGCGATAAGCCCAGCAGACCCTTTCGCGATATGACTATTCCGCTGCCGCCTGAACCGCTCGCAGGTCGATCGAACGGTTGAGGATCAGCGCCCCGGCATGGCTTTCGCACGCTGTTCGCGGCTGTTGCCGCACATCCGGGCAGATCGCCGCCAGCCCCTCCATCGAGAGCACGTCGGGTATTCTGGTGTGGCTGACGCAAAGCGCACCGTCGGCACCCCACGCCGCCTCGAACGACATATCAGGCGCGGCCTCGTCCTGTTGGATGCCCTTGCGGTCGTAGATGACGATCGGCGTCCCGTTGCGGGTATGGCCGACGCCATCGCCGCAGTAATCGGCGCGAATCATGCGGGTGCATGCCTGATGATGATCCCACAGCGGTGTGCCGTCCGGAGACGTCTCCCAGGGCCGATATCCGAAGCGCACGCATTTCGCCTGGGCGCCGCCGGTGCAGGTGATGCTGAACGCCGTGTCGGACGGCAAATGGCGACCGTCCTGCGTCCAGGTGCCGGCGAGCGGAAAGCCCATGCGCCGGCCTTCGAAATCCGGCTCACAGATGTTGCGCCATCCGCCGGAAGCCGTGTCACGGGTCGACATGGCGTAGAGCATGATCCCGCCATCCGGATTTCTCGGGTCAATCTCGACCGCGTCGATGCGCAGCGGCATCCGGTCTTGTCCATCAGCAATCGTCAGAACTGCGCCGACGAGATCGTCTTGAGGGACAGTGCGGCCATCTTCCGTCGTCACCTCGAACCTTGTGCCGACAACGGAGATCGAGCTGATCGCTTGGCCGGTCCCGGCCTCTGCGAGAGGCACCCCGACCATGCTGGAAATTGTAGCGGCGACGGCGATCAATGCGTCGCGGACGATATGGCCGAGGCGGTTCCTGTAGGCTGACATTGTGGGCTCCTGACGGCGTATCTTGCGAGTGCAGCGCGGCAAAAGAGAACGGACGGCACAACGCCATCCGTTCCATTGACGACGGACGCGGGACCTTAACGCCTCGGCGAGGGGGTCGGCCGATCATGGTTGGTCCCGGCGCCGTTGCCAGTGCCGTGCTGGCCAGACGGAAGGCCGTTGCTTTTTTTGCCAGCGGTCGATGACCGGACATTGTCCTTCTGGACAGCCGGCAAACCGCGGATGTTGGGGTCGATGATTGAGCGGACGTTCGGGTCGACGATGGACTTGCCGGCCGGAGCGAGGCTTTTCGCCAGAACAATGCCGTCAACATGCACGCCGTTGAGCGCAAGGACGCCGAGGCCGTTCGTAAAGATAGCGCTGCTGGTGAGTGAATTGCTGGTCACCGCATTGGTGGTTATCGCATTGTACGTAAGGCCGTTCAGCGATTTGCCGTTCGAGCCTTCCGGCCCCGCGGCACCGGCAGGGGCCGCGAGGCAGACGATTGCCGAGGCAGCAGCCAAGTAAGTCTTGAAGCGAAACATTTGATTTCCCTTTTCGTTTTCAGCGGAGCCGTCCCGTCGGGTTCGCTCCATGGGGCGGCTTCTCGCTCCCGACTGTTTCGGACGAATGCCGAATTCGGTCCGAATTGTTTCGATTGTTGCGATGTGTCCGGACGCCGCCCCTGACGAGCCTGCGCGGCGACACAAAGGAAACCTTTAGCCGGCAATTCGGCAAATCCGCGCAACATCCCTGCGTCATCGGTGACGCCAGAAACGAGGAGATTTCTGGCGATGCAACCTTTGCGAAAAACCACTGACCGATCGATTGGCGAGGCGACGGCTGCCCGCACGGCACGGCTGGCGGTGCTGGCGGGCACTCCGGGGCTTCTCTTGACGGCATATGCAGCGGCGACGTCCACATCGCTGACCATCCGCGCCGATCTCGCGCTGACCTTGATGGACATGCTGGTGCTGGTCACCGTCGCGATCGTGGCTGGCGGCCGCAAGGGCGGGGGCACCGGCCGCAAGCGTCAGGCAGCCTTGGCCGAGATGCTCGTCAACGCGCTGGCCGCCATCGGCATGTGCCTTTCAATGGCGGTCGTCGCCAGCATCGCCGTCCAGCGGATCGCGGCCGGCGGTGTCGAACCCCACGGCCAAGGCGTTTTGCTCGCCATGGGTCTGAACCTGACCTACGCAGTGGTCAATTTGTGGATCCTGCGCCGCTGGAAAGCGCGCAATGCGCTTGCCGCCTCCGCGCTGGCACGCGCGCAAATCTGTCTGTTCTCGGATAAGCTCTCATCGAACCTGCTGATCGCGGCATCGCTCGCAACCGCAATGATCTGGAAAGGCACGATGATTGCCCGCTTCGTCGATCCGGTTGCCGGATTGCTGATCGCAACGATGACCGCGCGCTGGACCATTCCTGTCGTGCGGGACGTGTTCGAAGCCTGCGACGGGAATATCGCCGGGCGCGCAGGCCGATCGCGTAGGGCAAAGCCATAAACCGTACCAGCTGGACGGCTCAGCCTCTTTAAAGCTCTGTATCTAGCGGCGTCGCGCCTCATCGTAAGCGGGCTCGTAGACATAGCCTTCGCCGCGAACCGTCACCAGGACCACCGGCGCGTCGGGTTCGGTCTCGAATTTCTTGCGCAGCCGGGTAATGCGGATGTCGATGCTCCGGTCGCCCGGCTCGAGATCGCGGTTGTGGGCCAGCCTGCACAGCTGGTCGCGCGACAATATCTGCCGGGGATGGCGCGCGAAGACGCACAGCAGGTCGAATTCCATGGACGTCAACTGCACGTCGGCGCCGTCCGGATCGACCATCGTGCGGCCGTTCATGTCGAGGATGCAACCGCCAAAACGGATGCGGTTTTCCGGCGTCCGCTCTTCCTCGCCCAGGCGCCGGATGACGCTCCTGACACGCGCCAGAAGCTCGCGCGGCTCGAACGGCTTGGCCATATAGTCGTCGGCGCCGGCCGCAAGACCTTCGAGCCGATGGGGCAGGTCACCGACGGCGGTCAGCATTAGGATGCCGGCGCGGCTCTGTTTGGCGATTTCGCGGGCGAGGTCATAGCCGCTTTCGCCGACAAGATTGACGTCGAGGATGACCAAGTCGGGGCCAAAGCGATCGAGTTCGGTGTGCATTCCCGCTCCATCCGCAACAGATCGGACATCGAAGCCGTGCATGAGCAGGTAATCCGACAGCATCTCGCGCAACGGCGCTTCGTCGTCAACGATGAGCAATTTCTGTTTTGTCACGCTTTAGCCCCTTCCATTGCGCCGGTCTCCATCGCCCTTAGGCGTTCCATCACGAGCCTGCGAAAGGTCTGCGGATCGAGTGGTTTCTCGATCACCGGCGCGCCCGTCTCCCCGATGAAGCGATCGATCTCGGGTGCCAGCGTGTCGCCGGTCACGAACAGCAGCCGGCTGGCGAGTCCGGGGCGCAATTGCTCCAGCGCGCGGTAGAGGCCGGGGCCGTCGAGGCCCGGCATTCGTATGTCGCTGATCAAAAGGTCTGTTCCATCCTCACGCACAGCCTTGAGGGCAGCATTCGCGTCGTCGGCGATGGTGACGTCGTGGCCATCGCCGCGCAGCATTTCGGCGATCATCGAGGCAATGTCGGAATCATCGTCCACCACCAGAATTCGTGCGGCCGAGGGCGCAGGCGGCACCTTGCCTGCAGCCTCGGACGGAGCGACCGTCTCGGCTCGGCCGCTCGGAAGCCGGATCGTAAACCGTGCACCGCCGCCCTCCGTCGAATCCAGTTCTATGCTGCCGTCGTGGGCAGTCACGATGCCCTGGCAGACAGACAGCCCGACCCCGGTGCCTTCACCGGCCATTTTGGTCGTGTAAAAAGGCTCAAAAGCACGCGAGCGGACCGTCTCAGGCATGCCTGGGCCATTGTCGGCGACAACGATTTCGACGGCATCGCCTTCCCCTGACGTGACAATGGTCAGCCGCCGCGGGTGCGGAACCTGCAGCAAAGCCTGCTGCGCGTTGACCACCAGGTTGGTCACCACCTGATGAAGCTGGTCCCGGTCGCCCCAGATGTCGGGAAGCGGTTCCGCCAGTTCGGTGCGGATTTCGATGCCGGCCGAACGCAGGCTGTAGCCGGCGAGCTCCAGTGAGGCAACCACGACTTCGTTGATGTCGACAGCGCCACGTGTGGGGGGCTTCTTGCGGGCCATTGCCAGAAAGGTTCGGACGATGCGCGAGCATCGCTCGGCCGCGGCGTGGATCTTGTCGGCGCGTCCCACGGTTGCCTCATCCGTCGAGAACTCCTTCAGCATCGAACTATAGCCGATGACGACGGACAGCGGATTGTTGAGCTCATGCGCCACGCCGGCCAGCAGCGACCCGAGGGCGGAAAGCTTTTCCGACTGGTACAGCGTCTCGCGCTGGCGGGCGATCTCAGCCTCGGCTTCGCGCTGGCGGGTAATGTCGGTGACGGCGGCAAGCATGGCCGAACGGCCGGCCTGCGTGATCAGCCGCGCCGAAACCAGCGTATCGATTCTCGATCCTTGCATGTTGGTCATGCCGGCTTCGAACGCATCGACGATCCCGTCTCTCAGCAACAGCCGCAGGAGATCGTCTCGTCGCGAGAGATCTTCCCAGGTCGCCGTCGCTTCGGCTCCGATCTGGCCGACCTCGATGCCGAGCACCTTGCGCGCCGGTTCGTTGACGAACAGGATTTCGGGCCCTTCTATTGCCGAGATGGTGATCGGCAGCGGCACGCCTTCGGCGATGGCGCGAAACTGCGCCTCCCGTTCGGCCAACAGCTTCTCGGCTTCAATTCTGGCTTGCTCGGCCAGGACGCGGTCCGAGATATCGCGGCCGACGGA
This sequence comes from Mesorhizobium sp. AA22, assembly GCF_001672375.2. Lineage (NCBI taxonomy): Bacteria > Pseudomonadati > Pseudomonadota > Alphaproteobacteria > Hyphomicrobiales > Phyllobacteriaceae > Mesorhizobium > Mesorhizobium sp. AA22. The sequence continues at coordinate 4,529,881 of NZ_CP048406.1, read as the reverse complement.
TTGCACTTCGACAAGGCGCCCGTCGCTGTCGAAAATGCCATGATCGTTCCAGGCCAGCCATCTGCTCACGCCACCAGGCATCGCATTGACAAGTTCTATGCTGGCATTCGGCGCCTGCGGGGTGAGGCGGGCCAAGTGGTCCAGAAACCTGCGCCGCTCGTTGGGCGGCAGCACGTCGAGTTCGCACCAGGACGGGTCGAGAAGCTGTTCGCGCGTCATCCGGCATGCTCGGCAATAGGCGTCGTTGACGAAGCTCAGATGGCCCTCCGGCGACATGCGGACGACGAATTCGGTCTGCAGCTCGACCACGCTGCGGTAGCGCTGCTCGCTGGCCTCGAGCGCCTGGCGGGCGAGTTTCTGTTCGGCGACATCACGTCCGATCGACTGTATTTCGATGAGCTTGCCTCTGTCGTCGAAGATGCCGCGATCGGTCCAATGGATATGGATCTGACGCCCATTGCTTAGAGCGCCGGTCTCGTCCACTTCGCAAACGGGCCGTACGGGGGTTACTCGACCGATGATCTCGTCGAAGCTGCCGAAATCGGCAGAAAATGAATTGAAATAGTGCCAGTCCGGGCTCAGCAACTCTTCACGCGTTTTGCCGACAAGACGGCAATAGGCGTCATTGGCGAAGCTCATGCGCCCATCCGGCGCGAACCGGACGATATATTCCGTCTGCGCCTCGACAACATTGCGGTAGCGTTGCTCGCTGTCGGCCAGTTCGCGCAGCGCCGTGCGGTTCTCGGCGAAGATGCCGGCGATTTCCCGCAGAAGCACGCCGTGCAAGGCGTATACCGAGACAAGCAACCCGACCAAAATGACCGCATAAGGACAAAACGATTGTTGCTGGGCGTAGGACTGGTAGAGGCCGATGCCGACGACAAGCACGAGCAGCGGCAAAACGCAGGCCGCCATCAACAACGCGTAGTGCCTGGACAGCTTCGAGGAGGTCGGCACGGCGAGGTCTCCACAGACGGATGCGCCGTCACGACGGTTGCTGTTCCCGTGCGGCAAGTGGACTGAACGGCCCACGGCCTGTCAAGCCGGCCTGTTCGGCCATCTGCCCGACGTCGTTGAACATAACCGTGGGGATGTTTCACGATGATGCCGTACGACCGATTTCCCGGCTTCTATTGTTTCAATTGTGTCGAACCCTCGCGAAATCGCCAGCAGATGGGGTTGCCCTTGCGATTGACCCGGGGTGAATGCGCCCTGTAGGTTTGCGCCGTCGCTCGCCGCGGGGGAACGCATGGCCGACATCATTATCGTGGACGACGAGACCGACGTGGCGTTCATGATTGCCGACTATTTGCAGGCGAAAGGCTACCGCATTCGCACGGCATCCGGTGGCGCCGAATTGCGCGATGCGATCGCGGCGGCGAAGGCCGATCTTGTCGTTCTCGACCTCAACATGCCGGGCGAGAACGGCTTTAGCCTCGCCCGCTGGCTGCGCGAGCATCACGACACCGGCATCCTTATGCTCACGGGTGCCGATTCGGTGTTCGACAAGGTGGCGGGCCTCGAGATCGGCGCCGATGACTATCTGGCAAAACCGTTTTCACCGGTCGAGCTGGAAGCGCGGATCGCCGCGGTGCTGCGCAGACGCAGGCCGAAGGGGTCGAATGATGCCGACGCTTTGCCGGCCGGGCAATTCGCCTTCGGAACCTATGTGTTCGACGCTCGCGCGAGAAACCTCATCAAAGCCGACGGCGTTGCCATTCCGCTGACGCCGATGGAGCTCGATCTGGTGGCGGCCTTCGCCACCCGGGCCGGCCAGGTCATTGGTCGCGACGAATTGCTCGATCTGGCGCCGCCCAGGGGCGACGAGCCGTTCGACCGAAGCATCGACAGCCGCATCACCCGGCTGCGCCGCCGGCTCGAAAAGGACGCGGCCAAGCCGGAACTGATCAAGACGATCCGCGGTGTGGGATACCTGTATCCAAGGCGGTGAATGAGTGTGATCAGGGACCAGGCTGCCCCGCGGGTGGAACGATTTGCATGACAAGGCGCATCAGGTCGGCCTGACGGGAGGCGCCGGTCTTCTGGAAGATATTGTCGAGATGCGTCTTGGCGGTCGCGTTGGCAATATGAAGGCTGGCAGCGGTCTCGGCCAGGGTGTGCCCGGCCACAAGGCTGGCGAGCACACGGGTTTCGGCCAGCGTAAGCCCAAAGGCTCTCGCCAGCATTCCGGCGGCGTCATGCTCGTCCGGTGCATTGCCGATGAACACCGCGGCTACCGCCGCAGGTTCCATGCCGGCGCGCAAGTCGCCGCCGGCCATCGGCAGCACGCGGGCGAAGACGGGCGGCAGGCCGGATTCGGTGAGGAGGACGGCAAGCCCTGTCTTGCCGATGCTGACCTCATCCTGAGCCGCAAGCATGATGGCGCTGTGAAGCTCCCTGGAAGCCGACGGGATCTTCGCTTGCAGAATGCCCCGGACATCCTGGATTGGGCCGCCGCTCTGCAGCATGTGCTTGGCCGAGCGGTTGGCGTGCAGGACGGCGCCACGTTCATTGGTGAGGACCACGGCGCATGTGAGCGCATCGAGCGCCTCGGCCATTCCTGCGCGCTCGACAGTGCCGATGTCCAGCATGTTGCTGATTATCACCGAACGGCGCACATGCGGCAGCAACAGTCTGCCAAGCTTGATTTCGCGCTCGGTGATAATGCCTTGCCGCTTGTGTCGGGCAACGGCGAAGCCGGCAAGACGGGTAGGGGTGTGGATCAGGAAGAACGACATGACGTCGACCAGGCCTTGCGGCTTCAGCCACTCCTGAAAATATCGGGAGGTCTCCAGGTAGGTCTGAGGGATATGACGCGAGACCACATGCGGCACATCGAGCGAAGGCCATGTCGAGAGATCCTCGAGCTGCCGTGCGTGGATCTCGGGGATATATTTCGCCTGTTGCTCCAGCCAGTATGGCTCTATTCCCACGGTCCTGTAGATCAGCAGCCGATCGTTGGCGAGGTCGTCAAGGTGCAGGACCGCAGTCTGGGCATCGAGCGCATCCCTGATCCCAGCCAGCGCGTGTTCCCATCGCCCCGGGTTGAGTGCGCAATCGTAGATTGAGCCAATCAGCTTCGACAGATCATGATGCGACAATGCCTTGGCCATCGACGGCCCCCCGCATGTCGACAGCGCGTCCGACGCGGAAAGCAGCGCGCTCTCACAGGTGCTCTCGCCTCTCCAATTTTAGCGATCGCTTAAATTCCGATTATCTCCCCCAAACAGGGGATGCGCAAGCACCCGGGCGGTGAAATACTTTCGCCCCAGAAGATAAGGTCACACTTAGCTGTGACACCCAGTGGGGTTCAGCGCGTTCCTGGCTCGCGGGCCTTCGCCACTGTGATGCAGCCGGGGGGATTAATCAAGAATTCTGCCTGCGTGCGCCGACTATCACGGCGCGCGACCGCCTATTGCTGAAACGTTAAGCCGGGCTCGACCCGGACAATTCGGGATGGAGCAGCATTATGTACAGATACATTGCTTTTGCAGCACTTTGCATGGCGGCGATGCCCGCGCATGCCGACGAGCTTGGAGCCATGAAGGCTGAAAGCATCGATCTCGCCGGCTTCCTTGGTGTCGTCTATTATACGCCTCAGGAGGACGGCTATCGGGTGGTCACCACAATCGCGCAGGGCGAGTCTGGCTTGCCCGTGCGTTTCGTGGCGACACTGACCGAGAACCAGATAGTCGCGGTCTCCGTGCCGGGCAAGCTGGGAGAGTCGGACCAAATCATCAAGATATCCCGTGTCGGCGGCAAGCTTGTCGTCAGCCCACAACCGATAGACGCCATCGTGGTTTCTTCTCCGAAGCCCGCCGTCGATTGATGACCGCCGTCGAGTGATCCAAGGTCGAGTGATCCGGGGGCATGCGCGTTGCGACGGCGCTGGCTGAGCCTGCAACGTGGGCGACAGACGATGCCCCTGTGGCTCGTCCTCCCGTCTGTCGCCGTCTTTACCGTCGCCGCCGGCTTCGGCGCGTCTTCGCAAGCCGAGCTGGCCTCGGGCAAGTTCTACGAAATTGTCGGCGGCAAGGTCGATGCGCGGAATTATAATGGCTTCCGTCGCTACCATGGCAGCTGCAATCACTGCCATGGTCCCGACGGCATGGGCTCGACGTTCGCCTCGGCCCTTGTCGACCGGCTGCCCGGCATCGAGGTCTTCCGGCGCAGCGTTCGCGACGGCGTGCGTAGCGGCCCTTCAGTGATGAAGGGCTTCGCCGACGACCCCAACGTCGCTCCTTACATCGACGACATCTACGCCTATCTGCAGGCCCGCGCCGACGGTGCGCTTGGCCGAGGACGGCCTGAGCGGCTTGAACGTTAGATATCGCAGGCTGCCAGCTCACCAAAGGACAGTGAGACGGTTATCGAGCGCCACATGAGTGCCGAAGGGCGAACTCTCTCGCTCAAGCACGGCCGCGAGCCAGGCGACATCTTCGGGCGAGGCGCGGTTTAGCCGGAATTTGCGGAGCTCGAACGGCACCAACTCGAGCGAAAGAAGCCTGCCCTCAGGCATCGCGAGCCGCGGCAGGTACATCAGCACAAGCCCACCGCGAAAGATCTTGTAGCCTGTGATTCCCTCATAGTCGGTGAGGAAGTCGCCGCATCCATAAAGGATCAGCCGGCCGTCATGGATTTCGATCGGCTTGGGATGGTGGGAGGAGTGCCCATGCACGACGTCGAAACCTGCAACATCGATGAGAGCATGGGCTAGTGCTCGCTCTTCCGTGGGGACTTCGTAGCCCCAATTGCCGCCCCAGTGGATCGAGGCCACTGCGAGGTCGCCAGGCTGCTTCATGGCCTCCACGGATCGGGCGATCTGCGAGAGCGAGCGGGCCGAGACATCCGCCAGCAGGTTGACCCCAGGCTTGTAGGCTCCGGCTGCCCATGAAGCTGGAACGCCGCTCGTCTCGAGCGCGAAGCCGATGACCAGCACGCGGCCTCCGCCGGTCAGTTCGATTGCGGCAGGCGCCGCCGCCTCATCCGCGTCAAGCCCGGCCCCGGCACAGGCGAGGCGGGCATGCCGGAGCGTATCGAGGGTTTCGACGAGGCCGGGCTCATCCCAGTCGAGCACATGGTTGTTGGCGAGCACGCAGCAGCTTACCCGCGCCGCCGCCAGGCAGCCGATGTTTGCGGGGTTCATTTTGTAATTGATGCCCTTGGGCGCCAAAGACAGGCTGGTGGTAATGCTGGTCTCGAGGTTGATGATCCGCGCGTCGGGAGCTTCACGGTCCAGTTCGGCGAGCGCATCGCCCCAGACATACGTATCGTCGACCTTTCTCGGGATCGGGCCATTGATGCGTTCGGCAAGCTCGACATAGGTCGCCGCGGATCTGACATAGCGCTCGTACAGGTGCGGATCGCCCGGATTGGCGAGGATCTGGTCTATCCCGCGCCCCAGCATGACGTCGCCGCACAGGAACAGCTTTGCGCTGCTTCGGACAGGCCGTTCAGGTCCTGCGGCGGCATTGTTCGCGATCTGCGGCATCCCAGACCTCCTTCCCCGCCAACACCCCGTGACGCCAAGGGTTCCAGCCCAATTTGCGCGGATCGGATCGCGCGCCCAGTCGTTAACGCAGGAGAACCGAGTTAACCAAGGAGAACCGACAGCCGAGGCCAGAAATGACCGATACAGCCTTCTCCTTCATCCCGCGCGCCGCACGCTCTCCCAAGCCGCGCAAAACCGGCCTCACCGAGATTCGCGGACCCTATTACAGCGCCTATGGGCCGCGCCATTTGGCCGACCTCCTGGAAACCATGGGCAACTGGATCGACGGCATCAAGTTTGCCGGCGGATCATTCGCCCTGATGCCGCCGGAAGCGGTGAAATCGATCAACAAGCTGGCGCATGATCACGACGCCTATGTTTCGACGGGCGGCTGGATCGAGAATGTCCTCCGTTTCGGCCCGGACGCCGTGGACCGCTACGTCGAGGAAGCCAAGGCGCTGGGGTTCGACGTGATCGAGATCTCCACCGGCTTCATCAGTCTGCCCACGGAAGCGCTGCTGCGCCTGGTCGAAACCGTGAAAAAGGCCGGGCTCAAGGCCAAGCCGGAGCTCGGAATCCAGTTCGGGGCCGGTGGTGACACGTCGGCCGACGAGCTCGAAACCGAAGGCACCAGGGATGTCGGCTGGCTGGTCGCACAGGCGCGGCGTGCCTTCGACGCCGGCGCCGATATCATCATGATCGAGAGTGAAGGGATCACCGAAAACGTGACGTCCTGGCGCACTGACGTGGTGGCCCGCATAATCAACGAGCTCGGCCTGGAGAAGGTGATGTTCGAAGCCGCCGACCCGGCGGTCTTCGAATGGTACGTCAAGAACTACGGCAACGAGATCAACCTGTTCGTCGACCACAGCCAGATCGTGCAGCTCGAAGCGCTGCGCTCCGGCATCTGGGGAACCAAGAGCACCTGGGGGCGGATTCAGAATGTTGGGTGAGAGGCGACGCGGGCGAATGTCATGACCTGGCCCCATTGCGTTGCTGCAGTTGAACGCCCGCTGAGCGATCTACTCTTCAAGGCGAAATTTATCGCACCTTCACGGGCGCATATTCAAGCGCCACCACGCCGTTGCTGAATGGCGTGGCTGAGATCAACTCGAGCGACACTTGCTCGCCGGGCGGGAACAGCGGCTTGCCCTGGCCGACGGCGCCGGGATAGCTGAGCAGCCTGACGCGGTCGACCAGACCATGGCGCAGCAATTCCTGCGCGACGCTGAGGCTGCCATGCACATAGATGTTGCCGCCGCGGCCTTGCTTCAGTTCCCTGACCGCATCCGGCAAGGCGCCCTTCAGGAGCTCGGCCGGTTTCCAGTCGAGTGCCTTCAGGCTCGTCGACGCGACATATTTCGGCAGCGCGTTGAACCGCTGCGCGAAGTCTCCGGTTTCCTTGGGCCAGGAGGCAGCAAAAATCTCATAGGTCGTGCGCCCCAAAAGCATGGCGCCGCTGTCGGCAAGTTCGTCTTCCTTGAACCTTTGCATTTCATCGTTCCAGGTCACGCCGGGCAGCTTCTCGACCTCGGCAATGCCATCGACGCTGATGAATTCGGTGACGATAAGTTTTCTCATGGCGATCTCCTTTTGTCAGAGGACGGACCGCACTGGCCTTTCGCGACACGTTCCGTGAAAAAAGTGCGGTCGCTTGTTGAGGGCTTTCCCTATCAAAGGACCGATACCATGGGGAAAAGCTTCTCCGACCTGGACTAAGTTCCCAAGATCGGATTGGTATTACATCTGAGGCAGATATTCCCGAAGAACGCATTGCAGGAAGATCACGGGATTCGGGGTCTTCATTCACCGCTCAGATTCGAGATACAACGATCGCCCCGCAGAGCAATACCAGTTTCCTCGCCCGTATCTACGTCGTGTCGAAGAATGCGTCGGCGACTGGATCATTTACTACGAGCCTAGCAGGGTAAACGATACCGCGCTATTTACGCCGTAGCCAAAGTCCAACAGATCATTCCCGATCCTGTGACGCCTGATATGTACCTCGCTCTGATCGAGCCCGGAACCTACCTCGATTTCGTCAATCCTGTTCCATTTAACGGACCTGATGGTCTCGTTGAACGAGGCCTACTCAACGACCAAGGACGGATTTCCGGTCGCGCCCAATCGGCCGTCCGGCAGATCAGTCCAGGCGACTTCAACCGCATTATCGATCTGGGCCTGGACACGAGTGAGTTGTTGCTGCCGCGCCTTGATGAGGCCGGCACCGGCTTCCACGATGAGCAGGCGCCATTCGAATTCGAGCAAAGCCGTGATCGCGTAAACTACATCGGATCGCGAATTGTGCGGGACCGCATTTTCCGTCGCATCGTCTTGCGCGCCTATGGCGAGCGGTGCGCGATCACGGGACTGAAGTTGATAAATGGCGGCGGCCGAGCAGAAGTTTCAGCCGCCCATATTCGACCGGTCGAAGCCAACGGCCCGGATGTCATCAACAACGGGATCGCACTATCCGGTACAGCGCATTGGATGTTCGATCGCGGGCTGATCAGCCTATCCGACGATCTGGAAATTCTGATCTCGCGACAGGTCAATGACCTCGACAGCGTGCAGGCATTCATAAACAGGACCCGTCGCGTGCTTCCGCCTCGCCGACAGTTTGACCGCCCGCATCCTCGTTTCTTGCAATGGCACCGCGAGCACTGCTTCAAGCAGTGAAGCACCGCCGGCGTGGCAGCGTGTTGGTAGGTGAGTGGAACGGCCGCCTCTGACCCTAAGCCGCCCGTCGTTCGGTCATGTCACAAGGTCCGCACCGGGTGGGGCGCCGGTCTTTTTGCCTGTCCCCGATTGGATGTGGTTCGCAGTTGCGGGCTGGCTACAGGTCGGCAATACCGGCTTTCAGCAGTCCTTCGCGGACGTGCTGCACATCAGACTCCTGGGCGAAGTGCAGGGTGGCGATAAATGAATCGAGGTCGAATTGGGGATCGAGCGTTCTGATCTTGCCTAGATGCGCCGCGGCCGCTATTTCGTCGCCGAGCCAGCCGTAGCAGGCAGCGGCGAAAGCATGCTGAACCGAGTCCATGGTTGACAGATGCATGAAAGCTTCGATCGCCTCGCCATACTGGCGCGCGGCGAAATGCGCCTTTCCCAGATGGCTCCAGAACCTCTCCGGGTGGTGCGGGTTCAACTGCATTGCCTTGCGGATCCATTCAATTCCCTCTTCCGGCCTACCCAGCCACGTCAATAATTCGCCTTGCTGCACCACCACGAGGTCGTAATTGGGATTGAGGGCGAGGGCGCGCTCTTGATGGTAGCGCGCTGTGGTCAGCTCATTGTTGTTCACGTTCACTGCGGCGAGGATGCGGTGGACATCGGCATCGTTGTCGTCCAGCGCCAGCGCCCTGTCCAGCGCTGCCATGATGTCGTTCCAGACGCCATCCCTGTCTTCGCACCAGTTATGGACCCAGGCCTGGCCAAGGATGCAGGCCCGCCAGGCATGGGCATGAGCATAATCGGGGTCGAGCGCGACGGCCCTGCCTATCAAGGTCTGCGCGCGTTCATTATCCGCAGTCGTGCTTCGGTGATGCAGCACCTTGGCAGCAAGCACACATTCATAGGCGGCCATGTTTGCAGGTTTCGCCCGCGCGAGCTGGTCCCGCTGAGCCGCCTCGACACGACCGGGCAGCGTGGCTGCGATCGCCGCGGTCACCTCATCCTGAATCGCAAATATGTCGTCCAGCTTCCGGTCATATTTGTCTGCCCAAATATGAGCGTCATTCGCCGTGTCGATGAGCTGAACCGTCACGCGCACCCTGTCGCCGATCTTGCGGACGCTTCCCTCCACCAGGTATTGGACGTCGAGTTTCTCGGCCACCTCGCGCACATTCACGGCGCGGTTCTTGTAGACGAAGCTGGAATTGCGCGAGATGACGAACAGCTCATGGTGGCGGGACAGTTCGGTGATGATGTCCTCGGTCAGTCCGTCCGCGAAAAATTCCTGCTCGGGGTCGCCGCTCATGTTGTTGAATGGCAGCACCACTATCGAAGGTTTCGAGATGGATCGCTTTGCCTCGACTTCCGGCAGGACAGGACTGTCAAACCCAATGCGATAGAGGCGAACCGGACGGCTGATGTTCTTTAACGTCTTCTCGCCCAGGTCCTCCATGGCAATTTCGAGACGGTCGGCAATTTGGGTCGCCACCGCTGCGGTCACGCAGATACCGCCGACGTCGGCGAGTTGCTCGATGCGCGAGGCAATATTGACGCCATCGCCGAAAATGTCCTCATCTTCGAAAATGATGTCGCCGAGATTTATGCCGATCCTGAATTCGATACGCCGTTCTTGCGGCACATCCGAATTGCGCCGTTTCATGCGCTGTTGGATTTCCACGGCGCATTTCACGGCATCGGTCACGCTCTGGAACTCAACGAGCATGCCGTCTCCGGTGGTCTTGATGATCCGGCCCTTGTTCTTCGCTATGGCGGGATCGACCAGTTCTATGCGATGAGTCCGAAGGCGTGCGAGCGTGCCGGATTCGTCGGCCTCCATTAGCCGACTGTAGCCCGCCATATCGGCAGCCAGAATTGCGGCTAGTCTCTGTTCCATCGCCTGAACCAAAAACCAAGCCTATCCTTCCTGGGCTGCCAAATCCAGCAATTTGGGCTTGCGGCTGAATTAAGAAGTCTTCCTACCGCAGCAGCAACAAAGGGCGGATCAGAAACTTCCTCTTTCGCCAGGTGGCTGCGAACTCGATCGCATCAATGGCGGGAGGGATCCGCGCGGCGTCAGACCGGAAACGTCCGATATGAACCCGAGTCGGGACCATAGTGGCTGCATTCACTGACGTCTGAAATGGCGCCCTAGCAAGAAATCTTAGACACGCCCAAAACCAAATCTATCCCACTTGCCATCCCCTATACCTTCCCCTAATCTCCCCCTGAGAAAACCTTTTCCCAAAGCGCTCCTAACCCCGCTGACCTCACCAATCAGCGTCTCGCAGGCCCAACAAGAGAAAACCTTTTCCCAACCAAGGGATTCGCTACGCACCATGGCCTCCGACGCCCAGCCAGTCTCTGCCAAGACCCCCGTCACCCTGCGCGAGGTGGCTGCCTCTGCCGGCGTCAGCGTCGCCACAGCCTCAAAGGCACTGAACGGGCAGGGGCGGATGACGGCTGAGACGCGCGAGCGCATTCGCGAGACGGCGCAGCGGCTTGGCTTTCGCCCGAACAGCCTGGCCCAGAGCCTGTTGCGGCGGCGCTCCTTCACCGTCGGGCTGTTGACCAACGACACCTACGGCCGCTTTTCGCTGCCGGTCATGTCGGGCATTTCGGATGCGCTGGTCGACAAGGGCGTCTCGGTGTTTCTCTGCAACGTCGAGGACGACAAGCGCCTCGGCCAGCTCCATGTCGATGCCATGCTGGACAAGCGCGTCGACGGCATCATCGCCACCGGCAAGCGCATCGATCGCCATCTGCCGGTCGACCTGTCCAATCTCGGCGTTCCCGTGATCTATGCCTTCACCCAGCCCGATCCCGGCGCCGTCGCCTTTGTGTCTGACGACGCCGGCGGCGCGCGCCTGGCGGTCGAGCACTTTTGCCGGCTCGGGCGGGGCCGCATCGCCCATGTCACCGGGCCGGCGAGTTTTGCGGTGGTGCACGCGCGGGCACAGGCCTATCGTGACGTGCTGACCGAGAAAGGCTTGCCGGTCATGGAACCATTGCTCGGATCGTGGTCGGAGGCCTGGGGTCACGAGGCGGTGAAGAAGCTCTTCGACAGTAAGCTGTCGAAGAGTGGGGACGAACAACCCGATGCCGTCTTTTGCGGCAACGACCAGATCGCGCGCGGCGTCATCGACGCGCTGCGCGAGCGCGGCCTTGGCGTGCCGGACGATGTCGGCGTCATCGGTTTCGACAACTGGCAGATCGTGGCCGAGGCAACCCGCCCGCCGCTGACCTCCGTTGACATGAACCTGGCGGCACTCGGGCGCGAGGCCGGCCTCACCTTGCTTTCGCTCGTCGGCGGCGAACCCGCCGAGCCGGGCATAAGAAAACTGCCGTGCCGGCTGGTGGTGCGTCAGTCATGCGGCCGTCTGCCGGACGGCTGAACGAATGCATGTCGCCCAAAAGTGCATAGCGGTTTTGGGATAACGACATGCATGAAACTAAAGGCAGCCGTGCCGATAGCCACCCCTTGGGAGCGCGGCCGCAGGAACACAAAACCAATAGGAGGAGAACATGAGGACCATCATTACCGGGCTCGCCTTTGCCGCGAGCGTTTTGGGCACGCTCGCAACAGTCGCGCCGGCCGCCGCCGAGACCGCCAATATCTGGGTTCGGGCCGACGGCTCGAATTTCATGCCGAGGATCGTCGACGCCTTCAACAAGGGGCATGAGAACCAGATCAAGCTGGACATCATCCCCAATGCCGAGATCATCCCGAAATACGGCGCGGCCGCCGCGGGCGGCACAGCACCCGATGCGCTGTCGCTCGACCTGATCTACACGCCGTCCTTCGCTGCCGCCGGCCAGTTGGAAGACATCACCGACTGGGCGAAATCCCTGCCTTATTTCGCGAGCCTGTCGCCGGCGCATGTCAAGACCGGCACCTACAAGGGCCGCATCTACGGGCTGCCGTTCTCCGCCGATAGTTCGGTGCTGATCTGGAACAAGAAGCTGTTCAAGCAGGCCGGTCTCGACCCTGAAAAGGGCCCGACCAACTGGGCCGAGATCGAAGCCTATGCCGAAAAGGTCAACGCGCTTGGCGGCGACACCAAGGGATTCTATTTCTCCGGCAATTGCGGCGGCTGCAACATTTTCACCTTCACGCCGCTGATCTGGGCCTCGGGCGGCGACATCCTCACCGAGGACGGCTCGAAGGCGACCCTCGACAGCCCGCAGCTGCGCGGCGCCATCGACCTCTACCGCTCGATGGTCAAGAAGGACCTGGTGCCGGCAGGCGCGCAGACCGACACTGGCTCCAACTTCTTTGCTGCGTTTGCCGCCGGCAATATCGGCATCTCGCCGTCCGGCGCCTTCGCCATCGGCGCGCTGAACACGCAATACCCAGACATCGATTACGGCGTCACCTTCCTGCCTGGCAAGGATGGCGGCTGGTCGTCGTTCGCCGGCGGCGACAATTTCGTCGTCACCAAGGGCACCACCAAGATCACGGTGGTGAAGGAGTTCCTCGATTTCGCCTATTCGCTCGAAGGCCAGACCATCCTGGCGAAATATGGCAGCCTTCCGGTGCGCGGCGACATCGCCAATGAGGCGCTGAAGGAGCTCGACCCGCGCTACAAGGTCGCCGCAGAGGCCATGGCCAAGGGCCGCACGCCCTATTCGGTGGTGTTCAACGACCTGATCAACTCCGCCAACGGTCCGTGGAACCAGATGGTCAACGAGGTCTTCTTCGGCGAAGACGTCGATGGCGCCATCGCCAACGCGCAGGAAACCATGCAGTCGATCATCGACTCGGCGCCGCAACAGTAAGCGCCGGCTTACGTCCCCTCGAGGGGAGGTCGGACCGCAGGTCCGGGTGGGGTCGTTGCGGCAGTGCTCGACGTTCTCTTTGCGTCGGCGCTTCGCGGAGGACCCCACCCCCCGGCCTTCGACCGGATCCTCCCCTCAAGGGGGAGGGGGACGCAGCGCAACGGAAGAACAGGCATGACCTACATCGCAGCAATCACCGCGCCAGTGCGTGGCTCCCCCTTCTCCCCCTGTGGGAGAAGGTGTCGCCGAAGGCGACGGATGAGGGGTGCTCCAGCTTGGCTCCGACAGCACTCCGTCCAACACCCCTCATCCGTCTCGGCGCTGCGCGCCGATCCACCTTCTCCCACAAGGGGAGAAGGGAAGGCGAGCGGCCAGCCATGACTTCCATCGCAGCAATTTCCACCCCAGCGCGTCGCCGCAAACTGGTCGGCGCCGGCCGCCGGCAGTGGATCGGCCTGCTCTATGTCGCGCCGGCCGTCGCCCTGGTCGTCGTCTTTTTCATCATCCCGCTTTGCATGACCGCGTGGATGTCGCTGCACAACTGGCCGCTGATGGGCGCGCACAGCTTCATTGGCCTCGACAATTACTGGGCGATCCTGCGCGACACCAGGTTCTGGAACGCACTCAAATTCACCGGCTACTACACGGTGGTGGTGACGATCGCGATCTTCGCCGTCGCCTTTCCGCTGGCGCTTTTCATCGAAAGGCCGCGGCCGCTGACCGGCTTCTACCGGACGTCCTTCTTCATGCCGGCGGTCATCGGCTTCGCCTCGGCCAGCCTGCTCTGGTCTTGGCTTCTCAATGTCGATTCCGGCCTGTTCAGCCCGGCCGCCTTCGAACTAGGCCTGACCGAGAAGAAGGTCAATCTGCTGGCGACGTTCCAGCCGGCCTTCTGGTCGATCATCACCATGGTCGTCTGGAAGGTGGCGGGCTTCACCATGATCATCCTGATGACCGGCCTGCAATCCATCCCGCCGGATCTGCAGGAGGCGGCGATGATCGACGGGGCAGGGCCGCTGGCGCGGTTTCGCGCCATCACTCTGCCGTTGATGCGTCGCACCCTCGCGCTGGCGCTGATCCTGTCGGTTGCCGGTTCGGTGCTCGCCTTCGACCAGTTCTACATCATCCTGCGCGGTGGGCCGCGCAACCAGACGCTGACTGCCGTCTACTGGATTTTCAACCAATCATTCGTGTCGTTCAAGCTCGGCTACGGAGCCGCATTGTCGATGATCCTGCTGATCATCCTGGTCGCGCTCAGCCTGATCCAGCTGCGGCTGCTGCGCCAACCGGAGGGCGTGGACTGATGGCGCAGGCAAGGAGCCGCAGAACCCGCATCGGCATGCAGATCGCCGAGCACTCGACGGGCATCATCGCCTCATTGCTGTTCCTGGCGCCGATCGTCTGGACCGTGCTTTCGGCGTTCAAGCCGGCGCAGGAGTCGCGTCAGCCGCCGCTGCCGCCCTGGCCGACGACGGGTTTTTCGGTCGAGAATTACGCCACGCTCAACACTTTCGGCGATGGCCTCTGGCTGCCAGCGCAAAACAGCATCTATGTCTCTGTCATGACGGTGGTGCTGTCGGTGATCGTCAGCGTGCTGGCCGGCTACGGTTTCTCGCGCTTCCGCTTTCCGCTGAAGAACCTGCTCTTCGTCGTCATCCTGTCGACGATCATGATCCCGTTCCAGTCGATCCTGACGCCGATCTTCCTGGTGCTGACCAAGATCGGCCTGCACAACACGCTGACCGGGCTGGTCTGCGTCTATGTCACGCTGCAGCTGCCGTTCTCGATCTTCATGATGCGCAACGCCTTCGACGCGGTGCCGCGCGAGATCGAGGAAGCCGCCCGCATGGACGGCGCAAACAATGTCACGATGCTGCTGAGGGTGATGCTGCCGCTGGTCTGGCCGGGCATCGTCACCATCGCGCTGTTCGCATTCCTCGGTGCCTGGAACGAATTTCTGGCGGCGCTGGTGCTGATGACGGACCAGTCCAAATTCACGCTGCCGATCATGATGACGGCGCTGCAGTCCGGCCGCTTCGGCGCCATCGACTGGGGCGCGGTGCAGGCCGGCGTCACCGTGATGATGGTGCCATGCCTGGTGCTCTTCCTGTTGCTGCAGCGCTTCTACATCCGCGGCCTCATGGCAGGGGCCGTGAAGTGACCAATCGAATCGAACCGGAGTAAATTGATGACCGCATCGCAATCCGTCAGTCAGGGCACTACGCCGGGCCAAACCAGCAAGTTGGGCAAGCCAAAACTCGCCTTCCGTCCGCTGCCCGTGCCGCAGGTCGATGTGCGCGGCTTCTGGGGCGACCGCGTCGATGCCGTCGCGACCAGGACCGCCGACATCCTCTACGAGCGCTGCGTCGAGGCGCGCATGCTGGAGCAGATCGACCCGGACCGGCCATCGCCGGGCATCGTCATTCCGTTCCACTCACCCTCGCCGGACGAGGCAGCCACCGCCGGCAACGAGTTCACTGGATCTACGGTGACGACCCAGATGTTCTGGGACAGCGATTGGGGCAAGACGATCGAGACCGCGGCCTATTCGCTGTATCGCCGCCGCAATGACGAGCTGGAGAAGAAGATCGACGCCGTCATCGACATGTACGGCAAGCTGCAGCAGCCCGACGGTTATCTCTCCAGCTGGTACCAGCGTATCCAGCCCGGCTTGCGCTGGACCAACCTGCGCGACTGTCACGAGCTCTATTGCGCCGGCCACCTGATCGAGGGCGCGGTCGCCTATTACCAGGCGACGGGAAAGCGCAAGTTGCTCGACATCATGTGCCGCTATGTCGACCATATCGCCGAGACGTTCGGTCCCGAGCCCGGCAAGAAGAAGGGTTATTGCGGCCACGAGGAGATCGAGCTGGCGCTGGTCAAGCTTGCGCGGGTCACCGGTCAGCAAAAGTATATGGACCTCGCCAAATACTTCATCGACCAGCGCGGGCAGCAGCCGCATTATTTCGACGAGGAGGCGCGTGCCCGCGGCGCCGACCCGAAAGCCTATCATTTCAAGACCTACGAATACAGCCAGTCGCACAAGCCGGTGCGCGATCAGGACAAGGTCGTCGGCCACGCGGTCAGGGCGATGTATCTCTATTCGGGCATGGCCGATATCGCCACCGAATATGGCGACGACACGCTGCGGGTGGCGCTCGACCGGCTGTGGGACGATCTCACGACCAAGAACCTCTACGTCACCGGTGGCATTGGACCGTCCTCGCACAATGAGGGTTTTACCGCCGACTACGACCTGCCCAATGACACCGCCTATGCCGAGACCTGCGCTTCGGTCGGATTGGTGTTCTGGGCAAGCCGCATGCTCGGCATGGGTCCGAATGCCCGCTACGCCGACATGATGGAGCGAGCTCTCTACAACGGCTCGATCTCGGGCCTGTCGCTCGACGGCTCGCTGTTCTTCTATGAAAATCCGCTGGAAAGCCGGGGGGAGCACAACCGCTGGAAATGGCATCGCTGCCCGTGCTGTCCGCCCAACATCGGCCGCATGGTGGCTTCGATCGGCAGCTATTTCTACAGTCTGTCGGACGATGCGCTCGCCGTCCATCTCTATGGAAACAGCACGGCTCGTTTCGATATCGCGGGGACGCAAATAGAGCTGACCCAGGCCAGCAATTATCCGTGGGACGGGGCAGTCTCGATCACGATCGAGCCCGAGGCGCCGACCGAGTTTACCTTGCACCTGCGCCTGCCAGCCTGGTGCCGCAAGGCGGCGCTCAAGGTGAACGGGGAGGCAGTCGATCTGGGTAGCGTAACCAACGACGGCTATGCCGCGATCCGGCGCGAGTGGCGCAAGGGTGACCAGGTCGAGCTCGACCTCGAAATGGCCGTCGACCGTCTCT
Source organism: Mesorhizobium sp. AA22 (assembly GCF_001672375.2). Classification (NCBI taxonomy): domain Bacteria; kingdom Pseudomonadati; phylum Pseudomonadota; class Alphaproteobacteria; order Hyphomicrobiales; family Phyllobacteriaceae; genus Mesorhizobium; species Mesorhizobium sp. AA22. The sequence continues at coordinate 4,513,078 of NZ_CP048406.1, read as the reverse complement.
ACGCCAATCCGGAGGTCCGGCAGGACATCGGCCGCGTCGCGCTTGCCCGCGGTCCGCTGATCTATTGCGTCGAGGAGACCGACAATGCCGGCCAGCTGCACCGCATCGCCTTGCCACGGACGGCAAACATCGAGGCGCGTGAGGAGCCGAACCTGTTGGGCGGCGTCGTCACGCTCTCGGCAGTTGCCGAGAAAGAGGCCTTTGAAAACTGGAAAGACGGGCTCTACCGCACCGAACCACCGGCGGTGGAGGAGACGAAAGTCACCGCCGTTCCCTATTTTGCCTGGGACAACCGCGATCCCGGCGAGATGCTCGTCTGGCTGAGAGACTCGTGATCCGGGGACGAAGATGGTGCCGCCGACGAAAGGGATGTCTTGAATTTGCCCCGGCGGCGCTAATTTAGAGGGGAGAGTGGCGCCAGCCACTCGAATGGGTGGAGGCAGAGTTGGCGCTCGAAGATGTCGCGCGTGCGAGCGCTGGCGCTCGCGCCATGTTCCTGACCGCCGCAGCGGTGCCGTTGCTGTTCGTGATCAGCGGACTGGCCATTCGCTATGCAGCATTTGCCTCGGTGTCGGAGGAACCAGGTTTCGCGGCTTATGCCCACGCGCTCTGCCGGTGGGATTGCGCCTGGTATATTGACATCAGCGAACAAGGTTACGAGCGCTTTCCCATTCCAGACCACAGCAATGTCGGTCGCTGGGGCTTCTTCCCGCTCTATCCGATGCTGGTCGCGGCGATCCGGGTTGTCTTCCCTTTCCAGACGATATTGGTCGCGACGATCACCTCCATTGTCTGCAGCTACGCCGCCTGTCTGGTAGCATGGCCGCTGCTCGACAAGAACATGCGCGCCTATGTGCTGTATTGCGCTTTTCTGCTGAGCGGCCCGTTCTCCTTTCACTTCACGACCTTCCTGAGCGAACCTCTTTTCGTGCTCCTGACCTCGTGCGTTTTTCTGGCGCTCAAGCGCTCCAGCTATCTCGCCGCGGGTGTTTCATCCGCGCTGCTGTCGGCGACCAGGCTCGTCGGGGTCTTCGTCGTATTTGCGACCGTGATTCAAATGTTCAGGGAGCACCGCGAGCAGGGCGGGTCGACGCTGTCTTTCCTGCGCTGGGTGTTTGGCCGGCCGGACTTGCTGGTCGCTGTCCTCATCTCGCCTGCCGGTTTGTTCGCTTACATCCTGTTCCTGTACCTCACCGTCGGAGACGGCTTTGCGTTCTTGCACATCCAGCGCGCCTTCGGACGCGTGGCCGGCAATCCGCTTGTCTTTCTATGGGACGGGCTCTCAACTGTTCCGACCATCGGATGGCTGCCCACGGCGCCGCAATGGAGCGCGATGGCCGCGATCACCGGATTGGCGCTGTCGGCAGTTCTGGCGGCTCGCAGACAATATGGCTCGGCACTCTTCTGCGCGCTCTGCATCATCCTGCCGCTGATCACCAACCTGGCCTCGATGGTCAGATATATCGTTGGGCTTGCGCCTCTGACAATGTTGCTCGCCGTCCTGTTGTCGGCGTCGAGGCTCATTTGGGTCGCAGCTTTGGTTCTCTTCCTCGGCGCCTGTTATTTCACGACGGTGGCGTGGATCGGAGGCTACCTTGCCTTGGTCTGACACTCTGGGCCCTTACAGACGCACCGCCTCGCTCGGCGGCTACGTGCTCGCGGCGGTTCTGGCCGGGTCCGAGATCGTCATCCTAGCGCTTGCTCTCAATCCGAACGTCAATGCCGATTATCGCGCATATTACATCGATCGGACGACGACCTGCCTCAACCGCGATGCCGTCGGCAGCTACACACTTGGCCAGACGATATCGTTCCGGAACGACGGCGCCAAGCAGGCAGCCGGCATAAAGGTCTGCGGCTGGTCGGGACCCGTCGCCGACGGCACCCATTCCCTGGGCGAGACCTCGCGGCTCCGCGTGAAAATACCGCCGCTGCGCAACGGGCTGACAGCCACGCTGCAGATGGCCGCCGTCATTCGTCCTCCACAGATCACGCAGAGGGTTGTGATCTCGGTGAACGGTGTTCGGGCGCATGCGGTGACGCTGTCTGGCAAAGAACCCCGAACGGTCTCGTTCGTCATTCCATCGGCGGCGCTCGGCAAGGCCGATACACTCGAAATTGCCTTCGATTATCTCGACGGCATTCCGCCAACTCCGGCCGCCAGCAACATCTATAAGCGCTCCATCAAGCTGGTGTCGTTCCGGCTGGATGCCATTGAGGTGGATTAGGTAGAGCGGTCGCCTTGCTGGCCGGGTCTACGCTGCGCAAAAACCCATCGGTCGAGCATGAGCAGATTGATCGCTGGAATAAGCAGGCATGTAACCAGAATGGCAATGATGGGCGGCAGGCCGAGTTTCGCCGTCAAAAGCGCCGGCGCCGCGTAAGCCACGGCGAAGCCTGTCGCCGTCAGCAGGACAAAACGCGCAGCTTCCGATCGGTGCGATCCGCTCGACATGAAGGTTACTGATTTGTGGGCGAAATACGAAAACACGGCAGCCGCGGCGTAAGCCGCAAGCGACGCCTGGACAGGCGAGAAGCCGATCCATTCCGATTTGACCAAAGCGATAGCCAAGACGGCGTACAGGATCGTCGCGGCGATGCCGACCAACCCGAAGCGCGCCAGCAGCTTCAGCCCGGCGCCGGCAGTCGAACGGTCCTCAGACATGCGCACTGCACGAATACTGGGCTCCGAGCGGTAGGGGCGCGAGCAGGCGCTCGAGTCTTCTGGCAAAAGGCCTGGCCGACGGCAGCAGCAGGAAGTGCTCGGATCGGATATCCCTGAATCCCGTCTTCTGAAAGAGGGACATTGCTTTGGCTGCGTTGAGCAGGACCGCGTCCTGGTCGAACGGACACCGAAACACCGCAAGACGCGTCAGCAGGTTATAGGGATTGTGCTCGATGATGCAGGCGACGCCGCCCGGCCGCACCACGCGCCGCATCTCCCGGAAGAAATCGAGCCAGGAGACGGGCGGAACGTGATGAACGACGCAACTGGCGAAAGCCAGATCGAACACGCCGTCCTCGTAAGGCAGGCTCAGCGTGGTACAGACGCGGTAGGTCACACCTGGATTGTCCTGGCCGGCGCGCAGGATCGATTCTTCCGAGACGTCGCAGCCATCCAGGCGCTCGAAGACGCCTTCGAGATAAGGGTGGAGCGACCCGACGCCGCAGCCGACATCCAGCGCCCGCACACCGGCACCACCCTGCCGAAGCCTTCGCTCGACCACGAGACGCCGCAGCAGGTCGGCCTTGGCGATCAGAAAGAAGTCGTGCTTGAGTCCAGAAAACCGGATGGATCCTGCGACCGCCTCGCCATAATTTGATTTATAGCTGTCGAAGAGTTCGGCCATCGGCCGAGGCTCCGTTTCTGGGTTTCCGAAACGATCGACGGCTATCACCCGGGGTGGCAGCACGCACTGCCGTGTCGAAGCCGGCGACCCGATCGATCACGTAAAGCGGACGGCGTTTGACCTCGGCGTGGATACCGCCGACATAGAGCCCGACCACGCCGGTCATGAAAAGATTGATGCCGCAAAGGAGCGACACGATCACCACAGTGGATGTCCAGCCGGCAATGATGCCGGTTTCAAAAATCCAGGCGAAGATGGCGAAGGTACCGAACACCAGCGCAAGCGCGGAGATGGCCAATCCGGCCCACAGCGCCATGCGCAGCGGCTTCTCGGAGAAGCTGACGATGCCGTGAACGGCAAGGTGCATCATCTTCCAGAATGGGTATTTGGTCTGGCCAAGGGTCCGCGCGGGGCGTTCGAAAGGCACCGCCGTCTGCTTGAACCCCATCCAGGCGAACATGCCCCTGACGAAACGATCATGTTCGGGCATTTGCTTGAAGGTTTCCAGAGCCTTGCGCCCGACCAGGCGAAAATCGCCGACGTCGCGCGGGATGTCGACCGACGTCATCTTCTCCAGCAGGCGGTAGAAGAGACTCGCCGTCAACCGCTTGAACCAGGATTCGCCCTCACGCTTGACACGGCGGGCATAGACGATCTCGAAGCCTTCCTTCCACTTCGCCACCAGATCGAGAACCACCTCCGGCGGGTCTTGCAGGTCGGCATCCATGACGATGACGGCATCACCCGCAGCCGCGTCCATGCCGGCCGTGATCGCGACCTGGTGGCCGAAATTGCGGGAAAGCTCGATCAGCCGGAAGCGCGGCTCGACGGCGACGACGTTCCGAAGGTATTCGACGCTTCCATCGATGCTTCCGTCATCGACGAAGATCGCCTCAGCCTCGCCGTCCAACCGGCAGATCAGCGAACTGATCCGCTCGATCAGTCGAGGCAGCACCTGTTCTTCATTGTATATGGGAAGGACCAGCGAGTACCGCGGCGGCGACACGTTCACCGCAGTCCTGATGCTTTGGATCACAGAGTCTCGCATGCGATTGAAAATGGAACGCAAGCTACAAAGTTCCAAGGACACACAAGAAATCGCTAAATTTAACGGTTTCGGGCAGGTGCCGATCATGAGTGGAAAGGACAAAGGCGTTACCGCAATCGCACGTCCGCATGTGGTCGTAGCACGGCGTCAAAGGGCCATCGGCCAGTCCGAAATCGCTGCGAAGCAGCCTTTGAGACCCGCTCCGATCATGCCGCTTAAAGCCGAGTGTCTGCTGGCCGATCTATCCTGCTTGCCACTTCTGCCATTGCACAAGCCACATCGGAACAATAGATGGTGCGGAGCGGCCGCCCGGCGGGAAAACAGGACTATGCACATGACCGATACGCTGGACTCAGCGAAATTGACCGACCGCGTCGCGGCCCTGGTCGAGGCTGCCAAACGGGCCGGCGCCGACGCCGCCGACGCGGTTGCGGTGCGCGGCCGTTCGACCGGCGTGTCGGTGCGGCTTGGCAAGGTCGAGGGCACCGAGGCGTCCGAGAGCGAGGATGTTTCGCTACGCGTCTTCGTCGGCAAGCGGGTGGCGAGCGTCTCGGCAACCGCTGCCTCCGACCCGAAAGTGCTAGCCGACCGCGCCGTGGCGATGGCGAAAGTCTCGCCGGAAGATCCCTATCAGGGCCTCGCCGATCCGGCCTTGCTCGTCAAGAAGCCGCGCGACCTCGATCTGTTCGATCCAACGGAAGTCTCGGCCGACCAGTTGAAGGAAGCGGCGCTGGCCGCGGAAGCGGCGGCCCTTGCCGTCAAGGGCGTTACCAATTCGGCCGGCAGCGGCGCCAGCGCCGGGCTTGGCGGGCTGGTGCTCGCCACCTCGCACGGCTTTGTCGGCCACTACGTCGCGTCGCGCTTTTCGCGCTCGACCAGCGTGATCGCCGGCGAGGGCACCGGCATGGAACGCGATTATGAATTCTCCTCGCGCCAGCATTTCTCCGACCTGGACGCGCCCGAGGACATCGGCCGTAAGGCCGGCGAACGCGCCGCGCGGCGCATCGGCGCGCGCAAGGCGGCGACCGGGCCGGTCGATGTGGTGTTCGACCCGCGCGTCGCCCGCGGCATTGCCGGTCATCTCGCCGGCGCCATCAACGGCGCGTCCGTCGCGCGCAAGACCAGCTTTCTGCGCGACATGATGGGCAAGCAGGTGGCGGCGGCCGCGATCACCGTCACCGACGAGCCGCTCCGGCTCCGCGGCCAGGCGTCGCGTCCGTTCGACGGTGAAGGCATCGAGGGCGAAAAGCTGCTGATGGTTGAGAGGGGCGTTTTGAACCACTGGTTCCTCTCAACCTCGGCCGCGCGGGAATTGGGGCTGACCACCAACGGGCGCGGTTCGCGCAACGGCTCCTCCGTCTCGCCGTCATCAACCAACCTCGCTATCGAGCCGGGCGAGCGGACGCCCGAAGACCTCATCAAGTCGCTCAAATCAGGCTTTTTCGTCACCGAAGTGTTCGGCCAGGGCGTCGACATGGTGACTGGCGAGTACAGTCGCGGCGCTTCCGGCTTCTGGATCGAGAATGGCGAGCTCGCCTATCCGGTTGCGGAAGTGACCATCGCCTCGAACCTGAAGTCCATGTTCCTCAACATGGTTGCGGCGAGCGATCTCGATCGCAATTTCGGCACCGCCGCACCAACGCTTCTGATCGAAGGCATGACCCTTGCCGGAGCTTGACCAGGTCACCTCCGCCGGGGCTCGCGAGGATCTGCCACTGCTGCGCGACGCCGCCCGCGAGGCGGGCGCCATCGCCATGCGCTATTCCGGCAACAATCCGCAGGTGTGGATGAAGGGCGGCACCTCGCCGGTGAGCGAGGCCGATCACGCCGCCGACGCCTATCTTCGCGAAACCTTGCTTGCAGCGCGGCCGGACTATGGCTGGCTGTCGGAGGAGACTGCCGACGATCCGGCAAGGCTTGCCGCCCGCCGCACCTTCGTCGTCGATCCGATCGATGGCACCCGCGGCTTCCTCGAAGGCCTTCGCTCCTGGTGCGTCAGCGTCGCGGTGGTCGAAGACGGTCGCACCCTTGCCGGCGTTCTCGAATGTCCCGCCACCGAGGAGACCTATTGGGCGCTGCCCGGTGAGGGGGCGTTCCTCAATGGTCGTCGCATTGCCGTGCGCCGCCCGGCAGCAATGGTCGAAATCGGCGGGCCGAAGCCATTGATAGGGCTGATGCCGGCGGAATGGCAGGGCCGGCTGAGCCGCGTGCCCTATATTCCCTCACTCGCATACCGGCTGGCGATGGTCGCCAATGGCAGGCTCGACGCGACCTTCGTCAAACCCAACGCCCATGACTGGGACATCGCCGCGGCGGATCTCATCCTGCGCGAGGCCGGCGGCGCATTGCTCGACCAGAATGGCCGCGCACCGCGCTACGCCGGCGAAGTGATCCACCACGGCGCGCTGGTTGCCGGCAGCGGCGAACTGCTCGCCGTGCTCTCCGGCATCATCGCAGGGCTGGACGGTTGAACATATCATCAATGGTTCCAAAGTCGGCGGCTTTGGTCTAGACCTGTCACAAACTCACGATATGTGAAGGACCGACATGACCGCGGAAGACGGAAAGAAGCAGCTTTTGCACCTGGTGTTCGGCGGCGAACTGAAGACGCTGGGGGGGACAGAATTCCGTGATCTCGACGCGCTCGACATCGTCGGCATCTATCCGGATTATCAATCCGCGCAAACGGCGTGGAAAGCCAAGGCCCAAGGCAGCGTGGACAACGCCCACATGCGTTATTTCGTCGTTCACCTGCACCGGTTGCTCGACCCCGACAACAAGGCCGCCGGTTGACATTGATGGATCATGAAGCCGTGAAAGGGCCGCCCACGAGGTCCGCGGTAAAGGGGCGCCGCGGTGGCACCTCGAAGATATTCTGGCGCAAAATACGTGAACCGCTGGCGCAATCGCGATTCGTCAAGAACGCCATCGCCAGCCTATTTGCGCAGTTCGTTCGCATCATCCGCCTGACCAACCGTGTCGTCGACGGGTCGGCGCAGATGTCGGGCGGCGCCTACTCGCAGTTCGAACCCATCATCATCGCGCTATGGCACGGCCAGCATCTTCTGACTCCGGCCTACTATCCCAAAGGACGGCCGCTGGTCGCCATGGTGTCGCGTAGTGCCGATGCCGAGCTCAACGCACTGATGATCGAGAAATTCGGCATCGAGGCGGTGCGCGGCTCGGGCGGACGCGAAAGCTCGAAGCGCCGCGACAAGGGCGGCGCCACAGCGCTGATCGCCCTGAAAAAGTCACTCGCCACCGGCAAGAACGTCGCCATGATCGCTGATATTCCGCATGGCACGCCGCGCGATGCGGGGCTTGGCATCATTCTCCTGGCACGGCTTTCGGGCCGACCGATCCTGCCCGCCGCCATCGCCACCAGCCGCCGCAAGGTGCTGGAGCGCAGCTGGGACAAGACCACGATCAACCTGCCGTTCGGCCGCTCCTCGATTGTCGTCGGAGCGCCGGTTTTCGTTCCGGCCAATGCGGATGAGGCCGAAATGGAACGCAAGCGCCAGGAGGTCACGGCCGCGCTCAACGCCGCGACCGCCGAGGCCTATCGCCTCGTGGATGGCTCAAAATGAGCGAGCGCTGGGCGCGCACCTTCCTGATGGCGTATCGTTTCGCAGGCGCAGTCGCCTATCCGCTGATCGGACCCTATGTCGCCTGGCGCACCTCCAGGGGCAAGGAGGACCGAATTCGCCGGCGCGAACGCTATGGCATCGCCGGGCGCGAGCGCCCCGAGGGACCGGTGATCTGGATCCATGCGGCGAGCGTCGGCGAGACAATCGCCGTCGTGCCGCTGGTCGAGAGCATCCTCGACTACGGCGTCAACATCGTGCTGACGACGGGGACTGTCACCTCCGCTCAGGTTGCCGACGAACGGCTCGGCGATCGCATCATCCACCAATATGTGCCGCTCGACCTCAAGCCGGCGGTCAGCCGCTTCCTCGACCATTGGCGGCCGGATCTGGCGATCATCGCCGAATCGGAGATCTGGCCGATGACCATCCTGGAGCTCGGCGCGCGCCGTGTGCCCCAGGTGCTGGTCAATGGCAGGCTGTCGGACCGCTCGTTCAAATCCTGGAAGAAACGCGCCAACATCGCCGAGGCGCTGTTCGAGAATCTCGCCCATGTTGTTGCCCAGTCGGATGTCGACGGCGAGCGCTTCCTCTCGCTCGGCGCCCGGCCGGTCACCGTATCCGGCAATCTCAAGGTCGACACCACGCCGCCGCCGGCCGACGAAAGGACGCTGTACACGCTGAAGCGCCAGATCGGCGCCCGACCGACCTGGGCGGCGATCTCGACCCATGACGGCGAGGAGGTGGTCGCTGCCGAGGTTCACGCGATGCTGCACAAGCGTCACCACGGTCTTTTGACGATCGTCGTGCCGCGCCATCCCGATCGCGCCGAAGCGCTTGCCACGCAGATTTCCGGCATGGGCCTGAAAGTCGCTCGGCGCAGCAAGGGCGACCGGATCATCGCCGATACGGACATTCTGCTCGGCGACACGATGGGCGAGATGGGGCTTTATCTCCGGCTGACAGAGATCGCCTTCGTTGGTCGTTCGCTCACCTCGGAGGGCGGCCAGAACCCGCTGGAGCCGGCCATGCTCGACACGGCGGTGCTGGCCGGCCGCAATGTCCAGAATTTTCGCGAAACTTATCAGCGCCTGCTCGACAGCGGCGGCGCCAAGCTGGTGCGCGACCGCGACATGCTGGCCGGCGCCGTCAATTTCCTGTTGAGCAACGAGGTGGCTCGCCATGAGATGATGGCGGCCGGCGCGGCGACCGTCGACGAGATGCGCGGCGCGCTGGCGCTCACGTTGAAGTCGCTCGAACCCTACATCCAGCCGTTGGTCGTCAAGTCGCGCCTCAAGGGCGCCAACGGCCGCTAAAATGGCCAGCGAAGCGCCCCCCTTCTGGTGGGAAGAACCGGACTGGCGGGCGCTGGCGCTGGCGCCGCTGTCCGCGATCTATGCGCTCATTGCCGGCCGCCGCATGCGCTCAGCAGCGCGCGAAAAGGTCGAGGCGCCGGTGCTGTGCGTCGGCAACTTCACCGTCGGCGGCACCGGCAAGACGCCGGTGGCGATCGCCCTGGCCCGGCAGGCCAGGCGCATGCAGCTCAATCCCGGTTTCCTGTCGCGCGGCCATGGCGGCTCCTTCGCGCAGCCGCATGTCGTCGATCCGCATCATGACGCCGCCAAGCATGTCGGCGACGAGCCGCTGCTTTTGGCCGAGCACGCGCCGGTCGCAGTGACGCCGAACCGTGCCGCCGGCGCGCGCCTTCTGCTGGAAAAGCATGGCTGCGATTTCCTGATCATGGATGACGGTTTCCAGAGCGCGCGCATCCATATCGACTATGCGCTGGTCGTCGTCGATGCACGCTACGGCGTCGGCAACGGCCACGTCATTCCTGGCGGTCCGCTCAGGGCTGATATCGTCGACCAACTGGTTTTCACCAGCGCGCTGCTGAAGATGGGTGAGGGCCTTGCTGCCGATGCGGTCGTCCGCCAGGCGGCGCGTGCCGGCCGGCCGATCTTCGAGGCGCGTACACGGCCAAGCAGCAAGGCGGGGCTGGCCGGCAAGCGATTTCTCGCCTTTGCCGGCATCGGCCATCCCGACAAATTCTTCGACACGGTCCGTGAGGCCGGCGGCGAGATTGCGCTGACCCGGTCGTTTCCGGACCATCATTTCTATGGCGAGGACGAGCTTGCCGAACTGGCAACGACAGCGCGAGGTGCCGGACTTGGCCTCATCACCACCGCCAAGGACGCCGCCCGGCTGCGCCATGATGCCGCGTCCGCCGATTTCCTCGGACAGCTCGATGTGCTGGAGATCGACACCGTGTTCGATCCCGACCACGTGCCTGAACGAATCATCGACGAGACGCTGGATGCCTGGCGGCAGCGCAAGCTTCAGGGCTGACTTTGCAGCCGATCCGGAAGCTGGCTTAGCGCCGGCTGCGCATTTCGGGATTTGCCTCGATCTCGCGGCGCAGCGAGGCCGCGGCACTCGCATAGGGCTCCTGCCTGGCGACGCTCCAATATTTGAGCTCATCGAGCGGGATGCTTTCGCCGGTGACCGCGCAGCGCACGAAGGCGCCGGGGCTGGTCACCTGGAAGTCGCCGTCTAGGTAGCGGATACGGGCTTCCTTGCCGCCGGGGCCTTCGAAGCGGTTCATCATGACAGGGAGCCAAGGTTCATGAGGATGTCATCGCCACAAAATGCCGGCAAGGTCAAGCTTGGAGCGAGACAAGATTGGGTTTGGTCGGCTCTGTTTCAGACGACAACCAGCCGAGCAAGCCGGCTAAGTGGATGTCCGGCATCCTACTGCTCGGCTACGATGAAATCCTCGATCTTTTCCGGCGCCAGCCCGGCCTGGGCCGCAATGCGCCGGGCAAGCTCGGCGGCGGCGGCGCGCGGTCGCCCTATAGGCCGGTCTAGCCAGTAGGATATCGGGCTGAGAACGATGCGGTCGTCCACAGCGACGATGCGGCCTGACTTCAGTTGATGCTCGATCATTGGCGGCCGCGCCAGCGCAATACCGAGGCCGTGGGCGGCAGCATCGAGCACCAGATTGTAGTCCTCGAAGCGGCGGTCCTGTGGACGCGGCCGATAGTCCATGTCCTGGGCGGCAAACCAGGCGCGCCAGGCCGAAGCGTCCGAATCATTGATCAACGGAAATTTGAGCAGCCGGGCTGGGTCGCCACGGCCGATCTCCCTAGCGAGGTCCGGCGAGGCGACCGGAAACACATGTTCTTCGAACAGCTGTACCGAGACGCGGCTGGGAATGCGGCCGCGGCCGCAGCGGATCGACAGATCGATGCCCTCGTCGGCAAGATCCGCCTGACGGATATCGACGTCAAGCACGATGCGCAGCTTGGATGGGTTGTTTTCCAGCGCAGCCATGCGCGGCATCAGCCACAGCCCGCTGACCGAGGGGATAGAGGTCAGCCGCACCACGGCGGTGCCGCGCGGCTCGATCCAGCGGTCCGAATTGCTGGATATCAGTGCAAAGGCCTCAGTGGTGCGCAGATGCAGCCGGTTGCCTTCGATCGTGAGCGAAACGCCGCGCGCGCCGCGATCGAACACTTTCAGCCCGAGCCAGTCCTCGAGCTTGGCGATCTGCCGGCTGACGGCGCCATGGGTGAGATTGAGTTTTTCGGCAGCGGCCGAAAAGCTGCCCGTCCGCGCCGCGGCGTCGAAGGCGCGCAGGGTTTCAAGCGGCAACATCGCATCCGAGCTGTGATCCATAGTCACAGGTGATCCTCGATTTGGTCGTTTGTCAACCGGTCAGGAAAGGCGTTTGTGTCTTCAGGACAATAAAGGCCCGAGGGTACAAGATGAACGCCTATACCGGCACGTTGAATTCGACACAGCGGATGGACACCACAGCAGTCATTGCTGTGGCACTGACAGTGGTTGGCTGGGCCTCCGCCTTTCCGGCGATCCGCGCCGGCCTCGTGGCTTTCGGGCCGCTGGAACTTGGCGCGCTGCGCTTCGCCATCGCGGCGGTGCCGGCGGCGATCTTCCTCGCCGTCAAGCAGCCGGCGCTGCCCCGGCTCGATGAGATTTGGCGCTTTGCCTTCGGCGGCGCCGTCTTCGTTGCGCTCTACACGGCAATGCTCAATTTCGGCGAGTTGACCGTTTCGGCTGGTGCTGCCGGCTTCATCATCAATGTCAGCCCGATCTTTACCGCGATCATGGCGATGGTGCTGCTCGGCGAACGCTTCTCAGGCCTGGCCTGGGCCGGCACATTCCTGTCCTTCGCCGGCATCGGCATCATCGCCATGGGCGAGGGGCAAGGCTTGCATTTCAACACTGGCGCGCTGCTCATCCTCGGCTCGGCGCTGTGCTCGGCCGTCAACACCATCGTGCAAAAGCCGCTATTTGCCCGTCATCATCCACTGACCATTTCGGCCTCGAACATGGTGCTCGGCGCGCTCTGCCTGCTGCCTTTCCTGCCGAGCAGCCTGAAGCAGGCGGCGGTTGCCGATAGCGCCGGCCTCGCCGCCGTGACCTTTCTCGGCATCGTGCCCAGCCTCATCGCCTACGCCGCCTGGGCAACAGCACTTTCCCGCCTGCCTGCAGCCCGTGCCTCGAACTTCCTCTATCTGGTTTCGCCGGTGGCGACGCTGATCGGCTTCTTCTGGCTGGGCGAGGTACCGACGCTGCTCGGTATTCTCGGTGGTGCACTGGCGCTGGGAGGCGTGATCGTGGTGAATTTGAAGAGGTGAATCTGAGGGTTGGGGCTGTCTCTTGACTCGAAAAGAGCCGCTGTCAGCGGCTCTTTCGGATCCCACCCCGCTGCTTCGCAGCGACCCTCCTCACAAGGGGGAGGGTAAGCTCTTCGCGAAGCGACCGCGACTAAGCTCCCTACCTCCCCTTGTGGGGAGGTCGGACCGAAGGTCCGGGCGGGGGTCTGCGCCCTGCGAGTTCCCTACCGCCTTCCAAAAAGTCTCTCAATATCGGCAAGCTTCAGCTCGATGTAGGTCGGCCGTCCATGGTTGCAGGTGCCGGACCCCGGCGTCGCCTCCATCTGGCGCAGCAGCGCGTTCATCTCTTCGGCCTTGAGCAGGCGGCCGGACCTTACCGAGCCGTGGCAGGCCATGGTCGCGGCTATTTTGTCCAGCCGCTCCTTCAGCGTGTCGACCGTGTCGTTGTCGGCGATCTCGTCGGCAAGGTCGCGCACCAGCTGCTGGACATTGGTTTCGCCGAGCATCGACGGCGTCTCGCGTACCACGACCGCACCCGGGCCGAAGCGCTCGACGGCGAGGCCAAAGCGGGCCAGCGTTTTGGAATGCATGGCAAGCCGCTCGGCATCCTCTTCCGGCAGGTCGACGATCTCGGGCAAAAGCAGCATCTGCGACGGCACGGCGCGCGCATGCAGCGCGTTCTTCAGCGCCTCGTAGACCAGCCGCTCATGCGCTGCATGCTGGTCGACGATGACAAGCGATTCCTTGGTCTGCGCGACGATGTAGTTCTCGTGCACCTGCGCGCGTGCGGCGCCCAGCGCCATGCCAAGCAGCGTCTCCGCCGCTTCGGCTTGCCCGGCACGCGCGTCGGCGCTGTGAAGCGGTCCGGCGTCGAACGCCGCCTGATCGTTTTCGCCGAAGCCACCATTTCTGAATTCCGTGTCTTCAAGCCCCATGTCCAGCGGTCGTTGCGGCGAGCGGGAGGCGTCGAAACCGGCGAAGCGGGAGGCCCGGTAGGCCGCTTCGTAGCTGCGATGGCCGTTTGCCGGACCGGCATGGGCATAGGACGCCGCGCCCGGCCGGAACGCCGCCATCATGCCGGCCGCCCCGGTGGTGGCGGCACGGATGCCGGCATTGGCCAGCGCCTCGCGGATGGCGCCGACGATCAGCCCGCGCACCAGCCCCGGATCGCGGAAGCGGACATCGGCCTTGGCCGGATGGACATTGACGTCGACGATGGCCGGATCGAGCGTCAGGAACAGCACCGTCACTGCATGGCGGTCGCGCGGCAGCACGTCGGCGAAGGCGCCGCGAATAGCGCCGGCGATCAGCTTGTCGCGGACCGGCCGGCCATTGACATAGGCGTACTGCTGCAGCGCATTGGCGCGGCTGAACGACGGGATCGAGACGTGACCGGCGAGATGCACGCCGTCCCGCACGGCGTCGATGGTAATGGCATTCTCCGGAAAGTCGGCGCCCATCACTTGCGCGACGCGGCGCAGCCGGCCTTCCGGGCTGTCGTCGGTCGCCGGCAGTTCCAGCGTCGAGCGGTCGGAACCGGTCAGCGTGAAGCGCACGGCGGGGAAAGCGATGGCGATACGCTTGATCACATCGCTGGTCGCCGAGCTTTCGGCGCGCTCGCCCTTCATGAATTTGAGCCGCGCCGGCGTGGCGAAGAACAGGTCGCGCACCTCGATCGTGGTGCCGCGATTGGCGGCCGCCGGCCTGACGGCGGACACGCACCCGCCCTCGATGCCAATCTCGGCGGCGCTGTCGCCGTTGGCCGTGCGCGAGCGGATCGACAGCCGCGCCACCGAGCCGATCGACGGCAGCGCTTCGCCGCGAAAGCCGAGCGAGCGGATGTCGTGAATGTTGTCGGCGAGCTTCGAGGTGCAATGGCGTGCGATCGCCAGCGCCAGTTCATTCTCCGGGATGCCGCAGCCGTCGTCGGTGACGCGGATCAGGTTGAGCCCGCCGCCGGCGGTGACGATCTCGACTCGGGCAGCGCCGGCATCGAGTGCATTCTCGACCAGTTCCTTGACCACGCTTGCCGGACGCTCGATGACTTCGCCGGCGGCGATCTGGTTGATCATCGTTTCGGAAAGCTGGCGGATGGGCATGAAGGCACTATACGCGGATTCGCCGCCCATGCGGGAGAGGCAGAATTGAGGAAACCGCGCCGCCCACCGCACTCCTGCATTTCACGTCATCAGCCTGGGCAGTGCTGCCGCCAGCGCATCGACGGCAAGACGGACCTTCAGCGGCAAGTGAGGCGTCTGCAGCCATAGCGCATAGGCGTCGTAAAGAAATCCCGGCTGTTTCGGCAGCAGCACGAGAAGTGCGCCGGCCTGAATGTGTTCACGGACCAGCCAGTATGGCAGCCAGGCAAGCCCCATGCCCGCTGCCGCGGCATCGGCGATCGCAGCGAGGTCGTCGAGCCGCAAGCGGCTGACCGGCATGACCTCCAGTGCGGCCTGATCATCGCGCGGAAACAGCCACGGTTGAACGACACGGCCCGAACGGCGGTAGATGATGGCCTGGTGGCTGCCGAGATCCCCTAGCTGCCGTGGCCACCCGTGCATCTCGAGATAGGATGGCGACGCGCAGACGACCATGCGCTGGCGCGCGATGCGCCGGGCGATCACGCCGGGCTGATCCTCCAGATTGCCAGTCCGGATGGCAAGATCGCAGCCATCCTCTGCAAGATCGGCGATGGGATCGCTGAACGACAGGTCGAGTTCCAGAGCAGGATATCGCTGCGCAAGCTCCAGCAGGATCGGGGCTACGCAGCGCCGGCCGAAATGCACAGGCATGATGACGCGCAGCTTTCCGCGTGGTTCGGAGAGTTGATCGGCCGCGAGTGCATCTGCAGCCTCGGCTTCAGCGAGCACGAGCCGGCAGCGCTCATAATAGGCGCGCCCGAAGTCTGTCAGGCTCTGGCGGCGAGTGGTCCGGTTGATGAGGCGCACACCCAGACGCTCTTCAAGAAACCGGACATGCTTGCCGATCATCGGTCCGGACAGATCGAGAGCGGCAGCAGCCGCCGCGAACGAGCCCAGATCAACGGCTTTGACGAACACGGCCATGCTGGTAAGGCGATCCATATTCAAAACTCTCAGTTTCTACTGTCTTGCCCAAGCAGCTATTTATCTGCCAGGCGGCTGTTGGCATAGCGTATTCGGTTCAAATATTTTGGAGTTATGGCCGGATGGCACGCGTTGTTCGTTTTCATCAGCATGGTGGTCCCGAGGTTCTGCGCATCGAGAATGTCGATACTCCCAGGCCTAGTCGGGGCGAGATTCAGATCCGGGTCAAGGCGTTGGGGCTCAACCGGGCCGAGGCGCTGATGCGGTGGGGCACCTATATCCAGACGCCGCCATTGCCTTCCGGTCTTGGCCTTGAGGCAGCCGGTGTCGTCCAAGCGGTCGGCGAAGGCGTGGGCGGTTTTGCGCCAGGTGAGGCCGTCAGTGTCGTGCCGCCACTATCGATGGCCCGCTGGCCCGCCTATGGTGAGATTGCCACGTATCCCGCCCACCTCGTGGTCAAGCACCCGCCATCGCTCAGCTGGGAAGAGGCGGCAGCCGTCTGGACGCAGTATCTCACCGCCTATGGCGCATTGATCGACATTGCCAAGCTCGGCAGGGACGATTTTGTCGTCATTACCGCGGCATCAAGCAGTGTCGGACTCGCCGCGATCCAGATTGCCAACATGGTTGGCGCGACCCCGATCGCGGCCACGCGGACATCTGCCAAGAGAGAGGCCTTGCTCGAGTTCGGCGCCGCCCATGTTATTTCTTTAGCGGACGAAGATCTGGAAGCCCGGCTGAAGGACATCGCCGGCCCGGAGGACATCCGAGTGGTGTTCGACGCAGTCGGCGGCCCGATATTCGCGCCTCTGACGGCGGCGATGGCACGGGGTGGCATTCTCATCGAATATGGCGGCTTGAGCCCCGAGCCAACGCCGTTCCCGCTATTCGCCGTGCTGGCCAAGACGCTGACACTGCGCGGCTATCTGGTCCACGAAATCACTGGCGATCCGGCGCGGTTGGAGGCCGCCAAGACGTTCATCCTTGACGGGTTGATGTCGGGGTCGCTTCGGCCGGTGATCGCCAAAACCTTTCCATTCGAGCAGATCGTCGAGGCGCATCGGTTTCTCGAGTCGAACGAGCAATTCGGCAAGATCGTCGTGACGATCTGACGAGCATTAATGGGAGCCTCGCGCTTGCGCGGCCAGCCAGTCCCGAACCTTGCGGGCGTTGTCGCTGAGCTCGCGGTTTCTCGACCAGATGATATGAAATCCCTTGCCGGTCGTCATCGTGTGGCCGGTCGCACGCACCAGAAGTCCTGACGCCAGCAGCCGCTCGGCGAGGTGACCCCAGCCGAGCGCAATGCCTTGGCCCTCCATGACCGCCTGGATCACCAGCGCATAATCGTTGATGCGCAAGCCGCGCCCGGCATCGGTGATGTTGACCCCGGCCGACTGGAACCACTCGTCCCAGCTCGCGGCATCGCGAAACGGCTCTTCGAGATGGATGAGCCGGTGTGATGGGAGATCCTCGACCGTTTCCGGCAGCCCGAATCGCGCCACATAGCTCGCGCCCGCAACTGGGAATATTTCCTCATCGGCCAACGGCAGCGAATGATAGTCCGGCCATTCCCTCGGTTCGCCGCCGCGAACGCCGAGCGGGATGTCTTCGGCGATGATGTCGAGATCACGGTCGGCGGTCTGGATGCGCAGGTCGATGCCCGGCAGTTCGTCGCGAAACTGCTGCAGGCGCGGCATCATCCAGAACGAGGCGAAGGCCGTCGACGCGGCGAGCGTCACATGGCCGCCGGTCGCCTGCTGGCGCAGGTCCTCCGCTGACCTGCGGATGTGCGACAGGCCGAGCGAGACGTCGGCGTGGAAGCGGTCGCCGGCTTCGGTAAGGCTGACCTGCCGATGGCGGCGCTGGAACAGTTTGGCGCCCAGCTGCTCTTCGAGGCCGCGGATCGCATAGGACACGGCAGCCTGCGTCATGCCGAGCTCTCGCCCGGCGGCGGTAAAGCTCGACAACCGCCCGGCGGCCTCGAAAACGATCAGGCTGCCGGCCGACGGCAGCAGATGGCGCAAGCTTCGCATAAGCTGAGCTTATACAAGAGATCAGGATTTTCCAGCGTCACAGCCATATTTTCTCTCGCTACGCTGGTCATCACTGGGAGGATAGAGTTGCCATGAACGCACCGGCCGCCGAAGTCACCGAACACGCCAGCCGCCGAGGTGGCGGCCGCCTGGGGCGCAAGGCGCTGCGGGGAACTCCCATGGCGTCGTTTCCGACGCTCGTTCGCAACATACCCGCATACCAAATGGTCCCGGACGAGGCTGTCGAGCTTATCCACCAGGAGTCGCTCGCCATCCTCGAAGAGGTTGGCTGCGAGTTCCGCGACGACGAGGCCATAGCACTGTGGATGGCCGCCGGAGCCGATGTCTCTGAGACGCGCGTCCGCATTGACCGCGCGCTCTTGATGGAACTCGTCTCGAAAGTCCCGCCGGAGTTCACGCTCAATGCGCGCAACCCTGAGCGCTCGGTCCGCGTCGGCGGTAAGAATTCCATCTTCGTGCCGATGTATGGCGCGCCTTACGTGCGCGACCTCGACAACAACAGGCGCTATGGCACGCTCGCCGACCTTCAGAATTTTCATAAGCTCGCTTACATGGCGCCAGCGCTGCACTCGTCGAGCTCGATCATCTGCGAGCCGATGGAAATTGCGGTGCCGAAGCGTCACCTTCACATCATTCATTCGGCGCTGAAGCATTCCGACAAGCCGTTCATGGGCATCGTGACGTCCAGGGATCGAGCCGAAGACACGATGGCGATGGCAGGCATCGTTTTCGGCGAGGACTACGTCCGTGACAACCCTGTGTTGGTGGCGATAACCAATTGCAACTCGCCACTGGTATGGGACGCCACCATGCTGGACGCGATGAAGGTCTATGCGCGTCACAACCAGCCGCTGATCCTGGCGCCGTTCGCCCTCTGTGGCGCCTCGACTTCGGCCTCTGCCGTAGGTGCGGTCGCGCAGGTCAATGCGGAAGCGCTGGCTGGCGTCGCGTTCACACAGCTCCTCCGTCCAGGTTCGCCGCAGATCTACGGGCAGTTCATGGTTACGGTGGACATGAAGACCGGCGCTCCCATGGGCGGCACGCCTGAGGCGGCCCAGATGATGTATCTGATGGGGGCGCTGGCGCGGAAATACCGGCTGCCCTGGCGCACGTCGGGCTTCCATGTCGGATCGAAGCTGAATGACGCCCAGGCGGGCTACGAGGCGAACATGCTGATGCATGCCGCCATCCTTGCCGGCGCCAACTACATCTGGCACTCCGCCGGATGGCTCGAGGCCGGCCTGACCTGTGGCTATTCAAAATTTGCGACGGACTGCGAACAGCTTGTTGGCTGGTACAAATATGCTGGCGGCCTTCCGTTCGACGATTTCAAGGAAGCGATGGCGGCGATCCGCGAGGTGGGGCCGCAGGGCCACTTCCTCGGCACCCAGCACACGCTTGAACATTTCGAGTCCGCCTTCTTCATGCCCAGCATCATGGACTTCAATTCGTACGAACAGTGGAAGGCTGAAGGGGCAAAGGACCACGACACGCGCGGCCGCGAGAAAGCGCGCAACATGCTCGCCGATTATGAGGAGCCGAAGCTCGATGAGGGCATTGCCGATGGTCTCGAAGATTTGATTGCGCTGCGTGAGGAGAAGCTGCCGGACAGCGTTAGTTAATAGGACAGGCGAAGACCTGACGGGAACCAGACGGGAGGAAAAAATGACAATCTTCAGAAGCAACGGCGATCGCGTGCCGAATGCGATCGAGGCAATGGCGGCAGAGACGCGTGCAGGCCGGATGGACCGGCGCGAGTTTCTGGCGCTGGCAAGCGCCTTTGGGGCATCGACGGCCCTTGCCTACGGCATGATCGGTCTGGCCGTGCCGGAGCAGGCTTTGGCCGAGGAGCCGAAGAAGGGCGGAACGCTGCACGTTTCGATGTCGGTAAAGGCGCAGAAGGATCCCCGCACTTATGACTGGGTGGAGATGGCAAACGTCACCCGCACCTGGCTGGAGCCGCTGGTGCGCTACACCAAACAGTTCACCTTCGAACCGGTTCTGCTCGAAAGCTGGGACGTCAATGACGACGCCACCGAATATACGCTGCACCTGCGCAAGGGCGTGACCTGGAACAATGGCGATGCCTTCAACGCCGATGACGTTGTCTTCAATCTGACGCGCTGGTGCGAGAAAGGCGCCTCGGGCAATTCGATGGCCGCGCGCGTCGGCGCGCTGATCGACGCAAAGACCGGCAAGGCAAGGGATGGCGCCATAACCAAGGTCGACGACAACACCGTCAAGCTGCAGCTGAACGAGCCTGATATCTCGCTGATCCCGAACTTCACCGACTATCCGGCGCTCGTCGTCCACCGCAACTTTGACGCCGACGGCGCCGACCCGATCAAGAAGCCGATCGGTACTGGACCTTTCGAGCTTGTCTCTTATGATGTCGGCCAGAAAGCGGTCGTCAAGCGTCGTGAGAACGGCAAGTGGTGGGGCGGCGAGGCGCCTCTCGACAGTGTCGAATTCATCGACTACGGCACCGACTTCAACGCCACCGTGAACGCGTTCGAGTCCGGCGAGATCGACATCAACTTCGAGACACCCGCAGACTTCATCGACATCCTCGACAAGATGGATCTGGTGAAATCGGAGGTCGCGACAGCGACCACACTGGTTGCCCGCACCAACATCACCCACAAGCCCTATGACAACCAAAAGGTGCGCAACGCGCTGCAGATGGCGGTCGACAACGGCGCCGTGCTGCAACTTGGCTATGCCGGGCGAGGGACCGTCGGCGAGAACCACCATGTCAGCCCGATCCATCCGGAATATTATCCGCTGCCCAAGAAGACGCGGGACGCGGCCGGCGCCAAGAAGCTGATGGCCGACGCGGGGCAGGCGGACTTCGAGCATGAGCTGATCACCGTCGAGGACGAGTGGCAGAAGAACACTGGCGATGCGATCGCCGGCCAGTTGCGCGATGCCGGCATCAATGTGAAGCGAACGGTGCTGCCGGGCTCGACCTTCTGGAACGACTGGACGAAGTATCCTTATTCCATGACGATCTGGTACATGCGCCCGCTCGGGGTTCAGGTGCTGGCGCTCGGCTATCGCACCGGCGAGGCCTGGAATGAGACGGCGTATTCGAATCCCGATTTCGACGCCAAGCTCAAGCAGGCCCTCTCGCTCGTCGACGTGGAGAAGCGGCGCGAGGTGATGAAGGACATCGAGCAGATCCTGCAGGATTCGGGCGTCATCATTCAGCCGTTCTGGCAGAAGCTGTACAGCCACATGGACAAGAAGGTGAAGAATTACGCTGTCCACCAGACTTTCGAGATGGATCTCCAGAACGTCTGGCTGGACGCCTGAGTTAACGCCCAAGAGGATTTCATGGGCCGCAAAAAATCCGGGATGCAGGATTCGTGGTATTGAACGGTTCCCACCACGAAAACCTGGAGATTATCGGATGAGACTGACTGTGCTTGCCGCCGCTCTCTCGATCGCAGCGCCTGCGGCCGCTCTGGCCGGGCCGGCAGCCAATGCGGTTAAGTTCTTCTACATGCCCGAAGTCAAATTCGAGCCCGACGCGAAATACCGCGACCGTTTCACCGAGCCGGTGACCAAGTTGTTCGACCTCAACGACCAGGCACAGAAGAACAAGCCGGACGAGGTGCCTTGCATCGATTTCGCCCCCGGTCTCGACGCTCAGGACTATGACGAGAAGACAGTCGCCAAGACACTGAAGCTGTCTGAAGCAGTGGATGGCGACAGCGCCAGCGTGACAGTGACCTTCAACCTTTTCCCGGAAGGCGATGACTCCAAACGTGAAATGGTCTGGTCGCTGAAGAAGGTTGAGGGCAAATGGAAGGTCGCCGACATCACCTCGAAGACCAGCGGCTGGACGCTGAGTGCGCTCGAATGCCTGGCTGGCCAGACTCCGGAGTGATGCCATGGCCCGTGCCTTGGCCCTGGCGACTGTGTGCCTGCTGGCGGCGGCGTTGAGCAGCACCGCCGCTCAGGGCCTGTTCGGCGCGCCGTCCGCAAATGCGCCGGCCGATAATGCTGCAACTTCGCCGACCGCGTCCCAGCCGACCGATAGCGCCCCGGCAGCGCCGGTGCGGCTGGGTTCGCCAACGGCGGTGGTGAAACCGTTCTACGAGCATGTCGGGCTCGAGCTCGATCCGGCCCAGCGCAGCCACTTCGCCGATCCCGCGAAGTCGGTGCTCGACAAGAGCGATGCGCTGCGGAAATCGGGACAGGGCGAATGCCTCGATCCCAACATGGCGCTGGACAATGCGGAATACGACAAGGCCGAAATCGATAAGAGCCTGAAGACCATTGAAGCGGTCAAGGGCGACGAAGCCAAGGTGGTCGTCGCCTTCGTCGTCGCCGGCAATCCGCACCGGCTGGAGTGGAAATTCAGGAAAGTCGACGGCGACTGGAAGGTATCAGACCTTCTGTCGGTGACCGGCGAATGGGCGCTCAGCCAGTACCAATGCGAGTAGGCAGACGATGAAGATCACCAACATCCGCGTCACCCATGTCAACGTTCCGCTAGACGCCCCATTCTGGTGGACGGCCGGACTTTATGGCGGCGCCTCGAAGTCGATCATCGAGGTCGAGACGGACGAAGGGGTAGTCGGACTAGGCGAGGCGCCGTGGTGGCATTTCGGCGAGGTGATCAAGGCCGAGATCGCGGCGGCGCTGATCGGCGCCGATCCGCTCGACATTGCCGACTGCGAGGCGCGCTGCGTGCCGCCCTGGCAGATTACCGCCAACACCGGCGAGAATGCCGCATCCGTGGCGTTCGGAGCCGTCGAGCTGGCGCTGTGGGACATCAGAGGCAAGGTCTTTGGCATGCCGCTCTACAAAGTCCTCGGCGGCGCGGTGCGCAAGGACATTCCGTTTTCGGAATATTTTTCGTTTCGCACCGCTCAGAATGGAGCGGGCGGCGAAATGACGTCCGAAGCGATCGTCGAGTACTGCCTAAAGATGCGCGAGGAGCATGGCTCGACCATCTTCGAGGGCAAGCTGATCATGGGCGATCCCGAGCTCGAGATCAGGACCGTGCGCATGCTGCGCGAGGCGCTTGGCGATAAGGCGCAGATCAAACTCGATTCCAACATGCAGTGGTCGCTGACCACGGCGCGCTGGGTGCTGCGCGAGATCGAGCCGTTCAACATCCGCAATTATGAGGATCCGGTCGCGACCTTCGAGGAGATGGCAGCGCTGCGCCAGCATTCGCGCATTCCGTTCTCCACGCACATCCCGGATCTCAGACGGGCCGTCGCGCTTGGCGCGCCGGATTACTTCGTCTGCAATTTCGCAGCACTCGGCGGCTTGTCGAAAACCCTGAAGTTCATTGCCGCCTGTGAGGCGATGGGCAAGGGTTTTTGGTGCTATTCCAACGACCTCGGCATCATGACATCAGCCTATCTGCATGTCGTGGCGGCGACGCCATGGATTACCGAAGCATCGCAATCGCTGTTTCGCTGGCAGATCGGCGACGTTGTCAAGGACGGTCCGTTCCGGCAGGCGGGCAACACGGTGCGTGTGCCGGAGGGCAACGGATTGGGCGTTGAGCTTGACCCCGCTGCGATGAAGCGCTGGGCGGGGCACTTCGCCGAGCATGGGCCGATGGGCCATTTCAGCGACCCGAACAACCCTGGCCGCTACCGGCGGCTGCCGCTCAACTGATGCAGCGTATTTTCCGTAGAAACTCAGGCTCAGCCGCGCCCGCGATAGGGTGCGACGCCGGTGTCGGGCAGCCAGGCGCCTTCAGGCGGCGCGCCAGTCTGCCAGAACACATCGATCGGAATGCCGCCGCGCGGATACCAGTAGCCGCCAATGCGCAACCACAGCGGTTTGGTCGCGGCGATGATGCGGCGGCCGATCATGACGGTGCACTCTTCATGAAAGGCGCCGTGGTTGCGAAACGAGGTCATGAACAGCTTGAGCGACTTCGATTCCACCAGCAGCGTATCGGGTGCATAGTCGATAACGATATGGGCGAAGTCCGGCTGGCCGGTGACCGGGCAAAGCGACGTGAATTCCGGGCAGGTGAAGCGGACGATGGCCGGGGGCCCGTCGCCGCGCGAAAACGGCACGGTCTCCAGGACTGCCGCCTCAGGGCTCTGTGGCGTCTCGACGTTGGTGCCGAGCTGGGTAAGGTTTTTCGTATCGGTCATGGGCGGGTTCCCTACTGCATGTCGCCCAAAGCCTGCCCAGGGGCCAGACCCGAGGGTGCGCAGCGGTTTTGGACAACGAGCGTAAAAACAAAAATTTGCCGCTCTTTAGCACAATTTGAAACAGTAGGAAGACGATGACCACCAACGATCCGCTTCTCCGGCCTTATCAGCTCAAACATCTGACGCTGAAGAACCGGGTCATGTCGACCAGCCATGAGCCGGCCTATTCCGAGGACGGCATGCCGAAAGAGCGCTACCGGCTCTACCACGCCGAAAAGGCCAAAGGCGGCATGGCGCTGACCATGACCGCCGGTTCGGCGATCGTCTCGCGCGACAGCCCGGCCGCCTTCGGCAACCTGCATGTCTATGACGACCGCATCGTGCCGTGGCTCACCGAACTCGCCGATGCCTGCCACGAGCATGACTGCAAGGTGATGATCCAGATCACCCATCTCGGCCGCCGCACCGGCTGGAACAAGGCCGACTGGCTTCCGGTGCTGTCCGCCTCGCCGGTGCGCGAGCCGGCGCACCGCGCCTTCCCAAAGACCATCGAGGACTGGGATATAGAGCGCATCGTCGCCGACTACGCCGCCGCCGCCCAGCGCTGCCAGGCCGCTGGCCTCGACGGCATCGAGTTCGAGGCCTATGGCCACCTGATGGACGGCTTCTGGTCGCCCGCCACCAACCAGCGCGACGACGATTTCGGCGGCTCGCTAGACAACCGCTTGCGCTTCACCGGCATGGTGCTCGACGCGGTGCGGGCAGCGGTCGGCGACAAATTCGTCGTCGGCATTCGCATGGTCGCCGACGAGGATTTTGAGAAGGGCCTGTCGAAGCAGGAAGGCGTCGAGATCGCTAGGCGGCTGGCCGGCTCCGGCAAGGTCGATTTCCTCAACATCATCCGCGGCTCGATCGAAACCGATGCCGCGCTGACCAGGGTCATCCCGGTGACCGGCATGCGCTCGTCGCCGCATCTCGACTTCGCCGGTGAGGTGAGGGCGGCGACGAAATTCCCGACCTTCCATGCGGCGCGGATTGCCGATGTCGCCACCGCGCGTCACGCCATTGCCACCGGCAAGCTCGACATGGTCGGCATGACCCGCGCCCACATCGCCGATCCGCACATCGTTCGGAAAGTGATGGAGGGCCGCGAGCACGAGATCCGCCCTTGCGTCGGCGCCACTTACTGCCTCGACCGCATCTATGAAGGCGGCGAGGCGCTGTGCATCCACAACGCGGCAACCGGCCGGGAGGCTGATATCCCGCACATCATCCCCAGGACCGAGGGACCGAAGCGAAACGTGGTCGTTGTCGGCGCTGGGGCCGGCGGTCTGGAGGCGGCGCGTGTCGCGGCCGAACGCGGTCACCAGGTGACGGTGCTGGAAGCATCGAGCCAGGCCGGCGGCCAGGTGCGGCTGGCGACACAGAACCCGCGCCGCAAGGAGCTGATCGGCATTATCGACTGGCGGTTGGCCGAACTCGGCCGGCTCGGCGTCGAGATCCGCTACGACACCTGGGCGGGGAAGGACGATGTTCTGGCGCTGTCGCCGGACGTGGTGGTGGTCGCCACCGGCGGCCTGCCGCAGAACCCGCCCCTGATAGCGGGCGACAACCTCGTCACTTCGAGCTGGGATATCATGGCCGGTAGCGTCAAACCGGCCGAAAACGTGCTGCTCTACGACGACAATGGCGGCCATCAGGGCATGGGTGCGGCCGAATTGATCGCCAATAGCGGTGCAAAGCTTGAGCTGGTTTCGCCCGAACGCTTCTTCGCCCCGGAAATGGGCGGTATGAACCACGTGCCGTATATGCGCGCCTTCCAGCAAAAGGCCGTCACCATAACCATCAACACGCGGCTGCGTTCGGTGCGGCGCGAGGGCAATCAACTGGTTGCGGAGCTCGGCTCAGACTTCGCCGACGGCTGGCGCGGCGAGCGGCGGGTCGATCAGGTGGTGGTCGAGCACGGCACGCTGCCGCTCGATGACCTCTATCTCGCACTGAAACCGCTGTCGAAGAATGGCGGCGCGGTCGACTACGAGCGGCTGGTCAATGGCGGCGACATTTTTCCGGCGCGCAATCAGCAAGGCGGTTTCGTGCTCTTCCGCATCGGCGATGCGGTCGCCTCGCGCAACATCCACGCCGCAATCTACGACGGCATCAGGTTTGGATTGCGGATCTGACGATCGTCACCGCTCGATGGTGGCGCGCAGCCGAACCTCCGTACGGAGAGCCACCAGGCAAGTCGGACCGATCTGCGCGCCGCACCGCCGCCGGCTTGCGGCCGGAAATCGTACGATCTTGTCAATTGCGGCGGCCCCGCTCAGAACAACCTGGCGGTAGCCATACAAAGTACGGTGATGACCAGCAGCCCACCAGCGATGCGTTCGCCCCTTGTCATTTTCGCGCGCAGCTGGGTTTCCGTCGCCGCGTCAGCGCCGGCGAGCTGCCTGCTGGCAGAGCCGACCAGCGCGCCCTGGACGCCGGTGGCAATCAAGGCTGTGGCGATACCCAGGGCCAGAACCATTTCCATCGAACCGAAATAGCCGCTGTGGAAGAAATACCAGAGCAGAGCGCCGGTCAGAAAAACCATGCCGGCCCCACCCATTTGCGGCCGGAAAAACCGTTCGATCCGAATTTCCGGATCGCGGGCGACCGCGATGGTCGTTCCAGCCCAGAACACACCGGCCAATACATGAAGGCCGAGGACGATGATGTAGACATACTGCATGACCGCATTCCTCCTTTCCCCACCGCTGTCATAGGATTAGATATCGAATGATTAGATGTCAATGTAAATTCAAGAGCCCCGGTTCCATCGGCATTTCCCTTGCTCTAGTGTCGGATCATGACGCCTTTTGACCGCCCGCCAGTCGGGATGAATCTCGCCCGCACCGCAAAGCTTGTCGCACAGGCCTTCGACGCCGCCTTGGTCGAGGCTGGCGGCACGCTGCCGGTCTGGGTCACTCTGTTGTCGATCAAGTCGCGCGAGATGGCCAACCAACGCGAGCTCGCCGGCATGATCGGAATCCAAGGCGCGACGCTGACCCACCATCTGAACGCGATGGAGACGCAAGGCCTGCTGACCCGGCGCCGCGATCCGGAAAACCGCCGCGTCCACAAGGTTGATCTGACCGAAGCGGGAGAGGCGCTGTTCCTGAAATTGCGCACGGCAGCCCTCGCCTTCGACAGGCGGCTGCGGACCGGGTTGTCCGACGAGAGGCTGGCGGAGTTCGCGGAGGTCCTGGCGGCGCTGCGGGCGAATGTCGATTGATCCCAAACTGCCGAACGCATTGTTTTCAATGGCCCAAGGAAAAGAGGGTTCTTCCCTTCGATTTGCGTGCCGCACATGCCGCCGGCCATGCTTGATCGGGCAAGGGCGCATCGGCCAGGGTTCGAAGACATAGCGATCGCCGCGACGGCCGAGGTCCACGGTTTGACGATTCTGACGGACAGCGAGCGTCATTTTGCACCGCTCGGGGTGCCGATGCTCAATCCGCTGAAGACTTTGCCACCATTGCGACAGTCGGCGGCACCTTAGCCGGACTCACCCGTCAGGCCGCCATTTCCGAAACGGCATGTCAAGGTTGGCGCCTTACGCCCGGCTTCCCCGCAGCAGCGTTAGCCTGGCTTTCTTCGGCGTCCGTGCCACCAGCCATTCGCGCACCCGCTCCGGCGGCATCGGGAAAGCGATGGAATAGCCTTGCACCTGGTCGCAGCCGATCGCCATCAGCGAGTCGAGCTCGGCTTCGGTTTCGGCGCCCTCGGCGACGATCGAGATGCCGAGACCGCGGGCGAGTTCGGTGATGGCTCGCACGATCTTGGTGTTGTCGCCGTTCTCATTGATGTTCTGGACGAAGCGGCGATCGATCTTCAGCCGGTCGATCTCGTTCGGGTTGACGTGGCTGAGCGAGGCGTAGCCGGTGCCGAAATCGTCGAGTTCGAGATGAACACCGGCGGCGCGGATGTGCCGTAGCTTTGCCGCGATGCCGGTCTTCTCGTCGTCGAGAATGACGGATTCGACGATTTCCAGCGAAAGTTTTTGTGGCGGCAGGCCAGTTTTTTCCAGCACGCCGAAGAGGAAGGCGTCGAAATCGGGCTCGCGCAATTCGCTGCCGGATACGTTGACCGCGAGCCGTCCGAAGGCGACGCCGGCGCGGTTCCACTCGGCCGCCTCGCTGATTGCCTTGACGATGACAATGCGGCCGATCGCAGGCATGAGTCCGCATTTCTCGGCGACGGGAATGAACTCGCCCGGTGTGATCATGCCGCGCTCGGCATGTTCCCAGCGAACCAGCGCCTCGATGCCGCCGATCGTACCGTTCGACAACGAAACCTGTGGCTGGAAATAGACCTGGAATGCCTTCTCCGCGATTGCGATCCTAATGTCATGCTCGAGCTGCTTGCGGTAATCGAGTTCATGCCGCAATTCCTCGGAGAAGAATGAGAGACTGCCACTCTGCTTCTTGGCGGAGTGGAGCGCGAGGTCGGCATGGACGAGCAGATCTTGCGCATTGTCGGCGTCGACCGGATAGACGGCGACGCCGGCGCTGGCGCCTGGACGGATGGTCGTGCCCTGAAAGACGATCGGTTCGTTGATCTGCGTCAGCACGCGCCTGGCGACCATGTTGATGTCCTCGGTGCCGCCGGCACCATTGAGGATCATTACGAACTCGTCGCTGCCGAGACGCACGCAGAGATCCAATGCCCGGCAGGAATCGCGCATGCGCTGCTCCGTCACCACCAGCACATAGTCGCCGGCGGCGTGGCCAAGCGTGTCGTTGATCTGCTTGAACCGGTCGAGATCGAGGTGGACCGCCGCAAGCCGCTCTCGCCGACGCTGTGCACCCTTGATCAGCGTATCGAAATGGTCGGTCAGGAAGGTGCGGTTGTGCAGGCCGGTAAGGCCGTCATGCACGGCGATGAAAGCCATGGAACTGCGGGCATCGATCAGTTCGTGTGTCTTGCGCAGGATGGCGTTCGACATCGGCCTGAAGATGAAAAGTGCCACCAGCACGATGACGCCGATGGTGGTGTAGAACAGCGTTCGATGGAGATCGAGAAGTGTTTCCGATCGCGCATCGGCATGGGCGCTGATGCGCTGGCCGAGTGCCGCATAGCCCGACAGGGTCGCATTGGCGATGGAAGCGTCGAGGTTGACGCGTTCGCCGCCGCCCTTGTAGCCGCCATTATCGGCCATACCGAGTCGTGATTCGAACGCCGAAACCAGGCGTTGGCCGTTGGCGATAAGCCCGACCGAGAAGTAGTCGAGATGAAACGGCTTGGCGAAAAGCACGCTCTCGACTGATTTCGGATCGAACCTTGCCGGTGACGCCGGGTCGGCGACGACCCGCTCGAGCAGCAGGTCGTAGTTCCTCTCGAACTCCGCAGTGGCCTGTTTGAATGCGGTGACCAGAGCCGGTTGCTGGTTGCGCGAAGCAGCACCTGCAGCGTTGGCAAGGAAGACAATGCGTTGCGACAGCGTCTTTTGCATGCCGACAATATCGAGCAGCGTATCGTCGTGCCGCTGGTCAGCCATCATCTGCTGGAGAAGGATGAAGGACGCCATCACCATGGCTGCAATGATCAGCAGCGCCAGCCAATAGCCGGCCTTGATCAACAGTATAAGCCTGCCCGAAATGGTTTGCGCCGGGTGCTGCGACATTTTCTGAGGCGGTCCCTCTCGCCGACAGATTGTTAGGTGTGAGAACCATTGGCTTGAAAGTGTTAACAGCTCTGGAAGTCGACAGAGCTGCGACAGCGGCAGCGGTGGAAAGCTCGCGAAATGGTTATCGCGTTCTTTCGAGCCGCAGCTGCATTTGAGCATCCGCCAGTTGGCGGCATTCTGGGGCCACATTCTGGTCACTGAACGTCGCATCACCGAAGCGGTCGCTTTTGCGGTGGATTTTTCGCCCGCGCGGGGCGACAGTCCATTCCATCTCAACAGGGCCTGATCATGAGTGCGGCATTCCTCTCCCATATCGATAGCGAGCTTCAAGGGTTGAAATCGGCCGGCCTCTACAAATCCGAGCGGGTGATCACCTCGACGCAGTCGGCCGAGATCGACGTAGGCGGCGAAAAGGTGCTGAATTTCTGCGCCAACAATTATCTGGGCCTCGCAGACAGCGCCGAATTGCGCGACGCGGCCAAGCAGGCACTCGACCGCTATGGTTATGGCATGGCGTCGGTGCGCTTCATCTGCGGCACGCAGGAAGAGCACAAGCAACTCGAGGCGACGATTTCTGGCTTCCTCGGCATGGAGGATACGATCCTCTACGGCTCGTGCTTCGATGCCAATGGCGGCCTGTTCGAGACGCTGCTCGGCGAGGAGGATGCGGTCATCTCCGACGCGCTGAACCACGCTTCGATCATCGACGGCGTGCGGCTGTCGAAGGCGAAGCGCTTCCGCTATGCCAACAACGACATGGCCGATCTGGAGGCGCGGCTGAAGGAGGCAAGGGATTGCCGTTTTCGGCTGATCGCCACCGATGGTGTATTTTCCATGGACGGCATCATCGCCAATCTGAAGGGCGTCTGCGATCTCGCCGAGAAGTACGATGCAATGGTAATGGTGGATGACAGCCATGCAGTCGGCTTCGTTGGCAGGAACGGCCGCGGCTCGGCCGAGCATTGCGGCGTTGAGGGCAGGGTGGATATCATCACCGGCACGCTCGGCAAGGCGCTGGGCGGCGCGTCGGGCGGCTACACATCGGGCAAGAGCCAGGCGGTGGACTGGCTACGGCAGCGCTCGCGTCCCTATCTGTTTTCCAACACGCTGATGCCGGCGATCGCCGGCGCCTCGATCAGGGTTTTCGAACTGATCGGCAATGGCGATGCGCTGCGTCAGCGCCTCTATGCCAATGCGGCGCGCTTCCGGTCTGAAATGGGTAAGCTCGGCTTTACGCTTGCCGGCGCCGATCATCCGATCATCCCGGTCATGCTGGGCGATGCGACGCTGGCGCAGGAGATGGCGGCGCGCATGCTGAAGCGCGGCATCTATGTCATCGGCTTCTCGTTTCCGGTGGTGCCGAAGGGCCAGGCGCGCATCCGCACGCAAATGTCGGCCGCCCATTCCAGCGCCGACATCGACCGGGCGGTAGAGGCGTTCGGCGCGGTCGGGCGCGAACTCGGTGTGATTTCCTGAACGGCCGGAAGCGAAAAGCGATTCCGGATCAAGAGATTCAAGGGATAAAAGAATGTCGAACATGATGAAGGCGCTGGTCAAGACCAAGGCCGAGCCGGGCATCTGGATGGAAGAGGTGCCGGTGCCGGAAATCGGCCCGAACGACGTTCTGATCAAGATCAGGAAGACGGCGATCTGCGGTACCGACGTCCACATCTACAATTGGGACCAGTGGGCGCAAAAGACCGTGCCGGTGCCGATGGTGACCGGTCACGAATTCGTCGGCACGGTCGCCGATTTCGGCGCGGCGGTGACCGAATACAAGGTCGGCCAGCGCGTTTCGGGCGAAGGCCACATCGTCTGCGGCCACTGCCGCAACTGCCGGGCGGGCAGGGGGCACCTGTGCCGCAACACGCTCGGCGTCGGCGTCAACCGGCCGGGCGCCTTCGGTGAATATCTGGCGATCCCGCAGCACAACGTCGTGCCGATCCCCGACGACGTGCCCGACGAGATCGCCGCAATCTTCGATCCCCTGGGCAATGCGGTTCACACCGCACTGTCCTTTGATTTGGTCGGCGAGGACGTCCTGGTCACCGGCGCCGGCCCCATCGGCATCATGGGCGCGCTGGTGGCGCAGTGCGTCGGCGCCCGAAAAGTGGTCATCACCGACATCAATCCGGTGCGGCTCGAACTCGCCCGCAAGATGGGTATCCATCATGTCGTCGACGCATCGAAGGAGAAGTTGCGTGATGTGATGCGCGAGGAAGGCATGACGGAGGGGTTCGACGTCGGCCTCGAAATGTCCGGCTCGGCGCATGCCTTCCGCGACATGATCGACACGATGAACAATGGCGGCAAGATCGCCATTCTGGGCATCGCGCCGACCGGCTTCGAGATCGACTGGAACAAGGTCATCTTCAAGATGCTACATTTGAAGGGCATCTACGGCCGCGAGATGTTCGAGACCTGGTATAAGATGATCGCACTGGTGCAAGGCCCGCTCGACGTCTCCGGCCTGATCACCCACCGCATTGGCATCGACGACTACCAGACGGGGTTCGACGCGATGCGCAGCGGCAATTCGGGCAAGGTGGTGATGGACTGGTGAGCGCCTAGTCCTTGCCCAGAGCCTCCTTGAGCGCACCCAATCCATTTGTGATCGCGGTGCGCTCGCCAGCGCTGAGCTTTGCCAGCAATTCCTGCTCGAACGCCTTTGCTAGCGGCACCATCTCGCGATAGGCGGCAAGGCCCGCTCCAGTCAGCATCAGGTGCTCGATTCGGCGGTCATTTTCATCCGGTTTTCGCGTGAGCCAGCGGCGCCGTTCGAGCTCGGCGACGGCGCGCGAAACCTTAGTCTTGTGCATCGCCGACTGTTCGCCGAGCGCCGTCGCGGTCATGCTGCCGTGCTGTCCTAGACCGGCCAGCGTGCGCCATTCGGGCCGCGTCAGGCCGTGGCGATCCTTGTAAATCCTTGAGAATTCGCGGCTGACGGCATCGGCGAGCCGGTAGAGCCGGTAGGGCAGGAAGCTTTCGAGTTCGAGGACGTCCAAGATTTTGTATCCCGGCAGGCACCGCGGTTGATAGTTACATTTTCGATGGTTACAAATGAAACCAATTACGTCAATGCCAGCGTGCCGCAACCGTTGGAGGCGAGGAGCGCTCTGTCAGTTTCCAGGGAGGATGCCATGGCCTATTCCTACATGCCGGGGTTCGGCAACGACTTCGAAACCGAAACCTTGCCTGGCTCGCTGCCGCAGGGGCGGAATTCGCCGCAGCGGCCGGCCTACGGTCTCTATGCCGAGCAGCTTTCCGGCTCGCCCTTCACCGCGCCGCGCGGCACCAACGAGCGCTCCTGGCTCTATCGCATCAGGCCGAGCGTCAGGCACACCGGCCGCTTCAAACCAGCGAACTATCCGCTGTGGAAGAGCGCGCCGAATGTCGGCGATCACGAACTGGCGCTCGGCCAATATCGCTGGAGCCCGGTGCCGATGCCGAAGGAGCCGACCGACTTCATTGCCGGCATCCGCAGCATCACCACCGCTGGCGACGTGCTCGGCCAGACCGGCATGGCGGCTCATGTCTATGTCGCCAACAGTTCGATGGTCGACGACCACTTCTTCAACGCCGACGGCGAGCTG
Source organism: Mesorhizobium sp. AA22 (assembly GCF_001672375.2). Classification (NCBI taxonomy): domain Bacteria; kingdom Pseudomonadati; phylum Pseudomonadota; class Alphaproteobacteria; order Hyphomicrobiales; family Phyllobacteriaceae; genus Mesorhizobium; species Mesorhizobium sp. AA22. The sequence continues at coordinate 4,479,948 of NZ_CP048406.1, read as the reverse complement.
CTGGTCGTGCCGCAGGTCGGCAGCCTGCGCTTCGTTACCGAAATGGGCGTCATCGAATTGCGACCGGGCGAGATCGCCGTGCTGCCGCGCGGCCTCATGTTCAAGGTCGAACTGGTCGATGAAACAGTGCGCGGCTATGTCTGCGAGAATTACGGCGCCAAGCTGACGCTGCCGGATCGTGGCCCGATCGGCGCCAATTGCCTGGCCAATCCGCGCGATTTCAAGACGCCTTGCGCCTGGTTCGAGGACAAGGAGACGCCGTGCCGGCTGACCGTGAAATGGTGCGGCCAATTCCAAGTCACCGAGATCGGCCATTCGCCGCTCGACGTGGTGGCGTGGCACGGCAATTACGCGCCCTATAAATATGATCTTGAGACCTTTTCGCCGGTCGGCGCGATCCTGTTCGACCATCCCGATCCGTCGATCTTCACGGTGCTGACCGCGCCGAGCGGCGAGGAGGGCACCGCCAACATCGACTTCGTCATCTTCCCGCCGCGCTGGCTGGTGGCCGAAAACACGTTCCGCCCGCCCTGGTACCACCGCAACATCATGAGCGAGTTCATGGGCCTGATCCACGGCCAGTACGACGCCAAGGAGGAGGGCTTCGTTCCAGGCGGCATCAGCCTGCACAATCTGATGCTGGCCCACGGGCCTGACGCGTCTGGCTTCGAAAAGGCCTCGCGCGCTGAGCTGAAACCGGTCAAGCTGGACAACACCATGGCCTTCATGTTCGAGACGCGATTCCCGCAGATGCTGACCCGCTACGCCGCCGAGCTCGAAACCCGGCAGGACAATTACATCGACTGCTGGGCCGATCTGAAGAAGCGTTTCAACGGCACGCCGGAGGGCGACTGGTCTTGAGCGCTGATCCAACGCGGGATCGGCTGGTGCTGCTGGGCTCGAAGGGCGGCCCGGCGCTCCGGCCGGGCGGGCCGTGGCCGAGCTCGTCGCTGTTGGAGATCGGCGGGCGCAACATCGTCGTCGATTGCGGGCTTGGCGTGACGCGCGGGCTCTCCGACTCCGGCATCAGCCTGAAGGCGCTAGACCTGATCTTCATCACGCACCTGCATTCCGACCATGTGCTGGAACTCGGTCCGTTGCTCCACACGGCCTGGACGGCGGGTCTGGCGACACCGGTCACCGTGTTCGGCCCGCCCGGCACCGGCCATTGCTGGCAGCGTTTTTGCCAGGCGATGGAATTCGACATCGAGATCCGCATTGTCGACGAAGGCCGGCCTGATATCGAAGATATGGTTTCGATTGTCGAGTTCGGCGAAGGCCGGGTGATCGAGGAGCGCGGCCTGAAGGTTTCGGCGCTGCGCGTCGACCATCCGCCGGTGACCGACTGCTTCGCGGTGCGCTTCGAGCATGCCGGACAAAGCGTGGTGTTCTCCGCGGATACGGCATTCTTTCCGCCATTGGCCGATTTTGCCAAAGGCGCCGACATCCTCGTCCACGAAGCCATGCTGGAGGAAGGCATCGAGCGGCTCGTCGCGAAAACCGGCAACGGCGCGCGGCTGAGGGAGCATCTGCTCGCCAGCCACAGTCTTGCCGGGGAGGCGGGGCAAATCGCGACCGATGCCGGGGTAGGCAGACTGGTCCTCAACCACCTCATTCCCGCCGACGATTCCGAGATCGGCGAGGCTGACTGGATCGCCGCCGTCAGGAAAACATGGGCCGGAGACTTGACGATCGCCCGCGACGGCCTTGTTGTGGAACTCAAGCATTGATCCCGAAAAGTGGGAACCGGTTTTCGGAAAAAGATCATGCTTAAAACAAGAATCTAAAGCGGCACCAAAGCCGCACCTGGAGAGGAAACCGCATGAAGCTTGCCACATTGAAGGACGGGACGCGCGACGGAAAGTTGGTCGTCGTCTCGCGCGACCTGACGCGCTTTACCGATGCCACGTTCCTGGTGAGGACGCTGCAGGCCGCGCTCGACGACTGGAGCCGCATTGCCACGCATCTGGCGACAATAGCGGAATCGCTGGAGAACAATGCGGTGCCGTCAGCGCGTTTTCACGAGCATGACGCCCATTCGCCGTTGCCGCGCGCCTACCAATGGGCGGATGGTTCGGCCTATGTGAACCATGTCGAGCTGGTTCGGAAGGCGCGCGGCGCCGAGATGCCGGCAAGCTTCTGGACCGATCCGCTGATCTATCAGGGCGGTTCGGACGCCTTCATCGCGCCGCGTGACCCGATCCGGGCGGCCGACGAGGCCTTTGGCGTCGATATGGAAGGGGAGGTCGCCGTCATTGTCGATGATGTCCCGATGGGAGCAAGCCTGGATGAGACGCGGGCCGCGATCCGGCTGGTCATGCTGGTCAATGACGTCACGCTGCGCTCCCTTACTGCGCCAGAGCTTGCCAAGGGCTTCGGCTTCTTCCAATCAAAGCCGTCCTCGGCGTTTTCGCCGGTCGCGGTAACGCCGGACGAACTCGGCGATGCCTGGGATGGCGGCAAGGTCAGCCTGCCGCTGCTGGTCGATCTCAACGGCAAGCCGTTCGGCCGGGCAAACGCCGGCATCGACATGACCTTCGATTTTCCGGCGCTGATTGTGCACGCCGCGAAAACCCGGCCACTGGCCGCCGGCACGATCATCGGTTCGGGCACGGTCTCGAACAAGCTCGACGGTGGCCCGGGCAAGCCTGTCTCGGCGGGCGGCGCCGGCTATTCCTGCATTGCCGAGTTGCGTATGATCGAGACCATCGAGGCCGGCGAACCGAAAACGCCATTCCTGCGCTTCGGCGACACGGTGCGCATCGAAATGAAGGACAGGACCGGACATTCGGTTTTTGGTGCGATTGAGCAGAAGGTCGAGAAATACGAGGTGTAAGAGTATGACAGGCGAGACATTCTATCTTCTGTCCGGTGTCTGGGCCCTTGTCATGCTGGCGATCTTCATTCAGGCCATCCGGCTGAGCTATCGCATCGAGGCGCGCTCTCCCGACCTGACGAATCGCAGCGGCTTTCCGCGCAACGCAATGATGTTCCACACCGTGACCAACATGAACGTCGCGCGGGACGAGGAAACGCAAGCCATCCGGCGGCGCATGAATCGGCTTCTGCTGATCGTTCTCGCCGGATTTGCGCTTCTGTGGGCGGGCGTGTCTTTGGTCCAGTCAGCGGAGTGAAGTCATGGACTTGCTGTACCATTTCCGCCGCATGGCGCGCAACAACCTCTGGTCGAACGACCGGCTCTATCGCGCCGTGTTGCAGCTTAAGCCCGGTGAATTCGAAGCCGAGCGAACCAGCTTCTTCCCGTCAATCAAGGAAACGCTCAATCACATCCTGGCGGTCGATCATCTCTATCTCGACTTTCTCGAAGAGGGCGGCGTAGGCGCCGCGGCCCATGACGATTTCGTGCCGTTCGATGAACCACAAGCGCTGCTTGCCGCCCAAGTTGCGGCCGACCGGCGGATGATCGCCTTTTGCGATCATTTGTCGGCGGATGATCTCGACCGCAGTGTCGTCACCGACCGGCGCGAGGACGGAAAAATACCGGAGCGGATCGGCGATCTGCTCGCCCACCTCTTCATCCACGACATCCACCATCGCGGCCAGGTGCACGCCATGCTGTCCGGCACGTCGGTGAAGCCGCCGCAGCTCGACGAGTTCTTCCTGGACTATGATCTGAAGCTCAGGAAAGAAGAGGTCGAGCGGCTGGGACTGTAAGCCACTCGACCGGCCGCTTACTCCGCTGCCTGCACCTTCAGCACGCCGCGCTTGATCTGGTCCTGCTCGATCGATTCGAACAGCGCGCGGAAATTGCCCTCGCCAAAGCCTTCGTCGCCCTTCCTCTGGATGAATTCGAAGAAGATCGGGCCGATCACGGTTTTTGAAAAGATCTGCAGCAGGATCTTGGTCGTGCCGCCGTCAACCACGCCTTCGCCGTCAATCAGGATGCCGTGCTTTTTCATCCGCTCGATCGGCTCGTCATGGCCGTGCACGCGGGCATGGGACATCTCATAATAGGTTTCCGGCGGGCCCGGCATGAACTTCAGCCCGTTAGCTGCCAGTCTGTCGGTGGCGCCGTAGATCTCGTCCGTGCCCACGGCGATGTGCTGGATGCCTTCGCCATTATATTTCTTCAAATATTCGGCGATCTGGCTGGTGTCGTCCTTGGACTCGTTAAGAGGGATGCGGATCTTGCCGCAGGGCGAGGTGATGGCGCGGCTGACCAGGCCGGTGATCTTGCCGTCGATGTCGAAGAAGTGGATTTGCTTGAAGCCGAACAGGTCGCGATAGAAATCCCACCATTTGTCCATGTTGCCGCGATAGACATTGTGGGTGAGGTGGTCGAGATAATAGAAGCCGACGCCTTCCGGCTTCGGGTCGCGCGCGCCCAGCCAGTCGAACTCGGCATCATAGGCCGAGCCTTTCTTGCCGTAGACGTCGATGAAATAGAGCAGCGAACCGCCGATCCCGACGATCGCCGGCACATCGAGCGCCTTGTCATTGCCTTCATAGGGTGCGGCTCCCTTGGCGACGGCATGGTCGAACGCATGCTTGGCGTCAACCACCCGCCAGGCCATCGAGGCAGCGCACGGCCCATGCTTGTCAACGAACTTCATCGCATGCGAGCCGGATTCGGCATTGATGACATAGCTGATGTCGCCCTGCCGCCAGACGGTGATGTCCTTGGTGCGGTGCTTGGCCACCGGCATATAACCCATGCGGGTAAAAAGCTCGGCGAGCTTTTCCGGTTCGGGATGCGCAAACTCGACGAATTCAAAGCCGTCGGTTCCGGCGGGATTGGCCTTGCTGATCTTTGCGGGCGGTGCGTCGTGCGGGAAGGGGCCCATGGCATTGTCCTCCAAAAAGCTGGCGTGGCCGGAAAAGGCCACTTCAGTCCAATTATAGAGCGGAGCGGGTGCATGGTGCTTGCATTCAAACGCTTGAAATGATGAGGTGATGCGCGGACTGTGCATACATAGGATGTAATTCATGGATAATGCGCGCATCGACCAGTTTGACCGCAAGATAATGGCTCTGTTGCAGGGCGACGCACGGCTGACCAACAACGATTTGTCGGAACGGGTTAACCTGTCGGCGTCGCAATGTTCGCGCCGCCGCCAGAGGCTGGAGGAGGACGGCTACATCAGGGGCTATCGCGCGGTGCTCGACCGCGACAAGCTCGGCTTCTCGCTGGTCAACGTTATCTCGGTGACGCTCGCCACCCACAACCGCGACAATGCGCAACGCTTCGGCGAATTGGTAGCGCGGCTGCCGGAAGTGCAGGAGGCACACGCGCTGACCGGCGAGATGGACTACATCCTGAAGGTGGTGACGCCGGACCTGAAGTCACTGTCGGAATTCGTCAACGGCGTGCTTCTGCCGCACGAATCAGTGCAGCACGTGAAGACGGCGATCGTGCTCGAAACGCTGAAGGAAACCGGCGCGCTGCCGATTTAGCCCTTCAACTGCTGGATCAGCCCGTAAAGATTGGTGCAGCGGGCGCCGGAACGGCAATAGGCGAACACCGGGCCTTCGAGTTCGTCGAGCGCCTCGGCCTGGTCCTCGACGTTTTCGGCCGTGATCTGGCCGCTGATCACCGGGATGTAGCGGAAGGCAAGCCCGGCTCCCTCCACCGCTGCCTTGACGGTGTCGGCCGATGGCTGGCCGGGTTGCTCGTCGTCGGGCCGGTTGCAGATCACGCTCTTGAAGCCGGCGTCCTTGATGGCGGCCACGTCCTCGGGCTGGATCTGGCCGGAGACCGAATAGTCCTCGCTGATCTGACGGTATTCCATGGCTCTGTCCTCGCAACCTGAATTTAGCGGCAGTCTTGCCACTCCCTGGCATGGGCGGCAATCCGCATCGGGGGAATTCTCTGCCAAATAGATATTGCAGGCCGGAAAATCCAACCGAGGCGATAATGCCCCGATCGCATAGACACGCTCGAGTCAGCTTCCAAGGATCGCGCCTTTGATCTGGGCGATGTTGTTGTGCATCAGGTCGATATAGGTCGAGGCCGGGCCGTCGGGCTGCGACAGCGCATCCGAATAGAGCGTGCCGCCCACCTTGATGCCGGTCTCGCTGGCGATCTGCTCGATCAGCCGCGCGTTGGTGATGTTCTCGATGAAGACAGCCGCCGCCTTGTCCTGCTTCACTTGGCTGACCAGCTTGGCGACGTCGGCAGCGGACGGCTCCGACTCGGTCGATACCCCCTCGGGGGCCAGGAAGGTGAGGCCATAGGCCTTCTCGAAATAGCCGAAGGCGTCATGCGAGGTGATGACCACGCGTTTCTCTTCCGGGATCGACTGGATTGCCGCCTTCACTTGGCCTTCGGCCGCATCGAGCTTCGCGGTGTATGCTGCGGCATTGGCGTTGTAGCTGTCGCAACCCGCGGCGTCGGCGGTGCAGAAGGCGTCGGCGATGTTCTTCACATAGATTTTGGCATTAGCAATCGACTGGAAGGCATGCGGATCGGTGGCCGTTTCGCCATCGGTATGGGCGCCTTCAGCGGCATCGGCATCGGCGAATTCGGGTTTGAAGTTGATCGGCGTGACGCCCTTGGTCAGAACGGCGATCGTCGCCTTGGTGGCGCTGGCGTCGACCAGGCGCTGCAGAAAGCCTTCGAAATGCAGGCCGTTTACCAGCACCACATCCGCACTCGCCATCGCCACCGCGTCAGCCGGGCTCGGCTCGTAGACATGGGCATCGCCATCCGGCCCGACGATGGTGGTCAGATTGATGCGGTCGCCGCCGACATTTTTTGCGAAATCGGCAATGATCGTGAAGCTGGCGACCACTTTCAACGGCTCCGCGAGGGCCGATGACGCACCAAAGGCAGTTAACGTTATAACACTCATTGCCAAGGCGGCGCGGATCGAATTCAGCATGGACAGCTATCCTCTGTTGGGATCAGGCGGTTCTGTGGCGGTGATGGATAATGCGGGCGCGCAGGATACCGCGCGTGCCGAACAGGATCGAGGCAAAATAGACGACGCCCGCAGACAGGATGATGGCCGGGCCGGAAGGCAGCGACACGTGATAGGACAGAAGCAGCCCCGCGACGCAGGAGGCAAAGCCGATCAGCACCGCCAGCAGGCACATCGGCTCGACGCGCATGGTCCAGAAGCGGGCGGCGGCCGCAGGCAGCATCATCAGCCCCACGGAAAGCAGCGTGCCGAGCGCCTGAAAGCCGCCGACCAGGTTGAGCACGACGAGGCCGAGGAAGATGAAATGCACCGGACTGCCTAACCGGCTGACCGACCGCAGGAACAGCGGGTCGAGACATTCGGCGACCAGCGCCCGCCAGAAGATGGCGAGGCTGACCAGCGTAACCAGCACGATGCCGCCGATCAGCGTCAGCGCTTCATTGTTGAGCGCCAGCACGGTGCCGAACAGCACATGCATGAGATCGACACTGGAGCCGCGGATCGACACCATCAGCACACCGATGGCCAGCGAAATCAGGTAGAAGGCCGCCATCGAGGCATCCTCTCGCTGGATGGTAAAGCGCGAGACGGCGCCGGCGCCGAGCGCGACGATGATGCCGGCAATCAACCCGCCGATGGTCATCGGCAGGATCTCCAGCCCATAGAACAGGAACCCGGCGGCGGCACCTGGCAGGATGGCGTGGGCCATGGCGTCGCCGGAAAGGCTCATGCGGCGCAGCATCAGGAACACGCCGACCGGGCAGGCGCCGAGCGACAGCATCAGCGACCCGGCAAGCGCCCGCTGCATAAAGGCGAAATCGGCAAACGGAGCGATGAAAAGACCGTAGAGCGTGTCCATCATGCCGCCCTCGGCCCGGAGCCGTGATGATGGTTGTGCCCATGATCGTGAGGGTGATCGCCGTGCTCGTGGTTGTCGGGCTCGCACCAGGGCGCGTTCTCCTCCCAGGCTTCATGGAAGCGGCGCGCGCGCAACAGGTTTTCCGGCCGCAGCGTTGCCTTGGTTTCGCCCCAGGCGATCGGCTGGCGCGCCAGCAGCAGCGTCTCGGGGAAATTCTGGCGCACCAGTTCCAGGTCGTGGACAACGACCATGATGGTGCGCTCCTCACCATGCCAGCGCTTGATCAGCGTGATCAGGTCGCCGACGGTCTTGGTGTCGACGGCGTTGAACGGCTCGTCGAGCAGGATGAGATCGGCGTCCTGCAGCAGCACGCGGGCAAACAGCGTGCGCTGCAGCTGGCCGCCCGACAATGTGTCGATCGGGCGCTTTTCAAAGCCGCCGAGGCCGACGGCCATCAGCGCCTGGCTGACCGAATCGCGATCTTCCCTGGTATGGCGGCCGAGCAGCCCGCGCCGTGGCCACAGGCCCAGGGAGACCAGATCGACGACCCTGGCCGGAAAGGAGCGGTCGAGCTCCGACTGTTGCGGCAGATAAGCGGCGCGCACGCCGGGCGCGCGGACAACCGTGCCGGCCATCGGCTTCAATACACCGACGATGCCCTTCATCAAGGTCGACTTGCCCGAGCCATTGGCGCCGACGACGGCGGTCAACGATCCCCGGCGGATCGTGCCGTCGAGATGATGGATTGCCGGATGGCTGTTGTAGCCCAGTGTCAGGTCGCGGAAGGTCAGGCAGGTTTTGGTCATGTGACGATCCGTGGGACACGACTAATACGGCAGCGGCGGTTGATATGTGATGTTATTACATTAGTCAACAAGTCAATCCGGCGGAATTGCGGCGACCGGAGCAATTTGGCGTGTGCCTATTTTCGCCCCACGCCTGCTGGCTCAAGAGGATTCGCTCATGCAACCTTGCCCCCGGTGGACCGCGACTCTAAAGAGGCGCGACCCACAAAGGAAGGAAACGTCCCATGAGCATTCGTCGCATCGATGTTGGCCCGCGCATGAGCCAGATCGTCATCCACGGCAATACCGTCTATTTGGCCGGTCAGGTCGGCGAGCCGGGCGGAAACGTCGGCGCCCAGACAAGGGACATACTGGGGGCCATCGACGAATTGCTGGCCCAGGCCGGCACCGACAAGACCAAGATCCTGCAGGCGATCATCTGGCTGGCCGACATGAGCACGTTCGCCGAGATGAACGCGGAGTGGGACAAGTGGGTGCCGCAGGGCCATACCCCGGCGCGCGCCACCGGCGAGGCCAAGCTTGCCGGACCGGAATATCTGGTCGAGATCATTGTCACGGCCGCGATCTGAGGCAGAGCGCTTTACCTCCCTCTTGAGGGGAGGTCGGCGAACGGTCGAAGCGAAGCGGAAACTGCGAGACGGGGTGGGGTCGGCGAGGTTGCACCGAGCCCAGCCCGCGTCACAAAATGCCGCCCTGCGGCATTTCTTCCGCGACCCTCCCCTCAAGGGGGAGGGTAAGAGTTACCCCTGCGAAGGCGTGAACCTTGCCACCAACGTGTGGCTCTCGGCCGCATAGGTGAAACGGACATGAGTGACGGGGTGCTCGGCGCTCCATGTCCGCCGCTCGACCACCAGGCACGGTGCGCCGGCCTCGATGTCGAGTGCAGCCGCAATGTGCCTGTCGGCGGCGACGGCGCGGATGCGGTGCTCGGCGGCGCTCCATGGCACGCGGGCGATCAGCCACGGCCCGGGCGCGATGGCATGAAATTCCTCGTCGGCGGCCTCGGCCACGGCGGCCAGGTTGATCAGCCGCTGTTCGTGGGCGAACGGCCGCTTGCCGGCCAAATGCCGGCATTCCAGCGCCAGCACAGGTCCGGCAGAAGCGAGTTCCAGCAAGGCGCGATCCTCCGCGCTGCTGCGCCTTTTATGTCGCGCCACACGCTCGTAGCGATAGGGCAGGCCGAGCGCTTCGACCTCGATCCTGATGTCGTGGATTTCCAGTACCGCGGCTTGCGAATGCGGCCGCCGGACAAAGCTGCCGGAGCGGCGGCGGCGCTCGATCAGCCCGGCCTTGGCAAGCTGCGACAGCGCCTTGTTCACCGTCATGCGCGAACAGTTGTACTCGGCCGTCAGTTCGTGCTCGAACGGAATGCGGTGGCCGGGCGCCCAGGCGCCGGACAGAATCCGCTCGCTGATGTCGGACAGGATGCGCTGATGCAGCGAGAGAGACTCGCCGACGTCCACATCGATTGTTCCGATCATGCTCATGCCGAAAGCGCCGTCATCACCTTGCGAAAACGCTCGGCAATGGCATCGCGCCTTGCATGCGTGCCGCTTCTGACCAGTTTCTTGCCATGCACCCAGACGCAATCGACCTTGGTGCCGTTGACGAAGATCCAGGCGTCGAGCACCGCATCGCCCGTCTTGCCGGCCAGCGAGGGATGATTGGCATCGAGCGAGACGAAATCGGCCGGGGCACCGGCGGCGATCCGCGAGAGGCCTGCGCCAAGCGCGGCGCTGCCGCCGTCGAGCGCTGCATCGAACAGTGCGCGGCCGGTCGAACCGCCGGCGACCGCCAGCACGTTGCGGGCACGGTGGGCGAGGCGCTGCGAATATTCGAGCTGCCGCAATTCGTCCGGCAGGCCGATCAGCACGTTGGAATCGGAGCCGACGCCGAAGCGGCCGCCATGTTGTTTAAACAAAGGTGCTGCAAAGGTGCCGTCGCCGAGATTGGCCTCGGTGATCGGGCAGAGGCCGGCGATGGCCCCGCTTTTCGCCATGGCCGCGGTCTCGGTCTCGGTCATGTGGGTGGCGTGGATCAGGCACCAGCGCTTATCGACATTGGCATTGGCGAGCAGCCATTCGACTGGCCGCGCCCCGGACCAGGCAAGGCAGTCCTCAACCTCCTTCACTTGCTCGGCGATATGGATGTGGATCGGTCCGCCGGGTACCATTGCCGCGATGTTTTCCAACTCCTCCGCTGTCACGGCGCGCAGACTGTGCGGGGCGATGCCGACGACCGCGTGATTCAAGGTGCGAACGGATTCGCGGCATTTCTCAACAAGCCGCGAGAACCTCTTCACATCGTTGATGAATCGCCGCTGGCCTTCGCTCGGCGCTGCGCCGCCGAAAGAGGCATGCGCATAGAAGACCGGCAGCAGCGTCAGCCCAATGCCGGTGTCGGCAGCCGCGGCAGTGATGCGCTCAGCCATCTCGGCGACGTTGGCATAGGGCTGGCCGTCACGGTCGTGGTGGAGATAGTGAAACTCGCCGACCCGGGAGAACCCGGCCTCAAGGATTTCGACATAGAGCTGGGCGGCGACCGCCTCGACCTGGTCCGGCGTCATCGACAGCGCGAAGCGGTACATCACCTCGCGCCAGCTCCAGAAACTGTCGGCAGAAGGGCCGCGCAACTCGGCGAGGCCGGCCATGCCGCGCTGAAAGGCGTGGCTGTGCAGGTTCGGCATGCCTGGCAGCAGAATGGCATGGCGTTCGTCGCCGGGCCGGGGGGTGGTGTTAGGTTCGACCGTGGCGATGCGGCCTTCACTGGCGACGATCCGGGCATTGGAATGCCAGCCGTCGGGCAGAAGCACCTGTTCCGCAAAGATCGCCGTCACGTTTTTCTCTCCGATTCCCTGTGTCCCGTGCAATGATACCACTTGCAGGGCATCTCAATATGTATATACATAATCGCCGCAGATTGAAACGGAAAAGATGATGGCAGGAGAGAGCAAAGGTCGGGCAGGGGAGGTTCGCCTCTGGCGCAATGCGCGTCTGGCAACCATGGCTGACAGCGCCGCCGCACTGGGTATCGTCGAAGACGGCGCGATCGCCGCGCGCGATGGCCTGATCGTCTACGCCGGCCCGGAAGCCGACATGCCGGCAGCGCTGGGCCAAGCAGCCGAGATTATAGATTGCGAAGGGCGTTGGATAAGTCCGGGCCTGATCGACTGCCACACTCATCTGGTCCATGCAGGCAACCGCGCTAACGAATTCGAGATGCGGCTGGCCGGCGCGACTTATGAGGAGGTGACTCGAGCGGGCGGCGGCATCGTCTCGTCGGTCAAGGCGCTGCGGGCTGCCAGCGAGCACGAACTGGTTGCGCAGTCGGTGCCGCGCCTCAACGCGTTGATCGCGGAAGGCCTCACCACCATCGAGATCAAGTCGGGCTACGGGCTCGATTTTGAAAACGAGAGGAAATCGCTGCGCGCCGCGCGGCTCCTGGGCGAAAATCATCCGGTAACAGTAAGGACGAGCTTCCTCGGCGCCCATGCCCTGCCGCCTGAAGCGAAAGGCGACAAGGACGCTTTTATCGATCTGGTCGCAAAGGAGATTTTGCCGGCCGTCGCTGCTGAGGGCCTGGCCGACGCGGTCGACGGTTTTTGCGAAGGCATCGCTTTTTCGCCCGAGCAGATTTCTCGCGTGTTCGACGCGGCGAAAGCGCTAAATCTGCCGGTAAAACTCCACGCTGACCAATTGTCCAATCTGCACGGCGCAGAACTTGCGGCGCGTTATGGCGCCCTGTCGGCCGACCATCTCGAATACACTGACGAGGCGGGTGCGGCGGCGATGGCGAGGGCAGGAACCGTGGCGACGATCCTGCCCGGCGCCTACTATTTCATCCGTGAGACCAAGAAGCCGCCGATCGGTCTGTTTCGCCAGCACGGCGTCAAAATGGCGGTCGCCACGGACTGCAATCCCGGCACATCGCCGCTGACCTCGCTGCTGCTGACCATGAACATGGCGGCGACTTTGTTCGGTCTGACTGTTGACGAATGCCTTGCCGGTGTCACCCGCGAGGCCGCCCGCGCGCTGGGACTGCTCGGACAGACCGGTACGCTGGAGGCTGGAAAATCAGCCGACCTGGCGATCTGGGATATCGACCGCCCGGCCGAGCTCGTCTACTGCATGGGCTTCAACCCGCTGCATGCCCGGATCTGGAGAGGACGATGAGCGAACTCAAACTCAAGCCGGGCAACACAACGCTGGCCGACTGGCGCGAAATCTATCGTGGCGCGGTGCCGAAGCTGGACGCTGCCTGCTGGCCGAAGATTAGGGCGAGCGCCGAGGCGGTTGCGCGGATCGTCGCCAAGGGTGAGCCGGTCTATGGCATCAACACCGGTTTCGGCAAATTGGCCAGCGTCCGCATTCCCCCCGCCGACCTCGAGACGCTCCAGCGCAACATCGTGCTGTCGCATGCCGCCGGCGTCGGCGAACCGATGCCGGTCGCTGTTTGCCGGCTCATGATAGCACTGAAGCTTGCCAACCTAGCGCACGGCGCCTCCGGCGTTCGGCCGCAGACCATTGAGTTGCTCGAAGCAATGCTGGCCAATGACGTCATTCCGGTGGTGCCGGCGCAAGGCTCGGTCGGCGCATCCGGCGACCTTGCGCCGCTGTCGCACATGACGGCGGTGATGATCGGCGTCGGCGAGTGCTTTACCCCGCATGGCCGGTTTCCGGCCAAGGTCGCTTTTGTCTCACACGGGCTGGAGCCGGTCACGCTTGGCGCCAAGGAGGGGTTGGCGCTGCTCAACGGAACGCAGTTCTCGACCGCCTATGCATTGGCCGCCCTGTTCGACGCTGAAGTGCTTTATCAGTCGGCGCTGGTGGCCGGCGCGCTTTCGACCGATGCCGCCAAGGGCTCCGACGCCCCCTTCGATCCGCGCATCCATCTGCTCAGGAAGCATCCCGGCCAGATCGAGACGGCAGAGGCGCTGCGGAATCTGATGGCCGGCAGCGCCATTCGCGAATCGCATCGCCTCGGCGACGAGCGGGTGCAGGATCCGTACTGCCTCCGCTGCCAGCCGCAGGTGATGGGCGCGGCGCTCAGCGTGCTGCGCCAGGCCGCCGACACGCTGGGCACCGAGGCCAACGGCGTTACCGACAATCCGCTGATCTTCGCCGAGGACGACACTGCGCTTTCCGGCGGCAATTTCCACGCCGAGCCTGTGGCCTTCGCTGCTGACATGATCGCGCTCGCCGTCTGCGAGATCGGTTCGCTGTCGGAGCGACGCATTGCCATGCTGGTCGACCCGGCGCTGTCGGGCATGCCGGCTTTCCTGACACCGAAGCCCGGCTTGAATTCCGGCTTTATGATCCCGCAGGTGACGGCGGCAGCACTCGTCTCGGAAAACAAGCAGAAGGCTTATCCGGCCAGCGTTGATTCGATCCCGACCTCGGCTAATCAGGAAGACCACGTCTCGATGGCAGCGCATGGCGCGCGCCGGTTGATCGGCATGGTCGAGAATGCGACGGCCGTCATCGGCATCGAATTGCTGGCCGCTGCGCAAGGCTGCGATTTCCATGCGCCGCTGGCATCGAGCGCGCCGCTCGAAGCGGTGCGCAGGCTGGTCAGGGCCGAGGTGCCGCATCTCGACAATGACCGGCATTTCCATCCCGACATGGAAAAAGCCATCGCTATGGTGCGCAGCGGCGCGGCGGTGAGGGCGGCGAGCGCGGTGGCGCTGCCGGCGATTTCTGGAGCCGCATGATGAACGAGCGCGATTGGCTTACCGTCCATGAGGGAACCAAGCCGCTGCTTGTCAGCTTGCCACATACCGGCACCGATCTGGCTGGTTTGGAAGATCGGTTCGTTTCGCCGTGGCTTGCACGTCGCGACACGGACTGGTGGATCGAACAACTCTATGACTTTGCGGCCGATCTTGGCGCCAGCGTTGTTCGGACGTCGATCTCGCGCAGCGTCATCGACGTCAATCGCGATCCGTCAGGTGTTTCTCTGTATCCCGGCCAAACCACTACCGGTCTTTGCCCAACGGAGACGTTTGACGGCGATCCGCTCTATCGCCCCGGCTTGGAACCAGACGCTGAAGAGACAGAGCATCGGAGCCGTCGCTTTTTTTATCCGTATCACAGCGCAATTGCTGGAGAAGTTGCGCGGATAAAGGGCGCTCATGGCAGGGCCGTGGTCTATGACTGCCACTCGATCCGCTCGGTGCTGCCGCGGCTGTTCGAGGGGACGCTGCCGGTGTTCAATCTCGGCACCAATGACGGCAAGAGCGCCGATCCGGCCTTGCAGGCGATGGTCGAAGAGATCCTCGCCGGAACCGGCGAGACATACGTTGTAAATGGCCGCTTCAAGGGTGGCTGGATCACGCGCCATTTCGGCCAGCCGCAGAACAACGTCCACGCGCTGCAGATGGAACTGTCCAACCGCGGCTATATGCGCGAGCCCGAGGGCAAGGGGACGCCCGCCAATTGGCCGGTGCCTTATGACCCCGCATTCGCCGCGCCGATCCGCGCCACGCTGAAGCGGATCCTGGAAAGCGCGATTGCCTGGGCCGGGCGCTGACGCTCCGCCGCGCAGCTCATTCGAAAGGAAAGTGACGCCATGACCGATCCTCGTCATAACATCCGCGAAGTCCGCAGCCCACGCGGCAGCGAGCTTAATGCCCGCTCATGGCTGACGGAAGCGCCGTTGCGCATGCTGATGAACAATCTCGATCCCGACGTCGCCGAAAACCCCAACGAACTGGTCGTCTATGGCGGCATCGGCCGGGCGGCGCGTACCTGGAACGACTTTGATCGCATCGTCGCCTCGCTGAAGACGCTTGGAGATGACGAGACGCTTCTGGTGCAGTCCGGCAAGCCGGTCGGCGTGTTCCGGACTCACACCGATGCGCCGCGCGTGCTGATCGCCAATTCCAACCTCGTGCCGCACTGGGCGACATGGGAGAAATTCAACGAGCTCGATAAGAAAGGCCTGATGATGTACGGCCAGATGACGGCCGGCTCATGGATCTACATCGGCACGCAAGGCATCGTGCAGGGCACCTATGAGACCTTCGTCGAGGCCGGCCGCCAGCATTACGGCGGCAACCTCAGGGGCAAATGGATCCTGACTGGCGGCCTCGGCGGCATGGGCGGCGCCCAGCCGCTGGCTGCGGTCATGGCCGGCGCCTGCTGCCTGGCGATCGAGTGCGATCCCGACCGTATCGATTTCAGACTGCGCACCCGCTATGTCGACGAGCGCGCCGACACGCTCGACGAGGCGCTGGAAAAGATCGAGCGCTGGACCAGGGCCGGCGAGGCGAAATCGGTCGGCCTGGTCGGCAACACCGCCGACATCGTGCCGGAACTGGTGCGGCGTGGCGTGCGCCCCGATATGGTCACCGACCAGACGTCGGCGCATGATCCGCTCAACGGCTATCTGCCCAAGGGCTGGTCGCTCGCCGAATGGCGCGAGAAGCGCACCAGCGACCCGAAGGCGGTCGAGAGGGCGGCGCGCGCGTCGATGCGCGAACATGTCGAGGCGATGGTGGCGTTCTGGAACGCCGGCGTGCCGACGCTTGATTACGGCAACAACATCCGTCAGGTGGCGAAGGAGGAAGGATTCGAGAACGCCTTTGCCTTCCCGGGTTTCGTGCCGGCCTATATCCGACCGCTGTTTTGTCGCGGCATCGGCCCGTTTCGCTGGGCAGCCCTCTCCGGCGAGCCCGAGGACATCTACAAGACCGATGCCAAGGTGCGCGAATTGACGCCCGGCAACACCCACCTGCACAACTGGCTCGACATGGCGCGCGAGCGTATCGCCTTCCAGGGCCTGCCGGCGCGCATCTGCTGGGTCGGTCTCGGCGATCGCCACCGGCTCGGCCTCGCCTTCAACGAAATGGTGGCGAAGGGCGAGCTCAAGGCGCCGGTGGTCATCGGCCGCGATCATCTCGATTCCGGCTCGGTTGCATCGCCGAACCGCGAGACGGAATCGATGAAGGATGGCTCGGACGCCGTGTCCGACTGGCCGCTGCTCAATGCGCTGCTCAACACCGCCTCCGGCGCAACCTGGGTGTCGCTGCACCATGGCGGTGGCGTCGGCATGGGTTTTTCGCAGCATGCTGGCATGGTTATCGTCGCCGATGGCACGCGCGAAGCGGCCAAACGCCTGGAGCGGGTGCTGTGGAACGACCCCGCAACCGGCGTCATGCGCCACGCCGATGCCGGCTATGATCTCGCCATCGACTGCGCCAGGGAGCACCAGCTCAACCTGCCAGGCATCCTCGGCTGAATCGCGCCTTGCGCATTCTCCGGGCAGCCGAATACCGGTCTATGCCGTGGAAGAACGGCGGCGGGGTGACGACGGAAATCGCAGTCTCGCCCGCAGGTGCTGCGCTCGACGATTTCGACTGGCGCATCTCCATGGCGCGCGTCGAAAGCGGTGGGCCATTCTCCGGGTTTGCCGAAGTGGATCGAACCTTGGCCGTGCTGGAAGGCGAGGGGATTGTCCTTGACATCGCCGGCCGCCCGGCCGCTACGGTGACCAAAGCTTCCGCCCCGCTTTCCTTTCCGGCCGATGTGCCGACGCAGGCGGCGCTGATCGCCGGTCCGATTATCGATCTCAATGTTATGACGCGGCGCGGACGGATAACCCATGCCGTCGAACGCGTGATGATTTCGACGTCGACGGACATCCACTCGGTGGCCGATGTGACTCTCATCCTGTGTTTTGACGGCGAGATCACGGTGGCCGGCGCGGCGCCTGTCCGCATCGGACCGCGCGATACGCTGTTGCTCGGGCCGGACGCCTTGAAGTGGTGCCTGGAGCCTGCGCGACCGGCGACGCTGTTCGTGATCCGCATCGATCGCGTTGCTGCAAACGATTAACGCCTGTTTCGAAACATGATCACAGCACCGGCGAAATATGCCGTAAGCTCAAGCCCAGATCACGAAAAAGCCCGAATCCTTCCGTCGATCAAGTCCCGGCGGGAGGGAGAGGTGGTTCGTCTGTAAGTTGTGGTGCGAAAACAAACTTTCGGCCCTTGTTTCGATGCAACCAATTGCATTTCATTCGGTTTTAGGGACATTGCCGTGGCGGTGACGCCGCTAACGCGTCCCCCATACGGAATTTTCGATGAATATCCAAACAGACCCCACCCAAATAGAAAAGTCGAGCGCGAGCTTCCCGGCCATCACGGAAGAGCCGATACGCTCCAATTTCCTGCCGGAAGAGCGCCTGCGCACGCTGGGTACAAGCCTCGCCAAGGGCGACGTCAAGGATCTGTTCGGCCTGGGGCCGTTCGATTTCCAGCCACGCATCCGCGACAGTGCCAGGAAGGTCCTCGAAGTCTACCGCTCGACCAATGCCGCGCAGGCTAGAGGCGAGACGATTACGCCGGCGGCGCAATGGCTGCTCGACAACAACTATCTGGTCGAGGAAACCATCTTCCAGGTCAAGCGCGACCTGCCGCACCGTTTCTATCGGGAGTTGCCGACCCTGAAGCTGCGCGACGGCGCCAGCGTGCCGCGCGCCCTTGCGCTGGCCTGGACCTATGTCGCGCATTCGGACAGTTCCGTCTCGGCCGCCATGTTCAAGGCGATCGTCGAAGGCTTTCAGGCCGTCGAGCCACTGAAGATCGGCGAACTCTGGGCGCTGCCGTCGCTGCTGCGCTTCGTTCTGATCGAAAATCTTCGCCGGATCGCGGTCCGGGTCAATCGTACCCGGCAGATGCGCCAGATTGCCAACGAGGTTGCCGACCGCGTGCTGGCGGTCGACGACAGCGCCGACCGTCAGGCGATCCTGTCGAACTACGTCGCCCATGCACAAGACACCACCTTTGCCACCCAATTGCTCTACCGCCTGCGCGACGGGTCGCAAAATGCCGGCAGGGCGCTGGAATGGCTGGAGGGCGAACTCGAAAAGTCCGGCTCCGATGCCGAGGAAATCATAATCAGCGAGCATCGCACGCTGTCCGGCGGCAATGTAACCACCGGCAACATCATCCGCGGCCTCAGGCTTATCAACGATATCGACTGGACGGTTTGGTTCGAAGGTGTCAGCCGCATTGATAGCTTGCTGCGCGAGCGCACCGATTTCGCCGCGCTCGATTTCTTCTCGCGCGACCAATACCGGACCGCGATCGAAGAAATGGCGCGCCGCTCCGATCGTTCCGAATTCCGCGTTGCCGAAAAGGCGATCGAACTCGCCGGCCATGCCGCTGTCGCCGATACCACCGGCACCGGTCCGACCGCTCACACCGACGTCGGGTTCTTTCTGGTCGGGCCGCGCCGGCTGGAACTGGAAAAGGCGATCGGCTATCGGCCGACCGTCAGCGTCACCATCAAACGGGCGTTCCGCAAGATCGGATGGCTGGGCATTGTCTTGCCGGTGTTCGCGCTGACGGTCCTGCTTCTGGTCCTCTCCGGCAACGCCCTTGCCAATCTCGGCCTGTCCAAATGGTCGATCGCGTTGATGCTGGCGCTGTTTGCCGTGCCAGCCAGCGAAGGCGCGCTTGCCTTCTTCAACACTGTCGTGTCGTTGTTCCTGAAGCCCACGCGCCTCGTCGGCTACGACTACAGACGCGGCATGCCCCCCGAGGCCCGAACGCTGGTAGTGGTGCCGTCGCTGATCGGCTCGCGCGACGACGTTGAGGAGAACATCCGCAATATCGAAGTGCATCACCTGGCCAACACGGCGGACGAAATCCATTTCGCTCTGCTTTCGGATTGGCCGGACAGCAAAACCGAAATCGATGCGGCGGATATTGAGATCCTCCAATATGCTCGCGATGAGATCGCACGGCTGAACGCCCGCTATCCCAGCGAAGGGGCGCCGCGCTTCTACGTCCTGCATCGCCGGCGGCTCTACAATGAATCCCAGGGCGCCTGGATGGGCTGGGAACGCAAGCGCGGCAAGCTGCACGAACTGAATCTTCTGTTGCGCGGTGACAGCGACACCACCTTCCTGCCGCTGGATGTGCCGTTGCCAGAAAACGTTATCCATGTCATGACGCTCGACGCCGACACGCGCACCACCCGCGATGCCGTCGCCAGTTTGGTTGGCAAGCTTTGCCATCCGCTCAACCGCCCGCATTACGATGCGGCAAAGCGCGTTGTCACCGCCGGCTACACCATCCTGCAGCCGCGCATCACCGCTTCCCTGACCAGCGGCGACGATGCATCCTTCTTCCAGCGGGTGTTTTCCGCCAATCGAGGCCTTGATCCCTACGTATTTGCCGTCTCGGATATCTACCAGGACGTCTTCGGAGACGGCTCCTTCACCGGCAAGGGCCTCTATCATGTCGACGCCTTCGAAGCGGCGCTGAAGGGCCGCATCGATGAAAACACCATCCTCAGCCACGATCTGCTCGAAGGCGCCCTGGCACGCGCGGCGCTGGTCACGGACGTCGAACTGGTCGAGGACTATCCGACCCGCTATTCGGTAGACGCGTCGCGCCACCATCGCTGGGCACGCGGCGACTGGCAGCTTCTGGGCTTCATTCTCGATCCGCGCTCCGGCGTACCGGCGCTGTCGCGCTGGAAGATGGTCGACAATCTGCGCCGCTCGCTGACGCCGATCTTCTGGGTGATGGGGGCGATCGCCGGCTGGACGTTGCTGCCTTTCACGCAGGCCGCGCAATGGCAGGCGCTGCTGATCCTCACGCTTTTCATGGCGCCGACATTCGATATCGTCCACGCCATCCTGCCGAAAAGCGGCGACCAGACGCCGCGCGGCCATTTCTCGGCGCTGGCGCGCGACGTTGTCTTCGGCACCGCCCTGGTGGCGCTGAAGATCGTGCTGATGGCGCATCTGGCCTGGATGATGGGCGACGCCATCATTCGCACACTCTACCGTCTGTTCGTCAGTCGGCAGAATCTGCTCGAATGGCGCACCGCCTCGCAGGCGCACAAGAATGGCGACAACGATCTCGGCTCCTATTACGGCATGATGTACGGCGCGGTGATTGTCGGGGTCGTCGGCCTCGCCATCCCGGTTCTGGCCGATTCCACCGGAGCTTTCGTCGCCTTCTTCTTCGCGCTGTTCTGGATCGGCTCGCCGGCGTTCGCTTTCTGGATCAGCCGCTCGGCCGAAACCGAGGACCGTTTGCGCATATCGGCGGCTGACATCCATGCGCTGCGTACCGTTGCGCGGCGCACATGGCATTATTTCGAGACCTTCGTGACGGCCGAGCATCACAACCTGCCGCCCGACAATTTCCAGGAAAGTCCGGCGCCTGTCGTGGCGCCCCGCACCTCGCCGACCAATATCGGCGTCTATCTCCTGTCGGTGATTTCAGCGCGCGACTTCGGCTGGATCAGTCTGTCCGACGCGACCACCCGCATCGACGCGACGATGTCGACCATCGAGAGTATGCCGCGTGAGCGCGGCCATCTCTTCAACTGGTATGACACGACGACGCTGAAACCGCTCTATCCGCTCTATATTTCCGCCGTCGATAGCGGCAATCTTGCCGGCCATCTGGTGGCGGTGGCGGCCGCCTGCGCCGAATGGGCGGAAGCGCCTGCAGTCCACCTTCAGGGCGACTTCGAGGGTATCCTCGATACGGTGACGATCCTCGACGAAAGCCTGGCGGAGTTGCCTGATGACCGTCGCCAGTTGCGGCCGTTGCGCCAGCGGCTCGCCGATCGCCTCGACGGCATGCGGCGCGCGGTCGAATCGATCAAAGCACAGCCCGAGATGGCATCGATCCGCACCATCAACCTGGCCGTTCTGGCCGGCGAGATTCGCAAGCTCGCCATCGCCATCCATACCGAGGCCGCATCGACACAGAGCGATACCATCGCCGACTGGGCGGCGAGACTGGAAGCAACCTGCGAAGCGCATGTCCATGACGCGCATAGCGACGACAATGCCGTCGAAGCCTTGCGGGCCAAGCTTCTTTCGCTGCGCGAGCGCACGCGTCGCTTCGCCTTCGAGATGGATTTCTCCTTCCTCATGCGGAAGGAACGCAAGCTCCTGTCGATCGGCTACCGGGTCGAGGAGCATCAGCTCGACGAAAGCTGCTACGACCTCCTGGCTTCCGAGGCGCGGCTGACCAGCCTGTTCGCCATCGCCAAGGGCGATCTGCCGACGGAGCACTGGTTCCACCTCGGCCGGCCGATCGTCGAGATCGGGTTCAAGGGCGCACTGATGTCCTGGTCCGGCTCGATGTTCGAGTATCTGATGCCGCCGCTGGTGATGAAGGAGGCGCAAGGCAGCATCCTCAACCAGACCAGCAAGCTCATCATCAAACGTCAGATCCAGTACGGCCGCTCGAAGAACGTGCCCTGGGGGATCTCGGAAGCGGCCTACAACGCCCGCGACCGCGAACTAACCTACCAATACACCAATTTCGGCGTGCCCGGGCTGGGCCTGAAGCGAGGTCTTGGCCAGAACACGGTGATTGCGCCTTATGCGACCGTGCTGGCGGCGCAGTTCACCCCGCGTGAATCGGTGCAGAACCTTGCCCGGCTGAGGCGGCTTGGCGCCCTTGGGCGGCACGGCTTCTACGATGCGGTCGATTTCACCCCGCAGCGCGTGCCGGAGGGCACCGACCATGTCGTCGTGCTGAACTACATGGCCCACCATTCCGGGATGTCGATCGCCGCCGTTGCCGACGCCATCTTCGAAGGACGCCTGCGCGACCGCTTCCACAGCGATCCGGTGATCGAGTCGGCCGAGTTGCTGCTGCAGGAAAGAGCGCCGCGCGACATCCCGACCGCCACCGTCAGGACCGAGGCCGACGAACGGTCGAAGGACGAAACGGAAGTCGAGAGCCCCGATACGCGCATCGTGCTCAACCCGCTCAAGGCGCTGCGTTCGACCAGCGTCATGTCCAATGGCCGCTACTCGGTCATGGTCACCGCGACCGGCTCCGGCTATAGCCGCTGGGGCGAGCTTGCCGTCACGCGCTGGCAGCCGGATCCAACCGAGGATCGGCTTGGCTCCTATATCTTCCTGCGCGACGCCGGCACCGGCGACTGGTGGTCGGCCACCGCCGAGCCGAAGCGTGCCACCGACGAAGAAGTGCAGACGCTGTTCTCCGACGACAAGGCGAGCTTCATCAAGTCGGTGGGATCACTGCGTTCGGAGGTCGAATGCATCGTCATCTCGGAAGGAAACGGCGAAGGCCGGCGGGTGACGCTCTACAATGACGGCCCGGTCGATCGGCATATCGAAGTGACCTCCTTTGCCGAACTGGTGCTGGGCTACGACGCATCCGACAACGCGCATCCGGCCTTCTCGAAAATGTTCGTGGAAACCGAAATCGCTGCGAATAACGGGGCGATCTTCGCCACAAGACGCAAGCGGGAAACGGACGAGCCTGATGTCACCATGGTCCACTTCGTCACCGACGCGTCTGGGTCGACGCGCGACGCCGAGGCCGAAACCGACCGGCGCGCCTTCATCGGCCGCGGCCGCACCATAACCGAGGCCGCCGCCTTCGATTCCGGCGCCAAGCTTGGCGGCCATTCCGGCTTCACGCTGGATCCGGTCGCAGCACTTCGCCGACAGGTGCGCGTGCCGGCCAACAAGAAGATATCGCTGACCTTCTGGACTGCCGTCGGCGCCAACCGTGCCGAACTCGAAGATGCCATTGCGCGGCTCGATCATCCGGAAGCCTTCGCCCGTCAGGCGATGCTCGCCTGGACCCGCTCGCAGGTGCAGACCCGTCATCTCGGCCTCAGCCTTGCCGATGCCGCCAATGTGCAGAATCTGGCGCGTTATCTGATCTATCCTGATCCGTTCCTGCGCCTTCCGGCCGAATCGATCGCCTCCGGGCTCGGTAAGCAGTCCAGTCTGTGGCCGACCAGCATATCCGGCGACTTTCCGATTTTCCTGGTCAGGATCGGCGATGTCGCCGATCTCGAAATCGTTGCCCAGGCGCTCCGCTTCCAGGAATATATGCGCGCCCGCGGCATGATGATCGACTTTGTCGTGGTCAACGAGCAGGCTTCATCCTACGTGCAGGACCTGCAACGGGCAGTCGAGACGCTGTGCGAAAACAGCCGTCTGCGCGGCAAGGAGCTCGGACCCCGCCAGCACATCTTCGCCGTGCGCCGCGATCTCATGGACGAGACGACCTACAAGACGCTGCTCGCCGTCGCCCGCGTCGCCCTGCACACGCGAAACGGCACCATCTTCGATCAGATCGAGCGCGCCGAGGCCGCTGCGCTGCAAGCACGGGACGCTTTGCAGCCGGCAGGTGCAGCAGCGCTTCGCGAACCGTCTCCGCCGGCGCCGCAGGCATGGGCTGCCCAGGCCTCGATCGAAGGCAGTGCCGACGGCAGCGGGCTCAATCAGTGGAACGGTTTTGGCGGCTTCGAGGGCGACGGACGCCACTATGTCGTGCGCCTTGCTGGCCGGCGTACGACGCCGCAGCCCTGGATCAACGTCGTCTCCAACGCCTCGTTCGGTTTCCATGTTTCGGCTGAAGGCGCTGCCTTCACCTGGAGCCGAAACAGCCGCGACTATCAATTGACGCCGTGGGCGAACGACCCGGTCACCAACCGGCCCGGCGAGGGCATCTATATCTACGATCACGCCAACGGCCGGGCGTTCTCGCCGGCGGCCGCAGTCGTGCGCGATCCCGCCATGACCTACGAAACATGGCACGGACAGGGTTTTTCGACCTTCCGTTCGAAGCGCGGACCGCTGTCGATGGACCTGACCCATGTGGTGGATCCTGTCGATCCGGTGAAAATCTCCCGATTGCGCATCCAGAATTCGGGTTCGGTGCCGGCGCGCCTGCGGGTTTATGCCTATGCGGAATGGGTTCTTGGCAGCCATCGTTCGCGCACGGCGGCGACCATCGTTCCGTCCAGGGATGCTGTGACGGGCGCGTTGCTGGCGCAAAATCCGTACGGGCTCGACTTCAGCGACCGGGTCGCCTTCCTGGCCACCGACAGCGCGGCACATTCTGTGACGGCCGACCGCGGCGAGTTCATCGGCCGGCACGGCACCAGCGAACTTCCGCATGCCGTGCTCAGCGGCGCCAGCCTGTCGGGCCGCGTCGAGGCCGGCGATGATCCTTGTGCTGCAATTGCACGCGACATCGACATCCCTGCCGGCGGCGACGTGACGCTGCTCTGGCTGCTCGGCGATGCAGCCTCTGCCGAGGAAGCCAGCGCGCTGGTACAGCATCATAGCAGCAAGGATTTCGATCAGCGGCTGGCTGACAACGAACGCACCTGGCGGGGATTTCTCGACACCATCCAGGTCGAGACGCCGGACAAGGCGCTCAATGCCATGGTCAACCACTGGCTGCCCTATCAGAGCCTTGCCTGCCGCATCCGCGCCCGCTCCGCGTTTTACCAGGCGAGCGGCGCTTTTGGCTTCCGCGATCAGTTGCAGGACACGCTGGCTCTGCTTGTCCATGATCCGAAATTGGCGCGCGACCAGATCCTCAACGCGGCGCGGCGGCAATTCCCCGAAGGTGACGTGCAGCACTGGTGGCTGCCGCGCACCGAGGCAGGCGTCCGCACCATGATTTCCGACGACGTTGTCTGGCTCGCCCACGCCACGTCACACTACTTGCAGGTGACCGGCGATACCGCGATCCTCAGGGAACAACTGCCCTTCATCGACGGGCCGCCTCTGGAAGAAGGCGAGCACGACGCCTTCTTCACCCCGGAGATCTCGAAGAAGACCGCTTCACTCTATGATCATTGCGCACGCGCACTTGACCTTGCGATCAAGCGCAGCAGCCCCGCCGGACTGCCGCTGATCCTCGGTGGCGACTGGAACGACGGCATGAACCGTGTCGGCGAGCACGGTAAGGGCGAGAGCGTCTGGCTGGGCTGGTTCCTGCTGAAGACGCTGGGCGACTTTGCACCTGTCGCCAAGGCGGAAGGCGATACCAAGCGCGCGCAAGCCTGGACAAAACACGCTGACGTGCTGAAGCGGGCGCTGGAAAGCACGGCCTGGGATGGTGAATGGTACCGTCGCGGCAGCTTCGACGACGGCACGCCACTGGGGTCGCGCGGTTCGCAGGAGTGCAAGATCGACTCGATTGCCCAGTCGTGGAGCGTGCTGTCGGGCGAGGGCGATCCGGCGCGGTCGACGACGGCGATGCAGCAGGCGATGAAAATGCTCGTCGACGACGAGCTCAAGATCGTCAAGCTTTTCACCCCGCCCTTCTCCAGGACGGAACAGAATCCAGGCTACATCAAGAGCTACCCGCCGGGTGTCCGTGAAAACGGCGGCCAGTACACCCACGCGGCGACATGGTTCGTCATTGCGCTCGCCGAAATGGGGCGCACCGACGACGCCTACCGCTGTCTCTCGATGCTCAACCCGGTCAACCACGCGCTCGACGAGGCCGCTGCCGAGCACTACCGTGTCGAGCCTTATGTCGTCGCGGCCGACGTCTACGCCGGGCAAGGCAAGGGCGGCCGCGGTGGCTGGACCTGGTACACCGGCTCGGCCGGCTGGCTTTATCGCGCGGCGGTCGAGGGCATCCTCGGCATTGAGCGCAGGGGCGAGCGCATTCGGTTCAGGCCGAAACTCCCCAGCCATTGGAATGGTTATACAGCAACGCTCAAGGTGCTGGGGGCCGAACTCAGGGTTCGCGTTCTCCGCGACGCCAAGGTCAAAGCCATCTCGTTAGAGGTAGATGGTAAAAAGACGAAGGCTTCGTCTTTCGAACCGAAAGCCGGCGACAAGGCCGAGGTGGTCGTCAGGATACCGGCGTAGTTCCAAGGATTTTGGCGTTTTTGCACGTCTTGGAGATGCGCGTTGTTTAAGGTTGCTCTAGAAATTCTATTGCGCATGAGCTTTCCCAAAAGCCGGTGCAGCCGTTAGGGATTCGTACATGACCAGTTGCTGATTAAAATTGCGGCAGTGCTTGCAGCCTGCCACGATTTTGCCGCAGGGCTGACATTTTACCTTTTTTCTCAAACCGTTAGGTGATCACGACAGATTTCGCAGCGTCGCCATCTTTTGTTCGCGAATTGGGAACTGAAGGGGTACACGAGCATTGTTTCGCGACACGTCAACGGGTACGTGTAGAAAATGATGCAGTGCACAATAACAATTTGCCGGAGTAGCTGAAGTGTCCCTTCTGCAGATCTACTGGAGAGCGCTTGGTTATCTCGCTGCCGACAGAAAACGCGTAGCGTTTATCTGCGGGGCGAATGTCGCGCTGGCCATTATCGCCATCCTTGAGCCGATCATGTTCGGACGGGTGATCGATGCTATTTCGGACGGCGGCTCGGTCTTTTCGACGCTCGCCGTATGGGCCGGTATAGGCGTCTTCAACGTCGTCGCCTTCGTTCTGGTGGCGCGCGGCGCTGACCGCTTTGCCCATGCACGACGCAGCGAGGTGCTTTGTCAGTCATTCGAGCGCGTGATCACCATGCCCCTTGCTTGGCATCATCAGCGCGGCACCTCCAATTCTCTGCATACGCTTCTGCGCGCGGTCGAGACCCTGTTCAGCCTCTGGCTCGAGTTCATGAGGCAGCATTTGTCCACTGTCGTGGCACTGGTTCTGCTGGTGCCGACGGCGCTCAGCATGGATATTCGCATGTCGATGGTCCTGCTGGCGCTGGGCGCGCTCTATGTCGGAATCGGGCGGCTGGTGATGCGTCGTACCAGGGAAGGCCAGGCGTCCGTGGAGCGGCATTTTCACCAGGTGTTCGCGCATGTGAGCGACTCGGTCAGCAACGTCGCCGTGCTGCAGAGCTACAATCGAATCGGCCACGAGACCGACGCCTTGAAGCGTTATGTCAAGAATCTGCTTGATGCCCAATATCCGGTGCTCGACTGGTGGGCATTGGCCAACGCCCTGCACCGCCTGTCGTCCACCATTTCGATGATGGTCGTGCTGTTGATCGGCTCCTATCTGGTCATGCGTGGCCAATTGCGTATCGGTGACGTCATCGCCTTTACCGGCTTTGCAACGCTGCTGATTGCCCGGCTCGACCAGATGTCGGCCTTCGCCAACCAGATTTCGGAGGCCAGGGCCAAGCTCGAGGAATTTTACCGCCTCGAGGACTCCGCGGCCGACGCCGCCGAGCCGGACGGGCTGCGTGACCTCGGCAACGTCACTGGTCATGTGCGTTTTGAAAACGTCAGCTTCGAATTCGCCAATTCGGGGCAGGGCGTGAACGACGTGTCGTTCGAGGTCCATGCCGGCCAGACCGTCGCCGTCGTCGGTCCG
The DNA here is from genome assembly GCF_001672375.2 of Mesorhizobium sp. AA22. NCBI lineage: Bacteria > Pseudomonadati > Pseudomonadota > Alphaproteobacteria > Hyphomicrobiales > Phyllobacteriaceae > Mesorhizobium > Mesorhizobium sp. AA22. The sequence goes on along the minus strand of NZ_CP048406.1, from coordinate 4,452,294 downwards.
ACGGGCGCGGGCAAGACCACGCTCATCAATCTTTTGCAGCGCGTGTTTGCGCCGTCCAGCGGCCGGATTCTGATCGATGGCATCGATACCCGTACGGTGACCCGCAAGTCGCTGCGCCACTCGATCGCCACCGTGTTCCAGGATGCGGGCCTGCTCAACCGCTCGATCGAGGACAATATCCGCGTCGGGCGCGCCGAGGCGACCTATGATGAGGTCCACGCTGCCGCCAATGCCGCTGCCGCGCAGGATTTCATCCTCTCGAAGAGCAACGGCTACGACACGGTCGTCGGCGAACGCGGGGGACAGCTTTCGGGCGGCGAGCGCCAGCGTATCGCGATCGCGCGCGCCGTGCTGAAGGATTCGCCCATCCTGGTGCTCGACGAAGCGACCAGCGCGCTCGATGTCGAGACGGAAGACCGCGTCAAGGAAGCGATCGACGAATTGCGGCGCGGCCGCACTACCTTCATCATCGCCCACCGCCTGACCACCGTTCGAGATGCCGATCTGGTTGTGTTCATGGACAAGGGCAAGGTGGTCGAAATGGGCGGCTTCGCCGAATTGTCGATGCGCAATGGCCGCTTCGCCAGCCTGCTGCGCGCCGGCGGCCTGCTCAACGACGAGGAAGTCCGCCGCCTCAGCCGCACCATCACGGACGAGGCTGCCTGAGCGGCCAGGCTGCCTTCCCTTCTCACCTGTCCTATGGGAGAAGGGAAGGCAGCATGCGACACCACCACTCGATTGCCCCAAAAGCGTCACCGGTTTATGTAAAGCCGCATGAGTGACCTGACTTCACGCCTCAGCGGCTGGATGGATTTCGCCAACCCGACGCGGTTTGTCTGGTTGGCCGACAAGGTGGTGCCATGGCTGGCGACCATCGCCGCACTCATCTTGGCCGCCGGGCTCTATATGAGCTTCGCTGCGCCGGAGGATTTCCAGCAAGGCATCACCGTGCGCATCATGTATATCCATGTGCCCTTCGCCTGGCTGGCCATGATGTGTTTCACGCTGATGGCGGTTTTCGCGTTGGGCACGCTGGTATGGCGCCATCCGCTGGCCGATGTCGCGCTGAAATCGGCGGCACCCATCGGCGCCGTCTTTACAGCACTCGCGCTGATCACCGGCTCGATCTGGGGCAAGCCGATGTGGGGCACCTGGTGGGTGTGGGACGCGCGGCTGACCTCGGTGTTCGTGCTGTTTCTGATGTATCTCGGCATCATCGCGCTGACGCAGGCACTCGACGATGCGGCGCGCGCCGCCTGGGCCGCCGCAATCATCACCCTGGTCGGCTTCATAAACATCCCGATCATCAAGTTCTCGGTCGACTGGTGGAACACGCTGCATCAGCCGGCTTCGGTGTTCCGCATGGGTGGCTCGACCATTGACCCCTCTATGCTGAGGCCGTTGCTGGTGATGGCTCTGGGCTTTACCGTGCTGTTCTTCGCGCTCCATCTGATGGCGATGCGCACGGAAATTCGCCGCCGCCGCGTCATCTCCATGCGCCGAGTCGCGGCGAGGCAGGCAGACAAGCCCGGCTAGGGGCACCCTGACTACCGGTCATTGGTCCTTCATTCGAATGCGCCCGACACGATGAGGCGCAAGTAAAAATGTTGCAACGTCGCAACAGCGATTTCCGCAGGTCGACCCCACCCTGGTTTCCACGTTGACAGTTCAGCCATGCACTGGACGTTATGCGTGCACTGGACGTGATATTTGCCTGTTAATTGTCGTGGGGGATTTGTCGATGAAAGTGCGCTTGCTGGCTGGCGTGTCCGCATTGGCCCTGATGCTTGGCTGGAATTCGGCCAATGCGACCGAGGCGGCGGTCGAAATTCCGGCGGCCCAGGATCTCTGGTATGTCACACTGTTTGGTGGCGCCAGCTTCCCGAATCGCGTGAAAACACATGCCGATTACTACAACAACGACTTTTCGATGGACTTCGATACCGGCTTCGTGATCGGCGGCGTCGTCGGTAGGCGGCTCAACGATGTGTTTCGCGTCGAAGGCGAACTGTCTTATGCCCGCTACAAGGCGAGTTCGTATCTGGAAGGTGGGCATCCCTGGTTTCCGGCTGACGGCGATTTGTCCGCTGCCTATCTGCTCGCCAACGTCTGGGCCGATGTTGCCCATTTTGGAGATGCCAAGCTCTACGTCGGTGGCGGCATCGGCGCCGCCCATGTGACCGCCGACACAACTTGGGGTGGTCACGCCTATGGATACGGATCTGGTGGGTGGGGTTTCGCCGGCCAGGCGGGAGCCGGCGTCACCTACGCGCTTGCGCAGAATATCGACCTCGATTTCGGCTACAGGTTCAAGGCCGTCTCCAGCGTCGACTTCGATTCCTCCCGCGAAGGCGATGCTGTATTCTCGAACGGCAAGTTGAATTCCCACAATCTGCAGCTTGGCGTTACGTTCAAATTCTGATTGGTCACGCTGATTGCCGTGATATCCGGCGATTGGGGGTGAAGCATGCCACTCTTGCCACGCCGGCAGCCCGTCGGTCTACCGGCCATGGCGCAGGATTTACTGCCGAGCGCTGGCGAGCCGGCGCCGGAGACATTGCAGCGCGGCATCGACCTGCAGCGCCGCAAGCGCTTTCGCGAAGCCGAGTTCTGCTATCAAACCGTGCTTCGACGTCAGCCCAAAAATGCCATGGCGCTCAATTTGATGGGCACGCTGGCGATCGAGGCCCAGCAAAATGAGACGGCCATCGACTTCATGAAGCGTGCGGTGAAGCTCGAACCGGGCAACGCCATTTTCCGCAACAATCTCGGCAACGCCTACAACCTGATCGGCAACATCGAACTGGCGCGCAAACAGCTGAGAAAAGCGATCGAGCTCGACGGCCGGCTTGTCGAGGCATTGTGCAATCTCGGCAAATCCTACCGGAGCCAACTCGAGGGCGACATCGCCGAGGGTTTCTATCGCCGTGCGCTGGCGGTCGACAGCCAATCGCTGACGGCGCTGGTCGGTATGGGCGACCTGCTCACCGACATGGGCCGGCAAGCCGAGGCGGTCGAATGCTTTGGCCGTGCCATCGCCATCGACAAGGCAAATGTCGAGGCGCTGTCCGGGCTGGCGCTCGCGCGTCGGGCCGTCAAGGGCGATCCAGCTCTGGCTTTGGTGCAGGCCCGCCTCGAACTGCCGATGACCACCGATCGCGAGCGGGTTATCCTGCATCACGCCGCCGGAAAAATCCTCAACGACCAGCACGAGTATGGCCTGGCCATCCGCCATTTCGCCAGGGCCAAGGCAATCTCCGGCAATGATTTCGACATTGCCCTGCACACGCGGCTCTATGACAGCTTCATTGAAACCTTCGACACCGGCTTTTTCGAAACGCGGCCAAAGTTCGGCAATCCGTCCGAACGTCCGGTCTTCATCGTCGGTATGCCCCGTTCAGGAACGACGCTGACCGAGCAAATATGCGCCAGCCATCACGATATCTATGGCGCCGGCGAGCTGGCGGCGATCCGTTCATTGGCCGGCGAACTTGGATTCGGCCAGCCTGATCCGGCGATTTTCGCCAAGGCCATGGTTTCGCTCACACCGACCAGGGCGAAGGAGCTTGGCTCGAAATATCTCGGCCATCTCAACAAGCGCAACGGCAAGGCGGCGCGCGTCATCGACAAGATGCCGCATAATTTCGAGTTGCTGGCCTTCATCGGCCTCATTTTGCCAAATGCCCGCATCGTCCACTGCCGGCGTGATCCGATGGACAATTGCACGTCCTGTTTCATGCACAATTTCTCCGATGCCCACGGCTACAATGCCGATCTGACCAAGCTTGGGCAGTACTACCGGCAATATGATCGCTTGATGCACCATTGGGCCAAGGTCGTTCCGCTGGCCATCCACGACATGCCTTACGAAGAAACCGTGGCCGATTTCGAAACCCGCGCCCGTGGATTGATCGGATTTCTCGGCATGGAATGGGACGATGCATGTCTGCATTTCCACGAAACCGAGCGCACGGTACGAACGCCAAGCCGCTGGCAGGTGCGCCAGCCGATCTATTCATCCTCTGTAGAGCGCTGGAAACTGTACGGCGATGCCCTCGATCCGCTGAGGGCTGCGCTGGGTCAGCTCGTCCAACCCTGAGCCAAACGGGCGTTCGGTCCGAACGACATCGAGCTTACCCCATCCGCCCCCGCGCGGCCACCGGCAGCGTCTCCAGCACCTTGTCGCCGTCGACCAGATGCACCTCGTCGAACAGATTGGTGACGACGCAGCAATGGTCGGGCACGACGCGCACGCGCTCGCCGATAAGAAGTTTTGTGTCGCCCGAAAGCGTGACATTGCCATGCTCTTCGCTGAGGCCGGTCACCCTGGCGCCAGGAATACCCAGCAGCTCGCCGAAATCGGCAAGCCCCAGCGTGTCGCTGGAGAGCGCCTTGCTGCCGGCGTCTAGGATCGCGCGCACCGGTGTCGGGTGGCTAACCACCGTCGACAGCACCGTCAATGCGCAATCGTCGAGGCTGCCGACACCTTTCGCGACCTGGTAGCGGTCGAGATAGATGTAAGTGCCCGGCCGGTATTCGGTGACGACGCTGTCCTCGCCCGAACGCCACATATCCGGCGTGCCGCCGCTTGAGATGCGCTGGCATTCGAGGCCGCAGGCGGCAAGTGCATCGCGTGCGCCGGCAAGCCAGGTTTCGGCCTCCGCGGCGCGACCGGCGGCCGGGTAGGTCATCAGCCCACCGAAGACGAGCCCCTTGGCATTGGCGATCTCTTTGGCCAGCCCCACAGCCTCGCCAGGCGACTGCACCCCGCAGCGGCCCATGCCGGTGTCGCATTCCACCAGCACCTGCAACCGGTGCCCGGGATCGGTGAAGGTGCCGGCAAGCCCGTCGAGCGTCTGACTGCTGTCCACCGTCACCGACAGCGTCACGCGGCCGTGCAGCGCCTTGAGGCGCTCCAGCTTGGCCCTGCCCAGAATGTTGTAAGGCAGAAAAATGTTGGTGAGGCCGGCATCGGCCATCACCTCGGCCTCACCGATCTTCTGGCAGGTGATGCCGACCGCACCCGCTGCGATCTGCTTCTTTGCCCAGTAAGGCAGTTTGTGGGTCTTGATGTGCGGCCTGAGCTTCAGCCCGTGGCGATCGGCGTGGGCCTGCGCCCGCGCGATGTTGGCTTCGGCGCGGTCGACATCGATCAGGATCGCCGGTGTATCGAGTTCGTCTATGCTCAGCATGGAATGCCACCATCAGGAAACTGGTTGCCGTTATGACCTTGATCGAACCGGATGTCATGAGGCCAGCTCATGCGGTTTACGTCGACACCGCACCGGCGTTCGGCTATTCGGTTTGGAGATCGCCTAGGCCGACTGGAAGGAACCACGACCATGAAACGCTCCGTCATCAACGACATCATCCGCGACGCCGATGCCTTCATCCGTTCGTTCGGCTATATCATGCCGCCCTTCGCCTATTGGACCCCGGAACAGATGAAGGCTCGCCGGCAGGATTCGTCGGCCATCTTCTCTTCCCGGCTCGGCTGGGACATCACCGACTACGGCCAGGGCAAGTTCGACGAGCTCGGCCTCTTCCTGTTCACCGTTCGCAACGGTCGCTACGAGGACATGAAGAAGGGCATGGGCATGCTCTATGCCGAAAAGATCATGATCTCGCGCAAGGATCAGCTGTCGCCAATGCATCGCCACAACATCAAGGCCGAAGACATCATCAACCGTGGTGGCGGCAGGCTGGTGCTGGAACTGTTCATGCACGATCGCGATGGCGGCATCGATCCGAAGGCCGAAGTATCGGTGCCTGTCGACGGAACCATCCACAGGCTGCCGGCGGGCGGGCTGCTGAAGCTCGATCCGGGCGAGAGCGTCACGCTATTGCCGGGCGTCTGGCATGCGTTCTGGGCCGAGGGCAAGGATGTGCTGATCGGCGAGGTGTCGACCGTCAACGACGATCTCACCGACAATGTCTTCCGCGACCCGATCGGCCGCTTCGCCGACATCGACGAGGACGTCGCGCCGCTGCACCTGCTCGTGTCGGACTACGAGAAGTGGGTGGGGTAGGAGGCAGCCTTGCTGCCTTCTACCGATCGAGGAGTGCGCAGCCTGCGCGAACTTCTGCAATGATCTCTGTTCATGGCAGGTCTCGGCTTTTCGGCGGCGTTAACGGCAGAGGGAAATGCACTGCCGAACGGCACGCCCCAGGTCCTCTGGCGTTCCCGTGGAAAATAGAACTGTATCCAGCGGTGTCGCTCCTATTCCTTTGGTGACTCTGGCGTAAGGCGTGAGTTCGAACTTGTCGCCGTATTCTACCACGGACATTTGCAGGCATTTTTTGAAAAACGGCTTGTATGACTTGAAGCCATAGCGGGAAATCGAATTGTCCAGCAGAAGCGTGTCTACGATCTCGTCGGGTACATCGTTGGAGTAACTTTCGACGGCGTAGAGTGTTGATGCGCCAACTTCCCTGTCGGAAACCGAACGAAGCTCGCCAATAAAAATGACAGGACCGACGAACATCTCCCACCCTGCGCGGGTGGTTACCATGGGGATTGCGAAAACTCTTTCTTCCAAAATGTTCAGGAAGCACTGTCTCATTTTACAAGTCCGCACTCGACGACGTCAGCCAAGAGATAGAGCTACCGCTGACTTGTCCGCCTTACGGTTGCCCAGCAGCAGCTTTCGCTCGAGATGGGCTCGCAGCTCCCCGTAATACGCCGTCAGGAACGGGCGGGCATCATGCGCCTGCGGCGTTGAGCCGATCTTGCGTCCGATCCTCGGTCGCCACGGCGGTCAGCTATGTCGAGTTGCGGCAGGTTAGGGAAGGCACCAGCGTCGACGAACTGGCGGAGATCTTCTCCTGACGGGAGAGGTCGCTCCCGCCTACCACATGAAGGAAGCAACTTCCGCGTCGGAGATCTTACCTGCCGTCCCGTCGGCGATCGCCTGAAAGACGCGCAGGCGGCCTCGTAGCATCAGCGGGCAGCATTCCCCGCGGCAGGGGTGACAGCAACAAGCGAATAGCGTATAGTGACATAAAGATGTCTTTATGTCGCTTAAGCGCGACTGTCGCCTTGAGGATTGAAAGTGTCGCAAAACCCTTCATCGCTCGACGAGCTGTTCGGTCCTGTCTCGGCAAAGCCCGACGGGTCGGAAGTCCTTGCGGCGCTGACGGCGGCGGCGCGCGAGCGCATCCTCATCCTCGACGGCGCCATGGGCACGCAGATCCAGGGCCTGGGCTTCGACGAGAACCACTTCCGTGGCGATAAATTTGCGGATTGCGCCTGCCATCAGCAGGGCAACAACGACCTGCTGATCCTGACGCAGCCCAAGGCGATCGAGGAGATTCATTATCAATACGCCATCGCCGGGGCGGATATCCTTGAAACCAACACCTTCTCCTCGACCGCCATCGCCCAGGCGGATTACGGCATGGAGGATGCGGTCTACGCGCTGAACCGCGACGGTGCGCGGCTGGTGCGTAGGGCAGCGGTGAGGGCTGAGCAGGAGGACGGCAGGCGTCGTTTCGTCGCCGGTGCGCTGGGGCCAACCAACCGCACCGCCTCGATGTCGCCGGATGTCAACAATCCCGGCTACCGGGCCGTGACATTCGACGAATTGCGCCTTGCCTATGGCGAGCAGCTGCGCGGTCTGATCGACGGCGGCGCCGACATCATCCTGATCGAGACCATTTTTGATACGCTGAATGCCAAGGCGGCGATCTTCGCAGCAGAAGAGATCTTCATCGAGAAGGATATGCATCTGCCGGTCATGATCTCCGGCACGATCACCGACCTCTCCGGCCGCACGCTGTCCGGCCAGACGCCGACGGCTTTCTGGCATTCAGTCCGTCACGCCAACCCGTTCACAATAGGCCTCAATTGCGCGCTGGGCGCCAAGGCCATGCGCGCGCATCTGGACGAAATTTCCGGTGTCGCCGACACCTTCGTTTGCGCCTATCCGAATGCCGGCCTGCCCAATGAATTCGGCCGTTATGACGAGAGCCCGGAATTCATGGCGGCGCAGATCGAGGAGTTCGCGCGCGACGGATTGGTCAATGTCGTCGGCGGCTGCTGCGGCTCGACGCCGGACCACATCCGCGCCATCGCACAGGCGGTAAAGGAATATCCGCCGCGCGCTGTTCCCGACATCGAGCCGAAGATGCGCCTTTCGGGGCTCGAGCCGTTCACGTTGACCAAGGAGATTCCATTCGTGAATGTCGGCGAGCGCACCAATGTCACGGGCTCGGCCAGGTTCAGGAAGCTGATCACGGCGGGCGATTATGCCGCCGCGCTCGAAGTCGCCCGCGACCAGGTCGCCAATGGCGCGCAGATCATCGACATCAACATGGACGAAGGCCTGATCGATTCGAAAAAGGCGATGGTCGAATATCTCAACCTCATCGCCGCCGAGCCGGATATCGCCCGCGTTCCCGTGATGATCGACAGCTCCAAATGGGAGATCATCGAAGCCGGCCTGAAATGCGTGCAAGGCAAGCCGCTGGTGAACTCCATTTCCATGAAGGAAGGCGAAGCGGCCTTTCTGCATCATGCGAAGCTCGTCCGCGCGTATGGCGCGGCGGTGGTTGTCATGGCCTTCGACGAAGACGGTCAGGCCGACACACAGGCGCGCAAGGTCGAAATCTGCACCCGCGCCTATAAGCTGCTGACCGAGCAGGCCGGATTCTCGCCCGAGGATATCGTTTTCGACCCGAACATCTTTGCAATCGCCACCGGCATCGACGAGCACAACAATTACGGCGTCGACTTCATCGAAGCAGCACGGCAGATCACCGCGACGCTTCCCCATGTCCACATATCGGGTGGCGTGTCGAACCTCTCCTTCTCGTTTCGCGGCAACGAGCCGGTGCGCGAGGCCATGCATGCCGTGTTCCTTTATCATGCCATCCAGGCCGGCATGGACATGGGCATCGTCAACGCCGGGCAGCTTGCCGTTTACGAGTCCATCGATCCGGAACTGCGCGAAGCCTGCGAGGACGTCGTCAACAACCGTCAGCCGAAGGGCGGCGGCACAGCGACCGAACGCATGCTGGAACTCGCCGAACGCTTCAAGGGCACAGCGGGCAAGGAGGCGCAGGAACGCGATCTCGCCTGGCGCGACTGGCCTGTCGACCAGCGCATTTCGCACGCACTGGTCAATGGCATCACCGAATTCATCGACGCGGACACGGACGAAGCGCGACTTGCCGCCGAGCGCCCGCTGCATGTCATCGAAGGTCCTTTGATGGCAGGAATGAATGTCGTCGGCGATCTGTTTGGTGCCGGCAAGATGTTCCTGCCGCAAGTGGTGAAGTCCGCCCGCGTCATGAAGCAGGCCGTTGCCGGCTTGCTTCCGCACATGGAGGCGGAGAAGCTGGCGAACGCCGCCAATGGCGTCGACACCGGCGAGCGCCAGACCGCCGGAAAGATCCTGATGGCGACGGTGAAGGGCGATGTCCACGATATCGGCAAGAACATCGTCGGCGTGGTTCTTGCCTGCAACAATTACGAGATCATCGACCTCGGCGTCATGGTGCCGGCGGCGAAGATCCTGCAGACGGCGCGCGAGCAGCAGGTCGACATCATCGGCCTATCCGGCCTGATCACGCCTTCGCTCGACGAAATGGCGCATATGGCCGCCGAGATGGAGCGCGAAGGTTTTGACATTCCGCTGTTGATCGGCGGCGCGACGACCAGCCGCGTGCATACGGCGGTAAAGATTCATCCGCGCTATATCAGGGGCCAGACGGTCTACGTCACCGATGCCAGCCGCGCGGTCGGCGTGGTGTCGGCACTGCTGTCGAACGAGACCAAGGGCGGCTATGTCGACAACGTTCGTGCCGAATACAAGAAGGTTGCCGATGCGCACGCGCGCAGCGAAGCCGACAAGCAGCGCTTGCCGCTCGTCAAGGCGCGTGCCAACGCCCACAGGATCGACTGGTCGGCCTACGCGCCGCCGAAGCCGTCCTTCCTCGGCGTGAAAGTCTTCGAGGGCTGGGATCTGGCCGAGCTCGCGCGCTATATCGACTGGACGCCGTTCTTCCAGACCTGGGAGCTGAAGGGCCGTTACCCGAAAATCCTCGACGACGAGGCTCAAGGGCCGGCGGCACGCCAGCTCTTCGAGGACGCCCAGGCGATGCTGGCGAAGATCATCGCGGAAAAATGGTTCGCGCCGAAGGGCGTCATCGGCTTCTGGCCGGCCAACGCTGTCGGCGACGACATCAGGCTGTTCACCGACGACACGCGATCGCAGGAACTGGCGACCTTCTTCACGCTGCGCCAGCAGCTGACCAAGCGCGACGGCAAGGCGAATGTCGCACTCTCGGATTTCGTCGCGCCTTTTGACAGCGGCAAGGCCGACTATCTCGGCGGCTTCATCGTCACCGCCGGCATCGAGGAAGCGGCAATCGCCGAGCGCTTCGAGCGGGCGAACGACGACTACTCGTCGATCATGGTCAAGGCGCTGGCCGACCGTTTCGCCGAAGCTTTCGCCGAGCGCCTGCACGAACGCGTGCGCAAGGAATTCTGGGCCTATGCCCCGCATGAGGATCTGGCGCCGGACGAGCTGATCGGCGAACCCTATCGCGGCATCCGCCCAGCGCCCGGCTATCCGGCGCAGCCCGATCACACCGAGAAAGCGACGCTGTTTCGCCTGCTCGACGGCGAGCGCAATGCCGGCGTCAGCCTGACCGAAAGTTTTGCGATGTGGCCGGGCTCCTCAGTGTCCGGCATCTACCTGTCGCATCCCGAAAGCTATTATTTCGGCGTGGCCAAGGTCGAACGCGACCAGGTCGAGGATTATGCGCGCCGCAAGCGCATGCCGCTCCGCGAGGTCGAGCGCTGGCTCGGCCCGATCCTGAACTATGTGCCGGCGCAGGGGCTGGACGCCGCCGCGTGAAATCGCGCCGCGAGGCTGATAGGGCGAGAAGCCGGCACCTCCATCACAGCAGCCTTGTCCTGATTGCGCGCTCGTTCTGCACCGACAGGTGATGGGCACCTCCACCTTGGCCAGGGTGATGAGCCTGGCCTGCAGCGGTGGTGCACCGGCCCGCCTCGGATTGACGCGCGATCCTTTAGCTGCAAAGTATATTAACGTTCTGTTTACCAAATATTAGTCTCGGCAGGGACTGGGGGGGCAATTTGGAACCGTTTTTGGGTGCGAACCGCCTTAATTGGGATGATCGGGCCGAACTGCATTCGACCGACACAACGGGCAGCTACCACATAGAAAATGTGCTGGCAGGCGGATCCAATCTCTATGAGTTGGAAACGCGCGAGGTCGGTGACATTGTCGGCAAAGATATCGTCCATCTGCAATGTCATATCGGGCTCGACACAATCAGCTTGAAGAATCTGGGCGCGGGCAGCGTGACCGGCCTCGACTTTTCACCGACAGCGATCGCAGCGGCGCGGGATTTCGCTGCAAAGGCAGGGACTAATGTGCGCTTCGTGGAGGCGCCACTGTTCGAGGCAGTCGAGGCGCTCGGCCGAACCTTTGACATCGCTTACGTTACCTGGGGATCGGTAAACTGGCTGGACGACGTGTTCCGCTGGGCGCGAGTGGTTGCCGATCTCCTGCGCCCCGGCGGCCGGCTCTATCTGGCTGAGGGCCACCCGTTGATGTTCCAGTGTGACCGCAAGGCTGCGGCGCTGGAGTTCAAGCATGACTGGCGAACGCCAATAGCTCGACCCCTCGCATGGAACGAGGAACTCACCTATACCGGGGACGACCGCATCTTGAAGCATCCTCGCTACTACGAGTGGATTCATCCGGTCAGTGACGTGGTGAACGCGCTGATTTCAGCTGGGCTGACGCTTGATTTTCTCAATGAGCATGACACGGTTTCGTGGCAGCACTTTTCATTTGCCGTGAGGGCCGGCAAGGATATGTACGGCTTGCCAGAGAACTCTCCCAAGATCCCGATGGCCTATTCCATTGGCGCGACGAAGCGTAGCGTCGGCAAGATCCCATATCTTGTTACCCCCAAGACGATTGAGGGCCACTAATCCTGCTCTTATTCCAGATTTTGCATTGTCATCTCGTCGATCTGATGCCGGAAAGGTGAGCACGGTTATCCCTCCACGAGGGCAACCCATGCACCTTCAGCGACTGCAAGCAATTCTAAGGTGTCAAGCGAGCCGCAGGTCTGTTCCAACCACTCCGGCGGCACCAGGCGGTCGGAAAGTGCAAAAATTTTAGAACCCGTGAAGGTCAAAATTAAATATTGATAGCTAATATTCCTTGGTCGGGTTGCCCGAGAACCTGAATAGCAGCTGAGGAATCGCCTATTGGCTCTTTTCCGCGCTAGGCTCGGCGGTATTAAGAAGGCTGTTTTTTCGTCGGCAAATATCCCGGCGGCAATGGCGGTGATAGTTATTGCCGTCGGCGCAGCGTTCGCGGACCACCAGAACAAAGTCGTCTCGGATCAAGCCGCCCGTGCGGATGTCCTGGCCAAGGTCAATCTTATCCGCGCCAAGCTTGAAGGTAACATCAACGGAAACCTTCAACTGGTGCAGGGCCTGGTCGCGGCGGTCGTGACTGAGCCCTATATGGGACAGCAACGCTTCGCCTCGCTCGCGAGCAACCTGTTTGGCGGGGGCTCGCAATTGAAAAATATTGCCGGCGCGCCCGATCTGGTCATTTCCCTGATGTACCCGATGGAGGGCAACGAGAAGGCGATAGGCCTCGATTACCGCAAGGACGAGCGCCAGCGTGTGGCCGCGCTAAGGGCGCGAGACGAGCGCGAGCTAATTCTTGCCGGTCCCGTCGACTTGAGGCAGGGAGGGCAAGGCTTCGTCGGTCGTATTCCGGTTTTTGTACGGAGTGCGGGCAACACCGAAAGGTTCTGGGGCATCATTTCGGCCGTTGTCGACGTTCAGCGCCTTTATAAGGCGAGCGGCCTGCTTGACGATGATCTCGGGATTGACATAGCGCTGATCGGTAAGGACGCTCTCGGTCCAAGTGGAGATCAATTCTTCGGCAATGAGGGCGTCGCCAAAAGCAATCCGGTGACAGCCGACGTTCTGCTCCCGTCCGGTTCGTGGCGGATCGCAGCCATTCCCAAAAACGGCTGGCCTTCGACGCCCGACAACGCCTGGTTCTTGCGCGCAATCATGGCGGTGGCCGGGGCGTTGGTTGTGATCCCATTCCTGGTTGCGGGTCGCCTGATTGGCGAGAGACAGCGCAACTATGCGGAACTGAGTCGATTGTCGAGACGCCTGGAACTCGCCCTGGAAGCGTCAGCTATTGGCGTTTGGGAACACGATCTCGCGACCAACGAACTTACGTGGGATGACCGCGTGAATGAAATATACGGCAAACCGACTGGGGAGCACCGCGGCTACCTGGACTGGGCGGGAGCAATCCACCCGGACGATTTGGCTGGCGCCCACGCCGATTTCGACAGCGCGATGGCCGTCGGCGGGCCATATTTGTCGGAGTACCGGATCATTCGGCCGGATGGCGAGATTCGCCATGTCCGATCCAAAGCGATAATTCACCGGGTCGCAAACGACACCCCAAAAATGATTGGCGCCGAATGGGATGTGACAGCCGATGTCCTGCTGAACAAGGACCTGGTTCGCGCAAAACAGCTTTCCGAGTCGAAAAATGCAGAACTCGAGTCGGCCAAGGCGCGCATAGAGCACATTGCGCTCCACGATTCGCTGACCGGTTTGCCCAACCGGCGTTACCTCGACCAAGTGCTGGAAGATTACGCAGCAAACGCCAGGCGCGCCGGCGGGTATGCGGCACTGCTTCACATAGATCTGGATCGGTTCAAGCACATCAACGATACGCTTGGCCACGCCGCAGGCGACGCAATGCTTGTTCACGCGTCAACTGTCCTCCGATCCAAGGTCGATGGTGAGGGATTCGTCGCTCGGATCGGAGGAGACGAATTCATCGTCCTGTGCGTGGTGCATGACGATGTCGAGCAACTGGCGCGGCTCGCTGACCGGGTCATCAGCCAGATGCGCGAACCCGTCTACTACCAAGGCCATCGATGCCGTTTTGGCGTGAGCGTGGGAATTGCAGTCGACAACGGAAAAGATGTCGAAGCCAAACACCTGCTGGTCAACGCTGACATCGCGCTTTACCGAGCAAAGGGGCGTGGGCGCAATCGATACGAATTCTTCACCGAGGCGATGCAAAGCGAAATCGTCGACACAAAACGGATGGCCGACGAAATTCTCGGCGGCCTTGAGCGCAACGAGTTCATTCCCTTCTACCAGCCGCAATTTGACGCAAAAACGCTCGAAATTGTTGGGGTTGAGGCGCTGGCGCGATGGAGACATCCGGAGAAGGGTATTTTGGCGCCCGATGTATTCCTAAGGATTGCGGAAGAACTGAATGTCGTCTCGATCATCGATCGAACCATATTAGAGCAATCGCTTTTGGATTTCGAAGAGTGGTCTGCTGCGAATCTTCACATTCCGCGGGTGTCAGTCAACGTTTCGGCGCGCCGCCTTCAAGATGAGGAACTCATAAAGAGTCTTAGGCAGCTGAATATCAAGAAAGGAACGATTTCATTCGAGCTCGTTGAGTCAATCTTCCTTGACGAAAATGATGATTTTGTTACCTGGAATCTTGAGCAGATAAAAGAGCTCGGCATTGACGTAGAAATAGACGATTTTGGTACGGGCTATGCCTCAATAGTCAGCTTGCTCAAGCTGCAGCCTCGCCGGCTGAAGATAGATCGCCAGCTGGTCGTCCCAATTGTCAAATCGCCGCAACGAAGGCAGGTCGTCTCGTCGATCATTGAAATCGGCAAATCCCTGGGTATTGAGGTCGTAGCGGAGGGTGTCGAGACGATGGAGCACGCACAGACACTCAAGAGCTTGGGCTGCGACATACTGCAGGGTTATGCCTTCGGGCAGGCGTTGGATTCCGACGGACTAAAGGCCTTTGTTCGATCTCGGCGTCTGCGCACGGCGAGTTAACTGTTGACGTCCGCCTCAAGGCCTCCGGCAGGGAAGCCGCTCTGCACGCACACGACGAGCTTGTACGGCAGCGGTGTATGACTGGCTTGGTGCGTGTATTTGTCTTTCGGCCTCAGTCTCGGCGATGGATTCGCATCTCGATGATGTTGCTCTCGACCAGCGACTGCACTCCCGCGCTTCCAATGCCTGAAGCGTAATCGGCGAATGCCCAGATGCCCACGTTGAAGGTGTATTCGCCGGGGTCGATTCGCCCTCCCATGCCACTGGGGAAGACGCTCGTGAAGCCAGTCCGAACGCTCTCATTCTCTGAGAGGCCGCTCACGCGTCTGCGCCACCACGGAAAGGCGCCCGCCATCAAGACCTGGCCACCGTTCATAAAAGTCGTCTCCAGGCCACCCTCCGAGGTGGCGCTCGCACCAATGCTGCGTGCGCCAATGGTGAAAGAATGGCGCGATGAGCGCGGCGCGAACAACTCGACCGCGATCGGACGATCGGTCCGCACGATGCAGCCGACGCCGATGTGTGCGTGGACAAAACGGCTGGCGCCGCCCGCGACTCCGCCGCCGGCCCGCGCATCCACGCCGAGGCGTCCCCGTTGGTCGCCGTTCTGGCTGAACGGAGGTGCCCCTCCGTTGTGATGCCATCTCCAGGCGAAGTCGTAAGGAGAAGCCGCTGCTCGACGCTGCTGTCGGTCGGCGACGCAGGGATCACGTGATCGCGCCCTCCGCCAGGCGGGCCCTGCAGGCGCAGGCTGTCCTTAGCCTTGAATGGCCGCATGCCGACCCCTTCGAGCGCCCCTGCAACTCCGGGGTCCGCTCGGCTTCGCAAGGCGCGCCGTGATCGCGTCATGCAGCTTGTCCTCCTCGACCGCTCGCTCGCGCGCGGCGTCGGCCTCCGCACGCGTGCGCTCTGCCGCCGACGCGATCGACTGCTCGACTATTTCGCGCTGACCCGGCGCCAGGCTCGCACTGAAGTAGATTTCGATGCCGTCAGGCATGGCGATATCCCCCGTCCGAACGCTTGAGCTTAAGACCAAGATTTTGGTGCCGGCGAAGCGGTCGTCAAGCAGAAAATTAGTGATCTCTAATGATTGTCTGTGAGCAGTTGGGGGCGCCACCTTGCGCTTCCCCGCTGCAGGTCGGGCCTAATCCGATCGCGCCCGCTCTCCGCCAGAGGCGCGGGCCTTTCTCATTCGTTCGGCCGATGTGCCTGCCTATGGCGAAGATAGCATCGAGAGTCCGTTTGCTGATCTCAGCGGCGGCTTTGAAGAATTACTGCTGCGCGCAGCGTTGCACCGGAGATGGGTCGCCGACGGGTGCCGAGATTGAAGCGATCCACTCTCTTCTCACGTAAGTGTAGCGATGGTATATTTGAAGGTTCTAATTTGAGGTATGCTAATATTTCGGGGAGGAGACGGGGCCTCTGGCATGATCGATTCAGACGTGTTCGACTTTGTCGAACGCTGCAGGAAGCACACAGCTACCGGGGCGCTGCTGAGCGACCTGCTCGAAACCGTGAGGAATCTCGGCTTCGAGCACCTCATCCTTAGCGGCGTGCCGCTCGGTGGGCAGAAGCTTGCGCCGATGGTTGAACTGAATGGCTGGCCGGCCGGCTGGTTCGAACGCTATGTCGAAGCCGAGCATGCCGCGGTCGATGGTGTTTGCATCTACTCGGCAAAGACCTTGAAGCCGTTCCTTTGGTCCGAAGTCCCGGCAAAGTGGTCAGATACAGAAGGCTCACGGCGCGTCGCCGGCGAGGCGACGGAGTTCGGCATCTGGAGCGGCTTTGCCGTCCCGATGCTCAGCGTCCACCATTGGCAGTCCGTGCTGTCGTTTGCGTCGTCTGCAAAATCCTGCATCCTGTCGCCGCGACATCAAGTACAACTGGTCACCATGGCGGTCTATGCCGGCATGTCGATCCAGGCCCTGTCGAATGACGAGGATGGCGAAGACGAAGGTCCGCTGACCGATCGGGAAAAGGAAGTGCTCTTGTGGGCAGCTGCCGGCAAGACCTCATCCGAAACCTCACAAATTCTCGGACTGACCGAGCGCACCGTCAAATGGCACTCGATGCAAGCTCGCGAGGCTTTTGGCGTTGCTACAACCACGCAAGCCGTCATTGAAGCAGTACGCAGGCGCCTGATTCATCCCTGAACGCGTCAACTGTCCGATCGGACAGGTGATCTATATTAGGAAGACTGCAACTATCCCTCCGAGAACGATCGGGGGCGCGCTATGATTACTGCCCATGTTGTCAATGCGTACAACAAGCATCTCTACGAGAACGAATTCGACGAATTCCTGCGCCGGCGGCACGATTTTTTCGTGCATCAAAAACACTGGCGCCCTCCGAGCCCGGACGGTCGCGAGCTAGACCAGTTCGATACGGACGCGGCGACTTACCTGCTCGGTATTGAAGAAGGTCGCGTCGTGACCTCGGCTCGATTGATCCCAACGAGCGAGCCGCACATGGTCTCGGAGGTCTTTTCTCATATGTGCGAAAAATCAGGCGTCCCCAGACGTCCCGATTGGGCCGAATGGACCCGCACTTTCGTCGTTCCCGACAAACGCTCGACGGGGTTGCGAGGCACGCTGACGCAGCTCTGCTGCGCGGTAATGGAATACGCCCTCGACGAAGGCCTCAGCGCCGTCGGCGGCGTCCAGGAAACCTACTTCATGCCCCACCACGGTGCCCTCAAATGGCGCGCCGAGCCGATGGGCATGGCGAGGGAAGAAAACGGCGAGTGGTACATCGTCGCGTATATCGAGGTGAATGAGGCGGCGCTGGCGAGTGTGCGGAAGATACTTGGGATTGAACGGAGTTTGCTTGTTCGGCGTGGAACGCAGTCGCCATTTATCAAGAGCTTCCCAGAAATTCTTGAGGCTGTTTGACGAACTCGCTCCTGGCGCAAGTGATGCTGCCGTATGGCGAATGATTTAACTCTTGGAGGGTAAGATGAAAGCGTTCATGTGTGTTTTAGGTTGTGCCCTAGCACTGTTGACAACCGCGGCGGCTGCTCAAGGGAATTGTGGGCTCAAGGATCAGACAGATCCCGAAATAAAGGCATCCCTTCTTTCAAACTCGCTTGCCACCGATTCGGACGGCACTTGTGTGTTCTTGCTCCCTGATCCAGCAAAGGGAAGTCAGAAATATACGAAGGTACCGGTGGACAATGTATCGTATAAAGACTGTGTTACAAGAGCGGAAGAAGCGGTGGCAGTAAAATGGTATCCACCGTCAAAAATGAGTTTTAAAGCCATTTCAGACGCTATACCAAATACGTGTCCTTCCGAATGTAGTGGCTTCCCCGCTACCTGCCCTGGCGTTTGCTATTGTGTCGGAACAACGCGTTGCGAATAGCACAAGTTATCAATCCTGAAGATCGTCTATGCGATGGCGGTCCGATAAGCGAGTACGCTAGGGGCGCAAGGTAACGTCCCCGTGGCTCCGTTTTTTTAAAGCGTCTCCTGCAAAGGCAAGGGCCAGAATCAAAGATGAATATGGGACACTTGCCTGCTGCACGTCTTACGGGAACGGGTTGCTACGTCCGACTCCACCGCCTGCCCCGGAGCAAGTTCCTGCGCGCGCCAGAGCAAGCCCTTTTTGTTTGGCGGGTAGTGGCAATAGCTTCGGGGAGGTCAGGAGGTATCCATGAGACGTGTCCTGTTTGCCATTGCATCGGTATTGTTTGCCTGTGCGTCGGCTAAAGCTGAGTCTTGTCAAAGATTTGTCGGAAGCACAATGAAGGGACACAGGGAGGTCCCTGCCAACTGGCGCACCGATTACCCAGCTGTGTATCCCGACCCAAATGACAAGCAGGCATGGGAGCGTTTTAACTTCGTCGCCCAGCCCGTGGAATATATGGACGCGGTTTTAAAAGGTGCCCGAGATTCCTTCGGCCTCAAGGATCGGCGGTTGGTAGGCACTGGGCAAGAACCCTGGTGGGTTTCGGAGTGGCTCGACTACGGAACATCGGGCCGAGAACCTCGCATGGGTCTCACGAAAGAGCGCGGCCCGAACCCTGGTGATCTTTCTCAAACAAGTGCCGGTGGATATCAGGTTTGGGCCGTGGGGTTTTATAACCGTCCGGGGGCTGCCATTTTGGGGGACATCTTTGCCGAACCGTGCAATCCCTCACTGCCTGTAGCGTTGAAGTTTCCGGCAGACACTGCCTCGGTGAAATTTCTGTTCACTGACGCCTCAACGAACGATGTTGCCTATCTCAAGGGCGCTCCGGAGTTTGACGCAATTATCGATGCTGCGGGCTCAGGTAGCGATTCTCGTCCTGTCGTACAGCGATCGCTTCGAACTTTGCATCTGCTGCAGGTTGACATCGCAGTGAAAGACCCCAGAGCAACGGACACTGGCTGGGTATTTGGTACTTTCGCATGGGTTGGCCCTCCCAAGGGTGACAACCTGTTTGACAACTTGGTGCCGGTCTCGTTGCAGTGGGGTAATGACCCTGGTGTGTATAACACGTCCCTGCGTGAAACCTGGGTCAACTTAGATCTTCGTAACATTACCTTTGGATGGGCAAGCCGCCCTACTATGGGTTTCATGGGTCGCGCGAATGGGCCCGCGGACAATGTCCGCTCCTCTTGCCTGTCCTGTCATGCAGCCGCTCGGACGCCGCGATCTTCTCTTGGCATCCTTGGCAGTGGTTTCAACATGGCGGAGATTTGGGATTCAACGAAGGTGAAGATTCACGTCGATACGTGGTTCCAGAACATAAAGGGGGGGCATCTCTTTCAACCTGCCGAGCCGGCGGCGTCCGCGCTGGACTACTCCCTTCAACTCGAGGCTGCGATGTTTCGCATGTGTCGCGCATGTGAGGCAGGAGATCTCTCGGGACCTACTCCAACCGTCTGCCGATCTAGCGGCTCCTACAAACGCCCAATGTGTCATGCTCCGATGAGTGACAGCGCTGGAAAGGAAATTCTAGAGCTTTCTCCGCCCCCTAGGCAATAGACCAGTAGTGATGTGATGGTAAGTTTTTGGAGAAGTACTGTGGATAGGGGATACGATAGCAATGCATTTTGCTGAGAGTGAATCGAGCGGAAACTGGTTCACCAACCATGATCAGTTTCAAGACGTTACTAACCTGAGAATACAGGTAACGACTTCAGGGGGTCCTGTCCCTATCCAATTGGTGGCTGCAGGAGCTGGAGAACCCACCGGATATATAGGTTGTAATAATCAAGGGGCGCCCGCTTCCTTTGGCTTTTTCCGGTTTGCTCGCGATGGTACCGCACTTCCATCCATGGCAATCGGAACCTCTCTCAACACGGCGGGAAATCGGGAGACACTCATGCTGCCCTGTTCTGCCTTGTCGACGTTAGATACGCCTCCTGTAGGGGTTCAGGTCTACACGATGCAAGCACGAGCAGCTCACGCGTCTATCAGTGGCGGGCCGCACAGCACCTCGGTCAGCGAGGCGAAGCTTGTAGCTATCGCATTTTGATCATAGTGCGGGTTGAACTCCTGGCGAGGCATGTTTTCGAAGCCTCGTCGGGCCGCCTCCGCAGGAAAAAAATTCTGAATCTAGTCCTGTCGAACAGCCAATCGAGTCAAGACGGGGTCGGTGCTGCCTACAGGCAACGTTTTGCTTTACTTGCGGAAACGACGGACGCTGTGCCGATTGAAAGCAGCGATGCCTTATCCGCAGAGCATCCAGTTTGGCTGGGGAACCTGGATTCGAACCAGGACTAACGGAGTCAGAGTCCGTGGGTCTACCGTTAACCTATTCCCCAGCAAGCACGATCGTGAATGTCACGGATAAACGTGAAAATCGCGCGGTTCTAGCGGCTCAAGCCGCTTGAGCGCTGCCTTGTAGCTGCCAGCGGAAAATAGTCAAGCCTGCAGAGCAGTTCAATCGCCACGTTTCGTCAGCCCGTTTCCGGCGCCACGTCGGACATCGGCGCTCGGGCGCGATCCGGCATCTCAATTCTCACTCCGCCCAAGCTGCGAGTGCTCAAAATACAGCACGACGCCGAGCGCTATCACTAGCGGGATGATCAGGTAGAACAGCCGGAACACCAGCAGCGCTGCCAGCACGCCGACCGGGTCCATATGCGAAAGCCCGGCGAGGAAGACGACCTCGAACACGCCGAGCCCGCCCGGCGCATGCGAGATCTGGGCGACCGAGAACGACACCAGGAAGACGCCGAGCACGACGAAATAGCCGGGATTACCAGCCGCGGGCAGGGCGAAGAAGATGATCGCCGCCGCCGCCAGAAGCTCGATCGGGCCGATCAGCAATTGCCGCGCGACGATCGGCAGCGCCGGATAATGGATCTGAAAGCTGCCGATCTTCAGCGGCCTGAGATGCAGCCAGCTGCCGAAGACATAGGCCGCCACCAGCAGCAGCATGGCGACGCCCGCGGCCATGGTCAGGCGATGATGCGGTGCGCCGGAGAACCGGTCGATGATTTCAGGCTCGAAGACCAGCACGAGGCCGGAGACGAGGATCGTCGACAGCACGAAGGTGATCCAGCAGATCGCCACCAGCACGCCGACATCCTTTCCGGTGAGGCCCCTGGTTCCGTACGCGCGGTAGCGGATCACCGCGCCTGAAAATACCGAGCCGCCGATGTTGTGCGACAGCGCGTAGGTAGTGAATGAGCAGAAGGTGACGAAGAGCCAAGAGACCTTCTTGCCGATATGCAGGAGCGCGATGTGGTCGTAGCCGGCCAGCGATGCATAAGCGATGACCGAGCTCAGCGCGGCGAGCATCCAGCCGCGGGCAGGGATGGCGACGATGCCGTCCCAGACATCGTCGAGCGAGATGCCGCGCAGTTCGTGCAGTAGCAGCCACAGCGAGAATACGACCGCCGCAATGCCGACGACCGGCCAGAAATAGCGCCTCCAGTTCATGGCGTGACGATCATGCGTTGCAGCCCCGTTGCCCTCTTTCGGTTCGCGTCAAGGAAACTGGCCGCGATTCCGGATGTTCCATTCCGCCATTTCAGAAATGCCTTATCGAAGCCGGCTATTCAACCGGCAACGCGCGGCTCTTCCTGCTGCCGCTTCATGCCGCTGGCAAAATTCGGCCCCTGCGCTCTTGGTGATCCGGCCCGGCGCTGCTAGTCTGGCGGCAACTTAGAACACATGAAAGCGCCTGCTGCGTCCGATCTCCGGTTCGCGCGGCGCCGGAAGGAACTGAAGTGGAAGACCACGACACCGGCGCTGGCGCGCCGGAAGTGGGCGTGTCGAGGGCTTCGCCGCCGCCTTCAGGCCAGGCAAGCCCATCCGCCGGTCGGCAGAATGGCCACCCGGTGCAGCCTTGGTCCGGTCACGGACAGGCAGGCGACGCGTCCCAGCATCAGAATGGCCAAAATCAGAAGGCCAAGACCAGGAAGCGGCGCAAACGTCGGCGCGGCCGCAAGGTTTTCGTGCGCGATGACGCACACCTCGCGGCGGCCGGGCTGTCGGCGGCCGCCGACAGCGCTCCAGCCAGCCCTCCTCCCGAGGCGATCGTCGCGCCTTTGCCCTCAGCTGCGCCAAGCGGGCCGGAGCAGGATGTTCGCCGCTCGCCGGCGCAGGAACTGCCGGTGTTTGCCGCACTCGACCTCGGCACCAACAATTGCCGGCTGCTGGTGGCTGTGCCGACGCGCCACGGCCAGTTCCGCGTCATCGACGCTTTCTCGCGTATCGTCAGGCTGGGCGAGGGCCTCACCGCCAATGGCCGGCTCGGGCAGCCTGCGATGGACCGTGCGGTCGAGGCGCTGAAGATCTGCGGCGACAAATTGCGCAGCCGCAAGATCAGGAAGGCCCGGCTGATCGCCACCGAAGCCTGCCGTACTGCCGCGAACGGCGCCGAGTTCCTCGACCGCGTCGAGCGCGAGGCGGGCCTGAAGCTCGAGATCATCGACCGCCAGACCGAGGCGCGGCTGGCGGTGTCGGGCTGCGGCTCGCTGGTCGACCGCGACACGCAAGGCGTCGTCCTGTTCGACATCGGCGGCGGCTCCTCGGAAATCGCGCTGATCGACCTCACCGGCCACCGCTCGCCGAGGCTCGCCAACCATATCGTCTCCTGGACGTCGCTGCCGGTCGGCGTGGTTTCGCTGGCCGAGCGCTTCGGCGGCCGCACCGTCACCCGCGAGGGTTTCGCCGCCATGGTCGAAGATGTGGCTGTGCGCCTGCATGCCTTCGATGGGCGCGACCGGCTCAGCCATGTGCTCGCCAGCCCGAAATTTCATTTGCTCGGCACCTCGGGCACGGTGACGACGCTGGCCGGCGTCCACCTTGACCTGGAACGCTACGACCGCCGCCGGGTCGACGGGCTGTGGATGGACCGCGACAGCGTCGACCGGATGGTCGAGAAGCTGGTCGGCTGGGATTTCCAGCAGCGCGTCGCCAACCCTTGTATCGGCGCCGATCGCGCCGATCTGGTGCTGGCCGGCTGCGCCATCCTGGAAGCGATCCGCGCGGTGTGGCCGTCGGAGCGGCTGCGTGTCGCCGACCGCGGCCTGCGCGAGGGCATATTGAGCGAATTGATGGCCGACGACGGCGTCTGGCGCAGCAATGGGCGTGATAGGCGATGACCAAGAAGCCGGAAAAACCAGGCTCAGCCGGCATTCGCGTGCTGAAGACGCGGATCAAGAAGAAGAGCGGCCTGAAGGAGTCGTCGCGCCGCTGGCTGCAGCGCCACATCAACGATCCCTATGTCCAGCGCTCCAAGGCCGACGGCTACCGCTCGCGCGCGGCCTACAAGCTGATCGAGATCGACGACAAGCACCATCTGCTCAAGCCCGGCATGAAGGTCATCGACCTTGGTGCAGCACCCGGCGGCTGGTGCCAGGTCGCCGCCGCGCGGACCAAATCGACGGCCGAACACCCGCATGTCGTCGGCATCGACTATCTGGAGATGGACGCGGTGCCCGGCGCGCCGGTGCTGTTGATGGATTTTCTCGACCCGCAGGCCCCGGAAAAGCTCGCCGAAACGCTCGGTGGCCAACCGGACATCGTTTTGTCCGACATGGCGGCGCCGACGACCGGCCACCGCCGGACCGATCACATCCGCACGATGTATCTGTGCGAGGTGGCGGCTGATTTCGCCCTTTCGGTGTTGAAGCCGGGCGGCCATTTCCTCGCCAAGACGTTTCAGGGCGGCGCCGAGAACGAATTGCTCGCCAGGCTCAAGCAGAATTTCCGCTCGGTCCATCACGTCAAGCCGCCGGCCTCACGGGATGAGTCGGTAGAGCTTTATCTGCTGGCGAAGGATTTTAAGGGGTGAGAAGCGGTCCGCGTTAGCGGACGAAAAGCCAATTGCTTGGCTTTTCGAGCTTCGAACGCCCTGAGCCTGCGAAGGGCCGGGTGGTGAAGGGCTCACTGCCCCGCCGGTGGACCCGACTCCAGCGTCTTGGGCGCCGTCAGCCCGCCATATCCTGACACGGCGTTGCCGGCGTCCGGCGCCAGCCGCATGAATGACAGCGATGCGGCCGCCGACACTGCCGCGACGATGAAGAACGCGATGTGGAAGTCGCTCAGCGTCAGCGGCCCGCCATGGATTGTCGTCGACACTTCCAGGATGCCGCCGGCCAGCGCCACGCCGAGCGCGATCGACAGTTGCTGGAACACCGCGGCGATCGGCGTTGCCTTGCTGGTGTCGGCGGTCGAAATCTCGGCATAGGCAAGCGCGTTGATGCCGGTGAAAAACATCGAGCGGATGAAGCCGCCGACGAGCAGGGCGGCGAGGATCAGCACATAGGGCGTGTCGGGCGTGAACAAGCCGTTGATGGCGATCGACGCCGCCGCTATCAGCGAGCCGAAGATCAGCACCCGGCGGAAGCCGGCGACCCTGAAGATCAGCGCCGTGACGAATTTCATGCCGATCGCGCCGATCGCCGCCACGAAGGTGATCATTCCCGACTGGAACGGCGTCAGCCCGAAACCGATCTGGAACATCAGCGGCAAAAGGAAAGGCACGGCGCCAATGCCGATGCGGAACAGCCCGCCGCCGAGAACCGAGGAGCGGAACACCTGGTTGCGGAACAGCTCGAGCGCCAATAGCGGATTCTTGGTGCGGCGCGCATGCAGGAGATAAAGCACAGCTGACGCCAGCCCGACAGCCACGGTGAGAAAGCCGGCGATCGGCGGCAAAGCGGGCAGGCTGACCACCGACAGGCCGAACACGATGCCCGATGCCGCCAGCCCGCTCAGCAGGAACCCGATGAAGTCGAGGGGCGGCGTCTGCGCCGATTCGGTCTCCGGCAGGAAACGCGTAGCGAGCCAGATGCCGATCAGCCCGATCGGCACATTGATCAGGAAAATCCAGTGCCAGGTGAAATAGGTGGTGATGAAACCGCCGACCGGCGGACCGACGAGCGGCCCGACCAGGGCCGGGATGCTTAGCCAGGACATGGCGGCGACAAGCTCGCTTTTCGGCGTGGCGCGCACCAGCACAAGCCGTCCCACCGGAGTCATCATGGCGCCGCCAATGCCTTGCAGGAAGCGCGACATCACGAAAGCCGGCAGCGAATTGGACACGGCGCAAGCGACCGAACCGACGATGAACACGGCGATCGCCGCCCGAAACACGTTCTTGGCGCCGAAACAATCGGCCATCCAGCCGCTGATCGGAATGAAGACCGCCAGCGACACCAGATAGGCGGTCAGCGCCAGCTTCAGCGCGACCGGGCTGGTCTGGAGGTCGGTGGCGATCGCCGGCAGCGACGTTGCGATAACGGTCGAATCCATGTTTTCCATGAACAGAGCGACCGCCAGGATAAGCGGAATGGTGCGGTTCATGGAACGCGTCCGGATTTGAATGTTGCGTCGTCGATTGCTTTGCCGGTCCAGGGGAGGGGCAGGCCGACAGGCAGGGCGGGTTACCACGGGTTGGGTCGGATGTCGCCTTAATTTGCCGTCACATTTGTGCGACCCTGGCAGCCGTGCCAGTCCGAAGCCTTGCGAAGAATGGCGCTTAAAATAAAAGACCCGCCTCGGCGGTGGGTCGGTTGGCGCAAATCAGCACCATGCACAAATCAATAGCATAACTGCCATAGCATAACTGCCAACGGATCACGAGCGCGGAAGCGCCGGGAACCGGAACCGGTTTATCCGGGTTAAACCCCTTTGAAGTGAGATGCGTCATGAAGATGCTAGGCACCATGCTTGCCGCGTGGGTTGCAATCGTCGGAGGCAACAGCGTGGCTGCTGCCGATCCGTGGAAGGACGAGAGCGGCCATGGAAAATGGCAGGACCGCTACCGATACGAAGATAATTATGAGCGGAAGCGGGAACGCTACAGCTACAAAGAGGAATATTGGCGCGGCAACTGCACGATCGAGCGCAAGTGGGAAGGTGACGAATACAAGGAAGAGATCAAGTGCAAGCGGGGCAAGCGGCGCGTTTACGATTACTATTAGGCCATCCATCGCCTGCCGGAGCTCAAATTTCAACCCGACCCACTACCCGAGCGACTACCCGAGCGCGTATTCTCCCGCTGCGCTCGCAGAGCAGCGGCGAATGCCGGTCACCAATCCGTCACCGCGAAGGCACCAAGCTGAGTTCGCAGCCCTGCCGTGCACAAGCAATCGGCTTTTCATCGGCGACGGGACGTGTTACGAGCCAGCGCCAATCCTGAAAGGGAAGAAGACGAGTCGGCGCTGTCCATCCGGTCCAGCGCTTTTCATGCATTCCGAGGGCTGGCCATGGCAAAGATTATCGAAACGTCCACGGGCGCATTGGCGCTGACCTTTGACGATGTGCTGCTGCAGCCGGGTCATTCCGAGGTCATGCCGGGCGAGACCGACATCCGCACCCGCATTGCCGGCGACATCGACCTCAACGTGCCGATCCTGTCCGCCGCCATGGATACCGTGACCGAGGCGCGTCTTGCCATCGCCATGGCCCAGGCTGGCGGTATTGGCGTCATCCACCGCAATTTCTCGCCGGCCGAACAGGCCGAGCAGGTGCGGCAGGTCAAGAAATTCGAATCCGGCATGGTGGTCAACCCCGTTACCATCGGCCCCGACGCGACGCTCGCCGACGCCTTGGGGCTGATGCGCACCTACAGCATCTCGGGCATTCCGGTGGTCGAGAATGGCGGCGCCGGCGGGCATAAGGTCGGACGGCTGGTCGGCATCCTGACCAACCGCGACGTGCGCTTCGCTTCCGATCCGGCCCAGAAAGTCTACGAGCTGATGACCCGTGAGAACCTGATCACGGTCAAGGAAAATGTCGATCAGGACGAGGCCAAGCGGCTCCTGCACCAGCACCGCATCGAAAAGTTGGTCGTGGTCGATAGCGACGGCAATTGCGTCGGGCTGATCACCGTCAAGGATATCGAGAAGTCGCAGCTCAACCCGCACGCCACCAAGGACGTGCAGGGACGCTTGCGCGCGGCGGCCGCCACCAGCGTCGGCGATGACGGGTTCGAGCGCGCCGAGCGCCTCATCGATGCCGGCGTCGACCTTCTGGTGATCGACACCGCCCATGGTCATTCGCAACGTGTTCTGGATGCCGTGACGCGGGCTAAAAAGCTGTCCAATTCGGTCCGCATCCTGGCCGGCAACGTCGCCACGTCAGAAGGCACGCTGGCGCTGATCGATGCCGGCGCCGATGCCGTCAAGGTCGGCATCGGGCCCGGCTCCATCTGCACCACCCGCATCGTCGCCGGCGTCGGCGTGCCGCAGCTTTCGGCAATCATGTCGGCGGTCGAGACAGCGCAGAAATCGGGCGTCTCGGTCATTGCCGATGGCGGCATCAAATATTCCGGCGATCTCGCCAAGGCGCTCGCCGCCGGCGCCAGTGCCGCCATGATCGGCTCGCTGCTGGCCGGCACCGACGAGAGCCCGGGCGAAGTCTATCTGCACCAGGGACGCTCGTTCAAAGCCTATCGCGGCATGGGCTCGGTCGGCGCCATGGCCCGCGGCTCCGCCGACCGTTACTTCCAGGCCGAGGTGCGCGACACGCTGAAACTGGTCCCGGAAGGCATCGAAGGGCAGGTGCCTTACAAAGGACCTGTGTCCGGCGTGCTGCACCAGCTTGCCGGCGGCCTGAAAGCCGCTATGGGTTATGTCGGCGGGCGCGATCTTGCCGATTTCCGCGACCGCGCCACCTTTGTACGCATATCCAACGCCGGACTTCGTGAAAGCCACGCCCATGACGTCACGATCACCCGCGAAAGCCCGAATTACCCCGGCGGAGCCTAACCAATCCGCACGAAGCCTGACGGCAATGATGCTGCGGCTGTCGCGCCACGCTGCCGCGCTCTGTTTTGCCTGCGCGGCGGTTTTCGTCGCCATGACCGCGATGGAATTCCTCTATTTCCGCCAGCTGAGTGGTGGCCTGCCGTCACTCGATTTGTGCTGGACCGGCTTCACCCCGGATGAGGGCATGGCCTGGCTGACGGCGCTCGGCCGGCGCGGCAGCGAGATCATTCTGGTCTGGCACTACCTGACCTTCGACCTCTTGTTCCCGGCGCTGCTGTCGCTGACGCTGGTCAGCTTGATCCTGGCCACGGGGCGGCGGCTGAAGAACTTCCGGGCTCTGCCCGCGCAGCTCCAGTCGCTGTTCGCGCTTGTCCTGGTGCTGCCCTACACGCTTGCCGATTATGCGCAGAACATCGCTGTGGCCCGCCTGCTCTCGGATTTCCTGTCGGCCAATCCGGATTCGCTGTCCTTCGCCTCGGCGCTGATCGTCACCAAATTCGCGCTTCTGGCGATACCGGTGATCGTCATCGCCGTTTTCCACCTGACCGGTCAGCCGCGCCAGCGTTGACTTTCCTTCTCCCACAACAAAGGGAGAAGGATGTGGCAGACGTTACAAATCGAACAGCGCGATCTTGCGCTTGTCGAACTTGATCGCAATCTCGCCGCGCACCAGTTTGAGCGCGGCCTCGCCGAACACGGCGCGTCGCCAGCCTTGCAAGGCCGGCACGTCGGCGGCCTCGCCCTCGGCGGCGATGCGGTCGATGTCGTCGCTGGAGGCCAGCACCTTCGAAGCGACGCCCTCCTTTTCGGCGACGATCCGCAACAGGACTTTCAACAATTCCGCGGCGGCATTGGAGCCTTCGGGCGGCTGAAAACTCTTCGGCAGCTTCGGCATCTCTGCCCTGGGCAAGGCAAGCGCGCTGTTGATCGCGCCAAGCAGCGCCGTTGCCGTCGCCGACCGTTCCCAACCCTTCGGCGTGGTGCGCAGCTTGCCGAGTGCTGCCGCATCGCGCGGCGCCTGCTGCGCTACCTCGTAGATGGCGTCGTCCTTGAGCACCCGGCCGCGCGGCACGTCGCGTTCGCGCGCCTCGCGCTCGCGCCATGCCGCCACCGCTTGCACGATCGCCAGCTCCTGCGGCTTGCGCAGCCGCATCTTCAGCCGCTTCCAGGCATCCTCCGGATGCGGATCGTAGGTCTCACGCGCAGTCAGCACCTCCATCTCTTCGTTCAGCCAATGAGCGCGGTTTTCCCGCACCAGTTCGGCGCTGAGTCGCTGGTAGACCTCGATTAGATGGGTGACATCGGCGAGCGCGTAGTCGAGCTGCTTTTCGGAAAGCGGCCGGTGGCGCCAGTCGGTGAAACGTGAGGACTTGTCGAGCCGAGCGCCGGTGATCTTCTGGACGAGCTGATCATAGGAGACGCTGTCGCCGAAGCCGCAAACCATCGCCGCCACCTGGGTGTCGAACACCGGATGCGGGACCAGGTCGCCGAGATGAACGATGATCTCGATGTCCTGGCGCGCAGCATGGAAGACTTTGACGATGGCCTCGTTGGCCATCAGCCTGAAGAACGGCTTCAGGTCGATATCGGGTGACAGCGGATCGATCAGCGCCGTCACCCCGGGCGCCGCCATCTGGATCAGGCAGAGGATCGGCCAAAACGTCGTCTCGCGAATGAATTCGGTGTCGACGGTGACGAAATCCGACTTTTCGAACGCGGCAACAGCGGTCTCAAGTTCTTCTTGGGTTGATATGACGTGCATCAAATCGCTTTTGGCAAAAGGGGGTAAGGTCTCCTTCAATTTCAGCCGCGCGGGCTTTCGTCAAGCGGCAGCCCCGGGTTCAAGACATAGGGGGCCATCATCATTGCTTCGCAGGCCCGTCGGAATCATCGTTGCGCTTGGCTAGCCGGGCGAAGACCGTCGATGTGCGCAAAAGGCCGATGAAACGGCTGCGATGGCCGGCCGGCACGCCCGATCGCACCTGCATCCGGTACAGGATGACGATGACAAAGATGGCGTAGACGATGGCGGTGAACACGAACAGCGCGCTTGGCCCGAAATATTGCATCGCCGTCGAGGCGGCGAACGGCCCGCCAATGGCGCCGAAGGAATAGAACAGCATCAGCGCCGCGTTGACCAGCACAAACTCGCCCTTGTCGGCGCGGTCGTTGGAATGCGCCGCCGATAGCGAGTAGAGCGGCATGGCGAAGCAGCCGAAGATGAAGACGATCACGAAGTTGAGCGACGGGTCGCTGCCCGCCCAGAACACCAGCGCCAGCGATACGAGCATCGCGCAGCACGTCGTGATCAGCAGCACGGAACGCCGGTCCCAGCGGTCGGACAGATAGCCGAGCGGATACTGGATGATGGCGCCGCCGAAGATGCCGACACTGACGAAGGTGACGACGTCGGTAACCGACATGCCGATCTGTTCGGCATAGACCGGCGACAATGTGCGGAAGGCGCTGTTGGTGACACCGACGGCAATGCAGCCGAAGCAGCCGAGCGGGGAAATCCGCCAGACGCGGGCCAGGTCGAGCTTCACGTCCTCCGGCGGGGTCGGGTTGGAGCGGTCGCCAAGCGACACCGGCACCAGCGAGAGCGTGATCATGATCGACATGACGGCGAAGATGGCGAAACCGCCGGCGCCGACGATCGGGATCAGGAACTGTGCGCCTGTGACCGAACCGATGTCGACCATCCGGTAGATGGCCAGCACCCGCGCGCGATCCTTGTTGGCTGCCCCGGAATTGAGCCAGGCTTCCATGATGGTGAACAGGCCGGCGAAGCAGAAGCCGCCGGCGAGGCGCAACACGCACCACATGACCGGGTCGACGACCAGCACCAAAAGCAATGTCCCGGCGGAAGCGATCGCCGCCAGCGCGGAAAAGGCGCGGACATGGCCGACGGCCTTCATGATGTGGGTGACGGCGAGGCAGCCGAGCAGGAAGCCGGCGAAATAGAACGTGCCCATCAGGCCGATGGTCGAGGCCGAAAATCCCTCCTGCGCACCGCGCAGCGCGATCAGGGTGCTCTGCAGGCCGTTGCCGCCGAGCAGGATGCCGGCGGCAATAAGGAGCGGGATCAGCGGGCGCATGGAGGACATGAAGGACGGCCTGTCGTTGATCCTTCTTGAACCATCGCCCGCGCCAATGCCAGCTGCAATTCCCGGCGATTAGCAGACCAGCGCCGACAATCAGTTTCTCGGTTTGATTTTTAGCTGAGGGGCGATCTTTCGCGTTCCCGATGGCGCGCTGGGGTGGTGGGCGTCCTACCGCAGAATTCTGTTTGTCATCAGCCATTTCACGGAGCGGGGCCACGCGTGGTTCGGACCCATGCGAAGATCGGTAAAGCCCTGCGAAACAGGTTTCCCGGTTTCAGCGTCGAGGATGCGAATGAACATGGTATGTTCTGTTCGGTTGACGCGTGTTACGACGCCGAGCAAGGCAAGAGATGCGCCGTGCTCTTTGGCGATTTTGCTTTCACAGCCACCGCAATTGCGCAATCCGTGCGGTGCAACCGCCTGCTCATCTGTCGCCGGCGCATCAACCACTGTAAAACGTCCGGACTGGGAGAGCATGTCCTTCGCCACTTGTGCCGACTCGGACAGATAGCGCCTATCGTGTTCATCCGGCTGAATTATTCCCGCCCCAGCGCTCTTGTCCTCCAATTCGAATGGAAACACCTCGATTGACATCGGCTTTGTCTGAGCGTGTGCAAATGCGCAGGTGCCAACAAGCAGCGTCACCAGGACAGTCAATGTGCGAATGCTCATGGTAGTCCTCCCGTCCGTGTAATGGCCATTGTACACCGCTTGACCCCCCGATCACGATCAAGCGGAGCAAATTTTACGCTTTGACTGTGGTGTGGAGTTTTCACACAGCCAGGGTTTCCAAGTCGAAGTTCAAACCGAGAGATGCTGCCCGTGCGCCGCCTGCCTTGACAAAGGCGGCCTCTCATGTGCTTTTCGCCCAAATTTTCGGGCCGGGCCATCATGCCTTGGCCGCAATCAACATCCGGACTTATCAATGACAATGCATCGTTACCGCAGCCATACCTGTGCCCAGTTGAGGAAGAGCGACGTCGGCTCTTCCGTTCGCCTGTCGGGCTGGGTGCATCGCGTGCGCGATCATGGCGGCCTGCTCTTCATCGATTTGCGCGACCACTATGGCCTCACCCAGATCGTCGCCGATCCGGATTCGCCGGCCTTCAAGATCGCGGAGACGGTGCGCGGCGAGTGGGTCATCCGTGTCGACGGCGAGGTCAAGGCGCGCCTGGCCGAGACCGCGAACGCGAACCTGCCGACCGGCGAGATCGAGGTTTTCGCGCGCGAGATCGAAGTGCTGTCGGCGGCCAAGGAACTGCCCCTGCCGGTGTTCGGCGAGCCGGATTATCCCGAGGACATACGTCTCAAATATCGCTTCCTCGATCTCCGCCGCGACACGCTGCACAAGAACATCGTGGCTCGTACGAAAATCATCGCCGAGATGCGCAAGCGCATGGGCGAGGTCGGCTTCACCGAATTCTCGACCCCGATCCTGACCGCTTCGTCGCCTGAAGGGGCGCGTGACTTCCTGGTGCCGTCGCGCATCCATCCCGGCACCTTCTACGCGCTGCCGCAGGCGCCGCAGATATACAAGCAACTGATCATGGTTTCGGGCTTCGACCGTTACTTCCAGATCGCGCCGTGCTTCCGCGACGAGGATCCGCGCGCCGACCGCCTGCCGGGCGAATTCTACCAGCTCGACGTGGAAATGAGCTTCGTCGAGCAACACGACGTGCTGGCGACCATGGAGCCGGTGATGCGCGGTGTGTTCGAGACCTTTGCCGCCGGCAAGCCGGTGACGCAGGAGTTTCCGCGCATCGCCTATGACGTCGCCATGCGCAAATACGGCACCGACAAGCCGGACCTGCGCAACCCGATCGAGATGCAGGCTGTCTCTGATCATTTCCGCGGTTCCGGCTTCAAGGTGTTCGCCAATATCCTCGCCAACGACCCGAAGGCCGAGGTCTGGGCCATTCCGGCCAAGACCGGCGGTTCGCGCGCCTTCTGCGACCGCATGAATTCCTGGGCGCAAGGCGAGGGCCAGCCGGGCCTCGGCTATATCTTCTGGCGAAAGGAGGGTGAGAAGCTCGAAGGCGCCGGGCCGCTCGCCAAGAACATCGGCGAGGAGCGCACCGAGGCGATCCGCCAGCAACTCGGTCTTGCCGATGGCGACGCCGCCTTCTTCGTCGCCGGCGACCCAAAGAAATTCGTCTCGTTCGCGGGCGCGGCGCGCACTCGCGCCGGCGAGGAGCTGAACCTTGTCGACCGCGACCGCTTCGAACTGTGCTGGATCGTCGACTTTCCCTTCTTCGAATGGAACGAGGACGAGAAAAAGATCGATTTCGCCCACAATCCGTTTTCCATGCCGCAAGGCGGCATCGACGCGCTCAATGGCGAGGATCTGCTTGGGATCAAGGCGTTCCAGTATGACATGGTCTGCAATGGTTTCGAGATCGCGTCTGGCGGAATCCGCAACCATCTGCCGGAAACCATGGTCAAGGCGTTCGAGACTGTCGGGCTGGACCGCGAGACGGTCGAGGAGCGCTTCGGCGGCCTCTACCGCGCCTTCCAGTACGGCGCACCGCCGCATGGCGGCATGGCGGCCGGCATCGACCGCGTCGTCATGCTGCTGGTCGGCGCCAAAAACCTGCGCGAAGTGACGATGTTCCCGATGAACCAGCAGGCCTATGACCTGTTGATGAGCGCGCCGTCGGAAGCCAGCCCGCAGCAGCTCCGCGATCTATCGCTGCGCGTCGCCGTGACCAAGAAAGAGGCTTAAAAACCTCCAGCAACCGATTCTAAACACTGTCGGTCTGCGCTGCCCCTTATTGCCCTGCCGGGCATTTCTCCCCGTATAGTGACGGGGAGAAAGACGCCGTCACGAATGGTTTCGCCAGCTGCCTGCGTTGCAAAATTGGCGCCAAGGTCGCGGCCATTTCCCTTCTCCCCGTCACTATACGGGGAGAAGGTGCCGGCAGGCGGAGGTGGGGCGACGCTGACACTTCCAATGTAAGCGCATTTTTCAGAACCGGCCAGAGACGTGCCGGTCAGTCTTCGTTCGCCTTGACCGTCACGCCAAGCGTCTTCGGCAGGTCGAGCGGGTTGGACATGGCGCCCGCCATGATCAGCGCGAACGGCACTGCCGCCGGCGGCTCGGCCAAGATCTCGAGGCTCTGCGGATCGTCGAGAAATTTGCCGACTGCCGCCGACACCTGCGCCGTCAATTCGGGATTGTTGAGCTGCGCCATGCCGAAAGGCACGATCGCCTTGGCCTGGTTGGCGATGTCCTTGCCGGACATGCCTTGCTGCTTGCCGACGTAGTCCAGCACCTTGTTGGTCAGCGAATCGTCGTCGAAGCGAATCGAAGCGCTGTTGAATGAAAGCTGCTGCAGGACGCCGAGCATGGCCATGCCTTGCGCCGAGTTGTCGGCGCCTTCGGGCTGAG
The DNA here is from genome assembly GCF_001672375.2 of Mesorhizobium sp. AA22. NCBI lineage: Bacteria > Pseudomonadati > Pseudomonadota > Alphaproteobacteria > Hyphomicrobiales > Phyllobacteriaceae > Mesorhizobium > Mesorhizobium sp. AA22. The sequence goes on along the minus strand of NZ_CP048406.1, from coordinate 4,417,740 downwards.
CCGCTATCTTCTTCTGCATCTCCTGCAGCGACTTGATGACGTCCAACGTGTATCCGCCGAGACCGAAGGTCATGCCAAGCGTTCCGGCATTGTCGACGGAGATGTCGTATTTCGACAGCTCCATCTTGCCGTCCGCAGGCTGCCAGGTGCCCTTCATTTCAAGGTTCCCGGTGATGTTCTGGTAACCGAGCGCGTTGATCACGTCCTTGGACTTCGGGTCCTCGACCAGCGTCAGGTCGGCATTGAACTTTTCCGTGGTTCCGGAAAATTCCATCGCCTTGCCGTCGGCCGGTGGGGTGATTTCGATGGCGAGTCCGTCCATCGAGAATGCGGTCTTGTCGGCAACCTTGACCGTCATGTTGTCGAGTTCGGCCGATTTATACATCATCATTGAGCCCAGCGGGCCTGTGGCGCCGTCGGCCGGAACCGTCATGCAGTGGATGATGAAGGGGCTGAGGTCGACCGTGACGCCGTCCTCGCTGTGCCGGAACGCCGCAGTCGAGACGGTTTCGATTTCATAGCCGCCATTGGCTTCGGTCACGCCTTCGAGTGTGACGTCGCCGATCTTGAACGCTTCCTTTTCGGCCGCCGGTTTGAAGGCCACGCCTTGCAGCACCATGCTGGAGGCATCGCCCGTCACCCCGGTCCAGGAGATGTCGACGCCCTGGGCGGCGAGAGCCGCCTTCAGCCGGTCGGCGACCGCCGCATCCTGCGCCAAGGCCGCGTTCAGCGGCAGCGTCAGCAAAAACGTCGAAAAAGCAAGTTTGTTGAGTGTCGAGCGTCTGATCGTCATCGCAAGTCCCCTGAGAGTGTCCTGAAGATTGTTTTTTCAACTCGTTGCGCCGTCACCCTTCCGTGATGAACTGGACGGGAAAAAGGCGTTCTCCCGCACAATGGTCGAAAACCATGGCGAAAGGCAAATCCGATCCATTGCCATAGAGCCGGGATGTAACCGATTGATGTTGGTCGGCGCAGCAGTGCATCCAGTTCGTGTTGCGGAAGGAGGCGCAGTCAAGCGCCTCTTGCCGCGAATCACCCGCTCGGCTAGTCCCAGCCCATGGGAAAAAGGCTTTTGCCGCCTGGCGATGGCGGTGGCGACAACATCGAGCCGGTCGATCTGAAGAAAGCGCTGGAAGAGCGCTATCTCGCCTATGCGCTGTCGACCATCATGCACCGGGCGCTGCCGGACGTGCGCGACGGGCTGAAACCGGTCCATCGCCGCATCATGCATGCCATGCGGCTGCTCAGGCTCAACCCCGACCAGGGGTTCGCCAAATGCGCCCGCATCGTCGGCGAGGTGATGGGCAAGTTTCATCCGCATGGCGACCAGTCGATCTACGACGCGCTGGTGCGGCTGGCGCAGGATTTTTCGATGCGCTATCCCCTGGTCGACGGGCAGGGCAATTTCGGCAATATCGACGGCGATAACGCCGCCGCCATGCGCTACACCGAAGCGCGCATGACCGATGTGGCGACCGAGCTGCTGTCCGGCATCACCGAGGATGCGGTCGACTACCGGCCAACCTACAATGAGGAGGACGAGGAGCCGGTCGTGCTGCCCGGCGCCTTCCCAAACTTGCTCGCCAACGGCTCGTCCGGCATTGCCGTGGGCATGGCGACCTCGATCCCGCCGCACAATGCCGCCGAGCTCTGCGACGCCGCGCTGCATCTGATCGAGAACCCCGATGCGCCGGTGACGGCGTTGATGGACTTCGTCCAAGGTCCGGATTTTCCGACCGGCGGCATCATCGTCGATAGCCGGGCCTCGATCCTCGAAGCCTATGAAACCGGTCGCGGTGGTTTCCGCCTCCGGGCGAAATGGAGCCAGGAGGACCAGGGCAGGGGCACCTGGAGCATCGTCGTCACCGAAATCCCCTACGGCGTCCAGAAGGCGCGGCTGATCGAAAAGATCGCCGAGCTTCTGATGGCGCGCAAATTGCCGCTGCTCGAAGACATCCGCGACGAGAGCGCCGAAGACGTCCGCGTCGTGCTGGTGCCGAAGAGCCGTTCGGTCGATCCCGGCATCCTGATGGAATCGCTGTTCAAGCTGACCGAGCTCGAAAGCCGCTTTCCGCTCAACATGAACGTCCTGTCGCGCGGCAAGATACCCAACGTGCTGTCGCTGAAAGGCGTGCTCAAGGAATGGCTGGAGCACCGCCGCGAGGTGCTGATCCGCCGCTCCAGGCATCGCTTGGCCGAGATCGAAAGGCGGCTGGAGATCCTCGCCGGCTATCTGATCGCCTATCTCAACATCGAAGAGGTGATCAGGATCATCCGCGAGGAGGACGAGCCCAAGCAAGTGATGATGGCGCGCTGGTCGCTCACCGACAACCAGGCCGAAGCCATCCTCAACATGCGGCTGAGGGCCCTGCGCAAGCTCGAGGAATTCGAGATCCGCAAGGAATTCGACGGCCTCACTATCGAGAAAAAGCAGATCGAGGCGCTGCTTGCGTCCGACGCCAGGCAGTGGTCGACGATCAAATGGGAAGTCTCCAGCATCCGCGAGAAATTCGGACCGGAGACCGAGCTCGGCAAGCGCCGGACCCAGTTCGCCGACGCGCCCGAACATGACCTGACCGACATCGCCCATGCGATGATCGAGCGCGAGCCGGTCACCGTGGTCGTTTCGGAAAAGGGCTGGCTCAGGGCGATGAAAGGTCACCTGACCGATCATTCGTTGCTGACCTTCAAGGAGGGCGACAGCCTCAAGCTCGCCTTCCACGCTCAGACCACCGACAAGGTGCTGGTCTTCACCACCGGCGGCAAGTTCTACACGATCGGAGCCGACCGGCTGCCGGGCGGGCGCGGCCATGGCGAACCGATCCGCATCATTGTCGACATGGACAACGACCAGGACATCGTCACCGCCTTTGTCCATGATCCCAAACGCAAGCTGCTGCTGGTGTCTCACGACGGCAATGGCTTCATCGTGCCGGAAGAGGAAGTCGTCGCCAACACCCGCAAGGGCAAGCAGGTGATGAACGTCAAGGCGCCCGACGAGGCCCAGCGCTGTGTGCCGGTCGCCGGCGACCATCTCGCCATCGTCGGCGAGAACCGCAAGATGCTGGTCTTCCCGCTCGCCGAGATCCCTGAGATGGGTCGCGGCAAGGGCGTTCGCCTGCAGAAATACAAGGATGGCGGCGTCCTCGACCTCAAGACCTTCGCGCTCGCAGGCGGTTTCTCCTGGCAGGATTCGGCCGACCGCACCTTCGTCAAATCACGCGAAGAGCTGATTGAGTGGATCGGTGCTCGAGCCTCGGCCGGACGCATGGTGCCGAAGGGATTCCCGAGGGCGGGGAAGTTTGGGTAGGTAATCTCCCCCCTTGAGGGCCCCTTGAGGGCCCCTTGAGGGGAGATGGCCGGCAGGCCAGAGGGGGTCCCCGCGCATAAAGCGCCAGCCTCCCTGTTCGCAATAAGAGGTCGCGCCTGAACGTCCCGACCCCTCTGTCGCCCTTCGGCGACGTCTCCCCCTCAAGCGGGGAGATTAGCGCCTCCATGCAAACATTTGGAATGTCGTCACGATTGCTGCACTATCATGGTACATAAGCATCGCTACATAAGGCGGGGACACACGCCTTTGGGAGAAATGGGCATTTGAAAGAAGCCAGGATTAAGAAACCGGAAGGGCAGCAGCGCTTGTTCGGCCTGTCGACGCCGGTCAGATCCGCGGTCATTCCGCCGCTGTCGGCGGCGCGCTGGCTCCTGGTGCTGATCGTTGCCGCCGGGGTCTATTTCTTTCATGGTTTCCTGGTCCCGGTGCTGGCTGCTCTCGTCATCGCCTTTGCCAGCTGGCCGCTCTATCGGCGGCTGCTTGCTGCTGTCGGCGGCAACCGCACGATCGCCGCGACATTGGCGATCCTGTTCATCCTCACTTTCCTGGTGGTGCCGATCGCGCTCGCCGGCGCCTACGCCAGCAACGAAGTCCGCGAATGGGTCGGCTGGGCGATCGAGACCAACCGCGAAGGCGCGGTGACGCCGCACTGGATCGCCACGCTGCCTGTGGTGGGCGACTGGCTGAACGAGCAGTGGACGCGCAATCTCGGCCATCCGGGCGGCATCGGCGAACTGATCCAGCTGATCAGCGGCGCCAACATCGGCAGCATTTACCGCGGCGTGCTGGCCGCCGGCGGCAGCGCCTTCGGCCTTCTGCTGGCGCTGCTGTTCATGATGATCGCGCTGTTCTTTGCCTATCGCGACGGCGAGCATTTTGCCGGGCAGGTCGACCGTCTCGGCGAACGCATCCTGCCGACCAGGTGGGAGCGGATTTCACGCGTCGTGCCGGCGACGATTTCCTCGACGGTAACCGGCATGACCATTATCGCCATCGGCGAGGGGGTAGTGCTGGGCGTGGCCTACTGGCTGGCCGGCGTGCCGTCGCCGGTGACGCTCGGCGCCCTGACCGGCATCATGGCCCTGATCCCCGGCGGCGCACCGCTGTCCTTCACGCTTGTTTCGATCTATCTCGCTGCCAGCGGCTCGCCGATGGCCGGGTTGGCGCTGTTCATCTGGGGGAGCGTCGAACTGTTCATCGTCGACAAGACATTGCGCCCGAAACTGGTCGGCGGCCCGATAAAGCTGCCGTTCCTGCCGACCTTTTTCGGCCTGATCGGCGGCGTCAAGACGATGGGCTTTCTCGGCCTGTTCATCGGCCCGGTGCTGATGGCATTGCTGGTCGCGATCTGGCGCGAATGGCTGCGCGAGGTGGAATTGGCCGACGAACTCGCCCCCGCAGCACCGGCGGAGATGGAAGGGTCGCCGCCGCAAATCGAAATCGTTGCCGAGAAGAAGTCTCAGGCCGGGTGACTGACCGCAAGGCTTGCGCGGCGCTTGCGCCCCTCATGCAGCTGCCACAGCGAATGGGCGACCAGCGTGACGATCAGGATCGCGCCGCCGATCAGGCTGTTGCGCGACGGCGTCTCGGCAAAGATCATCCACATCCAGACCGGCGCCAGCACGGTTTCGAGTAGATAGAACATCGCCACTTCCGGTCCCGAAATATATTTCGGCCCGTTGGCGAGGCAGAAGAACGAGATCGGCATGATTACGGCGCCGTTGAAGATGATCCACCACGGCGCGTTCACCTGAAGGCCTTCGCCTGAGACCATGAACACTGCGACGGCCAGGGGCAGGATCACGCCGACCAGCGATGTGAACCCCATGTCCTTGCCGCTGGCGCGCGAGATGGTGATGGCCAGCGCGATGAAGAAAGCCGAGCACAGCGCCATGAGATCGCCGAACAGGTGCCCGGTGCCGATCGAATCGCCGACGATGATCGCGACGCCGACAATCATGACCAGCATCGCGGCCACCGTGACCAGTCGTGGCCGCTCCCTCAGGAACAGCCAGGACAGCAGTGCCGCGAACACGGTGTTGAAGGCCAGGATGAAGACCAGATTGGCGGTTGTGGTATAATAGATGCTGGTGACGAAGGTGACCGAGGTCAGCCCATAGCATATCGCGACAACGAGCCCCGACCAGCCGGGGACGAGCTGCGGCGCGTTCCTGCTCAGCGAGCGCCAGACGGCCCAGATGATCAGCGCCGCGACCAAGGTGGTGCCTGTGCGCAGCAGGAGGATCGTCCACGCGCCGCCGTCGGCGAGCCGGATCAGTGGAATGTCGATGGTCAGCATCAGCCCGCCGATGGCGGTGATGAGAAGGCCCTTCTGGTGATCGTTGTGGGACGACATGGCAATTCTCGCAATGATGTGGAGGCAGGCGCAAAATTGGCCCAGCGTCTGTCGTTCCAGCCAAGCGGCCGAAAACCAGCGGCATCCTCCTTGAAACAGTTTTAAGGATGGTTGGCGAAAGGGCGGATCAGCGCGAAACCGCTTCGTGGTCGTAGCGTTCCCAGCCTTTCGGGCCGAGATGCTCCTGCGGCATGAAGCGCATCTTATAGTTCATCTTGCGCGAGCCGTTGACCCAGTAGCCGAGATAGACATGGGGCAAGCCCATCGCCCTGGCGCGGGCGATGTGGTCGAGGATCATGAAGGTGCCGAGCGAGCGGTCCTCGAAGTCCGGATTGAAATAGGAATAGACCATCGACAGGCCGTCGGCCATCTTGTCGGTGAGCGCCACCGCGATCAGCTCGCCCTGGCCCTTGCCGGTGATGAAGCTGTCGGGGCCGCGGCGCCGGTATTCGATGACCTTGGTATCAACATGGGTGTCCTCGACCATCATGGCGTAGTCGAGCACCGTCATGTCGGACATGCCGCCGCGGCGATGGCGGGCATCGAGATAGCTGCGGAACAGCGAATACTGCTCGGTGGATGGCTGCGCGTCGTGCATGGCGCCGATGAGGTCTGAATTGTGCTGTATCACCCGCTTCATGTTGCGGCTGGCAGTGAATTCCTGGGCCAGGATGCGTACCGAAACGCAGGCGCGGCAGGTCTCGCAGGCCGGCCGGTAGGCGATGTTCTGCGATCGCCGGAAGCCGCCTTGCGTCAATAGGTCGTTCATCTCCGGTGCCTTGTCGCCGACCAGATGCGTGAACACCTTGCGCTCGAACTGGCCCTCAAGATACGGGCACGGCGACGGCGCGGTCAGGAAGAACTGCGGCGACTGGGTAGGATGGTGCGTCATCGAACCTTGGAAACACTCCTGCGAATCATACCTTTGGCGCGCACGGCGAAAAATTCAACAGGATTGTGAAGGCGTGGGTGATCGGAAGCCGTCACTTTGCACACAAATGCGCGCGGGACTCGTAAAAAAGCTGTTTCAGCGGTCACTGCGGCTGACCACCGTGCCCAGCAGCAGGTCGTGCAGCGTGCGCTTGCGGTCGGCAAACAGCGACACCAGAAGGACCAGCGGCGTCAGGATGACGTTGCCGGCCCAGAACAGCACCGAATGCACCACCGCCGTGAGCCCGTCGATGCGGGTGCCGTCCAGACGGTCGAGCCGGATCCCCATCATCTTCATGCCTGTCGTGGCCTGGTCGGCGCTGCCGAGCGTGTTCCAGATGTAGAGGATGGCGACGGCCGGCACGAGGACGGAAAACAGCATCCAGCCGAGGCCGAGTGTCAGAATCCCAAGCAAGAACACCAGGATCGCGAACGGGATGGTGAGCAGCGCGACGATGCAATAGTCGATGATGAAGGCGAGGACACGCCGCGTGCGCACGCCATCATAGGCCCTGATATCATCGAGCCTGGTGGTGATGATTTCGCCGTCGAGAACGCGCGCGTTCATGTCATTTCCTCGTAATCAGGCCCGGGATAGGTGCGGGCCGCCTGGTGTTGAAATGGTGAAGTCTTGCTGCGGAATCAAGATCAAGCCTTTCCGCGACATGCGGTGGGAAGCAGCGCCGGGCACAGCCCGAATCGGTTGAATTTGCAGCGCCGATGGCGTTAGCTTGCCGCAGCGCAACAAAGCGCAGGCGAGGGCGACATGGACTACGACATGCTGGTCATCGGCAGCGGCCCTTCCGGGCGCCGCGCCGCAGTGCAGTCGGCCAAGCTCGGCAAAGCCGTGCTGGTGGTCGACAGGGGCCGGCGGCTTGGCGGTGTCTCCGTGCACACCGGCACCATCCCGTCGAAGACGCTGCGGGAAACTGTGCTCAACCTCTCCGGCTGGCGCGAGCGCGGCTTCTACGGGCGCGGCTACCGGGTCAAGCAGGACATTTTGGTCGGCGATCTGATCGAACGTCTGCACAAGACGCTCGATCACGAGGTCGAGGTGCTGCAGCACCAGTTCATGCGCAACACGGTCAAGAGCGCACGCGCCGCTGTCAAGTTTCTCGGTCCCAACAGAGCGAGCCTGACGACGGACACGGGCGACTATAGCGAAGTCGGTTTTGCGCATGCGCTGATCGCGGTCGGCACCCGCCCGCACCGGCCGCGCGACGTGCCCTTCGACAAGACTCGTGTCTTCGACAGCGACGAGATGCTGGAGCTCGAGCGCCTGCCGCGGACACTGACGGTGATTGGCGCCGGCGTCATCGGCGTGGAGTACGCGACGATCTTTTCGGCGCTCGACGTGCCGGTGACGCTGGTCGAACCGCGCAACACCATCCTCGATTTCGTCGACCGCGAGATCGTCGACGATTTCATCCATCAGATGCGCGACCGCGGCATGACGATCCGGCTGGGCAGTGCGATCAAGGAGATCGCCTCGAAACCGGACTATGCCGAGGTGACGCTTGCCGACGGCCGCACCATACGCTCGGAGATGGTGCTTTATGCCGCGGGGCGCACCGGCAATGTCGGCGCGCTCGGTCTGGACGTGGTCGGCATCGAGGCTGATTCCCGGGGCCGCATCAAGGTCGATCCGCAGACCTTCCGGACCAGTGCGCCGAACATCTATGCCGCCGGTGACGTCATCGGCTTTCCGAGCCTCGCCTCCACCTCGATGGAACAGGGCAGGGTGGCCGCCTGCCATGCCTTCGGCGTGCCCTTGCCGCCGCCGCCGGAAACCTTTCCCTACGGCATCTACGCCGTGCCGGAAATCTCGACCGTCGGCCAGTCCGAGGAGCAGGTGCGCGAGGGTGGCGGCGCGTATGAGGTCGGCGTGGCGCGCTTCCGCGAGACCTCGCGCGGCCATATCATGGGCGTCAACACCGGCTTCCTGAAGCTTCTGTTTTCGATCGAAACGCGCCGGCTGCTCGGCGCGCATATCGTCGGCGAGGGCGCGACCGAACTGATCCATATCGGCCAGGCGGTGATCAATCTCGGTGGCACCGTCGATTTCTTCGTCAACAACACCTTCAACTATCCGACGCTGGCCGAAGCCTACAAGATCGCCGGGCTAGACGCCTGGAACCGGATGGGGCGAGGGTAAAATCTCGGCTCATCGATTTGCCTGCGCGATGACCGTTGCCGGGCCTGCCAGCCATTGCCTGACGATTTCAGCATCCCGATCGCCGATTTCGTGACCGGAGGCGACGGTGTGGGCGTCGACCTCGGCGCCATGCCGGCTGAGCAGTCCGACCAGCGCGAGTGCGAAGGGCCCGTAGGTCAGGTCGGCGGCGCCGGATATGATTGCCACCCGTGTCTTGCGGAGGTCCGCCGGCGGCACCTCGTCCAGCACGGGCATGGGCCGCAGCAACGCTGCTCGCGCGATGAGTTGCGGATGCAGCAGCATCACGCTTGAAACCAGGTTCGCGCCGTTGGAATAGCCGAGAAAAATTGCCCGGGAGAGGTCGAGGCCGTGGCGTTTCGCGGCTTCCGTGATGAAGTCAGCGAAAGCGGCCGCTTCCTTGCGGATGCTACCCTGTTCGAAGCGTATGGGCGAGATGCGTCTGAACCAGCGGAAACCGTCCTCCTGGGCGATACGGCCACGCACTGCCACCAACACCGCGTGCGGTGCGATTTGCTGCCCCAGCGCCACCAGCGTCGTCTCGTCGACACCGGATCCATGTAGAAGAAAAAGGCATTCGCCGGTTGGTTCTGCTGGTCTGTGGAGGCGATAGAAAAACGGCAGGTCGCGCCGCAAAAAGCCGTCGTCCGGAGGTTTTTCGGCCATAGTTGCATCCTTTTGATTTCGCGTTGTTTTTGTTCATTTGCCGGCTTCAAAACGGAATATTTTCGGGCTCCTTCAAAGTTGATTGAACCGGGCGCATTTCAGTCCGTTTGTTCGCGATATGCTCCTGCGGGAGGAATCGAAGCGGTGCGACGGGCGGTCGCATCGATCGCCGGCATGAACAACCAGCTTTGAGGCCTTTTATCGATGACCATGCCAAATTCGGAACGCGATACGCGTATCGATGTGTTCCGCGCTCTCGCTCTGCTGATCATATTTGTCGACCATGTCCCGGGCACGGTTTTCGAAACCCTGACCTACAAGAATTTCGGCTTTTCGGATGCCGCGGAAGCCTTCGTGCTGATCTCCGGGATGTCCGTTGCGCTCGCCTATGGCTCAAAATTCCAGACCGGAAACTGGCTCATGGCGATTCTGAAATTGTGGCGTCGCGCCGGTGTGCTCTATGTCGCCCACATCGTCACGACGATGGTGGTGGTGGCCATTTTCTGCGCGGCGGCGGTGTTCGAGAAGCGGCCGGACATGCTGACGCTGATCAACATCGAACCATTGATCAGGAACCCGCAGCAAGTGCTGATCGGCATCGTCACGCTTGGCCATCAGCTCGGTTACAACAACATCCTGCCGGTCTATGCGGTGCTGCTGCTGATGACGCCAACCTTCCTGCTGTTCATCAGCTACAGGCCCGTGGCGGCGCTCGCGATATCGGGAGCTCTGTGGCTGGTTGCCGGGATCTATCAGATCGCGCCGCCCAATTATCCTGAGCCCGGCTTCTGGTTCCTCAATCCGCTGTCGTGGCAGTTCCTCTTCAACATCGGCCTTGCGAGTATGCTGCATATCAAGCGCGGCGGCACCATTCCGGTCAACCGTTGGCTGCTCGGCACGGCGGCGGTCTATGTCGCGGCGGCATTGATTTGGGTGCACAGCCCGCTATGGGGGCACGTGTCGTGGCTGAACCTGCCCGTGGTCCTGACTGGCTTCGACAAGACATTCCTGTCGCTGCCGAGGCTGGTCCACATCCTGGCGGTGAGCTACCTGATTGTGGCCTTTCCTTCTGTCTCGAACCTGTTCCGCACCAGTCGCGACCATCCGCTCGCCATATTGGGCAAACGTTCGCTGCCGGTTTTCATCGCCGGCACGGTGATCGCTATGGTGGCGCAGGTGATGAAGCTGATCAACCCGGGCGGGTTTGCCTATGACAGTTTGCTGATCGCCGCCGGCATCGCCATGCAGTTCGCGCTCGCTTATTATCTTGAATGGCTGTCGGGTATTGGACGGTCCGGCAAGAGCAAGCCGGTCCGCAATGAGGCGCCGCCTGTCCATACGTCCTTTGGTGTGGGAGCTATGGCGACTAGCAATCCGTAAGCGTCCGGGTTCAAGCTGTTTTGGGCGGCGGTCCGGAAGATGCCCTGATGACAAGCTCGACGCCGAGCGTCTCACGCCGCACCGTGCCGTCGAAATCAAGGATCGTTCGTGCCGCCCGGCGGCCGATCTCGGCGATCGGCTGGGCGATCGTGGTGAGCGCAGGATCGCAAAGCGCCGCGTCCGGCACGCCATCGAAGCCGACGATGGAAACGTCGCCGGGAACCGAGAAGCCACGTGCCTTCAGCCACTCGATGGCGATCATGGCGATCCTGTCCGACATCGCCAGGATGGCGGTGGGCGGCTCGGCCGAGGCGAATACCGTTTCGAGGCCCGCTCTGGTGCTGGCCTCGTCGTTCTCGGTCTCGAAGACCGGTACGCTGGCTGTATCCACGCCGAAGCGGGAGAGCTCCTCGAAATAGCCTGCATAGCGGTCGCGTGTTCCCGTGTAGACCGCCGAGCGGACCTGCTCTGGTGTGACCAGACCGGTGCGACCGTCGGCGAGGGCAAGCGACAGCACGGCGAAACGGCGATGACCAAGCTCCGCCAGATGGCGTGCCGCCATGCGAGCGCCGACGACATTGTCGACTCCGATCGCCGAGACGGTGTCGTCCTCGGAACCGAGCTCGAGCGCCACGAAGGGGAGCTTGCGTTCGCGCGTCAGCTCGACGAGGCGCGGACCTCCCTCGATGCAGAAAAGAATGAAGCCGTCGACCAGGGCGCTCTGGATGTTCCAGGCAAGCTTCTCCTGGTTGCCGGCCGATACCAGCGCGATGCCGGCGCCGGTGGCGTCACATGCCTCGGAAATCCCGGCCATCATCGCGCGGGCGAAGGGGTCGTCGAAGAAATAGGCGAGGGGCTCGGTCGTGGCGACGCCGATCGCGTTGACCTTGCCGGCGCGCAGCAGCCGGCCCTTGGGGTCGGGCCCGGCATAACCCAGCGCCTCGGCGGCCGCCTTGACCCGTTCGCGGACCTCCTCGCGCACGACCTCAGGGCGGCTGAACACGTTGGAGGCGGTGCCGTGCGAAACCCCGGCGGCCTTGGCGATGTCGGCCAGCCGGATGGGTCTTGTATTGCTTTCGGTGGATGACGCCATTTTTTGCCTCCAGACTCCTCTCTAGCACGTTCGTTGGATCGATTCAAATTTTTGCTTGACATCGGTGCGGTTGGGTATATTTTGAATCGATCCAAGTCAAATGCCGACTGTCGATTGGATCGAATCAGGAAGGAGACAGCCATGCACCCCGTCAACTATCTTTTCGAAGACATCTTTCGCAACGACTGGAGCATAACCTCGAACGCGGTGACCCGGACACGGCGCCGCAGGGCCGGCCCGTGGATCCGCGATCTGCGTTTTCTCGTGGAGCGCAAGCGGAGCTGATCGGCACGGCATTTTCGGGCCTGTCGATTGGATCGATTCAAGTTGAAAAAGGAGCCTGGCCATGCATCCGATCAATCATCTGTTCGAAGACATCTATCGCAACTATTGGGGCATCTCGCCGGCCATCGATAGGCCGGAGCGGCGCCGCCTGACCAAGCCGGCTGCACGCAATCGCGACCTGCCGGTCCGGCCCGAACGGCAGGATTGGTCATCGTCTGCCTGATCGTCGTTTGGCGGAAACGGGCCCCGGCCGTTTGCCCGCAGGCGCCATCTCAGGAGCGCGGGCGCATGAGCGCCGAGGCTGCAACCGCCAGCCAGCCGGCGATGAGCAGGGTGCCGCCGATCGGCGCCGACATCGGGAAAAGCCGCGAGCCGACAAAGTCACGGGCGAGGAGATCACTGCAGAACAATACAAGCCCGACAAGAAGGACAAGGCTTGCGCTTCGCAGGATCCGGTTTGCGCCGACGTGGCCGACGGCAAGAAAGACCGGCGCATGCATGAGCAGGAAGGATGCGGCCGTGCCGACGAAAGCGCCGCCCAGGTGCGCGGCCGCGGCGGAGAGTGCCACGCCGGCCGCGCCGCACAGGCCGCCGGTGAAAATGAGAATGCGGCCACTGCCGCTTGCTGGCTGCTCGGCCGTGCTCATGTCTCTGGTCTCCGTCAAGTAATGATAGCTCGCGAACGGTGTCACGACTTGCCAGCCTGCACCAGCATGTCGCGCGCGCGTCGCGACTGGACCACCCAGTTATACGCAGCTCCGCCTGCCATCAGCACGGATGTGCCGAGAAACACCGCGCTCATGCCGAAATGACCGCCGACGAAGCCGCCGAGCAGTGGTCCGGCGACCTGTCCGACATATTGCGCCGAGATCGATAGGCCGAGCACATTGCCGCCGACGCCTTCCGGAACATTGTGGCGGATGACGCTGGTGATGCAGGGCAAAAGACCGCCAAGCGCCAGCCCCATCAGGAAACGCAGGCCGACGAGCTGCCAGCCCTGCGTGACGAAGGCTTGCGGGATGAGCAGCAGCGCCGAGACGGCAAGCGCCCCAATGATGACGTTCCAATGGCCGACGCGGTCGGCGAGTTTTCCGAGACGCGGGGCCGACAGAATGGCGCCAAGTGCTGCCGCCGACATGACGACGCCGGAGATCAGCGTGACGCGGCTTTGATCCTCTATGAGCTGTTGGACGTAGACCGTGATGATCGGCTCGATCGACATTGTGGCGAAGCTCAACAGCGTGCCGGTCGCCAGCATGGCGACGACCGGCCGCTTGTCCGAGTTTTGCGACCAGCCGCGTTTCGGCTTCTCAGTCGATGCTGATTTGTCGGCTACCGGGCGAGGGTTCTCCTCGATGAGAAAAGTCGTTGCCAGGAACGCCAGAAAAATGACGCCGCCGGCGAGCAGGAAGGTTGCGCGGATGCCGATCAAAGGCGGCAGCGCGCCGCCGAGCAGGGGGCCGACGAGGGCGCCTGCGGTGATGCCGGCCGACAGCACGCCAAGCGCCCAGCCTGACCGGTCCTTCGGCGTCTGCATGGCGACGAGAATGGTCGAGCCGGAGGAATAGCCGCCGGCGAAACCGATCAGCAGGCGCAGCAGCACCAACTGCCAGACAGTCTCCACCATGCCGGTCAGCGACATGCAGACGGCCATGCCGAAACTGGCACGCACCAGCATCAGCTTGCGGCCGTAGCGGTCGCCCAGCCGTCCCCACAGCGGCGCCACCAGCGCGGCGGCGAAGAACGTCGCGCCATAGGCGATGCCGGACCACTGCACGATCGCCGCGTGCCCCTCGGCACCCAACTGCTCGACGTAAAGCGGCAGGAAGGGCAACAGCAGCGTCATCGCGACAAGCGTGCTGAACGAGCCGGCAAAGCACACGGCGAGATTGCGGCGCCAGTGGATGTTGTGGGCGCCTTGCGTGGCAGGGGTGGCGTCTTGCGGCATGTCCTGTCCTGTCCGGCAAGTCTGTCGGCGGCTTGCTGCAGATACCGTTTTGGGATACCAAGTTGGTATCCGTCATGGACGCAAGCTCGACGGCTGTCAATGCGGCGCTCTCAACGCTGAGCAGCGACCAGATAGCCAGAACAAATAGCCAGAACGGAACACCATGTCGCAGATGCAGAATGTCGAAAAACACCTTCGCGGAATGATCCTCGGCCTCGAGATCGGCCCGGGCGAGCGGCTGACGGAGCGCTGGATCGAAAGCCGCTTCGGGGCCTCGCGTACGCCGGTCAGGGCAGCATTGCTGCGGCTCGAGACGGAAGGTCTGGTCTGCCGCGACGGGCGCGGCTGGACGGTATCGCCGATCAACCTCACGGAGCTCGAGCAGATCGCCGTTTACCGCGAGGCGGTCGAGGTGGCGGCGGTCAAGCTGACTTGTGCCTTGGAGGAGAGGAGCGCCGTCGACGTCATCGAGGCGATGCTGGACTCCTGTGACGCCGGCACCCCGCGCGAGGAATGGCATCGCGTCGGCATGGATTTTCACATCGAGCTGGCACGCCTGTCCGGCAACGAGTTCCTGCTCAGGGCGGTTCGCGATGCCATGACGCGCCTGTCACGCGCCCGTTGGCTGGAGGTGCGCGACGAGGCGGCACTCGGCCGTGCCTGGGCCCAACACCGTGCCATTCTGGCAGCGGTGCGGACCGGCGATGCCGATGAGGCGGCACGGCGGCTTTCGGCCCATATCGTCGGCAGCCGCGACCGGCTGGTGATGTCATTGCACAATGACCGGCGCGGCCTGCGCGCCAGGGGATTTGCCGTCGTCGCGGCGTGATTGCGGAGGCAACCACTTTCGCCCTCGCTTCGCGGGCGCCGATGGCGTAAGAGCGGCGATGGAAAACAACCGATTTGAAACACCCGTGACCGTCAAGTCGGGCGCGGAGGGAACCACTCAGCTCTTGCGTACCGTCCGCCAGGCTTCCGATTACCTCCTCAACAGCTGGCCCGGCAAGCGCAGTCCAAAGCATCGCGAAGCGCTGCAGGCCTGCCATGATGCGCTGGCCGGCGACAAACCGGCGATGACCGCAAGGCGCGCCTTCATCGCCGCGGCGCGCGAGGTGAACGTGTTCGTCAGCGACAAGGCGCCGGCCTGAAGACGCAGCGGGATTCCTAGGCCAAATCCGATCCGCCTCGCGGGCCGGATGCGTTTTACTCTGCCGTTTCCGTTTCGGTCTCGGACGTGGTCTCGTCTTCGGGTTTCGAACGTTCCTTGGCTGCCACCTTGGCCGCCTGCTTTTCCGCCTTCTTGGCGGCCTTCTGCCGGTCGCGTTCCTTGCGTTCCTGGCCGTAATTCGGTGCTCGCGCCATATCTCTTCCTTTCACAATCCCAAGGTTCTTAGCCCTGCCTAGGAGCATTGGGCTCCAAACACAACACCGCAAAGAGCGATCGGCTCCATACACAGCCGGCAGGCTAGCTGAACACGGTTCTGTGGCTTGCAAGAAGGTCGGCACAATGGTGTAGGAGGGGCCCGGGGGCAAATCACAAGCCGACTTTTTATCAAGTGACCGATGGCCACCCTACAAAGAAACGTACAGAAGCTATTCTACTATGCGCGCAATGCCGTACGCGATGTTGCACCGCAGGCGCTGTTCCGCCGCAGGCTCGCCGGGCTGCTCGATCAGGCCAGGCTTTCGGATGGATCGGTCCGCGCGCGTCTCGATTATTACAATAGGTTGCAGGACCCTTTCGCGCCGAGCGCCGGCGCCGTGCCGGTCAGCCGGCTGCCGAGAGGCCGGAGCATGTATTACTACGATCTGAAGGAATTTGCCCGCTACTTCGATCCCGATTTGCGCATCGACTTCGAATTCGGCGACGTCATTGAAGTGCCTGCGATGCCGTCGATCGTCAAGGATCGGCCGATCGCCTGCGACAACAGGAACGGGGTCCTCTTCAAGCTCAACAAGTTCCGCCACTTCCACATGCCCGCCGACGATGTAGCCTTCGCGGACAAGCTTCCGGTTGCGGTGTGGCGCGGCGAGCTCAACAACCCGATAAGGACCTTGCTTCTGGAGGCCGCGCGCGATCTGCCCTTTTGCGATGTCGGCACGCCCAAACCGACGGCAGCGCCGGAATATCGCAAATCTTATCTGAGCATCGATCAGCAGCGGCGCTGTCGCTATATCATTTCGCTCGAAGGCAACGATGTGGCGACCAACCTAAAATGGATCATGAGTTCGAATTCGCTGTGCCTGATGCCGCCGCCGACATATGAGACATGGTTCGCCGAAAGCGAACTCGTGGCCGATGTTCACTATGTGCCGCTCGAACCTGATTTCACGGATCTTGCCGAGCGGGTGCAATATCTCGAACGTCATCCGACTGAGGCCGAGCGTGTCGTTGCCGCCGCCAACGCCTATTGCCGCAAGTTCGCCGACGAACGGGCCGAGCAGCGATCTGCTTGCTCGTGCTCTACAAGTACTTCGTGCTCAGCGGCCAGATCGAGCCTGATCCCGAGGTCTGGCGTTTTATCTCAGGCTAACCCGCGGCGACCTTCGACCTGATCAGGACCGTTGTCAGATATCTTCCCGGTCAAGAACCAGATCGGCCGGACCAAACCGGTCCTTTGCCGTGAATTGCTGGTGCCAGTAGGGATACAGAACGGGTGGGCGGCTCACAGCGTCCAGGCGTGCGCGCTCATCGCTGGTCAGCACCAGGCTTGCAGCGGCGATATTGTCCTTGAACTGCGCTTCGGTCCGTCCGCCGATCACCAGCGAGCTGACGGCCGGCCGGCCGAGCAGCCAAGCAAGCGCCACCTGCGCTGCCGAGACGCCATGGCTCTTGCCGATATAGGCAAGCACATCGACGATCCGCCACAGCCGGTCCTCATCACGGATCGGCGGTTCCGTCCAGCCGCTGAGCTGGCGGGAGGTGGCCTGGTCGCGGTGGTATTTGCCGGACAACAGTCCACCGGCGAGCGGGCTCCACACCAACACGCCGAGCCCCTGGTCGACCGAGATCGGCAGCAGTTCATATTCGGCTTCGCGTGCTTCCAGCGTGTAGTGGATCTGCTGGGTGACGAAGCGCGGCTGGTGCTGGCGGTCGCTGATCCCCAGCGCCTTCATCACTTGCCAGCCGGAATAGTTGGAACAGCCGACATAGCGGACCTTACCCTGGCTGACGAGCGTGTCGAGCGCGGCGATGGTCTCCTCGAGCGGCGTCGTGCCGTCCCATTCATGCAGGAAATAGATGTCGATGACGTCGGTCCTGAGGCGCTTCAGGCTCTTCTCGCACTCGCGGATCAGATGATAGCGCGACAGCCCTTCGTCGTTGGGGCCCGTGCCGATCCGCATCCGCGCCTTGGAGGCGATCAGCACATCGCCCTTGCGTTTGCCGCCGAGCGCTTCGCCGATGATCTCTTCCGAAAGCCCGTTCGAATAGACATTGGCGGTGTCGATGAGATTGATGCCAGAATCTATGCAGAGGTCGATCATCCGGCGCGCCTCGTCGAGATCGGTCTTGCCGACCGCCGAAAATGCGCCGGCGCCGCCAAAGGTCATGGTGCCCATGGTCAGCGTCGAAACCTTCAGCCCGGAACGGCCGAGAGTGCGGTATTCCATGTCAGATCCTCGCAATTGCGTTGAGAAGGGCTGCTTCGAAGGCCGCCCGAGGGGAGCCTGGCATTTGTAGGACAATTCGAGCCGCTTGTCGTGCATGCCATGGAGGCTGATCGATCACATTCCACGGATTTGCGCGACCGGCACACAGGCCGGCTGCAATAAAACCGTCATTGCCGGCCTGTATGCAAGTCGGCTCAAGGTCTTCGATCTTGGCCGGCACGCCGGACGCCGACAGGGGCTCGCACGCGGAGCAGCATAAATGACCGAAGCAAAACAGAATTCTCCTGCCAAGGACTGGCTGGAGGCGGAGCTCGCCGACACGCTTGACGAAGATTACGAGCTGGAAATGTCGGAACCGGCGCTGTCGCTGGAGATCGCCAAGATCTACAAGAAAGCGCATCCGCCCTCGATGGATCGCCAGCAATATTTTCGCGACCTGATCACGCTGCAATCCGAATTGATCAAGCTGCAGTCCTGGGTGGCATATCACAAGAAGAAGCTGGTCGTGGTTTTCGAGGGCCGCGATTCGGCCGGCAAGGGCGGCGTCATCAAGCGCATCACCCAGCGGCTCAATCCGCGCATCTGCCGCGTCGTAGCCTTGCCGGCGCCGACCGAACGCGAAAAGTCGCAATGGTATTTTCAGCGCTACGTCCCGCATCTGCCGGCAGGCGGCGAGATCGTGCTGTTCGACCGTTCCTGGTACAACCGCTCCGGCGTCGAAAGGGTGATGGGATTTGCCGAACCGGATCAGGTCGAGGAGTTTTTTCGCGACGTGCCGGAGTTCGAGCGCATGCTCGTCCGCTCCGGCATCACGCTGGTCAAATACTGGTTTTCCATCACCGACGAGGAGCAGCAGATGCGTTTCCAGATGCGCATCCATGATCCGATGAAGCAGTGGAAGCTGTCGCCGATGGACTTGCAGTCGCGCGTGCGCTGGGAGCAGTACACCAAGGCCAAGGAAGAGACGTTCGCCCGCACCAACATTCCCGAAGCCCCCTGGTTCATCGTCGAAGGCAACGACAAGAAGCGGGCGCGGCTGAACTGCATCGATCATCTCCTCAAGCAGATGCCTTATGAAGAAGTGCCGCACGAAGAGATCACGCTGCCCGACCGCGTCTTCAATCCCGAATACGAGCGCCAGGTGCTGCCGCGCGAGCTGTATGTACCGGAGAAGTATTGAGGCAGGGTTCCCTTCTCCCCGTCAGTATACCGGGAGAAGGTGCCGGCCGGCGGATGAGGGGCGGCGCCGACCTCGGCAGTTGAACCCGGCCAAGTTACTGCGTGGGCCAAGCTCATTCTGACGCAATCTTCGATCGATCGCGCCGCCCCTCTTTGCACTGCCGCGCATTTCTCCCCGTATAGTGACGGGGAGAAATGGGCTTTCGCCAATCACCAACGTTGCAGAAGTGCCGCTAAGCCCGCTTGATGATGACGTGCGTGGCAAGCGGCGTCGCCACCTGTTCGGTGCACTGATAGCCGAGCTTGAGCATGTCGAGGCCGGCAAAAAGGTTCTCACCATTGCCGAGCAGCAGCGGCGACACCGCCAGGTGCATCTCGTCAATCAGCTTCTCCTGCAGATATTGCCGGATGGTGGCGACGCCGCCGCCGACCCGAACATCCTTGCCGCCGGCCGCCGCCTTCGCCTGTTCCAGCGCCGAGTGGATGCCGTCGGTGACGAAATGGAAAGTCGTGCCGCCTTCCATCACAATAGGGTCGCGTGGATGGTGGGTCAGCACAAAGACCGGTACGTGGTATGGTGGATTGTCGCCCCACCAGCCTTTCCAGTTCTCGTCAGGCCATTCGCCGCGGATCGGGCCGAACATGTTGCGGCCCAGGATCCAGGCGCCGACATTTTCGAAGCTGCGCACGGTGAACGCCTCGTCGGTATCCATGGTGCCGCCCTCCTTGCCAACCATCTGACGAAATGTGCGGGTGCCGACCATCCATTTGTGCAGATCTTCTCCGCCGACACCGAGAGGATTGCTGAGATCCTGGTCAGGACCGGCGCCGAAGCCGTCGATCGACAGGGTGAAAGCGTTGACGCGAAGTTTGGACATGAGAGCCTCCTCGATAACCAGTTGCGTTATGCAATCAGTTATTGGTAGCTTAACTGATTGCGATTTGCAAGCGGTGTTTGGAACACGGCAAGGCGAAAGCGAAGGGCCAGGCGACTCTCGCTGCGTTTCACCGGCCGGAAACTGAAATTGTCCTGTATGTCGAAGCGGATCGCCGGCTATTGTTCGCGCCGCGAACCCATGTTCGGCTGAAGGGGATGCTACCCCTCCAGCATCGCCGCCACTTCGGGCGCAAAATAGGTGAGGATGCCGTCGCAGCCGGCGCGCTTGAAGGCTAGCAGCGATTCCAACATCGCCTTGTCGCCGTCGATCCAGCCATTGGCGGCAGCCGCCTTGATCATCGAATATTCGCCCGACACCTGATAGGCGAAGGTCGGCATCCGGAATTCGTCCTTCAGCCTGCGGATGATGTCGAGATAGGGCAGGCCGGGCTTGACCATCAGCATGTCGGCGCCCTCGGCGAGGTCCTGCTCGGCCTCGCGCACGGCCTCGTCGGAATTGGCGTGGTCGAGATAGTAGGTCTTCTTGTCGCCCTTGAGCAGGCCGGCGGTGCCGACCGCCTCGCGATAGGGCCCGTAGAAAGCGGAGGCGAATTTCGTCGCGTAGGACATGATCGCCACATCCTGAAAACCATTGGCGTCGAGCGCGTCGCGGATGGCGCCGATGCGGCCGTCCATCATGTCGGAAGGGGCAATGATATCGGCGCCGGCCGCCGCCTGGATGACGGCAGCCGCAGTGACCTGCTCCACGGTCTGGTCGTTGACGATGATGCCGTCGCGCAAGATGCCGTCGTGGCCGTGCGAGGTGAAGGGATCGAGCGCTGCGTCGGTGATGATGCCGATCTCTGGCACCGCGTGTTTGATGGCGCGCGTGGCGCGGTTGATGATGTTTTCCGGATCGAGGATATGCGAGCCGGTCTGGTCGCGCAGGCCGAGCGCGACATTCGGGAAGGTGGCGATCGCCGGAATGCCGAGCTTTGCCGCGCGCTCGGCCTCCTTGACGGCAAGGTCGAGCGACAGGCGGAAGACGCCGGGCATGGCGGCGATCGGTTCGCGGATATTCTTCCCATCGACGACGAAGATCGGCCAGATCAGGTCGTCGACGGAGAGCCGGTTCTCCTGGACGAGGCGGCGCGACCAGTCGGCCTTGCGCATGCGGCGCAAACGGCGGCTGCCGGTGATCTCGTCGACGCTGCGCGCGCCGGCAGGCTTTGCTGGGGTGAATTTGTTCATCGCGAAAACTCCGGGATCGGCAGCTTTTACCACGAGCTTCCGCCGCTTACCAATGCGCCACGATTGTGCCAGGCTGGCATTACCTGGATATCGGTATGCCAAATCCGGCTGACCGTTACAGGACAGGATTGACCTTGGCGTTGACGCACCCATGCGCCACGCTTTAGCACTTCAGTCCCGGCGGCGCAGGGGAGGGAATGTCAGGCGATGGATTTTGGCGGCAGCGACGAGATCCGCTTCGAACGATTGGACAGGGCCCGCATCGTCACGCTGACGCGGCCGCAAGCGCTCAATGCCGTCACCCACCGCATGGTCAAGGCGCTCGACAAGGCGCTGCGCGCCTGGGAGCGGGACGACGGCGTCGACGTCGTCGCCGTCAAGGCCGAGGGCAGGGCGTTTTCGGCCGGCGGCGACATCCTCCACATCTACGAGGCCGGCCGGGCGGGAAAGCCGCCGGTCGATTTCTTCGCCGACGAATACCGGCTGAACGCCCGCATCGCGCGGTTCAAAAAACCCTATGTCGCCCTGATCGACGGCATCGTCATGGGCGGCGGCGTCGGCATCTCGTTCCACGGTTCGCATCGGGTGCTAACCGAAAACGCCCAATTCGCCATGCCGGAAGTCGGCATCGGCTTTTTCCCGGATGTCGGCGCCAGTCATCTCCTGCCGAACCTTGGCGGCAGTTTCGGCATGTATCTGGCCCTGACCGGAAACCGCATCCGCTATGGCGACGCTTTGTGGTCGGGCCTGGCGACGCATACGATCAAGGCGCAGGACCAGGCCGGTTTTCTCGACCGGCTGGTCGCGACCGGCGACCCGGAATCGGCGCTGCGCGGCTTTTCCGTCCCGGCCCGCCGCGAGACTGACAGTCGGACGCTGGAAGCGATCGTCCGGCATTTCGCGCAAACGTCGCTGGGTGACGTCATCAGCAGCCTGGAGCGCGCCGCACCAGCCGATGCGTTCGCGGCAAAGACCCTGGCGACGATCCGCACCCGCTCGCCGACCGGTCTGCATGTCGCCTGGCGCGAGATCAACGCCGGGCTGACGCTATCGATGGACGAGTGCATGCGGATGGAATTCCGCATCCTCAACCGCATGCTAGCCGGCCACGATTTCTACGAAGGCATCCGCGCTGCCATCATCGACAAGGGCTCGACGCCGCAATGGCGGCCGGCAGGCATCGACGACGTCAGTGCTGCCGAGGTCGATGCCTATTTTGCTCCGCTTGGCGAACGGGAACTCGAGCTGTGAGCGACGTCACGTCGAGACGCGTCGTGCTCCAGCCCTCGACGGTCGAGGTCATCTTCGCCTGGTTCCAGCGCGTCATATCGGGCTACTGCCTGTTGTTCGGGATTTTGTACTGGATCCGGCTGATCGGCTTCTATCCCGGCTCGTTGTGGCGCTTCGACCTGATGCCGGTGCATTGGCAGGTGGCGTCGGTGATGCTCGCCGTCTTCTTCCCCTTCGCCGCCGCCGGTCTGTGGATGCTGGCCTCCTGGGGGCCGGTGATCTGGTTCATCTGCGCGGCGACCGAGATCGTCATGTATGCCGGCTTTCCCGAGTTCTTCGGCCACCGGCCGCTGATCCTCGCCTCGCATGCGGCGGTGGCGCTGCTCTACATCGTCTTTCGCGTGGTGATCTGGATGCAGAAGCGCCAGAGCCGCCA
The DNA here is from genome assembly GCF_001672375.2 of Mesorhizobium sp. AA22. Lineage (NCBI taxonomy): Bacteria > Pseudomonadati > Pseudomonadota > Alphaproteobacteria > Hyphomicrobiales > Phyllobacteriaceae > Mesorhizobium > Mesorhizobium sp. AA22. The sequence goes on along the minus strand of NZ_CP048406.1, from coordinate 4,394,993 downwards.
ATAGAGCATCGGACCGACACTCAACAAGAATAGCGCCGCGCGTCCCATTGGACGCGCAAATTTCGCCCGGAATCATTGGCTAAATCTTTAGGTTAATCATCCTTGTTCGGGTGACCCTTCGTTAAGCCTCTTTCGAAACCTCTTACCGGTAAGCTCTTGTTAGCCCTAGCGTTTAAGTCGAATTTTATGAGTATTCGATAGTGTCGCGATCAAGGTGAAAAACAAAAAATCACCAGGCGACAAACGAGAGGCAAAGACAATGATCAATTCCCGTCCGGCGGCGAAGACCGCCAACGTATCCGATGACCGCCGCGAGGCAATCCGTTCGCTGTACATGGAATCGCTGCAGCTGGTGGAGCGGCTGCACCGCCGTCTGCTTGACGTGATCAAGGACGAATTCGACCGCAACGGCCGTTCCGACATCAACGCCATCCAGGCGCTGCTGCTCTTCAACATCGGCAATTCGGAGCTGACCGCCGGCGAACTGCGCTCGCGCGGCTACTATCTCGGCTCGAACGTCTCCTACAATCTGAAGAAGCTGGTTGATCTCGGCTTCATCAACCACCAGCGCTCGCGTATCGACCGCCGTTCGGTGCGGGTTTCGCTGACGCCGAAGGGCAGTGAGGTGGCGGAAGTCGTCGCCGGCCTCTACGAGCGCCATGTCGGCTCGATCGAGCAGGTCGGCGGCATCAACACGGAAGAATTCAAGCAGATGAACCGCGCCCTGCAGCGGCTGGATCGGTTCTGGAACGACACGATTGCGTATCGGATGTAAGGCGCCGCATCGAGATCGGGAGCCGCGCCATAGAAGCGCGGTCGGGGACAGCCAATCAAGGACCGGTGCCGAAAAGCATCGGTCTTTCCGTTTCGTGATACCGGCCGATCCAAATCACGGTCAGGGCCACGTTGCCGCCATATTCCCGGTGAAAGCGAGGTTGCGGGTGATGTTGCGGCGAAAGCCGGCGTCTCCCTGAACGCGCGTCGCCCCCGGCGCGCTCTCGCGAAGTGATAGGGGTCATGGTTGGCGAATTGTTAACAATGCCAACCCTAGAGTGCGGGCGGCATCGCCCGGTGAAATTGTTACAGGAATGTCTGGAGCGTACATGAGAACCAGTCGCCGTTTCTTCCTTTCCGGAGCCTCCGCGTTGGCCGCGACGATGCTTGCCGGTGGTGCCAGCGCGCAGGACGTGATCGCGGATATCCTGAAATCTTCAGGCCGCGGCAACTGGAACGACCAGTTCGACGCCCGCGCCAGCCAGGGCGGCAAGGTGGCCTCGACGCTGCCGATCGTCAGCCTGCAGACCGTTGCGTACACCGAGCAGGCGATAGCGCAGTATCAGAACATTGTCGCGCAGGGCGGCTGGGAGCCGGTCCCGGATACCAAGAAATTGCAGCTCGGTGTTGTCGACCCCGACGTGGTGCCATTGCGCAGGCGCTTGATGATTTCGGGCGACCTGGCGCAGAGCGCCGGCCTGTCAGAGGCCTTCGATTCCTATGTCGATGCGGCGGTCAAACGCTTCCAGGCGCGCCATGGCCTGCCTTCCGACGGGACCCTAGGCCAATATACCTATGCGGCGATGAATGTTTCGGCGCAGGTCCGGCTTGGCCAACTGCAGACCAATCTGCAGCGGCTGAACGAACGCGCCGGCACGCTGGGCAACCGTTATGTGTTGGTCGACATCCCGGGCGCCCAGATCGAGGCGGTCGAGAACGACCGCGTCGTGCTGCGCCACACCGCCGTTGTCGGCAAGATCGACCGCCAGACGCCGATCGTCGATTCCAAGATCAACGAGATCATCGTCAATCCCTACTGGAACGCGCCGGTATCGATCGTGCGCAAGGATATCATTCCGCTGATGCGGAAGGACCCCAACTACCTCAAGGATAGCAAGATCCGCCTGTTCGCACCGGATGGCAGCGAGGTCGATCCACTGACCGTCGACTGGTCGACCGACGACGCGGAGAAATACCGCTTCCGTCAGGATCCGGGTGCCGGCAACGCGATGGCCTCGGTCAAGATCAATTTCCCGAGCCCGGACGGCGTCTACATGCACGACACGCCGCAGCAGAGCCTGTTCGGCAAGATGATGCGCTTCGATTCCTCGGGCTGCGTGCGCGTCCAGAACGTGCGCGACCTCGTCACCTGGATCCTGCGCGACACGCCGGGCTGGAACCGCCAGTATTTCGAGTCGGCGATCAAGAGCGGCGAGAACATCCCGGTGCAGGTCACCAATCCGGTGCCGGTCTATTTCCTTTACATCTCGGCCTGGTCGACGGGGCCTGGCGTCGTGCAGTTCCGCGACGACATCTACGGGCTCGACGGAGCCAACGAGCTGCAAATCACCTCTGCGCTCTAAGCGACTGATCTTTTTTGCTGAAAGGCCGCCGGTGAGGGCGGCCTTTTGTATCCGGCTGGAGGGCGCGTTTCGCGCCGGGTCCGGAAAGCGCCGTTCGGTACAGAGCCATGCAAGTCGCCACGCGGCCAAGGCGCGGTGCTCGCCATGTTTCGCAGCCGTGAGATCAACGACCATACGAAGCAGGCGCTGCTGACCGAGATCACGCTCACCGAGGCGTTGCTGAACGGCCGGCAGGCAAGAAAATAGGTGGCTCTTTGACCTGGCTGCCGCAATCCGACCAGCAAATTTCGCGCCGCAAACGTGGCGGGGCGAAATCAACTGTGTTAATGGCGCGGCAGACCCCCGGACAACAAGGATCTCAAGGATGGCAACAGCAGCGGCAGTGTCGAACAAATTCGAATCCTTCTTCGAAACCACGCTTGCCGATGCCGACCCGGAGATTTTCGGCGCGATCCGCAACGAACTCGGCCGCCAGCGCCACGAGATCGAGCTGATCGCATCGGAAAACATTGTCTCCCGCGCCGTGCTGGAAGCGCAGGGGTCGATCATGACCAACAAATACGCCGAGGGCTATCCGGGCAAGCGCTACTATGGCGGCTGCCAGTTCGTCGACGTGGCCGAGGAACTAGCCATCGAGCGTGCGAAAAAGCTGTTCGGCTGTAACTTCGCCAACGTCCAACCGAATTCCGGCAGCCAGATGAACCAGGCAGTGTTCCTGGCGCTGCTGCAGCCCGGTGATACCTTCATGGGTCTCGACCTGAACTCGGGCGGGCATCTGACCCATGGCTCGCCGGTCAATATGAGCGGCAAATGGTTCAAGGTAGTTTCCTACGGCGTGCGCAGGGACGATCATCTGCTCGACATGGATGCGATCGAGAAGACCGCCCACGAGACCAAGCCGAAGCTGATCCTGGCCGGCGGCACCGCCTATTCGCGCGTCTGGGACTGGAAGCGCTTTCGCGAGATCGCCGACTCGATCGGCGCCTATCTGATGGTCGACATGGCTCATATTGCCGGCCTGGTCGCCGGTGGCGTGCATCCGTCACCGCTGCCCTATGCCCATGTGGTGACCACCACCACGCACAAGTCGCTGCGCGGCCCGCGTGGCGGCATGATCCTGTGCAACGACGAGGATATCGCCAAGAAGATGAATTCGGCCGTGTTTCCGGGCCTGCAGGGTGGCCCGCTGATGCATGTCATCGCCGCCAAGGCGGTGGCCTTCGGCGAAGCGCTGAAGCCAAGCTTCAAACTCTACGCCGAGAGCGTTGCCGCCAATGCCAAGGCGCTTGCCTCCAGCCTGCAGGCGACCGGTCTCGACATCGTCTCCGGCGGCACCGACAACCATCTGATGCTGGTCGACTTGCGCCCGAAGAACGCCACCGGCAAACGCGCCGAGGCAGCGCTTGGCCGCGCCAACATCACCTGCAACAAGAACGGCATCCCTTTCGATCCCGAAAAGCCGTTCGTCACCTCGGGCGTGCGGCTCGGCACGCCGGCCGGCACCACGCGCGGTTTCGGCCAGGCCGAGTTCCGCGAGATCGGCAAGCTGATCGCCGAGGTACTGGACGGGCTCAAGGCCGCGAATTCCGACGAAGGCAATGCAGCCGTCGAGGCAGCGGTGAAGGCGAAGGTGGCCGCGCTGACGGATCGTTTTCCGCTCTATCCCTATCTCGGTTGAGCTCACGCAAAGTGTCGTCCCTTATCAGCCGGACGAAAAGCACTGTTTCAGTGGGAACGGAGTCCGGACAGGAGCCTTGACGATGATGCAGATTTTCCGTGTCGCTGGCTTTGCCGCGCTTGGCGTGTTGGCGACACTGACCACCTTGCCGCTGTCCGCTTTGGCACAGTCTGCGCCCACCCCAGCCGCACCGAAGACCGAAACCTTCGGCAAGTGGTCCACCACTGTGGACGAGATCGATACCGGTGAGGATCTGCGCAGGACCTGTGTCGCCTCGACCGCCTTTCTCGACGCGAGCGGTGCCAGCGGCACCCTCACGCTCGCCATCTCGAATGGTGATGCACTGCCGCCCGATGGCTATCCAACCCTTGTCATCGCCATGAAGAACAAGGACTTGCCGACTGGCGAGAACATTCCGGCGGTGTTCGGCGACAGCAACGGCAAGGTAAAGGCGACCGTCGATGCCATGGCCGGTGCCGGCGGAAAATGGATGTTGAAAAACAAGCCCGAGATCAGCCTGGCGCTGCTGCGTGCCATGCGCCGCGCCAGCGCACTCGATGTGATCTTCGCCGACACACCGGTCGCGACGGTATCGATGGACGGCTTCACCAAGGCCTATCGCAGCCTCGGCGTGTCATGTGGATTCCCAACCGTCGACGTCGCGCCGTAATCGGCCGGTGTTGCCGTCTGGTATGATCTGGCAATTTTCCTCGCGCCTCGCTATCTCTGAGGGGCGAGAGACCACCCCGATACTTTGCCATCGCGGCAAAAACCTCTAAGCCTTTCGCTCCACAAGAATCGCGAACATAAGGCTGTCCATGCGCTGTCCCTACTGCCAGTCCGAAGATACGCAGGTGAAGGATTCGCGCCCCGCCGAAGACGGCGCGGCGATCCGCAGGCGGCGCGTCTGCCCCGATTGCGGCGGCCGCTTCACCACCTTCGAGCGTGTGCAGTTGCGCGACCTCGTGGTGGTGAAGAAGTCCGGACGCAAGGTGCCGTTCGACCGCGACAAGCTGCTGCGCTCGGTCGAGATCGCGGTGCGCAAGCGCAATGTCGATCCCGAGCGCATCGACCGCGCGGTGACCGGCATCGTGCGCCAGCTCGAAAGTTCGGGCGAGACCGAGGTCGCCTCGGGCGAGGTCGGCCGCCTGGTGATGGAGGCGCTGAAATCGCTCGACGACGTCGCCTATGTGCGCTTTGCCTCGGTCTACCGCAATTTCCGCGAGGCCAAGGATTTTCACGAGGTGCTGGGTGAGCTCAAAGGTGACGAGCTCAAGGAAGAGGACGCCGGCTGAGCATGGCAGGGCCCGGGCGCAGCCAAGCCGAACAAGAGGGTCTTGATCGCCGCTTCATGGCGGCAGCACTCAGGCTGTCGCGCAAAAATGCCGGGCGGACCGCGACCAACCCTTCCGTCGGCACGCTGATCGTGCGTGACGACGGCAGCGGACCGATGATCGTCGGCACCGGTGTCACCGCTGTCGGCGGCCGGCCGCATGCTGAGACCGAGGCGCTGGCCGAGGCCGGCGAGCTCGCACGCGGCGCCACCGCCTATGTCACGCTGGAGCCCTGCGCCCACCATGGCCGCACGCCGCCTTGCGCCAATGCACTGCTCAATGCCGGCGTCACGCGGGTGGTTGGGGCTGTGAGCGACCCCGATCCACGCGTGTCCGGCAAGGGCTATGCGATCCTGCGTGCCGCCGGTGTCGAGGTTGTCGAAAGGGTGCTCGCGGCAGAAGCCGCCGAGCAGATGGCCGGCTATCTCATTCGATCTCTGAAAAAACGTCCGGAAGTGATCCTGAAATTTGCGCTTTCCAGCGACGGCAAGATCGGCATGGAAGGCGAGGGGCAAGTCTCGATCACCGGCGACATCGCCCGGCGCGAAGTCTACCTGATGCGGGCCGAAGCCGACGGCATATTGATCGGCATCGGCACGGCGCTGGAGGACGATCCGGCGCTGACGGTGCGGTTGCCGGGGCTGGAAAACCGTTCGCCGGCGCGCATCGTGCTCGACCGCCAGATCAGGCTGCCGGAAACATCGAAGCTGGTCGCCGGCGTCGACCGGGTTCCGCTCTATGTCGCCGCCTGCGCCGAAGCCGACCCATACCGGCGGGCCGCACTCGAACGCGCCGGAGTGCGCTTCATCGGCACCGAGACGTATGAAGGCGATATAGCGTTGCCGGAACTGCTCGAGGATCTGGCGGCGCTTGGGATGGCGAGCGTGCTGGTCGAGGGCGGCGCCAAGGTGGCCAAGGCCTTCCTCGCCGAAGGGCTGGTCGACCGCATCGTGCTGTTCCAGGGGCAGGAGCCGATCGGCAGGAGCGGCATTGTATCGCCCATCGACGCCAACCATATCCCGGCAGGATTTCGCAAATTGCGCGACATGCGTTTCGGCGAAGACAGCTACGCGGAGTGGATAAGGGACATCTGATGTTTACCGGGATTGTCACCGATGTCGGCACCGTCGCTGCGGTGAAGCCGCTGAGAGAGGGCGTCGGCCTGCGCATCGACACCGCCTATGACCCGCAGACCATCGCCATCGGTGCTTCGATTTGTTGTGGCGGCGTCTGCCTGACGGTGACGGCCTTGCCGGAAAGCGGCGCCAATGCGCGCTGGTTCGAGGTCGAGGCCTGGGAAGAGGCGCTCAGGCTGACTACGGCCATGGGCTGGAAATCCGGCACGAGAATCAATCTGGAGCGGGCGCTGAAGATCGGCGACGAGCTTGGTGGCCACATCGTTTCAGGCCATGTCGACGGCACGGCCGAGATCATCGAACGCAAGGACGAGGGCGATGCTGTGCGCTTCACGCTGGAAGCGCCGCGCGACCTGGCCAAATTTATCGCGCCCAAGGGTTCGGTCGCGCTCGACGGTACCTCGCTCACCGTCAACAAGGTTGAGGGCACGCGCTTCGACGTGCTTCTGATCCATCACTCGCTGACGGTGACCACCTGGGGCGAACGCCAGGTCGGCGACCGGGTCAACCTTGAGATCGACACCATGGCTCGCTACGCGGCGCGATTGGCCGAGGCCGCGAAAGTGGGGCTTTGATGATTGAGGGCAGAAGGACTTCCAGACAGGAAGAGCAACTGACGCGCGAAGCGTTAGCTGATGTTGACGCCGGTAATGTGATTGACCACCAGGTCGTGCAGGCTTGGGCTTTGAGCCTTGATCCCAGGAATCCGCGTCAGACGCCGCGCCGGGAAATAAAATAGTTTCGGCAGACCTCCCGCATCTCCACCAATCTTCTGCTTGCGATCAAACCGGCTTCGGCCTAAGTCACCGGCGATCCCGGAGACATCTATGGCTGGCACATCCCAACACGGCAAAGCGTTCATTCGCCCGAAGAAGAAGGCCCACCTTCTTATCATCGAGGCACGCTTCCATGACGATCTTGCCGATGCGCTGCTCGAAGGCGCGACAAGCGCGCTCGAGGAAGCGGGCGCTACATACGATCTCGTCACCGTTCCGGGCTCACTCGAAATTCCCGCAGTGATTTCCTTCGCGCTCGACGGCGCCGCCGAAGGCGGGCCAAGCTATGATGGTTTTGTCGCCCTCGGCACCGTCGTGCGCGGTGATACCTATCATTTCGACATCGTCGCCAATGAATCCAGCCGTGCCCTGATGGACCTGTCCGTGCAGGAAGCGGTCTGCATTGGCAACGGCATCCTGACCACCGAAAACGACGAGCAGGCCTGGACGCGGGCCAGGCGTTCGGAAGGCGACAAGGGCGGCTTTGCGGCGCGTGCGGCGCTGACTATGATTGCCCTCAAGCAACAGTTGGGAGAGCGATCGTGAGCGAACCCGCATCACCCGGCCAGCCCGCGGTGCGCCACGCCAACAAGCGCGGTGCTGCCCGTCTGGCCGCCGTGCAGGCGCTCTACCAGATGGATGTGGCCGGCAGCGGCGTCTTCGAGATCACCGCCGAATACGAGGCGTTCAGGCTCGGCAAGGAAGTCGACGGCGCGCTCTATCGCGAGGCCGACGCACAATGGTTCCGCGCCATACTCGTCGGCGTCGTCGAGAACCAGAAGACCATCGATCCGATCATCCGCCAGGCGCTGACCGAGGACTGGCCGTTGTCCAGGCTCGATTCGACGCTGCGCGCCATATTGCGCGCCGGCGTCTACGAACTGATGAAGCGAGAGGACGTGCCGGTGGCTGTCATCGTTTCGGAATATGTCGATATCGCCAAGGCGTTTTACGAAGAAGACGAGCCGAAGCTGGTCAACGCGGTGCTTGATCGCGTGTCGCGCCGGGTGCGCGGCGAGGGGCGCGGCAAGGACGCTTCATGACGGCTGCCGCTATCGCCGAGGCTGGCAGGGAAGCACGCCGCACGGCGCTTATCCTTGCCGCTTCGCAGGCGATCATCGGTTCGGCCGCACCCATCGCCATTTCCGTGGGTGGGTTGGCCGGACATTATCTGCTCGGCTCCGACAAGTCGCTGGCGACCGCACCGATCACCGGCTTCAACGTCGGCGTGGCGCTCGGCGCCCTGCCGGCCGCCGCCATCATCCGCCGGCTCGGCCAGCGTGACGGCTTCATGACTGGCACGATCGTCACTGCGCTCGGTGGTCTGATCGCCACGCTGGCGCTGTTCCAGGCCAGCTTTTGGCTGTTCGCCTTCGGCCTGCTGGTGATCGGCATCGGCGGTGCCTTCGTCCAGCAATTCCGCTTCGCCGCCGCCGACAACGCGCCGTCTGAATTCAAGGCGCGCGCCATCTCCTTCGTGCTGGCCGGCGGCATCGTCACCGCCATCCTTGGGCCGCAGATCGTTATCTTCACCCGCGAACTGTTTGCCCCGGTGATGTTTGCCGGCTCGTTCGCGTCGATCCTGGTGTTGGCGGCGGTCGGCGCTGCCGTCCTGTCGCTCCTGCGCATCCCGGCCAAGGCAGCCGGCAAAGCGGATATCACCGACAGCGACGCACGGCCGCTCTCGGAGATCGTGAGCAGGCCGCGCTTCGTGGCAGCGCTGTTCTGTGCCGTCGGCAGTTATGCGCTGATGAGCTTCGTCATGACCGGCGCACCGCTCGCCATGGTCGGCTGCGGCCTGTCGACGGACGACGCCACGCTTGGTATTTCCTGGCATGTCATGGCGATGTTCGCGCCGAGTTTCTTCACCGGCTCGCTGATCTATCGCTTCGGCGCCGAACGGATCGTCGCAACCGGACTTGTGTTGCTGATCGGCTGCGCCGTGGTGGCGCTGTCGGGCCTGGCACTGTGGCAGTTCTGGACGGCGCTGATCCTGCTCGGCCTCGGCTGGAATTTCGGTTTCATCGGCGCCACCGCCATGGTCGCCGACAGCTACCGGCCATCCGAAAAGGGCAAGGTTCAGGGTTTTCACGACTTCGTCCTGTTCGGCTCCGTCGCTTTCGCCTCTCTGATGTCGGGCGCCGTCTACAATGCCTGGGGCTGGGAGATGCTGAACTGGATCATCTTCCCGGTGACGGTGCTGTGCTTCATGGCGCTGGGCGTGCTGAAGATGACGAGAGCGCGGCCGACCGGCGCATGACCCCGAACCGAAGGTTCGCTTCGGCGAAATCGGAATCGATTTCGCTGGGGATCATGCGCAAAATCAAAAGTGCTACAGCGTCCTTTGCGCGTTCAAACGGACGCGCGGCGCTGTAGTGACATGACGCTGTCGGGATCAGGCTGCAGCGGATTCACCCGCATCCGAACAAAATTATTGCCCCCATCCCCTTTCTTATGAAACCGTGTACCCCGACGGGGCATTGAAGCCATGCTCATATGCGGCAGCCGTAGTCCGGTTCTCAGCAAGGGATTTGTGAAATGTTTTCTGTCAAGGTTCTGGCCGGCGCGGCACTGGCGCTTGGCATCACCGCAGCCTCGGCGAGCGCTCAGGTGGTCGTGTCGTCGAAGATCGACACCGAAGGCGGCGTGCTCGGCAACATCATCCAGCAGGTGCTGAACGCCAACAACATCCAGACCACCGACCGCATCCAACTCGGCGGCACTCCTGTGGTGCGCAAGGCGATCACCGCCGGCGAGATCGACATCTACCCGGAATACACCGGCAATGCCGCCTTCTTCTTTGAAAAGGCCGACGACCCCGTGTGGAAGGATGCCGCCAAGGGCTATGAAATGGCCAAGAAGCTCGACTACGACGCCAACAAGATCGTCTGGCTGTCGCCGTCGCCGGCCAACAACACCTGGGCGATAGCGCTGCGCAAGGATGTCGCCGAGACCAACAAGCTGGCGACGCTGTCCGACTTCGGCAAATATGTCTCCGGCGGCGGCCAGGTCGTGCTGGCGGCCTCGGCCGAGTTCGTCAATTCGGCTGCCGCGCTGCCGGCCTTCCAGACCACCTATGGCTTCACGCTTAAGCCGGACCAGCTGATCACGCTGTCCGGCGGCGATACGGCGGCGACCATCGCCGCTGCGGCGAACCAGACCAACCGCGCCAATGCCGCCATGGTCTACGGCACCGATGGCGGCATCGCGCCGTCCGGCCTGGTCGTGCTCGATGACGACAAGGGCGTGCAGCCGGTCTACCAGCCGGCTCCGATCATCCGCGAGGCGGTGCTGAAGGAACATCCCGAGATCGAGACGCTGCTGAAGCCGGTCTTCGCCAAGCTTGACCTCGTCACCCTGCAGGAACTGAACGGCCGCGTGCAGGTCGGCGGCGAGCCGGTCAAGGGCGTCGCCGAAGACTTTTTGAAGAAGAACGGGTTCTTGAAGTAGGCCGTTCCTGAATCGTGACATCGGTGCGCGGCGACCCCCTCTGGCCTGCCGGCCATCTCCCCCTCAAGGGGGGAGATCAGATGTCGCGACGGCTTTCGCCACCTTTCAGCTGTGCAAGGTGTATACCGGCGCTGACGCTGCCAATCTCTCCCCTTGAGGGGGAGATGTCCGGCAGGACAGAGGGGGACGCGACGGAGCGCGACGGTCCTGACGTCAGATCCTCAAGTCGCCGCGATCGCACATGCAAGTCATGACAGTCCGGTTCGACAAGCTCGGCGTGGTCATTGCCGCGATCGTTGCCTATGCGGCGTTCGCAGCACCCTTCGCCACGTTCCGCGCCAACCGCATCGTGCCCGGCGAGGCGCGCTCGATCCTTGATTCCTTGCCGGCGGCGGTCGGCCCATTACTGCTGGCGATCCTCGTCATCGCGGCAATCATCGCGCTCTTGAAAACGCCGCTCGTCCTGCGCCTTGCGGCTAGCGTGATCGCGCTTGCAGCCCTTGCCGTCCTGATCGGCGTCGCCGGCCGCTTCCTGACGCCTGAGGGTAATACGTTCGCGCGCATTTCGCCCGCCTCGGGTTTCTGGCTGCTCATCTTCGCCTTCACGCTTTTGCTTGCCGATGTGCTGACGCGATTGAATCTGTCGCCATGGGCACGCCTCGGCGGGCTCGTCATAGCTGCGCTGGCAATCGGCCTGCTTTTGGCTTCGGGAAGTTGGAACAGCCTGTCGATCCTCAAGGAATATGCCAATCGCGCCGACAGTTTCTGGGCGGAGGGCTCCAAGCATGTGACGCTGGCGCTGGGCTCGCTGGCGGCGGCGGTGGTCGTTGGTCTGCCGCTCGGCATCCTCTGCCACCGCGTCGACAAAATTCGCGCCGGCATGCTGAATGTGCTCAACATCATCCAGACCATTCCTTCCATCGCGCTGTTCGGCCTGCTGATCGCGCCGCTCGGCTGGGTCGCCACGCATGTGCCGGGAGCGGCGGCGCTTGGCATTCGCGGCATCGGCACCGCCCCCGCCTTCCTCGCGCTGTTCCTCTATTCGCTGCTGCCGGTGGTGGCCAACACCGTGGTCGGCCTTGCCGGCGTGCCGCGCGCCGCCAACGACGCCGCCCGCGGCATGGGCATGACCGATCGCCAGCGCCTGTTCGGCGTCGAGTTTCCGCTGGCTTTTCCGGTCATCCTCACTGGCATCCGCATCGTGCTGGTGCAGAACATCGGCCTCGCCACCATTGCCGCGCTGATCGGCGGCGGCGGCTTCGGCGTGTTCGTGTTCCAGGGCGTCGGCCAGACGGCGATGGACCTGGTGCTGCTCGGCGCCGTGCCGACGGTGGCGATGGCCTTTGCCGCCGCCATCATCCTCGACGCAGTGATCGAAATGACCGCCACCAAGCGCAGGGTTGAAACGGCATGATCGAGATCGAAGGCATTACCAAGCGCTATGGCGCGACGACCGTCGTCGACGACGTGTCGATGCTGATAGAACCACGCACCATCGCCGTGATTGTCGGCACTTCCGGCTCCGGCAAAACGACGCTGCTACGCATGATCAACCGGCTGGTCGAGCCGACCTCGGGCGTCATCAAGCTAGACGGCGCCGACAACCGTTCGCTGCCCGGCTACGAACTGCGCCGCAGCATCGGCTACGCCATCCAGGGCCACGGCCTGTTTCCGCACCGCACGGTGGCGCAGAACATCGCCACCGTGCCAGTGCTGCTCGGCTGGGACAAGGCTCGCATCAAGGCCCGCGTCGAAGAGTTAATGACGCTCTATCAGCTCGACCCCGAGGCGTTCGGGCCGCGCTATCCGCACGAGCTTTCCGGCGGCCAGCAGCAGCGCGTCGGCGTTGCCCGCGCGCTTGCCGCCGAGCCGAACGTGCTTCTGATGGACGAGCCGTTCGGCGCCCTCGACCCGATCATCCGCAATAAGGCGCAGGAGGATCTTCTGGCGATCCAGAAGCGCTTTGGCACCACCATCATCCTCGTCACCCATGACATGGAGGAGGCGGTGCATATGGGCGACAAGATCGCGGTGATGGATGCCGGCAAGCTCGTGCAATATGCCAAGCCCGCCGAGATCCTGGCGAAGCCGGCCAGCGCCTTCGTCGAGACACTGGTCGGCGCCAGCGAAAAACCGTTCAGACTGCTGTCGCTCGGCCGCGTGCGCGAGGCGGTGGAGACGGGCACCGCCGAAGGCGAGGCGATCCCCGACGACGCCAGCCAGCGAGATGCGCTGGCTGAACTCCTCTGGTCGGGACGCCCGGCGCTGCCGGTAAAAGGCGCCGACGGCAAGCCGCTCGGCCGCGTGACCGTGGACGGGCTGGTGAAACGCGCGGCGAGGCCGGCGTGAAAGAGGCCGGTGTTAAAGCCTGGCTTCCGTCGCTGCTCAGGCTTGTCCTGGTGGTGTTGCTGGTTGCGTTCGTGACCAATCCCGGCTTGTTCGAACCGCTGCTGAAGCCGCTGACCGAGAACAACGCGCCGGCAATCTACAATCAGGGCAGCCTTTTGACGTTGACGCTGCTGCATCTGCGGACCGTGCTGATCGCGACGGTGGCGGCGACCATCGTTGCCGTGGCGCTCGCCATCCTGGTCACCCGACCGGCCGGCGTCGAATTCCTGCCGCTGTCGCGCAGCCTGGTCAATATCGGCCAGACCTTTCCGCCGGTGGCGGTGTTGGCGCTGGCCGTGCCGGCGGTCGGCTTTGGCGAGAAGCCGACACTGATCGCGCTGTTTCTCTACGGCCTTCTGCCGATCTTCGAGAACGCGCTGACTGGGCTGACGACGCTGCCGGCCAATGTGGTCGAGGCGGCGCGCGGCGCCGGCATGACCGGCTGGCAAAGGCTGGTCAAGGTCGAGCTGCCGCTCAGCGCACCGATCATCCTCGGCGGTATCCGGCTGTCGGTGGTCATCAGCCTCGCCACCGCGACGATTGGCTCGACCGTTGCGGCCAGGACGCTGGGCGAGGTGATTATCGCCGGTCTATTGTCGAACAACCTCGCCTTCGTCCTGCAGGGCGGCCTGATCGTTGCCGCCCTTGCCGTGATGATCTATGACGGGCTGTCGGCGATCGAGCGCTACACCGCGCGCCGCATGGGGCAGGAGACGGCGTAGCCGACAAATCAGCTCAGATATCGCCTTGCTTATCTCGACGGGAAACAGTGATTTCCATGACCCGACCGGGTTCTGAAGTGAAAGATAGCGGCTCTACGAGAGGGTTTAGGCGAAAGCCGGGCAAAAACCGAACAATATCTTGACGTTCGCAACCCTGTTTCGCATAAGCCGGTGCGAAGGGAGCGGATTCCGCGCGCGGAATCCGCTCCCCTGTCTCAACGGCCCAGGGAGGGGTTCTTTTGGGTCATCAAGCGAGGAAAATCCGGCAATGACCATAATTTCAGCTGTCATCGCCTGCGGTCTGCTTTCAGTCCTTTACGCCATCTGGGCGACACGTTCGGTCCTCGCGGCCGATCAGGGCAATGCACGCATGCAGGAAATTTCCGCGGCCATCCGCGAAGGCGCGCAGGCCTATCTGGCGCGCCAGTACACCACCATCGCCATCGTCGGCGTCGTGGTCCTGCTGCTCGCCTGGTGGCTGCTTTCGATCACCGCCGCCATCGGCTTCCTGATCGGCGCCGTTCTGTCGGGCGCTGCCGGCTTCATCGGCATGCACGTCTCGGTGCGCGCCAATGTCCGCACCGCGCAGGCCGCTTCCAACAGCCTCGCTGCCGGCCTCGAGATCGCCTTCAAGTCGGGCGCCATCACCGGCATGCTGGTCGCTGGCCTGGCCCTGCTCGGCGTCTCGATCTACTACCTTATCCTCACCCAATTCATGGGCCTTCAGCCAAACGACCGTGTCGTCATCGACTCGCTGGTTTCGCTCGGCTTTGGCGCCTCGCTGATCTCGATCTTCGCCCGTCTCGGCGGCGGCATCTTCACCAAGGGCGCCGACGTCGGCGGCGATCTCGTCGGCAAGGTCGAAGCCGGCATTCCGGAAGACGATCCGCGCAATCCAGCCACCATCGCCGACAATGTCGGCGACAATGTCGGCGACTGCGCCGGCATGGCCGCCGACCTGTTCGAGACATATGCGGTGACCGTGGTCGCCACCATGGTCCTCGCCGCCATCTTCTTCGGCGGCACCGCCGTTCTCAGTGCCACGATGCTCTATCCGCTGGCCATCTGCGGCGCCTGCATCCTGACCTCGATCGTCGGCACTTTCTTCGTCAAGCTCGGCTCCAACGGCTCGATCATGGGCGCGCTCTATAAGGGCCTGATCGTCACCGGCCTGCTGTCGATCGTCGGCCTCGGCATCGCCACCTCGGCAACGCTGGGCTGGGGCGAGATCGGAACGGTCGCCGGCATGGCCATCACCGGCACGAACCTGTTCATCTGCGGCCTGATCGGTCTCGCGGTGACCGGCCTCATCGTGGTGATCACCGAATATTATACCGGCACCGGCAAGCGCCCGGTGAACTCCATCGCCCAGGCTTCGGTCACCGGTCACGGCACCAATGTTATCCAGGGTCTTGCGGTCTCGCTGGAATCGACGGCACTTCCGGCGATCGTCATCGTCGGCGGCATCATATCGACCTACCAGCTCGCCGGCCTCTACGGCACCGCGATCGCAGTCACCACGATGCTCGGCCTTGCCGGCATGATCGTTGCGCTCGACGCCTTCGGCCCGGTCACCGACAATGCCGGCGGCATTGCCGAAATGGCCGGCTTGCCCAAGGAAGTGCGCCAGTCCACCGATGCGCTCGACGCCGTCGGCAACACCACCAAGGCGGTGACAAAGGGTTACGCCATCGGTTCGGCCGGTCTCGGCGCGCTGGTGCTGTTTGCGGCCTACTCCAACGACCTGAAGTTCTTTGCCGCCAATAGCGACAAATATCCTTACTTCCAGGGTATGAGCGAAGTCTCTTTCGACCTCTCTAACCCTTACGTCGTCGCCGGCCTGATCTTCGGCGGTCTGATTCCGTATCTGTTCGGCGGCATCGCCATGACCGCCGTCGGCCGTGCGGCGGGCGCAATCGTCCAAGAGGTGCGCAAGCAGTTCCGCGAGGATCCGGGCATCATGGCCGGCACGTCGAAGCCGAACTATGCGCGTGCGGTCGATCTTCTGACCAAGGCGGCGATCCGGGAAATGATCATTCCGTCGCTGCTGCCGGTGCTGGCGCCGTTGGTCGTCTATTTCGGCGTGCTGCTGCTCTCGGGCTCAAAGGCGTCCGCCTTTGCAGCACTTGGTGCCTCGCTGCTCGGCGTCATCGTCAACGGCCTGTTCGTCGCCATCTCGATGACCTCTGGCGGCGGCGCCTGGGACAACGCGAAAAAATCGTTCGAGGACGGCTTCACCGACAAGGACGGCATCAAGCACCTCAAGGGTTCCGAGGCGCACAAGGCCTCGGTGACCGGCGACACGGTCGGCGATCCCTACAAGGACACCGCCGGTCCGGCTGTCAACCCGGCGATCAAGATCACCAACATCGTCGCCCTGCTGCTGTTGGCCGTGCTCGCGCACGGCTGAGGCCGCTCGGCCCTCCCGGGCCCGAAATCCAGAACCGAACCCGCGGGAGCTATCCCGCGGGTTCTTCTATTTTGGACGTACAGAGCATCAGGGCATTGATGCCCGTGACGGCTCCAAAGCTCGCGTTCAAGTCGTCCGCGGCCGCAGCCTGCAATGATGGCTTGCTGTCTCAAATCAAAAACCCGCAGGATCGCTCCCGCGGGTTTTTGGTCGCCTGAGATGTTGCTGCTTCCAGGGAGGCAAAAGGAAAGGATGAGAAGCCGATTCTGTCGGGATGGATCAGGTGCCGCCGAGCGAGCTGCCGCCGCCGCCGCCGGGGAGGCCGGGCGCCAGCTTGCTGGCGCCGTTGATGATCTGACTGAGGAAGTTCTGGTCCTTGCCGCCGGTCGGCGTGGTCCTTGAGATGAAGTCGAACACCTTGCCGTCCTTCAGGCCGTAATTGGCGATCTGGGTAACGCGCCCGTCCTCGCCGAAATAGACCGCCAGCACCTTCTGGTCGACCAACCTCGGCTTGTCGAAGGCGACGTAACGCTTGCGCGTCTGCGAGATGTAGTAGAAGGCCTCGTTGTCGAAAGTCGCCTTAGTCGACGGGGTGCCGAGCGCCAGAAGCACCTGTTCGCGGCTCGAGCCGACCGGCACCAGGTCGATCGCCTGCTGGTCGATGACGTAGCCCTGCGTCAGCGTCTCGCTCGGATTGAGATCGCCGATCATTTTCGACGAGTTGCAGGCGGACAGCGCCGATGCAACCACCAGCAGCGAGACCGCGCGGGTGGACCTGGACAAAGCGGACCTGGACAGAAAAGTCGACTTGAATTTCAGCGCGCGCAACTACAACTCCATTAGCTGGCCGCAACTTGCGCTGGGCCGCAAAACCGGTAAACCAGCTTGGTCGCCGATGCAACAAGGCCAAATCAAACAAACGGTCCCCAGGAGACCACCCTCAATGTTCCAGCGCCTTTTTGGTCGCGAACGTCACGCCAACCGCGCTATCACCGAGGCGCTTTACGCACAAATCGTGGCAGCGGCGCGGCAAACTGTGTTTTATTCCGACTGGAATGTACCGGACACGCCGCTCGGCCGCTTCGAGATGCTGTCGCTGCACATGTTCCTGTTCCAGCACCGGCTGCGCGGCGAGGGCGGTGTTGCCGGGGAGGTTGCGCAGGTGCTGATCGACGAATTCTTCATGGATGTCGAGCATTCACTGCGGGAACTGGGCATCGGCGACGTCGGTGTGCCGAAGCGCATGAAGAAACTGGCGAAGATGTTCTATGGCCGGACCGCCGCCTATGACGATGCGCTGGAACGAAACGACCATGATGCACTCGTCGCTGCCCTTGCCCGCAATGTCCGGCCCGATACCGGCGCTTGGCCGCAAGCAACGCATCTGGCCGGCTACGTCGCCGATGTCTCCAAGCGACTCGCGGAACAGGCGACCGAATCGATTGTTTCCGGCACGGTGGCATTCCCCGTGGCTAAGACTATCTAAGGAAAGATGAAACACGCCGATTCCCAGAGCCCCGATCACCAGAGCCCCGTGTCCTTCGTGGCCAATGTCGCCAAGCTGCCGCAAAAGGGACTGCCGGTGGTGATCGAGGCCGACGCCGCGCAGTGCGCCGCGCTAGCGGGCGAGCACGAGTTGCTCTCGGTCGAGAACTACCGCGCCGAACTGCTGGTGGCGCCATGGAAGCGCAACGGCGTCAAGGTCAGCGGCCGCGTCGAGGCCGATATCACCCAAGCCTGCGTCGTTACCCTCGACCCGGTCGAGGCGCATATCGACGAGGCGGTCGACGCACTGTTTCTGCCGGAGCATTCCAAACTCGGGCGGCAGGGTTTCGAGGGCGGCGGCGAGATAATGCTCGATGCCGAAGGGCCGGACAGTCCTGAAACGTTTTCCGGCAATTCGATTGACGTCGGCGCGCTCGCCGAACAGTTCTTTGGGTTGGCGATCGATCCCTATCCGCGCAAGCAAGGCGTTTCGATGGAGGCTGCCGACGATGCCGGGACTGCGGAAAGCGAATTCCAGCAACAGCTGCGTTCCCTGCTCGGAAAATCCTGAAAACCCGACCCAATCGGAGAAAGCCGGTTGTGCGGCAGCCCAAAAACGCTATTTTCGCCGAACCTTCGCGAGCCCCAAACCGTTGCCAGCGCCAGGCGCTCGCTCAAGCAAACTGTGAGATGAACACCGCGTGATCAGGATTTCCATCGATGCCATGGGGGGCGATCACGGACCAAGCGTGGTCATCCCGGCGCTCATGACGGTCGCGACCCGGCGTCCCGACATCCGCTTCGTCATCTATGGTCGCGAGGAGGCGGTGCGCCCCGAACTCGCAAAACTCCCCAAGCTGGCGGAAGTGAGCGAGTTCATCCACTGCGACATAGCAGTCAGGATGGACGACAAGCCGAGCCAGGCGCTGCGCCATGGCCGCTGGAAGTCGTCGATGTGGAAAGCGGTCGAGGCGGTCAAGGCAGGCACTGCCGACGCCTGCATCTCGGCCGGCAACACCGGCGCGCTGATGGCGATGTCGAGATTCTGCCTTCGCACCATGGCGACCATCGACCGTCCGGCGATCGCGGCGCTCTGGCCGACGTTGCGCGGCGAAAGCGTGGTGCTGGACGTCGGCGCCACCATCGGCGCGGATGCGCATCAACTGGTTGATTTCGCCATTTTGGGCACCGGCATGGCGCGCTCGGTGTTCGGCATCGAACGGCCGAGCATCGGTCTGCTCAACGTTGGCGTCGAGGAGATCAAGGGCCAGGAAGAGGTCAAGGAAGCGGGCCGCATGTTGCGCGAGGCCAACATGGCCTCGATGAACTATCATGGTTTCGTCGAGGGCGACGACATCGGCAAGGGCACGGTCGACGTGGTCGTCACCGAAGGATTTGCCGGCAACATCGCGCTGAAGACGGCGGAAGGCACGGTAAGACAGATCGCCGGTTACCTGCGCGCCGCGATGGACCGGACGCTGATGGCCAGGGTCGGCTATATATTTGCCAAGGGCGCCTTCGATCGCCTGCGCGAAAAGATGGACGTCGGCCGCTCCAATGGCGGTGTTTTCCTGGGTCTGAACGGCATCGTGGTGAAAAGCCATGGCGGGGCTGATTCGGACGGCTTCGCGGCCGCGATCGAACTTGGCTACGACATGGTGCGCAACAACCTGCTCGATCGCATCGAAGCCGATCTCGACCTGTTCCATGCGCGCAATCCGCATGCCCAGACATCCAGGAAATCCGACGTCGTTGCCGACGCAGAGGAATAGGAAAGAGCCTTGATCAGATCAGTCGTGCGCGGCACAGGCGCCGCGCTGCCCCGCCGCATCATGAAGAATGCCGATTTCGAAGGCATGGTCGAGACCTCCGACGAATGGATCGCCCAGCGCACCGGCATCCGCCAACGCCATATCGCGGCCGACGACGAGACCACGGCTTCGCTCGGCGAGGCGGCGGCGCGCGCAGCCCTCGACAATGCCGGCCTGACGCCTGCCGATATCGACCTGATCGTGCTGGCGACGTCGACGCCCAACAACACCTTTCCGGCGACCGCCGTCGACATCCAGAACCGGCTCGGCATGCATCACGGCTTCGCCTTCGATCTGCAGGCAGTGTGCTCGGGCTTCGTCTATGCGGTTACGACAGCCGACCTCTATATCCGCGGCGGTCTGGCCAAACGCGTGCTGGTGATCGGCTCGGAAACCTTCTCGCGCATCCTCGACTGGAGCGACCGCTCGACCTGCGTCCTGTTTGGCGACGGCGCCGGGGCGATGGTGCTGGAAGCAGGAGAGGGGGCGGGCAGCATTGCCGACCACGGCGTGCTGGCGGCCAGCCTGCGCTCCGACGGGGCCCACAAGGACAAGCTGTTCGTCGATGGTGGACCGTCGACCACCGGAACGGTGGGGCATCTCAGGATGGAAGGCCGCGAAGTGTTCAAGCACGCGGTCGGCATGATCACCGACGTCATCGAGGCGACGTTCTCAGCTGCCGGCATCACCGCTGAGGATCTCGACTGGTTCGTGCCGCATCAGGCCAATAAACGGATTATCGACGCTTCAGCCAAAAAGCTCGGGATAGCAGAGCAAAAGGTAGTGGTTACGGTCGATTTGCACGGCAACACCTCGGCGGCTTCCGTGCCGCTGGCTCTTTCGGTGGCGGTCGCCGACGGCCGTATCAAGAAGGGTGATCTGGTGCTGATCGAGGCGATGGGCGGGGGCTTCACCTGGGGCGCGGTTTTGGTTCGCTGGTAAGTGCCGAACTGACAGGTTCGGTCCTTGACCTTGCCGGATCAATTACTTAGGCTCTATCTTTGCTTATATAGAGTTATGTTTTTGAGCGCTGATGGGGACGGTTCGCATGGGGGGAAAGACACTTACGCGCGCCGATCTTGCTGAAGCCGTTTATCGCAAGGTTGGCTTGTCGCGCACTGAATCGGCCGAGCTCGTCGAAGCGGTTCTGGACGAGATTTGCGAAGCTATCATTCGCGGTGAGACGGTGAAATTGTCGTCGTTCGCGACGTTCCATGTCCGCTCCAAGAACGAGCGCATCGGGCGCAATCCGAAAACCGGCGAGGAAGTGCCGATCCTGCCGCGCCGCGTGATGACCTTCAAATCATCGAATGTGCTGAAGAACCGCATCCTGCGCGCCCACCAGAACAGCAAGGCCAAGGGCAGCAAATAGCGCCTGCGCTTCAAAAGCCCGGTTGAAAACGGTTGCCCCCTTTGACGCCGGGCTTGAATATTGCTTTATAAACCGCTGAAATAAGGCCCGATTCGGCAGAACAAGCCGGATCGGAATGACTCTTTGTTGAGCGTGATCTAGGCCGAAAACCGATTCCCACTTTTCGGGATCATGCTCCAGCGTGAGGATTTCGCCCATGGACAAGAGCCCCGATGCTTTCCGCACCATCAGTGAGGTCGCAGAAGATCTCGACCTGCCGCAGCATGTGCTGCGTTTCTGGGAAACGCGTTTCAACCAGATCAAACCGATGAAGCGCGGCGGCGGCCGCCGCTACTACCGGCCGCAGGATGTCGAACTGATCAAGGGCATCCGCCACATGCTCTACGACCAGGGCTATACGATCAAGGGCGTGCAGAAGCTGCTGCGCGAGAACGGCAACCATTTCCTGGTCGCCATCGGCAGTGGCGACATGGCGGCCGTCGAGGCGATCTCGCAACGTCGACAGGCCGATGCGGTGCCGCTGACGCCGGCGGCCCAGCCGCGCGGCGCCGATGACGAGATGCTGGTCGGCGAGCCCAAGGTGAAACCCAGCCGGCGCTTTTTCGGCCTGGGCAAGACCGACGACGAAGGCCCGGTGCAGCCAGGCACGTCGAAACTCTCGCGCGACAATCGCGCCTTGCTGCAGGAAGCGCTGTTCGACCTGCTGGAATGCAAGCGCCTGCTCGATCAGGTGCGCTAGCGCATAATCCCAAAAATCGGAATCGATTTTCGGAAAGGATCATACGCAAAATTAAAGTGCTACAGCGTCCTTTGCGCGTCCAATAGGACGCGCGGCGCTGTAGTCCATGTCGCCCAAAGGCATACCCTCAGGCCTGACACGAGGGCGCGCAGCGGTCTGGGATAACGACATGGATAAAAGAACTTAAAGCGGGTCGCATGAACCCCTTCAGACGCGACGCGCTTTAAGGGCCGACCGATTGCCGTCAGAAACCGGAACTGCTTCCGAAATCATGCGTTCCTTTTCGCAAAGGAAGGAAGCATATCATGGTATCATTTTCGACCCTCTCCGACATTGACCTTGAAAAGCAGGTCGCAGCCCTCTCCAGGGAACTGGCGGCGCTGAGAAAAGCCGTGTCCAGGCGCGGCAGCGCCTATTACGAGGACGGGCGTGACACCGCCTCGGACTACTATTCGGATCTTGCCGAGCGCTTCAGTGAGGCTCTGCCTGCGATCAGGAGGCATAGCAGGGTGATAGAAAAGACAGCCCGCGATCACCCGGCGACAGCGGCTGCTGTCGGGCTGGTTGTGGTCGGGCTGGTCGCAAGCCTGTTCCTCAGCCGCCAGCAGAAAACGTCGCGAACGAGATCGAGATCGGCACGTTGAGACAAGAAAATGGCGGCGCTGACGGCCGCCATCTTCGTTGATAACAAGTTGATCAACGCGCGAGCTTGAGCCTGTTCTTCGGGCTGACCTGCGCGGTCTGGCTGCATTTGCCATAGACGGTGCCGCTGGGGTCGATAGCATCCGTGTATGTACCCTTGCAGTCGAGCTGCAGCACCAGACAGTGACCCGCGCCCTTACAAACCGCGCCGCCGTCGCCGGTGGGATGCGCGCCGTTGGCGAAGGCCGAGCTCGGAACGGAAATCGAGCCGAAGGCCGAGACGACGGTGGCAGCGGCGAGCGACAGGCGCTTGAAGTTCGAAATATCAGTCATTGAGCATTTCCTTCTCTGGATCGAGGATCGCCGCCAGGGCGACCTTCTGGTTGGGGACTGCCTTTGTGGCGTCCATACCGTCTTGGTGCGGCCCGGAGAGGAAAGGTTCACGCGTCGGTTCAAAATGTTCGCAGCCCCCTAACGCGTTCTGCCTGCATCAGGCTCCCGCCGCTGATTCGATCCGTTCAAAACGGCTGACGGGCCAGCGACAGCCGCTTAACAAGGGAGCGGCTCAGAACCGTCGAACAATTCGGCGATCGGCCAGTCAAAGAACCCGATCGGGAAGACGGTCCCGTGCCGCTGCCGCCTGTGCCAGGCTGCGCCGATCGGAATCACGATGCCGTGACGGCATTTTTGGCGCTTGGCAAATCACCATCGAGAGGGCATTCTCTGCGCCGTCTCAGGCAACTTCTTGATTTGATCAAACTCTTTAAATCCACGGAGTTGCCAAATGCCCCAAATAGCAACAAGCGAAGCTTTTTCCGAACTGTCGGCGACCGAAGCTGCCCCCGACCACAGCGCCCTCAAGGCCATCCGAGAAACCAGGGGATACAGCATGGAAGAGCTGTCTCTGACGTGCGGCCTGGCGGTCGATGAAATCGCGGACATCGAGAACGGCAAGAATGCAGATTTATCGAAGCTTCGGCGAATAGCCTCCGCGCTCCGGCTTCCGGAAGAAGCGCTGATCAATACAGCCGTGCTGACACAATCCGTGGAAAATCGACGGCCCGTCTCATAACAGCGACGCCAGAGGATCAAGCCTGACAAACGAGTGTGATTCTGGATTTGAAGTTCCTGAATGGCTGACGACGTCCAACGGAGCAGGAACTTCAAATCCACAATGCCGGGCATCGGCACGACGGCCGCCGAATTCGGTTGACCCGAACCGGGTTATCACGATACATCGCGACCGGTCCGGAGTGTAGCGCAGCCCGGTAGCGCACTTGACTGGGGGTCAAGGGGTCGTCGGTTCGAATCCGGCCACTCCGACCATTTTAATCAAGGGTCCATTCTGGACACATAGGTTACGGTTTATACCGGAGACATGGGTAACACTTTTGGCCCGAAAGGGTTTTGGAGTGGTTCGAGCCTGCATGTCTCATCGTCGAAATATCCCAGATCATAGTCCACGAAGCTGACCAGCCAGATATGGTCCTCGACCTGTTTGATGCCGACGGTCTGGCCGGCGAAGACCTGGCTGAGGTTGATCTTTTTGCGATTATAGCAGATGCGCCCGCAGGTGGTGACGGTGACGGCCTTGTCGTGGAACGGATAATCGAGGTCAGGCAGGCCAGTGTAGGTGTGCGGTGACGGCGCGTAGTGCTGTGCCGGACAGTCCATGCCGAGCGCTTGGTGCGGCCGCTCATTGAGATCCCTAGTTTTATTGAAGGCGCCTTCTGGCGCCTTTTCCATTTTCGCAACGAAAGACGGTCAAATCGCCCGTTTTCGGAACCCGGAGTCCCGAAAAAGTCCCGAAGTGAAAGCCCGAATGTTCTGCATTCGTGCGCCTCGGCTACTCCGAATCTAGCCTGCGTAACTCTCTAGGAACCCGAAATGCGTATCCTTTCTATTGAGCCTGCCACCCATGCGGGTGACGGGCGATTTCCATGCGTCGCTAGGTTCGACGCGGAGCTGACGCCGACATCCGAGTCTATGGGCTGCGACTTCTTCGGTCGCCAGACGGTCGATCCCTCACCCAGTCACCGTCTTCGGGCGGAAAAAGATGCGCGACCTTCTCACCTCGATTTGAGTGCGGCCCAGGCGTTGCCGATGTTCTCTTGGGCTTCCATGGTTCCTCGCTGAGATGGACTGTCTCAGTGTCAACCGTGAAGGCGAGGCCCTGTTCCATCAAAGTCTAACGACTGGGAAAGCGCACTGTAAAGCATGTGCGGTAACAGTTGATTCAACCGTTGCTGGTATTTTGGAGGAGTGTGGTAGCGGCTCCGACAGTGGCGCGGGAAGGCGAATTGCCGGAGCCGCCAGCGCAGCCAGTTTGGGGGTTTGACCGCGCCGTCCTATTCTGGGACAGCGCGGTCAACGATTCGTTAAAATTCTCGGAACTAATTAAGAGCATGCTAAATGAATCGCGGTTTTGCGAGTCAATGCATGCGTTTGAAGTTTGTCCCTCCACTGCTGCCGACCTCGGTTGAGAAGCCTCCCGAGGGTAGCGTGTGGCTTCATGAGGTCAAATTCGACGGCTACCGGTCGCAAATAATCGTTGAAGAAAGCGGCATCGAAGTCACTGGCTGTGGACAGCGCCATCATCGACGGTGAGAGCATCGTGCTCAATGATGCCGGTCTGTCGGATTTCACGGCTTGCGCAAGGCCATCACGCGGCGCCAGCACGATCTCTACTTTGTTGCCTTCGATCTGCTGCACCTCAACGGCCACGACCTGCGCGACATGGCGCTCCAAGAGCGCCGCGACATCCTTGCCGGCATCTCCCGCCTGACATTCGCATCCAGTTCAGCCAGGCGCTCCCGCCAATGCGATCTACACCTGATCGACCACGCCGGCCTTGAGCGAATGGTGTCCAGGCGTGGAGACACTAACTTTCGCAGCGGCCCGTCGACCAGCTGGCTGAAGACGAAATGCTACACTGTCGGGGAATTCGACCTGCGCGGCCACCTTCGAAAGTGAAGGGCTCGAAACGCGGGAACCTTTCATCCGCGAGCCGCTTTGTGTGCATGTCCCAAGCCGTGCAACCACCCATATTGCCAAAGGGCAGCCCAGATCGGGACGTCAACTGTGAAGTCGCCTTGGAAGTCGCATTTGCAGCCTTGGTGACCGCCTCGGAAGCGAAGGGGTGGACGCCGCGCGAAACGGCTGCAGCCTTACTGAAACTCGCAACGGAGCATGCCCAGCGGTTCAGGCTTATGCCGGCTGAGCCGCCAAGGTGGCGAACGCGAAGAGGTATGTTGATCGCGGGCGCCGCGCTCGTGTTTTCGCTGTGTGCAGCCATCGTTTGGTGGATGCTTAGATGATGATCAACGTTTCGCCCCGGATACGGCCGCTGCCGCGGTCGTAGTGATGGCGTTGCTGCCTATACGTTGGATTGCGCGACGCTCGCCTAAGTTCATCCGGCCTGCGCCATGCCGACAGCTATGCTATGTCCATCACCAACCCTGCAGCGAGTTCCCGCCATATTCGACGGCAATGGAAGACCACCACTCGCTACGCCCACGTGCTGGACGAAGAGGTGGCCGCAGCGATGGAGTTGCTACAAAACGCACGCGAAGTCCCGAAAAAAGTCCAGAACTAGGAAGGGGAAACCGCATAACGCGGTGATTTTCAATAGAAATCCGCGTTGCGCCCAATTTCCTCGGGGTCAAGGGGTCGTCGGTTCGAATCCGGCCACTCCGACCATTTCAAAACTTAGACTTGCCCCCAGAAATCCGTCATGCCGCCGGCGCAGCCAGCGCCACCGGCCGGAACTGCCGCTGATGGCGGTATTCCAGCCCGATGGCGCCCCAGATCAGGCCGAGCAGCAGATAGACGTGGCGCCAGTGATCTATGTCGATGAAGGTGCCCAGCCCGATATTGCCGACGAAGGCGACATAGGCGCACAGAAGATAGGGCTGCCACGGCCTGTCGCGCAGGAGAATGCGGAAACCGGCCGCTATCGTCCAGCAGGTCAGCGTCAGGAACGACACGAAGCCGAGCCAGCCATAATCCATCAGCATCTTCAGCCAGATGTCGTGCGTGTCCTCGCCGAAAATCGTGCCGAAGACGAGCGGGCCGATGCCGAGCGGATGCTCCAGCGCCATCTGGAAACCGATCGTGTAGCGGGCGAAACGGCCGAGGCGGGCGGTATCGTAGCTCTGTTCCAGCTGGGCACGGCTGGAAAACATCTCCGAGACGCCCGGCAGCTGCAGGATGACGAGCATCGCAATGACCAGCAGCGAGACGGCGGCGATGGTCATGACGGCGACACGCAGTCGAAACTTGCCGCTGGCGCTCTGCAGGAACAGGGCGCCGGTAAGCAGGATCGCCGAAACGCCGAACATGCCCCACGCGCCGCGCGAGAAGGAGAAGAAAATGCCGGCCGTGATGATCAGCAGTGGCACCGCTAGCAACGGCATGCGTGAGATAGGGCCTGTCAGCAAGAGATAGAGCAGGTAAATGCCGGGCAGCACCAGGAACGGCCCGAACACGTTCGGATCCTGAAAGGCGCCGGTCGCGCGGTCGTATTTGGTGAAGTTCTCCGCCCCGGGAAAGGCATGGAAATAGCCTGCTATGCCGAGCAGCGAGGTCAGCACCGCCGACATCACATAGGCCAGGAAGATAACCCGGTAGAGGTTTGGCTGGACCGATGTCACCGAGGCAAAGAACACCGCGGTGAAGGCGAGGAACAGCGACACAGAGAGATAGAGCGGGGTGCCGGCAATATCCGACATCTGGGTCATCGAGATCATGCCGCCGATGTTCATGACCACCAGCAGCACCAGCAGCGGCGCCGCCGCGCGCGATATGCGCAGGCCGAACAAGGCCCACACTGCCATCAGCCCGACCATGTAGAGATCGTATGGCGCCGGCTCGGCGATGACGAAGCCGGACAGGAAGGCGCCGAGGAAAACCGCGCTCGACGCAATCAGCGCGATCAGCTTGGCGTTGACTGCAGCCGGCGGCAGCTCATGCGCGACGGCGCTCAATAGGCATTTTCCGTATTGAGCAGCCGGATCGGTGTCAGGAACAGGATTCTCAGATCGAACAGCAGCGACCAGTTCTCGATATAATAGAGGTCGTATTCCGTCCGCATGCGTATCTTCTCGTTGGTGTCCATCTCGCCGCGCCAGCCATTGATCTGGGCCCAACCGGTGACGCCGGGCTTGACCTTGTGGCGTGCGAAATAGCCGTCGACCACCTCATTGTAGAGGAGGTTGTGCGACTGCGCGGCAATGGCATGCGGACGCGGCCCAACCAGCGACAGCGAACCGAAAAGCGAATTGAAGAACTGCGGCAACTCGTCGATCGAAGTCTTGCGGATGAAGCGGCCGACGCGGGTGACGCGCGGGTCGTTCTTGGTCACCGTCTGCTTGGCCGTCGGATCCGCCTTGTCCGTGTACATCGAACGGAACTTATAGACCTCGATGATCTCGTTGTTGAAGCCATGCCGCTTCTGGTGGAACAGCACCGGTCCCTTGCTGTCGAGCTTGATGGCGATCGCGGTCACCAGCATGACTGGCAAGAACACGACGATGCCGACGATCGAGAAGACGATGTCGAAGGCGCGCTTGGCGACCGAATCCCAGTCGTTGATCGGCTTGTCGAAGATATCGAGCATCGGCACCGAGCCGATGTAGGAATAGGCGCGCGGCCGAAATTGCAGCGCGTTCGAATGCGCCGAGAGCCGGATATCGACCGGCAGCACCCACAGCTTCTTCAAAAGCTGCAGGACGCGCGATTCGGCGGTCAGCGGCAGCGACACGATCAGCATGTCGATGCGGGCGATGCGGGCGAACTCGATGAGCTCGGAAACGGTGCCGAGCTTCGGATAGCCGGCGACGATGGGTGGCGAGCGCTTGTCGCCGCGGTCGTCGAAGATGCCGCAGATACGAATGTCGTTGTAGGGCTGCTTTTCGACGGAGCGGATCAGGACTTCCGCCGCCGTGCCGCCGCCGACGATGACGGCGCGGCGCTCCATGCGCCCGTCGCGCGCCCAGCGCCGGATCAGCTTCGACATCAGCAGCCTCAGGCCGAAGATCAGCATGAAGCCGACGACGAACCAGGTGCCGAAAAACAGGCGCGAATAGTCTTCCGACATCTTCATGGCGAATGCCGTCAGCGCCATCAAGGCGAAGGTGCCGGCCCAGACCAGCAGGAGACGGCCGAAATTGGCGAGCGGCCGCATCAACGAGACGACCTGGTAGCAATCGGTGACGTCGAGCAGCACCACTGCGAGGAACGAGGCGGCGGCAATCGTCAGCGGGTATTGCCAGGCGAGATGGCTGAAGAAGCCGACATAGTAGAAATAGACGCAGAGGCCCGACAGGAACAGCAGCGCGAATTCGACCATGCGCAAGACGCCGCTGACCATGATCGGCGACATGGTATCGCGCCGGTATTGCGACGCGACCTGACGGGCGACGTCGTTCATCCCGCCAAGGTTATCGCCGCTGGCCGGGCCGTCGAATTTACGCACCGCGTCTATCGAAAAGCGGCGTGCGGGATCGATCTCGTTCATGGGTGCATCCGCAAAGCTTCCCTCAGGTGAATAGCAAAAGAGAGCTAAGAAACCCTTGAAACAACAGGTGGCTTTAGAGAAGCTTTGGGGTTAGCGCCCTTTTGGGGTTACCGCTTGAGCGCGGCGAAATAGGCCGTCTCGATCGCGGCGGCCATCACGTCGGCGCCGAATCGCGTCTTGAGGTCGGCGCTGTCGGGCATCAGGCTGCCGTAGGCATTGAGGTCGGCCAGCGCCGCGCTCATCTTGTTGCTGAGTTCGCGCGGGTCAGGCCGGATCAGGGCAGGGGAGCCGGCGCCAATGATTTCCGGGATGCCGCCGACGGCGGTGGCGATCATCGATTTGCCGGCGGCGAGCGTTTCCAGAACGATGTAAGGCATGGCTTCCGCACGCGAGGGAACGATAACCAGTTCGGCCAGCGCGAAGGCTTTGCGCGCCGGCATCGGCGGCAGGAAGCGCGTATGGCCTTCGAGACCGAGGCGCTTCACTTGCGCATGGTAGCGCGGCAGGTCGTCGCCGTCGCCGACCATCACCGCTTTCACCGGGCGGCCGAGCCGCGTTCCGGCAAGGACGAGCGCATCGATGAAGATGTCCGGTCCCTTGAGGTCGCGCATCATGCCGATATAGAGGACATCGGCCGCATTCTGCTCGGTTCGCACCGGCTCGAACTCGGCGGCGCTCAAGCCGTTGTAGACAAGGTTGTTCGGGATGGGCGGTTCGCCGACCTTCCTGTGATATGTCTGCCTTTCATAATCGGAGACAAACAGAAGATAGTCGGTGAAGCGCGCCATGAACCGTTCGAGCGCGAAAAACAGCTTCCCCGTGGCGGTAGTCTCGTCATAGTGAAGAGAGCCGCCGTGAGGCGAATAAAGGCGGGCTACGCGAGAGCTTGATACCCGCAACAACGAGCCGAACAGGCGGGCATAGGCGCCACCCTTGGCGCCGTGCCCGTGGAGCACGTCCGGCCGCAATCCCTTGATAAGCCCGAAGGTGCGCCAGGCCGAGGCGAGATCGCCCGGTCCGACATGCCGCTGCATTGGCGTCCGATGGATGCCGAGCGCCATTTTGCCCTTCATTTGTTCGAACAAATGTTCCTCAAAATCGCCACCCGTCGTCGAATCGCAGACGATGCCGACGGCATGCCCGGCGGCGACCTGCGCCTCGGTCAGGTCGCGCACGTGACGAAAAATCCCTCCGACAGGTGAGCGAAAGCAGTGGACGATCCTGAGTGTGTCCGCCACGTGGTCTAGAACAGGCGTTCGCGAACGTAGACCGTGTCGCCGGGCAGGAGTGGATCGGAGGTGGCCACGCGACCGGTCATGACCTTGCCATTGATGTCGCGGGTGATGTCGACGCTTTCCTGGTTGGCGCGCGGGCTGAAACCGCCGGCGATGGCAATCGCCTTTTGCACGGTCAGGCCGGGAACATAGGAGTACTGGCCCGCGGCGCCGACTTCGCCCATGATGAAGATCGGCCGGTAGCGGTCTATCTCGACCGAAACGTCCGGATCGCGCAGGTAGCCCTGGCGCAATTTGTCGGCGATCTCGCCTTCGAGTTGCTGTGCGGTGTGGCCGCGCGCCGGTACGGCGCCGACGAGCGGGATGGACAGGTAACCGGATTGGTCGACGCTGTAGACGTTGGTCAATCCTTCCTGCTCGAACACGGTGACGCGGACCCGGTCGCCGGCACCGAGGCGATAGGGCTGGTCGAGCATTTTATGGAAGGCGGCCGGCGCCGGCCGGTAGCTGGAGCAGCCGGCAAGCAACGACACGGCGAGCAGCGCGCGGAAGAGGGAAGCAGTGCTTTTCATGGCCGGACACGTACCTTCGATTGGCCGCTGTTACACCGCGGCAAACTCTGGGGATCGAGGCCCGTTATCATCCCGTTAGGGTTAATGGCCGGTAAAGGCGGCGGCAACCGACAAAACACGGCCGGTTTAATGCTTTTGTTGCCGCTTGCGAGTAAAACCTAACAGATACTTACCGCGATATTAACGGCTGAGTTACCATAGTTGTTTACGGTGCATTCTGACCAATGCATGTCGCCCAAAAGTGCGCAGCGGTTTTGGGACACCGACATGCATGAAAACAAGAGCTTAAAGCGGGTCGTATGAATCTGTTCAAACGCGACGTGCTTTAAGTACCGGAGCAGGATGCATGTCCGTTAAATCCGTGGCCGCAGATGTCGACGTCGATCTCAGGCAGCTCTTCGCAAGCCTTGCGAGGAATTGGCTGCGCATTCTTGTCGTGGCGCTGGTCATAACCGGCCTGGCGTTCGCGCTCACCTGGCTTGCGACGCCGCATTACAGGGCCGAAACACGGCTTTTGATCGAGACGCGCGAATCGGTTTACACGCGCCCCGACGGCACCAATGACAACGACAAGCCGATTCTCGACGAGGAAGGCGTGACCAGCCAGGTCGAGGTTGTGTCTTCGACCGACATCCTCAAGCAGGTGGCGCAGAAGCTCAATCTGTCTCAGCTTCCCGAATTCGACGAGACGGCGGACATGCCGATGTTGAGCCGTCTGCTCGTCATCGCCGGCCTGAAAAGCGACCCCAACGAGATTCCGCCTGAAGAACGCGTGCTGACGAAGATGCGCGAGAAACTCAACGTTTATCGCGTTGAAAAATCACGGGTAATCGTCATCGAATTCTCCTCGGAAAATCCCAGGCTCGCCGCCGAAATTCCGAACGCCATCGCCGACGCCTACATCTCCGTCCAGGGCAATGCCAACATCGAATCGAATTCCGCCGCAACCGACTGGCTGGCGCCTGAGATCGCCGACCTGTCGAAGCGGGTTAAGGACGCCGAGGCCAAGGTAGCAAGCTACCGCGCCCAGTCCGATCTTTTGATGGGCGGCAACAATTCGGTGCTCGCCACCCAACAGCTTTCCGAACTGTCCAGCGAACTGTCGCGGGTGCGGGCCAATCGCGCATCGGCAGAAGCGACGGCCGACAGCGTGCGCAGGGCGCTGCAGAATGGCGGCTCGCTGGATGCGGTACCAGAAGTGCTGTCTTCCGAACTCATCCAGCGGCTGCGCGAGCGGCAGGTCGAGCTCAAGACCAACATCGCCGACCTTTCCACCTCCTTGCTCGACAATCATCCGCGCATCCGGGCGCTGAGATCGCAGCTTGCCGATCTCGACCGCCAGATCCGCAACGAGGCGGAAAAGATCATGAAAGGGCTGATGACGCAGGCGCAGACCGCCCAGGCCCGCGAAAACCAGCTTGTCGCCGACGTCAATACGCTGAAGGCTGCATCGGCGCGCGCCGGCGACCAGCAGGTCGAACTGGATGCGCTGCAGCGCGAAGCGACCGCCCAGCGGCAGCTGCTCGAATCCTACCTGACCCGTTACCGTGAGGCGTCTTCGCGCAAGGACAGCAATTATCTGCCGGTCGACGCCCGTGTCTTTTCCCGCGCGGTGGCGCCGTCCGAGCCCTATTTCCCAAAAATCCTGCCGATCATTGGTGCTGCCTTCGTCGGTTCGTTGCTGGTCATGGCGATCGTGACCCTTCTGCAAGAGCTGTTTTCGGGTCGCGCCATGCGGCCGGCCGCCGGCGCCCGTTTCGAACGGATCGAACAGGTTGCGATGCCTGTTGCCCACGAACCCTCCAATCACGAACCGGCCGATATCGAGGACGTCGAGGATCGGGCCGCGGAAGCGCAGGCAGAGCCGGAAGCGGCTGCCGCGGCGCAAGCAACTGCCGCAGCAACTGGCGAGGACGTCGAGCGGGCGCGCCCCACCCTTGGCGAGGTGGAAATCGACAAGGCGGTGGAAAAACTGATCACAACCGGGGCGGCGCGAGCCATATTCGTGTCGCCGGAAGGCGACGAAGCGGCCGCCTCGTCGGTGCTAGTGGCGCGTGAGGTCTCCGACGCCGGTCTGCGTGTGCTCCTGCTCGATCTCACCGCCTCGGGCGCCGCCTCACGGCCGATGCTGGACAGCGGGCTGTTCCCGGGCATTACCAATCTGCTCGCCTCCGAAGCGCAGTTCAGCGACGTGATCCACCCCGATCTCTATTCGGACTGCCACGTCATTCCCGTCGGCACTGCCGATCCGGTCCGCGCCATGCGCGCCGCCGACCGGCTGCCGATCATCATGCAGTCCCTGACCACCGCCTACGATCTGGTCGTGGTCGAATGCGGACCCGCCGACGCGCAAGGCATCAACCGCCTTGTCGGCGAGGGCACCGAGGTCTTCCTGTCGCTGCTGGAGCCGAACGACGAGGTGGCGCAGGCCGCAGTCGAGCTGATCGAGAGCGGCTATCCCGACCTGACGCTGGTGACGCCGGTCGGCTATGAAACGCCAGGGACGCCGGTACCCGGGCGACGCTCCGCCGCCTGAGACGGGTTGGATAATTCTGCTCGAACGCTCCGGAAATCTCGGCAGCGGTCAGCTGTCGTCTTCGCCCGCGGCACGTGCTGCCTGTCCGGCCGTCTTGCGGCGCAGCATCTTGGTCAGCTTCCAGATCGTCGGGCTGTTCTTGACGAAGGCTTTCAGGCGCGCGCCTTGCCGCAGGACAAACACCAGCGCGCGGCCCTTCATCGTCAGCGGAATCAGGACCTCGAAATGCTGGGTCTCGATATCGCACCACAGTCGCTTGTAGGGTTCGTCGCCGACCGAGAAATCATAGACATCGAATCCCGTCTCGCAGGCTTCCTCGATGTTGTCGAAGAACAGAAAGTCGCCGGGGCTGGCATGGGCGAGGTCGTCGTCGGCGATCGCTCCGAACTCGCAGATCAGGCGTTTTCCCGAGCGGCTCGATCCGGTGACGGCGCGAAGCTTGCCGGCGACTTCGAGCCCGTGCAACACGAAGGACGGCTTGTCGTCGGAAAGCGCTTCGACGAACAACGCGCTGAAGAAAGCACGAACCTCCGGCTCACCGAAGACGTTGGCGATGCCCATCTTGCGGAAGCGGAACTCCTTCATCTCGAAAAACGCATCAAGCAGTCTGTTCGCCTCGTCCGCTGTCTGGGCCTCGATGCGGCGGTGGCTGCCGACGGCTTCTAACTTGCGCGCCTGCGAGCGGTGCCTCTTACGCCTGCGCTTGCCGCTCGCGCGGGAGAGCAGTGCATCAAAGCCTCCCGCCAAGTCGACGGCCAGCGACAGGTTGGGGCTTGGAAAATGCGGAAGCGAGACAAGCGGATTGGCAACGCCGTCGAGATCGGGCAGCAGCCGTTCCAGTGCGACGAGGTCGATGTCCGGCCGCGCCCTGGCGAGCGCCGCCAGCATCGAGCGGATTGCCGCGCCATCCGCCCTGGTCAGCCAATGCGGGTCGGCGGCGGCGAAATTGCCGTTGGCATGGCGACCGCCCATGAAACGGGCGACGCGGAACCGGCCGCTGCTGGTGACTTCCAGCGCCAACGAAAAAACCGGTCGGCCTTCAGCGTTCAGCGTCGCCAAAACAGTATCCGCTTCGGCATATTTGGCCCAGTTCAGGATCCAGGCCGGGCTCTGTGCCGGCGCGAACAGCGCCGAACGGCAGAACTCGGCATAGGCCGCAAGTGCCGCACCGTCGGCGACCGAGACCGACAGGCCAGGATGATCCGCTGGCAACGCGCGCGGCGCCGCCTCCATTGCTTCGAGCCGATTGCCGTCAAATGACGCGGTGGCGTCAACCATACCTCAATCCTTTAGGGCGTATTCACCGCGATTGGGGGCTCGCATAGGCATTCCGTGCTTGGATGAGCCTAGGCGCAAAAGGTGAATGAATGATCGACGGGGGCGAGGCAATCCGGAAACTGGCGCTCAACGTCGTCCGTTATACCGGTCTTGCTCCGCTGGCCAAGCCGTTCGTCGGCGGCATCGGCGCCATCCTGATGCTGCATCGGGTCACCGCCACGCCGGAAAAGCCTGATGGCGTCAACCGGCATCTCAACATCGCGCCTGAGTTCCTCGACGCCGTGATCGCCGACATGAAGGCGCACGGCTATACGTTCGTCACGCTGGACGAGGCGATCGAGCGCATCAAGGCCGGCGGCAAGGGTGGCCAGTTCGCGGCGATCACCGCCGACGACGCCTACCGCGACAACATGACCGAGGCGCTGCCGGTGCTGGAAAAGCACGGGGCGCCGGTCACAATCTATGTCGCGCCAGGGCTGATAAACGGCGCCGCCGATCTATGGTGGGAGGTGGTCGAGGACATCGTCAGCGCGCGGGACCGGTTGATTCTGACAACACCGAACGGTCCGGTGACGATCGACTGCTCGACCCCGGGCAGGAAACTGCAGGCCTTCGCGCGCCTGCACGACTATCTGACGCTGGACGTCCGCGAGGAGGACCAGCGCGCGGTGCTGCGCGAATTGACGCGGTCGAACGGTATCGAGTTGGGCGCGCGCCAGAGCATGTTGATGAACTGGGACGAGATCCGCGCCATGGCAGGGCATTCGCTGGTGACGATCGGCGCGCACACCGTCAATCATCGCAATCTGAAGCGGCTTTCCGAAGCCGATGCGCGGCACGAGGTCGAGGACGTCAGGCGCATATTGCAGGCCGAACTCGGCGAGGCGCCGCGCCATTTCGCCTATCCTTATGGCTATCCCAGTGCCGTTGGCGACCGCGAAGTCGGCATTGCCCGCGACGCCGGCTATGCCTCGGCGGTGACGACACGCCACGGCGTGCTGCGCGCCGAACATGCCGATTTCCTGCAAGCGCTGCCGCGCATTTCGGTCAACGGTCGCTATCAGAGCGTTGCCCATATCCGCACGATGCTGTCGGGTGTGACGACGCCGCTGGCCAATGCCGGCAAGATGCTTGTCACCATCTAGTGGTGAAAGTCCGGCAAGAACCGACCCCTTGAGGACCATCTCTGATGGGAGGTCAAGGGAACGTCGTGACCCGAAGGCGACATATGTCTGGACCGTCGGTAGGTCTCGTCAGGGTGAAACCGGAAGTTCGACGCGAACCCAACAGAGAGCTCGCCGGCTGTTCACAGCTGCTCTACGCGCACAGTCCTCGGACAACCCGGCCAGAGAACTATCCTTCCAGAAGCGACGCGGGAGCAAGGGACGTCGCCTGGCCGGACGTGACGCGCAGGAGAGGGCATCTTTGCAAACGCGACGATCACTCCGGCACGCCGGCAATACCCAACGCCTCGACGTAGCGCTCGGCGAACACCTTGTCCCGCCACGGGTTGATCTGCCTCTGCAGGCCGAGCGTGTAGGTCGGGAACGCCTCCATCAGCCGCCGCGCCGCCGCCTGCGCTTCGTCCGGCCGATTGAGTTTGACCAGCGCCATGATCACCACCCGGTGCGAGGAGCCGTAATTCGGCATCTCGCGCAGCGCTCGTTCTCCCCAAGCCAGCGCTTCCTCGTAGCGTTCGAGCATCAGGTAGCTCATCCCGATGCCGGAGAGCGCGATGCCCTTCTCTGGGTCGACCGGGCTCAGCCGCATTGCCCTGTGGAAGTGCTCGATCGCGACGAGTGGGCGGCCGGAATGGGCGTTCACCCAGCCGCTGCCCGTATAGCCCTGCGCCGAATTGGGGTTGAGGAGCAGGGACCGTTCGATCGTGTCCAGCGCCGTCTCGTAATCCTTGGCGCTGTAGGCGATCACCTGCGAAGCGAAACGCAAGCTTGTCGGGTCGTCTCGCGCGTCCGCCAGCACCTCGCGGGCCATGCGCACGGCGACGCGAATATCGTCGGGCTCGTGCCAGCACTGACTCACGGACAGGCTGCGGATATAGGCACCGAGTGCCTTCGCCAGGGTGAAGCCTGGGTCGATGCTGAGCGCCTCGTTGGTGAGCCGGCGCACGTCGGCAAAGCCTTCGCGCGTCATGCTGTAGAAGCGCGGCAGCGCGCGAAGGTAGAGGTCGTAGGCACCGATGTAGACGGTCGGCTTCATGCGCGCCTGCTTGATCTCCTCCAGCCGGATGCTCGGCTCGACGGCGCCCACGACGCTCTCGGTTACCTTGTCCTGCAGGTCGAAGATGTCGCTCACGTCGCCCTCGAAGCGGTCGGCCCAGACATGGTGTCCGCTGATCGCGTCCACCAACTGCCCACTGATGCGCACGCGCGATCCTGCTCTGCGGATGCTGCCTTCGAGCACGTAGCGGACGCCCAGTTCGCGCCCGACCTGGCGCAGGTCCACCGCTCGGCCCTTGTAGGTGAAGGACGAGTTGCGGGCGATCACGAAGAAGGAGTTCACCCGGCTCAATCCCGTGATGATGTCCTCCACCAGTCCGTCGGCGAAGTATTCCTGGTCGGGGTCGCCGCTCATGTTGGTGAAAGGCAGAACCGCGATCGAGGGTTTCGCGGGCAGGGGAGGCGGTGCAGCCACCGAGGCGCTGGGGTCGGTCTCGACGCGATAGGCGCGCACAGGCCGCTCGATGTTCTTGAGGCGCAGGTCGCCGAGCAGCGTGAAGCCGCCGTCGAGCTTGCCCTGAAGGTGGTCGTAGGCGGTGCCCGAGACGACCACGGCGCCGGCATCGGCGATGCTTTCGAGGCGGGCGGCGATGTTGACACCGTCGCCGTAGAGGTCGCCATCCTCCTCGCAGACCACGTCGCCGAGATTGACGCCGATGCGGAAGCGAATCCGCTCTTCCTCGGGCGTCTCCGCCTCGTGTTCTGCCAAAGCCTGCTGGATCGCCATCGCCGAGGTCACCGCGTTGACGATGCTCGCGAACTCGCACAGCATGCCGTCGCCGGTGAGCTTGACGATCCGGCCCTGATGCTCGGAGACCAGCGGTTCGAGGAGGTCTTTGCGGTATGTCTTGAGCCGCTCGAGCGTGCCGCGCTCGTCGCGCTCCATCAGGCGCGAATAGCCGACCACGTCGCAAGCCAGGATCGCTGCGAGGCGGCGCTGCGCGGTCATTGCACCGCCCGGCCAGGCGCGTGCACGCGGGCTGCCTCGCGCCAATGCCCCGCCAACTTCCAGACGCTCAACGTGCATGGCATCCATCTTTCCCAGCCGCCGCCCGTCGCCGATTCAGAACGGAGAACGCAGCTTGACCTTGCCTTCACGAGATTTCGCTATCCCGCTTGCGAGGCGTGGAGCGATCCAGTCGCCGCGCTAACAGCCAACCGGCGACACGCCCACGCAGCCTCTGGGGACCCTGACACGCACTCCCAGAAGGCCGGAGATATTTGCTGCCCTTGGTAACCGGGTGACGCCACCGTGGCGGTGCTTTTGTCACCGCGATGTAACAGCGAGATGCCCTACGAACGCGCGCATCGGACATCACACGAACGTTCGCGCTTAGAGGTGCTGAGGTCGGAAAGCGGCGCTGCCTGCGCGTTCCGATCGGCGACACGGAAGGCAGAAAACCACCCTGAGCTACCCTACACGTCGGGTGGCAAGCGTCAGGCTTTCACCATCTAGCGGCGGCGGGCGAGCCTCAATTCTTCGGCCGCGGCGGCTCCAGGATCAGCCACTTGATGATGCCCATAGCCGGCAGCACCCACAGCATGCCGCTGAGCAGGAAGAACAGAAAATGCGCCAACGGTCCCGATTCTGCCAGCTGGGCAACCGCCACGATCGATGCGACCAGTGCGTAGACGATGACCAGCGCCACCAGCAGGAAGGTTCCGATCAGCTTTTTCAGGCGAATTGGCATTTCGCGATCCCGTTGATCCCTATCGCTTAGGCCCAACGGAAGAGGCACGCAACCCGCAAGAAGCGGCGCGACGGCTTGCCGCGCTGTCCGGTCTTGCCAGCGGGATTGCGATGGTCCACCAATCCGCGACTGCAACCTGCCGGGACAAGCCTATGGCTGCCATATCAGCTGCCGCGCCTTTCGTGGCCCGCGACCGCGACCTGCGCAACCGGGCGCTGGTGCGTGGCTGGCTCTACGTCGTGCTTCTGGTGCTGTTTGTACTGGTGCTGGTCGGCGGCGCCACCAGGCTCACCGAGTCCGGCCTGTCGATCACCGAATGGAAGCCGATCCACGGCATCATCCCGCCGCTCAACGACGCCGAATGGCAGGAGGAATTCCAGCGCTACCAGCAGATCCCGCAATATGCCGAGCTCAACAAGGGCATGAGCATCGAAGCGTTCAAGTCGATCTTCTGGTGGGAATGGGTGCACCGGATCCTGGCGCGCGGTGTCGGCGTGGTTTTCGCCGTGCCGCTGGTGTTTTTCTGGGCGACGCGCCGCATCGAACGCGGCCTTCGGCCGAAACTATCAGGCATTCTTCTTCTCGGCGGCCTGCAGGGCGCGATCGGCTGGTGGATGGTGGCGTCCGGACTGGTCGACCGGGTCTCCGTCAGCCAATACCGGCTGGCAACGCATCTGACGCTGGCCGCGCTGATCTTCACCGCGACCATGGTGGTGGCGCGCGGGCTCGCGCCTCATTCCGAACCGGCCGCCGACCGTTCGACGCAGCGTCTGGCCGGCTTTCTGGTGCTTTTGGCGCTGATCCAGATCTATCTCGGCGGGCTGGTCGCCGGGCTCGACGCCGGCCTGAGCTACAACACCTGGCCGCTGATGGACGGCAAGCTCATCCCCGGCGATCTGATGATCCTCGAGCCGGCATGGCGCAACTTCTTCGAGAGCCCGAAGACGGTTCAGTTCATCCACCGGCTCGGCGCCTACGCGATCTTCGCCGCAGCACTTTGGCACATGATCGCGACACACCGCCGCCAGCCAGGCACGACGCATGCGCACCGCGCGACGTTGTTGTTTCTCCTGGTGCTGGCGCAGGGGTTGATCGGCATCGGCACGCTGCTGATGCACGTGCCGCTGCACATGGCGCTGACGCATCAGGCATTCGCGCTTGTCCTGCTAGGGTTTGCTGCAGCGCATTGGCGCGGCACCAAGGGCGCTTATCCGCTGCCCAACCAGATCGCCGTCAGGGGCTGAGCCGCACCGTCCTGATCGCCGTGGCAATGGACAATTCGCGGCTTTCCTCGATCGCGTTGCCGTCCTCATGGTGCCACGACGCCGACAGGCAGCCATAGGCGATGGCATGATCCAGGATGGCTGGCGGCGTTTGGCCGAGCGTTCTGGCGAAGATCTCAGCCATGTGGGCAATCCGCCGGGGATCGCTGCAAAGGTCGTCGCGGTCGAGCGGGTTGTAGAACATGTTCGCCGCATCGAAGCCGGGATCGCCGAGAACGCCCTTTGGGTCGATCGCCAACCAGCCGCGCGGTCCCTGCATGATATTGTCGTGATGCAGGTCGCCATGCAGCGGCAGCACGTCGACAGGATCGGCCAACAGCCGTTCCGTGGTCGCAGCCGCTTCGACGTAGAGGTTTTTTTCGCCGGCGTCGCGATCGATCTTCGCCTTCTTGAACAGACTGGAAAACCGTACCCGCAGCGGCTGCAGATCCGGTGGGGCAGGGTGGTCGGATGGCGAGAACAGGTTTGCCATCACCTCGGCCGCGATTGCTGTGGCGGCATTGTCTCCCTGCTCCGCGAGAACCTGCGACAGCATCCTGTCACCGGCATATTCGAGCAGCATGCAGTGGCCGTCGCTGCCGAGCAGCTGCACTGCGCCTTCGCCACGCCGCCAGGCGAGAAAATGCTCGCCGCGCAACTCGTCTTCGACATCGTCGAAGGGTTTGAGGGCCTTGACGATCGCCGGCGCGCCGTCCGCGCGAACAACCTTCCAGATGCGGCTGCTGAACGTCTCGGCAATCAGTTCTGGCGCGCTGACCTTCCAGCGTTCTGGAAATGTCGGAGCGTCCATTCAGGGCTTGAGGCCGAGCATCAGATCCATGTTCTGCACGGCAGCACCCGAGGCGCCCTTGCCGAGGTTGTCGTAGACGGCGAACAGCAGCGCCTGGGCCCTGTCGTCATTGGCGAAGACATAGAGCTTCATCCGGTTGGTGCCGTTGTAGATTTCGGGATCGATCTCCGGCACGCGTTCAAGATGCACATAGGGCGCCACCTCGACCA
Organism: Mesorhizobium sp. AA22; assembly: GCF_001672375.2. Classification (NCBI taxonomy): domain Bacteria; kingdom Pseudomonadati; phylum Pseudomonadota; class Alphaproteobacteria; order Hyphomicrobiales; family Phyllobacteriaceae; genus Mesorhizobium; species Mesorhizobium sp. AA22. Next base: position 4,354,345 of record NZ_CP048406.1, on the reverse strand, counting down.
CGCCGCCATCTATCGCGGCGAAATGGTCGGCAATCGCCGCATGAAGCTCGGCGCCCGTCGGTACATAGTCGAGGCCGCCGAGCTGCAACGGCACCACCGTGATCATGCCTTGCGCGAAATTGCCGACCGCCGGCTGCATGATCGGGTCATGCGACAGCTTCGCATAGGTCCTGAGCTCCGGCACATGCTTGTGCTGCAGGGTCAGCCCGTAGGGCAGGAATTCCGAGGCATCCTCGCCCTTGGCGACATAGTCCTCGATCATCGGTCGGCCGCCGCCCGAATAGCCCGAAATGCCATTGACGGTGACCGGAAAATCCGGCGGCAACAGCCCGGCTGCCACCAGCGGCCTGAGCGTCGCGATCGGGCCTTGCGGCCAGCAGCCCGGATTGGCGACGCGCTTCGCCGAAGCGATTTTCCGCGCCTGATCCTTGTCCATTTCGGCGAAGCCGTATTCCCAACCTTCGGCGACGCGATGCGCGGTCGAGGCGTCGATGACCCTTGTGGTGTCGTTGGTGATCAGCGAAACGCTTTCTTTTGCGGCTGCATCCGGCAGGCACAGGATCGCGACGTCGGCGGCGTTGAGGAACTCGGCTCTAGCTGCCGGTTCCTTGCGGCGCTCGGTCGGGATGGAGATGATCTCCAGGTCGCCGCGTTCGGCAAGCAGCGCCCTGATCTGCAGACCGGTGGTGCCGTGCTCGCCGTCGATGAAGATTTTCGGTTTCATTGCCTGCCTGAATTCCCTGATATTTCGAAGTTATATGCCACTTGCCTGATTCAATGCGGCGACGGCCTGATTGCCGCTGTTCAGCTCTTCGAGTCGAGCCTTTCGTTCCGCCAGGAGCCCGAGATAATGCATGGCGACTGTCGACCCGGCAATTGCCGTTATATCGGCGTGATCATAGGCCGGCGCAACCTCCACGACATCGGCGCCGACGATATCGACCTGATTGATCTGGCGCAGCACCGACAGGATTTTTGCCGAGGACGGCCCGCCGGCGACCGGGGTGCCGGTGCCGGGCGCGAAGGCCGGGTCCAGGCAATCGATATCGAAGGTGACGTAGGCTTTTTTGCCGCCGGTACGATCGACGATGGCATAAGCGATATCGGACGCACGCATTTCCTCAACTTCGTGGCCGTACAGGATCTTGATGCCGAAGGTTTCGGGCGCATGGGTGCGGATGCCGATCTGGATCGAACGGTCGGGGTCGACAATGCCGTCCTTGACCGCGCGGCCGACGAAGGAGCCGTGGTCGATGCGCTTGCCGTCGTCCGGCCAAGTGTCCTGGTGGGCGTCGAACTGCACGAGGGCAAGTGGGCCGTGGATGGCGGCATGCGCCTTGAGCAGCGGCCAGGTGACGAAATGGTCGCCGCCGAGCGATAGCAGGAAGGCGCCGGATTTCAGGATCTTTGCTGCCTCGCGCTCGATCGTCCCCGGAGTCTTCTGGTGATTGCCGCTGTCGAGCAGGCAATCGCCATAGTCGACCACGGCGAGATATTCGAACAGATCGCGCGAAAACGGATACTGCGGATCGTTGTCGAGGATGGTCGAGGCGCGGCGAATCGCCTGCGGCCCGAAGCGCGCGCCCGGCCGGTTGGTGACGGCGGCGTCGAAGGGGATGCCCCACACCACCGCGTCCGCGCCCTTCACGTCCTTCGTGTATTTGCGTCGCATGAACGACAGCGCGCCGGCATAGGTCGGCTCGAAGGACGCACCCGTCCTGGCCCGGGCGGTGAAGGCGTGGTCGATGTTGCTGTTCGGCATGAAGCGATCTCCTGTGCGTCGAGGCGCAACCTTATTGGATATAATTCTCAGAAATGCGACCCCTTCCGAGGCCTGGGCCATTCGAGCCCGGTCACAAATTCTTGCTTGCCAGGTGAGCCCGTATTGGCCAACCCGGAAATTGCGTAGGTAGGCATGAATGCAACCTTGAGTAGATAGCCGTGTCCGCGGAATGGTGTCGGCCGCGGAGCGGAACAGATATGGGCGCGCCAAGCATCTCGGCAAGCTGATGGCCGGCGACCTGCTGATTGCCGGTTCGAGGTTTCAGAACGGCCGCTCCAGCCGGCATTGGCCGGACTTCCGGCATTTGCGAAGCCGGCTTTGTTCACCAGGCTGTCACGTGTCTCGCTTAACCGGGTTTGCATCCGGTACGGAGCGATTCTCATGCGAACGACCTGGCTGAACCTTCTGCTTGCCGCCGCCTCGGTGCTCTTCACAGGCACGGCATCGGCAGGCGAAACACGCGCCAGACAAATTCTCGACCGTTTCGAACACGCCAACCAGTGGCGCGACCATGTCATGGTGGCGGCACATCGCGCCGGCAGTATGCAGGCCCGCAAGACGCTCTATGCGGAGAACTCGATCGCCGCCGTCGAGGCATCGATCGCGCTGGGTGCCGAAATCGTCGAGGTCGACGTCAGGCGCTCGAAGGACGGCCAGTTCGTCGTCATGCATGACAGCTGGCTCGACCGCACGACGAATTGCAATGGCGAGGTGATCAAGCGCACGCTGGCCGAGCTCAAAACCTGCAGACTGGTGATCGAAGGCACCGGCGCTGTCACCGATGAGCCGGTTTCGACGCTGCGCGAAATGCTGATGGCGACCAAGGACAGGATACTCATCAACATCGACAACAAGCTCGATGTCGACAGCCTGGCCGGCATGATCGCAGTCGCGCGCGATCTGGGCATGGCCGAACAGGTGATCGTCAAGGAGAACCTGTGGAATCCGGCCAGAATCACCACTGTCAAAGCCGCCATGGGCGCGATCGGCAGTGGTTTCCAGTTCATGCCGATTATCGCCGATGACGCGGTTCGCGACGCCGGTTTCGCCGAGAAAGTCAGCGGGATCTTTTCGCCGCGCGCGGTCGAGATGATCAATTGGCGCGCGGGATCGGAGACGCTGACCGACACCGGCGGTCCGCTGTTCAGCCCCCGTATGCGCGCGGCCGCGATAAGGGGCGACTGGCACATCTGGGCCAATACCTACGCTATCGTCAATAAGCCGGGCGGCTTCCTTGCCGGCGGTCGCGGCGACGAGTTGGCGGTGCTCGCCAGTCTACCGCGCGAGACGTACGGCTTCTGGGCCGAGCGCGGCGCCACCATCATCCAGACCGACGAGCCGAAAGCGGCGATCGACTGGCTGGCAGCGAACGGCTACCGCGTGCCTTATTCTGATGAGACGCGGCCGGCGGAGCCGGCGAACACCGCAAGCATCAACTAGACTGGATCGGAGCGGGGCAAGGGAGCCGCTTCCCTGGATGGTCGCCAGCCCGCTGTCAGGCGGCCATCGCTACTCCGTCCAATTCCCTGGCGGCATCCTCCGGCAGACGGAGTTCGGCTGCGGCAAGGTTCTCAATGAGATGTGCGACCGATGAGGTGCCGGGAATGAGCAGGATATTGGGCGCGCGCCCGAGTAGCCAGGCGAGCGCGACCTGCATCGGTGTGGCGCCGAGGCGCTGAGCGACGCCGGATAGGGTAGACGACTGCAGCGGGTTGAAGCCGCCGAGCGGAAAGAACGGCACATAAGCGATGCCGTCGCGGGCGAGTTTGTCGATCAAAGCATCGTCGCCCCTGTGCGCAACATTGTACTGGTTCTGCACGCAGACGATCTCGGCGATCCGTCGCGCCTCTTCGATCTGTCCTGACGTGACATTGCTTAGCCCGATGTGGCGCACAAAACCGCGTCGCTGCAGCTCGGCCAGCACAGTGAGCGGCGCCTCGATCGACCCTTCGGCAGGGCCATGCGCGTCGAACATGATCCTGAGATTGACCACGTCCAGCACGTCGAGCCCGAGATTGCGCAGATTGTCGTGCACCGCCTGGGTCAGCTCTTCGGCCGAGAAGGCCGGCAGCCATGATCCGTCTTCGCCGCGCCGGGCGCCGATCTTGGTGACAATGACGAGGTCGTCCGGGTAGGGCGCGAGCGCTTCACAGATAAGCAGATTGGTGACGTGCGGCCCGTAGAAATCGCTGGTGTCTATGTGATTGACCCCGCGCGCAACAGCTTCGCGCAGCACGGCCAATGCCGCGCCATGGTTCTTGGGGGGACCAAATACGCCGGGTCCTGCGAGTTGCATGGCGCCGTAGCCGAGCCGCTTCACGGTGCGGTCGCCGAGAGTGAACATGCCGGAAAGGTCAATTCTGGACATAGTCTGTCTCCGTTCAGGATGACGCTGAGATAGGCGCTATCCGATCTCACGATAATTGGGTACATTCCGCACGGGTTGTACGGAATATCGAACAATGAAGATCGACCTCGGAGACCTGAACGCCTTCGTGGCCGTAGCGCGGGCCAAGGGTTTTCGCGATGGCGCCCGCGCCAGCGGCGGCAGTGCGTCGGGCTTGAGCGAGGCGGTGCGCCGCCTCGAGACGCAGCTCGGCGTCAGGCTGCTCAACAGGACGACCCGCAGCGTCGTCTTGACCGAAGCGGGCGCGAGCTTGCTGGCCCGGCTCGGCCCAGCCTTGACCGAGGTGGAATCGGCCCTCGACGTTGTGAATGGCTTCCGCGACAGGCCGGCAGGTACGTTGCGCCTCAACGTGCCGGTCAGCGCGGCGCGGCTGGTGCTGCCCAGCATCGTCCCGGGGTTTCTCGCTGCCTATCCCGGCATCCGGCTGGAGGTGATCGCCGAGGAGAGCTTTGTCGACGTACTGGCGGCGGGGTGCGATGCCGGGATCCGTTACGATGAGCGGCTGGAACAAGACATGATCGCGGTGCCGATCGGGCCGCGCGTGCAGCGCTTCGCCACCGCTGCCAGCCCCGCCTACCTTGATCGCCAAGGCCGGCCTGAGCACCCGCGCGATCTTCTCGGGCACGCCTGCCTGCGCGGCCGATTCGCCAGCGGCGCGATGCCGCTTTGGGAATTCGAGCGAGACGGCGAGGTGGTGCAGGTCGATCCGGCGGGGCCGCTTCTCGTGACCCTGGGCGGGGCGGCCGATCTCGCCGTCGATGCAGCCATTGCCGGTACCGGCATTGTCAGCCTCTTCGAGGACTGGCTTCGCCCGCATTTCGAAAGCGGTGTGCTCGAACCCGTCCTCGAACCCTGGTGGCAGAGCTTCTCGGGGCCGTTCCTTTATTATCCCGGCCAACGTCTCGTGCCGGCTCCACTGCGCGCGTTTATCGACTTCATCAAGGCATCGGCCGATCGATCCCGACATTCAGCGAAGTCGGCACAAAGAAAAAGGCCACCCGAAGGCGGCCTTTGACCTATGCGGCTGCGTAGAGCCTAGCGCTTGGAGAACTGGAAGGAGCGGCGGGCCTTCGCCTTGCCGTACTTCTTGCGCTCGACGACGCGGCTGTCGCGGGTCAGGAAGCCGCCCTTCTTGAGCACGGCGCGCAGCGCCGGCTCGTAATAGGTCAGCGCCTTGGAGATGCCGTGGCGCACGGCACCGGCCTGGCCGGAAAGCCCGCCGCCGATGACCGTGGCGACGATGTCGTACTGGCCGGCGCGGTTGGCGGCGATGATCGGCTGGTTAAGGATCATCTGCAGGACCGGACGCGCGAAATATTCAGCGAACACCTTGTCGTTGACGACGATCTTGCCGGAGCCGGGCTTCACCCAGACGCGCGCGATGGCGTTCTTGCGCTTGCCGGTGGCATAGGCGCGGCCCGACTTGTCGAGCTTCTGGACATGGACGGGTGCAGCCGGCTGCGTGTTGGTGTTGCCGGTGGCAGTTCCGAGTTCTGCGAGCGAGGAAAGCTCAGCCATTTTACGAAACCTTCTTGTTCTTGGCGTTCAGCTTGGCCACGTCGAGCGTGACGGGCTGCTGGGCGACATGCGGATGTTCCGTGCCTGCATAGACGCGGAGATTCTTCATCTGGCGACGGCCGAGCGGGCCACGCGGGATCATGCGTTCGACGGCCTTCTCGACGACACGCTCGGGAAAACGGCCCTCGAGCAGCTGGCGCGCGGTGCGCTCCTTGATGCCGCCGGGATGGCCGGTGTGCCAGTAATAGACCTTGTCGGTGAATTTCTTGCCGGTGAACACCACCTTGTCGGCATTGATGACGATGACGTTGTCGCCGTCGTCGACATGTGGGGTGAAGGTGGGCTTGTGTTTGCCGCGAAGATGATTGGCGATGACAGTGGCGAGACGGCCGACGACGAGACCCTCGGCGTCGATCAGCACCCACTTCTTCACCACATCCGCAGGCTTCTGCGAAAAGGTTGCCATGAATTGTTGCTTTCGGTTCGGACCTTCCCCATCGACGAACGACAAGGAAAGGCGTTTCTTGTTGCTTGGATTGACCGTGAGCGCTTGCCCGCCGCCAATAACAAAACGGCGGCCTTGCGGGGCCGCTGCTTCGTGAAGGCTTATAGGGGAGGAGAGTTATGCAGTCAAGCTGCTTTTCCCGTCATCATAAAAGGATTATTGTGTAAAATTAACAGGTTGTAGTTGAGGTATCATTATACCGCATTCGAATCCATCAAACTTGGTTTAGCGCCGGCCCGGAATAATTGCGGCCAGCAGCAGTTTGATGCCGACGGCGATCATGATCGCACCGGCCAGGCGCTCTTGCCAGACAAGAAAACCGGAGTTGCGTGCCAGCCAGGCGCCGACCGCACCTGAGGCGAAGGCTACAGCCCCCAGGACCAGAAGGCCCGTAGCCTTCATGGTGGTCCCGAGTACGACAAACTGCATCGCCGACGATCCTGTGGAGGCATGGACGAACTGCGGCAGCACTGCGAGCATGAAAACGAGTGCGGTAGGGTTGGTCAGGTTGCAGATCATGCCTTGCCAAAAGGCGCCCGCCAGGCCTCCCTCCTTGGCCGCGACGATGCTGTTTGTTTCCGCTTCGTTGCGCACGAGCAAGAACTTTGTCCCGATTGCAATGAGGTACGCCGCTCCGAGCACTTGCAGCAGGCCATACGCGATAGGCGAGGACGTGATTAGCGATGCAAGTCCCATTGCCAGCAACGGAATCTGGATCACGCCTGCGAAAACGCAGCCGGTCGCCGTTGCCAGTGCCGCCCGCCGGCCCTGTCCGATACCGCGGCTGATCACCAGAAGCATGTCCGGTCCGGGGCCGGACAGCTGATAGCCAAGCACTGCGACCAGGAACGCCAGATAGGTGGGAAGTTCGGGCATGTTTTTGCGGGTCTGACTGGTGCTGCGAACGTTTTGTCGGACGTTTCGTTCCGTTGGGTTCGCTTGGAACGAGCGCAAAACGTATTCGCCGGCAAATCAGGCTTGCGATTGAAAGCTCTTCCTCGGCGGGATCGAATAGGTTCCCGTGGCGTGGGCCACTGTATGTCCGTCCGGTCCGGCGACGATGTCGATATCGAACACCATCAGGCTCTTGCCCAGCTTCAGGATGCGGCAATGGCCGTCGATCGGCCCGGCCTCGGCCTTGCGGACAAAATTGATATTGAGATTGGTGGTGACAGAAAGCGCATCGGGCCCGGCATGCGAAAGCACGCAGACATAGCCTACTATGTCGGCCAGTGTGAACAGCGACGAGCCCGACACCGTTCCGCCAGGGCGCAAATGCCGCTCGCCGGCATTCAGCCGCACCGTGCAGCCGCCGGGAAACACGTCGATCGCCTCGTAGAAGGTGAACTGGTTGTTGAGCTGGGGATAGACGCTTTCCATCAAGGCATTGACTTCGGCCGCGGTTAGCACCGGTTTGAGGTTGCTCTGCTCGGCCATTATGTTCCTCGTTGATCGTGCTGATCTCGGCTTGCCGAATAAGGCGGCTGGGCCAATTGTTACTCATGAGAAAACACGTCTGACGACTGTTCTTCAATCGGCAGCGTGCTAGTTCTTTTGTTCCATGGCTCGCGCATGCGATGCCGCTGGCCGATGAAAAGGTTGGAGAAATGGCTGAAATCGTCGCGATCAAGCCGGCTGTTGCCGAAGGTCCTGTCGTGGCGAGGCTGGACAAGGGCGTCCTGCGCCTCACGCTCGCCAATCCGCCGGCCAATGCCCTGTCGCTGGCGGTCATGGCGGCGCTGACGGCGGAACTCGACCGCGCGAAATCAGACAGATCCGTCCGCGTCATCATCCTGGCGGCCGCCGGAAAGGTGTTCTGCGCCGGCCACGATCTCAAGGAAATGACCGCGCACCGTGGCGATCCCGACCGCGGCAAGGCGTTCTTCGAGGAGACGTTTACCGCTTGCGCGGCGCTGATGCAGGCGATCGTGCGCCATCCCAGGCCGGTGATCGCCGAGGTCGATGGTCTGGCGACGGCCGCGGGGGCGCAACTGGTCGCGAGCTGTGATCTGGCGATCGCCTCGCATGAGGCGACCTTCTGCACGCCCGGCGTCAATATCGGCCTGTTCTGCTCGACGCCGATGGTGGCGCTGTCGCGCAATGTCTCGCGAAAGCACGCTATGGAGATGCTTTTGACCGGCGAGACGATCGATGCTGCGACGGCCAAGGAATTCGGCCTCGTCAACCGGGTCGTGCCGCGCGAATATCTGAATCAGATTGTCACCAAATACGCGCAAACCATTGCCGCCAAATCATCTTTGGTCGTGAAGACCGGCAAGGAAGCCTTCTACGCGCAGGCCGAGATGGGGCTTGCCGCGGCTTATGCCTATACCGGCCGCGTCATGGTCGACAACATGCTGGCGCGCGACGCGGAAGAGGGCATCGGCGCCTTCATCGGCAAACGCAAGCCGGAATGGACGGAGGAATAGACATGGAGCCCCGCATCTCCATTATCACCATCGCCGTCGACGATCTGGAGCGCGCCACACGCTTCTACGAGGCGATGGGCCTGACCCGCCATGCTGGAATCACCGATGGCGTCGCCTTCTTCCAGATGGGCGGCGTCATTCTCGGGCTGTTTCCGCGCGAAAGCGCCGAAGAGGATTCAGGCATCACCTTCGGCACGGCGCCGTCGGCGATCTACCTCGCTTACAACACCCGCTCCGACACGGAAGTCGATCACATGCTGGCAATGGCCGAGAAGGCCGGCGGTCGTATCGTCAAACCGGCCGGTCGCGCCTTCTGGGGCGGCTGGTATGGCTATTTCGCCGACACGGAAGGGCATGTCTGGGAAGTGGCGCACAATCCGGCTTTTCCGATCGCGGAAGACGGCAGCATCTCGCTGCCGGGCTGACCGCCGCCGCATGGCTCCTCGTAAGCAACTGACGCGGCTGAATGCGCCCTATCTCAAGCGCATCCTGATCGAGCCCAGCCGTGTCGCAGATTGGGAAAAATATCCCTGGAATCTGCCGATCTTCCGCAGCCACGATTTCGAACTCGAATTCACCACGCCGATCACCATCATCGTCGGCGAGAACGGCACCGGCAAATCGACGCTGCTCGAGGCGATCGGCGCGCTGGCCGGATACGATGAAGCCGGCGGCGGCAAGGGCTACATGCCCATCGACCACTCCCGCGCCATCGACAAGAGCGGCGCGGCGCTCGCCGCAACGATGCGCGGCCACTGGCTGCCAAAGGTCACCGCCGGCTGGTTCTTTCGCGCCGAATCTTTTTACTCCGTGGCGCGCTATCTCGACCAAGCGGCGCTGGATTCTGGTGCGGCGCCGCCCGATTTCCTGTCCTGGTCGCATGGCGAGGGCTTCATCCGCTTCTTCGAGGAGCGCTGCCGCCGGCAAGGCATCTACATCCTCGACGAGCCCGAAAGCGCTTTGTCGCCGACGCGTCAGATCGAGCTGATCAGGATGCTGCGGCGGATGGATCTATCAGGCACGGCGCAAGTGATCATGGCGACGCATTCGCCGCTGCTGATGGCCTGTCCCGGCGCGCGGCTGTTCCGCATTAGCCGCTTCGGCCTCGACCCGACCGATTTTCACGATACCGATCATTTCCGCATGATGCGCAGTTTCTGCAACGACCCGGATGGTTTTCTCGCCGAAGCTCTGTATGAGGACGAGGCATGAACCACGACGCCTACGACAATGCCTATATCGCCGGCATCCTCAATTCGGTGAAGACCATCGCCATGGTCGGCGCGTCCGCCAACGATGTCCGGCCGAGCTACTTCGTGCTCAAATACCTGCTGGGCAAGGGATTTTCGGTGTTCCCGATCAACCCCGGCCAGGCCGGCAAGGAAATCCTTGGCCGGATGACCTATGCCAGGCTCGCCGATGTCCCCGAGCCGATCGACATGGTCGACGTTTTTCGCGGCTCCACGGCAGTGCCGGGCGTCGTCGACGAGGTCTTGCGGCTCGATCCGTTGCCGAAAGTCATCTGGATGCAGCTTGGCGTGCGCCATGACGAGGCGGCGGCGCGCGCAGAGGCCGCCGGCATCAAGGTGGTGATGAACCGCTGCCCCAAGATCGAATATGGCAAGCTGTCGGGCGAAATCGGCTGGACCGGCGTTAATTCCGGCGTGCTGTCGTCGAAGAAGCCGCTGATGCGGCCGGGATTCCAGAGCTTCGGCGTTCGCCAGAAATAGGTAGTGAATGGTGAATAGAAGGATTTTTCTGGAAGGCGGGCAAAGCGGCATATGAGCCGCTTGCAATCAGGATGAGGCTGGCCGACTTTGCCATCACCATTCACCATTCACCATTCACCATTCACCATTCACCATTCAGCATTCAGCATTCAGTATTCAGCATTCAGGGGAGGTATTCGATGACCCGCACGCCCGGTTTCAACACACTCGCCGTCCATGCGGGTGCCAAGCCCGATCCGGCGACCGGCGCGCGTGCCACGCCGATCTACCAGACGACCTCCTTTGTCTTCGATGATGCCGACCATGCCGCGTCGCTGTTCGGGCTAAAGGCCTTCGGCAACATCTACACCCGCATCATGAACCCGACGCAGGCGGTGCTGGAAGAGCGTATCGCGGCACTCGAAGGCGGCACGGCGGGGTTGGCCGTGGCGTCGGGCCATGCCGCGCAGGTGCTCGTCTTCCATAATCTGATGCAGCCCGGCAACAATTTCGTATCCGCGACAAGGCTTTACGGCGGCTCGATCAACCAGTTCGGCCACGCCTTCAAGAATTTCGGCTGGCAGGTGCGCTGGGCCGACACCAACGACATCTCGACCTTCGAAAGCCAGATCGACGAAAAGACCAAGGCGATCTTCATCGAGAGCCTGGCCAATCCGGGCGGTGTCTTCGTCGACATCGAGAAGATCGGCGATATCGCCCGCAAGCACGGCCTGCCGCTGATCGTCGACAACACGCTGGCCTCGCCCTATCTGGTGCGGCCAATCGAGCATGGCGCCGACATTGTCGTGCATTCGCTGACCAAGTTCATCGGCGGCCACGGCAATTCGATCGGCGGCGCCATTGTCGACGGCGGCACCTTCGACTGGTCGAAATCCGGCAAATATCCGATGCTGTCGGAGCCGCGCCCCGAATATGGTGGCCTCGTCTTGCACGAAACCTTCGGCAATTTCGCTTTCGCCATTGCCGCGCGCGTGCTTGGCCTGCGCGACATGGGCCCGGCGATCTCGCCCTTTAATGCATTCCTGATCCTGACCGGGCTGGAAACCCTGCCGCTCAGGATGCAGCGCCATTGCGACAATGCGGTCACCGTCGCCGGGTGGCTGTCTAACCACCCAAAGGTCGCCTGGGTGTCCTATCCTGGCCTGCCCAGTGACAAGAACAATGCGCTGCAGAAGAAGTACTCGCCGCTTGGCGCCGGTGCCGTGTTCACCTTCGGCCTGAAGGGCGGCTATACGGCAGGCATCAAACTCGTAGAGGCGCTCGAACTGTTCTCGCACCTTGCCAATGTCGGCGACACCAAGTCGCTGGTCATCCATCCGGCATCGACCACGCATCGGCAGCTGTCCGACGAGCAGAAGGTCGCGGCAGGCGCTGGGCCGGATACGGTCAGGCTCTCGATTGGCATCGAGGATGTCAACGACATCGTCGCCGATTTGGAACAGGCTCTCGCCAACGTTTGATTCTGCTTGGAAGGAGCTTCCATGACCGCGCCGAAATTTCTTTCCGTCAATGTCGACAGCATCGAACCGGAACTTGGCGCGCCGGCGCCGGATCGTCTGATTTCAGGCGATCCGAAATTTCGCACCTGGAATGTCGAGGAGCGCGACGGCGGGCTCTATGCCGGCATCTGGGAGGCGACCCCGGGCAAATGGCGCATCGAGTATGACGAGTGGGAGTTCTGCCACATCCTGTCGGGCGTTTCAGTGGTCGCTGAGGAGGGCGGGGAGGCGCGCACCGTCAGGGCCGGCGACAGTTTCGTGCTCAGGCCGGGCTTTAAGGGCAGCTGGGAAGTGCTTGAAACGACTCGCAAGGAGTATGTGATCAAGCTTTGATCACCTGTCCGGTGTGCACGGCGAGCGTTTCCAGCCCATGGAAATGATAGGTGTCGCGAAAGCGCGGCTGTTCGGCGAGATAGAGCCGCGGTAGCCGGTCGAACAGGGTTTTCAGCGATACCTGCAATTCGAGCCGGGCGAGCGGCGCGCCGATGCAGAAATGAATGCCGGCGCCGAACGAGACGTTCTTCTGGTCCGCACGATCCGGCCTGAAGGCGAAGGGTTCGGCAAACGCCGCCGGGTCGTGGTTGGCCATACCGAGCAGCAGGCCGATCGTCTCGCCCGGCCGCACGATGACACCGGCACCCACCTCGATCTTTTCATAGGCATAGCGCGTGAACATGTGCAGCGGCGCGTCGAAGCGCAGGCATTCCTCGACCGTGGCGGCTGTCGTTTGTGGCGAGGTGAAGAAGCGGCGGGGGTCGCCGCCTTGCGCGAGGATCGCGTGCACCGCATTGCCGGTCTGGTGGACGGTCGCCTCGTGGCCGGCATTGAGCAGCAGGACAGCCGAGGACACCAGTTCGTCCTCGGAGAGTTTTTGGCCATCGTCCTGCGCCGAGATCAGCAGCGACAACAGATCGTCGCCGGGGTTTTTGCGCCGCTCGGCAACATAGCCGCGCAGGAAATCCGAAAAATCCCGCGCCGCGCGATTGGCCGTCTCTTCCGTCTCACGTGTGCGGCCATGCATGTACATGGCGACCATCTGATGCGACCAGTCGAGCAGTTGCGGCCCGATCTCGACCGGCACGCCGAGCATTTCGGCAATGATGGTGATCGGCAAAGGCGATGCGAAAGCCGGCAGCAGGTCGACCTGGCCGAGTTCGAAACGGTCGATCAGCTCGTTGGCCAGCGCCTCTACGCGCGGCCTGAGCCGCTCGACCTGACGCGAGACGAAGGCGCGGTTGACCAGCGTTCTGAGCCTGGTGTGAACGGGCGGTTCCAGTTCCAGCATCGAATTGGCCTCGATGCCGTCGAAGGCGCTGAGATGCGTGCGGTCCTGGTCTATGCTCCGGCGGTCAGGGATGCCGGCCGGGTTCTGGCGGCCGAAGCGGCGATCGCGCAGCAGCCGGTTGACGTCGTCGAAGCCGCCAAAGCACCAGAAGCCGAACTCTTCCCAGAAGATGACATTCGATCGGCCGTGCATAAAGGCATAGGCCTCACAGGGATTCTGGAAGAAAGCCGGCTCGTGCGGATCGAGCCGCACATGGCGGGTGGCTGGATCGAAGGCCAGGTAAGTTGGTGGTACCAAATCGGTCATTCTGGATCATTAGCGCATGACCCCGAAAACCGGAATCGGTTTTCGGCAAGGATCATGCGCGGATTCAAAGTGTTGCGCGTCCATCGACGCGCGGCGCTCCAAGGCTTGCCAGCTTGGCGCCAGACCGTATGTTGGCGCACGACAATCCGATGCATGTCGCCCAAAAGTGTGAAGCGGTTTTGGGACAATGACATGCACAAAAGCGCGTTGAGCCGGCCGAAGCGGCTGCGGAAGACTGACTTGATGAATGTGATCGTGGTTGGCGCAGGCATTGCAGGGCTGTCGACGGCGTGGTCGCTGGCCAAAGCTGGGCACCGGGTCTCGATCGTCGAGCAGGGACCGATTCCCAATCCGCTTGCTGCCTCGGGCGATCATCATCGCATCATCCGCCGCGCCTATGGCGCAGCGGCGGGCTATGGCAGGCTGATCACCGAAGCCTATGAGGCCTGGGACGAGATGTGGGCCGATCTCGGCGAAAACCATCTCGATCCGCGCGGCTTCATCTGCATTTCGCGGGAGCCGGGAGACGAAGCCGAGGAATACCGCGAAGGCATGGAAGCTGGGAACTATCCATTCGAACTGTTCGAGCCGGACGCCGCGGCTAAACGCTGGCCGTTCCTGGAGCCCGGCTCGTTCCGCTACGCGTATTTTTCACCGGACGGCGGTGCGCTGCATTGTCGCAAGATTGCGACCTGCCTCGCTAGATGGCTGCGCGTGAACCACGCCAATGTCTACGAAAACAGCAAGGTGGTGGAAGTTGACGCCGAGGCCGGCCGCATCGTGCTTGAAAGCGGCGAGACGATGCAGGCCGACCGCATCGTCGTCGCCGCCGGCGCCTGGGTGCTGAAACTGTTTCCTGAACTGGACGGCGAACTGAAGACCTGGCGCACGGCGCTCGCCTATGTCGAACCACCGGTGGATCTGAAAGCGGCATGGCAGGCAGCCCCCGTAATCCTGAATGTCGGCGGCGCTGTCGACGGCTACGTGATCCCGCCGTCCGGCGGCGCCGGCATGAAATTCGGCTCAGGGCTGCACAGGGTGCCGACCAGCGACGCCGACTGGAACCGCCAGCCGGTGCCGGGCGAGGGTGAGGCGATCCGCGATCTGTTTTCGCCGCCGATCGCCCGTGTCGAAGAATACAAGATCACCGAGGTCGTCACCTGCGCCTACACCTTCACCGCCGACGAGAAATTTCTGGCTCATGAAAAAGGCAGATGCCTTGTTGTCTCGGCCTGCTCCGGCCACGGCTACAAGTTCGGCGCGGCGGTCGGCAGGCGCGTGGCGGCGACGGTCGGCAATGACGACGTCGCCGGCTTGAAGGCCTGGCTGCGGGCGGAGGCGGTGTGACCTAATACCGGCAATGCCTTGGCATATGAACGCGCCGCCAGCCCGACGAACCTTCCCTGACCAGCACTCGCCGTGCCACCGTCTGGTAGGACGGGGAGATTTCGATGACACGCCGCTGCTCGGGCCGTACCAGCACCTCTCGGGCCACGCTTTCATACTCGGCAGGGATGACCACGCGCCTTGTGCGTTCGGGTTCAACCACCACTGTTTCGGCGACCCGCGCATATCGGGGCTTGCGCCACACCTTGCACAGCACTTTGCGGCCGTGGATTATGCGCCATTCCCAGGCATAGCCGCCGTCGTCTACCTTGACCGTGTGGTAGACGGTGCGCGTGGCGGCCGGCACCACCTCGTAAGTGACGCGGGCCGGAGCGATCTGCTCCAGGCTCTCGCGCGTGCCGTAGATTGGCGGATCGTAGTCGACGATCTGGCCACCGGGGCTGACCAGCACCTTTTCGTGGACGGTGTCGTAAACGGGCGGCCTGTTGACCGGCTCGTAGCATTCGACGGCGCGTCCGCCGGCAGCCGTTTCGGACACCATGCCGAAAACAGCAAGGCTGGCGATGGCCGAGGAAGCAGTTTTCCTGATCATGGCACTCCCCCTGTTTGAACCTTCAGCGCAAGCTCAACGTTGAATTGTAGGGGAAGCGCCATCGCGGGAAAGCAGTTTCGAGATATTTCGTTAAGCGACGCGGTTAAGAAAGTGCTACTCGGCAGCGCAGCCACACCGCTTTAGCGCCGACGCAGCCTCGGGCGAATCCTGTGCAGAAACCTTGATTCGACTTAACCGGATGGCTAGGAGGGGCGGCCTTGCGCTAGGGTGAGCCGACATCCTATTTACAGGATAACGATCCAAACCGATTCTGCCCGATTTGCTAATCTCCCGGCGCCGGAATCCCATCTCGCAATAAGGGATAATCCATGAAGAACCCCGTCGAAACCTACATGAACCTCGTTCCGATGGTGGTCGAGCAGACCAATCGCGGCGAGCGGGCCTACGACATTTTCTCGCGGCTCCTGAAAGAGCGCATCATTTTCATCACCGGTCCGGTCGAGGACGGCATGGCGACGCTGGTCTGCGCGCAGCTTCTGTTCCTCGAAGCGGAGAATCCGAAGAAGGAAATCAACCTCTACATCAATTCGCCCGGTGGCGTCGTCACCTCGGGCATGGCGATCTACGACACCATGCAGTTCATCAAGCCGGCGGTGGCGACGCTGTGCATCGGCCAGGCCGCCTCGATGGGCTCGCTGCTCCTCACCGCAGGCGAGAATGGCATGCGCTTCGCTACGCCGAATGCCCGCATCATGGTCCATCAGCCTTCCGGTGGCTTCCAGGGCCAGGCTTCCGACATCGAGCGCCACGCCCAGGATATCATCAAGCTGAAGCGTCGTCTCAACGAGGTCTACGTCAAGCACACCGGCAAGAGCTACGACGAGATCGAAAAGACGCTCGACCGTGACCACTTCATGACCGCCGACGAGGCCAAGGATTTCGGCCTCATCGACAAGGTCATTTCGTCGCGTGAGCCGCTCGAAGGTATTGCCACATAAGACCGGTGGCAGTTGGCCGGTGGGAAAACCCGCTTTTTGATGCCGCTTGCGGCATTTCGGCCACAATTGGCTGTTCCCTCGACGGGAGCAATTGCCTACGTTAAGCCTATGTTGATTTTCGACGGCTTAGCTTTGTGCGGGGTTGGTGCGAATCATTGCGACGTTTTCTGATATGTGTTTCGTACGGAATGCGTTGCGGGAGCCGGAATACTGGCGGCGGCGATTTCCCGCGATAGATTGAGATATGCGCCCTTTCAACCAGACCATCGGCGGGCGGCTATGAAAGGACATGAAAATGAGCAAGGTCGGCAACAACGGCGGTGATTCCAAGAACACGCTTTATTGCTCGTTTTGCGGCAAAAGCCAGCACGAAGTGCGCAAGCTGATCGCCGGCCCGACGGTGTTCATCTGCGACGAATGCGTCGAGCTCTGCATGGACATCATCCGCGAGGAGAACAAGACCTCCATGGTGAAGTCACGCGAGGGCGTGCCGACCCCGCAGGAGATCCTCAAGGTTCTCGACGACTACGTCATCGGCCAGCCCTACGCCAAGCGCGTGCTGTCGGTAGCCGTCCACAACCACTACAAGCGCCTCGCTCATGCCGGCAAGAACAATGACGTCGAGCTGGCGAAGTCCAACATTTTGCTGATCGGCCCGACCGGTTGCGGCAAGACGCTGCTTGCGCAGACGCTGGCCCGCATCATCGACGTGCCGTTCACCATGGCCGATGCGACGACGCTGACCGAGGCCGGCTATGTCGGCGAGGATGTCGAGAACATCATCCTGAAGCTCTTGCAGTCGGCCGACTACAATGTCGAGCGAGCCCAGCGCGGCATCGTCTATATCGACGAGATCGACAAGATCTCGCGCAAGTCGGACAATCCTTCGATCACCCGCGATGTGTCGGGCGAGGGCGTCCAGCAGGCGCTGTTGAAGATCATGGAAGGTACGGTCGCTTCCGTACCGCCGCAGGGCGGCAGGAAGCATCCTCAGCAGGAATTCCTGCAGGTTGACACCGCCAACATCCTGTTCATCTGCGGCGGCGCCTTCGCCGGCCTCGACAAGATCATCTCGGATCGCGGCCGCAAGACGTCGATCGGCTTCGGCGCCACCGTAGCTTCGCCCGAGGATCGCCGCACCGGAGACGTTTTCCGCCTGGTCGAGCCTGAGGATCTGTTGAAGTTCGGCCTCATTCCCGAGTTCGTCGGCCGTCTGCCAGTCCTGGCGACGCTGGAGGACCTCGACGAGCCGGCGCTGATCCAGATCCTGACCGAGCCGAAGAACGCGCTGGTCAAGCAGTACCAGCGGCTGTTCGAGATGGAGAATGTCGACCTGACCTTCCATGAGAATGCGCTGTCGGCGATCGCCAAGCGCGCCATCGAGCGCAAGACCGGCGCGCGCGGCCTGCGCTCGATCATGGAAGCGATCCTGCTCGACACGATGTTCGAACTGCCGGCGCTGGAAGGCGTGCGCGAAGTGGTTATTTCGGAAGAGGTGGTGTCCGGTAACGCCAGGCCGCTCTACATCTATTCCGAGCAGAAGGAAAAAAAGGGCAACGTCAGCGCCTGACGTGAGCCCCTGCAGTGGAATTTCAAACGGCGCCGTGAGGCGCCGTTTTGCTTTGCGGACGGGCCGACTTTTGATGAACGGATTGTGACAGATTGGATGAACGGTTTCGTGTTGACCCTTGATCTTTGCCCCCCGTGCCTCCAACTAACTGAGGAAGGCCGGGGTGCCGAATTCTGTGCTGTAAAACTCCCGTCACAAACGGTGGTAGGCGGAACGATCCTCGGTCGTTAATATGAGATTCGCGGTTGGCCGATTGGCAGTCGCGACAAGAAAGGTTGGACAATGGCCAAAATATCCAGGGCTCCCAGCGACGGCGTCTTCGCAGTCCTCCCACTGCGCGACATCGTGGTGTTCCCGCACATGATCGTTCCGCTCTTCGTCGGGCGTGAAAAGTCGATCAAGGCGCTGGAGGAGGTGATGGGTCAGGAAAAGCAAATCTTGCTTGCGACCCAGATGAATGCCGCCGATGACGATCCCGAGGCCGATGCCATCTTCGACATCGGCACGCTCGCCAATGTGCTGCAATTGCTGAAGCTGCCGGACGGCACCGTGAAGGTGCTGGTGGAAGGCGCTTCGCGCGCGAAAATCGTTTCGTTCACCGACCGTCCCGACTTCCACGAGGCCCGCGCCACGGCGCTGGTCGAACCGGATGAGGAAGAGGTCGAGGTCGAGGCGCTGGCCCGTTCCGTCGTCACCGACTTCGAGAACTACGTCAAGCTGAACAAGAAGATCTCGCCCGAAGTGGTGGGTGCCGCCAGCCAGATCGACGACTATTCCAAGCTCGCCGATACGGTTGCCTCGCATCTTGCCATCAAGATCCCCGAGAAGCAGGAGATGCTGGCCACGCTTTCGGTCAAGGAGCGGCTGGAAAAGGCGATGGGCTTCATGGAAGCCGAAATCTCCGTCCTGCAGGTGGAGAAGCGCATCCGTTCGCGCGTCAAGCGCCAGATGGAGAAGACCCAGCGCGAATACTACCTCAACGAGCAGATGAAGGCGATCCAGAAGGAGCTCGGCGAGGGCGAGGACGGCCGCGACGAGGCCGCCGAGATCGAGGCGCGCATCAAGAAGACCAAGCTCTCCAAGGAGGCCCGCGAAAAAGCGGAAGCCGAACTGAAGAAGTTGCGGACGATGTCGCCGATGTCGGCTGAATCGACTGTCGTGCGCAATTATCTCGACTGGATCCTGTCGATACCGTGGGGCAAGAACTCCAAGGTCAAGCAGGATCTTGCCTTCGCGCAGAACGTGCTCGACACCGACCATTTCGGCCTCGACAAGGTCAAGGACCGTATCGTCGAATATCTCGCCGTGCAGAGCCGCCAGAAGAAGCTGAAGGGGCCGATCCTGTGCCTCGTCGGACCTCCCGGCGTCGGCAAGACCTCGCTCGGCAAGTCGATCGCCAAGGCGACCGGCCGCGAGTTTATCCGCATGGCGCTGGGCGGCGTTCGCGACGAGGCCGAGATCCGCGGTCACCGGCGCACCTATATCGGCTCGATGCCCGGCAAGGTCATCCAGTCGATGAAGAAGGCGAAGAAGTCCAACCCGCTCTTCCTGCTCGACGAGATCGACAAGATGGGCCAGGATTTCCGCGGCGACCCGTCGTCGGCCTTGCTTGAGGTGCTCGATCCCGAGCAGAACTCGACGTTCATGGACCACTACCTCGAGGTCGAATACGACCTGTCGAGTGTGATGTTCGTGACGACGGCGAACACGCTGAACATTCCTGCGCCCTTGATGGATCGCATGGAGATCATCCGTATCGCCGGCTACACCGAGGACGAGAAGATCGAGATCGCCAAGCGTCACCTGATGCCCAAGGTGATCCGCGATCACGCCCTGCAGCCGAAGGAGTTCTCCGTCGGCGAGGACGCGATTCGCGGCATCATCCAGACCTACACCCGTGAAGCAGGCGTCAGGAGCCTGGAGCGCGAGCTGATGAAGCTCGGCCGCAAGGCGGTGACAGAGATCCTGAAGACCAAGAAGAAGACGGTTGACATCAGGGCGGACAATCTCGCCGATTACCTTGGTGTTCCGCGCTTCCGCTTCGGTCAGGTCGAGGCCGACGATCAGGTTGGCGTCGTCACCGGGCTTGCCTGGACGGAAGTCGGCGGCGAGTTGCTGACGATCGAAGGTGTCATGATGCCCGGCAAGGGCCGCATGACCGTGACCGGCAATCTGCGCGACGTGATGAAGGAATCGATCTCGGCGGCGGCCTCCTACGTCCGCTCGCGGGCTATCGATTTCGGCGTCGAGCCGCCGCTGTTCGACAAGCGCGACATCCACGTCCACGTCCCCGAGGGCGCAACGCCCAAGGACGGACCGTCGGCGGGTGTGGCGATGGCGACGGCGATCGTCTCGGTGCTGACCGGCATCCCGGTCAGGGCCGATGTGGCGATGACCGGCGAGATCACGCTGCGCGGCAGGGTGCTGCCGATCGGCGGGCTCAAGGAGAAGCTGCTTGCAGCGCTGCGCGGCGGCATCAAGAAGGTGCTGATCCCGGAAGACAACGCCAAGGATCTGGCGGAGATTCCGGACAACGTAAAGAACGGTATGGAGATCGTTCCGGTCGCGCGGGTTGGTGAGGTCTTGCGCCATGCGCTGGTGCGTATGCCGGAGCCGATCGACTGGGTCGAACCAGCCAATGCGCCGGCTGCGGGGGATGCCGGGGACGACGCCGGCAAGTCACTCGCCCATTAGGTACTGCTAAAGTTGCAATGCACAAGAGAGAGCCGGGCCTAGCGCCCGGCTTTTTCATGTGAAAAAACCCCGGAATTCCGGGGTTTTTTCGACTCGTTTGACGCTTTTCGACTTGGTTGCGGAAGCGCTTCTTTCTAAAGTCCGTTTCCTGCCGGATGAGTCGTACGTTCCGGTTTCTCATGGAAGGGAATTTTTATGAACAAGAACGAACTGGTGTCCGCTGTCGCCGATGCCGCGAGTATTTCGAAGGGTGACGCGCAGTCGGCGGTTGATGCGGTGTTCTCCGTCATCACCGGCGAACTGAAGAAGGGCGGCGATGTCCGGCTTGTCGGCTTCGGAAATTTCACAGTGTCAAAACGCGCTGCCTCGACCGGCCGCAATCCGCAGACCGGCGCGGAAGTGCAGATTCCGGCGCGCACCGTGCCGAAGTTTTCGGCAGGCAAGGGCCTCAAGGACGCAGTCAACTAAGCGCCTTCTTACCCTTTTCAGAGACCAGAAAAGCCGGGCATTCCCCGGCTTTTCCTTAGCACCCGCTTTGGCGGCTAGCGGACGGCTCTATGTCGTCGGCGCATCCGCGCGCATCAGCCCTTCCTTTTTGAGATCGGCCCAGAGTGCTGATGGCAGTTTCGCGTCGAGCAGCGACCGGTTGCTTTCGACCTCGCTCGGCCGCTGGCCGCCGGGGATCACCGACACGACCGAAGGGTGCAGCAGCGGAAATTGCAATGCCGCCCCGATCAGGGGCACGCCGTGGCGTTTGCAAATGGCCTCGATGCGCGCGACGCGGTCGAGGATGTCCTGCGGCGCCTCGGAATAATTGTAATAGGCGCCGGGCTTCGGTCCGGTTGCCAGGATGCCCGAATTATACGGCCCGCCGAGAACGATGCCGATACCGCGCTTCTGGCATAGCGGCAGGAAGGATTGCAGCGCCTCCTGCTCCAGCAGCGTATAGCGCCCGGCAAGCAGGAAAAGGTCGAAGTCGCCACGCTCGGCAAGTGTCTGGGCAACCTGCCATTCGTTGATGCCGCCGCCGAATGCCTTGATGACGCCCTGGTCACGCAAGGCCAGCAGCCCGTAATAGCCTGAGCGCATGAACTCCTCGATGCGTTGGTCCGAGGCCTCCTTGCTGCCATGGGTGAAGATGTCGAGATCATGCACGAAAAGGATGTCGATGCGGTCGACGCCGAGGCGCTCGAGCGAGGCTTCGAAGGAGCGCATGACGCCGTCATAGCTGTAGTCGTAGACCTCGCGGCGCGACGGCGTGTCGAAGAACTTGCCGATGCCGGTGCGTTGGTCCGGCGGGCAGGCGCGCATGATGCGGCCGACTTTGCTCGACAGCACCAAGTCGTCGCGCTTTTTCGAACGCAGGAACGGATTGAGTCGCGTTTCCGACAGGCCAAGCCCGTAGAGTGGCGCGGTGTCGTAGTAACGGCAGCCGACTCGCCAGGCGGTCTCCAAGGTGGCGTTGGCATCCTCGTCGGAGACAGCGCGATAGAGGTTTCCCAGCGGCGCCGTGCCGAAGCCGAGTTCCGTGAACGCGATGCCGCCATTGCCGATGCGGTCGAAATGCCGTGTCTTCATGTCCTGCCGTTTCCTCACCTACGCAATTGCCATGACACTATCACGCCTGGGGCACTGCAAAAGCACTCCGAGCCATTGGACACGGATTTTCACGGTGATAGCATGAGCAAAAACAACCTGTTCGGGGAAAAACGTGGCCCAAAGATTCAGGCAGGTCTCCGGTTCCAATGCTGGCAAAAACCTGTTCGGGGCTGCGCTCGACGAGCTTGGCACTGTGGTGGCTCGGATCGGCGAGAGCCGCATCGACGCCGACGGCCAAACCAACATGGAATAGGCGTCATGCGCTACGAGCTGATGCTGCCGCACCAGATCCGCAAGGCGACCGCCGAAAACTGGCCGGTCGTGCTCCCGCTCGGCGTGCTCGAATACCACGGTGAGCACATGGCCGTCGGCATGGATACGCTGGCAGTCGTCAAGATGCTGGAGCTGTTCGAAAAAGAAGCCGACATCGTCATCCTGCCGCCGTTCTATTATGGCGCGGCGAGCTACGCTGTGGCGCCGCCGGAGGGCAATGGCTCGGTTCAGGTCGGCGGAAATGCGTTGGCGCCGTTCGCAGATGAACTGTTCTACAGCCTGCTGCGCATCGGCTTTCGCAACATCCACGCCATCATCCATCACCAGACCGAGAATTTTGTTGCCGGCATGCCGACCGATCTCGCCTTCAAGACCGCCGGCCGCGAGGCGATCTTCCGTTTTCTGGAGAAGGAGCGCGGCGAGGGCTGGTGGGGCTCCGAGCCGATGGCAGGCTATTATGCCGAACATGCCGAAGGCGCCAATTTTTTCAACTGGATACAGGTGCATCCGCTGATGCCGGCAGCAATGAACGGCCAGTATCCGTTCGATCATGCCGGCATCGGCGAGACGTCGCTGATGCTGGCGCTATGTCCGGAAGCGGTGGACGCCGGCCGCTTCGCCGACAATACGGGATGGTACACGGCGACCGCCCCGGACGCCTCGGCGGAACTGGGGCAAAAGGGCGCCGCGATGATCCTCAAGCATTTGCGGGCGATATTGTCGGCCTAACGCGGCCCTGCCTTCTCCCAAAGGGGAGAAGGGAAGAAGGCGCCGCTACTTCACCGCGCCCGCGGTCATGCCCATGATCAGATAGCGCTCCAGCGCGATGCCGATGACGGCAAGCGGCGTGATTGCGGCGGTGGCCAGCGCCGCCATCGACCACCAGTTGATGCCTTGCGAACCGGTCTGGCTCGCCACCATCACGGGAACGGTCTTGGCGTCGGTCGAGGTCAGAAGTGCGGCGAAGAAATACTCGTTCCAGCACAGCACCATCGCCAGGATGAATGCGGCAACCATGCCCGGCAGCGCAATCGGCATGACGATGCGGAAGAAGGCGCCCCAGATCGACAGGCCGTCGACGAGGGCTGCTTCCTCCAGTTCGACCGGGATCGAGTTGAACTGGTCGCGCATGATCCAGATGACGATCGGCAGCACCATCAGCGTGTAGAGCAGGATCAGCCCGATGCGCGTGTCGAGCATGCCGACTTCCCGGTACAGCACGAGAAAGGGCAGGGCGAGCACGACCGGCGGCAGGATCAGCTGCGACAGGAAAAAGAAGGAGATGTCCTCGTTTTTGAACCAGGCGAAGTGATAGCGGTAGCGGGTGAGGCCGTATGCGGCGAGACTGCCGATGACGATGGCGAGGCTCGACGCGCCGACCGAGGTGATGACCGAATTCATGAAGCGCTTGATGAATTCGTCGCGCACTGTCGAGGTTCGGAAGATCGAGTCGGGCGACAGGCCGAGCGAGCGCCAACCCTTCCAGTCCGGCCGGAAGTCGACGAACGGGATGAGATGGCCCTGGGTGACGTCGACCGCGGTTTTGAACGAGGTGGTTATTGTCCAGTAGATCGGGAACAGGCAGATGAAGGCCCAGAAGACCAGCGCCCCATAGATGAAGACGCGGTTCGCGAAAAAGCTCGCCGGCGAGCGGATTTCGGAAGCGGCATACTCGGTGGTCTGGACGCTCATGTCACCGCCCCATTCAATTGACGTTGCGCACGAAGCGGTTGGCGAATTTCAACAGCCACGTCACGAACACGATGATGATGATGAGGTAGGCCATCGCCAGCATGGTGCCGTACCCGACATTCGAGCGGTCGCGATACTCGCGATAGATGAAGCTCGAGACGGAATCGGTCGCGCCGCCTGGGCCGCCCGAGGTGACGGTGATGATGATGTCGGCAAGCTTCAGCTTGAAGATGATGCGCAGGATGACCGCCGTCACCGAAACCGGCAGCATTAGCGGGAAGGTGACCTGCCAGAAGGTCTGCCAGGCATTGGCGCCGTCTACCCTGGCGGCCTCGAGCACCTCGCGCGACATCGCCTGCAGGCCGGCGAGCAGCATGATCATCATGAAAGGGATGAAGGTCCAGGCATCGAGCACCATGATCGAGATGCGGGCGGTGATCGGATTCGAGAAGAAGGTCGGATTGTCCCAGCCGAGATAGCGCGCCAGCGTTGCGGCCGGGCCGAAGCGGTATTCCATCAGCGATTTGCCGATCATCCACGACACCGCGACCGGCGACAGCATCAGCGGCAGCAGGAAGACGACGCGGAAGAATTTGCGCGCCCGGATTTGCGCGTTGAGCAGCAGCGCCAGCCCGAAGGCGATGACATATTCGACAAAGACCGCGAGCACATAGAGCACCATGTTGAACAGCGCGTTGCGGTAGTAGGGGTCGGCCAGCATCTGCCAGAAATTGTCGAGCCCGTTGAACTTGCGGCCGGCGAACGAAGAGAGATTCCAGTCGGTCAGCGCGATGTAGAAGCCGAACAGTGTCGGGAAGATCACCATGGCAATGGTGAACAAAAGCGCCGGTAGCAGGAACAGCGCGCGCTGACCGTCTTCGCCGCGCGTCAGCACCTGGCCGACGCCGAGTGCTATACCCCACAGCACATAGGCATAGACGACCGGCCTCCAGGTCTCGAAGCCGATCGTGTCGACTTCTGTCTTGTAGAGGATCTGAACTGCGATCACTGCCAGCAGGCCGAGCGTCGCAGCGGCCATCAACGCCCGGCCGAGCCGCTTACGGCCCGGCGATATCAGATCGGATGGAGCGGCGTTTGCCGGCCACGCATCGGTGGGCAAGGTCTGTTCAGCCACGCGTCTCGTCCGTTCACTGAAGGCTTCATGACCGGCTGGCCGGTCAAGGTGCAGTCCGGCGGCTTTGCGTCGCCGGACCAAGGTTCACCATAGTATCAGCCTACATGCCGAGGGAGGCCTTGTAGAGCTTGATCTGGTTTTCGCGGCCGATCTGGTCGGTCAGCTTCTCCCAGGCGGCTGCGATGGCATCGGCGCCTTCCTGCGCCGTCATCTTGCCGGCGAACGTGTTGGCCAGAATGTCCTCGGCGGCGCTGTAATACTGGAAGATGCCGGGGATGCGCGGT
The DNA here is from genome assembly GCF_001672375.2 of Mesorhizobium sp. AA22. Lineage (NCBI taxonomy): Bacteria > Pseudomonadati > Pseudomonadota > Alphaproteobacteria > Hyphomicrobiales > Phyllobacteriaceae > Mesorhizobium > Mesorhizobium sp. AA22. The sequence continues at coordinate 4,328,738 of NZ_CP048406.1, read as the reverse complement.
TCGATCGCCGCGTTCGGATGGTTGTAGCTGTCGGCCTCCGACTTCAGATACGAGGTGATGAACGCCTCGTCGTAACCGGCCGCCACCCATTCCGGAATGTCGAAATGCGAGTTGCGGTAGGGTTGAAAGCCCGATGGGTACGCTGCGCACCAGAGCGACAGGTCCTTACCGCCGAGATGGGCGGCGGCGGACCATGCCGCCTTTTTCTTCTTTTCGTCGGAATCGACGCGGGCCATGACATAGACGCCCCAGCCGAGATAGGCGCAGTTCGGTGCATAGTTCGGACCGCTGGCGAGCTTGTCCCAGGCGCCTGTCTTCGAATTGTAGACATCGTCAGAGCCGGGCAAGATCGAGAAGCCGGTGACGTCGCCGACCACCGAACTGTCGTTGGTCTTCGCATTCGAGCCGGCGTCTCCCCACCAGGCCAGCATCGAGCCGGTGCCGCCCAGGAATTGCGAGAAACAGGTCTGGTTCGGATCGGCATTGATCTGGTCCGGTGGTTCGGAAGGCAGCGCATCGATCACGTCCTGGATCGCACGCACCCAGGCTGGGTTGTTGACGCGCGGTTTCATCGTATCCGGATCGAACAGCCAGGCCTTGTCGTCGGGATGCTTGGCATAGGCGGAAGCGCGGCTGCCGAGGAAATAGAAACCGAAACCGCCCCAGGGCTTGGGCGCGTCGAGATAACCAAAGACGTCCTGCCCCTGGAACTGCTTGCCCTTGAGGAATTTGGTCACCGCCTGAACCTGCTGCCAGGTCTTCGGCACACCCCATTCCGTCAGGCCCGCCTTGTCACCGCTGTCAGCTTTCCAGGCTTCTGCCAGCCCGGCATCGGCGAACACGTCGGTGCGGAAGTTGAAGTTGTGCGCGTCGCCGTCGACGGTGACGCGGTACTGCTTGCCGTCCCAGGTGCCAACCGGCGGCTTCAGATAGCCCACCAAGTCGTCCATATCGATTTGTTTCTTGACCCAATCAGGCATTTCCGAGGTCAGGCCCTTGCCGCAGACATCGCCCTCGAACGGTGCGCCCATCTCGACTATATCAAAGTCGATGGTGTTGGTTGCGATCGCTTGTTGCAGACGCGGATTGTAGTCGGCCTGCGCCAGGTCGATCCAGTTGATCTTGGCGCCGGTATAGGCCTCCCACGGCTTCAGGAAGCCGCGGAACAGCACATTGTGCAGGTTCTGGTTGTTGAGTCCCATGAAACTGAGCTCAACGCCGGCGAACTCGCCCTCCTTGACATTGGCCTTGGTCGCCTCCAGGCAGAGCTCGCCGACCTGCTGAAAGTCGGCATCGGTCGGCTGGCCCTTGCCGACACCGGGGATTTGCAGGATCTGCGCCCGCAATTCGCTTGCGGCGGAAGCCGGGCGCGTCAGCGCGCCGAGCCCGGCGCCGGACGCCGCTGCGATCGCGGCCATGCTGGCCGCACCTTTGAGGACATCGCGGCGAGTGGCACCCGCGCGCATAAATTGGTTGTAAAGGCTGACTTTCATTTCGTTCCTCCCAGAATCTCAATGGTGATTGTTTCGGGTGTTTGGAGCGCTGGACGTGTTCCCCAACAACAGCGACTCCTAGAAATCGGGCCCAAGTTTTCCTCCCGCGACACTTCGATTTCCGTGGTCCGAACTAGTGTGCCGGCGCGCCCGGAACAGGGTCATAATCCGAGCCCTTTCACTATTCTCACAACCAAGTGCCGTGTCAACGAGGATGGGGTTTTTTATCTATAAAAGACTGACTTGCCCTCGCCGTTTGCGTTGTTTAGCTTCACCGCAACGAAAGGGGGGCCCATGGCTCAAGTCGCGATCAGCAATGTGGCCAAGGCGTTCGGAACCGTCAAGGTCCTGCACGATGTCAGCGTTGACATCGCCGACGGGCAGTTCGTGGTGCTGGTCGGTCCTTCGGGGTGCGGCAAGTCCACGCTGCTCAGGATGGTGGCGGGGCTGGAGACCGTTTCAGGCGGCAGAATCGCCATCGGCGACCGTGTCGTCAATCATCTGCCGCCGGCCAAGCGCGACATCGCCATGGTGTTCCAGAATTACGCACTCTATCCGCACAAGACGGTCGAGCAGAACATGGCCTTTGCGCTGAAGCTGCGGAAGACCGATCCGGCTGTGGTCGCCGAGCGGGTCAAGCGCGCCGCCGATATCCTCGACCTCAATCCTTATCTCAAGCGCTATCCGCGCCAGCTCTCGGGCGGGCAGCGCCAGCGCGTCGCCATGGGCCGCGCCATCGTGCGCAACCCGCAGGTGTTCCTGTTCGACGAGCCGCTCTCCAATCTCGACGCGAAGCTGCGCGTGCAGATGCGCACCGAGATCAAGGAACTGCACCAGCGGCTGAAGACCACCACCATCTATGTCACGCACGACCAGATCGAAGCCATGACCATGGCCGACAAGATCGTCGTAATGCGCGACGGCCGCATTGAGCAGGTCGGCGCGCCGCTGGAACTGTTCGACCGGCCGGCCAATCTGTTCGTCGCCGGCTTCATCGGCTCGCCGTCGATGAACCTGCTCAAGGGCGTGGTGCGCAAGGGCGACAAGCCTGTCGTCGAGATCGCCGGGACGCCGTTCCCTAACGCCGCGAACAGCGCCGTGGAGGATGGGCGCAATGTTGTCTACGGCGTCCGGCCCGAGCATCTCGAAATTCACCCCGACGGCGTGCCGGCGAAGATTTCCGTGGTTGAGCCGACCGGTTCCGAAACGCTGGTGTTTCTGCGTTTCGGCGAGGGCGAGATGGTGGCGCTGTTCCGTGAGCGCCACGACTTCAAGCCGGGCGACACGCTTCACCTGAAACCACGGCTGGACCAGGTCCACCTCTTCGACGCAGAGACCGGCCGTCGTCTATAACACATTGAATTTGCGTATGATCTTATCCGAAACCGACATCACTTTTCGGGATCACGCGCTAGGTTTCACGTCAAAAAGCCCGTTCGGGAGGAATGCCATGCTCAAAGGGATCAATCCGCTGCTCAATGCCGATGTGCTCCAGGCGCTGCGGGCGATGGGCCACGGCGACGATTTGATCATCGCCGACACCAATTTCCCCTCCGATTCGGTGGCCCGCCAGACCGTCCTCGGCCGACTGCTGCGCATCGATGCGCCGGCCGCGGACGTAGTCAAGGCGGTGCTGTCGCTCTATCCGCTGGACAGTTTCGTCGACGATGCGGCCGCCCGCATGGAGATCGTCGGCAAGCCGGACGAGATTCCCGCAGTGCAGCAAGAAGTGCAAAAAGAGATCGATGCTGCTGAGGGCAAGGCCTGGCCTATGATCTCGGTCGAACGCTACGCCTTCTACGAACGTGCCAAAAAGGCCTATTGCGTCATCCAGACCGGCGAGCGCCGCTTCTATGGCTGTTTCGCCTTCCGCAAGGGCGTCGTTCCGCCGGATGCGGAGTAGGGAGATGCCAGGCAAGCCTGTCGTCATACTGGGCGTCTTCGTCGCCGACACTGCCTACCGCGCCGCCCGCCAGCCGCGCATGGGCGAGACGCTCCTTGGAACTTCCTTCACGCTTGGCCCCGGCGGCAAGGGCTCCAACCAGGCGGTTGCGGCCGGCCGTCTCGGTGCCGACATCACTTTCCTGACGCGCCTCGGCGTCGATCCCTTTGCCGATATGGCTAGGCAGACCTGGGCGCAGGCCGGGGTGAAGAGCGCCGTCATCGACACGCCGGAGAGTTATACGGGTGCGGCCTATATCTTCGTCGAGGAGACCACCGGCAACAACGCCATCATCGTCAGTCCGGGTGCGGCCATGCTGATTTCGCCCGACGACATCGAGGCTAACGCCGGCCTGATCCGCTCGGCGGGCGTCTTCGTCACCCAGCTCGAGCAGCCGATCGAGGCGGCGATGCGGGCGCTGGAGATCGCGCGCGGGGCAGGCGTGACGACCATCCTCAACCCGGCGCCGGCGGCAAAGCTTCCTGACCGCATCTATACGCTCTGCGACTATGTCACGCCGAACGAGACCGAGGCCGAGGAACTGACCGGTATCAAGGTGTCTTCCATCGACGACGCCCGCCGCGCCGCCGACAGCCTGCTCGAAAAGGGCGTCGGCGCGGTCATTGTAACACTCGGCGACAAAGGCGCGCTGTTGCAAACGGCCAGCCGCTCCGACTATGTCGGCGCGATCAATGCCGGCGCTGTGGTCGAGACCACCGGAGCAGGCGACGCCTTCAATGGCGGCTTGGCCGCAGCACTTGCGAGAGAGGTGGAACCGCTGCAAGCGGTCCGCTTCGCCTGCGCCGTCGCCGGCATTTCGGTCACCCGGCCCGGCACGGCGCCGTCGATGCCGACGCTACAAGAGGTCGAGGCATTGCTCGCCAAGGGGTGAGGCCGCCCAGCCTGGCCGGCGCTCTCGATTTTAGTCCCGACCACGGTGACATATTAGCCACAGTTAATATGAATCGGCAAACCTATCTTGCGTCATTGGCATAGGTGTCCCGTAATGGATCACTGGGTCTGGCGCCGCAATTGCACGGTCAGCAATGCCGGGGGGCACCTTGACCTGGCAATCGGGGGTAATCTGGGGGGGCCGCCGCTTCGCAAATGGAGCGGCGGGCTTTTTCACGGCACTACACCATCAGAGGCCGCCGACGGATAGGATTGGCTGTGTTCTGCAATGTTCGCGGGGAAGTACCTGTCGCGCCGAATGAGGCGATCTAGCCGCGAACGCCGGACAATTCGCGAACCTCTGCCCGCAGCGCCTGTAACTCCGCGAGGATGATGGCCTGATCGCTGTGCAGCGTTGCCCTGTCGGCCGATTCTACGGCCTCATGCTCGGCCTCCATCGCCGAAACGATCACGCCGATGAACAGATTGAGCACGGTGAACGAGGTCGCGATGATGAAGGGGATGAAGAACAGCCAGGCGGTCGGATAGACCGCCATGACCGGGCGCACCACGCCGTCCGACCAGCCTTCGAGAGTCATAACCTGGAAAAGCGTGAAGAGCGATTCCGGTATGCCGCCGAACAGTTCGGGAAAGGACGAGCCGTAGAGCTTCGTCGCCATCACCGCAAAGACGTAGAACACCAGCCCGAGCAACAGCATGATCGAGCCCATGCCGGGCAGGGCGGTGATGAAGCCGGTGACGACACGGCGCAGCGACGGAACGATGCTGATCAGGCGCAGGACCCGCAGGATGCGCAGCGCCCGCAGCACGGAGAGCGAACCGGTCGCGGGGATGAGCGCGAAACCGACGACGAAGAGGTCGAAGATGCGCCATGGATCGCGGAAGAAATTCGTCCTGTAGACGACCACCCGGATCGCGAGTTCGAGCACGAAGACCGCGAGGATCGCGCGGTCGATGGCTGTTAGCAGCGGGCCAAAAACAGCAATCGCATCGGGCGAGGTTTCGAGGCCGAGCGTGACGGCGTTGATCAGGATCAGGACCATGATCGTGAGGTCGAAATGGCGCGATTCGATGAGCGATTTCAGGGCGTCCAAGGCTTCTTCTCCGTTAGAGCATCGGACCCAAAGTGGGAACCGGGTTCGGGAAAATCCAATGCTCAAACGCATATGACAGGCTTGGAATGCAACAAATACAAAAAGTTGAAACTCTTAGGAAACCGAAAGTCGGGACTTTTGTATTGAGGATCCAAGGCCATCCGCGACTCCAGCGTGACAGGCCGGCACTCTAACCACTGAGCTACGCCCGCGCATAGACGAGAACGTGTCAGCCGCGTTCGTCGTTGGGGCGGTGGATAAGCCGCCGGTGTGAGGCGTTACTCGCCAGGGGTCGAGAGCCCACGGGCTCGAACGTAACCGCCACAAGGCCCAAACAGCCCGGTCGCAAATAGCCATCTGGCCCGCTGTTAAAGCGAATCGCTGCGCTACGTCGCTGTAGGGACCGCATTTTTCTACGGCAGCGCGAACGATGAACCGGCACACAGCGATCATCTACCAACTCGTCAGGAACCATGCGGGGAGCAGCGGGTTTGGCTTGGATGCCGACACGTTCGGTCCACCATTCTCCAAGGAGAATACGATGACATTAGCAAGCAAGACCACAGCAGTTGCCGCGGCGTTGGCTATGCTGGCTTCCCCGGCAGTATCCCAGACGAGCTCACCTGCGCCCGCCGCACCTGCACAGGATCGCGCCTCAGAGCCAGCGCCAGGAGTGAGCGGGCCAACCGAAGACTCCATGCGCAATATGATGCGTCAGATGATGGCCGAGATGCTGGAGGAGAGAATGCAAGAGCATCGCCGGCCCCGAGCAGAACGACGAGGTGGCGACCGTTGGCATCGCGATTTCCGCAGAGGTCCGCATGACGGGCGCCGAATGGGAGGCGGGATGATGCATGGCGCACGGATGCGAATGATGTTCGCCATAGTGGACGCCGACGGCGATGGTGCGCTTTCTCAAACCGAAGTTCAGGATTTCATCGGGCGGATATTCAACGCCGTCGACGAGAACGGCGATGACAGCGTCGACAGGGAGGAAATCCGATCCTTCTTCCACGGAGGTGCCGACGAAACGGGTGAATAAATCACTGCAAGTCTTGCGCGTTCCTGGACGAAAATTCGGGAAAGGAATTCGGAAATGGCTGGTCTCGTTGGCAAGTTTGTCGGGAAAACCCCGGCCCCTGTAGCGCTTCAAGTCGGGCCTTGATGTCCATGGCCGCGCCACAATCCGCCGACATGCAGTCGGTCCTCCACAACAACATTCAGGCTCTGGTTGACCATCGACGAGAGCAGGAGCAGCATCGGGCGTTTCAAGATCGAATTGCCGGCGTCATTTCCCGTTTCGCGGGGAGCATGGCATTCGTGTATCTGCACCTTGCAATCCTGATCGTCTGGGTTGCGCTGAACCTTGGGGCGATCCCGGCTATTTCACCCTGGGACCCAAGTTTTGTGATATTGGCAATGGTAGCCTCGGTTGAGGCGATCTTCCTGTCTACCTTTGTACTGATCAACCAGAACAGAATGGCTGAGCTCAGCGAGCGCCGCGCTGAGCTGAATCTGCAAATCAGCCTGCTCAACGAGCATGAAACCACGCGACTGATCGAAATGATGTCCGCTCTGACGGAGCGTTTGAAGGTACCGACGCCAGCAGATGACGAACTGCCCCAGCTAGCTCAGAACGTCGATCCTCAAGCGGTGATGAGCCAAATCGAACGGGTCTCTGAAAATCAGACCGAGCGCTAGGATTTATCGAGTGCCAGTTCGACACCAGTATCCGAATTGCCGGTCCGGCATTCAGACTTTTTTTCATTTCCAATCAGCTAAGTGATTGAAAATGGCGCGAGTGACGGGGCTCGAACCCGCGACCTCCGGCGTGACAGGCCGGCACTCTAACCAACTGAGCTACACCCGCGCAAGACGAGCACGGTCAGCCGTGTTCGTCGTTGGGGCGGTGGATAAGGCGTAAGCCACCGGGTGTCAAGCGGAGCGCGACAGCATAACAGCAAACAGGAGAAGGTTTTTTGACAAGCCGAATTTTGTTGCGGAAAACGATCAACGGTGAGGGCATCGTGCGCTCATTTGGCCTTGCGAACCCCGTCCTAACTGCTTAAAGGTCCGGCCCGGAGCGGGCGATTAGCTCAGTTGGTAGAGCGCTTCGTTTACACCGAAGATGTCGGCGGTTCGAGCCCGTCATCGCCCACCATAAAATCAATAAGTTCCGCCCAGAAGACGAAGTTACCTCCGGGTTCATTGAACTCGGAGGCAATTGAAAACGGCGATGGCGTCAGGCAGCACTGGACCCTGAATGACTCCTCCGGGTTCCAGTTGAGCCGGCGGAAATACCCCTCGTTTCCCTCCGCACATCTCCGCCGGTTCATTCGATATCAGCGCGTCCGAGATTGCACGTGAGCAGATCGACGGGCGCTCGCTGACTTCGGGGCAGACTGAGCGCTTTTGGTTCTGCACGTTTGCCGGGTTAGATCGGGCGGCTCGGGATTGCAAAATCCATCGAGCGAACAAGCGATCTGTGACGGACCCACTGAGCCGGCCATGGGCGGCAACGCGACTGCGCCGCCATTGCTCGAAAGAAAGTTGCGTTTAGCCTTGAAATATACTTCTCTATCTGGATGATATAATAAATCTAAAAAAGTACCTTTGTTTTTTAATTATTGTTAACCATGTGTTAGTCGAGGTTATCCGGTTAACGCTTGAGGAAACTATTGAGGTTATGTTTCGTACCTCGCTGATATATGAGTCTTAGGTAATGTGCGGATTCGGGGGCTATTTAGGTTCGATCCGGGATGCGGAAGCTTTGCTTGCGCGCATGATAGCTGCGATCGCCCATCGCGGGCCGGATGAGCAAGGGAAATTTGTAACACCCGACGCTGGGCTCGGGCATGCGCGGCTGTCCGTGATCGGGATCGGTGATGGCCAGCAGCCGATGTCCGATGTATCGGGCAACTTGACCATTGCGTTCAACGGCGAGATTTTCAACTACCTGGAACTGCGCGAAGGGCTGATAGCGAAGGGCCGGCGCTTCCGTACGTCAAGCGACACAGAGGTCATCCTGCACCTGTATGACGAGATGGGCGAAGACTGCCTGCCGCTTCTGAACGGCGATTTCGCCTTCGCGATATGGGATAACAGACGTCGGCGTATGGTGCTTGCACGAGACCGGATGGGTGTCCGGCCGCTGTTCTACACGAACAAGGACGGCGTGCTTTACTTCGCATCGGAGATCAAAGCCCTCATGAAGGTCCCCGGCGTCTCAGCCGAAATCGATCCGATTGCACTCGACCAGATATTTACGCTGTGGGCGCCGATCGCTCCCCGCACGGCTTTCCGAAATATCCATGAGCTGGAGCCGGCAAGCGTGATGATCGCGACACAGGGGCAAGTCACGGTCAAACGCTATTGGCACCTCGACTATCCGCATCGGGATGCGCCGTCGACGGTCACGAACGAGGGCGATGCGGCCGAGGAGCTGCAGGCCCTTTTGACCGATGCGGTGAGGCTTCGCATGCGCGCGGACGTGCCGGTCGGTTCTTATCTTTCGGGCGGGCTCGATTCGTCCCTTGTCTCGGCGCTTGCCGCCGGCATGACTCCTCGCAAGCTGCAGACATTTTCCGTGACGTTCGACAGCGCCGAGCACGACGAAAGCGCCTTCCAGACCGAGATGGCTTCAGCACTTGGCACCCATCATCGAACCATTGCCTGCCGTGCCGGCGATATCGCCGGTGTCTTCCCTGAAGTCATCCGCTTTGCCGAGCGGCCGATCATCCGCACGGCCCCGGCCCCCCTCTATAAATTATCCGGCCTCGTTCGACAGGCTGGCCTGAAAGTGGTGCTGACTGGCGAGGGCGCCGACGAGGTCTTCGCAGGCTACGATGTCTTCAAGGAAGCGCGTGTTCGCCGGTTCTGCGGGCGGCAGCCGGCATCGCGCATGAGGCCACAGCTGTTCCGCAGGCTTTATCCCTATCTGCCGGGTCTGCAGCAGCAGTCAGTGGAGTACCTGGCTGCGTTCTTCGGCGCCGGTAACACTGCGCTCGACGATCCGCTGTTCTCGCATCGGCCGCGCTTCAAGACCACGGCGGCGGCGAAGATTTTCTTTTCCGGCGACCTGCGTGCGACGTTGAAGGGCTATGACGCGGCTGAGGACCTGGTCAGCCAGCTGCCCCAAGCATTTTCCCTGTGGCATCCACTGCATCAGGCACAATATCTCGAAACCCGCTTCCTCCTGCCGGGTTATATACTCTCCAGCCAGGGCGATCGCATGGCGATGGCGCATGGAATCGAAGGACGTTTCCCTTTCCTCGATCCTCGTTTGGTGGCATTCGCGGCAAGACTACCGCCGGAGATGAAGCTGAAGGGATTGGTGGAAAAGCACATACTTCGCAAGGCAGCCAAGCACCTGCTTCCGACGGCGATCCGGGAGCGCACCAAACAACCTTACCGAGCCCCGGACGCCAGCTCCTTTGTTGGAGCCGGAGAACTGGATTACGTACGCGACTGCTTGAGCGAAGCGAGCATCGCTGCCGGCGGACTATTCAACGCCAAGGCGGCGGCAAACCTTCATGAGAAATGCCGCACGCAGCCGGTATCTGGGTTTCGCGACAACGCGGCCTTCGTCGGCATTTTGTCGACGCAGCTGTGGCAGAAAAATTTCACCGGCCAAGAGGTCGGTGCGGCACGAGCAGCCTGAGAATGGAAGGAAAGAAAATGGTTACAATCAAGGACAAGGTCAGAACTTTTATCGTCGACAACTTCCTGTTCGGCGACACGTCATACCAGCTTGCAGATACAGACTCGCTGATCGAGAACGACATCATCGACTCGACTGCCGTGCTGGAATTGGTGGCATTCATCGAAGACGATTTCGGCATAGCGATGGTCGATTCCGACGTCGTGCCGGCCAATCTGGATTCGATTGAACGTCTCTCATCCTTCATCAGTGCGAGAGCAAAGGCGCTGGCAGCGTAGGTGCCCGCGGCGAGGAGCGTCCATGCGGATCGAACATTTCCTGGCCGCGAAGGCCGCTGCCCATCCCGCCAAAACGGCATTGATCACCAAAGACAAAAGGCTGAGCTTCGAAGAACTGGACGATCTTTCGAGCCGCCTGGCCGCCGCCCTTTTTGTGAATGGCGTCAGGCGCAACGACCGGGTCCTGATCTTCATGGACAATTGCTGGGAGGCCGCGGTTTCGATTTTCGCCGTCCTCAAGGCAGGAGCGACGTTCAGTCCGATCAACTCATCCACCAAGGCTGAAAAGCTCGCCTACATCATCGCCGATTGCGACGCTGCCGCGATCCTCACGCAGGCAAAACTGATGCCCGTGGTCGCTGAGGCGTGCGGATCGAGCGGCGAGACCGGCATCTTCGTGGCTTCCACCGCTGGTACCGATGGCCAATGCCCGGCAGGGGCTGCATCCCTAGCGGACTGCCTGACGCTCGAAGCCGGTGAGATCGACCACGGCGGCATCGACGTCGATCTGGCTATGCTCATCTACACCTCAGGCTCAACGGGCCGGCCCAAGGGCGTGATGATGACGCACCGCAATTGCGACGCGGCCGCGGACTCGATCACCACCTATCTGCGCAACTCGCCAAACGACATCATTTTGAATGTTCTTCCCCTTGCCTTCGACTATGGCCTCTATCAGTTGCTGATGGCCGTCAGGCTTGGCGCCACGCTGGTGCTCGAAAAGTCCTTCGCTTTTCCCCAAGCAATCTTTGAGCGTATCCGCGAGGAGGGCGTCACCGGTCTTCCGCTCGTGCCAACTATGGCGGCGATGGTCCTGCAGATGCGTGACCTGACGCCGGGCTTCCTGCCCAGCCTTCGCTATATTTCGAATACGGCAGCGGCCCTGCCGCAGGCGCACATAGAACGTCTGCGTTTCCTTTTTCCCGGTGTCAGACTCTATTCGATGTATGGCCTGACGGAATGCAAGCGCTGCACCTACCTTCCGCCCGAGGAGCTCGATCGCCGGCCGGGGTCGGTCGGCATAGCCATCCCGAACACCGAAGCCTTTGTCGTCGACGACCAGGGGCAACGCGTGCCGCCAGGCGTAGCGGGTGAACTGGTCATTCGCGGACCGCACGTCATGCAGGGTTACTGGCGCAACGAAGCAGCAAGCGAACGGGCCCTGCGGCCTGGCCCAAACCCTTGGGAGAAGGTTCTCTATACCGGCGATCTGTTCAGGACCGATGAGGATGGCTTTCTCTATTTCGTCGGGCGCAAGGACGACATCATAAAGACGCGGGGGGAGAAGGTGGCCCCGAAGGAGGTGGAGGCCGTGCTTCACGCCCATCCGGGCATCGCGGAGGCCGTTGTCGTCGGCGTGCCGGATCCGGTGCTTGGGCATGCGATCGGCGCACTCGTGATACGCTCGGACCCGAAGCTAAGCGAAAAGGATGTCATGCGCCACTGCGCACGTCATCTTGAGGATTTCATGGTCCCCAAGGTCATCGAGTTCCGCTCGGAATTACCAAAAACGGATACGGGCAAGGTCAGCCGCCGGCTTGCTGCAGAGATGATGGAGGTCGCGCAATGAGTGTTCGCCCCAGCGACGACGCCCAGACCATTCTGGCGCAGGCCCTGGCGATCGACCCCGCCGCCGAAACGGACAGGATCGTCACCGCTTTGCGCCAGCAGTTGCGTGGTATTCGCAAGCGGGGTCTCACGCTCGGTCTTTCGGGTGGGATCGATTCAAGCGTTTCGGTGGCGTTGGCCGCGCGAGCCGTCGGGCCTCAGAATGTATTGTGTCTGTTCATGCCGGAAAACGATTCCGATCCGGAAAGTCTGCGGCTCGGCCGCCTTGTCGCCGACAATTTCGGTGTCGAGGCCATTGTGGAGGATATCGGGCCGGCTCTGCGCGCCATGGGCTGCTATGAGCGTCGCGACGCCTTCATCCGCGAACTGGTCCCGGAATATGGCGAAGGCTGGGCCTCGAAGATCGTGATCGCGAACGCGCTTGAGGGCGAAGGCTACAATATTTCGTCGCTGGTGGTGCAGGATCCCAAGGGCAAGCAGACGAAAATAAGAATGCCGCTGCCGGTCTATCTCGGTGTCGTCGCCGCCACCAACATGAAACAGCGCACCCGCAAACAGATCGAATATTATCATGCCGATCGCTTGAACTTCGCCGTTCTTGGAACACCGAACCGGCTGGAATACGATCAGGGTTTCTTCGTCAAGAACGGTGACGGCGCGGCTGACGTCAAGCCGATCGCACATCTCTATAAAACGCAGGTCTATGCGCTGGCGGCCTATCTCGGCGTTCCAGAGGAAATCCGCAACCGGCCGCCGACCACCGATACCTACTCGCTGGCGCAGACGCAGGAGGAGTTCTACTTCTCGCTTCCCTATGACCGGATGGATATTTGCCTTTTCGGCCTCAACAAAGGCGTGGCGGCCGAAGTGGTCGGCCAGGCGGCGGGACTAGACGCCTCACAAGTGGAACGCGTCTGGGCCGTTATCACCGCCAAGCGAAAAGCCACACGCTATCTGCACCTGCGCCCGCAACTCGTTGATGAGGTCGAGGAAGTCGGTACCTGACCTGCTTCGAATCGGGCCATGTCCTAAACCGCACTTCAGGTGAAGCGGCCGCCGATCAGCCGGCTCCACTGCTCACCCGCAAGCCCGTTCAGGAAAGCTTGCGAGTTCTTCATGGCATCCAAAAGCTCTGGATCGCGTGAATGCACCACGGTCGAGGCAACAGTTAGGAAAGCTATGCGCCGCCCAAGCATTGCTTCTAGAAGTGCGGGTTGAATCCGTCCGCGCAGGCCGCTGACGCCGCGTTCGGCGGCATGATCGATCAGGCAGTCGATCACCGAACCCGCCTGGCCGGGAAGGGCGAGGATCTGCAGCACGCGACCGATTTCATCTTTCCGTGCGTGATAGGCGAATGCGCCGACATTGGTGCCGACTGGCGATGTCACGGAAACGAAGACAAGCTCGCCCATATCCGGCTTTTGTGCCGCATCGGCCAGGATGTGATCGAGCTGGCCTTCCGCCCACTCCGGGCGCAGGACGAACTGGGCGGTCAACGGTTCGACGAGCTTGGCAAATGTGCCGCTGTCGATTTCCGACGTCCGGAGGGCGCCATGGCCTGCCCCGTCCGGCGCCACACCGGACCAGCGTCGTTCGCTGGACTTCATTCGCCTGCAATAAAATCGGTCGATGGCATGCGCAAACGGATTGAGCATTCGGGCAAGCTTCAAGCGACTGGCGGAAAGGCTGAGCACAAAGCTCGACGGCCGCATCACGCGTACCCAGTCGAGACTGTATTGCGGCAGGACCACGCCACGCAGCCGTGTCCACAACCTTGCGGAGATGTCGTTGGCCGTCTCGCTGAAAGAGATGTCCTGCGGACCATCCAGGTAAGCTTTCAACAAGCGGGCTCCGGCCATCGGGTCGCGCTCATGATCCTCGACCATGAGCGAGCTGCAAATGGCGGCGTGTAATTGCCGGCCGTTGAACTGCATCGGCAATGCGTGAATGCCGACAAACCCGGAGACGCGGCCGGCGTCGTTGACATGGACTAGCGACCGGAGATCGCCTCCGCAACCGGGCGCCTCCAGATAAAACCGTCTCATATATTCGATGAGCGAGGCCGGCGCTTCGGTCCGCTCTTTGCGCAGCACGCGTTGAAACATGCCTGCGACTGCCGGAAGATCGGCACCTTCCAGGGCGCGAATGACGCTCAAGCCCGGCTCCCGCCACCGGAGTCCCGTCCACCGCGTGTCCGGACCATGGTGACGCCAGGCTTCCCATCGGCCATCGCGGCGACCGTCAGGTGTTCGTGGCGGTGCGATCTCGCCCAGTTGCAATCGCTCCGATGGCCGAAAGGAGAGCTGAAATGCTGCGGCAAGGTAGGCCCTTTGCTTGATTATGAAAACGAGCGTCGTTGCTGTTACCAACTTCGGGTAAACCGATGTTAAAGTATTGGTAGCGAATCGAGTTTTATCGACGCGACTCACGCCTTGTTTCCTCGGCGCCGCGGCACGTCTGGCGAGGCCTCAGCCTGCAGCTTCCGGCGCGAAGCCAAGTCGCTTGGCTACGATCCTTGCCCGCGCCGCCGTTCTTGAGACGAACCATGGCAAGTGCTGCATGATCTGCCGCCCGGTGCAGGAAAAACCGGCGCCGAAATCGAGGATCATGGCGGAAGGAGCCGGAAATCCTTGCCTTCGGGCAGCAGCTGCCCGCCGTCGACGATTATAGTCGTGCCGGTGATGTAGCTGGCGTCGTCGGAGGCCAGGAACAGGAAAGCATTGGCGACGTCGCGCGGGCTGCCGAGGCGGCCGAGCGGTATGGAGTCCTCCATGTTCTTTATATAGGCGGCGCCACGATGCAGCTGGATTGCTTCGGTGAGGATATTGCCGGGCTCGACGCCGTTGACGGTGATGCCATAGCCCGAGAATTCGAGAGCGGCCGAACGGATCAGGCCGTTGATACCGGCCTTGGTCGCCGAATAGTGGCCGTGACCAGGGCTGGTGACGTGTGGGCCGGTGATGGAGGAGGTGAACAGCATGCGGCCAAAGTGCTGCGCCTTCATCGGAACGAGTGCGGCACGGGCGGCATTGAAGGTGCCGCGCAAATTGACCGCCATGACGCGGTCCCAGTCCTCCGGACTGGTGTTCTCCAGCAACTGCCAGGGATAGATGCCGGCATTCTGGACCATGATGTCGAGACGGCCGTGATGGTCGAGCGCCAGCGCAACGGCGGCCTCCGCATCGACCAGCTGCGAGATGTCGGTGCGGATGAAGACAGCGCCGAACTCGTCCGCGGCCGCTTGCCCGGCCTCGACCTCGGTATCGGCCAGGACCAGCTTCGCGCCCTCTTCGGCAAAGCGCTGTGCGATGCCCTTACCGATGCCGCGCGCACTGCCGACGATCAGAGCGACCTTGTCTTTGAGACGCCCGGTCATGCCAGCCTCTGGCGAATGGTTTGCTTGAAAGCGTCGAGCAGCACGGCGGCAAGCACGAGCAGGCCGTGGATCACCTGGGTGAAGTTGGCCGGAAGGCCCATCAGGTTAATCGCCGTGTTGATGGCCGACAGCAAAAGCACGCCGGCATAGACGCCGGGCAGGGTGCCGACGCCGCCCTTCAGGCTGACACCGCCGATGACGACGGCGGCGAACGCGTTGAACAGCAGGCCGACGCCGAGATTGGCGGTGGCGCCCGAGGTGCGGATCGCCAGCAGCCAGCCGGCAAGGCCGGCGATGGCGCCAGCGAGAACAAAGGCAACAACAAGGTTGCGGTTGACGCGGATGCCGGCTCGGAAGGTTGCAGTCTCGTTGCCGCCGATCATGACGAGATGCCTTCCGAAGGGTGTCTTGGCCATGATCAGCGAGAAGACTACGAAACACGAAATGGCGATCCAGGCGGTGAGGGGCAGGCCAAGGAGGCGCTGAATGCCGAACCAGCGGATCGCCGGCGCAAGGTCTTGCGCAGAGCGGCCGCCGGAAATGACCAGCACAAGGCCGCGCACCCAGATGTAGGACGCGAGCGTGATGATGAAGGCACTCATCTTCACCTTCACGACCAAATAGCCGTTGATGGAGCCTATGATGCCGCCGACAACTAGGGCAAGCAGCAGCGAAACCGGAACCATCAGCCATTCCGGCTGTAATTGAACGCCAAGGCCGATGCCCGCCGAGCAGAACAGGATACCGACCGCCATGGCGCCGAGCGCCGCCACGGATTCGACCGACAGGTCCATATGTCCGGTGATGATGACCAGCGCCAGGCCGATCGACATGACGCCAAGCACGCTCGACGCCTCTACGATGTTGGCGAAGATGCCCAGTTGGAAGTAGTTCGGAATGAAGATGGAGAAGACCACCAGCACGAAGACCAGCATGAACCAGACGAGGTTATCGAGGGCGAACTCGAGGGCGTGGCGCGTGCGGGGATTCATGTGCTGATCCAGCTGGCGCATGATCCGAAACCAATTCGGTTTTCGGGAACCGCGCGGATTGAAATTGCTGCAGCGTTCCTCGCGCCTCCGTTCGGACGCGCCGGGCTGCAGTGGTGGGCTCCGGGCCAGCGTGGCCCGAAGCCCAAGGCGACTTTGCTATTCGACCGGCTTCACCGTGTCCGAAGGCGGCTTCATATTGCCCCAGAAGGCCGGGTTATCGACATTTTCCTTGGTGATCGGAGCGCCGGGGATCTTGATGTTCGGCCCCCAGGCTTCCTTGGTCACGGTCGACTTCAGGCCGAGCACGTCGTACTCTCCCGGCTTGATCTCCTGCTTGTTGACGACCTTGTCCATAAACATGGCGACGGCGGCGGCCTGAGCGTAGAGCGGCTGCTCGACCTCGACGTTGAGCCAGCCCTTGCGGATCAGGTCAAGGCCGACCGGCGCGCCATTCGAGCTCATTAGCATAACGTCGCCCGGTTTCTTGCCCGCGGCCTCGAGCGAGGCGACGGCAGCGACCGAGAGATGCGCGGCGTGGCTGAAGATCAGGTCGATATCCGGGTTGGCGAGCATCTGGTCGGCAACGATGGTGCCGGCATTGCTGGCTTCCCATTGCATGGCCGGAACCGAGATGATCTTGACGTCCGGGAACGCCTTCATCTTCTCCTCGAAACCCTTCTGGATGTCGAGCGTGTAGGGGTCGCCGGGATCGCCGAGCACCTGGAGGATCTTGCCTTTCACCGATCCGTGCTTCGCCTTCAAGAGCTTCTCGGCCTGATCGGCGGCAATCTGGCCTATCTCGACCGTTCCCGCCACCGACGTGAAGTCGGACGGTGTCGAGGTGATCTGCCGATCGAACTCGACCACCGGGATGCCGGCGGCGCGGGCGGCCTCGATAGACGGCTTCAGCGCATTGAAATCGACGGCGGCAAGAATGATCGCCGACGGCTTGAGCGCGATAACGTCGTTCATTTGCGATTGCTGAGCGTCGGTCTTGTTATCGGCGTTCAGCGTCGTCATCTCGTAGCCGACCTGCTTCAGGAACATCTCCAGAGCGCTCACCGAGCCGGTCTGGAATTCGTCGAGCAATGTCGGCACCAGGTAGTAGATGGTGCCCTTGGACTGGGCAAATGCCGGCGTGAGCGTGGCAAAGGCCAGTGCCAGGATACCGAAGACGGAAAGAAGTATTTTCTTCATGTCGTTCGCTCCTCTTGCGCCGGACCCCTCATTTGCCCCTCAGCCTGCCGGTCCGGCACCGGCAAGCGTCTCTCCGGTAATCATGTTGATCACCGCGTCGGGACTTGTTTTGTTGCGCGCGACATCGCCTGCCACGACACCTTGCCGGATCACCACGATCCGGTCGGCGACCTGGAAGGCCTGTTGCATGATATGGGTGATGATGACGACGCCGATACCTTGGCTGGCCACCTGGCGGATCATGTCGAGACCGCGCCGTGTCTGCTCGACACCGAGTGCCGCGAACGGCTCGTCGAGAAGCACGAGCTTGCCGCCAAAATGCACGAATCGGTTGAGCTCGATGGCCTGCCGCTGGCCGCCTGAGAGGTGCTCGACATTGGTTCTGAGCGAAGGGATGCGCGTGCCGGCGCTGGCCAGCGCCTTTTCGACCACCTGCTCCATGGCGGGTTCGTCGAGCACGGGAACGCCAAGATATTTCTTGGTGATCTCGCGGCCCATGAAGAAGTTGGCCACCACGTCGACATTGGTGCAAAGCGAGAGGTCCTGGTAGACGGTCTCGATCCCGGCGACCTTGGCCTCGGCGGGAGATTTGGCGAGGAATTCCTTGCCCTCGAACAGCATGCGACCGGAGGTCGGCTCCAGCCCGCCGGCGATGATCTTGACCAGTGTCGATTTGCCGGCGCCATTGTCACCCAAAAGCGCCACCACCTCGCCCTTGCCGATCGAGAAGCTGATGCCCTTGAGCGCTTCGATCGCGCCATAGTTCTTGGCGACGTTGTCGAGCACCAGCAGAGGTTCACTCATGCCGCGATCCCCTTGCCTTGCAGGATATCTCGCCCGCGTTCGCGCTCGGCGGTGAATATCTGGCCGAAGCGCGGCGAAAGCACCCCTGAGACGACAAGCGCTGCGGCACCGCGCAACACCGCATGCTGGCCGCCGCGTGCGACGGTGACACGCGGCGCCGTGCGGTCCTTTCGCGCCGAGATCGAGTTGGGAAGGTTCGCAACCGAACCGGCCAGCCGTTCAAGTAAATCGGTGGACGCCAGTCCGCCGAGGATGATGGTTTCGGGATCGAACAGGTTCTCGATGATGGTGATGGCGTTGCGAAAGATCGGCCCGACTTCATCAACCCAATCGGCGTCGCTGATGTTCCGGCGCCGCAGCGCCTCGAGCGAGAGGTATCTTTCGAGGCAGCCGCGGTTGCCGCAGGGGCACGGCTCGCCATCCGGCACGACAGGAATGTGTCCGATTTCGCCGGCATTTCCCCAGGCGCCGCGCAGCGCGCTTCCGTCATGAACCACGACGCCGCCAAGACCGACACCAAAATAGAGATAGTAGTATTCGGAATATCCCGTTCCGAGGCCATACAGGCGCTCACCCATTGCCGCGGCCGCCATGTCGGTCTCAAAAAACGCGGGCAGCCCGGTCGATGCCTCCAGCCGTTCTCGAAGCGCCACGTCCTTCCAGCCGGTCATCGTCGTCGGGCCGATAAAGCTCATCGACTCCACGCCGAAAGGGCCGGGCAGCGCCATGCCGATGCCGAGAACGCGACCGCCAGGCCGCAGTCGGGTCAATTCAAGCACCATCGCGCCGATCAGATCGAAGGCATGGTCGGGCGTTGCGTTGGGGGCCTCGCGGTAGGTGCTCTCGATCACGTCTCCGCTCAGATTGATCAGCGCCGCATTGATACCTAGCGGGGTGACATGAATGCCGACGGCATAGCCGCCCTCCGGGTTGATCCGCAGGGTCGCCGGAGGCAGCCCGCGCCCCCGCGGCTCTTCGCGCATGGACAGAACGTAGCCGTGTTCTTCCAGCTCGCGAACGATGGTCGATACCGTTTGGACGGTGAGCCCGACCCGCCTGGCAATGTCGCCGCGGGCGATCGGACCGTGAAGGCGGATGGATTCGAGGACGATGCGCCTGTTGTAAGGCCGCCCGAATTCCTGATTGGTCCCCCGCAGCGCCATGTCTTGTGTCCCTAGGAGACATGAGGTTCGCACCGAATATTTATTCAGTCAAATGGAATTCAAAAATATTGACTTCCGCGCATGATGCGTCGGTCCCGGGTTCACCAGCGACACGGAGCAGGAGCAGAGGCCGCTACAGATGGAAAACGGCCAGATCTGTCTTAATGAAGAAGATGCGGGCTTCAGAGATACTGCGCGACCTTCTTGCCGACCCTTAGGAAGCGCAGCGGGTCGATGGCTTCGCCATTGTGGCGGATCTCGTAATGCAGATGCGGGCCGGTCGAGCGCCCGCTGCTGCCGGTCTTACCGATGACGTCGCCGGCATTGAGTCTCTTGCCGACGGTCACGTTGATTTTGCTAAGATGCCCATAGCGCGTCGCAAAGCCGTTGCCATGGTCGACCTCGACCATGCGGCCATAGCCGCCGTTCCAGCCGGCCTTGACGACGACGCCGGGCGCCGTCACCTTGGCAGGCATTCCGGTCGGCGCCCTAAAATCCATCCCCGAATGCAGCGCGGCGGTGCCGAGGAGCGGATCGGTGCGCACGCCGAACGGGCTGGTGACCGAGCGACCGGGGGCGGGATTGGCGAGCGGCAGCCGTCGCGCCTCCGTCTTCAGACGATCGAGCGCGTCCAGCGCCTCGTCGAGTTCCCTTACCTTGCTGTCGAACGTCATCGAACTGTCGAGTGGTATCAGCGGACCGCCGGTATCGCTCTTGCCGAAATCGCTGTCGACCGGCAGGCCAGCCGCCTCGAGCGCCTGAGAGATTGCATCGGCGTTTCTGTAGGCGTTGTCGGCAAGCGTGGTGATGCGGGTGAGCTGCTGGCTCTCTATGGCCTTGAGCGACTCGCTGATCGATACGAACAGCTTGTCGGCACGATCGGCCGCCGTATCGCTCGGCAGCGGATCGGAGCGGGTCGACCACAGGGAGAACGGCCTGGTATCGCCGGCGCCAATGTTGGCGCCGACGCTGGCAACCGAATAGGACCGCGGCTGGGCGTCGGCTACGTCGGCGCGTTTTTCCGGCTTTGCGGACGCAGCAGTGCCTGCGGCAGGTGGCGTTCCGACTTCGCTCTCGCCGCGTTCGAGGAGTGGGCCGAGGCGGCCATGGCGCAGGCTGAGCTGGGTCTGTCGTTCCAGCAGTTCGCCAACTTTGGTTTCCATGAGCTGCTGGTCGACAAGCTGACGGCTGGTGATCCGGTCGACCTGGGCGCGCAGCGCGGAGATGCGATCCTCATAGGCCTGCTGCATGCGCGCCTGCCGTGCCGTGGTCGCGCCGATCAGGTCGTCGCGCAGCACGAGATAGGAGGTCGCCAGCAGATAGCCGATGGCCATCGCCGCCAGCGCGGAGCCGCAAAATGCGGCAACCCATGGACGTATCGTGAAATGCCTGACCTCGTTGCCCCGGGCGATAATGACCGTGTGGGGCTCCTTGCGCCTGCCGAAGACCGTTGACTGACTGGCTACGTTCACGGGACCAAGCTTTCGTTACGATACCAACGACAAGCCTGATTACACATCATTAAGGTTAACGGTCGGTTGCTGGCGCCCAGCTCCTTGCAGCCCATGGGTTGCAGCTGGATTGGCATGAGGACATGAGGCGCAGGCTCAGCGCTTCATGCCTCACATGGGGCTCTCAGCCCACAGCCAACGTCGCTATCAGAGCGCGCGGACGGCCTCCAGCACCGCCTCGGCATGGCCTTTGACTCGTACGTTCCGCCATATCTTGGCAATCCGTCCGTCGCTGCCGATCAGGAACGTTGCGCGCTCTACGCCCATATAACGGCGGCCATAGAGCTTCTTCTCGACCCACAGATGATAGGCTTCGATCACCTTGCGCTCCTCGTCGGCGACGAGGTCGACGGTCAGGTCGTATTTTGATTTGAATTTGTCGTGTTTTCGGACGCTGTCCGGCGACAGGCCGATGACGGCGGCGCCGAGCTTTTCGAACTCCGGCTTCAACCGCGAAAAGCCGATCGCCTCATTGGTACAGCCTGTGGTGTCGTCTTGCGGATAGAAGTAAAGCACGACCGGCTTTCCCAGCAATGACGCGAGGCTGAGCGAGCCGCCGCCGTCGCGGGGAAGGTCGAACTGCGGCGCAAGGTCGCCGAGGTCGAGATCAGCCATATCGATGCCCTTGTTTGAGGTTACGCGCGAAGCCCCATCGATATATTGTCGCACCGGGATTCGTCCACGGTCGAGTTCGTTCAACGGAAAATTGTGTGGATCAGGAGCAGCCGCAGCACGAGAAGATCAGATTCAGGCGTGATGAGATCACCGACCTGGGTGCCTTCCCGTCCGCGTGCCGCGTACCGCCGCTCGGCCAGGCGTCGATCGGCCGCGGCGTTCGTGTTCTTGCGCGGCTGTTTGCCGGCCTTGTGGTGCTTGTGCTGCTGGCCACCGCCGCTGTGTATGCGATCGGCATGTCCGGTTTCGGCGCCGAGCGGCTGCGGGCCGAAGCGGAAACGGCCATCGAGAAATTGGCCGGCGTCGATGTCGATGTTGCGGTCGGGCCGGCCGGTCTCACGCTCGACGGATCGAGCTTCATCGCGCTACAGGTCAGCGACGTCAGCCTCAAGACCGCCGACGGCAAACCGATGGCCGATGCTGGGCGTGTCCGCTTCGGCATAAGGCTGATACCGCTGCTTTCGGGCGAGGTGCGGCTTACCAGCGCCAGGATTTCCGATGCGCGCATCGTTATGGCGGCGCTGCCGTCGGGTGGCGACTGGACGGCGGCGCTGCGCAATGACGACGGCCTCATCGACCCGGAAAGACTGGCCGGCACGGTCTTTGCCAGCGTCAACCACGCGCTCGATGCGGTGCGCGAGGATTCGATGCGCCGGATCGACCTCCGCAATGTCGACGTCGTTCTGCCCGAGGCCGGGTCGGTCAACCTGGTCAGGATCACAGATGCCACCGTTGGGCAGTCGGGGCCGGGCGGCATAGAGTTTTCGTCCGACGCGGAGGTCGACGGCAGGGCACTCACCATCACCGCCTCAGCGACCCGCGATACGACGACGCGGCGCGTGACGGCTTTGGACGCCAGCGTCGAGATAGCGGAGGTTAACGGGACTGCGGCAACGCCAGGCGGGACGCTGGGCGCGATTGCCTTGAAGCTGGCGGGATCGGAAGGATCCGGCGAGAATGCGTCGCGGCTGGCGGCCTCGTTGTCGTTCGCCGGTTCCGTGCTAGATTTTGGCTCCCGCGGCTCACTTCCAGCAGACATCGATCTCAATGCCACGCTTGTCGCCGGTTCGAACAAGATCCAGGTCGACAAGCTGCTGTTGAAAACCGGTCGCTCGATTTTCAATTTCGCCGGTTCGATCGGACCGAAGCCTGCGACAGGGACAGCGGGCGAGGAGCCATCCTACCGCTACGACCTGACCAGCGACGGCTCGACGCTGTCGCCTTCGGAATCGTCCGAACCCGCGCTCGATTTCATCGCGCGCGTCGCCGGCGTCTACCAGACCAGGAGCCGCAAGCTCGTGGCCGAGCAGATCGGGATCAGGTCCGGAGCCGCCAGCGAGGCGCTGGGCACGGCTTCGGTCGAGTTCGTCGAGGGGAAGGTGCCTGGCATATCTGTTGCCTTCAATGTCCACGACATGCCGGTCTCGCATGTCAAGCAGTTGTGGCCCTGGTTTTCCGCGGGAAATGCTCGCCTTTGGGTGCTGAAGAACCTGTTCGGCGGCCGCGTCGTCGACGCGAGCCTGCAGTTCCAGGTCGTGCCCGGGCGCCTGGGCAACGGGATACCGCTTTCATCAGATGAAGTGTTCGGCCGTTTCCAGATCGAAGGATCGCGCTTCGATACGGCCGGTCACATTCCGCCGATACGCGATGCCGTCGGTGTTGTCGAATTCCACGGCAATGACGTTGACGTCGCTTTGTCCTCGGGCAACGTTTATATGGCCAGCGGCCGCACGGTGGCGGCAAGCAACGGCACGTTGAAGATCAAAGCGGCGAACCGCCCGCCGGTGATCGGCGCGCTCGATATCGACGTCGCCGGGGAGGCGTCGGCAATCGCCGAACTCGCCTCCTACGAGCCGATCAATGCCATGCGCCATGTCGGCCTGCTGCCGGACGAACTGTCCGGCACGGTGACCGGCCACGTCAAGGCGGACATTCCGCTGCAGTCCGGCGTCGATAGCTCGAAACTCGATTGGCTGGTGACGCTCGATTACAAAGACCTGTCGCTGGGCAGGCCGTTCGAAGACCAGACGGTGACGGACGCCGATGGTTCGATCACGGTCGAACCCGAGAAGGCGGTGATATCAGCCAAGGCGCTGCTCAACGGCATTCCAGCCGAACTCGACCTGATCGAGCCGCTCAGGGATGGCGGACCGCCACGCAGCCGGAAAGTGGCGCTGGTGCTCGACGACAAGATGCGTGCAGCCGCCATGCCTGGCCTGTCGCCGCTGCTTTCCGGAACCATCAAGGTTGCGATCGACAAGAGCGGCACGGGCAACCAGACTGTTTCGGCGGATCTGACCAGTGCCAGGCTGGATATTCCCTGGGCAGGCTGGAGCAAGGGACCCGGCATTCCAGCCAATGTCACATTTGCCATGGCCAAATCCGACGACACCACGACGCTGTCCGACTTCGACCTGGATGGAAAGACTTTTTCAATCGACGGCGGCGTGGTGCTGGTCAACGGCGCTCTGTCCTCGGCGCGGTTCAGCAAGGTCACGTTGAACCGGGGAGACAACGTTGCCGTGTTAGTGAAACGATCGGGCAAGGGCTACGCGGTCGACATCAGCGGCAACGCGCTGGACGCGCGCTCGCTGATCAAGCAATTCACGTCCGATGTCGACACCGCCACCAAGGCCACGGGGTCCGACGCGATTTCGGTGAGTGCCGATGTCAATTCCCTGACCGGCTTCCACAACGAGAGACTGTCGAACCTGAAGCTCGACTACAGCGCGGCCGGCTCCAGGGTGAACGGGCTCAAGGTGAGCGCCACGGCAAGTTCGGGTGCTGCCATAAGCATCAGCAATACGACCGGCGCCGGCAGGCGCGCCCTCAACGTGACGTCGGCCGATGCCGGCGCCATCCTGCGGTTCCTCAACATCTACGAGCATATGGAGGGCGGTTCGATCACGCTGGCGCTCACCGGGGCAAGCGATGGGCCGATGAGGGGCCAGGTCGACTCGCACAACTTCTTCGTGGTCAACGAGCCGAAACTCGCCTCGCTCGTATCGACGACGCCGGCGGGCGACAGCCGCAGCCTCAACGAAGCTGTCAAAGCCAACATCGACACGTCGAGAGTGAAGTTCGAGCGCGGCTTTTCCGAGATCGAAAAGGGCGCCGGTTATCTCAAGCTGGCCAATGGCGTGCTGCGCGGCCCGCGTATCGGCACCACTTTCCAGGGCACGCTCTATGACCAGAACAATAACATGGACATGACCGGCACGTTCATGCCGGTCTATGGCCTCAACCGCATCTTCGGCGAACTGCCGCTCTTCGGCGCGCTGCTCGGCAATGGCCGCGATCGCGGCCTGATCGGCGTGACCTACCGGCTCAGGGGCGATGCCAACAAGCCGAAACTGGACGTCAACCCGCTGTCGGTGATCGCGCCCGGAATATTCAGGTCGATCTTCGAGTACCGGTGAGGCGGTCGGCTGGTCAGACCGGCCGCACCAGAACGTGTTTTTTCTTGCCGAGCGACAGCTTTACGACTTGTTCCGGGCCGAGATCCTGAAGTGTGACCAATCGGCGATCGTCGGACACGGATTGGTCGTTCAGCCGCACGGCGCCGCCCTGGATATGTCGCCGCGCCTCGCCGTTGGACGCGGCAAGCCCGGCGGTGACGAACAGCGACAATATGCCGACTCCGCTTTGCAGATCGGCCTTGCCGACCTCCACGGTTGGCAGCGTTTCGGCCAGCGCGCCTTCTTCAAACGTCTTGCGCGCGGTTTCCTCGGCTTCTTCGGCTGCCTCGCGGCCGTGCACGATGGCCGTGGTTTCCGTGGCCAGGACCTTCTTGGCCTCGTTGATCTCGGAGCCGCCAAGCGCGGCGAGCCGCGCGATTTCGGTGAGCGGCAGGCGGGTGAAAATCTTGAGGAAGCGCGTGACGTCGGCGTCCTCGGTGTTGCGCCAGTACTGCCAGAAATCATAGGGCGAGTAGAGATCGCCGTTCAGCCAGACCGCGCCTTTGGCCGATTTGCCCATCTTGGCGCCTGACGACGTCGTCAGCAGCGGTGTGGTCAGGGCATAAAGCTGCGGCGTACCCATGCGGTGCCCGAGATCGACGCCGTTGATGATGTTGCCCCACTGGTCCGATCCGCCCATCTGCAGGCGGCAGCCATATCGCCGGCTGAGCTCGACGAAATCGTAGCCCTGCAGGATCATATAGTTGAATTCGAGGAACGACAGCGATTGTTCGCGCTCGAGCCTCAGCTTGACGCTGTCGAAGGTCAGCATGCGGTTGACCGAAAAATGCCGGCCGACATCGCGCAGGAATTCGACATAGTTGAGCTTCATCAGCCAGTCCGCATTGTTGACCATGATCGCGTCGCCCGCACCGTCCCCGAACCGCAAAATGCGGCCGAAGATGCGCTTGATACCATCGATGTTGGTGGCGATTGCCTCAGGCGTCAAAAGCTTGCGCTGTTCGTCGCGGAAGGAAGGGTCGCCGATCATCGAGGTGCCGCCGCCCATCAGCGCGATCGGTCGATGGCCGGTTTGCTGCAGCCAGTAGAGCATGGTCGCGGAAATCAGATTGCCGATATGCAGGCTGGTCGCCGTGGCGTCGTAACCGACATAGGCGGTCACCGTTTCCTTGGCGAAAAGCTGGTCGAGGCCGGCATCATCCGAAATCTGGTGGATGAAACCGCGCTCGCTCATAATGCGCAGGAAATCGGATTTGAAGGCGGACATTTTTTCTTTCCCGAAAGCGCCCAACCGAACCGGATCGGGCGTGGCATGCGTGAACGCGGGCGTTTAGCATCCAAGCGCGGTCAGCAAAAGGGGAATCCGGTTTTGCGTCCGGTCGCGTTTACATGACCGGTTCGGTGCGAACGCAATCACGGGGTCGTGAAACGGCGCAAGCTCGCCTTCCGGCTGCATCCTTGCTTCATCGTTTGGGCTGGCGTAATGAGGCGCCGCGCCAGCGGATTCTTGCCACACATGACCCGCTGGACGGCACCGCACGGCATCGAATCGAATGCCATATCCTATGACAGAGCCCGACCCGAAATGCCGGAGATATCCATCGTCATTCCCTGCCGGAACGAGGCGGCGAACCTGCCGCTTCTGCTTGACGAGATCGGGGCGGCGATGGTCGGGCGCGACTTCGAGGTGATCGTCGTCAATGATGGTTCGACCGACGAGACCAGCTCGGTGCTAGCCGCCCAGGCAGTGCTTCGCCCGTTTCCGCTTCGCCACCTCCGGCATGAGAAATCCGCCGGCCAGTCTTTCTCTGTGCGTTCGGGCGCATGGGCGGCCCGCGGCGATATCGTCGCCACGATCGACGGCGACGGCCAGAACGATCCCAAATACATTCCGGTGCTGGTCGATGCGCTGCGGCAGGCCGGTTCCGGTTTCGGTGTTGCGCAAGGGCAGCGCCTGAAGCGTCGCGACAGCAAGATCAAGCAACTGGCATCCCGTTTTGCCAACTGGCTGAGAAAGGCCGTCCTGCATGACGAGACCCGCGACACGGGCTGCGGCCTGAAGGCGATCCATACCGACATCCTCAGGAAATTGCCGTTCTTCGATGGCACGCACCGCTTTGTCCCGGCCCTCGTCATCCAGGAGGGGTATCGCGTCGTGCATTGCGACGTCGTCGACCGCTCTCGCCGTCACGGCAAGTCCAATTACGGAATTTTCGATCGCGGCCTGCAAGGGGTGCTTGATCTCGCCGGTGTCTGGTGGCTGCGCCGCCGGCGCCGCAGAATGCCAAAAACAGAGGAAATCCGGCGTGGCTAACGTGCTTCAGGAACTGGCGACCTGGCTTCACGACGTCTTCGTCAAGCAGTTCGATACGTGGGTTCTGCTCGGCTTTGTCGCCCAGTTCTTTTTCAGCATGCGCTTCGTCGTGCAGTGGGTCGCATCGGAAAAAGCCAAGCGCAGCGTCGTGCCGATCGCTTTCTGGTTCTTTTCGCTGTTCGGCGGCAGCCTGCTGCTGATCTACGCCATCCAGCGGCAGGATCCGGTGTTCATCGCCGGCCAGGCCCTGGGACTGTTCATCTACATCCGCAACCTGTGGCTGATCGCCAACGAGCGCAAGGCGGCGATGACGAAGGTCGATTGAGCGACCTGCCTCTCAGCGCGACGTGGCGCAAGCCGGCAAGGTCGACACCGATGCCGTCCTGGCCGCAGCAAATCCCTGGGAGTTCCGGGCTGCGACCTTGCACAAGGTCGGTGCTACCTGTCGTCCAGTCCGCCGTAGGATCGTACAAGCCGGACCATGTCGGGCGAGTTCGAGCCCTCGCTCTCGAGCCCCTCGGCGACACCGCTACGGTCGGCTATTGGCCGGTTCTGGCTGACCTTCCACTTGCCTTGCATGTCCGTGATCTCGATTTCCAGCCCGACAATGCCCTTGATCTGCGACTGGATGAAGCTGGCTGGTGCGTCGGTCACCGCCCAAGGTGCTTTGCGAGCGGCTTCCTGTGCTACCGTCAGATCGGAAATCTGTCGGGCCAGCCAATCCTGGTCCTCGATCACTCTAACTGCACCGCGCACCTGGACAATGGCGTAGTTCCAGGTCGGCACGACCTTCCCGGTCTCGCGCTTGGTCTCGTACCAGGACGGCGTCACATAGGCCTCGGTGCCCTGGAAGACGACCAGCACAGGCGATGCCGGGTTGTCGGCCAGCAGGCGCCATTGCGGATTGGCTCTCGCCAGATGGGCGCGCAGCCTGCCGTTCGGTGGCACTTCGGCGTCGAGCAGGAACGGAATCGCGTTCGCGACCGGTCCCTCGACTCCATTTGAAATCAGCAGGCCAAGCGGATGCGCCCGGATCAGCCCGTGCAGGACGTCCTGTCGCGTTTCCTGGAAATGCGGGGGCTGGTACATCGCTGTTCGCCGCCTATCTCAACCGTTTCGGCCGCGGGTCGGACAACTCGCCGGCCAGCCGGCGATCGAGATAGTCCGCGCATTCCTGGAGCAGGAGGTCCGCGTCATTGGAGAAGAAATGGTTGGCCCCGGGCAAGGTCTTCTGGGTGATGGTGATGCCCTTTTGTGTGTGCAATTTGTCGACCAACCCCTGCACGTCCTTTGGCGGCGCGACCTTGTCGGCGTCGCCATGGATGATGAGGCCGGACGACGGGCAGGGCGCCAGGAACGAGAAATCATAGGTGTTGGGCTGCGGCGCGATCGAGATGAAGCCTTCGATCTCCGGCCGGCGCATCAGAAGCTGCATGCCGATCCAGGCGCCGAACGAATAGCCGGCGACCCAGCAGCTCTTGGAATCAGGATGCAGCGACTGCACCCAGTCAAGTGCCGCGGCCGCATCCGACAATTCGCCGGTGCCGTGGTCGAATTCGCCCTGGCTGCGGCCGATGCCGCGGAAATTGAAGCGAAGTGTGGTGAAATCCCGCTTCTGGAACATGTAGAAGAGGTCGTAGACGATCTTGTTGTTCATCGTGCCGCCGAACTGGGGGTGCGGGTGCAGGATGATGGCAATCGGGGCGCTCTTTTCCTTGGAAGGCTGGTAGCGACCCTCCAGGCGGCCGGCCGGACCGGTGAAAATGACCTCAGGCATAAATACTCCACATGGCATATGAATGCGCGGCGCCCGGAACAACTCTTCCTCTGGCCCCCAGTCTTCCCAGGCCTTGACGCAGGGCGAGCGTCTTTCTAGAAGCTAGTTTAGAATTGTTCAAAACTGGGCGGCCAAAACATCGTGGTTCGGCCATCCGCGCCGCAAGTCGCGTAAATAGGACGGCTTGCCTTGCAATTTCAAGGAAATAACGCGCCATCCTCGCGGAATGGCTCTTGAAGGGACCGATCGAAACGAAAATGGCCGGAAGACGCGCCTATCTCGACTACAATGCCAGTGCGCCGCTGCTTGCCGCGGCGCGCACGGCAATGATTGCCGCGCTTGATGTCGCCGCCAACCCGTCATCGGTCCATGCCGAGGGTCGCGCCGCACGGCGGCTGATCGAGAATGCAAGGCGCGATGTGGCGACGCTGGTCAACGCCAGCGCCGAGCATGTCGTGTTCACCTCCGGTGCGACGGAAGCCGCCTCGACGCTGCTGACGCCGGATTGGCAGATGGGGCGCGGCACGATCCGCATGAGCCGGCTCTATGTCTGCGAAGCCGATCATCCTTGTGTGCTGAATGGCGGGCGCTTTCCGGCAGCCCAGGTGACACGCATCGGCGTCGACACCGACGGCATTGTCAGGCTGGACGCGTTGGCGGCGGCACTTGGCCGTCATGACAAGGCAGACGGCCTGCCGCTGGTGGCGATCCACGCTGCCCATAACGAGACCGGCATCATCCAGCCGGTCGAGCGCATCGCCGAAATCGTCAAGGGGGCGGGCGGCATTCTGATCATCGACGCCGTGCAGGCCGCCGGCCGCATTCCGCTCGATTTGTCAGCGGGTTACGCCGACTACCTGATTCTGTCTTCGCACAAGATCGGCGGTCCCAAGGGCGCTGGCGCCATCATCGCCGCCTCGGACCTGATGATGCCAAGACCCTTGATCGCCGGCGGTGGCCAGGAAAAGGGCCACCGTGGCGGCACCGAAAACCTAGCCGCGATCGCCGGTTTTGGCGCGGCGGCGCGGGAAGCCCTGATCGGATTGAAGAGCATCGATGCGGTCGGTCGCCGCCGCGACGAGATCGAGGCCATCGTGAAAACGCTGATGCCGGATGCGGAAATCTTCGGAACCGGCGCGCCGAGGCTTGCCAATACGACATTCTTCGCTATTGCGGGCACCAAGGCCGAGACAGCGCAGATCGCCTTCGACCTCGCCGGCGTGGCGCTGTCGGCCGGTTCCGCCTGTTCGTCGGGCAAGGTCGGCCCGAGCCATGTGCTGAAAGCCATGGGGCACAGTGACAGCCTTGGGGCCTTGCGTGTGTCCATCGGCCACGCAACGAGCGCCGAGGATATCGAACTGTTCCGTGCTGCGCTGACAGATGTTGCCGCGCGCGCGGGGGCAGGGGAAAAAGCTGCCTGAGTGCGGCAGAATGATGCAGGCCTTCGGGCCTGGTAGAGCCGTGCGTTTCATGGTGGCCGGGTGAATTTCCGGCAGGGACGCACTATATGGAACTTACGCCGCCTTGGTTGCCCACGGGCACTCGTTTCGCGGTACCATAGTTTGAAAACTGTCGGGCCTTGACCCCGGCGTGGATGGAGAACGCATATGCCTGCTGTGCAGGACACGATCGATCGGGTCCGAAAGATCGACGTCGACCAGTATAAATACGGATTCCAGACCGAAATCGCGATGGACAAGGCCCCAAAGGGCCTGAGCGAAGACATTATCCGCTTCATTTCGGCGAAGAAGGACGAGCCGTCCTGGATGCTGGAATGGCGTCTGGAAGCCTATCGGCGCTGGGTAACGCTGGACGAGCCGAAGTGGGCGCGCGTCCATTATCCGAAGATCGATTTCCAGGACCTCTACTACTATGCGGCGCCCAAGAGCACGCCGGGACCGACATCGCTGAGCGACGTCGATCCTGAGCTCTTGAGGGTCTACGAAAAGCTCGGCATTCCGCTGAAGGAACAGGAAATCCTCGCCGGCGTGCAGAAGACCGACGCGTCGGAACTCGAGGAACCCAGCGACAATGTCTACAAGTCGGGCCGCGTCGCCGTCGACGCGGTGTTCGATTCGGTGTCCGTCGTCACCACCTTCAAGAAGGAGCTGGCGCAGGCCGGCGTCATTTTCTGTTCGATCTCGGAAGCGATCCGCGAGCACCCGGAACTGGTGAAGAAATATCTCGGTTCGGTCGTGCCGACCTCCGACAATTTCTACGCGACACTGAATTCGGCGGTGTTCACAGACGGCTCCTTCGTCTTCGTGCCCAAGGGCGTGCGCTGCCCGATGGAACTGTCGACCTATTTCCGCATGAACGAGAAGAATACCGGCCAGTTCGAGCGTACGCTGATCATCGCCGAGGAGGGGGCTTACGTCTCCTATCTCGAAGGCTGCACGGCGCCGCAGCGCGACGAGAACCAGCTTCACGCCGCCGTGGTCGAATTGATCGCGCTCGACGATGCCGAGATCAAATATTCGACGGTGCAGAACTGGTACCCCGGCGACGCCGAGGGCAAGGGCGGCATCTACAATTTCGTCACCAAACGCGGCGACTGCCGTGGCCATCGTTCGAAGATATCGTGGACGCAGGTCGAGACCGGCTCGGCCATCACCTGGAAATATCCGAGCTGCATCCTGCGTGGCGACGATTCCACCGGCGAGTTCTATTCGATCGCCGTGTCAAACGGCTACCAGCAGGTCGATAGCGGCACCAAGATGATTCATCTCGGCAAGAACACGTCGAGCCGCATCATCTCCAAGGGCATCGCCGCTGGCCTTTCGCAGAACACCTATCGCGGACAGGTTTCGGCGCACCGCAAGGCGACCAACGCCCGCAACTTCACCAATTGCGACTCGCTGCTGATCGGCGACCAGTGCGGCGCGCACACCGTGCCCTATATGGAAGCCAAGAACGCGACGGCGAAGTTCGAGCATGAGGCGACGACGTCGAAAATTTCCGAAGACCAGAAATTCTACGTCATGCAGCGCGGCATCCCGGAAGAAGAGGCGATCGCGCTGATCGTCAACGGCTTTGTCAAAGACGTCATCCAGCAGCTGCCGATGGAGTTCGCCGTCGAGGCGCAGAAGCTGATTGGGATCAGTCTCGAGGGGAGTGTCGGGTGAGTGACGATGAGGCAGAGAAGGGTCCGCCGTTGGTGGCACGCGTCCACCAGTTTGACAGGGATTCTGGTGAGCTACCCGACGACTATCGGGCCAAACTCGATGAGCAGATTTGTGGAGAATTGGCAACGTCGCTTGGAAATTACCTTCGAAGCTTTGCTGCCGAAAGCAGGGTCGCCGTCAGTATCGAAGTCGAAGCCAACCGAATTAGCGCTGGGCGCGAAGACGGCACGGAGTTGATGATCCAAGTCTACGGTCCTGAGATTTTTGAAATCACCAGGTGGCCGAATCCCGCCGACGCCGTCGAGGACGGGAGTATGCGATTTGACTTGGCACCTGAACTTGAAAGCGACGTCGCCGTTACCCTAGCCCGGCGATATGTAGTTAACGGAACGATAGAGCAAGAGAATGCTTGAAATTAGAAATCTGCATGCCCGCATTGTCGACGACGGCACCGAGATTATCCGCGGCCTCAACCTGACGGTGAAGGCCGGCGAGGTCGCCGCGATCATGGGCCCGAACGGCTCGGGAAAGTCGACGCTGTCCTACATCCTCGCCGGGCGCGAGGATTATGAGGTCACCGAAGGCGACATCCTCTACAACGGCCAGTCGATCCTCGAAATGGATCCGGCCGAGCGCGCCACATCAGGCATCTTTCTCGCCTTCCAGTATCCGATGGAGATACCGGGCGTGGCGACGATGGAATTCCTGAAGGTGGCGACGAACGAGCAGCGCAAGGCGCGCGGCGAGGAGCCGCTGAAGATCCCCGAATTCCTGAAGCGCGTGAAGGACGCCGCCGCCTCGCTCAACATGGACATGGCGATGCTGAAGCGGCCGCTCAATGTCGGCTTTTCCGGCGGCGAGAAGAAGCGCGCCGAGATCTTGCAGATGAAGCTCCTGGAGCCAAAACTCTGCGTGCTCGACGAGACCGATTCAGGCCTCGATATCGATGCGCTGAAGATCGTCTCGGACGGCGTCAACGCGCTGCGCTCGCCCGACCGCGCCATCGTCATCATCACCCACTACCAGCGCCTGCTCCAACACATCGAGCCGGATACTGTGCACGTGCTCTACAGGGGCCAGGTGATCAAATCGGGCGACAAGTCGCTGGCGCTCGATCTCGAGGCCAATGGCTATGCCGGCGTGATCGGCCAAGCCGCGTGAGATGCCAGAAGGCGAGACAAAGCTAGGCAAGGCGAAACTGATGAATATACATACGACACCCCAGCGAACGCCAGCCGAAACGGCGCTGATCGACGCCTTCAGCGACCGGCTCTCGCTGCTGCCCGGCGACGGCACGGTGATGCTGAAACGCGACGACGCCATCGAGGCGATCAAGAGCGGCCTGCCGACGCGGCGCATCGAATCCTGGCACTACACCGACCTGCGTCGCCTGCTGGCTTCGGTGCCGGACTTCGATCCCGCGGCTGCCGCCAAGGCGATCGCACCGATCGTTGAAGGCTCTGCCGTTCTGCCAGTCCTGAACGGCGTCTCGAGCACGAAGCTGCCGACGGTTGATGGCGTTGCGGTGCAGCGCCTGTCGGAGAAGCTGACCGACGGCAGCGCAGCACCTGGGCTCGATCCGTATGGCACCGACGATGCAATCGGCGCTCTAAACACCGCTTTCGTTGCAGACGGCTATTTTGTCGACATCTCCGACGGCACCGAACTGGACAAGCCGATCGAACTGCAGAACCTGCAGGCCGGCGGCCAGACGCATGTGCGCTTGGGCGTCCGCGTCGGCGCCGGCGCCAAGGCTGTTATCGTCGAGCGCCAGGCGGGCGAGGGCGCCGCACTCGTCAGCTCGGTCAGCCAGCTTTTGCTTGACGAGGGCGCCGACGTGACGTGGCTGATCGTGCAGGAGCAGCCGGATACAGCCACGCATCTTGCCCAGTTCAAAGCGCATCTCGGCAAGAATGCGAAGCTGACGCTGTTCGTGATGAATGCCGGCGGCAAGCTGGTGCGCCAGGAGATCGTGGTCAAGACGACAGGCGAAGGCGCCGATTTCACGCTGCGCGGCATCAACCTGCTTGCCGGTGACACTCATACGGACGTGACCATGGTGCTCGACCATGCCGTGCCGCACACGGCTTCGACGGAAGTAATCCGCAATGTGGTTACCGGCAAGGCGCGCGGCATCTTCCAGGGGCGCATCAACGTCCACCAATATGCGCAGAAGACCAACGCCAAGATGGCCTGCAACACGCTGCTTCTGTCGGATGACGGCGAGTTCTCGACCAAGCCTGAGCTCGAAATCTTCGCCGACGATGTCGTCTGCGGCCATGGCGCGACCGTCACCGAGATCGACCATAGCCACCTGTTCTACCTGATGGCCCGCGGCATCGACGAGAAGACCGCGCGCGGCCTTCTGGTCAAGGCTTTCGTTGCCGAGGTAATTGAGGAGCTGGACGACGAGGCGATTGTCGAGGCGCTGGAAGCAAGGCTCGACGGCTGGTTCGTGGCGCACGGCTAGCGCCTTCCCTTCTCCCCTTGTGGGAGAAGGTGGATCGGCGCGTAGCGCCGAGACGGACGAGGGTGTTGGACGGAATGAGGCGATGAAGTTGTGATGGACCAGAAAGTCGAAAACATCCCCTACGACGTCGAGGCGATCCGCCGCGACTTTCCGATCCTGTCTCGGCAAGTTTACGGTAAGCCTCTGGTCTATCTCGACAATGGCGCCTCGGCGCAGAAGCCGCAGGTCGTGCTCGACGCTATCCAGCACGTCTATTCCCAGGAATACGCCAATGTCCATCGCGGGCTGCATTTCCTGTCGAATGCCGCGACCGACGCCTATGAGAATGCGCGGAAGATAGTGCAGAGGTTTCTCAACGCGCCAAGCACCGACAACATCGTCTTCACCTCGAACACCACCGCGGCGATCAACACCGTCGCCTACGGCTTCGGCATGCCGAATATCGGCGAGGGCGACGAGATCGTGCTTTCGATCATGGAGCACCATTCCAATATCGTGCCGTGGCATTTCATCCGCGAGCGGCAGGGCGCCAACCTGGTCTGGGTGCCGGTCGACGATCTCGGCGTCTTCCACATCGAGGAGTTCGAGAAGCGGCTGACTGATCGCACAAAACTGGTCGCCATCACGCACATGTCGAATGCACTGGGCACGGTGACGCCGATCAAGGAGATCGTCCGCATCGCGCACGCACGCGGCATTCCGGTGCTGGTCGACGGCAGCCAGAGCGCCGTGCATATGCCGATCGACGTCCAGGATCTCGACTGCGATTTCTTCGTCTTCACCGGCCACAAGGTCTACGGGCCCTCGGGCATCGGCGTGCTCTACGGCAAGAAGGATATGCTGGAGCGCATGCGGCCGTTCATGGGCGGCGGCGAGATGATCGAGGAGGTGACGCAAGACATCGTCACCTACAACGATCCGCCGCACCGTTTCGAGGCCGGCACGCCGCCGATCGTGCAGGCGATCGGGCTGGGCGCTGCGCTGGAATACATGGAAAAGATCGGCCGCGAGCGCATTGCCGCCCATGAGGCCGATTTGAAGGATTATGCCCATCAGCGGCTGCGTGCCATTAACTCGCTGCGCATCTTCGGCGACGCGCCCGATAAGGGCGCCATCATCTCCTTCGAGTTGCAGGGTATTCATGCGCATGACGTATCGATGGTGATCGACCGGCAGGGTATTGCTGTCCGCGCCGGCACGCATTGCGCCCAGCCGCTGTTGAAACGCTTCGGCGTAACTTCCACATGCAGGGCATCGTTCGGCATGTATAATACCAAGGCCGAAGTCGACGCTTTGGCCGACGCGCTCGAAAAAGCGCGAAAATTCTTCGGGTGACGATGATGGATGATGCAGGCCGGACCGCTGAGACCACTTCGGAAACGACTGCCAACGGTCTGGTTTCCGCCTCGGCCATTCCCGCCGACGAACTGGCGCGGCTGACAGACGACATCATCTCGGCGCTGAAGACGGTCTACGACCCGGAAATCCCGGCCGACATCTACGAGCTTGGCCTGATCTACAAGATCGACATCGAGGACGACCGCTCGGTCAAGATCGACATGACGCTGACCGCGCCTGGCTGTCCGGTGGCCGGCGAAATGCCGGGCTGGGTGGAAAATGCCGTCGGCGCCGTGGAGGGCGTTTCAGGCGTCGAGGTCACCATGACCTTCGATCCGCCCTGGTCACCCGACCGCATGTCGGAAGAGGCACAGGTCGCGGTGGGTTGGTATTGAGTCTCAGGGCGAAATTCGATGGCTGATGATGCCTTGCCGACCGAACTGCTCGATAGTGACATCCCGCCTTCGGCGAGAGTCGTAGAGCTTTGGGGTGACCCAGTTCTGGAAGCACTCGACGAACCTGCCGAATACCATAAAGCTCTTTCAAAAATACCTGTGCCGATAAATAATGTAATCTGCGTAGAATTATTGCATTGGCAGGTTATAAACGGTGGTTTTTGGCAATATTTCTATAATTCTTATGGAATAACGGCCAAAGGCGCCATTCAAGGTTTTGTTGCCATGGGCTTGGAACGGCACGCAGAATTGACTCACCAAGCCTGTGCATTGTTTGGCGAATATTTCCCCGAAGATAGATCGGCAAGGATGGATTTGGTAGGTGAAAGCGTCGGCGACGGCATAGATTTTGAAGCTTTGGATGATGCTTTCTATGCGTTGGAGGAAAATGACCAGAATTCCGCCGTTGTCGCGCTGGGACGCATATGCAACGGCCGCGTTGAAGGGGCAGTGGCAATAAAACCCTTGCAGCAGGGCGCAGTTGTAACCATTTTGAGCTATGAATCATTCCGCAGGCCTTGAACCTGCAAGGAATGGAGAAGGAAAGAAAAGATGGGACGCTTCGCCGTCATCACGATGACCGAAAAGGCCGCCGACCGGGTGCGCGAGATCGTCGCAACCCGTGAGAATGCGCACGGCATTCGCCTTGGCATCAAGAAGGGCGGCTGCGCCGGCATGGAATATACGGTAGACCTGGTGACCGAGCCCAATACCAAGGACGATCATATCGAGCGCGACGGCGCCCATGTCTATGTCGCGCCTGAAGCAGCGCTTTTCCTGTTCGGCACCGAGATGGATTTCGAGCAGACGACGCTGCGCACCGGCTTCACCTTCCGCAACCCGAACCAGAGCTCGGCCTGCGGCTGCGGCGAATCGGTGGAGCTCAAGCCGGCCGATTTGAAGGCTCTGGCCGAGGCGCGCGCGTCGGCCTGATGCTTTCCCTTAAGTAGGCTTTCGCGAGTCCCCCTCATCCGGCCGCTTCGCGGCCAAGCCAGTCTCTTCTCCCAGCTGGGGAGAAGGTGGCCCGAAGGGCCGGATGAGGGGGACTGCCGAAGAATGCTAATCCAGCCACATTCCCGTCCGCTTGTGCCAGTCTGCGATCGATTCCTCGGGATAGAGGTCGAAGATCTTGTCGTCCTTGCCGATCTCGGGCTCGACCCAGTTCGCCTTGTATTTCAGCATGAGGTGCACCTTTTCAGGTGGTTTTGGCAGGTCTGTGTCGATCGCCGAAGCGAAGGGGTGGACCAGTTCCGGCCAGGTCCGGTCATAGAGCCACAGTGCCGATCCGCATTTCCTGCAGAAATTCCGTTCGCCTGACGAGATCTCGCATTGCGGATGCTCGTCGTCCTCGATCTCGGCCTGGTAGACGCCAAGATGGCGCTTGCCCTTGATTTTCAGCGTCTCGTAATCGGCGCCGAGATTGATGGCAAAGCCACCGCCGCCCTGCTGCTTGCGGCAGATCGAGCAGTAGCACAGCATGAACGGCACCGGCGTGTGGCTCTCCACCTCGAAGCGGACGGCATTGCACCGGCAGGACCCTTTGAGCAGAAGCGGCATGAAAAACTCCGACGAAATTGGCTTTCAACTTGTCAGGATGGTGCCTGATGCGGCGATGACAAGTCTAAATCCGGATGACATGATCGCGGCATGGACAATGAACGCATCGCCGAACTTTTCGAAGGCCTCGGCCCGGTCAGCATTCGCAAGATGTTCGGCGGCAAGGGCATCTACTTTGACGGCGTCATCATCGCCATCGTCATCCGTGGCGAATTGATGCTGAAGGCCGACGCGGAAAGCGCGCCCGAATTCGAGGCGGCCGGCTGCCGGCAATGGACCTATACGGGGTCGCGGCACGGCAAGCTGGTGGCGATGCCGTACTGGAGCGTTCCCGACAGCGCCTTCGACGATCCGGATGAGATGGCGGTCTGGGCACGCCGGGCCTACGAAGCGGGGCTGCGGGCCGGCAAGTAGGCTGCCTCTCCGCTGGTCATCAGCTCATGCCAATTTTCTGCGGCTCGGGCACAAGGGCCAGCGCGTCGGCAAAATCTGCCGCCGTTAAGACCGGCACAAGCCCGGCGCTTTCGATCGCAAGCATTGCCGCGGCAACGCCTTCGCGCAGCGCTGCGCGCAGCGTCAGGCCGCGCAGCAGAGCGGCGACCGTAGCGCCCGCCAGCGCATCGGCGGCGCCGTCTGCGACTTTTTTCGGCGGCACGATCGAAAACGCCCCGGCTTCGTCGAAGCCCAGCACCGGACGGTCCTCCGCCGTCACCACGCCGCCTTTGAGGCCGGCGCGCCTCAGGCGGTCGACTATATCTCGCTGCGCTGTGTCGATACCGACATCGGCGAGTGCGAAGGCCTCATGCCGGTTCATGAACACCATCGCCAGGCTGCCGAGCACCGGCGCGAGTCGCACCGCCTTGTCCGGTGAAGCGGCGAGGGCGAAAACCGGCTTGCCGGCGGCAAGCGCCACCAGCCGCTCCAGCGCCGCCGGCGGCAGGTTGGCGTCGCACAGGACCGAATCGGCGGTGCCGATCGCCTCGCGCACCTTGGCACGGCGGATCTGCTTGGCAAGCGCCAGGTCGTAGAGCGCCATGTCGGCAAGGCCGGCGATCAGCGCGCCGTCGCTGTCGATCAGCACCGTGTTGCTCGGCGTCGCGCGATCGAGGAACACCACCGACAGATCGGCAATGCCGGCCGCAGCAATGGCGCGCGAGACCGTATCGGCCAGAACATCGCCGCCGCGAACCGAAAGCAGCGAGCCGG
This sequence comes from Mesorhizobium sp. AA22, assembly GCF_001672375.2. Classification (NCBI taxonomy): domain Bacteria; kingdom Pseudomonadati; phylum Pseudomonadota; class Alphaproteobacteria; order Hyphomicrobiales; family Phyllobacteriaceae; genus Mesorhizobium; species Mesorhizobium sp. AA22. Next base: position 4,289,411 of record NZ_CP048406.1, on the reverse strand, counting down.
AGACGCCGCGGCGCACGGCGCAGCGCAACGCATTGAAGACGGCGCCGCCGACTTCCTCGCGCATCGTGCCGGGATTCGACGCCGCCGGCACGAAGGCGCCCAAAACCTGGCCGCGCCGCTCGATATAGGCGCCGCCCACGGCCAGGATTGTCGGCGACTTCATCATGCCGGCGAGATGACCTTGCTGTTGCCCCGGATGAGACTAGGTTGCCAGGCGGAACCCGGCAACCGGAGGCCGATTCGGAAGATGCCCGGCAGAATCCTGCTGATGAAGCGGGATCCATCCCGGGGTGAAAACCTGAAACAAAAAAAGAACAAATCCTGATATTATTGGTTTTTCAATCGGTTGTCTCCCCTTGCCAATCGAGAACAAAAAAGGTACAAATTGATAAGGTTTACGGATTGTCCGGCCTTCATTGACGACCAAGGGGTGATGTATCATGGCTCAGAATTCTTTGCGGCTTGTAGAGGACAAAACGGTGGACAAATCAAAGGCTCTGGATGCGGCGCTGTCGCAAATCGAGCGTGCCTTCGGCAAGGGCTCGATCATGCGGCTCGGCGCAAACGAGCAGGTCGTCGAGATCGAAACGGTGCCGACCGGTTCGCTTGGCCTCGACATCGCGCTTGGCGTCGGCGGCCTGCCGCGCGGCCGCATCATCGAGATCTATGGGCCGGAAAGCTCGGGCAAGACGACGCTGGCGCTGCACACGGTGGCGGAGGCCCAGAAGAAGGGTGGCATCTGCGCCTTCGTCGATGCCGAGCACGCGCTCGACCCGGTCTACGCCCGCAAGCTCGGCGTCGACCTCGAAAACCTCTTGATCTCGCAGCCCGATACCGGCGAGCAGGCGCTGGAGATCTGCGACACGCTGGTGCGTTCCGGCGCCATCGACGTGCTGGTGGTCGATTCGGTCGCGGCGCTGACGCCGCGCGCCGAAATCGAGGGCGAGATGGGCGATTCGCTGCCCGGCCTGCAGGCCCGGCTGATGAGCCAGGCGCTGCGCAAGCTGACCGCCTCGATCTCGCGCTCCAACACCATGGTCATCTTCATCAACCAGATCCGCATGAAGATCGGCGTCATGTTCGGTTCGCCCGAGACCACGACCGGCGGCAACGCGCTGAAATTCTATGCTTCGGTGCGCCTCGACATCCGCCGCATCGGCTCGGTCAAGGACCGCGACGAGGTCGTCGGCAACCAGACCCGCGTCAAGGTGGTCAAGAACAAGCTGGCGCCGCCCTTCAAGGTGGTCGAGTTCGACATCATGTATGGCGAGGGCGTGTCCAAGACCGGCGAGCTGGTCGACCTCGGCGTCAAGGCCGGCGTGGTCGAGAAGTCGGGCGCCTGGTTCTCCTATAATTCGCAGCGTCTCGGCCAGGGCCGCGAGAACGCAAAACTGTTCCTGCGCGACAATCCCGACACGGCACGCGAGATCGAGCTGGCGCTGAGGCAGAATGCCGGGCTGATCGCCGAGAAATTCCTCGAAAATGGCGGTTCCGAAGGCGGAGACGATGGTTTCGAGGACGAAGCGGGCGCGATGTAGGATACAGGCTGCCAGTCAAAGTTACCCGTTTGAGTTCGCGTATCCCGAATTGAGTTGGTGTATCGATTTGTTTATGCCGCCGGCCTTGGGCCGGCGGTTTGCGTTTTTGCTGATAGCTCTGGTCATTGTGAACAGCCGGCAAGCGCTACGGTTTGGAGCAATTCCGTGTTTCTGGACAGGGTGCGGTGCGACCGCTAAAAGGCGATGTCTGTTTTCCGCCGGCAATCGGCGGATCTCTCGAAAAGGCAGTATTCATGAGTGGCGTCAACGAGATCAGGTCGGCATTTCTCGACTATTTCCGCAAAGAGGGTCACGACGTCGTGGCGTCGAGCCCGCTGGTGCCGCGCAACGACCCGACGCTGATGTTTACCAACGCTGGCATGGTGCAGTTCAAGAACGTCTTCACGGGGTTGGAAAGCCGTCCCTATTCGCGCGCCGCCACCTCGCAGAAATGCGTGCGCGCCGGCGGCAAGCACAACGATCTCGACAATGTCGGCTACACTGCCCGTCACCACACCTTCTTCGAGATGCTCGGCAATTTCTCCTTCGGCGATTATTTCAAAGAGCGCGCCATCGAGCTTGCCTGGAACCTGATCACCCGCGAGTTCGGCATCGCCAAGGACCGGCTTCTGGTGACCGTCTACCATACCGACGACGCGGCCGCGGGCTTCTGGAAGAAGATCGCCGGGCTGCCGGAGGACAGGATCATCCGGATCGCCACCAGCGACAATTTCTGGGCGATGGGCGATACCGGTCCCTGCGGCCCGTGCTCGGAAATCTTCTACGACCATGGCGCCGACATTCGGGGCGGCCCGCCCGGCAGCGCGGATGAGGACGGCGACCGTTTCATCGAGATCTGGAACCTCGTCTTCATGCAGTTCGAGCAGGTGACGAAGGCGGAGCGGATCGAACTGCCGCGCCCGTCGATCGACACCGGCATGGGGCTGGAGCGCATCGCAGCCGTCCTGCAGGGTGAGCACGACAATTACGACATCGACCTGTTCAAGGCGCTGATCCGTGCCTCGGAAGAGGCGACCGGCGTCAAGGCGGAAGGCAAGAACCGGGCGAGCCACCGCGTCATTGCCGATCATTTGCGCGCATCGAGCTTTCTCATCGCCGACGGCGTGCTGCCGTCGAACGAAGGCCGCGGCTACGTGCTGCGTCGGATCATGCGCCGCGCCATGCGCCATGCGCAGCTTTTGGGCGCCCGTGATCCGCTGATGTGGCGGCTGGTGCCGGCGCTGGTGCGCGAGATGGGCCAAGCCTATCCCGAACTGGTGCGCGGCCAGCCGCTGATATCAGAGACGCTGAAGCTCGAGGAAACGCGCTTCCGCAAGACGCTGGCGCGCGGCCTCGGCCTGCTTGCCGACGCGACCGAGACGCTCGGCAGCGGCGACCGGCTTGACGGCGAGACAGCGTTCAAGCTCTACGACACCTATGGCTTCCCGCTCGACCTCACTCAGGACGCACTGCGCCCGCGCGGGGTTTCGGTCGATCTTGAGGGATTTGACGCGGCGATGGAGCGGCAGAAGGCCGAGGCGCGGAAGAGCTGGGCCGGCTCCGGCGACGCGGCCACCGAAACCGTCTGGTTCGCGGTGCGCGAGAAGGCGGGCGCGACCGAGTTTCTAGGCTACGACACCGAGCAAGCAGAAGGCATCGTTCAGGCGCTAGTCAGGGATGGCGCCGCGGTGGAGAGCGCCGTTGTCGGCGAAACCGTCGGCCTCGTCGTCAACCAGACGCCTTTCTATGGCGAGTCCGGCGGCCAGATGGGCGACACCGGCGTGATTTCGGGCGAAGGTTTTGCTATCGACGTCACCGACACGCAGAAGAAGGGCGACGGCCTGTTCGTGCATTTCGGCAAGGTCACCAAGGGCACCGTCAAGACGGGTGAAGCGGTCGAGTTGAAGGTCGACCATATCAGGCGCACGCGACTTCGCTCAAACCATTCGGCGACCCACCTTGTCCACGAGGCGCTGCGCGAGGTGCTCGGCACCCATGTCGCGCAAAAGGGCTCGCTGGTCGCGCCGGAACGGCTGCGCTTCGACTTTTCCCATCCCAAGCCGATTTCGGCCGAGGAACTGGAACGCGTCGAGGCGATGGCCAACGAGATCGTCGTGCAGAACGGCCCGGTGACGACGAGGCTGATGAGCGTCGATGACGCGATTGCCGAGGGCGCCATGGCGCTGTTCGGCGAAAAATATGGCGACGAGGTCCGCGTCGTGTCGATGGGCACCGGGGTTGCCGGTGACAAGGCCGGCAAGCCCTATTCGGTTGAGCTCTGCGGCGGCACCCATGTCGGCGCCACCGGCGATATCGGCCTGGTCCGGCTGGTGTCGGAGGGCGCTGTCGCCGCTGGCGTACGCCGCATCGAGGCGCTGACCGGAGAGGCGGCCAGAAAGCATCTCGACGAACAGGACAGGCGGCTGAAGGCGGTCGCTGCCACGCTGAAGATTTCGCCGGCCGACGTGCCGGCCCGCGTCGAGGCGCTGCTTGACGAGCGCAAGAAGCTTGAGAAGGAACTGACCGAGGCGCGCAAGAAGCTGGCGCTGGGCGACCGCTCGCCAGCCGGCGTGCCTGCGGAAAACGAAACCATTGCCGGTGTCGGTTTTCTCGGCAAGGCGGTATCGGGCGTCGCGCCAAAGGATTTGAAGCCGTTGGCCGATGCCGGCAAGAAGTCGCTCGGCTCCGGCGTCGTCGTCTTCGTTGGCGCCGGCGAGGACAACAAGGCGAGCGTCGTGGTCGGCGTCACCGACGACCTGACCGGCCGCTTCAGCGCCGTCGATCTGGTCCGCGTGGCATCCGCGGCATTGGGCGGGCAGGGCGGCGGCGGTCGACCCGATATGGCCCAGGCCGGCGGCCCGGATGCCTCGAAGGCCGAGAACGCGATCGCTGCAGTGAAAGCGGCGCTGGAAGCGGCGTGAACATGTACCAGTAGGGCGGGCCGAAAGGGCGGCGGGGATAATGTGACCACGTTGACGATGTATCAAGTCGACGCGTTTGCCGAACGGGCTTTCCAGGGCAACCCTGCTGCCGTTCTCATTTTGGAGGACTGGCTATCGGACGATGGGATGCAGGCTATCGCAAACGAGAACAACCTTGCTGAAACCGCGTTTGCGCGGCCGAATGGCGAGAGTTGGGATTTGCGCTGGTTCACGCCGGTTCATGAAGCCGACTTCTGTGGCCATGCAACTCTTGCGACCGCCCATGTGTTGGCCGCGGAACACAATGTGCCTGGTGACATGGCCTTTGCCACGCGGGTGGGTGAGCTACGGGTTTCCCAACGGGAAGGTGCCTACCAGCTCGAGCTGCCGTGTTTTCCGCCGCAGCCGCTCGGCGGGAAGTTAATGCAGGCACTGCAAGAGATATTTCCTCTGGGGTCCGTTTCGAGCTTCCGCAATTTCGAAAACCTGTTTGTCGAGCTTGTCGACGAGGCATCCGTACGGTCATTCGTGCCCGATCTGCTTAGGATCGGAACCCTTCATCCTCTTGGCCTGGTCATTACCGCGCCTGGGCGAGCCCATGATTTCGTCTCGCGTTATTTCGTGCCCGGAGCGGGCATTCCCGAGGATCCGGTGACTGGGTCAACTCATGCGACACTGGTGCCTTACTGGTCTGAAAAACTCGGCAAGACGCATCTGTCGGCATTCCAATTTTTCGCAGCGCGGCGGGCATTTGCTGTGTGACCTGGCTGGAGATCGCGTGCTGATCGCAGGTCGTGCGAAGACCTTCATGAAGGCGGAAATCTACCTTCCCGAATGAGCAGCTGCCATTCGCCTCACCCTGCCTTTTTAGTTCCGGAAAAGCTTGGACGCTGAGCGATGCGAGCCCACCAGGCCTGGATATCGGCGAACTCGGCCAGCAGCTTTTGTCCGTCGGCGACCTTGGCGAAATAGCCGATGATTGGCGCGGCATGCAGGTCGGCGAGCGTCAGTTGCTCGCCCAACAGCCATGGCCCCTCGGCTTTCAGCGATGAGAGCGCCCGTAGTGTCGTTCTCGCCTGCCGAAGTCCGGCGGCGATCAAAGCCTCGTCAGGCGCCGTCTTCTCCAGCCGCTCGACAGCGACATCCCAGACCATGGCCCGATAGGCATAGGCGTCGAGCAGGCCGATGATCTGGTTCATGGTTGCGCGAGGCCGAACTTCGACCGGTTGCAACGCCGGGCCATCAAAGGCCCCGTCGACATAACGGGCAATCGCGCTGGTCTCGTATAGGCGGAACCCGTCATGCTCGAAGGCAGGGATGCGGCCGAACGGGTGATGGTCGAAATACCAGCCCGAAATGCCGTCCACCGCAAAGATGTCGACCGGGACAAGTTCGTAGTCGATGCCTTTTTCCGCGAGCACGAGGCGGACGATGCGCACGTAGACGCTATAGTCCGCCCCGTAGACGACCGGTTTGCTCATGATGCTCACTACAGCGCGCGTCTTTTCATATGCGCAAAGGACGCTGTAGCACTTTGATTTTGCGCATGATCCTGTCCGAAAATGATTCCGGTTTTCAGGGTCATGCGTCAGGCCATCGCCTTCTGCAGGTTCTCGTCGATCTTGTCGAGGAAGCCGGTGGTCGAAAGCCATGGCTGGTCGGGACCGATCAGCAGCGACAGATCCTTGGTCATGAAGCCGGCCTCGACGGTCTGTATGCAGACCCTTTCCAGCGTCTCGGCAAAACGCTTCAACTCGGCATTGTCGTCGAGCTTGGCGCGATGGGCGAGGCCGCGTGTCCAGGCGAAGATCGACGCGATCGAATTGGTCGAGGTTTCCTCGCCCTTCTGATGCTGGCGATAGTGACGGGTGACGGTGCCATGTGCGGCCTCCGCCTCCACCGTCTTGCCATCCGGCGTCATCAGCACCGATGTCATCAGGCCGAGCGAACCGAAGCCTTGCGCCACAGTGTCCGACTGCACGTCGCCATCATAGTTCTTGCAGGCCCAGACATAGCCGCCCGACCATTTCAGGCTGGAGGCGACCATGTCGTCGATCAGCCGGTGCTCGTACCAGATCTTTTTCGCCTTGAATTCGGCTTCGAACTCAGCCTCGTAGATTTCCTGGAAAATGTCCTTGAACCGACCGTCATAGGCCTTGAGGATGGTGTTCTTGGTCGAGAGGTAGACCGGATAATTGCGCAGCAGGCCGTAATTCAGCGAGGCGCGGGCGAATTCCCGGATCGACTCGTCGAGGTTGTACATTGCCATGGCGACGCCGGCGGCCGGCGCATCGAACACGTCATGCTCGATCACCTTGCCGTCCTCGCCGACGAACTTGATCGTCAGCTTGCCCTTGCCGGGAAAGCGGAAGTCGGTGGCGCGGTACTGGTCGCCGAAAGCATGACGGCCGACGATGATCGGCTTGGTCCAGCCGGGCACCAGCCGCGGTACGTTCTTCATGATGATCGGCTCGCGAAAGATGGTGCCGCCGAGGATGTTGCGGATCGTGCCGTTCGGCGACTTCCACATCTTCTTCAGCTTGAATTCTTCGACGCGCTGCTCGTCGGGCGTGATCGTCGCGCATTTCACGCCGACGCCGTGTTTCTTGATGGCATTGGCCGCCTCGATGGTCACCTGGTCGTTGGTGGCGTCGCGGTGCTCGACGCCGAGGTCGTAATATTCAAGCTTCAGATCGAGATAGGGGTGGATCAGCTTGTCCTTGATGAACTGCCAGATGATGCGGGTCATCTCGTCGCCGTCGAGTTCGACGACCGGCTTCGCCACCTTGATCTTCGCCATGGAAAGAATGCCTCATTGTTGGGATCGGAACGGCCTTGCCCGCATGGCTTTCGGCCGGGAATGGGCCCGTATATCAAAGCATTTTTGGCCGCGCAAACGGCGATCCGCGCGGGCGTGCTTCACCATCGCCATCGGCCACTCTTTGTGAAAGCTTCATTTTCGCGGCCGGATATGGCAGGGGACGCTGAAATGTCGCAAACAGCAGTTCATTGACAGCCATGCAAGCCAGCAACGACATCCCTCCTGCCGCAGGCCCGGCGATCATCCTGGTCGAGCCGCAGCTCGGCGAGAACATCGGCATGGTCGCGCGCGCCATGGCGAATTTCGGTCTGTCCGAGCTGCGCCTCGTCAATCCGCGCGACGGCTGGCCGAGCGAAAGGGCGCGCGCTGCCGCGAGCCGGGCCGACCATGTGATAAATGCCGCTAGGGTATTTGACGATTTGGCCTCGGCGGTCGCCGACCTGAATTTCGTCTTTGCCACCACGGCGCGCGCACGCGATAATTTCAAGCCGGTGCGCGGACCGGTCGAGGCGGGCAGGGCGCTAAGGGCGCGCCAGCAAGCCGGACAGCGCACCGGCATCCTGTTCGGCCGCGAGCGGTTTGGGCTCTACAACGACGAGGTTGGCTTGGCCGACGAGATCGTCACCTTCCCGGTCGATGCCGCCTTCTCCTCGCTCAATATCGCCCAGGCGGCCCTGCTGATGTCCTATGAATGGATGAAGTCCGGCCTGGAAGATGAGACGAAAACCAATTTTTCCAGCCCCGACATGATGCCAGCGACTAAGGAACAATTGCACGGCCTGTTCGCGTATCTGGAAGGCGCGCTCGAAGCGCGCGGCTACTTCCGCCCGGCGCCGAAGAAGCCGAAGATGGTCGACAATCTGCGCGCGGTGCTGACGCGCGCCGGCTTCGCCGAGCCGGAACTCAGGGTGCTGCGCGGCATAATATCATCGCTGGACAGGTTTTCGCCGGCCATGCCGCGCGGCGACGGATCGCCGGGCGATGATCCAAGGCGGCTTCCGGCGGCGGCCGCACGCGCCGTGAAGCCGACAGACAAAGACCAGTCTTAACCACGAGTAACCGAATGTTATTTGGTGTGGTCCATCATTTTAGGATGATGGACCTTCGAATGTGACCATCTTCCTGACGTGGTCCCCAGCCTCTCTCGCAATCCCAGCCTTCTCTCGCGACTCAAAACGACAATGACCGATCCCTCAAGCGCCCGCCCGATCCTGATGTTCGATTCCGGCATCGGCGGCCTGACGGTTTTGCGCGAAGCGCGCGTGCTGATGCCCGACCGCCGCTTCGTCTATGTCGCCGACGATGCGGCTTTCCCTTATGGCGCTTGGGAGGAACCGGCACTGAGGGCGCATATACTGGAGCTGTTCGGCAAGCTGCTCGACCGTTTTTCGCCGGCCATCTCGGTCATCGCCTGCAATACCGCTTCGACGCTGGTCATCGATGCGTTGCGTGAGAGATTTCCCGGCCACCCTTTCGTCGGCACGGTGCCGGCGATCAAGCCGGCGGCGGAACGCACTCGCTCCGGGCTGGTTTCGGTGCTGGCGACGCCCGGCACCGTCAAACGCCAGTATACGCGCGACCTCATCGGCAAATGGGCGCAAAAATGCCATGTCCGCCTGGTTGGCAGCGATAATCTGGCGGGGCTGGCCGAGGTTTATATGCGAGATGGCTTTGTCGATGAAGAAGCGGTGCGAACCGAGATCGCGCCGTGCTTCGTCGAACATGATGAGCTGCGGACCGATATCGTCGTGCTTGCCTGCACCCATTATCCCTTTCTGGCCAACCGCATGCGCAAGACGGCACCTTGGCCGGTCGATTGGCTCGATCCCGCCGAGGCGATCGCGCGACGGGCGCTCTCGCTGCTTGCCGACACCGTGGCCAGGAATCGCGGCGAGGCGTTGCCGGAAGGCGCCGACCTTGCTGTCTTCACGTCGAAGCGGGTTGATTTCCCGACTCGCCGCCTGATGCAGGGGTTTGGGCTGGCGATTTCCTGATATCTGGGAACGTCACCCGGACCGGTGCGTTTTCCCTCATTGCAAGACGGGAGAAACGATCATGCCAGCCACTTCAAAAGCCCAGCAGAAAGCCGCAGGAGCGGCATTGTCCGCCAAGCGTGGCGAGACCAAAAAGAGTGAGCTCAAAGGCGCTTCGAAGGGAATGTACAAATCGATGAGCGAAAAGCAGCTCGAGGAATTCGCGGAGACCAAGCGTAAAGGCCTGCCCGAGAAGAAATCAAAGCACTAGCCGCTCATCCGCACCCGCACGGAGGGCGGGTCCGATTCGCGGATGGCCGCGGTCCAGCACACAGCCCGCAGCGGGTCGGTTATCCGCCAGCCGCAAGCTTGACACCGGTTAAATCTCCGTTTAATCAGCCCACCAACACCGGGCCGCAACGCCCGGTGGTTTCTTTATGTGCGCAAGACGGTTGGGAAGCGCTCTATTTTCCCAGGTCTTGTGTAAATGACGTGTCCCGTGGGTTTTCCGCCGCGTTGCGTGGGAAAACCCTGTCAGGTCTCGAAAACGGGGGCCAGAGGAGGGCGCGTTTCCCTCACCCGGACCATGAGGTTCCGGGTGTGTTGTTTTGAAAGGGAATGCGATGAGCAAGCGCGAATCCGCGAAATACAAGATCGACCGCCGTCTCGGCGAAAACATCTGGGGCCGCCCGAAATCCCCGGTCAACAAGCGCGAATACGGTCCCGGCCAGCACGGCCAGCGCCGCAAGGGCAAGCTTTCCGATTTCGGCCTGCAGCTTCGTGCCAAGCAGAAGCTGAAGGGTCACTACGGCGACGTTTCGGAAAAGCAGTTCCGCAAGGTCTATGAAGAGGCGGATCGCCGCAAGGGCGACACCTCGGAGAACCTGATCGGCCTGCTCGAGTCGCGTCTCGACGCGGTCGTCTACCGCGCCAAGTTCGTGCCGACCATTTTTGCCGCTCGCCAGTTCGTCAATCACGGCCACATTAATGTCAACGGCAAGCGCGTCAACATCGGCTCATACCGCTGCAAGCCGGGCGACGTCGTCGAAGTGCGCGAAAAGTCGAAGCAGCTGGTGATCGTCCTGGAATCAGTGGGCTTGGCCGAGCGCGACGTCCCTGACTATATCGAGGTCGACCACAACAAGATGACAGCGACCTTCGGTCGCATCCCCGGCCTATCGGATGTTCCTTTCGCCGTGCAGATGGAACCGAACCTGGTCGTCGAATTCTATTCGCGCTGATCGAACGCGCCGTCTGCGACAGCATCGAAGGCCGCCCATCGAGGCGGCCTTTTCTTTGTCCGGTTTTGGTCCGCCCAGCTTTTCCTTGTCAGCCATGCTAGAGCGATGTGCATCCGCTTGGACGCACAAAGTACGCTCTGGTTCGTTCTATTTGCGCATCATGCTTTTCGAAATCGATTTCGGTTTTCGGGCCGATGCGTTAATCCGGGCAGCAACATGGACTTTGAGGCCGACGCGCCATGAACATGCTGCCAGACGCCAAAACACTCGAACCGATCGCCGATGCCGCAGGCGGCTTTCATCCGCTGTTTGCCGATGTGCCGTCCTCCGTCGAGTTCAACAAGCTGCGCAAGCGGCTGCTGCGCCTCGCCCGTCAGGCGATCGACGATTTTTCGATGGTGAAATCAGGCGATCGCTGGCTCATCGCCTTGTCCGGCGGCAAGGATTCCTACGGCCTGCTCGCTTTGCTGCTCGACCTCAAATGGCGCGGGCTGCTGCCGGTCGACCTGTTGGCTTGCAATCTCGACCAGGGCCAGCCGAATTTTCCGAAACACATTCTGCCCGATTATCTCAACACATACGCCATTCCGCACCGCATCGAATATCAGGACACCTATTCGGTGGTGACCGACAAGCTTCCCCAGGGCAGCACCTATTGTTCGCTGTGCTCGCGGCTCAGGCGCGGCCATCTCTACCGCATCGCGCGGGAGGAGGGCTGCTCGGCTTTGGTGCTCGGACACCACCGGGAGGACATTCTCGAAACCTTTTTCATGAATTTGTTCCATGGCGGGCGCCTCGCCGCCATGCCGCCAAAACTGCTCAACGACGACGGCGACGTCATGGTGCTGCGGCCGCTCGCCTATTGCGCCGAGGCCGATCTCGAAAAATTCGCCGGCGCCATGAAATTCCCGATCATCCCGTGCGATCTGTGCGGCAGCCAGGACGGCTTACAGCGCAATGCGATGAAGGCGATGCTCGACGACTTGGAAAAGCGGATGCCCGGCCGCAAGGACACGATGATCCACGCCATGACCAATGTGCGGCCTTCGCATCTGCTCGATCGCAAACTCTTCGATTTCGCCGCCCTCAACGAAACCGTTATTCGGCAAGACGTTCCCGATGACATTTGACGATACCGCGATCGACTGGCTTGCCAAGCTTCTGTCCGACGCCGCCATTGCCGAGATCATGCCGCGCTTTCGACGGCTGGATGAGGGCGAGGTCCGCCAGAAGACCTCGGCAGCCGACCTGGTGACGGAGGCCGACGTGAATGCTGAGCGGCTCATCACCGTCAGGCTGCGTGAGCGCTACCCCCAGGCGATGATCGTCGGCGAGGAAGCCTGCTCCGACGACCCGGCGCTGCTCCAGGGCCTCGGCGAAGCCGATCTTGCCTTCGTCATCGATCCAGTCGACGGCACCTTCAATTTCGCCTCGGGCGTGCCGCTGTTCGGCGTTATGCTTGGCGTCGTCGTGAAGGGCGAGACCGTCGGCGGCATCATTCACGATCCCGTCGGCAAGGACTGGCTGATCGGCGCCAAGGGTGCTGGCAGCCACATACGGCATGCGCATGGCACTCTGGAGAAGGTGCATGTCGCCGAGCCTGCACCGATCTCGCAAATGACCGGCGCGGTGTCCTGGCAATACATGCCCGAGCCGGAACGGTCACGGCTGGCGCGCAACCAGACGAAATCCTTGTCGCAATTCGGCTATCGCTGCGCGGCTCACGAATACCGCCTGCTGGCGAGCGGCCACGCCCACTTCGTTGTCTACAACAAGCTGATGCCGTGGGATCACCTGGCCGGTGTGCTGATCCATGCCGAGGCAGGTGGTTACGCGGCGCGTTTCGACGGCAGCGCCTATCTGCCTTCGCATGTCGGAGGTGGCCTTCTTGTCGCACCGGACGAAGAAAGTTGGCGCGAACTGCGCCGCGAACTCTGGGCGGAATAGGCCGTTTGGGATCGATCCGGTCCCAAGCGCAAGCCGATCATGTTCACCATCGACGCGGCCTAAACGCAGAAGAGCCTTGAAACGTTGTGCTAGGCGGCCTTCAATTCGATGCGCAAGGTGAAGAAGCTCGCCGAGGACTGGCGCCGAGCTGATGCATTCGCACGACATGGATAACTTCAAGGCCTACAGGACCGGCACGCCATTCTACGGCTGACGCCGCCAATGCGGAGACAAAGACCATGCGCTATTTCGAACACGCCGAACCGGTCATCACGCTCACCGCAGGCCCGGTGAACGCCTACCCCGCCGTGCTGCGCGGCCTCGGCCGCACCGTGCTCTACGATCACGATCCGGCGTTCCAGCTTTTTTACGAGCGTGTGGTCGACAAGGCGCAGAAGGCGATGCGGCTGTCGAACCGGCCGGTCATTCTCCATGGCGAGCCGGTCCTTGGCCTGGAGGCCGCCGCAGCCTCGCTGATCACGCCCGACGACGTCGTGCTCAACCTTGCCTCCGGTGTCTACGGCAAGGGGTTTGGCTATTGGGCCAAGCGCTATTCGCCGCAACTCCTCGAAATCGAGGTGCCCTACAACGAGGCGATCGACCCGCAGGCGGTTGCGGCAATGCTGGAAGCGCATCCGGAAATCACCATCGTTTCCGTCTGCCACCACGATACGCCGTCGGGCACCATCAACCCGATCGACGCCATCGGCGCGCTGGTTTCGGCGCATGGCGCCTATCTGATCGTCGATGCCGTTTCGTCCTTCGGCGGCATGAAAACGCATCCTGAGGATTGCAAGGCCGACATCTACGTCACCGGCCCGAACAAATGCCTCGGCGCGCCTCCCGGCCTCACGATGATGGGCGTCAGCGAGCGCGCCTGGGCCAAGATGAAGGCAAATCCACTGGCGCCACGCGCGTCGATGCTCAGCATCGTCGACTGGGAGCATGCTTGGTCGAAGGACAAGCCGTTTCCATTCACGCCGTCCGTCGCAGGGATGAACGGGCTCGACGTCGCGCTCGACCTCTATCTCAACGAGGGACCGGCAGCGGTGTGGGCGCGCCACGCGCTGACCGCCAGGGCCATGCGCGCGGGCGTCGCCGCCATGGGTCTGTCGATCTGGGCCGCCAGCGACAATATCGCATCGCCAACCACGACTGCCGTCCGGACGCCAGAAGACATTGATGAGAAGGCGCTTCGCCAGGCGGCGCGCGCCCGCTACGGCGTGGTGTTTTCGTCGGGCCGTGGCGAAACATTGGGCAAGCTGACACGTATCGGCCATATGGGCCCGACCGCCCAGCCGATCTATGCGATTGCGGCGCTGACGGCACTTGGCGGCGCGATGAATTCCTTGGGCCAGGAACTCGTGGTCGGCAAAGGCATCGACGCGGCGCTCGCCGTCATCGATGCCGACGTCTGAAGGGATTCATGCGACGCGCTGATACTCGATGGAGGCTTTCGTCGAAAAATTCGATTACATTTGTCCGCGCAAAACCGGAGACCCGAAATGAAACCTCGGTCCGCAATTGTCGCACTGGCTCTTGCCCTGGCCTTGGTTGCCGGCCCGAACGAGGCGAAATCGCAGGAACGCGCATGTCGCAGTCCCGATCCCGTCGACACCATAAACGAGATGTTCTCCGCGATCGTCGCCTGTTGGGAGCCGCCGCCCGGAACCGCGGGCATGACCCTGACGCTGCAGTTCTCAATTCGCCGAAACGGCACACTTATCGGCAAGCCTCGCGCCACCTACTCGCGTCTAGGAGATGATGCCACGCTCAACCGGGCCTTCGTGGCTTCCGTCCTCGAGGCTCTCGACAAGGCTCTGCCACTGCCCGTTTCGGACAGCATGGGTGAAGCGATCGCAGGGCGTATGCTGTTCCCTCGCTTCACGGCAGCGAGTGGGAGTGCATCCTAAAGCGCGTCCGGCATTAAACCGGCTGGTTTTGCGGCTGGAAGAATTTGCCGCGCTCGGCGATCAGCACCATCACCAATGCGCCAAGCGACACGCTGCAGAATCCGGCGGCCAAGGGCGTCACCGTGCCGTTGAAGGCTTGGCCGATCAGCGTGCCGAGCAGGCCGCCGAGGAAGGTCTGCATGAAACCCAGAATGGACGATGCTGTGCCGGCCAGTTGGCCGAGCGGCTCCATGGCGAGCGCGTTGAAATTCGCGCCGAGTGCGCCGAACGGGACCATCGCGCAGGCAAAGAAGGTGATGAAAAGCCAGAGCGGCATCTTCATTTGGATGGAAACGATCAGCCAGGCGAGGCTGATGGCCAGAAACAAGAGCAGCGCGCTCTGCGACAATCTGCGCATGCCGATGCGGCCGACAAGGCGCGAATTCAGATAGTTCGAAAAGGCGAGCACGCCGGCGATCCCTGCAAAAATCACCGGGAACATCTCGCCGACGCCAAAGACGCCGACATAGATCTGCTGCGCCGAGTTGATGAAGCCAAACATCGCGCCGAAGGCAAAAGTGCTGGCAAAGGCATAGCAAAGTGCCATGCGATTGGTCAGCACGATGCGGAAGCCGCCGATGATGGATTCGGCCGTCAGCGGCCTGCGATATTCGGGATGCAGCGTTTCGGGCAAGCGCAGCAGCGCCCACGCCGACACGATCAGCGCCCCGGCCGCCATGGTGATGAAGATCACGTGCCAGGTCGCGAACAGCATGATGAACTGACCGATGCCGGGGGCGACGACCGGAATGGCCATGAACACCATGAAGATCAATGACATGACCTCGGCCATGCGCCGGCCGTCGAAAGTGTCGCGCACGATCGAGACGGCGATGACGCGTGTGGCCGCGGCGCCGATGCCTTGCACCACCCTGCACAAGATAAGGATGGCGAATGTCGGGGCAATTGCCGCCGCAGCCGCTGCCGCGACATAGATCACCAGCCCGACAACGAGCGGAGCACGGCGCCCGAAGCGGTCCGAGATCGGTCCGAAGAAGAGCTGTCCACCGCCAAAGCCCAGAATATAAGCGGCAATCACATATTGGCGGTGGTTTTCATTCTCCACACCCAGCGAGGCGCCGATCTGCTGCAGCGCCGGCAGCATGATGTCGATGGCCAGCGAGTTGAGCGCCATCAATGCCGCGCACAGGGCGATGAATTCCCAGCGCGGAATAGGCAAGGCACCTACCTGTTGCGGCGCTTGTGCATGCTGATCCACGGCAAAGTCCGATCTTCAAACGAAAAAGCGCCGGCGCACCGGCGCATTCATTCGTCTTGTACCCCGATACCGGGAGGTAATCAGCTTGGCGAAGTGCCCGACGTGCTCGTCAGGCGGCGCCTTTGACGCTCACGCCCTTTTCGACGAGGAACGTCTGAAGTTCGCCTGCCTGGAACATCTCGCGGATGATGTCGCAGCCGCCAACGAATTCACCCTTGACGTAAAGCTGAGGAATCGTCGGCCAGTTGGAGTATTCCTTGATACCTTGCCGCAGCTCGGCCGAGGTCAGCACGTCCACGCCCTTGTAGTCGGCCCCGATGTAGTCGAGGATCTGCACGACCTGACCGGAAAATCCGCATTGCGGGAAACCGGGCGTGCCCTTCATGAAGAGAACCACGTCGTTGCCCTTCACTTCGCTGTCGATGTAGTCGTTGATACCGCTCATGGAGAATCCTTTCATGCCCGCGAGAGTCGGGCTCGAAACATGCCCCTTCAAATAAACCCATAGGTTGCCCGAAACAAGACGTTTGCCGCATCGTCACGCAAATGGCTCAAAGGATGGCCTGATATTGGGCAAAGAGCATCGACCAGCTATTTCCCCAAGGAAGCGATGAAAAGGCGACTTAGCGCGGCAATCCTGATTGGTGTTCTGCTCGTTGCGCTGGCCTTGATCTGGTGGTTCAGGCCATCGGAGCATCCGCCTGTCACCGTCGGCGGCAAACTGCCCGGGCCATGCCGGGACCTGAATTTCGAGGCGATCCCCTATATCGTCTGCGAGATCGATCTTCGCAGCTACGACGTTGCTGTCTTCCACGCCGGCGCAGACGGCAAGGTCTTCGGCTCGCTGGACAAATTCGACAGGGCGATGTCGGGCGAGGGCAGGCCGGTGCTGCTCGCCATGAACGCCGGCATGTATCATGAGGACCTGACGCCGGTCGGCCTTCTCGTCGAAAATGGTCGCGAGATGGCGCCGCTCAACCTCGCTGATAGCGAAGGCAATTTCTTCCTGAAGCCGAATGGCGTGTTCCTGGTTCGGAACGACGGCTTGGCGGCGGTGATGGAAACGAACGCCTATGCCGCCGCCAAGCCGGACGTGGCGTTCGCCACGCAATCCGGCCCGATGCTGGTGATCGACGGCCGGCTTCATCCTCGCTTCGAGGCGAACGGCACGTCGCGTCACATCCGCAATGGCGTCGGCGTGCGTAACGAAGACACGGTCGTGCTGGCGATCTCACGCTCGCAAGTCAGTCTCGGCAGCTTTGCACGCCTGTTCCGTGATGCGCTGCATTGCCCCAACGCACTTTTCTTCGACGGCGTGGTTTCGGCGCTGTCGAATGGCGAGAGGATGATCGTCGGCGGAAACTATCCTGCAGGGCCGATCATTGCCGTCTCGGCGAAAAAGTGACGAGGGGTTGGAGGCGACACCCTCAGTCCGGCACGCTGGTCTGCAAAGCGAGCGCGTGCAGCACGCCGCCCATATTGCCCTTCAATGCGTCATAGACCATCTGATGCTGCTGGACGCGGCTTTTTCCGCGAAAGCTCTCGGCCACCACCTCGGCCGCATAATGGTCACCGTCGCCGGCCAGGTCGCGAATCGTCACCTTGGCGTCCGGAATGCCTTCCTTGATTAGCCGTTCGATGTCGTGCGCATCCATTGCCATGCGAGGATTCCTTGTTCAGGTCGTGATCTCATAGATATGATCGAAATGGCGGATGGACCACCCAAACGGCCCCACTCGATTATATCACGGGTCCACGAGCTCATTTCCCATGAAGCGAGGAAACCAGGATTCGTGGGCAGCGGTCAATTCGCCGACAGGGATCGCCCGTGCGTCGCCGAGTTTCAGGTCACTACCGCCGGTCGAGCCGATCCACGGCGCAAAGATGCCGAGCTTACTTTGCTGTTCGCGAATTGCATCCCATTCATCGCTCTGCGGATCGATCGACAGCGTCAAGAGATAGCGGCCCTGATCCTCGCCGAACCAGACCGGGATCGGATCGGTCCCGACCAGGCCGGGGACGGTCGCGCCGATGCCGGACGCCATCGCCATCTCGGCCAGCGCGACCGCAATGCCACCATCGGAAACGTCATGTGCAGCGGTAACGACGCCGGAGGCGATTAGGGCGCGTACATGGTCGCCGACGCGCTTTTCATGATCGAGGTCGACCGGCGGCGGCGGGCCGTCGGTGCGGCCATGAATGTCGCGCATGTAGGCCGACTGCGCGAGATGCGTTCCCCACATGGACGGCGCGCCGACCAGCAGGATCATCTGGCCCTCGGCGGCAAAGCCGATCCGTGCCATTTTGGACCAGTCGGCGATCAGTCCGACGCCGCCGATGGTCGGCGTCGGCAAGATGCCTTGCCCGTTGGTTTCGTTGTACAGCGAGACATTGCCGGAGACGATCGGAAAGCCGAGAGCACGGCAGGCCTCGCCAATGCCTTTCACGGCGCCGACCAACTGGCCCATGATCTCGGGCCGTTCCGGATTGCCGAAATTGAGATTGTCGGTGGCCGCGAGCGGCAGGGCGCCGGTGGCGGTAAGGTTGCGCCAGCATTCGGCCACCGCCTGCTTGCCACCCTCGTAAGGGTCGGCCTCGCAATAGCGCGGCGTGACGTCGGACGAGAAGGCGAGCGCTTTGGTCGGATGACCTTCGACGCGCACCACGCCGGCATCGCCGCCCGGAAGCTGCAGCGAATTGCCCTGAATCAGCGTGTCGTACTGCTCCCATACCCAGCGGCGAGATGAAAGGTCGGGTCCGCCGAGCAGTTTCAACAAAGCCTCGGCGATGTCGGCTTGTGGGGCATCGCTGGCAGCCAGGGGCGCCGGCTTCTTCGGCTCGGCCCAGGGACGGTCATATTCCGGCGCCTGGTCGCCAAGGTCTTTGATCGGCAGATTGGCGACTTCGTCGCCCTGATGCAGCACGCGAAAGCGCAGATCGTCGGTGGTCTTGCCGACGATGGCGAAGTCAAGGCTCCATTTGTGGAAGATCGCCTCGGCTTCCTTTTCCTTTTCGGGGCGCAGCACCATCAGCATGCGCTCCTGGCTCTCCGACAGCATCATCTCATAGGCGCTCATGCGCTCCTCGCGCACCGGCACCTTGTCGAGGTCGAGCTCGATGCCGAGGTCGCCCTTGGCGCCCATCTCGACCGCCGAGCAGGTGAGACCGGCAGCCCCCATGTCCTGGATGGCGATGACGGCACCGGACGCCATCAGCTCGAGGCAGGCTTCGAGCAGGCATTTTTCGGTGAACGGGTCGCCGACCTGAACGGTGGGCCGCTTCTCGTCGATCTTGTCGTCGAATTCGGCCGAGGCCATGGTTGCGCCGCCGACACCGTCGCGGCCGGTCTTGGCGCCGAGATAGACGACCGGCAGACCGACGCCCTTCGCCTCCGACAGAAAGATCGCATCGGTCTTGGCGAGCCCCGCCGCGAAGGCGTTGACCAGGATGTTGCCATTGTAGCGCGCGTCGAAATTGACCTCACCGCCGACCGTCGGCACGCCGAAGGAATTGCCGTAGCCGCCGACGCCGGAAACGACGCCGGCAACGAGGTGTTTGGTCTTGGGATGGTCCGGCGCACCGAAGCGCAGCGCGTTCATCGCCGCGATCGGCCGCGCGCCCATGGTGAAGACATCGCGCAGGATGCCGCCGACGCCGGTCGCCGCCCCCTGATAGGGCTCGATGTAGGAGGGGTGGTTGTGGCTCTCCATCTTGAAGACGACGCAGTCGCCGTCGCCGATGTCGACCACGCCGGCATTCTCACCCGGTCCCTGGATGACCTGCGGTCCGGTGGTCGGTAGCGTGCGCAGCCACTTCTTCGAGGATTTATAGGAGCAATGCTCGTTCCACATCGCCGAGAAGACGCCAAGCTCGGTAAAGCTCGGCTCGCGCCCGACCAGGTCGAGGATGCGTTGATACTCGTCGGGCTTCAGCCCGTGCGCGGCAATGAGTTCCGGAGTGATCGGCACGGAATTGGAAATGGTCATGGGCGGCAATTTATATCCTTGGGGTCGAATCCCCTCTTATCGCAAGCGCGAAGGCCGATACACCCTTCAAGCGCCGAAAAACGATGGAAAGCCACAGGGGCAGCAACCAGCGAAAGATCGCCACTCGACCCGCTGGTTTCAAGCCGGTTCAGGAGAAACTGTCGTATCCGGCGCGGCCCTCGTCGAGAAGCCGCCTTATCACGCCGACGCCGCCCGCGATGTCCTCTCGCCGAGTCGGCTGCGAAACGCCAAAACGCACGCCGTGGAAAACCTGCTCGGAACGGCCCGCCTTGAACTCGTCCTCATCATCGATGAGCACGCCATGTTCGAGACAGGCATTCTTGAAGGTGCCGGAAAGCCATGGATCAGGCAGGGTGAGCCAAACAAAGGGCACATTGTCCACTGCCTTGAAGTCGAACCCGGCCAGCGTCTCGCGCACGATGGCGATGCGCGCGTTGATCTCGACGATGCTGCGATTGCGCATCTCGCTGGCCTGGCCGGACAGAACCAGCCGGCTACACACTTCCGCCAGCAGGAAGGGGAGGCCACCCGTCAGCATCTTGTGAGCGACCCGGATCCGGTGGCGATAGGCCGGTGGACAGGCGAGCCAGCCGCCGCGAACACCAGCCGCGACGGATTTCGACAGGCCGCCGGCAACGATGGTCCGTTCGGGGGCATATTCGGCCAATAGCGGGGTCGGGTCGTCGGTCAGATGGCCATAGAGATCGTCCTCGATCAGGATGACATTGTATTCGCGCGCGACGCGCGCGATCGCCTCGCGGCGTGTTGCCGACAGCGTCACCAGTGTGGGGTTCTTGGCCGTCGGCATCAAGAACATCATTTTCGGATGTTTTTGCGCGCAGACGCGCTCGAAATCCTCTGGGTCTAGTCCTTCGTCGTCAGACGTCACCAGCGCGGTCCGGCGGCCGATCAGGCCGGCGCTGCGTGAAATCTGCGAATAGGTGAGGTGCTCGAAGACGATATAGTCGCCAGGCGTGGTGAGCGCGGCAATCGCCGCCATAACCGCCGCATGGGTGCCGAGCGTCGGAACGATGCCGTCAGGGCTCGGGCGAAACGAATTTCGCGAGAGCCAGCTGCAACCGGCCTCGAACCAGCGGTCCGGAAAATCCCGCGTATAGCTTGAAATCTCATAGGGATGGTCCTGCGCCGTGCGCGAGAGCACATCGGCGACAATGGCGCCCTGGCCAATATCCGGCGCAGCCGTGCTGTCGAAGCGCAACTTACCGCGAGGCGCATCGATATAGCGCGTGCCTTCCACATGTGGGTCGGATGCCAGCAGATCGGTCTTGGTCTCATGCCGGCCCAGAACATAGGTTCCGCGCCCGACTTCGCCGCTTACCAGCCCCCGTTCGCGCAACAATTGGTAGGCCCGACCGACCGTGCCGACAGTTGTTCCGATGTCATAAGCCAGGTCGCGTTGCGGCGGCAGTTTTGCCCCCGCATCGATCACGCCGCTGTCGATGTCGGTTTCAATGGAATCTGCAAGCCGCTGGTAGAGGGGTCCGGAGCCGGACGTAAGGTCGGGTAGCCAATTTGTCATGGTGACAATTTTCTATATTGCACCGAATTGAGAGTCAATACATATGGATTGCGCAACAAAAGGGTACAATCTCGAATTCTGGTAGCAAGAAAATGGCTGCAATCGATACAATCCGTTACACGAGAGCTGAATTGCTCGGAGTCGGTCCGTCGGGCCGGCAAGGTTATGTCCGTCGCCTGGTGCGCACGGTCAGGTCACTCGCGAGCCGGATCGACAGCCAGCTGGATCGCCGGCGAAGCCGGCTGGCATTGCTGGAGATGACCGACGATCAGCTCAAGGATATCGGCATCTCGCGCTGCGAGGCCCACCGTGAGGGTCTGAGGCGGTTCTGGGACTGAAAGATGCATCAAGCTTGTGCGCATCCTTAAGAAGACGCGATCTTAGGACGCCTTTTCGTGCCTTGATAGTTACCGTGGCTCCTCATCCGTGAGACGCCGCGGTCTGCAAGTACGGCGACTATGCACAGCACCAGAAAAAGCCCGGTGATGCCGAGCGCCGAGACGGCGACGCTGGCGGCGCCGTTAAAACTCTTCGCCTGATATCGGCGCCCGCGCCAGTGCATAGGCCGTCATGGCCGCTTCCTGCAAATCGCCGGTCTGGTCATAGGCCTGGCCGCGCTCGTCCTGTAAATCTGCATCACCTTCCGGCGTCGATGGCACGCTACGCAGCCACACCGCAGGCCGGGTTGCCTGTCTGCCAACGGGCGATGTCCGAGCCGATGCGTGCACCGAGCGTTTCGGCCATCAGCGGACCGTACACGTCCACCCGGCGTGAATTGCCTTGCGCCTGCACGACCAGCAACGGCTTTGCGCCATAATGCTTGGCTGGGACCAACAGGAAGCGCGGCGTGCCGGTGAACGAATTCAGCTCATTGGCCATCTGATAGGGTCTGAAGGCGGGATCTTTGCTGGCGATCCAGCATTTGTGAGCGGCGATCGCCACCTGTTCCATGGCAAGCAGCGCCGCACTCTTGCCCGAAGGTGCCGGTGCGCTCTTCGGCTTCGATTGGCAGGAGGCGAGCACAAGGCCGGCGGTGGCGACGAGAGCGAGGCGGGCGATCGTCTGTCTCGGGCTCATGCGGCGCCTATTTCGAATTTGGAAAAAGGATGAAGATATCAAGCGGCGACGCCGAGGGCACTTTCGAACAGCGCCCGGCCGTCGCTGCCGCCATGCGCTGCTTCGATCAGGTTCTCGGGGTGCGGCATCAGGCCGAGCACATTGCCCTGGACGTTGATGATGCCGGCAATGTCGTTGATCGAGCCGTTGGGATTGGTGCCTTCGGCATAGCGGAACACGACCTGGCCTTCGCCTTCGAGCCTGCGAAGCGTCTCGGCGCCGGCAAAATAATTGCCGTCGTGATGCGCCACCGGCGAGCGGATGATCTGGCCCGGCTGATAGCGACGGGTGAACATCGTGCTGGCGTTGGCGATCTGCAGCTTGACTTGCCGGCAGACGAATTTCAGCGAGGTATTGCGCATCAAGGCGCCTGGCAACAGGCCGGCCTCGACCAGGATCTGGAAGCCGTTGCAGACCCCGATGACCATCACGCCTTTGGCTGCCTTTTCGGCGACCGCCCGCATCACCGGCATACGCGCGGCAATGGCGCCGCAGCGCAGATAGTCGCCGAAGGAGAAGCCACCCGGAATGGTGATCAGGTCGACATCGGGGATTTCGGTGTCGGTCTGCCACACTGCGACCGGCGGCGTTCCCGAAATCTTGGTCAGCGCCGCGATCATGTCGCGGTCGCGGTTGAGGCCAGGCAGAAGAACGACGGCTGATTTCACCTCAGGCGATCTCCACTGCGTAATTCTCGATCACCGTATTCGCCAGAAGCTTGTCGCACATCGCCTTGAGATCAGCCTCGGCCTTGGCCTTGTCGCTCTCGGAGAGCTCGACGTCGAAAACCTTGCCCTGCCGCACCTGGCCGATGCCGTCAAAGCCCATCCCGGACAGCGCATGCTCGATCGCCTTGCCTTGCGGGTCGAGCACGCCATTCTTGAGGGTTACGGTAATGCGGGCCTTGATCACGCTGGACATGCTCCTGTTCGAAGTGTTGAGCGGCAAAGAATCTCAGTGCGGCTTGCCTTTGACGCCATCGGTAGAGGCGACGAGCACTGGTCCGGCGGGACGCGGCGGCTCGTTTTCGTTCATGATGCCGAGGCGGCGGGCGACTTCTTGATAGGCTTCGACCAGCCCGCCCATGTCGCGGCGGAAACGGTCCTTGTCGAGCTTGTCCTGGGTCGCCACGTCCCACAGACGGCAGGAGTCCGGCGAGATCTCGTCGGCAACGACGATGCGCATCATGTCGCCCTCGAACAGGCGGCCGCACTCGATCTTGAAGTCGACGAGCTGGATGCCGACGCCCATGAACAAGCCGGAGAGAAAATCGTTGACACGGATGGCCAGCGCCATGACGTCGTCGATCTCCTGCGGGCTCGCCCAGCCGAAAGCGGTGATGTGCTCTTCAGACACCATCGGGTCGTCGAGCGCGTCGGCCTTGTAATAGAATTCGATGATCGAGCGCGGCAGCACGGTGCCTTCCTCGATGCCAAGACGCTTGGCCAGCGAACCGGCGGCGACATTGCGCACCACCACTTCGAGCGGGATGATCTCGACTTCCTTGATCAGCTGCTCGCGCATGTTGAGCCGGCGGATGAAGTGAGTCGGAATGCCCATCCGGTTGAGATGGTTGAAGATGTGCTCGGAAATGCGGTTGTTGAGCACGCCCTTGCCATCGACGATTTCGTGCTTCTTCTTGTTGAAAGCGGTCGCGTCGTCCTTGAAGAACTGGATCAGTGTTCCCGGCTCAGGGCCCTCATAGAGGATCTTGGCCTTGCCTTCATAAATGCGGCGGCGATTTTTCATCTGATCTTTTCTCTGGATTTCCGGGCAGGCGGCAAGCGGCCAGTTCCTGTCCGTCTGCCTAAATTAGTGCGGCAACGGTAGGGGTTCAATGCCGGTGTCTATCCCAATCGCACTGTTTGCTCAATCGGCAAATCCTTTCAATCAACCGCTTTCGGGAATGAAATGCCGCAGCGCAGCAAGTGACATACCATATTGACCGGCCCGCGGGCTTTTGGTTTGTGCTGCGGCAATACACATATTCCAACTGCCAACGAATCGGATTTGACCGGAGGGATGCCATGAGCAGCATGAAAGATCGCGAGGAGGGCTTCGAGCGCAAGTTCGCAATCGACGAGGAGCTCCGGTTCAAGGCCGCGGCCCGCCGCAACAAGGCGCTCGGCCTGTGGGCCGCCGAAAAGCTCGGCAAGGCCGGGGACGACGCCGAAGCCTATGCCAAGCAGGTGGTCCTCGCCGACATCGAGGAAGCCGGCGATCACGACGTGTTCCGCAAGATACGCAAGGATTTCGACGAGGCCGGGGTCGTCCAGTCGGACCATCAGATTCGCCGCACCATGGACGATCTGATGGCGCAGGCGATCGAGCAGATCAAGAACACCTGATCCTTGCTCTGAGCCAATCGATACGCTGGACCAATCGACCGCCCTGTCTCTCCGGGCGGTTTTTCTTTGCCTTTGCAGCTGTTTCCGGCTGAACTGCATTAGAGCGACATGCATCCATTCGGACGCACAAAGTACGCTCTCAAACTTTGACTCCTCGCGTCGGGCTTGCCGATTTTGGGCCGATGCGAGGCCGATTAAGGAAGGCGCCCATGTCCCTCAAGTCACGCCTTGCGGCCGATGAAACGTTGTGCACCGCATGGTCCGGCGTGCCTGATGCCCTGACGGTCGAGATTCTTGCCAGACAAGGTTTCGATGCCGTCACCCTCGATATGCAGCATGGCGGACATCACGAGGACAGCGTGCTGCGCGGCCTTGGGCCGGTGCTGGCCGCCAACAAACCGGCCCTGGTGCGCATTCCGGTCGGCCGCTTCGACATGGCCAGCCGCGCGCTCGATTTCGGCGCCGAGGCGGTGATTGCGCCGATGGTGAATTCGGTGGCGGACGCGCGGCTGTTTGCCGCCGCCATGAAGTATCCGCCACTCGGCGAGCGCTCCTGGGGCCCGACTTATGCCTTTCCGCGTCATGGCAGGGGCGACTATGCCGACTGGCTGCGCGACAGCAACGAGCGCACCATGGCCTTCGCCATGGTCGAAACGCGCGCCGCCCTCGATGCGCTCGACGGCATCCTCGACACGCCGGGTATCGATGGCATCTTCCTCGGCCCATCCGACTTCTCGATTGCCTGGTCGAACGGCGCCACCGTCAACTCGACGCTCGAAAGCATGCTGGAAACCGTCGCCTCGATCGCCGAGCGGACACGCAAGGCAGGCAAGTATGCCGCGATTTACGTCGTCGAGCCGGCCATCGCCGGCCGTGTTGTGTCGATGGGCTACCGGCTGCTGGCCATGGGCTCCGAGCATGCGCTGATCGGTCTGGGGGCAAAGACCCTGCTGAAGAGCGTGAGGGACTCGATCGGGTCCTAAAGATCAGTCAGGAACTTGGCAAAGGTCATCGATCCTTCGGGCCACGGCCCGAAGCCGGAATCGGCATTGAGGTGGCCGGCATCGCCAGCATCGATGAACAGTGAGCCCCAGGCGCCGGCAATGTCCTCGGCCACCTCGAACGTGCAGAACGGGTCGTTGCGGCTGGCGATCACCACCGAAGGAAATGCCAGCGGCTCGCGCGGATAGGGACCGAAGGTCATCAGGTGCCTGGGTTTTATCCTAGGATTGGCGACGTCGGGCGGCGCCACGAAGAAGGCTCCGGCGACCCGGCGCTGGAACTGCGGCATTGCCTGAACTACGGCGGCGACGCCCAGCGAATGCGCGACGATAACGACCGGCCGTTCGGCCTCGTTGACCGCCTTCGCCACGCTCGCCGTCCAGTCTTCGCGCACCGGCTTCGACCATTCCGCCTGCTCGACGCGGCGCGCCGTCGACAATTTCGACTGCCAGCGGCTCTGCCAATGGTCGGGGCCGGAATTGGTGTAGCCCGGCACGATGAGAATGTCTGCATCCCTGACTTTCATGGCGCGCATGTAGCGAGCGACACGGTTTCGTGCAACCGCGATTATCGGTGCGATTGCCCACAATTGTGAACACCATGTTCGCTTCTTGCCGCCTTGTGTGAACGATCGCGATCGACGATCTGTCGTCAGGAAAAGAAACAGCCGTGTAAGGAAACCAGGATTTTGGGACTGACACGACGTACAATGATCGGTGGCACAGGGGTCCTGGCTTTGGGGATCTCGTCGAGGGCCGCCCTAACGGAGATTTTGATGAGCAAACTGCCTTTTGCCGCCACGACCCCGGTCAGCGTTGCCCGCGTCGGGTTGCGCGCGCGAAATGCCGAAAGCTTGGCCGCTTACTATCGCAACGCCGTCGGTCTGCGGGAACTGAGCCGCGCCGGCGGCGTGATCACGCTCGGCACCGCCAATCGTCCCTTGCTCGACATTGAGGCGGATGCAGCGGCGAACCCCGACGATCCGCGCAGCGCCGGCCTCTTCCACACGGCTTTCCTTCTGCCCAGCCGGGCTGATCTCGGTCGCTGGATCAATCATGCCATCGCCAACAAGATCGACATCGAAGGCGCGTCGGACCATCTGGTCAGCGAGGCGCTTTACCTGACCGACCCTGAAGGCAACGGTATCGAAATCTATGCCGACCGCCGCCATGAGGACTGGAAATGGAATGGCGACAAGGTGGCGATGGCGACCGAACGGATGAATATCCCCTCTGTCGTCGCAGAAGTGCCGGCCGGCGATGCCGGCTGGCAGGGCATGCCGGACAACAGCATCATCGGCCACGTCCACCTGCGCGTCGGTCGGCCGGAAGATGCTGAGACGTGGTGGCACCAGGAGTTCGGCTTCGATACGGTGGCGAAATATGGCGGTGCGGCGGTGTTCCTGTCGTCAGGCAGCTACCACCACCACATCGGCGCCAATGCGTGGCAGAGCGCCGGCGCCGGTCGTCGCGATCCGTCCCGGTCCGGCCTGGCCTGGGTCGAAATGCGTTCGGGCAACGTGACCGATGCAACGACCCGCGAGGATCCATGGGGCACGGTGATCAGGACCGTTCCCGGCAAGGCCTGAGCGTTTCGGAAGCCTGTTAGAGCCGGGCCTTTTCCAGCAGGCGGCCGAGCATGAGCAGGCCCGCCGGCCAAAGGCCGAGATGGGTCTCGTTTCCCATATGGCCGAGATCGCCGGCATCGGCGAGGTCCGCGCCCCAGGCAGCGGCGAAGGCCGTTGCCTGGTCGAAGGTGACGCGCGGATCGGTGCGGCTTGCCACCACCAAGGTCGGAAATGGCAAGCGTTTCAGCGGCATCGGCGCAAATGGACGAACAACGTCGAAGGAAGGATCAGGATTCTCGACATTGGTTGCGGCAACCAGCAATGCGCCCGCAACCTTGTTGAGTTGGCTTTCGCTGGCGCCAGCCGCCCACTTCACTGCCGTCGCCACCGCCAGCGAGTGCGCAAGCAGCACCACGCGCCGAGGTGCTGCGGCAATCGCGGCGTCGATGCGGCCAATCCAGTCCTCAGGGTTGGGCCTGTCCCATTCGGCCTGCAGCACTCGACTCGAATTGGGGAACGCCCGGCACCAATGCGACATCCAGTGATCTGGCCCGGAATTGCCGCGGCCCGGCAGGGCGAGAAAGTCGAAATCTCCGGCCGCCGAAATCATCACGGTTCCCCGAACACACGCTTGAAGATCGTCTCGACATACTTGGTATGATAGCCGAGGTCGAATTTTTCACGAATCTCGGCTTCGGGCAAGGCTGCGGTGACCTCTTTGTCAGCCAAAAGTTCGTCAAGGAAATCAGCACGTTGCTCCCACACTTTCATGGCGTTTCTCTGCACCAGCCGGTAGGCGTCCTCACGGCTGACACCGGCTTGGGTCAGCGCCAGTAGCACACGCTGCGAATGCACGAGACCGCGGAACTTGTTCAGGTTCTTCAGCATGTTGTCGGGATAGACGAGCAATCTGTCGATGACACTGGTCAGCCGCGACAGCGCAAAATCGAGCGTCACGGTCGCATCCGGGCCGATCATGCGCTCGACCGACGAATGCGAGATATCGCGCTCGTGCCAGAGCGCCACGTTCTCCATCGCCGGTAGCGCGAAGGAACGCACCATGCGCGCAAGCCCGGTGAGGTTTTCGGTAAGCACCGGGTTACGCTTGTGCGGCATCGCCGACGAGCCTTTCTGTCCGGGCGAAAAATACTCTTCCGCCTCCAGCACCTCGGTGCGCTGCAGATGGCGGATCTCGACCGCCAGCCGTTCGATCGACGATGCGATGACACCGAGTGTCGCGAAGAACATCGCGTGGCGGTCGCGCGGGATCACCTGCGTCGACACCGGCTCCGGCTTCAATCCGAGTTTCTTCGCCACATGCTCTTCGACATAGGGATCGATGTTGGCGAAAGTGCCGACAGCACCTGATATGGCGCACGTCGCAATATCCTCACGCGCGTGCACCAGCCGCTCGCGGCAGCGCGAGAATTCGGCATAGGCCTGCGCCAGCTTGACGCCGAAGGTGGTCGGCTCGGCATGGATGCCGTGGCTGCGGCCGATGGTGATTGTGTCCTTGTGTTCGAAAGCGCGACGCTTTAGCGCCGCAAGCAGGCCGTCGATGTCGGCCAGAAGGATGTCGCTGGCGCGGGTGAGCTGCACGGCAAAGCAGGTGTCGAGAACGTCCGAGGAGGTCATGCCCTGATGGATGAAGCGGGCATCCGGCCCGACGAATTCACTAAGATGAGTGAGGAAGGCGATGACGTCGTGCTTGGTGACACGCTCGATCTCGTCGATGGCATCGACGTCGAACTTCGCGGCACCGCCCTTTTCCCAGATGGTTTTGGCGGCCTCCTTCGGGATGACGCCGAGCTCGGCCAGTGCATCGCAAGCGTAGGCCTCGATCTCGAACCAGATGCGGAATCGGGTTTCGGGCGACCAGATGGCCACCATTTCCGGCCGGGAGTAGCGAGGGATCATCCGTCAGTCCTGACTTGCGAGGGCGTTCGCCCGCGTCCTAACAGAGGCAGACAAAATCCTCAACGCTGCTGCGGCGCAAACCAGATGCTGGCGAGAGCCAGCGCGATGAAACCGAGCGGAAAATAAAGCCGGATGCCCAAAACGATGAATTGATAGAACGCCGTCGCCATTGTGTGCACGAACTGGATGGACCAGGCGATGGTCAGTGCAGGTTCATGCCACTGGGCATAGTAGGAACGGTATTGCAGCGCAAAGAGCCCACCAGTGAAGCCGATCGTGGCGGCAAGAAGGCAGACAAACGCGGCCGCCAAGGCAACTTGCCAATGCCGTCCGAGCGAGACGAGCCGCGCCAGGAACAGGCCCACCGGAAAGGCGAGCGCACCGCCGGCCGCATAGAGCAGCGAGACGAAGCGGATCTTTGCCGGGGTCTCCCAGTCGTCCAACAGCAGATTGACAAGCGCGCTGGCGCCCATCGCTGCGGCCCACAGCAGGGCGCCGCAAACCGCGACGCCCGGCGATGGCAAAGCGCTGCGGATACGATCCAGGCGGTTGTGTAAGGCGGGGAGCGGCGTCACAGCCGGCCGGACACCGCGATCCAGCGATAGTCCGGCCCTTCGAAGCCGTATTGGCGCACCGCGATCAGCACGGCATAGGCGCTGAGGCTTTGCAAGGAAAATGTCTGCACAGCGCCGATCCGATAGCCGTTCGGGCAGCCTCTGCTTTTGGGGATCGACTTGTCCTCGTGCAGAAGCTCAGTCTTGCCGCCGTCTTTCGCTTCGATGCGCAGCAAGCGAAAGCCGTTGATCTCGCCCAGGCTCTGGCAGTTTTCGGTATCGTTCATACCGATCTCGTCGAGCCGGAACTCGAGCGGATCATCGACCGGCGAAAAGATCGGCCGCGGGTTGACTACCATGCGGAACGGATCGGCCGAAAGTTCGGTCACCGGGTTGAAGCCGGCGGTGATGCCGCGATTCGCGGTCAATTCCGCCTGCTTGATAATGGCTTCGCCTTTCTGCCGGGCTGCAAGGCGCGCCGCGTCGAGCGTTGCGTTCTCGTCGTCAAGCCGCACCCTGATCGGTGTGCCCTTGAGAAAACTGTCGTCGGCTGTGTTGATGTAATAGCGATTGGCATAGGGAAATCCCGATCCGTCCTGGATGCCATACTCCTCGAAGGCGAAGATGCCGCCATTCCCAGTGAAGCCAAGGATTTCAAGCTCGGCGACATCGCCGGCATGCGCGTCGAGCGAAGTTGCAAACTGGGCGAGGAGGGAAACGGCAAACAGGACAAAGATTTGCATCGGATTTCCGTTTGAGCAGCCAGCGTTGTTTCGATCACTATCACGACGTCGTCAAAACGTCGCGCCTCTGAGACGCAAAGCCGATGCATCCAATCGCGTTCTCATTTGTTTATGTCGGCAGCTTCAAATGGAGAACCCACAATGACCGATGCAGCCAGCATTCGCGAACATATGGAAGTGATCGGCGCCGACGGCGTCCATGTCGGCACCGTCGACAAAGTTGAGGGACAACGAATCAAGCTGACCAAGCGCGACAGCGGCGAGGGCGCTCACAGGGGGCATCACCACTATATTCCGCTCAGCCTCGTAGCCGAAGTCGAGGGCCAGAAAGTGCGGCTGTCGGCAAATTCGGATGTTGCGGTCACATTCGAGGAGGAAAAATCCGACCGCACCTGATCACGACATTTGAATTACGGTCCATTTGATTACGGCATTCAGCGCGACGACCAGACCGGAAACAGGTCGCCGTCGGCTGGCGTCGCGGCAAAGACGCCACGGCTGATGGCGCGCGCCATGGTGGCGCCGGCCGCGGCGTAAAGCTCGATGGCGTCGTTGGGCGCGAGCTCGATGCCGCTCTTGCCAGTCGCCAGCGCGAAAACCAGATCGCCGTCGGCCGGCGTGTGTGTTGGCCAAATGGCGCGCACGAAGCCGTCATGCGCTGATATCGCCAGGCGTTTGGCGGCGGCCTTGGTGAGAACGGCGTCCGTGGCGATGACGGCGATGGTCGTGTTGCCGCCGACCTCCGTCCGTTTCTCGATATGCTTGTCGCGAAACTTCAGCAGGATCGTTTTGGCGTCCTCCGGCATAGGCGAGGGATAACCAAGCCCGCCGAACTCGCCGCCGATCTCGAAGGGCGCCGCCCAGAAGTGGCGGGTTTGGGCGATCGTCACCGAGCCGGTCGGATTGACGGCGGCGAGCGCACCGATGGTGACGCCGCTGTCGAGCACCGTCGAGGCCGAGCCGAGGCCGCCCTTGAGGCCGGAACTCAACGCACCGGTGCCCGCTCCGACCGTGCCCAGCGCAAAGTCGAGGCCGACAGCCTGTGCCGCCTCATAGCCGAGATCGCGGTAGGGCGGATATCGGCCCCAATCCTTGTCGCCGCCATTGCGCAGGTCGAACAGGATCGCCGCCGGCACGATCGGCACGCGAAAGCCGCCGACCTCGACACCGATGCCCCTTTCACGCAGTGCCGCCTGTACGCCGGAGGCGGCGTCGAGACCGAAGGCCGAACCACCCGAAAGCACCACAGCATGGATCGCCTCGATCGAATTGTGCGGCTCGAGCAGGTCGGTCTCGCGGGTGCCCGGCGCACCACCCAGGATCTGGACACCGGCCACCGCAGGTACGTCGCAGACGATGCTGGTCACCCCGGACCTCAGCCTCACATCGGAAGCGTTGCCGACGCGCAGGCCGGCGACATCGGTGATGAGATTGCGCGAACCTGTCCGAAACATCATTTGGCCTCCGCCGGCGCGAAATTTGCGCCGTTGAAACGGAAGACCCGATAGAGGTTTTCGGTCAAGTCGCCCTTGCCGTCAAAGCGGACCGGTCCGATCGCGGTGCTGAAGTCGCGCGCGGTGAGCGCATCGGACAATGGCTTGTTGGAGGTTTCCGCCAGGGCCGTCGCCGCCTCGGCGATCTCGACCGCCGCATAGGCCGGCAGCATGTAACCCTCCGGCACGATCTTTTGCGCGGCAAAGCTGTCGAGCACCTTGGGGGCGGCGACATCATCCCATTCGGGCGGTGCGATCATCAGGGTGCCCGTGGCATAAGGCACGTCGCCAGGCGGGGTGCGCAGCGCTTCGCCGCCGGCAAAGGTGATGCCGGCATCGAGCTGGCCGGCGTCGCGGCCCATGATGGCGATGTCTTCGCCGTCGCCGCCGGCGAAGACATGCGTTGCGCCGGCTTTCCTCAGCCGACCGACCAGCCCGATCTGGTTGTCGAGTTGCGGCCGGAATGTGTCGACGAACACCGGTTTCAGCGCCGCCTGCTCGGCTGCCGCCCGAAGCGTCTCGGCGATTTCGCGGCCGTAAATCGTGCCGTCGTCGACGATGGCGAACAGTTCGTTCTGCCATCGGCGGGTCAGATTGGAGGCGACGGCGTTGCGCTCGTCATCGCCGCGCGGCCCAAGCCGAAAGATCGGCCAACCGGTCTTGGCGCGCCGGTCGGTCAGACTTTCGGTGCGCACGCCGACGGTGATGACCGGTATGTTGGCGTCCTTCAGGATCGGCAGTGCCGCCTCGATCGCCTCGGTGCAGAGGAAGCCGACGACCGCGCCGACTTTCGCCGCAACGAATTCTCTCGCTGCGGCAGCCCCACCATCGGCCGTACATGCGTCATCGACAACCTTGAGCTGGGCATCGTTCGCCTCCGCTGCTAGGCCAGCACCCGCCTCGATCTGCCTGCCGAGGATCGCCGAGGGCCCCGACAGTGGTGCTGCGACACCGACCAGCAGCGTCTCAGCGTTCGCATCGCCGGCGAGAGACAGCCAGGCCAGCACCGCTATTGTCGTTGTCGTGCCTATTGTCCGGGGTCGCATGCGTGCGAAGAATTCCTCCGCGCCGGTCGCGTGTTGCCGGCGCCACTTCCTGCCAAGACCTAAAGGCTGGTCAGCTTTCACGCAACACGCGAAATTCAGGATGCATGTCAACCACTTCGCTTGTGGCATGCAATATGCCGCCATATATAACGGTGGGTTCACCTCGCTTCAAACCAATGGAAATCGCCGGTGCTGAAGAAGAACGACATAGGGCCGCAGGCCTATCGCGACGCGATGAGCCATTTTGCCGGCCACGTCCATGTGGTTACCACCGATGGCCCCGCCGGCCGGCGCGGTGCGACCGTCATTGCAGCCTGTTCGGTCTCGGACACGCCGCCGACCATCCTGGTTTGTCTCAATCGCGAAAATCCCAAGAACGAGCCGTTCGTGAAGAACGGCAAGTTCGCCTTGAACACGCTGGCTTCGGACCAGGAGGCGTTGTCGGTCGGCTTTTCCGGTCTCACCGGCCTGCCTGTCGAGGAACGTTTCGCGTTGGGCGATTGGGACGTGATCTCGACCGGTGCGCCGACGCTGAAGGGTGCGCTCGCCGTGTTCGACTGTGAACTGATCGACACCAAGGATCTGGCCACCCACCGTGTGCTTTTTGGCAAGGTGACAGGCCTGCGCACCGGCGATAATTTGCGGCCGCTGATCTATCACGACCGCGGCTATCACGCTCTGTAGAGACTCTGGATGGCTGCACCCACGGAGAGAGAATGACCGAGTTGAAATCGCGCCCCGCGCCGGCGACGATCGACGAGACGCTCGATCTGCTGACCGGCGCGGACTATGTGGCGGACCGGTCTTTGGCGACCGTCCTGTTCTTATCGCTGCGCATGAGGCGGCCGCTGTTTCTCGAGGGCGAGGCCGGCGTCGGCAAGACCGAGATCGCCAAGGTGCTGGCGCAAGCGCTTGGCCGCCGGCTGATCCGCCTGCAATGCTATGAAGGCCTGGACGTCTCCTCCGCCGTCTATGAGTGGAATTACGCCGCGCAGATGATCGAGATCCGCATGGAGGAGGCGGCCGGCAAGGTCGACCGCTCCGACATGGAGCGTAACGTTTTTTCCGAAAAGTACCTGATCCGCCGCCCGGTGCTCGACGCGCTGACCGGCAAGGCGGGGGGCGCCCCGGTCTTCCTGATCGACGAGCTAGACCGCACTGACGAGGCCTTCGAGGCGTTCCTGCTCGAAATCCTCTCCGACTTCCAGGTGACTGTTCCCGAACTCGGCACGATCAAGGCCGAGGAGCCGCCGATCGTCATCATCACCACCAACCGCACCCGCGAGATCCACGACGCGCTGAAGCGGCGCTGCCTCTATCACTGGGTCGATTATCCGAATGCCGAGCGCGAACTGGAGATCGTGCGTAGGAAAGTACCGCAGGCCAACAGCCGGCTGTCGGCAGAGGTGGTTTCGTTCATCCAGAAGCTGCGCCAGATCGAGCTGTTCAAGCTGCCGGGGGTTGCCGAGACCATCGACTGGGCCGGCGCGCTGACCGAACTCGACAAGGTGGCGCTCGATCCGGAAACCGTTTCCGACACGATCGGCGTGCTGTTGAAATACCAGGACGACATTGCCCGTGTAGAACAGGGCGAAGGCCGGCGCATCCTCAACGAGGTGAAGGCCGAGCTTTCGGCGGCGGAGTAGGGCGATGGCAACGCCGCGTCGCGAACCGAAAGAGGCCACGCCGGACGGGCGGATCGCCGACAACATCGTGTATTTCGCCCGCACCTTGCGCAAGGCCGGCATGCGGGTCGGCCCGGCCTCGGTCAAGGACGCGATCGAGGCGGTGCTGGCCGCCGGCATCGGTTCCCGCGACGATTTCTACTGGACGCTGCACGCTGTCCTCGTCTCGCGGCACGAGGACCACCCAACCTTTGACGAGACGTTCCGGCTGTTCTGGAATTCGCACGAACTGATCGAAAAGATGCTGGCGATTTTTTCTCCGGTTGCGCCTGATATCAGAGAGAAGCAGAAGCCGCGCGCTGCGGAAAACCGCGTCAGCCAGGCAATGTTCGAGGGCCACCAGAAGAACCAGCCGGTGCAGGAAATCCCCGAGATCGAGGTCGACGCCCGCTTCACATGTTCCGGCAACGAGGTGCTGAGGGGCAAGGACTTTGCCCAGATGAACGCCGCCGAGATGGCCGACGCCAAGAAGGCGATTACCGCATTGCGGCTGCCCTTCGATATGGTCAGGACACGGCGTTTCAAATCCGACGCGCATGGCCGACGTATCGATCCGCGCGCCATGATGCGCTCGGCCGCGCGGACAGGCGGCGAACTGATCCTGCCAAGATTCCGGTCACCGCGCGAGGTTCACCCGCCGCTGGTCGTGCTTGCCGATATTTCCGGCTCGATGAGCCAGTACACGCGCATCTTTCTGCATTTCCTGCATGCGCTGACCGAAAAGCGCCGACGCGTGCATGCCTTTGTCTTCGGCACTAGGCTGACAAATCTGACGCGGCAGATGCGCCATCGCGATCCTGACGGAGCACTCGCCGATTGCTCGGCTGCGGTGATGGACTGGTCGGGCGGCACCCGTATCGGCGATACGCTGGCCGAATTCAACCGGCTGTGGTCGCGGCGCGTGCTGGGCCAGGGCGCGGTGGTGCTGCTGATCACCGACGGGCTGGAGCGCGACGACATCGCCGGCCTGTCGGAGGAAATGGAGCGCCTGCACAAATCCTGCCGGCGGTTGATCTGGCTGAACCCGCTGCTGCGCTTCGACGGTTTCGAGGCCCGTGCCCGCGGTGTCAAGGCGATGCTGCCGCATGTCGACGAGTTCCGCTCGGTACACAATCTCGATGCGCTCGCTGATCTCTGCCAGTCGCTGGACAAGAATTCGACGCGCTTGGTGGACCCACGCAGATGGATTGAAGGTGGCGCGTGAAGCGCCGCATAGCCATATGTTTTCTCCGGGAGAAACGGTGATGGAAAATAGTATCTATCTCGATGAGGCGCGCGATCCCCTGATCATCGCCGAAGGCTGGATGAAGGACGGCAAGGATGTCGCCATTGCCACCGTGGTCGAAACCTGGGGCTCGGCGCCGCGTCCCGTCGGCAGCCATCTTGTCATAGACGCGGAAGGCAATTTCCACGGCTCCGTCTCTGGCGGCTGCGTCGAAGGCGCGGTCGTCACCGAGGCAATCGATGTCATCGACAGCGGCAAGGCAAAGATGCTGGAGTTCGGTGTCGCCGATGAGACCGCCTGGCAGGTTGGCTTGTCCTGCGGAGGCCGCATCAAAGTCTATGTCGAGCGGTTGGGTTAGAAGCATGATCCCGCAAAGTGGGAACCGGTTTGCGGACAAGAATCATGCTTAAACAAGAGATATTCCGATGGATCCTTATGCGCTGAAGACGCTGAACGCCGAACGCCGCGCCCGCCGCGCGGCGATCCTGGTCACCGATCTCGGCGACGGCCGCGACCGTATCGTGCGCGAGGGCGACCAGGTCGCCGGCGATCTGGGCGCTGCGATCGCCAAGGCGTTTCGATCAGGCAGTTCCGGGTCGGTCGAGGCGGAGGGGCGAACTTTCTTCCTCAACGCCTATCTGCCGCAGCCGCGCCTGTTGGTGATCGGCGCCGTTCATATCAGCCAGGCACTGGCCCCGATGGCCAAGATCGCCGGCTTTCCCGTCGAGATCGTCGATCCGCGCACGGCCTTTGCCACCGCAGACCGCTTTCCCGATGTCGCGCTGCATGCCGAATGGCCCGAGGATGTTCTGAAGCGCCAGCCGCTCGACAGCTATACGGCGTTGGCAGCCGTGACCCATGACCCGAAGATCGATGACTTCGCGCTGAAGGCGGCGCTCGACGCCAACTGCTTCTATGTCGGGGCGCTCGGCAGCCGCAAGACCCATGCGAAGCGCGTCGAGCGCCTGCTGGCATTGGGCGCGACCGCCGACCAGATCGCCCGCATCCACGCGCCGATCGGCCTCGACATCGGCGCAGCGAGCCCGGCCGAGATCGCCGTCGCGGTGCTGGCGCAGGCGATCCAGGCCTTTCGCTCGCGTGGCCTCGAAGCCTCCGCATCGGCCCAAAGATCGGAATCGATTTTGGAGAAGCACGATGCGTAGATTCAAAGTAGGTGAGCGTCCTTTGCGCGTCCAAGAGGACGCGCGGCGCTCTACGGACGCGGCGGCGTGAAATTCGGCCCGATCCCGATCGACACGGCCGAGGGCGCGGTGCTGGCGCATGCCACCACGGTCGGAGAACGGCGCTTCCGCAAGGCGCATCGGCTGAGCGCCGATGATGTATCTTTGCTCAAGGCGGCAGGGATTTCGGAGGTTGTCGCGGCTGTTCTTGCTCCCGACGATTTGAGCGAGGACGCTGCCGCCGAAAAGATCGCCGAGAGCATGATCCATCGCAACATCGAGGCCAAGCCCGCCGCGACCGGCCGGGTCAACCTGCACGCCGAGGTGGGCGGCATCTTCACTGTCGACGCGGCGATGATCGACGCCATCAACGCCGTCGACCCGACCATCACCATCGCCACGCTGGCGCAGCACGCACCAGTCGAAAAGGGCCAGATGGTGGCGACCGTGAAGATCATTCCCTTCGCGGTCGGCTCCGTGCTGGTCGATGCGGTGGCAAGAATCTGCGCCGGCAGCGAGATCTTCGCCGTCAATGCCTATCAGCCGGTGCGTGTCGGTGTCATCCAGACGGTTCTGCCCGGTATCAAGCCGAACGTGCTCGACAAGACGTTGCGTGTCACCGAAGCCCGCCTGGCGCGCTCGGGCGGCCGGTTGACGGCGGAGCGCCGCACGCCGCATGAAGTTGGTCCCGTTGCGGAAGCTGCGGCCTCGCTGGCGCGCTACAACGACATGGTGGTGATCTTCGGCGCTTCGGCGATGAGCGATTTTGGCGACGTCGTCCCGGCGGCGATCGAGAAGGCCGGCGGCATCGTCATCCGCGCCGGCATGCCGGTCGATCCCGGTAATCTGCTGGTGCTCGGCACACTTGGCGGCAAGCACGTCATCGGTGCGCCCGGCTGCGCGCGCAGCCCCAAGGAGAACGGCTTCGACTGGGTTCTCGACAGGTTGATTGCCGGTCTCGACGTGACGGCCAAGGATATTGCCGGCATGGGTGTCGGCGGTCTGTTGATGGAAATCCCGACGCGGCCTCAGCCGCGCGAGCCGCTGCCGGCCAGGGCCGAGTTGAAAGTCGATGTCGTGCTGCTGGCCGCCGGTCGCTCCAGCCGCATGGGCGGCCCGAACAAGCTGCTGGCGCTGTTCGACGGCAAGCCGCTGGTGCGCCGCACCGCCGAGCGCGCGCTCGGTTCGAAAGCTTCGGGCATCATCGTTGTCACCGGCCATCAGCGCGAACGCGTACACGCCGCATTGTCGGGCCTGGATGTGACCTTCGCCGATAATCCGGATTTCACCGAGGGCCTGTCTTCGTCGCTGAAGGCCGGCATCGCCCGGGTTGCCGACGATGCCGCCGGCGCCATGATCATGCTCGGCGACATGCCTGGCGTCTCGTCGGCCGACCTCGACAGGCTGATTGACGCATTCCGCAAGTCCGAGGGCCAATCGGTCGTACGCGCCTCGCATGAGGGTAAGCGAGGCAACCCGGTGCTGCTGCCGCGCTCGCTGTTTGCGGCGATCGCTCATCTCGAAGGCGATACTGGCGCGCGCCATCTGGTCGAGGCCGAGGGGCTCGATGTCGTTGATGTCGAGATCGGCAAGGCGGCTTCGATAGACGTCGACACCCGCGAGGCGCTGGAAGGCGCCGGCGGCGTGCTGCAGGATTGACAAACCGAAGCCGAAAAACGATGCCTTTGGCATGGCTTTCCGTTTACCCCTTCTGATCGCGACGTTTCTTTTGTTTTCGGGTTTGGCGCATGGCCAAACGCTGCCGCTAAAGCCCTTCAAGGATGATCTGTTTGCCTATCCGGGCACGCTCTCATCCGAGAACAACGGCGCGTATACAGTCGTCGACTATCGCGAGCTGCGCGATATCAACGCCCGCGACAAAGTGCCGGAGCGCCGCGCGCAGGCGCAGTATGTCGACACCGGTGTGCGTAACGTGCAGCGGGATCTGTCGCTGAAGACCGATGCCGGAAATATCCGCCACGTCGGCGTCGGCCGCACGCAAGGCGCCGGCATCATCGTGCTCTATCTGCACGGGCAGGGTGGCAGCCGCAAGCAGGGCGTTGACGACTTCACCTTTGGCGGCAATTTTAACCGCATCAAGAACCTGATGGCCGGCAATGGTGGCCTCTATCTCTCACCGGACTTTTCCGATTTCGGCGACACCGGGGCGGCCCAGATCGCCGCGCTGATCGGCCATTATGCCCAGCAGTCGCCGGGCGCGAAGATCTTCGTTGCCTGCGGCTCGATGGGCGGCGCACTGTGCTGGAAGCTTGCTGCCCGCAAGGATACGGGCGGCCGCATCGACGGGTTGCTGCTGCTCGGTTCGCTGTGGGATGAAAGTTTCTTCTCGAGCACGGGCTTTAAGCGCCGTGTCCCGGTCTTCTTTGGCCACGGCAGCAAGGATCCGGTATTTCCGGTGGCAAAACAGGAAGCCTTCTTCCGTTCGATCCTGGCCAAATCGAAAACCTATCCGGCCCGCTTTGTTCGTTTCGAGACAGGCACGCACGGCACGCCGATCCGCATGACCGACTGGCGCGGCACGCTCAATTGGATGCTGTCGAAGGCGCCCTAATGCATGTCGCCCAAAAGTGTGTAGCGGTTTTGGGACAACGACATGCATCAAGAAAAAACTTGAAGCGCGCCGCGCCTCAAGGCGCGGTGTTGTAGTCCACCACCGTCTGCGGGTTGATCTCGCCGTCGTAGGAGGCGTCGACATCGTACTGCACCAGCGAGAAATTGCCGTTGCGAAAAAGATATGTCCCGGCTGATGAGGCATCGCCGACGCCGCGCCACTTGTTGCGCGACGAGATCGTCTTGGTGGCGTCGTCAAATTCGGAATTGACCAACTGGTCGTCGGTCTGGAAGCCGGTGACGTTGATTGCCTCGACCTTGCCTTCGCTATCGTTGTTCTCATAGTGGATATCGAGTTCCGGCGAGGCGAACTGCAGCTGCCGGACGCCGGATACCTCGCCGTAGACATAGTAGACGGCACTCTCATTGTAGGCAGCCATGGAGCAGAAGAATCGGAACAGCCGCGTCTCGCGTTCGGGCTCGTCGGCCGCGGCGCCCGCATCCTTGTAGCGGAGCGAGTAGGCGTCCGGCTCTCCCAAAGGTTCGCCGCCAGGCAACTCCTTGTCGCATTGTTCGCCATAGGTGGCCGCAAACGCCTCCTTGGCCTGCTCCAGCGCCGCATCCTTCTTCGGCTGCGGCGGTCCGTCGCCGCAGCTTTCCGGCACAGCATCCTCGAAATCGGTCTTCGCCGGTTTCAGCGCGCCCTTGTCGATGAAGATCGGGCGAAATGGCGGTTCCTGGATCGAGGCGTTGACCTGGCGCAGCGTGTAGCAGCCGGCAAAGACATTTTCGCTGCCGTCCTTAGCTGTCGCCCGGATGGCGACCGGAACGCTGTAATAGATGCTGCCGGCAGCACCGTCTTCGGACACGGCACCGGTTTTGACTTCGACGGCGTTGGTGCCGTCATAGCCCCTTACGAAGGCGTCGAAATCCTTGGCCGGCTTGGTGTCGCCGAAATAATCCCAGGCGCGCGCGAATTCTTGCCGGTTGATGGCGCTATAGAGCGAGCGGATGACCGCTTCGGCGTCCGACCTGTCGTCGACATAGGGCGCATCGGCGGCGAGCACTGGCTGGCCTGACACGGTAAAGGAGAAAAAGGCGGTCGCTGCGAAAAGGGCGCTTCTCATCGGGAATCTCCACCTGATGCGAATCCTATCATACCGATTGCGGCGAGGTGGTGACGCTTGAAGAATCGCCCGCGGAGGCGTTAGGTCCCGCCGTCGGCGTCCCGCCGGATAGGAGAATCACGTGACCATATCGATGTACGAAGCGGCCGTGCCGGTGTTTTCGGCCAGGTTGAAGGCGCTATCCAACGTGCTGGATATCGCCGAGCAGAATGCGCTTGACCGCAAGATCGACCCGCAGGTGTTTTTGACGTCGAGGCTGGCGCCGGACATGTACGCGTTGACCAGGCAGGTACAGATCGCCACCGACCACGCCAAGGGCGCGCCATCGCGGCTTGCCGGCCGCGAGGTGCCCAAATACGAAGACAACGAGGCGAGCTTTGCCGATCTCCAGGCGCGCATCGCCAAGACCGTCGACCATCTGGCGACATTCTCGGCTGCCGATATGGACGGCTCGGATGACAGGGTGCTCGAGCTGAAGCTTGGCCAGCGCGAATTCTCGATGACGGGCATGCAGTATCTGCTGCATCTCGCCATGCCCAATTTCTATTTCCACGTGACCACCGCCTACGACATCCTGCGCCACAATGGCGTGCCGTTAAGCAAGGCGACTTTCATGGGGTCGCGTTGAAGAATGGCGGTCGAGCCGGAATGTCGTGCGATCTGACTAGCGTGAGGACATTTCGCGGGCGACGCGCGGGAAGTCGGCTGGTTTGATGCCGATATCCGCACGGTCGGCATTGCTCATCGAATGAAGCAGCGCCAGCGCCGCGCGGTAGCGCAGATGTTCCTGCGGACGCGGACGGGCGAACATTTCAGTGAGGAAACCCATGATTCAAGCCCCTGGTTGGTCCTCCCCGAGTCCCAAATATAGTCAAATCATGACAATTGTGCAGTGCAGCATTTGCATGGCAGCTATGCCGCACCGAAATTCTTGACCACAATCGACTTCGCCGGTGAAACTCCCGGCGCGGGCTGACCGTATAGCTGAATGCCGGCACAGGGCCGGTTTTTCCTCGCCATTCCTGGCGGAATTCCGGACTGCATGAAAATCCAGTCGGCTTTTTGCCTACTTGCGCCTTGCGTTCACTGGATCTCGCGGAAAAGTGCTAGCCGATTTGCGGCGGGCTTGGAGACAGCCCGCGCATTCCTGTATGCTGCGGCTTCCTCCCCGCGCAGCCGCGCAAAGAATTCCCGCCGGAGAAAGTTCC
The DNA here is from genome assembly GCF_001672375.2 of Mesorhizobium sp. AA22. NCBI lineage: Bacteria > Pseudomonadati > Pseudomonadota > Alphaproteobacteria > Hyphomicrobiales > Phyllobacteriaceae > Mesorhizobium > Mesorhizobium sp. AA22. The sequence goes on along the minus strand of NZ_CP048406.1, from coordinate 4,247,469 downwards.
ATGCACAAGCGCCGCCTCGGTCGGACCGATCTTCTTGTTTCCCAGATCTGCTTGGGTTCGATGACCTGGGGCCAGCAGAACACCGAAGCGGATGGCCACGCCCAGATGGACCTGGCCTTTTCGCGCGGCGTCAACTTCATCGACACCGCCGAGCTCTACCCGATCCCGCCCAAGGCGGAGACGCAGGGCTGGACCGAGAAGATCATTGGCAGCTGGTTGAAAGCGAAGCGCAATCGCGATCAAGTGATCCTCGCCTCGAAAGTGGTTGGCCGCACCGCCAATGCATGGTTCCGCGGCGGGCGCCCGTCGAAGCTGGTGCGCGCCGACATCTTCGATGCCGTCGAAAAGTCGCTGACCAGGCTCAACACCGATTATTTCGATCTCTATCAGATCCATTGGCCGGAGCGGGACGTGCCTTGGGGCGCCAACCCGAACCGTGTCGGTGTCGTGCCGCTGCGAGCCGATTCCGTCGGCGCACCGGCTGGCGAGACGCCGATCACCGAGACACTCGCCGTCTTCGACGAACTAGTGAAGGTTGGAAAAATCCGCCATTTCGGTCTGTCGAACGAGAGCTCCTGGGGCGTCATGCGGTTCATCGCCGAAGCTGACAAGGGCCTCGGTCCACGCCTGGTGTCGCTGCAAAACGCCTATAATCTCGTCAACCGCAGCTTCGAGGTGAATCTCGCCGAAGTCTGCGAGCGCGAACAGGTTTCGTTTTTGCCCTATTCGCCGTTGGCGCAGGGCTATCTCACCGGCAAATACGATCATGGCGCGCGGCCGCAAGGCTCACGCTCGCAGCTCTTCAATCGGGGCCAGCGCTACGAGACGCCCAACGCCGCGGAAGCGCAGCTTGAGTACAACGAGCTGGCGCGCTCTTTCGGCATGGAGCCGGCATTGTTTGCCAACGCCTATGTCACGAGCCGGCCTTTCGTCACCTCGAGCATCATCGGCGCGACGACCATTTCGCAACTCGAAATGGCGCTGTCTTGCGCCGATGTCGTCTGGACCGAGGACATGCAGAAGGCGGTCGATGCAATCCACCAGCGTGTCGGCAACCCGTGTCCGTGAGCAGATTTCCTGCGCTGTAAGGTGTGATTGCCAAATAATTACAAGAGGGAGGGAGAATAAGTGAATTTTCCGATTGAGGTCGTGCGCGAGAAATTTCCGGCCCTGTGGCTGACCGACAATGGCCGTCGCCGCATCTACCTCGACAACCCTGCCGGCACGCAGGTGCCGCAAGCGGTTGCCGACGCGGTGTCACGCTGCCTGTTGACCGCAAACGCCAATCTCGGCGGCTTCTTCGAAACCACGATCGCGGCCCAACAGATCGTCGATGACGCCCATGCGGCGATGGCCGATTTCCTGGCTGCTGCGAGCCCTCAGGAAATCATCATCGGCGCCAACATGACGACTCTGACCTATCACATGTCGCGCACACTCGGCCGCACGATGAAACCGGGCGACGAAATCATTCTCACCCGCATGGACCACGAGGGTAACGTATCGCCGTGGCTGCAGCTGGCCGAAGACCTTGGCCTTGTCGTGCACTGGCTGTCTTTCGACAAGCAGAGCTGGCAGATCGAGGAGGCGGCGCTTGCTACGCTGCTCACCGACAGGACCCGGCTGGTCGCTTTGAACTACGCGAGCAATCTGACCGGCTCGATCAACCGGGTGAAGGCGCTGACGCGCGTTGCCAAGCAGACCGGCGCCCTGGTCTATGTCGACGCCGTTCAGTTCGCGCCGCACGGCCTGATCGACGTCAGGGATATTGGCTGCGATTTCCTGATCTGCTCGGCCTATAAATTCTTCGGGCCGCATATGGGCATATTGTGGGGCAGGCTTGATGTCATCGACAGACTGAAACCGTACAAATGCCGCTGTTCGTCCAATGCTCTGCCGGAGCGGTTCGAACTCGGCACGCCGCAGATCGAGCTGATGGCCGGACTGACGGCCGCGGTCGATTACTTTGCGGAACTCGGCGCGGCTGCAGGCGATGGCGGCTCGCGCCGCGCCAGGATCGCCAAGGCATTCGAAAGATCAATAATTTATGAGAACCCGCTGGCGCAAAGGCTGATCGACGGCCTGTCGGCTATCTCAGGCCTGACCATCCATGGCATTACCGATCCGGCGCGTGTCGGGGAGCGCGTCCCGACGGTCTCCTTCACCGTCGACGGCATCGTGCCGGAGACGATCGTACGGCAGATGAACGCGGAAAACATCTTCCTGTGGTCCGGCCACAACTACGCCTGGGAGGTCGTTCACCAGCTCGGCATTCCGGCCGAACAGGGCGTCGTGCGCATCGGCATCGCCCATTACAACACGGCGGCCGAGATCGACGAGACGCTGGAGAGCGTGCGCCGTGTCGTCGCCATGCTGCGACAGGAGCGGTTCTGACGCGATATCCGGCTGATATTACCACTTCCTGCCGCCGCCGAAGCCGGTGAGGAAGGCAGTAAGATTGTCGCCGAGCTCGTCGCAGAGATAGCCGCCCTCCTGCACGATGACCATCGGCAGGCCGAGGCCGGCGATAGCCTCGCCGATGCGCGAGAAGCCCGGTGTCGTTACCGACAGTCCGCCGAACGGATCGCCTTCGAAGGAGTCGAGACCGAGCGCCACGACAAGCGCTTCCGGCGCAAAGGCGCGGATACGCTGGAAAGCCATATCCAGCGCGTCGAGGAATGCGGCGTCGCCGGATTTGCGCGCCAGCGGCAGGTTGAAATTGTAGCCGAGGCCGGCCCCTTCGCCACGTTCGTCGGCATGACCCCAGAAGAACGGGTAGAAGCGCACCGGATCGGCATGCAGCGAGACTGTGAGCACGTCCGGCCGCGCATAGAAAATGCCTTGCGTGCCGTTGCCGTGATGCAGGTCGACGTCGAGGATCGCCACCCGCGCCGCATTCTTGCGGAGCGTCTGTGCCGCGACCGCCGAATTGTTGATGAAACAGAAGCCGCCGGCGACATCGGCAAAGGCGTGGTGGCCGGGCGGACGGCAGAGCGCATAGGCAGCCGGTACGCCTGACATCACGGCCTCAGCAGCCTCGACCGCGCTCCAGGCGCTCCACAGCGCGCTCTGCCAGGTCTCGATTGAGATCGGGCAAGCGGTGTCGGCCATGTGGTAGCCGGCCTGGCCGACCGCCGAGGCCGGATAGGAGCCGTTCCGCGCGATCGGGTGGATGTTGGGGATCACTTCCGCCGAAGCGCCTTCGATGCGCTGCCAGCGCACAAAGATGTGCTCGAGAAAATCGAGATATTCGGGCGTATGCACCGCTGCAATGGGACCAAGCCCGTGATCTCTCGGCCGTTCGATCGTGCAGCCGGCGGCCCTTGCGCCGGCGAGCAGCCGTTCGACGCGTTCCGGCTTTTCCGGATTGGGTTTCTGCGCACCGCTGGAGAGGAATGCCTTGGGATCATGGCGCTTCTGTTCCGAGGCATAAAAGGCTTTCATCTTGGCTCCTCATCATCGGGTGCATCGGCGAAGGCAAAGAACGCGTCGCCGGCGATCTTCTGCACCTGCTCGTAGCTCGACCAGGCAATGCCCAGTCTTTCGTAAAAGGCTTTGGCGGTTTCATTGTCAGTGTCGACGGACAGTCTGAGGTAGACGCCGCCGTCCTCCCGGCATTCTCGCGCGGCACGGCGCAGCAGGCGTTCGCCGATCCTGCGGCCGCGAAACCGATCCTCGACATAGAGGTCCTGCACATAAACGCCGGGCCGGCCCATCCAGGTCGAGAAGATCGGGAAATGCAGGCACAGGCCGGCGAACTCGCCGCCGACTTCCGCAATCAGCGTCGAGAAGGCAGGGTTTTCGCCAAAGCCGTAGGTGCGAAGGTCGTCGGCCGTAGAAGTGATTTCCTCGGGCGCGCCGATATGGGCGCCAAGCCGCAGGATCGCGGCATGGATGGTTTCGATGTCCTCGACGGTGCCGGGCCGGATGCGAATGTCTTTTGACGCTGGGTTGATCACGGCCGCATCTCAGAACGCCACCCGGTCGCCGCCCTTGAGTGCCAGCATCTCACGCGCCTCAGCGGGCGAGGCGACGTCCAGCGAAAGCCCGTCGAGCACGCTGCGGATACGGCGCACCTGGTCGGCATTGGACTTTGCCAGCTGGCGGCCGTCGTACAGGCTATCCTCCAGCCCAACGCGGACATTGCCGCCCATCGCCGCCGCAATCGAGATCATCGGCATCTGGTGGCGGCCGGCGGCCAGCACCGAAAACTGATAGCTGTCGCCGAACAGTTTGTCGGCGATACGCTTCATATGGACCAAATTGTCGGGATCGGCGCCGATACCGCCCAATATGCCGAACACGAACTGGATGAACAGAGGTCCTGACACCAGCCCCCGGTCGCGAAAATGCGCTAAAGAATAGAGGTGGCCGACATCATAGCATTCGAATTCGAAGCGTGTGCCGCAGCCCTTTCCAAGTTTTTCGAGCACGGTCTCCATGTCGGCAAAGGTGTTCTTGAAGATCGTGTCGCGTGTCGCTTCAAGCAGCTTGGGCTCCCACTCGTGATGCCACTCTCTTGGCCGGTCGAGCATCGGGAACAGCGCGAAATTCATCGAGCCCATATTAAGCGAGCACATTTCGGGCTCGGCCCTGAGCGGTGCGGCCAGCCGCTGGTCGAGCGTCATCAGCGACGAGCCGCCGGTGGTGATGTTGATCACCGCTGATGTCGCCTGCTTGATGCGCGGCAGGAACTGCATGAACACATCAGGATCGGCGGTCGGCCGCCCGTCATTGGGATCGCGGGCGTGAAGATGCAAGATCGAGGCGCCGGCTTCGGCGGCGGCAATAGCCTCTGCGGCGATCTGGTCCGGCGTCACCGGCAGGTGCGGCGACATTGACGGCGTGTGCACCGACCCGGTGACGGCGCAGGTGACGATGACTTTTCGCGGCGCCATTTCAGCCTTCGACCGGCAGGTCGAGCTCGCCTGCCAGCACCTGCAGCGAGTCGCCGATGATGGCTACGATTTCGCCGACCTGTTCCTTGGTAATGATCATCGGCGGTGCCACCATGAAATTGTCGCCGTCGAAGCCGCCCTTGACCTTTCGCCCATAGATGATTAGGCCGCGCTCATAGGCGAGGTCGAGCAGCCGCTGGGTGGCCTTCTTCGCCGGTGCGATCGGCCCCAGCGTATTGGGGTCGGCGACCATCTCGGCACCTAGGAGCAGGCCCTTGCCGCGCACGTCGGCGATGAACGGAAACCGCTTGGCCAACCCCTTCAGCCCGGCCATCAAAAGATCGCCCATGTCAGCTGCATTGGCGATCAGGCCGAGACGATCCATCTCGCTAAGCACGGCGAGCCCGGCGGCGCAGGCGAGCGGATTGCCGGCATAGGTATGGCCGTGCTGGAAGCCGCCGGAGGCGAGCAGCGGCTGCACCAGCCGCATCGGTGCCGCCAGCGCGCCGAGCGGCGCATAGCCCGAGCCCAGCCCCTTCGACAGCGCGACGATGTCGGGCTTGCAGTTCCAATGGTCGCCACCGAGGAATTTTCCGGTGCGGCCGGCACCGCTCATCACTTCATCATGGATGAGCAGGATGCTGTAGCGGTCGCAGATTTCGCGGATGTGCGGATAATAGCTGTCCGGCGCGACCAGCGCCGCGGTGGCAGCGCCGCCGACCGGCTCCATGATGAAGGCGAGCACGCTTTCCGGCCCTTCGGCGAGGATCTTCTCCTCCAGCATGTCGGCGTAGCGGATGCCGCGCTGCTCCATCGAGAGATTGTCGCGGTCGCGCCAGGCGGCCGGCGCCGGCACGGTCGGCATGACCTGCATCATCGGTGTGAAGGTTTCGGCCAAGGCGTCGTCGCCGGTGACGGATAGCGAACCAAGCGTGCCGCCATGATAGGAGGGAAAGCGGGTGATCACCTTCCAGCGCTTGGGCTGGCCTGTCGCCACTGCCCACTGCCGCGCGAGCTTGATGCAGGATTCCGTCGCTTCCGAGCCGCCCGAGACGAAAAAAATGCGGTCCATGCCTTCGGGCAGCTTTCCGGCCAGCTCGCGCGCGAGCTCCTCGGCCGGCTCGTTCTCGAAATGCAGCCGGTAGGCGAAGGTTGCGCGGTCCATCTGCCGCTTCATCGCATCGAGCACGTTGCGGTTGGAATGACCGATATTGGCGACCATCGGTCCGCTCGATCCGTCGATGAAGCGGCGGCCATCCTGCGTCCAGATGTAGATGCCTTCGGCGCGGTCGACCAGCGGCCGGCGCAGGCTGGACAGATAGAACAGATGCGATGGCGGGCGCGTCTCGGTGTCCGGGGCAGGGGTTTGGGACTTCAGCATGTCAGGACTTTCCGAGATAGCGGTCGAGAACATTTTTGGTGACGAGCTCCACCATCGGGTCCTGCCTTAGCAGGCCGGCGACCCATTCGCAGCTTCCGGCGTGGAACACTTCGCCCTTGCCGCGCGGGAAATTGACGATCATGCCGTTGCCGCGCTTGACCTTGTCGAGATTGGCGTCGCTCGCGTCGCCGAACAGCGTTTCGGCGGTGAAGCGTCCGTCCTCGTCGCCGAGGAACTGGTCTTCGAACGGAATATCGGCGCTCTCCTCGACTTGGGCAGCCATGCCGACCGCGAGAATTTGCAGCCCGTCCGGTGCGCCGCTGTTGGGCGTAGGGTAGGGCAGTCCGCCTCGGATCTCGTGGTCGAGCCCGTCGACCTCATAGCCATAGACATGGCTGTCGGCGCCGAGCAGGTCGCCGTAGTAGATGCCTGTGCCGGCGAACGCCCAATGCTCCGGCCGGTAGACCGGAAAGCCGCGCACGCCGCGCGGCGCGCAACCGCCCCAGCCGGCGTAGAGGCCCCTCGTCGCATTGAGCCCGAAAGTCGAGGCGCCCGGCCGGCCAATCTCAGGTGCTTCCCAGGAGTTCGTGGCACGGGTCACGTCGCCGCCCCGATAGGCCGGATCCTCGGCGCGGGCGCGGTATTTGTAACAGACTTGCCGGCGGCCCTCGTCCTCCAACCTGGTCTGCCACATGAAATTGCCGGCGAAGCGCGCCGCATGGCCGCCGCGCTCGACATAGGCGTCGACAGTGTCGCGCATCTCCCAGGTCCAGTATTCGTCATGGCCGACGAAGACGACGCAGTCATAGTCGTCGAGGATTTCGGGGGAAAAATGCAATTCGTGCTGACTGGCGAGATCGACCCCATAGCCGGCACGCTCGGCAAAACGAAAGAAGTGGCTGTCATAGCTTGCCCAGCCGGACGAGGCGTATTTCTTCGAATGGCCGGTGGCGAAGGCCCATTCCATATGCGGATAGCGCGGCACGGTCTTGGGCGGCACGGCGACCTCGAGCGGCACGCGCGGCGCCTCGTTCGGCAGAACAACAAAACCGCGGCACCATGGCCGCTGCTTCGACACTATTGGGGCATACTGGTCGCGGTTCGGGCCGGTGATGCCTTCGTAATGATTGGAGCCACCCCACGTGTTGTAGGCAAGCCAGGTGCCGGTGGCTGCAACCTGCAGCACACGACCGCGTTTCTTGCCGGGCTGCGGGCTAACGATGAAAAGATGCTGGCAGCGGATCGGCTTGCCGTCGCGGCCGTCCGCCGTCAGCGTGACGCGGTAGGCTCCGGACGGCCAGTCGTCGCCGACCCGGAATTCAAACGAAGCGCCCCAGCCGCAGCCCACGACCGAACATTGGTCGGGTGTATCCTGCCAGCGCGCCGCGATCCCAGCCTTCTCGAACATTTTCGTTTCGGTGCCGCCGTCGCGGACGATCGACATGCTAAAGCTGGAGGCCGTCGAGCTGACATGCAGCACCACCGTCTCGTCCCGGCGGTATGAAAAACGGTCGCTGTAGCACCAGATCTCGCCGCGTTCGCCATCCATGCCCGGCCACTCCCAGTAGTGGCCGCGCACGGCTTGCCGGCGCTGGTGGGGCGTCAGTCCGAAATCGGGGAATTCGGTAGGAAGCTTCGTCATGAACGCCTGTGAAGGGTCGAACGCGTCATTTCGACCATCTGCCGGCCAACCGTCAATTGGAAACGATCGGGCCAGCGATGCTCACAGCCGGCCTTGGCCTTGCCTTCCAAACCGACTATCTCACAAAGGGTGGCCTTTTTCGCCACGGGAGCCGACATGCTGAGAGTGCAAAAGGTTAAGGTGGACGACATCTACGTGCCGACCGCGCGCAGGAAGACACTGCATCCCGAGACCGTCCGGCATCTGGCCGAAGACATTTTGGAAAACGGCATGAAGACGCCGATCCAGGTGCGCCACGACGGCAAGCGCCATGTCCTGGTCGAAGGCCTGCATCGGCTGGAAGCGGCGAAGTGGCTCGGCGAGACCGATATCGACGCCTATCTGGTGCAAGCCAAGCGCCACTAAGCTCTCATTCGGCGTTCGCCGGAATCGGCCTGGTGAAATTTTCGCGGACGCTGTCGGGCTGCGCGTTGCCCGCTCGTCCTTGAGACGGAAACCGGCATTCAAGCCAACTCTTTTGCAAGTGAGGAGACCATCATGACCACCAAGCTCGACATCGCCCCCAGCTCCGACCGCGAACTGGTTCTTGCCCGCATCATCGATGCGCCGCGCGAGAACGTCTATCGCTGCTGGACCGAGCCGAAGCTCGTGACGCAATGGTTCGCGCCAAAGCCGTGGACGACGCCGCGCGCCGAAATGGATGTGCGCAGCGGCGGCTCCAGCCTGGTCGTCATGGCGGGACCCGACGGTAATGAATTTCCGAACCCCGGCATCTTCCTCGAAGTCGTGCCGGGCAAGAAGATCGTCCTCACCGACGCCTATACGAAGGCGTGGGAGCCGTCCGAAAAGCCGTTCATGACGCTCGTGCTGACCTTCGAGGATGAGGGCGAGGGCAAGACCCGCTACATCGCCCGGGTTGCGCATTGGTCCGTCACTGACCGCGAAGAGCACGAGAAGATGGGCTTTCACGAGGGCTGGGGCCAGTGCGCCGACCAGCTCGAAGAAGTCGCCAAGCGGCTTTGATATCAGCGGGACGGAAGGAGACCGAGATGTCCAGAGCGATGTTTTTCGCCATTTTCGCTTCGGCTGCAGCGCTCTTCGCCGCGCCGGGCGCCACCAAAGCCGAGGAAGCAAAGCCCGTCATGACCGCTGAAACGAAAGCAATGCCGAAGCCGGCGAAATCCGGCCTGCTGCCGATCAACGGCCTGAACTACTATTACGCCGTCTACGGCAAGGGCGAGCCGCTGCTTCTGCTGCATGGTGGTCTCGGCACCACCGACATGTTCGCGCCGATCCTGCCGAAGTTTGCCGAAAACCGCACCGTCATCGGCGTCGACCTGCACGGTCACGGCCGCACCGCGCTCGGCGACCGGCCGCTCAGCCTGGAGGCGATGGGCGACGACATGGCGGCGATCGTCAAGGCGCTCGGCTACTAGCAGGTCGATGTCATGGGTTATTCGCTGGGCGGCGGCGTCGCCTTCCGCATGGCCGTCCAGCATCCCGAAGCGGTGCGCCGGCTGGTCCTGGTGTCGGCCGGCTATGCCTCGGATGGCTTCTATGCCGACATGCGCGCCCAGCAGGCGCAGGTCGGCGCGGCGATGGCCGACATGATGAAAGACACGCCGATGTACAAGTCCTACGTGGCGGTCGCGCCGCATCCGCAGGACTTTCCGAAGCTGCTCGATCAACTGGGCGCCCATATGCGCAAGGACTACGACTACTCCGCCGACGTACCCAAGCTGAAGATGCCGGTCATGCTGGTTTTTGGCGACAGCGACATGTACCGGCCCGAGCATGAGATCAAATTCTATCAGATGCTCGGCGGCGGACTGAAGGACGCCGGCTGGATGCGCGAGAACCTTTCGCAGAACCGGCTGGCCATCCTGCCGAACCGCACCCATTACGACGTGTTCTTCGCGCCGGAACTGACAGTAGTCACTCTGCCCTTCCTCAATGGCGAGACCAAGGTCAAGACCTGGGAAGAGGTCATCAGCGAGGCGGAATAACCACCTGACAACGGCCTGTCCGGCCCATCTCCCGCGAGATGGCTGGACAGGTTTATCCCTCTGAAGCCGACGATAAGCATTGGCAATCCCGGCACACGTCCTCGGGGCCAATGGCGTCTCCCGCATCACAGCCATAGATGGCCGTATCAAGGCTTTTCAATTGACGCTGCTGTGCCGGCAGCTACCTTGCCGACAATCTTCAGAAAGAGGGGCGCAGGTAATGGCGAAATATCAGGGTGGCTGCCTGTGCGGCGCGGTGCGTTACCGCACCGATGCCACGCCGATCAACGAGCGGGTCTGCCATTGCCGGCTCTGCCAGAAGGCGCTGGGCGCAGCCTTCAACGCACGCTCGCTGTTCCGCATCGACGACGTGACCATCGACGGGCCGGTGGCGACGGTGAATTCCTCGCCCGATCTCAAGCGCGGCTTCTGCCCGGGCTGCGGCACGACGATGTTTTCCCGGCGCGACTCCGCCGGCATCATCGGCGTGACCTCAGGCTCGCTCGACGCCCCTTCGGTATTCAAGCCGCAGATGCATATGTGGACCGCCTCGAAGCAGCCCTGGGTGCAGCTTGACGACGGCCTGCCGCAATATGAAGGCGCGCCACCCCCGAACTGAAGCACAGGCGAACTGAGCGCAAAACGTGCCCAATTTTTTCATCCGGGACACGAGATAGCCGGCAAAGCGTCATTGGCGAGCCATCATTGCCGCCTATCTATCACGTGCGGGTCGGCAGTCGAGGAGGCGACGGATGAAAGACAGAATCAACACCCTGGATGAGCTTTTGAGCGATCCGATGGTCAAGCTCGTGATGGAGCGTGACCGCGTACAGCCGGCCGAGCTTCGCTCGCTGCTTGAAGAAAAGGTTCGCCGGGATGATGCACCGGTCGTCAACGATCGCCCCGTCACCGACCGCTTCATACCGCCCGCTCACATGGTAGCCGAAAGCTGCCACAAGTTATGGCTGTGCGGCTAGGCAGCGGGCCTGCAGGCGTCGGCGATCCTTCTCGCCGTCTCCATCCTGCCGGCGTTTCCAAGCTCTCACCGCTACGGTGATAAAGCGGGCGCCATGTATTCTGTTTGCCCCACTCTCGTCCTAACAATTTGATTCAAACTTTGTTGGCAATTTCTCGTTAGTAATCTGGATCGGTTGTCCGGCGGCGTTGTCTTGCCCTCGGTCTGTTGTGTTCTGCGTACAGGTCCAGATGCGGTTATCAGGCGTCGTCATCTTCTCGATCGCGTCACTTTGCCTTGCCGGCTGCACATCCACGTCCGGCGTCGACGCGCTGCAAGTGCCATCCAGCGAGACGACCAGCTCCGTTGTGCGGCCGCCCGCGCCGGTGGCGTCGGTCGGTGCGGCCGATGCCGCACCCGACTTTGAGCAGGAAGAGGCGACGGAGCAGACTGTGGCGATGGCCACTCCAGAGCCTGCCGACAGCATCGAACCACCCGTCGAGCCGATTGCCCTGGTGGCGCCGAAGCGGCTGGCACGAGCAGCACCGATCCTCGCCGAGCCGGTCCAGCGCTACCGTTTTCGTGACGCCAAGCCGATCAATTTCGGCAAGGCCTCGCCCAGGCACCTCGCCGTTCACGGCGTCGACGTTTCACGTTGGCAGGGCAACGTGAACTGGGCAAAGCTGCGCGCGCAGGGCGCGAACTTCGCCTACATCAAGGCGACCGATGGCGGCGATCATCTTGATCCGATGTTCATGAAGAACTGGCGCAATGCCGACGCCGCCGGCCTCAAGCGCGGCGCCTACCATTTCTTCTATTGGTGCCGTACGGCAGGCGAGCAGGCCGACTGGTTTATCCGCAACGTGCCGAGGGTCGAGGGCGCCTTGCCGCCGGTGATCGATGTCGAGTGGAACGGCGAATCCAGCTGCAAGCGGCGGCCGTCGCGGCAAAAGGTGCTGGAGAAGATGCAGGTGTTCATGGACAAGCTCGAGCGCCACTACGGCCAGCGGCCCGTCATCTACACCGCGCCCGATTTCTACCGCGACAATCTCAGAGGCGCTTTCCCCGACTATCCGTTCTGGCTGCGCGCGGTGGCACAGCACCCGTCAAAGGTCTATCCCGGCCGCAAATGGGTGTTCTGGCAGTATTCCGGCTCCGGCCTGTCGCACGGCGTGAGAGGCCGCATCGACCTCAACGTGTTCCACGGCGACGAGAGAGCCTGGCGGAACTGGGTTGGTGGGCGGCAGATGCTGGCCGAGGCGGAGTAGGGCGTCCTTCCGGGGCTGGAGCTTCTTGCTGTTCGCGCCCGGGGGGGCGCTGATCGCGACCGCAGAAAGCCGCCATTTGCAGGCCAGTATAGGTGAATATCGACGGACCCTGACCGCCTGTCGCGGAAGTGTCATCGATCCGTCATCGCTTTGAAATGTCGTTCCCCCAAATCAGGTGGCTTCCATTCGAACAGGAGACGCCGCCCGTGCCCCGCCATTCCGCGCTTTTCGTCCTGACGGCAGCGCTTGCTGCCTCCGTTTCGCTGCCGGCCCATGCCGACATGATGTTCAACCGGGTCGCGAGCTTCGCGGTGGCCGGAAACCTCCCGGCGGATGTCGAGAAGACCACGCCGACTTCGTCCGAGATCATCACGGCGAGCGAAGACGGCATGACGCTGGTTTATTCCGATAGCCCACTCGGTGCGGTCGGCTTCATCGACATCGCCGATCCCAAGGCGCCCAAGGTCGGCGGCATCGTCAAGATCGACGGCGAGCCGACCTCGGTTGTGGTCATCGGCGGCAAGGTGCTGGCCGGCGTCAACACGTCCCAGAGCAAAGCCAAGCCTTCCGGCAACCTTACTATCATCGACCTCGCCTCCAAGGCGATCGAAGGCACCTGCGACCTCGGCGGCCAGCCGGACTCACTTGCGTTCAGCAAGGACGGCAAGTTCCTGGCTATCGCCATCGAGAACGAGCGCGACGAGGATCTGAACGACGGAGAAATTCCGCAGATGCCTGCGGGGGACCTCAAGATCTTCACGCTTGCAAAAGGCCAGCCTGATTGCGCGACAATGAAGACCGTCAACCTAGCGGGCATTGCCGAAGTCGCGGCGGAAGATCCGGAGCCGGAATTCGTCGCCTTCAACGAGGCCGGCGAGATAGCGGTCACGCTGCAGGAAAACAACCACATTGCCATAGTCAACGCCGAAACCGGCGCGATCGTCACGCACTTCACCGCAGGCTCAGTCACGCTGGACAAGATCGACACCAAGAAGAACGGCGCCTTGTCCTTCGATGGCAAAATGGAAAACGTCGCGCGCGAACCCGACGCCGTGAAATGGCTCGACAATGACCGTCTCGTCGTCGCCAACGAAGGCGACTACAAGGGCGGCTCGCGCGGCTTCACAATCGTCAGCAAGAAGGGCGAGGTTCTCTACGAATCCGGTCCGTCCTTCGAGTACCAGGTCGCCAATGCCGGCCATTATCCCGACGACCGCAACAAGAAGGGCGTCGAGCCGGAAGGTCTCGATACCGACGCCTTCGGCGAGGACAGACTGATTTTCGTCGCTTCAGAGCGTGGCTCCGTTGTCGGCGTCTACAAGGACACGGGTGCCGAGCCTCAGTTCGTGCAGATCCTGCCGTCCGGCATCGGCCCGGAAGGCCTGGTCGCGATTCCGTCGCGCAATCTCCTGGTCACCGCAAACGAGGCCGACCTGGTTGAGGACGGGCTCGCCCGCTCGCACGTGATGATCTATGAGCGCTCCGAGGGTCCCGCCACTTACCCGATGATCACGGCAAAGCTCACGGCAGACGGCACGCCGCTCGGCTGGGGTGCGCTTTCGGCGCTCGCGGCCGGCGACGCTGCCGGCAAGCTCTTCGCAGCCTCGGACTCGTTCTACGCCAACGCGCCGTCGATCTTCGAGATCGATGCCACCCAGACGCCGGCGCTGATCACCGGCAGGACCATCGTCACGCGTGGCGGCCATCCTGCACAGAAGCTCGACATCGAAGGTCTTGTCGCCGATGGTGAAGGCGGCTTCTGGCTGGCCAATGAAGGCGATCCGGCAAAGCTCGTCCCGCACGCCATCCTGCACGTCAACGACAACGGCGAGATCAAGCAGGAGATCGGCTTCCCGATGGAACTGCTCGCCCACCAGACCCGCTTCGGCCTCGAAGGCATCACCGCGATCGGCGAAGGCGACGACCTGACGCTGGTGATGGCGGTACAACGCGAATGGGCCGACGATCCCAAGGGCCAGGTCAAGCTTTTGGCCTACAAGCCGAAGGCCAAGGAATGGTCGGCGGTGCGCTATCCGCTCGAAGCGACCGAAGCTGGCTGGATGGGCCTGTCGGAGATCACCGCGCATGGCGGCAAGCTCTACATCCTCGAACGCGACAACCAGATCGGCGACCTGGCCAAGGTGAAGCGCGTCTATTCGGTGGCGCTCGATGCCTTCAAACCTGCCAAGCTCGGTGGCGAACTGCCGGTGGTCGAAAAGACGCTGGTGCGCGACATCATCGGCGACCTGAAATCAGCTACCAACGGCTATGTCACCGACAAGGTCGAAGGTTTCACCATCGACAAGAACGGCGATATCTTCGTCGCCACCGACAATGACGGCGTCGACGATTCTTCCGGCGAAACGCTGTTTCTCCGCCTGGGCAACATCAGCGCTGTGAACTGAGGGCAGTTCTTCCCTTCTCCCCTGTGGGCCCACAAGGGGAGAAGGGAAGGCGCGGCTTTTACGCCTCTATGTATTCCGCCAGCTAAGACCTTTGAGGACATCCAGCCCATCGGCACGCAAGCCTTCGATATGAAAGCGTATAGCGTCGCGAATTTCGGTTTCCACGTCAGGCACCGTCGCGCCGGTCGCGACGCAACCGGGTAGATCCGGCACGATCCCCACCGCGTAACGCATATCGTCACTCCTTAAACCGGACTGCTTGAGGGTGCTATTAGGTGTTCCCGGTGCAAACCTCTTCAGACGGCTTGCCGGCCACGGTGACGCGGCCGGCTTTGATTTCATGCTTATATTGGCGATGACTGCAACCAGATACCAGCCGTCGGTTTCCAGCAGGCGAATGACTTCGCGGACCGTAAGCCGAGGTGGCATCTATCTCAGCTACACCCGCTCGTAGCTCCACAGGTGTCGCACTTTTCACATGTCCCGTTCCGCACCATCGTGAAGTTGTGGCATTCGGAGCATTCGTTGCCGGTGTAGCCCTGCATCAATGATTGCTGGCGCCGGGTAGCGGCAAGCGCCTTGGCCTCGGCCGCTTCTTTCGCGGCATCATCGGTGAACAGCCCTGTCGGGTCGATTGCTTCTTCGTAGACGATGTCCTCGACCAGTTCCCTGGCCCGCTCTTCGTAGTCTCGCTTATAGGCCATCGCTTCGTCGCTGGCCGGCTTCAGCGCCAGCACATTGGAGCCTGAGAACGCCGTCGGCGCCGAACGAGTGGGGACGGTAGCGGGAGAGGGACTTGAACCGCCAAAGCCCTTGGGCTCGGCACCCATGCCCGACACCAGCTTGACCGGCGAGGCGCCGCGGGTCAGCCCCTTCGAGAACGGCGTCGCCTTGCCTTCGTTAATGCCGCGCCCGAGCGCGGTTTTGTCGAAATCCGACTGGTCGACATGGGCGAGGTCGTGGCGCCCAAGATAGGACACGGCAAGCTCGCGGAAAACATAGTCGAGGATCGACGTCGCGTTCTTGATCGCGTCGTTGCCCTGCACCATGCCGGCAGGTTCGAACTTGGTGAAGGTGAAGGCTTCGACATATTCCTCGAGCGGCACGCCATACTGCAGGCCGAGCGAAATGGCGATGGCGAAGTTGTTCATCATCGCCCGGAAGGCGGCACCTTCCTTGTGCATGTCGATGAAGATCTCGCCGAGGCGACCGTCGTCGAATTCGCCGGTCCTGAGATAGACCTTGTGGCCGCCGACGACCGCCTTTTGGGTATAGCCCTTGCGGCGGTTCGGCAGTTTCTCGCGGTCGCGATAGAGACGTTCCACAACGCGCTCGACGATCTTTTCGGTCACCTGCACGGCGCGCTGCGAGGCCGGCGCCGCGACCAGCTGCTCGATCGCCTCGTCCTCGTCGTCTTCGACGTCGGCAAGCAGCGAGGCGTTGAGCGGCTGGGAGAGCTTCGAGCCGTCGCGATAGAGCGCGTTGGCCTTCAGCGCCAGCTTCCACGACAGCATGTAGGCGCCCTTGGCGTCTTCCACCGTCGCGTCGTTCGGCATGTTGATGGTCTTGGAAATGGCGCCGGAGATGAAGGGCTGGGCCGCCGCCATCATCTGGATGTGGCTGTTGATCGACAGCGAACGCTTGCCGATCTTGCCGCACGGGCTGGCGCAGTCGAACACGGGCAGGTGTTCGGCCTTCAGGAACGGCGCGCCTTCCAGCGTCATCGCACCGCAGACATGGATGTTGGCGGCCTCGATGTCCTTCTTCGAGAAGCCGAGCGCCGGCAGCATCTCGAACGAGAAATCGTTGAGCTGCTCGTCGGTGAAGCCAAAGGTCTCCTTCACCCAGTCCGCACCCAGCGTCCACTGGTTGAAGACGAACTTGATATCGAAGGCCGACTGCAACGCTGCGTTCAGCGCTGCGATCTTGTCGTCGGTGAAGCCTTTTGCCTTGAGCGAGCCGGGGTTGACGGCGGGCGCCTGGTTCAGATTGCCGTGGCCGACCGCATAGGCCTCGATCTCGGCGATCTGGCTTTCCGAATAGCCAAGCGTGCGCAGCGCTTCCGGCACGGCGCGGTTGATGATCTTGAAGTAGCCGCCGCCGGCCAGCTTCTTGAACTTCACCAGCGCGAAGTCGGGCTCGATGCCGGTGGTGTCGCAATCCATGACCAGGCCGATCGTGCCGGTCGGCGCGATTACGGTCGCCTGCGCATTGCGGTAGCCATGCTCCTCGCCGAGCTCGATGGCGCGGTCCCAGGCAGCCTTGGCATGGGCGGCAAGCTCAGGCTGCTTCAGGTCGGAGGCGACCAGCGCCACCGGGTTGACGGCGAGTTTCTCGTAGCCGTCTTTGTCGCCATAGGCAGCGCGGCGATGGTTGCGCATGACACGCAGCATGTTCTGCGCATTGCGGTCGTAATCGGGGAAGGCGCCGAGCTCGGCGGCCATTTCGGCCGAGGTGGCATAGGCCGTGCCGGTCATAACAGCGGTGAGTGCTGCGCAGATTGCGCGGCCCTCGTCGGAATCATAGGGAATGCCCGAGGTCATCAGCAGGCCGCCAATATTGGCGTAGCCGAGGCCGAGCGTGCGGTATTCGTAGGAGAGCTTAGCGATCTCCTTCGACGGGAACTGCGCCATCATGACGGAAATTTCCAGCACCATGGTCCACAGCCGAACCGTGTGTTCGTAGGCTGATAAGTCGATGGTGCCGTCGGCGTTGCGATAGGGCAGCAGGTTGATCGAGGCCAGGTTGCAGGCCGTGTCGTCGAGGAACATGTATTCCGAGCACGGGTTGGACGCCCGGATCGCACCGGCCGAGGCGCAGGTGTGCCAGTCGTTCATCGTCGTGTTGAAGTGGAGGCCCGGATCGGCCGACGCCCAGGCGGCATAGCCGATTTTTTCCCACAAATCCCTGGCCTTCAGCGTCTTCAGCACCTTGCCGTCCTTGCGGGCGGTGAGGTGCCAGTCGGCATCCTCTTCCACGGCGCGCAGGAAATCGTCCTTCAGCGAGACCGAATTGTTGGAGTTCTGGCCCGAAACGGTGAGGTAGGCATCCGAATCCCAGTCGGTGTCGTAGGTCTTGAACGACATCGAGGTGTAGCCCTGCCTGGCGAACTGGATGACGCGGTAGATATAGTTCTCCGGCACCCCGTCCTTCTTGGCCAGCTTGATCTCGCGCTTCAGCGCGGTGTTGATCGCCGGGTCGAAGCAATCGTCGTCCTGGCCTTCGCAGTTGATGCAGGCCTTCATGATCGCTTCGAGGTGCTTCTTGACGATCTTCGAGCCGGTGACCAGCGAGGCGACCTTCTGCTCCTCATTGACCTTCCAGTCGATGAACTCCTCGATATCGGGATGGTCGGCGTCGACGATGACCATCTTTGCAGCGCGCCGCGTCGTGCCGCCCGACTTGATGGCGCCCGCCGCCCGGTCGCCGATCTTGAGGAAGCTCATCAGGCCGGACGAACGGCCGCCGCCGGACAGTTTTTCGCCTTCGCCGCGCAGGAACGAGAAGTTGGAGCCGGTGCCGGAGCCGTATTTGAACAGCCGCGCTTCACGCACCCACAAATCCATGATGCCGCCTTCGTTGACGAGATCGTCCTGCACGCCCTGGATGAAGCAGGCATGCGGCTGCGGATGCTCGTAGGAAGACTTCGACTTGGTCAGCTTGCCGGTGAACGGGTCGACATAGAAGTGGCCCTGGCTCGGGCCGTCGATGCCGTAGGCCCAGTGCAGGCCGGTGTTGAACCACTGCGGCGAATTCGGCGCAACGCGCTGCGTGGCCAGCATATAGGCGAGCTCGTCGCGGAAGGCGCGCGCGTCTTCCTCAGAATTGAAGTAGCCGCCCTTCCAGCCCCAATAGGTCCAGGTGCCGGAAAGACGGTCGAAGACCTGGCGGGCGTCGGTCTCGGAGCCGTAGCGCTCGGCCTCGGGCAGCTTTGCCAGTTCGGCCTCGTCGGCGACGGAGCGCCACAGGAAGGAGGGGACGTTGTTCTCCTCGACCTTCTTCAGCCGGGCCGGCACGCCGGCCTTGCGGAAATACTTCTGCGCCAGGATGTCGGCGGCAACCTGGCTGAACTGCGCCGGCACATCGATATTGTCCAAGCGGAACACCACCGAGCCATCCGGATTCTTGATCTCCGAAAGCGCCTTGCGGAATTCGATCTCCGCATAAGCCGCCCCTTCTTGACCTGCTAGCCCTTGCTTGGTGAAACGACGCTCGATGCGCATTGGTCCTATCCCTTGCTTGTCTATATATAGCGCTTTTCCCAGGGGATTTCTGCCCCTTGGCGAAACGCGCATGTCCGCCGTCTGCCAGCGTTAGAAAACGGCCGGCTCCCTTTCACAGGCTCCGCCCGCCCTGCTGGCCGAACTCCTTGCGAAGTAGTCGTCCAACGCGCCGACGAACTCTGCGGGTCCCTCAAAACTGAAACTTTTTTGCGACTCCCTCAATCGAGGGGACTTTCACATTATCTAGCGTCGAACTTACCTGCAAACACTAAATATAGTGTTAACAGACAATTTATTCCAGTCCGACATTTTTCCCTTTCGTCCCCCAAAAACCCCAAAACCCCAACGCATCCGCCGGCCTCATAGACAGGCGGAAATGCGGCCAAAACGCACATAGTCCGGGAAAAAGACCGGGCTCAGAACTTTCCGGTCGCACTCTCAACAGGAGCGCATGGCCCATAAAAGGCGACTCGTTTTGCGCCGTCAAGGATTCGTTTGCGTAGCTTTTGTGACCCCAACATCTTGTGTGTCACATATGTGGATAACGGGGATAGAAGTGGCGCGGAGGATTTCTATTTTGACCCACGTCCAAGCCATCGACCGTGATGACAACGCACGCCAAAGCTGTGGTGGTCAAATCGATTCTCTTCGCCAAAGAGCATCGCCGGTGATGCGGCAGGTGCGCAGCTTTGGCCGGTGCGCCTAGTCTTGCTCAGGAGAACTGGTGCGGGTCGGCGCAGAAATAGGCGATGATCTGACCAAGGTCCGGCTCGTTGACCATGCGCACGGCCTCGGCGGGGGTGACCCATTTGCGGATGCGCGACCGCTTTTCCTTCCACCGGTCGGCGATCTTGTCGACCTGCAGCGGAAATACCAGAACTTCGCAAGGCACTTCCTCGCCGGAAGCCAATGCCTTGGCATAGAAGTAGCGGCCGGCTTCATGGTGGGAGATCGTGCCGCGCAGTCCGGCTTCCTCGCCGGCCTCGCGCGCCGCCGCTTCGCAAAGCAGCTCCTTGGCCTCAGGCCAGCCCTTGGGAAGCACCCAGCGACCGGTATCGCGGCTGGTGATCAGCATGATCTCGACGCCATGCCCGGTATCGCGCCAGGGCAATGCTGCAACCTGCAGGCGGCACGGCGCTGTGCCGAAGAGCCGCTGAACCCTTTCGGCCAAATGGTTGTGCGTTGCTGGCCTCGTCAACATCGGAGAAGCTTGCCCCAGCCTCCAGAATCATCTGCCGTTTCGCGAATCTTACGGCTAATCATGAGCAATAAAAGTAAAAAACCTCATACGGACTGGTTAACCACACCAACAGGCGTCCATTCAGGAAATATCGTGCGCCGCGGCACTCTTTCAAGAAGTGCTCGCCGGCAAGCAACGCTCGCCGGCATGTTCCGGGAGAAAAAGCAGTTGCCGCGAATCAGCCGACGTGATCGTCGGCGATCGGCTTCTGGTAGGTGAAGCCCATGTCCCACGGAAAATAGATCCAGGTGTCCTGGCTGACCTCGGTGACGAAGGTGTCGACCAGCGGCCTCCCTTTCGGCTTGGCGTAGACGGTGGCGAAATGCGCCTTGGGCATCATGGCGCGCACGATGCCCGCGGTCTTGCCGGTATCGGTGAGGTCGTCGATGATCAGCACGCCGGCGCCGTCATCGGCGAGCAGTGCCGGCGTGACCTCCTTCAGCACCTGCAGCTGCCCCTGGCTGGCGTAGTCGTGATAGGAGGCGACGCAAACCGTCTCGATGACCCGGATGCCGAGTTCACGCGAGATGATGGCGGCCGGAACCAAGCCGCCGCGCGTGATGCAGACGATCGCCTTCCACTGGCCTTTGTTGGCGCCGGCAAGCCGCCAGGCAAGCGCACGCGCGTCGCGGTGGAACTGATCCCAGGAGACGGGAAAGGCCTTTTCCGGAAGGGACATTTTTGCATGCACTCCGCAGCGCGCGAAAAACGCGCGCAAACACTTGAAGGAATGCGCGCGGAATTAACTGGAAAGCCTTGGCCTTGGCAAGGGCGGCGGCAGGCGATCCCTGTGGACTCGCCCCTGTGGAGTTACCCTTGTGGATTTACCGTGACAGGAAAGCTGCCACCGGCAACGTGCGCAGCACCGTGCGCGTGACCCCGCCGAACAGAAGCTGGCGCAGCCAGGAATGGCTGTAGGCGCCGAGCACGAGCAGGTCGGCGCCGGTTTCGGCAACCCTGGTCTGGATCACGTCGTCGACCGAGTGGCCGCCCGATTGCAGCACCGAGACGCTGACGGTGGCGCCATGCCTGGACAGGGCGGCGGCGATTTCGGCGCCGGCCGCCTCCGGAGCCTCGTCGAGCGTATCCGGTGGGTCGATGACGACGATATCGGTCTTCTCGGCCTCGATGATGAAGGGCAGGGCGTCGAAGGCGGCGCGCGCGGCTTCCTTGCTGCCGTTCCAGGCGAGCAGCACATGCTTGAAGCTGGTCACGAGCGGGCCCGAATGCGGCACGACCAGCACCGGCCGGCCCGCGTCATAGACCAGCGTGTCGACATCGGCGCTCGGATCGCCGCCCGACTCGCGCTGCGCGGCGATGATGAGGTCTGCGGTGCGAACGGTTGGGATGCCGGTCAGCGCGCTGTCTCCGGAAAAGCTCTCGAGGCTGCGCCACTCGAAGGACAGGCCGGAATCCTCGACATGCCTGAGGAAAACCGCCTGCAATTTTTCAGCACGCTCCTTGTTCATGTCGGCCGAAACCTGCAGGAACTCGGTGTCCGGAAAGCCGGTGGCCGAGGTGTAGGGGACGGGAAGCGCTTCGGCATGAATGCCGATGAGATGGCTCTGGAACCTGTCGGCAAGCGGAATGGCGCATTCGAGCACGCGCACCGCGTCCTGTTCGTTCTGCAGTATAGCAACGATGGTCTTGAATCGCATGGTAACCCCTCAATTTACGGCGATCGAAACTCGCCCGCATGAAACGTTACTGCACCATGCTTGGTTCCGGCCCGGATCAGCTGGCCGCGCTGGCGAGGCCTGCGACCATCGCCTCGACATCGGCGTGGGCGGCGTCCAGCGCTTCCTGGCTGCGGGCACGGACGACCAGCTCGGTCCAGAACTTGCCGTCGCCATATTTCGGGTAGGACCCGATGATCGTATCCGGATGCGCCTTCTGGATATCGCCAAGCGGTCCGCCGACCAGGCCTTCGCCGAACGGACAGTGCACCGTGGTCGACAGCATTCTGGTGCCGGCCTTCAGCGTCGGCACCACATTGTCGAGCATCGCCTGGAAAATCGACGGCACGCCGGCCATGACGTGGACGTTGCCGATGCGAAAGCCGGGCGCGATGGACACTGGATTGTCGATAAGGTCGGCGCCACGCGGCATCCGCGCCATGCGCTTGCGCGCCTCGGTGTATTCGATGGCGCGCGCGGCGTAGCTCTCTTCCAGCATCGCATAGGCCTTGGCGTCGTACTCGCAGGGCACGCCAAAGGCCTTGGCGATCGCGTCCGCGGTGACGTCGTCATGCGTGGGGCCGATGCCGCCGGTCGTGAAGACATAGGTGTAACGGGCACGTAGGGCGTTCACCGCGGCGACGATCTCGTCGTCCTCGTCGGGAACGATGCGCACCTCCTTCAGGTCGATGCCGATCGCCGTCATGATGTCGGCGAGATGGCCGATATTCTTGTCCTTGGTGCGCCCGGACAGAATCTCATCACCGATGACGAGCATGGCGGCGGTGACGATTTCAGACATGGGAGCTCCGGCAAAAGGTCGCCTTAGGCAGACAGAGTCGCCTGGGCAGACAGGGTCGCCTGAGATAGCGCGGCGAATGGCCGTCGGCAATGCGCCAGGATATTGGCGCGCACTGGTACGGCTCTTCCCTTCTCCCCTTCTTGTGGGAGAAGGTGGATTGGCGCGCAGCGCCAAAACGGTTGAGGGGTGCTGGCCGGAACGCCGTCGGTACCAAGCTGGACACCTCTCATCCGACCTCGCGAAGCTGTCGTCGGGAGGCAAGACCCGTGGGCGCGGCCACATTCTCCCACAAGGGAGAAGGGAGAAGGTGCGGTGCCCATAGGCGCTACTCCTTCACCGCACCGGTCATCGAGGACACATAGTGCTCGACAAAGAATGAATAAAGCACGACCACCGGCAGGGAGCCGATCAGGGCTCCGGCCATCAGCGCTCCCCACTCATAGACGTCGGAACGGACAAGCTCCGTGAGCACCCCGACCGGCACAGTCTTGTTTTCGGACGACTGGATGAATGTCAGGGCATAGATGAATTCGTTCCATGACAGGGTGAATGCGAATATGCCGGCGGAAATCAGGCCGGGCACCGACAGCGGCAGCACGATCTTGGTGAGGATCTGCCACCGGCTCGCCCCGTCGATGAGCGCGCATTCTTCCAGTTCGAACGGGATCGAACGGAAGTAACCCATCAGCAGCCAGGTGCAGAACGGGATCAGGAAGGTCGGGTAGGTGAGAATGAGCGCGAAGGGCGTGTCGTAAAGCCCAAGGTTGAACACCATCACCGACAGCGGGATGAACAGGATCGACGGCGGCACGAGATAGGCGAGGAAGATCGCTAGTCCGACGTGCCGCGCCCCCGAAAACCTCAGCCGTTCGATCGCATAGGCCGCGAACACCGCGGCCAGGACCGACAGGAACGTGGCGGCGGTGGAGATGATGATCGTGTTGAGCAGCCAGCCCGGGTAGGACGTGTCGAACAAGAGATAGCGGATGTGCTCGAAGGTCGGATGCACGACCCAGAACGGATTGAAATTGGCGTAGTCGGTCATCTCGTGATTGGGCTTAATCGCCGTGATCGTCATCCAGTAAAACGGGAACAACAGCACGATGACGAACACCAGCAACGGCAGATAAATTGTCACCACGCGCCGCGGCAGGCTTTGAAGATAGCCCATGCCGCCCTCGTCGAGTTCGGGACGTTTCGTTTTTTTGATCGTGGCCATGTCAGTCTCCGCCGCCCTGCTGCCATTTGCGGCGTTGCAGGCCGAAATAGCTGAACAGGATCGCCGCAAGCAGGAACGGGATCATGGCGACCGCGATTGCGGCGCCCTCGCCAAGCTGGCCTCCGGAAATGCCGCGTTGAAAGGACAGCGTCGCCATCAAATGGGTGGCGTTAACCGGTCCGCCGCGGGTCAGCACATAGATCAGCTGGAAATCGGTGAAGGTGAACAGCACCGAAAACGTCATGGTGATGGCGATGATCGGCGTCAGCAGCGGCAGCGTCACAAAACGGAACAATTGCCAGCGGCTGGCGCCGTCGAGCGTGGCGGCCTCGTAAAGCGACTGGGGAATCGTCTGCAAGCCGGCAAGCAGCGTGATGGCGACGAACGGAATGCCGCGCCAGACATTCGCCGCGATCACTGAAGCGCGCGCGTTCTCCGGATCGCCAAGGAAATTGATGCGGTGGTCGATCAGCCCCATTTCCATAAGTGCCCAGGACAGGATGGAGAACTGCGAATCGTAGATCCACCAGAAGGCGATGGCCGATAGGACCGTCGGCACCACAAACGGCAGCAGGATGATCGCGCGGAAGAACGATTTGAAGGGAAGGTTCTGATTGAGGATAAGCGCCAGCCAGAGGCCGAGTGCGAACTTCAGGATCGACGCGCTTATCGTGTAGAGCAAGGTGTTGAAAACGGAGAGCCAGAAGACGGCGTCATCCGACAGATATTGGTAGTTTTCGATGCCTATGAAGATACCGGGGCGGCCGATGCGGGCATCCGTGAAGCCGAGCCAGATGCCGAGCCCCAGCGGATAGGTGAGAAAGACCAGCAGCAGCGCTGCCGCCGGCAGCATGAAGCCGAAGCCAAGCGCGTTCCGGCTGTCGGCCAGGAGCGACAGGCTCCGCGACAGGATCGACGGGCGCGGCTGAACGGCGGCGGACGACACGGCCATGGGACGGCTCCTCATACGGTCTGCCGACATGGTGGCCTGAGAGGCCGCCACGCGATTTCAGGACCAGACCGGGCAGCGCGGTCGCGGCTGCTCGGCTCGGCTGTGATCAAACGCGATAGTACCGGTTGGCGCGTTTCTCCGCCTCTTCCATCGCCTCCTGGGCCGTGGCCTGGCCCGTCACGGCCTTGGCGAACATGTCGACCAGGACATAGTCGGCCATGGTCGCCGCCGAGGCGTAGCCGAGCGGCCCGGCATAGCCGTTGGGACGCAGCGTCGCCGAGGCCTTGGCGTAAGCGGCATTGTTCGGGTCGGCCGTCCACACCGAATTGTTGTCGAAGGCTTTGAGTGTCTGGCAGCAGTAGCCGGCTGAGGAGGTGATCCACTCCGCCATTTGCTGTTCCTCGAACATGAACTGCAGATAGGCCTTGGCTGCGTTGGGGTAGGGCGTGTAGTCGAAGATCACGGCCGTGGTCACCTGGAACAGCTCGACCGATTTCCCGACGGGACCGATCGGCAGGCTGGTCGTGCGCATGTCCTTGGCGATTTCAGTCAGTTTCGGATCATTGTCCTTGTTGGTCTTGGCCGTGTTATACACGGAAATGCCATTGGCGATGACACCCAGTTCGCCGGCCAGGAAGGCGCGGTTGTTGTTCACGTCGAGCCAGCTTTCGGTGCCGGGAATGAAGGTCTTGTAGAGCTCCTGCGCGTATTCGATCGCCTTGAGCGTCTCGGGGCTGTTGATCGTCACCTTTCCGCTCTCGTCGACCATCTGGCCGCCATGGCTCCAAAGCAGCCAGTGAGCATAGTTGTTGCCGTCGCCGACGCCATGGCCGTGCGTGAAGCCGGCCGGATGCCCTTTCGCCTGCAACGCCTTGCAAAGCTCGAGGAAGCCCGCCGTGTCCTTCGGAAATTCCGAGAAGCCAGCCTCCTTCACCCAGCTTTCCCGATAGACGATGGCATTGCCGATGGTGGCCAGAGGCAGGCCGAGGAATTTCCCCTCCCGCGTCGCATATTGCTTTGGCCCTTCGTGCCAGCCGCCGTATTTCGTGCCGAGATACTCACCCAGTTCCGTCACGTCGTGCAACTTGTCGGGGTATTGGTGCGGGTCGTCGAACCAGACCAACATCAGATCTGGACCGGAGCCGACATTGGCGGCAACCGCCGCCTTGGGGCGAATGTCCTCCCAGCTTTCCTTGTCGACACGGACCTCGACGCCTGTCGCCTCGGTGAACCGCTTGGTGTTAGCCAGCCATTGATCCTCATCGCCCTGCACGAAGGGCGACCAACGCAGCATCCGCAGCTTTGCGCCGTCTTCGGGCTTGTATGTCAACCCCTCCTGGGCAAAGGCGGAAGAGCCGACGAACCGGCTTCCCAAGGCTCCCGCCGCCACGCCGGCGGTGGTGCGGATCACGTCACGTCTAGTGAATTTCATGCTCGTCTCCTCCTGTTTATTTCCTCGCGGTGGTTCTTACTGCCGGGTGCGCATTTCGAAGCGCTGCCCGGTTTCGCCATGAAAGAGGTGGATGAGGCCGGGCTCGGCCGTCAGCCGTACGGTCTCGCCCGGCGTGAAGGAATGGCGCTCCCGGAAATTGGCGACGATCTCTTCGCCGCCGGCCGTCCGGCCGATGAGCTGCACTTCCGACCCGGTCGGCTCGACCACCACGACGGTGACCGGAATGCCATCTTCGTCGGACAGCCGCAGATGCTCGGGTCGTATCCCCAGCACCACCTGTTCGCCGCTGCCGATCGAAGGTACTGCGGCCAGCGGCAGGGAAATCCCCCCGGAGCCGCGAAAAGACGATGAGCCGCCATCAGTTGCGATTTCGCCCCTCAGCATGTTCATGGCGGGCGAGCCGATGAAGCTGGCGACGAAGAGATTGTTCGGCCGGTCGTAGAGTTCCAATGGCGGCCCGATCTGCTCAACGAGGCCGTCATGCATGACCACGATCTTGTCGGCCATGGTCATGGCCTCGATCTGGTCATGGGTGACATAGACCGTCGTGGTCTTCAGGCGCTGATGCAGTTCCTTGATCTCGGCGCGCATCTGCACCCTGAGTTTGGCGTCGAGATTGGACAGCGGCTCGTCGAACAGGAAGACCGCCGGATCGCGCACGATCGCCCGGCCCATGGCGACGCGCTGGCGCTGGCCGCCGGAAAGCTGCCGGGGATAGCGCTCCAGCAGCGGCACCAGCCCCAGGATTTCGGCGGCGCGCTTAACGCTGGCAGCGCTTTCGGCTTTCGAAACACCCTTGAGCATGAGCGAGAACGCCATGTTCTCGGCGACGGTCATGTGCGGGTAGAGCGCGTAGTTCTGGAAGACCATGGCGACGTCGCGTTCTTTTGGCGCAACGTTGTTGACGACACGCTCGCCAATCGCGATCTGGCCGCGCGAAATCTTTTCCAGGCCAGCGATCATCCTGAGAAGGGTCGATTTTCCGCAGCCCGACGGCCCGACCAGCGTGACGAACTCGCCGTCGTCTATATCGACGCTGACGCCGTGGAGAATTTCGACGGTTCCGAATGATTTGTAGACATCGCCAATTGCGACAGACGCCATCGATTTCCTCCCGAATGCTTCCTGCGACGTCTTCGAAGGAAACCGCTTTCCTAACTGGCCGCGGCAGCTCCCAAAGTTCCTCCCTGGTCACGCGCGATGATGAAACGGTAGCGCTACCAGACTGCCCTGTAAAGCGCCTGCGTCACAAGCACTCTTCTACGTTGGTCCTGATCGTGTTTGTTCCCGGTGGGATTGAAATCTGCCATGTCCGGGATCCTGGCAGGAAAATGACTTGCCCAGCCCCAGCCCTTGAAAACGGAGGTGCGAGAAGTCATCAGTAAACGACACCAGCCTAATCGGAAACTTCGGTTTGCGGCCGGTCCCGGCCGTCGGCGAGCTCGTCGTGCCATTTGCCGTCGGCGTCCTCGTACTGGATGCCGTCCGTGGTGCCGGCGACCTGCTGTTCGGCCGAAGCGATCTCGGCCGCGCGGAGCGCGTCCTCGTGGGTAGGGAACGTTTCTGAGAATGTCGAGCCGACCTTGTAGGCCCAGCCCCCGTCATGCTCGACGATCTTGTAGGTCAGCTTCGCCATGAAATCCTCCAGTGGGAAAAGCTCCGTCTGCTCAATGCAGTTTGCTGCTTTGGGGCAGTTTGCCTTCGGGCAGCCTGCCGTCGGACAATCTCTCGTCGGGAACCAGCACGTCCGATTCCTTCGCGGCTTCGACCAATGCGCGGCGCGCATCCGCCGTCGAACGATAACCCTCCAGCACTTTTAGGCAAGTGTCGAGAGCATCGCGATGCCGGGGACCACGATTGAGCGGCCAGACCGTCATCAGGCACTCCGCCGCTTCCTGGGTGCTGCGGATCTCACGGTATTTGCCGACATGGCCAAGTTCGACCACCACCGGCTTTTCAAAAGGCTTGTTGTCCATCATCGCCGCCAACGCGGAGCGGCCGATTTGGTTGCACGTCCCTCCGCGTAAAGGTCTCAAGGGTCTCAATCATTGGGGTCGCAATCATTGGGGTCGCGGTTATTGGGGCAGCAGCCATTGGAAATGGCCGCTCAGCCCGCCGCCTTCATCCAGTGCTGCATCGTCGTCACCGAGCGGGCAAGCTGCGGCGCCGGGTGGATCGTCTCGCCGAATGTGGCGGCGGCGCGCCACGCCCAGCGCGGATCGGCGAGAAAGGCGCGGGCCAAAGCCACCATGTCGGCACGGCCCTGGGCGACGATCGCCTCGGCCTGCTTCGGATCGTCGATCAGGCCGACGGCCCGCGTCGGGATGTCGGCGCCGTTGCGCACGGCTTCCGCCAGATGCACCTGGTAGCCCCGACCTGTCGGCAGCTTCTGCAGGGGCGAATTGCCGCCGCTCGAGCAGCAGAGATAGGCGACGCCCGCTGCCTTCAGCGCCTTGGCCACTTCGATCGCGTCCTCGACATCGAAGCCGCCATCGACCCATTCCTTGACCGACAGGCGCGCCCCGAGCATCAGCTTGGGCACTGCCTTCCTCACCGCCTTGGCGATCTCGACGACAAAACGCATGCGGTTTTCCAGCGAGCCGCCCCAGCGGTCGGTGCGCTGGTTGGAAAGCGGCGACAGGAACTGGAAGATCAGATAGCCGTGTGCCGCATGCAATTCGATGAAATCGAAGCCGGCCCGCTCGGCCCGCCTTGCCGCCTCGGCGAAGCGTTCGATGATGTGCAGTATCTCCTCATCCTTCAGCGCCCGCGGCACCTGCCAGCCCGTGTCGTAGGCGATTGCCGAGGCGGACACGATCGGCCAGGGATCCTGATCGGCACCGAGCGGCCCGCCGCCTTCCCAAGGCTTCCGGTTGGATGCTTTGCGGCCGGCATGGGCAAGCTGCGTGCCGAATTTGGTGCCGGGGGCGGCGACGCGCTTGGCGGCATCCAGCGCGCGCCGGGCGGCTGCCTCGTTGTCGTCAGAGTAAAGGCCGAGGCAGCCATGCGAGATGCGGCCGCGCCGCTCGACGTCGGTCATCTCGACGGTGACCATGCCGGCGCCGGACATCGCCAGGTTCATCCAGTGGTACAGGTGCCAGTCGCTGGCCGAACCGTCATCGGCGGAATACTGGCACATGGGCGCGACCGCGATGCGGTTGGGAAAGGCGAGGCCGTCAAGCGTGATCGGCTGGAAAAGGGATGTGGTCATCAAAAAACTCCGGGGAGGGGCTGTCGCTATTTAGGCAGTGGATTGCGCCTGCGCCATACACGAGGCGGTGAAGCGCGCCCCTGGACCAATTGCTGTTGGGATTGCGCACGGGCCGGTTCGCAGCTAGCGCATGACCCCGAACCGAAGGTCAGCGCAGCAAAAATCGATTCCGATTTCGGAATGGACCATGCGCAGATCAAAAGTGCTACAGCGTCCTTTGCGCGTCCAAGAGGACGCGCGGCGCTGTAGTCCTCACGCCGGCAGCACGGAGTTCACCATGGAAGACCGCATTCGTATCCGTTCGGAAGAAGTCCTTTCCGATGATTGGGCAGTCCTGAAAAAGACCGTCCTCGATTATCGCCGGCGCGACGGGAAATGGGAGACGCAGATCCGACAGACCTACGATCGCGGCGACGGGGCGGTGATCCTGCCTTACGACCCCGAGCGCTCGACGGTTCTGCTCGTTCGGCAGTTCCGCTACGCGGCCTACGTCACCGGCCACCGCGAGCCGCTGATCGAGGCCTGCGCCGGCCTGCTCGATGAACACGATCCCGAAACCTGCATCCGCAAGGAGGCGGAAGAGGAGCTCGGCTACCACCTGAAGGACGTTGATCGGCTGTTTTCGCCCTTTATGAGCCCTGGCAGCGTGACCGAGCGGCTCTGGTTCTTCGTCGCGCGCTATTCGCCGACCGACCGCATCTCGGACGGCGGCGGCGCGCCGGAAGAAGGCGAAGACATCGAGGTTCTGGAGATGCCGCTCGATGAAGCTCTGGCCGGCATCGCCGACGGCCGCATCATCGACGCCAAGACCATCATCCTGATCCAGCATCTGAAGCTGAACCCGATCCGGGCTTGATCTGCCGGAACCTGGACGCCGCCGAGGAGCGCCGTCGGTGTGCTGGTGCGGACGACGGGAATCGAACCCGTACGATCAGAGATCGAGGGATTTTAAGTCCCTTGCGTCTACCAATTCCGCCACGTCCGCGCCCTTTTCGTTTCAACTACTTAGGCGATTTCGTCAATCGGCGTTGTGCAGTCCGAAAATTGTGTTGTGCAAAACTGCGTTCCCCTTTTCATTCGCCGGAGCCCGTTTTTGCCATATTTTCTGGTTCATGCTCGCAGCGTCCAACCTCTTTCTCGACATGCTTGGTATGGTGCTCGCCCAAGCGCGTAGAGCGGCCCCCAGCGCGTCGGCGCCTCGCGCCGAATGGCGGTGGCATAGGTGACGCGCAGCCCGTGCAGTGTGCAGCCTTAATCTCCAATTGGGATTAGCTGCGCGGGGTTCCAATGGGGGAGGGCTGCATGGTTCGGATGATCGGTTGATTGCTGATCTCCGCATTCGCTGCCAGCCATTTTTGAAGGAACTCGACCTCGGCATTGTTGATGGTTCCATCCGCGGCCAGGCCGCGTGCGAGCCCTCATTGCGTTTGTGGAAGCTTAGGCGCTCAAAGCACTACGCACGCGTCAGTCTTGCTTCCGCTTCCACAAATCCGAAGTCGATGCGTATGCGAACGATGCTGACCAAGTGATCAGGACGAGTCCGTTGAGACCTTCCAAGGCAGCAACGATCCGCATCGGCCCAGTGGCATAGACTTCGCCAAAGCCGATGGTCGTGTAACAGGTGATCGAGAAATAGAAGAAATCCGCTGCGCTCCCGGAAAACAAGCCTGCGAGAGCTCCAAGGTCTCGATGCTGGTGCATCCAGGCATAGGCGACCGCGAAAAGACAGATCCCCACGACGTGAGCAATGATCGCTGCGATGACCAAGAGCAGCAGATCAACCCGCATCGGAAGTGAAAAACGACGCCTCATCGCTCCGGCGATATTCAGCACCTCATAGTGCATCAGAACCGTTACCAGTGCGAGACCTGCAGATATGGCGAACGCGATGACCAATTGCGGTACCTTCAAGTAGGCTTCAGATGCTCAACGCCTATCACCGCGCGAGCGGTTCGAACAGCTTGTCGCGATGTACGAGCCCGATGCTGCCCGCCGCCTTCATCGAGGCTATCGACGAAATCCGCTCCAACATCGTCCTGCGGCGCCTTGTGGGAGCGTCTGGAGCGCGGTGAGATCAACGGTGCCATCCATGAGCTCGTCGCCCTGACGCCACGCGATGCGATCGCCGCCGACGCGAATGGTGAGGGCGAACGCGAGGCGCTGTGGTGCCATCTCTCCGGGTTGTCGGCAAATCCGTCGGAACCGATCCGCTCCCCAGAGCTTTCGTAATCAGGGGCAGCGTCAAAGAGGAGACTGTTATGGATCGGCAGGAAAATAGTGTTTTGGAGGCTGGCTGGCTTTTGGCGGTCCCGCTTTCTATCGGGTTTACCGTTTTGATTGCAGGCTTAGTGCTGGGCTAGTGTGCTATGAGAACCGGAACTCGACCGCTCGCCCCTGGGCCGTCCATGATTGCCGGGCGTCAACGGAACCAAAATCGCGCAATAGCTGCGGCACAAGAGCAAGGCGGACGTCACCGTCGCGCTTTTCGCCAGCCCGCTGATCGCGCTTCTGCCTCGCTGCAAAACCAGCGCTCCCCCTTGCCGGTCGAGGTTACGGTTCGGTCATAACGGCGCGGGCGAGAAAGGCGCCGCTAGGCGTCCGTTTCCAGCCGATCGTGCACCGGCTTGTCGTGCCAGATGACTTGCCTGAGATCCCGCATATCGACCGGCTGCGCACAGATAGGGCAGATGTAAAAATCGTCGCCTTCGTTCTTGCGTGGATCGCCAACACCCGCGTGGCAGGAAGACCTTCGGCGTGCCTCGCTGCAGGACTTTCGCGAGGAAAAATGATCACCACGCAATGGAACTTTGCGCGGGTACAGTGGTTTGGAGGCCAGTCGGAGAAATCCGGCATGTTCTGAGGAGCCGAGCCTGTCCCGGATTCCCCCCTCGCCGGGGCGGGCTCGTCACCGATCCCTCAAGGCTAGAGCGTTTTTTCCGGCCCGCATCATGGCACGCGCGACCCGCCTTGGATACGGGATCGTCGGCGCGAAATTCGTGCCCAAGTCAACAGCATAGCTGCCGTTACCGGGCCGGCGGCAACTCTTCCCAGCGAGGGAATCAAACACTGAGGTTCAAACAAGATCGTTTCCAGCTGGAACAATTTCGTAGTGGCTGAGTTTCGCACTAAAGCTACTGGAATCCCGAACATGGCAGAGTTTGACACAGAACGAGGGAAGTCTGTTGCCGAAGCCGTTCGGCAACTGATCCGTTCCGAAGATAATCGCCGGTATTTACACGACGCGCTGGATCTTGCCGTCGACCTGCGACTGCCCAGCCCCCTTGCCTCATTGCTTGAGGCGCTTGATCAGGCCGGGCGGGATCCATTTCCGCATTCCCGAACCCCGAACGAGCGATGATCGAGTAAAACGCGCCAGGTCTTCCCCTCTACCCCCATGGCTCACTACTCCCCATGACTCAACGCTACGACATTGAGAAGACACCTGAAGGCACGTGGGACATCATCGATGTGTTCACAGGGCTGCCGGTTGTCGAGGTGGGTGTCCCCTTGATCGACATGCCGATCGAAGAGGCCGACGATCTGGTCGAACTTCTTAACTGCCGCGACAGGGAACAGCGGGAGGACACTTAGCGGCGGCTTCCGAGGCCACTGCGAAAGCGCGTCCCCCGTTCGGAGGATGCGTTCGGGCGTTCTGCATTGGTAGGCTCCAATTGGTAAAGTGGTTCGACATTGAACCAAATGGAGAGATTGTCATGATCAAGCTCGCCTCTGCTCTGGCGCTACTGCTTGTTGGGACAGCGCCTCTGTTTGCCGATGACAAGCCGATGAACGCGGACAGTATCAAATGGGGCCCGGCTCCTGCTGTCATTCCGGCTGGCGCGGAACTGGCGGTTATGGCTGGAGATCCTTCAAAGGACGGCGCTTATGTGCTGCGGTTGAAGATGCCAGCCGGCTACAAAATTGCCGCACACAATCATCCTGTCTCGGAATATGTAACGGTGCTTTCCGGTAACTTCCATATCGGAATGGGCGATAAGCTCGACGAGACGAAAGGCACCGAACTGACTGCCGGCGGCTTCGGCATTGCGCCGGCCGGAATGAATCACTTCGCGTGGACGACAAGCGATACGATTATCCAGGTTAATGGCGACGGGCCGTTCACGATCACCTACGTCAATCCGGCGGATGATCCGAGCAAGAAATGACAGTTCGGGGATCAAATTGATTGAACCGCCTGCAGGCTCCAATGGTGGAGTGCGATGACCCTCTGAGCGGACGGATCAGGCGGTTCGCGTTCTGATCTGAGTTTTCGACCTAGACCACTACCCTGACCGTTGGGCGAGGCATCGAACTCCCCGAACGTCGATTCAGAAAAATCGGTTAGCGAGGAGCAGTCTTCCGGTTGGGGCACTTTGCCGTGGACGGCGCCTGAAACAAAAACCCGCTCGGCGGCGGGTCGTTGGCGCAAATCAGCGCCATGGCGAAATCCATAACATAAATGCCGTCACAAAATAACGAATCGCGAGCTCGCAACAGACGCGAAAATCACGGTCGATGTTAAGGCCGAGGAGCCCTCAGGCAATCCGCCGATCTCGCTGGTCAAAACGCCATCGGCTTGGCACAGTCGGGAAAACAGGAGTCTGTTCATGGCGAAGACCGCAACGAAACCAAAACCCTGGGCCGAGGCGGCCACGCATCTGGTCGACGTCGCGATGGGCAGGAGGCCCGCCGATCTCGTCATCCGCAACGGGCGCTGGGTCAGCGTTCACTCCGGCGAGATCATCGCCGGCACCGACATTGCCATTGCCGGCGGCCGCTTCGCCTATTGCGGACCGAATGCCGGCCACGCCATCGGGCAGGGCACCAAGGTGGTCGACGCCGGCGGACGCTATCTGGTGCCGGGTCTCTGCGACGCGCATATGCATGTCGAGAGCGGCATGGTGACGGTGACGGAGTTCTGCCGCGCGGTCATCCCGCATGGCACCACCTCGATGTTCATCGATCCGCACGAGATCGCCAATGTGCTCGGCCTGCCGGGTGTGCGGCTGATGCATGACGAGGCCGTCGCCATGCCGATCAACGTGTTAGTGCAGATGCCGTCCTGCGTGCCCTCCGCACCTGGGCTGGAGCATGCCGGCGCCGAGCTGACGGTCGCCGATGTCGCCGAGGCGATGGCGTGGGAAAACATCATCGGACTTGGCGAGGTGATGAATTTTCCCGGTGTCGCGGCCAACGATCCGGTGATGTCGGGCGAGATCGCCGCGACGGTGAGGGCGGGCAAGACGGTTGGCGGCCATTACGCCTCGCGCGATCTCGGCCTGCCGTTCCATGGCTATGTCGCCGGCGGACCCGAGGACGACCACGAAGGCACGCGCGCCGAGGACGCCATCGCCCGCGTCCGCCAGGGCATGAGGGCGATGCTGAGGCTGGGTTCGGCCTGGTACGACGTCGCCTCGCAGATCAAAGCGGTGACGGAGAGCGGGCTCGATCCGCGCAATTTCATCCTATGCACCGACGACAGCCATTCCGGCACGCTTGTCCATGAAGGCCATATGGACCGGGTGGTCCGGCACGCCATCAGCCAGGGGTTGAAGCCGGTGACGGCGATCCAGATGGCGACGCTCAACACCGCCCAGCATTTCGGGCTGGAGCGCGAGTTGGGTTCGATCGCGCCGGGGCGGGTTGCCGATCTGCTGATCGTCTCCGATCTGGCCGCAATGACCATCGATGAGGTCTATGGCCGCGGCGTCAGGCTGGCCAAGGGCGGCAAGCTCGAAATCGACATTCCGGCCTATAACTATCCGAAGACGTCGAAGAACACCGTCAAGCTCGGCAGGAAGCTCAAGTCAGGGGATTTCGACATCGTGGCACCCATGGGCGCCAACGAGGTGCGGGTGCGGGTCATCGGCGTGATCGAGAACCAGGCGCCGACGCGCGCGCTCGAGGCCGATCTTCCGGTGGAGGACGGTCTGGTCGCCATGGACCGTCGCAACGACGTCTGCCAGATCGCGCTGGTCGAACGCCACAAGGGCACGGGCGGCGTCACCAATGCCTTCGTCTCCGGCTTCGGCTATATGGGCGACTGCGCCATAGCCTCCAGCGTGGCGCATGATGCGCACCACATCATCGTCGTCGGCACCAGCAAGCAGGACATGGCACTGGCGGTCAACCGGCTGGGTGAGGTCGGTGGCGGCGTCGTGCTGTTCTCCAAGGGCAAGGAACTGGCGCTGGTCGAAATGCCGATCGCCGGGCTGATGTCGGACGAGCGCGCCGAAATCGTCGCGGCCAAGGCCGACAAGCTCACCGAGGCGATGCGCAAGATGGGCTGTTCGCTGAACAACGCCTACATGCAGCACTCGCTGCTGGCGCTGGTCGTCATCCCGGAACTGAGGATTTCCGATGTCGGCCTGATCGACGTGACGACGTTCCAAAAGGTCGACCTGTTCGTCTGACAACGACCAAGGGCGAGCCCAAATTGCTCATCCGCCGGTGGCGATGGTCAGCACCCTGAATGGCGTGGTGATGACGATCTCGGCAACCGAGCCGACGGCCTTGCCGATGCCCTGGCCGAGATTGTCGATCGGCTGCGCCGGATTGGCTTCCTCCGATGCCAGGCCGGCCGGGGCGCGCAGCCGGTCGCCGAGCAACTGCACCAGGAACGGGTTGTCGGCGAATTTGGCGTGGTTCAGACGGTCGCCGCCCTTTGTCTTGGTCAGGTCGATCACCGACACGCCGTAGCTGGCGAGGTCGGCCGCGTCGCCATAGTCGCCGACGCGCGGCTTGTCGCCGGAGATCAAGGAGGAGAGTCTGAGGGCGCGATCGTCGCCCGAAAGCAGGATGGCGAAAGGCTTGTCGGGCTTGCCGTAGCGGATCATCTGCTTCTTGAACACATCGACATCGATGTCGGGCGAGGCCAGGATGACGTAGCCGAGCTTGTCGCTGAGATCGCGGTCGCCGGTGATGGCAAGCTGGCGCAACGCCTCCATTGTCACCCAGGTGCCCATCGAATGGGCGATAATGTCGATGCTCTTGGCCTTCGTCTTGGCCAGCATACGCAGCGTCTCTTCGAGATCGTCGCGCGCAGCGTTGGCGCTTTCCTTGTCGTAGATATAGCCCGTGGTTTTGCCGCTCGACGCCCATGAGAACAGCACCGGCGTGCCGGGATATTTCGTGTCGTGCGCAATCTGCGTCAGCCGATAGATGCCGTCGTCGAAACCGTTGTTGAAGCCGTGCACGAAGACCAGCGCGCGGTCGCCGCGCATGGCGATGTCGGCGCCGACCGCCTTGGCGAATTGCGGGGCGCCTTCGTAGAATTCGACCTCCGTTGCCGTGAAATCCTTCGCCGGATTGCTGTTGGCGGAGCTCCTGACCCGCTCGATGGCGCCGACCCGATGGACCTTCGGAACGGTGACCTCGACACTGGCAAAACTGGTGGTCGGTGAACGGTCACCGTCGAACACCTGCCGCGGATCTTTCGTTGCCTTTTTCCGGGTGGTGGCGACGAATATCTCATGCGTGGCTGCGATGTCGGAGGCAGGCACTGTGACAGCCGTCGTGTTGAGAAGGTCGTGTGTTTTCCCACCGGCGCAGCCGGTAACGGCGAGCGCAAACGCTACGACGAGAAAAATCTTCGAACGCACGGTCACGCAAGCTCCCGCAAGGGGACGTCAAGCTGGTGACGTCGCTCGCTATTTCGATAAAGCCAAGGTCCGGCCCGGTCCAGTTGAAAGTGATTCGATGGTGCCGCAACCGTGAACACGCACGACGAAAGTAACAGGGCGTGGAACGCACCTCACTGTCCGAGCAGGCTGATGCGGTCCGTTACCTCGCGGTCGCTGGCAAATCCGTCATCCTCGCGCAGCCGCTGGCCGATCATCTTCACCAGCTCGGGGTTGTCGGCAAATTTGGTGTGGTTGAAACGGTCCGATCCCTTGACGCTGGAGAGATCGACAACGCTCACGCCATAGTCGGCGAGGTCGGCGGCGTCCTTGTAGTCGCCGACGCGCGGCCGCGAGCCGGCGATCAGGCCGGAGAGCCGCAGCGCCCGGTCGTCGTCGGACAGGAGCAGGATGAATGGCTTGTTCGGCTTGCCGTAGCGGCGCATCTGGCTCTTGAACACGTCGACATCGATGTCGGGCGAGGCCAGCACGACGTCGCCGAGCTTGCCGCCGAGATCGCGGTCGCCGTTGATGGCGAGCTGGCGCAGCGCTTCCATGGTAACCCAGGTTCCCAGCGAATGCGCGACGATGTCGATCCGCCGCGCGCCGGTCTGCGCGAGCATCCTCAGCGTCACTTCCAGCTGGTCGCGGGCAGCACTGGCGCTTTCCCTGTCGTAGACATAGTCCCTGGTCTTGGCGCCCGACGCCCAGGAAAACAGCACCGGCGTGCCCGGGTAGCCGGAATCATGGGCGATCTGGGTGACGCGGTAGACGGCGGCGTCGAAACCGGTGTTGTAGCCGTGGACGAAGACCATGACGCGGCCGCCGCGCGCGGCGATGTCGGTGCTGAGCGCGCTGGAGAATTTCGGCGCGGTGTCGTAGCCGACGACGTCGGAGGCCATGAAGTATTTGGCCGGGTCGTTCGACTTGCCGCGCGAACGCCGCTCGATCCGACCGGTTTCGTGGGTCCCCGGCACGGTGACGTTGGCGCGGGCATAGTTCAGCGTGGCCGAGCGCTCACGGTCGAAAACCTTGCTGGGATCGTCGGAGCGCTTGCGCGTCGTGGCGATGAAGATGCTGTGGTTGCCGGCGATTTCCGTCACCGGCGCGGACACCATGGCGCTGCCGAGCAGTTCCTCGGTTTGCCGGCCGCCACAGCCGGCAACGAGCAAGGTAAGGACAAGGATACAAATCTTCTTCAACTCTAGAATTCCACTCCGGCCGAAAGGCTATCCCACCTCCGCGAACCCCTCCCGGACAGTCGAAGTGCGGCAGAAGTAAGTCATATCCAGCCGAATTGCGCTCAGCGCGTTGCGACAGTCAAAGCACTGTTGCACGAAAGCCAGAACGATTGCCCTGATCAAACACGTACGGCGTGTGCTAGCTTCGTGACCGACAATCGCACGCGAAGACCACAGACTATTCGGGGTGATTTTTCCGATGACCAGTTTCTCCACCCGCGTCGCTGCCGCTGCCGGCGCGATCCGCGAGATTTTTCCGGAAACGCCGCTGCAGGAAAACGATTACCTGTCGAAGAAGACCGGGGCGCGCGTGCTGCTGAAGCGCGAGGACCTGTCGCCGGTGCGCTCCTACAAGATCAGGGGCGCGTTCAATTTCTTCCGCAAGGCGCTCGACGCCGGCAACGACGCCGAACTGTTCGTCTGCGCTTCCGCCGGCAACCATGCGCAGGGCTTTGCCTTCGTCTGCCGTCATTTCGGCAGACAAGGTGTGGTGTTCATGCCGGTGACGACGCCACAGCAGAAAATCGATAAGACGCGGCTGTTCGGCGGCGAATTCGTCGAGATCAGGCTGATCGGCGACTTTTTCGACGACTGCTACCGCGCCGCCTTCGAATTCACCGAAAGCGCCGGCGCGCACATGGTGCCGCCGTTCGACCACAAGGACATCATCGAGGGGCAGGCGACCGTCGCCTACGAGATATCAGGCCAGATGCCGGGCGCGCGGATGCCCGACATCATCATGCTTCCGGTCGGCGGCGGCGGTCTGGCTGCGGGTGTGACGCATTATTTCGCCGACCAGCGCCGCGACACGCGCTTCGTCTTCTGCGAGCCGGCCGGCGCGCCAAGCCTCAGCGAGAGCCTCGCCACCGGCAAGCGCATCAAGCTTGCCAGAGTCGACAATTTCGTCGACGGCGCGGCGGTGGCCGAGATCGGCCGCGAACCGTTGCGGCACCTCAGGGAGTTTGCCGCTGAGGCCGTGCGGCTGATCCCGGAAAACCGGCTCTGCGCGACCATGATCGAGATGCTGAATGTCGAAGGCGTAGTGCTGGAGCCGGCCGGCGCATTGGCGATCGACGCGCTCAAGGATTTTTCGAAGAAGGAAATCAGGGGCAAGACCATCGTCGCGGTGGTGTCGGGCGGCAATTTCGATTTCGAGCGGCTGCCGGATGTGAAGGAAAGGGCGCTGCGTTTCGAGGGGCTGAAGAAGTACTTCATCATCCGCTTTCCGCAGCGGCCGGGCGCGCTGCGCGACTTTCTCGAATTGCTTGGGCCTGACGACGACATTGCCCGCTTCGAATATTTGAAGAAGTCGGCGCGCAATTTCGGTTCGGTGCTGATCGGCATCGAAACCAAGGATCGCCGCAATTTCGAGCTGCTCAACGCGAATTTCGAGGCCGAGGGCGTTCAGTATCAGGACATCACCGACAACGAGACGCTCGCCGGGTTCATCATATGAGCGCCCGAACATGAGTGAAGAGGAGAAGATATTCGTTGCATTGTTTTCCGGCATCAATGTCGGCGGCAACCGCATCGTCAAGATGGCCGAACTCCGGTCGTTCTTCGAGAAACTCGGCTTTGGCGACGTCGCCACCTACGTGCAGAGCGGCAACGTCGTGTTCCGGTCGGCAACAGGCGATGCGGCCACGCTGACCAAGCAACTGGAAGCGGCTTTCGAGAAGAAATGGGGATTTCACTCGCGCATCATGGTGCGCGATCTCGGCTGGTTCGAGCGGCTGGTGATCGAAAATCCTTATCCGGAAGTCGCCGGGGAGCCGACAAAGCTTCACGCCTATGCGCTGGAGCGTGCGCCAACGCCTGAGGAGACGGCTCGTCTTTCGCAGAAGTGCACCGGCCCTGAAAGCTTCGAGATCAGGGACGACGTACTTTATCTGCACGCACCGGATGGCCTCGGCAAATCGGTGTTTGCCAACCTCATCCCGCGCACGCTGAAAGTGCCCTGCACCGCGCGCAACTGGCGCACGGTGCAGGCGCTGCTGGAGTTAGCCGGCCGAGACGGCTGAACGTGGTCGCCTACGCTGCCGAGGCCCTTTTCCAATCGAAGATCAGCTCTTCGCGGAAAGCGAAGCGTTTGATGTGGTCGGCGACGACCGTTTCCAGGCGCTCCAGCGAGCCGGCTTCGTCAGCGGTTACCGCGATATGCAGCGCTGCCGCATCGGCATCCAGAACCGCACGACCCAGTGAGAGATCGATTGTCCCGTGGTTCGGATCGAACTCGACGGGAAACTTGTGCGCCCAATGCTTGCAAAGCTGCTGCAGATAGCGGCTCGCATGTTCGGTGGCGACATCGACATGGCTGGTCGGCATGAATGGATTCTCTCCGATAATGTGACTGGTTACCAGCTTCCGGTATTCGGCATCGAGGCCCAGGGCTCGGCCTTGGCCTTGGCCGGGCCTTTCTGCAAAAGCTCGATCGAAATGCCGTCCGGCGACTTGACGAAGGCCATGTTGCCGTCGCGCGGCGGCCGATTGATGGTGACACCCTTGTCCATCAGCTGCTGGCAGGTGGCGTAGATGTCGTCGACCTCGTAGGCGAGGTGGCCGAAATTGCGGCCGCCCTTGTAGTCTTCCGGATCCCAATTGTAGGTGAGCTCGATCAGCGGCGCCTTGTCGGCGATGCCGCTTTGCTCGTCTTTGGGCGCGGCGAGGAAGATCAGCGTGTAGCGCCCCTGTTCGTTTTCGTGGCGGCGCACTTCCTTGAGGCCAAGCTTGTTGCAGTAGAAGTCGAGCGAGGCATCGATGTCTGCGACACGGACCATGGTGTGAAGATAGCGCATGTGATTTCCTCGAAACGTTTGCGTTGCGGCGGAACATAGGGGCCACCCGGCCAAAGGGCAATTCCCGATAACCGGTCGTGCCGACAAACAACAAATCCGGTATTCCTGCAATGAACCGTGAAAAAAGGCAGCTCAGGTCTTGCACACACCGGAAGCGGCAGTGTTAATCTAACTCAAGAATCAGTTGCGGTATTCTTGCAAAAAGGGGGCGTTCTTATGGGGGAAAAAGCCTCTTTCATGGGGCGGGACGGAACCGGTCGCGACGCCTTGCAAAGAGACGAGAGCGGCGACGCTGCCGATCTTGTCGAGGTTGCGGGCGCCATCAAATGGTTCGACGTGGCCAAGGGCTACGGTTTCATTCTTCCCGATGACGGCTCTTCCGGCGATATTCTCCTACATGTGACATGTCTTCGAAAGGACGGTTTCCAGACCGCCTTGGAAGGTGCGCGCGTCGTCTGCCTGGTCAAGCAAGGTGAGCGCGGATTGCAGGCGTTCCGCGTGCTCTCCATGGATCTCACCACGGCGACCCATCCGGCGGAGATGCAGGAGCAGCGCACCCACGTCTCGGTGACGCCGGAAAGCGGCCTCGAACGGGCGCTGGTGAAATGGTTCAACCGCACCAAGGGATTCGGTTTCCTGACCCGAGGCGAGGGCACCGAGGACATTTTCGTCCATATGGAGACCCTGCGTCGCTACGGCATTACCGAGCTTAGGCCCGGGCAGGTCGTGCTTGTCCGCTTCGGGCGCGGCGACAAAGGCCTTATGGCTGCCGAAATTCACCCGGATATGGGTACCTTGCCGGTCTCCCACTAGGTTCCATCCCGATCGAATCGGGATGCGAATTAGTGCTTTCTGCTTGACCATGATCTTTTTCGAACCGTAGGTTCGGGATCATGGTCTAGGACGATGGCCGAGGATTCTGAATGACTTACAGGAACTGGCTGACAACGGGCGTAGTCTGCGCCGCGATCGCCTTTGTCGTCGCCACAGGCGCTTTCTTCCATTCGCAGCAACCGGCTTCGGCAGACGGCCGGGCGATGACCCTTGCCGTCGACCCGCAGCCGCTGGTCGCGGTGACGAAAGCCGGCGAACGCTCTTTCTCCGTCGAAATCGCCGACACCTCCGCCGAGCGCGAGGCCGGCCTGATGTTTCGCGAGGAGATGGCCGACGATCATGGCATGCTGTTCGTGTTCGAGGGGCCTCGGGATGTGAGCTTCTGGATGAAGAACACGCCGATGCCGCTCGACCTGATCTTTGTCGGTCAGGACGGCAGGATCCGGGCAATCAAGCAAGGCGAGCCGCAATCCGAGGCGATGATCTCGCCTGGCGAGCCGGTACGCTTCGTGCTCGAGCTCAAGGCGGGCACCGCCGCCAGGAGCGGCATCGCGGACGGCGATTTGTTGCGCCACCCGGCAATCGGCACTGCGCACAACTGAACGCGCAGGATCCGGCGCAGATGCAGTTTTTCTCCCATGACGGTTTTGATCTTGCTTTCCTCGACCGCCAGCCGGCATCGGGGCAGGGCGATCCGGTGCTCATGATCCATGGCTTTGCCTCGACCCATTACGTCAACTGGGTGTCGCCCGGCTGGTTCAAGGCGCTTAACGATGCCGGCTACCGCGCCATCGCCTTCGACAATCGCGGCCATGGCGCCTCGTCGAAGAGCTATGAAGAGGCCGATTATACCCCCGCAAAAATGGCTTCCGACGGGGCAGCGTTGCTGACCCATCTCGGCATCGAACGCGCCCATGTCATAGGCTATTCGATGGGCGCGCGGATATCGGCCTTCCTGGCGCTTTCCGATCCGGACAAGGTGGCGACGCTGGTCTTCGGCGGTCTCGGCGTCGGCATGGTCGACGGCGTCGGCGACTGGGATCCGATCGCCGCCGCCCTTCTGGCCGAAGATCCTGATGCCACCAGCCATCCGCGCGGCCGCTCGTTTCGCGCCTTCGCCGACCAGACACGCAGCGACCGCCGGGCGCTGGCTGCCTGCATTGCCACCTCGCGGGAATTGCTGGCTGAGGCCGACATTGCGCGCATTGCCCAGCCGACGTTGATTGCCGTCGGCACCAAGGACGATATCGGCGGTTCGCCCGACGAACTGGCCGCCTTGATGCCGAACGCCAAGGCCTTTCACATCGAGGGCCGCGACCACATGTTGGCCGTCGGCGACAAGACCTTCAAGCAGCGGGTGCTGGAATTCTATGCCGAAAATCCGCTGTGAGTGCATCGATGCGCAGCGTATGGATGCTTATAACTACGCCTGTTTGGATTCAGCTTAGCCCGAGCGCCTTGAGCGAACGCGCCATGTTTTGCCGAGCCTGAACCTCGAACCGCTGCCGGAACTCCTCGGTGTGAAAGATATGCGGGCGGGCGAGGAAACTCTTCAGAACCGCACTGCGGCCGGCACGCCACATTGGCTCTTCCACCCAGCCATATTCGCGGCGAACTGCCTGTTCATAGGCGTCGAACGCATCCGGCGTCGCACCCAGGATTGCCAGGTCCATATCGAGGAACAGCGCTGCGTCGCGGACGGCATTCTCGTCGTCAAAGTGCGGCAATTCATGCGTGGCGGTGGCGATGATCATCGCTGCGATGCGGTCCAGGCGCTCCGTATCCGAGCGGCCGGCGAGTTTTTTCTCGGCAAGGGCGGCACTCCTCGCCTCATTGTCCTTGGCTCGGCTGTCATAGATGGCATCGTGGAACCAGATCGCCGCCTCGACCGCCTCGGGATCGTACAGGGATGCCTGATAGTGGCCGGTGAGTGCCAGCATTGCCTCGATATGGGCAAGGCTGTGATA
The DNA here is from genome assembly GCF_001672375.2 of Mesorhizobium sp. AA22. Classification (NCBI taxonomy): domain Bacteria; kingdom Pseudomonadati; phylum Pseudomonadota; class Alphaproteobacteria; order Hyphomicrobiales; family Phyllobacteriaceae; genus Mesorhizobium; species Mesorhizobium sp. AA22. Next base: position 4,203,682 of record NZ_CP048406.1, on the reverse strand, counting down.
GTGGCGGCCTTCGGCTCGGTAGAGCGCGGAAAGCTCGTGCTTCAGCGGCTCGTCGATCAAGGGTTCGTTTTCCATGGCCGCTTGAATTTCCGTGAACCAAATCCATTTGACAAAGCACTAAGGAAAATTGAGTTCAACCATGTTATGATCTGGCTTATAGAGCATGTCGCGCAAAAGTGCGCAGCGGTTTTGGGACAACGACATGCTCAAAATAGGCACTTAATGCGCATCGCCTGAATCACTTCGATCGCGATTCGCATTATGCGGCCGGAGAATAGGCAAGTCGCCAAGCCCGAGACATTAGATGGCCGGAGATCATTAATGAACAGCGTTACGATTGCCCGCCCGACCATGGTGGAGCCGATCGACCCGATTTGGCGCTCGATCCGCGACGAGGCGATGGAGGCGGTCAACCGCGATCCGCTGCTGGCGGCGTTCCTCTATTCGACCATCCTCAACCAGGAAAGCCTGGAGGAGGCGGTCATTCATCGGCTGGCTGAGCGGCTCGCCCATCAGGATATCGGTTCCGATCTCATCCGCCAGACATTCAAGGCGATGGCAGCCGACGACATGGACTGGTCGTCGACGGTGCGTGTCGACATCCAGGCCTATTACGATCGCGATCCGGCCTGCGACCGCTTCATCATGCCGGTGCTCTATTTCAAGGGCTTTCATGCCATCCAGACCCACCGGCTGGCACATTGGCTGTGGAACCAGGGCCGCCAGGATTTCGCTCTCTACCTGCAGAGCCGGTCGTCCTCGGTGTTCCAGACCGACATCAATCCGGCCGCCCGCATCGGCAAGGGCATCTTCCTCGACCACGCCACCGGCCTCGTCGTCGGCCAGACGGCGGTGATCGAGGACGACGTGTCGATCCTGCACGGTGTGACGCTGGGCGGCACCGGCAAGGCCGGCGGCGACCGCCATCCCAAGATCCGCTACGGCGTGCTGATCGGCGCCGGCGCCAAGATCCTCGGCAACATCGAAGTCGGCCATTGCTCGAAGATCGCGGCAGGCTCGGTGGTGCTGTCGCCGGTGCCGCACAACAAGACGGTTGCCGGCGTGCCGGCTCGTGTCGTCGGCGAGACCGGCTGCGACCAGCCTTCGCGGCAGATGGACCAGCTTTTGCCATCGCAGTCGATGGACCACGTCGTCAGCTTCGATATCTGATTTCAAGTCCGCGTGGCGGGCAACGGAACTCCGTTTGCCTCGCATATCCGGTCGGCTCGCCTTTACATCGCCATTGTCGACGTGCCAGAAGCGCGCTCGAACGAGCAGACCGACGATCGGAGAAGAGTTTTGAAGCCGGACGAAATCAGAAAGCTGGACGCCTATTTCAAGCGCGTCTTCCAGAACCCCAAGCTTGAAGTGAAAGCGCGGCCGCGCAAGGACGATTCGGCCGAGGTCTATGTGGGCGACGAATTCCTCGGCATCGTCTTCAAGGACGAGGACGACGGCGACTATAACTTCTCGATGGCGATCCTCGACATCGATCTGGCCTGAGTCGGGGGTTCTCGGTTACCGGTAGGCGCCGTTATCCCTGGCGGAGAAGGGGACTCCAATCTCCGCCGTTTGCGATTTGCCCCCAAAGCGCGTCACATAATCCCTTCAGACACAATGCGTTAGCGCCCTGTCTTCAGCATACGCGCAGCCTCGGCGGCGATGGCTGCATCGAGCACCTGCCAGTTCCCCAGAAATTCCATGGGAAAGCGGTAGCTGAGGCTGAGACTGTCGCCGACCAGAATGTCGCGTTCGCAGGGCGCTAGCGATTGCGCAGCACTCGGGCCGCTCAGGCAGCGGGCCACGAACGGGTCCTTGCCCCGGCGATTGGCGACCGCCAGCACCTCGTTGAAATAGCCTGATTTTTCGGTGAAGCCGTAGAGCGTGGTGCCGCCCGGGCCGGGCGTGCCGGGCTGGACGATCAGTGCGCTGTAGATCGGCGCGAAGCGGCCGCTCATCTCACGCGACATTATCTGCCGTTCGAACGATAGGAAAATGATGTCCTTGCTTGATCCGGTATGGTTGAAATCGTTGCGGGCGGCTTCGCTGTAGCCGTCCATCTCGGGATAGCGCAGATAGAGGTCGAGCCGCGAGGCGATGCCGTCGCGCCGGGCCTGGTCGAAGCGGATGACATTGGCCGGCACGGCGATGGCGTTGTTGCCGATCACCACCTCGTGGATTGTCGTGTCGTCGGTGTATCCGGCCATGGCGATCGAGCGGCCGAACCATTTGCCGCCAAGGCTGATCGTCACCGAAAGCATTGCCAGCGCCGCGAACACGTAGAACACCCGCTTCATCAGCTTGGAATCGACGACGGTAAGTTGCGGACCGTTGGCGGTGGCTGCCTGCTTCATCGCGATCCCCAATTTTCGGCCGCCTGTCGCAAGATGTCCCATGGCCGTCCCCTGGGACGTCCCCTCTTGGGGTCTCTAGGCGGCACACGTGGCGCGCACGGCTCTTGCAACGGCGCCTGTCGAACACGACTGTGCGATTTCATGGTAAATGGAAGGTAAAGATGGGTCCGGTCGAACACACACTCTTTGCTTTTATGGTTGGGCTGACGGCGTGCGGCCTGGCCGATCGGCGATGGAGCGGATGCCAGGCCGCCGGCTTGCCTTCGTCGAGCCCTATGTGTCGCCGGCGCATGTGCTGCGCTCGCTCGCCGCGACGGCTTGCGCAGGACCCTTGATGTTCGCCAACGAAGCCCTCGACGCCTGGAGGCAAGGCCGCATTTCCGCTCCGGCGCTGATCTCCTGCGGTTGCACCGCGACGGTCTGGGCATTGGCGTTGGGCGTCGTGCTGATCGACATTGCATCCGTTGCGGGCATGCTCCTAGGTTCGGCTGACTTTTCAGTGTGAGACGAATCGGGAGATCAAAATGCCGCTCTACGCGATCGACGCAAAAGCCCCCGTGTTCGAGGACGCGGACAGCAACTGGATCGCGCCCGACGCCACCCTGATCGGCGACGTACAGATCGGCCGCAATGCAGGCTTCTGGTTCGGCGTCGTCATTCGCGGCGACAACGAGCCGATCATCATCGGCGCCGACACCAATGTGCAGGAACAGACGGTCATGCACACCGATGCCGGTTTTCCCCTGACCATCGGGCAAGGCTGCACGATTGGCCATCGCGCCTTGCTGCATGGTTGCACGATCGGCGAAAACAGCCTGATCGGCATGGGCGCCATCGTGCTGAACGGCGCGAAAATCGGCAAGAACTCGCTGGTCGGCGCCGGCGCCCTGGTCACCGAAGGCAAGGAATTCCCCGACAATTCACTGATCATCGGCTCGCCCGCGCGTTTGGTGCGAGCGCTGGACGATGCCGCGGTCTCAAGGCTGCGCGCTTCGGCCGCGCACTACGTCGCCAACGGCAAACGCTTCAAAGCGGGACTGATGAAGGCCTGAGGCCAGCCTTGCTCAAACCTTCGGCTATGGTTTCACCGGCATCGTCGCCCAACTCACCGTCCATTGGAGCCGTGCCCGGTCATCGCATCGCGCAGCAACGAAGCGCCGGCTTCAAAACCGGCATTGTCGGCGTCCTCGAGGGCTGTCGTATAGTCGTCGATGCGGGTTTCGAGCGATGGGTCGGCGCCCGCCGCCAACAGCAGGCGGATGGTATCGACGCTACGGATGGCGACCGCATAGTGAAGCGGTGTCCAGTCGTTTACGCCCCGCATGTTGGGGTCTGCGCCCCCATCGATCAGGATTCGGACGATTTCCAGTCTGTCAGCCCGGTCGGTGGACAGTGCCGCGATGATTGCCGGAAAACCGCTGTGGTGGTGATAGTTCGGATCCGAGCCCGCATCCAGTAAGATCGAGATGAAAGCGGCGGGACTCCAATAGATCGCATATTCCAGTGGGTGTCCAAGGCCGAGTTCAAACGGCATTTGCTCGTCAAACCAGCCGGGTGAGCCGCCGAGGGCCACGCCGAGGCCCTCGAAGTCGCCCGCCTTGAACGCGTCATCGATGGCCTTGAACAGGCGGTGGCGCTCGCATCGATCTTCCGGGATTTCCAACATCGCAGCGATCCGGAGCTTGAACGGCCGCCATATTGCTCCCATTGGCAGTTGCCTGAAAGCCTCATGGGCGGGTTGCGATTGGAGAGAAGTTCTTGCGGCTGCATTTGTTAGTATCTCATCCCGCTTCAGTCTCTTAGCTGCCGACAATCCAGCCGCGCGTTTGGTGCGAGCTCGACTATGCAGCGGTTGCAGGCTGCCGACAGCTGATCCTTTGCGTGGTACGCCGAATTTACCGCATCGACGGCGAGGCGAGCGGTCGAACTCGGCACGGACGATGCGATTGCACTTTCCCATGGTGGATACGTCCTTGGTTATGTTGGGGGCGAACTCAAGAACAGTGCGGTCTGCATCGATCGCGCGCTCGTTCTCAATCCGAATTTAGCGGCTGCCTGGGGCCTAAGCAGCTGGGTGAGAGCCTGCTTTGGTGAGCCGGACAGGGCCGTCGAACACGCTGCGGGCGCCATGCGCCTGAGCCCACTGGATCCGCGTCTGTTCGCCTGGCAGTTCTGCACGGGGCTCGCTCACTTCTGTGCTGGCCGCTACGATGACGCTTTCGAATGGGCAGAAAGCTCGTTGCGATCCCAGCCGAACTACGCAAGCGCCATGCACGTTGCGGCCGTAGGTCATGCCCTGGCGGGGCGGCTTTTGGAAGCGCAGCAAATGATGGCCCGGCTGTGCGCGTTCGATCCCTCGCTGCGGCTTTCGAATCTCGCCGAGGTGCTGCCGCCGTTTCATCGACCGGACGATCGCAGCAGATATATCGAGGGCCTTCGCAAGGCGGGCCTGCCGGACTAAGGCCGTGTCTCCTGAAATGGTGGAGCCGGCCCGGGGACGGGGCCGGCTCCTAAAACCCGGTCGTTGGGGACGGGGAGGGTGGGGCTCGACCGGGTTTTCTCCTAAAGCGCGGCGCGTTCAAATGATGCGACGCGCTTAATCTCTGTTTTATGCATGTCGCTATCCCAAAACCGCTGCGCACTTTTGGGCGACATGCATTGGCGTCCTTAGCGGACGCTGGCGACCGCGTCGGAGCGGCCGTCGTTGATCATTATCCAAGCACCAGAATTCTGGCTCGATTGTCGCTTCAGGTAGGTGTAGTCGGTAGCAGTCCAGGACAGCACCCTGGTTTCCAGATTGTCGAGGATGAACTCCCCAAGGCTGGTGCGCACGGTCAGCACCGCGTGGCCGTCTCCGTTCGGCTGGCGCGCAACCGTCATCAGCAGGTCGCCGGCCGGAACGCCGATGTTCATCAACGCGCGGCGCTTTTCCAGCGCATAGTCCTCGCAGTCGCCGAAGCCGCTGTTGGGATAGGACCAGACTTCTTCTTTGCCCCACAGTTCCATATCGGTGCGTGGCGCGATCTTGCTGTTGACCGAATTGTTGATGCTGACGATCTTCGCCCACAGCTTGCGGGTCAGCTCGATCGGCGCCTGCTTCGGCGTCCGCTGATTGCATTCCTGCGGAATCTTCTGACAGAACTCGTAATGGCCGACCGGCTGTGTGGTACGGCTGCCGGTGTGCATGAAGGCAGGTCCCGCTGCATACGCCGTTCCCCAGGCGGTAAGCTGCATCGCCATTGCCAAGAGCAACAGCTTGCCCCTCGTCTTCTTCATCGTCCAGTCTCCCCGTTTGAGGAGACAATGACACGATTGGATTTATTCGACGCAAAGGCTCGAAGTAGACATTAAGTAAAACGCCTATAGAATACACATAAAATTTGAATCATTCCAGTACAAAATGTTGAGGCGTTCTCGCGGATCCGTATCGGCCGGCGCGGCGCCTTGGCGCGGCATCGGGGCAACAAAAAACCGGCCGAAATGGGCCGGTTCGATTGCGGAAACCGTGTTGTTTGTCAGGTGCCGGGTGCGTTGAATTCGGAATCGAGTGTTTCGGGCCGCTGGATGACCGCGAACTCGATGGCGACGCCGTCCTCGAAATGGCGCACCACCTGGCCGCGCATCGTGCCGAGCATGACCTGGATGCCGATTGCCGGCTTGACGTCGATCTCGACCGCGGCGCCCGAAAGCGACAGGTCGATGATGCGGCACTGGTACTGGCGCCCATCACTGAGCTGAAGCACACTGGTCGGATTGCGCGGCGCCACGCGTTCGTGACGACGATCTTCCGGCAGATCAAGCTCGTGCTTGTTGGCGAGCCAGGTCAACTGCGCGGCAAGCTTGTCCTTCTTGCGTTCCGAGGCGATGACCGTCATCGCGAAACCATCCTGCAGGATGCGGGTGACGACTCCTTCGATGCGGCCGATGTGATCGATGTAGGCGATGACTTTCTCGCCCGGCATGCCGATGCGCTCGGTGCGAAGCGCTACATTGCCCGGCGACATATCGACCACCTGGCATGGATGTTCGGTGCGATCCTCCAGCATGAAGCGTCCGTAGATTTTCACGCGAACGCGCTGAAAGTTACGCCTTTCAGCTCGGGACGGCGCGGTGTCGACCGCCGCTGACCTCATGACTGCCTACACCCCGTCTGGTATTCCGCGCGTTGATGCGAGGAACTTCGTCAGAAAGCTACAGCGAAGCGGGTTAACAAAGGGGAAAGCCTGACACCGCTACTTTAGAGTTTTGGATTATTACCCGCGCCCGCCGTCGAACACGACCAGATGGCGGATGCGGCGCGCCTGGCCGAGCGCCGAAATCGTCTGGGGCGGATCGAGTTCCGACGGGACAAGCGAGGGAACGTCGATGGCCGGCCGGTTCTTGGCGAATATCGGTTCCTTCTCCGGATCGACGACGCGGATCGAATCGATCAGGGCGTCGGCGATCGGGTCCGCGCCCAGCCAGAAGGGCTTTTCAGCAGCGCTTATCACGCCGAGGCAGCGCGGATTTTCGACGCCGCCGTCGAGCGGCAGGGCGAGCAGCTCGAACTTGCTGGAACGGTCGGTGCGGCTGAAACCTTCATAGGTGATGAGCAATACGGATTTCTGATCGAAGACGCCGTGGATCAGTTTCGAGATAAGCCGCTGGTCCTTCTCGCGCCATAGAGAGGGGAAGGAAAACCCCTTGAGTTCACGGCCATAGACCGCGCAAAGCCTGGTGCCGGCGAGCCGGAATACCGCTTCGCCGCGCGTATCCTTTTCCAGGATGAATGTGTCGGCCAGCAACGACTTGATGTCGGCTGGCTCGACTTCCGAACGCTTCGGGGCAGGGCGCCCGTCACGCAGCCGGTTCCAATAATGGAACAGCGTGATCGATCCGTTCTGGTTCATGTTATGCTGCTCCGCGCAATCTGTCGTCTGATGTCCCATCGGTGAACAGAAGGGCGCCCTCCGAGGACCTACATGCGTTGCGGAGCAGGATGCGTGCCAGCATCGTTAACACTTGTTCACGGGTCGGGGTCGTTAAGGTTAACAAGTGGTTTACGTTGCGCCCCGGCCACGCCCGTGGCACGCTAAAACCACTCCAGAAGCGGTCGTTTCGCAGCGATCGGCAGCAGTTCAGTCAAGAGTTTGGGGGAGCATGGGGGCTCGACCAGCCGTTCAAGGAAAACCTTGGACGGCTTCTTTTTGATTCGCGCCAATTTTGATTCGCCCCCGGTTGTGATTTGCGTGGGGCGATTCGCCCCTTTGTGAATCGGGTGGCCGTGATCTACATGCTCGCGAAGTCGAATCCAGCGACTGAGTGCGAGCCAATGAACGAACCAGCAAGCCCATCGGAAATCGAACAGGGCGAGGGCGGACCTGTCGGCCGCGAGCCGGAGCGTCTTCGCGAGCCGGTATTCAACATGCCGCCGGTTGTGCTGGCGGTGATCGGCATCTGCGTCGTCGTTCATCTGATCCGGCTCTACTGGCTCACCGAGGACCAGGATTTCTCCCTGCTGATCCGGACCGCCTTTATCCCGATCCGCTATTCCGGTCGCTTCGACCTCGATTTCCACGCGTTTTCGAGCCCCTTCACTTATGCCTTCCTGCATGGCGGCTTTGCTCATCTTGCCGTAAACATGGTGTGGCTGGCGGCTTTCGGCTCACCGCTGGCGAACCGCTTCGGCGCGCTTCGTTTCAGCCTGTTCTTCGCGGCGACGGGGCTGGCGGCGGTGCTGTTGTTCTGGGCCGTGCATCCGCTCGGCCAGGCGCCGCTGGTCGGCGCATCGGGGGCGATTTCCGGCATGATGGGGGCCGCCGCCCGCTTTGGCTTCCGCACGGACCGCTCGTCCGGCAAAGCCGCCTTCGCCGGCGCGCCGCTGCCGATGGCGGCAGTGTTCCGCTCGCGCGGCGTTGTGACTTTTCTTGCCATCTGGGTGGTGATCAATCTCGCCACGGGCCTCGTTGCCTTCGCGCCCGGCATCGACAGCCAGATCGCCTGGGAGGCGCATATTGGCGGTTTCGTCGCCGGCTTCTTCGGCCTGCGCGCTTTCGATCGACGGCAGCAGCCGGATGAGTTCACGGCTTAAGCATCGCCGCACTTGAAATGCAATCGATCGCGGCGCACGATGTTCACTACAGCGCCGCGCGTCCTCTTGGACGCGCAAAGGACGCTGTAGAACTTCGCATGATCCTTCCGAAAATCGGGGCCGATTTTCGGGGTCATGCGCAAAAGGAAAGCCGGTCAGGGCAGGAACCGGCAAGTAAAACTGAGGAGGACGCCATGACTGTTAAGGCAATTCTCGAGCAGAAAGGCCATGACGTGTTGACGCTCGGGCCGAACGAAAAGCTGAGCGAGGCCATTCGCATCCTGGCCGAACACAGGATCGGTGCGCTGGTCATCACCAATGGCGATCATAAGATCGTCGGTATTCTTTCCGAGCGCGACGTCGTGCGGGTCCTCGCCAGGGAAGGAGCCGCCGCACTGGATATCGCGGTGCGTTCGGCAATGACGCCCAAGGTGAAGATCTGTAATGAGAACCACACCGTCAACGAGGTCATGGAGATCATGACCAGTGGCCGTTTCCGCCATCTGCCTGTGGAAAAGGACGGCCTGCTCGACGGCATCGTGTCCATAGGTGATGTGGTCAAGCGGCGCATCGAGGATGTCGAGCGCGAGGCCGCGGAGATCAGGGCCTACATCGCGACGGCGTGACGCCTTATTTCTTCAGCCGGCCGGCTGGATTCGATGTGGAGCGCCAGCTTTGGCTTTGCGCTTGTCTCTTTTTGTGGTTTGCACTAGCCAGTGACTTTCACGTCGGACGTGACGGAATTCACGTTGAGAAGTGAATTCCGTCACCGATAACTCGCAGGCCACTATGACCCTCATCGATACCCGCACACCCGACGCCAAGCGCCTGATATCAGGTGCCACCGGCGACTGGGAAATCATCATCGGCCTCGAGGTGCACGCGCAGGTGACCTCGCAAGCAAAGCTGTTCTCCGGCGCCTCGACGGCTTTCGGTGCGCCGCCAAACGCCAATGTCAGCCTGGTCGATGCGGCGATGCCGGGCATGCTTCCGGTCATCAACGAGGAATGCGTCAAGCAGGCGATCCGCACCGGCCTCGGGCTGAAGGCCGAGATCAACCACAAATCGGTCTTCGACCGGAAGAACTATTTTTATCCCGATTTGCCGCAGGGCTATCAGATCTCGCAGTTCAAGCAGCCGATCGTCGGCGAGGGCAAGGTGATCGTCTCGGTCGGCCCGGACCGGCAGGGCGAATTCGAGGACATCGAGGTCGGCATCGAGCGCCTGCATCTGGAGCAGGACGCCGGCAAGTCGATGCACGATCAGCATGCGACGATGTCCTATGTCGACCTCAACCGCTCCGGCGTGGCGTTGATGGAGATCGTCTCCAAGCCCGACATGCGCTCCGCCGACGAGGCCAAGGCCTATGTCACCAAGCTGCGCACCATCGTGCGCTATCTCGGCACTTGCGACGGCAATATGGACGAAGGCTCGTTGCGCGCCGACGTCAACGTCTCGGTGCGCCGTCCCGGCGGCGAATTCGGCACGCGCTGCGAGATCAAGAACGTCAACTCCATCCGCTTCATCGGCCAGGCCATCGACTACGAGGCGCGCCGCCAGATCGCCATCCTCGAGGATGGCGGCAAAATCGACCAGGAAACGCGGCTGTTCGACCCCAACAAGGGCGAGACGCGCTCGATGCGTTCCAAGGAAGAAGCGCACGACTACCGCTATTTCCCGGATCCCGATCTTCTGCCGCTGGAATTCGACCAGGCCTATGTCGATGCGTTGGCAAAGGATCTGCCTGAACTGCCCGACGCCAAGAAGGCGCGGCTGATCTCCTCGCTTGGCCTGTCGACCTACGACGCCTCGATCCTGGTGTCGGAAAAGGCCGTCGCCGACTATTTCGAGAAGGTGGCCGCTGGTCGCGACGGCAAGCTTGCCGCCAACTGGGTCATCAACGATCTGCTGGGTGCGGTGAACAGAGCCGGCAAGAGTATTGAAAATGCTTCGGTTTCGCCCGATCAGCTCGGCGCGGTCATCGACCTGATCAAGGAGGGCACCATCTCCGGCAAGATCGCCAAGGATCTGTTCGAGATCGTCTGGAACGAAGGCGGCGATCCGCGCCAGTTGGTCGAAAGCCGCGGCATGAAGCAGGTCACCGACAGCGGCGCCATCGAAAAGGCGGTCGACGAGGTGATATCAGCCAATCCGGACAAGGTCGAGCAGGCGCGCGCCAAGCCGACCATGGCCGGCTGGTTCGTCGGCCAGGTGATGAAGGCGACAGGCGGCAAGGCCAACCCGCAAGCGGTCAACGATCTCGTCAAGGCCAAGCTCGGGATCGAATAGCGCAATGAACGCAAGACCACGGCCGCGCAATCAGGCAGGTCTCTCGTCGGCGCTGCTGATCGCAGGTGCCGTGCTGCTTTTCGTCGGCACGCTGTTGCATCCGATGCATGAGGACCCGAGTGATGCGCTTCGCGCCTTCGGTGAGTATTCCGCCGATCACAATTGGCTTTTTAGTCACATGGCCCAACTTGCCGGTGTCGTGGCGATGATCGCCGGCATGCTTTTGATCATTGGCCGTCTGTTCGACGGTCCGGCGCGGGGCTTTGCTCTGCTCACCATCGTATTTGGCGCGGCGTCGCTTGCGGCTGCGGCGGCTTTGCAGGCAGTCGACGGCATCGCCCTGAAGGCTATGGTCAACGCATGGGCCATGGCTGACGATGCGGCAAAGGCATCGCTGTTCAACGCTGCCTTTGCGGTGCGGCAGATCGAAATCGGCTTTGCCGCGGTGAGCGCCGTGCTGCTCGGCCTGACCGTCCTGCTCGCCAGCATCGCGCTGCAACAGGCGAAGCACTGTCCAGTCTGGATGTCGTTGCTCGGCAGCGCAGGGGCTGTTGGCGTCCTGATTGGCGGCGTCGCCACGGCGGCAACAGGTTTCTCCGATATCGCCATGGCGGCCAACATGGCGGGCAGCCTGGTGCTCCTCATCTGGGTCGTGCTGCTTGCCGTGATCGATCTCAAACGCAGACCTGTCGAAGCATAGCCGAGCCGTCAGCGAGAAAACCGATGTTCGTTCGCACCGCCAGCGAACGCGATCTGGTTGCCATCCGGGCGCTGCTGGTCGAAACGTGGCATGCCACCTATGACGCCATCTATGGTGCTGCCAAAATCACCGAGATCACTGACGAATGGCATTGGATCGCCTCGCTCAGGGCATGCCCCGAAATCGGGATCGATTTCGGAAAGGATCATGCGCAAAATCAAAAGTGCTACAGCGTCCTTTGCGCGTCCGAAAGGGGGCGCGGCGCTGTAGAGCGCTGCTGACACGGCCGAACTCCGAATTCCTGGTCGCAGACGACGGCAGGCTCATCGGCGGCGTGGCTTTCGCCGCAGCCACCACGGATGCGAAGATCGTCATGCTGAACCAGCTTTACGTGCATCCGACCTGCCAGAGGCAAGGGATCGCCAGGCGCTGCTGGAAGAGGTCGAGGCCAGCTTTCCGGAGGCGCGGACGCTGCGTGTCGAAGTGGAAGAGGCAAACGCTCCGGCCGTCGCCTTCTATCGCTCGAAAGGGTTTTTGCCCGCCGGCAACACCGCCGACTGTGGCGGCGGTTCAGGGCTGCCGGCGAGAAGGCGATCGGATAGATTTGTCTGCCCGGATATGTCGCAGTCAGTTGCGTTTTACGGGCTGCGCGGTCGGTTGCGGCGCCCTCAATGCTGTCCCTTGAGGACGACAAGATAGCCTCGTTCGACGTGAAGGCGGAAAGCGATTTGCTCCGACGTCCCAGTGTCCTTGGATTTGTCGATGACATAGCCACCAGGATGCGAGCGAAGCCATTCCTCAGGATTGTCGGTGCTTTCGAACGGCTTCTGCAGCCGGGCCAGGAAGCCGACCTCGTCCTGGTAGTCGAAGGCGACGGCCCAGTCGGCGTTCTTTCGCTCGGCGATGAAATTGGCCAGCGGCATGAGATCTTCGCGTCTGAAAGCGGTCGCTGATGCTGCGGCATGGCCGATGCCGAAAATTGCGAGCAGGACGAAGGCCGAGTTTCTGAGCCTCGCGGGGGGAATCTCCGCCATGAAATACCCGAACAGGATGGTCGCAAATGGCAGCATCGGCACCAGATAGTGAGGTTGCTTGCCGGATATCGCGCTGAAAACCAGTAAAACCGCGACGAACGAGAACGACAGCAGGCGCAGTGCGCGCAGGTCCGGCGATTTCGTGTCGATCAGGCCACGTATCCGGGCGCCCAGCTTCAGCCGCCACACTTCGGGTATGAAGATCCACGGTATGAGCATGATCGGCAGCAGCACGACATAGAAATAGAACGGCCGGCCATGGGAGTTGTGCAGGTTGCCGGTGACACGCCCTGCCGACTGGTTCCAGACAAGGTCGTAGACGAAGTTGCCTTTCGTCTGGATGGTCGCCGGCACCAGCCAGATCGCCACCGGGATCAATGCGGCGAGAATTGCCAGACCCGCCCCGGCAAAAAATTTCGGCATCGCCAGCCCGCCCTGCCGATCGCGCCAGAACGGATAGAGCAGGATAGGGGCGCCGACATGGATGAGCACCACCGGACCTTTCGTCAAAACACCCAGTCCGATGAACAATCCCGCCAGCACGGCGTGCCAATGGTTGCCGTTTTTGGCAAAGGCAAGCAACGACAAAAGCGCGGCGAGCACGAAGATTGTCAGCAGCATGTCGAACAGGATCAGCGTCGAATAAATCACGAAGATGGTGCTTCCGGCGACGAGCCAAGGGATACGGCTTGCGATGTCGTCGCGCCTGGGAAAGAGGGTTTTTGTCAGACGCGTCGTCAGCCAGATGACGAGCGACGACGCGACGAAGATGACGAGCATCGCGGCAACCCGACTTGCGCCGAAAATGTCCCAGGCCAGGTCGATAAGCCAGAACAGCAGCGGCGGCTTTTGCAGATAGGGCGCGAAATTCATCGTCGGAACGAAGATCTGTCCGCTCAGATACATCTCCCAGGTGACGCTGAGATATCGCGTTTCATCGACAGGCAGGAGCGGCCGGAAGGCGACCGCGATGCAGGTCAATGCAAGCAGGAACAGATAGGGGAGCAGCCGCTCGACATGTGCCGGTATCAAGGTTGGGATCCGCGCCAGGAAACGTTCTCATCCAGCCGAGCATCGATGCTGCGCTCCTGGAGCGCGCAGGACCGCACCATGATTTTGGCCGAATTGTAGCCGAGCCGGCCGGGTAGCTTGGATTCTGAAGATGTCGTCCACAAAGGTCTAAAAATATGCAGATTGGAATTAGGGTGAATTAGGGTGACAGTGCAGTGTTTGCCCTGTTTGCTCGGCTGTGCTGGCCGGTGGGCAGCGAAGCACTTCTGGATCGGATTGCCGAGCAAAACCGAAAAAACCGTGAAATCCGGAAAACGCGGCAGGCGGGGAAATAAAAGTGCACTGTCACCGTAATTCCGTAATTCGCGGGGCGAACCGTGTATCGGACAGGCGCGATGAAGCGGGCCACTGTTTTGCAATTCTTGCCCGAATACTTTCTCAGCTGTCGTCCGCAAAACACGCCCGGTAAGAATTCAGCAGTGGCTAACGCTGAGGCAAAAAAGGCATGGTGCGACGCACAAAAATATTGCAATGCACTGCAGATGCCGTAACGTCACGCTGCTAGATGAACGAGACGGCTTTTCTACAAGGTCGCCCACCGCAAAGGATGGAAACTATGACCAAGACCGCTGATAAAACTGCTGAAATCATCGAGAATGCAGAAGTCCCGACCGCGGCAACCGATCAGTTCCGCGCTGTCGCCGAAAAGGGCGTCGAGCAGTCGAAAGAAGCCTTATCGAAATTGGCTACCGGCGCCGAGGCGACTCAAAAGGCTCTTGAGTCATCCTTCGAAACAGCCAAGACCGCTGGCAATGAGCTGTCGCTGAAGACGATCGCCGCGCTGCGCGCAAATGTTGAGGCCAGCTTTTCTCACCTGGAAGCCCTGGTTGCCGTGAAATCGCCCTCCGAGTTCATCGAACTGCAGACTGCCTTCCTGCGCAAGCAGGTGGAAAAGACCGTCGAGCAGGGCAAGGAGTTTCAGGCGGCCGCGACGAAAGCCGCCGAAGATGTATCCAAGCCGATCAAAGATGTCTACGAGAAGGCGATGAAGGATCTTAAGGTCGCCTGATTGGCCTAATGCACGTCGCGCAAAAGTGCGAAGCGGTCTTGCGATAACGACATGCATCAAAACAAGGACTTAAAGCGCGTCGCATGAATCCATCCAAACGCGACGCGCTTTAGGCGGAGGGAACTTCCACATTGTCGATCAGCCGGGTCTTGCCCAGCCAGGCGGCTGCGAGCAGGCGTCCGTCACGGTTTATCCGCCATGGGGCGAGCGTCAGGCTCTCGCGCGCCGCGACATAATCGATTTTGTCGAAGCCAGCCTTGACGAGCGCGCGGCTGGCCTCGGCGGTCGCGCTGCCTTCATCCGCGCCTGCCGCTAGTGCCGCCGCCGTCCGGCGCAATATGGCGTTAAGCTGGCGCGCCACCTCCAGCTCGGCTTCGCTCAGATACGCATTGCGTGAGGACATGGCGAGGCCATGTGCGTCGCGTACCGTTGGCGCGCCGATGATTTCCACCGGCAGATCGAGGTCGCGGCAGAGCTGCCTGACGACGCAAAGCTGCTGGTAGTCCTTTTCACCGAAGACCGCACAGTCGGGCGACGCCTGCAGGAAGAGCTTTGCCACGACCGTCGCGACGCCGTCGAAGAAGGTCGGACGGAAATCCGATTCCAGCCCGGCGGCTGGCCCGCCGACCGAGATCCTTGTGGCGAAGCCAGCCGGATACATCTCCGCCACACCAGGGGTGAAAGTGAGTTGGGCGCCGGTCTCGGCCAGCCGGTCGAGGTCGCGGGCGAGTTGGCGCGGATATTTGTCGAGGTCTTCGCTCGGCGCGAACTGCGTCGGGTTGACGAAGATCGAGACAACGCAGCGATCGGCCTTTTCGAGTGCGATCCCGATCAGCGAGACATGGCCGTCATGCAGTGCACCCATGGTCGGCACCATGGCAAGGCTGAGGCCATCGCGACGCCAGTCGCGGATTTGCGCGCGAAGGGCGGCGACGCTGTCGACGATGAGAGGCCGGCTCATGCTTTGTCTCGGCTCATTCTTTGTCCCAACTCATTCTTTGCCCTTGTTCGGCTGCGGCCGAAAAGACGTGGTTCGGGCCGGGGAATGTCCGGCTTCGCACCTCCGCTGCATAGTTGGCTGCCGCCTGCGATATGACGCTGCGCAGGTCGGCATATTGCTTGACGAATTTCGGCACGCGGTCGACGGTCAGGCCGACCATATCGTCGATGACCAGGATCTGGCCGTCGCAGTCTCCGCTGGCGCCGATGCCGATGGTTGGAATGGAAATGTGCCGGGTGAGGTCGGCGGCGACGGTCTCGACGGTGCCTTCGATGACTACCGAAAACGCGCCGGCCTTCTCGACCGCGCGGGCGTCGCGATAAAGCGCCGCCACATTCTCCTCGGTACGGCCCTTGATCCTGTAGCCGCCGTCGCTTTCCACCGATTGCGGCTGCAAGCCGATATGTCCCATGACCGGAATGCCGGCAGCGACGATCGCCGCGATCTGCCGGGCAACGGTAACGCCGCCCTCCAGCTTGACGGCCTGACAACCGGTTTGGTTGACGATCCGCCGAGCCGAGGCGACGGCTTGGCGCGGCGTTGCCTCATAGCTTCCGGCCGGCATGTCGACCACCACGCAGGCCCTGGCCGAACCCCGCATCACCGCTTGTCCATGGGCGATCATCATCTCCAGCGAAGCGCCCAGCGTGGTCTTGTGGCCATGGAGAACCATGGCGACGCTGTCGCCGACCAGAAGCAGGTCGACATGATCGTCGAGCAGGCGAGCGACGGGATAGGTGTAGGCGGTGAGGCAGACGACCGGCACGCCGCCCTTGCGCAGGCGAATGGAGCTGGCACTGATTCGCAGCTCAGGGTCGGATGAATCCGGGGCCATCTTTACCTCCCTCAACCGTCAATCAGACTGGATACCTGCATGGGACGCGCAGAGCTTTAGAAAGACGGGGCAGCCTTGGCAAGGCATGCTTCGACCGCCGCGAAAGGCCCGCCGGGTTTGCATCGGTTTTCTGACAGCCATTTGCGCGGCGCTTGCGGCAAAACCCTTGCCTTAGCGATGGCCTGACGCCATAAGCAGGAAACAGGCGCCGCCGCTGCCGCCGCGAGGGCTTGCCACGAGGATTTGGATGAAGACTTTCCTGCTGCAGTTTTTCACCTGGTGGAACAGCCAGACGCTGGGCACGCGCTTCCACACCTGGCGGCATGGCAAGAAAGTCGGGCAGGACGAGGCTGGCAACGTCTACTACGAGGGTGGTGTCGATTCGGAAGGCCGCACCCGCCGCTGGGTCATCTATCGAGACTATGCGGAAGCCTCGATGATTCCGCCCGGCTGGCATGGCTGGATGCATCACCGCGTCGACATCGCGCCGCCGAGCGACAATTACAAGCTACGCGACTGGCAGAAGCCGCATCAGCCGAACCTCACCGGAAGTGCCGCCGCCTATCGCCCCAAGGGCTCTGTGCTCACCAACCAGCACCGCCCGCAGGTGACGGGCGATTACGACGCCTGGACGCCGGGTTCGTAACCGCTCGTCGCGGCGGATCGGTCCTTTATCGCCACAATTGGCGTTTAGCTGCTTGCCGATCTGACAGCAGCCACTAGCCTTGGGCGCGACAGAATCACCCCGGGCGCAAACCACCGGACCCTTGCATGAGCATTTTCAGCCGAATCTCGATGGGCGGACTGACGGTGGCCGCCGCCGCTTTTGCGGCTTTTAGCATGGTCGCCGCACAGACGCTTGAGGCGCCAGTGGAACCGGGGGCACCGATGGAGCTGGAGCCGCCAATGGATCCGGGGGCGCCGATGGAGCTGGAGCCGCCAATGGAGCCGGGGGCGCCAGTGGACCCGGATGCGCCAATGGAACCGGATGCGACAGTGGCGCCGGCGGCACCGGCCGCGCCGCAACGCATCACCAATCCCGTCGCCGAATTCGCCGGTATCGACAAGATCACCGGCCGCATCATCACCTTCGATGTCTATATCGACGAGACGGTGCAGTTCGGCGCTCTGCAGGTGACGCCGCGCATCTGCTATTCGCGGCCGCAAACCGAAGAGCCGAAAACCGATTCCTTCGTCGAGGTCGACGAGATCACGCTGGATCGGAAGATCCGCCGCATCTTCACCGGCTGGATGTTTGCCGAAAGCCCCGGCCTCAACGCCGTCGAGCACGCGGTCTACGACGTCTGGCTGAAGGGCTGCAAGCAGAAGTCGGAGGTGCCGGCACCCGACGCGGCCAAGACCAACTAGAATGCCTGGGGTGCGGGACCGCCTGTTCGGAATCACCTACTGAGCCTTCCGGAACCGCCTTATTCTCCGTGCGTTGGTCATGGCTGGCGTTACGGAGATGTTCCCATGGTGGCTATGATGGCTAATAAAAGCGAGCTTCTCGAACTCGAAAAAGGGTTCTGGAACGGCGATGCTGCCTATTTCAAAGCCAACGCCGACACCGAATGCCTGGTGGCTTTCCCACAGATGGCGCAAACGATAAGCAACGCCGATCTGGCCGAAACCGCGACGGACCCAAATCGCTGGCGCGATCTCGACATCGACCTCAAGGGCATCATCGAGCCGGGCAGCGACATTGTCGTGCTGACCTATGAGGCCCATGCGACGCGCGAGAATGGCGAGCCTTATGCGGCGCTGGTCAGCACCGGCTATGTCCATCGCGTCAATGGCTGGAAGATGATGTTCCACGCGCAGACGCCTCTTGAGCCTGGCGCAAAAACCTGACCCTGGCGCAGGTCACGGGAAAAAGACCGCCTCGCCCTTCAGCGCGTCGGCCAGCATCTTTTCATATTTGCCCCTTGGCACGTCGACCGCGCCGAAGCGTTTGAGGTGCTCGGTGGTGAACTGCGTGTCGAGCAGCGCAAAATGCCGTTCCTTCAGGCGCTCGACCAGATGCACCAGGCAGACCTTCGACGCGTCCGTCTCCCTGGCGAACATGCTTTCGCCGAAGAATACCCGGCCGAGCGACACGCCGTAGAGACCGCCAACCAGCCGACCCTCGCGCCAGGCTTCGACCGAATGGCAATGGCCCATCCGGTGGAGTTCGATATAGGCCTCGCGGATCGGCGCATTGATCCAGGTCGACCGGCGTTCCTCGCGCTTCTCGGCGCAGCCATCGATGGTCGCCTCGAAGTCGAAATCGAACCGTATGTCGAACAGGTCTTTCCGGATCGCCTTCCTCAGGCTTTTGGGCGTGTGAAAACCATCGAGCGGGATGATGCCGCGCGTCTCCGGCCGCACCCAGAACACTTCGGGATCGGTGGCGCTTTCGGCCATCGGAAAGACGCCCGAGGCGTAGGCCTTGAGCAACAGGTCGGTCGGGATGCGATAGCCTGGCGCGTAGGGACGGGTCATCGCGACATTATATTCTATAAGTTCACGACCTAATCCTCTTTCGCCAGATATTTTTCCAGCCAGTGGATGTCATACTCGCCATTGGCGATATCGGGATTACCGACCAGATCGCGAAACAGCGGCAGTGTCGTCTTGATGCCGTCGACGACGAATTCGTCGAGCGCCCGCCGCAGGCGCATCATGCATTCGACACGGTTGCGGCCGTGCACGATCAGCTTGCCGATCAGGCTGTCGTAGTAGGGCGGGATCTTGTAGCCGGAATAGACGCCGGAATCGACACGGATGCCGAGGCCGCCCGGCGTATGGAAGTGGGTGATCGTGCCGGGCGAGGGCGTGAAGGTGCGCGGATCCTCGGCATTGATGCGGCATTCGATGGCATGGCCCTGAAAGCGGATCTCTTCCTGGCGCACCGAAAGCCCGCCGCCCGAGGCGACGCGGATCTGCTCATGCACGAGGTCGATACCGGTGATCGCCTCCGTCACCGGATGCTCGACCTGCAGGCGCGTGTTCATCTCGATGAAATAGAACTCGCCGTTCTCATAGAGGAACTCGATGGTGCCGGCACCGGAGTAGCCGAGATCGGCGATCGCCCTCGCACAGACGCCGCCAATATGCGCGCGCTCCTCGGCATTGAGCGCCGGCGAGGGCGCCTCTTCCCAGACCTTCTGGTGGCGGCGCTGCAGCGAACAGTCGCGTTCGCCGAAATGCACGCCGCGGCCGGCACCGTCGCCGAACACCTGAACCTCGATGTGGCGCGGCTTTTCGAGATACTTCTCGATATAGACGGCGTCGTCGCCAAAAGCGGCCCCGGCTTCCGAGCGCGCCGTCTGCAGCGCGACCACAAGATCGGCTTCGCTGCGCGCCACCTTCATGCCGCGTCCGCCGCCGCCGGCCGACGCCTTGATGATCACGGGATAGCCGATCTCGGCGGCGATGCGTTTGGCGTCCTTTTCCTCGGTGACCGCGCCGTCGGAGCCGGGCACCACCGGAATGCCAAGACGCTTTGCAGTGCGCTTGGCCTCGATCTTGTCGCCCATGATGCGGATGTGATCGCCGGACGGACCGATGAAGGTGATGTTGTGCGCGGCGAGGATATCGGCGAACTTGGCATTCTCCGACAGGAATCCGTAGCCCGGATGCACCGCGTCGGCGCCGGTGATCTCGCAGGCCGCGACGATCTGGTGGATGTTGAGATAGCTGTCGCGCGACGGCGGCGGGCCGATGCAGACGCTCTCGTCGGCGAGCCGCACATGCATGGCGTCGGCGTCGGCGGTCGAATGCACCACCACCGTCTGGATGCCAAGCTCCTTGCAGGCGCGCAGCACTCTCAGCGCGATTTCGCCGCGATTGGCGATGAGGATTTTCTGGAACATTTTTCGGCTGTTCCCGGCTCTACTCGATCACGACGAGCGGCATGCCATATTCGACCGGCTGCGCATCCTCGAACAGGATCGCCGTCACCGTGCCGGCACGAGGCGAGGGGATCTGGTTCATTGTCTTCATCGCCTCGATGATCAGCAGCGTCTGGCCTTCCTTGACCTGCTGGCCGACCTCGATGAACGCCTTGGCGTCGGGCGACGGCGCCAGGTAGGCGGTGCCGACCATGGGGGAGGCCACCGCATTCTTGGACACGTCGGCCGCTGCCGGGGCGGCTGCGGCAGCCGGCTGCGCTGCCGGCGGCGCATAGGCGGGCTGCGGTGCGGCGACCGCATGGACGGCCGGCGCCTGTCGCGACACGCGCACCTTCAAGTCGCCCAGCTCGACCTCGATCTCGGTGAGGTTGGTGTCGTTCAGTATGCCCGCCAGATCGCGGATAAGCTGCTGGTCAACACCATTCTTCTTTATCGACATTTTCGAGCCTTCTGTTTGTTGGCCGGTCATAGGCGTGCGGCCAGCGCCTGCAGCGCCAGTGTGTAGCCGAGCGGCCCGAACCCGCAGATCATGCCGACGGCGACCGGCGAGACCATGGAGACGTGGCGAAATGATTCCCGCGCATGGATGTTGGAAAGATGAACTTCGGCGACGGGTAATGGCGCGACGGAGCGGATGGCGTCGTGAATAGCGATCGAGGTGTGGCTGTAGGCGCCCGGATTTATGACGATGCCGACAGCCTTGTCGGCGGCTTCCTGTATCCAGTCGACGAGGTCGCCCTCATGATTCGACTGACGGAAATCGATCTCGAGCCCAAGTGCCGCACCTGCCAGCTTGCAATCGTCGGCGATCGCGGCAAGCGTCTTGCCGCCATAGATGCCCGGCTCGCGTTTGCCGAGCGCGTTAAGGTTGGGACCGTTCAGGACGAAAACCGTTTTCAAAATGCCGACCTTTCCCAGTGTGATTCTGAATCCGAAATTCGCAATACCTTGGAGCAGCGCTTTGAACGAATTTCGGATTCAAAGCCACACTGGCAATTTATACATTTCTGATGTGGTGGATTTGAAGTTCCTGAACGCTGATGCCACCAAAGTAGCAGGAACTTCAAATCCACCACATCAGCGCCGACATCAGTCGGCGCGCCGGACCTCTATAATGGGCTTAGACGCCTGCGAAAAGAGCGCAAGTGGGTTCTTTCGCTGTCCACAACAGGCGGAAAATGGCTTGCGCCGAAAGCCAGCGGGCGATCAGAGTGCGGCCTTGGCCGCCTCGATCTTCTCCGCCAGCACTTCCTGGCCGAGCGCCCCGAACACCACCTCGTTGCCTACCACATAGGAAGGCGTTCCGGTGATGGCCAGCTTGTTGGCAAGGTCATAGGTCTCGGAGAGGGCCTCGGCGATCGACGGGTCCTTCATCTTCTCGCGCAGCGTCGCTTCGTCGGCGCCGAGCGAAAGCGCTACCTTGATGGCCGCCGCTTCGGTGGCGCGTCCCTGGGCGCCGAGCAGCGCGTTGTGGAACTCGCCGTATTTCTCCGGCATCATCAGGTGGAAGGCCATCGAGACGACGCTCGCCTTCTGCGAATCCGGGCCGAGGATCGGGAACTCCTTGAGCACGAAGCGCAGGTCCGAATCGGCTGTCGTCAGCGTCTGCATGTCCTCCATGGCGCGTTTGCAGTAGCCGCAATTGTAATCGTAGAACTCGACGATGGTGACCTTGCCGTTCGGATTGCCGACGACGCCGTCGAAGGCCGAGTTGAAGATCTGGTCCTTGGCATTTTTGATGATGGCGAGACTGGCGACGCGCTGCGCCTCCTTCTGCTTGGCCTCGAGCGCTTCCTGAGCCTCCAGCAGCACTTCCGGGTTCTTCAGGAGATAGTCGCGGATGATGCCTTGGACTTCGGCCCGGTCGATCTTGGTGTCGGCGGGCGCCGCCTGGGCGATCTGCACGGCATCGGCCTTTGCCGTCTGCGGACTTCCGGTCACGAACCCGAAACCCAGCATGGCGAGAGCGACCGCCACTCCCGTGGTGCCCAGCAGAATTGCCTTGTTCATCATCCCTAATCCTCTTGCCTGGTTTCCGGCCCGACCCGATTGGTTCACTACATGTCGCCGCGCACGGCCGGAAGGTTCACTTTTTCTTGCCTGATGGTGCGTAGTTTATGATGTCCTGCGCGCGGATCCAGCCCGGCTCGCCGCGCTTCATTTTCATCTGCGCGCGCATTGCGAAGATCTTGGCATCCTTGTAGGCGCCGGAATAGAAATGGCCTTCGGCGGTTGCAAGATCCGCGGCCGGGATGTTGCCGAGTTCGCCATAGGCCTGCGCCAGATGGCGGTAACCGACGGCGTTTTCCCGGTCGCGCCCGAGGCCCTTGTTGATCTGCACCACCGCTTTCTCCAGGGAATCGGGCGTGCCAATGGCCATCAGCGCCTGGCCGTAGGAGACCGACAGCAACCCGGATCGTGCCGGATCGAGGCTGACCGCCTTGGCATAGGCTTCGGCGGCAGCCTTCGGTCTGTTCGCCTTCATCAGGATGTCGCCGCGCAATTCCTGGAAATAGGGGTTTTTCGGCTGTGCCTTGATCAGCGCGTTGGTCTTGGCGAGCGCCCCGGCCAGATCGCCGAAAAGATAGCTCGTCTGCGCGTCGCCATATTGCGAGGCGAGGCTGTCCGGGTTCTTGCGCATCAGCCGCGATGCGGCGGCCTTGCCCCCCATATAGGCGGCGATCTTGATGCGCATCATGTCGTGCCGCTGCTGCAGTGCCGGCGGATCGACCTTCTCGACATAAGGGCTCTGCTTGACCAGCACTTCGAGATTGGCAATGCGCTCCCGCGGAAGCGGATGGCTGATCCGGTAGGGGTCGACCTGCGCCCCCGACAGCGAGAGCGCGCTTTGAAAGCGGCCGAAGGTCTTCAGCATGCCCAGGCCGGACTGGCCGGTCGCGTTGAGATAGGTTATCGCCGAGCGGTCGGCGGTCATCTCTTCGGTGCGCTGATAGGCGAGGATGCTGCGCTGCGCCATCTCGCCGCCGCCGGCTGCAACCCCCATGCCGGCGCCGGCGAGGCCACGGCTTTTGGTGGTGGCGCCGGCAACGATGGCACCGGCGCCAAGCAGCGTCGCGATGATGGCCATCGTCTTGGCGCGTTCGAGCTGGTTGCGCAATTTTTGCTGGTGCCCGCCGGCAATGTGGCCGGCTTCATGGGCGATGACGCCGATGATCTCGTTGGGCGTCTCCGCCGACATCAGGGCACCGGTGTTGATGAACATGCGGGATCCGGCAACGAAGGCGTTGAAACTCTGGTCGTTGACCAGCACGATGTCGACGCCGTCTTCCGGCAGGCCGGCGGCCCGGAAGATCGGCCGCGCATAATCGCGCACCAGTGCTTCGATCTCGGCATCGCGCACCACCGGCACGTTTTGCGCGAAGGCGCTGACGGTGCTGGTCACAGCGACCGTCGCGGCAAGCGAAAGCGTCGCGAAGGCGCGTGCTGCCCTGGCTATCGTCGATTTGGGTCGGCTCAACATGGCAGGTCCACTGGTAGACGAGCGGGCGGAGGATGAAAAGTCGGCACTGAAACTTTACCGAACTTGTGATCCTCACATCAATCGGGCATTTGTGCGGCGCGGACGCCAGAGCTCGGCGCCCGCAGCCGGCAAGGAATGAGGTCAAATGGTTGTATCGCTTTCGCGTCGCGGCGACGTCGAGCCGTTCCACGCCATGGACATTCTGGCGGAAGCGAATCGGCTGAAGGCAAAGGGCGTGCCGGTTGTTTCCATGGCTGTTGGCCAGCCGTCCGACCCGGCGCCGACCGGGGTCAGGCAAGCGGCGACAAACGCATTGAAGATGGGGCGCATCGGCTACACCGATGCATTGGGTCTTGCGGGCCTGCGCGAGGCGATCGCGCAGCACTATGCTGACCACTACGGGCTTGCCGTTTCACCCGGCCGGATCGCCGTCACCACCGGATCGTCGGCCGCCTTCAACCTGGCCTTTCTGGCAATGTTCGATCCAGGCGATCGTGTCGCCATCGCCGCGCCTGGCTATCCGGCCTATCGCAACATCATGGCCGCGCTCGGTATCGAGATCGTCGAGATCGAGCTCAACGGTGATGCCTATCTCCACGCCGAACATCTGAAGGCCGCGCATCGCGAAAAGAAGCTGAAGGGCGTGTTGTTCGCCAGTCCGGCCAATCCGACCGGCGCGGTTATCCCCGCCGACGAGCTGTCGGCGCTGGTGACGACGGCGCAAGAGCTCGGCATCGCCGTGATCTCCGACGAGATCTATCACCGGCTGGCTTACGCTGCGCCGGACACGACGGCGCTTGCCTACGGCCAGGACGTGACGGTGATCAATTCCTTCTCGAAATATTACTGCATGACCGGTTGGCGGATCGGCTGGATGGTGCTGCCGCAACCATTGGTGCGGCCAGTCGAGCGGGTCGCCCAGAGTCTCTATATCTCACCGCCGGAACTGTCCCAGATCGCCGCGATCGAGGCATTCAAGGCGACCGGGGAATTGGAGGCAGTGAAGGCGCGCTATGCGTGGAATCGCGAGCTTTTGATGAAACGCCTGCCCGAACTCGGCTTTGCGCTGGCGGCACCGATGGACGGGGCGTTCTACGCCTTCTGCGATGTCACCAGGCACACCAACGACAGCATGGCCTTTGCGCGCAAGATGCTGGCCGAGGCGCATGTGGCGGCGACGCCCGGCCGCGATTTCGATCCGCTCCAAGGCCATCGAACCATGCGCTTTTCCTACGCCGGCAGCCACGATGAGATGGTCGAGGCGATCATGCGCCTCGAACGCTGGCTGAAGTAGCGCCATGCCGGGACTCGAACAGGCTTTAACTGAAATTGCCGCCGAAATGGCGGAGCGCACGGATCGCGGCGAAGTCGCGACCTATATTCCGCAACTCGGCAAAGTCGATCCGAAGAAGTTCGGCATTGCCGCCGTGACCAATGACGGTCGCGTGCTGATGGCGGGCGACGCCGATGAGCCGTTTTCGATCCAGAGCATTTCGAAGGTGTTCACGCTGACATTGGCGCTCGGCAATGTCGGCGACGCGCTGTGGCAGCGTGTCGGGCGCGAACCTTCGGGCAACCCGTTCAACTCGATCGTCCAGCTCGAGCATGAGAACGGCATTCCGCGCAATCCGTTCATCAATGCCGGCGCCATCGTCATTTCCGACATTCTGCTCGCCGGCCATCAGCCGCGCGAGGCGATCGGCGAGATCCTGCGCTTCATCCAGTTCCTGGCCGACGACGAGACCATCATCATCGACCGCGAGGTCGCGGCTTCGGAACGCGCTACCGGTTTTCGGAATTTGGCGCTTGCCAACTACATGAAATCCTTCGGCAATCTGAACCACGCGCCGGATCTGGCGCTGGGCGTCTATTTCCACCATTGCGCCATCGCGATGAGCTGCCGGCAACTGGCGTTGGCCGGTCGCTTCCTCGCCAACGGCGGCAAGAACCCGGCGACCGGCCATTCCGTTGTGTCAGCCGAGCGCGCCCGCCGCATCGGCGCGATGATGCTGACCTGCGGTCATTATGACGGCTCCGGCGATTTCGCCTTTCGCGTCGGCATCCCCGGCAAGAGCGGCGTCGGCGGCGGCATTCTGGCGATCGTGCCGGGCGTGGCCTCGCTCGCCGTATGGGCGCCCGGCCTTAACGCCAACGGCAATTCCAGGCTGGGGTCGATTGCGCTGGAAAGGCTGGCGAAGATGATGAACTGGTCGGTCTTCGCGCCATAAAGCTTGTGGCGCTTCAGATAAGAAAAATCCCGCGCTATCGACAAGACAGCGCGGGATTCCTTGGTCAAAAGATCAGGCTAAACCACCGAAAAGCTTAGAAGAAACCTTTCCGCTGCCACCAGCCGGCACGCTTCGGCTTTTCCTCGGTCTTTTCCTCTTCGGCAACAGTCGAAGACACGATCGGCTCAACCGGCGCATCTACCGGTACAGGCTTGCGTCGCGATGGGCGGACCTTCGGTTCCTCGTCGACGGTGGCCACGGCTGTTTCCTCCGGAACAGGTGCGGGAGCCTTGGCAGAGGTTTCCGGCTCGGCTACCGGCGTCTCGACGACGACGTCCGCCGCAGCCTTCTTCGGCTTGGCGGCGCGGCGCGGCTTCTTCGATTTTTCGGCGCTCGGCATGTCGTCATTGGCCGGAGCAAGGCCCACAGGCTCTTCGACCGGCATTGCTGCTACCGGCTCGCTGGAGACGGTTGCGCCCTCCAAGACTTCGCCTTCGGGGCCGTCAGCCGATTCTGCAATGCCTGCATCGACCTCGCCTTCGCCGTCTTCACGGCGATTGCGCTTGCCGCCGCGCTTGCCGCGCCGGCGCTTCTTGCCCTGACCTTCATCCGGCCCCCGACGTTCATCAGGCTCTTGACTGTCATCCGACGCTTCCACCGCGGTGACGCCGACCTGGTCCTCGTGGTCTGCTTCAGCGCCTTCATCGCTTGAGGCTTCGGAGACGCCATCGGTTGTGGCCGAGAGGGACGCGCCTTCCACGGGGGCGCCATGCTCGCGGTCGCGATCCTTGCCGCCGCGCCGTCTGCGGCGCTTGCGGCGCTTGCGGTCGCGGCCTTCGCCATCCTCGCTTGGCCTTGGCTGCTGCGGCTGCTGAGCTTGGCGCGGTTGCTCCGCCGGTGCAACGGCCTCGTCTTCCTCCTCCTCGATGACGGTTTCGTCGGCGGGCTCTTCCGGCTCGACGTAGGCGGGCAAGGTGCGCACCTCGACGAAGCCTTCAGGCTTTTCAGCCAGCGCGCCGCGGAAGATCGCATAGTGCTGGGCACCGACCGTGTCGTCGGCTTCGACGGTGATGGTCAGGCCGAAGCGGCTTTCGAGTTCCACCAGCGTGCCGCGCTTGTGGTTGAGCACATAGAGCGCGGTCGCCGCCGGCGTCCGCACCGTGATGTGGCTGCGCGAATCCTTGAGGAGGAATTCCTCGATCGCCCGCACAACCATCAGCGCGACAGACGAATCGGACCGCACATGGCCGGTACCGCCGCAATGCGGGCAAGGCTTCATCGTCGATTCCAGCACGCTGGCACGGATGCGCTGGCGCGACATCTCCATCAGACCGAAATGCGAGATGCGGCCGACCTGAATGCGGGCGCGATCGTTCTTGAGGTGATCCTTCAGCCGCTTCTCGACGGAGCGGTTGTTGCGGTTCTCCTCCATGTCGATGAAGTCGATGACGATCAGGCCGGCGAGATCGCGCAGCCTCAGCTGCCGTGCGACTTCCTCGGCCGCTTCCAGATTGGTGTGAAGCGCTGTGTCCTCGATCGAGTGCTCCTTGGTGGAGCGGCCCGAATTGACGTCGATGGCGACCAGCGCCTCGGTCTGGTTGATGATGATGTAGCCGCCGCTCTTCAGCGTCACCTGCGGCTGCAGCATGCGGTCGAGCTGCGCTTCGATGCCATTGCGCACGAAGATCGGCGTCGTGTCGCGGAACGGCTGCACGACCTTGGCGTGGCTCGGCATCAGCATGCGCATGAAGTCCTTGGCCTCGCGATAGCCCTCTTCGCCGGAGACCAGGATCTCGTCGATGTCCTTGTTGTAGAGGTCGCGCACCGAGCGCTTGATCAGGCTGCCTTCTTCGTAGACCAGGGCAGGGGCCGTGGACTGCAGCGTCAGATTGCGGACGTTTTCCCAAAGCCGCATCAGATATTCGTAGTCGCGCTTGATCTCGGCTTTGGTACGGCTTTCGCCGGCTGTGCGCAGGATGACGCCCATGCCCTGCGGCACTTCGAGATCGGCGACGACCTCCTTCAGCCGCTTGCGGTCCTGTGCGTTGGTGATCTTGCGCGAGATGCCGCCGCCGCGCGCCGTGTTCGGCATCAGCACCGAATAGCGGCCGGCAAGCGACAGGTAGGTGGTGAGCGCTGCGCCCTTGTTGCCGCGCTCTTCTTTCACGACCTGCACAAGGAGGATCTGGCGGCGCTTGATCACTTCCTGGATCTTGTACTGGCGGCGCACCGGCTTGCGGCGGTTGCGCGCTTCTTCCAGCGCATCCTCGGCGCCGACCGATTCGACCTCATGGTCCTCCGGATGCGAGGACTGCACCTCTTCCAGCATGCCGCGATCATTGTCGGTGGACGTGGCTTCGCCGGCCGTCTCCGCCTGCGGCACGGCTTCGGAAATCACATCCGCTTCGATGCTGGCGGCGAGGGAATTTGGACCGCCTTCGGAAGGCCCAGTCTCGTTATGGCTCGTCTCATTATGACTCGCCTCAGCATGACTGGCGACATCCTCGCCATGTTCCGAAGTATCGGACGGCGTGTCGACATTTTCCGAAACGGCATCGGCGTTATCCGCGACCGCATCCTCGCCGTGTTCGCCGCCCTCATTGGAACCGCTGTCATTGGACTCGACAGAATCGTCAGAATCGGCCGCACCTGCATCACGCTTGTGCTCGCCCCGGTCGCGGCTCTTGCCGCCGCGCCGGCGTCCACGCCGGCCGCGATCGCGGCTCTGGCGGTCGTCGCCTTCGCCATCCTCATCGTCCTCGTCTTCAGCCTCCTGCGCTTCTGCGCGCAACAGCGCCTGACGGTCGGCGACCGGAATCTGGTAGTAGTCGGGATGAATTTCACTGAAGGCGAGGAAACCGTGACGGTTGCCGCCATATTCGACAAAGGCTGCCTGAAGCGAGGGTTCGACGCGCGTTACGCGGGCGAGGTAGATATTTCCTTTGAGCTGCTTCTTGTCCTGGGATTCAAAGTCGAATTCTTCAATACGGTTACCGCGAACGACGACAACACGTGTTTCCTCCGGGTGGGAGGCGTCTATCAGCATCTTGTTGGGCATTATTTCGTTTCCCCCCGGCAGCCGTCAGCCGCAGCTTGCGGGGCAACGCCCGCCGCTGTGAGTGTGGATGAACATGGGTGCCGGGCAATTGAATGTCCGCCGGCCGCTGCCTGAGCGCCATGGCGGTGCCGCCCGCAGCCATAATGGCGCGGTTTGCTGCGGACCTTTCCATGATTGCGCTTGAAGCCATCGTAACCAGCAGAACCTTTTTGAACCAAAGCCCGGGAAAACCGGACCAGCTTGTTTGCTCATACAGAGCCGGCGCGGGACAATCCCGGCCGTTTTCCTCACGCAGGCGCTTCCCCCGCCACGGGCTCGCACCTGCGAAATTCGTCGCGATCACCTGATACCTTTTTCGTCTGAAGCGAAAGGAGTCGTCGTTCATCTGAGCTGTAGCAGGAAGCTGCGGAGAAGGACGGTTCCAGGATTGCAGTGATCCACCATCGCTTTTATGATTTGGCGGGTTGGAAGGCAACCCCGATTTCCGATGCCGGCAAAAAGCAGTTCCGCAACGGAAGCACAGCTTAACCTTTGCATGAAAAGGCTTGGTTAACCTTCTCTGGATACCAATCGTTAATTGAGTTCGCGGCCTAACCGGCATTCGACAAGACGCCGACACTCCGACAAACAAGATTGGGCGCCTGGCGCCAAACCGGAGCGACTGGAAAGAGATGGGACTGGCAGTCTTCATGCACTGGAGTGGTCGCGCCGGAGGCACTTTCTTCTACGCTGCCTACTTCCGCGCTGCTTGTCTGCTGTTGGTGGTTGTCGCTTGCCTGGCCTTTTCGCCGGTTTCCTTTGCTGCCGACGCACCGCTCGCGGTGACGAGCTACAAAATGGCAGGTGACGCCACCAAGATGCGCATCGTCATGAATTTCGATCGCGAACCCGACGTCAAATGGTTTCTGCTGCGCGGCCCCCACCGTCTGGTCGTCGACCTGCCAAGCACGAAATTCGCCATCAATGCCAAGGATGTAAAGGCGCGCGGCCTGGTCAGGAGCGTGCGCTACGGCGATCTCGGCGAGGGGGTGTCGCGGCTGATTCTCACCGGCAAGGGCCCGTTCGCCGTCGACAGGCTCGACGTGCTCAAGAACGATGACAGCAGCGGCTACCGCATCGCTATCGAGATGTCGGCGGCGTCCGCGCGGGAGTTCGACGCCGCTCTTGCCAATCAGGCGCTGACCACCGGCTCGACGGTCTCCTCCGACAAGGGTGGCAGGGTCGGCACCGGCCCGGTCTCCAATCCAGGCCATCGCTTCACCGTCGTCATCGATCCAGGCCATGGCGGCATCGACGGCGGCGCTGAGGGCCTGAACGGCACGGTCGAGAAGAACGTCACGCTCGCCTTCGCCACCGAATTGCGGGAAAGACTTGCCGCAGTCGGCAAATACGACGTGTTTATGACGCGCGAGACAGATCAATTCCTGCGGCTGGACGACCGCGTGCGCATAGCCCGCCAGCACGAGGCCGATCTGCTCATTTCGATCCACGCCGACACGATCAGGGTCAAGGGCCTTCGCGGCGCAACCGTCTACACGGTCTCCGACAAGGCTTCCGACCCGGAAGCGCAGGCGCTCGCCGACCGTGAAAACCTTTCCGACCAATTTGCCGGCATGGAAATCAAGGACGACAACAAGGAAGTGACCGACATCCTGATCGACCTGATTCGCCGCGAGACGCATAGTTTCTCGATGAGTTTCGCCCAGACTTTGGTCGGCCAGCTTTCCACCAGTGTCGGCCTCATCAACAATCCGCAGCGTTCGGCCAGCTTCAAAGTGTTGAAGGCGCCGGATGTCCCCTCCGTGCTGGTCGAACTCGGCTATCTGTCGAACGCCAAGGACGAGGCGCAACTGCTCAGCGCCGATTGGCGCGGCAAGGCGGCCCAGAGCATAACCAATGCGATCGCCCTGTTCGCTTCAACCAAGGCCGGAGCCGGAACCGGAGGCTGAGACGCCGGCCCTCGCCACAACCAGAGGCAGCGTTGCACGACGACAACACTTTGCACTTATATTTTGGCCATTCGAAGCCGAAATTCCAGGCTGCCGCATTTTGCCCACATGGTGGCGACATGGGTTTTCGATTACCGGTCGGGATCGTCTCGAAAGCTTGCGCGAAAGGCGGCTTCGTTTAGGAAATTCCCGAACCAAGGACTGGAGCGGGCATGATTCGTCTCATTGGCTATTTCTTCGGCATCGGCACCGCGCTGGCCCTTTTGGTCGCGGCGGGCGTGGCGATCTATATCAGCCATTTGTCGAAGGATCTGCCCGACTACGAGGTGCTGGCCAAGTATGAACCGCCAGTGACGACCCGCATCCATGCATCCGACGGTGCGCTGATGGCCGAATATGCCCGCGAGCGGCGCCTGTATTTGCCGATCCAGGCGGTGCCGGATCGTGTCAAGGCGGCCTTCCTGTCTGCCGAGGACAAGAATTTCTACAATCACCCCGGCATCGACGTGACCGGTCTTGGCCGCGCAGTCATGGTCAATCTGCAGAATTTCGGCTCGGGCAAGCGCCAGGTCGGCGCCTCGACGATCACCCAGCAGGTGGCGAAAAACTTCCTTTTGTCCTCGGACCAGACCTACGAGCGCAAGATCAAGGAGATGATCCTCGCCTTCCGCATAGAGCAGGCCTATTCGAAGGATCGTATTCTCGAGCTCTACCTTAACGAGATTTTCTTCGGGCTCGGCGCTTATGGCGTCGCCGGCGCAGCGCTCACTTATTTCGACAAGGCGGTGAATGAACTCACCGTGGCGGAGGCGGCCTATCTGGCGGCTTTGCCGAAGGGTCCCTCCAACTATCACCCCTTCAAATATGCCGATCGCGCCATCGAGCGCCGCAACTGGGTCATCGACCAGATGGTCGACAACGGCTACGTCACGCAGGAGGAAGGCGCCAAGGCCAAGGCCGAGCCGCTCGGCGTCAAGCCACGCCGCTCCGGCACCTATCTGTTCGCCGGCGAATACTTCACCGAGGAAGTGCGTCGCCAGATCAGCGCGCGCTACGGCGAGAATGCGCTCTACGAGGGCGGCCTGTCCGTCCGTACGACGCTCGATCCCAAGATGCAGCTCATCGCCCGTAAAGCCATGCAGAACGGTCTGATGAAGTTCGATACGCTGCGCGGCTATCGCGGGCCGGTGAAGACCATCAGCGTATCCGGCGACTGGGGCGTGCCTTTGAGCGAAGTCAAGGGACTGGATGACGTGCCCGAATGGTCGCTCGCCGTCGTGCTCGACAGCTCGGAAAGCGGCCTGTCCATCGGCCTTCGGCCGACCCGGCAGATCTCGGGCGAACTCGTTAAGGATCGCATCGAAGGCACAGTCAGCCGCGACGACATGAGCTTCGCCATGCGCCATGTGGTCGACGGCAAGACCGTCAAGGCCAAATCGCCGGCGGACGTGCTGAAGCCGGGCGACGTTATCTTCGTGCAGAAGAAAGAGGGTACGGACGGGGCCTATATTCTACGCCAGGCCCCCGAGGTGGAAGGTGGCATGATCGCCATGGATCCGCATACCGGCCGTGTTCTGGCCATGGTCGGCGGGTTCTCCTACTCGCAATCCGAATTCAACCGTGCCACGCAGGCCATGCGGCAGCCGGGTTCGTCGTTCAAGCCGATCGTCTATTCGGCCGCCCTCGACAATGGCTATACGCCGGCTTCGGTGATCATGGACGGCCCGATCACCATCAAGAGCGGCAACACGACCTGGACGCCGAAGAACTACGATGGAAGGACAGCTGGCCCGGCGACGTTGCGGTCCGGCATCGAGAGGTCGCGCAATCTGATGACTGTGCGGCTGGCCAACGACATGGGCATGAAGCTGGTCGCCGAATATGCCGAGCGCTTCGGCGTCTATGACCGTCTGGCGCCATATCTGCCGATGGCGCTGGGTTCGGGCGAGACCACCGTGATGCGCATGGTGTCGGCTTATTCGATCATGGCCAACGGTGGCAAGTCGATCAAGCCGACGCTGATCGACCGCATCCAGGATCGCTACGGCAAGACGGTGTACAGGCAGGACGAACGCGGCTGCGAAAATTGCAACGCCGCCGAATGGCAGAACCAGCCTGAGCCGGAACTGATCGACAATTCCGAGCAGGTGCTCGATCCGATGACCGCCTATCAGATCACCTCGATGATGGAGGGCGTCGTCGAGCGCGGTACCGGCGCCACGGTCGCCGAACTCGGCCGCCACATCGCCGGCAAGACCGGAACGACAAACGACGAGAAGGATACCTGGTTCATCGGCTATACGCCCAATCTCGTTGTCGGCCTCTATATGGGCTACGATCAGCCGAAAGGTCTTGGCAAGGGCGCGACCGGCGGCGGCCTCGCCGCGCCGATCTTCAAGGACTTCATGCGCGTGGCGCTGGACGGCACGCCCAATGTCGATTTCCAGGTTCCCGAAGGCATGAAGCTGATCGCCATCAATCGCAAGACCGGCATGGCTGCCAACCCAGGCGACCCTGGCGCCTTTATCGAAGCTTTCAAGCCGGGCACCGGCCCCGCCGACAGCTATTGGGTGATCGGCATGGGTGCGGACGGCTCCAACGCCTCCGGCGGCGCGCTGTCGCCACAGGCCAACCAAGCCATCCAGTCCGGCGGCGGCGGGTTATATTGACATAGGACATGGTGTTCTGGGCCGGCGTTCAAGCCGG
Organism: Mesorhizobium sp. AA22; assembly: GCF_001672375.2. Lineage (NCBI taxonomy): Bacteria > Pseudomonadati > Pseudomonadota > Alphaproteobacteria > Hyphomicrobiales > Phyllobacteriaceae > Mesorhizobium > Mesorhizobium sp. AA22. The sequence goes on along the minus strand of NZ_CP048406.1, from coordinate 4,170,005 downwards.
CCCATTTCGCTTTACAGGTGGCGGTGCCGTCCCTATGTATCGCGCCAACCCAGCTCTGTTTAGGCAACAGCGCCCCATTTTCAGCACAGGACAAAACGACTAGCCATGCGCTCGGAAACGCAGAACATTGTCGACGAAATCAGGCAGGCGATAACCCTGCTGAGGAGGCATCTTTGACTGGGATCAAGCCTTAAAGCGGCTTGAGTACCTTAATGTGCGTGCCGAGGATTCCAGTCTCTGGAACGAACCGCTGGAGGCACAGAAGCTGATGCGTGAGCGCCAGGGCCTCGAGGAAGGCATCGCCGCGGTCAAAGGCCTCACCCAGGCGCTGGAGGACAATATCGGCCTGATCGAGCTTGGCGAGGAAGAGGGCGACGAGAGCGTTGTCGCCGAGGCGGAAGCGGCGATCCGCTCGATGCGCGGCGAAGCAAAGGCCCGCCAGATCGAGACGCTGCTTTCGGGCGAGGCGGATGCCAACGACAGTTATCTCGAAGTCCATGCCGGCGCCGGCGGCACCGAAAGCCAGGACTGGGCCTCGATGCTTCTGCGCATGTACACGCGTTGGGCCGAGCGGCGGCGCTTCAAGGTCGAGGTGCTCGAAGTGCATGACGGCGAAGAGGCCGGCATCAAGTCCGCCACACTGCTGATCAAGGGCCACAATGCCTATGGTTGGCTGAAGACGGAATCCGGCGTTCACCGTCTCGTGCGTATTTCGCCCTACGACAGCAATGCGCGCCGCCACACGTCCTTTGCCAGCGTTTGGGTCTATCCCGTGATCGACGATACGATCGAGATCGACGTTTCCGAATCGGATGTCCGCATCGACACCTATCGTTCGTCCGGATCGGGCGGTCAGCACGTCAACACCACCGATTCGGCGGTCCGCATCACTCATCTCGCAACCGGCATCGCGGTCGCCTGCCAGGCCGAGCGCTCCCAGCACAAGAACAAGGCGAAGGCCTGGGAGATGCTGCGCTCGCGGCTCTACGAGGAGGAGCTGAAGAAGCGCGAGGCGGTGGCGAACGCCACCGAAGCGTCGAAGAGCGATATCGGCTGGGGCCACCAGATCCGCTCCTACGTTCTGCAGCCCTATCAGCTGGTGAAGGATCTTCGCACAGGCGTCGAGAGCACAAGCCCGTCGAGCGTGCTGGATGGCGACCTCGACGATTTCATGGAGGCGTCGCTGTCGCAGCGCATCGAGGGCGGCGCCGGCGAAGTGGTGGCCGATATCGACTAAAGCTCCTACGCCCCAAGCAGCAGGAACATCACGCTAGAGTAACAGGCTCTCATTCTAATTGAGCGGTCGCTTTACAACTTTGTTTTTTCATCCAATTTTCCACAACGACTTCTTCCTTCGGGCTAGATGTTGCAAGCCTGCCGGCGCCTAGCCCGGAACCACTGCGAGCTGAATCTCGTTATCTGCGATCCCATCTGCCGGGGTTGATGAAGTCACTCTCGTCACCCCGGCAGGCTGGTTCCGGCTGCAGATGTCGGCGCTCGGTTTGCACAGCAATTTCTTGCGCCAACAAAGGAATCAGCCCAGCATCTAAGGCTGGGGGAAAAAGCATTTATGGCCGGACGCGGCGTATCTGCGACCTGACGATCCGGCCACTGGGAAGACACGTTCTGGGAACGGGCAAGCGAAACGCTTGATAACTCGGTGATAGGAACTGCGCCCATGCCCGCTCTCAACACTCGATCGGCCTCAGCCGTCCAGACGGCGCGCCGCCTCCTGAATTCAATCATTGCGGTGGTGGCTCTGACGGCCGCCATCATTGCATCTGCAGCGCCGGCTTTGGCGCACGACGCCACGCCGACTGCAGCGAGGCCGCAAGGCTGGAGTTACCCATTCTCCTGTTGTTCTGGTTACGATTGCCGCGCGGTCTCGCAGACGTCGATCAGCGAACGTCCGGAGGGCTATGTCATCAAGGGGACAGGTGAGGTCGTGGCCTACAGCGATGCGCGGATCAAGAATTCGCCCGATGGCGAATATCACTGGTGCTCGGTCGCCGGCGCGAACGACGGAAAGACCATCTGCCTGTTCGTGCCACCGTCTTCGTTTTAATGCTTGTCGCCCAAAAGCTTGCCGAAGGGCCTGAGCCATGGCCTGACCCAGGATGCGCAGCGGTTTTGGGATAACGACAGGCATCAAAAAGATTGAAGCGCGCCACGCGTCCGACGCGGGCACCTGCTGACAGGCAGTTGTCGGGAACGTCTCTCTATGTTTGTCTTGCCGTGCGGGCGGCAGGCAATCGTGAGGGAGGCGTTCATGACCATAAAGGCAAGCTGCCACTGCAGGGCGACGACGTTCGAAGTTTCGGAAGCGCCGCAAACCGTAACGCAATGCACCTGCTCCTTCTGCTCGAAGCGCGGCTCGTTGTGGGCATACTACACGCCATCACAATTCAAGCTCACCAGCCCGCTCAAGAATGTCTCGTTCTACCGGTGGGGGTCGAAAACGATCAAACACGGTTTCTGCGCCACCTGCGGCTGCGGCACCTTTACCGAAACGCCGGACTGGTCGACCGGCAAGCCGGATTTCGACAACCCGAAGATCAGCGTGAACTCGCGTCTGTTCGACGATTTCGACCTCGGCCAAGTCGAGGTCGTTGTCATCGACGGCAAAAATCTCTGGTAACCGATAATCTCTGGTAGCCGATCAAAATCGCGCAATATTGCGGCCGTGGAATTCACCCGGGAAAAGCCACAGGCAGCCGCTTTTCCCGTTCCGCTTTTCGCCGCATTTCATGTTACAACGAGCCCGGAAGGGCTGATATGGCGCGCCGTCGGCGCGACGCTTGGAGAGGGACTACCCATGAAAAAGACTGTGCTCGTCGCCGTGGCGACGGCTGTGCTCGTGAGTGCCTGCACCACAACCGATCCGTACACCGGAGAGCAGAAAGTTTCCAACACTGCGGCCGGCGCCGGCATCGGCGCGCTGGCTGGTGCGGGGCTCGGCCTGCTTGCCGGCGGCAACGATCGCCGTAATGCGCTGATCGGCGCTGGCGTCGGCGCGCTCGCCGGCGGCGCCATCGGCGCCACGATGGACCAGAACGAGGCCGAACTGCGCCGGCAGCTTCAGGGCTCCGGCGTCAGCGTCACCCGCACCGGCGACCAGATCATCCTCAACATGCCGTCCGACATCACCTTCAACGTCGACCAGGACGCGGTGAAGCCCGGCTTCTATCAAGTGCTGAATTCGGTCGCACTTGTGCTGAACAAGTTCCGGCAGACCACCGTCGACGTGTTCGGCCACACCGACTCGACCGGTGGCGACGAGCACAATTTCGACCTGTCGCAGCGCCGCGCGCTGGCCGTTGCCAACTATCTGTCCGGGCAGGGCGTCGATTCCCGCCGCTTCGCCGTCACCGGCTTCGGCAAGACGCGTCCGATCGCTTCCAATGCGACGGCCGCCGGCCGTGCTCAGAACCGCCGCGTCGAAATTCAGCTTTCACCGCTCACCTGAGCTGGACCATGATCCCGGACCTTCGGGTTCGAAAAGATCATGTTCAGATACGAACCCGAACATGAAGACGGCCCCGCAAGGGGCCGTTTCCGTTTAGGTATTCTGGATTTAAGGCGGACTGGTATCTGATCAGACCTTGGCGACGATGCGCATGAAGGCGGGCATGTCGTCGCCGAATCCGACGGTCGCGTCATTGTCTTCCTGGCGATGGCGGGCAGGGCGATTGCCGTCGCGCTGCGGCCTGGTGTCGCCACGTTCCGGCGCACGCTGTTCGTTGCGATTGCGATCGGGCGAAGCCTTACGTTCGGGCGAAGCTTGGCGCTCGCTATTTTCCGAGCGGATCGCTTCCTTGCGCGCGCGTCGCTCACCGGCATCGGCGACCGCGGTCTCGGCCGCCACTGCCTGTTCCTCGCGCGCCACAGCCGGTGCTGCAGCTTCGCTTTGCTTGGCGTGGCGTTCGCGTGGCTTGCGTTCGCCCCTGTCCTTGCGGTCATCGTCCTTGCGGCCGGCGCGGCGCGGGACGCCGCGGCCACGGCGGGGAGCATCGTCCTCTCCGCCCTCGCTGGCGACGACCGTCGAGAGATCGCCGTCATGCCACTCGATCTTGTTGCCGATCAGCCGTTCGATCGCGTCGACGTATTTGGTGTCGGACTTGGTGGCGATGGTGAAGGATTTGCCCGAGCGTCCGGCGCGGCCGGTGCGGCCGATGCGGTGGACATAGTCCTCGGCATGGATCGGCACGTCGTAATTGAAGACGTGGCTGACATCGGGGATGTCGAGGCCGCGCGCCGCAACGTCCGACGCAACGAGGTAGCGCAGTTTGCCGTCACGGAAATTGGCCAGCATCTGCATGCGCGCGCGCTGGTCCATGTCGCCATGCAGCGCGCCGGCGTCGAAATCATATTTCAGCAGCGAGCGGAAAAGCTCCGAGACCTCGATCTTGCGGTTGCAGAAGATGATGGCGTTCTTCAGCTCCGCATCCTCGGCCCTTATCAGATTGCGCAGCGTCTCGCGCTTGTCCCAGGGTTTCGAGCCGGATTTCACCAGCCGCTGGATGATGTTTGTGGCGGCGGACGCGGCCTTCGAAACCTCGACGCGCACCGGCGCGTGCAGGAATTTCTCGGTGAGCTTGGTGATCTCAGGCGGCATCGTCGCCGAGAAGAACAGCGTCTGCCTCGTGAACGGGATCATCTCGCAGATGCGCTCGATGTCGGGAATGAAGCCCATATCGAGCATGCGATCGGCCTCATCGATGACCAGGATCTCGACGCCGTTGAGCAGAAGCTTTCCGCGCTCGCGGTGGTCGAGCAGGCGGCCGGGCGTCGCGATCAGCACGTCGGCGCCGCGCTCCAGCTTCTTGTCCTGCTCGTCGAACGACACGCCGCCGATCAGCAGCGCGATGTTGAGCTTGTGGTTCTTGCCGTATCTGATGAAATTCTCTTCGACCTGCGCGGCAAGCTCGCGCGTCGGCTCGAGGATCAGCGTGCGCGGCATGCGGGCGCGGGCCCGGCCCTTTTCAAGCCGGGTCAGCATCGGCAGCACGAACGAGGCCGTCTTGCCGGTGCCGGTCTGGGCGATGCCCAAAATATCCTTGCCGAGCAAGGCGTGCGGTATGGCGCCGGCCTGGATCGGCGTCGGTTCGGTGTAACCGGCATCGGTGACTGCGGAAAGGACCTTCGGCGACAGGCCGAGGTCTGTGAAGGTCAACGCTTCTTGAGCGATCTGGGCGTCTGAGGACAAGTTTGGCTGTCTTTGGCTGGTTCGGGGGCGCAACATAAGCAGTCGCGGCAAGCGCCGCGCGCCTGCAAGATTGGTATTGCAGGTAGGCGCAAGCCCACGATTTGTCAACAGAAACGGGCGGGAATGGTGTGATTGTGAAGTCGTAACCTTAATCGCGGTTCTTAATCGAGCTGCCCGTCGCTGTACCGGCTCAGTAACGGAACTGTTCGGCAAGAATACGCTCGTTCCACGAGTGGCTCGGATCGAACAGCAGCGTCGCCGTCACCGTTGGCGATTCTCGCACCGTCACCGAGGTTACGGCCTTCACTTCGGTGTGGTCGGCGGCGGCGTTCACCGGCCGCTTTTCCGCCTCCAGAATGTCGAAACGAACCGTCGCCTTGTTGGAAAGCAGCGCGCCGCGCCAGCGGCGCGGGCGAAACGGACTGACCGGGGTCAATGCCAGCAGCGGCGCGTCGAGCGGCAGGATCGGCCCGTGCGCGGACAGATTGTAGGCGGTCGAGCCGGCCGGCGTCGCGATCATCACGCCATCGCAGTTCAATTCCTCGAGCCGCACTTGCCCGTCGACTGTGATCCGGATCTTGGCCGTCTGGTAGGACTGGCGCCACAGCGCAACCTCATTGATCGCCAGCGCTGAAATCGTTTCGCCCTCTGCCGTCACCGCTTGCATCTCCAGCGGACGGATCGTTTCGGCAACGGCCGCCGCGATGCGCCCGGTCAAACCGCTGGCGCGATACTCGTTCATCAGAAAGCCAATGGTGCCACGGTTCATGCCGTAGACTTTTTTTCCCGTGCTCATCGTGTCGCGCAAGGTCTGCAACAGGAATCCGTCACCGCCGAGGGCGACGACGATCTCTGCATCCTCGATGGACGTCTGGCCATAGCGCTCCGAAAGGCTCTCCAGCGCCGCCTTGGCGTCGGCGGTGTCGGACGAGACGAAGGCGAAACGGCTGGCGGCTTTGCTCATGGCTCCCCATTGGCGATGTGGATGGCGACCGGTTGGTGGCGACCGGTTGCTTGGGCCGCGCCAGCGCCGGGTTAGCATGGGACGGCAAATCTGCAAAGGGAGGCATGGGCTGCCCCAGACACAGCGCCGGGAAGAGCGCTGGTCAGGCGCTCGCGCATCGTATCGGGTGACAAGCGAATGTGATGGTTAAGACGGGGATTAAACTCTCGTAAAGCCCGATCGATCATGTTAGCCGGCAGTGGATGGGCGGCGTGGGGGCCAGCCAGTCGGACCGATCTATTGCCCGTAACACGCCTGATTATCATCCTCCTGATGCTGGGAAGTTTTGCTCTTGCCTTTGCCCAACTGGTGCGCCAGTCGGAAGAGACGAGTTTGAGACCCCAACCCACGGCTTCACGCTGCGGCGATGCCGCCGGCACGCCGTGCCCGCAAAGGGCGTTGTGAATTCGTCAAGCACTTCTCGCGATGCGATACACCGGTGCTTATCGCGCCTGCAGCAGATGACAGCCGGCCTGCCGCTTTTGTGCGAGATACTCGTCGATAAGCTGGTGGTAGCGTGCCTTGCCGAAGCTCGGGAAGTGACCGCCATGCACGACCGCGACATCGAGCTCGCGCATCCGTAGCAGCGTTTCGACATAGTCGTCGACGGCGGAATGATAGACATCGTCGATCAGCGGGCCGTCATAGACGATGTCGCCGGAAAGCAGGATGCCGGTCTTCCTCTCGTGGAGCGCGATGCCGCCGGGCGAATGACCCGGGGTGTGGATTCCCTCGAAGGCACGGTCGCCGAGATCGACGACATCGCCTTGCCCGAGCAAGCGATCGGCCGGCGCCGGCAGGATCCGGTAGCGCGCGGCGTCCCAGCCTAGCGGCATTCCATCGAACATTGCGTCGGTAGCGTAGCGGTCGGCAACCGTCCATTCATTGCGCGGATCGGCGAGGATTTCTGCCTCGGCCCGATGCACGCAGCGGTCCGGAAATTCGTGATGGCAGCCGATATGGTCGAAATGCGTGTGGCTGGCAACGCAAATGATCCTTCGCTCCGTCACCAGCGGCACGTGACGCCGCAGGCTGAAATGGCCGAGGCCGGTGTCGAACAGGAGATCGCGGTCGCGACCGCGCACATGCCAGATGTTGCAGCGGAAGAACGGCTTGATCCACGGCTCGTGGATCAGCGTCACGCCATCGCCCATGCGGATGGTTTCATACCAATTCGGAGCGTCGATGACCGGAAGCGCGCCCATGGCTCAACTCGCCAGAAGGATGATGTCGCCAGCGTCGCACGAAACGGCAACCATGTCGCCTGGCTGGACGGCCGCAGCGGCGGCAACCTTGGCGATGAAGTGCAGCGCCGGGTCCTGCGCAGAAACGGCGAGCACGCGCTTGAAGCTCCCTTGAAACACAACGTCGCTCACCTTGGCCGTGCCGAGCCCTACAGCGCCGCCGGCCGCGCCGAGAACAAGGTGTTCCGGACGGACGGCGAGAGTGACAGTCGTCCCGGCCGGCAATGCGCCGGTCAGCGAAAGCGGTCCGACCTGCGTAGCGACAGTGATTGTTCCGTCCTTAGCCGCCGTCACCGCTCCGGATATCAGCGTGCTTTCGCCCATGAAGGTCGCGGAAAAGCGCGTCGCCGGCCGCGCATAGACGCGCTCTGGCGGCCCTTCGTCCTCGATGCGCCCATCATTCATCACCACGCAATGGTCGGCCAGTGCCATTGCCTCTTCCTGGTCGTGGGTGACATGGATGAAGGCGGTGCCGACCCGCTTCTGGATCGCTTTTAGCTCGTCCTGCATCTGCCGGCGCAATTTGAGGTCGAGCGCGCCGAGCGGCTCATCGAGCAGCAGCACGGCCGGCTCGACCACCAGGGCGCGGGCCAATGCGACGCGCTGCCGCTGGCCGCCGGAAAGCTGGTGCGGCTTCTTGTCGAAAGCGGTGGCCAGCCCGACCAGCGCCAGTGCCTCGCGCGCCCGCGAGTTCCGCGTCGCGGCATCGATGCCTTGCATGCGCAGGCCGAAGCCGACATTGCCGCCGACGCTCATATGCGGAAACAGCGCATAGTCCTGGAACACCGTGGTCGTCGGGCGTTTGGCAGGTGGCACGGCGGTGCAGTCCTCGCCGCGAATCAGCACTTTGCCTTCGCTCGGCGTGACGAAGCCGCCGAGAATGGACAGCAGCGTCGTCTTGCCCGAGCCCGACGGCCCGAGCAGGATCGTGTAGCTGCCCGGCTCGATTTGCAGCGACACGTTCTTCAGCACCGTCTGCTGACCGAAGCGATGCGAGACAGAGCATATATCGACCAGCGGCGCGGTCATGCCGGCTTTCTCCGCAACAGCATCAGTTCGAACATTACCACCAGCACGATGGAGACGGCGAAGACCAGCGAGCCGACGGCGTTGGTCTTGGGATTGAGGCCTGAGCGCAGCAGGTTCCAGATCTCGACCGGCAGCGTCGTGTCGAAACGCGTCAGCAGGAAGGAAATCACGAATTCGTCCCAGGAGAAGGTCATCGACAGGAAGAAACCGGCGAAGATCGCCGGCGCCATCACCGGCACTGTGATCAGCAGCAGCACCTTCCACTCGGGCGCGCCGAGGTCGCGCGCGGCGCGCTCGATGTTGATCTGGTGGTCGCCCATCTGGCTGTAGATGATGGCAAAGCACAGCGGCAGGTTGATCACGACATGGCCGGTGCCGGCGGCAAGCAGCGATTTTGGCACGCCGGCCCAGTTGAACAGCACCAGCAGTCCCATGCCGATGATGAGATAGCTCACCGTCAGCGGCAGCGTGATCAGCCCGCGCAGCAGGCCTGAGCCGGGCAGGACGAAGCGTGCAAAACCCCAGGCGGAGAGGAAACCCAGCGTGACGGCGACAGCTGAGGAGATGGCTGCGACTAGAAGCGAATTGACCAGCGCCGAAGTCAGCCGGGTGTCGGCGAGCACGGCGTCGTACCAGCGCAGCGACGGCCCCGTGAAGGGCGGGATCGGAAACGACGTCGCCTGCAGCGAAAACAGCACCAGCACGACCACCGGCAGGAAAATGAAGCCATAGATGGCTATGGCGTAGAGGCCGGACAGGATGCGAATGGCTTTGGCCACAGTGGATGAGCGCATGGTCAGGCCCGCTCGATCTTCAGCCAGCGGGCGCAGGCGAGATAGGCAATGGTAACCACGGCCATCAGAATGATCGACAGCGCCGAGGCGAGCGGAAAGTCGCCGCGCCGGCCGATCTGCATCATCACCAGCTGCGGCATCAAAAGTTCGTTGTTGCCGCCGAGGATCTGCGGTGTGATGTAGTCGCCGATGCACAGCACGAAGGTGAGAAAAGCGCCGACCATCATGCCGGGCAACGTCAGCGGCAGGACGACATGCAGGAACGTGCGCACCGGCCCGGCGCCGAGATCGGCGGCAGCTTTGCGGTAGCTGGGACTGAGCTGCTTCAGATTGGCGAAGATCGTCAGCGTCAAAAGCATGACGAAGAAATGGACGAAGCCGATGATCGTGGCCAGCCGTGTGTTGGCCAGTTGCACCGGTTCCGCAAACAGGCCTGAGCCGGTCAGCGCGCGGTTGATCACGCCGTTCTGCGCCAGCACCAGCAGCCAGGAGTAGGAGCGCACGACATAGGAAGTCCAGAACGGCAGCACCGCCAGCATCAGCGCCAGCCGCTGCCAGCGCGCCGGCACCTGTTCGGCCAGGATCCAGGCGAAGGGGTAGGCGAGCAGCACCGAGATCAGGGTGACGATGGCGGTGACCTGCAGCGAGTTCACCATCGCCTGCCAATAGGCCGGATTGTTGAAGAACTGGCTGTAGTTTGACAGGGTGAAGCCGCCGCCATCATGCGCCGTCAGGCTGGAAAGCGCCATGGCCAGGAAAGGCAGCACGAAGAACAGCAGCGTCCAGCCGAGCGCCGGCGTGACCAGCGCCCAGGGCAGGGCACGTCCACTGTTCGTGGCAGAGTTCATGACCGGCGACCGGTCATTGCGCCTGCAGCATTTCGGTCCAGACGTCCTGCATCTTCTTGTCGAGATCGGCATTCGGCGCCGGATAGGGCTGGGCGCGGGCCAGGAAATCCGGCTGCTCGTCGAAGCGCAGGATCTTCTTCTGCTCATCGGTCAGAGCCGCCTTGGTGTTCGCCGGCATGCCCCAATAGCAGGCCGAGGTGGAGAGCCGCGCCTGGCCTTCAGGGCTCATGATGTACTGGATGAATTTCAGCGCCATATCCTTGTTTTTGGAATCCTTGAACATCGCCAGCGACTGCGACCACAGCACAGCACCTTCTTTCGGGATTGAGAAATCGAGGGCAGGGTTCTCCTTGGCCAGCCCGGCCGTCACCCATTCGCCGCCGCCGACCAGAATGTCGACCTCGCCGGTTGCCAGCGCGGTCTGGCTGGCAGTCACCTCGCCGACCAGCTTGGCGTTGGCCTTCATCTTCAGCAGCTCTTCCTTGATGGCGGGAAGGTCGGCTTCGGTCAGCTCGGCGGTCTTCTTGCCGATTGCCAGTGCGGCCATGCCAATGACCGGCAGATAGTAGTCGTAGATGGCGATCTTGCCCTTGTACTTATCGCTGGTCAGCGCAGCCATCGACTGCATGTCGGCCGGATCGACCTTGGTCTTGTTGTAGCCGATCGTGTTGTAGCCGAATTTTTCGGTGATGGCGTAGCGCTTGCCGTCGACCACGGTGGAGCTGTCCATCTTCACCTGGGGAAAGAGGTCGGCCAGCGGCAGTTTGTCTTCCGGCAACGGCTCGAACAGGCTTTTTTCGACGCCGCGCGGTACGTCGATGCTGTCGATCACCATCACATCCCAGTCGCCGGGCTGCGACTGTTCGACGATCGCCATGCCGGCGCCGGTGCCTTCGAACTCCTTGACATTGACCTTGACGCCGTTGGCCTCCTCGAAAGACTGCAGCAGTGCCGGATCGGCGTGATCGCACCAGATCAAGGCATTGAGATCGGCAGCCTGGGCGAGGCTGTCCGTCGCCAGCAGCAGTGCTGTCGCAGCACACGCGGCGTGAAAACGGCTCTTCAGGACGGAAAGCGGGTTCTTGGTAGTTGGATTCGTAGCCTTCAGATTGATGGACATCGAGTGTTCTCCCTTGCCTTTTTGGCTTCTGGCAAAAAATTGAACCAATTCTAAAATTGAGTCAATTCTGTTTTTATGGCAAATAGCCGATATGAGCGGATTGCGGGCAAGGCAAAAGGCGGATCGGCACCGCCGCATCATCGAGGCGGCTGCGGAGCTTTTCCGCGATGCCGGCTACGAAGGCGCCAAGATCGAGACCATCGCCGCGCAGGCCGAGGTCTCGGTCGGCACGATCTACAACTATTACCAGAACAAGGGCGACATCCTCGGCGCCATCGTTTCGATGGAGGTCAACGAGGTGCTCAATGCCGGGCAAGGCGTCGTCGCCAACCCGCCGGTCAATGTCGGCGATGCGCTGGACACGCTGCTCGGCATCTATATCGAGCATTCACTGCATTATCTCAGCAAGGAGATGTGGCGGCAGGCGATGGCGATCTCGACGCAACTGCCCGACAGCCCGTTCGGCCAGGCTTATACCGCGCTTGACCGGGCACTTACCGAGCAGATCCGCGCGCTGATCGCGAGGCTACAGGCGCTCGGCCTGGTACGCCGCGATATCGACGGGCAGGCCTTGGGCGAGCTGGTGTTTAACAACATGAACATGATGTTCATCGAGTTCGTGAAGCGTGATGAGGCGAGGATCGCCGAATTGCGGGCGGCAATACGAAGGCAGAACCGGATTTTGGTGGCGGCGATTGCGGTTTGAAGGGGTAACCGTCTCAGGACCGGTCAGGAAGAACGGATTTCTGGCCAAAGGCACCGGTTCATTAGAGTCGCCCTCTTGAGTTGTTAAAAAAAGACGATACAGCCTAAGAGTGTGAAAAGGGGGAGGGGTAAATGGGTGTTTCGATCTGGCACTGGGCAATACTGTTTCTGCTGATGGCGTGCCTGTCATTGTCGCTGTTCTGTCTGCGACCAAACCCTCACAGAATCCAGCGGGCCTTGTGGGGTTTGGAGGCTGGCTAATGCTGCTTGCGACCCGTCAGGCTTTTATCCACGCTGGGCGCACTCGTCGCATTGGGTTCGTCGAGTGACGGCTACCAACAACTCATGGCGCTGCCAAATGGCAGCCTGGCGGTTCACCGCGAGGTTGCCCTCTTGCTGGCGTTTCTAGTGCTCCAGGTGGTTGTGTTCGTTGCAATGCTGCGGCGGAGATACCGCTTCAAGCAGCTATTCCTATACCAGTGGTTTGCAATACCAATTGTGTTTATTCTGGATACGGTGTGGATTTCGGCGGTTCTTGGCGTCCCGATGAGCCAAATGCTCGCGGGCGGTGCACTAGCAGCGCCATAGTCTCTTTTGTACTGACCGGGATTTGGGTCGCCTACGCCTACAAGTCAGTCAGGGTGACGAACACGTTCACCAAGACGGTCGCATCTGGTCAAGTCGCGAGCGTGTCATAGAGGCGATAAGGCGCCTGCCACTCAGGCGCTGAATTCCCATCAACATTTAGCACGATCGGCAATTCTACCGGGCATGCTTGGGTGGCCGCGCACGGGGAAACGGCACGACGGTCAATGGCGCCTTGCGGAATTCCGCGATGGCTATTTCCTCGATCAGGGAATCCAGCGCCTCGCTGACGCGCTGGCTCGTTTCGTCCATGCCGCAGAGCCGGTTTTGGGCACACTCCAAGAGCTCGCGCGCAGCGGCGAAGTCGCTTCGCATGACATCACCCATTTGGTTTTAACCCGCCGCCCTGACATTGTTGACGCGCCAAATTGAGCGATTCCTAATATACACAGGGGCATTTTAATCGAATGGCATTAGAATGGCCGGCCAGCAGGAGATGCCGGCCGGCCAGCATCGCCCTGTTGCATCAGGTTGGTTCGACTGAATTTTTCAGATGCCCCGGACCCTATCTGGAGAGGTTCGGGGTTTTGCGTTGCAGAACGCAAAGATTAGTCCTGATACGATCTTGGCCGGCTTAGAAATTCTCTCGCGGCGGCAATTTGGCGTCGATGCTCGCGCAGGAAGGTCAGGCTGAAACAGATCGAAAAGGCCAGTCCTGAAAGGACTATAGTTGCTTGCGAGGTCGGATCGGGATCGGGAATCATCAGGAAGCGGAAACCGAACGCCAACGCGAGGGCAACAAGGCTGCCATACATGCCACCAATAAAGGGGGCGATCGTGCGTTTCTGCTCCAACAGAGACTCCTACGGTTTCCACTAGGGAATATAAGCGTTGGAACTGATATGCTACGGTCCCAACCTGTGGAAATCGGGGATGAGCAGATATCGACCGCCTGAAGCAACGCGCGCCCGCCGGTGCCGTTGTACCGTCGCGCTATGCCGTGCAGCGCGCGATCATGCCCTTATGAACACGGGTTGGGTTGTACGCACCTTCCAAGGGCGGGGAAGGGCAAAGGCGCCAGCCGCTTTGTTCCCGTCATCAACGTTCTGGAATTGGCAACCCAAGGCAAATTTCCGCACCGGCCCACGATACCGGGCCAGTTGATGAGCAGGATGAACCGGCCCACGCCAATGGGCCATCAGCGGCCCACGACGCCAGAGAGGGCGAGAAAAGAGACATACGGCCACAGGATGGCGAGGGACAAGTTTGCCGAGATGCTTCGCCAACTCGGCGTGAACGATGAGGGTGAAATCGAATTTCGCCGTGTTCTAGTCGATTTCTGGACTGGAAAAAGATGAGGAGGAATCGAGAGGTGGGGCCGATACCCCGACGAGTTGAACGACAATCTCCCTCGCGAAAATGATGACAACCACGCCATTCGCTCTCTGCATTGGAAGGAAGCAGCATGAAGGCCAGACATAGCGACAGAAGGGAGCATCAATGGCAGCAACCGTACCCAGCTACAGCGACCGACCATTCCGCGGTAAGCGCCTATCGTGGTGCGAATTCTACACCCTGCGGCCAGACCTCGAGCCGGTGAATGACAATGCCGATCAAGACTCTCTGCGCCGCCTCGGTGCGCCGGGCACGTCGTCTGATGTCTCCTCGAGTATCTCGCGCCCGTAGCGGTAAACGAGATAGCCGATTAGCCCTAACAGCAGCAACCTGAACATCGATCGGTCTCCTTCTCTGGAGACAATCAACGCGGTCAGTCAATGACGGTTCCGCCATGACGCGGGGGGCCTAGCGCAACGCCCTTTTTTAAAAACCGCTCCTGGCCCATCGCGCACATTTTTCCAATTGAAAATATGGGGGTCACACAACGGCCAGACCGCGCGTACCTTTAGAAAAGCCAACATGACGGGCTATTCGCTTAAGCATTCTGAGCGTTCCCGGACGGGCAGCAATCAACCACCAGAATATGCCGACCCAATTGGGGATCCGCTCTATTTGGTTAGATCCAGAGCAAGAGGCCTGGTGGGAGTTTGCGGATTCCTTGCCATGGTTGAACCGATCGCACAGGGGCATTCTCTCGATTGCCTCCCTTCTGGCCGGGCGATTGACACGCGGCGATCTCGGGACCAGTCGCATAAAATCGTTATGGCTTTGCCTCGGCTCAGTGGGTGCCACGCCCGCCGATTTTTGCAAACTGGAGTGGTCACCGCCGCTCGAGGACGATGATGATGACGAGGCGGCGGCGTTCTTCAGGTAGGGGCTATCCATATGCCGCTGCCTGACCACAGGAGCGGTTCCGCAAGTCAGCGCTAACGATCGGCAAGATGCTGGCCATGGGTCATCAGGCGACCATTCTTTGCGTGACAACAAGTTGCCATCATGAGAGCCGGCTTACTCTGGTGCGCTTGGCCACCACATTGGACAACCTACAGAAAGCTCGCCACTAGAGCCTGTTCCATCCCGATGCCATCGGGATGGAACTCCATCGCTTTTGTTTGACTCCGAAAACCGGGCTCCCGCCTTTTGCTACGCTGACCTTTGGTTCGGGATTATGGCTTTGGGGTGCCGTATCCAGCCCTTGTTTGGCCACGGAGAGCCCTTCGCGGGATGTTATTTCCCCGCGTAGGTCCTTCAGGTCACATAGAATGAGGCTGCGGTGAGCGAGAGATGTGGGGAAAGCGTGGCGAACTGTGTTTGAGATGCGCCGCCGGCCCCGTCGCTGTCGAAGGAGAGCGACCCAGTCGTACTATTGTAGATGATGTGGTCGGAACTGTCATGCGCGGCTGTACCAGCAAAGAAAGCCGCGGACGGAAGCCCTCCCAAATGAAGCCCGGCAAAAATGGCGTCGTCGAGGTGGATCTTGTCCTGGTTGAAGTCGGTTATCCTGTCGACATTGCCGTTACCAAGGGCGCTATTGAAGACGAAAGTGTCGTTGCCGCCAAAGCCGCTCAACTTATCGGCACCGCCGCGGCCGTTGATGACGTTGGCGCCGGCATTGCCCTGGATGGTTTGGGCCAACCCGTTGCCGGTCAGGTTGATTGCCGTGGTCCCGGCGTCCTTTGTGGTGCCAAGGACTTCAATCGACGAGCCGGCCGAGAGAGCATAGCTCACGGAAGCCCACACCCTGTCTTGACCTTGGCCAGAGGACTCGACCACCTTGTCGCCGGCATTATCGACGTAGTACTCATCGTTGCCGCCATAGCCGATCATCGTGTGGGCGCCGGTTTCCCGAAGGACATCGGCGCCGCTGGTGCCGTACAAAGTGCCATCGCTGGTGCCGCCGGGAGGAAGGACAGTCCCGGTCCCAGATCCAGTCTCGGTCCCGATCGCGCCAGTGGTTGGGGGAGTGACGTTGGCACCTGTAACGGTGTCGCCGCTGCCTGCCTTCTGATACAGCTGGATCTCATCGACTTGCATCTGCATCGACGAGGGAGTCGAACTATCCAGAGTCGTGTGCCATCCGGCCGTGTTCGAATTGGCGACCCCATTGTTCATGATCAATTCCATCGGCTCATTCGGGATCGTCGCCTGTGCGCTGGTGACCTGCGCCATCTGCTTCCCGTCGAGATACCAGGTGATCGATTTACCGGGATCCCAGTTGATGCCGTAGGTGTGGAAGCCGGCCGTGAGGTCGACGCCGCTGTCGATGCTCGCGCCGACCCATCCAGATGGGCCGTGAAGGTGCCAAGTGAAGTTATTGTCAACCGGGCCGGAGCTTTCGGTAAACCCGCCCTCCTGTATATCGATCTCGAAATTGTCACCGCTGCTGCCGGCACCTTGGCCGGGCAACATCCAGAGGGCTGGCCATGCGCCGTCGCCGCTCGGCGCCTTCATGCTGATCTGAAGGTAGCCGCCATTGAATTCGAAGTTGCCGTAGCTGCTGACGGCGCCGGACGTGACCGGGTATGTCTGTGTCGTCCCATCTTTTATGCCGCTGATGGGCTGCTTGATCGCCGTGAGATCTAACTGCCCGTTGCTCACGGACACTTGGCTCGGCACATCGTAGTCGGCATAATACTGCGAGCCTGCGTTGCTTCCTCCTGACCCATTGCTATTCCATGGCCAGCCGTTGGCGGCATTGCTGGTGATGTAGGTATTCCAGTCGCTGTCGAGCGCCGTACCGGAGAAGCTCTCCTCGAAGACGAGATCGCTAGAGGCAAAGCCTGCGGGTGCGGAAAGAGTCATTCCGTGATCCTTCTTTGGCGTTGAAAACAGGAATTCCACGCCGCGCATCGCCAAGGCGCGCGACATATCGCATGCCCGCTATTGGGCACCGCGAACGGATTTCAAAGTAGCGGAGATTTGGAAGTCCTCGCCCTGACATTATTGTCGAGCGAGCTTAACGCTGAACTCGCCATCGAAGGTGAGTTGTCACGGGAATGCCCATCAGGCCCTCCCTTGAATCGGTGGGCGCCACGCAAGGTGTACAACGGTTCGAGCCGCAGCCGAATTGAAGTCGAGCGCCAGCTCTTTGGCGGAGGCGCCAAGCTTGCCGTTCAGTAAAAGCACGGTAAATCCTTAGTTAGTTGCGTTTTTCTTGTTTTCATTCCACCCGCGCCCTAAGTAAAACGCAGGCATTTCCGCTCTATGATTTATACACACATCGTCTTGTACTCACGTGAATGGATCATTCGTGGACGATGTACGCAAGCCAAGCGACCATTTGCGGCGAGAATGAGGCTAGGCGAAAACTTATTAACAGCTTCTAATATATTCGGTGCGTCGAACAACCACACCGAAACAGCCTTCCGAACGTCCTTCCGAAAACCGTGTCCGTCGGTTAAAATGTCGCTGTTTTGGGGGCCTGTGGTTCGAGCGGGTCGTTCGCATAGAGGTCGTAGAAACGCACGGCCGGGCTGCGTGGCGGATGGGCCGTCGGGCCTGGGCCGGAGCTGCCGGCCCGGATGTTCGACCGGCCAATTGCGCGGCCGATGCGCCGGCCAGGTCCGCTGTTGCGGTTCGACTAAGCTCCAGTCTCTACGCGTGTTGCTGAGCGACGTCGCCGGCGGCACGGCGGCGACGTCGGCATCATCCGCTTTCGATGATCGAAGGTGGAAGGCCTGGCACTGTTATCGAGCGCAGCCTCCTACAGCACCGGACAGGCCATTCGATCGCAACACCAACGTGCCTGCATCGAACAGCGCCAAAAGCTGCACCCGCATCCAAGGGAAGGACGATCGCTTAAGCGGCTTGTTGATATGGCTGATACATGACCCCTAGAACGCGAGGGCGCTTTCTCGCTCGGGACGGCCCGAATTTGAACCGCGCAACCAGTCGCCAAAGCTCCACCTGTGGCCAAGTGCTAACCGGTTAGCGTGCTCTTTCGCTGCATCGTCGTCTATGCAGGCTAGGTTGACCGCGCCCATGAACTGGCCGTGTTCGTTCAGAACACAAAGCCGATGATGCGGCATCGCTTGTCCCTGATCGGCGACAATATTCTACCATCAGCGTCGCTGTGGAACGCGGAGAGTTTGGTTCTCACGAGCTACCTCAGATGGGCCGCGTGCTTTTAAGGTTCCTCCCCGGAAGCTTCGCAGGAGGTGCCTTGACGGCATCGAGAGTGTCGTTACATTTGTTATGATTAGATTTTGTTTCTATCCGGTTGCGCCCACTTTCTGAGGTGCGCGGTTCGCACTTTGCGTGCAGCCCCGGGGCAAGGGAGGAACTCTAGAACTCTGGAGCGACCTCAAGGCGGACCGGTGCCGACCTAAGATTCGTTCATTCCCAAAATGTGAAGTTCGATCAACAGGGACGACTTAGGTTTCCCGTTCTGGAGCTGGCCTTAGGGCCATGCAGAGAGCTGGTTGTTTTCATTCAAAGTCACAAGCAATTATTAGGCCGAAGCATTCCAAGAGGCAACTTAATTTGGCTCCAACACATCAAGATGGGTAGAGATGATGTCAAGTAATGACCTCTATACCGGAAAAGATTATGCCGCTGCCAATCCGACCTGGCATGATGAAGACGGCGGTGTTAAGGCCGCGAACATCGCCAAGATCGTGCGCTCCAACAACATCAGTTGCCGGAAAATCGTCGACACAGGTTGCGGGACGGGAGGCGTTCTGAATGCGCTTCTTCAGCACGATATCTTTCGTGACTCAGAGGCCGTCGGCTACGATATCGCTCCCTATGCTATAAATTTGGCCAAACAGCGAGAAAGAAAAAACCTAAGCTTTCACTGCAGTGACTTCCTGCAAACCAACGAAAATTACGATCTTCTTTTGTGCATAGATGTTTTCGAGCACATCGATGACTATATGGGCTTTCTTCGAAGGCTCAGAGGACGTTCGAAATACTATGCGTATCATATTCCTCTTGACATTAGTATCGTCGGTCTTTTGCGCGGCCAGCACCTTAAGCAACGCAAGGAGGTTGGTCACCTGCATTACTTTGATCAGGCAACAGCACTAGCGACTCTGCGCGACACGGGCTTTAAGATTATTGACGCACAGTACACTAGGACAGCGGAAGATATCCTGCAGACCCATCCCGAATGGCGAACCACGACAGCCATCCTCGGTAATGCCGCACGGCGTATTGTCCGGACTATTGCCGGAGAGGACGTGTCTGTGCGCTTACTTGGCGGCGCGTCGCTGATGGTACTCACTAGCTGAGGGGGTGTTAGGCGCGCGTCAGCACAACCGACTCGCAGTGGCGGCAAGGGAGATGGCGAGACCCGAGGGCCAGACGCTGCGGTAAAATTTTGTTCCACGCCGGCGCCTTTCCTCTCCACCACGCTCGGGTGTTCCCGAGGTGTTGAGTGAGCAAGTCGGAAAGATATGACTAGATGCCTTCGCTCCCTACGGTCGCGCCGACCGCATGAATTTGCTTTTCGCGGAACCTCGCCAAGGTGCTTGCGCAGATGCCCATACAACCCCTTGCTTCAGCCTGAAGATGACGTGGTAAATTGCAGTCCCGGCTCGTGTGACTTGGGCTGGCCCAGTGCGAACTGACCTTTCGTGTGTGTGGAGGCTCACGAGGCGAGCGTTGCATTGGCCTCCGGACACGTCAAACTGCTACTGTCACCCCGTCACCCCCGGCAAGGCCGGGCGGATCTCCCATATTTTTAAGGTCGATCACTGTCCAGCGAGAAGCTCCGAAACTCGATTCCGAGCTGCTTGAGCCGCTCTACACCGGGAACCTCTGCCGCCGGGTGCACAAGCCCAAGGATGGAGTCGGATCGGAAGCGTAGGGGCACATGCAGGCCCTCAGCTGCCTTGAGGATGCCACTGACAAGCTGAGAGGGCACTGGGACGGCGCGCAGTGTTTTGCCTTGTGACGCGGCGATCTCTTTCATGAGCCGTCGGAACGGCACCGGTTCGGGGTTGGCCAGCCCTACCGGTTCCGGCAGGGGGATGTTCGACTCGGCAATACGCACCATGGCGGCTGCCACGTCCGCCTCGTGCACGGTGAACTGATGGGAGCGCGCCCCGATGAGAGGTGTGACCGGCAGGTTGGTGAGCTTGCGGAGCGCGCCTGCCATCCCGCCCCAACCGGGGCCGTACACCAATCCGAGGCGGGCGGAGACGCCTCCCAGACTGCCGGCGGTGCGCTCGCAGGCCAGCTTCGCCTGGCCGTACAGCTGTCGGGTTCCCTTATAAGCGGACATCGAGGAGATGAAAATGACCCGGCGAACTCCTGCGTCGGCGGCATTGCGTAGGAGGTGCTGCGAGCCGGACACATTGATACCCCACACATCGCCGGCGCTAACGAGAGTCAGGTCCCATGCACCATGGATGAGCACATCCAGATCGCTGAATGCAGCCCCCGGCGGAGGGCGCTTGATCTCATACGGGCGCCACTCGGCGACGCCGGACATTGCGGCGGCAGATTCGGAGGTCACCCGGTTCGGACGGGCGAACGCGATGACCTCATGCCCTTCTTCGGCGA
Organism: Mesorhizobium sp. AA22; assembly: GCF_001672375.2. Taxonomy (NCBI): domain Bacteria; kingdom Pseudomonadati; phylum Pseudomonadota; class Alphaproteobacteria; order Hyphomicrobiales; family Phyllobacteriaceae; genus Mesorhizobium; species Mesorhizobium sp. AA22. The sequence goes on along the minus strand of NZ_CP048406.1, from coordinate 4,149,566 downwards.
AGGCGGCACGCAGGATGGTCCCGACATATCCATTGGCTCCGGTGATACCGACCCTCATGAACACTCACCCCGTCAGGTCCATCGCTTCACAGGCGATGCGATGAGAATTGGCCATCACAGTCAGCGTAAAGGTAGTAGCTGGAACATTTGGGAAAACCGACCCGTCGATAAGATGGATTCGGTCCCAGCGCGCCAGCCGCCCGAGGCGGTCTGTCGTCGCACTCCCGGTATCCCGCTCACTGACGTGGGGAAAGCTGCCGCCAAGGTGGTAGCTTTTGGCCCCACCCGACCACAGCATTTGCGATGTGACTGGCCACAAGTCAAGGTAAGGTGCCGCCCTGTAGATCCGCTTAATTACGTCAGGCAGCATCGGAGGCACGTCTTTGCCCCTGAGCCCGGCCGCGCTGAAGCCCTCCGAAGTGAGGGTGATCTGGGGTAGTTCATCAGGAGCTGCGGGCACTTGGGGCGTGACCCGGATCTTGGGTGACGCCCAGGACGGCAAGTAGCCGAGGCCTACCGTCAATCGGCTCAGAAGCCGATCCGTCGCGAAGGCGGCGGCGGGATGTTGGAGGAAGCCGGGCAGCGCATCGTAGTATGCCCGGTTAAACGGATAAAAGTGAATCTGTGAGACATCGAAGCCTTCGTCGTCCCGGCCGATAAGCATGTTGAACTGGTTGAGTGTGAACTCGCGCCTTGCACGCGGGTCGGGGGTCGGCTTCACGGACAACATTGGAAGAACGAACTGAGCCGATTCCGAAAGATGGACCGGCTGTTTCGATCCGAGTGAGCCCAGGATCAGCCGGGTGGTCCCGATTGCTCCGCAACCCAGGAAGACCCGGTCGGCTGTGAATCGCTGGATCCGGCCGCTGGACAGCTCCCGGGCCTTCACGACGGCCCTGTCGGCCTCCTGGCCGACTCGCACCGCGAGCAGCCCGCTATGGTAGTCAATCCTCCCGCTGCGCCTGAAGCGGTCGAAGCTGTGCGAGGCCGAAAAGATCAGCGACCGCGGGCACCCAGTCATGCATAGACCGCAGGGCTGGCATTCGGGCGCAGAGAAGGCGAGCCGTGCGCGGCCTATTGTTATTCCCGTGGAGCGTACACGATCGCGGTGCCGGTCGTAGTTGGCCAGGACCATCTGCGTCCGCGGTGCCAGCGGCGGAAGCGGGTTCGGGGATCCGATGAGCGGAAACCACTCATCGAGATCGTCGGACTCTCCAGCGAAAGGAATGTGACCCAGGATGGTCCGGTAGTGCTCTTCCATATCCGAGAAGTCGAACGGCCATTCTTTGAATGTGGCGGCGCTGAAGGGCATGATCTGGGCCCCCCAGACATTGCTGAACCCTCCATAAGCGCTTGATATGACAGCTGAATTGACTCTACCCTGGGGGTGGACGCCGTCGAGCTGGCCCTTGTTGACAAAGGGGAAATCGGACCCGTAGCTTCTCTTTTCAGGCAGCGAATCGGACTGGACCTGCTTGGGTTGCAGGCCGACCCGGCGGATGTCTTCCTCATCCCAGTCGTCGACACGCAGCTTGGATAGCCTGGAGATTACCTCTTGCGTCTCTGCGTCCAGCACGGTGCCCGGATCGAACACGGTTATCTTCTCGTCCGGCCTCTCGGACAGCGCCAACACGGCGGCGGCTGCAGCCGGACCGGAACCAATGATTATCGAAGAAGGCATTCACTTCTCTCGCCCACCGGCTTGCGCGGCTGTGTCAAATACCTGCCTGGTTGCCTGTTGGCGCTGCCGGCGCAATCGCCGCGCCAGCTCAATTCGACCGGCGACGTGGCCTGCCGCGGCCAGCCCCATGCCAGCGATTATTGCCGCGGACCGGGCCAGCCCGTGGGCATCACCCTTGGCCGCTTGCGAAATCCCCCGCGGTACGGCCTTGGCCAGCGCGTACCAGACGAAGCGGGTCTCTGCATCGAGAGCAGCGGCGTCGCCCATCTGGGCAAAGGCCTCGACCTTCCCCTTATTGACGAAGAAGCAGCGGCGCCAGAAATATTTCCAAGTCGGCCGTGAGGCGGGTACAAAGTGGCGGACGGTCGCTGCCGGTTCGTAGATGACCGCCTCGCGGCCCCTGATGTGCGCCACGCGGTGGCTCATGTCCATGTCGTCGTGATTGTCGGAGTGGAACCCTCCCACCTGCTCGAGGAGGGTCCGCCGCACCGACATGTTGGCACCTATGAGGTGAGCCAAAGGGCCTCGGCTGGTCGGAAGACCGTCATAAGCACACCCGAACACCCAGTCGAACTGCACAGGAAACCAGGCGGGGCGGCCAGCCTCGAAAACCGGCAGAGGACGCCCGCCGACGGCGCCGATGCGCTCATCGTGGTACGGATCAGTAAGAATTTGGAGCCAGTCCTTGTCGGCCGCTGCATCGTCATCCAAGAACGCCAGGATCTCTCCGGCAGCTGTCTCTGCTGCCGTGTTTCGGGCCGAACCCAAGTGCCCGTCATACTTGTTCTGGATCACCCGTATCGGAGGGGTGGATGCGGCAGAGTCAGCCCAGTACGCGGCACAACGGTGGAACAGAATTTCATTATGGTCGATGCATACGATGATCTCGCACGGTTGCAAGCTCTGCCCCTGAACCGAGGCCACGGACTGACGCATCAGCTCCCATCTGTCCTCCGTGTAGGCGCAGATAATCACTGAGATCGTGGGGGGGCGCGGAATCTGCCGGCGTTCGCTGCTGACGCCATTCTCGGACTGCCCGGCTTTCGATCCAGGCTGACCGGTAGAGGCACCGGTAACGTCTTGACTGCGGGGGTCGAGGCCGACGCTTAGGTTCCGGACGTCGCCCTCCTGGCCAATCGGCGGATAAGATTGCGCAAGCATCAGGATACGCATCTAGGAATTCTCCCGACTAGATCTCGCGGGCGGGCCGGGTCTGGACCGCCGCGATTGCCACGTTCAAATTCTCCCAGCGGTCGAGCGTGTAGGGGCAGATCACACGGTCTTCGGTCATGGCAGCTGCCGGCTGGGTTCTGTGGCCGGGCTGGTTTCGCGTGTCTGTGTCGCCCGAGCCGCGGCGGCTTTGAGGATGTTCCAGAGCGCACCGCCGTCATTGTGGATATCGAACTGGTCGTGTTCGTCGACGGGATAGCGTCCGCTGTCCTGCCGCGACACCAGGCGCCACACCATCCAGCCGGCGCAGTTGCGATCACGCGTCAGCGTGTCGAGCCACATGGCGTAAGCTGCAGCCACGTTCTGATTGGAGCGGGCATGGCCGAACTCCTCCAGAAGCACCGGCTTCTTGGCGCGGGCGGCCAACTGGCAGAACTCGGGGATCATGTCGTTGAATTGCTGGACCGTCAGCTTGTTATAGAGCGGGTAGCCGTGCCAGGTCCCGAAATCGAGAGTCGGGATCGTCAAATCGGCTAGCTTCGGGTCGAGAATGTTGGCATGCCCTGAACTGACAAGGTGATTGGAATCGAGGGACTTGACGTAAGCGGACATTTCGGCAGTCCAGGCCAACCGCAAAGCCTCAGGCTGCGCATTGCCTTCGTTCATCAGCTCCCAGGCCATGATGGTCGGGTCGTCCCGGTAGGCAAGCCCGGTAAGCGGGTTGACGCGTTGCACGACGTGGCGGACCCAAATCCTGTAGTCGCGCTTCGTGCGCGGATCCTGGAAGAAAAACACCGACCTCTCTTTGCTGAGGTCGGTGTTGTACTGGCTCTGCACGCCTGGGGCGTCCCGGCTCCCATACCAGGCCCGCATCTGCTGGGCGCCGCCTGTGAAGGCCCAGAAATCCAGGACGGCGATGATGAGCCTGAGGCGTCGCTTGCCGGCCTCGGCGATGAGGAAATCAACCTTTTGCATGCCGTTGACGCCGTCATTGATCGCCATCCTGTTTTGACTCGGATCCCAGTGGAGCAGATATGTGCCCTTGACCGCGAGATTGCTGGCTTCGCCTTCAAGCTGCCAATCCCAGAGCGTAGGCTTGCTTCCGTCGAGCGACCCGATCACCGGCTGGAGGAAGGTGCGGACCACATTGGCGCCCATTGCCACCGCGTCGTCGAGAACGCGGGTGACCTCATCCTGCGACCCGTAGGTCAGATAGTGGTTGTTTACGCCGGTCACGAAGAACGGCCTGCCGTCCAAGGTGAAGTTCGTTCCGGAAGTCTTGATGAACGACGTTGCCGACGCACCGTCCGCGGCGCTCGCGACTGCCGGAACGGATACGAACGCGAACACGAGCGCACACAACCACGCCTTGCGCAGTCCGTATTTCGCCCGTTGCCATTCGATAATCATCCCTCCACATGACCCTTGCCGGAGACACAGCGCAAGAACCCCGAAGGATTACCTCATCTGACCTCGCACAGCCCGGTATCGTTCGGGCATAGTGGCGCTTGGCCGCTCCCAGCCGCTCGAGTATGGACCCGTGCTGTCAGGCATCTCCCAATCAAGTGTTCGGCTCCCCCACATGGCGAGTCCCCGCCACCGCAGTAAGTGTAAACCATCCTCGCGCTGCGGCTTTCCATCTGCCGCCCTTGGCTCGCGGGGCCCGCCGCGGAGTCCAGGGTAGGCGGATCGCTGACGTCCTTTTGAAATCCCGTGAGAACAACAATGCGCATTTGCCTGAGTCTCGATCCGTCCCGGCTACTGCGGTGGCACCTCTGGCTGACAGAAGCGCTTGCTGAGGTGCCCGGCAACGAAGTCTCCTGCGCTTTGGCGGCAGGTAGCCGCCCGCTGCCGTTAATCTGCCGTCTGCTGCTCGAACTCGAACGACTGGTCTATGGCTTTCGTGGGTACGGCGCCATCGACCCCGTCGAGGCGGCGCTGCGGTGCCTGCCGCCGCCTCAGGCCGACCAAGTGGATGTGGTGATCGATCTGAGCGGGGCGGAATCGCTCCCGGCGGCGCGGCGCGTGCTCACCCCGGTCTTCAACGGCGCACCCGGCGAGATCGGAGTCGTGGCGGCCTGGTTGAATCATCAAGATCTTCTCGTCGACCTGCATGACACGGCGCGCCCGTTGCGGCCGTGGACGGCGCGTCCGGCCAGTGGAGACCGTGAGGTGTTGGCAACGAGGCTCGACAGCGCCCTTTCATGCGCTGTGCCGCTGATCCTCAAAGCCCTGTACGAGGAAACCGGTTCATCTGCGTCCGGTATCCCCGGTCCACGGATGGCAGTGCCTTCGTTTGGCGCGCTTTCGGCGCTTGCAAGGGCGACCGGCACGGTTGCATCGAAGGCGATCGGGCTTTTGGACGTCCTGGCGAGGGGCGGCAGGATGTGGGGGATTGGCTGGCGCTTCGATGAATCGGCGAGCCTGCTCGACAAAGGCGAAGCAGCCTTCCGGGTGTTCACCGGAAATGCCGACAGCTACCTTGCCGACCCATTCCCGTTCCGGCACCAGGGGCAGGATTTCATTTTTGTCGAACAGTATCTCTACTCGAAGAACCGGGGATGCATTGCGGTCGTGACAGTGAACCGGGACGGGACAGCCGGCGCATCCCGGATCGTCGTAGAGGAACCGCATCACCTCTCGTATCCGTTCGTGTTCGAGCAGGATGGGCAGACCTGGATGATCCCCGAATCGGGGGCGGCCAGAAATGTCAGCCTCTACCGGGCAGTGGAATTCCCTTACCGGTGGACGCGGGAGGCCTGCCTCATGGAAGGCATTGAGGGCTACGATACCACGCCGTTCTGGCATGCGGGCGGCTTTTGGTTTTTCGTCAGTCCAAGGCTGTGGAGGTCCACGTCCTGGGATGTCCTCAGCCTCTACCGTGCCGAGAGCCTGACCGGGTCTTGGACGTCGCATGCCGCCAACCCCGTCCTGCTCGATGCCAGGCTCAGCCGCCCCGCAGGCGCCGTCATCCGACACGGCGGACGCACGCTACGCCCGGTCCAAGACTGCGCGCGCGTTTATGGCGGCGCGGTGACGTTCTGCCAAATCGATGCGCTGGGGGCGTCGGAGTTTGCCCAGACCCCGGTCGGTCGCATTTGGTCCGGAGCGTTGGGATGTCACACCTACAACCGCCGGTCTGGTTTGGAGGTGATCGACCTGTTCGGGCATATCCGGGGTTTGCGAGAGGTCACGACCTCCTATCGTTTGCTGGTACCCGACGCGCCGGTTTCGGGACCGCGTGAGGTCTCGGGACCGCGTGGGCAGTCCCTCTCTTGGCCGGTCTCGTCCGGGTTAGCTACCCGTAGCCAAGCGGTCGAGCGCGAGGTACCCCGCCTGCGAAGGGCCGGGCACGCTCGGCCCTTTTCGGCCACAGAATAAGCTCGGAAACACGGCCGAGTGAAGGAGCGAGCCCACCTGCACATCGCAGCTTCTGGCCAGTGGCAATGTCAGCGTTGCGATGGACGTTCATTTCTTCGCGCCGACGATCTTCGCTGCCTTCCGCACGGTTCGCTCAGCAGAAATTGTCGCTTATGGGCTAGTGCCGGCCGCAGGTCGATGGATGTCCCCGCTGGCGTTGAAGGTGGCCCCAGAAGTCTAATCGGGTTTGGCAACGCTGCCAGCACAGCTGCTGAAGATGATCGGTGGCGCTGCCGTGCTATCCGCGCAGGTGGTATGGACTGGAAATAACCTGAAGGGATACCCCAAAAGGGCTAATCATCTATTGTCTTTTCCTAGCCATCTATCGTCCTTCCATTTCAGATCTGAATCAGTAATCGTCGTATAACAACCTAAGATCATGGGGGACAAGAGTACCGATCTTCTTTCATTTCATCTCCTTTCATTATATGGCCGGGAGTCCGCATATGGTTGGATCAAGCACATCCGTGGATGTGGCGGTCATTGGAGCTGGTCGCTGCGGCTTGTCGCTGGCCGCGCATTTGCGCGCGCGCGATGTGGAGCACCGGATTTTCGGGGAGCTCATGGGGTCATGGAAGCACAATATGCCCCCCGGATGGGTCCCATCGTACGACCTCGAAGCGCTGCCATGAACGCCCCTCTCTCCAGCATTCTCGCCCCCGTCGGTGCCACATCGCCGCCTGACCCGGTCAATTTCGCGCTGCGGCGATCGGTGACTCTGCCCCGAGTCAGCTTCGTCGTCCCGACGCTCAATGAAGCCAAGAACCTCCCTTGGCTTCTGCCGCGCATCCCCAACTGGGCGCATGAGATCATTATCGTGGATGGTCGTTCGACTGACGACACGGTCGCAGTCGCGCGCCGCCTGCGAGAGGACGTGAAGGTTGTGATGGAGCCCCGGCGGGGCAAGGGCGCTGCACTGCAAGCGGGATTCCTGGCCGCCACAGGCGACATCATCGTGATGCTGGACGCTGACGGCTCCATGGTCCCGGAGGAGGCGATCGTTTTTGTCAGTGCACTGATGGCCGGCGCGGATCTCGTCAAGGGTTCACGCTTTATCCAGGGCGCCGGCACCCACGACATGTCGCTGTTCCGGATGTTCGGCAACAAGGGGCTGACCCTGTTCGTGCGGCTGCTCTTTGGCGGTTGGTTCTCCGATCTATGTTACGGATACATAGCCTTCTGGAGCAAGCACGTCGCCACGCTGGACTGCGATTGCGATGGGTTCGAAATCGAGACCCTCATCAATGTGCGGGCCTTGAAGAACCACCTCAATATCGTCGAGGTGGCGAGTTTCGAGGTTCCGCGCATCAGCGGTGTGAGCCATCTGCGCGCCATCCCGGACGGCTGGCGCATCCTCAAGACCATCCTGCGCGAGAGGGTGCAACCACAGCAAAGGCGGAGCGCGACAGCTTGTGATGTCGGTGGACAAACCCGATGCGAATCCTGATGGTTGCCGCCCGCTGCTATCCCCTCATAGGCGGCATCGAAACTCACATCCAGGAAGTCGGTCCACGCTTGGTGGCGCGTGGCCACTCGGTCGACGTGCTCTCCACCGATCCCTCGGGGGAGTTGCCGGTTGAGGAGGAGGTGCGCGGCATGCGCGTGCGGCGCGTGCGAGCTTGGCCGAGGGAGCTGGACCTCTATGCTGCGCCCGGCATTTATACCGCGATCCGGCGCGGGGTTTGGGATTTGATCCATTTCCAAGGTTACAACAGCTTCGTGGCACCGATCGGGCTGCTGGCGGCCATCCGCGGGGACCTGCCGTTCATCCTGACCTTCCACAGCGGCGGGCATTCCTCCCGGCTGCGCAACGCCGTGCGTGGCACACAGCACGCGCTGCTTCGGCCGCTGGTGGCCCGGGCCGCGCGGCTGATTGGGGTCTCCGAATTCGAAGCCGACTTCTTCAGCGTGAGGATGGGCTTGCCGCGGGAACGGTTTGTCGTCATCCCGAACGGCGCTGCAATGCCGGCTGCGAGCCCCGGCGTCAAGGTCGATCCGAACTTGATCGTGTCGGGCGGTAGGCTGGAGCGCTACAAGGGCCATCACCGAGCGATTGCGGCCTTGCCCGAACTGATCCGCCGGGTACCGGACGTGCGACTGCACATCGTCGGAACAGGCCCGTACGAGGGAGAATTGCGGCGCCTCGTCGCGACGCACGGCCTCGAGAAGCGGGTCACAATTGGGGGTATCCCCGGATCCGAGCGGCAGAAAATGGCAGACCTCCTGGCGAGCGCCGCGCTGTTCGTGCTGTTCAGCGACTACGAAGCCCATCCGGTTGCCGTCATGGAAGCCCTGTCGCTGCGCCGTCCGGTCCTTGTCAGCGACACCTCCGGGTTGCGGGAGCTGGCCGCCAATGGCCTATGCAGGGCGATTCCGCCCGACGCCGGTCCGAAAGAGCTGGCCGCCGCCATGGCCGAGGAGCTGAGGGCCCATCGGGAGGTGCCGGGTATGGCGCTGCCCGACTGGGATGCCTGCGCTCAAGCGCTGAACGACGTCTACTGTGAGGTCCTGAGCAGCCGATCCATGGTCCGCTTGCCCTCCGGCGGCGTGACATCGTGGCCTCCTGCGACGAGGGCATGATGCTGATGATGCCGGCTCATTTCACCGCGGGAACCAGGATCAACCCGCTCCAGGCCGGGATTAGGTTTGTCTCGGCCGTTATCGGTCCCGACCTTCGCGGGGGCAGCGCCGATACCCCGCCGCAACGGGCCAACTCCGGATGGATCGCGGTTCTGTGCCTGACGGTCGCTACGGCTCTGCTCCTGGTCGTGGCCGGGCACGCCGCCGGGCGCCGGGGCTATGACGTGGCGCCGCTGCTCTTCTGGCCCGGTATCGTTCTCCTGGTCGCTCCGACCAGCCTTCGCATCGCCTGGCCGACAACAGCCCGCGGGGAGCGCCTGTTCCTCCTGTTCCTGCTTGCTGAAGCCCTGTTCTACTGCAAGGTAGTCTATTCCCCGACGAGCTTCAGCGGTTACGACGAGGTCTTGCACTGGATCGCGGCTGAGGATCTCATCACGGCCCGCCGGCTGTTCCTGTCCAACCCGCTTTTCCCGATCGGGCCAACGTATCCCGCCCTGGAAATCCTGACGACGGCGATCGTCGACCTGACGGGACTGCCCTTGTTTGTGGCGGGGACGCTCTTGTTGGCCATCCTCAAGGGCACGTTCATCGGTGCCCTGTTTCTGTTCCTCGAAAGCATCGCCGGATCGCCGCGTATCTCGGCCATCGCCTGTCTGGCCTATATGGGCTGCTCAACATTCTTCCTATTCGACTCGATGTTCTCCTACGGGAGCCTCGGTATCGTGCTGTGCGTGCTGACCTTCGCGGTCGAAGCAGCGTCCAAGGATCTGGTCGGGCGACCGAGGCTGAAGTCGCTCGGGCTGATTGCCTTGCTGTTGGCAAGCCTCGCGGTCACGCATCACCTCTCTGCCGCCTTCGCCGCCATCTATTTCGGAGCGCTGGCGGCCCTCGAGGCTTTGCGCCGGCACGAACCCCTGCGGAACAAGACCAGCATCGCAGTGGGCGTCGCGGCGATCCTCGCCATAGCCCTGCCGTCCCTGTGGGTGCAGGCCCGTGGCATCCCTCTCACAGGCTATCTCGGCCCGGTGATCGAGTCTGGCTTCGACACATTGCTCGGGAAGATCCTGGGCGCGCCCACCCCGCGGTCGGAGCACCTCGGAGCGCCAGACAAGGCCCTCTACATGCGGCTGACCACCTTACTGGCGCTCCTTCTGGTGGCACTCGGACTGGCAACGGGATTCTTTCGGTCGCTGGCCATGGCAGCGCCAGGTGGTGCGCGGTCCCGTTGGCGTCCCATCCAAAACATTCTCAAACGCCGCTGGAGCGACAGCCGCCTCGTGCTCCTCAGCTTGCTGGCTTTCGGGTTGCCGGTCTCGGTGGCCTTCCGACTGACCGTCGCCGGATGGGAAATCGGCAACCGCATGGCAACGTTCGTGTTCATCGCCGTCGGGCTGGTCGTCGCGGTGAGCATCGTCCACTTCTGGCAGGGCCGCACGCCACGCGGGTGGCGCCGCATCGCACCGGCCGTTGCTCTGGTGATCATCGTCCTGGGCGGCGTCACTAGCTCTTCGATTAATCCAATCCATGGGCGCTTCAGGGTGGCCGCGGACCAGGAATCGATCGAGCCGATGGGTATCGAAACGGCACGCTGGGCCAAGGAGTGGCTCGGTGCCGGCAACCGCTTCACCACTGACCGTATCAACCGCCTTCTGCTTGCGAGCTATGGCCGGCAGGACGTCAGGGTCACTATCATCGAAGGCATCGACCCCGCGCGCATATTCGAGGCGGAGACATTGGGGCCCGACGAGTATTGGGCCTTGGCGGGAAGCGACATCGATTTCCTGCTGATTGACCTGCGCCTGACCACGGCTCCCCCAGTGCTCGGCTTTTACTTTCAGCCGTGGCAAGCGCAGCGGGGAACGCCGCTCTTGGGCGCAGCTCTGCTCAAGTTCAATGACGTCAAGGGAATCACCCGCATCTACGACAACGGCTGGATCGTCATCTACGACGTGAGGGGATTGCATGAGAATTCATAGCAAGCGGGACCTTCTAGCCGCATGCCTTTGGGCGGGGGCCGCGGTGGCGGCCGTTGCGGTCAGCGACAGCTTGCTCCTCCGTACCGTCCTGGGCGCCCCCATGGTGTTACTCGTCCCGGGTCACACGGTGCTGCGGGCCATTGGCATCAGGACCACCTCCGCGCTGCAACACCTCGTCTACGCGGTCGGGGCTAGCTTTGCCGCCGGCATCGCCGGGGGCTTTGCCCTGAACGCCGCAGGCCTCCTCACGCCGCTCGGCTGGGCGTTGTGGTTCTGGGCCGTGACGGCCGCCGCCGCAGTGGTGGCCGCCGGCCGCTGCGACACTCCCGATCTGCCAGCCTGGCCGGCCCCGGCGCGGGTCCGGCTCTGGCAGGTGGCCGCGCTCATGCTAGCGGTGCTTGTGGCGACCGGAGCCTATGCGCTGGCCGTCCGGGACGAAGCGGCCTACCGGGAATTCAAATACATCGCGTTCTGGTTGTTGCCGTCGGCCAGTGGCCAGTCCGGCCGGATCACCGTCGGTATCAGGAGCGCCGAGACCCGACCTCAGCGATTCGACGTGGAAATCACCCTTGATGGGCAACCGTTCGCCGTTTTCCGATCGATCGCCGTCCCGCCGGGCCACACCTGGACACGGGAAATCTCGGTGTCCGCCTTGGCAACTCGCCAGACGGCCGAGGCGCGGCTCTATCGACCGAAAGATAACCGGCTCTATCGCAGCGTTTCGACGCTGGTGCCGCGCATCTGAAACGAGGTTGGACCATGCGCATCCTGCTGCTATCGCAGTTCTATCCTCCGGTGATCGGGGGAGAGGAGCGGCATGTCCGCAATCTCGGCGCGGCGCTGGCGCAGCGGGGCCATCATGTCAGCGTCGGGACCTTGATGCATCCCGGATCCCCCGAAACGGAGCTGGACGGCGCGGTCCGCGTGCATCGCCTGCGCGGCACGCTGCAGCGTCTGTCGGGCCTCCACAGCGATCCCGAGCGCCGCCATGCACCGCCCTTTCCGGATCCCGAACTGGTGCTTGCCCTGAAGCGGCTGGTCGCCCGGGAGGAGCCGGACATCGTCCACGCCCACAACTGGATCTACGCGTCCTTCCTGCCGCTCAAAGGTCTGAGTGGGGCACGCCTCGTGGTTACGCTCCACGATTACGGTCTTGTCTGCGCCAAGAAGAACTTCATGCACTTGGGCGCCAATCTCTGCAGTGGCCCAGCGCCGGCCAAGTGCCTGCCCTGCGCTACAAGGCACTACGGGGCAGTGAAGGCAGCCGCGACCACGTTTGGCAACTGGGCGTCGAGCTTCGCCGCTCGGCGCGCGGTGGACCGCTTCATCGCGGTGAGCCACGCGGTGGCGCGTCACACCGGACTGACCGAAGGCAGCGCCCCCTACGAGGTCATCCCCAACTTCGTGCCCGACGATGTCGGGGTGCTTGGCCCGGAAAATCCCTGCCTGCGGGAGCTACCCCGGGATGAATTCATCCTGTTCGTCGGTGACATGATGCGCCTCAAGGGCATTGACGTTCTCCTGCGAGCCTATGCCGGCCTGGAGCGGGCGCCGCAGCTGGTCCTGATCGGGCGCCGAGTCGCCGATACGCCAACAGAGTTTCCGCCGAACGTCCGCGTCTTCAGCGCATGGCCGCATTCCGCCATCATGCATGCTTGGCGGCGCTCACTGTACGGCGTACTGCCGTCGGTCGGGCCCGAAGCCTGCGCGACGGTCATCATGGAAGCGATGGCGTCCGGCAAGGCGGTCGTTGCAACCGGCGTCGGCGGCATGCCGGATCTAGTCGATCATGGCGAAACTGGGCTTCTCGTGCCGCCCGGTGATGCGCACGCCCTTTCCCACGCAATGCAGACCCTTCTGGAGAACCGCGCCTTGCTGGCCCGCCTGGAGGTGACAAGCCTCGCCAGGGTCGGCCGCCTCAAGGCCGGAGCGGTCGTGACCCGGATCGAGCAGGTCTACCGGGACGTCCTGCGCCCAGCCGCCAGCAGGGCAGCGGTGCCGTCGCAGCAAGGTTCGTCGGGAGAGCCATCTTGCCGGTAGACCTCGTCAGGACGGCCATTATTCGCGCCCGACGAGAGCTTCGAAAGAGCGCCGCGCTCGTGCTGAATTCCAGCGCTCTGGCGATCGGAACGATTGCAGCGGCCGGTCTCGGGTTTGTCTATTGGTGGCTCGCGGCGCGGCTGTTTCCGCCGGAAGTGATCGGCAAGGCCGCCGCCCTCCTATCCGTGATGGCGTTCGTCGGCCTGCTGGGGGAGGGCGGGCTCGGGACCCTGCTGATGGGTGAAATCGTCCGGCATCCAGGCAGGGACCGCGGCCTCGTGGCCGCTGCAGCGTCCATCGGGGTGGTGCTGGGGGTCGGCCTGGCCGTGGTGTTTGTCTTCGGAGATGCGTACCTCAACAGCTCGACCGAGTCGATCGGCGGCTGGCTCCAAAGAGTTGCATTCGTCCTCGGTTGCGGCCTGACAGTTCTCGCCATGATGGTCGACCAGGCCTTCGTCGGCAACCTGCGCAGCACCGGCAGGATGATCCGGCAAGTGCTGTTCTCCACATTCAAGCTGCTGCTGATCGCCTGCGCTGCGGCCGCCGGCCACACGTCCAGTGCCGCGCTGCTTCTGACCTGGGTGGCCGGCCTGCTGGCGTCCTTTGTCGGCGTCGATCTCTTGACCCGGGGCGGCGCGCGTCGTCTTGTTGGGGTCCCCGATTTTCGGCTGCTCCATATTCTCCGACGCAAGGTGGTCGACCATTACGCGCTCGATGTGGCCGTGCAGGCCCCGAGCGTCATCATGCCCTACCTTGTGCTGGTTCTCCTGTCGCCCACCACAAATGCCGCCTTCGTGGCGTTGTGGATGCTGGTCTCTATGGCGTCATTGATTCCCGCAGCCATGGCCACGGTCCTGTTCCCCGTGATCAGGGCATGCCCAAAACAATCCAGACACGATGTCCTTGTATCGGTGACGGCGTCATTGCTCTTCTCGCTGGTCTGCGCCGTCATAGTCTTCACCTATTCGCAGCAGATCCTTGCGGTCTTCAATCCAGCGTATCCTGAGATCGCCGGTTCGAGCCTGCGCTTCCTCGGCTTCAGCCTGTTGGGATCAACGCTCAAATTTCATGCCTGTACGCTGGCGCGGTTGGGCGACAGGATGCGCAAGGCATCTCGCTGGTTCGCGCTTGGCGGATTGCTGGAGCTGTGCTTCGTGGTCGCGGGGGCGAAGCTTGGTGGACTTCAAGGCCTGGTCCTAGGCTGGACGCTCGCCGTCAGCATCGAGGGTGCATGTGCCGCCCTGATTTTGGCCTTCGCGGTGAAACTGGATTCTGCCGCCGGCCCCGCGCAGCACGAGCGACCGACCGAGTCGCCGCTACAGACTTGAGGAGACATCGATCATGGCGCTGGGTTTGGGATTTCAAGCAGAACATTCTCTAGCAGCAGGACTGGCTAAAACCTTTGTTACATTGGAACACCCAATGACGACGGCGAATATTGCTCTGCAAATTTTCACCGATATGGACGCGGTGGAAGCTCAGTGGAGAACATTAGAGCAGCATGCGGATTGTACTGTATTCCAATTGTTTGATTGGCAGATGGAATGGTATCGCCACATCGGCTCCAAAGAGAAACTGATTCCGGTGATCGTGCTGGGTCTCGACGATACCGGCGTGGCGGTTTTTATTCTGCCATTGGCGATCGAACGCCATGGTCTGATCCGCCGACTGGTCTGGTTTGGATCGGAATTGTGCGATTATAATTCGCCCATCCTGGCGACAAATTTTAGCGATCACGTGAAACCTGGGCAATTCGGCCGCCTATGGAAAGACATAATTCGGACGATTCAAGACTATCCTCAACTTCGTTTCGACGCTGTTGAATTTTACAATATGCCCAGTGTTGTCGGCTCTCAACCTAATCCCTTTCTCGACTTGCCAGTCTTGCTGACTAATTGCGGCGGACATGTCGCAACCCTCCCGGAAGCGAACTGGGATCGGTTTTATGCGTCAAAGTTTTCGAATTCGACTCTGCATACCCACCGGCGCAAGGCCAAAAACCTCGCCAAGCGAGGTGGCGGGTCGATTCGCTTTGTAGACGTGCAAGAGCAGGCCGAGATCGAGTGCACCATTACAAAGCTGATCGAACAAAAACGGAGCAGCTATGCCCGAATGGGTGTTCATGATATGTTCGCACGTCCGGGTTTTCGCGAATTTTATTTGGCGATTGTCGCCAATCCTCGCTTGTGCGAGGTCATCCATGTCACGCGGCTGGATGTGGCTGGGATTCCGGTGGCGACGGGTCTCGGTCTCCGGTTCAACTCCATTTATTCGCTGGTGATGTCGAGTTATGAGGACGAGTTCGCCAAATACAGTCCCGGGCGTCAGCATATTCAGGAAATGATGCAATATGCCATTGCCCAGAAGATGCAGAAATTCGATTTTACGATCGGCGACGAACCCTATAAGCTTGCATGGTCCGATATCAATTTGCCTTTGTTTTTCCATTTTGATAGCAGAAATTTGCGTGGTCGTATTGTCATTGCGGTGCGAATGGCGATCCATTATGTGGATACATGGTATGCCAAAACGACGTTGTTAAATCCGCCGCTGCGGCAGGTTCTTCGTAAGACAAGACGATCCTTGCGTCGCATGTTTATCTGACCGACCCTTCACGAGTTTTTGATCTTGGAGCGGGATACAATCCTCGAGCTTCTCGAAAAAGTATAGTATAATGAGATTACTTTGCGGGAGACTATGATGTATGGCGTAGATATTGGGACTGTCGGCGGCGGCTTGGCGGGCTCCATCGCCGCCGCGACGCTCGGGCGAGCCGGATTCTCGGTCGTCCTGATCGACGCGCATCATCCCTATCCGGAGGATTTTCGCTGCGAGACAATTGAGGAGAAGCAGTTCAGGTTGCTTCGCGAGACTGGCCGGTTGATGGAGAACCAGGGGCGCTTGTTTATCGCGCGACCAGGTCAACGCTGTTCACCGAACTGTGTTTTTGCAGCAATAGACGGAGTCTTGAATTTTCTTCGACACCGTTTGGTTCGCTGTCATGATCGTGTTGTCAATGAAGTGGTGGGCGAAGGAGCGGGAATTGAATAATATTGATGTAGCGGTCCTCGGGGGTGGTACCGCCGGCTCGTTAGCCGCTGCGATGCTTGGCCGGATGGGGATTTCGACCATCCTTGTTGATATCCATCCAGTCTATCCGGTGGAGTTTCGCTGCGAAAAACTCGATGGCGATCAAGTCGACTTGCTCAAAAAAACCGGGCTGGTGGATGACGTATTGGCGGCTGCGACACCGATGGCTGAGATATGGGTGGCCCGTCGCGGTTATGTCATTGGTAAAAAGCAAGGGAAACACGGCGAGCCCTGCGAATATGGGGTGGCTTATGAGGATTTGGTAAATGTTATTCGCCGCCAGATTCCAGATAGTGTCCAATTCATCTGCGCTAAAGTGACCAAAATAACGACGAGTTCCGACCGGCAGGAAATTACCCTGTCAAATGGTGACACATGGTCGACCCGATTGATTGTGGTGGCGACCGGCTTAAACAATGTCGTCCGGGGTGCGATCACGCGATCCGAGATCAGCAAATGCCACTCGATCAGTGTTGGTTTTGATCTCACCTCTAAAGCTGGTTTCAAATTTCAAGCTTTAACGTATTCTGCGGAAAGGCCAGGGCCTATGGGTTATGTGAGCATGTTTCCGATTGGTTCAAGAATGCGCGCCAATGTGTTCGTCTACCATGGTGATATACGCCATCCGTGGTGTCAGGAAGTTCGCACATCGCCGTTATCTGCATTGTATTCGGTAATGCCCCGATTGAAGCGTCTCCTTGGTGATGCTGTCGTGTCAAGTGATATTCAGATTCGACCCGTTGATCTTTACGCTGCGCAGAATCATGAACAGCAACCCGGTCTGGTATTGGCTGGTGACAGTTTTGCTACCAGCGATCCGGCGGCGGGTACCGGTCTCAATAAAGTGCTAACCGACGTTGATCGGTTATGCCATCATATTCCGACATGGTTAGCCACGCCCGGAATGGGGATCGAGAAAATTCAGACATACTACAGGGATCCCGTCAAAGTTGCCTGTGATGAATGGTCGCTTGGTGAAGCATTTTACAACCGATCACTGGCGTCCGATACAACGCTTTTATGGCGTATTCGTCGGATGGGCTGGATTGGTCTCGATATGATGGGGATCTCGATCCCACAACTTCGCTTGATGGCGGCAAGCGCAGTTCGTTGAGGAGCAGGCTGAGCTGGTCTTCATGCCGGGTCTCCCGGGGATAGCAGCGCTACTGTTGAATGCCATTCTCGAGAAGCGACGTTCCAAGACCATCGCTAGGTGTGCGCGCGGGCGGCAAGCTCTCGCCGGTCAGCGGCAAGGTCGGGACCGGCGAACCGGCCGGCTCTCTTGGCTCGCTAGCGCCCACGCTGATGTTGACGAGGTCGCCTGGCTGCAACAGGGTCATCCCATCGGACTCGATGCTGACCGGCCCGGCTGCCGATTGCCGCACGATTTGATAAGTTGCGCTGTTTGCGTCCTTCGCAAACTGCGCGCGGGTCACCGGCAACGTATACAGGACGCCTTCGCTGGCGTTCAACTCGCGCACATTGGCCGCGATCTGGCTCTCCGTGGTCTCGATCTCGACCTCCAGATCGTTCCTGAGGTCGGCCCGGGTCCGCAACACCTCAGACTCTAGCCAAGCGAGGCGCTGCTTGGCGCTCGCGTATTGGTTGCGGGCGTCCTGCCGACGCTGTTGCGCGTCGGACAACTCACTCTGGATCTGATCCATCACCGTCATGCTGAGAACCTTGCGGTCCACGAGCGTGCGCATGCTGTTGACGCGCTCCTGGCGCAGCTTGATGAGTTCGTCGAACGACTCCATGCGCGCATAAGCGGCAACATCCTGCTTGGCCGCCTCCAGCGCACGCATGGTCGCGCGCTCGCGATCCTTGCGGGCCGTGGCGACGGCCTTGCGCCGGTCGCTCTGCTCGTTCACGAGGTTGGCAGCTTCGGTCGCGCCGGCCAGCTCCAGCAACTGGCGCGGGATCTTGGGCGCCGTGCCGTCGCGCTCGGCCTTCAGCACGGCCGCGCGCGCGAGCAACTTCAACATGGTATCGATCGCCCCGGTCCGCTTCTGGGTCTCACGCACGGCTTCGATCTTCTGCCACGGCTCGCTCTCGGCCCGGTCGAGTCCGCCGGCCAGCGCGATCGCGTGCAGGATCGTCATGCCGGCCGCGTACTTGAACGAGCCTGGATTCTTGACCGGGCCCAGCACGTAAATGGGCGGGCGCTCCAGCGGCAGGATGTTGACCAGTCCTTTGCGGCCCAGCAGTTGATTGAAGGTTTCCGCCAGGTCGGCCTGTACCTGTTGCGTCGACCGGTTGGCGACCGGAATGGAGCCAAGCAAGGGCACTGAAATCGTGCCGTCCTCTTGGACAATATATTCGCCGCTCAGTTCCGGACGCTGGAGGATGCCGTGCAAGGCCGAGGACGCGCCCCCCCACTTGTCTTCCTCGACGTCGACGCGCTCGTAGAACACGGCCTTGAGGCGATCGCCGACGCCGAAGAGGGCTCCGGTTGGCACGTCTGGCGCCTTGCTTTTGGGGCGCTCGGCACTGATCGGGAGGGCAGGGACGGCGCTCCGTTCGACCGACGCCATAGTCGACGCAGCCGGTCCCGTCCTGAGGGTTTTGGGAGGCTCGGCCCTAGTGGGGACCGCAGGGACGGCGCTCCGTTCGACCGACGCCATGGTCGACGCATCCGGTCTCGACACGATCCCCCGGGAGGGTTCGGCCGTGGCTTGGACCGGATGTTCTTGCCAGCTATGGATAGCAGCAGACACCTTCTGCACTACGGCTCCGGAGACATCCTCGACCTTTTGCACCACTGCTCCGGAGGCATCCTCGACCTTCTGCACCATGGCGCCGGAGGCATCCTCGACCTTTTGCACCACGGATCCGGAGGCATCCTCGACCTTCTGCACCACGGATCCGGAGGCATCCTTGACCTTTTGTACCATGGCTCTGGAAGCCTCCATGGCCCCCCCGTTTCTGACCGCGGCCCCTCCCAGGGCGGCGACCCCGCACAGCCCGAAGACAAGCAGGACGGCCTTTATTCCCCTGCGTGGGGGCGCCTGTGACGGGAAAGGGGCGGGCCCGGAATTGTATTCTGTATCCATGGCCATGGCATATGGCTTTCATTTCAGGGCGGCCATCCCGTCCCGTCCCGAACTGGTCGAGGGTCGACGGGCAAGGCTCTGCCGTATCGTGAGCCTTCGCCGCCAGCGGCACAACTATCCTTTGTGGGCACTCCTTCCGGATAAAGCGCGGTCTTGGGAGAACTCGTCCAATAGCCAGGTTGCTGCGCTGCAGGAGAACTTCTTTGATGGCAAACGGGACAAAAAGCGATCAACGCAACGAAGAGGAACTCTTGGTTTGCCGACGCAGCGTCTCGAACCGCCTGCGGCTCCGACATGCATTCGCAGGATGGCTGGGCCGTTTCCAACTTCATCATCCAGGTCCTGGAAGAACGAGCCGATCACCATTTACGGCTCCTAGTTGCAAACGCGATCATTCCGCTACCGGAGCGGCTGAAAGCCGGGCTCGTGCCTTCCCCAAAAGGCCGTAGGCTTGAGAATCCGGATAGGCCTCGACGATGCTGCCCTACGCCTTAAGAGGGTATTTTGGGGTAGGGCTTTCCAAGCGTAAGGTAAAAAAAGAAACTGTGCGGTGGTGCGTGGAGCCCCCTAATCGATGCGTGTATCTTAATCGCGCAGAGCGAGAAGGCCATGATGACAAGGCAATCTTTTATCACAGTGCTTGTCGGGCCGAGCGAGTTACTCCGAGAAGGCCTTAGTCGAATCCTGGATGCAGCAAATTTTCGTATTCTTTTCTCTGCGGCTTGTGTTCACGATCTCCTGCAGAAGCCGCTACCCCAGCACCGACCCATCTTGCTCATCATAGATGTCGGCGGTATTGATGCGGATGCTGAATTCGCACAAATTGCAGACTTTAAAGCGATTTACCCGACCTGCCATGTCGTTGCGCTAGCCGATTACTGTCGAACGACCGATATAGTTTCAGCTCTTCGTGCGGGGGCTGACGGGTATTTGACAAAAGCTGCTGCTTACGACACTTTCGTCAAAGCTCTCGAATTGGTTATGCTAGGGCAGATGGTGTTACCTGCAGAAACTTCGACGTTTCTTCAAGATGTAAGGCATGGTCTGAAACATGCCACGGTAACTGACGAGTTAACACACATGGCTGTTAAAGTGGAGAACGAGGATCGAGAACTAGTAATTTTGTCAAATCGGGAAAGATGTATTTTATGGCGCTTGATCGAAGGGGAATCGAACAAAGCCATCGCGCGCGAGATTAACATCGCCGAAGCTACAGTGAAGGTACACGTCAAGGCCATCCTTCGAAAGATTCGGGTCCGCAACCGGACACAGGCTGCAGTTTGGGCGATGAACCATGGTATGCTTACGCCCCCCTCTGGCAATGGCTCGTCGGGGAACGACAAGATGGCAACTCAGCAGTCTCACCATCCGCAAGATCTACTTAAAGCACTAAAGGGGTACCACTAATCCGATAAACCCGCTTTCCCGTCCTGACATATCGTCATTCGGGCTTGTGCGGTCACTTGCCAAAGCCTAGCGGTAGCGTTGGATAGCTTCGGCCGAGGCCCTTCCGATTAAACTCGTCCACATTCGAACCCGCTGATTTCGAAGACAGCTACTTCCCCGCCCATAGCCGATCGATAAGCAGTGGCCGACGGATGCAGATCACGGGTTGATCCCGAGGACCAACGGGAGGTCAACCAACCGACCCAGAACGTCTTTTGCGATCACCTGATGCTCGAATACGAGATCCCGAATAGGAAACGTGACCAACTGGTGGCGGTCCTCACCCAGATCGACGAGGAAGCCTACTCCACGAAAGGCAAATGGTTCCTCGAGACAGGGTTCGGGCTGCTGAGCGGGCAGAATTTCGGTACGATCGAGGAGGCCATAGGATGGGTAGGCAGACACACCTTCCCCGAGCCTGCTTAGATCGCAGATTGAGCGGCCGATTCCGCGGTAGCAATCAACCCGCACAGTCAGTTAGGCAATACTGCCGATCGTGCCGAAGACCTCGAACACAGCCCGCGGAATTCACCCAAGGCGGGCAGTGTTATGCCTGGTCCACTCTTCAACCAGAGTTCCCTCGGCGAGGAGATCGTTGACCTTGTAGGCGACTTCCGTGCGGTTGGTCGCCTTCAGCTTCTTCATGATATTTCGGATGTGGACCTTCACGGTGCTTTCGCGCAGGTTCAGTTCGTAGGCGATAATCTTGTTCGCCTTGCCGCGCCGGAGCGCTTGGGCAACCTCGGCCTGCCTGAGTGTGAAAATGCCTGTCAAAGGCTGTCTGTCGCGGCTGCCCGAATCCATCAGGTGCCGCATGGAAAGGACACTGCTCGCCGGGACGAAGATGCCTCCCGCTGCCGCAAGGTTTATAGCCTCGACGCAGACATCGATTCCGACCGAGGTCGGAATGTAGCCGCGTGCACCGCATTCGAGAGCGGTCAGTATCTGTACAAGGTCTTCGGTGTCGGCCAGGATGACCACAGGGATTGATTTGAACTCGGAGGAAATGTGCCTGATCTCGTCTGCGATGCCATGATCGGTGACCTTCCGTCCGCCAAGGTTGAAGAGTATGGCTGCCAGGGGAGGGGCCGAGCCCTTCTTTACGCGCCATTCATCGATCGAACTCAGGGCGGCGACCCCCATGCCGAGTTCGTGGTCCACGAGAGCCGATGCGAGACACTCGCGGTCTAGGGCCCTTCCGTCCAGGATGAGGAGGTACTCCCTCTGTCCGTGAACGCTTCCGCTGGACGGAACCCCTGACCGATTGGCCGAAGTGTAGTTATGCAGCCGTGCCGTGGAATACCCACTCTTTCCCATACCAAGCCACCTTGCGATGTAGTTTCTTCATTCACTAGCATTGCAGGTTTGATAACCAGGCCTTGTGAAAGCTTGAGGCTCGATTACCCCATTTGAGCCGTTTTCAGTTCTCCGACTCCTCAGCGAGACCAGCTTGGGTGAGTGTACGGTTTATTTATAAGCAGTCTCTAACATAGGTTGCTTTTTTCGCAATTTTCAAGGAAACCGACGCCAGGCTGGCCCCAAGGCGCTGCATCTGCCTTAAGACGCAGGCATGAGACCACTTAGCCATCTTCAGCCCAGCCGACACCCGAACGTGGATCGGCTAGTGCCTGCCGCGATTGCAGAGGTAGACCAGAATTCCTGAAGGTGCTGTTGGCATAGTCAGGGCGCAGAAGTGATATCCGTGGCGCAACGCTTTAATTCGAGCACACCCGATGGATCTGCCGTAGGCACACGCCGACCTCGCGCGGTAGGCCGTGTCGCCGTCGGGCGTGATGGATCTGGCTTCTCTCGATTTTGAATGGGTTGAGTTCCGCTGAGCCCAACCTTCCACCGCCTCGAGCCGGATGCGGCTGCCGTCGTTGACATACCAAGCCCCGCCAGGTGACTGTTCCGGCGACGCCGGACGGTGTCGTCAGCGGAGAATTTGCTGATGGTCCGCATGCTGCCGCTCAGAGATATCTGAGATACTCGCTGTCGAATCCGGCTGTTTCGACCAGCTTCTTGCGGTTGATCACCTCTACATAGCCTGACTTGAAAGAAACGAGATCGGCCTTGCGGAGTTCCCTTAACGTTCGGTTGACGTGAACGGCGGTCATTCCGAGGATGTCGGCCAGTTCATATTGGGTAAGAGGGCACTCATATCTCCCATGGGCCGACAGCCCAACCATGGAGAGCCTCTCCTCCAACTCGAGCAGGAAATGGGCGGTGCGCCTCATCGCGTTCCGCCGCCCGGTATTCATAAGATGTTCGGCAAGGATGGCGTTCAAGCGGGCCAGGGAGCAGGCGATCTTCTTCCCGAGGTGGCCTTGGGACAAAATTGCCTTGAGCAGTTCCTTACTGGAAATTTCATAAACAGCTAGTTCGGTTATGGACGCCAGCGACGCCAGACGGGGTCCGTCCACACCACGGAAACCGACAATGTCTCCCTTGAGAGGGGTGTCGATGATCTGCCGTTCTCCGTCCGGCAGTCCGTGGTAAAGGATGGCCCAACCCGATTTTACGACAAATATCCCATCGTTGTGGTCATCCTGGCGGGAAATAACCGAATGGGGTTTGTAGATTTTTGCGGTAACACCGAAAAAATCGTTGTTCCCCCGGCCGTTCTTCGACAATGTGCCCCCTACGGGATGCGACCGCATGAACTCCAACAGTGTCTGCATGAAGATTCACGAGCTTGCTTCTGTTTCCGCATAACGTGCAATAATTGCAATTGCTCCAGGACGAGTTCACAGGACGACCTCCTAACGTAGAATCAGGCCGGGCTACTGTCCTCGTCTGTTTGAATGAGGCAAATTGCGCTTAAAGCAAGGTGATGCACGCATCAGGCGGGTCTCCCGGCTTGTGTCGGACACTCGCTCTTTGCTCGCTTGGCGGCGTGACGATTCGGTGCAGAACACCCGGATCGCAGAGTGAACGTCAGTGGCGCCGACCGATGCCGGTGATTGATCGCCGGTGACGGTGAATATGACGGCGCGGGCCATCTCTGGTGCTGGTTGCCCGACGGACAGGGCAGCCTTCGATGGCCAACCTCCATGATCGGCAGCCGATAATTCTCGATCCCGCCGCCTATGACGCCTGGCTGGATGCGGCGACGCCGACCTCAGCGGCCAAGGACCTGCTCAGGCGCGATCTCGGTGGCCAACTGCAATTCAACAGAGTCGATCGCCAGGTGAATTTGAGCAAGAATAAGGGCGGAGAGGAATTGATTCAGCCGATCGACATGGCCTCGGAATACGGCCCGTTTCCTAGATGAGCGAACCATCTTCGCGAAATAAACTCAGGTAGATCGCCACCAATATCTGCCTTCAACCCGTTGCAGTCGTTCTTGCCAACTTTGGTGAACGACGCTATCCGCCTAATATCGGCCGTTGAGGTGACCGTTGCTACTGCCTGAAAGCAGACATTGTTGCAACCATTCTGGACGTCGCGGTTGCGGCATAACGGTGATTCCCGCCACCCCTCAATATAGGACGTTCGCGCGAGAACTGGAGCCGGAGTCTCAAGCGGTCAATACGTTGGGATTTAGTTTGCCGCGCCGACCCGCTTGCGCTCCCGGGTTTCCAGCAGCTTCGTCAGCCAGTCTGGATCCACCTCCGGCACCGAGGAGAGAAGCAGTTCGGTATACGGAGCATGCGGCGGCGTCAGGATTTCGGTCTTGAGCCCCTGCTCGACGACTTTGCCTTGGTGCATGACGACAATTTCGTCGGCGATTGCCCGCACCGTCGCGATGTCGTGCGTGATGAAAATGTAGCTGACTCCGAATTCTTGTTGCAGCCGCATAAGGAGCTTCAGGATCTCTTCCTGTACGATCTGGTCGAGGGCCGAGGTCACCTCGTCGCAGATGATGAGCTCCGGATTAGCAGCTAGCGCCCGGGCAATACAGATGCGCTGCTTCTGACCGCCCGAAAGTTCGCCCGGCAGACGGTCGCGGAAGCTTTCGTCCATCTCGATCATGTGCATGAGTTCGCCAACGCGGCGGTCGCACGCCGCCCCTTTGAGGCCGAGATAGAACTCGAGCGGCCGGGAGATGATTTCCTCGACGGTCTGACGCGGATTGAGCGCGTTGTCAGGCATCTGGTAGATCATCTGAATGCGGCGCAGAATGTCTCTAGGCCTCTCCTTCAGTGTTTTTGGCAGACGATGTCCCGCAAACGAGATCGAGCCCGAGACCGGCGGCAGCAGGCCGGTTATGACGCGGGCGAGCGTCGATTTACCGGAACCAGATTCACCGACGACCGCTACCGTCCGTCCGAGCGGCACCTTGATCGATACATCCTGCAGAACCTTGACTGCCCCGGCGTAGGCGGCGGTGATGTTGTCGATCGTGAGCAGATGGTCCGCGGCCGGCACTTCTGGTTTGGCTAGCTTTCGCACCGCCCAGAGCGTCCTCGTATAGTCTTCAGTCGGCGCCGCAAGCATCTGGCGTGTTTCGGCCTCCTCCACAGTACGGCCATGGCGCAGAACCATGATCCTGTCCGCCATCTGCGCGACGACGGCCAGATCATGCGTGACGTAGATCGCGGCAGTGTTGAAATCTTCGACAATCTTGCGGATCGAGGCGAGGACCTCGACCTGTGTGGTTACGTCAAGCGCCGTCGTCGGCTCGTCGAAGATGATGAGGTCGGGCCGGCAGGCCATCGCCATCGCCGTCATCGCCCGCTGCAACTGCCCTCCGGAGACTTGGTGAGGATAGCGGAAGCCGATGGTGTCCGGATCCGGCAGGTGAAGACGCCGGTAAAGCTCGATGGCATCCCGATTCGCTGCCTCGCGACTGGCGATCCCGTGAGCCACGACTGTTTCGACCGTCTGATCGAGTAGCCGATGCGCCGGGTTGAAGGAAGCGGCCGCGCTTTGTGCGACATAGGCGATGCGCGAGCCTCGGAGCCGCCGCCGTGCGGTTTCGCTCATGGCGAGAAGGTCGATCCCGTCGAACAGGATCGACCCTTGCGTAATTCGGCAACCTGGCTTGGCATATCCCATCGCGGCAAGCCCAATAGTGGACTTTCCGGCGCCGGACTCGCCTATGAGGCCGAGGACCTCACCGCGCCTTAGCGAGAGATCCACACCGCGAACGATCGGGTGCCAGCGCTCGTCGGAAAACCCTTCGACGTGAAGGTCGCGAATGCTGAGGAGTTTCGTCCCCTTTTCGCGTAGGCCAGAAACCTTACTTTTCATCGCGCAACCCGCTTGTCGCGTGCAGGAACCAGTCGACAACGAAATTCACAGAGACCGTGAGAAGGGCGATCGCGCCTGCCGGCAAGAGCGGAGTGATGTCGCCATAGGTGATGAGGGTGGCGTTTTCCCGCACCATCGAACCCCAGTCGGCTGTCGGCGGCTGGATGCCGACGCCGAGAAAGGAGAGCGCGGCGATGGTGAGGAAAACGAAACAGAAGCGCAGGCCGAATTCCGCGATCAGCGGCGGCAGCACGTTGGGCAGGATCTCCTTGGTCAGAATCCATCTCGGCCCTTCGCCACGCAGTTGCGCGGCTTCGACGTATTCCATGACGGCAACATTCAGCCCGACCGCACGCGCCAGCCGGAATACGCGGGTCGAATCGAGCAAGGCAATGATGAGGATCAGGTTGGTGACCGAGGAACCGAAAATGGACAGCAACATCAGCGCGAAGATGAGGCTTGGGATCGACATCAGCACGTCTACCGCGCGCGACAGAATCTGGTCGAGCCACCCCCGGTACATCGCGGCCAGCAATCCGAGCGTGACGCCCACCGCGAAGGACAGAAGCGTAGTCGCGAAGGCGATGCCGATTGTATTGCGCGCGCCATAGATCAGCCGGGTGAGCACGTCCCGACCGAGTTGGTCAGTCCCGACGATGAACTCCTGGCTCCAAGGCGCGAAAGCCTCGGTGAAAACCTGCGTTTCTCCGTAGGGCGCTATCCAGGGCGCTAACAGCGCGACGAAGACATAGCCAAGGATGACCACGACGCCGAACCAGGCGCTGAATGGAGCCTTTTTGAGTGCGGTTTTTACCCGGGAGGCGCGCGTGCGCCTCTGTCTCGGAACCGCCACGACATGTTCGGTACTGGTCATCGCGGGTGCAAAAGCCTCGGATTGGTGGCGATGGAAATGATGTCGGCGGTCAGGTTAAGCAGGATGTAGGTTGCCGCGAAAATCAAGGCGCAGGCTTGCACGACCGGAACATCCCTGGACTTCACCGCATCGACCATCAATTGGCCGATGCCGGGATAGACGAACACCACCTCGACGACGACCACGCCTACGATGAGATAAGCGAGGTTGAACGCAATTACCGTGACGATAGGCGCCCAGGCATTGGGCAGGGCGTGTCTGAGAACGATTGCCATCGGCGACATTCCCTTGAGCCGCGCCATGTCGATATAGGGGCTTGCCAGCATGTTGATAATCGCAGCGCGCGTCATACGCATCATATGGGCAACAATCACCAGCGTGAGGGTGATGGACGGCAGCGCTGCGCGCCAGACGTGCTCCCAGAACGGCGTTCGGTCGCTGATGTTCGCCAGTGTCGGAAATTTGGGAACCAGGTTCAGGACCCAGTTGATCGAAGCCGCGAGCCACTCGGGCAGGGACTGTGCGAATTCGGTTCCAATGAACGTGTCGCGCGAGATGATGAGATAGGCCAGCATATAGGCGACGAAGAATTCTGGGAATGAAATCGTCGTCAGCGTCACCGTGTTCACCACACGGTCGAACCAGCTGTTGCGGTAGAGAGCGGCGAGAATGCCGAGTCCCAGCGCGAGTGGAACCGCTATAAGGGCAGTCATCACGGCGAGGAACATCGTGTTGTAGAGCCGGGGCGCAATGATCTCGGCGACCGTGCGCCGGTAGCCGGTGCGGCTTGCGAAGGAAGAGCCGAAATCCCCCTGCACGATCTGTCCGACCCAGGCGAAATAGCGCTCAACCGGCGGACGATCGATGCCGATCTCGCGCTGGAACGCAGCGACCGTCCCCGGCGTCGCCGATTGCCCGAGCATCGCCTTGGCGAAATCGCCCGGAAGCATGGCAATCGCCGAAAAGATGATGATGGAGACGATGAACAGCGTGATCAGGCCGAGACCCAGGCGCTGCAGAACCGTCCTAACGACCGGGTTCATGGGCGGTGCCTTCGAGCGTTTCCCCTGAAAGGAGCGAACCGCCCGCGCCACCGGCGGTTCGCCTGGCGAACGTCACGCGTTGGCTTCCCACCAGCGCTCGGCCATCTTCAGTCCGTCATTTTCCCAGTTCGGCGCCAATTCGCCATGCGCCAGTTTCTTGGACTTGGCACTGACAAAATTGTTGAAGACCAGGACGATGGCGCCGCCGTCGTCATGCGTCAACTGCTGCATTTCGGCATACATCGCGGAGCGCCTGGCCTCGTCGGTCTCCGCGCGTGCCTGAATCAGCAGTTCGTTGAAGCGGGGATTTTTCCAGAACGTCTCGTTCCAGCTGGAATCGGCCGAGTAGGCCTGCGTGAACATCCAGTCGGCCGTTGCACGACCGCTCCAATAGGAGGCGCACCACGGTTTCTTGAGCCAGATATTGTCCCAATAGGCGTCCTCGGCCTCGCGCACCACATTGACATCGATGCCGCATTGGGCCGCCGTCTCGCGGATGAGGGCGGCTGCGTCCACGGCGCCGGCGAAAGCGGCGTCGGCGACGGAAAGGTCGACCTTGAGATTTTCCATTCCCGCTTTTTTCAGATGGAAGCGCGCCTTTTCAGGATCAAATTTGTGCTGCGGCTCCGGATTGATGGCGAACTTGATAGCCGGTGCGATTGGGTTGTCATTCCCGACGGTTGCATGGCCAAGGAAGATCTTCTGCGCGATTTCCTCGCGGTCGATCGCCCATTTCAGGGCCATGCGCACATCGGGGTTGTCGAATGGGGCAACCGTCACGTTCATAGGCAGCGTGTAGTGGCCGTAGCCGGTGACCTCAAGGATATCGATATTTGGCTTGCGCTTCAGCATGCCGAGCGTTTTCAGGTCGGCGCGGCCGATATAATCAACCTCGCCGGTCGACAGCGCGGCCATACGCGCGGCGAGGTCCGTGATCGCGATAAACTCCACCTCGTCCAAATAGGGTTTGCCGGCCTTGAAGTAATTGGGATTACGCTTGAGCTTCGCCGAGACGCCTGGCTGGAAGTTCTCAAGCACGAAGGCGCCGGTCCGGACGCCCGATTCCCAGTCCGCTTTTCCGTTCTTGGCAGGCATGACGACAAGATGATAGTCGCTCATGATGTAGGGAAAGTCTGCATTCCCGCTATTTAGCGTGAAAACGATCGTTTCCGGGCCGTCTGCCTTGATGTTGGTCACCGATTCGAGCAGCGACTTCGCCGCCGATTTGGTGTCGGCTCCCATGTGATATTGCATAGAGGCGACCACGTCGTCCGCGGTGATGGTCTTGCCGTTGTGGAAGGTCGCACCTTTGCGCAGCTTGAAAACCCACGTCGTCGCCTCGTCCGAGGTCTCGAAGCTTTCGGCAAGATCCGGCTGGATGCTGCCTTTCGCGTCGACCTCGGTCAGGCTGTTGGACATGGCACCCGAAAAGGCGGTTTGCGTGAAGGTATCGGGATAGCCGGCCGGATCGATCGAATCCGTCGTCGCGCCATGCGCCATGCCGAGCTTGGCGAAGCCGCCCTGCTTGGGTGCGGCCCGCGCCACGCTCACGAAGAGCATATTGGCGGCGGCGACCGTCAGGCCTGCCGCCAGCCCTAGATGGATGAAATCACGGCGCGAAACCTTGCCGCGGCCGATCAGGTCTTGCGCCAAGCGCAGTTTATATTCAGATTCCGACACTGCTTCCTCCCATAGCGGATTTCCAGCATTCTTGTTGTTGGCATTTACCGAGCAGATCTGGCGGATTCAGCCGATTTGCCTCTCCTTTCGATTTTCCGCCGTTTGATGCAAATCTTACGCCGTTACATAGATTTCCCCAGCTTCCACCGTGACAGGGAATGTTCGGGCACGCACGCCCGGATCGACTAGGGCGGCACCGGTCTTTATGTCGAATTCCCAGCCGTGCCAGGCGCAGCGCACGATTTCGTTCTCTCGGTGGTAGATGAATTGCGCTTGGTCGACCGGTGCCGTGGTTCCGCATTGCGGTCCCTCGCAAAGCGGAGCGCCGCGGTGCGGACAAACGTTCAGCAAGGCATGGAATGAATCTCCGATACGGAAAATCCCGACTGAAAGGCTGCGGATCTTGGCGATGTAGGGGGTTCCGGTCTCGATTTCGTCGACGCGGCAAATGTATGTCTTCTCAGCCATCGTTTGCTCCCGTCACGCGGCATTCGCCGCTTGCGTGCGGGGAATGCGTTTATAGACCTCGAGCGCATTCATTCCCATGATCTTGCTTTTCCAGGCGGGCGGGATGTGCAGCGTGTTGGCATCGTCATAATCCCAATGCGGGTAGTCGGAGGCAAACATCAGTGTGTTCTCCCCGTCCATTGCTTCGAGAGTGGACCAGAGATGCTGTATGTTCGCGGGCTGCTCCAGCGGCTGCGTGGAAAAGCGGATGTTGCGCCGGCAATACTCTGAGGGCAGCATCTTCAGCCACGGCGTTTCCTTGCGCAGCGCTTTGTAGTCTGCGTCCAGGCGCCACAATACCGACGGAACCCAGGCCACGCCGCACTCGATGATCACGAAATACAAATCCGGCCATTTCTCGAAAACGCCATGCGCGATCATGCTCGCCACATGCGACAAGGCCGACATGTGAAGAATAGCGTGGGTCTCCCAGAAAAAGGTAGTCGGAGCCGGCGCAACCGCGTTCCAGTTGATGCCGCCATGGCCGCCCAGGTGGATCGCGAATGGCAGCCCGACTTCGGCGCAAGCCTCGAAAATGGGATGGTAGAACGGATCGCCGTAGGGTTTGACCGAGCCTTGGGAGGCCAGAACCTGGACCATACGGGGATGATTGCCGAGGCGGCGGATCTCGGCTGCTGCGAGCTTCGGATCCTGCGGCGCGATGATGATGGAACCCATAAAGCGACTGTCTTTGGGAAGCCACTCGGCGATTTGGTAGTCGTTATAGGCGCTGACCAGCGCACTGGCGTAATAGGGGTTTGCCAGCGTGGATGCCTCTATCGGCTCGTCGCCGGTGAGGATAGCGGCCCCGACATTATATTTGTCGAGGTGCTTTTCCTTCATGATGAGATAATTGTCGGCTTCGGTCTCTGGCCTGACATCCTTGCGGGAGAAGTCCTGCGGGTGGAACCACGGACGGTGCCCGTGCGGGAAGGCGCCTCTCGGACCAGTTTTCTCGCCTTCCATGAACATGTCTTTCCAGACGCCGGAAAGGTAGGGCTCGAGCACCGTCGCGCTCGACCAGTAATTGTGGCAATCGCAATCGACTATGAACACCCCTATCCAACTCCCTGGCGTAACAGGCCGGCTAACCTAGCCGGCTCCTTCAACCGCAGCTTCCGCCTTGGGAATTATTTGATCAAGCTTGTAATTTGGGCTAATACGATCGAATTTTTCGATTGGGAGGTGATATGCAGCTGGATCACATCGAGACCTTTCTCGACATCATGGAGTCGCGAAATTTCAACCGCACTGCGGATCGTTTGGGCGTAACGCAGTCAACAGTCAGCACCCGCATCAGGAACTTGGAGCAGGCCATCGGTTCGGAGCTCTTCCTGCGAGGACGAGGCGGCGCCGAACCGACCGCGGCGGGGCGGCGTTTCGAAGCCTATGCGCGCGCCGTGCTGTCGACATGGTCACAGGCCCGCCATGACGTGCGGGCATTTAACCGGTTCGAAGGCACCTTGCGCGTCGCTGCCCAGGTCGGGATGACGCGCTCGATATTGCCAGGTTGGGTGGAGACGTTGTTCCAAGTGCTGCCAAAATCGTCAATTCACGTGGAATCCGACTATTCGCCCCAGATGATTTCCGATTTGAGCTTGGGAAACCTGGATATTGCTGTGGTCTACGCGCCCCGATACCTGCCTGAAATCTCCTACGATCCTCTTATGGTCGAAGAATACGTTATGGTGTCTACGTCTGCCAGGATCCTGTCGGAGGTCAACCCGGATACGTATATCCGGCCAGGCTACACGGTCGCGCTTGAAAAAGCCCACGCCGTGGCGCTACCGGCATTGGCGATAGGCCGCCTTTCGATGGGCTCGGAAACGCTCGCCGAAGCGATGCTGCGGCGCATGGGTGGCACTTGCTATATGCGCAATGACGACGCTCGGCGATATACCGCCGAGCGGCCGTCTTTTGTGGTCGAGGGTGCGCCCGCGCTTCAGCAGCCCGTTCACACCGCTATTTTGGCGCGCCGCAAGCACGAGCCGATCATCCGCAGAGGGATTCGCGCGCTCCATCTGGCCGTTATGTCCATGGAAAGTTAGATCGAAATATCCGATTGTAAAGGGGACATCTGCCGCTTTTTTTAAAGCATCCCGGCTGCCATCCTAGCCAGGTCAAGCAGAGTCAAATGATGAACGCGCACGCTTCCTTTTCGACCACCGATTTCGCTCCGGCGATGCGTCAACGGCAATGGGCGGAGAGCGCAAGACAGTTCGTGCGCTGCCGACGCGTCATCGATGACACGTCCGATGTCAGGACATTCGTGTTTTCGGCCGCTTCTGGCCACATGTTCAGCTTCAGTGCAGGCCAGTATTTAGTCCTGCACCTGACGATCGACGGCACCCGAGTAACAAGATCGTACTCGGTGTCGTCTCCGCCGACTCGACCGCTCGACCTGCAGATCACGGTGAAGCGGGTGAAGGGCGGGCTTGTTTCCAACTGGCTTCACGACAATCTCCGGCCGGGCCACGACATTGAAATCGAAGGGCCCGTCGGGCGTTTCAACTTCGACGATCTGCCATCCGAAAAGCCGCTTTTCCTTTCGGGCGGCAGCGGCATCACTCCCGTTATGTCGATGCTGCGGGCGCTAACCGACCGGGCATCTGGTCATGACATCCGTTTCATTCACTGCGCTCGGACGGCGAACGACATCGCTTTCCGCTCCGAGTTGGAGACGCTCGCCGCGCGATTCTCCAATGTCGATGTAAGCTTCATCTGCACTCAGGAAGGTTCGGCGTGGCAGGGCCCTATGGGTCGGATCGACGGCCCCATGCTCTTGCGGCTGGCTCCCGACCTTCACCAGCGCACGTCTTACGTTTGCGGCCCCGAGCCGTTTATGCAGACGGTTCGGGCCTGTGTCGCGGAGATCGGCATCGCACCCTCGCAGTACCACGAGGAAAGTTTCGGCGGCGCCGTGGGCAATTCCATGCCTCCTCAATCGGCTGCCGCTGGCCCAACTTGTGTCCGTTTCGCCCGGTCTGGCGTGGAGCACCTGTGTGCGCCTGGAGAGACTCTGCTCGATGCGGCGCGCAATAGCGGCCTCTACATCCCTACCGCATGCCAGCAGGGCATTTGCGGAACCTGTCGGACGGTCAAGCTCTCAGGTGACGTCGTGATCGATGACCTTGGAGGACTCAGCCTTCAAGAGAAGGCGGCTGGTTATGTGCTGGCTTGCTGCAGCCGGCCGCTAGGCACCGTTTGCCTCGATCTCTGACCTCATTGCGAATTGATGGCCAAGCCCGGCGGTTTTGGCGACGAAGAGTAACTGGTTTTTGCCAATGTCGCGTTGATGGCGGAGGTATGGTCCGTCTGATTGGAGGCCTACTTTCGCACGATCCATTCCAGCAAGTCTGACTCGATGTGATCGCTATCGGTAAAGTCGCTGACCAAACGCGCGGCAATCGACCGCCATTTGTCTTCGGGAATTCTCTCCTCGATGACCGATGTTCTGAAAGCATTTCGCAGGATATCGCAATCGAAGGCCGATATCGCACAAGCTGAGTGGTTTCGTGCCATTTCAGTCTCCCGCTTAGATGGGGCGGTAGCACCTGAGTTGGCTATCAAGCGCCCGCTTGCCGGAAAAGGTGCGGGCGACGTGGAAATGTACGCCTTTAATGAACATTAGCGAGTTATTTATTGACGGAACCATCGCCGGACGTTTGCGTTGCGCCCGCTGGTGGGATTTTGCAAGTACTGACGAGCAGGACAGAACACCCAGCGCACATGACAATTCTGTTCTCCGGCGCTTGGTCAGGGAGCCCTTATAACCGAAGAGCAGGCTCGCCAGCTTATCGCTCTTCTGGGGACGACTGGCCTTCGCTTATGCGAGAGGCCTGCTTTCTGATCAGGAAAGGCTAGTCGCAAGGTGCCGGTTGGCATCGGCGAGCCGTTTTGACGCTCATCGGTTCAGCCTTTCCATCATCTCAATGATCGCCTTGGCAAGGGGTTCGCCCCTCGTGGATCGGCTCTGGGCCATAGAGCAGCAAGACGGCTTCCTCGCTCGGCAACTCACCGGGCGGGCACTTCTCTTCGATCTAGTTCCGGGCATGAACTCTGCCGGCTACAGCCAGAAACGCTCCTTTAGAGATGCTCAGTACACCGTCAGTTGCGCCAACGCAGCCAGAAGACGACGCTCGCCAGTCGGTTTACCGGCATTGGGTGCTCCAGCCAGAACCTCGCCGCCGACTTGCTCGGGCTTGTCGTAGGCGCTTGCCACGGCGAAAGGCACATCTTGCGCTTTCAAGATCTCTGCTAGCGGCGTGACGAGTTCATTCCCGAGATTAACGTCGAGGAGCGCCACTGCGGGCAATTCGTCGTCTAACAGGCGGAGCGCATCTCGCACGGTGGCCACCGGGCCCATAACCCGCCAGCCGTGATGCTCAAGCAACAGCTTGAGGTCCATCGCGATCAGATACTCGTCCTCTACAATCAAAACGGTTTTTTTTTGCATGAGCTTTCAGCCCGGGAGAGAGGCACTCCCGAGCGGAATGACGATCTCAGTCTCTAAACCGCCTACTAGGTACTTCTGTTCCACCCGCCCTCCGAGGCTGTAGGTCGTAGCGGATTGGATGAGTTCGGTACCGTAGCCCGTCGTAGCGGGCGGGGTCACCGGCGGGCCGCCGCTTTCCACCCATCCGAGTCGGAGCCGGCAGTTCCCTTCCTCTATCCGCCAGCTGACCCGCACCTGACCACCAGATACCGACAGTGCTCCATGCTTGGCGGCATTCGTCGCTAGCTCGTGCAGGACAAGGCTGAGCGACTGGAGCGCGCGGGTATCAAGCTCAACGGCCACACCGGGTCCGATCACGATTGCGTCGGGATTAGCGGTATAGGGTGCGAGGATGCGCTCCAACAGCGCCACCAGATTTGGCTCGTCCTGCTCGACGAAGGCCATGTCCTGCGCTTCCACCAAGGCATTGAAACGCCCCAGGAAATCATCACGGTATTCCTCTGCCGAACGGCCCTCCGTGGTGGTGTGACGGGCTATCGATTGCGCAACAGCGAGCAGGTTCTTCATCCTATGCCTGAGTTCGCCGAACTGCATGTCCTTCGCTGCATCTCGGCGATAGCGATCGGTTGCGTCCACCATCGATAGCAACAGGGAACGACTGCCGTTGTCGGGATGGTGCAGGGTGCGAGCTGTCAGAAGCATCGTTCTCCGGCCAATACTGGGAAAATCGTGCTCGACCTCATAGTTGATCACGGCCGTGCTTTTTGGGATCACCGCCGAAAGCAAATGACGCAGTTCCGGAATGTCCCATTGGCCGTCGCCCAGCTCATAGATGTGCTGCCCGATCGTCTCGTCCCGCTCAACTTTGAACGTTTCAAAGAAGGAACGACTGGCATTCTGTACGGAAAGACCTTCATCCAGCACAAGCAGTGGATCGACAACGGTATCGACGATACCCTGCAACTGAACGTGGCCGGTGCGCAGAAGGCGGTAAAGGTCTTCCATATTCATGATGAGCAGCCCTGCATTGTAGGGTCTAGATTAAGGGGTTACCCGGCGTCCCGCAATCGAGTAGCGTGACCAGCTGGCCGGCACCTTCTGCCGCCTGAGCGCCCATTGCAGTTGACGGCGGCCTAGTCCGACTAGGGCACGGTATCGCCAGCGGGAAGGGCAGAAGCGGAAAGCCGCCTAATCTAGGGAACTTTGTTCCTCATGCCGAGTTGGCGATTTCTCATTGGAGAAAGAGCCATATCTAAGAAAAACCGTCTTGATAAAGACCCGGCCGAAGACAGCCGCTCGGTAGTGGATCGAGAGCTCAAACGCTCATCCGCCAAGCCGGGGCCGGAGGCGGACGCCAAGGGCCAGTCAGAGAAAAACCACAAAGGTGGAACCAGCAACGGCGTCTCTAGCGCCAATCCTCGCGTCATATCCGGGAATGATGATGGCGACGCCACCTTCCCGTATAAGCGTAAAAAGTAGAACGCCGCACTGTGCGACGCAGAGAAGGCGCCAGTGCGGTGCTCAGCATCGCACATCTGAGGCAGAGCGCTACATAGGGGCGGCGAGGATGCGGAGCGGCGCTCGCTCACGCCGTAGCTCATTACCTGACGTTCGTCCGACCGAGAGTGTCGTCCCGCCTCCTGCGGCCTGCTAGACCTGCCAGACCCAGTAGGCCGATAAGGCCCAACCAACCCCAGTCGAAGTCGTCGCGAGCATCATCGGCTGCGGCAGGCGGTGCAGGTGTTGGCGTTTCTTGCGAAAGGGCAGGTGCTGCGGTTGCAGTTAAGCTGGTAGCCAGCATAAGGGCTAATAGAGATTTGGTGAGCATCGCAGTCTCCCGTTGTTCGAGGTGTGATCTAACAGGCGGAAACGATCTTTGTTCCCGCAAGTGCTCAAACGGTGACCTGCGCAACCAAAATCAGGCGCGATCATCGGGCGCTGAGATCAGGGCGATCCGCACGGTTAATCCCGCCCGATCAGGACGCTTCCTGCACTTCCGCGACTTGTGGCGTCACGGGTGCAGAATTAATGACGTAGGTGTTCGACGTCAGGTCGCTAGTAGATCGGATGATGATGCCGTCGTCTCTTAATCGGGCAAACGTCGCCCTTGCGATACGCATTGGCTTGCCTTTGGCATCTGCGGCGGTAACTTTGTTCGACCAGGGAACGTGAGTGATGGTGTCAACGCGCTTGAGAAAGCGCTTTTCCTTCTCGGTCAACTCGATCACGCCCGTTCCTCCATATCATTGGCAGCGTTTGGTTGGCCCGGTAACGTCGATGATGCGACTCCGTTCCAAGGACGCACGCGCCTAACCGGGGTGGGGAGCGAGCGGGTCCGCCGGACTGGCTATCCGCCGAAGCACCCTCCGCCGAGGGCGAAGAAATTAACATTGCCGCCAGCCCGATCTGCAGCGTGTCGTGGTGTCGTCGACCCTTCAGTCACCAAGGGGCAAAGCGATGATGGTGACGAGATTGGCATCATCGTGGCCGGCAAGGGTATCGACGGTCGCGCTTGCGTCCTTGCTGACCGGACATGCATGCTATTTCCTGACGGCTGGGGGCGCCGAGCTGTCGATGCACATCATGGCCGCTGGTCGCAGACGCCGGACAAGGTGAAGGCCGACAGGATCGTGGCAGAGCGCAATTTCGGCGGCGCCATCGTCGAGCACGTCATCAAAACTATCGAGCCGACCGCTCCTTGCAAGGAAGTGACGGCCAGCCGCGGCAAGAAAGGCCGCGTCTCGCACGTCAGGTCCATACCAGAATTGGAAAATCAGATGTGCTTGATCGCACCGGAGGGCTATGTCAGCGAGGGGTAGCCTGATCGTGCCGATGCGCTGGTCTGGGCACTTACTGAATTGATGCTGGACGGCTCGACCTTTACGTTGGTGCATGTGTGAAAAGGCCCGGCAGTGCCGGGCCAAGACAGATCAGCTATCGTGATGCTCAGGTAGCTCCTCAATTGGTCGGTGGTCATCTGCGTGACGGCATGCACGGTGCCTTCTTCGTCCCGCATGAAATCGAGCTGACTCGCATACAGCGCCACGCGCTTCGAGCCAATGCCGAGGAACCCGCCAACATCGAACACGACCTGGGCCTGGTCTCCGGTTCCATGGACGTGATCTATCGAACTGATTTCCTCGTCATCGCGACCGTAGATGGTCGCGCCTTCAACAACGTCAGCGCGCAGTTCAGCATTCGTAAGCCGTACGTGATCGGTGTGGTCCATTGTGGGGTCTCCTCTCATTTGGTCTGAGGTAACCCCCGACACGGCCAACCGTTCCGAATGGGTGCGATGATGGCAGCACGGTCTGGGCAAATCTGTCAGCCTCCCGGATCGAGATCTTTCGACCTCTCGCTGCGGCTTCCGCTGTGTTGGTCGGATTACCGAGGTTCATTCCAGTGGTCTTGCCAGGGGCGAGGGCGGCCTTGGTCCGTTCCGAGCATCCGCGCCCTTTCCGGTTTAGATCTCGGTGAACTCTTGGAGGATGATTATTCCCCCGGCCTCGGCAAAGCGGGCGACTGCGGCACGCTGGGCCTCAATGCCCAAGCCCGAGCGTTCTTGCCGCCGTGTGGAAACCCGATAACAGGCGATTGCGGTCGGCATGTTGCTGTTCCCCAGTGGTGTGCAAACTGCAAACCACCTTTTGCAATTTGCTCAATCGACGACGAAGCCAAGTCCTTTCAAAGCGATAGCCGGAAACAGCAAATTGCAGCGTGCGTCCTGCACAATATTAGATCCTCGTTCGCGGAACTTTTGCGAGGCCGAGCCCTTCTCCATCTGAACAAGGAGGAACCAATGGCAAATCTGGGAAAATTAGCGATCGCGATGCTTGGGGTTCTAGCTTACCAGAACCGCGACAAGATCGGAGACATGATCCGTCGCGCACGAGAGCGCGATCCGAACAATCCGCAAGGTGGAATCGTCGATCAACTGTCCAAAGGTGTGTCGGGCACTGCTCTCGGCGACATCCTCGAACGATTTAGAAATGTGGGCTCGGGATCGAAGGTAGACTCTTGGGTGAGCACTGGGCCGAACCAGCCAATCGAGCCACGCGAGGTGGAGATGGCCATAGACGAGGATACGCTCACGTCTCTTTCTATGCAGACCGGTCTTTCGCGAGAGGAGCTCATTGCCAGGATCACGCGAGATCTGCCTGAAGCGGTCAATCAGTTGACCCCGAATGGTGAAATACCCCCAGTTGAGCCGACGCACGGCTCGGATGAAACGACCCTGCTCGACGAGGTGCCCCCGAATACGACCCAGACTAAAGGTAGCTGATCTCCAGCCGGCACGTGCCTGTGCCTGCATGCGCAGCGGCGCGTGCTGCCGCGACGCGCTCTACCTCACAGCCAGTCGAGGATGAAGACGTCTACTCCCGGCCGGCGCAGAGGTCGGCCGGACTCGATCTCCACCAGCTCCCTTGTTATTGTGCAGTGCAGCAACGATATTGCTGCGCGTGCG
Source organism: Mesorhizobium sp. AA22 (assembly GCF_001672375.2). Classification (NCBI taxonomy): domain Bacteria; kingdom Pseudomonadati; phylum Pseudomonadota; class Alphaproteobacteria; order Hyphomicrobiales; family Phyllobacteriaceae; genus Mesorhizobium; species Mesorhizobium sp. AA22. Next base: position 4,110,889 of record NZ_CP048406.1, on the reverse strand, counting down.
TTGCATAGATTGCCGTCTTCCGGGGCGGTCACAACAGGGACGGCTCCATTGCGAAAAATCTCCGATACCATCGCCCGCCTCGCCGCGCTGCGGGCGCGACATGCCACGCATACCGCCGACCTCGGCGCATCGGACCATCTCCAGACGCTCGCCGACTTCGGTACCAATCCCGGCGGGTTGGGAGCGAAGTTCTACATTGCCAATCACCTATCCAAGGGCGCCCCGCTCGTCGTCGTGCTGCATGGCTGCACACAGAACGCGGCCGGCTATAACCATCATTCCGGCTGGTCCCAACTCGCCGACGAGGCTGGCTTCGCGCTGCTCTTTCCCGAACAGCAACGCGGCAACAATCCGAACCTCTGTTTCAACTGGTTCCAGCCTGGCGACACCAAGCGTGGTTCGGGCGAGGCGCTTTCGATTCGCCAGATGATAGAAACGATGGTCGTCACCCACGGTCTCGACCGAAGGCGCATCTTCATCACCGGCCTCTCGGCCGGAGCTGCAATGGCGGCGGCCATGCTGGCGACCTATCCGGAAGTGTTTGGCGGCGGTGCGTTAATTGCCGGCCTGCCCTACGGCAGCGCAACGACAATCCCGGAGGCGTTCGATCGCATGCGCGGCCACGGCGGTTCATCGGAACAGGATCTGCAACGGGCGCTCCGCCGCGCATCGGATCATCGGGGACCGTGGCCGAGGATTTCGATTTGGCACGGTGCCGCTGACCACACGGTTTCGCCTTCCAACGCGGAAGCGATCGCAGGCCAATGGCGAGGCGTCCACCGGCTTGAAGAAGCACCGACGCGCGTGGAAGCTGCCGGACCGCACGCAAAGCAGGTCTGGCGTAACGGCGCGGGAGAGGCCTTGATCGAAATCAACATGATCGCTGGGATGGGCCACGGCACGCCGCTCGGCAACGGCCTCGGCGCTCCGGGACCTTATATGATTGATGTCGGCATCGCCTCAACACGCGAGATCGCGCAGTTCTGGGGGATCGCGGCAACGGAGGAAAGCGCCTCCCGGACATCAAGGCCGCAAGTGCCCGCCAGCGAACGGAAACTGCCCCAGTCACCGGCGCCAGCTATGGAAAATGCGAAGACGATGCCCCCACATTTGGCTGCCCTCCATCAGTTCCCGCCTCACACGGAATCGGGCCAGCCCGGCGTGAAGAAGCTCATCGAGGATGCCCTTCGGGCGGCGGGTTTGATGCGCTAGGTGGACGGCGCAAATCGACCGCCCGCTCAGTCTCGGGGACGAATACCCCGATGCCGTCCGCATAGGTCAATCGCCCGCCAAGCAAAGGAACGCGGTGTCTTTGCAATCGTTGACCGCTTTTCATCGAGCGGTCGCCAATCACCTCGTCCACATCCTGCTTCCCAGCGCGGACAACATCGGCCGGCCGTTTGGGCGGGAGGATTTCGACCGTGTGAAGGAAGACCTGGCCAGCTGTTTCGAAGGCGTTACGGCCTACCTGCAGGCGCCCGCGGAAGGTCAGTGGCAGGATGGCGAGTAGCCAGCAAAGATGATATCGTCATCTTCGAAGTGATGGTGGAGGAGATCGACTTACCCGGACTGGCGCAGACGGCGCGCCGAGCTCGAACGGCCGTTCCGGCAGGACACGGTGAGCATCCGCTACATGCCGTTGGCGCTCGTATAGAGCGCCGAAATCATGCCATCAACCTCAATCCGCAAACGGAGTACGATCCGCAGAGCAAGGTTCTCGGTGTGGTTCGTGACGAGCGGCAAACGTTACGACTACGAGGCTGTTCCGCCAGAGACCTATGCGGCCTTCCGAAACGCCTTCGTAACGTAAAAGGCCGCTTCTTTAACAACCACATTCGCAACCGTTTTCGGTACCGCCTGATTGCCGACGCATAGCGATCGTTGGGTGCACGCGGAGACTTATGCGCCGGTTTCGGAGTTTGACGCGCCAGCAGGCTTCGATTCCGGGGAGCCCTTGTGGCGCAGGAAAATCGACAGCACGACCAGGACCGCGGTCGACAGGAACTCCGACTGCCAGTTCTGAAACGACTCGAACCATAGCTGGGCGTCGAGAAGATAGCTTCCTATCGATTGAACCTTGCCGCCGTGCAGCAGCGCTTCCTCGTTCGCAGCAGTCAGGCTCGCCCACCAGTGCAAGCCAAAGGAGATGATGAACAGCAGGGCCAGCGCTATGCCAAGCGAGTAGGAATAGAGCCACCACAGGATCAGATTGCGCCTGCCAGTAGCGGTCGGAAGTTCGTCCTTGGGCCGGTCGGGATCATCGGGATCACGCGACTCGGCCGAGCCGCGCTGAAACAGCATCGCTGTTAGCATGACATAGGCCGACATCTGCAGGAATTCGCTTTCCCAGTTTTCGAAGAGCGCCGAGAGGAAGTTGCCGCTTTTCAAATAAGCCAAGAAGCCGATCGCTGCCAAGCCATGCTCACGAAGGTCTTGATTGTAGGCAGAACGGCCCGACCAGATCATGCCGACGATGCTGAACAGGAACATCGCCACCAAGACGATTGTAAGCCCGTTGTCCCGAAAAATGGTTCTCATGATCGTGTCTTCTCGAGTCTTCGACTAGCGCCAGTTCTCCAGAACCTCTTCGATCCTCACCGCCTCGACCTGCTCGCTGAAGCGCGAGCGATAAAGTTCCATCAGCGCATCGTGGGTCTGATCGGCTGAGCTGCAGATGGCGTCCGTGACGAGAACAGTTCGAAAGCCATGGTCAATGGCGCCGAGGACCGTGGCCAGGATGCAGACATCGGTCTCGCCACCGGTGATGACCAGCGTGTCGATTCCCGACCCCGTGAGCATCGCGTTGAGCCGACCTTCGGTCCACGGAGAGTAGACATGCTTATCGAGAACTTTCGCCGGCGGCACGAACCGCGCCAAAGATGGCATCAACTCGACGAGGCCAGCATCGATGTTGGCAAGGGTGACCTCGGCCCAACGCCGATAATACCGCGCCCACATGCCCGGTCCTTCGCCGGGTCGGGCGGCGGGAATGAAGCGGGTGAACAGTGTTCGCTCCGGATGTCTGTCCACCAGCTCCTCGATGGCCGGCAGCACCCTCTGCGCCCACGGCACGGCCCATGGCCCGCCCGGTGCGAACAAGCGCTGCATGTCAACGCAAAGATGTAGGGAGTTCTCACCAAGCGGACCGTGTACCAGGCCTAGGGCGGCCATGATCAGCCTCGGTCGCAACTGGTTGATGCATAGCCTCTACAGCGGCGTGGGCATGACCCGGGAAGTTCCGCCATAGCCTCGGATCTCTGGCAATCCGCCTCCAGCCGCTGCCGGTTCATTGTCTTGTCTGACGGGCCGCTTCCGCCTCCTGCACGTCGATGGCGTTGAGCCCTTCGCCGTTCTCCGTGCCGGGCTGAAGGTCGACCAGAAGATCTTCTAGCCTTCGACCAAGCCGGCCGACAACGATCCATATGGATCCTGCAACGCTGAAACGGGCCTGTTCCTGCGACCATTCGATGCTCTGTTCCGCTCGCGTTATTCGAGCGTGACCCAGCGGGCGCATCTTTGGCAGCGGGCTTTTGCGTTTTCAGCTTATGTTCTACGGTTGCATGGCTCAGTCGCAACAGCTGCGGCATCCTGGCCGCCGCTGAGGTTGGACCACGTCCACTGACCTCTCTGCTCGATCCCGTTGCGACTCGGCGGTGACAATCCTAACGCCGGACGTTGTCAACGATCCTATACGGCTTGCTGCACCAAGGCGCGTAAGGCGCGCTCCGCTGGTATGCAATGCCATTTTCGGAGTCTGTTTCTGTATGCATCACCACGCGTCTAAGACGAGTGGATCGCCGCTCTTGATCGCGCGCGCCATCCCGCGTGTTTTTCTTTGATTGAGTTTCCAATTTGGATTAGCTGCACAAGGGATGCAGGAGGGAGAGTTGCATGCCGATTCATCGAAAAGCTAAAGAAGCCGGCGTCTTCAGCTCGTCCGAAGTGGCCTTGCTCGGCCGCGTCTTCGAGAGGTTGACGATCGAGGGTCAATCCCCGCAGCGACGTGAAGCGATCGCGTCCCGCATCATCGCAAACTACCAAGCCGGAATCACGGACGAGGAAGAACTGTTTTCGGCGTCGAAACTCCCTTTAGGACGCTAAACTGGTATAAGGCTTCCGCCGCGACGCCACTCAAATCTCGCCCAGCCCGTGGTATTTAACGCAAGGAAAATCATACGCGACCGGGCATCCCGTCGTCGCGTCCTCTATTAGTCCCTCCGAGATCGCTGGCCAGCGATGTTCCATCGGCACAGATTATGACGGCATCGGCAAGGTCGTAGCGATCGTCGATGTCAGGCTTTGGCCACTCGGACAGCCCAGTCCATTCAGGTACTTTTTATCTTGCCGTTCATTCCATTGGGGTAAAAGCCACCCTTGCTCGCACCTTCCTGATCGGTGAGATACACGATGCGCAACACCTCTTGCGGTGTTCGGGTGAAGGCTATCGCATCCGGTGTCGAAGGAACGATGTTTGCCTTGCCGTCTATCTGGATGCCTTGGTCCTTGTCGTCCGATCCGTCGATCTTGTCACGCGCGTCGGAGACCGCGTTGGCGGCTTTCCAGGCCTGTTCGCCCTTTCGGTAGAGCGTCGATCGCGCCATTCCCATGTGGTAAGCCTCAACGGCCAGTATTCCAGCGGCGGCGGCGAGGAAATCCTTGTTCTTCAACACTGTCGCCGCGCCGGCATAGGCGGTAACACCAACATCCTCGAAGAGCATTCCGCCAAGGACGAAGTTCGTCTCATTACCGAAGGGATCGAAGTCCTCCCCTAGCGCTGCAGCCTTTGCGACGGCTGCGAAGCCAGCTTCGAAATCGATGGTCGGCCTAGGCACAGCCTGGTCTCCGAGGGTCTTGCGATAGAACCTCGCAGCGCTTGCACAAGCGCTCGCCAGGACGCGCGGGCTCTTCTCCGCTGGGGTAGACAGCGGCCAGCCGAAACGCTCATTCATCGGCTACGCGGCGCACGCGATGCGCCCCAGCTCAAGGGGCGGAAGCTTTGGGCTGGGAAAGTCCGAAACTTCAGGGTTTTGGCGAGTGGCTCCCAGCTAAAGCCCCACCCGCCGTTACCACCGCCCATTCGCTGCGTTCCGGCTGCCTCCGACCTTAATCGCAATCCGTAAGGAACATTGCCTATTCGCTGCCGTTAAGAGCGAGGACGGACTCTACTGGGCCCGGAACGGTGTAGGCAACACTGCAGCGCTCGTTCTTTAGGAACTCGCTGCGAATTCAGGGATGAGAATGATGAGCGACGCAATTTCCAACTCCGGCCAGGAAGAAAATTTGGCTTACTCGACCGCCAGTGACGACGCTCACACGATCTTGCTGAACAAAGTCAGTTGGGGCGCCATTTTCGCGGGAGTGGTCGTCGCGCTCGTAACGCAAGTCCTGCTGACCATGCTGGGTGCGGGTATCGGCATCGCCACACTCGATCCCGGGACCGGGGACAATCCGGAGGCATCGACCTTTTCGATTGTAGCCGGAATCTGGTACGTCCTGTCCGGCATTGTTGCTGCGTTCGTCGGCGGCTACATCGCTGCTCGGATGTCGGGCAAGACACTCCCGACCACGGGCGCGTTTCATGGCCTGACAACATGGGCACTCACAACCTTGCTGGTCTTATACTTTCTCACCAGCACCGTCGGCATGATTGTTGGAGGCGCTTTCAGTGGCATCGCAAGTGCCGTTGGCGGCTTGGGTGAGTCTGTAGCGCAGACCGCGGCACCGATTGTCGCCGAGGCCAATCCTCTCCAAGCGATTGAAGCCCAGGTGCGCGCGACCGGAACAAATCCGGAAGCGCTTAACAATGCGGCCATTAACGGAATGCGTGCGCTCGTCCTGGGCAGCGAGGCGGATGCGGCCGAGGCGCGTCAAAACGCGGCACAAGCACTGGCGACGGCGCGCGGCATTCCGCTCGAAGAAGCCACGCAACAGGTGACGCAGATGGAACAGCAATATCGCCAAGCCGTCGAGCAGGCGCAGCAAAAAGCGGCGGAAGCTGCAGATGCCGCTGCTTCGGTCGTATCGACCGGCGCGCTTGTGGCATTCGTTTCCCTTGTCCTTGGCGCGATTGCGGGCTGGTTTGGTGGCCGTTCTGGGGTGGTTCACCCAGTCTTTGCGGACCGCCTTATACCTACTCGCCGAGGTTTGTAAATTGACGAGAGCCTCACTCTCAACTGCCTGAAATCAATCCGCCGCACGGACCAGCTATGGCCGGATGGTGGTACGTCTACCCGTGTCGTTTGTTGGCAATGAAGCAATTTGGTCTCAACGAGTACCCGTACGGCCTCGGCCCATATAATCGTGCGCCGGCTCGATCCCATGGAGTCGAGCTGATCAGCCGGTCCGCTAGTCCATCGGCCTGCTACAGCGTGGCCTAGATCCAATACGGCCGGATTCCATAGTAGTCGTAAACGCGGCGGCCACTCTCGGCATCCCAGTCGAAATCCTGGTCGCGAGCATAGCGCGGAGCGCCTTCGACTTGCTCCTTCGTGATGTCGATACGGAAGCCTCCAAGGCTCTCGTCATAATCGAGCTTCCGCCACGGCAGCGGATAGTAGTCGTCGCCAATTCCAAGAAATCCACCGAAACTGAGAACGGCATAGGATACCCTGCCGCCTCTCTTCTCAAGGATCAGCCTTTCGACTTGTCCGATGTGATTTCCCTGGATGTCGTAGACGTTGGTGCCGACGACCATGTCGCTGGCGATAAGGTCGTGGGTCTCACGAATGTCGGGGTCTTTGTTTGTCATGGTTTGCTCCTTCCCGTCGGTCAGGGAGCAAAACGGGTCCGTGCCCGCGAGGTTCCAGGGAACTTGTGCAGATCAGCGAGCGCGCTTATCGCCCAGCGACTTTGTTTAGCCCTCTGATAGCGACGAACTTTTCCAGATAAGAACGATTCTCCTGCAGCGACACAGGGAAAACAATTATGGCTAATCTCGCATTGGCGATGCTGGTCATCTGGCATACCAAAACAGGGACAAACTTGGCGCGCTGCGTAATGAACGTCTTCGCTGAAGGACCGGCTGTGGAAGCGCGTTAGGGAACGCGCCGGGCCGCCGCCGAAGGGGATGAAGCGGCCGGCGACGCAATGGGTCAAACCGGGGCTGATCGGGCGTGTAAAGCACTTGCGTGGAGAGGAAGACCTGCGACATGCCTCTCTACAGGATTTCAGGGAAGAGGATTGAGCTTGTCCACCAAAGAATTGTTCGTCCGGTTTGAGGGCCGCAACTGAGCTTTAGTGGCAATACCCGCTGACGCCGGCGGGCGACCTTTCGAGCCTCGGGCTAAGCTATGATAGCGGGTGATTAGTAGGGCGAGTTGGCTGCAAGAAGAGGGGAAACGTTTGAGCCGCATTTTGGTAACGGTCATCGCAGGAATCTGCTTCACAATATCGACTGCTTCGGCCGGGCAGCTAGAGCAAAACATCAATTACTTGGCACGTATGGCAGATGGCAAATTGCATCGGGCTGCAAAAATTTCAGGTAACATCTATGGCACATTGAAAAGGTGCCCGGCGCTGAGACCAAGCGAATCTGGAAAAGCCGTGATGGCTGTCCCCCTCCTTTTGAACGAGGGCTAGATAAACACTTGGCGCCTCCCGCTAAATTCGAGCGGGCTGTCCGCGTGTTTAATGGCGCTTACCGTAAGGCTGTTCTGAGTAAGGTTAGTTGCCAGGCGGAGAAGGCCAAGGACCGAGATAGTTACCGGTAGATGCCCGCCTTGGGGCCAATCATATGTGCGCGAACGCCTGTACCAGCGCGTTCAAGCCGGCAAAGGCACACCACCAAAGGGTGCCGACAAGGTCGAGGCCGAATGCACCGAGCCGGGCCTTGTCGGCCGGGCCAAAACCCTCAAACGCGAGAACAAACTACGCCATGCAACCTTGCGCACCATCCGCGAGGAATAGCCCCATGTGGTATAATTGAGTGAACCAGAGAATCACCCGATGACAAACGGTCAGAACACCGTTGAGAGCGTGAAAAGCCACCTGACCAAGGCCGGGCGCGACATGAGACTTTTGCATTCCGAAGTGGCCAAGCTGACCGCGACGATCAAGGGCTTTACCGACAAGCATCCGTTGCCGCGCTATGAGCTGCCAGCCGGTCTCAAGTATCATGAACGCGCGCAGACGGACGAGCAGCCACGGTCAGAAATCCAGCAACTCAGCTATGAATTCATGACAGGGTCCGATCTCGACATTCCGACACGAACAATCCTGGCCATGGCGAAGCAGCTTGACCGGGCGTTGCGTGACGTGCGGGCTGCTCGGAACAAGGTCGAGGCGATAGCCGACGACTCCGATCTGCGCGAGGATTGGAAGGCGTGGCAGAAGGCAAAAGGATGAAGCGGCCGGCGCGTGGAGAGGAAGACTTGCGCCTCGCTCCAGGACTGCCGTGAGGAATGAGGACGGGCAGGCCCCCGCTGCTAGGCCTTCAGCCCACCGTCAGTGCTGGGCGGATCGATCGTCAGTAAGCGGTGTGCGGCCTCGACCAGACGCCGTTGCGCGCTGAGCCTGCTGCACAGCGCGATGTTCTCGGCCAGCATTTCTTCTGAGCGTGCAAGCGCGAGTTCGGTCCGGTTGATGCGTTCTCTGGCATTGGCCATCGCGCTTTCGTGGGGTTCCATGGTGTTCGTCATAAATTACTAACTCAGGGCGGACCGGATCGTTCCCTCGAAGGCAGCACTGGACTCGCCATCGGTGAGCAACAGGGACCATCCTCCACATATTTTGGTTACCCCGGAGGAGGGACTGCGATTGTCGAAGGGATAGATGCCATCGTGGGGCCACGCCGAGACGAAGGAAATCAACACTGGGGGACGATACAAGCTCCGGTTGACTATACAGTTTGCACGGCCTTTGTTCGCGACCCGTCAGTGAACTGCAATGGAACGTTTTCCGGCACCCTGAGAACGGCCGATCATCCCGCCAGTGGCAGAATTGACGGTCTCCATTTGGTATATGGTCGTGCCAAGACCGCATACCGTTGGCGGCGGGAGGTGCTGGGTCGATGGAACTGTGGTCGTTACGTTTGTTCGCGCTTCAAAAAAGTCCGAGTTTCAGTGCCATCCTGTCAACGGCGCTCGGGAGTTCGCTTACGGAAAATAGGCCGATCTAGGGGAACCCAACCTTTGCTTTTGAGCAAGCGCTAGTGGTGAAAGCCTGACGCTTGGTACCCACAATGAATGGCGAAAACCGACCCGTTGCAGTCGATGACTGGAGAACAGCTGTGAGGCAGAATCAGCCCGATGCGGACCTTCGCGATCAGTCTGGCCAAAGCTCCCGCTTGCGTTCTTCAAAGCCGAGCACGCGTTTGCTATCGGTCCACCGTGCCACCTCGCCCTCCATTCCATCCGGGTCCTTGAAGGTCACCAGACGGATAGCGCCGAAATCTGTAATGGTCCCATCCGAAGCGCCGGCTTTCACTAGACGTCGCCTGACTTCCTGCAAGCGCTCTTCATCGTCTACCTTCAGCGCGAGATGGTCTATGTGACCTCTCTTGCCCATCTGCATCGACCCATTTTCATACCCCGTTGGTTCCGGCATTTGGAACGGATGAAGGGCAAAGCCCCCTCCAACGTCGATAAGTGAATGACGGAGAGTGCCGCCACCGGGACCGGGCTCGGACAGATCGAACTTCGTATCCGCGTCGAAGACTTCTTCATAGAAGCGAATGAAACGGTCCATATCTTGCGTGAACAACGCAAGATGGTGCGCACCAACGGTTACAGGCATGCCGAACCTCCCTTGCCGATAATATGACGAGCATACCATCTCGCGTTGAACCGGGCGGCCTGGAGCCGCGATACATCACTGGACGCGAACGGCCGATTCGGTGCGCAAAGCGCTGTTCGATGCATTGGGGCTGGATTTCCGCTTGTTACCCAGAGCAGCCCTCCCGGTCGGGTACTAAGCGGTAGGTTTTCACCATTAGAGGGGCCGTGCGGCGCGCATCATGGCACGCGCGATAACGAGTTGCGTCAAAACCTTGGCGTTTTCGCCTACGCCTGTGGCTGTGGGTCGCCGGTGCGGAGAACCCGATTTCGACCGCTGCGTACAGCTGGCTCGGGTTGGCCTGGATCGGATTGCTTCTGTTCCTGATGGCGGGCTACGGCATCTACGGCCTCCGCTGGCTGTCCGGACACTGGAGCGAGGTCCCGGGCATCGTCGGCTACCGACTGCGGGTATTCCTGCGAGGCTACCTCGAGTTCCTCGGCGGCCCTGTCACCTTCCCGATCCGCAAGTGGCGCATCCGGCGCGAGGCGGGTTCGGGAACGGCCGTTAAGCTTGTGCCCGCTGCCTACACTCCTCGGCCTTGTCGTGTCGTTCAAGAGGGTGTCCCTCAGCATCCTTGCTGCCTACGGTCTTCTCTCCGGTCTTGGCATCGTCGACTAGTGGACCACCTACGCACGATTCGGCCGAGCAGGTCCGACGCATTAGGATGCATGTCAGCGCCAAAGGCAACTGACCCGACGCCCCAGCACAAAGACCGGAGACCCCGCTTCGGCGGGCTTTTTCGTGGCTCGCGTTGCATCCGTGTTGCATGGAATAGACAGCAACACGTTGAAAAGCCCGCAAATCAGCGGTTTTCAATGTAACGTGTTGCAACATGAAAAGCCGCCCATGTGGCCGCGCTCTTTCCATGAAGTATTTGATTATTTGGTTTTTGCTGGTGCCCCCGGACGGAATCGAACCGCCGACCTTCGGTTTACAAAACCGCTGCTCTACCAGCTGAGCTACAAGGGCACGGCGCTCCGGTTAGCATATTTGTTGCGCCAGTAAAGACAAAACTCTGTTTTGCCCGTGAGTGCGCGCCGTGCTTCCGCCGCGGGCATCCTGAAAACGGCCAATTCGATTCCTATATTGGTCGAAGGTGCAATCGCATAGGCGAGGGTGTCGCATGATCAGACTTGTCGTCATTGCCCTGGTGGTCGTCGTGGCCTGGATTCTCCTGGTGAAGCTCATCAAGCAAGTGAAGAGCGCCAATGTCGACTGGACCGGAATCACCACCATCATCGGCTTCATCGCGCTCGCCTTCTGGCTGCGCCATATCACCGGCATGGGCTGAGGCCCTCCGCCGGCGGACTATCGACCGGCGCTCTTCGCCGGTCGTAATTGCGCGCCTCATTGCAATGTTCAGACTGGCCGCTTTTGCGCTTTCGAAAAATCCAAAGAACCGTCGAACCTTTTCCCTTGCTGCAACGACTGATCGTCAAGAGGCGGATGGATCGCCTCTCGCAACGCAGTAAGGAGATCATCATGTTCAAGCGCACCATCGTTTCCGGCCTCATCGCCACCACTGTCGTCGCCATGCTGGCCGGCACCGTTCAGCCTTCAGCCGCCCATCACAAGCACCATCACAACAAGCACCTAGCATCGGCATCGCCGCCGGCGTCGGCGGCTTCCTGCTCGGCAGCGCGCTCGCCCAGCCGCGCACCGTCTACATCGACGAGAACGGCGGCTCATGGCACGTCCGGCGCTGCCTCAACCGCTATCAGAGTTACGATCCGTACTCGGACACCTATGTCGGCTACGACGGCTACCGTCACCGCTGCCGGCTTTGAGAGGAGAGGAGGGGAATGGGTCAGAAGACTAGAAAGGGGCACCCCACTGCCCTTTGTCTGTCTAGGTTGCAAGTTTGAACTCAGCGCCGGCAACCGGTTCCACCGAGGAATTTGGAAAATTCCCAACAGCTTAGGGCTGTTGACAAAGTCCGTTCGACCTTACTGAAGTCCAAATGCTACTCGCTTCAAAACGTCATTTACCTGAAGCCTGAAGTCGACCGTGTAGAAGATCGATTGAACGGCTGCGCCTTCCTTGATCGCTAACGCACTGTCTCGACTGAAGGCGCATCCTGTTGCGTCCAGAACTTTTGACACCGCAGTTACTTCATCGATGGTTTTTTCGTCTAGGCGATAAAATGCCGGGTATATCGGGGCGCATTTGTTTCCAGCATCTTCAATCAAGCGCCATTCCGCATCAAAGAAATATGTTGCGCGTGCGCGGGCATCTGATCGTATCCCACCATGTTCGTTGCCCCATCTGGAATGCAATGCATTGGCCCAATCACCAACTGATATTAGGGCGGACGTATCTGCCTCGACCCTGTAGACTATCGAATAGATACGACTGCCAGTGAGCGGTGAGGTCAAGACGAAGTTATATTTGAAGGTCAGTTTCTGAGCTTCGTCTTCGTGGGATATGGAGATAGTTTGCAAGTATGCAGACTGAGCCTCCGGTGAGAGCGATATTCCCTTGCGATTGTTGAGCGGTCTTTTTCTTTCAGAACGCTCCCAATCGGAATAGCGGGATCTGATAGCCTCCTCCAGCTCGTCCACGTGCATTCCAACGTGGAGCGCGGAACTTGGCAATAACCGCTCAAAGACATGCTGTGTGGGAGGCATGTTCGACGGCTTTTCGAGTTCCGAAGCCGCAGGCAGTTCAGGTAACAGCCAGAACAAAACGAACGCGGATAAGATCGCTCTGGGCACAATATCTCTCACTGATCCAATGGATGATCCGCAGATGAAGCACATCCGCCTTGGTAGTCAATGACGATTGCTTATTACGCTTAGAAATCGTCGATTTCGGGAGAGGGACGTGATTTGCGGAACGGCTCGATGATCCGCCATTCCGCATCGGTTGAATCGCCTCGCGCCAGCGGCCCTCTTAGAGACAGCTTTGAATCAGGTTTGGGAATCTGGAGGGGAGGAAGACGTGGACAGCACGACCCTGACAAGGGAACTGATCGGAAGGTTTTCCGTAGCGGCCACGGTCACCACCGTCGACATCCTCCTGGCTTTCTCGCTGGCGTTAATCACGCGTTGGGCCGCCAACCCGATAGCGCGGCAAATCCACCACTTGCCTAGGTGCAAGCTTAGCCCTGGCCATCCTGACAGATGTCGCACCATTCGGCGCCGGTCAGCGCTGCCATGCGCTCGACGCCTATTTTCACCGCCGCATTGATTGCGCCGGCCGCCGGCACGACCTGGTCGTAGACGCGCAGCGATACGTCGCAATAGACCGGCAGCGGCGAGGCGAGGCCGAAGGGGCAGACGCCGCCAACGGGATGGCCGGTGATATCGGCCACCTGGTCGGCATCGAGCATGCGCGGCTTGCCGCCGAATGCATCGCGCGATTTACGGTTGTCGATGCGCGCGTCGCCGCGGGCAACGACCAGCATCACCCGATCGCCGACGCGCAGGCAGATGGTCTTGGCGATCTGCCCCGGCTCGACGCCATGCGTTTCGGCCGCCAGCGAGACAGTCGCCGAGCTTGTCGGCGTTTCGATCACCTCGACGTCTGGGGCATGTTCGGCGAAGAAGGCTTTGACGGACTGGAGGGTCATGCGTCTTTCGGGCGTCGGCTTGCTAAGGGTGGACGCAAACTTGGCCGTTGCTGGGCGGCTGTCAAGGCGAACGCACACTGCCTGTATTGAAGAGTGACCCCGGTCCGTTGCCAGCGCCTAGCGCTGACGGATTCGGCAGGCCGCCGATGATCCTGGTGATGTCGGCGGCGGCTTCACGCACCAGCGGGCCGATCTCGGCCAGCCGCTCCGGCGTCACCCGCACCGTCGGTCCCGAAACCGATACGCCGCCGATCGGCTCGCCGAACTCGTTGAAGATGGCGGCGGCCACGCAGCGCATGCCGGGGTGCCGCTCCTCGTCGTCGACCGACCAGCCGCGCAGCTTGATCGTCACCAGATCGCGGGCCAGCGCCGAGATGTCGGACAGCGTGTTTTCGGTGAAGCGCTCCAACCCGGCCCGGCGCAGGATGGCGCCGACGCGTTCCGGCTCGAGATGCGCCAGCACCGCCTTGCCGATGCCCGACGCATGGAAGCAACTGCGCGTGCCCGGCCGGAAGAAGGCGCGGATCGCCTGATGCGTCTCGACCTGGCTAACGAAGACCACGCAATCGTCCTCGGCGACGCCGAGATTGGCGGTCTCGCCGGTCTTCTCCATCAGATCCTGCATGACGATACGGGCGCGATCGACCAGCTTGCGGCGGCGCAGGAACGCCGCACCCATGCGATAAGTCCCAACGCCGATGGACCACAGCTGGTCGGTGCTGTCGAACTCGACCATGCCGTGGTTTTCCAGCGTCGTCAGCATGCGGTAGGAGGTGGATGCGGCAAGGTCGCTCTGCGCGGCGATCTCGCTCAGCGACAGCCCGCTGCCTTCGGCAACGATGGCCAGAATGCGCAGCGCCCGGTCGAGCGACTGCACCGAAGCGGCGTCGGACGGACCATGGAAGGCACGCGGACGTCCGCGCTGGCGTTTTTCGGTGGTTTCCATTGCGACATTCTTGCCGATTTCGCGTCGATTACGCAATGAAAAAGTTTTTCACGGAGCTGCCAAGCGGAACCTATAGAAAACGGGTAACTCAATGAAATCAACCGCTAGCCGTCGCTTCTTAGAAATGAAAAAATATTTTGAAAAAATCGAAAAATAGTCGGCGCACTGGCATTCTCGGCCATCAACAATTCCGTGGAGGCGGACATGGCAAGGATGCGCGCGGTCGACGCAGCGGTTCTCGTTCTCGAAAAGGAAGGCATCTCCTGCGCCTTCGGGGTGCCGGGCGCGGCGATCAACCCGTTTTATTCGGCGCTGAAGGCGAGGGGCACCATCCGCCACATCCTGGCGCGCCATGTCGAGGCGGCCTCGCACATGGCCGAAGGCTATACCCGCGCTAAATCAGGCAATATCGGCCTGTGCGTCGGCACTTCGGGTCCGGCCGGTACAGACATGATCACCGGGCTCTATTCGGCCGCGGCCGATTCTATCCCGATCCTCTGTATCACCGGCCAGGCGCCGCGCGCGCGTCTCAACAAGGAGGATTTCCAGGCCGTCGACATCGTCGCCATCGCCGCGCCTGTCGCCAAATGGGCGGTCACCGTCATGGAACCCTATCTGGTGCCGATGGCGCTGCAGAAGGCGTTCCACTTGATGCGCTCGTCGCGGCCCGGTCCGGTCCTGGTCGATCTGCCGGTAGACGTGCAACTGGCCGAGATCGAGTTCGACATCGACGCCTATGAGCCACTGGTGCCGTTCAAGCCGGCGATGTCGCGCGGCCAGGCCGAGAAAGCCTTGGCGATGCTAAACGCGGCGGAAAAGCCTGTCATCGTCGCCGGCGGCGGCATTATCAACGCCGATGCTTCGGATTTGCTGATCGAGTTCGCCGAAGTCACCGGCGTGCCCGTCATTCCGACGCTCATGGGCTGGGGCGCCATCCCCGACGACCACCGGCTGATGGCCGGCATGTGCGGGCTGCAGACATCGCACCGCTACGGCAATGCGACGATGCTCGAAGCCGATTTCGTCTTCGGCATCGGCAACCGCTGGGCCAACCGCCACACCGGCTCGGTCGACGTCTACACCAGGGGCAAGAAATTTATCCATGTCGACATCGAGCCGACCCAGATCGGCCGTGTGTTCGCGCCGGACCTCGGTGTCGTGTCGGATGCCGGTGCGGCGCTCAAAATGCTGCTCGACGTCGCCACCGAATATAAGACCGCGGGAAAATTGCGCGACTGGTCGGGCTGGGCCAGGGAATGCCATGTCCGCAAGAAGACGATGAAGCGCAAGACGCATTTCGACCAGGTACCGCTGAAACCGCAGCGCGTCTATGAGGAGATGAACAAAGCGTTTGGCCGCGACACCACCTATGTCACCACGATCGGGCTTTCGCAGATCGCCGGCGCGCAGTTCCTGCATGTCTACAAGCCGCGCAACTGGATCAATTGCGGCCAGGCCGGCCCGCTCGGCTGGACGCTGCCGGCAGCCCTCGGCGTTCGCGCCGCCGATCCGCACCGCAATATAGTGGCGCTGTCCGGCGACTATGATTTCCAGTTCATGATCGAGGAGCTGGCGGCCGGCGCGCAGCACAGATTGCCCTATATCCACGTCGTGGTGAACAATGCCTATCTTGGCCTGATCCGTCAGGCGCAGCGCGGCTTTTCGATGGATTTCGAGGTCAGCCTCGGCTTCGAGAACGTCAACCGGAAGGACGACCCTGAAGCTGGCTACGGCGTCGACCATGTCGCCGTCGCCGAGGCGATGGGCTGCAAGGCGGTCCGGGTGCGCAGGCCGGAGGAATTCGCCGGCGCCTTCAAGCAGGCGCAGCGCCTGATGAAGGAGCACCAGGTTCCCGTCGTGCTCGAATTTATCCTCGAACGCGTCACCAACATTTCGATGGGCACCGAAATCGACAAGATCACCGAATTCGAGGAGCTTGCCGAGAGCCACGAGGATGCCCCCACGGCGATCGTCATGCTTGATTAGACTCTACGGAGAAAAAATGCCGCGTTTTTCAGCCAATCTTTCGATGCTCTTTGGCGAGCACGAGTTTCTCGACCGCTTCGAAGCCGCCGCCCACGCCGGCTTTAGGGGTGTCGAATATATCGGGCCTTACGACCATGCGCCCGAGGTGGTTGCGGCGAGGTTGAAGAAGAACGGCCTGACGCAGGTGCTGTTCAACCTGCCAGCCGGCGATTGGGGCAATGGCGAGCGCGGCATCGCCGTGTTGCCGGATCGCGTTCCCGAGTTCCGGCAAGGCGTCGCCAAGGCGATCACCTATGCGCATGCGCTGGGCTGCGAACAGGTTAACTGCCTCGCCGGCATTGCGCCGCAGGGCGTCGACCGGATTGTGCTGGAAGACGTCTTCGTCGAAAACCTGGCGTTCGCGGCGGAGAAGCTGGAGCAGGCCGGCATCAGGCTGTTGATCGAGCCGATCAACACGCTCGATATTGCCGGCTTCTTCCTGAACTATTCGGATCAGGCTCTGGCGCTCATCGACCGCGTCGGCTCGAAGAACCTGTTCCTGCAATACGACATCTACCACATGCAGATCATGGAGGGGGATCTCGCCCGCACCATCGAGGCAAACCTCGACCGCATTGCGCATATCCAACTTGCGGACAATCCCGGCCGTCATGAGCCGGGGACGGGCGAGATCAATTTTCCTTTTCTGTACAACCACATCGACCGCATCGGCTATTCCGGCTGGGTCGGCGCGGAATACAAGCCGAAGGGCGGGACGGAAGCCGGACTGGGCTGGTTCAGGAAATTTGCAGGGCAGGGCAGTGCGGCGGCGTAGGGCAGGCCGGGGATTATTGAAACGGAGAACAACAATGGAAACCATCGGCTTCATCGGCCTCGGCATCATGGGGGCGCCGATGGCGGGGCATCTGTTGGGCGCCGGCTATCAGGTCGTCGCCAGCGACCACCGCTCGAAGCCGCAGGCCGATCTCGTCGCCAAGGGCCTGAAGACCGTCTCCGGCCACCACGCCGTGGCCCAGGCCGCCGACATCATCATCACCATGGTGCCTGACACCCCGCAGGTGGCCGAAGTGCTGTTCGGGGAGAACGGCGTCACGTCCGGCCTCACTAATGGCAAGCTGGTCATCGACATGAGCTCGATCTCGCCGATCGAGACCAAGGCTTTCGCAAAAAAGATCAACGATCTCGGTTGCGACTATCTCGATGCGCCGGTGTCGGGCGGCGAGATCGGCGCCAAGGCCGCGTCGCTGACCATCATGGTCGGCGGCGAGGAAAAGGCCTTCGAACGCGCCAGGCCGGTGTTCGAAAAGATGGGCAAGAACATCACGCTGGTCGGCCCCAATGGCGTCGGCCAGATCACCAAGGTCGCCAACCAGATCGTCGTTGCGTTGACCATTGAAGCGGTCGCCGAAGCGCTTGTTTTTTCATCGAAAGCAGGGGCCGACCCGGCGAAGGTGCGTCAGGCGCTGATGGGCGGGCTCGCCGCCTCGCGCATCCTCGAAGTGCATGGCGAGCGCATGATCAAGCGCAGCTTTTCGCCGGGGTTTCGCATCGAACTGCACCAGAAGGATCTTAACCTGGCGCTGGAAGGGGCCAAAGCGCTCGGCGTTTCGCTGCCCAACACCTCGACGACGCAGCAATTGTTCAACTCCTGCGCGGCCAATGGCGGCGCCAAGGAGGATCACTCTGCGCTAGTCAGGGCGCTGGAGCGGATGGCGGGACATGGGCTAGGGGAGTAGGGCAGTAGGGGGAGGTCAAAATTCACGGCATCCGACAAACTGCACTTCCCTACTCCCTTACTGCCCTATTCCCCTACTGCCCTAGAAATTTCCTCGCTGCATAAAGGCTCACCGCCGCGGCGTTCGACACGTTGAGCGAGCGGATGGCGCCGGGCATGTCGAGGCGGGCGAGCGTCGTCACCGTTTCGCGGGTCTTCTGGCGCAGGCCTTTGCCCTCGGCGCCCAGCACCAGCGCGATCTTTTCTCCCGAAAAACTCTTTTCGAGTTCCGCCGGTCCGTCCGAATCGAGGCCGATGGTCTGGAACCCGGCCTCGTGCAACTGGCCGAGCGCGTCGGCGAGGTTTTTCACCTCGATCTGGTCGATATGCTCCAGCGCGCCGGAGGCCGATTTTGCCAGCACGCCGGATTCATGCGGGCTGTGGCGCGCCGTGGTGATCAGCGCGCCGGCGCCGAAGGCGACCGCCGAGCGCAGGATCGCGCCGACATTGTGCGGATCGGTGACCTGGTCGAGGACCAGCACCAGCGTCGTATCGCCGAGCGCATCGAGGCGCTTGGGTTTTAGCGGCTCGGCCTCGATCAGCACGCCCTGATGCACGGCATCGGAGCCGGTGACCTTGTCGATGTCTCTCGGCTCGACCATCTTTGTCTCAAAGGGCAGGGCGGCGAGGTCGGCGATCGCCAGCCGCTCGGCGGCGTTGCGCGTCACCAGCATCTTCTTGATCCGCCGCTGCGGATTGTCGAGGGCTGCGCGTACCGTGTGCAGGCCGTAAAGCCGCACCAGGCCGTCCGCTGGTGTCTCTCCTGGCGGCACCGGCTGGCGCGGCCTGAACGCCGGCGCGCCGCCGCTCTTCTCGTCGCGGTGCGCACGGCGCAGCTTGGCGTAGTGGGTGTCTTTCGGGGTCTTGGGCTTGTTGTCGTTGCTCATGGCCGGTTCTATAGCCGTGTCGTCTGTCTTAGGATACAGCCGGATACACTGCTCGGCGGGCCGTCCGGAAATTCAACGCGTTTTGCCGGGACGTTACGGTTGACAGTTTTGGGCGCTGCCGCCATAAGGCGCTTCGCGAAGGGCTGCTCACGCGGTCGCGACGCGTCGATGCCTCGTTGCATGGCTCCGGCGGCAGACTGGAGAGGTGCCCGAGTGGTTAAAGGGGACGGACTGTAAATCCGTTGGCTATGCCTACGTTGGTTCAAATCCAACCCTCTCCACCACTGCCGGCCCGGAAGCCCTGAAACGCAAAGCATCGGACCGAAAAGTGCATAGCGGTTTTCGGTCGAAATGCGCGGGTATAGCTCAGTGGTAGAGCAGCAGCCTTCCAAGCTGAATATGCGGGTTCGATTCCCGCTACCCGCTCCAGATTTCCACACGCAAGATCAAAGTGCCAGAACTCAAGGTGCTAGAGCATTGCGCGCCCGGTGGACGCGCAGGGCTCCAACTCGCTGGCTGTTGAACGCGGAAGCGATCTGATGCTGTTGCGGCACCTGTCCGTTCCGCGCAACTGATCGACGACGGGCCCGGCAAAGCCGCGGATAGTTGCTTGAGCAAGTCCTGCTCGTTCAGCCCTGTCCTTTGCGCGATCTCGCGAATGATCTGTGGGTCCAGCGCATTGCCCGGGCCGTTGGCCTGCCGTTGCATCTCCACAACGACGCATCCGGCCGAATTTCAAGCTGGTTGAGCTTTCTGTAATCATGAAATTCAAGTTGTCTTGAGCTTCGCTTAATAATCTGGAAGTAATCGGTTGCGGGGAATGGAGAGGAAAATGTCAATATTAAGCTGGATCATCCTTGGCGCCATCGCCGGCTTTATAGGCAGCAAGATCGTCAACAAGAGCGGGCAGGGCCTTGTTCTTGATATCGTACTCGGGATTGTCGGCGCTGTTGTCGGCGGCCTGATCTTCAGCGCCTTCGGCGCGTCAGGCGTTACCGGCCTCAACATCTACAGCCTGATCGTCGCCGTGCTGGGATCGGTGGTCGTTCTGTGGGCCTATCACCAGTTCACCGGGAACCGGGCTCTTTAGAAATTAGAAGCCAGGCAGAGCTGTCGCTTCGGGAGCCTGCCTGACGGCAGCCACATCGCCAGGTTCTTATTCAGCACCTTCGGCGACATGCTCTCCATATTGGGGCAGGTCATCGGTGATTGTGAACCACTTCGCCTTGGAGCCGACAAAAATGTGCTGCGTCGGACGGATGGTCGGCTCGTCGACGAGGGTTCCCATGGCGACGTGCACGAAGGCGCCGTCGCGGACGACCGAATAGAGCAATGAGCCGCAGGTCTTGCAGTGCCTGTCATGGCCGGCCTCGTCGCCAAAGGTCAGGAGGTTGTCCTCGCCTTTTGTCAGGTTCAGTCTCTCACGCTGGATGCCGGCAAACGGCTTGAATGCTGAACCGGTGGTGCGCCGGCAGTTCGAGCAGTGGCAGTTGGCGGCGTAGATGAAGTCGTCGGCCACCGCGTATTGCACGGCGCCGCACAGGCATTTTCCGGCAAGTATGCGGTTGCTGGCATTCTGGTTGCTTACGTTCAGGCTGCTTTCATTCTCTTGGCTTGTCACGGGTTTCTCCACTCAGCCGACCGTTCCTGGTGCAGTTCCGAGGCCTAGGCCACCACGGTCAGACGGCGCCTGCGCTCGTCGAGCGACACGATGGTCAGCCCGCTGGCCACCACCAGCAGGATGCCGCCGATCGCCAGCGCGTTCGGCAATTGCTGGAACACCACCAGACCCGAAATGACCGCCCAGACGGTGAAGCAGTAATAGAACGGCGCCACCACGCCGGTCGGCCCGACGCGATAGGCCATGAAGATGAAGAAGTGGCCGAAGATCAGGAACAAGCCGGCCCCGGCCATCAGCAGCAAATGATGCGTCTCGGGCATCACCCAACGCTCCGACATCAGATGCGCAGCGCCTGAGCCGACCAGCACCACCACCACCGCGGAAATTGCGACGATCATTCCAGGCACGTTGGCGGCGACCCGCCGCCCGGCGAGATCGCGCGCGGCGGCGAATGCCGCATTGCCGAGCGCCAGCAAGGCGTAGACCGAGATGCCCTGCATGGTCGGCTGCGCCACCATCACCGCGCCGATGAAGCCGAACCCGATCAGCGCCATGCGCAGCCCGCCGATCCGTTCGTGAAACAGGATAGAGGAGCCAATCAGCATGAGCAGGGGAGTGATCTGCCCCAAGGCGGTCGAATCGGCGATCTGCATGTTGGCGAGCGCCACGACGTAGCAAAGGATTGCCGCCAGCTCGAGCAGGTTTCTCTGTAACACTCTCCTGTCGAGGATCAGCGGAATCTGCTTGGCGTAACCTAGCGAAAGCAGCAACGGGATGCCCCACAGCGTTGCCGCCGTCCCGCGCAGAAACAACACCTGATAGGGTGGCAGCCCCACCGTGGCGAGCTTCAACATGGTGTCGTTGGCGACATAGGACCCGGTCGAGAGGATCATGAACAGCGGGCCGCGGATGGCGATCGGAATGAAATGCATCGGATCAGGAAATCAGACCGGCGTCACACCGGCAATGGGCCAGATGCGGCTGTAAATCCGGCAAGCGGACAGGCGGGAGCGGCGATGTCCACCCGCTGAATGCCGGTACCCGCGGAACCTATCTTCGGCCATTCCATTCCTTCTTGTTCGTTCCTATATCCGCGCCACATCCCCGAAAACCGGATCATGGGTTCAGACCGGGTGAGAAAGCCCCCGGCCACAAGGCACTTGTGTTTTTCGGCCGTTGTCGCTAAGCGCCCCGCATTCGACTGAACTGAAGGTCCAGGCCGTCCAAGGAAAGAGACTATGGCAAAAGGTAAATTCGAGCGTACAAAGCCTCATGTGAACATCGGCACGATTGGCCATGTCGATCATGGCAAGACGTCGCTGACGGCGGCGATCACCAAGTATTTTGGCGAATACAAGCGCTACGACCAGATCGATGCGGCGCCCGAGGAGAAGGCGCGCGGCATCACCATCTCGACGGCGCATGTCGAATACGAGACGGCCAACCGCCACTACGCCCATGTCGACTGCCCCGGCCACGCCGACTATGTGAAGAACATGATCACCGGTGCCGCGCAGATGGACGGCGCGATCCTGGTTGTGTCGGCCGCCGACGGCCCGATGCCGCAGACCCGCGAGCACATCCTGCTGGCCCGTCAGGTCGGCGTGCCGTCGATCGTGGTGTTCTTGAACAAGGTCGACCAGGTCGACGACGCCGAGCTGCTCGAGCTGGTCGAGCTCGAGGTGCGTGAGCTGCTGACCAAGAACGAGTTCCCCGGCGACGACATTCCGATCGTCAAGGGTTCGGCACTTGCCGCTTTGGAAGATTCCGACAAGAAGATCGGCGAGGATTCGATCCGCGAATTGATGGCTGCGGTCGACGACTACATCCCGACGCCGGTTCGTCCGCTGGACAAGCCGTTCCTGATGCCGATCGAGGACGTGTTCTCGATCTCGGGCCGCGGCACGGTGGTGACCGGCCGTGTCGAGCGCGGCGTGGTCAAGGTCGGCGAGGAGCTGGAGATCATCGGCATCCGTCCGACCACCAAGACGACCTGCACCGGCGTCGAGATGTTCCGCAAGCTGCTCGACCAGGGCCAGGCCGGCGACAATATCGGCGCGCTACTGCGCGGCGTCGACCGCGAAGGTGTCGAGCGCGGCCAGGTTCTGGCCAAGCCCGGCACGGTCAAGCCGCACAAGAAGTTCGTCGCCGAAGCCTACATCCTGACCAAGGACGAGGGTGGCCGTCACACGCCGTTCTTCACCAACTACCGTCCGCAGTTCTATTTCCGCACGACCGACGTGACCGGCATCGTGTCGCTGCCGGAAGGCACCGAGATGGTGATGCCTGGCGACAACATCACCGTCGATGTCGAGCTGATCGTGCCGATCGCCATGGAAGAGAAGCTGCGCTTCGCCATCCGTGAAGGCGGCCGCACCGTCGGTGCCGGCATCGTCGTCACCATCAAAGAGTAATCGACGCCGGCATTGCCGATCAGGTCGATCGCGAAAGGGCAGTCCTCGGGCTGCCCTTTTTGCTTTTTTTTAGCACAGCCGAGTGCCTGCGGCGCCATCGCAAACCCTGTTGCGAGCCGTCAAAGCTCAATCACAGCGCCGGGCGTTGTTCGTGCGCGCGAAGGACGCTGTAGCACGTTGATATTGCGCATGATCGCGAGCGAAAATCGGTTCCGTTTTTGGGGGTCGTGCGTTAGGATAGCTTGCATTGCGGGGGCTTGCCCGAATGGTTCTATGGCACCGTCTGAATGGCCAGACATGGTGGATGCTTGGGGTGATCTGCCTGGCGTCGTTCCTTGGCATGGAACACGCTGCCTTCGCGGCGAATACAAAAGAATCCGCCCCGGATCTTGGCCCGACGATGCGGTTCGTCGTCGTCCGCAGCAGCGCGCCTGGTTGCGAGCCGACCTGCCCGGAATGGATATCGGCTGAAGGCTCGATAGAAGCCGGCACGCCGGCGCTTTTCAAACGCACGCTCAAGGTGCTCGGTGGCCGAAAACTGCCCGTTGTCGTGGATTCTCCCGGCGGCAATGTCGAAGCCGCGCTGGCGCTTGGCCGGCTGATCCGCAAGAACAAGCTCGATATTGCGGTCGGCAAAACCGGGCTCACCGGTTGCCAGCCCGACGCCAAGGCGTGCAAGGAAAAGGACGGCAAGGGCGCTCGCTATTTCGGCAATGCCTATGCCGACGGCGCGATCTGCAATTCCGCTTGTCCGCTGATGCTTGCGGGCGGCATCAGGCGCGTGGTCGGTCAATGGGCCCATCTCGGCGTCCATCAGATCACCACAACCTACATCCGGACGAAATTGCAGTACCGAACCACCTACCGCGTGGTGAGAGGCAAGAAGAAGATCGTCAACAAAAAGGTCATCAGCCGCAAGAACGCCGGCAGCTACAAGACCTATGAGATGAGCAAGGCGGTGGAGAAAAGGCTGGCGGCTTATCTCAGGGAAATGGGCGTCGGCCTTGGTGTGCTAGAAGCGATGAAGGAGACGCCGGCCAGCAGCATCCAGCAACTGGCCCCTTACGACATGTTGCAGGCGAAGCTGGTTACCAGCCTGGATGCCGTCGACCTGCTGACCGCGCCAACTCTATGCAAAACAGATCCGGTGGCTGCGAACTGCAGGGAAATACCGGCGCCGGCCGGCGACGTGGTGGCATACGCCAAGCCCGCTCCCGCCGCGTCGGCGGAACCCGAAACCGTGCGGCGGGCCGATATTGGAGATATGCGCTTCGTTCTGGTTCGCGGCAGAAGTTTTCTCTGCGATCCCAACTGTCCCGAATGGATCTCGGCGGAAGGCACGATTAGCGCTCAAACGCCGGAACGGCTGCGCCAACTGCTGGACACGATCGGTGATCGGCGACTGCCCGTGGTGATCAACTCGCCGGGAGGTGACGTGCTCGGCGCTGTGGCTGCCGGAAGGCTGATCCGAGAACGCAAGCTCGACGTGGCGGTTGCACGGACGGACTTCATTGGATGCGAGCCGGACAAGGCGGATTGCACCGCCGAAGATGGCGTCTATCTCGGGCTCACGATCGATGCGAGCGGCGAGTGTGGCGCGGCCTGTCCGATCATGCTCGCCGGCGGTGTCAGACGCCTTGTCGGTCCTCGTGCGCAGTTGACCGTGCATTCGATGGGGTTGGAGCAGCGGGTCAAGACCTATCTCAAAGAGATGGCGGTCGGACCCGGTCTGCTGGTGGCGATGCGGTCGGTGCCGGCCTCGCGCCACCGGCAGCTCGAACCCGAGATGATGGTGAAAGTCGGGCTGACGACCGGGCTAGAATCGGTCGATGAATTTACCGGTCCGACCATCTGCAAGTCGGAGCCGGTGCCGGAGAATTGCCGCGTGGTGTCGACGTCCGAGGTTCAGGCCGAGGCGCCGGTCAAGTTGTAAGGCGCAGGCGCTGCAATTGACCCAAACTGGCCATCGAGGCAGGTTGAGCAACGTTCGATAGTTCCGCTATCGTCCGCAACAATTGACAGTCCGGCCAGTCGAGGATCGAGAATGAGCCAGGATATCCCGACATTGTTCGAATGGGCCGGCGGCACCGAGGCGTTGAATCGCCTGACGCAAACCTTCTATGACAAGGTGTTTCAGGACCCCGTCGTCGGTCCGTTGTTCAAGAACATGTCGCCCGATCATCCGACCCATGTCGCCGCTTTCATCGGCGAGGTGTTTGGCGGCCCGAAGACCTACAGCGAAGAGCTTGGCGGCCACCGCGAGATGGTGATGCACCATCTCGGCAAGCATCTGAGCGAGGAACAGCGCCGCCGCTGGATCAACCTTCTCGTCGATGCCGCCGATGAAGTCGGGCTGCCGGACGATCCGGAATTCCGCTCGGCTTTCATGGCCTATGTCGAATGGGGGTCGCGGCTGGCGAAGATGAACTCCAACCTTAGCGAGACCTGCGATCCCGAAACCGAGCCGATGCCGGCCTGGGGCTGGGGCGTGCCCGGCGGACCGTACAGGCCGAGCGCGAAGTGATCCGCCCGGCGAGTTGGGGCCGCCATGCCCTTCCGGAATAACGCCGCAATATGCCGCTATATCTCGATCGGATTTTGGCAGGGGAGCAGGTCTTGCGATGCTGATCGCGCATCTTCCATCGGGCTACATTCTGGGAACGTTGGCGCGGAAGCGCTGGCGCGAAGCGCCGGGCGTGATGGCTGCCGCCATGATCGGCGCCGTCATCCCCGATATCGATATGCTGTACTTCCATTTCGTCGACGGCGGACGCATCCACCACCACGCCTACATCATGCATTGGCCGCTGTTTTGGGCAGCGACAGGCCTTGTGGCTCTGGCGGTCACGAAACGACACGCGCGGCAGTATCTTGCCGTCGTCGGTGTCTTCTTTGCCGCGGCCTTGTTGCATATGGTCCTGGATACCGTGGCATCGCCAATCATGTGGCTGATGCCGTTCGACAGGCATGCAACCGAACTCGTGGCGATCCCAGCCACATACCTCAACTGGGTCATGAGCTTTGTCCTGCATTGGACCTTCGCCATCGAACTGCTCATATCCATCTGGGCGCTGCTGCTTGGATTTGGGCGATCGCGGGCTGTCGTGGGCATCCCTGAAAACTCGACTTGAGTTCTCGCCCGCTTTGTGAAATAGCAGCCCGCGATACGGGCATAGCTCAGTTGGTAGAGCGGCGGTCTCCAAAACCGCAGGTCGTAGGTTCGAGCCCTGCTGCCCGTGCCATTTTTCGAAATGGCCAATTCATGAAACCCGTGCCATTTTTCGGAATGGCCAATTCATGAAAATTGTCTGGTCTTCCACGCATTGGCCCTTTGAAAATCCGCCGGTGACTTGCCATATAGGCTGTCTTGAGACATAAGAGGCCATAGCCGGGACGGGACGACTGGATGGTTCCGAGGCGGCGTTTGGTCATAAAGCGGACACTTGCCACTTGCGTGGATCAAGAATCGGTTTTATGTAGACGAAACAGACACGCGACGCGTGGAGCTGGGAAGCCGGCTTTACGCGTCCGATTTGCATGGGCGAAATGATTGCGCTGATTCGGCGCGAACACAGGCTCAGGCGGCACATCCCGGCCAGCGGGATCATCCAGGAGATCCGGTCAACGGGTCTTGCAGACAGAGCGGCACATGGCTTCGAAAACCACAAATCCATTCGTCTTTCTCCAGCAAGTTCGCTCGGAGACCGCCAAGGTGACTTGGCCGTCGCGGCGCGAAACGATGATCTCGACGGTGATGGTCCTGGCGTTCGCTGTGATCGCGATGATCTTTTTCTTTACCGCCGATCAGCTCATGGGCCTCGCGGTCGAGCAGATTCTGGGCATCGGACGCTAAGTCCGGCGATTACGGAGAAGTCTTGAAATGACTGCGCGGTGGTACATCGTCCACGCCTATTCGAACTTTGAAAAAAAGGTCGCTGAGGACATCGAGAACAAGGCCAAGCAGAAAGGCCTGTCCGCTGACATCGAGCAGATCGTCGTGCCGACCGAGAAGGTCGTCGAGATACGCCGCGGCCGCAAGGTCGATGCCGAGCGCAAGTTCTTCCCGGGCTACGTGCTCCTGAAGGCCAACCTGACCGACGCAGTGTTCTCGCTCGTCAAGAACACGCCGAAGGTCACCGGCTTCCTGGGTGACTCGAAGCCGGTGCCGATCACCGAGACCGAGGCCCAGCGCATCCTGAACCAGGTGCAGGAAGGCGTCGAGCGGCCGAAGCCGTCGGTCACTTTCGAGATCGGCGAGGCGATCCGCGTCTCGGACGGTCCGTTCGCGTCATTCAACGGTTTCGTCCAGGAAGTGGACGAGGAGCGGGCGCGGCTCAAGGTGGAAGTTTCGATCTTCGGGCGCGCCGTGCCGGTCGATCTCGAATTCGGGCAGGTCGAAAAGGGCTGATCCGAAATCCTTGTCGCCCATTCGGCGGTGAGGGGAGGCGGCGTGGAAATCGCGCGGCCAAAACGGGTGGGAGGCGAATGCGGCTTTAGCCGGCCACAGGAACCGCACCACCAGACTGCAACCCGCCGGTGTTGCCCAGATAGTGGGGCCGGCATGAGACAAAGGCAGGAAAGAGATGGCTAAGAAAATTGCAGGCCAGCTCAAGCTCCAGGTTTCCGCGGGTTCGGCTACGCCGTCGCCCCCGATCGGACCGGCGCTTGGTCAGCGCGGCATCAACATCATGGAGTTCTGCAAGGCGTTCAACGCGCAGACCCAGGAAATGGAAAAGGGATCGCCGATTCCGGTCGTGATCACCTACTACCAGGACAAGTCGTTCACCTTCGTCATGAAGACGCCGCCGGTGAGCTATTTCCTGAAGAAGGCCGCGAACCTGAAGTCGGGCTCGAAGGAGCCGGGCAAGGTCAAGGCCGGCACGATTGGCCGCGACAAGGTGCGCGCCATCGCCGAGCAGAAGATGAAGGATCTGAACGCAACCGATATCGAGGGGGCCATGCGCATGGTCGAGGGCTCCGCCCGCTCGATGGGTCTGGAAGTGGTGGGCTGAGATCATGGCAAAGATTGCAAAGCGTGTATCAAAGACCCGTGAAGGCATCGATCCCAACAAGGCTTATGCCTTGGGTGAGGCGCTGAAGCTGCTCAAGGACCGGTCCTCGGTGAAGTTCGACGAGACCGTTGAAATCGCGATGAACCTGGGTGTCGACCCGCGCCATGCCGACCAGATGGTCCGTGGCGTGGTCAATCTGCCGAACGGCACCGGCCGCACCGTCCGCGTCGCCGTTTTCGCGCGTGGCGACAAGGCCGAGGAAGCCAAGGCGGCCGGCGCCGATATCGTTGGCGCCGAGGATCTGGTCGACATCGTCCAGAAGGGCACGATCGACTTCGATCGCTGCATCGCCACGCCGGACATGATGCCGCTGGTCGGCCGTCTGGGCAAGGTGCTCGGCCCGCGCGGCATGATGCCGAACCCGAAGGTCGGCACTGTCACCACCGACGTTACCGCCGCCGTCAAGGCGTCGAAGGGCGGCGCGGTCGAGTTCCGCGTCGAGAAGGCCGGCATCGTGCATGGCGGCGTCGGCAAGATCTCGTTCGACGTCAAGGCGCTGGAAGAGAACGTCCGCGCCTTCGCTGACGCGGTGAACAAGGCGAAGCCGGCTGGCGCCAAGGGCAACTACGTCAAGAAGGTGTCGGTCACCTCGACGATGGGTCCTGGCCTCAAGCTCGACGTCTCGACGCTGGCAGCGTCCTGATACGAACCATTCGGATCGGCCGCTAAAGAGCTGATCCGCAAACAGAATTCCGGGCCTCCGACTTATCTTGGCGGCCCGGTACCGGAAGTCGGAAGGCTTCCGGACATCCTGTCCGAGATTGCGGGCGGCCCCAAGCCTTAGTTCAAGGGGGGCCTTAATTCATGTGGGCCTGCATGAGACGGGTGAAGACCGGACAACGGAGCGACTGCTCCAATGAAAGGTTCGAACCGTGTTTGCCTTTTGTCTGCGCACCATTCGGCTTGCCGGCTGGTGTGGCGAAAGGGGGCAGGATCCTCGAGCGTCGTTCGGGAGATCCGTTACTGGATGGCCCGGCCGGCAAAAGGCAACCCGACGCCTGTCCTCGTAATGAGGCAGGGGTCAACTGGAGATAGGCAGTGGACAGAGCGGAAAAACGCGAACTCGTCACGGGCCTGAATGAAGCGTTTTCGGGCGCTGGTTCAGTCGTCGTGGCCCACTACGCCGGTATCACCGTCGCGCAAATGAACGACCTTCGGTCGAAAATGCGTGTTGCCGGTGGCACCGTCAAAGTCGCGAAGAACCGTCTCGCCAAAATCGCTCTTCAGGGCACGGACTCCGCATCGATCATCGACCTGTTCAAGGGACAGACGCTGATCGCCTATTCGGAGGATCCGATTGCGGCGCCGAAGGTCGCGTCCGATTTCGCCAAGGGAAATGACAAGCTCGTCATTCTCGGCGGCGCAATGGGCACCACCTCGCTCAACGCCGACGGTGTGAAGGCACTCGCCACACTTCCGTCGCTCGATGAGCTGCGCGGCAGGCTGGTTGGCATGATCGCCACGCCGGCAACCCGGATCGCCCAGATCGTCAATGCGCCTGCGGCTTCGGTCGCGCGTGTCATCGGCGCTTACGCCCGGAAGGACGAGGCGGCATGAGGCCGTTCCTCGCTATCACAAACACACGTTCGAACCTTATGAAGGAATATAGCAATGGCTGATCTGGCAAAGATCGTAGACGACCTTTCGAAGCTGACCGTCCTCGAGGCGGCCGAGCTGTCGAAGCTTCTGGAAGAAAAGTGGGGCGTTTCCGCTGCTGCTCCGGTGGCGGTTGCCGCCGCTGGCGGTGCCGCGGCTGCTGCTGCTCCGGTCGAGGAAAAGACGGAATTCGACGTCGTCCTCACCGAGGCGGGCGCTCAGAAGATCAACGTCATCAAGGAAGTTCGCGCCATCACCGGTCTTGGCCTCAAGGAAGCCAAGGACCTGGTCGAGGCGGCCCCGAAGCCGGTCAAGGAAGCCGTTTCCAAGGCCGACGCGGACAAGTTCAAGGCCCAGCTGGAAGCAGCCGGCGCCAAGGTCGAACTGAAGTAAGCGTTTGATATCGGCGGGCGGCTTCGCGCCGTCCGCCACTCCCTTGGCGAAGGGAGGCTGCGTAACGCGAAGAGTACGAAAACCTCTTTCCTGAGGGCCGTAAACCGGCCTTCAGGAAACGGGTTTTCTCCCGTTTTGGCCGGCCACCGACAGGGTGGCGGGTGAACAAATAAAAGGCCGCCGCCGAGGTGGCCGAGAATGCAAGGCGAGCCGCGGCGAGGCTCGCCCCGAGAATCGAGCTAAGGAGCGACGATGGCCCAGACACAAACTTTCAATGGCCGCAGACGCGTACGCAAATTCTTCGGAAAAATTCCGGAAGTTGCGGAGATGCCGAACCTGATCGAGGTTCAGAAGGCATCCTATGATCAATTCCTGATGGTAGAGGAGCCCAAGGGCGGGCGTCCTGACGAGGGACTGCAGGCGGTTTTCAAATCGGTCTTCCCGATCTCCGACTTTTCCGGCTCCTCGATGCTGGAATTCGTGAAGTACGAGTTCGAAGCACCGAAATTCGATGTTGACGAATGCCGTCAGCGCGACCTGACCTATGCCGCGCCGCTCAAGGTGACGCTGCGCCTCATCGTGTTCGATATCGACGAGGATACCGGCGCCAAGTCGATCAAGGACATCAAGGAGCAGGACGTCTACATGGGCGACATGCCGCTCATGACCTTGAACGGCACCTTCATCGTCAACGGCACCGAGCGTGTCATCGTCTCGCAGATGCACCGTTCGCCGGGCGTCTTCTTCGACCATGACAAGGGCAAGTCGCACTCGTCGGGCAAGCTGCTGTTTGCCGCGCGCGTCATCCCCTATCGAGGCTCGTGGCTCGACATCGAGTTCGACTCGAAGGACGTCGTGCACGCCCGCATCGACCGCCGCCGCAAGATTCCGGTGTCGTCGCTGTTGATGGCGCTCGGCATGGACGGCGAGGAGATCCTGTCGACCTTCTACAACAAGATCACCTACAAGCGCGCCGGCGACCATTGGCGCATCCCGTTCAACGTCGAGCGTTTCCGCGGCCTCAAGGCCGTTGGCGACCTGGTCGATGCAGACACCAACGAGGTCGTCGTCGAGGCCGGCAAGAAGATCACTGCCCGCCAGGCCCGCCAGCTCGGCGAAAGGGGTCTCAAGGCGATCAAGGCGACGGACGAGGACCTGCTCGGCAACTACCTTGCCGAGGACATCGTCAACTACGCGACCGGCGAGATTTTCCTCGAAGCCGGCGACGAGATCGACGAAAAGACGCTGAAGGTGCTTCTCAGCGCCGGCGACGACGAGATCAAGGTTCTCGACATCGACCACGTAAATGTCGGCGCCTATATCCGCAACACGCTCAACGTCGACAAGAACGAGAGCCGCCAGGACGCGCTGTTCGACATCTACCGCGTCATGCGCCCCGGCGAGCCGCCGACGCTCGAAACCGCCGAAGCCATGTTCAACTCGCTGTTCTTCGACAGCGAGCGCTACGATCTGTCGGCCGTCGGCCGCGTCAAAATGAACATGCGCCTCGAGCTCAAGGCCGAGGACACCGTCCGCGTGCTGCGCAAGGACGACATCCTGGCCGTGGTCAAGACACTGGTCGAACTGCGCGACGGCAAGGGCGAGATCGACGACATCGACAATCTCGGCAATCGCCGCGTGCGCTCGGTCGGCGAGCTGATGGAGAACCAGTACCGCGTCGGCCTGCTGCGCATGGAGCGCGCGATCAAGGAACGCATGTCCTCGATCGAGATCGACACGGTGATGCCGCAGGACCTGATCAACGCCAAGCCGGCGGCTGCCGCCGTGCGCGAGTTCTTCGGTTCCTCGCAGCTGTCGCAGTTCATGGACCAGACCAACCCGCTGTCGGAGATCACCCACAAGCGCCGTCTCTCGGCGCTTGGACCCGGTGGTCTGACCCGCGAGCGCGCCGGTTTCGAGGTGCGCGACGTGCACCCGACGCATTACGGCCGCATCTGCCCGATCGAGACGCCGGAAGGCCCGAATATCGGTCTGATCAACTCGCTGGCCACCTTCGCGCGCGTCAACAAGTACGGCTTCATCGAGAGCCCGTACCGCAAGATCGTCAACGGCAAGCTGACCAATGAGGTCGTCTATCTGTCGGCGATGGAAGAGGCCAAGCACCACGTCGCGCAGGCCAATGCCGAGCTCGACAAGAATGGTGGTTTCGTCGACGAATTCGTCATTTGCCGCAACGCCGGCGAAGTGATGATGGCGCCGCGCGAAAACGTCGATCTGATGGACGTGTCGCCGAAGCAGATGGTGTCGGTGGCAGCGGCCCTGATCCCGTTCCTCGAGAATGACGACGCCAACCGCGCTCTGATGGGCTCGAACATGCAGCGGCAGGCCGTGCCGCTGGTGCGTGCCGAAGCGCCGTTTGTCGGCACCGGCATGGAGCCGATCGTCGCCCGTGACTCGGGCGCCGCCATTGGCGCCCGCCGCGGCGGTATCGTCGACCAGGTGGACGCGACGCGTATCGTTATCCGCGCCACGGAAGATCTCGATCCCGGCAAGTCGGGCGTCGACATCTACCGGCTGATGAAGTTCCAGCGTTCGAACCAGAACACCTGCATCAACCAGCGTCCGCTGGTGCGCATGGGTGACCGGGTCAACAAGGGCGACATCATCGCCGACGGTCCGTCGACCGAACTCGGCGATCTGGCGCTCGGCCGCAACGTGCTGGTCGCGTTCATGCCGTGGAACGGCTACAACTACGAGGATTCGATCCTCTTGTCCGAGCGCATCGTCGCCGACGACGTCTTCACCTCGATCCATATCGAGGAGTTCGAGGTCATGGCGCGCGACACCAAGCTCGGGCCGGAGGAGATCACGCGCGACATTCCCAACGTCTCGGAAGAAGCGCTGAAGAACCTCGACGAGGCCGGCATCGTCTATATCGGTGCGGAAGTGCAGCCGGGCGACATCCTGGTCGGCAAGATCACACCGAAGGGCGAAAGCCCGATGACGCCGGAAGAAAAGCTTCTGCGCGCCATCTTTGGCGAAAAGGCATCGGACGTGCGCGACACCTCGATGCGCATGCCGCCCGGAACCTTCGGCACCGTCGTCGAAGTGCGCGTCTTCAATCGCCACGGTGTGGAGAAGGACGAGCGCGCCATGGCGATCGAACGCGAGGAGATCGAACGCCTCGCCAAGGACCGCGACGACGAGCAGGCGATCCTCGACCGCAACGTCTATTCGCGCCTGTCCGACGTTCTCGTCGGCAAGGACGCGATTGCTGGGCCGAAGGGCTTCAAGAAGGGCTCGAAGCTGTCGAAGGATACGCTCGACGAGTATCCGCGTTCGCAGTGGTGGCAGTTTGCGGTGGAGAACGAAAAGCTCCAGAGCGAACTGGAAGCCCTGCGTGGCCAGTACGACGATTCCAAGAAGGCGCTCGAACAGCGCTTCATGGACAAGGTCGAGAAGGTCCAGCGCGGCGACGAGATGCCTCCCGGCGTCATGAAGATGGTCAAGGTCTTCGTGGCCGTAAAGCGCAAGATGCAGCCCGGCGACAAGATGGCCGGCCGGCACGGCAACAAGGGTGTCGTGTCGCGGATCGTTCCGGTCGAGGACATGCCGTTCCTCGAGGACGGCACGCATGCCGATATCGTGCTCAACCCGCTGGGTGTGCCGAGCCGCATGAATGTCGGCCAGATCCTGGAGACGCATTTGGGCTGGGCTTGCGCCGGTATGGGCAGGAAGATCGGCGAGCTGATCGACGCGTACAAGACAGGCGGCGACATCAAGCCGCTGCGCAAGACACTCGAGAGCTTCATGCCGGCGAACGACCGCAACGAGCCGATCCGCGACTATGACGACGAGAGCGTCGTGCGCCTCAGCGAGCAGATGCGCCGCGGCGTCTCCATCGCGACACCGGTGTTCGACGGCGCGCACGAGGCCGACATCAACATCATGCTGGAGCAGGCGGGCCTGCACACCAGCGGTCAGTCGCAGCTATATGACGGACGCACCGGCGAGCCGTTCGATCGCAAAGTGACGATGGGCTACATATATATGCTCAAGCTTCACCACCTTGTGGACGACAAGATCCACGCCCGTTCGATCGGGCCGTACTCGCTCGTTACCCAGCAGCCGCTGGGCGGCAAGGCGCAGTTCGGTGGCCAACGCTTCGGCGAGATGGAGGTCTGGGCGCTCGAAGCGTACGGCGCTGCCTACACGCTGCAGGAGATGCTGACGGTGAAGTCGGATGACGTTGCCGGCCGCACCAAGGTCTACGAGGCGATCGTCAGAGGCGACGACACGTTCGAGGCCGGCATCCCAGAGAGCTTCAACGTTCTCGTCAAGGAAATGCGGTCTCTGGGCCTCAATGTCGAGCTGGAGAACACCAAGCTGGACGACAGCCCGGTTCGGCTGCCCGACGCGGCCGAGTGAGCAAGACGTCCGGTCGCGGCTTCCGCGACCGGACGCACCAAATTCTTCGGCCGATGGCCGATCAAGTCGGCGGGCGTTTGGCCCGCGCTAGATGCAAGGGGTTTTCGAGGACCCCGAAAAGGAGAACGGCATGAACCAAGAGGTCATGAATCTCTTCAATCCCCAGGCGCCTGCGCAGGTGTTCGATTCCATCCGGATCTCGCTCGCCAGCCCTGAGAAGATTCTGTCCTGGTCGTTCGGCGAGATCAAGAAGCCGGAGACCATCAACTACCGCACCTTCAAGCCGGAGCGTGACGGCCTCTTCTGCGCGCGCATTTTCGGTCCGATCAAGGACTACGAGTGCCTGTGCGGGAAGTACAAGCGCATGAAGTACAAGGGCGTCATCTGCGAGAAGTGCGGCGTCGAAGTCACGCTGTCGCGCGTCCGCCGCGAGCGCATGGGCCATATCGAACTGGCCGCGCCCGTCGCCCATATCTGGTTCCTGAAGTCGCTGCCGTCGCGTATCGGCACGCTGCTCGACATGACGCTGAAGGACATCGAGCGCGTTCTCTACTTCGAGAACTACATCGTCACCGAGCCAGGCCTCACCGCGCTGAAGGAGCACCAGCTCCTCAGCGAGGAAGAGTACATGATGGCCGTCGACGAATATGGCGAAGATAGCTTCACCGCCATGATCGGCGCCGAGGCCATCCACGACCTTCTGGCCGGCATGGACCTGGAAAAGATCGCCGGCGACCTGCGTTCGGAGCTGGCTTCGACCACGTCCGAGCTCAAGCAGAAGAAGTATCTGAAGCGGCTCAAGGTGGTCGAGAACTTCATGGAGTCCGGCAACCGTCCGGAATGGATGATCATGAAGGTGGTACCGGTGATCCCGCCGGACCTGCGCCCGCTGGTTCCGCTGGACGGCGGCCGCTTCGCCACGTCCGATCTCAACGATCTCTATCGCCGCGTCATCAACCGCAACAACCGCCTGAAGCGGCTGATCGAGCTGCGTGCGCCCGGCATCATCGTGCGCAATGAAAAGCGCATGCTGCAGGAAGCCGTTGACGCGCTGTTCGACAACGGCCGTCGCGGCCGTGTCATCACCGGCGCCAACAAGCGTCCGCTGAAGTCGCTGTCGGACATGCTCAAGGGCAAACAAGGCCGGTTCCGCCAGAACCTGCTCGGCAAGCGCGTCGATTATTCCGGCCGCTCGGTCATCGTCACCGGTCCGGAGCTCAAGCTACACCAGTGCGGCCTGCCGAAGAAGATGGCGCTCGAACTGTTCAAGCCCTTCATCTATGCCCGTCTCGACGCCAAGGGTTATTCCTCGACCGTCAAGCAGGCGAAGAAGCTGGTCGAGAAGGAGCGTCCGGAGGTCTGGGATATCCTCGACGAGGTCATTCGCGAGCATCCGGTGCTCTTGAACCGTGCGCCGACTCTGCACCGCCTCGGCATCCAGGCGTTCGAGCCGATCCTGATCGAAGGCAAGGCTATCCAGCTTCACCCGCTGGTCTGCACGGCTTTCAACGCCGACTTCGACGGCGACCAGATGGCGGTTCACGTGCCGCTGTCGCTGGAAGCGCAGCTCGAAGCCCGCGTGCTGATGATGTCGACCAACAACATCCTGCACCCGGCTTCGGGCGCGCCGATCATCGTGCCGTCCCAGGACATGGTTCTGGGTCTCTACTATCTCTCGATCGTCAACCAGAACGAGCCGGGCGAGGGCATGGTGTTTGCCGATATGGGCGAACTCCAGCACGCGCTCGAGACCAAAACGGTGACGTTGCATTCTAAGATCAAGGGCCGCTTCCGCACGGTTGATGCGGACGGCAAGGTAGTGTCGAAGATTTACGACACCACGCCCGGCCGGATGATCATCGGCGAGCTTCTGCCGAAGAACGTCAACGTGCCGTACGAGACCGCCAACCAGGAGATGACCAAGAAGAACATCTCCAAGATGATCGACACCGTCTACCGCCATTGCGGTCAGAAGGAGACGGTCATTTTCTGCGACCGCATCATGGCCCTCGGCTTCAGCCACGCCTGCCGCGCCGGCATTTCGTTCGGCAAGGACGACATGCTGATCCCGGATGCCAAGATCAAGCTGGTCTCCGACACCGAGGCTTTGGCCAAGGAATACGAGCAGCAGTACAATGACGGGCTGATCACGCAGGGCGAGAAGTACAACAAGGTCGTCGACGCCTGGGCCAAGTGCTCGGAAAAGGTCGCCGACGAGATGATGGCTCGCATCAAGGCGGTCGAGTTCGAGGATAATGGCCGTCAAAAGCCGATGAACTCGATTTACATGATGTCGCACTCCGGTGCGCGCGGCTCGCCCACCCAGATGCGCCAGCTTGCCGGTATGCGCGGCCTGATGGCCAAGCCTAGCGGTGAAATCATCGAGACGCCGATCATCTCGAACTTCAAGGAAGGCCTGACCGTGCTCGAGTACTTCAACTCGACCCACGGCGCCCGTAAGGGTCTGGCCGACACCGCCTTGAAGACGGCGAACTCGGGTTACCTCACCCGTCGTCTGGTCGACGTGGCGCAGGACTGCATCGTCAACTCCGTCGACTGCGGCACCGATAAAGGCCTCACCATGCAGCCGATCGTCGATGCCGGCCAGGTCGTCGCTTCCGTCGGCCAGCGCGTTCTCGGCCGCACGGCGCTCGACGACATCACTCATCCGGTCACGGGTGAGGTTTTGGTCAAGGCCGGAACGCTGATGGACGAACGCGACGTCGAGCAGATCGAACAGGCCGGCGTCCAGTCGGTCCGCATCCGCTCGGCGCTGACCTGCGACGTCAGGGTCGGTGTATGCGCGGTCTGCTACGGACGCGATCTGGCCCGCGGCACCCCGGTCAACCAGGGCGAGGCTGTCGGCGTCATCGCGGCGCAGTCGATCGGCGAGCCGGGCACCCAGCTCACCATGCGTACCTTCCACATGGGCGGTACGGCGCAGGTGGTGGACTCGTCGTTCCTTGAAGCCTCGTATGAGGGCAAGGTCGAGATCCGCAACCGCAACGTGGTACGCAACTCCGACGGCCAGCAGATGGTCATGGGCCGCAACATGGCGGTGCTGATCCTCGACGAGGCCGGCAAGGAGCGCGCCACGCACCGTGTCACCTATGGTTCGCGCATCTTCGTGGACGATGGCGACAAGGTGAAGCGCGGCCAGCGCATCGCCGAGTGGGATCCCTATACCCGCCCGGTCCTCACCGAAATCGAGGGCAAGGTGGCGTTCGAGGATCTGGTCGATGGCATTTCCGTCCAGGAAACGGCCGACGAATCGACCGGCATCACCAAGCGCGAGGTCATCGACTGGCGTTCGACGCCACGCGGCAACGATCTCAAGCCAGCGATCGTCGTCCAGGACACCAAGGGCAAGGTCGGCAAACTGTCGAAGGGCGGCGACGCTCGCTTCCTGCTCTCGGTCGAGGCCATTCTTTCGGTCGAGCCGGGTGCACAGGTTCGCCCCGGCGACGTGCTGGCGCGTATCCCGATGGAAAGCGCCAAGACCAAGGACATCACCGGCGGTCTGCCGCGTGTTGCCGAACTGTTCGAGGCACGTCGTCCGAAGGATCACGCCATCATCGCCGAGATCGACGGCACGATCCGCTTCGGCCGCGACTACAAGAACAAGCGCCGCATTATCATTGAGCCGCATGACTCGACGCTTGAGCCGGTCGAATACCTGATCCCGAAGGGCAAGCCGTTCCATCTCCAGGACGGCGACGTCATCGAGAAGGGCGACTACATCCTCGACGGCAATCCGGCGCCGCACGACATCCTGGCGATCAAGGGCGTGGAGGCGCTTGCGTCCTACCTCGTCAACGAGATCCAGGAGGTCTACCGTCTGCAGGGCGTGTCGATCAACGACAAGCACATCGAGGTGATCGTTCGCCAGATGCTGCAGAAGGTCGAGATCACCGCGCAGGGCGACTCGACCTACATTCCGGGCGACCACGTCGACGTGATCGAGCTGGAAGAGGTCAACGAGCGCCTGGTCGAGGACGGCAAGAAGCCGGCCGAAGGCCAGCCGGTGCTCTTGGGCATCACCAAGGCCTCGCTGCAGACGCCGTCCTTCATCTCGGCCGCCTCCTTCCAGGAGACGACCCGCGTGCTGACCGAAGCGGCGGTTGCCGGCAAGACCGACATGCTGCAGGGCTTGAAGGAAAACGTCATCGTCGGCCGGCTGATCCCGGCCGGCACCGGCGGCACGATGAGCCAGATCCGGCGCATCGCCACCTCGCGCGACGAGCTGATCATCGACGAGCGCCGCAAGGCGTCGGGCGTCGAGGTCGCCGACCCGATGCTGACCGACATGGCTTCCGCCGCGCAGTAAGCGCGGCGGCACAAATCTCAGGCAACGAAGCCGTCGGGGCAACCCGGCGGCTTTTTTGTGTGTTGAAGCTGGGAACTAATGCCGCTGGCGACGGACTGGAGAAGGCGTCGTCGACTGTTGTGACTTATTTCGATCGTCCAGCGCCGCCCCTCATTGCCCTGCCGGGCAGTTCTCCCCGTGAACGGGGAGAAAGAACCTGGCCGCAGTCTTGGCGCTCTTCTGCGACGCCGGAGATTGACGAAATCTTTGATGCCGGCATCTCCTCCGTTCACGGGAAAAGATGCCGGCAGGCAGATGAGGGGCGGCGCGGCGCTTGCAAGATGGTCAGGACCGGAAGCGACGGCCACTCTTTACAGCGTCGCGGCTTAATCGAAAAACGCTTCCACCAAATTGCGCTTGCCGAGCATGAAGGCGTCTGCGACATGCTGCAGCGGGGCGAGGTCGACGTCGGACACGCCGGCGCGCACGATCTCGGCGAAGCGCTTGTAGAGCATCGGATACTCCGCTTCCGGCTCGTCGTGAACGACACGGTCGTCGACCGCTAGTTTTGAGCCGCCGCCCGAAAGCACCATCGCGCCCTTGTCCGTCTCGGCCAGGATGTCCCAGCTTTGCGGGCCGGTCTGGCGCCAGTCGAGCTCCATCGTCACCGGCAAGCCGTTCGAGGTGCGGAAGGCGATATGTGCAGCGATCGGGGCCGCGCGGTTTTCGGGAAAATCGAGAATTGCCG
Source organism: Mesorhizobium sp. AA22 (assembly GCF_001672375.2). Classification (NCBI taxonomy): domain Bacteria; kingdom Pseudomonadati; phylum Pseudomonadota; class Alphaproteobacteria; order Hyphomicrobiales; family Phyllobacteriaceae; genus Mesorhizobium; species Mesorhizobium sp. AA22. The sequence continues at coordinate 4,071,412 of NZ_CP048406.1, read as the reverse complement.
AGGTGATGAACATCGCCGGCAATATGTGGGTCGCAATCGACAGCGCGTTGATGCCGGGATCGAACACGCCAAAGCCGCCTGGCGCCCAGATCCAGTCCTGGTTCGGGTGCCAGCGGCGCACGTCCTCCTTCCAGTTGATGGCTGCTGAGCTGATCTGGGTCGAGCCGAGAAATGCACGCGCGGCTTCCACCGCCGGCGCATAGCGCGAATGCCAGCTGGCGAACAGCGAGACGCCGTTTGCCGCGGCCAGTGCTTTCAGGTCTTCGACCTCGCTGACCGTGGCTCCGGGCGGCTTTTCCAGGAAGACATGTTTTTTCGCTTCCAGCGCTGTCCGCGCGGCGTCATAGCGGAACTGCGGCGGCATGCAGAGCGATACGGCCTCGAGCTCCGGCACGGCGTCGAGCATCGCCTCGACGGTTGGGAAATTCGGGATGTCTTCCACCTTGCCGTGCCGGCTGGCGGCGGCGACGAGGCGGTAGGCCTGGTCCTTCGCCAAGGCCGGCAGATGCTGGTCGCGGACGATCTTTCCTACCCCGACGATGCCGAGCTTGATGGGGTCGTTGTTCCTGGACATGGGAGACTCCGCGGATTGGAAATGAATTGCTCTTGGCAGCGATGGTTCTTAGCAGAGAACCGATGTCGGGCAAGCGGCAGGAGCTTGCCCGCAGGCTGCCGAGATCGGCTTCGTTTCAGACAGACCCCGAACAGATCGGCCCTGCTTCAGACTGGCCGTGCTCCAGACTGGGCCTGCTTCAGACTGGCACGTCGAAGGTGACGATCGAGACTTCGCCTTCGAGCGCGCCCTGATAGGCGGACAGGTGTGGCTCTTCGTCGGGCACGCCGTCCAGGTCGCCGATCTGGTCGAGCTCCGCCTCGGCATAGCCTTCGGCCGCGAGCGATTCGAGCGCCCGGCGCACCGCCGAATCGTCGTCGGGCGCGACCAGCATGAGGTGGACGCCTTCCGGCCTGCCGCCCTTCTTTTTCCATGCCCGGCCGGTGATGATGGTGACCGGGCGCTCATCATTGTCGTTCACGGGCCGATTCCTCCGGGCGGGGGGATTTGCGCTGTTCATGCCGCCTTTTTCGCATGAAGCATGGCTGTGCAACAGCCGAAAGCCGGTCACTTTCTTCCTTCCCCTTGCAAAATGGCGAAAGAAAATTACATGCGCTTTTCGCATGGCTGCCAAGCCTCGGTTTCCACGTAATATTTGGCGGCCCGGGGTTGACGGGCAACAGCCTTGCGAGTAGAAGCCGCCCAGTCAGAACCGATGTGAGGCTCTCCCTTCCGAAGCGACACGCTTTGGAGTTTGCCTCAAACAGGGTTCGTTTTGCGAGCGAAAAGACATTTCCGGCGTGCATGAAGCGGCTTCCGCTTCCTCTGCCATTTGTTCGGGCAAGACCGCGAGGCGCGGTTTGTGGCCCGAATTTGCGTATGGAAATGACGCTTTGAGCGGCCCTGACCGGGCGAGACACGGAATTGAGAGACAAGAGGGTTTAATGCCTACCGTCAACCAGCTGATCCGCAAGCCGCGCATTGCGCCGGTGAAGCGCAACAAGGTCCCGGCCATGCAGCAGAACCCGCAGAAGCGGGGCGTCTGCACGCGCGTCTACACCACGACGCCGAAGAAGCCGAACTCGGCGCTGCGCAAGGTGGCCAAGATCCGCCTGACCAATGGTTTTGAAGTGATCGGTTATATCCCCGGCGAAGGTCACAACCTTCAGGAGCACTCCGTGGTCATGATCCGCGGCGGCCGCGTCAAGGATCTTCCGGGCGTTCGCTACCATATCATTCGCGGCGTGCTCGACACGCAGGGTGTGAAGAACCGCAAGCAGCGCCGTTCGAAATACGGCGCCAAGCGTCCGAAGTGACCGAAGCGTAGCCAAGGTCATTCCGGACGGCGCCAGGCGACGATCCGGGGTCCAGGCCACCACGCAGAATTGAGGCAGAGAAAAAATGTCCCGTCGTCACAGTGCAGAAAAGCGTGAGATCAATCCGGACCCGAAGTTCGGCGATCTGATCGTCACCAAATTCATGAACGCCGTCATGTATGACGGCAAGAAGTCGGTTGCCGAGACCATCGTCTACGGCGCGCTCGACCAGGTCCAGTCCAAGACCAAGCAGGAGCCGGTCACCGTCTTCCATCAAGCGCTCGACAATGTCGCGCCGCATGTGGAAGTGCGTTCGCGCCGCGTCGGTGGCGCCACCTACCAGGTTCCGGTCGATGTGCGCCCCGAGCGCCGTCAGGCGCTGGCCATCCGTTGGCTGATCGCTGCCGCCCGCAACCGCAACGAGACCACGATGGTCGACCGCCTCTCCGGCGAGCTGATGGACGCGGCCAACAACCGCGGCACCGCCGTCAAGAAGCGTGAAGACACCCACAAGATGGCAGAAGCCAACCGCGCCTTCGCGCACTACCGCTGGTAAAGCGCGAACGAGACTGAAGAGGCACCTCCCATGGCCCGCGAATACAAAATCGAAGATTACCGTAATTTCGGTATCATGGCGCATATCGACGCCGGCAAGACGACGACCACCGAGCGCGTCCTCTACTACACGGGCAAGTCGCACAAGATCGGCGAGGTCCATGACGGCGCTGCCACCATGGACTGGATGGAGCAGGAGCAGGAACGCGGCATCACCATCACGTCCGCCGCGACCACGACCTTCTGGAAGGGTCGTGACGGCAAGATGCACCGCTTCAACATCATCGACACCCCCGGCCACGTCGACTTCACCATCGAGGTCGAGCGCTCGCTGCGCGTGCTCGACGGCGCCATTGCGCTGCTCGACGCCAATGCCGGTGTCGAGCCGCAGACGGAAACCGTCTGGCGCCAGGCCGACAAATACCGCGTGCCGCGCATGATCTTCTGCAACAAGATGGACAAGATCGGCGCCGATTTTTACCGCTCGGTCGAGATGATCGGCTCGCGCCTCGGCGCGCATGCCGTCGTTATGCAGCTGCCGATCGGTGCCGAGACCGAGTTCAAGGGCATCGTCGACCTCGTCGAGATGAACGCGCTGGTCTGGCGCGACGAAACGCTCGGCGCTGCCTGGGACGTCGTCGAGATCCCGGACGATCTCAAGGCTCGTGCGGAAGAATACCGCGAGAAGATGATTGAGGCCGCCGTCGAAATGGACGAGACGGCGCTTGAGAATTACCTCGAAGGCAAGATGCCCGACAATGACGAGATCCGTGCGCTAATCCGCAAGGGCACCATTGCGGTGAAATTTTACCCGATGTTCTGTGGCTCGGCCTTCAAGAACAAGGGCGTGCAGCCGCTGCTCGACGCCGTCGTCGAATACCTGCCGTCGCCGGCCGACGTTCCGGCCATCAAGGGCATCGACGCCAAGACCGACGCCGAGATCGAGCGTCATGCCGACGACAATGAGCCGCTGTCGATGCTCGCCTTCAAGATCATGAACGACCCGTTCGTCGGCTCGCTCACTTTCGCCCGCATCTATTCGGGCAAGCTCACCAAGGGCATCTCGGTCGACAACACGGTCAAGGGCAAGAAGGAGCGCATCGGTCGTATGCTGCAGATGCATGCGAATTCGCGCGCTGACGTCGAAGAGGCTTTCGCCGGCGACATCGTCGCCTTGGCCGGCCTCAAGGACACGACCACGGGCGACACGCTCTGCGATCCGCTGCATCCGGTCATTCTCGAGCGCATGGAGTTCCCCGATCCGGTCATCCAGATCGCGATTGAGCCGAAGACCAAGAACGACCAGGAAAGGATGGGCCTTGCGCTGCATCGCCTGGCTGCCGAGGACCCGTCCTTCCGCGTCAAGACTGACGAGGAATCAGGCCAGACGATCATTTCCGGCATGGGCGAGCTCCACCTCGACATCATCGTCGACCGCATGCGCCGCGAGTTCAAGGTCGAGGCCAATGTCGGCGCGCCGCAGGTGGCATATCGCGAGACGATCACCCGCAGCCAAGAGCAGGACTACACCCATAAGAAGCAGACCGGCGGCACCGGTCAGTTCGCTCGCGTCAAAATTCTTTTCGAGCCAAATCCGGAAAGCAGCGAATTCCTGTTCGAATCCAAGATCGTTGGCGGCGCTGTGCCGAAGGAATACATCCCCGGCGTCGAAAAGGGCATCAACAGCGTCATGACGTCGGGCCCGTTCGCCGGCTTCCCGATGATCGGCGTCAAGGCGACGCTGATCGATGGTGCCTACCACGACGTGGATTCCAGCGTACTGGCTTTCGAAATCGCTGGCCGTGCCTGCTTCCGTGAAGCGGCCCCCAGGCTTGGCGTGCAGTTGCTCGAGCCGATCATGAAGGTCGAAGTGGTGACGCCGGAAGATTATGTCGGCAGCGTCATCGGCGACCTGAACGGCCGTCGCGGCCAGATCCAAGGCCAGGAAGCCCGTGGCGTGGCGGTGGTCATCAACGCAATGGTGCCGCTCGCCAACATGTTCAAATACGTCGACAATTTGCGCTCGATGAGCCAAGGCCGCGCGGCCTACACGATGCAGTTCGATCACTACGAGCCGGTGCCGACCGCGGTCGCTCAGGAAGTCCAGAAGAAATACGCGTAGCCCGAACGGGTTGCAGCGCTAACTTAATTCAAAGCCCGCACGGGCGAGCAGGAATGGAGAGATCACATGGCAAAAGGTAAATTTGAGCGTACAAAGCCTCATGTGAACATCGGCACGATTGGCCACGTCGATCATGGCAAGACGTCGCTGACGGCGGCGATCACCAAGTATTTTGGCGAATACAAGCGCTACGACCAGATCGATGCGGCGCCTGAGGAGAAGGCGCGCGGCATCACCATCTCGACGGCGCATGTCGAATACGAGACGGCCAACCGCCACTACGCCCATGTCGACTGCCCCGGCCACGCCGACTATGTGAAGAACATGATCACCGGTGCCGCGCAGATGGACGGCGCGATCCTGGTTGTGTCGGCCGCCGACGGCCCGATGCCGCAGACCCGCGAGCACATCCTTTTGGCCCGTCAGGTCGGCGTGCCGTCGATCGTGGTGTTTTTGAACAAGGTCGACCAGGTCGACGACGCCGAGCTGCTCGAGCTGGTCGAGCTCGAGGTGCGTGAGCTGCTGACCAAGAACGAGTTCCCCGGCGACGACATTCCGATCGTCAAGGGTTCGGCACTTGCCGCTTTGGAAGATTCCGACAAGAAGATCGGCGAGGATTCGATCCGCGAATTGATGGCTGCGGTCGACGACTACATCCCGACGCCGGTTCGTCCGCTGGACAAGCCGTTCCTGATGCCGATCGAGGACGTGTTCTCGATTTCGGGCCGCGGCACGGTGGTGACCGGTCGCGTCGAGCGCGGCGTGGTCAAGGTCGGCGAGGAGCTGGAGATCATCGGCATCCGTCCGACCACCAAGACGACCTGCACCGGCGTCGAGATGTTCCGCAAGCTGCTCGACCAGGGCCAGGCCGGCGACAACATCGGCGCGCTCTTGCGCGGTGTCGACCGCGAAGGTGTCGAGCGCGGCCAGGTTCTGGCCAAGCCCGGCACGGTCAAGCCGCACAAGAAGTTCGTCGCCGAAGCCTACATCCTGACCAAGGACGAGGGCGGCCGTCACACGCCGTTCTTCACCAACTACCGTCCGCAGTTCTATTTCCGCACGACCGACGTGACCGGCATCGTGTCGCTGCCGGAAGGCACCGAGATGGTGATGCCTGGCGACAACATCACCGTCGATGTCGAGCTGATCGTGCCGATCGCCATGGAAGAGAAGCTGCGCTTCGCCATCCGTGAAGGCGGCCGCACCGTCGGTGCCGGCATCGTCGTCACCATCAAAGAGTAATTTGGACTTAAACCGATCTGTCGTTGGCGCTGCCCGCGCCGCGCCAGAACAAGGAAGTGACGCATGAACGGACAGAATATCCGCATCCGCCTGAAGGCGTTTGATCACCGGGTGCTTGACGCCTCGACGCGGGAAATCGTGTCGACGGCCAAGCGCACCGGCGCCAACGTCCGCGGCCCCATTCCGCTGCCGACGCGGATCGAAAAGTTCACGGTCAACCGGTCGCCTCACGTCGACAAGAAGAGCCGCGAGCAGTTCGAGATGCGCACGCACAAGCGTCTGCTCGATATCGTCGATCCGACCCCGCAGACAGTCGACGCTTTGATGAAGCTCGATCTTGCCGCCGGTGTCGACGTCGAGATCAAGCTTTAAGGAACCAGAGGGCGGGGCGACCCGGAACTCTGAAGGAACAAGAGGCGTGGAGGGGCGACAGCCCCGACAGGGAACTCTAAAGGAATTGAACCGATGCGTTCAGGTGTGATTGCAAAGAAGGTGGGAATGACCCGCATCTACAACGATGCCGGGGAACATGTTCCCGTCACTGTTCTCCAGATGGAGAACTGCCAGGTCGTGGCGCAGCGCACGCAGGAGAAGAACGGCTATACCGCCGTCCAGCTCGGCGTTGGCCTTGCCAAGGTGAAGAACACGTCGAAGGCGATGCGCGGCCATTTCGCGACCGCTTCCGTCGAGCCGAAGGCCAAGGTTGCCGAATTCCGTGTCTCCGCCGACAACATGATCGATGTCGGCGCCGAGATCACTGTCGATCATTTCGTCGCCGGCCAGAAGGTCGATGTGACGGGAACCACGATCGGCAAGGGTTTCCAGGGCGTTATCAAGCGGCATCACATGGGCGGTGGCCGCGCGTCCCACGGCAACTCGGTCTCGCACCGTACCCACGGCTCGACCGGCCAGCGCCAGGACCCGGGCAAGGTGTTCAAGGGCAAGCATATGGCCGGCCACATGGGCGACACCCGCGTCACCACGCAGAATGTCGAGGTCGTCTCGACCGACGCCGATCGCGGCCTGATCCTGATCCGCGGCGCGGTTCCCGGTTCGAAGGGCGCGTGGATCCTGGTCCGCGACGCGGCCAAGTTTGCGCTGCCGGCCAATGCGCCGAAGCCCGCCGCAATCCGCGTCATTGCAACCAGTGATAGCGCCAAGAACGATGCCCCGGCCACAGTAGATGCCACGGCCACAGAGGGAGCGGAATAATGGACCTCAAGATCACAACGCTTGGCGGTAAGGACGCCGGCAAGGTGAAACTCTCCGAGGAGATTTTCGGCCTTGATCCGCGCGAGGACATCCTGCAGCGCGTCGTGCGCTGGCAGCTTGCCAAGAAGCAGCAGGGCACGCACAAGACCAAGGGTCGCGCCGAGATCGCCCGCACCGGCGCCAAGATGTACAAGCAGAAGGGTACGGGCCGCGCCCGCCACCATTCGGCACGCGCTCCGCAGTTCCGCGGCGGCGGCAAGGCCCACGGCCCGGTCGTCCGCAGCCACGAGCACGACCTGCCGAAGAAGGTGCGCGCGCTGGGCCTCAAGCATGCTCTCTCGGCCAAGGCCAAGAGCGCGTCGCTCATCATCATCGACGAGTTGATGCTGACCGAGGCTAAGACCAAGGCGCTGATCGCGAATTTCGCGACGCTGGGCCTGTCCAATGCCCTGGTGATCGGTGGCGCCGAGCTCGATAAGAACTTCAAGCTGGCGGCGACGAACATCCCGAACATCGACGTGCTGCCCATCCAGGGCATCAACGTCTACGACATTTTGCGCCGCGGCACGCTGGTCCTTTCGAAGGCCGCCGTCGAGGCTCTCGAGGAGCGCTTCAAATGACCGACCTTCGTCATTACGACGTGATCGTCTCGCCGGCGATCACCGAAAAGTCGACCGTGGCTTCCGAGCAGAACCAGGTCGTCTTCAACGTCGCCAAGAAGGCGTCGAAGCCGGAAATCAAGGCTGCCGTCGAGGCGCTGTTCGGCGTCAAGGTGATGGCCGTGAACACGCTTGTCCGCAAGGGCAAGATCAAGCGCTTCCGCGGCACGATCGGCCGCCAGAGCGACGTCAAGAAGGCGATCGTGACGCTGGCCGACGGCCAGTCGATCGACGTCGCGACGGGTCTCTGAGCAAGACCGCGAGGACAACAAACATGGCACTGAAAAAATTCAACCCGATAACGCCGGGCACCCGCCAGCTGGTCATCGTCGATCGCTCGGGCCTCTACAAGGGCAAGCCCGTCAAGGGCTTGACAGAAGGCCTGACCAAGTCGGGCGGCCGTAACAATTACGGCCGCATCACGGCCCGCTTCATCGGCGGCGGTCACAAGCGTACGTACCGCATCATCGACTTCAAGCGCCGCAAGTTCGACATTGTCGGAACTGTCGAGCGTATCGAATACGATCCGAACCGCAGCGCCTTCATCGCGCTGATCAAGTATGACGATGGTGAGCTGTCCTACATCATCGCCCCGCAGCGCCTTGCTGCCGGCGACAAGATCGTGGCCGGCGAAGCGGTCGACGTGAAGCCGGGCAATGCGATGCCGCTGGCCTCGATGCCGGTCGGCACGATCGTCCACAACATCGAGCTGAAGCCGGGCAAGGGAGCCCAGGTTGCCCGTTCGGCTGGCGGTTACGCCCAGCTCGTCGGCCGTGACCAGGGCATGGCGATCCTGCGCCTGAACTCGGGTGAGCAGCGTGTCGTCCACGGCTCGTGCATGGCCACTGTCGGCGCCGTGTCCAACCCGGACCACGGCAACATCAATGACGGCAAGGCAGGCCGCACTGTGTGGCGGGGAAAACGTCCGCACAACCGCGGCGTGACCATGAACCCGGTCGACCATCCGCATGGCGGCGGCGAAGGCCGCACCTCCGGTGGCCGCCATCCGGTTTCACCTTGGGGCAAGCCTACCAAGGGGAAGAAGACGCGGTCCAATAAGGCGACCGACAAGTTCATCCTGCGCTCGCGCCATCAGCGCAAGAGCTAAGAAGAGGTAACGCCAAGTGACTCGTTCGATTTGGAAAGGCCCCTTCATTGACGGCTACCTTCTCAAGAAGGTGGACAAGGTTCGTGAAGGTGGTCGCAATGAGGTGATCAAGATGTGGAGCCGTCGCTCCACCATCCTGCCGCAGTTCGTCGGCTTCACCTTCGGTGTCTACAACGGCCAGAAGCACGTTCCCGTTTCGGTGAACGAAGACATGGTCGGCCACAAGTTCGGTGAATTCGCTCCGACCCGGACCTATTACGGTCATGGCGCGGATAAGAAGGCGAAGAGGAAATAATCATGGGCAAGGCCAAAGCTCCGCGCAGGCTTGCTGACAACGAAGCGCGCGCCGTGTTGCGCACGATCCGTATCAGCCCGCAGAAGCTGAACCTGGTTGCCGCGCTGATCCGCGGCAAGAAGGTCGCGACAGCGCTTTCCGATCTCGAATTCTCGGCCAAGCGGATTTCCGGCACGGTCAAGAAGACGCTGGAATCGGCGATCGCCAACGCGGAAAACAACCACGACCTCGACGTCGATGCGCTGATCGTGGCGGAAGCCTATGTCGGCAAGTCGATCGTCATGAAGCGGTTCCATGCCCGTGGCCGTGGCCGCGCCAGCCGTATCGAGAAGCCGTTCTCGCACCTCACGATCGTCGTTCGTGAAGTCGAAGAAAAAGTGGAGGCCGCATAATGGGCCAGAAAATCAATCCGATCGGTCTGCGTCTCGGCATCAACCGTACCTGGGATTCGCGTTGGTTCGCCAACACCGGCGAGTACGGCCAGCTGCTGCATGAGGACATCAAGATCCGCAAGTATCTTGAGAAGGAACTCAAGCAGGCTGCGATTTCGAAGGTTGTGATCGAGCGTCCGCACAAGAAGTGCCGCGTCACCATCCATGCGGCGCGTCCGGGCCTGATCATCGGCAAGAAGGGCGCCGACATCGAGAAGCTTCGCAAGAAGCTGATGGAGATGACGAAGTCCGAGACGCATCTGAACATCGTCGAAGTGCGTAAGCCCGAGATCGACGCCACGCTGGTCGCCCAGTCGATCGCCCAGCAGCTCGAGCGCCGCATCGCGTTCCGCCGCGCCATGAAGCGCGCCGTCCAGTCGGCTATGCGCCTCGGTGCCGAAGGCATCCGCATCAACTGCGCCGGCCGTCTCGGCGGCGCCGAGATCGCGCGCATGGAATGGTACCGCGAGGGTCGCGTGCCGCTGCATACGCTGCGCGCCGACGTCGACTACGGCACGGCCGAAGCACACACCGCCTACGGCATCTGCGGCGTCAAGGTCTGGGTGTTCAAGGGCGAAATCCTCGAGCACGATCCGATGGCTTCGGAGCGCCGCGCCACCGAGGGCGATCATGCGCATGGCGGTGGTGGTGAGCGCGAACGCGGTCGCCGTCGCGAAAACGCCTGAGACAGTTGAGAATTTGGAGTTAGAACGATGCTGCAGCCAAAGCGCACAAAGTTCCGCAAGCAGTTCAAGGGCCGTATCCATGGTGCCGCCAAGGGTGGCACCAATCTGGATTTCGGTGGTTTCGGGCTGAAGGCGCTTGAGCCGAACCGCGTCACCGCGCGCGAGATCGAGGCGGCTCGCCGCGCGATCACCCGTGAGATGAAGCGTGCCGGCCGCGTCTGGATCCGTATCTTCCCTGACGTGCCGGTGACGTCGAAGCCGACCGAAGTCCGCATGGGAAAGGGCAAGGGCGCTGTCGATTACTGGGCGGCGCGCGTCAAGCCCGGCCGCATCATGTTCGAGATCGACGGCGTCAATGAGGAAACCGCCCGTGAGGCGCTGCGTCTCGGCGCGGCCAAGCTCTCGGTCAGGACGCGCTTCGTACAGCGCATCGCAGAATAAGGACGGGCTGATCATGAAAGCCGAAGACATCCGGACCAAGACCCAGGACCAGCTGACCGATGAATTGGCCAGCCTGAAGAAGGAGCAGTTCAACCTGCGCTTCCAGAAGGCCACCGGCCAGCTCGAGAAGACCGCGCGCGTGAGGCAGGTCCGCAAGGACATTGCGCGTATCAAGACCATCGCTGCGGAAAAGTCCGCGGCTAAGAAGGCTTAAGGACGAAAACCATGCCAAAGCGCATTCTGCAGGGCACCGTCGTCAGCGACAAAAACGAGAAGACGGTTGTCGTCAAGGTCGAACGGCGCTTCACGCATCCCGTGATGAAGAAGACCGTGCGCATGACCAAGAAATACAAGGCGCACGACGAGAACAACGCCCACAAGGTTGGCGATCAGGTGTTCATCCAGGAATCGAAGCCGATTTCCAAGGACAAGCGCTGGACCGTCGTGTCTTCGGACCAGGCCTGATCAGGGCAACGAAACGAATTTTGGACAGACCGGGGAAGGGTGAAGAACCCGTCCCGTTAGAAGAGAAAAAGGCGGCCAGTCATGATTCAGATGCAAACAAACCTCGACGTCGCGGATAATTCCGGCGCCCGTCGTGTCATGTGCATCAAGGTGCTGGGCGGCTCGAAGCGGAAATACGCTTCCGTGGGCGACATCATCGTGGTGTCGATCAAGGAAGCCATCCCGCGCGGCCGCGTCAAGAAGGGCGATGTGATGAAGGCGGTCGTGGTTCGCACGGCCAAGGACATCCGCCGCCCGGACGGCAGCGTGATCCGTTTCGACAAGAACGCGGCCGTTCTCGTCGACAACAAGAAAGAGCCGATCGGCACGCGTATCTTCGGACCGGTTCCGCGCGAACTCCGCGCCAAGAACCACATGAAGATCATCTCGCTCGCGCCTGAAGTGCTGTAAGGAGCCGGACCAATGCAGAAGATTAGAAAAGGCGACAAGGTCGTCGTGCTGGCCGGCAAGGACAAGGGCCGTTCGGGCGAAGTCCTCTCGGTACAGCCGAAGGAAGACACCGCGCTGGTGCGCGGCGTCAACATGATCCGTCGTCACCAGAAGCAGTCCCAGTCCCAAGAGGGCGGGATCATCACCAAGGAAGCGCCGATCCAACTGTCGAACATCGCGCTGGCCGACCCCAAGGATGGCAAGCCGACCCGTGTCGGTTTCATCTTCCAGAAGGACGGCAAGAAGGTGCGCGTCGCCAAGCGCTCGGGAGAAGTCATCAATGGCTAAGGCTCAAACCAAGCAGGCGACTGCCCAGAACACGCCGCGCCTCAAGCAGGTCTACAACGAGACCATTCGTAAGGCTCTGCAGGAGCAGTTCGGCTACGAGAACGAGATGCAGGTTCCGCGCATCGACAAGATCGTGCTGAACATGGGCGTCGGCGAAGCGACCGGCGATTCGAAGAAGCCTTCGATCGCGGCGGAAGATCTTGCGCTGATCGCCGGCCAGAAGGCCGTCGTCACCCATGCGCGCAACTCGATCGCCGGCTTCAAGGTCCGCGAAAAGATGCCGATCGGCGCCAAGGTCACGCTGCGCAAGGAGCGCATGTATGAGTTCCTCGACCGTCTCGTGAACATCGCGCTGCCGCGCGTCCGCGACTTCCGCGGGCTCAATCCGAAGAGCTTCGATGGCCGTGGCAACTATGCCATGGGCATCAAGGAACACATCGTGTTCCCGGAGATCAATTACGACAAGGTTGATCAGATCTGGGGCATGGACGTCATCGTTTGTACGACTGCGAAGACGGACGACGAAGCCAGGGCATTGCTCAAGGCCTTCAACTTCCCCTTCCGCCAGTAACGGCAGCGAGAAAAGGAAAAATCTGAAATGGCAAAGACCAGCTCAGTCGAGAAGAACAACAGGCGCCGCAAGCTTGTGGACCAGTACGCTGCCAAGCGTAAGGCCCTCAAGGCGATCATCATGGATCAGTCCAAGCCGATGGAAGAGCGCTTCCGAGCCCAGCTGAAGCTTGCGGCACTGCCGCGCAACTCGGCCAAGATCCGCATCCGCAACCGCTGCGAAGTCACCGGCCGTCCGCGTGCCTACTATCGCAAGCTCAAAGTATCGCGCATCGCGCTTCGTGATCTCGGCAACAACGGCCAGATCCCGGGCCTGGTCAAGTCGAGCTGGTAAGGAGGACATAACATGTCATTGAGCGATCCTCTCGGCGATATGCTGACCCGCATCCGCAACGCCTATGGCCGCAAGAAGTCGAGCGTTTCGACGCCGGCCTCGCGCCTGCGTACCCGCGTCCTCGACGTGCTGAAGGCGGAAGGCTATATTCGCGACTACAGCCAGACCGACTTCGACAACGGCAAGTCCGAAATCGAGATCGAACTGAAGTATTTCGACGGTGCGCCGGTCGTGCGCGAAATCGCCCGCGTCTCCAAGCCGGGCCGTCGCGTCTACGTTTCGGCGAAGTCGATCCCGCACGTCGCCAACGGCCTCGGCATCGCGATCCTTTCGACGCCGAAGGGCGTCATGGCCGACCACGAAGCGCGCGAACAGAATGTCGGCGGGGAAATCCTCTGCCAGATATTCTGATCTGGAGCGCGATCCCGGAAAGTGGAATCCGGTTTTCCGACACATGTTCGAGAACAGAGACCTGAAACAAGAGAAGTGACGAGGACAACAAAATGTCTCGTATTGGAAAGAAACCCGTTTCGCTGCCGCAGGGCGTGACCGCGACCGTGGACGGACAGACCGTCACGGCGAAGGGTCCCAAGGGTGAGCTGAAGTTCGTGGTGAACGACGAAGTGCTGGTCAAAATGGAAGGCAGCGAGATCGCTGTCCAGCCACGCGACCAGACCAAGACCGCTCGCTCCAAATGGGGCATGTCGCGCACGCAGATCGTCAACATCCTGCAGGGCGTCAAGGACGGTTTTGAAAAGAAGCTTGAGATCACCGGCGTCGGCTATCGCGCCGCCATGCAGGGCAAGAACCTGCAGCTGGCGCTCGGGTTCAGCCATGATGTCGTCTACGAAACGCCGCAGGACATCACGATCACCGTGCCGAAGCCGACGGAAATCACCGTGACCGGCATCGACAAGCAGAAGGTCGGTCAGGTTGCTGCCGAGATCCGCGAATATCGCGGTCCCGAGCCGTACAAGGGCAAGGGCGTTCGTTACGCTGGCGAGAAGATCGTCCGCAAGGAAGGCAAGAAGAAGTAATTTCAACGCCGCGGGGAGCGGTCGCGGGAGGCTTGTCCTACCGCACAGGGTTGCCCCCGTTTTTTGAAGGCAAGGAACTGATATCATGGGCTCGAAAGAATCCACACAACGCCGCGCTCAGCGCGTCCGCCGCCAGATCAAGAAGGTCGCGGGCGAGCGTCCGCGGCTGTCGGTCCACCGCACGTCGAAGAACATCTACGTCCAGGTGATCGACGACGCCAAGGGCCACACAATCGCTGCCGCCTCGACGCTGGAGAAGGACCTCAAGGGTTCGCTCAAGACCGGTGCCGATACTGCCGCCGCAGTGGCAATCGGCAAGCTGATTGCCGAGCGCGCTTCGAAGGCCGGCGTCAAGGAAGTCGTCTTCGACCGCGGACCGTACATCTATCACGGCCGCGTCAAGGCGCTGGCCGAGGCCGCCCGTGAAGGCGGCTTGAGCTTCTAAGGCATGATCCCGAACCGGCGGTCAGCGCAGCAAAAAGTTGCAGACTTTTCGGATAAGATCACGCGAAGGAAAAATGAGTTTCGCCCCCGGCAACCCACAGAGGTGCCGGATATTATCATCAACCGTGCTTCCGGAAAAAAACAAGGAACAGGATATGGCACAGGAACGTAGGGATGGCGGCCGCGGCCGTGATCGCGAAGAGCGCGACGACGGCATGGTGGACAAGCTCGTCCACATCAACCGCGTCGCCAAGGTCGTCAAGGGCGGCCGGCGCTTCGGCTTTGCAGCACTCGTCGTCGTCGGCGACCAGAAGGGCCGCGTCGGCTTCGGTCACGGCAAGGCGCGCGAAGTGCCCGAGGCGATCCGCAAAGCGACCGAATCGGCCAAGCGCGACATGATCTTCGTGCCGCTGCGTTCGGGCCGTACGCTGCACCACGACGTCGAGGGACGCTGGGGCGCCGGACGCGTTCTGCTGCGCGCTGCCAAGCAGGGTACCGGCATCATCGCCGGCGGCCCGATGCGCGCCGTCTTCGAGACGCTCGGCATGCATGACGTCGTCGCGAAGTCGATGGGTTCGTCGAACCCGTACAACATGGTTCGCGCCACCTTCGACGCGCTGAAGAGCCAGATGCATCCCAAGGATGTGGCTGCTGCGCGCGGCATCAAGTATTCGACCCTTCAGGCCCGCCGCGGCACCGCCGTCGCGGCCGAAGAATAGTCGACGCTGACCAGGATTTTGACCATGGCCAAGAAAGCAACCAAGACCATCACCGTCGAGCAGATCGGTTCGCCGATCCGCCGGCCGAAGGAGCAGCGAGCGACGCTGGTCGGCCTCGGCCTCAACAAGATGCACAAGCAGCGCACGCTGGAGGACACCCCCTCAGTGCGCGGCATGATCGCTGCCGTCCAGCATCTCGTCCGCGTCGTGGACGAGGGCTGAACCAGAACGCAGGAGAACTCAGATGAAACTCAACGATCTGCGTGACAAGGACGGCGCGACGCATTCCAAGAAGCGTCTCGGCCGCGGCATCGGTTCCGGCTCGGGCAAGACTGCCGGTCGCGGCGTCAAGGGCCAGAAGGCGCGCTCCGGCGTCGCCGTCAACGGCTTCGAGGGTGGCCAGATGCCGCTCTACCGGCGCCTGCCGAAGCGTGGCTTCAACAACATCTTCGCCAAGAGCTTTGCCGTCGTGTCGCTGGCCCGCATCCAGGCCGCGCTCGATGCCAAGAAGCTCGACGCCAAGACGACTGTGACGGCCGAAGCGCTGGTCGCTGCCGGGGTCATCCGCCGCGTCAAGGACGGCGTGCGCATCCTCTCGGACGGCGACATCAAGTCGAAGCTCGCCTTCGACGTGGCCGGCGCCTCCAAGGCTGCCATCGAGAAGATCGAAAAGGCCGGCGGTTCGGTAAAGCTGCCGGAAAAGGCAGCCGCCGAGTAACGGCGATTTGAAGCGCGATCGGCAAGAGTGAGACACGTTTCGCTTTCGATTGCGCTTTGATCCGATCAATATGGCGGCCGCATCAACGCGGCCGCTTGCATGTTTGCAGTCCGGAGCTTATCTCGTGAGCTTCGGTGACACGCGCCGCCTGAGTTGCGGGCCATCGAGCGTGACCAAGCGGAGAATCAGGCATGGCTTCGGCTGCTGAACAACTAGCCTCGAATCTGAATTTCTCGGCCTTCGCCAAGGCGGAGGATCTGAAGAAGCGCATCTGGTTCACCATCGGCGCGCTGCTCGTCTACCGCCTCGGCACCTATATCCCGCTGCCCGGCATCAATCCCGACGCTTTCGCCCAGGCCTTCTCGTCGCAGAGCAAGGGCGTGCTTGGCATGTTCAACATGTTCGCCGGCGGCGCCGTCGAGCGCATGGCGATCTTTGCCCTCGGCATCATGCCCTATATCTCCGCTTCCATCATCATGCAGCTGATGACCTCCGTCATCCCGACTCTGGAGGCGTTGAAGAAGGAAGGCGAACAGGGCCGCAAGGTCATCAACCAGTATACCCGCTACGGCACCGTGCTATTGGCCCTGGTCCAGGCTTACGGCATTGCGGTCGGACTGGAGGGCGGCAACGGCATCGTCAGCGATCCCGGCATGTTCTTCCGCATCTCGACCGTCATCACGCTGGTCGGCGGCACCATGTTCCTGATGTGGCTCGGCGAGCAGATCACCGCGCGCGGCATTGGCAACGGCATTTCGCTGATCATCTTTTCCGGTATCGTCGCCGGCCTGCCGCAAGCCATTTCCGGTACGCTGGAACTTGGCCGCACCGGCGCGCTGTCCACCGGCCTGATCCTGGCGATCATCGTTCTCGCCGTCGTCGTCATCGCGCTGATCGTGTTCTTCGAGCGCGCCCAGCGGCGCTTGCTGATCCAGTATCCGAAGCGCCAGGTCGGCAACCGAATGTTCCAGGGCGACACCTCGCACCTGCCGCTCAAGCTCAACACGGCCGGCGTCATTCCGCCGATCTTCGCCTCTTCGCTGCTGTTGCTGCCGGCGACGGTCGCCGGCTTCTCGCAGACGACCAACATGCCAGCCTGGGCCAGCACCGTCCTGGCGGCACTCGGCCATGGCCAGCCGCTCTACATGGCGTTCTATGCGGCGATGATCGTGTTTTTCGCCTTCTTCTATACGGCGATCGTCTTCAACCCGAAGGACACCGCTGACCAGCTCAAGAAGCATTCGGGTTTCATTCCGGGCTACCGTCCGGGCGAGCGCACCGCCGATTACATCGACTATGTTCTCACCCGCATCACCGTCGTCGGCGCCATCTATCTGGTGCTGGTGTGTCTGCTGCCCGAGTTCCTGATTTCAGCGACAGGCGTACCATTCTACCTCGGTGGCACATCGCTTCTGATCGTGGTCAGTGTAACGCTCGATACGGTGGCGCAGATTCAGGGTCACCTGATCGCGCACCAGTATGAGGGCCTGATCAAGAAGTCGAAGCTGCGCGGGGGGAAAAAGGC
Organism: Mesorhizobium sp. AA22; assembly: GCF_001672375.2. NCBI lineage: Bacteria > Pseudomonadati > Pseudomonadota > Alphaproteobacteria > Hyphomicrobiales > Phyllobacteriaceae > Mesorhizobium > Mesorhizobium sp. AA22. The sequence goes on along the minus strand of NZ_CP048406.1, from coordinate 4,054,203 downwards.
CAGATGAGGTTGATATTGCTTGGACCGCCAGGGGCGGGCAAGGGGACGCAAGCACAAAGACTGGTAGAAAAATACGGCATACCCCAACTCTCCACGGGCGATATGCTGCGCGCCGCTGTTCAGGCCGGCACCGAAGTCGGCAAGCGCGCCAAGGCGGTGATGGACGCTGGCGAACTGGTTTCCGACGCCATCGTCAACGCCATCGTGGCAGAGCGTATCGATCAGGCCGATTGCGCAAAGGGTTTTATCCTTGACGGATACCCGCGAACCCTGGTGCAAGCGGACGCGGTTGAATCGATGCTCTCGGATCGCGGCCTCACTCTCGACGCCGTCATCGAACTGGTCGTCGACGACAAGGCACTGGTTGGTCGAATCGGCAAGCGCGCCGAAGAGGCCAAGGCCGCGGGTCTGCCGGTGCGCAAGGACGATAATCCGGCGGTGTTCGAAGAGCGCCTGAAGGAGTACTACAAGAAAACGTCGCCGCTGATCGGCTACTACTATGCCAAGGGCAAGCTGAGAGGTGTCGACGGCATGGCCGACATCGACGCGGTGACGCGACAGATCGAAATGGTGCTCACAGCTGCGACCCAGCAGGTTGGCCAGGCGGCCAGCTAGAGAATTGAACGATTACGCTTGACTGGAGCGGTTCGCTGGGGTATGGCGGCCCGTCTTCCTATCAGGCATGAGGTTTTGCTTGCCCGCAAGGGCAAGGCAGCCGCTTTGAACTGGAAACTCCCGCATGGGCCGGCCTCCACCGGACGCGGGGCAACTTTGATAGCGCCGGCTTGTCCGGCCCACATGGAGAAGAGAAGAACATGGCTCGTATAGCCGGCGTCAACATTCCGACCAACAAGCGCGTTGTCATTGCGCTTCAGTACATTCACGGCATTGGCAAGAACTTCGCCCAGGAGATCGTCGACAAGGTCGGCATCCCGGCCGAGCGCCGCGTCAACCAGCTGACCGACGCGGAAGTGCTGCAGATCCGCGAGACGATCGACCGCGACTATCAGGTCGAGGGCGATCTGCGCCGCGAAGTGTCGATGAACATCAAGCGGCTCATGGACCTCGGCTGCTATCGCGGCCTGCGTCATCGCCGCTCGCTGCCGGTTCGCGGCCAGCGCACGCATACCAATGCACGCACCCGCAAGGGCCCGGCCAAGTCGATCGCCGGCAAGAAGAAGTAATTTAGGGCAGTACGGGAGTAGGGCAGTAGGGCAATAGGATCGGCAGACATACTGCCCTACTGCCGTATCCCCTACTGCCTTCTCCCTGGTGGAGCCGCTGGCATTACGGCGGTGTAGAGATCAACTGAAAGGACCATCATGGCCAAGGAAGCCACACGTGTTCGCCGTCGCGAACGCAAGAATATTTCGTCGGGCGTTGCCCACGTCAACTCGACCTTCAACAACACGATGATCACCATCACCGACGCGCAGGGCAATTCGATTGCCTGGTCGTCGGCGGGAGCCCAGGGCTTCAAGGGGTCTCGCAAGTCGACACCGTTTGCTGCCCAGATGGCTGCCGAGGACGTTGCCAAGAAGGCCCAGGAACACGGCATGCGCATGCTCGAGGTCGAGGTCTGCGGACCCGGCTCCGGTCGTGAATCGGCGCTGCGTGCGCTGCAGGCAGCCGGCTTCACCATCACCTCGATCCGTGATGTGACGCCGATCCCGCACAATGGCTGCCGCCCGCGCAAGAAGCGCCGCGTCTAAAGAATTACCGAACGCCGCGCGAACGCCAGTAGCGTTCCTCCACGGCATTCCAGGTCGCCCGCCACGATTGGATGGTGGCGGGTCAACGGAAGGAAAGCATCATGATCCAGAAAAATTGGCAGGAACTGATCAAGCCGAACAAGATCGAGTTTTCGTCGAAGAAGAAGACGCTGACCACGCTGGTCGCCGAGCCGCTCGAGCGCGGCTTTGGTCTCACCCTCGGCAATGCGCTGCGTCGCGTGCTTCTGTCTTCGCTGCGTGGCGCGGCTGTGACCGCCGTGCAGATCGATGGCGTTCTGCATGAATTCTCGTCCATCGCCGGCGTGCGCGAGGACGTGACCGACATCGTCTTGAACATCAAGGAAATCGCCATCCGCATGGAAGGTGACGGCCCCAAGCGCATGGTCGTGCGCAAGCAGGGACCGGGCGCCGTTCTCGCCGGCGACATCCAGACGGTCGGCGACGTCGAGATCCTCAATCCCGACCACGTCATCTGCACGCTGGACGAGGGCGCTGAAATCCGTATGGAGTTCACCGTCGATACCGGCAAGGGCTATGTGCCGGCCGACCGCAATCGCGCCGAAGACGCGCCGATCGGCCTCATCCCGGTCGACAGCCTCTACTCACCGGTCAAGAAGGTTTCCTACAAGGTCGAGAACACCCGTGAGGGCCAGGTTCTCGACTATGACAAGCTGACCATGACAATCGACACCGACGGTTCGATCTCGGGCGAGGACGCGGTGGCTTTCGCCGCTCGCATCCTGCAGGATCAGCTTGGCCTGTTCGTCAATTTCGACGAGCCGCAGAAGGAAGTCGCTGCCGAGCAGGTGACGGAGCTTGCCTTCAACCCGGCGCTGCTCAAGAAGGTCGACGAGCTCGAGCTTTCGGTGCGTTCGGCCAACTGCCTGAAGAACGACAACATCGTCTATATCGGCGACCTGATCCAGAAGACCGAAGCCGAGATGCTGCGCACCCCGAACTTCGGCCGCAAGTCGCTGAACGAGATCAAGGAAGTCCTGGCGGCGATGGGCCTGCACCTCGGCATGGAAGTGCCGGATTGGCCGCCGGAAAACATCGAAGACCTCGCCAAGCGTTACGAAGATCAATACTGACCGGTGAATTGAGAATGGTGAAATGGTGAATGGTCGCCGGTCGGCGACTTCGGAGAGGTAGAGCCCTTCCATTCACCATTCACTATTGACCATTCACAAAATGAAACAGCCGGGCCAACCGCCCACAACACCAGGAGAAGAGCCATGCGCCATGGATTTAAAGGCCGCCGGTTCGCCCGCAGCATAAGCCATCGCAAGTCGATGTTTGCCAACCTTGCCGTATCACTCATCGAGCATGAGCAGATCCTCACCACATTGCCGAAGGCGAAGGATCTGCGTCCGATCGTCGAGAAGCTGGTGACGCTCGGCAAGCGCGGCGATCTGCATGCCCGCCGCCAGGTGATTGCCCAGATCGGCAATGAAGGCGTCGTCAAGCGCCTGTTCGACACGATCGCGCCGCGCTACGCCACCCGCAACGGCGGCTATCTGCGCATCATGAAGGCGGGCTTCCGCCACGGCGACAATGCCGCCATGGCGGTCATCGAGTTCGTCGATCGCGACACCTCGGCCAAGGGCGCCGGCGACCGTGCCCGCATCGAGGCAGAAGGCACCGACGAGGAAGCAGCAGCCGCATAAGCTTCGGTTTGCGTAAGGAGTTCATAGGGGCCTGCGGGCCCCTTTTTGCATTCCGGAATGCGGCACGGAACATTTGCGACCATTTCTTGGCTCAGCTCTGACCTTATCGCTCAAAATGATTCGATTTCATTGCCTTAGCCTTTCATTTTGCACAATCGTCGGGACAATGGCGCCCGACCCGGAGGATTCGGAATGCGCGTAAAACGGATGTCCCTTGTTCTACTCTGCGCCTTGATGGCGCTGGCAGTCGTGCCGGCGGCCAGGCAGGCGCTGGCTCAGGACACCAAGCCCGATCCCGGTCTGTCCGATGTGCTGACCGACATGCTGCGCGGCGCCGAAGGCGAAAGTGCCACCTCCGGTCCAGACAAACGCGTGCCTTTCGGCCGCGAGGAGGTGCAACTGTCTTTCGCGCCGCTGGTCAAGCAGACAGCGGCGGCCGTGGTCAATGTCTATGCCTCGCAAACGGCCAAGTTGAGGTCGCCCTTCGACGGCGATCCTTTCTTCGAAGAGTTCTTCGGCCGTTCGCAGCCGCGTGCGCAGTCCTCGCTCGGCTCCGGCGTGCTGGTCGATCCGACAGGCATAGTGGTCACCAATTTCCACCTCATCAAGGACGCCGATCAGGTCAAGGTCGCCACCGCGGACGGGCGTGAATTCGACAGCAAGGTGCTGCTCAAGGACGAGACGCTTGACCTCGCCGTGCTCAAGATCTCCGCCGACAAGCCATTTCCGGTCGTCGCCATCGGCGATTCCGACGCGCTCGAGGTTGGCGACCTGTTGTTGGCCATCGGCAACCCTTTCGGTGTCGGCCAGACCACCACCAGCGGTATCGTTTCGGCGCTTGCCCGCAGCCACATCGGCGTTTCTGATTCCAGTTTCTTCATCCAGACCGACGCCGCGATCAACCCCGGCAATTCCGGCGGTGCGCTGATCAACATGGGTGGCCAACTGGTCGGCATCAACACGGCGATCTACAGCCGCAGCGGCGGCTCGATCGGCATCGGCTTTGCTATTCCCTCCAACATGGTTCGCGCGTTTGCCGATGCGGCCAAGGCCGGCCGCGACTTCTTCGAGCGGCCCTATATCGGCGCCGAATTCGAGCGCGTGACGCCGCAGATCGCCGAATCGCTCGGTCTGGAGACCCCGACCGGGGCGCTGGTTTCGTCCATCGAAGAAGCAGGGCCGGCGGCCACGGCGGGGCTCAAGCCCGGCGATGTCGTGCTGTCGCTCAACGGCACGCCGGTCGAGAGTATCGAGGCGCTGGATTACCGGATGGCAACGCTGTCGATCGGCACCAATGCCAGCTTTGGCGTCCTCAGCAAAGGCCAGCAAGCGACGATGGACATCGCGCTGGAGCGCGCGCCGGAAGGTGCAAAACTCGCGGAAGTGACACTGCGCGGTCGCAGCCCGTTTTCCGGTGCCAAGGTTGCGGAACTCTCGCCCCGGCTCGCCCAGCGGCTCGGCATGCGCACCGATGTCAAGGGTGTTACGGTGGTCGACATCAATCGCGGTTCGCCCGCAGCCGATTTCGGCTTCCAGCCGGGCGACATCGTTCGAGAGGTCAATGGCGTGACCATCGATACCGCCGCGACCCTGGAACAGGCAGCCATGGAAGAGACGCGCTGGTGGCGCTTTACCGTCGAGCGCGGCGGGCAGATACTGCGCCAGGTGTTGCGTTACTGAGCCCGAGCGTCGATCCTTCGGACGAGATCGCGCTCCAACGAAACGAAGTGCATGGCCGATCTGTTCAGTGTCGATGAACCGGAAAAGGCGCCGCCCGGCAGGCCGCTGGCCGACCGGCTGCGCCCGAAGAACCTCGGCGAGGTCGTTGGCCAGGAGCATCTGACCGGGCCCGACGGCGCACTGACGCGGCTGATCGGCTCGGGATCGCTCGGCTCGATGATCTTCTGGGGGCCGCCCGGGACGGGCAAGACCACGGTCGCGCGGTTGCTTGCCGGCGAAACCAGCCTTGCCTTCCAACAGATATCGGCGGTGTTTTCCGGTGTCGCCGACCTGAAGAAAGTGTTCGAGGCGGCGAAGCTGCGCCGCTCCAATGGCCGTCAGACGCTGCTCTTCGTTGACGAGATCCATCGCTTCAACCGCGCCCAGCAGGACAGTTTTCTGCCTGTCATGGAAGACGGCACCGTCGTGCTGGTTGGCGCCACGACGGAGAACCCGTCCTTCGAGCTGAACGCGGCGCTTCTGTCCCGCGCGCGCGTCCTGGTCTTCCATTCGCTCGGTGAGGACAGCATCGCCAAACTGCTGGCGCGTGCCGAGGAGACCGAGGGCAGGGCGCTGCCGCTCGACGACGAGGCGAGGGCGATGCTCATCCGCATGAGCGATGGCGATGGCCGCGCGGCGCTGACGCTGGCCGAAGAGGTCTGGCGCGCCGCCAAGTCAGGCGAGGTGTTCGGCGCCGAGGGCCTGCAGCGCATCGTCCAGCGCCGGGCGCCGATCTACGACAAGGGCCAGGACGGCCACTTTAATCTGATCTCGGCGCTGCACAAATCGGTGCGCGGCTCCGACCCGGATGCCGCCCTCTATTATCTCGCCCGTATGTTCGACGCCGGCGAGGATCCGCTCTACCTCGGCCGCCGGCTGGTGCGCATGGCGATGGAGGATATCGGGCTGGCCGACCCGCAGGCGCTGGTCATCGCCAATGCCGCCAAGGATGCCTACGACTACCTGGGCTCGCCAGAGGGCGAGCTCGCCTTCGCCGAGGCCACCGTCTATCTCGCCAGCGCGCCCAAATCCAACGCCGTCTACACCGCCTTCAAGGCCGCCACTCAGGCGGCGAAGGAGTTCGGCTCGCTGCTGCCGCCCAAACACATCCTCAACGCGCCGACCAAGCTGATGAAAGAAGAAGATTACGGCGCCGGCTACCGTTACGACCACGACGAGCCGGACGCTTTTTCCGGACAGGATTATTTTCCGGAAAAGATGGGCCGCCGCACATTCTATGATCCGCCCGAGCGCGGTTTCGAACGCGATATCAGGAAACGGCTCGACTACTGGGCGAAGCTGCGCGGCGAGCGGCAAAAGTAGGCTCGCGCAATTTCCCGCTCACGCGGCAGGGATTGACCGAGGTGGCCCTGTAAGGGCAGTAAACGGCGATGATCAATCTCCTCCTCGTTGCCGCGGGCGGCGCTATTGGTGCCGGGCTGCGCCACGCCGCCAATTTCGTCGCGCTGCGTCTTGTCGGCCCGAGTTTTCCCTGGGGCACGATGGCAATCAACATTGTCGGCTCCTTTGCCATGGGTCTGTTCATCACGACCCTGGCGCGGCGCTACGGCGGATCGAACGAGCTCCGGCTGTTCGTCGCCACCGGCATCCTCGGCGGCTTCACCACCTTCTCCGCCTTTTCGCTCGATTTCGCGACGCTGTGGGAGCGTGGCGCGACGCTGCCGGCGTTCGGATATGCCCTTGCCAGCCTCATTGGCGCGATCATTGCCCTGTTTCTGGGTCTTTGGCTCGCAAGAAGCCTGCCTTAATGCTATTGCCCCCGCTTACATCGCCGCGCGTCCCTTATGTCGCGCAAAGGACCCTGTAGCATTTTGATTTTGCGCATGACCTTTTCCGAAAATCCATTTCAGGTCATGCGCTAGAGACGGGTAAAACGAGACAATGGCAGGCGTTGAACAGATCACGGTGGAGGCCGGCGAGGCGGGTATGCGGCTCGACCGCTGGTTCAAGACCCATTTTCCGGGGCTTGGCTTCGGCCATCTGCAAAAACTGCTGCGTTCCGGCCAGATCCGTGTCGACGGTGGCAGGGTGAAGGCTGATACCCGCGTCGAGCCGGGCCAGATGGTCCGCATCCCGCCGCTCGAAGTGGACAAGAAGGGCGAGAGCCCGCTCACCGGTCACTCGATCCGCAACCAGGGCGACGCCGACGTTCTGGCCAAGATGCTGATCCATGAAGATCCGAAAGTCTTCGTCTTCAACAAGCCTGCAGGCCTTGCCGTTCAGGGGGGCTCGGGTGTCACCCGCAATGTCGACGACATGCTGGAAGCCTGGCGCAACCAGAAGGGCGAGAAACCGCGTCTGGTGCACCGGCTCGACCGCGACACGTCAGGCGTGCTGGTCGTCGCCCGCACCAGGCTCGCCGCCATGAAGCTTGCCGAGGCGTTCCGGGCGCGTGAGACCAAGAAGACCTATTGGGCGCTGGTCAAGGGCGTGCCGCCGAAGCGCGAGGACAAGATCTCGACCTGGCTGATCAAGGAGCCGACGCCCGACGGCGACCGGGTGCGCGTCGCCAAGCATGGCGAAAAGGGCGCCGACCACGCGGTGTCCTATTACCGGATCGTTGAGCAGGCAGCGCAGACGCTGTCCTGGCTGGAGATGGAACCCTATACCGGCCGTACCCACCAGCTTCGCGTCCATGCCGCTCACATCGGCTGCCCGATCATCGGCGATCCCAAATATTTCGAGGCCGACACCAATTGGGATTTCCCCGGCGGCATGCAGAACCGCTTGCATCTGCACGCGCGCCGCATCGTCATCCCGCATCCCGACAAGGGTCTTATCGACTTCACCGCACCGATGCCGCCGCATATGCGCCAGAGCTGGAACCTGATCGGCTTCGACGACGCCAGCGCCGAGGACTAGGTCCAGTGGGTATCGCTACCGATACACTTGACCGCCGCGACAGGGTCGACATGGCGGCGGCCGCCATTATGGTTGGGCTGACCTTTTCCTGGGGGCTGAACTACGTCGCCGCCAAGATCTCCTATGCCGGCTATGATCCCGTTTTCCTGTCGATCGCACGGTCGGTCGTTGGCGGGCTGTGCGTTCTCGCCTGGTGCCGCTGGCGCGGCATTGAGCTTTTTACCCGCGACGGAACCTTTGTCGCCGGCATTCTGGCAGGCGCGCTTTTTGGTCTCGAGTTCCTGTTTCTCTATGTCGGGCTCGAACAGACGACCGTCGCGCGCAACACCTTGCTGGTCAACACCATGCCGTTCTGGGTGCTGGTCGGCGGGCATTTCCTGCTGAACGAACGCATCACCGTGCGCCGACTCGTCGGCCTTCTGCTCGCATTCGCTGGATTGGTCGCGGTGTTCTCCGACCAGTTGAGCGCCGATAATGGCGCGACACTGACCGGTGATCTGCTCAGTCTCGGCGCCGGCATACTCTGGGCCATGACCTACATCGTCATCAAGCGGACGAAATTGGCGGAAACGAGCGCCGAGAAATTGCTGCTTTATCAACTGGCCGGCGCTGCCGTGGTAGGCGCCTTGGTGCTGCCTTTCGCCGGGCCGCCTGTCCGCGACTTCGCCGCTTTGCCGACCTTGGCTCTGCTTTTTCAGGCCGTCTACATCGTCGCCTTCACCTATGTGCTCTGGTTCTGGCTGCTGCGGCGCTATCCGGCATCGGGCCTGTCGAGTTTCACCTTCCTGTCGCCGGTGTTCGGCGTGCTGTGCGGCGCCATCTTCTTGAACGAGCCGCTGACCATTCGTATTTTCCTGGCACTCGGCCTCATCGCAGCCGGTCTGATCATTGTGAATCGGCCGGCCCGAAAACAGATCCCCGGATGAAAGGCTCCGGCATGCGCGATATTCTCAACGACCTCGAAGCGGGAAAGCAGCTCTCCGATCCGGATCCGGTACGCCGTGCCCAGATCCAGATGAAGACGCACCTGCCGAAACGCTTCTACAAAGCCGTCTCGGTCGCACCGGCCGAAAATGGTTTTGCCGTTCATCTCGATGGCAAGCCGGTTCGCACGCCAGGCAAAGCGCCGCTGGTGCTGCCGACCGAAAAAGCCGCCGCTCTGGTCGCTGACGAGTTCGCCGCGCAGGGTGAAACCATCGACCCGGTGACAATGCCGGTCATGCGTCTGGTCAATACAGCCGTCGACGGCGTCGCCAGCGACCCGCAGGCGGTACTGGAGGATGTCCTGCGCTTCGCCTCGTCCGATCTGCTCTGCTATCGCGCCGAGACCCCGCAAGGGCTGGTCGACCGTCAGAACGAACATTGGGATCCTGTCATCGACTGGGCGCGGAGCGCGCTTGGCGCCCGCTTTCACCTCGCCGAAGGGGTGATCCATGTCGAGCAGCCGCGCGAGAGCCTTGCGTTGCTCGGCGTTCATCTTGCCCAGCGTGCCGACCCGCTACGGCTGGTAGCCATCCACGTCATGACGTCGCTGACGGGATCGGCGCTGCTGGCGCTGGCCGTCGAGTTCGGCGAGATCGACGGCGACGCCGCATGGACTGCCGGCCATGTCGACGAGGACTGGCAGGCCGAGCACTGGGGACATGACGCGGAGGCTGTCGCCCGCCGTGCCCACCGCAAACGCGATTTCATGGCGGCGGTCGGTCTTCTCGAGGCGCTCAAGGGCTGACCGCAATCGCCGCCCTCATTCGTTTCGCGTAGCACATTGGAGCGACTGCGTTCCAGTTGGACGTGCGAAGTACGCTCTAACACTTTGAAATCTATGCATCGTGCTTTCCGTAGATCGATTCCGATCTTCGGGCCGATGCATTGGACCAAAGTCATAATCCCAAAGGCGGGCTGCCTCTGGGCGGCGCTTTCTGTCATTTCTCGCGGCGATTGTTGCCCGAGTTCGTGTCTAGGCACGACACCGCGCAGCATCAAGCACAGCGAGATGTCACGGGAGGACGAATTCATGGTAATGGCAGCGACCGCCGGCAGAGCAAGCCGCGGCATGACGCGGGAAGAGAAGAAAGTCATCTTCGCTTCCTCACTCGGCACCGTTTTCGAATGGTATGATTTTTATCTCTACGGCACTTTGGCGGCCTCGATCGGCGCTGCGTTCTTCACTCAGTATCCTGAAACAACGCGCAACATCTTCACGCTGCTGGCTTTCGCCGCAGGCTTCCTCGTGCGCCCGTTCGGTGCGCTGGTATTCGGCCGCATCGGCGATCTCGTCGGCCGCAAATACACTTTTCTCGTCACCATCCTGATCATGGGTCTGTCGACCTTCCTGGTCGGCATACTTCCTGGCGCGGCCAGTTGGGGCATCGCGGCGCCGATCATCCTGGTTGCGCTGCGCATGCTGCAGGGACTGGCGCTCGGTGGCGAGTATGGCGGTGCCGCGACCTACGTCGCCGAGCACGCGCCCGACGATCGTCGTGGCTTCTACACGTCATGGATCCAGACGACGGCCACGCTCGGCCTGTTCCTGTCGCTGATCGTCATCCTGACGGTGCAGAATTCGCTGAGCAAGGAAGACTTCGCGGAGTGGGGCTGGCGTATTCCGTTCCTGGTCTCAGCGATCCTGCTGGGCATTTCGGTCTGGATTCGCCTGTCGCTCGCCGAATCGCCGACATTCCAGCGGATGAAGGACGAAGGTAAGGGCTCCAAGGCACCACTGACGGAAGCGTTCGGCCAATGGAAAAATGCCAAGATCGCCATTTTGGCGCTTCTCGGCCTTACTGCCGGCCAGGCCGTGGTCTGGTATAACGGGCAATTCTACGCGCTGTTCTTCCTGCAGAACGTGCTCAAGGTCGACGGTCAGTCGGTCAACATCATGATCGCCATCGCGCTGGCACTCGGCACGATCTTTTTCGTCGTGTTCGGCTGGCTCTCCGACAAGATTGGCCGCAAGCCGATCATCATGGCTGGCCTGGCGCTGGCGATCGTCACCACTTTCCCGCTGTTCAAGGCGCTGACCTGGGCAGCCAACCCGGCGCTCGCCACTGCGCAGCAAAACACCCGTGCCACGATTACCGCTGCGCCTGGCGACTGCAAGTTCCAGTTCAATCCGACCGGAACGCGCAAGCCTCTCACGTCGTGCGATATTGCGACGGATTTCCTTGCAAAGAGCTCCGTGCCCTATGACATTGTCACGACAGCGGCAGCGGGCACCGCGGCCAGTGTCAAGATCGGCAACGAAACGGTGACGTCCTATGATGCCGTGGCAGCCGCAGACAAGGCAGCTTCAAGCGACGCTGCGTTCAAGAAGGCAATCAACATTGCGTTGCAGGACGGCGGCTATCCGCTGAAGCGTGCTGCGGCCAAGGTCGCCGACCAGAAGCTTGACGCCTTCGTCGCGGCCAATCCGGAACTGAAGCTCGACGCCGCCGCAATCCGCGCCGGCGACAAGACGACGGTTGCGGCCGACCAGGCGATCAAGGACAAGCTGCTTACGGCCGAAGAGGCCAAGGCGGGAGCGCCTGAGGTCACCGTCTACAACGTCCCGGAAGCAGGCGCCTTTGCGATGTTTGCCGACCCTGAACAGGTCAGCTGGGCAAAGGTCATCGGCATCCTGTTCATCCTGGTCCTTTACGTGACCATGGTCTACGGACCGATCGCCGCGATCCTGGTCGAGATGTTCCCGACACGCATCCGCTATACCGGCATGTCGTTGCCCTATCACATCGGCAATGGCTGGTTCGGCGGCCTGCTGCCGGCGACGGTGTTCGCGCTCAGCGCCTACAAGGGCGATATCTATTACGGCCTCTGGTATCCGGTGGTGATCGCGGCGATGTCGCTGATCATTGGTATGATCTTCGTCAGGGATACGCTGGGAACGAACTTGCACGCCAAGACCTGATCCTGGCCTGACAGAAAGCAAAAATGAAAAGCCCGGCGCGAGTGATCGCGCCGGGCTTTTCAATTCGCCAAAGCGATGCGGAAGGATGGGCTTAGCTCTTCCGCTCCTGTTTAGCTTCCTCGATGGCCGCTTCGTGATACCAGCCGCTTCCGAAATCCGTGCGGTTGCGCAATGAGGCAAGTTCTGCCGCGAACTTAGCCTTTCCGCTTAAATTTGAGGCAGACACACGCGCTGCCACCGGGAACATCAGGATTTTGGCCGACTGACGGGTGGAAGTGATTTCCATTGTCGGTCTCCCTTCTCTGCAGAACCTTGCCGATTCAATCTTTCCCCAAGATAGGTTCTGCAATCGAGTTAGGCAATATGATTACGAAAAGATCAGTAGTTGCCTATTATTTGTGCGAAACTCGCCTGTGATTGTTCCGGACGCATTGCGGTAACGGCACAACGAATTTGTCGGGATGCAGCGTCGATTCTGCCGCATCCTTTGCCGGCGAGAATGGCACACGAATTGCTTTTTAATAATCCGGCAGGTCGGCTGCAGGGTGGCTGGCACGCCGGCGCCGTCCAAGATTCGGTGATCAAAGCAACGAGAGGCTAGAATGACGAAATACAAGCTCGAGTACATTTGGCTCGATGGATACACCCCGGTTCCCAACCTTCGTGGAAAGACGCAGATCAAGGAATATGCCGAGTTCCCGACGCTCGACCAGCTTCCGCTGTGGGGCTTCGACGGTTCCTCGACCATGCAGGCCGAAGGCCACTCGTCCGACTGCGTCCTGAAGCCGGTCGCGATCTATCCGGATCCCGCGCGCACCAATGGCGTGCTCGTCATGTGCGAAGTGATGATGCCGGACGGCGTGACGCCGCATGCATCCAACAAGCGCGCCACCATCCTCGACGACGAGGGCGCCTGGTTCGGCTTCGAGCAGGAGTATTTCTTCTACAAGGACGGCCGCCCGCTCGGCTTCCCGGAGAGCGGCTACCCGGCGCCGCAAGGCCCGTACTACACCGGCGTCGGCTACAGCAACGTCGGCAGCGTCGCCAGGCAGATCGTCGAGGAGCATCTCGACCTCTGCCTTGCCGCCGGCATCAACCATGAAGGCATCAACGCCGAGGTGGCCAAGGGCCAGTGGGAATTCCAGATTTTTGGCAAAGGCTCCAAGAAGGCCGCCGACCAGATGTGGATGGCCCGCTACCTGATGCAGCGCCTCACCGAGAAATACGGCATCGATATCGAATACCACTGCAAGCCGCTCGGCGACACCGACTGGAACGGTTCCGGCATGCACGCCAACTTCTCGACCGCTTATATGCGCGAAGTCGGCGGAAAGGACTATTTCGAGGCGCTGATGGCTGCCTTCGACAAAAACCTGATGGATCACATCGCCGTCTACGGGCCGGACAACGACAAGCGTTTGACCGGCAAACATGAGACCGCGCCATGGAACAGGTTCAGCTATGGCATCGCCGACCGCGGCGCCTCGATCCGAGTGCCGCATTCCTTCATCAACAATGGCTATAAGGGTTATCTCGAGGATCGCCGCCCGAACTCGCAGGGCGACCCCTACCAGATCGCCTCGCAAATCCTGAAGACGATCGCCTCCGTCCCGGCCAGCGCAGAGGTTTCGGCTGCCGCTTGAGCATTCAGTCACGGCGCAGATCTGAGAGGTCTGCGCCGTGACAGTTCTCCGCCACGCCGGCTTTTTGCCAGGGCGACGACACCAACTGCTCGATTGAGTATTCTCAATCCCAAAACAAAACCCCCGCCGGATCGCTCCGGCGGGGTTTTGTTTGTCGCTTAGCCGATCCGGGTCAGATCGAATAATATCAGATCGAATAATACATGTCGTACTCGACCGGATGGGGGGTCATTTCGAAGCGCATCACTTCGGCCATCTTGAGCTCGATATAGCTGTCGATCTGGTCGTCGTCGAAGACGCCGCCGGCCTTCAGGAAGCCGCGGTCCTTGTCGAGGCTCTGCAGCGCTTCGCGCAGCGAGCCGCAGACGGTCGGGATCTTCTTCAGCTCCTTCGGCGGCAGGTCATAGAGATCCTTGTCCATCGGCTGTCCCGGATGGATCTTGTTCTTGATGCCGTCGAGGCCGGCCATCAGCATGGCGGCAAAGGCGAGATAGGGGTTCGCGCCCGGATCGGGGAAGCGGACCTCGACGCGCTTGGACTTTGGCGACGAGCCGAACGGGATACGGCAGGAGGCAGAGCGGTTGCGGGCCGAATAGGCGAGCAGCACCGGCGCTTCATAGCCCGGCACCAGGCGCTTGTAGGAATTGGTCAGCGGGTTGGTGAAGGCGTTGATGGCCTTGGCGTGCTTGATGACACCGCCGATATAAAACAGGCAGCTCTCCGAGAGACCGGCATATTCATTGCCGGCGAAGGTCGGCTTGCCCTCCTTCCAGATCGACTGGTGGACGTGCATGCCCGAGCCGTTGTCGCCAAAGACTGGCTTCGGCATGAAGGTGGCCGTCTTGCCGTAGGCGTTAGCGACCTGGTGCACGACATATTTGTAGATCAGCATTTTGTCGGCGTTGCGGACCAGAGTGTCGAACTTGATGCCGAGTTCGTGCTGGGCAGCGGCGACTTCGTGGTGATGCTTCTCGACGCGCACGCCCATTTCGGCGAGCACGGTCAGCATCTCCGAGCGCATGTCCTGCGCCGAGTCGATCGGCGGCACCGGGAAATAGCCGCCCTTGATGCGCGGACGATGACCGAGATTGCCCGTCTCGTAGTCGGTGTCGTCGTTGGAGGGCAGTTCGGTGGAGTCGAGCTTGAAGCCAGTGTTGTACGGATCAGCCTTGTACTTGACGTCGTCGAACACGAAGAACTCGGCTTCCGGGCCGACGAAGATCTGATCGCCGATGCCTTCCGCCTTCATGTAGGCTTCTGCCTTCTTGGCGGTGCCGCGCGGGTCGCGGTTGTAGGATTCTCCGGAGATCGGATCGAGGATGTCGCACAGGATAACCATGGTCGACTGTGCGAAGAACGGATCCATATGCACTGTCTCGGTATCGGGCATCAGCACCATGTCGGACTCGTTGATCGCCTTCCAGCCGGCGATGGAAGATCCGTCGAACATGACGCCGTCGGCAAACATGTCTTCCTCGACCTCAACGACATCCATCGTCACGTGCTGCAGCTTGCCCTTCGGATCTGTGAAGCGCAGGTCAACGAATTTTACGTCGTTGTCCTTGATCTGCTTCATGATGTCTTTGGCTGTCGTCATGTCATGTTTCCCTGTGTGATGACGTTTCGAGGAGATGATCTGAAATCAGAAAGCTCAGACCGCGTCCATCCCTGTTTCCCCGGTGCGGATGCGTACAACTTCCTCGATGTTGGAGACGAAGATCTTGCCGTCACCGATGCGGCCGGTCTGGGCGGCCTTGCGGATGGCTTCGATCGCGGCTTCGACCGCGTCGTCGCCGAGCACGACCTCGATTTTCACCTTGGGCAGAAAATCCACGACATATTCGGCGCCGCGATAGAGTTCGGTATGGCCCTTCTGGCGGCCAAAACCCTTTGCCTCCGTAACGGTGATGCCTTGCAGCCCGGCTTCCTGAAGCGCTTCCTTCACTTCGTCTAGTTTGAACGGTTTGATGATCGCTTCGATCTTTTTCATGTAAAAAGTGGCCTCCACTGCCAAAAAGACGGGTTGTGAGCCCCGCTTGCGCCTCCTTCAAGCACGAACTGTGCCAATTTGAGGGGATTCGAAGCGGTATCACGCGATTTCGATGCCATGCCGCGTTGAGGGGTAAATTCGCATCATTCGCTGCATTGGCTGCGTCATGGATACTGGGAACCTACACATTGTCGGTGCTTCCGTCCGCACAATAATTGGGCAGACAGAGCATTTCGTGAGCATTTGTGCTTCGACGAAGCCATTGTCGCCAACGATGTGCTTATGATCGTGCCATTTCATCACCGTTTGCTTCGAACCGAAAACTGGACAATGTTTGACCACAGGGATCGTGGTTTGAGCCAATGCGGATCGGCATCCATGAACAATGAAATTTTGTCTCCGGCCGAAATGGCTGAGGCCGACCGGTTGACGATTTCCGCCGGACCACGCGACGGCATTGGCCTGATGCGCAATGCAGGTGCCGCGGTCGCTGCGGTGGTGCTCGCTCATTTTCCGGCTGCCAGGCGCGTCCACGTACTGTGCGGACCCGGCAACAATGGCGGCGACGGATACGTCGTCGCCCGCATTCTTCAGGACAGCGCCGTCGATGTCTTGGTGTGGGCATCCGGTTCGCCCAAAGCCGGCAGCGACGCTGCGCTCGCTGTTTCGGAGTGCCCGGTCAGGCCTCGGCCGCTATCGGAATTTGCTGCCGAGACAGGTGAGATCCTGGTCGACGCGCTTTATGGGGCAGGACTGTCCAAGCCGCTGTCCGGCGATGCCGCCAGGGCGGTCGAGGTTGCGACAGAACTGAACCTGCCGGTCGTCGCGGTCGATCTGCCCTCAGGCGTGTCAGGCGAGAGCGGCCAGATTCTCGGCCAGGCATTCCGCGCCCGAATCACGGTGACGTTCGCGCGAAAAAAGCCCGGCCATCTGCTATTGCCAGGGCGCGAGATGTGCGGCGATCTGGTGCTCGCCGACATCGGCATCACCGACGGCATCGTTGCGCAGCTTGAACCGCGAACCTTCGAGAACACCCCGCCGCTTTGGTTAGAAAGTTTCCCGGTCCCAGCCGTCGACGCGCATAAATACAGGCGCGGCCATGTCGGTGTCTTTTCCGGCGGGCCATCGGCGACGGGTGCGGCACGGCTGTCGGCGCTTGCCGCGGCCAGAAGCGGGGCAGGGGCGGTGACCGTGCTGTCGCCGGCGAACGGGCTGCAGGTGAATGCCGCGCATCTGACTTCGATCATGCTGCGCAAGGCCGACAGCATCACGGACGTACAGGAATTCATCGCCGGCCGCCGGCCGTCGGCTTTCGTCCTCGGACCCGGATTTGGCGTCGGCGAAAAAACACGCGATTTTGCCCTCGGCGTACTGGCCGCCGGACAACGGCCAGACGGCAGGGTCGACGGGCTGGTGCTCGATGCCGATGGCATCACCGCATTTCGCGATACGCCCAACGCTTTGTTTGAAGCCGCCTGTCGTCCGAACGCGCCGGCGCTGGTGGTGACGCCGCATGAGGGCGAATTCGTCAGGCTGTTTCCGGACATCGCTGGAGACAAGAATCTATCCAAGCTGGCCAAGGCGCGCACTGCCGCCGAGCGTGCCGGCGCCATCGTCGTCTACAAGGGCGCGGACACGGTGATCGCGGCGCCCGATAGCAGAGCAGCGATCAACGGCAACGGCGCGCCATGGCTGGCCACAGCCGGGTCGGGCGACGTGCTGTCGGGCATCATTGCCGGCTTCCTGGCACAAGGCATGCAGGCTTTCGAAGCCGCCTGCGCGGCGGTCTGGATTCATGCCGAGGCCGGCAGCCGTTTCGGACCTGGGCTGATCGCCGAAGACCTGCCGCTGGCGCTGGTGCCGGTGCTGCGCGAGCTTGCCGAAGATCGCCACGGGATGACCGCTGAATGAACCATCGGCTCGCCTTGATCGCTGTGATTTTCGCCAATTTTTTCCTAGCCAACCTCGCGCGCGCCGAAGGTCCGGTGATGATCGTCGACGATCCAGCCGTGCTCGCCGCCCTCGATGCCAAGGGTTTTGGTTTCGCCGGCATTTTCGGCGTCGATGGCAAGGGCGACCTGAAGACGCTCTATGACAAGGCGCCGGCCTATCATCAGATCGTCGAAACGATCGCCGGCGATGTCGCCGCGCTGCGCGCCGAAATGAAGGCTGGCGGGCGGCCGCTCTACGAAGTCACCGACGGCAATGTCGGCCGCATCATGGACATGCGCTGGCTGAAGACCGACGCCGCCCGTTTCCGGCTGGTCGGCGTCGTCAACCGGCTCGATCGGCGCGATTTCGCCGAGATGCGCGGCGACGGAAGCTGCGGCGAGGTGCGTTTCATTTATCGCCTTGCCTACAGTTTCAAGAAAAAAGGCAAGCTCCTGGCCTCGCGCCTGCCGTTCAACTTCAATGCCATCTACAGCGCCGCGCCGGACGCCGCCGGCGGCTGCGTCGGCGTTGCCGGGCGCTGGACGCCGCAACTCGACGAGACCGTCGATACCGGCTGGCTCATCGGCGGGCCGCTGGAGAAGGCCGGGCTGAGCTTCAAGCAGCTCGAGCTGAACGCCCAGGTGGTGCGCTTTCCCTCCGGCCAAGAGACCGAATTCGGCGGGCAGGCCGCGTATCTCATGCGGATTTTCGGTATCGATGGAGAGATGGTCAGCGAAAAGCCGCTGGAAAACACGCCGGATGTGGCGCTGCTCTCGGAAGACGCCGCTCTGAAAGCAAAACTTGCCGACTATATCAGCGCCAATCTCGCGGCGATCGATCTCGGTGTCTACGAAATCCCGCATGACTTCCTGGCGAAGAAGGTCATCTCGTGGTCGACTTTCGGCAGCGCAAGGCAGGCCAATCACCCGTTCACGCCGCTATTCCAGCCCGCGGATTTTTCTGGGCTCGACTATTCCGCGCTGAAGCTGGTGCGCACGCCGGAAGCGCTGGTCGAGCGGCTCGACAATGGCGCCTGCCAGGGATGTCATCAAGCTGGTTCGACCGCTGGTTTCCATTTCATCGGCCTCGATGACAAGACGACCTCGCCGCTGAACCGCATCGAGGTCGGTATCTCGCCGCATCTTCATGCCGAGATGCCGCGACGCGAGGCCTGGCTGCGCGCGACCGCAGAGGGCAAGGAGCCGAACCGATTCCGCCCATTGTCCTTCGCGCCCCCGGCCGCATGGCAGGATGCCGGCGAGGTAGCCTATCTGCCGGCCGAGGTGGCGATGCCGTGTCTGATGCCGGAGGATGCGGCCGGCTTCGGCACGACCTGGCAATGCGACGGCGGCACCGTCTGCACGGCGCTGGCGACTGCATCCGGCGTGCGGACGAAGCAGGCGCAATGCTTGTTGCCCAAGGACAGCGAAAAGATGTTTTCCGGCCATCCATGTCTGACCGGCTCGATCACCAGCAACCCGGGGCAGCCTTTCAATGACCGCTACAGCATATCAGGCCAGTTCGCGGCCTTCGCGACCGACATTTCGCGCGCCGCCTACACCTGCCGGCCGCCGAAGATCGGCGTGCCGGCCGGCATTGCCTATCGCGGCTGCGACGACAAGGATCGTGCCTTTGCCGCCTTCAAGCCGGGCAAGCCGATGCCGAACGAGATCTGCGGGCTGGTTGGCGGGAAAAAATTCGACATTTGCGTGGCGACCAACAATTTCGACCAGTGCCTAGGCGGCGCGGTCAACCGCGGCAACCGGCCGGCCTGCTCGGCCGATCATTTCTGCCGTGAGGATTATATGTGCCAGTCGCTACCGCCCGATACGCCTGGTATCGCCAAGGTGAAAGGTATCGGCTTCTGCTCGCCGACCTATTTTATCTTCCAGATGCGCATCGACAATCATGCCACGCCGTGGTTGGGCGCCGTCCGCGCGACGATGGGCGCGGGGTTCGGCGCGGCGGAAGCGGAGTGACCGGTACCTCGTCGCAAAAATCCAAATGGATTGCCTACCGATCGAGATAATCGGCGATTTTCGATGTCCATTCACTGTCGAAATGGCGAACCCGCTCTGCGACCATTTCATTGCTCAGCAGGCTCGACAGGGCAGGAACCAAAACCGGCTCTACCGTTGGAACGGAGCTATATTCAAGAGCAGTCAGACGTTCCGACCATGGTGGATGGTCCGCCCTCTCGTTATCGGGTGCGTCCCAGGCCTTCAGTGCATATTCCTGCAGAAGGCTCGTGCTCGACAAGTCGCTGCACACCGCCAGAACTCTATCGAGCGGCGGGCGAGGCGGTGCCATCGCGCCAAGCAACTCACGCTTGAGCGGATTGTAAACCCGATCATCGAAGAACTTATCGGCTGCGGCGATCAGGAGCAGGGCGCGCGCCGCTTCGTGCGAATCGCCTGACATTGCCGCATGACGATCGGCATCGATTTCCGCTCGTCGCGATAGCCGTATTCCTTCGCGTTCCAGAGAGTACGACAGCGGAGCCAGCATCCAGTAAAACAGGCTGCCGGAAACTGTTTTTCCGGGACGAGCATATTCGGAAATCAAATCGAAGCTTTTGTCGAGCTCGGCAAGATTGAGACCGCCGTTTGTGTCCCTGTTTTTCAGATGAGCGTTTTCGTGAGCAAGGATTGCCGAAAATGCCTTTTCGTCGGTCACGGCAAGCAACGGGATACCGACGGTCAAGATCGCCCGACGGCCAAGCAGACCCAGAAACGGGCGCTCTTCCCCAATGCTGGCGTTCAGATCACTGCTTAGCACAATCGTCGTCTGGCTGGCGCATGTTTGCCAGCCACGCTTTCCCACACTGCCCACAATTTTGGCGCCGAGTCCCGAGTAATACCTTCCACCCTGCTAGGCCGAAACCCGGCAAACAATGCTCCAATTAACAGAACGAAAGCCAGCATTGCAGCCGGTACGGCAATAACACCGCCCGCGATAGCCGCGAGCGGATGCCGGTCAAGGAGCAGCAGCCAGAGGAGCACCGGGCAGAAAAGCGGCAGAACAAAAAGCAGGACGGCAAACCTGCCGAAGTGCTCTCCCGTGTAGAGGACCAGGCGCGACATCAGCGTCTCACAACGGAATGTTGTCGTGCTTCTTCCAGGGGTTCTGCATATCCTTGTTGCGCAGCATGCGGAGCGCGCGCGCAATGCGGCGGCGGGTCGAATGCGGCATGATCACCTCATCGACATAGCCGCGCTCGGCGGCGACGAAGGGCGACAGGAAGCGATCCTCGTAAGCCTTTGTATGCGCTGCGATCTTCTTCGCATCGCCGATGTCCTTGCGATAGATGATCTCGACCGCGCCCTTGGCGCCCATCACCGCGATCTGCGCCGTCGGCCAGGCATAGTTCATGTCGCCGCGCAGATGCTTTGACGCCATCACGTCATAAGCGCCGCCATAGGCCTTTCGGGTGATGACGGTGATCTTCGGGACGGTCGCTTCGGCATAGGCGAACAAAAGCTTGGCGCCGTGCTTGATCAGCCCGCCATATTCCTGCGCGGTGCCAGGCAGAAAGCCTGGAACGTCGACAAAGGTGACGATCGGAATCGAGAAACAGTCGCAGAAGCGCACGAATCGCGCCGCCTTGCGGCTGGCGTCGGAATCGAGCACGCCGGCCAGCACCATCGGCTGGTTGGCGACGAAGCCCACCGTGCGGCCTTCGACGCGGCCGAAGCCGGTGACGATGTTTTTCGCAAAACTCTGCTGGATCTCGAAGAAGTCACCCTCGTCGGCAACTTTAAGGATCAACTCCTTAATGTCGTAGGGTTTATTGGCGTTGTCGGGGATCAGCCGGTCGAGCGACAGATCGTGATCGGTGACCGACTGGTAGCATTCGATCTCGGGGATATCAGCCGTATTGGAGGCAGGCAGCAGATCGACCAGCCGGCGCATCTGCAGCAACGCCTCGACGTCATTGTCGTAGGCGCCATCGGCAATCGAGGACTTGGTCGTGTGGACGGAGGCGCCGCCGAGGCTCTCGGCGGTGACTGTCTCGTTGGTGACCGTCTTCACCACGTCCGGCCCGGTGACGAACATGTAGGACGTGTCGCGCACCATGAAGATGAAGTCGGTCATGGCAGGCGAATAGACGTCGCCGCCGGCGCAAGGGCCCATGATCAGTGAAATCTGCGGGATAACGCCGGAGGCGAGCACATTGCGCTGGAATATCTCGGCATAACCGCCAAGTGCTGCCACGCCTTCCTGGATGCGGGCGCCGCCGGCGTCGTAGAGGCCGATGATCGGTGCGCGGTTGCGCAGCGCCATCTCCTGCACCTTGACCACCTTTTCGGCGTGGGCCTCGGACAGCGAGCCGCCGAACACGGTAAAGTCCTTGGCGAAGACATAGACCGGGCGGCCATTGACGGTGCCCCAGCCGGTGACAACGCCGTCGCCGGCGATTTTGGTCTTCTCCATGCCGAAATCGGTCGAGCGGTGCTCGACATACATGTCGAACTCCTCGAACGAGCCCTCGTCGAGAAAGACGTCGATGCGTTCGCGCGCGGTGAGCTTGCCCTTCTTGTGCTGAGCGTCGATGCGGGCCCGGCCGCCGCCCATGCGCGCCATGTCGCGGCGGCGCTCGAGTTCCTTCAGCACGTCCTTCATCGCTCGATCCCCAAAACGGAAAGCCTGATTTGTGGTAATCATGGCAGCAGGGCAGCGCAAGCGCCGCTTCGCCATGGCTTTCGCTGCGCTGCAACATAACGCCCCTTGCATTTCGCGGCGAACTGGGCCATATGCGGCGACATAGGCGCTTGGGCCGGGAGTATCCGGCCTTCTCGACGAATGAGACTGGTTGCGTCTGTTTTCCCTCTTTCCGAGATCGGCAAGGCGGCGAAAAAGCCCCGCGGCATGATGCATGCGGGCACGACAGCGCAGCCGCGCGGACGATTATGTCCGCCGCCTTGTCGTTCCATGAGAATTTTTCGACGGCAGGTTGCGCCCTGCCGCCACTGATGTTTGCGGCCAGGAGCCGCGTGAAAGAAGAATATTTTGACCAACGAAAACACTTTGGCCGGTAAGGACACTGGGGAACTTTCGGGTTTCGCAGCACTTGGAATTACCGGCGCGCTGCTCAAGGCCACCCACGGCGCCGGCTTCACTGATCCCAAGCCGATCCAGGCCCAGGCGATCCCGCCGCAGCTGGAAGGCCGTGACATTTTCGGCATCGCCCAGACCGGTTCGGGCAAGACCGCGGCGTTCGCGCTGCCGATCTTGTCGAAGATCATCGCGCTCGGCACCAAGCGCCGGCCGAAGACCGCTCGTGCGCTGATTCTCGCGCCGACGCGCGAACTGGCGGTGCAGATCGAAGATACCATCAAGATCCTGGCCAAGGGCGCGCATGTCTCGACCGCGCTGGTGCTGGGCGGCGTCTCGCGCTTCAGCCAGGTGAAGAAGGTTGCCCCCGGCGTCGACATCCTGATCGCCACGCCTGGCCGGTTGACCGACCTGGTGCGCGAGGGCGACCTCGTGCTTGCCGACACCAAATGGCTGGTGCTCGACGAGGGCGACCGCATGCTCGACATGGGCTTCATCAACGACGTCAAGCGCATCGCCAGGGCAACCGCGCCGGACCGTCAGACGGTGCTGTTCTCGGCGACCATGCCGAATGAAATCGCCGAGCTGGCGAAAGGCCTGCTGAAGAATCCGATCCGCGTCGAGGTCGCGCCGCAGAGCACAGCGGCGGCCGAGATCGTGCAGGGCGTCGTCTTTGCCCGCACCAAGCAGAAGCGCCAGGTGCTGTCGACGATGCTCGCAGACGAGGCGATGAAGTCCGTCATCATTTTTTCGCGCACCAAGCATGGCGCCGACAGGGTGACCAAGGACCTCGAGCGCGACGGCTTCAAGGCCGCCGTCATCCACGGCAACAAGTCGCAGAACGCCCGCCAGAAGGCGCTCAACGATTTCCGCGAGGGTTCGGTGCGCATTCTTGTGGCGACCGATATCGCGGCGCGCGGCATCGACGTGCCCGGTATCAGCCACGTGGTGAATTTCGACCTGCCGGACGAGGCGGAGAGCTATGTCCACCGCATCGGCCGCACCGGCCGCAACGGCATGGACGGCATCGCCATCACGCTTTGCGACCCGTCCGAGAACAGCAAGCTGCGCCAGGTCGAGCGCATTATCCGCACCAAGCTGCCGGTCGTTGCCGACCATCTCGGCAGTCCCGACCCGCAGCGCAATCCAGCCGAAAAGAACGAGCGCAGCTTCGAGCCGGCCAACGACCGCAGTAGCCGTCGCGACGGCAGGCGTCCCGGTGGCCAGAACAACGGCTTCGGCAAGAAGCGTTTTGGCGACAAGCCAGCCTTTGTCGGCGAGCGCAAGCCGGAAGGCGCCAAGCCCTTCAAGGGCAACAACAAGCGTCGTTTCGGCGGCAAGCGGCCAGCGGCGCGAGCTGCGTAAGCCTATAGTTGCATCTGGCTGGCCTGTCGGGCTCGGCTTGGTTTGCGGGATCTGAAAAGGCGATCGGAGCGATGCTTCGGTCGCCTTTTTCCCCTGAGATCTACTTCACCACCGCCTGTATCCAGACGACAATGCGCTGCGCGAGGAAAGCCGTTGTTGCTGGCGACAGTGCGTCACCTGCAATGACGTGGTTGTCCCGATCGCCGGCATCGTCGACCGGCACCAGTTCGTGCGCCGCGCCCCAGCGCCCGGCGATTTCGCGGGTGCGGTCTGACCGCACGATCCTGTCCGAATCCGAAAAGATGAACAGGGCGGGGATGTTCGCCTTCTTCACCGGCGCGCGATAGGCAAGCTCGGTCAGCGCCGCCATCGGTTGCGTCGCGGCGATCGGATAGCGGTAGGTCCAGAATTTCTCGTGCAGCGGGTTGCGCGGCGGGAAGCTGCGCTCCTTGCCGGCGAAGAGTTGGGCGATTCCTCTGCCCCAAGGCATGGTCAGGAGTTCGGCGCCCGAAGCCCTAACGCCGAAATTCGGCGAGATGAACGCGATTGCGGCAACACCGTCTGAAGCGCCCGGCTGCGTCGCAGCCCAGGCCGCCAGCGAGCCGCCGGTCGAGGTAGCGATGACGATCACCTTGTCGCCGATCGCCCGGCCGATGGCGAGCGCTTCCGCATAGTCGTTGATCCAGGCGTTGACGCTGCCATCCGCCATCGCGGCACCGCCCTGTCCGTGGCCGGTGAGGCGGGTGTAGAAGAGGTTGGCGTCGAGCTGGTCGGCCACCTCGTCGGGCAGCGGACGAACCTCGCCCTTCGACGCCGAAAAGCCGTGGACGTAGACGATCGACAGCGGCGTCCTGGCATGAATCATCGGATTGGCCCAAATGATTTCCTTTTCAAGTCCGTCGCGGATATCAGGCACGGCCGCCTCCCGGCGTGCCAGATAGGCTTGCGGATCATCGCCGATCAGGGAAGAATCGAAGCGAACCGTGGTGTCGACGTGGACGCGCGGGCCAAGCGCGAAGGCGAGGACAAGAATGAGGGTGAAAGCCAGCATTGCAAGCACGATTCGTCGCCCCATCGCAGACTCCGTCCAAATAATCCGCAACCTATGGCCGCGATGGCAGACAGGCAACGGCGTCCCGCCGGCTGCGGGATCGCCGACTTCGATGGCCGGTCTATTCGCTCGGCGGCTTGCGGTCGAAATTCAGCGGACGCGCCTTCCAGCGGGTCGCGGTGCTGATGACCCACCGGCAGAACGGTCTCGGCAGGATTCTGAGCAGCTTCAGGCCCCAGCTCAAGCGGCGCGGGAAGGTGACTTCGAAGCCGCCGGACTTGATGCCGCGCGCCATGCGGCGCGAGGCGCGATTGACGGGCATCAGACCGGGCATCGGCAGCAAATTCTTCTCGGTCAGCGGGGTGTCGACGAAGCCCGGGTTTATCACCTGGATGCGGACGTTCATCTTGTCGAAATCGTATTTCAGCGACTCTGCGAGGATATTGACCGCCGCCTTGGTGCCGCCATAGGCGGCCGTGGTCGGCCAGCCGAAATAGGCGGTGACCGAACCGACCAGGACGATATGGCCGCGCGCGCGGACGCGCATGCGTTCGATGACCGGCACCAGGCCGTTGATGGTGCCGAAATAATTGACATCGAAAGACTGGCGAAATTCACGGACGGCAAGGTCTTCGCCGGCGGTCGCAATATAGCTCCCGGCATTGAAGACGGCCAAGACGATCGGGCCGAGATCCTTCTCGATCGCCGCCACCGTCTTTGCCATGCGTCTCTCGTCGGTGACGTCGCAAGGATAGGCCGTGACATGGCCCGGCATCTGCGCCGTCTCGACAACAAGCGTATCGATCGAATCGTCGTCGAGCGCCGTCACCGCGACGGCATAGCCTTGCTCCGCCAGGTCCTTGGCCAATGAACGGCCGATGCCGCTGCTGCCGCCCGTGATCCAGGCGACGCCGTCTTTCGGGTTGGCCCGGTAGAGAGTCATACTATGCCCTGCGACTTTTTCTTAGCCTGTGCTCTAGCGACGAAGAAATCGAATGAAAAGAGCGCTTTTCAGTGGGAGCTTCAACGAAAAGCGGAAGGCGACGTCTATTTTCGGAATTGCAGCCCAGAAATGCCGCTGGACCAGACAAATTCTTGCCTTGAAACCGAAGCTTCGGGTTTCTAGGGTTCCGCCGCAAGCATAAAGGAATCTCCATGCCCCGTTCTGTGATCGAAGCGATCGGCAACACGCCTCTGATCCGCCTCAACAAAGCCTCGGAAGAAACCGGCTGCGAGATCCTGGGCAAAGCCGAATTCATGAATCCTGGCCAATCGGTCAAGGACCGTGCCGCGCTGTTCATCATCCGCGATGCCGAGCAGCGCGGGCTCTTGAGGCCGGGTGGGGTCATCGTCGAGGGGACGGCCGGCAACACCGGCATCGGATTGACGCTGGTTGCCAAAGCGCTTGGCTACCGCACCGTGATCGTCATCCCCGAGACGCAAAGCCAGGAGAAGAAGGACACGATCAAATTGCTCGGCGCCGAGCTGATCGAGGTGCCTGCCGTTCCCTACAAGAACCCCAACAATTATGTGAAACTGTCGGGCCGTCTGGCCGAGCAGATGGCCCGGTCCGAGCCGAACGGCGCGATCTGGGCCAATCAGTTTGACAACGTCGCCAACCGTGACGGCCATACCCGCACCACAGCGGAAGAAATCTGGGCCCAGACCGGCGGCAAGGTCGACGGTTTCGTCTCGGCGGTCGGCTCCGGCGGAACACTGGCCGGCATCGCTTTCGGGCTTAAGTCCAAGAGCAAGGACGTCAAGATCGCGCTCGCCGATCCGCTGGGTGCGGCGCTCTATAGTTTCTACACCAGCGGAGAGCTGAAATCCGAAGGCAGCTCGATCACCGAAGGCATCGGGCAGGGGCGGGTCACCGCCAATCTGGAAGGGTTCACGCCGGATTTCTCCTTCCAGATTCCGGACGAGGATGCACTGCCGATCGTCTTCGACCTTATCCAGGAGGAGGGTCTGTGCGTCGGTGGCTCGACCGGCATCAACATTGCCGGCGCGATCCGGTTAGCGCGTGAGATGGGTCCCGGCCACACCATCGTGACCGTGCTTTGCGACTACGGCACGCGCTATCAGTCGAAATTGTTCAACCCGGAATTCCTGCGCCAAAAGAAGCTGCCGGTACCGGGCTGGATGGAACAGCGGAGCACAATTTCGGTGCCGTTCGAAAAGGTCGCGTGATGGCTTACAGGACGGAAGCGCTGTTTCGCGACGACGCCTATCTCAGGACGGCTGACGCCACGATTGTAGCCGTCAACGATCGTGGCGGCATAATACTGGACCGGACGATCTTCTATGCCACGTCGGGCGGGCAGCCGGGCGATACGGGCACCCTCGAACGCGACGACGGCAGCCTGATCGCTGTTGCCGCCACCATCACCGGTCAGACCAAAGATGAGATCATTCATGTGCCGCAGCCTGAGCAGGCGGTGCTTGAGGTCGGCGAACCGATAAAGCTCGCCGTCGATTGGGAGAGGCGGCATTTGCTGATGCGCATGCACACAGCCTGCCATTTGCTCACCGTTGTCTGCCCGTTCCCGATCACCGGCGCCTCGGTTTCCGAGGACGACAGCCGTGTCGACTTCGACATCCCGGATGCCGGCTTCACCAGGGAAGACGTGACGACCAGGTTGATGGAACTGGTGCGGGCCGACCATCCGGTCTTTGTCAGGCTGATCACCGACGAGGAACTGGCGGCCAATCCGGCGCTGGTGAAATCCAAGAATGTTCGGCCACCCGCCGGCACGGGCAAGATCCGCCTGGTCTGCATTGGCGAGAACGCCTCGATCGACAGCCAGCCTTGCGGCGGCACCCATGTGAAGAGCACTGGAGAAGTCGGCGAGATCCATATCGGCAAGATCGAGAAGAAGGGTCGCGAGAACCGACGCTTCCGAATACGCTTTGGACCGATGCCGCCGGCCTGATAAACAGATTGTCAAAGGCGGGCAGGAGAAGAAGAATGGCCGAAGACAGCCCTTTCACCGTCGATGCGGACTGGTTGCAGAAGCGCCTCGGCGAGCCTGGCCTGACCATCGTCGACGCGTCCTGGTATCTGCCGGCGCAGAAGCGCGACGCGCGCGCCGAATATGACGCAGCGCACATTCCAGGCGCCCGTTTCCTGGATCAGGATGCGATCTCGGATCCCGATTCCGCACTGCCGCACACGCTGCCGTCGCCGCAGCATTTCGCCCAATATGTCGGCGCCATGGGCATTTCGGCCGACGACACCATCGTGGTCTATGACGGTCCGGGCTTCTTCTCGGCGCCGCGCGCCTGGTGGATGTTCCGTGTCATGGGGGTGTTCCAGGTCTACGTGTTGGACGGCGGCTTCGACCGCTGGAAAGCGGCTGGACGGCCGGTGACGGCGGAGCCGACGAAGATCGCGCCTTGCGTGTTTCATGCCGACTTCGATGCCGCCCGCGTCGCCAGCCTGGCCGACATGCGCCGTATCGTCGAGACCGGGAAAAGCCAGATCGCCGATGCGCGCTCGCCTGGCCGGTTTGCCGGTACTGAGCCGGAGCCTCGCGCCGGCGTCCGCTCAGGCCATATGCCCGGCGCGCACAACGTGCCGTTTTCGGCGCTTGCCGAGAACGGCGAGCTGCTGTCGAAAGACCGACTGCGCAAGGTGATCGAGGACGCCGGCATCGACCTGTCGAAGCCGGTCGTCACCTCTTGCGGCTCAGGCGTCACTGCGGCGGCGATCACGCTGGCGCTCGAGACGCTTGGCCATACCGACAACAGGCTCTACGACGGTTCATGGACGGAATGGGGTGGGCTTAGCGATACGCCCGTCGTGACGGGCAAGGATCGACAGTGATGGAAAACGGAGCGCTTGAAGACATCGAGGTCACGGTGACGTTTCTCGAAATGCATGTGCCGCCGGCCTACTCGCCGCCGGTGCCGTACAACCGCCAGATCGCATTGCTGAAGACCAAGGACATTCCGCTGCATTTCTACCGCTACCTGATGGATCGGGTAGGCCGCAAATGGCACTGGGTCAACGTGCTGAGGCTCAGCGACGAGGAGCTTTCTGCGGGCATCCATCGCGAGGACCGCGACATCAGGGTGCTGTATCTCGATGGCTCGCCGGCCGGTTTCTTTGACCTAAAGCCGCATCTGCCGGAAGAAGTGGAACTTGCCTATTTCGGCATGATGGAGCACGCGACCGGCCAAGGCATCGGCCGCTGGTTCCTGGGTGCGGCGATCGCTGCCGCCTGGTCGCACGGTCCAAGGCGGGTGACGGTGCAGACCTGCACGCTCGACCATCCGGCGGCATTGCCGCTCTACCAGAAGCTCGGCTTTGCACCGGTCGCGCAAAAGAAAGAGATCGTGCATCCAATAACTTTCGCCGAGCGTGCGGCCAGTGTCATGCGGCCATGATTTTCTCCGCAAACTGAACCTATTGTTCATCAATGCTTCAGCTTGTCTTCGCCATCTTGCCGGCACCATCAATGCGGCCGAGGCCGAAGGAGAAAAGACATGCTGACCCGACGCACATTTGCCGCCGCGCTGGTTGCGGCCCCCGCCATGCCGACCCTTGCCGCCGCTCAGGCAACCACGCCTTCGGCGGCGACGATCGAGCGTCAGCTCGAGGCCGCGCCCCGCGTTAAGCTGCGCCCGAACCAGCGCGTCACCATCCGCGAATTCAAGAGGCGGCCGGACCTGCGGCGCATGGCCCGTTCGATCGATATCCAGTCGATCAATTTCGCCTTTGGCTCGGCGGCCATCTCCGAATCGCAATATGGCAAGATCGAAAACATCGCCGATGCGCATCCTGCGGCGCGACCCCGGCGCCCGCGTGCTGATCGAAGGCCATACCGACGCGGTTGGCTCCTTCCAATGGAACCAGATCCTGTCCGAACAGCGCGCCGCCTCGCTGAAGCGCACCTTGGTTCGCGAATTCGGCGTGCCGGGCTATACGCTGGAAACCGTCGGCTACGGCGAGGAATTCCTGCTCGTGCAGACGCAGGACGAGAATTGGCGCAATCGCCGGGTGACGCTCCGCC
This sequence comes from Mesorhizobium sp. AA22, assembly GCF_001672375.2. Taxonomy (NCBI): domain Bacteria; kingdom Pseudomonadati; phylum Pseudomonadota; class Alphaproteobacteria; order Hyphomicrobiales; family Phyllobacteriaceae; genus Mesorhizobium; species Mesorhizobium sp. AA22. The sequence goes on along the minus strand of NZ_CP048406.1, from coordinate 4,024,246 downwards.
GCTTCGACGACTTCATCCGCTGAGCCTGTCCGAAATCCGCATTGGCGGCCATCTGAAGGCGTCTTCTGCGCTTCCGGTGCTCACGGACCTGAATCTCCGCTCCGCTCCGGTTCTCGAAGACACCATCATCTGACTTGCCACTGCGATGTTCGAACAGGCTCAGTCACTGCGGTCTGGATCAACACCCGGAAACGAGCCTGGCTTGAATGAGCCGCGCTCTTTACATATCGCTGTCGGTCAAAGCTCGATGGTGATGGAGGACCAAACGATGACGCTACGGGTGGTGATGGCCGGTGCGACCGGCTGGGTCGGCAAGGCGCTGGTTCCGGCGATCGGGGCGCAAGGCGACATGGCACTGGCCGGGGCTGTGTCACGCAGCAGCGCGGGGCAGGATTCCGGCCTCCTGGTTGGCATGCCGGCCAACGGCATCACCGTTTCCGCCTCTTTGGCCGAGGCGCTGGAGGTGCCGTCGGACGTGCTGGTCGACTACACCAAGCCGCATCTGGTGAAAGACCATGCGCTGCTGGCCATAGAAAAAGGACGGCACGTTGTGATAGGCACGTCGGGGCTGGGTGCGACCGATTTCGGCGAGCTCGACGCTGCAGCACGCGCCAATCGTGTCGGCGTCATTGCAGCCGGCAATTTTTCAATCACCGCCACGCTGATGAAGCGGTTTGCACTGATGGCGGCAAAATACGTGCCGGATGTCGAGGTGATCGACTATGCGAGCGCCAAGAAACCCGACGCGCCGTCCGGCACCGCGCGCGAGCTTGCCGAAGCGCTGGCCGATGTCCGCAAGGCTTCGACCGCGCGGCCGGTCTCGGAGGTCTCGGGTGTGCCGGGAACCCGCGGTGCGGCGGTCGGTACGGGCGAGGGGGTGCAGGTGCATGCGCTGCGTCTGCCTTCCTACATCCTGTCCTGTGAGGCGCTGTTCGGCCTGCCCGACGAGCGGCTGACCATTCGTCACGACGCCGGCTCGTCCGCTGCTCCGTACGTGGCCGGCACTCTGCTCGCTATCAGGCGGGTACAGGAGATCACAGGACTGGTGCGCGGTCTCGACGCCTTGATGGACTGATCCAAATTGGCAGGAATCGGGTGGGAGACGCTGGCGCAGCTGCGTAATTTTCGGTCGACGACACCGGAGATTTCGCCATGACCATCCAGTTCAAAGGCTTGCCCACGGAAGATGTCAGAGCCTTGCAGCGCGGCGCGCCCGACGCCTATGGCCTGACACCAGAGCGGAAAATATCCGACGGTGACGGCGTGCCTTGCCGCCACTGCCTGAAGAACGTGGCCACTGGAGAAGCCTATCTCGTCCTGGCTTACCGGCCATTCTCGGAATTGCAGCCCTACGCCGAGACCGGTCCGGTCTTTCTGCATGCCGAAGAATGCGAGCGCGCTGCCGAAGCCGAGGCGCTTCCAGAAATGCTCGAAAGCGCCGAGTACATTGTGCGCGGCTACGGCAGGGACGACCGCATCGTCTATGGCAGCGGCGGCGTCATTCCGACGGGCGCCATCGCGGCGCGGGCCGAGACCCTGTTCGAACGCGACGAGATCGCCTATGTGCATGTCCGCTCGGCGCGCAACAATTGCTACCAGTGCCGTATCGACCGCGCGTGACGATTCGGGCGGTATTCATCGATCGCAGCTGTCGTACGCCTGTCGCATTGTCGCGTTACGGAATTGATTGTCGATCGATTTGCCGACCGCGGATGAACCGGCGGGAAGTCTCGACATCAGAGGAAGCGGGGCCTTGGCTCCGCTTTTTTGTTGCCCGCGCTGTCCGCCCCGCATTTCTTCCGCCCAAAGAAAAAAGCCCGCCGGAATGACCGGCGGGCTTTGACTGTTGCTTGGGCGGTTCTAGTTGAACTTGTACTTCGCACCGATGCGGACGGTATGGAACGAAGGCGTGGACGTGAGAGTATCGTCCGGCAGCCCAAGATCCGACGAAAAATCCTTCTCGGAGAACTGCGAATAGCGGTACTCGAGGCCGACGGTCACGTTGCTGGACATGGCCGTTTCCAGACCACCACCCACCGAGAAGCCGCTGGAGTCCCAATCGAGGATATCGCCGATGGGTGAAGACGCGTTAAGATCGAAGTGCTGCCAGCTGTAACCACCGAGCACGTAGGCGAGGGTTGATTCGTTGACTTTCATACCGACACGGGCAAGTACATCGAAACCGTAATCTGTATCCAGATTGATCGATCCGCCCGGAACTTCCAACTCCGAAGTCATGCCGGAGTAGCGGGCATCCACCATGACGCCTGCGACCCAGCTGCCGAAATCATGGTCGTAGCCGACGTTCAATTCGCCGAACACGCCTTCGCCACCGATCCCGTTGAACTCGAGGTCGCCAGCCGGCGGAACGTCGATCTGATGCACCGACGCACCCGCGCCGGCGGCGCCGCCGACGTAGAAGCCTGTCCAATTATAGGCAGGAGCCTCAAAAGAGGCGACGCCACCATTCTGGGCGCCAAAGCGATAGTTGGCCGCAACCTGGAACGTATGCCGCGACGTATCCGTGTCGAGGACGCCGTCCGGTATATCGAACTCGGAAAGAATGTTTTCAGTACCGAAGCGGGTATAGCGATATTCTGACTTGATGGTCCAGTTACTGTTGATGGCCGTTTCAACGCCAGCTCCGACGAAGTAGCCGCTCTGGTCCCAATCGAAATCAAAACCAGCGTTCGTGTCGAATTTATATTTTTGCCAGGAATAGCCGCCGAGCACATAGCCCAAAGTGTTTGGCGTGAAGAGGTAACCAAGCCGCAAACCAGCGTCGAAACCGTAGGTCTCGCGGACCGAAGCATCGAAACCAGCAACATCGAGCGTGGTTTCAATGTTGCCGGCATGGGCATCCAGCAGTCCGCCGATCAGGAAGCGCGGCGACACCATATAGTCGTACCCAACGGTCAGTTCACCGTATACGCCTTCACCACCAATGCCGTTGAACGAGAAGCCAGGAACCAGATCGCTGCTGAGCTCGTGGACATTGGCGCCGGCGCCAACGCCAAATCCGACATAGATGCCACTCCAGTTGAAGGCCGACGACTCGACGACCGGCACAACCGCGTCGGCGGCATGAGCAACCGATCCGAGCGCCAGGACGGAAACTGCGCCAAGAAGAAGAGATTTTGCTAATCGTTTGCTGGTCATTGCCCCTACCTTTTTTGAAAAACCCACCAGCCGTCTAGCACCCGCCCATGCTGGCGGCTGTAACAAAAAAGCCACAGGAAAGACACATTGCAAGCAGGACGGGCAAAGCCGGTCAGCTAATCGCAAACCGTGAAATTTGCTTGTGGAAAAAGAGCCGCCGAGGGCGTCGGCGGCTCGGTCGGAGAGGATTGAGCGGCGGGTTCAGGCGGCGAGAACGGCCTTTGGCTCGACCAACTCATAGCCGAGTGCTTCGGCCACCGCGCGGTTGGTGATCTTGCCCTTGTGGACATTCAGGCCGTTGCGCAAATGATGATCGTCGATCAGCGCCTTCAGGCCCTTGTCGGCGAGCTGCAGGCCGTAATGCAGCGTTGCGTTGTTGAGCGCGTGGGCCGAAGTGACCGGCACTGCACCCGGCATATTGGCGACGCAATAGTGAATGACGCCGTCGACCTCATAGGTCGGCACGGCATGAGTTGTGGCGTGCGAGGTCTCGAAGCAGCCGCCCTGGTCGATGGCGACGTCGACCAGCACCGAACCTTTCTTCATGCCCGACAGCATCTCGCGGGAAACGAGCTTCGGCGCGGCGGCACCTGGAATCAGCACGGCGCCGACGACGATGTCGGCCGAAAAACATTCCTCTTCCAGCGCCTCGACAGTCGAGTAGCGGGTGTGGACGCGGCCGCCGAAGATGTCGTCGAGCTGGCGCAGGCGCGGGATCGAGCGGTCGATGATGGTGACGTCGGCGCCAAGGCCGACCGCCATCCGGGCGGCATGCAGACCGACGACGCCGCCGCCGAGCACAGTGACCTTGCCGGGCAGCACGCCGGGCACGCCGCCGAGCAGCACGCCGCGACCGCCATTGGCCTTCTGCAGCGCGGTGGCGCCGGCCTGGATCGACAGGCGGCCGGCGACTTCCGACATCGGCGCAAGCAGCGGCAGGCCGCCGCGGTCGTCGGTGACGGTCTCGTAGGCGATGGCGGTCACGCCCGAGGCCAGCAGGCCCTTGGTCTGCTCCGGATCCGGCGCGAGATGGAGATAGGTGTAGAGGATCTGGCCGTCACGGAGCTGAACCCATTCGTCGGGTTGCGGCTCCTTGACCTTGACGATCATGTCGGACTTGGCAAACACGTCGGCGGCCGTCTTGGCGATGGTGGCGCCGGCTGCGCGATAGGCGTTGTCGTCGGCGCCGATGCCGGCGCCGGCGCCGGTCTCGACCAGCACTTCGTGGCCATGCGCGACATATTCGCGGACCGAGCCCGGCGTCAGGCCGACGCGGTATTCGTGGTTCTTGATTTCCCGGGGGCAGCCGACGCGCATCTTCTTCTCCTCCTGATCCGGCCCTTTTGAGGCACGTTCCCTGTTTAGAGATAGTGAACCACGAATCGTCCCGTAAGTGTTTGCGAATGCGCTTGCGCAGAAGGGCACGGCTCGATAATCGTTGCGCGAAATAGCTGGATTGTCGCAGGAAACCCGGAAAATGCCGCTCGACAGGATCGATATCGCCATTCTCGAAACGTTGCAGAAGGATGGACGGATACCCAACGCGGCGCTTGCCGAGAAAGTCGGCCTGTCGCAGTCGGCCTGCTCGCGGCGACTGGACAACCTGGAGAAATCCGGAACCATCCGCGGCTATCACGCCCGGCTTTCCAATGCCGCTCTTGGCCACCAGATGACGGCGATCGTGCATATATCGCTGTCGGGGCAATTCGAGAAGACGCTGTCGGATTTCGAGGCGGCGATAAAGCGCTGCCCGAATGTCCTGTCCTGCCACCTGATGTCGGGCGAATACGATTATATCCTGCGCATCGCGGCAAAAGACCTCGTCGACTATGAGCGCATCCATAAGGAATGGCTGTCGGCGATGCCGCATGTGACGAAGATCAATTCATCCTTCGCCTTGCGTGAGATCGTCGACCGGACGGCGGTGGGGATGAAGCCGGAACTGGCCTAGGCCTTGAACGCCTCCGTCACCACCCGGTCCATCGGGATGTCATGCGGCTGCGGGTAGATGGTAGCGATGCGCTGCAGTTCGTAGCCGACACCGATGACCAGCGGCTTGAACGGCATCGCCGCCAGTGTGCGGTCGAAGAAGCCACCGCCATATCCCAGCCGGTACTGTCTCGGATCGATGCCGACGATCGGTGAAATGACGACCTCGGGCAGCACCGGGTCGCCTTCAGCAGGGATCGGAATGTTCCAGACGCCCTTCTCCAGCCGGTCACCCGGTGCGTAAGCGCGAAAGACAAGAGGCTGGCCTTTCTCGACGACAACAGGCAGTGCGGTCCGGCCGCCGCGCTCATTGACGGAAGCCATCCATGGGCGCAGATCCGGCTCGCCCCGGAACGGCCAGTAGAGGCTGACCATGCGGCCGGCGATGTCGCCGATCAACGTGTCGAGGCTTTCGCCGATGCGCTGCGACATTGCCGCCCGCGCGTCAGCCGAGATAGCGAGGCGCGCCGCAATCAGCCGCTCGCGCTCGGCCTTGCGCCATCGTTTCACGTCGGTCCAATCGGATACGGGCGTCCGGAATTCCGGGTCGAGCTCATGCATGAAGCAAGGCGGCGAGGAATATTGACCCGGACAGTCGTCATGATCGCTATTCAAACTCCACTCCGTCGTCAGTTTTCAATGAAATTATACTCGGCGGCAGGATAGAGCATGTACATTCGCGACATCTTACGGCGGGCAGTCAGCAAGTCGGATGTTGTTGCGGTGCACAAAAGTATCTACATCAGCCTTGGTGAAATTGCTCTCAAGCCTGCTCTCCCGGCCAGCCTGCTCTCCCGGCCAACCTGCTCTCCCGGAGTGAATGAGATGAAGGAATCCAGTCACCATGTCGTCGTCGTCGGGGCGGGCTTTGGGGGGCTCGAATTTACCCGCGCGCTTGACGGTGCGCCGGTGCGCATCACCATGATAGACAAGCGCAACCATCATCTCTTCCAGCCGCTGCTCTACCAGGTGGCGACCACAGCGCTGGCGACCTCGGAAGTCGCCTGGCCAATCCGCCATCTCCTGCGCAAGCGCAAGGACGTGACGACGCTGCTCGCCACCGTCGCCGGCGTCGACCGCATCGGCAAACGCGTGCTGTTCGATGATGGCGGCGCGGTCGCCTACGATACGCTGCTGCTGGCCACCGGCGCCCGCCACGCCTATTTCGGCCATGACGAATGGGAGCCTTTCGCACCGGGGCTGAAGACGCTGGAGGACGCCACCACCATTCGGCGGCGCATTCTGCTCGCCTTCGAGCAGGCCGAGCGGGAGACCGATCCCGCCAAGCGCCAAGCGCTGTTGACGCTGGCGATCGTTGGTGGCGGACCAACCGGCGTGGAACTGGCCGGGACCATTGTTGAACTGGCGCACGACATGCTGCGCGGCGAGTTCCGCAACTTCGATACGCGGCTGACGCGCGTGGTGCTGATTGAGGCCGGTGACCGCATCCTTCCCAATTTCGCGCCGGAACTTTCCGACTATGCCAGCAAGGCGCTCGAGCGGCTCGGGGTGACGGTCGAACTCGGTCGGCCCGTTACACGCTGCGACGCCGAGGGTGTCGTCTTCGGCGACACGCAGCTGCCGGCCAGGACTATCCTGTGGGCAGCAGGCGTCGCCGCTTCGCCGGCCGCCGAATGGCTGGGGGCGGCAGCGGACCGTGCGGGCAGGGTGCTGGTCGAGCCCGGTCTGACCGTGCCGGGCAGCCCGGAGATTTTCGTCGTCGGCGACGCTGCACACGTCCTGCGGCCAGATGGCCGCATGGTGCCCGGCGTAGCACCCGCCGCCAAGCAGCAGGGCCGGCATGTCGCCGCGACGATCAAGGCCCGGCTGGCCGGCGACGCAACCCCGCGCCCTTTCCGCTACAAGCATGACGGCGATCTGGCGACGATCGGTAAGCGCGCTGCCGCGATCGATTTCGGCTGGATCAAGCTCACCGGCCGGCTGGCCTGGTGGCTGTGGGGCCTCGCGCACATCTATTTCCTGATCGGCTTCCGTAACCGGCTTGCGGTTTCGCTGAGCTGGCTATGGATCTACGTGACCGGTCAGCGCAGCGCGCGGCTGATCACCCAAGGCGACGACAGGAGCTGATGTCTCCGCCCCGCACATTCATCCACGTCATCTGTTCCTGATGGATCGCTTGCTTCAGGCAGGACTTGGCACGCGCTGTTGAAGGCTGGCACGTCGTTGAAGCCTGATATGTCGAACAGGAGAAAACCCCAAGCCGTGTAAACCACCTGCCGGACATCGATCTAGCTGGCGCGGAAGCCGGCTTCGCAGTAGTGCAGGTAAAATTCCCGGAGCTTCTAGAAGCGGTCGTCGAAACCGAGCGGGACGATCTTTTCCCAGGACGCCCAGAAGCGGTGGCGCCATTCGGCGCGTGTGCCGGTATAGTCGTCCGGGAAAATGCGCTCGCCCAGATGAGCAAGTCCATGGTCTTTGCCGGGCGCTTTCAGGATCGACGACGTCGGCAGCATGCCGCCGGGAAAGACGTAACGCTGGATGAAATCCGGCCGGGCGCGATAGGTGTCGTAGGCTTTTCGTTGATGGTGATGATCTGCAGGCCGGCGGTGCCGCCAGGCCGCAGGCAATCCTTCATATTGCGGAAAAGCACAGGCCAGTATTTTTCACCGACCGCCTCGAACATCTCGATCGAGGCGATGCGGTCGTAGGATCCGGTTTCGTCGCGGTAGTCCTGCAGCTTGATCTCGATCTTGTCGGCAAGTCCAGCCTTATGGACGCGTTCTCTGGCGAAATCATGCTGCTCGCGGCTGATCGTCAGCCCGGTGACGCGGCAGCCGATCTCGCGTGCGGCGAATTCGGCAAAGCCGCCCCAGCCGCAACCGATTTCCAGCACGTGGTCTTTCGCGCCGATGCCCGTGTCCTTGGCCAGCGCGCGATATTTGGCGGCTTGCGCGCTTTTGAAGATCGTTGGCGCCAGCCGCATAGAGCGCCGGACGAATAGGTCATGCTCGGATCCAGCCATTCCTTGTAAAAGGCGTTGCCGAGATCGTGATGCGCCGAAATGTTGCGCTTCGAGCCGGTGCGGGTGTTTTGGTTGAACCAGTGGCGGACCCGCTGGACGGCGTTGACCAGCCAACTGGCGCCGCCGGCGATGCTCTCTCTGATTTCAGAATTGACCACTAACAGTCCAGGAAACTGGTCACGTCGGGACTGTCCCAATCGCCGTCCATGTAGGATTCGGCGATGCCGATGGTGCCGCCGTTGAAGGCGCGGCCGGGCAAGCGCCAGTTCTTGAGCACCAGTTCGGCGTCCGGACCCAGCGAGCCACGCGGCAGGTTCATCGCCGCCGACAGCACCATCCGCGCCTTGGCCGGCAGGCCTTTAGCGGTTTCGGTGAAATTGAATTCGTCCAACCTGACCCCGTCGCCCGATGCAACGCCGGTGTCTTCCTTGTGAGCCATGTCACGCCCCCGGGACTTCTGCGGCGCCGGCGAAAAATGGCCGGTTTCCACACACTCTTGCAGTTCATTCGCCAGAACGCGAACGCCGCCTCCCGATGAATCCCCGCAGCAATCTTTCATGCCATCAAAGGGAACTTCAAGAGCCAAGGCGGGCGAACACGGATCAATGGATAGATTCTGGGGGAGGGCGCTGCTCAACGCTGGAATCACTATGGTTGCAGCCACCCAGATGCAGTAGTTTCACGCATGCGTTATGTCATCGTCATCTGCGCCGTCACGTTCTTCCTGATCTGGGACGGACTCTACAATCAGGGCCGCTATCTCGACACCACGGTCGGGGAGATAACGCGCGTCGTGCGCTACATCACCAGTATCGTCTAGGTTTCTTTTCCCCGCCCAACGCGTTGTCGCCGCGACATCGTTGCCGGTTGACGCGAGCGTTTTGCCCACACAAAACACGCTTGCACATAGTGATCGAGGAGGCTGGGTTGATCCGGCATATCGTTTTCTTCAGCGCGCGGCACAAAGAGGATGTCGAGGCCGTACGCAGGGGCTTGCTGGCGCTGGGCAACATTCCCCATTCCCGCCTTTTCGAGGTGACGCTCAACACCAAGGTTGACCCGCTTTCGGACGAGATCGACGTGGTCGTTTATGCCGAGTTCGAGGATGATGCCGCTCTGGCCGCCTATAAGGCGCATCCGCTCTATGCCGAGACGACCAGCCAGGTCAAACCGCTGCGCGAATTGCGATATTCGGCGGATGTTGTTGGCTGCACCTGAAGAGAAATTGACCGAAGCAGGAGCTAAATTACTCTGCCTGAGCGGCGGTCGGTTCGGTCGGATCGGCGCCCGGCCGCTTTGGCGCATCCCAGACCAGCATGGCGAGAACAGCCATCGCTACGACCGCTGCCGTTATGAACAGGATCTTTCTCATTTGGGTGACGTAGTTGGTTTCCGGCAGCGGCAAGTATTCCAGAGGCATGCGGCCACGATAGGCCGCCGGATCTTCGCGGCGTCAGGTGAGGCTCTTGAACCAAATTCCGGAATGATGCACACCGCGCCGGCATGACCGAGACGATGACAGAAGGCCCTTGTCCGCTAGGCCCTTATCCGCTTGACCATCTTGTGCTGCCGACCGCGAGCCTCGACGTGGCGCGGGCGCGGCTGGTTTCGCTTGGCTTTGTCGTGGCGCCGACCGGCATCCATCCTTTCGGGACGGAAAACTGCTGCGTCTTCCTTGAGGACGGCACCTATCTCGAGCCGCTGGCGGTGGGCAACGGGCAAGCGGTGGCGAAAGCGATCGCGGACCGCAACGTCTTCGTCGCGCGCGATCGTGCCTATCGCGACAGGTACGGCAGTGAGGGATTTTCTGCCCTTGTCTTGGGCACCGAAAATGCGGATGCCGATCACGCGCGCTACATCGAAGCCGGTCTGTCTGCCGGAGACATGCTGGGCTTTTCGCGCGCCTTCACCGACGCGGCGGGAAAGAGCGACACGGCATCGTTCAAACTGGCCTTCGCCTCCGGCACCGGGGCGACGGACGCATTCCTGTTCGCCTGTGAGCGGATCAATGCGCCGAAAGTAGACCGCACCGCGTTGCAGATCCACCCCAATGGCGCAACCGGCATCATCGAAGTCGTGGCGGTCAGCAACGAGCCACCCAAACAGCACCGATTGATTTCGATCGCGACGCGCAGTCCGGCGACCGGACAGGGGAGCAGCACTGCGTTTGGCCTGCCGAACGCAACCTTGGCCCTGCTTGACCCCGTCGCTTTCGAGACGCGCTTCGGCATACCTGCCGGGGCGCCATCGGAACTCCGCTTTGCGGGGATCGTCTTTTCGGTTCGTTTCGCTGACACGGTCGCCAAGCTGTTTGCAGCCAGTTCCGTCAAACACGAAATACGCGGCGATGATATTGTCGTCCGGCCGGCATCCGGGCAGGGTGCGGCCTTCATTTTCCGGGAGAAAGCATGGGCAAGCCCAATTCGTCCGTAGCCGTCGGCAACGTCGTCTTCGGCAACACCGAGCCGCTGTCGCTGATTGCCGGCCCGTGCCAGCTTGAGTCGCGCCAGCACGCCTTCGACATGGCTGGCGCACTGAAGGAGCTGAGCGGGAAGCTAGGGCTGGGCCTCGTCTACAAGACCAGTTACGACAAGGCCAACCGCACCTCGCTTGGCGGCACGCGCGGCGCCGGGCTCGACGCGGCGCTGCCCGTCTTCGACGATTTGCGCAAGGCGTTTTCGCTGCCGATCCTGACCGATATCCACACCGAGGAACAGTGCGCGCTTGTGGCGCCGCACGTCGATATCCTGCAGATCCCGGCTTTCCTCAGCCGCCAGACCGATCTGCTGATCGCGGCGGCAAGAACCGGCAAGGTCGTCAACGTGAAGAAGGGCCAGTTCCTCGCACCGTGGGACATGAAGAACGTTGTCGCCAAGATCACCGGTTCCGGAAACGCCAACGTGCTGGTCACCGAGCGCGGCGTGTCTTTCGGCTACAACACGCTGGTGTCCGATATGCGCGCCCTGCCGATCATGGCCGAGATCGGCGCGCCGGTGATTTTCGACGCCACGCATTCGGTGCAGCAGCCGGGCGGGCAGGGCGGCTCCTCGGGTGGCGATCGGCGCTTCGTCGAGACGCTGGCGCGCGCTGCGGTTGCGGTCGGTGTCGCCGGCGTCTTCATCGAGACGCATCAGGATCCCGACAATGCCCCCTCCGATGGTCCCAACATGGTGCCGCTGAAGGACCTTCGGGCGCTGCTTGAAAGGCTGATGGCATTCGATCGTGTGGCCAAGGGCTGAGCAGTTTTAGGGCTCCGGCCCTAAGTCCCGACCCCTAAACTTGTAGTCAACAGGTGCCGGTTGTACGCTGCTTAGGCAACCGAGTGCCTGGAGGAGGAAGCCATGTCCGTCGCCCGCGTCACCGAAATCACATCATCGTCGAATAAGAGCTTTCAGGACGCCATCGAAGTGGGGATTGCGCGCGCCGCAAAAACCCTAAAGAACGTCGAAGGCGCCTGGATCCAGGATCAGAAAGTCGTCGTCGAGGACGGCAAGATCTCCGCCTACCGCGTCAACATGAAGGTTACCTTTATCCTCGCTGAGTGATCATGCCGCATGGATAAAAGTCGGGAACCTTCGCAGCCCTCTCCTCATTGTCCAACCTGAAGTGAACGACAAGAGGAGCACACCATGACAACCCAGACAGGACACACCGAAGCCATCGCGGCTTCGCGGGTTATCGGCACATCGGTTTATAACACGGAAGGCACGCACATCGGCGACATCGAGGATGTCATGCTCGACAAGTTGTCGAACGGAATCATGTTTGCCGTGATCGGCTTTGGCGGATTTCTCGGCATCGGCGAGAAGTACCACGCCATTCCGTGGGCGAGCCTCGACTATGACGAGGACAAGGGCGGCTACGTCGTGCCGTTCACGAAGGAGCAACTGAAGGCGGCTCCCGCCTATTCGATCAACGAATTGACGGGCGCTGACGGCGAGGCCGCGCGTGATGCTTCATACAGTTACTACAAGGTCGAGCCTTATTGGCATTGACCTTGCTCTACCGGAATCAAAAAGGCCCCCGGCTGGACCGGGGGCCTTTTTGCAGGATATTACTCCGCCGCAAGGGTGGACAACTCTACCGCGCCCTGTTGAGGCTGCTGAGTGTCACACGACGTCAAAAACGCCGCCGCGATCAGGAACAAACTCACAATACCGCTCAACTGAGACATGGCGAAACTCCTCCTGTTTCGCCCCGCGCAGCGCGAGCATAAACCAGAAAGCCGCATGCCGCCAAGACTTATGAGGGACATGACTTATGATGACAGCAATTTGTGCTTCGTGAATCGATGTGGCGGAGGTGGCGGCAATATTTGCGGACGCCCCGATTGCGTTTTGCAGCACTTTGGCTAAGACGTGCCCGACGCTTCGTCAGATCAATCGGGGACATCGCAATGACTGCCATCATCGACATTGTCGGGCGTGAAATCCTGGACAGCCGCGGAAACCCGACCGTTGAGGTCGACGTCGTCCTCGAAGATGGCTCGATGGGCCGCGCTGCGGTGCCCTCCGGCGCCTCGACCGGCGCGCATGAGGCGGTCGAACTGCGCGACGGCGGCGCCCGCTACCTCGGCAAGGGGGTCCTGCGGGCGGTAGAGGCCGTCAATGGCGAGCTGTTCGAGGCGATCGGCGGTACGGAAGCCGAAAACCAGATCCACATCGACCAGACCATGATCGAACTCGACGGCACGCCCAACAAGAGCCGGCTCGGCGCCAACGCTATCCTCGGCGTCTCGCTGGCTGTGGCCAAGGCTGCGGCGGAAGCGGCCGGCCTGCCGCTCTACCGCTATGTCGGCGGCACCAAGGCGCACGTGCTTCCGGTGCCGATGATGAACATCATCAACGGTGGCGCCCATGCCGACAACCCGATCGATTTCCAGGAATTCATGATCCTGCCGATCGGTGCGCCGACATTGCGTGACGGCGTGCGCTGGGGCTCGGAAATCTTCCATACGTTGAGGAAGAAGCTGAAGGGCGCCGGCCACAACACCAATGTAGGTGACGAGGGCGGCTTCGCTCCTAACTTGAAAAGCGCGCCCGCCGCGCTCGATTTCATCATGGAATCGATCGAGAAGGCTGGCTTCAAGCCGGGCGAAGAGGTTGCGCTGGGCCTCGATTGCGCCGCGACCGAATTCTTCAAGGACGGCAACTACGTCTACGAAGGCGAGAAGAAGACCCGCGATCCGAAGACCCAGGCCAAATATCTGGCCAAGCTTGCAGCGGATTATCCGATCATCACGATCGAGGATGGGCTGGCCGAGGACGACTGGGACGGCTGGAAAACGCTGACCGACCTCATCGGCAAGAAGACCCAGCTGGTCGGCGACGATCTGTTCGTCACCAATACGGCGCGGCTGCGCGACGGCATCCGCATGGGCGTCGCCAATTCTATCCTGGTCAAGGTCAACCAGATCGGCTCATTGACCGAAACGCTCGACGCCGTCGAGACCGCGCACAAGGCCGGCTACACCGCGGTAATGTCGCACCGCTCGGGCGAAACCGAAGATTCGACCATCGCCGATCTCGCCGTCGCCACCAATTGCGGGCAAATCAAGACGGGCTCTCTGTCGCGCTCGGATCGCATGGCCAAGTACAACCAGCTCATCCGCATCGAGGAAGAGCTTGGCAAGCAGGCGCTCTACGCCGGCAAGTCGATCGTGAAAGGCTGAGCCCACAGAAGATATCCGGAATGAAAAGGGCGGGGGCATTCCTCGCCCTTTTTGTTTCAACACCGCCAAATCCGGTCATCCGTAACCGTCCATTAAGCACAATCGGGCGAGAAAGGGCTAGGTCGCAGAGTGTTAGAGCGTCCTTTGCGCGTCCAAGCCGACGCGCGGCGCTCTAGGGGATTTGGATCATGTGGACACGTCAGCACAAGCAGAGAAACACCGGTCGGCTGATCATTCCCTCGCTCTGCGTGGCATTCCTGGCCTATTTCGGGTTCCACGCCTATCATGGCGAATTCGGCATCTATTCCAAGTACCGGTTGGAAGTCGAAGCCGTCGATCTGCAAAGTGAGCTCGATGCCGTCAAGGCGCGCCGGGTCGACCTGCAGCGGCGCGTTCAGCTGATGCATCAGGGCACGCTGGAGAAGGACATGCTCGACGAGCAGGCGCGCAAGGCGCTCAATATGTCCCATGCCGACGAAATCACCATCATGTTGCCAGCTGCGGCAAGATAACCACATTCAAGTTAATCGGCGATATTTCCAATGATTTTAATCGCTTAGATGCATGTCAGCCATGCATTTTTCAGCATGGCGAAACGCTTTCCCGCGTGTTAGCCTCCCCAAATCGGTGGGGAGAACTGATCTCCCTCAGTGTCCGCAAGAGACGCCAACAGGGAGTGATGCATGGCCACCGCCGCCAGAAAAGCGCCTGCCAAATCCAAGTCCAGATCCGACGGCAAATCGGCGGGGGTTTCGGCCCCCAAACCTGTCGACTTCACCAAAGACGAGGAGCTTGACGCCTACCGGCGCATGCTGCTTATCCGCCGCTTCGAGGAAAAGGCCGGCCAGCTCTACGGCATGGGCTTCATCGGCGGCTTCTGCCATCTCTATATCGGCCAGGAAGCAGTTGTCACCGGCATGAAGATGGCGCTGGTCGATGGCGATCAGATGATCACCGCCTACCGCGACCATGGTCACATGCTGGCGATGGAACTGTCGCCGCGCGGCGTCATGGCCGAGTTGACCGGGCGCCGCGGCGGCTTGTCCAGGGGCAAGGGCGGCTCCATGCACATGTTCTCGAAGGAAAGGCATTTTTACGGCGGCCACGGCATTGTCGGCGCGCAGGTTTCGCTCGGCACCGGCCTCGCCTTCGCCAATCGCTATCGCGGCAACAACAATGTAACGCTGACATATTTCGGCGACGGCGCCGCCAATCAGGGCCAGGTCTATGAAAGCTTCAACATGGCCTCGCTGTGGAAGCTGCCGGTGATCTACATCATCGAGAACAACCGCTATGCCATGGGCACCTCGGTATCGCGTTCGTCGGCCGAGACGGATTTTTCGCAGCGCGGCGCCTCCTTCAAGATCCCCGGTATCCAGGTCGACGGCATGGACGTTCGCGCGGTCAAGGCAGCCGGCGATCTCGCAACTGAATGGTGCCGCGCCGGCAAGGGGCCGCTGATTCTCGAAATGCAGACCTACCGCTATCGCGGCCACTCGATGTCCGATCCGGCAAAGTACCGCTCCAAGGAAGAAGTGCAGAAGATGCGCTCCGAGCGTGACCCGATCGAGCAGGTCAAGGCGCGCCTGCTCGACAAGAAGTGGGCTGATGAGGACGAGCTCAAGGCCGTCGACAAGGAGGTCCGCGACATTGTCGCCGACGCCGCCGAATTTGCCCAGAACGACGCAGAGCCGGATCCGTCCGAGCTCTGGACCGACATCGTATTGTAACGAGAGGGCAAGGACATGCCGATCGAAATTCTCATGCCCGCACTCTCGCCGACCATGGAAGAGGGCAATGTTTCCAAATGGTTGAAGAACGAGGGCGACAAGGTCGCCGCCGGTGACGTCATTGCCGAGATCGAAACCGACAAGGCGACGATGGAAGTCGAAGCGGTCGACGAAGGCACGCTCGGCAAGATCCTGGTCGCCGAGGGCACCGAAGGCGTGAAGGTCAACACGCCGATAGCGGTGCTGCTGCAGGACGGCGAGAGCGCCGCCGATATCGGCAAGGATGCCAAGGCTGCACCGGCTTCCACCCAGGATGCGATTTCAGACGGCGGGCAGCGCACCGACGCAGCCGAGGAAGGCTCGAAGTCCGCGCCGCAGGATGCCGGCGAGGCGCCGAAGGCGTCCGTTCCCGCTGCCCCCGCCATGAAGGCCGCCGCCGATCCTGACATCCCGGCCGGCACAGCAATGGTCTCGACTACTGTGCGCGAGGCGTTGCGTGACGCGATGGCCGAGGAGATGCGTCGAGACGGCGACGTCTTCGTGATGGGCGAGGAGGTCGCCGAGTACCAGGGCGCTTACAAGATCACGCAAGGGCTGCTGCAGGAATTCGGGCCGAGGCGCGTCGTCGACACGCCGATCACCGAGCACGGTTTTGCCGGCGTCGGCGTCGGCGCGGCGATGGCCGGCCTGAAACCGATCGTCGAGTTCATGACCTTCAACTTCGCCATGCAGGCGATCGACCAGATCATCAACTCCGCCGCCAAGACGCTCTATATGTCCGGCGGCCAGATGGGCGCGCCTATCGTCTTTCGCGGGCCGAACGGCGCGGCCGCCCGTGTCGCCGCCCAGCATTCGCAGTGCTATGCCGCCTGGTACAGCCACATTCCCGGGCTGAAAGTGGTGATGCCCTACACCGCCGCCGACGCCAAGGGGTTGCTGAAGGCCGCGATCCGCGACGCGAACCCGGTCATCTTCCTCGAGAACGAGATCCTTTACGGCCAGTCCTTCGACGTGCCGAAGATGGACGATTTCGTGCTGCCGATCGGCAAGGCGCGCATCCACAAACCGGGCAAGGATGTCACCATCGTCTCTTTCGGCATCGGCATGACCTACACGGTGAAGGCCGAGGCCGAATTGCGCGGCATGGGCATCGATGCCGAGATCATCGACCTCAGGACCATCCGCCCCCTCGATTTCGACACCATCATCGCCTCGGTCAAGAAGACCAATCGGCTGGTGGTGGTGGAGGAAGGATTCCCGCAGAGCTCGGTCGGCGACCATATCGCCAGCCAGGTGTCGCAGCGCGCCTTCGATTTCCTCGATGCGCCGGTCATCACCATTGCCGGCAAGGACGTGCCGATGCCCTACGCGGCAAACCTCGAAAAGCTGGCATTGCCCAATGTCGCGGAAGTCATCGAGGCGGTGAAAGCCGTGACGTACCGGGGTTAATGAGATGTCGCGCGAACTAGAAGTTCCCGCGGTGGTCGTCGAGAATAGCGAATTCGATGAAATACTCCGCGTCTGGATTGGTTCGGACGCGGTCGTCACGATGCAAGACCTCTTTGGACCAAACGCTCACAACTGGGGCATGGTGCTCGCTGATGTCGGCATGCACATAGCCAGGATGAGACTGGAACAAGATGGCATCCCTGAAATCGAGACGCTTCAGGCATTGGAAGAAGGCTATCGAGGCAGAATGTCGGAGCAGTTCAATATCCAGCACCGTTCGCTAACCGGGCGGAACTGAGGAGGAAAAATGCCGATCAACATCACCATGCCGGCCCTGTCGCCCACGATGGAAGAAGGCAATCTTGCCAAGTGGCTGGTCAAGGAGGGCGACAAGGTTTCGCCGGGCGATGTGATCGCCGAGATCGAGACCGACAAGGCGACGATGGAAGTCGAAGCCGTCGATGAGGGCACGGTGGCCAAGCTGGTGGTTCCGGCCGGCACCGAAGGCGTCAAGGTCAATGCGCTGATCGCCGTGCTCGCGGCCGAGGGCGAGGATGCGGCGGCTGCCGCCAAAAGCGGTGACGGCGCTGCCGCTCCGGCAAAAGCCGAGGCACCAAAAACAGAAGCCCCCAAAACTGAAGCACCAAAGGCGGAAACCCCAAAGCCGGAAGCGCCGAAACCTGCGGCCGCACCGGAGCCCCAGGCGGCTCCGATTGCCAATGGTCATGCTAGCGGCGAACGTGTCTTCGCCTCGCCGCTTGCCCGTCGCATCGCCCGGGAAGCCGGTGTCGATGTCTCCGCGGTGAGCGGCTCCGGTCCGCATGGCCGCGTGGTCAAGGCCGATGTCGATGCAGCGATTTCCGGTGGCGGCGCCAAGGCGGCACCAGCCGCGAAAGCCGCACCTGCCGGCGCTCCGGCTCCGGCTGTCGCGCTAAAGCCAATGTCGGACGACCAGGTGCTAAAACTGTTTGCCGAAGGCTCCTACGAGCTTGTCCCGCATGACAATATGCGCAAGACCATTGCGCGCCGGCTGGTCGAGGCCACGACCACCATCCCGCATTTCTACCTGACGCTCGACTGCGAGCTCGACACGCTTCTGGCGCTGCGCACGCAGATCAACGCGGCCGCCCCGATGAAGAAGACCGACAAGGGGGAGGCGCCGACCTACAAGCTGTCGGTCAACGACATGGTCATCAAAGCGATGGCAATGGCGCTGATGGCGGTGCCGGATGCCAATGCGTCATGGACCGAGAGCGCAATGGTCAAGCACAAGCATGCCGATGTCGGTGTCGCCGTGTCGATCCCTGGCGGGCTGATCACGCCGATCATCCGGCGCGCCGATGAAAAGACGCTGTCGGTCATCTCCAACGAGATGAAGGATCTCGCCAGCCGCGCCCGCAGCCGCAAGCTGAAACCGGAGGAATACCAGGGCGGCACCACGGCGGTGTCCAATCTCGGCATGTTCGGCATCAAGGACTTTGCCGCCGTCATCAACCCGCCGCATGCGACGATCCTGGCGGTCGGCGCCGGCGAAGAGCGCGCGGTGGTCAAGAACGGTGAGATCAGAATAGCGACCATCATGTCGGTGACGCTGTCGACCGATCACCGCGCCGTCGACGGCGCGCTCGGCGCCGAACTGCTCGTCGCCTTCAAGCGCATGATCGAAAATCCGATGGGCATGCTGGTCTAGAAGGAAGAAGGCGGTGCGGAAATTCTTCACCAGCCTTGTTGCCTTCAGCCCTTCCGGCGTCGCAACGATCATGTGCAATGGCTGTTGGTGCGCTGGCGGGTGAGGCGCGCGCGGGCAGATTTCAGCAGGAGGGGGCAAACGCATGAAAACAGTCCTTTGCTACGGCGACTCGCTGACCTGGGGCTATGATGCGGCAAGTCTGGATCGCCACCCGCTCAAGGACCGCTGGCCGAGTGTGCTGCAGGCGACGTTGGGAGGCGATATCCAGGTCATTGCCGAAGGCTTGAACGGCCGCACAACGGCTTTCGACGACCATCTGGCCGGCGCCGACCGTAACGGCGCTAGAGTGCTGCCGACGGTGCTGATGACACATGCGCCGCTCGACCTGATCGTCATCATGCTCGGCTCCAACGACATGAAGCCGTGGATCCACGGCAATCCGGTGGCGGCCAAGCAAGGCATCCAGCGCCTGATCGATATCGTGCGCGGCCACGACTACCCGTTCGACTGGCCGGCGCCGCAGATCCTGCTCGTCGCGCCGCCCGCGGTCAGCCGTACCGACAACGCTGAGTTCAAGGAAATGTTCGCCGGCGGCGACGAAGCTTCGAAGCGACTGGCGCCGCAATATTCCGCCCTTGCCGACGAGGCCGGCTGCGGCTTTTTCGATGCCGGCACGGTGGCAACGACCACGCCGCTCGACGGCGTCCATCTTGATGCAGAAAACACGCGCAACATTGGCGAGGCGCTGGCACCGCTGGTGCGCGTGATGTTAGCGACATGATAGTCGATGCAAGTCTGATCATGGCCTCTGGTTGGCTGTGCATTGGCAAGGCCGTCGAAGTCGGCTTCTTGCAGGTTACGCATTTCTGGGGCTCTGGGTATCCGACTCCCTTTCGATACTGATGCACGAGCCAGCTTTCGCGCCTCCAATACTGAGGTACGAGCCAATTTCGATCCCGAAGCCTTCTTTCGGGGAAGCCTCGCTTCAATAAGGACCACAAAATGGCTGAGAACTACGACGTCATCATCATCGGCTCCGGCCCCGGCGGCTACGTCACGGCGGTGCGTTCCGCCCAACTCGGCTTCAAGACGGCGATCGTCGAGCGTGAGCATCTCGGCGGCATCTGCCTCAACTGGGGCTGCATCCCGACCAAGGCGCTGCTGCGTTCGGCCGAGATCATGCACTATTCCGATCATCTGAAGGACTACGGCTTGAAGATCGACGGCAAGGTCAGCGTCGATACCGCCGCCGTGGTCGACCGCTCGCGAAAGGTCTCGCTGCGGCTCAACGGCGGCGTCGCCTTCCTGATGAAGAAGAATAAGGTCGACGTCATCTGGGGCGAAGCCAAGCTCTCCAAGGCGGCTTCCGGCGATAAACCGGGCGAGATCGTCGTGTCGAACTCGTCGAAGAAGCCGATGGAGCCGCAGCCGCCGGCGCCTAAGGGCGTCAAGGGTGAGGGCACTTATACCGCCAAGCACATAATCCTGGCGACCGGCGCTAGGCCGCGGGCGCTGCCTGGCATCGAGCCCGACGGCAAGCTGATCTGGACCTATTTCGAAGCGATGGTCCCGAAGGAGATGCCTAAATCGCTGCTGGTGATGGGTTCGGGCGCAATCGGCATCGAGTTCGCCTCATTCTACCGCACCATGGGCGCGGAGGTGACTGTGGTCGAGTTGTTGCCGGCGGTAATGCCGGTCGAGGACGCCGAGGTCTCGAGATTCGCGCAAAAGCAGTTCGAGAAGCAAGGCATGAAGATCATCCTCGAGGCCAAGGTGACCAAGGTCGAGAAGGGTGCGAACTCGGTCACCGCGCATGTCGAGATGAAGGACGGCAAGGTTGAGAAGATCACCGCCGACCGGATGATCTCGGCCGTCGGTGTGCAGGGCAATATCGAGAATCTCGGCCTCGAAGCGCTCGGCGTGAAGACCGAACGCGGCTGCGTCGTCGTTGACGGCTACGGCAACACCAATGTGCCCGGAATCTATGCCATCGGCGACGTTGCCGGCCCGCCTATGCTCGCCCACAAGGCCGAACATGAAGGCGTGGTGTGCGTGGAGAAGATCGCCAATTTCCCCGGCGTGCATGCCACTGACAAGCTGAAGATTCCGGGCTGCACCTATTGCAACCCGCAGGTTGCCTCCGTCGGCTTGACCGAAGCGAAAGCGAAGGCCGAGGGCAAGGACATCCGCGTCGGCCGCTTTCAGTTCGCCGCCAACGGCAAAGCCATTGCGCTCGGCGAAGACCAGGGTTTCGTCAAGACCATCTTCGACAAGAAGACCGGCCAGTTGCTCGGCGCGCATATGGTCGGCGCCGAAGTGACCGAGCTGATCCAGGGCTTTGTTGTGGCGATGAACCTGGAGACCACCGAGGAAGAACTTATGCACACCATCTTCCCGCATCCGACGCTATCGGAGATGATGAAGGAAAGCGTCCTCGACGCCTATGGCCGCGCGCTGAACGCGTGATAAATTGACCGCGTGAGACTCGACACGTGAAAGCCAAGGAACTCAACGGCAAGGTAATTCGTTTCCGGATGCATTCATCACACAAGGAGAGGGCATATGGACGTGAATGGCGTGGGCTGGATCGCAGCCATCATCATCGGCGGTTTGGCAGGGTGGCTTGCCGAGATGTTCATGAAAAGCAACATGGGCATCTTGATGAACATCATTCTTGGCATCGTCGGCGCGATCGTGCTGAATGCCATCCTGCAGGCGCTCAACATCGGCGCCTTCGGGGCTGGCTGGATCGCTTATCTGATCACCGGTTTCATCGGCGCCTGCCTGCTGATCTGGGTAGGGCGCATGGTGCGCCGTTAGCTGCTGAACTCTTGCCATGCGAAAACGGCTGTGGCGGCATGCGCCGCCGCGGCCTTTTTCTTTGCAGCGAAAAGTCCTAGATGACTTGTGAAAGCGACCGCCGGAAGGCGATCGCGAATGAACTGGATTTCTGATGGTCACCGTCCTCGACACGATCGCCAATGCGCCGCGCCTGAGGCATCCTGAAAAGGCGCACAAGCCTGACCAGGATGTGCTGCGCAAGCCCGACTGGATCCGCGTCAAGGCGCCGATGTCAAAAGGCTATGCCGAGACGCGCGAAATCGTGAAGTCGCACAGACTGGTGACGGTGTGCGAAGAGGCCGGTTGCCCCAATATCGGTGAGTGCTGGGAAAAGAAGCACGCCACCTTCATGATCATGGGTGAGATCTGCACGCGCGCCTGTGCCTTCTGCAACGTCGCCACCGGCATTCCGACAGCGCTCGATCCCGATGAACCGGCGCGCATCGCCCATGCGGTCAAGCAAATGGGTCTGAGCCATGTCGTCATCACCTCAGTCGACCGCGACGATCTCGCCGATGGCGGAGCTCAGCACTTTGCCGAGGTCATCCGCGCCATCAGGGCGGCAACGCCTTCGACGACGATCGAAATCCTGACGCCCGACTTCCTGCGCAAGGAAGGTGCGCTGGAGATCGTGGTGGCGGCGAAGCCGGACGTGTTCAACCACAATCTGGAGACCGTACCGTCGAACTATCTGACGGTCCGGCCCGGCGCCCGCTATTTTCATTCGATTAGGCTCCTGCAGCGGGTCAAGGAACTCGACCCGTCGATCTTTACCAAATCCGGCATCATGGTTGGCCTCGGCGAGGAGCGGAACGAGATACTGCAGTTGATGGATGATCTGCGTTCGGCCAATGTCGACTTCATGACCATCGGCCAGTATCTGCAGCCGTCGAAGAAACACCACCCTGTGATCCGTTTCGTCACGCCGGAGGAATTCAAGTCCTTCGAGACGATCGGCAAGACCAAGGGCTTCCTGCTGGTGGCATCGAGCCCGCTAACGCGTTCGTCGCATCACGCCGGCGACGATTTCGCCAAGCTGCACGCGGCACGGGAAGCGTTTCTCAGGAAGTCCGCCTAACACTCTGGTTTCATGCCACAATTCGAAGCCCACCGCCGCGTTGCGCATACGCCGGAACAGATGTTCGCTCTGGTCGCTGATGTCGAATCCTATCCGCAATTCCTGCCGCTTTGCGAGGCGCTGACGGTTCGCTCGCGCAAGGAACGCGACGGACGCACCCTGCTCGTCGCCGACATGAGCATCGGCTACAAGGCGATCCGCGAGACTTTCACCACGCAAGTGCTGTTAAAACCTGGCGAGAACGCCATCGACGTCAAATACATCGACGGTCCATTCAAATATCTGAGCAACGCCTGGCGTTTCGAGCCGGCCGACGGCGGTTGCAATGTCTGCTTCTTCATCGACTACGAATTCAAGAGCCGTATTCTGGGTGCGGTGATGGGAGCGATGTTCGATCGCGCCTTCCGCATGTTTTCCGAGGCGTTCGAGAAGCGCGCCGACGTCATCTATGGCGCAACGCCGGCAGCCTGATCCGCAGCGAGTGCGCGCAACCCCAGTTCAAGCGCATGCCTGACCGTCTCCCGGCGGATGAAATTGCGGCCTTTGTCGGCGAACAACTGACATTCGCTGACGACCGGCCGGCCAGTCAAGGCGATACCGAACCAGACCAGGCCGACGGGCTTTTCCGCCGAGCCGCCGCCCGGACCGGCAATGCCGGTAACGGCAAGGGTGAGTCCGGCGCGCGAATGGGCCAACGCGCCGGCCGCCATCTCGACTGCGGTTTCCCGCGAGACCGCGCCGTGCGTCTCAAGCGTGGCGGCGGAAACGCCGAGCATCTCAGTCTTGGCCTGGTTGGAATAGGTGATGAAACCCCGGTCGACCACCGTGGAAGAGCCGGCGATGTCGGTAAGGGCGGCGATGATCATGCCGCCTGTGCAGCTTTCGGCCGTCGCTAGCATGATGCCACGCTGTCGGCAGGCCTGAAGCAGGGCATCTGCGAGATCGCTGTTGCTCATTCGGGGACATCCCCCGGAAACACGACGCTGGCGGTCGCGATAGCCGCTATGCCTTCCTCGCGTCCGACAAAGCCGAGCTTTTCGTTGGTTGTTGCCTTGATAGAGATACGGTCCCGGGAAATTGCCAGCATTTCCGAAAGGGTTTCGGTCATTGCTTCGCGATGTGGGCCGACCCGGGGCGCCTCGCAGATCAGCGTGATGTCGGCATTGGCGATGCGCCCGCCGCGCGCACGCACCAGTCTTGCCGCATGTTCGACGAAGATCCGCGAGGCCACGCCTTTCCACTGCGGATCCGACGGCGGGAAATGCGTGCCGATGTCGCCGGCGCCGCAGGTGGCGAGCAGCGCGTCGGTCAACGCGTGCAGGCCGACATCGGCGTCCGAATGGCCGGCCAGTTTCTTGTCGTGCGGGATGGAGACGCCGCACAGGACGACATGGTCACCGGGCTGGAAGGCATGGACGTCGTAGCCATTGCCGGTGCGGATGTCCGGAAAACGCAGCCGCTCGCCGGAAAGCCGCTGATCCGCCATCGAAATATCTCTTGCCCAGGTGAGCTTGACATTGTCCGGCGAGCCCGGAACGATTTTCACCGGAATATGCGCCCATTCGGCAATCGCGGCATCGTCGGTGAAGTCCGCCTTGCCCAAGCGATGGGCCTTTTCGTGGGCGGCCAGGATCGGCCAGAACGGGAAGCCTTGCGGCGTCTGGGCGGCATGAAGCCCGTTCCTGGAAACCGTCTCGCCGATCATGCCGGCGGCCGACTCACGTTTCAGCGTGTCGGCGACGGGTAAGGCAGGCAGCGCTCCCTGGCGCTCGCCGATAGCGGCGATCGTACGGTCTATCAATTCGGCGTCGACGAACGGGCGAACGGCATCATGGACCAGAACCTGGCTCGGTGCATGGCCTCTCAGCGCAAGCAGCCCGAGCCGGACGGAGTCCTGCCTGGACGCGCCACCGGTCACCGTGATGACTCGATCGGCGTTGGCTCCGGCGGCGCTGCGAAAAAGCGCGCTGTCGTCGGCGTGGATGGCGACGACGACAGGACCGATTCTCGGATGCGCCAAAAACATATCCAATGTGCGCGCGATAACGGCATGGCCACCGATCCTCTGGTATTGCTTCGGGCCGTCGGCCTGACCGGCGCGCGCGCCGCGGCCGGCGGCGACGATAACCACGGCAACCCTAGAGTCCGTAGCCAAAGCTGGCATTTCGCTTGCATCTGTCATGCCGAGACGCTTAGCGCATGATCCCGAAAAGTGGAATCGCTTTTCGGAAGAGATCATGCGCAGATGCAAAGTGCAAAGGGTCCTTTCCTAAAGACGTACGCCGCTTAGGCCGCGGGTATGGGCCGAAGGCCAGCATTTTTCCCAAATGCGCCTTAATGTGACGTCATTGCGCGTTGCACATTGCTGCCATTCTGGCTAGAGATTGTGCAGCAACTAAAGATGCTTGGTTTTTGTGCATGTTTGACCTCACCAAATTGGCTTCGCCGCTGGACGTGGGTAGTGTGAGAATCCGCAATCGCGCTTTTCTTGCGCCGATGTCGGGCATAACCGATGAGCCGTTCCGGCACCGCGCCTATGGGCATGGCGCCGGATTGGTTGTGTCGGAGATGGTGGCGAGCGGCGAGCTTGCCAGGGGCAGGGCCGGTTGTGGCCTTCGCATCCGCCATTCCGGGCTGCCTTTGCACATGGTCCAGCTTGCCGGCCATGAGGCGGCGCATATGGCCGAGGGCGCTCGAATCGCCGCGGGCGAGGGCGCCGACATCATCGACATCAACATGGGCTGCCCGGCCAAGAAGGTGACGGGCGGCTATGCCGGTTCGGCGCTGATGCGCGATCTCGATCACGCTTTGTCGTTGATTGAGGCGGTGGTCGGCGCCGTCGAGGTGCCGGTCACGGTCAAAATGCGGCTCGGCTGGGACGAAAGCGCGCTCAACGCGCCGCTGCTGGCGCGCCGCGCCGAGCAGGCGGGCGTCCAGATGGTGACGGTGCATGGCCGCACGCGCTGCCAGTTCTACCAGGGCAAGGCCGACTGGCGCGCCATCGCACGAACAAAACAGGCCGTGTCGATCCCGGTCGTTGCCAATGGCGATGTCGGATCGCCGGCGGAGGCGGCAATGATCCTCGACCAGTCGGGCGCCGACGCGGTGATGATCGGCCGCGCGCATTATGGCGCGCCCTGGACGGCAGGCAGCATCGCGGCAGCCGCGGCAAAAGATGCGGCGCCCGGCGTGCCCGAAAGTCCGCAAGCGCTGGCCGACTACATCGTTGCCCACTACGAGGACATGCTAACGCTCTACGGCATCGAAAGCGGCGTGCGCCAGGCGCGCAAGCATCTTGGCTGGTATCTCGACCGCCACGCTGTTGGCGTCGTTGATGAGCAGCGAAAGGCGATCCTCACCTCCTTCGAGCCCGTCCGCGTCGTTGCCGCGTTGCGCGAGGTGTTTTCACGCGCTGCCGAGGCGATGAACCTGCGGAGCGCAGCATGAACGCCACCGTTCCACAGAGCCTGGATATGGCGGACGCCGCCCACATTGTGCTCAACACCATCCGCCGCCCAGTGATCATGGTCGATGCGGACGGGTTCATCACCTTCGCCAATGCCGATGCCGAGGATTTCTTCCGCTCGAGCGCGACCATGCTCGCCCGCAATACACTACCCAAGCTCATTCCCTTCGGCAGTCCGCTGCTGACGCTTGTCGACCAGGTGCGCGAGCGCCGGGCACCCGTCAACGAATACCGGGTCGACGTATCGTCGCCGCGCCTCGGCATCGAGAAGGTCGTCGATCTCTATGTCGCGCCGGTGTCGGAATTCCCGGGCTCCGTCGTGGTGATGTTCCAGGAGCGATCGATGGCCGACAAGATCGACCGGCAGATGACGCACCGCGGTGCGGCACGCTCGGTAACCGGCCTTGCCGCGATGCTCGCCCACGAGATCAAGAACCCGCTATCCGGCATCCGGGGTGCTGCCCAGCTGCTCGAACTGTCGGCTTCCGACGAGGATCGCGCGCTGACCCGGCTGATCACCGACGAGACCGACCGCATCGTCTCGCTGGTCGATCGCATGGAGGTGTTTTCCGACGAGCGGCCCATCGATCGCTATCCGGTCAACATCCATGTCGTGCTCGACCATGTGAAGGCGATTGCCAAGAACGGTTTTGCCAAGCGGATCAAGATATTGGAGGATTATGATCCATCATTGCCTCCGGTTTTCGCCAACCGCGACCAGCTCATCCAAGTGTTCCTCAACCTGGTCAAGAATGCGGCCGAGGCCATTGGCGGCGATCCGCAAGGCGAGATCACTCTGTCGACCGCATTCCGGCCGGGCATCCGTGTTTCCGTTCCCGGAACGCAGGGCCGCGTGTCGCTGCCGCTGGAATTCTGCGTGCGCGACAACGGTTCTGGCGTTTCCGAAGATATCCTGCCGATCCTGTTCGATCCCTTCATCACCACCAAGCCGAACGGGTCGGGGCTTGGTCTGGCGCTGGTCGCGAAAATCGTCGGCGAGCATGGCGGCATCATCGAATGCGATTCGACGCCGCGCGCAACCACCTTCCGCATCCTGATGCCAGCCTGGAAAGAAACGCCGTTCGGCACAGACGATGATGGCGAAGGAGACCGCAAATGATGGTTCGCGGCAATATTCTCGTCGCCGACGACGATGCGGCGATCCGCACGGTCCTCAATCAGGCGCTTTCGCGCGTCGGCCACGAGGTGCGCGTGACGTCCAACGCCTCGACGCTATGGCGCTGGGTGGCGGCCGGCGAGGGCGATCTCGTCATCACCGACGTGGTCATGCCGGACGAGAACGCTTTCGACATGCTGCCGCGCATCAAGAAGGCGCGACCGGAACTGCCCGTCATCGTCATGAGCGCCCAGAACACGTTCATGACCGCGATTCGTGCCTCCGAAACCGGCGCCTACGAATATCTGCCGAAACCGTTCGACCTGACCGAGCTTCTCAACATCGTCAACCGGGCGCTTTCCGAGCCCCGACGACCGAAGATCGATGCACGGGCCGACGAGCCGCCGGAAACGATGCCGCTGGTCGGCCGCTCGGCCGCCATGCAGGACATCTACCGCATGCTGGCGCGTATGATGCAGACCGACCTAACGGTGATGATTTCAGGCGAATCAGGCACCGGCAAGGAACTGGTGGCGCGCGCGCTGCACGAATATGGCCGCCGGCGCGGCGGCCCCTTCGTCGCGATCAACATGGCGGCGATCCCGCGCGACCTGATCGAATCGGAACTGTTCGGGCATGAGAAAGGCGCCTTCACCGGTGCGCAGAACCGCTCCACCGGCCGTTTCGAGCAGGCCGAAGGCGGCACGCTCTTCCTCGATGAGATCGGCGACATGCCGATGGAAGCGCAGACGCGCCTGCTGCGTGTCCTGCAGCAGGGCGAGTACACCACTGTCGGCGGACGTACGCCGATCAAAACCGACGTCCGCATCGTCGCCGCCACCAACAAGGATCTGCGCACGCTAATCAATCAGGGGCTTTTCCGCGAGGATCTGTTCTATCGCCTGAATGTCGTGCCGCTAAGGCTGCCGGCGCTGCGCGAGCGGTCTGAGGACGTTCCGGATCTCGTCCGGCACTTCTTCAAGCTCGGCGTCAGCGAAGGCCTGCAGACAAAGCGCATTTCCACCGGCGGCATCGAGCTGATGAAACGCTATCCGTGGCCAGGCAACGTGCGCGAGCTCGAAAATCTTGTCCGCAGGCTTGCCGCACTCTATTCGCAGGATGAGATTTCCGCCGAAATCATCGAGGCGGAACTGAAGACCGGCGAGAGGCCGGTCGTTCCCGGTGGCGGCAACCTCATCCCCGACGATCTCTCCATCGGCCAGGCGGTGGAACATTTCCTGCAGCGCTATTTTGCTTCCTTTGCAGGCGATTTGCCGCCCGCCGGCCTCTATCAGCGCATTCTCTCCGAGGTCGAATATCCGCTGGTGCTCGCGTCGATGACGGCAACCCGCGGCAACCAGATCAAGGCTGCGGAACTCCTGGGCCTCAACCGCAACACGCTGCGCAAGAAAATTCGCGAACTCGGCGTCAACGTCTACAAATCCACCAGGCAGGCTTAGAGCGACGTGCGTCCGTTCGGACGTACAAAGTTCTCTCTAACACTTTGGGCTTGCGCATCGTGCTTTCCGAAAAATCGGTTCCGTTTTCGGGCCGTGCGTCAGAGCGAAGCTTTTCCGGGGATCGATCGCCGAAACATTTCCGTCCAGGTCACACTTGTTGCATAATCGCCACAATGCGTTGCATACATCCGACGCAATCACTGGCTCTAGACGGCGACATGGCTCCACAGGCACCGAAACCGAGCGAAACGCTTTTCAGCGAACCTGGCACACGGGACGGGCGCCGGCTGCTTGCGCTGCCGGGCGTGGTGGCAATTGCCGGTGCGCTGGTTACGGCGGCGATCTCCTTCGCCATCCTCGTCGGCGCCACGCCGATCACGCCGGACGAGAGGACGACGCTGGCGCTTATCGCCCTCAATGCGGCGTTCATCCTGTTCCTGATCGCGCTGGTCGGCCGCGAAGTGCATCGTATCGTGATGGCGCGCCGGCGCGGCAAGGCGGCGTCGCGGCTGCATGTGCGGATCGTGGCAATGTTCGCGCTGGTCGCCGCGATTCCCGCCATCATGGTGGCGATCATCGCCTCGATCACGCTCGATATCGGCCTTGATCGCTGGTTCGAGATCCGTACCAAGACGATCGTCAATTCTTCGCTGTCGATCGCCGATGCCTATGTGCAGGAGAACGCGCGCAATCTCCAGGGAACGACCCTGTCGATGGCTTACGATCTCGACGCCTCCCGTACGCTCTACGGCCTCGATCGAACCGGCTTCCTCGATCTCATGAACAAGGAAGCCGTCGGACGCTCGCTGGCCCATGCCGCACTGGTCAGGCCCGACGGTTCGTTCGTCATGAGCGCCAAGACCGACGCCGATTTTGCCATGCCGGAGCCGCCGGAAGGCGCCATGAGCAGTGCCGCCGACGGCAGGCCGGTGCTGATCGAGCCGAAGACGCGCAACATCATGGGCGCCATCGTCAAACTGCGCGAGATCGAAGGGCTCTATCTCTACACCATTCGGCTCGTCGATCCCGAGGTGATCAAGGCGCGGCAGATTGTCAGATCCAACACCGACGAATATCGCGGCCTGGAAGACAATCGCCGCACTTCGCAGGTGGCGTTCGCACTTCCCTACCTGTCGCTAACGCTGATCATCATTCTGTCCGCCATCTGGACCGGAATCGCCGTGGCAGACCGCCTGGTGCGGCCGATCCGCCAGCTCATCGGCGCGGCCGACGAGGTCGCGACCGGCAATCTCGACGTTGCCGTGCCGGTTCGGCCCTCCGACGGCGACGTCGCCTCGCTCGGCGACACCTTCAACAAGATGCTGCTGGAACTGAAATCGCAGCGTAACGAGATACTGTCCGCCAAGGATTTGATCGACGAGCGGCGGCGTTTTTCGGAAGCCGTGCTTGCCGGTGTCACAGCCGGCGTCATCGGCGTCGATCCATATGGCATCGTCACCATCGTCAACCGGTCGGCTGAAACGATGCTGGCCATATCTGCTACCGCCGCACTCGGGCAAAACCTCTCCGCCGTGCTGCCGCATGTCGGCCGCGTCTTCGAGATCGGCCGCACGTCGGGCAAGCCTGTCCACCGCGAGCAGGTGACCTTCTATCGCGCCGGTACGGAGCGGACCTTCAACGTGCAGATCACGGTCGAGGCCGGCGACGACGGTTCGGAGGAGAAATCCTATGTCGTAACGGTCGATGACATCACCGATCTGGTCCAGGCGCAGCGTTCCTCGGCCTGGGCGGATGTGGCGCGGCGCATCGCCCACGAGATCAAGAACCCGCTGACACCGATCCAGCTTTCCGCCGAGCGCATCAAGCGCCGCTACGGCAAGGTCATCACCGAAGACCGCGAGGTTTTCGATCAGTGCACCGATACGATCATCAGGCAAGTAGAGGACATCGGCCGGATGGTCGACGAGTTCTCCGCTTTCGCACGCATGCCCAAGCCCGAAATGAAGGCCCTCGATTTGCGCGAATCGTTGCGTGAAGCCTCGTTCCTCGTCGAAGTGAGCCGATCCGATATCACCTTCGAGCGCGTGTTCGGCAACGAACCGCTCAAAGGCACTTTCGACAGCCGCCTGATGGCGCAGGCTTTTGGCAATGTTATCAAGAACGCGGCCGAGGCAATTGACGGACTTGATCAAAAGGACCGCTCGCACGGCATAATCCGGATTCAAGCCGGGCGCCAGAATGGTGCGATTCGCATCGATGTCATCGACAACGGCAAGGGCTTGCCGCGCGAGAATCGCCAGCGATTGCTCGAGCCTTACATGACGACACGCGAGAAAGGCACGGGGCTCGGCCTCGCTATCGTCAAGAAGATAGTGGAGGACCATGGCGGCCGGCTCGAACTGCATGACGCGCCGGCGGATTTCCACGACGGGCGAGGCGCGATGATCAGCATCATTCTGCCGCTCGCCGCCACCGTGCCGTCGCGCGGCGAAGGCAAGACGGAAAACGAAAGAGAAACTGAAAAGGTCGGTAATGGCGTCTGACATTCTCATCGTCGATGACGAGGAAGACATCCGTGAACTCGTCGCCGGTATCCTAAGCGACGAAGGTCACGAAACCCGCACGGCATTCGATGCCGACAGCGCCCTGGCGGCGGTAGCCGACCGGGCGCCGAGGCTGATTTTCCTTGATATCTGGCTGCAAGGCTCACGTCTGGACGGACTGGCGTTGCTGGACGAGATCAAGACGATGCATCCGAGCTTGCCTGTGGTGATGATCTCGGGCCACGGCAACATCGAGACGGCGGTCTCGGCCATCCGCCGCGGCGCCTATGACTTTATCGAGAAACCGTTCAAGGCCGACAGGCTGATTCTCATCGCCGAACGTGCGATTGAAACCTCGAAACTCAGACGCGAGGTTTCTGATCTCAAGCTGCGCAGCGGCGAAACCTTCGACCTGATCGGCATGTCGTCGGCGATGAGCCAGTTGCGCCAGACCATCGAGCGCGTTGCGCCGACCAACAGCCGCGTCATGATCATCGGCCCGTCCGGGTCGGGCAAGGAACTCGCGGCTCGCGCCATCCACACGCTGTCGGCGCGCAAGAGCGCACCATTTGTCACGCTGAGCGCTGCCAACATCACGCCCGAACGCATGGAGGTCGAGCTGTTCGGTACCGAATCCAACGGTGTCGAACGCAAGGTCGGCGCGCTTGAGGAAGCCCATCGGGGCATTCTCTACATCGACGAAGTGGCCGACATGCCGCGAGAAACGCAAAACAAGATTCTGCGCGTGCTGGTCGAACAGCAGTTCGAGCGGGTAGGAGGCACCAAACGGGTCAAGGTCGATGTCCGAATCATTTCGTCGACCTCGCAGAACCTGGAGGCGATGATCGCCGACGGTCGTTTCCGGGAGGACCTCTATCACCGTCTGGCGGTGGTTCCGGTCATGGTGCCGGGATTGGCCGAGCGGCGGGAGGACATCCCCTATCTTGTCGACAATTTCATGAAACAGATCGCCCGCCAGGCCGGTATCCGGCCGCGGCGCATCGGCGACGACGCGCTGGCGGTGCTGCAGGCGCACAACTGGCCAGGCAACGTCCGCCAGTTGCGCAACAACGTCGAGCGACTGATGATCCTGGCGCGCGGCGACGATATCGATGCACCGATCACCGCCGATCTTCTGCCTGCCGAGATCGGCGATGTCATGCCGCGCACGCCAAACCAATCCGATCAGCACATCATGGCGCTGCCGTTGCGTGAAGCGCGCGAACAATTCGAGAAGGACTATCTGATCGCCCAGATCAATCGTTTTGGCGGCAACATCTCAAAAACGGCCGAGTTCATCGGCATGGAACGCTCGGCGCTTCACCGCAAGCTGAAGTCGCTGGGCGTCTGATTTCCATCATGGCCTACGCAATTATCGGTTACGGCGCCGGCGGAATCGCATAAGAAAGCGCTGCAGCGCCGCGGGTCTTTTGGGACGCTCAAAGGACGCTGTAGCAATTTGATTTTTGCGCATGACCCCGAAAATCGATTCCGATTTTCGGGCTCATGCGCTGACTTCTCCAGGGTGACCTCATGCCGCGCATTGCCTATGTGAACGGGCGCTATGTCGCTCACGCCGATGCCTTCGTGCATGTCGAGGACCGTGGTTATCAGTTCGCCGATGGCGTCTACGAGGTCTGCGAGGTAGCGCGCGGCTTCATCGTTGATATGCCTCGCCATCTCGGACGGCTAAACCGCTCGCTGACCGAATTGTCGATCGACTGGCCGGTCACGCGGGGCGTGTTGCCGATTATTATGCGTGAGGTGGTTCGCCGCAACCATGTCACCGATGGCCTGGTCTATCTTCAGGTGACGCGTGGCGTCGCCAGTCGTGACTTTATTTTCCCGGCGGCGGGCACGAAGCCGTCGCTGGTGGTGACCGCCAGGAAAGCCGACCCCGCTGCTGCCGCGAAGAGAGCCGAAAGCGGAATCAAGGTTATCACCGTGCCGGAGAATCGTTGGGATCGGGTCGATATCAAGTCGGTCGGCCTGCTGCCAAATGTGCTCGCCAAGCAGAAGGCCAAGGAAGCCGGCGCCCAGGAAGCCTGGTTCGTCGATGCCGACGGCACCGTCAAGGAAGGTGGATCATCGAACGCCTGGATCATCACCAGGGATGGTGTGCTGGTGACGCGTCCGGCCGAGCACGGCATCCTGCGCGGCATCACCCGCACCACGCTGTTCGAAGTGGCCGCCAAGCTCGGCCTCAAGATCGAGGAGCGCGGCTTTTCGGTCGCCGAGGCCAAGGCTGCGCGCGAGGTTTTCATCAGCTCCGCGACCACCATCGCGATGCCGATCGTGGCGATCGACGGCGCTCCCGTCGCCAATGGCCATCCGGGCTCGATAACACTTTCCTTGCGGCAAGCCTTTTTTGACGTTGCGGAAAAAAGTCCAGCCTGATAACCGCACAGGTGGAGTGAATATCAATATATCTCGTTCTGCTTGTCGTTATTGACGGCAAGATGGTGTTTGCGCGCTTGACACGTGCCGGGTAATTTGGCGCATTGAGGTGCAAACCGAAGGGGATCGGCGAAAGACAAGAACAATGGCGGAACGATCGCAAAATCTTCAGGACCTGTTCCTGAATTCAGTTCGCAAAAGCAAAAACCCACTCACCATCTTTCTCATCAACGGCGTGAAGCTGACCGGCGTGGTTACTTCGTTCGACAATTTCTGTGTTCTGCTGCGTCGAGACGGCCATTCCCAACTCGTCTACAAGCACGCCATTTCCACGATCATGCCGAGCCAGCCGGTTCAGATGTTCGATGGCGAGGAAAGCCAGGGCGCCTGATTGGCACGTAAGAAAGACGCGGACCGCAGCGTTCGCGAAAAACCAGCATATCAGCCGGGGACGGAAGCCGAAGGCCCGACCCGGGCCGTGGTCATCGTGCCGGTGCTTACCCGCCAGCCGCGCGGCGACGAAGACACCAATCGTCCGCGCCTGATGCGTTCCGCCGAGGCCCGCCACGACGAAGCGATTGGTCTTGCCCAAGCCATTGAGCTCGACCCGATCCATACCGCGGTGGTGACCGTCAATGATCCGCGGCCTGCAACCTTGCTCGGCAGCGGCAAGGTCGCGGAGTTCGCCGAGATCGTCAAAGAGGGCCGTGCCGAACTGGTTATTGTCGACCATCCGTTGACGCCGGTGCAGCAACGCAATCTGGAAAAAGAATTGAACGCCAAGGTGCTGGATCGCACCGGGCTGATCCTGGAGATTTTCGGCGAGCGCGCGCGCACCAAGGAAGGTACGCTCCAGGTCGATCTTGCGCACCTCAACTATCAGAAGGGCCGGCTCGTGCGAAGCTGGACCCACCTCGAGCGCCAGCGCGGCGGCGCCGGTTTCCTTGGCGGTCCTGGCGAAACGCAGATCGAGTCGGACCGCCGTGTCCTGCAGGACAAGATCAACAAGCTGAAGCACGAGCTGGAAACAGTGCGGCGGACCCGCGATCTGCACCGCGCCAAGCGCAAGAAGGTGCCGTTCCCGGTTGTGGCGATCGTCGGCTATACCAACGCCGGCAAGTCGACGCTGTTCAACAGGCTGACCGGAGCAGAGGTGCTGGCCGAGGACATGCTGTTTGCCACGCTCGACCCGACACTGCGTCGGGTGCGACTGCCGCACGGCACGCCGGTCATCCTTTCGGACACCGTCGGTTTCATTTCGGACCTGCCGACGCATCTGATCGCGGCCTTCCGGGCAACGCTGGAAGAGGTGGTCGAGGCCGATCTCGTCATCCATCTGCGCGATATTTCGGACCCCGACACGGCCGCCCAGGCCGAGGATGTCGAGCGCATCCTCGCCGATCTCGGCGTCGATGCCGGCGACAGCAAGCGCGTCATCGAAGTGTGGAACAAGATCGACCGGCTCGATGAAGGCAACCGGGCGCGGTTGCTCGCCGACGGCATCGACGGCAACAAGGCGCCGCCGATTGCCATATCGGCCGCCACCGGCGAGGGCATCGATGTGCTGAAGGCGATTATGGAGACAAGAGTTTCAGGCGAACTGGAAACGCTGACCGTCACGCTCAAGCCTGACCAGCTTGGGTTCGTCGACTGGCTCTACCGCAATGGCGACGTCGTCTCGCGCACCGACAATGACGATGGCGGTATAACCGTGTCGCTCAAAGCGACGCGAAGCGCACACGAAGAGATAGAAACCAGATTGCATCGTAAAAACAACGGATAATTTCTGTTACTTCGCGCTTTTGGCTTGCTGCCAAAGCGCCTCCATCTCGTCGAGCGTCGCCCTTTCCAGCGTGTTTCCGGACGCTTCCAGCGCTTGCTCGACATAGCTGAACCGCGACCGGAATTTCTCGTTGGTGCCGCTGAGCGCCGCTTCGGAATCAACCTTGAGATGACGCCCGAGATTGACGACGGCAAACAGCATGTCGCCGAACTCGTCCTTGATCGAAGCTGTATCGCCCTTGGCAAGGGCCTGGCGCAACTCGCCTATCTCTTCCTCGATCTTGTCGAGGATCGGCGTGGCCTCGCTCCAGTCGAAGCCAACGCGGGCCGCTTTCTCCTGCAGCTTGAGCGCCCGGGTCAAAGCGGGCAGGGCGACCGGTACGCTGTCCAGAAAACCATTGCCATGATCCTCAGGATCGTGCCCGCGGGCGAGGCGGGCGTTTCGCTTTTCCGCTTTTTCCTCGGTCTTGATCTTCTCCCACATGCCCTTGGCCATGCCGGCGCTGCGCGCCTTCTCATCGCCGAAGACATGCGGATGGCGGCGGATCATTTTTGTGGTAATGGCCTGGACCACGTCGCCAAAGGCGAATTCACCGGCCTCCTCGGCCATCTGCGCATGGTAGACGACCTGCAGCAGGAGGTCGCCAAGCTCATCGCGCAGATCGTCCAGGTCGCCGCGCGCGATCGCGTCCGCCACCTCGTAGGCTTCCTCGATCGTGTAGGGCGCGATGGTCGAGAAATCCTGCTCGATATCCCACGGGCAGCCGGTTTCCGGCGCACGCAGCGCCGCCATAATCTCGATCAGCCGGGAAATGTCTTTCGAAGGTTTCATCTGTCGACGCTATCGTGCAGCGATCACTCAGCCAATGCTGTCACCCGGCAAGGGCGCATTGTCCACAGTTGCCAGCGACGGTCGGCTCAATCGAGCACTGAGACGATCGCCTTGGCGAGCGCGTCCATGCCGTCCTCCGGCAGGCCGGCGACGTTGATGCGGCTGTCGCCGACCATATAGACACCGTGCTCGGCACGCAGCCGCTCGACCTGCACTTCGGACAGGCCAAGCCGGGAAAACATGCCGCGATGGCTGGCGACGAAATCGAAGCGATCGGAATTGGACTGCCGCCGCAGCGCTTCGGCGAACTGCACCCGAAGCCGCAGCATGCGCAGGCGCATCTCCTCTAGCTCCGCTTCCCAGTCGGCGCGCAGTGTGGCGTCTTCAAGCACGATGCGCACCGCGGCCGCGCCGTGGTCCGGCGGCATCGAATACATAGCGCGCGCCGCCGACAGCATCTGGCTCATCGCGACATCCGCCTGCGCGCTGTCTTTAGCCAGGATCATGGCCGCGCCGACGCGGTCACGATACACGGCGAAATTCTTGGAGCAGCTCGAGGCAACCACCATTTCCGGAACTTTTTCAGCCAGCAGGCGCAAGCCGGTGGCGTCCGCGTCCAGCCCCTCGCCAAAGCCTTGATAGGCAATGTCGACAAAAGGCAGCAGGCCGCGCTCGATAACCAGGTCGGCTATTTCGGCCCACTGCGCGGTGTCCAGATTGGCGCCTGTCGGGTTGTGGCAGCAACCATGCAGCAGCAGCACGTCGCCGCTCTTGGCGGTCGCCAGCGCGCTCATCATGTCGGCGAAGCGAACAGCACCTGATGCAGCGTCGAAGTAGGGATGTTCGCGTATCTCCAAGCCGGCGGCGCGCATCACCGGCATGTGGTTCGGCCATGTCGGGTCCGACAGCCAGATCGTCGCGTCGGATCGCGTCCTCTTGAGCAGTTCGGCCACCAGCCGCAGCGCGCCGGAGCCGCCGGGTGCCTGCGCCGCGCGGATGCGCGAAAACTCGGCCGCAGGGCCAAAGACCAGCCCCGCCATCCCTGTGTTGAAGCCGGTATCGCCCGCAAGGCCGAGATAGGTCTTGGTGTCCCGGCTCTGCAGCAGTCGCTTTTCGGCTTCGCGCACGGCGCGCATCACCGGCGTCTTGCCATCGCGATCCTTGTAGACGCCGACGCCGAGGTCGACCTTGCCGGGGCGGGGATCGGCGCGATAGAGGCCGATCAAGGCAAGGATCTTGTCGGCTGGGGCAGGCTGGAGGTCTTCGAACATCGGCGCGGTTTCCGTTGGCGGCGGAGTGATACGCAAATCGGCTGTGCTGCGCCAGCGGTTTCATTTGCACCAGGCTGAAAACCCCCAAACCAGGAGACAGGACGCAGAAACCCATAGCATGCCTTGAGGAAAGGCTCGCACGCGGCGAAAGCTTGACGGCACGGCTCGTCGACGCCGTTCTATGACGCCAGCTTGAGGGCAGCAGACGGTAAGGCGGCGACAGGTTGCTGCTTCTTGCCTCCCCAACCGATCCGCGGCAGCCATTCGAGGTAATAGGCAAAGCCGAACTGCAGCGCGATGCCTGTCGAGATCAGGATCGCGTCGTAGAGGAGCCCGCCCGGGCTGACGACCTTCATGACCTGCGCGATCATGGCGAGGATCGTTCCGGCGATGAAGACCGGCAGCGAATGCTTGCCGAGAACCGCGAACGGGTGTCCGGGCCCGGTCTTCGCCAGGTTGGAAAGCGCCGGGATCGCCACGATCAGATAGGCGATTGCCAGAATGTGCATGAGCCGCGACAGCGAAAGGAATGTCTTGTCGAAGCCGGTCAGCACGGTAGGCAGGCCGGAGGCCGTTTCGATGCCCCACAGCGGCAGCCGCACCCAAATCAGCGCGCCGACCAGATACCCGAG
The DNA here is from genome assembly GCF_001672375.2 of Mesorhizobium sp. AA22. NCBI lineage: Bacteria > Pseudomonadati > Pseudomonadota > Alphaproteobacteria > Hyphomicrobiales > Phyllobacteriaceae > Mesorhizobium > Mesorhizobium sp. AA22. The sequence continues at coordinate 3,986,195 of NZ_CP048406.1, read as the reverse complement.
GGCCGCGCTCGCCATCATCCAGTTGAAGCGGATTTCGCCGCCGCGCTTGACGTGCAGCATGCCGGCGATCCCGATAACGAACAGAAACTGCCAGGAGAGCGGGTTCAGGAACCAGAAGCCGTCGCCGGGAAAATTCGAAGGCGCGATCTGGAAAATGCCGACGATGAGCCAGAGAAGAGCGGACGCAGCAAGCATCAGGCGCAGGCTGAAAGTGCCGATCCACAGGAAAAGCGGCATCATCAGAAGTACGACGGCATACATGGAAAGAATGTTGTTATAGCCGATCTGATGACCGAGCGCGGCGATGCCGAGCAGCGCTTCCGGCGTGTCCTCGATGATCATCTGAATGTTGATCAGCTTTAAAAGATCGGGCCGCGAGAAATGCAGTGCAGCCGCCGAGAAGATCGCCAGCGTCGCCACCGTGGTCATGACGTGGGTGAAATAGAGGACACCGGCGCGCCGCCAGGCCTTCAGGGTAACGAGCAACCGGTTTCCCGGCCGGAACTTCAGTCCGTAGGCGAGCCCAACGGCAATCCCCGAAATCAGCACGAAGGCTTCGGCCGAATCGGAAAAGCCGAAATTCTTGTGCGTGAAATACTCGAAGACCGTCCCCGGCACATGGTTGATGAAGATCGTCAGTAGCGCTAGCGCGCGGAAGACATCGATGCGGGTATCCCGCTGGGTTGGCACATTGCTTGTCATGTTGGGTCGGTAATTCGTTGAACAAGGCAGGCCCAAACGGCCGTCGGTGAAGCGAAGATTCGGCAGTGAATGTTTCCTGCCTTTAACTGGCAAGTGCCCGAGAAAGATGACAACTTCCCGGTTTTCCGCGTCACAAATTAATTCAGGTATAAACATCGAAATCCCCGGTGGGGCCAAAACCGCGCGGCGAATTGTGGCGGCTGAGGGGAGGGCTGCTCGTTCGCGGACAAAGAAGCCGTACGCGCGATGGTGGCGTTGTACCGTTGATGCCAGACCTTTCCGGATCGCAAAAAACTCAAAGAGCGGGATTAAAAACCTGCCATGCTCCGTAAACGGGACATGAGAGGGTCGATGCCACGCTTCGATATCATAGGACAGCTTGGTTCTCTGAGGCGCTACGCGCGTTCGCTGACGCGCGACAGCGCAGAAGCAGAGGATCTGGTGCATGACGCGCTGGTGCGTGCCTATGAGCGGCGCGGCACCTTCCGCTCCGGCGGGAACCTGCGCCCATGGCTGCTGTCGATCGTTCACAATGCTTTCATTGACGGTTTGCGGTCCCGCAAGTCCGAAGCGGCGCGTGTCGAGCAGGCCGGATATCTTATCGACGCCAGCGTGCAGGCTCCCCAGGAGCATTCCGTCCGGCTGGCACAGGTGCGCGAAGCTTTTTTCAAATTACCGGATGAGCAGCGTTCGGCGCTGCATCTCGTCGCCATCGAGGGACTTACCTACAGCCAGGCGGCCGAGGCCAGCGGCGTACCGCTGGGAACGCTGATGTCGCGCATCGGCAGGGCGCGCGCGGCGCTCCGCGAGATGGAGGACAAATTGCCGGCACGTGCGAAAAGCCACCTCAAGATCGTGGGAGGCCCGTGATGTCCATGATGAGCGAACTGCGCGACCCGGTGACCGATGCCGACCTCGACGCCTATGTCGACGACCAGCTGGACGTTGCCCGCCGCATCGAGGTCGAGGCGTTTCTTTCCGCCCGTCCGGAGGCGGCCGCTCGCGTGATGTCCGATCTCAGGACGCGCGACGAACTGCGGGTGGCGCTTGCCGGATCCAAGGGCATGGCGCGGCCGGCAACGGCCGACGCAGCACGGCGGCTGGAGCGGGGACTGGCCCGGGGTCGGGCCTTACGCACGTTGCAGCGGGCTTCGGCGGTCGCAGTGTTGGTGGCCGCGGGCTGGTTTGCGAACGGGATCGTCGGGCCGATATCGGTGACGAAAGTCGTCGCCTCGACCCAGCCGCCTGTCTATCTGGAGGAGGCGATCCGGGCACATAGGACGACGATCATGCGCGAGGACATGTCATCCCAGCCCGAAGCGCCGGATTACGATGCGGACGAAATCCGCGCCGCCACGGCGATCGTCATGCCGTCGCTGCCGAAGGACTGGAAAGTCCGTGACGTGCAGATCTATCCATCGCAGTTCGGCCCGAGCGTCGAGATGGCTGTCGAAACAAGGGACCTGGGACTGGTCTCGCTGTTCGCGATCAGGCCCGGAACGTTCGACGTGGTCCAGCCGACCGTCGCCCCCTCGGGCGAAATTTCCTCGGCCTATTTCCAGATCGGCGAAGTTGCTTACGCAGTCGTCGCCCGACGCGGTGTCCGCGATCTCGATCGCACCGCAGAGACGCTCGCCAACACGCTTTACTGACCTCACAAAGGAGAACCCGCATGAATACCCCCAATCTAGGATACCGCACCGGCGTCGGGGCCCAAACCGGCGCCGTCTATGACGAAGGCCTCCGCCAGCACATGCTGCGCGTCTACAACTACATGGGAGTTGGCCTCGTCGTTACCGGCGTGATCGCCTTCGTGGTGGCTTCCACGCCAGCCCTCTACGTGCCGATCTTTTCCAGCCCGTTGAAGTGGGTGGTGATGCTGGCACCGCTCGCCTTCGTGCTGCTGTTCTCGTTCCGGATCCAGACGATGTCTGCGGCCGGCGCTCAGGCGATGTTCTGGGCATTCTGTGCGGTCATGGGCCTGTCGCTGGCGTCCGTGTTCCTGGTGTTCACCGGGACCAGCATCGCGCGCACCTTCTTCATCGCCGCCACCATGTTCGGCGCGACCAGCCTTTATGGCTACACAACCAAACGCGACCTGACCCAGTTCTCGTCCTTCCTGATCATGGGCCTGATCGGCGTGGTGATTGCCAGCATCGTCAATATTTTCCTCGGCTCGACCGCACTCCAGTTCGCGATCTCGGTGATCGGCATCGCCGTCTTCATCGGTCTCACCGCCTGGGATACGCAGACGATCAAGGAGCAGTTTGCGGAAAATTTCGGTGCGGAATCGCAGCAGAAGCTCGCCGTCTTCGGTGCATTCTCACTCTATCTGAACCTCATCAACATCTTCCAGCTGCTGCTGAACTTCACTGGCGAGCGCGAATAGGCCCGTCAATCAACTGCATGTCGCGGCAGCGGTTTTGGAGCCGCGACATGCATAAAACAGGGACTTAGAGCGCGTCGCGAGAATCTCTTGGACGCGGGGCGCCCGGATAACCGGAGTTGCTTCCCGATGGACAGGAACGACCAGCAGGCGATCGGCAATCTTTTCGAGAAACTTGCAAATGTCGAGCGACAGGCGCCGCCGCGCGATACCGAAGCGGAACGCTTCATCAACGATCAGATTGCCCGGCAGCCCGGCGCGCCATACTACATGGCGCAGACCATCGTCGTGCAAGAGCAGGCCCTGAAAGCGGCACAGTCCCGCATCGAGGAACTGGAACAACAGGCACAGCAGTCTGCCGGCGGCGGATTGCTTGGCGGGCTCTTCGGCGGCGGCGCCAGGCGCTCGGGTTCGGTCCCGCGGGTCGGGCGCACCGCTGCCGCTGTGCCGCAGGAGCCGCTTTTGGGCAATGATCGGCAGAGGGCACGCGGCGGGTTCCTCGCAGGAGCCGCGCAGACTGCGATGGGCGTGGCTGGGGGTGTGCTTCTCGGCAACGCCATCGCAGGCATGTTTGGCGGAAGCGAAAGCGCAGGCAACCGAGCCGGCGGCGTCACAGCCAGACGAAGCCGCTGCCGACCGGGCAGGCGACGCCGGCTCCGATGGCGGCGGTGACTTTGGCGATATCGAATTTTGACACGAATGGAAAGCGCGGAGGGCGGTCTGACCAGGAAATCGGCCTTCGCACGCAAGGGACAGTCACATCCCCTGCGACCAGAAATGTCGCATCAGGCGATGACGAGCCTTCCTGTCACTGACCGGATCGCCCGAGAAGCCGGGTTCAAATCTGCCGGACGATGGTGCCGATCACATTGACGAGAAGACGCGCGGCGGTCAGGGCCGACAGGCCGTCAATGTCGGCCGGAGGATAGAGCTCGACAAGGTCGAATCCTGCGATCCTGGCCCGCTTGCCGAGGCCGGCGATCAGATCGATCACCTGCGTGTATGTGAGGCCGCCGGGCGTACGCGCCGCCACGCCCGGCATGATGCTGGGATCGAGGCCGTCGCAGTCGAAGGTGACGACGATCGGCGCTCCTTCCGGAATATGCCGGAGAGCAGCGTCGACGCCCTCGGCGTGAACTTCGCGGGCGGTTACGAAGCGGCTGCCGTAGTGCCGCGCTGCTTCGATTTCGCTAAGGCGTGCGCTGCCGACGCCACGGATGCCGACCTGCACGATGCCGGCGACATGCGGCATCTCGCTCGCCCGGCGCATCGGGTTCGAATAGCCGTAGCGCTCGCCATGCAACTCGCCGCGCCAGTCGATATGGGCGTCGATCTGCAGGATCCAGATCGGCCCGTGATCCGCAAAGCCGGCGAGGAAGGGAATGGGCACGGAATCGTCGCCACCGAGCAGGATCGGTACGGCCGGCAATGCCAGGATCTCGCGCGTCTTCGCCTCGGTTCTGGCCCGGTTGCCGGCATTGTCATGCATGGTGGTCGGGATGTCGCCGGCGTCGATGCAGCAGACCGGCTTGCCGTCGAACAGCGGGCCGCCGAGATCGAAATCCCAGTGCTCGACGAGCTCGGCATCGCCCTGGCTCGCAGCGCGGATGGCGTTGGCGGCCAAGGCATAGCCGCTGCTGTCCTTGCCCGGATAGGTGCTGCCGTGACCGGCTCCGAAGATCACCGCACGGGGCATGCGACCATCGGCGAGGCGTTCGGGAAAGCCGAGAAAAGGAGGAGATGCGGTCATTTCTTGATGGTCTTAATGATGGTTAGCTGAATTTCCGTGTTGGGTGGTAGGATGGGGTCGTTTGCGGGTAGGGGCGAAATCCTAGCGAAGCCAATCGATCCAAAATTCAAGAGCTTTCGTTCGGTTCACGCTGTTACTTTCCACCATCCGAAAGTCGCATAAGATAGATTATGGAACTGAGATGCGGTTTTGATTGCGTGCTTTCGGCCCAACCGCAGTTCCTTGTTCCCTAAGCGGAACTGCGGCTGGTCGCGTTGCGTCTCCTGGGACGCACACAGGTTCCTACGCTGCTTGCGGCACGCAGGCCTCGCAGATCGCCGCGATGTGCCGGTGGTCGGTGCCGCAACAGCCGCCCAGGATGCGCATCGTCGGAAACGAGGCTGTCAGCCTGCTGTAGCGCCGCCCGAGATCGTCCGGATCGCCCGGGTCGAGCGTTTCCGATTCGTCCAGTTCGGCATGGCTTTTGGCCGAAGCATTCGCCTTTACGCCATAGACGCGATCGACCCAGCGCTCGCCCTTTTTCAGCGCCTGCATGAAATGCGTCGGATGGGCGCAGTTGATCATATAGTAGGCCGGCGCACCATCCGTCGCGTCGTCGACCCTGTCGATCGCCTCGCCGAGCGCCAAGGGGTTCGGTGCGACTTCCATCGAGGAGGTGATCGCCGAAGCCGGCATCACCAAGAGCGGCTTCTTCTATCATTTCAAGGACAAGAACGAACTCGCCCGCGCCTTGATGCTGCGCTACGTCGAGGAGAATGACCGCATCTTCGATGAGGTGTTTCACCGCGGCCGGCAACTGTCCGATGATCCGTTGCAGTCCTTCCTGATCACGCTCAAGCTGCTTGCCGAGCTGATGGGTGACCTGCCGAACGGCCACCCCGGCTGCCTGATCGCGACGTTCACCTATCAGGAGCGCCTCTTCGACCGCAACGTTCGCGACATCGCCGCCCACGCCGTACGTTCCTGGAACGGGCGTTTTCGCGATGCGCTGAACGAGATCGCGACCGTTTATCCTGCCCGCAAAGGCATGGATCTCGACGACGTGGCCATCATGTTCTCCTGTGTGATCGATGGCGGTATCATCATGTCGCGGGGACTCGGCGATCCCCGTGTCCTCGGACGCCAGATCCTCGCCTTCCGAAGCGTCGTAAAGATGCTGTTTGCGCCGGCTGCGCCCGACATCATGCTGCCAACCGCCCCCACCGCCATCGCCGCCGAATAGGGTCCGGCACGTTCGAGTCAGGCTGCCAGGGTCGCTACGACGGCTTGCGCTGCTTTGACCATTGCATGTGGCTCGGCGGCGAACACCGCGTCGTGCGCGCCGGCCGCTGCCCATACCCGGTCGAAATCGAGCAGCGTTTTGTCGGCGAACGCCGGGATCGCGATCAGGTGGCCGATCGGCGTTACGCCGCCAATGGCAAAGCCGGTTTCGTCGCGGATCTGCCGCGGGTCGGCGCGCTCCAGCGGCTCGCCGGTCAGTGCGGCAGCCTTGGCTAGATCCAGCTGATTGGAGCCGGAAACCAGGAAGAGAAACAGCTTTCCGCTAGCTTGTCCTTGGAAAACCAACGATTTGACAATCTGTGCGACGGTGCAGCCGCATTGCGCGGCGGCTTCCTCGGCGGTGCGTGTCGAGGCGCCCATGCGTCTGATTTCGATGTCGAGGCCAGCATCGGCTGCTGCCTTGGTCACGCGATCGATGCTGCCAGCCATGAAGAACCGAACCTATCATGCTGTTTCAAAATTGATTTCGATCATCATACCATCATAGGCTGGCTCGACATCGGCCGGCGTCTCCGCCATCACCGTGGCGTAGTCGAGCGGCACATGCATATGCGTCAGCACGGCCTTTTTCGGCGCAAGTTTTTCGATCCAGTCGAGTGCTTGGCCGAGCGAAAGATGGCTCGGATGCGTCCTGTATTGCAGCGCGTCGATGACCAGCATGTCCAGACCGCGCAGCCGTTCGGCGGTAGCGTCGGGGAAATCGCTGATATCGGGGCAATAGGCGAGCCCGCCGATACGAAAACCAAGCGATATGATGTCGCCATGGATTTGCGGCAGCGGCTCGAGGGTGAGGGCACCCCCCTCGCCTTCGATCATCACCGGCCTGGCGTGGTCGATGATATGGGGCTCGACGATGGGCGGGTAGGAACTGCCTAGCGGTGTTTCGAAACAATAGCCGAACGCTTCCCGTAACCGCAGCATGGTGGGCTGGTCGGCGTGGATATCGATCAGATGACGCTGCTCGAGCACGAAGCCGCGCAAATCGTCGATACCGTGGATATGGTCGGCATGCGGATGCGTATAGACGACCGCATCGATGCGCCTGACCGCTGCCAGCAGCATCTGCTCGCGGAAATCCGGCCCGGTGTCGATTACGACGGTGGTCTTGTCGCCGTTTGCCGCGATCCGCTCGACGAGCGCTGCGGTGCGCATGCGCCGGTTCCTCGAATTGGCCGGATCGCAATTGCCCCAATCGCCGGTAATGCGGGGCGTGCCCGGCGATGAGCCGCAGCCGAGAATGGTGAGGCGCAGCCGGTCGCTCATGCGTCAGGTGCTCAGCGCGCTTGGGCGCGGCATCTTCCTGAACAGCCGGAAGAAATTGTCCGTGGTGACGTCAGCGATCTCGGCGTCGCTGACGCCGATCGTTTCGGCCAGCACCTTGGCTGTATGCGCGACATAGGCAGGCTCGTTGCGCTTCCCGCGAAACGGTATCGGCGCGAGGTATGGCGCGTCGGTTTCGACCAGCAGGCGGTCCCGCGGCACATCGGCGGCGATGGCGCGTAGCTCGGCCGAATTCTTGAAGGTCACGATGCCGGAAAACGAAACGTAGCCGCCGAGCGCCACGCCGACTTCGGCCAACCTACGCCCGGACGAAAAACAGTGCAGGATGAAGGGGAAGGCGCCCTTCCCTGTTTCGTCCTCGAGGATATCAGCCATGTCGCTGTCTGCATCGCGCGCATGGATGACCAGCGGCAGGCCCGTTTGACGCGCGGCGGCGATATGGATGCGAAAGCCCTGCGCCTGCGCATCGCGCGGCGCATGATCGTAGAAATAGTCGAGCCCGGCCTCGCCGATCGCCACCACTTTGCGATGAGCGGATAGCCGGACAAGCTCCTCGACAGTCACGTCCATCTCCTCGGCGGCATTGTGCGGATGGGTGCCGACCGAGCAATACACTTCGTCGAAAGATTCAGCGATCTCAAGCACTTGTTGGAACCGCTTCACACGCGTCGAGATCGTCACCATGCGACCGATTCCGGCGGCCAAGGCGCGGGCGACGATGGCCGCCCGCTCCTCTGCGAAATCCGGAAAGTCGAGATGGCAGTGACTGTCGACCAACATCAGATGTTCGCGTCCGGCTGCTCGACATAGCGTGGAAAAACCGGTTCCGGCGCCGGCAGAGCCGTACCTGAAACCAGCGCGTGACCCTCGGCGACATGCGCGAAATCGCGGCTGTCCGCCGGCACCGCCAGCAGGTCGAGCAGCTTTGCCGCCGAGGTCGGGACGACGGGCTGGCAAAGGATCGCGATACGCCGGATCACCTCGGCTGTCGTCCACAGCACCGTTTCCATGCGCGCGCGATCGGTCTTCTTCAGCGCCCACGGCTCCTGCCCCGCGAAATAGCGGTTGGCTTCGGCCACCACGCCAAAGATCGCCGCCAGCGCCAGATGGATGCCCTGTTCGGCCATCGTCCTGCGCGCGGTGACAAGGGCAGCACTTGCCTGGTGGAGGATCGCCTTGTCGGCATCGTTCGGTTCACCGCGCTTCGGCACCATGCCGCCGCAGTTCTTGGCGATCATTGACAGCGAGCGCTGCGCCAGATTGCCGAGATCGTTGGCGAGGTCGGCATTGGTGCGGTTGACGATGGCCTCGTGGCTGTAGCTGCCGTCCTGGCCGAACGGCACTTCGCGCATGAAGAAATAGCGCACCTGATCGAGGCCGTAATGCTCGATCATCGCGAACGGATCGACGACATTGCCGACCGACTTCGACATTTTCTCGCCGCGGTTGAACAAAAAGCCATGCGCGAACACGCGCTTCGGCAGTTCGATTCCTGCCGACAGCAGGAAGGCCGGCCAGTAGACGGCGTGGAAGCGCACGATGTCTTTGCCGATGACGTGGACGTTCGCCGGCCAGAAGGACCATCTGTCATTGGCCGTATCCGGATAACCGGCAGCCGTGATGTAGTTGGTCAGTGCGTCGACCCAGACATACATCACATGCTTGTCGTCGCCCGGCACCGGCACGCCCCATTTGAACGTGGTGCGCGAGATCGACAGATCCTTCAGCCCGGATTTGACGAAGCTGACGATTTCGTTGCGCCGCTCCGCCGGACCGATGAATTCGGGGCTGCTCTCATAGAGCGCGAGTAGCCTGTCCTGATAGGCGGAAAGGCGGAAGAAATAGCTCTCTTCCTCGGTCCATTCGACGGGCGAGCCGAGCGGTTCGCGGCGTATGCCGTCGTCACCGACCTTGGTTTCGGCCTCGTCGAAATAGGCTTCCTGCCGCACCGAATACCAGCCGCTATAGCGGTCGAGGTAGATGTCGCCATTCTCCGCCATGCGCGTCCAGATCGCCTGGCAGGCCTTGTAGTGGCGCTCCTCGGTGGTGCGGATGAAAACGTCGTTAGAGCAGCCGGTCGCTTCGAGCATCGAGCGGAAGATCGCCGAATTGCGATCGGCAAGCGCTTTCGGCGTCAGGCTTTCAGCGTCCGCCGTTTGCTGCATCTTCAAGCCGTGCTCGTCGGTCCCCGAGACGAAGAAGACGTCCTTGCCGTCGAGCCGCTGGAAGCGGGCAAGCGTGTCGCTGGCGATGACATTGTAGGCATGACCGATATGCGGCTTGCCGTTCGGATAAAAAATCGGCGTCGTGAGGTAGTATTTATCGCGTGCCATGGATGAGCCGTCATGAATGTCTGAATGAAAGATGCCGGTGAGATATCGCATCGAAACGGCGATTGCCATCCCGATGGGCCGTCACATTCGCATTGCAGAATTCAAGCGGTCGATCATCGTCAAGGCGTGCTGCTTTTTGTCGAGATTGTAGGTGTCGGTTTCAGATATTGCGTTCAAAGCCTCGTGCCAAGTATCCGACAGCGTTTTGGCCCGCGCCAGATCGCCCGCCAGCGCGGCCTGGCTTGCCCCGGTCGAGAGCAGGTCAAGCGCACGGCGATTGAAGATATCGAACTGGATCGCCTGGTCGCGCCCGGCGACCGCCTCGGCGAGGCGATAGGCGCCGGCAACATCGCTCATTCCCGCTGTCGCCAGGGCGTCGAGCGTCTCGGCGATCTCCAGCCCGCCATACTGCGTCAACAGGATTGCGGTGCGCGCGCTGCCCTCTGCCCGCTTGGCCAGTGCCGCGCGCGCCGCGGGATCGTCCGGCGGCGGTGGTTCGACGCTCTCCAGAACCGTCATCAGGCTCTCGGCGTCGAGCGGCGTCAGCCGCACCATCTGGCAGCGCGAGCGGATCGTCGGCAGCAGGCTGCCCGGCGCATGGACGATCAAGATGAACAGTGTGCGTGCCGGTGGTTCTTCAAGATTCTTCAACAAAGCGTTGGCCGCATTGGTATTCATGTCGTCGGCCGGATCGACGATCACCACCCGGTAGCTACCGTCATGCGAGGTCAGCGACAGGAAGCGGCTGACCTTGCGGATCTCATCGACGGTGACGACCGTCTTGAAGCTCTTCGTCTTGTCGTTCGTCGGGCGGGTCAGATGCAGCACCGAAGGATGTGCGCCGGTGGCGATCTGGCGAAACAGCGATGACGCCGGATCAGGAACGGCAAGGACTTCCGGCGCCTGTTCGAACGCCGGATGCTTCAACAGATGATGCGCAAGGTGAAAGGCGAGCGTCGCCTTGCCGATGCCGACCGGTCCGACAAAGATCAGCGCATGCGGCAGCTTCCCGGAGCGATAGGCTGACGCCAGCATGGTCGCTGCCTGGCCATGTCCAACCAGGCGCGGGGTCTCGGACGGCTCCGGAACGCCGTCCAATGTGTCGTGCTGTTCTGGTGCGATCCGTTCGAAAATCATCCCGGCGCCTGCTTCCTGTGCGCCGGTGTCATCGTCTCCAGGGCCGCGAACACGGCGGCGGTGACGACGTTCTCCACCGTGTCGGGGTCGGCGGACGCGTCGACGACGATGCAGCGCTCGGGCTCTGCCGCGGCGATCGCCAGAAAGGCTTCGCGGCGGCGCTGATGGATATCAAGCGTTTCCTTTTCGAAACGATCGGCGCCGGTATCGGTGCCCCGCCGTGCCGTGGCGCGCCGCAGCCCTTCGACCGGGTCGATATCGAAGATCAGCGTCATGTCGGGCACCATGCCGTTGATGGCGACCTTTTCGAGCGCGCCCATGAACGCCGGATCGAGGCCGCCGGTGACGCCCTGGTAGACGCGCGAGGAGTCCATGAAGCGATCACAAAGCACGATCGAGCCGCGTTCGACGGCCGGCCGGATGACCTGCTCGACATGGTCGGACCGCGCGGCGGCGAAAAGCAGCGCCTCCATCCTGGGACCGAATGGCTCGGCAGCGCCGGAAAGCAGGACATGCCGGACCGCCTCCGCGCCTGGCGAGCCCCCCGGTTCACGCGTGACAAGGACATCGTATTTCTTGGCGCGCATCTTACTGGCCAGCCGCTCGATTTGCGTCGACTTGCCTGCCCCTTCTCCGCCTTCGAAGGTGATGAAAAATCCGTGCACCAAAGCCTATATCCATGCTGCGGGACCGTAATAGTCCTGACTTGAGAAAAGGTCCACGCCGTGGCTACAGCGCGTCGCGTCTGAAGATGTGCGACGCGCCTTAGGCCCTTTTCACGCATGTCGTTGCCCCAGAACCGCTGCGCACTTTTGGGACGTACATTAACGCAACCAGCCGACGGCCAGTTCCTTGGCGGCATCGAGCGCGCGTTGCGGCAGCGAGCCCACGCCAACCGATTCGCCCGCGAAAAGCGGCGTCTCCTGGCTCAGCGTATCACCGATCCAGACCCGCAGCGCACCCACTGGTTGCCCCTCCTCCACCGGGGCTGCAACCGGCCCGTCATAGACGATCTTGGCGGTCAGCTTGTCGCGGTTGGCGATGGGCAGGAAGATGACCACGGGCGCTTTTGCCTTCAGCGCCACGCCGGATTTCGCACCGCCGAAAACCTGGGCCTCGCCGACCACCTCGTCCTTGGCGAAAATCTCGGTCTTCTGGAAGGAACGAAGGCCCCAGTCGAGCAGCTTTCGCGCTTCCTCGGCGCGCTCGCGGTCGCTTGCCAGGCCGCTCATCGCCGCAATGACCCGCCTGCCACTGTGGCTGACCGAGCCGACGACGCCGAAGCCTGATGCCTCGCTCCTGCCGATCGCCAGGCCGTCGGCGCCGATATCCATCGCCAGCAGCGGGTTGCGGTTCCTCTGGGTGATCTTGTTCCAGGTGAAATCCTTCTGGCCGTAATAGCGATAGAGGTCCGGGTACGAGCGCCAGATATGCAGGGCCAGAAGCGCAAGCTCCCGAATCGTTGTTTGCTGACCGTCGGCCGGCAGACCGGTTGAATTGACGAATGTCGATTTCTCGAGGCCAATCTGCCTTGCGCGCTCGGTCATCTCAGTCGCGAAATTCGCCTCCGATCCCGCAAAACCTTCGGCGATGATGATGCAGCCGTCATTGGCTGCCTGGACCGTCACGCCCTGGATCAGGTCTTCCAGCCGGATCGTTGACTTCAGTTTGGCAAACATTGTCGACGTCCCGGATGGCGCCCCGCCCGTACGCCATGCGTTTTCACTCACCACGAATGTGTCGTCGAGCGTCACGCGGCCCGATTTGATGGCGTTGAACACCACCTCCATCGTCATCAGCTTGGCCAGCGACGCCGGCTGAATCGGCCTGTCGGCATCCTTTGAAAATAGCACCGTTCCGGTTTCGGCATCGATCATGAAGGCCTGCGCGGCCTTGGTCTCGAAAAGCTGCGCCGCGGCCGGAGCCAGCGAAAGCAGCAGGAGGCCAAAACCCAGAAGCCCGGCGAGAGGCGCGGCGAAGCGAGATTTCATGAGAAGTTCGACCTGTCAGCCGGTATTTCTGGGCAAGCTCTAGCCTATCAGCCTTTGTCCCGGCCGATCAACCGCGCGATGGACAACAGGGCAAAACTTCAGGTTTTGCCGGTCAGTTCCGAACCACGAGCGCGTCCGGTGCGCCATGCGACCATGCCGCCTGCAGCATCTCGTCCAGGCTGCCATGGCCGTCCGGATAGAGGTTGACCGAATACCAGTCCTTGCCCTCGAATTCGGAGCGCTCGATTTCGGTCTTGCAGAAGCTGGAAAGCCGGGCTGCCACACGTTGTGCCTCGGCGGCCTCCTCGAACGAGCCAGCCGCGATGTAGGACGTGGCCGAAGCGGCCGGAGGAGTTTGCCGCTTCCACGATCGAAGGATTTCGGCAGGCGACATTCCGGCGCCATCCAGCGCGGCAAAGACATTGGAGGCGCGCTGCACGCGTTCGTCCGCGTAAGACAGCGACGCTACGCTGAACGGCGATTGCGCCGGCAGATTGATCTGCGGGCGTTCCGGCACGATCGGCCCGAAATCGGGCAGCGTCACATTGCCGGAGGCCGGCGCCTGCGCCGCAATGACAGGCTGTGCCGATGCGGAATTCGTCAACTGGCCGGGAAATGGAGCGGCGGCGACCAACGCCGTACTCGGCGATGGTCCATCCATGGCGATCATGACACCGGAGGGCAAGCCGTCCGACGGATCCGGCACCCTGTTGCCTGGATTATAGGAGGCCATCAGGTACCGATCGTCATTGCCGTCAAGCGGCGCCCGCCCGACATATTCGACCTTCACCTTGGCCGTGCCGATATTGGCATAGTCGAGCATTTCGGCGGCGCGCTTCGACACATCGATGATCCGCCCGTCATGGTAAGGACCGCGATCGTTGACGCGCACGATGATCGAGCTGCCGGTCTTCAGATTGGTGACGCGCGCGTAGCTCGGCAGCGGCATTGTCGGATGCGCGCCGGTCAGATGTGTCATGTCGTAGACTTCGCCGTTAGCGGTCAGCCTGCCGTGGAAGGCTTCGCCATACCAGGAGGCGAGACCCATCTTGGCGTAGCGCTTGTCTTCCTTCGGATAATACCACTTACCGCGCACCTGATAGGGCTTGCCGAGCTGGTCGCGTCCGCCGCCACGCTGCAGGCCCGACATCTTGAAGGTGACGCGCGGGCTGGCCTTCACGCCGTATTCGGATTCGGAAAAGTATTCCTTCGAGCGGGGTTTCTTGTTGACCATCGCCTTCGGCTGTGGCGGCGCGGCGCAAGCCGCCAGCAAGGCAGCCGACAGGGCAAACAAGGCGAACGCGGAAGCGCGACGAAGACGCGGGCGCGCCGTGCTTTGCATTTTTTGGTTGTCCCCTCTCAACAAAGGCACCGCAACTTGATCGTCGGCGGGGCCAAACCCACTCGACAAACGCTAGCGCCACCTTGATTCGCAGTCCCTTGTGCACAGGAATTGTTTATCACCGTATTAACCGATTGTGGTCGGAACCGGGCGAGATTGTGGCACAAATCTTCCCGGTGATCGCTGTGAAAATCACCGCTTTTCGACCTTCGGCGCTGCGCTGTTCGGCTTGCTTTCAGCCCTGCCGTCAGGCGCCCATGCCCTGCCCTTGGCCGGAACGGGCAACGCTAGGCGCACTAGAGCAATGAAGCGCGAACGATCTCCAGGCGGCGCAGCAGTGCCAACAGGTATGAGTTGAGATCAGGACGAGCATCCAAGTGGTTGAAAAATCACGATGGAGGGATGGCCGAGCGGTTTAAGGCACCGGTCTTGAAATTCGGTTGACGGCATCCCGCTCTATCCTGCCACGTCTTGCCAAGGCCTTCACTGTCAACGGTTTGCGGGTGCGGTAGCGCATTTCATGCCACGTCTTCCCATCCAATACCGTAGCGCTGCGTTGCAAAAAACGTAGCAGCATGTTCTATCAACGTTCGCTGTGGGGCTTGAGACATGTCACTCGACTATCACTACCAAACCGTCGGGTTTGTGCTGGATCATTGATCGCCAAAGGGCTGCGTAGGGAAGACTTTTCCGCTGAGAACTCTATTGGAGCTGATGCTCTATCGCGAAGGCGACGAAGAAGGAAGTTCAACTATTCCTGCTGGAATTGACAGGGCCAATCTGCAGGCCTCGTCAAGCCAGAAGGCAACTCGGTCCGGGCGTCTCCGCAAGCCATGTTGATCTGCCATTGGGACAGACCCGCCGAATTGGAAAGGTCGACGCCCTCGATACGGGTCAGAAAGAAAAAGGCGCGGTCAAAGTCTATCGGCGCGGTGAACGTCGCTCCTCGGAAGTCCGCCCGTGCGAGATTGGCAAACGAGAAGCGGCTGCCGCTGATATCGGCGTCATGGAACTGCGCACGCCCCAATTCTGCCTTTGTGAAATCAACATTGGTCAGATTGGCGTCCTGGAAATTCGAGCGCTGCATTTCCGCGCTCGCAAACACAGCGCCCTGCGCGTCCATACGGCTGAAGTCGGTCCTGTAGGCCTCGATTCTGTCGAACCGGGCGCCTTTGGCGGTCGAGTCGGCCAGGGAAGCACGCACAAGCGTTGCCTTTTCAAGATTTGCCGCAAGGAGATTGCTGTTCCTGAGGTCGGTCGAAGTGAAATCAACACCGAACAGGTTCGCCCCGCTCAGGTCCTGTCCTTCTAGGATGAGAAGCTTCTTGTCACACTCGTGCCAATTGACGCCAGGCGTCGGGGCTGCGTGGCAATTTTGAGCAGCAGTGGCGTTCTGCCAAGCAAACACAGCGCAAACCGCTAGAACCAAGCCGGATGGGCCGTAAGCTCTGGTTCGCCTCAAAGTCATTGTTGCTGGACCTCTGCTACTCGCCGACACTCAACCTTACCACATCTGCTGACACTCGAGCCACCGTGACCACCGCCGTCACAGTTAGCGCATTTCTCATATTCAAGCTCTTGACCCGAAGCAGTCGATGCCGCTGCACGGTGACATCGTCGCCAGAGGGTGGTGGGCGGTCGCCCCTTCTGACCAGCACGAACGAGCATCTTGCGCCAGAAGCGGTCCATTCAGATGCGTAAATGGAATGGCAGCTACTCGGTCAGAACCAGATCTCTGCGATCACCCGCTTTGCGCCTCAATCTGCACTAGGCGCGCTAGAACGATCGATTGTCATCGCATTCGCGCGTGCCTGAACGGCGCGATACTGGATTACGGGCTTTTCGCTCCCGATCGCGAAGCCTGGAGCCGCAGCGTCATCACCCTGGTGCGCAACGTCAGCTAAACCGGCGTCGTAATGCACAATGGCGTCGAGGATCGTCTTGGTAGATATTCTGAGCGCGGGAATGTTGGGCCAGGCGGTGACATGGGAAAGGCTGTCGCGCAATCCGGCGCTGGCGACGACACCGCCGAAGGTCGAGCGGAAGAAAATGCTTGCCTACGACGAGGACCAGACGGCCACATTGCTCGAAACGCTCCGACCGACGCACTTGTTCATCCCGGTCTTGCTGGCGGTGACGTGCGGCCTGCGCCGTGGCGAGATCCTGGCGTTGCGCTGGCGCCATCTGGACCTCGGGGACAACCGCCGGCAGATGTCTATCGAAGAAAGCGCCGAGCAGACGGATGACGGAGTGCGGTACAAAGAACCGAAGTCTGGCAGAGCGCGAACAGTAGCACTTTCGGCCAGCACCGTTGCAGAGCTGAAAGCCCATCGAACCCGGCCAGCCGAGGAACAGCTCCGTTTGGGGCTTAGGCCGAACGGTGACAGCTTCGTCGTTGCCCAGGTCGACGGCTCACCGTTGCAGCCAAGTCGCTTACGCATGAGTGGGTGCGCGTCTTGGGAAAGACCGCCCTGCCCCGTATCCGCTTTCATGACCTCGGCACACCCACGCCACACAGATGCTATCGGCCCGGCGTTCATCCAAAGGTCGCCAGCGAACGCCTTAGGCACTCGACCATCGGGATTACATTGGATCTTTATTCCCATGTCATGCCCGGCATGCAGGCGGACGCGCAGAGCAAGTTGACGCGGCGCTGCAGGTAGCTATAAGCGCAAGTCGAAAGACCATATAGTTGCAAAGTGCGTAGCAAACGGCCTTTTTAGCAGACCGCAACGGGCCGGAAAGCTCTTTGAAGTCCAGTACTTGGAGGGATGGCCGAGCGGTTTAAGGCACCGGTCTTGAAAACCGGCGTGGGTGCAAGCCCACCGTGGGTTCGAATCCCACTCCCTCCGCCATATTGTACAAAATAAGCAATAAAAACAAAGACTTATAGAGCAAACTAATTTCTGCCAACGTTTCTACCCACAACCGTTGACGGGCCCAACGACGCCCGCGCGGGCCGGCGGAAAGTATGGCTTATGCACGTGGGGCAAAGCCCAGCCCAGGACTCCCCCCTCTTCATCTCCCGTCATGAGTCCCAGTTCAGCTTTTGCGCCTGACCGTCTAGGCCGTCAGCAAATCGCAGGGCCCACGCAAGATATCGGCAGTTAATTCGCTTAGTTTACAGCTTTAAAGTATGGCTTTTTGAAATTTCGATCACATTTTCGTGATGATACACGATACCATAGGTATCCTCAGAGATCATGGAACCGAATGTGCACGAACGCGTCATTGCAACCATTAACACCCGGCGGTAAATTGTAAATTGCGGGCCGATCATGGACGCAAATACTGTAAACACGGAGAGATATACATATGAAAACCTTCCTCAGACGCCCAGAAGTTCAACGTCTAACCGGCCTCAGCACGTCAAGCATGTACGAGGTGATGAAGGCAGGGATGTTCCCGAAACCCATCCGCATCGGCCCAAAGGCCGTGGCATGGGACGCCGAGGAGATCACGGCCTGGCAAGAACGCTGCCTCGCCCAGCGCGACTCTTCGGCAGCAGCGTAAGGAGGAATGAACATGGCCGACGACACATCCTTTACCGCCCTGATGCGCGATCCCGACTTCGCCAAGAAGACGCATCCGAGCGAAATGCCGCTCGCCAACGAGCCTTGGCGAACCGAGCTGCAGGAAAGCCATAAGCGCGATCTGGAACTCCAGCGAGAAACACAGGCAAAGCAACAACGGATCAAAGCCGCCTTCCCCGACGCTCCCCGCAGCATCATAGCCCTCGCAGGCGAGTTTGCCGACGTGAGAGATTTTCTTGTCAGCCTGATCCCCGAGGAGGAATGACGCCGTGGGCACGAAGAAAACCGAGCGCCAAGTCCAGCGCATCCTCTGGGGCCTTCGGCTTGGAGACGACTGGCTCGCCCAACTCGCGGCACTGCCTGAGGACGAACGCCTAAGGCTAGCGCTGGCGAGGATGGAGGCGTGTGGCATGTCGCCAAGTCACGAACTACAGGAAATCCTTAGCGACTTGGTCGAATTGGCCGAGCGCGAGATGGAACGCCGTGGGATGGGTGACCTCGTCGCCCTGCGGCTGCTGTGATGATGAGAACGCTGCGAGACCTCCCCGCGTTCGCAGCGTTCGCTTTTTCCGTGGTCGTGATCGTGTGGATCGTGCTGGCAACGTGAGGGAGTTCGGAAATGGGAACGGTGATTTCATTTGAACAGGTGCGAGCGAAGCGGCGAAGCCGGCAGATGGCGAAGGTGGCGGGGCGGCCGTTAAGCCGCAGGGAGGAAGAGTTTGCCGAGGTGTTCGAGCGGCTAATGGAGGCGGTGGACCTGATTGATGCGGTCGCTCTGCCCTGCAAGGCAAGCCGCGCCGCCCGAAAGGCAGTGTTGGACGCCTGCCAGAAGCTCATCGAGCGCGAACAGAGGTTGTTTTACTGATGGATGATTTGGTGAAGAAGGGCGACGGTCCACTGCCGTTCCTAAGTCTGGTCACGGAAAACTTGGCGAAAAAGCAGGCCGGCAATGGTGGCGCTGTTGTCGTCACAGCGTCTGAACTTAGCAAGGTCCGAAATCCCAGCGGAATCGTGCCGTCGCTGGAGAATGCGAAGCGGGCGATCCAGCAGCTCGGCATTGTGTTTCGGTTCGACCTGTTCCGGCAGCGGATTACCATCGAGGGCTACGGTGGACACCTCGGCGTGACGATGGAGGACATCGTTCTGAAGGTGCGGGACGTCATAACGGAAAGGTTACAATTTGATCCGGAACCGAGCCACACTCGGGATGCAATCCGCATCATGGCGCTAGAGAATGCGTTCGACCCCGTCCGCGAATATCTCGATGGATTGAAGTGGGATGGCCAGCCGAGGCTCGACTCGTGGATTACCCGATACCTGGGGGCGGAGCCGGATGAACTGACCAGCGCCATTGGCCAGGCGGTGCTGATCGCCGCTGTGCGGCGAGTGCGGAAACCGGGCTGCAAGTTCGATTTCGTGATGGTGCTGGAGGGGCCGCAAGGCCAAGGGAAATCGACGGCGCTGAAGGTGCTGGCGGGGGGCGAGGACTTCTTCTCCGACGAGATCGCGATCGGCGTGAGCTACAAGGAGCAGCAGGAACTGCTGCAGGGAAAGTGGATTGTGGAACTGCCCGAGTTGGTCGGGCTACGCAGAGCTGACATTAGGGGCGTCAAGCAGTTCATTTCGAAGACCTACGACCGAGCGCGGGGGGCGTTCCAACGGGACCGGGAGGATGCGCCTCGCCGCTGCATCTTTATCGGGACGACAAACGACGCGCAGTATCTGCAAGACCCGACCGGGAACCGAAGGTTCTGGCCGGTCGCCACCGGCAAGATTGACTTGGCGGGACTGGCCGGGGTGCGGGACCAGCTTTGGGCCGAGGCTGCGGCGGCCGAGGTGGATGCAGCTGACCCGATCACCATTCCCGAAAGCCTTTGGTCGCTCGCGGCGGAAAGGCAGGCCGAGCGCGTGGCGGGTGATCCGTGGGAGGAATTGCTGGTGGGGCGCTTGGACGCGGCGGCTCAGCTTGCGGGGGGCGAGTTGCGGATATCCACGCAAGCTGTCTTTGAGCAGGTACTTAAGATCGACTTGGCCGAGGCGCGAAATAGTGCGACGCAGCGCTTGGCCGATTGCATGAGGCGGCTGGGGTGGGAGGGGCCTAAGTTGATCCGGTTCGATGCCGGGCCGGCTAGGGGCTATTGGAAGTCATTGGGATGAGCGGAATGTATGGCGTAACGGTGTAACGGGTGTAACGGGGTGCGTGCTAGGGCTTTCCCCGATCTGATATATCACGGTACGACCGAATTAATTGGGCATGTTACAGATGTTACTAGTGTTACAATGATGAAAATCCATCGATATTCGGTAACACCGGATTTACATTAGTAACACACTATGGTGTTCCTCCAAGGAGCAAGCAATGACCGACCCTGAAATCAGCCCGGCGCTGCGGAAGCTGCTGCTTATCATGACATCGCCGGAGGTGCCGACCGCGCGCTCCATCGACGCCGCCAAGGCGATCATTGAGTACGAGGCCCCGCCCGAGGTGTTCGACCTCACTTACCAGTTCCTTATGGGCGTGGCGGAAGACCCTCGGCAAGATATTGGGCTGAAGCTGGAGGCGCTGAAGCTGATCCGCAAGGTTGAGGCGCGGCGGGTGGTGCCGGGGACCGCGAAGGCGGTGGACTCGCACGCCCAGGCGGAGCTTTCGTTGCGGCTTGCGAAGGCGCAGCGGCGGGTGGAGATGTTTCGGAAGGGAGAGTGGCCTGCCGAGAAGGATTGGGCCGTAGGACTTGCGCCGACCAGCGGCACGGTGATTGAGCTGGATGGGATTGGGAAGCGGTTGAAAAAGGCAAGGGCGATAAACAGTCCTAGCATCATCGACTAAGGCGTGGCCGAAGTGGGCGGAAGTCCCGCCTCTCCCATCTGATCTCGACCAGCCGCCGAAAACGGATGATCTCCAGTTCCTGCCCGACAGGATGAAATGACTCCGCTCTCATCGATTCCTTCCCGCCGCATTTTTCGCAGCGGGCCTTTGTTGGCGAAGGAGATGGGAAAGAGGAAGCGCGATCTGACCGAGACAATCCTGGACGACCGGCTGATTGCCGATACCTAGCTGCCGGTGCCGCATGCTTTGGATGAGGAATGTGCGCCGGACGGAAATGCCGTGAGCAATGTCACTGGCAGCGTTTTAAGGCAGTTCCATTCTTGTCCTTGTAGGTTTTGAGCCGACCATCAGCAGACACTTGTATGGTAGCGCCTTCTTGCTTGCATGCTAAGCAAACGTTCGTCTCGCATAGGCGCAGGATCAGCGCTCGCGACGAAGCTGCCGTCGTGCTGGAAACCCAGAAATCGGAAACGTCGGATGAGTTAGTCACTGCCGGAGAGTTCGGATCGTCCTTCATGGACGAGACTAATGAGCCAAGTTTTCCCTCAAACGATACCAAGTTTTGCACAGTGGAATAGACAGTCCATCCGGCGAAGACTAGGGACATCAGCAAGAAAAAAACTAGCCACATAAGTAGGCGCGCATTCCCTGTTCGAACTTGCGCGAGGGCAAGTTGCAGTTTTTGCTCCGGAGATAGATTGCTCGTGTCAACATGGAAAAACTTGTTGAGGGCATCCACCATTTCACGTCGTTGCTCGGGCGGCGCTCCCTTCAGCACCCGCTCTCGATGCCCAAGGTAGAAATAAAAGCCGGTTAAGGCTGCAGCTACCAGAAACGTAATCAGCGTGATGGACGATTGTACCTTCGGTACCGCGTCCCAAATCAGAGAGAGCATATCGAACATTTTCATTTAGATATGCAGCCTGCCGGCGAAGCCGACGACCAAAACGTTTTCATGAAAACCTGCCAAGCCTGATTCACGACTGCAACACAGCCATGTTGAACAAACAGTGCATGACCACCAATGTCGTCAATTCGGCTGGGCGAATTGGCATCAGAATCTAAAAACGTCGCGGCAAGTTCTTTGGCGTTGGTTTGGAGCCCATCCAGAATGGATTTTAGAGCCGAGGAATCTGCCTCAGCGACCGAAGGCGAAAGCGCCAGAAAGATTGTGCCTGACAGCGCTGCCGGATCGTCTGCCGCGGGTCCAGTCAATTCTTTGGGGTCCTGGAGGAACCGCATACCCTCGGTAATGGGATCGCTGGAGCCATCACCCCGTTTTAGATATTGAAGATTTTGAAGCAGGCCCTGCTTTTCGATCTCTTGCAGCGCAAGGTCCTTCGCCTTGCCAATCTCGAAAGTAATCGAGCACTTACTCATTAGGTCCGCGACTGAGCACGTCCCCTCTGCAGTAGCAGATGCCTTCTGATTTTTGGTGCAATCACAAGTGTTCTGCTGAGCAGAGGCTGATGAGCTTAATGCGATGGCGACAATCAGCGGCGCAAAGCAGCGGGAACATTCACTCATCGTCATGCCAGAACCCCACCCTGATCCACTATTGCTACTCTGCCATCAGGTGCTTAGCGAGTCGAAAATTGCGACGCTAGTACTTCTTCCGAAAGTCCTGAAGTGAACCGTGAGCGTAAGCCCCCTCTCCGCAGTAGGCTTCACTCTTCCAATCAGCCTCAGGCTTAAGCATTTGACCCGACATACCGCTCTTTCTATTCTATGCCGGCAGTGATTTCATGCAAAAGCCAGTCGGCATGTCGCCTTGTTGAGCTGCTCTCGGCGCCGATAAGGCAGACAACACAACCGGACTTTTCTTTCGCCGTGCCGGGGCGATCACTACCCCTAGCCGAACTCAACCGCCACATTGTGTGACTAAGTATTCTGACGCAGTCACCGCGTCTGAAAAGTCACTGTTCTTTAGCGTTGCAGCAATCTTTTGCGACGCATTTCCTGTGTTCTCTTCAATCACGATAAAAAGCTGATGAATAGCCTGCATCTCTCCTACCTTCTTGAAGTGGACCGGCCGCTCGGGGAATAGGGACCTGATCCTCCGGAGGTCCTCGGCGGCCTTAATCAAGGCCCTCACGGCGTCGACAAAATCAACGTACGGCTCTGAATAGGAGCTCGATAAGGGGATCTTTGTTCGCTCGCCTCCCTCGCCAACAAAGATTTCATACCCTTTGATGTCGTTCACGCGCCGCACAACCGCTTGCATTTGTATTTCAATGAGCTTGTCGATTTCGCTGGCTTGGATAATCGCAGTTTGCGTCCCGATAAATCGCGCCTGGCTCCGAGCCTCTTCGGCCTGCTGTTTGGCGACCTCCCGGTTTAGTCGAAATTCCTCTCTCGTCAGGCGCAATTCCTCGCGCTGCAGTGCCAACTCCTGAGACTGAACCATCGTCGCTATGAATAGCCATAGAAACGCAAGTGGCGCGCAAACGCCCGCCAGGAAATCGCCAAATGTGTTCAGGGAGAGGTTGCTCTTGGTGATGTTAAAGAAGCCTTCGGTCCGGCTGTCAATCAGCACAAATGCAATGAAGGCGACATAGATTGCCGTCGCTATTCCCCCGAACAACACCCAGCCGGACATTTTTTGCGGGCGAGCCGGCGCTTCGTCGGGGTCCATGCTTCCTCCACCCTCATTCCCCATGCCACAGCTTACGCCGCATCCCTCAGAATGCGAAACACCTTCCAATCCCCAGCTTCTCAGCGATTGCATCCCCTGTCAGCCCCATCTGCCTTAAGCCGCAGCACCTCCTGCGCTTTCGCCCTCGCGGTAGGTGCCCTGCCCTTATATTTCCCCCGTGGACTTTCGCCTTAGCGCCCCCCTCGCGCTTGCGCTCAAGCATCACTCCGCAATTCGAGAGGGATTGCCTGAGGCTTGGTGCTTGATCCGTTGGATAGTGCCGACGCTCACGTGATGCTTAGCTGCGAGAGCGCGGACGCTTCCGTGGTCGCGGGCAATCGCCTCCTCCGTCACCTTGGAGACGCGGGGGCGTCCTAGCTTCCTGCCCTTCGCCCGAGCCATATTGAGGCCCGATTTGACGCGCTCGCTGATCATCGCGCGCTCGAACTCAGCGAAAACGCCCATCATCTGAAACATGGCCTTGCCCGCCGGGGTGGTTGTGTCAATGCCCTGCTGGTGGAGGAATAGGTCAACGCGGAGGGCGTGGAGGTCGGAGAGGAAGGCGACGAGGCCCTGAAGCGAACGGCCCAGCCGGTCGACGCTCCATGCCATCACAACGTCGAAGCGGCGGCGGGCGGCATCCTTACAAAGGGCGTCGAAGGCGGGGCGCTTGTCCCTCCCCTTCGCCCCGCTAACGCCGTGATCGCGGTAGACTTGGACAATTTCCCACCTCGTACGGTCCGCGACTTCTCGAAGCTCGCGCTCTTGGCGATCGGTGGTTTGCTGGTCGGTGGATACGCGGAGGTAGACTGCGGCGCGCATGGTGTTCGCCCTTTCGATGTTGCTAGGCTTTGCGTTCAACTAGACGGCGCGCTTTCGCGAGCCGCCCAGCAGAACGTTAGCGATGCGCCGTTAGATGGTCAGTTCAAACTCAGTCGCGGCCTTCGCGGCAAGCGATGCCTCATGGGCAGTCCGGGCTTGGGCGTCGAGACGGTCGCGTTTCGTGGTGGGAAGCCCCGTGAAAAGCCCCATGAGGAACTTGTTCCGGTCTTTCGCGTCGGTCGCCTCGTAGCGGGCCTTATTGTCGGGGCTGAGCGCGTTGCGGACCATCTGGCGGATAAACCGGACATGCGGCTCTTCGGCTGAGCCAGCCGTTCGCCCAATGGCCCCCTCGATCAGCCGTTTGCGCTTGGCGTCGAAAGCGGCGCTAGCCGCCTCCTGGCTCTTCGCGCCCGCGTATGCGTCCTGCAGGGACTGGAGGGCGAAGCCCATGAGGTACTCGACCGAGGCGTCTGGAAGGGCTTGGCCGTCGAGTGTCCATTTGCCCTTTTCGACGGCCAAGGTTGCCTCGCCCAAATTGCCAAACTCGCGGTGTGAAAACGTGCGCATGACTTGCATAGGTGTATCTCCGTTCAATGGTGCGGCTGGGCCGCTTTAAGTGACTGAATTTACTCGAAAAATGTCGCTCCGCTATGCGCGGCAGTCAAGCGCTTTGTGCGAAAAACAAATGGTTTTTGAACGCAAAATTGGGAGGCTGAAATGCCCGGAAATCCGGGCTCGCGGAGCGGGAATTTTATCGGGGTTTTTTGAACGGCCCGGAGGCCTGGGATATGGCGCATGGCGCACCGCGCGGATCATGGCGGGGTGCCGGGGATGGGGCCGTACGTGGCGTGGCGTTGGCGTGGCGTGGCCCGTGGTGCGCGTTCATCGTCATGGGCGACCGGGATGACCGGGCCAATCCCGGCGCGCGTTGTCGGGCATTTGCGGGCGATTGAATGCGTATGGCTTTTGCCCCCCACCCCCCTTGTTTTTATTCCCACGCTGGGGGCCTTTGGCTGATGCCGGTCCCCTGCCCCGCCCCTACCTGGTCCCTCGCAAATTTTGCACGAATTTTCTAGGATCTCGGGTCAGGAGCGGGTCGTTCTTTCGAGCCATCAACAAGGTCGGTCACGTAAGCAATCAGTTCCGCAAGCTCTTCCTTGGCCGCGTCGCTTGCCATTCGAACTTTTAGGAGTTCCAGCGAGTGGACTTTTTTTGCAAATGCAAAGCGTTGGCTGCTTACGTCCGAGCATACCCGCTTGATAAGTTTCGCCGCGTCAACTTTGGCAAGCCACTGCGGATCGAATATATCGCCCTTGAAAACGTCGGCAGCTTTGAATGCTGCGTCGCCGCCGAGCGATATGAGGCATTTGTTGATTACCTCGCGCAATTCGTCAAACTGTAGGTCTGGAACGTGTGCAACCACCAGCGCGGCAATTGCAGCGGGATCTAACAGATAACACTCGAAATGTCGGCGCGGGAGCAAGCGCACGCGTCCATCTGATCTACGAAGCAAATCTTCTTTCTCGCGCTGTGAGAGATCTTCGGAATCGAAGCCGAAGGTCACGGACGTGACAAGAGGCGCAGCCGCGCTGCCAAGGCGCCTATAGATTTCCAGTACCAACTCGAGCCGCGTCCCTGTTTTACTAAAGTCTCCCGTAGCGATCACTGGCACGAACATGGTTGAGCGCGGCATAGGGCCAGCAGCTTGCGTATAGATATAGGGAAAGCAAAGCTCCTCCGTTGGTCCTTCAACCCAGATGATCCGGTCGACCGCGAATACGTCGGTCATAGAAATCCCGAGCTGCCCTGTAACCTGTCGCAAATCCTCCAAATTGCCGAGATCGACGGATGATATTGAGGACTCAAAACCCGATTTGCGAACAAAATGGACTACCGATGGCGAACTCGCGCTGAGAACCTCAGATGAGTGGGTGGAAACAATGTATTGGTGCTGCGGATAGTTTGTCTGGAGAATTCGCAAGAGAGTTTTCGCAGCTGCCGG
Organism: Mesorhizobium sp. AA22; assembly: GCF_001672375.2. Taxonomy (NCBI): domain Bacteria; kingdom Pseudomonadati; phylum Pseudomonadota; class Alphaproteobacteria; order Hyphomicrobiales; family Phyllobacteriaceae; genus Mesorhizobium; species Mesorhizobium sp. AA22. Next base: position 3,960,173 of record NZ_CP048406.1, on the reverse strand, counting down.
ATGGAGAAAGCTGCTGATCTCATCAATTATAATGACCGCCTCATCGAGCGTCATAGCGACGGTCAGAATTGATATTGCTTGTGCCACTCCAGTACCAGAATCATTTAGGCCTACGCTGAGTTCTGGGTGCAATTGTTCATCGACTGGCCAAACCAAAACCTCCATATCGCCTTGCTGAGTAGGTCTTACACTCAGATTTCGTATGGTCGAGAATATCTCTCGGATGTGATCGACTAATTTCGCGAAGAGTGTAGCACGCTCTCCCTGAATTCTATTAAGGACTGCCGCCAAATTGTCAGCCCTGCTATTAAGACGCTCAGGATAGCCAAAACTCGACCGTCCTAGTCCAAAACGCTGAGCGTCAAACATAAACACGTAATTGTGCCAAATTGAATTAACCAACTCGTATGTGTTATCATCGTGGAATCGACCCGGTATATACAAAATTCTTCCAGCATCTTTCTTGAATAAAGCTATTGATTCAGCCGAGTTAGGTCTATTCCTAAATGGTATATTGAGGATAGGATGAGTGTTTCCTTGCTTTTCAACTTTCATGTTAAGCGATGATGAAGACAGGAATTCATCCATCATTCGCTGCGCAGCAGGTAAATCAGAACTCGCAAGAGTCCAATTTATTTCAGTTATACTTTTCAGCCACGCGCTCTTGATCTCGTCTCCGCTGATTGATACGTCCAAATCCAGATGCGAATATCCCAGCCGTTCAGCTCGAAATTCGCGCGGGCTTCTGTGAGGTGTATTTTCGAGGTGGTACAGCGAGCGTAGAATGGCGCTCTTGCCGGCGTTATTCTCGCCGACAATGATGTTAATCCCCGGCTTTAGATCGACTGGGCCAGTGTCTGAAAAGCTGCTGTAATTAGAAAGCTGAAAACGATCGATCCTCATTGGCGCGCTCCCTCGTCGAGCGGCACCCAATCATCATCCCACTCGCGGCACAAGCCGCTGCCTCAGCTCTTCCTTCTCCCCGGATTTAGCGGGGCAATCGGGTCGGCGTCTTTCGGGGGCATGGCGAACAACTCGGAGACGTCGTGTCCGAGCACTTTAGCAAGCTTTTCGAGTGTGCTGATCGTCGAGTTCCGTTTCCCGCGCTCTAGGTAGCCGACATAGGCGCGCTCGATCTCAGCGGCATACGCAAGGTGGTCCTGCGACATGCCCTTCTCGACCCGTAAGCGCCGGACATTCCAGCCCACCCGTTCTCTGACATCCATTTAGTCAGAGCAACATCTGGCACTCTATGAAACCACGTCATATAAGACGAGTATTCGTATCGAGACGAAGAGGCATGAGCTTGCAATCGCGTCTGACAAGAGCCGGTTTATTTGCGCTGACAGGCCTTCTTCTGACGCAAGGACAGGCATTCTCCGCAAACTCAGAGGGTTGGAAAAAACAAGTGGAAGCCGAGCTGGTTGGGCTTTCCGCGACGCAGAAGAGATCCGTACTCCTCTGCGTCCGAGGAGCCATCAGCATAAACTATCGCGACACTGTCGCCCAAAGCTTCCAGAAAGGCGGAAACGCCACTGCCTGGGCTTTGAAGATTAGCGGATTCGAAAGTTTGCAAATGGCCGAGTTGGCTAAGGCGGTAGGTTGGCCGGATATGCAAGCCTACTATGAGGCTGAGACCGACGCTACCCAGCGGTTAATCGAAGGCAAACTTGACCGGCACGGCTACGAGGATGCTGCGCGCCAGAACAAGGTCACCCTGAAGAAAATCTTCGACACCGACCCGACAGGGCTGGAGGAGCATAAGAGGAATTTCCAGAAATTCGAATCGATATGCAAAGACCTGGCTTCCACTTTTATAGTCAGGGCCAAGGGTTCAGCCTCCTCCAAGTAGAAATTTTGCGCCTAGCCATCCGCTGCGACGCTATTTCGCCGTCGCAGCAAAGCCCGCCCACGCTGCCATCAGGCGACGGCGCTTCTCCAGCATGTCGCCGCGCTGGTACGCGGCCTCCGTCTTGTCGGAAAGAACGTGCGCCAACGCCGCCTCCGCGATTTCGCGCGGGAAGTTCGACCGCTCCGCTGCCCAATCGCGGAAGGTGGAGCGGAAGCCGTGGACGGTTAAGCCCTCCATCCCATCCATGCCACGCAATAGCTCCAGCATCGCCATGTTGCTGAGCGGCTTCCCCTTGCGGGCGCCGGGGAAGACATAGGGACTGTCGGCCTCTCGCGGGACACTTTTTAGGATGGCGATCGCGCGATCAGAAAGCGGGACTCGGTGCGGTCGATCGGCCTTCATGCGCTCGGCGGGGATGGTCCAGAGCTTCTTCGCGAAGTCGAACTCGCCCTCGCTCGCACCGATGGCCTCGCCAGTGCGAACGGCGGTCAGGATCGTGAACTCAAGTGCGCGGGCGGAGATGCTGTCCATTGACCGGAGCTGAGACATGAATGCGGGAAGGTCTGCGTACAGCATAGCCGCGTGGTGCTCGACCTTGGCGACTTTCGACCGCGCCGGAAGAAGCTTGTCGAGATGGCCGCGCCACCGAGCCGGGTTGTCGCCGCTGCGATAGTGTCGGGCCTTCGCCCAATCGAGCACCAATTCGACGCGGCCCCTCACCCGGGTGGCTGTTTCGGTTTTCGTAGTCCAGATCGGCTCTAGGATTTGCATGACGTGCGCGGTGTCCACCTTCGCCACCGGTAAGTCCCCGATTACCGGCCACGCGTACGTTGCGAGCGTATTGCGCCACTGCTCCGCATGTTTCGCGTTCTTCCAGCCAGCCTTCTGCGCGGCGATATAGCGCTCGGACGCCTGCTTGAACGTGATCCGCTTGGCGTCGTCGGCACGTAGAGCGGCGGTACGCTCGCGGCGTTCCTCGATGGGGTCTTTGCCGTCCGAGACGAGTTGCCGCGCCCCTCTCGCCCGTTCGCGCGCCTCTTTCAAGTTGAATGTCTGAACATCTCCGAGCCCCATGTACCGGGCCTTGCCAGCGATCATGAAGCGGAAGAGCCAGGACTTGGTGACGTCGCCCTCCTCCGCCCCCTTCGCGGTACTCTTCGCCACTTGCAGATAGAGCCCGCCGCCGTCGCCGTAGCTGCCCGGCTTTGATTTCTTCGCCACCTCGACGGCGCTTAACTTGTTGATCGATCTGGCCATATGCTTGCCCAACACTATTGTTTTATTATAGGCAAAATATACCTACAATCCAACCCACAAACAAGCATTGGATTTGGCCGGAATTGGGCAGAACTCTTCGTACCAATTTATGCTGTATTTACAATGTATTTGTTGAGTTTTAGGAACTCTTCGGAACTAGTCGTGAGTGCGGCGGACGGACACTCCCTCCGCCAGATATTAAGCTATGTGTCTGATTTAAGTTACCTTTTCCATTTTTATCGGGGCTAGTTCCTAACTCCGTTCCTAACGTCCACAAACGATGAAGGCCCAAATCAACACCGCTAACAGCCGTGCTTGGCCTTTGATGGTCCGCATTGTCGCAATTTGCGCCGCACCGCCACTGATCTTCGGCCCTCTAATGACCCGCCTGTCTTTTGCGGGAGAGCTTGAAAGCGCCGCCGACCGCATCGCAGCTATGTCGCGGGGCGGATCTGCAGATCATCCTGCGCCGCGCCGCATTGATGCTCAGAAACGTTGCCGGCGTGCCGCTGGAGCCCTCGACGGAGGACGCTCTAAACTCCATCGCGGCCAAAATGAAATTGGCCGGTCGGACCTCATTCAGATCGTGCCGCGCGAGTGGCTGGAAACCAACGCCTATCTGCCAGTTCGAACGATCGATGAGGAAAGCGAGACGGCAGCGCGTAGGCTGGGACGCGACTGCAGAAGACCCGCCGCTACATTTGCGAAGCGACGGGCCTCCACCCCCCGAAACCTCGCTGGTCAGGCCCAGCGGCCTCCCCCGCAACCAAAGCTGCTGGGCCGCCCCGCTCGGCTCCGCTAGTCATACGAGAGCTTCCCATTGAACCGATCTCCATCCATGGGACTGGGCAGCTACATCATAGGCGAACGAATCCTATAAGCGGTAGATGATCGGAGGCGACCCGCGAAAGCGGCGTGTCATGGGCTTCGACGGTTGAGATCATTCCGTGTCGATTTGCCATGATCCGGTCGAGCGACAGCAGCGGCAGACGCGATGGAAAGGTGGGGACCGCCGGCGGCGCGGGACCGAAAGTCGTGTGCAGCGTGTTCAGCGCGGAACGGTTTCCGAGTCGCCATTCGTTCAAATCGCCGAGCAGCAGTGTTGGTTTTTCGTCCGGTTTGTTCATGATTTCGAGCACGACACGGGCCTGTTCGGAGCGCGATCGGCGTAGCAAGCCGAGATGGGCTGCGATAATGCGCAGAGTTCGTTTCTCGTCCAGATCGATTTCGGCAACCAAGGCTCCGCGCGGCTCCAGCCCCGGGAGCTTTATCTGATGGACATTGCGAACGATGCCCCGTTTGAAAAGCAGAACGTTGCCGTGCCAGCCGTGCCCTTTGCCGTTTCCGGACACCGGCACCGGCACCAGGCCCGTTTCCAATTCGAGACGCAGCAGATCCAGAAGGCCGGCACGATCTCCAAAGCGATTGTCCGCTTCCTGCAACGCAATGACATCCGGGGCGATTTCCCGGATGACGCGACCGATTCGTTCGGGATCGAACTTTCTGTCGACGCCCACGCATTTGTGAACGTTGTAAGATGCGACCAGAGTCCCCGCGGGGCGTGTCCCTTCGGACGGCGCAGCCTTCGCCTTCTGCTTTTTTCTGTCGCGAATGGATTTGAGCACACTTGCAGGAAAGCTATGTCCAATTCTTTGCATGAATCTGCTGCTCGTCCTCACTACCTTCAAGACTTAGCTTTGTCTCACTCAAATAGGATCTGCAATCGCTGCTTCCCCTGCCCTGACGAGATGCGGCGCTTAAAAGAGCGATGGCTGCGTCGCCCGAATTTCCCCCGGCAGAACGAGAAAGCCTCTAAAGGTAGGGCGATCCCAGCCACAACACTCGGTCGAACAGGCGGACGATAAATGGCCGGGCCCTCAAGGTTTCGATCGTTACAGACGCGGCGGAGGCGATTGCCGATCCGATCCGCGCTTCAATCTCCGCGGCAAAGCCTGCATCAAGAACCTCTATATCAATCTCAAAATTCAGCCGCAGGGACCGGGCATCAAGATTGGAGGATCCTATATAAGCCCAAACTCCATCGACCGACAGCAGCTTCGAATGATCGAACGAGCCCTCCGTGCGCCATACGCGGCAATAGTGCTTCAGGACCTGATCGAATTGCGCCGTCATCGCCCGGTCGACAAGGAAAAGATTGTTCATCGCCGGTACCACGATGTCGATCTCCACGCCTCGCCTGGCCGCTGTCGTCAGCGCGCTGATCAGTTCCCGATCCGGCAGGAAATAAGGCGACATGATGCGGATCGATTTGCGGGCGACGGAAAATGCTCCGATCAGCAAGTTGTGGTTCGTTTCGATGCTGGCATCCGGCCCCGATGCAACCGCCCGCGCCAGCATCGGTTGACCGGGAGCCGCGGGAGGCGTGGCCACTTGCCAGGTGTCGCCTTTCAGGAGCTCGCCGCTCACGAAGCGCCAATCTGCGGCGGCAACCGAAAAAAGGTCGGCCACGACCGGCCCGGTGACCTGAAAATGCGTGTCCCTCGCGCTGGAGGAGCCGGCGAACTCGGCTGAGAATCCCTTTCGGATGTTCATCCCTCCGGTGAACGCAATCGTGCCATCGACGACCAGGATCTTCCGGTGCGTTCTGAGGTTGGCGTAGGGAAGACGCAGGCCCATGACAATGTTGCCGTTGAAGAGGTCTGCGGTGATTCCTGCCTCTCGCAGACGCCCAAGAATGCTGGGGACGGAGTAACGCGCCCCGACGGCATCGATCAGCACGCGAACGCTGACACCCCGCTGGACGGCTCCGGCGAGAGATTCCACGAAAAGCCGCCCGACATCGTCATTGTCGAAGATGTAGGTCTCGAGAAGGATAGTGCGTTGAGCGCCATCAATCGCTCGGCACATTGCGCCATAGGCCTCGTCACCTGTCTCCAATATCGCAATCGCGTTTCCCGAGGTCAGGGCACGCCGGGCCACCCTGTCGCCCAATGTCTTCAGGCCGGTGAAGCGTTGGCCGTACCGCTCGGCAATCAATTCCTCGGCGGCAATGTTGCGCTCATGTTTTGCGGAAGCCGCCTCGCTGGAAAGGGGCCGCATGGCGCTGATCGTTGCACGACGGATGCGGTTTATGCCGGCAACGGCGTAGATGATCGCGCCAAGGAATGGCGACAGGAACATCACGCCGACCCAACCTGTGGCGGCGCGGACGTCTTCCTTCGTCATTATGGCGTGGACGATGCCGATTGCCGCCATCACCACCGGAATGGTCGCGAGGATCTGGGGCCAATGAGTCATAAAGGTCTGCAACATCGCCAGGACTATCCAGCGAGCGGTTGCAGAACGCAATGCAGCTCATTCCCGGCGTTGCTCGTCGGCGCCTCCGCCATAGACCATTATCAGATCGGCGGAACGGCAGTAGCGCACGTTCCCCAGCTGCACTCGGCTTTGACGAGCATGTTGTGCCGGGTCGCCTTGCCCAGCGTGTCGATCGGATCATGCGCCATGGAGGATTCGCAGTTTCGTGTGCCGGCTACTTCAACCGATTTGCGACTTCTCCCAAATTTCTCGTGAAGCGTTGGGGATAACCGCACTGAGCCCATTTGCGGCGGAATCGGTGTCCATTACCGTTCCGTTAACAAATGGATGATTAGATCTTGGTGGGGGATCAACCGCGAAAATGTTGCGAGAACGAGGAGCCCATCAATGGCTGCGATTGCTCTCCCTGGCGATTGGACCGGACAGTACAAAGGATCGGAGCTGAACCTCTCAGGTTTCAAGCTCTCCTTTTCCGACGAGTTCAACACGCTTGATGTCGTGCCGAACACCGGCACCGGCAAGTGGTTCGCGCCGGTACACGCCCCCTATGGGGCCGCCACGTTCATGTCGCCGGTGGGGGCGACGAATCCGTTCTCCGTCTCTGACGGGCAGCTGACCATTACCATGAAGCAGGTGGACGGCGTCTGGCAGTCGGGAACGATGCAAACGGTTAACAGCACCGGCCGGGGTTTCGCGCAAGAGTACGGATACTTCGAGATGCGCGCGGCCTTTCACGGCGGGGCGGGAGCCTGGCCGGCTTTCTGGATGCTGTCGCCCGATCAGACTGTGCCACGCGTCGAGATCGACATCGTTGAAGCGTATGGGGGCGATCCCGACGGTCATCACCAGGCGGTGCACTTGAGCAATAAGGAAAGCCACGCTTGGAAAGGCAACTATACGGGCCTCGCCGGTTCGATGTTCGACGGGACGTTTCACACCTACGGCGCGAGGATCACGACGGATTGGATCACCGTGTACTATGACGGCAAGGAGCTGAGCCGCTTTCCAATGAGCGAGTCCTTCCGCACGCCGCTCTATATGCTGGCCTCGCTTGCCATGAATCCCCTTGAAGTCGAGCGGGCGTCCGGCACCTACAAGATGGTCATCGACTACGTGCGCGCCTATGCCGCGCCGGACGTGACGGAGCAGCACCTGACCGGGACGGATGCGGCGGATATCCTGAACGGCGGCAGCTTTGATGACGTTCTGGACGGCGGAGCCGGTGCTGACAAAATGTCCGGCGGTTTGGGCAACGACACCTACCGCGTCGACAACGCATTCGACGTAGTCATCGAGGCTGAGGGCGCCGGCATCGATGTGGTCATCACCTCGATGACGTATTCGCTGTCCGGCCAGCAAATAGAGCAGCTCACACTCACCGGCGTTGCCGACATCGACGCGATGGGTAACGAACTCGACAACACGCTGGTCGGCAACGCTGGCAGCAACCTGCTCGACGGCGGGGTCGGAATCGACAAGATGGAGGGCGGCGCGGGCGACGATACCTACTATGTCGACAATGCGCTCGACCGCGTGGTCGAGGGCGATGCGGCGGGCAACGATTGGGTGTTCAGCTCGAGCACCTATTCACTGCCATCCTATGTCGAAAATCTGACCCTCATCGGCCTTGGCGCTATCAATGGTCGCGGCAATTCTTCCGACAATGAGCTGACCGGGAACAATGGGAACAACACGCTGGACGGCCTTGCCGGCAACGACACCATAAGGGGCGGGGCGGGTAGCGATCGGTTGGCGGGCTATGATGGCACCGACCTTCTCGATGGCGGGACCGGGGCCGACCTGATGAATGGCGGTGCCGGCAACGATACCTATTACGTGGACAATGTACTGGACAACGTCATCGACGAAGCGGGCCTCGACCAGATTTTCAGCTTGGTCACGTACTCACTGGCGGTCGATCGCAGGCTGGTAGAAAATCTGCGTCTGACCGGAAACGCCAACGTCGGAGCCACGGGAAATTCCCTCGACAACGTGCTCGACGGCAACGACAGCGACAACAAACTGGACGGCGGCCGAGGCAATGATACCGTGCTCGGGCACGGTGGCAACGATGCACTAATGGGCGGCCTTGGCATTGACCGGCTTACTGGCGGAGCCGGCAACGATTCCTTCGTTTTCAGTGCGCCGCTCTCAGTGGCCAACCGCGACATCATCACGGATTTCAACCATACGGCCGATACATTCAGGCTCCAGAATTCGGTAATGCAGGGGCTGGGAGCCACCGGAGCCCTCGAGCCAAGGTACTTCTTCGCTGGGACTAGCGCGCACGACGCCGACGACCACATCGTCTATGACAAGGTTACGGGTGCGTTGTTTTACGATTCCAACGGAAACGTCGCAGGCGGCGTGACACAGCTCGCGACGCTGACGAACAGGCCGACGCTGCTGGCCGACGATTTTTTCGTGATCTGATCCGGCGCCTACAGCGGCGCGCGCACCGCTGTAACTTCTAGTTTGCGATCGCTTTGTTCGAAAAACCGGTGACCTCTTTTACGAGCGATGCTCTAATTAGTTCTACTTAGTCATAAACTGTGTTGGATGTCTTTGGCAGCAGGGACGTCGTGTGATGTTATCCTACAACGTCGCTCGACTTGTTCGACGAGAACGGGGTCGAGCGGGCGAAGAAACGACTTTCGGAGGCGCTCCTGGCCTTAACCATCCGAAGCAAGCCCGCCGCTTTTTAACGTCTGATTCTGGAAATGCGCGAAAACGTACCGAATTGGGTGCGGTGCTGGGGCGCAACACAGCGATAGGCAGGAACTTCAGAGCGGGAAGAACCGACCGACCAACCAATTGAAACAGGGCGTGACCGCACTTGCGGCGATCTCGCGAGGAAGAGAAACGCGGCACCGGAAGGATCCTCATGTGGGGCGCCGTGATCGCCGCTTTCCTTTTTGTTGCGCTAGTGGCCGTGTTCGTCCTCGGGCCGTTCTGGTCTTAGCCACCATGGTCGAATGAAGCCCGCGCCCCCACGGGGGTAAGGACAGGCATCGCGAAACGGATGTGGAGAGAACGCCACATACAGCAACCGAACAACCCGCCGCACATCGTGCCGGTGCGGAGGCGCGCATGAGCGCGGCCCTACTGATGCCGCGCGAGCCGGTGCATGGGTGCGTTTGCTTCGGCCAAACTAGCCAGCGCTTGCTCGACTTTTTGAGCCGAGGCGTCAGTGCGCTTGATGTGCCGGATCATTTGCTGCCTCAGCCGCGCGAGCCTTTCGGCGCGATATACGTCGCCGTATCTCGCAGTTTCAAGGTGGAGGGTCGCGAGCCTCATGGGCGACGATTCCGATTATCTAGCAGTAGAATTCGCGAATCCGCCTTTCGTTCCGATGTCCGACCTTACCCTCGCAAAGGCTGGCCGGACGCCGCGACGAATGAGCCGCATCCCTGCCAAAAGAGAGATCGTCCGCTGATGGTGCTCAGTCGACCGCGGGTCCAACCAGACGGTAGCGGAAGTGATTGCGGATCTGTTCGTTGAAGAAGCGGCCCTTGGCGAAGGCGGCTCGGAACTCGGCGAAGGTCTCCGGCGGCACGTCCTCAAACTGGTAGCATTTACCGCTGGCCACGAACCACACCGAGAGGACTTTGCGCTTCGGATCGTATTCCGTTTTGTGTATCGAGGTGGACGGCATGACGTGACTACTCCGATCAGGGAGAGAGTCCATCTGAAGTTGCCTGCGCCCCACGGAGGGAAAGGACGCGGGCTGATCGGGAGGGACACCGATCTCGCAGCATTGGTTCACAGGAGAAGATGCTGCAGGAGCCGAACCCCCTCCCGGAGCTGGTGTTCCGTACGGACGTCAAAAAAAGCCCGCCGCACCTTCGGCACGGCGGGCGATCAGTCGTTCACCAGGCACAGGGTGGGCGGGGGCGGGTGTGCCCGGATCGTAGGAATCTTTCGCACGCCGACTGCGTCGCGTCTACCAACCGGCGGTTGGAGGGATCGAGCGCTAGTAGAGGAGCGTAGCAACCCCTCCTCCTCGGCAGCAGCCTCGAAGGCCTTCTTAACCGTCGTCGGGCGTGCGCTCGCCTCAATGAGAGCCATGCAGACCTCGACGGCCTCCTTCCACTTAGGTCCCCGCTTGGTCCACTTCATGAGTTGCGCAGTCGCACCCTCGGTGCAGACTGTAGGTGAGCCCAGGTTTGTCGGTTTGGACCGGAGGGTGAAACCAATGGAGAGCACCTCCTACTCAGGCGAGAGATACACGCTCGCCTCCTTGGCCGCCGCCTCAAAGGCCTCACGGATCTCTTGGGGGACACTCTGCCCTCGAACGCGTCAACGCATGATTGGACCGCTTTCGTCCACTTCGGCCCCTTTATGTCCCACAGCATGAGTTCCTCGGCGGCTCCCTCGACGTGGCTGCCCCGATGGCGAAGGCCCAAACGGTTCGCTTTCACGTAGACCGGGGGAGAAGCAGAGAAGACTCATGAGGGGTAAATTGGGGGATGCTCACATGTTTGGTAGATCACAGCGGGGGTTCGGCCGATTTCTCTGACCGGCCTCATTTCCGGTCATGGCCAAGTCGGCCTACGCCGAGCCTGGAACATTAGCAGGCACTAACTGTTATCGGGGAACCAGTGGGTCAGCCCCTGCCCCGCCCAGCCCACTGCAGATCGGGAGCAGCCGGTCGGCCGCGCTCGAAGGAGCGCGGATCCTTCCTCCGCCTCATTGGCCGCTCCCGATGGCGGGCGCGTGCTGCTAGGCTTTGGGACTCACCGGGAAACCGGGGAGGTGGTCATGAGAGTTATTACCGCTCTAGCATGTGTCGCCTTGATTGCAGGTTGCGCAACGGCGGGCCCCCCAGGGCCCCAAGGGCCTGTCGGTCCACAAGGTCTGCCCGGCAAGCAGGGACCTAAAGGTGCAATGGGAGCTGCGGGTCCAGCGGGGAAGGACGGCGTCAGCGGTTGGGAAATCACCCAATATGCAAGTGCGAATGATACTAGCCCAGACAAATGCGTGTTCCGATGAAGCCGGCCACCGATTCCGATTTGAAGCCGGCCAGTCATTCCGATTTCATTCCGGCCGCCATTCCGATTTGAAGGCGGCCATTTTTCGGACTGATCCTGGGTCTCGTTGATGTTTGGGTTGGGTTTTGTTTCAGGTCAAGCTTCGGTGTTTTCGGGGACGATTGGCGGGCGCTGTTTTCGCATGCTTTCACCGGTGAGATCGATGCGATAGGCGTTGTGAACGAGGCGATCCAGGATGGCGTCGGCCAAAGTTGGGTTTGCAATAATCTCCCACCAGCGATCCACGGGCACCTGACTTGTGACGATGGTTGAGCGTCGTTCGTAGCGATCCTCAATGATCTCCAGGAGATCGCGGCGTTGGTCATCATTGAGTTTTTCCGGTCCCCAGTCATCGAGGATCAGCAGGTCGGTCCTGGCAAGAGATTTGAGGATCCTGCCGTATCGCCCGTCGCCTCTTGCAAGCGCGAGGGCGGCGAACAGCCTGGGAACCCGGTGGTAGGCGACTGAGAAGTCTTCGCGGCAGGCCTGGTGGCCAAGAGCGCAGGCAAGCCAGCTTTTGCCGACGCCGGCTGGTCCGGTGACAAGAAGACCGTGATGCTTTCTGATCCAGTCGCAGCCGGCAAGCGCCATGAACATATTGCGGTCGAGGCCGCGTGCGGCGCGGAAGTCGGCATCCTCGATCTGCGCGTCATGGCGAAGCTTGGCAGCCCTGGCGCGAGCCTCGAAACGCTTCTGGCGGCGCATGGTCGCCTCGCGTTCGAGCAGCATGGCAAGCCATTCGCCGTGCTCGAGGCCGCGCACTTCGGGCTGCGTGTCGAGTTCCTGGAAAGCGGTTGCCATGCCGTAGAGGCCGAGCTCTCGCAGCATGTCGATGGTGGGATTGATCAGCATGGGTGGATCTCCTCAATGAAAGTAATCAGGGCCACGCAGATTGGCGTGATCGACGATGGCGGTTGGTTCGGTGGAATGGCGTGCGGCCTTGTGATTGGCGATGAGCGAAGCAATGCTCTTGCAGTTCAAGCCACCGATCTCGACAGCGCGGGCTGACACGGCTTCTGCCCGATTGCGATCGATGTCGCGAAACAGGCGCAGGATGCCCAGACATGTTCGAAAGCCCTGCTCTGGATGCGGACGGCTGGCGAGAATTGCGATGACCAGGCCTTCGGTCTGTGGCCCGATCGACGTGGCCCAACGCCGAAAGCGCTCCGGCGTCCATTCGGCATAGCGCCGGTGGGAACTGGGCATGTGATCCGGATCGGTTCCATGGCGAGGACCTCCATGGCGGCGCTGATGCACCGCGACGCGCTTGCCGCGGTGGAAGATCTCGATGGTGCGCGCCGTTGCTCTCAGATCGACCTGCTGACGAATGAGGCTGTGGGGCACGGAATAAAAGAAGGTCTTGAACTCGACGTGATAATCCGTCGAGACGCGGGCCAAACGCCATTCGGCAAACTCGTAATCCTCCAGTGGAAGACTGGCCAAAGCCGGGCTCTCGACGGTCTCGAAGAGCTGCCGGCGACTGACGCCCAGCCGGCGCATGACGTGGTCGTTGATGCGATCGAGCGCCTGGGCAATGGCGGCATTGGCCTCAGCCAGCGAGAAGAAAGTCTGGTTGCGCAGGCGCCCCAGAATGCAGGACTGGGCGAAACGCACTCCATTCTCCACTTTCGATTTATCCCGAGGCTTTCTTGGCCGTGCCGGAAGAACGCCGACGCCATAGTGGGAAGCCATCATGCCGTAGCTGCGATTGATCTCGGGATCGTAGAAACTAGCGCGACTGACGCCAGACTTCAGATTGTCGGGAATGACGAGTCTGGGAACGCCGTGAAAAAAACGAAACATCCGGACATGCGAGCCAATCCAGTCGGGAAGCGTTTGCGTCCAGGTGGCCTCGGCAAAGGTGTAGCTGGACGCACCCAGCACCGCCACGAAGATCTCCGCCTCGCGGATCTCGCCGGTCTTGCGATCGACAATCGGGATCTTCTTGCCGGAATAATCGACGAAGACCTTGTCGCCGGCCGCATGCTCCTGGCGCATCGTCGGCGAAAGCCGCTGCTCGAAACTGCGAAAGAGTTCGCAGAAGCGACTATAGCCGTAACCGTCGGGATGCGACCCACGATACTCCTCCCACAGGATGAGCAATGTGACGCCGGGCTTCTTGAGCTCGACCGCAAGATCGGCCCAGTTCGGTTCCGTGCGTCGCCGCGTGCCCTGTTTGACGCCGTTGCGACTGAAGAGCTTGTGCTCAAGCGCATCGTCGGTCAGCTCGCCCGGCAAGGGCCAGCTCAATCCAACCGCGGCTGCACGCTGCAAATTATCCTGCACCGTACTGCGCGCTATCCCCAACACGACCGCAATCTCGCGGGAGCTCGTCCCGCTTCCGGCAAGCCGCAGCATTTGTCTCAATTGTCTCATGGTCAGCCTTCTCTTTGCCGGCATCAAAATGTCCCCGTTCATGGCGAGGTGATTGATGCCAAAGTTGCTGACCCAGGAGGTAATCTTCAGTGCCGAAAACTGGCCGGCTTTTGATTGGAATGGTGGCCGGCTTCAAATCGGAACGGTGGCCGGTCTTTGATCGGAATGGCGGCCGGCTTCACGTCGGAATCCGCAGACAAATCCGCCCAGGCTTGGTGTCCCAAGCCAAAAGTCGTCATAGGTGGCGGTGCCAGCGCGTCAAATTCAAATGCTCTGATTTCTAGGAGCTTGCCGGTTACTTCCCCAGCTCCAGGGTGGGTAGCACAAGCGCATGTAGCCGCTACGCCCCCAACAGCTTGGACGCTGACAGCATACGCCATTTGCGCGCTTGTCAAATAGTCGGCGCTTGGCCGGGCCGGTGAACTTTGCGTGTCGCGTTTTCGAGACACAAACGGCGTTCTAGTCTTCATCCCAAAAATCCTGCAGCGAGGCGTGCCGAAGGTCCTCCTCGCCCCTGGGATGCTTCACGCGGGCTTTGATCCCCGGTTTGACCCATTGCGTCGCCGGCCGCTTCATTCGCTTCGGCGCCGGTAAGCAGCATAAAAGCTTCGAATGCGAGCGGCTACGCCGCCCTTCGGGCAGCCGCTCGGAACGGATGGTCGATGGTGAAACCGTCGGGCCGAATACCCCGCTCAACTTGGCTCCACGTTACAGGATGGGCGATTGGGAAGCCCGGTCGGGCTCGTGGGGAGAAGGCTCCCACCGCGGTGTTGCCACGTCCGTTGCGAAGGTAGTCAAGAAAGATGCGACCTCTTCGGGCTGCCGGAGCGGCAGAGAGTAGATAACGACCGGGGCGTGCCTCAACAAGGCACTGGGCGAGCGACTTGGCCAATTGCCGGGCGCTGTCGTGGGTCATCTTTGTCTCAAGCGGTCCCATTAAGTGAATGCCCTTGCCGCCCGTCACCTTCGGCCAACTCTCCAGACCTGCCGCTTCCATGATGTCGCGGAGCGCCAACGCGGTCTCGATCACTTCCGCCCACTCGATGCCCTCCCCCGGATCGAGGTCCAGCACGACGCGATCAGCATGCTCGATATCGTCAACGGTGGCGTTCCAGGGATGCACCTCTACGGCATCCATCTCGACCAGCCCGAGCAAACCGGCAAGGTCGTCCACCCACACGCGAACGCCTTCGCCCCCCTCGCGTTTCTGGACGCGCAACTGATGTACCGCCGCGGGAATCTCGGGCAGCTTGCCTTTGTGGTAGAAGGTCGCCCCAAAAGCATGGCGGACCAGCTTCAGCGGTCGCCGGCGGAGATGGACCAGCGCTTCATCAGCAACCCGCTCCCAGTAGCGCACAAGCTCTTCCTTGGAGGGCGAAACCGCATCCGGAAGCAATTGCATGTTCTCGCGAGGAACCCCATGTTGCCCGACTGCCTCTCGTCTCTTTGAAGGAGCGGGCGACTTCGCCGGGATCGTCACGAGGTCCTCGCGCAGGCCCTTGAACACTGCCTCGCGCAGGATGCCACGATCGGTGACGCCGCTGAATTGCACCTCGGCCAGGACCTCTGGTCTGATCCAGGTCGCCTTCGGCTTCACGATGGGCTCTGATAAAGGCGACTTGCCGATGATCAGTGGATCAAGCCGCTCTCTAACATGCCGCGCTGTCGTCAAGCTGTAGCCGCTTTGGGCCTTGCCAGCGTAGATTAGGCGATCGCCTTCCCAGCGGCCTATGTAAAGGGACGCAATGCGGCGTGGATGGGCGCCGAGCTTCTCGACGAAAGCAACAATGGGAAAGGTGTCGCTCTTGATGCATTTCACCTTGAGCCAGCTCGTCTGCACACCTGAGCGATAGGGGGCATCCGCTCGCTTGGATACGATCCCCTCCAAGCCCATCCGGCATGCATGTTCAAACACGTCGCTGCCGCTCACCTCCAGATGCTCGGCATAGGTCAGTGTCGGCGCCCTGTCCTTCACCAGCTTTTCTAGCGCGGCCTTGCGTTTCACCAGCGGCTGTTGCCGGAGATCCCGACCGTTGAGGTGCAGCAGGTCGAACGCATAGAAGATGACCTTCGGCGAGTTTGGATTGCCCAATTCCCGCTCGAGGGCTTGGTAGTCCGGCAACCCGGTCTCGCCCAGGACGACGGCCTCCCCGTCGATGATTGCTGCTTTAACCGGTAGGTTCGCCGCTGCCTGGACAATTCCTTTGTATCGATGCGACCAGTCGTAGCCGCGGCGCGTGAAAGCTCGTGCTGTGCGGCCATCGACAACTAGCTGCGTGCGGTAGCCATCGTATTTGACCTCGTGCAGCCAGTCGCTGCCCGCGGGAGCTTTCGCGACCAACGTTGGCGATTGAAACTCAATGAATGATAGCCGGTCTGCGGCGCTACTCATGCACTTGTGACTCCCCGAACCGCGACTCAAGCCGCAGGGCGGGCAATCGGTTCCGGAACATTTTAGCAAAATTGAATGTTTAGTAGCATGACGAAACTATCCGACGTGCACGATCGGCTGGAAATGGAGCCCTAGGCCATGGCGGTAAAGATCGGCGACGAAGTCACGCTCACCGTGACAATCCTGAAGGTGCTGGACAACGGCATGTCGAGCGTGAGCATACCCTCTTACAACTTTCCCTTTTCGATCGACACACCGAAGAGAACAAGGGCCGGCCAGAAGGTCGAGATCACCGGCTTTGTCACTCGGGTCGATGACGAGAACGGCAAGGTGACGGTCCGGATCGAAGGAGCCGGCCTAGTCACGGCAGATGTCGAAACAGTAGTGCACGAGCCCGCGCCTAGGGTGCGTCAGTCTCGGTAATCATGGCCCCTGCCGCGAAAATTGCGCAGTGCAAGGCTAATCGCAAGCCGTTGATCAACGAATTGTTTAGCGTGCTCCGCGATCCTGGTTGCCGAATGGAAGCTCTTGCTGAAATTGTCTCTTGCGGCGGACCCCAATCCGCTCGGCCGGTGTCTCTACCAGGCAATCTACCCCAACGCCCCCAAGGGACGCCGGCCACAAGCGTGTCCGTTCGGCACCTAGTGTCAACGCCGCGATTTCAACAGCCGGGCCTCACGCAACAATGAATTCCAATTGGTGCCGATCAGTTCGATCAGCACCCGAGCATCAGACTCCGAGATGCCTGTTTGCCTGGCCAATTGCCGGGCCAAAGTCTCGACGGCAGACCCGCTATCCGGCCTTCCCTTACTATCATCCTCGCTCATAGGGCAGCTCCATAGAGCCGAACGCAGAGCGAGGCCGAATGTTTCTTTAAAGCAACCCGAATTACGGGAACCTTCTGGCCAATTCCGCGGTTTCGCTTGGCCAACAGGAGGAACGGGCCACGCTGGAGCGTGAGGCCAAGGGAATGCAGTCATGAACGAGTGTTGTCCGACTATGACGAGGATGCCCGATCGAGACCGTGGTCAACTGTCGCCTGGGAATGATCTAGAAATTCACCGCTTCGCCAAGGAAAACGGCGTCCGGTCCGACCAAGTGCGCGAGCTGATCCGGCGGCATGGGGCCAGCCGTGCGGTGCTAACGGAGGTCATTGCGGCGCTTCGAAGACGAAGTCCGGCAGTGGCACTCTCGGATATTGACCTGCCGCCCGTAATCGGCAAGCGGCAGGGCAAATGCGAGGCTGATCATTTCAACCCCTGTCCGGTCTGTGGCCAAGTTTTCGACATGCGCGATTGGCGCCAGGCAACGTGGCACGCGCAGCCGGAACATGAGCCACTGGATATGGACGGCTGAGATTGGTAGCTGGTGGACTAGGGGTTCTCGTCAGCGAAGTCTATCCCTCCCCGCTCAAGCTCCTCCTGAAGCTCCACCGCCAACGCAAGAAGCCTCGGTGGCAAAGTCTGTTCGCCGTCCAATCTTAGCAGATCTCGAAGCTTGCGTCGGTAGTCTTCCGATCTGATCAACTCTCGGAAGGCACGGTCTTTGTCGTGAGTTGCCATAACGATCACCTTTGGTGCGCAACTCTTTGATTGCTGAAGAGTTCCGCAAGGGACGACGTGTTTGCTGCAGCATCATTCGTGGAGGTCGAATGCTACCGCGCGTCCGAACGCCGGAGCTGCCGTCACGATAAGCTCGATCAGCGCCTTGTCCGTGCATTCGAGATGAGGGCCATCTTGGCGAACCGCTGCTACTAATCATCTTTCTTCAAATCTTCAGCTTCGGCCCTCAGCCGCTGCCAGTCCGCGCCGTGCTTGCGAAGCAATGCCCGTGCCTGTTTGGGCGTTACGTCTGTCATCTCCGCCAGGTGCTCAACTTCAAGTTCTGCACCCTTCTTAACTCGGCTCGTGTCGCTCGTCCTCTTGTCCGCCATCTGTGGCGTCCTCCTTGGCCCACTGTCAGTGGCAACGAATGTTGAACGTTGTGGTTCCGCCCCTGTGGAACTGACTGCCGGCCGTGTAGTTCTACCGCCGACGGAGATCTCAAATGCTTCGATTCCTAATCGGTCTTGGCGCGCTGTATGCGGCATTTCAAATCGGCCGGGAGTTTGGCCGCACAGAGGCGGAGGTCATCCAGATTCCACCCGACGATTGGCGTCCGACGCCCGGAAACGGCGCAGAGTTCGGCGAGCGGACCTAGGAGGACTGGTAGCTCCCTCAAGTTCGCGCTATCTACGCGACATTGGAGCGAGCAAACCAGTACTCCGCGTCCCCAAAATCCTACGAGGACGCTATCTGCCTCGGAACTAATGCCGGGGCGATGTGACTAGTAGGATGCGCTGAGGATGAGCTTGATCCGCCTAACCACGAAGAAGCGCCGGAGCCGGCAGTCCCTCCGCCAATGCAACCCCTCCTTTTGGATTTGGGGGATCGTCTGGCGAAACAACATCTTAAGTCCGGACCGGAGCACAAAAGTCACCCGAGGCGATGACCACGACGATTGACGACATATACCGGCCTCTTGCAGTAACCACGCGGTTGCTTGTCCAGTGCTGGCCGCAGCTATTGCTGGTCGGCTGCCTCGGTGTGATCGCTCATGATCTGCTGCTACAGGGCGCCGTGACAATCGGCCTCCAATTCCCGCTGGGCGGAATGGTCATGCTGTCGCTGGTGATTCTCGCCAAGCTGACGGTGCTGGTCATGATGTTCGTGGTGCTCCGGCCGCATATGCCGGCGGTGGCGGCACTGAGGAAACAAGCAAAAAAGGGAGCGGACGAAACAAAACGCGAGCCGATCCTGGCGATTACCGCCGCTGCGATCCTGCCTTTCTTCGCCTATTACGCCGCCTGGGGCTTTCTTGGCGATACGGTTCGCGAATATTCGCGCATGGCGCTGGCCCAAGCCGAACTCGGCAAGAGCGTCGACATCTTCGCCATTCTTCAGTCAAGCGGCGTGGTACTGTCGATCGTCATTTGCTGGCTGGTGCGTTTTGCCGCCAAGCGACTGAATGCGCGCGCCTCTCACCCCTACTGGCGGCTGCTGATCGTGGCGACGGACGCAGCTTGGGTCTTCATCGGTCTCTACGCGCTCGGCGTATGGAAAGACCAGTTCATCCGCTGGCTTGGCGCAGGCGCGGCGCTGCAGCTCAGCCTCGATTTGTTTGCGCCGGTAACTTCGGCGGCTGCCGCCGGCCAGTTCGTTCCGGTGGAATTCCGGCCGCTTCCCTTCGGAGAGCAGCTTCAGAATCTTTTCTTTTTCGCGTTGCTGCCGATTGTCTGGCTGGTGATGGCGGCGATCATCAACGGCTATGAGCTTTCCGCGCCGGCCGCTCCCGGTCCTGCGCTATCGCGCACGGCCTCATGGCAAAATTGGCTGAAGGATTTCGCGACGCACTTCGTTGGCGGCTACCGCAGCCGCTATTCGCCGGTCTGGACTTGTCTCAAGCTGACGCTCAGTGCCGGCCTTGCGACGCTTGTCACCTTCGTCATCGCCTATCGGGCCATCTCCTGGATCGGCGCCTGGATGTGGTATGGCCTGACAAGACTGATCGGAGCGCATGATCTCGCAACTTGGCAGATCTTCGCCGACACCATCAGCCTGTTCATCGGCAGCCCAAGCGAACTCGACGGAGGAATCCTGCTCGACGCAGTCCGAGTCGCGCTGCTTGCAACCGTGCTCGAGACTGCAGTCGTCATGGCTGGCGAAGCACGTGGCGTCAGGTCCGCGGCTCGCTGACGCTGAGATGATTCGGTAGCGCCGAGTAGAGGCCAATCGATAGCGTGAGGCTGCTCGCCGCAGGCGGAATCGAAAAGCTGGCAGCCATCCGTGCCGGCTTGCCGGGCTCGGCCGCCGCGAACGCCATGCCGCCACACAGGGACCGTTGCTGGGCCTCCGGATATTGCTTCCTGACCATCGGATCGGCAAATAGGGTTGGCTGCCATTCGCGACCGCTTCCGTCGGAAAGCCGCACCTTGCATGGAACGGCGCCGAGCGCCTTCGGGTCAGCTGCGAGAGCTTCGAATTCGGCGAGGACGACGGCGTTTCCCTCACTGCCTGCCAGTCTGGTGATGCGCGTCACGGTCCAGCTTGCGCCGGCATAGTCGATCGGTTGCCCCAAGGTCGCAGATAGCGGCTGGCGCAAAAATTGGGAGCGCCAGTCCTTGATGCTTCCCCACGTCTGCACGACTAGCGCGGCAGGCAGCGCAACCACCAGCGCCGTCATGCTCAGCCGATAACCTCGCCGCGTTGACATCACCTTTGCGGGAGAACTGTCCATGGCGGCCTTTCTTCGTTGCGGCGGATAGTAATTGCGGGCTCGATGTCTTTGCCGGAAACATCCGTGGTGATGCGGATCTCATCGTCGAGCGGCAGCAATTTTGTGCGTGCGACCACTACGGTCCCGCCGGCGACGGCTTCTTCCGGCACTTCGAACACCAGAAGGACGCGGCGTGGCAGGCCGGGCTGATAGGCATCGCCCGGCATCATTTCGATCGTCGCCGGCAGCCGGTCGGTGAGGACATAACGGATGCCGCTGCCGCTCAGCCACTCACCCGATGTGAGACGCAAGGTCTCGAATTTCGCCTCCGCCTCGCCTTCGACCACAACCCATACGCCGGAACTCGTGTAGGTCTTTGACTTCCCGAAGGTCTCGACGTTGAGGATACGCGCGACCCTGGCGCTGTCCAGCGAAAGCGCGAACGCGCCAGCCTGGACACGCTTGTTCATGCCGCCCGAAGAGACTATCGGCGATGTAATGTCGCTGTAGAGCGGACGCGTATGCTGCATGCCGTAGAGCACGGCGGCAGCGAACAGCAGCGCAAGCACCGAACGCACCATGCGCATCATAGCGCCTTTTCCACCGGCAGATCGACCGTCGCAACGGGATCTCGGTCGTACCACCCGCTTGCGCCGTAGAGATTGTCGCGCAGCTTGTAGATTTGGCCGGTAACGGTGATCGTCACCTTGTCCGGCACGGGCACATCGGCCGGCCACTCCCAGGCCATGGTCAGGCGTTCCGGCATGTTGGGATTGAAATATCCCGCCAGATACTTGTCGCGATCGAGATAAACCGTTGGCATCGGCAGCTTTTGCGCCGGCGCGCTGAGCGTCACGGTGCGATAGAGCACGTTGTTTGGAGTGGCGGAACGGTTCACCACGTCCAGATCCACCATCAGAAGCTGCACCGGCTGCGACGGAGGAACGCCTGTCGGCGGCACTGTTCCGACACGTGCCGTTCGCAAGGTTACGAACCAGCGACCGGTATCGATCTGCTGGCCTGCCTGCACGACGGGCACCTCTGGCGGATGGGCAGCTTCGTAGAGCGTCATCGAAAACGAGATTGCCGATGCGGCCAGCCCGCCCAGGCCTGCAATCAAAAAAGCATACAGCCTTTGCCGTACTGTCGTTCGTGTTCGTTCCGTCATGCTTCGTGCGGTATGCGATGGTCCTCAGGCCAGCCTTATACGATGCGAGCTACGCCATCGGACAATAATTTTTACAACAGCAGCGCTGGCCTCTCTAAGGTGGTTCATACCAGCCGCGCAGTCGAATCCTTGGTAGCTCGCCCAGTCAGTATTCACTATCCGCTCTTGGCGCCAAGAGCGGCATTAAGCCCCGACGGCCCGCCCAAAACCATTCGAAGAGGCGCCGGGCTCGGCTCGGCGCCCGCTTCCGCTTTCTCACTTGCCCGACCACACGGCCAGCTCGTAGCCGTCCGGGTCGGAAAAGTGAAAGCGGCGGCCGCCGGGGAAGGAATAGGCGGGCTTGACAATCTTCCCACCGGCCTCCTCGACGTGGCGCTGGGTCTCGTCAAGGTCGTCGGCATAGAGGATCACCAGCGGCCCGCCTGCCGCCTTGCTCTGGCCACCGAGGGCGAAGCCGCCGGTCAGGCGGCCGTCGTTGAACTCGCAATAGCTCGGCCCGTAGTCGTTAAAGGACCAGCCGAAGGCCTTGCCATAGAAGTCGCGCGAGCGCGCGATGTCACCGACGGAAAACTCGACATAGTCGATGCGCTTGTCGTTGCTGGATTTGGCCATGATCTTCTCCTTTCCTGATCTTGGGAAGCTCAGCGTTCGAGCATTGCCTTAAGGGTGTTGAGGTCGCGCTCTACCGCCGCGGCGTCGGCAGCGAAGATCTCCTCCGTCATGTCCGGCATCCTCAGGAGCACGAACATGACCTCCGCGCCGGTTCCGTTGGGAACCACGCGCACTGCATTGCGGGTTTCCTTGCCATCGGCAAAGACGATGTGATCGAGGACACCGAATTCATTGGGCCGGGAGAAACGGATGCGGATGGGCCGGCCGTCGGGGTCCTCCGCGGTCCATTCCTCGCCCGATCTTTCGAAGCGCCGGCCGAGGCCTGCCGCCCAGCGCTGGAAATTCTCCGGGGTGGAGGCGAAGTCGTAGACTTCGCGCCAGTCCCGGTCGATGGACTGGTGATGATGCGGGATTTGTAGATCGTCATATCTGCCTCCTTTCAACGAAGGCAGACTAGGGGGAGTTGGCGGTGGCGTATTGAACGAAACGGCCAGTTCAGGCGCCGAGCTGTCGCAGAACCGTCGCGGGCGAGAACCCCGACAGGCGCCGCACCTCGCGCGTGAGATGCGCCTGGTCCGAATAGCCCGCCTCGAACGCAAGATCGACAAGGCGCGGCTCGGCGGACTGCCGCGCCAGGTTCAAAAACCGCTGGAAGCGGAGAATGCGGTCGAGCGTCTTCGGACCATAGCCGAAAGCCTCCTGGCAGCGGCGGCGAAGTGTTCGCGGGCTGACGTCGAGCCGATCGAGGATCACCGCCATGCCCGGACCGGCGGATTCCGTTTTCAGCGCGTTGAAAGCAAATCCCATGTCCGGAGGCGGCGGCTTGACATCGGGCGCAAGCCTGGAGAGCGCCGCTTGCATCGCCCGCATCCGCTCCGCCGTGGAGGATGCATCGCCAATTCTCTGGGCGATTTCGCGCGCCAGCGCCCCCCAGAACTGGCTGAGCCCTATCCGGCCGCCGACGATCTCCGACATCGGCAGCCCGAGCCACCGGCTTGCCGCACCCGGTCGGAAGCGGGTGCCGATCACAGTAGAGCCGGGTGTCAGCGTAGAGAGGGCAACGGCCACGTCGGGGCCCGCTACGACCAGATCGCCGTCGATCCAGGTGATGTCGACGCAACCGTCGGGGACCACGGCCGATAAGCTCCCCGCGTCCGGGCGCAATGTATTGGACCAGACACACAGGAAATGCCTTTCGAGTGCGGCCGGAGGATCGAACTCGCGGTACTCCCCGATCGCCCCGGAAAGGACGGGTCTGTTGTCGTCAGACGTCACGAGCCTCTCCTGTGAGGAACACTTTCTAAGGCATCGTACTCTTCGGTCCCCGAAATCTATCGCGGTGGCGGCGTGCTTCAACCGGTGCTGTCGTTCTCGATCAAACCCTGCATCGCATGGTTGCGACGCCAGGCGGAACTGGGCAAGTGTCGAGGATTCCACCAATCGTAGAGCGGTCGTGAGCGGAGTCGCGACCTTGGCGCATGCGCGGCTCGCGCCATCCAGCCGACGATTTCGCACCGATTGCCGCATGACATCATTTTTTACTATCCCGATGCCTGCAGAGGGCTGCTTGGCATGAGCAGTTTCGACAGATTTTCCTTGCAGGGGCGCCATTTGCGTTCTGGTTTCGGGGTCATCTTGATCACGGCAGCTCAGGCGGTTGCCGGCCTTGTTCTCAAGCCCTCTCTTGACGCGCGGGAACCATACACGTTAGGCGTTCGGGCACCCCACGCGAACGATTGGCGACCAAGCAAGGAAATTCCGGCTGATGGAAATTTTTACCGCCGCTGGCCTCGCGGCTCTGCTCCAGGTCATCGCCATCGACCTTGTGCTTGCCGGCGACAATGCCATCGTCATCGGCCTTGCCGCGGCAGGCCTGCCGTCGGACCAGCGCAAGAAGGCGATTCTCGTCGGCATTGCGGCGGCCACCGTGCTCCGCATCTTCTTCGCACTAATCACCCAGTGGCTCCTTACAATCGGCCCCATTCTTCTTATAGCCGGCGGCCTGCTGCTGCTTTGGGTGTGCTGGAAGATGTGGCGCGAACTCCGTGTCAGCCACGAGCAGGAACATGACGCGACGGAATCGTTGTCGAATGTCGATTACGACAAGAGCGGGACGATCGGCGGCAAAGGGCCGCGCAAGACCTTCGCTCAGGCAGCCTGGCAGATCGTCATTGCCGACGTTTCGATGTCTCTCGATAACGTCCTTGCAGTCGCAGGCGCGGCAATGGACCATCCGACGGTCCTGATCATCGGCTTGGCGCTGTCGATTGCGCTGATGGGCTTCGCCGCTTCGTTTGTCGCACGCCTCCTGCATAAGTACCGCTGGATTGCCTATATCGGCCTCGTGATCATTCTCTACGTCGCCGTGAAGATGCTTCTGGATGGTGCCGTGCAGCAGTTCCCCGAACAGTTTGCGTTCCTGGCGCCGTGGTTCGGACCGGGCGGTCATTGAACCTGACCCTTTAGCAGCTCAGGCCCGCCGAGCGGCGCCAAGCCATTCCCCGGTTTGCTTGATTGCGGAACTATGCTATTGCGCCGCGCAAATTGAGCTTTTGCGAAGTTCTAAAGATCAACATGTATCGAGACTTCCGGGCCGGGCCTCAGGGTTTCCGGCCCGCGTCCATTGGAAACCGCACATGTCTGCCCCTCGCGTCAGTTTCGTAAGCCTTGGATGCCCGAAAGCCCTCGTGGACTCGGAGCGCATCATCACGCGCCTGCGCGCCGAAGGCTACGAGATCGCGCGCAAACATGACGGCGCCGATCTGGTCGTCGTCAACACCTGCGGCTTTCTCGATTCGGCTCGTGATGAATCGCTCAATGCCATCGGCTCCGCCCTTTCTGAGAACGGCAGGGTCATCGTCACCGGCTGTCTAGGCGCCGAACCTGACGTAATCCGCGAGAAACACCCCAACGTTCTCGCCATCACCGGTCCGCAGGCCTACGAGAGCGTGATGGCTGCAGTGCATGAGGCAGCACCCCCGAGCCACGATCCCTACATCGACCTTTTGCCGCCGCAAGGCGTCAAGCTCACGCCGCGCCACTATGCCTATCTCAAGATTTCGGAAGGCTGCAACAACCGCTGCACCTTCTGCATCATTCCGGCGCTGCGCGGGGACCTCGTCTCGCGACCGGCGGCCGACGTTTTGCGCGAAGCCGAGAAATTGGCCAAGGCCGGCGTTAAGGAGATACTGGTCATTTCGCAGGACACCAGCGCCTACGGCATCGACATCAAATACCAGACGAGCATGTTCGGCGATCGCGAAGTGCGGGCGAAATTCCTCGATCTGTCGGAGGAACTCGGCAAGCTCGGCGTTTGGGTACGCATGCACTATGTCTACCCCTACCCGCACGTCGCCGATGTCATCCCGCTGATGGCCGAAGGAAAAATCCTTCCCTATCTGGACATCCCGTTCCAGCACGCCTCGCCGCAGGTGCTGAAGAACATGCGCCGGCCGGCTCATGGCGAAAAGACGCTCGACCGCATTCGCGGCTGGCGCGAAATCTGTCCGGATCTGGCGATCCGCTCCACCTTCATCGTCGGCTTCCCCGGCGAGACCGACGACGATTTCGAAATGCTGCTCGACTGGCTGGACGAAGCGAAGATCGATCGCGCCGGCTGTTTCAAATACGAGCCTGTCAGGGGCGCCCGCTCCAATGATCTCGGCCTCGAACAGATACCGCGGGAGATCAAGGAAGCGCGTTGGCACCGCTTCATGCAGCGCCAGCAGAAGATCTCGGCGACGCAGCTCGCCAGGAAAGTCGGCAAACGCCTGCCTGTCCTGATCGACGAGGCGCATGGCACCTCGGCGAAGGGCCGGACCAAATACGACGCGCCCGAAATCGACGGCTCGGTGCATATCCAGTCGCGCCGCCCGTTGCGCGCCGGCGACATCGTCACCGTCAAGATCGACCGCGCCGACGCCTACGATCTCTACGGTTCGGCGGTCTGATCGCCGGCGGGCGAAGACCCTTTCTGCTAGAGCATTTTGCAGCCAAACGTCTTCGTTTGGCGTCCGACAAAATGCTTTAAAATAGAGAGTTAGAGCGCGGTTTTGGTTCGACCAAAACGCAAAGCGCTCTAGGACGTGACTGTTTCGCTTGCACGGATAAGCATCCGCCTGAGCCACGCGTGACCAGAGTCGCTGTCGTTCCTCCGATGCCATAGCAGAGTTTCCTGATAACCGAAGTAGTCGAAGGGCAGCGGAAAAGAGCGCACGCGCGGCCAATTCGTCAGCCGGATCACGTTTGCCGACAAGGTGCAGATCATGTCCGTCTGGGCGATGATCGCCGGCACGGCGAGCGCATAAGGCAGGCTCATTGCGACGGTCCGTTTCAGGCCGCGGTCGTCCAGAAGGCGATCAATGTAGCCCTTCAGATCGCCGACATGAGTGACCAGCAAGTGCGGATACTTCAGAAAGAGTTCGAGCGTCATCGCGTCGCGGATCTCAGGATGCTCTGCCGAGACGATCGATAGCCAGTTCACGTGGAAGAGTGATGCACGTTTGATCGTTGTCGGCGCATCGGGCAGGATAGTGATCGCAAGGTCTATCGAGCCCTTCTCGAGACAATCGACGATTTCCTGTCGGTGTAGGCTGCGCAGGACGATCGAAATTCTCGGCGCCGCTGAACGGAGCATCGGCATCAGTCTGGGCATTAAAGTCGCCGCGATGTGATCGGTGGTCGCGATCCTGAAGATGCGACCCGATCGCTCCGGCGAGAACTGGCCGAATCCTCCCAGCGCATCCTGGATCTGCCGTAGCGCGGCCCGGATCGGATCGGCGAGGTCGAGCGCCTTTTCGGTCGGCCGCACGCCATCGGCATGACGGACGAAGAGATCATCGGCGAAGAGCCGACGCAGATGGGCGAGGCGCTTGCTCATCGCTGGCTGGCTGAGCCCGATACGGGCTGCCGCCGCGCTCACGCTGCCTTCACTGAGCAGAGCGTCGAAGGCGACAAGCAGGTTCAGATCGATCGAAGCCAGATTCATGCTGGACCTCCGAACTCTTATTACTGAGTGGAATATTGAGATGTCAAATATCGATTTGACGACTGAAAGCGAACCCCGAAAATAGGCGCCTTCAATCGATATGGAGACATCCATGCGACGCTGTTCTCTCGCTGCTATTCTTCTATTCCTGATGCCGGACCTCTCAAGCGCTCAGCCGGCCGAAAGTCGCGGAGGGATCGTCTTTGCGTTGTCGGATGTCGATATGGTGCCGACCGTCTACGAGACGGGCGAGCTCGGGCCTCCAGATCCTCACAATCGGGATACGCTGTCCATCATCACCTCGCCGACAGAGCGGTCTCGCCCTGTTGCGATGACGGAGGTTTCGAATTCGACCTATGGGCCGCCCGGAGCACTAGACGTCTCCCTGGATGGCCAGTTCGTTTTCGTCGCCGAAACCTTCCGTCAACGCTCCGAACGGGCGACCCGCCTCGACGAGTTGCAGCAAGGCGACACGATCCGATCGCTCCAGTTCGATGGCGGCCACTCGGCGGTGGTCGACAGCGTGAGGATCGGAATCCAGCCGCAGGCGATCCATCTCAATCCTGCTGGCGATCTCATCGCCGCAATTACTGCCGACGCCGAACACGAACTCACTTTCGTTCCGGTCAGAGAGGGTCGGTTCGGCCAAGCATCCAGCTTCGGTCTCGGTCTTGAGCCGTCAACGGGTTTCATTCCATTGAAAGCGACCTGGGTGCAGTGGCATCCAAGCGGCCGGTATGTCGGGGTCAATCTCGTCGACCGTGGTCAGGTTGCCTTCTACGAGGTGCTGCGCGGAGAGGACGGAGCAGTTTCTGCTATTCGTCCCTGGGGCAATCGCATCCAGACGAACAAGTTCCCGTTTGTTGGCCGCTTTTCGCCGGACGGCCGCTACTACATCACCTCCGATGTTCAATGGGGAATCGATACGGCTGGTTTCTATGGCGTTCAGGAGGGCATCCTCACCACAGTCCGGCTTGCCGATGTCGGGACGACGGGCGACGCAGCAAGGCACACCGTGCCTCACATCGCGCTTGGTGGCTGGGGCGCCGAGACGATCGCCTTCAGCCCCGACGGCCGCTTTCTTGTCACGTCCAATCTTCGCGGCACCGGTAAGCCAGATGGCTCGCGCGACTGGACGGAGCACGCGTCGCTCAGCCTCTATCAGCTGGACTCTGAAACAGGACGGCTATCGCCGCACGGCGAATGGCCGCTCGCAGGCGTGCTGCCGCAAGGACTCGCTTTTGATCGCACGGGACAAAAGCTCTTCGTTGGCGTGAACCGTTACCGCAATGAGGAAGCGCCGCTTGGCGGCGCCGTCGAGATATGGCAGATCACTACGGATGGGCGCCCGGCGCTCGCTCCCACATCGGATCGTATCAGGCTGCCTACGGGCGTTCACACGATAGTCGCCCGCTGAACTTTCGTGAGTGGGATTCGCAAGCCGGGCAGGTAAACCTTCGAAGCTCTGCAGATGAAAAGAGGGCGCCCAAAGGCGCCCTCTCCTGTTCCGGCGAAAGCCGGCCGAGCCAAGGCTTGCGCTTACTGCGGCAGCTTGTCGTCGACGCCCTTGACGTAGAAGTTCATGCCGAGCAGCGTGGCGTCATCGGCGACTTCGCCGTCCTTCAGCCACGGCGTTCCGTCCTGCTTGGCAATCGGCCCGCTGAAAGGATTCCATCCGTCGATAATCTTCTTCTCGGTGGCTTCCGCCATCGCCTTCACGTCGTCGGGCATGTTGGTGTAAGGGGCCATCTTAACGGCGCCGTCCTTGATGCCCAGCCAGACATTGCCGGGCTTCCAGGTGCCGTCGAGTGCAGCCTTCACCCGGCCGATATAATACGGCCCCCAATCGTCGACGATCGAGGTCAACTGTGCCTTGGGAGCGAACTTGATCATGTCCGAAGACTGGCCGAAGCCCTGTAGGCCGCGCTCTTCGGCGACTTGCAGGGGAGCGGTCGAGTCGGTGTGCTGGACGATGATGTCGGCGCCCTGGTCGAACAGAGCCTTGGCGGCATCGGCTTCCTTGCCCGGATCGAACCATGAATTTACCCAGACGATTTTCGCCTTGAAATCTGGCTTGATTGACTGGGCACCGAGCATGAAGGAATTAATGCCCATCACCACCTCGGGAATCGGGAACGAAACGATGTAGCCCGCGACGCCCGACTTCGATTGCTTGGCGGCGATCTGGCCGAGGATGTAGCGGCCTTCGTAGAAACGTGCGTTGTAGATGCCGAGGTTTTCGGCCGTCTTGTAGCCGGTCGCGTGCTCGAACATCACGTCGGGGAACTTCTTGGCGACCTTTACTTCGGGGTCCATGAAGCCGAAGGACGTGCCGAAAATGATCTTGCATCCTTCGCGCGCCAGGCGCTCGAAGGCACGATCGGCATCGGGACCCTCGGAGACGTTCTCCAGATATGCGGTCTCGACCTTGTCGCCGAGTGCCTTCTCTACGTCCAGGCGGCCCTGGTCATGCTGGTACGAATAGCCGAAATCGCCGATCGGGCCGGTATAGACCCAACAGGCTTTCAGTTTTTCCTGCGCTTCGGCGGTCGCTGCCAGCGACAATGCTGCCGCCGCGGCCATCAGCGCAATAAGCAGTTTTTTCATCGTGTTACCTCTCTGAGTTAAGCCTTGGAGCTTCCCGTTTGTCTTTTATTGTCAACGATCTGGAACGAATGGCTGCCCCAAGGAAGCCGGTGTGTTCATCATCGTCAAACGCTTGTTGCGCGAGATTAGAACGAGAACCATGATGGTTGCCAGATAGGGCAACGAAGAAAGCAGTTGCGAGGGGACCGGAATGCCAAAAGCCTGTGCATGAAGTTGGCCGATCCATACCGCGCCGAAGATATAGGCGCCAGCCAGCACCCGCCATGGCCGCCATGATGCGAACACGACCAGCGCCAGTGCGATCCAGCCGCGCCCGGCGGTCATGTTCTCCACCCATTGCGGCGTATAGACCAGCGACAGGTGGCCCCCGGCAAGGCCTGCACAGGCGCCGCCGAAGATCACCGCCAGATAGCGGTAGCGGATCACCTGGATGCCAAGGGCATGGGCCGATGTGTGGCTGTCGCCGATCGAGCGCAGCGTGAGCCCGGTGCGGGTCTTGAACAGGAACCACATGACGGCGGCGGTCAATGCAATCGAGATGTAGAAGATCGGGTCCTGGCCGAACAACAACCTGCCGATGACGGGGATCGCTGTCAGGCCGGGAATGTCGAGGTTTGGCAGCCTCGCGCCGGGCTGGCCGACAAAGCTGGTGCCCATCATGCCGGAAAGCCCCAGGCCGAGCAATGTCAGCGACAGGCCGGTCGCCACCTGGTTTGTGGCCAGCGACAACGTCATGACAGCGAACAGCAGCGAAAACACCGCACCCAAGGCGATCGCCGTCAACAACCCGATCCACGGCGATCCGGTGAGATAGCCGGCGCCGAAACCGCCGACCGCCCCCATGATCATCATGCCTTCGACACCGAGATTGAGCACGCCGGAACGTTCGACCACCAACTCGCCGATCGCCGCGATCAGCAACGGCGTCGCCGCGGTTGCGATGGTCAAAAGAATGTTGACGGTGATGTCCATCAGCGGGCCTCCTCCAGCTTCGGCGCGGATTCAAGCTTCGGCGCGGCAAAACCGATCAAGCGAATGCGGTAGTGAATGAGCGTGTCGCAGCCGAGCACGAAGAACAGGAGCATGCCCTGGAACACGCGCGCCACCTTGTCGGAGATGCCCAGCGCGCTTTGCACCGCCTCGCCGCCGAGATAGGTCAGTGCCAGCACCAGGCCAGCAGCGACGATGCCGAGCGGATTGAGCCGGCCGAGGAACGCCACGATGATGGCGGCAAAGCCGTAGCCGGGCGAGATCACCGGTTGCAGCTGGCCGATGGCTCCGGAGACTTCCGAGATGCCGGCAAGCCCGGCCAGTGCACCCGAAAGCATGAAGGCGAAGAACACCATCCGGTTGATACCGAAGCCGGCGAAGCGCCCTGCCCTGGGGCTTGAGCCGAGCACGCGAACCTCAAAGCCTTTCAGCATGCGGCTCATCAAGATCCAGACCAGCACCGCCGCGACCAGCGCGAACACGAAACCCCAATTGGCACGGCCGGAGGCCGGCATCAGTTCCGGCAATATGGCCGAGTCGTTGAACTGTATCGTCTGCGGGAAATTGAAACCCTTCGGATCGCGCCACGGCCCACGCACCAGCCAGTCGAGGAACAGCTGCGCGACATAGACCAGCATTAGGCTGGTCAGGATCTCGTTGGTGTTGAAGCGCGTCTTGAGCAAGGCGGGAATGGCGGCGTAGGCGGCACCGCCGACCATGCCGAACAGCAGCATCAGCGGCAGCACCAGCGGGCCTTCAAACTGGGGAAACAGCACCGGAATGCTCGAGCCGACGATGCCGCCCAGGATGAATTGGCCTTCCGCGCCGATGTTCCAGATGTTGGCCCTGTAGCAAACCGACAGGCCGACCCCGATCAGGATGAGCGGTGCCGCCTTGATCGCCAGCTCATGCAGCTGCCAGACCTGACTGACCGGCTCGAGGAAGTAAATTTGGAACGCCTTCAAAGGATTGACGCCAAGCAGTGCGAACAGGATGGCGCCGGCGATGATCGTCAACACGAATGCAATGAAGGGCGACAGCGCCGAGAACAGCATAGAGCGCTGCGGCCGTTTGACGAGTTCGAGGCGCATCATGACGTCTCCAGAGCGTGTTCGGCGTGGCCTGGCTCGGCCCCGCCCATCAGCAGTCCTATCTTTTCGAACGTGGCCTCAGCGATCGGCAAAGGCTTCGACAATTCGCCATTGTGCATCACCGCGATCGCGTCGGATATCTCGAACAGTTCGTCGAGGTCCTGACTGATGACCAGCACTGCCGAGCCGCTGCGCGCCAATTCGATCAGCGTCTGGCGAATGTGGGCGGCGGCACCGGCGTCGACGCCCCATGTCGGCTGATTGACGACCATGACGCTTGGCCTGCGGTCGAGTTCGCGGCCGACAATGAATTTCTGCAGATTGCCGCCTGAAAGCGCTGCCGCCTCCGGATCCAGGGCGCTCTTGCGCACATCCATCGTGTTGATGATGCGCTGGGCAGCGGCATAGATCGCATCGCTTTTGACCATTCCGCCGGCGCCGACAAACACCTTGCCGTCGGTGGCATGGCGCGACAGCAGCAGGTTTTCCGAAAGCTTCATGCGGGGTGCTGCACCGTGGCCGAGCCGCTCTTCCGGCACGAAGGCAGCGCCCATCAGCCGCCTGCCGGTGATGCTGAGGCCGCCGGCATCCTTGCCGCGGATGCGCACCGAGGCGGCATCCTGCTGCGGGACCTCGCCGGAAACGGATTCGAAGAACTCGCCCTGGCCGTTGCCGGCAACGCCTGCAATGCCGATCACTTCGCCGGCGCGTACCGTCAGGTTGATATTCCTGAGCGGGATCGAGAACGGCGTTGCCGGCCTGCGGCTGAGTGCGCGGATTTCAAGCAGCGACTGCGCGGTCTCAATACCCTGAACCGGCGCGCGCACCACGGCCTGAACGTCGTTGCCGACCATCATGCGTGCCAGCGATGCCGCGGTTTCCTTGCGCGGGTTGCAATGGCCAACCACCTTGCCGTGGCGCAGCACGGTGGCGCGGTCGCAGATGCGCTTGACCTCTTCCAGCCGGTGCGAAATGTAGAGGATGGACTTTCCTTCCGAGCGCAACCGTTCGAGCGTCTCGAACAGCTTGTCGGCTTCCTGCGGCGTCAGCACCGAAGTCGGCTCGTCGAGAATGATGAGCTGCGGCGTCTGCAGAAGACAACGGATAATCTCTATACGCTGGCGCTCACCGACCGACAGGTCGCCGACCAGCGATTGCGGGTCGAGCGGCAGGCCGTAGCTGTAGGAAAGCGCCCTCGCCTTCGCGGCGATCGTGCTGATCGGCGAACCGTCATCCAGCGACAGCGCGATGTTCTCGGCCGCCGTCAGTGCCTCGAACAACGAAAAATGCTGGAACACCATGCCGATGCCGAGCTTCTTCGCGAAGCCGGGATTGCTGATCGTGACCGCCTGACCGTTCCAGAAAATCTCGCCCGAATTGGGCTCCAATGTTCCGAACAGCATTTTGACGAGCGTCGACTTGCCGGCGCCGTTCTCGCCGAGCAATGCGTGGATTTCGCCTTTTGCGACGTTGAGATCGATATGGTCGCACGCTGTCAGCGTGCCGAACGTCTTGAAAAGGCCACGAACCTCAAGCAGGTCTGCGTCGTCCTGATTTGCACTCACAGTGCCTCCCATCTGGTTTGCCAGATATGTTCTGTGTTCCCGCAGGCATCGTATGCGCGGCCTGCTGTCATCGCAAAGCGGCACCCGTCTTGAAAGAGCTTCAAGAATTTCAGCGGAAACTCAAGGGATAGCAAGGCTCAGGGGATAAGAATGGTTGTCCCGGTCGTCCTGCGGCCTTCAAGGTCGGAATGCGCCTTGCCGGCATCCTTGAGCGCGTAGCGCTGGTTGATCTTGATCTTGACCGCGCCGCTGAGCACGATTTCGAACAATGCGGCGGCGGACGCCTCCAGGTCTTCGCGCTTGGCGTTGTAGACGAACAGCGTCGGACGGGTTGCGAACAGCGAACCTTTCTGCGCCAGCAACGACATGCTGAACGGCGGGACCGGCCCCGACGATTGACCGAAGCTCGCGAACATGCCGAGCGGCTTCAGGCAGTCGAGCGAGGCCGGAAAGGTGTCGTTGCCTACCGAATCATAGACGACGTCGCACTTCTTGCCACCGGTGATGGCGAGAACGCCGGCGACGAAGTCCTGCTCGCGGTAGTTGATGACGTGGTCGAAGCCATGCGCCTTGGCGAGCTCGATCTTGTCGGCGGAGCTGGCGGTGCCGATCACGGTTGCGCCAAGATGCTTGGCCCATTGGCCAAGGATCAGCCCGACGCCGCCGGCCGCGGCGTGAAACAGAATCGTGTCGCCCGCCTTCACCTTGAAGGTACGGCGCAGCAGATATTCCGCCGTCATCCCTTTCAGCATCATGGCGGCCGCCTGTTCGTCGCTGATGCCGTCCGGCACCTTGACCACGCGGTCGGCGGCGATCACGCGCTGCTCGGCATAGGCGCCAGTCGTCACGGCGTAGGCGATGCGATCGCCCGGCATCAGCCAGTCGAGATCCGCGCCGACTTCCACCACCACCCCCGCCGCCTCGCTGCCGGGTATCAGCGGGAAACCGCCTGGCGGCGGATAAAGGCCGGAGCGATGATAGACGTCGATGAAATTGAGGCCGATCGCCGTGTGTCTGACCAGGATTTGTCCCGAGCCGGGTTGGCCCGGATCGGCGTCCTCATAGGTCAGAACCTCCGGACCGCCATTGGCGTGGATGCGTATTGCTTTGGACATTGATGAGGCTCTCTTGGGACCAGACTCTCTTGGGATCAGGTTTTCTTGGTGCCGAGCGTTGGAAAGAGCTGCATGATACCGCCGATGCATGCGAGGTAAAGTCCGGTGACCGTGATGCCGATCTTGGTGAAGACACTCACCTGCTCGCCCAAGACGCCGATCTGGTCGTAGAAGGCGGCAAGAGCTGCCTGCGCCAGCGCCAGCGCTCCAAAAGCGCACCATAGCAGCGTCATGCCAAGGTTGATGGGACGCAGCCGCACCACCCGCACCGGGTGGATGAAATTGATTGGCACAAAGGTCAGAATGCCGGCCACCACGACGACGGCGAAGGAAACCCATTGTCCCGGATCGATGACGAAAAGCGTGAACACCACCATGTTCCAGACTACCGGAAACCCCTTGAAGAAATTCTCCTTGGTCTTCATGCCGGTATCGGCATAGTAGATCGCGCTCGACACGACGATGATCGCCGCCGACAGGAACGACAGGCCCTCACCCATGAAGCCGCGCTGGTAAAGCGCGAAGGCCGGTATCAGCACGTAAGTGACGTAGTCGATGATGTTGTCGAGGAGTTCGCCCGACCATGTCGGCAGGATTTCCTTGACCTCGAGTTTCCTGGCGATCGGCCCGTCGATGCCGTCGACGAACAGCGCCAGCCCCAGCCACCAGAACATCGCCGTCCAGCGCTGCTCGCTCGCCGCCACCAGCGACAGGAACGCCAGGAACGAGCCCGACGCGGTCAGCAGATGGACCGAAAACGCGCGCGCCTGCGGCCACGTGACTTTCTTCTTTGGCCTCGGAATCCTGTCCGTGATTTTCCTGGCCGTAGTTTTTTTGCTCACGGGCCCCGCCAGTCCAGCTTGCAGATTTCGGCCGAGCGGCCGGCAAAATTCCAGTTGCGGCCGAAGGCCCGCATCTTGCTCTTGTCGGACCGGGCGACGATGATTTCCGGTGCGATCCAGTATTCGGAATTGCTGATCACCGTATCCTTGTCGCGGTCCTTGCCTGGGATCGGCGTCACCGCTCCGTCGATGATCTTCGGTATCTGGAAAATCCGCGTCCTGTCGCGCGTCTCATAGGTGATCGGCGCTTGCTCGACGCCGAGGAACTTTCCGACCAGGATCGAGAGCAGCGAGGTGGTTCCGCCAGCCTTGCCGGTGAAAATCCTGGTCAGCGCCTTTACCGCGTAGGCTGAGGCGCGCTTGTCGATGAACAGTCCGGCGGTCCAGTTGCCGCGGCTCATATAGCCGGGGATTTCCATGATCAGCCCAAGGTTGAGGCCGGACAGGTCGACCTCGCCGAAATGGCCGGCATCGATGTGGAACCCCGCCCAGGTCTGACAATAGCCCTCGGTGGGCGGATGACTGCCGAGAGACAGCACGCAAGGACAAAAAACCGCGCAATTGCAGGAGAGCACCAGCTCTCCTTTCATTGCCCAGCCTTGATCCGCCATCGACTTCTCTCCCTATGCCGAGACTACTAGCAGGGCGGCTGCCCAGACAAGCAGTATCGCACCGGCGATCCGGGTTGGCAGCCTGCTTGCTGTCTGTTTTTCGATCAAGGTGAACAGGCCGATCAGTGCCATCCAAAACAAGTTCATCACACCGACGGCGAACATCACCAGCATCAGCGCCCAGCAGCAGCCGAGACACCAGACGCCCTGCTCCATGCCGAGCCGGAAAATCCGGCTGGACCTCGCACTCCAGTTCGAAAACAGGATCGAGAACGGGTTTTTGCACTTCGTCAGGCAGGCTTCCTTCAGCCCGCTGAACTGGTAAAGGCCGGCACCCAAAAGTGCAGCCGCTCCTGTCGCTCCGACCATCGGATCGAGCATCTGCACAGATGATGCGAAGGCGTGAACGATGAGCGTCAGCGCCGCAAACGCTGCCGACGCAGCCAACCACACGCTGAGGTAACCGGCGACCAGGACCAGCGGATGGACGACCGCTTCGCCCTTGATCCGCGCGGTATCGGCGATCTCGCAATAGGTGCGGATCATCGGCGCCGCCGAAGGCAGCATGGTGGCGACCGCCATCAGGAACCACATGACAACGAGCGCTCCGGCCTGCGCGCCGACGCCCCCGTCGAGCGGCGCAGGTGCAAGACAAAGGGTGAAGAAGCGCTCAAGAAAATCCGGCAGCGGCAGCTGCGGCAGATATCTGATCAATGTGTCGCCGGGTGCATCGATGCCCGGAACCCGGCTTTCGGCGCCGCGAATCGCCATGGCGCCGAGAAGCAGCCAGGCCAGAAGGACGCTTGCGCCCAAAACGATGTTCACCGCCAGTCGAGGATTGCGCGAGATGCTCGCCGTGGCACGGCCGAGACGGTCGAGATGACTGAAATCATGGTCTTGGCCGATCATGGCAATCGAATGGGCCGAATCGCCGCGTTGATCAAGCCGTATGATCTGACCTATATGCTTCAGGTCGGACCGACCGCCTCGCATCACAATCCGGAAGCGAACTTGGACCATCAGCAGACAGCACGGATACTGGTTGCCGGCAGTGGCCCGGCAGGGCTGATCGCAGCGCTTGGTTTTGCGGATGCCGGCTTTCCCGTGACGCTCGTCGGACCTGAGGCAAATGGCCAAGACGGCCGAACGACGGCCTTGATGAACCCAGCCCTGAATATCCTCGAACGGTTGGGCGTACTCGATGAGGTGAGGTCGAAAGCCGCACCGCTGAAGGTTATGCGCATCGTCGATGCAACCAGCCGGCTGATCCGCAGCCCGGTGGTCATTTTTCGTGCCAGCGAAATCGGCGAGGAGCAGTTCGGGCTGAACTTACCCAACAGCGCTCTCAACCCCGCACTTGCCGGGGCTGTAGTCGCGCATTCCGGCATCGAATGGCGAAAATCGATTGTGGAGACCTGGCGCCTCGACGCCGATCATGCCCATGCGATCCTGTCTGACGGCAGCGAGGTTGCAGCATCGCTGGCGGTCGCTGCCGATGGCCGTCTGTCGCCGGCCCGCGAGGCTGCCGGCAT
Source organism: Mesorhizobium sp. AA22 (assembly GCF_001672375.2). Classification (NCBI taxonomy): domain Bacteria; kingdom Pseudomonadati; phylum Pseudomonadota; class Alphaproteobacteria; order Hyphomicrobiales; family Phyllobacteriaceae; genus Mesorhizobium; species Mesorhizobium sp. AA22. Next base: position 3,922,613 of record NZ_CP048406.1, on the reverse strand, counting down.
CTCGACATCCGCCCGGTCCTATCGGCAGGCGGCACTGATTCTCAATTTCGGCCACCGCAGCGACCACGCTTTCACCTCGACCGAATTCCACACCGAGACCGGCCCGTTCACCCAGGTTCCCCTGCCCGGCAACCGGTCCAGCCTTGTCTGGGTGGTAGAGCCGGAAACGGCGAAGGAACTTGTGGCGCTGAACGATGCGACGCTTTCAATGCGGGTCGAACAGCGGATGCAATCGATGCTGGGCCGGGTGTCTGTCGAGCCCGGCCGGCAGATCTACGCGCTTTCGGGTGTGACGCCGCGGTGCTTCGCGCGCAAACGGGTGGCACTTGTCGGCGAAGCCGCCCATGTGTTTCCGCCGATCGGCGCGCAAGGTCTCAATCTTGGTATCAGGGATATCGATGATCTGATTGGAATTACTTGCGAAAACAGGGTTGACCCCGGCGCGGTCAAGGCACTCGCAGCCTATGATTTCAAGCGCCGGCCCGACATCCTGGCGCGCAGCAGTGCGGTCAACCTGCTCAACAAGTCGCTGCTCTCGGACATGCTGCCAGCACAGATGGCGCGCAGCGCTGGTCTCGGCGTGCTCGGCGGCTTCGCGCCGCTTCGCGCCTTTTTCATGCGCGAGGGGCTGCGGCCCGGCAGTGGTTTTGCGGCGCTCGCCGGTGGCTTAAGGAAACGAGTCCGGCAGTAGCACGCCCCACGGGCGGGCTGGCCCGTAGCTTGACGTGGCGTCAAGCGCTTCGGCATTGATCAGGCACTTCGGTATTGAATTGATGCGGCGTCTGCGTCAAGGAGGGTCAGGCATCAGCCATAAGTCGGGCTCGATTTTTTGAAGCGTAATGCGTAAATTCAAAGTCTTAGAGAGTCTTTGCGCAGTCCAAGGACGCGGCACTCCTAGGACTTAGTGGTGAGTACGATGATGAAAACAGCCAAATTCTCGATCGGACAGGTGGTTCGCCACCGGCTGTTTCCGTTCCGCGGCATCATTTTCGATGTCGACCCGCAATTCGCCAACACCGACGAATGGTACGAGGCGATCCCTGCGGACGTGCGGCCGGCCAAGGACCAGCCCTTCTACCATTTGCTCGCCGAGAATTCGGAAACGGAATACATCGCCTATGTGTCTGAGCAGAACCTCCTCGAGGATCAGTCTGGCGAACCGGTGCGGCATCCGGAGATCGGCGAGATGTTCGACAAGAGGCCGGACGGCCGCTACGAGCCAAGACGCCAGTCAAGACATTGACCTGACGGGATTGCGGGCCTGCTAGGATCAAGAAATGGCCGGCCGGAACAAAAAAGCGGGGCATGACCCCGCTTTTTCCTTGGCTCAAGAAATTGTCTTATTTGCCCTGAGGGGCAATCAGTTTGAGGTCTTCGCCTTGTCCTGCTCTTCCTTGAGCTTCTTGGCGAAGTCCTGATTGTTCTTGGCTACGAAATCCTGAAGCTTCTTCTGCCGATCCTCGATGTCCGACTGCTGCAGCGGCGGCCCGTCGAAGGCGCCGCTGAAGCCGGTCAGCGCGATCTTGATCGGGTTCGGCTGGTTCTGGAAATTGACCGAGGTCAGCGTCAGGTTCGAACCCTTCTTGAAGGAGGCGACGAGCTGGTCGGTCAGCGGCACTTCCGCCACGCAGCGGTCGGGGAAGCAGATCACATAATCGAGCTTCTGCGCCTTCCCCGTATCGATTTGAAGGCCAATGCCGGGAGGAACCAGGCGACCGGTCGGAACCGTCACCTGGAACACCTTGCGGTTTATCTTGCCCTTCAATTCGATCAGGCTGACGCCGGTAACGAGCTGGCCGTTACCGGCAGTGGTGATGTTCTGGACATTGCAGATGTCGACGTCTTCCTGCTTGGTGCAGGCTTTGAACCAGCCCTGCGGAATCTGCTGTTGCTGCTGCGCAAGAGCTGCTGGAAGTTGTGCGCCCAGAAAGCCGACCACGCCAGCGGCCAGGACCGACAGGCGGTACGCGTTGCTGTTCAGGCTCGTCATCGTGAACTTCCTCTCAAATGATCCCAGGACCGGCTTCTTCGCGCCGTGTGGTCCAGCTACCTGTTGCCGAAATGAGGCAACAGAATGACTCGGACGGCGTGTTACACTGCAAGCGGTGCCGAATCCAGCCCGATACTCGCAATTCTTGAACGCGCGATTGACCGGGAGGCGGCCGGCTCATGTTAGGGTGCGCTCCGAATCATCAAGCCGACCCAGTAAGGAGACGGTCATGGGCCGCGTTCTTGTTTGGCTGATCGCCGCGATCTCGTCTATCACACTTTCGCTTCAGCCAGCTGTATCGGAGCCGAAACACGCGATCGCCATGCAAGGCAAGCCGGCGCTGCCGGCCGACTATACGCATTTCAACTACGTCAATCCCGATGCGCCGAAGGGCGGCAGCATAACCTATTGCGTCGTCGGTAGCTTCGACAATCTCAACCCGTTCATCCTGAAAAGCCTGCGCACGACGGCACGCGGCATGATCGATAGGATCTTCGGCAATCTCGTCTTCGAGCCGTTGATGCAGCGCAATGACGATGAAGCCTTCAGTCTTTATGGCCTGCTTGCCGAGACCGCGGACATGGATCCGGAGCGCAGGAGCATCGAATTCCACCTCGATCCGAGGGCCAAGTGGTCTGATGGCCAACCGATGACTGCGGAAGACGTGCTGTTCACTTACGACGTCTTTACCGAGAAAGGCCGGCCACCCTACAGCGCCCGAATGAGCATGGTCGCCAAACTCGAAAAAATCGGCGACCGCAGCGTGCGCTTTACATTCAATGACAAGGCGAACCGCGAGACTCCGTTGGTTATCGCGATGACGCCAATCGTACCGAAGCACGCTTTCGACAAGGAGACCTTCGACCGAACCACGCTGAAACCTGTGATCGGCAGCGGCCCGTACACCGTGGCGCACGTGGCGCCTGGCCAGCGCATCGTGTTCAAGCGCAACCCAAATTATTGGGGCAAGGACATCCCCGCCAAGCGCGGTTTCGACAATTACGACCAGATCACCATCGAATATTTCCTCAATGCCAACGCCAAGCTGGAAGCTTTCAAGAAAGGCATCTGCGCCATCGCTGACGACAGCGATCCGGTCAAGCGCGAGCGCGATCTCGACTTCCCGGCCTTCCACAAGGGCGACGTGATCGCCGAAACGTTCGACACCGGCATCCCGCCAGTGGTGACCGGGTTCCTGTTCAACACAAGACTGGAGAAGTTTTCCAATCCGGTGGTTCGACGCGCGCTCGGCATGCTCTACGACTTCGAATGGGCCAACAAGAACTTGTTTGGCGGCAAGTACATGCGCACCATGAGCTATTGGCAGAATTCCGAGCTTTCCGCGCTCGGCCATCCGGCCGACGACAGGGAAAAAGCGCTTCTGGCACCTTACCCCGGCCGTGTGCCAGCCGATGTCATGGACGGCACCTGGCGGCCACCCGTCACCGACGGCTCGGGCCAGGACCGCAAGGTGCTGAAAGCTGCCTTCGACATATTGAAGGGCGCGGGCTATGCCTTGCAGGATGGAGTGATGCTCGATCCCGAGGGGAAACCCTTCGGCTTCGAGATCCTGACCGCCTCGCAGAACGAGGAGCGCCTTGCCGCCATCTACCAGCGCACGCTGGCGAAGATCGGCATCGCTGTCACCATCCGCAGCCTTGACGGCGACCAGATCCAGTCGCGCAAGCAACGTTTCGATTTCGATGTGCTGATCGGCACCAGCGGCTTCGAGAACTCGCTGTCGCCGGGCATCGAGCAGCTCGGGCGCTGGGGATCAGCTGCCGCCAATGCCGAAGGGTCATTCAACCTTGCCGGCGTCGCCGATCCGGCGATAGATGCCGCACTAGAGGCGATGCTCGATGCCCGCAGCCGCGAAGATTATGTTGCCGCCGTCCGCGTCCTCGACAGGTTGTTGATCTCCGGCAACTACATGGTTCCGATGCAGCACAACACGCAGCAATGGCTCGCCTACTGGAGCTATCTGGAACATCCGCAAAAGACGCCCATATCAGGTTATCGGCTGCCGACATGGTGGCGCAAGCCGAAATGACCTCTTCGGAACAGGAGATCAAGATGAGCGACGAGAAGTCGATTACCGTCGATGTGGTCTCCGACGTCGTCTGCCCCTGGTGCTTCATCGGCCAGAAGCGGCTCGACAAGGCGATCGCCGCGGCAACCGATGTCGAGGTGCACATTCGCTGGCGGCCGTTCCAGCTCGATCCGACCATCCCGCCCGAAGGCAAAGATCGCCGCGAATACCTGGTGGCCAAATTCGGCAGTGACGAACGCATCCGCGAGATCCACGCCCGCATCGAGCCGCTGGGAGAGGCCGAAGGGATCAACTTTGCCTTCGCCGCCATCAAGGTCGCGCCCAACACGCTTGACGCGCACCGCGTCATCCGCTGGGCTGGTACCGCCGGCGAGGTCGTGCAGAACCGGCTGGTGCGACGTCTGTTCCAGTTGAATTTCGAGGAAGGCGCCAATCTCGGCGATCATGTGGTGCTGATCAACGCCGCCCGCGAGGCCGGCATGGATGCATCCGTGGTCGAGACGCTTTTGCCGACGGACGCCGATGTCGAGGCGGTGCGCACAGAAATCGCCACTGCTTCGCGCATGGGAATCACGGGCGTGCCGTGCTTCCTGCTTGAGGGCAGGTATGCAGTGATGGGCGCACAAGACGCCGACACGCTCACCGACGCCATTCGCCAGGTTGCGGCGGCCAAGGCGCGGGGCGAGTTGGAGAAAGCGAACTGAATAGGCGATACTCCACCGTTACCTTCGCGCGGCTGACGAAAAATCAGTGCCCGTTGCTGCTGGTGCGGGTCAATCCCTTGGTTGACGACTTCCCCTTGCTTGGCGGCTTGCGGCTCGCAAGAAAGCGACCCCTTGCTGCAGCTGTTCCATAGGCAAGCTTGGCGGCATCGATGCATTGCGCTGCAGCCAACGCGATTCCGGTTACTTTCCGGGCGCCGCCAGGTCCGACATGGCCAACAAAGACGTGTCGAAGACGGCACGTTCTTGAGCGCATCCGTCTTCCCCAGCACAAAGTCGGCTGATCGACCACGCTCTTGCCTTCACAAAACTGTGGAAAGAGCTTCCCTAAGGGAAGATGCCGGCCTTCGCATGCGTGGATCAGCAACCCATTGAATTTACGCAAACAATATTCCTTTGGGAACGACAGGGCATGACATTGCAGTCCTGAATTCTGTTGCTTGATGGCAACGGCGAGCGGATCAATTCTCCGCAGGCAGAGAAAAGATAATGGAAAATGATCAATTGGTGTTACTCTCTGTAACAAAACTAAAAGAGGTTTGGGCGGGATAGTGATTCGGGTCGGTAGACCAGAGCGACATTCAATATCGGAAAAATGGCTCCGCGGTGCCGCAAGGCCGCCGCTCCTGACACCGGTTTCCTCGATGCGCAGCTTCTGGGGACTGATGCGGGCCTACTGGTTTTCAGAACGCTGGGTGGAGGCCTGGACGCTGACCCTGGTGATTGCCCTGGTCACCGCGCTGTCCAGCAAAGCCGACGTCTGGTTTACAGTGGCTGCAGCAGAGCTGGCGACGTCGATCGCCTTTTTCCACAATGCCGCGAATACCACGCCAATCAAGACAGTGCTGACCAACGCCGGTTTGCTCGTGTTGCTGGTCGTGCTCAAGGACCTGGTTATTGCCGGCGTTCGCAACCTTGTTTCTAAAACATTGCATCGCAAATGGCGTGGCTGGTTGGACGGCCGCTTCAATGAGTCCCTGCTCGACACCAATCATACGCATTTCCATGCCCAGCATGGGTCTTCCGGGAACGCAGCTCCCGATAACATTGACCAGCGCGTGCAGGAATCCATCAAGGCCATGACCGGCGGAGCCATCGGGCTTGCTATGGGTGTGCTCGGCGTCTTCACTTCGCTCTACTTTGTCGGCGGAGAATTGCTGAGAAACTCCGTGGAGGTGAAAGGGCTGGAGTTTCTCGGTAGCTACGGCAGCGCCATCCTTGCTCTCTTGGCAATCGCTATCTACGTGCCGTTCAACACCTGGATCGCGGTGAAACTCGGCCGAATGCTGGAGTGGCTCAACGTCAGAATGCAGCAGGCTGAAGGCAACTACCGCGGCGAGTTGATCACGTTCCTGCGCCGCAGTTTTCACGTGGCCGCATCGCAAGGCGAGAATGTACAGAAGACTGTGCACAGCCAGCGCTATGCCGACATTGACCGTACCTGGGCAAGATTGAACGTCGTCAACACCGGCTACGCTTCGTTCGAGCTGATCTACAATTTCATCGGCGCCAAGATTGTCGCTTACGGCCCTGGACTAGTGCCCTTCATTTACAACGGCCTCGACCTCAAGGGTTATTTAACAGCTTCCGAACAGGTCAATGCGCTGATTAGCAAGTGTTCATGGTTCATTCATGTGATGCCGGAGATCGCCACCTTGCGCGCCAACAGCCAGCGCGTCATCGAACTTGCGCAGGCAATCGAGAACGTCCAGCACCCGCAAGAATTCTACAGCCTGACCGGCCGCTCCGAGTTCCGCTACGACCGCCAGAACCCGGTGTTCGGCCTGACGATCCAGAAGCTGGAACTGGCGCATGGAGGCGAGGACGCAACGCCATTCCTGAGTGCTGCGAATTTGCGCTTCCGGCGTGGCGAGTGGACGTTCCTGAAGGGCGAATCGGGCTGCGGCAAAACCTCGCTGATCAAGGCGATTAACGGTCTGTGGCCCTATGGCCGCGGTACCATCGTCTTCCCGGAAGGGGTTGAAAGTTTCTATGCCGCCCAGGAGGTCAAGCTGCAGCAGGTCTCGCTGAAGCAACTGGTCTGTCTGCCCGCCTCAGAGCACGACCACACCGACGCGCAGGTTGCATCGGCTCTGCACAGAGCGGGCCTTGGCGATTTCATCGGACACATGGCCGATGAAAGCCGCGACGGAATGAGCTGGGACCAGGTGCTTTCGGGCGGCCAGAAACAGAAGCTGGTTGTCGCTCGCATCGTGCTGCAGCAGCCGGGGCTGCTGTTTCTCGATGAAGCGACCGGCGCGCTCGACCCCGAAGCGAAGATCGCCTTCCATCAAGCGATCAAGGACAATTGTCCAGACGTCACGGTGATCTCGATCATGCACGAGGCCGTGCCGCCAAGGTCGCTTTCAGGCGCCGAATTCTATCACAGCATCGTTGCCATCGCCGATGGCGTCGCGACCAAAAAGCCGCTGGCGCCGAGCCTGCCGGTCGAGCTCACCACCATCCTCGAGCACCCAAGGCCGGTCGAGGAAAGATGGCTGCGCTTCCCTCGCCGCATGAGGCAGAAATAGCGGCGAAACAACAGCGCTGCCCAGTGTCGCTGGTGATCCTGCCCTGCCCGCTGAAGCCGGCAGTGTCGGGGCGATCACCGGCTCGCCCCGGTTAGCAGTGTTTCGAGGAGCTTAAGGACATCGGCGGCTGTTCCGTCCGGGCGAAAGCAAACGTCAGACGCGCTCGCCGTCCTTCACCCGGTAGGTCGGCTTGTACATGGTGACGAGTTCTTCCGCCGCGGTCGGATGCACGGCCATCGTGCGATCGAAATCATCCTTGGTCAGCCCCGCCTTCAGCGGAATGCCGAGAAGCTGCGCCATCTCGCCGGCATCCGGCCCGAGGATATGGACACCGAGCACTTTTTTCGAGGTGCCGTCGACCACCAGCTTAATCAGCATCTTTTCGTCGCGGCCGGACAGTGTGTGCCGCATCGGCCGGAAGGTGGCGCGGTAGATCTCAACGTCGGAAAAACGCTTTATCGCCTCATCTTCCGACAGGCCGACTGTGCCGATCTCGGGCTGCGAAAACACTGCGGTGGCGATCGTATCATGGTCGGGCGCGGTCGGGTTGCCCTTGAAGGCGGTCTCGACGAAACACATCGCCTCGTGGATCGCCACCGGCGTCAATTGCACGCGGTTGGTGACGTCGCCGATCGCCCAGATGTTGTCGATGTTGGTGCGCGAATATTGGTCGACATTGATAGCGCCGGTCTTGGTCATCTCGATGCCGACGCCCTCAAGACCCATGTTTTCGGTGTTGGGGAGACGCCCGATGGCGAGCATGACCTGATCGACAGTCAGAATCTTGTCGCCAGTGACGACAGCGTCGAGCCGCCCGTCTGGGCGCTTCCTGACCCATTCGGATACGGCATGGCAGAGGATTTTTATCCCCTTCTTTTCCATCGTTTCGTGCAGCATACGCCGGAGATCCATGTCGAAGCGCGAGAGAATCTCCTTGCCGCGATAGACCAGCGTTGTGTCGACGCCGAGGCCGTGAAAGATGTTGGCGAATTCGACGGCAATATAGCCGCCGCCCTCGATCATGATCGCCTTCGGTAATTCCTTGAGGTCGAAGGCCTCGTTGGAAAACATGCAGTGCTCGTGGCCGGGCAGAGCCGGGTGCGGCGCTGGGCGGCCGCCGGTGGCGATGAGAATCTGGTCGGCGGTGACGGTGCGGTCGTTGCCGAGAAGATGCACCACATGCGGATCGACCAGCATGGCGCGCGACTGGAACGTCTCGCCGCCGACGCCTTGGACATTCTTCCTGTAGATGGCTTCCAGCCGACTGATCTCGCGATCCTTGTTGGCAACCAATGTCTGCCAGTCGAAGCTCGCCTGCGGCACGGTCCAGCCATAACCTGCGGCGTCGGCAAAATGTTCGGGAAATTGCGACGCATAGACATAGAGCTTCTTCGGCACGCAGCCGCGAATGACGCAGGTGCCGCCATAGCGGTATTCCTCGGCAATGCCGACGCGCTTGCCGAGTGCCGCCGCCATGCGCGCCGCCCTCACCCCGCCGGAGCCGCCGCCGATGACGAAAAGATCGTAGTCATAGACGGCCATGATGCGGCTCCTTGCCCTTCAAATGTCTGAGACAGGTAGGCTGCAAACCGCCAAAAGAAAAGCCCGGACCATCACGCCGCGCACGCTGTGGGACGCGCAATGGAGGCCGGGCTTTCCGGTCCGCAGCGATAACGCCGCCGGACAATATTCTCAGTTCTTCGGTGCTTCCGGTTCCGTGCCAGCCGCAGGAGCCGCGGCATTCGCCGGTGCCGCCGGCGCTGTAGCCTTCGCTGCCGCGGCCAGCGTTTCGCCGACCTGTTGTGCGAGATCGCGAGCGACGCCGTTCTGCCAGATGTCGGCGGCCTTGAGCAGGTCACGCGTCACGGCCGGGCCGCTGTCGAGCAGCTTCTTGCCGGAATCGGAATTGTAGAAAGCGGCGATTTCGGTAAGCTCTTTTTCGGAAAATACCTTGGCATAGGCTAAGGCCGCTTCCTTCTCGAGATCGGCGCGGCGCGAGGCCAGCGCCAGAGCCTTTTCGCTAACCGTTCTGCCGATCAGCTCCTGCATGTCCGGGTTCTTTTGGATAAGCTGCTGCTGAAGCGCGGCGGCGGCCTGCGGCAGGATGTTGTCGAACGGGTCCGTTGCGTGGATCGCCGCGACCGCAGCGCGGGCCGCCTTCAGATGCCCGTCGGTGACGTCCTGCGAGAACGCCGGCGATGAAAACGCAAAGACGGCTGAAGCTGCCAGAACGGCAGAAAAACGGCGAACCCGGTTATGCAACGTCATGATCGGTAGAACTCCCTGGTTTTCGGGCGGCATGGACGGTTTGGACGCCGTCGCCGGCTATGATGGCCGCTGATGCCAGCCCGATGAAAAGACCATGCTCGACCACGCCCGGAATGGCATGGAGAGCATTCGAAAGCGCTCTTGTATCCGGAATGCGGCCAAAAGATGCATCGAGGATAAAATGGCCGCCGTCTGTAACAAAAGGCTGGCCCCCCGTCATCCTCAATGTGACGGGACCGGAAAGACCGAGCCTTCCGGCCGCCGCGGCGACGGCGATTTCCGTGGCACGCAGACCGAACGGGTTGACCTCGATGGGCAGTGGAAAACGGCCGAGCGTCTCGACCATCTTCGAACGGTCGGCAATGACGATCATGCGGGCGGAAGCCGCCGCCACGATCTTTTCGCGCAGCAGCGCGCCGCCGCCGCCCTTGATCAATGTCAGCGCCGGATCGATCTCGTCGGCGCCGTCGACGGTAAGGTCGAGTTCCGGCGTTTCCTCCAGCGTCGACAGCGGCACGCCAAGCTCGCCGCAAAGGATGGCGGTGCGCTCCGAGGTCGGCACGCCGATAATGGTGAGGCCGTTGGCGACCTTCTCGGCAAGCAGCCGAACGAACTCCTCGGCCGTCGAGCCGGTGCCGATGCCGAGCCGCATGCCATCAGTCACATGGGCAAGTGCCGCCCGTGCGGCTTCGACCTTCAGTTGCCTCGCATCCATGCCTGCCCCGGATTTCGCTTGTTTCGGCGCTCCTAGCATCTTTGCCCGTCCGGTCAAAGGCTTTGCCCTGTGGATTGACCAAGCACCGCTTGCCTGGATGGGCTGCAGCGGCTATCGCCTGCCGGCAGCGTAATCGTCACAGGACAGGCCATGACCCGACCGATCATCGTGTTCGACCTCGACGGGACGCTGATCGATACAGCGCCGGACCTGCTCGACAGCCTCAACCACAGCCTTGCCGCCAGCGAACTCGCAGCCGTCGATGAGGCCGGCTTCAAGCGCTTCGTCGGCCATGGTGGACGGGTGATGATCGAGCGCGCGCATGCCGCGCAGCAGAGGTCGCTGGAAAGCCAGGAGCATGATCGCTTGCTGAAACTGTTTCTCGATCATTACACCGACAACATCCCGGGTAAATCGCGCCCCTACCCCGGCGTCGTCGAGACGATCGCCCGATTCGAAGCAGCCGGTTATCTCCTGGCCGTCTGCACGAACAAATACGCAGCCAACTCGGTGGCGCTGATCGAGGCGCTCGGCCTGGCGAAGCATTTCGCGGCGATTTGCGGCCAGGACACGTTTGCGTTCCGCAAGCCCGATCCGCGCCATCTGACCCAAACCATCGTGCTGGCCGGCGGCGATCCGCACCGCGCGCTGATGGTCGGTGATTCGCAGACCGACATCGATACGGCGAAAGCCGCCGGCATTCCCGTGGTCGCGGTCGATTTCGGTTACACCGACCGCCATGTGCGCGAATTCGAACCGTCGGCGGTGATCTCGCATTTCGACGCACTGACGCTTGGTCTGGCCGAACGCCTGATCGCCGCTGCGGGGCGCTGAGCGAGGCGACCGTGTCGCTCCCGGCGGGATTGCATTCGGTCTTCGTCGGAACGCCAGGGCATCGCCTTGACTTCCCCGGCCGGCCTCCCTTATATCGCGGCGCGCTTGGCCTTCGGGCAAGAGCGGGCGATTAGCTCAGCGGGAGAGCACACCCTTCACACGGGTGGGGTCGCAGGTTCAATCCCTGCATCGCCCACCAACCCCACAGCTTTCGAAGCTGCATCCGATTCCGTTCAGGGACAACAATGCGGCGCGTCGGCACGGCGCTAGATTGTCACGCCCCTTGCCCAATCCGGAACAAACCTGCATGGCCGCGAGTTTCTACTCCTCGAAGAGTGAGGGAAAGCCATGTCCAGACTTGTTTTGGCGACAGGTGTCGCAGTCCTCCTTCTCGGCGGACCGGCCTTTGCCGCAGACGGCAGCCCGTTGCCGCCGCAGAATGCTAGGAAACTGTCGGAAATAATCGCCAAGGTCGAGCAGCGCGACGACTTTCGCTACGTCGACGAGGTCGGCTGGGACAGCGGCGCCTACACCGTCACCTATTACACGACCGATAAGGCCAAGGTTGAAATCACCTACGATCCGGTGACAGCCGAGCCGAAATAGATCGCGGCCACCCTTCCTCCAGGCGATACGTGCGCCGGAACTATTCCGGCAACCAGGTTACAGCGCGGCCTGGCGACGACCCCTCGGAAGCGGGCGGCGGCGTGGCTTCACCAAGAGCGGGGCCTGCACCCTTTTCGGCATCCCCTTGCGCCGATGCGGCTTTGATGGCTGACTGCGGCGTGATCATTGAGCCGCACGGGGGTGGGCATGGCGACGGCAAAGCATGTGGCGAAACGCGTTCTGATGATGCTCGCCGGCTATTTCGTTGCGGTGCTGGTTGGACTGATTGCAGTAGTGACGATCTATGGTGCATTGAGTTCGCTGCCTGATGCACCGGCGTATTTCGATTTCATGGGGCTCTCCCCCATCGCGGCGCTGGTCGTGCCACCGCTCGGCATGTTCATCTATTTCCTGACGATCGTACTAACCGGCCTGCAGACGCTGATCTTCGCGCTGATCGCCGAATTGTTTTCGCTGCGCAGTTTTTGGCTGCATATGGCCTTCGGCGCCGCAGCAGCGGCTGCCGGCTTCGTCCTGATCTGGCCGAGCGCGCCGGAAGACCTGAGCCCCGAGCGCTGGGCCGATATCGGCATCATCGCCACCGCCGGCCTTGTCGCCGGTCTGGTCTACTGGCTGATCGCCGGGCGCGAAGCCGGGTTCCGGCGCCCGCTCTCCCTGCGTTAGCGTCCTCAGCTCGCCGGCGAGCGCACCGCTTCCGTGCTGTCGAGTGCCTGCTGCAGCCGCGTGTCGCGGTCGTAGACGTCGCTGAAATATTCGACTTTGCCGGACATGTCCGGCCAGGCGGTGAAATAGGCGACATAGACCTGGATCGTGCGCGTGACCTTTTCGGTCGAATGGCCGTGCTTCAGCTTCTCCGCGACATAGTCGACCGAGGTGCCGAGCACGGCCGCCGCCATGCCGCGCGGATCCTGCAGACGAACGCAGCCATGGCTGAGCGCGCGCATGTCACGCTGGAAAAACGACTTTTGCGGCGTATCGTGCATGTAGATTGCGTGCTTGTTGGGGAACAGGATCTTCAGTTCGCCCAGCGCATTGGCCTCGCTCGGCAGCTGGCGCACGCCATAAGGTATTTTCGCGCCATAGGCGCCCCAGTTGACCGAGGAGGAGGGAATGCGTTTGCCGCGGGCGTTGACCACTTCGTAGCCGGCGCGGTCGAGATAGCCGGGATCCCTGCGCAGCCGGGGCAGCATCTCGTTGACGAGGATCGACTGCGGCACACCCCAATAGGGATGGAAGTCGACCTGCTCAACCTGGTCGTAGAAGAAGGAAGTCTGGTTCGTGGTCTTGCCGATGACGGCGCGGGTCTTCAGCTTCTCCTCGCCATTTTCGATATAGCTCGCCGTAAAGGCCGGCTGGTTGATGAAGACGCGCGGACTGCCGAGATCGGATGGCAACCAGCGCAACTCTTCCAGCGCGACCTGCACCTTTTGAATCTTGTCGGCCTTAGACGTCCCGACCAGCGCTGCGACCGTGCGCGGACCGATGACGCCGTCGCCCTTCATGCCAGCCTTTTTCTGCACCGCCTTGATAACCGGCACCAGTTCCGGATCATAGACCTCGCTGGTGGCGAGCCTGGCCAATGTCTCGCCATAGGCGCCGCCAATCTCGTCGTCGAGATTGCGCGCGATCTTCGCCAGAAGCTTCGGCAGTTCGGGGCTGGTCTGCCCCGGTTTCAGCAACAGCTTGGGGTCAACGACGATCTCGTCTTCGGCGCTGGCCTGAAGTGATTCCAGTTCGACGCGCAGCGCCTGATATTCGGCGTTCTGCGGATGCCGTGATTCGAGATAGGTGCGCACTTGCTGAGTGCGCGCCAGCGTTTTCAGCACGGCTTCCATGTCGAGCGGCTTGGCCGGGAAATCATAGTAGCCGGTGATGCGATTGGGATCGACGCGGCCGCTTTGCGCGTCGTGGACATAGCGCAAGACGCGCGCCGACAGTGCCATCTCAAAGCGGACGAACCCCTTCAGCCGCGCATCGGCGCCGCCGGTCGATGCGCCAGCGGCAGGCACTTCAACCGAATAGTCGGCCGGCGTGAGGCCATAGCTCGTCGCCTCGCCAAGCACCCGCACCGCATCCTGCGCGCGACCGTTTGGGCCGGTCCCGGTCACCCAGATGAAATCCGGATTGGCCGAGTAATAAGCGATCAACGCCTTGGCAATGTCAGGTTCGGCATAGAGCTCGTAGTCGCCGAGCCCGGCAATCGCTTCGCGGAAGGCGTCGCTGGTGAGCGACGGTACAAAGGCAGCGTCCTGTGGTGCCACCGGCTGTGGTGCTGCCATCAGTGTCGCAAAATCGACACGCACCAGCCGGTCGGCCTTATAAGTGTAGTAGGACGGGCTGTTGATCCTGGTGCCACCACCAGCGAATTCTTTCGGCTTCGGTCTGTGCTTCGGCGGCGGAGGGAAATCACCTTGGGGCGCGCGCCTGATACCACCGCCGAAAAGCCTCTCGAAAAGCCCTTGCGCGTCCGCCTGCGGCACGCCGAAGGTCAGCATTACCGTTACAACCGCAAGCGGCATCACGGTTGCTTTGTTTCCGAGGAATTTCATGGATCACCCGCTCCGGCTGCAACCGGCTCCCGTTCCGCATCGCTTGACGGTCTCGCCCACCGCACGGCGGGATGTAAGACGCGACCACATCGATTCATACCGATTTCGTTAAGCTTCCATAAATTTCGGCTCTCCTGTTGCAGAACAGTTTCACAAACCGTGACAACTAAAGCGAATTGGGTCCGCTCCGGTTCCAGGGAAATAGTGCACGGGTCAGGCGTTGGCGCCGCCGTCGATAGTCAGTGCGGCGCCTGTCACGAAGCGCCCTTCGGGACCTGCCAGCCAGGCGACCATGCCGGCGATTTCTTCAGCCTTGCCGAAGCGGGGCGTCGCCATCTTCTGTCGCTGGTGCTCGGCGTGCGGGCCACTGGCGGGGTTCATATCGGTATCGGTCGAGCCAGGATGAACGACGTTGGCGGTGATGCCGCGCGAACCGAGGTCGCGCGCCAATGCCTTGGTCAAGCCGACCAACGCCGCCTTGCTGGCCGAGTAGGCGCTGAGGCTGGTGTCGGTGACACGCTCCGCCAGATTGCTGCCGATCGAGATGATCCTGCCACCCTCGCCCATGTGCGCGGCTGCCGCCTTGGAGGCCACGAACGGAGCTCTGACATTGACCTCCATAGTTTCATCAAAGTCGGCGAGCGCCAACGTGTCGATCGGCGCGACGCGCCAGATACCGGCGCTGTTGACGAGGATGTCGAGCCGCCCGAAAACTCTCACTGCCTCGCTGACCGCCTCTTGGATTGCGGCGGCGTCGCGATTGTCGGCCTTGAGGGCAATGGCGCGGCCGCCGGCTGCCTGAATATCCTCGGCGACAGCACGGGCCTGCTCCTGACCGGTCACGTAAGTGAGTGCGACGCTGGCGCCGTCGGCCGCGAGCCTTCGCGCAATCGCTGCGCCGATGCCGCGGCTGCCGCCGGTGACGAGCGCGACCTTGCCGTTCAAGTGTTGCGACGACATTTGTTTCTCCTTTTTTTGTAATGATCGATACATAAATGTCTGCCAGGCTTGCCCGAGCGCGTCAACAGATTTATGTATCAATCAACACAGAAAGGATGCCATGCCCGAACGAGGCCGCCCCCGCACCTTCGATCGAACCGCTGCCTTGCGGCGTGCAATGGAGGTGTTTTGGGCAAAGGGTTACGAGGGCGCATCGATGAGCGAGCTGACCGCGGCGATGGGCATCAACTCGCCCAGCCTCTACGCCGCCTTCGGCAGCAAGGAAGCGCTCTTCCTCGAAGCGGTCGAGCTCTACACGCAGGTCGAAGGCACCGATATCTGGTCCGCACTGGAAAAAGCGCCGACAGCGCGCGAGGCGGTCGAGCGCTTCCTGCGCCAGACGGCCAAGGCCTATTCGCAGACCGATCGTCCGCAAGGCTGCCTGATCGCACTCGGCGCGCTGCACCAGGATTCAAGCCGCGGCGCCATTTGCGATGACCTCCGCCGCCGTCGCGCTGAAAGCCGCGCAGCTTTGCTGAGACGGCTGGAACGTGGCGTAGCGGAAGGCGAATTGCCGGAAAATTTCGACTGCCGCACTGCCGCGACCTTCTATGCGACGGTGCAGCACGGCATGTCGATCCAGGCGCGCGACGGCGCATCGCGCGCCGCCCTTCTTGCGACGGTGACCGGGGCCATGGCGGCGTGGAAGGTCCTGGCTGGCACCGACACGGTGTGACAAATGATGGCGGCCGAACTCGTGTTCGGACAGGAAGAAACAAGATATCAGGTCAATGCAGCAGCGACGGTTCCCGGTGTTCGGCAACAAAACCGATCGCACGCTCGACTACGCCCCTATCGGCGAGAATGCGGCGATGGCCGAGCCCATCGGCCCAGTAAAGCCGCACATGGTCGCCGGCGCCAGCATAGAGCCTTGCATGGTCGGCGGACACTTCGCGGTCGTCCGGCGCATGGATGACCAGCGTTGGCACCGGCGTGCTGGCAAGCTGGCGGTCGCCGACGAATTCGTGCAGCGGTCGGCCAGCGATACGTTCGACCCGGTCGGCCATGGCGGCCTGCGAGCGTCGGCCGACACTGAGCATGCGGCTGAAATCATCGAAGATCGCCGGCAGGGAACTCGGCGCCGCGATCAACACCAGCCGCTCGGCCGCCAGCGGCGGAATGTTCTTGACCGAACCGACTACGGCATTGGCGGCGACGGCACCGCCGAAGGAATGGCCGACGACCGCCACGAACGGGCCAAACCATTCGCCGGTGAGGCGTGCAGCTTCGACAGCGCTGACCAATGTGAGCCGGCGGCCCTGCGATTGGCCATGGCCCGGCAAGTCGAGCGAGACAACCTTGTAACCGGCGTCGCGATACCCTTCGATCAGCGTGCGCATATATTCGGTGCGCGAACGCCAGCCATGGATGACGAGCACCGTGCCGGCGGCCCGCCTGCCCGGCTCGGGCCTGAATTCATGCACCATGACGCACCCGTTTTTGGCCTTCAGCCGATGATGGCGCGCCTCGGCCATGAAGCCGGCGGCACGGTCGACGGCGCGCCGCTCGCCGTCGGTGAGAACCTTGGCGTTCGGCGTGCGGCAGAACAGTTCGAATGCCGCGCGCCCGGTGAGGCGGGGAGCCACGTGTTCGGCAGCGGCAAACACGCCCCGGATGACCTTCAACCCAAATGATGCCATAGTGGCGATCCATCCATTCGTTCAAGCATGAACATAATAGTTCAAACATGAACATTAAACAAGAGCTGCCCTGGGACAACCCGCGTTTTCGCAACTGGGTCGCGGTGGCGCGCGCTTGCCATGTGCTGGAGCGCACGCTGGCGGCGAAGCTCGCGCCGCTGGACCTGAAGCCGGCGCAGCTCGACGTGCTGATGAACCTTTACCGCCATCCCGGCATGTCGCAGCACGATCTCGCCCGCCGGCTGCTGGTCGGCCGCTCCAACATCACCATGCTGCTGCCGCAACTCGAAACACGCGGCCTGCTGCGCCGCGAAGGCGATCAGAAAGACAAGCGGGTGCTGCGGCTGACCTTGACCGAAGCCGGCACGGAATTGCTGATGCAGGCGCTGAAGGTCCATATGGCGCTGATCGAGAAAGCGATGAGCCAGTCGACGCCGGAGCAATGCGACATGATCGGCGAGCAGATGCGCAAGATTGCCGACGTCCTCAAGGAAGCGTGACTGGAGCATCGGGCCCAAACTGGGAAACCGGTTTTGGGAAAATCCGATGCTCAACAAAAGGATGGAGCTCGCGGAACGATCCGCTCACCACATAGACTTTTTCGCGCGCTCCGGCCATTCCTTGTCGTAAGCCTCGCCGTCGATGCCTTTCCGGCTGGTGATTTCCAGGATCTTTCCGGGTGTCGGCAGTGATTTTGGGTCGACATGCCTCGCCGGGTTCCACAGTTCCGACCGGACAATGGCGCGAGCGCACTGGAAATAGACCGAATCGACCTTGATGACCGTGACCGAGCGCGCCGGCTTGCCGTCGACGCTGAACGAGGCACAGAGCGCGGCATCCGTGGTGATGTGGGCGCGGCCGTTGACGCGCAGCGTCGTGCCGGAGCCTGGGACCAGGAACAACAGGCCGACGCGCGGATCGCGAATGATGTTTTTTAGCGAATCGGCACGGTTGTTGCCGCGCCGGTCCGGCATCATCAGGGTTTTCGGATCATGGATGCGAACGAAGCCGGCGAGATCGCCGCGCGGCGAGCAATCCAGCCCTTCCGGCCCGCTGGTCGCGAGCGCGGCAAAAGGCGAGGCCTCGATGAAGGCGGCGTACTCGGGAATCACATGGTCGAGTTCCTTGACCAGCGAGGTCTCGCCGGGCAGGCCATAGAGCGCTTCGAGCTGTTCGACCCTGGTTATGATGGACATTCTTGCCTCCGGATAGTCCAGCCGCCGTTACTCCCGATCCATGATGTTCTGACGACAGGATGGCCGCCAGCTAACGATCGCGGCTGAGGCCCTTTTCCGCCAGCTCGGCTAAGTAGGCATTCCAGCGGGCCTCCTGCTCATGACCCAGCGTATGCAGGTAATTCCAGGTGAAGATGCCGGTATCGTGGAAATCGTCGAAGGTGATGCGGACGGCATAGTTGCCGACTGCTTCGATCTTCAGGATCGCAACGTTGCGCTTGCCGGGAACGGTCACACGCTGTTCGGGCGAATGGCCCTGCACTTCGGCCGATGGCGAGGCAACGCGCAGAAACTCCGCCGGCAACTCGAACGGCTGATGGTCAGGGAACGTCACGGTAAGCAGCCTGCGGTCCTTCGAGACCCTCAGTTCCTTCGGCGCCGTCATGGTGATAGGTCCCGCATCATCTGTCCTTTCCCTACTCCGCTTCGCGCAGCGGGAAAAGGCCGCTTCGAAACTTCCGACACAATCTGTCGGTGGCGCGATGTGACCTAGGATCGAAACTTCTTATCTTGAATGGCAGGTTGGATCGTATCACATAGCCATATATAACGATGCCGTTCGCAGCCACGGGAAATGCACTAGCATGGACATGATCGATCCTTTTGGTCGCACGATCAGCTATCTCAGGGTGTCGGTCACCGACCGCTGCGACTTCCGCTGCACCTATTGCATGGCCGAGGACATGGCGTTCCTTCCAAAGAAGGATCTGCTGTCGCTGGAAGAGCTCGACCGGCTGTGCACGGTTTTCATCGAAAAGGGTGTCAGGAAACTGCGTCTTACCGGCGGCGAGCCGCTGGTGCGCAAGAACATCATGCATCTAGTGCGTCAGATTTCGCGTCATCTCGAAAGCGGCGCTCT
This sequence comes from Mesorhizobium sp. AA22, assembly GCF_001672375.2. NCBI lineage: Bacteria > Pseudomonadati > Pseudomonadota > Alphaproteobacteria > Hyphomicrobiales > Phyllobacteriaceae > Mesorhizobium > Mesorhizobium sp. AA22. The sequence goes on along the minus strand of NZ_CP048406.1, from coordinate 3,903,594 downwards.
GGAAGAACTGACGCTGACCACCAACGGCTCGCAGCTTTCGCGCTTTGCCGCTGAACTCGCCGATTGCGGGGTCAAGCGGATCAACGTCTCACTGGACACCTTGGACCCGGAAAAATTCCGCCAGATTACCCGCTGGGGCAATCTCGACAAGGTCATGGAGGGCATCGACGCTGCGCAGGCAGCGGGGCTGAAGGTAAAGCTCAATGCGGTGGCGCTGAAGGATTTCAACGACGCCGAGCTGCCGGAGATGCTGCACTGGGCGCATGGCCGCGGCATGGAGTTGACGGTCATCGAAACCATGCCAATGGGCGAGATCGACGCCGACCGTACCGACCAGTATCTGCCGCTGTCGCTGCTGCGTGCAGCGCTGGAGCGGCAGTTCACGCTGTCCGACATCCCCTACAAGACCGGTGGTCCGGCCCGCTACGTCCATGTCGCCGAGACCGGTGGCAGGCTCGGCTTCATCACGCCGATGACGCATAATTTCTGCGAAAGCTGCAACCGCGTCCGGCTGACCTGCACCGGCACGCTCTATATGTGCCTCGGCCAGGAGGATGCCGCCGATCTGCGCGCGCCGTTGCGTGCATCCGAAGGCAATGAGCTGGTCGCCGACGCCATCGATGAAGCCATTGGCCGCAAGCCGAAGGGCCATGATTTCATCATCGACCGCCGTACCAACCGTCCCTCGGTGTCGCGGCACATGAGCGTCACCGGCGGCTGATCTTCTCGGTCACAACGCCGAAAAAATCCTGCCGCTCTTGTGAGGAGGATGTAGCGGGCCACGCGAAAGGCTGTGGCTCAGCTCTTTAACGTTGCTGTCTTGTGACCGGCTGCTACAGGCTTGATGCAAAGCCACAATCGGTAACGCCTTTGCTTCTTTCCCCAAATGTTCGCGGCGCGCTGTTCATGGTGGTGGCCATGATTGGTTTCACCCTCAATGATGCGATCACCAAAGTCTCGTCGGAATCCATCAACATGGCGCAGGTCATGCTGATCCGCGGCGCCTTCGCTTCGCTTTTCGTAGGCCTGCTTGCCTGGCAACGCGGTGCGCTTGCCCTGCCCGGCTCGATGCTGCAGCCGATGGTTGCGGTGCGCGTCGCCGGCGAAGCCGGCGCTACTGTGTCGTTCCTGGTTGCTTTGGCGCATCTGCCGATCGCCAACGTCTCGGCCGTGCTGCAGGCGCTGCCGCTGGCGGTGACGATGGGCGCAGCACTTGTGTTCAACGAACGCGTCGGCTGGCGGCGCTGGCTGGCCATCGCCATCGGCTTTGCCGGGGTGCTGATTATCGTGCGGCCCGGCTTCGAGGGATTCAGTGTCTATTCGCTGCTGGCGCTGGCCTGTGTCGCCTGTTGTGCGGTGCGTGACCTCGCCACCAAGCGGATACCGCAAGCCATTCCGACATTGCTGGTGTCGACTGCCACGGCACTTGCCATGACAGTGCTCGGCGCGGCGCTGCTTTCGCCAATGGGTGGGTGGACACCGATGTCGGGAGAAAGCACGGCGTTGCTGGCATTGGCGGCAGTGCTAGTGGTCATCGGTTACCAGTTCATCATCATGGCGATGCGGGAGGGCGACATCTCGTTCATCGCGCCATTCCGCTACACAGCCCTGCTCTGGTCGATCCTGCTTGGCCTGTTCATCTTCGGCGACGTCCCCGACCTGCCGATGATCTTCGGCGCCGGCGTCATTGTCGGTTCCGGCCTCTACGCTCTCTACCGCGAACGGATCGTCGGCCGGCGAAAGACAGCCGCCGAAAGCGCTGGACCCGACATGGCGCCTGACGGCATATAGCTTGCCGATCGCGGCGAGTGACCGCTTGGACGAAAGACGATGACTAAAGACATTGCCGGCGTCATTCTGGCCGGTGGTCAGTCGCGGCGGATGGGCGGCGGCGACAAGGGCCTGCTTGCGCTCGGCGGCGGCAGCCTGCTGGACCATGTCGTTGCGCGCTTTGCTGTGCAGGTCGGTCCGCTGGTGCTCAGCGCCAATGGCGACCCGGCACGGTTTGCCGGGGTTGGGCTTCCGGTGGTTGCCGATACGGTGAAAGGGTTCGCCGGACCGCTCGCCGGGATCCTGACCGGCCTCGAATGGGCTGCCGCGAACACGGCCTGTGAGGCAGTTGTCACGGCTGCGGGCGATACACCGTTCCTGCCCGAAAATCTGGTCGAGCGGCTGGCCGCGGCAGTCGACGAACGTCCCGGCGCGATCGCCGTCGCCTGTTCCGGCGGCAAACGGCATCCGACATTCGCGCTCTGGCCGCTGGGGCTCCACGACGCCTTGAGGCGTTTTCTGGTCGATGAAGATGTCAGGCGGGTTTCCGCTTTCATCGACCGGCATGACTTTGTCGATGTGGAATTCCCGATGCTGATCTCGGGAGGCCATCTGCACGACCCTTTCTTCAACATCAACACGTCAGACGACCTTGCCCGGGCCGAACGTCTGTTGCAGAGCATGAAGCCATGATGAGACGCGTCTTCGGTATCACCGGCTGGAAGAATTCCGGCAAGACGACACTGACCGAAAAGCTGGTCGCCGAACTCGTTCGGCGTGGCTGGAAAGTCTCGACGGTGAAACACGCCCATCATGATTTCGACATCGATAAACCGGGGGCGGACAGTTTTCGCCACCGGCAGGCCGGAGCCACTGAAGTCGCCATCGTGTCTGACAGGCGCTGGGCGCTGATGCACGAATTGCGCGGCGAGGACGAGCCGACGCTTGAGGCGATCCTGTCGCGGCTCGGCACCTCCGACATCGTTCTGGTCGAAGGCTACAAGCGCGAGGCGCACAGCAAGATCGAAACGCGGCGGCTGGAGACTAAGGACCGGGCACTGCTTTCGGCACATGATTCGCATATCGTCGCCATCGCCGCCGACTTCGCCATAGCGGACGAAAGCGTGCCTGTCTTCGATCTAGACGACACGAAATCGATAGCCGACTTCATCGAGCGCGCGACAGGTTTGACGCGCTGAGGGTCTGCCGAAAGAGCATTCGGCCGCCCCCTATTTCCTCGTTGGTATGCCTGCCCCAACGTCAGCATTGTCTGGGAATGCGAAACCCCGCAAGCAGCGGTTTTACAGTTGCTTTTTCTTGGGAAAGAATGGGAGTATCGCGTCAGCGGGCGGTCAAAAGAACCGCCCACAGAGCCGTTTGGAACGACGGCCGGGAACATACAGAGAGGACCATCATGCGTACTGCACTGCGAATAGCGCTCGCCGCATCGGCCGCGCTGCTGACATTGGGCGTTGCCCAGGCTCAGGAGAAAACTTTGAGGATCGGCACCGAGGGCGCCTATCCGCCGTTCAACAACCTGACCGCTGATGGCCAGCTCGTGGGCTTCGATATCGATATCGCCAAGGCACTTTGCGACGAGATGAAGGTGAAGTGCACTTTCGTCGCGCAGGACTGGGACGGCATCATCCCGGCGCTTCAGGCCGGCAAGTTCGACGCCATCGTCGCCTCGATGTCGATCACGCCGGAGCGTGCCGAGAAGGTCGACTTCACCAACAAATACTACAACACGCCGCCGGCGATCGCCGCGCCCAAGGACAGCGACATCAAGGGCGTGACTAAGGAGGACCTGGCCGGCAAGACGATCGGCGTGCAGGCGTCCACCACCCACTTCAATTATTCAACCAAGGTTTATACCGATAGTACAATCAAGCCGTACCCGACCGCGCAGGAATACCAGCTCGATCTCGCTAATGGCCGCGTTGATGCGGTCAACGACGATATCACTGTTCTCGAAGGCTGGCTTGCCACGCCGGACGGCGCCTGCTGCAAGCTGATCGGTGCGATCACGCCCGATATCGAGATCCATGGTCCGGGCGCCGGCATCGCGGTACGCAAGGGCGATACCGAGTTGGTCAATCAGTTCAATAAGGCGATCGACGCCATCCGCGCCAACGGAAAGTACAAGGAAATCAACGACAAGTACTTCAAGTACGATGTCTACGGCGGCGAGTCCTAATCCTTCCGGATTGACAGCGAACGGCGGGACATTCCCGCCGTTCGCACAAGGAGCGGCGCGGGAGGAGTGACGCCGCGCTGCTCTCAAAGAACCCATAGAGGAGAACAGGCAGGCGGATGCAAAGCGTTTGGACGCTGCTCAGTTGGGGACCCGAGGGCTGGCTCGACGACATTGCCTACGGCGTTTTCATCACCGTTTCGCTTGCTGCCGCGACCCTGCCTGTCGGTCTGATGATCGGCTTTCTGGTCGCACTGGCCAAGCAGTCCAATGAGCCGTCGCTGCGGCTGGCCGGCAATATCTACACCACGATCTTTCGTGGATTGCCCGAGCTGCTGACCTTGTTCATGATCTTTTACGGCGCGCAAATCGGCATCCAGCAGTTGATGCGCCTGTATGACCCGACCGCTGCGGTCGAAGTGAACGCATTTGTTTCCGGCATGATCGCGCTCGGCGTCGTCTTCTCGTCCTACGCCAGCGAGGTCTTCCTCTCCGCGTTCCGCGCCATCCCGAAGGGACAGTATGAGGGCGGCTATTCGGTTGGCCTGTCGGGCTGGCAGACGATGCGACTGGTGGTGCTGCCGCAGCTTATTCGTATTGCCCTGCCGGGCCTTGCCAATCTGTGGCTCATCCTGCTCAAGGATACAGCGCTGGTTTCCGCCATCGGTCTTGCCGACATATTGCGGCAAGCGGGCGTTGCCGCCCGCGTCACCAAGCACGCATTCCTGTTTTTTGGGGTCGCTGCTCTTATCTATCTGCTCCTCGCCATCATCTCGTCCTTCGGCATCAATGCCATTGAACGCAGGGTTGGCCGACAACAGGTGCAGCGATGAGCGCGGCAGCAGCCGACGTGGCGACCAAGGTCGAAAAACCGCCAGCAATACCGCGCGGCTGGTCTCGGCAACGTGTATTGGGGTATGCGTTGGTCGGTCTCTGGATCGTGCTCGGCATCGGCATGATTGTATACTTGGTCGAGGCTTGGAATTCCGAACTCTTCCAAAAATACGTCCCGGGCTACATCTCTGGCCTGGGCGTGACTCTCACGCTTGTCGCTGTGTCGATCGTGTTGGGAGCCGTCCTTTCAGTTCCTGTCGCCTACGCGCGGATGTCCAGGAACCGGATCCTGTCCAGCTTTGCCTACGCTTATGTCTACTTCTTCCGCGGCACTCCGCTTTTGACACAAGTCTTTCTTATCTACTATGGAGTGGGTTCGTTTCGACCGGCACTTGAAGCTGTCGGCCTGTGGGGCTTTTTTCGCGAAGCCTGGTACTGCGCCATTTTCTCGTTCACCCTCAATACGGCAGCCTATCAGGCAGAGATCCTGCGTGGCGCAATCGAGAGCGTCCCCAGGGGTCAGTGGGAAGGCGCTGCCTCGCTTGGCCTGCACAAACTGCAAACACTGCGCAAGATCATCCTGCCACAGGCGCTGATCGTGGCGCTGCGTCCCTATGGCAATGAGATCATCCTGATGATCAAAGGCTCTGCCATCGTGGCCCTCATCACCGTCTATGATCTGATGGGCATTACGAAGCTCACCTATTCGCGCACTTTCGACTTCCAGTCCTATATCTGGGCGGCGATCATCTATCTGATCATTGTCGAGATACTCCGCCACGCGGTCGAGTGGATAGAACGGCGTATTACCATCCACCTGCACCGCTGACTCCCATAGCTTTGCCCGATCCGCTAAGAAGGCCGGAAAACACGGCTTGAAGGGATTCGAATATGGCATCCGTGGCATTTCTCGGTCTTGGCGTCATGGGCTATCCAATGGCCGGACATCTCAGGAACAAGGGCGGCCACGACGTCACCGTCTACAACCGCACCAAGGCAAAGGCGGAGCAATGGGTTGCCCAGCATGGCGGGAGTGCCGCCAACACGCCGGCAGAAGCGGCCGACGGCAAGGATTTTGTCTTTTCCTGCGTTGGCAATGACGACGACCTGCGTGCGGTGACGATTGGAGCCGAGGGTGCGTTCCAGACGATGAAGAAGGGGGCCGTCTTCATCGACAACACCACGGCCTCCGCTGAAGTCGCGCGCGAACTGGCCGAGAAGGCGGTATTGGGCGGTTTCTCGTTCCTCGACGCACCAGTGTCCGGCGGTCAGGCCGGCGCCGAAAATGGCGTGCTGACCGTCATGGTCGGCGGCGAACAGAAAGCTTTCGAACAGGCGAAGCTTGTCATCGATGCCTATGCCCGTATGGTCGGGCTGATGGGCCCGGCCGGCTCGGGCCAGCTCACCAAGATGATCAACCAAATCTGTATCGCCGGTCTTCTCCAAGGGCTGGCCGAAGGCATCCATTTCGGCAAGAAGGCCGGGCTCGACATCGAGATAGTCATCGAGGTGATCTCGAAGGGAGCGGCCGGCTCATGGCAGATGGAGAACCGCCACAAGACGATGAATGCCGGCAAATATGATTTCGGCTTCGCTGTCGACTGGATGCGCAAGGACCTCGGCATCTGCCTGGCGGAGGCCGACCGCAATGGCGCCAAGCTGCCGGTGACGGCACTTGTCGACCAATTCTACAAGGATGTGCAGGGGATGGGCGGCAAACGCTGGGACACGTCCTCTTTGCTGGCGCGATTGGAAAAGTAGGTATTGTCGTGGCCGAGCTGTCGCCTCAAGCCAGCGCCGAGGAAATTGTCGACCACCTGCGCTCGGTCGGCTCCGAGGAGAACCGCCTTGGCATGCTGCGCTACGGCATCAAGATCGAACGTGCGCTCGGTATCTCGCATGGCGTGCAGCGGCAGATTGCCAAGAAAATCAAGCGCAACCATGAGCGTGCCTTCGAGCTATGGCAGACAGGCATCGTGGAAGCGCAGTTCATCGCTTCCGTCACGGCCGATCCGAAGCGGTTCACTGCCGCGGATGCAAGACGATGGGCGGCGACTTTCGACTCCTGGGATATCGTCGACGGCGTCTCCGATCTCTTTGTCGATACTGATTGCTGGAGGGAACTGATCGCCGAATTCGCAGTCGACGAACGGGAATTCGTTCGACGCACGGCTTTTGCCATGATGGCCTGGTCGGTGGTCCACCGGAAGAATGAACCAGAGGCGACCTTTCTCGACTTCCTGTCGATCATCGAAGTGCACGCCACCGACGGCCGCAATTTTGTGAAGAAGGCGGTGAACTGGGCGCTTCGTTCGATCGGCAAGCGATCGATGAATTTGCACGGCGCTGCCCTTGCCCTGGCACAAAAGCTGGCTGTTTCGACCGACAAGACGGCGCGCTGGATCGGCAAGGATGCTGCAAGGGAACTTTCCGATGCCAAAACGCTCGAGCGGCTCGCCAGGAAAGGCTGATTGGGGCGAAATCCTCTTTACTGAGGTGACGCGATCGACGCGCGCCGATTTCGAAAATCTGTTCGAACAGGCGGGCGGCCCGAAATATTGCTGGTGCATGGCCTGGCGCAATCTCGATAACCGTGAGCACCTGGGCAACGATGAGAGGAAACGCGCCATGATGGCGCTCATCGCGGCCGGCACACCGGTCGGCATTGTCGCTCATGCGGAAGGCAAGACAATAGGCTGGTGCTCGGTGGCGCCGCGCGAGACCTACCGCAAGCTGTCGCCGCAACAGGACGACAGCCAGGCGGGCGTCTGGTCGATCGTCTGCTTCTATGTGCCGAGGGCATTGCGCAGCCGAGGGCTGGCAACCGCACTGCTCGACGCGGCCATCGATCACGCCTTCGCCAAAGGCGCCAGGACGATCGAGGCCTATCCGGTCGACCAGGCATCGCCGAGTTACCGTTTCATGGGCTTCCGAGACATTTTCGTGGCCCGCGGATTCCACGAGATCGGCATGGCCGGCTCGCGCCGGCATGTGATGCGGCTCGAACGTTGACGCTGACGGCGACGGCAGCTTTACTCCTGTCAAATGGAGAGCACACGATGAGCAATCGACTCAAATCGACAGCGGCGCTGGGGGCCGTGCTGATTTCCATCGCGGCGGGCAGCGCTTCCGCCGAAGCCGCGCGGATATTCTGGAAGGATCTGCGTCCGGCGACCCAGCCCGCTGCAGAAAGTGTCGGTTTGCCGATGATCGCGGCAAAAATGCCTGATCATGGCGAGACGCTGTCTCTCAATCTGCGGGACAAGACCGTCCAACTGGCGGGGTACGCGCTGCCGGTCGATCGCGAGGGCGATCTCGTCTACCAGTTCCTGCTGGTACCGTGGACGGGTGCGTGCAGCCACATGCCGACGCCGCCGCCCAATCAGATCGTCCTCGTCACGCCTGCGCATCCCTACAGGATGTCGAAGGCTTACCAGCCGGTTTCCGTTACCGGTGCCCTGAAGCCGGGCATGGAGAAAAGTCAGCTCTTCATTCTCGACGGCGCCAGCGTCATCCAGTCGGGCTACGCGCTGCGCAAGGCGGAAGTGGTGGATATCGATGTGGTGCCGGACACCATCACGCAGCCGGCAAACTCGCCGTGGGATTTTCTCAACAAAAAGAAGAACTAAGCAAAAAATCCTCAGGCAGCGTTGGCGCCCGATTCCTTGTCCAGCACCATGTAGTCCAGCGGCATTTCGGTCGTGTACTTGATCTGCTCCATGGCAAACGACGACGAGACATCACGAATCTCGATCTTGGCGATCAGCCGCTTGTAGAAGGCGTCGTAAGCAGCGATGTCGGGCACCACCACGCGCAAGAGATAGTCGACGTCGCCGCTCATGCGGTAGAACTCGACCACTTCCGGAAATTCCTGGATGACCTCCGAAAAGCGCCGCAGCCATTCATGGCTGTGCGAATTGGTGCGGATCGACACGAATACGGTGACGCGCACATTGACCTTTTCATGATCGAGGATGGCGACGCGCCGCTTGATGACGCCCTCCTCCTCGAGCTTCTGGATGCGACGCCAGCACGGCGTGGTCGACAGGCCGACTTTCTTGGCGACATCGGCGACCGCGAGCGTCGCGTCCTCCTGCAAGAGACGGAGGATTTTTCTATCAAGGCGGTCCATTTGGTGCTCCCACGGGGATAGACTAGGAATAGATTGGCTATAGTCCTTCTTATTATGGCCATTCACAAGAAAGCATTTCTGCCAAATGGCACAAAAGCAAGTGATTTCTTGCTCACGCCTCAGCCGAGGCGATAGCGGATTTCCGATCTCAGAAACGGCAGCAAATCCATTTCAAACCACGGATTGCGCTTCAACCAGCCGGTGTTGCGCCACGACGGATGCGGCAGCGGCAGCACTTTCGGGTTGCTGGGCGCACCCCAGATGGTGCGCCAATCCATCACCGTCTCCGTCAGCGAGGGCCGGCGCGCGGCGCCCATGTGCCAGGATTGCGCATAGCTGCCAATCGTCAGCACCAGGTCGATGCGCGGCATCAGTGCCATCAGCGGCGCACGCCAGGCCGCTGCACATTCGCGGCGCGGCGGCAGGTCGCCGCCCTTGGCATCCTGACCGGGAAAGCAAAAGCCCATCGGCACGATGGCGAATTTTGTCGTGTCGTAGAATTCTTCGTTGCTGACGCCCAGCCAGTTCCGCAACCGATCGCCGGAGGCGTCGGTGAACGGCATGCCTGACATATGCACCTTGGTGCCCGGTGCCTGGCTGGCAATCAGGATTCTGGCGCTTGACGACGGTCTGAGCACCGGGCGCGGCTCGTGCGGCAACGGGCGGCCGACCGGATTTTCGACGCAGATACGGCAGGCGCGTACCCTCGCAGCGAAGTTTTCCAGCTCTTCGCTCAATCTCGGGGACTCATTCTCATGCGGCGGCGCTCGGCCGGCTGGAGATCGCCTGATGCCATCTCAGCACGTTGCCGCAGTCTTCCGGCACCTTGATGCGCGCCGGCTTCATGAAGTCGATGGCGATCAGCCCGGTGATGTCGGCGACGGAGTAGGCATCGCCGGCGACAAATTCCCGGTTCGCCAACTCGTCGTCGAGGAGTTTCAGGAATCCGACGGCTTTCGGCTTGTTGGCCTCGCCCCATTCGGGGATTTGTGGAACCTCCCATTCCTTCATCGCCGGATGGATGTGCCGGAACGCGGCAGCGACGCAACCGAGCAGGTTGAGCTCCATGCGTCTTTGCCACATCTCGACTAGCGCCTTGCCGAGCGCGCCGCGTCCGAACAACGCTGGTTCCGGGTGCAACTCCTCGAAATAGCGGCAGATGGCGACCGATTCGGTGATGACGGTGCCGTCGTCGAGTTCGAGCACCGGCAGGCGCTGCAGCGGGTTGCGCGAACTGACTGGCTGCTTTCTGTGCTCCAGCGCGCCCATGTCGACGGGCACCAGAGGAACCTCAAGCCCCTTTTCCGCAAGGAAGACGCGAACCCGCCGTGGATTGGGCGCCCGGCCGCCGTCGAAGAGTTTCATTCCATTTCTCCTATCGGATCGGCCCAAAAACGGGATCGATTTCCGGAAAGCACGATGCGAATCTGATCAGGTCTGTTGCGACAAACTATAAGGTTGACCATCACCGGAAGCGAAAAATTTCTCGCAAGGCATCGCCAATCGAAGCCAAACGACCGTGCTTTCTTTCGACCACTTCGTGATCGCGGCTCTCGCGCCAATCGTGCGGCTCGTCGAAAGTGCCGGCCCAGATGCCGGCCTTGCCGGAGCGGGCAGCGGCTTCCTCAGTTTCGAAATCTCCATAGGCAACCGCCCAGCCGGCCTCGACCTGGGCGCGGTTGAGATCCTTGCCGCCGGCGTTGCAGTCGCCGAGCAGCCGGCGGTAGCGGTCGCGCTGCCAGCCGGTGCAGGAGACGGATTTGTCTGATATCAGGCGAACCAGCGACTGCCGCGCCAGCTTGCCGCAGGGATAGTCGGCGCCGTCCTTGCGGCAAAATTGGGAATATTCCGGCGCATCAATACCGCGCATGCGGATGCGCTCGGAACCGAGCGTGATCGTATCGCCGTCATTGACAACGGCGGCACCCTCAGTCTTGCGCATCTCGATCCGGTCAAGGCGCGCTGCCAGAAGGATCAGCAGACCGAGGACAAGCACGGCCAGTGCGTAGTCCACCAGCCGGCGCCAAAGGCTTCGCGGCCGCGGCGGGACGTATCGCTGTCGCGGCCGCCGCGGCCACGAACGGCTCATATGGCAAACCGTTGGTTAATCATTCGAACGTAGCTTAACAATTTGAAACCGCTGCCCGCATAAATTGAAGTCTTCATGCCCTCGCAACGCTCGACCACAGCGGACAAGTTTATAGTGGACCGCCGGAAACCCCATCGCAACAGCGATGTGGCGCGGGCGGTGCGCAAGACGCGCGACCGTCTTTCGCAGCAGGTCGGAAATCCCGATTTCGACCGCGAGCTTTTGAAACTCCACGCCCGTGCCATGGTAGGAGGTGCGGTTATCGTTCCGCTTCTCGTCCTCGCGACCGCCGCGACGGGTCTGTTTGCTGGAGCGGGTAAGGAAATTGGCGTCTGGGCCCTTTTTACACTCATCTGCTACGCCATCGTCGTGTTCATGGCGAGCCGCGTCGACCGAACGGAAGCTGCCGAACTCAACCCGCTGCAAACGCACGGTGATTTCCTGATAGGCCATTTCCTTTGCGGCTTGGGCTGGGCCTGGTTCGCCTGGCTCGGTTGCGATGCTTGCCAGGTCGAGCAGTTCCAGCTGATCAAGGCGGTGGTGCTGCTGCTGGCCATGGCGGCGACCGCGATCACGGCGTCATCGCTGCGCGGTGCGTTGCTGGCGACCTTCGCCGTTCCGGTGGCGGCCTATGCCTATGCCGGCGCCAGCCAGTGGATGCCGGCAGAACTGATCATGGCCGGGTTGCTGATCGTCTCGCTGCCCTTCTTCGCCTATGTGGCGCGCCGCCTCAATCGCTCGTCCTTGATGTTGCTCTCGTTCCGCTCCGAAAAGGATGCGCTGATCGCCGAATTGGACACGGCGAAATCGATGTCGGACGAAGCGCGGCGACGGGCGGAAGACGCCAATCTGGCAAAGTCGCGGTTTCTGGCCTCGATGAGCCACGAGTTGCGGACGCCGCTCAATGCCATTCTCGGTTTTTCCGAGGTGATGGCCAACGAGGTGCTCGGCCCTATGAGCAACCCGACCTATCGCGACTATGCTCGCGACGTCCATGGCTCTGGCCAGCACCTACTCGACCTGATCAACGAAATCCTCGACCTGTCGCGCATCGAAGCGGGCCGCTACCAACTCAACGAAGAGCCGATGATGCTGCTTTCCGTCGTCGAGGATTGCTGTCACATGATGGAGCTGAAGGCGCGCAACAAGGACATCCGTATCGTCCAGGATTTCGAAAGCGCCTTGCCGCGCCTGTTCGCCGACGAACGCGCGGTGCGACAAATCGCGCTCAATCTTTTGTCGAACGCCATCAAGTTCACCGGAACTGGCGGCGAGATCCGCGTGCGCGTCGGCTGGACGGCGGGCGGCGGCCAATACCTTTCCGTCAAAGACAATGGGCCTGGCATACCGGAGGACGAGATTCCGGTCGTGCTGTCCGCCTTCGGTCAGGGCTCCATCGCTATCAAGAGCGCCGAACAAGGCACCGGGCTTGGCCTGCCGATCGTCCAAAGCCTGCTTGCCATGCATGGCGGCGAGTTCGAACTCCATTCCAAACTGCGCGAAGGCACCGAGGCGATCGCCATCTTCCCATTGAGCCGGGTGATGGAGGAATTGCCGGCGCTGCCGACCAAAGCCGTTGCTGCGCGCCGGCGCTGAGCACTGGCTCACGAAAATCCGGCGCCGGGTGCCTGAATCATTGCGGATAAGGCGATTTGGCAATAGCCTTGCCCGCCATCCAACGTGTCTTCCGAGCCAAGGCAATCAGGGGCCAAGGCAATCAAATGAACAGAAGACGTCTATTGCACACAGCAGCAGCGATCCCGTTCTTGCGGCCGTGGATGCTCGTGCCGGCACAGGCCGCGGCCCGTCCGACCTCGCGCGTCCGTCCGGCCGACCCGGAATGGCCAGCAGAAGGAAGTTGGGACCGGCTTGGTCGGCAAGTCGGGGGGCAACTCGTAAAGGTTCAGCCGCCGCTCGCCGCATGCATAAACGCCCCGTCAGCCCCCCGCTGTACGGATATCTTCAAGGAACTGAAGAACCCCTATTACCTTGGCGACGAGGTCGGATTGACACAGACGCTTGGCTGGGTCGATGGCTGGACATCGCAACCCAGCGAATATGCAGTCGTCGCCCGAACGAACGATGATGTCGTGGCTGCGGTCAATTTCGCCCGTGACAACAATCTGCGGCTCGTGGTGAAGGGCGGCGGCCACAGCTACCAAGGCACATCCAATGCCGCGGATTCCTTGTTGATCTGGACCCGGAAGATGAACGCCGTCACCGTGCACGATGCGTTCGTCGGTGTTGGATGCGCCGGACGACAACCGCCGCAGCCGGCGGTCACGATCGAGGCGGGCGCAATCTGGGGGCAGGTCTATGACGCCGTCACCACGAAAGCGGGGCGCTATGTTCAAGGCGGCGGTTGCCTGACCGTCGGCGTCGCGGGCCTGATCCAAAGTGGCGGCTTCGGAAGTTTCTCGAAGGCCTATGGAATGGCGGCGGCGAGCCTGCTGGAAGCGGAGATCGTCACTGCCAATGGCGCCGTCACAATCGCCAACGCCTGCACAAATCCAGACCTGTTCTGGGGGATCAAGGGTGGCGGTGGCGGTAGCCTCGGGGTCGTGACGCGGCTTACGCTGCGGACGCACGAGTTGCCGGAGTTCTTCGGCGCCGTGTTCACCACGATCAACGCGACGTCGGACGCTGCCTTCCACCGACTGATTGTCAAGATCGTGGAATTCTACAGCAAGGCGCTGCTCAATCCGCGTTGGGGGGAGCAGATTGCCTTCCGGCCGGGCAACGTTCTCGCGATCGCCATGGTATTCCAGGGTCTGGATCAACAGCAGGCCGAGACAATCTGGCGGCCGTTCTTCGACTGGGTGGCCGGCTCGCCGCAGGATTTCAGCCTCGAAGCGGAGCCGGTGATCATTGCCGCTCCGGCTCGAAATTTCTGGGATCCCGAATTTCTCAAGAAAATACCCGGACTGGTGCTCGCCGACGACCGCCCCGATGCCGGCAAGGCCAACGTGTTCTGGGCAAGCAATCTGGAGGAGACGGGACAGGTTCTACATGGCTACCAGTCTGCATGGATTCCGTCATCCCTTCTCCAGGAGAACCGGCAGCAGAACCTTGCCGACGCCCTGTTCGCGGCTACTCGTCACTGGACAATCTCCCTGCATATCAACAAGGGCCTTGCGGGCGCTCCTGCCGAGGTGGTTGATGCCGCACGCCAGACGGCGACCAATCCGGTGGTGCTGGATGCTTTCGCGCTGGCCATCAGCGGCGCCGAGGGGCCGCCGGCATACCCCGGCATTGCCGGTCGCGAACCCGACTTGGCGGCTGCCCGTCGAGATGCGAGTGCAATCGACAAGGCCATGAACGAAGTGCGCAAACTGATACCGGCCGTCGGCTCATATGTGGCGGAAAGCGATTTCTTCGACGAGAGGTGGCGAGACGCCTTTTGGGGTTCGAATTACGTCAAGCTTCTCGCGGTGAAGGACCGATACGATCCGGACGGCCTCTTCTTCGTGCACCACGGAGTAGGCAGCGAGCGCTGGAGCGATGATGGCTTCACGAGATTGACCTGACACTGGAACGTGACGGCCGAGACGAAACAAACCTGTGGCTGCTTGCGGCGCGGTGCCAGCCCTTAAAGTGCGTCGCGTAATGGAAGTCATGCGGTGCCATTACTGGTCGCGAAACGCCGCCGCCATGCCCGAGCTGGTGAGCGCAGCGGCTTTGACCAGGCCCGCGACAAGTGCCGCCCCTGCCCCCTCGCCGTGGCTCACGCCGAGATCAAGCAGCGGGCGCAAGCCGAGCCGCTCGGCGGCCAGAGCATGCGCAGGCTCTGGCGACAGGCTGGCAAGCAGGCAATGGTCGAGCGCGGCGGGGTTGGCAGCATGCAGCGTCGCGGCGGCGGCAGTCGCAACCAATCCATCGAGCAGGACGGGGGTCCTCTGCATCCGGGCGGCGAGGATGGCGCCGGCGATCGCCGCGAATTCACGGCCGCCAACCCGGCGCAACGCTTCCAGTGGGTCCCTGAGACCTGTGCCGTGGAAGGCTAGCGCGGCATCGACCACTTCCGCCTTGCGCGTCCGCATCGATGCATCGGCGCCCGATCCGGATCCGACCCACTCGGCGCCCTTGCCGCCAAACAGTACGGCAAACAAAGTCGCTGCAACGGTGGAATTGCCGACGCCGAGGTCGCCAAGGCAAAGCAGATCGGTGCCGCCGGCGATCGCCTCCATGCCGAAGGCCATGGTGGCGGCGCAGCCGCGCTCGTCAAGTGCTGCGTCCTCGGTGATGTCGGCGGTCGGAATGTGCAGCGCCAGATCGAACACTTTCAGCCCGAGATCATTGGCGATGCAGATCTGATTGACCGCCGCACCCCCGGCCGCGCAAAGCTCGACGGCGTTCGCCGTGGCAGCGACAGGCCGTGGCGAAATGCCGTGGCGAGCGACGCCGTGATTGCCGGCGAAGATCGCCACCAAGGGCCTGTTCACCGCCGGCGGCGCACGGCCGCTCCAGGCGGCGAGCCACGCGGCGATGTCCTCGATGCGGCCGAGCGAACCTTTGGGTTTGTCGGCCTTGGCAAACAGCGCACGGACGCGGGCTGCGGCCGCCGCGTCGGCCGGCGGCAGGGTCGCCAGAAGATTGCGAAAATCGTCGAAGGGCAGCGCGCTGGTCATGTCGTTGGTGATCGTTCCCAGAGTTGGTCAGCGGCATAGCCGCCTTGCTCGGCCAGCACAACTGCCTGCATTGACGCGAAAGCGGTTGCCGACGGCGCATTCCGGAGGGCTTGCATTGGCCCTGCCGTTACACCATGTGGAAGCGAGACAAGGGATTCCTTGGGGAATCCTGAGAGAATATTATGACGGCCATCGAATCCCCATGCATCCTGGTCTGTTCGATCGATATGAAAACCGGCTTCTGCTTCGGTTGCGGCCGCACGCGGGAGGAAATCGGCGCCTGGATCGACATGACCCCTGAAATCCGCCGCAGCGTGATGGCCGAACTGCCGGCCCGCCTGGAAACGGTTGAACGCAGACCGCGCCGGGAAACCCGCCGAACCCGCCTCGCGCGCGAACGCGACGCTTTCTCGTGAGCCACATATGAACCGGTTTTTCTGGGTTTTGATGATCCTGATCGGGGTAGGTGTGGCCCTGCTCATGCTCAACGATTCCGCCGGCAGCACATTCGGCGTCGAGAATTACGACTTCAGCCGGCTGATCTGGCTTGGCGCGTTGGTCGCGCTCATCGGCGCCAGCCTGCTCAGATCAGGCAGACCCTTGGGCGCGATGGGCCGCAACCTGGGCACCTGGGCCGCCATCGTGCTCGCACTGATCGCCGGCTACCAATATCGTTATGAATTGCAGGATTTCGCCAGCCGGGTAACGGCCGGACTTGTTCCCGGCAGTCCGCTGGCATTGGGCCTTGAGGACGGCCATGCCACGGTGACCCTGGACAAGGCCGGCAATGGCCATTTCGAAGCGCGCATCATGGTCAACGGCACGCCGGTCCGGGCCGTGGTCGATACCGGCGCAACCAGCACCGTGCTGACCGCGCAGGACGCGCAAGCGGCCGGGTTCAATCCAGCCGCTCTCAATTTCACCATCCCGGTTTCCACCGCCAACGGCATGGCGCGCGCCGCCGCCGTGAGAACCGAGGAATTGGCGATCGGCGGGATCATACGCAAGGACATGCCGGTCATGATCGCCGCGCCCGGCATGCTTGGCCAGAGCCTGCTCGGCATGAATTTCATCGGCTCACTGTCCGGTTTCGACGTGCGCGGCGACCGCATGATCTTGCGCGATTGAACAGTCAGGCTGCTTCGGCGCCGCTCAGTGAGCATTGAGCATCTCGACCGCTTGATCAAACCGGCCGTCCCGCTCCGCCCAGCGCAGGAAGCCCACGCGCTCCACCAGGATCTCCTTGGGCGTCGGCTCCCGGCTGAGCAACGCCATCGTCTCATCGATGAACGCATTGAGCGGCATATACTCGTCGCGCGTCGACTGGCCGGGCGTGAGTTCGGTGCGAACCGCGGGCGGCGCAAGCTCGATCACTTCGACCCTGCCCCTGAGTTGCTCGCGCAACGACACCGTATAGGAATGGATCGCCGCCTTGGTGGCATTATAGGTCGGCGTGCCACTCAGCGGCACGAAGGCCAGGCCTGACGAGACGTTGACGATCACAGCATTTTGCCGGGCCGCCAGATGCTCGATCAGCGCGTTGGTGAGGCGGATCGGCCCGAACAGATTGGTGACGATCGTCTCCTCCGCGTCGCGCAGATCGCGGGTTCTGGTCAGATCTTCGCGGCGCATGATGCCGGCATTGTTGATGAGCACGTTGAGCGCCGGGTGCTCGGCGACTACGCGCTTGGCAAATGCCATAATTGCTTCCGGATCTTCGACATTGCCGACCATCGCGTGCATGCCTTCACGCCCGGCGATCGTCTGCACGAGCGCCTCCTTGCGCCGTCCCGCGACGATCACAGTGTTTCCAAGCGCATTGAAGCGTAGCGCCAGTTCCCGCCCGATCCCGGATCCGCCGCCGGTGATGAGTATCGTGTTTCCGGTCATTTTCATCGTTCTGTGCTCCATCTATTCCAGCCAATCGGGTCAAACGATCCCGCCGTTAGTGAATACCGTCTGCGGGCTTATTCGGTTGGGACATTTCCTACAGGGCGATGCGGTCGACGGCTTGCCAACGCATGCGCAAAACTTGCTCGATCCTGCAGCCCACGTGATGTTTGCCCGCCCCTATGCTAGGATTGACCCGCTGCAGGAGACATTGCATGGACATCCTCAAACATGCCGTTCACACCTATGCCGCCCGCCATGCAAACCGAGATGGCCTGGCGCTGACGCCAGTGCCGGGTCTGCGGATGATGTGCGTCGAGTCACCACATCGCGACTTGCATTCGGTCTATCGGCCGCTGGTTTGTCTGGTTCTGCAGGGCGCTAAGCTCATGACTGTTGGCAGGGAACAGCAAGTCTTCACCGCCGGGCAATCCTTGATCGTGAGCGCGGACATGCCGGTCGTCGGACGGATTGTGCAGGCAAGCCAACGCGAGCCCTATCTGGCCGTCGCGGTCGAACTCGAGATGACGCTCCTGCGCGAGGTCGCGGCGCAGTTGGGCAGCGTGCGTGCGCAGCGCCCGTCAGAGACACGCACCTTGTTCGCTGAAGACACCAATGCCGCAATTCTGGATTGCGCAGTGCGGCTGATGCGCTTGCTGGACCGACCGGATGCTACCTCGCTCCTGCGCCCCGGCATTATGCACGAGCTGCATTATTGGCTCCTCTCCGGTCAGCATGGCGCTGCTCTGCGGTCGCTTGCGGATCCGGACGGCCACGCGAGCCGTCTCGCTGCGGCCATCGCGATTCTTAGAGCCGAGTATCGATCGCGTATTCCCGTCGAGCGCTTGGCGGCGGCAGCGGCGATGAGCCTCACCGCCTTCCACAAGCACTTCAAGCACATGACATCGCTGACGCCGGGACAATACCAGAAGCGGCTTCGTCTGATCGAAGCACGCCGCCTCATGCTCGATGAAGGCTTTTCGGCAACCAGCGCCGGGTTCGAGGTGGGCTACGAGAGCATCTCGCAATTCACCCACGAATATCGCCGCACATTCCAGGCGCCGCCGAAGCGCGATGCGCTGCGCACTCGATCCATGTCGCACGCGATCAAAGAAGAAATTCAGGACGCCGAGCGGGCGAGCGCTGCTTAGCTTGACTAGGTTTGCCCGAGCTATCGAGGGTCCTCTGGTTTGCTGAACAGACCGCGGAAGACACGCAAGCGACCGCATGATCTTGCGCAATGGGACTGTCACGCTGCTTCTGCGTCCGTCCCGCTAAAATCGACTGCAGCGAAAGCCGCCTTCAGCACATCCGGTCCGGCGCCGGGCCTTGTCGCATCGGTCGAAAGGATCTGCCGGTAACGGCGCGCACCGGGCAGACCGTGGAACAGGCCGACCATGTGACGGGTGACATGGCCAAGCCGCCCGCCCCGCTCAATATGGCGCGCCGCATAATCCGCCATGGCATCGATCAGCGCGGCAAAATCGAACGGGTTGGGTTTGTCACCGTAAAAAGTGGCGTCGACGCCTGCCAGAATGCCCGGCGTGTGATAGGCGCTGCGTCCAAGCATGGCACCATCGACATGATCAAGATGGCGAAGCGCTTCGTCTACCGACTGAATGCCGCCGTTGATGCCGATGAATTTGTTCGGATTTTTGGCCTTCAGCCGATACACCCTGTTGTAGTCGAGCGGCGGGATGTCGCGGTTTTCCTTCGGGCTCAGTCCTTCCAGCCACGCTTTGCGGGCATGCACCCACAGCGCATCTGCGCCGGCCGCGAAAACGCCGTCCGCCAGTGCATCGAGCGCCGGCTCAGGATCCTGCTCGTCGACGCCGATGCGGCATTTGACGGTGACGGGGATGCCGACAGAGGCTTTCATCGCCGCCACGCAATCGGCGACCAGAACGGGTGCTTTCATCAGGCAGGCGCCGAACGTACCCGACTGGACGCGGTCGGATGGGCAGCCGACATTGAGGTTGATCTCGTCATAGCCGAAGGCTTCGCCGATGCGGGCCGCCTCGGCAAGCTTCTGCGGATCGGAGCCGCCGAGCTGCAACGCGACCGGATGTTCCGTACCATCGAAGCCGAGCAAGCGCTCGCGCTCGCCGTGGATGACCGCGTCGGCGACGACCATCTCGGTGTAGAGCAATGCCCGGCGCGTCAACTGGCGATGGAGGAACCGGCAATGCCGATCCGTCCAATCCATCATCGGTGCAATGGCGAATTTCCTATCCTTTTCAATCATTTGGCGACCGGTTTTAAACAACTCTGAGATTGGGCGGACTGGCATTGTCGGTATCTATGGTTATGCGGACTCGTTTCACTCTACTTCAACGCGCAATCGCCATGTCACTCAACACCGCTTTTCTGCTGATGGCACAATACAATGGCAAGGCCAGCATCCCACTTGATGAGGTTCGTCGCGACTTCTTTTCGCACCTGACGCTGCCGAGATTTCTGCGCAAGCTCAGTTCGGGCGACATCGCCTTGCCGCTCATGCGAATAGAAACAAGTCAGAAATGTGCCAAGGGCATCCATCTGCGGGATCTGGCCGACTACCTTGATAGGCGTAGACAGGCGGCCCAGAGGGAGTTTGCTCAGATGAGCGGTCGGAAAGTGGCGTGCTAGAGCGGGATGAGATTAGTTTCGGTCATAGCCGGAGTTTTTGAAGTAGTGTGAGCACTCGGCGGATGTGATGCGGTTGAGATTTGGCCGATCGCGTCGCAGACGGTTTGGACGGTGCGGCTTGCTGGCTTTCTCAGCCAGTGCTTGAGTTTTGAGAAGAGCTGTTCGATCGGATTGAGATCGGGCGAGTATTTCGGCAGGAAGAAGAGCCTTGCGCCGGCGGCGCGTATGGCGCGACGCACCGCCTTGCCTTTGTGCGAGCCGAGATTGTCCATGATGACTATATCCCCCGGCTGGAGGGTCGGCGCGAGAACCTTCTCGACGTAGAGGAGAAATCTCTCGCCGTTGATCGGTCCGTCGATCAACCAAGGCGCGTCGACGCGATCGCGGCGCAGCGCGGCCAGGAAGGTCATGGTCTTCCAGTGGCCGTGCGGCACTTTCGCTTTGAGCCGCTGTCCCACCGGCGCCCAGCCGCTTAGCGGCGACATGTTGGTCTTGGTCCAGGTCTCGTCAATGAAGACCAGGCGCGTGGGATCAATCCGGCCCCGATACTTCGTCCACTGCATCCGCCGTCGCGCGATATCGGGACGATCCTGCTCGACGGCGATCAGCGTCTTTTTTTGTGACTGAGCTTCTCGGCATGCACGAATTCCCACACCGAACGGTAGTCGACCTTCAGGCCACGCTCGCCAAGTTCGGCCACAAGGCCGCGCAAGGTGAAGTCCCTGTCGTGACAGCGTTCGATCAGCCAGTCGCGCCACGCTCCCGAGAGCTTCTTCGGGTTGTAGCCGCCGACCTGGCGAGGCGCAGCACTGCCAGTCTCTTCGACACGCTTGAGCCACTCAATGGCCGCGCTATAGCTAACGCCAAATCGAGCCGCCGCCGCACGTCGCGAGAGCCCATCGGTCTTGACCGCGGCTACAACCCGCTCGCGAAGGTCCATCGAATATCCTGCCATCCAAACTGGCCTCCTCCCAGCATGAATGTTGAATCAGAACTGCGATGATTTGGGAATCCCACGACTCTTACAAATCTCATCCCGCTCTAGTGTAACGAGGTGTCCGCTTCGCGCCGCCCATCTCGGTCATTCCGTTGGTCGCTCCGTCGATCAGAAGCAGACATTGCTTGGCGTGAACGCCACGCCATACGGTTCCTTTACGGGAACATAGTGTTCAACCATCCATTATCGTATCAGCGTTCCGTCTGCCGATCGTAGGAACCAACATGGAATATTACTGCCCGGGATTCAGCCATGGCCGCCGAACGACGTATCCGCCTTCCGCGTGTAGCTCCTGAGGGAAAAACAAACCTAAAGCGGCCCGAGGAAGCCCCCCTCAACAACCGTTCCATCATCGTGATCGGGGCGTCAGCCGGCGGTGTCGACGCGTTAAAGCGCATCGTCAGCGACCTGCCGTCCGATCTGGCGGCGACGGTTTTCGTCGTACTCCATGTTGGTCCGACCAGCTATCTGCCGGAAATCCTCGATCGGGCCGGCCCTCTTCCTGCCCGCAAGGCCGGGAACGGTGCGACATTCCAGGCCGCCACCATCTATGTCGCTCCGCCTGGTTTCCACCTTCTGCTTCACGACGACCACATGATGCTTCGGCGCGGGCCGCGCGAAAACCTCGCCCGGCCGGCGATAGACCCCCTTTTCCGCTCGGCCGCGCTGAGTTACGGCGCGACGGTCATCGGCGTTCTCCTGTCGGGGGCCCTTTCCGACGGAACGGCCGGCTTGCGGGCGATCAAAGCCGTGGGCGGACTGGCGATCCTCCAGCACCCGAACGACGCAGCCGTGCCGGACATGGTGAAAAGCGCGCTGCGCTATGTGGAGGTGGACCATTGCGTGCCGGCGTCTGAATTGGGCAGTCTGCTGGGAAGACTGGCGGCCGCACCGGCGGGCGAAACGTTGCCTGCTCCTCCCGGGGTCAGGCTGGAAGCGGCGGTCGCGGCACAGGAGCATTCCACGATGAAAAAGGAAGATCGACTCGGCGAACTGTCAGTGTTTACATGCCCGGAATGCCACGGGCCTCTGTGGGAGATCGAGGACGGCGACATGCTCAGGTATCGATGCCATACTGGGCATGCCTTCACCTCGGAAGCGATGATGGAGGCACAGTCGGCGGAGGCAGACGAGATACTGTGGAGCCTGCTGCGGGCGCACCAGCAGCGAGCTGAGTTTACCAGACGAATGGCTGAGCGGGAAAAAACGAAGAACCGTCCCGAACTCGCCACGCAGTTGCGAGATCGGGCCAGAGAGTATCAAGCGGATGCCGAGGTGATCGAGCGAATTCTCGAGAGCAGGCGGGCAACGGTGGCGGGAAATGGCGCAACGGCAGAAGAAAGCAACGAAAGCGGAGCCGCAGACTGAGGTGAACAGTGATCCCGGGTCGCCGGCAGGTGAGCCCTGCGCAATCGTCGGCATCGGCGCGTCTGCTGGAGGCATAGCGGCTCTACAAAAATTCTTTCCCAACGTTCCGCCAGACAGTGGGCTCGCCTATGTGGTGATCCAGCATCTGGACGCCGAACACGAGAGCGTGTTGGCAAGTATAGTCCAGCGCTGTACCTCCATTGCGACTCAGACGGCAAGCGAGGCGTCCGGCATCGAGCCGAACAGGATTTACGTAGTCCCCCCAGGCGTCTCGGTGACGGTGAAGGACCGCAGCTTTCATATTGAGAAGATGACGACCACCCGCACCAAGCGCACGCCGATCGATGACTTTTTCATCTCGCTCGCGATGGAGCAGGGGGAAAACGCGGCCGCTGTCATTCTCTCTGGCACGGGCAGCGACGGCACCATCGGACTGCGAGCCATCAAGGAGCATGGTGGACTTACGCTCGCGCAGGAGAGCGCCGAATATGACGGCATGATGCGCAGCGCCGTTCAGACCGGCCTCGTCGACATGGTGCTCCCGGCGGAAGAAATGGCAGCAGCGCTGGCGGACTACTTCCGACACGCAAACCGCATTGCAAGCGACGGCGAAGCGGACCGCCGCAAGCGCGATGTCTCCGAACAGCTTTCCCGCATCGCTGCCCTGCTTCGCACGCGCACCGGGCACGATTTCAGCGGCTACAAGGATAACACCATCCTCAGACGCATACAGCGCCGGATGCAGGTATTGCAGATCGACGATCCGGTCGCATTCTATGAACGGTTGAAGGAGGAGCCGCAGCAGGTGGATCTGCTGTTCCAGGACCTGCTGATCGGCGTGACGAATCTGTTCCGGGATCCACAAGCGTTCGATACATTGGAACGCCTCGTCATTCCGAAGCTATTCGAGAACCGCAAGGGAGACGAAACTATAAGGGTATGGGTACCAGGTTGCGCCACGGGAGAGGAAGCCTATACGATAGCCATGCTCCTCAGGGAAAATGCGCCGAGGGGCGAGGCGTCGCCGAAATTGCAGATCTTCGCGACCGACATCGATGAGCGCGCTTTGGAAGTCGCGCGAGCCGGCCGCTATCCGGCTGCCATCGCTACAGATGTCACCCCAAAGCGGCTGAAGGAGTTCTTCTCGCGCGAGGACGGAACCTACCGGGTCGCCACCGATCTGCGTGAAATGTGTCTGTTTTCAGCGCACAATCTGTTGCGCGACCCGCCCTTTTCCAAGCTCGACCTGATCTCCTGTCGCAATCTCCTCATCTACATGGGGCCTGACTTGCAGGAGAAGATCATTCCCATCTTCCACTATGCCCTGCGAAAGGATGGCTATCTCTTCCTTGGCTCTTCGGAAAACGTCACCCGCCACGGGGGGCTGTTTGCTACGATTGACAAGGCAAGCCGCATTTTCCAGAGGCGTAGCGGGACGGTTCAAAAGCTGCCAGAGTTTCCGCTTGCCGCCGCGCCCAGGCGGGCAACCCAGCATGCGCGCCCGAGGGCGACGGGAGGAGGCGCGCAGGAGAGCGCAGAACGCCTTCTTCTTAATCGGTATTGTCCCGCATACGTGGTCGTCAACGCAGCCGGCGACTTGGTGCATAGTTCGGAAGGCACCGGAAAATACCTCGAATTGGCGGCCGGCGCTCCCGACAACAACGTCTTCGCAATGGCGCGGCGGGGCCTGCGAATGGATTTGCGGGCTGGTCTCCACAAGACTGTCAACACCGGGCAAGTGTCGATCCAGAACGAGATCAGCGTTGGCACCAACGGCGGGCGGCAGACCATCAGCCTTGTCGTGCAGCCGCTGCCGCCGGATGGCGCGGCCGACCCTCTCTATATGCTCGTCTTCAGGGATGTTGGCGGCATCAAGCCGGAGCTTGAAAGCGAAGCGACTTCCGACGATGTTGAAAGCGCAAACGTCAGCCAGCTCGAAAAAGAACTGCGGGAGACCAAGGAGCGGCTGCAGATCACCACGGAAGAGCTGGAATCCTCGAACGAGGAACTGAAGTCCTCCAACGAAGAACTATCCTCAATCAACGAGGAACTTCAGTCGTCCAACGAGGAACTGGAGACTTCGAAGGAAGAGTTGCAATCGATCAACGAGGAACTGCAAACCGTCAATGCAGAGCTCAACCTTCGAGTCGACGAGCTCAGCCGCGCCAACAACGACATGGCGAATCTGCTGGAGAGCACGCAGATCGCCACCATCTTCCTGGACCGGGATCTTTGCATCAAGAGCTTCACCCCGGCGACACGGGATCTGTTCCGACTGGTCGAGAGCGACGTCGGGCGCCCGCTTGCTCACGTTCGCCCCCGCTTTGCTGCCGACGGCCTCCAGGCTGATATCGAGCAGGTGTTGCAGCGGCTCGGTACGATCGAGCGTCAGATACAAAGCGCCGAGAGCGACACGCGCTACATCATGCGCGTGTTGCCTTACCGGACGATCGACAACGTCATCGCCGGCGTGGTCGTCACCTTTGTCGACATCACCAGGATCGCTCGCGCCGAGGAAAGAATCGGCTCGCTGACGCACGATTTGCGCAACCGCATCGAAAGCCTGGAAACGCTACTGGATCTCGTCCCTGTCGGCATCGTCATCGCCGAGGTTGGCGACAGCCAGGAATTTCGGGCCAATCGGCGCGCCGCTGAACTGGCCGGCGAACCCCTGAGCGGTGCCAAGTTGACGTCCATGCCGACCGCGCTCGACGTGGTCAGGGAAGGAAAGGCCTTGGATGCCGTGGATCAGCCGCTGGCGATGGCGATACGAACGGGCGAGGCGGTGCCACAATACGAAGCGCGCATCGAGAAACCGGGCAGCACCGGCGTCGATGTCATGGTTTCCGCGACGCCGCTGTTCGACGAATCAGGAAAAGTTCGCGGGGCTATCAGCACCCTGGTCGACATATCGCGCCACAAGGAGGCCGAGCGCAGTCAGGAAAGATTGCTGCACGAGTTGCAACATCGCGTGAAGAACATTTTGTCGACGATTACGGCCCTGACCTCCCGTATGATTCGTTCCTCGCATTCCATGGCGGATTTCTCGACTGCCTTTCAGGAGCGCCTTCAGGGAATGGCGCGCACCCATGAATTGCTCTCGCAGCACAACTGGGAACGCGCGGGTCTTAAGGAGTTGTTGCGGATGACACTTGCTCCGTATGAAGCCAGGGACCGGCAGAATGTGGTCTTGGAAGGCGGTCCAGTCCAATTGAATGCAAGCGCCGCGGCGACCTTAGGGATGGTGTTTTTCGAACTTGCGAGCAATGCCGCTAAATACGGAGCGCTGGAAACCGAGAACGGGCGCGTGGAAGTCAAATGGCGCATCGGAGAGCCCGGCGGTTCCCTGTCGATCGTCTGGAAGGAAATCGACGGGCCGGTCGTAGAGGAGCCGTTGAAGAAGAGTTTCGGAACCACTTTCATTCAGCAGAGTTTGAATTACGAGTTGGGAGGAAGCGTGGACTTGAAATTCAAGGAGTCGGGCTTGGAGTGCTCCTTGCAAATCCCCCTCTCCCTCGCAGGCGCGACGGATGGTCCGGTAAGGGATGAATGAGCAATTTCCTCTGTCTGGCCTGCATGTCCTGGTCGTTGAGGATGCTTTTCTGATCGCGCTGGATCTATCCGATCAGTTGGCCGACGCGGGCTGTGAGGTGATCGGCCCCGCTTCATCGGTGAAGCAGGCGCTGGAACAGATCGACGGCGTTTCACTCGACGGAGCGGTGCTCGATATCAACCTCGCTGGCGAGCGGAGTTTCCCGATTGCTGAGTTGCTCGCTTCACGTGGCGTTCCCTTTCTATTCTTGTCTGGCTATGACAGCGCGACAATCATTCCAGATGAATTTGCGCAAGCTCCTCGTCTATCGAAACCAGTTGATCCTAAGGCGCTGACAAGCGCCGTTGCGCATTTTCGGAACAGGTAAACCGATCCATCGAGCACCTTTCGCTCGTCACCCCTAAAGGCGCATTCGGCGACAGGCCTCGATAATCCTGCATCAGCAATAGGATCGACCCGGCCTAAGATTGCGGCCTCGACGGTGCAGGATCGTGATTTTAGGTAGCAGATCGTTATAGTTATTTAATATTCTTCATGAATTCGTGCATAAGATCTACATAGCCATCGATGTCCTCTTTGCCATGCGCAAAGGATGCCTGTGGTCCGGCGCTGACGATGCAATCCCAGTACCCCCGGTTCGCCATGAAGACGCGGCGGGCGTCGAGCATGTCGAAGTCCATGGACAGACGCGCTTCGGCATAATTGCGCGGCAGCTCGGGCGTCAGGCACAGGCCCGAACGCGGCCCGATCCGGAACGCGCGGCATGGCAGGTCCAGATCCCGGCAGATGGCGTCGATACCGTCGGCCATGCGCGATCCGAGTGCGGAAATCCGGTTGAAGGCGTCTTCGGTCAGCACATGTTCCAGCACGGCGCGCGCGCAGGCCATCGACAGGGCATTGCCATAAAGCGTGCCGCCAAGGCCGATGCCGGGCGTACGGTGCAGGATGTCGAGGTGCTTCTCGACATGATCGCCTATCGTGTCGGTCATCCCATAGGCGGCAAAGGCCAGCCCCGATCCGAGCCCCTTGCCGAGCGTGATGAAGTCGGACTGGAGATTCCAGAGCCGCGTCAGGCCGCCATAGGCGAACGAAAAGGTGTGCGATTCATCGATGCACAGCATCGTGCCGGTTTCGGCGGTAATCCGGCGCAGGCCCTCCAGATAACCAGGATCGGGCAGCACAAGGCTGCAATTGGTCAGCGCCGGTTCGGTAAGGACCAGCGCGACTTCGCGCGATTCCAGCGTCGCCGCCACGGCATCGAGATCGTTGAAGGGCAGGATGATGGTATCTTCAGACCGGCGGCCTGACAGGCCCTGATATTCGGGAACGACCCGTTCGCCGTCGAACTTGACCAGCGTTTCCTCGATATGGCCGTGGTACTTGCCTTCGAAGACGATCAGCTTGCGCCGGCCAGTGATGTGCCGGGCGATGCGCATGATTTCAGTGTTGGCGCCCGATGCCGCCAGCGTGAACTGCCAGAAGGGTAGCCCCATCAGTCGCCCGAGCGAATGTGCCGCCACCACGGCATCCTCGGTGGGCAGCAGATAATGGGCACCGTTACGGAACTGGCGCACCATCGGCTCTTCCACCGCCGGAATGCCGTAGCCAAGCGTGGCCGAAAGATCCGCCACGTTCATGTCGACATAGGCATTCCCGTCCACATCGAAAAATCGCGCGCCTTCGCCGCCCGCAACGTAGAGCTGGGGATGCATGTAATAGCCGGCCATCCAGGACATCGGCGTTCCAGCCGGCATCACGTTGCGCGCGCGGTCGAGTAATGCCTTCGACCTCCCGGTGCGCGCCGCGAAGCGCTCCAGTTCACGCTGGTTCAACTCTGCGACGCGCGTCCGGTCCGCCCTATAGGCTGCTCCTGGCGCAAGAGTGGTCGACAATTCTATCCTCCTGTCAAATTCCTTGCGTCGTGCGCCGACAGAGCCGGTGGGCACCGCCAGAACCGGGTACCGGCTCACCAATACGCGATAGTGCCGTTCCAACACTAGTCGAGAAAGACTCTGCTTTGGCAGGTCGCGTGGAATGTCCGCTCCGGTCAATTGTGTGCCGGAAACTGACCGACAGGTCCCGGCCCCATATCGACCATTGAGGAACAACACCGCCGCTCGAGGGGGACGTGGGTAGAGCCCCGCACATTGGCAGGCTAGCCCCAGAAACTCTGCACCCGTCAAGCAACTCCGAAACGCGACCCATTTTTCCCAGAGCAGCTGACGAGTACGACGGCAGTACAACTTCGAGGAGGTGCTGCCACTTAAACCACTGAATACACGTCGCTTCTCGCGATGTCTGTCCAATCCATCATGGGCGCCACGGCAAATCGCCTGTCTAAGTACTTCATTCCGTTACACTTTTTTGCTCTCAGTCGGCCCAATGCCCCGTTGGACCGACTGTTAAGGTAATTGCCATATCATATCCAAGAGCACGCTGAACAGCCACACAACGTCTCCGACGCGGAATTAGAGCCCGCATTTGGCCACCTGCGTGTGCACGGTCACCCGAGGCGGTATCCCGCTGAACGGCGCACGTTCGATCGCGACCGGATTACGTTGGGGAACGGTCGGCGGGGCTTCACGCGTCTCACCGCACAATCACCAAGGTTTGGTTTGCCGTGTCGGCGCTTCGAGTATGTCCCGTCTAGTGCAACGGATGGGTTCGAGGCGGCATTCCCATCATTGATGAGCAGTGTGGCTTTGGGCCAAAGGACCGCCCGATTGGTCAGCTGTGCGCCTAATATCGGTCATGGAGTACAGCCGTCGCCCGCGAACACAAAGGATGGCCTTGGCCAGGGGTTGGCGTGCCTATCGAGCGATAATCGGACGCGGGCCGAACTGACTACGACCCTGATCTATTCGGCTCGGCTCAGGAGGTGCGAAAGAAACAGTACTGCGGAAGATCGTGCTGGGTTTGCGGTAGACCGGAGGGCCCTTCTGCCGAACGACCATGTATTGCGGCACATTCTGCCAAACGCCTGCGGCTATGCTCTACTAACACGGCAGATTGACAGGAACCAAGGACATGGATCGCTTCCGGCCGAAATACGTGACTTTTGATTGCCACGGCACGCTGATCAATTTCCAAATGGCGGGAGCGGCTCGGGATCTGTTCGGTTATCTTCTGGATGGGCCGCGTATGGACGAATTCATCAGAAACTTCCAAGCCTACCGCCTCGATGAGGTGTTGCAGGACTGGAAGCCCTATGCCGATGTCGTTCACAACGCACTGGAGCGCACGTGCCGCCGCAACAACGTCGCATTCCGTGCCGAAGACGCTGAAACGATCTACAACCGCATCCCGACCTGGGGACCGCATCGGGACGTTCCCGAGGGCTTGGCTAAACTAGCCAAGGAAATTCCGCTGGTTATCCTTTCGAACTCCATGATGGCCCAAATTCCGTCGAACGTGGCAAAACTCGGCGCGCCATTTCATGCCGTCTACACCGCTGAACAGGCGGGGGCTTACAAGCCGCACTTCAAGGCGTTCGAATATATGTTCGACATGCTGGGATGCGGCCCGAAGGACATAACTCACGTTTCCTCGTCTTTCCGCCACGACCTGATGTCTGCCTATGACCTAGGGATCAAGAGCAAGGTCTGGGTTAATCGCGGCCATGAGCCGGCCAACCCTTATTACGAGTACACCGAAATCCGCGATGTGACGGAGCTACCGGGCGTTTTCGGGATCTGAAGGCGAGGATGTGGGGCGCGGGTTTATTGGCTGGACCGCTCCACCTCTCGCAGCAAGAAGAACACCATATCCAGCAGGCGAGGATCTTTCGAGTTGGGTGCTTGTAGTCATCTGGTCTCCGATGAAGAAGCAGGCCAGCCCAATGGCTCCATGGCTGCGGGACGGGACCATCTGCCTTACGCGGCAGCCTCAACCGAAGCCTGTTTTCGCACTGCCGCCGCAATCCTGGCCATGCGGCCGGCTTCCGCGGAACCAGACATGTCGGCATTGCTTAAGCGTCACTACGGATTGGCGGGATCGATCGCCACATTATCCTCCGAGGTCGAGCGCACCGTTGAGGTCAACCTGTCGGACGGCCACCGACTGATCCTGAAGACGTCGACAAGACCGGAGGCGGTCGACAGCTTTCGTTTCCAAAGCGCCACCATGGCGGGATTGCAAGGGGCCGCGGGCTTCGTTGCACCCGAAGTGCTCCGCACCAGCAGCGGCGCGTTGATGTTTGAGGAAGAAGGGGTATGCGGGTACTTGCAGACCCGGATCGAAGGCGTTCCGCTGCACAAGGCGGTGCCCACTCCGGACCTGCTTTTTCGAACTGGCAGCGCTCTGGCCCGGCTGGACTTGGCCCTTGCGCAAGTCAATGTGCCCGCGGCCCACCGTCCCGTTCTTTGGCATGTCGGGTGCTGGTCGCGGTTGATGGAACTAGAGCAATACCTCCCATCCGGGAGCATTGCCGACAGCGTTCGCGTCGCGATGGCGGACTATGTGGAGTTTGTTGAGCCACAAATCTCGAACGTGGCGTGGCAGGTCACCCATAATGATCCCAGCCCATTCAATATGATGACGACTGCCCAGGGAACGGGTTTCATCGATTTTGGCGATGGCTGCTGGAGCCCCAGGATGCAGGATCTGGCGATCGCGGCAAGTCACGCCGTGACGGATCCGAACCTTCCTTTGGGTGGGGCCGAACATCTTATCGCCGGCTATGCCTCGGTCATTGCAATTTCGGCGCTGGAAGCAAGACTGCTCGTCGGATTGATGCGGGCGCGACAAAGCGCTTTGATCCTGGTCAATTACTGGCGCTCCCACCTTTTTCCGGGCGACGCCCAGTACATCAAAAAGAACGTCGCGCGTGCCGAGCATGGCCTCTCCATCCTGACGCCTCTTGGTGGCGCCTCGGGCGAGGCGGCAGTCCAGGCGGCAATGTCGTCGTCCCGCTGCAACGCCGTTTCGGTTCGCCCGACAGGCAGGGTCGCCGAACCGCGAATTGATCAAGATACTCGTTCAGATAGGCAGCAGCACATGTCCACCGATCTCATGCCGAATCGCTACAGACCTGGCGAATCCGATCTTCCCAGGCGCGAGTCCGAGCTAATTGCTCGCCGTGACGACGTTCTGGGGGCCTCCTATCGGCTCCAGTACCGCCGGCCCGTGCACTTCGTTCGCGGCGAAGGCATGTGGCTCTACGATCCTGACGGGCGGGCCTATCTCGACTTCTATAATAACGTGCCGTCTCTCGGCCATTGCCACCCGGAAGTAATCGCCGCAATGGCTGAGCAGGCGGGCCGAATAAGCGCCAACACGCGCTATCTCGAGCCGAAACTTGTCGACTATGCCGAGCGGTTGGTTGATACTTTCCCAAACGAGCTCGACCGTGTGGTTTTTACTTGCACGGGGAGTGAATCCAACGATCTGGCCCTGCGTATCGCGCGATTTGCGAGCGGCAAAGAAGGTGTGATCGTGTCCACCTATGCGTATCACGGCACGAGTGCGGCTACCGCCGCGGTTTCGCCGAACCTGGGCGACGCAGTCAAGCTCAGCCCATTCGTGCGCATGGTAACCTTACCCGGGCCGGCGGGCGTGCCGGAAGCCCAGGCTGCGGACTTTTTCGAGGCACAGATTCGTTCAACCATTATGGATCTGAACCGTCGTGGCATAGGCGTTGCGGCCCTGCTCATCGACAGTATTTTTTCCAGCGATGGCGTATGGGCAGATCCTCCTGGTTTTATTGCCGGCGGAGCTACGGCGGTGCGGGAGGCAGGTGGCCTCGTCATTGCCGACGAAGTTCAGCCGGGCTTTGGGCGAACTGGCGCCCATATGTGGGGCTTCGAGCGGCACCGGACCGTTCCGGATCTTGTTACCCTCGGCAAGCCGATGGGCAACGGATTTCCAATTGGCGCCGTCGTTGGTCGCAGAGCCCCGATGGAGCAGTTTGGCGCCACCGCGCGCTACTCGAACACGTTCGCCGGAAACACAGTTGGAATAGCTACCGCGGACGCCGTGCTAATGATCCTGCAGCGTGACCAAATTCCCCAAAAGGCGCTTGCCATGAGCCAGCGCCTCCGAGCCGGACTGGAAAAGATCGCAAAGCAGCATCATGGAGTTCGTGCGATCCGAAACGCCGGTCTTTTCTTTGGCATCGACATGGGGCCTGAGGACACACCGGCCGCGGGCCGGCGTGCAATGGCTTTGGATGTGGTCAATGCGATGCGGAATGACGGCGTACTTATCAGCACGACAGGGGCCAATGAGGATACACTTAAAGTGCGCCCTCCGCTCGTTTGCCAAGCCGAGCATGTGGACCTCTTCCTTGCATCCATGGAGCAAGCGCTCATCAAGGTCGCAGGCTAGACCGCATACCGCAATGTGCGGAAGCGCTCACCGAAGGCAGCCTATTGGAATAGATGGCGCCACCGGCGCGCGTCCCTGCGCCTGGCGAGATGACGCCTAGAAATAGCCGAGGATGGATTTGACCTCGAGATACTCCAGCATGCCCTCGAGACCGTACTCGCGTCCGTTTCCGGATTGCTTGAAGCCGCCAAACGGCGCGTGGGGATCCCAGGCCGGATAGTTGAGATGCACCTGACCGGCGCGGATCCGCGACGCGACGTCCTTAGCGCGGTCCATATCTCTGCCCTGTACATGCGCCCCAAGGCCATAGACGGTGTCGTTGGCGATGGCGACGGCCTCGTCCAGGGTGTCGTAAGGGATGATGCAGAGAACCGGACCGAAGATTTCCTCCTGGGCAATGCGCATGTCAGTGCGCACCTCCGAAAAAATCGTCGGCTTGACGTAGAGCCCGACATTTAGGCCGCCTGGACGGCCCTCTCCGCCGGTGAGAAGCTTCGCGCCTTCCGAAATCCCCACGCCGATCATAGTCTGGATGCGGTCGAACTGGGCACGGTTGGCGATTGCACCATGGGTGGTGGTCTCCGAGAGAGGATCACCGACGACGATCTCGTCCGCGGCGCGCTCGGCGATCAACTCGATCTCGGCAAGCCGCGCCCGCGGCACGATCATGCGCGTCGGCGCGCTGCACGACTGGCCGAGATTGCGGAAGCCGGCGGCTACGCCCAGCGAGACGGCGCGATCGAGATCGGCGTCGGGCAGGATCACGTTCGGCGACTTGCCGCCGAGTTCCTGCGCGACGCGCTTGACCGTCGGCGCCGCCGCGTGGGCCACCGCGATGCCTGCGCGGGTCGAACCTGTGATGGAGATCATGTCCACATCCGGATGGGAGGCAAGTCCCATACCAACGCCTGGGCCGTCGCCATTCACCAGGTTGAAGACACCGGCAGGAAAGCCGGCTTCCTCGATAGCCTCGGCGAACAGAAGGGCGCTCAAGGGCGAAAGCTCGCTTGGCTTCAAGACGATCGTGCAGCCTGCGGCGAGCGCCGGCGCCACCTTGGCAGTGATCTGGTAGAGCGGCCAGTTCCACGGCGTGATCAGCGCGCAGACACCGACCGGTTCGCGGGTGACGGCGGTGTGGCCGCGCTGCTCGACGAAGGTGAAGGCCGTTAGGACATCGCGAGCGGTCTTCACATGGGCGATTGCCAGCGGAACCTGCGCCGTCCGCGCATAGCCGATCGCCGCGCCAATTTCGAGGGTCAGGCATTGTGCAATGAGGTCGCCGCGCGTTTCGAGCACCTCCTGCAGACGATCGAGCAACCGCGCTCGATATTCCGGCGCGGTCCGGCTCCAGGTGGCGAATGCCCGGCGAGCCGCGGAAACGGCCGCGTCCACGTCCTCGCCACTTCCGAGCGGAAATTGCGTCACCACTTCTTCCGTCGCCGGATTCGTGACGGCGGCCTGGCCAGTGCCCCTGGGCGCGCGCCATTCGCCGTCGATGAAGAACGTGTCGAGGCGGCCGTTGCGAGACAGGTGATCGAGGGGCGTGGTCATGTCACGAGGTCCTTCATCCGATAGTAGGCGCCGAGGATCGGCAGGAACCATGGACGCCCGAAATATCCGGGGATCGCCGGCCAGTCGAAATCATTCCAGGGTTGAGAGACTGGGGCGCTCGATCCACCACGGTCACGTCGTAATGGCCTTCGAGGGGCTTGGGCGAACCTCGATCGAACGGCTGGGACGTATCAAGCCAGTAGGACGTCAGTTTCATCTTTACACCACCTGAACGTCAGCTTGCATCGACGCCATGCAAAGCGTGGAGATCGGAACTTCTACCAGCCGCGGATCCGCTCCCACCGCGCGTCGATCTCCGGACTTCCTCCGTTGACGACGCTGTAGAAATCGTGCTGGCCGGCCATCGCGCAGGCGTGGTTTGGCAGGATCCGCACCCGGGCACCGACCCGAAGGTCTGGCATGCTCTTGGCCGAGCCGCTGCGGATCGCCAGGATGCCGTGTTCCTGGCTGGCCTGTGACACGATCACGTCTTCGAGCACGTGACCCGCCTCGTCGCATACCAGTCCGTAACCCTGATCCACCCGCTGGCTCGCGGTGCCGCGATCGCGCGAGAGCGCCATC
Source organism: Mesorhizobium sp. AA22 (assembly GCF_001672375.2). Taxonomy (NCBI): domain Bacteria; kingdom Pseudomonadati; phylum Pseudomonadota; class Alphaproteobacteria; order Hyphomicrobiales; family Phyllobacteriaceae; genus Mesorhizobium; species Mesorhizobium sp. AA22. The sequence continues at coordinate 3,869,054 of NZ_CP048406.1, read as the reverse complement.
CACCCCGCGTCGATGAGCACCCAGCCCTTCTCCGGCTTAACGCCGACCACCGTGGCCAGCACTGAAATCGCGATGTCGTCGACGGCACAGACCCCGACTCCATGCTGGACGAGGTCGAAGAACATGTAGACACCGGCGCGCAGTTCGGTGACGCCATCGAGATTCTCGGCGAAGTGTGCGGTGGGCGTCGAGCCGAGGCTGACGATCGGGCAGGCATGGCCTCGAGCGCGCAGAATTTCGGCGGCTCGCACGGTGGCCGAACGCTCGTTCTCGGCTGCCCTCACCAGAGCATCGGGCGTGCTCAAACCATAGGACTCGCCCGCATGGGCGAGGACGCCGACGAGGTGGGCGCCCGCCGCGACCACCCGGTCGGCGACCTCGATGAGCTTGGGATCGTCCGGCTTCAGTCCACCGCGATGGTCGTCGCAATCCAGTTCGATGAACACGGATGGAGTAACGCCCGTGGCCTTGCGCACATCGGCTAGGGCATCGGCCTGTTCTACGGTATCAAGCAGCAGCTTCAGGTCGACGCCGGTGCGGCGGCAGAGCTCCGAGGCACGCCGAGCCGAGGCCGGCGACAGACCGACCGCATAAATCATGTCGCGATAGCCGTGGTCAGCGAAATATTCCGCCTCGGCGATGGTAGAGACCGTGATCGGGCCGGGTTCTGTGGGGAAGACCTGTCGGGCGACGTCAATGCTCTTGGCCGTCTTCATGTGCGGGCGCAGCACAACGCCAAGCTTCCTGGCGTGGTCGGCGAGACGGTTTATGTTGCGCTCGAGCTTCCCGCGATCCAGCAGCAGCGACGGTGTGACAAGGCCATCGATCTTTTGGACCGGTTCCAGCGATTTCGCGTTCGTTTCCATGTTCTCGATGTTCCTCATCACTAACCGAAGGACTGGTTCGCCAGGGCGTACATGCAGGCCGCACCGTCGGGCATTGGTCGCCGCCCCTTGACCATGGCGGTGGCTCCGCCGACCCTGACAAGGCCCAGGCTTTCCAGCCAGTCGCCCAATCCATGCTCGGCATAGACGTCGATGCGCACGAACTGGCCGTGGAGCCTCGAAAGCTGGTCTAGGATCAGGCGTTGCGCGTCTTCGGCGCTTTCGGCGGCCACTGGGCCGACAACGTAGCCGCGCCCGAACTTCCTGGCGATCACGTAACCGGTGACCCGTCCACGGCGGTCGATCACCACCACGTCGCCCACATCGGCAAGCGCAGCGACCATCGGCCCACGAGGCATTCCGGTGGCCCGTTCATCGAAGGCGCGGAGTGCCGGCAGGTCTGATACCGTCGCCGGCCTGATGTCGGCGCAGGCCTTCGCGGGTACGGGGACGTTCAGTTGGCCCTGGTGCTGAAGCACGGTGCCCCAAACGGTGAAGCCGCGTCGCCTGTAGAGCGTCAGCCCATCTTCGGTCGAATTGAGCAGCACGTTGCGGCCTTCCGTCGCCTCAAGCAACGCGTTGAAGAGCCGCGAGCCATTGCCGCCGCCTTGCGCGGAGCGGGTGACGATGATCATCCCGGCCGAGGCATAAGCCTGCCCGTAGTTCCACCACATTGCCGACCCGATCACCTCGCCTGAACGCTCAAGAACAAGGCCCTCGCCCACCCTGGCAGCAAACTCCCAGTCCTCGCTGCGGTAAGGCCAGCCCATTTCCTGCGACAGCTTCAGCGCGCCCGGCACATGGCTGATCTCGAACGCGGTCAGCTCGGTCGGATCGCCGACGATGTCATTGTTAAGCCCAACGGCCATGCGCAAGACGCCTTCGATTTACCCAGAGATCGAACCTCAAGGTGCCGTCCGGAGCACAGATTTCGCTGCTGTTTTGCCCGTTCAGATCAGCGAGACTATTCGTTTTGAGCCATTCCTCGGCATACCAAACTGCGCAAAGCGGGCGAAGTATATCCGGCGCCTCGTATCGCCTCGCTTTCATCGTTTGGCGATCCGTGTTGCGCCCGCACGGTTCACAACGGACGCGATCCAAGCCCCGCAATCGCACAGTCGCAACACGCCCCAACGATGAACAGCTTGTTGCTCAGGAGGTATTCGGGATGATCTACATCAGCGAAGAGGACTCAGCCGCCCTGGTCACCCATGAACTGGCTTTCGACGCCGTGCGGAGAGCTCTCGTTGCTGCCGCTTCGAAACAGAGCCTGGTCTTTCCCGCGGTTCTCGGGCGTGCACAGGAGGCGACCAATACCTTCTCAATCAAATCCGGTTCGTCGGACGAGCTGACCGGAGTCAAGATCGGCTCCTTCTGGTCGGGCAATCCCGCGCGCGGCCTGCCCCGCCACAACTCCACCGTCGTCCTGCTCGACCAGGACACCGGACGCCTCGGCGCCGTGATCGAGGCGGGCAAGGTCAATGCCTATCGAACAGCCGCCGCCGACGCGGTGGCGGCCGACCTTCTTGCCCGGAAGGACGCCAAGGTGCTGGCGATATTCGGCGCCGGCAACCAGGCGGGTTTCGAGGTCGCGGCGCTGGCTCGCATCCGTCCGGTCGAGACGGTATTGGTCGTGGCCGGACCTTCACCGCGACGCGACGCTTTTGTCGAGCGTATCCGCGCCAAAGACCTCGCGGCGCGCGCCGTCTCGGCCGAAGACGCCGTGCGTCAGGCGGACATCGTGGTCACTGCAACCCCCTCGCGCGAGCCACTGTTTCAGGCCCATTGGGTGCGTGACGGCGCGCACGTCGTCAGCATGGGATCGGATGCGCCCGGCAAGCAGGAATTGCCGACAGAATTGCTCTCGAGGGCAAGCCTCTTCTGCGACTTGCCTTCACAGTCCGTCCAGATCGGCGACTTTCAGCACATGCGCGACGAAATCGACGCCGGCATGCTCGCCCTAACGGCAATCGGCGATGTGATCGAAGGCCGCGCGCCGGGACGCCGCTCCGACGAAGAGATTACCGTCTTCGACAGCTCCGGCATCTCCCTACAGGATCTCTACATGGCCGAGGCGCTGATCCGCGCTGAGGCGTCCCACCACTGATCTAGCGCACGAGGGATTTGACCGGCATCTACTGCATACCTGCTTAGCCAAACCAAATCTTGCATTCTGCTTCCAGCCATCGAGCAAGATCGTGAGCTTTCCCAGACAGTTCAGTTTGTCCTATCCATATGAGCCCGTAGTGGCTTCCTTCGGGATCGAAGCCGACCGGTGCGATGAGCCGCTCTCTATCTATGTCGTCGGTTGCGAGGACCACGGGACTGAGGGCAACGCCCAAGCCCGCCGATGCGGCTTCAACGATCAGAAAGTGATGGTCGTAGAAGCGAATTTCCGTTGGGCGCAGCACCGAGGGGTGGAGGGTTGGTACGCGTCAGGCCTGACTTCCGGCTGACCTTCAGATAGCGGCAATGTCCAGCTTCGAGCCGTCGACCAGACGCGACAGGCGGAACGGTGTAGGATCGACGCAAGGCGTGTCGTTTACGACGAGCTCTGCGGCGAGATGGCCAAGCCCCGGGCCCAAACCGAAGCCGTGGCCCGAGCAGCCCGCCGCGAGGACGAGGCCTTTCACCCCGTCCACCTGCGACACCACAGGCACTGCGTCCGGCGTGCAATCGACGAAGCCGCCCCAGGCACTATCGATCTCTATATCGCCGAGTTGAGGGAAGGTTTTCCGGACACTCTCTACCACTTGGCTTACCAGCCATTTCAAGGGTGGAGGATCCAACACGCGATTCTTTTCGAAGATCCGATCGTCGCTGGTCAGGAGCGCCGGCAATGAATCCGGCCCCGAAACGAACGATTGGCCGATGCCGAGCCTGACGTTCTTCAGGCGACGCAAGAACTGCGGCATGAACTCCCGGCTATACCGAATAGCCTGGGGCGTGATTTCGAGGTTCGCCTTGCCGCTGATCGCAAGCGTATAGCTGCCGTCCAGTCGGCGCGTGATCGTGCAGTAGGGTGTGGAGACCGCCTCGCCTATGTTGATTGTCGGGGTGGAACGCAGCGCGGTCTGCCGGATGCTCGCTTGGGGGAAACTGATTCCGAGCGGCCTCAGGAAGCGCGAGGACCAAGCGCCAGCGGCGCACAGCACCGCCCTGGTTCTGATGTAGCCCTTCTCCGTGTGCACGCCAGCAATCTTGCCATTGGCCAAGTCGAGCGCCCGCGCGGCGCATCCCTGGTGGATCGTGGCGCCCAGAGCTCTGGCCCCATCGGCGATAGCCGGCGCGGCGAGCGCAGGTTCGGCCTTACCGTCCCGGTCCGAATAGGTCCCGCCGACCCATTTGTCGCGCGCTTCGGGGACGCGCTCGGCCACTTCCGCCCGGCTCAGCACGCGGGTGTCGACTTCGTACTCCCTGGCGACCTCGCGCCACCTTTCCCAGCCGGCGAGCACAGCCTCGTCCTGGGTTGCATAGACGAGACCGCAGCGTCGAAATCCAAGGTCCCGATTGATATCGCGCGTGAGCTCGTCCCACAGTCGCATGGAGATCACCGAGAGCGGCAGTTCGCGCCGATCGCGGTTCTGCTGGCGGCACCAACCCCAGTTTCGGCTCGATTGTTCACAGGCGACGTGGCCCTTCTCGAGCAGAGCCACAGAGAGGCCACGCTTCGCCAAGAAATAGGCGGCCGTAGAGCCGAGGATGCCGCCGCCGACGATGACGACGTCGACCTCGGACGGGAGACGCTCATCGCTGTGAATGCGTTCGACTCGGGGCGACATGTTCCAACCAACCTCGGCTGCCAAGAATGCGGAAGCAAAGTTCCGATCAGCCCTTCATCGCATCGGGCGTTCGAAAGAATGTGCCGAAATCATCCAGGACTTCGCCAGATATGCGGGTTTTTGATCGCTTGATCGATACGAGCTGCTCAAGCCCAATCCGAGTTCCAGTTCGGCGCAGGGCGGCGCAACCTGCTCGCGAGTGCGTCGGGATCGCGCTTGAGGGTCTTGAGCCTGCGAGCGAAGTTGTGAGCGGCAACGAAGTCGGCGAGGTGTTACCTGAGGAGGCAGGCGCGAAGCAAAAGTCCGACTTGGCCAGGTCGAACGAGGCGGCAACCCTGCCGAGAAACGCAAGCTCGATCGCGCAGTGATCACCGTCAAGGAACTCGGCACCCTGGATGTCAGCATCAAGCGCGGCAGATCGATCGCCTCCTGGAGGTCGATTCCGTAATCGAGAACCTTGGAGATGGACATGGCAGAGCGCCTTATAGTAGCCACCATCACGCCGAATGATATTTCCAGCCTGCGCCGGTCCTCAGGTTCCAGGGTTTCGCTTTGCCCGAACACACGAAATTGGCAAGCGCGTCAGCGCCCTATGACCTGCGGCGTCTTGCTCGCCTCCGGCGACCCGTGGACGAAGCGGCGCCCAAGGACGTCCAGCCTGCGATAGCCGACCTTGTCAAGATTTGTATCAAGTGACCCGGCCGCAACCTATTGGAGGAGCGGCTTCCAGACGTGGGTGTGGTTCCGCTCCACAAGAATAATGTCGAAATCCTTGCGGCCGAGCCGTGCGCCGAGCCGGCGAACAAGCTCAAGACCTCCAGCTCCACCGCCAACGACGACTAAGTGTTTTCATTTCCTTACCCAGTCCGCAGTGGAATGCCTCAACGCGACTACCCGCCTGTCGGTGGCGGGCACGATCAAGCTTTGGATTCGACAGCCCCAAAATCAGCGTCATCGTCGCCCTCAGCTTGGGTAGATCGCTCTACTCTGCCTGCTATTCATACCATCGCTGGCAACCTTGGAGGCCGCCTCGCCCTCACCAGTCCATTACCACCTTGCCGGAATTGCCGATGCGCATGGCGTCGAAGCCAGCCTGGTAGTCGTCGATGCCTATGCGGTGGGTGATCACGCCGCTCACGTCGAGCGGCCCCTGCACCAGCGCGATCATCTTATGCCAGGTCTCGAACATCTCGCGGCCGTAGATGCCTTTCAAGGTCAGCATCTTGAAGATGACCTTGTTCCAGTCGATCTCGAAGCCGGTCGGCGCGATGCCGAGGATGGCGATCTTGCCGCCATTGTTCATGGTGTCGATCATGTCGCGGAAGGCATGCGCCGAGCCGGACATTTCGAGGCCGACGTCAAAGCCCTCGGTCATCCCCTCCTCGCGCATGACGTCGCGCAGCTTCTCCTTGGAAGCGTCGACGACGTGATGGATGCCCATCTTGCGGGCAAGGTCGAGGCGGACCGGATTGATGTCGGTGATGACGACTTTGCGGGCGCCGACGCACTGAGCGACCAGCGCGCCCATGATGCCGATGGGGCCGGCGCCGGTGACCAGGACGTCCTCGCCGACGAGATCGAAGGACAATGCGGTGTGAACCGCATTGCCTAAGGGATCGAAGATTGCGGCGATCTCGTCGGGCACATCGTCGGGGATCGGCACGACGTTGTGCTGTGGGATCGCCAGATATTCGCCGAAGGCGCCCGGCCGGTTGACGCCGACGCCGAGTGTGTTGCGGCACAGATGCCCCCTGCCCGCGCGGCAGTTGCGGCAGTGGCCGCAGACGATGTGGCCCTCGCCCGAAACACGCTGGCCGATCTTGTATTCGGTGACCGCCGCGCCCAAGTCGGCGACCGTGCCGACGAACTCGTGACCGGTCACCATCGGCACCGGCACGGTCTTTTGCGCCCACTGGTCCCAATTGTAGATGTGGACGTCGGTACCGCAGATCGCTGTCTTCTTCACCTCAATCAGCACGTCGTTGAGACCGATCTCGGGGATCGGCACGTGCTCCATCCAGATTCCGGGTTCAGCCTTTGCCTTAACAAGGGCACGCATCATATTGGACATTCTACTATTCCTCAGGAAATAACGCCGAGTTCCTTGCCTACCTCGCCGAACGCTATCACCGCGCGATCAATGTCGGCGGTGGAATGCGCCGCCGACATCTGGGTGCGGATGCGCGCCTGGCCCTTCGGGACCACCGGGAACGAGAAGCCGATGACGTAGATGCCCCGCTTGAGCATCCGCTCGGCCATCTGCTGCGCTAGGGTCGCATCGCCCAGCATGACCGGGATGATCGGGTGGTCGGCGCCGGCAAGCGTGAAGCCGAGTTTCGTCATTGACGAGCGGAAGCGTCCGGCGTTCGTGTAGAGCTTTTGTCGCAGCGCGTCGCCCTTCTCGACGATGTCGAACACCTTCAGCGAGGCGGCCGCGATGGCCGGCATCAGCGTGTTGGAGAACAGATAGGGCCGCGAGCGCTGGCGCAGCCAGTCGACGACCGGCCTGCTCGCCGCCGTGTAGCCGCCGGAGGCTCCGCCCAGCGCCTTGCCGAGCGTGCCGGTGATGATATCCACCCTGCCCTCGACACCGCAATGCTCGGCCGAGCCGCGGCCGTGCTCCCCGACGAAGCCTACGGCGTGGCTGTCGTCGACCATCACCATCGCGTCGTACTCTTGCGCCAGATCGCAGACGCCCCGCAGATTGGCGATAATGCCGTCCATCGAGAATACGCCGTCGGTGGCGATCAGGCGGAAGCGGGCGTCCTTGGCGTCCTCCAGTCGGGCGCGCAGTTCGACCATGTCGTTGTTGGCGTAGCGGTAGCGCCGCGCCTTCGAGAGCCGTACGCCGTCGATGATCGAGGCGTGGTTGAGCGCGTCGGAGATGATCGCGTCTTCCTCACCGAGCAGCGTCTCGAACAGCCCGCCATTGGCGTCGAAACAGGATCCGTAGAGGATCGTGTCCTCCATGCCGAGGAAACCCGAGATCCGCGCCTCGAGCTGCGTGTGCTCCTCCTGCGTGCCGCAGATGAAACGCACCGAGGCCATGCCATAGCCATAGCGGTCGAGGCCTGCCTTGGCGGCATCCCGCAGTTCCTCGCTGTCGGCGAGCCCCAGATAGTTGTTGGCGCAGAAGTTCAGCACAGCCTCGCCGCCGACCTCGATCTGCGCCGACTGCGTCGACGTGATCACGCGCTCCGACTTGTTGAGGCCTTCCGCTTCTATCTGTGAAAGAAGCTCGCCAAGGTGACTTTCTAGAGTTGACGCCATGATATCACTACCATTGTTGTGGTCTTGCTCAAGCGATCTCTCCTCGAAGCACCCGCAAGATGCGCTCGGAGTGGCTGGGATCGTGCGCGTTGAGGAGCGCAGCTTCGCGAGGCAGGTGCAGATCCCAGAGACGCGATAACCAAAAACGAAATGCTCCCGCCAGCTGCATTGCGGGAAGCAATGCGCATTCGGCCGGAGTAAGCGCGCGGACGGACTTATAGCCGCCGAGGAAAGCGGCGGCCCGCTCGTTGTTTTGACGGCCGATGCAGTCATCGACGCACCAGTCGTTGAGGCACACGGCGATGTCGAACAGCAAGGCGTCGCATCCCGCGAAGTAGAAATCGAAGACGCCCGTCAGGTGCTCGCCATGAAACAGGACGTTGTCGCGAAACAGATCCGCGTGCACCGGCCCTTTGGGGAGTTGCTCGTAGGTGAAGGACGCCGCGATCTCCTTCTGGAAGGCCAGCTCACTTGAGAGCAGCGACCGTTGTGCGTCGGAAATGCAGCGGCTGACCACCGGCGCCACCTCGTCCCACCATTCGAGGCCGCGCGGATTGGGCTGGTGTCGCGGGTAGTCGCTCCCGGCGACGTGGATGCGCGCCAGCATCTCGCCTACCGCGCGACAATGCGGCTCTGCCGGCACCATCACGCTCTCGCCAGAAAGCCTGTTGACGACCACAGCGGGCCGGCCTTTCAGCACGTGAAGGATTTCGCCATTGCGATTGGCAACAGGATCAGGGACCGGCAATCGCCGCGCCGCAAGGTGCTTCATGAAATGGAGGTAGAATGGCAATTGCTCGAATGTGAGCCGCTCGAACAATGTCAGCACATACGCGCCGGCTTCGGTATCTACGAAGTAGTTCGTGTTCTCGATGCCGGGTCGAGATGCCGCGAACGGAATGCGGCCCGCCCAGACCCAGCGCTCGCGAGAACGCTGCGACTTCGTCAACGGACAGCTCTGTATAGACAGCCATGGCGAGAATCGGTCCCGATACGCAGTTCTTCAGCCGGCGGCACGCTGCACGATTTCGGCGATGTAGCTCCTCACGGTTTGTGCATCGGCGGGAAGGACTTTGAACCGTTTCGGCAAATCCTCTATGCCATCGAACTGCCGCGGTCGATCCGGCTCGCGGTCCAACGCCTCCCTGATCGTTCCCGCAAATTTGACCGGCAGGGCCGTCTCCAGCACGAGCATTGGGGTCTCCGGAACGGAGTGCTTGCGCGCGACCTTCACCCCATCTGCCGTATGCGGATCGATCAGCGTGTTGGAACGCTGCCAGGTGTCACGGATCGTCTCCAACCGGTCGGCGTGGGTGCTCTTGCCGCTGCGGAAGCCGAAACGATCTGCCGCGTGCGCGAAGGCGGGATCACTACTGAGATTGAAAAACCCTTGTTCCCTGAGTTGGCCGTCGAACAGGGAACTCGTCCGACCTGCATCGCGCCCGATCATGTCAAACACGAAACGCTCGAAATTCGAGGCCTTAGAGATGTCCATGGAAGGGCTTGAGGTTTCATGGGTATCCGCGCGGCCCCGCACGCGATACAGACCGGTGCGGAAGAACTCATCGAGCACGTCGTTCTCGTTGGTCGCGACGATCAGACGGGATATCGGAAGCCCCATCATGCGCGCGACATGACCGGCGCAGACGTTCCCGAAATTGCCCGAGGGAACGGCGAAGTCGACCTGTGACGAATTCTCTTCCGTCACCTGAAAAAAGGCCGAGAAGTAATACACCACCTGAGCCACGAGTCGGGCCCAGTTGATCGAATTGACGGTGCCGATCCGGTGGCGCCGCTTGAAGTCAGCATCGCCGGACACGGCTTTGACGATGTCCTGGCAATCGTCGAACACCCCTTCGATGGCGAGGTTGTGGATGTTCTCGTCCTGCAGGCTGAACATCTGGGCCTGCTGAAAAGCGCTCATGCGCCCATGCGGCGACATCATGAAGACGCGAATGCCCGTCTTGCCGCGCATCGCATGTTCCGCCGCGCTGCCCGTATCGCCACTGGTGGCGCCGAGGATGTTCAGTTCCTCACCCTGGCGGGCCAGTTCATATTCAAGGAGATTACCAAGCAACTGCATGGCCATGTCCTTGAACGCGAGCGTTGGGCCATTCGACAGTTCTGCGACGTGAAGACCCGTTTCAAGCGCGCGCACCGGCACGATCCGGTCAGTCCTGAAAACCTCGGGCGTGTAGGTGCTCGCGCAAATGGCCTTGAGATCGGCGGGCGGAATATCGTCGATGTAGAGGGACAGGATTTCGAAGGCGAGGTCCGGGTAGGACAGGCCCCGCCACCGATCCAGCATGGCGTCATCCACAGGCGGGTAGGTCTCGGGCACATAGAGCCCGCCATCCGGCGCCAGACCTTCAAGCAGGATCTCGCAGAACTTCCTGCGTTCGGGATGACCGCGCGTGGAGATGTAGTACATGTGATACTCTTCCTTGTAGCCGCGACACTCAGCCGTCGCCGCCGCGCCGCGTGGTCAATGGGCAGCCGGGCTTTAGGCGTCAGCGGCGGGCACGCCACCAGGCGATCTTGTCCTGCAGCGCATAGCCCTTGATGATCGCCGGCAAGAACCAGGGATCGCCCCTATAGAAAGGGATGGAAGCTGGCGGTCGGAAGTCGAAAGCCGTGCCGGCGTCTTGCGCGCGACCCATCAGCTTGTAGGCGGCACGCGTGCCGACCCACGGTGCCCAGACCACGCCCGAACCGCAAAAGCCGGTGGCATAGACGATGTCATCCTTTTCAAAGATGCGGGGCAGCATGTCGCGGTTCATGGCCACGTTGCCGAACCAGCTGTACGAAAGGCGAACCTTCTCCAGCTCCGGGAAAATTTCTATCAGACCGTTACGCAGGCGGAGCGTCGGGGCTGTCGGATCGCTGTTGCCGCGGGAGCTGTCTCGCCCACCGAGCAGAATGCGCCTGCCGTCGGGTGAAGGACGATAGTAGAAGCCCAGCTCCCGGTTCTCGCCCATCATCATCAGCTTGGGCATCAGCCGCGCCATCAATTCAGGCGGAAGCTCCTCGGTGACGATGATCCGGCTGCGGACGGGAACCAGGCGGCGACGCAGGAAGGGCGCGCCGCCATCGGTATATCCGTTGGTGCAGACCAGCACCTGCCGAGCCTGCACAGTCCCGGCCGATGTCGCGACACGGAACCCGGACACATCTTTCTCGATGGAAATCACGGGCGTTCGTGAGTGGACCGTCAGCCCGGAAGCCAAGGCCACCCGCAGGAGCTCGGCGTGCAACTTGGCCGGGTGCAAACCGCCAATGTCCATCCGAACCGTGCCGCCGCGGTAGAAGTCGGTGCCGATGTAGTTGCACTGCTCGGCATGCGGAACAGCGTAGGATTCGATCCCCAGCCGCTTCGCCAGCGCCTCGGCGCCGCGGGCCATCTTCTCGTACTGGTCGTATCCGAGAGCACCCATGAACCGGCCGACCAGCTGGAAATCGCAGTCGATCCCTTCCGTCTCGATGAAGTCGTAAAGGAACTCGCGGGCGATCTTGCCCTCGGCCTCGATCGCGATCGCCTTTGCCTCGCCGAAGCGCCTGGTGATCGTCGCATAGTCCGGTCGGATGCTTCCGCTGGTGATCCCGCCGTTGCGCGACGAAGCTCCTTCCCCGGGGTTCATCGCATCGAAGGCCGCAACTGACCGTCCTTCACGCGCCAGCACCAGCCCGGCGGACAGCCCGGCATAGCCAGCGCCGACGATTGCCACATCGAGCCGCTTTGCCAGTGGCTGCGACGGCAGCGGCCTGACAGGTGCGGCTTCCCACCAGTAGGGCGTGTTCTTATCGGCGATTTTCTCCTCATGCACGTGCGCTACTTCCCGTTGCGTTTTTAGGATCTGCAGTGGGTCGCGTTTGCTGACGAAATCAGACACGGTCATCTCGCACGTCGAGCGCATCGCGCAGTCCGTCACCGATGAAGTTGAAGCTGGTTACGGCGATGGTGATGGCGGCGCCCGGGATGATCGCCAGCCAAGGCGCGCTCGCCAGATACTGCTGGGCGCCCTCCAGCATGTTACCCCAGCTGGCCAGCGGCGGCTGAATGCCATAGCCCAGGAAGCTGATATAGGCTTCCAGAAGGATCGCGTGCGCAACTGTCAATGTGGCTGCCACAATGATCGGTCCCATGGCGTTGGGCAGGATCTCCCGGAACATGATGTGGGCGCCGCTCAATCCCAGCATGCGCCCAGCCAGGACGAACTCGCGCTCGCGCAGAGAGCGGACCTCGGCCTCGACAATTCGAGCCACTTCCATCCAACTGGTGACCGCGATGATCACCGTGACCATGGCCGGGCTCGGCTTCAGTGCCGCGGCCAAAGCGAGCAGCAGGAAGATCGACGGGAAGGACAGGAAGCCATCGACCGTGCGCATCAGCGCCGCGCCGATCCAGCCGCCGCGATAGCCCGCGATTACGCCGACGAGCGTTCCGATCAGCGTGGACAGCAACATGGCGAAGAAGGCCACCGCCAGCGAGATCCTTCCCGCCATGAGCAATCGCGCTGCCAGATCGCGCCCCAGCGGGTCCGTCCCCAGATAATGGTGGCCGGTCAGCGGCGGGGAAAACCGGGCGCGCAAATCGATGTAGAGCGAATCATAGGGCAGAAGATGAGGGCCGAAGACGCATGCCAGCGTGAGGAGCGTGATCATCGCCACCCCCAGCAGCGCCAGATGATGACTCGTGAAACGGCGCACCGTGCGGCTGCGCCACCAGCGGCCTTGTCCTGCATTTGCGACGAGAGCGGTCATGTGGCTGCCTCCTGTCAGGGGTGAGATTGCGCGCTCAACCCAGGCGAATGCGCGGGTCGACGATCGCCACCGCGATGTCTGCGATCAAATTGCCCAGGATGACGAGGATGGCCGAGAACATCAGCAGCCCCATCACGACCGGGTAGTCGCTGTAGCCGAGGCTGTCGAGGAACAGCCGCCCCATGCCTGGCCAGGTAAACACGGTCTCCGTCACCAGTGCGCCGGTCAGGATGCTGGGAAGCTGCACCCCTGCCAGCGTGATCATCGGCAACAGTGCATTGCCAACGACGTGTTTCATTATGACTCGGCGCTCGGTCAGGCCCTTGGCGCGGGCAGTCTTGACGAAATCCTGGCTGATCGCGTCGAGGGTGGAGGTGCGCATGTAGCGGCTCCAGATCGCCACATGCACCAGCGACAGCACGAGGCTGGGCAGGATAAGGTGGTGCAGATAGTTCAGCACCGAGCCGTCGCCGATGGTGTACATGTTGCCCGCAGGCACCCAGCCCAGCTTGAGCGAAAAGATGTAGATGCCGACGAGCCCGAACCAGAAGGTCGGGATCGACAGCGCGACCATGGCGCCAACCGTCGCCAGATGGTCAAACAGCGAGTAGCGGTGCGTAGCGCCGCGGATGCCGATCCAAGTGCCAATGGCGATTGCGATCGCGGTGGATGTGCCCATCAGCAGCAACGTGGCAAAGACGTGCCGGCCGATCACCGAAAGCACCGGCGCCCCATCGCGGAAGGAGTTGCCCCAGTCGCCCTGGAGAAGCCGCCAGGCCCAATCGAGATATTGCATCCACAGCGGCCGATTGAGCCCTAGTTGCTCTTTCAGGCGATCGAGATCGTCCTGCGTCATGCCGGGATCGAGCCCGAATTGCGCCAGTGGCCCCCCCGGTAACAAGTTCAGGACAACGAACCCGATGACCGACACGATCAGGAGCAGGATGAGGCTCTGCGAGAGCCGGTTGAGCAGGAAGCCACGCATTCAACTCTCCCCTTTCAAGACGCCGGTGACACGCCGCCGCCCTAAGGCGGCGGCGTAAGTATGTCAGTCCTTCCAATGCCATCCGGCGGCATGCCAGGATGCGACGCGGGTGTTGGAATTTGCCTCGAAACCCTCCAGCCCTGCCTTGCGGCCGAACACATTGGCGTAGGCAAACAGAGGCAGGAACGGCAGATCCTGACGAACAATTTCCTGAACACGCAGATAGATGGCGCGCCGCTCTTCCCGATCGAAGGTGCGGGTACCCTTGTCGAGCAGCGCATCAACCTCCGGGTTGGAGTATTGGCCGGTGTTCGAGCCCTTTCCGCCCTTCGCGACGATCGCCTTTGTGTGCAGGCGGTTGGTAACGTCGGGGTCGCCCGCGATGACATTGGTTACACCGGAGATAGCTGATTCAAACTGCGATTTGAGCCAGAAATCACCCCACATGACGGCGGCCGGCAGGTTCGAAATGGTCATCTCCACCCCGATCTCGGCGAACGTCTGCTGCAAGAACTGCTGCGTCTGCTCGCGCAGGTGGTTGCCGGAGGTGGTGGAGTTTGCGAACGACAGACGCACCCCGTCCTTCACTCGTATTCCGTCGGATCCGGGTACCCAGCCGGCCTCGTCGAGGATCTGGCGCGCGCGCTCGATGTTGAACTCCTGCGCCGGCAGGTTAGGATTGTAGTAGTAGGAATTCTGCGGCATGAAGGTCTCGGTGGGGTTGTGGACCCCGTAATAAAGTCCTTCGAGGATCGCTTTCCTATCTATTGCGGCGTAGAGCGCCTGGCGAACCGCAGGGTCCTTGAATTGCGGCTTCTCAAGATTGAGATAGATCGACTCGACCGATGCTCCGCGCTCCAACATGACCACGCGATCCGGTAGTGTGCTGGCTTCCGCATAGTTGTCGGCGGTTATGAATGCCTGGTCGACAAGATCAATGTCGCCGCTCTTGAACTGGGTGTAGAGCACCGTCATGTCGGGGATGTATTTGAAGACGAGCCGCTCCAAATAGGGCCCCTCCCCGGCATAGTCCGTGTTCGCGACGAGTTCGATGTGATCGCCGGCGATGCGCTGCGCCCACTTGAATGCGCCAGTGCCGACAGGCGCCTGATTGAAGGCGGCGGCGTTCGGGTCGGCCTCTTTTTCGAGGATGTGCTTGGGAACCATGAAGGTTTCGGCGAGAAACGACAGGTAGGGGGCGAAAGCCTCCTCCATCCGCCAGGTGAGCTCGGTCGGCGAGACCACCTTGATGTCGCGCACCAGCGAATGACCCGCCGTGCGCCACGCGCGGAATTTCGGATTGGTGATGAGCTCAAGCGTGAACTTCACATCCTCGGCCGTGAAGGGTTGGCCGTCGTGCCAGCGAACATCATCACGCAGGCGGATGCGCCACAAAAGTCCATCCTCCGAAATGCCGCCGTTCTTTTGGCTGGGCACTTCGGCGACAAGATTGGGCTGAAGAACGCCCTTGGGGTCCATGCGAACGAGTGCATCAAACACCGAGAAGTGCACGGCGTCGTCGCACTCGGTATGCGGCATCAGTGGATTGAAGACGGTGGGTTCCTGCGAAAATCCGACGACGACGCGGCCGGTCGGGCTCGCTGGAGGGTTCTGGGCGAAGGCGGGTTTGCCCAAAAGATTGGGCGCAATGAGGCCTGCGGCCCCGCCTATCGCCATCAATCGAAGGGCGTCGCGCCGCGAGTAGTTCGATTTGGAGTTCGTACGTTCACTCATTGGAATTCCCCTTGTTCTGGCGGTGTCCGCCGTGGCTCTTACCCGTTTGCTGCAACCGGGCGGTTAGCTCCCGGCTGCTCTCCCGGAATCGCCGCCACCAGCTCACGCGTGTAGGCTGATTGCGGGTCGAGGAAGATCTGCGAGGGTGGTCCGCGTTCAACGATCCGCCCTTTCTGCATCACCGCGATTTCGTCGCAGATCTGGCTGGCGACGCGCAGGTCGTGGGTGATGAAGATCATCGATACGCCGGTCTCTCGCTGGATTTGGTCCAGCAGCTTCAGGATCTGCGCCTGGATCGAAACGTCGAGCGCCGACACGGCCTCGTCGGCGATCAGCAGCTTCGGCTTGAACATCAGCGCCCGGGCGATGCCTATGCGCTGGCGTTGCCCACCGGAAAATTCGTGCGGATAGCGGCCGAAGGCGCCGGTATCGAGACCGACATGAGCCAGTAGCACCTTCGCCTCTTCACGCGCTTGGGCATACGGCATCCCGTGCGCGACCGGGCCAACAGTCAGGATGTGGCCGACAGTCGAACGCGGGTTGAGCGAGGCGAAGGGATCCTGGAAAATCATCTGAACCCGGGGCCGCAGTGGGCGGAACTCGGCTTCGGAAAGCTTCGCGATGTCCTGCCCCTCGAACAGAATCCCGCCGCCGTCGCAGTCCAGCAGCTTGATCAGAAGCCGGCCCAGCGATGATTTGCCCGAACCGCTCTCGCCAACGACGCCCAGCGTGCGCCCGGGCGCCAGATCGAACGAGACCTCGTTAACGGCGGGCACGACGCGCTCCTTGCCGAACAGCGCACTGCCGCTGCGGTAGGTCTTCACCAGGCCCTCGACCTTCAGGATCGGTGCTTTGTTGGCCGTCTCCAGAGGAATGCGGTCCTCGCCGGTCAGGTGGGGGACGGCTGCGATAAGGCGCCGGGTGTAGGGATGGCTGGGCGACGTCAGGACCTGTTGAGCGCTACCCTGTTCGACGATGTGGCCCTTCTCCATCACGACGACACTGTCTGCGATCTCGGCCACCACCCCGAAGTCGTGGGTGATGAACATGACGCTCATTCCCTTGCGGCGCTGAATGTCGCGGATCAGCTCCAGAATCTGTGCCTGGGTGGTCACGTCGAGCGCGGTCGTCGGTTCATCCGCGATCAGGATCGTGGGTTCAAGCGCCAGCGCCATGGCGATCATAACCCGCTGCCGCTGCCCGCCAGAAAGCCGGAACGGATACTGATGATACATGAGTTCGGGGTCGGGCAGCCCCACCTCGGTCAGCAACTCGACAGCGAGGCCGCGACGGGATTTCGGGGTGCCGACGCCATGTGCCGCCATCACTTCGTCGATCTGCGCGCCCACCGTCATCAGCGGGTTGAGTGCCGAGAGCGGATCCTGGAAAATCATCGACACAACCTGACCGCGTAGGCTGCGCAGTTTGTCGGGCGACAGGCCTATGATGTTCACCCCATCCAGCTGGATGGCGCCCGAGGAGACGCGGATCACCTTGGGCAGAAGCCCCATGATCGCATTGGCTGTGACAGACTTTCCCGATCCGGATTCGCCGATGATGCACAGGATCTGACCGCGCTTCAGATCAAAGGAGATGTTCTCGACGGCATGGGTCCGTTCCATGCCTTCCGGCAAATTCACCGTGAGGTCGCGTATCGAAAGCGCCACATCGTGGGGGGCTACAGCCTGGATGCTTGCGACCATCGAGATCACCTCCCCTTTAAACCGAACGGGTCCAGGCTGTTGCGGACCGCATCATCGCCCTTTGAGCAGAAGCGCCGCACCGGAGCGGCCGTCGTCTGGCCATCTCGGCGCTTCGCGCATTGAGGCTGCGAGAAACGGATTCTGCTCATCCTGGCGGCTCCCTTGATCAAATTCGGTCCGTGTACCGGACACTGTTCCTTTTGTTGGAGAACTCTCCGAAGGCGTAAGCCCTGCCTATCGGAAGTCCTCTGGAGCTTGCCTGCCATAAGGAAAGGTTGCTCCGTTCTTTCAGCCAGTTTGACTGTTTTGTTTCCGCAGAGTCGTCGAAACTTGGCCCTCGGGCGGCAGGAACTTCTGAAAAGAACGTCCAGTTCGGCATTTCACTCTGCAGCTGTTCGGGGCCCGCGACATGATCCGGCAATCATATCCTTCATGCGGTAGTACGCGCCCACAACGGGCAGGAACCAGGGCTTCCGGCGTGCATCGACACCGTGTGCCACGCAATGCGGTCGAGCGGAACGGTGTCCGTGCGGCCCGTCGCAATGTAGGCCAAGGCACTGCCGATCAGGGTCGGCAACTGTGCGCCGCGCGCCCTGAATAGCCATGCCGTAGATGACGCGACTGCATGAAGTGTACTCCTGCTTGCCCCGGCGACAGCGAGCTTTTCGCCCAACAATAGACTGTCCTCGGGGCCGCCGGCCGCACGATATTCTGTCCAGGTACAAACTTCGCAGCCTGCCTCCGCAGGCGGCAGGTTAGGATGCTTCAAATTACCGGAGTCCCCATCCATGCCCGCGCCGCTCATGCACATCGATTCCAGCCCTTCCCTGCCTCGTGAGGCGGACGTCGTCGTCATCGGCGGCGGCGTAGTAGGCGTATTCACGGCATATTATCTCGCACGCCGCGGCGTCAGCGTTGCCCTGCTGGAGAAAGGACGCGTTGCCGCCGAACAGTCCAGCCGCAACTGGGGCTGGTGCCGCCAGCAGAACCGTGACGCGCGCGAGTTGCCGATGGCAACCAAGAGCCTCGATCTCTGGGAAAAAGTGGCGCAGGAGACCGGCGAGGACACCGGATTCCGCCGCTGCGGCCTGCTCTATCTCTCGCAGGACGAAAACGAGTTGGCAGGCTGGGCAAAGTGGCGCGATTTCGCCAGGACGGTTGGCGTCACGACGCATGTGCTGAGCGAGGAAGAAGCCACCGAACGGGGCAAGGCGACCGGCCGCAAATGGAAAGGCGGCGTGTTCTCGCCAACTGACGGAACGGCGGATCCTTCAAAGGCGGTGCCCGTCGCCGCGCGCGGCATCATGGCGGCCGGCGGCACCGTACATCAGAACTGCGCGGCGCGCGGGCTGGAGTTGAGCGCCGGCCGGGTCAGCGGCGTCGTTACAGAAGCGGGAACCATCCGGACAACGACCGTGGTCATGGCCGGAGGCGCGTGGGCTTCTTCCTTCTGCAACCAGCTTGGCATTCGTTTCCCGCAAGCTGCCGTGCGTCAGTCCATTCTAGCCGTAGCGCCGGGCGCAGAAGGCCTGCCGGATGCCCTGCATACGGCGCGCGTCTCGCTGACGCGGCGCAGCAACTGTGGATACGCGCTGGCGATCAGCGGGAGGGCACGAGTCGATCCAACGCCGCAGCAGCTCAGGTTCAGCCGCGAGTTCGTGCCGATGTTCGCCCGCCGCTGGCGCAGTCTGGCCCCGGGAGCGTTCGAGGGCTGGCGTCAAGGTCATGAAAGCCTGGGGAAATGGGCCCTCGACGACGTCACGCCAATGGAACGGAATCGGATTCTCGACCCGAAGCCGGACATGAGGCAGATTCGGCTGACATATCAAAGAGCCTGCGAATTGCTGCCCGAATTCCAGCGAGTCGCGATTTCTCATGCTTGGGCGGGCTATGTCGACAGCACGCCCGATGGCATCCCGGCAATCGGTGAAGTGGAGGGGATTCCGGGCTTCCTTCTCGCCGCGGGATTTAGCGGCCACGGCTTCGGGATCGGCCCCGGCGCCGGGCATATGATCGCCGACATCATCACCGGCAGCGAGCCGATCGTCGATCCGCGTCCTTATAGGCCGGAGCGTCTGAAGACCGCTGCGTGGGGCAAGGTCGCTGAATTCTGAGAAGACCGATTTGCCAACGTCCAACCGGTCGCACATGAGATCGAGGCCGCGAGGCGGCCAGCACTGAAAACAATGGGGAAGTGACGATGCGCGAATATGAGATTGCCGCCATTCCTGCCGACGGGATCGGCCCAGAGGTCATTGCTGCCGGTCTCCAGGCGCTTGAGGCGCTGCAGCAGCGCTGCGGCGATTTCAAGCTGCACGTCCAGCACTTCGACTGGGGCTCGGACTATTACAAGGCGAATGGTCGGATGATGCCCGAAGATGGGGTGGCGCAACTGAAGCGCTTCGACGCTATCTTTTTTGGCGCGGTAGGCGCTCCCGATGTGCCCGACGACATCACGCTCTGGGGGCTCCGGCTGCCGATTTGCCAAGGCTTTGATCAATACGCGAACGTGCGGCCGACCAGGATTTTGTCCGGTATTGCTTCGCCGCTGGCGGGCGTTGGCCCTGGCGATTTGGATTGGGTCATCGTGCGGGAGAATTCCGAGGGCGAGTATTCGGGCCACGGCGGCCGAGCCCATCGCGGCCTCCCCGAAGAGGTCGGAACCGAGGTCGCGATCTTCACGCGCGTCGGCGTCACCCGCATCATGCGCTACGCGTTCCGGCTGGCGCAGTCACGGCCGCGAAAGCTCCTGACAGTCGTTACAAAATCCAACGCGCAGCGTCACGGCATGGTAATGTGGGACGAAATCGCAGCCGAGGTGGCGCCGGAATTCCCGGACGTCGCCTGGGACAAGATGCTGGTCGATGCTATGACAGTGCGTATGACGCTGAAACCTCGGAGCCTCGATACGATCGTCGCCACCAATCTTCACGCCGATATATTGTCGGACCTTGCAGGCGCGCTCGCCGGCAGCCTCGGTGTAGCACCGACCGCCAATATTGATCCCGAGCGGCGCTATCCCTCGATGTTCGAGCCTATCCACGGCTCGGCATTCGACATTGCCGGCAAAGGGATCGCCAACCCTGTCGCCACCTTCTGGACCGCTGCCCAGATGCTCGAACATCTGGGCGAGAACGACGCGGCTGCCCGGTTGATGCGCGCGGTGGAAACGGTGACGAGTGAAGGCGTGCTGACGCCGGACGTTGGTGGCACCGCGACCACGCAGGAAGTAACGGACGCCGTTTGCCGGACGATCCGCGGTTCGAACGTGTGACAGGTTTCTGATGAAGCTCGACAAGATCGACATCAAAATTCTCTCCGAGCTGCAAAAGAACGGGCGCATATCCAACGTCGAGCTTGCCGAGCTGGTGTATCTGTCACCGAGCCCCTGCCTGATGCGGGTCAAGAAGCTTCAGGCGGAAGGCTTCATCACCGGTTATTCCGCCCAGATCGACGTCTCCAAGCTAGGGCAGACTCTGACGATCTTCACCGAAGTCACGCTCAAGCACCACCAGCAGAACGACTTCGCGAGATTTCTCACCGCAATTCAGAAAGTCGATTCTGTTATCGAATGCCACCTGGTTTCAGGCGGTTACGACTATCTTGTGAAGTTTGTCACAGCGGGCATCAGCGAGTACCAGACGATCATGGAGCGCATGATCGAACTGGATATCGGAATCGACAAATATTTCAGCTTCGTCGTGCTGAAGTCACCGATCGTCAAATCCCATTTGCCTCTTGACGCTATATTCGACAGGTAAGGCGCGCTCCGCGGCCTTGACTTCGCTGCGATTCGACATGCATGAAGACGAGACCTTAAAGCGCGTTGCATGAATGCATTCGAACGCGACGCGCTTTAGGCGTTTGCCGCATTGACCGAGGTCGCTTCGGCGATGGCAATGGTCATGCCTTCATCGCCGACCGCACGTCCTGGTCTTCGAGGGTTTGATCCAACGTCATCCGGGTACGTTCGAGGATTCCATCGATATCGTCCTCGGTGCAGCAGAGCGGCGGCGCAAAGCCAAGGATGCCGCTGTTGAAGGCGCGGATGACAAGGCCGTTCGCCCACGCGCGCTCGAAGATACGGCGCCCCGGATCGGCCGCCGCCGGCAGCGGCGTTTTGCGCTCCTTGTCGGTGACCAACTCGATTGCTGCCAGCATGCCGCGGCCGCGAATGTCGCCAACCAGCGGGTGGTCGGCGAGCGAGCGAAGCCCTTCCATCAGGCGCTTGCCAGCCTTGCGCCCATTGTCGAGCAAGCTGTCTTCATAGAGACGCAGGCATTCGAGCCCGACCGCCGCGCTCACGGGATGGGCCGAATAAGTATAGCCATGGCCGACAGGCGCTTTGCCGGCTCCGTCCGCGATCGAATTGTACACTCGGTCCGAGATGAAGACGGCACCCATCGGCACGTAGCCCGAGGTCAGTCCCTTTGCCGTTGTCATGAGATCCGGCACGACCTCGTCTTCCTCACAGGCGAAGAGCGGGCCGGTACGGCCAAAGGCAGTGATGACTTCGTCGACAACGAACAGAATGTCATGTTCCTTGCACACGGCGTGCAGAGCCTTCAGCCAACCTGTCGGTGGAACGAGGACACCGCCCGAACCCTGGATGGGTTCGGCGTAGAAGGCCGCCACGCGGCCCGCGCCGAGTTCCGCGATTTTGGCCCGCAGGGCCGCGACTGATGCATCGATGATCGCCTGCGGGTCGGAACCGACAGGATTGCGATAGGCGTAGTGCGAAGGAATTTTGTGCTGCCAGTCGTATGGCACGCCGAAACCTGCATGGAAAGCCGGGATCGCGGTCAGGCCTGACCCTGCCGTCGAGGAGCCATGGTAGCCATGCTCGACCGAGATGAACTGGTCCTTCTGCGGCGTGCCCTTGGCATGGTAGTAATAGCGAATGAAGCGGATCGTGCTGTCGATTGCGTCGGAGCCGCCAAGCGTGAAATAGACATGGTTCAAATCGCCGGGCGCCAGTTCGGCAAGCCTGGCAGCAAGGCGAATGGCAGGCTCGGATCCCAGCCCGAAATATCCAGTCGCATAGGGAAGCTCTCTAAGCTGCTTTGCGGCTGCTTCAACGACACTTTCCTGGCCGTATCCGATGTTTACACACCATAGACCGGCGAATCCGTCGAGCAGGGTTTTCCCGCTTGCATCGGTCACCGTTGCGCCCTTGGCGGATTTGAGCACCCGCACGCCCGTCTCCTCGTGGCTCCGATAGCACGAAAACGGGTGAACCAGATGTGCGCGATCGAGTTCGATCAGTGAATTTGCCAGCATTTCTTCCTCCGATTCAACCGAGTGCCTGATTTAACCAAGTGCCTGACTGACCAACGCATATGTGCGGTGATGCGCGGGCTTGCTTTCCTTATGCGTGCCCATGGAGCGTCGCATCGTGATCCCACCGCCGACGTGCGCGAGGCCGCGCGCGGTGAGCCATTCAGCAAGATCCGTCGAGACGTCGGGTATCGACACGAACAAACTTGCCCTGATGATGGGCGAGCAGAAAGTCGATCAGTGCCTTGGCCTCGGCACCGTTTCTCGCCACCACCGGCCCGATGACCAGCCCCCGGCCGAATGGCCGGATGGCGGAAAAGGCCTGGATATCGCCTTCATCGCGAATGACAGCGAACTTCGCGCGCTCGAAAAGCCGCTTCATCAGCGCCGAACGGTCATGGCCAAATGCCTCGCGATCCAGCACCTCGAGGCGAGCAAGATCGCCGCTCTCTGCCCAGGATACACGGGCCGGCGCCGAAACTGCCAACGCCTCGCCCTGATGCTGCACGATCTCGCCAGTCGTGACGAAGCCCAGCTTCTCATAGAGCGGCAGGCCTTCCCGTGTCGCCGTCAGGCAACAGGTGCGCTCACCCGCCTTGGCAAGCGCCTCTTCCATCATCTTTCGGCCGAGTCCGCGGCCGCGCATGGCCGCATCGACGATCACCATGTTGATGGCGGCGGCATTGTCGCCGTAGGGGGTCATCATGATGGTCGCCACCACGCGTTCTTGTTCCAGAGCGACGATCCCCCGGCTGACCGACTGGGCCAGCTCCCAATCCTCGCGACGATGCGGCCATTCAACTTGGCGAGACAACTCGACAGCGCCTTCCAGGTGCCCCGCTGTCATCTCTTCAAGGATGATCTGTCGTGTGGTCATGATGAATTTCCGGCCTTCATCTTCAGGTGCTTACGGTAGACCACCAAAGACAGCAGTTCCTCCCGACCGGCAGCCATGCGCGACGCGTTTTCACTATCCTTCGCCGCTCGCGCCGCATCTTCTGCCGAAGCATGGCCGACAGGCCGCGCTGCTCCCAAAGCTCGAAAAGACACCTGGCGCAACACTCTGCCAAACCGGCGATGCAATACGAAACGATCTGCTTCAGGTCGCCGCGAATGCGGCCGTTAGTCTTCCAGATCTCCGACTATGGTGATTGTGGTACAGGCACGCTGTGCCGAGAAAACCAGGAGGATTGTCGCCATGTCGACGTTCAGACCGAAATACATCACCTTCGACTGCTACGGTACGCTCACCAATTTCGATATGGCCGGCGCGGCGCGGCGCGTCTACGGCGAGCGCCTCTCCCCAGAGGCAATGGCCAGCTTCGTCGAGGCTTTTAGAGGCTATCGCCTTGACGAGGTGCTGGGGCCATGGAAACCCTTCCTCGAGGTGGTGCAGAATTCCATCGAACGCAGTTGCAAGCGCATCGGTATCCAGTTCAAACCC
Organism: Mesorhizobium sp. AA22; assembly: GCF_001672375.2. Lineage (NCBI taxonomy): Bacteria > Pseudomonadati > Pseudomonadota > Alphaproteobacteria > Hyphomicrobiales > Phyllobacteriaceae > Mesorhizobium > Mesorhizobium sp. AA22. The sequence continues at coordinate 3,845,214 of NZ_CP048406.1, read as the reverse complement.
GAAGACGCCCAACGCATCTATGACGAAGTGCCGACCTGGGGTCCGCACCCCGACGTCCCGGCTGGCCTGTCCAGAGTGGCCAAGGAAATCCCACTGGTGATCCTGTCCAACTCCATGAACAGCCTGATCATGTCGAATGTGGAAAAGCTCGGCGCGCCCTTTCACACCGTCATCACCGCCGAACAGGTTGGCGCCTATAAGCCGCTGATGAAGGGCTTTGAATACATGCTCGACAAGCTCGGCTGCGGCCCGGAGGACATCACTCATGTGTCGTCCTCCTTCCGCTACGATCTGATGACCGCCTACGATCTCGGCATCAAGAGCAAGGTCTGGGTGAACCGCGGCCACGAGCCCGCAAACCCCTTCTACGAATATACCGAGATCAAGGATATCGGCGGGCTGGCCGCCGCCGTCGGCCTGGAGCCCGTTCGCGAAGTTGCCTGAGGCTGGCGCGCCTCCGGCATCGCGGCATCCGACGTATCTAAATGAAAAAGGGGCGGTTCGACCGCCCCTTTCTGATTCTGGTGCCGCTGTTGCGACTCCGGCAAGGCCTACTGGTTCAACCCGCCGACGTGAAGCGTCTTGACCTCCAGATATTCCTCGATCCCGAGCTGCGATCCTTCGCGGCCCAGCCCCGACTGCTTCACGCCGCCGAATGGCGCAACCTCGGTCGAGATCAGGCCGGTATTGAGCCCGACCATGCCGAACTCCAGCGCCTCGGCGACACGCCACGATCGTTTGAGATTTTCCGTGTAGAAGTAGGCGGCAAGGCCGAACGGCGTGCCGTTTGCGATCGTGATGGCCTCTTCCTCCGTCTCGAAGCGAAAAAGCGGCGCCACCGGACCGAATGTCTCTTCCGATGCCAGGAGCATCTCGGTCGTAGCCTCCCCCAGGACGACGGGCCGTGCATATTGCCTGCCATCGGGCACTGCCTCGCTTTGGGCGAGGATCTGCGCGCCTTTCGTCTTCGCATCCGCGATGTGACGCTCGATCTTGTCGATCGCGGCCGTGTTGATCATCGGGCCGATCTCAGTGCCCTCGTCGGTTCCTGCGCCAACCTTCATCTGGGTGACGCGCTGGCTCAGCTTTTCGGCGAAGGCGTCGTAAACGCCTTCCTGCACGAGAATCCGGTTCGCGCAAACGCAGGTTTGACCGCCATTGCGGAACTTGGATAGGATCACCCCTTCAACTGCGTTATCCAGATCGGCGTCGTCAAAGACGATAAAGGGCGCGTTGCCGCCAAGCTCCAGGCTCAGCCGCTTGATGCTATCGGCCGCGCCACGCATGAGCAGCGCACCGACGCGGGTCGAACCGGTGAACGAGATCTTGCGCACCGTTTCATTGGCCATCAGCTCTTTGCCGATCTCTCCCGGCATGCCGGTCACGATATTGATAACGCCTGCCGGGATGCCCGCCCGCTCCGCCAGGACGCCGAGCGCGAGCGCCGAAAACGGTGTGAACTCCGACGGCTTGATGACAACCGTACAACCTGCGGCCAGCGCCGGTGCTACTTTGCGCGTGATCATCGCGTTCGGAAAATTCCACGGGGTGATGACGGCACAGACGCCGACTGCTTCCTTGAGAACCAGAATGCGGCGATCGGCGGTGGGTGACGGAATGGTCGAGCCACCGATCCGGCGCGCCTCTTCGGCGAACCATTTTACAAAGGATGCGCCGTATCGGATTTCCGCCGACGCCTCGGCAAGCGGCTTACCCTGTTCCAGCGTCAGCAGAAGCGCCAGATCCTGTTCGTGCTGGCGAATGAGGTCGTGCCAGCGCTCCAGCAGTCTCGCACGCTCGGCATGGGTCGTCTTCTTCCAGCTTTTGAATGCCTCGGCCGCAGCACCGATCGCGGCCCTGGTCTCGTCGCCGCCCATGTCGGGAACGCTGCCAAGAACATTCAGGGTGGCAGGGTTGGTGACATCGACGACGACCTTTTTATCCGCCTCCCGCCACACACCGCCAATCAACGCCTGCTGGCGCAACAGGTCCGCATCGTCAAACGTGCCTATCTTCGTTATCGCATTCATGGTCTTTTCCTCTGCCCTTTCAGCTCAACGCTGCAAGCACGGCTTGCGTGATTGTTTCAGTCCGGTCCTTGCCTGCGATCGTGCCTATCCCCTGCGCGGTTACGGACTCGATCGCCGAGATCACTTCTGCCGCAGCATGCCCCTCGCCCAGATGCTCGAGCATCATCGCACCGGACCAGATCGCAGCGATCGGATTGGCGACCCCGAGATGCGCGATGTCGGGCGCCGAACCATGGACCGGCTCGAACATGGAAGGCGCGCTGCGATCGGGATTGATGTTGGCAGAGGCGGCGTAACCCAGCCCGCCCTGAATGGCCGCACCAATATCCGTGAGGATGTCGCCAAAAAGGTTCGAGGCGACGATCACGTCGAGGCTTTCCGGCGCCAGCACCATGCGGGCGGCAATGGCGTCGATGTGGTAGTGCGAGACCTCGACATCGGCATAGTCCTTCGCCACTTCGCGGGTGACCTCATCCCAGAAAACCATGGAATGTTTCTGTGCGTTGGATTTGGTGACGGAGGCGAGCTTTTTGCGGCGCGCCCGCGCTTGTTCGAAACCGAACCGGATGATCCGTTCCACACCCGTGCGCGTGAAGATTGCTGTCTCAACCGCGACCTCATTGGTCGTGCCGGAATGAATGCGCCCACCGGCGCCGGAATATTCGCCTTCCGTATTCTCGCGGATGCACAGGATGTCGAAACCATCGGAGCGGAGCGGGCCCTGAACGCCCGGCAACAGCCGGTGCGGCCGTATGTTGGCGTACTGCGTGAACCCTTTCCGGATCGGCAGGAGCAGTCCGTGAAGCGATACTGAGTCGGGCACTTCCGCGGACCAGCCGACAGCGCCGAGATAGATCGCATCGAATTTTCGAAGCGACTCGATGCCGTCTGGCGGCATCATTGCGCCGGTTTCCAGGTAGTAGGCGCAGGACCATGGGAAGCGTGTGCCATCAAGGGCGAAACCGCCCCGTTTGGCCGCGGCCTGCATCACCTGCCATGCCGCCCCTGTCACCTCCTTGCCGATGCCATCGCCGGGGATGAGCGCTATGTCGTAGGTCTTCATTGATGGCGGTCCTCATTTGCACTAGCGTTTCATCGGAACAATAGCGGACCGCGCGCCGCATTTTTCGTCGAGGATGAGCCGCCGGACGGCGTCGAATCGCGTCAGGCGGGGCTTGGAAAGTCGATTGTTCCGGAATCCGTCGCGCGCTCTACTCGGCCGTACATTGAGCACTGAAGTCAGTCATAAACGCAGACGTAGATCTTGCGCACGGTCTCGATCGTGCGCCAGACGCCGACGAAACCGGGCTTCATCACGAAACTGTCGCCGGCGCGGTAAGTCTTGGTCTCACCGCCCTTCTCCTCGATTTCGATCACACCCGAAATGATGTGGCAGAACTCGTAGGTGGTGCCCTTGATCGAATGCGTCTCGCCGGGGGTCGCCTCCCAGAGGCCGGTCAGAACCTTCTCACCTTTCGAGGCATCCTGCGCCCAGGTCTTGAAGGATGGAGTGCCGGAAATGAGCCGCTCCGGCAGCGGCAATGCCTCCTTCGGCGGGAAGGCGGGATTTGTGTCAATCGTGGTCAGCAGTGACATGTGAGGTTCCCTGGTTAGTAGCCGAGCGTCCGATCGACGAGGCCGATCAGTTCTTCGCCGGCGCGGTGGCGCCGGACGTTGTCCACGGCGGCTTGCGCCGCCGTATGCGGTTGTGTCACCGAGGCAATGTGCGGCGTTATCATCACTTTCGGATGCGTCCACAGCGGATGGTCTTCCGGGAGCGGTTCTGGATCGGTGACATCAAGCATCGCCGCAGCTACGTGACCGGTATCGAGCGCGTCGATCAGCGCGGCCTGGTCGAGTTGCGGACCCCTGCCGACATGCAGCAGCCGCACCCCGGCTGGTAGCAAGGAGAAGAATTTTGCATCGAGAATGCCGCTGGTTTCCTGCGTCAGCGGTAGCAGGCAGACGAGAATATCCGTCTGCTTCAGAAAGCCGGGCAACTGATCGGCGTCGTGAAAACAGGCGACGCCCTCTATCCGCTTTTCGCTGCGGCTCCACCCGGCAAGCGGAAACTGGAACGGCTTCAGGCGCTCGATTGCCGCCTGCGCCAGCATGCCAAGCCCAAGAAAACCGACCCGGCGTTCGGACGCCTGTCGAGCGGCAATCGGTTGCCAGAGGCACCTTTTCTGCTGCTCGAAATAGGCGGGCATCTCCCGGTGCAGCGCCAACACGCCAAGCGCGACGTATTCCTGCATCATGCGGATGATGCCATCCTCGACCATGCGCACAAGCTTCACATGGCCCGGCACCACGTCCTGCTTGAACTGGTCGACGCCGGCTCCGATCGAAAACAGCACTTCCAGATTGCGGTAGCGTGAGATCTCGTCCGGCACCGTCCAGGTGATGAGGTAGCGCACCCTGTCCGGGTCCATCTCCTCGCCGGAATGGAAGAATTCCAAATCCGGGAGTTCGCGCGCGAAGACCTCGCGGAACACCACAGCACGCGCCGCACCGGAATTGAAAAGGAATGCCATGGAACCCGCCCTTCCTCAGGCCGCGAGAAGCGCGCCGAGATCGTCGATCATGCTCTGGCAGGCAGCAAGCTCACCGATCTCGATGTATTCATTGGGGCGATGCGCGCGGGATATTTCGCCGGGGCCGCAAATGATCGCATCGATGCCGGCCTGCTGATAAAGCCCGGCCTCCGTGCCGTAGCTGACCGCCGTGAGCGGCTCCTGCCCCGTCAGCTCTGTCAGAACGGCCGCCAGCTTGCTCCCATCCGCCGGCGCAAGGGCGGGATAGGAACTCAACTCGTGCCAAATTACCTCGAAGCCGCCGTCGCGCAGATCGAAAAGCCGGGCTTTGACCGGCTCGAGCAGGGAGGCTGGAAAAACGCCCGGGACGGCACGCACTTCGATATCGGCTGTGCAGTGGCCAGCGATGATATTGACCGCCTGTCCACCGGCGATCACGCCCACTTGCAAGGATGAATATGGGGGCTCGAAATTTTGATCGAGCGGCCCGCCGGCGAGCGATTGGCCGTAGGCGACGGCGTGCGTGATGACGCCGGCCATGGCGTGCACGGCGTTTAGTCCGAGATCGGGGCGTGACGAATGGCCGGATCGCCCGATCACTTCGAGCCGCGCCGCGGCCTTCCCTTTGTGTGCACGCACAGGTTGCATCCGACTCGGCTCGCCGACAATCGCGCCAAGCGGCCTCTCGCATAGGCTCGGCAATGCAACCAGGAGATGCGGCACACCACGGCACCCCGCCTCTTCATCGTAGGAGAATGCGAGATGGACTGGCTGCCGCAGGTTCATTGCCGCAAGTCCTGGCAGCGCAGCCAATGCGCAGGCGAGAAAGCCCTTCATGTCGGTGGTGCCGCGGCCGTAAAGCCTGCCGCCCTCGCGACGCAGGACGAACGGATCCGAGCTCCATTCCGGCTCGCCGGCCGGCACCACATCCATATGGCCGGAGATGATGTAACCCCGACCGGCACGCGGGCCGACCGTGACGAACAGGTTGGACCGGTCGCCCTCGGGACCGGGCAGAACCGTCACCTCGGCTCCGGCTGCCTGACAGTAGTCGCGGATCCAATCGACGATCTCGCCGTTTGGCGTGCCCACAACGGAGGGAAATGCGATCAAGGTCGCGAGGATTTCTTCCACGTTCATGGCGGTCCGCTCTGCTTGCACATTGTCACCGGGTGCGACCAGCCTATCTGTAGGCAGCAGTGTTCCCTGCCGAATCGCGTCGTGCTTTGGCTGAAGATTGCGAAAAAACGCCTCGAAGCAGCGAAACCTGCTGGCTTTCCCGTGTAAAGCTGCGGCAAATGAGGCCTGTCGCGACATGGCGTCGACGACGGAAACACCACATGCCTGCGACGCTGGGCTTTGGTTTGAAGGAGCCGATCGACTGAGATGCAGAGATCAGTACGCCTGAAATCCTTTGAACTGGTCGCGCGCGACATCAATGATGTCGACGTTGATCTGCTGCATGCGCTATCGATTTCGGTCCGCTGGCCGCATCGCCCCAAGGATTGGGATTTGTTGCGCCGCGCCGGCCACGGCATCGCCGCCGTTGACGGAATTGGGCGCGTCTTCGGAAGCGCGATGTGGTTTCCCCACGGGGACGATTTTGCCACCATTGGCCTGGTGATCACGACGCCTCGCGCACAGGCGCAGGGAGGTGGCCGATGGCTCATGGACCAGGTCCTCGAGCAATGCGGGGATCGCAATCTGGCCCTCAACGCAACCCATCCCGCCTATCCGCTATATATTTCACTCGGCTTCACCAGCGAAGCGACCGTCTACATGCGCCAGGGCGAGGTCCCACAAAAACTCCCGCCATTGCCGGTTTTGGATGGTGAACTAAGTGAGCTGTCCAGCGGCAGGCTTCGCGAGATCACCGAGCTTGACGCGCGTGCGTTTGGGACAAATCGTGCGGGGCTACTTGCGTTGCTCGCAGAGGATGCCTCGATAGCCACTCTGAGCCGCGCTGGCGAGGTCGTTGGCTATTCCATGTGTCGCGAGTTCGGGCGCGGCCATGTGATTGGCCCCATTGTGGCTCGAAGCGACCAGGACGCGGTCCATCTTACCGCCGTCCATCTGAAGAAGCTGGCAGGTCGATTCGCGCGCGTCGATACGCGCGAGAGGGATGGCGTGTTTGCCGAGTTCCTTCAGCAGAGCGGCCTCGGCATTGCCGAGACCGTGACGACAATGTCCAAAGGCCGCCGGTTCCTGAACCGGGAAAACACTGGTCCGTGGGTTTATGGATTAGCCGGCCACGCGTTGAGCTGAATGCAAGTCTTGTCCGCTCAAGCGGCGGTCAGAGGCTGCAGGTGGATCAGAGCGTTTGCCAATGCAACGAAAACCCCAGGAGAACCGGCGAAATGCAGTTCGATACAATCATCCCGTTCGTGGCGGCATCGCTGGTTTTGGCGTTTGCCCCGGGTCCTGACAACATTTTCGTCGTGACCCAATCGGCCATCAACGGCTGGCGACAGGGTATCGTCGTGACATTGGGCCTTTGCGCCGGTCTTATCGTGCACACCCTGGCTGTGGCGTTCGGGGTGGCCGTTATCTTCCAGAAGTCCGATGCGGCCTTCGTCGCACTAAAGTTGGTCGGCGCGGCATACCTGCTTTACCTCGCCTATTGCGCGTACAAGGCGGACCCCGCCGAGTTTAAAACGGAAGGAAATGACGCTCAGCCTTTCGGCACCATGTTTGTCCGCGGGATCGTCATGAACGTCACGAATCCCAAGGTTGCGATTTTCTTTCTCGCCTTCTTGCCGCAGTTTGCAAATCCCGACCGAGGCTCCATCTTGTGGCAGGTGATGATACTTGGGCTACTGTTCATCGCCTCAGCCTTTGTAGCCTTCGCCCTCATCGTCATAATTGCTAGCGCGATCAGGCAGCGACTGCTGCGATCGGAAAAGGCGCAGCTTGTGCTTAATCGACTTGCGGGTGTGGTGTTTGTGGGACTCGCGGTAAAGCTTGCTAGCGCAGACCGCTAGTGCTCCGCCAAAGACACATTCGTCACCGACACTGCGAAAGCAGGCGAAGGTTGCCGTCACGACGTCGGGACGGACAACGCTCCTGATCTCCTCCGAATCCCGGATTCAGTTACCGCTGCCGACATAGAGACCGTCCGACACCCATCCGCCACGCCATCCACGATAACGTGGCCGATGCCGCGCGAGCACGGCTCGATGCGCGCGTTGACATGATTAATGTCCGCAGCAAATCGGATGTGATGATGTCCGGAGATGACCCGCATGCGACCAGCCGGCCATCCGCGATGACCATCATCTGGTCGCTGAAGCGCAGGGGCAGAGATAGACACGGCGTAGATCCCTACCGAACAGGCAGCGGAACCGACCGGCATGAAGACAGTTGAATCGGCATGAAGGCTCGTCTTCTGACAGCCAGCAATGCAGGCTACATCATGAGCATTCTGCAGAGTGCCAAGAAAGCTGTCGAGCAGGCTACCGGTGTCGCAAGACCGGGCAGGCAAGAAGTAACCGGTCTTGTAAGGCGGCGAAAAGCGAATGAGTTTTGGTTCAAGGATGATGGCCTGGTGCCCAATCATCCGTTTTGGCCGCTTGTCGTCTATCGAGGCGCCGTGAGGCTGCCTGAGGAATTTGATCCCGCAGCCGTCTTCGAGGAGCTTTTCGAGGCCAATGGATGGGGAGACAGCTGGCGGAATGGCATCTACGACTACGTTCACTACCATTCGCGAATACATGAGGTGCTCGGGGTTGCGGCCGGGGCGGCCAAAGTCCGGTTTGGAGGCAAAAAGGGACGAACCCTGTCCGTGAAGGCCGGCGACGTCGCGGTTCTTCCGGCCGGCACCGGGCACCAATGCCTTTCGGCATCCGCCGATTTTCTAGTGGTCGGCGCCTATCCTCCATTTGGGACCTATGATGAATGCACGACTGCCCAGGAGCATGATCGCGCGCTCGCGACAATCCAGAAGGTAGGTCGTCCACGCAAGGATCCCGCCTATGGGAGCAAAGGCCCGCTTCTGCAAAATTGGAGGAAGACCTGAAGTAGGCGCAGATCGATCGAAGACCCACAGCACAGAACGCACACGAGCTAGGGGTGTACAACTCAGGCTAACGGCCTATCTCGACGCTCGCGAGCCACCGAGTGACCTCTCGAAGCGTCTCGCGCTCCTAGTCGCATTGTTTGGAAAACCCATTGATCAGACGGGCACCTGGTGCATGTTCGGCGATTACGGCCAGGCTGTTGCCGAGCCCATAGCCGCCATGCGCGATGAACGGCACCAGTGTCTTGCCCGACAGGTCGTGCTGCGACAGCAACGAGCGTATGACGGAAGGCGCGGTCATTCCCCAGATCGGAAAGCCCAGGAACACGGTTTCATAGGAGCTCTGATCCGGTACCCTCGCCTGCAGCGGCGGTTCGTAACCCCGCTGCCGCTCCTCTGCCTGTGCGACCTGTGCCTCGTAGTCTTCCGGATAGGCCGCCGCCGGCACGATCTGAAACAGGGTTGCATCAAGCGCGCGGACAATCACTAGGACCGAGACACTGCGACCGGCCGCGGTCGGTTCAGCGCTTGTTGCCGCAAAACTCACTCCCGCCACCAAAGCCAGCAGGAACGAGCGTTGCAGGGCCTGCCGACGCGAGATGAAGGCAGTCGAATTCATCGGGGGCCTCCCGTCACGGCTAGCCATGGCGATCAGGCTTTCGGAGGCGCTTCTAAGCCCGAATAGACCAGCACGGCGTCAGGAAGGCGTCCGCCCTGAACTCGATCGCGGCCACGGCCGCATTGAGTTCGGCGACTTCGGCCGGACATGAACTGGACGTCGGCCGCGCCAATGTTCTCGAGCACGTGCGGCATCTGGGTCGTACCGGGGATCGGTCTATCCAGGGCTTGTGCGCCAGCAGCCAGGCCGGCGCGATCTGCGCGGGCGTGGCCCGCTTCCGTTCGGCCCAGGCCTTCACCAGATCCACCAACGCTTATGCGGCAGGTTGTCCGGCGAGAACCGGGACTCGATCCCGCGAATGTCGCCTTCGGCGAACCGTGTCCTGGCATCGATAGCACCCGCCAGGAACCCGCCCCGAGCGGGCTCCACGGCACGAGCCGATGGCCAAGTTCCTCGCAGAGCGGGATCACCTCTTCTTCCGGCCCACGCCATAGCATCGAGTATTCGTTCTGGACGGCGGTGACAGGCAGTGCGCCATGCGCGCGGCGAAGCGTTCCCAGCCCCATCTCCGACAGGCCCCAGTGCAGGACCTTGCCTTCCGCCATCAGGTCCTTGACCGCGCCTGCTACGTCTTCGATCGGCACTGTCGGGTCGACGCGGTGCTGGTAGAGCAGATCGATGCGGTCGGTGCGCAGGCGCTTCAACATGCCCTCGACCACAATCTTGATGTGGTCCGAACGGCTGTTCAGGCCGGGCGCCGCTCGCCGGTCTCCTGATCGATGTTCCAGCCAAACTTGGTTGCGATCACGACCTCATTTCGGAACGGCTCCACGCCTTCGACCCGAGCCGGCGGCAGCCATCGCCAGCTTTCAGCCTCCTTCTGGAACGTCTGCGCTTCAGAGAATAAGACGACCGAAGTTGCGATCAACTGTCCGTCCGCGACAGGTGAAGACCGGCCCGCCGGCCGGCATCACGGCCGGACCGCCGGCGTCTCGACCAGCAGGCCGCGGGCCCGCTCCATCAGATGGAGCTCCAGCTCGACGAGTTCGGGTGCGCTGAAGGCGAAGGGCTCGGCCCTCACCCCGATCATGCAGTTGCGCAGGCGCCGCTGCAGCGAACCGACCGTCTGCCACTCCAGTCGGTAGAGCGGATAGCCGGTCGGATGGGCCTGCGGGATGACACTGCCGCCGAGCCGTTTGCCCCAATTGTCGTCGTGGCAGGAGGCGCAGGAGAGGTTGAGCTGCCGATGCGGCTCTGGAACAGGCGCCGTCCGTTGTCGCGAAACGGCGCGAGCCGGGCGTCGGTCGCCGGTATGATTGGCATGCCGCGCGACTGATGCGCCACATAGGCCGTCAGGGCGAGCAAAGCGTCAGACTCCGGCGCTAACGGCTCGGCCTGCTGCCGCTCCGCTCGGCAGGAGTTGATACGCCAGGCAAGGTCGATCGGCCGTCCTATCGCCTCGTCAAAGGCCGGGTAGCGCGCGGCAACGCCGCGCATCGTCTGGGAAGCATCGCCATGGCAGCCGGCGCAGGCGACATCCGCCCTGCCCCCCGCCTGTTGCCAGAGCTGCTCGCCCTGCAGCACCCACAGCATGCCGGGGTTGCTCGTGTCGTCGGCCTGCAGCGCCTGCGTCTCCGGCGTCATAAAGTCGAAACCGGAGCGCTTCGCGCTGTCTTCGATGCCGGCTGCAGAGACGATGCCGCAAATAGCGGCAACACCGAGGGCTGCTAGCCGCCAGAGCGTATGCATTAGTTCACCGTTATCATGGCGGACGCCGTCTGCGTCCTTCCTGTGTCGTCCGTCCAGGTGAAGTCGATCGTGCCGCTCGTCGTGGCGACGAAGGTGAAAGCAATGAACGGATTGGCCGACACCGCTGGAAAGAGATCGGCCGAAAACACCTCCTCGCCGTTGTAGGCGCAGGCGAAGCGGCGGATGATGTCGCGGGGGATGTTGGAGCCGTTCGGGCCGATACGATAGCCGGTTTCCATCGGATGGGCGATCATCGCCTTGATCTCGACGACCTCGCCCTGCCTGGCCGTTTTCGGCACATTGACGAGCGCGCGCGCCATTATGAGAGATCCTCGATGCAGGCGGCCAGCGTGACGATGGCGCTCGCCCGGCTCGACCAGAAGCTGCCGTCGCTCATCTCCGCAACGGCCACCACCACCTGAGTGGTCGCGAGGCGGATCCGCGTCGAGACGGTGGCGCGGCCCGTGCGCGGCCCGAGGTGGAAAACCGCGACATTCGCCTCCGGGTTCTTCTCGTTGAAGACCGCGATGCGCCGGACATGGTCGTCCGCGGTCATCGGGCTCTCGGCGGCGACCGTGATCCCGACCGCGTTGCCGTTCTCGACCAAGGGTGGCAGATCGAGCCGGATGCGGCCGTCGAGGACGTCGGCTCCCCCGGTGAAGGTCCGGATCGCGTCCTCGAGGCTCGGACGGGCAACAGCCCAGCGCGGCAGACTGATCACCAGCAGACCAGTCATGCCGGCCCGAAGAAACTGCCGCCGTCCGGCCAAGCCTCCGTAAACTCGAAGCGGGTCTTCGTGCATAATCACCCCTTCAGCGTGGTGAGATAGGCGACGATATCCTCGATATCGGCGCCGCTCAGGATCGGCTTGCTGCGCCAGACGGTGGCGACACGCCGGCCTTGCTCATCCGCGACCCGATAGTAGGAAGGCATGATCGTGTTCGGCACGAGCCGCTTCATGTCGACCACGCGCAGCCGGATCTGGCCATCCGAAAGCCTTGCCCCGACGCCGGTCAGGTCGGGCGCCAGCGTGCCGTGCAGATGCGCGTCGGGAAACGGGCCGCTGTGGCAGAGCGTGCAGAGGCCGCGCTGCCGGTCCGAGATCAGCGTGGCGCCGCGCGCCGGATCACCCGTGCCGCCGACCAGAGGCTCCCTGATCGCATCGCCGGTCACGACATAAGACCCCATCTCCTCGCCGGCACCGGGCGAGGCCGCAAGCTGCAATCCCATAAGAGCGAGGCAAGCCACCCTCATCATCCGAACACTTCACTGGTGATCGTTCGGAACCAGTCCTCCGCATAGGCCGCTTCCAGTTCGCGATCGGAGGGCGGTGTTTCGAGCGGGCTGGTGCCGCCCGCACCCTCCACCTCGGCAAGCAGGCCGTCGCGCGGCTGGTAGACGCCTGCGATCGAAATGCCGTAGTCGGGCGCGACCAGGCTGTAGCAGGTGTTGATGAGCTTCGGCTGCCCCGGCTGCCGCTCCCTGACCAGCGCGCTGACCGCCGCAGCGCAGGCTTTTGCCTGGGCGTTGGCGCTGAAGGCGGATTTCGGCATAGCCCCGCCGATCGCCGCGTCGCCGACGACGTGGATCGCCGGCTGCAGGCGGGACTCGAAGGTGACCGGGTCGATCGGACACCAGCCCGTCTGATCGGCGACGCCGGCCGACTGCGCGATCCCGCCCGCACGCTGCGGCGGGATCACGTTGGCGACATCTGCCTTGTGATTGCCGAACTCGGTCACCAGCGTCCTTGTCGCTGGGTCGACTTCCGTCACTCTGCCGCCCGAGGACAGTGGCACCCATTCGATCAAGCCGGGATAGAGTTCTTGCCAGGCCGCTTCGAACAGGCGCTGCTTCGAAAAAGCGTCCTTGGCGTCGAGGATGATCAGCTTGGAGCGTGGCTTGCTGGTCTTGAGGTAATGCGCGATCAGGCTTGCCCGCTCGTAGGGACCGGGCGGGCAGCGGAACGGATTGGCTGGCGCGGAGAGAACGACGACCCCACCGTCCGGCATCGCCGCGAGCTGGTCGCGCAGCAGCAGCGTCTGCGGCCCCGCCTTCCAGGCATGCGGCATGATCGCCCCTGCCGCCTCGTCGTAGCCCGGCAAAGCGTCGAAGCGCAGGTCGACGCCGGGCGCCAGCACCAGTCTGACATAGCCGATGTCCGTACCATCCTCCAGCCGAACGCGCCGGCGCTCAGCATCAACGGCGACAGCGCGCTTGCGGATGGGGCCGATGTCGCCGAACCGGTCATAACCGAAGGTCTGCGCCTCGATGCCACGCAGCCCTGCAACAACGGCATTGCTGAACGGGCAGGCCAGATAGGCTGTCTCTGGCTCGATCAGCGTCACGGCAAGGTCGCGATCCAGCCGTTTCAGCGCGCGGGCGCAGCTCGCCCCGGCAAAGCCGCCGCCGACGACGATCACGCGGGGCTGCGCCTGTGCGCGCACCTGCGGCGCGGCAAGGACGGCCGCGGCGACGCTGGCCGCCGCGCCACCGATCAGGGCTCTACGGCTGGGCATGGCGTGCCGCCTCCGGTTTAGCGAGCCATTCGGCGATGGCGCGCGTCTCCTCCTCGGTAAATCCCCTGGCGATGCGGTCCATGACCGTCGCCTTGCGCTCACCGGAACGGAAGGCTTGCATCTGGGCAATGATGTCGTCGGCCGCATGGCCGTCGAGCGAGGGGATGGCTGAGCCGAGCGCCGCCGGCCCGTGACAGCCGGTGCACGCCGTCGCACCAGCCGCCGCGTCGGCCCGCGCCGACGCGCTGGCCACGAGCCCCGCAAGCAGAACGGGCACGAACGATCGTCTGCCGCGCCTGTTCTTCGAGCGCCTCATGTCATGCGAGGTCATGGTTTTTCAACGGCAGCGTGCGGATGCGCTTTCCGGTGGCGGCGAAGATCGCATTGAGGACGGCCGGCGCGGCGACCGCTATGGTCGGCTCGCCGACGCCGCCCCAGAAGCCGCCGGACGGCAGTATGATCGTCTCCACCTCCGGCATCTCGGCCATGCGCAGAACCTCGTAGCTGTCGAAGTTCTCCTGCTCCATGCGGCCGCCATTGACCGTGCACTCGCCGTAAATGCAGGCGGAAAGGCCGTAGACGAAGGAGCCCTCGACCTGCCGTTCCACCTGTGCGGGATTGACGACATGACCCGGATCGGTGGCCGCCACAATGCGGTGGATCCTGAGCTGCCCGTCGGTGACCGAAACCTCCGCTGCCGCCGCGACATAACTGCCGAAACCCATGATCTGCGCGAGCCCGCGGTGAACACCCGCTGCGGCCGGGGTGTCCCAGCCGATCCGTTCGGCAACCGCCTCCAGCACAGCGAGATGCTTCGGATGTTTGGCCATCAGCTTGCGGCGGAAGGCGAGCGGGTCGACGCCGGCCGCATGGGCGAGTTCGTCCATGAAACACTCGACGTAGAGCGCGTTCTGGTTGAGGTTCACGCCGCGCCAGAATCCTGGCGGGATCGGCGGGTTGCGCATCGCATGGTCGACAAGCAGATTGTCCACCGTATATCCTAGCGTGCCTTCCGTGCCGGCGAGCACGAGGCCCTGAAAGACCACCGGGTCCATACCGTTCTGCATGCCTTCCGGCCGCACTGCGGCAAGGATCGACTGGCCGGATATGCGCATGTGCAGAGCGGTCAGGTTGCCGTCCGCGTCAAGCGAGCCCGTCAGTCGGCATCGCGTGGTCGGGTGATAGGCGCCGTGCAGCATATCCTCTTCGCGCGACCACATAAGCTTTACGGGCGTTCCTGGCACCTGCTTGGCAATGCTGACCGCCTGGCGCACATAGTCCTGGAAGTTGCCGCGCCGGCCGAAGCCGCCGCCGAGATGGATCTTGTGCACCTCGCATTGCTGCACCGGCAGGCCTGCGGCCTCGGCCGCTGCAGCAAGGCTCGCCTCGCCATTTTGGGTCGGCACCCATACCTCGCAGCGCTCCGGCGTGTAGAGCGCCGTCGCGTTCATGGGCTCCATGGTCGCGTGGTTCTGATAGGGGTAGGCATAGGTCGCCGTGACCGTCCGGCCGGCGGCGGACAGGGCGGCACCCGCGTCACCTTGCTCGGCGCCAATGAAGGCATCATTTGCGGCGAGGCCCTCTTCGAGCATCGCCGCGATCGAGGCGCTGGTGACCTGCCTGTTGGGACCTTCGTCCCAGACGACCGGCAGGGCATCGAGTGCGGTCTTCGCCCGCCACCACGTGTCGGCGACAACGGCAACGGCGGTTTCGTCGACCTGAACGACGGTGCGCACGCCGGGCATGCCTGCGACCGCCGCCGCGTCGAAGCTCTCCACCTTGCCGCCGAAATACGGACAGGCCCGGATCGCCGCGTTGAGCATGTTCGGCAGCTTGAGATCAACACCGTAAACCTGGCTGCCGTTGAGCTTGTCGGCCGTGTCGAGCCGCGGCAGCGGCTTGCCGGCTATGGTCCAATCCTTGGGGTCCTTCAGCGTGATGTTGGCGGGCGGCCTCATCCGCGCGGCGGCGGCGGCCAACTGACCATAAAAGGTGGCGCGATCTGATGCTGCATGCGTGACCATGCCCATCCTTGCAGTGCATTCGCTGGCCGGCACGCCCCATTCGGCGGCCGCTGCGGCAATCAGCATCTCGCGCGCAACGGCGCCACCAATGCGCACATACTCGTGCGACTCGCGGATACCGCGGCTGCCCCCGGTCGAGAAATTGCCCCACACGCGGTCGCGTGCGAGGTTCTGGGCCGGCGACGGATATTCGGTCGTGACCTTTGACCAGTCGCAATTCAGCTCCTCGGCGACGAGTTGCGCCAGGCCGGTCAACGTCCCCTGCCCCATCTCGGAACGGGCGATGCGGATGACAACCGTTTCGTCGGGCCTGATCACCACCCAGGCATTGATCTCCGGCGCGGTCTCGGCGCCCTCGGCAAGTGCCGGCTTGATGAACGGCACGTTGAATCCGAGGGACAGGCCGCCGGCCGTGGAGGCCACGCCGATGATGAAGCTGCGGCGGGAGATGGAAATTATGGCGTTCATGACTGATCTCCTCAACCGCGCTGCGTGGCTTCGCCGCTTTTGGCGGCCAGCTTGATCGCGGCGCGCACCCGGTTGTAGGTGCCGCAGCGGCAGATATTTGTGATCTCGGCGTTGATGTCCTCGTCCGCGGGGTTCGGGTTCTGCATGAGCAGGCCCGCCGCAGCCATGATCATGCCGGCCTGGCAGTAGCCGCATTGCGGCACATCGAGCGCAAGCCAAGCCTGCTGGACCGGATGTGAACTGTCTGGCGAAAGCCCTTCGATGGTGGTGATTTGCTGGTCCGGCTCGACCGCGCTCACCGGAAGTACGCAGGAGCGCGTGGCGACGCCGTCTATATGGACGGTGCAGGCGCCGCAGGCGGCAACGCCGCAACCGTACTTCGTGCCGGTAAGCCCGATCTGCTCGCGGATCACCCACAGCAGCGGCGTATCCGGATCGACCTCGATGTCACGGGGCGTGCCGTTGATGATCAATCTGGCCATTGTGCAATCCTTTCGATCAAAGGCTGGCGAGGACCGCCGTCTGGATGCCGCGCGGCATGGCCTGGCGGCAAAGACCGGAAGTCCGGGCTAGCGACGAGGCCAAGTTAGGCGGAAGCTGTCGCAGAACCTTGTCCCGACGACCGGCAGTTCATCGCAAGCTGTCGCAGGCGCTGCGCTCTGATACATCTCGTTACACTTCTCACGCTTTGTTGATGCCGCACGAGATTGCCGCCGTGGCGCAGAAGGTGATCATCCGTGTAGACGCAAACCAAATATCGTCGATACTGGCCGACTATTCAGCGGCGGCTTTGGAGCATTGTATGGAAGCGGCGCAGCACATCGCGGTCGTCGACGACCACAGGGACATCCGCGACCTCGTCGGGAAATACCTCACCCAGCAAGGTTATCGCGTCAGCGTCGCCGACAGCACGGCCGCGCTCAAGCGGCTGCTCGACCGCAGCCTGCCCGATCTTATCGTCCTCGACGTCATGATGCCTGGCGAGGACGGCATTGCCGCCTGCCGGCACGTGCGCGGGACGGTGGACGTTCCGATCATCTTTCTTACCGCCATGGCCGAGGAGATCGACCGGATCGTCGGCCTCGAGATCGGGGCCGACGACTACCTGACGAAGCCGTTCAATCCGCGAGAACTGCTGGCGCGGATTAAGGCCGTGCTCAGGCGAGTCCACAGCCTGCCGCCGCAGCGCGGTCGTCTCAAATCGAACGCGCTGCGGTTCGACCGCTGGACGCTGAATGTAGGCCGCCGCGAGCTGGTCGGGCTCGACGGCGTGGCGGTCGCGCTCAGCACGGCTGAATTCCGCCTTCTCACCGCCTTTATCGAGCATGTCGGCATCGTACTCAGCCGGGATCAGCTGCTCGACCTCACGGTTGGGCGCTCGGCCGACGGGTTCGACCGGGCCGTCGACAACCAGGTGAGCCGGCTGCGCAAGAAAATCGAGGCGGACCCGAAGAGTCCGATGCTGATCAAGACGCACTGGGGCGGCGGCTACTGCTTCACCGCCGAGGTGGCTCCGGCATGATGCTGTTGTGGAGACGCAGCCTGGCGGCCCGCTTCCTCATGCTGGTGCTGCTTGCGCTCGCCCTGTCGCAGGCAATCACATTCCTGATCTCGTGGGACGAGCGCGGACAGGCCCTGCACGCGGCGGCCAAAGGCGAGTTCGTCAGTCGCACGTCCTCGCTTGCGCTTCTGCTGGACACCACGCCGCCCTCGCTTCGGCCCGACATCCTCAACGTCAGCGGCACGGCCTATACGCGTTTCTGGACCTCGGACGGCGGACCGAACAATCCCCTCGCCTGGCAACAGGAAGCCTTGACCCAGCTCGCCAAGCCGCTGCCCGGGATTGCCGGGAAGTATGCCGCCTACGTGAACGGACAGGCCTCGAGCGCAGTCGATGCCGCCGACCCTTCCGTGCCGCCGCGCATGGTGGATTTGTCCGGCAATGGCAGGCCTTTCTCTCGGCCGGCCAAGTTTCTTTATATGGACGCCGCCCCAAACGGCATGGGCCTTTCCGTCCGCCTCGATGACAGCACCTGGCTGAATGCGGCCTACGCCAAGGCAATGCCGAACGCCTTCTGGACGACGCAATCGGCGATATCGCTGGCGCTCACTGCACTCATCCTCTCCGCCATCGCGATTTTCGGGGCGCAGGCAATCGCGCGTCCGCTGCGACGGCTCGCCAATGCCGCTGAACTGTTCGGCCGCGGCGAGGCTGTGCCGCGGCTGCCGGAATCAGGGCCGGCCGACATCCGCCAGACCGCCGAGGCGTTCAATCGCATGCAGGAGCGCCTGCAGCGTTTCGTCGAGGACCGCACGCGCATGCTGGCGGCGATCAGCCACGACCTGCGCACGCCGCTGACCTCGCTCAGGCTGCGCGCGGAGTTTGTCCAGGATCACGATCTCCAGGAAAAGATGTTGAAGACCATCGAGGAGATCCAGTCGATGACGGAAGCAGCGCTCGCCTTCGCGCGCGAGGACGCCGCCGTGGAGGAGACGCGAACCGTCGATCTTTCGGCGCTGGTCGGCAGCCTCTGCGACGATCTGGCAGAGCTGGGCCAAAACATCACTGTCAGCGACGGGCCAAAGGTGCTGTATCGCTGCCGGCCGGACTCCCTTCGCCGGGCGATCCGCAATCTCGTCGAAAATGCCGTCCGCTATGGCGAGCAGGCCAAGGTGAGCCTGGTCAGGAGTGCCGACAGCCTGGACATCGTGGTCGAGGACGCCGGACCTGGCATACCGCCAGGCGATATGGAACAGGTGTTCGCCCCCTTCTTCCGCCTGGAGCAGTCGCGCAACCGGGAGACTGGCGGCGTCGGGCTCGGCCTGTCAATTGCCCGCGCCATCGCCCGTCACCACGGCGGCGACATCGTGCTGGAAAACCGGAGCAACGGTCTTCGCGCGGTCATCAGGCTGCCGCTCATCGACATGGCCAAGCAGCTGGCCCCGGCGCCTGTACCTGAAACGCACCCTCCGACCGGACTGCGATCCTTGCCGGTTTGACCGAAACCTGTCCCGCGATCGGAACTCCCGCGCTGTCGCGCCACGGTTCGATCAATGTCGTCGCAACCCGCATGCTCCCCAGTGCCTTTCTTAACCCAGCCGCCGCTCTCGCTGCTGAGCGGCTGGTCCTGCCGGAAGCTTCCGGCCACCAGCAAAGCCCCTCTCTTCAACGTTCCGCAGAGGTCATCCGATGAGCCATTCACAAGCCACGACACGCAACCACGTTATTTCCGTCGGAGTTGCCACCGCATCTCCGGCGACGTTCATCACGCGAGCGCGTCCGTCCCTGGCCGCGCTCTTGGTTGCCGGCGGCCTGCTGTTGCCTGGCGCCGCTTCCGCGCAGCAGGCCGACGGCGAGCGGCTGTTCCGGCAACGCTGCGGCAGCTGCCACAGCTTGGAGCCAGGCCAGAACAGAACCGGTCCGCATCTGTCGGGTGTTATCGGCCGCAAGGCCGGCAGTGTCGAGGGCGCCCGCTATTCGGCCGCGCTGCGAGAATCGGCCATCATCTGGGAAGGCCGCACCCTCGATACCTTCCTCGCGGCGCCACGCCGGATGGTTCCGGGCACGTCGATGACAGTGGGCGTTCCCAACCCCGCTCAGCGCGCCGCGATCATCGGCTATCTGGAAGGTGCGGTCGCACAATAGTGTCCGCTGATGAAACCAAGGCGTAGCCCTGTTCAATCGACCTGCCCAGAGTATCCGCGAAGCTGTGAGTACCGGCGGATCTGCTCAGGGGTAAGCAATTCGGCCATCTCGAGATGATAGCGCAGGTGCGCTGCCCGTAGCACGCCTTGCACGTCGGCGATGGTCTTTGTCAGTTCAGCGAGTTGTGCCGAAATTATCTTTCGTTCGGAAAACAAGCGGTCAAGTTCGGTCTCTTTCTCGATGATGCGTAGTCCGAGCGGGATGGTTTCTGCCTTCATCCGATCCAGCAGGGCCTTGGTCCGCGACGCCTGTTCATCGGTGACGCCAAGGGCATCCCGCAGTTCGAGGACATGTGACGGACCCGGATAGGAGTTGAGTTCGGCCGCCAGCGCCAGACCCATCCCTCGCCCGGCCAAAAGATCAGCCATCTGCTCGCCCGAGAGCGCTTTCACGCGGCGTTTCTCCATCCCGGAATAAGAAGATGTGGCTGGATCCTTTCCTTCAGCGGCCTTGTGATGGTTGATGCTGCCATGCTGCTGTGCCAGCCCGTGAGGGACGGCAAGAAAAGTCAGCATGAGAGACAGCACGGCAATGGGGATGCGGTTCATCGAGCGATCTCCGGCGTTTCTTCTTGCGGGGTTTGACACGGCCGCGGGAACTGAAACATGATTGCGATCATGTCTGAACTCCTCTTCGAGCGATTCCTTGAACTCGCGGAACGCGAGCAATCTCTCCCTGCCGGCAGCGTCCTGTTTCGTATGGACGACCCGGTCTTGTCGCTCTTCCTGGTCACCGCGGGAGAACTGCGCCTTGTCCGGGCACTTCCTGACGGGTTCCAGCTGACGTTGCAGCGTGCCGGCTCGGCTTCGATCCTGGCCGAGGCTTCGCTGTTTGCGGATCGATACCATTGCGACGCCTTGGCGACCGAGGAATCGACGGTGCGCGCTGTATCGATCACCAGGGCCAAGGCGGTGCTCGAAAGCGATCGCGCGCTGGCCTCCTCACTGCTGCGACACTTGGCGGGCGAGGTCCACCGGACGCGAACGCGAGCCGAGATATTATCCCTGAAATCCGTCGCGGCGAAAGTTAGTGCCTGGATGGAATGCAACGGCGGCGTCTTGCCGCCCAAGGGACGCTGGCATCACGTTGCGTCGGAGATCGCCGTTACGCCGGAGGCGTTTTATCGGGAGCTTGCCCGTCGGCGATGATGTGCCGCCACAATGCGGCTCATCGTGCGGATGATTCTCGCCGAGCAAAGAGGCGGTTCAGTTTGTCGTGGCGACGGCGCATGTCGTCCGGCCAGCGCGACTTGATATAGGACAAGGCCGCGATGATATCGGCGTCGGTCAGGAGTCCCCCGAAAGCTGGCATCCGCGTTTTGTAATCCTTGAGGTTGGCGGCTTCGGCGACGCCGAGTTTCGTTATCCTGAACAGCAGTGTGTCCGGGTGGTGCCAGGTGTGACCGCTTTCGTCGTGGGGCGGGGCCGGAAGGAATCCATCCTTGTCCTGCGCTTTCCAGCCCGTTTGACCTTCGAGGTTCTTGCCATGGCAAGAGGCGCAATGCGCCACGTAAACGGCCTCGCCGCGCGCAATGACACGGGCATCGTCGGCCTTGAGGATCCCGCCCGACTTGCCCCCGAAAACTAGAACCACGCAGACCGCCACCAAGGCGGCGAGAGCAAGCGCCAGCGCCAGCTTTCCAGTCACCCTACGATCCACTGTGTCACCGCATCAACGACCGAGTTCGGTCCAGTTGACGCCGCCGTCGGTGCTGGCCAGGATATCACCTTGGTGAGACGCCACGAATATCCGATCCTTGTCGGCCGGATCGACCGCGAGATGCAGCAGGATTCGGTCACTCAAGCCGCTGGAAAGAGGCGCGAAGTTCAGAGCAGCCTCCGCGGATCGGACAAGTCCTCGTCCCACCACGAACGCGTAGACGGAACCGTCGGCCGTCACCTCAACGAGACTGACGGGCGCGCCATCGACGACCGTTTCCCAGATCAGGCCTCCATTCCTACTGACCGACAGACCTCCTTCAGTCGCGGCGTAAATGGTGTCGGCGTCCTTTGCCGATGCGGCGAGGTCGATCACCTTTTCGGGCAGCAGTCCAACCACCGACCATGTCTTCCCGGCATCGCGGCTCACCTGTAGGCCGCCGTAGGCGCCGTAGAGAACCTGAGGATCGGCCGAGCTGACCGTCATCTGGTGAAAGTCGACCGGCCCGTCTGCACCCGGCGCGATCTGCGTCCATGTCGCGCCGTTGTCGGTCGAGGCGATGAATCCGAGATTACCGCCGCCTGCGGGGTGGCCGCTGGCGTAAAGCGACCTCGGGTCGGATGGGTCGGGAGTGAATCCCATGAAATCCTGCACCGGCGAAATGAGCTCTGCCTTCCCGTCCGGCCCGGCACGAAAGAGACCATGGTGCGTTGCTATCAGGAGCTTGCCGGAATTATCCCTATCTACGGCCAGCCCGTGGATGTGCGTACGCTCCTTCAGTTGCGAAACGGAGACGGCCTCGGCTCCTGCAGCCGATCCGGTCGAGGTGGCCGCAATCAGACTCGCGACGAGAATTCCCAGGAGTTGTTTCATCTCGTCGCCTCCAACTTCGCCCTAAGCGTCATGACGGGCATGATATCAGGACCGGGATTGCGGTGCATCCGACAAGTCTGCGCAGCCCAGCCCGCCGTCTGACCGACGCGGCGCTGGGCCGCGGAACTGGGCCGCGCAATTGCGCCGCCGGTGTTACGCCGCCTAGTTCGGACATCGGCCACATAGGCTGCCTGCGAACTTTCCGACATCGGATTTATTTTTCAACCCGCGGCGCTGGTCCCGGATCACTTGATGCCGGTGACCGTTATGCGTCCGTTGACACGGTCGGCTGTAAACTCGATCGCCTGCCCCGCCTTGACCTTCTCGAGCATACCGCCCTCCGCGACGACGAACACCATCGTCATGGCGGGCATATCGAGATTGGTCAGCGGCTCATGCTTGATCGTCAGTTTCTTCTGTTTGGCGTCGACCTTGATGACTTCGCCCTTCACGTATTCCTGCGCGAGCGCGCTTCCGCCGATGGCGAGCATGAGCGCGAGTGTCGAGAGTGCCTTTACCAATAGTGTCATGATCTGCTTCCTTTGCGATTTTGGGGGTTAGTGGGCGACGGTGATATTGCCCTTCATGCCGGAATCGAAGTGACCCGGGATCAGGCAGGCGAAGCCGAATTCGCCGGCGTTGGCGAACGTCCAGATGATCTCGCCTCTGGCGCCGGGCGCCAGCCGGATTGAGTTGGGATCGGCGTGCTCCATCTCGGGGAACTTCTCCATCAGCGCCTTGTGCTCCATGATCCCCTCATGGACGTCCATGACGAATTCGTGGTCGACTTGGCCCTTGTTGACGAATTTCAGGCGAACGGTCTCGCCCTTCTTCACCCTGAGGACGGCCGGTTGGAACAACATCGTCCCGTCGCCCTTCTCCGACATCGAGATTTTGACAGTCCGCTTTGCCTTGCCAGCTTCACCAGGGTTGCCGATCGGCATCGTAGCGGCTTTGTCGCCATGGCCTCCGGCATGGGTTCCACCGGCAAGTGCTGTACCCGAACTGACCGCCATTAAGACGGCCGCTGCGATTATACGTTTCATGCTGCACTTTCTCTCATTGTTGAGGTTGAGGGGTTTCGGTTTCTCATCCCTGTTTGCCGTGACCGCCGTGCGCTGCCGGGGCCATCATTTTTGCGTCGCCTGATTTCGTCGGAGCGGGGACATCGCCCTTCCATTCGTAAGCCACGGTTCCCTCCGGGTGCTGGTACCAGCCCGGATCGGCGTAATCGTTCGAGGCAAGGCCCTCGCGAACCTTCACGACCGAGAACATCCCGCCCATCTCGATGGCGCCGAATTGGCCCCAGCCGGTCATCATCGGGATCGTGTTGTCGGGAAGCGGCATCTCCATCTCGCCCATGTCGGCCATGCCGCGGTCACCCATGGCCATGTATTCGGGCTGGACCCGGCGGATTTTATCGGTGAGCTTCGAGTTGTCGACGCCAATGAACGTGGGCACCTCGTGGCCCATGGCGTTCATTGTGTGATGCGACTTATGGCAATGGATCGCCCAGTCGCCCTCGTATTTGGCATCGAACTCGTACGCCCGCATCGCACCGACCGGAATGTCGATCGACACCTCGGGCCAACGCGCCTCCGGGCGGACCCAGCCGCCATCGGTGCAGGTCACCTCGAAGTCGTAGCCATGCATGTGGATCGGATGGTTGGTCATCGTCAGATTGCCCACCCGGACCCTGACCCGATCATTCTTTGCTACGGGAAGATGGCTGATCCCTGGAAAGACCCGGCTGTTCCATGCCCAGAGATTGAAATCCGTCATCTCCATGATGCGCGGGACGTACGACCCCGGTTCAATGTCGAAAGCGTTCAGCAGGAACACGAAATCGCGGTCCACCCGCATGAATTTCGGGTCTTTCGGATGAATGACGAAGAAGCCCATCATACCCATGGCCATCTGGACCATTTCGTCGGCGTGCGGGTGGTACATGAAGGTTCCGCTCTTCACGAGGTCAAACTCGTAGACGAAGGTCTTGCCCGACGGAATTCCCGGCTGCGTCAGTCCGGTCACGCCGTCCATGCCGTTTGGCAGGATCATGCCGTGCCAGTGGATGGTGGTGTGCTCGGGAAGCTTGTTGGTCACGAAGATGCGCACACGGTCGCCTTCGACCGCCTCGATCGTCGGACCGGGAGATTGACCGTTGTAGCCCCAGAGATAGGCCGTCATGCCGGGCGACATCTCGCGCTCGACCGGCTCGGCCACGAGGTGGAACTCCTTCACGCCGTTGTTCATGCGATGCGGAAGGGTCCAGCCGTTGAGCGTCACGACCGGCTGGTAGTCCGGTCCGCTTGTCGGGAAGATCGGAGGCTGCATGTCGGGGGACTCCATGATTGGAGCGTCGGGCAGCCCCATCGCGGACGTTTTGGTCCATGCAGTGGCGCCGGCGAGCAGGGCTCCCGCGCCTAGCAACTGACGTCTTGAAAGCATATCTCTTCTCCTTGAGTTCAGTGGCTTTCGGCGCCCGCTTCGACCGCGGCCGGTGCATCGCCGCCTCCGGACGAGCTTGCGCCGCCACCGTGGATGGCGGTTCCGAGGTTGACGTCGGCCAGCCAAAAATTGCGCTTGGCATTGAGGGAAAGCATGATCGAGCTGATTTTCGCGCGTGTGTCCGCCAGCAGCTCGAACGTGTTGGTGATCATGCCGTTGTAGGTGAGGACCGACTCCGCCTCGATCTTTGTTCGCAGCGGCACAACATTGTTCCGATAGTGCCGGGCAATGTCGTAGGTCGAACGGTAGCTGTCATAGGCGGATCTGGCCTCCGACCGGATGTTGACGGCCTTTTCCGCGATCCGGTTTGCGGCTTGCATGTAGGCAAGCTCGGCCTTGCGCATGCGTGCCTTGCCGGTATCGAAAATCGGAATGACGAACTCGACCTCCAGAGTGGGTGAGACACTCGTCTCCGTTCCGCCCTCCTCCGCCTCCTCTCGTTCCACCTCCACGCCGGAAAGTAGTTCCAGATCGCTGACGTAGCGGGTCGCCTCGGTCAGACTGTAGGATTTCGCCAGCGCTTCCAGCTCAAGTTTCGCGATCTCAAGGTCAACGCGATTTTTTAGCGCCTCCGCCTCGATCGCGCGTTTGGCCTTGGCTCCTTTCGGCAAGGCTGGAAGCATGTTGGGGACTGAATAATCGACATCCGGTCCCCATAGACCCATCAGCCGGGTGAGCTCTTCCTTGGCGGTTCGCGCAGCGAGCCGCGCCTCCGCCGCCTGACCGGTGATCTCGGCATAAAAGACGTGTTCGCGGGCTTGGCCGGTCTTTGTGAACGCGCCCGTCTCGCCAAGTTTTTGAGCGAGTTCGGAGGCAGCATCGGCGGCGGCTTGCGCCTTGTTCAGATACGAAACGCTCTCCCAGGCCGAGACAGCATTGATCCAGGCCCGCCGCGTGTCCGCGGCCAGTCGTAGTGTCTCTTCGGCGGCGCGGAGCTGGGCCTGACGGAAACGTGCATCCGCGACTGCGACGCGCCGCTTATGGGTCGCCAGCGCAAGGATGTTGCTGACCACCGCTCCTTCAATCGTCCGCACAGGATCGACGCCGATGATGCCGACAGAGATCGTCGGATTGACGAGCATCGATTCCTGCCACATGTCGGCCGCCGACAGACCGATCTCGGCGTAGGCGGCCTGCAGGCCCTTGTTGTTGAGCAAGGCGACCTGCACCGCGGTGTCCGGGCCGATCGTCTTCTTCTGGACGAGGCGCTTCAGGCGCTCTGAAATTGCCCGCGCTTCCTCGCTGGATTGCACCCACACGGTTTTCTTGCCGATCACGGATTCCGCGCGCGCCGCGACCGTCGTGAAGCCGGCCATCGGGGCTGAAATGCCATCAAGGGGCCCGCTGGTCGTGCATCCGGCTGCGATCAGCGGGATGGTTACCACCACAGCTATGGTCAGGGGTCGGCGCTTCATGATCCCTCTCCCGGATTCGCAGAGGAGCGGTCTTCATTGAGACGCCGCCAATTCTGCGGATCCACCGGCTCCCGGTGGCGATAGTCGACCACGACCGGGTGGTAGCGTGCATCACGGATGCCCATTGCGGGATCGGCCGGATTGAAGGCGGGAAGGATGTCCGGCGGCGTGGTTGCCGCACATCCGGCAACTAACAGCGATGCGAGCATCGCGGAGCTTGCGATTTTCATTGTAGACCTGAAGCTTGACGTATGCGTTTGGCCGCGCGGGAACGGATTCCCGACGCTGCGCGAACACCCCGAAAGGGCGCGTCAGCTCAGATGTTTGGGGGGCCTTATGAGCGCAGTGTATTCGCCAAGCGGTAAGGTGACGTCAACAACGGGCGCAAAGCAGCGGGAGACAACATGCTCCAAGTCAGGGCAGTCGACTGGCACCGCATTTGCCGGCGCGCAATGGACTTCACAGGTCTTGTCGGAGGATTGCTTGGCGCCGTGATGATGCTCCGACGTATCCGCGCCGTCCGCCGTGGCGCCGTGATGGCCCATGTCGTGTGCGGATGTCCCGTCTTGGAGATCCGCCCCGGCTTGGAGATCCGCCCCGGCGTGAAAAACCGTGGCATTGGCTGTGGCGAACAGACCAGGCTGAAGAGCCGACATGACCAGGAACCCAACCGCCAGCATTGCTCGGACCGGTATGCTTCCTAAGATCGTAATTCGACCAAGAGCCCTCATCGCACCCTTCCGACAATTGTTCGTCTGATTTGTCAAGGTCGTGGCGGTCACTTTGCTGCGGTGCAACCAAAAGTGAACGCAACTGCCTGCCATTCGGTTTACATCAGGCCCAGCACCGCCCCGGCGACAACCAGGTAACGCGAAACCTTCGCGAGGGCGACGATTGCGACAAAGCTCCATAGCGGCTCGCGCAAAACCCCAGCGACCACTGTCAGTGGATCGCCGATGATCGGCATCCAGCTTAACAGGAGCGACCATCTTCCATAACGGTGATACCATCTCATGCCGCGGTTAAGCGTCGCGGGAGGCAGCGGAAACCAGGGCCTGTCCCGGAAGCGTTCGATGCCTCGACCAAGCCCCCAGTTCACCACAGAACCCAGGACATTGCCCAGGCTGGCGACAAGAACCAGCATTGCGGGCGAGAAGGAATCCATGGCGAGGAGCCCTGCAAGGGCGGCCTCCGACTGCGCCGGAAGGATGGTCGCCGCGGCGAAGGCAATAGCAAACAGGCCGCCGTAGATGGCCAAGGTATCCATCTACGTTTCGCCTTGCGGAGCGGGCTTCAGGCTTGCACATCGATCACGACCATCAGTCCGCCACCGCCCTTCTCTTCGACATTGTTGTTGGTCGTATGATGCCCGATATGGCAGTGGATCAGCCATTTTCCTGGCCGGCGTGCCTGCCAGACGACATCGTAGCGTTGCCCGGGTCCGACGTTGACCGTATCGGCAAGGAATCGCGCCGGCTCAGGGATAGTCTCGCCATCGCGGGCGACAACTTCGAATGGACCGCCATGGATGTGCATCGGGTGGATAAACCCATTATTGGTGCCGATGAAGCGCACTTTCAGAGTTTCGCCGACCTTCATCCTGATCGTGTCCGTTGACGGATAGGCGCGGCCGTTTATGGTGAAATAATTCGGCTGTCCGCCGTCCATCGGCATCGACGGAAAAGTCAGGCCCTCCCGCATCAGCCATTCCTGAAGCTGAATAACATAGTCGTGGTCGGCCGCAATCTCGTCCTGGGGATTGGCGGGATCGATGATGAGTGCGCCGTAGAGTCCGAGCGCCTGCTGGCGATCGACATGGTCATGCGAGTGATAGAAGTAGGTCCCCGACTGGCCCGCCGTGAATTCATATCGGTAGCTGCCTCCGGGCGGGATCGGCTCCTGCGTGATCTCGGCCGGGCCATCCATTTCGTTCGGCAGGATCAACCCGTGCCAGTGCAGGGTCGTGCTCTCCGGCAGGCGGTTCGTGACATTGATCCGAACCCGGTCGCCTTGCCGGATATGCAGCCGTGGGCCCGGAACCTGACCGTTGACCGCATAGGCGTCGACTTTCACGTCCGGCAGGATCGCCCAGCGGATAACCGAGGTTTCCAGGTCGAACACCTTCACCCCGTTCTCCATCCTGGCTTGCGGTTCCCGGTCGCCTCGAACCTCCAGGCCATGGCTGGCCGTGATCAGGCGAGGATGCACGGCGGCCATGTCCAGCATCGCTGCAGCCGGCGTGTCGCGGTCCGTGACCATGCCGGGCGGCATGATGGCGCCGCCTACGTCTCGCGCGCTGAGGGTGAGGTTCACCCAATTGGCCGGAGCGATCATGCCGAGCGCCAGCGCAAGTACGGACACGCCGCCCAAGGCCGCGAGTTGCGGCACAGTTGCATCCGGTTCCATGCGGTGACCGCCATGCGTACCACGCGACCCGCCTCCCCGATTGCCGTGGGAGGAGCCATAGCTGGATCCATGATGGCCGGCTCCGGAGTTATCGCCTGGGTTGCCATGTCTGGGGTTGCCGTGTTCGTCAAAGCGCGCGTCAGCGTGACTGTGCCCCGCCTTCCCGACTTCCGCGCCGCCATATGCGTGCTCGCGCCTGCCTTCCCTGGCCTTGTCGAATTCCGGTACGCGTTCGGTCATCAGCCCGTGCTTCAGGCCTCGGGCCACCATCCATACGTTAGAAGGATATGCGGTGATGAAGCCGACGATCACGCCGAACGACATGACACCCCAGAACAGGAGCTCGGTCGGCTCCATGGCCCGCATGTCGCTGCCCATCATCAGGAAGCTCATGACCGGCGCCATGCCCGCCATCATGAAATTCATGCTGATGAATTCCGGGATGAAGCTCTTGCGGACATTCTCCCAATAGGTGCCGCCCATCATCGATTTCATGAACAGCGACTGGAAGATGAACAGGCCGAAGGCGAATCCGGCGACATACTCAACGATGAGATCGATCCACATCGGCAACCCTAGCGCGGCGGTGATTGCCGCCGCGAGGATGATGCCGGTGGCGTCTCCGGCGACGCAGTGGATCGTAGAGCCGACGCCTTGCTTCCAGAGCGGCTTGGTGAACGCCTCGTGTTCGCCCGGCCGCGGCTCCTTGTCGGCCAGCACGTAAATCAGCAGCCCGAGCGGCCCCATATAGAGCGTGACCAGGATGAAGCCCCATTTCATCACCACGGGTTCGGGATTGTTGCGGAACTGATCCCACGCCACGTAAACCGTGCTGAGGGCCGCTAGAACGAACCAGACTGCAAGAAAGTAGTCGACGGGCTGTACGAACACTGCAGAACTCCTATCGGTTTTCTCTCCACTGACCTAGGGCGGCGGACTGTTTCGGCCGCCTTCTTGAACGCGCCGCGTCATAGCCCACCTGCGTAGAACTCCTGAGATGATGTTGGCGGCGAAACCACGCGATAAGCCTTCCAGTTGCTGGAAGGTCAAGCGTTGCCGTTCAGTTGTGGCCGATCCGTCGTTCCAGGAAAGCACGAAGTTCCATGGGCATTCTCTGCTGCTTGACTCTTCGTTTTTTTCGGGGCACCTTCGATCAA
This sequence comes from Mesorhizobium sp. AA22, assembly GCF_001672375.2. Lineage (NCBI taxonomy): Bacteria > Pseudomonadati > Pseudomonadota > Alphaproteobacteria > Hyphomicrobiales > Phyllobacteriaceae > Mesorhizobium > Mesorhizobium sp. AA22. The sequence continues at coordinate 3,815,535 of NZ_CP048406.1, read as the reverse complement.
TAGGTCAGACCAATTTACCGATCTGGGATCAGCCCTGATGATTCCGTTGAAGTAGAAATGGGTAACAATGCCGATCCAGGCCGTTGAACCGCGTCGACTTTACCGACAGATCGCCGATCAGCTCAGGCAGCTGATCGACGCGGGCGAGTTCGCAGTCGGCGATCGGCTGCCGACCGAGCGCGAACTGGCCGATCAGCTTGGCATCTCCCGCCCGACTGTCCGTGAAGCGCTGATCGCCCTCGAGGTCGAGGGGCGCATACGCATTCGCGTCGGCTCCGGCATCTACGTCACCGACCGGCCGCGTGCCGAGGTTTTGACCGCAGAGATGGATGAAGGCCCGTTCGAGTTGTTGCGGGCGCGCGAGTTCCTCGAAGGGGCGATCGCCGCCGAAGCCGCCCTCCATGTTCGGCCGATTGACATCGAACATATGGATGACGTGCTGCGACGCATGGAGGACATACTTCACCCGACCAAGATGACGATCGCGCTCGACCGCGAGTTCCATACGATGGTGGCGGGCATTCTCGGAAACGCCGTCCTGGTGCGCTGCATCGGCGAGCTTTTCGACCAGCGCATGAACCCATATTTCGAACGACTGTCGAGTTATTTCGAGAACAGGGAGTCCTGGCGGGCCGCGGCGGAGGAGCATCGCGCGGTGCGCGACGCGATCGCGGCGCGCGAGCCCGAACGGGCCAAGGCCGCCATGCAGGAACATCTGCGTCAGTCTCAACTGAGATTCTCACGCAATTTCGGTGAGAAATCTGCGGCCAGGGAGGTCGCGGGATAGGAGTCGGCCGACCGGGAGGATCCTGTCGGCACAGTCAAATCCAATCACAGGGAGGAATATGATGTTGAGAAAATACGTCGTTCTGCTCGTCACGATCGCCGCAATCGCTCTGCCCATGGCTTCGGCCTCTGCACAAACCGCGCTGAAATGGGCTCACGTCTACGAAACGTCCGAACCCTTCCACACCGAGTCCGTGTGGGCGGCGGAAGAGATCAAGAAGCGCACCGACGGCCGCTATACAATCGACGTCTTCCCGGCCTCGCAGCTCGGCAAGGAAGCCGACATCAACCAGGGGCTGACCCTCGGCACGGTTGACATCATCATCTCCGGATCGAGCTTCGCCGCCCGCGAATTCCCGCCGATCGGCGTGACCTACTTCCCGTTCACTTTCCGCGACGCCGATCATCTGCTCGCTTACACCAAGAGCGACAAATACAAGGAGTTGACCGGCGGCTACGAAGAGGCGTCCGGCCATCACATCACGGCGACCACCTACTACGGCACCCGTCACACGACCTCCAACCGGCCGATCGAAAAATGCGCCGACATGCAGGGCCTGAAGATCCGCGTGCCTGATGTGCCGGCCTATCTCGCCATGCCGCGCGCCTGCGGCGCCAACACCGCGCCGATCGCCTTCGCCGAGGTCTATCTCGCCTTGCAGCAGGGCACGGTGGAAGCGCAGGAAAACCCGCTGACGACGATCGACGCGAAGAAGTTCTACGAAGTGCAAAAGCATATTATCCTGACCGGACACATCGTCGACCATCTCAACACGATCGTGTCGCAATCGCGCTGGTCGCAATTGTCGGACGAGGACAAGGCGATCTTCACCGAGGTGATGCAGGAAGCCGCCGCGCGAGCGACAAAGATCATCGTCGATCGCGAGAAGGCCCTGGTTGAGACCTTCAAGGAACGCGGTCTCACCGTCACCGAAGTCGATCGCGCCGATTTCGAAAAGAACGTGATGGAGAAGGTGACGTTCGAGGAGTTCGGCTACCGCAAGGAGGATTGGGAGGCGATCCGCGCCGTCAAGTAACCTGCATCAATCCCGGCCCGGCGCGACAAGCGCGTCGGGTCTGTTGAGCCCGCTATCCCAACGGTGTCCGGAGCTTGCCGATGACCCAAGAGGTCCACACCCAGGTTACCCCCGAAGAACTGGCGCATGCATTCGAGGAAGAAACCGCGCCCGTCGATCTGTCGCGATACGCGGTGGAAGACTGGGTCACGCTCGCCGTGTTCTGGGGCATGTCGCTCTGCGTGTTCCTGCAGTTCTTCACGCGCTACGTCATGAACAACAGTTTTGCCTGGACCGAGGAGATCGCCATCAACTGCCTCGTCGTCGTGGTCTTCCTGGGCTCAGTCATGTGCACGCGCACCACGCGCCACATCCACGTCGACGTGCTTTATCATTATCTCCCCGCTGGGGCGGGGCGCTACCTGGCGCTCGCGGTCAATCTGATTACCATTTGCTTCTTCGCCTATATGTCCTGGCTCCTCTGGCGCTATGTCGGGATCGTCCACCGCGAGCGGATGGTCACCATCAACCTGCCGCGCAACGTCGTCTTCTACGCCGTCTTCGCCGGTTTCGTGCTGATGATGCTGCGCGCCATCCAGCTATTCATCGGCAACATCCGCCGTGGCTACTCGGCGCTGGAGCGCCCCGCCGCGTTCGACGGACTGGGGGAATAGGCCATGCTGCTTCTGATCGGAGCGTTTCTCCTCCTGATGCTGGTCGGCGTGCCCGTCGCTGTGTCGATGGCGGTGTCGTCGCTGCTCTATCTCGCCTTCTATGGCGTGGCGCCCGACATCATTGCCGCGCAGCGCATGATCGCGGGTGTCGAGAGCTTTCCGCTGCTCGCCGTGCCGTTCTTCATCTTCGCCGGCAATCTCATGAACATCGCCGGCGTCACCGGGCGGATCTATTCCTTCGCGCTGGCGCTTGTCGGCTGGATGAAGGGCGGTCTCGCCCAGGTGAACATCATCGGATCGGTGGTCTTCGCCGGCATGTCGGGCGCAGCCCTTGCCGATGCCGCCGGTATCGGCACCATTGAGATCAAGGCGATGCGCGACCACGGCTATCCCGTGGAGGCGGCCGTCGGCGTCACCGCGGCGTCCTCGACGCTCGGTCCGATCTTCCCGCCGTCGCTGCCCTTCGTCATCTACGGCATGATGGCCAACGTCTCGATCGGCGCGCTGTTCATGGCCGGCATCCTGCCCGGCGTCGTCATGACGGTCCTGATGATGGTGACGGTCGCGATCTTCGCCCATCGCCGGGGCTGGGGTTCGGACACGCCATTCAAGTTGAACCGGCTCGCCGCCGCCTCGATCGAGGTAGCCGTCGTATGCTGCTTTCCGCTGGCGGTTTATGTCCTTGTCGAGATGGGACTGTCGCTCAATATTGCCGTTGGCATCGCGCTCGTCGTCCTGATCGCCTGCGACTGGTATTTCGATTTCTCCGCCGTCATGGCGCTCATGACACCCATCATCCTGATCGGCGGCATGACCATGGGCTGGTTCACGCCGACCGAAGCGGCCATGGCCGCCGTCATCTGGTCGTTGTTTCTCGGGCTCGTGCGCTATCGCACGATGACACTCGCAGCCTTGGCCAAGGCCAGTTTCGACACGATCGAGACGACCGCGTCAGTCCTCTTCATCGTCACAGCAGCGTCGATCTTCGCCTGGTTGCTCACGGTCAGTCAGGCGGCGCAGCTCTTCTCGGTCTTCATCACATCGCTGACCGAAAACAAATGGGTGTTCCTGATCCTGGTGAACATCCTGATGCTGGTAGTCGGCTGTTTCCTCGACACGATCGCCGCTATCACGATCCTTGTTCCGATCCTCCTGCCGATCGTGGTCCTCTACGGGATCGATCCTGTGCATTTCGGTCTGATCATGACGCTTAATCTTATGATCGGTCTCCTCCATCCGCCGCTCGGCATGGTGCTGTTCGTCCTCTCGCGGGTCGCCAAGCTGTCGGTCGAGCGTACGACTATGGCAATTCTGCCCTGGCTCGTCCCGTTGATTGTCGCGCTGATCCTGATCACCTTCATCCCCGCCATCACGCTGTGGCTGCCGACGCAAATGGGACTGATCCGATGACCGACAGCGCAGTCGCCGCGACGCTGTTCGGCCCCGAGGATCTGCGTGTCGTCGAGCATCCGCTCGGCCCCCTCACGCCGGAAATGGTGCGCGTGCGTTTCGGCGCAGGCGGCATCTGCGGTTCGGACCTGCATTATTTCCGTCATGCGCGGACCGGCGATTTTGTCGTCAAATCGCCGCTCGTGCTTGGCCACGAGGTCGCCGGAGAGATTGTCGAAATCAGCGCGGACGCGCCCGGACTTGCCGTCGGTGATCGCGTCGCAGTCAACCCGTCGCGCTGGTGCGGCCAATGCGCCCGATGCGCCGAGGGCCGCGCCAATCTCTGCGAAAACATCTATTTCATGGGCTCGGCTTCGAAAACGCCGCATATGCAGGGCGGTTTTGCCAGCGTGTTCGATGCCACGCCGGCGCAATGCGTCAAGGTTCCGCATTCTATCGCCTATCAGGCCGCGGCACTCGCCGAACCACTCGCCGTCAGCCTGCACGCGGTGGCGCGGGCCGGCGACATTGCCGGCCGCAACGTCATCCTGTTCGGCGCCGGCCCGATCGGGCTCCTGACAATGCTCGCCGCCAGGCTCAACGGATGTGGCGAGCTCACCGTCGTCGACATAGCAGAGGCGCCACTCGCCTTCGCCAGCAAGCTTGGAGCAAACAGGACGATCGACCTGTTCAGCGGCGACGAGGAGCTCAAGGCGCTCGCGTCCCACAGGGCGATCGATGTCGCGTTCGAGATTTCAGGTACGGCAGCGGGCCTCGCGGCGGCGATCGACAGCGTTCGGCGCGGCGGCACGGTCGTTCAGGTCGGCAATCTGCCAGGTGGTCAGATCCCGATGGCGGCCAACGCGGTGATGGCCAAGGAAATCAATCTGCACGGCACGTTTCGTTTCGACGCGGAATTCGATCAGGCGGTCGATCTCATCGTCGGCGGGGAGATAGACGTCCTGAAGCTGGTGACCGCCGAACGCCCCCTCTCCTCGGCCCGCGATGCCTTTCGCCTGGCCGCCGACCGCTCGCAGAGCGTCAAGGTGGTGCTGACCGCCGACTGAGGAGTTTTTTCCCCGGGGCCTCCCACCAGCTGTTATCAACCGTTGCAGTCTCAGCGCGCCGGCCCGGTTTCCTTCCTGTCTGCCTGCTTACGCGCCCGCGCAAACTGCAGCCCGGCGACGCCGGCGGTCGCAGCGAGCGCCAGGCCGATCGGAATGAGGCTCGAGGGCTGGTCGGCCTTTCTGAGCACCGCCACCACGTCATATCCGACATCCAGCCCGATGCGCTTGGCGTAGGAGCCGAAATCGACATTGCTGATCATCAGCACGTCGCCCGCTTGCGTGATGGTAAGACCGATGCCGCGCAGCCGCTCCAGCGGCTCGCCCGGCTCGCCGAGCGGCACATTGACCGTTTTGCGTACATCTTCGCCCATGAGGTCGACACCCTCGACGACGAAATTGATGCGGCCATCGGCCGGCGTCTGCGCGACCGCCGACAGGAACTCGCTCGCCGGCAATTCCTCGTAAGGCGGCGACACCTGGTTGAGCCACCAGTCCGGCCGAAACAGCGTGAAGCAGATGAGAAGCAAGGCAGCACTTTCCCAAAGTCGGCTTTTCGTCACGAACCAGTTCATTGTCGCTGCCGAAAACAGCAGGATGGCGATCAATGAGACCGTCGCCACCCAGATCGTCTGGGGCCAGGTGTCGACTCCGATCAGCAGAATCGCCGGATTGAAGATGAAGACGAACGGCAGGATCGCCGTGCGCAGCGAATAGAGCGCGCCCTGGAAGCCGGTGGCGATCGGGTCTTCCTTGGAAATCGCCGCCGCAGCGAAGGCCGCCAGCCCGACCGGCGGGGTGATGTCGGCCATGATGCCGAAGTAAAAGACGAACAGGTGGACCGCGATCAGCGGGATCGGCAGTCCGGCCTGCGCACCGAGATCGACCACCACCGGCGCCATCAGCGTCGCCACGAGGATGTAATTTGCGGTGGTCGGAATACCCATGCCGAGCACAAGGCTGATCGCGGCAATGAGGATCAGCATAAGGATGACGTTGCCGCCGGAGATGAACTCGACGAGCTCCGTCATCATCAGGCCGAGACCAGTCAGCGTGATCGTGCCGACGACGATGCCGGCGGTGGCCGTGGCGATACCGATGCCAATCATGTTGCGGGCGCCGAGCGCCAGCCCGTCGATCAGGTCGGCCCAGGCAGCACGCACTGAGGCGGCGAGGTTTTCGTTACGGAATACCGCCATCAGCGGCTTGCGAGTGGCGACGATACCGAGGATCGACAGGGTCGCCCAGAACGCCGAGAGGCCTGGCGACATCTGCTCCACCATCAGGCACCACAGAAGCACCGCGATCGGGATGAGGAAATCGAGCCCGGTCCGCGTGACGTCCCAGGCGCGCGGCAGTTCCAGGATCGGCGCGTTCGGATCGTCAAGTGCGAGGTCCGGATAGCGCGAGGAATACCAGACCGAGGCGACGTAGAGAGCTACGCCAGCGATTGCGAGCACCGGCGGCGCAGTCCCGCCAAAGACAGCCAGGATAGCAACGATGCCGTAATAGACTATACAGACAGCGAGAATGCTGCCCGACAGTCCCAGCCCCATCCGCAGCATCCGTTCTCTTGCCGGCGTCGGACGCTGCGGGATCGTCTTCAGGTCCATCTTTATCGCTTCGAGATGAACCATGTAGAGCAGCGCGAGATAGGAGAAGACCGCCGGCAGCAGCGCGTGCATGACGATCTCCGAATAGGGAATGCCGACATATTCGACCATCAGGAAGGCGGCCGCGCCCATGACCGGCGGCATGATCTGGCCGTTGATCGAGGCTGAAGCCTCGATGGCGCCCGCCTTGACGCCGGACAGGCCGGTGCGCTTCATCAACGGGATGGTGAAGATGCCGCCTGAGACCACGTTGGAGACGGACGAACCGGACACGACACCGTTGAGAGCCGATGAGACCACCGCGACTTTCGCCGGGCCGCCACGCAGATGGCCGAGCAGCGCGATGGAGATTTGCATCATCCAGTTGCCGGCGCCTGCCTTTTCCAGAAGCGTACCGAACAGGACGAAGAGAAAGACGAAGCTCGTCGATACGCCAAGTGCAATCCCGAAGACGCCTTCGGTGGTCAGCCATTGATGGTTGAGAAACTTATTGAGTGATGCGCCGCGATGTTGAATCACGTCCGGCATGTACTGGCCGGCAAAGGTGTAGAAGATGAAGACACATGCCACGACCACCATTGGAAGGCCGAGCGCGCGGCGCGTCGCTTCGAGGAGCAACAGGATGCCAATTGTGCCGGTAACGAGATCGAGCGTGGTTGGCTGGCCGGGCCGTCCGGAAAGCTCGACGTAGAAGAGAAAGAGATAGGAGCCGGCAAACCCCCCGACCGCGGCCAGCACCCAGTCGAGCAGCGGCACACGATCGCGGGGCGAGGATCTCAGCGCCGGATAGGCGAGGAACGTCAAGAACAGCGCGAAGCCGAGGTGAATGGCGCGCGCTTCCGTATCATTAAGGATGCCGAAGCCGAACACGAACGGCAAAGGCGAAGCGTACCAGAGCTGGAAAAGCGACCAGGCAACTGCAACCCAAAGCAGGGTTCGAGCGACTGTTCCGCTCGGATGCCGGCCACCGGTATCAGCCTCCGCGACCAGCTGCTCGAGCTCTTGGAGATCGACGCTGGCCGGTTGTGCCTTCACTTCGCTCATGACGCCTCCTGTTGCGGATGGGTCCGGCGGGTCCGCTGGACCCGCCGGGCTGTCGTCAGATCACGAAGCCTACTTCAGCCAGCCCTTCTCCTTGAAGTATTTTTCAGCGCCCGGATGCAGCGGCGCGGAATTTCCCTCCGACACCATCTTGGCCGGATCGAGATTGGCAAAGGCCGGATGCAGCGACTTGAACTCGTCGAAATTTTCGAACACCGCCCTGGTCAGCTGATAGACGCTCTCGTCAGGAACCTTGGCCGAGGTGACCAGCGTGGCGAGCACCCCGAAAGTCTCGGTATCGTCGGGATTGTTGGCGTAGAGCGCGCCCGGGATCACCGCCTTGGCGTAGTAGGGATTTTCTGCGACCAGCTTGTCCACGACTTCTCCGGTCAACGGCACCAGCTTGGCAGCGCAGGTAGTGGTCGGATCCTGGATGTTCGCGGAGGGATGGCCGACGCCGTAGAAGAACCCGTCGATCTTGCCGTCGCAGAGCGCCGGGCCGTGCTCGTCAGCCTTCAACTCCGATGCGAGCGAAAAGTCGGCCAACGTCCAGCCCATCGCGCCGAGCAGACGTTCCATGGAAGCGCGTGTCCCGGAACCGGGATTGCCGACGTTGAAACGTTTACCCTTGAAGTCCTCGAATTTCGTCACGCCGGCATTCGGATGCGCCAGGACCGTGAACGGCTCCGGATGGATCGAGAAAACCGCACGCAGGTCGGTATGGGCGCCACCGTCCTTGAATGATTCCAGCCCCTTGTAGGCGTTGTACTGGACGTCGGACTGCGCCATGCCGAAGTCGAGTTCGCCTTGCTTGATCGTGTTCACGTTGAATGCCGATCCGCCGGTCGATTCCACCGAGCAGCGGATGCCATGCGTCTTACGATCCTTGTTGAGCAGGCGGCAGATAGCGCCGCCGGCGGCATAATAGACGCCGGTGACGCCACCGGTCCCGATGGTAACGAAATTCTGCTGCGCCATTGCGCTGGCCGAGAACAGCAGCGCGGCCGACAAGGCGGCGATCTGCGCTCCGTGGCGTGCAGTCCGGGCATGTTTCATCTGGTTCTCCCTTGGTACTTTGCGTGCCGTCGCGCCGTCCGGTGTTTTAGTGTCAAGGCACGTCGATGCATGCTACGATTGTTGCGCTTTATCAATCAAGGGAAATGCTTGTTACAATGAATACGCGGGAGATGGGTTTCGACGCGCTTCTGGCGCGCATATTGACCGAACTTCCCGAATTGAGCTCAGAACTGCGCAAGGCGGCGCGATTCCTGGTCGATCATCCCGACGAGGTGGCGCTGGTTTCCATGCGGGTTCTGGCCGCGCGATCAGAGGTGACGCCGACAACCTTCGTGCGATTGGCGCGGCGCCTGGGCTTCGGTGACTGGGCGGCGCTGCGCAAGCCGTTCGAAAACCGGCTGCGCTCCGGCAAGGCTCCTTTCGCGGCAAGGGCCGATGCGCTTGTCAAGCGCGGGTCGGAAGCGATTTTCGCGGAATCGCTGAGGACGACGGTTGCCAATCTGGCGGCGGCCGAAGCGGCCAATGGCAGCGAAGAAATAGCAACGGCTTGCGCGATACTGGAGAAGGCACAGCGCATACGTGTCGCCGGGTTCCGAAGCTGCCGCGCGCCCGCCCACGCGCTCGTCTACCTCTGCCGGATGTTTCGGCGCGACGTCACGCTGCTCGGCGGCGACGGCGGTGCGATGGAGGCGGAACTCGCAGCGCTTGGAAAGAGGGAAGCGGTCGTCGCGATCGGCTTTTCGCCCTATTCGCGTGAACTCGGGCCGGTGATGGAGGCTGCGCAACGGCACAGCGTTCCGATTGTCGCGATCGTCGACAGCATGGCTGCTCCGATCGCGCGGCATGCCGACGTTACCTTGCGATTCTCTACCGACAGCCCGTCCTTCTTCCCGTCGGTAGCCGCAGCTATGGCTATCGTGGAAGCGCTGGCTGCAACGATGCTGGCGCGCAGCGGGCGGGCCGCCGCGGCTCGTGTCAGGGAGACGGAACTGGAGTTACAGGCGTTCGGGGCCTATCTGCCGGAATGAGGGGCGCTGGCGCTATGCCACCGCAGCGTCTATCGCGTCGCCGAGTCGTTCGACAATCGCGTCGATTGCTGCGGCGTCTACGATGAATGGCGGCGCAAGCAGCACATGATCGCCGCGCACGCCGTCGATCGTGCCTACAGCGGGATACACGAGCAGTCCGCGCGCCATTGCCTCGCACTTGATCTTCGCATTGAGCTTCAGCTTCGGGTCAAAGGGCGCCTTGGTCGAGCGATCCTCGACCAGTTCCACACCCATGAAAAGGCCGCGCCCGCGAATGTCGCCGATATGGGCATGGTTGCCGAACCGCTCGCCCAGTCGCTGCGAAAGATGTGCTCCCATCGCCCGAACATTGGCGAGCAGATCGTCGCGAGCGATCACCTCCTGGACGGCAAGAGCCGCCGCGCAGGCCATCGGGTGGCACATATAGGTGTGGCCGTGCTGGAAGAAGCCGGAGCCTTCGGCGAAAGCGTCGAAGATGCGGCGTGAAAGCAGCACCGCACCAATAGGCTGGTAGCCTCCACCGAGGCCTTTGGCTATTGTCATCAGGTCGGGCGCGACACCGTCCTGCTCGCAGGCATGCAGCGTCCCGGTGCGGCCCATGCCGCACATCACCTCGTCGAGGATGAGGAGCACACCGTAGCGGTCACAGATTTCGCGGATGCGCCTGAAATAACCGGGAACGGCGGGCACCGCCCCTGCTGTCGCGCCGACGACAGGTTCCGAGACGAAGGCCATGACGGTGTCCGGACCGAGTTCGAGAATTTTGTCCTCGAGCGCCTGGGCGGCGCGCAGGCCGTAGGCCTCCTCACTCTCACCGGCCTCCTGGTAGCGGTAGGCATAGCATGGCTCGATGTGGTACGTGTTGATCAGCAACGGGCGGAATTGGGCACGGCGCCACTCATTACCCCCGGCAGCGAGAGCGCCGAGCGTGTTGCCGTGATAGCTCTGTCGACGGGCAACGACGTATCGCCGCTCGGCCTTGCCAGTCTCGACGAAAAACTGCCGTGCCATCTTGAGCGCCGCCTCCACCGCTTCGGAGCCGCCGGACACGAAATAGGCGTGGCTAATACCTTGTGGCGCCCCGGAGACGAGCTTGTCGGCCAATGTCTCGGCCCGCTCGTTGGTGAAAAAGCTGGTGTGGGCATAGGCGAGCTTATCGGCCTGTGCGTGGAGCGCGGCCGTCACGTCGGGATGGCTGTGGCCGAGGCAGGAAACCGCCGCGCCGCCTGACGCGTCGATATAGGCGCGGCCATCGCGGTCGAAGAGTTCGATACCCTTGCCGCCTATCGCGACGGGCAGGGTCGCATGGATCTGGCGATGCAGGATGTGTGTCATGCTTTCCTCGATTGACGATGGCGCGGTTTGGAGCGACCCTATCATGCAACACATGTTACATAGTGCGCAATACTGAAACAATTGGACTGCACCTATGACCGTCGACAGGGACGTGACCGGCCCCGGACTTATCGCGCCGACGGCAATCGCCGTTGCGCCGAATGGTGGACGGCGTGGCAAGGAAGACCACCCTGCCCTGCCGATCGGCCCCCAGGAACTGGCCCGGACCGCCGCCGCCTGCCTCGAGGCGGGCGCCGCTATGATCCATGCGCATGTCCGCGATCGCGACGGCGGCCATTTGCTCGACGCGCACGCTTATCGCGAGACGACGAAAGCGATACGCGATGCGGTGGGCGAGCGGCTGATCATCCAGATCACCAGCGAAGCGGTCGGCCGATACCAGCCGGCCGAGCAGATGGCGGTGGTGCGCGCTACCCGCCCTGAGGCGGTTTCGCTGGCGCTGCGCGAACTGGTGCCAGACGCTGCCCATGAGACCGCTTTCGCGGAGTTCCTGTGGTGGCTGAAGAGCGAGCGGATCGCCCCTCAGATGATCCTCTACGCGCCCGAAGAGGCTTCGGCCCTAGCCGCCATGCAGCAGCGCGGGCTGGTGCCTTTCGATGGCATCCCGGTGCTCTATGTGCTCGGCCGCTACACGCCAGGCAAGGTTTCGCGACCGGCCGATCTGCTTCCCTTCCTTGCGCATGACCGCCCGCGCTTCGCGCACTGGATGGTCTGCGCCTTCGGTCGGGAAGAAACCGCTTGCGTTACGGCCGGTGCGCTGCTGGGCGGTCATGCCCGCGTCGGCTTCGAGAACAATTTTACTCTGGCCGACGGTACAACCGCCAAGGACAATGCCGCGCTCGTAACGGCGACCAAAGGCGCGCTGACTGCTTGCGGCGTCAGGAGCGCCCAGGCCGACGACCTGCGCGCCGCTTGGTCGATCCGGCGTTAACCCTCGCCCGACGCCTTGAACGGCCCCCTCGGGTCGTCACATTTGTCAAAAATCTCTTTGCTACGCTGCAACCGCACTCTTTGGCTGACGTTAAGGTTGCAATGGGCGCTGGGAGGCCTTTATGCAGACATACCTCGTCGAACAAATGGAGGGCGATGACGTGATCGCGGTGCGTATCATCAACGCGCCGAGCCCTTTCAAAGCCGCCGCCATGTCGACAGATCGACATGTTACCCTCCGAACGTGGGAAAAGGATTGGATCCGAGTAACCGACGAGAACCGGGGACATATCTTTGCATACTGCTTTGTCTCCGACGGAGACTCCGACACCAGCGGGCGTGGCCCGACAAAAGCACCAGGTAAACCAAGAAAAGCCCAAAAAACTGATCAGAGAGCCGGGTAAGCTCAAACCCCTGGATCTTTGCTCCTAGCTGTATCGCGCTAATTTCCTGACGACTTCGCGACCACTGACAGCGGGGCGCCTACTGCCACGCCGATTATCGCCCAGGACCGCGACAGCACGAATAAAGCCAATGGCGGCGGCGCTGGCCGGTTGGCAGGCGCGATCGCCTGTGCGCCGTGAGCCTCCTGTCGACGCGAAGCGTCCGCAGCACGAGATGACGCCAAAATGAGCAACCGCGGCCGTTTGGTGAAGATCGCCGCATCATCAGAATGATCGATGAAAAGATTTCGGCCGGGGGCGATAAGTGACCTTAATCTTAGCGTGAGCCACTCATGTCTCCGGCATATTTGGGATCAGAAAAGGCACGTCTGGATCTAGGGGCGGATTGTCAGCCAGCGGCCTCCCGCAGGTGGTCAAACGTGCCGGATTACGCACTTGATCAGGGCGGTCCTGTACTGCGCCCTCATCAACGCATGGGCGTCGATTTTGCGAACGTTACCGTCTTCGATCATTTGAGAGACGTCACCAAGCAATATCCCAACAAACTCGCGATCAGCGACGGCACCACTCGTCTGACGTATTCCCAGCTTTTCCAAGCCGTCGAGATGTTGTCCCACCGTATTGCGGCCGTCGTTCCCAACGGGCAGGCGATCGGAATCCTTCAGGCCAACTCTGCCTGGTACCCGGTGGCTATCTTGGCGAGCATGGCGGTTGGGCGGCCTTCCGTGCCACTCAACACGAGAGATCCCTACTCGCGAACCAATGAGATAGTTGTTGCGGCGCGGCTCTCGGCGGTCATAGGCGACGGCAACGTTCGCCCTGTCGGTTTGGCTCAGGATGTCCACTGGATTGATGCGACTACCAGCATCACTCCGCAAGTGCAGCCGATACCCCAGTCCTGTTCCGTCTCGGTCGACGCGCCCGCGATAGTACTCTACACCTCAGGCAGCACTGGCCATCCCAAAGGCGTCGTCAACAGCCAGCGCAGTCTGCTGTGGCGGGTTCAGCAATATGTCGACGCATGCCACATCAATTCGGATGATGTTTTCCTGCCCTTGACCGCGCCCGCCACGATCGCCGGTTGCCGGGAGGTTCTCGCTGCCGTTCTGACCGGCGCCACCTTGCATCTCGCCGAGCTCGAAGCCATCGGCCTGCGGGCGGTCCAACGCCTGGTAGAATCCGAAGGCGTGACGGTGACCTATCTTGTTCCGGCCTTGCTCCGCGCACTCATGGCGGACAAACCTGCTGACGCCTTCCGCTCGCTCCGAGTGGCCCGGATCGGAGGAGAGACGGTGTCATGGACCGATATCGCCCTGCTGCGCAAGGTCGTTTCGAGCACTTGCCTCATCCAGATCGGTTACTCGTCAACCGAGACCACAGGGGCGCAATGGGTCTTACCGCAGGACTGGCCGGAGGAAGGCGCCTCGGTTCCGGTTGGCTGGCTGCTTCCAGGAATCGCGTTCGCGATTGTCGACGAAAGAGGCCGCCGCGTTCAGCCGGGCAAGAGCGGAGAGCTCCTGATAAGAAGCCCGTATGTCCTGCTTGGCCATTGGGAGAACGGCGCCGTCGTGCCGGCGGAATCGGATCCGGATGACCCGGATCTTCGGATCTTCGCGACGGGTGACCTCGTCGAACTTGACAGTCATGGCCTGTTGCGGATCGTCGGACGTAAGGGGCGCCAGATAAAGATCAATGGTCGGCCTATCGAGCCTGCCGAACTCGAACGGATGTTGCGTAACGAGCCTGACGTGGAGGATGCCGTTGCAATTGTGACGGCGGCAAATGAGCTTGTTGCATTCGCCATTCCCCAGCCATGGGCGGGGCCTGCCTTTTTGGACGAGCTTCGCCAGCTTGTCAGAACGAAGCTGCCGCCGCCGCTGTGTCCCTTGCGGCTCCACACGATCGCCGGGATTCCGCGTCTGCCGGGCGGCAAGGTCGACATGGCTACGCTTGCGGAGATTGATCTTGCAGCCAGGAAGATCGCCCCGGCCGCGCAGCCGTCGAATACGAGCGAACCGACCGTCCACCGGATAGTGCAGCATGCCTGGAACAATATCCTCAATACACGCGTCGCCGCAGGCCGCTGGGATGACGCAGGCGGAGATTCACTGAAGCTGCTGCAATGCGTGATGGAAATCGAAAGCGCCATCGGGCAGGAACTCAGTCTCGAGGGCTTCACGGTCGGTATGAGCGCGGACGAAATGGTCAAGGCGGTCGTGTCGGCACAACCAGGCGACCGGCGCGCGCGCGCGCAGGCGCACGACGCGCCAATTCTTTTCCTGTTCCCGGGCTCGGTCGGCTATGGCCCGAGCCTCGCTGCCTTTGCAGCCGCTATGGGCAAGGTTGCCCGAGTAGCCCCCATCAGGTACCCCGCCCTGGCTATGATATTGGGCGGCCAAAACACCGTCGCCAACATGGCCGACGCCGCCGTCGAGCAGATCCGCCGCGCCCAGCCTGCGGGTCACGTACGACTTCTCGGCCATTCACTCGGTGGCGCCGTCGCGTTCGAAGTCGCGGCGCGGCTGCTGGCCGCGGGGCGAACTGTGAAGTTCCTGGGAATCCTCGACACGAGTCTCCTCGGCGAGCGGAGCACCTATTGGGGGATGATTGTCCGCACATATCAGCGAATCCGGACCAACCGGGTGACCGCTGACCGGATGGTCTGCCGCTTCCTTGCAAAAGTCGCTGTCAAAACGGGCTTCGAGGCGCAGCTCGCCCGCATCCTCGATCGCTATGCCCAGGACGAGTTCAACGCGACGAGCTTCAGAACCAAACTGGAACTGCAGGGGCAGTTGCGGGGGCGAGCTTTCTACCAGTGGTTGGCGATACCCAGACCGACGCTGCCGATCACTGCAATCCTCTTCCGCTGCGCTCGGCCCAATATGCCTCTGGCCATAGGGTGGGATGGCGCTTTCGCGCATCTGGATGTGATTCCGGTCGTTGGCAGTCACTTCGATATGGTCACAGAGCCCTATCTCGCGACCAACCGCCCACTCATCGAGAATGCGTTGAAGCAAACCTATTCTGCGGCTGAGCTTCGCAAACGGGAGTACAGACCATCGACTTGATCTCACAATTCAGCATGGGCACGCTGGTGCTCGATGCTCGCGCGGAGGTCGATCGCATCGTTCAGATCCTGCGCGAGCAGGTTTTTGGCACGCTGCGGCGTCGTGGCGTGGTTGTCGGCCTCTCCGGGGGTATCGACAGTTCCGTTGTCGCATCGTTGTGCGCACGCGCGTTCGGGAAAGACAAGGTCTTGGGCATATTCATGCCGGAGCGCCATTCCTCCGGCGATTCGCTAAGGCTTGGCCGCAGCGTCGCAGCCCAGCTTGGCATCGATACGATCCTGGAAGACCTAGCACCAGCACTTGAGGCCGTCGGCGCCTATCGCCGACAGATCCAAGCGATCCAGACGGTCGTTCCCCAGTATGGCGACGGCTGGAAATGCAAGCTCGTGCTCGCGTCGGTTCTCGAGAGCAACGGTCTCAACATCACACGCCTCACGGTTCAGGATCCCGAGGGCAAGACCGATACGGTGCGTCTGTCGCCGGCAGCCTATCTGCAGATCGTTGCTGCAACCAACTACAAGCAGCGCCTGCGCAAGATGACCGAGTACTACCATGCGGACCGCCTCAACTATGCCGTTGCAGGTACGCCAAACCGCCTGGAGCATGACCAAGGCTTTTTCGTCAAGCAGGGCGACGGAATTGCCGATCTGATGCCAATCGTCCACCTCTACAAGACCCAGGTCTACCAGCTGGCTGAATACCTTGGGGTGGATGAAGAGGTCCGGCGGCGGCCGCCGACCACGGACACTTTCTCCATGGCCCAGAGTCAGGAGGAATTCTATTTCGCGCTGCCTTACCATCTGATGGATCTGTGCCTCTACGGCTTGAACCACGGAATTTCTGTCGACGAGGTCGCGGCAGCTGCCGGCCTCACCGCGGCCCAGGTTCAGAAAGTCTTCAAGGACATCGACAGCAAACGGCGTGCCGCACGCTATCTTCACGCACGGCCTTTGCCGGCCACTGCCATGGGCGAGGGCTGACCGGATGTGCGGCATCGCCGGAATCATTTCGCTAAGCGCCTACGCGGCGCCTCCTTCGCGGGAGGCACTGATGCGCATGGTGGGCGCACTCGCGCATCGCGGTCCTGACGAGCGCGGCCTCTACCGCGACAAACGCGCGGGATTGGCGCATGCCCGCCTTTCCGTCGTCGATCTCTCCAGCGGCCAGCAGCCACTCGCGGATGCGGGCGACACGACTTGGATCGTCTTCAACGGCGAGATATTCAACTACCTCGATCTGCGTGAAAAATTGATCGCCCTCGGCCACCGCTTCCGCACCCATAGCGACACAGAGGTCATCGTCCATGCCTATCGCGCGTGGGGCGAGGCTGCCTTCGAGCGGATGAACGGGCAATGGGCGGTCGCAATCTGGGACTCGGTAGCGGGTCGTCTCGTGTTATCGCGCGATCGGTTTGGTATCTGCCCCTTGCATTTCTGCGAGCATGGGGGGCGCCTTTACTTTGCCAGCGAAGTGAAAGCCATTTTCGCGGCCGACATGAATATACCCCGTGCTTTCGATCCAGCCGGCATCGATCAGACTTTCACGCTCTGGACAGTCGTCCCGCCGCAAGGCGTATTTCAGGGCATCAGCGAACTCACCCCGGGGCACGTCCGCATTTACGAAAGTGGCACCGTTCGCGAGCGGGCCTTCTGGAAGCCTTGCTATCCCGAAATTTCCGATCCCCGCTGTGGAGAATTCACCGGCTCGCTCGACGACGCGGTGGACGACGTGCGCGGCGCCCTGGAGGCTGCGACGGCGCTCAGGATCGTGCAGGCCGACGTGCCAGTCGGCTGCTATCTGTCGGGCGGGCTTGACAGCTCGCTAGTCGCCGCGCTGGGAAGGCGCTACGCGGGCGAGCGGTTCCAGACCTTCTCCCTGCGTTTTGCCGACGCCGAGTATGACGAGACCCGTTTCCAGCGCCTGGTCGCCGGCGCGACCGGGAGCGAGCACCATGAGGTGGTGGTTTCGCGCAGCGACATCGCCGAGATCTTTCCCGAGGTGATCAACCACACAGAGCGCCCAATCCTGAGGACCGCGCCTGCGCCGCTGTTCCTGCTCTCTAGGCTGGTGCGAGAACACGGCATCAAGGTCGTGCTGACCGGCGAAGGAGCTGACGAAATGTTCGCTGGCTATGACTTGTTCCGCGAAGGCAAAGTTCGCCGCTTTTGGGGACGCCAGCCCGCATCGACACGACGCTCACGGCTGCTGGAGCGCCTGTATCCCTATCTCAGCCGCTCGCCGGTACATCAGCAAGCAATGGCGCGCCAGTTCTTCGGGCGCGATATCCTGGCCTATGACACGCCCGGCTTTGCGCATGACACACGCTGGCGCACCACCAGCGCCATCAAGCGATTGTTCTCCGCCGACATGCGCGCCGAGTCCGAGCGCCGCAATGCCGTGCCCGAGCTGATCGCCCGCCTGCCCGCGGAGTTTTCGCGATGGGGCTCGCTCGCGCAGGACCAGTATGTCGAGATCCAGACGCTGATGTCGGGATACCTGCTTTCTTCACAAGGGGACAGGATGCTCATGGCCCACTCCGTCGAGGGGCGCTTCCCGTTCCTTGACGATGAACTCGTGACGCTCGCGAATTCGCTTCCGGCTGCCTACAAGCTGCGCGTCCTCGACGAAAAGCACGTGTTGAAGCGGGTAGCGGAACCGATCGTGCCGTCCGAAATCGTGGCCCGCAAGAAGCAGCCGTACCGAGCGCCCAACGCGCTCTGCTTCGTTGCCGACGATGCTCCGGCCTATGTCCGCGAAGCGCTTTCGGAGACGGCGCTGCGCGAGGCAAACGTTTTCGATCCGAAGTCGGTCACGCGCCTGTTGGACAAGTGTCGAGCCAGGGCGAGCGACGGCGATCTGTCCAACTCCGACAACATGGCGCTGGTCGGCGTGCTGTCGACCCAGCTTCTTCACCAGCAGTTTGTCGCAAGCCGTCCCGGTGGGGTCCGCGTGGGCGAGCTCAGCGTCGACGTTGAGCGCGAGCATCGCGAAGAGGTGCTGGCATGATGCATGGCGCCGTACCACTGCTGCATGACTACCTCACCCACGCCGCCAGCCGGGTCCATGAGAAGGTGGCGCTGGTGTGCGGCGGGCAACGTGTCACCTATGGCGAGCTCGAAGCGCGCTCGAACGCCATCGCGCAACATCTGGCCGCGTCTGGGGTTGCACGCGGAGATCGCGTGATGATCTTCGCCGACAACACTGTCGAGACGGTCGTCGGCTTCTGGGCCGTGCTCAAGGCGAACGCCGTGGTGTGCATCGTCAATCCCCTCACCAAGAGCGACAAGCTTGATTACCTGCTCAACGATTGCCGACCGACGGCACTGATCACGGACAGGCACCTGCACTCGATCTTTAGCGGGCCGGCACGCAACTGCCCGTCATTGCGCCGGGTGATCGTCTCCGGGCCGATCATCGAGGCCGAGCTGACAGGATTGCCGCACGCCGTGCGCTGGGACAGCGTAGTCGCCGCCGATGGTAGCGTACCGCCGGCGCGCCGGTGCATCGATATCGATCTCGCTGCCATCATCTACACATCTGGATCGACAGGCGAACCCAAGGGCGTGATGCTGACGCACAGGAACATGACTGCCGCGTGCACGTCGATCGCTTCATACCTGAAGCTGTGCGAAGACGAGGTGATCCTCAACGTTTTGCCTCTCGCCTTCGATTACGGCCTGTACCAGATGATCATGGCGTTTCGCACTGGCGCTCGGCTGGTGCTTGAACGCTCGTTCGCTTTCCCGGCGCAGATCCTCGGGTTGATCAAGCAGGAGAGGGTGACAGGTTTTCCCGGCGTGCCGACCATCTTCGCCGCACTCTCGGATCTCAAGTCGCTGAAAGACCATGACTTTTCGAGCATTCGCTACGTCACGAACACTGCGGCTGCCCTGCCGCTCAAGCACATTCTCATGCTGCAGGACCTGTTTCCGGATGCGCGCATCTATTCAATGTATGGCCTCACCGAATGCAAGCGCTGCACCTATCTGCCGCCGGAAGACCTTGAGCGAAAGCCATTGAGCGTCGGCGTCGCCATCCCGAACACGGAAATGTGGATTGTCGACGAGCATGACAAGCCGGTCGGTCCTGATGTCGTTGGCCAACTCGTCATCCGCGGGGCGACGGTGATGAAGGGCTATTGGGGTAAGCCGGAAGCCACGGCCAGAAAACTCAAACCCGGCCCGTTGCCGGGCGAGCAGGTCTTGTACACCGGCGACTACTGCCGGATGGACGCGGAAGGCTACCTCTACTTCATCGGTCGCGGCGATGAGATCATAAAATCGCGAGGAGAGAAGATAGCGCCGAAGGAGGTGGAAAACGCGCTGCTGGATATTCCGGGTGTGCGGGAAGCCGCGGTCATCGGCGTTCCGGACGAGTTGCTCGGACAAGCTGTGAAAGCCTTCGTCGTGATCGAGCAAGGAAGAATCGTCGGCGAAAGGCAGTTGCAGAAAGAATGCCAGAGACGATTGGAAAATTTCATGGTTCCGAAGTCCATCGTGATCGTACCCAGCCTACCGATGACAGACACAGGCAAACTCAAAAAAACGGCCCTGTCATGAGGCGGTTTCTAGATGAAATTGATCAGCATTCATCTTTAGTATCAGTATCGGAGGAGGATTAAATGTTGTCTACCAAGGATAGAGCCGAGACCTGCAAGGATCAGATTCGCGCTTTCCTGGCGTCGAATTTCTACATAGCCGACGCGGATGCTCTGGAGAGCAACACGTCCCTTCTCGACCAAGGCATCGTCGACTCGACAGGGGTACTCGAGGTTATCGGCTTTATCGAGGAGACCTTCGGCATCACCGTGGAAGACAGCGAACTCCTGCCGGAGAACCTCGATTCTATCCAAGGAATTGCGCAATATGTTCTCCGCAAGCAAAACTGATTGCCGACATCTGCCTAGCGTTGTTTTACGCCGCCGACAGCGCCACCGAGCCTGCCGCAGTCGCGGCACGGCTCACGCTTGCGACGGGGTATGTCCCACAACCACCCTGCCCTCGCCGGCTTCGTTCGTGACCGCGCGGATGTTCTCGTAAGCCTTGGAACGCTCCAGCAGACTGATGACCTGCCGGTCCTGGCCGAGGCCGACCTCGAAGAGCAGGACGCCTCCGCGCCGCAAGTAACGCGGCGCGTCCTTGATCACCCGCATATGGATGCTCAGGCCGTAGGGGCCGGCCGCAAACGCTTCACGCGGCTCAAGCTCCGTCAGATGCGCGCGGTCACCCTCAAGCCGCTTTTCCGAAATGTAGGGCGGATTGCAGACGATCACGTCCATCGTACCATCAAGCTCCAAGCCCGAGAAAGCACTGAACAAGTCGCCCTGAAGCACGGACACGCGATCCGCCATGCCGTGATGGGCGACGTTGCGGCGCGCGACTTCGACGCATCCATCGGTAAGATCGCTCGCCCAGACACGCGCGGTGGGAGCGAAGTGCGCGATGGCGCACGCCAGATTGCCGGCCCCGCAGCACATATCGACGACGCGTGGCGCCGGCAGGTTCATTTGACTCAGAACACCAAGAGCGGTCGTGCCAAGCAACTCCGTCTCCGGCCGGGGAACGAGCGCACCGGGCGCGATGAGCAACTCCAGCCCCATGAAGTTGGTGCGGCCTTTGCTGTAGGCTTCGGCGACACTGATCTCTTCGCTCATGACAGACCCGCCTTCCTGACATTGCCGGTGCCGTTGTCCGACAATTCCGCCCCAATTAAGTGTATCCCAAATTCATTAAATTCTCGATGGGCAAATCGAAAAACACTCGCCGCCCTAAGGTTTGAAGACATGATGCAACAAAAGGTGATCATGAGCCTCTCATCTGTCGCATGATTGGGAATATTGTCTCATCATTGGAAATATCCGGGCTCCCAGCCCCGTTTATCCCCAGCCTTGCAAAGCCAATTCCCGAATTCTCGGTCCTGCGTCACGATTTTGCTACATTTTAATCAAAAGGCACATATGTAAGCAAAGCGTAATGTTTCAGTAGCTAACGGAAAGCAGCCGCTTCCCGCAAGGCAAGAGGGTTTACCCATCATCGACATGACCAACACGTTCGCGCGGCAATTTCGCACGAAAGATCGCAGATCATGAAGTCAACGCAAGGGCGCTCGCCCGATCTACGCTCCGCTATGTTCGGCTCAATGCATGGACTGATTGGCGTCGGCGTTTTCTCGGCAGTGATAAACGTTCTCGCCCTGACCGGCTCCGTCTATATGCTCCAGATCTACGATCGCGTGCTGCCTTCCCAGAGCATTCCGACTCTCATCGGATTTACGATCGGGATGCTTGGCCTCTACGCTGTCTATGGCCTCCTCGATTTCGTCAGGCTTCGCCTGTTGGTCCGCATCGGCAGCCGCCTGCACAGAGATCTGCAGCAAAAGGCGTTCGCTGCCTCGCTTTCCCTGCCGCTTACTGCTGGGCAGGATGCGAACCGGGTGCAGCCGCTTCGCGATCTGGACCAGTTGCGCGGATTTCTTTCCGGACTGGGACCGACGGTCGTCTTCGACGCTCCTTGGATTCCGTTTTATATGGTGGTCATCTATCTGCTGCACCCTTCGCTTGGTGTGTTGGCAACCGTCGGCGCGGCTGCTGTCGTGCTTTTGACGGTAGTCGCGGAAGTCGTTGCTCGCAAACCCGCCGCGCGTGCGTCTGAGACGCTCGTGGCACAGCGGCTTCTTGCCGATTCCGGCCGCCGCAATGCGGAGGTTGTCCAGGCGATGGGCCTTTCCGCTCAGCTCGGTCGGCGCTGGAATGAGATCAGCCATCTTTACCTCAAGAACCAGGAACAGCTCTCCGATGTCGTCGGCGCAGCGAGTTCATTGTCGAAGACACTTCGAATGGCCCTGCAGTCCTCGGTACTGGGGCTTGGTGCCTACCTTGTGATCGGCGGCGAGGCTTCGCCCGGCGTGATCATCGCATCGTCCATATTACTGGGCCGCTCATTGGCGCCGGTCGATGTGGCAATCGCAAACTGGAGAGGATTTCTGGCCACCCGGCGAAGCTATACCGATCTGGCGGCAGCGTTGGATGCTTTCGGTAGCCAGAAAGACCCTATGGAGCTGCCGCGCCCACAGACACAGCTTGCGGTCGAGGAACTGACGGTCGCGCCACCAAGTCTGCAGAGACCAACGCTCGTCAATGTAAGCTTTCGCCTGTCGAGGGGCGCGGGGTTGGCGATCGTCGGCCCGAGCGGCTCTGGCAAAACGACGCTCGTGCGTGCTTTGGTCGGGGCATGGAAGCCGCTTCGTGGAACGGTAAGGTTGGACGGCGCCTCGCTCGATCAGTGGAATTCGGAACTGCTCGGAACCCATATTGGCTACCTGCCGCAGGACGTTGAACTGTTCGACGGAACGATCGCAGACAACATTTCACGGTTCGGCGGCAAGAGTGACGCAAAGGGCGTGCTGGCAGCCGCCAAGGCTGCGGGCGTGGACAAGATGATCATGCGCCTGCCGGAAGGTTTCCAAACGCGCATCGGGGAAGGCGGAGCGGCCCTGTCGGCTGGGCAGAGGCAACTCGTCGGGCTCGCCAGGGCGCTTTATGGCGATCCATTCCTTGTCGTTCTCGACGAACCAAATTCCAATCTGGATGCAGATGGCGATGTTGCCCTGGCTGGGGCAATCCTGGCCGTGCGCGAGCGTGGCGGCATCGCGATTGTTGTTGCGCATCGTCCGTCAGCTCTCGTCAACATCGATCAGGTGCTCGTCTTGTCGAATGGCATGCTCCATTCATTTGGCTCGCGCGAAGACGTTCTGGCAAATGTGGTCCGGCCCTTCCCGCGGCAAAATAGTTTCGTCCCGCTGCAACAAGGTGCAAGCGGCCATGCGTGAGGTCTTGCTCCGTGTCTGATGTGTCCCTGTCATCATATGCTCCGGTTGCTGGCGATAGCCAACCGATTGGAGCGAAGCCAGAGCCGGATGGCCTCCGGACCAATCTGCTCTTGGGGCTGGCAGCATACTATCGTTCCGCTGCAGAAAGGTGCAGGCGGGCCTATGTGAGGTATTGTTCTAGCGTGACCGTGTCGTCATATGCCGCGGTCGCTGGCGAAAGCCAATCGTTCGAGACGAAGCCAGAGCCGGATGGCATCCGGGCCAATCTGCTCTTGGGCTTGGCAATCACCTTCCTGTTGATCTTCGGCGGAGGACTCTGGCTGGGCTTGACCAAGATTGCCGGCGCGGTGATTGCCCCTGCCACTGTGGTGGTCGAAAGCAACATAAAGAAAGTCCAGCATCAAACCGGCGGCACTGTCGGCGGCATCTTCGCCAAGGACGGGGATCATGTGCAGGCCGGCGACGTATTGGTCAGGCTGGACAACACATTGACCCGAGCAAACCTGCAGATAATCAGCGAGGATCTCAATCGCGCCACCATTCGTCTGGCCCGGCTGGAAGCCGAGCGACAGGGTCTGCCGGAAATGCAGATTCCGCCCAGCCTTCGGGTCAAGATGGGCGACCCGCAACTGGCGACGCTTATCAGTGGCGAGCGGGCCGTGTTCGAAAGCCGTGCTGCGGCGCTGGCGGGCCAGAAGGCACAATTGCAAAGCCGCTCGAAGCAATTGGAACGTCAGATCGATGGCCTCAAAGCGCAGCAGGCGGCGATGGACGAGTCGCTGAATCTGCTGACGCTGAACCTTGCTGACGTCGAGTCTCTCTACTCCAAGAAGTTGGTCTCTAAAGAAAGGCTAAGCACCATCAGCTTGGAGAAGAGCCGGACTCGCGGCGAGTCAGGACGCCTTGTCGCGGCAATCGCCGAGGTCCAAGCCCGCATCAGTGAGACTGACCTGCAGGTGCTTCAGCTCGACGAGCAAATGCGGAGCGAGGTAACGAGCGAACTTCGCGAAACGGAAGCCAAGCAGACCGAACTCAATGAGCGCAAGGTAGTGGCGGAAGACGAACTCGCCAGGACAGATATCCGCGCCCCACAGTCGGGAACGGTACAAGAATCCGCGGTCCACACCATTGGAGGGGTGATTGCTCCCGGAGAAGTGCTCATGATGATTGTGCCCGATGCCGACAACCTGGTTGTCGATGCGCTCGTTTCTCCAGAGCGTATCGATGACGTGCGTCCAGGACAGCGGGTTTCAATCCGCTTTCCGGCTTTCGACGTAGGGACGACACCTGTTTGCCAAGGCTCGGTCAACCGCATCTCTGCAGATCTGATTAAGGATCAGCAACGTCAGCTTTCATATTTTTCGGCGCGCATCAATGTCGAAAATTCCACGACCTGTCTGACGGGAGCGAAAATACTCAAACCCGGCATGCCCGCCGAAGTTCACATACGCACTGACGAGCGCAATGTATGGTCCTATTTGCTGAAACCCTTTACCGACCAGGTTTCCAGAGCTTTCAGACAGTAACGCAATCGGCAATCGCGACAGAACAAGGTACAGCAGTCTATCGGACCGCGGCGGTCTCGAGACCGTTGCTGAACCTTACCTCAATCGTGTCACCCGGTGATACCTCGGTGTCTTCTCCGGCCGGCTGTTTGCGCCATTCCTCACCCATCTTGCGAATGATCGTGACCTGAGCCTGGATGGTTTCGCCGGCAACTGGCAGTGGCTGGGCGGACGCCCCCGTGGGCTGCAACTTCTGGCTGGCGGCGCGAAGTCTTGCGGTGATGTCGGCAAGACGCACGTTGGTGTCCTTCAGCTCAGTCAATAGAGCCATCCTTCTCAGGTTGTCATTGCGCTCGCGCTGCCTGAGAAAATCATCCTGCTGGCGTCGTGTTCTCATGAGCTCAACCGACGTTTCGAGCGCCCGGCTGGAAGAGAGAATCACACCGCGCCGGACATCGGCGAGTCTGTCGTTGGTCAGATTGCCTGCTTTATGCACTTTCGTTATTCGTGCCAGGTCGTCCTCGTCCGCTTTCACTGCCTCGGCTTCGGCCTTCTCGCGCTTGAGCAGGACCTCGATCTGTGCCGCAGCAGCCTTGGCACTTTGTTCAAGGTAGCTTTGCTCCTGCTGGAAGTTGTCCAGGGAAATCTTGAGCCCTTCTGCTTCAGCCTGGGCGATTGCCGACACGAAAGCGGCCGACAAGGGTGACCCTTGTGGTGGCTTCATGTCGAAATTCGCCTGGTTCTGAAGTTCGGCGCGCAGGCGGGCGCTATGAAAATAGTCTCTGGTGTACTCCCCCCAGGCCGATTCATAGTCGCGCCGCAGATCCACCGGATCTGGGCCAACCTGGTTTGCCCTTGCCCGCAGAAGGCTGAAACCGCCAGACACGGCGATCGCCTGCCGCACGGTCATGAGCGGTCGGTAAGCCTGCTGTCCGGGAGTGAGCACGTCGCCGGTCACGTAGATCGGGCGATACTCTGCGATCACGGCGGTGACGTCGCTCGGCTTGACGACGATCATTTGCTCCCGCCCATCGGGCAAACGCTGGTGAAATATCTTGGTAGTCAAGATCGTCTCCATGCGTGTCTGCAATTCGGCCGGAGTGAGGCCGCCGACCGAAACCATGCCGACTTCGGGAAGCGCGATCGTGCCGTCCATTTGAACCATGACACGTTGCGTTCGTTCCGGGATGGAGGCAATTCCTATCTCGACGGTATCGCCGGCGGAAATTCGATACGCGACCCGCGTCTCCGCTGCGGCGGCCATACCCACGGCAGCCAGCATACCAAGCGCGGCAAGAAGGATACGATTAGTGAAGACCATTGGTGACAATCTCCTTCCGGTTCAACGTCGACTCTTCCGGCCAATCGACACGGGAGACGAAGTCGTAGACTGGCCCGCCGGGCACGCCCCAGTTGCTCGACCAGATTACCTGCGAGCCGTCAGGGGACGGTGAGGCATGACTCTCGCTTCGATAGTCTAACTGAGTGCTTCTCGTTTGTGCGATGCGTCGGACGTCCCCGCTGCCATCGATGCGCAGCGCGATCACTTCCTGTGCATATGGCGCCCAGTCCGGGTGAGCCGATATCTCATCCGGATCGCCGCCATAGGTCAGGAACACCCAACCAGGCCTATCCAGCGCACGCAGGGATGCATGCATGGCTTCGCCGTATTTCATAAGTGGGGTGACCTTGCCGTCGGACAGCCTTCGCTTGATCACCTGATACTTGTCCGGATCGGACTTGCTGATACCGACATAGACTTCGCTGCCGTCGTCATCGACTGTCATATCGCCATGCCCGGGCCGGTGATGTTCCATCCACCTCTGGAGCAAAGTGCCCTCGACACTAAAAATGAAGCCCTGTTCGATGCCGCTTGTTATCTCCTGAAGGCATAGAATGTTGGTTCCGAGCGGAGAAATCGAGCAGGTGCCGTTGGTTCCGCCAATATGCTCAAGATCGATGTCCGGGAATTTCCGCCGTTGCTTGAGATCGTAAGCAAAGACCACCGCATCGCCATTCTTACGCACTGCACGCACGGCTATGCGGTCACCGTCACGGCTTGGATTGCCCTTGCCCGGCCCGAAATGGAAATCGTGATACTCAGTCGAAACAAACAGGACATCTTCGCGATTGGTCCGTGGCGCCCAGCTCGACACTTGCCGACCCTGAACGCAGATCATCAGATCGGCGTTTTGAGGGTGCCATTCGCATTCAGTCGATCGAGCGCGGCGGAACAGCGGAGCATATGTGTGCCCGTTGAAAAAGCACATGCCGCCGCTACAGCCGTTGGTAATGACGATAAGGCTCTGGTCTGAATTCCAGGCTTGGGCACTCGAATAACGGTGGCTGCAATATTTGTTCCCGCATGCGACCCCATTGCCAAGCACTCCCGGCTTGGTAATGCGCGTAAAGACTATCCCAAACGCCGGATCCGTCACTGGGCGCAGATAGTCGGGCAGATCCATCATCACCGGCGCGACAAATTGTGTCTGCTCGCTGCTTTGCCGGCTTCCGGCCGCGGGCAGACCCAACGACATGGCAACGGCAATCAACAGCAGAGCCGATGCACGCTGGTAGAAGGTCATGTCATATAACCCATTTCGCGGCGTACGCGGCCTTCGCTGAGGCGCGCCTGCCACCATCCGATGGTTCGCTCCAATCCTTCCCGCAGGCTGGTCTGCGCCCGCCATCCGGTCTTCGTCTCGAGTTGCGAAGAATCGGCCAGCAAGGCACGGACTTCGGAATTCTGCGGCCGCAGACGGCGTTCGTCGCGGTGAACCGGTTTTTTGGAGCCGCTCAACTCGAGCACCAGATCCAATACGTCCGAGACCGTCACAGCGCGCTGGCTTCCGGCATTGTAGGCATGGCCGAATTCGAGCTCGGCCGAACCTGCGGTCAGGAACGCCGCCGCAGTGTCTTCCACAAAAGTAAGGTCGCGGACCGGACTTGTGTCCCCGACCATGATCGCCGGGCAGTTTTTGTCGAGAGCCTGCCTAATGATGGTCGGCACGATGGCCCGCTCACTCTGACGTGGGCCGTAGGTATTGAACGGTCGCATAATCACGACGGGGACGTCGAACGACCTGGCGTAGGACTCTGCCATCATGTCCGCGCCGATCTTGGATGCCGAATAGGGTGACTGGCCCTGCAGCGGATGGGATTCGCGGATAGGCATGGTCTGTGCAGTGCCATAGACCTCGCTGGTCGAGGTGTGCACCACACGCTCTGTCTCCCATTGCCGCGCCGCTTCGAGGACATTCACTGTGCCCAGGATGTTGGTCTCCACATAGGATTGGGCGGCCGCGTATGAGTATGGAATCGCGATGAGTGCGGCGAGATGAAACACAACGGCCTGGCCACGCATGATCCGGCTCAGGAACGCGCTGTCGCGAACGTCGCCGCGGACGAGGTTCAACTGGTTTCGAATGGTGTCCGGCAAATCATCCAGCCAACCATGACTGTCGAAGGAATTGTAGAGGGCGAGCGCCGTGACATCCGCCCCACTCCGGACGAGCGCTTCGGTGAGATGCGACCCGATGAACCCATCGGCACCCGTAACCAGAACTTTCCTACCCCTGTAGTTCATGACTAAGCGTTCCTCCCCCTATGACGTGAAGCGCTGACTTGCGAATTCACCAGAGCCTGGCCATGCCAAGCATTTCTCACATGCCGATTGGTGGCGGCGAGACCAGGCCGACCGGCGGCCGCGAGACCAATCCGAGAACCGCCAGAAAACCGCGCATCATCCAGATGATGTCAGCGGCGATCGTCCGCTGCGGATAGTAGGAGAGGTCGATCCTGGCCTTGGCAGGAAACAGAACCTCGCGGTAGAACAGTACCGGATCCGCGGATCGCGGATAGAATTTGGCCTCATGCCGGAAGAGAACCTGGGCCGGACCCAACAAGCCCGGCTTGTATTGTAGAACGGCCTCGAAGCCACCGCGGAAACAATCGGCAAAGACAAGGCTCTCCGGCCGCGGCCCGACAATTGCCATCTCGCCTCTGAAGACATTCCACAATTGCGGGAGCTCGTCGAACTTGGTGAGGGCGAGGAACCGACCTATTCTCGTCATGCGGCTGTCGCCGGCCATAGTCAGCGCCAAGCCGCCGGGATCGCACCGCACCGCGAATTTGCGAAACTTATACATGCGGAACGGCCGCCCACCGGCACCCACGCGGGTCTGCGTAAAGAAGATGGGCCGGCCGCCTTCCAGTAAGAGCGCCAGGGCGATCACCAGCATCAGCGGAGCGAAGACTATGGCGGCTGCTGCAGCGATTACGAGATCAATTGCTCGTCTCGCAAACCCATGGGCGGCGCTTGAGACAACAGATCGATGGATGGATAAATCCAAGGCATTCATGCTGCTGTTCCTGCTTGGGCGCAACTGTGGACTGCAGCGGCAAGAGCGGCCGCCACTGATTCGACGACAGGCGCGGTGATCTGGGGATGCAGTGGCACAGTGAGCTCACGCTGGGCAAAGTCCTCTGTCCGCGGCAAATATGTGCCGGGGAAAAGCTCGCGATAAAGCGTCATCTGGTGCACCGGCGGATAATGGATGGTGGTTTGTATTCCTTGCCTGCGCAATTCATCGATGACGTCTTGCCTGTCAGCGTAACGCGGCAAAAGGACGGGCATGATATGATAGGCGGACGTCCGCGGCTCGTGGAACGGAACTGTCACGGCCGGACAATGTTTTGCGATCAGACGTCGATACAGCATGACCAGAATACGCCTGATCTCGTTCCACTCCTGCAGATTCTGCAGCTGGACCAGTCCGATTGCAGCGCGCATTTCATCCATGCGATAGTTGAATCCGAGCATGGTGACATCGTACTGCGGCGTGCGACTGTTCAGCCTCTGATGTGTCCCCGTGGTCATGCCGTGCCCACGGGCCTGGCGGATTGTCTCAAGCAGCTTGGGATCTCGGGCAATCACGGCCCCACCTTCCGCCGTGGTCATATTCTTGTTGCCATAGAAGCTGAAGGCGGCCGCGGCACCAAATGTACCTACCTCCTTCAGGCCGGGCGCATGCGCGGCATCCTCGATGATCTGCAGCCCTCGGGCACGAGCGAACTTCTGCCATTCTTCCCGATTGGCGAGATAGCCGGCAAAATGTACGAGAATGACCGCCTTGGTGCGCGCAGTGCATCGCGCTTCAGCTTCCACGATCGACATCAGCGGCACGTCGGCCGACTCGATATCGACAAAGACCGGAGTGGCACCGACGTAGAGAACCGCGTTTGCGGTCGCCACGAAGGTCATTGACGGGACCAGCACTTCGTCGCCTGGTCCGATACCGAGTGCATGTAGAATGAGATGAAGCGCTGCAGTACAAGAATTGACCGCGACGCAATCCTCTGCACCATGCATGTGGGCAAAAGCCTCTTCAAAGGCTCTCACCTGCTCTCCCATGGTCAGCCAGCCGCTATCGATGACCTTGGACAAAGCTGCCTTCTCCGGCACACCCAAAATTGGGGCACTGACCAAGAGCATCATAACCTCCTAGACTGTTGGACTGTGGGATCGGCTTGGCGATGTCGTCATGCGGCCGTGGCAGTGACCTCGATCGAGGCCGACTGGTCTTCCCAGGAAATGGCTTGTGCATTCTGGAAATCGTCGACGCGCCCAATATCGAGCCAGAGGCCATCATGCTTGTACACGTGGACAGTTGTACCGTTCTGCATCATCTGCAGCATCAGATCGTCAAACCCGAAGGGAATGCCAGATGGAATAAACTGCAGAACGTCTGGATTCATGCAGTAGATTCCCATGCTGACCAGGTGCGAAAGCGTCGGCTTCTCGCGAAAGATCTGCACGGTGTTGTCGACTTCGTCTATGACGCCGAAGTCCATTTTGATCAGGCGGCAAGCTGTCGCGATCGTCACCGGATCGGTGTGCCTGCGGTGCGCTGCCACAAATCGACTGAGGCTTAGATCGGTAAGGACATCGCCGTTGAGGACTATGAATGGTTCTGTCAGCTCATCTCTGATCAATGAGAGCGGTCCGATGGTGCCGAGCGGCTCCATTTCTTGCGTGTATCGAATTTTCAGGTTCCACTGCGAGCCATCTCCGCATACGGTGCGGATCAAGTGGCCGAGATACCCGGTTGTGATGTAGACCTCTTGGATGCCATTGCGTCGCAGCCATTTCAGAAGCATCTCAAGAACCGGTCGAGCACCGATCGGCATGAGCGGTTTCGGCAAGACCGACGTGAAGGGGCGAAGGCGTGTCCCCATTCCACCACATTGAATCACTGCTTTCATCTGGTCCTCCCATGTTCACTCGACCTGAACGCCATCGTTACGCCACAGCATCCGGAAAGCTCGTTCTTGTTCTCTTAAAGGACCGGTGAGGTTTCCCGCCGGCCCTGATCCGGACATTGTAGCTAGATGGTATGTGGCCGTCGGGGGGGATGTCGTCGTGCATTCGAATGGTAGCGATTCAGACATTCTGGTATTCAATAACCGTGCCGATCGACGAAGGCTGGCGCCTGTCGCAGAGGCAGGCTCGGAGCGCGCTTCAGCGATCAGTTCTTGGCCGATCAGCTTGGGGCCACAAGACCGACAAAACCCGAATGAGTGCTTACAATGAGCCTAGTATCCACCAATCGCCGGAACGACCCAGGACAACCCGGCGATTGCGCGGTATCGGCATCGAAGCGAGCTGTTGGGACACGGGTCTTGGAGGCTGAGAACGAATGTTCGACAGGTCAGCCGGCTCCGTTCGCGGAATTCAAAAATAAGAGGAGCGTTTCCCGTTATTTAGGATTATATTAGCAATCTGACGCTTGCGGTGTTGGGGCATCGCAGGTGTTGACTGGATGAATCGACGAGTGGTCGGCCAAGACTTTAAGGCCATCACCGTTCAATCATTCCAGGATTCGTTGGGGTAGTTCAATGTATCGAATCGTCATCGCCGACGATCACGGCTTGTATCGTCGTGGCTTGCGATTGGCACTGACCGCAGGCATTCCAGGTGTGGAAATATTTGAGGCGTCGTGTTTCGATGCCGTACTCAGTCTGCTGGCGGAACAGGCGTCAGTTGATCTTGCGATCCTGGACCTGAACATGCCGGGATTGTTCAATCAGGAAGTGCTCAGCGGCATACTGTCGGCTTATCCGGATACACGCTTTGCGATCGTTTCCGGGAATGATTCCCGCTCGGAGATACTCACGGCTCTGTCGATCGGCCTTCACGGCTATATCGTAAAGTCGCAAAGAGACGAGGAGGTGATCATGGCCGTCAACGAAATCCTTTCGGGCCGCATCTACGTTCCTGCACTTCTGTCGCGCCCCGGAGCCGCACAAGCAACGCACGTACCTACTCCGTCCGAGCATATCCCACATCGACGTACCACCACTGGCAATCTTGGCAGGCTGACCTCGAGGCAAAAGGAGGTCCTCAAGCTGATGGCGGAAGGGTATTCGAATAAGGAAATTGCGCGCGATCTGGAAATCGCCGAAGCGACGACGAAAATTCATGCCGCTGCGGTTCTGCGTGAGCTTGGGGTACGGAATCGGACAGAAGCTGCCGTTATGCTGAAGACTTGGCTAACCAGGGATAGCAATTAGAGCGCCGCGTCCTGTTGGGCGCGCAAGGGACGCTCTAAAACTTGAATCTACGCATTATGGCTTCTAGAAACGAGGCCGATTTTTGCGCCAATGCGTTATGGGCCGATTTCCTTGCGCGACAGCCGCAGCGAATATCGCAGCCCGTGATCCGACATTTCCAACTTGGGCGAGTAACCGACAAGCGGCGCCCCATCCACTCCGAGTATCATGGAACCGAAACCATGACGGACAACTTTTGAAGTCCGCCGTCGCCCCGATTCCACCCACTCGAACACGATGTCACTACCTGCGTCTTCAGACGCGAACGTCCAATTTACCTCGATCCGGCCTTTTGAATCGCCAAGCGCTCCATGTTTCAAGGAATTGGTCGCAAGCTCGTGAACAATCATCGCGAAGCTTTCGGCGGCGCCGCCTGAAATCACAACGGAAGGACCGCTGACCGATATGTCGCGTGTTCCCATATACGGCTGCAACTCCTGGACAACGAGATCGTGGAGCATCCCCGACGCATTGCCGTTGCGTGAAAGCAGCAGATGCGTTGCTTCGAGCGCACGAATTCGGTCGACGAGCGTCTCCTTGTACCTGGCGACATTATTCTCGGGAACATCGACCATGTTCACCAGCGCCGTGATCACAGGGAATAGGTTGCTGAACCTGTGGCGTTGTTCGAGCATAATGCGCTCCCGCTTCTTTGCCGCGGCGCGTAGCAGCGTGGTTTGTCGTCGCTCGGTCAGGTCGGCAGCCACGCCGAGCCGCTGTAGACGATCATCGTATTTTTCTTCCCTTCCGCGCAGGGCAACCCAGCGAATATGTCCGTCCGGTCGTCGGACGCGAATCTCGACGTCGTAATTCGTGACTGATGCGAGCTTTCTCGATGCTACCAGCTTTGGCCAGTCCGCCGGATGAATGACGGCTGACAGTTCGTCCAAACGGCGGCTAGCGGCCGGGGGCAGGCCGAGAATGTCCCAGAACGTGCCGGAGCCGGTGACGATCCCGTCTTTAAGGTCGATCCGCCACGTGGCCAGGCGTCCGGCAGACAAAGCGAGATCCAGCCACTCCTTCTGAGCCCGAAGCGCTTCGTGTACGGCTCGTCGTTCCGAGATATCGTCGACCACCACGAAGATGCTCTCTGAGAGAACCCCGTCGGGCACGGATGACGACAGGGTTAGCCGCGCCCAAAATGCCGAACCGTTCTTTTTTAACAGACGCACCTCCGAAGCGAACGAAGCAGAGTCGTTACCCAGGCCCGCCAGCAACTGCGCCAAGGCATCACGGTCGTCCGGATGAACGAGTGTCTCAAGCCGCAATTGGGCAAGCTCCTCCTCCTCGTAGCCAGTCATCTCACTGAGGCGTCTGTTGGATTGCAGAAGCTCACCCCTCTCGTTGGTGTTTGCGAATCCCATGGCGGCGCGTTCGAAAGCCCAACGGTAGCGGTTTTCGGTTGCTTCGACGGCAGCGAGTCTGGCTTCCGCTACTTCCAGCAGCTCACGCAAGTCCTGCCGCAGCCGATGGAACGTCATGGCAATCACGCCGCCCGAAACCACAAGCAGAATGGCGCGCGCCCAATCTTCGCCAGAGATCTGACCATGCAGGGTGCTTCGTGCCCACAGGCCGGCAGCCACCATCAGGATTGTCGCCGCAAGCGCAGGCCCACGGTCTTCAAGATAGGAAATGATTATAATAGCTGGAATAAATTCCAGAAAACTCGAACCTTCCCCAACATATACTGACGCTTTTTTTTCAAATATCAGTGTAGCAGCCAGTACCACTGCGGAGGCCACATGAGTTAGCAGCCTGCCCGATGGGTTCGAATCCGGCCTGCGCGACTGCGAGTTCATAGGTGTAGACTACAACCATTTGACTAGGCCGTCGAGACTAGAGCAAAAAACGTACAACCTAGTCCGACTGCCGGATTGCCATACCACTATCACAGCGCGCATTTTAACCGACGGGGGGAGGCATGACTTGGTCAGAACTCCTCAGAATATATCGAGTTTCAACGTAATAGGGCCCGTTTTTGCGAGCCCTATGCATACAAGACTGTTTGTAAATCCCGAACAACTTATTTTCGGGCTGTGAAACTTGGGGAGGTTGAAAAATGACTCTGATCGATAGACACAGCGATGTCGTTGCGGGCAAACGATACATTACAATAGGGACCAAGTATAACGCCGGCACGCAGATGACGCGGCCCTCGTATGCTTATCCTTCAACTCGAGCATCAGATCGGCCGGACGCAGAGGGCGACGAACCAAAGAAACGCAGCCTGGAATCCATCACTGGCATGCTGGATCGCATCGGCTGTGGATATCTCGTACTGAACCGAGAAAGAAAAGTAATCGAATGGAACGCAGCTGCCCAAACCACACTGGAGCGCCAGGGCGAAGCGGCTGATACAGCCGGTGAGCTTTCGATAGCCCTAAGGCGGCTGATCGCAAATGTTCCGGCCCATTTCCTGCCGGGTTCACTGTCTTGGGTGGTGATCCGCAGCAGAAGCGACAGGCCGGTGATACTGAAAGAGAACGGCCTTATCGCTCCTGACGGAACGAGCATTGTGGCATTGCTCGATCGTGAGAACAGGTCGGGGCCAAATCCTCAGACACTGCAAAGGATGTTTGGCTTGACGAGCGCGGAAACGCACCTTGCGCTGCGCTTAGCTCAGGGCGATGCGCCGTTGGAGATCGCCCGCAGTTGGCGCCTCAGCCGCACCACGATCCGCTCCCAGCTTGCCTCGCTATTCGCCAAGACCGAAACGAGACGTCAGGCGGAACTGGTGGCTCTTCTGGGGCGCATTTCGGTGTTGCCATAAGGGCCGCCGCCTAGGGGCATGTTCCATCCCGAGAGAATCGGGATGGAGCCTAACTTATTATTTTACAATGATCTTTCCTGACAACCGGTTTGCGCTTCTCGGGATCATGGTCTGGTTCCCAGGCGCCAGGCGTCAGCATCCACCAGGATTCAGGCGGCCGGAATTTGGAGCTGTTCCAACATAGGTTGCCCAACCACGGCTGGCTTCGATGCGCCGGCGTACAACGTCTAGGCGGGGACCACCGGTTGGACAATGATCCACACAACCAGTCTGCTCTTTCCGCGCGCTGAAGATGGAATCCGTTTGATCGCGATCAGACCGCTCCGCGGTGGAACTAGCCCGGGCGGGTTCGATCCTCGTCACCGGGGCCGCAGGCTTCATTGCTATCACGTGGCCTTGCGGCTTGGGCGGACGGAATCGAGGTCGTAGCGTCGACAATCACACCCCTTTTATGATCCAACTCTAACGAAGCGGGTTTTGCACGCCTCTGTGCCGAGCCGGGGTTCACCCCGCTGCGAATGGATCTGGCGGACTCGGCGCCTTCAGCTGCTGTTGTCAGACTTTCAGCCGTGCATCTCACCGCTCAGGGCCGGCGTGCGTTACTCCGTCCCTGAGCCGCAGCCTATGTGCAGTCGTACATCGTGGCGTTTCTCAATGTGCTTGAGGGCTGCCGGCACTTCGGCATTGATCACCTCGTTTACGCCTCGTCGAGCCCGACTATACCGTTTTCCGAGCAACCATTGCGCCGCATCGCGGCTGCAATATCGGCAATAACCGGCCAGAAGAGATCAAGCTGGCTGTTTAAATCGTCGAGACGGCTGGCAGCGATGTACCTTTGCCGCCCCGGCGACGTTCTGGGCACTCGCGCCGGCGTCAGCGACCTTCACAATGCTGTCGGCTCCGCACCTGCGACAGCGCTCGAGAACGGAGCGCAATGGTCGACACTTTCATGGGACGGATGCTGCAGCCAGCACAAGCGTTCATGCGGGTCTGAGAGCCGGATGTGTCGGCCGCGCACCTGTCGGGCGGCGGCGTCAGTGTGATCTGATATCCGCAAAATCAATTTTGGAGCGGCCCAGTGTTGGCGCGGCCCAATGGAGCGAATTTGGAATCCAGCTCCGACAACCTCAGGTCAGCGCAAGAACCGATACCGGTGCCGGCTGTCGCCTGCGCCTGTTCTGAACGACGTTAGCGCAAAAATCAGCGCAGGCATGATCTTCAGTCGTTTTCTGATATAGATCGCCATCGCCAGGTTCCAAACGGCCAATGCAAGCGTCAGGCCCACTGCAGCACCCAGCGGACCGTAAAGCTCGATTCCTGCCGCACAGCCTATGATGCCGGCGATTGCGCCAACGATCATGGCTGCTGCTGCTGCCCATTCGTTTCCGGTCATGGTCAAGAGATTCAGCTGGGGTCCGCATAGCGCGACAAAGACATATCCGAGCATCAGTACCCGCGCGATGGGTGCTCCTGTGCTGAAATCCTCACCGAACCAGCTCATGAGAGGTTTAACAATCACAACCAGCGGGAGGGCCATCGCTATGGCGCCGGCAGAGGAAAGTATGGCGGCTCGCGAAAATAACTGCTGCAGGCCCTTCCGATCGCCTCGGGTATGAAGGGCAGCCGCTGCTGGCGAAAACATCACGCCGACGGCGACGAGGGCAAGACTCACAAGCAACGCGACATTCAGTCCCAAGGCGAAGATTCCTGCGTCTCGAATATGACCTGACCAGCCCAGCACCATAACCCCTGCCCGACCGATGAAAACATCGAGCCCGGCCATGAGCATGATTGGTGGAACCGCCGCCCACCACTCTTGGGACGCGTCGCTGGGTTGAGTGTGCCGCAAGCCAGGCGGCTGAAACCTTGTCGCCATGATGAACACCAGTCCGACTGTGATGCCCGAACTTGCCAGCACCGCTTGCATCACCAGGGGGGCGTCGAGGGTCCATGATCCGGAAAGGGCCGCGACTCCCAGCAACATCACCAACAGGCCGTCGCGTACGATGCGTTCTGGCAAAAGGGCTGAGACACCACCGCCGAAGGCACGAACAAGTGCTGCACCCAAGGCCGAGGCGGTGAACAAAGGCACGGCTGCCATGCCAAGGAGTTGGCTGATTTCAAGTTCCTTGTGAGAAGGATCTGAAAAGAAAAAGATCAGAGCGGCGCCGATCATGCCGAACAGTGTCGCCGCCGCCAGCGATCTTTGCAGAGCAAACCTGACGACACCGTGTGCCAGGTCAAGTCGCCCCTCTGCCCGGTAGGCGGACACGAAGCGCAGTAGGGAGACATTGAAACCAAGCATTGCAAGATAGCCAAGCAGGGTGGTCCAGGCCAGGACATAGGAATAGATGCCATAGCTGGTGGAACCGACGAGGCGGGCAATCAACAACTGCGCCAAGCTGGTCAACCCCGCGCCACCGATATAGATCAAAAGGGCGAAGATGCTAGCGTAGCCGAGAGTCCGACCCATGTCTTCCTGGTGGGACAAAATTACATCCGCCGCAGCAAGAGAGGCCGCAGAAGTTCGTGCGGCCTTCACATCACAATCGTCGACGTCGCTTTGGTCAACCTCGAGTATCTTATGGCCTTGGCTGCCTTTGGCCGCAGGTCGACCTCCCGCTTGCAAAATTTTCGAGATTATCCTCCGCTCGACACACTGAATGCCTTCTAACGAGGACTGATCGTTTAGAGTTTGGATCGGAATGATTTTTCGGTCGGCCCCGACGAGAATATCATTTATGCTTTGAAATATCCCAAACGTGCGCATGTTTGTGTCAAAATCTGCTTCGAAAATTCGCTCCGCAGGCGCTTCATGCTCCATCCGTTGCTGCAAGCGCGTCTCAACGATCGCGCGTGGCGCAACAACTCTGAGTGTGAAATCAGCTGCTGGCGCCAGGCTGAGCGCCTTTGCCAGCGCGACCCTGTCTGCGGATCCATTGAACATTGCCAGCGAGGCAATCGCCTGGACGTAGCCCTGATCGAATATGACTACTTCTCTGGATTGCTTCGCCTCATCCCAGCGGCGCGAAAGCTTCAATATGTGCTGCCAGAGCCGGGCCCGCCATATCCTTTTTTTTGGCGGCATCACTCTTATCATGGAAAGCGACGTTGAAAGATCCTTGATCCTGCCTCTCGGCGAAAGCAGGATTTTTAATGTTGAAAATATTGCCGACACGATCCTGAAAATAGCCAGAAAGATTCCAAGATCGACACTCGATCCCCTCTCGCGAGGGCGGTGACTGGGGGCAACCTTGGCGTGGTACCCTTCCTCCCGCAGTCGCCGGGCAAGGGCGTGAGCAAAGGTTCTCTTGCCGGATCCAGGCGGTCCGAAGAGTTCAATGATCATGGGTCCAATCCGTTCGTGGCGATACCTGCGCGATTTCCGCGACCATCGTTGCTTCGAAGTCCGCTTGTGACGCTCATGATGTTTCCTCGAGCAAAAGATCAGCGCTGTCCCCGAACTGGTAACCGGCGTGTTTCTTGAGATTAACCTGCGTGAGGACGCTCCCCACAGGGACCGAAACTGACGCATCGCTCGCAAGCGTTTCCAAAACACCGCGTGCGATACTGCGTCGCGTCCTGCCCCAGCGAACCGCGAAAAGAACCGCATCAGCCCAGCCCGTCAGAAGCCCGGCCTCCGGTCCTCCAAGTCCCAGCGGTCCATTTATGATGACGACAGTGTAGATCGAGTGCAGCTCATCCGTGAACAGGGAACTGTCAACCGTGGACAGCGACGCCAGCAGATCTTCCGACGGTGCGAGAGCCATAAAGTCGATTCCGATTTCAGGCATTCCCGCGATTGCATCGTGCAAGGCACAGCGTTCACTCACATAGTCCCCGAAAAAGTTGTGTGGCTTGAGCGCCGTGAATTCATCCAGGAATTCGTTCGTGAGGCGGGCGCCCGTGCGGTCAAGATCGAGGAAAAGCACTCGGCCCCCCAGTCGGGTGGCTGCCAAGGCCAGGCTCCATGCAAGCTCGGTCTTGCCATCATCCTGGACGCTGGACGTTACGAGAATGATGTGCGACGAGCGATCCCTCGCTTGCTTGGGTGCTGCGGTGACAAGCAGGGATGTCACGGCGCGGCTGTATCTGGACCTCTGCTGGCCTAAAACCAGCTGCTTCAGCCGTTTGGCGTGCATTGTGGCCGCTTGTGGTATCAGCCCCAAGCACGGAACCCCGAGCGCTGCCTCAGCTTCGGCCTCGCCCCGCAAAGTCTGATCGAGGCGGTTGCGAACGACAACGAAGACCCCGCCAAGAAGCCCAAACACAACCATACCAGGTGGAATAAGGAAAATCGGCGACAGGGTCTTAGGAACCGTCGGCGGCCATGCCGCCGAAAGGACCGACACTCCGGCCGAGGGAGTTGCGATGCGCCGTATCAAGTCCTGTTGTTGGGTCAGAAGCTGGTTGTATCGTTCCGTCAAGATACTGACCTGCGGCTCGAGTGCACGCAGCCCGGACAGCCGGCCGGCCGTATCGGCCACAACCGCGTCGAGCACATTCTTGCGACTTTCCAGAGCTGCAATCTGGGCCCGGTAGATGCTGGCCTCGGCAGCGAGACGAGCGGTTTCTTGTTCGATCTCGCGGTTGATCGCATCGCTCAAATTTTTATCTGCCGTGTCATTGGCCTGGCGAGCCGCCAGGTCGGCCAGCGCCGGTGATCGGATAGCTTGAGCCAGCGAGGCGACCGATGCCCCCTCCTTTCGCAGCTCCTGAATATGTTGAAGGCGAGATTCCGTGGCGGAGAGATCCGCTTTCGACAAGGAAATCTGCTGGCTGAGTTCAGCTGTCTCCTTGGCGGCGTTGTCCGCAGCACCTTGGTCGACTGCACCATGGCTCAGCCGATACTTTTCCAGACGATCGGTCGCTGCTGCCAGATCGCGTTGTACGCCCGGCAGAGCCGCGACTATCGAGGTGAGTTCCAGTCTATCCGCTGCCTGGCGTCTCTTCGCGAGATCGTCGATATACAATCGGGCGAACGTATTAGCCACCATAGCGGCTCGCGCCGGATCAGGATCGGTAAAGCCTATGCTGATGACTCTCGATCGCAGTTCCTGTCCAACCCTCATGCCCTTTCGCAACGCCTTTAGTTCAGCCGCATCCGCAGCTTCCGGCTTGCCCTGCGGCCAAATTCCGGCCAGCAGGCCGTCTGCAAATGAGCGCAAAATCGGCCGGCCGCCGCGAGCAGCGTCGGGACGAGAACTTCCAGTTCCGGCATCAGCTTGTTCGGCGGTGCCGCCGAACTCCGTCTTGCGCAGCTCTGCCATCACGCGACGCAGATTTCCTTGCGACAAGAGCATGGTTATATTGTCGTCAATGCTGGCATCCAGCATCTCCGGAGCAGGTACCGCGCCGGCGGGCCCATTCCTGCTTGGAGCATCGAGAATAACTTGCGTACTCGCCTCGAACCGGACAGGGACAGCAAAACCCGCAAGCCCGGCCAAAACACCGCCCAGAACCACCATGGCGAGCAGGAACCGTTTTCTCCTCGCGATGGTGATGAGGAGTTGATGGATGGAGCTCTGCGCGTCCATCTGCTCGCGCAGCGGCCGCCTCATGCGCGGCTTGGTCTCGTGCGCGGTTACGTGCATCTCAGTGGCGCGCGGAAGTTGCTTGCGGCTGATTATGGAACCTTCCATTTTATACTCCTGCCGGTTCGGGTACACGATACAGGTCCGTTGCGGGCGCCGGTGGCCGACGGGCCTCGTTGCGCCAGGCCTGGAACATCAACGCCGCCCACAAATCACGAGAATGATCCTGCCTTCCATCCAAGTGATCTCGCCAGCACGTCTGCACCTTTGCAAAGTCGAAGATCCCGTCCCCGGACAGGCGCATATCGGCGAGCAGATCGCTGGCCCAGATACGCAGCGGCCCTCTGAGCCAGACTGCTATAGGGACGTCGAAGCCATGTTTTGGCCGGTCGATCAGCCGCTCCGGAACATAGCGATGCAGCAACTGACGAAGTATCCACTTGCCCCTGCCGCGGCGAACCATTACGTCCGCCGGCAGCCGCCAGGCGAACTCGACAACCCGATGATCGAGAAGCGGGCATCGGCCCTCAAGGCTGTTAGCCATGCTGGCGCGGTCCAGCTTCACCAGTATGTCGCCAGGCAGATAGCCGACCATGTCCTCGTAGAGGAGACGTGACAGAAGACCATCCAGCTGCGGCGCACCATTGATCGATATGGGCGGCCTGTGATGGGTGAGGTTCTCGGTCGATGATCCCCTAAGCCGCTCATACAGCTCATCCTCATCTGCCGCGGCGAGCAGCCGAGCCAGGCGATCCAGCCGGTCGCTGCGCAGCGCATGCCGCGCATGCGCTGAAAGCGGCAGCTTGCTGACGAGTTCGTGACGGGCTGCACGGGCCAGCAACCCAACAGCTGTCGCAAGCGTCTGACGCAGCGGCAACGGCAGCTCATGCTGTCGTTTTGCTCGGGCTGCCATGAGG
This sequence comes from Mesorhizobium sp. AA22, assembly GCF_001672375.2. Lineage (NCBI taxonomy): Bacteria > Pseudomonadati > Pseudomonadota > Alphaproteobacteria > Hyphomicrobiales > Phyllobacteriaceae > Mesorhizobium > Mesorhizobium sp. AA22. The sequence continues at coordinate 3,773,985 of NZ_CP048406.1, read as the reverse complement.
TGGCGAGCGTAACCGGCGAAGCATTCGTCGCCACCGTCGCCCGACAGAGCCACCGTAACGTGCTGGCGAGCCAGCCGCGCCACGAGCAGAGTTGGTATCTGCGATTCGTCTGCAAACGGCTCGTCCCAGGTCTGCGGCAGTTCTGAGATGATATCGCGCGCGGAGGCGGGCGAAAGGTGAAGTTCGGTATGGTCGGTGCCCAGATGCCGGGCGACCTCAGCGGCGTGGGGTGCCTCATCAAACCCGCCTTCTCCAAATGCGATCGTGAACGTGCGCACCGGTTTTGAGGATTGAGCCTGCATCAGGGCTACAACAGCGGAGCTGTCGACGCCGCCAGATAGAAAGCCGCCCAGCGGCACATCGGCGACCATGCGTTGCCGAACGGCAAGTCTCAGCAGCTTGTCGAGTTCATTTGTCAGTTCTTGATCGGTGCCGGCGATTGGTTCCTGCCGACCTTTCTCGGCAACCCGGGCCAGCGACCACCATTGTCGGATGCGGTTCGAAAGGGACCCGGCACTGCGTGCGTGGGCGAAATCTGCGGCCGTCAGGGACAGAACCGAGCCGGGTGGCAGCTTGAAGACGCCTTGCCAGATGCACCTGTTGTCCGGTACCCATCCCCTCGACAGCATCGCCGCCGCCGCATCGAGATCGATCTCCTGACGGAAATCTGGAAAACGGTTGATTGCCTTTAACTCGGAGGCAAAAACCAGTGCGACGCGTGTTGAAGCAACGTAGAGCGGTTTTTTGCCCATTCGGTCGCGGGCGAGATGAAGGGTCCTCGTCCTCCGGTCCCACAATCCGAACGCGAACATGCCGGCAAAGCGCTTGAGTGCGGTGTCAAGTCCCCAATTCTCGATCGCGCACAGCATGACTTCGGTATCGCTGGTGCCGCGGAAACAATGGCCCGCGCCTTCAAGTTCGCGGCGCAGATCCTGGAAATTGTATATTTCGCCGTTAAAGGTGATGATATATCGGCCAGTCGCCGAATGCATCGGCTGGTGTCCCGCCTCTGACAAGTCGACGATGGCCAAACGCCTGTGGCCGAAGGCAACGCCGGCTTCACGATCTGTCCAGAAGCCGTCGCCATCAGGCCCACGGTGACGAAGAACTTTCGTCATTTGCGCTATTGCCCTCAGCGGCTTTGCACTGGCCGCATCGGGTGCAAGAAGGATTCCGGCAACCCCACACATCCCGTCACCCCAAGTCCCTGGAAGTTTCACTAGAAGTAGTCCACACTGCTCGCGGCGTTCCGGCAACAAGGCAGAGGGTCAGCGCAAACCAAACGATCGGGTGGCGGATGATCAGGTGCGGAAACCCGTAAATCATGATCGCCACCACCAGCGCAAAAAGGGCATCGAGCTTCGCACGCCATGCTGACATGGCCGCCGAGCCGACGATCCAAAGCAGGGCCAGGACCGCGATCAGACCACCTTGCGTGTACAGATCGAGGATCGTGTTGTGAGCCTCGAAAGGTTCGGGCAGAAACTGCCGATATTCGACCGAGGGGCGGTCCACATGCGGGCCAGGACCAAGGCCAAGAGACGCTGACGTCACGCCCTTGTAGACTGCATTACCCCAGAGCCTGACGCGAAGTGTAGCGGTTTCGGCGGTATCCTCGCCGCCCCTCCCCTTGCTGAGGCTCTTGGCGAAATTTTCAATGCTGCTTATGTCCCTGAGAACGTAGGGCGTCATCGACATCGCCAGAGGGAGGAAGCCGACCATCAGGAGGACGGCGACTTGCCGGGAAACGCTGCCCTTGTCACCGGTCGTGAGCCATGTCCGAACCCGCAGTCCTAGAAATATCAGGCAGGTCAGGACGCCTGTAAGAAGATAGGCATCACTTTTTGTCAGCCTACCGACATAGACGGTCAGAACAAGGCTGCTGAACCCGATCACCCTCCCCCATGGACTGCTTGTGGTCGTAGCAAGATGCAAAGCCAGCGGACCAAAGATTGCGCAATAAATAGCAATTTGGTTCGGATTCTCGGACCAGCCGGTGAAGCGATCCCAGAACCAGGGATTGACGCCGGGCTGGTGGATCCAACCCCACCCAAGCGCCAGCTGAAAGACAAAGCATGCACTCACTATCCCGATCGCCCACCAGGCAGTGCGGCGCAGTTGGCGATCGGCGTCGGGCTCCGCGGCGGCCAGACAGGTGACGCTGGCCAACAGCATGTAGGCCATTATGTCGTGAATCGGCGCCGAGAGGTCCAGGACCGCCGTGGTCAGCAAGCCGACAATCGCACCGACCGCCAGGGTGAACGTCATGATCAGCCAGAAGGTCGCGAGACGGAATAGGGCCGGCGTGGCCTCCAACCGACCACCGATGACTACTCGCCCGATCGACAGCATGATCCAGAGCGCTAGCAACAATTCGGTATATCCGAAGGGCAGACCGGGAACACTGAGCTGCACCGCATAGCCCATCGCAATACCGCCGGCCAGCAACGCGTTCCGGATCATCGGCGCGCTCCACTCAATCCGCGGCTTGCGGCATCCTCTTCCAGCACGATCGATGGCGCCGGTCGAGCAAGACCGCCATTGGATTCGGCGCTAAGGACGTTTTTGTAAAGATCGCAATATTGGTCGACTACCCACGGCAGCGCGAACTGCTCCCGGACGATTTCGACGGAACGACCGCCCATGATCTTTCCGTGATCGCGGTCGGACAGGATGTCTACTATTCGAGCCGCAAGGCCATCGGCATCGTGCGGTGGGACGAGATAGCCGTTCCATCCGTCTTCAACCACGTCATTGCAGCCAGGCATCCTTGAGGCGACGATAGGCAATCCCGCCAGTCCGGCCTCGAGCAGGACGCGCGGAATCCCTTCCCGATATTGTGTTGGAAAGGCGAACAGATCGGCGATGCCAAGAAGGGCTGGAACATCGCGTCGTGGGCCTAAGGCGATGACATGGGGGGCATATCGATCGATGTCCGATCTGTCGACGGCAAATGGCCCTTCGGATTCCCATGGGCCGACAAGCACGAAACGCGCATTGGGCCTTTTGGACAGGATGTGCGGGACTGCTTTGAGGAGTGTCGGGATACCCTTCTGGCGGGTCAGCCGGCCGACAAAAATCACGACTTCAGCGGATTGGAGCCCAAGCTCTTCGCGCATTTTCATCGCGGACGGGGCAAGATGCCTTGCCATGGCGAACGCATCGATGTCGATTCCTGAACTGCGGATCAGCCGTCCGCTGCCGCGTCGGATCAGTCGATAGCGCTCGAAGAAAGCCTGATCGTCCCGATTTTGGAAGACCGTCGCAGCCGTCCAGAAGGACGAAAGCCATTGCAGTCCGCAAAAGATTGGACGCAGGGCCAGAGCCCGTGGCTCCTGCGACGAGAATGTCCAGCCCAGACCATTGATCGTGCGGATGACTGGAGCCTTCCCGCGCACCGCAAGTGGCGTCAGCAGGTTCGGTTTGGTGTCGAAACTTTGGACAACATCCGGTCGCAGTTCCGACATTAATTTTCGAATCGTTCGAATGGCGCCCCACTCGCCGCTGCCGCCGCTGGCAAATCGGTCGAAACCATAGCGGTGATGCGGAATGCCATGCCGCGAAAACGCGGTTTCACCGCCACTCGAGACTGCGGTGACCCGAAAACCCCTTTCGCGAAGCGACATCAGGAACGGAATTCTTAAGGCGTGATCCTCGCCTCCCACACACACGAGATGCGGATTCATCCTGCCTCTCCCGACCATGTGCCGTCCCCGAATCGCGGGAAGTGGCGGGCTTTTGACTCTGCCTTCATGATCTTGGTTTCGCTTCTTCTGCGTGTATGGATGCCAAGTCACGGTACGGGCAGGCTTGCCTACTGTCCTCGTCTGTTTGCATGACGCAAACCGCATTTGGATCAAGGCCTTGCGAGCATCAGGCAGCTAAGTCTCCGACTTGGCGAGGCAATCCACGCCAAGGACCTGCACAGGGTGTGCTACCGAGGCCGTATGGCGGGCCTCCTCGACGCGCATATCCTTCTGCGCAATGAGGGGTGTGGCGGGATCGTTTGCACGTCGAACTTGAGGAAAAATCCTGCGGGCACATTCGCCGGCGGGCGGGGCAATCAAGGACTGCGCTTCCGATAACCGTCCGTTGTCACCTCAGTTTGGGTCGGTCGGTGACTTTGCCAGCCTGAGCATCGTCCCGATCGTGGGCCGGTGCCCCTGTACGCTGGTTGAACAGCATCTCAGTCACTCCGCCCCTGGTAGAATCTGCCTGCGACCAGCAGGTAACCTAGCTCGATCATCTCCGATATCGGCAATGTCGTTGGCGGATGACATCGTTATGAGCGAGCACCTGCCCACTGTGTCCACAGAAAATTGGGTTGCGACGCCAGAGAACATGGCTTGGCTCAGCACCTAGCTTAACGCAGTCAGATTTGCCCGCAGGTAAGTGTATATTGTACAGAAAAGCTATTCTGGCTGCCGTTGTATTCATGGACTCTAGTTGCCGGCAGTTAAAATCCGACTTCTGTGGCGCCACTTCAGCGGGTCAGCACCACCAAGGCATCTTCGCGAAATACCGGCTTCGGCGCCATTTATAATTTTTTTGAAAGGCAAAATCCTCGACAGGACATCACTGTCGAAGACGGATCAAATATAAGCAATGTAAAAGACCATTTTGAAAAAACGGACAATATATCTGAACGCCGTGGTTATGTATACGATAATAAAATAGAATTTTACTTGGAAATACCGTGGTGATCCTAAGTAAGATTCTGCTTCCGTGAGGCGATCCTGCTGGTGATCAACGAATCTATCAGAGGGGTGTGGGTATGTGATTTGAAGCTAATATACGCCGTCGAGTAGGCAGGCACCGCGGGGCGCTAAGAAAAAAGGATTATTAATGGCACTTCATTTCGCAGCAGGTGGGTCCGCCACAGAAGTCGCTAGCGCCGGTTTCAATCTGGTCGACGTTCAATACATCGACCAGGTCAACGAGCTGCCGGATGGCATGAAGGCTATGGTCTGGCTCAACGAGGGCGAGGGCGTGACCCAGTCCTTTATCGACAAGGTCACCCCCTTCCTTGGCAATCCGAAGGTGTATGGGTTTTTTTCTCGTCGACGAGCCGGATCCCACCGGCAAATACCACACCCAGGTAGACGCTGAGGATCTGAAAGCCGAATCCGACTGGATCCACGCTCGCATGCCAGACGCCAAGACCTTCATCACCGCGATGGACATGGGGTCTGCCGCAGACCCGGATTTTTCCAACACCTACAACTATGACAACACGCATATCGATCTGTTTGGAATAAGTGCCTATCCGGTGCGCACCGGAACAGACACGGTCGACTATGACATGATCGACAGAACCGTGGCTGCTGCGGTGGAGTCGGGCATCCCGGTCAGCCAGATCGTTCCGGTCCATCAGACCTTTGGCGGCGGCAATTGGACGACCAACACGGGCGGCAAATATGTCATGCCGACCGCGGATCAGCTGCAGACGATGATGGACCACTGGGACGAACTGGTTCCGTCGCCCGAATTCGACTTTGCCTATGCCTGGGGTTCGCAGGAAGGCGACGTCGCACTTGAGAGCTCGCCGGAACTGCAGGCTGTTTTCCGGGAGCACAATCTTCAGGATGACGCCCCGGCCACACCTCCAGTTAGCGATCCTGCCACGCCTCCAGTTAGCGATCCTGCCACGCCTCCAGTTAGCGATTCTGACACGCCTCCAGTCAGCGATTCTGACACGCCTCCAGTTAGCGATTCTGATACGCCTCCAGTTAGCGATTCTGGCACGCCCCCATCCGACGGCCCCGCCCAGACCATCGAGGGAAATGCCGGCGCCAACACTCTAAACGGCGGCGTCGGTGCCGACACCATGATCGGCCACGGCGGCAACGACGAATACTATGTCGACAATGCCGGCGACAAGGGGATCGAGTCCTCTGGCCAAGGTCAAGACAGGGTGTGGACCTCTGTGAGCTATGCACTCTCAGCCGGCTCATCGATTGAAGTCCTTGGCACCACGAAGGATGCCGGCACCACGGCAATCAACCTGACCGGCAACGAGTCGGCCCAAACCATCCAGGGCAATGCCGGCGCCAACGTCATCAACGGCGGCGGCGGTGCCGACAAGTTGAGCGGTTTTGGCGGCAACGATGACTACTACGTCGATAATGCCGGCGACAAGGTGGTCGAGTCCTCTGGCCAAGGTCAAGACAGGGTGTGGACCTCTGTTAGCTATGCGATCTCAGCCGGCTCGTCGATTGAAGTCCTTGGCACCACAAAGGACGCCGGGACCACGGCAATCAACCTGACCGGCAACGAGTCGGCCCAAACCATCCAGGGCAATGCCGGCGCCAACGTCATCAACGGCGGCGGCGGTGCCGATAAGTTGAGCGGCTTCGGCGGCAACGACATTTTCGTCTTCAATAGCGCCCTTGGTAACGGCAATGTCGACAAGGTCGTCGACTTCAACCAAGACAAGATCCACCTCGACGACGCGATTTTTGCCGAGCTTAAGTTAGGCAAGCTCGCATCCGACTCTTTCTTTGCGGGTAATGCCGCGCATGACAGTTCCGACCACATCATCTACAACAGTTCGACTGGAGCGCTCTCCTACGACAGCGACGGCACAGGCGGCGCGTCTCAAACACAGTTCGCCACTCTTTCTCCAGATCTGTCGCTTACGGCAGCCTCGTTCTTTGTGACCTGAACGAGTTAGCGGGAAGAGAGATCGCGCGAGCGCCCGCGCGGTCGCCAACAGAGACAGGTGGATAACTGCACCTTGAAGCCTGTCTCCTTTGGCGAGCGTGGATGCTCTTGCGCGGATCGTCGCGGCACCTGCGTGGCGCCGGCCGTCCCCAGAACCGTTCTAAGCCCATTTCGGCATTGTCGATTCTCCTCCACGTCCTGCGAAGCAGGCTACCCCGGACCGTTTGAGTTCCAGAATGGTAAGGTTAGCTCAAGTGCCAGTCCCCTGAACCAGCAGCAGGCCGAAGGAACCACGCCAGGTTCGCTAACGCATTGTTTCGGCGAAACGCCTGTCGCTGTCATCCATTCGTAGGATGAGAATTCATACCTTAGTGGCTAGGGATTGAAGATGAGTGGACCTGCCCTTCAAAGGGAGGCTCTCCGCAGGCGATGCGTGTTTGACTTTGGAGAGCATCCGGTGGGCGTCAGTTCCGCGGGCAAAAGCAGCAAGCGGGTTTTAAAACCGGGGATGCCAGGGCGCAACTGGGCCGGCAGGGCGATTGGCAATGAGGGGTCATGGGAAAGATCAAGCGATCCTTGGAGGTTTTACGAACCGAAGGGCCTGGTCGACTCCTCCAATTGTCTGCCCTATCGCTGATCGAGCCGCTCAGATGGCAAGGGCTTCGTCCTCGCGTTGCGTCTGATGCAAAGCAGGCATTGTCCCATCTCAATTTGGCAAATCGAAGTCGCGGATTGTTTATCGATTGCGGTTCAAACATAGGTCAAGGTCTTAGATTCTTTTCTACATACTATACGCCCGACAAATACGATTACGTTTTGATCGAACCAAACAAGAATTGCCTTGCGCAGCTTAATGCATTGCGCGCGAAAAATTTGACTATGGAGATTATCCCAAAGGCGGCGAGCGTAAAAGACGGCTACGCTGAATTGTTTGGGCCTCCTCCAGATCGAGCGGAAGCCACCCACCAAAGTTGCTCGATAGTCTTGGACCACAACGAAAGCCTGTATCAATCACAGCGATTTGCGCCGGACCTCGTCGAAACGTTTTCACTCTCAAAAATGATCCGGACAAAGCGTACGCTGTATGACGTGATCGTTCTCAAGCTCGACGTCGAGGGGGCAGAATACGAAATTCTTGATGATTTGATCAGGGCTGGAACCCATCGTGATCTATATGCCGCCTACGTGGAATTCCACTCTCTTAAACTGAGGAATCCCGCGAGACGGGAGAAGCGCGCCCTCGAAGCCAGAATGGTGCAAGCATTCGGCGAAGCCGGCATTCGATTTAGAAGATGGATATAGCGTCATGGCGGGGCGCAGGAAGCTTGGGTTGAGTACCACTCTTGAGACGCGGCTCACCGCCAGATAACCGCTCGCGCCCGACTCCGGCACAGCATATCGCCTCGGCGTGTAGACGCTGTCCATCTTTTCACCATCTATCGGCCCTGCCACATTGTCATCCAGCAGGCGGGTGATCCGGGGAAAGCCCACAAAAGCCTTCCTTGCTTCCTCGTCCGATATCTGGCCCAGAGCCACTCGCAGCGGTATAAACCGTAACCTATGTGTCCAGAATGGACCGGCGCCACTTGGCGCACCCGACAGGAGTCGAACGTGCGACCTCTGCCTTCGGAGGGCGAGCGCAATCAACGATCCTTAGTCGTACAAACGACATGGCGACAATATCAGCCGAACACCAAGCGCCTGCGGTTCGGTGCGGCCTTCATCGACGCCTTCCTCACACGAGAGAGCGGCTCTAGAAGCGTTCGGGAAACCAGGCAATCCCAACTGACTGACTATATATCCAACATTGCCGTCATCAAGTTTCGCGCAAGTCCCTGCAGTCAAATCGCATGAAAATTGGTGATCCATCCAAGATCAACGATTCTATCAACAGCGTGTCGCTAATTGATTTGGCGCTAATATGGACCGTCGCGTAGGCAGGGATCGGAGCGCTACAGAATCACACGAGGGGATATTCGCATGGCCACGATGCACTACACCTGGGGCGCCTCAGCTGCCCAGGCCAAGGCCTATGGCTTCAATCTGGTTGATCTTCAATATGCGTCATCGGTCAACGCGTTGCCGGATGGCTCGAAAGCCCTGATCTGGCTCGGCGAGAGCAATGGTGTAACCCAGTCGTTTATCGACAAGGTAACGCCTCTCCTCAATAATCCGAAGGTTTTTGGATTTTTTCTGACTGACGAGCCGGATCCCACCGGCAGATATCATACCCAAGTGAGCGCTGCCAATCTGAAGGCGGAATCCGACTGGATCCATTCCCATTTTCCAGGCGCCAAGACTTTCATCACCCTCATGGACATGGGGTCGTACACAGATTCGAATTATTCCAATACCTACAATCCTGCCAACACAGGGATCGATTACTACGGAATAAATCCTTATCCGGTGCGCACGACTGCGGTGGACTTCAACTACATTGATAGAGCTGTGGCTGCGGCGTTGGAAGCAGGCATCCCGCAGAGCGCGATCGTTCCCGTCTATCAGGCGTTTGGCGGCGGCGGCTGGACGACCAATACGGGCGGGTCATATGTCATGCCCACGACGTCCCAGATGCAGACCATGATGGACCACTGGGAAAGGCTGGTACCCAATCCTGCCTTTGACATGGCTTATAAATGGTCCTCTCAGAACGGCGAAACCTCGCTTGGGAACACTCCGGCGATGCAAGACTTTTTCCTGCGACACAACACCAGCACCACGACCCCACCTCCAACCGACGATACGCTCTATGGCACCAGCGGAGCCGATGTACTTCAGGGAACCGGTGCCCACACGATGATCGGCTACGGCGGCAACGATACCTACTACGTCGACAATGCCGGCGACAAGGTGAATGAGGCGGCCGGCGGCGGCACCGACAGGGTGCTCACCTCGCTGAACTATGCGCTCGCGGCCGGCTCGGAAATCGAGCTTCTCGCTACCACGAATCCGTCTGGCACGACGGCAATCAACCTCTCCGGCAATACGTTTGCCCAGACTATCCAGGGCAATGCCGGCGCCAATGTCATCAACGGCCTCGCTGGCGCCGATACGATGACCGGCTACGGCGGCAACGACACCTATTATGTCGACAATGCAGGCGACAGGGTCGTCGAGGCGGTGGGCGGCGGCACCGACAAGGTGCTCGCCTCATTGAGTCATGCTCTTTCGGCCGGCTCGCAGATCGAGCTTCTCGCCACCACCAGCCAGTCGGGCACGACGGCAATCAACCTCAACGGCAACGAGTTCGCCCAGACAATCCAGGGCAACGCCGGCGCCAATGCCATCAATGGTCTCGGCGGCGCCGACACGATGATCGGCTATGGGGGCAACGACGGCTACTATATCGACAATGCCGGCGACAAGGTGATCGAGGCCGCAGGCGGCGGTCGCGATACCGTGGCCACCACGGTGAGCTACGCGCTTGCGGCCGGCTCGGCGGTCGAACTTCTGGCCGCCAGATATCCGTCCGCCACCACGGCAATCAACCTCACCGGCAACGAATTCGCCCAGACCATTAAGGGCAATGCCGGCGCCAATGTCATCAATGGCGGCCGCGGCGCCGACACCTTGACCGGCAATGGCGGCAATGATGCCTTTGTTTTCAATACCGCTCTGGGGGCCGGCAATATCGACAGGATTACCGACTTCAATAAGTCCCAGGACAAGATCCACATCGACAACGCTATATTTGCCGGGCTGAGCTCAGGCGCGCTCACATCCACCGCTTTCTTTGCCGGTGCGGCCGCGCACGACAGTTCCGACCGTATCCTCTACAACAATTCAACCGGAGCGCTCTCTTTCGACAGCGACGGGATCGGCGGCGCGGTTCAAACACAATTCGCCACTCTCTCTCCAGGTCTGTCGCTCACGGCAACTGCATTCTTTGTGACCTGAACGAGCTAACGGGAAAACGACCTCGCGTGAAGGCCCGCGCCCGCCGACAGAGACAGGTGCACGAACTGCAGCTTGAAGCCCCGTCTCTTTTGGCGGCGTGGACGCACTGCTCGGATCGTCGCGAGTAGAGTCTACCGTCTATCGCCTCGCCGTGTATAGGCTGTCCATCCTTTCGCTGCCTGTCGGCAGCGACATGTCGTCATCCAGCAGCCGGGTGATCCGGGCAAAGCCCGTGAAAGCCTTTCTTGCTTCCTCGGCAGACATCTGGCCCGCCAGAGCCGCAGCGCAGCAGTTCAGCGCGCATTGATACACCGGGCCGCGCCGCCCTTTCGGCCAGTGGCGCAAAAACGTCATCGCTTCGCTGACACTGTCGATTTCTTCGACAGGTTTTCCCTGCCCGCGCGAAATTCGCACCGGCGTAAAGAACTGCAGGCGATTCATCTTTTCCTCCCCGTCGATCGCGATGCGTTCGATCGAACCTAATTAAATTCACGGCCAGCCAATTGGTTCCCGGCAAAAAACGCCCACGGCCTTGGTAAATGGTCGGCTGGCGAATCGCCAATCATCGCCCGACTTCTTGCCGTTGCGGAACGTTCAGGGGGGTGATGCATTTCGACTTCAGCGATGATGTTTGAGGGAAATGCCAGCCTATGAGAATAGCCCATGTGGCGCCGCTCTATGAATCCGTGCCGCCCCGGCTTTATGGAGGTACGGAGCGCATTGTCTCCTATCTGACCGAAGGATTGGTCGAGCTTGGCCATGACGTAACCTTGTTCGCCAGTGGCGATACACAAACGTCGGCAAAATTGGTGCCGTGTCGCGAGCGTGCGCTGCGTCTTGACCCACGCCCGCTGAAATCCGAGACAGCCGCGCACCTTTCGATGCTTTCCGAGGTTAGGAAACGAGCTCATGATTTTGATATCATTCACTTCCACCTCAGCCATTTCCTGCATTTTTCCTTCTTCGAGCATATGCCCGAGCGGACGGTGACGACGCCGCATGGCAGGCTCGACTATGTCGATCTGGCGCCGGCCTATGAGCGTTTTCCGCGCTTTCCGATGATCTCCGTATCCCGTAGCCAAAGCACGGGGCTCGCCAACGCCAACTGGCTGACGACGATCCACCACGGGCTGCCGACCGAACTCTACAAACCGGTTTTCGAGACGAGCCCAGGGGAGCCCTACCTCGCCTTCCTTGGCCGGATGTCGCGCGATAAACGTCCGGATCGTGCCATCGAGATCGCGCTGCGCTCGGGGCTGAAACTGATGCTTGCGGCAAAGATCGGCGACGACGACCGCGCCTATTTCCGGGAGATGGTCGAGCCGCTGGTCGACGGTGACCGTGTCGACTATGTCGGCGAGATCGAGGAGGATAAGAAGGCGGAATTCCTCGGCAAGGCGGCCGGCCTCGTATTCCCGATCGACTGGCCAGAGCCGTTCGGTCTTGCCGTCATAGAGGCGATGGCCTGCGGCACGCCGGTGATCGCCTGGAACTCCGGCGCAATGCCGGAAATCGTCGATCAAGGCGCGACCGGTTTTATCGTGGATTCCATGGAGGGCGCAGTCGCCTCGGTGCCGGGCATGCTGCGGCTCGACAGGCGGAAGGTGCGAGCTGTCTTCGAAAGGCGGTTTTCCGCCGAAAGAATGACCCGCGACTACGTTTCCGCCTATGCGCGCCTGATCGGCGCCTCGGCCGAAGCAAGAGCGTTGTGAGCGGCTTTACCTCGGGGGCGAAACGAGAGGGATGTGTAGCGAATGGCCCAACTCGACGAGCAAGCTTGATCCCGCGGTAGCACTTGCCTGGACGCCACCGCACCTCGAGAGCCGCATCGGCTGTTCGCCCTCAAACAAGGCGATTGCTTTGCCGTGGCCGACGCCTACGGCGGTATCCGCGGCGCCGGCGACGGCTTCTTCCGTGACGACACCCGAGTGCTTTCCGAATTCCGGCTGACCGTCGGCGGCCGGCAGACATCGCTGCTCGGTGCGTCGCTCAGCCAGGACAATGTGCTCTTCACCTCCAACCTGACCAATCTGCCGATGCAGAGCGCCCGCGGCCGGGACATTCCGCAGGGCGCGATCCATATCGAACGCGTCAGGCTGCTTTGGCAGGACCGGTTATTTGAACGCATTACCCTTTCCAATTACAGCCAGGACCACTCCACTATCCGCGTTTCGCTGCATTTTGCCGCCGATTTCCGCGACATGTTCGAAGTGCGCGGCTCGACAAGGCTGAAGCGCGGCATGGCCCATGCTGCCGAGACGGATGCGAGCTCCGTCCTGCTTCGCTACGACGGGCTGGACGGGCTGGCGCGGAGGTCGGCGATATCGTTCTCGCAGGCGCCGGACCAGCTGACGGCCGACCGTGCGGACTTCCTGATTGCCGTGACGAGGCGCAGCAGCAAGGTGCTGTATGTCGAGGTCGGTCCCGGAGGGGCGAAAACGCCGAACCGCGATCGCTACCGCGCCGCCGCGGCCCGCGCTCGCTTCGGCATGCGGGCCAAGCGCCGCCATGGTGCCACTGTGCACAGTTCCGGCCGCGTCTTCAACGATTGGGTCGAGCGCGCTCGCGCGGATGTGGCGCTGCTGACCACGGAGCTTACGACCGGACCCTACCCATATGCGGGTATCCCCTGGTTTTCTACGGCGTTCGGCCGTGACGGCGTGATCTCCGCGTTGCAGATGCTGTGGCTCAACCCGGGTTTGGCGCGAGGCGTGCTGGCCTTCCTTGCCCAGCACCAGGCTACGGAGACATCGCCGTTCAGCGATTCTCAGCCGGGTAAGATCATGCACGAGACCCGCAAAGGCGAAATGGCGGCGCTGCGGGAGCTCCCCTTCGGCCGCTACTATGGCGGTGTCGACACGACGCCGCTCTTCATCCATCTCGCCTGCGCCTATGCGGACCGTACCGGCGACATGGCGTTCGTCGACAGCCTGTGGCCGTCGCTCTGCGCTGCGGCCGAGTGGACCGAGGAGGCGAGCCGGCCGACCGGCTTCGTAACCTATCAGCGTGCCGCCGAGTCCGGCCTCTCCAACCAGGGATGGAAGGACAGCATTGATTCCGTCTTCCATGCAGATGGCCGCATCCCAAAGGGACCGATCGCTCTGGTGGAGGTGCAAGGCTATGTCTTTGCCGCCTTCCGGGGGCTGGCGGCGCTCGCCCGCCGCCGCAGCGAAGGTGACAGGGCCGATCATTGGGACAGCCGCGCCGAGGCCATGCGTGCCGCTGTGGAACGCCATTTCTGGCTGGACGATCTCGGCTTCTATGCCTTGGCGATTGATGGCGCCGGCGAGCCCTGCAAGGTGCGGACGTCTAATGTCGGGCATCTTCTCTATGTCGGGCTCCTCGAGCCGACGCGGGCGAAGCTGGTCGCCGACCAGCTGCTTTCGGCTTCCTTCCATTCGGGCTGGGGGCTGAGGACGCTCGCCGACGATGCTGTGTTCTTCAACCCGATGTCATACCACAATGGCTCGATCTGGCCGCATGACACCGCCATGTGCGGCGCCGGTCTGGCACGCTTTGGCGAGAGCGTGAAGGGTGGTCCGGCTGATGAGCAGTACCTTCGAATCGGCTGTCCATTTCAACATGCGGTTGCCCGAACTGTTCTGCGGCTTTACCCGCGCGCCGGGCGAAGCGCCGATCGCCTATCCCATCGCGTGCCTGCCGCAGGCCTGGTCGGCCGGGTCTGCCTTCATGCTGATGCAGGCCTGCCTCGGCCTGGAGATCGACGGCTGGGACGGCCAAATCCACGTCACCGGTCCCAGGCTGCCGATTGGTATCGACACGCTCACGCTGAGGCATCTGGGCGTTAGCACCAGGAAGGTGGATCTCACCTTCCAGCGTGTCGGCGATAAGGTCGTCGCCTTTCTCGCCGACCGGCATGAGGGCTTGGTGCCGCTCATCGTGCGGACCTAGTTTGGCTTTTCGGAACCGACCGCTGCGCTGCGATTAGCGGAACCGATGGCCCGTCTGAACGTTCCGACGCACGGCAGCTTGTCACGATTGGCCGGCTGCGAATTCGAAAAACACACCAACATGGCCACTGATCGGCCTGAGAATCGTTATTCCAATGTCGGACTATGGCATAGAGGTACTCTGGGTTCTAATCATTGCAAGCCTTGGCCTTTCCGCTGTTGCCCTGGTGTTCTCGATATCCCACCGACGCCACATACCAGTGGCCGCATCCACCGCAGGCGAGGACGTGATATCGGAAGCGGCTCGCACAGTGCTGCGGGAGTTTGAAAAGAACGGCCACTCGGCCGATGCAGCGCTGATCACATGGTCGCCCGACACCTTGCGCAAGATCCTGGCCGAGGATCTGCCGGAGACGCAGGTGATCGTGGTATCCAACCGCGAACCCTACATCCACAACGTCAACGATGATGGCGTCGAACTCTTGGTACCGGCCAGCGGGCTGGTTTCGGCGCTCGAGCCGATCACCCGAGCCTGTGCCGGCACCTGGATCGCCTACGGCGGCGGAACAGCGGACCGTCTCACCGTCGACGAGAACGACCGGGTTGAGGTGCCGCCTGGCAATCCGTCCTACACGCTGCGCAGGGTCTGGCTGACGGAGGAAGAATACCAGGCCTATTATCTGGGCTTCGCCAATGAAGGTCTGTGGCCGCTTTGCCATATCGCCTTCACCCGCCCGATTTTTCGCGCGTCGGATTGGGAGGCCTATGAGGCCGTCAACCGGAAGTTCGCCGATACAGTGGTTGCCGAGGCGCGCAACGAGCAGCCGATTGTGCTGGTCCAGGACTACCACTTCGCGCTCTTGCCGCGCATGATCCGCGAGCGCCTGCCCGAGGCAATCGTCATCACTTTCTGGCATATCCCGTGGCCCAATTCGGAAGTGTACAGCATCTGTCCATGGCGTGAACGGATCCTGGAAGGCTTGCTGGGCAGCTCCATCATCGGCTTCCATACTCAGTTCCACGCCAACAATTTCACCGAAAGCGTCGATCGCTTCCTGGAAAGCCGCATAGAACGGGCGGACGCGGCGATCTCCTATGGCGGGCAAACGACTCTGGTCCACGCTTACCCCATTTCAATAGAATGGCCGGCCGAACTGCTGGCAAGATTGCCGGCCGTCGAGGAATGCCGTGCCCGTGTCCGCGACAGATTCGGGCTGCCTGCGAACGTCAAACTGTGCGTCGGCGTCGAGCGCCTCGACTACACCAAAGGCATTCTCGATCGCTTCCATGCCTTGGACGAATTGTTCACGCGATATCCCGAATGGGTAGGCAAAGTGGTTTTCCTGCAGGTCGCGGCGCCCAGCCGGGGCTCATTGCCGGCCTACCAGCAACTTCATGACGAATGCCTTCGGTATGCCGAAGAGCTAAACCAGCGCTATGGCACCAACGACTACAGTCCTCTCCTGATGGTGGCCGAACATCACTCGCAGGAACAGGTCTACGAGATCTATCGGGCGGCCGACATTTGTATGGTCACCAGCCTGCATGACGGCATGAACTTGGTGGCCAAGGAATTCGTCGCGGCGCGCGACGACGAACAGGGCGTGCTGTTGCTCAGCACCTTTGCCGGCGCTTCGCGCGAACTTCTGGAGGCATTGATCGTCAATCCCTACGATACGGCCATGACGAGCGAAGCGCTGCTGCAGGCGCTGACCATGACGCCGGAGGAACAGCGCGAGCGTATGCGGCCCATGCGCGAGATGGTCCGCGACAATAACGTCTATCGCTGGGCCGGCAGCATGCTTCTGGATGCGGCCCGCCTTCGCAAGCGTGGCGACCTCGACCGGGTGACGGGCAACGGCGAGCGGCCATCGAACAACAATGTCATTTCCATGTTCGAGCGGACAAGAAAGGCAGTCTCGTGACGAGCATGCCGGCCCTTGTCGCGCGTCCTCAACAAAGACCGGTGGACCTGATGATCGTCGACGTGCTGGCAGCATTCCTGCAATCGCCGTAGCAGATCCTGAGCCGCGAGGAGCTGCTCGCCGCCAGCAGGATTCTCGACGAAGAGGTGTTCGACCGCAGTATCGACGTGCAGATATTGCGACTGCGCCGCAAGCTTGAGGTCAACCCGAGCGAGCCGAAGCTCGTTGTCACCGAGCGCGGCGCTGGCTGCGTGTTCGCTGCCTCAGTCGAGGTGCTGTGACGTTGCCGCAGGCACCGCGTTCATGGCGGGGTGCAATATGAACGTTCATCGCCTCAGCGCATGCACGCTATCAACATTTTCGCCGCCCATCGGCAGTGTCATGTCGTCGTCGAGCAAGCGTGTGATTCGGGCGAAGCCCGCAAAAGCCTTCCTTGCTTCTTCTGCCGACATCCGGCCCGCCAGAGCCGCAGAGCAGCAATTCACCGCGCACTGGTAGACTGGCCCACGCCGGCCTATTGGCCATTTACGCAAGAACCCCATCGCTTCGGCTACACTATAAATTTCTTCGGCAGGGCTTTCCTGCCCGCGCGAAATCCGCACAGGCGTAAAGAATTGCAGGCGATCCATCGTTTCCTCCCGGTCGATCGCTACGTGCCTGATCGAACCTTGTTGAATTTACGGCTGACCACTTGGTTCCGGCAAACAGGGCCCGATGCTAAAAAATGAGGCCGGGCCAAGACGAAGTCTCTCATATCGTTCGACCGAAATCGAATCACCAAACGTGACAAGGGTGCGACGAACCGTTGTGCGCCGATAAGCGCGGCTTTCATCGAATGCCTATAGGCCAAAGCCGGCAAACCAAGCGGTTGCCGGTTCCCTCGCGTCGAGGCTCTCTACAGGGAAACGGCGAGTTCCGCCGGAGTCGGGACGGCGAAGGCATGACATAATTGTCCCCTCCTCCCCTAGCTTGTGGGAAGGAGAAGCCTACCCGCCGACCATCTCCGCCAATTTGCGCACTGTGTTCCAGTTGCGGGATGTGCCGACACCGAGACGTTTATGGCTTGTCGCCGCAAGCAACCGCGAACTTGGCGTCTCGCGGGAAAAGAAGATCCAGATGTCGCCGCCGACGGCCTGCATTCGCTCATCGTTGCCGACATAGGCCTCCAGCGCCGCGAGGGCCTCAGCGGGAACGGGCTTGCGCATCACGCGCACCGCTACCTGATCCGCCGCGGCAGCCGATTCGGCGGGAAACGGATTGCCGGCCGCAAGCTTCAACCAGTCATCCGCGCGGCGCACGATGATGTCGACATGGCGGCCGAAGGTCTTTTCGAACGTCGTCTCCAACCGGCGCTCCAGCGCGGCAATTTCTGTCTCTTTCGTCTCGAAGACCAGATTGCCGGTGGCCACCAGCGTGCGCGGGTTGTACAGCCCCAAGCCTTCTGTCATGGCCCTGAGATCGGACATGACGAGACGTCGCCCCTCGCCCAGAACGATGCTGTAAAGCAGAGCGACGTAAGTTTGCATGACGGCCGGTGGCAGCCTAGACCAGCCGCGACTGTTCCACCGCGGCCTCTATGAAGCTGGCAAACAGCGGGTGCGGGTCGAGTGGCCGGCTTTTCAGCTCGGGATGATACTGCACGCCGATGAACCAGGGATGGTCGGGGTATTCGACCGTTTCCGGCAGCACGCCGTCGGGCGACATGCCGGCAAAGACCAGGCCGCAATCCTCGAGCCGCTCCTTGTAGTCGACATTAACCTCATAGCGGTGGCGGTGGCGCTCGGAAATCTGCGTGTCACCGTAGATGTCGGCGATTTTCGAACCCCTGGTGAGGTCAGCCCGATAGGCGCCGAGCCGCATGGTGCCGCCGAGGTCGCCAGTTTCCCTGCGCTTCTCCAGCATGTTGCCTTTCAGCCATTCGGTCATCAGGCCGACGACCGGTTCCTCGGTCGGACCGAATTCGGTCGACGAGGCATGCTCGACGCCGGCCAGCGAGCGCGCTGCTTCGATGCAAGCCATCTGCATGCCGAAGCAGATGCCGAAATATGGCACTTTTCGCTCGCGGGCGAACTTCGCCGCCAGGATCTTGCCTTCAGCGCCGCGCTCGCCAAAGCCGCCGGGGACCAGAATCCCGTGGACCTTTTCCAGCCACGGCGCCGGATCTTCCTTCTCGAAAATCTCGCTCTCAATCCAGTCGAGCTTGACCTTGACGTGGTTGGCGAGGCCGCCATGCGACAGCGCCTCGATCAGCGATTTGTACGCGTCCTTGAGGCCGGTATACTTGCCGACGACGGCGATGGTCACCTCGCCTTCCGGATTGTGAATGCGGTTGGACACCGCTTGCCAGCGCTCCATGCGCGGCTTCGGCGCCGGATCGATGCCGAAAGCGGCCAGCACCTCCGAATCCAGCCCTTCATTGTGATAGGCCATCGGCACGTCATAGATGTGCGGGACGTCGAGTGCCTGAATGACCGCGCTCTCGCGGACATTGCAGAACAGCGACAGTTTGCGGCGCTCTTCCCTGGGGATGGGGCGGTCGGCGCGGACCAGCAGAATGTCGGGCGCAATGCCGATGCCGCGCAATTCCTTGACCGAATGCTGGGTCGGCTTGGTCTTCAATTCGCCCGCCGTTGGAATGTAGGGCATCAGCGTCAGGTGCACGTAGACGGCGTTGTTGCGCGGCAGATCGTTGCCGAGCTGGCGGATCGCCTCCAGGAACGGCATCGCCTCGATGTCGCCGACCGTACCGCCGATCTCGCACAGCACGAAGTCATAGTCGTCATTGCCGTTGAGAATGAAGTTCTTGATCTCGTCGGTGACGTGCGGAATCACTTGCACGGTGGCGCCAAGATAGTCGCCGCGCCGCTCCCGCTCGATGATGTTCTTGTAGATGCGGCCTGTGGTGATGTTGTCCTGCTGGTTGGCCGAGCGGCCGGTGAAGCGC
Organism: Mesorhizobium sp. AA22; assembly: GCF_001672375.2. Lineage (NCBI taxonomy): Bacteria > Pseudomonadati > Pseudomonadota > Alphaproteobacteria > Hyphomicrobiales > Phyllobacteriaceae > Mesorhizobium > Mesorhizobium sp. AA22. The sequence goes on along the minus strand of NZ_CP048406.1, from coordinate 3,754,645 downwards.
TCATAATGGCCAAGATCGAGATCGGTCTCGGCGCCGTCGTCGGTCACGAAGACTTCGCCATGCTGGTATGGCGACATCGTGCCGGGATCGACATTGAGATAGGGATCGAGCTTCTTTATGCGCGCGCGATAGCCTCGCGCCTGCAAGAGAGCCCCAAGGGCCGCTGCAGCGATGCCTTTTCCGAGTGAGGAAACCACGCCGCCTGTGATAAATACATATCGCGCCATGGGAGTCATCGCTTAACGCGGCCGAATTGATTCCGCCAGAGAAAAAACCGCCGCGAAGGCTTTTTCCCAAGAAGGCGCCCTGCTGATGCTCGAACCAAAACAAAAGGGCCGGCGAGACCGGCCCTTTGGAATAGTCCGTTAAGTCGTCAGATGATGACTACCTTGGTGCCCACTTTCACCCGGCGGTAAAGGTCCATGACGTGCTCGTTGATCATGCGGAAGCAGCCATTGGAGGCGCTCGTTCCGATCGACTGCGGCGCGATGGTGCCGTGAATGCGCAGATGGGTGTCTTTCTTGCCGTCGTAGAGATAGATGGCGCGCGCGCCGAGCGGATTTTCGCCGCCGCCGGGCATCCCGTCCTTGTACCGGCCATAATTCTTCGGTTCACGCTTCTGCATCTCGAGTGTCGGGATCCAGCGCGGCCATTCCTGCTTGTCGCCGACCGCGACCGTGCCCTTGAACTGCAGGCCGTCACGACCGACCGCGATCGCATAACGGCGGGCGGTCCATGAGGATTCGACGAGATAGAGGCGGCGCGCGCTGGTATCGATAACGATGGTGCCGGGACTGTAGCCGGTGAATTCGACCTCTTGCGGCACGAACTCCGGCTTCACCTTGAACTGCTTCTTGGCTTCCTTCCTGGCGAGTGCGGCATCGAGAGCGCGGGTCTCGGGGAGCAGCGACATCGACGAGGACGTGCCGCCGAACAGACCGGCGAACAGCCCGACGCTCTGCGGCTTCTGTCCAACCGGCTCGCTGCGCAATTCACCGTTGTTGCCGGTCAACGCGACGTTCATGGCCTCGGCGGAAACCGGCTCGGCCGACTGGATCAGTGCAATGGGTTCGATGATCTTGACGGTCTTCTTAGCCGGCTTTCCGTCGGCCAGCTGGGCAGCGGACTTATCCTTCTTGGCAAGGCTCTTCTTGGCAAGGAACGCCTGCCGTTCCGCGTCGGCCTTGGCTTTGGCCGCCTCGCGCATCGCCAGCTTCCTGGCCTCGAGCGCCTTGGCTCGAGCGGCCTCTTTGTCGGCCGCAATCTTGGCTTCGATCTTGCCGATTTGGGCCAGATCGTCCGCGGTCGGATTTTTCTTCTTCTTGAGGAGCCTTAGCTGCGCCGTATCGCTTTTGGCGGCGACGTTGACGACGTCAGTTGTTACTGCGGTTTTAGAGGCCGAATTACCCGCCGGCATGGCCGCGTAAGCGGGCCCACCAAGGCTGAGCACGGCACAAAGGCCGGCTAATATGAAGCTGCGAAGCTGCATGGCGAAGATCCGATCGTTCAATGCTTGTTGCCCACGGCGTCGCCCGGCGTCCCCCAAGGACGCCGAAAGTGCCGCGCGCAATCTATAATCGATTAATCGAAGACGCCTCAAGCGCCCTGTCGTGCCGTGCCCGGTCGAATCCTCGGGATCGTGCGGCATTTGCCGCGACTGTGTTCAAACAACAACAGATCGCGGCGCCGGACGTCTGCTGGTTACTGGTTCGGAACCTGCGGCGTTACTGGCTGGGTGACGCCGTTTGTGGCCGGCGGCGTGGTCGAATCCGCCGCAGGCGGTGCAGCGGGAGCCGGGGCTGCAGCATCATTGCCGGAAGGCGGCGTTGGCGCTGTATTGCCGGAAGGTGGTGTCGGCGCCGTGGTGCCAGGCAACTGGTTGAGCACGCCGCCCCCGCCGTTAGTCACAGGCACACGATCGAGAATATCGATTGGCTTCTCGCCATAACGCGCGACGATCGACAATGTCAGCGAGGTGGCGAAGAAAGCCGCCGCCAGGATCGCCGTCGCCCGCGTCAGCGCGTTGGCCGCGCCGCGCGCGGTCATGAAGCCCGAGCCGCCGCCAATGCCGAGGCCGCCGCCTTCGGAGCGCTGCAGCAGCACCACGCCGACAAGAGCGAGCACGACCATGAGGTGGACGACGATCAGAACGGTTTCCATAGCTTACCCTGGCAAAGCCTTGCGCGGCCGCGGATACGGCCGGTGATTTGGAGGCGGGTCAATACAATGCTTTGATGGCATTTCCAAGCCCGTGGCCGGAATATGGGAAGCAGTGCGCCCTTTGCAACGATTTCCCGCTGCGGCACAGCCTATCCAAAGTGCCCCGATAGCCTTTCGATGCTACGAGATATTTCGATAGGCTTCGGCGATACCGAGAAAGTCCGCCGCTTTCAGACTGGCGCCGCCGACCAGCGCGCCGTCGACATTTTTCACGCCGAGCAGTTCGACCGCGTTCGACGGCTTGACCGAGCCGCCATAGAGGATGCGCATCTTCGCCGCCGCGCTGCCAAGCTTTTCCGACAGTTTTTCGCGAATATGCGCATGCGCCTCAGCAACGTCGGCGGCGGTCGGCGTCAGTCCTGTGCCGATCGCCCATACCGGCTCATAGGCTATAACGGTGTTCGACGCCGTGGCGTTGGGCGGCACCGAGCCGGCGACCTGGCGCGACAGCACATCGAGCGTCGCGCCCGCCTCGCGCTCGGCTCTCGTCTCGCCGATGCAGATGATGGCTATCAGCCCGGCGCGCCACGCGGCGGACGCCTTGGCCTGAACAATGGCGTCGTCCTCATAGTGATCGGCGCGACGTTCGGAATGGCCGACGATGACGTAGCTAGCGCCCGCATCCTTCAGCATCTCGGCCGAAATGCAGCCGGTATGGGCGCCGCTCTCCTTCGTGTGGCAATCCTCGCCCCCGGCCCGGACCGGCGTGCGCGACAAAATCTCTGCGGCGTGCGCGAGTAGCGTCGCCGGAACACAGACCAGCGCTTCGGTCTCCGCATCGAGCCCGCTCATGAAGCCGTTGCCGATCATCCTGAGTTCGTTGAGCGAGGCGCTGGTGCCGTTCATTTTCCAGTTGCCTGCGACCAGCGGGCGGATTCCTAGCGTCATGGGATTTGCTTCTCCGGGCAATATTCGGCTGCGTCCTCACTACCAAACTCAGCCCACAAAGCAATCGACAGTGGGCCGGAAGGACGCTATTGCGCTTGTTTCAAACTCGGCGCATGCGAAAATGCGCCAAAAATCGGAAGTGACCATGCTTAGTATCTTGAGAAACGCGGCCGGGACCTGGGTCGCGAAGGCGCTGCTGATATTGTTGGTGTTGAGCTTTGCCGTCTGGGGCATTTCCGGCCAGATGGTCGGTGGTTTTGCGGGCCACGATGCCGTTATCACGGCCGGAGGCACCAAAGTGTCAATCAACGAGTATCGCCTCGCCTATGATCGCCAGATCAGCGTGATGTCGCAGCAATTCGGCCAGCGCATCAGCCGCGAGCAGGCGACGGCGCTCGGCCTCGATAACCAGGTGCTGGCGCAACTCGTGTCGGGTGCAGTCCTCGATGAGCAGGCGCGCAAGCTCGGGCTTGGGTTGTCCAAGGACCGGCTGGCCCAACTCACGCATGAAGACCCAGCTTTCAAGGGTCCTGGCGGCACCTTCGACCGGAGGACGTTCGAATACATACTGCAACAGGTCGGCATGCGGCCGGAAGACTATCTGAGGAATCGCGCCCAGGTGGCTGTGCGCCAGCAGATTGTCGACGCGGTTTCGGACGGCCTCAAGGCTCCGGATACTTTCTTGAAGGCAGTCGCGCTCTATCGTGGCGAAGACCGCACCATCGAGTATGTGACCTTGCCGAAATCGCTGGTCGAGCCGATTGAAGCGCCATCCGACACTGCGCTTTCGGCCTATTTCGAGGAAAGCAAGAAGACCTATGCGGCGCCCGAATACCGAAAATTCTCCTATGTCAGGCTCGAGCCGCAAGACATCATGGATCCGAGTGCCGTGACCGACCAACAGGTCAGCGACGACTACAACAAGAACAAGGGGCGCTACACCACGCCCGAAACGCGCACCATCGAACAGCTCGTGTTCAAAACGCCTGATGCCGCGAAGGCCGCGCTCGATTCACTCAAGACCGGCGCTACCTTCGACAAGATCGTCGTCGCCGAGGGCAAGACGCAAGCCGACACGCTGCTCGGCACGCTGTCCAAGGACAAGATCGCCGACAAGGCAGTGGCGGATGCGGCGTTTGCGCTTAATGTCAACGAAGTAAGTCCGGTCGTTCAGGGCGCCTTCGGTCCGGTGCTGCTGCGCGTCACCGACATCAAGCCCGAAGTGGTGAAGCCGCTGGCCGAAGTGTCCGCAGATATCCGCAGGGATCTGGCGCTGGGCGAGGCAAGCCGCATTCTGTTGGATGTGCACGACAATTACGAAGATATCCGCGCTTCGGGCAGCACGCTCAAGCAAGCGGCCGAAAAACTGAAGCTGAAGGTCGTCACCATCGACGCGATCGATCGCACCGGCCTGAGGCCGGACGGCACCATCGTCAAGGACCTGCCGGAATCGCCGGAACTCATCAAGGCGGTGTTCGACGCCGAACCGGGCACCGAGAATCCCGACCTCACCACCGCCGACAACGGCTTCGTGTTCTACGAGGTGGAGTCGATCACGCCGGCCCGCGACCGCACGCTGGATGAAGTCCGACAGAAGGCGGTAGCCGACTGGACGGCGGCGGAAACGACCAAGCGGCTCACTGCAAAAGCGGACGAGCTCGAAAAGCGTCTCAAGGCCGGCGCCACGCTCGACGTGATCGCGAGCGAGCTCAAGCTTGAGAAGCAGACCAAGCGCGGCGTCAAGCGCGAGGCGGACGACGTCGATTTCGGCAAGGAAGGGGCGGCTGCGATGTTCGGCGAAGGCGAAGGCGGGACCGGATTGATCCCTTCGCCCACCGGCGACGGACAGATCCTGTTCAAGATCGCCGAAGTCTTCGAACCTGCCGGAGCCGACGCCAGCTCGGTGCCGGACGACGCGCAGAAATCGTTCACCGCCGGCATGTCCGACGACCTGCTCGACCAGCTGGTGGCGCAGCTGCAGACGCAGTACGACGTTCGCATCGATCAAACCGCCGTTGCCCAAGCCCTGACCAGATGAGCGCGCTCAAGACCCATATCGCCAAGGTCGCGACCGGCAACTCCCTTTCCTTCGAGGAGGCGCGCGAGGCCTTCGACATCATCATGTCGGGCGACGCTACGCCCGGCCAGATCGGCGGCTTCCTGATGGCGCTGCGCGTGCGCGGCGAGACGGTGAGCGAGATTTCCGGCGCCGTCGCCACCATGCGCGCCAAGATGCTGCGCGTCGACGCGCCCGCTGACGCGATCGACATCGTCGGCACCGGCGGCGACAATTCGCACAGCGTCAACATATCGACCGCATCCGCCTTCGTCATCGCCGCCTGCGGCGTGCCGGTGGCCAAGCACGGCAATCGCGGACTATCCTCGCAGACCGGCGCCGCCGACGTGCTGACCGCGCTCGGCGTCAAGATCGATATCCCGCCGGAAACGATCGGCCGCTGTATCCACGACACAGGCGTCGGCTTCATGTTCGCGCCGGCGCATCATCCGGCGATGAAGCATGTCGGCCCGATCCGCGTCGAGCTCGGCACCCGCACCATCTTCAACCTGCTTGGCCCGCTCTCCAATCCGGCCAGTGTGAGCCGGCAGATGGTCGGCGTCTTCTTGCCTGAATGGATCATGCCGGTGGCCGAGACGCTGAAGGCGCTGGGCGCCGACCACGCCTGGGTCGCCCATGGCGACGGCTATGACGAGATCACCACCACCGGTGAGACCCAAGTGGCCGAACTGGTCGGCGGCGAAATCCGCAGCTTTTCACTGACCCCGGAAGCGGTCGGGCTGAAGCGGCACACCAAGGACGAGTTGCGCGGCGGCGACGCCGCCTACAACGCCCAGGCGCTGCGCGATATGCTGGGCGGCGCTGCCGGCGCCTTTCGTGATACAGTGCTGATGAACGCCGGCGCCGGACTGGTGGTGGCGGGCAAGGCGACGACGCTTGCCGACGGCATGGCGACGGCAGCGCAATCCATCGACAGCGGCCGGTCGCTGAAAGTGCTCGACCGGCTGGTCGAGATTTCGAATGGATAGAGCCGTGTCTGATATCCTGCGCAAGATCGAAGCCTACAAGCGCGACGAGATCGCTGCGGCGAAGGCGCGCGTGCCGCTTGCCGAGATCAAGGCGCGGGCGAAGGACACCGATGCAGCGCGCGGCTTTCTCTCGGCTCTTGAAGCCAAGCGCAAATCCGGCAGCTTCGCGCTGATCGCCGAGATCAAGAAGGCGAGCCCGTCCAAGGGCCTGATCCGCGCCGATTTCGATCCGCCGGCATTGGCCAGGGCCTATGCGAAAGGTGGTGCTGCCTGCCTTTCGGTGCTGACCGACGCGCCGTCCTTCCAGGGCGCGCCTGAATTCCTCACCGATGCGCGCAACGCCGTGACATTGCCCGCTTTGCGGAAGGATTTTCTGTTCGAGCCGTATCAGGTGTTCGAAGCCCGTGCGTGGGGCGCGGATGCCATCCTGATCATCATGGCGAGCGTCGATGACGCCGTGGCCAGCGAACTCGAAACGACAGCGTTCGAACTCGGCATGGACGCACTGGTCGAAGTGCATGACGAGGCCGAGACGGAACGCGCGCTGAAACTGTCGTCGCGGCTGATCGGCATCAACAACCGCAATCTCCGGACGTTCGAAACCAGCATCGAGACCTCGGAGCGGCTCGCGAAGATGGTGCCGGCAGACCGCCTGCTGGTCAGCGAGAGCGGTATTTTCTCGCACGAAGACTGCCGCAGGCTGGAACTGAGCGACATCGATACGTTCCTCGTCGGCGAGAGCTTGATGCGGCAACAGAATGTGGCCACTGCGACGCGCCTGCTTTTGACGGGCAAGGTTCCCGCCATTGCATCGGCCCGAAAATCGGAATCGATTTTCGGAGAGCACGATGCATAGATTCAAAGTGCTAGAGCGTACTTTGCGCGTCCAAACGGACGCACGTCGCTCTAAGACTGACTGACGATGACGGCCGCCCTCACCCATCTTGGCCCGAAAGGCGAAGCCAATATGGTCGATGTCGGCGACAAGGCGGAGACGACGCGCACGGCAATCGCCGAAGGTCTTGTCGCGATGCGGCCCGAAACGCTGAAGATGATTCTCGACGGCGATGCCAAGAAGGGCGACGTGCTGGGCACGGGGCGCATCGCCGGCATCATGGCGGCCAAGAGGACGCATGAGCTGATCCCGCTCTGCCATCCGCTGCTGTTGACCAAGATATCCGTTGACATCGAACCGGACGCGACGCTGCCAGGCCTGAAGGTCACGGCGCTGGCCCGCGTCGCAGGTAAGACCGGCGTCGAGATGGAAGCGCTGACCGCCGTCTCGGTCGCCTGCCTGACCATCTATGACATGGCCAAGGCGGTTGACCGCGCCATGGTGATCTCGGGCATCAGGCTGGTGGAAAAGACCGGCGGCAAATCCGGCGACTACAAGGCGGACGCCAAGGGGGCAGGCCAATAATGGCACTGCTTCCGGTCGCCGAGGCGCTCGAGCGCCTGCTTGAGGATGCTGCGCCCTTGCAGGCTGAATGCGTCGCCCTGATGGACGCCGCCGACCGCGTGCTGGCGGAGCCGCTTCTGGCGCTCCGCACCCAGCCGCCGTTCAACGCGTCCGCCATGGACGGCTATGCCGTGCGGGCCGAGGACGTCGCGTCCGTGCCTGCAAGACTTTCGGTGATCGGCATGGCGCCGGCCGGACGCGGCTTTGCCGGAACAGTCGGCCGGGCGCAGGCCGTGCGCATCTTCACCGGCGCGCCGCTTCCTGCAGGCGCCGACACCATCGTTATCCAGGAGAATGCCAGGGATCTCGGCGGCGGCAGCGTCGAAGTGACCGCGTCGACGGTTGAAGGCCGCAACATCCGCCGCCTCGGGCTCGATTTCTCGAAGGGCGACGTCCTGCTGGAGAAAGGCCGCCCGCTTGATCCGGCGGCATTGTCGCTGGCGGCTTCGGCCAACCACCCGCAGGTCAGCGTGGTGAAACGGCCGCTGATCGCCATCATCGCCACCGGCGACGAATTGCTGCCGCCGGGCAGCGACCTTGGCCCCGACCAGATCATCTCGTCCAATGCCTATGGCGTCGCCGCCGCGGCCCGCTCGGTCGGCGCCAGCGCGCTCGATCTCGGCATCGCCCCCGACCGCAAGGAGGCGATCGCCACGCTGGTGAAACAAGCGGTCGACGCAGGCGCCGATGTCATTGTCACGCTGGGCGGCGCCTCGGTCGGCGACCATGACCTGGTCCATGACGTGCTGACCGGTGAAGGCATGACGCTCGATTTCTGGAAAATCGCCATGCGGCCCGGCAAGCCGTTGATGTTCGGGCGGCTGGGCGACACCCGCTGCATCGGCCTGCCTGGCAATCCGGTGGCGAGCCTGGTCTGCACGCAGCTCTTTCTGAAGCCGCTGCTTGCGCGGCTCGGCGGCCGCGCCTTCCGGCAGGACATGCGTCAGGCGCGGCTCGGCGCCACCATGCCGGCCAACGATCTCAGGCAGGACTATGTACGCGCGGTGGTGAAGGAAGAAGCCGGCACGCCACTGGCGACCCCGTTCGGCGTCCAGGATTCCTCGATGCTCAAAATGCTGGCCGACGCCAACGGGCTGATTGTGCGCGAGCCATTCGCTCCCCCAGCCGCGACGGGCGCCGCATGCAGCGTGCTGATGCTACGCTGAACAAAACGTCAACACATTCATTGAACTTTAAACGGTTGCGGAACACAACTGGAACAGATAGTGTTTGTTCTGGTTTTGTTTTTCTGATTCTGTTGGGGGTCGCGATGCTGACACGCAAACAACATGAACTGCTGATGTTCATCCACGAGCGGCTGAAGGAAAGCGGCATTCCGCCCTCGTTCGACGAGATGAAGGAAGCGCTCGACCTCGCCTCGAAGTCGGGAATCCATCGGCTGATCACGGCGCTGGAGGAGCGCGGTTTCATTCGCCGCCTGCCCAACCGGGCCCGCGCGCTGGAGGTGCTGCGCCTGCCCGATTCGATCGCGCCCGGCCTCAATGCGGCGCGCAAATTCTCGCCAAGCGTCATTCAGGGCAGCCTTGGGCAGGGCAGCCTCGGACGACAGATCAAACCGGCGCCTTCGCGCCTGCCCGCGGCCGGCAATGACGACGACGTCGTTGCCACCATCTCCATACCGGTGATGGGCCGCATCGCTGCCGGTGTGCCGATCGACGCCATCCAGCACCAGACGCATTCGATCTCGGTACCACCGGACATGATCACCGGCGGCACGCACTACGCACTGGAGGTCAAGGGTGATTCGATGATCGAGGCCGGCATTTTCGACGGCGACACGGTCATCATCCGCAACGCCGACACCGCCCAGCCTGGCGAGATCATCGTTGCCTTGGTCGACGAGGAGGAAGCGACGCTGAAGCGGTTCCGCCGCAAGGGCGCCTCGATTGCACTGGAAGCCGCCAATCCGGCCTATGAGACGCGCATCTTCGGGCCGGACCGGGTCAAGGTGCAAGGCAAGCTCGTCGGACTGATCCGGCGTTACTGAGCGGCAGGCTTCTTGGGTTTCTCGGCCCTGCGGTATGGCGGCAAGCCCCTCGCCTCGCGCGAAAATCTCCGCTGCTCGTGCCAGGGCCTATATGGCTGTCTGACGGCAAAACGGATTTCTGCGCGCGTCGTCGCTGATAGCGGATCGAAGAAGACGGCGGCACTGCCCATGCGAGCGAGCTGCCGTTTGGTGACGACGAGAACCAGCGGATTGCGGCAGGGATTATAATAGGCTGTGGCATCGTCGATGACGATCAAATCCGCAAGGCACAGGCTGGCCGTGCGGTTTTGCGGTCGTCGGCGAGTGCGATGATCGCGCCGGACGGGTGCCGGGCGAGGCACAGGCCGGCAGTGCAGTAGAAGGGCGCTCCAGGCGGCAGGTCGGCCGGGTCGGCGATGTCGAACCGCACGTCTCCTTTTTCGAATGTCTCCGGCTCGACAATGGTCGCTGAAACCAGCGCATGTTTCCAGTTGTCGGTGGTGAATTCGTTCGAACGCACCCGGTTGACGGCAAGTTCGCCGCCGCCGATCGGCAGCGCCACCAGATGCGCATCTTCCGAAATCAGCACATCGGGGGCGCGCGTGTCGGAAATCGTCAGCAGGCCGGCGAGCGCAAAGGGAAGTGCCGCAAGCCGCAACCATGTCGTCGCCATCGTAGCGATGACCAGGGCGACCGTCACCAGCAGAACCGACTGCAACGAGATCAGCCCGACTGCATCGACCGGCGACCGCTCGGAAATCCATCCCGATATTGCGATCATGGCCGTCAGTCCCTTGCCCATCATGTAGAGGAAAGGTCCGTCGAAGCCGAAAGGCATTGCCAGAGCGCTGAGGACGGCCAGGAACATGACGACCGTGACGATTGGCATGACCGCCAGATTGGCGAACAGGCTAAGCGGCGATACGCGCTGGAAGTGCCAGATGGCGAAGAGCGCAGTGGCGCTGCCGGCAATGATGGAGGTCATTGCGATGGTACCTGTCCCAGCTGCGAGTTTTCGCGTGACGAAAGCGACCGGCGACCGTCGCTGTGGCGGCGCCGTGGCCCTGTCGGCACGATAGTCGGACCAGCCGGCATAGGCGCCCACGAGAGCAGCAGTCGCGGCGAAGGACATCTGGAAGCTTGGGCCGACCACCTCGTGCGGCGCCACGACGATGACGGCGATGGCAGAAATCGTCAGATTGCGCATGGTAAGTGCCGCTCGGTCGAACAGCACGGCGACAAGCATTACCGCCAGCATGATGAAGCTGCGTTCAGCCGCGACCACGATACCGGAAAAAATGAGATAGGCAGCGATGGAAAGGAGTGCGGCAGCAGCCGCATATTTCTTGACCGGCCGGCGTGACGAAAAATCGGGAAACAGCGCAAAGGCGCCGCGCAGCAATCCCATAATCGTGCCGGCGACAAGCGCCATGTGCAGGCCGGAAATCGAGATGATGTGGTAGATGCCGGTGCGCCGCATCGATTCGTTTATCTCTTCGGGAATGCCGGCACGCACGCCGATGATCAGTGCGGCGGCAATCTCCCCCTCGGCGCCACCAATGCTGTCCCTGATATGGTCGGCAATGTTTTCGCGCGCCTTTTCGATCGAGGAAGAAAGGCGCGCGGCGAACGGCACATCCTCGGAAACGACGATCTTCGGATCGCCGAGGAAAAAGCCACTGGCACCGATACCGGCGAAATAGCTGTCAAAGGAGAAGTCATAACTGTCCGGCCTAACTGGGCCAGTCGGAGGCAAAAGCCGCACATAACCGGTTGCCACCGAGCCTGCAGTCATCTCAGCGGGAATTTTGCGTGCCGAAACCCTGACACGTCCCGGTGCATAACGCAGTGTCGGCCGGGCGGTCGACATCACGTCGATGGTCAGCCTGATCCGGCCGTTCGCCATCTGATCGAGCCTAACGACACGGCCGGTGAGCTGGGTCTGGATTTCCGAACCGAGCATCTGCGTTCCCGCGCGCCAGGTTTCAACCTTGGCGGCGAGAACACCGAGTGCGCACAGCAACGCTGCCATGAAGCACAGATGCGTCTTGCGCCATGAGCGGGTGACAGCCGCACACAATGCCGTGAGGACCACGACGGCAATGGGCTGCGGAAAGTCCGGTTCGACAGTAAGCGAAAAATAGACGATCACCCCGCACGCCAGAAAAACCGGCACCAGCAGGAAGGCGACGCCGCGGTCGAGTTCCAGGCCGGCTGCCGAGGCCACGCTGTTGCGGATACCGGATGGTGAAAGATGGCTGAGCTGTCGGCGGAAACGAATGACGGGCCCCGGTTGTGGAGCCGGTATTGGCGCGGAGCGGTCCGGCGAAAGAGGCTGGGCAACCGGGTGCGATGCAGGCAGCAAAGCGGGTAGCGGCTCGGCATGAGGAACGTCGGCAAACAGCGATCGTTCGCTGACGCTTGCGATCGCGCCCTCGCTCTCGTCCACGCCCCGGCCTGGTCCAGCCATCGGGTCTGCCCCTTGCGCCCTTGACCTCCTATGCTACATGAACGCGCGACGCGCGAAAGTCCGTGCAACCACATCCGTTTCCTGCGCTTGCCTGAGAGTTCCATGTCCGACAAGGTCGTCACCCGTTTTGCCCCCTCGCCCACCGGCTTCCTGCATATTGGCGGGGCGCGCACGGCGCTGTTCAACTGGCTCTATGCGAAACACACTAGCGGCAAGATGCTGCTGCGCATCGAGGACACCGATCGCGAGCGTTCGACCGATGCGGCAACCGCTGCCATTCTCGATGGGCTCGCCTGGCTCGGCCTCACCTGGGATGGCGAGCCGGTATCGCAGCTCGAGCGCGCGCCGCGCCACCGCGCGGTCGCCGAGGAGCTGGTGCGGCTCGGCAAAGCCTATTACTGCTATGCGACGCCGGCCGAGCTGGAGGCGATGCGCGAGAGCGCGCGTGCCAAGGGGCTGCCTCCTCGCTATGACGGCCGCTGGCGCAACCGCGACCCGTCGGAGGCGCCGGCCGGCGCCAAGGGCGCGATCCGCATCAAGGCGCCGGCCGGCGGCGAGACGGTGGTGCATGACCGCGTGCAGGGCGAAGTCCGCTTCCCCAACAAGGATCTCGACGATTTCATCATCCTGCGCTCGGACGGCAATCCGACCTATATGCATGCCGTCGTCGTCGACGACCATGACATGGGCATCACCCACATCATCCGCGGCGACGACCATCTGACCAATGCCGCCCGCCAGATGGTGATCTATCGAGCCATGGACTGGGACGTGCCGTCGATGTCGCATATCCCGCTGATCCATGGCGCCGACGGCGCCAAGCTGTCCAAGCGGCACGGTGCGCTAGGCGTCGAAGCCTATCGTGCCATGGGCTACCTGCCTGAGGCACTGCTCAACTACCTGGCGCGCCTTGGCTGGAGCCACGGCGACGACGAGGTCATGTCGATCGCCGCCATGATTGCCTGGTTCGACATCGGCGACGTCAACAAGGGGGCCGCCCGCTTCGACTTCGCCAAGCTCGAGGCGCTGAACGGCGTGCATATGCGCCGCATGAACGACGCCGAATTGCTCGATATCTTCATCGCCACTTTGCCCTATCTGGAAGGCGGCCCGGCGATCGCAGCGCGCCTCGACGACACGCGCAAGGCGCAGTTGCTCGCCGCCCTGCCCGGCTTAAAGGAGCGAGCCAAGACACTGGTCGAGCTGGCCGACGGTGCCGCCTTCCTGTTTGCCGAGCGGCCGCTGCGGATCGACGAGAAGGCGGCGGCGCTGCTCGGCGGTGATGCGCGCGAGATCCTGCGGGGTGCTCATGCGGCGCTGAAGGCGATTTCAGGCGACTGGACGGCCCAAGCAGCGGAGGCTGCGATCCGGGAATATGCGGTGGCCGGCGGCCATAAGCTCGGCGCTGTGGCCCAACCCTTGCGCGCCGCGCTCACCGGCAAAAGCACCTCGCCGGGCGTGTTCGACGTGCTTGCCGTACTTGGCCGCGAGGAAAGCCTGGCGCGCGTCGCGGATCAAATCGATTAGCAAAACTGGCCCAAGAAGATTGGCATTGAAAGGTGGGTTTCGCAGTGCAACATTAGATCTTGGCCCAATTTGGCACGCAAATCCAATTGCGGGCGCAAACGCGCGAACTCCGGTGCTTTCGACGTGTTGCGTTGCAGATATTTCGCCTTTGCCGGCACTGAGAAAACCTAAAGGAGTTTGCAATGTCCGAAGCTGCGACAAAAATGGAATTTGGCGGCAAAACCCACGCGTCGACTGCGAAACTTGAATTCGGCGGCAAAACTCACGAGCTCAAGGTGCGAAGCGGCTCGGTCGGACCGGACGTCATCGATATCGGCTCGCTTTACAGCACCACCGGGGCGTTCACTTATGATCCCGGCTTCACTTCGACGGCAAGCTGCGAGTCGGAAATCACCTTCATCGATGGCGATGCCGGCATCCTTTTGCATCGCGGCTATCCGATCGACCAGTTGGCCGAGCATGGCGACTTCCTCGAAGTCTGCTACCTCTTGCTCTACGGCGAATTGCCGACCAAGGCGCAGAAGGACGATTTCGACTACCGGGTGACGCGCCACACCATGGTGCACGAGCAGATGTCGCGCTTCTTCACCGGCTTTCGCCGCGACGCGCACCCGATGGCGGTGATGTGCGGCGTGGTCGGCGCGCTGTCAGCCTTCTATCACGATTCCACCGACATCTCGGACCCCTACCAGCGCATGGTCGCGTCGATGCGGCTGATCGCCAAGATGCCGACGATCGCGGCGATGGCTTATAAGTACCACATCGGCCAGCCCTTCATTTACCCGAAGAACGAGCTGAATTTCGCGGCCAACTTCCTACATATGTGCTTTGCCGTGCCGTGTGAGGAATACAAGATCAATCCGGTGCTGGCGCGTGCGATGGAGCGCATCTTCATCCTGCATGCCGATCACGAGCAGAACGCCTCGACCTCGACCGTTCGCCTCGCCGGCTCGTCGGGCGCCAACCCGTTTGCCTGCATCGCCGCCGGCATCGCCTGCCTGTGGGGACCGGCTCATGGCGGCGCCAACGAGGCGGCCTTGAACATGCTGGGCGAGATCGGCCATGTCGACCACATCCCGGAATTCATCGCCCGCGCCAAGGACAAGAACGATCCGTTCCGGTTGATGGGCTTTGGCCACCGCGTCTACAAGAACTACGATCCGCGCGCCAAGATCATGCAGAAGACCGCACATGAGGTTTTGGGCGAACTCGGCATCAAGGATGATCCGCTGCTCGACATCGCCATGGAACTGGAAAAGATCGCGCTGACCGACTCCTATTTCATCGAGAAGAAGCTTTATCCGAACGTCGATTTCTATTCCGGCATCACGCTGAAGGCGCTGGGCTTCCCCACCACCATGTTCACCGTGCTGTTCGCGGTCGCCCGTACCGTCGGCTGGATCGCGCAGTGGAAAGAGATGATCGAGGATCCGCACCAGAAGATCGGTCGCCCGCGCCAGCTCTATACAGGTGCGCCGGAACGCGACTACGTGCCGATTGCTAAACGGTGAATAGAAGAAGTGAGTAGTGATTAGTAAATAGGAATTCTAGACGCCGAGCGGTGCTCTGCTATCTTCACTACTCACTACTCACCCTTTGATGTATTTCATCACGACCCCCGCAGCGATATCGCCGGAAGGTTCATCAACGGCCATGCGTCTGGCCACCTCGGCAAAACCGTCCTTCTGCCATGCGCGATAGGGGGTGTCGGAAAAAAGCGCCTCCAACTGCCGCGCCAGATAGTGCGGCCGCACATATTCGTTGTAGCTTTCCGGCACGATCGGGCGATCGGCGATGAGATTGGGCAAGGCGGCGCTCCATACGGTGATCAGGCGCTGGGCAATCCGCATGACCGGATCGAGCCGGTAGCAGGAGATCATCGGCACGCCCGACAGCGCCAGTTCCAGCGACACCGTTCCCGATGCGATCAGCGCTGCATCGGCCTTGCCGAAGGCCTGCCATTTGCGTTCGGTATCAAGGATGATCTCCGGCTTCTCGTCCCAGCTTGCCACCGAAGCCCTGACTAGGTCGGCGACATGCGGCACCGTCGGCAACAGCAGGCGCAAGCGGTGTCCGCGTGCGCGTAGGATCGAGATCGTCTTGCCGAACGGGCCAACCAGCCGTCGCACCTCACCGCGACGCGAGCCGGGCAGCACAAGCAGTGTCTTCACACGATCCTCGGACAGGTCGCGCGGCAGGCTTTGCGCCTTGGCAGCGCCGAGCACGCCCGGATCGTGCATAAGGCGATGGCCGACATAGGTGCCGGGCGGGCCGCCGAGGCGGGCGAGCTCCTTCACCTCGAAAGGCAGGATGCAGAGGATATGATCGACATACGGTTTCATCGCTTCCGCCCTGCCCGGCCGCCACGCCCAGACGCTCGGGCAGACATAGTGGATGATCGGGATTGCCGTATCCGCGGCACGCACCTTCTTCGCCACGCGCAGCGAAAAATCTGGGCTGTCGATGGTGATGAGGCAGTCGGGCTTTTCACCGGCGACCGCGTCGGCCGTCTGGCTGATCCGTCGCATCAGGCGCGGCAGGTCGCGCAGGATGGCGCTCAGGCCCATCAGCGCGATCTCCCCGCCGTCGAAGAGCGGCGTGAGGCCGAGCGCCTGCAAATGCCGGCCGCCGATGCCGACGAGCCGGACCTCGCGGCCAGTCGCGCGCTTGAGCGACGCTACGATGTCGGCGCCAAGCAGGTCGCCGGATTCCTCGCCGGCGACGATGGCGATCTTCAGCGGTTTCTTAGTCGCCATGCATCGGCTCCGCAGCAGGCAGGCCGATCACGAATAGGCCGAGCGCATTGGCGCGGGCAACGACGGTAGGGCCTTCCAGAACCAGCGAGCGGCCGGCTTCGATGGCAATGCCGGCAAGTCCGGCGGCATGCGCCGCCTCGACCGTCTGCGGGCCGATGGAGGGCAGGTCGGCGCGCAACTCCTGGCCGGGCTTGGCGCATTTGACCAGGACGCCGCGCGTTCTGCCGGCCAGCCTGCCATGGTCGCGCAACTGCCTTGTTCGATCGAGCAATCCGTCAGTGCCCTCGACGCCCTCCAGCGCGATGGCGCGGCCGCCGATCGCAACAGCCGCCTGGCCGATATCCAGCGCGCCGATGGCCTTTGCCGCCGTATGCGCCGCTTCGATGTCGCGCCAATCGGATTTCCGCGGCATAGCCTTGGTCAGCGCGCCTTCGGCAGCGACCAATTCCGGCACGATCTCATGGGCGCCGACAACGTTGATGCCGCTGCGCTCGATCCTCCGCACGAACAGTTTCAGCACCGTGTCGTCGCCTTGGGTTACACCGATAAGAAGGCTGGGCACCCAGGCGAGCAGGCCGAGATTGAGGCGCATGGCGCTCAGCCGGGGACGGCGCGTGATATGGCCCGCTGTCACCAAATGGGTAACATGATGATTTTTGAGCGTCGGCAGCAGTGAGCCGACATCCTCCAGCCTCAACGTCGCCTGCTCGTAGGCGTCGAAATCGGATATGCGGTCGACCTCGCCCGCCACGATTACCACGAAGGGAGACTTACCTTGCCCACCAAGCGCCCTGGCGACTTCGACCGGCAGACTGCCGCCGCCGGCAATGATGCCGACCTTGGAGTCTGGCGCGAGATCAAGGCCCGTCCGAGTGGCCTCAATCTTCGTCATCTGCATCGTCGCCGTCGCCAGCCTTGAGCGACGGGACGGCATAATGCCGCTTGCCGCGACTGGCGATGAAATCGATGATTTTCATGGCGGTCGGTGACGAGGCGAATTCCGCCTTGGCGAACTCGACGTTTTCGCCGACGGTTCGGGAGCGATCGAAGATCGTCCTGTAGGCCTTGCGCAGCGTATGGATCTCGGAGCGCGGCAGGCCCGCGCGCTTCAGGCCGATGATGTTGAGGCCGCGAAGGCTGGCGCGATTGCCGACGGCGATGGCGTAGGGAATGACATCCCCGACGATTGCCGAGCAACCGCCGAGAAAGGCGTTGTCGCCGACGCGGACAAACTGATGAACAGCGGTGAGGCCACCGATATAGACGTTGTCGCCGATCTCGCAATGGCCGCCCAGCGTCGCCTGATTGGCGAAGGTGGCATTCTTGCCGACGATGCAGTCATGGGCGATGTGGGCGTAGGCAAGGAAGTTGCCGTTGTCGCCAATCGTCGTCTCGCCGCGGCTGGAATCGGTGCCGAGGTGCATGGTCACGCCTTCGCGGATCGTGCAGTTCTCGCCGATGACCAGCGTGGTGCGGCCGCCCTTGTGCTTGGTGTTCTGCGGCGGCGCGCCCAGTGTCGCCATCGGATACACTTTGGTCGACGCACCGATGATGGTCGCGCCCATCACCGAGACGTGGCTGACCAGTTCGACGCGGTCGCCGATCACCGCGTCGGCGCTGATGTGGCAGAATGGCCCGACGCGGACGCCTTCGCCGATTTTTGCGCCGGCCTCGATGACCGACGATGGATGGATGACTGTCTGGATTTTCATAAGCATTCGATCGTCAGTCGCTCGTAACCATCATCGCCGAGATCTCGGCTTCGGCGGCCTTGACGCCGTCGACCAGAGCCTCGCAGGCGAATTTGAGAAGGTTGCCACGTTTCTTGATTTTCTTCACATGGATCTTCAACTGGTCGCCGGGAACGACCGGTTTACGGAATTTGGCATTGTCGATGGTCAGGAAATAGACCAGCGACGGTTTTTCGGTGCCATGGCTGCGGATGCAGATGGCGCCGGCCGTCTGCGCCATCGCCTCGACGATCAGCACGCCCGGCATGACCGGCTGATCCGGGAAATGACCCTGGAAATGCGGCTCGTTTATGGTCACGTTCTTGATGCCTATAGCGGACTCGTCGCCATCGATGTCGATGATGCGGTCGATCATCAGGAACGGATAGCGATGCGGCAGGAGCTTCATCAACCCCAATATGTCGACCGCCTCGAGCGTCGTCGCCGCCACCATCTCAGTTCTTCCCTCCGTCGCCGGATTTGCGCGCCCTGGCCAGTCTTCGCAGAGCCGCGATCTCCCGCATGGCTTCCGCCATGGGCTGCGCTGGGTACCCACCCCAAATCTCGCCCGCAGGGACGTTGCTCATGAACCCGCTTCTTGCAGCAAGCTTGGCTCCTGTTCCTATGGTCAGGTGATCTGCAAGGCCGACACCGCCACCCATGGTGACGTTGTCGCCCACCGTTACGGAACCGGAAATACCCGAAAGGCCGGCGATTATGCAGTTGCGGCCGATACGGACGTTGTGAGCGATCTGCACCAGATTGTCGATCTTGGTGCCTTGACCGATGATCGTGTCGGACATGGCGCCACGATCGACCGTGGTGTTCGAGCCGATCTCGACGTCATCCTGGATAATGACCCGGCCGATTTGCGGGACGCGCTCCGGGCCCTTGGCGCCGGCCACGAAGCCAAAACCGTCCTGGCCGATGCGGGCGCCGCCATGAATGATGACGCGGTTGCCGATAAGCGCGTACTGGATGCTGGCGCCTGGACCGACATAGCCGTCGCGGCCGAACTGGCAGGAGGGACCGATGACGGCATGAGGAGCGATAACGGTTCCGCTGCCGATAGATGCGCGGGGGCCGATGATCGCGCCGGCCTCGACGATCGCGCCGGCCTCGACATGCGCCGATGAATCGACATGGGCATGCGGCGAGATACCGGTTTCGCCGGTCATCGGCGCCGGTGTCGCAGCCGCCGGAAAAAGAAGGCGTCCGACCATCGCGAAAGCCTGTTGCGGGCGTGGATGGACCAAAACCGCGATGCCCGCCGGCGCTTTGCCGGCAAATTCGGCGGGACAGAGAACCGCCGCTGCCCGCAGCGATTGCATCAGCGCGAAGTTGCGCCTGCCATCGACGAAGACAAGAGCGTGCTCGCCGCCTTCGCTTGCCGGCGCCAAGGCTTCGATCGATATATCGGAGAGGTCGGAATCAACAAGCACCGAGCCGGTCAGATTCGCGACTTCGCCAGCCGTATACCGGCGTGATGGCGCGAAGAACACCGGATCGGTCATTCCAGAAGCTATATCCAGCTAGCGCATGACCCCGAAAATCGGAATCGATTTTCGGAAACGATCATGCGCAAAATCAAAGTTCTACAGCGTCCTTTGCGCGTCCAAGAGGACGCGCGGCGCTGTAGTGTCGGATCACTCTCTTCCGGACGCCAACGGCCCGGAAGCATCGTTGCCCGCCGATCAGAAGCGGGTCGATATACCGAAGTTGAATTCCTGTACCTCGTCGGTGTCCTCCTTGAGGACCGGAATCGCATAGTCGATGCGGATCGGGCCAAAGGGCGACGCCCACATAAGACCGACGCCGACAGAGGCGCGCCACTGCATGTCGACCGTCGACTGATCGACCAGTGCAGTCTCGATCTGGCTGCCATAGAGCGTCGCCGCATCGGCGAACACCGCGCCGCGCAGGCCGAAGCTTTCCGGAATGACCGGCATCGGGAACTGGGCTTCCGCAGAGGCATTGAAATAGGTGGTGCCACCGAGATGGTCGTCGCTGGGTGCTGGGGCCGCCGGACCGATGCCGCCATAGGCGAAGCCGCGGATCATGCGGTCGCTGCTCTGGAAATGATCGAAGATGCGCAGGTCGTCGTTGCCGAAGCCCTGGATATGGCCGGCCCCGCCCGAAATCACCCCCACCAGATCAAGCTGCTCCGACAATGTCTGATAGACGCTGCCGCGCGCGGTCACCTTGACGAATTTGGCGTCGCCGCCGAGACCGGCGAATTCCGTGGTGACGTTGGCGAAGATGCCTTCATGCGGGTTCTTCATGTCGTCGATGGTGTTGTAGACCAGGGCGAGACTGACCGACGACTTGAGCCATGGGCTTTCCTCAATGCCGTTTAGGACAGCCTGAGAGATGTCGCAGCCAGCCAGTGGATCGCAGTCATCGTCGAGCTTATACTTTTCCTGCGAGATATTGTACGCCAGCTGCGTCGAGATGTTGTCGGTGATCGGCAGGCCGAAGCGCACTGTCGCGCCTAGCGTCTCGCTCTTATAGTCGTCGTATTCCCTGGTCCGGTTGAAGATATCGAAACCGGCGGCAATGCGCCGCCCGAGGAAATAGGGCTCGGTGAAGGAGAAGCTGTAGTCGCGCGAATTCTTGCCGCCGCCCGCCGATAGTTTGATGAACTGGCCGCGTCCGAGGAAGTTGCGCTCGGTGATCGATCCCTCGACGGACGGGCCTGACGTGTCGCCGCCTGTCGAATAGCCAGCGCCAATCGAGAACTCGCCGGTCGATTTTTCGACCACGTCGACCACGAGCACCACCTGGTCTGGCTCAGAGCCGGGAACGGTGGAAACTTCGACTTTTTCAAAATAATCGAGCGCTTCCAGCCGCTTCTTCGCGCGCTGGATGAGAACCTGGTTGAAGGCATCGCCCTCACTCACGTCAAATTCGCGGCGGATGACATAGTCGCGTGTCCGGTCGTTGCCGCGAATGTCGATGCGCTCGACATAGGCCTTGGTACCCTGGTCGATCGTATAGACCACTGAAATGGTGTGGTTCTCGAAATTGCGGTCGCCGCGCGGCGTCACCTGGGCGAAGGGATAGCCGGAACCGGCGACCCTCTCGGTCAACGCAATGATGGTGTCTTCGACGTTCTCAGCGTTGTAGACGTCGCCCTTGTGGGTTTCGACCGCCGACTGCAGCGATGCAGCGTCGACCTCGGGAATCGTGCTCTCGACGCTGACGTCGCCGAAGGTGTAGCGGTCGCCCTCCTGCACGGTGATGGTCACCGTGTACTTGTTGGTGGTTTCGTCGAGTTCGCCGACCGCGGAAATCACCTGGAAGTCCGCATATCCGTGATTGTAATAAAAACGGCGCAGCAGCTCCTCGTCGGCGCGCAGCTTATCTTCGTCATAGACGTCGTCGCGCAGCACGAACGAAAGGATGGTCGAGCGCTTGGTGGAGATGACGTCGGACAGGCGACGGCTCGAATAGGCACTGTTGCCGACGAAATTGATCGCGGCGATCTGCGTGCGGCCGCCTTCGTTGATGTTGAAGACCACGTTCACGCGGTTGTCGCCAAGATCCATGATCTGGGTGGTCACGGCGGCGTCGTCGCGGCCGATACGCCTGTAGGCAGCCTTGACCGCCTCGACGTCGGCATCGAGCGCCTGCTGCGAGAACGTTCCACGCGGCTTCAACTGGACCGCCGTCGCAAGGGCGTTGTCCTTGAGTTTTTTGTTGCCCTGGAACAGCACCTGGTTCACGACCTGATATTCGGAAACCTTGATGACCAGCGACGAACCGACCTGGTTGATCTGGACGTCCGAGAACAGCCCGGTGCCGAACAGCGCCTTGACCGCATCGTCGATATCGGAACTGGAAAAGGGCTTGCCGGGCTTGATCGTGACGTAGTTGCGGATCGTGTCGGCGTCGACACGCTGATTGCCGCTGACTTCAACTCTTGAAACAACAGCGGCCTCGGCCGCCGATGTGGCAACGAACTGCACTGTGAGCGCACCTGGTACGACCAGGGCGGCGGACAGGGCCACCGCGGACGCGGCGCTCAGAAACTTGGATGCTGCCTTCATCGGGCTTTTGTACCTTTTCTCGAAGTCCCCACGGCGAGAAAACCGGACGTGCGGTAATTTCCCCTACCGTATTAACCGGATTTTCCCTACACGCAAGGCTCCTGGTTAATTTGTATTTACTTAACCCTGTTGCGTGGCTTTCGCGTCACGCATATCCCCATGCATGGTAAACGGCGTCTCAACATTGGCTGTGCCGAAGCCAAATTTCTTCATGATTTCAGCATCCAAACAGGTCGTTCCAGAAAACGAACCCCATGAAGCCCAAGACGAGAAGCAGGCCGGCCCTGTAACCCATTTCCATCATCCGTTCCGACACCGGTCGCCGAATGACGGCCTCCACGCCGTAGAACAGGAGATGGCCGCCGTCGAGGGGGGGAATCGGCAAAAGGTTGAGAATACCGATCCCGACCGACAACAGCGCAACAAGTTGCACAAGCCAGTCGAAGCCCAGTTTTGCCGCCTGCCCCGACATCTTTGCGATCTTGATTGGACCGCCCAGCTGGCATTTGTCTTCGCGACCGACGACGAAACGCTGCAGGAACTGGCCGGTACCCTGGATGATGTGGCCGGTTTCCTCGACCGCGGCAGCCAGTGCGCCAGCCGGGCTATAGGTGATCAGGCGCGGTTGGCCGAATTCCTGGTTGTTGACGACGCCGATCACGGCCACCTTGACCTTGTTGCCCAGCGCGTCTTCCTGTTCCATCAACCGTGGCGTCGCCGTAACGGTGATCTCCTTGCCGTCGCGCAGCATGACGAACGTGATGGCGTCGCCGCCGCGGCCCGAGACCCGGCGCTGGACGTCGGCGAAGGTCTGGACCTTGCTGCCGTCGACGCTGACGAACCGGTCCCCGGGCAGGATCCCGGCCTGCGCCGCCGGACTGTCGGCGGTGACTTCAGCCACCATCGGCTCCATCACAGGGCGGCCATAGGCGGTAAATAGCACCGCGAAGACGGCGATCGTCAGCAGGAAATTGAACAGCGGACCGGCCACCACAGTCGCGGCGCGCTTCCAGACCGGCTGCGTGTGAAACGCGATCTTGCGCTCGGCATCGGTCAGCGTTTCGATCTCCTCCGAGCTGGGCTGGCTCGATGTGGCGTTCATGTCGCCGACGAATTTGACGTAGCCGCCGAGTGGTATGGCGCAGAGTTTCCAGCGCGTGCCATGGCTGTCATTGAAGCCGAAGAGTTCCGGGCCGAAGCCGATCGAAAAGACTTTCACGCCGATGCCGCACCAGCGGCCGACGAGATAATGGCCCATCTCGTGGACGAACACGACTACGGTCAGCACGAACAGGAACGGCACCAGCGTGCCGAGGACAAAGCCTTCCGTGCTGAAAACCGCGTGAAGAATCTCGTTCAACTCATGTCCTCAAATTCGTCCGCAGCACGGTCGTACCGCGACTGTGGCATCAATCCAGGCGAATCCGTGGCGCATCCTGCGCAGGTCAAAAAACCAGGCCGGGAATCAATGCTGGTCAAGCTGGAAACAGCCCCTGTGCCGGATGGTCGGCGGTCGCCGAAATCCAGCCGATGACGTACAGGGCGAAAGCCGCCGCGACAAGCCCGTCGACCCGGTCCATGACGCCGCCATGGCCCGGTATCAGCGTGCCCGAATCCTTGCGGTTGTGGCGGCGCTTCACCCATGATTCGAAAAGGTCGCCGGCCTGGGAGACGAGCGAAAGCACGAGGGCGACGACGCCGAGCACTGCGAGATTTCCGCCTCCGGCCGCGGCCGCCAGAAGCAGCCCGGCAACCACGCCGCCGACGGCGCCGCCGAGTGCCCCGCTCTGAGTCTTGCCTGGTGAAATCGACGGCGCCAGCTTCGGACCGCCGACAGCGCGGCCGACGAAATAGGCTGATATGTCGGTCGCCCAAACCACCGCGAACAGGAAGAGAATGGCGACGAGGCCGGGATGATCGCCGTCACGCAAAAGAGCAAGTGACAGTCCGGAAATGGCGGCATAGGCAAGGCCGGACGCGTCCCACTGACCCGCCTGGCGCATCGAAGTCTGGCGCATCGAACCCACGACCACGGTGACAACGACCATCACTGCCACAAGAAGCAGAAGCCATGACGCAGGCAAGCCGGCGACCAAACCGCCGACGAAAACCAGAAGCAGCGCTTCCGGCAGAAAACCAAGACGCGTGGCGGCAACCGGGCGGCACATTCGTGACCATTCGTAGAAGATCAGAATCGTCATGGCCGCGCAAAGCAACCGGAAGGGCAGTCCGCCCAGCCAGGTCAGGCTGAGTGTGACGACCGCAAGCACGACGGCAGAAATAACCCGAAGCTGGAGGTTGCTCATCCCTTGGCCGTCACGGCGACGTCTTGAGCGCCCAGACCGCCGAAACGGCGCTCGCGACTGGCAAAGTCGCGCAATGCGTCGGCCAAATGCTCGCGGCTGAAATCGGGCCAGTAGCAAGGCAGGAAGACAAGCTCACTATAGGCCGCTTGCCACAGAAGGAAATTCGACAGCCTGAGCTCGCCGCTAGTACGGATGACCAGTTCCGGATCTGGAATACCCTGGGTGTCGAGAGAGCCGGCAAAGGATTCGGCCGTGATCGCCTCGCTGTCGAGCTCGCCGCGCGCCACCGCCGAGGCAAGCTTGCGCGCTGTGCGCACGATTTCGTCGCGTCCGCCATAGTTGAAAGCGATGACCAGGGTCAGCGCGTCGTTGTGGACGGTCAGGGTTTCGGCCTCTTCAAGCAGGGTCCTGATGTCAGGCTGCAGCCCTGCCCTGTCGCCGATGATCCTGACCCGCACGCCGTTTTGGTGCAGTTCGGCGAGATCGCGGCGAATGAAGATTTTCAACAGGCCCATCAGGTCGCTGACTTCGGACTTCGGCCGCGACCAGTTTTCCGACGAGAAGGCGTAGACGGTCAGGAACGAGATGCCAAGGCCAGGAGCGGCGCGCACCGTGTTGCGCAGCGCCTCGACGCCGGCACGATGCCCAGCAAGCCGTGGCAAGCCACGCGCCTTGGCCCAGCGTCCGTTTCCGTCCATGATGATCGCGACATGCGCGGGGCTTGTCATGTTCTCGCTTTCGAGCCAGCAGTGGCCAGACCCTAAACCTGCATGATTTCAGCTTCCTTATCGGAAAGCAGATGGTCGATGGTGCTGATCGTCTCGTCGGTGAGTTTCTGAACCTGGTCGGACCGCTTGCGATGATCGTCTTCGCTGATATCGCCGTCCTTTTCCGCCTTTTTGAGAAACTCCATGCCGTCCCGGCGCACGTGGCGCACGGCTATACGGGCATTCTCTGCATAACCGTGCGAGATCTTGACCAGTTCCTTGCGGCGCTGTTCATTGAGCTCGGGCAGCGGAATTCTGAGATTGGTGCCATCGACGATCGGATTGAAGCCGAGATTGGATTCACGGATGGCGCGATCGACCGCGCCGACCATCGACTTATCCCAGACCGAAACCGAAATCATGCGCGGCTCCGGCACCGACACGTTTGCCACTTGGTTGATCGGCATGGTGGTGCCGTAGGCCTGCACCTGGATCGCGTCGAGCAGGTTGCTCGAAGCGCGGCCGGTCCGCAGCGAAGCCAGATCGTGCTTGAACGCAGCGATCGCCCCGTCCATGCGCCGTTTGAGATCATCGTATTCGCCACTCATCATCGTCTCCTCGACCCGTTAGCCGGGTTCACTTCAGGGTAATCCCGTATTCAAGCCTCAATCCGAAAACCGGTTCCCGCTTTTCGCCTACGGGAAACCTTCGGTTCGGGATCGGGCTCCCGATCAGTCGTCCGTGACGACCGTGCAACGGCCGCCGCCCCTCAGAATATCACCGAAACCACCCTTCTCGTGGATCGAATAGACGATTATCGGAATGTTGTTTTCGCGCGCAAGTGCAATCGCGGCCGTATCCATGATCGAAAGCCCACGTCTTATGACTTCGCCATGGCTGATGCGCTCGAAGCGGGTCGCATTCGGGTCCTTCTTGGGATCTGCCGAATAGACGCCGTCGACCTGGGTACCCTTGAACAGCGCATCGGCGCCGATTTCCGCCGCGCGCAGCGCCGCGGCCGAATCGGTGGTGAAGAAAGGATTGCCGGTGCCGCCGGCGAAAATGACGACCTTGCCCTGGTTCATGTAGGCGGTCGCTTGGCGCTGCGAAAAGCTCTCGCAAAGCTCAGGCATAGCGATTGCCGACAGCACCACCGCGTCGACGCCGATCTTGTTCAGCGAAGTGCGCAGCGCCAGCGAGTTGATGACGGTGGCGAGCATGCCCATGTGGTCGCCGGTGACCCGGTCACCGCCCTTGGACGCAACTGCGACGCCGCGAAAGATGTTGCCGCCGCCGATGACGATGCCGACCTCGATGCCCAGGGCGCGGGCCTCGGCGATGTCGGCGGCGATGCGATCGACTACCGACACGTCGATGCCGAAATGCTGCTCGCCCATCAACGCTTCGCCAGATGCTTTCAGCAAGACACGTTGGTAGAGGGGCTTCACCGTCATCTGGTCCTCATTATCATGCGTGTGACGCGCCGCGGGCTGCCGCCGCGCAGGCGCTGCCCCGAAACATTGGGTTCCGATACACGAAGGGCGCCGCGATGTCACGCGGCGCCCGAACCGGAAAACTCTCTTCCAGCCTTAGCTTACGCCGGCAAATGCACCTTGCATGAGCAGATCCGGGCATGAGCAGATCCGGCAGATAGCCAACCGGCCTGTCGCCGGCCGCACCGCGCAAGAAATCGGCCGGGCATCCTCGCGGACACCCGGCCATAAAGCCATTTCAGAAAGATAGGGTGCGGTTTACTTCTTGACCGCCGCCGCGACTTCCGCCGCAAAATCGGTCTCTTCCTTCTCGATGCCCTCGCCGAGCGCGAAGCGCAGATAGGCAGTGATCTTGGCCGGTGCGCCGATTTCCTTCTCGGCATCCTGCAGCGCCTTCTCGACGGTGATGTCGGGATTGAGCACGAAAGCCTGCTTGAGCAGCACGACCTCTTCGTAGAACTTGCGCAGACGGCCCTCGACCATCTTCTCGATGATCGCCTCCGGCTTGCCGGACTGGCGCGCCTGGTCGGCAAAGATCGCCTTCTCGCGCTCGACCGCGGCCGCATCGAGCTGCTCCGTCGTCAGCGCCATCGGGTTGGTGGCGGCGACATGCATGGCGACCTGACGGGCAAAGGCGTTGGCGGCCTGCGCGTTGCCTGTCGTCTCGATGGCGACCAGCACGCCGAGCTTGCCAAGGCCGTCGGCAACCGCATTGTGGACGTAGGTCGCGACAGCGCCGTGCTCGACCGTGAGCTTGGCCGAACGGCGGAAGCCAAGATTCTCACCGATAGTGCCGACAGCGTCCTTGATGGTGTCGGCAACCGACTTGTCGGAACCCGGATAGGGGGCGGCTGCGACGGCCTCGGTCTTGCCGCCATAGGCGAGCGCGACCTTGGCGACCTTGGCGACGATCTCCTGGAAGGCGGCGTTGCGGGCAACGAAATCGGTCTCAGAATTGACCTCGACGACCGCCGCCTCGCGGATACCGGAATCGACGCCGATCAGGCCTTCGGCCGCGGTACGGCCGGCCTTCTTGTCGGCCTTGGAAATGCCCTTCTTGCGCAGCCAGTCGACGGCCTCTTCCATGTTGCCGTTGGTCTCGTTCAACGCCGCCTTGCAGTCCATCATGCCCGCGCCGGTCAAGTCGCGGAGTTCTTTGACCTGTGCAGCCGAAATACTCATTGTCGCCTCTTTGTTTAAAATGCACCGACGCACCACCGGTCCTCGATGATGCGCCTGACGCCAGCGCTTAGCGCGCCAGAATATGAGAAAGATGAAGGCCGAAACCGGCCTTCCCTGTTATGCTTCCGGTGTCCGGGCAGCCGGTGTCTCGGCGGTCTGCGTCGGCTCGAGTGCCGGCTCGATCGGGGCCTCGGCCAAAGCGCCAACGTCGACGCCAAGCGCGCCCTGCTGGCGAGCAATGCCGTCGATTGCAGCCTTGGCGATCAGATCGCAATAGAGCTGGATGGCGCGGGCCGCGTCATCATTGCCAGGGATCGGGAAATCGATCTTGTCCGGGTCGCAGTTGGAATCGATGATGGCGACGACCGGGATGCCGAGGCGCTTGGCCTCGAGGATGGCGATCGCTTCCTTGTTGGTGTCGATCACGAACATCAGGTCGGGCGTCGAGCCCATGTCCTTGATGCCGCCCAGCGCCTTGTCGAGCTTCTCGCGCTCGCGATCGAGGTTGAGGCGCTCCTTCTTGGTGAGCCCCTGGGCCTCGCCAGCCAGCATCTCGTCGAGCTTGCGCAGGCGCTGGATGGAATTCGAGATCGTCTTCCAGTTGGTCATCATGCCGCCGAGCCAGCGGGAGTTGACATAGTACTGGGCCGAGCGCTGCGCGGCGTCGGCGACGATGTCGGACGCCTGGCGCTTGGTGCCGACGAACAGTACGCGGCCACCCTTGGCGACGGTGTCGGAAACCTGCTTCAGCGCCTGGTGCAGCAGCGGCACCGTCTGCGAGAGGTCGATGATGTGGATGTTGTTGCGGGCGCCATAGATATAGGGCGCCATCTTCGGGTTCCAGCGGTGAGTCTGGTGGCCGAAGTGAATGCCAGCTTCCAAAAGCTGGCGCATGCTGAAATCAGGCAGAGCCATTCTTGAGTATCCTTTCCGGTTAGCCTCCACGGACACAGGCATTTCTGGACTTTGTCCTCGAACGCCACCGGAGGTTTCAGCCGGATTTCTCCCGGGCAGACACCAAAGTCCGTGTGTGGAATGAGCGCGCATATAGAGGGGATGCGCGACAAACGCAAGCGCTGCGGTGTCTTGCGGCTCAGCATGCGGCGATCAGCGCACCCGGGCTATGGTCGTATCTTCCCCTTCGGCACGCGGACACGCCGGAAAACAGCAACGATCTCTTCGCGGCTGCATTCGATGGCGCCTAGCCGCACCGCGCGGTCGCGCTCGAAGCCGGTGATGTCATAATGCGGCGCCGATGTCTTCGGCGGCCCCTGATAGGACGAGCGCTTGACGCCGAGCTGTGCTGCAAAACGATGCAGCTCGTCGGTGTCGTCGGCCAGCAGATGACACCAGCGGTGGCCGACCCATTTCCAGATCGCCGCGTCGACATACACCGCCATGAGGTTTGCCGCACTCCTTCATCTTGCGCCGACCAGCGGAGCCGCAGTTCACCTGGGGCCAAGATCCAAACGTTAGCGATGATAGAAGGGATTCGGATAGAAAATGAAGCCGCCGGCGGCTTCGAGTTCGGCTACTGACGTGGTGACAGCCGCCTGCATACGGCTGTGAAGTTCGGCGAGCGCATCGTCGATCGAGCCCCGAAAGGCATGCAATCCCAACGGTTCCGGCACCCGGATATGCGCGCAGCGCGGCCCGGCCGGCTGCGGCACGAAGCGGTTGATCGTGTCGCGCAGCGTGCCCTTGCAATAGTCGTTGCGGACGCGCTTCAGATGCTCGGCGATCTCCTCTTGCGTGATGCGCGAGTTAACTGAGGCCCACGGTCCGACGCGCTGGAGACGCTGGATGGTGTCCGCCAGCGTGCGGACCTGTTTTTGTCTCTCAGCGTCGCCGGTGTTTTCCCGCAGCCAGCGGCGCGACCGGCGCAAAAGCTCGGCGATCTCGTTGGCGCCGGGATCGAACGAAATGCCCTCCCCCAGGCGCCGACTCAATTCGAGCAGCAGTTGCGTCTGACGCGCTGCATACGAAGCCCGTTCGTCGGGCGCCATGCCACAGGCAATCTCATCGCGCGACAGCAACGTCGCATAGACATGGTGGACGCGCTCCGGCAGCGTATCGGCGGCACGGCGTTCGATCTTCAGGCTCTTCTCGACATACGCGCATTCCTGCGCCAGCGCCGGCTCGACATTTTTGGTGAAGGCGAGCTTCCAGACAACCGGCGCGATCCAAATCCTACAATCCTGATCCGTGGCGCGACCGCGCTTAAGCGCTTCGAACCCCATCTCGACCGCCCCCGGAAGGAGCGAACCGACGACATTTGCATGCCAGCCGACGCCGCCTTCGGGATGCAAGAGAACACCATGCCCTTTCAGCGCCCAGGCGATCGAGTGTTCCTTGGCGGCCCCACTGTTGCCAGGAATCTGGGCGATCAGATTGTTGGCCAGCCAGAATTTCTGCATGATCCGGCCGAGGCCGTTGACGACGCCATGCGTGGCCCAGGATGCCGCGAGCGGGCTGACCTGCGAGACGATCTCCTTGTCGATCATCCAGTCGGTAAAGAATTCCGGATGGTTGGGCGTGATGAACGTCGCCTTGCCGGCGCCGCAACAGGCCTTCAGCCGCTGCCGGTCGTCGTCGGGAAAGTCGATATGACGGACATTGGCGACGCCGCGCAATCCGGCCAGGCGGTTGAACGGCAACAGGTCGCGAAACCCGGGAATGCCATGCAGCATGACAACCCGGTTGACTACAGTCATGATCCTGATCAGCGCCGGATTGGGCCTCGGCGCCACGAACACATCGATTCTGCTCAACCCACCCCCCGATCGACCCATCGGCGTAGAAGTTGAGATGCAATTGCGGCGTGTTCAAGTCATGGCGCATGACCCCGAAAATCGGAATCGATTTTCGGAAAGGATCATGCGCAAATCAAAGTGCTACAGCGTCCTTTGCGCGGCCAAGAACGCGCGGCGCTGTAGGCGCCGCCTTGCGGGCGTGGTTAACCTGAAGCCTATTTCGGCGGACAGACTTTCGACTGATCGAACAACGACAGATTGACCAGCTTGCCGGTCATCGAGAACTCGCCATAGTCCATGACGAGGTCGCGCGTGATGCCGTTGTCATGCAGCTTGAAGCTGATCCGGTACTCCGGCACCTCCTCGCCTGACTTGTCGGTGCCGTCGAAATAGGCAATGTCGACTGGCCAGTATTTGTCGGTGGCGAGTTTCGCCAATGCCGGCGCTTCCGGATCAGCTTTGTCGGCATCGGCTTTCTTGCCGACTACGACGGTGGTGGTCATCACTTTGTCGGCATCTTCCGAGCCGTCGAACAGATTGGTTTCGTAGAAATTTTCGCCCTTTTCGGCCTTGTCGATCAGTTCGGCCAGATGCTGGGTCGGAAACTGGGTGGCAGCGAGTTCGAGGCTGCTCTTCTCCGGCTTGTCGATGTCGACCTTGAGGCCCTTCGTCTCCTTCGTCGCGGTGCCCTTCACCTCCTTGTCGAGGTTCTGGTCGACGAAGGATTTTGTCACGAACGAGAACGTCTTGCCTTCGGCGTCCTCGAAAGTGGTCGTCTGCTGGTCGGTCAGCTTTGTTGCATTGTCGTTAGTGGCAATCTGGGTGACGAAGCGGAACTTCACCGTGTAGCCTTCGCAAGGTGAGCCGTTGAACTCATAGACCATGCGGCCGGAAATGCCGGTAATGCCGGAGCGATCGGAGGCTTTGTCCAGGCTCAGATCGTAAACCGCGCGATGCGCTTGCAGCGCCGGTACGGCAAAAGCCGGCGCCATCGAGAACACCGCTGGCAGCAGGACAGCGTGGAATGCGAGGCGTGTTGCGCGCATGAGGGGCTCCGATCATCGCGCCTGATGGCAGGCCGCAGGAAAGAGGGTCCAGCTTAAAAAAAGTCGTGGCGGAAGCGAGGCAAAAATAGCAATTTCGGCCCGGCCTGCCCGGCGTCATCAAGCAATAGGGAAATACCATGAGCGAAACAATCGAAAAGCGGCTAAGCGATCTCGGCGTGACGGTTCCGGTCGCAGCCGCGCCCGCCGCCAATTACGTGCCCTATTCCAGGTCAGGCAATCTGCTGTTCACCGCCGGACAGCTGCCGCTCAGCGAGGGCAAGCTGCAGGTGAGCGGACTGCTCGGCCGCGATGTCGACACCGCAAGCGGCAAGGAAGCGGCAAAATACTGCGCAATCAACATATTGGCGCAGGCCAAGGCAGCCCTTGGCGATCTTGAGAAAATCCGCCGCCTGGTGAAGATCACCGTCTTCGTCGCCTCGGCACCGGAATTTGTCGAACAGCACCTGGTTGCCAACGGCGCCTCGGATTTTCTGGTTGCAGTGCTCGGCGATCACGGCAAACATGCCCGCTCCGCCGTCGGCGCCGCCTCCCTGCCGCTTAATGCCGCAGTGGAAATCGAAGCCATCTTCGAAGTCGAATGAGCCAGTCATGACCGATCTTTCCTGGCTGACCGCCCGACCCGTTGCCCATCGCGGCCTCCACGACATGAACAAGACGCGTTGGGAGAACACGCTTTCCGCCTTTGCCGCGGCAGCCGAACGCGGCTATGCGATCGAATGCGATGTGCATCTGTCGTCTGACCGCATCCCGGTCGTGATTCACGACAGCGATCTGAAGCGGCTGACCGGCCAGGACGGCTTCGTCTGGCAGCGAACGGCAGCGGAGATGACGGCGCTCAGGGTTGGCGGCACATCAGACCATCTACCGACTCTGCAGCAGGCACTCGACCTGGTCGATGGTCGTGTGCCGATGGTCGTCGAGCTGAAAGGGGTCCCCGGCCGGGACGAAGGTCTGGTGGAAAGCGTCGGCGAAATGCTCAAGCACTACAAGGGCAAGGCGGCGATCATGTCGTTCGACCACTGGCTGATCCGCGATTTCCCGAAACACGCGCCCGGCATTCCGGGCGGGCTGACCGCTTACGGCAATGACGTCAAGCTGATCGAGGCGCATTTCGCCATGCTGGCGCACGACATCGCCTTCGCCTCCTACGCCGCCGGCGACTTGCCGAACCGGTTTGTCAGTTTCGTGCGCGAAAGGCTCAAAATGCCGGTCATCACCTGGACCGTGCTCGACCAACCGGCGGTCGACCTGACCTTTAGATATGCCGACCAAATGACATTCGAAGGATTCGAACCCGATCTTGTACAGGTCGCTTGAAACCGAGCTTGCATGGACCGGTACGGAGCTTAAATAAGCCTCATGGATCAAGGCGATGAAGGCGACGGGCAAACGGCGAATGGAGCGTATGCGATCCGGGTTGCCTCCGGCATCGGAGCCTTCACCTGCGCGGAATGGGATGGCCTCGGCGGTACGGCACGCGGCGATACAGAAAACGGCTACAACCCCCTAGTTTCGTTCGCTTTTCTGAGTGCGCTTGAAGATTCGGGCTGCGCCGTGCAGCGCACCGGCTGGCGGGGCCATCATCTCAGGCTGGAGACAGCGCAGGGAAAACTGCTCGGTGCCGTTCCCTGCTACCTGAAATCGCACAGCCAGGGCGAGTATGTTTTCGATCACGGCTGGTCCGACGCGTTCGAGCGCGTCGGCGGGCGTTACTACCCAAAACTGCAATGCGCCGTGCCGTTCACGCCGGTCACCGGTCCTCGCCTGCTGGTCAACAAGGGCGAGGACAGTCGCGCCGTGAAAGCCGGCTTGGCAGCAGGCCTGAAGGCGGTGACGGACAAGCTCGGCGTCTCTTCCGCGCACGTAACCTTCGCGCAGCAGAAGGATGTCGGGGCGCTGGAAGCGGCGGGTTTCCTGCACCGCACCGACCAGCAGTTCCACTTCTTCAACGAAGGTTTTTCGACCTACGACGATTTTCTCGCCACTCTGGCGTCGCGCAAGCGCAAGGCAATGAAGAAGGAGCGGCGCGAGGCGCTCGCCCACGGCATCTCGATCGACTGGCTGACCGGCAGGGATCTCACCGAAAGGATCTGGGACGACTTCTTTGCCTTCTACATGGATACCGGCAGCAGGAAATGGGGGCGGCCCTACCTCAACCGCGAGTTTTTCTCGATGATCGGCGAGCGCATGGCCGGCGACATCCTGCTGGTGATGGCCAAGCGCCATGGACGCTACATTGCCGGCGCTATCAATTTCATCGGTTCCGATGCGCTCTACGGCCGCAACTGGGGCTGCATCGAAGACCATCGGTTCCTGCATTTCGAGGTCTGCTATCACCAGGCGATCGACTTCGCGATCGACCGTAAGCTGAAAGTGGTCGAAGCCGGCGCGCAAGGCGAGCACAAGCTAGCGCGCGGCTATAGGCCGGTGACCATGCATTCGGCGCATTACATCGCGCATCCCGGCTTGCGCAACGCGGTCGCCGACTATCTCAGGCGCGAGCGGCGCGAAGTGGAGCGGATGGGCGACTATCTTGAAGAGCACACGCCGTTCCGCAAGGATCTGGCGGACGGTTAGGGCGACGCGTCCAATTGGACGCACAAAGCATGCTCTAACACTTTGCATCTCCGCATCGTACTTTCCGAAAATCGATTCCGATTTTCGGGTTTGATGCGGTAGAGCAAGGCACAATCCGGAGCGCACGCCATGGCTGACCCCACCTACGACAGCAACAATATCTTCGCGAAAATCCTGCGCGGTGAAATACCCTCGCATCGCGTCTATGAAGATGACGCGATCGTTGCCTTCATGGATGTAATGCCGCAAGGGCCGGGTCATACGCTGGTTGTGCCGAAGGCGCAGTCGCGCAACCTGCTTGACGCGGACCCGGCAGTATTCGGCCCGCTCTTCGCCGTCGTGCAGAAGGTGGCGTTGGCGGTGAAGAAGGCCTTCGGCGCCGATGGCATCACCATCCTGCAGTTCAACGAGCCTGCTTCGGGCCAGACCGTCTACCACCTCCATGTCCATGTCATTCCGCGCTTCCAGGGAATCCCTTTGAAGCCGCATAGCGGGCAGATGGAGAAACCGGAAGTGTTGACTGAGAACGCTGACAAGATACGAACAGAGCTGGGAAGCTGAAGCCGGGCGTCGCGCACAACGCCTCCAGCATCCACTACGTCTTTATCCAATAAAAAAGCCCCGTTTCCGGGGCTTTTTTTGTTTTCAGGCCATCACCCTTTGCGGGGCAGTTGCGGCACCAAGCTGCGCTTGCCGCCATCTTTGCCCTTGGGCTCCGCCTTCTGCGCGATCGCCTTTTTCGCGACGGGCTTCTTGCTGGCAGCTTTCTTGAGTTTCGGCGTGTCGTCGGGTTCTTCCTTCTTCGGCTTGACCGGCGCCTCGTCGGCGAGCGACTCGAGCTTCAGGCCGGTCTCGCCGGTCTCCTTCTTCTCGACGGTGACACGCACCGTGCCGCCCTTTTTGAGCTTACCGAACAGCACCTCGTCGGCCAGCGGCTTTTTGATGTGCTCCTGGATGACGCGGCCGAGCGGCCGTGCTCCCATGCGCTCGTCGTAGCCCTTCTCGGCCAGCCAGGCGATCGCTTCCTGCGACAGGTCGAAGGTGACGCCACGCTCGGAGAGCTGGGCCTCGAGCTGCATGACGAACTTCTGCACCACCTGGTGGATGACCGGAACCGGCAGCGAGCCGAACGGGATGATCGCATCGAGACGGTTGCGGAATTCCGGCGTGAACAGCCGGTTGATCGCCTCGACATCGTCGCCTTCGCGTTTGGTCGAGCCGAACCCGATCGCCGCGCGTTGCGCATCCGAGGCGCCCGCATTGGTGGTCATGATCAGGATGACGTTGCGGAAGTCGATCTGCTTGCCGTTGTGGTCGGTCAACTTGCCGTGGTCCATGACCTGCAGCAGGATGTTGAACAGGTCCGGATGCGCCTTCTCGACCTCGTCCAGCAACAGCACGCAATGCGGATGCTGGTCGACGCCGTCGGTCAACAGGCCACCCTGGTCGAAGCCGACATAGCCGGGAGGCGCGCCGATCAGCCGCGAGACGGTGTGGCGTTCCATATATTCCGACATGTCGAAGCGGATCAGCTCGACACCGAGCGAGGCGGCGAGTTGCTTTGCCACTTCGGTCTTGCCGACGCCGGTCGGTCCCGAGAACAGGTAGGAGCCGATTGGCTTCTCCGGTTCGCGCAGGCCGGCCCGCGCCAGTTTGATCGCCGAGGTCAATGCCGTGATCGCGGTGTCCTGACCGTAGACGACACGTTTCAACTCAACGTCGAGACCGGCCAGCACCTTCTCGTCGTCGGCGGAAACCGTCTTCGGCGGAATGCGGGCGATGGTGGCGATCGTCGCTTCGATCTCCTTGATGCCGATAGTCTTCTTTCGCTTGGCCTCCGGCACCAGCATCTGCGAGGCGCCGGTCTCGTCGATCACGTCGATTGCCTTGTCCGGCAGCTTGCGGTCGTTGATGTAGCGCGCCGACAGTTCGACCGAAGCCTTGATCGCCTCGGCCGTGTAGCGAACCTTGTGGAACTCCTCGAAATACGGCTTCAGACCCTTCATGATCTCGATGGCGTCCTCGATGGTCGGCTCGTTGACGTCGATCTTCTGGAAGCGCCGCACCAAAGCGCGGTCCTTCTCGAAAAACTGGCGGAACTCCTTGTAGGTGGTCGAGCCGATGCAGCGGATCGTTCCGGACGACAGCGCCGGCTTCAACAGGTTCGACGCATCCATGGCGCCGCCCGACGTCGCCCCTGCCCCGATCACGGTGTGGATCTCGTCGATGAACAGAACCGCGCCCGGATAGTCCTCGAGTTCCTTGACGACCTGCTTCAGCCGCTCCTCGAAATCGCCGCGATAGCGGGTGCCGGCCAGCAATGTTCCCATGTCGAGCGCAAAGATGGTGGCGTTGTGCAGCACTTCCGGCACGTCACCCTCGACGATGCGCTTGGCAAGGCCCTCGGCGATCGCCGTCTTGCCGACGCCGGGGTCGCCGACATAGAGCGGATTGTTCTTGGAGCGGCGGCACAGCACCTGGATGGTGCGGTTGATCTCGGACCCGCGGCCGATCAGCGGATCGATCTTGCCGGCCTTGGCCTTGTTGTTCAGATTGATGCAATAGGCGGTGAGCGCGTCCTGCTGCTGCTTTTTCTTGCCGCCGTCCTCTTGCGGCTCGGCGCCGCTCTGGCCGCCCTGCTCGTCGTCGGCGCCGCGCGGCGACCGCGTCTCGGATGCGCCAGGACGCTTGGCGATGCCATGCGAAATGTAGTTGACCGCGTCGTAGCGGGTCATCTGCTGTTCCTGCAGGAAATAGGCGGCATGGCTCTCACGCTCGGCGAAGATCGCAACGAGCACGTTGGCGCCGGAGACTTCCTCGCGGCCGGACGACTGCACATGGATCACCGCGCGCTGGATGACGCGCTGGAAACCGGCCGTCGGCTTGGAATCCTCGTCGTAGCCGGTGACGAGATTGTCGAGCTCGGTGTCGATATAGGTGAGAACCGTGTGCTTCAGCTCGTCGAGATCGACGTTGCAGGCGCGCATGACCGCGGCCGCCTCGGTGTCGTCGATGAGAGCGAGCAGCAAATGTTCAAGGGTTGCGTATTCGTGGTGCCGCTCGTTGGCGAGCGTCAGCGCCTGGTGAAGCGCCTTTTCCAGGCCTTGGGAGAAAGCCGGCATGTTACCTCACTTCTTCTCCATCACGCATTGCAGCGGATGCTGATTCTGTCGGGCGAAATCCATGACCTGAGACACTTTGGTCTCGGCCACCTCGAATGTATAGACCCCGCACTCGCCCACTCCATGATTGTGAACATGTAGCATGATGCGTGTGGCGGCTTCACGGTCCTTCTGGAAAAAACGCTCCAGTACGTGAACCACGAATTCCATGGGCGTATAGTCGTCGTTGAGAATGAGGACCCGATAAAGGCTAGGTTTCTTGGTCTTGGTTTTGGTGCGCGTGATGACAGCCGTGCCGCGACCGGCCTCATTGCCGTCGTTGCCGTTTTGCATCCGCACCACATCTCTCGTGGCAGTCAAACCAATCGTCACGTAGCCCTGCCTTTTCGAATCCCCATATGAGTTCGACATGTAGGTCTTCGATGAACGATTTTAAGCCCTTCTGTTTAGCTGACAATATGGCTAGGTGGCCAAACTTGGCCGATTTTCGAAATCGTGAAGGCGGCAGAGCCCCCTGATTTCAAATTGCCATGAAAAAACCCGGCCGCGCCTTCGCGACCGGGTCTGTCTTCAGCCCGAGGGCCATCTTCACATTATAGCGAGATTATTTCGCTTTTGCGACGATTGTTTCGAACGGCTTGTAGGCTTCTTTGGCGAGTTCGGCATAGAGATCGCCTATCTTGGTCGCTTCGGCGACGAAGGCTTCGTACGACTGCTTGGCAAAATCGGACTGGATCTCGATCGCCTTCTCCAACGACTTGGCCGACAAAAGTTTCTCGGCTGCTGCGCTGCCGGCCTCGAAGCTTTTCTTGGTGTACTCGCCCGCCTCGGTGGCGATGGCCTGCGCACCCTTGGAAAGGGATGCGAAGCTCTTCAAGCCGGTGTCGGCAATCTCCTTGCCGTATTTGCTGAAATCTTCATAGGTCTGGGTCATTTCACGCTCCCTTGACAGTTACCGTTGAACGGTGGACGCGCCCTGTCCGGGCCGCGTTGTGCAATGCAAGTTATATATTGTGCACTGCACAAAAAGTCAATGTTTCGCCGAGCGCGGTTCCAGGCGACCGGCCCGGCGTGCAGGCCCAGCCACCGGCAATCGCTAAAATTCGAATAAAAGGAAGCTCAAGCCCGAAGAAAATGGTGAACACGATGGTTACCATAAACGGATTGGTAACGCTGACCGCGATAGCTTGGCTCAAAGTGAGGCAGGACCTTTGCCGCCTCCAGCAACAAAAAATTCAAAGGAACTATCGGTGCGTCAGGCGTTGTCGGGCATTCTCTCCAAATCCGCGTCCTCTCTAAAAACGATCATGATCCTCGCTTTGGCGATGACATTCGTCGTTGCCGACGCTGCTTCGTCCATGGCAGCGAGGTCGGCGGCCATCGTAATCGATGCCAAGACCGGCAGGGTGCTTTATTCTTCGAATGCCGATGGTCGGCGCTATCCGGCCTCGCTCACCAAGATGATGACGCTTTACCTGGCCTTCGAGGCCATGGCGAACGGCAAGATCAGCAAGAACTCCCGGGTCGTCTTTTCGGCCAATGCTGCTGCTGAACCGCCGACGAAACTCGGCGTCAGACGGGGCGGCGCGATCACGGTCGAGACCGCGATCCTGTCGATGGTGACCAAGTCGGCAAACGACTCGGCGACGGCGCTCGGCGAGCTTCTCGGCGGCAATGAAGCCAATTTCGCCCATATGATGACAGCCAAGGCGCGGGCGCTGGGCATGAAGGGGACCGTTTTCCGCAACGCCCACGGCTTGCCAAACCCCGGTCAGTTCACGACCGCGCGCGACATGGCGGTGCTCGGCATCGCGCTGCGGGAGCATTTTCCCCAGTATTACGGCTATTTCTCGCAGCGTTCCTTTCTCTACGGCCGGAGGCGCATCAACGGCCATAACCGCCTGCTTGGGCGCATCAAGGGCGTCGACGGCATCAAGACCGGTTACACCCGCGCGTCCGGCTACAATCTCGTTTCGTCGGTCGACGACGGCGATCGCCGCATCGTGGCGGTGGTGATAGGCGGCAAATCCGGCGGCAGCCGCGACAACCAGATGGCCGCATTGATCAAAACCTACATGCCGAAGGCGTCGTCGCGCGGCAGCGGCATGCTGGTCGCCAAGGCCGGCGGCGGCAACCCGATCAGCGCCCTGGCAAAAGTGTTCCTGCCCAAGCGCGGCGCGCCGACGCCGGACAGCCGGCCGGACGACGATGCCCGGGACGATGATGCCATTGCCTCGCTAGTTGAGGAAACCGACCCCGCCGTTGAAGAAGCCACCCCCGTCGTCCAGACCATGCCCGTCTCTCAGATCAAGAAGGTTGACACAGTGGCCGCGGCCACGGCGGACGATGTCGCGACGGCAAGGGTCGCAGCAGCCTACGCCGAACCGGCGGCGGTCGATCCCGTCAACACGGCATCGGTGCCGTCCGGCTGGGCAGTCCAGGTCGCCTCTTCGCCAAAACAATCCGAAGCCCAGGCTCTCCTGGACGAGACGAGCAAGCAGGCGCCTTCGATCCTCGCCGATGCCACAGGTTTCACCGTCGCCTTCGAAAAGGACGGCATGACCTATTACCGCGCCCGGTTCGGCTTTGGTTCGAAGACTGCTGCCTGGAAAGCCTGCAACGCCCTGAAGAAAAAGAAAATCGAGTGCTACGCCGTCCAGCAGTAGACGGCGTCGAAAACATCTCCCGGAAAAATTCTGCGTCGAAGGAGACTAGTTGTGATTGGAGAGCAAGACGTCCTTGGCTTCATTGATCCGCGCCGCCAGAAAAGACGTGCCGCCGATATCGGGGTGCAGGCGCTGCATCAGGCGGCGGTGCGCCTTGCGGACATCCGCCGCGGCGGCCCCCGCTTCAAGACCAAGGATCTTGTAGGCCTCCTCCTTAGTCATGGCGCCCGAACCTGGCGAAACACCCAGCCCTTCGCCACCATTCGCCTCAGCGTCTTTGCGCCAGATGGGAAATCTGCCGTCAAGATACGTCTCTAGCAACTGGCGGCTCTCCGGGTCGCCGGGGAGCTCGCGATAAAGTTGCTGCAACTCCGAAAGGCTCATCGTGCCAAGCATCTTGCCTTCATGGCGGCCGGCGAGCACGAGCCCCTCCAGATTGCCGGTATCGTGATCAAGCTCCATTTCGAGTGCCGCGGTGCGCACCGTCGAATGCTTGCCCGGCTCCAGTTTCGCCGTCGGCCGCTTCATCCGCATGGAGCCATACCAGGCGAGCGCCGTCGACAGGATCAAGCCGCCGATACCTTCGCGTCCGACCAGAAGCACGGCGACGCCGATCAGCGCCAGCAGGACGGGCCCAAGTGTCCTCATCCCGCTTGCGAGTCTCGCGGGGTCGGCGCGGAGAAAGATCGTGGCCACGCCGAGCAGCACCAAAAGCAACGCCACGAATGCGATAATCGCGCCCATTATTTCCTGCCGCTCCGCAGATGCTCGATCATCAGCCGGTCTTCCGGCCTGCCCCTGGCCTCCAGTGCCTTCAGCCCGCCGGTTGCAAACACGGCGACCGCCGAAAGCAGGCTGGCCAAGGTTGCGGCGGCCCGCCGATCAAATCGGAACCAAGCACCTTTGGACAGCCGCGCAATCTCCTTAAATGCCTTTTCTGCGCCGGCATCATGGCCCTCCTGAAAGACGAAGACAGGAACGCCGTGCAGGCCAAGGCTGCCGGCCTTTTCGGCCAGATCGTCTATGTTTTCTTCCATCGCGTCGCCGATATAGACCAGCGCATTCACCCTGGCCGCCGCCGTCTGTTTCAGCGCATGGGTGAGAACCTTGCCGATCTGGGTTTGGCCGCTGCGGCATTCGATCCGCGTCATCAGCTGCTTCAGCGCGTCCGTATCGGTGACGAATCCAGATGAGCGGCACTCGCCAAGACCACGAAAATAAATCAATTGAACCTTCAGCGCTCCGGCCTTGCCGACGGCGTCGAACATCTCGCACTGCAGCGCACAGGCAAGGTCCCAGGTCGGCTGGCGGCTCATCGTCGCGTCGAGCGAGAGTATCAGCCTGCCAGAACCGGTCGCGGACGCAGCGAGCGTCCTTGCCTGACGGATAAAGGCGTCGATCTCGCCAGTGCTAGATTGGGACTCGACCGGCGCAGGATTGGCCTTTGCGGGCACGGGCTGCTTCTTGTCGCTCATGACATTCAAGATGTGGCGTTGTCGCACAGCTTGCAAGCCCAGCATGAGGCGATCTGGAGGGCCAGCGATCACGGCAGCTTTGAATTTGGGGGACCTTCCTAGAGAAGGCCGAGATCGGCAAGCTCGCGCCTGAGTTTCGGCGGCATCTCGACCGATCCCGCTTTACCCTTGCCGAGATCGGCCGGTGCGTCCGACGGTTTCAGGTAGCGCCAGCCTTGAAAGGCGCGGCGCGGCTGCCATTCGGTGCGCACCACCGCGGGATCGAGCATCAGATGACAGCGGCCGATGCCCTCGTCATCGGTGAAAGGACGGATTTCCGTGATCAACTGGCGGCATTGCACATTGCCCTTGATCACCCAGTAGAGGGAACCGCCATCGGTGACCTCGGCGCCGCGCGTCGGCATCATGCGGGTGGTGTGGTATTGCTCGACCGGTTCACCGGCGCGCCGCCGTTCGTCGAGGCGGAAGGCAATCCACTCTTCGAGATCTTCAACGCTGTCGCAGCCGACGCAGAGCTTTATCAGATTAAGAGACATGAATTAAGGTTTAGTCCGGCGTGCGAAGGCGTCAACGGCCTGGTCGACTTTCTCCACAGTGCCAGTCTTCGCAGTGCTGTTCTCCACAGTGCCAATCCCCAGTGCAAAGTTTGGCTCAGCATTCCACGATATTGACGGCCAGTCCGCCGAGGCTGGTTTCCTTGTATTTCTCGTTCATGTCGAGGCCGGTCTGGCGCATGGTCTCGATTGCGGCATCGAGCGGCACGAAGTGAACGCCGTCGCCCTTGATGGCCAGCGAAGCAGCAGTCACCGCCTTGACGGCGCCGAGTGCGTTACGCTCGATGCAAGGCACCTGCACCAGCCCGCCGACCGGATCGCAGGTCATGCCGAGATGATGTTCAAGCGCGATCTCGGCGGCGTTCTCGACTTGCTCGGGCGTGCCGCCCATCACGGCGCACAGCCCCGCTGCCGCCATCGCCGAGGCCGAACCGACCTCGCCCTGGCAGCCGACTTCGGCGCCCGAGATCGAAGCGTTGGTCTTGATGATGCCGCCGATCGCTGCCGCGGTCAGCAGGAAATCGCGGATGCTTGGCTGGTCGGCCTCGGGATGGAAATGCAGCCAGTAGCGCAGCACCGCGGGCAGCGTGCCTGCAGCACCGTTGGTCGGCGCGGTGACGACGCGCCCGCCGGCGGCGTTCTCCTCATTCACCGCCATGGCATAGATCGACAGCCAGTCGTTGGCGAGCAGCGGATTGGGCCGGTTCTGCCGCCACTGGTCCTGCAGCTTGTCATGCAATTGCCGCGCGCGGCGGCGCACCTTCAGCCCGCCCGGCATGATGCCGTCCTGCGACAGGCCACGCTCGATGCAGCTCTTCATGGCGCTCCAGATGCCGTCGAGGCCGGCGTCGAGTTCCTCGCGCGGCATCTGCGTCTCTTCGTTGACGCGCTTCATGTCGGCGATGGAAAGGCCGCTTTTCGCCGCCATCGACAGCATCTCGACGGCGTTCTTGAAGGGGTATGGAACCTTCTTGCCTTCCGTCGTCACCGAACCCTTCACCTTCATCCGCTGCAATTCTTCCTCGGAAACCACGAAGCCGCCGCCGATCGAATAATAGATGCGCTTGAGCAGCAGGCGGTCGTCGGCATCATAGGCTGAGAAAGCCATGCCGTTGGCGTGACCGGGTAGCGGCGTTTTGCGGTCCAGCACCAGATCCGTGGCCGGGTCGAAGCGATAGGACGGATGGCCGGGCGGCGAAATTCGCTTGTCGGCGGCGATACGGTCGACGATGCTGTCCGCCTGATCGGGGTCCACCGTCTGCGGCGTCTGGCCGGCAAGCCCGAGCACGACGGCGCGATCTGAACCATGGCCGACGCCGGTATAGGCAAGCGAGCCGTGCAGGCTGGCGGCGACGCGGTCGACCTTGGCGCCGGCCGGGCGTGGCCAGTCATCTCCCGCGATCTCGTCGAGAAAACGCCGCGCAGCCGTCATCGGTCCCATCGTGTGCGAACTCGATGGTCCAATGCCGATCTTGAACAGGTCGAAAACCGAAAGGAACACGCGCCGCTCTCTCCTATTGGAATTTACATATAGGAATTCCTGTGATGTTTCCGCTCTTTCGAAGATCGCGGCGCTGCACCTGCCGACCTTGTTTGCTCCGGCAGCGACATCGTTGCGTTCCGCCATCGAAGCGGCGCCACCGCTTGTGGTAAAAGGGTCGCATGGGCGATTCCTTTCATTTGTCGACGGCCGACCTCGTGGCGCTGGCCTTCTTCCTTTTCGTATGGGTGCTGCATACGCTCGCATCCGACGGGAAGCTGGTCAGCCGCATGTCGCTGACGATAGCGATGAACGTCCAGCGCGAAGCCTGGATGCGGACCATGGCCGAACGCGAGATCCGCATCGTCGACACCGCCATTATGGCAGGTCTTCAACAGGGAACCGCCTTCTTCGCCTCCAGTTCGCTGATTGCGATCGGCGGCTGTTTTGCCTTGGTCGGCGCCTCCGATCAGGTTGTTTCGATGCTGAGCGATCTGCCGCTCGGCGCGACATCATCCCGCTCCGCCTTTCAGATGAAGGTGTTCGGATTGGTGCTGATCCTTGCCTATTCCTTTTTCAAGTTCGGCTGGGCCTACCGGCTGTTCAACTACTGCTCGATTCTGATCGGAGCTGTGCCGATTCCGCATGGCGAGGCTTCACGAAACCCGGTTAGCGAGACGGCGGTATGGCGTGCGGCGAGCATGAACATGCTGGCCGGGAAACACTTCAATTCCGGCCTTCGCGGCGTGTTTTTCTCGATCGGTTATCTCGGCTGGTTCGTCGACCCAAAAGTGTTCGTGCT
Organism: Mesorhizobium sp. AA22; assembly: GCF_001672375.2. NCBI lineage: Bacteria > Pseudomonadati > Pseudomonadota > Alphaproteobacteria > Hyphomicrobiales > Phyllobacteriaceae > Mesorhizobium > Mesorhizobium sp. AA22. The sequence continues at coordinate 3,710,330 of NZ_CP048406.1, read as the reverse complement.
GTCGACGCTGCTTTTGGTGGCGGTCCTGGTGCGTCGCCAGTTCTTCTCGGCGGCGCGGCAAGCCGTGATCGGTCAGCCGCCCGAACCAACACCCGGTCCAGGGAAGAGCCGATCGATGCGGCCCGACAGCCAGTAGGCGACGAGCCCGATCCATTCACGGATTGCGGTGGTGGTGACCTCCAACCCGCTATAGGGGAAGAACGCACCGATGCTTTCCTTGCCAGTGGTCATGTAGTCGACCGGCCACGGAATGGTCGGAAAGCCGGCCTTGTCGAACAGCGCCGTGGCGCGTGGCATGTGGAAGGCTGATGTCACCAGCAACCAGGTCTCACCCGCTTTTGGCGTCACCAGTTCTCTGGTGAAGACTGCATTCTCGTAAGTGTTGCGGGATTTGTTCTCGAGGACCAGCCGATCGGCCGTCACGCCAAGCGCAGTGAGCAGACGCGGTCCCGTATCTGCATCGCCCTCACCTTCGGCGAGCATCTGGACAGTGCCACCGGAGATAACGATTTTCGCTGTCGGAAAACGCCGTGCCAGTACGGCCGCCTCGACGATCCGGTCGCCGGCGCCATTCAATTCATAGCCGCCACGCACGGCATTGGTGGCGCCCTCCAAACCGCCGCCCAGCACAATGATACCGTCCACCTTTTCTGGCAGCGGCGGCCTGGGGAAGCGTTGCTCCAGCGGAATGAGCATCATTGCCCCGAGTGAGGTCAATGTCGAAAGCGCTAAAATAACGAGGGCAAGGAAGCTGCCGGCGGTCGCCAATCGTTGCCACCCGAACCTCGACGCCAACAGCCCCGCCAGCAGCAGGAAGATCGCACCATTCAACGGCTGGACAAAGAACCAGAGAAATTTGGAAAGATAGAAGAACATCCCTCACCCTCACCGCATCGGCCCAAAGATCGGTACCGATTTTAGGAAAGCACGATGCGTAGATTCAAAGTGTTAGAGTGTCCTTTGTGCGTCCAAGTGGATGCTCGTCGCTCTAACGCATGCCGCTCCAAAGCGCGTAACAGTTTTGGGGCAACGACATTCATAAGCCAGGACTAAAGTGCCTCGCATCATTCAAATGCGACGCCTTGGATTAGAAACGATCCTACCACCACTTTTCCGGCTGGAACGTACCCGCCGCCTGTTCGATGACATGGGCGGTCTGGAACAAAGTTTCCTCGTCGAAGGGCCGGCCGATGAGCTGCAGGCCGAGCGGAAGGCCCTTGGCGTCAAGCCCCGCGGGTACCGCGATGCCTGGCAGTCCGGCCATGTTCACGGTCACCGTAAAGATGTCATTGAGGTACATCTTGACCGGATCGGCGGCCATGTCCTCGTCGGCGATGCCGAAGGCCGCCGACGGCGTTGCCGGTGTCAGGATGACGTCGACGCCGGCGGCGAATGCGTTTTCGAAATCCCGCTTGATGAGATTCCGCACCTTCTGCGCCTGCAGATAGTAAGCGTCGTAGTAGCCTGCGGAGAGGACATAGGTGCCGATCATGATGCGGCGCTTGACCTCGCGGCCGAAGCCGGCGGCGCGGGTCTTCTCGTACATGTCAACAATGTCCTTGCCCGGCACGCGCAACCCATAGCGGACGCCGTCATAGCGGGCGAGGTTCGAAGAGGCTTCGGCGGGCGCGACGATGTAATAGGCCGGCAGCGCATATTTGGTATGCGGAAGCGAAATGTCGACGATCTCGGCGCCGGCATCTTTCAGCCAGGCAATGCCTTTCTGCCACAGCGCCTCGATCTCGTCGGGCATGCCGTCGACGCGGTATTCCTTGGGGATGCCGACCTTCATGCCCTTGATCGGCTTGCCGATCGCCGCCTCGTAATCCGGCACCGGCCGGTCGACCGAGGTGGTGTCCCTCGGATCGACCGAGGCCATCGATTTCAAGAGGATCGCGGCGTCGCGCACATCGCGGGCGATCGGTCCGGCCTGGTCGAGCGACGAAGCGAAGGCGACGATACCCCAGCGCGAGCAGCGGCCGTAGGTCGGCTTGATGCCGACCGTGCCGGTGAAGGCGGCGGGCTGGCGGATCGAACCGCCGGTGTCGGTGGCGGTGGCGCCGGCACATAGGAGCGCTGAAACGGCGGAGGCCGAGCCGCCTGACGAACCGCCCGGCACCAGCTGGGCGTTGTCCAGCGTGCGCGCGGTCCTGGTGCCGCCGGCCGAGACGAAACCGCCATCGCCCTGATGCGTGGTTGGCATCACCACCGTGTCGAGGCGCGAACGCCGCCACGGATTGACGACGGGGCCGTAGTGGGAGGTCTCGTTGGACGAGCCCATGGCGAACTCGTCCATGTTGAGCTTGCCGAGCATCACGGCGCCGTCGGCCCACAGATTGGCAGTGACAGTCGATTCGTAATGTGGCTTGAACCCATCCAGCACATGGCTGCAGGCCTGGGTGTGGATGCCTTCGGTGCCGAACAGGTCCTTGATCCCGAGCGGTATGCCTTCGAGCGTCCCGCCCTCGCCCTTCGCCAGCTTCGCGTCCGAGGCCTTGGCCATGTCGCGCGCCTTGTCGTCGGTAACGACGACATAGGCGTTGAGCGTCGGATTGGCCCGCTCGATCGCCTGGAGATAGGCTTCGGTGATCTCGGTTGCGGTGATTTCCTTGGCGCGCAGCTTGGTGCGGGCCTGCGAAATCGTCAGGTGGGTCAGGTCGCTCATCAGGCAAGGCTCTTTTCGTAAAACACCGACCACTCGGTATCGGGATAGTCCAGCACCGGGCCGCAGCGCGAAAATCCGGCGCCTTCATAGACGGTCCACGCTGCCGGATGGCGGTCGCCGGTTTCCAGCACCAAACGCTTCAGCCCTTCATTGCGCGCCAGCGCTTCGATCCGCTCGACGATCCTGGCGCCGATCTTCTGTCCACGATGCGAAGGCCGCGTGTACATGCGCTTGACCTCGCCGACGGTGCCATCGTGGCGCTTCAGCGCGCCGCAACCGACGGCAAGGCCGTTGTCGCGAGCGACGAAGACAGTTGTGTCGTTGTCGGCCATTTGTTCGACCGTCATGTGGTAGCAGTGCTCCGGCGGCGTCAGTTCCAGCAGCGTGTCGTTGAGCTCCTTAACCAGCCCGCGCACATCGTCCTGCACCGGCGTTTCGATGGCGATCTCGATTGCCATCGGCCCGCTACTCCACCACCTTCGGAACGAGGAAGAAATTCTCTTCGGTGGCCGGTGCGTTGGCGACGATGTCGGCCGCCTTGCTGCCGTCGGTGACGACGTCCGGGCGCTTCTTCATTTCCATCGGAATCACCGAAGTCATCGGTTCGATGCCGGAGACGTCGACCTCGTTCAATTGCTCGACAAAGCCCAGAATGGCGTTCAACTCGCCGGTCATGCGCTCGGCATCCTCCTCGCTCACCGCAATACGGGCGAGACGCGCGACGCGCTTCACAGTCTGAAGATTAACGGACATGGTTGTTTGTGCCTCTGGAAAACCAGTCCGCGCTATAGCGGCGCGGCGCGTGCCGCGCAACATGCATCGTGCTGAGAACCGGCCCAGAAGGTCTTTGGCAGGCCACGCCGTCGCAGCGGAGGTAGCTGCCGCCTTGGGCATTCTCTACAACGCAATCGTCCCACCGATCTCCGGCAACGCGACCTTCACGCCGGATCCCTCCAACCCTGCGACAAACTTGTCGGCGGTCTGGTCGATGATCGGGAACGTGCCGAAGTGACTGGGGATGACCGTCTCAAACTGAAAGAAGCGTCGGCAGGCAAGGGCTGCCACCGCGCCACCCATGGTGAAGCGGTCGCCAATCGGCACAATACCGATCTTCGGTTCATGCAATTCGTTGATCAGCGCCATGTCGGAAAAGATGTCGGTGTCGCCCATGTGATAGAGCGTCTTGTCTTCCGGAAAATGCAGGACGAGGCCGCCTGGATTGCCGAGATAGGTGTTCAGGCCATTGTCACCCGGCAACGACGATGAATGCAGCGCCTGGACGAAGGTGGTGGTGAAACCGCCGCAATCCACGGTGCCGCCGATATTGCCGGGATTGATCTTCTTGTCGCTGGCGCCCCTGCCGACCAGGTACATGCAGACCTCGAAATTGGCGACCAGCATAGCGCCGCTTTTCCCAAGCACTTCGAGCGCACCGCTGATGTGATCGCTATGGCCATGGGTCAAAAGAACATGCGTGACCCCTTCCGCCGGTCCTTCCCAGCCGCTCGTCCATGACGGATTGCCGATCAGATAGGGATCGATGAGGATTTTCGCGTCGGTGGTTTCGATGCGGAATGCGGAATGTCCGTACCAGGTCAGTTTCATGAATGCCTTCCTCGATTTTTGCTTCGCCAAAGGATAGAACGCCGGCAGTGAAATTAAAGTCCCACAGCGTCCCTTCGCGGCGTGTGGTCCAAGGAAGGCCGTTGAGCATCATCACCATCGAAGAGTTGCCGGCGCGGCTCAGCGGCGGCAAGACGCTGGCCGGGCTCGACCTCGGCGACAAGACCATCGGCGTGGCGGTTTCCGACAGGGCCTTTGCCTTCGCCCATCCGCGTCCGGTCATCATGCGCAGGAAATTCTCGCTGGATGCAGCTGTGCTGCTCGCCTTGCTGCAGAAAGAGAACGTCGGCGCCGTGGTGCTCGGCCTGCCGATCAACATGGACGGGTCGGAAGGCCCGCGCGCCCAGAAATCCCGCGCCTTCGCCCGCAACATGGCTGGTGTGACCGACCTGCCCTTCGTTTTGTGGGACGAGCGACTGTCGACGGTGGCGGCTGAGCGGACATTGATCGAGATGGATTTTTCGCGCCGCAAACGCGCCGGCAAGATCGATTCGGCCGCGGCGGCCTTTATTCTGCAGGGCGTTCTCGACCGGCTTCAGGCGCTCGGCGTCGATGCCTGGCCGAAATAGCGGTCGCGCATTATCCTGATCCAGCCGCCGATCACCCGGCGGCGGCGGAACGCCCAAAATGCCATGAGCAGCAGACTGTCGAAGATGCAGGCCTTTGCCACCATGCCGGGAATGAGCACCGGATCAATGCCGAGCATCTCCCCATAAAGCTGGAAGACGAGGTCATGCAATTGGCGGCTCAGCATGACATAACCGAAATTGATGTCGTTGAGCGACAGGAAGAACCACCCCCAGAACAGGGCGAGCGGCGCCGCCCATAGCGCGAACAAGGTACGCATCAGCGGCCATCCCTCAAGTTCGTGTCCGGCCTAAAGTTCGTGTCCAGCCGGCCGGAAATGCGCGAGAGCGCCGAGTTGTGCGCCGCCGCCTTCGCCATCACATGCGCGGCGGCACGGATTTCACCGGTGCCCGGAACCGCTGCGGCGAGGGCCGACCGCCACTCTGCGAGCATGGCGACATAGGACGCCAGCAGCGCCGCCAGTTGCACCGCGACAACCATGAACAGCCCGCTGATGCCCTGCGCGGCGCCACCGACGACAATCAGCGACAATACGCCGGAGGCGGAGATGAAGGCGACCCGCACGACGCTGTCGGTGGCGACCGGATTTGTCGGATCGCTAAACAGAGTCTCGACAAAGGCCCAGCAGAACAGCACCGCTACGACCAGCAGCGCTACAGCAAGCGGTGCCACGACAACGGCGCTTTCGAGGTCGGCGAAGCGGGTGTTCTGGACGGCGACGCCGAGCACGCCAAGCGCTGCCGAAACACCGCGATTCCCGTCGATGCAGAGGAACGCCAGCAGGGCGAAAACGACCGCCCAGTGCAAGGCCAGAAAGGAGCTCAATATATGCCGCATGGCGTTCCTGCTTCCGTAAACAGGACAGTGGGCTTTGCGGCCCGCCACCGCAATGGAAACCATTTATTAAGGTTAACGGGCGTTCGCAGGAGCACGACAGCGCCGGTCGTGGCGCTTTACATGCCGGCAATGCCTGCTATGGCACCGTCTCCCTCCGAGACGCTTCCATGCAAGCCACGTTCGAAAGCATCCTGCCGATCTTCCTGCTTATCCTGTGCGGGAATATTCTTCGGCGCGTCGACGTGATCGATCCGGCCGGCTGGCACGGCATCGACCAGTTGGGCTACTGGTTCTTCTATCCGACACTGATTCTCGTGACGATCGTAAACGCCGATTTCACCGGCCTGCAGCTGGATGACATGATGCTGGCGCTGGCGATCACCGTGCCGCTGATGTTTGTGTTCGTGCTGTCATTGTGGCCGTTTCTTCGCAAGGCCGGTCTTGCCGGAGCGGCCGAATTCTCGTCGATTTTCCAAACGTCGATCCGCTGGAACGGTTTCATGGCGCTGGCCATTGCCCAGAAACTGTTTCCGCCCGCCGGCATGGCTGTCGTCGCGCTGGTGATGGCGATCATCATCCTGCCGATCAATCTTGTGACGGTTTTCGTGGTTACACGCTTCGCCGACAGGACGGCCAACTGGCCGACGATGATCCGCCGCATGGCGACCAATCCAATGGTGATCGCGGCTGCCGGCGGTCTTCTGCTGCGCGCGCTGCCCTTCGAACTTTTTGCGCCGGTCAACAAGACGCTTCAGCTGATCGGCCAGGCCGCGCTTGGGCTTGGCCTCGTCGGCATTGGTGCGGGCCTGAGGCTCGACAGCCTGGTCAAGCCCAGGATCGCTATCCTCGTCCCGGTTGCGGTCAAGCTGGCGGTATTTCCGGCGCTGCTGCTGGTCATTTCGCTCCTGCTTGGCGTCACCGGCGAGGAATTGCTGTTTCTCATCCTGTGCGGCGCCGTGCCGACCGCCATGAACGGTTATGTGCTGGCCAAGCAGATGGGCGGCGACGCCGAGCTTTACGCTACGGTTACGACGCTGCAGACGCTTGCTTCCTTCGCGACCATCCCGGTTGTACTGCTGCTGGCGGCTCAGTTCGTCGGCGGATAGAGCGTATCGATGATCATACGCGCGTCATGGCGCGAATCGAGCATGCCATAGGTGTTGCGCCACTGGCCGGCGAGGCGCGTCTCGACGAAGGCGTCGGCGATCCGCCCTGCCCCCAGCCTGCGAAGCTCCGCCGCAGCCGCCGACAGCGCCAGTTGCTCGGTGAGCAGGCGGGCCGAGCCCTCGTCGGTTGCCGCGACCTGCATTGCCGCCTTGAGTACACCGACGGTGCCGCGTCCGCCGGCGCCGAGATCGCGATCGATGCCGGCCAGCACCTCCTCGAACAGGCCGGGTGCACGCCCCAGCACGCGCAGCACGTCGAGCGCCATGACGTTGCCGGATCCCTCCCAGATCGCGTTGACCGGAGCTTCGCGATAGTAGCGGGCGAGCGGCGCCTCCTCGACATAGCCATTGCCGCCGAGGCACTCCATCGCTTCGTAGAGCAGCGATGGTGCGATCTTGCAGACCCAGTACTTTACGACCGGCGTCATGGCGCGAGCGAAGGCCGCCTCGCCGCGGTCGCCGGCCGCTTCGTCGAAGGAGCGCGCCAGCCGGAACGACAGCGCGGTGGCCGCGGCGACGTCCAGCGCCATGTCGGCCAGCACGCGCTGCATCAGCGGCTGCTCGATCAGATTGGTTCCAAACACCTGGCGATGACGGGTGTGGTGGACGGCCTCGGCCAGGCCGGCACGCATGATCGCCGAAGAGGCGATCGCGCAGTCGAGCCGGGTCAGCGTCACCATGTCCATGATCGTTTTCACGCCCGCCCCGGGCTCGCCGACCATCTCGCCGATGGCGTTGACGAACTCCACTTCGGACGAGGCGTTGGAACGGTTGCCGAGCTTGTCCTTCAGCCGCTGGAAGCGGAAGCCGTTGCCCGAACCATCGCCGAGAATGCGGGGAACGAGAAAGCACGAAAGTCCTTCCGGCGCCTGTCCAAGCACCAGGAACGCATCCGACATCGGCGCTGACATGAACCATTTGTGGCCGGTCAGCCGATAGAAGCTGCTGCCGGCCCGCTCGGCCCTGGTGATGTTGGCGCGGACATCGGTGCCGCCCTGCTTCTCGGTCATGCCCATGCCGAGCGTCAGCCCGGTTTTTTCGACCGGCGGCTTTTGGCCCTGGTCGTATTTGCGTGTCGTCACCCGCGGCGCCCATTCGCGAAACAGCTTCGGGCCTGCCATCAGCGCTGCCAGCGATGCGCTGGTCATGGTGATGGGACAGAGATGCCCGGTTTCGAGCTCGGCCGTCAGGTAGAAACGCGCGGCGCGCACCTGATGACGGCGGCCGATCTCGGCATCGCCATTTTCCCAGACCGACGAATGCAGCCCGTTCGCCACCGACCGGCGCATCAGTGCGTGATAGGCTGGATGAAACTCGACCAGATCGATGCGCCGGCCCTGCCGGTCATGGGTCCTGAGCTTCGGCGTCTCGACATTGGCCAGGCGAGCCAGTTCCTGCGCCTCCTGCGTCAGCACGAAACGGCCAAGCCCATCGAGATCTTTGCGCACCGGATCGGAAAAACGCTCGGCAAGCTGGATCAGCAACGGATCGCCCCGCCAGGCGTTGCCGCCTGCCAGCGGCGGCGGCTGGTTCGTCACGTCGTCGGTCACGCACTGTCCTTATCATCACAAGGCCACGAATCCGAAGCCAGTAGCGGTTTATAGCCCAAGCCGCGCAACGCGCGCGACGAAAATACCGGGGAGAAAGACCGCAATCCAAAGCTGGTGCTTGCAGCCAAAGGTCCTCCACCCTATAGCAGCGCCTTGAGATGACCGACGCTTCGTCCCTGCCACTCTATCCTCACCGCCATCTTCTGGGCATCCGCGATCTTTCCCCCGCCGACATCGAGCTTTTGCTGGACAAGGCGGACCGGGCGGTCGCGATCTCGCGGCAGTCGGAGAAGAAGACCTCGACGCTGCGCGGCCGCACCCAGATCAACCTCTTTTACGAAGCCTCGACCCGCACGCAGTCGTCGTTCGAGCTGGCCGGAAAACGGCTAGGCGCCGACGTCATGAACATGTCGGTGGCGAGCTCTTCGGTGAAGAAGGGCGAGACGCTGATCGACACGGCGATGACGCTGAACGCCATGCGCCCGGACATATTGATCATCCGCCACCAGTCGGCGGGTGCCGCCGCACTGCTGGCGCAAAAGGTCGGCTGCTCGGTGATCAATGCCGGCGACGGCCCCCATGAGCACCCGACGCAGGCGCTGCTCGACGCGCTGACCATCCGCCGCGCCAGGGGCCAGCTGTCGAAGCTGATCGTGGCGATCTGTGGCGACATCCTGCATTCGCGCGTGGCGCGTTCCAACATCATACTGCTCAATGCGCTCGGCGCCCAGGTCCGCGTCGTGGCGCCGTCGACGCTTCTGCCCGCCGGCATCGAGAAAATGGGCGTGATCGTCACCCGTTCGATGGCCGAAGGGCTCAAGGACGCGGATGTGGTGATGATGCTGCGGCTGCAGCGCGAGCGCATGGAAGGCGCCTTCGTGCCTTCGGTGCGCGAATATTTCCACTATTTCGGCCTCGACGCCGAGAAGCTGAAAGCGGCCAAGGACGGCGCGCTGGTCATGCATCCCGGCCCGATGAACCGCGGCGTCGAGATCGCCTCGGAAATCGCCGACGGGCCGCAGAGCGTCATCCAGCAACAGGTGGAGATGGGTGTTGCCGTGCGCATGGCAGTGATGGAAGCGCTGCTCGACCCCCGCCGCAACCGCGAAGTTGCCCGATGAGCACAACGGTCTTCAGCCGGGCCCGCATCATCGATCCGTCGCGCGGCATTGACGAGGTCGGCACCGTCATTGTCGAGGGCCGCAAGATCGTCGCTGCCGGCAAGTCGGCCTTGAACCAGGGCGCTCCGCAAGATGCTACCGTCATCGACTGCGCCGGCAAAGCACTCATCCCGGGCCTGATCGATGCGCGCGTCTTCATCGGCGAGCCGGGCGGCGAGCACCGCGAAACCATCGCTTCGGCCAGCTTGGCGGCGGCGGCCGGCGGCGTCACTTCCATCGTCATGATGCCCGACACCGACCCGGTGATCGACAATGTCGCGCTGGTCGAATTCGTGCTGCGCACTGCCAAGGATACGGCCATCGTCAACATCTTTCCGGCGGCGGCGATCACCAAGGGCCTCGAGGGCCGCGAGATGACCGAATTCGGCCTGCTGCGCGAAGCCGGCGCGGTTGCCTTCACCGACGGGCGGCACACCATATCAAGCGCACTGGTGATGCGCCGCGCGCTGACCTATGCGCGCGATTTCGGCGGCGTGATCGCGCATGAAACCCAAGACGCCGACCTCGCCTCATCAGGCGTCATGAACGAAGGCCTCTATGCCAGCTGGCTCGGACTCGCCGGCATTCCGCGCGAGGCCGAGTCCATTCCGCTGGAGCGTGACCTTGCGCTGGCGCGGCTGACCGGCGGCGCCTATCACGCGGCCAAGATCTCGACGGCCATGGCGGCAAACGCGGTAACGCGGGCGAAAGCCGACGGCGCGAATGTCACAGCAGGCGTGTCGATCCACAATCTGTCGCTCAACGAGAACGATGTCGGCGAATACCGCACCTTCTTCCGGCTGACGCCGCCGCTTCGCGCCGAGGAAGACCGGCTGGCGATGATCGAGGCGGTCAAGGACGGCACGGTCGACATCATAGTCTCCTCGCACGACCCGCAGGACGTCGACACCAAGCGCCTGCCTTTCGCCGACGCCGCGGCCGGCGCCATCGGGCTGGAAACGCTGCTGGGTGCGGCGCTGCGGCTTTATCACAATGGCGACGTGACGCTGCTTAGATTGGTCGAGACCTTGTCCACCGCGCCGGCAAGACTGCTCGGCCTGCCCGGCGGCACGCTGAAGCCAGGCGCGATCGCCGATCTTGCGCTGGTCGATCTCGACGAGCCATGGATCGTCAGCGAAAGCGGTATCCGTTCGCGCTCGAAAAACACCTGTTTCGAAGGCGCGCGGCTGCAGGGCAAGGTCTTGCAAACGATGATGGCGGGCCGCACAGTGTTTTCAGCCTAATGCATGTCGCGCAAAAAGTGTGCAGCGGTTTTGCGATAACGACATGCATAAAACAGTAACCTAAAGCGCGTCGCTGAGGCGGGTCAAACGCGACGCGCTTTAGGGCATATCTGGGGGAACAATGGCTTACGGCATCGTCTTGGCGCTGGTGTTCGGCTATCTGCTCGGCTCGATCCCGTTCGGGCTCCTGATCACACGTGCCGCCGGTCTTGGCGACGTCCGCAATATCGGCTCCGGCAATATCGGCGCCACCAATGTGCTGCGCACCGGCAACAAGGGCCTGGCCGCCGCCACGCTGCTGCTCGACGCGCTGAAAGGCACGGCGGCCGTGCTGATCGCCGGTCGCTTTGCACCGGAGCTCGGGCCCTGGGCCGGCCTCGGCGCCTTTTTCGGCCATCTGTTTCCGGTCTGGCTCGGTTTCAAGGGCGGCAAGGGGGTCGCCACCTATCTCGGCGTGCTGATTGCATTGGCCTGGCAGGTGGCACTGATCTTCGCCGTCGTCTGGCTGGCCGTCGCTTTCTTGTTCCGCTATTCCTCGCTGGCCGCGCTGACGGCAGCAGTCGTCGTGCCGATCGCGCTCTATGTCCTCAGCACGCCTGAGATTGCCGGGCTGTTCGCGCTGATGAGCCTGATCGTCATCATAAAACACCGCGCCAACATCACGCGGCTGCTGGCCGGCACCGAGGGCAAGATCGGAGCCAGGGAGTGAGCCAGCGCGCCGCCGGGCCGCGGCTCAGCGACCGGCAGCGGTTGAGCTGGCTTCGTTTGATCCGCACGCCGAATGTCGGCCCGGCCACCTTTCGCGACCTGATCAACCGTTTCGGCTCGGCCGAGACGGCGCTCGAGATGCTGCCCGAGCTGATGATTTCGGGAGGCGCCAGAAAGATCGTCCGCATCCCGTCGATTGCGGAGGCCGAGGCGGAAGTGGAGACAGCCCGGCGCGCCGGCGCCCGCTTCGTCGGCATCGGCGAAGGCGACTATCCACCGCTGATGAAAAGCATGGACCATCCGCCGCCGCTGCTCGCGGTCAAAGGCGAAGGCGCGGTGTTTCGGCTGCCGGCAATCGCCATCGTCGGCGCCCGCAACGCCTCGCTGGCCGGCATCAAGATGGCGCGAACGCTCGCCGCCGAACTCGGCCGCGACGGCTACGGCATCGTCTCCGGTCTGGCGCGCGGCATCGACACGGCAGCACATCAGGGCAGCCTTGCGACCGGCACGATCGGCGTGCTGGCCGGCGGCCTCGACCTGCCCTACCCGCCCGAGAATGCCGAACTCTGTAACGAGATTGCCGAGCGCGGCGGCGCCATCATTTCAGAGATGCCGTTCGGATGGCAGCCGCGCGCCCAGGATTTTCCGCGCCGCAACCGCCTCGTCGCAGGTGCTGCATTGGGGCTGGTCGTGGTCGAGGCGGCGCAACGCTCCGGCTCGGTGATCAGCGCCAGGCTTGCCGGCGAGATGGGCCGGCTGGTCTTCGCCGTCCCCGGCTCGCCGCTCGATCCGCGCGCCGCCGGCACCAACGCCTTGCTCAAGGACGGCGCCACCCTGGTCACCGAAGCATCGGACATTACCGGTGCGATCGCGCCGCTGGTCGGCGCACTGGCGCCAAGGACGCCGCCACTTGGAGAGCCGCCCGACTTTTCGGCAACACCGCCACCCGGCGAAGACGACCGTGCCCGCGTCATCGAAGCGCTTGGCCCAACGCCGGTGGCGGTCGACGAAATCATCCGCCACACCGGCCTGCATCCCGCCCAGGTTTTCATGGTGCTGCTGGAACTCGACCTCGCCGGCCGGCTGGAGCGCCACGCCGGCGGGAATGTCTCGGTGGTATAATCGGGGCGATTCTTGAAGAACCTGGCTCGACGCCGCTAGAAAACCCAAGACGTCATAAAGCACCTCGCTTTAGACGGGGAACAGGAAGCGAACGGCTCGTGCGGCTTTTTGCAGTCGCACGGGTCGCAACAGTCGCACAGGTTCCGGCTCTGCTCCAGCAGCCAAAACGCTAACATATTGATGTTACACATGAAAAAATGGTGAGCGCGCAGGGATTCGAACCCTGGACCTACTGATTAAAAGTCAGTTGCTCTACCGGCTGAGCTACGCGCTCCCGCGGGCTCAGAATGCCGCCCTCGAAATTGCGCGGAACATAGGGAGAGTGCCGCGACCGGTCAACCGGAAAAAGAGGGCTTGCAAGCCGGGCTTTTCGCGGTCTCCTGACGCCTCGCAAACCGTGTCGACAAGATCGGCGTGGCTGTCTCGCACGAAAGCCGAGATGCATTACAAATCAGCAGCTTGCTATTTCTCGCGGAACAATTGCGCAACCTGCCCGTTTTCATCGGCACAAGGGACGACGCGTTCAAGGAGAAGACCATGAACAGGATCATGTCGGGCTTGCTGGCGACCGCGCTGTCAGCGTCATTCGCTGTAGCAGAGATCGTGCCCGTCAACGCCCAGCCCATCTACGTGCCGCTAGGCCAGAATGTCTCGTCGGATGTCCAGACCGTCGACCACAGGCGTTGGAGGCGTTTCGACGGCGATCGCGATTTTTCACGCCGCGATTTCCGTCGCGACTTCCGCCGCGGCGACTTCCGCCGTGATTTCCGTCGCGATTTTGCCCGTCGCGATTTTTCCCGCCGCGATTTTCGTCGTTTCGCCGGTGACGATTTCAGGTATTGGCGCGGCTATCGCGGCTATCGCTATTATCGCCCCGGCTATCGTCGCTACAACGACTACTGGTTCCCGCTGGCGGCCTTCGCCACTGGCGCGCTGATCACCGGCGCGATCATCAACAACCAGTACCGCCCCGTCTATCGAGGCGGTTCACACGTGGAGTGGTGCTACAGCCGCTACAGATCCTACCGGGCGTATGACAACACGTATCAGCCTTACTACGGCCCCCGCCGGCAGTGCATCTCGCCCTATTGATACGCCGGGCAGAGTTGAACAAAGATTGTTGAAGAGCCTGCGCCGGCACCGGCGCAGGCTTTTTGGTGCGCGAATCTAAGAATCTAAATCGTGCTTAGCGTCCTGCGCACGGCGTCGCGCCAGCCGGCGAGTTTTGCGGAACGGACCGAAACATTCATATCCGGCTGAAACCGCCGTTCGAGCGCCCAGCTCTTGGCGAATTCCCTTGTCTTCGGCCAGACACCCGCCTTCGAGCCGGCCAGCCATGCCGCGCCAAGCGCCGTCGTCTCCAGGATGGTCGGACGGTCGACCGGCGCATCGAGGATGTCGGCCAGCCGCTGCAAGGTCCAGTTCGACGCCACCATCCCGCCATCGACCCTGAGAACGGTCTTCGCTGACGAGCCCTTCCAGTCCTTGCGCATCGCGTCGAGCAGGTCACGCGTCTGGAAGGCCACGGATTCCAATGCGGCCCGGGCAAATTCAGCCGGGCCCGAATTCCGGGTCAGCCCGAAGATGGCGCCGCGCGCCTCGGCGTCCCAATGCGGCGCGCCAAGCCCAACGAAAGCCGGCACTAGATACACCTCTTGAGTCGGGTCGGCGCTCGCCGCCAGCACGCCGCTCTGCTCGGCCTTGCCGATCACCTTGATGCCGTCGCGCAGCCATTGCACGGCCGCACCAGCGATGAAGATCGAGCCTTCCAGCGCATAAGTGGTCTTGCCGTTCAGCCTGTAGGCAATGGTCGTCAACAACCGGTTCTTCGAGCGCACCAGATCGCTGCCGGTGTTGAGCAGCGCGAAGCAGCCGGTGCCATAGGTGGACTTCATCATGCCCGGCTCGAAACAGGCTTGGCCGATGGTCGCCGCATGCTGGTCGCCAGCCACGCCGAGGATTCTTATCTCTGCACCGAACAGGCTTTTCTCTGTGATTCCATAGTCGTCAGCGCAATCCTTCACCTGCGGCAGCATTTTTCCCGGTATGCCGAGAATGGCCAGAAGCTCGTCGTCCCAGGCATTCTTTTCGATGTTGTAGACCAGCGTTCGCGAGGCATTGGTGGCATCGGTAGCGTGAACCTTGCCGCCGGTCAGCCGCCAGATCAGAAAGCTGTCGATAGTGCCGGCCAGCAATTCGCCCTTGGCGGCGCGTTTCCTCGCGCCCTTCACCTTGTCCAGCATCCAGGCGATCTTGGTGCCGGAGAAATAGGGATCGAGCAGCAGGCCGGTCTTTCTGGTGAACTTCTTCTCCAGTCCCTGCTTCTTCAATTTCTGGCACAGCGGCGCGGTGCGGCGGTCTTGCCAGACAATCGCGTTATGGATCGGCTTGCCGGTCGCCCTGTCCCAGATGACGACGGTCTCGCGCTGGTTGGTAATGCCGATCGCCGCGACATCCGACGCATCGCGGCCGGCGCTGTTCATCGCAGCCTTCACCGTCGCCACGACACTCGACCAGATTTCCTCCGGATCGTGCTCGACCCAGCCGGAAGCCGGATAATGCTGGGTAAATTCCTTCTGCCCGCTGCCTACGACCTTCATTTCGGGATCGAACAAGATCGCCCGGCTCGATGTCGTTCCCTGGTCAATTGCAAGGATAAAGCCACTCATTCTCACTCCCTCAGCCCCACTCCCTTGGCGCAAACAGGGGAGACGGCACGATGCCGCCTCCCCCGATTGTAGCGATGCGGGCGCGAACGCCCGGATCGATGCTCAGTTGCTCCAGCTCTTGACCAGCTCGTCGTAGTTGATGGTCTGCGCCTTGTCCTTCTCCGGCTCGATCTTCAGCTGCGGCGCGAGATTGCCTTTGGAGACGGCATCAGCGTTCCACTCTTCGAGGGTCTTTTCCTCGGCGAGCTTCGGTCCGATGTCGCCCTGCACGCCGGCGCGCTCGAGGCGCTCAAGCACCTTTTCCTGCTCGGCGCAGAGCGAGTCCATCGCCTCCTGCGGGGTTTTGGCACCCGACGAGGCGTCGCCGATCGCCTGCCACCAAAGCTGTGCCAGCTTCGGATAGTCAGGAACGTTCGTACCCGTCGGCGACCACTGGACGCGGGCCGGCGAGCGGTAGAACTCGATCAGGCCGCCGAGCTTCGGGGCGCGGTCCGTGAAGCTCTTGTGCTGGATCGTACTCTCGCGGATCAGCGTCAGGCCGACATGGCTTTTCTTCACGTCCACGGTCTTCGAGGTGACGAACTGCGCGTAAAGCCAGGCTGCCTTGGCGCGGTCATCAGGCGTCGACTTGAGGAGCGTCCAGGAACCAACGTCCTGGTAGCCGAGCTTCATGCCGTCCTTCCAGTAGACGCCATGCGGCGACGGAGCGAAGCGCCATTTTGGCGTACCGTCCTCGTTCACGACGGGAAGGCCGTCCTTCACCATATCGGCGGTGAAGGCCGTGTACATGAACATCTGCTGGGCAATTTCGCCCTGCGCCGGCACCGGTCCGGATTCCGAGAAGGTCATGCCCTGGGCCGCGGCCGGAGCGTAGGCCTTCATCCAGTCGAGATATTTCTGGATGGCATAGACCGACGCCGGACCGTTGGTGTCGCCGCCCCGAGCCACGCAGGAGCCGACCGGCCGCGACTTCTCGTCGACCTTGATGCCCCATTCGTCGACCGGAAGACCGTTCGGCAGCCCCTTGTCGCCATTGCCGGCCATCGAAAGCCAGGCATCGGTGAAGCGCCAGCCGAGCGACGGGTCCTTCTTGCCGTAGTCCATGTGGCCGTAGACCTTCTTGCCGTCGATCTCGCGGCCGGTGAAGAATTCGGCGATGTCCTCATAGGCTGACCAGTTGACCGGCAC
The DNA here is from genome assembly GCF_001672375.2 of Mesorhizobium sp. AA22. Classification (NCBI taxonomy): domain Bacteria; kingdom Pseudomonadati; phylum Pseudomonadota; class Alphaproteobacteria; order Hyphomicrobiales; family Phyllobacteriaceae; genus Mesorhizobium; species Mesorhizobium sp. AA22. The sequence continues at coordinate 3,693,810 of NZ_CP048406.1, read as the reverse complement.
GCCGAGGTCGTAGCCGTACTTCGCCTTGAAGTCCGCCTTGTTCTTCTCGTCGTTGAACCAGTCGTAGCGGAACCAGTAGAGGTTCGCGAACTGCTGGTCGGGCAGCTGATAAAGATCGCCGTCCGGAGCCGTCGTGAACTTGGTGCCGATGAAGTCGGCGAGATCGAGGTTCGGGTTGGTGACGTCCTTGCCCTCGTTCGCCATCCAGTCGGTCAGGCTGCGCGCCTGCTGGTAGCGCCAATGGGTGCCGATCAGGTCGGAGTCGTTGACATAGGCATCATAGACGTTTTCGCCCGACTGCATCTGCGTCTGCAGCTTCTCGACGACATCGCCTTCGCCGATCAGATCATGCGTGATCTTGATGCCGGTTATGTCGGCGAACGCCTTGGCCAGCGTCTTCGATTCATACTCGTGCGTCGTGATGGTTTCCGAGACGACCTTGATGTCCATGCCCGCAAAGGGTTTTGCGGCATCGATGAACCACTGCATCTCGGCTTCCTGGGCAGCGCGATCGAGCGTCGACATGTCCTTGATCTCGGCGTCGAGAAACGCCTTGGCTTCGTCCATTCCGGCATAGGCGTTGCCTGCCCCGAGCAACAGGACAAGCGCAGTCGTTGATGTCAAAAATTGCCGTCTCATGTGTTTCCTCCACTGTTTCAGTTTTAAGTGCGATCGGAGCAGCCGCCGGCACGCGGCCGCTCCAACAGTTTCCCCCTCTATACGTAGCGGAACACGCCGATGGCGTAGACCACGGAGAGAGCGAGAGCCCACCACAGGTTGGGTCCGACAAGACCCAGCCAAGCGAGATGGATAAAGGCGCTGCCAAGCAGCGATAGAAAGAGACGGTCGCCGCGCGTTGTCTCGAACCGCAGCACGCCGACCCGCGGACTGCCGCCCGGCGAGACGTACTCCCAGATCGCCATGCCGCAGAGCAGCGCCAGGATCGTGATGAAAAAGATCGCCGTCGGCAACGTCCATGCCATCCAGGTGAGATTCATGTCACATCCCTCCCAGGGCAAAGCCCTTGGCGATGGTGTTGCGTATGAACTCGTGCGTTCGTTTCATCACACCCTCCCCAAGGCAAAGCCTTTGGCGATGTAGTTGCGGACGAACCAGATCACGAGCGCGCCCGGAAGGATGGTGAGCACGCCGGCTGCGGCCAGCACACCCCAGTCGAGGCCCGAGGCCGAGACGGTGCGCGTCATGATCGCGGCGATCGGCTTGGCGGCGGTCGTGGTCAACGTCCGCGCGATCAGCAGTTCGACCCACGAGAACATGAAGCAGAAGAAGCAGGCCACGCCTACACCGCTCGCGATCAGCGGCATGAATATCCTCAGGAAGAAGCGTGGGAAGGAATAGCCGTCGATATAGGCGGTCTCGTCGATTTCCTTCGGCACGCCCGACATGAAGCCTTCAAGAATCCAGACCGCCAGCGGCACGTTGAATAGGCAGTGCGCCAGCGCCACCGCGATGTGCGTGTCGATCAGGCCGAAAGCCGAATAGAGCTGGAAGAACGGCAGCGCGAACACCGCCGGCGGCGCCATGCGGTTGGTGAGCAGCCAGAAGAACAGGTGCTTGTCGCCGAGAAAACGGTAGCGCGAGAAGGCATATGCTGCCGGAAGCGCCACGGCGACCGAAATCACCGTGTTCATAACCACATAGATGATGGAGTTGATGTAGCCCCTGTACCAGGACGGATCATTGAAAATGACCGCGTAGTTAGCAAGCGTCGGGTTTCTCGGCCAAAGCGAGAAGGCGCCGAGAATCTCCTGGTTGTTCTTGAAGCTCATGTTGACCAGCCAGTAGATCGGCAACATCAGGAAGATGATGTAGATGGTCGGCACCAGCCACCAGAACCGTGACTCCTCACCCCGCCGCCGCATCTTGCGTGCCAGCGTAGCGTTCGCCGTCTGCGCTTCCGCTGTAGCGGGGGTTTGCCGCATCAGCGTTCGTTCGTTGGCCGTGGTTTCGTCGAGGTGTGCCATTTCACCGCTCCGCGTCGTAGGCTGTCATGACGGTGTAGAACACCCAGGACAGGAGCATGATAATCAGGAAATAGACGATCGACATGGCCGCCGCCTCACCGAGGTTGAACTCTCCGATGGCCAGCTTCACCAGGTCGATCGACAAGAAAGTGGTGGTGTTGCCGGGCCCGCCGCCGGTGACGACGAACGGCTCGGTGTAGATCATGAAACTGTCCATGAAGCGCAGCAGAACCGCGATCAGCAGCACACGGTTCATCTTCGGCAGCTGGATGTAGCGGAAGATCGCCCAGCGCGACGCCCCGTCGATCTTGGCCGCCTGGTAATAGGCGTCGGGGATCGAGACCAACCCTGCGTAGCAGAGCAGGACGACGAGGCTCGTCCAGTGCCAGACGTCCATGACGATGACGGTGATCCAGGCGTCAAACGGGTCGTTGACATAGTTGTAGTCGAAGCCGAGCGCCCGCAGCGAATATCCGAGTAGACCGATGTCGACGCGGCCGAACACCTGCCAGATCGTGCCGACGACGTTCCACGGGATGAGCAGCGGCAACGCCATCAGCACCAGGCAGACCGGAACGCCCCAGCCCTTCTTCGGCATGTTGAGCGCAATGAAGATGCCGAGCGGAATCTCGATGATGAGGATGATGGCCGAGAACGCCAGGTTGCGGCCCATCGCTTCCCAAAAACGGTCGGAATGCAGGATTTCTTCGAACCATTCCGAGCCAGCCCAGAAGAAGACGTTGTTGCCGAAAGTGTCTTGCACCGAATAATTCACGACCGTCATCAGCGGGATGATCGCCGAGAAAGCCACCAGCAAGAGCACCGGCAGCACCATGAACCAAGCCTTGTTGTTCCAGGTCCTTTCCATGCTCAGCCTCCGATCTCGACGCGCCAGGAATCGGCATAGATGTTGATGCCGGCCGCGTCGAAAGCGATCTTCGGATCGGCGGGAATGTCCTCGTCCTCGCCGACGATCGCCGCGATGTCGCGGCCTTCGAAACTGGCGCGCACCACCTTGTGGCGGCCGATATCCTCGACCTTGCGGATTGAAACCGGCATGCCGCTAGCGCCAAGCCTGACATATTCGGGGCGGATGCCGAGTTCGATCACGCCTGTGGTTCCAGCTTTAGGTGCGCCCGGCAATTCGATCGTCTGGCTGCCGAGCCGCGCACTCCTGCCTTCGACCGCGACCGGCATGACGTTCATGCCCGGCGAGCCGATGAAATAGCCGACGAATGTGTGCTTGGGCCGCTCGAACAGCTCGGCTGGAGAGCCGATCTGCACGATCTCGCCCTCATACATGACGACGACGTTTTCGGCGAAGGTGAGCGCCTCGGTCTGGTCGTGCGTGACATAGACCATGGTGAAACCGAAGCGCCTGTGCAGCTGTTTCAGTTGCGAGCGCAGCACCCACTTCATGTGCGGGTCGATGACGGTCAGCGGCTCGTCGAACAGGATCGCGTTGACATCGGAGCGCACCAGCCCGCGCCCGAGCGAGATCTTCTGCTTCTGGTCGGCGGTCAGCCCCCTCGCCTTTCTCTTGGCCATATCGGCCAACCCCGTCATTTCCAGCGTTTCGCGCACCTTGCGGTCGACGTCGGGTTCTGGAACGCCGCGGTTGCGCAGCGGGAAGGCCAGATTGTCGTAGACGGTCATGGTGTCGTAGATGACCGGGAACTGGAACACCTGCGCGATATTGCGCTCCTGCGTCGACAGATTGGTAACGTCCTTGCCGTCGAACAGAAGCTCGCCATGCGACGGATACAACAGGCCGGAAATAATGTTGAGCAGCGTGGTCTTGCCGCAGCCCGACGGCCCCAGCAGCGCATAGGCGCCGCCGTCCTCGAAGGCGTGATGCACCTCCTTCAGCGCATAGTCCTTGTCCGACTTCGGATGCGGCCCGTAGGCGTGGCGGATGTGATTGCAGTCGATGCGCGCCATGTGCCCTCCTCCCTCAAGCCGCCAGCATCTGTGGCGGCGCGGCCGAGCGGCCGTTCGCGTCGAAAACCATGATGTGCCGAGGATCGATGAACACCTCGATGGTCTGGTCCGGCTCGAACACCAGGATGCCGTGCTCCAGCATCACCCAGCGGACGTCGGCGAAATCGAGATGCACAAAGCTTTCAGAACCGGTGATTTCGGTGACCGACACCTTGGCTCTCACCGGAACCGCCGAAGGGCTCGGCCGGGCAAGAGAGAGATGGTGGGGCTGGAAGCCGATCGTGTAGCTCGTATCGGCGATACCGGCGAGCTCGACCGGCACCGGGAGGTTCACCCCACCATCAAGTAGGAAGCTCGAACCGCTCTTCTTCAGCACGATCGTGTTGAGCGGCGGATCGGCGAAAGTCTTGGCCGTGACGAGGTCGTTCGGCCTGCGGAAGACGTCGATCGTCGGGCCGAACTGAGTGATGCGGCCTTCGGAAAGCGTCGCCGTGTTGCCGCCGAGCAGCAAGGCTTCGTGCGGCTCCGTAGTGGCGTAGACGAAAATGGTGCCGGTCGCCGCGAAGATTTTCGGCAATTCAGCGCGCAGCTCCTCGCGCAGCTTATAGTCGAGGTTGGCGAGCGGCTCATCGAGCAGCACGAGGCTGGCGTTCTTGACGATGGCGCGCGCCAGCGCGGTGCGCTGCTGCTGGCCACCGGAGAGGCTGAGCGGCGTGCGGTCGAGATAGGGCGTCAGCTTGAGAAGGGCTGCCGCACTGCGCACCTCCTTGTCGATCTTTGCCCGCTCGGTCCCGGCCACCCTCAGCGGCGAGGCGATGTTCTCGTAGACGGTCATCGCCGGATAATTGATGAACTGCTGGTAGACCATGGCGACGTTGCGCTTCTGCACCGGGATGCCGGTGACATCCTTGCCATCGAACCAGACCGAGCCGGATGTCGGCACATCAAGGCCGGCCATCAGCCGCATCAGGCTGGTCTTGCCGGAAAGCGTCGGCCCGAGAAGGACATTGAGCGAGCCGTGCTGAAGCGTCAGCGACACGTCGCGTATATGCTCCGTCGCCCCGACCGTCTTCGTCACGTTTCTCAGTTCCAGCATGATGCCTCCTCCCAGGCTTTCTGCATGACTATTCGGCAGCCGCGACATGGCGCCGGCTTATCCCGCGCATGAATTCGTCGAGCGCTGCCGTCTGCTCGCGGCTCAGATGCAGGCCGCGCTTGGTCCTGCGCCACAATACATCTTCAGCCGTCATCGCCCATTCATTTTGAACGAGGTAGCGCACTTCGGCCTCATAGAGATCGGCGCCAAAGTTGCGGCCAAGGTCGGCATTCGATCTGGCGAGGCCCAGCAGCATTCTTGCGCGAGTCCCGTAAAGCCGGCTCAGGCGGCGCGCCAGACGTGCGTCGAGGAACGGATAGGCCGTTTTCAGATTCTCCACTTCGGCGTCGAAACCGCTGGCCGGGAAATCGCCGCCCGGCAGCGGCGCGTTTGCCGTCCACCGCTTGCCGCGCTTGCCGAGAAAACCCTCGATTTTCTCGAGCATCGATTCAGACAGCCGGCGATAGGTGGTGATCTTGCCGCCGAAGGTGTTGATGATCGGTGCCGTGCCCTCGCCGCCGTCGGTCTTCAGCACATAATCGCGGGTTGCTTCCTGCGCCTTCGAGGCGCCGTCGTCATAAAGCGGGCGCACGGCGGAATAGGTCCAGACGATGTCCGAACGCTTGACCGGCTGCGCGAAATATTCGCTCGCCGCGGCACAGAGATAATCGATCTCGGCGTCGCTGATCTTCACGTCGTGCGGGTCGCCAGCATAGTCCTGGTCAGTGGTGCCGATCAGCGTGAACTCTTCCTCGTAGGGGATAGCAAAGATGATGCGGCCATCCTTGTTCTGGAAGAAATAGGCGCGCGGATCGTCGAACTTCTTGCCGATGACGATATGGCTGCCCTGTACCAGCCGGACATTGTGCACCTCGTTCAAGCCGAACGTAGCAGACAGCACATGGTCGACCCATGGACCGGCGGCGTTGACCAAAAGCCGCGCCTTGACCTCCTCGGTGTCCCCGGTCTGCGCGTTTTCCAGCCTGACCGTCCAAAGTTCGCCTTCACGGCGTGCGCCGATGACTTTCGTGCGGGTTCGGATCGTTGCGCCGCGATCGGCGGCGTCGCGGGCGTTCAGGGCCACCAGCCGCGCATCGTTGACCCAGGCGTCGGAATATTCGAAGGCCTTGCGAAACAACGGCTTCAGGGGCTTGCCGGCTGGGTCCTTTGCCATGTCCAGCGTCTTGGTCGCCGGCAGCAATTTGCGCCCGCCAATGTGGTCGTAAAGGAAAAGGCCGAGCCTGATCAGCCAGGCCGGACGCAAACCCTTGGCATAGGGCAGCACGAAGCGCATCGGCCAGATGATGTGCGGCGCATTCTTCCAGAGAATTTCGCGCTCCATAAGCGCCTCGCGCACCAGGCGGAATTCGTAGAACTCGAGATAGCGCAAGCCGCCATGGATCAGTTTGGTCGAGCCGGAGGAGGTTCCGCTGGCCAGATCGTTCATTTCGGCAAGGAAGACCGAGAAGCCGCGCCCAACCGCATCGCGGGCGATGCCGCAGCCGTTGATACCGCCACCGATGACGAAGATGTCATGGATCGGGGGTGCGTCCACAATAAGTCCTCCCGGATTTCGCATTGCAGCATTTTTAGGTTTTTACGAAACCGTGGTGGGATTATTTCGAAATGGGAACGAATGTCAAACGAAATATAAACAGCGGCAATTGCCGCTACGGCACCCTTACGAGAGCGACGTTTCGATCAGCTGAACCTCTGCCTCCTGGCAAATCTTGCGTACCGACGGGATGTCGCAACGGTCGGTGATGAAGGTGTTGACCTGCGACAGATGGCCGATGCGGACCGGCGCCGTCCGCTCGAATTTGGTCTGGTCGGAAACGAGGATGACATGCCGGGCATTGGCGATGATCGCCTGCGCCACCTTCACTTCACGAAAATCGAAATCGAGCAACGCACCGTCATGGTCGATCGCCGAGGCGCCGATCACCGCGTAGTCGACCTTGAACTGCCTGATGAAATCGACCGCCGCCTCGCCGACCACGCCGCCATCGGAGCCGCGCACAACCCCGCCTGCAATAACGACTTCGATGGAAGGGTAGATGCGCATCCTGTTGGCAACATTGATATTATTGGTGATGACCATCAATCCGGTATGATCAAGGAGCGCCTTGCTGACCGACTCCGTCGTGGTGCCGATATTGATAAACAGCGAGGCATTGTCCGGGATAAGCCTGGCTGCTGCGCGGCCGATCGCCTCCTTCTCCTCGGCGGCGATCTTGCGTCTCGCCTCATATTCCATGTTTTCGATGCCGGACGGGAACAGCGCACCGCCATGAATCCGCGACAGCAGCCGCTGGTCGCACAGGTCGTTAAGGTCCTTGCGGATGGTCTGCGGAGTCACGTTGAAATGCGTTGCCAGATCGTCGACCAGCACGCGGCCATTGTCCTTGGCCATTTGGATGATTTCGGAATGACGCGGCGACAGATACATTTGGGGGCCTCTCGTTTTCGCTTTTCTTGTCTATAGCGGAAAACGAAAGTGATGAGAAGGCATAAGCCGGCTAACAAAATTACATCCGTCCAAAGACAACCACGGCGCAACTTTGCCGACCATTTCAACTCAACCCAGACCGCGGGCGATTTCGGTGATGACCTCGAAAGCTGTGTCGACATCCGCCGCTGTCGTCTCGAACTGACCGACTTGAAAGCGGATCGCGATCTGCCCGTCCACCCGTGTCTGTGTCAGATAGATGCGGCCATCGTTGTTGATCGCGTTGACCAGACGCAGATTGTGTTCGTCCGAATCGATGCCGGCCGCCGCCAGATGCCGGAACGAGAACAGCGACAGCATCGGTTCCGTGACGATCTCGAAATCCGGTTGCCGAGCCAGCCGCGCGGCAAGGCCTTCGCTCCAGGCGACATGGTTGCGGATCATGGTCCGGAGATTTTCCAGCCCGTGGGCGCGCAGCAGGAACCACAGTTTCAGTGCGCGAAAGCGCCGCCCGAGCGGCACCGACCATTCGGAATAGTTGATGATTCCGTCGCGTCCATGCGTCTTCAGGTAATCCGGCTTGATGGCGAGCGTCCGCACCAGGTCTTCCGGCCGGCGGATGAACTGCATCGAGCAGTCGAACTGCGCGCCCAGCCATTTGTGCGGATTGAAGACGATGGAATCCGCGTGCTCCGCGCCGGCCCAGAAATGCCGGTATTCCGGACATATCATCGCCGATCCGGCCCAGGCGGCATCGACATGCAGATAGAGCCCGTACCGCCTAGCCACAGCAGCGACGCCGGCGATGTCATCAGTGCCGCCGGTGCTGGTGCCGCCGACACAAGCGATGATGCCGGCCGGCAGCATGCCCGCATCCCGGTCGGCGTCGATCGCCGCTTCGAGGGCTGTGACATCCATGGCGCGAAGGCGGCCAGCAACCGGAATTCGCACGAGATTGTCCTCGCCAATGCCCGATACCCAGATCGCCCGGTCGATGGAAGTATGGACCTGGTCGGAAGAATAGATGCGCAATATCGGCTGGCCTTGCAGGCCCTTCTTGTTGCCCTGCCAGTCTAGCGCGCGCTCGCGCATGGTCAGCACGGCGGCAAGCGTCGCCGATGATGCCGAATCCTGCATGACGCCGGAAAACCCTTCCGGCAGGCTAAGCGCCTGACGCATCCAGTCGACGACGCGCGTCTCGAGTTCGGTCGCTGCCGGCGAGGTCTGCCAGAGCATGCATTGCGCGGCCATCACCGAGACCAGATATTCGGCCACCACCGAGACCGGTGCGGCGTTGGCCGGGAAATAGGCGAAGAAGCGCGGATGCTGCCAATGCGTCATGCCCGGCAGGATTTTTTGCTCGAAGTCGGCGAAGATTGCCTGCATCGTTTCGCCCTCTTCCGGCGGCGAGACATCGATGCTTCTAGAGATTTCGCCCGGCTCGACAAGCGGCCGCACCGGTCTTTCGCGAAGTGTGCCCCTGTAGTCGGCACCCCATTCGGCCGCGTACAGCGACCATTCCCGGAATTCGTTGCTATCCATTTTCCTCTCCGTCGCATCGAGCCCAGAAATCAAAGAGCACGAAAAACGGAGGCTTTCATTCGGGAAAATCAGGCAGGCTCGCGAAAGCGGTCTTCAGCGCGTTCGACCAGCCGTCCGAGATCGTGCGATAATATTGATCGTCCTGGGCTATCCGTTTCTTCAGGCTGACCTTGAAGGCGTCCTTTTCGTAGAACAGCAGGTCAAGCGGCAGACCGACCGACAGGTTCGATTTCAGCGTCGAGTCGAACGACACCAGCAGGAGTTTCACCGTCTCGGCGAAACTCATCGTCTTTTCATAGGCGCGGATGATGATCGGCTTGCCGTATTTGGTCTCGCCGATCTGGAAAAACGGCGTGTCATCGGTCGATTCGATGAAATTGCCTTCCGGATAGATCATGAACAGCCGCGGCGCGCTGCCCTTGATCTGGCCGCCGAGGATAAAGGAGGCATTGAAATAGGAATCGGCCTTTTCGCCTGCCGGCGACGAACTGGCGATGACTTCCTTAACGGTGTCGCCGACCATCCGCACCGTCTGATACATAGACGGCGTTTCGAGCAGAGTGGCGTGGCGATCGGCCACCGCCTTGGTGCGTTCGTCGAGCAAACTGACGACCGCCTGCGTCGTCGCCAGATTGCCGGCCGACATCAGCACGATGACGCGCTCGCCCGGCTCTTCCCAGACATGCATCTTCTTGAAGGTCGAGATCGAATCCATGCCGGCGTTGGTACGCGTGTCCGACATGAACACGAGCCCGCGATCGATCTTCAGGCCGACGCAATAGGTCATCGAATCTCTTTGGCAGCAATCTTGCCGTGGATTACTGCTCCACGGTGACGATGACCGCAAGCTGTTCTTCCGCTTGTCCCAGCCGAATTCCCGACACCGGCGTGGCATCGCGGTAATCACGGCCGGTCGCCACCTTTACATAGCGTTCGTCGGGCGAAATGCCGTTGGCGACGTCGAACGCGACCCAGCCGAGGCCCGCAACATGCGCCTCAGCCCAGGCATGGCTTGCCGCTTGCTCGACCGCCGCATCCATCATCAAATAGCCGCTGACGTAGCGGGCCGGAAACCCCATGGCGCGCGCCGTGGCGGCAAAGATGTGGCTGTGGTCCTGGCAGACGCCGGTCTTGAGCGCCAGCGCGTCCTCGGCCGGGGTCGCCGCATTGGTGATACCCGGCGTATAAGCCACGCGCTCGCCGATCACGGCCATCAGCCGGTGCAGCCTTTCGATATCGGTCCCCTCGCCAACCGAGGCCGCGAGTTCGCGAATGCCGCTCCCGATCGTGGTCAACGGGGTTTCATGGCCAAACAGCCAGAGCGGCGCGAAACCCTGATGTGGCCCGGAGACGCCAGCGGTGTCGCGTGTCACCACCTCGCCTGATGCCTCGACGGTGATGAAATCGCGCTCACCTTCGACGCTCAACAGCCGCGTATCGTTGCCGAAATGGTCGATGAAGCGCACTTCCTCGCGTGCCCCTTCGATCGTCAGCGCCCAGGACAAAACGGTCTGCGTCGGCCCGCTGACTGGAAGCAGCCGCAACCGCTGCAATAGATAATGCACCGGCGCATCGTAGCGGTATTCGGTCCGGTGGGTGATCTTCAGCCGCATTGCTCTCGTCCCCTGAGCATGATCTTTACCGGAAAACCGGCGTTCACTTTCCGGGATCATGCTCAATAGAACCTGTAGTCCTGCGCGATCTCGTCGCCGAGCCTGGTGTTGTCGCGAATGAAATTGGCCAGGAATTCGTGCAGGCCGGCGTCAAATATGTCCTTGATCGAGCCGGCCGTCAGCATGGCCTGGGTCTTGCCGGCTGTCGCATGACAGGCGTGGCGTTCGCCATAATCGTCGCCCAGGAATTTCAGGTGCTCCGTCAGGAAACGGTAGCAGAAGGTCAGCGAGCGCGGCATTCGAACATTGAGGATCAGATAGTCGGCAATGTTGCTCGGCTTGTAGTCGGCCTCGTATACCCAGCGATACGAGCGGTGCGCCGACACCGAACGTAGGATCGATTCCCACTGATAATTGTCGAGCGTCGAGCCGACCCACGAGATCGACGGCAACAGCACGTAATACTTCACGTCCAGGATGCGTGCCGTGTTGTCGGCGCGTTCGACATAGGTGCCGAGCTGCGAGAAATCGAAGATCTCGTTGCGCAGCATGGTGCCGTAGAATGAACCGCGGATCAGCGCCGTTTCGCGCTTGATCGCGTCGAGCACGCTGGGCAGGTCGCGTTCGTCGATCGGCTTGGCCAGCATGCGCTTCAGCGACATCCAGGCCTCGTTGATGCTTTCCCAGGTTTCGCGCGTCAGCGCGGTGCGCACCATGCGGGCGTTGTTGCGGGCCGTCTCGATCGACGCCATCGTGCTCGACGGGTTCGATGTGTCGCGAAGCAGGAAATCCGCGACGTTGGCGGCGGTATAGTCGGAATATTTCTGCGTGAAGGCAGCGTCCGAACCGGCGCTGAGCAGCACCGAATTCCACTCTTCGGAGGCGTTCTGCGTACGGGTCAGCGCCATGCGCAGCCCGGCATCGACCAGCCGCGCCATGTTTTCCGCCCGCTCGATGTAGCGGTTCATCCAGTAGAGCCCGTTGGCGGTGCGGCCGAGAAGCATGTGGGGCTGCCCTTCGGGCTAGTGGGTAGTGAGGGGTGAGTAATACATGGTGAATGTTCGGAATTTGACGGAGTATGACATTGTGCTTTCCCTCTACTACTGACTACTGACTACTGACTATTCACTACTTGCTCGTCTCAATCATCCAGCACCCACGTATCCTTGGTGCCGCCGCCCTGCGATGAGTTGACCACCAGCGAGCCTTCCTTCAGCGCCACGCGCGTCAGCCCGCCCGGCACGATCTGGATGCGGTCGGAAACCAGCACGTAGGGCCTGAGGTCGACATGGCGCGGCGCCAGCCCTTTGTCGGTCAGGATCGGACAGGTCGACAGCGCCAGCGTTGGCTGGGCGATGTAGTTCGACGGTTTTGCCGCGAGTTTCTTGGAAAAATCCTCGCATTCCTTCTTGGTCGCCGCCGGCCCGACCAGCATGCCGTAGCCGCCTGAGCCGTGCACCTCCTTCACCACCAGCTCGTCGATATGTTCGAGAACGTATTTCAGGCTGTCCGGCTCCGAGCAGCGCCAGGTCGGGATGTTGCCGAGGATTGCCTTGCGGCCAGTGTAGAATTCGACGATCTCGGGCATATAGGAATAGATCGCCTTGTCGTCGGCGATGCCGGTTCCCGGCGCATTGGCGATGGTGATGTTGCCGGCGCGGTAGACATCCATGATGCCCGGCACTCCAAGTGCCGAGTCCGGACGGAAGGTCAGCGGATCGAGGAAAGAATCGTCCACCCTTCGATAAAGCACATCGATCTGCTTGTAGCCTTCGGTCGTGCGCATCGCGACGTGGCCATCGACGACGCGCAGATCCTGCCCCTCGACAAGCTGCACGCCCATCTGGTCGGCAAGGAACGCATGTTCGAAATAGGCGGAGTTGAAGCTGCCCGGCGTCAGCACGGCAATGGTCGGCGCACCTTTGGTGCTTTGCGGCCGCACCGCCGCCAGCGACTGGCGCAAGAGCTGCGGATAGTTTTCCACCGGCCGCACCTTGATCTGCTGGAACAGCTCGGGAAAGAGCTGCATCATCGTCTCGCGGTTCTCCAGCATGTAGGACACGCCAGACGGCGTCCGCGCATTGTCCTCCAGCACGTAGAATTCGTTCTCGCTGATGCGCACGATATCGACGCCGATGATATGGGTGTAGACGCCGGCCGGCGGCCTTACCCCGATCATCTCCGGCAGGAACGCCTCATTCCTGGCGATCAATTCCTTGGGGACGCGCCCGGCGCGCAATATCTCCTGGCGGTGGTAGATATCGTCGAGAAACGCGTTCAGCGCCTGGACGCGCTGCTCGATGCCTTGCGTCAGCCGTCGCCATTCGTTGCCGGAAATGATGCGCGGAACGATATCGAAGGGAATAAGGCGTTCGGAGGCTTCCTGCTCGCCATAGACAGCAAAGGTGATGCCGGTCTTGCGAAAGACGCGTTCGGCGTCCTGCATCTTCTCGGTAAGCCTGGCCGGATCCTGCTCCTTCAGCCAGCGGTCGTAAGCCGAATACGGTTTTCTCAATCCGGAGATTTCCGGAAGCATTTCGTCGAACGCTGCCAATCGCATACTCCCCTGTGAGACCATTTCACTGGCGTCACGGGAGAAAATCAAGCGCAATCGGTGATTTGGAGGTGCTGGCGATCAGTATGTCGCGACCTGCCTAAAATTAGGGCAGCGCCGATATGGCTGGGTCAGGCTTTGCCTTGTGCCCGGGCAGGGGCCGGCGCCACTCAGAAGGCGCGGAAGGTGACAACCGTAAACGTGTCCTTGATGCCGGGAAGAATCTGCACCTTCTCGTTGACGAAGTGGCCTATGTCTTCCTCGTCGTCGACATAGAATTTGGCGAGCAAATCGTAGTTGCCGGCTGTCGAGTAGATTTCCGAAGCGATCTCGGCATCGGCCAATGCGCCGGCAACGTCATAGGCCCTGCCCAGATCGCACTTTATCTGCACGAAAAATGCCTTCATTGCCCGGTCCTGCTCAACTTGCACGCATAAGCGGCCCTTGTGGCAGACTGCCGCCCGGCTTTCAAGCATCAGGACGGCGCTCAGGCAGAACGCGACCTGAGGGAAGCTTTAGTACAGCCAAACGACGGATGCACGCTGGCGCTGAGACCGTGGAGCGCTGCCAAGCGCAGGCTATGCCCTGCGCGCGCTCGCTTCGCTGCGAGGGCCCGCTCACATCACCGGGATATCGCCCCTTGCCCAGCCCTCGGAAATTGCCGCCGCTTGCGCCTCGAAGGCGCCGGCTTCGATGGCGGCACGAATATCCTGCATCAGCCTCTGGTAGTAGGAAAGATTGTTCCAGGTCAGCAGCATCGCCCCCAGCGCCTCTTGCGAGCGGACCAGATGGTGCAGATAGGCGCGTGAATAATCTCTGGCGGCCGGGCAGTCGCTCTCCTCGTCCAGCGGGCGCGGATCGTCGGCATGGCGAGCGTTCCGCAGATTGACCTTGCCGCGCCTTGTATAGGCGAGGCCATGACGGCCGGCGCGCGTCGGCATCACGCAATCGAACATATCGATGCCGCGTGCCACCGATTTCAATATGTCGTCAGGCGTGCCGACACCCATCAGATAGCGCGGCCTATCCGCCGGCAGCTCCGGACAGGTGATGTCGAGCATTTCGAGCATCACCGCTTGCGGTTCGCCGACCGCCAGCCCGCCGATGGCGTAGCCCTTGAGGTCCATAGCTTTCAGCGCCTGCGCCGAGCGCAGCCGCAGGGCCGGTATGTCGCCGCCCTGGACGATGCCGAACATCGCCTTGCCCGGTTGGTCCCCGAATGCCGTCTTGCAACGTTCGGCCCAGCGCAGCGACAGCTCCATGGCCCGCTCGATCTCCTTCTCCATGGCCGGCAGCGCGGTGCATTCGTCGAGCTGCATCTGGATTTCGGAATCGAGCAGTCCCTGGATTTCGATCGAGCGCTCGGGCGACATCTCATAGGGGGCGCCATCAATATGTGAGCGAAAGGTGACGCCCTTTTCGGTGAGTTTCCTCAGTTTCGACAGCGACATTACCTGGAAGCCGCCGCTGTCGGTCAGGATCGGGTGCGGCCAGCGGGCGAATTCATGCAGACCGCCAAGCCGCGCCACACGTTCGGCGCCAGGCCGCAGCATCAGATGATAGGTATTGCCAAGGATAATGTCCGAGCCGACGCCGCGCACCTGATCCATATACATGGTCTTGACCGTGCCGCCGGTGCCGACCGGCATGAAGGCTGGCGTGCGGATTTCTCCGCGCGGCACAGTGATGGAGCCGCGCCGCGCTTTCCCGTCGATCGCCAGCACCTCGAAGGTGAACGCCTTAGTCATTGAATTCCTTGTCCTATACCGGGCGCGCGTCCATCGTTCTCCTCTTTGAACAGAAGGCTTGCATCTCCGTAGGAGTAGAACCTGTAGCTGTTCTCGATGGCATGCGCATAGGCCGCACGCATTGTTTCCAGACCACAAAACGCCGAAACCAGCATGAACAGCGTCGAACGCGGCAGATGGAAATTGGTCATCAGCATGTCGGCGGCCTTAAAACGGTAGCCGGGGGTGATGAAGATGTCGGTCGGACCCGACCATCCAGCCAATGTGCCGTCCTCCCGCGCGGCGCTCTCCAGCAGGCGCAGCGACGTCGTTCCGACGGCGATGATGTGCCCGCCGCGCGCTTTCGCCGCGTTCAGCGCCTCGGCGGTTTCCGGGCTGACCGAACCGATTTCGGCATGCATCTTGTGATCGGCGGTGTCGTCGACTTTCACCGGCAGGAACGTGCCGGCGCCGACATGCAGGGTGACGAATCGCCGCTCGACGCCTTTGGCATCCAGCGCCGCGAAAAGCTCGGGCGTGAAATGCAGGCCGGCAGTGGGTGCCGCCACGGCCCCCTCCTCCCTGGCATAGATGGTCTGGTAGTCTTTGCGGTCGCGTTCGTCGTCGTCGCGCTTCGAAGCGATGTAAGGCGGCAGCGGAATGTGACCGACGGCGTGCAACGCCTCATCGAGAAACGGACCTGAGAGGTCAAAACCGAGCAAAGCCTCGCCGGCCTCGCCTTTCTCGATCACCTTGGCATCGAGCTGGCCGAGAAAGCAGGAATTGGCGTCATGGCCGAAATGGACGCGGTCACCGGCGGCGATGCGCTTGCCCGGCCGCATGAAAGCCAGCCAGCGGTCGGGAGCCACCCGCATGTGCAGCGTGGCTTCGACTTGCGCCACCGCTTCGCCGCGCCGCCTGATGCCTTTCAACTGTGCCGGAATGACCTTGGTGTCGTTGAAGACCAGCACGTCACCGGTCTCGAGCAGGGACGGCAGCTCGCGCACCATCCGGTCTTCGCGGCCCTCACCCGGCCTGACAACCAGCATTTTGGCGCTGTCGCGCGGTTCTGCCGGTCGAAGCGCGATACGCTCCTCCGGCAGATCAAAGTCGAAAAGATCGACGCGCAAGAAAATCCCGCCTCAAAATTCCGGGCAGGTCACCGCCCAGGCGCCAACACCGTCGATGCTCAGCGTGCCGCCCATTGCGAAATTGGACTGTTCGCTGGCCTTGACCAGTCGCAATTTGGCGACGATCGAGCTGATGCCCTCATCGGTGAGATCGATCGCCATGTGCTGGTCGTCCTCGAATGCCTGTCCGACGATGACTTTCGTCGAACCCGGCCGACCGTCGGTGGTCCAGTTCCTGCCGCCGGCATCAAGCCATACACGCGCAACCGCGATGACGGCAGTGTGCCCCATCAGGACGTCGATCGATGCCGCGTCGCCTTCGGCGCTGCAAACAATCGATTCCGTCGCCAGCGCCGGAGTGGCCGCCGCGACAAGCATCAGAGTGATAGCCGCGACAGCCCGGTAGGTCATTTCACGTCGGCTGCCACCTTCAGCGACACGATCTTGTCGGGATCCGGCACCGGCTCGCCGCGCTTGATCTTGTCGACATTGTCCATGCCCTCGATGACCTGGCCCCAGACCGTGTATTGGCGGTTGAGGAAGGCGGCATCGTCGAAGCAGATGAAGAACTGCGAATTGGCCGAGTTCGGATTCTGCGAGCGCGCCATCGAGCAGGTGCCACGGCCGTGATTGGCGTTAGAGAACTCCGCCTTCAGGTCGGGCTTGTCGGAGCCGCCCGTGCCAGCGCGCGCCGGTGCGAAAGAGGGCTTGGTGGAATTGCCGAATTTCACGTCGCCGGTCTGCGCCATGAACCCCTCGATGACGCGATGGAACACCACGCCGTCATAAGCGCCTTCGCGCGCCAGTTCCTTGATGCGGCCGACATGGCCAGGCGCCAGATCGGGAAACAGTTCGATGACGACCTTGCCCTTGGTCGTTTCCATGATGAGCGCGTTCTCGCGGTCCTTGATCTCGGCCATGTCAGAATATCCTTTGGAACTAATGGGTTTACTTGCCGTCGGCGGCGATGCGCACCTTGATCATGCGATCGGGATCAGTGACAACCCCGTTCTGTGCCGCATCGCCTTTCTTTATCTGGTCCACCAACTCCATCCCGTTCTCGACATTACCGACGATAGTGTACTGGCCATCGAGCGGCGGCGCCGGCGCGAACATGATGAAGAACTGGGAATTGGCAGAATCCGGGTCCTGCGAGCGGGCCATGCCGACCACGCCGCGCTCGTAGCGCTCGGACGTCGAGAATTCGGCCGGTAGGTCGGGAAGATCGGAACCACCAGTACCGACAGCATCGGAGTTGAAGCCGTTCTTCATGTTGCCGAACTTCACGTCGCCGGTCTGCGCCATGAAGCCGTCGATGACGCGGTGGAAAGCGACGTTGTCGTAAGCGCCCTGACGAACCAGCTTCTTGATCTGCTCGACATGCTTCGGCGCGAGATCGGGCCTGAGCGCGATTGTCACGTCGCCGCCCTTCAGCGTTATGATCATGGTGTTTTCCGGATCGGCCGCGAACGCCGCAACGGTTGCAGCCACAAGACTGAAAACAACGACAAAGCAGGTGGCGAGCCTTTTGAGCGGCATGGATATTTCTCCGAAAACCTTTGTTTCAAGCATGTCGTTGTCCCAAAGCCGGGTTCCACGTTGGGGCGACACGCATTATTTCGCGAATTTGGCGGTAAGTGCGTCGGCCACAGCCGCCGGCACGAAGGGGCGGATGTCGCCTCCCATGGAGGCTATCTGACGGACAAGTGTGGCGGTAATGGTTCGCACCGAAGGGCTGGCGGGCAGAAAAACTGTCTGCAGTTCCGGCGCCATCGTCTCGTTCATGCCGGCCATCTGCATCTCGTAGTCGAGATCGGTGCCATCGCGCAGGCCGCGGATCATGATCGAGGCGCCCTGCTTCCTGGCCGCGTCGATGACCAGCCCGTCGAAAGCGACAATCTTGATGCGCGCGCCGTCGCGGCCAAATTCGGCCTTCGTCGCTGCTTCGATGAGGCCGACCCGTTCCTCGAACGAAAACAGCGGCTTTTTGCCGGGATGAATGCCGATCGCCGCATAGACTGTGTCCGCCACGGCCAGCGACGCCTTCAGCACATCGAGATGGCCGTTGGTCAGCGGGTCGAAGGAGCCGGCATAAAGGGCGATGCGTTCGGTCATGGCAGGTGCTTCTAGCGAGCCTCTCTCGCAAAGGCAAATCCGATCAGCGAGCCGCCAATGCATGTCGCCCAAAAGTGTGCAGCGGTTTTGGACAACGACATGCACCCAAACAGAGCCTCAAAGCGCAACGCCTGAGCCACGGTAATCGCGATGCGCTTTGTGTGAACCTTTTGGCCGAGATGAACGGCCAATGAACGGGCCGATCACGAAGCCTTCACGCAGCGTTCACTAGGTTGCAGCTTCAGGAGATGAAACCAAAACCCCATTTAATCGTTGCTAGGTGCAGGAGACACGCACATGCTGATCTACATGCTCGCCACCGCAATGACCGTCGCCATGCTGATCGCCACCGTATTCGGGCTGCATCAGGAAGCAGAGCGCGTCCGCGCCAAGTCCAATGCCAAGCGGTTCGGAGGCTTTGGTATCCGCAAGCCGTTTCGCCACCGCTAGCTGTTGACGGCGCCGGCCCATCGGGCCCGCATTGCCCGTCACACCTACTCGGCGTTGTTGTCCAGGCCAACGTCTTCAGTACCAATATCCAGAGTTGCGTCGCCCTCGACACTCTCTTCCGCTTCCTCGTCGGATTGCGGTTCCGATATCCGCTCCACCGAAACGACCTTCTCGCCGTCGGCCGTGTTGAAGATGGTCACGCCCTTGGTGGCGCGGCTGGCGAAACGGATGCCGTTGACCGGTACGCGGATGACGGTGCCGCCATCCGAGACAAGCATGATCTGGTCGTCATTGCCGACCGGGAAAGTCGCCACCAGACGGCCGATCTCAGCCACTTTCGACACATCGGTGGCGCGGATGCCCTTGCCGCCGCGCCCTGTGAGGCGGAAATCATAGGAAGACGAACGCTTGCCGTAGCCATATTCCGTCACCGTCAGCACGAATTGCTCGTGTGCCTTGAGGAATTCGTAGCGCTCGTCGGAAAGCTCCGTCTCCTCGCCGACCTCCTCATTGGTGAGCTGGATGTCTTCGTCCTCGCCCGCCGCAATGCCGGCGGCGAGCCGCCTTTCCGCCGCCACTCGCCTGAGATAAGCGGCGCGCTCGGCCGGCGGCGCCTCGACATGTTCGATCACCGCCATCGAGATCACCCGGTCGGCGGCAGCCATGGCGATGCCGCGCACGCCGACCGAGTTGCGGCTCTGGAAGACGCGCACGTCGCTGACCGAGAAGCGGATGCACTGGCCGGAGCTTGCTGTCAGAAGCACGTCGTCATTGTCGGTGCAGGTCTCGACGCCGAGGATCTCGTCGCCTTCCTCTTCCAGCTTCATCGCGATCTTGCCGTTGCGGTTGACCTGGACGAAGTCCGACAGCTTGTTGCGGCGCACCGTGCCGCGGGTGGTGGCGAACATCACGTCGAGCTCGCCCCAGCTGGTCTCGTCCTCAGGCAGCGGCATGATGGTGGTGATGCGTTCGCCCTGCTCCAGCGGCAGCATGTTGATCAGCGCCTTGCCGCGCGACTGCGGATTGCCGATCGGCAGGCGCCAGACCTTTTCCTTGTAGACGATGCCACGCGAGGAGAAGAACAGCACCGGCGTGTGCGTGTTGGCAACGAACAGCCTAGTGACGAAATCCTCTTCCTTGGTCGACATTCCGGATCGGCCCTTGCCACCGCGCCGCTGCGCCCGGTAGAGCGATAACGGCACGCGCTTGATGTAGCCGGAATGGCTGACCGTCACGACCATGTCCTCGCGCTGGATCAGGTCCTCGTCTTCCATATCAGCCCCGCCCTCGGAGAGCTCGGTACGGCGCGGCGTGCCGAACTCGTCGCGGACGGCGGCAAGCTCGTTCTTGACGATCTGCTGAATGCGGGCGCGGGACGACAGGATGTCCAGGTAGTCCTTGATCTCGTCGCCGATCGTGTTCAACTCGTCGGCGATTTCGTCGCGACCGAGCGCGGTCAGGCGCTGCAGGCGCAGTTCGAGGATGGCGCGCGCCTGTTCCTCGGACAGATTGTATGTGCCGTCCTCGTTGACGCGGTGGCGCGGATCGTCGATCAGCAGGATCAGCGATTCGACGTCGCCCGAAGGCCAGCGCCGCTCCATCAACTGCTCGCGCGCCGTCTGCGGGTCCGGCGCGGTGCGGATCAGCTTTATGACCTCATCGATGTTGGCAACGGCAATGGCAAGGCCGACCAGCACATGGGCGCGGTCGCGCGCCTTGCGCAGCAGGAATTTCGTGCGCCGGCTGATCACGTCCTCGCGGAAGGCGACAAACGCCTTCAGCATGTCGGTCAGCGTCAGCAATTCCGGCTTGCCGCCGTTCAGCGCCACCATATTGGCCCCGAAGGACGTCTGCAGCGGCGTGAAACGGTAGAGCTGGTTGAGGATGACGTCGGCGACCGCGTCGCGCTTCAGTTCGATGACGACGCGGTAACCCTGGCGGTCGCTCTCGTCGCGGATGTCGGAAATGCCCTCTATGCGCTTGTCGCGCACCAGCTCCGCCATCTTCTCGATCATCGACGACTTGTTCACCTGGTAGGGAACTTCGGTGATGACGATCGACTCACGGTCGTTGCCGCGCGCCTCGACGTTGACGCGCCCGCGCATGACGATGGACCCGCGGCCGGTCGAATAGGCGCTGTAGATGCCGGAGCGGCCGAGCACGATGCCGCCGGTCGGGAAATCCGGCCCCGGAATGATCTCCATCAACGCCGGCAGATCGATCGCCGGATTGTCGATGAGGGCGATGGCGCCGTTGCAGACCTCGCCCAGATTGTGCGGCGGGATGTTGGTGGCCATGCCGACGGCGATGCCGCCGGAGCCGTTGACCAACAGGTTTGGAAAGCGCGCCGGCAGGACTTTCGGCTCGCTGCCGGACGCATCATAAGTGTCCTGGAAATCGACGGTGTCCTTGTCGATGTCTTCCAGCAACTCATGCGCGACCTTCGTCAGGCGCGATTCGGTGTAACGCATCGCCGCCGGCGGATCACCGTCGATCGAGCCGAAATTGCCCTGCCCGTCGATCAGCGGCACACGCAGCGACCAATCCTGCGCCATGCGCACCAAGGCGTCGTAGATCGAGGCGTCGCCATGCGGATGGTATTTACCCATCACGTCGGCGACCGGGCGCGCCGACTTCACGTATTTGCGGTTCCAGTGGTAGCCGCTCTCATGGGCGGCATAGAGGATGCGGCGATGCACCGGCTTCAGCCCGTCGCGCACATCGGGCAGCGCACGGCTGACGATCACGCTCATCGCGTAATCGAGGTAGGAGCGCTGCATCTCCTCGAGGATGGATATCGGCTCGATGCCGGTCGGGCCGCCGTCGGCGCCGCGCGGTGTCTTCTGGTCGGTCAAATCAGGTCACAATCTAATCGGGAATCACTCGGTGCTTATATAGGAAGCCGGGTCGAAACTCCAATATCCGCGGTAGTTTTCCAGTGTCGATTTTTGTGGTGATTTCAAAAGGATATCACTGATTGCGACGATATGGCCGAGGCGCTTTTTCGTTGCTCTCGCGGCAAAGCTCATTATCAGACCAATTTGCTTCACAACGCCGGAACGGCGGATGCGTTCGGCAATTTATCGCCTCGCCGCCGGACCCGATAGGCGCCGGGCGCCTCCCCCATCACGCGCCGGAATCGGCGGTTGAAGGTCGACAAATCGTTGAACCCCGCCTCGTACGCGATCGTCGAGATCGCCTCGTCCGACATGCGCAGCCGCACCGCCGCCCTGTGCAGCCGGGTTTTCAGCAGGAACTGGTAGGGCGTCATGCCCGCGACGCGTCGGAACGTGCGCAGGAAATGATACGGGCTGGTCGCCGTCTCGCTTGCAAGCGCAGCAAGTGAGACCGGCCGGTCGGCATCCAGCTCAATGCGCCGCACCGCCTCCGCGACACGTTTCTCGTCGCGGCGGCTCGGCATCCGGGCAGCAGGCGTGACGCCGGAGGCGACGGCTGCGCCGGCAATCCGCAGACCGATTTCCTCAAACGCGTCGACGTCGGCCATCTCGCGTGCGGATTCCGCCTCGGCCAGCAGCGGTGCCAGCGCCGGCAAGGGCGGCAGCCGCGGCGTCTCGAAGGCCAGCTTCTTCACGCCCGGCATGTCGGCAACGATCTGTTCCATATAGGTCGGCTCGAACTGGAAGGAGAGGCAGCGGTCGCCGGCGCCATGCTCGTGCCCACACTCATAGCACGTGCCAAGGTTGCCGAGCAGGAGCGCGCCCGGCGTCAGCATCGCATCACCCTGGCGTCCCCGGTAGCGGAATGTGCCATTGGTCACCACGGCGACGCAGAAATTACGGTGCTCTTCCTCGAACGGGCGATCGGCGGCGCCGGCGGTGCAGACCACGTCCAACACCTGCCAGCCTCGTCCGGACGCCAGTGTATGCGCGCTCGTTGTCATGGCTTGAAAGATAGCAATTTTTCCCAAGCACAGAACCCTGCCGCCGCCTATTCCCTCCAGTCTCCTGACAAGATGAGGTCGAAATCATGTTCAATTCATCTTCCTTTGTCGAAGCCCTGCACAGCGACGAGCCTGCCGGGGACCTGGCCGGAAAACTGAACCTTTACGGCCGCTTCGTCGGCGCCTGGACATTCGATGCCACGCGCCACCTCGAGGACGGCCAGGTGCTGACCGGGCGCGGCGAGGTGCATTTCGGCTGGGTGCTCGAGGGCCGCGCGATCCAGGACGTATGGATCCTGCCCGCGCGGAACACTGGCGCACAGAGTTCCCTCGGCAAATGGACTTTCTATGGCACGACATTGCGTGTCTATGACCCCGGCGTCGACGCCTGGCATATTTTCTGGAGCGATCCGCGCACCCAGTACTACAGCCGCCAGCTCGGCCGGGCCGAGGGCGACACCATCGTCCAGCAAGGCGCTGACGGCAGCGGCGCCTCGGTGCGCTGGAGCTTTTCCCGGATTACCGAAAACTCCTTCCGCTGGCTGGGCGAACGCTCTCAGGACGATGGCGCGACCTGGCGGCTCGAAGTCGAGTTCCTGGCGCAGCGAGCCGGCAGCACCTGACCTGCACGGTTTCCCCTGACGCTGCTTTGCTCTACCAATGCAGGGGTCTCGGGCACGGCCCGGCGGGGAGGGTCAGAGATGCCGAGCTTCGACAGCCTGTTCAACGCCTTCGTCACCATTCTCGTGACCATCGACCCGCCAGGCCTGGCACCGCTCTTCCTCGCCGTGACGCGCGGCATGAACCGCGAGGAGCGCAACCAGGTTTCCGTCCGCGCCTCGATCATCGGTTTCCTGGTGATGGCGCTGTTTGCAATCGCCGGTGCATCGATCCTGTCGGTGTTCGGCATCACGCTGCCGGCGTTCCGCGTCGCCGGCGGGTTCCTGCTGTTCTTCATCGCCTTTGAAATGGTGTTCGAGCGCCGGCAGGACCGCAAGGAAAAGATCGGCGACGTCGCCATCACCAAGGACATGATCCACAACATCGCCGCCTTTCCGCTGGCGATCCCCCTGATCGCCGGTCCGGGCGCCATTTCAGCGACCGTCCTGCTGTCCGGCTCTTTTCCAGGTTTTGGCGCGCAGGCAGCCCTTGTCGGCATCATCGCGATCTGTCTTGTCATCACCTACCTGGTGTTCGTGCTGGCCGAGCGCATCGACCGCATCCTCGGCCAGACCGGCCGCTCGATCCTGACCCGGCTGCTCGGCGTCATTCTGGCGGCGCTCGCCGTGCAGTTCGTCGCGGACGGCATCAAGGCGCTGATGGCGGCATGAAAACGAAAGCGGCCTCGCGCTTGATTGCCGAGGCTGTCATTATCGTCGTCCAGCTCGCGCGGCGAACCGCCGCCACCAGGCGCTATCCTACCTCGCCATCGTATCGATGACTTCGAAGTCGTGGGTGATCTCGGCGGTCTTGGCCATCATCGCGGTCGCCGAGCAGTATTTTTCGATCGACAAGTCGATCGCCCGTTTCACCTTGTCGCGCGAAAGCGCGCGACCCTTGACGATGAAATGCATATGGATGCGGGTGAACACCCGCGGCTCCTTCTCCGCCCGATCGGCGTCGAGTTCGACCACGCAGTCTTCGACCGCCTCGCGGCTCTTTTCGAGGATGTGGACGACATCATAGGCTGAGCAGCCGCCGGTGCCGAGCAGCACAAGCTCCATCGGGCTCGGCCCCGGCGTCCTGCCTTCCGGCCCGAAGGCAGTCCCCAGCACCACCTTGTGGCCGCTGCCGGACTCGCCGACAAAGGTGCGCTCCTCGACCCACTTGACCCGTGCTTTCACCTAATACGTCCTTTCACTGCGCACCGCTTAAATGCAGAACGTCCCGAAATCCAAGACAGATTTTCGGGACGCCAATTCGTGGCCTCAAGTAGCTGGCGTTTTTCGCCCGCGTAAGAGACATCCGCCCCAAGAAATCAGAACGGAATTTCGTCGTCGAGTTCGCGCGACGAACCGCCGCCACCACCGCCCTTGTTGCCGCCACCGCGATTGAAACTCTCGCCCGGGCCCGACTGCCCGAAATCGGAAACGCGGCTGCTGCCGCCACCGGCATAGCTGCCGACCTGACCGCCCTCGCCTTGCCCGCGCGCGTCGAGCATCTGCAGCTCGCCACGGAATTTCTGCAGCACGATCTCGGTCGTGTAGCGATCATTGCCGGTCTGGTCCTGCCATTTGCGCGTCTGCAACTGGCCCTCGACATAAACCTTCGCACCCTTCTTCAGATACTGCTCGGCGACCTTGGCGAGCTGGTCGTTGAAGATGACGACATTGTGCCACTCGGTCTTTTCCTTGCGCTCGCCGGAAGTCTTGTCGCGCCAGCTTTCCGAGGTAGCGACGCGGATGTTGACGACCGGCTCACCCGAATTCAAACGGCGGATTTCCGGGTCCGCCCCGAGATTGCCCACCAGAATGACCTTGTTGACGCTACCCGCCATGATACTTCTCCGCGCTCATCCGAAACAAAATTTCTGCCGCTCACCTTATAGACTGCGGACAATCCCCGCCTGCCGTGGCTGCCTTTTCCCACAAGGTTTTTGTTCTCTTTTCGTTCTATCCCACTCAATTCCTACTGTCAAGGAATGTCAGCAATCGATGGGTCCGCC
Source organism: Mesorhizobium sp. AA22 (assembly GCF_001672375.2). Classification (NCBI taxonomy): domain Bacteria; kingdom Pseudomonadati; phylum Pseudomonadota; class Alphaproteobacteria; order Hyphomicrobiales; family Phyllobacteriaceae; genus Mesorhizobium; species Mesorhizobium sp. AA22. The sequence goes on along the minus strand of NZ_CP048406.1, from coordinate 3,668,642 downwards.
GTGCCATTCCATATGGGCGCGAAAAGACTGCTTGCCAAACCAATAAGTGCAGACTTATGCTTCAATCATGATCGAAGCAGAGATTTTTCGAGCGCTTTCCGACCCGACGCGCCGCGCCGTCTACGAACGGCTCGCCGCCGGCGAGAAGACCGTGTCGGAACTGCGCAGCGGCATGACCGTGTCGCAACCGGCCGTGTCGCAGCATCTCGCGGTGCTGCGCGGCGCCGGCCTGGTGGTCGAGCGGCGAGCCGGCCGCAACGCCTATTATCGCGCCGATCCGCAAGGGCTTGACCCTCTGCTCGGCTGGATCGAGCGGTACCGTGCGTTCTGGCCCGAGCGCATCGAAAGGCTCAAGGCGGTTTTGAAGGATATGGACCAATGACGGCAAAACAGCATTCAGACATGGCGGCAGATTCGATCGAGTTCGAGTGCGAGCTTCCAGACCCGCCGGAAAAAGTATGGCGGGCCCTGACGGTGCCGGACCTGCTCGCGGCCTGGATGATGCCGAACGACATCAAACCCGAGATCGGCAGTCGCTTTGCCTTTGCTAAGGCGGGTGCACCGATCGAGTGCGAAATCCTCAACGCCGAGCCCGAACGCCTGCTGCGTTATTCCTGGCGGGAGCGGCCGGCGTCTGGCAACGCAGCGGATCCGCTCGACAGTATCGTCACCTTCACGCTCGGCCGCACCGCGTCGGGCGGTACGCATCTGCGCATCGTCCACGATGGATTCGCGCGGTTCGCTACGTCTGCGGTTGCGACGGTGGGCGCCGGTTGCCGGCTTTCGCTCAACGCACACAGCCCCAAACAGACTATTGCCGCAAACACGCCTCGCCTCTTCCTGCGCGCGGCCTGAGCGGCACAACGGAGAAAAGCGATGAGCGGTTTTGCCAACCTGGTGCCGATGGTGATCGAGCAGTCGAGCCGCGGCGAACGCGCCTTCGACATTTTTTCGCGGCTGCTGCGCGAGCGCATCGTCTTCATCAACGGTCCGATCGACGTTGGCGTGTCGGCGCTGGTCTGTGCCCAGCTTCTATCGCTGGAATCCGACAATCCCGATAAGGAGATTTCCCTTTACATCAACTCGCCGGGCGGTGTGGTGACCAGCGGTTTCGCCATCTACGACACGATGCAGTATATAAGCAGTCCAGTATCGACCGTCTGCATGGGCTTTGCCGCCTCGATGGCCTCGTTCCTGCTGATGGCGGGCACGCCGGGACGGCGTATCGCGTTGCCCAATGCCAGCATCCTGCTGCACCAGCCGTCAGGCGGTTTCCAGGGCCAAGCCTCCGACATCCAGCGCCACGCCGAAGGCATCCTCAGGACCAAACGGCGCATGACCGAGCTTTACTCGCACCATTGCGGTCGCACGTTCGAAGAGGTCGAACGCACGCTCGACCGCGACCATTTCATGACCGCCGAGGAGGCAAAGACTTGGGGGCTCGTCGATCATGTTTTTGACACCCGTAAGAAGGCGGCGTGAAAAGGTAGCCGGCTCATGCGCGATGCGGCCAAGTCGTTCGGCAAGTTTCATCGCCACCGGTCTGGCTTCGACCAGGGCTCGGCGAATATAGTCCGCCGATGCTCGACAAGATGTTACGCACCCACTTGAACCGGCTAATCATCGGTGTTGCCGTCGCGGCCATGACTTCCGGCGCGGCGTTCGCGGAAGACAATTCAACGTCTTCGCAGAACGGCACGTTGCCCGGCGGTGGCCGATGACTATTGTATCGCTGAGCCGGCTCCCGAACCCGACGACGCCGTGCCCAGCAACGGTAACGGCCAGTTCAAGATCGTCGCTACCGATGTCAGGATTTCCGGCAGCATAACCTTCGACGTCGGCGTAGGCGCGTTCAAGGCCCCCGGTGATAGCGCATCGGCCTTCATCGCTGCCACAATCTCAAGGCACTCGAGCGCTTGCGGCGGCCATCTGAAGCAAACAGCCCCGCCGCTGCTTCCGCAAACGGTCGGGGCTTTTTTGGACCTCAAATCCAACTTGCCGGGAGTACACTGCCGGCTTTGATTTCGGATGCTTCGCGGCGTTCAGCCGACGATCCGACTAGTAGTCTCTGATTTTATGGGTATCGGCAGGTCACGATTTGTCGGGCGGCGTAAACGCCTGGCCCTGGCACTTATGCCTGCCGCGGCTCCAGCGACACGTGGAGCCTCAAGGGACTGTCCGGTGGAGTCATTCCTCTGCTCTCCTTTTCTGTCCATTGCGACTGGTGTCGTCCGAAGTGCATTTCGCAAAAGCCTGCGGCGTCTCGCAGGCCGCCTTAGGCGGCGAGGCCATCGATAGACGGTCGGCTTCGGTGACGTTTGGAGTCTGACTCTCTGAGGCTGAGACGTCAACCGTTGGATAGCCGGTTACAACAAATGTGATCGCTTGGATGGCGAATCCGAAATTTGCATCCGTTTTGAGCAGCGCCGCGGCGGCCGTGATTACATGGACGCTTTTGTCAGGAACGTGTTCGGCCTTTGTTCTTTCCGCTTGCCCGCCCGCGCGAAAGACGGTTAAAGGCTCTGGTCGAGAGTTGTGGCGTCTCTCGAAAAGGTGGCGAAATTACCTACATATGGGATGGCAGGGACAACCCGCCATCCCACGAAAGTCCAGACCTGAGGCGGCGACCGGCAATGGCCGACCATAAATACCTTTCCATTCGCGGGGCGCGCGAACACAATCTGAAGAATGTCGATCTCGACCTGCCGCGTGACAGCCTGATCGTCATGACCGGCCTGTCGGGCTCCGGCAAGTCGTCGCTCGCCTTCGACACCATCTATGCCGAGGGCCAGCGCCGCTACGTGGAGAGTCTGTCGGCCTATGCGCGGCAATTCCTCGAAATGATGCAGAAGCCTGACGTCGACCAGATCGACGGCCTGTCGCCGGCTATCTCGATCGAGCAGAAGACCACCTCGAAGAACCCACGCTCGACGGTCGGCACCGTCACGGAAATCTACGACTACATGCGGCTGCTGTTCGCGCGCGTCGGCGTCCCCTACTCGCCGGCCACCGGCCTGCCGATCGAGAGCCAGACGGTGTCGCAGATGGTCGACCGCGTGCTGGCGATCGAGGAAGGCACGCGTCTGTTCATCCTGGCGCCGATGGTGCGAGGCCGCAAAGGCGAGTACCGCAAGGAACTGCTGGAGCTGCAGAAAAAGGGCTTCCAGCGCGTCAAGGTCGACGGTGTCTTCTACGAAATCGCCGACGTGCCGGCGCTGGACAAGAAGTACAAGCATGATCTCGATGTCGTCGTCGACCGCATCGTGGTGCGCGGCGATCTGGCGACGCGGCTTGCCGATTCCATCGAAACCGCTCTGAAGCTCGCCGACGGGCTGGCGGTGGCCGAATTCGCCGACCGTCCGCTCGACTCCAGCCAGACCGGCGAGGATTCGGTCAACAAGTCGAAGAACGAGACGCACGAACGTATTCTGTTCTCGGAAAAGTTCGCCTGCCCGGTGTCAGGCTTCACCATCCCCGAGATCGAGCCGCGGCTGTTCTCCTTCAACAACCCGTTCGGCGCTTGCCCGACCTGCGACGGCCTCGGCAGCCAGCGCGCCATCGACGCCAGCCTGATCGTGCCCGACGACAACCTGTCCCTGCGTGCCGGCGCCGTCAGCCCGTGGGCGAAATCGACCTCGCCCTATTACGTGCAGACGCTGGAGGCGCTGGGCAAGGTCTATGGCTTCAAGCTCGGCGACAAGTTCAGGGATCTGACCGAAGAGGCAAAGCAAGCCATCCTGCATGGCACCGGCGAGCGCGAGGTCACCTTCCAGTACGATGACGGCCTGCGCTCCTACAAGACGACGAAAACCTTCGAAGGGGTCATCCCCAATCTCGAGCGGCGTTGGAAGGAGACCGAATCTGCCTGGATGCGCGAGGAGATCGAGCGCTTCATGTCGGCCACGCCTTGCCCGGCCTGCCGCGGCTACCGGCTGAAGCCGGAAGCGCTTGCGGTGAAGATTGCCGGCAAGCATATCGGCGAGGTCACCGAACTGTCGATCCGCAAGGCCGACCAGTGGTTTACCGCCCTGCCCGGCTCGCTCAGCGACAAGCAGAACGAGATCGCGGTGCGCGTGCTCAAAGAAATCCGCGAGCGGTTGCGCTTCCTCAACGATGTCGGGCTCGACTACCTGACGCTGTCGCGTAATTCCGGCACACTGTCGGGCGGCGAGAGCCAGCGCATTCGCCTGGCCTCGCAGATCGGCTCCGGCCTCACCGGCGTGCTCTATGTGCTGGACGAGCCGTCGATCGGCCTGCACCAGCGCGACAATGCGCGCCTGCTCGACACGCTGAAGCACCTGCGCGACATCGGCAACACGGTGATCGTCGTCGAGCATGACGAGGACGCCATCCTGCATGCCGACTATGTCGTCGACATCGGCCCGGCCGCCGGCATCCATGGCGGCCACATCATCGCGCAGGGAACGCCGCAGCAGATCATGGCCAGCCCGGCCTCGATCACCGGCAAGTATCTGTCGGGCGAGCTCGAAGTGGCGACGCCGGCCGTGCGGCGCGAAGCCAAGAAGAACCGGCGTCTGAAGATCGTCGGCGCGCGCGGCAACAATCTGAAGAACGTTACCGCCGAAATCCCGCTCGGCACCTTCACCGCCGTCACCGGCGTCTCCGGCGGTGGCAAGTCAACCTTCCTGATCGAGACGCTGTTCAAGGCGGCGTCGCGCCGCATCATGGGCTCGCGCGAGCACCCGGCCGATCATGACCGCATCGAGGGCCTTGAGTTCCTCGACAAGGTCATCGATATCGACCAGTCGCCCATTGGACGGACGCCGCGCTCCAATCCCGCCACCTATACTGGCGCCTTCACGCCGATCCGCGACTGGTTCGCCGGCCTGCCGGAATCCAAGGCGCGCGGCTATCAGCCGGGCCGCTTCTCGTTCAACGTCAAGGGCGGCCGCTGCGAGGCCTGCCAGGGCGACGGCGTCATCAAGATCGAGATGCACTTCCTGCCGGACGTCTATGTCACCTGCGACGTCTGCCATGGCAAGCGCTACAACCGCGAGACGCTCGACGTCCTGTTCAAGGGCAAGTCGATTGCCGACGTGCTCGATATGACGGTCGAGGAGGGCGTCGATTTCTTCGCCGCGGTGCCCGGCGTACGCGACAAGCTGGAGACGCTGAAGCAGGTCGGCCTCGGCTACATCCATGTCGGCCAGCAGGCGACGACGCTGTCGGGAGGCGAGGCGCAGCGCATCAAGCTCGCCAAGGAGCTGTCGCGCAAGGCGACCGGCAAGACCCTCTACATCCTCGACGAGCCGACCACCGGCCTGCATTTCCACGACGTCGCCAAGCTGCTCGAAGTGCTGCACGAGCTGGTCGACCAGGGCAATACGGTGGTCGTCATCGAGCACAATCTCGAGGTCATCAAGACCGCCGACTGGGTGCTCGACCTCGGCCCCGAAGGCGGCGACGGCGGCGGCGAGCTGGTGGCGTCCGGCACGCCGGAGGATATCATCCGCGAGAAGCGCAGCTACACCGGCCAGTTCCTGCGGGAACTGCTGGAGCGGCGGCCCGGAGGCAAGCGCGAAGCGGCGGAGTGAATGAGGACTGGCTGGCGTCTGGAAGAACCTTCAAATGAAGATCAGAAGAGCGCTTGCCGGTGATTTTGACGCTGTCGCCCAGCTGACCGACGCCGCCTACGCGCCCTACACAGCCTTGTTCGGCGCGCGGCCGATCCCGGTCACCGAAGACTATGCGCCGCGGATCGGACGCGGCGATGTCTGGCTGCTGGAAAGCAGCGGCGAGCCGGCCGGACAGATTGTCATCGAGCGGCACCCGGACCACACAATGATCTTCTCCGTGGCCGTCGGCCCTGCCTTCCAGGGCAAAGGTTTCGGCATCGCCCCTACTCAGATGGGCGGACGAACAGACGCGCCTATGGCATCTGCCCGAGGTGCGGCTCTACAGCAACGCGAAGATGGAGCGGAACATCGCGCTCTACAAAGCCTGTGGCTTTCACGAAACGGGTCGCCGGCCCAATCCGTACCGGCCAGGATGGACGATCGTCGACGTGGCTAAAGCCGCCCAGACAACGGCGATCGCCTGATCCTTTGCAGCAAACGGGAGGACGACAGTGACTCAATCAGGAACAATTCGCGCCGGCATGGGCGGCTGGACCTTCGAGCCATGGGACACGTCCTTCTATCCGGACAAACTGTCCAAGGCGAAGCAACTGCACTACGCAACCCGGCAGGTGCCGAGCATCGAGGTCAACGGCACCTATTATTCGAGTTTCAAGGAGCCGACCTTCGTCAAATGGGCTAACGAAGCGCCGGATGGCTTCGTCTATTCGCTGAAAGGCAACCGCTTCGTCACCAACCGACGCGTGCTCGGCGAGGCCGGCGAGTCGATGACGCGCTTCCTGGGGTCGGGCGTCGCCGCACTCGGCGACAAGCTCGGGCCGATCCTGTGGCAGTTCGCGCCGACGAAAAAGTTCGACCCGGACGATTTCGAGGCCTTCCTCAAGCTATTGCCTGAAAAGCATGACGGCGTTGCGCTGCGCCATGCGGTGGAGGTGCGCAACGACAGCTTCGTCGTGCCGGAATTCGCCGCCCTGGCGCGCAAATACAAGGTCGCGATCGTCTATGCCGATCACGCCAAATATCCAGGGATCGCCGACATCACCGGCGATTTCATCTATGCGCGGCTGCAGACCGGCAGCGACGACAATCCCGACTGCTACACGCCGAAGGGGCTCGATGAGTGGGCGGCGCGTGCCAAAACCTGGTCGGAAGGCAAGGCGCCAGTCGACCTGCCGCGCGTCGACCCCTCGACCGACGCACCGGTAAAACCGCGTGATGTGTTCGTCTACTTCATCACCGAGGGCAAGGTCCGCGCACCGTTCGGCGCCATGGCGCTGATGAAACGCGTCACAGGCTGACGATCTCGAATTGTGACACCTTCACCGCCGTCGTAACCTTATCGATACCTCCTTGCTGCATGAATCCGCGGAGCTAAGGCAGCCGCGGGTTAGGGCATGTCGCTTGACTACCACTCACTTCTGCTGGCTGTCGGTTTTTCCGCCGCCTGCCTGAGCCTGACATTGTTCGGCATCTGGCTGACCGCGCGAACTGAAAAGTTTCTGCTGACATGGGCGATCAGCGCTTTGTTGATCGTCGGCGACGTTGTTATCTACAAGGACTATATCGAGACGCCCGGACGCATTCTCGGCATCGCGACGTTCGCTCTGCTCCTGGTTGGGTTCTCGACCATGCTGGGCGCCGCCTACCAGTTCAGGAGCGGCCGGTCGCCGATCCCGCTGACGGTTCTCGGCAGCTGCATCTCGCTGGCCCTGGCGCTGCCGCCGATGGCGCTCGGCTATGACGGGCTCGGCTTCATGTTCGAAAATCTCCTCGCCGCCCTCCTTCTATTTGCAACGGCCTATCAGTACTGGATCGGGCGCACGGAAGCCACTGTCCCGATCATCGGCCTTACCGTGCTCTACTCGACCACCGGGATTTCCTTTGTGCTGTGTGCCATGGCTCTTGCATGGGATGGGAAGCTTGTCCTCGGACATGCGCCCAGCAACTGGGCCGAGGATCTGAGCCTCGTTGTGGTCATCGCCAGCATGACCGGCATCGGCGCCCTTTCGCTGGCGCTCAACCAAGGCCGTCTGGCACGGCATCACCGTCTGGATGCGCTGACCGATCCGCTGACCGGCCTGCTCAATCGTCGCGCTTTGTTCGACCTCAATGGCGGCGCTCCGATCGGGGCTTTCACGGCTGTAGTCGTGTTCGACCTCGACGGCTTCAAGGCCATCAACGACGAATTCGGCCACGCCACGGGCGATCAGGTGCTGAAAGTGTTCGCCGAGGAACTGGTCGAGAACCTTCGCCCGACCGATGTCGCCGCGCGCATGGGCGGAGAGGAATTCGCGCTGGTTCTGAAGCGGACCCTGCCCGAAACGGTGGAATTCATCGCCGAGCGTATACGCACCGCCTTCGCCGCGCGCGTCATCGCGACCGAAACCCGTCCCCTGACATGTACGGTCAGCGCCGGATACGCTTTCGGCAGCAAGGACGGCATAAGCTTCGACAAGGTGCTCAGCGCGGCCGACAAGGCGCTCTATGCCGCCAAGCGCGGGGGTCGCAACCGCGTCGCCGCCTCGACCTTCCGACGCGCAAGCTAGCCGCTTCGCGGTTTAGCGCATCCGCCCCTTCCGTCACCCCTCACGCCGCCTTCACGACCTCGTTGTAGGTATCGAGATCGACATAGAAGACCTTGGTGATCTCTGCGATCAGCTCGTCGTGGTCGTATCCTTGTGATTTCAGTATGTTGATGGCGGTCATGATGTCGACGCGCTCGGTGAGCCGTCGTTTCTGGTAGTCCTCGACGTAACGTTCCATCGGCTGCCCTGGCCCAAGTGCCCCAAATGCGTTGAACAACAACCAGATCTCAGGAAGGGGGGCTGCTTGCACGGAACGTGCCGGCTGAGCCCACGCCTCACCTTGATCTGTCAACGAGACTGATACGGAAAGCGGCCGACTCAACAAGGCCAAGTAAAGCCTAGCATGCAATCTTCGGCGCGCCAGAGTTGCAAACGGTGTCGTTGAAGAAAATCTCGTAAACCTTCGTTATTTCGTCATCCTTGGGCGCAGCGACGCGAAGCGGAGTGAAGACGCAAGGGTCAATGCCGTGACTTCAGAGCATCGCCACGGTGCAGAATCCAGGATGGGGGGCGCCGGAGAACGGCTTTTTCTCTTCGGCACTCTTCGGCGGGTGTCACGGCATGGATTCCTGGGGTTTGCACCGCGTCGCTTCGCTCCTTGCTTCGCCCCAGGATGACGACGGGAGAGATGGTTCAGCTAATCCTAGAGGTTTGGGATTTGCCACTGAGGCTTTAGACAGTCAGGAACTTGCGGACATCGGCGCGGTCGAGATCCTCGGCCGGGCCGATGTGGACGATCTGGCCGCGGTCCATGATGTTGACCTCGTCCGCCAGTTCCCGGCAGAAATCAAGATACTGTTCAACCAGCAGCACGGCGATGCCTGCCTGGTCGCGCAGATAGCGAATGGCGCGGCTGATATCCTTGATGATCGACGGCTGGATGCCTTCGGTCGGCTCGTCTAGCACCAGCAGTTTCGGCCGCATCACCAGTGCCCTGCCGATGGCAAGCTGCTGCTGCTGGCCGCCGGAAAGGTCGCCGCCCCGGCGGCCGAGCATCTGCTTCAGCACGGGGAACAATTCGAAGACGTGGCCGGGAATGCTGCGGTCGGCGCGCTTCAATGGCGCAAAGCCCGATTCGAGGTTTTCCCGCACGGTGAGCAGCGGGAAGATCTCCCTGCCCTGCGGCACGAATGCGATGCCCGACCGGGCGCGATCATACGCCGCGCTCCGGTCGAGCGCCTTCCCCTCGAAGGCAACACTTCCACTCGTCAACCGGTGGTGGCCGACGATCGATCTCATCAAACTGGTTTTGCCGACGCCGTTGCGGCCGAGTACGCAGGTGATCTTGCCCGCGCCGGCCTTCAGCGAGACGCCACGCAGCGCCTGGGCGGCGCCGTAGTGCAGCGTGGCGTTGGAGACTTCGAGCATGGTCAGCGCCTTCTCCAACGCCTGAAGAACGAAAGGTCGAAATGATGGAACGGAACGCGCCAGACCATGATCATCTTCCCAGGTAAACTTCGACGACACGCTCGTCGGCCGAAACGAAATCGAGCGAGCCTTCGGACAGGACCGAACCTTCGTGCAGGCAGGTGACCTTGACGCCGAGCTCGCGCACGAAATGCATGTCGTGCTCGACGACGATGACTGAATGGTCGCTTGCAATATCCTTGAGCAGCCGCGCTGTCTCCTCAGTCTCGGCGTCGGTCATGCCGGCAACCGGTTCGTCGACCAGGAGCAGCTTCGGATCCTGCGCCAGCAGCATGCCGATCTCGAGCCATTGCTTCTGGCCGTGGCTGAGATTGGCGGCGAGTTCATCGCGCTTGTCGCCCAGCCGGGTGATGCCGAGGATATCGTCGATCTGCCGCGCCTCCGCGGCCGAGCGGCGATGGAACAGCGCCGGGAAGATCGAGCGTGGGCCCTTCAGCGCCAGCATCAGGTTCTCCTCGATCGTGTGGCTTTCGAAGACGGTCGGCTTCTGGAATTTCCTGCCGATGCCCATCATGGCGATTTCGGCCTCGTCATGTTTGGTCAGGTCGACCTGCCCGTCGAAGTAAACCTCGCCCGCGTCGGGACGCGTCTTGCCGGTGACGATGTCCATCATCGTGGTCTTGCCGGCGCCGTTGGGACCGATGATCGCCCGCATCTCGCCCTTGTCGAGCACCAGCGACAGGTTGTTGATGGCGCGAAAGCCGTCGAAGGAAACCGAGACGCCGTCGAGATAGAGGATGGTGTTGCTCTTCGACATCGCTCACTCCGCCGGCTGCGGTTCGGGGCTGGATGTGGACCAGTCGCCCGGCGTTCTCGCAGCCGAGCGAACGATCTTCGGCGGTGGCTGGACGTCAGGATCGGTGCCGGCCTCCTCGGCGATCGAGGCCGCGCGCAGCGCCTTGGCATTGCCGCGCCAGGAATCCCACATGCCGATGATGCCTTGGGGCAGGAACAGCGTGACGGCGACAAACAGGCCGCCAAGCGCAAACAGCCAGAACTCCGGCAGCACGCCGGTGAACCAGGATTTGCCGGCATTGACCACGAGTGCGCCGATGATCGGCCCGACGATGGTGCTGCGCCCGCCTACGGCCGCCCATACCACCACCTCGATCGAGTTGGACGGCTCGAACTCGCCCGGATTGATGATGCCCACCTGCGGCACGTAGAGCGCGCCGGCAATGCCGGCCATGACAGCCGACACAGTGAAGGCGAACAGTTTGACGTTCTCCGCGCGCCAGCCGAGAAAGCGCGTGCGGCTCTCGGCGTCGCGCACCGCCATCAGCAGCTTGCCGTATTTTGAACCTACGATTGCCCAGGTGACGAAGACGGCGAGCGCCAGCGTTATGGCGCTGGCCGCGAACAATCCCGAGCGAGTCGCATCGGCCTGCACGTTGAAGCCGAGAATATCCTTGAAATCGGTCAGGCCGTTGTTGCCGCCGAAACCCATGTCGTTGCGGAAAAACGCAAGCAGCAGCGCATAGGTCATCGCCTGGGTGATGATCGACAGATAGACGCCGGTGACGCGGCTGCGGAAGGCGAACCAGCCGAAGACGAAGGCGAGCAGGCCGGGCACCGCAAGCACCATGATCGCCGCAAACCAGAAATGGTCGAAACCGTACCAGAACCACGGCAGCTCCTTGTAGTTCAGGAACACCATGAAGTCGGGTAGCAGCGGATTGCCGTAGACGCCGCGCGAACCGATCTGGCGCATCAGATACATGCCCATCGCATAGCCGCCGAGCGCGAAAAAGGCTCCGTGGCCGAGCGAAAGGATGCCGCAATAGCCCCAGACGAGATCGAGCGCCAAGGCGAGCAGCGCGTAGCAGAGGTATTTCCCGGTGAGCGCGACGACATAGGACGGCACGTAGAACGCACTTGTCGGCGAGACCGCAAGATTGAGCAGCGGCACGATGAAGGCGACCGCCAAAAGGATGAAGATCGTGATGGCGATGCGGCGGTCGGCGCCGGCGGCGAAGAAGCGTCCCGTGATCATGCTTCCACCGACCTGCCCTTAAGTGCGAAAAGGCCGCGCGGGCGTTTCTGGATGAACAGGATGATGAGGACCAGCACGACTATCTTGCCGAGGACTGCCCCGGCATAGGGTTCGAGAAACTTGTTGACGATGCCGAGCGAGAAGGCGCCGATCAGCGTGCCCCATAGATTGCCGACGCCGCCGAAGACGACGACCATGAAGCTGTCGATGATGTAGCCGCGGCCGAGATTGGGCGAGACATTGTCGATCTGGCTGAGCGCGACACCGGCGATGCCGGCAATTCCGGACCCCAACGCAAAGGTCAGCGCGTCGACCCATGGCGTCCTGATTCCCATAGACGCGGCCATGCGGCGATTGGCGGTGACGGCGCGCATCTGCAGGCCCCAGGGCGTGCGCTTCATCACATAAAGCAGCACCGCGAACACACCGAGCGCGAATACCAGTATCCAGAGCCGGTTCCAGGTAACCGCAAGCTGGCCGATATCGAACGAACCGGACATCCATGACGGGTTGCCGACTTCCTGGTTGGTCGGCCCGAAGATGGTGCGCACGGCCTGCTGCAGGATCAGCGAGACCCCCCATGTCGCCAGCAGCGTCTCCAGCGGCCGGCCGTAGAGGAAACGGATGACGCCCCGCTCGATGACAAGGCCGACGAGCGCCGCGACCAAGAAGGCGAGCGGCAGCGCGATGACCAGCGACCAGTCGAACAGGCCGGGAAAGGAATTGCGGATCACCTCCTGCACGACAAAGGTCGTGTAGGCGCCGAGCATGACCATCTCGCCATGCGCCATGTTGATGACACCCATGACGCCGAAGGTGATGGCGAGGCCGATCGCCGCCAGCAGCAGCACCGATCCAAGCGAAATGCCGTACCAGATGTTCTGGCCCGCATCCCACAGCGCCAGCGTCGAATTGATGCTGGCGATCGCCGCCGTCGCCGCGTCCTTGACCGCGCCTTCGGAATTGGCCTCGACGGCGGTGAGCAGAGACAGTGCGGTGCGGTCGCCGCGCGCGCCGATCAGGGCGATCGCCGCGAGTTTATCGGCCTCCGGTCTGTCCGACACCAGAACCGATGCGGCGCGGGCCTGTTCGAGCAGCGCTTTGACGCTTGCCACGGTTTCGCTGGCGATTGCGGCATCGAGTGGCTCGATGTTCGTGGCATCGGGCGTCTTGAACATTGTATCGGCAGCAGCAATGCGCGCAGCCGGGTTTTTAGCGCCGAGCGTCAGCATGCCCAAAGCATCGCGGATGGCGCGGCGCAGCGTATTGTTGACCTTGATCTTGGTGATCTCGGCCTTGGCCGCGTCGCCGGACTTTTCACCGCTCAGCGGGTCGAGCAGCTCAACGCTGCCGCCACCTTCCTTGCCGATGAAAACCAGCGAATCGGTCTTGCGGACATAGAGATCGCCCTCCGCAAGCGCGCCAAGCGGGCGTTCGACGGCAGGGTCGCCGGTGGCCGCCAGCTCGCGCACGACAGCTTCGGTGGCCGAAAAATTCGAGGCAGTGGCAAATTTGGCGATGATGGCGCGCAGATCCGCTTCGGCAGCGTTCGACGGCGACAGCATCCCCAGGAGGAGCAGCAGCGTCAGGCCGATAGCGCGGGTGAAGATCATCGATTTCTGGCGACTCTTGAAGGGTTTGAACTTCGCGTCCGGGCGGACTGGAGGAGAGGAGGAGCTCGCCCGGACGCGTCGCGGTCTAGGTCGTGGAGAAATCCGCGACCGTCAGACCCGGGAGGATCAGTTGGTTCCCTTACCGCCGCACTTGCCGGTGGCAACATTGAAGTTGCCGCAGGACAGAGGTGCGCGCCAATCGGAGATCAGGTCCTTCGAATCAGCCAGATAGTCAGACCACTCGTCACCCATCACCAGGCCAGGCGTCTGCGAGACGGTCTCGAACTGGCCATCGGCCTGGATTTCGCCGATCAGCACCGGCTTGGTGATGTGATGGTTCGGCATCATGGTCGAATAACCACCGGTCAGATTCGGCACCGAGACGCCGATCACGGCGTCGATGACCTTGTCAGGGTCGGTGGTGCCAGCCTTCTCAACCGCCTTCACCCACATGTTGAAGCCGACATAGTGGGCTTCCATCGGGTCGTTGGTGGTGCGCTTGTCGTTCTTGATGAACTTGTGCCAGTCGGCAATGAACTTCGCGTTCTCGGGCGTATCGATGCTCTGGAAATAGTTCCAAGCGGCGAGATGACCGACGAGCGGCGCGGTGTCGAGACCGGCAAGCTCTTCCTCGCCGACCGAGAAGGCCATGACCGGGATGTCCTCGGCCTTGATGCCCTGGTTGCCGAGTTCCTTGTAGAACGGCACGTTGGCGTCGCCATTGACGGTCGAGACGACGGCCGTCTTCTTGCCGGCCGAGCCGAACTTCTTGATCGCCGAGACCTCGGTCTGCCAATCGGAGAAGCCGAACGGCGTGTAGTTGACCATGATGTCTTCGGCAGCGACGCCCTTGGCCTTCAGATAGGCTTCGAGGATCTTGTTGGTGGTGCGTGGATAGACATAGTCGGTGCCTTCAAGGACCCAGCGCTTCACCGATCCGCCGTCCTCGCTCATCAGATAGTCGACGGCCGGAATAGCCTGCTGGTTCGGCGCCGCACCGGTGTAGAACACGTTGCGCTCGCTCTCCTCGCCCTCATACTGGACGGGGTAGAAAAGGATGTTGTCGAGTTCGCTGAACACCGGCAGCACCGATTTGCGCGACACCGAGGTCCAGCAACCGAACACCGCCGCGACCTTGTTCTTGGAGATCAGCTCGCGTGCCTTTTCGGCGAACAGCGGCCAGTTCGAAGCCGGATCTACGACGACCGCTTCGAGCTTCTTGCCGAGCAGGCCGCCCTTTGCATTCTGCTCTTCGATGAGCATCAGCATGGCGTCCTTCAGCGTCGTCTCCGAAATCGCCATGGTCCCCGACAGCGAGTGGAGAATACCCACCTTGATCGTGTCGTCAGCCGCCCTGGCCGGGACACTCATCAGCAAGCCGGCTGTGACCGCGCCTGCCGAAAACATTTTTGTTATTGTCGAGAAACTGCCCCTCATATTTCAAACTCCCTAGCTGGTTGATCGCATCGCCAACAGACCATGCAACCGCTGTGCCAACCGCGGGAGCAAAATTGAGTGCGCTGAGATTTCCTTGCTCTATCAGCTGGTTAATATATTAGTTGCCAAAGTTAAGCGCCGCCGCAGGTGTTCTGATTGAGAAAAAATTTTCCGCTCTCGCCTAAGTTTTCATCAGTCACGAATTAATGCATGAATTTTGAGCAACACCGTATCAAAGACGACGAAAGGTTGCAGCGCTGCAGGAAAATGCGGCAAGCTCGATCTCCAAAAGAGCGACGTCATGACCTCCAGGATTTCTCGTATTTTCAGCACCATGCTTCTGGTTGCGGCCACCGGCAGTGCACGCGCCGATTTCACCCACGGCAAATTGCCGGACGGGACCTATCACTGCGAAGTCTATCTGCTTGGCATGTTCCTCAGCCTTGGCAACATCACCATCAAGGGAAATGTCTATAGCGGTCCGGTGACCTTCGGAACCGCCCGGCAGGGCTACAATTATCAGATGGATACAAATGGCGAGATTACATGGTTGGGTCCGTTGGGCGGCTATACGACCGGCGGCAACTCGATCTCGCTCACGCAAGCCATCCTGGACGGTCAAACCAGCCCGTCCTTCGACATCATCATGAAGCAGCCTGACGGCGCCTTCACCGCCTCCACCTGCACGAAGCGTTGAACAGCCGACAAGAAGAGGCGCGAAACCTTGCGAGGTTCCGCGCCAACAGGCAGTCGAGAGGGTATCGCTAAATGCTCTTGGCCGACATCTGTTCAGCGATATAGTCGGCCTGACGGATCGCCAGCGACACGATCGTCAATGTTGGGTTTTCAGCGCCGCCGGTGGTGAACTGGCTGCCATCCGACACGAACAGGTTCTTGATGTCGTGCGCCTGGCCATGCTTGTTGACGACGCCGTCGGCCGCCTTCTCGCTCATCCGGTTGGTGCCGAGATTGTGGGTCGACGGATAGGGTGGCGTCGGGAAGGTCCGGGTCGCACCCACCGCTGCGTAAAGCGCCGAGCCCTGCTTGTAGGCGTGGTCTCGCATTGCCGTGTCGTTGGCATGGTCGTCGAAATGGACGTCCGCTACCGCCATGCCGTGCTCGTCCTTGAGATCGGCTTGCAGCGTGATGCGGTTTTCCTCGCGCGGCATGTCTTCGCCGACGATCCACATGCCGGCCATATGGTCGTAGTGGTCGAGTGCCGTGGTGAAGGAACGCCCCCAGCCGCCGGGATTGAGGAAGGCGGCCATGAACGGCAGGCCGAGCGACAGCGTCTCAAGCTCGTAGCCGCCGACGAAGCCGCGCGAAGGATCGTTGCGGGCCTCATCGCGGATGATACCGGCCATGGTGGTGCCGCGATACATATGCACCGGCTTGTCGAAGATGCCGTAGACCGAGCCCGTGGTGTGGCGCATGTAGTTCTTGCCGACCTGCCCCGATGAATTGGCAAGACCGTCGGGAAACTGGCTCGATGCCGAATTGAGCAGCAGCCGGGGGCTCTCGATCGAATTTCCGGCCACGGCGACGATGCGGGCCTTCTGTTCCTGCAGTCTGCCGTCCTTGTCGGCATAGACGACGCCGGTCACCTTGCCTGACGCATCGTGGTTGATCTTGATAGCCATGGCGTTCGGCCTGACCTCGAGATGGCCAGTGGCCTCGCCCTTGGGAATTTCGCTGTAGAGCGTCGACCATTTGGCGCCCCATTTGCAGCCCTGGAAGCAGAAGCCGGTCTGCTGGCAGGCATTGCGGTCGTCGCGCGGCTCGGAATTGATTGCCATCCGGCCGGTGTGGCACTCCTTGTAGCCGAGCTTGTCGGCGCCGGCCTTCATCACCTTGAAGTTGTTGTTGCCGGGAAGGCCTGGGATGTTGTTGGTGAGCGTCACGCCCAGCTTATCTTCGGCCTTTGCGTAGTAGGGCTCCAGCTCGGCAAGCGTGATCGGCCAATCGAGCAGGTTCGCGCCTTCTAGTTTTCCGTAGGTCGAAAGCGTTCTGAATTCATGCTCCTGAAACCGCAGCGAGGCGCCCGCCCAGTGCGTGGTCGAGCCGCCGACCGCCTCGACGATCCATGCCGGCAGATTGGGAAAATCTTTCGCCACCCGCCAGTCGCCCGAGGTCGTGCGCTTGTCCGTCCAGGCGAGTTGGGCGAATGAGTCCCACTCGTCGTTGATGAAATCCTCGTATTCGTGGCGTGCGCCCGCCTCCAGGATGACGACATCGATGCCTTTCTGGGCGAGTTCGTTGCCGAGCGTGCCGCCGCCGGCGCCGGAGCCGATGATGACAACCACGCCGTCGTTCGTGAGATCAAATGGTGCTGCCATGGTTTCCTCCCATGATGTCTATTGTGTACGGTTTGGGACGACGGGGGCTCAGAGCCACTCGATGTCGTCGAACCCGCGCGCCATGTAGCCGCCCTTGGAGTAGGACTCGCCCTCGTAGCCGAAGATCGGCCAGACCTCTTTCTGGTTGTAGAGACCGACGACAAGCCCGCCACGGACTGCCTGGAAGAACGGCGCGTCCTCGATCTCTCTTAGCACGGCAACGCGCTGCTCCTCCCAGCCGAGGCTGGTGTAGCCACCCTTACCCGACTTCGAGTCGAGTTCGGCGATGCCGTTTTCGATGAGGTCCTTATGGGCTGGGTCTTTGCCGGCCTGCTCGTCATGGGCCTTGACGGCGATTGCGTAATATTTGTCAGGCACTTGGTCGTGCGGGTAGATGTCGCGCGCCATCTGGATCAGGGTCGCCATGGTTTCGGGCTTGAGCGCAGATGTTTCGAGACCCCAGGCATGTTCCGAGCTGATGACGGCACTACCCGAAATGACCAGCAACGCGCCGACACCGCCGCGCTTCAGAAGCTCGCGGCGCGATAGCCCGGGCTTCCTTTCATCGGCCGGCTTTCTCTCATAAATCGTGACCATTTGTTCCTCCATTTGCTTGCTGTTCGCACCCGAAGGTGCCCTGGCTAGCGCCCGCTGGCCGGCGCGGCCGTAATGTCTCCTATTTGAACCGACCCTGACGCTGCAGAACCTCGATCTTGTAACCGTCGGGATCCTCGATGAAAAAGAAGCGCGCGAGCAGCGCTCCGTCGCGGTTGAACTCGACGATCTTCTTCGGGCTCAGGCCAAGCGCGCCGAGCCGGTCATGTTCGCTGTCCAGATCGGCGACCGAAACCGCGAGATGGCCGTAGCCGTCGCCGAGCGCATAAGGCTCCTGGCGGCCCTTATTGACGGTGAGCTCGACTTCGAAGCCCGCCTCGGCATTGCTCAGATAGACGAGCGTGAAGGTTTCGAAATCGAGCCGTTCAGCGACGTCCAGCCCAAAGGCTTTCCGGTAGAAGTCGATGGAACGGGCCTCGTCCAGAACCCGGATCATCGTGTGGATCGTCTTCGCCAAATGACACTCCGTCGCACCAGCGCCTCATGCGCGTCGGCGTGATTATGCGCGGGTTGCGGCAAAGGTGGTGGCAGCCGATTACCACGCCCTAATCTAACGACGGGGTGGCAAACCGCCTAAGGACGAAAGTCCGATTGCCGTTTTCCGCTTTCCGGCTGAAGATAATTGGCCGCAATAGGCACTGCTCAAAGGCGCGAATCGCTGCTGATTGCGCCTAAAATCAACAAGAATGGCCAAGACCACTAAGAACGGGAGGTAACGATGTGCAGGGTTTTTGCCGGGCAGGATCCGGAGGGCTACCGGCAGATCAATCGATCGATCCGCATCGATGGGCACTCGACGAGTATCCAGCTCGAGGCGACGTTCTGGGCATTGCTCGACGAGATCGCCGACAGCCAAGGCTTAACGACGCCGAAATTCATCTCGAAGCTTTATGACGAGGCCATAGAGATCAATGGCCAGATTCCGAACTTCGCCTCGATGTTGCGCACGACCTGTGCCCTCTATCTGCGCGGCGATCGGCCGGGCATCGAAGAACACACGGCCCCGAAGCGGCAAGCAGCTTAACTTTCGCTCGCGACATCGAGTGCCAGGCGGGTCATATCGGTGAAAAGCGCTTGGCGTTCGGAATAATCGGTTTGCTCGCCGGTCACCACATTGTCGACGACAGTCAGGATCGACAGCGCCCGGGCGCCGAAATGCGCCGCGATGCGATAGAGCGCACTGGTCTCCATATCCACGGCCAGCGCGCCGTGGGCCTGCGCTTCGGCGAAGCGATCGCGCCCCTGAGGATGATAGAATATATCGCTGCAGATGGTCAGCCCAGCCTGATGTTCGATGCCGATTCCGGCAGCTCGGGCTAAGGCTCGGGAAAATAGCGCCGGATCGGGGCCGGCATCAGCACCATAGAGTCCAAAAACCTGGCCGCTCTCGGCACTTTCACCGCGCACCGACTGCGAGATCACCAGGCTGCGCAGTTTAACCGCGGCAGTTAGGGCACCACAGGTACCGGTGCGGATCAGTGTCCTCACGCCGTGGAAATCCAGCAATTCATGCGCGTAGATCAGGAATGACGAGACGCCGATGCCGGTGGACTGGATGCTCACGGGCTTGCCGCGAAACAAGCCGGTAAAACCGAGGGCTTCCCTTCGACGGTTGACGCAGCGCGGCGCCTCCAGAAAGGTTTCCGCCATCCATTCGGCACGCTGCGGGTCGCCCGGCAACAGCACTGTTGCGGCATAATCACCCTTGCGTGCCTCGTTGTGCGGCGTCACGGCATGCTCCCCCAAAACCCGCCGCCCGTTTCGCCCATAATCATGGCAGTCTCACGCCATTTCGCAAGTGCGAGAATTAGTAAGCCTTAAGATTCCAGCACATCCTTGACGATTGTGGCCAGTTGCTTGAGCGAAAACGGCTTCGGCAGGAAACCGAAATGCGCGTCTGCCGGCAGGTTTTTAGCGAACGCATCCTCCGCGTAGCCGGAAACGAAGACGAATTTGATGTTCGGCTGCCGCTTGCGCAATTCGCCAAGCAGCGTCGGCCCATCCATCTCAGGCATCACCACATCGGAAACGACAATGTCGACCTTGCCGCCGAGCGCCTCGAAGACTTCCAGCGCCTCGACGCCTGAGGACGCTTCGTGGACGGTATAGCCGCGCGACGTCAGGGCCCGCATGCCGCCCATCCGCACGGCATCTTCGTCCTCGACGAGCAGCACCGTGGCCGAACCCGACAGATCCTTGGCTGCGTCGGCGATCTTTGCCGGTGCAGCGGGCGCCTCGCCGGGTTCGCCCCCCGCTCTCGCCTCTGCAATGTAGCGCGGCAGGAAGATGCGGAACACCGATCCCTTGCCGACCTCGGATTCGCAGAAGATGAAGCCGCCTGTCTGCTTGATGATGCCATAGACCATGGACAGGCCGAGGCCAGTGCCCTTGCCGACCTCCTTGGTGGTGAAGAAGGGTTCGAAAATCTTCTTGAGTACTTCGGGGGCGATGCCGCTGCCGGTGTCTTCGACTTCGACCACCACATAGTCGGCCGGCGCAAGTTCGCGGTAGGGAATGCTCTCGCTCTCCTCTGTGGTCACATTCCGGGTGCGCACGGTGAGGTCGCCGCCGTTCGGCATCGCATCGCGCGCATTAACCGCCAGATTGACCACCACCTGCTCGAACTGCCCGATGTCGACCTTCACCGGCCACAGATCGCGACCATGATCGACCTTCAGCTTTATGTCGTTGCCGACCAGACGGGCCAGCAGCATCCGCAGATCGGCTAGCACGTCGGTCAGGTTGAGCACCTCCGGCCGCAGCGTCTGCTTGCGCGAGAAGGCCAGAAGCTGCCGCACCAGCGACGCCGCCCGGTTGGCGTTCTGCTTGATGTTCATGATGTCCGGGAAGGACGGGTCCGACGGGCGATGATTGGTCAACAAAAGGTCCGACGCCATGATGATGGCGGTCAGCACATTGTTGAAGTCGTGTGCGATGCCGCCGGCAAGCTGGCCGACCGCCTGCATCTTCTGGCTTTGAGCCATCTGGCCCTCAAGCGCCTTTTGCTCGGTGGTCTCGACGGCGTAGACGATGGCCGATTCTTCGGCGCCCTCGCCGGTGCCGTCGGCGACCGCGTTGACGTAGAAGCGCATATGCCGTTCTTCATTGCCGGGCAGCAGCGTATCGATCGGTTCGATGTCAGCCTGCCTTTGTCGCGCTTTCTCGAACGCCGCGGCAAAGGCGGGCCGGTCGCGCTCATGGATCACCGTGTCCAGCCGCACGCGCCGATCGACCGCGTCCCCGTCGACGACGGAGGAAAACAGCGACAGGAAAGGCGCGTTGGTGCGCAAGATGCGCCCGCTGTTGTCGACAGCTGCTATTGCCATCGGCGTCGAATTGAAAAAGCGGGTGAAGCGGATCTCCGAGGCGCGAAGGTCGGCGGAAGCGTCCTCGCCTTGCGTCCGGTTGAGCACGATGGTGCGCGTCGGACCGTTGACGCCCTCGCGGCTGGCCGAGACCCTATGCATGAAACGCACGGGCAGCGCCTCGCCCTTCACTGTCGTCAGATCGAGATCGATGACCGCATTGCGAGTGGTGCCGGGATCGGCCTTGACCGAGCGGACCAGCGCCATGCCGTCGCCGGCGACGATCTCCGGAAGGGTGACGGCGCCAGGCGTGAAACTCGTCAGGTCGATGCCCAGCCACTCCGCAAGCGTCGCGTTGATATAGGTGACGCGGCCTTCCTGATCGGCCGAAAAGAAGCCGGCCGGCGCATGGTCGAGATGATCGATGGCCTCCTGCAGATCGAGGAAGAACCGCTCTTGCTCGGCCCGTTCTTCCGAGATGTCGGCGAGTTGCCAGGCGAGCAAGGGCAGCCGCTGGCCCGGGACGCTGAAGGCGCGGGCGCGGGCACGATACCAGCGCGCGCCCGGCTCGGCGCCGGGTCGAATGGATTGCGCAAGCCGAAACTCCCCGTCGCCGGGCTGGCCGTCGCGCAGGCCGGAGGCGAGCCGGTATATGGTCACTGAGGCCTCGGGAACGTCGGACAGCAAACCTTCGACCGTCTTGAGATCCGCCGCGGACGCCGCGCCCGTCATGTCGGCATAGGCCCGGTTGGCGTAGACGACACGACCCTTGGTGTCGGTGACTAGAAGACCCTGCGACATCGAATCGACGAAGGCTTTTGACAGCTCGTCACTCGTCGAGCGCGGTGTGATCTGCACGAAGCCGATGGCGGTGGCGAACAGGAAGCCGACACCGATCATCGCCAGCACACCAAGCATTCCAAGCAGGAATGGGTCGCCAAGACGTTCGCGGAAAAGGCCGAAGACGATCGCGGCGCCAGTCAGGACGACGATGAAGACGATGAGCCGGGTGACCGCACCCGGTCGCGTGTTCTGGTCGACGATCGGTACCGGATAGAAATCGCCGCGCGCTTCCTTGGCCATGTGCCCCCTGCTCGTGAAATCCGGTACTTGCCCCTGCCCGGTTGAATCACATTCTCAGGGTCCGGAAAAGGCCTTGGCGGCAAATGTCCGCTAAAAATGACCGCCTGTTCGGCGCCTGGTGTGGTGAATCCGAAATTCGCATTACCCTGGGTGCTGCGGGGAGCGAATTTCGGATTCACCACATCAGCAACGTGCTGAAAATCCAGTGTGGTGGATTGAATTCCGGAACGCTGACGCCCTCAATTCGTAGGGACTTCAATTCCACCACATTGGTGTTTCAAGCTGTTCAAGAGGCGCGAAAGGCGACTTGCAGTGGCGTGCCGCAACAGTCTAGTGTCGCGTCTTCTTCGAAAGCCGATATTGGGGGCACCAATGCTGCAGTGGCTGGATAGTGTGGCGGGTCCGGGTTATGCCGCGGCAATCCTGTGGACGTTTGTCGCGCTTGTCCTTTTGGTCATCATTCTCCTCATCGTCAAGCTGGTCCGCAATCTGACCTTCGGAACATTCGTTGCCGGCGGCAGGAACCGCAAGACGCGGCTGGCCGTCATGGACGCCACCGCTGTCGACAGCCACCGCCGGTTGGTGCTGGTGCGCCGCGACGACATCGAGCACCTGCTGCTGATCGGGGGCCCGACAGACGTCGTCGTTGAACGCGACATCCGGCTGTCGGCGCTGCGCCGTCCCGCGCTGACCGGAGATGGCGGTGGCCATCAGCCGGCACCGCGGCCGCGCGCGCCTCAACCAGCTCCTGCGCCAATGAGGCAAGCACCGCCTCCGCAGCCGGTAAGCGCGGCCCCGGCGCCTGTCCGGCCCCATCAGACTGCACCAGCGCCAGCGCCGAAGCCAGCGCAAAGCCATCAATCGGCGACCATCACGCCGCTGCCCGCCTACGCCAATGCCGTTCGACACGCGCCAGCGCCGGCAAGACAGGATTCCCCGGCAAAGCAGGATTCCATTGACGATACGCTGATGAGGGAGCTCGAGGTCTCGTTTGATGTCCCGCAGCCCGCGCCGGAGAGCAAGCCGGCGGCAAAGGCGCCGTCGTCTCTCGATGACGAGATGACGAAGCTTCTCGGCGAGCTCTCCAGCCAGAAAAGATAACCGGCCATAAACGGGGCCAGCGAACAGGCGACAAAAAAATGGCCGGAGACCGGCCATGACAAAATTCGCTATTGCTGCTTTTAGGCGATTCGCCTGTGCTTCAGTCGTCGCGGTAGACCTTCTCGCGGCGCTCGTGGCGCTCCTGCGCCTCGATCGACAAGGTCGCGATCGGACGCGCGTCGAGCCGCTTCAGCGCGATGGGCTCGCCGGTTTCCTCACAATAACCGTAAGTGCCTTCATCAATGCGCTGAAGCGCGGAATCGATCTTTGAAATGAGTTTTCGCTGGCGATCGCGGGCGCGAAGTTCGATGGCGCGGTCGGTTTCCGAAGAGGCGCGATCGGCGAGATCGGGGTGGTTGGCGTTTTCCTGCTGTAGGATTTCGAGAGTTTCGCGCGCTTCGCGCAGTATGTCGTTCTTCCAAGTGACGAGCTTCAGGCGAAAGTAGGATTTCTGCCGCTCGTTCATGAACGGCTCGTCTTCGGAGGGTACGTAATCGGCGGTAACGATGTCGTTCATTCGACTCACCCAACAGCCCCAATTTTGGCGCCTATATATTCGCGGACCGAATACTGCACAAGCGCAATCGACGACAGTTTCACGCAATTGTTAATGTCGGGCAAAATGCTATGGGCCGCATCATTCGCATGAAGGGCGCGACCGAATTCGCGTATGATTCGTTGGGTTTGAAGGGTGGCGGCCATTGTGCGCAAGGCGTTTCTCATGGCTAATCCTGCATCGCCTTTTGACGAGTTTCGGTGTTTGGCACAAGCGAGGGGCCGGTGAGCAAGCTTTATCTGTTGAGGCATGCCAAGGCCGGGTGGGCTCTGCCGGGCATGCGCGATTTCGATCGTCCCCTCGACGCATCGGGCGTCGCCGACGCCGAAACGATGGGTGCGGCCATGCGGGCCCGCAGCTACATTCCGGACCTCACCCTTTGCTCCAACGCAAAGCGAGCGCGCCAGACCCTGGAAGGTCTGGCCGGCCACACCGATACAGGCCGGGTCCTGTTCCTGGACACGCTCTACAGCGAGGACGCCGCCGGCTATCTCAACCTCATCCGCAGCAATGGCGGGCCTAGCTCGCTGCTCATCATCGGCCACAACCCGATGACGGAAGATCTCACTATCGCGCTTTCGGGCGACGGCGACGAGGCTGCGATGGGAATGCTGAATCACGGCTTTCCGACTTCCGGCCTTGCCGTCGTCTGCTTTCCGGCCAGTCTTGCCAACGCCGCGCAAGGCACCGGCTATCTCGAAGCCTTCGTGACGCCGGCCGATCTCTGACGCCATTTCAAACCTACGCAGCAGCGTCTATATCGGATCGTACCGAAGCCCCGAGAGACCGCATTTTGGCATCATCGCTGACCACTTTCACCGACGAGGCGAAGATTGCCCTGGATACGCTGTCGGGGCGCGCTACCGGGCTTTTTTCGCCATCACTGCGACTGGGTGTCACTGGTCTTTCCCGCGCGGGCAAGACGGTGTTCATCTCAGCCTTTGTCCACAATCTGATCCATGGCGGGCGCTTGCCGCTGTTCTCGGCGCAGAAATCGGGACGCATCGCCCGTGCCTTCCTCGAAGAGCAACCGGATGACGCCGTACCGCGATTCCAATACGAGGATCACGTAGCGGCTTTGGTCAACGATCGCCTCTGGCCGGATTCGACACGTGCCATTTCCGAGCTGAGGCTCACCATCGAATATGAATCGGCCTCCGCCTGGAGCCGCATGTTTTCATCAGGCAGATTGTCGGTCGATATCGTCGACTATCCCGGCGAATGGCTGCTGGACCTACCGTTGCTCGGTAAATCCTACGCTGATTTCTCGTGCGAAGCGTTCGAGATGGCCGTGCTGCCGGTGCGCGCCGACCTTTCGCAAGAATGGCGCTCGCTCTCCGCCGCAGTCGACCTGAATGCAGACGCCGACGAGATGACGGCGCGACGCCTCGCCGAGAGCTTCGCCGCTTACCTCAAGGCATGCAAGCTCGATGAGCGGGCGCTTTCGACCCTGCCGCCCGGCCGTTTCCTGATGCCCGGCGATCTTGAGGGCTCGCCGGCGCTGACCTTCGCGCCCTTGCCGGGCCTGAGTGAGCGGCGGGCGCGTTCCGGGTCGCTTCAGGCGATGATGGAGCGGCGCTACGAAGCCTACAAGACATACGTCGTAAAGCCGTTCTTCCGGGAGCACATCACGCGCCTCGACCGTCAGATCGTGGTGATAGACGCCCTGCAGGCCCTGAACGCAGGCCCCGGCGCGATGGCCGATCTCGAACGTGCGGTGACCGAAATCCTCGCCTGCTTCCGCCCCGGCCGCGGCAATTTCCTGACTGACTTTTTTTCAAGGCGGATCGACCGCATATTGGTGGCGGCGACGAAGGCGGACCATCTGCATCACGAAAGCCACGATCGGCTGCAGGCGATCGTGCGGAGGCTTGCCGACCGCGCCGTGGCGCGAGCAAATTTCACCGGCGCCGATGTCGACGTGGTCGCCCTGGCGGCGGTGCGCGCGACCCGCGAAGGCACGGTCAAGCAAGGCCGTGAGACGCTGCCGGTCATCATTGGCACACCGTTGAAAGGTGAAAAGATCAACGGCGAAACATTCGATGGAAGAACCGAAACAGCCATATTTCCCGGTGATTTACCGGAGAAAATTGATGCAGTGTTCGATGTCTCTGGACCAGACCATCGGCAGAACCCGGGCCATCGGCAAAGCAATGAGGACCCGGCGATGCGCTTCGTGCGCTTTCGCCCGCCAAAGCTCGAACGCACGGCTGAAGGCGTCACGCTGTCGCTGCCGCATATCAGGCTCGACCGCGCCCTGCAGTTCCTGATCGGAGATCATCTGGCATGACCGCGCCCCGCAAGCCGGCGGCATTTCGCATCGAGCCGGAAGGCCCGCCAAAAGAGAGGGCAGCCTTGCGCCAGCCCGACGCTCCATCGGCCAGAAAGCCGCGCACCGTGAAGGCTGATCTTGCCGTCGTCACTCCGGCGGAAATCGACGTTTTCGACGAGCCGGACATCATCGCCGCCGAACCGCCGCCGGCGACCGCGCCGCGGAAACGTTCGACGTTCGGCACCCTGTTCTTCGGCGCATTGGGCGTTCTGGTTTCGCTGGCCCTCGGCCTTTGGACCGACCAGCTGATTCGCGATCTGTTCGCGCGTGCCGAATGGCTGGGCTGGCTGGCCGCCGGCATGGCCGTGGTCGCGCTGCTGGCGCTTCTGATCATCCTCGTCCGCGAATTCCTGGCGATCACCCGCCTCACCGAGGTCGAAAAACTACAGAAGCGGGCACTCGACGCCATTGCCCGCGACGATCCGAAGGCAGCTCGCGCCGTGGTCGACGAACTCTCGGCCTTCGTCGCGGCCAAGCCCGAAACCGCGGCCGGCAGACGCGCGCTGGCTGACCTGCGCGACGAGATCATCGACGGTGGCAATCTGGTGCGCCTGGCCGAGACCGAAATCCTCGGCCCCCTCGATGCGCGCGCCAAGGTGATGATCCTCGAAGCGGCAAAGCGCGTGTCGCTGGTGACGGCGGTCAGCCCTCGCGCTCTGGTCGACGTCGCCTATGTCGTGTTCGAAGCGGGCCGGCTGATTCGCCGCCTGTCGGAGCTTTATGGCGGCCGGCCGGGCACGCTGGGGTTCTTCCGGCTGGCGCGCAGCGTTCTCGCTCATCTGGCGGTGACCGGCTCGATTGCCGTCGGCGACAGTTTCGTTCAGCAGATCGTCGGCCATGGCCTCGCTGCTCGGCTCTCGGCCAAGCTTGGCGAAGGTGTCGTCAACGGCATGATGACGGCGCGCATCGGCATTGCTGCGATGGAGACCGCAAGGCCCCTGCCCTTCAGCGCCGCGAGACGGCCCGGCATGGGTGATTTCCTGTCCGCGCTGACATCGTTTGCAACCAAAAAGCAGAAGGAGACATCCGCTTCCGACACGTGACAACCGTCTCCAGCACCGCACGTCCTGGTGGGACGCTGTAGCCCTTTGATTTCGCGCACGATCCCAGCGCAAATCGCTTCCGGTTTTCGGGGCCATGCGCTAGTGGTGACGAAGCATTAACCAATCTTGTTCATGGTCGGACGGGTTCCAAACCAGACTCTTTGTTGCCGGGTGTCGTCGATGAAAAGCGTGATCTTGTCCAGTGTCCTGCCCATAGCGGTCGTGGTTTCAACAACTGCCGGCATGGCCGAAAAGACCTTTGCAGCAGAACGAGACAAGAAGTTCTTTCAATCCGTGGAAGGCGAATGGGTCGGCCCGGGGGAAATCGTCGCCGGCAAATACAAGGGAACGAAATTCACCTGCAATTTCACCGGCTCGACACCTTACGGCAAGATCGGCATGTCGCTCGACGGCGGTTGTCGGGTCGGCATGTTCACCCAGCAGATGTCGGCGACGATCCAGCACAAGGGCCGCGAGGGCTACAAGGGCAGCTTCATGGGCGGTGCCGCCGGTTCCGGCCTCGACATTATCGGCGGCAACGTGGTCAGCGCCAACAAGGTCGTCTTCACCATCAACCGCAATCAGTTGCGCGGCGTGATGCAGGCTCTTGTCCCCAACGACAATTCGATGACGGTGACGGTTGCGGTGCGCGTCGACCAGCAATTGGTGCCGGTCATCGGCATGAAGCTGAAGCGCGTCGATACGGTCGAAGTCGGCTCCATCGCGCCGAACTGAACGCTTATCTGCGCGTCCGACAGGACGTGCGGCACCGCGCTTTAAAAAAAGCGGCAGCCACGGCCACCGCTTCTTTTGCAAAACTCAAATCGATTCTCAGGCCTTGATGGCGGCAGTCAGCTCGTCATAGGCCTTGCAGGCCTCGTCCGCCGTCGTAGCGCCCTGATACTTGGCTGTAACCGCCTGAACCTTGGCGGTGAGATCGGCCGCCTTGGCCGGATCCTTGGTGATCGCCTCCTGAAGGGCTGCAGTCATGTCCTGAGCTTTCTTGGTCAGCATTTCAGTCGTGCAGTCCGGCGCGTTCGAGCAGGCCGATCCGGCAAGTGCCGCGATGCCAACGGCAACAAGCAAAAAATCTTCACGTCAGTCGTCTCCCTCAAAAAAGGCGCGGATTTGATCGTCGTCCGCCCTTCACGGCCAAAGCCGCGCGTCCTTAGCGCCCGATTGCTGCAACGCGCAGCGCAGCGGGTGCATAAAGCTGTGGAGCGCGCCTGCAACACTGCTGCACCAGTTTCCGGATTCGGACTGTTCGATTTCAGCCGAAGCCCCTATCTTGGCTGCTCGATGCCGCAGCACGTGCAGCGGTCTCTAGAGAGAACGGAACGGCAGGCATGGCAGCAGAAGCAGCGGGCAGCGATCTGATCCACGTGGTGGCGCTGCTCGCCGCAGGTGTTGTCGCCGTACCGATCTTCAAGCGCGTGGGGCTTGGTTCCATCCTCGGCTATCTGGCGGCCGGCGTGGTCATCGGCCCGTTCGGCATCGGCATCTTTTCCGAATCGGAAGCGATTCTTCACGTCGCCGAGCTCGGCGTCGTCATGTTCCTGTTCATCATCGGGCTGGAGATGCAGCCGTCACGGCTGTGGGGCCTGCGCCGGGAGATTTTCGGTCTCGGCGCGCTGCAGGTCGGCGCGTGCGCGCTGTTGCTGACTGGCGTTGGACTGGCGGGAGGTTTTCCGATCTCGCAATCCTTCGTCGCCGGCGCCGGCTTCGTGCTGACCTCGACAGCGATCGTCATGCAGCTTCTGGAGGAACGCGGTGAGATCGCCGCGCCCAAAGGCCAGCGCATCGTCTCCATCCTGCTGCTCGAGGACCTGGCGATCGTGCCGTTGCTGGCCCTGATCGCCTTTCTGGCGCCGGGCGGCGCCGATATGAGCTTGACGCAGCGGCTGACGGAGGTGGGCATAGGCCTTGCCGCCATCGTCGGGCTGGTGCTGGCCGGGCGTTATCTGCTCAATCCATTCTTCCGCATCCTGGCGGATGCCCGCGCCCGCGAAGTGATGACCGCAGCCGCCCTTCTGGTCGTTCTGGGATCGGCGCTTGCCATGCAGCTCAGCGGCCTGTCGATGGCGATGGGCGCTTTCCTGGCCGGCGTGCTTTTGTCGGAATCCACCTTCCGTCATCAGCTGGAGGCCGACGTCGAACCATTCCGCGGCGTGCTGCTCGGGCTGTTCTTCCTCGCTGTCGGCATGTCGCTCGACCTGCATGTGGTCGTCCAGAACTGGCGGCTTGTCGCCATCTACGTCGTTGCCTACATGGCGATAAAGGCGGCCGGCATCTATCTCGTCGCCCGCATCCTCAAGACCGGTCACCGGGAAGCCCTCGAGCGTGCCGTCTTCATGGCGCAAGGCGGCGAATTCGCCTTCGTTCTCTATTCGGCCGCCGCGGTAGTCGGCATCATCGACAGCCAGGCTAACGCGACCCTGACGGCGATCGTCATCATCTCCATGGTGCTGACACCGCTAGCCATTCTGGCACTGCGGTATCTGACGCCGCGCGACGAGCAGTCGCTCGAAGGCGTAGACATCGCCGATGGCCTTACCGGCAGCGTGTTGATCATCGGCTTCGGCCGCTTCGGCCAGATCGCCAGCCAGCCCCTGCTGTTGCGCGGGATCGATGTGTCGATCATCGACAATGAGGTCGAGATGATCCAGGCGGCGGCCGATTTCGGGTTCAAGGTCTATTATGGCGACGGCACGCGGCTGGACATTCTGCGTGCCGCAGGTGCCGGCCGCGCGCGCGCCGTGTTGATCTGCGTCGACAAGCCCGATGTCGCCGTCCGCATCGCAAAGCTCGTCAAGGCGGAGTTTCCCCTGCTGACCGTGCTGGCACGGGCTTTCGACCGCGGAACCGCACTGCAGCTGATACGTGCCGACGTCGATTTCCAGATTCGCGAAACCTTCGAATCGGCGCTTGTCTTCGGCGGCTCCACGCTGGAAGCGCTGGGCGTCGACCCGGAGGAAGTCGCCGAGGTGATCGAGGATGTCCGCCACCGCGATGCTGCCCGTTTCGAGTTGCAGCTCGCCGAAGGCGTTCGCGCCGGAGCGCGCTTCCTCAAGGGCAACATCGGCACGCCCATTCCGACACCGCTCAGCCAGCCGCGCCGCACCGGTCAGGCGCTCAATGAAGAAACCGCCGGCGTTCTGCACAAATCCGAGCCTGCGGACTAAATACCTGGAGCAAACAGATGACCGAGCTGGACGAACGTGCGCTCTCCGTCACCAGATTCTGGCGTGACGCCGGGAAAGATGCGTGGTTCGAAAAGAATGACGCCTTCGACGCGGAGTTCCGCAACCGGTTTCTCGACCTGCACTACGCTGCCGCACGGCGTGAATGCGATGACTGGTCGGAGCATGCCGAAGGCTCACTGGCACTGATGATCCTGCTCGACCAGTTCCCGCGAAACTGCTTTCGCGGCACCGGCCATATGTATGCAACCGACCCGCTGGCGAGGCATTTTGCGCAAAAGGCGACCGCCGCCGGCCAGGATCTGGCGATCGACGAAGACCTGCGCGCCTTCCTCTATTTGCCGTATGAGCATTCGGAGCATCTCGCCGACCAGCTCAAATCGTTGGACCTTTTTACCGCCAAAGCCCAATCCTATCTGAAATATGCGGTCGAGCACCTGGAGATCATTCAGCGCTTCGGCCGCTTTCCGCATCGAAACAGGATGCTTGGCCGCGAGACGACGCCTGAGGAACAGGTGTTCCTCGACGGGGGCGGATTTTCCGGCTGAGCTCAGTGCATCGGGGCCAAAACTTGTTAGAGGTTTTGGTCCGATGCTTTAGGTCAGCCACCAATCCCGGCCAGACGGCAGTCGCTCGATGCCGGCGCTGTCGAGCGCGGCAAGCTGCTCCGCCACGCTTCTGCCGTCGACGGTGAGGTCAGGCGCGATCTCGGCCAGCGGCGCCAGAACGAAAGCGCGCTCCAGCATGCGCGGATGCGGCACTTCCAGCCCGGATTCATGGATAATCCGATCGCCGAACACCAAAATGTCGATGTCGATCAGCCGTGGACCCCAGCGCTCCTCGCGCACCCGCTTCAGTCTGCGCTCGACGTCGAGACAGAGATCGAGCAATGCGTGTGGTGCGAGCACAGTCGAAATTTCGGCAGCCGCATTGAGAAAATCCGGCTGGTCGAGCTTGCCCCAAGGCGGCGTGCGGTAAAGCGAGGAGACGACAACGACGCGCGCGTTCTCGTCAGCGTCCAGCATACGCAGCGCAGCGCCCATCGACCTTGCCGGGTCGCCGAGATTGCCGCCAAGGCTGAGGTAAACCGTGTTATTCTGGCCAGACAACGGTCACCTCGACATGATCGAGCACACCGGGCACTGGCGCATTCGGCTTGCGCACGGTGATCTCGGCCTTTTTGATCTGAGGAAACCGAGCCGTCAGCGCCCGGGCCACCTCCAGCGCCAGCGCTTCTATCAGAAAACGCCTCTCGCCGGTTATGATCTTTTCGATCACTCCGAAGGCGACACCATAGTGGACGGTATCCTCGATGGAATCATCGACCAGCGCGCGGCCGGGTTCGACGGAGAGCGCAGCGTCGACATAGAAACGCTGGCCGAGCGTCTCCTCCTCATCCAGCACGCCGTGCCGGGCGAAGAAGGCGCAGTTCTTCATGCGGATGACATACATCGCTCAGCGTCCCGCTCGATTAGAGCGACGTGCATCCACTTGGACGCACAAAATACGCTCTAACGCTTTCAATCTACGCATCCTGCTTTCCGAAAATCGATTTTGATTTTCGAGCCTATGCGGTGGTTTCACGGGCCAGCATAGCATCCGCAAGCGCCAGCGCATCCACGTTGATTGCGACATCGTGGACGCGAAAAAGCTGCGCGCCCTTGAGTCTCAGGATAACGCTCGTCGCCGCTGTTCCGGCCCCCCTGGCCGAGGCGTCGCGGCCGGTGACGACGCCGATGAAGCGCTTTCGCGATGTACCCGCCATCAGCGGAAAGCCCAAGGCATCAAGTTCGGAAAACCGTGCCATCAGGTCGAGATTTTCCTCCGCTGTTTCCTTGGCGAAGCCAAAGCCCGGATCGAGCACGATTTGGTCGTCGGCAACGCCGCTTTGCCGGGCGATTTCCAGTGACTTCCTAAGGAAGGAAAACTGATCCTCGATAACGTCGGGCAGTTTTTGCCTGTCACGTCCGGTGTGCATGATGACCAGCCCGGCGCCGGTCTCGGCAGCGACCCGCGCGACGCCCGGTTCGCGCTGCAGGCCCCAGACATCGTTGACGATATGGGCGCCGGCGGCGACGGCAAGCCGAGCGGTGTCCTCGCGATAGCTGTCGACCGAAATCAGCGCCTTGCCAAGCCTGGCGAGCGCCTCGATGACAGGCAGCACACGGGCCTGCTCCTCCTCGACGGCTACCGGAGATGCGCCGGGGCGTGTCGATTCTCCACCGACGTCAATGACGGAGGCCCCCTCTTCCACCATCCGGCGGGCCTGGGCCATCGCCTGTTCGGGCGCAACGAACAATCCCCCGTCGGAAAAACTGTCCGGAGTGACATTGAGGATACCGACGATCACCGCTTTGCCGCCGAGGTCGAGATGACGCCCATGCGCCAGTTGCCATCGCCGTGTCGTCATTGTCCATCAACCATGTGTGATCCGCCAAAGATCAATTCCGTTGCGCCGGCAGCGGCCGTAGCGCATGGTGGGCAAAGAGGCAACATAATGAAACGATCACTGCTTTGCGCCCTGATGCTCGCTTTTTCTGCCTTGCCGGCGGGCACGGCGAGTTTGGTAAAGACATATAGCTACTTTAGCATCGGCGGCAGGACGCTCGATGATATCGGAACCCAGCTTACGAAACTTGGGCCCCAGGTAAAAAGTACAGGGATGCGGCATCCAGGCGCCACGCAGATGGCGTTCACCACCCGCATCAGCTATGCAGAAAAATCGAATTCCTGCGCGATTGCTGACGCCAACGTCACTCTCAAAGTCAAGGTGATCCTTCCCGAGTGGCGCCGCTCGCGCAAGGCTGATGCGGGCGTAAGGCTGTTTTGGGATACATTGTCCGCCGACATCAAGCGCCATGAGGATCGCCATGTCGAGATCGCCAAGAACCATGCCCGCGAGCTCGAGGATGCGCTGAAGGCGACCTATCCGCAGAAGACTTGCCAGCAGGCCAAGGCCAAGGCCGCGGAAATCGCCGCCGCTATTCTTGCCAAGCACGACCGGGCCCAGATGCAATTCGATCGCGTCGAGACAATCAATTTCGAAAGCCGCATCCTGCGGCTGCTGCGCTATCGCATGGAGCGCATCGAGAACGGCCGGCTGCCGGGTTAGCTCAGGCCAGATGGTAAGGTCGATTTTCGTGGAGTAAGAGTGGGGCGTCAGCCGGCGACGCCAAGCTTCTTCTGCAGACTGGTCGACGAGGTCGTATACTGGAACACGATGCGCTCGCCGGGGCTGACGATGCGCTTGGCCGCTTGCGCCATCAGGGCGACCTCATGGAAGCCCGACAGGATCAGCTTCAGCTTGCCGGGGTACCAGTTGATGTCGCCGACGGCGAAGATGCCCGGTACCGATGTCTGGAATTTCTCGGTGTCGACCGGGATCAAGTTCTCGTGAAGATTGAGCCCCCACTCGGCGATCGGTCCTAGCTTCATGGTCAGGCCGAAGAACGGCAGCATCCGCGTGCACGGCACCTCGATATCGCCGCTGGGGCCTTTGATGGTCGCGGAGGAAAGCTGGCCGTCGGCGCCGGACAATCCCGCCACCTGCCCTACCTGGAAATCCAGTTCCTTCATTTCCTGCATGGCGTACATCTTGTTGACGCTGTCGGGCGCCGCGCGAAACTCCGGCCGCCGGTGGACTAGCGTCACGCTCTTGGCCACCGGCTGCAGGTTCAGCGTCCAGTCGAGCGCCGAATCGCCGCCGCCGACGATAATGAGGTCGTGGCCGCGAAATTCCTCCATCCGGCGAACCGAGTAGAAGACGCTCTTGCCCTCATAAATCTCGATGTGCGGGATCGGCGGCCGCTTCGGCTGGAATGAGCCGCCGCCGGCGGCGATAACCACAACCTTGGCTTCAAAAACCTCGTTCTCGTCAGTGAGGACGCGAAAGCTGCCGTCCTCGAGCTTTTCGAGGCTCGAGACCATGCGGTTGAAGGTGAAGTCGGGCTTGAACGGCGCGATCTGCTCAAGCAGCCTGTCGACCAGGCCCTGCGCCGAAATCGATGGCCAGCCGGGAATGTCGTAGATCGGCTTTTCCGGATAGAGTTCGGCGCATTGCCCGCCAGGGCGATCGAGTATGTCGATGAGATGGCATTTCATGTCGAAGAGGCCGAGCTCGAACACGGCGAACAGGCCGACCGGCCCTGAACCGACAATCAATACGTCCGTCTTGGTGATATCGGTCATGAATGCGCCTTCAATCCGCACGACCGCGAAAATCGAAATCGATTTTCGCTGGAGATCATGCGCCAAATCACGGTGCTATAGCGTCCTTTGCGTGTCCAAGAGGATGCGCGGCGCTATAGAGAACGGCGAGACACTGCATGACCATTGGCCCGCTGCCAAGCCGGGACCCGAAAAATCGGCTACAACGCTTCAGCCTTCACGCTTCAGCCCTGGCGGGCGGGCACGCGCACAACTAGGCCGTCGAGAGCGTCGCGCACCTTGATCTGACAGGAGAGCCGTGAGTTCGGCTGGACATCGTAGGCGAAGTCCAGCATGTCCTCTTCCATCGCTTCCGGCTCACCGACTTCCGCCGTCCATGCCTCGTCGACATAGACGTGGCAGGTCGCGCAGGCGCAGGCGCCACCGCACTCGGCCTCGATCCCCGGCACGGCGTTGCGGATCGCGTTCTCCATGACGGTCGAGCCGTTTTCGGCATCCACGTCAAAATGTGTGCCGTCATGGGCGATGAAGGTCAGCTTGGTCATTTGTCACCTGAAGGGAGTTCCAGCCGAGATAATCACTCCAGCAGACAAGTCAACTGCCGCGCGAAAGCGGCGCTCTATGCCGTTTTTTTCGGAAATCGGTTTAACGGCTGATGGCGGCGACGAAATCGCGGACTTCTTCGATCAGGGCGCCAAGCCGCTTGAGGGTATTGGTATCTTCAGGTTGAAGTTCGATCGCGCTGGCGCAATCGGCAATAGCGAAGGCGCCGACGCCGCGCGCCGAACCTTTCAGCCCGTGCGCAAGAAGCAGTCTTTGCCCCACATCGGCGTCGACGATCCTGTCGCGAACGGACAGCGCCTGCTGCACGAACAGCGCCAGCACCTCCTGTTCGAGGTTGCGGTCGCCCATCGTCTGACGCGCCAGATGCGCCAAGTCCACCGGCCGCGACCCGGCCGCCGTTCCCGATACGTCGCCGCCGGGCATTGAGAAGGCAATGCCGTTTTCGCCACGCATGATTCTGCAACTCCGTTCATCCAGCCGCAAAAACTAGGCCCATCCTGTGGATGACGGGTTAATGATTGGCCCGGAAAAATGTTGCGATAACGGCGCCGGAGTCACAGTTATGTTAACCTTATATTTAAAGTTTTACGTATCGCGCCGAATGCATGTTTTCTTTACCCCGGTGTGTCATTACGATACGACAGGTCCATTTTCAGCCTCTTGCGTGGGACACGACAAGCAGAATCAATAAGTCCCGCGGCAGCTTGTACAGGGTAGCGAAGGCATGGCGAAGAAAACAACGACGAGAACGCTCGACAACGACGTAGCCAGGGAACTCGAAAAAGCACTTGAAATCGATCTGAGCGGCGATGCCGGCGGCGACCTCGACATCGCAGCGTCGATGGAAGATCTGGAAGCGCAGATATCGCAGGCTGCCGACGAGTTGGCACGCGAAGGCCGTAACCAGAATGCCGAGCCTGTCGCCAGCCAGAGCGAGAATGCCGAGCCCGTCGCCAGCCAGAGCCAGAAGGCGGAGCCTGCCGCCAACCAGGACCAAAAAGCCCAGGACCAGAAAACAATACCCGCGGCAAAGGCTGAACTGCGCCCTGTGGAAACGCGCAATGGCACGCAGCCGGCCGGCTTCACGCCGGCCAATGACCCTCGTCAAAAAGATTACAAAACGCTGCTGCATACCCTCAATCGGCGTGCCTCGAACACGATCTACTGGGTCGTGGCGCTCGTTTCGCTTGCCTGGATCGCGGGCGCCGGTGCATTGGCCAACTTGCTGTTTGGGCCAGGCATCTGGCAAATCCGCACGCCCGGCCAGTTTTTCGCCCGTCCCGAACTGATCGGCCTGGCGATCGCTGCGATCCTGCCCGTGCTGCTGTTTTGGGCGTTTGCAGCCATGATTCGCCGCGCGCAGGAGATGCGCATCGCGGCTCAGTCGATGACGGAAGTGGCCTTCCGCCTGACCGAGCCGGAAAACATTGCCCAGGATCGCGTCATGATGATCGGGCAAGCCGTCCGCCGCGAGGTGGCGGCCATGGGTGAAGGCATTGAGCGCACTCTTGCGCGTGCCGTCGAGCTCGAAACCCTGGTCCACAGCGAGGTGAACCAGATCGAACGCTCCTACTCGGAGAATGAATCCCGCATCCGCTCGCTTGTCGACGGGCTGGGCAGCGAGCGCGAAGCGGTGGTCACCCACGCCGAACGCGTGCGCGCCTCGATCACCGGCGCGCATGAGACGCTGAAGGACGAAATCGGGGCGGCCAGCGACATCATTCGCGACAGCATTCTCAACGCCTCGACCAACCTGTCGATGACCATAACCAATTCCGGCGACACCCTGATCGACAGGATCAACCAAAGCTCGTTGTCGATCTTCGATTCGGTGGAAGGCCGGCTCGAATCGATCACGGACCGGCTGTCGACCTCCGGCGAAGCCTTCGCCAGCCTTCTCGATACGCGCATCGCCAAGCTGACGGACACGACCGACGGCCTCACCCGGTCGCTGACCGACCTGCTCGACGATCGGACCTCCGGCATGGTGTCGTTGCTCGGCGGCGCCGCGCGTACGCTCAACTCCGAATTTGAAGCCAGCCTTGACGGCATCGAGCGGACGCTGGCCGAACGCGGCCAGGCGCTGATTAGTGAATTTCAGACCCGCGCCGAAGCGCTGGATACCGGCACCCAGAAGCTCAACGCCGCGCTCGAGGCTCGCGCACGCCAGATCAACGAGACGCTGGTCGAGCGCGCGCGCGAAATCGCCCATACCTTCCAGGAGAGCAAGGAGACGCTGTCGGCGATGATCGATCAGGGCAAGACCCAGATCGGCGCCGACATGGCCGACATTGTTTCGTCGACTTCGTCCATGCTTGAAGCACGCGCAGGCGATTTCGCAGGGCGCATGGAAGCGGCCCGTCATGTGGTGTCGCGCTCCTTCGACGCCGACATCCAGCGGCTTTCCGATGCCCGCGTCGGCATCGAAGAAGCCGTCGAGAACCACAGCCGCAAGCTTTCCGAAAGCCGCGAACGCATGGCGGCGGCAATGCAGGCCGATCTTGCGAAATTCGCCGAAAGCCGCGCCGGCATCGACGCGGCTGTCACCGACCAGGTGCAGAAGCTCGCCGAAGGCCGCAACCTGATCTCGCGCGCCCTCGAAGAGGATCTGCGCAAGGTCAACGAGTCAAGCGCCGCCATCGATGCTTCGCTCGGCAGCCATCTCGAAAGGCTCGAAGAGGGCCGCAACAGGCTTTCCCAAGCCTTGAACGAAGACTCCGGAAAACTTGTACAAGCCCGTACGATCATTGACGAAATGGTTGCCGGCCATGTTGGCAAGCTCGCCGAAGGCCGCAGCATTCTTTCACGCGCCCTCGAGGCCGATCTCGGCAAGCTGGCCGACAGTCGCGCCAGCATCGACGGCCTGGTCGCCGGTCAGGTCGAGAAGATCGCCGAAGGTCGCGCCATACTTGCCAAGGCGTTGGAAACCGACATTGTCGGCATCAAGGATCTCATCCAGAGCCATTCCGCCAAACTGGCGGAGGACCGCAGCCTGCTTTCGCGCTCGCTCGAAAACGACCTGTCCGGTATCCGAGGCCTGATCGAGGACCATTCGGGCAGGCTCGCCGACGATCGCAGCCTGCTTTCGCAAACGCTCGAGGCAGACCTCGCCAAATTGGCGGAAAGCCGGTCGAGCATCGACGGGCTGGTCGCCGGTCAGGTCGAGAAGCTGGCCGAAGGCCGCGACATCCTTAAGCGCGCGCTGGAGTCCGACCTCAACACGATCAAGGACGTCATATCAGGCCAGTCCGAAAAGCTGGCGGAAGACCGTGGTCAGCTTTCGAAGGCGTTGGAAACGGACCTGCACAGCGTGAATGGCCTTATCTCCGATCACATGAACAGGCTCGCCGAGGACCGTTCCGTCCTGTCGAAGGCACTCGAAGACGACCTCGCCAAACTGGCTGAAAGCCGGTCGAGCATCGATGGTCTGGTTACCGGCCAGGTCGAGAAGCTGGCCGAAGGCCGCGACATTCTCAAGCGCGCGCTGGAGTCCGATCTCAACACGATCAAGGACGTCATAGCAGGCCAGTCCGAAAAGCTGGCGGAAGACCGTGGCCAGCTCTCGAAGGCGTTGGAAATCGACCTGCAGAGCGTGAACGGGCTTATCTCTGATCACATGAACAGGCTCGCCGAGGACCGTTCAATCCTGTCGAAGGCACTCGAAGACGACCTCGCCAAGCTGGCCGAAAGCCGGTCGAGTATCGATGGTCTGGTCACCGGCCAGGTCGAGAAGCTGGCCGAGGGCCGCGACATTCTCAAACGCGCGCTGGAATCCGATCTCAACACGATCAAGAGCGTTATCGCAGACCAGTCCGAAAAGCTGGCGGAAGACCGCTCGACCCTGTCCAAGGCGCTCGAAGACGACCTCGCCAAGCTGGCGGAAAGCCGGTCGAGCATCGACGGGCTGGTTGCCGGCCAAGTCGAAAAGCTGGCCGAAGGCCGCGACATTCTCAGACGTGCGCTGGAAGCAGACCTCAATACCATCAAGGGTGTCGTCGCCGACCAGTCGCAGCAGCTGACCGACAATCGCGCTCAGTTTGCGCAGGCGCTGGAAGCCGATCTCGGCAGCGTCAACGGTCTTGTAAACAGCCATGCCGAGAAACTCCTCCAGGAGCGCTCGACCCTGTCCAAGGCACTCGAAGACGACCTCGCCAAACTGGCGGAAAGCCGGTCAAGCATCGACGGGCTGGTTGCCGGCCAGGTCGAGAAGCTGGCCGAAGGCCGCGACATTCTCAGACGCGCCTTGGAAGCAGACCTCAATACCATCAAGGGTGTCGTCGCCGACCAGTCGCAGCAGCTGACCGACAATCGTGCAGAGTTTGCTCGGGCGCTGGAGGCCGATCTCGGCAGCGTCAACGGTCTCGTAAACACCCACGCCGAGAAGCTCATCCAGGACCGCTCGATCCTGTCCAAGGCGCTTGAAGACGACCTCGCCAAACTGGCGGAAAGCCGATCGAGCATCGATGGGCTGGTTGCCGGCCAGGTCGAGAAACTGGCCGAAGGCCGCGATATCCTTAGACGTGCGCTGGAAGCAGACCTGCAGAAAATTGCGGCGAGCCGCGGCGAGGTGGACGACATCATCGCCGGGCATGTCGGCAAGCTGGCCGAAGGCCGCGACGCGCTGACCCGTGCGCTGGAGGACGATCTCTCCAAGCTCGCCGATACGCGCAAGGAAGTCGACCGTTCCCTGTCCGGCCATATCGAC
This sequence comes from Mesorhizobium sp. AA22, assembly GCF_001672375.2. NCBI lineage: Bacteria > Pseudomonadati > Pseudomonadota > Alphaproteobacteria > Hyphomicrobiales > Phyllobacteriaceae > Mesorhizobium > Mesorhizobium sp. AA22. Next base: position 3,628,982 of record NZ_CP048406.1, on the reverse strand, counting down.
CAGATCGCCGCCAGAAGCACCGACATTTCGGACGCCATTGCCGCTGACGTCGAAAAGATCGAGCAGGCGTTCAGCCGTCAGACGGGCATCATCGAGGAGCGCGCCGGAACCATGGAGCGCGCGCTGTCGACCGGTGTCGACAACGTCCGCAGCGTGCTCGAAAAGAGCGCCGTCTTCGTCGCGGGAGCGTTGCGTGAAAAGGTAATGGAAGTCACCAGCGCGCTGCATGAGCAGGCCGGCGCGGCGTTCAGCGACGCCGACCGCAAGATCGCCGAGCGTGCCGAGCAGACCTCGGCCGCCTTGCTCGCCAGGGCGGAGGATATCGCCCGCACCTTCGAAGATGCGGACCGCCGCCTCGCCGCACGTGCCGAAGACACGTCGACTGCGCTCATTGCCCGCGCCGAGGATACATCGAGCGCAATCATGGCCCGGGTCGACGACACATCGAACTCCTTGCTGACGCGCGCCCAAGAGACGGCCGACCAACTGGCCGCTCGTGCCAGCGAGATCGCCGGTACATTCGATGCGGCGGACCAGAAGCTGGTTGCCCGCGCGGTCGAAACGGCGCAGTCGCTGGCGGCACGCGCCGGCGACATCCTGCGGAATTTCGAAGGCGCCGACGAACGGCTCGGCGTGCGCATCGGCGAATCGGCCGAAGCGCTCGCAGCGCGAGCATCGGACCTTGGCCGCATTTTCGATGCCGCCGACCAACAGCTGATCTCGCGCATCGCCGAAGGATCGGAGGCGCTGTCGGCCCGTGCGTCGGAGATCGGCCGTATCTTCGACGAGGCGGATCACCGTCTGGTATCCCGCATCGCCGACAGCACGTCGACGATCGGAGAACATGCCGACAACATCGTCGGGGCCTTCGCCAGCACCGAGCAGCGAGTTGCCGAACGTGCGCGGCAGACCGGTGAGGAACTTGCCGTCCACGCCCGTGAAATCGAGCAGGCGCTCGCCGGCGCCGACGAGCGCCTGGCATCCAGCGCGGCGGCTGCGGCGGCCCGCGTCGAGGAGCAGGTTGCCGGCGTCGAAAACCGTCTCGTCTACACCACCGAAACGATAGGCCAGAAACTCAACGAACAGGTTTCGACCGCTGAGGCGCAACTTATTTCGCGCGCCAACGCGATCGCCGAAACCTTCACTGCGGTCGGCCAACATATCGGCCAGAGCACCAACGACGCGGCGAAGACCATCGGCACCAACACCCGCGAGCTCAACACCATGCTTGCGGCACGTTCGGCCGAGATCTCGAAAATCCTCGACGAAACGGCACGGCCGCTGGTCGAGCGCTTCGCCCAGGGCGGCTCGGAACTGCAAAAGAGCATGGAAGAGGTGACCGAACGCGCCACCGAGAAGCTCCGCAGTGAAAACGCCACCCTCGTCAATGCGCTCGCCAGCCGCACGGCCGAAACATTGTCGGCCGTTGAAGGCGCGCGCTCGACGCTCGCCGACAGTGTCGCCGATCTCATCGGCCGTATGAGCACCTCTAGCTCGCAGCTCGGTCAGTTGATCGAGCAGGCGGCGGCAAATCTCGGCCAGGTCGACGAACGCCTGACCGGCAGCACGCAAAGCTTTGCAGCGACCACAGAAAAAGCCGCGCAGACCTTCGCCAGTTCGGCACGCCTGGTCGATTCGAACACGACACGGCTTACCGAGCTGTCATCCGCGACCTTGCGCGAGGTTGCCTCGATCGCCACCAAGTTCGACGAGCACAGCCGATTGCTGTCCAGTGCTTCGGATCTGTTGAGCTCGGCCCAGAGCAACCTCGAACACACGTTGGAAAGGCAGTCGTCGCTGGAGGATCTCGCCGTCGGCCTGGTCAAGAAGTCGGAGGATCTCGAAAAGGTCATGCGCTCGTTCGAGGATCTGGTCGGCCAGACGTTGCAGAACGCCGAAGGCAAGACGCTGGAGTCGGCGGACAAGATCCGGACCGCCATCTCCGACGTCGTCGATTCGGCAACGAAGCGCTTCGCCGACGCGACCGAGGAGATGCGGCGCACCGCCGGCTCGATCAAGGGCGAGCTCGACCTCACCCGCGCCGAGCTCAAGAAGGGCGTCATCGAGATGCCGGAAGAGGCAAAGGAATCGACCACCGCCATCCGCCGCGCCGTTTCCGAGCAGATCAACGCGCTGAAGGAACTATCTGAAATCGTCGCGAAATCGGGCCGCAACACCGACTCCTCGGAGCCGCGCAACCTGCGTCCGGCACCCCAGGCGCCTGCGGCGCGCGGCGCTGAGCCGCAGCGCCGTCCTCCGGGCCCGCAACCGGAGCCTCTTGGCCCGCAGGCGCCATCGGGTGACACCGCACTGCGCGGCACGCTCGACCTGGAACGCCCGGCTGAGACGGCGCCGCGCCAGCGGGACCCCAATGGCCGTACGCCGCAGGGCGGCTGGGTGCGCGATCTTTTGACCGGGGCATCGCGCGAAGAGGGCGCCAAGCCCGCGGCACCTTCGGAAGCGCCACGCTCGGCCCCTGCCCAGCGCTCGCCGCTTCACGTCGTGGAGTCGCTCAACTCGCTTTCCGTCGACATCGCCCGCGCCATCGATCACGACGCCTCGATCGAGCTGTGGGACCGCTACCGGCGCGGCGAGCGTGACGTGTTCACGCGGCGTCTCTACACGTTGAAGGGTCAGCAGACTTTCGACGAGATCCGTCGCAAATATCAGATGGAGGCGGAGTTCCGCGCCGCCGTCGACCGTTACTGCGACGATTTCGAAAAACTGCTCAAGGACGTGTCGCGCAACGACCGCGACAACATGATGGCGCAGACCTACCTCACGTCGGACACCGGCAAGGTCTATACGATGCTTGCGCACGCCAGCGGCCGCCTGCATTGATCAGGCGATAGGGACCGAAAAGGCGGGAAAATTTCCCGCCTTTTTCATGCCGTCCCCGCGTCCTCGGGATGATGCTCTATTGATTGATCTCCGGTTCGACGAGCCTTGCCAGGTTTCGCAGCGACTCCTGCCAACCAAGATAACAAGCCTCAGCTGGAATGACGTCCGGAACACCTGCCTGCGTGATATCCAGTTCCGTACCGACTGATACTTTCTTCAATATCACCGTCACCTGCATCTCGCCGGGCAAGTCAGGATCGTCGAACTTGTCCGTATAGCGCAGCCGTTCGCCCGGAACGAGCTCGATATATTCGCCGCCAAACGAGTGGCTTTTGTCCGTTGTGAAGTTGCGGAACGACATTTTGAATGTGCCGCCGACTTTGGGTTCCAGATGATAAACCGTGCAGGTAAAGCCGTTGGGCGGTAGCCATTTCGCGAGCGCGTCCGCCTCAACGAATGCGCGATAGACTTTTTCTGGGCTGGTTGCCAGGACGCGGTGCAGGCGTACGGTACTGGGCATATCATTTATCCTTGTGAGTGGAGTGTCGATCCACCCAAGGACGAACCGGTCTTGACCAATCCGACACAAGTTCTGAGGTTTTTTGATCCTACGCTGCGCCCGGCGGCCCCTGGCTGTGTCAGATCACCGAATCGGTCCAGCGGACGATGTCCTTGGCTGCATCGCCGAACGCATTGTCGAGCGCGCTGACATAGGCCTGGTTGCCGCTGCCCGAGACGGGCGCGGTCGCGGTAAAGCTCTTCGAGGCGCGCACCTCGCCATTGCGGTCGTTCAGTATCCGCACGAACAGCTCGACTTCGGCATGTTCGCCGCCGTCGACCCTGACTTCGAAGGAACGGACCTCGACGATGACCTGGTAGTCGATCGCCAGCCCCTCGCCCGGCTTGCCGACACCGGCGAAGCTGCCCGAGCGCTGGAATGTCTCGGCCAGCCGCGCCTGCACGATCAGCGGCAGCCGATCGGCCCATTGAGCGCCCTTGAGGTACTGGATCGAGCGCACGGACGGCTTGATGACGATGTTCTGGCTGTCCAGCGCCTTGAGCGCGGAGGGTTGGGCAATGAGGATCTGGCGGCGGCTGCGGCCGCGCGCATCGAGCGGCGGCGCCGACAATTCGAATGTGTCCAGAGGCGCCGGCCCGCCGCCCGGCAAAAACGCGCAACTGGCTAGCGAAAGCGTAAGCAATGCCACACCCGCTTTAAGCCCGCCCGATTTGACCCCGCCCAATTTAAGCACGACCGACTTCACACGCGATCCCCGTTGTCCCCGAATCGTATGAGCAACCCGCATCCGTAGCGCACTTGCCCGCTGTTCTTGGGGCGGGCGAAGGCCGAAGTCAACGCCGCACCCTGCCGTCGAATTGCCGAACCTCGCCTTCGCCGCCTGACAGGATACGCTGCGGATTTCGGCTGAGATCCGTCACCGCCTCTTCGATGCGGCTGATCGAACGGCGGCTGTCCTGGACCAGCGCTTCGACGTTCTGCAGGCCCTGACCGGAGAATCGGGCCAGATTGTCGGTGATGGTGCCGAGGCGGGCGTTCAGGGTGTCGGCGACCTGCTTGAACGATCTCAGCGTATTCCTGGCATCGGCCATCATGCCGTCGGCCTGACCTGAGCCGAGCAACGTATCGACCTTGGCGAGGATGCCGTCGACGCGCACCGAAGCGTCGTTGAGACGCTCCGCGAGCTGCTGCGCGTCCTTGATGGTCTGGTCGATATCGTCGGCCCGGTTGGCGAATTTGCTGGTCACCTTGGCGATGTCGGCGGCAGCCTCGTTGGCGTTTTCGCTGGCCTTCTGGATGTTGGCCAGCGCGGTGCGAACCTGTGCCGGGTCGATGCCGTCGAGAACGCCGTCGACTTTGGCCAGCGTGCCTTGCGTCCTTTGAGCGAAATCGTTGATCGACCCTACCGCCGTGTCGACATTCCTGACGACCCTGTCGAACTGCTTGCTGGTTTCCTTCAGGTTCGTGGTCACCGTGTCGACGTTGGCGACGATGCTCTTGATCTGGTCCTTGTCGACGGCATTGAGCAGTCCTTCCGCCGCCTTCAGCGTGCCGTCGAGCTTGCCCGAGACACCCCTCAACTCGTCCGAAAGCGAACTGACGCTGGCGAGGAATTTGTCGATGCCGTCGGAGTTCTTGGCCAGCGCGTCGGAGAAGGTCTGCACATTGTTGACGGTCTGCGTCAGCGGCCCGCGAACGTCCCTGGTGAAGCCTTCGAGCTGGGTGAGAACCGTATCGGCGCGGGTGAAGATGTTCTGCGCCGTCTGCAAGAGATTGGTAACCGCCGACGGATTGGCGACGATCTCGGCGACACGGCCTTCCTTTTCCGCCAGATCGAGGAGGTTGGGCTCCTTGGGATCGGCGCCCTTGAGTTCGATATTGGCCTGACCGGTGAGGCCGGCGAGGCCGATGTCGGCCTGCGTCGATTTGGTGATCGGCGTCATGCGGTCTATTTCGGCGTCGGCTATGGCGGCGGTCGGATTGTCGACGTCGATATAGACGCGCCTGACATCCCCAACCCTGACGCCGTTGAACAGCACGAAGCTGCCGCGGCCGAGGCCCGAAGCCGATCCCGGAATGCGCACCCGCAGCATCGCCGTCTCACCTCTGTCGCCGATCGCGGCCGTCCAATAGACGAACGCGAACGCTGCCAGGATCGCGGCTAGCGTGAAAATGCCGACAATGACGTAGTTGGCTCTGGTTTCCATTTATCCACTTATGGCTACGCGCGGGCCGCAAGATCAAGTTGCCGCGCACGTTTTCCGCGAAAATAGGATTTCACCCAGGGTTCCTCGCTTCTGAGCATGTCGTCGATCGTGCCTTCGACCAGCACTTTCTTCTTGCCGAGCACGGCCACCCGATCACAAGCGGTGAACAGCGTGTCGAGATCGTGCGTGACCATGTACACGGTCAGATCCATGGTATCGCGCAGCTTGACGACCAGTTCGTCGAATTCAGCCGCACTGATCGGATCGAGGCCGGAGGTCGGCTCGTCCAGGAACACGATGTCGGGGTCGAGCGCCAGTGCGCGCGCCAGCGCCGCGCGCTTGATCATGCCGCCGGAAAGCTCGGACGGAAATTTCTGCGCCGCATCCGGCGGCAACCCGACCAGTTCGACCTTGAGCATCGCCAGCTCGTCCATCAGCTTTCTGGGCAGGTCGAGATATTCGCGCATCGGCACCTGCACGTTTTCGAGAACCGTGAGCGCCGAAAACAGCGCGCCGTGCTGGAAGAGGACGCCAAGGCGCATGTCGATGCGAAGGCGCTCCCTCTCGCTCGCCTTTTCGACATCGACGCCGAACAGCTTGATCGTTCCCGACTGCTTGTGGACCAGGCCGAGGATGGTGCGCAGGAGAACCGACTTGCCGGCACCGGAGGCGCCGACAAAGCCGAGGATCTCGCCGCGCCTGATATCGAGCGACAATCTGTCGAGAATGACCTTGTCGCCGAAGGACACGGTGATGTCGTGCGCGGAAAGCACGATCTCGTCTTCGTCGGCCCCTTCCGCAACCCCAGTCGCCTTTGTGCTGCCCTGCGTCGCCATGTCAGAACTCGATCGCCGCGTAGAACATGGCGAAAAGCCCATCGAGGATGATGACCACGAAGATCGACTTCACCACCGAAGCGGTGACGTGTTGTCCCAGCGATTCGGCGCTGCCGCCAACCTTCATGCCTTCGACCGAGGCAATCGTGCCGATGATCATGGCCATGAACGGCGCCTTGATCAGCCCGGCAAAGATGGTGCTGAGATCGATGGCGACACGCAGCCGGTCAATGAACGCCGCCGGTGCGATGTCGGAGTAGAGCCATGCGGCCAGGATGCCGCCGCCGAGTGCGGCGAAATTGGCGATGATCGTCAGGCAAGGCAGTGCGATCACCAGCGCGACCAGCCGCGGAAACACCAGCACGCCGATTGGATTGAGCCCGATGACCTTCAGCGCGTCGACCTCCTCGCGCATTTTCATCGAGCCGATTTCAGCCGTAATGGCGCTGCCCGAACGGCCGGCGATCATGATCGCGGTCATCAGCACGCCGAGTTCGCGCAGGATCAGCACGCCGACCAGATCGACGACGAAGATATCGGCGCCGAAATAGCTGAGCTGGTAGGCGCCTTGCTGGGCGACGATCGCGCCGACGATGGCCGACATCAGCACTACCACTGGGATGGCGCCGACGCCCATGCGATCGATCTGGTTGAAGATCGCCGCCGGATTGACCGCATGGCCGCGGCCGAGCTTCATCTGCGAGCCGCGTATCGTGGCGCCCAATATGTTCATCGCGGCCAGGAAATCGTCGCGCATTTCATAGACACGCCGGCCAACCGCCTCTAGCGCGCGAATGATGATGTTGGGCGGCTTTGTGCCGCCGGAATCGGGTTCGCGCCGGACCGCGTCGCCAACGGCGCCGAGCAGGATCGAGGCAATCTCGCTTTGCCCTTGCAGCCTGATCTCGACGCCTTTCTTTTCGAAGGCGCTGACCAGGCGGTCGATCAGCCAGGCTCCGGCGGTATCCATCTTCTCGATATGCGAAAGGTCGAGCGCCAGCGTCTGGAAACCGCTGCGCTTCTCGATCTTGCGCATCTCGGCGTCGACCAGCGTCACGGTGCGCGTCGTCCAGTTTCCGGAGAAGGCGCAGCCCAGAACGCCACCCTCCTCACCGACCGCGACGCGCGGCTGGTGGTCGGCCTCCTTGGCGGTCTTGCCGCTTGCGTGGCGTTTGCGGATGGTAAACATGGCGTCCTGTTAGCCTGACGGGCCAATCTGTTTAACCTGACGGAACCCACCTGTCGATTTGCCGACAAGCTCGTTGTCGGTCAGCCGGAGCAGAAAAATATGGCGCGTGTCATTTCGGTCGAGGCCGAGCGCTTTCCCATTGCCGGGACCTTCACCATTTCGCGCGGTTCGAAAACCGAAGCCGAGGTTATCACAGTGACGATCCACGAGGACGGCCAGAGCGGGCGCGGCGAATGCGTCCCCTACAAGCGCTATGGCGAAACGATGGACGGTGTGCGCGATGCGATCGAGGCGATGCGCGGCGAGATCGCTGGCGGCATCAGCCGGGCCGCGCTGCTCGATGCCATGCGCGCCGGAGCCGCCCGCAATGCCATCGACTGCGCGCTATGGGACCTGGAGGCGAAGATCACAGGCAAGCCGGTCGCATTCAGCATCTGCACGGCTCCGCCGAGCGCGCTTGAGACGGCCTACACGCTTTCGCTCGGTGAGCCCGAAGCGATGGCAGCCCAGGCCCGCGCCAACGCCCAGCGCCCGCTGCTCAAGGTCAAGATCGGCGGTGACAACGATATGGCCCGTATTCGCGCGGTTAGGGAGGCGGCACCGGCGAGCCGCATCATCCTTGACGCTAATGAGGGCTGGAGCGACGACAACATCGTTGCAAATCTCGCCTTTGCCGCCGAATACGGCATCGCCCTGATTGAACAGCCGCTGCCGGCGGGCCGTGACGGCATCCTTCGCCAAATCGCGCATCCCGTGCCGATCTGCGCCGATGAAAGCGTGCATGAGGCAGAGGGCCTTGCCTCGCTTGTCGGCCTTTACGATGCCGTCAACATCAAGCTCGACAAGTCGGGCGGCTTGACCGCTGCCCTCATCCTTCGCGATCGCGCCCGCGTACTGGGTTTTGACGTCATGGTTGGCTGCATGGTTGGCACGTCATTGGCCATGGCGCCGGCCGTGCTCTTGGCGCAGGATGCCGATTTCGTCGATCTCGACGGGCCGCTCCTGCTGGCCCGCGACCGTGTTCCCGGTCTCGTCTACCGGGGTTCGCTGGTGTCACCGCCCGATACGGCGCTGTGGGGCTGAACGCGCCGCAAGCCCGATCAACGCAAGGCCGATAAGGGCGATCGGGATCATGGCAAAAAAGCCGTCCACGCCGAAGCGGTCATAAAGCGGGCCGGACAAGAGCGTCACCACGGCCGTGAAAAAGCCGTTGGAGAAATAGGCGATGCCTAGCGCGGCCCCGGTGCGCTCCTCCGCGATCGTCTCACCGATCATTTTCTGCAGGCCGATCAGCACCAGCGCCACGGAGACCGCATGCAGCGTCTGGACTGCGAAAAATCCGGCGACGCCAAGGCCGAGCGGCCAGATCATGGGGAAGGCAATCCAGCGCACGATCGCGCCTATCCCGGCCATCGCCATGATCGACACGACCGAGAAGGAGCCGAAAACCCGGGTGAAGACCATGAACATGCCGATCTCGGCCACCACACCCCAACCCCAAAGCAGCCCGACCACCTGATCGCCGATGCCGATCGATTTCCAGTAGATCGACACGAAGCCGTAGAGAAACGCGTGGCTGGCGGTGATGACGCCGACGCCGATGGAGAAATACAGGAAATAGGCGTTGAGGAGTTTTGGCGCCGATTGCTGGATGTCGGCCGCCGAAAGCAGCGAGGCACGGCGCGGACGGCCGAGTCGCGGCGCGATCAATCCGACGACAAGTGCGGCGCCAAACGCCACGAAGATGATCATCGGAACAGCCTGGGCGCCGGTCGCCGACAGGATGAAACCGCCCGTAAGATTTGCGCACAGATAGGAGATCGATCCCCATTTGCGCATGCTTGCGTAGCTGGAGCCGAAGCGGCGCACTCCCGACAGTGCCAGCGAATCGGCAATCGGCGAATGCGGTGTCCAGACCACAGCGAGCGCCAGCGAAACAGCGAGCACCATGGCGTAGCTCGGCGTCAGAAAATAACCGGCGGACAGCGCTACAGATGCGGCCATCAGTGCGACATAAACATGGGCGCGGTCGCTCGCCCTGTCGGCCAGTGCTGTAAGCAATGGCGTCGTCACCACGCGCAGGAACATTGGTGCTGCGAGAATGACCGCTATCTGCTCGGCATCGAAACCCTCTGCCTGCAACCACAGCGGGAAGTACGGCAAATGTATTCCGAGCGGCACGAAAAGCGTGAAGAAAATCAGGCCCATCCGCAGTTCGAAATGACGCGGCTTGACGAGCTGTTCGGGTGAAAGCGGCGGCAGGGAGGACATCAACAGGCAATCCGTCGGCGCAGCGTTCAGCCGAGTCGGTCTGCAGCGCACGCCAATTCCATAACATGCTGAAAAAGTCCGCGGAACCGCTTGGACTAATCGATTAAAGCGAGGTGAGGTCGGGTTTGCTCAGGCAGCCTGGACTGCCCTGCCCTTGATGTCGATCGGCACGAGCACTTCGTTGCCGACCGGAGCCTCCGGCAGGACGTGCGCCCAGTGCAGGATCTCCATCCGGCCGTCGAAATGCTCGACCACCGCGGTGCAGCTCTCCACCCAATCGCCGGTGTTGATGTATTGCACGTCCTCATAATTTTCGATCGCGGCATGGTGAATGTGACCACAGATCACGCCGTCGACATGCGAGCGGCGCGCTTCCTCGGTCAGCATGGTCTGGAACGAGCCGATGAAATTCACCGCCTTTTTGACGTTGACCTTGGCCCAGGACGAAAACGACCAATAAGGCAGGCCAAGCAGTTGGCGAAGCCGCGTCACCACGCGGTTGACGAGCATGGCCGCGTCGTAGGCATAGTCGCCAAGATAGGCCAGCCAGCGCGCATTGTGGACGACAGTGTCGAACTGGTCGCCATGGATAACAAGAAGATGTTTGCCGTCGGCGGTCTCGTGAATGGCGCGGTCGGCGACGACGATGCCGCCGAAATGCACGCCTTGGAACTGGCGCGCGAACTCGTCGTGATTGCCGGCGATGTAGGTGATGCTGGCGCCCTTGCGCGCCTTACGTAGCAACTTCTGGACGACGTCGTTGTGGCTCTGCGGCCAGTGCCAGCTCCGTCTCAGCCGCCAGCCGTCGACGATGTCGCCGACGAGATAGATGATATCGGCGTCGTGATGGCGCAGGAAATCGATCAGGAACTCGGCCTTCGCCGCCTTCGATCCGAGATGGACGTCGGAGATGAACATGCTGCGGAAAGTGCGGGGCTCTGCGCCAGGCATTGGATTCTCACCGTTGCTCTCGTGCAGCCTATGCCCCGATTCATGCAACAACCGTATGACGGTTGCGATTGGTCCAGCCTCAAGAGTAGGTTGCCGCGCCAATCAAAGGAGAAATCGCCATGGATCTCGGTATTCGCGGAAAAAAGGCCATCGTCTGCGCTTCGAGCAAAGGACTTGGGCGCGGTTGCGCCATGGCGCTGGCCGAGGCCGGTTGCGATCTGGTCGTCAACGGGCGCAATGCCGACCAGCTGGCGAAGACCGCCGCCGAACTGCGGGAAAGATTTGGCGTCGAGGTCACCGAAATCGTCGGCGACGTGTCGAAGCCCGAGGTGCAGAAGGCGCTGCTTGCCGCCTGTCCCGATCCCGATATCCTCGTCAACAACAATGGCGGACCGCCGCTTCGCGATTTCCGCGAACTCGACCGCGAAAAAATCCTCGAAGGCGTCACCCAGAACATGGTGACCCCGGTCGAACTGGTTCAGGCTGTGATCGACGGCATGGCCGAACGCGGCTTCGGCCGCATCGTCAACATCACCTCGCTGTCGGTCTATGTTCCCATTCCCGGCCTCGATCTGTCGTCCGGCGCGCGCGCAGGCCTGACTTCGTTCCTGGCCGGCGTCGCGCGGACGGTGATCGACCGCAATGTGACGATCAACAACATGCTGCCGGGCAAGATCGACACCGATCGGCTGCGCCCCCCGCATGAAGCCGGCACCCCCGAAGATCCAGCTGCTGCCGCCGCACGCAAGACCCAGGCAGCAGCCAACGTTCCGGCCAAGCGGCTCGGCACGCCGGAGGAATTCGGCCAGATCTGCGCCTTCCTGTGCTCAGTTCATGCCGGCTACCTGACCGGGCAGAACATACCGGTCGACGGCGGCGCCTATGTCAGCGCGTTCTAGTACCGAACGCTTGGTACCCGCTGGGAACGCCGGGAGACGATCGTGACGGCTCTGAAGCAGGCCTTGCAGGTGGCCGTCGTCATGGAGCAGCTGAGCTATGATGGCCCCTTCCCGCGCTGGCCGCCCTACAGTGCATAGGGCCATTCTTCCGGCACGAAGCGATAGGCGTCGCCATCGCGCGCCACATGGCCGATGCCGGGGAACGGCAAATGCATGCCGGCGATCAGCATCCGGTCAGCAGCGACCCGGTCGAGCGTCCGCTTGCGCGTTTCGGCAGCCAGCTTGGAATCAACATCGAAGGCGATGCTCCAGTCCGGGCGCGCGAACTGGTAGGTAGCCATATGCACGACATCGCCCCAGATGAACAGCGCCTCGCCGTCCGATTCCACGATGAAGCCGGCATGGCCCGGCGTGTGGCCGGGCAGCGGCACGGTGCGGATCGCGCCGACCGCCTCGCCCTCGCCAGCCACCTGCCGCACGCGGTTCGCATAGGCGGCGGCGGCCTGGCGGGCGCCGATGAAGAACGGCCTTGCCCCATCCGGCGCCCGGTTCATGTTCGCGTCGTCATGCCAGAAGGCGTAATCGGCGGCGGTGACGATGAGCTCGGCATTGGGAAACAGCGCCTGGCCGGCGGGAGTCAGAACGCCGTTGATATGGTCGGGATGCATGTGGGTAATCAGCAACGTGTCGATCTGGTCCGGAGAAACGCCCGCCGCCTCGATAGCGGCCGGAAGTCGGCCGAGTGACGGGCCCATGCTGTCCGACGTACCGGCGTCGACGAGCACCAGACGGTCGCCCAGATTGATGAGATAGGCATTGACCGGTGCGCGGTGCGGTCCGGGCTTCTGGAAGCTGGCCTCAGCCAGCCGCTCCGCATCGGCCTCAGCGAGCCCGATGACCAGCTCGGAACCAATGTCGATATAGCCGTCCAGTAGCGCCGTAACCTGGACCGATCCCACGTTGCGGCGCAGCGCGCCAAGCGTTGCGGCGTCGACCAGCGGCGCGCGGGCCAAGGCCGGAACGGAGACATTGGCTAGGAGAGTGCCGCCGGTTAGGCCGGCACCGGCGAGAAAATGACGGCGGGAAAGCGGCATTGCATCGTCTCCAGTTTGGGGATCCAGAGCTCCAGGCGGAGCAAGGCGGATCTACGTCATAGGCTCAGCTTTTTGAACTTGCCGATTGATTATATGTCTCATTACTCTTGTTTATTAATCACGACGGAGAGTTGCCATCATGGACCGCCTGACCGAGCTGACCAGCTTCGTACGCGCCTGCGATACCGCCAGATTCTCGGCGGCAGCGCGCGAGTTGGGCTTGAGCCAGCCGGCCGTCAGCCAGCAGATCCGCGCACTGGAAAAGCGTCTAGGCGTCCGGCTCTTTGACCGTACGACCCGCCATGTTTCGCCAACGGAAGCCGGCCGGCGTTATCTGGAGCGCGCCCGCGACATCATTGAGCGCATCGAGGAGGCGGACAGAAGCGTCGGCTGCCTCGAATCGAAGATGTGCGGACGTCTCGCCGTCGGCGCGCCGGCCAGCTTCGGCGCCGGCGTGCTTGGCAGCTATCTGATCGAGTTCAAGCGCGCCTATCCGGAACTGTTGCTCGACGTGGCGCTGACCGACAGTTTCGTCGATGTGATCGCAGAGGGGCTCGACGTGGCGATCCGTATGGGGACTATCGATGACAACCGGCTGATCGTGCGCAAGCTCGGCGTGATCGGGCGCTGCCTCGCGGCGACGCCAGAGTATCTCGACCGCCGGGGCCGGCCGCGGCGCCCGGAAGATCTCGCCGAACATGATTATCTGCTTTACGCCCACATCAGGAAGCGCGATGTCGTGCCGCTCACCGGCCCGGGCGGCGAAAAGGCCGAGGTGCGAATCCGGCCGGCCATGCGCTCTGACAATTCGCTGCTCAATCATCAGGCGTTGCTGTCCGGCGTCGGCATCGGCCTCGGGCACAGGGTGATACTCGATCCGCTCATCGCCGAAGGCTTGCTCGAACATGTGCTGCCGGACTGGCACTATGCGCCGCACCATGTGCATGCGGTCTATCCATCGAACCGCTTCATTCCGTTGAAGGTCAGGCGGTTCGTTGCCGGCTTCGCCGACCACCTCGCCGCGATGGGTGCGCTCATCGATGACAAAAAAGCATGAACATCCAAGGAAACGGCGCCGGCCTAGCGAAGTCTGACGTTTGTATGCGCCGGGAAATGGCGGAGGCGGGAGAGTCGAGATGTGGCGCGGCGGAGATAGGCGTAGCCCCGCAACCGCGGTCAGTAGCTGTCGGGTGGACGGTAGCCGCAAAGCGGTCCACCTGACACCGTTGCGGCTGCTGCTCCCGCAGGACACATGAACTACCCTTCATGGTCATTCCTCCTGCCGATCGAGAAACCGCTCCACAGCGTCGAGGAACACACCGCGCCCTGCGGCCTCGCGATCGAGATGCACGAAGTGCGTGGCGTCCGGGATGTCTAGACGTTCCGCTTTTGGTGCTTCGTCCACGATTGTCTTCGCGTCCTCCGGCCGGCTCCAAAAATCCCGTCCGGAGCGGATGACGAGCACTGGCATGGTGAGTGCCGCCGCCGACCATTGCCGGCGACCGAAGGCGAGTTCGAAGCTGTCGGCCATGGCGCCGCTTGGGGACCGGAGACTCGGCGGCTGGCGCGTCGGCGCCGTCTCGTCGGAGGCGAGTGCTGCATCACCATAGGCCGCAGCGACCGCGGGATCGCGCCACTGGGCCTTGTCCGCGACCGGGATGCTGTCGTCCCAGGCAGTGAATAGGCTCTGACGTGTATTCATCCGATAACCGCCGAACGTATGGACATTGAATGTCCCGGGCCGGTCGGGATTTTCGAGCGGCGAGCCGGTGCCAAGAGTGGAGTGCTGGTCTGAGCCTCCATGCAGGGAGTTGTAGAGGATGAGCCGGTCAACCGTCTGCGGAAACCGGCTGGCGTAGGCGCCGGCCCAATGTCCGCCGGTGGCCCAGCCGACGAGGCTGACCCTCGAAACGTCGCTCCATTCCGCGATAGCGTCGACCGCTGCGGAAATATCCGCCACGACGTCTTCGGTACGCATCAGGGGAGCGGACTTGTCCGGCGGCCTGTTCATGGCCGCAGGGCGGCTCGATGCGCCGTAGCCGCGAACATCCAGGACATAGACAAGGTGCCCGTCCGCCGCGAGGTCGGCGGCAAGCGACCCACCCGCAACAGGCAGATCGAAGGACGCAACGCCGGGCACGCGTGCGCCATGGACGAGGAGGACGGCGGAGTTGGCTTCGGACGCTGCGCCAGGACGGCGCACCTCCCGGACGAAGAGGCGCTCGCCCGTCCGAAGTTCGACGAACCTGTCGGCCCGGACGAGATCCGGCTCTCCTGCCGGTGCTGGAGCGGCGATCATAGCGGCTGCTGTGAGCACGAGGGGAAAGGCGGTAAAATGGGACATCATGACGTCTCCGGTCGCAATTGCGTTCCGCAAAGACTGCCAGCTATTCGATATCTTATCGATGACGCGTTTGAGGGTTTTTGATATCGTCAAGATATGGAACTTCGGCACTTGCGACATTTCCTCGCTGTTGCGGAGGATCTGCATATGGGTCGTGCCGCACTGCGGCTGGCCATGGCGCAGCCTCCGCTTAGTCAATCGATCGGGCGTTTGGAGAAGGAGCTCGGCGTCAAGCTGTTCGAGCGGGCCAACCGCCGCCTGACCTTGACGCGCGCCGGCTCGGCCTTCGTGGAAGAGGCTCGAGCATCCATACGGCACGCCGATTCGGCGCTTCATGTCGCCCGCGCAGCGCATGACGGCGAAGCTGGCGAGATCAGGATCGGCTTCGTGTCGGCGGCCCTTTACGAGCATCTGCCGCACCTCCTGTCCCGGCTTCGCGAGAAGTATCCGGACATCCATCCAAAGCTCATCGAGGTGTCCACCAATGAGCAGATTGCGGCGTTGTCGCGCAGTGAGATCGACATCGGTTTCGTGCATCCACCGCTCGGGACCGACGAACGTCTCGACGTCCATGACTATCCTGCTGAAGATCTTGTTGCCGTTCTGCCTGACGATCGGCAGACGCACGGGGTGACGCTGGCGGACATCGCCCGCCACGGGCTCATCATGTTTCCGGCTGCACAAGGCCCGGCGCTCCATGCCCGCATCGTAGACACATTCACCAAGACTGGCCTCGACGTGCGGATCGTCCAGGAGGCGACGCGGGCACTGACCATGCTTTCGCTCGTGTCCACAGGCTTGGGTGCGGCCCTGCTGCCACGATCGACACAGCGCCTTGTATTTCAGGGCGTCCGGTATGCAGCGATCGCCGACGCATCGCTGCCCGCGTGGCCACTTGCGGTGATCGCGAAACGGCGGCCACGGCCGGCCATCGTCGATAGCGTCTGGAAACTGCTTGATGGTCGGCCAGACGTGACTTGACCGCCGGCGATCGGACGTACCAGGTCGCGCAATGCGCTCCCATGACATCAGCCCGGCAGCGACATGGCAGGTGAGGAGTTCAGCGCAACAATCTGACATAGATGAGTTTTTGACGATTCTTCTGCCTAATTGGCGGTTACGTCATTTGGCATCGTGAAAATCCAACGCTGCATGCTAAAAGGGCTTCAAGGCAGGATCGCAGGGAGGCCCGTATGGAAGGCGAAATCAAAAAAACGGCCCGCTCGGATCTCGACGAAGCCGCACTTTATTTCCACAAGCATCCACGGCCTGGAAAGCTTGAAATCCAGGCAACAAAGCCGCTCGGCAACCAGCGCGACCTGGCGCTTGCCTATTCGCCCGGGGTCGCGGCGCCCTGTCTGGAAATCCGCGACAATCCGGCGGCGGCCGCCGATTACACGGCGCGCGCCAATCTGGTTGGCGTCGTCTCCAATGGTTCGGCGGTGCTCGGCTTGGGCAATATCGGCCCACTGGCCTCCAAGCCGGTGATGGAAGGCAAGGCGGTGCTGTTCAAGAAATTTGCCGGCATCGATGTCTTCGACATCGAGATCGAAGCGCCTGACATCGAGCGGATGGTCGAGACCATCTCGGCGCTGGAGCCGACCTTCGGCGGCATCAACCTCGAGGACATCAAGGCGCCCGAATGTTTTGAGGTCGAGGAACGGCTCAAGGCCCGCATGGCCATACCGGTCTTCCATGACGACCAGCACGGCACCGCGATCATCGTCGCCGCCGCCGTACTCAACGGGCTGGAATTTGCCGGCAAGACGATCTCCGACATCAAGATCGTCACCTCCGGCGCCGGGGCAGCTGCCCTTGCCTGCCTCAACTTGCTGGTTTTGCTCGGCGCGCGCGTGGAAAACATCTGGGTCACCGACCGTTTCGGCGTCGCTTACAAGGGCCGCGTCGACGAGATGGACCGCTGGAAGGACCCCTATGTCAAGGACACCGAGGCGCGCACGCTGGCCGATGTGCTGCCGGGCGCCGACGTGTTCCTGGGTCTTTCGGCCGCCGGCGTGCTGAAACCGGAATTGCTCCAGCATATGGCGCCAAAACCGCTGATCCTGGCGCTGGCCAATCCCAACCCCGAGATCATGCCGGAAGCGGCACGGGCGGCGCGGCCCGACGCGATGATCTGCACCGGCCGCTCGGATTTCCCCAATCAGGTCAACAACGTACTCTGTTTTCCTTACATTTTCCGTGGCGCGCTGGACTGCGGCGCCAGCGCCATCAACGAAGAGATGAAGATGGCGGCGGTGCGGGCGATCGCTGCCCTTGCCCGCGAGGAACCTTCCGATGTCGCCGCGCGCGCCTATTCCGGCGAAACGCCGATCTTCGGGCCTGATTTCCTGATCCCCTCGCCCTTCGACCCGCGGCTGATCCTGCGCATCGCTCCGGCGGTGGCCAAAGCCGCCTGCGACACGGGCGTCGCGACACGGCCGATCACCGACTTTGCCGCTTATATCGACACGCTGAACCGCTTCGTCTTCCGCTCCGGCCTGGTGATGAAGCCGGTGTTCACGATGGCCAAGACGTCGAATGCCAAGCGCGTCATCTATGCCGACGGCGAGGATGAGCGCGTGTTGCGTGCCGCCCAGGTGGTGCTGGAGGAAGGCATAGCCGAGCCGATCCTGATCGGCCGCCCGCATGTCATCGAGGTGCGGCTGAAACGCTACGGACTGCGAATCAAACCAGGCGTCGATTTCGGCCTGATCAATCCCGAGGACGATCCACGCTATCGCCACTATGTTGACCTTTTGATCGAACTCGCCGGCCGGCGTGGCGTAACGACGGAAGCCGCGCGCACCATGGTGCGCACCGACAACACCGTGATCGCCGCACTTGCCCTCAAGCGTGGCGATGCCGACGCCATGGTGTGCGGCCTGGAAGGACGTTTTGAGCGGCATTTGCGCAATGTCACCCTGATCATCGGCCCGCGCGCCGGTATCAAGGATCATGACCTGTCGACGCTTTCCATGCTGATCTCGCAGCGAGGCATCATTTTCCTCACCGACACCCATGTCACGGTCGATCCGACGGCCGAGGAGATCGCCGAGATGACGGTGTTGGCGGCCGAAGAAATCCAGCGCTTCGGCATCGAACCCAAGGCCGCCCTGCTGTCGCATTCGGATTTCGGCTCACGCGATTCGCCAAGCGCGCTCAAGATGCGGCAGGCGGCGGCAATCCTGGCGCGCATCGCGCCAGACCTGCAATGCGACGGCGAGATGCATGCCGACTCGGCTTTGTCGGAGCAGCTGCGCCAGCGGGTCTATCCGCATTCGCGGCTGAAGGGCGAAGCCAATCTGCTGGTCTTCCCCAATCTCGATTCGGCGAACATCACGCTAACCGCGCTGCGCGCGATGATGGACGCGCTGCATGTCGGCCCGATCCTGCTCGGCACCGACAGACCGGCGCATATATTGACGCCGTCGGTGACGTCACGTGGCGTCGTCAACATGACGGCGCTCGCCGTGGTCGAAGCGGCCCATAAGGCGCAGGCGGTCGTAAATCTGGGCTAAAACGGCTTTTTCGCGGTAAGCTGATAAATGACCGCAACGCGGTAGCTTTCGCGACGGGCGGTTAAACGGAGTTCACGGCGAATGACGGGCGGAGGGTGGAAGCTGACGCATGCAGCGGCGCTGCTTGGTGCCCTGGCGTTATCAGGCTTTGCCGTCACTCAGCCGCAGGCCGCCTCCCGTGTTTGCCGGCAACTGGAAGCCGATCTCGCGACCGCTTCGCGCGGTGGCGGCGGCAAGCCGGCCCTGCTCAGGAAATACGATGATGCAATCGTGCGGCAGCGCGAGCAAATTTCAAAGGTAAGCCGCCAGTCCGACAGCGCCGGCTGCGGCTTTTCGCTGCTCGGCCGCAATCGCAACGCTTGCGCCGTACTCGAGGCCACGCTCGACCGCATGAACGCCAATCTCGATGCCCTGCAGGTCAAGCGCGCGCAGCTCGCCGGCGGCGGCTCGCGCCGCGATCGCGCACGCATATTGGCCTCACTCGACGCCAATGGCTGTCGCGACAGCGTCGTGCCTTCGAAACGTGCGCCTGTCCTCGAAGCGAACCGTGAAAACGGCGAAGAAAGCCTGCTCGATCGGCTTTTGGGCGACGCCACAAATCACCCCGATGCGCTGGACGAGCCGAGCGATCCGGACGAAGAACGCGGTGTCCGCGCAATGATCAATCAGCCCGATGGCATGGACCTGCCACGCCTTGGCGGCGAATTCCGCACAATGTGCGTGCGCACCTGCGACGGCTATTTCTTCCCGATGTCGAATGCCGCCTCGCTGGGCGATTTCGAGCGCGACCAGAAGAACTGCGATTCGAGTTGCCCCGGCACCGAGATGCAGGTGTTTTATACGCGCGGCATTGGCGACGACTCGGCTGACATGACGTCTTCGGTAACCGGCAGGCGCTACAGCGAACTGCCGACCGCCTATCTCTACAAGCAGCCCGAAACGTTGCGCCCGCCGGCCTGCGGCTGCAACGCTGCACAGAATTTCGAGATCATTGCCGGCAATCCGCCAAGCCCGGAACAGACCGAGGCCGATGTGGAGTCCAAGCAGCTCATTCCGGTGCCTGTCGCCAAAGCCGATCAAGGCGCCGACCCCGAGACTTTGGCAAATGTCGAAGGCGGGCTCGATCGCGAAGCCATCAAGCGCCTCGCCGTCAAACCCTCGCCGACGACTTTGCCGCCGCCGGGACGGCGCAAGGTCAGGGTCGTCGGGCCAACGTTCCTTCCCGACCCAGCAGCGGCAACAGATCTGCAAGCTCCGGCCCCGAAGGCTGCCCCGTAAGCGCCAGCCTGAGCGGCATGAACAGCGCCTTGCCCTTGCGGCCGGTCGCTTCCCTGATCCTGCCCGTCCACTCCTTCCAGACCGACCCGTTCCAGGGGTCTTCCGGCAAAAGGTCGAACGCCTGGCGAAGGAAATCGCGGTCGACGTCGGAAAAGCCCGGCTGCTCCTGCGGGCCTTCGCGAAGTGTGCGCCACCAGATCGCTGCATCGGCCAGCCTGTCGAGATTGCCGCGCACCGCCAGCCAGAAGGGCTCGGCCTGTTCGCCGGAAATGCCGAGCACGATCAGCCGGTCGCGCGCCTCGGAAAACGGCATATGGTGGAGCAGTGTGCGGTTGAGCACGAAGAGCTCGTCCGGATCGAATTTGGTGGCGGATTTCGACGTCGCGGCCGGATCGAAGCGCCGGGCAAGCTCG
Source organism: Mesorhizobium sp. AA22 (assembly GCF_001672375.2). Lineage (NCBI taxonomy): Bacteria > Pseudomonadati > Pseudomonadota > Alphaproteobacteria > Hyphomicrobiales > Phyllobacteriaceae > Mesorhizobium > Mesorhizobium sp. AA22. Next base: position 3,608,621 of record NZ_CP048406.1, on the reverse strand, counting down.
GTCATGTCAGGCACCGCCACTACGTTCTCCGACGTGCCGACAAGCACGGCCAGCGAGGCAACTGCCATCGGTTCGATGCCGGTCTCGCGTAAGCTCTCGATGGACAGCGCGCCGCTCCGCTTCGACAGGCCCTCGCCCGATGCAGTGGTCAACAGATTGTGGTGGCCGAACACCGGCGGCTCGGCACCCAGTGCCTGGAACAGCGCGATCTGCACGCCCGTGTTGGTGACGTGGTCGTCGCCACGGATGACATGGCTGATCCCCATCTCGATGTCATCGACCACCGAGGGCAGAGTATAGAGATAGGTGCCGTCTTCGCGCATTAGAACCGGGTCGGAAAGCGAGGCAAGGTCGACGGTTTCCTCGCCGCGCACCAGATCGTTCCAGTGGATTTCGGTGCGCTCCGGCTGCAGAGGATCGCTGGTGAAATTGGGCAGGAGGAAGCGCCAATGCGGCCGCCGACCATCGGCCTGGTATTCGGCGATCTGCTCAGGGGGCAGCGCCAGCGCTTCGCGGCCGTAGACCGGCGGCAGGCCGCGCGTGCGGCGCACCTTGCGCCTGAGATCGAGCTCTTCCGGTGTTTCGTAACAAGCGTAGAGAAGGCGCGCCGCCTTCAATTTCTCCACCGCCGCATCGTAGATCTCGAAGCGCCGTGACTGGTATTCCGTCGCGTCCGGAAATATCCCTAGCCAATGTAGGTCATAGAGGATGGCGTCGGAGAATTCCTGCGTCGAGCGGGCGACGTCGGTGTCGTCGAAACGCTGGATGAAGCGGCCCTTGTTGTTCATGGCGAACAGCCAGTTGAACAGCGCAGTGCGCGCGTTGCCGATATGAATGCGGCCGGTGGGTGATGGGGCGAAACGGACGGTAACTGTCATGAACGGGGGGTACCGGATGGTTTAGCTGTTGACAAGACACGCCCCCGCGCTTGGCCGCAGACATAGAACATGACGAAGGCGATGAAAAGGCGGCAGCGCCGCGCGTTCATTAAGACACACGGCGCTGTAGGCGTCAGATCGCCAGCCCCTTGGTCAATTCGAGCGCCTGGCGCTCGAACAGCCGGCGGTAGATGCCGCCCTGCAACCGGATCAGTTGGTCATGCGAACCCTCTTCGACGATGCGGCCACGATCGAACACCAGAAGCCTGTCCAGCGCCCGCACCGTCGAAAGCCGGTGCGCGATGACGAGCGTTGTGCGGCCGACCATCAGCCGCTCCATCGCCTGCTGGATCAGCACCTCCGATTCCGAATCGAGGCTGGATGTCGCCTCGTCCAGAATGAGGATCCGCGCGTCGGCGAGGAAAGCCCGCGCGATCGCCACGCGCTGGCGCTCGCCGCCCGATAGTTTCACGCCGCGTTCGCCGACCAGCGTGCGGTAACCCTTCGGCAGGCCGACGATGAAGTCGTGCGCGCTGGCCAGCCGTGCTGCGTGCTCGATTTCGGCTTGCGTGGCGCTCGGCCGGGCATAGGCGATGTTTTCGGCCAGCGACCGGTGGAACAGAATTGGCTCCTGCTGGACGATGGCGATCTGCCCGCGCAGCGATGCCTGCGCCACCCCAGCAATATCCTGGCCGTCGATCAGGATCGTTCCCGCGTTCACGTCGTAAAGGCGCTGGATCAGCTTGACGAAGGTCGTCTTGCCCGAGCCCGAATGGCCGACCAGCCCGATGCGTTCGCCCGGCGCGATATCCACCGAGAAGTCGCGATAGAGCGGCAGTCTATGGCTGCCATAATGGAAGGTGACGTTGTCGAAGCTGATGCGACCGTCGGTGATGCGGATCGGTTTGGCGCCGGGCGCATCCTCGATACCGAGCGGCTCGGACTGGAAGTCGACCAGTTCCTCCATGTCGTTGATCGAGCGCTGCAAATTGCGGATGTGCGTGCCTATGTCGCGCAAATAGCCTTGCAGCACGAAGAACGAGGTCAGCACGAAGGTGACATCGCCGGCGCTCGCCTGCCCCCACGACCACAAAAGCAGCGAAAGTCCGATCACCGCTGCTCTCAGAAGCAGCAGCATCGACCCTTGCGTGGTGCCGTTGATGGTGCCGCGCACCCAGGTGCGGCGCGTACGCGCGCGCCATCTTGCGACGACGTTGGCAAGGCGCGTCTCCTCGCGCTCCTCGGCGCCAAAACCCTTGACCACGGCGTTGCAGCTCACCGCATCGGCCAGCGAACCGCCCAGGCGCGTGTCCCACGCGTTGGCAAGCCTTGCCGCAGGCGCGACATAGCCAAGCGACAGGAGCGCCGTCACCGCGATGAACAGCACCGAACCCGCGGCGACGACAGCACCCATCAGCGGCCAGAACCAGCCGAGCAGCAGCGTCGAGCCGACGAGCATGACGACGGACGGCAGCAGCGCGATCAGGATCGTGTCGTTGAGCAGGTCGAGCGCCCACATGCCGCGGGTTATCTTGCGCACGGTCGATCCGGCGAAGCTGTTGGCGTGCCAGTCGGTCGAGAAGCGCTGGACGCGATGGAAGGCGTCGGCGGCGATATCCGCCATCATCTTCAGGGTCAGTTCGACGATGGCCACGAAGGCGAGATTGCGCAGCACAACGCCGGTGAGCGCCAGGGCTACCAGCATCGAAAAGGCCGCCATCGCCGCATTCCACGCGACATCGTCCGCTGCAGCACTGCTGGCAACGGCATCGACCAGTCGGCCGGAATAGAGCGGCGTCAGCACGTCGGCCAACGTCGACAGCAGGAACGTGCCCATGATGAGCGAAAGCCGCCACGGCTGACGCCGCCAATGACTGAGCGTGAAGCCAAGAACGCTGCGAAAGGCACCCGCGCGCAAATCTATCTGAAAACGAGCCATGATGTCATTCGGGCGCAAACGAGCCCGGTCCCGGTAAGGTCGAAAATTGAAAAACCGCGTGGGGCGAATTAGCGCCCGGGAATGCGGAGGTTCGGCATATTTGGCGGCTCACCCGAATACGGGCGGCGACCGGCATCGACGAAGGCCTGTTGTCAGATCGGCTTGGCCATGAAGGTGAAAACCTTCCGGCGCGCCACCTGAGACCTAGGCTTCGCGGCCTCGCATAACGATGTCAAATCCTGGCATTCGGTCCTCCCAAAAGGGGAATCGCGGAACCGTTCTTATAGAGATGCCTCAACGCGTCGCCAAGCCAGAGAGCGACCGAAAGCGCATCTGGTCCAACCAGTGAGAAGATTTGCAACAATCGCGGGTTGTGCGCTGTCGTCGTCCACTCAGGCTACCGGAATACGATCGAGCCGCATGTAGCGGCCATCGGTGGACGGCCTGAAGCCAAGTTTTTCGTAAACCGCGTGGGCATCATTCGTCGACAGGCTCCAGTGCGTGACTGTCTTGCAATCCGGATGATCGATAAGCGCCTGGACAAGCCGCGTGCCGATCCCTTGTCCACGATATTCCGGCCAGATGATGACATCGGCCAGATAGGCAAACACCGTGCGGTCGGTGATTGCCCGGCCGAAGCCGACCTGCTTGCCGTCGGAATAGGCGCCGACGCAAAGCGAATTAGCAAAGGCGCGGCGGTGGACTTCGTCGCTGCGCCCGCTGCCCCAGTAGCTTGCCATCAACCGGTCGGAGGTCGCCCGGAAGTCGATCCGCGATACGTCGAAGCTGATTTCACAGTCAGGCATGGCTATCCCACCGATCGGCCGGCCGCAGCCATTTCACAGAAGCGAGAAACGGTGATCTATCCGCCGTCCCTGAACCGGTTAGTGATGGGATAACGGCGGTCGCGGCCGAAATTCTTTTTGGTGATCTTCACGCCGGGCGCTGCCTGCCGGCGCTTGTATTCGGCGATGTAGAGCAGATGCTCGACGCGCGTCACCGTCGCCCTGTCGTGGCCGCGGGCAGCGATCTCGTCGACACCCATCTCGTTCTCGACCAGACACTCCAATATGTCGTCCAGCACCGGATAGGGCGGCAGCGAATCCTGATCCGTCTGGTTCTCGCGCAGTTCCGCCGACGGCGCCTTGTCGATTATGTTGTTCGGGATCACCTCGCCGGATGGGCCCAGCGCGCCCGGCGGCACGTGCGTATTGCGCCAGCGCGCCAGCGCATAGACCTGCATCTTGTAGAGGTCCTTGATCGGGTTGAAGCCGCCATTCATGTCGCCGTAGAGCGTGGCGTAGCCAACCGACATTTCGCTCTTGTTGCCGGTGGTGACCACCATCGAGCCGAACTTGTTAGAGATCGCCATCAAAATGGTGCCGCGCGCGCGGCTCTGCAGGTTTTCTTCGGTGATGCCTTCCTTGGTGCCTTCGAAAAGCTGCGTCAGCGCATGCAGAAATCCTTCGACCGGTTCGAAGATCGGCACGATATCGTAGCGGCAGCCGAGCGCACGGGCGCAGTCCTCGGCGTCTTTGAGCGAGTCCTTCGAGGTGTAGCGGTAGGGCATCATCACGGCGCGCAGCCGTTCCTCGCCGAGCGCATCGACGGCAAGTGCTGCACAGATCGCCGAATCGATGCCGCCGGACAGGCCGAGCACAACGTTCTTGAAGCCGTTCTTGTTGACGTAGTCGCGCAGGCCCAGCATGCAGGCGCGATAATCGGCCTCCTCCTTTTCCGGGATTTTCGACATCGGCCCTTCGGAGCAGACCCAGCCGTCGGAATTATTGCCGTTTTGCCCGCCTGCGGCGGCGCGGTTTCTCTTCCAGGTGGTGACGTTGACCGTCTCCTCGAACTGGCTCATCTGGAAGGCCAGCGTCTTGTCGGCGCCGATGGCAAAGGATGCACCGTCGAAGATCAGTTCGTCCTGGCCGCCAAGCTGATTGGCATAGATGATCGGCAATCCGCATTCGATGACCTGGCGGATGACAACCTGGTGGCGAACGTCGACCTTGCCGCGATAATAGGGCGAGCCGTTCGGCACCAGCAGGATTTCCGCACCGCTTTCGGCCAGAGTCTCGCAGATGCCGACATCGCCCCAGATATCTTCGCAGATCGGAATCCCCAGACGCACGCCGCGGAAATTGACCGGTCCCTGCATTTCAGGACCAGCCTGGAAGACGCGCTTCTCGTCGAATTCGCCGTAGTTCGGCAAATCGAGCTTGTAGCGCTCGGCAAGGATCTTGCCGCCATCGGCAAAGATGATTGAATTGTGCGTGCCGCTCTTGCGCTTCAGCGGCGTGCCGATGATGACGCCCGGCCCGCCATCGGCAGTATCGCCGGCGAAATCCTGCGCCGCCCGCTCGCAGGCCTTCAGGAAAGACGGCTTCAGCACCAGGTCTTCGGGCGGATAACCGGCGAGGAAAAGCTCGGTGAACAGCACGAGATCGGCGCCTTGGCGGGCGGCATCCGCCCTCGCCTCGCGCGCCTTGGCGAGATTGCGGGCGACGTCGCCAACCGTCGGATTGAGCTGGGCGACGGCGATGCGCAATATGTCGGAAGCGGTGTTGGTCATGCCTGCGGGTTTAACGCGGCAAAATCGCCTGGGCAATGGCGTTTGCTTGGACCACCCGGACCGAATGACATGTGTCATACGTGTCCCGGCCGATCGACGAATGTCGATCGTGTCGGACCGATCGACATGTCGTTCGGCCCTATTCGCCCATATATTCGCGCAGCGCTTCCGGCGAATGGTTCTCGCCGATCGACATCGCCAGAATGCGCGAAATATGCCGGCGCGGCAGGCTGGTTTGCGCCGCCCAGGCATTGATCTGGCTCTGGATCTTGTCGAGATCCCTCTTGGAGGTCGGGCTTTCGGCGATGTCCAGGCCGGCGTCGCGTAGCGCGGCCGCCATATCGGTTGAGACGATGAAGGCGTCCCATTCCAGCCAACGCAAAAAATACTGGCCGGTGTTGCCGCCGAGCCGGCTGCCATGCTTGGCGAGATAGGCCATCAGTCCAACCTGGTCGTCTTCAGGCCAATCGGCGAGGAACCTGCCGAAGCCGCCATGCTCCTTCGACACGCGGGCGACGAAGGCTGCGTTGTCGCGGACGGATTTGATCTTCTGCGGGTTGCGCACGATACGCTCGTCCCTCGCCAGATCGTGCCAGAAATCGTCCGGCTGAAACAACAGCCGCTTCGGCTCGAAGCGGAGGAACGCTTCTTCGAAACCAGGCCATTTCTGCTCGATGACACGCCAGACGAAACCAGCGGCGAAAACACGCTCGGCAATGGTCGAGAGGATGCGGTCGTCGGTAATGTCAGCCACCGCGGCATTGTCCGGGATAGGTCCCAGCAGCGACGCCAGCGCCGCTTCCCCGTCCTTGCGTTTGGCCGCGCGGGCGCGGATTTTCTGAAAATCCATCATTGTTTCCTCACCTTATCGCGTCAATCTACCACTTCCCGTGCGAACCAGTAGCCTTTACCTCTATCGCTGACGACGGAGGCGACGATGAACAAGACGATCGAGGAACTGGCGAACCGTTGGCTGAAGCGAAAGCCGGACGCACCTGAAAACCGGGTGCTGCAATCAACGCTCGAGCGCACCACGATCTCCAAGGATACCAACAAGGCTATCGCCTTTCATCAGACGTTTGGCGACCGCCTGGCCGACACCATCGCCCGGATCGGCGGCTCGTGGTCCTTCATCCTGACATTCATTGCTTTCCTGATCCTGTGGACGGCGGGCAATGTCTGGCTTTTGACGCGCGACGCCTTCGATCCCTATCCTTTCATCTTCCTCAACCTGGTGCTTTCCATGGTCGCGGCCCTGCAAGCGCCGGTGATCATGATGGCGCAAAACCGCCAGACCGAGCGCGATCGTATCGATGCCGCGCACGACTACGAGGTCAATCTCAAGGCCGAGATCGAGATCATGGCGCTGCATGAAAAGCTCGACGAACTGCGCCACAGCCAGATCATCGGGATGCGCGACGAGATCGCCCGGCTAGCCGAGCAGGTGAAGCGCATCGACGAGATTCTGTCGAAGCAGCGGACGCGTCCATGACGGATGCCATCCATAATCTCATCGAACAATATGGGCTGATTGCCGTCTTTCTGGGCTGTGTCGCCGAGGGCGAAAGTGCCGCCCTCCTTGGCGGGTTTTTCGCCCATCAGCATGTCTTCGTCCTGTGGCAGGCGTTTCTGGCGGCCTCCATCGGCGCCTTTGTCGGCGACACTTTCTTCTTCACCCTCGGACGAAGCTTCGCCGATCATCCGCTTGTGATCAAATTGAGAGGTCGGCCAGGCTTCAGCCACGCCTATCGTCTCGTCTCCAACCATCCCGACATTTTCGTGCTGTCGAACCGCTTCATTTACGGCCTGCGCCTTGTCGGCGGCATCGCGGCCGGATTGTCCGGCATTGCCGTGACGCGCTTTGTCATTCTCAACGTCATTTCATCCATAGTCTGGGCCGGATTGTTCACCACCATCGGCTATGTGTTCGGGCTGGGCACGGAGCGCATCGTCGGCCAGGCGTTGGCCCGTCACGAGCGATTGCTGATCGCCCTGGCGATTGGGTTGGCAGCGGCGGTCCTCGCCTGGTTCATCGCTCACACCATTGCCAAAAAGGAGCGTAGCAAGGAAACGTAAGGGTCGAGCAAACCTGACCTCACCTTGCTCCGGGATGTGTTGAGATTCAGGTCAGGCCGAGTCGGAGTCGAGGACGGGCGCGAAGCGACCAAACAGGTGGGTTCCGAGAACCGGAGCGCAGCGTACTTTTGGGTACGTGAGCACCGGAAGCACAGGAAGCCGCCATTTGCAGGCCGGCATCACCTGAATATCCACACATCCTAATCGATGCCGAGCGTCCGATCGCCGCGATCAAGGATCAGCGGAATGATCAGGTCTTCCTCATCGGCAAGGTGCCGGGTCAGCATGGCGATCAGCCGGCTGTTCTGGTCGGCATAGGCATCGGCGGCAAAGCGCTGCTTGTCCTCGCTGTCCTGAAGCGTGCGGATGAAGGCGTTCGCGGCCTCGGCATTGCGCTCCAGCCCCTCATGGATGGTGTGATGATCGGCATCCAGAATCTCGAAGCCGCGCTTCAGCCGGACCTCGGCTTTGGCGAATACCGGGAAATAATGATGGTCCTCGACATTGTGGTGACCGTCGAGATTGCCGAGAAAATGGTTGAGGCGCGGCGCGAACCAGCGAGCGAACTCCGGCCCCGTCAGCCTGCCCTCGTGATAGTCGCCGATACCGTTGGTCAGCATGCCGCCGAGCTCGCGGAACATGTCGTGCCGCTGCAGCCACATAGTGGCGATGCCATGGATGTTGGAATGCCCCTGCCAGATCTCGCGCGGATATTTCTCAGTCAGCCAGCGCAAATCATCGGGCAGGCCGGCACGCTCGGGCAGAAGAAAATCAGTAGTGTCCGACATGACGGTCTCCTTTGGTAACCGTCATATAAGAGGTGAGGATTAGATCGGTAGCCCCAAGATTCGCTCGATGATGGCGATGCCCCAGACGCCGGCAACGATCACCACCGAAATCAGCACCGCCAGCGAACCGCAGTCTTTGGCGAGCTGGATATCGACGTTGAATTCCCGGCTGAACGCATCGCATGCGGCCTCGATGCCGGTGTTCAGCACTTCGACCATGATCAGGAGCAGCACCGCCCCGATCAACAGCGCATAGCCGCGCCACGACACCGAAACAAACCAGCCGAGCGGCAACGCCAGCACGAGCAGCATCAGCTCCTGCTGGAAGGCTTTTTCGCTGGAAGCCAATTTGCGAAATGCCCGCACTGAATTGAAGAATGCGTCGATCAGCCGCTGCATGCCAAACCTTTCCGAATCACCGGCAGGGGATAGCGCAATGGCCGGATCAAGGGAATAAGGCGATCTCTCCAAAAATCATTCGTCGGCGACCTTCTCACTCATCCGCGACCTTGATCGACGGCGTCGACTTCTCGAACTGCGGCAGCCCATCGTCGATCGTGTAGTAGTCGCCCTTGTCGCCGACGAAGATGTGACATTGCCCCTGAAGTCCCGTGGGCTCGTCGAATAGTCCCGCCATAACCGAGATGTAGGCATCTTGCCGTGGCTTCCAGAACAGCAGAGAGCCGCATGTCTTGCAAAAGCCGCGCTTTGCAAACGAAGACGCTTCGTACCAAGTGATGCTCTCGGCACCTGACATTGTGATGTTCCCTTCGGGGACATTGGTCGCAGCGTAGAAGTGACCACTCTGCTTCCGGCATTGCGAGCAGTGACAATAGATTACGTCGCGCAATGGCCCCCGCGTCTTGAAGCGCACGGCTCCGCACAGGCATGACCCGGTATGAGTGTCGTCCATCTCGCCTCCCCACGCAGTCGCCATCCTCGGCATTGCGGCAGGATTCCAGTTTTATCGCTGCCGCGCACGAGCAAATGCGACACAAAGCGGGCGTGTTCGAACGGCCAGCTATGAAACCCGACTGCGCAAGGCAATGTCTCCGCCTGGCCCGGGGATATAGCTTTTCAGGGACATCAGCATGGCATAGACGATCCCAGCCATCGGTGCCTCCGTTCTGTCCCCGCCCAAAGGCGCATAACCAATTGCAAATTGCAATCAGATTATCGCAAGATGAGGATGCTGAATCAAGAAGCGCCGGATTTCTCCGGCGCTTCTTGATCGATGGCGACTGAAATCAGCCGTTGACGGCCTGCTTGTGCTGGACCGGGTGGCTCTTCTTGAGCAGGTCCGAGACCAGGAATGCCAGCTCGATCGCCTGGTCGGCGTTGAGGCGCGGGTCGCAATGGGTATGGTAGCGATCCTGCAGCTCCTCGGCGGTGATGGCGCGGGCGCCACCGGTACATTCGGTGACGTTCTTGCCGGTCATCTCGATATGGATGCCGCCCGGATGCGTGCCTTCGGCACGATGCACCTCGAAGAAGGTCTGAACTTCCTTCAGGATGCGGTCAAAGGGCCGCGTCTTGTAGCCGGCGGCCTCGATGGTGTTGCCATGCATCGGGTCCGACGACCACACCACGCTCCGGCCTTCTTTTTTCACCGCGCGCAGCAGCTTCGGCAGATGGTCGGCGACCTTGTCGGAGCCGAAGCGCGCGATCAGCGTCAGCCGGCCGGGCTCGTTCTCCGGATTGAGCAGGTCGATGAGCTGCAACAACCCGTCCGGCGTCAGCGACGGGCCGCATTTCAGGCCCAGAGGGTTCTTGATGCCACGGCAATATTCGACATGGGCATGGTCGGGCTGGCGGGTGCGATCGCCGATCCAGATCATATGGCCGGAAGTTGCGTACCAGTCGCCTGAGGTCGAATCGACGCGGGTCAGCGCCTCCTCGTAGCCGAGCAGCAGCGCTTCGTGGCTGGTGTAGAAATCGGTCTCGCGCAACGCGTAGTTGGTCTCCGAGGTGATGCCGACAGCCTTCATGAAGTCCATCGTCTCGGTGATGCGGTTGGCGAGCGACTCGTATTTCTCGCCCTGCGGGCTATCCGATACAAAGCCGAGCATCCATTGGTGCACGTTCTCCAGGCTGGCGTAGCCGCCCTGGGCGAAAGCGCGCAAAAGATTGAGCGTCGCAGCCGATTGGCGGTAGGCCATTTCCTGGCGTGCGGGATCGGGAATGCGCGACTTGGCGTCGAACTCGATGCCGTTGATGATGTCGCCGCGATAGCTGGGCAGCGTCACGCCGCCCTTGGTCTCGTTGTCGGACGAGCGCGGCTTGGCGAACTGGCCGGCGACACGGCCGACCTTCACCACCGGCTGCGCGCCGGCAAAGGTCAGCACCACAGACATCTGCAGGAAGACGCGGAAGAAGTCGCGGATGTTGTCCGCGCCATGCTCGGCAAAACTCTCGGCGCAATCGCCGCCCTGCAGAAGGAATGCGTCACCGGCAGCGACGGTCGCAAGCTGCTTCTTCAGCTTGCGTGCCTCACCTGCAAAAACCAGCGGTGGAAAGGTGGCAAGCTGGCCTTCCGTGTTCTTCAGCGCGGCAAGATCCGGATAGGCAGGAACCTGCTGGATCGGCTTTGCTCTCCACGAATTCGGCGACCATTTCGTCATCGTTGCACCCAACGTTCTTTCCAGCGGGTGGTATCGCCCGCCATTTCGCCCCCAAATGGGGCTCGCGGCTCCATACACGAAGCCGATTTCCTATTCTAGACCGGATTTGGACGTGTGGCGAATGGCCGTGATGCGCCAGGAACTGCCGGCGTAGTCATTGGCCAAAGCACCAGCAACGCCTTGCTAGGCAGTCCTCTCCACCAGCCGAGCCAATTGCGTCATGACGACGGCGGCCCCGGCCAGACGCTTTTCAGGTGTCGGCCAGTCGCGGCTGAAGACGACGCTCTGGTCGGGCCGGATCTTGGCCAGCGAACCCTGCTCGCCGATGAACGTGACCAGCCCGACAGGATTGGAAAACTCGCGCTTGCGGAAATGGATGACAACGCCTTTTGGTCCGGCATCGAGCTTTTCGACATTGGCCTTGCGGCAGAGCGCCTTGATGAAGACGATCTTCAGCAGATGCTTCACCTCCTCCGGCAGCGGGCCGAACCGATCGATCAGTTCTGCGCCGAAGGCATCGATCTCCTCGGTGTTTTCGAGGTCGCCGAGGCGGCGGTAGAGCGCCAGCCGCAGCTGCAGGTCCGGAACATAGCTTTCCGGGATCATCACCGCCGTGCCGACGGCGATCTGCGGCGACCAGCCGCCATCCTGAACCTCGCCGGAATCCTTCACCTCGGCGACAGCTTCCTCCAGCATTTGCTGGTAGAGCTCGAAGCCGACCTCCTTGATATGGCCCGACTGCTCTTCGCCGAGAAGATTGCCGGCGCCTCTGATATCGAGATCGTGGCTGGCGAGCTGGAAACCGGCGCCCAGCGTGTCGAGCGACTGCAGCACCTTCAGCCGGCGCTCGGCGGTGTCGGTCAGCTTGCGGTTGGCCGGCAGCGTGAACAGCGCATAGGCGCGCACCTTCGAGCGGCCGACGCGGCCGCGCAGCTGGTAGAGCTGCGACAGACCGAACATGTCGGCACGATGCACGATCAGCGTGTTGGCGGTCGGGATATCGAGGCCGGATTCGACAATGGTGGTCGACAGCAGCACATCGTACTGGCCGTCGTAGAAGGCATTCATGATGTCGTCGAGTTCGCCGGGCGGCATCTGGCCGTGAGCGACAGCCACTTTCAGCTCTGGAATGGATTCACGCAGGAAATCATGGATTTCCGCCAGATCGCTGATGCGTGGCACGACATAGAAGGAATGACCGCCGCGGTAGCGTTCCCTAAGCAGGGTCTCGCGGATGACCAGCGGGTCGAAGGGCGAGATGAAGGTGCGCACCGCCAGGCGGTCGACCGGCGGCGTGGCGATCAGCGACAGTTCGCGCACGCCGGTCAATGCCAGTTGCAGCGTGCGCGGGATCGGCGTCGCCGACAGCGTCAGCACATGCACGTCGCTCTTCAGGTCCTTCAGCCGTTCCTTGTGCTTGACGCCAAAATGCTGTTCCTCGTCGATGATCAACAGGCCAAGATTCTTGAACGAAATCGAGGCGCCGAGCACCGCGTGAGTGCCGACGACGATGTCGACCGTGCCTTCGGCGATGCCCTTCTTGGTCTCGGCCAGATCCTTGGCGCCAACCAGCCGCGAGGCCTGAGCGACGCGGATCGGCAGGCCGGAGAAACGCTGCGAAAAGGTCTTGAAATGCTGACGCGACAACAATGTCGTCGGTACCACCACCGCGACCTGAAACCCTTCCATCGCCGCGATGAAGGCGGCGCGAAGCGCAACTTCCGTCTTGCCGAAGCCGACGTCGCCGCAGATCAGCCGGTCCATCGGCTTTCCAGCGCCCAGATCGCCCATGACCGAATCGATCGCCGTCTGCTGGTCGTCGGTCTCCTCGTAGGGAAACCGCGCGGAGAATTCGCCATAGAGACCTTCCGCCGGCACCAGCGAAGGAGCGGCGCGCATCTGCCGCTCCGCGGCGATGCGGATCAACTGGCCGGCCATGTCGAGCAGCCGCCGCTTCAGCCGCGCCTTGCGCGATTGCCAGGCGCCGCCGCCAAGCTTGTCCAAAGTCGCTTCGGCCGAATCCGAGCCATAGCGTGACAGCAGTTCGATGTTCTCAACCGGCAGAAACAGCCGGTCGTCGCCGGCATAATGGATTTCTAGGCAGTCATGCGGCGCACCGACCGCCTCGATAGTGCGCAACCCGATGAAGCGGCCAATGCCGTGGTCGGTGTGGACGACAATGTCGCCGGAGGACAACGCCGAGGCTTCGGCGATGAAGTCCGAAGCGCGTTTCTTGCGCTTCGAGCGACGGATCAGCCGGTCGCCTAGAATGTCCTGCTCGGCGACGACGACCAGTTTCTCGGTCTCGAAGCCGGATTCGAGCGGCAAGACGGCAAGTGCCGCCTGCCCTGGTTCGAGCTTTTCCGCCTCGGCCAGCGTGGCCACCGGCTTGAGATTGCCGAGATGATGTTCAGCCAGGATCTGGCCGAGCCGGTCTAGCGAACCTTCTGTCCAGCCGGCGACGACGACGCGGCGGCGGGCGGCCCGCTCATCGGCAATGTGTTTTACGACGACGTCGAAGACGTTGATGGTGGGATCGGCGCGTTCCTCGACGAAGCTGCGGCCATGCCGCGAGCCGCCATGGAAGATTTTCTTCGCGCCGGCATCGGGCGCATCGAAGGGCGTGAAGTCAATCGCTTCGCGCGGCCCAAGCGAGGCGATGAGGTTTTCGGGCGACAGATAAAGCAGGTCGGGCGGCACCGGCTTGTACGGAACGGCGTCCTTCAGCGCGCCGTCGGCCTGCTTCCTGCGCGCCTCGTAGTGGTCGAGGATCAACGCATGGCGTTCCGCCAGCGCCTCATGCGCCAGATGGTCGAACACGACAGGCGTGTCCGGCAGATAGTCGAACACCGTCTCCAGCCGCTCATAGAAGAACGGCAGCCAATGCTCCATGCCGGCGAAACGCCGTCCCTCGCTGACCGCCGCGTAGAGCCCATCGTCGCGCGAAGGCGCGCCAAAGGCCTCGATGTAACTGCGGCGGAAACGGCTGATGGTCTCCGGCGTCAGCGCCACTTCACTCATCGCCTGCAGCGCCATCGACTTGCGCTGGCCGGTGGTGCGCTGCGTGGCGGCGTCGAAGACGCGGATCGATTCCAGCGTGTCGCCGAAGAAATCGAGGCGCAACGCTTCCGTCCAGCCCGGTGCGAACAGGTCAAGAATGCCGCCGCGGACGGCAAACTCGCCGACGCCGCGCACGGTCGGCACCCGCTCGAAGCCTGATGTCTCCAGCCGCGACACCAGTGCATTCATGTCGATCTGGTTGCCGGGTCTGGCGTGGAAGGTCTGCGCCTCGATGAGGCTTGCCGGCGGAATGCGCTGCAGCAGCGCATTGGCGGTGGTCAGGATGACGGCGCGGTGCGGTCTTTTCACCAGCGCGACCATCGCGGTGAGCGCATCCAGACGCCGTGCGGCAGCATCCGCCCCGGGCGAGACGCGGTCGTAAGGCAGACAATCCCAGGCTGGCAGTTCGAGCACCGGCAGGCCTGGCGCGGCGAATGACAGCGCCTCGACAATCGAAGGCAGGCGCTGGCCGTCGCGAGCCACGAACAAAACCGGCTTGTCGGGCGCGATCTCGTGCGCGGCCTGCACCAGCGCAAAGGCTTCGTAGCCGTCGGCAACACCGTCGACGATGAACTGGCCGGCGCGGCCTTTCGGCAGGCCGATGGTGGGAATCAAGCTCATGAAATCACGTATTCAGAATGTCATCGCCTGGCGCGACGCCAAGATCTTTTGCAGGACGGCACACTCGATATCAGCCGGAACTGGGCGCTCGCCGGTGATCACGGGCAGGAATTCGGTGTCGGGAACATCGAGGAGCCTCTCATATTGGTCGAGTTCGTCGCCGGTCAAGGCGCCGATCTCGGCATCTGCGAAACCGCCAAGAATGAGGTCCATTTCGCGCATGCCGCGATGCCAGGACCGAAACAGAAGCTTGCGGCGGCGGGCATCGAGCCCCTCGCTTGATCGTCTCGTTCCCGTCATTGCTCCCGCATCCTTGCTGAAGCGGCGCATATAGCGTGGATAGAGGGCGGTGTCAGCCTTGCGCTGCGGCTGTCTCGACATAAGCTGACATCATGCGTCCTTCCCTCCTCGATCCGCTGTTTGTCCCGATCACCTCGCTTGCTGCCATCGGGCCGAAGGTCGGCGCGCTGATCGAGAAAATCGTGCCGGCCGATCTCGGCGACCGAGCGGCGCGCGCCGGCGATCTTCTGTTCATGCTGCCCCACACGGTGATCGACCGCCGCAACCGGCCGGGCATCTCCGGTTCGGCCGAAGGCGCGATCGTCACCCTCGAAGTACGCGTCGACCGCCACCAGCCGCCGCCGCGCGGCAACAGATCGGTGCCATACCGCGTCTACGCCCATGACGACACCGGCGAGATCGCGCTGACCTTTTTCCATGCGCACGCCGCCTATCTCGAAAAGGCGATGCCCCAGGGCGAGCATGTCGTGGTCTCGGGTCGAATGGAATGGTTCAACGGCCGGCCGACCATGGTCCACCCAGACCACATCGCGCTGGCCAGCGAAGCGGAAAACCTGCCGCTGGTCGAGCCGGTCTATCCGCTCACCGCTGGGCTCTCGGGAAAAGTACTGCGCCGCGCAATCGGCCAAGCGCTCGCTCGCTTGCCGGTGCTGCCGGAATGGCAGGATGGCGAGTTTTTGCGCCGCCGCACCTTTCCTGCCTTCGGCGACGCGCTCGCCAGCATCCACAATCCCGCCGACCCGATCGACGTGTCCGTCGACGGCGCGGCCTGGCGGCGTCTCGCCTATGACGAGTTTCTGGCAGGCCAGGTGTCGCTGGCGCTGGTGCGCGCGAAAGTCCGCCGCTTGTCCGGACGACCGTTGGTCGGCGACGGCCGCGTCGTCGAAAACCTGCGCGCCGCCCTTCCCTATTCGCTGACTCCCAGCCAGGAATTCGCGTTGGCCGAAATCAACGCCGATCTCGCCGATCCCGAACGCATGCTGCGGCTTTTGCAGGGAGATGTCGGCTCCGGCAAGACGGTGGTCGCGCTACTCGCCATGGCGCGCGCCGTCGAGGCCGGCGGCCAGGCGGCGTTGATGGCGCCGACCGAAATCCTGGCGCGCCAGCATCTTGCGACGATTGCGCCTTTGGCGGGACAAGCCGGCCTGCGCATCGCCATCCTCACAGGCCGTGAAAAGGGCCGCGAGCGCACTGACACGCTGGCCGGTCTGGCCAATGGCGAGATCGACATCGTCGTCGGCACCCACGCCCTGTTCCAGGAAACGGTGACGTTCCACGACCTCGTCCTCGCCGTCATCGACGAGCAGCACCGCTTTGGCGTCCACCAGCGGCTTGCCATCACCGCCAAGGGCGATGCCCCAGACATGCTGGTGATGACGGCGACGCCGATCCCGCGCACGCTGGTGTTGACCGCCTTCGGCGACATGGATGTGTCGAAGCTGACCGAAAAACCGGCGGGTCGCCAGCCGATCCGCACCGTCACCCTGCCGCTCGAGCGGCTCTACGAACTGGTCGGCCGCATGCGCGACGCCGTCGCCGACGGCCAGAAGATCTACTGGATCTGCCCGCTGGTCGAGGAATCCGAAGAGATCAAGCTGATGTCGGCGGAGGACCGCTTTGCCTCGCTAAAGCCGCTGTTCGGCGACCGGATCGGCCTGGTGCACGGGCGCATGAAGGGCGCCGACAAGGACGAGGCGATGCGCGCCTTCAAGGCCGGCGAGACACGCATTCTGATCGCCACCACGGTCATCGAGGTCGGGGTCGATGTGCCGGATGCGACGATCATGGTGGTCGAGCATGCCGAGCGCTTCGGCCTCGCCCAGTTGCACCAGTTGCGCGGCCGGGTCGGTCGCGGCGAAAAACCGTCCTCCTGCGTGCTGCTCTACAAGGATCCGCTCGGCGAGACGGCAACGCGCCGGCTGTCGGTGATGCGCGAGACCGAGGACGGGTTCCGCATCGCCGAGGAGGACCTGAAACTGCGTGGCGAAGGCGAGCTGCTGGGCACCCGCCAGTCCGGCACTCCAGGTTTCCAGGTGGCGCACATCGAAGCGCATGCCGACCTGCTCGAAGCCGCCCGCGACGACGCGCGGCTGATCCTGTCGCGCGATCCCGAGCTGCAATCCGAACGCGGCGCCGCCCTTCGCATGCTGCTTTATTTGTTCGGCCGCGACGAGGCTGTGCGGCTCTTGCGCGCCGGTTGAGGCTCGGCATCCACAGGCGGATTGCCGATCTGACCGCCGATCGATTTGCCGTTCAACGTCACCATTTTCGTCTTGACCGCCGGCGCCACCAAGCCTGCCGAAACGATCAGCTTGGCGCCGTCCTCGACCGTCATGTCGAGCAGCACGATGTCGGATTTCGGCACATACATAAGAAAGCCCGTGGTCGGGTTGGGCGCGCACGGCATGAAAACCGCGATTAGCGGATCACCTTCCTGGTCGAGCTTCTGGTTGATCTCGGTTTCCTTGTCGCTGGCGACGAAGACCAGCGACCAGACGCCCTTGCGCGGATATTCGACCAGCCCGACCTGGCGAAACATGTCACCTTTGTTCGACAGCACGGTCTCGAAGATCTGTTTCAACGAGCCATAGATGCCGCGCACCAGCGGCATGCGGCCGAGCAGCCGTTCGCCGAACAAGACGATAGCGCGACCGACTATATTGGCGGTCAAGAAACCGATCAGGGTGATCAGAATCAAGGCGACGATCAGGCCGAACCCCGGAACCGGCGCCGGCAGATAGCTATCGGGGTTGTAGCGAGCCGGAATATAGGGTTTCACCCAGGAATCGACCCAGCCGATGAAGGACCAGGCGATGTAAGCGGTGATCGCCAGCGGCGCGCAGACGACAAAGCCTGTCAGGAAGTAATTCCGCAGCCGGGTCATGCCTGAGGTCTTGGGCGCATCGGACATGGTTCACCGCAGCACTGATTGCGGCGCAACATTAATGAACCGCAATCCGCTTTGGAACCGCGAAATTTTTTAAACCACGCCTATTCCACAGTCACCGATTTCGCCAGGTTGCGCGGCTGGTCGACGTCGGTGCCCATGAACACGGCGGTGAAATAGGCCAGCATCTGGATCGGCAGCGCGTAGATGATCGGCGAGATGATTTCCGGCACGTCCGGCAGCACGATCGTCTCCATCGTCTTCACCGTGGCGTGTGTGGCACCCTTGCTGTCGGTGATCAGGATGATCTTGCCGCCGCGTGCCGCCACTTCCTGCATGTTCGATACGGTCTTTTCGAAGATGCGGTCATGCGGGGCAATGACGATGACAGGCATGTTCTCGTCGATCAGCGCGATCGGCCCGTGCTTCAGCTCACCGGCGGCGTAGCCCTCGGCATGGATATAGGAGATTTCCTTGAGCTTCAGCGCGCCTTCCATGGCCAGCGGGAAATTGGTGTCGCGGCCGAGATAGAGCACATTCTTATAGTGAGCGAGGTCGCGTGCGACCTTTTCGATCTGCCCGTCGAGCTTCAAGACCTGGTTGGCATAGCGCGGCGCTTCCGACAGTTGACGTACCAGCGTCGTTTCCTGCTCCCGCGAGATCGTTCCGCGCGCCACGCCGGCCCGCACGGCAAGCGAGGCCAGCACCGACAATTGACAGGTGAAGGCCTTGGTCGAGGCGACACCGATCTCCGGCCCGGCCAGCGTCGGCAGGATGACGTCGGACTCGCGCGCCATCGTCGATTCGCGGACATTTACGACCGCGCCGATCTTCATGCCCGCCTTGCGGCAATAGCGCAGCGAGGCCAACGTGTCGGCGGTCTCGCCCGATTGCGAGATGAAGAAGGCGGCGTCTGTCTTCGACAGCGGCATCTCGCGGTAGCGGAATTCCGAAGCGACATCGATGTCGACCGGCAGCCGCGCATAGCGCTCGAACCAGTATTTGCTGATCAGGCCGGCGAGATAGGCAGTGCCGCAGGCCGAGATCGCCAGCCGGTCGATTTTGGCGAAATCGAACGGCAGGTCGAGCGGCTTCGATACGCCGCCGACAAAATCCACATAATGCGCCAGCGTGTGCGAGATCACTTCGGGCTGTTCATGGATTTCCTTCTCCATGAAATGGCGCCGGTTGCCCTTGTCGACCATGAAGCTGGTGCTGAGCGACTGCTGGCGCTTGCGGTCTACTTTGCTGCCGTCCATGTCGAAGATGGCGACCTCGTTGCGGCGCACCACCGCCCAGTCGCCGTCCTCCAGATAGGTGATCGAATTGGTGAAGGGGGCAAGCGCGATGGCGTCCGAGCCCAGGAACATCTCGCCGTCGCCATGGCCGACGGCCAGCGGCGGGCCGTTGCGCGCCCCGACGATGAGGTCCTCGTCGCCCTTGAACATGATGGCCAACGCAAAGGCGCCTTCCAGCCGCTTCAGCGCCTGGTGCGCGGCCTCGACCGGCTTCAGGCCCTTGGCCAATTCGCGCCCCACCAGATGTGCGACGACCTCGGTGTCGGTCTGTGATGAAAATGTGTAGCCGTCGCGCATCAGCTCGTCGCGCAATTCGGCGAAATTCTCGATGATGCCATTATGGACGATGGCGACGCCATCGGAAAAATGCGGATGCGCATTGGTCTCGTTGGGCACGCCATGCGTTGCCCAGCGCGTATGACCGATGCCGATCATACCATTGAGCGGTTCGTCCTTCAGCCGGCGCTCGAGATTGACCAGCTTGCCTTCGGCGCGACGGCGTCCGAGCTGGCCGTCCTCGACAGTGGCAACGCCGGCCGAATCGTAGCCGCGATACTCCAACCGTTTCAACGCGTCGACAATGAGCGGCGCGACCGGCGAATGACCAACAATTCCTACGATACCGCACATTGCCGTTTTCCCCGTTTCCCCGCAGAAACCCGGCGCTATTTAGGGATGGCCGGTCTGCCGCGAAAATCACATTGCATTTCGTTGCGTAGCAGCCGCAACGGTCTTGCACAGATGCACCATGACAGGGCGCTCTTGCAATCCGGTTACCGCAATCGCTCAGTTTCTCCGTACGGGCATCCTATCGCGCTCAGCGGTTCCTGAAATCCGTCAAAGACATGATGCAGTCGTCGCGGCTAGGCTTTTTTCCGGACCGCCGCGGCCGAAGCAAAACGCTCGCGCAACTCCTTGCCCTTGCCGGCAAGCGTCCTCTGGCGGGCGCGGCCAAAGGCCAGCGCATCGTCCGGGACACTTTCGGTGATCACGCTGCCCGAAGCGATGTAGCCGCCCTTGCCGATTGTAACAGGCGCCACCAGCGAGGAGTTCGAGCCGATAAAGGCGCCCTCGCCGATGTCGGTGAAGAACTTCGAGTAGCCGTCGTAGTTGCAGGTGATGGTGCCGGCGCCGATGTTGGCGCCGGCGCCGACGCGGGCATCGCCGATATAGGTCAGGTGATTGACCTTGGCCCCCTCCTCGATAGTCGCCTGCTTGACCTCGCAGAAATTGCCAACCTTGGCCTTTTGCTTGAGATCGGCGCCCGGCCGCAGCCGCGCGTACGGGCCGATATCGCAGTTCGAAGCGATGGTGGCGCCTTCAATGTGGCTGAAGGCATGGATCTTGGCTCCCGTGGCGATTTTCACGCCCGGCCCGAACCAGACATGCGGTTCGACGATCGTATCCGCGCCGATTTCAGTGTCGTGCGAAAAGAACACGGTTTCCGGCGCAATCAATGTGACGCCGGAGAGCATGGCCTCGTGCCGCCGGCGCGTCTGCCAGATGCCTTCCGCCGCGGCGAGTTCGGCGCGGTTGTTGATGCCGAGCACATTCTCGAAGCCGGCTTCTGCGGCAACGACATCAAAACCCTGCCCGCCGGCGATCTCAACGATGTCGGTCAGGTAATATTCGCCCTTGGCGTTGTCGTTGCCGACCTGGTCGAGCAGCTGCAGCGCGTGCTTGCCGGCAACCGCCATCAGCCCACCATTGCAGAAGGTGATTTTCTTCTCCTCGTCGGTGCAGTCCTTTTCCTCGCGGATGGCGATGAGCTTGCCGCCCTTTTCGATCAGCCGGCCATAGCCGGAAGGATTTGACGTGCGGAAGCCGACCACAACGATGGCAGCGCCTTCCGCCAGCTTCCGGCGCGCAACGGTCAGCACCTCCGGATCGATCAGCGGCGTATCGCCGAACATCACGAGGATGTCGTCGTAACCCTTTGATATCGCGTCGCGAGCAGCCAGAACAGCATGCGCCGTACCGAGCCGCTTGTCCTGGACGAAAGTCTCCGCCTTCGGCGCCAACTTTTGCGTGGCCTTGCGCATCTCGTCCGCGCCATGGCCGATCACCAGAGCCAGATCACCGCTGCCTGCCGCTTCGGCAGCCCTCACGACATGGGCGACCATCGGCAGGCCGGCGATCGTGTGCAGCACTTTTGGCACCGCGCTTTTCATGCGCGTGCCTTCGCCGGCGGCGAGGATGACGGACAGGCAGGTTCTCTGGCTCATAGAAGGGCAACCATATAAAAGGGTTGGAATCAAGGTATGTCTAGCACTGGCGCGATGCTGCACCAATGCGGTTAAATTCCGGTGAGGTGGTGGAGCAGCTGACTCCAGGTTAGCGGGTCCGCAATTCAATCCTGTGCGCGCAATTCCAGCTTATATGGAGCCTATCCCAGCTGCCCCAGCATCGGGAAATTCTCCAGCAGCCAATAGGACGCTGCCTGCACCCCGCCGGTCAGGAAAAAGACGCCGGCGACGACCAGCAGCGCGCCCATCGCCTTCTCGACCCGGCCGAGATGGACGCGGAATTTCGAGAGAAAGCTCATGAAGGCGCCGGAAAACAGCGCCGCGATCAGGAACGGTATGCCGAGCCCGAGCGAATAGGCGGCGAGCAGAGCCGCGCCCTCGCCCACCGTCTCGCGGCCGCCGGCAAGCGTCAGGATCGGTCCCAGCACCGGTCCGATGCAAGGCGTCCAGCCGAAGGCGAAGGCCAGTCCCATGACGTAGGCGGCAACGATACTGGCCGGCTTGCCCTGCGACTGGAAGCGCGCCTCACGCGACAGCAGCGGGATGCGCAATATGCCGAGGAAGTTCAACCCCATCAGGATGATGAGCACGCCGGCCGCCATGGCCAGCGGCTCCTGCCAGACGCGCAGCAGCCGTCCGATAGTCGAAGCGCCGGCGCCCAACGCCACGAACACGGTCGAGAATCCGAGAACGAAGGCAATCGAAGCATAAAGCAGCGCGGCACGTGCGTCGGCCTTGGCCGTGACGCCGGCATTGCCGCGGAAATCATCGACCGACACGCCGGCCATGTAGCAGAGATAGGGCGGCACCAGCGGCAGCACGCAAGGCGACAGGAACGAGATCGCCCCCGCCCCGACCGCGCTGACATAGCCGATATCCAATGCCATTTCCCGAAACCCCAACTGTATCGGCGCCGATATAACGGCGCACGGGCTTGTCCGCCAATCACCATTGCGTGGCAAGTTGCCGCCCTGCATCGAGGAAGAAACGACACACCAGGCGCGTAGATGCAACGAGGCGGCGGCTTTCCGCGCGCTTCTCGATCATATCAGGGGGAACCCCATGAAATCGATCACAGTTGGGCTGGCGGTGCTTTTACTCGGCACCGCCGCCTCCTATGCCGCCGAAGCATGGAAGGAAGCCGATGTAGGCGGCACCAAGATCTATACCGATGCGAACGGCATGACCCTTTACACCTACGACAAGGACGAGACGGGCAAGTCGAACTGCTACGACAAATGCGCCACCAATTGGCCGCCACTAAAGACGGAGGCCGACGCCAAGGCCGAGGGCGAATGGACCGCACCGAGGGCACCAAGATGTGGGCCTATGAAGGCAAGCCGCTCTACACGTTCATCGAGGATAAGAAGACTGGCGATGTGACCGGCGACGGCGTCGGCGGCGTCTGGCACATAGCCAAAGCCGACTAGTCCCGAACCTGCATCCCGCCTTGACCGGCGCGAAATCGCTGACTGCCGCGTATCCCTGCAGGCCTCCTCCCGGCGGCCAGCTTTTGGTACTGTCCGCTGGGCATATGAGCCCCACTCGCCACGCCTGGCTCGCCCGCCAACAGAGCATCCCACCGAACGTCTCTTCAGCGGGGGCTGGCGCACGATCGATGTTTCTCTTATATCCGCGGAAGATTTTGTCCCGTTTCTCCCGGATCCATTGCGGGCTTGTCCAACGGTAGGGCAGCCGCTCCCCCTATCCGGGATTGCGGATATCACATGACGCACCCTTGGGTTGCGGACTGAATGCAGGACTGCATTTTGGGCGCTTCCCCTTGACCGGATCCAAAAGCGCGGCCATGTGAGCGACAATTGTACGAGATTTCGTCGCGCGCAGCGGAATTCTTCTGCCGCACCACAGCTGATATGAGACCTCATGGACGTCGTCGTCGTCGAATCGCCGGCCAAAGCGAAGACAATCAACAAGTACCTCGGAAAGAACTATAAGGTCCTGGCCTCGTTCGGCCACGTCCGCGATCTGCCGGCCAAGGATGGCTCGGTGCGTCCGGACGAGGATTTTGCCATGTCCTGGGCTGTCGACACCGCCTCGAGCAAACGTCTTGCCGACATCGCCAAGGCGGTCAAGGACGCCGACGGCCTCATCCTCGCCACCGATCCGGATCGCGAGGGCGAAGCCATTTCCTGGCACGTTCTGGAAGTGCTGAAGCAGAAGCGCGCGCTGAAGGACAAGCCGGTCAGCCGCGTCGTCTTCAATGCCATCACCAAATCGTCGGTGCTGGAAGCTATGGCCACTCCGCGTCAGATCGATGCGCCGCTGGTCGACGCCTATCTCGCTCGCCGCGCGCTCGACTATCTCGTCGGCTTCACCCTGTCGCCCGTGCTGTGGCGCAAGCTGCCCGGCGCCCGTTCCGCCGGCCGCGTGCAGTCGGTGGCATTGCGGCTCGTCTGCGACCGCGAATTGGAGATCGAGCGCTTCATTCGCGAGGAATACTGGCAGATATCAGCTCTCCTCGGCACGCCGCGCAAGGAAAATTTTGAGGCGCGGCTGACCGCCTTCGACCGGAAGAAGCTGCAAAAGCTCGACATTTCGAACAAGGCGCAGGCCGACGATATCAAGGCGATGCTCGAAGGCGCGACCTTCAAGGCGCTGTCGGTCGAAGCCAAGCCGACCAAGCGCAATCCAGGTCCGCCCTTCACCACCTCGACGCTGCAGCAGGCCGCCTCCTCGCGTCTCGGCTTCTCGGCCAGCCGCACCATGCAAGTGGCGCAGCGGCTCTACGAAGGCATGGATATCGGCGGCGAGACTGCCGGCCTGATCACCTATATGCGCACCGACGGCGTGCAGATGGCGCCTGAAGCGATCTCGGCCGCCCGCGATGCCATTGCCAAGGAATTCGGCCCAAAATACCTGCCGGAAAAGTCACGCTACTACACCACCAAGGCCAAGAACGCCCAGGAAGCGCACGAAGCCATCCGCCCGACCGATTTCATGCGCACGCCGGCTTCGGTCAGGCAATATCTCGATGCCGACCAGGCCCGGCTCTACGAGATGGTGTGGAAACGCGCCATCGCCAGCCAGATGCAGCCGGCCGAGATCGAGCGCACCACGGTCGAGATCGAGGCGGTCAATGGCGCCCGCACGGCCGAGCTTCGCGCCGTCGGCTCGGTCGTTCGCTTCGACGGTTTCATTGCCGCCTATACCGAGCAGAAGGACGAGGATTCGGAAGACGAGGAAAACCGCCGTCTGCCCGAGATCCGTGCCGGCGAACAACTCGACCGCGAGGCGATCAACGCCACCCAGCACACGACTGAGCCGCCGCCGCGCTATTCGGAGGCTTCGCTGATCAAGAAGCTGGAAGAGCTCGGCATCGGCCGGCCATCGACCTATACGGCGATCCTGAAGACGCTCGAGGACCGCGACTATGTCGCCATCGACAAGCGCAAGCTTGTACCGCAGGCCAAGGGGCGGCTGTTGTCGGCCTTCCTCGAAAGCTTCTTCGAGCGCTATGTCGAATATGATTTCACCGCCTCGCTCGAGGAAAAACTGGACGAAATCTCGGACGGCAAGCTCGCCTGGAAGGATGTGCTGCGCGATTTCTGGAAGGATTTTTCGGGCGCCGTCGCCGACATCAAGGAATTGCGCGTCACCGACGTGCTCGATGCATTGAACGAAGAACTGGCGCCGCTGGTGTTTCCCGCGCGGGAAAACGGTTCGAACCCCCGGATCTGCCCGAAATGCGGCACCGGCAACCTGTCGCTGAAGCTCGGCAAATTCGGCGCCTTTGTCGGCTGTTCGAACTATCCCGAATGCTCCTTCACCCGCCAGCTCGGCGACGCCGCCAATCCCAATGGCGAAAACGGCAATGGCGAGGACGGCACCAAGGTGCTTGGCAAGGACCCCTACACGGCGGAGGAAATCACCCTGCGCACCGGTCGTTTCGGCCCCTATATCCAGCGCGGCGACGGAAAGGAAGCCAAGCGCTCCAGCCTACCCAAGGGCTGGACGGTCGATTCGATCGACCACGAAAAGGCACTCGCCTTGCTGTCGCTGCCGCGCGACGTCGGCAAGCATCCGGAATCCGGCAAGATGATCTCGGCCGGGCTGGGGCGCTACGGCCCGTTCGTGCTGCATGACGGCACCTACGCCAATCTCGACAATATCGAGGACGTGTTCTCGATCGGTCTCAACCGCGCCGTGTCTGTGATTGCCGAGAAGCAGTTGAAGGGCCCGGGCGGCCGCAATGGCGGCACGCCCGCCGCCTTGAAGGAGCTCGGCGATCATCCGGCTGGCGGCGGTAAGATCGTCGTGCGTGACGGCAAATACGGGCCTTATGTTAATTTCGGCAAGGTCAACGCGACGCTGCCGAAGGGCAAGGACCCGCAGTCGGTGACGATCGAGGACGCGTTGGCGCTGATTGCCGAGAAGGAAGCCAAGGGCGGCAATGGCGGCAGAAAGCCCTTCCGCAAAGCGGCCGCACCTGCCAAAAAGCCTGCGGCGGCCAAAAAACCGGCGGCCCAAAAACCAGCGGCCAAGAAAGTGGCCAACAAAAAGGGATAGGGCATCGTGGCGCGCAGGGTATCCGGAAGAAGTCATGGCGATCTGCGCACCGCCGACACGAGAGCCAAGGTTAGGGATAACTACCGGCCGTCCCGCGACGAGATCCTGCGCTACATCGCCGAAAATCCGGATCGCTCAGGAAAACGCGATATCGCCAAGGCGTTTGCGCTGCGCGGCGAGGACCGTATCTGGCTGAAAGACATTTTGCGCGACCTGCAGGATGAGGGCCTGCTGACCAAGGAACGCAAGCGGCTGGCCCGCGTCGGCGCCGTCGCCCATGTCGCCGTGCTCGACATCTTTGGCCGAGACGCCGACGGCGTGCTGCTGGCGCACCCAACCGAAGCCGTGGGCAACGGCGAGCCTCCTGTCATAGCGATCCGCGTGTCGCGCGGCGGCGGCCCGACACCGGGCATCGGCGACCGCGTGCTGGCCAAGACCTTTCCAACCGATGACGCGACGGGCCCCGCCTACACCGGGCGGGTGATGAAGATCTTCGAGAAGCGCACCGATGCCGTTCTCGGCGTTTTTCGCGTTCTGCAGGACGGCACCTTCCGCATCGAGCCTGTCGAAAGACGTCAGCCGGAGCTGGTCGTCGACAAGGAATTCCAGAACGGCGCCAAGAACGGCGATCTGGTCGAGGTCGAGCCGGCGCGGGCCTCCCGCTATGGACTGCCCAGAGCCAAGGTGCTGACGGTGCTCGGTTCGCTGACCAACGAAAAGGCGGTCTCGATGATCGCCATCCACGCGCATGACATTCCACATATTTTCCCGGCAGACGTCATTGCCGAGGCAGAGGCGGTCAAACCGGCGACGCTGGCCGGCCGCGAGGACTGGCGCAAGCTGCCGCTGGTCACCATCGATCCGGCCGACGCCAAGGACCATGACGATGCGGTGTTCGCCATATCGGATCCGGACGAAAAGAACCCCGGCGGCGTGGTGGTTACCGTAGCGATTGCCGATGTCGCCGCTTATGTGCGCTATGGCACCGCGCTCGATCGCGAGGCGCTGAAGCGCGGCAATTCGGTCTATTTCCCGGATCGCGTCGTGCCGATGCTGCCGGAGCGCATCTCCAACGACCTTTGTTCGCTGCGCGACGGCCAGGACCGCCCGGCGCTGGCGGTCCGCATGACCTTCTCGGCCGATGGCCGCAAGCTCAGGCATTCATTTCACCGCATCATGATGAAATCGGCGGCGAAACTCGCCTATCCGCAAGCGCAAGCCGCGATCGACGGCGCGCCGGACGACAAGACCGGCCCGATCCTCGACACGGTGCTGAAGCCGCTGTGGGATGCCTACGCCGTCGTCAAGCGCGGCCGTGAGACGCGCCAGCCGCTCGAGCTTGAACTGCCTGAGCGGAAAATCCTGCTCAAGGAGGACGGCACCGTCGACCGGGTCGTCGTGCCGGAGCGGCTCGACGCACACAAGCTGATCGAAGAATTCATGATCCAGGCCAATGTCGCGGCGGCCGAGACGCTGGAGGCGAAACGGCAGGCGCTGGTCTACCGCATCCATGACGCGCCTTCGCTCGCCAAGCAGGAATCGCTGCGCGAATTCCTGCAGACGCTTGGCCTGTCGCTGGCACGCGGGGCGCAGATGCGGCCCAACCAGTTCAACGGGATTCTGGATCGCGTCCGCGGCGCCGACCATGAGGGTCTGGTCAACGAGGTGGTGCTCCGCACCCAGATGCAGGCCGAATATTCGCCCAGCAACATCGGCCATTTCGGCCTCAACCTGAAACGCTATGCGCATTTCACCTCGCCGATCCGTAGATATGCCGACCTGATCGTGCATCGCGGGCTGATTGCCGCCCTCGGCTTTGGTGCGGGCGGACTGACGCAAGATGAGGCGGAGCGGTTGGAAGAGGTTTCAGCACTGATCTCGGCCACTGAGCGCCGCGCCATGGCCGCCGAGCGCGACACGGTCGACCGGCTGATCGCCGCCTATCTGGCCGAACGTGTCGACGATCGTTTCGATGCACGCATTTCGGGCGTCACCAAATCGGGACTATTTGTCCAATTGCCGCAGTATGGCGCAGATGGTTTCATCCCAGTGTCAAGCCTGGACGGCGATTACTATATATACGACGAAACTGCCCGATCGCTTTTCGGAGAGCGCACCGGCAAGGGCTATCAGCTTGCCGACCGCGTCGAGGTTCGCCTGATCGAGGTGGCGCCTATGGCCGGCGCGATGCGTTTCGAGATGCTGACCGACCCAAAGCCGCTGCCCGGCTCCAAACGGTCGTTTCACAAGGCCAAAGGCCGCGCCCGCGCGTCGCAATCGCGTCCAGGCTCGCGCGGCAGGAGACGATAATGCCAAGCGATTTGAACATGAACCAACAGGTTTTCGGCGGCGAACATCATTCGGGCCGCATCGCCCGCCCGCTGTGGACGGCGATGAAGCGTGGCGCGCTTGGCCGCTGCCCGCATTGCGGCGAGGGAAAGCTGTTTCGCGCTTTCGTCAAGACCGTCGATAAATGCAATCATTGCGGCGAGGAGCTCCATCACCACCGCGCCGACGACCTGCCGGCCTATCTGGTGGTTGTTATCGTCGGCCACATCGTGCTCGGCGCGTTCATGGGTGTCGAAGCGACCTCCACTTTGTCCACCTGGCAGCACATCGCCATCTGGGTGCCGCTGACCATCCTCATGGCGATCGCCTTGCTGCAGCCGGTCAAGGGCGCCGTCATCGGCCTGCAATGGGCGTTCTATATGCACGGCTTCGGTGGGGAAGAAGATCTGATCGAGTCGCATCCCGAGGCTTGAAACCGAGGCTGGCGCAAATCGGCATGGCTGGACGCCACTTTCGCATCGGAGAAGATTCCGCTAGGTCGTGCGCATGGACGTTATGACCAAGGCGGAAGTCGACAAGGTTCAGCGGATCGCGCTCGAGGCCAAGCCTATACGCCCGCGCGACGCCGCGACGCTGATCCTGCTCGACCGCAAGGGCGACGAGTTCCTGGTGCTGATGGGCCGGCGCCACGCCCGTCACGCCTTCATGCCGGGGAAATTCGTCTTTCCCGGTGGTCGTACCGATCCGGCCGACAGCCGAATTCCCGTTGCCACAGCGTTGCACCATGAGGAACAGGCGAGGCTGACCGCCGGCGTCGGCCGCACCAGCCCGGCCCGCGCCCGTGCCATCGCCCTGTCGGCGATTCGCGAGACCTATGAAGAAGCCGGCCTGCTGATCGGCCAAAAGGGCGCCTTCGCCACGACCAGGCGCGATTGGCAGGGTTTTGCCGAGCACGGCGTAAGACCCTCGCTGGAAGCGCTGCGCTTCATCGCGCGCGCCATCACGCCGCCAAACCGGGTGCGGCGCTTCGATACGCGCTTCTTCAGCGCCTGGCGCGATGATGTCGCCGTCGAGTTGCCGGACGGCGGTCCGACCAACGAGCTGGAGGAACTGGTCTGGCTGCCGCTCGCCAAGGCCAGAGAAGCTGATATTCCCGACATCACCAGGGCCATCCTCGAGGAGCTGGAAAAGCGGCTCGTCGATGATCCGCTGCTGCGTCCCGGTGGTTCCGTGCCGTTCTACCGGCTTGTCCGCAATCGCTTCGTTCGCGAAATTCTGTAGAGCATAGAGCATTCACATCCCATGACGGTCGATACCCAGCAAGAGGTCGAGGAACGCGTACATTGGCTGCCGATGATCGCGGCGATCTCGTCGATCAGTGTCGTCGGCATCGCCATCGGCCTCGGCATGCCGCTGCTCAGCGTCATTCTCGAAACGCGCGGCCATTCGGCGTCGATGATCGGCTTCAACACCGCTGTCGCCGGCCTCGCCTCGATCGTCGGCGCACCGCTCGCCACCCCGCTCGCCATGCGGTTCGGCGTCGCCTGGACGATGCTCGCCATGATCGCAACGGGAGTGCTGGCCTTTGTCGGCTTCCATTTCGCGCCGGACTTCTGGATGTGGTTTCCGCTGCGCGTCCTGCTGCACATCGCGCTGACGGTGCTGTTCATCCTGTCGGAATTCTGGATCAGCACATCGGCGCCGCCACACCGGCGCGGTCTCGTCCTCGGCATCTACGCCACCGTGCTGTCCCTCGGCTTTGCCGCCGGGCCGTGGCTGTTCGCCCAGCTCGGCAGCACCGGCTTCCTGCCCTTCGGCGTGATAATGGCGCTGGTGACGCTGGCCGCCATCCCAGTTCTGGCGGCACGCAACGAGAGCCCGACGATCGTCTCCAACGGCGAAACCAGCAACTTCCTGCGCTACATCTGGTTGGTACCGACGGCGACCGCCGCGGTGCTGGTGTTCGGCGCGGTCGAGACCGGCGGCTTTGCGCTGTTCCCCGTTTATGGCAACCGCATCGGCTATTCCGAGGCCGATGCCGCCCTCCTGCTCACAATGATCGGCCTCGGCAACGTGCTGTTGCAAATCCCGCTCGGCATGATCAGCGACCGTGTCAGCGACCGCCGTTATCTGCTTCTGGTGTGTGCAACCATCGGGCTTGCCGGCACTGTCTTCATGCCGCACTTCGCGCAGGACTGGCATCTGATGGCGGCGCTTCTGTTCGTCTGGGGCGGCGTGGTCGCAGCCATGTACACGATCGGCCTGGCCCATCTCGGCTCGCAGCTTTCCGGTCACGACCTGGCCTCGGCCAACGCTGCCTTCGTGCTCTGCTATGGTGTCGGCATGGTGCTCGGCCCGCAGGCGATCGGCATCGGCATGGACCTTTTCGGACCCTCCGGCTTCGGCTGGGCGCTCGGCGTGTTCTTCGCCTTCTATATCGCGCTGGTCGGCGCCAGGCTCGCCCGAAAAATCCTGTAGAAAGACCCGATCGATGCCTCATGTGGCGCAAGGCTGCTGACATGACCGTGTCAGCAGCACCTGGGTAGATTGTCAGCAACACGCCACGAATTTGAGGATGCCGCCATGATCGACTCCGGGTTTGAAACGAAATCGGTGCGGATGGAATTGCTGCTGCTTGTGACCTTTCAAGCGCCGGCTTCCGATGTCGACCGCATCATGGAAGCTGTGGTCGCGATCGCTCCGCTGACCATGGGCAAGTACAACAGCAATGCCTACCAGTCGGCGCACGGCATCGAGCGCTACCGGCCACTCGAAGGCGTAGCTGCAGGCGCCGAGACGGAATTGCGCAGACGGCATGGCACGGTGGAGGTGTCGTTCGAACTGCCCGACGATCAGGCGTTGGCCGCCCGCATTGTCGAAGCGATATTCCAGGCCCACAGCTATCAGGAGCCGGTGATCCGCATTCAGCCGATCCTCGCCAGCCGCTCCAAGGGCTTGGACGACCGCTCCAACCCGAACCGCTGGTGGAACACCACGGGAGACTTGAAGAAGGCCGCTCCGCCGGTTAGGGAAGACGCATAGTTCGGAACATGCTCGGCTGCCGGCTGGCTCTGATATTGACCACGGCTTGCACAAGCGACTGCACCGAAGCCTCACGGGGTTGACTTTCCGGGCGCGTTCTTTATGTGTCGCGCCAAGTTTCCCGCGTCCGGGTGTTTCCCCGTGCTCCAGCGGCCAAAACTCCACGAACATAACGGACGAACACAATGGCCAAAGCCGCAAACATCAAGATCAAGCTTCTGTCGACTGCCGACACCGGTTTCTTCTACGTGACTAGCAAGAACAGCCGCACCAAGACGGACAAGCTGTCGTTCCGCAAATACGATCCGGTTGCCAAGAAGCACGTCGAGTTCAAGGAAACCAAGATCAAGTAATCTGGTTTCCTGCTTTAAAGCCAAAACGCCGCCCCTATGGGCGGCGTTTTGGTTTTCAAGGCTCGAAAAAGTCCAAAATGTCCAATGCTTGTCGCAGAGTCTTGATGCGTTTTGGGGGCCGGTCGGCGTTTGGCAGCGGTACGAGGAGGCCACTATGTGCCAGCGCCGGCCGGCCGACCCCACGGACCCAGGAGATGCGGCGGACCTGAATCATGGGGTATTCTTCGGATCGATCCGGCTATCTACCTCGCGCCGGTTCCGTCATTGACCTGCACATTTGCGCAACAGCCTGTGAAAATCAACAATTTCTTAACCAAGCCCGGCGAATCGCTTGCGTTAAGGTAAATTCGTAACCCTGTCGCACTGAATGGAGAATTGGCCTTACGCCGCCTTGGCGACGACGCGGTTGCGGCCGGCGCTCTTGGCTTCGTAGAGCGCGAGATCGGCACGCTTCATCAGCCCGGCAACCGTGTCCACGCCCTTCAGCACCGACGACACGCCGACGCTGACGGTAACCTCGATCGTCTTGCCGTCGTGACCGACTGCAAACGGCATAAGAGCGATTTCGGCGCGAATGCGCTCCGCGACCTTTTCGGCGACGGCGCCGTCCGTGTCCGGCATCACCACGACGAACTCCTCGCCACCGAAACGGCAGGCGAGATCGATGCCGCGCACATTCTTGCGCAGCCGCCGCGCAAATTCGCGCAGCACCTCGTCGCCGCCGTCATGGCCATGTGCATCGTTGATCGTCTTGAAGCGGTCGAGATCGGTAATCATCATCGACAGCGGCCGTCGCCGCGCTACGGCACGGTCGAACAACGTCTGCAGGTGGCTGTCGAGGTATCGGCGATTGTGCAGCCCAGTCAGCGCGTCGGTCACCGCCATCTCGATCGTCTGGGTGACGCTGGCACGCAGCTGGTCGTTGTAGCGCTTACGGCGCACCTGCGTGCGTAGCCGAGCGGTCAGCTCCTGCTGGTCGATCGGCCGCATCAGATAGTCGTTGATGCCGAGTTCGAGGCCGCGGATGATGCGCCCCTCCTCACCCTCCTGCGCCAGAAGGATGATCGGCACGAAACGGGTGCGATCGAGCGAACGCAGTTGCGAGCAGAGCCTGAGCGGATCGAAATCGGCAAAGGCCGTCGAGATCATCACGCATTCATAGGGCGTCTCGGCGGCCTGGAAGAAGCCGGCATGCGGATCGGTGGCGATGTCGAGTTCGGCGGTGCCGCGCAGCATTTTCTGGACGCGCTCGAAGGAGGATTTGCGCTCGTCGATGAGCAGAACCTTCGGCGTGGTGTCTGCGGACGCGAAGTTGCGGCTCAACAGCTCCTCGATGCCGATATTGCGCGTGGTCGAGGCGCGCAAGCGCAGCTCGTCGGTCAACGTCTTCAGCCTGACCAGGCTTTTGACGCGCGTCATCAGCTGCAGATCGTTGGCCGGCTTGGTCAGAAAATCGTCGGCACCGGCCTCGAGGCCGCGCACCCGGTCCGAAACCTGGTCGAGCGCGGTGATCATGACGACGGGGATGTGGGACGTCGCCGGGTCGCTCTTCAGCCGCCGGCAGACCTCGAACCCGTCCATGTCGGGCATCATCACGTCGAGCAGCACGACATCGACCTTGCCGTTTTCGCAGGTCTCGATCGCGTCCAGCCCGTTCGTGGCGGTCAGCACCTCGAAATATTCGGCAAGCAGCCGGACCTCGAGCAGCCTCACATTGGCAGGGATGTCGTCGACGACGAGGATCCGTGCAGTCATCTCATAAAGCTCCGGCTCGGCTGGAAGGGCGCATCAGGCGTCGCCCAGGTAGGATTTGATGGTTTCGATGAAACGCGGCACCGAGATCGGCTTGGAAATATACGCTTCGCAGCCACCCTGGCGGATACGCTCCTCATCGCCCTTCATCGCGAATGCAGTGACGGCAATGACCGGTATGACATGGAGGTCGTCGTCTTCCTTCAGCCATTTGGTCACCTCCAGCCCCGACACTTCGGGCAACTGGATGTCCATCAAAATAAGGTCCGGCTTGTGCAGTCGCGCCAGATCCAGCGCTTCCAGGCCGTTGCGCGTGCGTACCGTCTCGTAACCGCTCGCTTCGATGAGGTCCCGAAAGAGCTTCATGTTGAGCTCATTGTCCTCGACGATCATGACCTTCTTAGGCATCAAATTCCCGTCCCGGCCTGCCTTCCGCTCGAAGGTTGCCGTCATGCGCCCTCGCCGGTACGCACCAAACCCTGCTCCACTCTACCGCCAGATAATTGACGAAACGGAAACCGGCTACCGGAAAAGCTTCGGATTTCACCGCGAACTCCGCATTGCAGAGCTAGATGGCTTGCCGCAGGCGACGCTTGCGATTACAGCCAAAAACAGACTCATTCACCGCACAAGAAGGTAGCGATGGCAAACGCAGCGTCAATGCGCGAGGAAGCGGAAACCATTGCCGTGGAGGCATTGGGCTTCGTCGCCGCCGATCCGGAACTTCTGCCCCGTTTCCTGTCGATCACCGGCATCGAGGCGCATTCCATCCGCCAGGCCGCCGGCGAGCCGGGGTTCCTGGCCGGCGTGCTGCAGTTCATCCTCGCCCACGAGCCGACGCTCATGCGGTTCGCGGAGGAAACCGGCACGCCGCCGGCTGCCGTCGGCAAGGCGCTGCGGGCACTGCCGCTTGGCGACGATGACCATGAACATTCGATATAAGCGACGACCGGATCGCCAAAGCGCCTACGGCGTCGTTTCTTCTTCGCTGTCGTCACCGTCATCATTCTCAACCGGATCGGCCGGCTTCACCATGACTCCATTGACGGTGACCGAACCGTCCGGCTTGCCATTGACGACCCATTCGATGCGGCCGTCCGGCAGCGTCTTGCCGAATCCCTTGATCGCAAGCGCCACCGGCACATATTGCGCGGCTTCCGGCTCCGACTTCGCCGCCGCCTGCAGGCTTTCCACAATTCTGTCGTAGCCTGCGATATCAATCGTAACATTTGCCTCCGGCTTCATGCCGGAGAACGTCATCTCGCCTTCCATCGCGATTTCCATGTCGCCGTTCTTCACCGTGCTGTGGCCGATGATAAATTTCGGCGTCTTGGTCATGAAATCAGCTTTGATCTGATCGCCAAAGTCCGCCGGCAGCGGCGGATTGTTGTTTAGATCAAAGGCTTCGATCGCCTTTTTCGCCATGCTGTCGAGATCGATATTGGCGCCGCCGAAATTCAGATTGATGTCGGTGGGCAGCAGCGCCGTACCCCAGGCGGGCACAAGATTCGGAGGGATCGTCAATCCTGCGGCCTTGATCGTATAGTTGATTGCTCCGTTCTGGGCGATGCCGTCGGACCCGAAGCTGGTGCCCAGCTCCGCCGCACCGAAATGCCCGACCGGGCTTTCGACACTGACATCCTTGAGCCCGTAGCTTCCGTCGATCCGCTCCCACAGCGGCAGCGCGGCGAGCAAAAGCGATTTGAGCTGCGCCTGGTTGGCCTTCAGTTTGGCCTCGTCTTCATTGGCGACGGCAAATGCCAGCAGATCGAGAAATGGCTTTGTCCGCATCCCTTTGCCGGTCGCATTCACCGACAGTTCTGGCGATTTGATTGTAAGCGGGAATTTCAGCCCGCTTTTGGGATCGTCAAAATCAAGCGTTTCGGCAAAATCGGCGATCGTCTGCGTCGCGGTGAAATCCACGCCGCCATTCGCAGCTTGGGTTGCGTTCATAGTGGCAGTACCGGCGCCGGTGCTCACCTCCGCGCGCTGCATGGTGTCCCGGCTTTTCATCGTCATCCCGGCCGTCGAGTGTGTGGCGCTGGTGAAAGCCGCCAGTTCGGTGTCATAGACGCCGGTGAACTTGCTGTCTTTGATCGAGAATTGCATGCTCTGCGGGCCTTCCGGCCCCATGAACTCGAAGGACCCGCTTGGCGACAAATCCGCAGAGACGTTCCACGTCCCGCCGCTGCTTGGCTTGACGAGGAATGCGTAGGGGCTGAAGTCGAACTTGAAGGAATGCTGCGTCGCCAACAGGTTCACGACAGGTTTGAAGTCGACGGCGAGTTTGTAAGCGTCGCCTTCCACGGAAACTTTCAGGAAACCGCTGTCGATCGCCTTGCTGCCGATGTAGCGAGACAGATTTTCGGAGAGCTGCTTCGCACCCTCGCCATCGACGGTCTGGCCGAAGGCAGGCGCGCTGAGCGCGAGAACAAAGACGGCCGGCAGAACACGGTTCACGCAGAATCTCCGTTGCTATTCTTCTGGTAGAAAACTCCAATCGTAACCGTAAGCCGAAACGGGTAAGGTGCAATCCCTCCTGAGCGCTAGGTCCCGGCCACCGTTCATGAAGCAGCGGCGCGGCGCGACGTGGTTGATGCAATGCGCCCTGCCCGATCGCGGTGTTCGCCAGCATCGACGAGCATCAGCCTGTCGCCCCAGCACGAGCTCGCGTAATCGGAGCTTCACATCGCCTTCTTCGGCGTGTCGACGCAAGCGGCGCGGGCATTGAGCAGGCCCCAACCGAAGACGGCGTCCTTGCCGGGCGCGCCGAGATCTTCCGCCGACTTGCCGAGCGCATCATGAATGTCGGCTGCGGTGGCGCTGCTGTTTGCCGACTTCATCAACGCCGCTGCGGCGGCAACAAACGGCGTCGCGAAGGAGGTACCGGTCTTCGGCCGTGCGCCGCTGACCGACGCGGCCGTCCATACTTCGACGCCGGGGGCGGCCAGGTCGATATGCTCGCCGCGGCCGGCACGCCTGTAGGGGCGTTTCATGCGGTCCACCGCCGTCACCGCGATCACTTCCGCGTAGGCCGCCGGATAGGCAGGTCCTGCCTTGGGACCTCCATTGCCGGCAGCGGCGACGATCACCATGCCGCCTTCGGAAAGTTTTCGGACAAACTGCTCGAGAAGAGCATTCGCAGGACCCGACAGGCTCATATTCGTCACCTGCACGCCGCGCACGGAAAGAAGATCGAGTGCGCGAAGAAGATCATAGACGTCCGAGCGGTCATCCTGGCGATCGCCCCGGTGAAACGCATCGACCGCGATGAGCCTAGCGTGCGGCAGGAGGCCCGGGGTACGGCTGTCGGCGCCGCCGACGAGCAGCGCCGCGACGGCGGTGCCGTGCTGGCGGCCGGACTCGGGAAAGCCGTGGTCCGAAAGGCGAAGAACTTCGACCCGGCCATTCGCGAAAGCGGCATGCGCAGGATTGATCGCCGTGTCGATGAGGCCGATCGTGACATTGCCACCGCAACCGGCGGGAAGACCGGTATTAGTCGGCCAGCCGATCAGGCCTGCGGCGGCGCAGTGGGATCCGGCACATTCGGCTTCTTGTCCGGGCCGGTAGTAATGCACGAAATCCGCTGTCGACTGCGGAGCGGCGTCGATGACAAGATCGCGCGCAGCCTCCGGCGGCATGTTGGGCGGTATGCGCAGCCGGACCAGCTCCGACCCCAGAAGCTGGATGTCGGTGCGGTCAAGGACGGTGAAGCCCGTTGCCTGAAGCCGACCGATTTCAGCCGAACTCAGCCCGGTCGCTACGATCTGGTCCGGCGCCCGAGACGGCAAAGGGAGGGCGGGCCGTTGCGCGCGCCTGCCGCCGCGTCTTGGCGGACGCGGAAGAAACCGATCGGTCAGCGTGCGAAACAGATTCGTTCCGGTCGACCGGCGGGGAATCGCTCCCGATCCACCAGACGACGAGCCGGATTGACCGCCGCCACCGTCATCACCACCACCATCGTCACCACCACCGTCATCATCGGCGAACGCCGATTTTGGTCCGAACTCTCCGAGCACCAGCAGGCCGCCCGTCGGATGAAGATCGACCATTAACGCGACGGCTACCCAGAATGGCAGCAGGGCTCTTGGTCTCAGCCAGGCGGTGGCGCCCATATCTCCCTCACATTTCCGCCGTTGCCGATTTTCAACATCGCGAGGCTAGCGAACCTATCCGACAATAAGCTAGCTTTGCGAGGAAACGGGTGCGGGGCCGCTTTATTCCAAAATAACTTGGAGCAACATGCCGGAAAAAACCGACCGCGTCCAAGACCAGCTCGTCGCTTTTCTCCCGAATCTCCGCCGGTTCGCGATTGCGCTCTGCCGGTCCCGCGATATTGCGGACGATCTCGTTCAGCGAGCCTGCGAACGGGCGCTCGCCAACGAGCAGCGTTTCGAGCAAGGAACGCGCTTCGACGCGTGGATGTTCAAAATTCTCCGAAATCTGTGGATCGATGACATCCGCAGGCGCAAGGTCGCCGGCCCGCAGGACGATGTCGACGAGCGCCATGACATCGCCGGCATTTCCGGTGAGCGCGAGATGGAGGCGCGGCTGGCGCTGAACAGCGTGGCGCAAGCCATTGGCGAACTTGCCGGCGATCAGCGCGACGTGCTGCTTCTCGTCTGTGTCGAAGAGCTTTCCTACAAGGAAGCCGCGGAAGTCCTTGCCGTGCCGATCGGGACGGTGATGAGCAGACTGGCCCGGGCGAGAAAGAATCTGGCGGAGGCGACGGGAATATCCATGGCTCCCACCCGTTCTGCGGTCACAAAAGGGGCTAGCAAATGACCGAAGAGACGTTTTCGGACGAGATCCTGATGCGGTTCGCCGATGGTGAGCTTGATCCGGAGACGGTCGCCAGGATCGAGCAGGCGATGGAGATCGATGACCGTCTGGTTACCAGGGTTGCCATGTTCATCGACACCAGAGCGCAGGCGCAGGCCGCGCTGAAGCCGCTGCTCGACGAGCCGGTTCCCGAAAAACTTGTGGCCGCCGTTGAGCAAATGATCGAGGCCAGGCGCGCCGTCGAGAAGGCGGCATCGGTATTGCCCTTCGGCGGCGGGCGCATCGCGGCGCCTCCATCGAGGTCTCACTGGAGGCTGCCGATTGCCGCCTCTCTCGCGGCGGCCGTCGTCGGCGCGCTCACCGGGTATTGGGCAGCAGGTACCAACGAACGCAGGCAGGGCGGGCTATGGGTTGCCGGCGTCATTAGGCCGGCCCTGGCCCAAGCCCTTGAAACGGTCGAGTCCGGCAAGGAAATCAGGCTCTCCGGGATCAGTGACCGATTCCGGGCAATCGCTACCTTTCGCAACAATTCGCAGGATTTGTGCCGAGAATTCGAGGTTGACTCGCAGGACCGCTCCACGGTGGTGTCGGTCGCCTGCCGTTCCGGCGACGAATGGCGCGTCAGCTTCGCGGTCGTAGCCCCCGGCGACGCCGGAGGCTATGCCCCGGCCTCGTCGACCGAAGCCCTTGACGCCTATCTTTCGGCGATCGAAGCGGGCGCTCCGATGTCAGCCGAGGAGGAAGTCCAAGCGTTGACCGAGGTCCGTCGGAAGGACCGGAAGTGAAGCTGCAACGGCCCCCGTTCTCTAAATGGAATCCGGCTTTCTCTGAATGGAATAAAGCCGGCAATCGCCCGTTACTCCGCCGGACCGCAACTGCCGGTCCAGTCTGAAACAAGGAGTAACTACCATGACAAGACACTGGAAACTCAAGTCGACACTGGTCGCAGGAATGGCAGCGCTCGCGAGCACCGCGGCGCAGGCGAAGGAATATCCCGCGGCGTCACCGGAAACCGAGGGTCCGCCGGCCGCAATGACCAGCCAAAGCGAAGTTGCCTTCATCGTCGCGGGCAACAGTTCGTCAAATTCGAGCTCCAATTCGTCGTCCAACGGTTCATCGAATTCCAGCTCCAACTCGTCGAGCAATTCGAGTTCGAACTCCAGCTCCAATTCGTCGAGCAACTCGAATTCGAACTCATCGTCGAACAGCTCCTCCAATTCGAACTCGAACAGTTCGGATCGCGGTCCGCGCAACTGGCGGTTCCGCTAGCAATTCACAAAGAAACGGGGCCTAGCGGCCCCGTTTCGCATTCTTCTCCGCAAAAAAGTCTAGCGGGCCGCGCGGGCCCATTTGCGATACCAGCCTTCGCCCGCAATCGTGTTGCGATAGACAGTTTCGCGCTCCGTCGCCTCGGCTCCCGTCTCCGCCCGGATCTCGGCCTTGAGTGCCGCGCCTTCGCGTCGAACCGGTATGACCTGGACGAGCGGCGTGCCCTTTTCGATGACGTACAGGCCATCAGGCGCGGTCGCGAAAAACGGAAAATGGATGTCGGCTGCGTACCTATCGGTATCGACGATGCCGGCGACGCATTCGAAAGGCTGAGCCGGCCTGTTGAGCGGCGGCAGGAACAAACAACTCCAGCCCGGCGGGGTCCGTATCGACCAGTAGTTGTGAAATTTACATGGGGGTGCCGGTTCCTTCGGGTTGCCGGCGACCTGATGGGCGCCATGATTGCTCACCATCACCCTGTCGAACTCCCAGCCGGCATCGACGACGCGGCCGCCGTCCTTGACCTCAAGGCGGACGGTCGCCGCGAGCGGCAGGATCCAGCCGGTTGTCATCGCATCGAGAAATGGCATGCAGCGCTTGACGGTCAGACCATTGTTGGTGGCCGACGCTTGCTGCGAATCGACTGCCGGCAATTTGCGGAACCAGTCCGGCAGAACCGTCTTGGCTGCTACTGGCGGCGCGATGACGCCATAATCTTCCGGCCGACAGACAAACCGGATCGAGCGAGTGGTCTTCTGGGAAAAGCGAGAAGTCTGGGAAAAATGGAACATCGATAGCCTCCAAGGAAAAATCCGAGGAGGAACGGGCCGCAGGCGGATTTATTCCTGCTGGATGTCAACCGTCTGATTATGCAGGCCGGCTACGAGATTTGGCCGCCGCCGAGCGACCGTCGCGGCAGCGGCGCGCACAGCACACTGATTAAAGCACCAATCGCATCAGCGGTCGGCCCGCCTTGCGCTCGACCAGCCTCTCGAAGCCGGCTTTCTCGAAGACCCGCGACGAGCCGACGAACAGCCCTATCGAACGCGAATCTTTCGACAGGTCGATCGGACACGCCTCGACCAGCCGCGCGCCATTCTGGCGAGCAAACTCGATGCCGCGTTCGACCAGCCGGTGCGTCACGCCCCTGCCGCGCGCCTTGACGCGGATAAAGAAGCATGAGATCGCCCAGACGCCCGGATCCGTGGCGTCGGCGGGATCGACCGGCGCCGACCCCCTGCCCTTATTGTTCCATTCGGGCACGTCGGCGCGCGGGCCGATCTGCATCCATCCGACCGCCTTGCCATCCTCGAACGCCAGCAGGCCAGGTGGCGGCCCGGCCTCGATCCGCGCCTTGATGTGGTCCTTGTTGCGCTCCCGGTTGCTGGCGCGGCGCGCTGCCGGCGACAGCCGGAAATGTGTGCACCAGCAGCCGTAGCAGGCGCCTTGCTTACCGAAAAGATCTTCGAAATCAGCCCAAAGCTCGGGCACCAGCGGCGCTATGGTCGTATTCACGAGCTCTCTCCCGGCCCACCGCTTGTCGTGGCGTCCGTCCTGACGTACCATTGCCTATGTTCTCTTTATGTTCGCAGCGATGGCGGCCTCTGTCAACAATCCCGATCACGGTTTTTGCCGCGACTGCCTGACCTTCCAGCGCAGCGAGGCACGGCGCTGCGAACGCTGTGGCAGTCCACGGCTTGCCCTTCATCCGGAGCTCTACCGGCTGCATCTTGCCCATATCGATTGCGACGCGTTTTATGCGGCGGTCGAAAAGCGCGACAACCCGGCGCTGAAGGACCGGCCGTTGATCATCGGCGGCGGCAAGCGCGGCGTCGTCTCCACCGCTTGCTATATCGCCCGCATCCACGGGGTGCGCTCGGCGATGCCGATGTTCAAGGCGCTCGAAGCCTGTCCGGAAGCGGTCGTCATCCCGCCGGACATGGAAAAATACGCACGCGTCGGCCGCGAGGTGCGCGCCATGATGCAGGCGCTGACGCCGCTGGTCGAGCCGATCTCCATCGACGAAGCGTTTCTGGACCTTGCCGGCACCGAGCGCCTGCATGGCTTGCCGCCGGCGGTGGTGCTGGCGCGCTTCGCGCTGGGCGTGGAGAAAGAGATCGGCATCA
The DNA here is from genome assembly GCF_001672375.2 of Mesorhizobium sp. AA22. Classification (NCBI taxonomy): domain Bacteria; kingdom Pseudomonadati; phylum Pseudomonadota; class Alphaproteobacteria; order Hyphomicrobiales; family Phyllobacteriaceae; genus Mesorhizobium; species Mesorhizobium sp. AA22. The sequence continues at coordinate 3,567,192 of NZ_CP048406.1, read as the reverse complement.
CCGTTTCATCAGGCCTTTCCTACTGCAAGTTCCTGGCCAAGGTGGCGTCGGACTTTCGCAAGCCGCGCGGCTTTTCGGTAATCGGCGAGGCCGAGGCGACCGGATTCCTGGCCGGGCAGCCGGTGACGCTGATCTGGGGCGTGGGAAAAGCCTTCGCCGCCACGCTTGAACGGGACGGCATCCGCACCATCGGCCAATTGCAGCGCTTGGAGCGCAACGACTTGATGCGCCGCTACGGCGTGATGGGCGACCGGCTCTACCATCTTTCACGCGGCGAGGACGAGCGCCGCGTCCATCCCGACCAGGATGCGAAAAGCGTCTCGGCGGAGACCACCTTCGACACCGACATTGCGTCCCTGGATGAATTGGTTTCGGTGCTGAGGGCGCTGTCGGAAAAGGTCTCGGGGCGGCTGAAGAAATCCGGCATTGCCGGGCGCACCGTCGTGCTGAAGCTGAAGACCCAGGATTTCAAGACCCGCACGCGCAACCGCCAACTCGGCGATCCGACACGGCTGGCCGACCGCATTTTTTCGACCGGGCTCGAACTGCTGCGCAAGGAGGCGGATGGCACGAGATACCGGCTGCTCGGCATCGGTGTGAGCGACCTCTCGAATGACGACAAGGCCGATCCGCCCGACCTCGTCGATATTCAGTCGCGCAAGCGCGCCATGGCCGAAGGCGCCATCGACACGCTACGCGACAAATTCGGCCGCAGGGCGGTGGAGACCGGCTACACCTTCGGCAAGGGCCGCAACGCCCACCCGCCCGAGCCGATCGAGGACTGAGCATGATTCTGAACCGAGAGAGGTCCGCTTAAGCGAAAAGTGGAATCCAGTTCGGAAAAGATCATGCTCAAACAAAAAGATAGAGCGGCTGTCAGATGCGCCTCAAGTCGATCCGGCTGGTCAAAACGCGCTCGCCGGTTTTCGGATCGACGTCGATAACGGTCAGCCGCATGCCGTCCTCGCCGTTCTTCTCGACCGTCATTTGCGCCGTGCGATCGCCGTTGACCTCCTTCGCCCAACGGATGCCGAGATTGATCGCATTGCCTGAGCGCCTGCCGCTGAGCTGCGCCGGCCCGGTGCGGGACCCGACATAGGTCCCGGTGTACTTCGTCCCGCGGGACTTCAGATCGGCACTGATGGCGCGCGTCACCACGACGAGACCGCGGCAGGTGCCGTCCAGCGACAATGAGCTCGATGTCGCGTCGGAATTGAAGCGGCAGGAGACGCTCACCGTCGGCGCCTCGGTGGTTACCTTGACGGTCCCCTTGCCGGCGAAGTTTCCCTCGAACGAGCGGAGAAAATCGGCCTCGTCGGCATGAGCCGCGCCAGCCGCAGCCGTCAGGCAGCCGGCAAGTACAAATCGTGCAAATGATTTCATGGGATCTCTCCTCGTTGATATCGGAACGACGATATTTCCAATGAACTGGCTGTTGGACCAACGCCCGCCGTGACGGCAGGTTCCGCCTTCAACATGACCGTTTTGCAACACGACGCTTCTGGCCCAGCCGAATGCGTCGACTAGCGGTTGCGGTGAAAGTCCCGGCTTGCGACATAGCGCGCATGGCACCCTCACCCTCGATCCCCAAGGCCGCGTTCTGGATGGCGCTGTCGATCGCATCGTTTCTGACGATGTCGGTCGCCGGCCGCGCCACTACGGCCGAGCTCAACGTATTCCAGGTGCTGGAGCTGCGCTCGGTGATCGGCCTTTTCATCCTCCTGCCGCTGGTGATGATATCAGGCGGTTTTGCGGCAATGCGCACCAAACGCCCCTTGGCTCATATCGCCCGCAATGTCGTCCATTTTGTCGGCCAGGCGGCATGGCTATACGCCTTGACGCTGATCCCGCTGGCCGTGCTGATCTCCATCGAATTCACGACGCCGATCTGGACGGCCATTCTGGCGGTCGGCTTTCTTGGTGAAAGACTAAGCCGGCCAAGACTTGCGGCCATCGTGCTCGGACTGATCGGTGTGGTGATCATCGTCCGTCCGGGCGTCGGCTCCGTCGATCCGGGACATATCGTCGTGCTGGGTGCCGCGGTCTGCTTCGGCATATCTGTGGTCCTGGTCAAATCGCTGACGCGGACGGACAGCATCGTGTCCATCATCTTCTGGATGCTGGTCATACAGTCGGTGCTCGGCCTTATCCCGGCGCTCTACGAATGGCGCAACCCGCCGCTCGAACTGTGGCCGTGGATCCTCCTGATCGCCTTCACCGGCATGTCGTCGCACTTCTGCATGGCCCGCGCGCTCGCCTATGCCGACGCGACCGTCATCTCGCCGATGGACTTTCTACGCGTGCCGCTGTCAGCGCTGATCGGCTGGCTGCTCTACCACGAGCAGATCGATGCTTTCACCGCCGGCGGCGCCTTGCTGATCCTGTTGGGCAATCTGCTCAATCTGCAGAAAAAAGCGAGCAAACCAGCGGAAGTGGCAGCGTCTTAGCATTTTGCAGCCAAGCATCTTCGTTTGGCGTCCGACAAAATGCGTGAAAGCAAAGAATTAGAGCGCGGTTTTAGTTCCACCAAAACCGCGCTCCACCTCGCATCTTAGTCGCCTTCGTCGGGGATGTTGAGGATATGCCCGCAGGCCTTGCAGTGGACGGCGTCGGCTTCATGCCGCTGAAGGCCGCATTGCGGGCAAGGAAAAAACACCTTGTTGGGACGGAAGAGCGCCTGCGCCAGCCTGACGAACAGCGATATGCCGATGATCATGGTGACGATGGCGGTGAGCTTGCCGGCGATACCCGGCAGGACGATGTCACCGAAGCCGGTCGTGGTCACCGTGGCGACGGTGAAATAAAGCGCGTCGACATAGCCTTCGAGACCGGCCCCAGTGCGGAAGAAGAAGGTGTAGACAAAACCGGTGATGACAAGGAGGAATGTCAGGAGATTGATGACTGCGTGGCTCGCCTCGCGCCATTTTTTGAGGCCGCGCATCTCAAGATACCGCCACAGCGCGCCGCTGCGCGACAGCGACCACAGCCGCAATATGCGCAGGAAGCCCAGATTGGCTAGCGCTGAAGGCATCAGCAGCGTCAGCAGGATAAATGCATCGACCCACGACGCGGGCTGTTTCATCAGGCGCAGCATGTCGTTGGAGGCAAGCAGCCGCGCAATCATGTCGGCGGCGACAAGCGCTGCCACGGAATAATCGAGCCAGAGGAACGAAGGCGACTCCTGGATCACCGGTGTGGCGATGAAGAAGGCGATGATGGCAAGGTCGATGATGATCGCGACCAGTTGAAACCGGAAAGCCGCGGGCGTGCGCCCGTGATAGAGCTTACGCAGCGTGCCGCGCAGCCGCGTCAAGGCTGAATCCCGAGCTCCGTCCTTGTCTGGCGCCTTCATGACAACTGCGATAACGCTCGCTGCGACAGCCGTCCAGTGGGGCAGAGCAGGGTGAAGCCGCTGTGGCTTGAGAACATCCGGAGCGTTTCAGACCCGGAAAGCGATCAGACCGGTTCCGCCTCGATGATGCTGATGCGAGGTCCAGCTTCAACGATATTGGCGACCTGGAAATCCGACGCCGCAAGCAGCAACTCGAATTCTTCTGCCGTGCGCTCCTGCCCGCCCGGCATGACCAGCATGTTCAGATCGCCGAATTTTGCGCCGGCGCCTTCGTTGGGCGGCGCCAAAATGCTCTCAAGCACCAGCAGTTTGCCGTCTGGGCGCATCGCCCGGCGGCAGGTTTTCAAGATCCGGATGTTTGTGTCGTCGTCCCAGTCATGCAGGATCCATTTAAGCACAACCGCATCGGCGCCCTCGGGCACCGAGAGGAAGAAATCGCCGGCGACGATGTCGCATCGATCGGCCACGCCCGCGGCGTCAAAGACCGGGCCGGCCTTCGCCACGACCTGCGGCTGATCGAAAAGAATGCCGCGCTGGCCGGGATTGCGGCAGAGAATTTCCGCAAGCAGCGCGCCCTGCCCGCCCGCGACATCCATGACAACAGAGAACGGCCGGAAGTCATAGGCCGCGATCACCGCGGCGGCGACGCCACGCGACATGGCCGTCATCGCCCGGTCGAAGATGACGGACTCTCCCGGATGCTCCGCCCGGTATTCCCAAACGCCCTTGCCATGAGCGTGGCGAAAGGCATTTTCGCCGGTGCTGACACTGTGCAGCAGATCGCTCCATGCCTGACGGAAACACGGCCGTCCGGCCAGAATCGCCCACGGTGCGACCGAATGCTGAACATCGGATCGCAACGCGACGCCAACCGGGGTCAGCGAGAAAAACCGGTCTTCCGCTTCATGGAACACGCCGACCGATGCCAGGGCGCGCAGCAGCCGGTAGAGCGCTTGCGGATGAGTATTGGTCAACGCAGCAAGTTCGCCGCTGGTGCGTTTTCCGTCCTTGAGATGGTCTGCGATGCCCAGTGTGGCGGCGACGCATACCGCCTGAGATACCTGGAACCCATTGACCATTTTCTGGAGTTCGGCAGCAGCTGTCCGCTCGTCCATGAGGCTCTCCCCCGGCGGCCGAAAGAGCCAGGCCAGCAACCGAAAAGACGAGTTGATGGCATGGCGGGCCGACCTCACGATACCAGTGGCAATGTCACCAGCCAATCCGGCGCTGAGCATGCTGGCGCTGGCTTGGCGGAACACGGTCCAAACACACGAGGTTGTGCCAATCCCGTTAGCTCACACCAGCTCTACTTCGACCACGCCCGGCACCGCGCGCATGGCCGACGCGATCTGCGGCGAGACGCGGTAACGGTTGGGCAGTTCGATCTCGACCTCGCCCTGCGCCTCATCCTTGATGACGATAATGCTCACCTGGCTATCGCCGCGCTGGGTAAGCTGCGATTGAATCGCCGACGCCGGTCGGTCATCCCTGACAAAGATGCGCAAGGCCTTCTGGATGCGGCTCGCCTCGTCCTCCAGCGACTGCACCGTCTGGATGCGCAGATTGACGCCTTCGGGCCTGTCCTCGGCCGAAACGGTGATCACCACCGATCGGCCGGGCTCGAGCAGGTCGCGATACTGCGCCAGACCTTCGGAAAAAAGCACCGCTTCATACTGGCCCGACGTGTCGGAGAACTGCACGACGCCCATTTTGTTGCCGGTGCGCGTCTTGCGCTCCTGCTTGGTGGTGACGGTGCCGGCAAGCCGCCCGGCGGCAGCACCGCGTTTGACCGCGGCCGAGAACTCGGCCCAGTTCTGCACCCGCATCTTCTGCAGCGCCGCCTTGTATTCGTCCAGCGGATGCGCGGAGAGATAGAAGCCGACCACCTGGAATTCACGGTGCAGGCGGTCGGCGGCAAGCCACGGGTCGGTCGCCGGCAGGTTGAGCGCCTGCGACTGTGCGCCGAGCGAAGCACCGAAAATGTCGTGCTGGCCCGACATTGCATTCTGCTGCGCCAGCGACGCCAGCCCCATCATCCGCTCGACGCCCGCCATCATCGCGGCGCGGTCGTGGCCGAAGCAGTCGAGCGCGCCGGCCATGATCAGGCTTTCGAAGACGCGCTTGCCGACGATCTTCGGATCGACCCTTTCGCAGAAATCGGCGAGGTTCTTGAACGGTTTCCCGCCGCGCATGGCGACGATATGTTCGACCGCCGCGTCGCCGACGCCCTTGAGCGCGGCCAGCGAATAGAAGATCCGGTTCTCGCCGACTTCAAAGGCCCGGAAGCTTGACATCACCGACGGCGCCACGACGTCGATGCCGAGGCGCAGCGCATCCTGGCGGAAATCGGCGAGCTTGTCGGAGTTGCCCATGTCGAGCGTCATCGACGCGGCCAGGAACTCGACCGGGTAGTGCGCCTTCAGATAGGCCGTCTGGTAGGAGACGACGGCATAGGCGGCCGCATGCGACTTGTTGAAACCGTAGTCGGCGAACTTTGCCAGCAGGTCGAAAATGAAGTCGGCTTGCGGCTTGCCGACGCCGCGCTCGACCGCGCCCGAAACAAAGCGCTCGCGCTGCTTGTCCATCTCGGCGCGGATCTTCTTGCCCATGGCGCGGCGCAGCAAATCGGCTTCGCCCAGCGAATAGCCGGCAAGCTCCTGCGCGATCTGCATCACCTGTTCCTGGTAGACGATTACGCCTTGCGTCTCCTTCACCAGATGGTCGATCTTTGGATGGATCGACGCCATCTCCTCCTCGCCATGCTTTCTGGCGTTGTAGGTCGGGATGTTCTCCATCGGCCCCGGCCGGTAAAGCGCGACCAGCGCGATAATGTCCTCGATGCAGTCGGGGCGCATGCCGATCAGCGCCTTGCGCATGCCTGCACTTTCCACCTGGAACACGCCGACCACTTCGCCGCGCGACAGCATGGCATAGGTATCGGGGTCATCGAGCGGAATGTGGGCGAGATCGATTTCGATGCTGCGGCGGCGGATCAGCTTGACCGCGGTCTCCAGCACCGTCAGCGTCTTCAGGCCGAGGAAGTCGAACTTCACCAGCCCGGCCTGCTCGACATACTTCATGTTGAACTGGGTGACCGGCATGTCGGAGCGCGGGTCGCGGTACATTGGCACCAGCTCCCACAGTGGCCGGTCGCCGATGACGATGCCGGCGGCATGCGTCGAGGCGTGGCGGTAGAGCCCTTCCAGCTTCTGGGCCATGTCGAGCAGTGTCTGCACGATCGGCTCCCGCTCGGCCTCTTCGGCAAAGCGCGGCTCGTTGGCGATGGCGTCGGCGAGCTTGACCGGATTGGCTGGGTTCGACGGCACCATCTTAGAGAGCTTGTCGACCTGGCCATAGGGCATCTGCAGCACCCGGCCGACATCGCGAAGCACTGCGCGGGCCTGCAGCGTGCCGAAGGTGATGATCTGGCCGACCTGGTCGCGTCCGTATTTCTGCTGGACGTAGCGGATGACCTCCTCGCGCCGGTCCTGGCAGAAATCGATGTCGAAGTCGGGCATCGACACGCGGTCTGGATTGAGGAAGCGCTCGAACAGCAGCGAGAAGCGCAGCGGATCGATGTCGGTGATGGTCGTCGAATATGCAACCAGCGAGCCGGCGCCCGATCCGCGGCCCGGCCCGACCGGAATGCCTTGCGCCTTCGCCCATTTGATGAAGTCGGCGACGATCAGGAAATAGCCGGGATATTTCATCCTCTCGATGACCCCGAGCTCGAAATCCAGCCTTTCCCGATATTGTTCGGCTGTGTAGCCAGGGGTCGGGCCGTGCGCTGCGAGCCGCGCCTCCAGCCCTTCATGCGCCTGTCTGGCAAGCTCCTGCGCCTCCGCCTTCACCGCCGCATCGGCGTCGGCGACGTCGCCGCCGGCAAAGCGGGGCAGGATCGGGTTGCGGGTCTTGGGATAGTAGGAGCAGCGTAGCGCGATTTCGACGGTGTTGTCGATCGCTTCCGGCAGATCGGCGAACAGCCTCGCCATGTCAGCCTGGCTTCTCAGAAAATTGTCGGGCGACAGGCGCCGGCGATTGTCCACGGCGACCACCGAACCTTCGGCGATGGCGATCAGCGCATCATGCGCCTCATAGTCGTCGCGCGAGGAGAAAAACGCCTCGTTGGTGGCAACAAGCGGCAAGTCATTGATGTAGGCGAGGTCGACTGACGATTTTTCGATGGCGCGGTCATAACCGGAAACCCGTTCCAGCTCGACATAGAGCCGGTCGCCGAACAGCGCCTTGAGCGCCAAAAGCCGCGTCTCGGCGAGGTCGCGGCGGTCCTCTTTCAGAGCATTGCCGATCGGGCCGCGCGGCCCGCCGCTGAGACAGATCAGGCCGTCGCAATTGCCGTGCAGCATCTCGGTCGTCAGATGCACGGCCTCGCCGGGCGGCGTTTCGAGATAGACCCGGCTGACCAGCCTGACCAGATTGCTGTAGCCGGCCTCGGTCCCCGCGATCAGGACCACGGGCCGCATTTCCGGGCCTTGCCGTCTGCGGTCGCGCTGGCTGTCGCTGGCTTCACCGGAAAAGGCGAGAGCGGTCTGGCAGCCGATGATCGGCTGAATGCCCTCCTTTACCGCCTTTTGCGCAAATTCGAGCGCGCCGAATAGATTGTTGGTGTCGGTGACGGCGATGGCCGGGGCGTCATCCTTCACCGCATGGCCGACAACGGTGCCCAGCTGCAGTGCGCCTTCGAGCAGCGAATAGGCCGAATGCACGCGCAGATGAATGAACGGCCGCGCAGGCGCTTCCGGCCGCGATGCCTTCATGAAGGCCTCACGCCGCAATGGGTCGCGTGGAAGTGTCTCATTTGCCATCGTTTTTTTAGCGCCGCTTGAAAGGACTCAGCCGATGAAGATGTATTGTCCGGCACCGGATGATGCGAGTCCAGCAATTGCCACTCGAGCCGTGCAAGTTCGCGATCGTTGGCTTAGTGAAGGCATTCATGCTAGGAATATATCCATGGCGTTGATTTGCGCCCACGACCCGCCGAGGCGGGTTTTATTTTCAGCCTCACGCGAATTCCATGATCACCGCATCGACTGCAAGGCTGTCGCCCGGCTTAGCCTTGAGTTTCGACACGGTAAGATCGCGCTCGGCGCGCAGCACGTTTTCCATCTTCATCGCCTCGACGACCGCCAGCGTCTCGCCGGCCTTGACCTCCTGCCCCTCGGCAACGGCAATCGACACGACGAGGCCGGGCATCGGGCAAAGCAGCATCTTCGACGTGTCGGGCGCCACTTTTTCCGGCATCAGCCTTTCGAGCTCCGCGGTGCGCGGCAGCATGGCGCGTGCCGTCGCCGACATGCCTTTCCAGGCGATGCGAAATCCGTTCGGCACCGGCCTGATCTGCGCGGCAACCCTGCTACCGCCGACCGTGCCGCGCCAGATGAGATCGCCCGGCCGCCAGTCGGACGCCACCGTCAGCGCCTTGCCACCGTCGATCGACATGTGGAGCTCCAGCGGAATGGAAATCATGCCTCCAAGGACAGAGGCCGAAAGGTAATCCTCGCGGATCTTGATCACCCAGTCGCGTTTCAGGGCACCCGAATGCGGCGCCAGCCGCCCGCCCAGCCGGTCGAGCCGGTCGCGGCGGAGCAGTTCGACCGCGGTGGCGATGGCTGCGAAAATGGCCTTTTCCTGCCTATCAGGCGCGATCGGCGCGAAGCCATCAGGATATTCCTCTGATATGAAGGCGGTCGATATCAGCCCTTCCCGCCAGCGCGGATGCTGCATCAGCGCCGCCAGGAACGGCATGTTGTGCTCGATGCCGTCGACGACGAAGCTGTCGAGCGCCTCCGACATTGCGTCGATGGCGGCGAGCCGCGTCGGTGCCCAGGTGCACAGCTTGGCGACCATCGGATCATAGAACATCGAGATTTCCGAACCCTCGGTGACGCCGGTATCGTTTCGGACGACGACGTCTCCGAACCGTCCCTCTTCCGGTGGCCGGTATCTCGTCAGCCGGCCAATCGACGGCAGGAAATTGCGATACGGGTCCTCGGCGTAGAGCCGGCTTTCCACCGCCCAGCCGTTCAGCTTGACATCGCTTTGCTTGATAGCGAGCTTTTCGCCGGCAGCTATGCGGATCATCTGCTCGACCAGATCGATGCCGGTGACGAGCTCGGTTACCGGGTGCTCGACCTGCAATCGTGTATTCATTTCAAGGAAATAGAAGTTCTTTTCGCTGTCGACGATGAACTCAACCGTGCCGGCGCTCTGATAGTCGACCGCCCTGGCCAGCGCCACCGACTGCTCGCCCATGGCTTTCCGGGTCTTGGCGTCAAGGAAGGGCGAAGGCGCCTCTTCGACGATCTTCTGGTTGCGGCGCTGGATCGAGCATTCGCGCTCGCCGAGATAAAGCGCGTTGCCATGCGCGTCGGCCAGCACCTGGATCTCGATGTGGCGCGGATTGACCACGAACTTCTCGATGAAGACGCGGTCGTCGCCGAACGAGCTTTTGGCCTCCGACCGCGCCCGGTCGAACCCGTCGCGCACCTCGGCCTTGCTCCAGGCGATGCGCATGCCCTTGCCGCCGCCACCGGCCGAGGCTTTGATCATCACGGGATAGCCGATCTCGCCGGCTATTTTCTCGGCATGACCGGCATTCTCGATGACGCCAAGCCAGCCGGGTACCGTCGACACGTTTGCAGCATTGGCGAATTTCTTCGATTCGATCTTATCGCCCATCGCCCTGATCGCTTTGGGTTTCGGGCCGATGAAGATGATGCCTTTTTTCTCCAACGCTTCACAGAATGATGCGCGTTCGGACAAAAACCCGTAGCCGGGATGCACGGCTTCAGCACCGGTCGCCTTGCAGGCGGCGATGATATTCTCCGGCACCAGATAGCTCTGCGCGGCCGGCGAAGGCCCGATATGCACAGCCTCGTCGGCCATCTCGACATGCACGGCGTCGCGATCGGCATCCGAATAGACCGCGACGGTGGCGATGCCCATCTTGCGCGCCGTCTTGATGACGCGGCAGGCGATCTCGCCGCGATTGGCGACCAGCATTTTTGCGAACATGCGGGTTTTATTCCCTCGGCTGCCTTTCTTTTATGGGCTTCGCCCGGCCGGTCAAGGCAAGTTGGCGCATATCACGGGCGCAAGTCGGCTGGCGCCGACCAAAACCCGGCCACGAACTGTCAATTCGTCCCATAGTCCAGAACCTGCAGATACGCTAATGCTCGGCTTCGATTGCAGATTTTGCCCTGAGAGGAGATTCCCGATGAAAACCCGTGCCGCTGTGGCAGTCGCTGCCGGAAAGCCGCTGGAGATCCTGGAGGTCGACCTCGACGGCCCGCGCAACGGCGAGGTGCTGGTCGAGATCAAGGCGACCGGCATCTGCCACACGGACGAGTTCACGCTGTCGGGCGCCGATCCTGAAGGCATCTTTCCGGCGATCCTCGGCCATGAGGGTGCAGGCATCGTCGTCGATGTCGGAAAAGGCGTCACCTCGGTCAAGAAGGGCGACCACGTCATCCCGCTCTACACGCCGGAATGCCGGCAATGCCCGTCCTGCCTGTCCAGGAAAACCAATCTGTGCACCGCGATCCGCGCCACGCAGGGGCAAGGCCTGATGCCGGACGGCTCGTCGCGCTTCTCGATCGGCAATGACAAGATCTTCCACTACATGGGCTGCTCGACCTTCTCCAACTTCACCGTGCTGCCCGAGATCGCGGTGGCCAAGGTCAATCCGGGCGCCCCCTTCGACAAGATCTGCTACATCGGCTGCGGCGTTACCACCGGCATCGGCGCGGTGATCAACACGGCCAAGGTCGAGATCGGCGCCACGGCCGCCGTCTTCGGCCTCGGCGGCATCGGCCTCAACGTCATCCAGGGGCTGCGCCTTGCCGGCGCCGACATGATCATCGGCGTCGACCTGAATAACGACAAGAAGGAATGGGGCGAGAAATTCGGCATGACGCATTTCGTCAATCCGAAGGAGATCGATGGCGATATCGTGCCCTATCTCGTCAACATGACCAAGCACGGTGCCGACCAGATCGGCGGCGCCGACTATACATTCGATTGCACGGGCAGCACCAAGGTGATGCGGCAGGCCCTTGAAGCATCGCACCGCGGCTGGGGCAAGTCGGTCGTCATCGGCGTTGCCGGCGCCGGCCAGGAGATCTCGACGCGGCCGTTCCAGCTGGTCACCGGACGCACCTGGATGGGCACCGCCTTTGGCGGCGCACGCGGCCGCACCGACGTGCCGAAGATCGTCGACTGGTACATGGACGGCAAAATCGAGATCGACCCGATGATCACCCACACGCTGAAGCTGGAGGACATCAACAAGGGTTTTGACCTGATGCATCAGGGCAAGAGCATCAGGAGCGTGGTGGTTTATTAGGTGAAGGAGGTTCAAATTCGCGTTCGTATTCGCTTCATCGACTACGAAAAGTCGACGATCCATCGAATACAGAATTTTGGTGAGGACCTATGGCGTAGCTATAGGGCAAACAATCGCGTTCAGATCGATTTGGGAGAGATCGATCACGCGACAGATGAAATCAACTTCCTCGTACGTGATACGTTTTTGCAGAGGAGTCTGACCGACGTGCATCGGTTGCTAAAAGCGCACCTCATGGAAAATGAAGCGGTCATCAATACCGAGTCGGCATGACGACTAGCATCAACACAATACAGATTCTCGTCGATGCCGATGCCTGTCCGGTGAAGGCTGAGGTCGAGAAAGTCGCCGAGCGCCATGGCATCGTCGTCACCTTCGTCTCCAATGGCGGCCTGCGCCCGTCGCGCGATCCGATGATCCGCAACGTCGTCGTTTCCAAGGGCGCCGACGCGGCGGACGACTGGATCGTCGACAATGCCAAGCCCAACGACATCGTGGTGACAGCCGACATCCCGCTTGCCGCCCGCACGGTGGCACTCGGCGCCCACGTGCTTGGGCCGACCGGGCGCCCGTTCACGCCGGAAACGATCGGCATGGCAGTGGCCATGCGCGACCTCAAGCAGCATCTGCGCGAGACCGGCGAGAGCAAGGGCTACAATGCCGGTTTCGCGCCGCAGGACCGCTCACGGTTTCTCGGCGAGCTCGACCGCATCTTGCGGCGTGCGCTGAAATCCGCCGCACCGGGCTAGCGCTTTGAACCGGAGATCGCGCAGCAAAATCGGGAATCGATCTTCGGCATCATGGGCACAGTCAAAAGTTGTTATAATGTCCGAGTCCTACAAGGCGAGCGGCGTAAGACGGACCGCCATCAGAGGCCGGGCCATGACGACCGAGATGCCCCTGAAGAAACCACTTCACCGCCACATGCAGTTCGCGGTGTCGGCCTGCATCGGTGTAGTGGCGCTGGCGATCGCGCTGCTCTTGCGCACTCCGCTCGCCTTTTCGATCGGCGCCAATGCGTTTTTCGCCGCCTACACCGTCATCGCCCAGATGCCGCTGCTCACCGACCGCTATCTGAGCAAGAATGCCCGCGCCACCGACCAGCCGGTGCTGGTCATCTTTGGCGTGACGCTGATTGTCGTCGCCGTCGCCATCATCTCTTTGTTCCAAATGATCAATCGCGAGCGCAACGCGCATCCTGTCGAACTCACCTTCGCGCTGCTGTCGATCCCGCTCGGCTGGTTCACCATCCACGCCATGACGGCGCTGCATTACGCCCATGTTTACTGGCTGAACGATGAAGAGACCGACCCCGGCAGCAAAGCGAAGCAGAGAAAGCCCGTCGGCGGCCTCGTGTTTGCGGGTAAGGAGCGGCCGGACGGCTGGGATTTCCTCTATTTCTCGACCACCGTCGGCATGACTTCACAAACCTCCGATACCGCGGTTTCGACCACGCAAATGCGTCGCATCGTGCTCTTGCATTCGATCGTGTCGTTCTTTTTCAATACAGTGATCGTCGCCGCCGCGGTCAACCTCGCCGTTAGTCTCGGGAGCCGGTAGTACCAGGCAGGCCGTAATAATTTCGTGATCGGATGAAACATCGCTTTGGCTGGCAACGTATTGGGAGGAGAACGATCGAAAGGCCGACTGAGCGGCCGGAAGGACGCGAAAAAATGGAATCGGTTGTCAGGAGCCAATCCACCGTCGGGCCAGATACTGCCGCGCCGAAGGACGCAACGCTGATCTACCGGCAGTCGCGCTGGACTCGGCTGACGCACTGGCTCTGGGCCATCTCGCTGTTCTTCATGCTACTTTCCGGCCTGCAGATCTTCAACGCCCGCCCTCAGCTCTATATCGGCAAGGAGTCGGGATTCGCATACAACAACACCATCTTCGCTATCGGCGCCGAGAACACCGCAAACGGTCCGCGCGGCTACACCGAAATCTTCGGCAAGCGCTTCGATACGACCGGTGTGCTCGGCTGGTCGGGGCCGGCGGGTCGGGAGACGTCCCGCGCCTTCCCATCCTGGGCGACGATCCCCTCCTACTACGACCTCGGCACCGCCCGCGTCGTCCATTTCTTCTTCGCCTGGATACTGACCACGACACTGGTCGTCTGGCTGGTCGCCAGCCTGATCAACGGCCATCTGCGCCGCGATCTTGCCCCGCGCATCGGCGATCTCAGGCGCTTGCCGCGAGACATCACCGATCATGCCAGGCTCAAGTTCCACCACAGGCGCGAGTACAACACGCTGCAGAAGATCGCCTATGGCGGCGTCATGTTCGTGCTACTGCCGCTGATGATCATCACCGGCCTTGCCATGTCGCCGAGCATGAACGCGGTGCTGCCGTTCCTCAACGATCTGCTCGGCGGCCGGCAGACGGCGCGGACGATTCATTTCATCGTAATGCTGCTGCTCGTCGGCTTCTTCATCGTCCATATACTGATGATCTTCGCCGCCGGCCCGATCAACGAGTTGCGTTCCATGATCACCGGCTGGTACCGAACCGATCCGCCGGCGGCCCATGGCAGCAAGACGCCCCAGAGGAGTGCGTGAGATGGCGAAGTTTGAGATCAGCCCCAAACTACAGATAAGCCGAAGAAAATTCCTGACCTCGGCCAGCCTCGGCGTCTCCGGCATCATGCTGTCGGGTTGCGATGCTTTCGACAGCCAGCTTGGCGTGGGCGACGGCCTGCGCAGCTTCCTCGAAGGCGCCAACGGCCTTACCTGGCGCGCGCAACGCCTGCTTGCCGGCGATTCGCTGGCGCCGGAATTCACCGAAGCCGACATTCGCCAGCCGCAGCGGCCGAACGGCGTCACCGCGCCGGACGACGATGTCTACAAGGGCCTGCTCGCCAACAATTTCGCCGACTGGCGGCTCGAGGTTTCCGGCCTCGTCGAAAAGCCGCTGTCGCTGACCCGCGAGCAGCTGGTGAACATGCCAAGCCGCACCCAGATCACCCGCCACGACTGCGTCGAAGGCTGGAGCTGCATCGCCAAATGGACCGGCACGCCGCTGTCGCTGGTGCTTGATCAGGCGGTGGTCAAGCCGCAGGCGCGTTACGTCATGTTCCACTGCCTCGACACGATCGACCGCAGCCTGTCCGGCGACATCAAATATTACGGTTCGATCGACCTGTTCGATGCCCGTCATCCGCAGACGATCCTTGCCTATGGCTTGAACGGCAAGCCGCTGCCGGTCGAGAACGGCGCGCCGTTGCGTGTCCGCGTCGAGCGCCAGATCGGCTATAAGATGCCGAAATATCTCCGCAAGATCGAACTGGTCGACGGTTTCGCCACTATTGGCGGCGGCAGGGGCGGCTACTGGGAGGACAATGGCTACGACTGGTACGGCGGCATTTGAGGCCATAGCTCCGCCCATTTCCGATCAGTGTTTTAGTACTTTTGCTCAAGCGACCTTGTCGATTAGCGGTTTGAGCACCGGATGGATTTCCGGCGAGGCATGCTTGATCAGGGTCAGCAGCGCGCGCTCGTTCTCGCGCAGCGGCCGGTCGCGGCCGATGCGCTCAGCCAGCCACTTCGCCTCGCTGGCGTCGATGGTTTCGGCGCGGCGGGCCAGTGCCTCGGCTGCCTTGTTCTTCGATTCCCATTCGGATTCGATATCGCCCGGCGCGCGATAGGCTTCCATGATGCCGGCGAGGCCGCCCGATACCATGCGGCCAAAGAAACTGCCGATCTCCGGTTCCGCCTGCTCGAAGAAAGAATCCCTGCGCAGCGCCACGTCGCGCATCGGCGCTTCGTAGCCGGCCGAGCACATGACGAAATTGGCGATCGCTTTGACGAACAGATCATTCCATGACGGATCATTGTTGGCTGCCGCTGTCCGCTCATTGATCTTGAACAGCATCTCGGCCTCCGCGCGGGTGATCGCGATGTTGCCGTCGCCGCCATGGGCATAGAGTATGCGGCGCAGAAGCTCGACTTCCGCCTTGGCGATCAGGCCGGGGACCAGCTTGCCGTCGTGCATCAGCGGCCCCTTGCCGTCCAGAACGGCATTGGCGACCTGCGCCAGCACATAGACGCAAAGCCCGTTCGGCGACGATTTCGCCTTTTCCAGCACATGCACCAGCAATTCGAGTTCGGTCCGGCTATCGACCATGCCGTCGCGCGAAATCGCTCGGACCAGCCAGTCGGCATTGTCCTGCGAGATATAGCCCGCCGGCTTTTCCTGATGAACGATGAAGTCGGTCACAGCTTCGACGAAAAAAACAGGCCATTGCGCGCATTTGTCCTTGGCCATTGCGTCGAGCGCAAACAGCGCCTCGGCCTCGCCTCGCGTCACCACGCCGTCGCCAAACACCTCGCGGCGCAGCATGACCACGTCTTCCGCTGTGATCCAATTTTTCGAGGTCAGCCCGGCCACCGGCGCGCTCATCGTTAATTGGCCCATTTCGTTCCCCGTCCGAACGTCGTCTGGACCCAATATATCGGGAGTTCGTTGAGAAACCGGCAAACCGCGTGGTTAGCGAAGACTTGTCGGTAAGGTGTCGCTGGGAGGTGACAAGGTGTCGCCCGCAGGCTATGGATGGCGAGTCGAGGGCTCAAATTGAGTCCTACCTGTTTGCGGGAGAGAGCAGCGAGAGCTGCCGCCGAAGGGGAAATCGCCCGAAATCTCTCAGGCAAAAGAACCGTAGACGGGAAAGACACTCTGGAAAGTCGGGGCTTGCCCCCGCGCCGAAGGTGTAAGCGCTGCCGACAGAGTTACGGGGCGCGAGTCTCTCAGGCTTCAGACAGAGGGGCACGGACTGGTCGCCACTCGCGGCCGATTGCGTGCGACTCTGGAGACGACATGACGGGCGACGACACCAAACACCTTCCCCTCCAAGACCTGCACGCGGCCGCCCGTGCGCGCTTTGGCGCGTTCGCCGGCTGGTCGATGCCGCTGACCTATCCGGCCGGCGTGATGAAGGAGCACCTTCATACCCGCGAGCATGCCGGCCTGTTCGACATCTCGCACATGAAGCTGTTCGAGATCAGTGGCTCGGGCGCTGAACCACTGCTCAATCGTGCCTGCCCGTTCGACGCCGGCGCGCTTGAAGTTTCCCAGTCCAAATACACGTTCTTTCTCAATGAAGCCGCCGGCATCCTCGACGATCTGATCGTCACCAGGCTCGGCCAGCAACGCTTCATGGTCGTCGCCAACGCCGGCAATGCCGAAGCCGACGAAAAGCACCTTCGTGGGCTTGCCCTGGATGTTGAGGCAAAGGGGGATTTTGATGCCAAGATCGATGCACTCGACCGCGTCTTCCTGGCGGTCCAGGGGCCTGAAGCCTGGGCCGCCCTGTCCCGCGCCGGCATCGAGACCGGCTCGCTGCTGTTCATGCACGGCTTTGAGCCCCGCGAAAACTGGTTCATGAGCCGGTCGGGCTATACCGGTGAAGACGGTTTCGAGATCGGCCTGCCCGAAGCGGATGCGCGAAATCTCGTCGCCAAGCTGCTCGAGGACGAGCGCGTGATGTGGGTTGGGTTGGCCGCCCGGGACAGCCTGCGGCTCGAAGCAGGGCTGTGCCTGCACGGGCTGGACATCACGGCTGAGATCGACCCGGCCAGCGCCGTGCTGATGTGGGCGATCCCAAAGGAGGTTCGCGCCTCTGGCGCTTTCATCGGCGCCGACGCATTGCGTTCAATCCTGGAGCGCGGCCCGGCGCAGAAACGCGTCGGACTGAAGCCGGAAGGCCGCCAGCCGGTGCGCACCGGCGCTGCCCTTTTCAACACCGACGGCAATCCCGCCGGCCACGTCACCTCCGGCGGCTTCGGCCCCTCGGCCGCCCATCCGGTTGCCATGGGTTACGTGCAGACGTCGCTGGCCAAACCTGGCGCAAAACTCTTCGCCGACGTTCGCGGGACCAAAATCCCGGTCGATATCAGTCCCCTGCCCTTCACGCCCCATCGCTACCGCAAAGGATGAACTTCATGGCAAAAACCTATTTCACCGAAGATCACGAATGGCTCCGCGTCGAAGGCGGTATCGCCACCGTCGGCATCACCGACTACGCGCAGGAGCAACTCGGCGATCTCGTCTTCGTCGAATTGCCGGAGCTTGGGAAAAAGCTGGCCAAGGGCGATACGGCCGTCGTGGTCGAATCCGTCAAGGCGGCATCGGACGTCTATGCACCGGTCGACGGCGAGATCACCGAGGCCAACACCTCGCTGTCGTCGGACCCGTCTTTGGTCAATTCGGCGGCGACCAGCGACGGCTGGTTGTGGAAGATGAGGCTGGCCGATGAAAGCCAACTCGAAGGTCTCCTGGATGAGACCGCCTACAAAGCCCATATTGGTTGATAGCAGGACCAGGAAGATGACCGCAGCACCCTACGCCTTCTCGGCCCGCCATATTGGCCCCGGCCTCAATGACGTCAGAGCCATGCTGGCGACGATCGGCGTTCCCTCAGTCGAGACGCTGATCAGCCAGGCTGTGCCGAGATCGATCCGGCTCGACCGGCCGCTGGCTTTGCCGGCCCCGGCGAGCGAAGCGGAGGCGCTGGCCGAGCTTTCGGCGACGATGGCCAAAAATACCGTGTCGAAGAGCTTTATCGGTGCCGGTTACCACGGCGTCCACGTGCCGCCGGTCATCCAGCGCAATCTGTTCGAGAACCCGGCCTGGTATACGGCTTACACTCCCTACCAGGCTGAGATCAGCCAGGGCCGGCTCGAAATGCTGTTCAATTTCCAGACCTTGGTCACTGAGCTGACCGGCCTGCCGGTGGCGTCGGCCTCGCTGCTCGACGAGGCGACGGCGGTGGCCGAGGCGGTCGGCATTGCGTTGCGCCATCATCGCGACAAGCGGACCAAGGTGGCGCTTGCCGGCACGCCGCACCCGCAGACGCTCGACGTCGTGCGCACCCGCGCTGAGCCCCTCGGCATCGAGGTCGACGGCGACACGATCGACGACAACACCGCCGCTCTGCTGGTCTCCTGGCCTGATACGTTTGGCGTCTATGGCGACCACAAGGCGGTGATCGAGAAGGCCCGCGCCACCGGCGCGCTGGTCGTTTTCATTGCCGATCCGCTCGGCCTGACGCTGACCGACGCGCCGGCTACGCTTGGCGCCGACATCGCCGTCGGCCCGATGCAGCGCTTTGGCGTGCCGATGGGCTTTGGCGGGCCGCACGCCGCCTATTGCGCTGTTTCCGACAGGCTGACGCGGTTGATGCCCGGCCGCCTTGTCGGCCAGTCCACTGACAGCAAGGGCCGCCCGGGCTACCGTCTCGCCTTGCAGACGCGCGAACAGCACATCCGCCGCGACAAGGCGACCTCCAACATCTGCACCGCGCAGGCGCTGCTCGCCAACATGGCGACGGCCTATGCGATCTGGCATGGCCCTGCCGGGCTGCAGGCGATTGCCGGCCGAATCCATTCCTTGGCCAACCGGCTGGCGACCGGTCTCACCGCGTCAGCAATTTCGGTGCTTGGCGCAAGCCGCTTCGACACGGTGACGGTGGAAGTGAAAGGCAGAGCCGGCGCGATCGCCGCCGCTGCTGAAAAGACCGGCCGATTGCTGCGCGTCATCGACGCCGACCACATCAGCATCAGCTTCGACGAGACCTCGACCGATGCCGATCTGGACGCCATTGCAGCACTGTTCGGCGCCAAGGCAGGCGCTGCTGGCACCAGCACCACTCCGGGCAAGCCACGCGGTAAGGCGTTTCTCAGCCAGCCGGTCTTCCACGAAAACCACTCGGAAACGGAGATGATGCGCTTCTTGCGCCGGCTGGCCGACAAGGACCTGGCGCTCGACCGCGCCATGATCCCGCTCGGCTCCTGCACGATGAAGCTCAACGCCGCCGCCGAGATGATGCCGGTGAGCTGGCCAAGCGTCGCCAATCTGCATCCATTCGCGCCGGCCGGGCATTCGGCAGGCTATCGCGCGATGGTGGGCGAACTGGAAGGCTGGCTGTCGGAGATCACTGGCTTCGATGCGGTCAGCCTGCAGCCCAATGCCGGCAGCCAGGGAGAGTATGCCGGGCTGCTCGCCATTCGCGGCTATCACCGCTCGCGCGGCGAAGGCCACCGCACCGTCTGCCTGATCCCGTCATCCGCGCATGGCACCAATCCGGCGAGTGCGGCGATGGCCGGCATGAGCGTCGTCGTCGTGCGCTGCACCGAGGATGGCAATATCGATATGGACGATATGAGTGCCAAAGCCAATGAGCATTCCAAGAATCTCGCCGCGCTTATGTTCACCTATCCCTCGACGCATGGCGTATACGAGGAAGGCGCGCGCCACCTCTGCGCCCTCATTCACGAGCATGGCGCCCAGGTCTATTTCGACGGCGCCAACCTCAACGCCTTGGTCGGCCTCGCTCGCCCCGGCGACATCGGCGCCGATGTCTGCCACATGAACCTGCACAAGACCTTCTGCATCCCGCATGGCGGCGGCGGTCCCGGCGTCGGCCCGATCGGCGTCAAGGCGCATCTGAGACCTTATCTGCCCGGCCACGTCACCGAAGGCTCGGGCCATGCCGTGTCGGCCGCACCGTTCGGCAGCGCTTCGATCCTGCCGATCACCTGGATGTATATCCGCATGATGGGCGCTTCCGGCCTCAAGCAGGCGACCGAGACGGCGATCGTTTCCGCCAACTACGTGGCGACGCGGCTCGCGCCGCACTTCCCGCTCCTCTACAAGGGCAGGCACGATCGCATCGCCCATGAGTGCATCCTCGACACCCGCGTGCTGAAGGAGAGCTCCGGCATCAGCGTCGACGATATCGCCAAGCGGCTGATCGATTATGGTTTCCATGCGCCGACCATGTCGTTTCCGGTGGCCGGCACGCTAATGGTCGAGCCGACCGAGTCCGAGCCCAAGAGCGAACTCGATCGCTTCTGCGAGGCGATGATCGCGATATCAGGCGAGGCAGCCAAGGTGGCAAAAGGCGAATGGCCCTTGGCCGACAATCCGCTGGTCAATGCGCCGCATACCGCGGCCGAGGCGCTGGCCGGCCAGTGGACCCATCCCTATTCGCGCCTGGAGGCGGCCTATCCCGCCGGTGATGCCGACACATCAGCCAAATACTGGCCGCCGGTGTCGCGCATCGACAATGTCGCCGGCGACCGCAACCTAGTCTGCTCCTGCCCGCCGCTGTCAGAATATCTGGGGGCGGCGGAATAGAACCAGCCGATTGCGACGCAGACTGCCTCCTCATTTCCCGCGCATACGCAATGAGGGTGGCTGATGCGGCAAACCTCTGAAGGCCGGAGTTTCGACCCATTTCCGCCGCTTGGTTGCCGGATGGTTTTGCAGTAAGAGCCCTATCCTCGAACGTAACAGGAACCTCCGTCGCCTGCCCGCAAAAAGCGTGGCAGTATCGGATGGTGATTCGCAGCATCGCAATCCAGGACCAGCATGGACGACAACAACGATCTTTTCGGCACTATGGACAAGCAGTCGCAACCGGTTCGCGCCACCGCTCGCCCGGCCGACCCGCTGGTGCAGGCGGCGAAGCGCCCGGCATCCCGCGACGGCAGCGAGAGCTACAGCGCCGCCGACATCGAGGTTCTGGAAGGGCTGGAGCCGGTGCGGCGGCGGCCCGGAATGTATATCGGCGGCACCGACGACAAGGCTATGCACCATTTGTTCGCCGAGGTCATCGACAATTCGATGGACGAGGCGGTCGCCGGCCACGCGACCTTCATCGATGTCGAGCTTTCGGCCGATGGATATCTGGCGGTGACCGACAATGGCCGTGGTATCCCGGTCGATCCGCATCCGAAATTCAAGAAGCCGGCGCTCGAAGTCATCATGACGACGCTGCATTCGGGCGGGAAGTTCGACAGCAAGGTCTACGAAACCTCGGGCGGCCTGCACGGCGTCGGCGTCTCCGTCGTCAACGCACTGTCGGACCATCTCGAGGTCGAGGTCGCGCGCGGGCGCCAGCTCTATCGCCAGCGATTTTCGCGCGGCGTTCCGGTGACCGGCCTGGAGCAACTCGGCGAGGTGCATAACCGGCGCGGCACCAGGATACGCTTCCATCCCGACGAGCAGATCTTCGGCAAGGGTGCGGCATTCGAGCCGGCGCGGCTCTACCGCATGACGCGCTCGAAGGCCTATCTGTTCGGCGGCGTCGAGATCCGCTGGACCTGCGATCCGTCGCTGATCAAGGAGAAGGACACGACGCCGGCTAAGGCCGAGTTCCATTTTCCCGGTGGCCTCAAGGACTATCTGAAAGCCTCGCTCGGCGACGAATTCCAGGTCACCCGCGAAATTTTTGCCGGCAAAAGCGACAGGCAAGGCGGCCACGGTTCGCTCGAATGGGCGGTGACCTGGTTCGGCGGCGACGGGTTCCTCAATTCCTACTGCAACACCATTCCGACCGGCGAAGGCGGCACGCACGAGGCCGGCTTCCGCAACGTCTTGACGCGCGGCTTGCGTGCCTATGCCGATCTGGTCGGCAACAAGCGTGCTTCGATCGTCACGTCGGAGGACGTCATGATCTCAGCGGCAGGCATGCTGTCGGTGTTCATCCGCGAGCCGGAATTCGTCGGTCAGACCAAGGACAGGCTGGCCACGATCGAAGCAATCAGGATCGTCGAGACCGCCATCCGCGACCCCTTCGATCACTGGCTGGCCGATAATCCGCAGGAAGCTTCGAAGCTGCTCGAATGGGTGATCGCGCGTGCCGACGAGCGGGTGCGCCGGCGCCAGGAAAAGGAAGTCTCGCGCAAGAGCGCGGTGCGCAAGCTGCGGCTGCCCGGCAAGCTCGCCGACTGCACGCAGAATGCCGCGGCCGGCGCAGAACTCTTCATCGTCGAGGGCGATTCGGCCGGCGGCTCGGCGAAACAGGCGCGCGACCGCGCCAGCCAGGCGGTGCTGCCGCTGCGCGGCAAAATCCTCAACGTCGCCAGCGCCGGCAACGACAAACTTGCCGGCAACCAGCAGATTTCCGACCTGATCCAGGCGCTTGGCTGTGGCACACGCTCGAAGTACCGCGACCAGGATCTGCGCTACGACCGGGTCATCATCATGACAGATGCCGACGTCGACGGCGCCCATATCGCTTCGTTGCTGATCACCTTCTTCTATCAGGAGATGCCGAGCCTGGTCCGCGGCGGCCATCTCTATCTGGCGGTGCCACCGCTCTACTCGATCCGGCAAGGCGGCAAGGTCGCCTATGCCCGCGACGATGCGCACAAGGACGAACTACTGCGCACCGAGTTCACCGGGCGCGGCAAGGTCGAAATCGGCCGCTTCAAGGGGTTGGGCGAAATGATGGCCGCCCAGCTCAAGGAAACCACCATGGACCCGAGAAAGCGCACGCTGCTCAGGGTCGATGTTATCGAGGCCGAGGCGGCGACCAAGGATGCGGTCGACGCGCTGATGGGCACCAAGCCGGAAGCCCGCTTCCGCTTCATCCAGGAACGCGCGGAATTCGCCGAGACCGAAGTGCTGGATATCTGAGCGTCTTCTGCTCGGCGAACGGCGACCGTCGCTGTTGCAAGGCAGAATGCTGCTGGCATCACCGAGCGAAGCGAGGCGGCCGACACCTCGCAAATCGCAGCCTCTCTGCGGATTATCGCCGCGATCGAGGATTTCCCGGATTTTTCGCGAAGGTCTAAGCCGCAGCGATCGCCAGCGCATGGCCGCGCGCGTTTTCGCGCAGCGCATCGAGATGGATCGATTTGACCAATCCGGCGAGATCGCCTTCGGCGGACTGCCCGCCCAGTTCCTGCAGCATCAGCCAGCTGACTTCCTGGACGCCGGCCAGGCGCTTGCCATTGGCGACCTCGCGCCAGATCTTCAGCGCGCGCAGGATGATCCCATGCGTAGCCGTGGCAAGGCCGGCGCTGCGGAACAGCGCCTGCAGCGCCACGTCATGCCCGCCGACCAGCAGCGCCCTCACCCGTTGTTCGGATTGCTGGCTGAGCGCGACCAGCGCCGAGCCGAAGAAGTCGACCTTGCCATGCGCGATGGTACGAATGATGAAGCTTGCTGTCAGGTCGCCGCGCAGGCGCAGATGCTCGATGAGCGCCGCATGTTCTTCCTGGCGCGTGCCTTCGATCAGCGTCATGGAAGCTTTGACGCAGGCGTCGCGCATGACGCGCTCGGTTCTGGCACGGCCCATCAGCGCCACCACCAGCGGCGAACCTTTGAGCGTTTCACCAAGTTTTATCAGCAGCATATGCCGGCAGTCGGCAGGCAGGCGCGCATCGGAAATCAGCGCTTCGCGCACCGAAGGCAGATGGCCATGGCGTTCGGCGATACGGCGGAAGCTGAGCGAAGCGATGTCGGCGCCGCTGTTGGCGAGAAGCGTGGCGCAGGCTTCCGGCTCGCCGATTTCGGCGATCGCCGCGGCAACCGCCATGGAGACGCGCGCACGATCGGCGATCAGTTTCTGCGTCGCCTTTTGGCCACCCGCAACGCGGTCGATCAGATCGGCATCGGTGAGCAGCGGCGAACGTGCCAGCACCAGGCTTGCAACTTCCGGTTGATCTGACGCCAGCGCGCTGATGATATGCAGCGGCGCGTGATGGCTCATCGACAGCGATTCTGCAATCGCCAGCCGCACTTTCGACGAGGCATCGTCGAGCAGCAGCGTCAGCGCGGCCTCCGCCGCGCAGCGGTCCTCGAAAGGCAGATCGGCATTGATGTAGGCGCGAGCCAGAGCGCCTGCCGCAGCGGCGCGCTCCGAAACCTTGGCCGTGTAGATCCATTTCAGGAAATGCGAAACAACCATGCCGTCCGCTACGCCCCTAACCCGAGTCCGTTCCCGCCCCAGTGAAGACCGTAGGCAGAAATGGTTTACGAACGGTTCACCATGTTTGTTAACTGGCTTGCGAGCGCGGTATGCAGCGCCTATCAACCCCTTAGAGGGGCGTACAGAAGTACGCTCTAACACTTTGAATCTTCGCATCGTGCTTTCCGAACATCGATTCCGATCTTCAGGCCGATGCGGCAGCCGAGGAGATCGAGCATGGCCGGGCTTTATCTGGAAGAGTTCGTCGTCGGCCATGTCTTCCGGCACACGCTGCGGAAAACCGTCACCGAAAGCGACAACATGCTGTTTTCGGTAATGACGCTGAACCCGCAACCGCTGCACATCGATTTCGACTTCGCCGCCAAAAGTGAATGGGGCAAGCCGCTGGTCAATTCGCTGTTCACGCTGGGCCTGATGATCGGCATTTCGGTGAACGACATCACCGTCGGCACCACCATCGCCAATCTCGGCATGAAGGAGACGGTGTTTCCGCATCCAGTCTTCCACGGCGACACGATCCGCGTCGAGACGACGGTGATGTCGGTGCGCGACTCCAGGTCGAAACCGGATCGCGGCATCGTCGAGTTCGAGCACCGCGCCTACAACCAGAACGACGTGCTCGTCGCCAAATGCACGAGGCAGGCAATGATGATGAAGAAGGCGGCCTGACCGATGCGCTCGCTGCTGTTCGTTCCAGGCGATTCCGAAAAGAAGCTGGAAAAGGCGTTTGGCGCCGGCGCCGACGTGGTCATCGTCGATCTCGAGGATTCGGTCGCGCCACAAAACAAGGTTTTGGCTCGCGACGTCGCCGCACGCTCCATCACCGGACACAGGCATCAAACCAGATCCGCAATCTATGTCCGCATCAACGATCTCTCGACCGACCTGACCGATGACGATCTGGCGGCACTCGTGCCAGTGAAACCCCACGGCATCATGCTGCCGAAGTCGAACAGCGGCCAGGATGTCCAGCATCTCTCGGCCAAGCTGAGGGTGCACGAGGCCGAAAACGGCCTGCCGGATGGCGCGATAAAAATCCTGCCGATCATCACCGAAACAGCTGCCGGCGTGCTGGCGGCTGCGACCTACGCCAACGCAAGTGTGCGGCTTGTCGGCGTGACCTGGGGTGCGGAAGATCTGTCGGCAGCAATCGGTGCGCGCACGGCGCGCGACGAGATTGCCCGCTACACCGATGTGTTCCGCTTCGCCCGTACCATGACCATCCTCGCCGCGGGTGCTGCGGAAGTCGCGGCGATCGACACGGTTTTTCCGCACTTTCGCGACATGGCCGGCTTCGAGGCGGAATGCGCCGAAGCAGAGCGCGACGGCTTCACCGGCAAGATGGCGATCCATCCGGCGCAAGTGCCGGTCATCAACGCCGCCTTCACGCCGTCGGCCGAGGCGGTGAAACACTCCCTGGCGATCGTTCAGGCTTTCGAGGCGGCTGGAAATCCCGGCGTCGTCGGCATCGATGGCAAGATGTACGACCGGCCGCATCTCAAGCTGGCAGAGCGGCTTCTGGCGCGAGCCAGAGCGGCAGGGATTCCGGCCTAGAGCGGGCTTTCTGCGGGATATGCCAAATTTGGGGTGTCCTATAACTCGCCGGCAGCAGAGGTCATTCGGGTAACTTTCTCGGCAGCCAGAGCCACGCGATGATGCCAGTTGCAAGCGTCAGCAGACCGCCGGCGCCGACCGCGACATGTAAACCAGTGAGAAAGGCTTCGTTGGCCCGCACGATAATTTCAGGGTCCGACTGATCGAGTGTTTCGTTGAGCGTGCCGGCCACGCCGGGACCCAACAGCCGGAAGCTCAGCGCGGCCAACGATCCGAGCAGGGAAATTCCCAGCGCGTTGCCCTGTTCGTTGCTGGTCTCGGCGATCGAACTCGCCGCACCGGCTCGTTCGGCAGGAACGGCCGACACTGCTATCTCGGCCACCAGGCTAAAGGATAACCCATATCCGACGCCAGCGATCATGGTCGAGGCGATGAAGGCCGCGATTCCGACCTCGGTGGTCGTGAACAGCAGCAGGAGGACGCCGACGCTGATGAGCAGATGTGTGGCAACAAGGGCAGTTTTGCGGCCTATCCGCTCCACGATGCGAGCGGTGCCCACGCAAGTCGCCGTCAGCACGGTCGCGCCCGGCAGCGTCAGCAGCGCAGCATTGAAAACATCAAAACCCAGCACCGATTGCAGATAGATGCCCGACAGATATCCGGTAGCCGACCAGACAACCAGCGTGAGAAGGCCGGTTAAGATGGCGATGGAGAAAATGGGGTCTCGGAATAGTTCCAGGTCGAGCAGCGGGTAGTCAACCCTGCTCTGTCTGCGCACGAACAGCCCAAGGGCAAGGATGCCGACGATCCCGATGGTCAACAGTGTCGGCGTGAAGCCATGGGCCGCCGCGCTCTTGAGCGAATATGTGAACAACAGGATACCTGCGAAGGACAACATGAGGCTCACGAGATCGAATCGCCCGTAGCTAGTCGAACGCACCTCTTGCAGCAGTACCGGTGCAGAGATCAGGAAGCCGATCACGACGGGAACATTTATCAGAAACACGGCGCCCCATTCGAATTGCCGCAATAGCAGCCCGCCGATGACGGGCCCGATGGCGAAACCAGCCGCAAAAGTCGCCGCGAAAATACCGATCGCCCGAGCGCGCGTTCGCGGATCGGGGAATAGCGAGCTCACGATCGCCAGCCCGGACGGCAACAGTGTCGCGCCGCCCAGTCCCATAAGGGCGCGCGAGGCGATCAGGCTTTCAGGGGTTTGCGAATAGGCTGCGCCAAGCGATCCAGCACCGAAGACCACCGCGCCGATCATGATCAGCTTCAGCCGCCCGTAACGGTCGCCGATATTGCCGAAGGCGATCAGCAGCGACCCAACCACGAAACCGTAGATGTCGAGAATCCAAAGTGCTTGGTCGGCGGTCGGCGTGATGGCCGAGGTCACACGCGGCATAGCGAGATAGAGTATCGAGCCGTCCATAGCTACGAGCAGGACCAGGGGCAAGACGGCCATGAGGCCCAACCACGCCCTGCGGTCGGTCGGGCGTGCAAGTGAAGTATCGGTCATAAGGCACACAAATCCTCTGCGTACGGCAAGCGCAGGCGTGCCGCTTCGGCCGCCGGGCGGAAGGCCGGCGGATGGTTGCGATCGAAGAGCGAACTCTATATACTTCAGGTAAGTTACTTTTGGTACATAGCCATGTCAAGCACAGCGAAAAATAGGGAAGCCACGCAGAGACGCGTTCGTCTCAGTCGCGAGCAGCGACTAAGCCAGCTCCTTGAGGTGGCGAGGTGGCTGGTTCGCGAAGAAGGCACCGACGCGTTGACGCTGCCGCGCCTAGCCGAACAGGCCGGTGTCGCCAAGCCGGTGGTCTATGACCATTTCCGGACGCGCAACGGTTTGCTGACCGCCCTCTATCAGGATTTCGACGCGCGCCAGACGGCGCTGATCGACGCCGCTCTTGAAGCAAGCGCTCCGGGTTTGGAGGAGAAAGCTTCTGTCATCGCATCGTCCTACGTCGAATGCGTGCTGGCCCAGGGCCGTGAGATCCCCGGCGTGCTGGCCGCGCTGGCAGGCTCGCCCGAACTGGAGACCGTCAAGCGGGACTACCAACTGGATTTCATCGAGAGGTGCCGAAAGGCGTTGGCCCCGTTTACAGGGCCAAGGGGGATCGTGCAGGCCGGTTTTTGGGCGATGTTAGGCGCAGCCGACACCTTGTCCAATGCTGCCGCGACAGGAGAAATCACCGCTCAACAGGCGCAGGACGAACTTTACGAGACGATTGTTGCAATGGCCAAGAGAAGCAATCGCTGACGCATGCAAGGCTAGAGTTCCACCCGATTCATCGGGGATCAGGTTCTAATCCTTTTCCCAGCGAGGCCGGCGCATCGAAAATATTTCGCTGACGCTGGCATAGTCCATATAGCCGAGACGGCCGACATTGCCCGCCTTGGCGATATCGAAGATGCCGTCTTTCAGGAATGCATCGTCGATATGCACACCGACGACTTCGCCGGCAACGACGATGGCGCTGGTCAGCGTCCCGTCCAGCGCCTTTGGCCGCAAGATCTCCGTCACCCGGCATTCAAGCGCCGCGGGCGCTGCCGCGACGCGGGGCGGCGCAACCAGACGCGACGGCGCCATTGTGAGATCGGCATAGTCGAATTCGGCCACGCCGCGCGGCGCATCGACCGCCGTGCGGACCATTTTTTCAGCAAGATCGCGGCTGACGAGGTTGGCGACGAACTCGCCCGTCTCTTCGGCGAAGGTAGCGCTGTCCTTCTCGCCTTCGGACGAAAACCAGACGATGAAGGGCCGCGTCGAAAAAGCATTGAAGAAGGAATAGGGGGCGAGGTTGATCTCGCCGGCCTTGTTCACCGTCGAGATCCAGCCGATCGGCCGTGGCGCCACGATCGCCTTGGACGGGTCATGCGGCAGCCCATGCCCCTTTGCCGGCTCGTAGAACATTCAGCCCACCCACGGCCCTGCATAGTCGGCATAGAGCTTTGCCGGATCAGGCCGGGGCCGCTCCGGCGCCGGCCCCTGATAGGAACCGATATGGACAAAGCCGACGACGCGCTCATGCGGCGCCAGCCCCAGGATCGCCCTGCCCTCCGGCACATCGGAATACCAGTTGCTGATCATGTTGGTGCCATAGCCCAGCGCATTGGCTGATATCATGAGGTTCATCGCCGCCATGCCGCCCGACAGGAACATCTCCCATTGTGGGATTTTTGGATTTTCCTTCGGGCTCGACACCACGCCGATCACCAGGGGCGCGCGTGAAAAGCGCGCCAGTTCCTGGTTATGGCGGCCTTCTGGCAGCGGCCCTTCGCGCTGTGCGGCAAGGGCCGCCAGCTTCTTGCCGATCTCGACGCGTGCCTCACCCCGGTAGAGGATGAAACGCCAGGGCTCGAGCCGGCCGTGGTCCGGCACCCGCGACGCGGCGGCAATCATCGTCGCGATGTCAGCGTCGCTGGGCGCCGGTTCCTTCAACTCCGGGATCGGCGCGGAATTTCGGGTCAGCAGAAAGTCGATGATCGGCGACGCCATGGGCGCAAGTCTCCTTGGAATTTGAGCTGAAGCGCACCATCGGGACATCGGGCGGTTCGGGCATTGGCGCGGCGCGCCGGATAAAGAGCCATCTAGCAGAAGCCGATCGGACTCTTAAGCCTTGAAATTGCCACCGCCGTGGGCTTCAACGCAAGGCATGTTTGAGGGGACATTGCGTCGTTTCCTGATCTGGCTCGCTGCCGCACTGTTCATGGTGCCGGTTTCGCTTGCGGTCGCGCAGGATGCGGACGGCCTCGGTGATCTGAAACTTCCTGGAATTTCGAGCTATGCGCCTCCGAAAAGCGAGATACCGCTGGCATCGGGGAGCAGTGGGGCAATCACGCTGTCGGCGCAATTAACCGACAACGGTGCCGACATCACGCGCGGCATCGTCTGGCGCGTCTTCAAGCCTGAACCCACCGGCGACGGCAAGCTGCCGATGGTCGCTTCCGCCCATGGCGGCAGCGCGGTGTTCCAGCTCGAGCCCGGCAGCTATCTGGTCCATGCCTCCTACGGCCGGGCCGGCGCCACCAAGCGCATCACCGTCGGCAACGACGCCAAGCGCGAAAGCCTGGTGCTCGATGCCGGCGGGCTCAAGCTCGATGCGGTACTGTCGGGCGGAGTGCGCATACCGCCGAAGAAACTGCGGTTTTCGATCTATGAAGGCCAAGCCGAGGCCAATCACGATCGCGCCCTGATCATACCCGATGTCGAGCCGAACAGCGTCGTGCGGCTGAACGCGGGCGTCTACCACGTCGTCTCGACCTATGGCTCGGTGAATGCGGTCATCCGCTCCGACATCCGCGTCGAAGCCGGCAAGCTGACCGAAGCGGCCGTCGAGCACCGTGCGGCGGAGATGACCATGAAGCTGGTACGCGAGCCGGGTGGAGAGGCGATCGCCGACACCTCCTGGTCGTTGCTCAACGAATCCGGCGATCCCATCAAGGAAACCGTTGGCGCCTTTGCTTCGATGGTGCTTGCCGAAGGCGACTACACCATCATCGCCAAGAACCGCGACCGCATCTACCAGAAGGATTTTACCGTCGTGGCCGGGCAGAACAAGGAAATCGAGGTTCTGGCCACGGAGGCCTCGGCGATGGATCCCGAGGAAGGCGCGGACTAACCGTCCGGACACTGCCGTGTAGATTCGGGTCCAGCATCCTATGATTTGCCGATCAGGCCGCCTTGCGCAGGCGTCGCGGCAGAAACTGGCCGCGGCCGCGCGGTTCGGTCGGTGCCAGATCAAAAACGCCACGATGGAGGCGGTCGAGCAAAGCCTTGCGGTCGCGCAGCGGCTCCAGTTCATCCCGTCCCAACACGTCACCGATGCGCACGTCGATCGATTTGCCCGACAGCCGCGCGAATTCGTGGATGAGTAGGGAAATGCGCAGCGTCAGCGAAGCCCTCCCGACCAACTTCGCCACGCGCCCGTCACGTTCGGCCATGTTCATCGGTCCGCTGACAAGGTGGAACAGCCGGCCGTTCTGGCCGGAAAAGTGCATTGGGACAACCGATGCCTTGGCATCCTGGACGAGACGGGCCGGAAACATCTTCCACGGCAGATCACGCGCCCGGCCAAAACCTTTTGGCGCGGTGGCGACGCCGCCCGCGGGGAAGATGACGATGATGACGCCCTCTTTCAGCAGCCGCACCGCCTCATGGCGCACCGCCATGTTATTCCTGAGCGCGTCCTTGGTCTCGGAAAAATCGATCGGCAGCGAATAGGGCTCCATCTCGCGGATCTTGAGCAGATCCTTGTGGATCATGACGCGGAACGGGCGCTGAAGCTGCTCGGCCAGCGAGAGCACCGCAATGCCGTCGCCGATGCCAAACGGATGGTTGGCGACGATCACCAGCGGCGTGTCAGGCAATTTTTCCGGCGGCCATTGGCCGGTGGTCCGCACCTCGACATCGATCAGCTCCAGCATGCGGCTGAAAACGCGCTCGCCGGTCGGCACCACATGGCGGCGCCAAAAGTCATAGAGGGCCGCGAAGCGGTCGCGACCGGACAGGCCTTCGATGGAGTGGATGAACCAGCGCGTCAATGCCGGCTGATGCGGGCTGGCATAGGAAAGCTCGGGAAACGGTCTTTCGCGCATCTTCAGCTTGAGCATGAGGGCTCGTTACAAGGCTGGCGTGACAAACGTATGATGGCAGGCATGTGAAATAGCGGGCATGTGAAAATGGCGGTGGATCGCTCCACCGCCATTTCGTCGACAATCCGGCTGAACTCAGCCCGCTCTTTTGCGCTTGCGGTCGGGCATCACCGCCTCTTCGGCAAGCATTGCCACCGCCTGGCCAAGGCCGAGCGATTCCTGGTCGCGCGAGCCGAGCCGGCGGATGTTGACCGTTTCTTTCTCCGCCTCGCGCTTGCCGCAGACGAGGATGACCGGAACCTTGGCCAGCGAGTGCTCGCGGACCTTGTAGTTGATCTTCTCGTTGCGAAGGTCGGCCTCCGCCAAGAGTCCGGCCGCCTTCAACCGCGCGACGACCTTTTGCGCGTAATCGTCGGCATCGGAGGTGATCGTCGCCACCACCACCTGCAGCGGTGCGAACCACAGCGGGAAATGGCCGGAATAATTCTCGATCAGGATGCCGAGGAAGCGCTCCATCGAGCCGCAGATGGCGCGATGCACCATCACCGGCTGCTTCTTTTCCGAATCGGAGCCGATGTAGAAGGCGCCGAACCGTTCCGGCAGGTTGAAATCAACCTGCGTGGTGCCGCATTGCCAGTCACGGCCGATGGCGTCCTTCAGCACATATTCGAACTTCGGCCCGTAGAACGTGCCCTCGCCCGGATTGACGCCCGTCTTGATCCGGTTGCCCGAGCGCGCCGCGATCATGCCGAGCACGTCCTGCAGCACGCCCTCGGCATGATCCCACATCGCGTCGGTGCCGACGCGTTTTTCGGGGCGGGTCGCCAGCTTGACGGTGATTTCGTCGAAGCCGAAATCGGCATAAGTCGACAGGATCAAATCGTTGATCTTGATGCACTCGTCGGCGAGCTGTTCCTCGGTGCAGAAGATGTGGGCATCGTCCTGGGTAAAGCCGCGCACTCGCATCAACCCATGCAGCGCACCGGACGGCTCATAGCGATGCACATTGCCGAATTCCGCAAGTTTTACCGGCAGATCGCGGTAGGACTTCAGCCCGTGCTTGAATATCTGGACGTGGCCGGGGCAGTTCATCGGCTTCAGCGCAAACATCCGGTCATCGTCGGTGTCGTCGCCAGCAACCGTCACCTTGAACATATTGTCCCGGTACCAGCCCCAGTGGCCTGACGTCTCCCACAGGCTCTTGTCGAGCACTTGCGGCGCGTTGACTTCCTGATAACCCTGCTCGTCGAGTCGGCGGCGCATGTAGTTGACCAGGTTCTGGAACATTCTCCAGCCCTTGGCATGCCAAAAGACGACGCCCGGCCCCTCCTCCTGGAAATGGAACAGGTCCATCTCGCGGCCGAGCTTCCTGTGATCGCGCTTTTCGGCTTCCTCCAGCATCATCTGGTAGGCATCGAGCTGCGCCTGATCGGCCCAGGCCGTGCCGTAGATGCGGGTCAGCATCGGGTTGTTGCTGTCGCCGCGCCAATAGGCGCCGGCCACCTTCATCAGCTTGAAGGCGCTGCCGATCTGCCCGGTCGAGACCATGTGCGGGCCGCGGCAGAGGTCGAACCAATCGCCCTGCGCGTAGATCTTGAGGTCCTGATCTTCGGGAATGGTGTCGATTAGTTCCAGCTTGTAGCGCTCGCCCTTGTCGGCAAAGATTTTTTTCGCCTTCTCGCGCGACCAGACCTCTTTGGTGAAAGGCTTGTTGCGCGCGATGATCTCGCGCATCTTCTTCTCGATCACCGGGAAATCATCGGGCGTGAACGGCTCGTTGCGGGCAAAATCATAGTAGAACCCGTTCTCGATCACCGGGCCGATGGTCACCTGCGTACCCGGCCACAATTCCTGCACGGCTTCGGCCAGCACATGTGCTGCGTCGTGGCGGATAAGCTCCAGCGCGCGCGGGTCTTCGCGTGTGATGATCTCGATCTTGCCGGACTTGCCGAGCGGGTCGGAAAGATCGCACACCACGCCATCGATCGAGTAGGCGACCGCCTTCTTGGCCAGCGACTTCGAGATCGATTCTGCCAGGCCGGCGCCGGTCATCGCCGCATCGTAGTCGCGGAGGGAGCCATCGGGAAATGTCAGGGAAACGGAATTCAGCATAAAATTCTCCTATCCAGTCCCGCAAACGAGCGCGGGTGGTGAAATGCATGTCGCCCCAAAAAGTGTGCAGCGGTTTTGGGTCGACGACATGCAAAAGTAAAAGCCGGATGCGTCCGGCGGCAGTCTTTTATGGGCAGATTCCCGTGCCGTAAAGGCGAATGGCCGATCACTTACTCTTTGTTGATGAGATTCGGCAGCTCTTTCAGGAATATCGTCCGCGTCTGAGGGCCTTTGGGCGTGTCGGAACGTTTCGTATCGATTACCAAGCGGGCAAAGACGATCTTGCGAGCATCCCTGTTCGCCCAGCCGACAAACCAGCCGAGCGAGCGCTTGTCGGCGCTGTCGCCAAGCCTGGTGGTCCCGGTCTTGCCCTGGACCGTCCAGCCACCTGACCGGAAGGTCGGCAAGATCGCCTTGGTCATCGCGTGGGCCCTGTCCGAAACCGGCAGTTCGCCGGCAAGCAGGCGGCGCAGGAAGTTTGCCTGTTCGACCGGCGATATCTCAAGGGAAGAATTCACCCAGGACCGGGTGAGGCCATCATTCTTGCCAGGAGTGCCGGAAACATCGGTGTTGCCGTAGTCGAATTTCGAGACGTAGCCGGCAAACCGCTCGCTGCCGAGGTGGCGGGTGATTTCCCGCGAAAACCACAGCACCGAGTCCTTTTCCCAGATCGTCGGGTCGACGGTTTTCTGGTCCCGCTTCACCGCCTTGAACTCGGGCTTGTAGCCCCAGGCCGGCGTGTGCTCGTCGCTCAGTATTCCCACGTCATAGCCGATCAGGGCCAACGGGACCTTGAACGTCGAGGCGGGACTGACGCGCTGGTCACAAATCCCTTGCCGATGCAGAGTTTCGCCGCTTGCAGCATCCAGGATCAGCGTGCATTCGAGGTCCTCCAGTGGCGCCGATTGAGCGCGGATCGGAAAACCCAACAGCCAGGCCAGTAGGTAGATAACCAATGCGAAAACGAATGGACGGCGGTCTAGCTGGCGCATTGGGCAATCTCTCCTGAGGCATGTCAGGAGCGGCTTAGCGAGGCGTCTTGTCTCGATTTTGTCTTAAATACGCAACATGAGGTTAAGGTTAGCAAGTCGTAAAGATCTGCCCGATTACCGAGCCCCTCTACCGGGATCAGCTTTCCGAGTCACTGCGTTTTTTTCCGATCCGCCAGTACCGCCAGGGCGCGAACCAGACGTAGCGATCGGCCAGCACATCCGGCACACGATCGATGCCATGCGTTCCGCCCGGCCCGCAGCGCAGCACGCGGAATAATCCCATCCAGCCGCCGGCCCATAATCCATGGCGGGCGATCGCTTCATGCGCATATTCGGAGCAGGTCGGCAAATGCCGGCAGGAATTGCCGACAAAGCCGGACAGCGTCAGCTGGTAAAAGCGCACGAGAGAGGTGCCAAGAATTCGGCCGGGCGTTTTGCGCCACGGGCCGGGCCAGTTGCGCGTGTATCGCGGCCTCTGATGCTGGTGCGTGTGATCCGTCGCCATTTGACGGCTACGCCGCCTGTTCGGCGCGCTTCTTCTCGATCTGGCCGATCGCGTCGACCACCGCATCGAAGGTCAGCATGGTCGAGGCATGGCGTGCCTTATAGTCGCGCACCGGTTCGAGATATCTGAGGTCGGCGAAGCGGCCTTCAGGCGGCGCGCCGTTTTCCTTCAGCATCTTCAGCATCGTCTCGCGAACACTGCGCAATTCATCCGCGCTGGCGCCGATGACATGTTGCGCCATGATCGAGGACGACGCCTGGCCAAGCGCGCAGGCTTTGACGTCATGGGCGAAATCGGTGACGACGCCGTCATCCATCTTCAGATCGACGGTCACGGTCGAGCCGCACAGCTTGGAATGTGCGCGCGCGGTTGCATCGGGATGGTCGAGCCGGCCGATCCGCGCGATATTCCCGGCAAATCCCAGAATTTTCGCATTGTAGACGTCGTCGATCATATTTTTCCAATCCGTCGCCGCCAAGCGAACAGCGATTGCCGCTGACGGTCTTCCTTTCGCTCGGCACGATCATATATAATGCTGGTACTCGGGTATGGACAAGGCAAACCAAGGGCCTTCGTTTTTGCCCAAATCAGTTCACGCCGCTTACGGGCTGGAAACCGGGCACGTTTCTAACACCCGAAAGGTCGTGGTCCGTTCAACTCGTTCCTCCTGAGAGGGGAACTACGGGAGACGCCTTTATGGATGCCGTCATCAAGAAATTCATGCCCCCCTCCGCCTATATGGAAAAGCCGGTCACCGATCGGCCGACCGAAGCCGAAGCCGAGGCCGCGGTTCGCACGCTGTTGCGCTGGACCGGCGACAATCCGGACCGCGAGGGCCTGGTCGATACGCCAAAGCGTGTGGTGAAGGCCTATCGCGAAATGTTCGGCGGCTACGACAAGTGCCCGGCCGAGGAATTAGGCCGCACGTTCGAGGAAGTCGCCGGCTATGACGACCTTGTCCTCGTCAAGGATATAACGTTCCATTCGCATTGCGAGCACCACATGGTGCCGATCATCGGCAAGGCGCATGTCGGCTATTTGCCGGACGGCAAGGTTGTCGGCCTGTCCAAGATCGCGCGCGTCGTCGATATTTTCGCTCAGCGACTGCAGACCCAGGAAGCCATGACCGCACAGATCGCCGGCGTCATCCAGGACGTGCTCAATCCGCGCGGCGTTGCCGTCATGGTCGAAGCCGAGCATATGTGCATGGCCATGCGTGGCATCCGCAAGGAGGGGTCCACGACGCTGACCTCGACCTTCACCGGCGTCTTCAAGGACACGCCCGAGGAACAGGTCCGTTTCGTCACCATGGTGCGCGGCGGCAGGGGCTGAACGGCCCTCGCCGGTCGCACAAAACAAGGATCGGCGATGTCGGCAGTGGAATTCCCGAAAGCTCCATCAGACAAGAAGGCACTGGAAGAAGGCACGGTCTTTGCGCCGCGCTTCGATGCCAGCGGCCTTGTCACCGTCGTCGTCACCGACGCCGAAGACGGCATGCTGCTGATGGTCGCGCATATGAACGCCGAAGCGCTGGCGCTGACGCTGGAAACCGGCATCGCACACTACTGGTCGCGCTCGCGCAACGCTCTGTGGAAGAAGGGCGAAACGTCCGGGAATGTCCAGAACGTTGTCGAGATGCTCACGGATTGTGACCAGGACGCGATATGGTTGCGCGTCAAAGTGATGGGCCACGACGCAACCTGCCACACCGGCCGGCGTTCCTGCTTTTATCGGACGGTGGGACTGATCGACGGCAAGGGGACGCTTGCCAGCGATGGGAGCAGGCCGCTGTTCGATGCGGAAGAAACGTATCGAAAGCCCCATGAACCATCCATTTGAACCATTCGCCGAACTGCAACCACGTATATTCATGATTTCGATACGGCCTGCCTATACATTAGCCGCGGGACAAGGGAGATTGTGATGCTCGAGTGGGCGTCATTGCGCAACAGACCGGACGTTCGGGAGGCCAATGGCCTCTCTTCACCCGCAGGCACAGAAGCTCCAAAAAAAACAGCCATTTCACTGGCATTGGGGGGCGGCTGCGCTCGCGGCTGGGGCCATATCGGCGTGCTGCGCGCACTCGACGAAGCAGGCATCGAAGTGTCGATGATCGCCGGCACCTCGATCGGTGCGCTGGTCGGCGGCTGTTATCTCGCCGGCAAGCTGGACGAGTTGGAAGAATTCGCCAGAAGCCTGACAAAACGGCGCATTTTTGGCCTTCTCGACCTCAATCTGCGCGGCAGCGGCTTGTTCGGGGGCATGAAACTTGATGCGCGGCTGCGCGAGCACCTAGCCGGCATTCGCTTCGAGGATCTCTCGAAACCGTTCGTTTGCGTTGCAGCGGAAATCCGCACTGGCCATGAAATCTGGCTGTCGAGCGGCTCGCTGCCCACCGCCATGCGCGCCTCCTACGCACTGCCCGGCGTGTTCGAACCGGTCACTTGCAACGGACGCGTACTGGTCGACGGCGCTCTGGTCAATCCAGTGCCGGTCTCGGTCTGCCGTGCCTACGAGCAGCCGCTGGTGGTCGCGGTGAACCTTCACTATGATCTGTTCGGCCGCGCCGCCGTCATCAAGCACAGCGCCGGTGAACTGGTCGTCGAAAAGGATGCGCCAAGGCCCGGTCAGGCAGACACCGGCCACCCGTCCCGTGAGACACGGCTCGGCATCACCGGCGTTATGGTCGAAGCCTTCAACATCATCCAGGACCGCATTTCGCGTGCCAGGCTTGCCGGCGACCCGCCGGATATGTCGCTGCAGCCGAAGCTCAGCCATATCGGTCTGACCGAATTCCACCGCGCCGACGAAGCGATCCGCCTCGGCTATGAGGCGACGATGGCCCAGATCGGCGAACTGACCCGGCTGCAGACGGTTCTGGCTTAGTTCCTCGATATAGGTGATTTTGACAGCTGGCGGGCTGTTGGCAGGCAGGATTTTCGCCGTGCGTTTGGGTCGACTATCACCGACATTAAAGATTGGCCGAATCCTCCCCAACTTCGTCATCCCCGGGCGAAGCAGGAGCGAAGCTCCGTCGCGGAGACCCTGGGATCCATTCCGTAGCGCTAGAAAAAGAGTCCAGCGGAGCAGAATTCTGCGCCGTGGCGGCGTTCCGATGTCACGGCATGGATCCTGGGGTCTGCGCCGCGTCGCTTCGCTCCTTGCTCCGCCCCAGGATGACGAAGCGATGGAGGTTCGGCTAATCTCCAAAGCATGCGATTCTATCAAAACCTCTGTGCTAATGACCTA
Source organism: Mesorhizobium sp. AA22 (assembly GCF_001672375.2). Taxonomy (NCBI): domain Bacteria; kingdom Pseudomonadati; phylum Pseudomonadota; class Alphaproteobacteria; order Hyphomicrobiales; family Phyllobacteriaceae; genus Mesorhizobium; species Mesorhizobium sp. AA22. The sequence goes on along the minus strand of NZ_CP048406.1, from coordinate 3,528,747 downwards.
AGCCGCCTCATAACGCTCAAGCCAACGCGGCATCGACGATGCGGAACTGCACTGTGCGGTTGCCGTTCCAGTGATTGCCCGACAGCGAACCGGCGACGTGGACCGGTTTGCCCCTGTTCGTGAACAGGAATTCGCCGAGCGCCGTATCGACGGCGCGAAAGGCGATCGCCTGGATCCGGCCGCCGCTTTCCGACTGCAACTCGGCGCGGATGTGATTGGTGCCGACCGGCCTCGCATCGGCAAGACGATGTCGCGGCAGCGCGAAGACCGGCGCGACATGCCCGGCGCCGAACGGGCCGGCTTTCTCCAGCGCATCGAGCAGGCCGAGCGTCGCACCCTCGGCGGCCAGCGCACCGTCGATCGCCAGGCTTTCGTCGCCCTGCAGCCGGAACACGTCGGCCGCCGCCCGTTCCTCGAAGAAGGCGCGGAGCGCGCCAAGTTTCGCCCGCTCCACCGTAATGCCGGCCGCCATGCCATGGCCGCCGCCTTTGACGATCAGCCCGGCAATGGCGGCCTCGCGCACCAGCCGGCCGAGATCGAAGCCCGACACCGAACGGCCTGAACCCGTGCCGACGCCATTGGCGTTGAAGGCGATGGCAAAGGCGGGCCGGCGCGCATGGTCCTTGAGCCGCGAGGCCAGCAGGCCGACGATGCCCGGATGCCAATTGGAGCTGGCAGTGACGACGATGGCCGGCCCATTGCCGCCGGCAAGCTCGGCATCGGCCTCCACTCGTGCCGCGGCCAGCATTTCCAATTCCATCTGCTGCCGCTCCTGATTGAGCCGGTCCAGCGTCTCGGCGATGGTGCGGGCTTCGACGGGATCGTCGGTGGCGAGCAGGCGGCTGCCGAGTGCTGCGTCGCCGATGCGCCCCCCGGCATTGATGCGCGGGCCGATCAGATAGGCCAGATGGAAGGTGCTAACCGGCTCGCCGATGCGCGAGACCCGTGCCAACGCCGCCAACCCCTCGTTCCTCTGTTGGCGCGCCATCTGCAACCCCTTGACCACGAAGGCGCGGTTGACGCCGGTCAGCGGCACCACGTCGCAAACGGTCGCCAGGGCCACCAGGTCCAGCAGACCAAGCAGGTCCGGTGGTGCGGCATCCGGCAACCGGCCGCGCAGGATCCTCGTCGTCTGCACCAGAGCCAGGAAGACGACGCCGGCGGCACAAAGATGGCCCTGCCCCGAAAGGTCGTCCTCGCGATTGGGATTGACGACCGCTTCCGCCGCCGGCAACGGACCGCCGAGCTGGTGATGATCGAGCACCAACACGTCGGCGCCGGCAGCCTTCGCCGCGTCGATCGAGACAGCGCTGTTGGTGCCGCAGTCGACGGTGACTATCAGCGTCGCGCCACGCGAGACAAGTTCGCACATGGCTTCCGGATTGGGTCCGTACCCCTCGAAGATGCGGTCCGGTATATAGATCTCCGCTGGCACGGAGAAATGCGTGAGAAACCGCTTGAGCAGCGCCGATGAGGCCGCGCCGTCGACGTCGTAGTCGCCGAAGATCGCCACTCTTTCCCCGGTCACGATCGCATCAGCGATGCGGGCGGCGGCCTTGTCCATGTCGGTCAGCGAAGCCGGGTCCGGCAAAAGATCGCGGATGGTCGGATCAAGGAACCGCTCGGTCTGCGCGGCGGTCACGCCGCGCCCGGCAAGGACGCGCGCGACGATGTCCGGCACGCCAAAGCCTTGCGCTATCGCAAGCGCAGTCATGTCCTGCCGCTCGGTCAGCCGGTGTTCCCAGGAAACACCTGATGCCGACTGCCTGACATCGAGGAAGATACGGTTTTCGCCCGTCATGCGACGCGCCGTCTGCGGATTGTCATTTCTCACAATATGCGACGGCTAGCCGAGTCGGGAATCAAAACTTTTCCAGATCCTGGTGCCTTGCCTTGATCTCGCGAACGGTGCGCGACGACGAGCGCAGCACGATCGTATGCGTGGTGATGGAATTGCGCCCGAACTTGACGCCGGCCAGCATGTTGCCGTCGGTCACGCCGGTTGCGGCGAACAGCACGTCGCCGCGCGCCATGTCTTGGGTGCGGTAAACCCGCTTCGGGTCCGCGATGCCCATCTTCGCCGCGCGCGCCACCTTTTGCGGCGTGTCGAGGACCAGCCTTCCGTGGATCTGGCCGCCGGTGCAGCGCAACGCTGCCGCCGCCAGCACACCCTCCGGGGCGCCGCCGGTGCCGAGATAGATGTCGATGCCGGTTTCCTCTGGATCGGTGGTGTGGATGACGCCGGCGACGTCACCATCGCCGATCAGCCGGATCGCAGCGCCCGTGGCGCGCACGGCCTCGATCAGGCTGCCATGGCGCGGCCGGTCGAGGATACAGGCGGTGATCTCCGGCACCGGCACGCCTTTGGCCCTGGCCAGGCTGGCGATGTTTTCGGCCGGCGAGGCATCGATGTCGATGACGCCGTCCGCATAGCCCGGGCCGACGGCGATCTTGTCCATATAGACGTCGGGCGCGAACAGCAGGCTGCCCTTTTCCGCAATGGCGATGACGGCCAGCGCATTGGGCAGGTTCTTGGCGCAGATCGTCGTGCCTTCGAGCGGATCGAGCGCGATATCGACCGCCGGGCCTTTGCCGGAACCGACCTCTTCGCCGATATAGAGCATCGGCGCCTCGTCGCGTTCGCCCTCGCCGATCACCACCGTACCGTTGATGGCGAGGCGGTTGAGCTCCTCGCGCATGGCGTCGACTGCGACCTGGTCGGCGGCCTTTTCGTCGCCGCGTCCGCGCAACCTGGCCGCCGCAACCGCGGCGCGTTCGGTGACACGCACCAGTTCCATGGTGAGTATCCGGTCAAGGCCGGCGACGATGTTCTGGGCAATGTTCATCGGTGGACAATCCTCGTTGGCACATTGCCTCCCGTTAGAGCGCCGCGTCCATTGGACGCGCAAAGGACGCTCTAACTCTTTGAAGCTACGCATCGTGCTTTCCCGAAAATCGATTCCGATTTCCGGGCCGATGCGTTAGAGGCGCGCCGGTTGTGTCAAAGCTCCATGACAACAGCAAGACCTGGGCGGGTCTTTCTTGAAAGCGCAGCGATATCAATCGATTTGAGAAAGAGAATTCCCTATTCCGCCCGCTCGATGCGGATGACCTGCGGCTTGTCGGTCAGATGGTCGTCCTTGGTGATGCCGTCGACGGCCTTGCGGACCGCCGCTTCTGTCGTCTCGTGGGTGACGAGGATCACCGTCTTCTGCAGGGCGGTATCCGGCCCGGCGGCGTGCTGCACGATCGATTCCAGCGAAATGTCGTTGTCGGCCATGCGCTTGGCGATGGCGGCAAAGACGCCAATGCGGTCATGCACGGTCAGCCGGATGAAATAGCCGCCGGCATGGCTGCGCATCTGCGCCTTCTTGTAAGGTCGCAATTCCTTCGCCGGCAGGCCGAAGACCGGACCGTGCTGGAAACCGGGCCGGCTCTTGGCGATGTCGGCAATGTCGCCGACCACTGCCGATGCGGTGGCGTTACCGCCGGCACCGGGACCGGAGAGCAAAAGCTCGCCAAGAATATCGGTTTCGATGGCCACCGCATTTGTGACGCCGTGCACCTGCGCGATGACCGAGGCCGTCGGCACCATGGTCGGGTGCACGCGCTGTTCGATCCCGCTTTCCGTGCGTTGGGCGACGCCGAGCAACTTTATCCGGTAGCCGAGATCGCCGGCCGCGCGGATGTCGGCCTGGCTGATGTTGGAAATCCCTTCCATGTAGATGTCGTTGGCGGCAATCCGCGTGCCGAAGGCAAGGCTGGTCAGGATCGACAGCTTATGCGCGGTGTCGTGGCCCTCGATGTCGAAGGTCGGGTCGGACTCGGCATAGCCCAGCCGCTGCGCATCCTTCAGACAGGCGTCGAACGACAGGCCCTCGGCCTCCATGCGGGTCAGGATATAGTTGCAGGTGCCGTTGAGGATGCCGAAGACACGGGTCACCGAATTGCCGGCCATCGCCTCGCGCATCGTCTTGATGACCGGAATGCCGCCCGCCACCGCCGCCTCGTAATTGAGCAGCACGCCCTTCTTCTCGGCGATCTCGGCCAGCGCCACGCCATGCTTGGCGAGCAGCGCCTTGTTGGCGGTGACGACGTGACGGCCGGTTTCAAGCGCTGCTTTCACGGATGATCGCGACGGTCCCTCGTCGCCGCCGATCAGCTCGACGAACACGTCGATCTCGGCGGTCTGCGCCATTCCTACCGGATCGTCGAACCACTTGGCCGCGCCGAGATCGACGCCGCGGTCGCGTTTGCGATCACGGGCCGAGACGGCTGACACGACGACCTCGCGGCCGCATTGCCGCGTCAGTTCCGCCGCCTTGTCGTGCAGCACGCGCGCCACCGACGCGCCGACGGTGCCGAGACCGGCAATTCCAACACGCAACGCTTCAGCCATGTCCGGCGACGCCCCCCAAGAATTTGGTCGATGTAGTGTCAGGCGCTCAACGATGTGCGGCCAGCGGCACCACATTGTTGGGCTGTTTGGCGCTGGACGCCAGGAAGCGCTTGATGTTGCGAGCCGCCTGCCGGATCCGGTGCTCGTTCTCGACCAGCGCGATGCGCACATGGTCGTCGCCATGCTCGCCGAAGCCGACACCCGGCGCCACCGCCACGTCGGCGTGCTCGATCAGAAGCTTGGAGAATTCGAGCGAACCGAGATGCTTGAACGGCTCCGGGATCGGCGCCCAGGCGAACATCGACGCCGCCGGCGCCGGGACAATCCAGCCGGCGCGGCTGAAGGCGTCGACCATGACGTCGCGGCGCTTATGATAGATGTCGCGAACTTCGGCGATATCGGCGCCGTCGCCGTTGAGCGCGTGCGCAGCCGCCACCTGGATCGGCGTGAAGGCGCCGTAGTCGAGATAGGACTTGACCCTGGTCAGCGCCGAGATCAGCCGCTGGTTGCCGACGGCAAAACCCATGCGCCAGCCGGGCATGGAAAAGGTCTTCGACATCGAGGTGAACTCGACCGCCACGTCGATCGCGCCCGGCACCTGCAGCACCGAGGGCGGCGGATTGCCGTCGAAATAGATTTCCGAATAGGCAAGGTCCGACAGGATGATGATGTCGTTCTTCTTGGCGAAGGCCACCACCTCCTTGTAGAAATCGAGCGAGGCGACCTGCGCCGTCGGGTTCGACGGGTAATTGAGGATCAACGCCAGCGGCTTCGGGATCGAATGGCGGATGCCGCGCTCCAGCGCGGGGATGAAGCCGTCGTCCGGTTCCACCTGCAACGAGCGGATCACGCCGCCCGACATGATGAAGCCGAAAGCGTGGATCGGATAGGTCGGGTTAGGGCACAGGATCACGTCGCCGGGGGCGGTGATCGCCTGCGCCATATTGGCAAAACCTTCCTTCGACCCCAGCGTCGCCACCACTTGCGTGTCCGGGTCGAGTTTCACCCCAAAACGGCGGCCATAGTAATTGGCCTGGGCGCGGCGAAGGCCCGGAATGCCGCGCGACGACGAATAGCGATGCGTGCGCGGATCGCGCACGACCTCGCACAATTTGTCGACGATGGCCTTGGGCGTCGGCAGGTCCGGATTGCCCATGCCAAGGTCGATGATGTCGGCGCCGCGCGAGCGGGCACTGGCCTTCAGCCGGTTGACCTGCTCGAAGACATAGGGCGGAAGCCGGCGGACCTTGTGAAATTCTTCCATATCAGTTCCAGTGGTGGGTCAATTCCAGACGGTCAAAGTGGTTTTTGGCAAAGGTGGTTGTCGGTCGCGCGATATAACCCTATTTGCAGGTAGGGTCGAGGGCGGGATCGCATTTGGCTTCGATCTGCTTCAGTGCGTCGGCGCCGTGCTTTTTTGCCAGTGTGTTCAGCGCCGCCTGGTTCGTGGCCTTGACCGCGCCGCCTTTTGAGCCCTGCGCCTGCTGGTCGGCTTTCAACTGGGCGAGCTTGGCGTTCTTTTCCGCCTCGGTGAACTGCTCTGCCGCTGCCTGCGGCGGGATATTCAGGTTGGGATAGGTGCCGGTGTTCTTTGGCCCGTCGGCAGCCGCGACAGGCCTGGCGCCCTCGACGTTGGTGCTCGAACAGCCGGCGATCGCCAGCAAAACGACCGCCGCGCCCATGCGGCAAAAACGACCAGTGCCAGAAAAAACAGTTTCGCCAATATTAATCGTCATATTGTTTCCTTGGCAGCCGAGGTAGAGCAAGTTGGACCCTGTCCGATGTCCCATGATAATATGTCAAGAAAACGCTTCGGGAGGAACCCCGCGAACCATGTCCAAAACACCCGATTCGGGCAAAGCGGAAGATGACCAGGCTTCGACCGTCGAGCAATATCTGGTGAAGGACCCGGAGCGCTTCGCCTTGAACATGGCGCGCATGATCGAGCAGGCCGGCAAGGCGGCTTCCGCATGGGCCGAGCCGCGCGAAAAAGGCGACGTGCGCGATCATGTCGCCGAGCCGGTCGTCGACATGGTGAAAACCTTCTCCAAGCTCAGCGAATACTGGCTTTCCGACCCGCAGCGTGCCCTGGAGGCGCAGACGCGGCTGTTCTCCGGCTATATGACCGTCTGGGCCAACTCCATCCAGCGTCTCGGCGCCGGCGGCGAAGATGCCGAAGACGCGGTCAAGCCCGAGCCCGGCGACAAGCGTTTCCAGGACCCGGAATGGGGCCGCAACGCCTTCTTCGATTTCCTCAAGCAAGCCTATCTCGTCACCTCGCGCTGGGCGGCCGAGCTGGTCGAGCACGCCGATGGCCTGGACGAGCACACCCGCCACAAGGCCAGCTTCTACGTCAAGCAGGTGTCCAACGCCATCTCGCCGTCGAATTTCATCCTGACCAACCCGGAGCTGTTTCGCGAGACCGTCGCTTCGAATGGCGAAAACCTGGTGCGCGGAATGAAGATGCTGGCCGAGGACATCGCCGCCGGCAAGGGCGACCTGAAACTCCGGCAGGCCGATTATTCGCCCTTCGAGATCGGCAAGAACCTCGCCACGACGCCCGGCAAGGTGGTGGGCCGCAGCGATGTCGCCGAGATCTTGCAATACGATCCGGCGACCGAGACCGTACTCAAGCGGCCGCTACTGATCTGCCCGCCATGGATCAACAAATTCTACATTCTCGATCTCAACCCGCAAAAGTCCTTCATCCGTTGGGCGGTAGAGCAGGGCCACACCGTCTTCGTCATCTCCTGGATCAACCCGGACGAGCGGCACGGCACCAAGAGCTGGGAAGCCTATATCCGAGAGGGACTGCAATACGGCCTGGACACGATCGAAAAGGCCACCGGTGAGAAGGACGTCAATGCCGTCGGCTATTGCGTCGGCGGCACGCTTCTGGCGGCGGCCCTGGCGCTGATGGCGCAGGAAGGCGACCACCGCATCAAATCGGCCACCTTCTTCACTACGCAGGTCGATTTCACCTATGCCGGCGACCTGAAAGTGTTCGTCGACGAGGAGCAGGTTGCGGCCGTCGAAAAGGCGATGAACGAGAAAGGCTATCTCGACGGCACCAAGATGGCGACCGCCTTCAACATGCTGCGCTCGGGCGACCTGATCTGGCCCTATGTCGTCAACAACTACATGCGCGGCAAGGATCCCCTGCCCTTCGATCTGCTCTACTGGAACGCCGATTCGACCCGCATGGGCGCGGCCAACCATTCCTTCTATCTGCGCAACTGCTATCTCGAAAACAGACTTTCGCAAGGCATGATGGAGCTGGCGGGCCGCGTGGTTTCGCTGAAGGACGTCACCATCCCGGTCTACAACCTCGCCTCGAAGGAAGATCACATCGCGCCGGCGCTTTCGGTGTTCCTAGGTTCGAAGTATTTCGGCGGCGAAGTCGACTACGTCATGGCCGGCTCCGGCCACATCGCCGGTGTCGTCAATCCGCCGGCAGCGCAGAAATATCACTACTGGACCGGCGGCAAGCCGGCGGGCGACTTCGACCAGTGGATCGCCGAGGCCATAAACCATCCCGGCTCCTGGTGGCCGCACTGGCAACGCTGGGTCGAGGCGAAGGACAACACCCGCGTGCCGGCCCGCAAACCCGGCAAGCACATGAAAACTCTGGGCGACGCGCCAGGCACCTATGTCAAGGTGCGTGTGTAACCTTCTGTAATGTGTGGTGAGTTGACGCGCCGGTAAAAGAGGGCGAAATGGTGTCGTCAACCCTCAAGCAGTCTCGATTCCTCTTTAGCCGTCGAATTACTCTGGGGCTTGCGGATTTGACACAGGTCTCGTTTCCGTTCGGGGACAAGGATTTATTTCGGCGGGACGTTTCGACGCCGCCAATGACGTACCGGCCGGACATCGAGGGGGAATTTTGTTTTGAAATCAGCAGGATCGCGCCTCGCGAAGGGAGAAAGCCGCGCCATTGCGGCCGCGCTTTTCTCCGTGCTCCTGGCGTCCTGCACCTCGGCCGGCGACCCGTCCCTGTCCGTCGGCATGCCCGGTTATAACGCCTCTGCTACGGATATCAGCACGGCCTCTGGTACCCAACAGATCACCGTTGATTCGTCGTCACAGATCACGACTTCTCAGATGACGATGACCGCCGAGGGCGACGCAAGCCTTCCCGAGCAGGTCGGCTATGTGCCAATGGCCAAGCCGGGAACCCAGGGGGGAGCCCCTCAGGGAGGGGCCAAGTCCGATGCCGGCTTCCCCGTCACGGCTCCTGCGCGCGCAGACGCTGCTGCGGGCCAGACGCCGCAGCCCCAGCAACAGTCCGCGCAGACGGTTGAACAAGCCGATGCTGCAACGCAGAAGGTTGAAACCGCCGATGCAGGCACGACCGCGCCGAAGTCCAAGGCCGAGGCGGCCGCGCCGGCGATGGACAACCCGGTTTATGTGACCGCCGGGGAGCCGCAGCCGCAAGCCTATGCGCCGAAGAAGAAGGGGTTCCTCGCCTCTTTGTTCAGCGCCACGCCGGCCTCGGCGGCGCCCGCCCCGCAGACCAGCAACAGGTCGGGCGAGCAATCGACGGCGGCGCAGCCCAAGCCGGCGGCAAAGCCGACCATCACGTTGGCCTCGGCCAAATCGGCTGAAAAGCCGGTGCAACTGGCTTCGATCGGCGACACCAGCCATTTCACCGATGACGCGCTGCCTGGCGTACGCAAGACCGCACTCTTCGAGATCAAGCGCAAATCCGGCCTCGACGACGACAGCGACGTCGATCTGAACGAGGATGAAGGCGGCGCCTATCAGGTGGCATCCGCTGCCGGGCTTGCCCGGCTGGCGCCCAACGGTCTTTTGAAGCAGACCGAGAATGTCGACGTTGCCTGCCTCAAACCTTCGTTGGTCCGCGTGCTGAAGACGATTGAGGGCCACTACGGCAGGAAGATGATCGTCACCTCCGGCTATCGTGACCCGGCCCGCAACCGCCGCGCCAACGGCGCCAAGAATTCGCTGCACATGTATTGCGCCGCTGCCGACATCCAGGTTCCAGGCGTCGCGAAAGCGCAACTGGCAAGCTACATCCGCAGCATGCCCGGGCGCGGCGGCGTCGGCACCTACTGCCATACCGAATCCGTTCACATCGACGTCGGTCCCGAGCGCGACTGGAACTGGCGCTGCCGCCGGCGGCGGTAACCGCTGGTTCTTCTCTCGTTCACGCAAAACGTCCGCGGTGCGCCGTCTGACGACGGCATGAGATGCAGCATCGAACCGGGCTAAATCGCCGAAAATGCGCGGTTTTGCGGCCAATGAAAAAAGTTGTCGCAGGCGGCGGCAGACGGGTTGCCGGTTTGGTGCAACGCAACTATAAGCGCTCACATCTGAGCGCGCCCATCGTCTAGCGGTCAGGACACCGCCCTTTCACGGCGGTAACAGGGGTTCGATTCCCCTTGGGCGTACCAGTATTTCCTAGCAAAAACAGCAACATACTATTTCGTCGAAAGGCACTCGGCCGTTTGTGGGTTAAATCCAGGGTAAAATAGCTAGCCAGACATTTATATTCAGCTCGACTCAGAATTGCCTGAACGCGGCTTCGTCGAGAGTTACTTCTGGCACCATTCTGACCTTTACGCCGATCTGCAGGTCCCTCAGCAAATCGCAGAGCGATTCACCGTCGATTAGATCAATGGCAGGCGCACCATCGCGAACCGCTTCGCGCCTGGCGTCGGCGGTGAATGTGCCTGTTGTAATAATCAGGCCCTTGTCGGCGCGTCCAACCATCGCGCCCCGAAAGTCGCGGACCACGCCAGAGCCGACAGAACCCGCCCAACGCTTGCTTTGAAAAAGAACGTGAAATGACAATAGATTTAATCGCAGCACCCCCGTTCCGTCGATACCGCCATCTCCAGTCCGGCCGGTCACCTCTACCTTGATGAACCCTGACTCACGTAAGACGCGCTGGCAGAGCCTCTCGAACGCAGCGGGCTCAAGTGCCAGCAAGGCATTAAGCAAGCGCTCGCGCCAATCCTTAAGCGGCGTTTCAGCGGCCCCCGCTTCAACTTCGACGTGGTCCGGGGTGGCGACTATTTTCGCTTTGCGTAGTTCCGCATCGGCCCTCCGGACGCGCCGAACGATTTCTTGAGGGTCAAGCGCCAGCACCGCGCGCCCCTCCGACGTGAGTGTCCAGACTCCTCGTTCGCTATTCTCCACCATGCCAGCATTCTTGAGCCAGCTTCGCGCCCAGGCAGAGCGGTAGTCGAACTTCGGACGTGGCCCGTTGCCAACAAGTATGGCACGCACAGCATCTGATGCCCCCATCAGCCCCGCCACCTTGTCATCGATCTCTTCGTTCGAGGCCGAGCCCCCAAGCGCGTCCAGCGCCCGCAGCACGGGGACAAAGAACTCGGCGAAGGGGGGCACTGTGGCCGTCATGTCATCCCTGCTACTTGTTTATCGTTTCGCAAGCTTCATCGCCTCGGTGATCGCCACCGTTTCCACGCTCACTCGCGCCACGCGGGCCAGCAAGTCGAGTACCTTTTCCTTGTAATCGGCGAAGCGGTAGGTGTTGAATTTCTCGCGGATCGTCGGATCCTTCGGCGTCTTTTCCTTGTATTGGTCGAGAATCCAGTCAAGCCCCGACCGGTTGCCGAGCCGGTATTCCCACGCCTCCGGTGGAATGCCGCAAAGCTGCGTTTCTGTGTCCAGCCTGATCGTCCCGCTGTCGCGGTCGGCCTTCAGCATTGCTTTGGGGCTAACACCCGCAGCCCGCGCCTTCTCGTCCGGCGCATCCAGCCGGTCAAGCGGCCATGGCTCGACCGTCTCGTAGCCGATATGCAGTTCCAGTAGCCGCTCGCCCCAGCCCGCCCATGCCCAAAAATCGGGATAGAACGGAACGCGCGGAATCTCGCGCTTTAGATTGAGAGCGTATTTCTCACGATACACCGGATCGTGCAGCACACCGTAGACATAGTGAAAAATGTCGTCCTTGGTCAGGGCCGGTGCCGCTTTCCGCGACTGGCCAATCTCCTCCCTGGCGGTAGAGATTGGAGCGGCCCGCCCGTCCTTGCCATATATCTTCTGGAATTCCTTGAGCGCCCAATCGGTGATGTTGTCGACGCGCTCGCCGACCTTGGAGTAACGGTAGCGGGGAAGCGCTGTGGCCCCTGCAGCTGCACCCACTAGATGCATATCGATCAAACACTCACTTGCCGTCACCATAAAAGGCTTTTGCGATGTGGGGTCGGCAAATACTGCAGTTGGGTTAAGTGCCTCGCCGTGCTCTCCGTAGATCGCGCGAGTTTGGTTTAGCATCTCAATCAGTGGCGGATAGAAAAGGAGTTTCTGCCGATCGAATGGTCGATACATTGCAGCAACTGTCCTCGTGTCTGAAAGGCGAAAAGGTCGATCGTTTTGGAGGCTCCGCTTGACCGAACGCGTCCACTTTATGCTGCTGTCGAGTTTGTCCACCTGAGGTTTACCCTGCCGATACCGAGGCAAGGTCTTACGATCAGATTCGTACCGATCAACAAGATATGAGGCCTTTATGCCGAGCTTTTCGTCCGACCGATCGTACATCCAGTCGTCCCGATTGGTGACGAGGCCAAAAGAGAACAACCTAAATATGGCCTTTTCCTGCGATTTGGCCTTCGCTGCCTTGGTCTTCTTGTCCGCCACGGGAATCATTTCGTCCCAGTCGTTCTCCGTCAGATTGACCCAGTTCCCGTTCTTGTCCGGCTCGATCCGCTGATAAGAAATCGCCGATGCCTCAGTGTTTCCAAGATATGCAAGCTTATCCAATGCCGTGTCGAACTCCGGTCGCCGCGCGTAGAAAATCTTGCAACCCTTTTGCTTGTGGCGCTTCACCATGAAAGAAATCGCCACGCCGGTCTGGATACCGAAGACATTGTGCTTTGTGCCCGAAAGCTTCGGATTGGCCCGCACGTCGCCACCGAGATCGACGACATAAATCTCGTTGAATTCTTGCGCCACCGCCTTGCGGAATCCGTCGAAAGTCCGGCTTTCGATGAAGCTACGATTGGTGATGAATGCCAGCACCCCGTCGTCGGCCATGCGGTCTGACGCCCAGCGGAAGAAGCGGGCATACATGTCATAGACCTTGGTCTTCTGCGCCGTCGAAAGGCGGATGTAACTCGATTTTATGAGCTGATCGATCCGCGGATAGTCACGGTTCTTATTGTTGTCGTTCTCATTAGCCTGGTTGGCATTGTACGGCGGATTGCCGATAATCACCGAAATCTTGCGGTTGTTCTGCCGCCTGACGCGCGCGACGTTCTCGTCCGAAAGCCCGGCGAACATATCGTGCTGATAGCCGGCCTTGATGCCGAGCCCTGCCACATTGTCCAGCGTATCGACAAAGCACAGATTGGGAAACTCGGCGAACTGGCCCGAGATCGCCGCGTAGGTCGCCTCGATGTTCAGATTGGCGACGTAATAGGGCAGGATTGCCACTTCGTTGGCGTGCAACTCGTTTTTGTATTTATGCGCCAGCTTTTGCGGCTGTCCGCGAAAATGCTCCAGCAACTCGCAGATGAAGGTTCCAGTGCCAGTCGCAGGGTCGAGTATCTCGACATGCTCATCGATAAGCTGCCTGCTAAAATGCTTCTGGGTCAGCCAGTCGGCACCCTCGATCATGAATTTCACGATCTCGTTCGGCGTATAGACCACGCCCAGTCGATCGGCTGCCTTCGGATTGTAGACCTTGTAGAAATTCTCGTAGATCAGCTTCAGAAATTTCTGCTTTTCGACGTGGCTTGAAATCTCTGCCGCGTTGGCGCGGATAGCCGCGTAGTAGAGCTCCAGCCCTTTCAGCGTGTCCTTCTTCACTGCGCCCGTGAAGAATTTCCCTTCCAGCGCATAGAGCTCCTTCGCGATATTGTTCTCGCGGTGAAAGTCGCTGTCGTTGAAAACGTTGGCGAAGATTTCCTCGGTGAGGATGTGCTGAATCAGCATTTCGCGCACATCGGCCTCGCCAACCGAAGGGTTGATCGTGTCCCTGGCATGCTGGAGAAACTTGTCCGCCGCCACCCGAAAAGCGGCGTTCGCCTCATAGGCGGTGTCGATGCGTTCGCGGAGCGCCTTCAGTACGAAGGGCAGATAGGTCTTGAACTGCTCGACCGCCTTGCGGAACTCCCGGATTTCTTCGCGCTCGTATTTGAAGAACAGGTTGAGAAGCTTCAGCAGCGCTTCCGTGTTCGTCATCGGACAGCGCAACACCTCCTCCCGGTTCTGGATCAGCACGGCAGTGTGGGAATTCTCGAAAATGATGTTGTCCTGCGGATAGCCTTTGGACAGCTTCTTGCCGATTTCGACATCGAGATCGTCGGCCGTGTCCTTGGCTTCCCAGTAGCCGAAGGGCAGGCCGAGCGAATGGAAGATCGTTCCGTCAGGGCGGATGCGACTTTTCTGCGTCGATGGAAATTCGTATTGCGCCGCAAATTGCCAGTTCAGTTGCCGCGACCACGCCTTTAGTAGATCCTTGAAAGCTTCCGAAATCACGCCTTCGGTGATTGATCCCGAGAATTTCCGCAGCCTGTCAATTTCGTTGAGATATTGCTGGATAAGAAGCTGGCTCATGTTCCCCCCGGACCCTTGGCATTAGACCTGACTGTGGGGCTATCGGGAAGCTGATTATCGCACCGCAATGTGCCCTCGGCATTTCTGGGTGCTTCGGCTTCGGACTGGTCACATTCCACAGCATGATTTGCCCACTCGTCCCAAAGTCGTCCGCACGAAGGCAGCGCCCATTCGTATTCTTACCTCATCGAGCGGGAAAACTTCGATAGCAAAAATTCGCACCAGGTTGCCAGATAGAGATTGCGTATAGAACAAGAAAATATCTCAAATCGCTAACGATGTTGCTTACGGCTAAGGAAGTGTCGCAAAAGAATTTTCAACTAAGAACTCGGGCAATAGGACGTGGTACGAGCAACGTCCCTCGACTGATCAGGTCGCCGCAACACCATGCTGCATTGGCTCTCGAATGCCGCGGACCTTTTCGTCCCGGTCGATGCGAGTTTCCGTTCTGGCCAGGATCATACGTTGGGCTGCCGCGATGCCCTTGCGCAGCACTTCCAGAGCCTCCTCAGCTTCCTTGCGATGCTGGACCTGTTCAGGGTGCAGAGCCGATCTCGCGCGATCTCTGATCACGTTGAGACCTTCGTCCTTAAGCCCTGAGAGAAAGCCGGGGGCGTGCAGCACGGCCCCAACTACCCGCCCGTCGTCTAGATGATTCAACACGAAACCAGTGGGGTTTTCGTGTGCTCGTATGTGGGCCCGAACTTCCTGCGCGAGCGCAACTTCGGCTATGCCGGTGGGGGCCTTCGGGAGGTCGACCATCCCCGACTCGAATAGCGAAACAGCGCTGCCAACCGCGCTCTCGGCCGAGCGAAGCGGCGCGAATTCAAAAAGGTCTCCGACAGCACGGCGACCGATTTCTGCGCGCTTCCGATAGATGCCCTCCGGACTGAGGTCACTGTCTTGCTCCACCGCGCGACAGTTCGCGTCAACGGCGATGACTAACGCACGCGCGGCGGCCACGGCCTCCTTGAGTTTCTCCCAATGGATCGCCGTGCCTGGCCACCGGGTCGACGCCGGCGCAATACGAGCTTCGATCTCGATTTCAGTTATCTGTTTCGGCATGGATAGGGTCCTCTCGGTTCAGCAAACAGCATTTTGTGTGCGGGCAGCGCGGGCTTGACGAAACTCGGTCCCAGGTCACTGCATCAGCCCCCCTCGGCTTCATCTTCGGTCAGGTAGCGGCGCACCCATGCTCGCGGTCGCCCCTCGTCCCCTACTTCGCGCCAAGAGATGGGCCCGCTGCCACCGTAACCACCGATTGATCCGACGAGTACAATCGCCTTGGCCGCTGAACTCGCCATCGTCAGGGCTCCCGCAACGGCATTCGCCAGGTCGTCGTGGCCGCCTGGGGGGTGATCCACGATGTCACGCCCGCTTCGGCTGGTCCGCCGCTCCAGTCCGACCAGTTGGCTCTCCAACCGAGTGACGTCGAGGAGGTCCACTCGGCGCGAATTGATCGCGGGGACGAGTGCAAGGTAGAGATCGGAGCGGTTCCGGTCGGACAGACGGTAGTCGACGCCGTAGCGACGAAACAATTCGCGCGGAAACTCGCCTCCGTAGCGGTCACCCGTGACGAAACGGATACCGTAGGAGCGAGTCAGGGCCGCGAAAGTTGAGACGACAGCCTCGGGTGAGAAAGGTGGTATCGCCTCCCGGACCGCATCCAGAACGGCGTCGTCGCCCTCGGTATGCGCAATAGCCAGCGTCATGCTGTCGGCGCTACCCCCCGACGGATCGACGAAAGCGACGTACCGTCCGCCCGGCACCGGCGGACGCTCCCGCACGCCGGGGGAGACGCACGCCGCGACGGACTCGCGAGTGACAAGCATTTCCATGTCGGTGCGGAACTCGGCCATGTATTCCGCGCGAGCAGATGGCGCGTCGCGCGCCATCGCCTGATCAATGACCGAATGCGGCACCGAGGGATTCATCTCTCGCGTCGTGCCTCGCCAGACCAATGGACCGCCCTCCTGCCCCCAGTGCAGACGGAATGCGTCCCACAGCGCGCCGCGCCGGGCATAGGGACTGGACGCGCACAGGAGCATCGCACCGGGAATCGTCGCCATGCCGGGGCGGATGGCATCGAGGATGGCATAGTCGGGCTCAGCGCTGTCGTCGGTTCGCCAGAAGGCAAGCTCGTCACACAGGACGGCGGCGAATGTGTAGCCGCGCGTGGAGCGATGAGAGGCCGTGCCAACTTCGATCGTCACGGAGTTGTTGAGGTCGAAGGCCTCGGCCGTCTCGTTCTTCACCATCATGAACAGGATTGGGATGTTCGTCAGAAGGCCCCGCACGTAGCGCATGATCGTCCGGGCCTGCTTCCGGTCGGCAGCTATGACGAGGATGGTGGCGCGCTCCCCGGGCTGGAGATGCTGACGATACTGCCGGAAGCAGGCAAGGTAGACCGCGATCAGCGCCATTACGAAGCTCTTGCCGCCGCGCCGACCGACCACGAGCCAAGCCTCGGCCGACGGCTCGGTCGGTGGGTTCAAGCGCCCGGTGTGGTGCCGAAACACAACCAACTGGTCGTCGTCCAATGGCAGGCCGAATAGTGCTGCCAGGTAGCTGAACCAGACACGCCAAGTCGCTGGGCGGCGAAACCACGGGCCGAAGAGATTGGGATCGCCGCACGCCTGCAGGATGTTCATGCGGCCGCCTCCTGGGCGACGGCGTGCATGTACTCGTCGATCGTCGGGGTGATGTCGCGCGACCTTCGCTGAAGGTCCGTCATGTCGAGAAGACGGCGCAGTGTATTGGCTAGGCGCGAGTACAAGCTGAGCGTGTCGAGGTCGGGTCCTGCGTCCCCGGCCAGCGCGAACACACGTTCCAGCCGCTCCATCTCCACGGTGATGGCAGCGGCGCGCCTGATGATGCTCTTCTCGGCCTCGCTGCAGGCTTCCACCCCGCCAAGGTCGGAGACATGGAGTGCCATCACGTCGCGCATTCGGCGGACCCAGAACGTGCGGCCGTCGACGCCGGGGAGCAGGTCCTTGCCGTTCGTGATGCGGGTGCGATGTGTGGCCGGATACACTGGCCTCACGCCCGATGCTGCGGCCTTGGTCACTTCGGCACTCGCCTTCCGGACTGGAACGCTATCAGGCCAGCCTTGTGACTGCTGACGAGTTGCCGCAGCGCGGCCCGAAGGTCCCCTACCTCGGCCGCAAACGCGCCGACGGTCATGCAGTCGCGATAGAGGCGGACGGCGCGAGGACGCAAGACGCGGATGAGGTCGTCGGCGCCGACGCCCGATGTCTTCATCGTTGGCCCTTCGGCCGGGGGAGAGCGAACGGCCGACGACCTGAGACCTTTGACCCGTGCCACTCGGGGGCGAACGGAGGGGTAAATAGGCGCCATATTAACCTCCATATTTACTGACGGAGGCTAGTATAACCTAAGGCTCGGCTCTAAGTATTTGATTATCTTAGCTTTTACTGGCTAACGCGGGCACTCGTTTCCGCCGCGTAGGGGCGGAGGGATGGCAATAAGTCGGATACTATACCGGGACCGGAGAATGACCTTGCGGGCTTAGGTCTTGTCTCTGGGGATTTAGATTTAAGGGGGTGAGCTTAGGCTCGAGGGCCGGTCCACTCGCATTGCCTTCCAGACCGAAACAGTTCAATTTGGTGCCTGGTATTTCAGTCTCGGAGAGAGGGGCATGACCGGCTACAGGTTCGCGCTTTCGGCAGTGCTGGGGCTTGCGCTTGAACTAGGGTCTATGCGGGACGCCCGGCCAGACTTTCTGGATGTTGTTGGGGAAATTGCAGGCCTCCCCGAAATACTCCTTGATCCAATTATCGAAGGTCGTCCGGGCGACATCATCCCTGAAATTCTTGGAAAAGCTGACACCGTTAAAGAAACATTTCGCGGCGTGTTAGAAAACCCCTCTATTCTAGTAGACTATGCTAAGACCGCCGCCGCGTGCGCTCCCACTGCCACTTCCCTCATAGCCGGCACCCCTGAAGGGCTCACAGCCGCCGCATCGGACTTGGCTAGTAACGGGCCGTGCTCACAATTCATGCAGAAGTGCAATGAGGACGGTGGCGACATGATCTGTCCTGATGTCGACGGTGTCCGCGGAGATTTGAAAGCGTTCTGCAATGCCTCAGAATTCAAGTCGGTGCTGGGCCTAATTGGCGCATCACAAAAAGAGGTAAGTGGCGCGGTCGGAAAGTTTTGCACGACGATAAATTCAAGCGCCGTCCAAAATGCCGACAAAGCTTTCGGCCGCAATGTTAGTAGCACAACAGCTGAATTTGCGGGTCACGCTACCGGGGGCGAGAATTCTGAGGCTATCCAGGTCATTTTAAAGGCCTCTTTGAATCTAGAGCAGGCTAACAAGCTGAGTCGCGAGCAGCTGTCGCTGCTGAAAGAGATGGCTGAAAACCAGGGAAAGATGATCGACAAGTTGCTCGACATAAATCAGCGGACCTCGGAAACCGCCATCCGCGAAATGGGGCGTATGAGCCAAAACCAAATCGACAGTGACAAGATATTTGCGGCGTTCGCGACCGACGCGCTGCAGACCGTCTCAGCTTCCGAGGCTGCCCGAACAGAGGCCGAGCGGATAGCCCGCCTTAACGCAGAGCGCCTAGCTGAGCTTTATCTGAAGAATCAAAAAGAGGCCGAACGACAACTTAGAGAACTAATCCTATCGGCCGCGGTCAAGCTCTCCGCCTCTCAAAACTGTTTGGCGCGTCTAGAAGTTAACAGAGCGGACCGAATTTTCTGCAAGCGATTTCCGAATGCGGCTAAGTGCAAGACTACTCTAAGTCAATCGCAGGCCGCCTGCAATTGATTTGGCGAAGGAGCTCGGCGAGCATGATTGCGAAAAAAATATGGTCCGCAGGCTTAGGAATACTCAGTTCAGCAATTGTGACATGTATATCTCAAGTTGCGCAGTCACGGGAATCATATGGAGGAGCACCTCAACTAGGGCCAGCGTCCGAAGAGGCCTGCGAGATTGCTAGAGACGTTGAGCGGTTTTTCATCACGATTGCTGGGAAACTTGATCGGTACCAGAAAAAAACCATCTCCGAAAGCGTCTTTCGGGTTGAAACGAATACCGTATGGTCGGACATTAACATAACAACATCGTCGCTTGTACAAGTGCTTGCACGCCCGGACCTATCGCAACCGGATCGCGATCGGGCTAGCGCCGTTTCCCGGCGAGTTAGCAGGCTAACTCAACATTGTCGTAATTCGATAAATGATCTTGTCGACAGTAAGGACATCGATAAATCGATTGAGTTCTTGGACGATGAGTGCCTGTCATCGATTCGAGATGTGCATACGGCTTACTGCGAGGCTCAACCTCTTTCGCCTGCTCAATGCTCGCAAGAGGCACGATCGTGCGTTGACAATCTGATGGCGCCCGTTGATGAGTCTTTAAACGCAAAGATTCCCCTACTCAGATCGCTCCAGGAGCATTGGAGCACCGTAACCACGGCGTGGAAGCAAGAATTAGATGAAGTCGACACACTACTTAAGCAGCTCGGGGTCGAAAGACCGGGCGAAGGTCCCGGTATAACGTCTGCTGCGTTTTGTCGACGTCATTCGGAGGTACTCCGCCTTTGGCAATCAGATTGGGATGACGCGATAGCTCGAAGCAAGCAGCTTGAGCGAATGGAGAAAGACGCCGGCCTCCCTGCCTTTAAGGCGCTTACACGCGCTCTTGATGAAGCTTCGGAGCAATGCGAGGTTGCGTCTCCGCGAACCGAGTGTGATCTCGAGAATAATCGCTCCTTCAAGAAATATTTTGCGACCCGAGTCGGTGAATATGTGATTCCAATAGATAAGTTTTTTACTGGAGGCAACATTCCGCATGAAGGCTGGCCGAGCCTTCGTGCTTATCACGGAGAAATAGATAGCAAAAGCGGAAAGTGGGAAATCAGAAAATATTACACGCCGGGTTATAGTAGACCTTTCTGGGGTAGTAACAAGTACAGATCAATAATCCGAGAGATGTATTCTTGTCGGCCTGCCAATTGCCCCGAGGATTGGATCCGTTACTTGTGGAGTCTACAGCTTATGGGATGTAGGCCGTGATCGCCAATCAGGGCCAACTGCTTGCAGGCGCACATTTGTTTTCCAGTTCGGTCTTCTCAAGCGGTCCGCCGCACAGCGCGCGGTACGCGCCGCGTGCTCGAGCGAGAGGGGCCTCGTAGTCGGCACGGGCAGGAGCCGATCGGCAAGTTAGCGCTCCGCCGCCCGGCGAGCCCGCAGGCGCTCGCTGCGCGCGTCCGAGGGTACTACCTCCGCCGCTACCGCCGCCGTCGTGTGCGATCCGCTGGGGCGCCCCTGCGGGCTCGCGGCGGGCGCTACCTACCCGCGCCGCGCACGGCGGCCTGCCTTGTGCCGGGGGTTCCTGCACATAGCCGCGAAAAGCCACAGCTATGCGCGTACGCCCGCGCGTATGATCGCGCGCGCGGGTAACGGCTTTGACGGCTTTAGGTCCTTTACGCACGCTTACACCGGAGCGCCGGCGAGGGTTCGCGAAAAAGCAGAACCCGTCTTCGGGATACTTTGCGTGGCTTTCCGCGCGACCATCAGAACCCCTCCCCCGGGATGGGCGGAAGATCCTGGCGCCGAAACGGCTCGATGCTCTCGAACAGATCGCTCCTAATCCACCGCACCTCGGTGGTCACCCCTTTCAGCTTCTTGGTCGTCTTGCCGTGGTCGACGCCTTCCCCGCCAATCCCGGCCAGAAGCCTGCCGAGGACCTGGCGCTTCGTACTCCTGAACGGGCCGGACTGCTTTCTGTCGAGGAACCGGTGAAAGTCCTCAAAGCGAAAGTAGATGCGCCTGTCATCGTCCACGTGGGCGGGTTTGCCCAGCATGAGGTCCTCGATGCTATCGCCGCGATGCCTGTGCATACAGAACTCGCGCAATCCATCGCGGAACATGCCCTCGACGGTTTCGTCGGGTGGAATCTCCCGCTCCTTCGCAACCGCGAGGGCAACTGCGATCTGATCATTCCACGCGTCGGCCTTCATCTGGCGAAAGGACGTCCGCAACTTGTCGGCGCATCGCACATTGAAGGTCCAGTAGTGCATTGCTTCCTTGACCGGCAGCGTGACGGTGCCGTGCCCGGCAAGCGTGATCTCCCACAACGTTTCCTCGCCGCCTCGCCAGATGACGATGCTTTCAACGACCGGATATCGGTTGTCGTCCTCGGGGGGAGGCTCCTTCTTCCCGTCTTCGATGCCCCTCTTGATGTGGCCGCTGGCCTCACCATACGGCAGCGGATCGACGCTTTCGGCGGTGGCTGCCCGCAGAAGTCTGCTCCAAACCGTGTCCTCGTGGATCCAGCCCGCGCCGATCATCTTCCCCATGTCCTTGGCTCGCCCGTAGAGCAGCGTCGCTCGACCACCCTGTCGCTTGCTGGCAAGCTCGGCCGAGTACCTTCCGAGATCGCGAGCTGCCCTCCCTGCTTTCCCCTCCCCGGTACTAGCGCGATCGGCGCGGCGGGTGGGCTTCGACAGACGACCGAGATCTCCGGCAGACATCCGGGATCGCTCAGCCGAGTGCAGGAACTCCGACAGCGACATGACGAGGCCGCCCTTCTTCACGGCGTAGCGGTCCGTCTCATCGCCACCGAAGTACGGCATGTTCAGCCAGTTCCCCTCGCCGCTGGCCGGGGGGTAGACCTCCGTGTCAGCTGGCAAATCCAGCCGCACTGTCATCGCCCTCAAGGCAGTATTCACGGCTGCCTGAGATGACCATTCACTCAGAAACAGAAATAGGTGCGCACCGCCCGACTTTGACCGAAACGCGACGAGCGGAAGCCGCTCCGCCTCGACCCTGGCGACGAGGTCGGCGTGATCCACTCCGTAGCTGTCGACATCGACGACGCCCCATCGGCACCTTCCGTCGTCGCCGACTGGCCTGACGCCAAGCGGAAGCTCGCCCGACACATGCCGTCGCCATAGGTCAATCGTCGGCGGACCCGACACGTCGCGTGGTCCCTGCCCTCGCTCGTCTTTCATCTCCACCTTGTCACCGACGAGGCGGAGCCGGGTCGGGTCGTAGGTGCCGTGGCGCGTTCGTTCACCGTCGAAGAGGATGAGGAGTCGTTCCGCGCGATCCAGCTCCGGCTCGGCGGGCGTCTTCTGAAGGACGCTCATTCTGCACCCCGCGGTCCCTCGTCGAAGATCGGCAGTTCGTCCATGTCCAGTACGGACGCGGGATCTAGGCCAGCGTCCTGTATGACGGCAGTGTCTTCGGCCGCGATTGCCCACAGCAGGCTGAGGGTTCGACGATCGATGTGATCTGTGGGGCAAGCGGGGTTCGCATTTACAATCGCGCGCTCCTGCGTGCGCTTCACCGCCGCTTCCAGTCGCACTCGGCGTAGTCGAGCCCAATCAGGTGAATCCAGAGGTCGCCGCCAAAGGCTCATACTCTCCGGCGGCACGATCAGGCCTAGTGAGTCAAGTCGATAGACGTAGAAGGTTGGGCCATGCCCATCCCGCCGCCCGCGATAGGCGACCGACAGCCGAACTCCGCCCGGCACTCGCTCGTTCGCCGCCACGCGCTCGAAGTCGGTTCCCTCTACTCTCAGCGCCTGGCGGGTGCGCTCCTTGCTTGCTTTGCTCATGACGACCTCATCGACCACCCGAGAGGGCGTATTCCGACCGCGCCTTCAGCTTGGCGCGCTGGGCGGCCGTCGACGTGGGGCTCTCCCGGTCCGCGATCCAGTCCCGGATTGCCTCCGGTCGGATGCGGACGACCTGACCGGCCATGCGAAGCTCGCGCGGGCCGCAACCCTCCGCGCGCATCTTATAGTAGGTGGGAGTCGAGATGCGGAACCGGCGGCAGAACTCCGGGATGGAGATCGTTTCTTCTGGGTCCGCCGACGGTACTTTGTTCATTGTATTCATTGGCTTATCTCCGCTAGTCAACTAACGCTAAGCCTAGCCTGCGCGGGCTTGCGGGGCTATGCGTAACGCCCAGCGTCCCGCACAAAAACCTCAGTCCGGCGTCGCCCCGTCGGTTGCAACCCGCCACCGGATGTCGCCGAGCGCGCGGCGCTCCTCGCCGCCCTTTCGCCTTCTCGTCGCGCCAACGATATCGCTCTCGGTGCGTCCAAGCAGCCTCGCCGCGACCCTCGTGGCGAGCCGATAGCGCGCGTTCTCGCTCTTCTCCCGGAAGCCTTCCCGGAGCACGCGCTCGATCACCCGGTACTCGTAGTACAGGTAGTTCGCGTCATGCGACGTCAGGTCGGCCTTCGCCGCGAAGCCGCCATGCTCGATGAGGTCGGCGATCACGGACATCAGGCCGGGCGATGCCGCGCCAGCGCGCAGCACCCTCAGCACCGGCTCCCAGCGACCCCTCCCGTTCGCGTTGAAGGCGGCCAGTAGCGCATCCCGCTCGCTGGCTCTCAGCGGCCAGTGCGGCTCGGCAGCCTCGTCCTCGGCGGCGGCCACCTCTGCTGGATCAAGGTCCATACGCTCCGCCACCCATTCGCACATGGGCCCGAGGTCCGCAGCGTCCCTCAACCCTGGCCACTCGGGCCTGTCGGCCGTCATCGCCGCACCTCCATTGGCACGACGTTCGTCGGCGCGGCGACGCCGAAACGCGGACCGCTGGTGCGGATCGCCTCGTCGCGATAGTCCTCGGTCAGGTGACCATAGTGCTTCTCGACCATGCGCGTGTCTGAGTGGCCTAGATTCTCGGCGACGATCATCAGGGGCAGGCCATTCATCACGGCCAGCGAGGCCCACGTGTGGCGCAGCTGGTGGAAACCGACGGCTGGCACGATCCCGGCCACTCGGCAGGCGTCGAGCATGAGCCGCGCCTGCTGCGACTTCGCCCACCCTTCCATCGCCGTCTCGCCGTCGCGCTGCACCGGATGCAGGAACATCAGCTCCCCGGTGGGACGGCCCGCCGTCACTGCGCGGAAGAACGCAACCCCCTCCTCGGTCAGCCGCACGTCGCGCGGCTTGCCGCTCTTAGATTCGCGGATCACGATCCGCCCACGCTGGAAGTCCCCGACCAGCAGTCGACAGAGCTCGCCGTATCGGCATCCGGTAAGCAGTGCGCCGTGCGCAAGGTCACGGAATCCGCTGGTTGCGTTGGTCGCGTTGATCAGCCGCTGCGCCTCCGCGACTGACAGGTGGCCGGGGCGGGCCACGTCGACCTTCACGAACGGGTCCAGCCGACGCCACGACAGATCGTCGTTCACTCGCCCGAGTTTAAACGCCCGGTTCAGTGCCCCCTTCAGGACCGTCACCGTGCGGTTGACCGTGGCGCGCCTGGCGCGGATCTCCCCCGGCGTGGCTGGAGCCGGGCGATAGCGCTGCGGCTTCCGCACGCGCTCGCCGGACTCCCTGTCCCTGATCGCGCCGGTCCGCAGCCGAGCTGGCTTCGCCGCCATCGCGTCGCGCCACTGGAGGAGGCGGTCGGTCGTCAGCTCGGCGACCCACAGACCGCCGAGCTCGGGCAAGATGAACTCACGTGCCCGCCGCTCGGCGTCGCGCCCGCTCCGCCGCTCCGCCTTGAGAAAGGCTATGTAGTCCTCGACGACCTCGCGCACCGTCAGCAAGCCGGGGGAGCCGGCGTCGTTCGGTGCAGCGGCTCCGGCACGCTCGTGCGCTAGGCGCTGCGCGTCGGAGTAGGACAGTACGCTCGCTCCGTCCGCGTCCCGATAATCGTCCGCCAGCCCGAGCGTCTCTTTGCGGTATGGGCTTCCCCCATCCGCGCCCTCGTCCCTGCCAACGTACCGCCGCATCACCCATTTACCCGGCGCATCCGCTCGCCTCTTGCGATAGCCGATGTGCAGTTCCCCCGGCACCAGCGTCCGCCAGTGCGGGTCTTTGCTCACCTTCAAGCGCGACCGTGCAGCCCTCGTCTCCAGCTTCGAGTCTCTTACCGTCCTTGCCACGTCTTACCTCCGGTTCGCCCCGGTTCATCTGGGGTAAAAATGAAGGTAATATCCGGGGCGCGCCAGCGCTAGCCCTTGCAGTCCGCCTGGGGCAAAAAATTCTATGTTTTCAAATCGTTGATGGGCTTTTTCTGGCTAGCTCCGGCTAACACAGGCTCCCGGAAGTGCGCCCTTTCACGGCGGTAACAGGGGTTCGATTCCCCTTGGGCGTACCAGATTTTTCAGGCACTTAGCCGAAAATCTCCGTTTCTTGTCCAATCCTTGGCCAATATCGCTCGAATCGCTATCCAACAAAGAGACTCGGAAGCCGAAACCGCCGGGCCATCAAATGCATATTTGCGGTTGGATCATCGACGATGGAACGCTGGGCAATCCTGCGATCCCAATGGGGCTCGCCCTGCACGTTGCCTCTGTGCAGCCTCGTGAGACAGAAGACGGGATGCGATAGTGGAGGTTTGGGTGTAGAGTTCTTTTTCCAATCAGGCGAGGGACGGTAAGATGTTACCTTCCGATCTAACGAAGTTTATCGAGCAAGATCATCTGGCTTTGGGTGCTTTTGTGAAGGGGACCCTGAGCCTCTGAAAAACCTCTACTCGCGGCGGGATGACGTGACAATCGCTAACCCGTTCGGTCCGCCGGCCAAGGGATGGATAAAGGCTGCCGAGACCATGGATCGGGCTGCTACCAACTACCGAGACGGCGAGGTCATCGGCATCGAACGAATCGCCGAGTACGCGACAGCGGACCTGGGCTACGTCATGGAAATCGAGAGGCTTCAATCCAAGGTCGGCGGCGGGGACAAACTGGTGCCGATTGCGCTTCGGGTCACCACCATCTTCCGGCAGGAGGATGGCGCGTGGAGAATCGTCCTTCGTCACGCCGATCCGATAACCTCAGCTCGGCCGGCAGAGTCCGTAGTTGGGCAGTAGAGGGATTGCTAGCTGAGGAAACTAACCCTTAAGCTTGGCACTTGCTCCTCGTGATCGCTCGCCGCAACGCGGCAAAGTCTGGCAATCCGGCTTCATTGGTTACGATGGTCGCGCCGTCGATGATAATCGGACGACGGAAGCCCGCCAGCCATTTGAAATATTAGCGACCACTTGTGTTTATTCCGGAACGGGATCATGCTTGGGTTTTGGCGGTGTGGGGCCGCCGGGCTTAAAGGGGTAAAGGCGTCATGGAACTCGCAAGCTGCGTAGCCACCGATCCCGCGACCGCATCGTGGATCTTTTTGAGCATCACTGCGGCCTTCATCGTGATGGCCGCATTCGCCATTGGAAGATTGAGTTCAATGTCCGCAGGCCACCGCCCTGTCGAACAGGCTCAAACCGCGTAGGGCCGCTTAGCCCGCGCTATCGAAATGCTAAAAGCTGTTGCCGGCCTCGGTATACTGGTCGCCCTGGTGATTGGCGGGATGCTGGCCACATCGACGGGCGTTCTCTATCACGAAGAGAAGAGCCCAACGGGTGCGTCCACCTGCCACTATTTTACGGGACCAGGGATATACACGACGCCAAGTTATTCCGTTGACGGCTGCCCGCAATTCATCAGCGTCGCTCGCTAGGCCGGTTAGAGCGGCGCGAACGATTTTCTACGAGGTTGCTTGGTGATCGGATGCGCTGCAAGAAACGCCTCGTCCGCCGCGACGAGCTTGGCGACTTCATCCGCAACGATCGGCAGATATCGGTCCTTTGCGGCTTCTCGCTTCCATTGAACGGCCAGGAGAGCGAGGGCTGGAACTCGGATTTGATCGGCCACAGCCTGCCGGTTCCTGTCGACGCTGAGCATCCGTTCGTCAAAATAGGCGCTAGATCGATCCTCGTCCTCTAGGACGTACATCGCGTGAATGCTTTTTGCTTGCCAGTAATCCGTTTCCGCTCTTGTCAGGCTGGTGACAGCATCAGCCTTGCACCAAGGAAGGCGCTGCGCCTGACGCATGAGCTTGTTGTGGTGTGAGTCGATGAGGACGGCATCCGGCAGCGGATCAAGGCACTGCTGCACAAATGCAGCCAGCGCCTTCGTCTTGACGGAAGCGCTCATGCTTCATCGCTTTTCCCTGCCCGCATCATGGACAGCAAGACAGTCAGGTTAAGCAGACGGCGGCGGTTCGACATCCGGCATACCTTCGGCGGCTGCCCGAACGGTAATGTTCGGCATTGGGTTTCTCCCGTGGTTTAGTAGTTTGCTTACCCTCACAATCTCATACAATGTCGTCAACCGTCAACTACATTGTATGAGGATCGCACACCATGGTAAGAACGGCACCGATTTCGTTCCGCATCGAACAGGGGTTGAAAAATGCTCTGGAGGAAGCGGCGAAGGATGACATGCGGTCTGTGTCATCGATGGTCGAGAAGATCCTGACCACGTATCTGCGGGAAAAGGGCTACCTGCCGAAAGGCGCAGCAGAATAGCTATGCTCGTCACCGTCAGCCGGGAGGAGTGTAGAGCGGCTCTCTGCATCGATGAACCAAGCACTGGCCATCGCGCGTCGGCACAAACGCTACCGCTGGGATTTCCGACCAGTCGCACGCATTGCTGTACTGGCGGACGTAGAGGGCATAGGTGTTACGGCCGGTGGTCAGCACCGCCGAGCCATGGCTCTGGATTAGCGCCTGCGTCTGTTGGCAGGTCATGGCGCGGGTGTCCGGCCTGGCCTGGGCGAGGGTTGTGAAGGCAAGCGTGACCGCTGCCGAGGTCAACGCAATCCGGCGAATGGACATGACGAGACTCCCATGATGAGCCATTTGGTTGACAAACTGGCATGTCCCAGTGCAGCTGTGCAATGGCGGCCTCCAAATCGGAATTCCGGACTGTAGCAAATCGCCCGCCCCTCACCTGCCCGACGGCGAAGCCGGCATCATCGAAAACAACGAGATGTAGGAAGCGTCGCAGCAGTGGCCTACACCCTCAAGCACGACCGCCAAGGCATCGCGAAAACGGATGTGGAACGCCACTATGCAGCAACCGAACAACCCGCGGCACATCGTGCCGATGCGGAGGCGTGCATGACCGCGGCCTACTGATGCCGCGCGAGCCGGTCCATGGGTGCGTTTGCTTCGGCCAAACTAGCCAGCGCTTGCTCGACTTTTTGAGCCGAGGCGTCAGTGCGCTTGATGTGCCGGATCATTTGCTGCCTCAGCAGCGCGAGCCTTGCGACGCGATAAACGTCGCCGTATCTCGCAGTTTCAAGGTGGAGGGTCGCGAGCCTCATGGCTACCAGGTCAAAGTGGCTATCTGGGAGAGCTCGGCGATATCGCCATAGATCATCGAACCTTTGACGAGAAAACACTTGTCACCGAGGACTTCGAAGAGTGAGCTTGACGCGGTGCAAACCGGCAGGTTCTTCGAATTGGCGTACGTACCGGGCGCCGCGGTTTCGACCTTGCGGTCCGCGGCTTCGGCATAGCTGACGCTGATCGCGAGCATAGCGATAGCAAGCTGGCTCGGGGGTAAGTTAGGTCGCGACATGCAATCAGAATAGCATCGGCCTTTGACGGGCTTCGTCCATCGATTGGATGAAGCGGTCACCTATATTAGCTAGCACGTGACTAAGGTGCCGGCCGCCCCAGAGTCATGGAATGGCGCGGGGATTGGGATTGGAGATATGGTGGAGATCACGGCCACCGTCCGCAGGCGGGTCACTGACGCCCGCGTCAGCGTCTCCATCCCGAGCTATGGCTTCCCCCATTCCATCATCGATTATACCAAGGTGAAGAAGGGGCAGCAGATCGAGCTTACCGGCGAGGTCACGCGCATAGATGAGGCAGGCGGCCGGGTGACCGTCGATCTGGGACCGCTGGTGACGGTCGACATCGATAAGGTCAGGCTGGTCGAGAAGTACAGGCCGCCGAAGCGCAAAAAGCCGCTGCGTGACATGGTGGATTAAAGTTATCGTACCTCACCCTTCTTCATATGCGTTCTGAATTCTGTTTTGGAACTGCTTGCTGTGGCGGCGCGTTAATATTCTGTATCGGGAGATAGAAACATGTCTGTGCAAAACGAAGACTATCGAACGAACAGAGCCGACTACGCGATTGCCGCAAAGCATAGCCGAGCGGCTGATGGAAATCGGGATGAACTGCTGGCAAGAAAGAAGAAGTTGCTGGTGGTAAGGGATTGGCGATCTGCAAGGTTGATTGCAAATCCATCGGAAAGCGCGGCGGAAGAAATGTAGACGCGTCATCTCCCGGCCTGGAGAATGGGCCGGCTCTCCCATGCGCAACGGTGGCGCGGACTTCATGACCTTTGAAGGCGGTTTGAATGTCGTCTTTGCCGTAAAATCGGGCCGGAACGGTTGCTCGTCTTCAAGGGTTAAGATGCAGGAGATGCAGGCGTGGCCAAGAAGCCGTCTATGGACAAAACGTTGCGACAAACCTCTGACCAACTGAAGAGGATTCGGAAACGCGTCGCCGATGGCGGTCACGTGGACCAGATGCAAGAGATCGATGCTCTGGTGGGCCTCGCCAAAGAAATGGCCGACCGGCAACTGGCCGGGTTAGAAAGCCCGGCAGATGAAAACGATGGCTCTGTGCAAGACGGTGACGATGCGTGGGACTGAGCGTCGTCGACCGCCTCCTGACATTCCGTGATCACGGAATTACTTGAATCGCCAAGCTCGGTAGTAACAACGGCGGCGGACCCCAATCCGCTAGGCCGGCGCCCTATTCCCATCTACCCCACCCCCAAGCGGCGCCGGCCGACCCCCCTTATGGAATCAGATTCCCCATGATGAACCAACGCCCATAGCAGGACGTTCTCTCTCATGGCTCAGAACGTGTTTGTCTTTGGAACCCTCAAGAAGGGCTTCCCCCTTCATCAGCAGGGACTGGCGAGTGCGACTATGCTCGGACCTTATCGTACCCAAGCGCGCTTTCCGTTGCTCATCGCTGGTCCGCGTTTTGCCCCCATGATGTTCAATGAACCCGGTATAGGGTTCCATGTTGTCGGAGAACTATACATCGTGGAGGAGCGCGCGATGGAGAATCTGGATTGCATCGAATCGATCGGCAAACCCGAAAACCTGCGCGTGTCGATCGATGTGAAGCCGATCGAAGGTGGAAGAGCGCTTTCTGCGCTTGCTTGCATGAAGACATGGGATCTCGCCGAGCCCGTCCACTCCGGCTACCTTGATGTATACGATGATCGGCGCTTTATCCTTCCCGCCAAAACCAAGGGGTACTGCGACAAGACTGGGAGAAGAGAGCAGGCTTCACTAGCCTATGTTTCACAGGTTGGAACCCTATCCTCATCCTTGCGTTCCATAGACCGATAGGAGATCGCGTCATGGCTAAAAATAAGCGTAAGCTTCCCAAGAAGATTGGCGGCTTCAAAGTTCCCAAACCAGTGCGTAAGTCGACCCTTTTGCGCAGCTTGCTAGCGAGCTCGGTCGGACGAGATTTGCTGGCCAATGCGATCACCGCAGGCGCCGGCGCAGCAGCAGCCGTCTTGGTACGTGAGCGAGCGGAAATCGCCGACGCCACTAAGTCGGCAGCAAAGACTGGCGCTAAGAAATCGGCACGAGTTGCAGGACTCGCTACGGAAATGGTGCAGAGCGCCGCCTCCGCTGTGATGGGAGTCGTCTCGGACGCCGCACACAAAGTTCTACCGGAACATAAATCGAAGGGCGAGAAGCACCGGGACAGTCGCGCGCGCCGAGCCACACACTAGAGGTAAGGCGCATTCCGGATGCCCGCTCGGGCTTGCCCAAGTTCGTGGAGCGGCGGCTTCTTCAGCCCTATTCCGACACGATCTTGCATCGCTTGGAAGGCGTCGCCGCTGTGCGGGCGCTGGGGGTACTCATCCGGAGACATCCCCGGGCTGCGCTTGATATGCTGGGCTCTGGCCTCGCCCAAGCCGGCCGCGCCGGCATCGGAGAAATCAAGAATAGGATCAAGGGCAAGTCCCGGGCTGCACCGGCTAATGTGCCGCAGCAGCTTACCAAACGACAACTTCGACGACTGGCTCGTGCTGTTGACGACGACAGCCGATCATGAGAGCACGATCCCTGCCACGGGCGGCTTTAACTCGCAGCCCTAATCGGACTGTGTCCGCTCTGAAATTGCGAACGCTTGGAGCTTTTTCGACTTGTCAGAGTCTTGGTGGTCCGCGTTGGCAATAAGAGAATAGAATGCCGCTCTGGCAATAGCCTTCTTCGAGGCCTTCGGGTGCGCCTTGCGGGCAGCGTTCATCAATTGCTTGGGTGACATTTCAGGCGTGACCAATTTAGTCAACGTGGAGCAGATATCTTGCATTTCCCGACTGTTCATCCGTTCCATCCTAGCCAAGGAGTTCCTACCGAAAGAATCAATTCCCGAGGCTCGGTTTGGTTCTAATAAAAACTGGAGAGATGCACGCCACTCATCCTCGAAACCGCTCGGTGTGCCAAACGATCTGCCGTCGATCTTCATCGGCTTAGACCACGAGGCGCTTCGGCAGGTGCTCGGGGTGGACTTCGAGCAACGTGATCTTGATGCGGCTTCCACCGACTGCAGTCGAATTTGAGCTTCAGGGGATCGGCGCCGCCGCCGTACACCATCATCAGATCGGCCGAGCGGTAGCGGACGTTGCCGCAACTGCATTCCGCCTTGACGAGCATGTTGTGCCGAGTCGCCTTGCCCAGCGTGTCAATCGAATCGTTCGCCATGAGAACGAATTGCAGCGGCTGGGATCGCGGACATCTCCCGCGCCGATCTTCTGATTGTCCTCGTAGGGCTGCACTGATGCTTCGAAACGTCTCCGGCGTGCCACTGGAGCCCGCACGGAGGACGCGCTCGATTCCATTGCTGCCGAGATGAAAATGGCAGATCCGACCTCATCCGAACCGTGCTGCACAAATGGCTGGAAACCAACGCCTATCTGCCGGTCCGCGCGATCGCCAACGCGCGGACCGGCTGGCCGGCTGTCTCATAGGGGCGAAAGCGGCCCTTTCGCCAGAAGGGCGTTAACCAGCCAGGCCGGGCAGTGCCGCTCCGCAATGGGGCGGAGAGACAGAGAAGAAGCCGCACCAAGAGTTTCAGTCTTCCTTCAAATCCTCGGCTTCGTCTTTGAGCTTGGGCCAGTCGGCACCATGCTTACGCAACAAAGCACGCGCCTGTTTCGGCGAGACGTCGGCAATTTCCGTCAGGTGCTCTACCTCCAGCTCTTGCCCCTTCACCACGCGGCTCGCCCCCTTCTTTCCTTTCGTAGCCATCTCTGTGTCCTTCTCCTGCATCACCGGATGAACGACGACCGAGAAGTGTGGTTCCGGCTCGCGCATTGTCGTTTGCCGGCTTGGGGGGCCCAGGGCCGCAGTTGGTCGAGGCGGGCGGTTGTTTGTGACAGTCTGATGACGCACCATACGTGAGGTCTCTCCGATTGCCGTGAAGCGACGCCGCGCGAGGACATCATGCAGGAAACGGAACTGAAGCTCGAGCTTTCGCAGTCCGGTGCGGGGTCACTCCTGAAGAAAAATCCGTTCGGATCCCCGCCCATCAATCTTCAGCTGAGATCCATCTATTTCGACACCCCCGGATGGGATCTGTCCAAGCGCGGCCTGTCGCTTCGTATTCGGCAATCGGGAAATGAACGGATACAAACCGTCAAAGCCGGCGATGGCGCCGCGGCCGGATCGTTCACGCGCGAGGAATGGGAGCGACCGGTCGCCGGCGATACACCGATACTTGACGATCCGCAGATCCGGAACCTGCTAGCAGGGGCTGGCCAAAAGCTCGCGCCCTTGTTCGAGGTTCATGTCAAACGGCATTCTTGGAATGTGATGGATGGCGACGCCACGATCGAAGTCGCTTTGGATCTTGGCAAGGTCGTTGCAGCCGATCGCGAGGCGCCGCTGTGCGAGATCGAGTTGGAGAAGAAGGCAGGCTCACCGACAGCGCTGTTTGCGCTCGCCCGGAAAGTCAACGTGATCACGCCGGCGCATCTCGGGGTGCTGAGCAAAGCGGAGCGGGGCTATCGTCTGCTTGGCGCGGCGCCCGGTGCTGTGAAAGCAGCTTCGACCCCGCTCACATCCGAGATGAGCACGGCAACGGCTTTCGCGCGCATCGCCGCGGCCTGTCTCAGACAGTTTCGTCTCAATGAAACGGCGCTTGGCTGGTCCCGCGATGCCGAGGCCCTGCACCAGACTCGCGTGTCGCTGCGACGGCTGCGCTCCCTTTGCTCGATCTGCAAGTCGTTGTTCGCCGACAGCCGTTTTGACCATCTGCGAGAAGAATTGAAATGGCTCGCCTCGGAACTTGGCGATGCGCGCAATATCGACGCGATGATCGACCGCGCTTCGAGCGAGGCTCTTTCAAGCCGTCTTCAAGCCGCGCGCGACGAAGCCTATGCGGCGGTCGAAGCATCGCTTTCCTCGGTGCGCGCCCGCTCCTTGATGATCGATGCCGCCGAGTGGATTTCCATCGGGGACTGGCGAACCGACCAATCGGACGAAACGTTGTACGAGCAGTCGTCAAGGGATTTCGCCTCCGGCGTATTTGACAAATCTTGGAAAAAGGTGGCGAAGGGCGGCAAAAATCTCATCGATGCCGATGACGAGACCCGCCACGAAGTGCGCATCGCCGCAAAGAAACTGCGCTATGCGGCGGAATTCTTCGAGCCGCTTTACAAGAGCAAGGCGGAAGCCAAACGCCATCGAGGGTTCATCAAGGTGATGGAGGACCTACAGGATCAGCTCGGCAGCCTCAACGATCTCGCCACCGCCTCCGATATGCTGGCAGCGCTTGAGCTTTCGGACGTGGCTGGCGCGCAGGATCTCTTCAGCGCTGAAGACAAGTCCAAACTTCTTGAGGACGCCGCGGAAGCGCACGACGCCTTTGTCAACACGAGGCGCTTCTGGCGTTGAGGCAGCATGCAGAACCATAGGGACCGACGAAGCTCTAGCACCGCTTGGCAGCAGGCGACGAGGAGGCGGATCGTGCGGACAAGTTGTGACGGTTGTTTTTGGGCTTGACTGCGTTGCCGGCCGCTTTGGCGTTTCCTTGGGCGGTGACCCGGCAAGCTCCTCGACCCTTTCCAAAGCCGCTCGCGCATCGGGATTCACGCTTGACGAAAGCGCTGCCGATATATTTGCGGGTCCCCGGCTACGGCCATCAGGGCGAATGCCGGCTTTCCCTTGGCCTCGCCCGGCAGCGCCTGGCTGAACTGGATCCTGATTTCGGGCGGAATGATGCCAGCCAGGATCTCGCGGCGGTCTTCCAGTGCCATGTCGCGCAGATCGTGCCGTTTATGTGCAGCAGATCGAAGGCGACGAAATAGAGGTCATGCTGCCGCCTGGTAGTCGCCTTGCGCAGCGCGCCGAAATCGGACAGGCCGGCGTCGTTCAGCACGATGATCTCGCCGTCGATGATCGCGCTCTCGACATCGAGCGTCTTGGCTGCCTCTGCCAGGTCGCGATACTTTGACGTCCAGTCCAGCCCGCGCCGCGTGAAGATGCGAACGCTGGGCTCGTCGATGACCACCTGGGCGCGGTAGCCGTCGAGCTTGATCTCGTGAATCGAGTCTTCGCCCTCGGGCGGCTTGGCCACCAGCTTGGGCTCCATCGGAGGAATAAACGCCAGCGGCGCGCCCCACTCATACAAACCCCACACAACCAACTCGATTCAATAGACTTTGAACGTTTCGGTTCCTTGCGAATGAAAGAAAGCCCGCGTCCCGGGGGAGAGGACGCGGGCTGATCGGAGGACACCGATCTCGCAGCATGTGCCTGCGAAAACATGCTGCAGATGCCCAAACTTTTGTCTCAAGCCTTTTGTTCCACACGCAAAAAGCCCACCGCACATGAAAGAAAGCCCGCGCCTCTGGCGGAGAGCGCGGGCCCGGGCGAGGCCTCATCAACGGCGAAGCCATCGTCCTCGAAGAGAAGGCCCGTTCGGACTTTGCCGAACTGCGGAGGCAATCCCGCGACGCCAATATGACCTGTATCTCGCCGCGGAATTTGTGGAAAGACGATTGATGGCCGGCACGGGAACGTGCCCGGCCCATGTTCTTCGAGGTGAACAAAGGCCGGGCCTGATCTAGTTTCCCGCCCGTAGCTGCTTCAGGTCACAGCGAATGCTGCTGCCATGGAAAATGGCTGGCGAGCTGCGTTTGAGGTGCATCTCCCGTCCCGTCGCTGTCCAAAGAGAGCGACCCGGTCGAACTGTCGTAGCTGACCTGGTCGGAACGATCATGCGCAGCCGTAGACAGAGCGTCGGATGACTCCCCTCCCGACTTGAGCCCGTCTAAGAAGGCCTGGTCGAAGTGAGGCTTGTCCTGCAGCTTTTCCTGGAGCCAGCTGAAGTCGAAGGCGTCGTGGCCTCCGCGGCCGGACATGATCTCGGCGGCGCCGCCCTTGCTAGCATTGGCGCCGACATTTTCATTATCCTCGACGGTGTGGGCGAACCCGTTGCCGGCCGTCTTGTCGTGTGAACCGGCGAGCGACTCCGAGCCGCCAGAAAGGGCGGCCAACACCCGGTCGACACTGCTGCCTGCCTTTTCGCCGCCATTGTCGACATGGGAGGAGTCGTTGCCGTCATGGTTTGCCGCCCTGTCGGTGCCGGCGGCTGCATGGGTCGCATCGGCACCACGGACAGCATGAACACCGCCATTGCTGGTCGTGGGGCGGGAAGCGGCGGTCTCAGTGGAACTGCCATCGCTGGCGGCGGTGTCAGAAGCGGCGGTCGCAGTAGCGCCGTCGTCGCTGATGGTGGTGTCGAAAGCGGCGGCCGCAGTAGAGCTGTCGTCGCTCGTGGTGGTGTCGGAAGCGGCGGCCGCAGTAGCGCTGTCGTCGCTCGTGGTGGTGTCGGAAGCGGCGGCCGCAGTAGCGCTGTCGTCGCTCGTGGTGGTGCCGGAAGCGGCGGCTGCAGTAGCGCTGTCGTCGCTCGTGGTGGTGCCGGAAGCGGCGGCTGCAGTAGCGCTGTCGTCGCTCGTGGTGGTGCCGGAAGCGGCGGCCGCAGTAGCACTGTCGTCGCTCGTGGTGGTGCCGGAAGCGGCGGCCGCAGTAGAGCTGTCGTCGCTCGTGGTGGTGTCGGAAGCGGCGGCCGCAGTAGAGCTGTCGTCGCTCGCTGGGGTGTCGGAAGCGGTGGTCGCAGTAGAGCTGTCGTCGCTCGTGGTGGTGTCGGAAGCGGCGGCCGCAGCGGCGCTGTCGTCGCTGATGGTGGCGTCGGCAGGGACAGTTGCGGTAGAGCTGTCATCGATGACGTCGGAAGCGACGGTCCCAGTTGTGCTGAGATTGTGCTCCCGGAAAACAGCCTGCAGTTCCGGCGAGCTCTCAAGTGCGACGTCGCCTTCCTGCGAACCCCAGGCATAGGCAAAGTCGAATTCGGGCGACGGAACCAGTTCGTCCCAGTGGTCCATCATCGTCTGCAGCTGATCCGCCGTCGGCATGACATATTTGCCGCCCGTGTTGGTCGTCCAATTGCCGCCGCCAAAGGTCTGATGGACCGGGACGATCTGGCTGACCGGGATGCCCGACTCCACCGCAGCAGCCACGGTTCTGTCGATCATGTCGTAGTCGACCGTGTCTGTTCCGGTGCGCACCGGATAAGCGCTTATTCCAAACAGATCGATATGCGTGTTGTCATAGTTGTAGGTGTTGGAAAAATCCGGGTCTGCGGCAGACCCCATGTCCATCGCGGTGATGAAGGTCTTGGCGTCTGGCATGCGAGCGTGGATCCAGTCGGATTCGGCTTTCAGATCCTCAGCGTCTACCTGGGTGTGGTATTTGCCGGTGGGATCCGGCTCGTCGACGAGAAAAAACCCATACACCTTCGGATTGCCAAGGAAGGGGGTGACCTTGTCGATAAAGGACTGGGTCACGCCCTCGCCCTCGTTGAGCCAGACCATAGCCTTCATGCCATCCGGCAGCTCGTTGACCTGGTCAATGTATTGAACGTCGACCAGATTGAAACCGGCGCTAGCGACTTCTGTGGCGGACCCACCTGCTGCGAAATGAAGTGCCATTGATAATCCTTTTTTTCTTAGCGCCCCGCGGTGGCCTGCCTACTTGACGGCGTATATTAGCGCCAAATCAAATACCCACACCCCTCTGATAGAATTTTTGAGATTTTTGGTATTGCATCGAGTGCCGCAGGCCGGACTTCACCTCACAAAGTGCGCGCTCCTGCCAAGGTCGAATTCGTGAAAAACAATCCGTAGACAGTCTTGCTGAACTACCAGAATATTCCTTTTTTGTTCCTACACGTGCCGATCCGCTCGACGCGCTTGGTAACGCAAATATCAACATTTGTTGTTTCTGGCTGCTGCCTTCATTGTCTCCTGCCGCCGCATCGCTCGATTTTTGCGCTCTGGCGTGGCAGTAACAATGGAGGCGACGCGCTGGCCGCCTCATAGCCAGTTTGGACTATTTGTTTGAACAATCTTGCCGCGGGCGATCGCAGTTTGCGATATCTCGCCGGCGACAGTGCCCATTGCCGCGTTTGAGTTCGACGCAACTCTATTTCGCGGCATCAACGGGTGTGCACAAGGCAGATGAGCAACTCGGAAGAGGCTGTCACGTTTCGCCTGGTGCAATAATGCTTTCCACGGCGAGCGACAACCGATACAGCCGCGTCGACTCTGATCGTTGCCAAGTCGGGAGAGGTACGTTGTCTCCCCTGCCCGCGGCAAGCCGCTCAAACAAACTCGGCGCCGCCTCGTTATGGAGCCGGTTGGGGCCAGCGGTGTAACGCAGCGCGGCCAACGTCCGTCAGCGCATAGACGCCGCGCTCGGCCCTGGCGAACCAGCCATAGACATTGTGAAGCAGGATCTTGGCGGCGCGTGGTGAAATGGCTTTCAAGTCGCGCGGGCGCTTCGGGCCGTCGACCATCGCAGCGGCGCAGGCCAGCGCATCCTGCCGGTAAGCGGTCATTATCGGCGTACGCGAGCCGCCGCCGACTACAGGGTCGCCGCGCCGGCGACGATGCTCGTCCACCAGGCGCGATCTTCGTCTCGGGTCTCGCCGGGGCGGCAAAGCGGCCGGGCTGAGCAGCAATTCGATGTTGCCGGCGGAACTAACCCCCAGAAGCCCGAACCCGAGCCGCCGGCAGAGTGCGCGGAACCGACGGTCATGCTCGCGGCCTTTGCCGCGGGCCGACATCTGCGCCGCGAGCCAGACCTCATCGCATGACGCAGCACGATCGACACCTTGAAGTATGAGTTCGAGGTTGAACTGCAATTTCAATTCGCAGATGACGACCACGGGCGGCTCGCCGTCACGCAGTCCCACGACGTCGCAACCACCAACTTCGCCTTTAACGGTGAATTCCAGGCTCTCAAGAAACCGCTTCACCGGGATGTAAAGAGACGTTTCCTGCATGCCGGAGCCATAGCCGATTCGTGACTGGCTGGCACAGCATCACCGAAGGCATGCCGCTCTGG
The DNA here is from genome assembly GCF_001672375.2 of Mesorhizobium sp. AA22. Taxonomy (NCBI): domain Bacteria; kingdom Pseudomonadati; phylum Pseudomonadota; class Alphaproteobacteria; order Hyphomicrobiales; family Phyllobacteriaceae; genus Mesorhizobium; species Mesorhizobium sp. AA22. The sequence goes on along the minus strand of NZ_CP048406.1, from coordinate 3,490,566 downwards.
GGCAGATTTGCCGCTCGTCGAACGCATGGAAGTGTGGGATGCATTAAGCAGTTCGCTGGGACTGCCCGGCTCGGCCGCTAAACCCTCAGCCCCCTTGCCTCGCCTCCGCGCTTGCGCGGAACCAGCATGTCCCTGGCCAGGAGGCGGCTTACTCGGCAGAACGCCATGAACGCCCGGCAAGCATCCTCGGTCTCGACCAGGTCGACCGTGGCGCCAAAGCAGGCATTGAACGCGGCCTGATAGACCGGGCCCTGCCGGCGAACCGGCCAGCCTTGCAGGAAATCCAGCGCCTGTTCGACGCTGTAGATTTCCTCGACCGGCAGGCCAGGCGCTGTCGTGATGCGAACCGGCACCTCGAATTGCAATCTGTCCATTCGTGTCTCTCCAGAACGCGTTCCCCACTTGTCGCTCAGAAATATGTCGTCAGTGCGGACGAACAACCCTGGCACGGGCTGGACAGGCACAGGATGAAGCCGCAAGACATGAATATCGCCGGCTTGAGCCCATCGCCGGCAGTTCGTCCTTGAACCTGGCGCCGTCCGGTGCCAAATCTGAGAGACTTTTCGCGCGGGCTCATCAGAAGCCCTTTCTTCCGGCAAGACGGACACAATGGTCACCTATCTCGACGCCGCCACGGCACCACTCAGAAACACCGGCCAGATTCGCCTCTACGGCGAAGGGGGCTTTGCCGGCATGCGCAAGGCCTGCGACCTCACCGCACGCTGCCTCGACGAACTTGTGTCGATCGTCGCGCCGGGCGTTACCACTGAAACCATCGATCGCTTCGTCTTCGAATTCGGCATGGATCACGGCGCATTGCCGGCGACGCTCAACTATCGCGGCTACACGAAGTCATCCTGCACTTCGATCAACCACGTCGTCTGCCATGGCATTCCCGACAACAAGCCGTTGAAGGACGGCGACATCGTCAACATCGACGTCACCTACATCCTCGATGGCTGGCACGGCGACTCCTCGCGCATGTATCCGGTGGGCACGATCAAGCGCGCCGCCGAGCGCCTGCTCGAGGTCACGCATGAATGCCTGATGCGCGGCATCGCGGCGATCAGGCCCGGCGCCCGCACCGGCGCCATCGGCGCCGCCATCCAGACCTATGCCGAAGGCGAGCGCTGCTCGGTGGTGCGCGATTTCTGCGGCCACGGCGTCGGCCAGCTCTTTCACGACGCGCCGAACATCCTGCACTATGGCAGCGCCAGCGAGGGCGTCGAGATGCGGCCGGGCATGATCTTCACCGTCGAACCGATGATCAATCTCGGCCGGCCGCACGTAAAGGTGCTGTCGGATGGCTGGACGGCGGTGACACGCGACCGCTCGCTGTCGGCGCAGTACGAGCACACGATCGGCGTCACCGAGGCCGGGTGCGAGATTTTCACGCTGTCGCCAAAAAACCTCGACCGCCCGGGCCTGCCGGCATAGTGTCCTGCCGGTATAGTGTTCGACAAGTCGCGGGCATCTGCCCGGCAAATGCTGGATATGGGCGGCCTATGGGAAAAACCAGCGACGAAGACGAACGCATCTTCTTTCCCGAAAGACCGATAAAATCGCTCGCGAAAGCCAAGTCGGTCGAAAAGCCGCATTATCTCGGTCATCGCGACCGCTTGCGCCAACGGTTCGCGGCCGCGGGTTCCGACGCCCTCCCCGACTACGAATTGCTGGAGCTCTTGCTCTTCCGCCTGATCCCCCGCTCCGACACCAAGCCCGTCGCCAAGGCGCTGCTGGCGCGTTTCGGCACGCTTGCCGAGGTGCTTGGCGCGCCTGTCGCGCGACTTGAAGAGGTCAGGGGTATCGGCCCGGCAGTGGCGCTCGATCTGAAGATCGTTGCCGCGGCCGCCCAACGCGCGGCACGTAGCGAGATCAAAGGCCGCGAGGTCTTGTCCTCCTGGACGCAGGTTCTCGGATACTGCCGGTCGGTAATGGCCTTCGAGGAGCGCGAGCAGTTCCGTATCCTGTTTCTCGACAAGAAAAACGCGCTGATCGCCGACGAGGTGCAGCAGGTCGGCACCGTCGACCACACGCCGGTCTATCCGCGCGAAGTGGTCAAACGCGCGCTCGAACTCTCCGCCACGGCGATCATCTTGGCGCACAATCATCCGTCAGGGGATCCGACGCCGTCGCGCGCCGACATCGAGATGACCAAGATGGTCATCGAGACGGCCAAACCGCTCGGCATTGCCGTCCACGATCACATCATCATCGGCAAGAAGGGTCATGCCAGCATGAAGGGCCTGCTGCTGATCTGACGCCCGATCCGAGCATGCATCGGCTTCTTGTCGAAAGCGTACGGTCTCGTGTCAAGAAATACCTCCAGGCAGAGAGGGGCGCGCAGCGAGAGCACGGCTACCAACCGCCATCGCGAGCGCGACGACAATCAGAACCGCCGCGACTGCGAACGTGATCCGCATGCCGGCGGCAACGGCCTCGGGGCGCGCCGTTGCGATGTCGATCGTCACTGAGGCGAATGCGAACACGGCGCCCATGGCGGATGCACCGGTGATGAGCCCGAGATTGCGCGACAAATTGAGCAAGCCGGAAATGACGCCCCGCTGGTCCGGGCGGATATCCGACATGACGGCGGTGTTGTTGGCCGTTTGGAACAGCGCATAGCCTGATGTGACGATTGCGATCGGAGCGATGTAGCCAGGGATGCCTGATATTGTCGGCATCATGGATAGAGTGAGGCAACCGGCCGCTATCGCGATGAGCCCAATGATGGTCATGCGCCCAGCGCCAAAACGGTCCGCTATGCGACCAGCTGGCACGCCGGTCAGCGCGGCGACAAGCGGACCGACCGACATGACGACGCCAACAAGAGCCGCGTCGAGCCCGAGCGCACGAGACAGATAGAACGGCCCGACCACCAGTGTCGCCATCATCACCGTCGCGACGAGTGCGCTCGTGGCGAGGCTCGTACTCAGCGTCGCATTGCGGAATGCGGCCAATCGGATCAAAGGTGATGCCACCCTCGCCTCCACAAGCACAAAGAAGCCGGCTCCGAAAACGGCTGCGACCAACAGAGCCATGTTGAGCGGACCAAAACTGCCACGCCCGAACGTCATCGCGAGCGCATAGGCGCCAAGCGCCAAGGCAAGCAGCAGCGTGCCCACAACGTCGAAGCCGGCCCGATCCGTCTTCGATCCCCGGCGATCAGCCGGCAGGTAGCGATAGGCGAGAACAAGGGCCAGCAAACCCAATGGCACGTTGACAAGGAAGATCGCCCGCCAGCCGGATCCGGCAATCAGAAGGCCCCCGAGCGACGGACCGAGAGCGGTGCCGATCGCCGACATCGTTCCGAGCAGCCCCATAGCGCTGCCGGTCCTTGCCTTCGGAACCGTATCACCGACGAAAGCCATGGTGAGGGCCATCATGATGGCCGCCCCCAAGCCCTGCGCCGCCCGCGCGGCGATCAGCAGCCAGAGCGTCGGCGCGACACCACATAGGACCGACGCCGTCGTGAACAGGAACAGTCCGGCCAGCAACAGCCGCCGGCGACCGATGAGGTCACCGAGCCGTCCAACGCTGACGATCAGGGTGGTCACGGCGAGGAGATAAGCCAGCACGATCCACTGGACTTCCTGGAACGAGGCGTCGAACGCCTGCGCCAAGGTCGGCAAGGCAACATTGGCGATGCTGATGCCGAGTGAGGACAGCAACATTGACAGCGAAAGGCCGGCAAGCGCCCACCGAACCGAAGGTGCTCGTTCCATATTTCCGGCGACTGCCCGTCCTGCATCGATTGGCTTCAATATGAACTCCGTTTTCTGGCGGCTCCGGAAACGGAGCTGGCAGACACGTAGTCCTTTGCTTGACATGGCTGAAGACGCATCGTTTGCACTTGATCATTGCGTTTGACGCTATGTCAGATCGTGCCAACCATGCTACGATCCATCTATGCCGCATCCCGATCTCAATCTGCTCGTCACCCTCGATGTGCTGCTGACGGAAGGCAGTGTGGCACGCGCCGCCAAGAGGCTGCGGCTTAGCCCGTCGGCGATGAGCCGGGCGCTGGCGCGATTGCGTGAGACGATCGGCGATCCGCTGTTGGTCAGGGCCGGACGCAGCCTTGTTCCCACACCCCGGGCCCTCGAGCTCCGCGAGCGCGTCGGTCAGCTTGTGGAGGACGCCGAAGCCGTTCTGCGTCCTGTTGAGATGCTCGACCTGAAACGGCTTGTGCGAACCTTCACACTCAGAAACCAGGACGGCTTTGTTGAGAATTTCGGACCTGATCTCATTGCGCGCGTCGGCGAACAAGCACCGGGCGTGCGGCTGCGTTTCGTACTGAAGCCGGACAAGGACAGCACGCCCCTGCGCGACGGCAGCGCAGACCTGGAAACCGGCGTCGTCGGAAAGGTGACGGGGCCAGAGGTGCGCGCGCAAGCGCTGTTCCGTGATCGTTTCGTCGGCGTCGTGCGGATGGGGCATCCCTTACGCGAGTTGACGATCACCCCTGCCCGTTATGCGGCCGGCCGGCACATCCTCCTCTCCCGTCGCGGGCTCGACAGGGGACCGATCGACCACGCGCTTGAGCCGCTAGGATTGAAACGAGAGATCGTGACGGTCGTCGGCGGTTTTTCGGAAGCTCTGGCTCTGGCGCGCGCCTCGGACCTGATCGCCAGCGTTCCCGAACGATATACGGGGAACCTGCGCGACGGAATGTACTGTTTCCCTCTCCCGGTTCCCCTGCCGGAAATCACGGTTTCACTTTTGTGGCACCCGCGGCTCGATGCCGATCCGGCGCACCGCTGGCTGCGCGGGTGCGTTCGAGACGTTTGCGCCGGAATAACTCACTGGGTTTCTTAGTGGGTTGAGGCGAGCGCTGCTGATCCCGATCACGGCAACTCGGTGTTGCAGGTGCCGGCGATCTGGCCGACCGCCTCGCTGAACCCGGCTAGGTCGAAATCGGCCTCGCCTCGCCCCGACAGCAGCCCGAACCGCCAGGACAGTTGGAGCCGGTCTGCGGAAACCAATCGCCTGATCCCGTCGGCACCATCCCGAACCAGCCTCCTCCCCCGCGCGCCGACCGACCAGCTTTCGTTGACCTTGCTGGCCTTGTCGACGGTCACCGACACGGTGATGGTCCGGCTGGCGGAGACGGCATCGTTCAACTGCAGCCATTCGCTCCAGCGCGGTTCGCCATTCGCCCGACAGGCAATGGTCAGGATCGGGCTGTAGCTTAAGGTGCCGCCGCCCGTGATGAGCTTGTTGGTAGCATGGAGCGAGGCAGTGACCAGGCCATCGCTGCCGGTGTCGAACCGCCAATTGTCAAGGACGCTGTCGGCCTGGGCGATACCGCAGACCGAGGCGAAGAGGACCGCCGTGGCGACCGCGCCTCCGATGCCGACGAATAATTTCAACGATCCCTCCAACGAACCTGCACTTTGCAACTCGGCGCAGATAATGATCAAAACATCGTATCGCCAGCCGCCAACCGCTGCTTGGGCGCGAATCTGTCGCTTATCGCATCGGTCCGAGAATCGGGATCGATGCTCGGACGCACGATTCGTAGACAGTGAAAATTCGTTCAGAGTTTCTGCGTCCAAGTGGACGCACGTCGCTTTAAGGCGACTATGAAAAAGGATGCATTGGGGGCGGTCTTTCATAATTCGGCGCAATGCCGTGTTGTTCGGCGCCTTGGCAGCTTTTTCTTCGCTGCAGCCTTCTTCTTCTTCTTGGGTTCTTCCGCATCATCGCCATTGCGTTTTCGGCTGACCGGAAGACCGCACTAGAATTTCGACGGGAAATCGAGCTATGATGCATTTGGCATTTCCCGGGGCGGCTTCGCGCCCTTGGAATGCCGGGAGGAAACGGGATATGGCCGTCGCGCTTGTACTCGTTTTGGTAGTTGTGGGCTCAGTGTTGTTTCACTTCCTGAGCCCATGGTGGTGGACGCCGATTGCCTCTAACTGGGACTATATCGACAACACCATCATCATCACCTTCTGGATCACCGGCGTCGTCTTCGCCGCCGTCGTCCTATTCATGGCCTATTGCGTCTTCCGCTTCCGTCATCGGGAAGGGAACCAGGCGGCATACGAACCCGAGAACAAGCGGCTCGAATGGTGGCTGACGATCGTCACCGCAATCGGGGTCACGGCCATGCTGGTTCCCGGCCTGTTCGTCTGGAACCAGTTCGTCAGCGTCCCAAGCGACGCAACAGTGGTCGAAGTCGTCGGCCAGCAATGGCAATGGAGTTTCCGCCTGCCCGGCAAGGACGGCAAGCTCGGCACATCCGACACCCGCAACGTCAGCCCTGAAAATCCCCTGGGCGTGAACGCCAGTGATGCCAACGGCCAGGACGATGTCGTCGTCGAAGCCGCCGATCTGCATCTGCCGGTCGGCAAGCCGGTCAAGATGCTGCTCCGCTCGATTGACGTGCTGCATGATTTCTATGTCCCTGAATTCCGCGCCAAGATGGACATGATCCCGGGCTCGGTCACCTATTTCTGGTTCACCCCGACCAAGACCGGAACCTTCCAGGTCCTGTGCGCCGAACTTTGCGGCCAGGGGCACCCGTTGATGAATGGCGTGGTCATGGTCGACACGCAGGAAGATTATCTGGCGTGGCTCGGCGAACAGCAGACTTTCGCGCAATTGTCGGCCCCCCAGCAGGTGGGCTCGGCAGAGTAGACGCCGGGAAGACGGCGACGTGGGTTGAAATTGCGGTAGGGCTCGAAACTGTCGAGCCTGGTCGAAAAGGGCACGGAGTGTTCTTATGGTCGATATCACACCTGCAGATGCGGTACCGCCGGCCGAAGTCGCGGAGATGGAACTTTACCATCCGCACAGCTGGTGGACGAAATACGTCTTTTCGCAGGATGCCAAGGTCATCGCCATCCAGTATTCGGCGACGGCCACGGCAATCGGCCTGGTGGCGCTGGTGCTGTCCTGGTTGATGCGGCTGCAGCTCGGCTTCCCCGGCACGTTCGACTTCATCAGCCCCGAAGCCTACTACCAGTTCATCACCATGCACGGCATGATCATGGTGATCTATCTGCTCACGGCACTGTTCCTGGGCGGCTTCGGCAACTACCTGATCCCGCTGATGGTCGGCGCGCGCGACATGGTCTTTCCCTATGTCAACATGCTTAGCTACTGGATCTACCTGCTCGCCGTGCTGGTTTTGGCGTCGAGCTTCTTTGCGCCCGGCGGACCGACCGGCGCCGGCTGGACGCTCTACCCGCCGCAGGCGATCATGACCGGCACGCCAGGCGGCCAGGACTGGGGCATCATCCTGATGCTCGTCTCGCTGATCCTGTTCATCATCGGCTTCACCATGGGCGGCTTGAACTACGTCGTGACGGTGCTGCAGGCCCGCACACGCGGCATGACGCTGATGCGCCTGCCGCTGACCGTCTGGGGTATCTTCACCGCCACTGTCATGGCGCTGCTCGCCTTCCCGGCGCTGTTTGTCGCCTGCGTGATGATGCTGTTCGACCGTGCGCTCGGCACCAGCTTCTTCATGCCGGCCATCGTCGAGATGGGCGAGCAATTGCAGCACGGCGGCGGCAGCCCGATCCTTTTCCAGCATCTGTTCTGGTTCTTCGGCCATCCCGAGGTCTACATCGTGGCGCTGCCGGCCTTCGGCATCGTGTCCGATCTGATCAGCACCCATGCGCGCAAGAACATTTTCGGCTACCGGATGATGGTCTGGGCCATCGTCGGCATCGGTGCGCTGAGCTTCGTGGTCTGGGCGCACCACATGTATGTCAGCGGCATGCATCCCTATTTCGGCTTCTTCTTTGCCACCACGACTTTGATCATTGCCGTCCCGACCGCGATCAAGGTCTACAACTGGGTGCTGACGCTGTGGCGCGGCGACATCCACCTCACCGTCCCGATGCTTTTTGCCTTGGCCTTCATCGTCACCTTCGTCAATGGCGGGCTGACCGGACTGTTTCTCGGCAACGTCGTCGTCGACGTTCCGCTGTCGGACACGATGTTCGTCGTTGCCCATTTCCACATGGTCATGGGCGTCGCTCCGATTCTGGTGATCTTCGGGGCGATCTATCACTGGTACCCGAAGGTCACCGGCCGGATGCTGAACGAGGCGATGGGCCAGTTCCATTTCTGGGTCACCTTCCTCGGTGCCTATCTGATTTTCTTTCCCATGCACTACATCGGCCTGATGGGCGTGCCGCGCCGCTACCACGAACTGACCGCCACGACGGTGATGACCGAATCGGCCCACGATCTGAACGCGTTCATCAGCATCATGGCGTTCCTCGTCGGCTTTGCCCAAATCGTGTTCCTGTTCAATCTGATCTGGAGCATTCGCCACGGCCGCGAGGCCGGCGGCAATCCATGGCGCGCCACGACACTCGAATGGCAAACGCCGGAAACACCGCCCGCCCATGGCAATTTCGGCAAGGAACTGCCGATCGTCTATCGCTGGGCCTATGACTACAGCGTGCCGGGCGCCAAGGAGGATTTTATCCCGCAAAACATGCCGGGCTCCTTCGAATCCTCCAGGGAGCCGGCATGAGCGTCATTCTGGTCTTCCTCCTCGTGATCGCCGGCTTTGCCGGATGGTGGCTTTCCCACCAGCGGCTGATGGCCAAGCCATGGCTCGAGCAAGGTGTCATCGGTGATATTATCGGCCAGGAAGGATCGGCGTTGCCGACCGCCAAGATCGGCCTCGGCGTCTTCCTCGCCGTCGTCGGCTGCCTGTTTGCACTCTTCACCAGCGCTTATTTCATGCGCATGGCGCTGTCGGACTGGCAGGCGCTGCCGTTGCCGCGCGTGCTCTGGTTCAACACCGGCGTGCTGGTCCTGAGCAGCATCGCGCTGCAGTGCGCCTCGGTCGCTGCGCGCCGGGGCCAAATCGACACGGTCAGGCTCGGCCTCATCACGGCCGGGCTCACCGCGCTTGCCTTCCTGATCGGACAGCTTGTGGCATGGCGGGAACTGACCGCCGACGGCTACTTGCTGACCGCCAATCCGGCCAATAGTTTTTTCTACCTGATAACCGGGATGCATGGCCTGCACATCCTGGGAGGGCTGGTGGGTCTGAGCCGAACAACTGCCGGCGCCTGGAACGGAGCACGGCCGGAGCGGCTTCGCCTCAGCGTCGAATTGTGCGCCATGTACTGGCATTTCCTGCTTTTCGTCTGGCTCGCCATTTTCGCGCTTCTGGCCGGCTGGGCCGCGACTTTCATCGAGATTTGCCGACAGTTGCTGACCTAGGAGGGCCGGACGGATGGCAAACACGACACTGACGCATACTGGCCAAGCACAGCCGCGGCCGGCGGGCTTGCAAGGCATCGCCGCCGACTGGTCTTCGGATCAGCGCGCGTTCAAAAACGTGTCCTGGGGCAAGGCCATGATGTGGATCTTCCTGCTCAGCGACACCTTCATCTTCGGCTGCTTTCTGCTCTCCTACATGACCGCGCGCATGTCTACCCGAGTGCCGTGGCCCAATCCGAGCGAGGTCTTTGCCCTTCACATTGGCGGCTCGAATATTCCACTGATCCTTATCGCCATCATGACCTTCGTGCTGATCTCGAGCAGCGGAACGATGGCCATGGCGGTGAATTTCGGCTATCGCCACGACCGCCGCAAGACTGCGATCCTCATGCTTTTGACCGCAGCGCTGGGCGCGACCTTCGTCGGCATGCAGGCCTTCGAATGGACCAAGCTGATCACCGAAGGGGTACGGCCCTGGGGCAATCCGTGGGGTGCGGCGCAGTTCGGATCATCCTTCTTCATGATCACCGGCTTTCACGGCACCCATGTGACGTTCGGGGTGATCTTCCTGATCATCGTGGCGCGAAAGGTCTGGCGCGGCGATTACGACACGGGACGGCCTGGTTTCTTCACCAGCCGCAAGGGTCGCTACGAGCACGTCGAGATCATGGGGCTCTACTGGCATTTCGTCGACCTGGTCTGGGTATTCATTTTCGCATTCTTCTATCTTTGGTGAGAAGCAGCATCTTTGAGAGGCAGATATGGCTGAGGTAACCGCAAACGGCCTGGCGCAACACACGCTTCACGGAGCTCAAGCGCATGATCCGGCGGCAATCGGCACCGCCCCCGCGGAAGTTCATCAGGAGCACCCGATCAAGCTCTATCTGGTGGTCTGGGCATGGCTGTTCATCCTCAGCGCCTGCTCCTATCTGGTCGATTATGTCGGCCTCCAGGGCTATCTCAGATGGTCGCTGATCCTGATCTTCATGATGCTCAAGGCCGGGCTGATCGTCGCGGTCTTCATGCACATGGCCTGGGAACGGCTGGCGCTGACATATGCGATCATATTGCCGCCGATATTGGTGCTGGTGTTCGTGGCAATGATGGTCTTCGAATCGGATTACACGCTTCTCACCCGGACGGTGTTTTTTGGGGCCGAGCCCTGACGCGCATCCGGGTACAGGGCTTCGGCAGCATGTCCACCAAGAGCCGGAGATGCCATTTGCGGCCCGCTCTGCGTTGCCTTGAAACAATCGATAGCTGGCCCATTTTTGTTGGTAGGGAAACGACGGAAGCAAAATGATTGCCCTCGTCTCCACATGCGTCGCGAACTCCAGCGAGGGAGGCTCAAGATGACGATCGCAAACAGACTGAAGGACTTTATCGACGAGAAAGGAATTTCCTACGACACCGTCGAGCACCACCGCACCTCGACAAGCAGGCAGTCCGCAATAGCGGCGCATGTGCCCGGCAGCATAATGGCCAAATCGGTGGTCGTTCACCACGACGGTGGCTATGCGCTGGCCGTGGTGCCCAGCACGCACAGGATCGAGCTCGGCACGTTGCAGGACGTCATGGACCAGCGCATCGGACTCGCCTCCGAAGATGAGGTGGTTTCGCTCTTCGAGGATTGCGACACCGGCGCCATCCCGCCGATCGGCGCGGCCTACGATGTGCCGGTGATCCTCGATGAAAGCCTAGGCAATGCCGCTGACATCTATTTCGAGGGCGGTGACCACAGGACGCTCGTGCATGTCAGCGGCAAGGATTTCCGCAACCTGACCAGCGATGCACAACAAGCCCGCTTTAGCTACCCGGCTTACTGAAGGCTCAGCCCTTGCCGTACCGGCGCCCTCGCCGGTGCGGCAAGGCAGGATTTTTTCAGCTCGCCGGTTTGGTGGAAGCCGGCGATTCCACAACTTTGCGATAGACGTGCCAGGTGGCGTGACCGAGGATCGGCAGCACGACCGCCAACCCGGCAAACACCGGCAGCGAGCCTATGATCAGGGCGACGGCGACGATCAGGCCCCACACTGCCATCACGATCGGGTTCGCCAGGACCACGCGCACCGAGGTGTGGATGGCTTCATAGGCGCCGACGTCGCGGTCGAGCAACAACGGAAACGCGACGACCGTGGTGCACAATACGACCGCGGCGAAGACGAAGCCGATGGCGTGGCCCAGGATAATCAGCGTCCAGCCGCGTCCGGTGGCGAATATTTCACTGATGAAGCTGGAGAGCGATTCCGGCGGGGCCGGGCCGAACACCTGCTGGTAAAATATCTGCGCGGTCAAAAGCCAGGCGATGAAGATCGCAAGCAGCATGATCCCGACCGCCGCGATGGCCGGCAGCGCCGGAGAATTCCTGACCTCGAAAGCGTGGCCCCAGGAGGCGTCGAGTCCGGCTTCCCGCCTGCGGCTGATCTCATACAGCCCGATCGCCGCGAATGGACCGATCAGCGCAAAACCTGACACCAGGGGAAACAACAGCGGCAACGCATTGTTGCCCGACGTCCAGACAGCGAGCACGACGCCGACAAGCGGATAGATCAGGCAGAGGAAAACGATATGCGACGGTTTGACCATAAAATCGTCGACCCCTCGCTTGAGCGCGTCGAAAAGGTCGGAAACGCCGATCTTTCGAATTCTGGTGTGCTCCAGCGTCTCGCTGGCGCCTGCAATCACGTGAAAACTTGCCATGACCATTCCTCCAGACCAGGTCCGGTAAGGTCGCGATTCCACGGTGCTGCCGTTCAGCGTAACTGGCCACGCAAAACCGCGACCTGCACCATGGTCAACATACGCTCTTGCATGGGATTTGTCGCCGTTCTTTGTCTAAGGGGACGGCTCCGGTGATCCGGCTAGCTCTAATGGCCTTTCTTCGATATTCTCCAAGCCGGGTTGAAGGGTGAAGGTCATGGATGGAAAGACCGTTCTCATGCTCGGCCTTGGCGTAGTTATTCTGCTGTTGCTGGGGTTCTGCGCAGTGCCAACGTGAGGTTTGAGCAGGTTCGGGGGCGGACCTCGTTCAGCAATCGCCGATTGGCCGTCTCAACCCGGCAAGCAATCCAAGAATCCGGATTCGATGCAACCACGAGGCAGGTCAATTTCCGGCTGACATGACGATACGCATTGCAATGGTATCGGCAAGCAGCACGGCAAAGATCGCGAAAAGATAGAAAATCGAATAGGCAAACAGCGCCTTTGCGCGTTTCATCTCCCACCCTTCAAGCCACCTTTTGTCGATCAGAAGCTTCCAGGCATGCCAGATGAAACCCGCGCCCAATGCGGCCGAAGCGAGTCCGTACAATCCGCTCGCGAATCCAAAAGCCCAAGGGAGCACGCCGATTGGTGCCAGGATCAGTGAATAGGCGAAGATTTGTTTTCTGGTCGAAGCCTGGCCGGCCACGTTCGGCATCATGGGAATGCCGGCGGCAGCATAGTCGCCGATCTTGAACAGCGCTAGCGCCCAGAAATGCGGCGGCGTCCAGAGGAAAATGATCAGAAACAGGATGAGACTTTCAGCCCCGACGGCGCCGGTGGCCGCCGCCCATCCGATCACCGGAGGAAGGGCACCCGCGGCGCCGCCTATGACAATATTCTGCGGCGTCGAGCGTTTCAGCCACATCGTGTAGATGACGACGTAGAAGAAGATGGTGAAGGCCAGCAGCGATGCGGCAAGCCACCCCACCAGCACGCCGAGCGTCATGACCGAAAGCACGGAAAGCACCAGGCCAAAGCCGAGAGCTTCGCCTGGCATGACCCGGCCTGACGGGACCGGCCGCTTTGATGTGCGCGACATCAGCGCATCAATATCGGCATCGTACCACATGTTGAGTGCCCCGGCCGCTCCCGCTCCAACCGCAATTGCACCAATTGCAATCACGGCGATGACCGGATTTATCGCCCCAGGCGCCACCATCAGCCCGACGAAAGCGGTAAAAACAGCAAGCGCCATGACGCGTGGTTTCAGAAGCGCGAAGAAATCGCTGACTGTCGCTTCCGAGATGCGGATACCAGTATCCTTGAGGCCGCTTTCCCGAGCCGACATTTCAGGTGACCACCGATTGGGGCAGGCAATCTGGCCGGCCCATCGGCCGGCTGAAGAACCGGGTCATTTGGAGAATTGCTTCAGGTAGGCGATGACGTTGGCAAGGTCCTCGTCCTTCTTGAGGCCGGCAAACGCCATCTTCGTACCTTTGATCTTAGCCTTGGGATCGCGAAGATAGTCTGTCAGCGTGGCGTCGTCCCATTTGACGCCGGATGCACCCGCCTCGGTCATGGGTTTGGAATACTTGAACCCCGGATGCGTGCCGGCCGTCCGGCCGATAACACCATTCAACGACGGACCGATCTTGTTCGTGTCCTTGTCCACGACGTGGCAGGCCTTGCATTTGGCGAAGACCTTCTCACCCGCGGCGGCATCCTGTGCCTGAGATTGGCTCGTGATAAACGTCGCAACGGATACGGTAGCGAAAAACGCGATTGCACGCATGGCATTTCCTCCCCGATCGCCAAATCTGCCTTGGACGATCTGCGCGCGCAGACTTTCGCCGGCATGCGCCCCTTGCACGAACAGAGCGGAATATCCGCGTCCCCCGCATGGAATTGCGGCATCTACATACCACAGAATCTGGCCGGCAGATAGAAGAAGTCGACCAGCCAGATTGCCCCCGAAGCGGCTCGAGCGGCGTCGGGGCGCGGTCGGAACGCATACCGCGTAAAGGCGTTAGACCAGCTACGGTTAAGCATCTGGAAGATCAAAGATTAGAGAAGCGTCCATGAACGACGGGAGCGTCCTGGAGGTGCGCCACGGCACCCTCACGATCGATGGCGACACGGTCTTTTACAGAGAGGCAGGCCCTGAAGCCGCGCCGGTGTTGCTGCTTCCGCATGGTTATCCCTGCTCATCCTTCCAATATCGCCGGCTGATGCCGGCGCTCGCCGATCGGTGGCGGACGGTTGCGCCAGACTTCCCCGGCTTTGGCTATAGTGGAACTCCCGATCCGGCACGGTTCGGTTATGATTTTGACGCTTACGCCACTTTTCTGGAGCGGTTCACCGACGCGCTGGGGCTCGGCAGCTACGCGCTGTGGCTGCACGACTACGGCTCACAGATCGGCCTGCGGCACGCCATAGCGCATCCATCGCGGATCAGGGCCCTCATCATCCAGAATGGCGACATCTACGCGGATGCTCTTGGCCCCAAATACGAAACGATCCGACGTTTCTGGCGGGATCCTTCACCAGCGAACCGCGCGCCGCTCGAAAAGGCGGTGAGCGAGGACGGCTTTCGCGCCGAGTTCGTAGGCGAAGTCGATGACGACGTCGCTCGACGCGTCCCGGCCGATCTGTGGAAATTGCATTGGCCGCTGATGGATACGCCTGTGCGCCGTGCGCTTTCAGTCGGACTGATGGAGAAGCTCAAGGCTAATCTCGACTGGTTCCCTCGTTACCAGGGATACCTGCGCGAGCAGCGGCCGCCGGCATTGATCCTTTGGGGACCGAAGGACGAATACATGCCTGAGCCGGCAGCGCGCGCCTATCTGCGCGATCTCCCCGAGGCCGAGCTGCATTTGCTGAACGACGCCGGACACTGGCTGCTGGAGACCCATTTCGAGGTCGCCCTGCCGCTGGTGCGGCGGTTCCTCGGCGAGGTCCTGCATTAACCGCCCGCACAGAGGAGCACTTCATGACCGACAACGCCACAATTGCCCGGATCTGGCGGGGAAGGACACGCCGTGATCTGGCAGACGCCTACGAGCTCTATTTACGCCGCGAAGGCATTCCGCCGCTTCAGGAGAAGGCACTTGGCTTGCAATTGTTTCGCGAAGATCGCGAAGAAGAAACGGAGTTCGTGACCATCTCGTACTGGCCAGACGTCGAAGCCATGGCGAGCTTCACCGGCGGCGACCCGCACAAGATCCACCACCTGCCGCGTGACGAAGAGTTTCTCATTGAACTGCCCAGGCGAGTGACCGTGATGCGGATCCTCGTCAGTCAATTGCCTCGCGACTAGGGCGGCGGCCTTACGACGTCGGCAGCAACGAAAAAGGCCCGCCTCGTGGGCGGCCTTTCACAATTCGCAGAATGCCGTGTTATTCCGCGTCTTTGGCGGCTTTCTTCTTCGGCGCGGCTTTTTTCTTGGGCTCTTCCGTATCGTCGGCCTGCTTGGCGTCGGCCTTCTTCGCGGCGGCTTTCTTCGCCGGCTTCGCGTTGGCCGTCTCGGTGTCCTCGTCGTCGGCCATCAACTCTTCCTTGCTGACCTTAACGTCGGTGACGGAGATCTGGCCGAGGAGATGATCGACCACCTTCTCCTCGAACATCGGCGCGCGCAGCGTGTTCAGCGCTTCGGGGTTGCTGCGGTAGAATTCGAAGGCTTCCTGCTGCTGGTTGGCCGGATAGCGGCGCACCTGCTCGAACAGGCCACGCTGCAATTCGTCGTCCGACACCGTCACGCCCGCCTTCTCGCCGATTTCGGCGAGAACCAGGCCGAGACGCACGCGGCGCTCGGCAAGCCGCATATATTCGGCGCGCGCCTCTTCCTCCGTCGTCTCCTCGTCGGCGAAGGTGCGGCCGGCGGTTTCCAGATCGCGGTTGACCTGGTTCCAGATGTTGTTGAACTCGGCCTCGACGAGCTTCGACGGTGCCTCGAACGAGTAGGCGGCATCGAGCTGGTCCAGCAGCTGGCGCTTGATCTTCTGGCGCGTCATCGAACCGAACTGGTTCTCGATCTGGCCGCGCACCACTTCACGCAGGCGCTCCAGCGACTCCAGGCCGAGATTCTTGGCCATTTCGTCGTTGATTTCCAACGCACCGGGCTTGGAGACTTCCTTGACTGTGACGTCGAAGGTCGCTTCCTTGCCGGCCAGATGCGCCGCCTGGTAGTTTTCCGGGAACGTGACCGTGACCTGCGTCTCGTCACCGGCCTTGCTGCCGATGAGCTGATCCTCGAAGCCGGGAATGAATTCCTTGGAGCCGAGCACCAGCGGCTGGTCCGTGCCGGCGCCGCCGCTGAAGGCTTCGCCGTCGATCTTGCCGACATAGTCGATCGTCACGCGGTCGCCTTCGGCGGCCTTGCCGGCCTTCGGCTCATAGGTGCGCGCCGATTCGGCGACACGCTGGACCTGCTCGTCGATTTCCGAATCCGGCACGTCGAACACCTGACGCGTCACCTTGATGTCGGAGAAATCCTTGATCTCGATCCGCGGAATGATCTCGTAGTTCAGGCGGAACTCGAAGTCTGCGCCGCCGGCCAGGATCTTCTCGGCCTCCTTCTCGTCCTCGGTCATGATCACTTCGGGCTGCATGGCGGCCTTTTCGCCGCGCCCGGTAATGATCGAACGGGTCGAATCGTTGAGGATCTCGTTGACCACCTCGGCCATGAACGACTTGCCGTAGACCTTACGCAGGTGCTGCACCGGCACCTTGCCGGGGCGGAAGCCGTTGATACGGACCTTGTTCCTGGCATCGGAAAGCCGCGCCATCAGCTTGGCTTCCATGTCACCCGCCGGCACGGTGATCTTGATCTCGCGCTTGAGACCGGAGTTGAGCGTTTCGGTGACCTGCATCATAGAACCTTTGTTTCCACCAATGAGGCAGCCAAACGGCTCCTGCCGTTTACAGCCTGCCGGTATTATCTTGCCGGGAATGGCTTTTGGTGCGGGACTTGGCGATCTGTCCGCCCAACGCGGCTCAAATCCTTCAGAAATACGCTCCAAAATGTGAATAAGTCTTTGTTTTTCCTACTTCTTATCACATTCTGCAGAAGCGGATCGTCGCATCCCGTCACATTCGACACGCCTTTTGTCACAGGCGAGGCTAATTTTCAACCATCTTCGCATCTACAGCGCCGCGGGTCGTCTTGGACGCGCGCAAAGGACGCTGTAGGACTTTCATTTTGGCGCGCGATCCTTTCCGAAAATCGATTTTCGATTTTCGGGATCATGCGCCGGCGAACGGCCCCTATTTTGACGGCGACATTGACAGAATGATGGCTCAGCACAGCGATCCTGACGCAGAGAAGCCCGCCACGTTGCGAGTGGCGGGCCGGCCGCGAGGCCAGGAGGGTATTGTCAAAAGCCTCCACGGCGGATGCGATACTCCCGTTTGCGCAACAGACTCCTCAACGGCGTGCGATCAGCAAGCAAAGCTCACGTAGGTCGCGATCGTACGTGCCGCCGCTCCCGAGCACGTCGACGCAACGCTTCTTCATGCGAGTCAGTTGGCTGCTGGACAACTGCGAGACCACGCTCGGCACGCTGGAAGTGCTCGGCGCCCGGGCTGTTCCAAGAGTTCCCAGCGTTCCAGGAGTGCCCGGTGTACCCAGAAGGCTTGCACCTGCAACGCCTACACCGGCACCCCGGGCGACACCACCAGTGCCGCCACCATCGGCACCTAAGCCGACAGTTACACCCCTGGTGTCGCCGACACTTGCGCCTGCACCAGCAGTTATACCCCCGGTGCCGCCCATATTGGCGCCGGCACCAGCGGTAATGCCCTTGCTGCCGCCAATCGATACACCGGCGCCGGCATTCACCCCGCTTCGGCCGCCTATCGCTGCACCGGCACCGGCATTCACTCCGCCGCTACCGCCGATCGAAGCGGCGACACCCGCGGTAATGCGTTTCTTGCCGCCTATCGCTGCACCGGCACCGGCATTCACCCCGTCGCTACCGCCGATCGATGTACCGGCTCCTGCATTCACCCCGTTGCTTCCGCCGATCGAGGCTCCGGCTCCCGCATTGATGCCGCCACTGCCGCCGATCGAGGCGCCAAGACCGGCGTTTACGCCGCCACTGCCGCCAACCGATGCGCCGGCGCCGACGCTAATGCCGCCGGCGCTGGAGGGTAAAGACAGAGATACAACAATTGCACCACCGGCCAAAGCTGTGGCGAAACGCTTAACGACATTTGCCATGACACTCTCCTTTGGTAGTTACCTCAGCAGCAGTTTCAAAGCCTGCTACTTTGGCGACAACGAACTCAGAGAGTTTTTGAATTTGCTTACCCGGAATTTGTTTACGATCGTGACTTACGGGTAGCAAAAAATTCCGAATCAATTTGAAAGAATTGTGAATACATTCCCAGGCAGAAAGACCGACCGCCGATGAGTTCGTTCCCGCCGCCGTCGCCTACTTTGGACGGGAGATCCGCGCCGTGGCCGCCTATGGCACCATCTGATGCTCATCTTGGCCGACAGCTTTGCAAGAAACCCTGAATATGATCCGTCAGTTCGAGGCGATGCCGACGCGTGGCGCGGCGTGAAGTCCACGGTCCACCGACAGGGGAATTGCCCAGGCGACTGGCATAGACGGCACGCGGGGGCCGAAAAACCTCGAAAATCTAAGTCTTGAACTTATGACACAGCTTGTGACATAGACGTGTTACGGTGACACAAAGCCAGCGGGTATGGCGGAATTGGTAGACGCACCAGATTTAGGTTCTGGCGTGAGAACGTGGGGGTTCGAGTCCCTCTACCCGCACCACTGCTCCCCTAGAAAAGTGGATTAAGCTTCCAGCGCCGAAAGCGTAGGGTTCGTGTCCCTTCATCGTACCAAGTTTTTCGCCAGAAGGCCTGGAAACGCCCCGTTCTCCCAGGTGCGACCTGTTCGGCAGAGCATCAATTGGCCCTTGCGAAAGCTGATCCTGCTCAAGATGACTGCCGGGAACCAGCCTCGGCAAAACACGTTGCTAAGTCATCGACCTTCACAAAAGGATGCGTGCGATGGCGAAAGACCTATCTCGCGAGGAAGAGAAACGCGGCACCGGAAAGGTCTTCATGTGGGGCGCCGTGATCATCGCTGTGCTTTTTGTTGCCCTAATGGCCGTGTTCATCCTCGGCCCGTTCTGGTCTTAGCCGCCATTTGGGCATCGTGAAACTCCAGACCGCTTACTCCTCAAAGACCTGGCGGGTGAACAATTCGGCCAAATTAGCAAGTTCAGGTCCCAGCACGCGATCCCCGCCGACTGGCGGCACGATGCTTCTGATATCCGCGACGAACGACTGAAGCGCCGGAGGAGCCACGCGCTTGCGGCATCGAGGCAGCGGCCGGTGCGTGCTTCCTTCGTCCAGGCGAGGAACACCGTCGTCGCTACATCGTCCTGGCCGGCGCCGGCCGATTCGGTTCCCGGGATGAAGGTGCGCTGCGCCGCGAGTTTAGCCTGCTCCAGATAGCCCGTGATCGCCATCGGCACATAGCCGACATTGCCGTGACCATCGCTGTCACTCCAATCCCGCCCCGTCAAAAGCAGATCGGGCAGGAGCGACACCTTGCCGTTCAAAAGCTTCGAGGCGTGGCGGTCGCATAAGAGGCAGATATCGGCCCATATCGCTGCCAGATCATCCAGGGCGGGTGTTGCGATGGCATTGTGATAGCCGCCCGTGCTGATGCAGCGCCCGAGCGGATGCCCGTCGCCAGGCGGTATGTAGACCGGGTTGTCTGATATCGAGGCGAGCGACACAGTGGCCGCCCGCTCCGCCGATGCCAGCGCGCGATGCGCGTGCCCCAGAATGCGAGGGACGATGCGGTAGCTGACCGGCGCCTGATAATTGCGGCGCCCGGTGCCGGTACTGGCAAGAAACTCCCTCAATCCCCGCAGGGCCGCTGCTTCGTGTTCATCGCCCCAAAGCGCGTCGAGCGCCGGATCGTAATGTTCGAGCGGCGCGCGAAACGCTTCGATCGAAAGCGCAAAGACCTTTTCGGCAAGGCGAACGCGACGGCGCGCCGCCAAGGCGGCATCGGCCACGAGTGCGGCAGCGCAGGGCGAGCCATTGATCAGGGATCCCCGTTCCTTGATTTCCAGGTCGAAGCGCGTCGAAAGCTCTGCAAAGAGCGGATAAAGAGCGAGGATTTCACCGGCGCCGCCCTGGCCGCAGGATGGCACCATGGGCATGGGTCCGCCGTCCAGCATCGCGGCGACGGCGAGCGCCATACGCGGTGTAGTCGCGGCATTTCCTTCGAGGAAATTCGTCAGACGGGCGAGCACGATCGCCCTCACCACGCGATCTGGCAAAGGCTCGCCGAATGATGTGGCGGCTGCGAACGCCTTGATGCGCGCATGGCGATCCCGCTCGCCAAGTTCGAGCCGCCTACTCGCGAGTTCTCCCATGGCGGTGGTTACGCCATAGATGACCGGCACAGGGTCGGTTTCGATAAGACGCAGGAACGACGCGCGACACTCTGCGATGCGCTGCAAAGCCTTGCCGCTGATTTGCACCGTGTCTTTCTTCCAGGCGACGCGGAAAACAGAGCTGAGATTTATGTCTTCTCGTGTCGTCAGGATAGTTGTCATGTTTGATGCTGTCCGAGCGGCCACGCTTTCCCAATTCTAATCCGGGCCAATTCTAATAAAGTGGTTCCTCGAACAGCGTCTTGTCGCCGTCCATCAGCGCCTTGATTTGCGCGGCGCCATCGGCTGCGATTGCGACGCGGACGCCGAACGGCCGCACCCGCATATCGTCCTGGATCGCTATTCCCTCGCCTTCCGGCAGGTAGAAACGTTCAATGCCGTAATCCGGCGCTATGGTGGTGGCTGCGCTGAGATCCCACCCCGCGGACACATGCCCGACGATATCGGTTTCGTCGGATGCTGCCGGCGCCGGCGCGTGCCCGAACCAGGCCGCTGTCGCCTGCCAATAGCCGTCGGCGCCCTGCTTCAGCCTGACGACGATTGGCGTGTCGTCGCTCGTGAGCTTGCCGGCTGGAATGTTGGCGATCAGCTTCACCGGTATGCGCGAAATATCGTAGCCAAGGCGAATGAAGTCGCCGCGCAGCATATCGCGCGGATCGATCGGTTCGACCCTAAGCAGCACTTGCTTGCCGTCGCGCAGGATCGCCGCCCGACCAGCGATGATCCAGCTCAGGAAGCCGATCTGGACGAGCGCCAGCACCACCGCCGAAATGATCAGCCGTATACCGGTCATCATGCCGCTCCTTCCACGCTCGGGGCCCTCATGCGCTTTTCCACGCGGAGGATGACAAAGGCAAGGATGCCGAGAAACACAGCTGCCGCCAGGAAGAAGCCTGCCGTGTCGAGCATCGACTGCAACATCACCACATAGATGATGGCGAGTTCGAAGGCGAAGCCGGCATAGGCAACCCAGCGCAAGCCCCTGCTGTCGCGTCCGCCCAGCACGATTGCCGCGACAATGCCGGCAAGCGCAACGGCCGAGGCAATGGCGAAGCCGCTGTTGTAGCTGCTTAAATCGGCTAATTCGAACTGGATCATCGCCAGGCCGGTGAGAAATCCGACCAGCGTGTGCAAGGGCAGCCGACCGCCCAGCTGCAGTATCCAGTCGACGGGCTCGGCAGCGAAGATCGCAGCCGAGAAAAGCAGCACCGACACGACGACGAGCGGCACAGCGACCTGCAGTGTTTCGTATTCCGTAAACAACAGCACGAGATAGAAGATGACCGACAGGATGATCAGGTGGCGCGCCGCCTGGCTGCGGGTCCAGAACGAAATGGCGAACAACACGCTCGCCATGACGACGAAAAGATGCGGAAATTCCGCGCGACTGAAATAATCGAAGCCCTTCAGGAACAGCCAGGCATCGGCAATGCCGACAGCAGCGACTGTCAACGGGTTCGAGCGCAGCGCAACCGCAGCCAAGGCCGTGCCAGCGCCCCAGGTGATCAAGGCCGATGCCTCGTCGCCGGACAAATGGTACATCTGGCCGATGAGCGCGATCGATCCCCCGAATGCCGCCGCGGCGACGATCCAGAGTGCCTCGCCCATTGCAGCATGGTCGCGTGTCTTCAGCACGGCGCCGCCGACATACCCGGCGAAGATGATGGCGAAGAGCGCTGCCACCCGCGCCAGCCGCGGGATGGCCTGCCAATTGGCGGCGACGAAGATCAGGACGGCCGCACCAAAAAGCAGCGCCGCAATCGTCGCCAGGATCGAGCCGAAGCTCAGTGATTTGCGCTCATTGGCCTCGACGTCGCGCGTCAGCGCGTCGGCCGTCGAGGCATCGATCAGGCCAACCTGCAGCCATCGCGCGATATCGGTCCTGACGCGTGACGAATAGCTCGCCATGCCTTTCTCCCCCAGCTTGGTCTTTTTTTCAGCCGCTCCGGCCAAACCGTTGACGCTACGGCATTTTCCGATTCGGGTTAATCTGTGTCGAAGACGTGATTTGGCGGTGATGGTGCATTGCACAATTTGCATTGCTGCTATGCACCAATAGCGGTTTTAAATCGATATGACCCCACCTATCTTCAGGTCGTACACAAAGACGGAATGATCCGAAAGAAAGACGAAACGAGAAATACCATGAACCTGATCCGCAATTACCGCAACTGGCGCCGCTACCGGGACACCGTTTCCGAGCTGAGCCGCCTGAGCAACCGCGAACTGACCGACCTCGGCATCAGCCGCAGCGACATCCACTACGTCGCCCGCAAGGCGGTCTAATCCTCTTCGGACCGCAAATGGTCCGAACCAGTTTGACTTGAAAAGAGAACGACAATGAACCTGATCCGCAACTATCGTAACTGGCGCGTTTATCGCTCGACGGTTACCGAGCTGGGTCGCCTTTCGAACCGCCAGCTGCATGACCTCGGCATCGTCCGCGAAGAGATCAAGAGCATCGCCCGCAAGGCGATCTAGTCAAGGAATTTCGCCAGGGTTGACCTCCTCCCCAACCCTGACGAATACGGTCAGCCTTCACCTCCTCCCGAGGGTTTGACCACAAAAATGGCGCCCGCCGCACCCTCCTCCCGCGGCGGGCGTTGTTTCCCCAAGGCGAAACAAATTTCGTCCCAGGGCGAAACGAATTTCGTCCCCAGGGGTTTCGCCCCCTTCATCAGGCGAAAGGAATTTCGTCAAAGCCGACCTCCTCCCCGGCGATGACGAATACGGTCGATCTTCACCTCCTCCCGAGGATCGGCCAGCAAAACGACACCCGCCGGACCTCCTCCCCCGGCGGGTGTTGTTGTTTCAGAGTCGAAGCAGTCCGAGAGCCGTTTTGGCGGGGGACTGTCGTCAGTCCAGCGCACCGCTTTCCAGCACGCCCCGTTTCTTCCACTGGCTCAGCGGAAAAATGTCCGGTGCGCCGCCCATCGGCGCATACCAGGAATCCACCACCCATTCGGTGCCCCCGCGGTCGCTAATCACCGCCGTCCAATGGGGATAGCGCCCGTCGACAAACAGGCCCCGCGAGGCCTTGTCCTCGACCTTGTGAAACCTGAGCAATTTTCGCTCGGCAAGATAGACCAGCAACGCATCCGTATTGGTCGATTCGTCGACACAATCCATCTGGCCCCTGATGCGCGATGCACCGAATTCCGACTGCGGCAGATCGCGAATGCCTATGGCCCGGAAGATGCGCTGCTCGAAATAGCGGACAGCCTTCGAAATAGCGGAACGCTCGGCTTGGGGCGAACCCGCGCCCGCACGCAGGATAGAGCGGAAACGCGCGCCGTCACCGGGGCCAAGCGCCAGCATCGTGCGATAGTTGCAACTATAGCCGTGGCATATGGGGATCCGCTTGGAAGCCGTCGCGGCCAGCTCGCCGGCGGCCGCTGATCCGGCCATGGCGATCACGACTGTCAAAAAGGTCGCTCTGGCAAAGTTCCCGAGACTCCCGTCCATTCTCCGACAGTAGACGATTGCAGCACTTGGCGCCAACTGTGCGACGAACTCATGCAATTGCAATCGCAGCTACAAGGGATTATTTCGGCGCTCATGAACAAGAATCCCATTCACGTCATCGGCGGCGGTCTCGCCGGCTCAGAAGCCGCTTGGCAGGCGGCCGAAGCCGGCGTTCCCGTTGTTCTGCATGAAATGCGTCCGGTCCGCGGCACCGATGCGCACAAGACGGGTGGGCTGGCCGAGCTCGTCTGTTCCAATTCCTTCCGTTCCGACGATGCGCAAACCAACGCCGTCGGTCTGCTGCACGCCGAAATGCGGCTGGCCGGGTCGCTGATCATGAGCGCTGGCGATGCCAACCAGGTGCCCGCCGGTGGTGCGCTTGCCGTCGACCGCGACGGATTTTCCGAAGCGGTGACCAAAAAGCTCGAAGCGCACCCACTCATCACCATCCAGCGCGAGGAAGTGCCCGGCCTGCCGCCGGCGGACTGGGACCAGGCGATCATCGCCACCGGCCCGCTGACAGCGCCGTCGCTCGCCCAATCGATCGCGGAAGTGACCGGCGCCGATGCGCTCGCCTTCTTCGATGCCATCGCGCCGATCGTCCATTTCGACACGATCGACATGGACGTTTGCTGGTTCCAGTCACGTTACGACAAGGTCGGGCCTGGCGGCACCGGCAAGGACTACATCAACTGCCCGATGGATAAGGAGCAGTACCTTGCCTTCGTGTGGGCACTTGTCGACGGTCAGAAAACCGAATTCAAGCAATGGGAAGGCACGCCATATTTCGACGGCTGCCTGCCGGTCGAGATCATGGCCGAGCGCGGCGTCGAGACGCTGCGTCATGGGCCGATGAAGCCGATGGGGCTGACCAATGCGCACAATCCATCGGTGAAGGCCTATGCCGTCGTGCAACTTCGCCAGGACAATGCGCTGGGCACGCTCTACAACATGGTCGGCTTCCAGACCAAGCTGAAGCACGCCGAGCAGGTGCGCGTGTTCCGCACCATCCCGGGCCTCGAAAACGCCGAGTTCGCTCGCCTCGGCGGCCTGCACCGCAACACCTATATCAATTCGCCGACGCTGCTTGACCATTCGCTGCAGTTGAAATCGCGGCCCGGCCTGCGCTTCGCCGGCCAGATCACCGGCTGCGAAGGCTATGTCGAAAGTGCGGCCATCGGCCTGCTTGCCGGGCGCTTTGCCGCCACCGAGCGGCTGGGCCACGCGCCGGCGCTGCCGCCGATGACCACTGCCTTTGGCGCGCTGCTCAACCATATCACCGGCGGTCACATCGTTTCCGACGACGAGCCGGGAAAGCGCTCCTTCCAGCCGATGAACATCAATTTCGGCCTGTTTCCCCCTGTGGAAGCGCCGAAAGCCGAGGGAAAGCGCCTGCGCGGCAAGGATAAGACCGTCGCCAAGCGGCGTGCGCTGACGTCACGCGCGCTGGCCGACTGCCGCGAATGGCTGGGATTGCCTTCGCGGGCGGAAGCAGCGGAGTAGCAGTTACGGAGTTCGTGTCAGCCTTCAGATGGCCGGCCAGCCTCGCGTTGCGCGACGCAAGAGCAGCCAATGGCGGCGCCAGGCCGAGAGGTGCGCCTCGCCGTTCAGAGGTGAATGAGGAGAACCTTCCATCTTGCCGAGATAGGCGCGCGACAAGGCCAGCGGCAAAAATGCCGGTCGCAGCGAAACTGGCAAGGCCGATGCACTCTTCTCGAAAGCAGACAAATGCTCCTGCGCTAGTGCAATCATCGCGGCGACAGCGCGTTGCGCTCCAGGCCCACCTTCGCCGGCAACGAACTCCTCGGGCGACGACCCTGCCGCAGCCAGAATGTCGGCCGGGACAAAGCATTGCCCACGCTTGCGATGCAGCGGCAGCAGCAGCAAAAGGCCGGTCATCGCTTGTGCACAACCTGCTCTGCCCGCAAGTTCGGCAAACCGTGGTGCTTCGACGGGATCAAGCACCATCGCTGCAAGCTGGATGAGCGCCGCTGCGGTCTCGCCGCAATAGCCTTCCAGATCGGTCCGCGACGGCATAGGGTCGTCATAGAGATCGAAAATACGCGCTTCGAGCATGTTCTCGAAGGCAGATTTCGGCAGGCGGTGGGCGGAAATCGTGGCCGTCAACGCGTCCGCAACCGGATGGCCGGTGCCTGCTCCGGCGTCCTCGGCTGCGATGACATCGCGCCACCATTGCAGCCGCACCTCGCCCGGCAGCGCCTCGCGGATACGGTCACGAATGCCTGATATCTCGGCATTGAAAGCATAGAGCGAAAAAAGCGCGTCACGCTTGTCCTCGCGCGCATAGAGCGCGGAAACATAGCGGTCATGGTCGGCGGCTCGCACCGTTTCCATGACGATTTTGGCGATTTCGCTCACGTCACTCGACGGCGATCAGTGCGGCAGCCACCGCACGGTTTTCCGCCAGAAGAACATTGTAGGTCCGCACGGCCGCGCCGGTCGACATCGGATCGGCCGCAATGCCCACCGCCTTCAGCGCAGCACGCAGCGCCGCCGGCAACGGCCTGAGATCCTTGCCGGCGCCGACCAGCAGGATCTCGATCTTGTCAGCCTCGTTGAGCAGCTTGGCGAAATCCGCCGCCGTCAGTGCCAGCGGATCAGCCGGCTCCCAACCGTAGATGCCCGACGGCAGGCACAGGAGCGAGCCGCGATGCGACATGTCGGCGAAACGAAACCCACCATTGCCGTAGGCCTCGATCGGGGCGCGGCCGGGGAAATGCGCTTCACGGATGACGATGCCTTTGGTCATCCCGTTGGCCGCCCGTCAGGTTGCCACGGCTTTGCCGCCGCTCACCGGCTTCTCCTCGTCGGCCGTCGCGGCCTGTGGCCGCAGCTTGAACAGGATGAGCAGCGGGGCGGCGATAAAGATCGACGAATAGGTTCCGAAGACGACGCCGAACAGCATCGCCAGCGTGAACGAGCGGATCACCTCGCCGCCGAACAGCACCAGCGCCAGCAGCGCTAGCATCGTCGTCACCGAGGTCAGCGTCGTTCTGGACAGCGTCTCGTTGATGGCGTTGTTCAACAACAGCGGCAGCGGCATCCTCTTGTATTTTCGGAGGTCTTCGCGAACACGGTCATAGACGACGATCGTGTCATTGAGCGAATAGCCGATGATGGTGAGTATCGCCGCAAGCGACGACTGGTTGAATTCGAGACCGGTGATGACGAAGAAGCCGATCGTCATGACCACATCGTGGACTGTGGCGATGATGGCGCCGACCGCGAACTGCCATTCGAAGCGGAACCAGACATAGATCAGGATTCCGAGCAGGGCGATCAGCATGGCGATGGTGCCTTGCTTGGCGAGCTCGCCGGAAACCGTTGGCCCTACCACCTCGACGCGGCGGAATTCGTAATGGTCCTGCAACTCGCCGCGCACCTTGTCGATGACGGTCTGTTCGGCGTTCTCGCCGCCCTCCTGCGTGCCGACGCGAATCAAGACGTCGTTCGGGTCGCCGAATTGCTGCACCTGCACTTCGCCGATGTTGAGTTCCGAAAGCCTGCTGCGGATGTCGGCAATATCGGCGGTGCCATCCTTGGACTGCACCTCAATCAGCGAACCGCCCTTGAAGTCGATGCCGTAATTGATGTCGACAGTCATGAACAGCACGACCGCCAGGATCGACAGCACGCTGGACAGCGCGAATGTCCAGCGGCGGATGCCCATGAACGGAATTCTCGTGCCCGGCGGGACGAAGGTCACCGGCGCGCGCGGTAACTCCTTCGGGCGGGCGCGGCGAAGCCAGATCGACACCAGCAGCCGGGTGAAAGTGAACGCGGTGAAGACGGTGGTCAGAATGCCGATGGCGAAGGTTACGGCAAAGCCCTTCACCGGTCCGGTCCCGAGCCAGAACAGCACCACAGTCGCGATCAGCGAGGTGACGTTCGAATCGACGATGGTCGCCAGCGCTTTCGAAAAGCCCGTATCGATCGCCTGGATCACCGAGCGACCGTTTCGCCGCTCCTCGCGAATGCGCTCGTAGATGAGAACGTTTGAATCGACCGCCATACCGATGGTCAGCACGATACCGGCGATGCCCGGCAATGTCAGTGTCGCGCCGAGCAACGACAACAACGCGATGATCATTGCCACATGCACCGCCAGCGCGATGTTGGCAATGAAGCCGAGGAAGCCATAGGCCACGAACATGAATACGACGACGAGGATGGAGCCGATCACGCCGGCGACCTTGCCGGCGTGAATGGAATCCTCGCCGAGCCCAGGGCCTACCGTGCGCTCTTCGATCACCGTCAGCGTCGCCGGCAGCGCGCCGGCACGCAACAGCACGGCGAGGTCGTTGGCGCTGTCGGCGGTGAAGTTGCCCGAGATCTGGCCGCTGCCGCCAAGGATCGGTTCGCGGATCTGCGGCGCCGAAATCACCTGATTGTCGAGGATGATGGCAAACAGCTTGCCGACATTCTGCGAGGTGGCCTGGCCGAAACGCGCCGCTCCCTTGGAATCGAAGGTGAACGAAACCACCGGCTCGTTGGTCTGGGAGTTGTACGTCGCCTGCGCATCGACGAGATTTTCGCCCGAAACGATGACGCGGTTCTCGATCAGATACGGAACCGGCGGATCATCCTGCGAATACAGAACCGATGATCCCGCCGGCGGACGGCCGTTGAGCGCGTCCTGCACCGGCATGGACTGGTCGACCATCTGGAAGGTCAGCTTGGCGGTCTGGCCAAGAATGTCCTTCAGCCTTTGCGGATCCTGCAGGCCCGGCACCTGGACCAGAATGCGGTCGTCGCCTTGGCGTTGCACGATCGGCTCGGTAGTGCCGAGTTCGTTCACGCGGCGCTCGACGACCTCGAGCGACTGCGCCAGCGCCGTCGACGTCCGGTATTTGATGCCGGCATCGGTGACGGTGAATTTGAGCAGGCCAGGCTCGGAATCATCCAGCGACATCTCCTGGACGGAGCCGCCGCTGAACAGGCCGGCGGCCACCGGATCGGTCAATGTCTTCAGCGCCGTCTTGGCGGCATCGACCTGACCGGGATCGGTGATGCGGACCTGCACGGTCCGGCCTGATCCGGCAAGACCGGTGTAGCCGATCTTGGCGTCGCGCAGCAGTGTCCTGATTTGGTCGCGCGTCGTCTCCAGCCGATCCTTGGTCAGATCGTTCGGATCCATCCTGAGCAGGATATGCGAGCCGCCCTGCAGATCGAGGCCAAGCGTCATCTGGCGCTTCGGCACCCAGTTAGGAAGCTGGGCCAGCGTACTGGCAGAGAAAAGATTGGGCGCGGCGAGGATCACTGTGGCGGCCACGGCAAGCCAGATCAGGATCATCTTGAAGCGCGAGAAATAAAGCATATGGCGTCGTCCGTCAGGGCATTCTGGCGGATCGTTCCGCCTGGAATCGGGTTATTTCTTGGCGTTCTGGTTCGCCAGCGGCTCGCCGTTGGTCCGCACATGGGCAATTATCGAGCACGGGTCAGTCACTTTGGTGCTGCCATCGGGCTTTCTTCAGCAATGACCTGATTTCATCGCGTGTCGTCTCCAGCCTGCCCTTGATCAAATCGTCCAGATCCAAGCTGAGCAGGATGTGCGAACCGCCCTGTTGATCAAGGCCGATTGCCCTTTCGAGTTTTGGCATCCAGTCGGGCTGCTGCTTGGCGAGCGGACTGGCGGCGAAAAGACTGGGCGCACCAAGAACCCCTGCGATCGCCACGGCTACCCAGATCAGAGTCATCTTGAAGCGCGAGAAATACAGCAAATGGCGTCGTCCGTCAGGGGGCGTATCCGCGGATCGCTCCGCCAGAAATGTCGGTTATTTCTTGGCGTTCTGGTTCGCCACCGGCTCGCCCTTGACGCGCACATCGGCGATCGTCGAGCGCAGCGCCGTTACCTTGGTGCCACCGCCGAGATCGATCTCGAGCTCGTTGTCGTCGATCACCTTGGTCACCTTGCCGACGAAACCGCCGCCAGTGATGACCGTGTCGCCGCGACGAACCGCCGCCAGCATCTCGCCGCGCTTCTTCAACTGTGTGCGCTGCGGCCGGATGATCAGAAAATACATGATCACGAAAATCAGAACAAACGGCAAAATGCTGATGAACATATCCGGGGAGGTGCCGACGCCTTGGGCATATGCCGGTGTCACGAACATCGAAGTACTCCTGAATTTTGAAAAACAGCCGCCAAACCGTCCTAGGGAAATTTGGCGGCCCCGTGAAATTTGGCCGGAATATAGTCGGTAAAGTTACCAATGCAACTGCGGCCAGGCATTTCAGCTGCTTTTCCGGCTGGTTGAGCCGTGTTAGAGCATGATCCCAAAAAATGGAGCGCGGTTTCGGAAAAGATCATGCTCTAACAAAAGGTTGGAGCCGGTCCGAAACCGCCGGAATCGAATAGGTTCCGTTGTCACACTCCTGAATGCAAAAACAAAAAGACAAGAAATGAGCGACAGCACCATTGAAGCCCTGAACAAGAAGCTAGACCGTCTGATCGAGGCGGTCGCCCGCCTCGCCCCGCCGCCGGTGCCGGAAACCGACCTCGGCGAGGCCGATTGCTTCGTCTGGCAGGCTGATCCCGGCTATCTGGAGCCGGTGTTCAAGGTCAACCGCGTCGACATCGGCCTGATCCGCGGCGTCGACCGCGTCCGCGACATACTGGTCGACAACACCGAGCGCTTCGCCTCCGGTTACGCAGCCAACAACGTGCTGTTGTGGGGCGCACGCGGCATGGGCAAGTCCTCGCTGGTCAAGGCCGTGCATGCGGCGGTCAATGCCTCGGCAAAGCTGGACCTGCCGCTCAAGCTCATCGAGATCCATCGCGAGGACATCGACACGCTGCCGAAGCTGATGAATTTGCTGAAGGCAGCACCTTACCGGTTCATCCTGTTTTGCGACGATCTCTCCTTCGACCACGACGACACGTCCTACAAGTCGCTGAAGGCGGCGCTGGAAGGCGGCGTTGAGGGCCGCCCGGCCAATGTTATCTTCTACGCCACTTCAAACCGGCGGCACCTACTGCCGCGCGACATGATCGACAATGAGCGCTCGACCGCCATTAACCCGTCAGAGGCGGTCGAGGAAAAAGTCTCGCTGTCCGACCGTTTCGGCCTCTGGCTCGGCTTCCACAAATGCTCGCAGGACGAGTATCTCGACATGGTCGACGGCTATGTCCGCCACCACGGCCTTGCCATCGATCCCGAGACGCTGCGCGCCGAGGCGCTGGAATGGGCGACGACGCGCGGCAGCCGTTCGGGCCGCGTTGCCTGGCAATTCACCCAGGATCTGGCAGGTCGGCTCGGCAAATCGCTCAAAGATTAGGGACGAAGACTGAAAAAGCCCGCCCCTTGCGGAGCGGGCTGAGCCGGCGGGCCGGACTGGAGGTCAGGCGGCGCGCAGTTGCTTTTCTTGTTCTATTCGAGATAGGTCGACGGATCGACTTTTCTTTTATAGGTCGAAGGATCGACTTTCTTTATTCAAGATAGGTCGAAGGATCGACCGGCGCCGAATTCTTGCGCACTTCGAAATGCAGTTTCGGCGAGTCGGTGGTACCGCTCATGCCGGACTGCGCGATTTCCTGGCCGCGCTTAACCTTCTGGCCGCGCTGGACCTCGATCGAGCGGGTGTGGCCATAGACAGTGACCAACCCGTTCTCGTGGCGCACCAGCACCGTATTGCCGAATTCCTTGAGGCCATCGCCGGCGTAAATGACGACACCGTTCTCGGCCGCCTTGACCGGGGTTCCTTCCGGCACCGCGATGTCGACACCATCCTTGCCGCCGCCAAAGCTGGAGATCACGCGGCCGCGTACCGGCCAGCGCATCTTGCCGATACCGGTGGCGTTTGGCGCCACCGCGTCGTCGTCCTCGGCCTGCTGGATGACCTTGGCATCCTTCCTCGGCGGCGTGTAGGCGGCCAGCGTCTCCGACGGCGTGGTCTTTGCCGCAGGCGGGGTGGTGGCAGTCGTTACCGGATCGACCTTTGCCGGCTTGGCACCGGCAACCGTTGCGGTTCCGCCGGCCGGCACCTTCAGGGTCTGGCCGATCTTGAGCAGACCGTCTTGCATGCCGTTCGCCTGCTTCAACGCAACCACGCCGACGCCGGTCTTCCTGGCGATCGCCGACAGCGTATCGCCCTGCTGGACCGTGTAGGTGCCGGCACCAGTCGTCTTGGGGGCGGCTTTTCCGTCCTTCGGCTGGCTTGCTGCGGCCGATGCATCCACCGGCGCGGCGGACTTGCCCTCCTTAGGCTTCGGCTGCTGCGGCAGCACGGCCACCATCTCCGGCGCCTTGGCCGGCAAATCGTGCTTGGTGTCGTTCGCAGGCTTGGCGTCCGCAAGCTTCGGCGCCGGTTTCTTGCCCGAATAGGCATAGGCCGGGATGACGAGCTTTTGGCCGGTCTTCAGCCCGTTGGTCGCGCTTAGCCCATTGACCTTCATGAGGGCATCGGCGGGCACGCCGTAGCGCCGCGACAGGCCGGAAATCGTCTCGCCGCCCTTGACGACGATCTCGGTAGCACGCGGTGCGCCGCCTGCCGTCGCCATGCGCGGAGCATCAGACTGTGCGTCCTTGAACGGCTTTGCCGCTGTCCCCGTTGCGATCCGGTCGACCTGGGGGGCGGCTGGCGCCGAAGCGGTGCGCGCCGGACTGGCGGCGGGCGCCGGCTGCGACTGGCTGACCGGCGGCAATTGCTGCGTCGTAACCGGCTCGAGGCTTGAGCGGCTGACCGACTGGGTATGGCTGCCGTCGAGCGGCGCGGCCGACACCGGCGCATCGCCAGGATAAGGCTGTGCGGCGTCCTGCTTGTCGATGATGGCGCGCTGGTTGTTGGTCGAGGAGGTGAAAACGTCATCGACGCTGTTGAACCGCGAGACCTGGGAACTGCATCCCGCCGCGGTGCCCGCAACCATGAGGACAGCGAAACCACGCGCCAGGTTGCGTCCGTTTGCCTTCAAAATACTGAATTGCATCGCTTTTACCCGCAGATACCCGGTACAGACTGACCGCGATTAAAGCGCGTTAATGTTACTGGTCGGTTAAACCTCTAGAATCAGACGCAAATTTTGTTAAAATACTTAAGGCTGGACCTGTCGGCCTGAGGTTCAGGTAGGGCCCAGTAGCGGACGGGCGCGAAGCGACCAGACCGCTCGGTTGCGGCCATCACCTGAAAATATCGACAGATCCCTAGATGACCGCGGCTACGCCGCGCAGGATCGGCTGCAGGCGGACGAGGCCGATGTCCTCGCGTTCGAAGCGGCTGCCGACCTTCGTCAGTTTGGCCAGCACCTGCTCGCCCTCCTCGGGTCCGATCGGGGCGATGACGATGCCGCCGCTCGACAATTGGTCGAGCAGGAAGCGTGGCAGGCTGTCGAAGGCCGCCCACGCGACGATACGGTCGAACGGCGCTTCATTTGGCAGCCCGTTGGAGCCGTCCGCCTGACGCACGATGACACTGCCGATGCCGAGTGCCTCGAAGCGCTGTTTGGCCTGCTCAACCAGCGTCTTGTAGCGGTCGATGGTGACGACCCGCGCGGCAAGCCGCGACATCACAGCCGCCGTGTAGCCCGACCCGGTGCCGATCTCGAGCACGCGGTTGCCCGGCTCGATGGCAAGCGCTGCGATCACTGCGGCTTGCAGATCGGCGCCCTCGATCGCCTCGCCGCATTCGATCGGCAGCATACGCTCCGACCAGGCGATCGGATGGAACTGCGCGGAAAGGAAGCCCCGCCGCGGCGTCGCCTCGAAGGCGGCGATCAGTGCCTTCGGCACAACGCCCTTGCCACGCAGGCGGAGCAGGAAAGCGGCGAAGCCTTCGCGGTCGTCGAGCGTCGGACCGTGGTTCAGGTTCATGCGAGCGCCTTGGTCAGTTGATCGCGGATTTCATGAGCGGTGAGATCGAGCTGCAGCGGCGTTACTGACACCAGCCGGTTGCGCATGGCATAGAGGTCGGTGCCTTGCTTGCCCTCGACCGGCTCGCGGCCGAAGCGCAGCCAATAATAGGGAAGTCCGCGGCCGTCGCGGCGCTCGTCGACCCACAGGCTGTGGACGAGCTTGCCTTGCGAGGTGACCACCGTGCCGGCGATCTCTTCTGGCGCGCAATTGGGAAAATTGACGTTGAGCAGTACGCCGTCCGGCAGCGGCATGGCGACAAGTTTCCTGAGCAGCGCCGGCGCCAGCGCCTCGGTGGTCTCGTAAGGCACGACGCGATCCTCGCCGACATAGGAATAGGCCTGGCTGAGCGCGATCGAACGCACGCCGAGCAGCGCGCCTTCCATGGCGCCGGCGACGGTGCCCGAATAGGTGACGTCGTCGGCGATGTTGGCGCCGGAATTGACGCCGGACAGGATCAGGTCGGGTGCTGCCGGCAGGATCTTCTTCACGCCCATGATGACGCAGTCGGTGGGCGTGCCGCGCACGGCAAAGTGTTTTTCGCCGATCTTGCGCAGGCGCAGCGGCTCCGAGATCGACAGCGAATGCGCGTAGCCGGACTGGTCCTGCTCCGGCGCCACCACCCAGACGTCGTCCGACAGCGTGCGGGCGATGCGTTCGAGCGATGCAAGGCCCTCGGCATGGATGCCGTCATCATTGGTCAGGAGGATGCGCATTATTTCGATTCGATCTTTTCCAGACCGCCCATGTAGGGCCGAAGCGCTTCAGGAATGGTTACGCTGCCATCCTCATTCTGGTAGTTTTCGATGACAGCAATGAGGGCGCGGCCGACGGCGGTGCCGGAGCCGTTCAGCGTGTGGACGAAGCGGTTGCCCTTGCCGTCCTTATCCTTGTAGCGGGCGTCCATGCGCCGCGCCTGGAAATCGCCGCAGACCGAGCATGACGAAATCTCGCGATAGGCGTTCTGGCCCGGCAGCCAGACCTCGATGTCATAGGTCTTGCGCGCGCCAAATCCCATGTCGCCGGTGCACAACGTCATGGTGCGGAACGGCAGGCGGAGCCGCTTCAGCACCTCCTCGGCGCATTCGGTCATCCGCTCGTGCTCGCCGAGCGAGGCCTCCTGGTCGGTGATCGACACCAGCTCGACCTTGTAGAACTGGTGCTGGCGCAGCATGCC
This sequence comes from Mesorhizobium sp. AA22, assembly GCF_001672375.2. NCBI lineage: Bacteria > Pseudomonadati > Pseudomonadota > Alphaproteobacteria > Hyphomicrobiales > Phyllobacteriaceae > Mesorhizobium > Mesorhizobium sp. AA22. The sequence continues at coordinate 3,455,724 of NZ_CP048406.1, read as the reverse complement.
ACGCGTGTCACGCCCGGCCGAGCCTGCTTCCGAGCGGAAGCACGAGGTCAGCGCCGTATAGCGCAGCGGCAGTTTTTCATGCGGCGTGATTTCTTCGCGCACGAGATTGGTCAGAGGGACTTCGGCAGTGGGGATTAGGTACTTGCTCCCAGTGTTCCTTCGAAGTTCCTCAAGTTTGACCCTAAGATATTCGACCTCGTTGTTTTCCCGCTCAACCCGATCTCTCAACGGGTACCCAACCTCGTTCATAAATTTCCTAAAGAAGTCCACATTCTCGTGAGTGGGATTAGCAGCACCTAAAAATCCCTGGAGCCGCTTCCAAGATTGCTGCATCTCCAGCAATCGAGTCTCTGCGGCGATCTGATCCTTTTCAAACTCGTCAAACGCGCTGTAAGTACGAAACAGGTCTTCTTCAAATTTCGGCAACTGGCCTGTGCCATACATCGTAGAGCCATTCACCATCAGAGGCGGCTGGATCTCCTCATAGCCATGCTCGGTCGTGTGCAGGTCCAGCATGAATTGGCCAAGTGCGCGCTCCATTCGCGCCAGCCCGCTCTTGAGCACTGTGAAGCGCGAGCCCGAAAGCTTCGCCGCCCGCTCGAAATCCATCATGCCGAGCGCTTCGCCGATCTCAAAATGCTCCTTCACCCAGTTCGGGCGGGCCGGCACCTTGCCGACGGTGCGCTTGACGACGTTGTCGTGCTCGTCCTTGCCGACCGGCACGTCGTCGAGCGGCACATTGGGCAGCACCGCCAATGCGTCGTTCAGCGCCTTGTCGAGCTCGCGTTCGCGCGCCTCGCCGTTCTGGATGAAAGCCTTGATCTCGCCGACCTCGGCCTTCAGCCTTTCGGCAAGAGCGGCGTCACCCGAACGCACGGCATTGCCGATCTCCTTCGAAGCAGCGTTGCGGCGCTCCTGCCTTGTCTGCAGCTCGGTCAGATGTTCGCGCCGCGCCTCGTCCCTGGCGATCAGATCATCGACAGTGGACTGCGCATCCTGAGCCGACCACGAGCGCTTCTTGAGCGCTTCGACAAGGGCCTTCGGGTTGTCGCGAATCCATTTGATGTCGAGCATGGTTGTTCGTCCTCGGCGGGCATGTCGCCCAAAGTGCGCAGCGGTTTTGGGGCAACGACATGCCCAAAATAAAGACCTAAAACGCATCGCATTTTAGGCCTGAGGGCGTAAACCGCATCCTTGATCGATGCAAGATGTGAAGGCCGAGTTCCTTCGGGCCCCCTTTGTCCTGCCGGACATCTCCCCCACAAGGAGGGAGATTGGCAGCTTTGCCGACGGCTCACCTATTCCACCCTGCAGATTAGCGAAAGTCGCGATGACAGCCGATCTCCCCACCCGTGGGGGAGATGTCCGGCAGGACAGAGGGGGGCGCGACAGGATGCAACCTATGTAGATGCAGACTACGTAGACGACGCATCCACCGGCTTTTCGGCCGCCGCTTCCGCAGCCTCCCGCTTCTCGCGCGCCAGACGTTCCCGTTCCTTGCTGCGCTCGATCAGCCGGGCCGACCAGATTGAGACCTCGTAGAGAATGATCGTGGGGATGGCGAGGCCAATCTGGCTTATCGGGTCGGGCGGTGTCAGCACAGCAGCCACCACGAAGGCGATGACGATCGCCCATTTGCGCTTTTCAACCAGCGCCTCGGACGACAGCATGCCCACCCGCGCCATCAGGCTGGTCACCACCGGCAACTGGAACACCAGCCCGAAGGAGAAGATCAGCGTCATGATCAGGCTGAGATATTCCGACACTTTCGGCAGCAGCGAAATCTGCACCTGGTCGTCGGTGCCGGCCTGCTGCATGGCGAGGAAGAACCACATCACCATCGGCGTGAAGAAGAAATAGACCAGCGACGCGCCCATCAGGAACAGGATCGGCGAAGCGATAAGGAACGGCAGGAAAGCGTTGCGTTCATTCTTGTAGAGGCCGGGCGCGATGAATTTATAGATCTGCGTGGCGATCAGCGGAAAGGCGATCACCATGCCGCCGAACATCGCCAGCTTGACCTGGGTGAAGAAGAATTCCTGCGGCGCCGTGTAAATCAGCTCGACTTTGTGCGGGTCGAGCCCTGCCCATTGGGTTGCCCATTTGAACGGGATAACCAACAGGTTGAACAGTTGCTTCGCGAAGAAGAAGCAGAACAGGAAGGCGACGAAGAACCCGCCGATCGACCACATCAGCCGCCGGCGCAACTCGATCAGATGCTCCATCAGCGGAGCCGCCGATTTATCGATCTCGTCCTTTTCCGAAATGCTCACTTGGCGGCTCCCGCCGTCTTTTTGGCGGCTGCAGTCGGCTTCTTCACCGCTGCCGGTGCAGGCTTCGGCTCGGCCTTTTTAGAAGTCTTTGTCACAGCAGGTTTTGCCGCTGGCTTCGCTGCGGCCTTGGGGGCCGGCATCGCTTTCGCTGGCGCGCCCTTCGTCTTCGCCGCCGAGGCGTTTTGCGATGCGGCCGGCGTCGCCGTCGCGACAGGCGGTGTCACCGAACCATCGGTCATCGCCGGAAAGGTCGGCGCCACCGGCGCCGCTTCCGGGGCTTTGACGCCCGGCAGCACCGTCGCGCCATTGTTCAGCTCGGTATCCTGCGGCGTCGAAGCAGCTGGCGTGACCGGGTCGACTGCTGGCTTCGGCTTCATCACCGCGTCGACGCCTGAACGGACATCGGCTGCCGCCTGCTCGAACGGGTTGAGCTGTTTCCTGATCTCGGCGGCCGGGTTGAGGCTTCTGAGTGAATCGACCGACTTCTTGACGTCGTCAAGCTCGGCCTCCTTCAGCGCGTCGTTGAACTGTTTCTGAAAGTCGGCTGCCATGCCGCGCATCTTCGCCGTCGTGCGGCCGAATGTGCGCAGCATCTTTGGCAAATCCTTGGGCCCGACGACCACGATCATGACGATCGCGATCACCAGCATCTCGGTCCAGCCGATGTCGAACATGGCGATGCGTTCCGACTAAAGTTTGGGCTCAGCTCTTGCTGGCCTTTTCCTTCACTGCCGAAACGGTTTCGTCGGCTCGGTGCTCGACGGTGCGCTTGTCCTCGGCAACCTCGTCGTCGGCCATGCCCTTCTTGAAGCTCTTGATACCCTTGGCCATGTCACCCATCAGCTCGGGAATCTTGCCGCGGCCGAACACCAGCAACACGATCACCAGCACGATCAGCCAGTGCCAAATCGAAAATGAACCCATAACAATCTCTCTCGAAAGTTTTCTCTGACGATGATCTATGCGCTTTCGCGTCGGGATTCAAACACAACCGCGACAGAGTTTTATAAATCAGTGGCCGAAGTCACGCACTTTCGGCGCCATAGCCCGCTACCAATCGGCGCAGCCGCGAAATACCAACGGCTTTCGGCACGTCGTTTGCGGTCAATCTTCCTCGACGCGCGGCGTCAACAAGCCGAGTTCCTCAAGGTCGATGTCGGTTAGCGGATCCTCGTCGTCGGTCAGCGCATCCGGATCGGCCGGTGGCAGCGGAATGGTAAAATTCGACGGCATGCGGCCCGAAAGCAGGCCTGCACCCTTCAATTCCTCCATGCCGGGAAGGTCGCGGATCTCCTCCAGCGCGAAGTGGTCGAGGAAGATGTCGGTGGTGCCGTAGGTGACGGGACGGCCGGGCGTGCGGCGCCGGCCGCGCATCTTCACCCATTCGGTCTCCATCAGCGTGTCCAGCGTGCCCTTCGAGGTCTCGACGCCTCTGATATCCTCGATCTCGGCGCGCGTCACCGGCTGGTGATAGGCGATGATCGCCAGCACTTCGAGCGCCGCGCGGGAAAGCTTCCTCTGCTGCACCGTGTCGCGGCTCATCAGGAACGCGAGATCGCCGGCGGTGCGGAACGCCCAGGCATCGCCGACGCGCACCAGATTGACGCCGCGCCGCGCATAGATCTGCTGCAGTTCGGCCATCGCCGCGGCGATGCTGATGCCGTCAGGCAGGCGTGCGGCAAGCTGCTTTTCGCTGACCGGCTCGGCGCTGGCAAAGACGATCGCCTCGGCCATGCGCACGGCTTCCGCCATATGCAGCCGCTCGCCAGGATTCTGGGACAAGTTCTGGGCCTGGCTTTCTGCCGGTGCCCCGGCGAGCACGCCCTCTTCGGTCTCGTCGTCGACGTTGAACGGAATGACCGAAGCGTTGGCGCGTTCACTCATGATGCCACCTCGACTGCCCTGATGCCTTGCGCACGGCCGCGCAGATAGAGCGGCGCGAACACCTCGTCCTGCCGCATTTCCACTTTGCCTTCGCGCACCAGTTCCAGCGTCGCCGCAAACGAACTGGCAATCGCGGTACGCCGCTCGTCCGGGCCAGTCAGATATTCGACCAGGAAGCTGTCCAGCGCCGTCCAGTCGGCAAGCGAGCCGATCAGCCTGTTGAGGATATCGCGCGCATCCTTGAGCGACCACACACCGCGCCTGGCGATCGTCACATTAGTGATGGCCTGCTTCTGGCGTTGCGCCGCATAGGCGGTCAGCAGATCGTAGAGCGAGGCCGAATAGGCGTTGCGTTTCTCGACGATGATCATTTCCGGCATGCCGCGGGCGAACACGTCGCGTCCGAGCCGGTTGCGGTTGACCAGGCGTGCCGCCGCGTCGCGCATCGCTTCCAGCCGCTTTAACCGGAATTGCAGCACGGCCGCCAACTCCTCGCCGCTTTCGCCATCGTCGCCGGGTTGCTTGGGGATCAAAAGCTTCGACTTGAGAAACGCCAGCCACGCCGCCATCACCAGATAGTCGGCGGCAAGCTCCAGCCTGAGCGCCCTCACCTTCTCGACGAAGGCCAGATATTGCTCGGCCAGCGCCAGGATCGAGATGCGCGACAGATCGACCTTCTGGTTGCGGGCAAGATGCAGCAGAAGATCGAGCGGGCCCTCAAAACCGTCGACATCGACGACCAGCGCGGGATCGCTGGTCAGCCGCGAATCGTCGTTCTCGGCCCACAGACGGTCCATCGGTGCGGCCTTGCCGGCCTTGTTGTCCAATGTTTCCGCCACTTCCTGTTGCTTTCCTTTGGTTCTATCTTCTTGTTTGGCCATGATCTGTTCCGAACAACCGGCTCCCATTTTTCGGGATCATGGTCTAGGCCACCGCATCGAAATAGGTGGCGAATTCGGCGCGTATCTCGGCTTCATCAGCCCGATCGCGGTTCTTGATATAGGTCAGCGCCCGTTGCGCCCGTTGCAGCGACGTGCCTTCAAGCCCCGTTGTGCGCGACGCAATGCCGGCCATCTCCTCGAAAACGCCATTGCAGTGAAGGACGAGATCGCAGCCCGCCGCAAGGATCGCGGCCGCCTTTGTCGGGAAATCCCCAGAAAGTGCCTTCATCGAGGTGTCGTCGCTCATCAGCAGCCCGTCGAAGCCGATTTCGCCGCGGATGATCTCATCGATGACCTTGCCGGATGTCGTGGCCGGGTTCTTCGGGTCGATCGCGCTGTAGACGACATGCGCCGTCATCGCCATCGGCAAATGATTGAGCGCCCTGAACGGGGCGAAATCATGCCGCTGCAAGTCGCTCATCGAGGCATCGACGGTCGGCAGTTCGAAATGCGTGTCGGCAAAGGCCCGTCCATGCCCGGGAATATGCTTCATCACCGGCAGCACGCCGCCCGACATCAGGCCCTCCGCCGCTGCGCGACCCAGTTCGATGACGGAGCGAGGCTCCTTGCCATAGGCGCGCGCGCCGATGACGTCGCTGGCGCCCTCGATCGGAACGTCGAGCACCGGCAGGCAATCCGCCGTGATGCCGTAGCGCAGCAGGTCGAAGGCATGCAGCCGTGCCATCAGCCAGGCGGCGCGGTTGCCGGCGTCGTGGTCGTTGCGCCACAGGGCCCCGAGCGCGCCACCGGCCGGATAATTCGGCGCCAACGGCGGGCGCAGGCGCTGCACCCGGCCGCCTTCCTGGTCGATGAACACCGGGGCGTCCGGGCGCTCGATACAGTCGCGCATCGCGGCGACCAGATCGCGGATCTGCTCGGTCTCGCCGATGTTGCGCGCAAACAGGATGAATCCCCACGGGCATTCATTGCGATAGAAATTGATTTCTTCGCGTGTGAGCGATTTCCCGGCGCAGCCGAGGATCATGGATTTTGATTCGGTCATGGGCAGGAGTTTAGAGCTTCACGCGGACAAAGGGAATCGCATCAAACCACATGCGGCCAGGACCCCTTCCACACAAAGAACTCCCTTCCACAAAAAACCGGCGCGGTTCGTGACCGCGCCGGTTCTTTCCGCCCAAGGGCGGGAGACTTGAAATGGCTAGCGCGACACGAAGCAGTTGCCGCCGGCAGCCTTGTAGCTGGTGCACAGGTTGATCGCATCGTTGCGCGACTTCGCCGGGACGCGGACGCGATAGAACGTTCCCTTGCCGGCGATCTCGGCCTTGACGATGTTGGCGGTATGGCCGGAAAGCACGCTGCCATATCGGCGCTGCAGATCCTGATAGGTCGACTGGGCGCTTTCGACGGTCGGCTGCGAGGCAATCTGCATCGACCATGAGCCACCGCCGGTCGAGCCCGCCGCGGGATTGATGGACGCAACCTGGTCGGGCTTGACCTCGCCGACGACGTCGACCGGCTGGTCGGACGGACGCTGCGGCGCCACCGGAACCGAGGCCGGCGTATTGGCAGGCTGGGCGGTTTGGGCCTCAGCCTCAGGCGCGGCTGCCGGCGCGGCCGTCGGATTGACTATTTCCGGCTTGGCTGTTTCCGGCTTGGCGGCTTCGGTCTGGTCGCCGCCCACTGGGTCGCCACCCAGTAGGTCGTCACTTGCCTGGTCGGCAACAGGCGGTACCGTACCGGTCTGTTGTTCTGCGTCGTCGGCCTGACCCGTCGGGGCCACATGCTGCGGCGCCGGATCGACAGGCTCGAAGGCAGCGATCTGCGGTGCCGCAGGCGCCGGATCCTCGCGAGCAACCAGCGAGCCATCGGGTTTGACGACCATGGTTCTCACCTTGCGCGGCGCAACCGCGACGAGGTCGGGGTCGATGCCCTGGTCGGCCTCTTGCAGAACCTGGGCGATACGATCCTCGGATTTGGATGCCGGCACGGCGGCGACGTCGGCATTTCCGGCCGCTTGCGTGCCGCGGATCGCATTGGCGCCTTCAGCGGGGGCGGATTCGGCATTGCGGATCGCATCGGCGGCTTCAGCCGTGTCGATATCGTCGGGCGAAAGATCGACCACACGGCTCTGCGGCGGCTCCTTGGCCGCCACGTCCACCGGCTCTTCAGTGTTGGTGACCAGTTTTTCCTGGACCGGTTCGGCAGGCTTTGCGCCACCCTTGGCCACGGCGTCATAGACCTTATTGTCCTGGTTCGGCACGACGGTGCCGCCCGGATTTTCCGGCCTGACCTTGATCGGTGCGTTGTCCGCCTTGACGATGACCGGCGCATCGGTGCCGCCGGTGCCGCCGAAAGACAGCGCGAAGGCGCCGAGACCGCCCGCGAGCGCCACGGCGCCGACGACCGCGGCGACCAGCAGGCCGCGGCTCCGCGGCCTCGCAGCATCGTGCTCAGCCAAGCCGGGTACTGACATGGCCTCATCCAGTTCGGGGTCGTAGTCGAGTTCGTCCAAGCCAAAGTCGTCGGCCTGCGAAGCCGGCCGGCCGTTGGGCAAGTCGCCCAGATCGAAGCCGCTGGCGGCATCGGCATAAGATGCACTGACAGACGCTTGTGCGGGTCTCGCCGCATAGGTCCGCGTTTCAACGCGGTCGGGCTCATAGCCTGACTGGAACCCGGCCGCTGACTGGAACTCGGCCGCTGACTGGAACCCGGCCGTTGACTGAAATCCGGCCCCTGACTGAAATCCGGCCCCTGACTGAAATCCGGCCCCTGACTGAAATCCGGCATTGTAGGATTCGTCGTCATAGGCGGCGCTGCGCGCCGGGGCGGCAGCGACGTCTACGGCATTCATTTCCGTGAGAAGGCTGGCGAACTCGGTGTCGAGATCGTCATAGGCAGGCACCGCCGGTTCGTCATCATTAAAGTGGAGGTCCGGAATATCGAGGTCGTCCGCCAGCGCCACCACGCGCTCGGGCACATCGACCGTCTCGACATCGGGCATCTCGTCATACGCCGAAGACCGTTCGCTTTGCGCCGGCGCAGATGCCGCATCGGCGGCACCGTCTTCGGCCGGCTCATCCTGATAGGACGGTGCCGTAGCCATTGGCGGTGTCGCTTCCGTGGTCTTTACCGAAGTCGTCGGCTGGGCTGCAAAGGCCGGCTGCGACTGTGCGACCGGCGTTACGCGGCTCCACGAACGGGCCGGCGTCGGCGGGGCGGGGGGTGCCGCCATCCAGCTGAGCGCGTCAGCCGGATCCTGCTGGGGAGCGGCGGCCGCAACGTCATCGCCGTCGCCATGATCCAGACCGATGTCCTTGGCGAACGCGGTATGCAATGCGTCGTCGTCGAAATCGACATCGGCCTGCCCGGCGGCATCTTCAGCGCTGAAATCCTGGCCCTCGAGCTCATCGAGGAGAACGCTATCGAGATCGGCGGCGGGGGCATGAACCGCGCTACTATCCGGCGACCCCAAAAGGTCTTGCTCGTCGAGGCTCCAGTCCAGTTCTTCGACGGGATTCGCTGGTTTGATGGCGACCTTTTCAGTCGCGGCTACAGGTTGCTGAACCTTAGCGGGTTCGTTGGCCGCGGAGGCCGCCACGGGGGCAGTCCGTGTGCGCATGGTGCCCAACAGCGCGTTCAGCTCGTCTTCGAGGCTCCGCTCGTCAGCGATGGGGGCTGGCGCCGCCGGCTGGACTACGGCGGCCGGCGCCGTCGGTTGGGCAGCAACGCCGGAGGCCTGCGCAACCGGCTTTTCGGCTTCCTCGGCAAGCGCGTCCTCGAAGCTCAGGTCAAAATCGGCGTCGAACGCATCTCCCGGGGTCTCGGCAGAAGGCTCGTGCTTGGCGACGATAGCCCCCGATTCGTCGATTTCTGACTCGTCAATTTCGACCGGTTCAGCCGTGCGAACGTCGAAATCCATGTCGACATCGACCATGACATCGTCGAAATGGCCGCCAAAGTCCTCATCGGACTCGTCCGAAACAGCCCGAACAGGCGCAGCAGGAGCTTCAACAGCGGCCTGCTCCATCGGCCCATGTTCGTCGAGCATCAACTCGTCTTCGAGCGAGCTTGCGACGGCATTGTCGAATTCGTCGTCGAAGGCTGGTTCGGCGGCCGGCGCGGAAACGTCGGCGGGTTCGGCAGCCTGCTCCATCGGCACGTGTTCTTCAAGCATCAGCTCGTCTTCGAGCGAGCTTGCGACCGCATTGTCGAATTCATCGTCGAAGGCGGGGTCGGCAGCCGGCGCGGAGATTTCGGCGGCTTCGGCAACCTGCTCCATCGGCACCTGCTCGTCGAGCATCAGCTCGTCTTCGAGCGAGCTTGCGACTGCGTTGTCGAATTCATCGTCGAAGGCGGGTTCGATGGCGGCAGTATTCTGTTCGGCCACGTCCGTCGCGTCGTCGACCAGTAAATCCTGTTCGAGCGACGCGGCAAGCTCGCCGTTCCCAAGCTTGTCGTTCCCAAGCTTGTCGTTCACTGCCAAATCGTCTTCGAATGGCGACACATCTTCGAGCGAACTGGCAAGCGCATCGTCGAAATCGTCATCGAACGCAGCTTCAACAGCCGGCGCGGATGCTTCGGCAGAACGAATGTCGGCAGCAACGGCATGGGCGGTCTCGTCCGTCGCATCGTCGTCCAGCAGTAAATCCTGTTCGAGCGACGCGGCAAGCTCGTCGTTCCCGAGCTTGTCGTTCCCTGCCAAATCGTCTTCGAAAGGCGACACGTCTTCGAGCGAACTGGCAAGCGCATCGTCGAAATCGTCATCGAACGCAGCTTCAACAGCCGGCGCGGATGTTTCGGCAACACCAGAACGGGCGTCGTCGGCAGCAACGGCATGGGCGGTTTCGTCCGCCGCATCATCGTCGAGCAGGAACTCCTGTTCGAGCGACGCGGCAAGCTCGTCGTCCACGGCGTCGGTGGCAGCCGTTTCGAAAGCCGGCTCGCGAATCTCGGTTGCGCCGTCGTTGTCGTCGGCGCCGAATTCGCCCATCAACTCCTTCTCGAGATCGATGTCGAAATCGCCCTCGTCCGCCGGCTGGCTGGCTGGGGCCGCCTTCGGCTGGGCCTGCGGCTTGACCGGCTGGCGCGGGTCGAACCCCATGATCCTGGTCAGTTCCGCGAAGGGATCATCGTCGGCGATATCGTTTTGGGCGGCTGCTCTCAGCTGGGTTCTGTCTGCCATTATTGTTCCCGAACTCGCACTCATTCGGACGCCATGGACGTCGCGCAGGGTTGGCCCTTACCAGTGCAATGTGGGCAAAAGGTGACAGGTTTTTTAGTCAAACCTAACGCATTTCGGTGGGCGCATCGGCCCCGATCAGCATCAGGCCGGACGTCAAAACGTCCGAAACAGCCTGCACCAGCCCTAGTCTGGCATGCGTCAATTGTCGGTCGTTAACCTTAACAAAACGTAAGTCCGGATTCTCGGTCCCGCGGTTCCAATGTCCGTGGAAGCTGGAGGCGAGATCGTAGAGGTAGAATGCCAGTCGGTGCGGCTCGAGCGCAAGTGCCGCCGATTCAATCAGCCGCGGATATTCGGCAAGCTTCCTGATCAGGCCGATCTCGCCTTCGTCGGTCAGCGAAGCGGTGGCGGCGGCCAGCCTATTGCGGTCGAAATTGGCCTCGCCCAACTGTTCGCTCGCCTGCCGGAACACCGAATGGCAGCGCGCCGAAGCGTACTGCACGTAGAACACCGGATTGTCCTTCGACTGCTCGGTCACCTTGGCGAAGTCGAAATCGAGCGGCGCATCGTTCTTGCGGTAGAGCATCATAAAGCGGATCGGATCGCGGCCGACTTCCTCCACCACTTCGCGCAGCGTCACAAAATCGCCCGACCGCTTCGACATGCGCACCGGTTCGCCCTCGCGAAAAAGCCTCACCAGTTGGCAAAGCAGCACTGAAAGCTTCACCTCGTCGCCGGAAATCGCCCGGGCGAGCGCTTCCAGGCGCTTCACATAGCCGCCATGATCGGCGCCAAGCACATAGATCAGCTCGACGAAACCGCGATCGACCTTGTCCTTCAAATAGGCGACGTCCGCGGCAAAATAGGTGAAGGTGCCGTCCGACTTGACCAGCGCCCGGTCCATGTCGTCGCCGACCGCAGTCGAGCGGAACAGCGTCTGCTCGCGATCCTCCCAGTCGTCCGGCTTCTCGCCCTTGGGCGGCGGCAGCTTGCCCTTGTAGATATGGCCCTTGAGCGTCAGGTCGTTGATGGCCGAACGGATTTTCCGGGCGTTGTCGGCGTGCAGCGTGCGCTCCGAGAAAAAGACGTCGTGATGCACATTGAGCAGCGCCAGATCCTCGCGGATCATGGCCATCATCGCATCGATCGTCCTGTCCTTGACGATGGCAAGCGCTTCCTCGTCGGACATCTGCAGCAGGGAGCGGTCGAATTCGCTGGCCAGCGCCTGGCCGACCGGCACCAGATAGTCGCCCGGATAGAGCCCGGCCGGAATCTCGCCGATGTCGTCGCCGAGCGCCTCGCGGTAACGCAGCATGACCGAGCGGCCGAGCACGTCGATCTGCGAACCAGCATCGTTGATGACATATTCCTTGGTCACGTCATAACCGGCGAAGGCCATCAGATTGGCGAGCGCATCACCCACCACGGCGCCACGACAATGGCCGACATGCATCGGTCCGGTAGGGTTAGCCGAGACATATTCGACATTGGCTTTCTTGCCGCCGCCGACCGTCGAGCGGCCGTAATCGCGGCCTTCGCCGAGCAGCACAGTCAGATGCAACTGCCAGAACGCGTCCTTGAGCCTGAGATTGACGAAGCCTGGACCGGCAACGTCCGCAGCGGCGATGTCGATGTCGGCGCGCAGCGCCTGCGCCAGCCTTTCAGCCAGTGCGCGTGGGGGCTGGCCGGTCGGCTTGGCCAGCACCATTGCCGCATTGGTCGCCAGGTCGCCATGGCTGGCGTCGCGCGGCGGCTCGACGGCGATGCGCGACAGATCAGGTGAGGCGCCCTCACTGTCCTTCAGATCAAGTGCTTCGACAGCTCTTGCGACTCGCGCGGTGAAATCGGCGAAGATGTTCATTGGTGTGGCTCTGGCGGCTTTTAAGGGAAGCCGGCTCGTTGGCCGGCAAAATCGTGCCCGCCCTAGCTCAAATCCGGCGTATGGTCAAACAAACGGCGGTGTTCCTTCAAAGCGTAAGTATCCGTCATGCCCGCCAGGAAATCGGCAACGCCCCGTGCCTTGATACGGTCCTCGGCCCGGTCGAGCCCTTCGCGCCAGCCATCGGGCATGGCGCGCGGATCGGCGAAATAGACATCGAACAGGTCCTTGACGATCTGCTCGGCATCGACGCGCACACGCATCACCTCGCTGTGCCGGTAGAGGTGCTTGTAGAGAAAGGCCTTCAATTGCTTTTCGAGCGCGGCCATTTCGGTGGAAAAACCCACCATTGTCTCGCCCGCCCCCTTCACCGCTTCGGCGCTTTGCGGCTTGATGCGCGCCAGGTTCGCGTTCGTCGACACGATGACGTCCTCGACCATGATCGTGATCTGGCGGCGCATGAGTTCGTGCCCCGTCCTGACATCGTCCAGGGCCGGATAGCGCTGGCGCACGCCTTCCAGGATCGACCCCGGCAGCGAAACGTCTCCCAGCATGTCCAGCGTCAGGAAACCGGACCTCAGCCCATCGTCGATGTCATGGGTGTTATAGGCGATATCGTCGGCGATCGCCGCGCATTGCGCCTCGATGCCGGCGAAGCGGTCGAGTTCGAGGTCGTGCAACGCTGAATAGTCGCGGATCGCTTGCGGCACCGGCCCTTTGAGGCCTTTCCCCTGGGCATCGGTCAATGGCCCGTTATGCTTGACCAGACCCTCAAGCGTTTCCCAGGTGAGGTTCAGCCCGTCGAACTCGGCGTAGCGCCGTTCCAGTCGCGTTACCACGCGCAGCGACTGCGCATTGTGGTCGAAGCCGCCCCATTTGACCATCTTCTCGTTCAGCGCCTCTTCGCCGGTATGGCCGAAGGGCGTGTGGCCGAAATCGTGCACCAACGCCACGGCCTCGGCCAGATCCTCGTCGCCGCGCAACGCCCGCGCCAGGGCGCGTGCGATCTGCGCCACCTCGATCGAATGCGTCAGCCGGGTGCGATAGTGGTCGCTCTCATGCGCGACGAACACTTGCGTCTTATGCTTCAGCCGGCGGAATGCTGTCGAATGGATGATGCGGTCGCGGTCGCGCTGGAACGGCGTACGGGTCGGGCTTTCCACCTCATCGAACAAACGCCCGCGCGACTTGGCCGGATCGCTGGCATAGGCCGCACGCGGCCGGTAGCCGAATCCGATTTCGCCCAACTCGTTGGTCATGGCCCCCAACTCATTGCCATGGGCTTTGCCGCAGTTGACTTGCCCCCTCGCGCTTCATACCTATCATATGCAACTGAAAGCAAGGTGACGCCGATGGGCGCTGATGCCAAGACTGCCATGAAAGTCGAGATGACCGACGCTGCCGCCAGGCGGATCGCCAAGATTGTCTCTGGCGAAGCCGGCAAGACGGCGCTGCGCGTTTCAGTCGAAGGCGGCGGCTGTTCCGGCTTTTCCTACAAGTTCGACCTGGTCGACACGCGCAACGATGACGACGTCGCCATCGAGAAGGACGGCGCCACCGTGCTGATCGACGACCTCTCGCTGGTCTATATGGGTGGCTCGGTGATCGATTTCGTCGACGATCTGATGGGCCAGTCGTTCCAGATCAGGAATCCGAATGCGGTCGCCTCCTGCGGCTGCGGCACGAGCTTTAGCATTTGAAGATATGAAGACGCTTCTCGAAGGCAACGAGGATCCGGTTATGGTCCTTGTCGCTCGCGGGATGAACGCGATTTCCGATGCGGATATCGTTGACTGGGCAAGCCGTCACACGGCGCCGCTGAGCTATGCCTATGACAGCGACTATCTCCAACTGGTGCGATGCAACCCGAGAAATGCCTTAGCTCTCGGAAAAGCGCATAGTCATCTGACGTCATTGGTCGCGCGACGGTTTCCTAATTTCAACGACAGGTCTGCAGAAGCCGGTGATATAGCGCGCAAGCTGTTCTTGCGGCGTATCCGCACCTACCTCCATAGCGACATCGAACCGCTCCAGATTTGCCGCATGGTCTCTCCCATCGAGGAAAAATACGACTATCCGCACTGGCTCGGCAGCCTCTACGACGCTTGTGACTGGATGGACGAACGCACAACGCGCGACCAGGCATTGCATCTCAGGGACGAGATCGAGCAGATACTCTCTGACAATGGCGTGAGCCTGCTTCCCGGAAATGAGGAATGAGCGGCATCGGCGCGGTCCGTCAGGTCGCGCTCTCGGCCGGGCGCGATCTTGACGCGACGTTGGCCTTCTGGCGCGACGTGCTCGGTTTGGCCGTTCACGCCCGCTACGATCCGCCCGGCATCGCCTTCATCATGGCCGGCGGCGTGCGCCTGTTGTTCACCGATGGTGTGCCGGCCGGCACCGTCTATCTCGACATAGCGGGCCTTGACGATTTCCACGCCTCGGCAAAAGCCGCCGGCGTTCCCTTCACCGCGCCGCCGATGCTCGTCCACCGCGACACCGAAGGCCTGTTCGGCGCGGCGGGGGAAAGCGAATGGATGGCCTTCCTTAAGGACCCCGCAGGCAATACGATCGGCCTTGTCGAACGCCAGATGCCGCAACCGCAATGAGGCCGTCATGAAAATCGTCACCTGGAACATCAACGGCGTCCGCGCCCGGCTCGGCAATCTCACCCATTGGCTGAGCGAAAGCGCACCTGACATCGCCTGCCTGCAGGAGATCAAGACGGTCGACGAGCAGTTTCCGCGCGCCGAGGTCGAGGCGCTCGGCTACAATGTCGAAACCCATGGCCAGAAAGGTTTCAATGGCGTCGCCATCCTGTCGAAGCTGCGCTTCGACGAAGTTATCAGGGGCTTGCCGGGTGACGACACCGACGAGCAGGCGCGTTTCATCGAGGGCGTGTTCTCGACCGACAAGGGCGCGTTGCGCGTTGCCTCGCTCTACTTGCCGAACGGCAACCCGATCAATGACGAGAAGAAGTTCTCCTACAAGCTTTCCTGGATGGCGCGGCTGGAGCGCTGGGCCGAGGAACGGCTCATGCTCGAAGAGGCGCTGGTGCTGGCCGGGGATTACAATGTCATCCCCGAATACATCGACGCGAAATTCCCGGAGAACTGGCTGAGCGACGCGCTGTTCCAGCCGCAGACGAGGCAGGCGTTCCGCCGGCTGAAGAATCTCGGCTTCACCGAAGCTGTGCGCGCGGTCACCGACGCGCCGGACATCTTTACTTTCTGGGATTATCAGGCCGGCGCCTGGCAGAAGAACAACGGCATCCGCATCGATCACCTGCTGCTCTCGCCGGAAGCCGCCAACCGTTTTTCCTCAGCCTCGATCGAAAAGCACGTGCGCGCCTGGGAAAAACCCTCCGACCATGTGCCGGTGGCCGTCGAACTGGCTTTCGCGCCAATCTGATCATTTCGGGGCACGGACCGCCGGATTCCCGGTTGATGGACCGTCATATCGCCACAATCGGGGTTTCCGCTGCAATCCGGGTTCGGCCGGGGTTCAAGATGACGATCAGATTTGCGCTTTGCCCATGTGCCGCCGCGCTCGCCCTCGCGGCGACGCCGGCGTTTGCCGATCCTGAATGCCTGGCCAACGGAAAATCATTCCAGATCGGCCAGGTCGCCTGTCTGACGCTGTCCGGCCGGAGCCACCTCGCCCGCTGCGATATGGTGCTCAACAACACGTCATGGACAAAGATTCGGGACGAATGCCCGCGAACGACGCCGGCGCCGTCGGCCACGCCAATTTCAACACCTGAGTCCGGTCTCGTTCCGACGCAACCCACCGAGAACTGATCTTCCGACTTGATTTTTCGAAGTAGCCAGTCCTCCGACTTATTGCCTTCCTCACTATCGGCTTCGTGGCTACTGGCTTCTTGGCTACTGGTCGCCGCCGCCCTTGGTGAGGATGTCGTCGGCCAGCGAAATCGCGGTGCGGCGGTCGGCCTCGCCCGCGGCGGCAAACGCCTCTTCCTGCATGCCGCGTATCCATGGCTGGTCGGAAGGTGAGGCCCGTTCGAGCGCCGCGGTCATCATCGCCAGCCCCCGAACGATCTTACCGCTCTGGAAAAGCAGATGGCCGAGCGTTGCCTGCGCGCCGGCATGGCCCTTTTCCGCGGCGAGTTGGAACCAGCGTCCGGCCTGCTTGATGCTGGCCTTGACGCCGCCCTTGCCATTCAGGAAGATCTGGCCCATCTCGAACTGGGCATTCGGGTTGCGGTAATTGGCGGCGGCGCGCATGTAATATTCCTGGGCCGCCACCTCGTTCTCTGTGATAGGGCTGCCGGGGATGCCCTTCCTCAAATAGTCGCCGAGCGCCACGAGCGCGTCCGACACATAGCTCTCTTCCGGCGAACCGGGCTCGACGTCCTGGTCGGCAATCTCGCTGAAGAACTTGAACGCCGCGTAGTCGTCGCGCTCCACGCCGTCACCCTCGGCATACATACGCGCAAGCTTCCAGGTGGCGCCGATCTGGCCGTTTTCGGCCGCGTATTTGTAGGCCTCCGCGGCCTGTTCCTTGCGGCCGTTCTTATAGGCGGAGAAGCCGAACTGAAACACCGCCCACGGGCTGGACTGCGGCTTCACGCCGGTCTTGTCGTCGAACACCTTGTCGTCGAAGGCCATGGCCTGGCCCGCGGCGCCCAAGGTCGCGCCAAAAGCAGCGATAGCGACCAGTGCCGAAAAGACAGACAACCTCAGCAACTCAGATATCCGCATAACAATGTGTTTCTTTCGCACCACCGGGATGGGTGACCGCGCCGTCGCGGGCAGGCCCTACCGTTTGTGCATATTTCCAGATCGCGCCCGACTGATAGTCGGTCGCGCGGGCCTTCCAGGCCTTTGCCCTAGCCGCCAGTTCGGTGTCGGACAGCGCCACCTCGATCGTGCCGTTCACCGCGTCGATCGAGATCAAATCGCCATCCCTGAGCAGCCCGATCGGACCACCCACGGCGGCTTCCGGCCCGACATGGCCGATGCAGAAGCCGCGTGTCGCGCCCGAAAAACGTCCGTCGGTGATGAGAGCCACCTTGCCGCCCATGCCCTGGCCATAGAGCGCCGCCGTCGTCGATAGCATTTCGCGCATGCCCGGACCGCCGCGCGGACCCTCGTAGCGGATGACGAGGACCTCGCCTTCGCTGTAGCTGCGATCCGTAACCGCCTCGAAACATTCCTCCTCCGAATCGAAACAGCGCGCCGGACCAGAGAATTTCAGCTCCGACATGCCCGCGACCTTCACGATCGCGCCTTCGGGGGCAAGGTTTCCCTTCAAGCCCACGACGCCACCCGTATGGGTGATCGGTCGGTTGGCGGGACGGACCACATCCTGGCTATCATTCCAGGCTACGTGCTCCATATTTTCGGCTAAAGTGCGGCCGGTCACCGTCAGGCAGTCGCCGTGCAGATAGCCGTGGTCGAGCAACGTCTTCATCAAGAGCGGAATGCCGCCGGCCTCGAACATGTCCTTGGCGACATATTTGCCCCCCGGCTTCAGGTCGGCGATGTAGGGCGTCTTCTCGAAGATCCTGGCTACATCGAAGAGGTCGAACTTTATCCCGGCCTCATGCGCGATCGCGGGCAAATGCAGCGCTGCGTTGGTCGAGCCGCCGGTGGCCGAGACTACGGTCGCCGCATTCTCCAGCGCCTTCAGCGTGACGATGTCGCGCGGGCGGATATTCTTTGCGATCAGCTCCATGATCTTTTCGCCGGAGGCGAAGTTGAAGCGGTCGCGCATCTCGTAGGGCGCCGGTGCCCCGCAGGAATATGGCAGCGCCAGACCGATGGCCTCGGCGACGGTGGCCATGGTGTTGGCGGTGAACTGGGCGCCGCAAGAGCCGGCCGACGGACAAGCGGCTTGTTCGATTTCGAGGAGCTCGGCGTCGCCGATCGTGCCGACCGAGTGCTGGCCGACGGCCTCGAACACATCCTGCACGGTGATCTGCCGGCCCTTGTAGGAACCGGGCAGTATCGAGCCGCCATAGATGAAGATCGACGGCACGTTGAGCCGCACCATGGCCATCATCATGCCGGGCAGCGACTTGTCGCAACCGGCAAGGCCGACCAGCGCATCGTAGCAATGGCCGCGCATGGTGAGTTCGACCGAATCGGCTATGACCTCGCGCGACACCAGTGACGATTTCATGCCCTGGTGGCCCATGGCGATGCCGTCCGTGACGGTGATGGTGCAGAATTCGCGCGGCGTGCCGTTCGCCGCGGCGACGCCCTTCTTGACCACCTGCGCCTGGCGCATCAGCGAGATGTTGCACGGTGCCGCCTCGTTCCAGCAGCTCGCGACACCGACCAGCGGCTGCGCGATCTCGGCCGCCGACAATCCCATCGCATAGAGATAGGAGCGGTGGGGCGCGCGCGCCGGACCGACGGTCACATAGCGGCTGGGCAGCTTGGCCTTGGAGATGACTCTGGCGTTCATACTCTTCCTTGCCGCGGGCGGTGCGACCTGCCCCATTGCCGAGCCTCTTTGGGCACGTGTTCCGGGACAAATTCGAGTGCGCCGGGTTTATGGCGGGAAATAGGCAATCTCCCCGGGCGTCCTTGTGGTGCGAGGGTTGCTCAGAAACTGTTGCCAAAACGTCACAATCGCGGGAGGCAGAGGGGTGCCGCGTTTTTGTAACCCCGCCTGCATGTCAGGAAGCCGCTCGAACAAAAAAGCCGGGCAATGCCCGGCCTTTGTGCTATTGAAAACTTATGTTTAGAACTTGACCTTAACGGAAGCTGAGCCGGCAAGGAGCAGATCGTCGTCGTATGTGTAGGTGATGGCATTTGCCGTGTCGCCAACACCGGTGAAGGTCGACGACCCACCGGTCAGAACACCGATCGAACCACCAAGTCTGACCTCGATCTTGTCGTTCGGCGAATAAGAAATGCCGCTGGCCACGGACCAAGTGTCCGACTGATAGCCGGAGGTCGTCGAGGTTCCACGATCCCAGGTCAGCGAAACCGCGCCAGACAATTGGTCGGAAAACTTGTGAGCTATGCCACCCGAAACCGTCCAGCCGTCGCGATAAAGCAGGTCGAAAGAAACGGGCGAGGGAGCGCCGGTCACCGGACTGCGCACGCCATTGATGGGAATGACGCCAAGCCTGCTCCATTCCTGCCAGCGGATGGAACCAAAGGCCAGCCAGCCAGGCGCTATACCGCTCTGCAGCTTAAGTTCCACAGCTTGGGGTATCTCGGCCGAGGCGGAGACAGGGAAGACCCCGGTAGCGCCTGGAATCAGGTCCGCCGGAAAGGCGCCCCTAAAACCGGTGGTGTCGACAGTTCCCGACAGCTCGTCATATTTGTAGCTCGAAGAGTACATCAGGCTTCCGCGCAAGGCGATTTCGGGAATTTCATAGGCGGCACCAACACGCCAGCCCCACGCCTCGTCAGAAAGCTTGAACTCGCCGATGCCGGTATTGCCGAAGGCCAGCAGTGTCTGGCGGGACAGAAACGCATCGACCTCCTGGTAGGAGACGCCGCCGATGAACCGCATGGAGCCCTTGCCGACATTTACCTTGTAGGAGCAGGTAAGGCCGAAATCATTTGTTTTGACGAAGTATTCAACCGCCGTTGGCGAATAGGCGTTGTTCATTCCGAAGTCTGCCTCCGCACCATACGGTTCCGTATAGGTGGCAAGGCAATCCACCGGTTCAAAGATGTTGGCCTTGATACCGATGCGCGGCACCGCATAGTCGCCACCAACATCCACTGATGAAGACGACAACGCAACCGGGTTCGGCGGGGAATCCAAGCGCTGCACATTCTTCAATTTGCGCTGTGGCGAAACATATGTGACGCCAGCATCGAACGAATATGGCGCGGCATCAAACAACTGGTCGATGTTGACACCGCCCCGGTCGAAGCCGCCGGCGTTCGCAACGCCCGAAGTCAATAGAGAAAAGCACCCCGCCCCCAGCAGCGCTTTCCGACGCAAATTGTTCATGAATCTCCTCCCGAATACGAATGCGATTAAGCTAGAACCAATTCAGGTTAACGGCGCAACAATGAATTCCCGATGCGGTACATGTACACCTTCGCCGACGCATTTTAGACAAAGTGACAGCTTTCGCCGCAAAGCCGGAAAACGGCCCGTTTGGTTGCAAATCGACAAAAAATTCAGAAAACTCGCGTGGAACGACGCCAAAACGGCCGGTTTTGCGAAGACAAGGCCACGTTGTTACATTATGGCAACAATGGGGCTAAAACATTCCGTTTACGTCAAGATTTACGCTGCGGAATGCCTATTTCGCGTCAGGAAGCCGTCCGAAAAGCAAGGTCGCAGGACTCGCGAATCCTGAGCATCGGACCCAAAAGCGGAAGCGGGTTTTGGTCAATCCGAACCTCAGCCAATTCGATTCTCAAACACCAGAATAAGTCAACCGGCTTCGCGCACTCGTGTCAGCGCCACCGAAAGCTTTTCTTGCGCCTCGCGATACTCGGCGAGTTTTTCGCGCTCGGCTTCCACGACATCTTCCGGCGCGTTGGCGATGAATTTCTCGTTGGACAGCTTCTTGTGCAGGCGGGCGATCTCTTCGGTCACCTTGACCAGTTCCTTCTGCAGCCGCGCCGCCTCGGCGGTAAGGTCGATCAGGCTGCCGAGCGGCAGACAGATGGTCGCCTCGTTGAGCACGATCTGGGCGGAGCCCTTAGGCGCCGTATCGACCAGCGAGATGTCGCCGACCCGCGCCAGTCGCTTGATGGCCGATGCCTGGCGCTCAAGCCTTTCATGGGTCGCGGTATTGGCGCCGATCACCATCAGGGGCGCGATCGCGGCCGGCGGCACATTCATTTCCGAGCGCACGGAGCGGATGCCTGAGACGAGCTCGACCAGCCAGTTGATGTCGGCGGCCGCTGCCTCATCCTCAAAGTCTGGCGACGGCCACGCGGCATGGCAAAGCAGCGACGGCCGTTCCTTGCCCTCGCCGGCGGTCTCAGCCCACAGCTCTTCGGTCATGAATGGCATCATCGGATGCAGCAGCTTATAGATCTCGTCGAGCACGAAGGCGACACAAGCCCGGCTTTCGGCCTTGGCAGCCTCGTCCGGACCTGTGAACACCGGCTTCAGCAGTTCCAGATACCAGTCGCAGAACAAGTTCCACACGAAGCGGTAGGCCGCACCTGCAGCCTCGTTGAACCGGTATGAGGTGATTCCTTCGGTGATTTCGCGCGCGGCGCGTGTCAGTTCGGTCAGGATCCAGCGGTTGACCGCCAGCTTGGCGTCGTTCAGCCAGAACTCGTCGTTCCTCGCGACGTCGTTCATCTCGGCAAAGCGCGTCGCGTTCCACAGCTTGGTGCCGAAGTTGCGGTAGCCGGCGATGCGGGCCGGATCGAGCTTCACGTCGCGTCCTTGCGCGGCCATAACCGTCAGCGTGAAGCGCAGCGCGTCGGCGCCATATTCGTCGATGAGATCGAGCGGGTCGATGACGTTGCCTTTCGACTTCGACATCTTCTGCCCGTTCTTGTCGCGCACCAGCGCATGGACATAGACGGTGTGGAACGGCTCTTCGTCCATGAAGTGCAGGCCCATCATCATCATGCGGGCGACCCAGAAGAAGATGATGTCGAAGCCGGTCACCAGCACGTCGGTCTGGTAGTAGGTTTTCAGCTCCGGCGTCTGGTCCGGCCAGCCAAGCGTCGAGAACGGCCACAGCGCCGACGAGAACCATGTGTCGAGCACATCCTCGTCGCGGGTCAGGATCTCGCCCGGCTTGAAGTTCTCGAGCTTGTCCTCAACCCAGGCCTTCCATGGCCCTTCCAGCGCCAGATAATATTCGACGGCGGCTGCGAGCGCCTCCTCCTCGGTCTTCTCGACGAAGACGCGTCCATCCGGTCCGTACCAGGCCGGGATCTGGTGACCCCACCAGAGCTGGCGCGAAATGCACCAGGGCTGGATGTTCTCCATCCAGTCGAAATAGGTCTTTTCCCAGTTTTTCGGCACGAAATTGGTACGGCCCTCGCGCACCGCACGAATAGCCGGTTTGGCGAGCTCCGCCGCGTTCGCATACCATTGTTCGGTCAGGAACGGTTCGATCGGCACGCCGCCGCGATCGCCATGCGGCACGGCATGGCGATGCGGCTCGACCTTTTCGAGGAAACCGCCCGCCACCATCAGCTCGACGATCTTTTTGCGCGCGACGAAACGATCGAGGCCGTTGAGTTCATCCCAGACGGCCTGGCGCTCGGGCGTCACCTCCAGCCCGGCGAGAAAGTCGTCATTTTCCGTGAGGGTGACCGCCGCCTCTACGGTGAGGACATTGATCGCCGTCAGCTTATGGCGCCTGCCGACCTCGAAGTCGTTGAAGTCATGCGCCGGCGTGATCTTGACCGCGCCGCTGCCTTTCTCCGGATCGGAATATTGGTCCGCCACCACCGGGATATTGCGGCCGACGATCGGCAGGACGAGGTTCTTGCCGACCAGATGCCGAAAACGCTCGTCGTCGGGATGCACCGCCACCGCCGTATCGCCCAGCATCGTCTCGGGGCGTGTCGTTGCCACGGTGATGAAGGTTTTAGGATTTTCCGGATCGAAAACCTCGCCCTCGACGGGGTAGCGGAAATGCCAGAGGTTGCCGTTGACCTCCTGCTGTTCGACCTCGAGGTCGGAAATCGCAGTCAAGAGCTTCGGGTCCCAGTTGACAAGGCGCTTGTCCTTGTAGATCAGGCCTTCCTTGTAGAGCGTGACGAACACTTCGAGCACCGCCTTGGATAGGCCCTCGTCCATGGTGAAACGTTCTCGGCTCCAGTCGGCCGAGGCCCCCAGCCGCTTCAACTGGTTGAAGATCGCGCCGCCGGATTCAGCCTTCCACTCCCAGACTTTCTCGATGAACTCGTCGCGCGTCAGGTCGCGGCGGTGGATCTGCTTCTCCATAAGCTGGCGCTCGACCACCATCTGCGTAGCGATGCCGGCGTGATCCATGCCGGGCTGCCACAGCACGTTCTTGCCGCGCATGCGCTCGAAGCGCACCAGAATGTCCTGCAGCGTGTTGTTGAGCGCATGGCCCATATGCAGCGAGCCGGTGACGTTCGGTGGCGGGATGACGATGGTGAAGGCTTCCGCACCCTCCTCGGCGCCCGCGCCAGCACGAAACGCGTCGGCCTCCTCCCAGATTTTGGCGATCTTCGGCTCGACGATTTTAGCGTCGTAGGTTTTTTCGAGCATAGGGAAATGGTCCGAGCTGTCGGGTTTTTGCTGGTCCGGTGTAAATCGGAAGGTCTTGGCCAAGTCAACCGCGAGGCGGCAGGCGAGCGGGCTCGCCTGCCATACAGATAGATCTGACAAGATCACAGGCAATGCCACTGCCGAGGCCGTAGGCATTAAATCGCACATCAACAAAACGCCGCCAGCGGCGGCGTTCCCCATCCGCCAACCGTCGGAATTGTTACTGCGCGCCGCGCGCTACGCGCTCGATTTCCTCGCGCACCAGCCGCTCGACCAGCGTCGGCAGATTGTTGTCCAGCCAGTCCTGCAGCATGGGCCTGAGCATCTCCTCGGCCATCTCGTCGAAGGTTTTCTTGCTGCGGCTGGCGAACGCATCGGAAAGCTCGCCGAAGGCGGCGGCGACCTGCCGGCCCGTATGTTCGGAAAGGATCGCCGGACGAGTGGACGGTGCCTCGCTTGTCGCAGGGCGCGCCAACCCGCTTCGCGGCGGGGCCGGCTCGAAAGCAGATTCGGCCGCGTCCTCGAAAACCTCGGCCTTCGGTTCGGCGTCCGGCGTTCGTCGCACCTCGGCCCTGTCCGGCTTGGCCGCGGTCATCGTTTCGCCGACGGCGGCGATCTCACGTCGCCAATCGGCAACAATGCTGTCGGTCGTCTCGGCAACCCTTGCCGTCGCAGGCATATCCAACTCCGGCTTGGCGGCCGGGCCCGGCTCGGCCGCGACCCTGGCACCAGCAAGCGTCACGGGCGCTTTGACCGGAGTCGGGTCGGAACGCAGCGGCGGCTCCATACGTGCGATGACAGGCTCGGCGGCCGACCGTGGCGCCTGCACCTCGGTCAGCGTGACCGGCCTCCTGGCGTCGAATCCCGGACGCAACTCGGCGCGAAACGCACCCGCCTCCGGCGGCGCCACGCCTACCGCCGGCGGCGCCTCGCCTGCCGCCGGCGGCGCCTCGCCTGCCGCCGGTGGCGCCCCGCCTACCGCCGGTGCCGGCACGGCAACCGACGCTAAATCCTGCAGCAGGTCGTCCGCTTCGTCCGGCTGCTTGCGGCCGGTATCGTTGTCCTCGATGATCCTCCTGATGGAAGCCAGTATCTCCTCCATGGAAGGTTCGCGCTGTACGCTGCTTGCTGTCGCCATCGTCACATCCGCCGCCCTTGTGACTCGTTGCAGATTTCCAGTCCGGCCAAAGCCGGATTCGAATCATGGCAACAGCGTAACCGACGGATCGCCTTACGAGAATCCCCAATCTGAGGGGGCGTTGGATTTCAACAGATTAGAGCCCGCGCGTTCCTTTGAACGGCGGGCTCTAATGCCTTGAAACTGGACGGAATTGAAACTGGTGGAGCGATCAGCGGCCGTCTGGCGTGCGCAGGCCGATCCACTTGTCCTTGACCGCATTGTAATGCTCTTCGGGCCTGTATTTCGTCACCTGAAGGGCGAGACGATCGACCGAAAGACGACCTATCGCCGAGAGGATGGCATAGCTCGCCACCACCAAATCGCGTTCGGAACTGGCCTGGTTGATCTTGGCGGTGATGAGGGTGGCTTGGGCGTTGAGAACGTCGAGCGTGGTGCGCTGGCCGACATTGCGCTCCTCGATGACGCCGCTCAAGGCAAGCTGCGCGGCGGCGATCACCTGCCTGTTGGCCACCACGGTTTGCTGGGCGGCGATATATTGCGTCCATGCCGAGGTCACGGCTTGCCGTACGGTGTCGCGGCTCACATCGACCTCGATCCGGGCCTGGCTGAGCGATTCCTTGTTCTGACGCACTATCGCCGACGTGCGCCCGCCCGAATAGATCGGTATAGTCAACGTGGCACCGATGCTGGCCGAATTGGTTGTGCCATCCTGCCCCGTATCGGCAGAGCCCGGGGCCGTTCTGCGATAGGCGCTGGAAACGCCGGCGGAAGCCGAAAGCTGCGGCAGCAGCGCGCCTTCGGCCGATTTCACCCCAAACGCCGCCGCGTCGACCAGATGCTGGGTGGCGAGGATGGCCGGGTGCTCGCTGGATGCAATCGCGATCGCCGCATCGAGGTTCGACGGCAACAGCTTCGACAACGGCGAAGCGCCCCTGAGCCTGCCTGGCTCGTCCCCGACGATCTGGCGATAGGTCGCAGCGCTTGCCAGCGCCTGGGCGCGGGCGGCGGCCAGTTCCGCCACGGCAGAGGAGCGCTCGGCATCGGCCTGTGCCACGTCGGTGCGGGTGCCTTCGCCGACGTCGAAGCGCGAGCGCGCGGCGCGCGCCTGCTCGGTCAGGAACTGCAGGTTCTGCTCCGTCAGCACCGCGACTTGCCGGTCGCGAATCACGTCCATGTAGGCGCTTGCCGCGTTGAACAGAATGTTCTCTTCGGTGTTGCGCAGGCTCTCGACCGATGCGCGGACCTGCGATTCGGCGGCAGCGACGTTGTTCCTGGTCTGAAAGCCGTCGAACAGAGTCTGGTCGATCTGGACGCCGAAGTTGCCAGTGGTCAACGAGATGCTTCGGTTCGACCCGGGGCCATCGCTACGGGCATCGAAATGGCTTCTGGAGAAGTCGATGTCCGCAGAACCGGTGATGGTCGGGCGCCACCCCGACTTGGCAATGGCGACGCCCTCATCGGTGACACGGACGCCGGCACGAGCCGAATTGAGCTGGGAATTGTTCTGGTAGGCTTTTGAAAGTGCACCGAGAATAGTTTCCGCCGAGGCGGCCAGCGGAGAAAGCGCGGTCGCCGAAACGAGGACGGCGGCAAAAAGGCTCTTGCGTAAAGACGGCACGTTATTCCCTCATTCGTTTTGCATGGGAACCACACCGCGCCGGCTTCCCCCATTTGAGCAGCCGGCGCGGTGTGTTTCAGGTTCCCTGCTGTCAGCCCCCAAAAGAACACCCCGGTTATGCGGATCAGCAACGATTGTTCAAGCGCAAGCGAACATGACAACGCCTTTGCTGCAAGCCAAAATCATTCAGAACTCAAACGCACGAATACGTTCGAATCCCGGTAGTGGCTTAATTGCCGCATTAAATGCGCCTCTTCCGGCTACAACCCCCCCTGTTTTCAGAAACAATCGGGCCACACCCGAATTCCCCTGCCCTTCGACGGCGACGAGCCGACCGCCTTCCGCAAGCTGGTTGAGCAGTGACTCCGGCACTTTCTCCACGCTGCCGCCGATGAAAATGACATCGTAGGGTGCTCCCGCGGCATGGCCTTCCGGCAGCGGTCCCGTGACCACGCTGACATTGTCGCAGCCAAGCGCCGAAAGAGTCGACATGGCGGTCTCGGCCAATGCCGGATCGCTTTCCAGCGCAACGACGGACTTTGCCAGCCGCGACAGGATCGCCGCCGCATACCCGGTGCCGCAGCCGACATCGAGCGCCGAATCGCCAGGGCCGATTTCGGCCAGCTGCATCAGCTTGGCCAGCGGCGAAGGCTCCATGAGGTAGCGGGGGCCATCCGCTGCATTGGCAATGCGGATGTCTTCGTCGATATAGGCTAGATCGCGCTGGCCGGGGGCAACAAAGGCCTCGCGCGGCACGACAAGCAGCGCCTCGAGCAGCGGCGCGCTGGTCACGTCGGTGGTGCGGATCTGGCCGTCGACCATCTTCACCCGACGTTCGGCAAAATCAGCGCTCATGTTCCAACCAATCCGCCCAAAACCAATCTGCTTGCCGCGCCAAGACCGCGGCTCATTTCGACCGGAACTCAAGCCCCCTGGCGCTGGTGCGCGGGAGCTTGGGCATTTGGAGGCCTCGCCCGGAATCGAACCGGGGTGCAAGGATTTGCAGTCCTCTGCGTAACCACTCCGCCACGAGGCCTCATTGCTCCCGGCGTTCCACCCGGTTCCAATAGGTTGCGGCGAAAATGCCGTCAAGCGGCCATGGTGCATTCCGGACGGTTTCCCCTCGACCATGATTCCACGCATCGCGTCGTCGACACGCATGCTGCAATCAAAATATTAGTTAACTGTTAAGTACGGAGTTTTGCAAAGGGAAGCCCGGGGCCTGGACCTCACGTCGGGTAAGCAGAAGGTCCGCCGTTTTGAAGGAGTTGCAAGGGCCGGAAAAAAGCGCGCCCGGCATCAGCCGGGCTGAGTCGAGCCGGAAAGACCGCCCCTTCACAGAGGCTTGCCACGGGGTGCAAACTGTCAGTTCGGCCGCCGCCGCCGTTCCCACCACACGACAAGCCGGCGCCGGTGGCGGCGTACCAAGGCGAACTCGTAGGAGAGCACCAGCAATCCGATCGGTATCATCCAGAATCCCAGGATCGGCAGGAAGCCGAGAATGCCGCCGAAGATCAGCACGACGCCGATCGCAATCCTGAGGCCGCGCGAGCGCGGCATGGTGAACTGACGGCCGAAGACCGATATTTTCCGTGCCGGTGGATGGTTGTGGCTTGCTGCGCTCATGTCTGGTCGGTGGTCCATTCGGGCAAAGTAAAAGCACCAGCTGACGAAAAGCCGCAACCACGTTTTCGGTTCCGCGCCCCCGTCAGACGGCTCATATGAGGACGCGCGCACATGATTGCTAGAAATCGTCGCGCGAAAAAGCGCCGAAAAATACGAAATGCTTCTTTGCAAAGCCGAAACGGGTTTGCTATAGGCTGCGGCACTCACATGAGAGCCTCTGTTCCCCGGTAGCTCAGTGGTAGAGCAACCGGCTGTTAACCGGTTGGTCGCTGGTTCGAATCCGGCCCGGGGAGCCAACAATTTCAAGCTCTTAAGCTGGAAGCCTTCGCAATCGCCAAGTTGGGCGATTTGCTCCCAGGGCAACATCTGGGGCAACATTCAAAACCCGCCGATGGTTTGACAGTGCCGAGGAGTGTGACATGGACGACGGGCAGTTCGAGGAAATGTACCGGCGCAATCCGCTGAAGGCCTTTTCAATCTACACAGTGACTCAGCTCCAGTCGCTCCGGCGAATGGCTTTGGAGATCCAGGCGGCTCTAGACTAGAAGGATCCCGGCCCGGATATCATGAAGGCGTATGACTTTTTCGGTTTTGGACGTTGGGTGCTTACGAAATCATTCGAACGATGACGTAACACAAGCAATGCTTTTCGAGCAAGATCGCCTCTGAGGCCGCCGCTTTGAAAGAGCAGTTGGCCAAAGTTCGGATGCCGTTTGCCAAACAGGAAAAGTCAGCTCGTCGCGGTCCCGTCGATGGCCCTTATAACAGTCTTGTCAGTGTTGGCGGCAAATCGCTGATCTTCGAGATCGAGGGCGCGACGATCGGTTCGCGAGAACTGATGAACGAGGTGGAGGCATTTTTTGCGTGCATCCAGCCCGCAGACGTGCTCGCGAAATTCCCGGAAGGCTAACGGCCTTAAGGGCCCGGCCACCGAAGCGGCCGGGCATCGTTTCGCTTGCGCAATGATCAGTGCCGCTCCCTCGGCGCCTCCAGAAATTCCACGAAAGTAGCTTTCACCCGATCTCTTGGCGTGGACACCTGATTGCAGCCAAGGACGATTCCGGCGGCGATCCTGAGCATGTCGACGCGGCTGCCGACGATCTTGGCCACCACCGCGTTTTCGATGCTGCCGTCGTAGGTCGAGCGCTGCCTCACAAACAGCGTCAGGCGGAGATTGCCGCCCATGAACTGGAGCGGGCCGGCGCCGGTGAAGAAAATGTCATGACAGACGCAGGGCTCAACGATCGGATCCGCGCTCATGACTGCACCAGCAGGAAAGAAGGGCTTGCGCCTCTTGCTGTTCCAGATCATTGCCGCTGTAGCCCAGCTTGTCGTCGAGAAGCAGAGCGGCCTTCAACTGGACGGCCTTCATGGTGTAGCAAGGCGCCTTTAGCAGTTCGTCGAAGACAGTCTTTGCGGATGCTTTCGGATTGCAACAAGCACCGCGCCGTCATCCAAGCTACATTCAACAGACCCTACCGCGGCCAGCGCGTCAGTGGCATCCACCGAATCCCCACCCGGTCCAGGCCCTCTGATAACGAAATGTCCTTTCTCACATGTGAAGTCCCACTTGTGCAGCTGCTTGTACGATTCCGTCTTTCCCTCGTTTTCAGCATGATAAAGCACGACGAAACCATCATGTTTTGTGACCGAGAGCATCTGTTGTATTGCCTTGAGTGGACTAGCCGTGTGATCTATACAATTCTGTCCATGCACGATGTCGAAACTGTAATCGCCAAATTGGGTGCTAAGATTTTCGGCGTCACCAAAGACTGTTCGCACAAGAGGTTGGATCCAAAAATCTCTCAGAACTTGATCATATTCTGTTGCCAGCAGGTCAGTTGCAGTAATCATGATCTCTTTCGAGGCATGTACTTTGCCGAGCTTCGTCAAGGGGCCAGCGCCCACATCGAGTATGGAAACTGGATTGGTCGTCAACCTGTCGACATATCGTCCAACGTGATCCTGAATTGGTAAATTGGGGTCAAGACGTTCCTTGTAGTCCTCTGGCCAGAATGATCCCTGAGTGGAGAACCAGTGTCTCCAAAACAGAACTTCGTCTCTGAGCTGTTGGGATCGGCTGTCTCCCTCCAGCCAGCGCAGGATCTTTCGTCCGAGCCGCCGAGCCCTAGTCAAGACCGATGTCGATCTTCTCAGTGACCCTTCTCTAGCCATGACGAGAATCCTCGCGGTGAAGAGGGTTTACGGTCCGCTCTGGCCACGGCGACGACCAGGGCACTGACGACAAGTCTGATCATGCGACACCCTCGCCTATGCGATTGCACCTTCGGCCCAATATAGGAAGCGATTTGGCCGTTTTCAGGATGCCCACGCCGGCTGCTCCGGCGCGCGTTGTCTTTCGCATGGTATTCCCCTTTCGAGACCTGGCCAAGGCGGCGGGGGTTCATCGAAACTCAATCTCGAACTTTGAGACCGGGAAGTTTGGCGGCTCCCTGGAGGCTCCAGACTTTGTGCGGCTCGCCCTTGAAGCGGCCGGCGTCGAGTTCATCCCCGAGAATGGCGACGGCGCCGGTGTAAGGCTGCGGAAAGCCTGAAATTGTCAAGCCCGCCCTGCCGGGTACGAATGCTTTGCCGTTGCCAAATCTATTCAGAGGTTGAAAGGCTGAGCGGAACATCCGGCCCAGCCTGAGGTTAGAAGCGATCATGCCTCGCTTTTACTTCGATTGGGATGAAAGCAACGAGCTCGCTATCGTCGATGACATTGGCTTGGAGTTGCCGGATTTGGCGGCCGCCAAAGCGGAAGCTGCGCAAGCTCTCGCTGAATGGTCAAAGAATGTAATACCCAGAGCCGATCGGCAGGAACTGGCAATCACTGTACGTGACGGGCACGGCGACCCCTGCTTGAGAACCCATCTCATCTTCGAAGCAATCGTTCTACAGTTTCCAAACTGAGGCACACCCAAAGCAGATCTAGCAGCAGCGGCTTTCTGAACGCTTCTTTTTTCTTGGCGGGTTATGCTTGCGTTTCCCTAAGGGGGTTTTGCGTCCAGAGCCCGTTCCGTTTGAGAGGTCCGGGACGGGCCCGAAACCCACTGAGGTGGGCGTGACGGGGCAAATTTTGCGCTAGATTCACCCAATCCCAAACTTCTAAGTCAGCGCAATGTTCCATCGGGTGGCGATCATTTTGCTTCGCGAAAGTCCTGCAGCGAGGCATGCCGAAGGTCTTCCTCGCCAACGCGGGTGTTTGACGCGGCCGATCAGTGGCGTCCGCTCCCCCGCCGCTACATTTGCGAAGCGACGGGCGAATTCCCGCCACGTAATTCGTTCGCATGTTTCGCTTCCATTAGCCTTAGCTCATGTATCTGCCAGCCAGGCGAGCTCCCCTAAGGCTCGCTGGTCAGGCCCAGCGGCCTCTAGCTGCCACCCTCCGCAACCAAGCCGCTGGACCGCCTCCGCTAGCGAAGAGCGCTGTCTGGTATATTAGCATCCTCTTGACTACATAAACGCCGCCCCAGAATCGAAGGATGGCTAGGGGGCATCAAGATCGGTGATGAGGTTGCGACAACCGCGACAGTCCGTCGGCGCGTCACCGAGGACAGGATCGGCGTCTCCATCCCCTCCTATGGGTTTCCGCATTCGATCGTTGACAAGACGGTGAAGCGCGGCCACCAGATCGAACTCGTCGGGGACGTCCTGCGCGTCGATGAGGGCAAGGCGACGATCGGTCTAAGCCCGGCGGTCACGGTGGATATCGATAAGGTCAGGCTGGTGACCAGCTATGTCCCGCCGAATCGGAAGACGCCGCTGGTGGATAAGCGGACTTGATGCTGTATCAGCCCGAAATAGCGCTGGCTGGGCGAGATATCTTTCAGCCCTGAACGGAACCCAAATGGCGGTTGCAAGTTGATTACATGGTAGAAACGGAAGGCACCCCCCGTTTCAGGCCACATAAAAAACCCGCTCCGGTTGCCCCTCGGCCGGGCGGGTTTCTTCCTGCTAGTGCGGCAACATACTTATCATGGCGATCGCTGCAAGGCTAATACGCCAAGGATAATGGCGACAAGACGCCATCGCTTCGGTGAAATCTGGCGACGTGGCCGGGCTGCTGTTGCGGCATCATAGGCACTGTAGAGGCGCCGACCATTCTCGCCGTAGCGATCGCCGCTGTCATAACGCCGCCGACGCGCCTCGCGCGGCCTGGCGCCGGCTTGGCGGCCGGCGTCTTGTTTGCTGGTCTGGATTTAGCGCCAGTCCGCCTTGACGATCCGGCGAGTGTAGGCGCGCTCAACCTTAATGACGGCATCCTCCACTGTCTTTGTCAAACGCTCGATGTTTCAACGGAAAAGTCTAAGCCGGGCCGTCGAATGCCGTCTACCTCTACAAAGGAAATGCGGGGCTATCGCTTACCGGTGGCCGATATTGAATCGCCAGCGGCGGCAATATTCTAGCCATTCCCTACGGTTGGACAGCGCTACGGGCCGTCATTGACACGCTCGGCTATGGCGAACGCTTGAAGGTTCTTGGCCTTGCCGTGATCTTGGTCCTCGTTTGAAATGATCGAGAAGAACGCCGCCCTGGCTATGTCCTTCTTGGATGCCTTGGGGTGCGCCTTCTTGACAGCTTTCAGCACTTGCCTCGGTGACATGTCCGGTGCCACAACACGCATGAGCGTATCGGCAATTGCCTGCATCTCGCCCAATTCCATGACAAACTCCACGTTGGTTTCGGGGCAAACCATAGCACCCGCAATTTGTTCCGGGAACGTACATAAGGCGTTCATCGATTAGGGGGTGCTTATGTCTAACGCCAGTCCGCCTTGACGATTCGGCGAGTAAAGGCGCGCTCGACCTCAACTACCCCCTCCTCCTTGGTCTTGACCGTCCCGCGCGCGCCGCCCCCGAGCGCTGTCGCGGTGCTCAACAAGCTGGCTGCCAACAACGTTGTCCACCTCATCCTGCGAACCCTCCGTTGGCCAGGAAATGCAGCTCCTCCGCGGTGCTTTCACGTGAGAGAAAAGCGTTGCGATGGGGAAAGCGCCCGAAGCGGCGGACGATCTCTCGGTGGTGCTTCGCCCGCGCGAAATATGGCTCGCCCAGCTGGTGAGCCAGCGACACGGACAGATCCTGATCGACGAGATCCTCCGAGTGGCCGAAAGGCAGATAGTAGAAGAGCCGCAGGTCCTGAGGTCCTTGCCTGTCGTGTCCGAGCTCAATCGCCGTGGAAGCGAGCCGACGTGCCTTTTCATCGGTGGCGTACATGCGCGGCGATCCGCGGAAGGCGTTGCGAGGATACTGGTCCAGCAACAGGATCAGAGCCAGGCTGCCATAGGCGGACGCCATCCAATGATCGAGGGCGTGACTGGCGGCCGCGTCATGGGCGTCTGAGAAGCGATGCCGGAACCGCCGGTCGAAGGTTTCGTCCTTTGCGAACCACAGCTCGGGTCCTGCCTCGCGCCAGAATGCGACGGCATCGACTGGGAAAATGGGCTGCATGGGGAGAGTGGGAGGGCTCGTCCATGCATCATCATGCGGGCGAGCCCGTCGAAGAGATGGCGACATCTTAAAAGCTCCCGGTCTGGTTTGGTTACTTGCGTTTTGGATGGGTGCTCAGTGGAACCCAGCCCCCGGTTTGTCAGTGGGATATTAAGCTCCTCTGTTCATCACTGACTCAGCACGTCGATCGAGAGAGCGGACGTAACGAAGGACAATGCCGAGCTTGTCATCCGCGATGGTCTCGCTGAGCTTGAATCCGCAGGCTTCCAACACTCGACGCGATGCCTCCAAGTGTGGAAGCGTCCTTGCGGCGACACCGGTCACGATTGGGTCGGCAGAAGCCCGAGCGAGGAGGAGGGCGACCGCTTGGCGGGCGTATCCATTTCGCTGGTGCGGCGCGGCGATCGAAAAGCCGATCTCCACGAGGCCGCGCGCGTCCGGGGGACCCTTGAAGCCGCAGAACCCGACAAGGCGGTTAGCCGCGATCACGTACCAGCCGCCATACTGCCCCAGCGCCGGATGGCGCTGCATCAGGTCCAGCAGCACGCGCCGATAGTGCTCTCCCCCGAATTCGGCCGGCCATTCGAGGGGCGGATCCACATCGAGAATTCGTGCGAGTCCGGCGACGCCCTGCTCTTCGATGGCAAGCAATTCGGCCGTGATCGGAATGATACGAACGGGATGGGCGAATAGGGAGGCGTGATCGGAAGGCATGATCATCTGTTTGTTCGCTTGTGTAAGAACTGCTCGGCAGCCGTAGTCCCGGCACGACCGGTCATTGCCGCAATCATAGCCGCTGCCGTCTCCACAATCGGGTCACGACGTCGGACAAGCGCGCGCGCTGATCCTTGGGCGCGTAGCCGCGCTGCCGATGCAGTTCGTCGCGGGTCTTGTGTGCCTGCTCGGATCCTCGAGCGGCTTCTTTCGAAGACGCACTGCGATGCGGCAACTCTAATCCGGTGAGCGCTGCCAGCTCCAGAAAAGCCTCCCGAGAGTACAGCCCATGCATGTGGGCGGCCCATTCAATCGTCCACGGCATCCAAGCCTCCATGCTGCGGCGTGTGAATGTCTGCTCCGTCGTTTGCAGGGCGATCGACCATTACCGTGTCGAATTCGCCGAGCGTCGTGCGTAAATCGGAAACCTCCGTCGGATCCAGCAATC
The DNA here is from genome assembly GCF_001672375.2 of Mesorhizobium sp. AA22. Taxonomy (NCBI): domain Bacteria; kingdom Pseudomonadati; phylum Pseudomonadota; class Alphaproteobacteria; order Hyphomicrobiales; family Phyllobacteriaceae; genus Mesorhizobium; species Mesorhizobium sp. AA22. The sequence continues at coordinate 3,421,444 of NZ_CP048406.1, read as the reverse complement.
TCTCGATGAGACGGTCGATCTTCGGCGTCAGGATGATGAGGTAGCGGCTCGGCTCGATCGCCTGATAGGTGTGCGCAAGGCCGGCGGGCACGAAGACCGTCGTTCCGGGGGTGGCATCGACCTCCCGATCCAGGAACTTGAAGCGAAGCATCCCTTCCAGCACATGCCATGCCTCGTCGTCCGACTCATGTACATGCATCCAATCGGGGCCGGACATCGTCCACTCTCGAACAACGAGGGACGTTCCGACGGCGGAGATCGGAGGCGTGCCGGGTTTGGCAATGATTGGTTGCAGGACCTCAGCGGCTGCTCGTGACATGAAATTCTCCGTACGATTTGTCTGTCGCCGCAAATCGCACTTGCAGAGACCTGAATCCAGTGACATGTTTTCAGCGATATGCTGAATGAGATTGATCTATCGCGAGTTGACCTCAATCTGCTCGTCCTGTTCGAGGTCGTGCTGGAAGAGCGGCACGTCGGCCAGGCGGCGGAAAGGCTCAGTCTCTCGCCGTCGGCCGTCAGCCATGGTCTCGGCCGACTGCGACGGCTGCTCAATGATCCGCTGTTCCTGCGAACACCGAAGGGCGTGGTACCGACGGAGCGAGCGATGGACCTGGCCGCACCGATCGCCGACATTCTCACGCGAACGCGCAGCGTTATCGCTACTGCCGAGCCATTCGACGCCGCCACATCCACGCGCCGCTTCACGATCGGCGCACCCGATGGCGTCTCGGCCGTTTTCCTGTCCCCGTTGCTTTCCGCCCTGCATGTGTCCGCACCGGGGGTCGATATCAGCGTCCGCCAGATCCTTCCGCCGCGTGCCGTTAGGACGACCGATAGTGTTTGGGAACCGGTTCTCCCGGACATTGAGGCGCGGGCGATGGATATTGCGGTGGTCCCGGCTGACAACGCCGTTCCGGCGCGCTTCGTCGCCCGGGCCCTCTACGAAGAGGATTTCGTGATCGCCATGCGAGCTGGCCACCCGTTCAGCAAGAATGCGACGCTGGATGCTTACTGCCAGGAGCAGCATCTGGTCGTTTCGCTCACCGGCGATGCCTACGGCTTCGTTGACGATTTTCTTGCCGAGCAGGGACGCACGCGCCGGGCTGCGCTTACCGTCCCCAACTTCATGTTCGCGCTCGGTGTGATCTCGGAGACGGATCTTATCGCTGCGCTTCCGAGGAGTTTTTTGGCAATGTATAGCCGGTATTTCGGCCTGGTCGGCGTAGAGCCCCCATTACCTCTCATTCGTTCGCGCATCTGCGCGATCACGTCGAAGGCTGCCCTGATGGATGCGGGTGTGGCATGGCTTTTCGACCTGCTCGAACGAACGGCGCGACCTTCAGCGACGGGATAAGAACCGGCCCGGCCCCAAGCTGGTACCCGGTTGCACCTGATCGCACAGGGTGCGGATACGCAGCGGATCCTCCCGATGAAATCTCCGCTGCTGGGATTCCGGTAAGGCCTCCTCAACGACTGATCGGTGCGCAAGTTGCCGGTCCGCTTAGTCTAGGTCAGGTCACGACTATGCCCTCCCCGACGCGAATGCCCGCCTTTCGATATTTGCGGCTCTAAGCCGCCATTCCGCTGTCGGCCCCTTTTCAGGCAAATTTGCCTGGTCTGGTTCGCGCCTTCAACTCAGTCGTTCAGACAAACTTTCCCTTCCGCCTGAAATCCAACGGCCCTGCCCTGTAGCGCCGGGCCTAAATGCGACCGGCAGGTTCGGTTTCGGCACATGCAGTCCGCGACGAGGCCGTGCTCGATGCAGCTTGCAGCAGGCGATTGGCCTGCTGGCGAATATCAAGTTGGCTCAGGCGATTGCACTGCCGTCGGCGGTCAAGATGGCGCCCGTAATCACGCTCGCGGCGGGATTTGCCAGAAAGACCACAGCGTTGGCGACTTCGCGCGGCTGGGCGTAGCGTCCCAAAGACGTCAGGCTTCGCTGGAAATCGGCAGCCTCGCCATCCGCCGGATTTGAATCCCTATCGGTCGCCCCGGGCTGCAGAAGATTGACGATGATGCCGTTCGGGCCGAGTTCGCGCGAAAGACCGCGCGTCAAGGAGGTAAGTGCCGCCTTGGACATCGCATAAGCCGTTATGCCTGGGAACGGGACCCGCTCCCCCAAGGCCGAACCGATAGTGATGAGGCGTCCCCCTTCGCTGAGATGCGGAATGACTGCTTTCGCAAACAGCACTGGCGCTCGCACGTTAACGTCCATCACGGCCTGATAGTCATTCACGTCGATGTCGGCGATCGCTCCAGTGTGGCCCATGGCCGCGCTGTTGACGAGGATATCGAGTCCACCGAGCGCCGAGACGGCTTCGCTCACAGAGCGCATGATAGCCTCCGGGGTGGCGCTGTCGGCTTGGATGGCGACTGCGCGACGCCCTGTGCGCTCGATGGATTTGGCCATCGCTTCAGCTTTTTTGGCCGAGCTCTGGTACGTGAACGCGACGTCAGCACCGTTCTCTGCCAGCGCCAGCGCGATCGCGGCTCCGATGCCCCGGCAAGCTCCGGTAACCATTGCACGCTTCCCATTAAGATCGATCATATGTTTGTCCTTTTCTACCATGTTGGTTCAAGCGCCCAGGCGATTGGCGTGAGACGCGGCAGGCGGTCAAAGGCCTGATCACCAATTTGGTTTCGGGATCTGTCACTTTCAGTGTCGAGAAATGCCAAACTGTGTTGCGAAGGGGGAACGCCGGCCGATGGCCTCTCAAGCCGGACAGGGCGACAACCTTCCGGAGCGATGGCCGGTCCGATGCCACCGACTCGTTCAAGCCGGGCCTTTGCGCGAAGGGCAATTCCGGTTTCGGCTTACGCTTTCCTCGGTCGCGCCGTACCACCATCGCTGCTTCAGAGGACGGTGCCCTCAGTTCGATTGCGTTGGTGATCAAGCGACTTTGCGGGCCCGATACGCTTGGCGATATCCGCGGCCTGTTGGTGTTTCGGCGGACAGCCACGCCCCCTATGATCGACGTAGCACGTCCTGCCATTCCGGATGACGGCCGATCTGCGCCTTTGCGAACGGGCAGAGCGGCATGATGATGACCCCGTCGCGCCGGGCATCCTCGACCGCCTGTCTCACCAGCCGCTCGCCGACCTTGCGGCCACGCAAGGCCGCCGGAACTTCGGTATGGTCAATGATGATCAACCTCTTACCGGCCCGGCTGTAGGTCATCTCCGCCTCGACGCCATCGATGATCAGCCGATAACGCCCTTTCGATGCTCCATCCTCGCGTTCAACCCGTTCGTCGCCGGCTGAAGGCGCATCCTTTGCCAGCGCCGCGTCCGGGCGGCGTACCTGACGCGAACGCCCTTGCGCGCATTCCAGCAGATCACGGTCCCATCTGCCCAGATCGGCAGCCGCCTCGTAGGTTGAGACTAGAAACTCCGTAAGGGCCTCATCGGGATCGGCCGCCGACTGCACGGCATCGTAAGGGAGGATGAATTCAGATAGGCCGTCGTGCCAGAACGCGGCGTCGGGCCGGACCGTCGCGGCCCGGTAGCCGTTCGGCGTCGGATAGGCGTAGGCGTAGAAGGCAGGATAGTCGATGCCGCCGCCGCCCGGCCAGAAGCCCGCTGACGAGACCTCGCGGTCATAGGCCTCCTGGGCCACGTCGTCGGGCAAGGCGGGAATACCGCCGGGGTGGAGCGGGGCACGCCTCCCTGAGAAGCGCGTGACGGCCAGGTCGAGAGCGCCCCAGAACAGATGCACGGGACTGGATTTGCCGACAAAGGAGGTGCGGAACCGATTGAAAACCCTGTCGACCGCCACGAGCGCTTGGTGGAAGCGCCGAACGGCGTCGCGGTCATAGGGCCGCTCGCGATGATCTTCGGCGAAGGGTACGGGGTTGGGCACCTCGTTGGGTTGTCCGTTGAATGTCGGCGTGCCGCCGAGCTCCGAAATCAACTCCACGAAGCTGGCGTGGAACGCCGCGACGGTCATCGGCTCGAGTGCGAACGATGCCTTGCGCCCGTTGCCGCAGGTGCCCATGACCCTGTGCTCTCGAAGGTCGAACAGGACCTCGATGCCCGGACCGTCCGGTATTGGTGAGGATGCCAGTCCGTTCGGCGTGACATAGAAGGTCGCGTTCCAGGAATGGTTCAGCCACGGCGTATGCGCCAGCCGGTATTTGCCCGCGACCTGCAGGTAGAGATGCAGTGCGGAACAAGTCTCGCGCCAACTGAGGTAGTCGAGGTGGGGCCAGTTGTCGTTCATTCCGCCTTCTCCATTCAGCATCTGCCCTATACGGGAGCCATTCGTGTGGTCCGGGTCGCTTGAATTGCGCCCGCGCAATCACTCCATCATTGTCACTCAGTCCGGAACAGGAATGTGCTCTTTTCGGTCATCGACGGGCAGATCGAAGCGTCCCTTGCCCCAATTCTCGGCGCGCCATTCGGCCTTGGCCTCTTCGATGCGCTCCCGGGACGAGGCGACGAAGTTCCACCAGATGTAACGCGGTCCGCTGAGCGTTGCGCCGCCGAGGATCATCAGCCGCGCGCCCTGGTCGCCGGCCGCGACCGTTATCCTGTCGCCGGGGCGGAAGATCATCATCTGCGGTGCCTCGAAAGTCTGGCCGGCGATCGAGATCGAGCCTTCGACGATGTAGATGGCGCTGTCCTCGTGATCGTCCGGCATGGGCAGCCGGCTTCCCCGCTCGAGTTTCACATCGGCGTAGAACGTCTCGGAGAACATCGTCGCGGGCGCGACCTTGCCGTAGGCGCTTCCAAGAATGAGCCGAACCGAGACGCCCATATCCTCGATTATCGGCAGGGCCTCCTTGCCGTGATGTTCGAAGGTGGGCGCCATATCCTCATGCGTGTCGGGCAGGGCCAGCCATGTCTGGATCCCGAACAGACTGTTCGGACCGCTCCGGGCCGCCGCGGAGGTGCGCTCCGAGTGGGTGACGCCACGCCCGGCGACCATCCAGTTCAGCGCGCCAGGGCGTATTATCTGGTCGGCGCCGGTGCCGTCGCGGTGATGAAAGTCGCCGCGATAAAGGTACGTGATGGTGCCGAGCCCGATATGCGGGTGCGGACGGACATCGATGCCCCGTCCGGTCAATAGTTCGGCCGGCCCCGCCTGGTCGAACAAGATGAACGGCCCGACCATCTGCCGCTTCGGCGCTGGCAGAGCGCGCCGGACCTCGAAGCCGCCGAGGTCGCGGGAACGGGGAACGATGAGGGTTTCGATCGCGTCGATTCCGACCTCATCGGGGCAGCCCGGTTCGATTGCCGGGTTCCAACTCATGCGCGCCATCCTCTCTTGGGCTTCCGGAATGTCTAAACTGGCGCACGACCGTCAACCGAACTAGCCCCGTGATACGTCAAGCTGTGTCGCAGCAAGTGGAACGTGCGGGCCATGTCGCCGAAGTAGGGCGACCGTCGAACACGGTTCCCTTGATAACCTTTGAACCGTTCGCGTTCTAGCGGTCGAGACCCCAAAGGTCCGGGTTCCGTTTGAAATACTCAGTCAGCATTTCGGTGAGCACCCGCACTTTCCGCGTGGGATGCTGACCCGGCGGACGGATGACATACGCGGCCCCCGGAGGTACCGGATAGCGTGTCATGATCGGGACCAGCGCGCCGGAGGCCACATACTCATGTGTGATGCAATCGGGGAGCCAGGCAATGCCGAGACCTGCCGCCGCCGCGGCGGCAAGCGCCGTGGCGCTGTCGGCCTTGAACCTGCCCTGCGGCTGGACCGTAACAATTTTGCTGCCATCCATGAACTGCCAGGCTTCCGTTCCCTGCATGAGGGCCTGATGGGTGACGAGTTCGTCCGGAGTCTCGGGTGACCCGTGGGCTTCGATATAGTCGGGGCTTGCGACAAGCTTTCCATGGATCGGCCCAACGCGCTTCGCGATCAGGTTGGAGTCCTGAAGGTAGGCGCCGCGGATCGCGCAATCGAAACCCTCTGCGATGAGATCGACGAAGCGATCGCTGTAGGAGGTATGGATGTGCAGCTGCGGGTGCTGGCGCGCCATGTCCGCGAGCACCGGGGCGAAGTGCGTTGGGCCGAAAGTAAGCGGCATGGCAACCCTCAAGCGGCCGCGCAGCTCGCCGGTCGGGAGGATCGTTTCCTTGGCGGTGTCGATTTCGGCGCTGGCCCGGGCCGCATGTTCCCTGAACGTGATCCCCGCCTCAGTGAGCGCGGCGCCGCGGGTCGTTCGTGCAAGCAGCTGAACGCCAAGTTCCGCTTCAACCCGCAACAACCGCCGACTGACGATTGATTTAGAGACGCCAAGCCGGCGCGCGGCCGCCGATACGCCCCCTGCATCCGCTACCGCGACGAATGTCTCTAGGTCTTCGATTTCCATTCTGGCGTTCCGTTTCTCGCGACACAGTTTACCGAACTATGGCACTACCGCATCGCGATGGGGGACGACAAGTTGCGGCGGGCGACGTCGCCGCTGACGGATGCCTACCGGAAAACCCGATGCCGCTTACAACAGCAGGAAAGGAAGTCGTAATGGCTTTTCGCAACGGCCTTGATTCGCTTCTTCGCCCCGAAGATTCGGTCCTCGTTCTGATCGATCACCAACCTTATCAGCTTGCAAACCTGAACAGCCACGATCCGCACATGGTGGTCAACAACACGACCGCGCTGGCGAAGCTAGCAAAAGCCTTCAATGTTCCGACCATTCTCACCAGCGTGATCGCGGCGCGCGGTGGACTTCTCTTTAAACAAATCACCGACGTATTTCCGGACCAGGAAGTCATCGATCGCACCTGGGTGAACACCTGGCAGGACGAGAATGTGGTGAACGTCATCAAGGCGACCGGCCGCAAGCAGCTGATCATCGCCGGCCTGTGGACCGAGGTCTGCGTCGCAATGCCTGTGATCCAGGCCGCCGGCGAAGGCTGGGACGTGACCGTGATCACCGACGCGTCGGGCGGGATTTCGAAGGAGTCTCACGAAGTTGCCATCCAGCGAATGATCGCGGCCGGCGCGAACGTGATGACCGTGATGGCGCTCGCTGGCGAATGGCAACGCGATTGGACGCGCACCGAGCATGTCGAGGAGCTGACCGAGATTCTCATCCAGCACTTCGGCGGCAGCGGCATCGCGTATCTTTGGGAGCAGCAGCTTCTCAACACGCCAGTAGCTGGCTGATCCTGGCCGGCATGGCGAGCATTTCGGTGAGGGTCGGATCGATCCGTTTGCCGGCCCTCGCCGCCCTCACCTCACAGGGAAGCGCGCTCATGTGCGGCGATTGCGTGTGATCCCACCCGCCGCCTTTTGAATAACTCGCGGAGTTCCTCGATGCCTCCTACCTTCACCCTTGGCCTGCCGCGATCGTAATCCGTTTTGCGTATCGCAGGTCGACGGCATGACAGCAGTCTCCGTTACCAGACCTTCCTGGCCACCATCGGGCACTGCTATTTGGGGCTTATCCATCTCCAAGTGCCATCAGGTTGACACTCGTTCCAGGCCAGGTCTCCGCCCGTGATAGCGCCAGCGCTATAGAACTCGCCCTTGTAGATGCACCCCCACGCAGAGGCTTTGGTGGCCTCCCAAACGAAGGCAGGTGAACACATCATTACGCTATCACTGGCCCGCACCGTTGCGCCGGGGGAGTACCCCATGCCGCCTAGCCAGCATCGCTGCTGTTCGAGTGGAGCTTGTTGAGCAATTGCCGCGCTCGATGCCATCACCAGAACAGCCGAAAGAATCGATCGCATCCGATAATCCCCTTTCACGCAAACCGACCCAACTTTTGAACGCCGTCGGAGAGGCTTAGTTCCGCGCTGCAAATCCCCCCACTAAGTTCTAGCAAAACTGGTGCGATAACGCCATTACGCTGGGGAATTCACAGACTTAACGTTTCGATCTATGGTAGCAGCCATGGAAAGCGCCCTTGATGATCTTGCTCGCATCCTGAAAACCCCGCAAATCAGCCTGCGGGAGCGCTGCGCCTTTCCAACTGTAACCAATGCCGCCTTCGGCGTCGCAATCGGCCCTGGGAACCACCTTAGGCCGTGCTATTGCCGGTCAAGGCATATTAGCAACCTCTTGACTAGCCAACGTGCCGCCCCATCATCATCATCAGATGGCTCGGGGCATAAACATCGGCGACGAGGTCGCCATCACGGCGACACTGCGCGGGCGGGTAACGGAGGATCGTGTCAGCGTCTCGATCCCTCCTACGGCAGCCCCCGGCCCCCAAGCGGCAGGGGAAACCGGTCAAAGTCAGTGGTAAGCTAGCAGAGCCCCCCGCCCTGACCTAGGCGCGCTACCTCCGACAGACCTTGGGGAACCGGGCCGGCCCGAGCACGTTGTGGCCGGTCAGCCCGGGTTACGCATGCAACAGCTTTTCCAAGAATTCGGCCATCCGACATACCTCCCGTTTCCGGTTATTGCGGCGAGGCTTCTGCTGGCGTCGATCTTCGGTGCTGCGATCGGTTTCGAACGAGAATGGCGAAATCGGCCTGCCGGGCTTCGCACCCATATCCTGGTCTGCGTGGCAGCGGCTACTTTCGGTATTCTGACGATTGAAATCGTCCACGCGCCGATGTTTCTGCAGGACTCCGTGAAAGTCGATCCGATTCGTGTCGTCGAAGCGGTTACCGCTGGCGTGGCGTTCCTTGCTGCCGGATCGATTTTGTTTTCGAGAGGCGAGGTCCACGGGCTGACGACCGGTGCAGGCATGTGGCTGTCCGGGGCAATTGGCGTAGCGTGCGGGCTAGGTCTGTGGCAGGTGGCGGCACTCGGCACGCTATTGGTGCTCGTCGTGGCAGGCCTTCTTTATAGTTTTGCAGCCAAGTCCGGGATTGGCGAGAACACCGGACAAGGAAAGCCCATTTCGGAAGAAGATGTGTCCAAGCGGCGCAAAGGCTGAGGACAAACGCCGCGCGCGCAAGGAGCCGGACGGCGGAGTGCGTGGCGGACCCCAATTCGCCGGGCTGGTCCCTGGGCATTCTACCTCACCCCTTAGCGGCGCCGGCCTTCCGCCTTGTCTGGCGCGTCGGACTGACAAGGAAAAGCCCGCGCTCCTCCTCCGAGCGCGGGCCGACCGGGTTACAGCCCGACCTGCAGCGGGCTAAAATTGGGGGGAAAGCCCGCTGGTCCCGGACAGTGTTAGCGCACGCTAATGCTCCTCTTGACGAACACCCCCGCAAACGGAGGCGGTCATTCCTCTTAAAAATCCTGCATCCCAAGAAGGCGTCCCTTTAGCCGCCGTCAGCAGGTGCTGCCGGAGCGGGCGCGGCTGGGGCAGGTGCGGCCGGCTCTGCCGGAGCGGGCGCGGTTGGCGCTTCGACCTTCGGCGCTTCGACCGTCGGCGCTTCAACCCTGGGCGCTTCAACCTTTACGTCGACGTCCTTTCCGATGCCCCCGCCGTTTATGTTGATAACGCCGGTGAACAACAGCAGGACCACGATTGCGATAATTGCGAGAACGACGGCGACAGCGGTGCCGGCGCCATTTCCGCCTGAGTTAACAACGGTGGGACCGTCAGCCATGACTATCTCTCCTATTCTGAATTATCACTGGTCGGCAACGGGACCGGCGGGCACTTAGTTCCGCCGCCGGGCTATGGTCCATGATGCAGTAAGACTGAAGTCTTTGCGTTAAAGACAGAGGGCTGAGGCTGGCAACCAAGATCTTACCAACGGATTGGTCTTGGCCGCCGAGCAAAGTCCCTTCATCGGTGGTTCCGGGTGCCCGCTGTATCCCTCATCGGCGGGCGCCCGATATTTCTCTAACAGCGGAAACAACTGTGCCCCTTACCCAGAGCAGACAGAATGTCGATGAGGTCGCAAGCCGACCCGCAAATGACAATCAAACTCCTGACCCAACAGATTTCTCGGCGGTTGATCTCATTTCGCCGAGCGACGAAGAGGTCGCTGCAATCGTCAGGCGAACAGAGTGCCTGGCCCTTGCGGTGATTATAGTAATGGCGATCTTCCTGATCTTTGCACCAGTGATCTTCATTGCCCTGAGGTATGGGATCTGAGATGTCCCGCTTTAGGCCTCGTCCCAGAAATCCTGCAGCGAAACGTGGCGGAGGTCCTTCTCGCCGCGCCCGTGCTTCACGCGGGCTTTGATCCCCGGCTTGACCCATTGCGTTGCCGGCCGCCTATCTGCCGGTCCGGGCGATTGACGAGGAAGCGAGACGGAAGCAGCGCACAGGCTCGGGGGCACCTTTATGAAGCAGACCCGCCGCTACATTTGCGAAGCGACGGGCCTCCACCCCATTCCCCCAGACCTGATCATGCAATTGCGGTGCCAGACGTGTTGACCCATTGCGGCGCCCCTTATGGCTTCTACACAGCGGAATTGCCGCCACATACTTCGTTCGAATGTTTCGACTCCATTAGCTTGAGCGCATGTTTTCCGCCAGCCAGGTGAGCGCCCCCCCGAAGGCTCGCTTGTCAGGCCCAGCGGCCTCCCCCCACACAAAGCCGCTGGGCCGTCCCCGCTGGAGCGAAGCGCGTTGTCCCGCATAGCAGCAACCCTCTTGGGTCGAACGAATGGCAACTTTCTGTCTGAATGTGTTTACGGTCCATTCTCCGAGATCCACGCATGGCTTCGCGTGGGAGACACAGTAACTCCCCTTTAAAGGCGTCGAGATGCTACGAGCACCGCAAAGCCAGTTCCTGAAGCCTGAAGATCGGGCGATCTGCCAGCGGGTGGTCGACCAGATAACCGCCGACGCTAAATGGTACAGCACCTCGATAGACGGCCAGATTCTGGCCTCGACCACGCTGACTCTCTTCCAATCCGGGGTGGTCAATGAAACGAATTTGCTGGCACATGTTCGCGCGCCGCCACGACTTCACGAAGCTGACCGGCTAGCGCTTCTCCTTCGGCGTGATCTCTTCGATCTGAACCTTCTCGCCGATCTCGCCATAGCTTCCGCCTTGGCCTTGTCCTTCGTGGTCAGCACCGTTCGCCAGTGCGGTTTCTCGAAGACACTCACGATGTAAGTTGTCGCCGGTTTGTCGGCCATCGCGCTAAAGCGGCTGGATAGGAACATACTCCAAGCACGGTACTTCCGCGATCACGCCATATCCACGGTCGCAAGCTCTGTTAGCTTCTTGGTGCGGCGGACCCCAATCCGCCAGGCCGGCGCCCTACAGGCAATCTACCCCAACGCCCCCCAAGCGGCGCCGGCCACCTTCCTGGGAGCCACGATCAGCCGTTCATCCCCGGAATTTTTCCGTGAGCCAGTGGATCTTGCCGTCCGGGCTCGTCAAGATCGGCTGTCGAATCTTCCACGACTGAAGTGAGATTCGATGAGTGACGAGCTGATCCGCCTTGCAAGTGCAATGGAGCCCGTCACGCGCCTTGGCATCAGCACCATAGGTGCGAGCATCGGCTGCGGGAAGAATGCAGGATGGGCTTTTGCGAAGCCGAGGCAGACGCCCCACTGGTTCTGTTTCGAGCACCGTGCCGAGGGGGAGCGTTTTGCTCTGACTAGAGCTCCTAGCCGGCTGGTAAGGACCCCAGTCCGAAGGGAATAGCATCTTGCCCTCCTTTGGCCGCAGCTTCAAAGCTTTCATCTATTCGGCTGATGCGCCGATCCGCTGGAAATTGACAATCTGCCCCAGCTCTAGACCGCTTCGTGCTGGCGGTCGCCTCTGCAGACTTCGGATGAAGGGCTATCCTATATTGTTGCGCGCAAGCTCATATCCGATCGTGGCAAGGGTTGCTTTCCTTGCCGCGTTGGCCGGCGTTCTCCTGCTGCTCGCCCTTTTTCCGGCGTGGCTCCTGCAGAATTTGGGAGTGAGCTTCACGCATCATGGCAAGCTCATCCACGCCGCCGCATTCACCGTTTTGGCGGCCTTGGCAAGTCTTGGCTGGACGAAACACAAGGCAAAGCTGATTGTTCTCCTCGCTTTTTCGGGCGTGGCGATTGAAGTTGTTCAGGGCGCGCAACTGATAGGGCGCGGTCCGGATGCATTCGACTGGATTGCCGACTGTGCTGGCATGGCCTGCGGGATCACAATCGCAAGCTGGACAAAACGGCACCGGGTGAGAAACCCGCCGAAACGACCCGGCGAATATCCCGATCGCGAGATCGATTGTCAGAAGGCCGTTGAGCCAAGCTTTCAGGCGATCGTCGATTGCATGCTGGAAGCGGGCTGGGCCCGTGGAGAGATCATGCGCTCGCTACGCCGGCTGATCTCCGCAGACAACATGACGCAAAAGGAAAATGCCAAGGTCGAGGCGCAGCTTGCGATCGCACGTGCAATGAGCCGCGCCGGCCGGCCTCTCTAGGATCAGCAACTCAATGAATTGCCTACAGACAATGGCCGAAATGGCGGCGAGCCTAACTGTCCGCAATCAGACAGAGCGTTGAAGGCCGCCACATTTGGCCGGAAATCGTGTTGGTCAGGTTTCAGGGAGGAATTCTCGATGACTCACTCTTTTCCCACAGTCACGGTAGAAACAGTCGCCGAAGTCTACGTTCTTTCCATAGGCAAGGCCCGCTTCCTATCGATCGGACAGGCAATCTGCGCCCTTCGGAAACTTATGCCGGCTTGCAACGCGACCGACCACGAATTGGAGGAGATATTGGCGGCAGCGTGCGTGATTCACAGCGTGCCCGTAGCTTTCGACGCCAAAACAGTCGATGGCGCATGGCTCCATTCGTAGGCCGGAGATGCCCGCGCAAGCGCAGTGGCCTGCCGCATCGGATGATAACGAGGGATTGTTCGCTAAACCGCAAGATAACGACCGAAGTGGAAAGAAACTGCCGGAGAGAAATTAAGGTAAGCTGATTGCGTGGGCTGTGTTAATCGGCCTCGGCTTGACTGTAGCTGGCATGTGTTCCGAGTTGTTGCTTTCTTACTCGCCGTCATCACCGGCAACTTCGCTCCATAAGCTGATCAAAAAAAGCCCGCCGCACCTTTCGGCGCGGCGGTCTTTCCTCCCAGTCGCTTAAGTCATTCAATTATTTTGATGATCTTGCGAGTGCCGGGGTCAACGACAACGGTCCGGTTGTCGACGACAACGGTGCGGTATTTTGTGTCGGGGACTTCATGAAGCTCGACCGTCTCGGGCAGGGTTGAGCCGATATTGAGCTCCACTCCAGGGATTTTCACTGAGGCGAGCGGCTGCTTTTTCACGTACTCCCTGATGACCGTCTCCTGTTCAGGCTCGATGACTACGTCCTGAGCGGCAGCAGCACCAATGCCTGCCAGCAGTAAAAATCCCGCGGCTGCAGTGGAAAGATGCATTCTCATGATGGCCTCCTTTATGTGAGCTATGTTCCGCTGAACGCGTCTTCGCGCCAGATTTACCAAACCGCAGGCAGCTGCAAATGTTCCTGTTGCGGGACTTTGGTCTGATGCGCGACGGGACGTAAGTCTCGCCTGTTTTGGCGTAATAGGCCGACATCGCGCCACCCGGAACCGCCCCTGCGCATGGTCGTCTCGAAATCTGGAAGCATACCGTGCCAGGACAAGAATGGTGGGAGGCTAGGAATACCAATCCAGAACGGTGGAACGCGGTTATTTTTCAGGGTTCCATGGCACCACTAAGCAGTATAACGTTGCTTACGCGCTTGCGCCTGGTGAGCGAATTAACATATGGGGCGTCCCCGACATTTATAAACCTTTCTTCGCGTTCAATTGGGCGCGGCTCGATCCCCTGTAGGCCCCGCAATGCAACAGGCGGCTTCCTTGCTCGGCAACATGCTGGCGGGCAAGTCTGTTCGATCGACATGAGAACCAGTTTGAGGCGAAGCGCTTGCGAAGGATGATTGAGAGCCGGTAATAGCGTAAGCACAGCCCGCGCCCACTCCTCCGAGCGCGGGCCGACCGGATTGCAGCCCGATCTGCAGGGGGGCTAAATCTTGGGGGTTGCCCACTGATCCTACACAACCGTAGCACAAGCTTATGTTCCGCTTGACGAACACTCCCGCAAACCGAGGCGGAATTCCGGTTATTCTCCCTCCCAAAAATCCTGCAGCGACGCGTGGCGGAGGTCCTCCAGTCCAAGCCACGGCGGGTGAAAATGCGCGTTCCGCATTCGTCAATGATCATTTGCGACGCTAGCCGTCGAACTTGAGCTCATGAAGCCAGACGCCGCTTTCGGGAGGCTTCTCCATCAAAGTCGGCATTAGTGGCGGGACAAACTTCAAGCGCATGCATTGACCCGCAAAACCGCGACTCAATTAGCATACGCTTAATTAGTTCTCATTTTAACGAATCGTTGACCGCGCTGTCCCAGAATAGGACGGCGCGGTCAAACCCAACCGGACTGCGCAGGCGGCTCCGGCAATTCAGCACCCCGCCTCACATTGCCGGAGCCGCCACCACACTGCTCTCAAATACCAGCAATGGTTGAATCAACTGTTACCGCACGTGCTTTCCAGTGCGCTTTCGCAGTTGTTAGACTTTGATGGAACAGGCCTCGCCTCGTCCGGGCCCCTGCCTTCACGGTCGACGTTGAGACAGTCCATCTGGCGAAGAAAGCATGGACGGCCACGATGACATCAGCAACGCTTGGGCCGCCCTCAAGCCCGTGCGTAAGGCTATTGAACAGCCATGCCCCTGCCGGCGTGCTGCCGAGCGAAGAGCCGTCCTGTTCCTTTACCGCCCCGAGCCGATCCACGAGGGCGACGGCTCTTGCGGCCATAATTGAGACGGTCGAAAGTCTGAGCCGGTAAGCGCAAGCAAAAGCCGGCGCTACTCCTCTGGGCGCGCGCCGACCGGATGCAGCCCGATCTCCAGCAGGCTAAGCGTGGGGTAGACCCACTGATCCCACACACCGTTAGCGGACGGTAATGTTCCGCTTGAGGAACACTCCCCACCAGCATCCAAACGACGGTCCTATCGACGTCGCGGACGACAGCGACGCGGAATGCTTCGCGCGCGCCGCATCGTCCCAGTCACCCGCCTTGGCCAAGAGGATGCCATCCTGCTCGTCGCCATAAATGGCGAACTCCATGCTGATCTTTCTCGCGAGGTCAGCATCAATGCCCGACGAGGCCAGATTGCGAATGTCCCGCGCTGTGCCCTGCCCTGCCGCTACAGACTCGGCAGCCCGCAGAGGCCGGGGCGGTTTCGTCTCCTCGATATCGAGATTCGCGCGGGGCCTGTTCGACCCAGCGTGGCCCCGCTCTCCGGGCTCTGACCTAGAAAGACTCATCTGTCGAATCGAACGGGTCCTCGAATGCGCGAATTTCCTCAAGCCGTGCCTCAAGCGCCGCCCTTGTCGCAGTAACGGCATCGCTACCGGCCAGGAACTGCTTGGCGGATTGTCCATGCCGGCGATTTTCACAAGGGCGTCGCCAAGGACCTACATGGGTTATGCCGTCACGCCACCGCGACCGGTTTTCGGTGCCGTCATCCAGGGCATAGCTGCAGAGACGTCCTCGAGGATCTTGGCCGATCTCGCGAAGCCGGCGAAAGCCTCGCGTGCAACTGAAATGGGAACTTGGCCATCGTAGGCGCGCTGGCAAGCTCGGAACGCCGTGTCAAAGATTGGCCCTCTGCGATTCTTCGGCCATTCCTGCAGGAACTCGAAAGCATCAGCCAAGCATTCGATTTCCTCCACCATGAACTCCCCTCTCTTGACGAAAACAGGCCGGTCGAAAGTCCTGTCGTTCATTAGAACCTCCATTCAACTGAACGAGTGTTTGAGCTTCCACGAGAGCCGTGAGCGACGGCTGCGGGGAAATATGTGAAGAGCGCTTTTTGCTGTCAAGGAAGGACCAATTCGGGACTGAAGCAAAACGCATCGCAGGACTGGGACCGCATGCGCAATGTCGCTGTGTACCGCTGCAACCTGCAGCCGAGGACGCTCTGAACTCCATTGCTCCCGATGAAAACCGCAAAGACCGCCCGGCGGCACAATTCGCGGCGACGGAAAGACGCGGCAGCAGAAAGCCCGCGCCCTCCGGGAGAGGACGCGGGCTGGTCGGGGCCACCGATCTCACAGCATTTGTATGAGGGACAATACCGCCGCTATAGAAACTCCTCCCGACGAAGGACCGCGTACACTGCCCCGCCCACCATCGAGAGTATAGAAAGAACCAGGAGCAAGGCGACCGGGTATGGCTCGCCGACGACGTCGTCAGCTTCGTCTTGTTTCTCGTTCAAATTCTCGTTTCGAGCGCCCTTCCTGATAACGCTGCGGCCAAGCCCATTTTCCCCAGAGTCTCTTTCGAAATCTTGGTAGCAACATCCCATGCGATCAGCGGATCATCGGGCAGATGCCTCTGAAGCCATTCAGGGAGACTGCGGCCAGTGTTCTTGTCCATTTCGCCAACAAGTCTTCTGCTTCAACTCTGTCCCAACTTGCTAATGTATAGATTTAGCTTTCGGCAGTTTTTACGGCAAGATGGTCCGGTCCGACCATTTCGGCTGCTTTCGGTTTCAAGGCTCGGCGCAACGCCCTGGTCCTTGGACCGCTTCAGCAGCGCACGCGACGCCCGCACCAAGCGTTGGACAGGGCCAGTGTGTAGCGAAGGTCCTCAACGAGCGCCCTTCCGCGTTCGGCGGTCTGCCGAACGCGCGCCGCATGGATTTTGTTGGTTTCCCAAATAGGTTCTTCCACGGTGTCTGACTCCCAGGGCTGCGTCGTGCAATGGAGCGCTGGCCATTTGCATTGTCTGCGTAAGAACATGCTGTGCTGAATGCAGCAAGTTCCAGCACCGACAAAAAAAGCCCGCCGTACCTGCAGGTGCGACGGGGCGATCAAGCGGTCACCAAGCACGGCTTGGGGGGCTGGGATGTGCCCGGTGCGCGCGGACCGAAAAAAATCATACGCGTGCCGGCTGCCCGGCGTCTACCAACCGGCGGTTGGAAGAGATTCGCCCGGCAGCGAGCGCGGATTTTTTCAATCTCCGGCCCCCTACCAGGACCTGGCGTCGGCCGAATAAGGGAACCCGCACCTCTGCTGCTGGAACAAAGACACGGACCCTATTCGGCGCGCCCACCATGGCTCAGCGCGCATGAAGGCGGACTGTTTGTTCCAACAGGCTCCGATCGCTTCCGCCCGGTCAATTCGCCTGGAACAAAACTTTCCAGAGGTGGTTTTCCCCGTGAAGGGACAGACTTTTCGAAGGAGACGTCTCGTGAAAAAAGTTCTGATCACCAGTATGCTGGCCATCGGCGTTGGCTGTGGAGCAGCGCTCGCTCAGGAACAGCAGCCGGCGCAAACCCAGTCGGGCGCCGACACCAATTGCCCGGCCGGCTCGGCCGGTTGCCCGGAAGGTGCGATGGGCGAACAGTCCCAAGGTAAGGCCGGCGCCATCACCGAGGAGCAAGCTCAAGGCAAGGCGAAGATGCAGACCGATGAGCAAGCCCAGGGCAAAGCCGGCGCAACCACCGAGCAGCAGACCCAAGGCGAGGCTGGCGCCACAACCGACCAACAGGCGCAGGACAAGGCCAAGGTCCAGACCGAGCAGCAGACCCAGGGCGAGGCGGGTGCCACAACCGACCAACAGGCGCAGGACAAGGCCAAGGTCCAGACCGAGCAGCAGACCCAGGGCGAGGCCGGTGCCACCACCGAGCAGCAGACTCAGGGCACGACCTCTACTCAGGATGAGACTTCGACCGGCGCGATCAGCAATGTGACCGTTGAACAGAAAACGGAAATCACCCAAATCCTCAAGCAGGAAAGGGTCGAACCGGTTGCCAGCGTCGATTTTGATATCTCAGTGGGTGTCGAGGTTCCGCGGCAGAAGGTTAAGCTGCGTCGTCTGCCACCGCGAATCGTCGAGATCGTCCCGGTTTACGAATCCTATGAGTATTTCGTATTGGCCGATGGCCGAATCGTGATCGTCGACCCGGGTACGCTTAAGATCGTCCTTATTCTGACCTAACCCCTGTTCGGCGTAAAGGAGGGGTCCGCGGCCCCACGGCGGTCCCCTTCAACATGCATCGGTTGAAGTTGGAGAGGAGTCTCCATTTCTCGAACGGCGGCTATTTACGTCCCAGTACACCCGCCGTTCCAGCTGGCTGGCTTTTGCGGTGGAGCACCCTCCCAGCCGTAACCTCATGGATCACCCTCGACGGCGCCCTTCCTGTCGAAAAGGTCTGAGATAGGGCCTTGTCGAAAAGGCCTGAGATAAGGCTTCAGTCTGTCCGCTGGTAGACTATGGGCTGGCACAGGCAGTGCTTTGGTCCCGGACCGCTATCGCAAAAGCCTGAGATGGGAGAGTTTTCAGGAACCGAGCTCCTGCACGCGTCGTTGCGATGCCAACCCGTGACAGGAGGCTGCAATGGACCCCAGCATTCACCAAGCACGCTGGCTGCTTTTTCCGGTATTTGGCTTGGTGTTCGGGGTCGCGGCCGTCCGGCTTATTATCGGCTGATGGGCCCGATCAATGAAGGCAACACACTTGCGCAGTAATGAGTCCCTTCCTGCGCTAGCGAGACCCACCGGTTTCTCCCCGTGAGACTGGTGGGTCTTGACACCGCCTGATGATGGCGAAAGCGTGATAGATGGTGCAGAGTACAGAGGAATGGCTCGGGCGAATTCGAAACAGGTGGAAATGCAACGCAGACCGTAACGGTCAGAGGATGTTCTAGCGTGCTATTGGCAAATTCATTGACCACAGACGCGATACGGCCGCAACGCCTGAGGCTTCGTGAGGCAAGAGTTCTCGCCATTATGAATGTGCGGCCTTCGTGCTCTCAATCGCAGCGCAGGCTCAAATCTCTTCGAAGGCTTCGCGTCGCCATCTGCCTCACCGCATCGACCTTGATTCTCGTCGTGAGCCCCTACCGTGTGGCACAGGACGGCCTGTCCCTGACGCTTAGCCCGCAGGCCGCCCAGGCACAAGGGAACTCTGGGAACTCCGGGAACTCCGGGAACTCTGGGAACTCCGGGAACTCTGGAAACTCCGGGAACTCCGGGAACGCTGGAAACTCCGGGAACGCCGGAACTCCCGGGAGCTCGAACTCCAATGCCAACGCGGGCAAGGGCAAATCAAAATCGTCAAAAGGCAATCCCCCTGCAAATCCAGTTGCCGCGGTAAACCCCGCCAACAAGCCAAAAGTATATGTCAACGCGACCACTGGAGACCGGATCGAAGTGCGCGGGCCAAGTGTGGGTGTAGTGCATTCCAATGGGCTCAGCGAGCGCATCGACGGTGGCCATTATGAAATGCGGGATGCGATGGGCCGCACCATCATTCGGCGGCAGGCAACGAACTCCGATCGGGCAAGACTGCTCGGCATGATCGAGTGATGGCGAGTTCACAGGCCGCAAGGCTACCTTGCTTCACGCAGGATGGCGGGCAGGCGGATGCTGATGTTCGGTTGCGTCGCGCAGTGTCATCGCGGCTTCGGTCCGGTTGCTCACATTGAGCTTGGCGAGAATTCGCGTCATATGATGCTTTATGGTTTTCTCGTGCAGGTTCAGCTGAAGACCGATCCGCTTGTTGCTCAATCCCGCGGCAACGAGCGTCAGGATCTCTCTTTCGCGGCTGGTGAGTTCGGCCAGCGCGTCGGGTTTCGCGGTCGCTGTTGACTGGGCAGACAAGTCGACCAGCACACGCGCCGACAATTGCGGGCAAACATACCGCTCGCCCATAGCCACCGTGCGCAGTATGGCGGCCAGGGTTCTCGACCCGACCCCCTTCAGGACATAGCCTCTTGCCCCGCTCTGCAAGGCGGTCATGACATGCTGGTTTTCCTCCGAAACAGTCAGCATTACGATTTTCAGATCCGGATGCCGCTCCAGAGCCGGTTCGATCGCACTGAGGCCCCCTCCAGGCACCGAGATGTCCATCAGGAGAATATCGAGCTGCTTGTCTCCCGATATCCGCAAGGCATCGTCTCTACTGCTGCCTTGGGCAACGATCTCGAACCCGCCGATCTGCTCGAGAGTGCGCACGACGCCCTCCCTGAACAGAGGATGGTCGTCGATGATGGCGAGCTTTATGGCGGGTGCCATCACGCCTGTCCTATTTCAATTATGTTGAGAACCATTTTCACCACCGTGCCATTCTGTGAAGATGTTACACCAAATTGGCCGCCGAGGCTTTCTACCCGCTCACGTAGCCCGATGAGCCCCAGCCTTTCAGGGTGGATGATCTTCGGGTCGAAACCTGGGCCGGTGTCGGAAACCTCGATAGAAACGCGCTCCCCGTCGAAATGTTTCGCGACCGATTGACCGGCACCCCCGGCGTGGCGAAAGCCGTTGTTCAGCGCCTCCTGAATGAAGCGAAGGATGCAGATCTTGGCCGCTGGTGACAAGGGTGCGTGCCCCCCGGTCATGGACAGCATCACTTTGACGCCGGTCCGTTCTTCGTGCGCTCGCACGGCAAGCTCAAGGATTTCCGTCAACTCGGCATTCTCGACATGCGGCAGCATGAGGCCCTTGCTGACATTCCTGATTTCTCGCATCGCATCGTCCAAATTCGCTTTGACCACCTGCAATTCCCGTGCGCGCGCCGCGGCCGGCGTGGCAGGATCGGCTAGCACGGGGCTGTCAATCCCTAGCGCAGCGAGGGCAACCAGTTGCGCCGGCCCGTCGTGCAGGTCCGCGCCGATCCGCCTGAGGTAACGTTCGTTAAGTGCCGTGGCGCGCTGCGAAGCACGCTGCACCCGCAATCTCAACATTCTGTTTTGAGCAACCAGATCGGAAAGTTCGGCAATGCGCCGCTTCAAGGAGTGGCTCTGGGAACGAATCGTGCGGCTGCCACGAAAAACGATCGCCGAAAGCCCAAGGAAAAAAAGTGCGGTAACGGCAGCGACATCGAACCAGGTCCGAACGAGTGCCTGCCGGAGGTCCTTTTCAAAATCGGTAGCGATCTCGTCGAATTCCAAAACAGCTACGACTTCGCCCGACCACGGCTGAAGCATCGGATTATAGATTTCAAGAAGATGCAAGCCGCTGTCCCTCTCAGCCTGGTTATCATAGTGCCTGTCCAATTCAGCAACTATGTCGCCTGCGAATGCGGCCCGGAGATTGTCGCTGAGTGGAAAGCGCTTCCCGACCAAATTTTTATTGGTTGAATAGAGGATGGTGCCGTCGCGGCGCCAGAGCTTGAAGGATTCGAGCCTTGTGCCGAGTGCGCCTTGCCCCAGCGTCTCATCCAGCGCGTGGGCAACGCTCTCCTCCAGCACCTCGCTCCTGCGCATGTCGGGGAGCAGCGGCGCGATAACGCTGTCGACGTAAAGAGCGGTCGCAGAAGCCGAGTTCCGGGTGACCGCTGCTTCTATCTGGCTTGTCACTGAAATTCCCACCACGATCATCGCCGACAGCGAGAACAGCCCGCCGGCGAGCAGAAATTGGGTGGCCAGCGACAGTGCATTCCATCGATCGATCAGTCTTGTCGCTCTGTATCGCGCCATGTCCCCAACGGCCCGGTAGGCGGCGCGTCGCGCCAGCGGCACGATTCGAGAGAACCGGCCAATCTGTTGTCGAACGACGCTTAGCGACGCCATCTTTGATCTGCAACCGATCAATCGCAAGGGAACTTAGGGCTTACAGACGGGACGGAAACCGCAGCCAGCGGTTTTTTTGCGTAAGCGCCACGGTCTCGTCGAGCGAGGCGGCAAGTCATGACGCGGCAACCACAACGCTTTCGATCTCCCCAGGCACAAGATGCGGCGTATTTTTCACTTCCGGTCGCGCAATTCTCTCACCGCTTGTGTAAGGGTCATTCGATCGTTACCGTTCTTTTTGATCAGCTTACTGACCTGGCTGGGCGAAACGCCATTTTCTCGCGCGAAATGTTCCACCTCGTAGTACTCGTCGACTGACAGGCGGTCGTGGTCGAGGAAGTCTCGATTGCACTTGTTGTCGGCCATTTCCTTTCTCCTGGCGAAGCCTAACACGGGGCTGAATGTCGGTTGGAAACAGGCTGAAGGATGGTGGACACTCTCTCCATGAGCTCCTCCTGTGAACTTGCGGCGAACGAGTGCGAGCGGTCGCGGTTCCGGGCGGCTCGATAGCCGGACCCATTGCGCGCGGCAGGTCAGACTTAAGTCCAACGGCAAGGCTTCTCGGATCGGACCGAAGCCCAGCCAAGGAACGTTTGCAGCGGTCTCATGTTTGAGCGAGCCTAGCGCGAAGATGGATGCCAAGAGAGCTCACATAAGGAGGCAACTATGAAAATGCGTCTTTCCACTGCAGCCGCGGGATTTCTGCTATTGGCAGGTATCGGCGCCGTTGCCGCTCAGGACGTGATCATCGCGCCTGAGCAGGAGACAGTCATCAGGGAATATGTGAAAAAGCAGCCGCTCGCATCCGTGGAACTCCCGGGGGTGGAACTCAATATTGGTTCAACGCTGCCCGAGACGGTCGTGCTTCACGAAGTTCCCGACACCGAATACCGCTATGTCGTCGTCGACAACCGGACCGTTGTCGTTGATCCCGGCACACGTAAGATCGTCAAGATCATTCAGTGACCTGAACGCGAGGGTGAGAGACGCCCGCCGCTTCGAATGAGCGGCGGGAGACTATGCTATGGGCTCTGTCAAATGCGAACAATCAGCAGACTTTTCGATTCCCGCGACCAGGCAGCGCGTGCAGTTGCCGCGCTTCAGGCGGCAGGAATTTCTCACGAACAGATCAGCGTCATCGGACCATACGACGACGAAATCAGCGCTGTCCTGCGCGGTCCGGGCGGTGTCGCATTTGGCGCGGTCGCTGGTCTGTTAATCGGCCTGGGTGCTTTTGGAGCCACCGGCATTGATCCTGTCGGAGCCGTGGCTGGCATGGTCCTCGTCGGTGGGGCCTGCGGCGGCTTTGCTGGTGGGCTTCTCCAGGCATCTGCCGATGTTGCCAAAAAGCCGGCTGAGCCGAACGTTGAACAAGGCGTCATCTTTGTGATGGCGCAGGTCGATGAAAACCAGGCCGACACCGCGCAGGCAGCGCTAGAAAATCCTGTTCGGGTAACGCAACTCGTGGCCACAGTCGGGTGAGGCGCGTCGGCTTGGTGTCGCGCATGATTATTTCCCGGCCTATCGCCCACGAAGCGCATCAGATCGGAATTTCTCGCTGAGCCGACAGTTTTCCCTCTGACGGTTCAGGAGGCGGGAAACGTCTGCTCGACCAGATTGACGTAGTAGCGCAGCACGGTCGGCACGATTTCGTCATTGAAGACGTAGCGGTCGCCGTGCAGGCCCTCGCCGGGCCCGACATCGCCGACTCCGACCCACGCGTAGCAGCCGCCTGCCTCACGGATCATGAAGGCGAAATCTTCGCAGCCGAGGCTCGGGCTGAACTGGGTCGAAACGTTCTCGCTGCCGACGGTGGCGGCGGCTGCCGAGATGGCGCGCGCGGTCGCGTCGGCCGTGTTGATGAGCGGCGGATAGCCCTTGTGGTAGTCGAGCGTGGCTTTGAGCGCATGGGCTGCGGCAATGCCCCCAGCGATCTCGCCGATCAGCTTCTCGCAATGATCGGAATGACCGGGCTCGAAAACCGGCAGGTGCCTTGCAGCCAGACCTTCCCAGGCACGATGTTGCCGACATTGCCGCCATGGATTTGGGTGAGGCTGACGACCAGCGCGCTTTGCGGATCGACCGAGCGGCTGACAATGCGCTGGACGGCCTGGACAAAGGCGCCCGCGGCCAGGATCGGGTCGTCGCCGAGCTGCGGCATGGCGGCATGTGCGCCAAGACCCTCGAAGGTCACCTCGAAATTGTCGACGGCGGCCATCTGCGCTCCAACGCGAGCGGCGATGGTCCCCAGTCTGACGCCCGGCCAGTTGTGGACGGCATACATCGCCTCGACTGGGAAACGCCTAAACAGGCCGTCTTCGATCATGCGCAAGCTGCCGCCTTCATTTTCTTCGGCTGGCTGGAAGATGAAGTAGACGATGCCGTCGAAGGCGCGGGATTGGCTGAGCAGCCTTGCGGCGCCGAGCAACATGGCTGTGTGGCCGTCATGGCCGCAGGCGTGCATCACGCCCTCGTTCCTGGAGGCATAGGGCAAGCCGGTCCTCTCGACGACCGGAAGCGCGTCCAGCTCGGCGCGGAGACCGATGGCGCGCTTGCCCGCGCCGTTGCGCAGCACGCCGACAACCCCGGTTCCGCCGATCCCCTCATGCACCTCATCGAAGCCGAAGGCGCGCAGTTTCTCGGCAATGAAACGTGCCGTTTCGTTCTCATCGAATCCGAGTTCGGGATTGGAATGGATATGGTGGCGCCAGGCTATGACCTCTGGTGTCAGAGCGGCGATGGGGTCATTATGCAGCATGATGCTCCTTCCACGCCGGCAAAGGCGGTCATGGTTTGATCCGGGATCACGATTAGAAGGTCGCGCAAGAGGCGTCTTGAACCAGATTGACCGCAGCGGGGACGAAATACGTGGACGCGACAGAGATCCGGAAATACTGGCGCCATCCCTGCTTCCCGGACCTTGGCCTGTTCAAGGCGCGCTTCACGCAGCACCGTTATGAGCTGCACACGCACCCAACCTATGTGATCGCACTGATTACTTCTGGCTGCGAACGTATTCGCATCGGGCGCCACAGCGTTCTCGCTCCGGCAGGCGCAATTGCCGTCGTCAATCCCGAGGAGTGGCATGATGGCGAACAAGGTGCCGATGAAGGCTGGGCCTACCGGACGTTTTATCCCTCGGTGCCGCTGCTGACGGCCGTCGCCCGCGAGTTGGGCGGGGCTGACGCTCCGGTTTTTTCACGCGCGATCATCGAAGACGGCAACCTCGCCGCAGCGTTGGCGGCGGCGCATGAGGGCTCGACGTCTCACGACTCAACGCAGGCTGAGGCGTCGCTGCTCGTCGCCTTGAGGCATCTCATCGTTCGGCATGGCGATTGGGGCGGGCGAACCGAAGAGGTCGAAAGTTCGGGATCGCGACAAAGGTTCTCGATCTACGAGGACGTTATCGAATGCGAACTTGGCTCGCAGCTCGACCTACAGCGGCTTGCCGACGTCGCGTGTGTCACCCGGTTCCAGGTCATCCGGGATTTCAAGAAGGCGATTGGCCTGACGCCCGCGGCCTATATCCGCGACCGGAGATTGCGTCGCGCCAGCACCTTGATAGAACAGGGGCTCGGCCTCGCCGATGCCGCCATCGCGGCAGGTTTCGCCGACCAGAGCCACCTTTCCCGCACGTTCCGGGCGACGCGCGGCATGACGCCTGGCATGTTCAGGAGAGGCGGCTGGGTGCTCCCGAAAGGAGACGCTTGCGCGCGGAAATTTGCTGCGCGATGGTGAAGTTGGGCTTGGGGGGGGGAATCATGCGAAAAATTCTGATATCGACGACGCTGCTGCTAACGGCAGCCCTGTCCGCAACCGCCGCGCACGCGCTGGACGCCAGCGGCACCCCAGTCGTCGTGACCCCGCTTGCCTCGCGCACCGAGACGGCGTCCGGCCAGCCGATCACGCTGCCTCAGAAAAACGTGCAGGTCCTGGTTTCGTCCTATGAGATCGCGCCGGGCGCGACGTTACCGGTCCACAAGCACCCGTTTCCCCGCTATGCCTATGTTGAGGGTGGAACGCTTCAGGTCACCAATGTCGAGACCGGCAAGAGCACCACGTACAACTCAGGCGATTTCATCATCGAAATGATCGGGCAGTGGCATCAGGCCACCAATGTCGGCGCCGATCCAGTCAAGCTGTTGGTCATCGACCAGGTCGAAGAAGGCACCAAGAACACGGTGTTGCGCCAGTAGCTGGCAACAGTGGCTACCAGCCGGCTGCTCACTTCGCCGCCGCGCTCACCCGATCAGCGGCGGCGGCCAGCACGGCGCGGTCGCCCTCCTCGTACAGGCGGCGGATAGCGATGGCGCTGACGCGCCAGCCTTCGGGCGTCCGCACCAGCCGGTGTAGATAGCTGGCGCCGACTGTCCAGAACCGGGTGTCGAACCAGTGGGTGGCGCGGACGTGGCTGCGCGCAACCGCATCATTGCCCGCGCCTTCGATAACGATGTTGGTGATGAGGTGCTGGGTGGCGTCGAAGCCCGGCAGAAGGCCCTGCCACTGAGCAATCAGCGCGTCGCGGTCGCTGGTCAAAACCTCGCCACCGACAAGGCTGGTATAATCGGTCGTGACGCGGGCCGCGAAATAGGATCTGACCCGGTTCCATTCGCGCAAATCGGCATAGAGGCCGATCCCCGCCACTGCCTCGGCGATGGCGGTCTTGTCTTCGATTGTCAGCGCAGCCGTGGACTGCTTGCTCAAGGCCGGCAAGGAGGTAGCTGCAAGCGTCGCGGCGAAGACTGCCGAGGCCACGACCTGCCGGCGGGTAACGGGGCTCATTGTCCCGCCTCCCCTGCATCGCCTAGTGTGGCGCTGAAGTGCGCGGCAACGGCGTCGCTCGCGGCCTTCACCGGCGCAGCGCGGTCGTAGAAGTCGAACTGGGTGACGTTGTCGAGCCACAGCTCCTGCTTCTGCCCGGTCAGCCGCGCGTAAAATTTGTGCGCACCCTGTGGGATGGCAGCCGCCTCGCTGTGCACCATCAGAAAGGGCTGATGCAGGCGCCGAGCAGCCTGGATCGCATCGAATGTCAGCCAGCCGCGCCAGAAGGCCGGATCGGCCTCGTTGCGCCAGGCCGGGATCATCCCGCGATCGGCCTCGGTGTAGTAAGGTACCTTGAACATGATCGCACGCTCGTCGGTCGGGCTGGCGGCGGGCAGCAAGGCCTGCTTGCCGGTGCGGCGATACGCAGCCTCGGCCGCATCGCCCGCGGCTTCAAGCCTGGCGACGCCTTCCTTGCCGCCATAGGTCTGCTCGACCACCTCGGCATCGTGCAGCCAGGGGGCGACCAAGGCGATCGACTTGATCGCGGCATCTTCAGCGGCGGCAGTGACCATGTAGCCGGAGCTGGCGCAAATGCCGAGCCCGCCGATGCGATCCTTGCCGATCTCGGGCCGGGTAGCGAGATAGGCGACCGCCGCTTCGATGTCGGCGATCTTGGCGCCGGGATCCTCATGTTGGCGCCGGGCGCCGCCGCTCTCGCCCCAACCGCGAAAGTCGAAGGTCAAGGCTGCGAATCCGCGGTCGGCCATTTCGCGGGCGTAGCGGGCCGGCATCTGTTCCTTTACCGTCATCCAGGCGCCGGTCACGACCAGCGCGGGCCGAATTCTCGCCGCGTCCAGATCCTCGGGCAGATAAAGGTCGCCGACGATCTGCTCACCGTGCGAAGTGAAAGTGACGTGCTCGACCCGCGGTGCGGCGAAGGCGCTGGAGCCGAGCGCGACGGCGATTGCTGCGGCTAATGTCAGGGTTTTCAGCATCGCAAATCTCCTTTGCTTGGCGCGGGAGCGGCAGGTTGAGGCACGCCGCCGTCTAGCGGTCATCCGCCAGTCGGCCGGGCAGTGGCTTCAGCGGGTAATGCGTCCAGTAGAAGGCGTCCGACTGGTACATGTCGGTCAAAAAATTCTGCGCCTCGGCGATCTTTCCGTCCCTGATGCGAAACATCAGGGCGTAGAGCTGGTCGATCTCGGGACCTGAGCCGACGTTCGACCAGCCGCGATGGATGTCGACGACGAGGTCGCCCTGCGCCTGGAAGAAGATCGGCTCGGCCCTGAATTTGCCATCGGCCAGGCCACGGAAGAAGGCGACCACTTCCTCCGGCCCGCGCTTGTCGCCGGCCAGCGGATGATGGCCCGGAATGCGCCAGACGATGTCTGGCGCGAGGAAGGGCCGGACGGCCTCCGGGTTCCCGGTCGCATAAGCTGCGTAATAGTCCTTGATCAGCTGGATGTTGCGGTCTTCCTGCGGACCGCCATTCGCGGGAGCGGCAGACACCGCCAGGAGAGCGCCGGCGGCAAGCGAAGCGAGCCTGGTCATCGATCCTGTCTCCTTGCCTTTCGAGTTGCCTTTCGAGCCGTCGCAACGGCGAGGCTAAACCCAGCATGAGGCTTTTTCTTCGCCGGAAAAACCCGTATAGTTCGACAAGGCTATTTGGAATAACCTCATAATGCGCCTCGACCAGTTCAGCGGCATCGTCGCCTTCGTGAAGGTAGCGGAGGCCAGGAGCTTCACCCGCGCCGCCTCCGAACTTGGCGTCGCTCCGGCCTCTTTGAGTGAGGCGGTCAAGGGGCTCGAGGAGCGTCTGGGGGTGCGGCTTCTCAACCGCACAACCCGCAGCGTTGGCCTGACCGAAGCCGGCGCCCACTACCTCGACCACGTGCGCCCAGCGGCCGAAGAGATCCGGGCGGCTGGCGCGGCGCTGCGCGAGACCCGCGACCGCCCCGCCGGCACACTGCGCCTGAGCCTGCCATGGATCGCCGCACCACTGCTGATCGAGCCGCTGATGGGGCCGTTCATGGACGCTTACCCGGAGGTGCGGCTTAGCCTGATCTTCGACGATAATTTCGTCGATATCGCCGCTCAGGGCTTCGATGCCGGTCTGCGGATCGGCGAGCTTCTCGAGAAGGATATGATCGGCGCGCGTCTGGGCGGGCCGCTCCAGACGGTCGTGTTGGGGAGCCCGGACTATCTGGCGCGTAACGGTACGCCGAAGCGGCCCGCCGACCTCGCCGCCCACCGCTGCATCGCCTTCGCCTTCACCCGCACCCGCGCCATCTCGCCCTGGGAGTTCGTCGTGGACGGATGCCAAGTCGAGTTCACGCCCGACGCACGTCTGGTCGTGAACACACTTCCGCTCTGCATCACAGCCGCCGCGCAAGGGCTTGGCCTAGCCTTTGCCGTCGAAGGCCTCGCTGCGCCGCTTCTCGCCTCAGGCGCGCTGGTCAAGGTGCTGGAGCCTTTCTGTCCCACCTACGAACCGCTCCACCTCTATTATCCCAGCCGCCGCCTCGTCCCGCCCAAGCTGCGGGCCTTCATCGATTTCGTGCGCGCGAACGCTCACAATTTGCGGATCTGATGCGCCGCCGCGAAACCAGCCACGGCGCATATCGGCGAGCCGGTCCGCCGCCTCATCCCCAGGTGCCAACCATCTGCCTAGTGGCGGCGTTGAGGCGATTGAAGGCGTTGATCAGGGCAATCTGGACCACCAGGGCGGCAAGCACCTTCTCGTCATAATGCCGGGCGGCCTCGTCCCAGATCGCGTCGGGCACCGGGTCGGGCCGGTCGCAGAGCCGGGTTGTTGCCTCGGCAAGCGCAAGAGCCGCGCGTTCGGCGTCGGTGAAGTAAGGCGTCTCCCGCCAGGCGGACACGGTGAAGACGCGCTCATCCTTTTCGCCGGCCTTCTTCAATTCACGCGCATGCATGTCGATACAGACGCTGCATCCGTTGATCTGACTGGCGCGCAAATGGACGAGCTTGCGCGTCACGTAGGGCAGGTCAGCCGTTTCCGTCGACTTGTCCAGCGCGAGCAGCGCCTGCAGGGCGCCGGGAATGAGAAGCACAGGATTTTTCAGTCTAGCTTGCATCGTGGTCTCCTTGTTTTGCCGATCCCGATGCCAGTCATCCGGGATCGGCGCCCTGTCTGCCAAATCAATAACTAGATAGCTATGGATTTACCCATAACTCTGCAGTTATGAATGTGTCAAGCAGGAAATTGGCGGCAATGCAAACGGCAACGACCCGTCGCGTTGAGCCAATAGTTCCGGCTTTCGCTACAAGGAGCCCGATGCTAGGGCATGACCAACTCGAATTCGCCAACGGATCGCCCTGTGACCGACACCGAACGCCCTCGCCTGCCGCTGATCGAAATCTGCGTCGAAGGCATAGATGGCCTGCTCGCCGCGCAAGCCGCCGGCGCCGACCGGGTCGAGCTCTGCGCCAGCCTCTTCGAGGGCGGCATAACGCCGAGTCTTGGCACAGTGCGTGCCGCCCTTGAGCTGGCGACGATCCCATTCCACGTCATCGTGCGGCCCCGCGGCGGCGATTTTCTCTACAGTGAAGCCGAGTACCGTTCGATGCTCGCCGATGTGCGTGCGCTGAGCGAACTTGGCGTGGCTGGTGTCGTCGTCGGCTGCCTGAATGCCGACGGTACCGTCGACGAAAAGCGCATGAGCGAATTGGTGCAGGCGGCAGGGCCTTTGAACATCACCTGCCACCGTGCCTTCGACATGACACGCGATCCGGCCGAAGCGCTGGAAGCGCTGATCCGCAGCAAGGTCGGCCGCGTGCTGACCAGCGGCCAGCGCGATACCGCATTGGAGGGCGTGGCCCTGCTGGCGGGCCTCGTCCAGCAGGCCGGTAAGCGCATCGTCATTCTTGGCTGCGGCGGGCTCAACCCCAGGAACATCGCCGAGGTGCGGGAAAGAACCGGACTGACGGAAATGCATTTCGCCGCGCTCAAGGACGTGCCGAGCGCGATGCGCTACCGCAATCCCCAGGTTGGCATGGGCGGCACCGACCTCGACCGCGAGTACCGCAACACCGTGACCGACGCGGCGCTGGTGGCGGCGACGATTGCGGCGGCGAGAGCATGATCCCGAAGAAAGAAAACACGTGACGCAAGCACGCGTGCCGATTGACCTGGTCTCGCCGCAGGACGAGCCCGCCGTTCTCGCCCTCAACAACGAACACGCGGCCGAGTTGTCGTGGCTCGAACCCGAGCGCCTGTCCTTCCTGCTCGGCGAAGCGTTTTATGCGCGCCGCATCGGTGCGCACGAAGCCTTCATCATGACCTTCGACCAGAACGCCCGCTACGACAGCCCGAACTTCCTGTGGTTTCGCGAGCGCTATCCGCGCTTCGTCTATGTCGACCGTGTCGTCGTTGCAGGAGAAGCGCGTGGTCGCGGCCATGCCCGCAGGCTCTATGAGGATCTGTTCGACCATGTATTGCATGCCGGCCAGACCATCGTCACTTGCGAGGTGAATGCCGAGCCGCCCAATCCGGCTTCAGACGCCTTTCACGCCGCGCTTGGCTTTGTCGAGGTCGGCGACGCGGTGATCCACGGCGGCAAGAAGGCGGTCCGCTACTATACCAGGCAGATCACCGGCTGAGGCGACAAGCCCTACCAATTGCGGTTCAGCCAGCCACGGGCAGGCTTTTCGACGATGTAATAGCTGCACAAAGCGCAAGCGAACACCCCGGCCAGCATCAGCAGCGGCGCACTGCCCTGTGAATAGACGAATTTGTAGAACGGCTGCTGCCACAGATAGAGCGAATACGACCACAGTCCGAGCGTCGCCATCGGCCAGCAGGACAAAAATCCGGTCAGGTACCGTGTGCTGAAATCGAGCGAGTTGACGGCGAGCGCCAACAGCGGCACCGCGACCAGATAATGGATCGGCGTCGTCACCGCATCCATGAACAGAAGAACCGCCCCGACGGACGCCGCGACGGCGACATGCGGCCCCTTGAACAAGGCTGGCAGCCTGTCGTCGGCCTTGAGCAGGCATATCACCGCCGACAGCAGGATCGAGGCGATGTGCACGTCGGTCCGCCAGTAGGTGGTCTCGTAGTCCATTGCGAAGACCCAGTACGAAATCGCGCCGTTTGCCATGGCCAGCACCGACAGCGCGCTGAGCAGCATGACGACGCGGGCACGCCCTGAAACGAAAAAACTGATCAGTGCCAGGATGACATAGGCATGTTCTTCGACGCATAGCGACCAGATATGGTCGAGCGCGCCGGCGCGGCTGACGAGAATCCCGGCATAATTGTAGGTGAATGTCAGCGCCGTCAGCGCCGCCTTCCATTTGAAGGCGACAAACGTGCCGGACAAGGCAACCATCGAAGCGACGACGAAAATTAGCAGCGCCGGATAGATGCGGGAGAACCGGCGCTTGAAGAACGCCTTGAGCGGATAGCGTTCGACAAAGAGAATCTCGGCCATGAGCCGGCCGCTGAGCACGAAGAAGAACTCGACGCCCATGACACCGAGGTTGATTCCGGGAACGGGAAAGAAGTGGCCGATCAGGACCAGTGCGATCGACAGGCCGCGCCATCCGTCGAGATAGGCCAGCCTTGTTCTCGACGACGTGTCGGCGGCGTAGCGGGACACGACAAGCTGCGCCGCGGAGATATCCGTCATGCCGGTCCTTTCGCATTTGAATGATGCGAAAGGGCTGCAGGCTGTAACCGTGCGCTCCGAGCCCCGGCTCGCATTCCTCCATGCATATTGCAGTGCAATAGAGCACTGTGCAAGTGCGAGATGGCCACACTTTGGCCTGTACGGCCGCCGAAGGGGCCGCGAAGGCCCCTTCCCAAAGCTGACAAACCCAAGACCCGGCGATCGGTATCGTCAGGCGTTGGCGGCAGCCACCGCGCGCTTGGCCATCACCACGATCAGATTGGCGCGATAATCGGCCGAGGCATGGATGTCAGTCATCAAATCATTCGCCGGCACTTTCACTCCGTTGAGGGCAGCGGCGTCGAAATTTGTGGCAAGTGCCGCCTCGATTTCCTTCGAACGAAAGACGCCGTTGTCGCCGGCCCCGGTGACGGCGACGCGGACCCCGCCGGCGCCCTTGGCCACGAACACACCGACGATCGCATAGCGCGATGCGGGATTGCGGAATTTTTCATAGGCCGCCTTGGCCGGCGCGGTGAAGGTCACCGCGGTGACGATCTCGCCGTCCTCCAGCGCCGTCTCGAACAGGCCGGTGAAGAACGCGTCGGCAGTGATCTCGCGCCTGTTGGTGACGATAGTGGCGTCAAGCGCAAGAAGTGCTGCCGGATAATCAGCCGCCGGGTCATTATTGGCGATCGAGCCGCCGATCGTGCCCTTGTAGCGTACGGCCGGATCGCCGATCAGAGAAGCCATGTGGGCCAAAGCCGGACAGGCCGTCTTCAGCCTCTCGTCGCGGGCGACGTCGTAATGTGTGGTGCCGGCGCGGATGGTGATGGTGCTGCCCGACACCTCGATGCCTTTCAATTCCTCGATATGCGAAAGGTCGACGAGATCGGACGGTGCGGCAAGCCGCGTCTTCATCGCCGGGATCAGCGTCATGCCGCCCGACAGCAGCTTCGCATCGCCGGTCTCGAGCAGCTTGACCGCATCGGCGACCGAGGCGGCACGGTGATAGTTGACTGAGTACATGGGATGCTCCCGTGAAGTGAATTGGTGAGTAGTCAGTAGTGAGTAGTTTCAGTGTTTCTCTACTGACTACTCACTACTGACCAATCACTCCTTTTTCAGTGTTTCGTCGTCGCCCGGATCGCTGCCCAGACCGTGGACGGCGATGCCGGCATGGCGATATCGGTGATGCCGATGGCGTCGGTGATGGCGTTGATCACTGCCGGCGGTGAGCCGATGGCGCCGGCCTCGCCGCAGCCCTTGATGCCGAGCGGATTGCCCGGGCACGGCGTGTTCGAGGTCGAGACCTTGAACGACGGCAGGTCGTCGGCGCGCGGCATGGTGTAGTCCATATAGCTCGCAGTCAAAAGCTGCCCGCTGGCGTCGTAGCGGGTGCCCTCCAGCAAGGCCTGGCCGATGCCTTGGGCGACGCCGCCATGCACCTGGCCCTCGACGATCATCGGATTGATGATGTTGCCGAAATCGTCGGCGGCGACGAACTGGACGATCTCGGTGACGCCGGTTTCCGGATCGATCTCGACCTCGCAGACATAGCAGCCGGCGGGGAAAGTGAAGTTTGACGGATCGTAGAATGAAGTCTCCTTCAGCCCCGGCTCCATGCTATCAGGCAGGTTGTGGGCGGTGTAGGCGGCAAGCGCCATCTGAAACCACGGCACTTGTCTGTCGGTGCCGGTGACCTTCAATGCACCGTTTTCGATGACGATGTCGCCCTCGTCGGCCTCGAGCAGATGGGCGGCGATCTTCTTGGCCTTGGCCTCGACCTTGTCGAGCGCCTTGGCGACAGCCGACATGCCGACGGCGCCCGAGCGCGAGCCATAGGTGCCCATGCCCATCTGGACCTTGTCGGTATCGCCATGGACGATCGAAACACTGTCGATCGGCACGCCGAAGCGCTGGTTGACGAGTTGCGCGAAAGTCGTCTCATGGCCCTGGCCATGGCTGTGCGAGCCGGTCAATACTTCGATCGTTCCGGCGGCGTTGACGCGTACCTCGGCTGATTCCCACAGGCCGACGCCGGCACCGAGCGAGCCGACCGCCGCCGACGGCGCCAGCCCGCAGGCCTCGATATAGCAGCTCATGCCGATGCCGCGCAGCTTGCCATTCGCCCTGGCGGCCGCCTTGCGCTGGGCAAAACCGGCATAATCGGCAGCCTCCATCGCCGCGTCCAGCGAAGCGGCATAATCGCCGGCGTCGTAGTTCATGATGACCGGCGTCTGGTGCGGGAACGATGTGATGAAGTTCTTTCGGCGAAGCTCCGCCGGCGACACGCCAATCTCACGAGCGGCGGTTTCGATCGTGCGTTCGAGCAGATAGGTGGCCTCGGGCCGCCCTGCCCCGCGATATGCGTCGACCGGTGCGGTGTTGGTATAGACGGCGCGCACATTGGCGTGGATCGCCGGAATATCGTACTGGCCCGACAACAGCGTCGCGTAGAGATAGGTCGGCACGCAGGACGAGAACAGCGACATGTAGGCGCCGAGATTGGCGATGGTGTCGACCTTCAGCCCGGTGATCCTGTTGTCCTTGTCGAAGGCCATTTCGACCGTCGAGACATGGTCGCGGCCATGGGCGTCGGTGAGGAAGCTCTCGGTGCGGTCGGCGACCCATTTGACCGGCACGCCGGTCTTCTTCGAGGCCCACAGGCAGATGATTTCTTCCGGATAGATATAGATCTTCGAGCCGAAGCCGCCGCCGACATCCGGCGCGATGACGCGCAGCTTGTTTTCGGGCGCGACATTGTAGAAGGCGCTCATCACCAGACGCGCAAGATGCGGGTTCTGCGAGGTCGTCCAGCACGTGTAGTGGTCCTCGGCCTTGTCGTAATAGCCTAGTGCCGCACGCGGCTCCATGGCGTTGGGCACCAGCCGGTTGTTGACGATCGTCATGCGGGTGACGTGGGCTGCGGCCTTGATTGCCGCGTTGGTCGCCGTGCTGTCGCCGAGCTCCCAGTCGAAAATCAGGTTGCCGTCGGCTTCCGGGTGGATCTGTGGTGCGCTCCTTTCGAGAGCCTTCGGAGCATTGACGACCGCCTTCAGTTCTTCGTAGGTGATGTCGACCGCTTCGGCCGCGTCGCGCGCCTGCCCCTTGGTTTCGGCAACCACGACGACCACCGCGTCGCCGACATAGCGGACCCTGTCGAAGGCCAGTGGCGACCACGCCCCCATCTTCATCGGCGACCCGTCCTTGGAATGGATCATCCAGCCGCAGATGAGATTGCCGATGCCGTCGGCCTTGAGTTCCTTGCCGGTCAGCACACCGATGACGCCCGGCATGGCCTGGGCCTTTTTGACATCGATCTTCTTGATCTCAGCATGCGCGTGCGGGCTGCGCACGAAGGCCGCATGCTTCATGCCGGGAACCACCATGTCTTCGACATAGCGGCCGGCGCCGGTGATGAACCGCTTGTCTTCCTTGCGCGCTACCCGAGCGCCAACACCTTCAATGCCCATCGCAGAAAGTCCTCCCGAAAAAGTAGGAGAATAGGGGAGTAAGGGAGTAGGGCAGTAGGGAATTAAGAGCCAAATCGCTACTCCCTACTCCCCTATTCCCCTACTCACGCAGCTTGCCTAGCCTTGCCCTTGGCGGCTCCCTTGGCCATCGTCTCGGATGCGGCGAGGATCGCCTTCACGATGTTGTGGTAGCCGGTGCAGCGGCAGATATTGCCTTCGAGCTCGGCCCGCACCGTGGCCTCGTCGAGGCCTTCGGGGTGACGGTTGATCATGTCGGTCGCCGTCATGATCATGCCCGGCGTGCAGAAACCGCACTGCAGTCCGTGATGCTCCTTGAACGCCGCCTGAACCGGATGCAGGTCGGCTCCGTCCGCCAAGCCTTCGATCGTCGCGATGGTCGACCCGGAGGCTTGCACCGCAAGCATTGTGCAGGACTTTACCGCCTTGCCGTCGACATGGACCACACAGGCGCCGCATTGCGAAGTGTCGCAACCGACATGCGTGCCGGTGAGTCCAAGATTCTCCCGCAAGAAATGAACCAGCAACGTGCGGTCTTCGGTGACGCCACCGACCCGCTTTCCGTTCACCGTCAACGATTTGTCCGACATGAAACCTCCCTGGGTAATTTACCTTGGTCGTCTTGTCGCCGATGCCGCGTGAGTGCTCCCGGCTGCCGCTCTTCCCCTCCCGTATAACGTGCCGAAAAAGCAGCTTGCAATCCCGAAGTCGTGAGAATGCAGTTCGCCCGAACATCCGCCTATTGTACTTTCGGTCACGCAAAGGCCGGAACGGCGGAGCAAAGCGAAACCCCGATCGCTGTGGCGATGCCGCCTTGCGGCCACGAACGGCTAGCACGGCAAGCCGATTCAGACGACGCCGTGTTTTCTGAGAACCTCCTGCTCGTCGCCTGACACCCACCCAAATATTTTCGGCTCTCCGTCCAGCTTCTGCACGAGGTAGTGGACGTCGAAATTTATCGTGACGTCCGGTTGGCCTTTGCGCGCATAGATCGACGTCCAGGCGACGTGGGCAACGCAGTGATGCTCGTCTATCGGCGAGATGCGAACATCCCGTATCCGCATCTCCTTCGTGCCGATCGCTCGATAATGAGCATAGCCTTGCTCCATAACTTGCTTGATCTCGTCGTCGTTCTTCCCG
This sequence comes from Mesorhizobium sp. AA22, assembly GCF_001672375.2. Taxonomy (NCBI): domain Bacteria; kingdom Pseudomonadati; phylum Pseudomonadota; class Alphaproteobacteria; order Hyphomicrobiales; family Phyllobacteriaceae; genus Mesorhizobium; species Mesorhizobium sp. AA22. Next base: position 3,385,050 of record NZ_CP048406.1, on the reverse strand, counting down.
ACCATGACGCCGGCAGGCGACGCCGCAATGAAGGCGGAGGCATAGACCGATGTGACTTCGTCCATGTCGGCATCGCCGGCGAGAGATTTCCGGAAAAGCTGCTCGTACCGTTCGAACAGCTCCCTGACCTGCGCTTCCATGGATCACGCTCCCTTCGGGTGTGGTCTTTGATTCGAAGTTTCTCAGCGCTGATGCCGTCAAAATAGCAGAAACTTCAAATCCATCGTGTTGGCTCATTGCCAAAGCAGCACTTGAAGACAACAATGACTTCGACGCCGGCGCGCCAAACGCACACGAAAAAGAGCCGCGCACAAAAAGAGCGTCGGAGGAATCGAGGAGGAAGCCGCTGGCCAGTTCACGGACGCGCTATGCATGCGGCCTATCGGTGCTCACCACGGATGAGCCCGACGCCAATGCGTTCACCCGGGCGGTCGCGGCCGAAGCCGCAGCCATCGATGCCGGCTTCGCCCTGCTGTTTTTCTCCCAGAGCCTTGTCGATGCGGCGGCCCTGTCGGACGCGCTGAAGATCAACGCGCCGGCACTTGCCTATGCCGGCTGCTCCACCGCCGGCGAAATCACGCCGCGCGGTCTGGAGGAAGGCCAGATCCTCGCCTTGCTGCTTCCGTCAGCATCGTTTTCGGTCGCGAGCACCATGGTCGACAGTCTCTCTACGTCGGGCATGGACAGGATCACCAGTGAAGTCGGGGCGCTGCGGCGCTCGCTGCAAGGCCGCGTCGGGTACGAACGGTCCAACACCACCTTCGCGCTCTGCTTCATCGACGGGCTGTCCTATGCCGAGGAAGCGGTGACCTCCGCCATCCACTGGGGGCTCGACGACATTCCGTTGATCGGCGGTTCGGCCGGCGATGATCTGAAATTCGAGACGACGCGGCTGATCTCGAACGGCAAGGTTGCCTCCGACTGCGCCATCGTCGTGCTGATCACCACGGAAATTCCTTTCCACGTGTTCAAGACCGACAATTTCGTTCCCACCGACGAGAAGCTGGTGGTGACCGCGTCCGATCCCGATCACCGCACCGTACGCGAATTCAACGCCACCAATGCCGCGGAGGAATATGCCGCCTCGGTCGGCGTCATCCGGCAGATGCTGACGCCACTGAGTTTTGCGTCGCACCCGGTGGTGGTGAAAGTGGGCGGCGAGTTTTACTGCCGCTCGATCCAGAAAATGCACGCGGACGGCTCGCTGTCGTTCTTCTGCGCCATCGACGATGGCGTCGTCCTTTCCATAGCCCAGCCCAAGAACATGGTTGAATCGACACGTGCCGCCTTCAGGGATGTCGAGGAAAGGCTTGGCGGCATCGACATGATCCTCGGTTTCGACTGCGTGCTGCGCAGGCTCGACGCGCTCAACCGCCAGGTCTTTCGGGAGATTTCGGAACTCTACAAGGTCAACAACGTCATCGGCTTCGGCACCTATGGCGAACAGTACCGGTCGATGCATCTGAACCAGACTTTCACCGGCATCGCCTTCGGAGAGCGGCAGGCGGCGGAGTAGGAGGTTCTTATGCCGCTCAGGAACATCAACGACCTGGAGAAGCTGAAGAAGATCAACGCAGCCCTTGTCAGCCGCGTCGAGCGCTCGATGGACCAGCAGGCCAATGCGTTCTCGCTGTTCCAGACCGCGATTTCGCTGGAGAATCGAGTGCGTACGCGCACCGAGGAACTGCACTCGACACTGCGTAGATTGGAACAATCCAATATCGATCTCAGCGCCGCCAAGGAAAACGCCGAACTGGCGAACCTGTCCAAGACCAGGTTCCTGGCGGCCGCCAGCCACGACGTGCTGCAACCGCTGAACGCCGCGCATCTCTCCGTCTCGGCGCTGGCCGAGGTGCAGACCAGCGACGAAGGCAAAAAACTGGTCCGGCAGGTCGAGCGGTCGCTGGAGACGATGGAGGATCTGCTCCGCACCCTGCTCGACATTTCCAAGCTCGACGCCGGCGTCGTGCAGCCCGATATCGGCGATGTCAGCCTGGAGATGCTGTTTTCGTCGCTGCGCTCGGATTTCCTGCCGGTCGCCGAAATGAAGGGCCTGACGCTAAAATTCCGGCCGGTCAACGCCGTCGTGCATTCGGACCGCACCTTGCTGCGCCGCATCCTCCAGAACATCCTTTCCAACGCGCTGCGCTACACCCGCTCCGGCGGGGTGCTGGTCGGCACCAGGCATCGCGGCGACACGATCCGCATCGATGTCGCCGACACCGGCTGCGGTATCCCCGACGACCAGCGCGAGGCGGTGTTCGAGGAATTCCACCGCGGCACGATCCCGACCGATGCCGGGCTTGCCGGCGGCGGGCTGGGATTGGGCCTGGCCATCGTGCGCCGCATCGCAGCCGCACTCGGCCATCCCGTGACGTTTTCGTCGAAGGTCGGGCACGGCACGATTTTCCATATCGACGTTCCGGTCGGGATCGGCGCCAGCGTCGATGCCATTGCCAGCACCGCCGACATGGAGCGGCCGCGCGGCTACGGTCTGTTCGGCACAAAGGTGCTGCTGGTCGAGAACGACGTCGAGGTGCTGCAGGCGATGACATCCCTGCTCGAGCGCTGGCAATGCCTGGTGCGCCCCGCCACCTCGACCGATGCTGCGCTCGATATGCTTGGCGATACGGCCTGGGTGCCGGACATCGTCATAGCCGACCAGCATCTCGACGGCGGCGACCTCGGCACCACGACGATTGCCGAGGTCCGCGATTATCTCAGCCGCGCCGTGCCGGCGCTGATCGTCACCGCCGACGGTTCGGAGCCCGTAGCCAAAGCCGCCCGCGCGGCCGGCATCGAGCTGATGCGCAAGCCGCTGAAACCGGCACAACTGCGCGCGCTGCTGGCGCATTTGCTGGCTTAGAGAATGACTAACGCGATCCTCGATTACTTCGGAAAGCCGGCGTCATCCCTTTTGACGTCACCGCCGTTCGAGTCCTGGAAATTCAAACGAACTGTTGACAATGATCTTCCGGAAATCCGCATAGACTACGTTTCTGCGCGTAACAAATTTTCCTTCATCTGCGATGTCGATGAAAAAATAGACAGCATATTCATAGAGGCTGACAATTTGGATCGAAGCCTCTTGGACATTTCCTTTTCACTCAGCCGCAACGATGTGTTGCGTATATTGGGCGTGCCCTCAAAAAGCGGCGCGGCACGGAGAGATCCTTTTTGGGTGAATACGGCCCTTGGGACCGCTTCGACGAGGCGCATCATTCAATACATATCTCATATCACGCTCATGCAAACCGGATAACAAGGGTGACGCTTATGCGCGCCAACGCGGTGCCGTGACTATGCCGGGCATGCCCATGCGCGACTGAGAGGACCCAGGAAACCCACAATGATAGTGCAGTTCTACGGCATCACCTTCGACTTGCCCGTCGGATGGGAAGACATAACTGACGACCTCCCCGAGGGATCGCCGCCTACCTTAGTTAAAGGATCAGATGCCGGCGGCGCCCTTCAATTCTCTATTGCGAAATATCGAAGCGGGGAAAAGCCAAACGCAGATTTCGACGTTCTTAGAACGTTTATGATCGAGTTTTGTCGAAACAATTTCATAGATATCGAGCGGATTTTTGAGAGAAAATTTGGCGACGTAATGTGTGTTGGCGTTTCGTCGCGGACTACAGATCAAACCTTATCGGCCTGGTATTTGTCGAATGGAAAGGATTTTGCATTCGTGACCTACCTCGCGCAAGGCAGGAATACGATCTTATCGATGAGGAATTAGGCGAAACGAGAGAAATCATTTCGTCTATATCATTCGGATAGGGACCAGCAGATCAAACGTCTTTGAGACATTCACCTGATCGCAGCGCCTTGCTGCTTCGTTTGCAGGGGTATCGGCACCGACCCGTTCAAAACCCCGCCTGGCCGCGAAACAGCTCGGCATTGTCGAGCTTCGAAACCTCGATGACGGCTTGCGTCCGGCTGTAGACATTGAGCTTGCGCAGGATCTCGGAGACATGCGCCTTGACAGTGGTTTCGCCGACCTGCAGCTCGTAGGCGATCTGCTTGTTGAGCAAGCCCTGGCGCAGCATCTGCAGCACCCGCAATTGCTGCGGCGTCAGTTTGGCAAGCCGCTGCACCATCTCGGCGCGGTCGGTGCTGTCGGCGTCCGGCGGCTGGCCTTCGTAGGTTTCGGGCACGTAGATCGCGCCTTCCATCACTGAGCGGATGGCGGCGGCAAGATCGCTCTTGCGCGCCGATTTCGGGATGAAGCCGGCCGCACCGTAGGACAGCGCTTCGGAAATGATCTTGGGCTCCTCATGCCCCGAAACGATGACCACCGGCAGGCGTGGATAGCGGGTCCGAAGCTGCAGCAGCCCGTCGAAGCCATGCACATCAGGCATGCTGAGGTCGAGCAGCGCGAGATCGAATGGCTTCGCCTCCGCCAGAAGCTCAAATGCCTCGGTGATCGAACGCGCCTCGACAGTGTCGACGTCCGGATAGGCCATTTGCACAGCGCTGTGCAGCGCCTCGCGAAACAGCGGGTGGTCGTCGATGATCAGAAACCGGGCGCGATCGTTGACTGCGGTCATTGGCGTTCGTTTCGGTTCAGGCAGGATAGAATAACCCAGCGGCCATGGCCAGATTATTGGCAAATAGTACATCGCCATCCTGGCCTAAAGGGCGGAGACGGCAATTTCCGGACCACCATGCCTTGCCCGGTCGGCCAAATCGGCCGAATGTGCAGAAATGAGCGACCTCGTCCTTCACAACTACTACCGCTCCTCCACCTCCTACCGGGTGCGGATCGCGCTGGAGATGAAGGGACTGACCTACCAATACGTGCCGCATCATCTGCGCCACGGCGAGCATCTGGAGCCCGCCTACCTCGCGGTCAATCCGCAAGGGCTGGTGCCGGCACTGATCCTGGGCGACGGCACGCTGCTGACGCAATCGCTGGCAATCATCGAATTTCTCGACGAGACCAGGCCCGAACCGCCGCTTTTGCCGCAGGACGCACTTGGCCGGGCCCGCGTCAGGATGCTGGCGCAGATGATCGCCTGCGACATCCATCCGGTGAACAATCTGCGCGTGCTGACCTCGCTGCGCACCCTGTTCGGCGCCGGCGACGAGGACGTCGCCAACTGGTTCGGGCACTGGGTGAACGAAGGTTTCCAGCCGCTTGAAAAGATTCTGGCTTCCTCGTCCGAAACCGGGACATTCTGCCACGGCGACACGCCGGGGCTGGCTGACATTTGCCTGGTGGCTCAGGTCGCCAGCAATGCGCGTTTCGGCGTCGACCTGATGCCCTACCCGACGATCACACGGGTCCACGCCGCCTGCATGGCGGTGCCGGCCTTTCGAAAGGCAGCACCCGAGAACCAGATCGATGCCGAATAGAGCGGGTTGGATTAAAGCGTGAGGAATTGCCGATGAAAGCCGTTGTCTTCGAAAAATTCGGCGAAACGCCGACGATCCAGACCGTTCCCGATCCGGAGCCGGCACTGGGCGGCGTTGTCATCAAGGTCGAGGCGACCGGTCTCTGCCGCAGCGACTGGCATGGCTGGATGGGCCATGACGACGGCATCCGCCTGCCGCATGTGCCGGGCCACGAGCTTGCCGGCGTCGTGGTGGCCGCCGGAAGTCAGGTGACCCGCTGGAAGACCGGCGAGCGCGTCACCGTGCCGTTCGCCGTCGGCTGCGGCCGCTGCTTCGAATGCAGCTCCGGCAACCATCAGGTCTGCGAACACCAGTCCCAGCCCGGCTTCACCGGCTGGGGATCGTTCGCCGAATATGTCGCCATCGACCATGCCGACACCAATCTGGTCCGCTTGCCGGACGAAATGGAATTCGCCACTGCCGCCAGCCTCGGCTGCCGCTTCGTCACCTCGTTCCGCGCCATAGTCGACCAGGGCCGGGTGACGCCCGGCGAATGGGTGGCCGTGCATGGCTGCGGCGGCGTCGGCCTGTCGGCGATCATGATCGCCAGTGCCATGGGCGCCAACGTGATTGCCATCGACCTGACCGACGAGAAGCTGGACTTCGCCAGCAAGATCGGCGCGGTGGCGACGATCAACGCGTCGAAGACGCCGAATGTGATCAAGGCGGTCAAGCAGATCACCAATGGCGGCGCGCATATGTCGATGGACGCGCTCGGCCACCCGACGACCTCGTTCAACTCGATCGCGAACCTGCGCCGGCGCGGCCGCCATGTGCAGGTCGGCCTGATGCTCGGCGATCACGCCAGGCCACAGATCCCGATGGACAAGGTGATCGCCTTCGAGCTCGAAATCCGCGGCAGCCACGGCATGCAGGCCTACCGCTACCAGGCGATGATGGAGATGATCCGCACCGGCAAGCTGAAGCCCGAACTGCTGGTCGGCAAGCGGATCAGCCTCGACGAGGCGCCCGCGGCGTTGATGGCGATGGGCGGTTTCGAAGGCATCGGCATTGGCGTGGTGACCAAGTTCTAGCCGTGCGGCTCTACCTTCTCCCCTTGTGGGACCCACAAGGGGAGAAGGAAGAAGGGCTGGCGCCTATCTCGCATATTTCTTCGCACCGACCACGCAAAGCACGACGGCAGCAGTGACCGCTACCATGGCAGGACTGACCCGCTCGTGCAGCAGCATTGCTGCCAGTCCAAGGCCGAAGAAAGGCTGGAGAAGCTGCAACTGTCCGACCGCAGCGATGCCGCCTTGCGCCAGTCCGCGATACCAGAACACAAAACCGATCAGCATGCTGAACAGCGAGACATAGGCCAGGCCGATCCAGGCGGCCTTGCCGACGCTTTCGAGCGACGGCGGCATGGTGATGAGCGTCATAGCCAGCATGACCGGCAGCGACAGCACCAGCGCCCACGAGATCACCTGCCAGCCGCCAAGTTTGCGCGACAGCGTGGCGCCTTCCGCATAGCCCAGCCCGCACAGGATGATTGCGGCCAGCATCAGCATGTCGCCGACCGGCGAGGCCGAAACGCCTTGCGTCACCGCAAAACCGGCAACAAGGGCGCTGCCAAGGCACGAAAACAGCCAGAAGGCCGGTTTGGGGCGATCGCCGCCGCGAATGACGCCGAAGATCGCGGTCGCCAGCGGCAACAGGCCGACGAAAATGATGGAATGGGCCGAGGTGATGTGCTTGAGCGCCAACGCGGTCAGCAGGGGAAAGCCGACCACGACGCCGAGCGCCACGATGGCCAGCGACAACAGATCACGCCGCTCCGGACGCTTCTGGCGAAAAATGAGCAGAAGCGCGAGGCCGAGTATGCCTGCCGTGGCAGCACGGGCGACAGTTAAGAAGGCCGGATCGAAATCCATCACCGCCACGCGCGTTGCCGGAAGCGATCCGCTGAAAATCAGAACGCCTACGAATCCGTTGACCCAGCCACCCGCCGTCTTGTCCATCGCATGCTCCTGATGTTCTCGCCCTCTATCGGGCTGGACGTATGGCGCCACCAGAGACAATGAGGTACAGTTCGATAAAACTGTCATGATAGGTTGAGCAGTACGGATGGACGAGGAGACGACGGCAAGTGAGAGCAGCGGGACGCTTGTCGAAAGTGTCATGTCGACGATCAGGCACAGGATCGCCGCGCGCAGCCTGACACCGGGAACACGACTGCCTTCGATCCGGGCTTTCGCGAGAACCATGCAGGTTTCCAAATCCACCGTGGTCGAAGCCTATGAGCGCCTTGCGGCAGAGGGGATCATCCGCTCGCGTCCAGGTTCGGGTTTTTATGCCGCCGGACCGCTGGCTCCCTTGTCACTGGCCGAGATCGGCCCCAGGCTTGACCGTGCTGTCGATCCGCTCTGGGTTTCGCGCCAGTCGCTGGAAGCCGGCGACGGCGTGCTCAAACCCGGCTGCGGCTGGCTGCCTGCCTCGTGGATGCCGGAGGCTGGATTGCGCCGGGCACTGCGAACAATGGCACGCGGCGATGATGTCACGCTGACGGATTACGGCACCCCGCTCGGGCTGGCGCCGCTGCGTCATCTGCTCGCACGACGCATGGCAGAGCACGGCATCGAAGCCTCTCCCGACCAGATCATGCTGACGGAATCGGGCACCCAGGCCATCGACCTCCTCTGCCGGTTCCTGCTCGAGCCGGGCGACACGGTGCTGGTGGACGACCCCTGCTATTTCAACTTCCATGCCCTGTTGCGCGCCCACCGGGCCAAGGTGGTCGGCGTTCCCTACACGCCGTCGGGGCCGGATATCGAGCTGTTCGCGCAGGCGCTGCTCGAGCACCGGCCGCGCCTCTACATCACAAATTCTGCGCTTCACAATCCAACGGGTGCAATTCTGTCGCCGGTCGTCGCCCATCGATTGCTCAAGCTCGCCGACCAATCGGATCTGACGATCATCGAAGACGATATCTTTGCCGACTTCGAACACACGCCCGCACCCAGGCTGGCGGCGTTCGACGGCCTTGGTCGCGTCGTCCATATCGGCAGCTTCTCCAAGACGCTTTCGGCGTCGGTGCGCTGCGGCTTCATCGCGGCTCCGCGCGACTGGATGGAAGGGCTGACCGACCTCAAGATCGCCACGTCCTTCGGCGGCGGACGGCTTGCCTCCGAACTGGTGCTGACGCTGCTGAAGGACGGCAGCTATCGCAAGCACCTGGATTTGCTGCGCACGCGGCTTTCACGCGCCATGGCTGAGACAAGCACCCGCCTGAAGGCAATCGGCATAACGCCGTGGATCGACCAGCCGGCCGGCATGTTTTTGTGGTGCAGCCTGCCGGAAGACGTGGATGCAGCTGAAATGGCCCGCCGCGCCTTGTCGGCCAATGTCGTTCTGGCGCCCGGCAATGCGTTCAGCCTGTCCCAAACTGCGAGCCGTTTCCTGCGCTTCAACGTCGCGCAGTCGGCAGACGAGAGAATTTTCAGGACGCTCGAAGAGGCGATGTCGCGTTGATTTTCGCTGTCACGAAAATGCAGCGCTTCGCCCCTCACGCCCCTGCCCGCCTGCGCCGCCGCTCATAGAGCATAACCAGCGTTTCGGCGGTCAGCGCCGGCTTCTGCTCACCTTCGATCTCGACGATGTTGGCAGCCTTCATCAGATATTGGCCGGGGCCTTTGTCCTCCATGGACAAAAGCGTGATGCGCAGCCTGATGCGTGCGCCGGCCCTGACCGGCGCCAGGAACCGCACCTTGTCAAAACCATAGTTAAAGACGGCTTGCGTGTTTTCGGGCACGATGCCCATATCGAGCGCCAGCGCGCCGATGATCGACAGCGTTAGATAGCCATGCGCGATGGTAGCGCGAAACGGGCTCTGCCGCTTCGCCCGCTCTGGATCGATATGGATCCATTGGCGGTCGCCCGTACATTCGGCGAACTGGTCGATGCGGCTCTGGTCGACCGTCGTCCAGTCCGACACGCCAAGCTCCTGCCCTGTCATCGTCCTGAGCTGTTCGTAGGTCGGCGGCGTCCTCAGCCGTGTTTGCGTCATTCCTGCTTTCCCGATCGCTTGCCCTGCGTCCGGACCACGAACCGGCCGCCTCTGTCAATTCGCTCCGCGCCTTCCGCTGCGGTATTCCAGACCGGATCGCGTCAATGCCGGTGTCCAGCGACGGAACAGGATTATCCGGGCAAGAGGAACCTTGTGCGCCTGGCCGGAGCCAAGGACCAACAATACGGCTTTCAGGAACCGAAATGACGGGAGAAAAGTCCGCCTGCTTTGGCTTGCGAACGGCTTACTTCTTGTCGTAGCCGCTGCGGATTTCCTCCATCGCCTCCTTGATGCGGTCGCGCAGGATCTCGACCGATTCGGTGCCGGATTTCCTGGCCAGTTCGGCCACCTCGCCGGCATTCTTCAACGCGGTTTCGAAGGATTTCCTGGCGAACGCCGTTTGCTTGGCCATCAACTCCCGAGGATCGCCCGGCGCCCGGTAGCTCTGCGCCATATCGGCGATTTCGTGCAGCGTATCCTGCAGCATCTCGCGCTGTCTGGAGAGCAGCGACGACGCTCCGGCGGCACTCGCTCTGGCTGATTTTTCCAGTGCCTCGAGGTTCTTGCGATGATGGTCGAGGATCGCCTCGACATCGACGTTCGGCAGCTTCAGGTCGCGGCCGAACCTGCCGAAAATGTCCATGAAGGTGTCGGATTCCGGTCGCTTTGCCATGGTGGCGTCTCCCCTGTTGCTGCGAATGCGGCAGCTGAAGAGAACAATAGGGCACTGGAGCCTCACGGTCCATTCGGCCGCGCAACACATCGCGCCTTAGCCGACGAGGAACAGCCGTTCCACCGTATGGAGCACCACGCCGGCAAGGCCGCCGATGACCATGCCGTTGAAGCGGATATATTGCAGGTCCCTGCCGATGTTCATCTCGATCAGCCTGGTAAGCTGGGCAAGGTCCCAGCGCTTGACCTGATCGGCGATGAATTTCGAGACGCCGCTCTTCTGGCTTTCGACGAACGAAGACAGCGCCACGACGAATCCCTGGTTCATGTCTGCCCTGATCTGGGCGTCGCCGGCAAGATGGCGGCCGACCTCGACGAACATGTTAGCGAGATGGGCGCGGATCCTTGAATTCGGTGTCTTGGCGTCCTGCTCGATGAACAGGCTGAGGCTTTCCCACATGTCGCCGGCCAGCGCCTTCAGCTCCGGCCGGGCGAGGAAATCGCGCTTCAGTTTCTCGGCGCGCTTGGCGTATTGTTTGGATGTCCTCAGCCGCTCGACGAAGGTCAGGACAAAACGGTCGAATTCGGCGCGCATCGGGTGATCGGGATCGGCCCTCACCTCGTCGAGCAGCGATCCGGCCGAGGCGACGATCTTCTTCAGCAGATAGGCGTCGGCGCGAAACAGGTTGAACAGCGACGGCAGTTCCTCGCGGATCTTCTCGCGCATCGTCGCCAGCGCCTGCTCGTCGCTCAGGAACCGGCCGACGACCTTGGTGAATTCGTCGAACAGTCGTCGGTGGCGGCGGTCATCGGTCAGGGCCGACAGCAACTCGGCGGCGAGCGGCGCCAGCGGCACCTTTTCGATCTGCTCCAGCATGCGGCTGGTAACGAAGCCGCGCAGGCCCGACTGCTCGACGGCCGCCAGTGTCTGCGGCACCAGCCGGCCGACGAAATGCGACAGATCGGCGGCGCGGTTGGGGTCGGCCAGCCAGTCGGCGACGAGCGCGGAAAAATCGACCTCGGCAAGCTTTTCGCGCACCGGCTCGGGCGCCAGGAAATTGACCTCGATGAAGCGGCCGAGATTGTCGGCGATGCGGTTCTGGTTCTCCGGGATGATGGCGGTGTGCGGGATCGGCAGGCCGAGCGGCCGTCTGAACAGCGCGACCACCGCATACCAGTCGGCCAGCCCGCCGATCGTCGCCGCCTCGGCGAAAGCAGCGACGAACGCCAGCCACGGATAGTGGCCCTCGAAAGACTTGGCCAGCGCAAAGACGAGGACGCAGAGCGCGAGCGCTGCGGTGGCGACGAACTTGGTGCGCCGAAGCGCCGAAAGCTTGGCGTCCGCGTCGGCATCGAACCGGGCGGATGCCAAAGTCGGTGCTGATTGTGACATGGATGAACTGCTCCTGGTCGATCGACTTAATTAGTAATCCGCCCACCCGAATGCGCGCCATATCAGGATTATGGTTTGCACGAACGCCCACACAAACCTGATAAAGATATTCAGCTATTCTGCGCTGCCAGTCTGGAATTATTCCAAGGTATAGGCCATATTAGGCTCAAGCTACTGCTTCGTGAGGACAAAATGCGGCTGACACGCCAGACCAATTACGCCATGCGCATCCTGATGTATTGCGCCGCGAATACCGATCGGCTGAGCCGCATCCCGGAGATCGCGGCCGCCTACTCGGTGTCCGAACTTTTTCTTTTCAAGATCCTGCAGCCTTTGGTCGAGCATGGTCTGGTCGAGACGGTCCGCGGCAGGAACGGCGGTGTCAGGCTCGGCCGCCCGGCCGAATCGATCACCCTGTTCGACGTCGTGCGCGTGACCGAAGAGAGCTTCGCCATGGCCGAATGCTTCGAGAACGACGCCGCCGAATGTCCGCTGGTCGACAGTTGCGCACTGAATTCAGCGCTGCGCGAGGCGCTCAACGCCTTCTTCGCCGTGCTCGAGCGCTATACGATCGCCGACATGGTGGCGGCGCGCCCGAATGTGCGGCACCTGCTCGGCATCGACATGCTGGTGCAAAGGGCGCCGGCCGCCTGATTTTTGCTTAGGCTGCGGATTGCGGCAGCACGAACGGCATGTCTCCAGCCGGCAGCACGCCGACCCTCAGCCGGCAATCGAATACTTTTTCGATCAGATCGTCGCTCAGCACGTCCTGCGGCGAGCCGGTGGCGGCAAGCCTGCCGCGATGCATGACGAAGATCCGGTCGGCATACATGGCCGCCAAATTAAGGTCGTGCAGGATGGCGACCACGCCGCCGCCCCTTCTGGCGAAATCGCGGGCGATATTCATGATGATCAATTGATGCTTGATGTCGAGGCTGGAAACCGGCTCGTCAAGGAAGAGATAGCGCGGTTTGCCGTCGAGGACCGGCGCCCAGACCTGGCAGAGCACACGGGCCAGCTGCACGCGCTGCTGTTCGCCGCCCGAAAGCTCCTGGAAGAAACGGCCGGCAAAGCCATCGAGATCGACCCGCGCTAGCGCCCGTTCGGGCAGGCGCTCGTCCTCGCCGGGCAGCGCGCCCGAGCGTCCGCCGAGCAGTCCGAGCCTGACGATCTCACGCACCGTGAACGGAAAAGACAGCGTCGTCGCCTGCGGCAGCACGGCGCGCAGCGTGGCTGCCTCGACCGGCTTTATCACCGACAGGTCACGGCCGTTGATGGTGACCTCTCCCGAATAGGCCAGGTCGCCGGACAGCGCCCTCAGCAAGGTCGTCTTGCCCGAGCCGTTGGGGCCGACGATGGCCGCGATTTCGCCGGGCCGCATGTCGAAATCGACATTGGCGACGATGCCCATGCCGCCGATTGCCACCGAGACATCCCGCGCTTCGATCATGCTCGCACTTCGATCATGAAAAGCCCTCTCATAGGTCCCCTCTCACAGGTCAATGACGCCACGCTTGCGCAGCAGGATCCAGAGGAAGAACGGGGCGCCGGCGATCGCGGTGACGATGCCGATCGGCAGCTCGGCCGGCGCCACGATGGTGCGGGCGACGGCGTCAGCCAGAAGCAGCAGGCAAGCGCCAAGCAGGGCAGAGGCCGGCAGCAAATAACGATTGTCCGGGCCGATAGCCAGGCGCAGCAGATGCGGCACGACGATGCCGACAAATCCGATGCCGCCGCTGACGGCGACAGATGCCCCGACCGCCGCCGAAACGCCGATGATTGCAGTGTATTTCAGCCGCTGCACAGGGATACCGAGATGGCCGGCGGTGGCTTCGCCCAGCGCCAGCGCGTTGAGGCCGCGTGCCAGGAACGGCATCGCCGCCAGCGCCAGCACGATCACAGGCCCGACGGAGCCGATCTTTTGCCAGGTCGCGCCGGCGAGCGAGCCGAGCTGCCAGAAGGTCAGGTCGCGCAACTGCCGGTCGTCGGCCATGAAGATCAGGATACCGGTCAGCGCCATGGCAAGCGCCGCCAGCGCAATGCCGGCGAGCAGCATGGTGGCGACCGAGGTTTGGCCGTGCCTGGTGGCGACCTGATAGAGCACCAACGTCGTCGCCAGCCCGCCGCAGAACGCCGCCAGCGGCAGGGCAAGCGTGCCCAGCAGAGATGTTGCCGGCGCCAGCACCGTGGCGCCAAGCACGATGACGGCCACCGCGCCGAGGCTCGATCCAGCCGAAACGCCGATGAGACCGGGGTCTGCCAACGGATTGCGGAACAGCCCTTGCATGACCGCGCCGGAGACGGCAAGGGCGGCGCCGATCAGCACACCGAGGATGACGCGCGGCAGGCGGATGTCGTAGACGATCAGGCGGTCGCGGGCGCTGAGCGCCTCATTGCCGGGTGCTGCACCCGACAGCCAGTCGCCGACGACGCCGACGGCCGAGGCATCGGATGCGCCTGAGGTCAGCGACAACAGCACGGCAACGGCAAGCCCCAGGCACAAAAGCAGGATGACGACGCGCGCACGGCCCGACCGGTCGCCGTCGGATGCTGTCGCCATAGTGCCCGCACCAGCGATCGATTGATCCACCATTGGGTGCCCGCTCAGTCCGCGGCCTGCCCGCCATAAAGCGAGGCGGCAAGGTCGTGGATGACGTCGGCCGTGCGCGGCCCGAAGCCGAGCAGATAGCCGCCATCCATGCGGACCACCTTGCGCGCGGCACCCGCCGGTGTCGACAGGATAGACGGGTTCGCGAACAATTCGTCATCCGATGCGGCAGGACCGGCATTGTTCATCATCAGGATCACGTCGGGCCTGGCGGTGATAACAGCCTCGTCGGACAATTGCTTGTAGCCGGAGAAGCCGTCGACCGCGTTGACACCGCCGGAAAGCTTGATGATGCCGTCGGCGGCAGTGTCGCTGCCGGAAGCGAGGATCTTGCCGCCCTGCATCGACAGCACGAACAGGACGCGCTTGCGGTCCTTGATCGAAGCGGTCTGCTTTTCGGCGGCCTTCAACTTGGCCTCGATCTCGGCTGCCAGCGCATCGGCCTTGGCGTCCACGCCAAGCGCCTTACCGACGATGCGGATCTTTTCGAGAATGCCTTCATGGCCGTAGCGCTCGGGCACCTCGATGAACGGAATGCTCGTTTTCTTCAGCACGTCGACGGCTTGCATAGGCCCACTGCCGTGCAGCGCCAGGATGCCCGACGGATTGACCGACAGGACACCTTCCGGCGACAGTTGGCGCATGTAACCGACGTCAGGCAGCTTGAGCGCCGCCTCGGGATAACGGCTGGTCGAATCGCGAGCGACCAGCCGATTCTGCTCGCCGAGCGCAAAGACGATCTCGGTGATCGAACCGCCGATGGCCGCTATCCTCGACGGGTCCGCAAAGACCTCCGTCCCTTCGGCGGCACGGACCGGCAGCAATGCGGCAAAGGCCAGAGCAAGGCCGATGGTGGCCCCAAGCGCCATACTGAAAACACCCGCCCGTCTAAGCAAAGGAGCCATTGTCGTTGTTCTCAGGCTGCGGTCGGGCTTGGAATGCGCGGCAGGTTCTCTGCCAGAAACCGCCAGTCCCCGCGCTCGCTTTCGCCTTCATGGCGCTTGCCGAAGAACTGGATGACCAACTTGCCGTCGGCGCCATAGGCTTCGAGCGACGTGACATGGCCGTCCTTGGTCGGCTTGCGCACGGCCCAGACCTCTTGGATGTGATCGGTTCGCAGATGCAGGTGAAAGGTTTCGTCCAGCACGTTGAGCCAAGGCGCCATCGGCTTGATCGATTTGATCGGGCCCGAATGGATCTGGATGCAGCCGCGATTGCCGACAAAGCACATGATCGCCATCTCGCCCTCGGCGGCATGATGGAACATGGCGCTGACGGCATCGTTGTCGAGCAGCCAGGCGTAATCCTGGCCGACCATGCGCATCGCCTGGCGGCGGTCGAGCTTCAGCGTCTTCAGCATGCCGAAGAACTGATGCACGTCCGTCAGGCGGCTCCAGCGGTCGCGCAGATCGTCGACATCAGCGGGAGCGTAGGAAGGCCCGGCCTCGCTCTCGAGCCTGCCTTCTGAAATCGCCCCTTCTGAAATCGCGACCCCCTCTGAAATCGCAACCATTGACTCCTGGTTCGGCGATTCGAGTTCGGCCACCAGCTTCTGATAGGCATAGAGGTTGGACGCGGGCCGCAGATGCACCTTGTGCACCGCCTCGCCTGCCGCATCGAAGAACTGCAGGCTGCGCCTGATATCGCCGCCGTCGCGTTTTTCGACGGCAAAGCCGTGCGCCCAGACTTTCGGAAAGATGCGCAGGTCGATGTTCTCGCCAAGCACCATGGCATTGTGGGTGCCGGTGACGACCTTGTCGTAGACGCCGATCTTCTCGTGCACAGCGCTTTCGTTGCGGGTCAGCGCCATGACCTCGCCGACGGCTTCGAGGCCGGTCAGAAGGTCGTTGACGCGCGGCTCGACGCGGACGACGCCGTCGCCGCAATGCGCAGCAACCAGCTCGGCTTCCGAAATGCCAAGCTGGGCGGCGAGATCGCGCTCGCGCGTCTTCGGATTGTCTGCCCGCGCCCGCCGGATCTCGTGCGGAGCGGGTTTTACGCGCTGGTCCATCTTATTACCTACTTGTTGAGGATGAGCTTGCCCTGGCGGGTGATCTTCAGCCGGTAGAGCGCTCCGTGATGCTCGATGCCGATTTCGTGCTCGCCCTGGAACAGCGTGTTGCTGGACAGGGTCCTGACGGTTAACGGGACCCGATCGAAACGAGCCGAATTGTCGTCGGAACGGCGAACGCGATCGCGAAAGTCATTGGGGCGAAAGTCACTGGGATTGTGTGTGTTCATCTGGTTCGATCCCTTTCCTGGGCCGGGCTTGGTCGGCTGGCTCGACGCTTGCGTGATACGCCGATTCATTTCTTGACTTGAAATATCATGTTTATTAGTCAGTGCAATACAGGAGTAAGTGAGTCAAGATTTAAGACGCCGGACACGACGAAAAATGCCAGCAAGCGCCACGCCAGCCAGCATCGAACCTGGACTTTGGAGTTGGGGCATGGGGTTGGCGAATTGGGGACAGCTGGGTCTGGCGAATAGCAGCCCAGATCCTTGGCATAGAGTTCCGGGGCATAGAGATCCGGCGCATCGAAGTCCGGCGCATCGATCAATGGCAAAGGGCATAGCCGCACTGCTGGCGGGTGCTGCGGCGATCGCGCTGCTCACCCCGTCGGCCAGTGCTCAGTCGGCCAATGCTCAACAGGCCGCCCAACCTGCAAGAGACCAGCGGCAGGCCGAGCAAGTGCAGACGCCTGAACAGGTTGCGCCGGCCCCGGCAGGCGCAACGCTGCTCGACCAGATCCTGGTCATCAGCCGCACCGGCGAGACGGCGATCGATGCCCTGGCCTCCGTCAGCCATGTCGATCAGGAGCAATTGGAACGCCGCATGGCGACGACGCCCAACGAAATGCTGTTTGGTGTGCCGGGTGTAGCGGTCCAGGCAGACGCAAGGCGCGTCAGCTCCAGCATCAATATCCGCGGCTTGCAGGATTTCGGCCGCGTCGCAGTGATCGTCGACGGTGCGCGGCAGAATTTTCAGCGCTCCGACCACGGCACGCAATCGACCTTCTACATCGACCCGGAGCTCATCAAATCAGTCGACGTGATCCGCGGCCCGGTCGCCAACACCTACGGCTCGGGCGCCATCGGCGGCGTCGTCATGTTTGAGACCAAGGACGCGGAAGACTATCTTCGCGACGGCGAGACATGGGCCGCGTCCGCGACCGGGCGCTACGAGAGCAACGGCGAAGGCTGGACGACCAGCGCCGCCGGCGCCTACCGTTTCAACGAAAACTGGGATGTCCTCGGCAACATCGTCTATCGCGACTATGACGACTACAAGGATGGTGGCGGCGATACGGTGAACGGCACCGGCTTCGACGTTTTAAGCGGTCTTCTCAAGACGACCATCCGCTCTAGTGAAAACAGCGAACTAAAACTGGGCTGGAATGGCACGAGCGACGGCTGGAACGAGGTCAGCGGCGGCACGCCGGTGAATGACGTCGACCTGGAGGCGAATACTTTCACGGCGCGCTACAACATCACCGATGAGGACAAGAGCTGGCTCGATCTTAACGTCAACGCTTCCTACAATAAGACCAAGCTGGAGATGACAAGCCTCGTTCCGCAAAACCGGTTTGATCCGGTCACCGGTCTTCCCATCGTCCTGCCGGTGGGTTCGATGTCGACTTTCGATATCGCCACTTCGGGTATCGACATCTGGAACACCTCGCGGTTCGAGACCGCCGGCATTGCGCACGAGCTGACCTACGGCGGCGACTGGGTTGGCGACGACGTCGAGACGGGTGGCGCCGCAGGCGGCGCCAGTTTCTACACCCCTTCGGGCAAGCGAAACGTTTCCGGCGCCTACATCCAGGACAAGCTCACCTGGGACTGGCTCGAAGTCATCGCCGGGCTGCGTTACGACAGCTACAAGCTCGAAAGCGATGTCGGCGAAACTTCCGGCGACCGGCTGTCGCCGCGCATCACCGTCGGCCTCTCGCCGTTCGAAACCGCCAGCCTTTCGGGGCTGCAATTCTACGGCACCTATGCGGAGGGATATCGCTCTCCGTCGCTGTCGGAAACCCTCATCAGTGGCAATCATCCGGCAGGCGTCAGCTTTCCGTTTCTCCCCAATCCCGATCTGAAACCTGAAATCGGCAAGACCGTCGAATTCGGTGTCAACCACAAGCTGGACGACATCCTCGAAGCCGGCGACGCGTTTCGTTTCAAGGCGGCCTACTTCAACAACGATGTCGAAGACTACATCGACGGCGTCACCCTGTCGGCATTCGACCCGACCAGCGGCTGCCCATTCGGCCCCGGCATCCCGATCTGCTTCCAGTACCAGAACTTTGCAGAAGCCAAGATTCGCGGCTTTGAAATGGAAGGCGTCTATGACGCCAGCTGGGGTTTCGCCGGGCTTTCGGCGTCGATCATCGATGGCCACACCATCTCTTATGACGGCGAGCGGGCAGACCTCGTCACCGTCCCGTCTTCCCAAGTCACCGCGCAGCTCGGCTTCCGCTTTCTGGAGGACAAGCTAACCGTCGGCGGCGAGGTGCAGTACAATGGCAAGCCGAAGGGCAACCCAGTGGCCAAGGACTACACGCTGGTCAATGCCTTCGCCAGCTACCAGGCGACCGACAATTTCAAGGTCGACTTCCGCGCCGACAATTTGTTCGACGTCAAATACACCAACCCGTTGAATGCATCGGCCACGAGTGTAATTTACGAGCCCGGCGTCACGCTCAAGCTGGCGGCGACAATGCGATTTGGAGGCTGACGACAATGATAAGCTTGACGGCATCGCTTCGCCTGCTGACCTCGGTGCTGGCCATGCCGCTTGTGATGGGTCCGGCGTGGGCGCAAGAGTCCGCGCCGGTCCCTGCTCTCACGCTTGAGCTCAATGGTGCGCAGGCCTCCGAAAAGGGCTGCCGTTTGACGTTCGTGGTCAACAACACTCTTGGCGCCGACCTCTCGAAAGCAGCGTTCGAGATCGCGCTGTTCAACGAGGCCGGCGTCGTCGACCGGCTGACCGTGCTCGACTTCAAGGACCTGCCGGCGGGCAAGACCAAGGTGACGCGTTTCGATCTTGCCGGCGCCGATTGCGCCAAGGTCAGCCGTGTGCTGATCAACAGCGCGACCGAATGCGCGGGCACCGGCATCGAGCCGGGCGCTTGCATACGTGGGCTGAAGACAGAGACCAAGACCGGCATCGCCTTCGGGGTCTGAGAAGACAGTGGGACTGGAGCCCGCACTCGCCCGAAACACCCTTGCGAGACCGCTGGCCGGCCTCTTGCCGCTGGGGGCAAATGATCTTGATTTGACAAGAGGGTCGCTGCAGTTTCCGTTCCGCGACATGCAGGAAATCAGCTCCATCTCAGCTACCGGCCCAGGCACCGGCCCAAACACCAGCCAAGACACCGGCGCCGAAATTGGCGTAACGCCGGTCGAGCCGCTCGCACAGGCGCCGACAGAGCGAGGATGGGCCGCGGCGATCATCGTCTCCTGCCTGGCACATGCGGCGGTCGCGGCGGTTTTTCTGATTACGCCTGCCGGAACATCTGACTTCCAGGATGCCACTCAGTCGGAGGGCAGCGATCAGTCGGGCGCCAACGTGGTCGGCAGCGCGCTGGATCGGGAAGCGCCGGCAATGAAGGTCACATTGGTGCCTAACCCGCAGCCGACCAAACCAGCGGCGGCAAAGGCCGAAAAACCGGTGCCGCCAACAAAGCCTTCTCAGCCCACCACGGAAGCAACGAAGCAGCCCCTTGAGCCTCTGCCGGAAGCTGTCAAACAGTCGGCAGCCATGCCAGACATATTGGTGTCTGGGGCGGCCGATGACCAGAGCGTGGTCCCGAAGACGCCAGCACAGCCGACTGTTCAGACAGAAAGCACCGAGGCGCCTGCTGCGTTTGCCGGGCAGCCGCCGATCCCCAGCGCCAGACCAAGTCCCCCTTCAAGAGCAAGCGAAGCTGATGAGAAGCGTGGCACGGCAGATGGCCAGGACCGCTCTGCTCAGGCGGCGAGTAAGGGCAAGAAACAAAATGAAGCAGGCATCGCAGCGGAATCCAGCTACCGCAGCGACGTCATAAGAAAGCTCAGCCGCGTCAATCGCGGCGTCCCGCCGTCGGTGCAAGCAACCGCGCGCAACAATGCCGTAGTCACATTCGTCATTGGCAATCGTGGCGGCATCAATGAACTGCGCATCCTGCAAAGCTCCGGATCGTCAGACTTCGATCAGGTCGTGCTCGGCATCGTGCGGAAGGCAGCCCCCTTCCCTCCCATCCCGACAAAGGTCGGCAACAATCTGGTGTTTACAGGCGAGATCGGTCCGTTTTGAGAGTCTTCGCCTCGTCGTTTCCAGCTTCCGCCACAGTTTGCCAATCCCGAAAGGAACCACCAATGTACATAGCCATGAACCGCTTCAAGGTACAAAACGGCTCTGAGGATGCTTTTGAGGACGTCTGGAAAAATCGTGATTCGAGCCTTTCGCAGATGAAAGGCTTTAAAGAATTTCATCTGCTGCGCGGTCCGGTCAACGAGGCCGAAGGCTACACGCTGTTCGCCTCGCACACCGTTTGGGCGAGCCATGAGGATTTTGTCGCCTGGACCAAATCCGAGAACTTTCGCGCCGCGCACCGCAACGCTGGCTCCAGCAAGGTGCACTATCTCGGTCATCCGCAGTTCGAGGGCTTTTCGGTCGTCCACGGCGCGTGAGGTGACCTCGCCTAACAGATAGAAGCAGCCGCCTTAAGCCGCGGCCAGCAGGCTGGCGTTGCCGCCCGCAGCCGTCGTGTCGACGCAGACGGCGCGCTCATGTGCATAGGCCGCCGGGTTGAGCACTTCGCTGACCAGCGGCACGATCGGGCCGGCGCGGTCGGCGATCACCTTGCGCACGATGCGCGCGGCCTCGTGCGTGCCGGAAAAGGCGACGAGGTCGACACGCAGCGCGCGTGCCTCGACCGGGTCGGGCCGGCCGTCGATTGCCGCCAGCGGCAGGCCCTTGCCGGTCAGTGACGACAGTGCCGCCGGCGCATCGGGCGCGACGGCCAGCACCGCATTGCCGGCCGCCAGCGCCTGGATGGTCTGGGCAAGCAGCGTGTCGGCGTCCGGCCCGAGGCAGAGCACGCGGCCGCGCGGCGCCAGCGACAGCGTGTTGGCCTCGCCGGTCGGGCCGGGCAAATCGACCTGGCCGAAATCGATGCCGCCGGCGGCACCGATGGCCGCCGCACCTTTGCCGCGCAAATGTTTCCTCAGCACCGCAATGCGGTCCGCCCGCGTCGACCAGCCGCCCAGCGTCGGGTCGGGCAGATTGTCGGCGAGTTCGCTCGCCGTCACCTTGCGGCCGTCAGGAATAGGCGTGCCCGCCTCCGGCCCCTTGCGGAACCGCCTGAGATAGTGCGGTCCGCCGGCCTTCGGCCCGGTGCCCGAAAGCCCTTCGCCGCCGAACGGCTGCGAGCCGACCACGGCGCCGATCTGGTTGCGGTTGACATAGATGTTGCCGGCATGGATGCCGTCGACGAAATGCTGGGCGCGGTCTTCGATGCGGGTATGCAGGCCGAAGGTCAGGCCATAACCCTTGCGGTTGATCGCGGCGATGACCCCGTCGATATCGTCGGCGTCGAAAGTGGCGACGTGCAGCACCGGCCCGAACACCTCGCGCTCCATGTCCTCGATGCCCTTGACCCGAAAGACATGCGGCGCGACGAAGCGGCCATCCTCCGGCGCTTCGAGTTTGGCGATGAGCCGGCCCTGCAGGCCCATGTCGGTGCAATAGTCGCGGATCGATTTTTGTGCCTCGTCGTCGATGACCGGGCCGACATCGGTCGATATCCGCCAGGGATCGCCGAGGCTGAGCGCTTCCATCGCGCCCTTCAGCATCTCCAGCATCTTCTTCTCGACGTCCTTCTGCACATAGAGCACGCGCAGCGCCGAGCAGCGCTGTCCGGCGCTCTGGAAAGCCGAGGCCAGGATGTCGCGCACCGCCTGCTCGGGAAGCGCGGTGGAATCGACGATCATCGCATTCAACCCGCCGGTCTCGGCGATCAGCATGGCGTCGGGAGCGGCGGTCTCGGCCAGCTGCTTTTCGATCAGCTTGGCGACCTCGGTCGAGCCGGTGAAGCAGACGCCGGCAATGCGTGGATCTGATGTCAATGGGCCGCCGACCGAGGGGCCATCGCCGGGCAGAAGCTGGATGACGTCTTCCGGCACGCCGGCTTCGCGCAGCAATTCGACGGCGCGGAAGGCGATCAGCGGCGTCTGCTCGGCCGGCTTGGCGATGACCGAATTGCCGGTGACGAGAGCTGCCGCAATCTGGCCGGTGAAAATGGCGAGCGGAAAATTCCATGGCGAGATACACGCGATGACGCCGCGCGCCTCGGTTCCAGGTTCGGCATTGGCGGCCTCGGTTGCGTAATAGCGCAGGAAATCGACCGCCTCGCGCACTTCGGCGACGCCGTCGGCCAGTGATTTGCCGGCCTCGCGGGCGGCGAGCGCGAAGAATTCGACGGCATTGGCCTCATAGAGGTCGGCAGCGCGGTTGAGGATGGCGGCGCGCTCGGCGACGGCGCGCCTCGCCCATGCCGGCTGCGCCTCCACCGCGATGCGCACGGCGGTCGCGACCTGCTTGGCGGTGGCCTCGCTGACCGTGCCGACCACCTCTTCCGGCTTTGCCGGATTGACCACCGGACGCTGCTTGCCATAGCCGGCGGCCCGGGTGATCGGCTTGGCGTGCCAGCGGTCCGGCCCGGCAAACTCGGCCTTCGCCTTGTCGATCGCGGCCAGCGTCACCGGATCGGTGATGTCGAACCCCTTCGAATTGCGGCGGCCAGCACCGAAGATCGCCGACGGGCTGGGGATCGCCGGATTGCTGGCCGGACCCTGTTTCTCGACGGTTTCGAGTGGGTCGCGAGCGATATCCTCCGGCTCGACCTCCTCGTCGGTGAGCTGGTGGACGAAGGAGGAGTTTGCGCCGTTTTCGAGCAGCCGGCGGACCAGATAGGCAAGCAGGTCGGAATGCGCGCCGACCGGCGCATAGATGCGGCAGCTCGTACCCTCGGCCCGCCGCACCGTCTCATGTAACGCCTCGCCCATGCCGTGCAGGCGCTGGAACTCGAATGAGTCACGATCCCCAGCCATCGACAGGATGGCGGCGACGGTGTGGGCGTTGTGGGTGGCGAATTGCGGATAGATGCGGTCGGTCATCGACAGCAGCTTCTTCGCGCAGGCGAGGTAGGACACGTCGGTGTTGGCCTTGCGGGTGAAGACCGGATATCCGTCGAGCCCGAGCGTCTGCGCCCGCTTGATCTCGGTGTCCCAATAGGCGCCCTTGACCAGCCGCACCATGATGGTGCGGTCGTACTTCTTCGCCAGCGCATAGAGCCAATCGATGACGAAGGCGGCGCGCGGACCATAGGCCTGGACGACGACGCCAAAACCGTTCCAGCCGGCAAGCTCCGGCTCGGCCAGCACCCGCTCGATGATTTCGAGCGACAGGTCGAGGCGGTCGGCCTCCTCGGCGTCGATGTTGAGGCCCATGCGCGAATGGCGCGCCGCCAGCGCCAGCGACAAAAGCCGCTCGGCCATCACAGGCAGCATCTTTTCCTTTTGCGTCACTTCATAGCGCGGGTGCAGCGCCGAGAGCTTGACCGAGATGCCGTGGTTCTGGCGGATGTCGGGACCATTGGCGCCGGCATCGAGCGAGGAGATGGCGTCGGCATAGGCCTTGAGATAGCGCAACGCGTCCGCCTCGGTGCGGGCCGCTTCGCCCAGCATATCGAAGGAATAGAAATAGCCTTTCTGGGTCATCGGCCGGCCGCGCTTGACGGCCTCGGCAATCGTGCGGCCGAGCACGAACTGCTCGCCCATCTCGCGCATGGCGGCGGCGACCGCCTTGCGGATGACCGGCTCGCCCAGCCGGCGCACCATGGCGCGCAGCGTGCCTTCGATGCCGCCCTCGCCCTCGTCGAGCACCCGGCCGGTCAGCATCAGCGCCCAGGTCGACGCATTGACGAAGATCGAGCTCGAGCCCCCTGAATGCGCTGACCAGTCGTGCGGCGCGATCTTGTCGGCGATGAGGTCGTCCATCGTTTCGGTGTCGGGCACCCGCAGCAGCGCTTCGGCCAGGCACATCAGCGCGACGCCCTCCTTGGTGGAAAGGCCATAAGCGGACAGAAAGACTTCCATCAGCCGCGGATCGGACGAGCCGCGCACCGCCCGCACCAGGTCGGCGGCGCGGGCCGAGATTGCCTTCCGCTCTTTCGTCGAAAGCCCTGTCGCCTCGGCCAGCCGCTTCACGGCCTCGTCTTCGTCGGGCAAGTAATTGGCACGGATCTGCTGGCGGATGGCATCGAGCGCTGGCATGACGGTCCTATAGAGCAAGCATCAGGGAGCGGTCCGGCGGTCACCGGACCGAATGGCGCAAGCTAACACAAAGCTTGGTTTCGATCGGTCCAAAGAAATCGACAGGAGAGGCCGATTGGATTATCGTGGGGCCTGATTTTCTCCAGTTCGACCACAAATTCGATGACAGTAGACCAATTAGACCGCATCGACAGGAACATCCTGTCGGCGCTGGGCACCAATGGCCGGCTTTCCATGTCGGAACTCGCGGCCAAGGTCGGCCTGTCGAAGACGCCGGTGCAGGCGCGGGTCAAGCGGCTGGAGAAGGACGGCATCATCCGCGGCTACCAGGCGATCATCGACCGTGAGCGCATGGGCGAAGGCCATGTCGCCTTCGTCCAGGTGAAATTGTCCGACACCCGCTCGGCCGCGCTCGACGCCTTCAACCGCGCCGTGCAGGCGGTGCCGGAGATCGAGCAATGCCACATGATGGCGTCGAGCTTCGATTACCTCCTGAAAGTCCGCACCACCGACATCGCCACCTATCGCCGCGTGCTCGGCGAGCGCATCTCCGCCCTGCCCCACGTCGCCCAGACTTCAACCTTTGTGGCGATGGAGACGGTCAAGGATCGGTAGTAGAGCGCTGCTGCGGTGAACGTCGGCGGGACAGCCCCCCCTTTGTCCTGCCGGACATCTCCAAGAACGACGGCTTCGACGACAGCGGCCTTTTCTTCAACGTTGAAAATTGGCGAAAGCCGAGGGGACAGCCAATCTCCCCCTCGTGGGGCCTCGTGGGGGGACGTCCGGCAGGACAGAGGGGGCGCGAAGGATCGCTACCGACCGGCCTTTATTCCGAGTCCTTCACTCCGCCAATGTCTTCAAAAACGCCACCAGCGCGGCGCGCTCGCGGTCGGAAAGCTGCAGCGGATGGATCTCGGATATGCCCTCGACACTCGCCGGCGCCGTCGAATAATGCGCCACCACTTCTTCGAGCGACGAGAACTGCCCGGCATGCATGTAGGGGGGACGGGTGGCGGCACCGCGCAGCGACGGCGTCTTGTAGGCGCGGGCGAGTTCCGGTCCGGCCTTGACCATGAAGCGCAGCTCGCCGCAGGCGCTGGCGTCGCCATCGCGAAACGCGCCGAAACAGTTGAACGGGTCGGCCTCGACCTGCGCCACCGCATCTATGCGGCCGCGATCCGCAGGCAGATTTGCAACCGGCGGCACGCCGGTGTTGTGAAAGCTGCCGTCGGTGAAACGCGCCCCAGTGTGGCACGTCACGCAATTGGCCTTGCCGATGAACAGCTTTAGCCCGAGGATTTCCTCGGGCGAAAAAGCAACGTCGCCTTGCGGCAACTGTATACCGGTAGCCAGGGCGGCAGCGAACCGGTCGAAGCGCGTCTGCGGCGGCGCTATCGACCGCTCGAAGGCGGCGATCGCCTTGCCGATATTGGCGAAGACGCGATTGACGCCCTCGGCCTGCGCTTTGGTCATCGTGCTCCACGCCGCCTTCTCGGCATCGCTGCCGAGCGGGCTGGCATTGGCCGGCACAGTCGAAAGGTCGGGCAGCGGCCCGAAGATGCGCTCATAGCGCTCGCCGAATCGCGCCTTGATATAATGCGCGTAGGCGGCGCGATTGCCGGCCTGCTCCAGCGGATTCTCCAGCGGCGCCAGCGCTTGCGACCAAAGGCTGTCGCGCCGCCCGTCCCAGAAGAAGAATGGATCATGCGCGACGCCAGCCAGCGGCATGGTGCGCCGGTTGGTGCGGCCGACGCCGACCGCTTGCGGCAGGTCGTCCTGGAATTGCCGGTCGATCTTGTGGCAGGTCGAGCAGGAAACCTTGCCGTCGCCGCTCATCCCGACGTCGAAAAACAGCGTCGCGCCGAGGGCGGCGGCGGCCGGCACGTCGGCGAAGCGGTTGGTGGTGTCGGTTTTCGGCGGCGGTAGCGCCGACAGAGCCAGTGAGGCGATGGTCTTCTTTTCGGCATCGGAAAACTCCGGCTTGCCGCAGCCGGCAAGCACGCCCATCGCCAGCAGCCCGAAAAGACGCGCAAAGCGGTTCATCTTGCTCCAGCGCTCAGAGCAACACATTGAAGACCACCGTATCGGATCCGGCCGCCGCGGAAATGGCGAAATGCAATTGCCACAATCCGCTCATCGTGAATTTCACCCCATCGATGCGATAGCAGCCGTCGCCCAGATAGTCGGTCGCCTGCGGGCTGGTCGGTAGACCGTGCCTGTGCCGCGGCATGCCCCCGGAAATCGTGATCCCGGCGCCCTCCACCGGGGTTCCCGCACCTGTCTTCAGGGTCAGCAGCCAGGATTGCAGCTCGCCTTGCCTGATGACACCCCGCTCCGGCTCGAAACTGGCCACAAACAGCCCGTTCGTCGTCTTCTTCGAGCGGGCGACTTCGGGGCTCGCAAGCCGAGGCGCTTGCGGCGCGGTCAGATAGACGGCAGCGAGAATGCCGGCCAGCAAGGCAGCCAGACCAAGACCTGCCAGAACATAACGCCATAACGATGCCAAACCGTTTCCTCTTCCGGAGATAACGTCTCGCTGGGCAGATTGCGTCCCGCCTTCCGCGTGAGAAAACGCCGTTGGCGCAAAATCCGCCATGGCCAAGCATGGCGCTGCCGCTCGCAAAAAGCTACAGCACCGGGTCTTGGTTTTGTGCATGTCGTTATCCCAACACCGCTGCGCAAGGTTTGGGCGACATGCACCAGGAGAGAGATTCATGACAGGAAACGGCGTCGCCTCGATCGGTGAATGCATGCTCGAACTTTCAGGCCAGGCGGGGCCGAACTGGCGCATGGGTTTTGCCGGCGACACGTTCAATACGCTGTGGGCGCTGCATGCGCTGAGCGGCGATCGGCCGGCGACCTATGTGTCGGCCTTCGGCGACGACCCGTTCTCGCGCGACCAGATCGGTTTCTTCGCGCAAAACGGCATCGGCGTCGGCGCCAGCCCGATCATATCAGGCGCCCGGCCCGGCCTCTATGCGATCACGCTGACCGGAGCCGAACGCTCCTTCACCTACTGGCGCGGCGATGCGGCTGCAAGGCAGCTTGCCTCCGACCCGGCTGCTTTGGCGAAAAGCCTTGAAAATCAGGCGCTTGTTTACTTTTCCGGAATCACTTTGGCAATTCTGGATGGCGCTGCGCGCAAGACATTGCTGGCAGCGGTGGCCAAGGCACGCGCCGCCGGCTCGCTTGTCGCCTTCGATCCCAACTACCGGCCGCGGTTATGGCGCCAGCGCGAGGAAGCGCAGGCCGCGATCCTCGATGCGCTCGCAGTCACCGACCTAGCGCTACCGACCTTTCCCGACGAGCAGATGCTGTTCGGCGACGCGGCGCCGCAGGCAACCGCGGAACGGCTGCGAAAGCTGGTCGGCGAAGTCGTCGTCAAGAACGGCGAGGAGCCGGCGCTGATCGCCGCAAACGGAACCCTGCAACCCGTTCCGGCCGTGCAAGTCGCCGTCCCCGTCGACACGACCGGCGCTGGCGATTCCTTCAATGGCGCATATCTCGCCGCCCGGCTCGCCGGGCACGCTCCGACTGAGGCCGTGCTGCGCGCGCATCGCGTCGCCGCGGCCGTCGTTCAGGTGCGCGGCGCGCTGGCGCCATTCGAAACGTTAAGGGCGGCGTTCGAAGATTAATGCATGTCGCGCGAAAGTGCGCAGCGGTTTTGCGATGACGACATGCATAAAACAAGACCTTAAGGCGCGTTGCATGAATCCATTCAAACGCGACGCGCTTTAGGGTCAAAACGCAATCAGACTGGCTGCCGCCAATGGGCGACAACCTTGCAGCCCAAGGCGGTCGCTATCCGCGCTTTTCGATGACGCCATATAGGACGTTGCGGTTCTCGCCAAAGAACACCTGCGCCTCGACGGTGTTGCGGTCGACGCTGGCGTTGATGATGTTCCACATATCGGCCTCCGACCGCAGCAGCAACACCCAGTTCATGAACGTCTCCCGGTAGCCGGCGTCAGGGTTGCCCTCTGCGTAGTTCGCGAAGAGGAATGTCCCGTTCGGCTTCAACATCTGCAGGCAGGTTTTCGTGAGCTTCACGGCGACGTTGTGCGCAAGGTAGTCGTAAAGGCCAGAGGCGTAAATGAAGTCGAACTTGCCAAGCTTGTGGCCCCGCGTGAGCATGGTTCGTACCGAACCGTCGATCGCCTCTACCGCGGTGCCCTGGAAGTCGCGCGTGATCAATCCAACGCTCTGAGGATCCTGATCGAGCGCAACCCAGCGCTTGAGACGGCCCTCCCGTAAGGCGGTCGAGCGATTGGCCTCCCTTAAATGGCCGGCCGCGATCGCCAGGATCTCGGCCTCCGGTCCATTCTTGGTCGCAATCTCATCGACATATCGGGTTAAAAGATCGCGTCGTTCCCGTGCCGCGATGCACGATGGGACATCCTTGGTATGGCTATAGAGCGCCTTGCCGATTTCCGAGGCGTTTGCCACGCTCTCGGCCACGTGCGGGTCACAATAGATATAGTCGAGCAACTGCGCGTCGCCAGAATAACCTCTGGGCTTGTCATGGGACCACCGCGTGAGCGGATCCTCAAGAAAGTACTCCAGGACCGGGTGGTTCTGCACCACCGGTATCAATGCTTGCCAAACGTCTGGATGAACCTTGGAACGGGTTGCTTCGAGATGCGCCATCAGACGACGAATGATCTCCGCGGGATCCTTTCGTTGCTCGATTTGCTGGTGTGTCGTGTGGAGAATGAGCGCAAGCTCTACGCGAGCAGTTTCGAACGCTTCGCTATGAGGCCCGAGCTTTCCTCGAGGGAGACTGGCGGCGATCATCTCGGCAGTAATCAGACTTTTGCCATCAAGGATGGTTGCCACCACATAACCCCATAGTTACAATTAGCTAGATATTATTTAGATATTGCGTAAAATTTTACCTTTGCCAAGCCACATCCCCGGCATTTTAGCGGTGTCGTTAATTTCCCGCCAACCATGCTGGTTCTTTGGACGCCTTGTGGGTGGGATTCCGGATACGAGTTAACGAAAACCTATTTGCGCGACTGCATATTGTTTGCGAGGCGCCGCAATCGCTGTCGCGCCTGAGGAGTCGGCCGGCATTGGGGGCAGAAGCTAGAAATGAGTTCGGAATGCAAAGTCCCGTTCGGATGGGGTTTGTGGTGACGAACGAATGCGCGTCATCTGCATTGGCCGATATAGCCCATGCGGAGCCGTTCGAACCGCGCTACGAGCCGCGGTCCGACGAGCTCCGCCACCTCTACCGAGAGGAAGGCCAAGCGAAGCGAAGAATGGACGCCAGGCCAGGGCTTTGGATCGCTGTTGCCATCTATCTGCTGTTTTCGGCAACGGATCTGCTGCTGATTCCGGATGTGGCACTCTATACGATCATGGCACGCTTCGCGGTCGGAGTGACTGCACTCCTGATCTTGGAGGCACAACTTCGCCGGGGCGTCGGAACGGAATGGATTGACGTCACTTGCGCCGGAGCCATCATCTTTGGCTATGTTGGCTGGCTGTGCCCAGCGGTGATGGGTGCAGACAAGGAAAGCGTCTCTTATTACATGGTGTTCGGCACCATCTTCATGATGAGCGCCAATCTCTTCTTCACATTTAAGTTCAGCCTGTCTATTGTAACGTCTGCAATAATTTTAGTAATATTGTATGCCGTAAACTACTTTGTGCCTTCCACATTGATGTACAAACTGGTTTTTGGAACTTTTTACATTTCATGCTTCACGTTTACGTCTTACGTTAACTGGAAGCTGAACGAGGAGCGCTACAACGTCTTCCTCAATGCCCTCGAAGCCAAAATCCAGCACAAGGAAGCCACCGAGCGCGGACAGGCGCTGTTGAATCTGTCGAGAACCGATCCGCTTACGGGTCTGGAGAATCGGCGGGCGATTGATGAGAAGCTGCGGGACTACTGGAGCGACTGGCAAAGGTCTGGCAGCAGTTTTGTGGCGATCCTCATCGACGTGGACTTCTTCAAAAGGTTCAATGACTATTACGGACATCAAGAAGGCGACCGCTGCCTGATTCTCGTCGCCAATGCCCTTGCCGAAATGATTAAGCAGCACAATGGCTCAATCGGCCGTTATGGCGGTGAGGAATTCATAGTTCTGGCTCGCATGGAGAAAAGAGAACAGGTCGCAGATATTGCCGAAGCCATTCGAAGCACGGTGGAGAACCTCGCGCTTCCCCACGAGCAGCGCAGAGACGGTATCTCGGTTGTGACGGTGAGCGTTGGTGCTGCATTCACCAGGCCGCAGACTGGCGCCAAGCTGGAAAAAATCATCCATGAGGCCGATCGCGCACTCTATCTGGCAAAAGCAGGCGGTCGAAATTGTACCTGGCTGTTCGATCCAAACGATCCCCAGAGCAGCGACGAGAGCGAGAATATTGCGGCTTTGCTGAAGATCGCGATCGGCCAGGATCTCGTTTCACTCGTCTATCAGCCTATCCAGAATGTCACGTCCGGCCGAGTTGAAGCCGTCGAGGCTCTGATGCGCCTCAAAATGCTGGACGGTACATCGGTTCCGCCGAGCTTGTTCATTCCCGTCGCGGAACGAACTGGCGCGGTCCTGGCGCTTGGGCGCTGGGCAATAAGGACAGTGTGCACTGAGCTTCTGGCGGACGATCACGTCCGTGTCGTCAGCGTCAACGTCTCTCCGATTCAGCTCAAGACGCCCGGCTTCGCAACCTCTGTTGCGGCCATTCTGAGCGAGACTGGCGTAGCCGGCAGCAGGCTGGCCCTCGAAATCACCGAAGGGCTGGAGATGGAGATGCACTCCGACGTTCTCCGCTGCATCAGCGACCTGAAGCTGCTAGGGATCAGGATATGGCTCGATGACTTCGGGACGGGCTTCGCCGGCCTCTCATGGCTTCGTCTAATCGATTTCGATACGGTGAAGATCGACCGCTCGTTTCTGCATGACTGCGGCACCCCGAGGGGCAAGGCGATGCTGCAAGACATTATTGCCCTGGTCCGAAATCGCGGCCATAAAATCCTGGTCGAAGGGGTTGAAACCGACGAGCAGATGGCCATTGTACGCGAATTTGACATAGATAAAATCCAGGGCTTCCACGTCGGCCGCCCTGCTCCCGCCGCCAGTTTCCGGGCGAGACCGGTCACCTACAAACGCCCATTTTCGGTCGTCAAGTCCGCATGAACAGCGGCGGAGCGACCTGCGCTCCTGCAAGCCGTCGCCGCTTCCCTCAGCAATAGTCCAGCGGCTTTGTATTAGCCGACCCACCGTCGCCGCCGTCGATCTCCACCGGACCAGGCCGGGCTCATTGCTTCGTGCTCGCCTCCCGGAACGCCGCCTCTCCGGCGTCCGACACCTCGGCCCACTTCTTGTCGGCCGCTGGATCCGCGGCGTAGCTGTCATGCCAGTTCCACCACTTGTAGGTCGGGGTCTGGGGATAGCCCTCGGGCGAGTCCTCCCAGACCTCCTGCCGGCCAAGCGGGGTGATGTCGAGATAATTCCAGGTGCACCCCATCTGCTCGTCGCCGCGGTTGTTGATGAAGTAGGTGCGGAACACGCGATCGCCGTCGCGGATGAACACGTTGTGGCCGTGCCACTCGTCCACGCCGAAGTCGGCGTCGAAGCTGTCGGTGAGCGTGTACCACGGCATCTCCCAGCCCATCCGCGCCTTCAGCCGCGCGATATCAGCCTGAGGCGCACGCGAGACGAACACAAGTGTGGTGTCACGGGCGTTCAGGTGGGCGACGTGGGCGACCTGGTCGGCTACCAGGGAGCAGCCGCGGCAGGCGTGGTCGGGCCAGCCGAACACTCCCGGTTCGAAGAAGGCGCGGTAGACGATCAGCTGACGCCGGCCGTCGAACAGGTCGAGCAGGCTGGCCTTTCCGTCAGGCCCCTCGAACGCATACGTCTTCTCCACGGCCATCCACGGCATCCGCCGCCGCTCGGCGGCCAGCGCGTCACGGGCGCGGGTCTGGGCCTTTTCCTTCACGAGCAGCTGCTCGTGGGCCGCCTCCCACGCCTCAGGCGACACGACCGGTGGTGTCTGCATGGCAGGCTGTCCGCTTTTCCGTCCGTTTTGGGCTGATGCAGTCATGGCTTCGATACCTCCTGATTTTGGCGAATTCCCGCGCCTCGTGACTGAAGCGCCATTCCATTCGCTGCTCACCGCGCGTTGGTGGTGAGCTAGTTTGGCACCGGAAAGCGAACAGTGGGAGTAACAAGTGTGGCGGTAATCGCCGATTACAGGCGCCGCGCGTTCGCCCGAAGCGGGTGATCCCCTCTGCGCTCGAACCGCATGGCGCTGCGCGACCGTGCTCATCCGCTCACGCTTCGTGGCTGCTTTGCGCCTCCAGGGTATCGGCCTCAAGCGGCGGCTAAGGTTCTGCCTCTCGCTTCTTTGGTATCCCGAACAGGCGTCCGGCCGAACAGACGACCATATTCCCGGGTGAACTGCGACACGCTTTCGTAGCCGACCGCGAACGCCGCGCTGCTCGCAGTCTTTCCCTCCGATAGCATCAGCCGCCTCGCCTCAATCAGGCGCAACTGCTTCTGGAATTGCAGGGGAGAGAGCGAGGTTACTGCGCGAAAGTGCTGGTGGAACGACGACGTACTCATCCCGGCCACAGCCGCCAGGCGCTCGACCGGTAAAGGCCGCGCGAACTCTGCCCGAAGCACGGCGACCGCGCGCGCCACTCGCTGCACGTGACCGTCTGGCCACCCCAGACGTCGGATCGCCGACCCATGCCGTCCGGCCAGCAGCCAATAGTGCATCTCGCGCACAAGCTGGGCCTGCAGCACCGGGACCGATGCCGGGCGATCGAGCAGCCGCATCAAACGCAGGGCCGCATCGGCGACCTCAGCGTCAGTCGGGTCAACCCGCACGGGCGCGTGGTCGGCCATATGCTGGGCGCCTATTTGCACACTCAGTTCCGCAATGACCGCCGGGTCGAGTTCCAGAACAAGCGAGTAGTAGGGGGCAGCGATGCTGGCACGGGTGATCTGGCTCACCGTCGGCACGTCCGCAGTGATCAGCAGCGAATCTCCGCCTGAGAAGGCGAAGCCTTGAGTACCCATTGTGACGTGCTTGCTCCCCTGGACCACCAGACAGGCAAGCGGTCGGGAGATGTCGTAGACCAGATCGCTGGGCGCCGTCGCCCGCACCGTGTTGAGACCCGGTATCGGGGTGTGCGCCATGCCGTCTGGGTCGGCATTGGTGTCTGCGTAGCGGCGCACGGCATTGAGGAGCGCGGTCATGGACCGAAGCTATTCCTTTGCTGCCCGACACGCAAAGCATTTTGGAGGATTAGGCAAAAACGGTCGAGCTTCCGGCAACAAAAGCCTGCCCACCGCGCCGATATCGGCGTGGCCACAGCAGTGGTGCAAACAAAGGAGCAGGCCATGACCAAGATCACCCTCGTCACTGGCGCCAGCCGCGGGCTCGGGCGCAACACCGCACTCAACATCGCACGCCGCGGCGGTGACGTTGCCCTCACCTACCATAGCCGGAGCGAGGACGCTCGGGCCGTTGTCGCGGAGATTCAGGCAACCGGTCGCAGGGCGGTCGCCCTGCAACTTGACACCGGCGACGTCGCCACCTTCGCTTCCTTCACTGAGCGCCTGCAGGCGGCGTTGCGCGAGACCTGGCAGCGCGAGACGTTCGATCATCTGGTGAACAATGCCGGCCATGGCGACATGGCAATGATGGCAGAGACGACAGAGGCGCAGTTTGACCGGCTGGTCAATGTCCACTTCAAGGGCGTGTTCTTCCTCACCCAGAGGCTGCTGCCGCTGATCGCGGACGGCGGACGTATCGTAAACCTCTCCTCGGGCCTCACCAGGATGTCTTACCCGGGCTTTGCCGCCTACTCCGCGGTGAAGGGCGCGGTCGAGGTGCTCAGCGTTTACATGGCGAAGGAGTTAGGCGCCCGCGGAATCGCGGTCAACACGGTGGCGCCGGGCGCGATCGAAACTGATTTCCTTGGCGGCGCTGTCCGTGACATGCCCGACCTCAACAGGGTGTTCGCGGATATGATCGCGCTCGGCCGCGTCGGCATGCCGGACGATATCGGGCCAATGATCGCCAGCTTGTTATCCGAGGATAATCGCTGGGTGAATGCCCAGCGGATCGAAGTGTCCGGCGGCCAGGCCATCTAACGAAGCAGGTAGGGCATCGTTGAAAAACTGATACCGGGTCCGAGTTAAGGCAGTCGGAACCGGTATTCCGTGACATGGTGGTAGATCTGGCCCGGCCATAGCGTGGCCTGCGGGAAATACGGCCGGTTCGGCGCGTCCGGCCAGACCTGCGGCTCCAGGCAAAAGCCCGAAAAAGCCTTGTAACGACGTCCTTCGAGCCCCGGCGAAGGCGGCGCCAGATTCTGGCCGGTATAGAGCTGAACGCCCGGCTCGGTGGTCCAGAGCTCCATCTCGACGCCGGAATTTGCGCCTTGCGCCCATGATGCCAGCTTGAGCGGCCCACGCATCGAGGCAAGGCAGAAATTCTGGTCGTAGGCGAGCTGCTTGCCCTCGCTCTCCATGCGCAGCGGCCGCGCCTGGCGGAAATCGAACGGCGTGTCGTCGACCGGCTTCACGACGCCGGTCGGGATCAGGTCGCCATCGACCGGAAGATAGGCGCCGGCGTTCAGCATCAGCCGGTGGTCGAGGATATCGCCGGCGCCGCCGTCATCCAGGTTGAAATAGGAATGCTGGGTGAGGTTGCACAGCGTCGGCTCCTCGCAGGTGGCGGTCATCTCGACGCTGAGCGTTCCGGGGATTTTCAACCTATAGGTGCAGGTCACGTCGAGCGCCCTGGGAAAGCCCATCGTGCCGTCGTGTCTCGATCCCAAAGAACACGTGGCCGACAGGCATGCCTGGCTGTGGGCTGGTCGACGAGGTGAGCGCTGGAGAATTCAGGTACGGGCCCTACTACCTAGGCTTGTGACAAAGTTGATCGAGCGCGTCTCGAAGCGCAGTGGCGGCTTGGTCACGCTCGTCAGCAGACATCAGCTCGGGCTCAGCTTCTAGTCTGAGATGCGGCAGTTCGGTTCGAAAGGAGCGATGGGCAGCGACAAGATTGGCCTTCAGATCGATGACGCGATAGGTGGCGACCGGATAGGCGATCCCCTTGACGTGGATGTGCCCCAGTTCGTCGCAGTCGATCATGTCCCTCACTTGCGCAAACGTCTCATAAGAAATGAGCACCGTCCCTGGCTGCGCCTCCTGCTCGAGACGTGAGGCGAGATTCACAGCGCCGCCGATTATCGTGTAATCCATCCGGTCCTCGCTGCCGAAGTTGCCGACAGTGCAGTAGTCGGTGTGGATGCCGATGCGGCAGCGCAGCGGTGTTTCAATTCCAATGTCGCGCCAGATTTCGGCAAGTTCGCTCATCCGCTTCTGCATGGCGAGAGCCATCTGCACGCAGGCGAACGCGTCCTCCTTGACGCCGCGAGTCTCCGGATCGCCGAAAAACATCAGGATCGCGTCACCGACATACTTGTCGATCGTCGCGCCGTGATCCGAAGCAATTTTCGACATTTCCGTCAGATAGTGATTGAGGAGCTGGGTGAGAACTTCGGACTCCATTTTGTCAGTGGTCTCGGTAAAGCCGGCGATATCGGAGAAGCATATCGTCAGCTTCTTCCGCTGGCTGGCGATCCTGACGTCCTGACGGCCAGTGAATATCGAGTTGTAGACCTGCGGCGCCAGGTACTTCGCCAGCTTGCTGGAAAGCGCCTCGAGAGCCGCGGATTTCTCGGCGAGGTTCTCCTCCCGTTGCTTCAGCTCGGTGATGTCCGAGTAGACCGCGACTGTGCCGCCGCCGGTGATCCGCCGCTCGCTAATCATAATCCATCGCCCGTCGCCTCGCCGCTGCAGCCACGGTTCGCCAGGGTTGCGGTGCCGGGAGAGGCGCTCGGCGACCCATTCCTCTAACCGTCCCTCAGCATCCCTGATATAGCCGCGCTCAGCGGATCGGCGGATGATGTACTCGAAGGCCGTGCCGGGCGTCAGTTCGATCGCAAGGTCGCTGTAGAGCAGTTCGCGGTAGCGGCTATTGCTAAGGGCGAGCCGGTCCTCCGCGTCGTAGAGAGCGAATCCCTCGGAGATGCTTTCGATGGCATCAATGAGCCGCTGACGCGCTTCGGCGACCTCGCGCAGGTTCTTCTCCTCCACCTCGACTGCGGTATCCCGGAAGAGCCTGAGCGCCTCGGCCATGCGGCCGATTTCGTCGTGGCCCGCGGCAGGCAATGGCGCACGAAGATCGCCGCCGGCGATCGCGAGCATGCTTTGGCTCAACCCTCCCAGCCGCGCGAGGAGGCTACGGTCGACATAGAGCCACACAAACAGAACGGAACTCAAGAGGCTGAGAACGGCGGAGCCAAGGACAACTCCGGTCCCGTAGCGCTGGACGACCGCGGCTTCGAGACCGGACGCCGCGATCTCGCGGTCTGCCGCGGCGACCAGGCGATCGACGGCAGCGGTAAGACTGCGCGACAGCTGATGGTTTTCGGCCAGAAGCTTTTCGCCCTGCGCAAGGACGGCGAACTCGTCCTGCCGCGTCTTCGGGATGCTGTTTCCACCGTCGATCAATGCCTTGAACTCGTTGACCCGCTGCTGGAAACGGGTTCGCAGCCTCTCGTCGATCTCGTCGGAAATCGTATCTAGAACGGCGAACGACCGGCGCAGCGGAAACATGATCAACGCCAGATCGCCTGGCGTAGGCGCGTCCGCCGTGTTGACCAGCGCGTCATTGACCGCCGAGATCTCCTGCTGCGCCTTCTGCTGCGGGATGTAGGCCGCGATCGCTTGAACCAGGTCGGCCGTCGCCTCCGTGCCTCGGTCCGACGCAAGCGACGTGCCGGCTGTGACCGCCCGCCATTGCTGGAGTTTGGAATTCATCACGAGCATACCGGGCGCTACAAGGCGCTGGCTTGCATTTGTCGTAGCCGATAGGCGGCGTAACAGTTCCTCTTTGTGCGCCACCACGGAGAGGCGGGCGGCGACAAGGTCATCGAGGGCATTGAGATTGCGGCGCAGACCAAGCACCGCAGCCTCGATCTCAGCCACCACCGCCGCGCCAGGCTTGGCGCCTTTGAGAGCGGCAAGCAGTTCCTCTAGGCGCGTCATCTCGGCCGCGATCGCAGCCGACACCTCGTTATGCTGAGCCTTGCTGGTCGAAGCAAGTACGGCGGGCGCAGTGGCGGCGACCCGCTCGGCCTGCCGCGACAGCTGAAGGGATGCGAGCGCCGATGGCACTCGGTCCTTAGTGATGCGGTCGAGAACCTCCCCCACCTCGAGAAAGGCATAAAGAGCGGCTGCTGTCGCGAGCACCGCGAAGGTGCTGATACCGAAAAAAGCGAGCAACAGGCGGCCGCGTATGCCGAGACGCTTAAGCATCGCGGCGACGCGTTGAATCAGCTGGCGCGGCCAATAAGATCTGCACAGATTGGCTCAATGCGATCCGCCAGCTCGGTGGTCCGTTACTCCAACGGCACGTATTCGCCGCCCTTCCAAACATACCATACCCAACTCTGAACAGTGAGGTCGCCCTTGTCATCAAAGTCCATACGGCCCAGCACAGTATCAAATTGATTGCTCCGCAGCGACGCAATCACGGCTTGGAGTTCTAATGAGCCTGCCTTCGCGACCGCCTGCGCCCAAGTCTGGGCGGCACCGTAACTATGCAGCGTCCAGGAATCGGGTTCGAAGTTCTCGGCACGGAATCGTTCGACGACTTGCGCCGCTTCGGCATTTCGACGTGGGTCGGGGACAAAGGTGAAGAGCGTGCCCTCGGCGGCAGGGCCGGCAATGAGCCCAAACGCTTCGGTCGCCGTATCGTCACCCGAGATCAGCTGAAGCGAGTAGCCCCGGTCGCGCGCCGCACGAACCATAAGCGCAGCCTCGGTATGATACCCTCCCATATAAAGCACGGCGATATCCGCCCCCTGTAGCCTACTGATCTCGGCCGAGTAGTCGTCTTTCCCGGGAGCGTAGCCATCATAGATTGTCTCGGTCACGCCCCGCTTGTTCAACTGCTTTCTTGTCTCATCGGCGAGACCCTTCCCATAGGTCGTGTTGTCGTGAAGGATCGCGATCTTCTTGTCGCTCCAATGATCGGCCAAGTAGTTGCCGGCCTCGAAGCCCTGCGCATCGTCGCGACTGCAGACGCGGAAAACGTTGGCGCGACCTTGCTCGGTCAACATCGGATTGGTCGAGGATGGCGAAATCTGCAGAATTCCCGCCGCCTCGTACACCTTCGAAGCTGGGATCGAGGCTCCAGAGCAGTAGTGCCCGACGACGAACACTACACCGTCAGCCACCAGCTTTTGGGCAGCAGCCACTGCTTGCTCGGGATCGCAGAAGTCGTCGACCGTGATGAGCCGCACCTGTTGGCCTAGAACGCCACCCGCTGCATTGATGTCGGCCACAGCTACCTCTGCGCCGCGCTTCAATTGCGTGCCAGTCCACTCAAGCTTTCCGGTCATCGGGCCTGCGACCCCGATCAGCACCTCCGCCTGCGCAGGACAGTTAAGCGCGACCGCGAGCGCCACAAAAGCCACTGTGATGATACGGTACATGGATGACACCCCAAGCGAGTAGTTTACGCCAATCCCGGCAACGCCGACAGTCCTTTCCGCGAGCGTAGATATCTTGGCTGGTCATACAGCGCACTCGTCTCGTCGTTGATTAGGCTTCTACCTGGATTTGCCATATCCCTGCGCGGGTTAGTTGATGGCTAAAG
Organism: Mesorhizobium sp. AA22; assembly: GCF_001672375.2. Taxonomy (NCBI): domain Bacteria; kingdom Pseudomonadati; phylum Pseudomonadota; class Alphaproteobacteria; order Hyphomicrobiales; family Phyllobacteriaceae; genus Mesorhizobium; species Mesorhizobium sp. AA22. The sequence continues at coordinate 3,345,957 of NZ_CP048406.1, read as the reverse complement.
CGCTCGCGCTTGCCGAGGTTCTCAACAAAATTGGGTGCTAAGTGGTTGTTGCCATCGCGTGCTATAAATTGGATTGTCCCTTTTGCAGACGTTCCGGCCCGACCTACGAAGGTCGCTTTCGGGTCAACTTGCCTCGTCCCGGCCATCGGCTTCAAATGTTCGAGAACGGTCCGAACTCGATCGCTGACAGTGATTGGGTTCCGATCCGAGAGCGTCGCGCGTCCAATCGGAACGCAAACGACGGCCTTTGAACTTGCGCACGATCCTGTCCGAACCGGAGGTAGCGCAGCAAGAACCGGTACCACCCGACTTCCGTGTCAGGCGCCAGGCAGTCGGAACCGGTATTCCGTGACATGGTGGTAGATCTGGCCCGGCCATAGCGTGGCCTGTGGGAAATACGGCCGGTTCGGCGCGTCCGGCCAGACCTGCGGCTCCAGGCAAAAGCCCGAAAAAGCCTTGTAACGATGTCCTTCGAGCCCCGGCGAAGGCGGCGCCAGATACTGGCCGGTATAGAGCTGAACGCCCGGCTCGGTGGTCCAGAGCTCCATCTCGACGCCGGAATTTGCGCCTTGCGCCCATGATGCCAGCTTGAGCGGCCCACGCATCGAGGCAAGGCAGAAATTCTGGTCGTAGGCGAGCTGCTTGCCCTCGCTCTCCATGCGCAGCGGCCGCGCCTGGCGGAAATCGAACGGCGTGCCATCGACCGGCTTCACGACGCCGGTCGGGATCAGGTCGCCATCGACCGGAAGATAGGCGCCGGCGTTCAGCATCAGCCGGTGGTCGAGGATATCGCCGGCGCCGCCGTCATCCAGGTTGAAATAGGAATGCTGGGTGAGGTTGCACAGCGTCGGCTCCTCGCAGGTGGCGGTCATCTCGACGCTGAGCGTGCCGGGGATTTTCAACCTGTAGGTGCAGGTCACGTCGAGCGCCCCGGGAAAGCCCATCGTGCCGTCGGGATCATGCAGTGTCAGCGTGACAAAATCCCTGCCATGCAGCGAAACCTCCCATGGCCGGTGCGAAAAACCTTGCGAGCCGCCATGCAGCGTGTGCTTGTCGAGGAAGTTGCGCTCGGTCTGGTAACGCTGGCCGGCGATAGTGAAGCGGCCATCACGGATGCGGTTGGCATAGCGTCCGACGACGGCGCCGAAGAAGGCCGTATCCGTTTCATAAGATTCGAAATTGCCATAGCCGAGCACCAGCGGCGCATCGTGCCCGGCCAGGCGCAGATCCTGGACGATGGCGCCCAGCCCGATGATGTTGGCGGTGAGGCCGCCGCCGCGGATGGTGAAGCGGCGGACGGCCTCACCCGCTTGCGTCGTACCGAAGACCTCGCCGTCTTTCATCGCCATGCCCGAAACGCCAGTTGGTTGATCCATCCCCGCCTGGCCTCTCGGGCCGGCTTGGGTCTGTTGACGGTCAACAGGCCCTGCCAAATCAGAGGCCGAGGCCGCCGATGCAGACATATTTGGTGTCGAGATAATCCTCGATGCCCTGATGTCCGCCTTCCTTGCCGAGGCCCGATTCCTTGACGCCGCCAAACGGCGCCTCAGGCGTGGTGATGAGGCCTTCATTGACGCCGACCATGCCGTATTTCAGCCCTTCCATGACCCGGAAGGCGCGGCCGAGATCGCCGGTGTAGAAATAGCAGGCGAGGCCGAATTCGGTGTCGTTGGCAAGCGCCACGGCTTCCTCTTCGGTTTCGAACTTGAACACCGGCGCGACCGGGCCAAAAATCTCTTCCTTCATGAAGCGCATCTTCGGCGTGGCGTCGGCGATCACCGTCGGCTGGAAGAACGAACCGCCGAGCGCATGGCGCTTGCCGCCGGCGACGACCTTGCCGCCCTTGGCGGTGGCGTCGGCGATCAGCTCCTCGACCTTCTCGACTGCCTTCTCGTCGATCAGCGGCCCCTGCTGCACGCCATCTTCGAGGCCGGAACCGACCTTCAGCTCGTTGCTGGCAGCGGCGAGCTTCTCGACGAACTTGTCGTAGACGCCGGCCTGAACCAGGAAGCGGTTGGTGCAGACGCAGGTCTGGCCGGAATTGCGGTACTTGGCGGTGATCGCGCCGGCGACGGCACGTTCGATGTCGGCATCGTCGAAGACGAGGAACGGCGCGTTGCCGCCGAGCTCCATCGAGACCTTCTTGACGGTGACGGACGACTTCTGGATCAGGATCTTGCCGACCTCGGTCGAGCCGGTGAAGGTGATCTTCTTGACCAGCGGGTTGGCGCAGATCTCGTCGCCGATCTCGCCGGCGGCGCCGGTCAGGATGTTGATGACGCCTTTGGGGAAGCCGACTTCCTCGGCGAGCGCGCCCCAGGCGAGGCCGGAATAAGGCGTCTGCGAGGCCGGTTTGACCACCGCGGTGCAGCCGGCGGCAAGCGCCGGGCCGAGCTTGCGGGCCAGCATCGAGGACGGGAAATTCCACGGCGTGATGGCGGCGATGACGCCGACCGGCTCCTTGGTCACCAGGATGCGGCGGTCCGCCCAGGGCGACGGCACTACATCGCCATAGGTGCGGCGGCCTTCTTCGGCAAACCACAGGATGTAGGAGGCGGCCGAACCGATCTCGCCCTTCGATTCGAACAGCGACTTGCCCTGCTCGATGGTCAGCAGCTCGGCCAGCACATCCTGATTGTCCATCATCGCGTCATGCAGCTTACGCAACAACTTCGAACGCTCGAGCGCAGTGGTCTTGCGCCATGTCTTGAAAGCGGCGTCGGCGGCTTCGATGGCGCGGCGCGTCTCGACCCTGCCCGACTTCGGCACAGTGCCGATCTTGAGGCCGGTGGCCGGATTGTTGACGTCGACCGTCTGGCCGCTGTCGGCCTGCACCCACTCGCCATTGATGAGATTGGCCTGGCGCATGAAATGGCTGGTTTTCTGAAGCATGGTCTAGCCTCCGTTCGGCGCGCTGACGGGCCGCTATCTGGATTTCTTTGGTGGGCGTGCGCAATGGCATCGGTGCCGGCACGCCGGGAGCCACTGCTCTTTACCTAGGGCAAGCCCCGCAATCAATCGCAAGATGGCATATAGGGTTTGGGCCAGCGCAAGGCGAGGCCAACTTGCGCCCAAATTGCTATCCAAACACGTTGCTATCCAAACACGTGGACGACGACCGTCAGCCAGAACGCCGTGGTGACGACCGCGCAGGCGGTGGCGATGGTCATCTGGTTCGATGCCAATGCCTGGCCGGTGTTGAACTGCGTCGCAATCAAGTAGGAATTGACCCCGGATGGCAGCGCGGCGGCCACGACCGCGACCTTCGCTGACAGCGGCGGCAGCCCGAACAGCCAGACCAGGCCGAGTGCAACGGCCGGCATCAGCAACAGCTTCAGCGCCGACAGCGCCAGCGCCGGCCGCACGTTGCCGGAGATGCCGAAACGGCACAGGCCAAGCCCCATGGCAAACAGCGCGACCGGTCCGGCGATGTTGGCCAATGCGTCGACCAGCCGGACGGCCAGCCCCGGCAGTGGCAGGCCGGTGATACGCCATGCCCATCCGGCCAGGATGCCGATGATCAGCGGATTGGAGAGCAGCTTTCGAAAGAAGCGCCGGATGATACGCAGCGGATGCACATGCTCGTCACCGCGGCCAAAGATTTCAAACAAGATGATCGACGCCATGATCATCGTCGGCAGATGCACGGAAATCAGCAGCGACAGCACTTCGAATCCACTTGGCCCGAATGTGCCGAGGACGAACGGGATACCGAGCAGGACGAGATTGGAAAAAGCCGACGACACGCCGCCGACGACCCCCGCACGCGCGTCGCGCCCGAACACCCGCGTGATGACCAGATGGCCTGCGGCCCAAGTGACTGCCGCCGCCGCGAAATAGGCTCCCCAGAACGACCAGGGCGCGGCACCATGGAAATCGGCATTGACCATGGTGCGGAACAGAAGCAGCGGCATCGCCACCCCGACGGCGAATTCGGCGATGGCCTCGCCCGCCTCGGCCTTCAGATAGCCGGTGAGCCCGGCCAGATAGCCGAGCGCGACAAGGCCGAAGACAAAAAGGACGGTTTCGATGAGTGGAGACATTTTTCTCCTGATAGGCGAGCCGGGATTGCAGCGCAATCACCCCCGCCGTCTGAAGCGGCCTGCCCTCGCCAACAGCCGGGCCCGGTGGTGCCTTGTTTTTCAGCCGGCTTTGCCGTCCCTATATGCAACCTGCGGTGACCGCAAAGGACGTCTGATGCTTCGATTTATGCTGGCGCTAATGCTGCTCGTCATTCCCGCGTCGGCCCGTGCGACCGAAGCCGGCTGGGCGCTGTTGCGCGACGGCGGACATGTCGTGCTGCTTCGCCATGCCATGGTCACCGGCACCGCCGATCCGGCGAATTTCGACATCGAGAAATGCGCGACCCAGGTCAATCTCTCGGTGCGCGGCAAGCAGCAGGCGCGCAAGATCGGCGCGCTGTTCGCCGCCCGCGCCGCACCCATCGAGCGCATGCTGTCTAGCCGCTATTGCCGCTGCCTCGACACGGCCCGCATCGCTTTCAGAGCGGAACCCGAACCGTTCGCGCCGCTTGACCTTCTGAAGACAGACGCGAGCGAGAAAGCCGCCCAGCTCGAGGCGATCATAAACGAGATCCGCGGCTATTCCGGTTCCGACAATGTGGTCATGGTCACCCATCTGGAGAACATCATGGCTCTGACCGGCATCTCGCCGCGCGAAGGCGAAGCCGTGATCGTCGAGCTGCAAGGCGACGGCCTGCGCGTGCTCGGCCGAGTCACCTTCTAATCTGCCCTGAAGGCGGTTGAACCGTTCGCTAGTGGTGAAAATCTAGCGCTGGTACCCTAAGCGGAATACCGGTTCCGACCTTCTTTGCCATTGTTCGGAGAAAGTTGAAGGGGAAGCCATGACCCGTTGCGGTCTTTCAGTTGCGAGCGTCGCTTGCTGGAGCTGCGTTAGTCGGTCGGGGGCCAATGGTATTTTTAATGGAACGCTAATATACATAGACGCTCGAACGAGCAGCGGCTGCCAAATACTTGAGGAATGCCATGCGAAGATTAATCTTCACGGCAATGTGTATCGCAACCGCGACAGCCGCTAGCGCCCACGATTGGTACGAGGACAAGGTTGACCCACAGACGAAATTCAAGTGTTGCGGTGGTTCTGATTGCCGCGCCATACCACGGTCTTCGGTGCGGTCCAGGATAGACGGTGGTTACACTTACTTGCCGCATAATTTCATCATCCCCCGGGACCGTGTACAGGAATCCCCGGACGGCCAATACCATATCTGCGAGAGTACCTACGTCGTAACAAATCAGCTGTATTGGCGTTGCTTTTTCGCACCTCGTGCCAATGTCTCTCTACTTCTCCCACGTTAATGATACTGCGCGTCGTGGCCGGAATCGACATCGGCAAGGTACGTAGATGTGGCAAATTCAGTCGCGCCGCTCGCTGCCCTGAACGGACGTTCGCGTTCGCTACACGGGAAAAGCATCGGCCCCGAAAGCACGATGCCGTGGCTGCGCTCAAGATGGTTCGTCATCCTCCTCCCGCCGGTTTCCGCCAGACCGTGGCTGTCCGCTGCGCCAAGCTCCAGCCCCGTAGATGCGCTTCAATTGGCCGATCGTTTCCAGGGTCACCGGGGAAAACGGCGTCTGGCCTTCAAAAGCACGATGCCTCGACGGCGTCACTCAGGCTCATGTCGCGATGTTCGGCCAAGGCCCTGAGCACCTTCACGCAATGACCAGAGATGGGATGGTTGCGGCATATCGCCGGGAGGTTCCCGCGACCCTATTGCCTGGCAGAACAGCCACCCCATCTGCGCCCGACGTATCAGGCCCTTTTCCTGCCCGGAAAAACCGATTAGACAGCGCGCAAACACATGCGGACAGATTCCGCCCGCAACCGAAGGAAAAGCCCTTGTCCACCACGTTCGACAAAGTCGCCAAGATCATCGCCGACACCAGTGAGATCGATATCGACACGATCACCCCTGAAAGCCACACTATCGACGATCTCGGCATCGACAGCCTCGACTTCCTCGACATCGTCTTTGCCATCGACAAGGAATTCGGCATCAAGGTGCCGCTGGAAAAGTGGACGCAAGAAGTCAATGACGGCAAGGCCTCGACCGACGATTACTTCGTCATGAAGAACCTGTGCGCCAAGATCGACGCTCTGGTCGCGGCCAAGAACGCCTGAAATGGTTCAGCCCGCGATCTTGATGCGCCTTCAAACCTGACCCACAACAACCGCCCATGAGTCCCCACCACGTCGTCATATCAGGCATCGGCCTTGTCTCTTCGCTGGGCGAAGGTCCGGATGCGCATTGGCGCAAACTCGCCCAGCCCGGCCTGGAACCCGTGCTCGAAGCATCGCGCTTCTCGCCCTACACCATCCACCCGCTGCCGGAGATCGACTGGAACCTGCAGATCGCCAAGCGCGGCGACCAGCGGCAGATGGAAACCTGGCAAAGGCTCGGCACCTACGCCGCCGGCATGGCGCTCGACGACGCCGGCATCAAGGGCAATGACGAACTTTGCACGACCATGGACATGGTGGTGGCTGCCGGCGGCGGCGAGCGCGACGAAACCGTCGACGCCGACATTCTCGCCGCTTCGGAAAGCCGCAACGACCGTGACGTCCTGCTCAACGAGAAACTGACCACCGAGTTGCGGCCGACGCTGTTTCTGGCGCAGCTTTCCAACCTGCTCGCCGGCAACATCTCGATCGTTCACAAGGTGACCGGCTCGTCGCGCACCTTCATGGGCGAGGAAGGCGCCGGCGTCGCTGCCGTCGAAACGGCCGCCGCACGTATCCGCTCCGGCCAGTCGACGCATATCCTGGTCGGCGGCGCCTTCCAGACCGAGCATTCGGACATGCTGCTTGGCTATGAACTGGCCGGCTATCTGCATCGCGGCCCCTGGAGGCCGGTCTGGCAGAGACAAGGCCTGCAAGGCGGTGGCGTGGTGACTGGATCAGGCGGCGCGTTTCTTGTCCTGGAACAGCGCGAACATGCGATCAGCCGCGGGCGAAAGATCTATGCCGAACTCGGCCCGGTCATATCCGGACGCGCAAAACGCCGGCAGGGCGAACTCGATGCCAAGATTGCCGCCCTGCTCAGGCAGGCGGCATTGCCGAACGGCGAGTTGCTGACGATTTCGGGCGCTTCGGGTGCCCATACCGCTACTGCTGCCGAGAAATCGGCGCTCGACGCCAATCCGGCGATTGCCGCACGCGGCTTTTCGACGCTGACCGGCCACATGAAGGAAGCACAGTTTCCCTTCGCCGTGGCGCTGGCGGCACTGGCTGTCGAACGTAAGGCCGCCTACCCGGCTTTTGACCCCGCCACCGAGAAGCCGTTCAATGGCATTCCCAGGACCGTCCTTGCAACGGCGGTCGGCTATCACCAATTCGAGGGCTTGGCGTTGGTCAACGCCGCCGATTAAAGATCCGGGACAAGTCATGGCCAATCTGAACGACCACATGGGCAGGCCGATCGTCGCCGTCACGGGTATCGGCGTGGTGACTTCGCTGGGTGTCGGCAAGGCCGACAATTGGGCAGCGCTCACCGCGGGCAAGTCCGGCATCCATCCGATCACCCGCTTTCCGGTTGAGCATCTGAACACCCGCATCTCCGGCATGGTCGATTTCCTGCCGTCGAGCTCCAAGGGCGCCAGTCTTCTTACCTACGATCTCGCCGAGATCGCCGCGCAGGAAGCCGTGGCCGAAGCCGGCATTGATTCGGGCGATTTCGGCGGGCCGCTTTTCCTCGCCTCGCCGCCGGTCGAACTCGACTGGAGCGAGCGCTTTTCGCTCTACAATTCCGACAAGCACGACATCGGCGCCGAACGGCTGCTTCGCGTGGCGCGCGGCTTGAAGGAACTCGATGTTTTCGAAACCACCCAGTTCGGTTCGATCGCCGACCGGCTCGCCGACCGTTTTGGGACGCGCGGCCTGCCGATCACGCTGTCGACGGCCTGCGCCTCGGGCGCCACCTCGATCCAACTCGGCGTCGAGGCGATCCGCCGCGGCGAATGCGACAGGGCGCTGTCGATCGGCGCCGACGGCTCGGCAACGGCCGAGGCGCTGATCCGTTTCTCCCTGCTTTCGGCGCTCTCCACGCATAACGACATCCCCGAAAGGGCGTCCAAGCCGTTCTCCAAGGATCGCGACGGCTTCGTGCTGGCCGAGGGCTCGGGCGCGCTTGTGCTGGAATCGCTGCAGGCCGCACTGGCCCGCGGCGCGACCATCCTCGGCATCCTGCGCGGCTGCGGCGAGAAGGCCGACGATTTCCACCGCACCCGCTCGAAGCCGGACGGTTCGCCGGCGATCGCCGCCGTTCGCGCCGCCCTCGCCGATGCCGGCTTGGGCGAGGACGAGATCGATTATGTCAACGCTCATGGCACCTCGACGCCGGAAAACGACAAGATGGAGCATCTGTCGCTGTCAACCGTGTTCGGCGAGCGGATCGGCTCGATGCCGATCTCGTCGAACAAGTCGATGATCGGCCACACGCTGTCGGCCGCCGGTGCCGTCGAGGCCGCGTTTTCGCTGATGACCATGCGCGAGAGCGTGATCCCGCCGACCATCAATTACGACAATCCAGATCCGGCGATCGTGCTCGATGTGGTACCGAACAAGAAGCGCAACGCCGAGGTGGGCACGGTGCTGTCGAACTCCTTCGGCTTCGGCGGCCAGAACACCTGCCTTGTCATGGCGCGGGAACCAGTCTAAGCGAGCCTTTTCCCGCTCAACAGAACCGACAGGCTCAATGCGCGCATTGCAACTTATCGAGGACCGCCGCCTTGAAACGGTGGACCTGCCGCCTCCGCCGCAGCCTGCGCTGGGCGAAGTGACGCTGCGCATCAAAGCCGTGGCGCTCAATCATATCGACGTCTGGGGCTGGCGCGGCATGGCCTTCGCCAAGCGCAAGCTGCCGCTGGTCGTCGGCGCCGAAGCTTCCGGCGAGGTCGAGGCGGTCGGCCCCGGCGTCTCCAGCCTTGTACCCGGACAGCTTGTGTCGATCTACGGCGCGCGCACCTGCGGGCTTTGCCGCGCCTGCCGCGAAGGCCGCGACAATCTCTGCGATAATGTCTCGGGCGTTCACGGCTTTCATCTCGATGGCTTTGCGCAAGAGAAGATCAACCTGCCGGCGCGCCTGCTGGTCCCCGCCCCGCCCGGCGTGACGGACATCGGCGCGGCCGTCGCGCCCGTCACCTTCGGCACGGTCGAACACATGCTGTTCGACAATGCCAGGCTGCAGCCCGGGGAGATCATCCTTATCCATGCCGGCGGCTCGGGCATCGGCTCCGCCGCGATCCAGCTGGCAAAGAAAATGGGCTGCACTGTGATCACCACGGTCGGCTCGAACGACAAGATCGACAAGGCGAAGGCGCTTGGCGCCGACCATGTTATCAACTATCGCGAGGACCGTTTCGAAGGCGTGGTGCGCAAGCTGACGAAGAAGAAGGGCGTCGACGTCGTCTTCGAGCATGTCGGCGCCGACACCTTTGCCGCCTCGATGCTGTGCCTGAAACGCGGCGGTCGCCTGGTGACCTGCGGCTCGACCTCGGGCGTCTCGACGCAGATCAATCTGATGCAATTGTTCCAGCAGCAGCTGAAGCTGCTCGGCTCCTTCGGCTGCCGTATGCAAAACATGGCCGACGCCATGCAGAAAATGGCGGCGGGGCTGGTTTTTCCGGTTATCGACACCGAAGTCGGCTTCGACGGCATCGACGCCGCGCTGAAGCGCATGGAAGGCCGCGACGTGTTCGGCAAGATCATCCTGCGCGTCGGTTGACCATGATGTTGCTGTCTAAAAACGTCATGGGCTAGGCATGGTCGGCAACACCTTCAAGAAGCTCCGCCGGGACTTGGCGTTCCGCCACGGCAGGGGGCTGCGCCAGTTCAACTATTGGCTGCTTGCGCGCGCCGCGATGACGATAATTTGGCTGCTGCGTCTGCTGCCGGTCGACAGAGCGCTCAATTTCGCCGACCGAGCCGCCCGCCTCATTGGTCCGTGGGTGGGACGCCACAATGTCGCCATCGCCAATCTGCGCAACGCCTACCCGGAAAAGAGCGACAGCGAAATCCAGGCCATCGCGTCCGATATGTGGGGCAACATGGCCCGCCTTGCCGCAGAATACATTTTTCTCGACGCCCTGTTCGACTACGATCCCGCCGCGACGAAACCGGGCCGCGTCGAGGTCAAGGGGGTCGAGCACTTCGTGCATATCGCCGAGGAACAGAAGCCGCATATCATCTTCACCGGGCATCTCGGCAATTTCGAACTGCTTCCGGTGGCGGCAGCCACTTTCGGCATGAACATCACGGCGCTGTTTCGCCCGCCCAACAACCCTTACCTTGCCGACTACATCCTCTCGACTCGCCGCTCGACCATGGGGTCGCTTCTGCCCTCCTCCACCGGCGCCTCGTTCGCGCTGGCGGCAATCCTGGAGAAAGGCGGCAATATCGGCGTGCTCGTCGACCAGAAATTCTCGAGCGGGCTCGAAACGACATTCTTCGGCCGCCCATGCGAGAGCAACCGGGTTCTGGGCACCCTGGCGCGGCACTATGACTGCGATGTCTATCCGGCGCGCTGCGTGCGCTTGCCCGGCAACCGCTTCCGGCTCGAGATCGAGGACAGACTGACCTTGCCGCGCACCGCCGGCGGCAGTGTCGACGTCCACGGCACCACCCAGCTGCTCAACGACGTGGTCGAGCGCTGGGTGCGCGAGGATCCCGGCCAGTGGATGTGGTTCCACAAAAGGTGGGAGATCAGCGGCCCGCGCGGAAAGCATCGCCGGGCGAGACAGCGCGGCGAAGCGGCCTGAAACGGCAAGTATTGAGATGCAGCGCAGCGTGAAGTGATTGCCCTGCAACTATGGGTAGTTTCGACTTGACAAGTGACGGCAGTTTATGCTAGGAATTTAAGCATTCTTGATCTGCGCCAACGACCCGCCCGCTGAGGCGGGTTTTTTGTTTCGGCCGGATCGCTCGATGGCGGCCTTGTTTCAAGTTTCGGTCTTTCGGCGTGGCAAGTTTCACCGCCAATCGTCAAGCACGTCCGAAATGAAAGGGCTGTTTGACAGCCACGCCTGGAGAAAAGTGAACCTGATCGGTCAAGGCCTCGCCTCATCGGCCGTAAGTGCGTGCTCTCGCGTGCCGGAGACGATGATCTCCAGGACCTCATGCTCGCCGGTGTTCCTGACGTAGCGATCGCCGACGTTCTCGCCGCGCTTCAGCACCATCACGCGATCGCCCACAGCGAATATGTCAACGAGGCGGTGGGAGATGATGATCTGGGCAACGCCCTGCTTTTTCAGTTCCAGCATGGTCTCGAGCAGCCGCTCGGTCGCCATCACCGAGAGATTGGCGGTCGGCTCGTCGAGGATCACCACGCGCGGCTGGAAGGAGATAGCGCGGGCAATCGCCACAGATTGCTGGCGTCCGCCTGACAGGCTCTCGACCTTTTGATAGACGGAGTTCACGTCGACCTTGAGCCGCTTCAGCACGCTGTCGGCTTCCGCGTACATTTTCCGCCGATTGACAAAAAGGCCCTTGCGCGGCCAACGGCCAAGAAAGATGTTCTGACCGACATCCATATTCCCGCAAAGAGCGAAATCCTGGTAGATCATCTCGATGCCGGCATCGCGGCTTTCGTGCGGGCTCTTGAAGTGCACCGGCTGCCCGGCGACGAAAACCTCGCCGGCGTCGCGCTGGTAGGCGCCGGTCAGGATCTTCATCAGCGTAGATTTGCCGGCCGAGTTGTCGCCGACGAGGCCCAGGATCTCGCCGGGATAGAGCACGAGGTCGACGTTGCGGAGCGCCTGCACTGCACCGAAGGCTTTTTCGATGCCCCGCATTTCTACGATCGGTGCAGGCGTGGTCGGGTCACGCATGGGTGGTCTCCGCCGTTCTTGTGCGCCGTGCGAGGCGCGCCCGCAGGCGGCCGAAGATGTTGGCCTGGCGCACCCAGATGTCGATCAGCACCGCCACGATCAGGATGCCGCCGATGAAGACGTTGATCCAGTGCTGCGGCATGGTGAAGCCCTGGACGTTGAGCTGCAGCAGCGCCCGGATCAGGGTGATCACCGCCGCCCCGGCGAGCGCCCCGATCACGGTGCCGTAGCCGCCGAAGATCGAACCGCCGCCGATGATCACCGAAGCGATGGCGTCGAGCTCGCGGAACTGGCCGGCCACCGGGTTGAAGCTGCGGAAGTAGGCGACGTTGATGATCCCGGCCATTGTCGCGCAGAGCGCCGCCAGCATAAGCGCGAGAAACCGCACCCGGTTGGTGTTGATCCCGGCGTAGGCGGCGGCGCGAATGTTGCCGCCGGTCGCATAGACCTTCTGCCCGAACGGCATATAGGCGAGCACGACGCCGGCAATGACGGCGACGACCAGCATCCAGATGGTCTGGACGCTCACCACCTCGGCGGTCGAGCGCAGCAGCCCGTCCGGCAGCGAGATGCGGTAGTGCAGCAGGATGTCGTTCACCTTGCGGCCAAGCAGGTTGTAGCCCTCGGGCCAGCCGGTGAGCTGCTGCCCGGCGACGAACCAGGCGGCGAGGCCGCGGGCGATGTAGAACATGCCGAGCGTGGCGATGAAGGCCGGCAGCTTGAAGCCGACGGTGACGATCGCGTTGACGAGGCCGGCACACATGCCCGCGAGCAGGCCCATCGCCACCGCGGTCACGGGGTCGGCGCCGAGAACCTTGAGAAAATAGGCGGCGGTGCTGCCGGCGAGGGCGAGCACCGCCCCGACGGAGAGATCGATATCGCCGGCGGCGATGACGTAGGTGAGCCCGATGGTGATCAGCGCAAGCTCGGTATAGTTGAGCAGGATCGCGAAGCTGTTGGACAGGTTCCACCAGTAGTCCGGCCGGAGCGCGAGGCCGGTCAGCCACAGGAGCACGGTCAAGATGATGGCGAGCGCGTCGCGCCGGGCGAGGAACTTGCCGAACCCGGTGGCCGACAGCGCCATGTCGGTCGCCATTGCCCCCTTGGTCTGCACTCCCTCGATCGCGATGCCACCGATCTCGTAGGCCGGTGGCGGTGGCCGGCCGCGGAGCCAGGCCCAGAGGCGCCCTGCCACCTGGCGGCGGATGAGATAAGGCTCGATGAGCACCGCCACGACGAGCAGCAGTCCGAGGAACACCGGCACCGCGCCGACCGGCAGCGAGAAAACGGCGTTGACCGTGATCTCCTCGTCGTCGATCTTGATGGTGCGCGTGATCGGCCAGCCCTCGCGCAACACCTTGTCGAGCAGCACCACCAGCAGGGCGCCAAGGCAGGATCCGGCGACCCGGCCGCGGCCGCCGAGGATCGAGGCGCCGCCGATGATCACGGCGGCAATGACGGTCAGCTCACCACTGACGCCGTAGAGGGGCGTCACGCCCTTGTCCTGGGCAGCTGACATCAGGCCGGCAAGCGCCGCGCAGAGCGAGGAGATCAGGTAAGCTCGAATGCGCACCCAGTTGGTCGGGATGCCGGCATAGGACGCCGCCTGCTCGTTGCCGCCGGTGGCGAAGGTCTCGTAGCCCCAGCGCGTCTTGGCGAGCACATAGGCGCCGATCACTGCGACAACAACGAAGATCACGACCTGGTTGTTGAAGCCGAGGAGGTTAGTCTCGCCGAGGTGAAAAAAAAGCGGATAGCCGGTCGCCTTGGCAGGATAGTAGATCGCCTGCCCGTGAGTGAGCGCCAGCACGAAGCCGCGGCCGATGAAAAGTATCGTCAGGGTGGCGATGAATGCAGGCACTTTCAGGATGGTAACGAGCACGCCATTGACGAGACCGATCAACACACCGAGAAGCATGCAGAGGATCACCGACGTGACGACGCCGAGGTCAAGGAAGCTCGGCGCGAACAGCCTGGCGAAGACGACGGCGACTAGGCCGTAAGTTGAACCGACCGAAAGATCGAGGTCCTTGTTGACGATGACGAAGGTCACTCCGACCGCGATGATGGCAACCCGCGAGGTGTCGCGGAGCAGCGAGTGAAACGCTCCTGTCGACCCGAAGAACGCGGGATTGACGAGAGCGCCGCCGAGATAGAGCAGCAAAAGCAAGGCAACGAGCCCCACCTCCCAGCCGCCGACAATCTGGGACGGCGCACGGCCGAGTGATGTGGTCGCGGTAAGCGCCATGGTCTCTTCTGGTCGATTTCCCTGCTGCCGCATTGCGGGAGAGCTTGCGCCCTCCCGCAATGATTTCAGACCTTCCGAGCGGACTCAGTTCTCGAAGCGCTTGCCGACATCCTCGACGGTCTCCTTCGTCACCAGTTGGGCACGTGTGTCGAGGTTGGATGCCGCGATACCGCGATCGATCTCCAGATAGAGCTGCATGACCGGCCAGAAGCCCTGCAAGAAGGGCTGCTGCCCGAGCGCGCCGGTCAGATCGCCGCTCTTCATCGCATCCTGCTGGGCGGGGCCGAGGTCGAAACCGTAGGCGCAGATCTTGCCGGTCAGTCCGGTCTGAGCGACGGCCTTGGCAAGCGCCGGCGTGAACACATTATTGCCGGCGAACGCGCCAACGACGTCGCCTCGCGATTCGAACAGCGTCACGATGCCGTTCACCGGGTCATTCGGATTGGTGTCGATACCGGTGTTCTCCGGACCCGCGTCGACCTTGAAGGCATCAAGCTTGCCGGCATCCTTCAAGCCCTTGACGATGGCGTTGAAAGCCGAAGTGACGCGATTGTTCACCTCGATGTTGCCCATTGCGGTCGACGACGGCAGGACGATCGAACCCTTCTCGATACCCTTGTCCGCGAGGCACTTGACGAGCGCCTCGCCGGCGATTGCGGCAGCGGAGGCGTCCTGGCCGGTGTGGCCGATGCCGCTGCGGTTCAGGATCGTTCCGTCGAAGGAATTGGTCGTAGCGACCGGTATGCCCTTCGCCTCGGCGGCCTTGACGATGTCGTTATAGGCGCCGACCTGGGGCGTTGTCATGATCAGCCCGTCGATCGTCGGATCCTGCACGATCTGGTTCAGGATTTCGATCTCGCGGGCAGGGTCGTCGGTCGGCGATTCCGAGCCGAGCAGCAGGACCTTGGCGCCGATCAGGTTGCCGGCGACGGTCGCGCCGACGTAGACCGGATCGAAGAAACCATTGCCGGCAGTGTGTGTCACGATAGCGAAAGTGAGGTGACCATCGGCCGAATGGAAGTCCTTCGTACCAGGGGCCTCCTTTGCGGCTTCTTCGAAGCTGTAGCCGCCGACCGCCTTATCGACGCCGCCCGATTGTGCGTAGGCGTTCGATACGC
Source organism: Mesorhizobium sp. AA22 (assembly GCF_001672375.2). Classification (NCBI taxonomy): domain Bacteria; kingdom Pseudomonadati; phylum Pseudomonadota; class Alphaproteobacteria; order Hyphomicrobiales; family Phyllobacteriaceae; genus Mesorhizobium; species Mesorhizobium sp. AA22. The sequence continues at coordinate 3,330,727 of NZ_CP048406.1, read as the reverse complement.
CGAGCGATAACGCCGCGGCACCCGCCGCGAGCGAGAAAATACGTTTCATGAATATCCTCCCTTGCAACCAACGGTCGGAAGCCGTTCGGGCGCATTATTCAGGGATTCCGAATGCTTCCTCCCACCCCGTATATTCTGCCCAAAGCCTGCCCACGTAAATAGTGCTCCCACTTTCGCCGACGAATTGGTTCAGAGCGGAAAGCCGGCGTTGCCTCACAAGAAGCGCCCGTTCTGACTTCTTGTAGGAACCACGAGCTTGCAACCACCTAAAGTTAGTTGGTCACGACGATCCGCGTATTGCGGAAGCCGGCTTGCCGCACCATCGAATAAAAGGCGGCGGCATTGGCCGGGTGCAGCCGCACGCAGCCATGCGACGCCGGGCGCCCGAGAGATTTTACCGCGCCGGTGCCGTGGATGGCGTAGCCGCCGCGGTAGAACACCGAATGCGGCATCGGCGACATGTCGTATTTGCGCGAATACCACATCCGTGCCGTTCGTTGCGGCCGGTAGCTGCCGCGCGGCGTGATATACCCCTTGCGCGCCGTCGATACGCGCCATCGGTAAACCGCCTGACCGTATCTTACAGTCATCGTCTGCGATGACACGTCGATCCTTGCAACCAGCTTGGCTGCCCAGCCCTCGACCGAAGAACCGAACAGCATCGTTACCAGTAACGCTGCCATGAGAACGGTCTTTTTCATGCGATCAAACCCCTTTGATTGCCCTTGCCCGCCTGCCTTCACGCTATTCTTGATTTTTTAAATGACAAGTGAGGTAACCACATACTCCTTGACGAATCCGCCAATCCAAAGCAGCGAATTTGAACGATTTCCCGCGATAGTTGCCGCTACAACACGCAGCAGCGGCGCGGTCCGCCAAGAGGCTTGCCAAAGCGCACCGTTGGCTGCTCAATTCGTCGAATGAACGAAATGAACGAACGGCTCCTGAAAGCGGTCGATGATCGGGTCGACGACCTGGTCGCGCTGACCGCGGATCTGATCCGCTTTCCGACAATCAATCCGCCAGGCGAAGCCTATCGGCCATGCGCCGAATACGTCGGAGCGCGGCTGAAGAAACGCGGTTTCGAAGTCGAATTCATCCGCGCCGAAGACACGCCCGGCGACACCGACCGCTACCCGCGCGTCAATGTCGTCGCCCGCTTCGATGGCCGCTCGCCCGGCGCCTGCGTGCATTTCAACTCGCATATCGACGTAGTCGAAGCCGGCGACGGCTGGAGCCTCGATCCCTTCGCCGGCATCGTCAGGGATGGCAAGGTCTATGGCCGCGGCGCCTGCGACATGAAGGGCGGCCTGGCTTCCTCGATCATCGCCACTGAAGCCTTCATGGAGGTATTCCCCGACTTTCCCGGCGCCATCGAGATTTCGGGCACGGTCGACGAGGAGTCCGGCGGCTTTGGCGGCGTCGCCCATCTGGCCAAGCTCGGCTATTTCTCCAGGCCAAAGGTCGACCACGTCATCATCCCCGAGCCGTTGAACAAGGATCGCATCTGCCTTGGCCATCGCGGCGTCTGGTGGGCGGAGATCGAGACCAAGGGCGAGATCGCGCACGGCTCGATGCCGTTCCTCGGCGACAATGCGGTGCGCCATATGGGCGCCGTGCTAACCGCTTTCGAGGACGAGCTGTTCCCGGCGCTCGACCGCAAGATGACGCGCATGCCGGTCGTGCCCGATGGGGCAAGGCGCTCGACCATGAACATCAACTCGATTCATGGCGGCCAGACGGAGGATTTCCGGCCCGGCCTGCCCTCGCCCAACGTGCCCGATTCCTGCCGGCTGACCATCGACCGCCGATTCCTGCTCGAAGAAGATCTCGGCGCGGTCAAGAGCGAGGTGACCGATATCCTCGACCGGCTGAAGCGCGAGCGCAAAAAATTCGACTACGAGATCCGCGATCTTATGGAGGTGCTGCCGCTGATGACCGAGCGCGATGCGCCGGTGGTGAAGGCGGTGGCGCAAGGCATCATGGAGATATTCGACCACGAGCCCGACTACGTGATCTCGCCCGGCACCTACGACCAGAAACACATTGCCCGCATTGGCCACATCTATGACTGCATTGCCTATGGCCCGGGCATTCTCGACCTCGCCCATAGGCCTGACGAATGGGTTGGGATATCAGACATGATGGACGCGGCCAAAGTGATGGCGATCGGGCTGAACATTCTGCTCAGGGGCGCCCGCTGATCGGTGATGGGCGGAAAAACATTCCTGCCGGCGCTGCCGGAAAGCACGAAACGCAATTTACTCCTTGGCGAAATCACGCTTCTATCCACCGGGTTTTGAGCATTTTTTTGAGCGTATCGGGAGTGCACGATGAAGTTGTGGAAAACCATTCTCACCGCTGTAAGCCTGGTGCTGGCAACAGGCGCCTCGGCATTTGCCGCGCGGACCGATCTGGTCATCGGCATTCCGCTCGAACCTCCGCATCTCGACCCGACCGCCGGTGCTGCGGCTGCGATCGACGAAGTGCTTTACGCCAACGTGTTCGAGGGGCTGACCCGCATCGGTCCGAACGGCGAGGTGCTGCCGCATCTCGCCGAAAGCTGGACCGTTTCCGACGACGGCAAAATCTACAGCTTCAAGCTGCATACCGGCGTGAAATTCCACGACGGCACCGACTTCAACGCCGACGACGTGAAATTCTCGCTCGACCGCGCCCGTGCCGACAACTCCGTCAACGCCCAAAAGGGCCTGTTCGCCGCCATCGATGCGGTGGAGGTGGTCGATCCGGCGACGGTCAAGATCACGCTGAAGAACCCTCAAAGCTCCTTCCTCTATAACATGGGCTGGGGCGACGCGGTCATCGTCGCACCTGAGACAGCCGACACCAACAAGGAAAAGCCTGTTGGCACCGGCCCGTTCAAGTTCCAGAACTGGGCCAAGGGCTCGTCGATCACGCTAATCAAATCCGACGCTTACTGGGGCGCCCCGATCTCCCTCGACAAGGCAGAGTTCCGCATCGTCACGGATGCCGCGGCCGCCGTCCCGGCGCTGCTTTCCGGCGATGTTCAGGCCTTCCCTTTTTTTGATCCCGACAGCGTCGCCCAGGTCCAGGGCGATCCACGCTTCAAGGTGGTGATCGGCACGACCGAGGGTGAAACCATTCTCTCGATCAACAACAAGAAGCCGCCTTTCGACAGACTGCAGGTCAGGCAGGCGATTTCGTTTGCGCTCGACCGCAAGGCGATCATCGACGGCGCCTCGGCCGGCCTTGGGGTGCCGATCGGCTCGCATATGTCGCCCGCCAACAAGGCCTATGTCGACCTCACCGGCCTCTATCCGCACAATGTCGAAAAGGCCAGGGCACTGCTGAAGGAGGCCGGCCTGGAGAACGGCTTCAAGGCGACGCTGAAACTGCCGCCGCCTTCCTATGCGCGGCTTGGCGGCGAGATCATCGCGTCGCAGCTTCGCGATGTCGGCATCGATCTGCAGATCGTGCCCGTGGAATGGGCGCAGTGGCTGGACCAGGTCTTCACCAAGAAGGACTACGACCTGACCATCGTCTCCCACACCGAGCCCAACGACATCGATATCTATTCGCGCAAGGATTATTACTTCAATTACGACAATCCGACCTTCGACAAGATCATCGCCGATCTGAACCACACCTCGGATGAGGCCAAGCGCATGACGCTGCTCGGCGAGGCGCAGAAGATCCTGGCCGACGATGCCGTGGTCGGCTTCCTCTACGAACTGCCGAAAGCCGGTGTCTGGGACGCCAAGCTCGAGGGTTTTTGGGAAAACGCCCCGATCCAGGCCAATGACTTGACCAAGGTGAAGTGGACGGAGTGAGGGACTGCTGGCCAAAGAGGCGAAGCTTGCGATCCTTCCCACCCCCCTCTGCCCTGCCGGGCATCTCCCCCGCAAGGGGGGAGATCGGCAGTTTCGGCGGCACGCCTCTCCTACCACGTTCAAAATTGGCGAAAGCGGCTGAGCGCGCAATCTCCCCCCTTGCGGGGGAGATGTCCGGCAGGACAGAGGGGGGTTGGCGGGAACGCGACCTTCATCCATTTGTCGCGCTGAGCGGCGCAGCGGTCCTGCCGTCATGACCGCCTATCTCCTCAAGCGCCTTACTATCGCTCTCATCACGCTGGTTCTGGCCTCGATGGTGGTCTTTGCCGTGCTGGAGATCATTCCAGGCGACCCGGCGCGGCTGATGCTCGGCATGAACGCCAGCGCCGAACAGATCGAGCTGCTGCGCAACCAGATGGGCCTCAACGCGTCCCTTGCCGCGCGCTATCTGCACTGGGCCGGCGGCTTGCTGAGCCTCGATTTCGGCCGCTCCTACACCTATTCGGTGCCGGTCATCGAGCTGGTCCGCGAGCGCGTCGTCGTCTCGCTGCCGCTGGCGCTGATCGCGCTGGCGCTGTCCACCATCATTGCCATTCCGGTCGGGCTGTTTTCCGCCGGCCGGCACGGGCGGGCCGGCGACACGATCGCGATGGGCGCCGCCCAGCTTGGTGTTGCCGTGCCGAACTTCTGGTTCGCGCTGATGCTGATCTACCTGTTTGCCGTCTGGCTGCGGCTGGTGCCTGCCGGCGGCTTTCCTGGTTGGAGCGCCGGCGTCTGGCCGGCGCTTAAATCGCTGGTCCTGCCGGCGATCGCGCTCGCTCTGCCGCAAGCGGCGATCCTCGCCCGCGTCACCCGCTCGGCGCTGATCGAAGTGTTGAACGAGGATTATATCCGCACCGCCCGCGCCAAGGGCCTGCGCTATCGCGCAGTGCTGTGGCGGCACGCGCTGCGCAACGCCATGATCCCGGTGCTGACCATTCTCGGCCTGCAATTCGCCTTTCTGCTCGCCGGCACGATCATCATCGAGAACGTTTTTTACCTGCCCGGCCTTGGCCGGCTGGTGTTCCAGGCGATCACCCAGCGCGATCTGATCGTCGTCGAAAGCGTCGTCATGCTGCTGGTCGCCGCCGTCATCGCGGTCAACCTCCTCGTCGATCTCTCCTATGCGGTCGTCGATCCGCGCCTGAGAAGCCGCCAATGACGCTGCGCTTCGACATCCCTGAGGAAAATTTTGCCGACATCCTCGTCAAGGCTTTCACCAACCGCTCGTTCCTCACCGGTTTCGTCATCACCGCACTAGTGGCAGCGGTCGCCATCGTCTCGTTCTTCTGGACGCCTTTTGACGTCACCAGGCTGATCGTCGCCGACAAGACCCAAGCGCCCTCGCCGGCGCACTGGTTCGGCACCGATCATTTCGGTCGCGACATTCTTTCCATGATCATGGTCGGCGCCCGCAATTCGATCGCCGTAGCGCTGGTGGCGGTTGGCATCGGCATGGGTATCGGCGTGCCGCTCGGCGCCTTTGCCGCGGCGCGCGGCGGTATCGTCGACGAAGCCGTGATGCGGCTCAACGACCTCGTCTTCGCCTTCCCTGCCCTGCTGTCGGCAATCATGATCACCGCCATCTTCGGGCCGGGCGCGCTCAACGCCATCATCGCCATCGGCATTTTCAACATCCCGGTCTTCGCCCGCGTTGCCCGGGCCGGCGCGCTGGCGATATGGCCGCGCGAGTTCATCCTCGCCGCGCGCGCCGCCGGCAAAGGCAGGACACTGATCACGCTGGAACATGTGTTGCCCAACATCGTCACCTTGCTCCTGGTGCAAGGCACTATCCAGTTTGCGCTCGGTATCCTGGCCGAAGCCGGGCTTTCCTATGTCGGGCTCGGCACCCAGCCACCGATGCCGAGCTGGGGGCGGATGCTGTTCGACGCGCAGACCCGTATGGTGGCGGCGCCGTGGATGGCGATCTTTCCAGGCATGGCGATCGTCGTCACCGTGCTTGGACTGAACCTGCTCGGCGACGGTGTTGCCGACATCCTCGACCCCAAATCGCGGCGGCAGCGATGAGCCTGCTCGAAATCGAGAAATTGTCGCTGACGATCGGCGACACGCCGATCCTGCGGGATGTCGAGCTCTCCGTCGCGCTCGGCGAGGTGATGGGACTGGTCGGGGAATCCGGCTCGGGCAAATCGATCACGGCGCTGACCGTGATGCGTCTTCTGCCCTGGGCGGCGCGCGCCACCGGGCGCGTCACCTTCGACGGCATCGACGTTCTTTCGGCCAGCGAAGACCAGATGTGCGCGCTGCGCGGCGATGATATCGGCATGGTTTTCCAGGAGCCGATGACGGCGCTGAACCCGGTCAAGACCATTGGCGAGCAGGTCGCCGAAGGCATACGCTGGCACACCAGGGCAAGCCGCGCCGACGCCGAAGACCGCGCGCGAAAAATGCTCGACCGGGTAGGCCTGCCGGCGGCGCAATTCCCGTTGTCGCGCTATCCGCACGAGCTTTCCGGCGGCCAGCGCCAGCGCGTCGTCATCGCCATTGCTTGCGCGCTAAAACCCAAGCTGCTGATCGCCGACGAGCCGACGACGGCGCTCGACGTCGTGCTGCAGGCGCAGATCCTCGACCTGTTGCGCGACCTGGTCGCAGAAAATCGCATGGGTCTGCTCTTGATCTCGCACGACCTCGCGGTGGTGACGGAAATGGCGGAGCGCATCACCATCCTGCGCCACGGCGAAGTGATAGAGGCCGGCGACACGGCGCGCACTTTGTCAGAACAGCTTCATCCCTACACGCGACAGCTGGCGCAGGCCTCGACGCATGTGCCAGCGCGTGCCAGGACAAACGAGGTCGGCCAAGACAACCCCCTGCTCCAGGTAGCCAAACCTCATCTTCAGGTGGCCAAACCTCTTCTTCAGGTAGAGAGCGTGACGCGGGACTATCAGGGACGCCGCAAATCGCTGTTGAAGCGGGCGGCCCCGATCCGCGCCGTCGACGATGTCTCGTTCTCGATTGATCCCGGCCAGTCGGTGGCGCTGGTCGGGCGTTCGGGCTGCGGCAAGTCCACGCTTGCCCGCATGATCCTGGCGTTGGACGGGCCAACATCGGGAACGATCCGGTTTCGCGGCGAAGTCATCACCGGCAAGAGCGAGGCGGAGCTCAAGCCGGCGCGCCGCGACATGCAGGTGGTGTTCCAGGACCCTTACGGCTCCTTCGATCCGCGCCAGAAGGTCGAAAAACTGGTCGCCGAACCACTGCATGTCCTGGAGAAGAAGCCGACGAACACGGAGCGGCGCGAGATGGTGGCAAAGGCCCTGCACGAGGTCGGTCTCAGCCCACGCGATATGGACAAGTATCCGCACGAATTTTCGGGTGGCCAGCGCCAGCGCCTGTCGATTGCCCGCGCCATCATCACCCGCCCCAAACTGGTCGTCGCCGACGAGCCGGTCTCGGCGCTCGATGTCTCGATCCGCGCCCAGATTCTCGACCTGTTCGCCGAGCTCAACCAGAAGCTCGGCGTTGCCTATCTATTCATCACCCACGATCTGGCCGTTGCCCGCGCCATCACCGACCAGGTGATGATCATGCATGACGGCAAGATTGTCGAGCGCGGCAGGACGAGGGAGGTTCTCGACCATCCGCAGTCCGAAGCCGCGAAGGCGCTGGTCGCTGCGGCCCCAGACCTGCACCGCGCGATTGCTCGGCGGTTACAGGAACAGGGGTGAACAGCCGACCGTTCAGAGGCTTACTCTTGCGGCTTCACCACATCGGCTGGGCTAATGCCGAGCAAGTCGAGCGTGCGCCGCAAGAGCTGCATCTCGGTCCCGGCAAGTTGCGAATCGGCCTTGGCGATCTCGGCCATATGGCGAGCAAGCAGGCTGCGCCTCTCGACGTCGAGGTCACGGAACTGCGCGATGGCTTGCGAGCTGTTGGTCTCGTAGCCGAACTCGTTGAGATATTCGATGACGCTGTCGATGCTGGCTTCCGGAATGCCGAAGGCTTCCCGGCAGATGCGTCTGAAGGCGGCCATTTCGCTCTCGCTGACCGTGCCGTCGGCCAGAATCATGCGAAACAGCATCAGCAGTTCCGCCGACAGCACAGGATCGTCCGCAACCTTGCGCACGCCGGGGTCGCCGTCGAAGATCGAGCGTATCTGGTCAAGCAATGCGAATGCCATCAGCGTCCCTTTCCGATTCGTCAAATGCATGTCGCTCAAAAGTGCGCAGCGGTTTTGAGATAACGACATGCATAAAACAGAAGAGCCAAGCGCGTCGCGGCGCGCTTGGCATAGGTAGCGCGGAATCGGTCTTGCGCAAACGGGTCGGCTGTGGTCGAACGCGCGATATTTTCCCGCTGGCCGGAACCCCCCTCCCGCAACCATCCGATGTTCGATTTTGCCACCCAGACCGTCGTCATTCTCGGCGCCGCCGCCTTCGCTGCCGGCTTCGTCGATTCGATCGCCGGCGGCGGCGGCTTGATCACCATTCCAGCACTGCTGCTCGCGGGCTTCTCGCCGGTCGAGGCGCTGGGAACCAATAAGCTGCAGGGCATGTTCGGCTCAGGCTCGGCGACAATCCACTACGCCGCGAACGGCCATGTCGATTTGCGCCGGCAATTGCCTTCGGCCCTGTTGGCGCTTGCCGGCAGTGCTCTCGGCGCCTTGCTGGCGACATTCATGCCGGGCGACCTGTTGCGCGCTCTTCTGCCGGTCCTGCTGATCGGCATCGCCCTTTACTTCGCCCTGAAGCCAGACATGGGTGACGTCGACCGCGCCCGGCGCCTGTCGCCGTTCCTGTTCGGGCTGATCCTGGTGCCGATTGTCGGCTTCTATGACGGCCTGTTCGGGCCGGGGGCCGGTTCCTTCTACATGCTGGCCTTCGTCACCCTAGCCGGCTACGGCGTGCTCAAGGCGACGGCGCACACCAAGCTGCTCAACTTCGCCTCCAACATCGGCGGCTTCATCGTCTTCGCTGCTGCCGGGGTCGTCTACTGGAAGATCGGCCTGATGATGGGTGTCGCCCAGTTCCTCGGCGCCCGCGTCGGCGCCAGCCTCGCCATCCGCAATGGCGCAAAACTGATCAAGCCGCTGCTGGTGATGGTCTGTCTGGCGCTGGCCATCAAGCTGCTGGCCGATCCGGCGAACCCGCTGCGCACGCTGATTGGTGCGTGAACGGCGCGCCTGATACTATGCGGTTGTACGAATCATGTCGGAGGAGCCACACATGAATCTCAGTGCGCCTACGCAGCTTGTTTTCATCATATCCCTTGTTGTCGCCATTATCGGCCTTCTCGCCGCTCTCGGCGTTTTTGCGTTCATTCCCTTGGCCGCGGTGTGGATCGTCCTCATCGCTTATATTGTGCTTGCTGGCGGCTGCTTGGTTCGCGGCGCTTAAGTAATCAAATCTCAGGCAACTCGAAGCGCCCGGCCACAAGCCGGGCGCTTTTGATTTTGAGGGCTGCTCTGTTAGACTCCTTGGGCGGAAGGAAAGCCCATGCCCGCCAAGAGCGAAGACGGCAGCCGACATGAAAATCCCGGTCTCGACCGGTTCGAGATGGTGCGGCGTACGTCCGGCCCTTGCCTCCGGGGCGCGGTCACCGACATCTGCGGCTATCGCGAAACGGCACCGGGCCGTTTCCGCAACGTCGAATATGCATCGCTGACCGTGCCGCTGGTCATCAGCTTTGCCGAACCCTTCGCCATCGGACTCGGCAAGCATCCGGGCGACAACGACCGCTTCGCCAGTTTCGCCGCCGGCCTTTTTGTCGGTCCGGTGGTGATCGAATCCTTCGGTGGCGCCTGCTGCGTCCAGGTCAATTTCACCCCGCTCGGCGCCCGCCGCTTCTTCGGCCTTGCGATGAGCGAACTCACCGACCGCATGGTCGGCCTCGACGATGTGCTCGGACTTGAAGGCATCGCGCTGCGGGAAAGACTTGGCAATGCGCACGGTTGGAGCGCACGCTTTGCCATCGTCGAGACGTTCGTCGCAGCACGGCTGGACAAAGCCCGGGAAACGCAGGCGGAAATCGCCTGGGCCTATGACCGGATCATCGTCTCGGGCGGCCGCATTCGCGTCTCATCGCTCGCCGACAGGCTGGGCTGGAGCCGCAAGCATCTCGCAGGAAAATTCTCCAACGCGATCGGCGTCGGCCCTAAGACGCTGTCGCGCATCGTCCGCTTCAATCGGGCGCTCGGGCTGTCAAGGCAGGACAAATCCGATTGGGCTGATATCGCCGCCGATTGCGGCTATGCCGACCAGGCGCATCTTGTTCGCGAATTCCGCGACCTTGCCGGCGAAACGCCGACGACGCTTGCCGGCCAGGCATAGGTTCTGGAACGCCTCTTGCGACGCCCAACGGGCGCGCGCGTGGTAACATTTCTTCAAGACGTGCGAACAGCCTTCGCCCAGACTGGGTTATCGACAATCCAATTGAAGGAGATCGCCATGACCATAAATGTGGAACCGCCCAGGCTCTATCCCACGTTGCGCTACCGCAATGCAGTCAACATGATCGACTGGCTGGGCGAAGCCTTCGGCTTTGCCGTTCATGCCCGCTACGGCGAAGGCGACATTGTCCATCACGCCGAACTGACTTTTGGCTCCTCGATGATCATGCTGGGCACTGCGCGCGACGACAAGTTTGGCCAGATGATCGGTGCACCGGGCCCGGGTGGCGGCAGATCGATCTATGTTGCCGTCGACGATGCCGATGCTGCTTATGCCAGAGCCAAAAAGGCCGGCGCCGAAATACTGGAAGAACTGACGGACCGCGATTACGGCAGCCGCGAATTCATCTGCCGCGATCCGGAAGGCAATGTCTGGTCGTTTGGCACCTATTGGCCCAAGGCCACCGAACCCGCCAGCTAACGCGCCAGGCCAAAGATGGCGTCGCAGTCGAGGTGAGTTTCCAACTCGGCTGCGACCTCGTCCAGCGCCCGTTCGACCTCGGCGCGATAGTCGACGCCGCCGCCTTTCACGCCAAGGTTTTCCAGGAATTTCGCCCGAAAGGCGTCGGCGGAAAACAGCCCGTGGAGATAGGTGCCCGATACCTTGCCGTCGGCGGAGATGGCGCCGTCATCGACGCCGTTGATGACGGCGGACGGCCGCAGCGTATCCGGACCGGTAGTGCGGCCGAGATGGATTTCATAGCCCTCGAGCGGCAGGTCGAACTGCACCGAGCGCGCGCTGACATTGCGCACGGTCTTTTCCGGCTCCATCACCGTTTCAACATCGAGCAGGCCAAGCCCTGTGGTCTCGGTCACGCTGCCCTCAATGCCGTCGGGATCGCGCACGACGTGGCCGAGCATCTGGAACCCGCCGCAAATGCCGACGACGTGGCCGCCGCGCTTGCGGTGGGCGGCAAGGTCGCGGTCCCAGCCGTTCTCGCGAAATCTCAGGAGATCGCCGATCGTCGACTTCGAGCCGGGAATGATCACCAGCCCGGCATCTTCGGGGAGGTGCTGACCAGGCGGCACGAATACCACCTCGACCTGCGGTTCGGCCTTGAGCGGGTCGAGGTCGTCGAAATTGGCGATGCGCGAAAGCATCGGCACGGCGACCTTCAGCGCGCGTTTCTCGCCGGACGCCAGGCGTTCGAGTACCACGGAATCTTCAGATGGCAACCGCGCCGCCGCCTTCAGCCACGGCACGACCCCGAAGCAGCGCCAGCCGGTGAATGTCTCGATCGCCTTGATGCCGTCATCGAACAGCGAGACATCGCCGCGGAACTTGTTGATGAGATAGCCGACGATCATGCGCCGGTCCTCTTCCGGCAGGATCAGATGCGTGCCGGCGACCGAGGCAATGACGCCGCCGCGATCGATGTCGCCGACCAGAATCACCGGCACATTGGCGCGCGTCGCAAAGCCCATATTGGCAATGTCTCGGCTCCTGAGATTGATCTCGGCCGGCGAGCCGGCGCCCTCGACGATGACCAGATCGGCGCCCTCGCCGACCTTTGCCCAGGAGTCCAGCACGGCATCCATCAGCCGACCCTTCAGCGCCTGGTAGTCGCGTGCCCTCGCCTCCCCCAACACCTTGCCCTGCACCACTACCTGCGCACCGATATCGGTCTGCGGCTTGAGCAGCACCGGGTTCATGTGGATGGAGGGCGCAACGCCACAGGCGATCGCCTGCAGCCATTGGGCGCGGCCGATCTCACCGCCGAGTTTGTCGCCCGGAATATCGGCAACGGCGGCGTTGTTCGACATGTTCTGCGGTTTGAACGGCCGCACCTGCAGCCCGCGTTTCCTGGCCGCGCGGCAGAGGCCCGCGACCAGCACTGTTTTGCCGACATCGGAGCCCGTGCCTTGCAGCATGATCGCCTTGGCCATCAGTCCTTGCCCTGTACCGTCGTTCCGGTGATCGTGGATTTTGCCGCCAGCGGCCCGCCACGCCAGATGTAGAGCGCCAGTAGCGGCTCCTTGCCGGTGCGCATCGCGTGGCTGACATCAGAGGCGTGGTGGATCACCTCACCCGCCTCGCGCGTGCGAAAACCGCCTTCGCCCATGCGCCATTCGGTGCCGCCGGTCAACGGAATGTAGATCTCCTCGGCGACATGATGATGGTCGGGATAGACGACATCAGGTCCAAGGATCAGCAGCCCGGCCGCGACCTCGTCGTTGACGAAATGGCCGCGCGTGCCGAATACCTCCAGCCAGCCATAATTGTCGATGAAAGTCTTGCCGAAATCCGCCTCGCTGTAGGTCTGCCCCCAGCGCAGTTCACCGCGACGCTTCGCAAGCAGCCGCGCCAGCGGCTTGGCGTTTGCCGGAGCGAGCTCGGCGATACGGTCGAGTTGGCGCAGGCAGGCGAGCGGATGCGGCTCGAGCCGACGCGCCGGCATGGCCCAGCCGATCCGGGCCACGGCATCGCGCACCAGCGTATCATCGAACCTTTCGAGATAGGCATGGAAACACTCGAACAGTTCATTGAAATCTGTCGTCACGCCTTGCTCCACACACGCATTCGCGCACGGCGCTCCCAGATGGTTGGATGCAGACGGTCAGCTTGCGCGGCGGCATCATTGGTCTAGATTGAACCGCGCGCAAAGCCAAAAACGACAGGCCAGCCGGCCGACAACATCAGGGAGCACGCCATGGACGCCGCTGTCGATGCGGGCACCAGCCAGTTCGAACTCAACGAGGACCAGCGCGCCATCCAGGAGATGGCCGAGGCCTTCGCCGCCGACCGCGTCGCGCCGAACGCGCTCGACTGGGACCGCAACAAGCATTTTCCGGCAGACGTGATCCGCGAGACAGGCCCGCTCGGTCTCGGCGGCATCTCTATCAGCGACGATGTCGGCGGCTCGGCGCTCGGTCGGCTCGACGCCGTGCTGATCTTCGAGGCGCTTTCGCGCGCCGATCCGGCTTTTTCCTCCTTCATCTCGATCCACAACATGGTGGCCTCGATGATCGACCGCTTCGGCAGTAACGAGCAGCGCCAACGCTTCCTGCCGAAGCTGACTTCGATGGAATGGCTGGCCAGCTATAGCCTGACCGAGCCAGGCTCGGGATCGGATGCTGCGGCGCTGAAGACGCGCGCGGTGAAAAGCGGCGGCGACTATGTGCTGAACGGCGTCAAGCAGTTCATATCAGGCGCCGGCGACAGCGACCTCTATATCGTCATGGCGCGCACCGGCGCCGACGGGCCGAAGGGCATTTCCACCTTCGTCGTGCCGAAGGATGCGTCCGGCCTGTCTTTTGGCGCCAACGAGCACAAGATGGGCTGGCACATGCAGTCGACGCGCCAGGTCATCTTCGAGGACTGCAAGGTGCCGGCGCAAAACCTGCTCTCAGTCGAAGGCGCCGGCTTCGGCATCGCCATGGCCGGACTCGACGGCGGCCGGCTCAACATCGCCGCCTGTTCGCTGGGCGGCGCGCAATCGGCGCTCGACAAGGCACTGGCCTACACCGCGGAGCGTAAGGCCTTCGGCTCCAAGATCAACCAGTTCCAGGCGCTGCAGTTCAAGCTCGCCGACATGGAGACCGAGCTGCAGGCGGCACGGATCTTCCTCTACGCCGCCGCCTCGAAGCTCGACCGCAAAGCTCCCGATGCCTCGAAATGGTCGGCGATGGCCAAGCGTTTCGTCACCGACATCGGCTTCAATGTCGCCAACGACGCGCTGCAACTGCATGGCGGCTACGGCTATTTGCACGACTACGGCATCGAGAAGCTGGTCCGCGATTTGCGCGTTCACCAGATTCTCGAAGGCACCAACGAGATCATGCGCGTCATCATCGCACGCGCCCTGATCGGCCGCTGACGGCAAAACCGGGAGAAAACGATGACCACCATCGCCTTCATCGGCCTCGGCAATATGGGCAACCCGATGGCCGCCAATCTCGTCAAGGCTGGATATGCCGTGCACGGCTTCGACCTGATGCCGGAGAATCTCGTCATCGCCAAGGAGCATGGCGTCGTCGTCATGGCCAATGCTGTTGCCGCAGTGAAAGAGGCCGATGTGGTCATCACCATGCTGCCGGCCGGCAGGCATGTCCTGTCGGTCTATGAGGACATCGCGCCCAAGGCGAAAAAAGGCGCGCTGTTCATCGATTCCTCGACCATCGACGTCGAATCGGCACGAAAAGCCCACGCCATTGCCGCCAAACATAAGCTGCTGTCGATCGACGCGCCGGTTTCCGGCGGCACCGGCGGCGCCGCAGCCGGCACGCTGACCTTCATGGCCGGTGGCTCGAAGAACGCATTCGCCAAGGCCGAACCCATCCTGAAGCCGATGGCCGGCCGCATCGTCCATTGCGGCGATGACGGCGCCGGACAGGCGGCAAAGATCTGCAACAACATGATCCTCGGCATTTCGATGATCGGCGTCGCCGAAGCCTTCGTTCTGGCGGAAAAGCTCGGCCTGTCGCATCAGGCGCTGTTCGACGTCGCCTCGAACTCGTCGGGCCAGTGCTGGTCGCTGACCACCTATTGCCCGGTGCCCGGTCCGGTGCCGACATCGCCGGCCAACAATGGCTACAGGCCGGGATTTGCCGCAGCACTGATGCTGAAGGACCTGAAACTGTCGCAGGAAGCCGCGCAAAGCGCCGGTGCGGTGACGCCGCTGGGCGCCGAGGCCGCCCAGCTTTATGCGCTGTTCAACGCCCAGGGACATGCCGGTGCCGATTTTTCCGGCATCATAAATTTCCTACGCGGTACCCCGGCGTAACGCATGTCGCCCAAGAGCTTGCGCTCGGGCTTGACCGTCCCTTCAGACGCGACGCGCTTAAGCCTCGAACTCGACGGGCTTTTCCGTTCCCGGCAAAGAGAAACATCGGAAATTTAGATTTGCTTAAACTATCGATAACCACCCGGTAACGATGTCCCTGTAGAACGGAGTGCGAGGCGGCATATCGCATCCGCCCGGCGCTCCGGATCAGGTCTCGCGTACCGGAGCCCGTAAGTTTCGCAAGTGTTCTGTTGGCGAAGCGCCATGCGTATCTGGCAAAGCCGCGTTCCCGATGGAGCGCGGTTTTTGCGTTTCGGAACGGCACCGCGCAAGAGCTGGCACAGATGTGGAAAGGGCCGCTGATCCGGCCCTTCGATAGTGCAAGTCATGACCCTGTACGGCCAATTGGGGAGAGGACTATGCGAGCCTCTTCTCAAGTTGCTCCACCCAATCGAGTTGCGACCAGTTTGCCGTCCATCATCATCGGGATGATTGCCAACTTCTTTTCTTCCAGGAATTCCAGATCGGCGCTGCCTTGATTGAGGTCCATCAGCTGCTCGACTTTTCCATCCGGATGAATGCGAAAGAGCGCCCCTGCGACCCAATCCGTAACAAGCCAATTTCCTAATCCGTCCGGTTCTAGACCATCTAGATTTCCAACAGGCTCGCCGGACCCGATGTCAGAGATAGCCTTCGTGTTCAGGTCGATCGCGATCAGATGGCCGGGTGTCTTGGACGAAAAATCCGGCTGGATATCGCGACCCCAGCCGGCGACGAGGAGGCGACCATCTTCGACGCGCAGACCGTTCGGATGCAGGAGATCCCCGCTCTCCAGCCAGACGGTGAGAGCATCATTGTCCAGAACATAAATCCTGTTCGCCAGCATGTCGGAAACAAAGACGCGACCCGCCTCGTCGACGGCGGGGTCATTGAGGAACTGAGCGCCTTCTGCGGGCCATGTTCCGGTGATCTGACCGCTCTCGACGTTGACGGCCATAAGTCGATCAATGTCGGTGACGAAAAGCGTATCGTCTTGCATCACCAATCCCTTGGGCGCATTAAACCCGGTCACCCATTCGGCTGCCTGCAACTTTCCGTCAGGCGAAACTTTCGAAAGGTATCCGACCCCATCCTTGCCGGCGGGCTCGCCAACAATGTTGGAAACGTAGAAGACGTTCCGCTTGGTGTCGAAAAGTACGCTCTCCGGGGCCTTTAAGCCGTCAAGCGACCAGACCTCCTCCGCTGTCGCGGGTGACCCTGCCACTCCTAGTAGTAGAATAGAAAATAGAACTGATTGAATCCTGATCATGATAACCTCCCTATGTTGTTTTTTGACCTATTATGTAAAGTGCAACCGCAAATTGCGCAGGCGATCTTGAAAAGCTTACGGTTGACGCTTCGATTGCTCTGACAGGTTCGTTGCCAAGCAATTTCTGCTTAGCCTCGCCAACTTTACAATTCCCCAGATGAATGGCAGTTCCAACGTCAACTGTTCTTGGAGCCGTACTGCGGATGAAAAGCACTCCGCACATCCCGTGACGCTGTACTCGGGCGGCCCGCGAGAGGCTGGTGTTCGAAAACGACGCCTAAGCGAGTCTAATCGAAACACCAGCCAGTCGCCTTTGCGCGGACGGCCGATGCGGTCCGCCGAAGGCATCATCGGCTCGAGGCTCGGTTCGTCGATATTGCCGAAATTGGGCAAGCCATACCGTACGGCCGGGGATGTGCAGGTGCTGCCCCCCCTTAATCAATTTCATTCCAAGCTGCCCAACACAGCCTGGATGGGCTCTATCTGAATCTTGAGTCCAAATACTGGAGGACAGCACGATGAAGCACGTTCTCGCATTTGCACTCTTCATCGGCGCCGGATCGTTGTTTGCCACGGCAGCCTATGCCGCCGGACCATGCCCGCAACGATGACGCAAAGCTCCATCCCGCCCATCAAGGGCACCTGTCGAGCGGCCGCGTATACCCAGGAAGACCTGCCACTGAGTTCCACGAGAGCCTAGAGGCGGAAGGAGAGCCGAGCTTTCCGACCGGTCCGGGTGGGTGGGCCGAGCAACAGAGCGACGGCGCTAACGCCCAGCGTAGCAGCACCGACGCTACGGCCGACAACCAGGGCAGGTAAACACAGGTCCTGACGGACAAGGTAAATCGCGGCGACGGACGAAGCGATCGCCTCGTAGCAGCCCTTGGTGAGCGGCTCCTCCAAGGTGTAGGAGACCTGCCGCCCTCACAGCTGATCCTCGCCTGGCGAACTCTTCGGCAGAATGCAGCATTCAAACGCCGGGCGTCCGACTGCAGGATGCCCGGCGATCCGTCTATCTTACCGCTTACGCAAATCCGCTTGCGCCAGATCAAGCGCCTTGGCGATGCGGTCGCAGGCCATGTCGATCGTCTCACGCGTCCAGATCAGCGGCGGCGACAGGATCATCGTATCGCCGGTGGCGCGCAGCATCATGCCCTGCGCAATTGCGTGGTCGCGGACAAGCACGGCCGCGCTTCCGGCCGGCAGGAAGCGCTCCTTGGTCGCCTTGTCCCTAACGATTTCGATTCCCCCCATCAGCCCGATCGAGCGCACCTCACCGACCAGATCGTGACCGCCAATGTGCTCCTGCAGCGCCTTGGCGAAATAGGGTCCGGTGTCGTTCTTGACCCGATCGACCAGACCTTCACGCTCCATGATCTCGAGATTCTTCAGTGCCACGGCGCAGGCCACAGGGTGCCCGGAGTAAGTGTAACCGTGGTTGAACTCGCCGCCCTTCTCGACCAGCGTCGCCGCGACGCGGTCGCCGACCAGCAGGGCTGACAGCGGCTGATAACCGGAGGTCAACGCCTTGGCGGTGGTGATGGTATCGGGCTCGATGCCGAAGGTCTGAGCCGCGAACCACTCGCCCGTTCGACCATAGCCGGTGATGACTTCGTCCAGCATCAGGAGGACATCGTATTTGCGGCAGATGCGCTGCACTTCCGGCCAATAGCTCATCGGCGGTATCTTCACGCCGCCTGCCCCCATCACCGGCTCGCCGATGAAGGCGGCGACCTTGTCGGCGCCGGCCTCGAGGATGGCGTCCTCGACGGCCTTGGCCGCGCGCAGGCCGAAATCATGGTCGCTTTCGCCGGGCAGAGTCAGCTCGTAGGCATAAGGCATCATCACATGGACGATGTTTGGAACCGCGCCGTTGAGCTGCTTGTGCATCGGCTCCATGCCGCCCAGCGACGCGCCGGCGATGGTCGAGCCATGATAGGCCGTCTTGCGCGAGATGATGCGGTTCTTCTCCGGCTTGCCTTCCAACGCCCAATAGTGGCGGACAAGGCGCAGCGCCGTGTCGTTGGCTTCCGAACCGGACGAGCCGTAGATGACCTGATTGACGTGCTTCGGCGCCAGTTCCGCCAGCTTTTTGGCCAGCAGCACCGGCGTCGGGGTCGAGCATTTGAAGAAGGAATTGTAGTAGGGTAGTTCCTTCATCTGGGCGTAAGCTGCGTCGGCCAGTTCATCGCGGCCGTAACCAACATTAACGCACCAC
Organism: Mesorhizobium sp. AA22; assembly: GCF_001672375.2. Taxonomy (NCBI): domain Bacteria; kingdom Pseudomonadati; phylum Pseudomonadota; class Alphaproteobacteria; order Hyphomicrobiales; family Phyllobacteriaceae; genus Mesorhizobium; species Mesorhizobium sp. AA22. Next base: position 3,312,216 of record NZ_CP048406.1, on the reverse strand, counting down.
AGCCCGGCCATGCCGTCGAGGATTTCCGTCCCTTCGGAATCGTAGATGAACGGCCCGTTGGCGTGGGTGATGATGCGTGAGCCGGCCTCGCGCATCTCCTTGTGATCGGTGAACGGATGAAGGTGATGCGCAGCATCGATCTGCTGAAGCTGCTTCAGCGAATAATTCTGATACGTCATGTCTGATCTTTCCTCTTGAACCAATCCGGCAATTTGCTGCCGGGGCGGATTCGTTCAGAGGAGCGCGGGCGGCGAATAGCCGATGCGGGCGCAAAGCCGCAAAAGCTCGGCGCGAAGCGTGCGCGGCGACGGCGTCACCGCCATCCCAAATGCGCGACATGTCTTCATCCGAGCCATGCAGCACCTTAGGCGGTCTGATGCGATCAGTTCAAGCCGTTCCGTTCAGCGCCCGTTGCAGGAAGACATACTTCATCGCCGCCTGTGCCGCTTGCGGCCGGCGATCACCGCGCCCGCCATGGCCACCTTCGGTTTCTTCGAAGAATAGTGTCTTGGTGTGGCCGGCAGCCTGCAGCCGCCCGGCCATCTTGCGCGCATGGCCGGGATGGACCCGGTCGTCGGCGGTCGACGTCGTCAGCAGGACCGGCGGATAGGCCGCATCGGTCTCGACATGCTGATAAGGTGAGTAGGCGGCCAGCCACGCGGCCTCTTCCGGCTTCGCCGGATCACCATATTCGGCCATCCAGGATGCGCCAGGCGGCAGCTCGGTGTAGCGCAGCATGTCGAGCAGCGGCACGTCGATGATCACCGCACCGAAAAGCTCCGGATGCTGGGTCAGCGAAACGCCGGTCAGCAGGCCGCCATTCGAGCCGCCCTGGATGCCGAGCGTCGCCGGCGTGGCGATGCCGCGTTTCACCAGGTCTTGCGCGACCGCTATAAAATCGTCGAAGGCATTCTGGCGATTGGCCTTGAGCGCGGCCTGGTGCCAGTTCGGGCCGAACTCGCCGCCGCCGCGAATATTGGCCTGCACATAGGCATTGCCTTTTTCCAGCCACAGCCGGCCGCGCACGCCGGCATAGCCCGGCAACAGCGGCACTTCGAAGCCGCCATAGCCGTAAAGCAGCGTCGGCACCGGCCCGTTCTGATCACGTCGCCTGACGACGAAGTAAGGGATCATGGTGCCGTCTTTCGAGCGCGCCTCGAACTGTTCCGAGACAAGCGACGACGCATCGAAACGCGCCGGCTGCGATTTCACCGTCATAAGCGTCGCAGCATTGTCATCCGACCAGATGATCGAGCTCGGCGTCAGGAAGTCGGTGAACGAGAAGGAGACGCTGGAGCCGAAACGCTCGGCGTGGCTGATGCCGACACTGCCGTTTTTCGGCAGCGCCACGGGCTGCAGCGACCAGCCGCTGCCGCCGCGTTGGCAGGCGACGACCCTGCCGCGCACATTGTCCATCAGATTAATGAACAACCGGTCCTGCGTACGGGCGATGCCGGCGATCGAGACACGATCCGCCGGCTCGAGGACGGTATCGACGGGTCCGAGCGCATTGGTCTCGATCCAGCGGGCGAAGTCCAGCGAATAGAGGCCGTCGGGTCGGCATCGCGTGCCGTCCGGCGCCGACCATGGGCTGCGCACCCCGAAGACGAGCTGATCCCTGAACAGCATCGTGTCGGTGACGTCGTCCGGCAGCGGGATACGCCTGTTTTCGCCGGAAGGCAGACGCAGAAAGCTGTGCGAGGCGAAGAAATCGAGCGTCCGGGTCAGGAACAGATGCCGCTTGTCGCCGTCGAACTCGAGGGAACCGCCGGCGGCGAGATCCTGCTTCTGCGCCTCGAAGATCGGCGTCGCATCCTCCAGCCTGGTGCCGCGCTGCCAAAGCTTAACCACGCGCGGATAACCGGACTGGGTTTTTTCGTCCTCTTCGAAGGCAGCCGAGACGATGACCGTGTCCTTGTCCATCCAGCGGAAGCCCGACTTCGAGGCTGGAGCACGAAAGCCGCCCTCGACAAAGGACTTGGTGTCGATGTCGAATTCGCGCATCTCACTGGCGTCGCCGCCATCCGGCGACAGGCTGAGCAGGCAGCGGCTGAAGTCGGGGTAAAGCCGGCTGGCGCCGCTGAACACCCATTTCACGCCCTCTTTGGCCGAAAGACGGTCGAAGTCGATGATCGTGTCCCAATCCGGCTTCTCGGTCCTGTAGGAAGCGACCGTCGTGCGCCGCCAGAGGCCAAGCACGTTAGTCTTGTCCTGCCAGAAATTGTAGACGTGGCCGTTGAGCGCAGAGCCGACCGCAATGTTGTCTTCGGCCGTCATCAGGTCGAGTGCGGTTTGGAAGTAGGCCTGGTAGGACGGATCACCCTGCAATTCACCTGTTGTAGCCTCGTTCTGACGGTGAACCCAGTCGAGCGCTTGCTTGCCTGTCCTGTCCTCCAGCCAGAGAAAGGGATCTTCGTCCGCCGAATTCGCCTGCGTCTTTGTGTTCGACATCGTCAAATGGTCTCCGATAAACTCATCAAGGCTCGGTGTTGCAAACATCGTCTTGCGACGACCTATATTCAACTTGGAACGCGCAAAACGAGCCGTTGCGCTGTTGGCCGCTCTAAGGTGGGGCCTCCTGCCGCCCGCAGGCCACGAGGGAACTCATGCAACATCTGTACATTGCGAAAGAGAAGTTCGGTCCTTTCAGCGGCACTGCGTGGACCATGTACATCAACTGGTCCGGCCTGACCCAATTAAGCGAGCTCGTTTCACTCGATGGAATGCTCGGGCCGGTCGCTCTGGGAGAGATAAAGGACAGCTACTGGCCCCATATTGTTAACGAGGACTACATGCTCGATTTCTTCGTGGACCTGGACTTCCTCCTTTCGGAGTTGGCGGATCCGGGCGACTTGAATGTCCTCAATGTGATCCGAAGACCATCGGTTGACGTCCGTTCACTCGACTGGAACGGATTTACCTTCCTGGGCTACGACTTGTTGGATCAAGACGTCTCCATAAGCGCTTTGACCAACTGCGGAGGATTTCCTGACGTGTTTGCGAACACGGAACTGTCTGACGTTGGATTGATACCCGACTTTGATCGTGCCGTTGAAATTCGAGACCGTCTACGCGGGATCCATCCCTCTGAATACCACGCCAATTGTGATTTATGGGCGATTTCCAGATGGCAAGGAAATGAAGGCACGCCGCAATTGTATTAGACTGCTCGCCCCCGCAATACGGTTGTGACCGCCAGCGCCAGGCAAATGGCGCCAAGCGTGATTGGCAGGCCGTCCGCACCGAGAATATCCATGGCGCCGCCCGCCAGCGGCGGCACGGCGATACCGCCGACGCCCCACATCAGCGAGAAGGCGGCGTTGCCGGCGACCAGTGCGGAGCCGGTGAACCGCTCGCCAAGCTCGATGATCGACATCGTGTAGATGCCGTAGGAGACTGCGCCCCAGATAAACACGCATGGCCAGATCAGCGGCGTCTCGATGAGAACCGGCAGCAGCACGCATCCGAGCAGCGTTAGCGATACACAGATAAATCGGACCAGACGCGCCGTCAGCCGTTCCGCCAGCAGACCCAGCGGCACCTGCATGGCGATATTGCCGGCGATCATCATCGACAGCAGCGCCGACATTCGGGTTTCCGCGATGGCATAATGCGCTCCGTAGACCGGCAGCAGCGCGAGCACTCCCTGTTCGAACCCGGCGGCCACGACGACCGCCGACAACAGCAGCCATGCCATCGGCATGAACCCCATGACCGAAACCCGGTGCCCGGCCTCATCGACTTTCGGCAGCCGTCGCAGCACCAGCGCCAGGCAGGCGCCGCAAAAAACGAATGCGGCGATGCCGACGAGAAACGGCGGCCAGCCTTCGGTGCCGACGGCAAGCAGGCACAGCGGGCCGGCGGCGAAACCAGCCGAAATGACTGTGGAATAGACCCCCATCACGCGGCCGCGGCGCAACGGCGGCGCCAGCGCGATCACCCAGATCTCGCTCAGCACATAGAGTGGATTGGTCACCACGCCGATCAGGAAGCGCAGCGGGAACCATAGATAGACATTTTGCGTCCAGCCGATCAGCGCCAGCATGATCGCGGAAAGAGCTGCGCAGGTGAGCGCCGTGCGCCCCGCCCCGAACCGGCGCGCCAGCGACGGGATCAGCGGCGACGAGACGATAAAGCCGACCGGCGTCATTGCCGCCGAGAGGCCGATCATGGCCGGCGAGACGCCCTGGCGCTGCAGGATGAAGCTCAACAGCGGATAGCTCAGCCCTTGCGCGATGGCGAACACCGAAACGGTGGCGATCACGCCGGTGATCGCCGCCCACTGCATTGTCTCGCCGCTGTTCTCTTCCGCCAGGTCCATGATCCGCACCAATAAGAACCTGCACGATTAGCGTTTCGGCGCCGTGCCGGGAAGCACCGGCGGCAAGAACCGCTTGCGCCAGCCAGAGCATGACTTGTCAAGAGTCCCCGGCACCATTCAGACTACTACGGAAAATACCGGGCAATCGCCCCCTTCCTGCCCTCCGCGTAAGGCTTCAGCCACTTGTCGTCGATTGAGAGCCCATCATTGTCCGACGGTCCTTCTCCAATCGTTCTGCGCCAGGCGCGGAACTTGTAGTGGTCGAACACGTCGAGCATATGCACCGCAAAGGCCGCAGCGAACGTCTTGTCGCCTTCTACAATCACCATGTTCTCGTCGTTTTCATAGGACGCCTTGTAGCCAAGGTTGTGGCTGCCGGCGATGACGGTCGCGTTGTCGGCCATCGGATCGATGATGACGATCTTGTCGTGCACGATCGCATGGCCGACGGTCAGCACTTCCGCCTGGAAATCCCGCGCAACGGATGCCCCCGTCAGGTTCGCCGCCCTGACGATGGAGACGTTCGGCGCCTCCCAGACCTTCTCCGGAAAGACGAATGGCGATTTGCCGTCCTTGTTCGATTTGCGGGTGACCGGATCCCTGGTCGGGGCAACATAGTTGGGCATGGCGGTGTGATCGCTGATTGCGCCTTGCACGATCAGCTTTGGATTCGCCGTCGCCGCCGCGACCGCCTGATCGACGACCGAATTGTTGCCAAGCCGCGAAGGATTGAACACGAGAAAGAGCACCGCCTCCTTCGCCGCCTTGATCCGTGCGAAAACGTCTTCGAGATCGACAGGCCGCACCGAAATGTCCTTTTTGCTGCGGTCGGGATCGTTTGGCGAGAACCAGATGGTGGTCCCACTGACATGGTTCGGTGTGCGATTCTTCAGGCGAAACGGCTTGCCTTGCTTCTGCGCCACACGTCCGGCAGCGCTTTCGCTCGCCGGCGGCGGGAACACGTCGGCCTTCATCCGCTCCCAATAGGCATCGAACACTTCGGCCATGGCAGGGTCGTCGCGGATAAAGGCGTTGTTGGACTGTCCGCAAATGCCCGTCGACGTCCAGTTGGTGCTGCCGGTCATGACCGCTTGCGGATTGCCCTGGGCATCGCGGTAGACGGCAAATTTGTTATGGCCGATATGGTTGTTGTTGAACAGACGGTCGGTCAGCACGACGCCCGCCTCGCGAAGCCGCTTTCTGAAGGGCGCGTTGCCCGCGTCCCACGCCTTCGTTTGTTCATCCCTGCCCGAATTCGAAAGAATGACGTCGACGACATCCTTGGCGTCGATGATCGCGTCGCACAATTCGTCATCGGCAAGTTCATAGAGGGCAAGCCTGACAGTGCCGCCCTCGGCCTTGGCCCGTTTCATCAGGCTGGTGAGCACATCCGGAACCTCGCCGTGTAGATAGGCGCGTATCTTGCTGCCGGGACGCTGAAGCTCGTCCCTGATCTTATCGCGTTGCCCGACCTTGATGCCGGCGTCTTCCAGGGCGCGCGACAACCATTGCGTCGAGAGTACGCCGTTGGTGAAGGCGAGCCGCGCCTTGCCGAACATCGATCCCAGAAAGATGGTCGGGCTGACGGCACCTTGTCCGAGATAGCCGAGCGGCCGCGCCGCTCCGGTATAGGCTTTCTCGGGGCGCACCGGCACCGGATCGAGCCCGGGCCTCATGTCACCGACCGGACGCACCCGGTAGGCGACCAGTTCGCCATCCGGCCTGATCTCAAGGCTGTCGCGGCGCCGCCGCACCGTAAGATCGCGCCAGAATGTCTTCTGCACCGGCCAGACGCCGGTATCCTGCGGAATCCAGTCCTTGTTGCGTTGCCCTTTGAAAGGCACCCAGGACGCCAGACAGCGTTCCTCGCCGGTGCCGGGATAGATGCGGACGATTTCGAAGCCGAGACAGCCGTCGATCATTCCGTCAATATCCCAGGCAATGAAGGCGACTTCGTTGTTGGTCGCTGCACGCACGCTGACAACATCCGACACGGAAATAGTCTCCCTCAGGGCGGTTTTATTCAATGTACTTACTCAATATGACGTGATCGCAACGTGACATGTTTCACAGTTCGGGCACAGACCTGGTTTCGCCCTGGTGCGTCCGGCTGGCGAGCTGTCATGTCGCTTCCCTCGTCCTAGTGGTCGTCGCCTCCGCAATGGCGGGACAGCCGGCGGTCCATTATGCCGCCGCACTTATCGCAGCGTACGAGGACTATCATGACCGCCGCCCTTCATCCCGCCGAACCGGCATTGGCAAACGACCGCGCCCGTCGCGGCGGCCGCGCGGGAAAGCGCGCCGGCGGATCAGCGGCGTTCGAGCAGCCGCCTTTCCGCCAACTGAAAATCCCGCTGACGCCGACGAAGCTGGTCTCCGACGACGAGCTGGAGTCGATCCACCTCGCATCGCTCCGCGTGCTGCGGGAAATCGGCGTCGACGTGCTGCACGACGAGGCCCGGCGCATCATGAAGGCGCATGGCGCGGATGTCCGTGAAGGCAGCGAGCGGGTGCGCTTCGACAGCGACATGATCCTCGAGCTGGTTTCCCACTGCCCGTCGGAATTCACCATCCATGCCCGCAATCCGGCGCACAATGTCCGCTTCGGCGGTGACAATCTGATCATCTCGATGATGGCGTCGGCGCCCAATTGTTCCGACATCGACCGCGGCCGCCGGCCGGGCAATCAGCAGGACTACCGCAACTTCCTCAAGCTTGCGCAGATGCACAACATCCTAAACTGCACGGGCGGCTATCCGGTCGAGCCGATCGACATCCATCCGTCCGTCCGGCACCTCGAATGCATCCGCGATCTGAGCGTGCTAACCGACAAGGTGTTCCACATCTATTCGCTCGGCAAGGAGCGCAATGTCGACGGCATCGAGATCACCAGGATCGCGCGCGGCATCAGCGACCAACAGCTTGTCGATGAGCCATCGGTGTTCACCATCATCAACACCAATTCGCCGCTCAAGCTCGACGTGCCGATGATGGAAGGCATCATCCAGATGTCGAGCAAGGGCCAGGTCGTCATCGTGACGCCGTTCACCCTGTCGGGCGCCATGGCGCCGGTGACCATCGCCGGCGCGCTGGTGCAGCAGAATGCCGAAGCGCTGTCCGGCATTGCCTTCGCCCAGATGGTGCGCAAGGGCGCGCCAGTCGGCTATGGCGGTTTCACCTCCAACGTCGACATGAAGTCCGGCGCGCCGGCCTTCGGCACGCCGGAATATATGAAGGCGCAATTGGTCGGCGGCCAGCTCGCCCGCCGCTACAACATCCCTTACCGCACCTCCAACACCTGCGCCGCCAACACGGTCGACGCGCAGGCGGCCTATGAAAGCGTGTTCTCGCTGTGGGGCGCCATCCAGGGCGGCGGCAATCTGATGATGCATGCGGCCGGCTGGCTGGAAGGCGGCCTGCGCTGCTCCTACGAGAAGACCATTCTGGACATCGATCTGCTGCAGATGGTGGCCGAGTTCCTGACCCCGCTCGACCTCTCCGAGGAGGCCCTCGGCTTCGACGCCATCCAGTCCGTCGGTCCGGGCGGCCATTTCTTCGGCACCCAGCATACCCAAGACCGCTACAAGACCGCTTTCTATTCGCCTATCATCTCCGACTGGCGCAATTTCGAGACTTGGGCGGAAGCCGGATCGCCGACGGCTCTCGAAAAGGCCAATCGGGTCTGGAAGGAGCGGTTGGCCTCCTATGAAGAGCCGTATATGGACCCGGCTATCCGCGAGGAGCTCAACGCCTTCGTCGACAAACGCCGGTCCGAAGGCGGCGCGCCGACCGATTTTTAAATATCTGTATTGGTTTGATGAACAGTCGACCGCCACTCCGTCGAGCGTCACCCGACACCTCTCCCCCGGTCGACAGGGTAGAGGGAGGGCGTGAGATCATTCAAGCCGGCGCCCTTCTCCGCTTTGTGTTCACCCCCCGCTCACTCGATTCAATCTCTTCAAAAACGGAACTATCTTCATGAAATCTCATGCAAAAGCGGTTGTCATCGGCGGCGGCGTCGTCGGCTGCTCGGTGCTCTACCATCTGGCCAAGGCCGGCTGGACCGACATCATGCTGATCGAGCGCTCGGAGCTCACCTCCGGCTCGTCGTGGCATGCGGCGGGCGGCTTCCACACGCTCAACGGCGATCCCAACGTCGCCAAGCTGCAGGCCTATACGGTGCAGCTCTACAAGGAGATCGAAGAACTTTCCGGCCAGTCCTGTTCGCTGCACCTGACCGGCGGCGTGATGATGGCCGACACGCCCGAGCGCATGGACTTCCTGCGCCTTGCCCACGCCAAGGGCCGCTATCTCGGCATGGACACCGAGCTGATCACGCCGTCCGAGGCCAAGGCGATGTTCCCGCTGATGGACGAGACGAATTTCGTCGGCGCCATGTGGGATCCGGTCGAAGGCCATCTCGACCCTTCCGGCACCACCCACGCCTACGCCAAGGCGGCCAGGAAGCTCGGCGCCGAGATCGTGCTGCGCAACCGCGTCGTCGAGCTGACGCAGGAAGTCGGCGGCACCTGGAACGTCGTTACCGAACAAGGCACGGTCCAGGCCGAGCATGTCGTCAACTGCGGCGGCCTGTGGGCGCGCGAAATCGGCCGCATGGTCGGTATCGAGCTGCCGCTGCTGGCCATGGAGCATATGTACCTCTTGACCGAGCCAATGCCGGAGGTTGAGGAATTCAACAGGTCGACCGGCCGCGAGATGATCGGCGTGATGGACTTCAAGGGCGAAATCTACACCCGCCAGGAACGCAACGGCATCCTGCTCGGCACCTATGAAAAGGCCTGCAAGCCGTGGTCTCCGGTCAACACGCCGTGGGATTTCGGCCATGAGCTGCTGCAGCCCGACATCGACCGCATCGCGCCGTCGCTCGAGATCGGCTTCAAGCATTTTCCCGGCATCGAGAAGGCCGGTATCAAGCAGATCATCAACGGTCCCTTCACCTTCGCACTGGATGGCAACCCGCTGGTCGGCCCGGTGCAGGGCCTGACCAATTTCTGGTGCGCCTGCGCCGTAATGGCCGGTTTCTCGCAGGGTGGCGGCGTCGGGCTGGCATTGTCGAACTGGATGGTTCATGGCGATCCCGGCTTCGACGTCTGGGGCATGGACGTGGCGCGCTTCGGCGAATGGGCGACGCTGCGCTACACCAATGCCAAGGTGCGCGAAAACTATTCGCGCCGTTTCTCCATCCGCTTTCCCAACGAGGAATTGCCGGCCGCGCGCCCAGCGCAAACGACGCCACTCTACGACACGATGCTGGCCAAAAACGCCGTCATGGGCGATAGCTGGGGCCTCGAAACCCCGCTCTGGTTCGCACCGAAAGGCACGGAGCCGAAGGACATCGTTTCCTTCCATCGCTCCAACGATTTCGGGCCGATCGGCGAGGAAGTGCGTGCGACCCGCGAGAAGGTCGGCGTCACCGAGATCGCCAACTTTGCCAAATACGAAGTCTCCGGGCCGGCAGCCGAGGATTTCCTCAACCGGCTGATGACCAACCGCATGCCGAAGACCGGCCGCATCGTGCTGACTCCGATGCTGAACGAGTTCGGCAGGCTGATCGGCGACTTCACCATCGCCAAGGCGGGTGAAGAGCGCTTCATGATCTGGAGCTCGTCGGCGGCGCAGAAGTATCATATGCGCTGGTTCGAGAAGCACCTGCCGAAGGATGATAGCGTCCGGATTCACCGCTTTGACCAGACGCTTGTCGGTCTCTCAATCGCCGGGCCGAGATCGCGCGACCTGCTGCAGAAACTGGTCGATGTCGATATCTCGACCAAGGCTTTCCGCTTCATGGATTTCCGCGAGATGGCGGTCGGCGGCGCGCCCTGCATGGTCAATCGAATTACCTATACGGGCGACCTCGGTTACGAGATCTGGATGGCGCCGGCATACCAGCGCCTCGTCTACAAGGCGATCAAGGATGCCGGAGAAGAGTTTGGCCTCGTCGATTTCGGCATGCGCGCCCTGCTCTCGATGCGACTGGAGAAGAATTTCCCGACCTGGTTCCGCGAACTGCGCCCGATCTACGGACCGTTCGAAGGCGCGATGGACCGCTTCGTCAAACTGGAGAAGAACGACTTCATCGGACGCGAAGCGGCAGCCAGGGAGCAGGCAGAAGGGCCAAAACTGCGCCGTGTCTCTTTCATCGTCGATGCCGCGGACGCCGATGTCATGGGCGACGAACCGATCTGGGCCAAGGTCGGCGGCAAGGACTACGGCACGGTGGAAAAGCCGCACGGCTATGGTGCGCCGCGTTTCGATACGGACGGCAAGGAAGTGCGCGGCTCCAGGGCCGCGGAAGGCGCTTCGGCCGTGCGCGGCATCGTCGATGGCGACTGGCGCGTGGTCGGCTGGGTCACCTCCGGCGGCTATGCCCATTACGTCCAGAAATCGATGGCGCAAGGCTATGTGCCAGCGGCGTTAGCCGGGGAAGAGAGCGCCGGACTGTTCGAGATCGAAATCCTCGGAAGCCGGCGTCCGGCCCGCATCAATGTCGAGCCGCCTTTCGACCCGAGCGGCGAGAAGATGCGGACCTAGAGCACCGCACCCAAAGGCCTGCCCTCCGGCCCGACCCGGGGTGCGACCGATTTTGGAGAAGCCCGATGCTTAACCAAAAAGCTAGAGCGGCGGTACGATTCGACTTGAAGCCCGCCGCCCTGGAAGCGATCAGCGCTGCCACATTGTGCGGGGCACGGTCTTCGTGCTAGCGGAGCCGGCGGCAACTGGCACGGGCGATGAGAACTCGTTGAAGTATTCGATGAAATGGGACGAATGGCTTGCCGAGAGCAGGATCGGCCCCTTCCCGGCGGCGATCGTCATGGTCGCCGCTTATTTGGCCTTGCAAACCGTCATATTGTCCATTCTGGCCACTTGGGCAGGAACTGGCGTCGGCGTCGATGACGCGGAGCAACTGATTTATCTTCCATATCTTTGGGCTGGATATGGCGGCTCGCAACCGCCTCTCTATACATGGATCAACTGGCTGGCCGCGCAAATTTTCGGCACCAATATTTTCACGCTGAAGCTGGTCAAATACTCCGTGCTGTTCCTCGCCGCCTGCAGTGTGTTCGCCGCCATGCGGCGGTTCGGCTACACGAAAGCGACGGCATCGGCGGCCATGCTCGGACTTTTCACAATCCCGCAAATCGCCTGGGAATCGCAGCGGGCCTTGTCGCATTCGGTCGCCGTTGTCGGCTTTTGCGCACTCCTCCTGCTCGCGATGGCTAATCTGATCGAGCGGCGAAGCGTGATCGCCTATGCGGTGTTTGGCTTGGCAACGGCTGCGGCAATTCTTGCCAAATACAACGACGTATTCCTGGTGTTAGCCCTTATTGCGGCGGTGTTGTCGCTGCGCGAGTTGCGCGGCGCGATCCTCGATCCGAAATTCGCAATCAGCGTTGCCGTCGCGATATTGGTGCTGGCGCCAACCACATATTGGAGCCTCATGCATCCTGCCGATTTGCTGGCGAGAGGCGAGAAGTTCGGAATAGACCTACAGCAGCCGCGCATGACGGCCGCGGCCACCGGCGCCGGCAAGTTTATCATGGGGACCTTCAATTTCGCTGTCTTGCCGGTGTTCGTTTCCGCGCTGGCTTTCGCGCTGACGGGGTTTCGTTTTTCCGAGCGGCACCCCAAAGCTCCGGCCAGGGAAGTTCTCTTGTGGCGTACCTTGGCGCTCGGCTTGGCCATGCTGGCGACACTTGTGCTGGCCACCGGCGTGACCGAGGTCAAGGCCCGTTGGCTGGTGCCGGTCCTGATCATCTTGCCGCTGGCGATGGCCGCCTATATGGAACGGCTTTCACCACGCGGCAGGGACGCCCAGCTCCTGGTGATCGCGGCCGGAGCGGTCATCGCCGTTGTGCTCGCGCCCGCCACTTGGTACTTCCAGATAAACGGGACCAGTGGTCTCTCGCGGATGATCCGGGTGGATTACCCGGCCCTCTATCGCCAGCTGACTGCTGACGGGCCGGTGAAAACCGCAATATCCGACGGTGCATGGGTCGGAAATCTGCGGTTGGTCGACGAAAAATTGGTCGCGCTTGACCAGGAAGTGCCGAATTTCGACAGGCTAGTGCAAGAGCCGGCTGTACTCGTCTGGCTCGACCGCGACGATCCGCGGCCGGTCATTTTGGAGCAGCTCAAAAAAGCCGGCTATGAGCCGGACGGCCAACCAAGGCAAATCATGGTTCCGCTATTGCCTAGCACGGACAAGCCTGCCCGGCCCGGCGCCTACATAAGATTGAAGAAAACGGCTGCGGAAAAAGCCACAGCGCCCGACGAAGGCGTTAGCAAAGGAACCGAGGGTGGACAGGAACCCGACTGATCGACCTCCTCGTCATCGCAAGATCATGCCGTTCGAGCCGGACGAAGCGGGCTCCACCGATGTGTTGCGCCTGAAGTCGCGGCAGAAGGCCGCTGAGCTCAACCAGCATGTGCTTGGCTATGGCGCACTGGCGGAAGCCGAGTGGCACGCCGCCGGCATTGCTGCCCCCAACCTGCCTGCCATGCGTCAATACCGGCTCGACCGCATCCGCGCCGAGCTGAAGCGCCGCGACTATGCAGGAGCCCTGCTCTACGATCCGATTAACATCCGCTATGCGACCGACTCGACCAACATGCAGCTCTGGGTCGCGCACAACCCGACAAGGCATTGTTTCGTTGCCACCGAAGGCCCGGTGGTGCTGTTCGACTATTTTTCGTGCGAGCACCTTTCCGACCACTCCGGCGTGGTCGACGAGGTGCGGCCGGCAGTGTCGTGGATGTATCTCTACAGCGGCGAGTTGACCGAGCAAAAGGTCCGCCGCTGGGCTGCCGGCATCGCCGATCTGGTGAAAGAGCATGGCGGCGGTATCAGTCGTATCGCCGTCGACCACATTAATACCGAAGGCGTCGAAGAGCTCGCCCGCCTCGGCATCTCGATCGGCAATGGCGAGGCGCTGATGGAAAATGCTCGTCTGATCAAATCGCCCGACGAAATCCTAGCCATGCACCGGTCGATCATCGCTTGCGAGGCGGCGATAGGCGAGATGGAAGCAGCATTGCGGCCAGGCATTTCCGAAAACGAATTGTGGGCCGAACTGCACCGCGGCAACATTGCGCGTGGTGGGGAATGGGTCGAAACCCGGCTTTTGACGTCAGGCCCGCGCACCAATCCGTGGTTCCAGGAATGCTCGTCGAGAACGATCGAAGCCGGCGATCTCGTCGCTTTCGATACCGACCTGATCGGCCCTTATGGTTTCTGCGCCGACCTGTCGCGCACCTGGCTCTGCGGCGACACCGAGCCGTCCATCGAACAACGCGACCTGTTTCGCATCGCCGCCGACCAGATCGCCCACAACACCCGCCTGATGCAGCCGGGCATGTCCTTCCGCGACCTTGTCGAACGCTCGGCGGTGCCGCCCGGAGATTGTTTCCCGACGCGCTACGGCGTGCTCTATCACGGCGTCGGCCTGGCCGACGAATACCCGACGCTGCCGCATGCGATCGACTGGACTGAAGACACGCCCGACGGCGTGCTTGTGTCAGGCATGGTGCTTTGCGTCGAGAGCTATATCGGCCGGCTTGGCGGTCACGAGGGTGTCAAGATCGAGGAACAGATCCTGATCACCGAAACCGGCAACGAGCAGCTTTCGAACTATCCGCTCGACGAGCGGCTGCTCGGCGGCTGATTGTTTTTATGCGAGCGCCGCGACAGCCTCGCGCAACGCCACGACGATTTTCTCCGGTGTCGATCTGGCGGTGATGAACGGCAGGCCCTTGCGCCGCCTTGTCCAGCCGACCACCGCCACCGCTTCCGCTGCAGGCTCGAAGCGCTGCGCCAGCGCCCAGCTCAGGCAATCGATGGCGGCGACATCGGCCCTGCCCTCGGCAATTGCGACGATCGAGGCACGGTGGCCACCGCTTTCGCTGCGCTCAGAGAAGATGTCGAGGCTTTCGCCCAGCGCCTCCAGGTCACGCGTCAGCCCGACGATGCCCGACATGGAATCGAGGCTGTTGAAGGTAAAGTGCTTGCCACGCAGGATATCGAGCGGGATGAGAGGGCTGCCGTCGGCCGGTGAGCCAACCGATGGCGCTTCACCTGCCCGCATCACGATGGCGCTCGAATAGAGTTCGCCCTGCCCGCCTTCGAAAGCATCGTAGTTCGGCTGGCCGATCACCTGGACATGCTCCGACAGGCCGGTCTCCATCGGGCCCCAGCAGGTCTGTGCGAACAGCAGCGCCGGATGCAGCCAGAGGCCATGAAAATACAGTTCGCCCGGCGGCAGCGTCGCCGGATCGGGCGCGATGACCTTTCCAGCGGCGTCGCGGATGCCGCCTTCCACAGGCCGTAGATCGGCATTGAAGCGAGCGATGGTCTGCGGCGCTTCGATGCCTTTTTGCCGGAAGGCATCACGCAGCCGCGCCCATTGGGCATCGACCTCGCTCCGCATTTCGGGCCAGTCGTACATCGGCAAGGCGGCAACGAATTTCGTTTCAGGTTTTGTCATTTCGTAGCTTCTTCAATTGTTTAATGTGCGTACCTTTATCCAACCAATTCCGCGCTTTTAATCTTTTTTCTTTTAAAGTACAACATGTCGTACCGAAACGGAGGCATGTTGTACCGTGGCTAGCATCATAGAGCGAAAGAAGAAGGACGGCACGTCGTCTTTCTTGGCGCAGATCGTAATCAAGCGCGACGGCAAGACTGTGCACCGCGAAAACAAAACATTCGCTAAGCGGCGTGAGGCTGCGGCATGGGGCGCATTCCGCGAGGGCGAGTTGTCCAAGCCTGGCGCGGTTGAGGAAATCAATCGCGAAGACCCCACTCTGGCCGATGCCATCAAGCGGTACGAGAAAGAAGCAAAGCGATTGGGCCGCACCAAAGCCGCGGTGCTAAAGAGCCTCAAGGAATTCGACATCGCGTCTAAACGGTGCTCCGAAATTCGCTCTGAGCATATAGTGGCACTAGCGCGGGAGCTTTCACAAACTCGACGCCCGTCGACGGTTGCCGGGTATCTCACCTTTCTTTCCGGCGTGTTCAAAGTCGCTCGGCCAGCTTGGGGATACCCGCTCGACGAGAAGGCGATGAGTGACGCGACTACGGTCGCTGCGAAACTGGAGATGACGGGCCGATCCAATCAGCGCGATAGGCGCCCGACCGTTGACGAGATGAATCGTCTGATGGAGTTCTTCAGCGGGAGAAAGGCCGACAGCGTTCCCATGATGCGCATCGCTGCCTTTGCCCTATTCAGCACGCGCCGCGAAGGTGAGATTGTTCGTATTCGGTGGGATGACTTGGACGAGCTCCACTCACGCATCTTAGTGCGGGACGCCAAGGACCCTCGAGGCGCGGCAGGCAACCACATTTGGACTGAACTCACACCGGAAGCGCTACGCATTATCAAGGCAACGCCGCACGCTGGTGACGTCATTTTCCCATACAAGGAGGACACTATTTACGTGGCCTGGCGTGACGCGTGCACCATCCTTGGAATCGAGGATCTGAAATTCCACGACATGCGGCACGAGGGGGTATCCCGGCTCTTCGAGATGGGCCGAACAATTCCACAGGTCGCATCTGTCAGTGCACATCGATCGTGGCAAAACCTACAGCGCTACACCCACCTTCGTCAGACGGGCGACAAGTGGGACGGCTGGAGATGGCTCGATGTTGTCGCACCAAAACCGCAGCAGCCGGAAAGCGACTGACAGCACGAGAATTAGCTTGCATTTATTTTGGTAAAGGGGACCATATAGGTTTGCGTTGGCCGATTGCCTCGCAGAGTCCACCTTCCGTTAATTACCTACGCCACCTTCAAGGGTACGTCAAATGCTTTTTTCCACGAAAGACGCAGCGGCCAGGATCGGTAAATCTCCATCCTGGCTCAATAAGAGCCGCATGACGGGCGACGGCCCTGTTTATCTGAAGCTCGGCGGCTCCGTCCGATATGCCCTAGCCGACCTTGAAGCGTGGCTTGCCGCGGGGCGGCGGACGGCTGTATATGACCACGCCAACGATAACGCACGAGCCATGCGTCCCCAGACCCGCGCCGCCTAACTTACCGCTAGGACGCCGAGCCGGCGCCAAAAACACGACCACCAACCAGACTGGGGAATGAAGTTGCCCAAGCAACCATCCGCAACGGCCGATGCCGTTCCGGACGCGGAGAGCGTCCGTCCGTATTTGAACTTTCTGTATGCATCAACTTTGACCGGCAAGCCATCGAGTGCCCAGATGGCAATAGCCGCGGCAATCGCCAGCGAACACCTACGAACCGGCCAGGCGCGATTCACTTATGGCGAGCTAGCCAAGCGCGCGACCTGTACGCGCCGCAATGCGGTGCGCTGCGTCGCTCGGTTGATTGCCAGCGGCTTCGTGCGCGTGGCGGCCCGTGGGGGCGACGCAAGCGGGAACCTATATGAGCCGCTCCTTTCGCGCGGCGATGCGCACGATCGCGCCTGGCGGGGCTGGGCGGCCGATTGGTCGCGGGGAGTGCGGCATGACTTCCCGCAGCGGTAAGCGTCGAAAGATCGGCGGGCCGCTTGTTTGGCAGAAGCTGGCCTTCGCGGAAGATCTTGAAGCCGATCCGACCCTGTCGGGTGTGCAGAAGGGCCTAATCGGAGCCATCGCGAAGAACTACGACAACGCCACAGGCCAGTCGAAATGCTCCCTGACCTTCCTGGCTGCCGCGGTGGGGACAACTAAGAAGGTGGTCGGGAAATATGTCCCAATCATCGTCGCAAGCAATCGAGTGTCGATCATCAGGAAGGGCGCCGGGACAGCCTCTACGCTGTGGTCGGTAAATTGGTTCTTCCGAGGCAGCGGCTACGTCCGTTTGAAGAACGGCGGCCAGCCGATCTTGGACTGCCGCGAGTCAAGATCGGAGTCCCCCAAGGCGTCACCCTCAGAGTCCCCCAAAAGGTCACCTCAGCCGGGTGACGCCTTGGGGGACTCTAGAGCCCATAGAGGCCCCCAGGTGGGGGACCAAACCCTTTCTTCCCCTAAAGGGGAAAGAAAGATCGCTGGCGACCAGGGCGGGTGGGCCTTTCGGCCACCGCCCGGTGCCGCGATGCGTGCGCGGCTAGTCTCGGTCACGGCGTCTGACCTGGAACCGTCTGGCGAGGTGGCGCGGCTGACGTTAAGCGATTCAACCGGCGACGCCTGTGGTGAGTTGGAGATTGTCCTGCAGGCCGATAGATCCGATCGCCAAGCCGAAGGACAGGCAAAACTGAACGACCTAACTAGGGTCACAGCAATCGACCAGATCAGCGACTTTTCGGAACTGTACGGGGTCCCGTTTCTTCTGATGCTCAACGGTGACCTGATGCCCGATCCCGACAATGACAAGGCGATGCACGACAACATCAACCTTTACGATCTGGCGAACATCCTCGATCGACACGCGGGCAGTAGGACCTTCTGGCATCCCAGCAGACCCGACCGGCACCAAATCGTGGCGGAAATGAACCGCCTGGCTGGCAGCGAAACGAAGGAGGGTGCGCACGCAACGACTTGACAAGTCGAATGCCGGCGGGCGCATTGGCGGAATATCGTGGCGAATCGCCGAGACATTGAAAGAAACGGTTTGCCGCACGGCAACAAAGGGAAGCTTGAGAATGTTTGAAGTTGGGAAGTCTTATAGGTTCGTCACTTTGGAGACGGGCGATAACTACGAAGGCAAGTGGGCGACTTACGAGTCGTCCATTGTTCACGAGGTCGCGGCCGTCGAGGGTCCGCTGGTGAAGTGCCTTGGTCCGGACTGGTCGAAGCCTAGCCCGTTTAACGAATTCATGGCCGAAGCAGACCGGAGCAAACCGAGAGAAGAGATCATCATTAACACGGCGAGCCTGTTCTTCGTGCGGGCCGAGCTACAGCAAGGCTGAGTTGCCGCTTTCTGCGATTCCCATGGTGTGGGTAGGTAGGGAAAACGGATTTTGGTGGAGAGTATGGTGAAGGGTGGCTCTGGTTGCAGCTAATGACAATAGGCAAAGGAAAAAGTGCGAAGTAGCCTGACTATCTTGGCCACTTATAGGGTATGTATATGAGGGGTAGAAAAATGTGCGCCACTTGTAGCGTATGTATGTGAAGAGGTCCACTTTCTACGACTCCGCTACCCCTATAAAGGTGAAGGCGCCGCTTTCTGCAATCTCGCAAAGCGGCATAGGTAGGGAAAGCGACCACCTCGCAACCCTATAAGTGTGAAGGGCATTCATCCCTCGCTGAATGCTGACTTTTTGAACCGCGCCCCTGCGTGATGCTGGGCAGCGGTTTCTTTTTGCCCAAGCGAAAAACTTACGGACGAAAACCATGAACGCATGGACGCACCGCGCCTACACGCGCGACGAATGCGCGGTGCTGTGCGGGATGCCGCGCGGCTCGCTTGACGTACTTACCCATCGTGCCCGCGATGTGTCTGTGCTCTTCACGGAGAAGCGCGGCACCAAACGCTGGTTCTCAGTTAAGGACATCTGCGTCCTTCGAATAGCGCACGAGCTAGAGCGCGCTGGCCGTTCTTGGCTCATGGCGATCGGCGCCGCCTTTGACAACCTCCAACATCCGCCGCCTGCCGACGCGCTGTTGATAGCGCCAGCTGTCATCCGCCGTGGATGCGGCTTGCCGCGCATCATCTCAGATCGCGATGTGCCGCGGCTCAACTTCGAGCGCTCCGAAATCATTGTGCCAATCGGCCTGATTTGTCAGACAATTGTTAAGGAGGCCGAGAATGTGGCCGTGGAAAAGTAAGCCCGCCATCGAACAGAAGAGCCTAGCCGCGCCCGACGAGGAACTGCTAGCCATCTTGGGCGCCAGCGTGACCGGCGTGGCCGCCGTCTCGGCAAGCGTGGCTTTGACCGTGCCTGCGGTGTCCGCAGCCATCCGCGTCATCTCTGAGGCCGCCGCTACGCTTGAGGTGAAGGTCCAGCGTAGGGACGGCGACACATGGGTTGATGACGAAGAGCATCCCGCCTGGCACCTCCTGCGCGGCGATGCCTGCCCTTGGCTCTCGGGGTTCGAAGTTATTCGTGACCTAGTCGCTGAGTCCCTAACGCGAGACGTTGGCGGCCTGGCGTGGGTCAATCGAGTCAACGGCAAGCCATCCGAGATCATCCATTATCGAGACCACGTCATTTCGGTCGAATACGCAGACACAGGCGAGCCGACCTACAGGCTTTCCGGCAAGCCTGTACCGGCCACAGACATCATCCATCTAACAGGCCCATTCGCCAAGTCTCCGCTCAACCTTGCGGCCGAAGCAATCGGCGTTGCCTATCAGATGGAAAAGCACGCGGCCAAGCTGTTCACCAATGGAGCACGTCCGGCTGGCGTTCTTCAGTTCCCGGCCGGTGCGAAGCTAGGCGACGAGGCACTGAAGAAGATCAAGGCCGGGTGGCAAGCCGCCTTTGGTGGTTCCGGAAATAGCTCCGGTACGGCCGTGACTTGGGACGGAGCGGAGTGGAAGCCGCTCACGTTCTCGTCCGTGGACAGCCAATTCCTCGAGCTTCGTAAGTTCGCCATAGACGAAATCGCGCGCGCCTTCCGCGTCCCGCCATCAATGATTTACAGCCTGGACAGGGCCACGTGGTCGAACAGTGAGCAGATGGGGCGTGAGTTCCTTACCTACTGCCTAGAGCCTCATCTGATGGCGCTGGAGGCCGCGCTGAGGCGCGCGTTGATTGCGCCGGAGGATCGGAAGTCTTTCCGTATCTGGTTCGAGCGTGACGACCTTACGCGGGCCGACATTGGGCAGCGCGCAATCGCCTATTCGTCGCTCATCACTAGCCGCGTCATCAATCCGAATGAAGCGCGCGAGTGGGAAGGCTTGCCGCCTTACGACGGTGGCGACAAGTACGAAAATCCTAACACCGGCAGCAAGCCCGCCAACGACAACACCCCACCAAAACAGGAGGACGCAGCATGAGTGCGTCAGATAAATTCACGGTCGCCGCACATTTCGGTGACGGCGACAAGGACTTCTGCCTCAAGTCTAAGACGGGCGATAGCCTAGACTTGCTGCGCGAACTCGAGCGCAAGTTTGACGCTGGCATCTTCGTTCTGTTCCGCCAGATTTACAGCGGCACCTATCGCCTGGATGTTATCCGGGAAGTGATACGCACAGGCCTTATTGGCGGCGGTGCTACCACGCAGGAAGCAGCCGCGCTGATCAAAACTTATTTTGATCATGAGCCGCTCACAGAGCACGCCGCTCTCGCGCTTGAGGTGCTTGGCGCGATCCTGTTCGGCAAGGGCGAGGCCGTGCCAGCGGAGTTCGCAGCATGATGGAGCGGCTTGAATTTAAGGCTGCCTTCACGACGGACGATGCTGGCGCCATCACAGGCAAGGCATGGGACTTCTCTTCACCCGACAGGGTCGGCGACATGATCGACCCCGCCGCCTTTGCCGGTGCGGTCGGCAAGTCCATACCAATGCTATTCGCTCACGACCAGGCGCAAGCCGTTGGCGTATGGGACCAAGTAACCGTCGAGGCCGATGGCCTTAAGGTAAGCGGAAAGCTCCTCGTCAATGACGTGGTGCGTGCCGCGGAAGTCCGCGCCTTGTGCAGGGCGGGCGGAATAACTGGCCTATCCGTGGGCTTCGTAACGACCAAGGCTATCCCCCGCCGCGGGGGAGGCAGAACCATCCAAAACCTCGACCTCGTAGAGTGCTCCTTGGTAGCCGTTCCGGCCCACCCAGCGGCACGCATCACCAATCTTAAGGATCTTCCATTGTCCACTGAAAATACCAATCTCGACCTGGCCGCCCTTGAGCAGAAACTCATTGCCGCCGAAGCCAAAGTTACCGCTGCCGAGACAAAGGCCGCGAACGACAACAAGACGCTGGCCGATCGCCTTGCTGCCTTCGAAGTGAAGCTCAACCGCCCGGCCATTCTTAAGGGCAACAACGACAACGAGCCGTCGCCAGAGCGCAAGGCATTCAAGTCGTTCCTTAAGTACGGCCCAGAGCGCATGCCAGGCGAGGAAGCCAAGTCGCTTGTCGTTTCCGACGACACCCGCGGCGGATATCTGGCGACGGCTGAATTTCAGGCCGAAGTTATCAAGAACATCGTGCAGTTTTCGCCAGTGCGCCAGGCCGCCCGCGTGGGCAGCACTGCATCTAGCTCCGTGATCTTGCCTAAGCGTACCGGCACGCCAACGGCATCGTGGGTGGGTGAGACTGAAGACCGCCAGTCGACGGAAAGCGCGTATGGCCAAATCGAAATCCCGATCAACGAAGCGGCTTGCTATGTGGATGTATCGCTGCAGTTGCTCGAAGACGCTGCGGTCAACGTCGAGTCCGAAGTGGCCATGGACCTCGCGGAGGAATTTGGCCGCCTGGAAGGTGTTGCATTCGTGAATGGCGACGGCTTCAAAAAGCCTACCGGGTTTATGACGGATGCAGGCATTCCGTTTACGGTATCGGGTTCGGCCGCGGTTATCGCTGACGCCGATGGCTCTGCGGACGGTCTGATTAACCTGATGTACGCCCTGAAGCCTGCATATCGCGCCAACGGCGTGTGGATGGCTAATGGCACCACGATCGCAGCGCTGAGGCGCTTGAAGGACACGACGAAACAATATATTTGGCAGCCTTCCATCCAGGCAGGCGAACCTGCAACGCTGCTCGGCCGTCCGATTGTTGAGGCGCCGGACATGCCCGATATCGCTGCCGGAACCTTCCCGATCATCTTCGGCGATTTCACCCGCTATCGCATCTATGATCGCGTGGCGATGTCGATCCTCCGCGATCCGTACAGCCAAGCAACGACCGGCAAGGTTCGTTTCCATGCGCGTCGCCGCGTCGGTGGTGCCAATACGCAGGCCGAGGCGTTCCGTAAGCTCAAAGTCGCTGCGGCTTAATCAATCCATTTAGGGCGGCTTCAGCCGCCCGCCTCTTTTCATAAGGATCTAGATATGCGCGATATCGCAAATAACATTGGCGCCGTGCAGGCCGTAGCGCCCGCCGTTCTCACTGCCACGAACACCTCTGCAGCGATTGACCTGCTCGGCTTCAATAGCGCTGCGGTTTTCATCGAAACGGGTGCCATTGTCGGCGCTGGCAACTTCACTGCCAAGCTACAGGAATCGGACGCTTCAGGTAGCGGCTTTGCCGACGTCGCGGCTGCTGACCTTGTCGGTACCCTGCCTGCCGTGCTCCTCGCTTCAAGCGTTGCCAAGCAGGGGTATATTGGCAACAAGCGTTACCTGAGGACCGTTATCACGCTTAACAGCGGCACCTCCATCGCGGCTAGCGCCATCGTTGTTAAGGGCAACGCGGCCAATAAGCCTGTTTCCTAAATTAGGTGGGCTTAGCGGGTGGCATGCTTTGCGCTGCCATCCGCTTTCAATTCATAGGAGCCACCATGGCCAACGTTATATGCGCGTGCGGCTTCAGCGTGCCGAAGGGCAGCAAATGCCCCTGCCAGGTGCGCAACGCCAAGACACGGCAAGCCGCTAACGACAAGGCGCGCGGCAGCGCCTCTGAGCGTGGATATGACGGCAAGTGGGCACGTGAGAGCAAGGCGTTCCTAGCAGTCCTAGACGGCCCGCTGTGTGCCTGTGGATGCGGTAGGCCAGCCGATATGGTGGACCACATCAAGGCGCCGAAAGGCGACATGCAGTTGTTCTGGGATCGCACCAATTGGCAGCCCATGAATGGGCTGTGCAATAGGCGTAAGAGTATCAAGAGCGAGGGCGGCTTTGGGCGCGCTATAAGCCAAGGTCTTTCTTATTAAGCGCCTCTAAGTCGCTGATGATGGTTTCGATTTTTGCCTTAGCTTCGGCAGCGTGTGCCAACAGCTCACGCTTTCGCTCGTCAAACTCAATCTTAGTTTGCAGTGCTACTATCTCGCCCCACAGGCCCTTGGCCTTGTTGAGCACATCATACGCCGACGACATCTCTCAATTCCTCGCTTTCGGATCCCTCATAGCGCACCGGGGGCCGGGTCAGCAACTTTTTGCCACCCCTTCCTGACCACCCGCGCCGCACAATTCGCAATAAACCTTAAATGGGATTTTGAACCTATGGCAATCGTCACCTTAGCCGAGCAAAAGGCACACCTTGGCGTCACGCTCGACAGCGATGACGACTTGATTTCTGCGCAGATTGATGCCGCGCAAGCTCACATTGAGCAGCTTCTAGGCTTCGTAATCGCGGAAGAATTCGCGTCACCTCTTGTCGTTCCGGCCGACCTTATAGGCGCCGTTATGACGCTTGCCGCGCACCTATTTGAGAATCGCGAAGCAACCGTCGTCGGGATATCGGCTATGGAATTACCGCTTGGCGTTTGGGACGTCGTGCGCGAACGCAGGAATTATAGCTTCTAATGGCGCGCGACGATCTTGCCAGCCTGCTCAAGGCGTTCGACGTTATACCAAAAGCGGCCCGCAAGGGCATCTCCAAGGCGATCGACAAGGGCGCGGATGAGCTTGTGGCTCGGATGCAATACCTGGCGCCGGACGATCCCAAAACCGCTGCCGACGATCTGAAGTCGAGCATCCACGCCGTCAAGAATAACGAACTGTCCACGACCGTTACGACCGACAACGACCACGCGCTTTACCAAGAGTTCGGGACTGCGGACATGGATCGGAACAGTTTCTTCTGGCCGGCCGTCAACACGTTGAAAAAGCGAGTTCGCGGTCGCGTCGACAGGGCCATAAACACGGCCATTAAGGACACCTTCAAATGAACTTTGAGATCAAGAGCGTTTCCCGGCACTGGTTTCCGGGAGAAACGCGAGATGTTGTCGGCGAGTTTGACGCGTTTGCGAACGGCTTTTCCATCAAGCGTGGGACGATATTCCGTGACCATGAGACCGGCAATGTGTACGCGATGACGCCGGGGCGAGCGTCTGGTCGCGGCATCATCTGCGCGGCAGGTCCGTTTCGGGACGAGCTATGTGACGCAGCGGTGGCAGCATGGGAGGCAATCCAATGAGCGAAGCCAGTTTGGCAGCCCAACGGCTGGCCGTCATCACCATGCGGCAGAGTATTGCTCTCGGCGCGCTTGTGCCGGACGCCAACATCTTCGATCGCAACTCGCGGCCGGAGGTCTTTCCGTGCGTTATTGTCGGCGAGGGCCAGACTGTCGGGGATGACATTGACTGCGCGGACCTGTCCGAAGTCTTCCTGCAAATCCATGCCTGGACAAAGGAAAACGGCATGGTCGCAGTGAAGGAAATCGCGGGAGAAATCCGCCGCGCGCTTCGCCGCAAGGAGGGCGTGCAGGACGGCTTTGACCTGTCGTTCGACTTTGAGGACACCGTGTTCTTGCGGGACCCTAGCGGCGAGCACTCGCACGCGGTTATCAGCTTTTCGGTTCACGCCGAGGATACGGTGGGTGTGTTTTGAGAGCGGGAAGACTAGATCGTGAAATCGTCATCGAGCGCGTGACGCTTGTGGATGACGGCACAGGAAATCAGACCGAAACATGGACGCCGCTAGCCACGCTTCGTGCGCAGCTAATCGAGGCCAGCACCGAAGAATTCATTCGCTCTTACGGCGCGTCTTCGGAAACCGCCACGATCTTCCGCACTCGATATATGGCTGAAGTCACGCTTGCCGACCGCGTCTCGTACAACGGCCAGCCGCACAACCTTATCGAGATCAAGGAAATTGGCAGAAGGCGCGGTTTGGAGTTGCGAACTAAGAGGCTCGATTGATGGCACGCGGACGTAAGGCGACAGTAACGGCGCTGGATGGTGCGCTATCCAAAGCGCCGCCTGCTCCTAAGTGGCTGCCCGCTTACGGGCGTGCAGAGTGGCGGCGAGTGGTGCCGCAGCTTGTCGCCGATCGCAAGATTGCAGCGCATGAGTTGAGCACGGTCGAGAGCTACTGCCTGGCTGTCGCAACGATGCGGCTAGCGCAGGAAGTCGTGGAGCGAGAGGGCATGACATTCATGTCCGAATCCGGACCAAAGCGCCGGCCCGAGACCACCATCCTAAAAGAAAACCTAGAGGCCTCTCGCCGGTTAGCTGCCGAGCTAGGGCTGACCCCTGCCAGCCGCGGGAAGAATTCGGGAGGCGCACCAGGTGACGGAGAAGCTTCCAGGTTTGGCGTGGATATTTGACGACAGCTCGATACCAGATCCGCACGGCAAAGGCGCTGCCGCAGTAAAATTCATCAAGGCGCTTAAGCATCCTAAATCCAAACTCCCAGGCAATGCATTTGACCTGTCGCCATGGCAGGAACGAATTGTCCTACGCGTGTTCGGTGACACCCTACCGGACGGCGCACGCCGCATAAACGAACTCTTCCTCATGGTCGGTCGCGGCAACCGCAAGACCAGCCTTATGGCCGCATGCCTCATGCTGTTTTTGTGCGGAACAGAGCGCGTACCGGGCAGCACTATCGCGAGCATTGCCAACAGCCGTGAACAGGCCGCACTCACCTTCAAAGAGATGGCAGGCATCTGCCGCGCCACTCCTCGCATCCTTGAAGCGGTGCGCATTCAGGACACGGAAAAGCGCATTACCTACCGGAAGCTCGACATTGCGTATGAGGCGCTGTCGTCCGATGCGAAGAACGCTCACGGCAGGACGGATGTTTGCGCGTTCTGGGATGAAGGCCACGCCGAGAAGAAGGACGACTTGCTAGAGGCCGTGGAGACCGGCTTGAACAAGTCGGCTAATACCCTGCTGCTGTCCGCATCCACGGCAGGCATCGGGCGCACTGGACCATTTTGGGCGAAGTACGAGCACGCCAAAAAGATCACTGACGGGCGGCTGGTTGACGAGACGTTCCTGCCCATCCTGTTCGAGGCGCCGGCCGACGCAGACTGGCGCGACGACGACTGGCTCAGTGCTACGAACCCCGGTCTGCCGTATGGCTATCCGAACTTGAAGAAGGTCAAACGCTACCGGGACAAGTGCGAGCACAGCCCAAGCGAAAGAGAGTCATTTCGGCGGCTCCACCTCTCGGTATATCTGGATGGCGCGGCGAACCCCGAATGGGATTTGGCCATCTGGGATGAAGGGCATGGCGAAATCGATCTTGAGGCGCTTCGCGGTCGCAAGGCATGGATCGGAGTCGACCTTTCGAAGCGGATCGACCTTAGCGCCGTCGTCTGCACCATCGAACTGGATGACGACCGCTTCGCCGTCCATTGCATGGGCTTTACCCCTGAGGCGCAGATCCGAAAGCGCGCTGACGCTGACGGCGCGCCGTATGCTCGTTGGTCCGAGGAAGGGTGGATGAAGGCGTGTCCCGGCGACATCGTCGATCGGCTTATTGTCGAAGAATACATCAGGCGCATGGTGGATTTGTTCGATGTGCAAGAATGCGTCTTTGACATCGCTTTGGCCCGTGAGTTGATGGAGAATCTGGAGGCGGACGGCATTCCCGTTGCGGCCTTTCCGCAGACTCTTATGAACTTCGCCAAGCCAGTCGACACGTTCGAGGACATGTTTCTCAACCGTCGGCTAGTCCACGATAGCCCAGCGCTACGCTGGTGCATCGGGAATACCGTCATGATGCGCGACCAGAACGACAACCGCCGCCCAAATAAGGCGCGCGCTGCCGATCGTATCGATTTGGCCGTGGCAGCCATCATGTCGGTTTCGCGCGCCGTAGCGGGCTCCTCCGGCCTCAGCATGTACGAAACAGCCTCAGAAGAGGCATTCTTCTTTTAAGGAGCCGTTATGGCGAACGATCAAAGCAAAAAACTGGCGGTCGACGTCATCGCCAGGATCGACAAGCTCGAGAAGGGTATGGCCAAGGCCAAGAAGGTGTCGTCGGATTCCATGGGCGCAATCGAGAAACGCGGCGCTCTTATGACGTCCCGGCTCGATGCTCAGTTCGCCAAAATCGGCAGTGGTCTCAAGGGCAATGTGCTTGGGTTCTTCACAGGCATTGGAAGCGGAGCGCTGGCTGCACTGGCGCCCGTTGCACTCTTTAATACCGCACTCAAGACTATCGATGACGCTAGCCGGCTTGTCGACGTGGCGGACCGCATCGGGCTGACGACCACTGCTCTGCAGGAACTATCGTTCGGGTTCAGCCAGGCTGGTGTCGACCAGGCCACTTTTGAAACTGGCCTGGAGCAGTTTTCAAAAAGAATCGGTGAAGCAGCAACAAAAGGCGGACGTCTTGCCGATATCCTGAAGGCCAACGGAATTGCCATTCGCGACACCAACGGGCAAATCAAAAGCTCTGAACAGCTACTAGCCAGCTACGCCGAACTGGTGCGCAACGCCGCGTCTGAGCAAGAGCGGATGGTGCTCGTTACCGAAGCTTTCGGCAAAGGTGGCGGCGACTTCCTGAATGCTCTTAACGACGGTGCGGCCGGCATTAACAACATGAAGAAAGCCGCCGAGGATGCAGGTGGCGTCATTGACGAGCAGTTGCTTCGGCGTGCTGAGGAACTGGGCGACCGATGGGACGCGGCGTGGCGCCGGTTTAGCGTCAGTGCGCAATCGGCAATCCTGACCGCTATCGAGGGACTAGACGGTCTCAATAGCCGGATGAATGAGTTCTTGCTTAAACGGCAAGCGGCGGAGATGGGCAGCTTAGCGGGTTCGCTGGTCGGTCAACCGGGTGATGTGGTCACCGGGCCAGGCAGGAGTGACAAGCCGGACGCAATCGATACTCGCATCGCGCAGGCGTTCGGGGGCGAGATCCAGAAGGCGGACACGGCCCTGGTCGATGCGCTCCAAAAGCGATACGGCGCCGCGGCAAGCAAGGCCACCATCATCCCCGGTGAGAAATCATCGGGCGGCGGTGGAGGAGCCGGTGGTGGGCGCAACGCGGCGGCGGCAGCGGCTATCCGTGAAGCCGAAGCAGTTCTGAGTGTCATCGAAGGACTGAAGGAAGAGCAAGCCCTTATCGGAGCCACTGAGGTCGAGCGCGAAAAGGCAAACGCTCTTCGTCAGGCAGGCAGCGCGGCAACGGCTGCGCAGCGTGCCGAGATAGAGCAGCTTGTGGAAGCGATCTATCGCGAGCGCGCGGCAACGGAAGCGGCGGCGGATGCATCGCAAGAGTTGCGGGACATCGGCAAGGATGTTCTTGGCGGAATGATCAGTGATCTCCGGGCAGGCCAGTCGGGTGCTGAAGCGTTGGCGGGCGCATTGGACAAGGTGGCCAACAAGCTGTTGGAGATCGGCCTGGACAGTCTCTTCAGCGGTAGCGGTGGAGGCTTCGGCGGCATCTTTAGCGTCTTGGGCTTTGCGAAGGGCGGCTATACCGGAAACGGTAGCAAAAACCAGCCTGCAGGCGTCGTCCACAAGGGCGAGGTTGTTTTTAGCCAGGATGACGTCAAGCGTTTTGGCGGAGCGGAGAACGTCGAGAGAATGCGCCGCGGTTATGCGTCTGGCGGCTTGGTTTCTGCCATTCCTAGCTTGGCCACACCACGCATCGCGCCAGCAGGCAACCAGAACAGGCCGCAGGTGGTGGAACTTCACGTTGTTGGCGAGCCGGGGCCGGAGTTCATACCGACTATTCAAGCTCACTCGCGGGACGTGGCTGTCAAGGTCACGCAGGCAGGCCTCGGCCGGTTCGACAAAGCACTGCCGGGCAAAATGCCGGGTCTTATAGCCTCTGCACAGTCGCGGCGACTCTAGCCAAAGGAAAATCGATGACAGATCCCAAATCCGCCGCGGCGGAAACGCCTGCACTCGCGCCTATCGAACCGGAAGAACACTTCGCAGAACAGGACGGTATCCCGTTCAGCGACGGCTCAACTTTCGATGACGGGGCCGGCTTCGAATAGCCAACGCCAAAAAAACCCTAGCACTGATCAGCCCGCCATCGAGCGGGCCTTTTTGTATCCGGAGATATCATGGTTGATTTAGCCGCGTCGGTCTGGCGCAATTTTGTTACGGATGGTGTACCCGCGAGCGGGCCGTATAAGGTGCCGAAATCCAAGATTCGCGAATGGGGTGTTTGGCTTGAGTCGCTAGCCAGCCTGTCTTTCACCAGTGGTAAGGTCTATTCGAGCAAGGCCGATCTTTTTGCTGACCTTGTGCCTGCGGCCAACACTCCAGCGCTTGTGATCGGCGACGATATTGTCGGACAAGACGGCCTTTACATGAAGGTAGGCGCGACCACGACTGGCTCGTGGACGCAGCTAACTGATTTTGTTCCTGGCGCACAGACCGTCCATGCCGTAGACGCTGGCGCAGGAACGCCTAACGCGATCATTGCAACGACCTCCGTTGCGCTTTCTGCTTCAGGCTCGCAGATCGTTCGTCTGGACGTTTTTGAGGCGAATACGTCTTCGCCCGTAACCATCACATTCAACGATTCCGCACCTCTGACAATCAAGTCCGCGGCAGGCAATGACATTGTGGCTGGCGGTCTTGCCGCTGGGCCTGTGCTTGGCGTTATTTCGGGCGTCACCTTCAGGCTCTTATCGGACCTGGCAAGTGCAGCCATTCAGGCCGCCGCAGAGGACGCAGCAAGCGACTCCGCAGCAAGCGCGCTGGCTTCTGAAGCGGCTCGTGACATCGCGGCTGGCTATGCATCTGCCGCAGTAAGCCAAGGCAACGTTCCAGTCTACTCCACTGCTGTAGGCATGTCGGCGATTACATTGCCGGTTGGCCTCCTTGCTTTTGAAACGCGCGGCTACAACGCAGCTGATGATGCCGGCGCGGGCCTTTACGCCGTCCGCGCCTCTGAGCCGTCGCACATTGCTAAGGTCGCGTGCGGCGGCGGTCTGTGGGGCGAATTGATCGTACCGCGCGGCGAGGTAACTTGCGAAACGCTTGGCCTTGTCGGCGATAACCTGACCGACAATGGAGCGCGCTGGCCTGGCGCCAATGCCTACTGCCAAGCGAATGGCTACCGCCTCATTGCCAAAGCTGGCACCTACAGAACGTCAGTGAAGGCCCTTGTCACAGACACCAGCTTTATTCGCGGCGCCGGCATGTACGACACGGTGTTCAAGGCCATCGGCGCTATCGATGCGGTTTTTCACGCCAATACCGCAGCGCAGATTTTCATAGGCTGGGAAGATTTCCAGATTGATGGCAACAGCACGGCGACGGACGGAGCGAACTTTGACGGCTCTGGCGGCCTGATCCTACAGGGCAGCTATTTCCGAAACATCCGCGGCGTCAACGCCGTCCGCGTGTCTGCGCTACGCGGTACTGTGCCTATGTACTCAAGCACTATGCAGGGAGTTTTTGGCAGCGGCGGCAAGTACGGCATCTGGTGGGAAGCTAATGCTTGCTTAAACGACAGCAAGATCATTCAGCCGCGCATCAGTAACACTACGATCACTGGCTTGCACCTCAAAAATACCGGAGCGAGCATCGCGGAAGTGTCCATCGACACGCCTGACATCGAAGGCAACTTCGGTGCAGGCATGTACATCAATAACATGCGGGCCAAGGTTCTGGGGGTTACCCACCTTGAGCAGAACGGCAAGTCGACGCCGACTGCGGCTGTCACGCTGGCGGCAAGTCCATTCGCGACGACCAACGCCTCGGCGGTTGTGACTGTGGCTCATACCGCTCATGGTCTCGCGACCGGCGATGAAATCAACCTGAAAGGGGCTACTGCCGTTGCCGGACTGACCTTGAACGGCAAGTTCAGGGTCACTGTCGTAGATGCCCACAGTTACACGATCCAGCAGGGCGCAGCTCAGGCTAACGCCACCACAACCGGTGGCGGCTCTGCCGTAGTTGCAGAGTATACCTTGCCGATCGATGTTCTTGTCGACAGTCATGACAGCATCGCAACGGAAGTGGATTTCGACAAGCTCAATAAATCCACCAACGGCGCAGGCCAGACGGGCGGCGTGTTCGCTCGGCACATGTCATCGAACACAAATATCACCATCCGCGGCGGCAACGTATCGCGTAGCAATGTGATCGACGGGAATAACCAGTCCACAGGTTGCAACATCAATCTGCCGCACTGCTTGGCAGGCACCGTCAACGCTAGTTCCATGGCCGTGCGGCGCGATGAAAACGGCATTCAAAAGACCGGGCGTATGACTCTAGGAACGTCTGCTACGGCCACTGGCATTTCGGCAAACAGCAATGGCTGGGTGAGGGTCACGGCAACCAAGCGCTCGGTCAACACCTTGAAGATGGCCGAGTATCGTGTCTTGTTAGATAATGCGGGCGACAGCATCAATGCTGCATGGGCCGGTCCGAATTTGCCGGCGACCGGGTTCGAGGATTTTGTCACGTTTTCCGTGGTTAGTAGTCAGTTGATGGCGACGCGAACGGCCGCGACGCCAACCGACAGTGACGGCTGGATGACCCTTGAGGGAGAGTGGCGGGAGTTCTGATTTCTTAAAGAAGGGAACTTTTAGATGGCGGATGGAAAGTCTCCTGGCTCCGACAACGGCTCATTCGCCACACTCTTCTTTTAGGAGCTTCTTGGCCCATTTCCGATTGGACCGCTCGAGAAACAGTTTTCGCAGTTTAGGGGAAGCCGAACCGACTGGCTGGCGATCGATGTGCCCGCGCACTGTCAAAGCACGAGGCTCATTCGGCGCGGGCCGTAGGGCCTCGATGATGCCCAGTATGTGGCTCTTGGTAAACGTCACTTCCCGCCCGCGAACCATGCACAGACCGTGCCGCTTCGCGACCTTGATTACCCCGCGCCGTGTCCAGCGAAGGTAATCAGCAGCCTCGTCCACTGTGAAAATCTTGTCTTCTAACCCACCCATGTCGGCAGGGAATTCCACAGTACAGCATGTTAAGTCAAGCTATTGTTTTGCTGTACCGATTTACCAAATTAGTGAGGGGAATTGTTTGCCGAAAAGGTTGCTGGATCCGAGCAAACCCAGTAGGTTGGTCTGCGGCCGGCCCGAGATCGGGGCGGCTGGTTTTCGCGAGGACCGATCGCCGACGCCTCGGCATCAGGGCGCGCCGCCAACTTCGAAAATAGCGGCGCGCCTTCTTTTACTCAGTCTTGGGCAGGAGACCCTTAGCCTCAAGGTCGGCAACGATAAGAAGCTCGACGTACGCAGAGATAGTGCGACGGTCCGCCCTGGCTGCCTTATCGAGCGCCGCCTTGACTTCCTCAGACAACCGGATCCCGATGCTCGTTGCGCGGACCATTTTCTTCTCCTGTTGAACGATGTTAAACATTGTTGTTGACGGTTGTTAAACATCGTTATATAACGTTCAACATTGAAGCGCAACGAGGAGCCACAAACATGTTTAATGAAGCAGCCGCCATCAGCGAGGGCGCCATTGTTCAGATTACTGGGATAGTTGTGGGTGAGTGCCTGCGCTCGGATGGGCGCACCTCATACCGGGTCCAGTTTGAGCGCAAGGGTGAGCTCGTGCATGATTGGTTTTGCGCCGAGGATATGGTCGACCTGGGCTTTGACGATTGATCGTTTCTCTGGCCACCATCAACACCAAAGGCCCGCTCCGGCGGGCTTTTTTTTAGCGGCCGGTACAACAAAAGTACAACAAAATGCCAGACCGCTTATTTTCTGGGCGTTATGTCCCATCGTACATCGGCAAGGCGGCAACGAAATCGCTCATGCCGAAATTTTGATCGTTACGCTGAGAAACTGACGAGACCATTGACGCGCACCTGGGCATCGCCGCCGGCGATGCCACAAAATTCATTCTTTCGGCGGCTCGGCGGGCACCGGCGCACTGCCAAGCCCATTGAGGCTGCGCGCTCTGACGCGCGGCTTGAACGCCCGGCCCGGTTCCGGCGTGCGCCGCAGCACCGGGTGGACGATCGGCTCCTTCGCCTTGAACGCATAAGCCTTGAGAAGCGCCAAATAGTTCGGATAAGCGTAGCCATTGTTCATCCGCAGCCACTCGTCACGGCGCTCGCGAAACAGCTTCGGCAGCCGGTACCAAGCCACGGTCGGGCTCTTGTGATGGACGAAATGCAGATTGTTGTTGAGGAACAGGAACGACAGCGGCGAACGCTCGACGATCACCGTGCGGCCTTCCGGATGCTCCGACCATTGGTGCTCTGCGAAGGTGCGGATCGAGATCAGCGATTGGCCCAGCCACACCGGAACCAGGATGTAGAGCCATAGCGGGATGCCGAAGCCGAACTGCACGACCGGCAGCACCACGGCGAGGCCGACGGCGTGCAGCAGCCATGCCTTTCGGATCATCTTGTCGCCGGCGAGCACCTGCTTGGCATCGTCGATGAAGAAGCCGATGCACGACAGCCATGGGCCGAGAATGAGACGGCCGATCATGGTGTTGTTGATCTTCAGCAGGAACTTCATCGCCGGCGGCAATTCGTCATGGTGCCACAGCGCCTTGTAGTAGCTTTCAGGATCGTCAAGCGGATCGGTCAGCCGTTCGTCGGCATGATGGCGCAGATGAATGGTCTTGAACCGACGGAACGGCCAGACGAGACCGATCGGCAGGAAGACGAAAGCTTCGTTGAGCTGCGCATTGCGAGTCGGATGGCCGTGCAGGACTTCGTGCGCCAGCGAGGATTGCAGCGCGGCCATCAAGGCCAGAACGATGAGCGCCAGCAGCGGATAGGACGGCCACAGGAATAGGCCGGCTGCAAGCCAGGTGCCGTAACAGAAAAACGCGAGAAACACGGTCGGCCATTCGATGGCCGGTGCATTGCGTCGTCTGTTATTCATGCTCGTCATGGATCGACCACTGCCCTTCCAGTCGCCGGAATCGTTTTGATTCCTGACAGCATTTTGTCAGGAGCATCGAGATGCCGCAACGCGACAAGGCGCACAAAATGTTGCGATTGCGCATTTTTAGCCGCAGGCGTTATAGATTGTAAACGAATTGAAGGATTAATTTACGCCTAAACTGCCACTTAAACGCATTCGGCGGATTTTTTTCCTCCCAACGGCCGGAATGACGATATGGACAAGCGCGACCTATCGACGATCTTCCGGGAGCGCCTGAAAATGCTCCTGACACGATCCGACTTGAACCAGTCCGCTTTCGCGACGGCGGTGGGCATCGATCGTTCGGCGCTTTCGCAGCTGCTGTCCGGCGCCTCGACACGCCTTCCCCGCGCCGAAACGCTGCTCAACATTGCCGCCGAATTCAAAGTGTCGCTCGACTGGCTGCTCGGCCTCAGCCAGGACGAAGGCGTCACCGGTGAAATCCGCGAGAGCCTGGAGATCGAGGAAGCGCCCGACGGTTTCGACCGCACGCTGCTGGCCAGATGGCATGCCGAGGCCGCCGGTACGAAAATCCGTTACGTGCCGGCCGGCATTCCCGACCTTCTGCGCACCGAGGCGCTCGTCGAATACGAGGCTGGTATCGCCAACAAGAGCCGCGAGGCCCAGGCCGGTGAGACGCAGTACCGCATCGACTACAACCGGCGGCCGGAAACCGACATGGAAGTCTGCATGCCGCGCCACACGCTGGAGATCTTTGCGCGCGGACTGGGCGTCTGGGACCGTTTTCCTGAGGCCGACCGCCACCAGCAGCTTCTTCACATGGCGACGCTGCTCGACGACCTTTATCCCACCTTCCGCCTGTTTCTCTATGACGGACGGATGCGCTACTCGATTCCCTACACCATATTCGGGCCCTATCGTGCCGCCATCTATGTCGGCGACATGTATCTCGTGCTGAACGCGACCCAGCCAGTTCGCACGCTGACCAGCCATTTCGACAATCTGATCCGCGCCGCCGACATCAACGCGCATGAGG
Organism: Mesorhizobium sp. AA22; assembly: GCF_001672375.2. Taxonomy (NCBI): domain Bacteria; kingdom Pseudomonadati; phylum Pseudomonadota; class Alphaproteobacteria; order Hyphomicrobiales; family Phyllobacteriaceae; genus Mesorhizobium; species Mesorhizobium sp. AA22. The sequence continues at coordinate 3,277,335 of NZ_CP048406.1, read as the reverse complement.
CGGCCAGCTTCACGCAAAGGCTGGCGGAGATGCGATTTTGACGGCTTGTCTATCGCGCCGACATTGACGCCATATAAAGATTTCTTTATATCCTTATCTCGACAAAGAATCCCCGGAAGGCGTATTTCCAATGACCAATCCAATTGACGCGCTGCTTGCTGAGAAGGGCGTTCTGCTTGCCGATGGCGCCACCGGCACCAATCTGTTCGCCATGGGGCTAGAGGCCGGCGAGGCTCCAGAGTTGCTGAACGAGACGGCGCCGGACACCATCACCAGTCTGCACCAGAACTTCGTCGATGCTGGCGCTGACATCATCCTGACCAACTCCTTCGGCGGCACCCGCCACCGGCTGAAGCTGCATCATGCGCAAGGCCGCGTGCATGCGCTGAACAAGCGCGCCGCCGAGATCGCCCGCGCTGTCGCCGATAGAGCCGGCCGCAAGGTCATCGTGGCGGGCTCGGTCGGCCCAACCGGCGAGTTGCTGGTGCCGCTCGGCGCGATCACCTATGACGAGGCGGTCGAGGCCTTTGCCGAACAGATCGAGGGCCTGAAAGCCGGCGGCGCCGAAGTCGCCTGGATCGAGACCATGTCGGCGCCGGACGAAATCCGCGCCGCAGCCGAAGCCGCGATCCGCGTCGGCTTGCCCTATACCTACACCGGCTCCTTCGACACCGCCGGTCGCACCATGATGGGGCTGTTGCCGAAGGACATCCACGGCGTCGCCGATGGCTTGTCGCAGGCTCCGCTCGGTGTCGGCGCCAACTGCGGCGTCGGCGCCTCCGACATCCTCGCTTCGCTGCTCGACATGACCGAGGCGACGCCGGAGGCAACGGTGATCGTCAAGGGCAATTGCGGCATTCCGGAATTTCGCGGCGCCGAGATCCATTATTCCGGCACGCCCGAGCTGATGGCCGACTATGTCAGGCTGGCCGTCGATGCCGGCGCAAAGATCGTCGGCGGTTGCTGCGGCACCTCGTTCGCCCACCTCGCCGCAATGCGCAAGGCGCTCGATGCGCATACCCGGTCGGATCGCCCGAGCATCGAAAAAATCGTCGAGCGCATTGGCCCGATGCGCAACAAGCAGGCCACGGTCAACACCGTCGAGACCAGCGAAGCCCGCCGCGAGCGCCGGCGCAGCCGCGCCTGACAAATGTTGAAAAAGGCCGGTAAGGTTTCCCCTGCCGGCCTGCCTCCCCGCCCGTGGGTCGGTTTCCACTATCCGAACGATCCCATCTGACGAAATCGGACGTCATCACGATTACCGGTTACCGCCAAGCGCCGAGGCAAGGCGCACCAGCGAGAGGAACTCGGACCTGTACCCGAACGGGTCGGCTCCCCGGGCGGCGGTGGCAATCTCCATGATCTTGTCATAGCCGAACTTCGCGGTCGCATCCTCGTCGCGCAGCTTCTGGCCGAAGGCCGCTACGACAACGGAGAACCGCTGGTCGGTGCTGGCCTGGTCGAAATCAGCCACTTCGTTGGCTGATGTCACCGGTGTGGTGATCAGCTTCGAGGCATCCTCGTTCGGCAGCTTGTAGCGGATTTTCACGAAGGCATATTCGTCGGCGTTGGCGACGCCGCCATTGTTCACCGAAGCCTGGCCGTAGCGCAACTGATCGATCTGCTCGCCGCCGCTGCCCTTCGGCGTGATCTCGTAGATCGCGGTGACCGAATGGCCGGAGCCGATTTCGCCGGCATCGACGCGGTCGTTGTTGAAATCCTCGCGATTCAAGGCCCGGGTCTCGTAGCCGATCAGCCGGTATTCCGAGACCTTGTTCGGATTGAACTCGACCTGGATCTTCACGTCCTTGGCGATGGTGAACAATGTCGAGGACGCATCCTCGACCAGCACTTTCTCGGCCTCGGCCAAAGTGTCGATATAGGCGGCGGTGCCGTTGCCGTTCTGGGCGATGGTCTGCATCATCTGATCGTTCAGATTGCCGCGACCGAAACCGAACACCGACAGAAACACCCCGATCTTGCGCTCTTTTTCGATCAACCGCTTCAGATCGTCGTCGTCGGTCTGGCCGACATTGAAATCGCCGTCCGTGGCCAGCATTACGCGATTGATCCCGTCGTTGACGAAGGATTTCTGCGCCAGCCGATAGGCTTCCTTGATGCCCGCCTCGCCGGCCGTGCTGCCGCCGGGCGTCAAAGTGTCGATGGCATTGAGGATCTTGTCTTTCTGCGAAACTTTCGTCGGCTCAAGGACGGTGCCGGCATCACCCGCATAAGTGACGATCGAAACCGTGTCGGCGGGCCTCAGCCTGTTGACCAGAAGCCGGAAGGCCGATTGCAAGAGCGGCAGCTTGTCCTGCTCGTTCATCGAGCCCGACACGTCGATCAGAAACACCAGATTGGCTTTGGGCTGCTCGGCCGGCTTGGCGTCGAAACCCTTGATAGCGACATGCATCAGCCTGGTGTGCTCGTTCCACGGCGTCGGCATGACGCTGACGGTCGAGTTGAACGGGGTCGAGGCAGAGTCCGGTCCTTTCCAGTCATAGGGGAAGTAGTTGATCATCTCCTCTATGCGGACGGTGTCGGCTCGCGGCACAATACCTTCCCTGAGCGAACGCCGCACGAAAGAATAGGAAGCGGTGTCGACATCGATCGAAAAGGTTGAGACCGGGTCTTCGAGCGCGGCACGCACCGGATTGCTCTTGAAATCCTCGACGCGGTCGCGATTTTGCTCCGGCAACGGCATCTGGTCGGCCGGCATAAGCGGTTGTACCATCAGTTTGGACTCGGCTGTTGTGCCGGCCATACCCTTGACCGCTGGGGCGCTTGCGCCGCCGTCCTGTGCGAACTCGCCGCTCGGCGCCGGCGGAGGCGCATTGCTGGTCAGCGCACCTTGCCTTGTCAGGCCGCCGGCGGCAGCCGACTCTGGCTTCGGCGGCGATGCCGGCGCAAGCGCCTCGGCTGCGTCGCGGCTTTCGGCGTCGGCATCGGCTTTCTTCCTGGCCACTGGTTTGTCGGCCAGCGTTTCGGCGATCTTCTCGTCGCCACCGGAATGGAATGGCTGCTCCTGCAGCATGTAGATGGTGGCGTATCCGGCTATCGGTAGGGCGACGAGCCCGGCAATGGCCGGAGTGACGAAGAGTTTCTTTTGCATGATTTCGCTCCAGAGCTTTTGTGCTCGCTCTGTAAGACGAAGCCCTTTCGCCGATCCTTGGGCGGCGGGTGAGGTTTTTTCGTCCAGGTCGTAAGCCCGCATGGCGGCCTCGAAGGCACGCGCCTTCGCGTCGGTACCCGGTGCCGGTGCTGCGATGTCGCGCAGTCTGTTGAGTTCGTTGTCGTCGACCATGATCACACTTCCCCGGCTGAACGCATGAGCGTCTTCAACCGTTTCTTCGCTTCATGGATGTGCCAGGAAACCGTCGTCTCCGAGATGCCTATCGCCTCGGCGGCGGCTGCGTGGCTGAGCCCTTCGCCATAGACCAGCAGCACCGCGTCGCGCTGCTTGTCCGGCAGCATCCGCACCGCCGCCCAAAGCGCCTCGGCCGGATCTTCGGGCTCGGCCGGGGCTTCTCCCGTGATCAGTTCGTAAGCTCCGTAGGCTTCGATCTTGATCGTCTCGCGGACCGTCTTGCGCATCACGTCGCGTGCCGCATTCAGCGTCATGGTGTAGAGCCAGGTGGTGAAGGCGCCGCTGCCATGATAGTCGCGGATCGCCCGGCCGAGCCGGAGGCAGACTTCCTGGGCGATATCCTCGGCGTCGGCCTTCTTCCCGCACCAGCGATATGCGGCGCGATAGACGAATTCATAGTGCCTTTCGAGCAATTTGCCGAAAGCCCGCCTGTCTCCGCCCTTCGCCCGCCCGATCAACTCGGCGTCGGAGGCTTCGCTTTCATCCAGCATCATCGCCATCATTTGCCTGTTGGACGAAGGCTAGTGGCGGTTCCTTGGGGTGGTGGAAAGAAAAGGACAAACCGCCTTCGAGAACACCAACCATGGGTGCTCCTCACTCTCCGGGACAGACCAGGCGCACGGTGACCGTGTGCTTGCCGCTGACCGACATGCCGCCCTGTGTCACGATCTTGGCAAACGGCATCGTGCTGACATCTTGCGAGATGTCCGCCTCGCTCGCAAAGCGTTCTGCTGCAAACACCTCGCCGCTGCCGACTTCGCCTTGAGGACGCATCGACATGCCGTAGCCGCCCATGCAGCGAAGCTTTACGTCGCCGGGCCTGCCTTTCGACTTGCTCTTGAGGCTCATAACAAAGCCATCCGTATCCAGAGCCATATCGATGTCGTCGTTGAGTTGCCCGCTCGATTTGCACGTCATGCCGCCAATCTTCGCGTTCTTGATCTTGCCGGATTGTTTGCCCTTTCCGTTCACCGTCCAACTGTCCGACCCGGGCGAGCTCTTGCCCTCCATCTCGATCGACGGCATCACAAAGGAATAGGTGACATCGAACTGTGGACCCTTGATGCGGGGTTCCATCTTCGCTGCCACGGTGATTGTCCCCTCATCCACGATGCGCTTGAGCTGTGCCCGCATGGCGTTGGCCTGCTCCCGATAGCGTTCGGCTTCTTCGGCGGCGATCTGACTGGGCAACCTGTCCCAATAGACCGCAGCGGTTTCCCTTGCGCATCTCTCCCTGTGCGCGGCCTCGTGAGCCAACGTGATGTCCGCGATTTCCTTGCACTGCGAGCCGGCGCGCAGTGCCTCAAGATCGGCCGGCTTCTGCTCGCAGCTGCCAAACTTCATGTCCACCGTCAAAGGACCCGAATAGCCGTAGGCCGGGTTGTGAGGGAGCTTGAACGTGCGCATGACGTCGGCGCGCGCCCTGGACGATCGGTCCTGGATGTTAACGTCTGAATCGGGATGGATCGGGTTCTTGTGCGCCTCGATCAGCGGATCCTCGACCGCCTTGAGCTTCGCCGCCATATCGGCGAAGAACATCGCCTCATACTCGGCGTTCTTCAGTTCTTCCTGAACGCTGCGCAGGTTGCGGCAGGAACATTTTGCTTGATCGGCAAAGGCTGGCTGGACCATCGCACTGGTCAACAGGCAAAGGCCTAGAATCTTGCTCCCGAGAGAAACCCGCATCATATCCCTGATCAAACGACTGCCGCCGGTATTCAGGAGCTATGTTTCGAGACTATGTCGCCGGCCCCGACGAGCTAGCCCAACGTTTCACTGAACAGCGTCGCCAATCGCTTCGAGTGGCGCTCGGCGCCCGTTGCGTCGAAGGCGCTGTGGTCCGGCACGCACCAGCCATGCGCCATGCCGGCATAGTTCTCGATGACATGGTCGACTTCAGCCGTGCGCAGCGCTTCGGCCAGCCGTGCCGACTGCTCCGGCGGAAAACTTCTGTCAACACCCGCCGTGCCGACATAGACCCGCGCCTTGATCGACGTAGCGTTTCGGCGCGGGCTGTCGGCGGCATCGCTCGCCAGATTGCCGCCATGCAAACTAGCCGCGGCAACGATCCGGCCGGGATAGGTCGCGGCGGCGTTCAGCGCCCGCGCCCCACCCATGCAATAGCCGACGGTGCCGACCGGTCCGGTAACGCCTTCGGCATCGAGCGCATCGAGGAAAGCGCCGCTGTCGGGGATGGTCATGTCCTGTGTCGTGCCGCTGAGGAGACCCGTGATGACAGCTTTGCGCTTCTCGTCGCTGAAGGCGGTCTTGGCCTCGAAAGGGCCGTAGGGCGCGTTGCGGTAGAAAAGGTCCGGGACCAATACCGCGTAATTATCGCCTGCAAGCCGTTCCGCCATCTGGTCGAGCGCCGGCCGCGGGCCAAAAGCGTCCATATAGAGGATGATTGCGGCCTTGGCCGAGGCCGCCGAGCGGAACAGCCCGGCTTTTGCCAAGCCGTCGCTGGTCTTGATCTGAATGTCCCGCTTCGCCATCACCCACTCCTTCTGATTGTCGCGCGATCAATATCCACGCAGGCCAACAGGGCAAGTCGCAATGAGGCAACCTCTTTCAAGATTGCGTGCGGCATTCGGCGACGCTACCGACCCGCGAACGCCGCCATATGAAAGGCCTGAACCTGTGGCGGATAGCGGTAGTCGACACCATAGGGACAGGCGTTGCGGTCGAGACAGCCGCCGGTGCGGCAAGGCGCGCCGCTTTGCCCACGCACATGCGCCAGACAAGTTTCATACGCGAAACCATCCGCAGAATACGCGCTGACGGGACAGGATTTCAGGCAAGGTTTGTCGACACATGTGTCGCAAAGGTGAATCACGCCGCGGGGTTCGTGAAGCGCTATTTCGACCTCGAACAGCAGCGCGCCGCGATAGGCGTGCCAGAGTCCGTATTGCGGATGCATGAGGATGCCGAGCGGCGACGGCCGCAACCCCTCGGCCCGCATCGCCCATTGCTGGAACGGCAGATACGGTCTGTCGGACGGAGACACGGCACGCGCGCCGAAGTCGTTCGCCACCCCGCCGATCACTTCGCGAGACCATGTATCGAGCGGATTGGCGACGGCCTGTAATTGGCTTTCTTTCCAGCGCAGGAAATGCGGCCATGGCGCGGCGCCCGCCTGCCCCACCAGCAGCACGGATCTGGCGGCACCGCCAGAGAGGCCGGAAGGCGTTTCCTCGTCGCCTGCAAAATTGAAACCGCCGCGCAAGGTGAGACCGTGAGCGGAAAGCGCTGCCGCGATGGTTTCGATCATGCTGCGCGCGAGGATCATCCCTTCCTGTCCGGGTCGGAGAAGGCGCTCCGCCAGACTTCCTTATGGATGATGTTGGCGACTTTAGCCCCGCCTGACTCGGGCTCCTTTCAGGTGAAGGCGTCAGCCATCGACGCTTTCTTCGTGGCGATGAACTCTTTCAGCCCATCGTCGATACCCTGATCGAGATGCGGCGCCTCGTAGCTTTCCAGCCAGCGGCGGGCGAGTTCGTTGGCGCGCTGCGGTGCGGTTTTTTCGCCCTCGGCCAGCCACTGCTCGTAGGAATTGTTGTCGGCAATGTTGGAACGGTAGAAGGCGGTCTGGAAATTGGCCTGGGTGTGGTCACAGCCGAGATAGTGGCTGCCTGGGCCGACCTGGCGGATGGCGTCCATCGCCTGGCCGTTCTCCGACAGGTCGACGCCATCGGAGAATTTCTGCGTCATGCCGAGCTGGTCGATGTCCATCATGAATTTCTCGTAGCAGGAGGCGAGTCCGCCTTCGAGCCAGCCGGCCGAATGCAGCACGAAATTGGTGCCGGCGAGAATCGTTGAGTTCAGCGTGTTGGCGCTCTCATAGGCCGCCTGCGCGTCCGGTATCTTCGAAGCGCAGAGCGAGCCGCCGGTGCGGAACGGCAGGCCGAGCCGGCGGGCGAGCTGCGCCGCGCCATAGGAAACCAGCGACGGCTCCGGCGTGCCGAAGGTCGGCGCGCCCGACTGCATCGAAATCGACGAGGCAAAGGTGCCGAACAGCACCGGCGCGCCCGGCCGGATCAGCTGCGTGAACGACGCGCCGGCCAGCACTTCGGCCAGAACCTGGGTCAGCGTGCCGGCGACCGTCACCGGGCTCATTGCGCCGGCGAGAATGAACGGCGTGACGATGCAGGCCTGGTTGTGACGCGAATAGACTTTCAGCGCACCCAGCATGGTCTCGTCGAACACCATCGGCGAATTGGCGTTGATCAGGCTGGTTAGAACCGTGTTGTTTTCGACGAAATCGTCGCCGAACACGATCTTGGCCATCGCCACCGTGTCTTCGGCGCGCTCGGGCGCGGTGACCGAGCCCATAAACGGCTTGTCCGAATATTTGATGTGGCTGTAGATCATGTCCAGATGGCGCTTGTTGACCGGCACGTCGACTGGCTCGCACACCGTGCCGCCCGAATGATGGATCGACGGCGCCATATAGGCGAGCTTCACGAAATTCCGGAAATCCTCGATCGTCGCATAACGCCTGACGCCATCGAGGTCGCGCACGAAGGGCGGGCCGTAGACCGGCGCGAAGACGGTGGCGTTGCCGCCGATCTGCACCGAACGTTCGGCATTGCGGGCATGCTGGGTATAGACGGACGGCGCGGTTTTCAAAAGTGAGCGGCAGAGGCCCTTCGGGAAATGCACGCGCTCGCCTTTGACGTCGGCGCCGGCCTCTTTCCACAGCTGCAGCGCCTCCGCGTCGTCGCGAAAGATGATGCCGATCTCCTCGAGCACCGTGTCGGTGTTCTTCTCGATCAGCGCCAGCCCTTCCTCGTCCAGCACCTCATAGACGTTGATCCTGCGCTTGATGTAGGTGAGCTGGGTGCCGGGGCCGCCACCCGAGCGCGCCGCCCGTCGGGCAGCGGCACCACCGCTGGCGGCGCGTCCGCGCCGCGCGTTTGACGCTTCCTGGTCGACCGGCGCGTTCTCACTCATGATCGTTCTTCCCTGACTTTTGTTCTGGCCTGATTATTACGGCCGCATATCGCGGCTTCTGGCCGGATCGTAGCCATGCACCCTATTCGAAACGGCCCGCCAGCGCCAACGCCTGTCGCAAAATCGACAAGAATTCCAATAGATTTGCAGTCGCTTTCCTTTTGCGGGAAGTCGCAAATCAGCTATGGACGTACGCCTGTAGCGGGTTAGGTATTGGCGTGATATTTGAGGCCCCGCAATTGCATCTGTGCGGCAAGGAGCTGGATTAAAAATGGCCGACGACGAGATCATCCTTTCCGAGCTTTCCGACGACGAACTCGTGCAGCAGATGCACGACGACCTTTATGACGGGCTGAAGGAAGAGATCGAGGAAGGCACCAACATCCTGCTCGAGCGCGGCTGGGCGCCCTACAAGGTGCTGACCGAGGCACTGGTCGAAGGCATGCGCATCGTCGGCGAGGATTTTCGCGACGGCATCCTGTTCGTGCCGGAAGTGCTGTTGTCCGCCAACGCGATGAAGGCGGGAATGGCCATCCTGCGTCCGCTGCTTGCCGCCACCGGCGCGCCGAAGCAGGGCAAGATGGTGATCGGCACCGTCAAGGGCGACATCCACGACATCGGCAAGAACCTCGTCGGCATGATGATGGAGGGCGCCGGCTTCGACGTCATCGACCTCGGCATCAACAATGCGGTGGAAAAATATCTCGACGCCATCGAACAGCACCAGCCTGACATTATCGGCATGTCGGCGCTGCTGACGACGACCATGCCTTATATGAAGGTCGTCATCGACACGATGAAGGAAAAGGGCATCCGCGACGACTACGTCGTGCTGGTCGGCGGCGCGCCACTCAACGAGGAGTTCGGCAAAGCCGTCGGCGCCGACGCGTATTGCCGCGACGCGGCCGTGGCGGTCGAAACCGCCAAGGACTTCATGAAGCGCAAGCACAACGTCCGCGCGTCGGCCTGAGCTTTTTAGCCAATTTCCCGAGGGACTGGCGCGGTGCCCTCGGCGCCTTTGTCCCATTGACCTCGGCGGCAAGCTAGCCACTGGATTTCTCGATCGGCATAGGCATGCCGTCGGCAGGCGCCGGCCGGCTAGCTATTGGACGCACGGTGCTTCCGCGACCACGCCATGCCCACGGTCCCAACCTCTGTTAGCTTATTCGTGCGGCAGACCCCAACGCCGCCTGGCCGGCGCCCTACAAGGCAATCTATTCCCAACGCCCCCCAAAGCGGCGCCGGCCGTCCCTAATCTGGCGCATCGGACCGACAAGGAGAAGCCCGCGCTCCTCCTCCGAGCGGGGCCAATCGGGTCCGATCTGCAGTGGGGGCTAAGCGCCGGGATAGGCCCGGCTCCCGGCGAACGGACCCAATTGCCCGCTGGTTAGGCCCGGCGGCCCGCTGGTCACCCCCGATTGGCTGTCGGGCTGTTCTACCTGCCCCCGTTTGTGGCCAGACGTTCGACAAGCGGGACCTTGGCGAGGTGCTGCTCCTCGACCATGAGCCGCTGCCGACCGAACAATAGATTCCGTCAGCCTCTCGACATGGCGGCAAAATGCGGCTGCTCATCGTCCGCTGGCCTGCCGTTGAGCAGATTGAGCGCCCCCAATGTCCGGCATGAGGAACATACTGACGAACAGTGTTCGTTCGAATGATGCTATTCCGTTGCCTTGAACGCAAGTTTTGGTCAGCCAGCACAGCGCCTCCTCTTAAGCTCGCTGGTGGTCAAGGCCCAGCGGCCTCCAGCTGCCAGTCCCCCTCGCAACCAAGCCGCTGGGCCGGCCCCGCTAAAGCGAAGAGCGTTGTCCCGCACATTAGCAACATCTTGACCAAGCTCTAGCGCGCTCCAGACTCAAATTTCATGGCGCGGGGCATGGGGGTATTGGTGACGTGGAGGCGATCACCACTACAGTGCGAAAGCGGGTCCGCGAGAACCAGGCGGGTGGAGAAATACCGGCCCCAGAAGCGCAACAAGCCGCTGCGTGACTTGGTGGCCAGCATAGAGTCCAAGAGAACATCCGCAGCGCCTGGGCCGCCCTCAAACTGGTTCGCATAACTATTGAACAAACCCGCCCAGCCGGGATGTTGCCGAGCGAGGAAGCAGTTTGTGCTATTCGGTTCCGAGCCTGTCCATGAAGGCGAAGCCCTTGCCAAAGCCATCATTGAGACGGTTGAAAGGCTGGCCCGATGATTCGCCTTGAGTCAGTGCCGCGACAAGCAGCGAGCAATCGAGCTCCTCCGGAAACGAAACCTTCAGGTCACCCTGAGTTGCCATGCGAAGCGATTTCAATCTTGCCGTCTTTGCGGCGCGTTCGGCGCACTCGGCCTCAGCGATTACCTTCGCGGAGCGCCTAATTGTGCTATTTCCCAGCCAACACATCTATTCGATCCAGCAGAATTCCGATGCGCCGGTCATGCCCTGACTCTTTGAGATTGTCGCCGTTCATTGTGATGAAGTCGGCTTCGATCGGTGAGGTTAAAACCTGCACTCCCGCCATGAGGCGCGGGCGGATCGGCTTTAGAATAGCCGTTGGCTTGGCGCGCGCCACCTAAAGCCGACCTTGGCCGCGTCTGGACTCCAATCGGCAACAAACGCGTTGAAGGCGAGTCACGGGCTAAAAAATGCGGAAAGCAGTCGTCTCTCTGGGGGTGCTGACAGTTCTAGCGGCGGGGGCGATTGGCGGGTTGCTGATTACGTCGACCGCAGTTCTCTACCACGACGAAAAGGATCCAACGGACGGGTTCATCTGCCATTATTTCACGGGCGTTGGGACATTCACGACGCCAAGCTATGCGGTGACTGGCTGCCCGCAGTTTATCAGAATTGGGTTCTAGGGGGCTCTAGTCCCTCGTTCGAATGATGCTATTGCATTAGCTCCCGCGCATTTTGCTGGACCGACGTCGACACGTCGGGTCTAAAAGGGGAATTCCATGGACACACTCATGACGACGGCCCGGCAGTTTTGCCAAGACGATTCAGGCGCTGCCATGGTCGAATATTCGATCCTTGTCGGCATCATTGCCGCAGCAGCGATACTTGCGATCCTGGCGATTGGTGGCTGGGTCACCGGGCGTTTTACCGGCCTGTGCGCCGCGTTGGAAGCCTCGCCGCTCGGCACCTGCAACGAGGGAACGGGCGTCGGAACCTGACACGCTAAAACCCAGCGCTCTTACTGCCTGAGAAGGGTCGGCGTTCGTCGCGCCGGCCCCTTTTTACGAATTTCTGTACGACACCGCCACCCAGGCCTATACTCTGTTAGGTGTTTGTTGCATTAACGCCAGTTGCATGGCCGCAACCATTGCGCATGCTGCCAGCCACTCGACTGGCCTTCGGCATCCAGTGTCACGCCAAAGAACGACACCGTTAGTAAACGGCTTAACCTCGCCGGCTGCCGCGATGACAGCATCCGGCGCTAGCGGCTAGAGTGCTTATGGTAGGATCGGGCGGGTTGAAGCGCCTATTCTGATTCTTTCGCCTCTTCCTTTTTCAGGATCGGCGTTTCGGCAGTTGTCGGCGTATTCGCGACGCTTGCGACTTTGGTCTGCTGATCTACGCTTGCAGCTTTGGTTTGCTGATCTACGGAAGCCGTCGTTTTAGTGTGGCCAACACATTCCGCTGCGGCGCCGGACACCGAAAGGCCCAGAGCGGCGACAACTAAGAGAGCGGTCCTCATCCTATGGCTCCTAGCTTCGTTGTTGAGGGTACAGGGAAAGATTAACGGCATATCCCCCGCTCGAAAAGTCAACTTTTCGTGCCCGCCCCAACGAAAATAACTGCAATAGGCGGACACGACGTCCGCGCTTCGGCCTCGTCTGGGCGAATTCGGCATGGACCATAATCCGATCCGCGCCTTGCAGCACGACTTTCTCGTTCCCAGATGTTACAACGACTTAATACGCATCGCTTGAACTATCTTGAGAGCAATGCGCTTTGGCGAGACTGCGGATCAGGGGTTCTCGACCGTGTCCTCAACCGCGTTGGCTGTCGATTTGACGTCCCTGCCGACGCCACGGACGGTGTTGGCGCAGGCCGAAAGTGCCAGGGCGCAAGCGAGAATGGCGATCGGAGCAATGCGTAGCGGTTTCATGAATGGTATCTCCCTCAACAGATAGATTCGTGGGACAGCAACGAAAATCGGTTAGACTGGTTCCATGAGCATTGCGCGAAAGCTAAAACCAGATCAACGCGACAGGCTGCTTGTCATCGCCTGCGGGATGATTGCGCGCGAAGTTCTGGCCGTCAAGGAGCAGCTGGGGCTCGACCATCTCGACCTGACCTGCCTCCCGGCGGAATTCCATTTCTACCCGGACCGCATCGCGCCAGCCATGGACAAGGCAATCGAAAAGGGCAAGGCAGACGGCTACAGTAACATCTTCGTCGGCTACGCCGATTGCGGCACCGGCGGCCTGCTTGACCGTGTCTGCGAGAAGCATGGCGTCGAGCGCATGGCGGGGCCGCACTGCTTTGCCTTCTACCAGGGCATGGACTCCTATGCTAAGGTCGCCGACGACGACATGATGTCGTTCTACATGACCGATTTCCTGTGCCGGCAGTTCGACGCCTTCTTCATGAAGCCGCTCGGCCTCGACAGGCATCCGGAGCTGATCAAGGACTATTTCGGCAATTACGAGAAGCTGGTCTATATCGCCCAGACCGACGACCCGGAACTCGACAAGGTCGCCGAGAAGGCCGCAAGAATGCTCGGCCTGGCCTATGAGCGCCGCTCGACCGGCTATGGCGACCTGACGACGGAGCTGGCCAGCGCGGCGGCACAAGCCTGACGGTTCGGTCAGGCGGCCCCTTCGTCCGCTGCGAGCGCGGCAATCACATCGGCAAAGCTTGTCTTGCAGACGAAGCCCAGCCTGTCCCGCGCCCGCGAGGCGTCGTAGACACGGTCGATCGAGGAAAACATCGTCCAGCCCTTTCGCGCATAGAGCGCCGGAAATTCCGGAAAATAGTGCGCGACGACGGACGATGCGTTGGCAATCAATGCCTCGCAATCATCGGGCCGGAACGGCGTTGGCGCCGAGACGATGAAGATGTCGAAGCCCAGTCGTGGCGCCTTCTCCAGCGCCGCGACATGGGCCTCGGCGGCATCTTCCACGGTCAGCCGGCGGAACAACAGCTCATTGGCCTTGGTGTTGGCGTCCGACTGCTCGATCGCATGCGCCATGTCGTCTGCCTCAGGAAAGAACCGCGCAGTGCGCAGCACGATCACCGGCAGTCCGGACTGGGCGTGATAGAGGCGGCAAAGATGCTCGGCCGAAAGCTTGGTTACGCCGTAGATGTTGCGCGGCTCGGGCGACACGTCTTCCGTCAGCCAGGCGGCCTTGCGCGTACCGCCGGTCAAGCCTACGCGTATGGCTTTCGAGATCATCAGCGAGGTCGTCGACGTGAAGACGAAGCGCTGAACGCCTGATACCACCGCCGCGTCGAGCAGGTTGAGCGTGCCGCGCACATTCGTGTCGATGAAATCCTCATTACGTTGGTGTTCGATGTCAGGCTTGTGCAGCGCGCCGCTGTGGATGATCGCCTCGATGCGGTTTTCCCTGATCGTCCGCATGACCAGATCACGGTCGGCGACCGAGCCGATCACCTGGGTTTGCGCCGACGGGGCGGGATCGAGACCGATGACGCCATGGCCAAGAGCCCGCAGGCGCGGCGCTAGCGCGCTGCCCAGCCACCCTGACGATCCCGTAAGCAAGATCTGCATCGGCGAAACCACGATTTTTAAGCTGATCGCTGTTAAGCACGGATGACATGTCACCGCGAACGGGTAAGTTGTATGCCAAACGAGAAAACAGGCTGTTCCAGCTTTCGACCAGGAAACGCACCGATGATCGCTCGCCTCCTGATTGCCGCAGGCGTTGTCTGCTTCGCCCTGCCCGCGCTCGCCGATGGCGAGGTGCAGAAGCTGATCACGCCCGCCGACAAGGTGCGGCTCGGCAAATATGACGAGACGCGCAAGGCAGCCCTTGACGAAGCCAGGGCTGGCGACGCCGCCGATGTCAAGCAGCTCGACGCCTTGCTGGCAAAGCCGTTGGTCTCGTTTTCCGACAAGGACCTGACCGGCAACTGGCAGTGCCGTACGATCAAGGCCGGCGGGCTGAGCCCGCTCGTCATCTATGGCTGGTTCAAGTGCAAGGTGAGCGACGACGGTTCGGGCTGGATGCTGGAAAAAATCACCGGTTCGCAGCGCAGCAAGGGGCGTTTCTTCGACGACGGCGAAAAGCGCTCGATCTATCTCGGCTCCCTTTCTGTTAACGACGATCCTGCAAAACCCTATGGCGGCGGCCCGCAAAGCGATCAGGTCGGCTATACCTTTCGCAACAGCGCCAACGAATGGCGCATCGAGTTCCCGGCGCCCTATTACGAATCGAAGCTCGACATCCTTGAATTCAAGCGCTGAGCGCGCGATCCCTGGCTTGCGGCGGCTGCGGCAGGTGCGCGGCAAGCCTGAGGCAGGCGATATGATTTCAAGCTACGCGCTGCGGCAGGCGGCATTCTCACGCGATAGCATCGAGGCGGTCAGGGATGCGCAGCCGGCAAGCTTGCCATATCATATCCCGGGCCTGCCCTCGACACAGTGGTCATCCTACGATCTGGCTCTATTTCTGGACCGGCGTAAAACCTGCGTCTGTTACCGAGCGCCGATTTACCGGACGGCGCCCCGGCGATAAGCTTGCCGGTATGAGCGAAATCGACCACCGCACCATCATCGCCAGCCTTTCGGTCGAGGATCGTCGCGACCTCACCGCCAAACTGGACAGGCCCGGCATTGTCCGGCTGACCGTTCACGGCGGGCTGGTTGTCGTGCTGGGCGTGCTGATCGCCGCCCGGATTCCGTTCTGGCCCATTCTCATGCTGCCGCAGGGGGTCCTGATCGTCTTCTTCTTCACGCTGTTGCACGAGACCATCCACGAAACGGCCTTCAGGACGGCGTGGCTCAATCGGACCATCGCCACCGTGACCGGCTTCCTGATCCTGCTGCCGCCGGCCTGGTTCCGCTATTTCCATTTCGCGCACCACCGCCATACGCATGATCCGGACAACGACCCCGAACTGATGGCGCCGAAACCGGAGACCATAGTCCAGTACCTGCGTTATCTCTCCGGCGCCCCCTACTGGACCAGCATGGCGCGCGTGATCGTCGTCAACGCGGCCGGCCGCAACCGCGACGGCTTCGTGCCGGAAAAGGGCCGCGACAAGGTGATTTCGGAAGCACGCTTATTTCTGACCGCCTATGCGGTGCTGCTGATGATCTCACTGGCCGTGCAGTCGTCGCTGCTGCTGTGGGTTTGGATTGTGCCGGTGCTTGTCGGCCAGCCCTTCTTGCGGGCCTATTTGTTGGCCGAGCACGCGCTTTGCCCGCATGTCGCCAACATGCTCGAAAACACCCGCACCACCTTTACCACGCGGCTGGTGCGCTTCGTGGCGTGGAACATGCCGTACCACTCCGAGCACCATTCCTATCCGGCCGTTCCCTTTCACCGCCTGCCGCGTTTCCATCAGATCGTCGCCGAACACCTGCGAACAACCGAGCGAGGCTATATCCGCTTCCACAGGAAGCTTGTCGGTAGCTTCGATCGTCGCACCGGCTGACCCAAACCAAGCCAAATATCGAAAACTCTCACCTTTCCTTTTGCGGCCTCCAATTGCGTCGCTTTTGAATGCGCGCGCGTCGTCCCATAACAAGCAGCCCAACAGCGCTTCCGGCAATGCTCCGAACCACTGCATCGGCCCGAAGATCGGAACGATCTCCGGAAAAGTACGATGCAGCTGAGCCAAAGTAGTAGAGCGTCCTTTCCGATTGGACGCACGGCGCTCTACCGGAGTAGGAATTCATGGCCGATCTAATCGTCGTATACTGGCGCGACATCCCCGCCCAGGTCATCGTCAAGAAAGGCCGGCAGAACGCCAAGCGCGAATTGCCGCTGCGTTTCACCGAGGCGATCGACATGTGTGCGATGCGCACCGGCGCCGGCAGCACCGACGACTACCTGGCCGAATGGCGCAAGGCCGACCCCGTGCCGGTCAGCGATGATCTTGAAGGCGAGGCCGAAAAAGCCCTTCAGGACATCGACGCGAAATACGACCGCGAACGGCTGGTCGCTCTGGTTAAAGCGGGCGGGAAAGAAGATGTCTGAAACGACCCCGGCGATTACCCAGGCCACTCTGGTCAAGAAGGCAGCGCCGAAATCCGACTACAAGCCGGCCGACGTGTCGCCGCAGCGGCGCGTGCAGCGCTCCTTCGCAGTCAGGCTGTGGTCCGTCCGCCACTCGCGACTCCTCGAATGGTTCTACGCCAAGTTCTCCGACATGTTTTTGCTCCTCCATCCGCTGTGGAAGCGCATCGGTTACGGCCGCGTCGAAGGTCCGATCAAATTTGTCGAAAAACGCGTCAAGGGTTTTATGTTCGACTGCCGCATGTGCGGCCAGTGCATCCTTTCTTCTACCGGCATGTCGTGCCCGATGAATTGCCCCAAGCAATTGCGCAATGGCCCTTGCGGCGGTGTGCGCGCCAACGGCAATTGCGAGGTCGAGCCTGATATGCCGTGCGTTTGGGTCAAGGCCTGGGAAGGTTCACGCAACATGGTGCATGGCGACAAGATTCTCGACGTGCAGAAGCCGGTCGACCAGTCGCTGCGTGAGACCTCGGCATGGCTGCGAGTGACCGCACAGGCTGCCGCCGCCCGCGAAGCCTCGCGCAACACCTCTAACCCTGGAGCATCGGCATGATCGGCCGCCAGCGCGACGAGAACCCGGCCGGCATCCACCTGCCACTCGATCCCCTGCCCGGCCACACCTCGCGCGGCCGGCTGGAGCGTGTTCTGAGGCGCGGCGAGTTCGCGGTGACCACCGAACTCAACCCGCCCGACAGCGCCGATCCGGAGGACGTCTACAACCGCGCGAAAATCTTCGACGGCTGGGTCGACGCCATCAACGCCGTCGACGCGTCGGGCGCCAACTGCCACATGTCGTCGGTTGGCATCTGTGCGCTGCTGACCCGCATGGGCTATGCCCCGATCATGCAGATCGCCTGCCGCGACAGGAATCGCATCGCTATCCAGGGCGACGTGCTGGGCGGGGCGGCGATGGGCGTCGCCAACATGTTGTGCCTGACCGGCGACGGCGTGCAGGCCGGCGACCAGCCGGGCGCCAAGCCGGTGTTCGATCTCGACTGTATGTCGCTCCTGGAAACCTGCCGCATCATGCGCGACAACGGCAAGTTCCTGTCCGGCCGCAAGCTGACGACGCCGCCGCAGCTTTTCCTCGGCGCGGCGATCAACCCTTTCGCGCCGCCGATCGATTTCCGCCCCTACCGGCTGGGCAAGAAGATCGCCGCCGGCGCGCAATTCGTGCAGAGCCAGTACTGCTTCGACGTGCCGATGTTCCGCACCTACATGCAGCAGGTCCGCGATCTCGGTTTTACGGAAAAATGCTTCATCCTGTGCGGCGTCGGCCCGCTGGCCTCGGCCAAGACCGCCAAATGGATCCGGTCCAACGTGCCGGGCATTCATATCCCCGATTCGATCGTCAAGCGGCTGGAAGGCGCCCAGGATCAGAAGAAGGAAGGCAAGCAGCTCTGCATCGACATCATCAACGAGGTGAAGGAAATTCCTGGCGTCTCCGGCGTCCATGTTATGGCCTATCGCCAGGAGGAATACGTCGCCGAGATCGTCGATGAATCGGGCGTGCTGAAGGGCCGCCAGCCCTGGAAACGCGAGATCCGCCGCGACGACCAGCTCGTCGCCGACCGGCTCGACCACATATTGCACGACGAGATCACCGAAACCCAAGTGGATATGGTCAAGACCGCGCATTGATGGCGCGGACGACCACCATTCGCTTGATCGAAATCAGAAACGATATAAAGAAGTCTTTATATCACGAGGGAGAGACTTCATGACCCGGACGATCGTCGCCTCGGCGACACGAGAAATCATCATCGGCTTCGACCAGCCCTTCTGCGTGATCGGCGAACGCATCAATCCGACCGGGCGCAAGAAGCTCGCCGCCGAAATGATCGCGGGCAATTTCGACACCGTCATCAGGGACGCGCTGGAACAGGCGGCCTGCGGCGCGACCATGCTCGACGTCAATGCCGGCGTCACCGCCGTCGATCCCAACGCCACCGAGCCGGCGTTGCTGGTGCAGACGCTGGAGATCGTGCAGGGCCTGGTCGACCTGCCGCTGTCGATCGACAGTTCGGTGACCGCGGCGATCGAGGCGGCGCTCAAGGTCGCCAAGGGCCGGCCGCTGGTCAATTCCGTCACCGGTGAGGAAGAAAAGCTCGAGGCCATCCTGCCGCTGGTCAAGAAATACGATGTTCCGGTGGTTGCCATCTCCAATGACGAGACCGGCATTTCCATGGATCCGGACGTGCGCTTCGCCGTCGCCAAGAAGATCGTCGAGCGCTGCGCCGATTTCGGCATTCCGGCGCATGACGTGGTCGTCGACCCGCTGGTCATGCCGATCGGCGCGCTGGGCGACGCCGGCCGCCAGGTCTTTGCCCTCCTGCGCCGCCTGCGTGAAGAGCTCAAGGTCAACACCACCTGCGGCCTCTCAAACATCTCGTTCGGCCTGCCGCATCGCCACGGCATCAATGCCGCCTTCATCCCGATGGTGATCGGCGCCGGCATGACCTCGGCGATCATGAACCCGGTGCGGCCGCAGGAGATGGAGGCGGTGCGCGGCGCCAATGTGCTGAACGGCACCGACGAGAACTGCACCAACTGGATCAGGACATACAAGGACTACAAGGCGGCCGAAGGCGGCCAGGCGATCGCAGCGCCCACGCAAGTCAATACGCCGGGTGAAGGCAATGGCAATGGCGCCCGCCGGCGCGGCGGCCGTGAAGCCCGTATGGCCCGGGGATAAGCGCGCAATCGTGAACTCTCCTGCCAACATCACCGATCCGCTCGTGCTGTTCATGCCGTCCGGCAAGCGCGGGCGGTTTCCGGTCGGCACGCCGGTGCTCGATGCCGCACGCCAGCTCGGCGTCTATGTCGAGAGCGTGTGCGGCGGACGCGCCACTTGCGGGCGCTGCCAGGTCGAGGTGCAGGAAGGCAATTTCGCCAAGCATAAGATCGTCTCTTCCAACGACCACATCTCGCCCAAGGGTGCCAAGGAGGAGCGCTACGAACGCGTGCGCGGCCTTCCCGAACGACGCCGCCTGTCCTGCTCGGCGCAGATCCTCGGCGATCTCGTGGTCGACGTGCCGCAGGACACGGTCATCAACGCGCAGACCATCCGCAAGGACGCCGACACCAGGGTCATCGCCCGCGATTCGGCAATCCACATGTGCTATGTCGAGATCGAAGAGCCCGACATGCACAAGCCGCTAGGCGATCTCGATCGCCTGAAGATCGCGCTGATGAAGGACTGGGGACTCAAGAGCCTCGATTTCGACGTCCATCTGCTGCCGCAGGTGCAAGGCATCTTGCGCAAAGGCAACTGGACCGCGACCGCCGCCATCCACAAGGATGCCGAAAGTGAGACCGCGCGGGTCATCTCTTTGTGGCCCGGCCTCAAGAACGAGGCCTACGGGCTTGCCTGCGATATCGGCTCGACCACCATCGCCATGCATCTGGTCTCGCTGCTGTCGGGCCGCGTCGCCGCCTCGTCGGGCACGTCGAACCCGCAGATCCGCTTCGGCGAGGATCTGATGAGCCGCGTTTCCTATGTGATGATGAACCCGGACGGTCGCGAAGGCATGACGGTCGCGGTGCGCGAGGCGATCTCTGGTCTCGTCGATAAGGTTTGCGCGGAAGGCAACGTCCAGCGCAACGACATCCTGGATTCCGTCTTCGTCGGCAATCCGATCATGCACCATCTGTTCCTCGGCATCGACCCGACCGAGCTCGGCGGCGCGCCCTTCGCGCTGGCCGTCTCCGGCGCCGTGCACATCAAGGCGTCGGATATCGGCCTGAAGCTCAACCAGGGTGCCAGGCTCTACATGTTACCTTGCATCGCCGGCCATGTCGGCGCCGACGCGGCTGCGGTGACGCTGTCGGAAGGCCCGCACCGCCAGGACGAGATGATGCTGATCGTCGATGTCGGCACCAATGCCGAGATCGTGCTCGGCAATCGCCAGCGGGTCGTGGCGGCCTCCTCGCCCACCGGTCCGGCCTTTGAGGGCGCGGAAATCTCCGGCGGCCAGCGCGCCGCGCCGGGCGCCATCGAGCGCGTGCGCATCGATCCCGATACGCTAGAGCCGAAATACCGCGTCATCGGCTCGGAATTGTGGTCCGACGAGCCCGGCTTTCGCGACAGCGTCCAGGCAACCGGCGTCACTGGTATCTGCGGCTCCGGCATCATCGAGGTGGTCGCCGAAATGTATCTGGCCGGCATCATCTCCGAGGACGGCGTCGTCGATGGCGGGCTCTCCGCCCGCTCGCCGCGGGTCACCGCGAATGGCCGCACCTTCTCCTACGTGCTGAAGGAGGGCGAGCCCAGGATCACCATCACCCAGACCGACGTGCGCGCCATCCAACTCGCCAAGGCTGCGCTTTATGCCGGCATCAAGCTGTTGATGGAAAAGCAGCACACCGATCATGTCGACCGCATCCACTTCGCCGGCGCCTTCGGCTCCTTCATCGATCCGAAATACGCCATGGTGCTGGGACTGATCCCCGACTGCGATCTCGACAAGGTCTCGGCCGTCGGCAATGCCGCCGGTGCCGGCGCGCGCATGGCGCTTTTGAACCGCGGCTATCGCCGCGAGATCGAGGAAACGGTGAGCCGGATCGAGAAGATCGAGACCGCGCTGGAGCCGAAATTCCAGGAGCACTTCGTCTACGCCATGGCGCTGCCGAACAAGGTCGACCCGTTCCCGAAACTTTCGGCGGCGGTGAAACTGCCACCGCGCAAGACGGTCAGCGAAGACGGCATTGCCCGCGACGCCGCCCCCCGGCGGCGTTCGCGCGAAGGCCACGCGGCCCGGCGCGGCCGGGGGTAATATCCCGCCGGCGAAAGCAGCACTTCGCCCTCATTCTCGTTTGCATGCAAATGTTTCCGGACCAGCCCAAAATGAAACAAGGCGCTGTTTTCGTGAAATCCACCAGATACATGCGCGGCGCATTTAACCGGCATCGAACGGCAGGCAGGAAATAACTTCCAGCCGCCGCAGCACTCCAAGGGATGAAGATGTCGATGTTCGAAAGCCTCGGCCGCTTTGGTACGGCCATCAAGCATGCGCACAACAGGAACAAGTCCGTCCGGGCCCTGAAGAGCCTACCGCCCGAAATTCAGAGGGACATCGGCTGGCCAGTGTCGCCGCGCGAAGACCCACAGGTCACCTTCTCGGCCCTGCTTCTGGGTTCGGCGCGCTGATGACGTTCGCCGACAAATGCAAGCTGCTGGCCAAGCGCCGGAGCCGTCATATGGCTCCGGCGGCAAGCGACCCTCGGTTGCGCGCAGCACTGCTGCACCGGCGCTGAGCATTGCAGCGAGCCATGACTAGCTGCTGGCCTTGATTGCCAGCCAGATCACACCGCCGTGTTGTCTCAGCGCAAATCTTGACATTCTGGGCGAAGGCACGATCTTCGATAGCGGGGGTTCTCTTAGTCGGCTCAACCGAAGTCCGTGTGTCCGCATGCCCAGCCTCAAAAGCCACGTCGTTTCCTTTGTGCTCAGGTATAGCCGCAAGAAAGCCTTTTCCAGTCCGGAAAACCTGCAGCGCTGGATTGCCTATGCGCGCAAGACGGAGAACCATCAGCCGCCTGCCTTGCTCCGATCACGTTTCGACATCACGACGCGCAGCGTGGACGGCTTTCCCGTCTATGAAATCGCGCCAAAGGCTGGCGAGCGGAAGCGTATCCTCTACTTGCATGGCGGCGCCTACGTCTTTGAAATCACGCCGTATCATTGGCGGTTGATCGGCGATATGGCCCGTCGGTTGGGCTTCGGCATCACCGTGCCGATCTACCCGATTGCTCCCGAACACGATTTCCACTCCATGTTCGGCATGGTCGGCAAGGTCTACCGGCAGATGCTCGATGAGACGGAAGCGCAGGACATCGTCTTTATGGGCGATTCCGCCGGCGGCAACATGGCCGTGGTGCTGACCATGATGGCAGCGGAAGACGCCCTGCCCTTGCCGTCACGCCATGTGTTGATTTCGCCCGGCCTCGACGTGTCGCTCGCCAACCCGGAAGTGTTCGAGGCGGAACGCTACGATCCGTGGCTGGGAATTCCGGGCGGGCTGGAGGCGGTCCGGCTCTACAGTGCCGGCATAAATCCCAGCGACTGGCGCATCAGCCCGCTTTACGGTGACCTCTCGGTGTTGCCGAAAACGCTGCTTCTGACCGGTTCGCGCGACATGCTGACCCCCGACAACCTGATCTTCGCGCAAAAGGCCCGTGCCGCCGGTGTCGAAATTGAGGTTGTTCTCGAGCAAGGCATGTTCCATGCATGGCCGCTCATCGACATGCCCGAGGCGCGGCGTGCGCGCGATAGCATCGTGGCGTTTTTGACCAGCGAAACCGAGAGCTATCACGCCAAAGCCGACAAATTGTCACTGCAAAAGACAGATCGCGTCGTCACCGCTCACAACCTGGCGACGCCGTTGAGGTCCTGAATCAAAATTTCCCGGTTTCCCTGAACACTTCGAAGGTCGCACGGATGTGGTCGGCGACCGCCTTCACCGGCGCGCTGGCGTCCGGCGCCACGACCATGGCCAGATTGTAGGTGCCGATATCGGGCATGCCGTCCTTCGGGCAAAGCTCAACCATGTCGCTGCCGAGGAACGATTTCGGCAGCGGCGCTACCGCGAGGTCGGACATGATTGCAGCGCGCTGGCCGGCCGTATGCGCGCTCATATAGGCCACGCGATAGTTGCGGCCTTCGCGGCCGAGCGCTTCGAGCGCCCCGGCCCGCCAGGCACAGCCCTCTTCCCACAATGACACCGGCAACGGTTCGCGCAGATGCGCACAGCCGCCCTTGGCGCCGGCCCAGACGATCGGTTCGGTGAGCAGCACTTCGGCGCCGAGCGCGCTGGTCTTATAGGAATTGGTGAGCAGCGTGATGTCGAGCGCCCGGTCGTCCATGCGCCGGCGCAGATTGCTGCTCTGGTCGATGGTGACATCGACTGCGATAGAGGGATGCGACTGCGCAAAACGCTTCAAGACATGTGGCAGCACGCGCTCGCCATAATCGTCCGGCGAGCCGAGCCGCACCACCCCGACAATGTCGGGGATGATGAATTTCGACACCACCTCGCGGTTGATAGACAACAGCCGGCGGGCGTAGCCGAGCAGCATCTCGCCATCCGTGGTCAGCGTCACCGAGCGCGCGTCGCGCGCAAACACGGAGCGGCCGAGAATGTCCTCAAGTTTCTTGATCTGCATGGAGACGGCCGACGGCGTGCGGAAGACGGCATTGGCCGCGGTTGTGAAACTGCCGGTCTCGGCGATTGCCACGAAGGTGCGCAAGACGTCGAGATCAAGCAGCGGCAACGGATGATTGAGTGGGGCGTTCATGGGAAGCAGCCTTCAATTTTTCTGATGCAAACTATCATTCCATTTCGTTTGATTGAACATCACTTTGGTGGGATAGTCAACTCCATCGAAGGCAGATGTATCGAAAGCGGCCTTGAACGCCCACGACATCGATCTGCAATCGACACGAAATGAAGCTGAAACAAACCGGGTGTAGCGAGCGATCGGCAAGCTCCCGACCCAATGCAAAAAGGAGAATGAAAATGTCCATCCTGTCATCCATCGGCCGCATCGCGACCGAATTCAGCGCGGCTCGCGCCCGCTACCAGACCGAACGCGCCATCCGCTCTCTGCCGATCGAACTGCAGAAGGATATCGGCTGGCCTGAAGCCACCGACACCAAGACCGGCACTCGCTATGGCGTTGGATCCTGGGCTGGCGGAGCAAAATAGATCGTGTGTATTCAATGCTGAAGGCCTGTCGCGCAGATCATGCCCGGCAGGCCTTTTTGTTTGCAGTCAAATGTTTTTTGGAGCCATGTCGCCGCTGCATGGCGCATATGAACGGGCTGCATAGCAGCTCACATTTCGAACTAACGCCTTGTAAGCGATCATAAATATTGGGCGGAATGCCCAAATTTGTCGCATTCGGTGTCGCTTTTCCTATCAAGTGCTTCGCTTTTGCGATTTAGTTTCCCCTCACGTAAGCCTATATCAGCGCCAGCCAACGAGCTGCCCCACTCCATCAAGCGAAGGCGACCCGTCTGAGCAACCGAATGGAGATGATGATGAAGCTTTTTGCCCGCCTTTTTTCTCGCCGTGAAATGAACCTGACGACCGCGCTCGAGCGCCAGCGCCTTGCCAACACCATGCCCGGCCAGACCGGCGCCGTGGCCGCCGCACGCCTCGGCTTCGTCGCCTGATCTGACAAGCTCGCAAGCGGCGCTATCTGCTGCTGCTTCGAAGTTGATCACAGCGCCGCTTCGGTTCTGCCGAGGCGGCGCGTTTTGTATGTGCCGACCACATGCCGCATATTTGCTCAAACCGGCGGCATGCTGGGACCGTCGACGCATAGCGATTGCCCATTTGCGACCCATGTCGCAAATAAAGTCTGTCTTTCGCCGCCTAGCCAATTGACAGGAAAGGTTTTTCCTGATGTCGCTATGCTGATCGCGACATCCTGTTCGCGCCATTGCAGCGTGAGGGTTATCCTGTGAACGTCGTAAATCATCCGATCAGGCGGTCGTTTGTATTCTTCCTGGTCCCCGATTTCACCATGATCGCCTTTGCAACGGCGCTCGATCCGTTGCGCTCGGCCAACCGGATGCTCGGCTACGAGGCCTATCGTTGGCGGCTCGCCAGCATCGACGGCAAGCCGGTGCGCGCCTCGAACGGCGTCGAATGCGCCGTCAACACCTCGCTGGAGGACGAACGCAAGAAGATGTCCGGCCCCGAACGGCCGAACATGGCGGTCGTTTGCAGCGGCATCAATGTCGAGCGCTACCAGAACAGATCGGCCTTCGCCTGGCTGCGCGAGGAATACAACCGCGGCGTCGCCATCGGCGGCTTGTGTACTGGCGCACATATACTGGCCGCCGCCGGCCTGTTGTCCAACAAGCGCTGCGCCATTCATTGGGAGAACCTGCCGGGTTTTTCCGAGGCGTTCCCGAAGGCCAATGTCTTTGCCGACCTCTTCGAGATTGACCAGAACATCTACACCTGCGCCGGCGGCACCGCGGCGCTCGATATGATGCTGAAGCTGATCGGCGACGATTTCGACGACAACCTCGTCAACCGGGTCTGCGAGCAGGTTTTGACCGACCGCGTACGCAGCCCGACCGATCGCCAGCGCCTGCCGCTGCGTGCGCGCCTTGGCGTGCAGAATTCCAAAGTGCTGACCATCATCGAATTGATGGAAGCAAACCTGTCCGAGCCGCTGTCGCTGATCGAGATTGCCGATCATGTCGACTTGTCGCGCCGCCAGATAGAGCGCCTGTTCCGCACCGAAATGGGACGATCCCCTGCCCGCTACTATCTGGAAATCCGCCTCGACCGGGCCCGGCACTTGCTGATCCAATCATCGATGCCGGTGGTCGAAGTGGCGGTCGCTTGCGGGTTCGTCTCCGCCTCGCATTTCTCCAAATGCTACCGCGAGCTCTATGCGCGCTCGCCGCAGCAGGAGCGCGTCGATCGCAAGCAGTTGCTGGTCGCGTAAAAAAGGCAACACCTGGATGGTGTAGACGCCATTGCCTCCCGGAGTGGAGTGTTCGCCAAGTCTAGAACGTCCAGTGCTCTAGCGGCTGTCGAACATCCAGCTTCGGTCGCGCCACATTTTCTCGCCGACCTGACAGTCGGTGGCCGGCTTGTCTTGCGCCAGTATCACTGGCGGATGCGCCGCTTCGTCCGCCGCCCATTGCGGTGAGGCAGGCCCGGCAAGCTCGAGCACCAGCTTGCGGCGGATCGCTTCGGGAAACTGCGTCCACTCATTGACCGGGATCATGAACGCGCCGGGCCCACCGATGACGCAGTCGGTGTAGTAGCGGTCGAGATAGTTCACGTCGTAGACACTGGTGAAGCCGCTCCGAGTCATCAGCGGCAGGCCGTTGATGGTGATGCCTTGCTTCACCAGCTCGTCACGGATGATGTCGACGGGAGCACCTTGATTGTTGGGGCCATCGCCTGAAATGTCGATGACGCGCTTGACGCCCTGAAAGCCGCTTTCGGCGAAGAGATCGCTGCCGAATTGCAAGGCACCGGAAATCGAGGTGCGCCGTGCGCTGTTGGGCGCATGGGCGGCGAGCTGTTCGACCACCCGCTCGGCGTCGGCACGATTGGCGATCACCGTCCACGGCACGATGACGTGCTGCCAGGTCGTGCCGGCCCATTCGACATAGGTGACGGCAATCTTGCCATAGGCGCCATCGGCTATCGCCTGCAGTACCGTGTCGTGCGTCAGCGCCGCGACATAACCGCGACGCTGAATTTCGAGCTCCGCCGGTGACATCGACAGCGAAACGTCAACCGCCAGCACCAGTTCGATATCGACGGGTTCGGCGGCGCGGGATTCCGGCGCCAGCCCCAGCATCAGCGCCAGTGCAGCGGCGCCTGAAAGGAGATGTCTTGCGTGGGGAAAAGCAGACATTGCAGCAAGGTAAGCGATAATCGTCGCGCCACAAAGCGAAAAGCCCAGCGCCGGGCTAATGCATGTCGCCAAAAGTGTGCAGCGGTTTGGGGTAATGACATGCATATAAAACAATAACTTAAAGCGCGTCGCATGACTCCCCCTCAGACGCGACGCGCTTTAAGGCTTTGCGTTCACATTTTTGCGAGTCCGCCCCTCGCCATCTATTGTGGGAGGCTCAGCTGCGTGGATTGAGGTTCTCCGGGTCGTAGAGCGGCCTGTGGCCGACGGCGGCCACTTCGACCGGGTATGTCTCGCCGAAATATTCGACGTTCAGCTTGCGGCCTTCCTGGCAATACGCCCAGGGCAGATAGGCGAGCGCGATGTTCTTGCCGATGGTCGGGCCATAGGCGATCGAGGTCGTGAACGACCGGCGGCCGAGTTCGTCGACCAGCGTCTCACCCGTTTGCGGGTCCATCACCGGCATCGTGCCGACCGGATAACGGGCTACGCCCCTGGAATCGACATTGTCCGTTATGACGAGCGTGCAAAGCATGGCCGGCTGATGCGCGCGGGCGCGATACTCCAGATGCTTTGCCTTGCCGCTGAAATCAGCCTCCTTGACCTTCGGACGGGCAAGATCGGCCTCCAGCAGATTGTACTCGGTCAAAAGATCCGCGTTCTGCAGGCGCAGGCTCTTCTCCATGCGGCGGCTGTTGGCATAGGTCTCGACGCCAAAAGCCATCACGCCGGTCGAACGCAACGCGTCCCATACGGCCAGCCCGTCTTCATATCGCATGTGCAGTTCCCAGCCCTGCTCACCGACATAGGAGATGCGGAAAGCGGTCACGTCCTTGCCGCCGATCTTGACGGGCTTGATCGCTGCAAAGGCAAAGTTCTCCGGCGTCAGCCCGTCCGGGTCCTCGACGACCTTCTGCAAGGTTGAGCGCGCGTTCGGACCCCAGATGCCGACGGTCACGTAGTTCTCGGTCACATCGGTGATGGTGACGTCGAACCCTTTGTCTTCTGCCGTCCGCTGCATGTAGTGGAAGTCCCGCGGGCCGGCATCGGCACCGTCGATGACGCGGCACCGGTCGGCCATGCGGATGACGGTCAGGTCGGCGCGCACCATGCCTTCATCGTCGAGGAAATGCGTGTAGATGCCTTTGCCGATATTGCCGTCGCCGCCGATCTTGGCCGCGCACAGCCATTCCATCAGCGCGACATGATCCGGCCCTGCCACGTCGTACATCGCGAAATGCGATAGATTTACGATGCCGCAATCCTCGCTCATGGCGAGATGCTCGGCATTGGAGACGCGCCAGAAATGGCGGTTGTCCCACTCGTTTTCGCGCACCGGCACCCGGTTGCCGTATTTCTCGAGCAGGTGCTCGTTGGCGGCATAGCCATGGGCGCGCTCCCAGCCGCCGAGCTCCATGAAATAGCCGCCGAGTTCCTTCTCGCGCTCCCAGAAAGGCGAGCGGCGCACGTTGCGAGCCTTGGAGAAGGGCTCGCGCGGATGGACGGCGGGATTGTAGACCTTCATCGCCGTTTCGGTGCAGCGGTCCCAGATGAACTGCTCTTGCGTCTGGTGCGGATAGAAGCGCGAATAGTCGATGGCGTGGTGGTCGATCGACGTCCGGCCGTCCGTCATCCAGTCGGCGATAAGCTTGCCCATGCCGGGGCCGTCCTTGACCCATATTGCGACGGCATACCAGAGGCCCCGCACCTTCTGGCTCTCGCCCATAGAGGGGCCGCCGTCTGACGTCACCTGCAGAAGCCCGTTGAAGGAATGGCTCTCATTATAACCCAGTTCGCCCAGGATCGGCGTCAGTTCCATGGCGCGCTCGAGCGGTGCCAGGATCTGTTCCATGTCGAGGTCGCGTTGCGAGGGCGAAAGACGGGCCTGGTGTTTCTCCAGAAGGTCGCGCGGATGGCAAAGGCGCGGATTGGTCTCCTCGTAATAGCCCCATTCGATCTGCCCGCCTTCGGCGGTCTTGGGGTCGCCGGTGTCGCGCATATAGGCCGAGTTGCCCTGGTCGCGCAGCAGCGGCCAGCCGATCTCCTTGCCGGTGCCGGCGAATTCGGTGTAGGGCCCGAAGAAGGTAAGCGGATGGTCGATCGGCATCACCGGCAGGTCCTCGCCCACCATTTCCGCGATCAACCGGCCCCAAATACCCGCGCACACAATCACGTAGTCGGCCTCGATTGTGCCACGGTCGGTCACCACGCCCTTGATACGCCCGTTCTCGACGACGAGCGACTTGGCCGGCGTGTTAGCGAAGGATTTGAGCTTGCCGGAGGCTACCGCATGATCGACCAGCTTGCCGGCGACCGTTTGCGAGCGCGGGATGACGAGACCGGCATCGGGATCCCACAGGCCGCCCTGCACCTTCTCTTCTTCGATCAGCGGGAATTTCTGCTTGATCTCGGCCGGATCGATCAGGCGGGCACGCGTGCCGAAGGCCTTTGCCGATGCGATCTTGCGCTTGATCTCCTCCATGCGATCGTCGTCGCCGACGCGAGCGACCTCAAGGCCGCCGATGCGGGCGTAATGGCCCATCTTCTCGTAGAAATCGATGGAATAGAGCGTCGTCCAGCAAGACAGGAAGTCATGGCTAGTCGTGTAGCAGAAGTCGGAGGCGTGCGCCGTCGAGCCGATGTCGGTCGGGATGCCTGATTTGTCGATGCCGACGATGTCGTCCCATCCGCGCTCGATCAGGTGATGGGCGACCGATGCGCCGACAATGCCGCCCAGCCCGACGATGACGACCTTCGCCTTTTCCGGAAACCCTGCCATGCCCGCGACTCCAAAAGTGCTGTTGCGGGCGCCGGCGCCCGCTGACCGGCGCACAATATGCAGACGACGGCCATCGCGCTACCGCCTGTTTGCGACACGCCACAGGTGCGGCGCGACCCCGGCGCATGCCCCCGAAAATCGGAATCGATTTTCGCCTGGATCATGCGCGGAAAAATTCCACAGCGTCCTTTACGCGCCCAAAAGGACGCGGGGCACTGCAGTTGAGATCAGCTGCTTCAAGGGAAAATGATGCGCGCCAGGCTGGAGACGGACCTCATGGTTCATCTCCCGAAACGACGTGCAACACTGGGGCGCGACGCCGTTCGATGCTCGCCCACAGCGCCATGAAGGGGCCGGCGAGCAGCAGGAACGGCGGGATCAGATAGGGAAAGTAGATGCGGGTGTCGTGGATGGGGAAGACGGTGAACTTGGCCAGCGCGCCGAGCACCAGCGCCGCAAACAGGATGCCGGCACGGCGGTCGAGCTTGAAGCCGGCGCGGCCGGTCGCATACCACCCCGCCAGCGCCAGCACCGAGACGCCGACCCAGCTGTTCAGGCTGACGGCGCGGACCAGGGAGGCGGCAAGAGCCCGGAGATAGACGACAGCCGAGAAGGGTGGATCGAAACCGTCCATGTTATAGTGCTGCTCGACGTTGGAGAACCACAGATGCGGCCACCAGCCGGGATGCTGCGCCCAATGCGAGATAGCGAAATAGGCGACCAGGGAGGCGGCAAATCCGGTCAGAGCGCCCCACCCCTTCTGCCGGAAGGCGACCAGCAATGCGGCGAAGATCGCAAGAAAGACGATGTTGTCGGGCCGCGCCATGAAAGCGAGGAAAAGCAGGATCGCGGTGGCCACTTCGCGACCGCGCACATACGCAAAAAGCCCGCCGAGGAACAGCGCGGAGCATAGCAGATCAGGTGTATTTGCCCGCGCCGCGTCGCCGAATTCGGCCATGATCAGCACCGCGCCGGCGACCGGCGCCAGCGCCAGCGCGCCTTCGGACCGCAGCCAGAGCAGCGCGATCGCACCGAACAGCAGCACCGACAATACTGAGATCACACGCATCGCCTCGACCGGCGACATCACAGAACTCATCGTCGAAAGGATCTCGGCGTAAAGGAACTTGATCCGGTACATGCCGAGCAGCGAATGGAAGTCGGTGGAATTCCCGGCCATATGACTGCGGAAGCCGCCGCTGTCGTCCGTCAGTGTCTTGTACTCGCCCGCCGAGACGCCGTCCCTAACCGTGCCATAAGCATAGTCGTGCAGCGCCTGCACATTGGGATAGCTGCCCTCCTCGGCGATCGCGAGGTAGGGCAGCATGTCCCAATTGGCGTCGGGGATGAACCATGTCGTCACAGCGATCAACACGATGTAAAGCGCGAAGGCCGCCGCCCCGACCGGTGCGGCAAGACGCGCATAGGTGCCCTCGCCCCATGCCAGACCGGCCTCGGTGACCCGGTCGAGCAGGTTTGTCGAAACGGGAGATTTGGTCAGCATGGTTTCGCTCGGCGGACCTGGCTAGCGGACCTGGCTTTTGACGAAATCCTTCACGATCGACACGATGCCGCGCGACAACAGGCTGTCGAGCGCCTCGACAAAGCGGTCGACATGTTCGCGCTGGCAGATCAACGGCGGTTCGAGACGGATGACATTGCGGTTGTATTCGGTGAAGGCGACGAGCACGTCGTAGTCGCGCAGCAACAGCGCTCCGACGAAGCCGGACAAGGATCCCTTCAGCTTCTCGTCGAGCACGCTGACCACCGGCCGCAGCACCATCGGCATGGTCTGCGAAAAATCGTGGAATTCCAGCCCGACCATCAGGCCCTTGCCGCGGACCTCCTTGATGATCTTCGGGTATTTTTCCCTCAACGCCTGAAGGCGTTGCAGCAGATGGTCGCCGGTCACAGCGGCGTTGTCGATGAGCCCCTCGTCGTAAAGCACGTTGAGCGCCTCGATCGAGGTGACGCAGGCCTCACCCATGCCGCCGAAGGTAGCCATGGCGTGGATCATCGCCGTCTTCGGCGTGCCATAGGCCTTCATGTAGACCTCGCGCCTGGCAATCATCGCGCCGACCGCCGCCTTGCCGCCGCCGAGCGATTTTGCCAGCGCCGTCACATCAGGAACGACGCCGTAATGCTCGAAGGCATAGAAACGGCCGGAGCGGCCATAGCCGCACTGCACTTCATCGGCGACCCACAGCACACCGTACTGGTCGCATAGCGCACGCAGCTTCTGCCAGTATTCAGCAGGCGCCTGGATGATGCCTCCACCACCCTGGATGGTTTCCAGCACGATGACGCCGATCTCCGGGTCCGAGCGGAAGGTGCGCTCGACCGCTTCGATGTCGGCGAAAGGGATGCGCACGACATTGTCGGCCACCTTGAAGTCGGCGCGGTAAAGCGAGCCGTCGGTGATCGCCAGCACACCCTTGGTCTTGCCGTGGAAGGAATTCTCGGCATAGACGACCTTTGGCCGCTTCGGGCCGGCGGCGCGCTCGGCGAGCTTCACGGCCGCCTCCATGGCTTCCGAGCCGGACGAGCCCAGAAACACCATGTCAAGATCGCCGGGCGAGCATTTGGCGAGATTGTGCGCCAGGGCGGCCGCATATTGCGACATGAAAGCGATAGCGATCTCCTGCCGCTTCTCCTCCTGGAACTTCTTGCGCGCATCGAGAAGGCGCGGATGATTGTGGCCGAAGGCCAGCGAGCCGAAGCCGCCGAAGAAATCCAGGATCCTGCGGCCGTTCTGGTCGATGTAGAACATGCCTTCGGCGCGCTCGATCTTGATCTTGTGGAAGCCGAGCAGCTTCATGAAATGTAGCTGGCCGGGGTTGAGATGCGCCTTGAACAGGTCGGTCATGCGCGCGACATCCATCGCCTTGGCCTGCTCGACGCTGATCAGATCGGGCTTGGCGGTGGTGGCGGGCGGAAGTGCCGGCGCGCTGACCGTGGCGCGCGCAGTCGTGTGGTCTGGCTTGGTCATGACGGTCATCTCAGGGGTCTCCTGCTGGCCCATCAATCGGCGGGCACATGTCTGGCGGCGACGGCATGGCCGTCTTTCTTGGCGCGGTATTCGCTATAGGCGGCGATCAGCATGTCTTCGTCGCGATATTGCGGCACCCAGCCGAGCTGGCGTTCGGCCTTGGACACGTCGAGCACGCAGTCCTCGTCGGCGATCAGATACTGCTCCGGATCCATGATCGGCATGTTCAAGAAATCGAGCAGGTCGAGCGTGCGCTTGACTGCCCAGCCCGGTGTCGGGATCAGGATCGACTTCGACCCGGCATGCCTGATCAGATCGCCGAGCAGTTTCCTGACCGGCGGCGGGTTGAGCGAACCGAGATTATAGGCTTCATCAGGCACGCCGGCTCTCCAGGCGGCGCGCGCTGCCTCGGCGCAGTCGAACACCGAGATGAACTGATACGGGTTCTTGCCCGAGCCGATCATAGGCACCGGAAGATTCCAATCGATCAGCTTGAACAGTTTTTCGAGGATGCCGAGGCGGCCGGGACCGATGATCAGGCGCGGCCGAAACAGCGAGATCGACATGCCGAGCTTGCGCCATTCGGCGGCCAGCTCCTCGGTCTTCTGCTTCGACCAGCCATATTCGCCGAGCGGCGCGACCGGATGTTCCTCGGTCATCGGCTGCGTGATCGTATGGCCGTAGATCATGTCGGTCGTGTAATGGACGAGCTTGGGCGCGCCGGCTCTGTCCATCGCCTTTATGATGTGCTCGGTGCCGTGGAAGTTCACCGGGAAGAAGAACTGGTGGCGCTTGGCGCGCACCTGGATCGGCGACAGCATTTTCGCCGAAAGATTATAGACCATGTCGTCGGCCTTCAGCCCGACCGAAGCGACCGAGGCCGGATCGGTGACGTCGCACCTGACATATCGGACCGAACGGTAATGCGGCAGGTCGCTCTTGGCGATGTCGGCGACGACCACCTCCTCGCCGTCGGCCAGAAGTTTCGGGGCAAGGTGGCGGCCGACGAAACCGTCGCCGCCAAAGATCACATGTCTCATCGAACAATCCCGCTGGTGTGAATCTTGTCGGGGGAAAGGCCAGCCGTCTCGTCCTCGTGCTCTCGATCGCCCAAGTCCCGGCCACTTTGGGCGATCAGCACCGTGCCGACGCAGATGAAGGCGATGCCGGCGATGCGCCAGGCATTGAGGTCTTCGCGGAAGATGAAATAGGCGAAGATCGCAACGGCGACATAGGCGAGGCTGAGGAACGGATAGGCGAAGCTGAGCTCGACCTTGGACAGCACATAGAGGTGCGAAGCCATCGAGATGACGAAGGTGCACAGGCCGAAGAAAACCCACGGGCTGAAGACAATCTGCAACAGCTTCAGCAACGGATTGGTGCCCTCGAAGGAGATCGTACCGAGTGACATCATGCCCTGTTTCAGCATGAGCTGCGCAGCGGCGTTGGTCATGACCGTGAACAGAATGAAGACGATGTACTTCATGTTTCTTCCGCCAGCCCTTCAGCCGTTCTATTACAAACCTGCAAACGTTTCGTGAAGTACAAAACGTTTTAAGCAAACCTTTGCCTTAGATCCGTTAATCACGAACTGTTCTAATTTTATCTATTCTGCGGCTTCAGCGGTTTCGCGCCGAGCCTCGAGTTTTTTCGCCGTTCGCGCCCAGAAACTCGACATGAAGGCGGGATCGCGGATCGCTTCGAGGCGTTGCCATTCCGGAAAGGATGCGGCGAAAATGTCGGCGCCCATGCGGGCGTCCTTGTAGGGATTGACCGCGCCACCGGCCTCGACCGTGATGTGGTCGAGCTCCTTCAGCAGCGCCAGCGTCCCCCGGCCACGGTTGGAAAAATCCAGCGTCAGCGTGAAACCCGGTCGCGGGAACGACAGCAGTGCCGGCGAGCGGATCGAGCCGAAGCGCTTCAGGACCGTCAGGAACGAGCCCTGCCCCGCCCGTTTTGCCGCCGCAAGCAGCGCCGGCACCGCTCGGCGCACGACGTCTTCCGGCACCACGCTCTGGTGCTGGAAAAGCCCGTTCGGTCCGTAGAGCCGGTTCCAGTTGCCAACGCCGTCGAGCGGAAAGAAAAAACCCTGGTAGCCGACCTGGCGCGGCGCGGTAGACCTGCCTTTCTTCCACCGGTAGGCGGCATTGAAGGCAGCCAGGAACGGCGGGTTGAGCACGTTGAACGGCGGCTGGAACGGCACCGAAAGGTTGCCGCCGGCACGAAAGGCCACATGGGAGCCATGCTCGGCATGATTGCCGGTAAACAGCAGCCCTCGCCCACGGCCGTGGCCGCCGGCAAGCTGGTCGATCCATGCGACGACGTATTCGTTGGCTTGGTCGGCCGCTTCGGCTAGCTCGAAGAATTCGCCGAGGTCGCGGAACGGCGTCGCCGTCTCGACGATGTCGAGGGATGGCACCCGCATCAGCCGGATCGATGCGGACAGGATCAGTCCGGTCAGCCCCATGCCGCCGATCGTCGCCGCAAACAGGCGTGCATTGTCGGTGGCCGAACAGTAATGGGACCGTCCATCCGATTTGAGCAGCGTGAACGATTCGACGTGGCAGCCGAAGGTGCCGCGCCGGTGATGGTTCTTGCCGTGAACGTCATTGGCGATGGCGCCACCGAGCGTGACGACCTGCGTGCCTGGAACGGCGGCCGGAAAGAAGCCGTATGGCGCTGCATGGGCGATGATGTCGGACAGAAGCACGCCGGCCTCGGCCTCGATCACGCCTGTCTCGGCATTGAAGGCGCGGATCCTGTTCAGCGGCCGCATGTCGACGACCATGCCGGCCTGGTTCTGGCAGGAATCGCCGTAGGAGCGGCCGTTGCCGTAGGCGAGCAAGGCATTTCTTGCCGCCTTGCCACTCTTCAGCAGCGCAACAGCGTCGTCCGCCGGGATCACATCGAGTGCCGGCGGCGTGGCAAGACCGAAGCTCTGGAACCGCTGCTTCGCCACGCCTACCAGCCTCCGGCGACCAGGAACACGGCGCCGATGAGCACGACGATCTGGCTGCGCCAGTCGCGGATGATGAAGACGACCGGATCGTCATGCATCTCGTCGCGGCGGGCGAGAATCCAGACGCGGATGGTCAGGTACAGGACGATCGGCGCCAGGGGCCAGACCAGCCACGGGTGAGGATAGAGTTCGCGCACCGCAACACTGTCCATATAGAGTGCCAGCACCAGCGCCGAGGAAAAGGCCGAGGCCATGCCCGCCTGGGCGACGATCTCCTGGTCTTCGGTGCGGTAGCCGCGGCCGGCAATGCGTTCGCCGGCCGGAATGGCGGTCGTGCGCAGCTCGACAAAACGCTTCACCAGCGCCAGCGACAGGAAAAAGAAGATCGAGAAGGCCAGCAGCCAGAACGAGACGTCGACGCCGGTCGCCGCGGCGCCCGCCAGAACGCGGATCGTGTAGAGTCCGGCCAAGGTCAGCACGTCTATCAGGAGCATGCGCTTGAACGACAGCGAATAGGCGGTGGTGATGACTATGTAGCCGCCGAGCACGCCGAGGAAATCGATAGGCAGCAGAAGCCCTGCACCAACGCCCATTGCAAGCAGCACCATCATCGAACCGAGGCCGAACGGGATCGACAGCGCGCCGCTGGCGAATGGCCGGTTGCGCTTGGTCAGGTGTTTGCGATCGAGCGCGAGATCAAAGAAATCGTTGAGGATGTAGATGGCGGAAGCGACTGCGCTGAACGATACGAAGGCCAGCAGGCATTCCCAGACCATGTCGGCGTTGAAGTATTCGTGCGACAGTACCATCGGCACCGCGATCAGCGAGTTCTTCAGCCACTGATGAACGCGCAGCATCTTGATGATGGTTCTGAACGTCGGCTTCGGCGCCGGCATCATTTCGGCACCGTGGGCGGCCTGCCATCGCGCAGCATGGCGGTCGGGCGCGACGACGATTGCCGCGCGCGCGGCGTCGAATACCCTAAGGTCGTGCCGGCTATTGCCTGCATAGTCGAAGCCGCCATCGCCATAGGCGGCGACAAGCGAGGCGCGCTTTCTGCCTGAGGTCATGTTGTGGGGGCCGTCGGTCGCCAGGACGCGATCGAATATCCCGAGATGTGCGGCGATCGCCTCGGCCAATTTGCGCGGCGTACCGGTCGCCAGCACGATCTGGCGCCCCTCGCCATGTTCAATGCGGAGGCGCTGAAGCAGCGCCTCGCGGTAAGGCAGCGACGCAGGATCGATGTCGATGCGTTGAGCGATGGCCTGCTTCAACCGCGCCGGCCCGCCGGCGAGCCAGAACGGCACGAGGAAAATATAGAGCGGGTTCTTCTTGAGAAGGATGAACAGCCCTTCCCACAACAGGTCCGTCGCGATCAGCGTGCCGTCGAGATCGACGGCAAGCGGAATTGCGTTCCTGTCCGACCGCGCGTCCATTTTCCGTTGCCCTGCCTAAAAGCCCATGATCCCGAAAACCGATTTCTCGGAAAGGATCATGCACCATTCCAAAATCCGCGCCGTGCTTCGGCGTCTTCGGCCCGATATAACGGGGAACAGCGCAGCGAATGTTAAAACGCCCAGCCTGACCTGGCTTGCGTGACGGTATTTCGCCCTTCATCGTTAAGTTTCGCTCACCCGAAACCATACAAGGCCGGGCATTGCCCGGCCTTCGAAAAATCGTCAACGTTTTTTGACGCGGCTACTTGATACGGGCGACGCCGCCCGAGATTTCGATCGTTTCCGAACCGGTCAGCGCCTCGAGGTCGCCATTCGGCATGGTAACGAAACAGCCGGTCGGGCAGAATTCCGCGGTTTCGCCGGCGGCCAGCGCCAGCTCCGTCTTGCCACCGCCTTCGGTCACGACGAGTGTGCGGGTCTCGGCGTCCTTGTTGGTCGCGCTGGCGCCGAAGGCTGAACCGCCCACGGCAAGAAAAGCGATGGCGGCGACGAGAGACTTCCACATTTGCAATATCGGTGTTTCCACCGCCTCTGTTTGCATTTCGCAAGGCATTCTCGCCCTTTGCATGTGAGCTTATATGAGATGCAAGCTGAACGGCAACTGAATGCCGCATTCATGCCGCAATTGCTTTCGCTGTGTCGAAAGCCGGTGATACCTGGATATCAATATTACCCTAATCGGGATCCGGCTTGCGGGTCTTGCGCCCGGATCTAGCCAGGCGTTTCGTCTCGGCCGCGGCTTCGGCCGCCGCGCGCTCCTTCTCGGCGAATTCAGCCTCGATCTGGTCATCGTCGATCGGCCATGCGTCATGCTTTTTGGTCTCGACGACGGCGCGCGGCGCCGACGGAATTTCGATATGCTGATCCGCGAACTCATCGAGGACGGCAAACCGGATGTCGTTCTGTACGATGTTGCCATTCATGACGTCGGCCAGGAACACACGGATTTCGAATTCGAGAGCGGCCGGCCCGAAATTGGTGAACAGCACGAAGGGTTCGGGATTCTTCAGCACCAGCGGATGACCGCGCGCAATCTCCAAAAGGACAGCATGGACCTGCTTGACGTCGCTGCCGTAGGCGACGCCGACCTTGATGTCGATGCGACCGAGCTTGTTGCGGTGCGTCCAGTTGCCGACGGCATTGTTGATCAGGTTTGAATTGGGCAGGATCACCGACTGCCGCTGGAACGTCTCGATCTCGGTAGCGCGCACACTGATCTTCTTGACCGTGCCGCTGATGTCACCGGCGACGATCCAGTCGCCGACCTTGAACGGCCGCTCGGCCAAAAGGATCAGACCGGAGACGAAGTTGGAGACGACGTTCTGCAGGCCAAAGCCGATACCGAGAGACAGGGCGCCGGCGACAAGCGCCAGATTGGAGAGATCGATGCCCGCCGCCGAGACGCCGACGAGTGCTGCGAGCGCCACGCCGGCATAGCCGACCGCCAGCCGGATTGAGTTTCGCACGCCGGTGTCGACTTTGCCGCGCGCCATCACCGAGCCGTCGAGCCAGCCCTGGAACCAGCGCGTCAGGAAATAGCCGATAATGAAGACAATGATGCCGGTCAGGATGCCGGTCACCGAGATCGTCACCGAGCCGATGGTGAGGCCCGTCGCCAGCTTATAGCCCCAGGCCTGGATGTCGCCGGGCTGGAAGCCCCACGTCAACAGGATCAGCGGCAGGAACACCAGCACGATCATCAGGTTTATGGCGACGCTGACGACCAGGCCGAGCTGGTCGAGCGCGGACTCCTCATAGCTGGAATTGGTCGATAGCCAGCGCCCGATCGACGTGTTGGCAAAGCCGCCTTCCTCGCTGATCGCCCGCGCCGACAGGAAGCCGATATAGGCGGTGACCAGAATGGTTCCGGTGACCACGACTTGCAGCGAGACGAAGATGGCGAGGCCGATATAGCCGAGCAGCGCCGTGGCGATGGTGAAAACGCCGAGCGCGACAGCCGTGTAGCGCAGCCACACCGGCCAGGGGCGCCAGCTTCCGTCGGGTGCCTTGAACGGTTTGAGCAGCCCCATCAGGATCAGGATGACGCCGACGATGATGGTGGCGACAAAACTTCTGGCGATGGTCAGCGACAGCGGCGAGCCCATCTTGTCGTTGACGACCGACAGGAAATTGTTGACGCCGATCACCACCGCCATGGCGGTCGTCAGCCGCACCAGCCAGCGTGCCGGACCCGTTTCAACGGGTATGAGCCGCCAGTTCGGCAGCCGCGGCTCCAGCGCCGCATTGGTCAGCCGGTTGACGCAGAACACCACCGCGATGACGGCGACCAGCGCGTTCAGGAAAACGCCAATGTCGCCGCGCAACACGTTGTAGTAGTTGAAAAAGAACACGGTCGAGACGAGAAAGACGCCGACCGCCAGCGTCGGCAGCAATGTCGACCAGAACGCCACCGACAGCCGGCTGAGATAGGACGGATCCTCGACGGAAGGGTCCGCTTCGAAAACACGTCCGAACAGGCGCCGCCCACCGACAAAAAGCACCGCCGCCAGGGAGAGCGCCGTCAAGGTCGCGGCCAGCACGGCCTGGAACTTGAACTTGAAGGCGAAGGTCAGCCAGGACGACACCGCCTTGTAGAAGCCGGTAAATTCACCGTTGGCATCGGAAATGACCTCAGGGCTCAGAGCGTCGGACAGCACGTAGCGCTTAGTGAGCAGATTGCGAAACAGCTCGCTGCGCATATTGGCGATCTTGTCGATGAGGCCGCTGATGCGGATCGACAGGTTTTGCGCCGCGGCGATGACAGCATTGATCTCGGCCTTTTCGGACGCCAGCGCCTGGCGTTCGCTGG
The DNA here is from genome assembly GCF_001672375.2 of Mesorhizobium sp. AA22. Taxonomy (NCBI): domain Bacteria; kingdom Pseudomonadati; phylum Pseudomonadota; class Alphaproteobacteria; order Hyphomicrobiales; family Phyllobacteriaceae; genus Mesorhizobium; species Mesorhizobium sp. AA22. The sequence goes on along the minus strand of NZ_CP048406.1, from coordinate 3,237,440 downwards.
TCACGATGTCGGGCTCGGGAGGCTGGCCCGCGGCCGGCGGCGCCCCGAGCTGATCGAGCCTTGCGTTGATCTCCGAAAGTCGCGGGCGGAAGGCAAGCGCGCTGTTCAGCGCACCTCGCGACATTTCCTCGAGCTGCAGGCGGATATCGACAAGGCTGGCGTCGTCGTCACCGTCCTCCTGGATTTTCTTTTCGAGATTGTCGGTCCTCGTCGTCAGATCCTGCAGGATTTTCTGCTGGTCGGCGACCACCCCGGACGCAGCATGGTCAAGCCCCTGCGCCGCCGCATCAAGCGAAAGCGGCGCCGAGGCAACGATCGCCAGGACCAGAACGAAGCGGAGCAGTCGGAAAAGCATGATCGTTTGGCGACTCACAGGCGGTAAGGCGTTCTAAAGCTCGTCCTTGATAAAGACGCTCATACCGGGGAGCAAGCCGTCGCTCTGTCCGGCGGTCTCGGCGTCGGCCAGTCGAAAAGCGATGGCGCAATATTGGCTTTGCGGCAGCGGCCTGCTCTATAGTGTGCCCCATCGCCCAAAACGGATGACAAAAAGCCAGAACGGATAACAAAAAGAATGGCGGAATATTCGGTCTTTTCGCTTCTCAAAAACGCGCTGACCGGCAACAAGGACTGGAAGCCGGCCTGGCGCAAACCGGACCCTAAGGCGTCCTATGACGTGATTGTCATCGGCGGCGGCGGCCATGGCCTGTCGACCGCCTATTATCTCGCCAAGGAGCACGGCATCACCAATGTCGCCGTGCTGGAGAAGGGCTGGCTCGGATCCGGCAATGTCGGCCGCAACACGACGGCCGTGCGCTCCAACTATCTGCTACCGGCCAACACGCGCTTCTACGAACATTCGATGAAGCTGTGGGAGAACCTCTCGCACGACCTCAACTACAACGTCATGTTCTCGCAGCGCGGCTGCCTCAACCTCGCGCATACACCCGCCCAGCTCGACGATTTTGCCCGCCGCGGCAACGCCATGCGCCATCTCGGCGTCGACGCCGAACTGATGACCACGGCCGAGATCGCACGCTTGGTGCCGGCGCTGGACGCCTCCGCCACGGCGCGCTTCCCAATCGTCGGCGGCCTGATGCAGCGGCGCGCCGGCACCGCCCGCCACGATGCCGTCGCCTGGGGCTATGCGCGCGGCGCCGACCGTCGCGGCGTCGACATCATCGAGAATTGCGAGGTCACCGGCTTCCTGCGCGACGGCGACCGCATATCAGGCGTCTCGACGTCGCGCGGAGAGATCCGCGCCAAGAAAGTGGCGGTCGCGGTGGCCGGCAGCACCGGGCAAGTCATGCGGCTCGCGGGCATCGATACCATGCCGATCGAGAGCCATGTGCTGCAGGCCTTCGTGACGGAATCGCTGAAGCCATTCATCAACACGGTTCTGACTTTCGGCATGGGCCATTTCTACATGTCGCAGTCGGACAAGGGCGGGCTTGTCTATGGCGGCGACCTCGACGGCTATAACAGCTACGCCCAGCGCGGCAGTTTGCCTGTTGTCGACGAGGTGATGAGCGAGATGCTGGCACTGTTTCCGGGTCTCGCCCGCGTCCGCATGCTGCGCTCATGGGGCGGCGTCTGCGACATGTCGATGGATGGTTCGCCGATCATCACCACCGGTCCGCTGCCGGGCATGTATCTCAACTGCGGCTGGTGCTACGGCGGTTTCAAGGCGACGCCGGCCTCCGGCTGGTGCTTTGCCTGGACCATCGCCAAGGACGAGCCGCACGACTTTAACGCCCCCTTCACGCTCGACCGTTTCCATCGCGGCCTTGTGATCGACGACAAGGGCCAGGGCGCAACGCCTAGGCTGCATTAGGTAGGACATCGATGCTCATCACCTGCCCCTATTGCGGCCCGCGCGACGTCATCGAGTTCACCTATCAGGGCGATGGCAACCGCGAGCGCCCTCAGCCTGCCTCCCAAAACCTCGATGCCTGGAACGCCTATGTCTACAACAGGTTGAACCCGGCGGGCGACCACAACGAGATCTGGCAGCATTCCGGCGGCTGCCGCGCCCACCTCAGGGTCGTGCGCAACACGCTGACACACGAGGTCTCCAACGTCGCCTTCGCGCGCGGCGACCACAAATCCGCCGCGCGCCACAAGGCGGAGGGCAAGCCATGAGCCCGCGCCGCACCGATGCCGGCGGCCGGATCGACCGCCTGCGAACCATCCGGTTCACCTTCGACGGCGCGCCCTACACCGGTCATGCCGGCGACACGCTTGCCTCGGCGCTGCTGGCCAACGGTGTCACCCTGTTCGGGCGCTCGTTCAAATATCACCGCCCGCGCGGCGTGCTGACATCAGGCGTCGAAGAGCCGAACGCCCTGGTGACGGTGCTGCGGGGCGAGGTTCGCGAGCCCAACATTGCCGCGACCATGGTCGAGATCTATGACGGGCTGACCGCCGTCAGCCAGAACCGCTTTCCATCGCTGTCCTGGGATCTCAGCGCCGCCAACCAGCTCGGCGGCAAGCTTCTGTCTGCCGGCTTCTATTATAAGACCTTCATGGGACCTGCGATCGGCCCGCTGAAAGGCACGCGTTTCTGGATGTTCTGCGAGCATTTCATCCGCCGCGCCGCCGGTCTCGGCCGTGCTGGGATCGCTGCCGACACGGCGCGCTATGAGCGCATGAACGCTTTCTGCGATGTGCTGGTGGTCGGCTCCGGTCCGGCCGGGCTGATGGCTGCCAGGGCCGCCGCCGATCAGGGCGCGCGTGTCATCCTCAGCGAGCTCGAACCGCATTTCGGCGGCTCGGCCAACTGGTCGGGCGAGACGATCGACGGCATGCCGGCCGCCGACTGGGCAGCGCGAGCCGCCGGCCAGCTCGAAGGCTATGACAATGTCCGCCTGCTGCCGCGCACCACGGTCTGGGGCTACTACGATGGCAACACGCTCGCCGCGCTCGAACGAGTCACCGATCATAAGGAGAGGCCCGGCAAGGGCGAACCGCGCCATCGCTACTGGACCATCCGCGCCAAATCGGTGGTGCTGGCCACCGGCTCCTTCGAGCGGCCGCTGGTGTTTCCGGGTAACGACCGGCCGGGTGTGATGCTGGCGCATGCCGCCGAGCGCTACGCCAACGAGTACGGTGTGCTGCCGGGCAACAGGATCGCGCTCTTCACCAACAATGACAGCGCCTATCGCTCCGCGCTTGCGCTGAAGAAGGCCGGTGCGGCGATCGTCGCCATCGTCGACGTGCGGCCGGAGCTTTCGAGCGAGATGCGCGAGCTCGCCGACGAAGTGGAGGCCAAGAACCTTTCCGCTCACGCCGTGGTCGCCACCGAAGGCGGCAAGGCGTTGGCCGGTATCAAGGTGCAGCGCTTCGACATGGTCAACGGCGCGCTTGCCGGCGATCGGCGCAGCATTCAAGCCGACTGTCTGCTGATGTCGGGAGGCTGGTCGCCGACCATCCATCTGGCCAGCCAGGACGGCGCCAAGGCGGAATGGAATGCCGCCAGACAAGCCTTCCTACCACCGAACGCGACGCAGCGATGGATTGGCGCCGGCGCCTTCACCGGCAGCTTTTCCACCGCCGAGGCAATCGCCGAAGGTCGCGCCGCCGGCCTTTCCGCGGCGGGTGGAACGGGCACGCCAGCGGCCTTGCCGGTCGTCGAAGCCGCACCCGGCGATCCCGATCCGGCGCCGGTGTTCGAAATCAAGGCTGATGGAAAAAGCTTCGTCGATTTCCAGCACGATGTGACCGCGGAGGATGTGCGGCTGGCGCATCGCGAGGGCTTCATCTCGGTCGAGCACCTGAAGCGCTACACCACGCTCGGCATGGCGACCGACCAGGGCAAGAGCTCCAACATACCGGGCCTCGCCATCATGGCCGAAGCATTGGGCAAGCCGATCCCCGAAGTCGGCACGACACGTTTTCGCCCACCCTTTTCGGCGGTGTCGATCGGCTCGCTCGCCGCCGAACGGTTCGGCGATCTGAGGCCCGAGCGGCTGACCCCGATGCATGACTGGCACGTCGTCAACGGCGCGACCATGTATTCGGCCGGCCTCTGGTTTCGCCCGATGATCTACGGCCACGCCGGCGAAACGATCGAGCAGGCCTATGTACGCGAAGCTAAGGCGACGCGCGAGAGCGCCGGCATCGTCGACGTCTCGACGCTGGGCAAGATCGCCGTGCAGGGTCCGGACGCGGCGGAATTCCTCGACCGGGTCTACACCAACATGTTCTCGACGCTGGCCGTCGGCAAGGCCCGCTACGGGCTGATGCTGCGCGAGGACGGCCTCGCCTTCGACGACGGCACGACATGGCGGCTCGGCGAACAGGACTTCTTGATGACCACCACCACCGCCAATGCCGGCAAGGTGATGCAGCACCTGGAATATTTCCTCGACGTCATCTGGCCGGAGCTGAAGGTCCACGTGACCTCGGTGACCGACCAATGGGCGGGTGCGGCGATCGGCGGTCCGAACGCGCGAGCCATTCTTGCTGCTTGCGTCACCGGCACTGCCGTCGACAACGCCGCACTGCCCTTCATGGGAATCGTGCATGGCAAGATATCAGGCGTGCCGGTGATGATCTGCCGGCTTTCCTTCTCCGGCGAAATGGCCTTCGAAGTTTACTCCGGCGCAGGCTACGGCACCCATGTCTGGGAAGCGTTGATCGAAGCCGGCAAGCCGTTCGGACTGGTGACTTACGGGCTTGAGGCGCTGGGCACGATGCGCATCGAGAAAGGCCACGTCACCGGCGCCGAGATCGACGGCCGCACCACGGCGCGCGACCTGCATCTCGACTGGATGCTGTCCAAGAAGAAGCCCTTCATCGGCTCGGCGATGATGGATCGCGAGGGCCTGATCGCACCCGGCCGTCTGGAACTCGTCGGGCTGATTTCGCTGGACAACCAGCCGCTCAACGGCGGCGCGCACATCGTCGAGGCGCTTGACGAAGCCAATCCGCACGATTCCATCGGCCACATCACCGCTTGCTGCTATTCGCCGGCGCTCGGCAAGTACATCGCGCTCGCTTTGGTCAAGGACGGCAAGGCACGGCGCGGCACGCGCGCCCATATCTCCGATCCCCTGCGCAACCGGTTCGGCCCGGTCGAGATCGTCTCCAACCACTTCTTTGATCCGGACGGGAGCCGCATGCATGGTTGAGCGCCAATCGCCGCTTGAGCCGGCACCGCTTGAGCCGGAACTGCGCACCGGCTCGCACGGCGATTTCGAACACGGCATCGATGTCATCCTCTCCGAAACCAGGCCGGGGTCGATCCTGCAGCTCGCTGCCTGGCCGAGCCACGAAAAGGAGTTGATCGCCGGTATCCGCACCGTGACCGGCCTTGCTCTGCCCGATGGCGCCGGCGCCGGCAGCACCGACGGCGTGAGATCGGTGTTCGGGTTCGCGCCAGGAAAATTCACGGTGGTCGACGAGGCCGAGGGCTTGGTGTCGGGCTTTGCCGGTGTCGTGACGCCCGCGATCGGCACGGTGACCGACCTGTCGCATGGCCGCACCGCGATCCGCATCGCCGGACCGAAGGCCGAATGGGTGCTGGCGAAATTCTTCGCCATCGACTTCGCGCTGCCGGCCTTTCCGGTCGGTGCCGGCCGTTCGACCATGCATCATGACGTCTTCGCCCAGATCCAGCGCACCGGCGCCGACCAGTTCGACATCTATGTATTCCGGTCGTTTGCGCGCTCGTTCTGGAAGGCGCTCTGTCACGCCAGCGAGGAAGTCGGTTACGAAGTGCAGTAGACCGAGACGGCGCGTCGTCGCCTCACTTGGCGCCATCTCATTTGGCGAACGTCACCCACTCTTCCAGCGGCGCGCGGTCGGTGCGGAACTCGTTTTCGGGCTTGGACGTGTCTTCATGGCCGAGCGCCATGCCGCAGACGACGATCTCCTCGTCTGGAATGTTGAGCACCGGCCTGATCTGCTTGTGGTAGGGTGCAAAGGCGGCCTGCGGGCAAGTGTGTAGGCCCCTGCCCCGTGCCGCCACCATGATATTCTGCAGGAACATGCCGTAATCGATCCACGACCCCTTGTTCAGCCGCCGGTCGACGGTGAAGATCATGCCGACCGGCGCGTCGAAGAAGACGAAGTTGCGGTCGTGCTGCGCGCGCATCCTGTCCACCTCACGCCGGCCGATGCCGAGAACGCTGTAGAGGCCGAAGCCATTGGCCCGCCGCCGGGTGAGATAGGGTTCGAAGAACTGGTCGGGATAGTAGCGATACTCGTCCCACTCGGCCTTTTCGGCACGGATGCCGGAGTTGAGGATGGCATCGGTGATCCGCTGCTTGACCTCGCCCTTGGTCACGTAGACCCGCCAGGGCTGCATGTTGGTGCCCGAAGGGGCGCGCGCGGCAACGGTGAGAATGGCGCGGATCGTCTCGTCGTCGACCATGTCGGGCAGAAAGGCCCGCACCGAGCGGCGCGACGTGATCGCCTCGTCGACGATCGCCGCATCATCTGTAATCTTATTCCTGTTTTCCAGCATGGGCGTCCTTTGCGCCTGACCCGGAACCGGAATCGATTCCGGAAAGGATCATGCGCCGTCCAGAAAATGAAAGAGCACCATTGCGGGTCCAATTTGACACGTGGCGCTCTATCGTAAGCCTCGACCGGACGCCCTCACTCGCCGTTCGTGGCCGAGCCTTTGCCTGAACTGCCAAAATGGCGCAAGCAATTCTTGTGGCCTTATGAAAATCCTCTTGATTTTTTCACGAACCTGACGTCTCATGAAATTTGCCCCGACTTTTTCACGAAGGGGATTTCTCACCAAGAAATTTCATCAAGAGAAATGGCTTTGCCCTCAACCGCTGTCAGATCGGAGCAGGAAAACCGCGAACGGCTGCTGGCCGGCGATATCAGGGCGCTGCGCAGGGCGCGCGGTCTGACGCTTGCCGAGATCGGCCTGAAGCTCGGCCGCTCCGTCGGCTGGGTCAGTCAGGTGGAGCGCGGCCTGTCGATACCATCGCTGAGCGATCTCAGAGCCTTTGCGGAATTGTTCGGCGTGCCCGTCAGCCTGTTCTTCAGCCACGACGTGCCTGTGGAGAACGAGCGCGGCGTGGTCGTGCGCGCCGGCAGCCGCCGCACGCTTGGTACAAGCGATTCCGGATTGGTGGAGGAGCTTCTGTCGCCCGATCTCGGCGGTAGCTTCGAAATGCTGCGTTCGGTCTTCGCGCCGGGTGCTGAACTGAAGACCGAATCACGCCGGCCGACGGAGGAAGCCGGGTATGTTGCTTCCGGCAGCTTCGACATCGAGATATCAGGCGTCTGGCACCGGCTTGGCGAAGGCGACTCCTTTCGCTTCGACGGCAAGCCGTTCCGCTGGCGCAATCCTGGAGCGGAGCCGGCGGTAGTCATCTGGGTGGTTTCGCCACCTGTTTACTGAATCATGTCCCCCAAAAGTGTGCAGGGTTTTGGGATAACGACATGCATCAAAACAGAATTAAAGCGCGCTGGACCGCGCTTTAGGTTTGGAGAAAAACATGGCCGGTTTGCCGATCACGGCACGTGTGGTGATCATCGGAGGCGGTGTCGTTGGCTCCTCCTCGCTCTACCATCTCGCCAAGGCGGGCTGGACCGACTGCGTGCTCCTGGAAAAGAATGAGCTCACCTCCGGCTCGACCTGGCATGCGGCCGGCAACGTGCCGACCTTCTCCTCGTCATGGTCGCTGATGAACATGCAGCGCTATTCGACGGAGCTCTATCGCGGGCTGGCCGACGCGGTTGGCTATCCCATGAACTACCACGTCACCGGTTCGCTCAGGCTGGCCCATACGGCCGAGCGAATGCAGGAGTTCCAGCGCGCCAAGGGCATGGGCCGCTACCAGGGCATGGACATCGACGTGATCGGGCTCGACGAGATCAAGCGCCGCTACCCGTTCATCGAAACGCATGAGCTGAAGGGCGCGCTCTACGATCCGAACGATGGCGACATCGACCCGGCGCAGCTGACCCAGGCGCTGGCCAAGGGCGCCCGCGACCTAGGTGCGAAGATCATTCGCTTCTGTCCGGTCACCGGCGTGCGCCGCGAGAACGACGAGTGGGTGGTCGAGACCGCGCAGGGCGAAATTCGCTGCGAGGTGGTCGTCAATGCCGCCGGCTATCGCGCGGCTGAAGTCGGAAAGATGTTCGGCCGCGACGTGCCGATGATGGTGATGAGCCATCAATATATCCTGTTCGAAGAAATCCCCGAACTGGCCGCCTGGTCGAAAGAGCAAGGCAAGAAACTGCCGCTGCTGCGCGACGTCGACACCTCCTACTACCTGCGCCAGGAAAAGAATGGCATGAATCTCGGCCCCTATGAGCGCAATTGCCGTGCGCATTGGGTCGGCCATAACGACCCGATGCCCGACGATTTTTCATTCCAGCTGTTCCCCGACGATCTCGACCGGCTGGAGGACTATCTGGCCGATGCCGTCGCCCGCGTGCCGATCCTCGGCACCGCCGGCCTGTCCAAGGTCATCAACGGCCCGATCCCGTACGCGCCGGACGGCAACCCGCTGATCGGGCCGATGCCCGGCGTGCCGAACGCTTTCGAGGCCTGCGTCTTCACCTTCGGCATCGCCCAGGGCGGCGGCGCCGGCAAGGTGCTGGCCGAATGGGTGACTGAGGGCCAGACCGAGTGGGACATGTGGTCCTGCGATCCGCGCCGCTTCACCAGCTTTGCCTCGGCCCCGGATTACTGCGTCGCCAAGGGCATGGAGATCTACGGCAACGAATATGCCATCCAGTTCCCGCGTCATGCCTGGCCGGCTGGGCGCGACCGCAAACTGTCGCCGATCCATGATCGCATCACGGCGCTCGGCGCCCGCTTCGACGCCTATAATGGCTGGGAACGCGCCACCTGGTACGCGCAGGCCGGCGACGATGTTTCGGAAGCCGCGACGCTGACCTTCCGTCGCGACGGGCCATGGCAGCATCGCGTCCGCGAAGAATGCCTCGCCGTGCGCGACGCCGCCGGCATTTTGGACCTGCCCGGCTTTTCCCGCTTCAACCTTGACGGCCCTGGCGCTGCGGAATGGCTGAGCCAGCAGGTTACGGGGCTGGTGCCGAAACCCGGCCGCATCGGCCTCGTCTATTTTGCCGACGACAAGGGCCGCATCGTGACCGAAATGTCGGTGGTGCGACACGACGAGAATTTGATGACGCTGATCACCGCCGCGGTGGCGCAGTGGCACGATTTCGAGTGGCTGAAATGGCGCATGCCGAAGGACGCTTCCTTCAAGCTGGTCGACCGAACCGAGGAATACTCCACGCAGATCCTCGCCGGGCCCAATTCGCGAAAAATCCTCGCCGATGTCTGCGCCGCAGACCTTGCTCTGCCCTGGCTGACGCACCAGGAGACGACGGTCGCCGGCCGTTGGGCAAGACTGGTGCGCGTGTCCTTCGCCGGCGAACTCGGCTGGGAAATCCACACCAAGGTCGACGACACCGCCGCCGTCTTCGACGCTGTCTGGGCGGCCGGCCAGAAGCACGGCCTGAAGCCGTTCGGCATGTACGCGCTGGATTCGCTGCGGCTCGAAAAAGGCTATCGCGCCTGGAAAGGCGACCTGTCGACCGACTATTCGATCCTGCAGGGTGGGTTGGGGCGTTTCGTCAGATGGGACAAGCCCGACTTCCGCGGCAAGGCAGCGCTACAGAACGAGAAGCAGCAGGGCGTCAAGAAACGCTTTGTCACGCTGATCATCGAAAACCCCGGCGACTGCGATGCGCCCACCATGTCGACGCTGTGGCATGACGGACAGATCGTCGGCGAGACGACGTCCGGCGGCTGGGGTCATCGCATCGACAAATCGATCGCGCTCGGCATGTTGCGCGCCGATCTCACTGAGCCGGGAACCACGGTCGAGGTCGAGATCTTCGGCGAGCGCTTCAAAGCGATGGTGCAGAAGGACGAACCGCTGTGGGATCCAAAGAATGAGAGGTTGCGCGCGTGAAGACGGTTATCCTCACTGACGGCGGCATGGGTCAGGAACTGGTACGCCGCAGCAAATCCGATCCCACCCCGCTATGGTCGGCCAGGGTGCTGATCGACGAACCGGACCTGGTGCGCGACCTGCATGCGGAGTTCATCCGGGCCGGCGCCCGTGTCATCACCATCAACACCTATTCGGCAACGCCCGAACGGCTGGCGCGGGAGGGCGCGGAAGAGCTGTTCGAGCCGCTGCAGAAGCGCGGCATGGAACTGGCAAGGCAAGCTCGCGACCAGGCCGGCGACGCGGCAATCGCCGGCTGCCTGTCGCCCCTGTTCGGCAGCTACGCGCCGGCACTGACGATATCCTTCCAGGATACGCTCGACATCTACCGCCGCATCGTTGCCGAGCAGGCTGACGGCGTCGATCTGTTCCTGTGCGAGACCATGGCGTCGGCCGAGGAGGCGCGCGCGGCTGTCACCGCGGCGTCGGAAAGCGGCAAACCGGTGTGGGTGTCTTGGACACTTGCCGATCACGGCGCACCACGACTGCGCAGCGGCGAAGCCATTGCGGCTGCGTCGAGCGCTCTCGACGGGCTGCCGGTCGCAGCTAGACTGGTCAATTGCTGCAGGCCCGAAGCGATTGCTGCAGCGTTGCCCGAACTGATCTGCCTTGGCGGCCCGGTCGGCGCCTATGCCAACGGCTTCACCTCGATAGGGGCGCTCAAGCATGGCGGCACCGTGGAAGTGCTGCACGCCCGCCACGACCTTGATCCGGACGCCTATGCAGGCCAGGCGGTCGGCTGGGTTGAAGCCGGCGTCGGCATCGTCGGCGGCTGCTGTGAAGTCGGACCGCCCCACATCGCCGCCCTGCGTGACCGGCTCGAACAGGCCGACTACGAAATTTCGGGAGTAGCATAATGCCCAGACCATCATCGCGCATTTCCGGCATCGTGCCTTCCGGCAAGGATGGCTGGGAGGTTCATTTCGCTGCCTGGACACGCAAGGAGGCCGGCGAGGACATCATCATGCTGTCGGTTGGCGACCACGATTTCGACACGCCGGCGCAGACGATCGAAGCCTGCGTGAACGCGGTTCGCGCCAGCAACCACCACTACACCCCGCTTCCCGGCATTCCGCGCCTGCGCAAGGCAATGGCGGCGGCGTCGACCGCGTGCACCGGCGTTGCGACCAACCCCGACCAGGTCATCGCCACGCCAGGCGGACAGGCAGCGCTTTACGCGGCGGTACAAGCCGTTCTCGACCAGGGCGACCATGCCATCGTGGTGGCGCCCTATTACGCAACCTACCCCAACACGTTCAGTGCAGCGGGCGCCGATTTCACCGTAGTCGAGACACCCGCCGAGGATGGTTTCCAGCCGCGAGCCGCCGACATTCGTGCCGCGCTCCGGCCGAACACGCGCGCCATCCTCATCAATACGCCCAACAACCCGACGGGTGCAGTCTACTCGCGCCAGCGGCTGGAAGACCTGGCGCAGATCTGCCGGGAACATGACCTCTGGCTGCTGTCGGACGAGGTCTATTGGACGCTGGGCGGCGGCGAGCACATCTCGCCGCGCTCGCTGCCCGGCATAGCGGAACGCACGCTGGTCATCAATTCCATGTCGAAGAGCCACGGCATGACCGGCTGGCGCATGGGCTGGCTGACCGGGCCAGAAGAGATGATCTCGCTGCTGACCAACCTCAATCTGGTGACGACCTACGGCCTGCCGGCCTTCATCAGCCTCGCTTGCGCCGAGGCGCTGGAAAACGGCTATGGCGTCAAGGAGATCGCCGAACGCTATGCCGCGAGGCGCAGCGTCGTCCTCGACGCAATGCACGGCATGAACAACATCACGGTGCGCGGCTCCGAAGGCGGCATGTATGTCATGCTCGACATCTCGGCCATCGAGCCGGACGACGAGAAATTCGCCTGGGCTTTCCTCGACAAGGAAAAAGTCGGCGTCATGCCGGGCTCGAGTTTCGGCGATGCCGCCGCCGGCCACATCCGCGTCAGCCTCTGCCAGCCCGAGGCGATACTTTTGGAAGCAGCCCTTCGGCTGCGCCGCTTCGCTTCCAACTATCGCCGTGAGGCCGCATGAGCGCCCTGCCCCAGAATACCATCCCGACAACGGCCATTCCTCCCAAAGCAAGGGCCGTCATTATCGGCGGCGGTGTTTCAGGCTGTTCGGTCGCCTACCATCTGGCCAAGCTCGGCTGGACCGATATCGTGCTGCTCGAACGCAAGCAGCTGACATCGGGCACGACATGGCACGCCGCCGGCTTGATCGGCCAGCTGCGCGGTTCGCAGAACATGACGCGGCTGGCGAAATATTCGGCCGACCTCTACGTCAAGCTCGAAGCCGAGACCGATGTCGGCACCGGCATGCGGCAGGTCGGTTCGATCACCGTGGCGCTGACCGAGGAGCGCAAGCACGAGATTTATAGGCAGGCGTCTCTCGCCCGCGCGTTCGATGTCGACGTGCGCGAGATTTCGCCTGATGAAGTCAAGGAGATGTACCCGCATCTCAACATTTCCGATGTGGTCGGCGCCGTGCATCTGCCGCTCGACGGCCAGTGCGACCCGGCCAATATCGCCATGGCGCTGGCCAAGGGTGCGCGCCAGCGCGGTGCGACGATCGTCGAGAACGTGAAGGTAACCAAGGTCCATACCAGGGATAGCCGCGTTACCGGCGTCTCCTGGACGCAAGGCGACGAGCAAGGCATGATCGAAGCCGATGTCGTCGTCAATTGCGCGGGCATGTGGGCGCGCGAGCTCGGGCGCCAGAACGGCGTCACCATACCGCTGCATGCCTGCGAGCACTTTTACCTCGTCACCGAACCGATCCCCGGCCTGACCCGCCTGCCGGTGCTGCGCGTGCCGGACGAATGCGCCTACTACAAGGAAGACGCCGGCAAGATGATGCTCGGCGCCTTCGAGCCGGTGGCCAAGCCATGGGGCATGGACGGCATCCGCGAAGATTTCTGCTTCGACCAGTTGCCGGAGGATTTCGAGCATTTCGAGCCGATCCTTGAAATGGGCGTCAACCGGATGCCGATGCTGGCCAGCGCCGGCATCCACACTTTCTTCAACGGTCCCGAGAGTTTTACGCCTGATGATCGCTACTATCTCGGCGAGGCGCCGGAGCTTTCCGGCTACTGGATGGCGACCGGCTATAATTCGATAGGCATCGTTTCCTCCGGCGGCGCCGGTATGGCCCTGGCGCAATGGATCAATGACGGCGAGGCACCCTTCGATCTGTGGGAGGTCGACATCCGCCGCGCCCAGCCGTTCCAGAAGAACCGCCGCTACCTGAAGGAGCGCGTCTCCGAGACGCTCGGCCTGCTCTATGCCGACCATTTTCCGTACCGCCAGATGGCGACCTCGCGGAACGTCAGACGCTCGCCGCTGCACGAACATCTGAAGGCGCGCGGTGCGGTGTTCGGCGAGGTTGCCGGCTGGGAGCGCGCCAACTGGTTCGCCAGGCCCGGCCAGGAGCGCGAATACCGCTATTCATGGAAGCGGCAGAACTGGTTCGACAACCAGCGCGAGGAACATCTGGCCGTCCGAAACGGCGTCGGCCTGTTCGACATGACCTCGTTCGGCAAGATCCGTGTCGAGGGCCGCGATGCCTGCGCCTTCCTGCAGAAACTCTGCGCCAACGACATGGACGTGGCGCCGGGCAAGATCGTCTATACCCAGATGCTCAACCAGCGCGGCGGTATCGAGAGCGATCTCACCGTCTCACGGCTATCTGAAACGGCCTACTTCCTGGTCGTGCCTGGCGCGACGCTGCAGCGCGATCTCGCGTGGCTAAAAAAACACCTCTCCCATGAATTCGTCGTCATCACCGATGTCACCGCTGCCGAAGCCGTGCTTTGCCTGATGGGTCCGGATGCGAGGAAGCTGATTCAAAAGCTGAGCCCGAACGATTTCTCCAACGAAACCAACCCGTTCGGGACGTTTCAGGAGATTGAAATCGGCATGGGGCTGGCCCGCGCCCACCGTGTAACCTATGTCGGCGAACTGGGCTGGGAGCTTTATGTCTCGACCGACCAGGCCGCCCACGTGTTCGAGGCTATCGAGGAGGCCGGCGCCGATGTCAGCCTAAAACTCTGCGGCCTGCACACGCTGGATTCCTGCCGCATCGAAAAGGCCTTCCGGCACTTCGGCCACGACATCACCGATGAGGACAATGTGCTGGAGGCAGGCCTTGGCTTCGCAGTGAAGACTGCCAAGGGCGATTTCCTTGGCCGCGACGCCGTGCTGAGAAAAAAAGAAACCGGATTGGACCGGCGGCTGCTGCAGTTCCGCCTGAAAGACACGCAACCCTTGCTCTTTCACAATGAGGCGATCCTGCGCGACGGCAAGATCGTCGGCCCGATCACCTCGGGCAATTACGGCCATCATCTCGGCGGCGCCATCGGCCTCGGCTACGTGCCTTGCAAGGGCGAGAGCGAGGCGGACGTGCTGTCGTCGTCCTACGCGATCGAAATCGCCGGCGAGCGCTTCGCCACCGAGGCATCGCTGAAGCCGATGTATGATCCGAAATCGGAACGGGTGCGGATGTAGCTCAGAAGCGCTCCAGCTTCGTTCGCACTTTCTCCAGGAACGCCGCCCTCGTCTTCGGTGTCGATGAGTCCATCAGGTAGTGCGCCAGAAAGAGCGTCCTGCAGCGGGTGGCGCAGAGTGCCCGCATGCCGCGCAGGATTGTCCTGCGTCCCGGCTGGCCGACGACGACGCTCCACCAGGTCGGTGCGCCGCAGGTCGTGATCACCCCGATCTTCGTCACATGCCTCATCAGCGACTGAATCCGTCGCTTGCCGGCCGGCAGCCGGAAGGCGACGTCGGTCGCCCAGACCCGGTCGAGCCAGCCCTTCAGCATTGCCGGCAGCCCATACCACCATGTCGGATAGATAAAGAGAATTGCCTGGGCCCAGTTGAGATTTTCGATGTGCGGCCTGAGCGCCGGATCCTGTGGGGCGTGTTCATTGTAGGAGCGTCGCTCGCCGCAGCCCATGACCGGATCGAAATTCTCCGAATAGAGGTCGAGCAGCCGCACCTCCCAGCCCCTCGCCTTCAGCACCTCGATGGCACTATCCCGGATCGAGGCGCAAAAGCTTTCCGGGACCGGATGGCAGTAAACCACCAGGACCCGCATCAGAAGGCATCCATGCTGGCGGCGACTTTCGCCGTGAATCTCTTCCGCGTTTCATCGGTCGACAGGTTCATCGAATATTGCGCAAGATAGGCCACGGAGGCACCTGGCTTGACCGTGGTGCGCAACACACGCTTGACCAGCTTGCGCGGCGGGTCGCCCATCAGCATTGCGTGCAACCGGCTGCCGCCATAGGTGGTGACCGCCGCCAGCTTGCGGATGTTGTGCAGCGACGGCTGCACCTTGCCATTGACCAGCTTGAACGAGACGCCGGGCAGGAAGACGCGGTCGAAAAAGCCTTTCAGGATCGCCGGATAGCCGAAGTTCCACACCGGAAACGACAGCACCAGTGCCTCGGCCCGCAGCAGGCGCTCAACATAGGGCGCTGCCGGATCACCGGCGCCGCGATCGTCGTGATAACCGAGCCGCTCGGCCCGCGTCAGCCGGGGATCGAAATTCTCGGCATAGAGGTCGCAGTCGTCGACGGCGTGGCCGGCTGCCGTCAGCCGCTCGACGATCACCTTGTGCAAACCGGCATTGAAGCTGGTCTCGACCGGATGGGCGTAGAGAACGAGGATGTTCATCACCCCGCCTTCTGCAACCCCTTGAACAGGAACGACTTTCCCGAGTGATAATCGTAGTCCGGGTTTTCCCAGGCGATCATCTTGCCTGGATTGAGCAGCCCTTGCGGATCGGTCTCGCGCTTGAAGGCGAGCTGCACCTCGTCCGTCTGCTTCATGCCGCCCTCTTCCAGCGTGTAGCGGTGCGGGTTGAAGACCCAGCAGCCATTCTCTTCGTGGATGCGGATTATCTCGTCGAGCCGCTCGGCCGTCGTGAAGCGGACCAGCGGCAGCCCGGCCACGCCGATCGCGCCGTCGAAGCGGATGAATTCGAGATGTGTCGGCACTTCGTCGCCGAAGCGGTCGATCATCGCCTTGACGTAAGCGAGGTGATCCGGCGAAGGATAGCGGGTCTGCAGATAGGTAATCGTCGGGTCGACCCTGATGGCGCGCAGCGTCGTGTGGTTCCAGGTCAGCTCATAGGCCGGCGGCAGGCCCTTGAGATCGGCCTCCTTGTCGGCGCGGAAGACGATCTCGCCCTTGCTGCGCGCAGTAAGAGCGACAAAGGCGTCCATGGCATGCGGCGTGATCATGCAGACGACGATGCTTTGCTCGCGCCTGAAAAACCGCTGGTGCCGCTTGAAATAATCGTAAGGGATGGGCGCGGCGATCGGCGTGATCAGCTTCGCTAGAATGCCGTCCTGAATGGCGAGATCGTTGCCGAAGCCGGCCGCATCCATGAAATCGTCGAAGCCGACGATGACGTCGATCCAGTCGTAAGATGCGGTCAGCGGCATCTCGACCTCGGTGATGATGCCGTTGGTGCCGTAGGCATGCATCACCTTCAGCACCCCTTCGCCGGTAAGATCCATGATGCGAGGCTCCGCCTCCATCGTCACGGTCCTGAGCCGGATGACATTGCCGAGGTCGCGCAGCCCACCCCAGCGGATCGAGCCGACGCCGCCCGATCCGCCTGCGACGAAACCGCCGATCGACGCGGTGTTATAGGTCGATGGCGACATTCGCAGCTCCTGGCCGGAATGCGCGCGCGTCGCCCTGTCGATGTCGGCGAGGACGGCACCGGGTCCGGTCACGACGCGGCCGGGCGCGATTGTCTTGACTGCATTCATTTCGGCGAGATTGAGCACGACGCCGCCGGACAAAGGCATCGCCTGCCCGTAATTGCCGGTGCCGCTGCCGCGCGGCGTCACCGGCACGCCATGCCGGTGACAGGCGGCAAGCACTCGGATCACCTCGTCTTCCGTCTTCGGTGTCACGATCAGATCGCCGGTCACATGGTCGAGCTGTTGCTTCAGCACCGGGCTGTACCAGTAGAAGTCACGGCTCTTTTGCTGGACGATCGCCGGATGGTCGTCGATCTTCAGACCGTCAAGATCGCGTTTGAGCGTAGCCAGGTCCATCATCCCACCATCAGATCATCGAGTTCGGCATAATCGGGCAATTGGCGCTCGATGGCGCGGCCGTCGCGCACCACGATGCGATCCGATTCAGGCCGCGACAGCAATTCCGTCCAGCTCCGCCCCTTGAAGACGACGAAATCGGCGGCGCCGCCGGCTGCAAGGGTGCCGAAACCGTCGAGCCGCATCACCTGGGCCGGCGTTGAAGTCACCGCCTGTGGCCAATCGCCGACCGGGTGATCGAAATGCAGGATGCGCGTCGCCATACGATAGACCTCCAGCATGTCGAGATCGCCATAGGCGTAGAACGGATCTCGGGTATTGTCGGAGGCGACGGCGACAGGAATGCCGCGCGCTTTCATCTCGTGCAGCAGCGTCACGCCGCGCCAGCGCGGCGTGGTCTTGTCGCCGCGCCGGTCCTGCAGATAGAGATTGCACATCGGCAGCGACACCACGGCAAGCCTCGCCTTCGCCACCTTATCCAGCGTGTCGAGCACATCGAGATCGGGCTGGCGTGCCAGCGAGCAGCAGTGGCCGACGAGGATGTTTCCCTCAAAACCGTTCCACAAGGCCGCCTCGGCGATCTTCTTCAGCGAGATCGCCGAGATATCGTCAGTCTCGTCGGCGTGGAAATCGAGGTCGAGGCCATGCTTGATCGCCTGCGCGAACACCTGGTCGAGAAGCTCTTCCAGGTCCGGCAGCATATAGGTGACGACGCCGAGCACGCCATTGGCCGCGGCGACGCGTTTGGCCAGCCTTTCGAACCACTTCCTGTCGCGCACGCCTTCGATGCCAAGCAGGCAGGCCGCCTGCAGCTCGATGCGGCCACGCCATTTCTCCCGTATCGTCTCGAACACCGGCCAGGAGATCTCTTCCTGCGGCGCGACGCTGTCGAGATGGGTTCGCATAGCCCTGGTGCCGTGCGCGTAGGCTGAGCGCAGCGAAAAAGCCATGCGGCGGGCAACGTCGTCTGCGCTCCAGCGGGCAGCGCGATCGGCGCCGGTGGCGTTCAACGCGCCCATGAACGTGCCGTCCGGATTGGGTTTTCGAGGCCAGATATGGCCCTTGTCGATATGCGTGTGGCAGTCGACGAAGCACGGCATGACGACGCGGCCGCCGAGGTCGGCGGCAGCTGCGGGCGAATTGGACTGGCGATGCGCGACGATGCTGGAGATTTTGCCGTCGGCGACGGCGATATCAGCGAGCGCAAAGCCGTCGGCATCGAAGGCTGCGGCAAGGCCCGGCGTCAGTGATGCGTGAAGCCGGACGTTGGTGAGATGGTAAGGACCAGAGGCCGGTATCTCCAACATTTCATCGCTCCTGCTTCAGCGCGCTTTCATGCCAGCGCCGCAAAATGAGATGCGAGATCAGCGACAGCACCAGGAAGATCAGAATGCCGGTGAACGAGATCAGGATCAGGGCCGCAAACAGCCGCGGGGCGTTAAGCCGGTAACCGGCCTCGATGATGCGAGAGGCAAGCCCCGACGACTGGCCGGTTGCCCCGGCGACGAACTCGGCCACCACCGCGCCGATCAGCGACAGGCCGCCGGCGATCTTCAGCCCGCCGAGAAAATATGGCATCGCTGCCGGCAGCCTGAGATAACGCAATTGCTGCCAGCGGGTCGCGCCGTTAAGCCTAAACATGTCGCGCAGATTGCGGTCGACGGAATTGAGGCCGAGCGTGGTGTTGGACAGGATCGGAAAGAAGGCGACAATCCAGGCACACAGCAGAAGCTTCGTCGTCTGGTTGTCGACGTAGATGTTGATCAATGGGAAGATCGCGACGATCGGCGTCACCTGCAGGACGATGGCAAACGGGAAGAACGACATCTCCACCCATTTCGATTGTGCGAACAGGACCGCCAACCCAACACCGCCGACGATGGCCAGAAACAGGCTGAGGAAGGTGATCTTGAGCGTCACCAGCAGCGAGGAAAACAGCAGCCCGGCATCGTCAAACAGCGTTTGCAGCACCACACCGGGGCGCGGCAGGATATATTTCGGGATGTCGTTCCAGACGCAGATGCGGTCCCACAGCCAGATGGCCAGAATCATGATCGCCAGCGGCAGCACCCATCGGCCGATGCGCTCGAGCCGCTCCTGGCGCACGCGACGCGCCTCCTCGGGATCGAGCCTCAGCACGTGTTCTTCAATGGCCGTCATGGTGCGGTCCGGCAGTTGAGTTGATGGCGCCGATCAGCACATCGGACGCCTGACGGCAAAGCGCGGCATAGGCGGGCGAAGTACGGAAGGCTTCATTGCGCGGATAGGGCGCATCGATGACGAGTTCTTTGAACACCCGGCCCGGTCGCGCCGCCATGACGACGACGCGGCTGGAGAGGAAAACGCTTTCGAAGACGCTGTGGGTCACGAAGACGACGGTAAAATGCTCGTCCTGCCATAGCTCCAGAAGATCGTTGTTGAGCTTGAAGCGGGTGATCTCGTCGAGCGCTGCGAACGGCTCGTCCATCAAAAGCACGCGCGGCTTGGTCACCATGGCGCGGGCGATCGAGACGCGCATCTTCATGCCGCCGGACAGCTCGCGCGGCACGGCATGCTCGAAGCCGGTCAGGTGGACCCGCGCCAGCATCTCCATCACGACAGGCGCAGCCTTGGCCCGCGACACGCCCTTCAGCCGCAGCGGCAGCCAGACATTGTCGAAGACATCGGCCCACGGCAGCAGCGTCGGCTCCTGGAAGACGAAGCCGATATTCGAGCGGTCGACAGAGCTGCTGCCGCGCCAGTCGAGCACGCCGGAGGTCGGCGTCGCAAGACCCGCAATGAGGCGCAAGGCCGTCGACTTGCCGCAGCCGGACGGGCCGAGAAGGCTGAGAAAGTCGCCTTCCCGGATCGTCAGGTCGACATCGCTGAGCGCTGTCACGCCGTTGGAAAAGACCTTGCCGACGCCACGCAGCGCCAGCAGCATCGGACCTTTGCCCGATGCGCTTGCCGGCGCTTGCGGCACTTTCTCCTGCATCATGCCTGGGTGCTATTTCTTCAGGTCGATCCCGACGCCCTTGTTAACGAAGGCCAGCGTGTAGGACTTCTTGATGTCGACGCCGGCCGGCACGACCTTGGCCTTGACCATCTTGTCGTAGAAGCTTTCGATGCGCGCGTCAGTCATCGCACCGATGCCGAGTTTTTCCGTGTCGCCGGAATCGACGATGCCGAATTTCTTCATCTGCTCGATCGAAAACGCGATCTGCTCGTCGCTGATGTCGGGGTTATCCTTCTTGATCGCCGCATTGGCGGCAGCGTTGTCGCCGTAGAGATAATTGTACCAACCCTTGGCCGAGCCATCGACAAAGCACTGAACCACCTCCGGCCGCTTGTCGATCGTGGCCTGCATGGTCTCGATCGTCGTCGCATAGGTGTCGAAGCCGTAGTCGGCGAGCAGGAACAGATTGGGCTGGAAGCCGCCTTCCTTGGCGACGGCGAAGGGCTCCGAGGTCACGTAACCCTGCTGGATCGACTTCGGATTGGCGATGAAAGGTGCGGGGTTGAACGTATAGGGCACGCGCTTGGCCGGATCGAAGCCGAACTCCGTGATCATCCATTGGAAGTAGCTCTGTGCACCTTCGTCGCCAATAATGTACTGGTCCGCGTCCTTCAAATCCTCCCATTTGTCAAGGCCCTGACCCGGATGGCTCATGATCACCTGCGGCTCTTTCTGGAATGAGGCGGCGACCACGCGCAGCGGAATGTCCTGCTGAACGGCGTCGAAGGCCTGCAGCATGTTGCCGCCCATGTAGAAGTCGATCTTGCCGGCGAGCAACAGCGGCCGACCGCTGACCTGCGGGCCACCTTGCATGATCGTCACGTCGAGCCCGCAAGCCGCATAGGTGCCATCAGCGGCTGCCTGATAATAGCCACCGTGCTCGGCCTGGGCGAGCCAGTTGGTGCCGAAGGTGACCTTCTCGTTCGCTGCCGCGCTTAGCGTGCTTGCGGCAAGCAGCACGATCGCGCCCACCGAAATCTTAAGTTTTCCGTCCATCCACACCACCCTCTGTTGGCTCCGGTGCGCCACGCACCGGGCTCGACACCATCGACTCAAGAAGCAAGACACATGCCATCACCGAGGCCGCCCGCCTGCGCAACGGTGGTGCACGAAGGCCGGACGGTCATGCTGTACCGGGGGCATCGTGCCTATTTTTTGAACGCCTGTCCACAATCGCCCTGATAGTATGCACTGCATCTTGAACGGGCCGCCAATCCGGCTTTAGGCTGACATCAGATTGGAGATTTTCATGTTCAAATTCCTGGCGCCGAAGTCGATCAAGCCGCCCTTCGCCCGCTACAGTCATGGCGTCGAGGTGCCTCCCGGCAAGAGGCTGGTGCTGTGTTCGGGCCAGGTCGCCATCGCTCCGGACGATCAGATCCCGGAGGATGCCGGCGCACAGGCCGAACTCTGTTTTCAGAACATCGCGGCGATTCTTGGCGAGGCCGGGCTTGGACTTTCCGACATCGTCCGCATCAACACCTATGTCACCGACCGCGCCTTCCTGCGGCCCTATATGGACGTTCGCGATCGGCTGTTCACCAGCCCGGCGCCGGCTTCGACGCTGATGATCGTGTCCGGTTTCGCGCGGCCGGAATTCAAGGTCGAGATCGAGGTCATCGCGGCAGGGTGATCGACAGGCGATCCTTCCCGCGCTAGGTCTGGCCGTGCATCGAAGAGGCCAGTCTATCGAAAAGGCCAGTCTATCGAAAAGGCATGACATGACCGCTGCAAACAAACGCGTGTGGTGGGGCGACTACCGGACCACCGAATACGCCACGATCGATCCGGAGGCGACGATCGCCGTCCTGCCGGTGGCGGCGATCGAACAGCACGGCCCGCATCTGCCGGTTTCGACCGACACCTCGATCATGACCGGCATGCTCGACACGGTGATCGCCCGCCTGCCCGCCGATCTCGACATCCGCATCCTGCCCGTCCAGGCGGTGGGTAAGTCGAACGAGCACCTGCATGCACCGGGAACCCTCACTCTGCCGGCGCCGATCTTGATCGAGGCGTGGACCGAGCTTGGCCTGTCGATCGCGCGGGCCGGGCTAAGGAAACTGATCGTCGTCAACTCGCATGGCGGCAACGAAGAGATCATGGGCATCATCACGCGCGAATTGCGCGTGCGTGCAAAGATGCTGGCGGTGAAGACGAGCTGGCAGCGCTTTGGCCGGCCGGCCGGCATGTATACCGAGCTTGAGGATCGCCACGGCATCCATGGCGGCGATGTCGAGACCTCGCTGATGCTGCATTTCCGGCCGGATCTGGTCGACATGGCAAAGGCCGACAATTTCGTGTCCAACGTCGCCCGCGCCGAAAAGGAATTTCCACTGCTGCGCCAAACCGGAACGCACGCCTTCGCCTGGATCGCCACCGATCTCAACCCGAACGGCGTGGTCGGGGACGCCAGCATTGCAACGGCCGAAAAGGGCAGGCTTACCGCCAACCATCAGGCCGACGGCTTCATCAGCCTGTTGAAGGATGTGCGCAAGGCGAAGCTGGCCGACTGGCTGGCATAGTCAGGCCATGGTCCCGAACCGAAGGTCAGCGCAGCAAACAGCGGAAACCGGGTTTCGGAAAAGATCTTGGTCAAACTCTAAAGCGCGTCGCGTCTGAACGGATTTATGCGACGCGCTTTAAGCTCTTGTTTTTATACATGTCGTTACCCCAAAACCGCTGCGCACTTTTGGGCGACAGCATTAGGCGTCGATCTTCAACTCAAAAGGCGTACCTTCGAAGGCGTCCGCGCCGCGCCCGATCGCCTGGATCGCGCCGATCATGCGGCCGTTGCGATCGAGCAGCGTATCGGCGACCGCGATCAGCCGCGGGTTAGGTGTCGCCGTCGGCGACAACGCGCGCAGCGTCTCAGCCAATTCGACCTCGCAGCGCTTCGGCGCCAATGCCGCCGCGATGATGTAAGCCGAGGCGGTCGAACGGCTGATGCCGGCATAGCAATGCACGACCAGCGGCCTTGCACGATCCCATCGGCGCGCGAAATCGAGCAGATCGCGGACATGGATTTCGCCCGGCATGGTCATGCCCTCTTGCGCCACCGCAATGTCATGCATGACCAGATGCAGATGGTTTTCCCGGGCGATCGACGCCGGCCGCGTCACCTCGGTACCGGCAGCCAGCAGGGAAAGCAGCCGCTCGGCGCCGGTTCTCGCGACCGTTTCCTCGACCTTCGATAGCGAACAGACATGGATCATTGCTTGACCTCCTTGGTGTTATCGTCGCGCTGTTGCGCCCAGTCGGCAAGAGCCGATTCGAGCCGCTGCCATTCCTCGTCAGGACCCGGCAGCCCGGCGCGCAGCACATGCGGCCGGCCGGAAAAATGCCGAAGCAGGATGCCGCGCTCGCCAAGCGCCGAAAACAGTCCGGCGGCGTCCGCCAGCCCGATATAGCGGAACAGCGTGGTGCCGCCGGCGACTGAGACGCCGAAGCGGCCGAACAACGCATCGAGCCGTGCTGCATCCTCTGCCAGACGGCGTCGCATCTCGGCCCGCCAGCCGCTGTCGGCAAGCGCGCGGATACCGTATTCGAGCGCTGGGCCGGCGACCGCCCATGGCCCGAACTGCGCCTCGAGCCGTTCGACCGTCAGCGCGTCGGCCAGTGCAAAGCCGAGCCGCAGGCCGGCGAGGCCAAAGAATTTGCCGAAGGAACGCAGCACGACAATGCCGCCTTGCTCGACATCGCCGGCCAGGCTTTCCGCGCGCGGCCCGACATCCATGAACGCCTCATCGACGACCAGCAACCCGCCTTTGGCGCGCAATTTTCCGGCAAGATCGAGCAGCTTCTTGCGTTCGATGATGCGCCCGTCCGGATTGTTGGGGTTGACGATGATGGCGAGATCGGCTCCTGCCAGGACCTCGAAATCATCGACCTCCGTCACAGCATGGCCGGCGATTGCCGCTGCCCGCTGATGTTCAGCATAGGTCGGCCCGAGCACCAGCGCCTTGCCGGGGCTCGCCAGCGAGGCGACGCGCGGCAACAGGATCTGCGTGCCCGGCGTCGCCACCACATTCGCTGCCGATGGCGCGCCATAAACGCTTGCCGCGACTTCGGCCAACTCGCGGACCCGCGCTGCTTCCGGCAATCTGGACAGGGCGGTGGCGGGCAGATCGAAAAACGGATAGGAGTGCGGATTGATACCGGTCGAGAGGTCGACGAAGGGCTGCGGCGCATGCGGAAACAGCGCCCTCGCCCGGCCAAGGCTTCCGCCGTGATCCACCACTGTTGCCGCTCCATCAAGAGACTTCATGTCGATCCTGACCGCTTTCCTGTCACTGGTTGTTGAATTCGCCGTGGGTTACCCGGCCTGGCTGTTCGGCGCCATCGGCCATCCCGTCACCTGGTTCGGCAGGCTGATATCCTTTCTCGACCGCAGGCTCAACCGCGATACTGATTCCGACGCCCTGCGTCGCCGGCGCGGTGTTCATGCGCTGCTGATCATCGTGCTGGTGCCGGCCGCCATCGCCTTCGCCGTGGAAGCCATGCTTTCGGGCATTCCAGCTGGACTGGTCCTCACGGCAATCCTGGCGACGTCGCTGCTGTCGCAGAAGAGCCTGGCCGAGCATGTCGAGGCGGTGGCCGACGGACTGGACAATGGTGGACTCGACATTGGCCGTGCTGCCGTCTCAAGGATCGTCGGCCGCGATCCGGAAAAGCTCGACAGAGCCGGCGTCTGCCGCGCGGCGATCGAAAGCCTGGCCGAGAATTTTTCCGACGGCGTCGTTGCGCCCGTCTTCTGGATCGGCGTCGGCGGGCTGGCCGGCGGCGTCGCCTACAAGGCCGCCAACACGGCCGATTCGATGATCGGCCACCGCACCCCGCGCCACGAGGCCTTCGGCAGGGCGGCAGCGCGCTTCGACGATCTGATCAACCTGCCGGCGTCGCGGCTGACCGCACTGCTCATCGTGGGTGCCTCTTTCTTCGTCAAAGGCGCCGATGCCGGCAACGCCTGGCGCACCGTGCAGCGCGACGCGACAAAGCACCGCTCGCCCAATGCCGGCTGGCCGGAGGCGGCGATGGCCGGCGCGCTCGGCCTGGCGCTCGCCGGCCCGCGTTCCTATGACGGCGTCATGGTCGACGATACGTTCATGGGCGAAGGCGGCCACCGCGATGCCGAGAGCGCCGACATCAGGCGGGCGCTGAAACTCTATCGGGTGGCCGACTTTTTGCTGATCGCGCTGTTCGGCTTGCTGTCGGTGATCGTCATCGCTGCGTGACCCATCGGACGGGTCGGGAACTCAAGTCACCAAGTAACGCGGACTTCCCTTGCGCTTGAATCAACCCGCCTTGCCAAACCTTTTGATCGCATAGCCACCGACAGCTGCAGGAGAAGATTTCAATACTGGTTCAATCACAAAAAAGAGTCGCTCAGCATCTGGCCCGTACATATAGAGGATGCACTTGCCGTCGCCAAACTCATCGCCATCAAACTCACCGACCGAAGCATTGCCGACGACTTGCTCTAGCCGATCTTCCAGCGCGAAAATGGAAGCGCGTTCTTTCGACGTTCCAAACTGCCCGTCATTCAGAAGAAGATAGACGATTACCGCTTGTTCCAACAGACAGTTCTCCTGCTGCGAAGTGATCAGAACTCGATTCCTTGCTGTGCCTTCACGCCAGCGGAAAAGTGATGCTTGGTCACGCCCATCTCGGTGACAAGATCGGCGGCATCGACCAGCGCCGGCTTGGCGTTGCGGCCGGTGGCGACGACATGCAGGTTTTCGCGGCGCCCTTTCAGCGCCGCCACCACTTTGTCGAGATCGAGATAATCGTAGCGCAGCGCGATGTTCAGCTCGTCGAGCACCAGAAGGCTGATCGATGGCTCGGCCATCAGCTCGAGCGCCTTGGCCCAGGCCGCTTCGGCGGCGGCGATGTCGCGCTTCAGATCCTGCGTTTCCCAGGTGAAGCCCTCGCCCATTGTATGCCAGACGACCCGGTCGCCGAAGGCGGCAAAGGCGTCCTTCTCGCCGGTAGGCCATTTGCCCTTGATGAACTGGACGACGCCGACGCGCCTGCCGTAGCCGAGCATCCTCAGCGCCAGCCCGAAGGCGGCAGTGGTCTTGCCCTTGCCGGGCCCGGTGTTGACGATCAGCAGCCCCTTCTCGACCGTCTTTGCCGCGACCTCGGCGTCCTGCACCGCTTTGCGCTTGGCCATCTTGGCGCGATGGCGCTCCTCGTCCTTGGGATCGATAGTATCAGCCATGTCACTTCACCTTGAGCGGCAGCCCCACCACCATCAGCAGCACCGTATCGGACACTGCCGCGACTTGCTGGTTGAGCCGGCCGGCGGCATCGCGAAACCGGCGAGCCAACGCATTGTCCGGCACGATGCCCTGGCCGACCTCGTTGGAAACCACGAACCACGGCCCGCGCGGTCGTGACAGCACATCCGCCAGCCCTCGGCATTCGGCCTCAACGTCATGTTCGGCCAGCATATGATTGGTCAGCCACAAAGTCAGGCAGTCGATCAGGACGGGCCGGCCGTCAGGCAGCGCCTGGATCGCGCCGACGAGATCGAGCGGCGCGTCGATGGTCGTCCAGCCCTCGCCGCGCCGCGACCGATGCAGCGCAATACGTTCGCGCATCTCGTCGTCATAGGCTTGCGCCGTGGCGATATAGGCCCACGGCGCCGGGCAGGCCCTCGCCAATTTTTCGGCATGCGCGCTCTTGCCGGAGCGTGCACCGCCGATGACCAGGGTCAGCGTCCCGGCAACGCGATCAGGCAAAGCTGTCGCGTAGGCCGGTCGCGGTGCCGGTCAAGCGGCCACGCACCACGCCGACGATGCCGCCGAGCACCAGCCAGAACACCAGATTGGTCAGCGTCACCGCCACCACGAACTGGTGATGCAGGCCTTCTGGGATCGGCGATTCGAAACTGTCGGGCTGCGGCGCGCCGACGATATGCGGCGCCACGATCAACGCTACGGCAATCAGCGCCAGTGGCAACGACTTGCGGAAGGCAAGCAGGCCGAGACCCGCCGCGGTCGCCATCACGGTCGCCGTCCACCAGATCTGGCGCTGGGTGAGATCGGCCGCCGGCATCGCCGGCAATTCGGGCGGCAGGCCAAGGTTCGGAGCCAGCGTGAATACGGCAAAGCCGGCAAAGCCCCAGAACAGGCCCTGACGCCAATTGCCGATGCCGCCGGCGAACTCCGAAGCGGCGACCAAGATCAGCGCAAAGCCGATGCCGGTGACCACATTGGCAACGATATTGAAGGCGAAGCGCTCGAAGCCGTCGGCCGGCGTCCAGCCCCCCTCTTCCGGGGCGGCAGCTTCGGCCGGCGCTGGCGCCGCGCTGGTCATAGCATTCGTATCCCCGGCGTTCGCAGCCGGCGCCGCGGCATGGTCATGCGTGTGACCACCGCCGGCCTGTTCGTAGACTTCCGCTTTCAGAATGAGCGGCACCGTGGCATAGGCCTGCATGCAGGCGAGAACGACGCCTGCCACAAGCCCTGCGATCGCCGCGATGAACACGACGTTGCGAAACAGTGTCATGGTGTCAGCCCCTCATCAGTGGCAGGGGAACGCCATCGAATGGCGATAGTCGTGAGCGGCATTGTGGACCGCATCGATATGCGAGAAGCCGACAAAGCCCATCACGAAAATGCCGAGAAATGCAGCAAGCGCCAGCTGCACGAAGCGCGACTGCGAGGAGACGGAAGTGCCGAGCGAGACGGAAGCGGTATTCATGTCTTGTCCTTTCGCCCTCCACCCGAGGGCATAGAAGTCAGTTTTCCTGTCGCCGGCAGGTCTCCTGGCTCGCGGATCAACGCCCTTCCCCACCTTCCCGAAGAAACTCTTCAGTGGCATATGGAGAGGACTAACCGCACACAGTTGCGGGGGCAGCCACGGCATTGGGCCAACAATTCGCCCTCACCGCATTCCCTTTAGGGCGCCGTGCGTCCGAATGGACGCACAAGGACGCTCTAACACTTAGACTCTGCGCATGACCTTTCCGAAACCGATTCCGGTTTCGGGATCATGCGCGGCTCCAAACGGAACCGACGACAGCTGCGACTATAGGCAGAATCGTCGCGTCCGGCAAACCAAATTCCGCCAGCCACCAGCGCGAATGCGCCTCTCGGCGGGCCAGCCAGCCCGTCGCCGCGATTGGTGCCGCTCGGCTCGGAGCAGACCGAACTGACCGCCGAATGGCTTTTTTCCCCCGAAGCTCGCCGATCCAACGGCTAATATCGACAACATCGTCGCTTTCGGCAGGCAGGTGCTGGAGGAGGACGCTGATATCTGCGAGATCAACCAGAAAGGCCTGCGCTCGATGCGCCACAAGGCCGCATGCTGATGCCCGAGGAATATGAATTGCATCGCTTCCACAACTGGGTGCGCGAGCGGCATACAACGCTTTCACCAAAATTCTGACGATCAAAGCGACTTCGGCAGATACCGCCAGGTGACAAAACCGCAGCCCGCCGCCAGCAGGCCGAGCGTGGCGAACACCGAGCCCAGCCCGAAAAACGCCAGCACCACCGAATAGACCAACGGCGGTGTCAGCTCGGAAAAGTCGAGATAGGTGCGATAGACCGCCGCCATCTCAGCCCTTTCATAGAACCGCACCGAGCGCATGAAGGCGGTCGAGCCCAACGCGTCGAGAGCGATGGCGAAGAGCGCGCCGCACAGCAGCAAGGCGCCGGTAAGAAACGGCACGGATTCGCCGACGGCGCCTGCCGCCAGCAGCATGGCCGACAGGGCGAAATAGGCTGATGTCATGGTTCGCCGGCCGCCGAAACGCTGTCCCACTCTGCCCCAGAAGATGGCCGTGAACAACAGCGCATTGCCCGCTGAGACCAGCAGGCCGCCAGCGAGCTCGCCCTCTCCTGTGATCACCATGAACAAAGGCCCGTAGACGAAAAATGTCGTCCAGAAGCAGGAGCGGCCGAAGGCGATCAGCCAGGCCAGCCTGAGACGCGGCTGCGGGACGAAGCGGCCGATATTGGCGAGCGGATTGGCCGGCCGCGTCTTGCCAGGGCGGATCGACTGATCGTCGCCGAGCCGGTTGGTCCAGAACAGCGCCAGCAGGGCCATGGCGAAGATGGCGACCGCGCCATGCGCGGCATAGATGCCAAAACGCGTGTAGAGGAAGATGCCGAGTGTCGGCCCGCTTGTCCAGGCGAGCATCGACCACGCCATGCGCAGCGATTCGGCCTGCATGAAATCGGTCTTGCGGATGTGGTCCATAATGTAGAGGCTGAGCGTGATGGACAACGCGCTGGCGCCCATCACGCGGCAAAGCATGCCCACCAACTGCCGCACATGGGTAGCCATTGCTGTCCCCGAAGCAGAATCGCCCAAAGCAGGACGTGAGCGCCAAATCTGCCGTGGCCATCCTAGGGTCGGTAACAGGAAACCGACCCGTTCACGGCAAAAAGCGAACCGGCCAAAGGCTTTCCGGCGCTGGCCTACCGCATCGGCGCGAAATCGGAATCGATTCTCGGAAAGCACGATGCGTAGATTCAAAGCGTTAGAGCGAACTTTGTGCGTCCAAGTGGACGCACGTCGCTCTAATGCCGGCCTTGATGCGACGCCGGCGCGAACCGGAGCCGAGGCCGTGTGTTGCCGCCTTCTTTTGTCCGGGCCAATCGTGATAGTCGTCTTGCTTTGCTGAATCAGAATTGCGAGACCATGAGCATCGACACGCTGACCGTATCCGTTCAGGATCAACCGAAGCCGAAGCGCATCATCGCCATCGACGTCGCCCGCGGCGTCGCTTTGCTTGCCATGGCGAGTTACCATTTCACCTGGGATCTCGAATTCTTCGGCTACACCGATCCCGGTCTGACCGCCTTCGGCTGGTGGAAATTCTACGCGCGCTGCATCGCTTCGACCTTCCTGTTCCTGGTCGGCGTCAGTCTGTTCCTCGCCCATGGCAAACAGATCCGCTGGAACGGTTTCTGGAAACGCTTCGCCATGGTCGCTGGTGCGGCGCTCGCCATATCGGCTGCCACGAGGCTTGCCACGCCGGACAGTTTCATCTTCTTCGGTATCCTGCACGAGATCGCGCTCGCCAGCCTGCTCGGCCTGGTGTTTCTGCGGCTGCCGGCGCTGCTGACGCTTGTTGTCGCGGCTTTCGTCATCACCGCGCCGCTCTACCTCAGGTCCGAGATCTTCGACCATCCGGCCCTGTGGTGGGTCGGCCTGTCGGCAACCAATCCTCGCTCCAACGATTATGTGCCGCTGTTTCCATGGTTCGGCCCCGTGCTTGTGGGCATCGCGGCGGCAAAACTCGCCTTCACTTCCGGCTTGCTGACGCGGCTGGCGGGCCTGACGCCCGGCCGCTGGACAAATCCGCTGGTCTTTATCGGCCGGCACAGCCTCGCCTTCTATCTGATCCACCAGCCGGTGCTGATCGGCTCGGTCTGGCTGCTTTCGCAAGTGGTGCCGGCACCGGTCGAGACCAGGCAGGTCACCTTCCTGAAAGAATGCCAGACATCGTGCGAGCAATCGCGCGACACGGAGTTCTGCTCCAGCTATTGTGTGTGCATGCTCGATACACTCGAGGGCGAGGCCACGCTTGATCGGCTCTACCGCAACGACCAGGCTGCGGAATGGAAGGCACATCTCAACGAGCTCGCCGGCGCCTGCACTGCCAAAGCCGACAGCACTTTGATGGAGGGAGGAGCACAATGACCGACCATCAACAGAAACCGGGGCAACCTAAACCGGGGTTTATACCTTGGCCGCCGCTGATCTATGTCGCGGCCATCGCCGTCAGCATCGGGCTTGGCTTGCTCTACCCGCTGCCATGGATCGGCGGCCTGCTCGGCGACATCCTGTTCGCGGCCGGCTGGGTGGCATTGTTCGGCGTCGTCGCACTCTGGTTCACGGCGATCCGCACCATGATCCGGGCAAAGACGACGCTCCACCCAAACGCCGTGCCGGACCATCTGGTGACATCAGGCCCCTTTGCTGTCAGCCGCAACCCAATATATCTGGCCAACACACTGCTGCTGATCGGCGTGGCCCTTGTCTCGGGGATCGTATGGTTCCTGCCGCTGGCGATCATCGCCGCCTTCGCAACGCAGAAAATGGCGATTGAGGGCGAGGAAAAAGTGCTGACGACGAAATTCGGCAAGAAATACCGGGACTACGCGAAAAAGGTGCGACGCTGGATTTGAGGCGTGCAGCAAGGTCTTTTCAGAGTAGAATTATCGAAAGGGCCGGTCAGGTGTTGACGCCGAGCTCCACCAATCGCTCGACGCAGGATTCCTCGGCCTGGTCGAGTTCGGCCAAGGTCTCTTCGAGGTCCCGGCGCTTCTGGCGCAGATCCTCGCGCTTTTCCTCAATGCGTTTGATCATCAGGTTGAGCTGACCGACCTCCCCGGGCGGCTCCTTATACATCTGGATGATTTCGCGGATTTCATTGATCGAAAAGCCGAGTCTCTTGCCGCGCATGATCTGGCGGATGAGGTGCCGGTCCGACGGGCGAAACAGCCGCGTACGGCCGCGACGTACCGGCTGCACCAGCCCCTCGTCCTCGTAGAAGCGCAGCGTCCGCGTCGAAATATCGAATTCGCGGGTCAGTTCGGTGATCGAATAATATTCCCGCATCGTCACTCCAAATGCCCAGCCGCGCTGCGAGTTCCAACCATGCGGCCTCGCTATCGTCCAGACGCGCGTCAGAATCGGCCGACAGGCACTTCCAAAATCTCGCATGGCATTTACGTAAAAGTCAATTGAAGGCATAACCGCACGTTCGCTCAGCGCACGCCGAACCACCATGTGGCGAGGCCGAGGAAGGCAAAGAAGCCGACGACGTCGGTGACCGTCGTGACGAAAACCGCCGAGGCCACGGCCGGGTCGATCTTGAACCGGTCGAGCAGCAGCGGGATCAGGATGCCGGCAAGTGCGGCGACGAACATGTTGATGATCATCGCCGCTGCGATGATGCCGCCCAAATTGGGATCGCGGAACCAGGCGGCCGCGACGATGCCGATCAAGATGGCGAAGATGATGCCGTTGATAAAGCCCACCCCCATCTCGCGGCGGATGATGCGGCCGGCATTGTAGATGTCGAGGTCCCTGGTTGCCAGCGCCCGCACCGTGACCGTCATGGTCTGCGAGCCGGCATTGCCGCCCATGCCCGCGACGATCGGCATCAGCACGGCCAGCGCCACGATGTGCTCGATCGTGCGGTCGAACAGGCCGATCACCGAGGCCGCCAGGAACGCCGTCAGCAGGTTGACGAGCAGCCACGGAACCCGCGAGCGCGAGGTCGAAAGAATGCTATCCGACAGCTCTTCGTCGCCGACACCGCCCATGCGCAGCAGATCCTCCTCGGCTTCCTGCTGGATGACGTCGACCACGTCGTCAATGGTCAGCACGCCGACCAGCCGCTCGTTCTCGTCGACGACGGCGGCGGAGAGAAGGTCGTATTGTTCGAATTCGCGCGCCGCCTCTTCCTGGTCCATCGTGGCCGGAATGGCGTGCCTGGTCTCATGCATGACCTCTTCGACCTTGATCGAGCGCTTGGTGCGCAGAATCTGGTCGAGATCGATGGCGCCGAGCAGCTTGAAGCTCGGATCAATGACGAAGATCTGGCTGAAGCGGTCGGGAAGGTTGTTGTCCTCGCGCATGTAGTCGATGGTCTGGCCGATCGTCCAGAACGGCGGCACCGCGACGAACTCCGTCTGCATGCGGCGGCCGGCGGTCTCTTCGGGATAGTCGAGCGAGCGGCGCAGCCTGATCCGCTCGGTGAACGGCAGTTGCGACAGGATCTCGTCCTGGTCTTCCTTTTCGAGATCCTCGAGAATGTAGACCGCGTCGTCGGAATCGAGATCCTGCACCCCCTGGGCAATCTGCGCGTTGGGCAGGCTGTCGACGATGTCGCGGCGGATCGCCTCGTCGACCTCGGTCAGCGCGGAAAAGTCGAAATCGGCGCCCAACAAGTCGACCAGCGCGCGGCGCTGTTCGGGATGAAGCGCCTCGAGCAGATCGCCAAGTTCCGATTGGTGCAGGTCGTCGACTTCACGCTTCAGCGTCAGCGTGTCGCGATCGGCAATCGCTGCACCGATCGCGGCAAGGAACGAAGACAGAATGGCGCCGTCCTCGCCATAAATGTCGGCGTGGCTGTCCTCAGCGGCCCTGGCGCCGGTCGTCTGTTCGTCCTGGCCTTCCACCAGCGCCTCCCGCCATCAGAATTCCGGAAAAGGTGCCTGTCAGGTCTAGAGCATCGGACCCAGAAGTGGAAACCGGTTTTGGGAAAATCCGATGCTGAAACACAAAGATAGAGCGGCGGCACGATTCGACCTGAGGCTCCGCAGCTCTATTGCGCAATGCGCGGGAAAATCAAACGAAATCCACCCTTCCTCACCGGGGAGCGAAGCCACGCGCAACCGGATTGAGGGATCGACGTTGATGCCGCACTCGGCCATCTCCTCAAGGAGGCGTAGGCTCAGCTCCTGAGGCCAGAGACCAACGGGCGCAAAGGACGACAGACCGATCGAAATGGCGGCCTTTGGACACCATAAATCCTCGAACAACCGTCTAACGCTGTTTGAGGCCACTCGGTGACCGAAACATGCAACAGAGCCGGTTCGCCTTACCATCGCGTCAATTGCGCTGACCTGAGCGCGTGCTCGGAATTTGCGGATGGGTGGTGGAATCCCTATAGTTGTGAATTGGCGCACGCTTTCGACTGAGGGCGTGCAGAATCGTAGAGAAGGATACAGATGCCGGACGTCAACTCGGATGCGGCGACACCTCGAATTGCACTCATTTCAACCCACGGCTACGTAGCTGCCAACCCACCACTCGGCGCGGCCGATACCGGCGGACAGGTGGTCTACGTCCTGGAACTTGCCAAAAAGCTGGCCCAATTGGGCTATGCCGTCGATATCTGGACGCGGCGATTTGAAGACCAGCCTCCTATCGATGAAGTGGCAGACGGGGTTCGTGTCCTGCGTGTCGCCTGCGGCGGACCCGATTTTATTCCGAAGGAATACCTCCACCGCCACCTTCTCGAGTGGTGTGAAAACGCGTTGCGCCTGATTCGCAGGGAAAACCTCTCCTACGACTTCATCAACAGTCACTACTGGGATGCGGGCGTGGCGGGGCAGCGACTGTCGGAAGCTCTCAATATCCCGCACATCCATACGCCGCATTCGCTCGGCATATGGAAGCAGCGCCAGATGAAGACGGACTACCCGGACAAGGCCGATACATTCGAGGCCGAGTTCAATTTCACCGAGCGCATAAAGCACGAGACCATCATCTATCGAAGCTGTGCCATGGTGATTGCAACAACGCCGCCGCAGTTGGATATGCTGGTCGAGGACTACAGTCTCGAGCGCGACCGCGTGCACATGATCCCGCCCGGTTACGACGACAACCGGTTCTTCCCCGTCAGCGAGGCGTCTCGCCGGCTGATCCGCCATCGGCTCGGCTTCGAAGGGCGAACGATCCTGGCGCTCGGCCGGCTCGCCACCAACAAGGGCTACGACCTGCTGATCGATGCGTTTTCCGTGGTGGCGCCGCGTGTGCCGGATGCGGTCCTGAGACTTGCTGTCGGCGGCGAGAACATGGACGAGCAGGAACAGAAGATCCTGAACCAGCTCAAGGAACAGGTTGAACAGCTAGGCTTGCAGGATCGTGTCGTCTTCTCTGGATATGTTGCCGACGAGGATCTGGCCGACTCCTATCGGGCGGCGGACATGTTCGTCCTGTCGAGCCGCTACGAGCCGTTCGGCATGACCGCGATCGAGGCAATGGCCTGCGGAACGCCCACCGTGGTTACGATCCATGGCGGCCTCTATCGCGGGATCAGCTATGGCCGGCACGCGCTGTTCGGTGATCCGTTCGACAAGGAAGATCTCGGCATCACCATCGTCAAGCCTATGAAGCACCAGCGCCTCTACGGCCGACTGGGTCGCATGGGCGCGCACAAGGCGCGCAGCCTGTTCACCTGGACAGGTATCGCGCAGCAGCTTGTCAGCCTTGTCGAAGGACGTCCGGTGCTGAAGGCGGTCGACGACCATGATTGGGATGAGCCGTGGAACGACGGCGATTGAAACCGATCGCGCTTCTATCGAGTGACCTCGACGGGACTCTGGCAGGCGACGCGCCGGCGACATCACGCTTCCGTTCCAAATGGGAAGCGCTCGACCCCGAGCACCGGCCGGTTCTCGTCTACAACAGCGGTCGTCTGGCCGACGATATTTTGAACTTCGTCGACGAAGTCGGCCTGCCAGCGCCGGACTACGTGATCGGCGGTGTCGGCACAATGCTCGCCGGTCCGCGGCACACCTCGCGTCTCGCACACTTTACTGATCTGGGGCACTTTACCCAGAGGTTTTCGGAAGGCTGGTCTCTTGAGAAAGTCGATGCGGTGCTCGGATCGCTCGAAGACACCGTTCGCCAACCCGACGGCTATCAACACGCCTTCAAATCGAGTTGGTACCTGCACGAAGCAAGTCCGGAAGCCCTTGCCAGCATCGAGCGCGCTCTGGCCGAGGCCGGCCTGTCAGTGACGATGATCTATTCCAGCGGACGCGATCTCGATATCCTGCCGCGTTCGGCAGACAAGGGCCAGGCGCTGGCCTGGCTCTGCAATGAACTCAGCATCGGCCTGGATGAGGTGGTGGTCGCCGGCGACACCAACAACGATCGCAGTATGTTCGACCTGCCGGGTGCGCGCGGGATTGTCGTCGCCAATGCCCTACCCGAACTGCTTGACATGGCTCGGGACAACCCGCTGATTTACAGCGCAAAAGAACAGTTTGCCTTTGGCGTCGTCGAAGGCCTCGTTCATTGGTCGGTGTTTGACGACGCCCCATCCTAAACTGGAAATATTGATCTCCTTGTCACGGTTTGAGCGCCCATACCGTCGCGTGTAGAACTGCGCCCGTTTCGGCGATGAGACGTGCCGATTGCACCGGCTCAAAACCGCTGATCCGCTTCGTGCCAGCCCAACGACCGTGATCCGCGAAGACCTCGATCGATCCGTAGTCGAGGAATATCCGCAGCCGTCTTGGACGGGCTCCCTTGGCGATATAGTGAGGAGACTGAGCTGCGCCCCCGTCTTCATGACAAATGGCAAGTCCCTCGTCGTCGACGACAACCTCGAGGCGAACAGTTGGATGATGGAGCTTCAGGCGGAAATGGGCACCCGGCTTTTCCAACTCGAACAGGATTTCGACGGAACCGTTGATAAAGCTTACCTGCTCTCCGGCTGCAAGGCGCGTTCGGTCCAGAATATGGCTCCGCAGGCTCTCGGCTGCTCCGATGGGCGGGGTATGCAACTCGCCTGCAGACAAATGGATGTTGCGAGGCAACGTCATGGCTGTGGGGAAATCGATCGCTGGTCCGGTATCGGCCCAGTTGGCAAGCCATCCAATACCGACAATGGCATCACCGTCGACGAAGGCCTGGAAGGCGTAGTTATCCGTCCCGAAGTCCAGTTCCTGTTCGAATTCCTTGGAAAAGGTCTGACCATCGAACCAGCCGACAATGGCCATTGTCAGATTCTTGCGCCGGGTGGACTGGTCCTCACTATTCATCAGGCCGAGAATTAGAACCCAGCGCGTCGCGGGATCGGTCGCAGGCCCGTCGATCGGCAGCAGACAGGGACATTCGATCGCCGTCGTCCGATAGTGTTTCTCGACCAGAAGCTTGCCGATATATGTCCAGCCGGTGGCGGCCGTATGGTCGTGGGTTTCGTAGAGCAGGACAACGCCGCCCTCATCGCTCTGGCTGCCCAGCAGCATTTTCCAACGGCCATCCGGTCCCTTGAAGACGTATGGGTCACGAAAATCGGTGGTCAATCCCTCGTCAAGGGGGCGGTAGGGCAGGATGACGTCGGCATTTCCAGCCGTAATGAGGTCGCTGGAAGTGGCAGTGAGCTGGATCTGCTGTTCCGGGATACGGTCCTGTACCTGCTCGGTGAAAAAGACGCGAATACCCGGGCCATCGGCAAGCGGGATGGCTGAGCCGGAATACGCCCCGCCCCGTTTGTCGGGCCTTGCGGTAAGATCTTCCGACGGGAACAGGAATATGGGCATGTGACGCCATCGCAGATAGTCGGAAGATACGGCGTGCCCCCAGTGCATCGTGTTCCACCGAAGCCCATGGGAATAATGCTGGTAGAAGAGATGTGGGCGACCTCCAAACCGGCCGAATCCGTTTGGATCGTTCATCCAGCCGAACGGCGGGCGAAAATGATAGCTGTCAGGAATGTTCGGCGGGGCATTTCCCGGATTGGTGTGGATAACTGTAATGCCTGTCTCCAGCACGTCGGCCAATGCGAACCAGTAGGCGACCGATACCGAGGTCTGATCCGTGTCGTAGTCGAGTTCGACACTGCCACCGCCGAAGACGTGAAAAATTCTGAATTCATACTCT
The DNA here is from genome assembly GCF_001672375.2 of Mesorhizobium sp. AA22. Lineage (NCBI taxonomy): Bacteria > Pseudomonadati > Pseudomonadota > Alphaproteobacteria > Hyphomicrobiales > Phyllobacteriaceae > Mesorhizobium > Mesorhizobium sp. AA22. The sequence continues at coordinate 3,200,049 of NZ_CP048406.1, read as the reverse complement.
TCGGCGTTCGTAACGCTCACCTCGCCGAACTTGCCACGGACATTGGAAAAAGACAGCGAGCCCGGAACGTCCGGCTTGGCCGCCTTAAGCCAGATATGGAACGTGGCGTTGACTGGCAGGTCGGCATGCAGGCTTCGAATGGCGTTCCCACCCGCAATCCTTACCTTGAGCTGGCTGTCACTCATAATGGCTCCGTTCCGTGCGGCGTTCCCGGACAGATAGGGGATCAAGCCCGGTTTTCGACCTGGAAATGCGCTGCAGAAGGTTAAAGCTGGATCTTCACTTTAGCAAAGCCATTCCCGGGATCGGCCAAGACCTTCTCTTTTCCATGGTTTGACCTCGCCGTCGCTGTGGGGCGTCTGCAATTGCTGGCGCGGCCAATAAATTAACCAGCGCTGTTGCCCCTGGCTGACATTGTCAGGCGTCGCACACCTAACCTTCTATCGATTGGCGTATCAACTGTGTCTCAATTTGCGCCGGCTGGCGTCCGGTTACCCACCAGATCACCGACACCACAATGATGGAGACGTAGCCGTCAACAGCATAGTGCCATCCGGTATATACCGAACCGTACATTATCAGGGCTGCGAACATCCAACCGAGAACACCGAGCCAGATATTGAGGGAAGAAAGCAGATAGGCATTCAGTGTGGCAAAGGCGACGTGCATGCTTGGCATGGCCGAGATGCCGCCGCCAAGGTCTGGCCGGCCGCTCTGGTAAGCCGTCAGAAGATATGCGGCGGGCTCCCGCACCATGTGGCTATAGTCGAGACCGTCCATGGCGACCTTGAGTCCGCTGAAGCGGTCCTCGCCAACAAACTGGTGGTAGTAGATCGGCCCGACCGACGCCAGCGCCGAGGCCAAGATGGTGCCGAGGATGCATAACGTCAGCGCTGCTGCCCAGAGGTAGCGGATGCGGCCAATCTTGTCCGACCAGAGAGACACGAAAAGCATGGTGCCGAACCATTGGAAAAACCAAATCACCTCATAGCTGTTGAAGACGACGATCGACCACGTATTGCTGTCGAGCCTGTGCGTGAGTTCCCACGGCGCTGTCCCGTGCAGCCATTCATCCAGATCGGCTAACCAGTTGTCCGCATAGAATGGAACGACGGACGGGATGGCCATCTTGTAGGTAGAGTACGCGGTCAAGCTCGCGAAGAAGAACAGCAGAACCAGCAAACAGCTACGCCAGCGGCCTCGAACCAAATCTACGACGTAGCGAGTTGGCTCTGCTCGTCCGTAAATAAGCGCAGCAGAACAGACCCCGCTGAGAAACAAGATCGGAATACCGACGGTGAATTTCTGAGCATAAACCAGAATTAGATGGAAGAAAGACTGCGGACTTAGTGCAGACGCGCCTGCCACGTAAGTTGCCATAAACAAGGCAAGGCCCAACCACCATCTTGTCGATGGACTGTAGTCCCTTACCCCTATAGTTAATGACATACTAATTTACCGAGATGCAAATATGCCATCGATGGCATTATCAATGTGATAGCGAAGCAAGCTTACCATGCGGTTACTTCGCGCCCCGCCCGTCCGGACCAACTGCCGGGTTGGATCGGACCGTCGGTCCTGCGCTATAACTGAAAGCTGAATTTAGGAGAATCTCATGGCCATCGGTCCTGACACCAAAGGTGTCTACACCATTGCCCCGACGCCGTTCGAGGCGGATGGCAAGATCGACTGGGAATCACTTGATTCCATGGTCGATTTCTACGAGCGCTGCGGCGTCGATGGGATGACAATCCTCGGCATCATGGGCGAGGCCCCAAAGCTCGACGCCGGCGAATCGCTCGAGATCGTCAAGCGCATCGTGGCGCGCACCAGGCTGCCGGTCATCGTCGGCGTCTCCGCCCCTGGCTTCGCCGCCATGCGTAGCCTTGCGCGCGCCTCGATCGAGGTTGGCGCGCAAGGCGTGATGATTGCGCCGCCGCCGGCGCTGCGCACCGATGACCAGATCGTCACCTATTTTCGCAACGCATCCGAAGCGGTCGGCGAGGATGTTCCTTTCGTCCTGCAGGACTATCCGCTGACCCTCTCGGTCGTCATGACCCCGGCCGTCATCCGCCGCATCGTCACCGACAATCCGGCCTGCTTCATGCTCAAGCACGAGGACTGGCCGGGCCTGGAGAAGATCAGCGCGCTGCGCGGCTTTCAGAAGGACGGCTCACTGCGGCCGCTGTCCATCCTCACCGGCAATGGCGGCCTCTTTCTCGACTTCGAGATGGAGCGCGGCGCCGACGGCGCGATGACCGGCTATGCCTTCCCCGATATGCTCGTCGACGTGGTGAAATTGTCTGCCGCCGGCGAGCGCGACAAGGCGCACGATCTTTTCGACGCGCACCTGCCCTACCTGCGCTATGAGCAGCAACCCGGTGTGGGACTTGCGGTACGCAAATATGTGATGATGAAGCGCGGTGCCATCGCGTCCGACGCCCAGCGCAAGCCGGGCAGTGCGTTGTCGGCGGCGGCCAGACAAGAAGTCGACTATTTGCTTATGCGGCTGGAAAGTCGCGTCCGCAAACAAGCCCCGAGATAATGCAACCAGCGGACTATTTGCCGCGCATCACATCAATAGATAGCCGCGCGAGCTTGCGTGAAAAGCGCAACTTTTGCCGAGGATTCCCAATGGCCCGCTTCGCGACACGGTTCGGGTCTTTGAAGCAGCTGGCATTTGATGACGGCTCAACCATGCGCTTAGCGCGCGGCATTCCGCGCCCAACCAGCCGCAGGTTCGCACAGTGTTTAAGCTTGCACAAACAGACTTGGGAAGAGCTGTGGTGAAACAGAAAATTGCGTAATAAAATAACAGCTTATTGGATAAAGCTGGTGCGGTCGAGAAGACTCGAACTTCCACGGGTTGCCCCACAGCGACCTCAACGCTGCGCGTCTACCAATTCCGCCACGACCGCACGTGGTAGGAGCCGAAACGAACCGGCTCGCGGCGTGTAGCAAATCGTTTCCGGCGAAACAAGGGCGCGTCGCGCAATAATTGCCCGAGATTCGGCATAACGCTCCAAAGGGGTGGAACGCGCTCGGAACTGGACGTTTCAGCCGATTGCCGCCATATGTGAGGCGACACGAGACACGCCATGACAGAACGTAGCCAGATCGCCACGTCGTTCCTGCCCCTGCCCGGTTCGGCACCGGTCGAATGGCGGATCGAACCCGGCCTCACCGCCTATCCGGATGCGCTTGCCGTCATGGAGGCGCGTGCCGAAGCGATCCGAAGCGGCGCTGCCGGCGAGATGGTCTGGCTGGTCGAGCACCCGCCGCTCTACACCGCTGGCACCAGCGCCCGCATCGATGACCTGATCGAGCCGGACCGTTTTCCGGTATTCGCGGCCGGGCGCGGCGGCGAATACACCTATCATGGGCCGGGCCAGCGCGTCGCTTATGTGATGCTCGACCTGAAGCGGCGGCGCGAGGATGTCCGCGCCTTCGTCGCGGCGCTCGAACAATGGATCATCGGCACGCTCGCCACCTTCAACGTGCGCGGTGAACGGCGCGAGGACCGCGTCGGCGTCTGGGTGGTGCGGCCGGATCGCCCGGTCCGACCCGACGGCTCGCCGGCCGAGGACAAGATCGCCGCCATCGGCATCAGGCTGAGGCGCTGGGTGAGCTTTCACGGCATCGCCATTAATGTCGAGCCGGATCTCAGCCACTTTAGCGGCATCGTGCCGTGCGGTGTGCAGGATCACGGCGTCACCAGCCTAGTCGACCTCGGCCTTCCCTTGGCGATGGCCGACCTCGATCTCGCGCTGAAATCCGCCTTCGAGGACATCTTCGGACCCGCGGCACCTTTGCTTGTCGAAGCGGCCCGCAAGGCCGGCTGACAAAGCAGCACTGAACCACCGAGCTCCGACGGCTGCCCCCACCCCGTGAAGAACGTCAGCGTTTGAGCCACGTCTTTCAGCGCTGCCTCACATCGCTCCGATCCAGATCGCCATGGAAATGAGAAACGTGCTCATGCACACCAGTGACACGACATCCTGAACAAGGTCGGGCATAACACTCTCATGTTTTCAGTATGTTCGTTTTTTGTTCTAATTTTTTTCAAATGTCACCGGCCGCAATCCGAGCGGCCGCGCAATTCCGGCGCTCAGTTCGGCAAGGTTAAGGAAACGTTGAGAGCCCACCGTGACCGCCTGCCGGAAAATGCGGCTCGAGGTCGGCCCGTTGGGGAATGTGAGGTCCAGGCCTTCTAAACATGACACTAGGCCGGCGGCAGGCCGAAGGCCGGAAACAATTTCGGGCCGAGAGGCGGCACATAGACCGTCAGAGCCGCGATTCCGCCGTCAGCGGGCTCGATCACATGCAGGGAATGGGCTCGCCACGCAGGGTCATTGTGGCTGCGGGAATAGACACCGACTGCCGGCTGGGCATTGGCACCTGTTGCCATGGTGCGGAAGCCCGCAAAGTTACCCCAGATGGTCTCGAGGAAACCGCGGATCGCCGCGCGTCCTTGATACCATTCCCGCCAGGGCGGCATGCGATAGGTGGCGTCCTCCCGCAGCAGCTCGATCAGGCTGTCGAGATTGGCGGACTGCCAGGCCTGCATGTAACGTTCGAGCAGCAGGCCTTCTTCCCGGCCGGGCTTCGATCGCCGCATGGGACGTCCCTCTGGATATCGCGCCGCGAGGGTTGCGCGGGCCCGCTGCAATGCGCTGTTGATCGAAGCTGTCGATCCACCCAGCAGTCCCGCCGTCTCGGCAGCCGACCATCCCAGCACGTCGGAAAGCAGTAGAGCGGCGCGCTGCCTGGGTGGCAGGTCCTGGATCGCGGCGAGGAAGGCGAGCTGGACGGCTTCGCGAGTCTCGTAGCGCGCTTCCGGACCCGGCTCACCATCTGTGAGGCCTGGCAGCTCCGCATCCGGGTAAGGCTCCAACCAGGTGACCTCGGCTGCAGGCCCGTCTGTGGCCCGCCCGTGGAAGGCCGGCCGTCCCGGCTGCTGGAGAATGCGACGCGTCCTCGATCTGGCCTTGAGGGCGTTGAGGCAAGAGTTGGTCGCGATCGTGTAGAGCCAACCGCGAATCGAACCCCGCCCGTCGAACTCCGCCCTTGCACGCCAGGCGCGCAGAAACGTGTCCTGGACGAGGTCGTCCGCCTCGTGCAGCGAACCCATCATGCGATAGCAATGGAGCTTAAGTTCCCGGCGATGGGCCGCCGTGAACTGCTCGAAGGCCAGTCGATCCAGGATCGGCTGGCCCGGCTGGCGTATCGGCTTGAGAGGTGCCTGGGCGTCTGTCATGCGGATCCGGCATTTTTGAGTCCGGTTTGCATTACGCGCGCCTCAGCCCGCCGGCGCAAGCCCGCTACCGCTCACTGCGAAGGAACATCCTTGCGGTTTTTGGGTGGCGAGTGCGACCACCGCACGTCCCACTTCGGCCGGCGTTTGCATGTCTAGCATGCCCGCGATGAACTCCATCGGCCGGATGCCCATATAGGCCGAAATGCTCTCGATGCCGGCGTCGCCCACGCCGGTCCCTGGCATGATGCGCATAGGCGCAAGCGCCATGAAGCGCAGGTCGAGGCCGAGCCGATCCGATTCCTTTTGGCTATGACCGGCCAGGAACATCTGCATGCGTTTTGCGCCGGCATAGCCGCCGGAATTCGGTGGCCCCCCGGTCAAGGCTGCGCCACTGGAGATCAGAATGATCCGGGCGCCCGGTTTGAGCGGACGTCGGAGCGCGGCCTTGCAAAACAGGAACGATATCTTGACGTCCGTCTCCCAGTTTGCGGAGAACGCCTTCCAGTTCTGTTCATATAGGGGCGCCGAGGGGGCAAGGGCACCCGCGCAGATCACCAGGGCGTCCGGCTCCAGCGCGGCAAAGACCTCGTCAGGGGCGGACTCGACGGTTGCGTCGACCGCGAACGTCTTCACGCCCGGAGTTTCCCAGGCAAATTGCGCCAGCGCCGACTCGCCGCGGGCGACAGCCATGACCGTCGCTCTCTCGCTGAGGGCGGCTTCTGCGATTGAGCGGCCGACACCACGGCTGCCTCCAACGACGACGAGATTCCGACCTTGTAACAATCTCATGGACCACCTTGCTATCCGGGCCGCTGGACCATCCAGGCGCGCCCATTGATAAGGACAACACAGACGGGCGGAAATCATCGGTGCGACGTCAGAAATCTTCTATGGCGGTCGGCATGGCCCGCGCTAAGCCCCGGTCGGGCGCGGGCGGCGGACAGCGACGCGTCAGGCCTGCCGCCAGCGCGGCGCACATTTGCGACCGCAGCGAAGCCGTCGACAAGGGGAGCGCTGTGCGAGATCCCTAAAGCGGAACAACCTTGCCGTCGGCCAGCGTGACGCGACGGTCCATGCGCGAGGCAAGCTCGTGGTTGTGGGTGGCGATCAGCGCCGCCAAGCCCGACTGCCGGACCAGCGCTCCCAGTGCCTCGAACACATAGGAGGCGGTGACCGGATCGAGATTGCCGGTCGGCTCGTCGGCAAGCAGCACCAGCGGCGCATTGGCGACGGCGCGCGCAATGGCGACGCGCTGCTGCTCGCCGCCGGACAGTTCGGAGGGGCGGTGCTGCGCGCGCTTGCCGATCTGCATGTAGTCGAGCAGTTGCGCCGACCGCTCGGCAGCCTCCTTGCGCGTCAGCCCTTTTATCAGTTGCGGCATCATGATGTTTTCCAGCGCCGTGAACTCCGGCAGCAGGTGATGGAACTGATAGACGAAGCCGACATCGTTACGGCGGATCGCCGTGCGCTCGTCGTCGGAAAGCCGCCCGCAGGCGCGGCCTGCCAGAATCACGTCGCCGGCGTCCGGCCGCTCCAGCAGTCCGGCGGTGTGCAACAGCGTCGATTTGCCGGTTCCCGACGGCGCCACCAGCGCCACGATCTCGCCGCGCTTCAGCGAAAAATCGGCGCCGTTGAGGATGGTGAGCTTGCGCGGCCCCTGGACATAGTGCCGCTCGACGCTCTTCAACTCGATAATGGCCTCGGCAGTCATTCGTACCTCAGCGCTTCGACCGGATCGAGCCTGGCCGCGCGCCATGCCGGAAACAGCGTCGCCAGGAACGACAGCACCAGCGCCATCAGGATCACCGAGATCGTCTCGCTGGCATCCATGCGGGCAGGCAGCTGGCTCAGGAAATAGAGCTCGGGATTGAACAGCCTCTCGCCGGCCAGCCAGGAGAAGAACTGGCGGATTCGCTCGACGTTCAGGCAGATTACAACGCCGAGCAGCACGCCGGCGATGGTGCCCACCACGCCGATCGCCGCGCCCGTCATCAGGAATATGCGCAGGATCGCGCCGCGGGTGGCGCCCATGGTGCGCAGGATGGCGATGTCGTGGCCCTTGTCCTTTACCAGCATGATCAGGCCCGAAATGATGTTGAGCGCTGCAACCAGCACGATCAGCGTCAAGATCATGAACATGACGTTGCGCTCCACTTGCAGCGCATCGAAGAATGTCCTGTTGCGTTCTCGCCAATCGACCATGGTGATCGGCCGCTGCGACGCCTCTTCGATCTTCGGTTTCAGCGCGTCGACATTGTCGGGATTGTCGACATAGATCTCGATCGCCTGAGCTCGGCCATCCATGTTGAAATAGAGCTGTGCTTCCGAAAACGGCATATAGACGATGGAGCTGTCATATTCCGACATGCCGACTTCGAAGATCGCCGTGATCGGGTAACCCTTCATGCGGGGTGTCGTGCCGAGCGGCGTGACATCGCCGTCGGGCGCGATCAGCGTGATCGTGTCGCCGAGCACAAGACCGAGATTGTCGGCCATTCGGCTGCCGATGGCGACGCCCTCGCTTGTGTCGAAGCCGGCGATCGAGCCCTGCTTGATATTGTTGGCGACGATCGAAATTTTAACGAGATCCTCGCCGCGTATGCCGCGAACCAGCGCCCCTGACCCGCCGCCGATATTGCCTTGCGCCAGCACCTGCCCGTCGATCAGCGGAATGGCGTACTGGACGCCGGGCACGCCGTTGATGCGGCTGGCGACCTGCGCATAGTCCTCCAGCGGCATGTCGAGCGGCTGCACGATCAGATGGCCATTGACGCCGAGGATGCGCGTCAGGAGCTCGGCGCGAAACCCGTTCATGACGGCCATCACGACGATCAGCGTGGCGACGCCCAGCATGATGCCGAGGAACGAGATCGAGGCGATGACGGAGATCACCGTCTCCTTGCGGCGCGAGCGCAGATAGCGCCACGCGACCATGCGTTCGAAGACGGAAAAAGGTCCCGCGGCCGGGGGTTTCGCTACTGCCGCTTCGCTCATGCGGCAAAACCGAAGCGCTTCTTCGCGTCTACGATCGGCAGCGTCTCGCGCTCGCCGGTCCTGCGGTTCTTGATTTCGACCTCGCCGGCCGCCACGCCGCGCGGCCCGACAATCACCTGCCACGGCAGGCCGATCAGGTCGGCGGTGGCGAACTTGCCGCCCGGCCGCTGATCGGTGTCGTCGTAGAGCACGTCCTTGCCGACGGCGACAAACGCCGCATGAAGTTCGTCGCAGACGCGGTCGCACTCGGCGTCGCCGGCCTTCATGTTGATCAGGCCGACGTCGAAAGGCGCCACCGCCTCCGGCCAGATGATGCCGTTGTCGTCGTGGCTGGCCTCGATGATCGCCGCGACCAGCCGCGTCGGGCCGATCCCGTAGGAACCCCCGGAGGCAAAATGATCCTTTCCGTCGGGCCCTGTCACCTTGGCGCCCATCGGCTTCGAATATTTGTCGCCGAAATGGAAGATGTGGCCGACCTCGATGCCGCGCGCCGAGACCCGGTCGCTTGTCGCAACCTTCTCCCACGCGGCCTCGTCGTGCATCTCGTCGGTCGCGGCATAGGGCGTCGTCCATGTCTTGACGATCTCGCCGATCTCGGCATCGTTGGAGAAGTCCGTGTCGGCACCCGGCACATCAAGCGCGAGATAGTTGCGATGGCAATAAACCTGGCTCTCGCCGGTGTCGGCCAGGATGATGAATTCGTGGCTGAGGTCGCCGCCGATCGGCCCGGTGTCGGCACGCATCGGGATTGCCTGCAGCCCCATGCGCGTGAACGTCCTGAGATAGGACACGAACATCCTGTTGTAGGCCGCCTTGGCGCCTTCGAAGTCGAGATCGAAGGAATAGGCGTCCTTCATCAGAAACTCGCGCGAGCGCATGACGCCGAAGCGCGGCCGCACCTCGTCGCGGAATTTCCACTGGATGTGATAGAGATTGAGCGGCAGATCCTTATAGGACTTCACGTAGGCGCGGAAAATCTCGGTGACCACCTCCTCGTTGGTCGGACCGTAGAGCATGTCCCGGTCTTGCCGGTCCTTGATGCGCAACATCTCCTTGCCATAGTCGTCATAGCGACCGCTTTCGCGCCACAGCTCGGCGAACTGGATGGTCGGCATCAGGATCTCGAGCGCGCCGGCCCGGTCCTGCTCCTCTCGAATGATCCGGCAGACCTTGTCCAGCACCCTTTTGCCGAACGGCAGCCAGGAAAAACTGCCTTGCCCCTGCTGGCGGATCATGCCGGCGCGTAGCATAAGCCGGTGCGAGACGATTTCGGCCTCGCGCGGATTTTCTTTAAGGATAGGCAGGAAATAGCGCGACAAACGCATGGACTGGTCCGTAAGAGAGAGGATTGCCGCACCGGAATCGGCGCAGCGCAGGCTTGCCTGCCCCGGCTTCATAGCCATTTCATGACGGAATGGAAACCCGCCCATCGGGTGTCGCAAAGGGCACCGCAGTGCCGCATCCGCCTTGCTGGTCGTTTCGCAAGCAACGCCTGCCACACTATTGTGCACTGCAGCACGAGATTGCTTATTTCCAGGCAAAATTCTGCGTGACATTTTCACCCGCCTTGGTCTAATGTGCCCCGATAACCGAGAGGGCGGAAAGAAATCTGCCCTCCTACGCGGTCAAAGTCTTGGGAGGATGCGATCTAGGCGCGGTTACTCGCTGCCGCCGGACACCGGAAACAGATCGGACGCGTTTAAATTGCAAGGCCTCGTGCCTTGCATTTTTTTTGTGCAATCATCTTGTTAGCACGACAAATTGCTAGACCACTTTACCAAGCGCCAGCACAGCGGGTTCGGAACCTGTATCGGCTTCCAGCCCGGATTGGTGCTTGCATGCAAGATGTGACCAGCCGCGCCCGGCGGTCTAATTTTCGGGTTTCTGGCTAAAATCCGGCACGATGTGCGGGATGTCGTCGATGCCGAGGCCGAGCCCCCTCGTAATGCCATAGAAGATGCCAAGAAGAACCATCGTGACGATTGTCGTCCGCAGCACGGCGCGCAGCATATGCGATCCGCGCGGCGCGCTGGGTACAGTGCCCAGCGTCACGTCCTCATCCTCGTCCTGCGTCCTCAGACTGAACGGCAGGATGGCGAACAGCACTACCCACCATGTGATGAAGAACAGGGCGAGAAACGAAACCCAGCTCATGCTTGCTCCAGTTCGACCAGCGTGCCGAAGAAATCCTTGGGATGCAGGAACAGCACCGGCTTGCCATGCGCGCCGATCTTCGGGTCGGCGTCGCCAAGGACGCGGGCGCCGCTGGCCTTGAGATGATCACGCGCGGCAAGAATGTCGTCGACCTCGTAGCAGACATGATGCATGCCGCCCGAGGGGTTCTTCTCGAGGAATGCCGCGATCGGCGAATCCTCGCCGAGCGGCTCCAGCAATTCGATCTTGGTGTTGCCGACATCGACGAACACCACCGTCACGCCATGCTCCGGCAGCGCCTGCGGCGGGCTCACCTGAGCGCCGAGCGTATCGCGATAGGCCGCTGTCGCCGCGGCCAGATCCGGCACAGCAAGCGCGACATGGTTCAGGCGTCCGAGCATAGCGTGCTCCGAAAGTTACCGCGTGACGAACACCGTCACCAGCGGCTTCTTGCCCCACGCTTCATTGGCGGCGCCGCGGACGGCGCGGCGCACTGCCTCCTGCACGAGGTCGAGATCTCTTCGGCGCTGACGGGGGATGGAGTCCACGGCGCCGATTGCCGCATCGATCATTAGGTCTTCCAGGCTCTCGCCGCGGGCGTCGGCCTCGGCGACGCCGATGGCGACCAGATCGGGATCGCCGGCGAGCTCATACTTGTCGTCGAGCACGACATTGACCGCGACATGGCCGGCAAAGGACAGCTTGCGCCGGTCGCGAATGCCCATCGCCTGGTCGGTGCCGATCAGCCTGCCGTCCTTGTAGATACGGCCGAATGGCACCTGGTCGATGATCGTCGCCGCACCGGGATAGAGCCGCAGCATGTCGCCGTCGCGGACCTGCGCCACCTGGCCGATGCCCGACACCGACATCAGCGACCCCTGCGCTACCAGATGCGCCGCCTCGCCATGCACCGGCACGCCGATCTGCGGGCGCACCCATTGATACATCTTGCGCAATTCGCTGCGGCGCGGATGGCCGGAGACGTGCACCAGCGCATCGCCGTCCTCGATGATCTTGATGCCGAGATCGATCAGCCGGTTCTTGATCTCGAGGATACCCTTCTCGTTGCCGGGAATAGTGCGCGAGGAAAACACCACCGTGTCGCCTGCTGTCAGCGACACCGATTTCATCTCCTCGCGCGACAGTTTTGCCAATGCCGCAAGCGGCTCGCCCTGGCTGCCGGTGCAGATGATGACGAGGTTTTCGCGCGGGATGAACCCAAAATCCTCCTCGGCGATGAATTCGGGCAGCCCGTCCATATAGCCGAGCTCGCCGGCAACATCGATGACGCGCTTCAGCGAGCGGCCGAGCACCAGGCACTGGCGGCCGGCGTCGCGTGCCGCCTTGGCAATGGAGACGATGCGCCCGACATTGGAGGAAAAAGTGGTGACCGCGACACGGCCCTTGGCGCTCTGGATGACGCCCTTGAGGCCCTCGCCCACCGCCACTTCCGACGGCGACTCCCCTTCCCGCAGCGCATTGGTGGAATCGCAGATCAGCGCCAGCACGCCGTTGTCGCCATAGGCGCGGAAGCGGGCCTCGTCGGTCATCGGCCCGATCGTCGGCGCCGGATCGATCTTCCAGTCGCCGGTGTGGATGACGGTGCCGGCCGGCGAGGTGATCGCCAGCGACATCGGTTCGGGGATCGAATGCGCGACAGGGATGGCCTCGATCTCGAACGGGCCGACACTGAATTTTTCGCCGGCGCGGTAGATCGTCACCGGGATCTTCGGTGCGCCCTGCTCGCCCTGCCGCTTGGCTTCCAGCAATCCGGCCCCGAACGGCGTCATCCAGACCGGCGCCTTGAGCTTCGGCCATGTATCGAGCAGCGCGCCGTAATGGTCCTCATGCGCGTGCGTAATGATGATGCCGCGCAGATTGGCGACGCTCTCCTCGATGAAGCGCGTGTCGGGCAGCACCAGGTCGACGCCAGGCAGGCTGGCATCGGGAAACGTGACCCCGACATCGACAACGATCCATTCGCGCGCATTGACCGGGCCGTAGCCATAGAGAGCGAAGTTCATGCCGATCTCGCCGACGCCGCCGAGCGGCACGAAGACGAGTTCGGCGTTTTCCGCTGTCGCCATGATCTTTCCTTTCCTGGCGGTCAAGCCAGGCCCTTCAAAACTGGGGCCCGTCAAACCTGACCCGTCAAACCTGGGCCGACGCGACCGCACCGAAATGCACGTCGCCGGCGGCGATCGTCAGAACCGAACCCTTATCGTCGCGGATCACGAAACGGCAGTCCTCGTCAATGGTCTCGAACGTGCCGCGCACCACATTACCGTCAATTCTGACAGCAACCTGCCCGCCAAGCCCTGCCGCGCGCGCCAGCCAGCGCCGCCTGACGGCGGAAAGCCCGCGCCCATCATTCCACAGCCGCGCATTCTCGCTCCAGGCATCCGACAGCGCCAGAAACAACGTCTCGGCATCGCAAGCAGCGCCCAGCGCGCTGAGCGATGTCGCCGGATAAGGCAAATCCTTGGGATAAGCCACAACATTGACGCCGATGCCCACAGCCACCGCGAAGCGATCGCCTTCGAGTATCGCCGTTTCCAGCAGGATGCCGGCAAGCTTGGCGCCGGAGGCGAGCACATCGTTCGGCCATTTCAGCTCGAAACGGTTTCTTCCATCGCTGCCGCCGTCGAGGCCGATTGCGATCCTGCCCTTCGGCACGACGGCGTCGAGCGCATCGGCCAGCGCCAGGCCGGCGACGAAGCCGAGTGTCGCGGCCAAGCGAAGCTCGGCATTGGTGACCACCAGCAGCGTTGCCGCCAGATTGCCCTCGGGCGTCGCCCAGACCCGGCCGCGCCGGCCACGTCCGCTTTCCTGTTTTTTTGAAACGACCCAGAGCTTGCCCGGATCTCCCGCCCGCGCATGGTCCAGCGCCAGCGCATTAGTGGAACCGACGGTATCATGTGCCTCGAGCCGGAACCCTTCCGAGGCCGCTGTTGGAGCCAGCCGAAATGCCATCCCGTCAGAAAAACGTCTTGGCGGCGGCTTCGGCATAGGTGCCGATCGGCCCGCCGATCAGCACATAGAACAGCACGAAGGCGCCGCAGACGCCGAGCACCACGCGAAGTTCGGTCGCCATCGGCACGAAGCCGCCGACCGGTTCGTCGAACCACATGATCTTGATGATGCGCAGATAATAATAGGCGCCCACTACCGAGGCCAGCACGCCGATGATCGCCAGCGCGTAGAGGTTGGCGTTGATGGCGGCGAGGAACACGTACCACTTCCCCCAGAAGCCGGCGAGCGGCGGGATGCCGGCCAGCGAGAACATCAGGATGGTGAGGATCGTCGCCATGATCGGATTGGTCGACGACAGGCCGGCGAGATCGCTGATCTGTTCGACATTGCCATCCTTGCGCCGCATGGCGAGGATGAAGGCGAAGGTGCCGAGCGTCATAACCAGATAGATCAGCATGTAGATGGCGACGCCGCGCACGCCGGCTTGGCTGTTGGCGGCGAGACCGACCAGCGCGTAGCCCATATGGCCGATCGAGGAATAGGCCATCAGCCGCTTGATGTTGGTCTGGCCGATGGCCGCGAAGGCGCCGAGCGCCATCGAAGCGATCGAGATGAAGACGATGATCTGCTGCCAGTCGGCGGCGATCGGCTTGAACGCGCCCATTGTGACGCGCACGATCAGCGCCATTGCCGCCATCTTCGGCGCCGCCGCGAGGAAGGCCGTCACCGGCGTCGGCGCGCCCTCATAGACGTCGGGCGTCCACATGTGGAACGGCACCGCCGATATCTTGAAGGCGAGGCCGGCCAGCACGAAGACCAGGCCAAAGACGAGGCCAAGCTGCCGCTCGCCGCCGCCCAACGCCGTGGCGATCTCCTGGAACCCGGTGTTGCCGGTGTAGCCGTAGACGAGGCTGATGCCGTAAAGCAGCATGCCTGACGACAGCGCGCCGAGGACGAAATATTTCAACCCCGCCTCGGTCGAGCGCAGATTGTCCCGGTTGATCGCCGCCAGCACATAAATCGCCAGCGACTGCAATTCGAGGCCGAGATAAAGCCCGATCATGCCGTTAGCCGAGATCATCAGCATCATGCCGAGCGTGCACAGCAGGATCAGCACCGGATATTCGAACTTGTCGAAATGCTCCGCCTTGGCAAAGCGCATCGACATGACCAGCGTCACCGCCGACCCGATCAGCGCCAGCACCTTCATGAAGCGGGCGAAGGGATCCTGGACAAAGGCCTCGCCATAGGCATTGCCCTGCCCGGTGGAAAAGATCGTCCAGACGCCGGCAATCACCAGGACGGCGACGGCAAGGCCGCTCACCATGGTGGTGGTGTTCGCGCGCGAATAGGCGCCGAGCATCAGCAGCGCCAGGGCGCCGACGGCGAGGATCAGCTCTGGAGTCGAAAGCGACAGGCTGGAGAGAAGGTCCGGCGTCATGGTTCGCAAACCTCTTAGTCAGTTCGCCGCCGCGGTTTGCGCGGTGTCGATGGATGCGGTGACATTGGTGACGAGCGCCTTGACCGATTCGGCCGTCGCATCGAAGACCGGCGCCGGGTAGACGCCGAAGAAGATGACCAGCGCCGCCAGCGGATAGATGATCACCTTCTCGCGCGCCGACAGGTCGAGCAGGCCTTTCAGGCTGTCCTTGGTCAGCGCGCCGAAGATCACCCGGCGATAGAGCCAGAGCGCATAGGCCGCCGACAGGATGACGCCGGTGGCGGCGAAGAACGCCACCCAAGTGTTGACCCGGAACACGCCGAGCATGGTCAGGAACTCGCCGACGAAGCCGCTGGTGCCTGGCAGGCCGACATTGGCCATGGTGAAGATCATGAACACGGTGGCGTATTTCGGCATGTTGTTGACCAGCCCGCCATAGGCGTCGATGTCGCGCGTGTGCATGCGGTCATAGATGACGCCGACACAGAGGAACAGCGCGCCGGAGACGAGGCCGTGCGACAGCATCTGGAAGATTGCCCCCTGGACGCCTTCCTGGTTCATCGCGAAGATGCCCATGGTGACGAAGCCCATATGGGCGACCGACGAATAGGCGATCAGCTTCTTCATGTCCTCCTGCATCAGCGCCACCAGCGAGGTGTAGATGATGGCGACGACGGACAGCGCGAAGACCAGCGGCGCGAACATCTCAGAGGCGATCGGAAACATCGGCAGCGAAAAGCGCAGGAAGCCGTATCCGCCCATCTTCAGCAGGATGGCGGCCAGGATCACCGAGCCGGCCGTCGGCGCCTCGACATGGGCGTCCGGCAGCCAGGTGTGCACTGGCCACATCGGCATCTTCACGGCGAAGGAGGCGAAGAAGGCGAGCCATAGCCAGGTCTGCATGTTGGCCGGGAAGTTGTGCGTCAGGAGCGTCGGGATGTCGGTGGTGCCGGACTGGAAGAACATCGCCATGATAGCGAGCAGCATCAGCACAGAGCCGGCCAGCGTATAGAGGAAGAACTTGAACGAGGCGTAGACGCGCCGCTTGCCGCCCCACACGCCGATGATGATGAACATCGGGATCAGGCCGGCTTCGAAGAAGACATAGAACAAAACGATGTCGAGCGCGCAGAACACACCGATCATGAGCGTCTCCAGCAGCAGGAAGGCGATCATGTAGGCCTTGACGCGTTTCTCGATCGATTCCCACGAAGCCAGGATGCAAAGCGGCATCAGGAAGGTGGTCAGGATGACGAACAGCATGGAGATGCCGTCGACGCCCATATGGTAGGAGATGCCGGAATCCAGCCAGGCAAACTTCTCGACGAACTGGAAGCCAGGCTCCGAATTGTCGAACCCGGTCCAGATGAACAGCGAGATGATGAAGGTGATGCTCGTCGTCCACAACGCGATGGCGCGGATGTTGCGGCGGGCATTCTCGCTGTCGTCATTGATCAGCAGAATCAACAGCACACCAACCAGCGGCAGGAAGGTGACCAGCGAGAGGATCGGCCAGGCGGTCATCAGAGCATCATCCAGGTGACGAGTGCGGCAACGCCGATCAGCATGGCGAAGGCGTAGTGATAGAGGTAGCCGGTCTGCAGCTTGACGACCCGGTTGGTGACATCGACGACGCGCGCCGAAACGCCGTCCGGACCGAGCCCGTCGATGACAGTGCCGTCACCGGTCTTCCACAGAAAATGGCCGAGGCGTTTTGCCGGCCGCACGAACAGGAGGTCGTAAAGTTCGTCGAAATACCACTTGTTGAGCAGGAAGGCGTAGAGCCCGCGATGCTGCGCCGCCAAATTCTTCGGCATTTCCGGCGCGCGGATGTAGAATTGCCAGGCAATCGCAAAGCCGATCAGCATGGCGACAAACGGCGCCAGCTTCACCCATAACGGCACTTCGTGCATGTCGTGCAGGATGTGGTTTTCCGGGAGCGTAAACAGCGACGCCTTCCAGAACTCGGCATAGCCCTCGCCGATGAACGCGCCATGGAAGATCACGCCGGCGAACAGCGCGCCCGCCGCCAGGATGTACAGCGGCACCAGCATGACCGGCGGCGATTCATGGACATGGTGCATGACCTCGTGGCTCGCCCGCGGCTGGCCGTGGAAGGTCATGAAGATCAGCCGCCAGGAATAGAAGCTGGTGAAGCAGGCGGCGACGACCAGCAGCACGAAGGCAAGGCCGGCAACCGGATTGTGCGCGGCAAAGGCGCTTTCGATGATCGCGTCCTTGGAGAAGAAGCCGGCGGTGCCGATGACCGTCACCGGAATGCCGACGCCGGTCAGCGCCAGCGTGCCGATCACCATCATCCAGTAGGTCTTCGGAATGAGCGTCCTGAGGCCGCCCATCCTGCGCATGTCCTGTTCGTCGGAGACGGCGTGGATCACCGAGCCGGAGCCGAGGAACAACAGCGCCTTGAAGAAGGCATGCGTGAACAGATGGAAGATCGCCGCGCCATAGGCGCCGACGCCGAGCGCTACGAACATATAGCCGAGCTGCGAGCAAGTCGAATAGGCGATGACGCGTTTGATGTCGTTCTGGACGAGGCCGACGGTCGCCGCGAAGAAGGCGGTGAAGGCGCCGATGAAGGTGACCACGATCAGCGCCGAATGCGACAGTTCGAACAGCGGCGACAGCCGCGCCAGCATGAACACGCCGGCGGTCACCATGGTGGCGGCATGGATAAGCGCAGA
This sequence comes from Mesorhizobium sp. AA22, assembly GCF_001672375.2. Classification (NCBI taxonomy): domain Bacteria; kingdom Pseudomonadati; phylum Pseudomonadota; class Alphaproteobacteria; order Hyphomicrobiales; family Phyllobacteriaceae; genus Mesorhizobium; species Mesorhizobium sp. AA22. Next base: position 3,182,528 of record NZ_CP048406.1, on the reverse strand, counting down.
GACCGGCGTCGGGCCTTCCATGGCGTCCGGCAGCCAGGTGTGCAGCGGCACCTGGGCCGACTTGCCCATGGCGCCCATGAACAAAAGCAGGCAGACGACGGTCATCGCGGCCTGCTTGTCGAGCGCATAGCCGAGGAAGGTCAATACTGCAGCGCCCTCGGGGGCGCCTTCGGCCGGAATGAATGTCGCGGCATTGGCGAAAATGGTGCCGAGATTGACCGAGCCGAACAGCACGAACACACCGAAGATGCCGAGCGCAAAGCCGAAATCGCCGACGCGGTTGACGACGAAGGCCTTAATCGCGGCGGCATTGGCCGACGGCTTTTTGTACCAGAAGCCGATCAGCAGGTAGGAGGCGAGACCGACGCCTTCCCAGCCGAAGAACATCTGCACGAGGTTGTCGGCGGTCACCAGCATCAGCATGGCGAAGGTGAACAGCGACAGATAGGCGAAGAAGCGAGGCCGGTTGGGGTCGTGATGCATGTAGCCGATCGAGTAGATGTGGACCAGCGCCGACACCGTGTTGACCACGACCAGCATCACCACCGTCAGCGTATCGATGCGCAGCGCCCATGCGGCCTCTAACCCGCCCGACTGGATCCAGCGCAACACCGGCACGGTGAACACCTCGCCCTCGCCGAAACCGACGGCGAAGAAGGCGACCCACGACAGCACGGCTGATATCACCAGGAAGCCGGAGGTGATGTATTCGGACGCCTTGGCGCCGAGCGACGTGCCGAACAGGCCGACGATCAGGAAGCCGAGCAGAGGAAGGAAGACGATGGCCTGATACATGGTGGTTTTCCGTCAACCCTTCATCATGTTCACGTCTTCGACCGCGATCGAACCGCGGTTGCGGAAGAAGACGACGAGAATGGCGAGGCCGATCGCCGCTTCAGCCGCTGCGACCGTCAGCACGAACAGCGCAAACACCTGTCCGACGAGATCGCCGAGTGCTGCCGAGAAGGCGACGAAATTGATGTTGACCGCGAGCAGGATCAGCTCGATCGACATCAGGATGACGATGATGTTCCTGCGGTTGAGAAAAATGCCGAACACGCCGAGCGTGAACAGGATCGCCGATACGGTCAGATAGTGCGCGATGCCGACGATCATCTCAGATTCCCTCGCCCGTCTTGACCTTGCGGATTTCCATTCCCGTTGCCGGCGTGCGGCCAACCTGGGCTGAGATCGACTGCCGCTTGATCCCCGGCTTGTGGCGCAGCGTCAGCACGATAGCGCCGATCATGGCGACCAGCAGCACAAGGCCTGCAATCTGGAAATAGTAGAGGTAGTCCGTGTAGAGGATGTCGCCGAGCGCTGCCGTGTTCGAGCGCGCGGCAAGGTCCGGAATGGGCTTCGAAACCGTCGCGGCCAGTTGCGGCGCGAACGTATAGCCGCCGAGCACCACGATCAGCTCAGCCGCCAGGATCAGCCCGACCAGCGCGCCGATCGGCGCATATTGCAGGGCGCCTTCCTTCATTTCGGCGAAATCGACGTCGAGCATCATGACGACGAACAGGAACAGCACCATGACCGCGCCGACATAGACGACGAGCAGGATCATCGCCAGGAACTCGGCGCCGGTCAGCATGAACAGGCCCGCAGCGTTGAAGAAGGTCAGGATCAGGAACAGCACCGAATGCACGGGATTGCGCGCCGAAATGACCATGAACGCCGACGCCACCGCGACAAAGGCGAAGAGGTAGAAAAAGGCCGCCTCTAGTCCATTTAGCATGGGTTCCCCCGGGGTTCCTGTCGGACCGGCTTTCGCCCTGTCCGTTGTGTGCTTCGTTCCGCCTCCGGTGCCGAAGCCGCGTGTTCCTAGCGCATGTTCCGATCGGGTTGAAAGACCCGATCGAAAGAAACATGCGCCACTCTCTTACTTCGGTGGATGATCTTTGTCCGAAAAGTCTGCAACTTTCGGGATCATCCTCTGAACGAGGCCTCTAGCCCCGTCCATGCGTCAAATGTCAGCGATACGGCGCATCCAGCGAGATGTTGCGCGCCAGTTCGCGCTCCCAGCGGTCGCCATTGGCCAGCAGCTTGTCCTTGTCGTAATAAAGTTCCTCGCGCGTCTCGGTGGCGAATTCGAAATTCGGCCCCTCGACGATGGCGTCGACCGGGCAGGCCTCCTGGCAGAAGCCGCAATAGATGCACTTCACCATGTCGATATCGTAACGCACCGTGCGGCGCGTGCCGTCGTTGCGGCGCGGGCCGGCCTCGATGGTGATGGCCTGCGCCGGGCAGATCGCCTCGCACAATTTGCAGGCGATGCAGCGTTCCTCGCCGTTCGGATAGCGGCGCAGCGCATGCTCGCCGCGGAAGCGCGGGCTGGTCGGCCCCTTCTCGTGCGGATAGTTGATCGTCTCCTTCGGCGCGAAGAACTGGCGCATCGACAGGAAGAAGGCGCTCACGAAGTCCTGCAAGAGCAGAGACTTGGCGGCTTGGGCTAGAGCGGACATCACGCAAACCCCGTGATCTTGAGGAACGCGGCGACGATCACCACCATCGCCAGCGAGATCGGCAGGAAGACCTTCCAGCCGAGCCGCATCAGCTGGTCGTAGCGGTAGCGCGGCACGAAGGCCTTCACCATGGAGATCATGAAGAACACCAGGCAGACCTTGAGCACGAACCAGATCAGACCCGGCACCCAGGTGAAAGGAGCGAAGTCGAAAGGCGGCAGCCAGCCGCCGAGGAACAGGATGGTGGCCAGCGCGCACATCAGCACGATGGCGACATACTCGCCGAGGAAGAACAGCAGGAACGGCGTCGACGAATATTCGACCATATGGCCGGCGACGAGTTCCGATTCGGCTTCGACAAGGTCAAAAGGCGGGCGGTTTGTTTCGGCCAGCGCCGAGATGAAGAAGATGACGAACATCGGGAACAGCGACAGCCAATGCCAGTCGAGGAAGGTGTTGGGCAGGCCAACCCGCGTGCCCAGCCCATCCTGCTGCGACAGCACGATGTCGGACAGGTTGAGCGAGCCGACGCAAAGCAGCACGGTGACAATGACGAAGCCGATCGAGACCTCGTAGGACACCATCTGCGCCGCCGAGCGCAGCGCGCCCAGGAACGGATATTTCGAGTTGGACGCCCAGCCGCCCATGATCACGCCATAGACCTCGAGCGAGGAGATGGCGAAGACATAGAGGATGCCGACATTGACGTTGGCGATCGCCCAGCCCTCGTTGACCGGGATCACCGCCCAGGCCGAGATCGCCAGCACTGCCGAAACCAAAGGCGCCAGCAGAAAAACGCCCTTGTTGGCGCCGGACGGAATCACCGGCTCCTTGAACACGAACTTCAGAAGGTCGGCGAAAGCCTGCAGCGTGCCCCATGGACCGACGACGTTCGGGCCGCGGCGCAGCTGCACTGCCGCCCAGATCTTGCGGTCCGCGTACAGGATGTAGGCGACGAAGATCAACAGCACGACGATCAGCACGACCGACTTCAACAGGATGAGCAGCGCCGGCAGCACGTAGAAGGAGAAGAAGGTGTCCATGCTTATTCCGCCGCCTGCCTGAAGCCGTTTTTCGCCAGCGCCGAGCATTCCGCCATCACCGCGGAAGCCCGCGCGATCGGGTTGGTCAGGTAGAAATCCTTGACCGGCGAGGTGAAGGCGCCCTTGTTCAGCCGCCCGCCGAGCTTCGCCACTTTGGCGACATCGTCAACGTTGCCGGCCGCCACCTGGTCGATGCGGGCAAGATGCGGGTATTCCGAATAGAGTTTCGCGCGAAGCTGCGGCAGCGAATCGAACGGCAGCTTCTTGCCCAGCACATCCGACAGCGCCCGCAGGATCGCCCAGTCCTCGCGCGCATCGCCCGGCGCGAAGCCGGCACGGTTGGTCTGCTGCACGCGGCCCTCGGTGTTGACGTAGGTGCCCGATTTTTCGGTATAGGCGGCGCCCGGCAGGATAACGTTGGCGCGGTGCGCGCCCTGATCGCCATGCGTGCCGATATAAACGACGAAGGCGCCGCCGGTCTTGGCCATGTCGATCTCGTCGGCGCCGAGCAGGAACAGCACGTCCATATCGCCCAGCATTCCGGCGACGTTTTTGCCGCCCTCACCCGGCACGAAGCCGACATCGAGCCCGCCGACACGAGCCGCCGCAGTGTGCATCACGGCAAATCCGTTCCAGTCGGCTCTCGCGGCATTGACGGCGGTGGCGAGCTTCGCCGCCTGGCCGAGCACGGCCGCGCCATCCGAGCGTGCCAGCGCACCCTGCCCGACGATAACAAGCGGATGCGTCGCTTTCTTCAGCATCTGGAAGAACTTGCCGTTGCCGTCGGCCAGATCCTTCAGCGATTCCGTTCCGGCGCCGAGCTGCTCATAGTCGTAGCGCGTGTCGCCGACATCGCCGATAACGCCGACGGGCAGGTTGCCGACCCGCCAGCGCTTGCGGATGCGGGCGTTGAGCAAGGACGCCTCGAAGCGCGGATTGGCGCCGATGATCAGCACCGCGTCGGCCTGCTCGATGCCCTCGATGGTCGGGTTGAAGATATAGCTTGCCCGGCCGAGCGACGGATCGAGCGCGGCACCGTCTTGGCGGCAGTCGGTGTTCTTCGAGCCGAGCGAGGCCATCAGCAGCTTCAGCGCATAGATTTCCTCGACGGCGGCGAGATCACCTGCAATGGCGCCGATCTTGTCGGGTGCAGAGCTCGACACCGCTTCCTTGATCGCGGAGAAAGCCTCGGCCCAGCTTGCCGGGGCCAGCTTGCCGTTCTTGCGGACGTATGGCCGGTCGAGGCGCTGGGTGCGCAAGCCGTCCCAGATGAAGCGGGTCTTGTCGGAAATCCACTCCTCGTTCACCGCCTCGTTGGTGCGCGGCAGGATGCGCATCACTTCGCGGCCTCTGGAATCGACGCGGATCGCCGAGCCGACAGCATCCATCACGTCGATGGATTCGGTCTTGGTCAGCTCCCACGGCCGTGCCTGGAAGGCGTAGGGTTTGGAGGTCAGCGCGCCGACCGGGCAAAGGTCGATGACGTTGCCCTGCAGTTCCGAGGTCATCGCGCTTTCGAGATAGGTGGTGATTTCGGCGTCCTCGCCGCGGCCGATCAGGCCGAGCTCGGAAATACCGGCAATTTCGGTGGTGAAGCGAACGCAGCGCGTGCAATGGATGCAGCGGTTCATGATCGTTTTGACCAGCGGCCCGATATACTTGTCTTCGACCGCCCGCTTGTTCTCGTGATAGCGCGAGGAATCGACGCCGAACGCCATCGCCTGGTCCTGCAGGTCGCACTCGCCGCCCTGGTCGCAGATCGGGCAATCCAGCGGATGGTTGATCAGCAGGAATTCCATCACGCCTTCCCTGGCCTTCTTGACCATCGGCGTGTTGGTAAAAATTTCCGGCGTTTCGCCATTCGGTCCGGGGCGCAGGTCGCGCACGCCCATGGCGCAGGACGCCTGCGGCTTGGGCGGACCGCCCTTCACCTCGATCAGGCACATGCGGCAGTTGCCGGCGATCGACAGCCGCTCATGGAAGCAGAAGCGCGGCACTTCCGCGCCGGCATCCTCGGCTGCCTGCAGCAGCGTGTAGTGGTCGGGTACAGTAATCTCTTTCCCGTCGACCTTGAGCTTTGCCATGTCGTCTCAAACCCCTGCGGACATTCCGCAATCTTTCTTTCCGGGGCGCAACCGAAACCGCGCCCGGCATTGAATTCAATGTTTGGCCGCGGCCAGCACCGCCGCCTGGCCGAGCCAGTCGTCGCGCTCGATGCGGCCCTTGAACGACAGATAATCGTCGACCCAGGCGATCTCTTCCGGCGTCCATGCCGCAATCTGGCCGTAGGTCCAGATCCCCAAGCCGTTCAGCACCTCTTCCAGCTTCGGCCCGATCCCCGATATCGCCTTGAGGTCGGCCGGATTTGCCGGACGATCCATGGCCTTGGGCTGCTTGAAGTCCTCGGGCATCAACCCGGTCGGCGCGGCAGCCGCATCCACCACGCTCCGTGTATTATCCATGCCGCTCGCCGCTATGTCATTCACGTTCCTGGCGAAGGACTGCGCATCGGCGATCAGGGTTTTCGTCGCCGCGCGCGCCTTGGTCGAGGAGCTTGTCCCTGTCCCGGAAAAGCGTTCGACCCTGGCATCGAAGTCGTCGACGATCGGCTGGAAAAGCCGCTGCGAGGCCTCGGCGGCGCCAGAGAGCACGCCCATCCACACCCCAAAGGCATGATTGGCAAGCCCGAAGCCGAGCGCCGACAGCGCCGCCGCACCCGCAACAGGATGCGCCAGGAGATTGACGGCGCTGGCCATCTCCTTCGGCATCATCCTTGTCAGGTCCTGGTTCATCTTCTCGAACGGGTCCAAATCTGGCATCAAATGATCGGGTCTCGAATTCAGCGACATAGGTGGTCTCCTGGTCGTTTCTTCCGTATGCCCCGGCCTGTTTCCTCAAATCGGGCACTTGCCCGTATCTCAAATCGGGCACTTGCTTCAAATCGGGCGTTTGCCCGTATTTCAAATCGGGCGTTTGCCCGTATTTCAAATCGGGCCTTTGCCCGTATTTCAAATCGGGCGTTTGCCCGTATTTCATTTGGGCGTTCGCCCGTTCTTTCTTGTTTATTCCGCCGCAACCATCACCGGCTCTGCGCGGTGCGCGTTGCGCGAAAACTCGTCGATGCGCCGCTCCACCTCGCCGCGGAAATGCCGCATCAGGCCTTGGATCGGCCACGCCGCCGCGTCGCCCAGCGCGCAGATCGTGTGGCCTTCGACCTGTTTGGTCACGTCGAGCAGCATATCGATCTCACGCTTCTGCGCCTCGCCGCGCACCAGCCGCTCCATCACCCGCCACATCCAGCCGGTGCCTTCGCGGCAAGGCGTGCATTGGCCGCAGCTCTCGTGCTTGTAGAAGTAGGAAAGCCTCGCGATCGCCTTCACGATATCGGTCGATTTGTCCATGACGATGACAGCCGCCGTGCCGAGGCCCGATTTCAGGTCGCGCAGCGCATCGAAATCCATCGGCGCGTCGATGATCTGCTCCGCCGGCACCAGCGGCACCGAAGCGCCGCCCGGAATGACCGCCAGCAGATTGTCCCAGCCGCCGCGAATACCGCCGCAATGCGTCTCGATCAGCTCGCGGAACGGGATCGACATCGCCTCTTCGACGGTGCACGGATTGTTGACGTGGCCGGAGACGCAGAACAGCTTGGTGCCGACATTGTTGGGCCGGCCGAAGGACGAGAACCAGGCAGCGCCGCGGCGCAAAATGGTCGGCGCCACCGCGATCGACTCGACATTGTTGACCGTCGTCGGGCAGCCATAGAGGCCGACATTGGCCGGAAATGGCGGCTTCAGCCGCGGCTGGCCCTTCTTGCCTTCGAGGCTTTCGAGCAGCGCCGTTTCCTCGCCACAGATATAGGCGCCGGCGCCATGGTGCATGTAGATGTCGAAGTCGGAGCCGGACGTGTTGTTCTTGCCGATCAGCTTGGCCTCATAGGCCTCGTCGATGGCGCGCTGCAGCGCCTCGCGCTCGCGGATGAACTCGCCGCGCACATAGATGTAGGCGGCGACCGCGCCCATGGCGAAGCCGGCGATCAGGCAGCCCTCGACCAGCGTGTGCGGGTCGTGGCGCAATATGTCACGGTCCTTGCACGTGCCGGGTTCGGATTCGTCGGCATTGACGACGAGATAGCTCGGCCTCCCGTCGCTCTGCTTGGGCATGAACGACCATTTCAGCCCGGTCGGGAAGCCGGCGCCGCCGCGGCCGCGCAAGCCGGATGCCTTCATCTCGTTGACGATCCAGTCGCGCCCCTTGGCGATGATGCCAGGCGTGTTGTCCCAGGCGCCGCGCGCCATCGCGCCGGCCAGCGACTTGTCGAAGCGGCCGTAGATGTTGTTGAAGATGCGGTCTCTGTCCTGAAGCATTGTTCGTTCCTCAGACCGGTTTCTTGCCGGTGGGCCGATTCTTGTCCATGAGCGACGGCTTGGCCGGCTTGGCGGCTACCTTCTTGCCGCCAGCGTCCAACGGCGCATTCTTCAATTCCGGCGCCTTGAAAGCAGCCGCTGGATCAGCCTTGGTCTTGGGACCGCTGCGCTGTTTCGAAACCTTTTCGACCTCCGGCGCGGCCTTGTTGGCGTTGGCCGCCGAATGCCGCGGCGCGGCGACGCTCGCCGCCTTTTCCGTCTCTGGTGCGACCTTCGTCGGCGAAGGCGATCTCAGCGCCGGGCTGGTTTCGGGCGCATCGGTCTTCGGCTTGCTGGCTTTCGATGGCGCGACAGGGGGAGCCGGTACCTGTGCGGCCGGAGCCGCCGGCGATGCGACAATTGCCGCTGGCGCGGCCTCCCTAGCGGCCTTGGCGGCTGCCTTGGCTTCCCTGTCGCGGGTCGTCTTCAGGATCGCCTTTTCGCTCTTCAGCGTCGTCAGGCCGGTGATCGGCTCGGAGGTGATGCGGCCGTTCTGCGGGCCCGGCGTCACCGAGGCGCCCTTGCCGGCGTCGTAAAGATCGATGATCTCGGCAAGCCGCTCCGGCGTCAGGTCCTCGAACGTGTCCTTGAAAATCATCACCATCGGCGCGTTGACGCAGGCGCCAAGGCATTCGACCTCCTCCCATGACAGCGTACCCTTGTCGTTGGTGTGGAACTGGTCGTGATGGATCTTCGAGCGGCACACGTCCATCAGCGCTTCCGAGCCGCGCAGCATGCAGGGCGTGGTGCCGCAGACCTGGATATGCGCGCGAGTGCCGACCGGATTGAGCTGGTACTGCGTGTAGAAGGTGGCGACCTCCAGCCCCCTGATGTAGGGCATGCCGAGCATGTCGGAGATCGCCTCGATCGCCGCCTTGGTCACCCAGCCTTCCTGCTCCTGCGCCAGCATCAGCAACGGGATGATCGCCGACTGCTCGCGACCCTTCGGATACTTCTTGATCCATTGCTTCGCCGCTGCCGCATTCGCCCGGTTGAAGGCGAAGGAGGCTGGCTGGAGGCTGGCTTCTGCGAGACGGCGGACTGACATTTAGTTTTGAACTCTGCTGTAGCAGTCGAAATAAAAGCGAGGGTCGGAGCTAGCCAAAACGTCGGAATTCACTTGTTTTCCGATCTTTTCCCAAGCGGTGTCGACGTAATCGCGATATTCGCGGTACCGATCCGAACAATCCGTGCCAAGTGCCACCTTCCAGTCTGGATATTCCGCATCGGCATGGAGATACCAACCCGAATACAAGCTCCACAACCTGCCGTTTGCGGCGATACCACAAACGACTTCAGTTTTTGTGCCCTCAGGTCTGCAAGACACCAGATAGTTCTGCGGCGAGCTGCCCCAAGCAGCAAGCGCTCCCATGCCGGCGACACCGGCTGCAAAGCCGGTCGCAACGTGCAGAGCGCCGCGTGCTTTCACCGATCCACCTCCCCGAAGACGATATCGAGTGAACCTAACACGGCGGTGACGTCGGCCAACATGTGGCCACGGCACAAAAAGTCCATGGCCTGCAGATGTGCGAAGCCTGGCGCGCGCAGCTTGCAGCGGTAGGGCTTGTTGGTGCCGTCGGAGACCAGATAGACGCCGAACTCGCCCTTCGGCGCTTCGACCGCCGCATAGACCTCGCCCGCCGGCACGCGGTAGCCCTCGGTGTAGAGCTTGAAGTGGTGGATCAGCGCTTCCATTGAGCGCTTCATCGCCGCGCGCTTCGGCGGGACCACCTTGCCGTCGAGGTTCGACACCGGTCCGCCGCCTTCCTTGCCGAGCAGCAGGTCGACGCACTGGCGCATGATTTTCGCCGACTGGCGCATCTCTTCCATGCGCACGAGGTAACGGTCGAAGCAGTCGCCGTTCTTGCCGATTGGAATGTCGAAATCCATCTCGGCATAACATTCATAGGGCTGCGACTTGCGCAGATCCCAGGCGACGCCGGATCCGCGCACCATGACGCCGGAAAAGCCCCACGCCCAGGCATCGGCCAGCGAGACCGTGCCGATGTCGACATTGCGCTGTTTGAAGATGCGGTTGCCGGTCAGCAGTGCGTCGAGATCGTCCAGCGATTTCAGGAACGGGTCGATCCAGTTGCCGATATCCTCGACCAGCTTCTGCGGCAGGTCCTGGTGGACACCGCCGGGCCGGAAATAGGCCGCATGCATGCGCGAGCCACTGGCCCGCTCATAGAATACCATGAGTTTTTCGCGCTCGACGAAGCCCCACAAGGGCGGCGTCAGCGCGCCGACATCCATCGCCTGCGTCGTCACATTGAGGATGTGCGACATGATGCGGCCGATCTCGCAATAAAGCACGCGGATCAGCTGGCCGCGCTTCGGCACTTCGATGCCGAGCAGTCGCTCGGCGGCAAGCGCGAAGGCATGCTCCTGGTTCATCGGCGCGCAATAGTCGAGCCGGTCGAGATATGGCACCGCCTGCAGATAGGTTTTGGCTTCGATCAGCTTTTCAGTGCCGCGATGCAACAGCCCGATATGCGGATCGACGCGATCTACGACTTCGCCATCAAGCTCCAGCACGAGGCGCAAAACGCCATGCGCCGCCGGATGTTGCGGACCGAAATTGATGTTGAAGTTGCGAACGGAGGTTTCAGCCATTTACTGCTTTGCCTTCTCATCCCCCGGGAGCACGTAATCCGTACCTTCCCACGGAGACAGAAAATCGAAATTGCGGAATTCCTGCTTCAATTCCACCGGCTCGTAGATGACCCGCTTGGCCTCGTCGTCGTAGCGCACCTCGACGAAACCGGTCAGCGGAAAATCCTTGCGCAGCGGATGACCCTCGAAGCCGTAATCGGTCAGAATCCGCCTGAGATCGGGATGGCCCGAAAACAGCACGCCATAGAGATCGTAGGTTTCGCGTTCGAACCAGTCGGCGCCCGGAAACACACCGGTGATAGATGGCACCACCATCTCTTCGTCAGCCTGCACCTTGAGCCGGATGCGAACATTCTGCTTCGGCGACAGCAGATGATAGACGACGTCGAAGCGATTGGCCCGCGACGGATAATCGGCGCCGCACACATCGATGATCGAAATGAACTGGCATTTTTGATCGTCGCGCAGGAAGGTTATCACCTCGATCAGATCGTGCGGCTCGACAGAGATGGTGAGTTCGCCATAGGCAAGAACCGCCTCGCCGATCCGGCCGTTCAGCTTCTCCCCGAGATAGCTCGAGAGTTCACTCAAGGACTGGCTCATGCCGCTCACCGTTCGATCGTGCCGGTGCGGCGGATCTTCTTCTGCAGGAGAAGAATGCCGTAAAGCAGCGCTTCCGCACTCGGCGGGCAGCCGGGCACGTAGATGTCGACCGGCACGACGCGATCGCAGCCGCGCACCACCGAATAGGAATAGTGATAGTAGCCGCCGCCATTGGCGCAGGAGCCCATCGAGATGACGTAGCGCGGTTCCGGCATCTGGTCATAGACCTTGCGCAGCGCCGGCGCCATTTTGTTGGTCAGCGTGCCGGCGACGATCATGATGTCGGACTGGCGCGGAGACGCGCGAGGAGCAACACCGAACCTCTCCGAGTCATAGCGCGGCATCGAGGTGTGGATCATTTCGACCGCGCAACAGGCGAGACCAAAGGTCATGAACATCAGCGAGCCGCTGCGCGCCCAGGTGATCAGCGCCTCGGTGGAGGTGACGAGAAAACCCTTGTCGGCCAGTTCGTTGTTGATCTCGAGGAAGAATGGATCATTCGCCCCCACCGGCTTCCCGGTGCTGGGGTCGAGAATGCCCTTCGGCTTCGGCGCGACGAGCGTGCCGGAATTGTCGCTCAATCCCATTCCAGCGCTCCTTTCTTCCATTCATAGGCAAAGCCGATGGTCAGCACCGCCAAAAACACCATCATCGACCAGAAACCGAGCATGCCGATCTGGCTGAAAGACACGGCCCACGGGAACAGGAAGGCCACTTCCAGATCGAAGATGATGAACAGGATCGACACTAGGTAGAAGCGGATGTCGAACTTCATGCGGGCGTCGTCGAACGAATTGAAGCCGCACTCATAGGCGGAAAGCTTTTCCGGATCTGGGTTGCGGAAGGCCACCAGGAAGGGGGCGGCAAGCAGCGCCAGGCCGACGACCAGCGCCACGCCGATGAACAGGACGATAGGCAGGTACGAACTCAACAATGCGTTCATGCTGCAGCTTTCCGTTGGCGGCCAATCCACTCTGATTACAGCACCGGACCCACTTGCGGAAGCGTGACAGTTTAACCACTGAACCGTTTTAGGAGGCTCTATGCTGCAACGCGGCGAGGGTTAGCGCAGCGCTTTCGGCGAAGCAAGTCAAACCTTGTTCAAAACACGGTGCCTGGACGGCATATCCGGATAAACTGGTCCGATCGCTCCCGTTTGATTTCTTTCAACTTTTACTCCAGTTTTCTCTCCTGACATAGATGCCGCCAAAACCCTGCTAGCATGGCGCGGAATCATCGTCCAAACCTTAGGTCGAACGCCAACAGAGTAACGTCTGCATGAAGGAAAAAATCTCGCTCGCCATGGCCCGGCGCATCGCGCTTGCCGCACAGGGGTTTGCCGACCCTCGCCCTAACAGCACGCCTGATCGCCGCCATCTGGCCCGCGTCCTTGCCCGCACCGGCCTGCTGCAGATCGATTCCGTCAGTGCGGTGGTGCGTGCTCACTATATGCCGCTCTATTCGCGGCTTGGCCCCTACCCGCTTGCGCTGCTCGACAACGCCGCCGTGACGCGCAAGCGCAAAGTCTTCGAATATTGGGCGCATGAGGCCTCCTTTCTGCCGGTCGAGACCTATCCACTGATGCGCTGGCGCATGGAGCGGGCCGAGCGCGGCGAGGAAATGTATAACGGGCTGGCCAAGTGGGGCCGCGAACGCGCCGCCTACATTGAAGACATCTATCGCGAGGTCGTTCAACGCGGCCCGATCGCCGCTTCCGCCCTGGAAGGCCAGAAAGGCTCGGGCGGCTGGTGGGGCTGGAGCGATGCCAAGCACGCTTTCGAATGGCTGTTCTGGGCCGGCCGCATCACCACGGCGTCGCGTCGTGGCTTCGAGCGGCGCTACGATCTGCCGGAGCGAGTGCTGCCGCCTGCGATACTTGCCCTGCCAGTGCCCTCCCCTGAGGATGCGCACCGCGAATTGCTGCGCATTTCCGCCCGCGCCCACGGGGTCGCGACGGCGGGCGACCTGCGCGATTATTTCCGCCTCTCTCCAGCCGACATCAAGGGCCGTATTGAGGAACTGGTCGACGCCGGCGATCTTTTGCCCGTACGCGTCGAAGGCTGGGACAAGCCTGCCTATCTTTACAAGGACGCCCGTTTTCCTCGCAAGGTCGAGGCACGCGCGCTGCTCGCTCCGTTCGATCCGGTCGTCTTCGAGCGGTCGCGCACGGAAAGACTGTTCGACTTCCGCTATCGCATCGAGATCTACACCCCCGTCGAAAAGCGCCAGTACGGCTATTATGTGCTGCCGTTTTTGCTCGGCGAAAGGATCGTGGCTCGCATTGATCTCAAGGCTGACCGCCCCGCCGGCGTGCTGCGCGTCCATGCCGCCTATGCCGAGCCCGGCGCCCCGCCGAAAACCGCCGCCGAACTCTTCGAGGAGTTGAAGCTGATGCAGGGTTGGCTCGGGCTGGAACGCATCGAAGTGACTCCGGCCGGCGACCTGGGTTCGGCTCTCGCCAACATTGCCGCATCGTAGACGTGCGTTGACACGACTGCCTGCACAGGCCTAAATCCAATCCAGACGGTCTCCTCTCGGCAAAGGGAGGAGCCAAGAGGGAATGCGGTGCGAAATCCCGATTTCAAATCCGCGGCTGTCCCCGCAACTGTAAGCGACGAGCCAAGGCCGAAAACCACTGGGACGGTCCCGGGAAGGCGGCACCAAGGCGATGACCCGCGAGCCAGGAGACCTGCCGTCTAGGACATAAGAATCCGATCGCCTGGCGGGTTTTCCGGGCAAGGAGCCTGATTTGGAACGCGACAGCAGTTTTTCGGCTGAGACAGCGGACGTTTTGTCCGGCGATAATGATGCTTTGACCGGCGTCACGGTGATCGTCTGTGACTCTTGCCGTGACGAGACCGGCTCCGATGGCCATCCCCGCGCCGGCGAATTGTTGGCCGAAGACACGCGCCGCGCAGCATCAGGGGAAAATATCCGTATCCGCAGCGTCGAATGCCTCGGCAACTGCAAGCGTCGGCTGAGCGCCGCGATCCTGCGCGACGGCTGCTGGAGCTATGTCTTCGGCGACCTGGTCGTGACCAGCGGCGCCGATCTCGTCGCTGGCGCAAAGCTCTTCGCCACCTCGACGGACGGCCTCATTCCATGGCGCGGCCGCCCCGATTGCCTGAAGCGCGGCCTCGTCGCCCGCATCCCTCCCCTCGACCTTTTGAAGGATCTGACATGACCGCTTCCGTCTCCCGCGTGCCCTGCACCGTCGTCACCGGCTTCCTCGGCGCCGGCAAGACAACGCTGATCCGCCATCTGCTCGAAAACGCCGGGGGCAAGCGGCTGGCCATCATCGTCAACGAGTTCGGCGACATCGGCATCGACGGCGAGATCCTCAAAGGATGCGGCATCGACACCTGCCCCGAGGAGAATATCGTCGAGCTGGCCAATGGTTGCATCTGCTGCACCGTCGCCGACGACTTTGTCCCGGCACTCGACCAGATCCTGTCGCTGACGCCGAAGGTCGACCATATCCTGATCGAAACCTCTGGGCTGGCTCTGCCCAAGCCGCTGGTCAAGGCCTTCCAGTGGCCGTCGGTGAAGAGCCGGGTGACCGTGGACGGCGTCGTCGCCGTGGTCGACGGACCAGCGCTGGCCGAAGGCCGCGTCGCCAACGACATGGACGCCCTGCAGGCGCAGCGCGCGCAGGACGAGACGCTCGACCACGACGACCCGGTCGAGGAGGTGTTCGAGGACCAACTCGCTTGCGCCGACCTGATCATATTGTCGAAGAGCGACTTGATGGACGCCGCCGGTTCGGCCCGCGCCAATGCCATCATCGGCGAGCACACCGCGCGCGCCGTCAAGATCGTGCCGATCTCGCAAGGTAAGGTCGACCCGTCTGTGCTGCTCGGCCTCGGCCTTGCCGTCGAGGACGACATCGAGAACCGCAAGACCCACCACGACGACGAACTCGACCACGAGCATGACGACTTCGATTCCTTCGTCATCGACATTCCGTCGGTCGCCAATCCCGATGAGCTGGCTTTGCGTGTTGCCACGGCGGCGGAGGAAGAGAACGTGCTGCGCGTCAAGGGTTTTGTCGACGTCGGCGGCAAGCCGATGCGGCTGTTGCTGCAGGCTGTCGGTCCGCGCGTCAATCACTATTACGACCGCGCCTGGACCGCTGAGGACGACCGCCGTTCGCGTCTCGTCGTCATCGGTCTGAAAGGGCTGAGCCGCCCGGCCATCGAGCGTATCCTCGCCGGCTGACCCCAGGCACGAGCCGCGATGCACATCCTCACCACAACATCCGCCTCGCTCGACGATCTCGCCGAGCCCGTTGATCTCAGGCAGACGCCTGCGGATGTCGCGGCGCTGTCCTTCACCGACAGCGATCTGGCCGGGCTGGCGGCGGCGTGGAAGGCAGGTGCGGATCGCCTGCCGTCGATGCGGCTGGCGGCTTTGCGTGATCTGCGCCATCCCATGTCCGTCGACCTCTGGATCGACAGCGTCGCCCGCCACGCCAGGGTTATTTTGGTTCGCATTCTCGGCGGCTATGACTGGTGGCGCTATGGCTGCGACCAGCTTGCCTCGACCGCCCGCGCACGCGGCATAAAACTGGCGCTGCTGCCCGGCGAGAGCCACGACGAGGATTTGCGGCTGATCGAATGCTCGACGCTGCCCCGCGAAGAGCTCGACGGTCTGCTCAATTATTTTCGCGAGGGCGGCCCGGCCAACATGACAGCGCTGGTGCATCGGCTGGCCCGGCTGGCGGGATCGGACATGGAGGTCGCGGAGCCGGTCAGCGTGCCGAAGGCGGGCTATTATGAGCCGGGGCGCGGTGTCGTCCCCCTCCCCCTCGAGGGGAAGGTCCGGCCGCAGGCCGGGGGTGGGGTCCTCTCTGAAGTGCGCCGACACCCTGAAGCGCTTCGACAGAAAGAAACGTCGCGCACTGCCGCAACGACCCCACCCGGCCCTGCTGGCCACCCTCCCCTCGAGGGGGAGGGATACGCCGCGCCTGTCATTCCCATCCTGTTCTATCGCTCGATGCTGCTCGCCGCCGATGTCGCGCCCATCGACGCTCTTTTTGAGGCGCTGAGCGCGCGCGGAATGGCCCCCGTCCCCATCTTCGTCTCCAGCCTCAAGGACCCAGCATCGCTCGCCTTCGTCGAAACCGCGCTCGCGGCGCTGAACCCTGCCGCGATCATCACCGCGACGGCTTTCGCCTCCGGCGCCGAGCCCGGCGTCGAAACCCTGTTCGACCGCGCCGGCGTACCGGTCTTCCAGGTCATCGTCGCGACGACTCGTCGTGACATCTGGCAAAACAATCAGCGCGGGCTGGCGCCCGCCGACCTCGCCATGCATGTCGTATTGCCGGAGCTCGACGGCCGCATTCTGGCCGGCGCCATTTCCTTCAAAGGCGAGAGCGAAACCGACCCGGCACTGGCCCTCCGCGCCTTCGCCAACCGGCCGGAGCCGGACCGCGTCGCGCAGGTGGCGAACCGTGTCCAAGCCTTCATCCGCCTGCAGCGCACGCCGCGCGCGGAACGCAAGCTCGCCATCCTGATCCCCGACTATCCGAGCGCACCCGGCCGCACCGGCTACGCCGTCGGCCTCGACGTGCCGTCCAGCGTGCTGGCAATGTTGCACGACCTGAGCGAACAGGGCTACGCCGTTGAAGGGATTCCGCAAACGCCGCGTGAGTTGCTGGATAAACTGGAGCGCAGCGAAGGTGGATTGGGACTAGGGGACTATCTCGACCTTTCGGCGGAATTGCCGGCTGAGGCAATAGCTGCCGTGACGGCCGCGTGGGGGAATGCAGCAGATGAGACAGGTTTGTGCGACGCACCCCCCT
This sequence comes from Mesorhizobium sp. AA22, assembly GCF_001672375.2. Classification (NCBI taxonomy): domain Bacteria; kingdom Pseudomonadati; phylum Pseudomonadota; class Alphaproteobacteria; order Hyphomicrobiales; family Phyllobacteriaceae; genus Mesorhizobium; species Mesorhizobium sp. AA22. The sequence goes on along the minus strand of NZ_CP048406.1, from coordinate 3,165,592 downwards.
CTGTCCTGCCGGACATGTCCGGCAGGACAGAGGGGGGTGTTCAAGCGCCCACCACCGCAAATTTCCCCTTCCGCGCCGCGACTTTCGGCAACATCACCGTGGCGCTCGCCCCCGATCGCGGGCGATCGGCCGACCGACGCGCCGACTATCACGACCCGACATTGCCGCCCCGGCATGCGCTGATCGCCTTTGGTCTGTGGCTGCGCAAATCGGTCGGCGTCCATGCTCTCGTCCATGTCGGCGCCCACGGCACGCTGGAATGGCTGCCCGGCAAGACCGTTGCGCTTAGCGAAAACTGTTTTCCTGAGATCGTCACTGGCCCCCTGCCCGTCATCTATCCGTTCATCGTCTCCAACCCGGGAGAGGCAGCACAGGCCAAGCGGCGCATTGCCGCCGTCACCCTCGGCCATTTACCGCCGCCGCTGACCGGCGCCGGGCTCGATGAGAACCAGCACCAGCTTGAACGATTGGTCGACGAATACGCCCAGGCCGACGGGCTCGACCGCCGCCGCCGCGATCGCCTGGCGAAACTGATCGTCGAAACCGCACAAAAGACCGGCCTCGCCTCCGAAGCCGGCGTCGCCGGAACCGACGCGCCCGACGAGGCGCTGCGCCGCATCGACGCCTGGCTCTGCGACCTCAAGGATTTTGCCATCAAGGACGGCCTTCACATCTACGGCCGCTCAGCCGAGGGTGAGACCGATCCGCTGCGCGAGCAAAGTGCGGCGGCCGAGAAGGCGGCAGTCATCGCAGTGCTCGACGGCCGCCATGTCGCTGCCGGTCCGGCCGGGGCACCGGTACGTGGCCGGCGCGATGTGCTGCCGACCGGCCGCAATCTGTTCACATCAGATCCACGCAACATGCCGACGCCGACATCCTTCGATCTCGGCAGGGTGGCGTCCGACGAGGTCTTGCGCAGCTACATGCAATCGCATGGCGACTGGCCGCGCTCGCTGGTCATCGATCTCTGGGGCTCGGCCTCGCTGCGCACTGGCGGCGAGGAGATCGCGCAAGGCCTGGCCCTGATGGGCTGCCGGCCGCAATGGGATTCCGCGACCGGCCGCGTCACCGGCATCGAGGTGCTGCCGCCGGCAACGCTTGGCCGCCCGCGCGTCGATGTCACCTGGCGCATATCAGGCCTGTTTCGTGATATGTTCCCGACCCAGATCGCGCTGATCGATGCTGCCGCCAGCGCCGTCGCCGCCCGCGACGAGGACGCTTCGGAAAACCCGCTCGCGGCCAAGACCCGCGCCGAGGGGAAGATCAGCCCGCGCATTTTCGGCACCTCGCCCGGCACCTACGGCGCCGGCGGCGAGGATTTGCTGTCGAGCGGCGACTGGGCCGCGCGCGAAGAGATAGGTCGCGCCTATCTCGACGCCACCTCGCATGCCTATGGCGGCGCCGACGGCGAAGGTATCTCGGCGCCCGGCGCGTTCGAGGATCGTGTCGCCGAGGCCGACCTTCTCGTCCATACGGGAGATGATCCCGGCCGCGATATTTTGGAAGGCTCGGCCGACGTCGCCTTCATCGGCGGTTTTTCGGCGGCGCTTGCGGCACTCGGCAAGAATGCCGACGTGATCGTCCTCGACACCACGGATCCGCAAAAGCCGAAGCTGCGTTCGGTTGGAGAAGCCGTATCTCGGGTAGTTCGCGCCCGCGCGGCCAACCCGCGCTTCATATCAGGCCAGATGCGGCACGGGCCGCGTGGTGCTTCGGAATTCGCCGAGACGGTCGACCGGCTGGTCGGCTTCGCCGAGACCACCCATGCCATATCGGGCACGCTGATCGAGGTCGTGCACGACGCCTATCTCGGCGATCCCGTGGTTCGCGCCTTCATCTTGCGCGAGAACCCTTCCGCCGCGAAGGTGATCGCCGAGCGGTTTCTGTCGGCGCGGCGGCGCGGTCTCTGGCATCCGCTGCGCAATTCCATCGATGACGATCTCGCCGCACTGATCGCCGAGGCCCAGGCGCTGGGGGCGGCCGCATGAACGCCTTCTCACGTCGCGGTGCCTGCCCCGCTTTGTCCGCGCCGGTGCAGACCGGCGACGGGCGTCTGGTGCGGCTCAATCCGGTCGCCGGAGGACTCTCGCCGAAGTCCTTGCTCGGACTCGGTGAATCCGCCTTGCGGCACGGCAACGGCATCATGGAAGTGACCGCACGTGGTAGCCTGCAGATACGCGGCCTGACGCCGGCAAGCGCCCGGCTGCTGGCGGTGGAGGTCGATGCAATGGGTATCGCCGTACGCACCGGCGTGCCGGTCGAGACCGGGCCGCTTGCGGGGCTCGATCCCGAAGAGATCGCCGATCCGCGCCCGCTGGCGGAGCGGATCCGGGCGGCAATCGAGGACGCCGGACTGGGACAGCGCCTCGGGCCGAAGGTTTCGGTCATTGTCGATGGCGGCGGGCGGCTGACCATGGATGCGGTTTCGGCCGATGTCAGGCTGGCTGCGATGCGGATTGATGCGGGTGTCCAGTGGCTGTTAGCCGTTGCCGGCGACAGGCAGAATGCGACGCCGCTCGTCATGGTCGAGGAAGATGCGGCGCGCGATATCGCCGTCGCGATTCTGAGAATGGTTGCCGAAAAAGGCCGTGAAGCCCATGCAAGGGATTTGTCGGAGAGGCAGCTAACATCTCTCGCCAGTTGGCATTCCTTCGCGCCCGCGAAGAATCGCCTTCCTCTCACGGCCGCGCCAGCTCCTTCGCCAATCGGCCTATTCCCTCTCGGCGGTGATGCAACCGCCCTGGGCATCGGCCTGCCCTTCGGCAGCATGCCGGCACAAAAGCTCATCGACCTTATACGACAGGCCCTCGCCCTTGGCGCCCTCGAAGTTCGCCTGGCGCCGGGCCGCGCGCTGCTGTTCCTTGGTCTTCAGTTGTCCGGCTGCTTTTCCCTGAGAGATGCCGCCGCCGCCCTCGGCCTCGTCACCGACGCTGCTGATCCGCGCACCAGGATCGCCGCTTGCCCTGGTGCGCCAGCCTGCGCCTCCGGCCGGATCGCGACGCGCGACATCGCCGAGACCATCGCTGCGGAAAACCGCGACATCCTCGATTCCTCGCTCACGCTTCATATTTCCGGCTGCGCCAAGGGCTGCGCGCATCCCGGCCCGGCGGCGCTGACGCTGATCGGCGGCGAAAACGGAGCCGGTCTTGTCGTGGACGGGACGGCAAAGGCCCTTCCTGCCGGATACAGGCCAGGCTATGACGCCGCGCGCGGCGTTGGCCGCATTGCGGCAGCGATCCGCGAAGCACGACTTCGAGGCGATACCACCGCCGCCTGCCTGACAAGGCTTGGCGCGGCCGGGGTCGCCGAACTCTATCGACAGGAATAAACATGGCCGCCTACGACTATATCCATGACGGCACGGCCATCTATGAGCGCTCCTTCGCCATCATTCGCGCCGAGGCCGACCTGTCGCGCTTTTCCGATGCCGAGGCCGATGTTGCCATCCGCATGATCCATGCCTGCGGCCAGGTCGAGGCCAGCAGGCACTTTGTTTTTTCCAGCGATTTCGTCGCCGCCGCACGCACGGCTTTGGCGGGTGGCGCGCCGATCTTCTGCGACGCGGAGATGGTCTCGCACGGTGTCACCCGCGCCCGGTTGCCGGCCGGTAACGAGGTGATCTGCACGCTGCGCGACCCGCAAACGTCTGACGTCGCGAAAAAGATCGGCAACACCCGCTCCGCTGCAGCCATAGACCTGTGGGGCGAACGCATGGCCGGTTCGGTCGTCGCCATCGGCAATGCGCCGACAGCACTTTTCTACCTGCTGGAAAGATTGCGCGACGGCGCGCCGAAACCGGCTGTTATCATCGGCATGCCGGTCGGTTTCGTCGGTGCTGCCGAATCAAAGGATGCGCTGGCCGAGAATTCCTATGGCGTGCCCTACGCCATCGTGCGGGGCAGGCTTGGCGGCAGCGCCATGACGGCCGCCGCACTCAACGCGCTGGCGAGGCCGGGTCTGTGAACGCGATTGCAAAAGGCAGGCTTATTGGCGTCGGCACTGGTCCCGGCGACCCCGAGCTGCTGACGCTCAAAGCCGTGCGCGCGCTGACCGAGGCCGACATGGTCGCGCATTTCGCCAAGCGCGGCAACAACAGCAATGCGCGTGCCATCGTCGGCGCGCATTTTCGTCCTGATTTGATAGAGTTGCCTCTGCTATATCCCGTGACAACCGAGATCGACAAGGATCACAGCGATTACCGGTCGCAGATAACGGATTTCTACGAAGAGTCGGCCGAAAAAATCGCCGAGCACCTCAGCGCCGGCAGGACGGTCGCGGTGCTTTCGGAAGGCGACCCGCTGTTCTACGGCTCCTACATGCACCTGCATGTCAGGCTGGCGCACCGCTTCCCGACCGAGGTCATTCCCGGCGTCACCGCCATGTCCGGCTGCTGGTCGGCGACCGGCCTGCCGATCGTGCAGGGCGACGACGTGCTGACCGTGTTGCCGGGCACGATGAGCGAATTCGAATTGACGCGCCGCCTCGCCGACACCGATGCCGCAGTCATCATGAAGGTCGGCCGCAACCTGCCCAAGATCAGGCGTGCACTGGAAGCGACCGACAAGCTGGCGCGTGCCGTCTATGTCGAGCGCGGCACCATGCCGGGCGGCGTTTCGATGCGGCTGACCGACAAGCAGGACGCCAAGGCGCCCTACTTCGCCATCGTGCTGGTGGCCGGCTGGTCAGGCCGGCCCGCCGCATTGGGAGCCGAAACATGAGCGGCCGCCTGACCGTCATCGGCCTCGGACCAGGCAATGCCGACCAGGTGACGCCGGAGGCAAGCCGCGCCGTCGCCGAGGCAAAATTCTTCTACGGCTACAAGCCCTATCTCGACCGGCTCGATCTGCGCCCCGACCAGACCCGCGTCGCCTCGGACAATCGCGAGGAGCTGTCCCGCGCCAGGGACGCGCTGGTAAAGGCTGCGCAGGGCCACGCTGTCGCCGTCGTCTCGGGCGGCGACCCCGGGGTCTTTGCCATGGCAGCGGCCGTCTGCGAGGCGATCGAGGCCGGCCCGGCCGAATGGCGTGCCGTTGACGTCGCGATGCTGCCGGGCATCACCGCAATGCTCGCGGTCGCTGCCCGCATCGGTGCACCGCTCGGCCATGATTTCTGCGCCATCTCGTTGTCCGACAATCTAAAACCCTGGGACCTGATCGAGCTGCGGCTGCTGGCGGCGGCGGGCGCTGGCTTCGTCATCGCGCTCTACAATCCGATCAGCAAGGCGCGCCCCTGGCAGCTTGGCCGCGCCTTCGAATGCCTCACGGCGATCTTGCCCGGCACCACGCCGGTCGTCTTCGGCCGCGCCGCCGGCCGTCCCGACGAGCGCATCGAGGTGTTTTTGCTGGCGGAAGCCGATGCGGAAAAGGCCGACATGGCGACCTGCATCATCATCGGCTCGCCGGAAACCAGGATCATCAAGCGCGGCGAAAAACCGGCACTGGTCTACACGCCGCGTTCGGCGGCGGGCCCAAGAAAATGACTGACCAGAAAATGATCGACCATCGCGGCAAGCGCTTCGACGGTTTCCGCCGACGGGACATCCGGCAGCGTCGACCTACGGATCATGACCACCTCGATGCCGAGCGCCCGCGCTGCGGCGATCTTGCCGTAGGTCCCCTCACCGCCGCTGTTCTTGGAAACGACGACGTCGATGCGGTGTTCCAGAAGCAGTGCACGTTCGTCGGCTTCCCGAAACGGCCCGCGCGCCAAGAGATAGGTCGCATCGGGCACAGCGAGCCTTGGCTCGACCGGATCGACGCTGCGGATAAGATAGTGATGTTGGGGTGCGGCCTCAAAAGCGGCGACCTCCTGCCGCCCGAGCGCCAGGAAAACGTGGCGTGGAGCCGACCCCAGCGCCGTCACCGCGCTGGCAACACTGTCGACCAGCGTCCATCGGTCGCCTTCGGCAGGCTCCCAGCCCGGGCGCCTGAGCGCAATGATCGGCACGCCGGCCTCATGCGCCGCTTCCGTGGCATTGGCGGAGATTTGCGCCGCATAGGGATGCGTGGCGTCGATCAGCAGGTCGATGTGGGTCTCGTGCAGATATGCCGCCAGCCCGGCGGCACCACCGAAACCACCCGTACGGGTGGGCACGTCTTGCGCGACAGGATTTTCGGTGCGGCCGGCCAGCGACAGCGTGAGCGACACATCGGTGCGCGCGACCAGCTTTCGCGCCAGTTGCCGGGCTTCGGTGGTTCCGCCGAGGATCAGAATACGGTGGGTCATCATGCCTGCTGACGGTTCGCGCGGCGCCAAGCTCAACTCAAGATGGCTAACAATCGTCGGCATCGGCGAGGACGGTGTAGCGGGTCTCGGCGAAGAGGCCAAGCGGTTGATCGCCGAGGCCGAATTCGTCTTCGGCGGCACACGCCACCTTGCCCTTGTCGCATCGCTCACCAAAGGCGAAGCACGCGCCTGGCCGACCCCTTTCGATGCAGAAATGCGCGACGTGCTGGCACTTGCGGGTAAAAAGGTCTGTGTGCTGGCCTCCGGCGATCCGTTCTTCCATGGTGTCGGCGTCACCCTTGCTCGCAAGATTCCTTCGCGAGAGATGCAGGTGATTCCTGCCCCTTCGGCCACATCGCTGGCCGCCGCCCGCCTCGGCTGGGCGCTTCAGGATATTGAGACCATTTCGCTGCACGGCCGCTCGCTCGACCTGATCCGGCCGCTGCTGCATCCGGGCACCCGCATCCTTGCGCTGACCTCGGACGGCGATGCACCAGCCGCGATTGCGCGCCTGCTGACCGAACTCGACTTCGGCGCGTCGCGTCTAACCATTCTGGAGGCACTGGGCGGCCCGAACGAAAGGCTGCGTTCGACGCGCGCGGACGCCTTCGCCCTCGAAAAGATCAACCCGCTCAACGTGCTGGCAATCGAAGTTGGATCGACTTCAGAAGGACGCATCCTGCCGCTGACGTCAGGCCTTGGCGATCATTTGTTCGAGCATGACGGCCAGATCACCAAGCGCGAGGTGCGCGCCATCACCCTGTCCGCCCTCGCCCCCAGGCGCGGCGAATTGCTGTGGGACATCGGCGCCGGCTCGGGTTCGATCGGCATCGAATGGATGCTCGCCCATCCCTCCATGCGCGCCATTGCCATCGAGGCCGACCCAACCCGCGCCGCCCGCATCCACCGCAACGCTTCACACTGTGGCGTGCCTGGCCTTGTCGTGGTCGAAGGCTCGGCACCGAAGGCGCTTGCCAGGCTAGGCACGCCCGACGCGATCTTCATCGGCGGCGGCGGCAGCGATACCGGCGTGCTGGGCGCGGCGATCAAGGCTCTGCGTGTTGGCGGCCGGCTGGTCGCCAACGCGGTGACGCTGGAGATGGAGGCGCTGCTTCTCGCCCGTCACGCCGCGGTCGGCGGCGATCTCACCCACATCTCTATCTCCCGTGCTTCACCGGTTGGTTCGATGCAGGCATGGCGGCCGGCTATGCCGGTCACCCAATGGAGCTGGGTCAAGCCATGATGATCGCGGGCATCGGCAGCCGCAAAGGCGTGAGTGTGCAAGACGTTCTTGCGGCCATAGAAACCGCGCTGGAAGCGCATGGGCTGGCGATGACGGCACTTTCGGCGCTCGCCACCGCTTCTCTGAAGCAGGACGAGCAGGCAATCTTCTCGGCGGGGCGCGAGCTCGCCCTACCGGTGACCATTGTCGAGGACGATGCGCTCAGGGCCGCGTCTTCGCGCGCAATCAGCCGCTCGAGCCTGTCGCAGGAACATGCCGGCACGCCGTCGGTTTCCGAAGCCTCCGCGCTTGCCGCCGCCGGGAAAGGCGCAAAACTGCTTGGGTCCCGCATCGTGCTCGGCCCGGTCACCTGTGCCATCGCCATCAGCGGAGACGCGGTATGACCGTCCACTTCATCGGCGCCGGACCGGGCGCGGCCGACCTCATTACGTTGCGCGGTAGCCGGCTGCTGGCAAGCTGCCCGGTCTGCCTCTATGCCGGCTCGATCGTCGCCCCGGAACTGTTGCAGCACTGCGCGCCCGGCACGAAATTGATCGACACCGCGCCGATGTCGCTCGACGAGATCGAAGCGGAATATGTGGCGGCCCACCAGGCCGGCCACGATGTCTCCCGCCTGCATTCCGGCGACTTGTCAGTGTGGAGCGCCGTTGCCGAGCAGATCCGCCGGCTGGAGAAGCACGGCATCGCCTATACGCTGACGCCGGGCGTGCCGTCATTTGCGGCCGCTGCGGCAGCGCTGCGCCGCGAACTGACCGTTCCCGAAATCGCACAAAGCCTGGTGCTGACCCGCATCTCCGGTCGTGCCTCGAAAATGCCGCCCGGCGAAACCCTGGCCGGCTTCGGCCGCACCGGCGCGACGCTGGCCATTCACCTTGCCATCCACGCGATCGACCGTGTCGTCGCCGAGCTGACGCCATTCTATGGCGCCGATTGCCCGGTGGCGGTTGTCTTCCGCGCCTCCTGGCCGGACGAGCGACTGCTGACCGGCACGCTGGCGACGATCGCGGCGCTATTGGCCGCCGATCCGATGGAGCGCACGGCGATCATCTTCGTCGGCCGCTCACTGGCAGCGGAAGACTTTGGCGAGAGTTCACTTTACGACGCCCACTACCAGCGGCGCTTTCGCGGACGGGACGGATCGTGAACGACAGCACCGGAAACAGACATCGAAACGCCTCAGTCGAACAGGCTTTGGCCCGGCTGAACTTCAAACCGCGCCAGCTCGAGCCGGGCCATGTCTGGCTGGCCGGCGCCGGCCCCGGCGATCCCGGCTGCCTGACGCTGGAAGCGCTGGCCGCGCTTGGGCAGTGCGACGCCCTCGTCTACGACGCGCTGGTATCTCCCGATGTCGTGGCAGTGGCGGCGAGTGCCGAGCTGTTCTATGCCGGCAAGCGCGGCCGCCAACCGTCGATGAAGCAGGAAGACATCACCGCCTTGCTTGTGCGACTGGCGCGAGAAGGCCGCCGCGTCGTCAGGCTGAAAGGCGGCGACCCCTATGTTTTTGGCCGCGGCGGCGAAGAGGCGCTGGCGCTGGCGCGCGAAAACATCCCGTTCCGCATCCTGTCCGGCCTGACTTCAGGTCTCAGCGCGCTGGCTGGAGCCGGCATCCCGGCCACCATGCGCGGCATCAACAAGGCGGTGATCCTGGCCACCGGCCACGCTGCCGGCACCGACGATGATCTCGACTGGGCGGCAATCGCCCGGACCGGCCAGCCGGTCGTTGTCTATATGGGAATGGCCAATCTGCCGCTGATATCAGCCTCGCTGCTCGAGGGCGGCCTGCCGCCTTCCACGCCTGCTGCAGTGATCGTCGCCGCGACGACGCCGCAGGAGCGCATCGTCGTCGCCACGCTCGCCACCATCGCCGAGGAGGCCGCCGCCGCCGGGTTGACCTCGCCGGCGCTGATCGTCGTCGGCGGCATCGTCGCGATGCGTGCGGCATTGGCGGGCGAGCCATGACCCGCGCGATCATCATCGGCGCGCCGCGCTCGGGCTCGGGCAAGACCAGCGTCACCATCGGCATCTTGCGCGCGCTCGCCCGGCGCGGTCTGAAAGTGCGTGGCGCCAAATCCGGGCCGGACTATATTGACCCCGGCTTCCACACCGCCGCGACAGGCCTTTCCGGCGTCAATCTCGACAGTTGGGCAATGCCGCCCGCCTTGCTCAACGCGCTAGCCGGTGACGCAACTGAAGATGCCGATTTCATCTTCCTCGAAAGCGCGATGGGCTTGTTCGACGGGATTCCCGCTGCTCCAGGCCGCACCGGCTCGGCCGCAGATCTTGCCCGGCTTTACGGCCTGCCGGTGCTGCTGGTGCTCGACGTTTCCGGGCAGTCGACCACGTCGGCGGCCGTCGCCAAGGGTTTTGCTACATATGATCCCGATGTGCGTATGGCCGGCGTCGTGCTCAACCGGTTGGGCAGCGAGCGGCACCGAAGGCTTTGCAGCGACGCGATCGAGGCGATCGGCCTGCCTGTTGTCGGCGCGATCCTGCGTGATCCATCGCTTAACCTGCCGGAGCGCCATCTCGGCCTCGTCCAGGCCGGCGAATATGAGAATTTGATGGCCCATCTCGACCGGCTGGCCGACATGGTCGAAAGATCGCTCGACCTCGAGGCCATCATGGCGTTGGCGGCGCCAATTGCGCCCGCACCGGGCAGCTTCAGCGGCGCGCTGCCGCCACCCGGCCAGCGCATCGCACTGGCTGAGGACGCCGCCTTCACCTTCCTCTATCCGCATGTCGCGACGCATTGGCGCAAGGCCGGGGCGGAAATCATCCCCTTCTCGCCGCTCGCCGACGAAGCGCCCAGCGTCAATTGCAATGTCTGCTGGCTGCCTGGCGGCTATCCCGAGCTTCATGCCGGCCGCCTTGCGGCGGCTGTGAATTTCAGGGCCGGCATTGAGGCGTTTTCGGCAACACGGCCGGTGCATGGCGAGTGCGGCGGCTTCATGGTGCTCGGCGAAGCGCTGGAGGACGCATCGGGAGAGATGCACCGGATGCTCGGCCTGCTCGGCCACTCGACCAGCTTTGCCAAGCGAAAGATGAATCTCGGCTACCGCGAGGCGCGGCTGCGCGCCGATTGTCCACTGGGGCCTCAGGGCACGCGGATCCGTGGCCACGAGTTCCACTATGCGCAGATGATTGCGACCGGCAATGACGAGCCGCTGGCCGACCTCGCTGACGGCCAGGGCAATCCGCTCGGCGCCTCCGGTTACCGGCGCGGCCATGTCAGCGGCACGTTCTTCCACGCCATTGCGAGAGGCGAGGGCATGATCCCGAACCGAGGGTCCGCGTCAGCGAAAAGCGGGAACGGGTTTTCGGAATAGATCATGCTCAAACTCAAGGACATGCCCCCTTCGCTTCGCCAAGCGCTCGATGACATCGCGCTCTGCGTCGTCTTCTTCTCCCGGCTGCCGCTGCCGGTCGTCGATTTCCGGGACCGCGGCCTTGCTGCCGCGATCTGGGCAGCGCCGGTCGCCGGCCTCGCGGTCGCTCTGATTGGCGCCTTGGTTTACGCGATCGGGACTTGGCTCGGCCTTGCCGACGGTCCGGCAGCAGCACTGACCCTGGCCGCAACCTTGCTCGCCACCGGCTGCATGCATGAAGACGGACTTTCGGATGTCGCCGACGGTTTTGGCGGCGGCAAGACACGCGAGAAAAAACTGGAGATCATGCGCGACAGCCGCATCGGCGCCTATGGCGCTTGTGCGCTCGGCCTCTCGCTGCTGATCCGCTGGAGCGTGCTTTCGGAATTCGGCAGCCCGGTGCAAGTTCTCGTCGCTCTCATCGCTGCGCATGCCGCTTCGCGCGGCCTGCTCGGCGCTTTCATGCATCTGTTGCCGCCGGCTCGCAGCGACGGTCTCTCGGCCGATGCAGGCACCGTGTCGGCCGAAACTGCCATTGCCGGCGCCGTGCTCGGCGCTGTGGCGGGGCTGACGCTAGGGTTCGGTGGCGCGGTCGCCGCGCTCATCCTGCTCGGCCTGTTGTTTGCCGCCTTCCGTATGCTGTGCCTCAACCAGATCGGCGGCCAGACCGGCGATACGGTCGGCGCGCTGCAGCAGTTTGGCGAGATCGCAATACTGCTCGTCGCTTCCGTTTGCCTTTCCTGACTCTGTTTCGGAGACTATGCCCCCATGCTTTTCAAATCGCTTGATGAATTACGCGCGGCCTGCCTCGACCTGCCTGCCGGCAGCGACGCCGCGGCAAATGCTGTCGCCCGCCGCCAGGACACGTTGACCAAGCCGCAAGGCAGTCTCGGCCGGCTGGAAACCATAGCGGCCTGGCTTGCGCGCTGGCAGGGCCGCGACATGCCGAAGCTCGGCCGCGTCAAAGTCTTCGTCTTTGCCGGCAATCACGGCGTCACCGCACAGGGCGTGTCCGCCTTCCCGTCGGAGGTCACCGTGCAGATGGTGGCGAATTTCGCCGGCGGCGGTGCCGCCATCAACCAGATCGCCCGCATCGCCGGTGCTGAACTCGACGTCATTCCGCTCGATCTCGATCATCCGACCGGCGATTTCACGCAAGTGCCGGCAATGGACGACGAAGCCTTCCTCGCCGCCGTCTCGGCCGGGTACGGCGCGGTGACGAAAGACCTCGACCTGGTCTGTTTCGGCGAAATGGGCATCGGCAACACCACGCCGGCGGCAGCCATTTCGGCCGCCCTGTTCGGCGGCGGCGCGGAAAAATGGACCGGGCGCGGCACCGGCGTCGACGATGCCGGCCTGGTGCGCAAGATCACCGCCATCGAGGCCGGCCTCAAGCGCCACGCCGAGGCGCTTGCCGACCCGCTGAAGATCGCAGCAGCGCTTGGCGGACGCGAACTCGCCGCCATCTTTGGCTCTACGCTGGCCGCACGCCATCTAGGCGTACCTGTGCTGCTCGACGGCTTCGTCTGCACCGCCGCCGCCGCACCGCTGGCAAAATTGCACCCCACCGGCCTCGCCCACACGCTTGCCGCCCATGTCTCTGCCGAATCCGGCCATCGCCGGCTGCTCGAGGCGCTCGGCCTGCCGCCGCTGCTCGATCTCGGCATGCGGCTCGGCGAAGGCTCCGGCGCCTGCCTCGCCGTCAACATTGTCCGTTCGGCGCTCGAATGTCATGCCCGCATGGCAAGCTTCGCCGAGGCCGGGGTGTCGGAGAAGTAAATGCTCGCAAACTCATGAGAGGCGACACGGCTCGATACAGGGGCGTGAGATTGAGATTTTCAGTCTCACATTCTCGCCCCGTTCTCAGGGTCTTGCCACCTAAGTCTTTGAAATCTTTGGTGGGTGCGACAGGGATCGAACCTGTGACCCGCTGATTAAGAGTCAGCTGCTCTACCAACTGAGCTACGCACCCACTCGCCGGTAAAACCAGCGTCGGCGGGCATATAGCCGCCGCCATCCGCCATGTCCAGCCCTGCCGGATTCATTTCCCGACAAATCGCCTCGAGCCAATCGCGATCAGACGAACAGCTTGCCTTCCGCCACTTTTACCGCATGGCCGCCGATGCGGGCGGCTGCCAGCCTGCCGCCTTCAACATTCAGTTCGAGGCGAATGCGCGAAGGCCGGCCCATCTCAAGCCCTTGCTCGATCCACAGTCGCGAGACCCCGTCTCGCGGGTCGTCGAAATGCATGATCGCGCCGGCGAAGGCCGCCGCCGCCGAACCGGTCGCCGGGTCTTCATAGGAAGGATTGCCCGGCACGATCATGCGGGCATGGAAGGCGCTTTCGTAGTTCACCGTCTCGCGGCAGTAGACATACGGGCTGGCGAAGGCCCATTCGCTCTTGCGGGGTGCTAATTCCGACCACGCCTGGTTATCCAGCCTTATACGGGCGGCGGCCTCCAGACCGGCGACCGGAACGGTCACATAGGGCACGCCGGCCGACCAGAACGAGACGCGGTGATTCTCGAAGCCGATTTCGTGCGGACCCAACCCAAGTGCGGCGCCGATCGCCACCGGGTCGGCGGACAATTCCAGTTGTTCCGGCAGTTTGGCCAGGTCGAACTCGGCAAAGATGGTGCCATCATGCTTGCTGACGGCGCAGCGCACCGGGCCGATATTCTCCTCCAGGACGAAGATGCCGGCGGTGTCGCCATCGCCAGCTATTTCGGCAAGCGCGATCGCGGAACCGACAGTCGGATGGCCAGCGAACGGCATCTCATAATCGGGCGTGAAGATGCGGATGCGGGCGCGGTGCTTGGGATTGTCAGGCGGCAGCACGAAAACGGTTTCCGACAGGTTGAACTCGCGTGCGATGGCCTGCATCGCGGTCGTGTCCAGCCCATTGCTGTCAAGCACGACGGCCAGCGGATTGCCGGCCAGCCGCTCGGTCGTGAACACGTCGTACAGTAAGTAGTTCCGGGTCAGCATTGTAGAAAGCCTCCTGCCTCAATCCCAACATGGGCGAAATTTAATTTGATATTTGAACCATTCGGCCTGATCTGTGCACTGATGGGATTACCGCTGTTCATAGGGGTCCGGCGTGGACCAGATTGTCAATCTGCCAAAGACGGAATCCACTTCCGACATAGAGACGGCACTTGGGCTTGACCACCTGGGTCTGAAGAAGAAACGCCATCGCGGCTGGCTTTATGGCCTGCTTGTGCTGGTCGTCATCGCCGCCAGCCTCGCCGGCTACCAATGGTACGCCGCGTCTCCCGCCAGGATCGACTATACCACGGCGCCGGCCGCTGTCGCCGATCTCACGGTCGAGGTATCGGCGACCGGCACGCTGCAGCCCCTCACCCAGGTCGACATTTCGAGCGAACTGTCCGGCGTCGTCCGCTCGGTCGCGGTCAACGAGAACCAGCAGGTGAAGAAGGGCGATGTGCTGGCTGCGCTCGATACGGCCAAGCTGGAGGTGCAGATCGAGCGCGCCGAGGCTTCCGCCAAGGCGGCGGCCGCCAATGTCGAGACCGCCACCGTAACCCTCACCGAAAACGAAAGGGCGCTTGTGCGCGCGGCGGCACTCACCAGGCGCGGCATGGCGACGGACCAGTCGCTTGAAGCGGCGACCGCGACGCGCGACCGCTCCAAGGCAGCGCTCGACAGCGCCAAAGCCAGTCTTGCCATCGCCAATGCCGATCTCAAGGCGCAGCAGACGGACTTCGCCAAGAGCACCATCTATGCGCCCATCGACGGCATCGTTCTGACGCGCTCGGTCGATCCCGGCCAGACGGTTGCCTCCTCGCTGCAGGCGCCGGTGTTGTTCGTCATCGCCGCCGATCTCAGAAATATGGAATTGAAGGCAGCGGTCGACGAGGCCGACATCGGCGCGGTCAAGCCCGGCCAGCATGCGCGCTTCACCGTCGACGCCTTTCCGGAACGGCGGTTCGATGCCGAGATCCGCGACATTTCGTACGCTTCGGTCACCACCGACGGCGTCGTCACCTACGATGCACGGTTCGAGGTCGACAACAACGAGCTTCTGTTGCGGCCTGGGATGACTGCCACCGTTTCGGTCGTCACCAAGCAGGCCAAGGGCGTGCTCACAGTGCCGGCGATCGCCTTTCGCTATCGGCCGGCGCAAACAGCCGCCCGCGCGTGGAGCCTGAGCGACCTGTTCACGGGCCGCATGGGCCGTCCAGGCGGCAACCGCCAGCGCCTGGCGACGTCGCAGCCTACCGACGGCTCGCGCACGCTCTATGTGCTGGAGAACGGCCGGCCTCGGCCGGTCAGCGTCAAGGTCGGCTCCACCGATGGCGAACTGACCGAGATCACCTCCGGCCTCGAAGAAGGCGCGCACGTCATCACCGCAGCGCAGCAGCGGAGCTGAAATCATGTCAGGCTCGCTGCTCATCACCTTCGACGAGGTCTGGAAAAGCTATGGCCAGGGCGAGGCCACGGTCCATGCGCTGGCTGGTGTGGACCTTGCTATCCGCAGCAGCGAATTCGTCGCCATCATGGGACCGTCCGGCTCCGGCAAGTCGACGGCAATGAACATCATCGGCTGCCTCGACACGCCGACGGCCGGAACCTACAGCTTCATGGGCATCGATGCTGGCCGTCTCGACCGCAACCGCCGCGCCATGCTGCGCAACCTCTATGTCGGCTTCGTCTTTCAGGGCTACAATCTCCTGCCGCGCACCACGGCGGTGGAGAATGTCGAATTGCCGCTGATCTATCGCGGCGTTGCCGCCCGCGAGCGTTATGACCTCGCAATGAAAGCGCTGGCCGAGGTCGGCCTTATCGGCCGCGAGCACCACACGCCGGCCGAGCTTTCCGGCGGCCAGCAGCAGCGTGTGGCGATCGCGCGCGCCATTGTCACCAGGCCGACCCTGCTGGTGGCCGACGAGCCGACCGGCAATCTCGACACCGCCCGCACCCACGAGATCATGGAACTCTTGACCAGGCTGAACACAGAGCTTGGCCTCACCATCGCCATGGTCACGCACGAGGCCGATGTCGCCGGTTATGCCGAGCGAACAATCCGCTTCCTCGACGGCCATGTCGCATCCGACACCATGAACCTTGAGGTGGTGTGACCGTGATCTGGGAAACTGTCCGCCTCTCGCTGCTGTCGGTCCGCCGCAACGTGCTGCGCTCGTTTCTGACGCTGCTCGGCATCGTCATCGGCGTTGCCGCCGTCATCGCCATGCTCACCATCGGCTCGGGCACCACCGAAAAGGTAAAGGCCGATATCTCCAAGCTCGGCAGCAATCTGCTTGTCGTCCGTTCCGGCCGCCCCGCCGGACCCGGCGGACCGGGAGGGCTCGACCAGGTGGTCCGTCCGCTTGCCCAAAAGGACCTTGCCGCGCTCGTCACCCATCTGAGCGGCGCCCGCGCCATTTCACCTGCCTCGCAAAAGCAGGTCCGCGTCATCTTCGGCACCGAGAGCCTGACATCGGGTGTCACCGGCACCGATAGCGCCTATCTCGATGCGCGCGACTGGAAGCTGGTTTCAGGCCGCCCGTTCAGCGATTCGGAGACCCGCTCGGGTACCGGCGTTTGCCTGATCGGCGAAACGGTGCGCCAGCAGTTTTTCGGCGCAGGCGACCCCGAAGGCGAGATCATTCGCGTCAATCGCACATCCTGCAAGATCATCGGCCTGCTCGAGCCGAAGGGCTATACCGGCTTCGGCCAGGACCAGGACAATGTCGTATTGATGCCGCTCGCCGCCTATCAGCGCCGCATCGCCGGCAACCGCGACATCGACTCGATTTACGTCGCCGCCGACGACCGGACGCCGACGACCGAGCTGCTGCCGCGCGTCGAGGACATCTTACGCGACACACGCCGCATCACGCCCGACCGCGAAGACGATTTCTCGATACGCGACATGACCCAGATCGCCGACGCCATGGCGAGCGCCACCACGACGATGACTGGCATGCTGGGTGCGGTCGCCGGCGTCAGCCTGTTGGTCGGCGGCATCGGCATCATGAACATCATGCTGGTGTCGGTCACCGAGCGCACCCGCGAGATCGGCATCCGGCTGGCCATCGGCGCGCATGAAAAGCACATCCTCATCCAGTTCCTGGTCGAGGCGACCGTGCTGTCGCTGCTCGGCGGCATCATCGGCATCCTGATCGGCCTGGCGCTGGCCGGCCTCGCCTCGCTGACGCTGACCATCCCCTTCGCGCCAAGCCCGGCGGTAATCCTGCTCGCCGTCGGTTTCTCGGCGCTGATCGGCATTGTGTTCGGTTTCTTCCCGGCGCTGCGTGGCGCGCGGCTCGATCCGATCGACGCGCTGAGGCATGAATAGCGCGGCGGAGCGCGCGCCGCCTTCAGATGTCCCCCAAAATTTTGACGCTGCCGTCGCCTCCCCCTGTCGCGATCCAATCCGCGGTGGTAGCAATCGCCTTGGGGATATGGGGGAATAGTGGGATGAGCAAGAAAGAGCGTGTGATTCTGGTGACGGTGATCATCGAGGCCGCATTGGCGGGCCTTTGGTGGTACTTGGCCAGCTATGGCATGGCCAACCCCGATCATGTCACCGCCGATTTCCAGCAGGTTGTTGGTCAGACGATGGGAACGGCGATGGGTGCGCTGCTGGGTATCGGCGTCATGCTGTTTTTCGTCGCCGCCCGCAACGACCGCAAAGCCATCGAAAACAAAATGCGTCGTTAGAGCGACCTGCGTCCACTTGGACGCACAAAGTACGCTCTAACACTTTTAATCTTTGCATGGTGCTTTCCGATTTCGGGCCGATGCGTCAGTCCTTGCCGGCAAAATGCCACTCGATCAGTGGCTTCATATGCGGCATCAGCCCGTCCGGCAGGTCATCGGCATTGCGGATGATAACAGGCCCGTCGATTTCCGGCTCTGCCTCGGCGGCGACAAAGGCACTGATGCGCTGCGCGACCTCGTCGGCGGATGCCGTCTCGCGATAGCGGCGAAAGATCACCGTGCCGGTTGCCGTCGACAGGGCATAGTAGCGCCTACCGCGTGTCGCGCCGGCAAGGTCGAGGCCGGTTTCTTCCCGCACCTCGCGGATCATGTTGAAGTCGACATCGACAAGGCCGTCGCGGAAATCGGTTGGCTCGAACGAGCCGGCGGCGAAGTAGACGCGGCCGGCATTGACCGTGTGCGACGCCATGCGGATCGCTACCAGCGCGTTGTCGCCGGCGACCAGCATGGCATGGGCATAGGCGTGCTCGGCCCCAGCCACCTGCCGGTTGCCGCGCCAAAGCATGAAAGTCGAGTAGCGCACCGCATGGCAGCGGCCCACGAGGCTGTTATCGCGAAAGCTGAGCGCCGAAAGCAGCACCACAGTGCCGTCGAACAACGCCGGATTGGCTGCGGTCTCGCGCCGCCAATTCTCGGCGATCGCTTGCGCATTATCGCGTTCGAACGGATGCGGGCCGGGGTCGAGCCTGACGTCGACGGCGTCGACCGGCAGGATGATGTTGCGCGGCAGGTCGAAGCTCAACGGAGCGATCCTCAGGCCATTTCAAGGGTGATCGCCACCGGACAATGATCCGACGCTTTCGGCCGATCCCAGCCGGCACGCGGAAAGCGGTCCACCTCCTGGCCCGTCGGAAAGATCGTGCGCCAGGGCTGGCCGTGGCGGATGATGTCGGGAACGGCCGTCGCGTTCTTGGCTGCCAGTGCCTTCGACAACAGGATGTAGTCGAGCTGGCACAGATGCCGCTCTTGCGGTCCGCGCGTATGGTATAAGGTCCAACGATCCATCTCCGGGCGCCGCTCGACCGCATTCTCGCAAAAGCCGCCGGCGGTGAGCACGTTGAGGCAGGACTGGCTCTCATCGATCACCTCGAAGCGGTAGCCGTCAAAGGCGTCGCCGGAGATCTTCACGCGCTGCCGATAATCGTTCATGTCGCCGCAGATCGCCCAGTACTTGTCGGCGGCGTGATCCCCACCGAAACGCTCCTCGATGATCCGGCGCACCGCTTGCGCCTCGGCGATGCGCAGCGGCATTGTCGCCTGGCGCCCGTCGAGACCGTTGCGGGGCGAGCCCATCGACTT
The DNA here is from genome assembly GCF_001672375.2 of Mesorhizobium sp. AA22. Taxonomy (NCBI): domain Bacteria; kingdom Pseudomonadati; phylum Pseudomonadota; class Alphaproteobacteria; order Hyphomicrobiales; family Phyllobacteriaceae; genus Mesorhizobium; species Mesorhizobium sp. AA22. Next base: position 3,146,713 of record NZ_CP048406.1, on the reverse strand, counting down.
GAAGTGCACCAGATAGAGCGTCAGCGGCACGCGACCGACGGTCAGGTCGATCTCCAGGCAGTCGCGCCGGAAGATGCGCTGGTTGGCCTGATGCCCAAACGCTGCCAGTTCCGGCGTGTGCAGGCCGAATTGTTCGAACGTGACATAGGCGTGGCTTGTCATGCGCACGAATTCGATCGGCTGACCCTGAGCGGTCTCGTTGCGCATCATCACGGCGACGTCGATGCCGCGCGAATCGTTGCCGGCGGTAGTGTATTTCTGGCGGTAGCCATGCCCGACCATCTTGAACAGATAACCATATTCAAAAGCCTTCAGCGCCTCGATATTGTCGACCTCCTGCATGCAGATGATGTCGGCGCGGGTAGCAGCGATGGCCAATGCCGTCAGCTGGCGCGTATCGTCGGATTGCGCAATCGCCCGCGCCTGCTCCAGCATCTTGTATTCGGCCTCGCTCTGAATGTCGAAGAGCGCCAGCGTGCGATCTTCGTTGAGCTGGTTGCGGTATCCGGAAAAATCGAACCTGTTCATCAGGTTTTCGACATTGAAGGTGGCGAGGCGCAGCGACATGGCGGTGACCTTTGCCCACAAGCGCGCCCGAAAACAAGGGCCTGCCCTGCCCGTCATGGTTGACGAAACCTTTCCGTTCATCCTCCGTTCAGGCGCGAAGTTCCATGAATGACATTCTTCCTCAGGGTATTCGGGCGTGGGGCCTGAAATTTCTTGGAGAGTGCAATGAAACCGCTCTTTTCTCTTTCTGTCAGATCCGGGCTGCTGGCGCTGGGTCTTCTGGCCGGCCTGACGGCTCCCTCGCTTGCCGGCCCAATTGCCAACCCTGTCCTTCCGGTGCCGGCCAACGCCGTCGCCCCCGACATTGTGCCGGTCCGCGAGAGTTGGGCCGGCGGCAACGACAGGCGGATGCTGAGCGAATGGCGCTGGCGCAATCGGCACGGCATCCGGGAGTGGCGGGGCGGCGGCGATCATCGGAGATGGCGCGGTCGCGACGAAGCCTGGAGATGGCGTGATCGCGACGATGGCTGGCGCTGGCGCCACCGTCGTCATCATCGCCGTCATTTCAACGATTCCGCGATCTTTTTCGGCCTCGGCCTCGGGCTGCCCGCCTACAACTATTACAGCGGGCCGAGCTACTATGGGCCGGGCTATTACCCGCCTCGGCGTCAGTATCGCACACAAAGGCTTTCCAGCGCCCATGTCCGCTGGTGCTACGACCGCTACCGGTCGTATCGCGCCTGGGACAACACATTCCAGCCCTATGGCGGTCCGCGCCAGCAGTGCTGGTCGCCTTACAGCTGAGCGGAGCGAGTGATGAACTCCAGACGGCGCCGCGCCGCGCGGCGCCGTTTTCGTCTACACGATCCTTCTCTTGTACTCCGCCCGGCCAGGGCACCGCGAAATCGTTTTCGCCGCCGATGATAACGCTATGTTTATCAGGCGGGCCTAACTATCTTGCCGATCGCACCAGGGATTATGCGCGATGGCTGAAGAGGAAAACCGGGACAAACGCAGGCAGCGCGTCTTCAAGGGCGCGACGATCCTAACCGGCATGACCAATTCCGAGGTCACGTGCACGGTGCGCAACATGCATGACGGCGGCGCCGAACTGAAGGTCTCGATCGACGCACGCGTGCCCGACGAGTTCCTGCTCTATGTGCCGACCGACGGCATCGCCTACAAGGCAGTGGTCCGCTGGCGCCGCGAGGACCGCATCGGCATCATGTTCACCGGCACCGAGCCAAAGCCCCACTGGCACTACGGCTAAATCCTCTGCACGGGGCCCTTTAAGCAGTCGACGAAGTTAGGCGAGAGAAAAATCTCCTAGAATACCCCGACGAGCAGTGCAGCCCCGGCAAGTAAGATAGAGGCGGAGGCCCACAGGACCCAAAGGCCTCGCACCCTGGGCCGGCGGATCGCTCCGCCGGCTCTTACGCAAAGTGAAATTGCGGATCAGTTCTTGGCCTTGTCGACCAACTTGTTTTTCGAAATCCACGGCATCATCGCGCGCAGCTTGGCGCCGACTTCCTCGATCTGGTGGCTGTCGTTGTTGCGGCGGATGCCCTTGAAGCGCGACATGCCGGCGCGGTATTCCTGCATCCATTCCGAGGTGAACTTGCCGGTCTGGATATCCTTCAGCACGCGCTTCATCTCGGCCTTGGTCTCGGCGGTGATGATGCGCGGGCCCGAAACATATTCGCCCCATTCGGCAGTGTTCGAGATCGAGTAGTTCATGTTGGCGATGCCGCCCTCATAGATCAGGTCGACGATCAGTTTGACCTCGTGCAGGCACTCGAAATAGGCCATTTCCGGCGCGTAGCCGGCTTCCACCAGCGTCTCGAAACCCGCCCGGATCAGCTCGACCAGACCGCCGCACAGCACCACCTGCTCGCCGAACAGGTCCGTCTCGCACTCCTCGCGGAAATTGGTCTCGATGATGCCCGAGCGACCGCCGCCGACGCCGCAGGCATAGGACAGAGCGAGATCGAGCGCATTGCCCGAAGCGTCCTGGTTAACGGCGACCAGGCACGGCACGCCGCCGCCCTTCTGGTATTCGCCGCGCACCGTGTGGCCGGGCCCCTTCGGCGCGATCATGACGACGTCGACCGAGGCCTTCGGCTCGATCAGGCCGAAGTGCACGTTGAGGCCGTGGGCGAAGGCGATCGCCGCGCCGTCGCGGATGTTCGGCGCGATCTCGGATTTATAGATGTCGGCCTGCAGCTCGTCGGGCGTTGCCATCATCATCAGGTCGGCCCATTTGGCGGCCTCCGCCACGCTCATCACCTTCAGCCCGTCTGCCTCGACCTTCTGGGCGGTCGCCGATCCGGCCTTCAGGCCGATTGCGATATCCTTAACGCCGGAATCCTTGAGATTGAGCGCATGCGCCCTGCCCTGGCTGCCATAGCCGATGATGGCGACCTTCTTGCCCTTGATCAGGTTGAGATCGGCATCGCGATCGTAATAGACACGCATTTTTCTTTCCTTCCCGTTGTGAATTCAGAGCATGATGCCGAAAAGTGTGAAGCGGTTTTCGGACAACATCATGCTCTATCTCTTTGATTTAGAGCCGGATTCAGATTTCAGGTCGAGTTGACCTGAAATCATCCGGCTCTAGGGGCCTTGCGGCCCGGTTTTTGCTCCGTAAAGAGCGAGAAACTGCTGCGTCGCCCGGACGGCATCACCGCCGATCGCCGCATCAGTCAATTCCAGCCGGTCGCCGAGCAGCAGGCGGATCTGCACGTCGCGGGCGACCAGCCCGAAAAAGGTACGGAATGCCGCTTCGGCGTCCGAGAACTCGAGAAGCCCGGCCTGCCGACCGGCTTCCAGCACCGGCTTCAGGCGCCTGGCCAGCGCGAAGCGGCCGTTCTCCAGCACGATGCCGCCGAGATCGTCCTTGCCGGATCCGGCGTGACTGACCGCAATGCGGTTGAGCGCGATCGAAGTGTCGCTCGAAATCACCCTCAGCCAATCCGAGGCGAAGCGTTCTAGGCTCGCCGTCAGCGAGGCAAGGTCGAGCCCCTTGCGGTCGACCGGCACTACGCGCACCTTGGACGCTTGCCATTGCACAGTTGCCGTCAAAAGCCCGTCGCGATCGCCGAACCATTTGTAGAGCGTTTCCTTGGAACAGCTCGCCCGCCGCGCCACGGCGGTCATGGTCAACTGATCGCCCTCCTCGACCAGAAGGCGAAGTGCGGCGTCGAGCACGGCTTTCTGCCGTGCCGTCAGCGCTTCGCCCGTGTCGATCTCGACGCTTGCCTGCAACAAACTCTTTTCCTGCTCGATGATGGTGGCAGCAGCCAGCTCAGTACCGTACGTTACGGTTCGGCTTGTCTATGACGTATTGTCGGACCCGGTGCAAGCCCTATCTCCGCATTTTGACGCATTCCAGGCCGGACGGCCTCCACTGGAACGGCCCCACTGAAACGGCATGTCATGGAGGGAAGATGCTTGTCGGTCTGCTTGCATTGACCGTTACCGCCGCTTTCGCGGGCGCCGCCATCTATGTCAGCGTTGCCGAGCAGCCGGCGCGGCTTCGTCTCGATGACAGGGCACTGCTGCAGGAATGGCAGCCCTCCTACAAACGCGGCGCCGCTATGCAGGCGTCGATCGCCGTCGTTGCCTGTGTTCTTGGTGTCATTGCCTGGTGGCAGACCGGCAATCTCGCCTATCTGGTCGGGGCGGTCCTGATCATCCTGCCCTGGCCATGGACGCTGATCGCAATGATGCCGACAAATCGACTGCTGGAGGCGATGGACGCGGCCGCCGCCAACCCGCAAGCCCGGGCGTTGATCGTCAAATGGGGCAATCTGCATCTGGTTCGCGTCATGCTTGGCGTGCTGGCGGCACTGGCATTCCTGTGGGGAAGTGTCTGACGTCGCTGCAACGATTTTTCAGCGCCAAAAGGCCACATTACTCCAAGGCGGCTGGATGGCGCAGCCGCCCAAGCAGAGCCGACAAGGTGTCGAGATCATCATCTGAAAGCCTGGCGCCGACCAGTTCCGCGATCGATCGTCCGTAGACGGCCCACATGCGGCGGCGCGTCTCGCGCCCCTTCCCCGTAATGCGGATAGTCTGTCCCCGCCCGTCATCGGCAACCCTGAGCTTCTCGACCAGCCCGTCCGCTTCGAGCCGCGCCAACAGCCGGGAGATGTTGTATTGCGCAAACAATGTGCGCTCGATCAGCTGGAATGGCCGCAAGCCGCCCTCGCCCGCTTCGGCAAGCTCATGCAGCACATCGTACCAGGCAAGCGGCGGTAAGCTGCTGTCCTTCAGCGCGTCTTCAGATCTTTCCATCAGCTGGCGCGAAACGCGCATCAGGCGCGCCCAGGCTTTGATGGCAGCGGGCGAAGGACTGGTTTTCTCCGTCATGATTGCAGCATAGGCGATAGATGCAATTGCATCAAGCTTGACGGTTAATGCGGATGCATCTATATAGATGCAGTTGCATCGATAATCGGAAGGCACCGCCATGAAACATGAAATCTGCAAGATCGCCGGCATCCCGGAGACGGGCAGACTGGTGACCGACAAGCTCGTTCTCGTCAGCTATCACCTTTGTCCCTATGTGCAGCGCGCGGCCATCTCGCTCGCCGAAAAGGACGTGCCGTTCGAACGCCTCACCATCGATCTCGCCAACAAGCCGGCCTGGTTCAAGGCGATATCGCCGCTCGGCAAGGTACCGCTGCTGCGCGTGCAGCAGAATGGCGAGGAAACCGCGATCTTCGAATCGGCGGTCATCCTCGAATTTCTTGAGGAAACGCTGGCCAACCCACTCCACCCTGCCGACCCGCTGGCCCGCGCCCGGCATCGCGCCTGGATCGAGTTCGGCTCTGCCATCCTCAACGCAATCGGTCGACTCTATTCCGCACCGACCGAGGCTGCCTTCCTTGCCGAATGCCAAGGTCTGTCGGCAATGTTCGATCGTCTCGAAATAGAACTGGCGGCTGGCCGAGCTGGGCCATGGTTTGCCGGCCAGCGCTTTTCACTGGTCGATGCTGTCTATGGACCAATCTTCCGCTATCTCGACGCGTTCGATCGGATCGACGATTTCCGCCTCCTGAACGGAAAGTCGCTAGTCGAGGCCTGGCGGAAGGAATTGCGCGAACGCAAGTCGGTGAAGAACGCTGTCGCCCCGGATTATCCACAGCGCCTTCATGCATTCCTGCAAGCGAAGGGTTCGCATCTTTCGAAACTTATCCGCCGCAACGAGGCGGCCACCGCGCTTCCTTGATACCGATCCGCCTAAACGGATCGACCACGGTTCCAGCCACCATCGAGGCAAGGATGTTTGGCACTGGCGGGATTTTCGCCACTGACGCCACCAGCCTGACGCGGACAAACGGCATCACGGTCGAATCCGACTGGTAGAACGGCGTCAGCATCAGCGACAGCGCCTGAAACACCCGCGGCCTTATCCGTCGCCCGTTGCCGCAGATCAGCGTTGTCCGCTCGCCGGTTTCCAGCGTCTCGAGTTCGACGCCGGTTTCGATGGCGATCGCCTCGCGCCGGACGGCGCGGAAAAGCACGCCGAACAAGGCCGCCCGGTGCACCGCCAGCCCGAAACGGCCGCCGCGCTGCGCATCATAGCGGACGTCGAGCACGCTGCGGCGATTTTCGCATCGGCGCCATGCAGGCGGTCGATGCGGCTGCCCAGCACTAGGATGTCGTCGAGCAGGCCGAGATCGGCAAGCACCGTCAGCCCGGTCGGCTGCAGGATCAATCCGGACCCGACTGGCTTTGGCGCGCCGAAGCGCTCGAAGATGGTGACCTGGTGCCCGGCACGCTTCAGATAGAGTGCCGCGGCCAGTCCGGCCGGGCCGGCGCCGGCAATCGCGATGTCCAAAGAAATGCCCATTGCCCGCCGAATCTTCTCGCCCAAGCCGGACAATCCTTCAGCGGTATCGCCAATCAAGCCGTCGCACTTGGCATTGCCACTCCGGCATTGATGGTTAATTCTCGGTAGCGTCGAATGCGTTCCGCGCGTCGCGCACAGCGCCATGATTGAGCTCGGCCCACTGGAGCAGCTGGTGCAGGGGTCCGAACATCGAGCGTCCGAGATCGGTCAGACTGTATTCGACGCTCGGCGGCTTGGTCGGGAACACCTCGCGATGGACGTAACCGTCGCGCTGCAAATCGTGCAGCGTCTGGGTGAGCATGCGCTGTGAAATGTCGGGTACCAGCCGCCGCAATTCGCCGAACCGGTACGGCTTTTCTGCCAGCGCCATCATCAGCAGCGAACTCCATTTGTTGCTGATGCCTTGGATCACATCGCGAACCGGACAGTCCGCAATGTTCCCCCCGCCGCTGCCCGCTTTGTAAATCTCGAGCTTCGATCTCAGACCGACGATTTTGCTGTCCATCGCTGGTTCCCTGCGCCTGCCTACCTCCCGCAAAACTGCCTTCTTTACGAGGGTCCGTCAATTCTTATTTTAGTGCTGGTCTCTTTTTGAGACTTATATAAGCACCCGCCGCTCCGGCGCAACGACAGGACTTCCCATGACCGAAACCCTTCTCGTCACCGGCGCCTCCGGCCAGCTCGGCCGCGGCGTCATCCATCATCTGCTGGACACGCTCAAGGTTCCGCCCGCACGGATCATCGCCGCCACCCGTAATCCGGAAAACCTCGCCGACCTCGCGACGCGCGGCGTTGCCATCAGGCAAGCCGATTTCGATGACACGGCGTCGCTCGTCGAGGCATTCAAGGGCGCCGGCAGGGTCCTGATCATCTCGACCGGCGAGATCGACCTTGGGGGCAAGCGCCTCAAGCAGCACGAAAATGCAGTCGCAGCCGCCAGGGAGGCCGGCGTTTCGCATCTGCTCTACACCTCGATGCCCAATCCTGAGCCGGTCTCGCCGGTGCTGTTTGCGGGCGATCACTACGGGACCGAGCAGGCGATCAAGGCGAGCGGCATCCCCTACACGATTTTCCGCAACGGCTGGTATCAGGAGAACCTCTTCATGTCGCTGCCGCATGCCATTGCTTCGGGGCAGTGGTACACATCGGCGGCCGACGGCCGCATCGCCCATGGCGCTCGCGACGACATGGCCGTGGCGATCGCCGCCGGTCTTGCCTCGGGCGATACCGAAAGCACCACATACACGCTGACGGGTCCGCAGGCCTACACGGTCGCCGAGATCGCGGCCCTGGTCACCGACGTCACCGGCAGGCCCATCGAGGTCGTTCAGCTTTCGGATGAAGCCTTGACCGACGGTCTGAAGGCCGCCGGCGTTCCCTCGGATTTTGCTCCCGTTGTCGTTTCCTTCGACACCAACACGCGCTCCGGCCGCATCGGCATGGTTACCGACGCGATCGAGACACTTTCAGGCAAAAAGCCGCAATCGCTGAAGCAATTTCTTGAAGCGAACAAGGCAGTGCTAGCCGGCTGAAGTCCGCCGTGGTCAGGGGCATGTCGAGATTCAGGTCAGGCCGAGTCGAGAATGGTGGGTTCCGAGAACCGGAACGGAGCGGACATTTGGTCCGTGAGTACCGGAAGCGCAGGAACCCGCCGTTCGCAGGCCGGCCTCACCTGAATATCGGCATGTCCTAGATAGCCACCTGCGTTCCGATCTCAACCACACGTCCGGTCGGGATCTGAAAATACTCCGTCGCATCCGCTGCCGTGCGCGCCAGCCCGATGAACAACTTGTCCTGCCACACCGGCATGCCGGAATTGGGTGACGCCTTGAGCGAGCGCCGCGACAGGAAGAAGGAGGTCGTCATGATGTCGAACTTCCAGCCCTGCTTGCGGCAGATCGCCAGCGCACGCGGGATGTTGGGCTGTTCCATGTAGCCGAAGGTCAGCGTCACCCGCATGAACAGCTCGTTGATCGTTTCCATCTTAACCCGCTCGCTGTCGGGCACCACGGGCTGCTGCGCCGTCACCACCGAGAGGATGACATTCTGTTCGTGCAACACCTTGTAATGCTTCAGGCTGTGCATCAGCGCCGTCGGCGCGCTGACGGGATCGCTGGTCAGGAACACGGCCGTACCGGACACCAGCTGCGGCTTTTTCTTCAACAAATTGCCGGCAAGGAAATCGAGCGGAATTTCGTTCCGGCGCGTCTTGTCGAATAGATAGCGACTCCCGCGTATCCAGGTCCCCATGATCAGCCCCATGATGCAGGCAACGGCGATCGAAACCCATCCGCCTTCCACGAATTTCACGATATTTGCCAGGAAGAAGCCGGTGTCTATCGTGCCAAAGAGCAGCGCAAGCGCCGCAGCGAGTGCGGTCTGCCATTTCCATTGCCACCGCATCACCACGAATAGCAAAATAGTCGTCATCAGCATTTCGCCTGTCACCGAAATTCCATAGGCGGAAGCCAGGGAACTCGAACTGCCAAAGCCGACGACCAGCAGCATTACGCCGAGCGCGAGAATGAGATTCACGCGTGGCATGTAAATTTGGCCGAGTTGCATCTCGGAAGTATGCTGAACTTCGATTCTGGGCAGAAGATTGAGCTGCACCGCCTGCCTGGTCAGCGAAAACGCCCCGGAGATAACGGCTTGACTGGCGATGACAGTCGCTGCTGTGGCGAGCCCGACCATCGGTATCAGTGCCCAATCTGGCAGCATCTGGAAAAACGGATTGTCGGGCAGCCCCCCGTGAGCAAGAACGAACGCGCCTTGCCCAAAATAGCTGAGTAGCAGGCAGGGGAAGACGATCCAGAACCAGGCTAGCACGATTGGACGGCGACCGAAGTGCCCGAGATCGACGTAAAGCGCTTCAGCACCGGTAACCGCCAGAAAAACCGCACCGACTGTGAGAAATGCACCCGTTTTGGCTTCGGCAAGGTAGGCGACCGCATAGTAGGGGTTGATTGCCAAAAGCACCGACACATCGTCAAGAATATGCACCAATCCGGCAATGCCGATCGCCAGGAACCAGAGCGCCGTCACCGGCCCGAAAACGGAGGCCACTCTACCGGTCCCGAAGCGCTGCACGGCAAACAAGACGGCAAGAATCACCAATGTAATGGGAACCACGTACGGGTCGAACGCCGGGGTCACGACGCTCAGGCCTTCCACCGCTGAAAGCACCGAGATGGCCGGCGTTATGATCGCGTCGCCGAAAAACAGTGCGGCTCCGCAGAGACCAATGGCAAGAATGATGCCGGAACCAGCCGGATAAGCTTTCCGGGCCAGCGCCATAAGCGACAGGGTACCGCCTTCACCCTTGTTATCCGCCCGAAGCACGAAGGCGACGTATTTGATTGTCACGATAATCGTCAGTGCCCAGACGATCAGCGACAGAATGCCCAGAACGGCACTGCGCGGATCGGTGCCGGACGAAGCATGCAGTGCTTCGCGAAGCGCATAGATCGGGCTGGTGCCGATATCGCCGTAGACCACGCCGAGAGCGCCCAGCATCAAAACCTTGGTGCTGTGCTTTTCGACCTCAGGATGGCTTGATTGTTCGACTGGTTCTGCCTCACTACCACTGTTGGTAAGGGCCATGGACGACACTCCGATAAGCGCGCGGTGCTCTACGCTTGCTGCGATGCAATATCAAGTGCCCCAACGTGATGGCTGCCATGTCCGCAAAGCGAGGCTTCCATCGCTACCACCCACAGGCCTTCAGAAATCTTTTGACCGTACCGGCCATGCCATACTCCAACGCATCGGCTGTCAACCCATGTCCGATCGACACTTCGGCCAGTGCCGGGATGCGCTTTGCCAATGCCGGCAGGTTGTTCACCACCAGATCGTGCCCGGCATTGACCTGAAGTCCGGCGGCAAGCGCGGCATCCGCGGTTTTCCCTAATCTTTCCAGCTCCTTCGCCGCTTCTGCCGAATCGGAATGATAGCTGCCATATGGACCCGTGTAGAGCTCGATCCGGTCGGCGCCGGTGTCGCGCGCGGCCTTCATGCCTGCCGGATCCGAGTCGGAAAACAACGACACGCGAAAGCCCCCCTTTTTCAGGCGTTTGACGACCAGCGTCAGGAACGCCGCCTCGGCGGCAAAGTTCCAGCCATGGTCGGAGGTGGCCTGGGCAGGGTCGTCGGGCACCAGCGTCACTTGCTCCGGCTGGTGCTTTTCCACAAGCGCCAGGAAATCCTCGCTCGGATAGCCCTCGATGTTGAACTCCGCCTGAGGGAATTCGTCGTCGATCAGCGCCCTGATCTGCGGCAGGTCGGAATGCCTGGTGTGCCGCTCGTCGGGCCGCGGATGCACTGTCAGCCCATGCGCGCCCGCGGCAAGTGCGATGCGTCCGAGCCCGGTGACGCTTGGCCACGGCAGATCGCGCCGGTTGCGTAGCATGGCGATGGCATTGAGATTGACGGAGAGTTTTGCAGGCATGGCTTCTCGGGTCCGGACGTATTTGCGGCCACCTATAACGCCTTTGGCGGGAACAGACAGGGGGTTTCCGGTGTTCCAGAGGAACGAATAATATCCAGCAAGAGGAAGGCCCGTGAATTATCTTGAAGCCGTGCCGGCGGTTCGCCGCATCGACACCGACCGCGACGACCTGTTCGCCATCGACGTCGTCGGCCATATCACGGCCGCCGACGCGGAGAATCTGTTCGGTTTGCTGGAGGCGGCTTACGCGCTGCACCCGAGAGTCGACGTGCTGGTGCGTCTGGTCGATCATGACGGCGTCGACTGGGCCGATGTGTCGGACAGTACTATCGAACAGGGCACCGCCGATGCCGTGGCGCATATCGGCCGCTGTGCGGCAATCGGCGAGCCAAACTGGATACCGGGCGCACAAGGCATCTTGCCCGCCTCCGTGCCAATCGAATTCCGGCATTTCGAGGCCGAGGACGAAGCGGCCGCCTGGGAATGGCTGGGCGCCAAGCCGCTTAGTGCGCCGGTGATGCCAGCAGGGTCATGATGGTGACCCGGGATCGATCCTATCTGACGATCGTCAGCCGTTCGGCCGCGCGCGTGATCGCGGTGTAGAGCCAGCGCTGGCGGGTTTCTTTGAACGCCCAGCTTTCGTCGAAAAGCACGATATCGTTCCACTGCGAGCCCTGCGCCTTATGCACGGTCAGCGCGTAGCCATAGTCGAAATCGTCGAAGCGCTTTTTCTGCTGCCAGGGAATATCGGCGTCCGGGTCCTCGAACGCCGCTTTGAGCAGCTTGATCTTGGCAACGCCGCGGTCCGGATCGTCCTCCTCCGGTGAGACCAGCAAATTGATGCCGGGTTTCACCGTCTCGCGCGACGAGGTCATCACCTTCCACAGCGAGCCGTTGAGCAATCCCTTGGCCGGGTCGTTGCGCAGGCAGACGAGCTTGTCGCCGGCCTGCGGGTAGTCGGCATTGAACCCCTTCAGTTCGCGCAGCCGCTGATTATACCGACGCCGCGTCCTGTTGGTGCCGACCAGCACCTGGTCCGCCTTCAGCACCAGTTCCTGGGTGACATCTTCCTTGCCGATCACCTGCGCCGTGCCATAGTCGCCGCGCATGAATTCGCGTCCCTCGCGCACGTCGAGCGCCAGCCGGATGATCGGGTTGTCGTGCGCCTGCCGGTGGATGTCGGTGAGCAGAATATCCGGCTCATGGGCGGTGAAGAAGCCGCCGCCCGAGATCGGGGGCAACTGCCCGGGATCGCCGAGAACGAGGATCGGCGTGCCGAAACTCATCAGGTCGCGGCCGAGCTGTTCGTCGACCATCGAACATTCGTCTATGACCACGAGCTTCGCCCGCGAGATCGGGCTCTGCCGGTTGAGCGAGAAGGTCGGCGACATCGAAGTCTTGCCGGTCACCTCGTCCGCTACCGTCTCCTCGCCCTTCGGCCGGTAGATCAGCGAATGGATGGTGCGGGCATTGACCGCGCCCTTGGAACGCAGCACCTGCGCCGCCTTACCGGTGAAGGCGGCGAACTGCACCTGGCCGTCGACATGCTCGGCAAAATAGCGCGCCAGCGTCGTCTTGCCGGTACCGGCAAAGCCGAACAGCCGGAAGAGCTGCGGCTTTCCGGTCTTGAGCCAGGTGGCGACCGCTTTCAGCGCATCGTCCTGTTGAGGAGAGAATTCCATCAGCGCGAGAGACCGGATTCGCGAGGGAAAGACAAGGCCGACGACTACCGGCACTAAGATCATCAGTGGCGGGGTCTACCGCCGACAATAACGCAAGTTATCAGGCAGAGGTCGGAACGTAAAGGGAACAAAGTCGAGCCGCCACGACCTAACTGGTCGGGCCGCCACGACCTTCGGTCCGGCTGGGATCGTTCTCCAGCAGGATCGGCTTGCCATGGGGCGTTGCGTGCGCGGCGCGTTCCCAGGCAGCGGCAAGCGTATCGACATCGCTCTTGCCGGCGACGCCTTTGGCCGACAGCAACTTTTCCAGTGCTGCCAGCCAGTGCTCGTAATAATCATGGCCATCGCTCGCGGCACCCGGCTTCTTGACCTCGGCGGACAAGGCGTCCGCCCATTCGCTCCAAGAGAACAGGCCCTTGTCGTGCAGCGCGACCGTCATGGCGAAGGCTTCCGCTTGCCATGGCTCGGCGAAAATCGGCGCATCGACGCCAGCCGGCAGCGCGGTGACTGACTTCGCCTCACGCCGGTTCAAGATAGCTCTCCCAGGCGTCGATCGACACGGTCAGCGTCGGGTCGGCGCCCTCGCCCCAGATTTCCGCGCCCTCAAAAACCACCGTATAGACCCATTGCGGGTTTTCGCCTTGCCCATGCGCGTTGGTGTCGGGAAAGACAAAACCATCGCGCACCGCCTCGACGGCGCCTTGCTTGCCGCGTGCGTAGCGCGGCAGCCGCGTATGGCCGGTCGGATGAAAATTCTTCGTCCGCACGAGGTCGCCCGCCTTGAACCGAGCCGGGGTGGCGATCGGCCGGTCGCATGGGCCGCCCTTGGCCAGCACCGCCAGCACGTTTTCCGCCTTCAGCACCCTTTTGGGCGCCGCCGCTTGATCGACCGCCTTGCCCGCGACCAAATCGCGATCGCTGACGAAGCCATGCCGCTTGAGCAAGGTTTCCAGCGCCTTGATCCAGATCTCGTAGTAGCTGGAGGCATAGTAGTCGGCTGGATGCAGCGACTCCCGCGCATGCCGGCTCTCGTCGATATTCCACGCCCCCATCGCGCCGGCGCACAGCGTCACGCCCAGTGCACGCCTTTCCCAGGCGGCGTGGAAATAGGGCTCGTCCTTCTCAGGCGCGACCGGCCCGAACCCCATCTGTCCGCCGAGATCCTGCGGCCCGTTCATTTCGGCGCCCCGGCCAGTCCGGTGCCGATCATCGCGTCGCGCGTCACCAGATCCGCCAGCCGCTCCTCGCTCCAGTCCTCGGTGCCCTTCGGCCGCGTCGGCACGACCAGATAGCGGAGCTCGGCAGTAGAGTCCCACACCCGGATTTTGGTCGTTGCCGGCAAGGTCAGCCCGAATTCTTCGAGCACGCCGCGCGGATCGATCACTGCACGCGAACGATAGGGCGGCGCCTTATACCAGACCGGCGGCAGGCCGAGCACCGACCACGGGTAGCACGAGCACAGCGTGCAGACGACGAGGTTGTGCGTGTCAACCGTGTTGAAGACGGCCTGCATATGCTCACCTTGCCGTCCGGTGTAGCCGAGCGAGCCAATCGCCACCGTCGCGTCGCGTTTCAGCAAGGCAGCAAAGTCAGGATCGACCCAGGCCTTCGCCACCACCTTGGCGCCGTTGCGCGGGCCGATTTTTGTCTCGTAGGTGTCGACGATCACGTCGATGGCGGCCGGATCGATCAGCCCTTTCTGGGTAAGGATCGTCTCCAGAGCGCGCACCCGGGCGGCAAAAGGATCAAGCTCGTTGTCGTGGTCGTGATCATGGGACATGGGCGTCAAATTACGATCGCGAGCCGCCGGCGGCAAGCGCCACGGCTTGGGCCAGTGAAATCCATCGGCTTTACTCTGCAGCCGCCTTTTGCGGCTCGCCCTGCAACTCTTCTCCGCCCTCGAACAGCGACGGCTGGTCGACGGTTTCGACCGGTAGCTGCTCGTCCCGACGCTGCGGCCACAGCCCGAGAAGCCAGCCGGAAAAATGCTCCATGTAGACATAGATGACCGGCGTGACGAACAGCGTCAGCGCTTGCGAAGCGACCAGGCCGCCGACCACCGCAACGCCGAGCGGCTGGCGCAGTTCCGCGCTGGCGCCGGTCCCGAACGCGATCGGGATCGTGCCCATCAGGGCCGCCAGCGTCGTCATCATGATCGGACGAAAGCGCATCAGGCAGGCCTTGTGGATGGAATCGAGCGGCGACATCCCCTCGCGCCTGAGTTCGAGCGCAACGTCGATCATCATGATGCCGTTCTTCTTGACGATGCGGATCAGCATCAGGATGCCGATGACCGCGATCACCGACAGGTCCATGCCCGCAAGCCGCAACGCCACCAGTGCGCCGAGCACGGCCGACGGCAGTCCGGTCAGGATGGTGAGGGGATGGATGAAGCTCTCGTAGAGGATGCCGAGGACGATGTAGATGGTCAGGATCGCGCCGCCGATCAGCAGGCCCTGGTTGGCAAGCGAATCCTGGAACGTTTTCGCCGTGCCCGAAAAAGTGGTCGAGATCGTCGCCGGCATTCCGATCTTTTCCTTCAGCGCATTGATGTGGGTCACGCTGTCACCGAGCGCGACGCCCTGCGGCAGATTGTAGGAGATGGTCACCGCCGGAAGCTGGCCGACCTGATTGACGGTCAAGGCGCCGGCGGTCCGATCGACACTGGCGAAAGCGCCGAGGGGCACCAGGCTGCCGCTGGCCGTCCTCACCTTGATCGCCAGCATCCTTTCTGGCGACCACTCGATCCTCGGGTCGAGCTCCATGATCACCTCATAGCTGTCGGCCGAACCGAAGATGGTCGACACTTGCTCGGTGCCGAAACCGCCATAGAGGCTGGAGCGCAGCGTATCGGTGTCGATGCCGAGCGTCGCCGCCTTGTCGCGGTCGACTACCAGCGACGCCTGCAAGGCGTTGTTCTGCAAATCATTGGTGACGTCGGTGAAGGCGCTATGGTCAGCGGCCATCGCGTCGGTGAGCTTCTGCGCCCAGCTGTCAGCCGCGCCGATGTCGAGGCCCTGCACGACGAGCTGATAGGCGCTGGCCTAAGCGCGCGCGCCGAGCCGCAGATTCTGCACCGGCTGCATGAAAGTTTCGATGCCGGGAACATTGGCCAGCTGCCGCCGCAGATCCGAGAGCACCTTGTCGATATCGGGGCGCTGGTCCTTGTCCTTCAATTGCACATAGAGCCGGCCCTGGTTGAGCGCGTTGTCTCCGCCGCCTACCGACCACCCTACATGCGAGACATAGGGTGAATGGGTGAAGACATCCAGCCACTTGCCCCTGCAGCTTCACCATGGCGTCGAACGAAATGTCCTGGCGCGCGGTGGTCGTCACCGAAATCTGGCCGATATCCTCCTGCGGGAAGAAGCCCTTCGGCGAGGTCTGGATCAGCCAGACCGTCAGTGCGGCCGTTCCGATAAAGACGAGAAAAACCAGGAAACTGTGCCGCAGGCAGAAGGTCAGCAGCCAGTCATAGCCTCGCATGAAGAAATTGTGCCTGTGATCTCCGCCCTGCGCTGCTTCGCGCTCGGCCTTCGGCACCGATAAAAGCCGCGAGCACAGCATCGGCGTCAGTGTCAGCGACACGAACATCGACGCCAGGATGGCGACTGTCACCACCACCGCGAACTCGTTGAAAATGCGGCCGATCACTCCGCCCATCAAAAGCACGGGGATGAGCACCGCCACCAGCGAGATCGAGATCGAAATGATGGTGAAGCCGATTTCCCGCGCACCTTTGAGCGCCGCGTCGAGGGCCGAGAGCCCATCCTCCTCCATGTGGCGGAAGATGTTCTCCAGCATGACGATCGCATCGTCGACCACAAGGCCGACCGCCAGCGTCAGCCCCATCAGCGTTATGTTGTCGATGGAAAAGCCGAACAGGAACATGGCGCCGAGCGTGGCGATCAGCGAGATCGGCACCGCCACCGCCGGGATGATTGTCGCCGTTACCCGGCGCAGGAACAGGAAAATCACCATCACCACCAGTGCGATGGTGAGCAGCAGCGTGAACTGCACGTCGTCGACCGCCTCGCGGATCGAAGTCGAGCGGTCGTTGAGCAACTGGATACTGGCCGCCGCCGGCATTTGATCCTGGAAGGACGGCAGCATCGCCTTGACGCGGTCAACGACGTCGACAGTGTTGGCATCGGGCTGGCGCTGCACCGCCATGATGATCGCGCGGGTGCCGTCGTACCAGCTTGCCGTCGTCGTGGTCTCGACCGAATCGATGACGCGGGTCACCTCGCCGAGCCGCACCGGACGGCCGTTCCTGGTGGCTATAATGATGTTGGAAAACCCCGCCGCGTTGTTCAGCTGCGTATTGGCGGTGATCGTCAGCTGCTGCTTGTCGTTCTGCAGCACGCCGAGCGGCGTGTTGCTGTTGGCCGAGGCGATCGCCGTCTGCAGCTGGTCGATCGAGATGCCGCGTGCGGCCAGCGCCGTCGGATCGATCTGGACGCGCACGGCGTATTTCTGCTGCCCGAAGATCGAGACCTGCGCCACGCCTTCGATCGTCGACAGCGACGGCGAGATCACATTCTCGGCAAAGGCATCGAGATCGGTCAGCGGAACCGTGTCGCTGACCAGCGACATCAGGAGGATCGGCGCATCGGCCGGATTGACCTTGCGGTAGCTCGGCGGGCTGGTCATCTCGGGCGGCAATTGCCGCTGCGTTCGCGCGATCGCCGCCTGCACGTCGGCCGCCGCGGCGTCGATGTCGCGATTGAGCACGAACTGGATGGCGATCGAGGTGGAGCCAAGCGAATTCGTGGTCGAGATCGAATCGATGCCGGCGATGGTGGCGAACTGCTTGATCAGCGGCGTTGCCACCGAGGTCGCCATGGTTTCGGGCGAGGCGCCGGGCAGCGAGGCCGAGACGTTGACCACCGGAAACTCGGCGCTCGGCAGAGCGGCCACTGGCAGGAACTTGTAAGCGAACAGCCCGCCCAGCACGAGGGCAAAGGACATGAGCAGGGTGGCGACGGGCCTGCGGATGCAGAATTCGGAGATCATGGGCGCGTCCCGGCCGCCTTGCCAGCCTCCGCAACCCTTGGAGACGCCTGATCGCCGGTCCCGACCTTGGCTTCGCGGATCGGCGAACCGTTCTTCAGCTTTGCCTGGCCCTCGACGACGACACGTTCGCCGCTTTTCAGCCCCTCGCCGATAGCGCTGCTGTCGCCTTCGGTCAGCGCGACCTGCACGGGCCGCATCTCCACCGTCTCGTCAGGCCTGATCACATAGACGAACGGTCCCTTCTGGCTGGGCTGGACCGCAACCGTGGGAACGGAGGTCATTTGCGGCATGATGCCGGCATCCAGAACGACATTCACATATTGGCCCGGCCACAGCGAAAGATCGGCATTGGGCACGCGGGCACGCGTTGCGATCGTGCCGGAGGCTGTGTCGACGCTGGAATCGACGAAATCGAGGGTCCCCTTGCCGATCGGCGTCGGATCGCCGTCCCTGGTCAGCGTGACTGCGCCTTCCCTTGGCTCCGCCAGCGCCTTGTGCAGCAAGGCAAGATCGCTTTCCGGAAGATTGAAGTTCACCTGCAACGGGTCCACCTGGGTGATGGTCACCAGCGGGGTCGACGTGCTGTTGCCGTTGCTGGTGCTGACGAGATCGCCGATCGCGACGTTGACCGCGCCCAGCCTGCCGGAAATCGGCGCCGTGATCGTGGCAAAGCCGAGTTGGACAGCGTCGGCATCGAGCGACGCCTTGTCGGCATCGACTGTGGCCGCAGCGGACTTCTGCGCGGCGATTGCCTGATCATAGGTTTGCTGCGTGCCAGCCTGCCTTGCGACAAGGTTCTTGGCGCGCTCAAGATCGGCCGTGGCACTGGCAAGCAGCGCCTCGTCCTTGGCGAGCGTCGCCTGGTCACGGGCCTGTTGCGCCTTCAGTGAGCGGTCGTCCAGCGAGAACAGAAGGTCGCCAGCCCTCACCATCTGCCCGTCCTTGACGGCGATCGATGTGATCTGGCTCGAGATCCGTGCGTTCACGCTGACCACGGCAGGGGAGGATACGAAGCCGATGGCGTAGCGCCGGATCGGGAAGTCGGCCGTCGAAGCGGTGGCGGCAACCACCGACGTCGAACGTGCGGCATTTGCGGCGGCCGCCGGTTTGTCAGGAGTCGCCTGCCCCGCTGACAGCATCTGCCGGACCTTTGTCCGTTGCCGCGGGCGAAAGGTAGAGCCCGGCTGCGACAAGGCAGGCGGCCGCAAGCACCGCAAGCACGATCTTCCCACGCATTGTCAAAAGCCCTCTATCCGACACGCTGTGGTTCGGTGGTCATATCTTGACGTAACTCGCAGCCTAGTGCCGCGGTTTTCACCAAGTAGATAGCAGGCGCCGAAGGCGAAAAAGTGCCAAAACCCGGCATTACGAAGATTTAATGTGCAGTGCACAATAAAAGGCAGCTACCGAAGCATCGGCCACAGCGTCGCCGCCAGCAGAACGCCCATGGCGATGTTGAACCATTTCAGCCGTACCGGATCCGACAGAAAACCGCGCAGCGCCATGCCGAAACCTGCCCACACCGAAACACTCGGCAGGTTGACGACGGTGAAGGCTATCGAGATCAACGCCACCGACAGAAACGGATGCTCCGGAATGGCATAGACGGCCATGGCAGTGATAGCCATCACCCAAGCCTTGGGATTGACCCACTGGAACGCCGCCGCATCGATGAAACGCATCGGTCGCGCATTGGCCTCGCCCTTGCCGCTGAGCGAACGCGACATGGCGATCTTCCAGGCGAGATAGAGCAGGTAGACGCCGCCCGCGAGCTTCAACCCGGTGTGCAGCGCCGGAAACGCAGTCAGCACGGCGCCGAGACCGAAGCCGACGGCCAGCAGCAGCACGAGAAAGCCGATGCTGATGCCCAGCATGTGCGGAATGGTTTTGGCAAAACCGAAATTCACGCCGGAAGCCAAAAGCATGAAGTTGTTCGGGCCCGGCGTGATCGAAGTCACGAAGGCATAGACCAGCAGGGCAAGAAATGCATCGAGGGTCATGGCTTTCTTCCCAAGCAGGTCAGCAATATTGTCTTTTTGGTTCAGGCGCACAAAGGCCACCCCGCGCCGGCAGCCGGCCCAGAGGATCAGCACCAAAAGCAACAGACAGGTGTAGGCGGCGCCAGCGCGTTGGAGCCATAGCGCCGGACGGTTTACATCCCTTGCGGGCCGCGATTCATCGCCGCCACGCCGGTCCGGCAGATCTCGACCAGGCCCAGCGGTTTCATGATGGCGATGAACTGGTCGATCTTGGAGCCCTTGCCGGTGATCTCGAAGATGAAATGCTCGGTATTGGCGTCGATGACGCTAGCGCGGAAGGCATCGGCCAGCCTCAGCGCCTCGACGCGACCTTCGCCGGTGCCGGCCACTTTCACCAGCGCGAGCTCCCGCTCCAGCGGCCGGTCCTGGCCGAGTTCATGCGAGCGCACGGTGAGATCGACGACACGGTGCACCGGCACGATGCGCTCGAGCTGATGCTTGATCTGCTCCAGCACATGCGGCGTACCCCGCGTTACGATGGTGATGCGCGACAGATGCTTTTCATGTTCGGTTTCGGAGACCGTCAGGCTCTCGATGTTGTAGCCGCGTCCGGAAAACAGGCCGATGACCCGGGCCAGCACGCCCGGCTCGTTGTCGACCAGCACGGAAAGCGTGTGAGTCTCCGGCTTTTCCGTTTCCTTGGCGATGAAGTAGGCGGAGCCGGTCGGTTGAAGCTGTGCGTTCATGACATGAATCTCGATTTCAAACTTTTGAGCCAATTCTCTGTTTACGTACGGCTTCTTCCGACAGCCCTGCCCCGGCTGAGTGTTACACCAGTTCCCTGCCCTTGGCGTCGATGGCGTTGGCCACCGCCTCGTCGGTCGCCTCATCAGGCAGAAGCATCTCGTTGTGCGCCTTGCCCGACGGGATCATCGGGAAGCAGTTGGCAAGTGTCGCCACCCGGCAGTCGAAGATCACCGGCTTCTTCACCGAAATCATCTCCTTGATGGCGTCGTCCAGCTCGTCCGGCTTCTCGCAGCGGATGCCGTGGCCGCCATAGGCTTCGGCAAGCTTGACGAAATCCGGCATCGCTTCGGTGTAGGAATGCGACAGCCGGTTGCCGTGCAGAAGCTGCTGCCACTGCCGCACCATGCCCATATACTGGTTGTTGAGGATGAAGATCTTGATGGGCGCTTCGTGCTGCACCGCGGCACTCATCTCCTGCATCGTCATCTGCACCGAGGCGTCGCCGGCAATGTCGATGACCAGCGCATCCGGGTGCGCGATCTGGACGCCGAGCGCCGCCGGCAGGCCGTAGCCCATCGTGCCGAGCCCACCGGAGGTCATCCAGCGGTTCGGCTTCTCGAAATGGTAGTGCTGCGCCGCCCACATCTGGTGCTGGCCGACCTCGGTGGTGATGTAGGTGTCCATGTCCTTGGTCAGCGCGTAGAGCCGCTGGACGGCATACTGCGGCATGATCACGTCGTGGTTCATCTTGTAGGCAAGCGAATCCCGCGCCCGCCATTTCGCGATCTGCTCCCACCACGGGTGGAGCGCCTTCTTGTCGGCTTTGGCGGTCGCCCGCCACAGCCGCACCAGATCCTCCAGCACCCGGCCGACATCGCCGATGATGGGCACATCGGTGTGGACGTTCTTGTTGATCGACGATGGATCGATGTCGATATGGATCTTCTTCGAGTTCGGCGAGAACGCGGTGAGCCGACCGGTGATACGGTCGTCGAAGCGCGCGCCGATGCAGACCATGACGTCGCAATCATGCATCGCCATATTGGCTTCATAGGTGCCGTGCATGCCGAGCATGCCCACCCAGTTCTTGCCCGACGCCGGATAGGCGCCAAGGCCCATCAGCGTCGAGGTGATCGGGAAGCCGGTCAGATCGACCAGTTCGCGCAGCAAATGGCTGGCTTCCGGGCCGGAATTGGTGACACCGCCGCCCGTATAAAGGATTGGCCTTTTCGCGTTGGCCATCAGTTCGACCGCCGCCTTGATCTTTTCCAGGTCGCCCTGGACCTTAGGCTGATAGCTAGTGCGCGGCGCCGTCTGTGGCGGCACGTAGATGCCCTTGGCGAACTGCACGTCCTTCGGAATATCGACGACGACCGGACCGGGACGTCCTGTCGTTGCGACGTGGAAGGCCTCGTGGATGATTGCCGCGAGCTCGTTGACGTCCTTCACCAGCCAATTGTGTTTGGTGCAGGGGCGCGTGATGCCGATCGTGTCGCACTCCTGGAACGCGTCCGAGCCGATCAGCGAGGTCGGCACCTGACCGGTCAGGCAGACTAGCGGGATCGAATCCATCAGCGCATCCTGCAAGGGCGTCACCGCGTTGGTGGCGCCCGGCCCCGATGTCACCAGCATGACGCCGGCCTTGCCGGTCGAGCGCGCATAGCCCTCCGCCGCGTGGCCCGCGCCCTGCTCGTGACGGACGAGGATGTGCTCGACCTCGTCCTGTTGGAAGATTTCATCATAGATCGGGAGAACCGCGCCGCCCGGATAGCCGAAAACATGCTTGACGCCATTGTCCTTCAGCGCCTGCACCACCATTTCGGCGCCCGTCATTTCGCGCCGCTCATTCTTTCCACTGCTCATCGGTCTGGTCCCGTACTGTCCGCCATCGGCGATTGCTGGTCGTTTAGTCGTGTTTCGGGCAATAAAAAAGGCCCCCGAGGGAGCCTGTGTCTGCGCATGGGAGGTTTTCGCCCGGCGGTTACACCGCCTTGCCCACGCGCTTTCCTACTACGAGAATGAGTGCCGTTTTCATGGTGGCGGACAATAGAATTGGTTTTGCGCCGCTGTCAACGGTGAATGTGACACGATGCCAGGCGGCGGCACATTCGCCCCTTGTGCAATCCGCGCGGCATTTGCGCCGCGCGGGTCTTCCGTTTTCAGGCATTCAGCACCACGCCCCTCGCCTTGGCCCAGCGCTCGACGATCTTGCGCTCCTCCGGCGAGGCGAGACGATTGCCGAAACCGCGCACCTGCACTGCACGGTTTTGCGGGTCGAGCTCGATCGTCAGCAACCGCTCGACTTTGCCGAGCGCTGTGCGCCGCAGCACCCAGATCGAGGCGTTGCCGGCAATGCATTTGGCCGCGTACATCGAGACGCAGTGATGCATCGCTCGGCTCTCGGCAACCAGATCCTCGGCCGTCTTGAGTTGGCGAACGAAGAAACGCTCGCCATGCGCCTTCGCCTCCTTGGAGGATGGCTGCCATTCCCAGTCCTCGAGGCGCGAGCCGTCCCAGGCGCGGCCCTGCGACTGCATTCCGGCAGTACGCGGAGCCCGCCCGGTAGCGCGGCGGCGCATTGCCTCGATGCGTTCGATCGCGGCAATGTCGCGATGCCACTCCAACATTTGCCGACGCAGCGAGGCGAGCGTACGACCCTTCAGGGTGTATGCTGCGTCGCGCTGGTGCATCGCGCCAATATAGTCGCACAGATCATCGATCTCCTCCTTCGACGCGGGATGCCCGCAGAAGAACCGCGTCACCTCGCGCCAGAAGACCAACTCCCCGCGTGGTGAGCGCGCAACTTTCGTCCGCGCAAGTCGGGCCGCTAACCCCGGATCATCCGTATAGGACCGGGCGATCGCCACCTGAAACGCCTCGTCGAACGTGAAATCGCCGGATAAGTTTAGGAAACAATGCACCTCCTTGCGGGACAGCCACGCATTGGCGCCCGCCTTGTAGAGCGAGTCGCCACGCGCAACCGCGATATACCAGGCCTTGCGGAGCGCAACCTCGCTGGCATCCAGCCCTGAAGCGTCCAGCCAGATGCCCTCGAGCGCAGCCGAAACCGGGTAACGCGCATAAAGATGGCGCGCGGCAGCCAGCCGCAAGCGCGCACGGTCGCGCGTCTTCAGCTTTGGACGCCACAGCGCACCGTCGCGGATCGCCATACCGGCAAAGCCTCGGCGTGCGTCGTCAAGCGCCCGCTCGAAATCCGGAGCGGGACGCGCGACGGGAGAGACACGCCGCAGCGTTACGGCATATGCTTCAATGCGTTCGCGCTCGGCTTCCTGCCTGCGCTGGATCATGGACTTCGCCATGGCCGTTCTTCCTGATTGGTACCCTGTCAGCCGCACGCAATTCCAGCGTCGGCACGGAACGTGTCGATCTGGGTTGCCGGATCATTGACAGGGTCTCCTTTCAGGAGGACGGGTTAGGATGGGCGGTTCTCTAAGCCCGCAGCAAACTTGACGCAAGAGCCATTCTTTCAACGTTTACAATGGTCTGATGGTGTGTTGCAAAGGTGCAACTTTGGTTTCAGCCAGCAACGATTGTCGGCGGGGAACTCTCGACGCGCTGGTGCGCGCGAAAATGTGGGGCAAATTGTTCGCCGCCGCGCGGACCAGAATTTTTGCGGTAAGCCATTGAAACCGCGCCAAACTATTTGACGACGTGACGCGGCGCACAGTTTGCCGCGATACTCCGGTCAACCGGGCTGGGAGGGTCCGGCAAAGCCACGGTGACGACCAGGACTTCACGGGAGGAAATTTGATGCTCGACAAGGCCCTAGCCAAAAAACTGTCCGACCTGCTCGACCAATTCGGCGCAGCGCTTGCCGCCGGCGACATCGACAAGGCGGTCGGGTGCTTTCAGGAAGACTGCTACTGGCGCGACCTGGTGACCTTCACCTGGAACATCAAGACCATGGAAGGTCGCGACCAGGTGCACGATATGCTGACGAGCCAGTTGGCGAAGACGAAACCTTCGAACTGGGCGCTTGCGAAAGGCGAAGAGGCTACAGAGAGCGACGGGCTGCTCGAAGGTTGGATCAGCTTCGAAACGGAGGTTGCGCGCGGCTTCGGCCATATCAGGTTGAAGAACGGCAAGATCTGGACGCTCCTCACCACCATGGTCGAGCTGATGGGTCATGAGGAACCCGCCGGCTTCGCCCGGCCGTTGGGCGCCAAGCATGGTCACGGAAAAAACCGGCCGACCTGGAAAGAGGAGCGTGAGAAAGAAGCCGCCGAACTTGGCTTTGTCAGTCAGCCCTACACGCTGATCATCGGCGGCGGCCAGGGCGGCATCGCGCTCGGTGCCCGGCTGAGGCAGCTCGGCGTGCCGACCATCATCGTCGAGAAGAACGAGCGTGCCGGCGATTCATGGCGCAGGCGCTACAAGTCGCTCTGCCTGCACGACCCGGTCTGGTACGATCATCTGCCCTATATCGACTTCCCCAGGAACTGGCCGGTCTTCTCGCCCAAGGACAAGATCGGCGACTGGCTGGAAATGTACACCAAGGTCATGGAGCTGAACTACTGGTCCTCCACGGAGGCCAAGAGCGCCGCCTATCTTGACGAGAAAAAGGAATGGACGGTCGTCGTCCATCGCGGTGGCAAGGACATAACGCTGAAGCCGAAGCAGCTGGTGCTGGCCACCGGCATGTCGGGCCGGCCCAACATCCCGAAGTTCAAGGGCATGGAGAATTTCAAGGGTGATCAGCACCATTCTGCGAAACATCCCGGTCCGGACAGCTACGTTGGCAAGAAGGTCGTCGTCATCGGTTCGAACAATTCCGCGCACGATATCTGCGCCGCACTCTGGGAAGCCGGCGTCGACGTCACCATGGTGCAGCGCTCGACCACGCATATCGTCAAATCCGACACGTTGATGGATGTCGGGCTCGGCGCGCTCTATTCGGAGCAGGCCGTGCAAAACGGCATGACCACGGCCAAGGCCGATCTCATCTTCGCCTCCCTGCCCTACAAGATCCTGCACGAGTTCCAGATCCCGCTCTACGAAAAGATGAAGAAGCGCGATGCCGCCTTCTATGAGGGCCTGGAAAGGGCCGGTTTCATGCTCGACTGGGGCGACGACGGTTCGGGCCTATTCATGAAATATCTCAGGCGCGGTTCCGGCTACTACATCGACATCGGCGCCTCCCAGCTGATCATCGACGGCGCCGTCAAGCTAAAAAGCGGCGTCGACGTGACCGAGATCAAGGAACATTCGGTCCTGCTCAGCGACGGCACCGAGCTGTCGGCCGATGTCGTCGTCTACGCCACCGGCTACGGTTCGATGAACGGCTGGGCGGCGGAGCTGATCTCGAAAGAAGTCGCCGACAAAGTCGGGAAGTGCTGGGGTTTCGGCTCGAACACCACCAAGGACCCCGGCCCCTGGGAGGGCGAACAGCGCAACATGTGGAAGCCGACACAACAGGAAGCGCTCTGGTTCCACGGCGGCAATCTGCACCAGTCACGCCACTATTCGCAGTTCCTGTCGCTGCAGTTGAAAGCACGGCTCGAGGGCATCGCAACGCCTGTCTACGGGCTGCAGGAGGTCCACCACACGGGATAGAAATTCGGGGCTGTTACCCGGACTGGCCGATGCGCTTCCAGTAGATAAGCGTACCGGTCAGTCCGCCATGCGGCTTCAATGCAAAGTCCGGTATCTCACCGGCAAGCGTGAAGCCCAACCTCTCATAGAGACCGGAAGCGCCCTCCTCTGTCGCCGTATCCAGGACCAGCAGCGTGCGGCCTTTTTCGACTGCGAGGCTTTCGGCCGCCGACATCAGGCGAGTAGCCACCCCTTTGCCGCGATGGTCGACGCGGGTCATCAGCTTGGCGATCTCGGCCCGGTGCGGCTGGTTGGGGGGACAGTCGAGCAGCAAGGTAACCGTGCCGACCAGAGCCTCGCCGTCCCAGGCACCGAGCACAGCTCTTTCGCCTCTTGCAGCCGCGATAAGCGACTTCCTCCAGAAGGCGCCCGCGGCGTCCGGCGTCAGCGGATGCATGAAACTGACCGATCCACCGGCCGCTACCGTCTCGATCAGCATATCGACCAGCATTGCATGCGTTTGCGCAGTTTGTGTCAGCGCCTTGATTTCGATGGAACTCATGCGTGCAAGATCCCTGGAGCGAGATGAAACTCGCTGTGAATGCGTGAGCTTCGGTCGGGCCATAAGATGCGGCCCTGTCATCAGCCTCTGGCCAGCGCGACCAGATACTCGGCGGCGTCCGGTCCCGGAGCGTGGAAGCTGCAATCCGACGGCGCGCCAAGTGCCAGGCAGTCACCCGGTTCGAGACTGTGGACGACCTCGCCCTCGGTGAATTCCAGCCGTCCGGAGATCAGCCATATCTGTTGTCTGATGAAGGCATAGGACGCTGCCGGAAAGCTCACCTTGGCTCCCGCCGGCAATTGAATCCGGATCAGCTCGAGCGGCATATCCGAGACCGGCGAAAGATGCCGCCTGACATAGCCGGTTGCGGGATCACGCCAAAGCGGTTGATCGCTTTCGCGAAGCAGCCCACCGCCTTGCAGCTCGGCCCGCGCGATGAGAGTGGAAAGCGTCATGCCGAAGGCCGCGGCGACCCGCACGAGAAGTGCTGCGGTCGGGCTCGTCTTGCCGCGCTCTATCGTGCTGAGCATAGCTTTCGACACGTCGGATCGGTCTGCGAGCTCCGCCAGCGACCAGTCCCTCAAGGCTCTTTCGGAGCGTATTCGCCTGCCGATGGTCGAGGATATATCGTTCGCTATATCAGTCATTCATCCGGTATAACGAAATTTTGACTTAGAGCAAGGCGCCGATCAAATTCAATTTTCACGAATGGCTTAATTGCTCTTACACCATCCGACCTCACCCCACCTTAACCCCGTCGATGTAAGGTCGATCGCCTGGGGAAATGGGAAACAGCCTGTCCATGTTCGTCGACCGCGAAGCCTCCGTCGGAGAGCCGACATTGCAGGAGCGCCGCAAGGCGGAGCAGAACGACAAGCGCATTCTGGGCAATGTCGTCCAGTGCGACGGCGCGCGCGCCACCATCAGCGCCTATGCCGCCGATGTCGAAGGCACGGTCACCGGCCATTGGAGCGTCGGCAAGATGATCTCCATCAACCTTGGCGCCACGCGAACCGTCGGCCTGGTCTACGAGATCGGCAAGTCGGATCGCGCCTGGAGCAATGCGGGCCAGAACCCAATCGAGGTCAAAATCGAGCTCATCGGCGAGGTGCGCGACGGCGCCGAGCCCGGCACCAAACCGATTTTCGACCGCGGTATCACCACCTATCCGCATATCGGCGCCATCGCCCACCGCATCCGCAGCCGCGACTTGCAGGCGGTCTATGATCTCGCCGGACGTCATTCGATTACCATCGGAACGCTGTCACAGGATGAGGCGATCGACGCCAACATCGCCATTGACGACACGCTGGCGCGCCATTTCGCCATTGTGGGCACCACCGGCGTCGGCAAATCCACCGCCGTCTCGCTGCTTTTGCGCAAATCGATCGCCGCTCGACCCGACCTGCGCGTTCTCATCCTCGATCCGCACAACGAGTTCGCCGCGTCCTTGCCCGAGCACTGCGTCAGGGTCGGCTCGACGACGCTGGACCTGCCCTTCTGGATATTCAAGCTCGAGGAATTTGCCGAAGTGCTGTTTCGCGGGCGCGAGACCGTGCCGGAAGAGGTCGATGCTTTGCGCGATCTCATTCCCGCAGCCAAGAACCTGTATCGCAACCCGAATTCCGGCACCTATCTCAGGCGTGGCACTGATACACTGACCGCGGACACCCCGGTGCCCTATCGCGTTGTCGATCTTATCAAGCAGATCGACGAGCGAATGGGACTGCTGGAAAGCAAGAACGACCGCCCCACCCTCAAATCGCTGAAGACGCGCATCGAATCGGCAGCCTCGGATCCGCGCTACCGCTTCATGTTCAATTCGCGGCTGATCGAAGATACCATCCACGAGACGATCGGCAATATTTTCCGCGTGCCGCATCACGGGCGCCCGGTGACCTGCTTCGAGATGGCCGGCATGCCGTCGGAAGTGGTCAATTCCGTCTGTTCGGTGCTGGCGCGCCTGGCCTTCGACCTTGCACTGTGGAGCGAAGGCCGGCTGCGGCTGCTTTTGCTGTGCGAGGAAGCACACCGCTATATGCCGGCCGATCCGCGCCTTGGTTTTGCGCCGACCCGACACGCGCTGTCGCGCATCGCCAAGGAAGGCCGCAAATATGGCTGTTATCTCGGCATCGTCACCCAGCGCCCGGGCGAGCTCGATCCCACCATCCTGTCGCAGTGCTCGACCTTTTTCGCTATGCGGCTTGCCAATGAGCAGGACCAGGCGATCATCCGCTCGGCGATCGCCGATTCCTCGGCCTCGACGCTGGCATTCCTGTCTTCGATGGGCCAGCGCGAAGCCATCGCCTTCGGTGAGGGCGTGGCAACGACCATGCGGCTGAAGTTCGAGAAAATGTCCGATGACCTGATTCCAGGCACGGCCAAGCGCGAGGAAGCCTTGCCGTCCGAAACCGGCAATGATGTCGACCTGGTGGCGATCGTCGAAAGGCTGCGCAACGTACCGAAATCGCAGCAGGCGATGGCCTTCGCCGAAGTCGTGGATTCCGCCCGACAGGCCGGTGACCCCAACTACCGAAAGCCACTCGTCCCGCGCGTCCAACCCGACGACGATTTCGACATGCGTTATGGCTTGAAACCCGCAACCTTCGGCCTGCGCCCGCAGAACGATTGAGCCGGCGACGGTGAAAGTCTCCATGGATCCAGCGCCCTGCGCGCTTGAGATACCGGGCAAGCTTTCCCTTCTTGGGTAAATCCCGTCAGGAATTCGTCAGGCTGAGCCGGATGGTGTCGTTTTCGAGAACCGGAGCGGAGTGGACATTCAGTCCACGAGCACGCGCATGACCCCAAAATCGTGATCGATTTTCGGAAAGGATCATGCGCAAAATGAAGATGCTACAGCGTCCTTTGCGAGTCCAACGACGCGCGGCGCTGTAGTAGCGCAGAAAACGGCATCAGGCGGCCAGCATCACGAATTTAGTGACGGGATTTTAGGCGCAGACGCGGTTTCGGCCTTGCCTCTTGGCCTCATACAGCTGGCGGTCGGCGCGGCGATAGAACTCTTCGGCGGTTTCCTTACGGTCCCAGACGGCAAGGCCGACGCTCGTGGTGATCTTTAGGCGGACATTTCCTGACAGTATCGACATGTTGGCAATCGCCTTGCGGATGCGCTCGGCGAATTTGGACAGAAGCTCGGCGTCCATGTTGGGCGTGACCACTGCGAACTCCTCGCCACCCAGACGCGCCACCACATCGTGATAGCGTGTCATGTCCTTGAGACAGTTGGCGACCGCCCGCAACACCTCGTCACCAACATCATGGCCGTGGGTGTCGTTGACCTGCTTGAAATGATCGAGATCAAGGATCATCAGCCCGACCGGCTTCTCGATGCGGCGGAATTCCTCGAGATATTCCTTCAGTGCGTCATCGAAATAGCGCCGGTTCTGCATACCGGTCAGGCTGTCGGTCAGCGCCGCATGTTCCAGCGTTTCCGAACGAGCGCTGAGCGAAACCGTCATGGCGCGCAGCTTGCCTTCTTCTGTCGCCTGCTTGCGGATCAGCGGATAGATGAAGAAAATGCCGAAGAACAGGGCAGTCGCCAAAAGAACGCCGGTCCCAAACAGCAGCTTGTTGAGATAGATGATCTTGTCGACCCTTGCGGGTGTATGAACGTCTTCGGCGAAGGCCTGCAGAAGCCCATAGGCGTGAAGCGTCACTAGGCCGGCGGCCAGGATCACGAATATAAACACAAAAAAGGCTGATTCCGCCTTGTGAAAACGCATCTGCTCCCCGTTGGAAAATTCCCAAAGGCGTTATGGCATGGACGGGCTTACGGAGGGTTAATTAGGACAACTTCGACGGGAAGTCTCCCCTCAAAATCAACTTTTCAGGTTGCACTGGAAAGGGGATCCGAGATCGTGGATTCCACACGATCACCAGGGCGCAATCTCATCCATTCCGGACCCAACTGATGCCTGAACCAGGTCGCCTGGCGCTTGGCATATTGCCGCGTCGCGATCTTCGCGCGCTCGATCGCTTCGGGGAAACTCAACTCGCCGGCCATTGCGGCCTGGAGTTCGCGAACGCCGATCGCTTTCATCGCCGGCAAGTCGGGATCGAGGCCAAGGTCGGTCAGCCGCCTGACCTCGTCGAGAGCGCCCTTCTCCAGCATGCGGTCGAACCGCGCCTCGATCCGCTCCACCAGCTCCGCTCGGTCCGGTTCGATCACAAAGAAACGCGTGCTGGCCCTGTCGATCAGTGGACGGCCGCGCGCCGCCTGCCATTCCAGGATGGAACGGCCCGATGCGTCGAGCACCTCCAGCGCCCGCACGATGCGCTGGCCGTCGGTCGGCTTCAGCATCATGCCGGTTGCGGAATCCTCGCGCAGCAGGATGCGGTGCAGCTCGGCTGCGCCCTGCTCCTGGAGTTCGTAGCGCCAGCGATCACGGATCGACTGCGGAATGTCGGGCATTTCCGAAATGCCTTCCGCAAGCGCCCGAAAATAAAGCCCCGTCCCACCGACGAAAATCACCGGCCGTTCGAAGAACGTGCCGACCCGCCGTTCCAAGAACGCACCGTTGTCGATGAGCTTCATCACATCGCGCAGCCAGGCGCCGGTGGAATATGCGGTGGAGGGATGGACATGTCCGTAGAGGAAATGCGGGACGCGAGCCAGTTCGGCAGCAGTCGGCCGCGCCGTCAGCACGTCGAGCACCGAATAGCCTTGCATGGAATCGGTGTTGACGATGACGCCGCCATTGCGCTCGGCGAGGTCGACCGCAAGGGCGGACTTGCCGCTGGCGGTCGGCCCGGCTATCAGGATCGCGTTCTTAACGCGGCCCTCGCCCGCCTGCCTGCCGGAATTTTCGATGCCCCCGCTTGCCACGCCCTTGGTCGCCACGCTTGTGTCCCATCCCGCCGGCCGCGCATTGTCGCCGGCGCTTGCGAATATGGTGTCACGGTCGGTTGGCGCAAGCACTGTTCGCTGGCTGGCCGAAGGCATCGCCTGCGAATTCGCTTTGCCCGAGGCGGCCGAAGCCGTTGAAACGACCGCCGGCCTGCGCGCCGTGCTCGCACCCGAACCGGTCGACGTGATCGTCCAGCTGGCCGAGGGAAGGCGGAAGAAAATTCTCATCGCCGATATGGATTCGACTGTTATCGACCAGGAGTGCATCGACGAGCTTGCCGACGAGATCGGCGTCAAGGATTACGTCGCTGCCATCACGGCGCGATCGATGAATGGCGAGATCGCATTCGAGCCGGCCTTGCGCGAGCGGGTGGCGCTGCTGAAAGGCCTCAACGCTGCCGTGGTCGACCGCGTCATCGCCAACCGCTTGACGCTGGCCCCCGGCGGCCGCGCACTTGTCCAGACCATGCGGGCCAATGGCGCATGGACTGCACTCGTGTCGGGTGGCTTCAACGTCTTCACCTCACGCATCGCCGCCATGCTCGGCTTTCAGGAGAACCGCGCCAACCGCCTGATCGAGCAGGACGGCCACTTCACCGGGCTGGTGGCCGAGCCGATCCTGGGGCGTGCCGCCAAGGCCGATGCGCTGCTCGAGATTTCGGCGCGACTCGGGCTGACGACCGCCGACGCCATTGCTGTCGGCGATGGCGCCAACGACCTCGACATGATCCGCCTAGCCGGCACCGGTGTGGCACTTCACGCCAAGCAGGTCGTGGCGGCGGAGGCAAAATTCCGCATTGACCACGGCGACCTGACCGCGCTGCTCTATCTGCAGGGCTACCAGCGGGAGGAATTTGTGGAGTGACGCCGATCCGCACCGAGCGCCTGATCCTGCGCAACTGGGAGGATCGCGACCGTGAGCTCTTCTACCGCATCAATTCCGACGAACGCGTCATGGAATTCTTTCCATTTCGCCGCGACCGCGCTGCCGCGGACGCCAAAATGGACGAGTTCCGCGCCTGGATCGCCGAGGATGGCTACGGTTTCGCTGCCGCCGAGATAATTGAAACGCGCCAATGCATCGGCTTCGTCGGCCTCCTCGACACCGATCATTTGCCCTTCCTGCCTGCCGGCACAGTCGAGATCGGCTGGCGGCTGGCGCCCGAATTCTGGGGCCATGGCTATGTCACCGAGGCAGCCGAAGCGTGGCTCGCCTATGGCTTCGAAACGCTTGGCCTCGACGAAATCGTGTCCTTCGCCGTTAGGGATAACAGCCGTTCCACAGCCGTCATGAAGCGCCTGGGCATGATCGCCGACCCGGCCAGCGATTTCGACCACTCCGGCATTCCGGACAGCCATGCCATGCTCAAGCGGCATGTGTTCTACAGGCTGACAGCCAAGGATTGGCAAAAAAACCGGCCTTGATCAGTGCTTGTCAAACGGAAGCTCGCCGCCGGGTTGCGGCGGTTTGATGCCGACGCGATCGAGCACTTTAGCGAAATCATCGCCTGATGCATCACCAGCCCGTCGACGCAGGAAATCGGCCGCTGTCTCCATGGCTCCAACGTTTTGCGCCACGGCCGAAGCGATCCACTGGTTCAGCGACACCCCATCAGCCTTTGCCAGACGTGCAGCCGCCTCCTTGATCGACAAGGGAAGTTTCAACGGATCGGTCGCCTTGCTCATGTTCGAAATGCTTCCAACAATTCGGCGGGCCTGATGACTGGAACTTCAAAAAAGGGCCTGCCGCAGTCACAAAATCGCGGCGATTGTGAGTGACCAATGCGTCTGCCCGACGATTGATCGCTGCCGCAAGCACCATCTCATCCTTCGGATCACTCAACTGCGGGCGCCAGAGAAAGTGCAGCTCTACCGGTTCTGCCAAGACAGCAAAGCCGGCCGGACTCAGTCCATCCGGATCGTCACAAACCGCAATTCGCCGGTCTTCGACGCCAGCATCAGCAGCGCGTTCTTGCGTCCCTGCTCCTTCAACGCAGCAATCCGGTCCATGACATCCTTGGGCGTGGCGACCGATTCCTGAGCGATCTCGGTGATCACCTCGCCGGCCTGGATGCCACGTTCGGCAGCGGCCGAGTCCTTGGTGACTTCGGTGATGACGACGCCGGAGACTTCGGCGGCGATGCCGAATTTCGTCCGCGTCTCGTCGTTGAGCTCGCCAACGGTCATGCCGAGCACGGAAGCCGTCGAAACGGCGGGCGCCTCGTCGCCATTATCCTTGCCGGCGGTGCCATTCTCGCCGCTGGCAAGCTTTTCGCCATCTTCGAGCCGGCCGAGCGTCACCTTCACGGTCTGCTCGACACCCTTGCGCACGATGACCACGTCGACAGCCTTGCCGACCGTGCTTTCCGCGACGACGCGCGGCAGGTCGCGCATTTCATTGACGTCCCTGCCGTCGAACTTGATGATGACGTCGCCCGCCAGAATGGTGCCGTTGTCGACAGGCCCGCCCTTGATGACGCCGGCGACCAGGGCGCCCTTAGCGGTGGCCATGCCGAGGCTTTCGGCAATGTCGTCCGTCACCGGCTGGATGCGCACGCCGAGCCAGCCGCGCCGCGTCTCGCCGAACTGGCGGAGTTGGTCGACGACGCCCAACGCAAGCTGCGAGGGAATGGAAAAGCCGATGCCGATCGAGCCGCCGGACGGCGAGATGATCGCCGTGTTGATGCCGATCACCTCGCCGTCGCTGTTGAACAGCGGTCCGCCGGAGTTGCCTCGGTTGATCGCGGCATCGGTCTGGATGAAGTCGTCATAGGGACCGGAATTGATGTCGCGGTTGCGGGCCGAGACGATACCAACCGTCACGGTGCCGCCGAGGCCGAACGGATTGCCGATCGCCATCACCCAGTCCCCGACACGCATCTTGCTGGAATCGCCGAATTTCACCGCCGTCAGTTTGTGCCCTTTCGGATCGACCTTCAGCACCGCCACGTCGGTCTTGGTGTCGGTGCCGACCAGCGTCGCCTTCAGCGTCACGCCGTCGGAGAAATTCACCTCGATGTCGTCGGCATCGGCGATCACGTGATTATTCGTCACCACGATACCCTGCTCGGCGTCGACCACGAAGCCGGAGCCCAGCGACTGCACCTTTTGCGAGGGGTTGCCCTGTTCGCCGGGACGGTTCTTGAAGAAATCGTCGAAGAAATCCTGGAAGGGCGAGCCCTCCGGAAGCTGCGGCATCGGCACCGCGCCCGGGCCCTCCGTGCCCTTCACCCTCTGCGAGGTCGATATGTTGACCACGGCGCCGAGCAGGCCCTGCGCGAGATCGGCGACCGAAGCCGGGCCGTCGGCGGCGGCCGCAGGCGTCACCAGCGACGGGACGGTAGCGGCGCCGATAAGAAGTGCTGCAGCACCCGCGGTGAACGTCCGCCTCGCCGCGCGCAAAAACCTGTTGGATGTCATCGAGAAATCTCCCGGTGTCTCTGAGAAGAAAAGCGCTCGCCGAAAACGCTGCGTAGAACCATGTTGGCAAGAAATACGGCACGTTTGCGGCTATGGCTATCGGCGGAGGATAAAACCTCCGTTATCCCGAAATCATAGACCGTCATCCACCTCGCACCAGCCAGACGATGCCGACGCCAACGGCGATGGCAATCAGCCCGGCGACCCGCAGCGCATTCTCCGGCATCGACAGAACTTCGCCGGCAAGTTTCTTGGCGAGGCCGGGAAAGCCGCCATAGACCAAGCCCTCTACCACGAGAACCAAGCCTATTGCCGCCAGAAAATCCTGCACCGGCCGTTACTGGCCGATGCCTGGCTGCGCTGCCGGTGCAGCAGGTGCTGCGGGCGACGCTGCCGGCGCAGCCGCGCCGGCGGGGTTGCGGAAGAAACGGAAGAATTCCGAATTCGGCGACAGCACCATCGTCGTCCCGGTATTGTCCAGCGCCGTGCCGTAGGCATTCATCGACCGGTAAAAGTCGAAGAAGGCCGGATCGCGCTGGTAGGCATTCGCGAAGGTGGCGCTGCGTTGAGCTTCGCCTTCACCGCGCAGGATTTCAGACTCTCTCCGTGCCTCGGCGACGATCTCCACCACTTCGCGGTCGGCGCGCGCCCTGATGCGCTGCGCCGCCTCGTTGCCGCGCGCCCTCAGCCGCTCGGCTTCGGCCAGACGCTCAGCCTTCATACGGTCATATGTCTGTTGCGAGACTTCCGCCGTCAAATCGGTTCGGCGAATACGGACATCCTCGATTTGCAGGCCGAGCGACGTGGCGTCGGGCCTCAGCTGGTCGCGCACTTCACGCATCATCACGGCTCGCTCTTCCGAGAGCGCCGCCTCGAAGTCGCGCAAACCGTAAACCCGACGCAAGGCGGCGTCGAGACGCGTTCTCAACCGTGCCTCGGCCAGTTCGATCTGGCCGGACACCGCGGAGCGGAACACGCGCGGATCCGAGATCCGATAGGCGATGAAGGCGTCGACCTCATAGAACTTGCCGCCTGAAACCTGAACGCGGATGTTGTCGAGGTCGAAGCGCAGCACCCTGTTTTCGATCAACTGCACGCTGTCGGCATCGAAGAAGGCGAACGGCGCCTTGAAATAGATTCCCGGCTGGCTCTTGACGTCTACGATTTCGCCGAACCTGAGCACCAGCGCCTGCTGTCGCGCATTGACAACGAAGACCGACGAATAGAGCAGGAACAGGATAACCGCGGCGATGACGGCGATGATGGGAAGACGGTTGGCCATCACTGGGTTCCTCCAAGGACCGGCGCCGGCGCCTTCTGCTGCAATGCCGGCAGCGGCAGATAGGGAACGACCCCTGGTCCGCTGCCTTGCTCGATAATGACCTTGCTGGAATCCTTCAGAACCCTCTCCATCGTTTCCAGATAAAGCCGCTGGCGCGTCACATCCGGCGCCTTGGCGTATTCGTCATAGACCGAGATGAAGCGCTGCGCCTCGCCTTCGGCCTCCTGCACGACCCGGTTCTTGTAGCCGGCCGCCTCCTCGCGGATCTGTGCGGCCTCGCCGCGTGCCTGGCCGAGCTTCTGGTTGGAATACTGGTTGGCCTGTTCGACGAACTTGTCCTCGTCCTGTTCGGCGCGCTGCACCTCGTCGAAGGCGTCGGCCACTTCGCGCGGCGGCGCAGCATCCTCGATCGAGATCGCGTTGACGTTCAGGCCGGCCCTATAGCCGTCAAGCGTCGTCTGGATGATTTCGCGCACGGACGCCGCAATGCCCTCGCGATCGTCGCGGAAGATGTCCTGCGCCGGCCGCCGGCCGACCGCTTCGCGCATGGCGCTTTCGGCGACCTGCCGCAGCATGCCGTCGGGATCGGATACGTCGAACAGATAGGCCCTCGGATCGGAGACCTGATAGGCCACAGAGAACTGGACGTTGACGATGTTCTGATCGCCAGAAAGCATCAGGCCTGAACCGTTGCCGGTGGCCGTGCCGCCGCCGATGTTGACGAGTTGTTCGGCGATGTTGGCCGTCTCGACCGTCTCGATGGGCCACCAATGGAAATGCAGGCCTGGCTGCGAGAACTCCGCCTTTGGCACGCCGAATCTGAGTTCGACCGCAACCTCGTCGGGCTGCACGGTATAGACCGCCTTGAATGCCCACAGCACCACAAGCGCTGCCGCGATCAGCCCGAATACGGCTGGGCTGGCGCCGCCGCCACCCGGCAAAGCACGCCGCAACCTATCCTGGCCGCGCCGGATGATATCTTCGAGATCGGGAGGCGAGCCCTGCGGACCGCTAGGCCCCTTTGGTCCCTGCCCCCAGGGTCCTGGATTGTTGCCGCCGCCCCATGGGCCGCCGCCTCCGCCGCTTTTGTCATTCCAGGGCATGAATGTCCTTTCGCTCCCTCACGCGCCGGCCTGACGACGCAAATCCAATGTTGTTCTTCTATAGGGATGCCAGGGCATGCTTTCAACGCGATCGGTGGTCGTCACCGTCCGTTTTGGACCGTCGCGACCCTTTAATGTCTCTCAATGCACGTCGCGGCGTCGCTCGTAAACCGAATAGCGTGTCGCATGACTATCCTTTTCACCGGCCGGAACGTTCTCCGATCGAACAATGCGCCACAAATCCGGGTCGATCGGCGGGAAATGCACGTCGCCGTCGACCGCGGCAAGGACATGGGTGACATGCAAGCGGTCGGCCAGCGGCAGCGCCTGGGTATAGATCTCGCCGCCGCCGATGATGCAGATTTCGTCGGCGCCGGCCATGCAGCGCCCGCGCACCTTCGCCAGGCTGAGCGCCTCGTCGAGCGAATGCACGATTTCGACGCCCTCGGCGCGCCAGGCCTTGGCGCGGGTCACCACGATACTTAGCCTGCCCGGCAGAGGCCGGCCGATGCCTTCATAGGTCTTGCGACCCATGATGATAGGTTTGCCCATCGTGTCGGCCTTGAACCGCTTGAGATCGCTGGAAAGCCGCCACGGCAAACCACCATCGCGCCCGATCACGCCGTTTTCGGCGATGGCGACATAGATCGCGACGTCCATCAGCCGCCGCTCCCGCCATCGTCCGAAGGCACCAGCAGCAATATGTCGATATCGTGCTCAGGGTAGAAATTTTCTGCCGTCATCTCGAAACGCGTCGGCCCGACTTTCCTGACGTTTTCGCCACAGAACGAGACCAGGTTCTTTGGATCGCCCTTGTCGACGGTCAGCTTGAACTTGCCGATGGCGCCCGTCGCCCAGTTACCGCCCGTGGTCAGGATATAGGCGATACGGTTCTCGAAATATTTCGGAGTGCCGTCGGGATTGTTCTTCGCTGCCTTGCGGATCGCGTTCTCGAACGTGCCGTCCATGCAGTATCGGGTCTTGTAGGCGGCGTATTGGCCTTGGAACTGGCCATCGTAGAAGAAGCTGACCGAGGACGTGCCGCCGACGCTCGGTTTGTAGCGGTGGGCGACGTGGACTGCCTTATTGGCTGGAAAGGTCGAGCGCCACCAGTAGGTCGAGCGCAATTGCCAGAACGGCACATAGTCGGTCTTCATGCCCGAACCGTCGTCGGCGGTGTCCTCGATGATGATGCCGCGATCGACCCAGTCGTCGGCAACCGCCTGCGGCAGCTTTGCCAAAGCCGCCCTGGCCGCATCGCCGAACGGGTAGAGCGGCACGTTTTGCGCCTTCAAATCGGCGCTGATGTCGATGCCGAGCGCAAATGCCTTCTGCTCGAGCTGCGGCTTTGCAGCCACGCCGTCGATCGTCACCTCGAAGCCGAGGAAATTGTCGCTCTGCCCGTCGGGGATCGCCGGCATCTCGTTCGGATCGCCTTCGATGTCAGGCATCGGAAAAGCAACGATCGCGTCGACATCCTTATCGGTGTTGTTTCGGAAGACATAATCGACCGTCACCTTTTCCGGGGAGATGTAGAGATCCTCACTCTCCATAGCCACCGCGTCGCTGCGCGACAGGATCAGGCCGCCCGTTCCCAATTCGGCAATCGAATCATTGGCGAATACGGGCGTGGCCGAGAGCGCCATCGCTGCGGTCAGAACATAACGGAACATGGAAGCTCCCTTGGCGAGATGCCGGGGTGACTCTAGCCGTTTCAATGTGGAGTTTCAAAGCCCTTCCGCGCTTGCGCACATGCCATGGCTCTCTGGACACCGACGTTCCGATCGGGCAGGAGTTCGTCCATGCGCAAGCTTCTCGTCATCGGCATCGGCGCCGGCAATCCCGATCACATGACCGTGCAGGCCATCGGCGGCTTGAACCGCGCCGACGTACTGTTCATTCCCGACAAGGGCGAGAAGAAGAAAGACCTCGCAGAACTGCGCCGCCAGATCTGCGACCGATTCGTCACCAATCCAAACTCACGTCGCGTCGAATTCGACGTGCCGGTGCGGGCCGAGCCAGCACCCTCCTATCGCTCGACCGTCGACGACTGGCACGAGGCGATCGCCGCGATCTATGAAAGCCTGATCCGCGACGAGCTTTCGCAAGATGGCTGCGGCGCCTTCCTGATCTGGGGCGATCCCTCGCTCTACGACAGTGCGCTGCGCATACTGGAGCGTGTGCGCATGAGAGGCAATGTCGGGTTCGAGCTCGAGGTGATCCCCGGCATCACTGCCGTCCAGGCGCTCGCCGCCAGCCACAAGATGGCGCTGAACCGCATCGGCGACGCGGTTCAGATCACCACCGGGCGCCGGCTTACCGAAGAAGGTTTGCCCGACAATGCCGGCAGCACCGTCGTCATGCTGGACGGCAAATGCGCCTTCGACTCGCTGGATGACAAGGATCTCCTCATCCACTGGGGCGCCTATCTCGGCACGCCCGACGAGATCCTCATTTCCGGCCGCCTTGGAGACGTCGGCGCCGAGATCGTGAAGACCCGCGACGAGGCCCGCCGGAAAAAAGGCTGGATCATGGACACTTATCTGCTGCGCAAGCCCGGCGAGCCGGAGGAATAGGCTCGGCCGGTACAGAATCCATCATCGACCTCACCCGGCATCGATCTCCGCCTGTAGTGCCTCCATATGCGCCGCCGCCGCGGAAGCCGCAGCCCGTTCGATGGCGCGAAAGCGGCTGACAACCGCAAGCCCCACCGGCGTCAACTGGGCGCCGCCGCCCTTTTTCCCTCCGGTCTGCGCCGCGACCAACGGCTTACCGAACACCCTGTTCATGTCCTCGACGAGATCCCAAGCGTGTTTGTAGGACATTTCCATGCCGCGCGCCGCCGCCGAGATCGATCCGAAGGCGGCGATCTGCTCGAGAAGCTCGATCTTGCCCGGCCCGATGCGCCCTTCTGGATCAAGGTTTATCCGCAAGCTCAGCGACGGCATTTGCTCCTCCGCAGTCGCGCCACATCCATCCTAAACAGCTCTCCCGCGATACCGCTATTTCAAAATGATATAGCGACAATCATCCGTCTGTCATCCATCCGCCTCGACAGGCAGGCCGGCGCTCGTATTCGCCTGGTCGAAGCTTACCGTCTTGACCACCGCGTATGCTTTTCGACCGAGCCGAAGTTTCAGCGTCTGTCGCGATTGCTCGGTGATCCGGGCAAGCACGGTTGCGCCATTGCAGTCTATGCCGATCTCGACCGTGGGCCCCTCGCCCGGCTCTATCGCAACGATCGTGCCCGGCAGAATGTTGAGCGCGCTGAGACCCGTCGGCTGTTCGATGGCGATCATCACATCGCGGGCACGGATGCGGATGCGCACCGGCGCACCGACCGGCACTGCCAGAAGCGGCACGCGGATGTCGCCCGCCGCCGAGCCAAGCACCGTCATGCCAAAGACTTCGTCGTGGCGCAGCACCGCAGTATCCAGCATCGCGCCGCCCTCGCCGCGCTCTTCTGCCGGCAACAGGTCGAGCCGCTGCATGATCGCACCGGTCGGGCCGCAAGCGGCGACTTTGCCTTGCGCCAGCACAACGACGTCGCTTGCCAGCCGCGCCACTTCCGAGATCGAATGGCTGACATAGACGATCGGGATTTTCGTCTCGTCGCGCAGCCGCTCGATGTAAGGCAGGATTTCTGCCTTCCGGGCGTCGTCGAGCGAAGCCAGCGGCTCGTCCATCAGCAACAGCCTTGGACTAGCGAGCAGCGCCCGGCCGATTGCCACGCGCTGTTTCTCGCCGCCGGAAAGCTTCGCCGGCCGCCGGTCGAGCAAAGGACCGATGCCGAGCAGGTCGACAACGGCATTCATGTCCGCATAGCGTTCCGCCGCCGGCGTGAACCAGCGGCCGTAACGCAGATTGCTGGCCACGCTCATATGCGGAAACAGCCGCGCATCCTGGAACACCATGCCGATGCGGCGCTTGTGCTTCGGCACGAACAGGCCCGCTTCCGTTTCGACCAGCACGCGGCCGTCGGCCTCGATCCGCCCCTTCTCGGGCCGGATTAATCCGGCAATCATGTTGATCAGCGTCGTCTTACCGGAGCCCGAGGGCCCGAACAGCGCGGTCAGCCGCCCGGCGCTTCCGAAGCGGACGTCGAGCCCCAAATCGCCAAGCCGATGGGTGATATCGAGCGCGACCGTCATTCGATATCCATCCGCTTGCCGACGCGCCGCGCCAGAACCTCCGACGCGACAAGTGCTGCCATCGAAATGACGATCGAGATCAGCGTCAGCCTGAGCGCGCCGGCATCGCCGCCCGGCACCTGCGTGAACGTGTAGATCGCCGACGGCAGTGTCTGCGTCTCGTTTGGGATATTGGAAACGAAGGTGATCGTTGCGCCGAATTCGCCCATCGCCTTGGCGAAAGACAGGATCGCGCCGGTGATCAGGCCGGGCAGGATCAGCGGCAGCGTGATCGTCCCGAACACCCACAGCGGATTGGCGCCAAGCGTTCCGGCCGCCGCCTCGATTCTGCGGTCGACCGCCTCGATCGACAGCCGGATCGCCCGCACCATCAAGGGAAAGCCCATGACGGCGCAGGCCAGTGCGGCACCTGTCCAGCGAAAGGAAAAAACGATGCCGAAATGCTCGGCCAGAAACGCCCCGGCCGGGCCGCGCCTGCCGAAGGAGAGCAGCAGCAGATAGCCGACAACCACCGGCGGCAGGATCAACGGCAGATGCACCAGCCCGTTGAGCAGCGTCTTGCCCCAGAATTGTCCACGGGCGAGCACAAGCGCGATCAATATGCCGGGCGGCAGGCTGGCGATCATCGCCACTGTCGCCACCTTGATCGACAGCCGGACCGCATTCCATTCGTCGGGAGTGAGATCCAGCAGCCAGTTCATCTTTTTGGCGTGCCTCAGTTGCTCGGCGTAAGGACCGTAAAACCTTGCGCCTTGAAGATCTCGCCTGTCTTGGCGGATTGCAGGCATTCCAAAAACGCCGGCGCATCCTTGTCCGTCGAATCCGCCATCTGGGCAACCGGGTAGACGATCGGCGGGTGCGAATCCTCCGGGAGGGTGCCGATCACCTTGACGCCGGGCTCGGCGTGCGCGTCGGTGGCGTAGACGATGCCGAGTGCTGCTTCGCCGGTCGAGACCAGCTTGAGCGCTGCGCGCACATTCTCGGCCTGTGCCACCTTGCCTTCGATCGAGGACCAGACGCCGAGCGATTCAAGTGCGGCCTTGCCATATTTGCCGGCCGGCACCGCTTTGAAATCGCCCATGGCAAGCCTGCCGTCACCGATCAGCCCGGCAAGATCAAAACCCTTTTCGATCCTGGTTTCGACCGACGAATCCTTCGGCGCCACCAGCACGATCTGGTTGCCGAGCAACTTCACTTCGGTATCCGGCTTGGTCAGCTTTTTGTCGGACAGATATTTCATCCAGTCGAGGTCGGCTGAGATGAAGACATCGGCTGGCGCGCCGCCCTCGATCTGCTTGGCCAAGGCGGAGCTTGCCGCATATGAAATGGTTGCCACCTCGCCGACATCGGCCTCGCAGGCGGTGTTCACGGCGTCCAGGGCGTTCTTCATGCTTGCCGCGGCGAAGACGATCAGTCTGTCATCCGCATGGGCAACCGGCATGGCGGCGATCAACATCGCTGTCAGGCCGCCAATGGCAGCCGCCTTCAATCCGAAACCGTTGCGCACCAGCATGAACTCTCCTGGGGCTTGAAAAATCCGATCGTCGCGAGCCTGCCAATCGATATATCCATGTGAATATAACAAGGAAAGGGCTTTTGCCAGACTTAGCCCGAACAATGGCCCAGCCAATGGCCTTGCATGGTGCTGCCACCGCCGCGATAAATAGCGGTGGATACAGCGCGACATCGCAGGGCCGACGAGGCAGGTCAAAGCATCTGATGTCGTGGTCGGCATCGCGGGCGGACGGCACAGCGCTACAGCCGAACAATTTCGAAACAACGTAGGTAAAAGCCCGATGTTTGCGGCTCACACCGCGATGGGCGCCTTGATCACCGCATCGGCGAGGTAGTTTTCCAGCCGGAAATCCTCGAAGCGGAAGGCAAAGAGGTCCTTCACCTCCGGATTGATCCACAGCGTCGGCAGCGCCTTGGGCGTGCGCCGCAACTGTTCGCGCGCTTGCTCGAAATGGTTCGCGTAAAGATGCGCGTCGCCCAGCGTGTGGACGAAATCGCCGGGCTTCAGCCCCGTCACCTGCGCCACCATCAAGGTGAGCAGCGCATAGGAAGCGATGTTGAACGGCACGCCGAGAAAGATATCGGCGGAACGCTGATAGAGCTGGCAGGAAAGCCTGCCTTCCGAGACATAGAACTGGAACAGGCAATGACAGGGTGGCAGCGCCATGGCTTCCACTTCGGCCGGGTTCCACGCCGAAACGATCAGCCTTCGGGAATTTGGATTCTTGCGTATCTCCTTCAAGAGATTCGCAATCTGGTCGAGGGCGCCACCATGGCCGTCCGGCCAGGAGCGCCATTGCTTGCCATAGACCGGGCCGAGGTTGCCATTCTCATCGGCCCATTCGTCCCAGATCGAGACGCCGTGGTCGTTGAGGTATTTGATGTTGGTGTCGCCGGCCAGAAACCACAGAAGTTCATGCACGATCGACTTCAGGTGAAGCTTCTTGGTGGTGGTGACCGGAAAGCCGCGCGCAAGATCGAAGCGCATCTGGTAGCCGAACACCGAGCGCGTTCCGGTGCCGGTGCGGTCGCCGCGATCGGCGCCGTTTTCCAGCACGTGCTTCAAGAGGTCGAGGTACTGGCGCATCGGCTTCGGCTCGATTCGGGGACTCGATTCGGGTTACCGGCCATCATAACCGACTGGCTGCTGGCCGAACATATCAAAGCGCAGAATCTTCAGACAAGACGCTCGCGGCCATGCTTTGGGCTGGCGCGGGAATCGCACCAGCATCCGCCGATGCAGAATGATTGTTCAGAGGCTGGCGAGCTTACCCAGATCCTTGGCGACCAGGTAATAGAAGGTCACGCGGCTCTTGGTGTTGTCGGCCTCCATCGCCTTGCAAGTCTTTTCGATGGCCGCGTCCGCCTTGCTGCCGTCGGCTATGCCGAGCTTTTTGGCAACCCAGTTGGCCTTGACGCGATCGAATTCCTTGGGATCCGTGCAGGACACCAGCGAGGAATCCCGATTCCTGAGCGCAATGCCCAAATGCTTCACGATCTTGGCGACCGCGTCGGCCTCTGCCGCGGCGTCGTACTTCTTCACGTCTGCAAGATAATCGGCCATCAAAATTCCCCTCGTCAGCGCCACGGGATCCGGTCGATGAGGGTGGTGGCGCGCTGCCGCAAAATGTGCGCTAAGTCGGTAACTCCTCACCGCCGCAATCTTGGGTTGAGACGGTTGACAAGTCAAGCCTTCGCGAGGGCTGTTTGACACAGCGACAAAGCCTCAATTGAGGCCTTTCATTTTCCACGATCGGTCCCTATATCTGTTTGGTCGGCTCGACCGACTATGGCGATAAACAGGCGATGAAATAAGCCGTTCGGACCCGGGGGCGGTACCCGGCGCCTCCACCAAAAACCGCTGTTATCGAGGAGCGGCTTTTGCTGGGGGCGAAATAGGATCGACGAAGGTGTAAAGATCGTACTTTTGCCCGGCATTGTACCACCGTTATCGGGCTAAACTTATAGTTGCCAACGACAACTATGCGGAAGCACGTCTCGCCGCGTAAGCGGTGCGATAGCTTCAATTCAAGCCCTAGTGGTTCGCACTTCTAGGCGGGGTTCGGAGGTACCTGGCAACAGAAACCTCCACTTCTCCCCTTCGATTCCACCTCTTCGATACGATAACGGCAGCAGGCTTGCTGGCCGCGCTTCTTGCGCTATGCCCCTTCGCGACGCTGTCTTGCTGCCTGGGAGCTGCGCCGGACACTCTTGGTTATCTGCACCTCACTGGCCTGCCGGT
Organism: Mesorhizobium sp. AA22; assembly: GCF_001672375.2. Lineage (NCBI taxonomy): Bacteria > Pseudomonadati > Pseudomonadota > Alphaproteobacteria > Hyphomicrobiales > Phyllobacteriaceae > Mesorhizobium > Mesorhizobium sp. AA22. The sequence continues at coordinate 3,101,786 of NZ_CP048406.1, read as the reverse complement.
GCCCGACCACATCAGGAATGCCGCCCAACACTTCCGCTACGTCAGTCATGTCTTCATCGCCCCGCCATGGCGCGAGATTCTTTGGCAGGATTGCGAGCGACGAAGCCGAACGCACCTATCACGCGCTGGCCAGCATCTACACCGAATTGGGCTATGACCTGGTCCCGTTGCCCTTGGTGCCGGTCGAGGCGCGACTGCGATTATCTTGGTCGAGGCGGGCTTGCAGCTTGAGCCCAGACGTGAAAAAGGCCGGGAATGACCCGGCCTTTTCATGCTCTCGCCGGAAAGCCTCTACTCTGCCGGCGCTTCGACAACCTCCCGCCCACGGCCAAGCGTGACCTTGGCCAGCACGAACGAGATCACCGCGCAAAGCGTGATGCCGGCCACCATCGGCAGCGGCGTGCCGTCGAAGAACACGCCGGCGATGCCCATGGCGACCGCACCGATCGCGAAGTGTAGCGTGCCCATCAGCGCCGAGGCCGTGCCGGCGATCGCGCCATGCTCCTCCATGGCCAGCACCGAAGTCGTCGGGATCACCAGGCCGAGGAACCCGTAGCCGACGAACAGCAGCACCGCCATCACGTCGAGCCGGTCGACGCCGGACGCCATCACCGCGAACAGCACCACCATCGTCGTCGCATAGCCGACCACCGCGACCCGCACCACGGGCCTTAGCCCGAACCGTTCGGACAGCACCCCCGTTAACTGCGACATGCCGATGAAGGCGACCGCGTTGATCGAGAAGAACACGCTGTAGACCGTCGGCGACAGCCCGTAATGGTCGATCAGGATGAAGGAGGAGCTCGATAGATAGACGAAGAAGCTCGCGATCCCGAAGCCGCCGATAGACGCCAGGCCAAGGAAGTTGCGGTCGCCCATCAGGAAGCGATAGGCCGAGAGCGCGGTGCCGAACGAACTGCCTGCACGCGCGTCGACCGGCCGCGTCTCCTTGAGCGAGGTCGCCAGCAGGACGGTGGCGAGCACCGCCCCACCCGTTACCGTCCAGAACACGGCACGCCAGCCGAAATTCTCGATGATCACGCTACCGGTCAGCGGCGCCAAGATCGGCGACACCGAAAACACCAGCATCAAGAGCGACATCAGCTTGGCAGCGTCGGTGCCGGTGTGCAGGTCACGCACGATGGCGCGCGGCACCGCCATGCCTGCGCTGGCGCCGAGCCCTTGCAGGAAACGGAAGGCGATCAGCCATTCGATCGAGGGAGCGAGCGCCGAGCCGATGCCGCCGACCATGAAAAGTGCGAGGCCGCCATAGAGCGGCAGCTTGCGCCCGACCATGTCGGAGATCGGTCCGACCACGATCTGGCCAAACCCCATGGACAGGAAGAATATCAGCAAACTCATCTGCACGGCAGCAGTGCTGGCCTGCAGATCCGCGCCGATCGAAGGCAGCGCCGGAAGATACATGTCGATGGCAAACGGACCGATGGCGGTCAACAGGCCGAGCACGATCGCGATGCGGAGGAATCGGGGACTCATGATAGCAGGCTTCTTTCAAATCTGATTGGCCGCCGACCGGCCCATAATCCTAGGACGTTCCATGCCGTGAAATTCCGAATTCCTGCGGAGGGATATTCCTTTTAGCTAAGTCCATAAATTTAGACACTCTTGTCTAATCCGTCAATCACCTCTATATAGTTTTTCATGAAGCACGACGTTTCTCCTGACAGCATCCCGCCACGCGGTCATGAGGCCAAGCGCGCCTCCATCATGGACGCTGCCGGCGAGGTGTTCTGCCGCGAAAGCTTCGCCGGCGCCAATATCGACATGATTGCCGCCGAGGCCGGCGTTTCGCGCCAGACGATCTACAACCACCACGGCGACAAGGAGAAACTCTTCGTCGCCATCGTCCGCGACCTCACCGAGCGCTGCAATGCCGGCATCTTCGCCACCATTTCCACCTTTCCGGACCAGCCGAAGGATCTCGAGGCCGATCTGATCGCTTTTGCTGTGCGCATGAACCGCAACTGTATCTGCAACCGCGACGGAAAATTCCTGCGCAAGCTGATCCAGACCGAGGGCGAGCGCTATCCCGAGCTCTTTGCCGAATGGCGCGAACAGGGGCCGGGCAGGACATGGCCGGCGATCGCCGCCCGTTTCGCCCGCCTCGCCCATGCCGGTTTCCTCGACATCGAGGACCCCGATGTCGCGGCGCGCCAGTTTCTCGCCCTTGCCAATGCCGAATTGCAGACCACCTTCATGCTCGGCGGCACGCCGACCGATGACGAGGTGCTGCAATCGGCGACACATGGCGTGCGCACCTTCCTGCGCGCCTTTGGCAAGCGGCAGCCGGCGGCCGACGCGCAAAAGCACAGCGCGCTCGCTGGCGCCTGAGCGATCAAATCTGAGGCATGCCCTCTCGCATCTGCGCTGCCGGCGTCTATATCCGGTTTACGCCGCGCTCAAGCTTGATTACAGCTATGCGGACGATTCAACGGAACCCGACAGCCACATGGCCGACGACCACATCCGCTACGACATTCTGGCCCAGGAGGCATTGCGCGGCGTCATGCGCAAGGTCCTGGCCGAGGTCGCGCGTACCGGCCTTCCCGGCAACCATCATTTCTTCATCACTTTCCTGACCGGCGCCCCGGGCGTGCGCGTATCTTCCCGCTTGCGCGAGCGCTATCCCGAACAGATGACCATCGTCATCCAGTTCCAGTATTGGGACCTGAAAGTGACCGACACCGGCTTCGAAGTCGGGCTGTCTTTCTCCGACGTGCCGGAAAAGCTGGAAATCCCGTTCTCGGCCGTGCGCGGCTTTTACGACCCGTCCGTCAATTTCGAGCTCGAGTTCGACGTGAGGACGGAGACCTCGGCAGAAGAGGAATTGGGCGGCCAGCCCGCTTCCGAACCGCTGGCCGTCGTCGCCGAGAAAAAGCCTGAGAAGAAGAAGACCGCAGAGGCTGAAAAGAAGCCTGCCGCGGCCGATGCCGCAAAAGGCGCCGAAGTGGTGTCGCTCGACGCCTTCCGCAAGAAGTGATCCGACGGGCCGCGCGACATGGCCGACATCGTCAATCTCCGCCAGGCCCGCAAGCAGAAGGCACGAGCCGAGAAGGGGCGCCTGGCCGAACAGAACCGGACGCTGCACGGCCGTTCCAAGGCCGACCGGGAGCGTGACCGTCTGATCGCCGACAAGGCAGAAAAGTTTGTCGCCGGCCATCGCCGCGAAGCCTCGGGCGATCCGGATTCCCCGGGTATCGGACCGAAAAGTGCGCCGCGGTTTTCGGATAAATCCGATGCTTGAAGTGAAATGAGTCACGTCCGGTGAGCCCGGTCGAGAAACGCTCGGTGACCATTCGCGGCCATCGCACCAGCTATTCGCTCGAAAAGCCGTTTTTCGACGACCTCGTCGCCATCGCGGTCGCGCGCAAACTGACGCTCGCCGCCCTCGTCGCCGAAATCGACGAGGCCCGGCCGCGCGATGCCAACCTGTCCTCGGCGCTCAGGCTCTACGTCTTGGATTGGGCGAAGCGAAAGATGAAACCAGTCTAGGTCGAGCTATCCGCCGCCCAGCGACTTCAGCAGATTATCGATCGACGAAGGTTCAAGCGTGGGTTTTGGCGCGGATTCTGCTGGCGGCGGGTTGTCATTGGCCGGTGGCTGAGGCACGCGCTCGATTTTCTGCGCCTGCTCAGCGGCGGCCCTGCGCTCTGCGTCGAGCTTTGCCTTTTCTTCCGCAGCGATCCGCATCGCCTCTTCCATCTTCCCGCGTTGCTGTTCTTCGGCCCCCGCCGCCTCGTCCGCCGCTTTTTGCGCCGCCCTGGCTCTCGTTTCGGCATCCGCCTTAGCCTTGGCCTCAGCATCCGCCTTGGCTTTGACCTCCGCTTCAGCCTTCGCCTGTGCATCCGCCTTGGCTCTGGCCTCCGCTTCAGCCCTGGCCTGCGCCTCGGCCTTGGCTTTAGCCTCGGCTTCAGCCCGCGCCTGCGCATCCGCTTTGGCTCTGGCCTCCGCTTCAGCCCTGGCCTGCGCCTCGGCCTGGGCTTTAGCCTCGGCTTCAGCCCGCGCCTGCGCATCCGCTTTGGCCTTCGCCTCCGCTTCGGCTTGAGCCTTTGCCGCGGCTTCAGCCTTTGCCCTGGCATCTGCCTCGGCTTGCAGCCGCGCCGCCTCCTGCTGTTTGCGCAATTCTTCGGCTGCCCTCTCACGCTCGGCTTGCAGGGCCGCGTAGTAACGCACCTCGCGCCGCAGCCGCTGTTTTTCAAGCAGTGCCGCCTGCATGGCCTCGACCCGCTGCTGTTCCTTTTCCAGCGCGCGCTGGGTCAGGAACTGCGCCAGCGGCTCACTGTCGAATTGCCGCTTCGCGGCGCCGAACGGCCCGTCGACGCTGAAATTCACAGTCGGATCGGAGCCGACCAGCGCCTCGTCGCCGGGCCGATAAGTGATCGAACCGCTGGCGGCGACCGTGCTGGCGTTCAGGTCCGCCGTGATGTCGGCGGACAGCTTCGCCGCCGGATTTTCAAGATTGACCGGCGGTGCCCTCAGCGTGCCACCGGCGATTGTGAAGGCGACGTCGATATCCCCGGCCGGAAAACTGCCGTCCGCGGCGATCTGCGGCGCGAAGCGGGCAGTCTTTGCCGCATCGATATCGCGCCCGATCGCGTCGGCCTTGGCGATGAAGGCGCCAAAGGCGTCGGGATTGACACCGGCAATGGTCAAGCCCTTCAGCGCCGCCGTGCCGGAACCGGACAGCGCCGCAACCATCGCATCGACCGATTTGCCGCTGGTCGAGAGCGCCGCCGAGAAATCGCCGCTTCCGCTGATGCCGGCCTGTGGCAGCACGGTGGCCAGATCGGCGCCGGCAAGTTTCATCTGGCCGGAGAAAAGCCCGGTGCCGTCATTGTTCTTCAGCTCGAACAGCCCGGAAAGCGCACCGCCGGCGAACTTTGCCTTGAGGTCCGACACGCGGATGCCTTCCTGATCGAGCTTCAGCGAAAGCGCTGCGTCATAGGCCGTGGCCAGCGGGCCGGCGGCCAGCGATGCCGTGGTCAGGTCGAGCTCGGCGGTGAACGGCAGGCTGGACTTCTGGCTGAACGGGGCGGTCGGCCAAGCCCCGCCGGCGCCCAGGAAGGCCTGATCGCCAAACAGTGCCACCGCCATCGGATCGAGATCCAGTTCATCGAGTGCCAGCGCGCCGGCAAGATGCGGCAGCCCGTCCTTGACGTCGACATTGACATCGCCGGAAACCGCCGCCTCGTTGATAGCGCCGCTGAGCATGGACAGCACCAGAAGGCCGTTGCCGAAATCGGCGTCGGCCGCAAGCCACGTCGACATGCCTGTCCCCATCCCCGGCAAGCCAACGCCTGTCGTCATCAGCCACGGCTCGATGTCGGCGGCTTCCAGACTGACCTTGCCTTTGGCGGTGGGACCTTGTGGCGTGCCCGCGATCGTCCCGTCGAAACCGGCCTTGAAGTCGTTGCCGATGAGGTTGAAGCTCGTCGCCATGCCGCCGCCAAGCGTGCCTTTTGCCGAGACATCGGTGGTCGCCTCGCCAAGCATGCCGAGTGGCAACGCCGGCAGGCCGTAAAGCGCCAGAAGTGCGGTGGCGTCGGTATTCCTGGCGTTGAAGGTTAGCGACACCGGCGCCTCGAGAAGCCGGTCGGCCACCCCTTTGCCGGACAGCGACGCCGAAAACGCCGAACCGCCAGCCTTGCCTTGCGCGCTGACTGCCAGGCCTGTCGTGCCATCGCCGTTGGCGGCGGCACTCGTCACCAGATCGACGCGCGCATCCTGGAACAGCTCGGGATAGGCCGCCGCACGCCCCGCCAACCCCTTCAGCACGGCATTATCAGGATAGTGCTGCGCCGCGACATCGACCAACGGCTTGAGGTCGACGGCGACTAAGGAGGCATCGAGCTTGCCGGTCGGGCTCACCGGGAAATCCTTGATCCGGCCGGTGGCGCTGATCGAGGCGCCGGCGAGCCCGCCAACCGAGAGCCGGTCGATTTCGAGCAGACCCTCGCGCAGCCTAAGCGCCGTATCGACCGTATCGGCGGTCAGCCCGCCGGCACTGACCGGTCCGGCCTTGATCTGGAAATCGAGGTCGCGGTCGGAAAAACGGTTGGCCCCCTTGTCGCTGATGAAGATCGAGGCGAAGGCGGCGAGGCCGTCGACATCGAGTTCGCCACCTTCGAGCCGCATCAGCACGGACGGCCTGGCCTCGTCGGGCTGGCTGGAATCGATGCGACCGGAAAATTTCGCCTTGCCGAGAACGAGTTCGAGGTCGGTGAAGGCCTGGCGCTTTCCGGTCAGGTCGACCTTGGCCTTGAAGCCGGCGGCCGGCAGTCGGCGGATCGCTTCGTCGACATCCCTCGACAGCCAGGCGGCAAAGCCGGAAGGCTGCGCCACCGCCAGAAGCAGCGAACCGGTGAAGCCGAAGTGATCCTCGACGCTGAGCATGCCATTTGCTTCCAGCCTGGCACGGCCGGGCAGTGTCGCGGCCAGCGACTTCACTGACCAGCCAGCATCGGCCGGCTCAGCGGAAAGGCGTACGTCGCGAACCGTCGTGTCGCCGGCCACCACCGCCGGCAGCTTCACCTCGACGGTGCCCGGTATGGTCGGCTTGGGCAGCTCGAGCAGAGCCTGCTCCAGCGCCGCGACACGCGCCGACAGCGTCAGCCCGGCGCCGGCCGCGGCGCCGACGGCTTCATCGAACTGTACCTGAGCGCCATCGGCCTCGATCGAAAAGCTTGGGTTCGGCCCAAGCTCGACGGCAGCCTTGCCGTCGGCGGTGTATGGGTTGTCGAGCGGCCCGGTCTCGAAGCGGAATTCGTCGACCCCAAGTTTCTGGTGGTCGAGCGAAAACTTGCCGTTCAGCCTGAACCCCGGCTCCGGCTTGCCTGCGCTGGCCTTCATCATCTCACCGTCGGTGCCTTGAAGCTGCGCCGAACTCTTGTCGGCACCATTCTTGTCGGACCTTGCGACCTTGAACTGGCCCGAATAGATGGCCGCGCCGTTGACGATGCCGGCATTGCCGTCGGCTTCGATGACCAGCGGATAGGCGTCCGGATCGGCCTTGAGCCTGAGCCGCATCTGCCCGTCGCTACCGGCCTTGCTGGTGGAGGCGACGACCATGCTGCGCAGACCGTCGAGCCGCAGCGAACCATCCATCCGCCAAGATCCGGCCAGCGATTTGGCAGAGATCGTCGAATTGATCTCGGAAAGGAGATGGCTGCGCCCGCCGGCGGCATGGCGCAGTGCGATCTCTCCGTCCGTCACCGTCAGCTTCTCGATCGAGATCTGGCTGGGATCGAAGGGCGACGACGGGCGTATCGCCCAGTCGACCGTGCCGTCGGCGGCAATGTCGATCGTCGCCTTCGGCCGCACCAGCCGCATGTCGAAGATCAGCACTTCCCCGCTCAGGAAGGGCGCCAGTTCCGCATCCATCGAAAAGGTCTCGACGGTCATTGCCGGCTGGCCGCCGGGGCCGCCGGCAACAGTGACGTTCGAGAAGGTCACCGACGGAAACGGCAGCAATTTCGCCGTCGCATCGCCCTGAACGGTTACCTTGCGGCCCAGAATGGCGCTTGCCTCGCGCTCGAAATCGGCACGGTAGCCCGTCCAGTCGATAAAATACGGCACCACCAGCGCCGCACACAGCACCAGCACGAAAAAGCCACCGAAGATCACGAACAGGCGTGCGAGCATGAGCTCCGAGCAGTTGATTGAAAAATCAGCCGCACTCTATCCGCATCCGCGTGTCGATAAAGAGGCAAATCGATCGCCCCAAGAGCAAAAAGCTCTAGTCGGCGGGCAGTATCTTCCCAGGGTTCATAATATTAAGCGGATCGAGCGCCTGCTTGATCGTGCGCATGATGTCGACGCTGTGGCCGAGTTCATGGCGCAGGAAGCCGACCTTGCCTTGTCCGATGCCGTGCTCGCCGGTGCAGGTTCCGTCCATGCCGATCGCCCGCATATTCAGCCGCGCGACGAACTCTTCCGTTGCGGCGATTTCCTTCGGATCGTCCACGTCCATCAGCACCAGCACATGGAAATTTCCGTCGCCGGCATGGCCGACGATCGGCGCGATCAACCCCATCTCGGCGATATCGGCCTCGGTTTGCGTGACGCATTCGGCAAATCGCGAGATCGGCACGCAGACGTCGGTCGACAGCCCCTTGGCGCCGGGCCGCAGCGCCAGCGACGACCAATAGGCGTCGTGCCTGGCCTTCCACAGCTTCGTCCGTTCCTCGGCGACGCTGGTCCACAGGAATGGTCCGCCGCCATATTCTTCGGCGATCATGCCGAAAGTCTCGGCCTGCTCGGCAACGCCGGCATCACTGCCGTGGAATTCGACGAACAGGCATGGGCTTTCCGGGTAGTCGAGTTTCGAATAGTTCTTCATCGCCCGCATCTGCAGCGCATTGACCAGTTCGATGCGCGCCACCGGAATGCCCATCTGAATTGTTGCAATCACCGCATTGCAGGCCGCCTCGACGCTGGGAAACGGGCAGACGCCGCCGGAAATCGCCTGCGGAATGCCCTGCAGCTTCAGGGTCAGCTGGGTGATGATGCCGAGCGTGCCTTCGGAGCCGATCAGGAGCCGCGTCAGATCATAGCCAGCCGAGCTCTTTTTTGCACGCTTGCCGGTCGTCACCGTCTCGCCGTCGGCCATCACCGCCGTCAGCGACAACACATTCTCGCGCATCGTGCCGTAGCGCACGGCATTGGTGCCCGACGCCCGCGTCGCCGCCATGCCGCCGAGCGATGCATTGGCGCCCGGATCGATCGGAAAGAACAGGCCGGTGTCGCGCAAGTGCCGGTTGAGATCCTCGCGCGTCACGCCGGGCTCGACCGTGCAGTCGAGATCCTGCGGGTTAACCGCGAGGATGCGATTCATCCGCGACATATCGACAGAGATGCCGCCGCCCGGCGCGTTGGTATGGCCTTCCAGCGATGAGCCGACGCCGAAAGCGATCACCGGCACGCGGTGCGCGGCGCAGGCCGACACGATCTCCTGCACCTCCGCCGTCGTCTCCGGAAACGCCACGCCATCCGGCGCCTGGGTCGGAATGTAAGTGGTGGTATGCGCGTGCTGGGCGCGGATCGCCTCGCCGGTCTGGAATCGCTCGCCGAGCCGCTGCTTGAGGATGCCGAGCACAGCGGCGATCCCTTCTTCGTTGCGCTCGACCGGACTGAGGTCGCTCAGAGCCATCTATTCCTCCGCGAATGGACCAGTGTCCACCCTTGTTATGGACTTATGGATGGGTAGTCTCACCGACCACGCTCTGTCCAGCCAGAAGGAAGTTTTCGATGTCCACCCCCGCCCCCTTCGTCTCTCCTCCCATGGCCATCGAGAAGGACTGGATCGACTACAACGGCCATCTCAACATGGCCTATTACAACGTGCTGTTCGACCGCTGTTCCGACGAAGCGTTCGAGATGATGGGGATGGGGCTGGATTATGTGAAGCAGCGGCGGCTGACCATCTACACGGCGGAAGTCCATGTCTGCTATATCAGGGAGCTGCATCTCGACCACAAGGTCAATGTCTCCTTCCAACTGCTCGACCATGACGACAAGCGGCTCAGAGCCTACCAGGAAATTCGTCATGTCGACGGTTGGCTCGCTGCCACTTCCGAATCACTGTCGCTGCATGTCGACATGTCCGGTCCGAAGGTGGCGCCCTTCCCGGCCGATGTTCTGGCCAAGGTGGAAACCATGCGCGCCGCCCATGCGGCGCTGCCGATGCCTGAGCGCGCCGGCCGTTCGATCGGTATTCGTCGCAAGATGCTTGAACCGCAGTCCGACCGCCGTTAACCTTACCAAGGTTTTAACGTGAACAAGTCGAATTGAGGCGTTGAACGACTCAGCGCGGCGTTGGAAAACCCATCCGCATCGGGTTGATAAGGGGGCGGAGCTGAAGCGGTTCGGGAAACGTGCATGAAAACCGACATCAAGGTCGAGGCGGACAGGCTGGCAGCCGATCCACGCATCAGCGACTATGATTTCTGGCGCTCGCTGAAGAACCTCAACAATGAGATCTTTCACATCGCCAACAACAACGAGCCGATCCCATTCGCCATGGTCCGCTGGCGCGCCATACTGAAGCAAGCGCGGATGAAGCGCGGGCATGCCTGACGGCAGCGCTTAATTCCTTAACCGTCAGGGCTGCCGCTTCACTGCCCCCAGCGGCGAGCGCGCCACCACCGGTGACGACTGGATGATCGCGGTGTTGGTCATCGCAAACGGAATGATGCGGTCGATCACCCGTTCGAGCTCGGCCACGGAGCCGACATGCGCCAGCGCGACGAAACAGTCCTCGCCGGTCACCCGGTCGCATTGCGCGATTTCCGGCAAGTCGCGGATGATCTCGGCCACCACAGCCAGTTGCCCGGGCACCGGCCTGATCCGCAGCCATGCCGACAGTTTCATGCCGAGCGCGGCCGGGTTGATCCGCACCGTATAGGCCTCGATCACGCCGCTCTCCTGCAGCCGCTTGATGCGTTCGGCTACGCTCGGCGCCGACAGGCCGACGGAACGCGCCAGTTCGGCGGTGCTGGTGCGCGCATCCTTTTCCAGCAGGCGCAGGATCTTCAGGTCAGCCGCATCCAGGTCGGTATTTTCGTTTCGAAGGCGTTTCAGACAAAACTCCTTGGTTTTGGAAAAGAGCTTATCTCTTTGGGCGACTATCAGCCATATAAATCCAAAAAACTGCCTGCGATAATGATCTCATGGATGATCCAGCGCAAGCTCCGGCTGCAATCCCTGCCCTCGCCGGGCCTGTCTTTGGCAAGCTGGCGACCTCCCTGCCGCCGCATGTCTGGTTCGGCGTCAGTGCCGTGTTCCACTATCTCGGGCCGGCTTTCGCCGTGCTGCTTTTCCCGCATGTCGGCGTGCTCGGCATGGCCTGGCTGCGCATCGTCACGGCCGCCCTCGTCTTCGCGCCACTGACCCGGCCCTGGACGGTCTTCGCCGGCGCCGACCGGCCCACACGACTGCTGCTTCTCGCCTTTGGCGCCTGTCTCGGCGTGATGAATTGCTCCTTCTACCTGGCACTCAACCGATTGCCGATCTCGTTGGTCGCGGCGATCGAATTCGTCGGCACCATCGGCGTCGCGCTGGTCGGCGTCAGAAGCCCGCGCAACCTCGCAGCTCTTGTCATCGCCGTCATCGGCACCTTGCTGCTGATCGACGTCAAATGGTCAAGCGACCCGATCGGCCTGCTCTGGGCCTTCCTTAACGGCGCGCTGTTCGTTGGCTACATCGTGCTTGGCCATCGCGTCGCCCGCGCCGGCGCTGGCGACGGCATCGCCGGCCTGGGTGCCGCCATGGCGGTCGCCTTCCTCATCGTGCTGCCGGTCGGCTTCACCGATGCGCTGCCGGCTTTCTCGGCGCCGCCACTGCTCATCGCCGCCATCGGCGTCGGCATCTGCTCGTCGGTCATCCCCTACATCTGCGACCAGCTTGCCATGTCGCGGCTGCCGCGCTCGAGCTTCGCGCTGATGCTCTCGTTGCTGCCGGTCACCGCCACCCTGATCGGCGTCATTGTGCTCCGCCAGATACCCGGCCCTATCGATTGCATCGGCATTGCGCTGGTCATGGCCGGAGTCGCTTTTCACAAACCGGCAAATGCCTGATCAGGCAAGCTTCTCCTTGAGAAAGGCGATCGTCCGGCCCCAGGCGAGGTCCGCCGCGTTCTTGTCGTAGCGGGCCGCGGACGTATCATTGTTGAAGGCATGATTGGCGCCTTCATAGACATAGACCGTGTACTCGACCTTGGCGGCATCGAGTTCCTTCTTGAAGGCGTCGATACCGGCATTGATGCGGGTGTCGAGCCCGGCATAATGCAGCAGCAGCGCCGCCTTGATCTTCGGCACATCCTCGGCCTTCGGCTGCATGCCGTAATAGGCGACAGCGGCAGCCAGATCCGGCGTGTTGGCAGCCAGCGTGTTCACCGTGCCGCCGCCCCAGCAGAAGCCGACCGCGCCGACCTTGCCGTTGCCATCCGCGTGTTCTTTGAGGAAAGCGACTGTTGCGACCGCATTGGCGCCGACCTGTGCCGGATCGAGCTTGGAAAACAGGTCACGCGTCCTGTTTTCATCGGCCGGCGTGCCGCCGAGCGGCGTCATGAAGTCCGGCGCAAGTGCCACGAAGCCTTCCAGCGCCACGCGCCGCGCCACATCGCGTATATGCGGGTTGAGCCCCCTGTTCTCATGCACGACCATGACGGTGCCGAGCTTGCCGGACTGGCCGGCCGGCTTGACCAGATAGCCCTTCATCTCGCCGCCGCTGCCGGGATAGCTGATGTCCTCGCCCGTCACGCGTGAATCGTCCTCGGCAACGATCGCTGCCCGGGCCGAATTCGCCGCCAGCAGGGGCGCAATTGCGGCCGCCGCCGCACCTGATCCGGCAAGCCTGGTCAACTGTTCCATGAAGCGCCGCCGGTCGAGCGTCAGATGCGTGTATTCGTCATAGGCGTCTATCATCGCCTGGGTAATGGCGGGTCTCGTGACGGCTGGGCTGGCAGGGCTCGGTTTTGTCATGGCGCTCTCCTCGGCTTCGGGAACACCCCCGCCGCGCAACATAGGATGGAAGCCCTCATGGTCCAGTCACGGATGAGTGAGGCTGTCGTCGACGGTGCCGTTGCGATGCTTGTGGACGATCTTGCCGGTCCTGAGATCGACGCCCGCGACAAAGCCCCGGGGCGGCGACTGACAGGGAATACCGAGCGGCGACAGAAACGGCTTCAATATCACTGCGTAAGGCGCACCGTCATTGCGGTTTAGGCCCTGGTCGCGCCCTTTGTATCGCCCGGCGGCGGCACGTCCGCGTGCGGGGCCAGCTTGAAGATGTGTTCTACCGGATTTGTAAGTTCCGGCCTCGATCGAGAACAAAACGGAGACACTTCTGGCCTTTCGCTGCCGAATCACTACATTCGGGGACAATGTCCGGCTTTTCGGAAGATATGCCTTTTTTTGACGAACCGAACGCGCGGCCCGTGGCCCCGTCGGGCATTGCTGCGCGTGCCATGGCTGCGCGCAGCGGCCACAACAAAGCACCCGATTATCTGAACGGGCTCAACCCCGAGCAGCGGCTGGCGGTGGAAACCACCGAAGGCCCGGTTCTTGTGCTGGCCGGCGCCGGCACTGGCAAGACGCGCGTCTTGACCACCCGCATCGCTCACATCCTCGCCACCGGCAAGGCTTTCCCCTCGCAGATCCTCGCCGTCACCTTCACCAACAAGGCGGCGCGGGAGATGAAGCAGCGCATCGGCATGCTGATCGGCGAAGGCAATGTCGAGGGCATGCCGTGGCTCGGCACCTTTCATTCGATTGGTGTGAAGCTGCTGCGCAGGCACGCCGAGCTTGCCGGGCTCAAATCCGACTTCACCATTCTCGACACCGACGATGTCGTGCGCCTGATCAAGCAGCTGATCCAGGCCGAAGGGCTGGACGACAAACGCTGGCCGGCCAAGCAGTTCGCCCAGATGATCGACGGCTGGAAGAATAAGGGGCTTGGTCCCGCCGACATTCCCGAGGGCGACGCCCGCGCCTTCGCCAACGGCAAGGGCCGCGAGCTCTACAAGGCCTACCAGGAGCGGCTGAAGACGCTGAACGCCTGCGACTTCGGCGATCTTCTCTGCCACCCGATCCGCATCTTCCGCGCCAATCCGGACGTGCTGAAGGAATACCATAAGCGCTTCCGCTACATCCTCGTTGACGAATACCAGGACACCAACACCGCCCAATACATGTGGCTGCGCCTGCTGGCGCAGCGGCCGGATGCCGGACGTGCTTCAACGTCGACAGATCTGCGATCGGCCGAAGGCCGCAAGCCTGACCGGGCATCCGAGCCGTTGCGAGGCCCGCGCGGAGGGCCCGCGCCGGCAGGCGCAGAACAGCCCGTGAGCGTGAATATTTGCTGCGTCGGCGACGACGACCAGTCGATCTATGGCTGGCGCGGTGCCGAGGTCGACAACATCCTGCGCTTCGACAAGGATTTCCCCGGCGCCACCATCATCCGACTGGAGCGCAACTACCGCTCCACCGCGCACATCCTCGGCACCGCCTCCCACCTCATCGCCTACAATGAAAGCCGCTTCGGCAAGACGTTGTTCACAGAAAAAGTCGCCGAGGACGACGAGAAGGTGCATGTCCATGCCGCCTGGGATTCCGAGGAAGAGGCCCGCGCCGTCGGCGAAACCATCGAGGCCTACCAGCGGCAGAAGCACAATCTCAACGACATGGCCATTCTTGTCCGCGCGTCCTTCCAGATGCGCGAGTTCGAAGATCGTTTCGTCACGCTCGGCCTCAACTACCGCGTCATTGGCGGCCCGCGCTTCTACGAGCGCCTCGAAATCCGCGATGCGCTGGCCTTCTTCCGCGTCGTCGCCCAAGGGGCAGACGACCTCGCCTTCGAGCGCATCGTCAACGTGCCGAAGCGCGGGCTGGGCGAAGCCACCATCCGCCAGATCCACGACACCGCGAGGGCGCTTCGCATCCCGATGCTGGAGGCTGCGGAAAAACTCGCCGAGAGCGACGAGCTGAAGCCGAAGCCGCGCGCGGCGCTGCGCGAGGTCGCTGCCAATTTCGAGCGCTGGCAGAAGGCGCTGGAGACGACGCCACACACCGAGCTCGCCGAGACCATCCTGGAGGAGAGCGGCTATACCGACATGTGGAAGAACGACCGCTCGGCGGAAGCGCCCGGCCGGTTGGAAAACCTCAAAGAACTGATCCGCTCCATGGAGGAGTACGAATCGCTGCGCTCGTTCCTCGAACATGTCGCACTGGTGATGGACGCCGAGCAGAACGCCGAGCTCGACGCCGTCAACATCATGACGCTGCATTCGGCCAAGGGCCTCGAATTCGAGACCGTTTTTCTCCCTGGTTGGGAGGAAGGTCTTTTTCCCCACCAGCGCGCGCTCGACGAGGGTGGCCGCTCGGGGTTGGAGGAAGAGCGGCGGCTGGCCTATGTCGGGCTGACCCGCGCCAAGAAGAACCTGCATTTGTGGTTCGTCTCCAACCGCCGCATCCACGGCCTGTGGCAATCGACCATCCCGTCGCGCTTCCTCGATGAATTGCCGGAAGCCCATGTCGAAGTCGCCGAGAGCGGCAACAGCTACGGTGGTTACGGCAATTCCTACGGCGGCGGTTCTTTTGCCCCGGGACGTGGTGGCCGGCAGAACCCCTATGGCGCGTCGCGCTTCGACAATGTGGGCGGCAATACAGGCGGCACTGAGAAATCCGTCGCCTTCTCCAGCACCTATGCGACGCCGGGCTGGCAGCGCGCGCAACAGAACCGCACCGAGGCGACCGACCGCAACTGGGGCTCGCGTTCCGGCCACCAGGTCGAGCGCATCGGCTATGGCGAAACCGACTCAGGCTATGGCGCCGGCCGCACCTCGATCAAGGGCCGCACCATCGACGGCGAGCTGGTCGCCAAATCCGTCGCCGACAAGCCGTCGGCCTTCAATGTCGGCGACCGCGTCTTCCACCAGAAATTCGGCAACGGCAATATTTCGGCCATCGAAGGCAACAAGCTGACCATCGACTTCGACAAGGCCGGCCAGAAACGCGTGCTGGACGGGTTTGTCACTGGAGTGTGAGGGGTCCTGCCCCTGCCTTTAGCGATACCGCGCCTGGTTCCATTTGTGGCCGAGCAGCGACAGGATGATGATCAGCCCGTTGAAGAACTGGACATAGAAGCCGCTCAGGCCTGCCGCGACGACGCCGGTCTGGATGAACGACACGGTGACCGCGCCAATCGCACCGCCGACAACCGTGCCGATGCCACCCCAGGTCGGCGTGCCGCCGACGAACACCGATGCCAGCACCGGCAGCAGGTATCCGTCGCCAGCCGTCGGCCACCAGGTGAAGTTGATCATCACCGAAAACGTGCCGGCGATCGCAGCGCCAATGCCAACGAAGACGAACACCTTCACCCTGACGCGCTTGACGTCGATGCCCATCTGCTGGGCGCTGTCGGGATTGTCGCCGACCACCTTGACCTGCGCGCCGAAGCGATGCCGGTTGTAGAGCAGCGCCGACAGCACGACGAAAGCGATGGCCCAGAAGATCTGCACCGGGATGCCATAGAGTTGGCTGGAGAAGATCTGGTAGGCCCAGCTGTCGGCGAGGCTGGTCAGCGCCGTCGACCTGCCCTCATTGATGATCTGGATCAGGCCGCGCAGCAGGAAATTCATGCCAAGCGTGGCGATCAGCGACGACAGCCCGCCATAGACGACCAGCGACCCGACCAGGAAGCCGAGCAGCGTGCCCGTGGCGATGGCGGCGGCAATGCCGAGGAACGGGTCGTAGCCGGCCTGCACGACCAGCGCGAACACCCAGGAAGCAAAGCCCATTGTCGCCGGAAACGACAGGTCGATCTCGCCGCAGGTGACGACGAACACCAGCGGCACCACCACGAACAGCGCCACCGGCAGCGTGGTGAGCACGGAACTATAGAGATACCAGGTGGTGAAAACGGTCGGATTGGCGATCATGAACACCGCCATCATGACGATGAACACGGCAAGCGTGCCGAGCGCGGCGCGGTTGTCGAGGATGAAACCGCGCAGCCAATTGTCGGATGGATGTCTCCACTCTTTCCCGGCGGCCTCATTATGCGTGCCGCCGAGGGGACTCTTCAGATCGGGTTCCATGGTCTTGCTCATCGCGCTGCCCTCCCCGCATCGCCGGCCTCGTGCAACCCGGGCAATCCGCCGGGGTGGGCTAGGTCTTCCATGAAGTTGATCAGGTCTTCGGCCGACTTGACCTCGCTGCGGCCGGCGGTGAACGCCGCCTTGCCGCGGTCGAGCACCACGAAGCGATCGGCAATGTCGAAGACATGATGGATGTTGTGGCCGATGAACAGGATCGAGCGCCCGCTCGCCCGCACCTGGCGCACGAAGTGGAAGACCTTGGCGGTCTCGGTCAGCGACAGCGCCGTCGTCGGCTCGTCGAGGACAATCAGCTCAGCCTTCTTGTAGATGGCGCGGGCGATGGCCACGCCCTGGCGTTCGCCGCCCGAGAGCTGGCCGACGATCGAGTGCGGCGTGAACACCTTCGAGGTGAAGCCGATCTCGCGCATCAGCCGGCTCGCCTCCTCGATCTCCTTGTTGACCTTCAGCCAGCCCAGCCAGCCGGTGAGTTCGCGGCCCATGAAGATGTTGCGCACGATCGTCTGCTGCACGGCGAGCGCCCGGTCTTGGAACACCGTCTCGATGCCGGCGTCGCGCGAGCGCGCGGCGCTCCATCCAGTCACCGGCTTGCCGCGCACCAGGATTTCGCCGCTGGTCGGCTTGACCACGCCCGACAGAATCTTGATCAGCGTCGATTTGCCGGCGCCGTTGTCGCCGATCAGGCCGACGACCTCGCCACGGTCGACGCTGAGATTGACCCCGCCCAGCGCGTAGACCTGACCGTAGGACTTGCTGATGTCGCGCAGTTCGATGATGCGTTCGGCCATCGGATCCTCGCTTGATTGTCGCTTACCGGCCTTTTCCGCCGGCGGTCCCGCCGGCCGGGGTCGATCCCGGCCGGCGGCGGCTTGGGAGGTCAGCGCAGCGCCTGCTTGGCGAGTTCGGCGACGATCTCGTAATTCTGCGGCGTGACGAAGCCGGCACCGGTGTCGGCATTCATCGGCGCCAGACCCAGCACCACCTGCTGGCAGAGGCTGAGGATCGGCAGATAGCCCTGCAGGAAGGGCTGCTGGTCGGCGGTGAGCTGCACCCAGCCGCCCTTGAAGGCTTCGACGATC
Source organism: Mesorhizobium sp. AA22 (assembly GCF_001672375.2). Lineage (NCBI taxonomy): Bacteria > Pseudomonadati > Pseudomonadota > Alphaproteobacteria > Hyphomicrobiales > Phyllobacteriaceae > Mesorhizobium > Mesorhizobium sp. AA22. The sequence goes on along the minus strand of NZ_CP048406.1, from coordinate 3,084,071 downwards.
TGCGGGCTGGTGTCGAAGCCGAAATTGAAGATGTCGCCCGGCTTGCGTCCAGCCGCCTGCATGTAGGTGGGGACGTTGCCGAGCATCTGGCCGCCGGGATAGCCGACCGCCTTGACGTCGGGATTGTTGAGCAGTGCCGCCGTGAGCACCGGAATGGCCAGATTGGGATCGGAAGCCCATTCTCCGCTCGGCGGCGAGGGGAGCTGGATGACCTCGAGGCCGGCCTCCTTCAACACGGCAACCGTGCCGCGCTCGCGCGCGCCGCGGGCCTCGTTCTCGAAGGGGCCAATCATGATCGCCTTGTCGCCGGCCTTGAGCCCGGCAAGCTTGAGCGCTTCGGCGCCAAGCGCGCGGCCCTGCTGCTCCTGCTGGGCGCCGATATAGCCGCCGCCGAACGCCGCCACCACCTTCGGCACCGGCACGTTCTGGTACATCATCTTGATGCCGTCCTTGTGCGCCTGTTCGGCGAGCGGCATGATCGAGGCTTCACCAGGATGGCCCATCATGGCGATGCCGCCGGGCTTGACCGCGACGGCCTCGCGCAGCTGCTGCACCATCTTTTCGGCGTCCCACTGGGAGAAGATGTAGTCGACCTTCGGTCCGAGATCGGCCGCCGCCTGCTTGGCGCCATTGTAGACGATGGTGCCGAAGGCGTCGCCCTCGGCGCCGCCGACGAAGAAGCGGATATGGACGTCCTTGCACCACTGGGCGTCGAGCGCCTGCGCCGGCAAGGTGGAGATGGCGGCGGCGAGCGCCGTGGCGGCCGCCACGACGGTCGAGCGCAGAACTGTCGTTCTCATCGCGATGCTCATGCACGTTCCTCCCATTGTTCCCTCGCAAGCCGAGGGGTTTCGACGAATGCTTCGGCTTTTCGCCGCAATGCTTCACTGACCGGCCCTCCCGCCGGCCGGATTCTCAAGCCGGATTTGGCAGGTAGCTGGCACCTCCCCGGCATTGCTTGAGGTAATCCAGCGCCCGCACCTGGCCGGTAATCTCGAGGTTCCCGCGATAGACCGGGTCGTGCCAGCCTTCGATGTCGATGGCACCCTTGTATCCGGCCAGCCGCAATTCGCTGATCACCCGCGTCCAGTCGCTGTCGCCGAAGCCGGGCGTGCGCATCTGCACGAATGGCAGGCGGCCGAACACGCCATGCTCGCGGATCACGTCCCAGCGCACCGTCGCGTCCTTGCCGTGGACATGGAAGATGCGCGGCGCCCATTTGCGGATCTGCGGGATTGGATCGATCAGATAGACGAGCTGATGGCAGGGTTCCCATTCCAGGCCGAGATTGTCATCGGGCAATTCGTTGAACATCAGCTCCCAGGCGTCCGGATTGTGGGCGATGTTCCAGTCGCCGCTCGCCCAGTTGCCGTCCATCGCGCAATTCTCGAAGGCGATGCGCACGCCCTTGTCAGCGGCGCGTTTGGCCAGCGGTTCCCACACCTCGCGGAAGCGCGGCAGGCTGTCGGGCAGCGGCTTGCCGCGAATCCGGCCGGTGAAGCCGCTGACCATGGTGGTGCCGAACAGATGCGCGTTGTCGATGATCGTTTCCCACGCATGGAGGACGCCGCGATCGATCTCGCCGCTCTCCAGCGGATTGCCGAACACGCCGATCGACGAGACGATGACATCGGCATCGCCGATCGCCTCGCGGATCTCGCCCGCCAGCCGCGGAATGTCCTTGCCGCCCAGCGTCTGCCAGAAGAACGGCTGGATGCTCTCGAAGCCGAGCGGCAGGATCGCCTTGATATAGGCGGCCGGGTCGTCGAGATTGGCCCGCACCATTGTGCCGATCCTGATGTCGAGCAGCGGGTTTGGCATCATGATCCTTCCTGTGCAGCGATGGCGACCCGGCGCCCGGTCTCGGCGCTCTCGATCGCAGCGAAAACCATGGCCAGGCTCTTGATGTTGTCGGCGCCGCGCGTCTCCGGCTCGGTGCCGGTCTCGACGGCGCGGACGAAATCCTGGATGATGCCGAGATGGCCGCCGACGCGATCGGCCGGGTCGAGCGGCGGCACGGCTATCGGTTCGGTGCGGTCGAACAGGCCTTCACGGACCGGCTGCACGATTTCCGCCTTCAGCCCGTCCTCGCCGTCCCAGACAATGCTGCCGCGCTCGGCGACGATCCGCCATGTACTGTCCCAGCTGGTGCGGAATCCGGCCGCGCACCAGCTGCCGGCATAGGTGAACAGCTTGCCGCCGCCTAGGTCGAAGCTTGCGGTTGCCGACGACCCTTGCCGATACCAGGAATTGGCCGGCTCCCACTCCTGGCAATAGACACCGGCCGGCTCGCCGGCCACCATGTAGCGGGCGGCATCGAATGTGTGGATCGCCATGTCGAGCAGCAGCACATGGCGCATCTCCTCGCGAAAGCCGCCGAAATGCGGCGCGACGAAGAACTCGGCATGGATGCTGGTTGGCGCACCAATGGCGCCGGAATCGAGAAAGCGCCGGATGCGCCTGACATTGGCGACATAGCGGCGGTTCTGGACGACGGCATGGATACGCCCGGCGCTGCGGGCGGCCTCGACGATGGCACGCGCATTGCCCGGGCTGTCGGCGAGCGGCTTTTCGGTCAGCAGGTGGCAATGATGGGCAAAGGCGGAAAGCGCAAGCTCGCGGCGTGCGGCCGGAACCACCACGTCGAATACCGCGTCGGGCCTGGTCTGGTCGAGCACGGCGTCGAGGTCGATTCCAATGATGGCGCTCGAAAGCTCGTATTCGCGCGCCCTCGCCCGCGCCCTTTCGACGTCGATATCGACCAGGCCGACAATGGCTAGCCCGTCGATCTGCCTGGCTGCATCGAGCCAGGCCTTGCTCATCGCGCCGCAGCCGACCAGGACGACATTGATCATCCAGTGCTCCTCCCTCTCGGCCCCTCCAGACCGATCGTCACGGCGTTCACGGCAGGGCTGTGAATGTTTTTCCGTAAACGTTTACGACAACACACCCGATGGCGTAGAATGTCAATCGGCCGGCTGTGAAAAATCGTGGCGTCGGCTTGGCCCGGAGAGCAGCCGGTGCTAGCCAAGCAAGGGGGAGAACTGTCCTTTGGCGTCCAGCATTCACGACCTTGCGCGTCACCTGAACATTTCGATCGGCACGGTGTCGCGCGCGCTCAACGGCCGCGCCGACGTCAACGCCGACACACGCCAGCGCGTGCTCGATGCGGCCAAGAAGCTGAATTATTCGCCGAACCAGTCCGGCCGCAGTTTGCGGCGCGGCGCCACCCATTCGATCGCCTTCATGCTGCAGCCGCATCCGGGCGATCAGGAATACGGCGAGCCGTTCTTCATTCCGTTCCTGACCGGGTTGCAGGCCAAGCTCGCCGAAAGCGGACTCGACCTGATCGTGGTGATGGGCGCGCCGGGCGACTATCAGCAGGAGCGCCTGCGCCGTGTCGTCGAGACCCGGCGGGCCGATGCGGTGGTGCTGGCCTGGACGCGGCGCGAGGACGAGCGCATTGACTATCTGACCCAGGCAAGTTTCCCGTTCGCGACGCTCGGCCGCAGCCGCTCTGGCGGCGATGCCTACCCCTCGCTCGACCTCGACTTCGAAAAAGCCGGGGCTGACGCGGTCGATCGTCTCGTCGCGCGCGGCCACCGCCGCATTGCGGCCATCCGCCCGTCGCTCGATCTCAACTTCGGTTATCTGTTCCTCACCGGATATCGCAAGGAGTTGCGGCGGCACGGCATCGAATTCGACCCCGAACTGGTCGCCGACGGCTTCATCAACGAGGCCGGCGGCTACGCGGTGACCCCTGAGGTGATGCGCTCAACGGATCCGCCGACCGCCATCATCTTCAACAATGACGCCATGGCACTTGGCGGCTGCAAGGCGCTGGCCGAGATGGGCATCAGGCCGGGTCACGACATTGCGGTGATCGTCATCGTCGACACGCCGCTCTGCCGCTATTTCTCACCGGCGCTGACCGGCTTCCGCCCTCCCCTGGAGCCGATGGGACGGCGGCTGGCCGAAATGTTGCTGGCGTCGATTCCGGCCTTCGCCGGCCCTGAGGGGGCCCGGATCATCCGCGAGGTCTGGCCGCTGGAGCTGATCGCACGAGACAGCGATTGATGATGGCCTTCCCCTCGTTGTGTGAAAAGAAATACCTGAACGAAGTGAAGGCAAATGAGGGGTGTTGGAAAAAATCCAGCGCATCAACGGCAAGGGCGAACTCGGTCGCTTCGGCCTGCACAAAAGCGTTGGGCACCGGCCGCAAGAGAAAGATCTCAATTGCCCTCTACATCGCCGCCATCCCGCTGGCCTTCGTCAATCAGTGGATCGGCGTCGCGCTCTCTACGCTATGGCGCTGGCCGCACCTCCATCAAGGGCCGCACCATCGATGGCGAGCTGGTCGCCAAATCCGTCGCCGACAAGCCGTCGGCCTTCACAAGCTGACCATCGATTTCGACAAGGCCGGCCAGAAACGCGTGCTGGATGGGTTTGTCACCGGGGTGTGAGGACGCCGCGACAACGCTGTCGCCGGCCGCCGGAGAGCGGCGGCCATGTATTCCCTAGCTTGCTCCTGACAAGGTTTGACGCTATTGCCGGTGGCGCTGCGCAAAATTATCTTTTGACTTCAGTGCGTTGGTAGGGAGAATCCATGGGCAAGGGACGGGTCGAAGCGTTTACCGATGGCGTCGTCGCCATCATCATCACCATTATGGTGCTGGAATTGAAGGTGCCGCACGGCGAGGATTTTTCAACCCTGGCGCCACTATGGCCAGTCTTCCTCAGCTATGTCTTGTCCTTCATCTATGTCGGCATCTACTGGAACAATCTGCACAACATGTTCCACACCGTGCAGCGCGTCGACGGCCGCGTGCTATGGGCGAACCTCAATTTGTTGTTCTGGCTGTCGCTGATGCCGGTCACCACTGCCTTCATGGGCGAAAACCATTTCGCGCCGGTTCCGGTCGCCGTCTACGGGGCCGAACTCGCGCTGTGCGCGGCCGCCTACATCATCCTTGCCGTCATGCTGCATCGGCTGCACAGCAACGATACCGCCTTTGCCAGGGCGCTGGGCAGCGACCGCAAGGGAAGGATCTCGCTGGCCCTCTATATCGCCGCCATTCCGCTGACCTTCATCAGCCAGTGGATCGGCGTCGCTATCTACGTCCTGGTCGCCATGATCTGGTTCGTGCCGGACAGGCGCTTCGAGCGGGTGATCGAAAAATAGGCCTGCTGGAGCATTTTGCAGCCAAGTGGATCGCTTGGCGTCGCACAAATGCGGCTAAACAAACAGATAGAGCAGGATGCCCCATTCAATAAGAATGCGTTCCGCTCTAGCCTCGCATCGCCTTCAGCTTTTCCGCCACCGAGGCCGCAAGGTCGGCATAGCGCTCCTCAAGCCGCTCGGCCGCCTTGATCACCGAAAAATCATGACCGAATTTCTCCAGCGCCATGCGCAGCTTCTCGACAAATTCCGCTTGCTTTTCGAGCGCCGAAAACAGCGTCTTCACTTGCGCTTCGCTGATGTCGGGATTGGCAAGCATTTGCGGCACCTCGCGGCTCATCTGGTCGCCGGTGGCGGTCTGTTCTTTCAGGATCTCGATCCAGTCGGTCAATCGGTAATCTCCTTCTTACGCGGACAGCATGCGCAGCGCCTGCCGATGTGGTCAACCCAAGGACGCCAAAGCGGGCTTGCGCGAGCCCCGCGCCGCGTTAAGTTCGGCGCAACTTGAATGAGGACGCTATAGCCATGACCACCGATGCCGAAATCCAGAGCGCTTTGCCTGCCCTTGCCTCCGGCAACGTTGCCGTCATCACCGGCGGCGCCAGCGGCATCGGCCTTGCCGCGGCCAAGCGACTGGCGGCGATGGGCCTGAAAATCGTGCTGGCTGATATCGGCGGCGCGCCGCTCGATGAGGCTGCCCGCGCCGTTGCAACGATTGCCGGCGACAGCGCGGTGCTTGCTGTCGCCACCGACGTTTCCAAGCCCGACGAACTCGACCGGCTGGCCGAAAAGACGTTAGGTGCCTTCGGCGGCGTGTCCCTGTTGATGAACAATGCCGGCGTCGGCAACAATCCCGGCAAGCCCTGGGAAAACCGCGACGCCTGGAAGCGGCTGCTGGACATCAATTTCTGGGGCATCGTTCATGGCGTCGAGGCCTTCACACCGCGCATGCTGGCGACCGGCAGGCCGGGCCTGATCGTCAACACCGGCTCCAAGCAAGGCATCACCACGCCGCCCGGCAACCTTGCCTACAACGTCTCCAAATCAGGCGTGAAGACCTTCACCGAAGGCCTGGCACACGCGCTGCGCAACGAGCCCGGCGCAAAAGTTGCTGCGCATCTGCTCATTCCGGGGTTCACCTATACCGGCCTGACCGAAGGTGCGACCGAAAAACCCGCCGGCGCCTGGACCGGCGAGCAGGTGATCGACTTCATGCTGGCCGCGCTGGTGCGTGGCGACTTCTACATCCTGTGCCCCGATAACGAGGCGACACGGCCCATGGACGAAAAGCGCATGGCCTGGGCGATCGGCGACATCATCGAAAACCGCCCTGCTCTGTCGCGTTGGCACCCGGACCACAAGGAAGCGTTCGCGGCGTTCATGGAAAGCTGACGCTCACGCCGCATGCGTCTTCGAGCCGGGCTTTTGAGCCGCAGCTTTCTTGACCGCCATATCGGCGACCTGCCGGTCATGCCGCTTCGCCGCGCGCTCACATTTTTCGCGGATCTCCTGAACCTCGGATTCGGTCAGGTGCTCGATACCGATAAAGCTGTTTTTGGCTTTGCTGACCCGGATCAATTCATCGAGCTTCGCCTGGATCGCGGCGCCATCACGGTTTTGGGTATTCTGGATGAGGAATACCATCAGGAAGGTGACGATCGTCGTGCCGGTATTGATGACGAGTTGCCACGTATCGGAAAACCCGAACATCGGTCCGCTTGCCGCCCACGCAACAATGATCAGGAAACAGACGGCGAATGTCGACGGCAGACCGGCGAGATGGGCAACGTAGTTGGCAATCCTGGTGAAAAGCTTCTCTATCATTGCAGGAGAAACAACCAGCATCCGCTCCGGGTTCCCTTGCACGGAGGGATTTCACGGACATAGCCGTGCACGCGCCCGCAAGATCAGGGTATTTCGTTATCCCAGACGTCGAGGAAGGCCTCGATGGACAGCGTCTGCATGTCGGGGACTGCCTTGGCCAGTCTCTCGGGCGGCCAGTCCCACCAGGCGAGGCTTTCGATCCGCGCGGCGACGTCCGCCGCGAAGCGTTGACGCAATTGCCTGGCCGGAACGCCGGCGACAATCGCGTAGGCAGGTACGTCGCGCGTCACCACAGCGTTGGCGCCGACGATCGCGCCATTGCCGATGGTCACATCAGGCATGATCACCGCGCCATGGCCGATCCAGACGTCGTGGCCGATGCTGACGGACTTCGCCCGCCGCCTTTCCCGAAACGCCCCGTCGACGCCCAGCCAGCGAAAATATTCGTTCGGGCGATAGCTGACCTTGTGCTGGGTCACCCGCTCAATCGGATGCTCCAACGCGTTGATGCGGCTGTTGGCGGCGATCGAACAGAACTTGCCTATGGTCGTGTAGATCGCCTCGGCATGACGTTCGAAATAGGAGAAGTCGCCGACCGATACCTCGCGCAGGATGACCCGCTCGCCGATCGAGGCGTAGCGCCCGAGCTTGCACGCCTTTAATTCCGCTGTCGGATGGATGCGCGGCTCAGGATCCTTGGGGACAAGATTTTCGGGACGGTCCATGCCCGCGGCTTTACGCCCGAGCGATTGGTCCCGCAAGCGGGACCGATCCGTCAGAGCAATTGCGGTCGCCTATTTCGGCTTGCCGTTGGTCCACACCACGTTCTGCCCGAAGAGCGGCACGGTGGTGACCGACATTTTCGCCGAGCCGTCCTGCACCTGGCGCGAATGCGACAGATAGATCAGGGTGTCGTTGGCCTTGTCGTAGATGCGGTTCACCACCTGTTTCTTCCAGATCAGGCTGATGCCTTGCTTGAACACCTCTTCGCCGGCCTCGCTCATGTCGATCTCGCCGATGGTGATCGGCCCGGTCTGGCGGCAGGAGATCGAGGAATCGGACGGATCTTCGAACCAGTTGCCCTTCTGCAGGCGGTCAATCATCCCCCGTTCGAAATAGGTGACGTGACAGGTCACGCCTTCGACCTTCGGATCCTTGATCGCCTCGACAATGATGTCGTTGCCGAGCCAGTCGACGCCGACCTTGCCGACCTCCTGAGCGGCGGCTGCGCCGGCACTGACGACGAGGCATCCCGCCAAAGCGCCGCCGATCAGTTTTCGCCCAATCAGTCTTTGCAAGGGGAGCCTCCTGCGGTTTCGAGTTTCGCCGATCTCAGGTGGGACGGGCGGCAGCGCTTTGCAAGCGGATCACCTTTGACAGGAAAGCCGGTTGCGGCAACGCGACATCTTTGCGCGGATGAGATCAAACCGTTAAGAGTGTTCGCCGAACAAGCTGCATGGCGCCGATACGGCGCCAATAAAAATCGCGACGGACACCAATTGATGATGCGTTCAATACTGGTCGGCATTCTCGTCCTGATGGCAGCAGGCATCGGCTGGCTCACCTTCGACTGGTACCGCGGGCATTATGGCGGTGAGCCGTTCGGCGCGCCGTTCACGCTGGTCGACCAGAAGGGCGCCCCGATCACCGAGGCTGCGTTTCGCGGCCACCCTAGCGTCGTCTTCTTCGGCTTCACCCATTGCCCGGAAGTTTGCCCGACCACACTGTTCGAACTGGCCGGCTGGCTAAAGACGCTGGGTGACGACGGCAAGAACCTGCGGGCCTATTTCGTCTCGGTCGACCCGGAGCGCGACACGCCGGAAATCATGAACGCCTATATCAGCAACTTCTCTGACCGCATCCTCGGCATCACCGGCGAGCCCGACAAGGTCCACGCCATGGCCAAATCCTTCGGCATATATTCGAAGAAGGTCGATCCCGGCAACGGCGACTACACGATGGACCACACGGCTTCGGTGCTGCTGCTCAACGACCGGGGCGACTTCGCCGGCACCATCGCTTATGGCGAAAGCTCGGAGACCGCCATCGCCAAGCTCAAGCGGCTGGCGGCGGAAGGCTAGTGCATGATCCCGAAAGTGGGAACCGGTTTTCGGATAAGATCATGCTCAAACAAGACCATCGTTTGATGACCCAAACGCGGCTCTATTTCACCACTGGAAAGATCGAGGCCGACCGTATCTTCGCGGCGTTCGAAGCAGCCTTCGAAGACGAGGGTCTGCCGATTGCCATCCTCGAAATCGATGAGGACCGCGACATCCACGAAGTGTCGCTCTATGCCGACGGCGATGTCGACGCCGTCGAGGCTCGTGTGAGAGAGATCCTTGCCGGGCTTGTCTTGTCGAGGCCGATTGCGCGCGAGCCCGTGCCTGATATCGACTGGGTGACGCGTTCTTTGGAGGGACTGAAGCCGGTGCGCGCCGGCCGTTTCTTCGTGCACGGCGCGCATGACCGCAGGAAGCGCCACAGCGGCGAACTCGCCATCGAGATCGAAGCGGGCCTAGCCTTTGGCACCGGCCATCACGGCACCACCGCCGGCTGCCTCGAAATGCTGGAACAGGTCGTGCGGCGCGAGCGCCCGCGCAACGCGCTCGACCTCGGCACCGGCAGTGCGGTGCTGGCCATCGCGGTGGCCAAGCTCGCCCATATTCCGGTGCTGGCGACCGACATCGATCCAGTCGCCATAAAGGTCGCCGCCGCCAATGCGCGGCTCAACCACGTCAAGGCGCTTGTCGAAACGGTGACGGCGCGGGGATTCCACCATCCGATTTTTGCCGCGCGCGGCCCCTTCGATCTCATCGTTGCCAACATACTGGCGCGGCCGTTGATGCGGCTGGCGCCCGAAATGGCAAGGCATATCGCTTTGGGCGGCTCGATCGTGCTGTCAGGTATCCTCGACCGGCAGCGCGACGCGGTGATTTCGGCCTATGTCGGCCAGCAGTTCCGCCATGTCAGGACGTTGCATCGCGAAGGCTGGGTGACGATTCACCTTAAGCGGTGAGGCCCAGCACTTTCAAACGCAGGCCGTAAATTCGCTCAGACGTAGCGCGACCTTGCCGCCTTCTTCAGTTCTTCGCGATCGTAGCCGTTCGCCTTCAGCGTTTCGTCGTCAAAGCCAAGCAGAACGCCGCTCACATAGCGGCTCGCTTCGCGCTGGCGTGCTTCGATGAGAGCATTCACAGCGCTTCTGAAAAATCCGCGTCTGGCTGAAATCGTGGACATGATGGTCTCCTTTGCAGGGCAATAAGACTCGTTCCTCCACGTCGAAAACGTAAGGTCTGCTGACCTATTTGAAAATCGCTGATTCTGCATGGCGTCTATGCGCAAAAGCGATGCTCTGACCAAGCCCCACCGATTGTGAGGCGGCTGACGCTGTAGCACTCTGACTTGCACTGATTTTCTCCGGACCGAAGATCGGCGTAGCAAAAGTCGATTCCGATTTTCGGGGTCATGCGCTACGGTCGCACCAACATCCGAGGAGAGGCCATATGTTCCAGACCTTTGATTCCGCCGGCGACCCCGCCGTCGGCAAGCCGCGTGTTGCGTTGCTCCGTCAATGGCTTGCGGCCAACGGGCTGGATGGCTTCATCGTGCCTCGTGCCGACGAGCATCAGGGCGAATATGTCGCCGACCGCTCGGCGCGGCTAAAATGGCTGACCGGCTTCAGCGGCTCGGCCGGCGTCGCCATCGTGCTCGGCGACCGTGCTTTCATGTTCGTCGACGGGCGCTACACGCTGCAGGTTCGCCAGGAGGTCGATCTCGACATCTTCTCGATCGAAAGCCTGGTCGACAATCCGCCCCCCACCTGGATCAAGGACAATCTCGGCAAGGGCGTGCGGCTTGGCTTCGATCCGTGGCTGCAGACGATCGGCGACGTCAAGGCGCTGAAAGCTTCGGCCGAAAAATCGGGGGCGACATTGGTGCCGCTCGAGAAGAATCCAATCGATGCCATCTGGAAGGACCAACCCGAACCACCGCTGGCGCCAGTCGAGCTCCATCCGATCGCGTTTGCCGGCGAACTGGCCAAGGACAAGCTGGCACGGCTGGCCGAGGCCATTGGCAAGGATGGCGCCACCCATACCGTGCTGACCGACCCGTCCTCCATCGCCTGGGTCTTCGACATCCGCGGCCGCGACGTGCCGCATACGCCGCTGGCGCTCGGCTTCGCCGTGCTCGCCGCCGACGGGTCGCACCTGCTTTTCATGGACCAGCGCAAGTTTTCGCGGACCGTCGCGGCCTATCTGACGCAGCTCGCCGAATTGCACGAACCCGGTGAATTCGAAGCGGCGATCGCAGGATTGGCCAAGGGTGGCGCAAGAATCGCGCTGGACCCGGTGCTGGCGGCGGAGAAACTGAGAATGCTGGTCGAGGACAATGGTGGCACCGTCATCACTGCACCCGATCCTGCCCGCATTCCACGCGCGACGAAAAACCAGGCCGAGATCAACGGCGCCCGCGCCGCGCATCGCCGCGATGGCGCCTCCGTAGCCAAGCTGCTTTGCTGGCTCGACCGTCAGGAACCTGGCAAGCTCGACGAGATCGCAGTCGTCACCAAGCTCGAGGAGTGCCGCCGCAGCACCGGCGAGGAAACGCAGATGCCGCTGCGCGACCTCTCCTTCGACACCATCTCGGGCGCCGGTCCGAACGGCGCCATCATGCACTACCGTGTCTCCCGTGCCACCAGCCGAAAGCTTCAGTCTGGCGAGCTGTTCCTGCTCGATTCCGGCGGGCAGTACCAGGACGGCACCACCGACATCACCCGCACGGTGCCGATCGGCAAGCCGACCGAGGAAATGCGCGAACGCTTCACATTGGTGCTAAAAGGCATGATCGGCATTTCCATGCTGCGCTTTCCGCCGGGCACGCGCGGCTCCGAGATCGATGCTGTGGCGCGCCTGGCTCTATGGAAACACGGTTGCGATTTCGCCCATGGCACAGGCCACGGCGTCGGCTCCTATCTGGCCGTGCACGAGGGCCCGCAGCGCATCGCCAGGACCGGCACCGAAAAGCTGCTGGCAGGCATGATCGTTTCCAACGAGCCGGGCTACTACAAGGAAGGCTCTTACGGCATCCGCATCGAGAATCTCGTCCTGGTGACGCCGGCCGAGCCGATAGAGGGCGGCGACATCGCCATGCACGGCTTCGAGACACTGACACTGGCGCCTATCGACGTCAGGCTGGTGCGGTCCGACCTATTGACGCGCGACGAGCTGCATTGGCTCGACATATACCACGCCCGCGTGCTGGCCGAGATCGGACCAATGCTCGACGGCGAGACGCTGGCTTGGCTGGAAAAGGCAACCGCCCCGCTGCCGCACGACCAGAAGATTTGATTCTCGGAGCGGCAGTGGGCAGGTTTCGTCTACCCGACGAACTGCCGGGCGAGGACAAGCACGGCGGCGCCGGCCAAAAACATCGCCATCAGCCCGCCGCGCAGCGAGACCAGCCCGGCGACGATCAATGCCGCCCATTCCGCCGACCCGGCCCCGAGTGCCGCCGGCGCCACCAGCGTGGTCAGCACCGCCGCCGGCACGGCGTTCAGCCCGGCCTCGACGCGCGGATGGATGTTTTCGAAGCGCGAGATCACCAGATGCCCGCCGATGCGGGTGAGATAGGTCGCGATCGCACCGGCGATGATGATCCACAAGGTCGTGCTCATGGCCGCGCCTCCACACCGCTGTGGTGCGGCGGCAGGATGACCGCGAGCAGCACGCCGGCTACAGCGCCAATGGAGACATGCCAGGGCGAGCCCACCGTCTTGTAGGCGATGATGGAGGCGGCGGCGCTGGCGACGACCACCGGCAGCCACAACGGCCGTTTGCGAAAGCCCATGACGAGTCCAAGAAAATAGATTGGCAGCAGGAAATCGATGCCCAGCGCATGTGTATCGGGAATGAGCTTGCCGAACACCGCGCCAAGCGCGCTTTCGGTCACCCAGAACACATAGACCGGGAGGCCAAGCCCCATATACCAGGCGAAGCCGACGGTTTCGCCGGCCTCCGCCTTGCGCTCGGCCACCGCGAACTGCGGATCGGTCAGGATGAAATAGCCGACCGCCTGCTGCACCAGCGGCCAGTGTGCGATGCGCCGGCCGATACCCGCTGAGTAAAGCACATGGCGGAAATTCACGGCGAAGATCGACAGCACGATCAGCCATGGCGCGACATGCTGCCCGAACAATTCGATGCCGACCATCTGGCTGGCGCCACCGAAGACCATGGCACTCATCAGGAAGGCTTCCAGCACCGAAAAACCGTTGTCGACGGCGATAGCGCCGAACAGCAGCGCAAACGGCGCCGACGCCACCACGACAGGCATCGAGAGCCGCACGCCTTGCCAGAATTCGCTCTTCGCACCGTTTTCGGGGATTGCTTCCGCCGACATCAGCCACTCCCTCGAGAATGGTCGTATGTAGGTAGCGCCGCCTGCCTTGTCACACCAATTCGCTTGAGCCAAACGATCAGCGGAAATGATCGCCGCAGCCATGTTGCACGTCAGGCCTGCGCCATCCTTCGGAGATTAATCCACCGGGACCCTGGCTTCGATCGCCCTACCCCAGTCGAGCAGCGGCTTGGCCCGCAAGGCGAAATCGACAAGCTCGTCGACCAATGCCGGCCCATAGATTCCCGCAGGGTCGATTTCGTGCCGGACGGCGAAATGCCGGTTGCGGATAGCTTGGGCGAGATCGGCTTCCGTGACATGCTCGAAGCCGCGTGGCGCGCGCTTCATGCATCCTTCCGTGTCGAGTTCGAGGCCGGCTTTCTTCAGTGTCCCAACCAGGCTGCGGAATTCCGCCGGTTTCGTAGCGATCGCCTTTCGCATGGCCTGAAGCAGCTCCGGGCCAGGCTGCCACCAGGCAACGCCGGCAAAGCAACGGTCGAGCCCAATGTAAACGAACAACACGCCCTGCTCCATCTTGGTGCCGTCCGGCGACAGGATGGCCGACAGATGGCTGTTGTAGGGCCGTTTGTCCTTGGAAAAGCGCACGTCGCGGTTGATGCGGAACAGCGACTTCTTGCGATCGCCGCGCAAACCCAGCCCCGCCGCCGTGAAGCGCTCGGAGAGAGTTTCGACCAGATCGCCGAAAGGGTCGCGCAGCTCGCGTTCGAAGAGGTCGCGGTTTTCCAGAAACCACTCCCGGCTCTGATGAAAATCGAGCGCCTTGAGAAAGGGAATGGCCTTTTGTCCGAAACCGCTAAATGCAGCGGCCATCATGCTCCTTTACCGATCCGCTGCAACCAAGCGTCCTCATCGATCACCTCGATGCCGAATTTGGTCGCGTCCTTCAGCTTGGAACCGGCCCCTGGGCCTGCCACCACGAGATCGGTCTTCGCAGAAACTGAGCCGGCGACCTTCGCGCCGAGACGTTCAGCCATCGCCTTGGCCTCGGGGCGTGTCATCTTTTCCAGCGTGCCTGTAAACACGATCGTCTTGCCGGCGACCGCACTGCCGGCTGAGACGTTCACAATGTACGGCTTCGGGTGGACCTGCGCGAGCAAGGCTTCAAGCACGTCGTCGTTGCGTTCATTGCCGAAGAAATCGCGAAGCGCGCCTATCACCGTGTCGCCGATGCCATTGATCGATGGGAAAACGGTGTGTGGATCGGCCGCCGCCGCAGTCTCCTTGCCGATGCGGATCAACTCCTCAATGGTTGAGAAGGTTCGGGCAAGTACAGCGGCCGTGGTCTCGCCGATATGGCGGATACCCAGTGCGAAAATAAAGCGATCGAGTTCCGGTTCGCGGCGAGCGTCGATGGCGGCGAACAGCTTGTCGAGACCTTCGAAGTTGCGTTCCTCCACACCGCGCACATTCTTGCGCGTCTTGCCCGATGCGGCCTCGCGCTGCCTGGCCTGCTCCTCGCGCCGCTCAGCCAGCGCCTTGGTCACGGCGGGACGGCGATCCCTAAGAGTAAAGATATCGGCGGCTGTTTTGATCAATCCCGCATTGAAGAACAGGTCTATGTTTTCGGCGCCCAGGCCTTCGATATCCATGGCGCCACGTGACACGAAGTGGCGCAATCCTTCCACGGCCTGCGCGGGACAGATCAGTTCGCCGGTGCAGCGTCGGCGGGAATCTTCCTTGCCGGTCTTTTCGTTGATCTCGCGCGTTGCGGGTGAGCCACAGATTGGACAGGTGTGCGGGAATTCGTAGGGCACGGCGTCAGCGGGGCGCTTGTCGATAACGACGCTGACGATCTGCGGAATGACGTCGCCCGCCCGCTGGATGACGACTGAGTCGCCAATACGCACGTCACAGCCGTCGCGGATTGGCTGGCCGTTGCTGTCGAGACCCTTGATGTAGTCTTCATTGTGAAGCGTGACATTTTCGACCACCACGCCGCCAACCGTGACGGGCGCAAGCCGTGCAACGGGCGCCAGGGTGCCGGTGCGGCCGACCTGAATGTCGATCCTGAGCACGGTCGTCATTGCCTGTTCGGCAGGAAATTTATGAGCGATGGCCCAGCGTGGTTCGCCAGTGGCGAAACCCCATCTGCGCTGCAATTCCAACTGGTCGACCTTGTAGACGACGCCGTCGATGTCGTAGCCGAGCGACGAGCGCTGGGCCTCGATCAGGTGATAGTGCGCGACCAGATCGTCGACCGACTTCGCCCGCACCATCAGCGGACTGATCTTGAACCCCCACTCAGCGAATTTTTGCACTGAATCGTATAGCGTCGGAGCGGGATCCTCTGACGTGTAGCCCCAGGCGTAGGCTAAGAACTTGAGGTTGCGGCTGGCGGTAACGGACGGATCCTTCTGACGCAGGGATCCGGCCGCCGTATTGCGCGGATTGACATAGTCCTGGCCGCCAACCGCCGCCGACCGTTCCTTCAAAGCCTCGAACTCCGCATAGGTCATATAGACCTCACCCCGTATCTCGATCACATCAGGCCAGCCCGAGCCTTTAAGGTGCTTGGGGATGTCGGCGATTGTCCTGAGATTGGCGGTGATGTCCTCCCCGACGGCGCCGTCACCGCGCGTTGCTCCCTGCACGAACACACCGCCTTCATAACGCAGCGAAGCCGATAGCCCGTCGATCTTCGGCTCAGCCGTGAACGCAATGTCCAGATCCTTGTCGCGGTTAAAGAAACGCCGGCCGCGTTCGATGAAGTCGGCGACATCCTGGTCGGTATAGGCCTTGGCAAGACTGAGCATCGGCACCGCATGGCGCACCTTGGCAAAGCCTTCCGCCGGTGGCGCGCCCACTCGGCGCGATGGCGAATCCTCTAGCACCAAAGCGGGGAAGCGCTGTTCGATGGCGAGGTTGCGCTGCGTTAGCGCGTCATACTCCGCGTCCGTTATAACAGGTGCGTCCTCGGTGTGGTAGCGCCGGTCGTGCTCGGCGATCTCCGCCGCCAGCCGCTTTAGCTCGCTTGCGGCCTCGCTTTCGCTGAGCGAATCAACTGGTTTTTCGGCCATGCATTGCTCCCTTCCCGGTGGCGCGACACAATAGAACAGGATTCTCCCATGAGGGAGAGACCGGGACGAGAAAATCATTCCTGAACAGCGGGATGGAGCCACATCCTGACTCGATCCACAACGCCGAGCATGAGCTTGCTATGCTGCGGTGTTCTCCCGCAGCAGACGCTCGGCAGCCGCACGCGCCTCGTCGGTGATGGTCGCCCCGGCAAGCATCCGCGCGATCTCTTCCTGGCGCGCCGCCCGGTCCATCTCGGCAATGCCGGTGGCGACACGATCGGCCCCGCCGGATTTGGAGATCAGGAAATGCGTCGCCGCGCGTGCCGCCACTTGCGGCGCGTGCGTAACCGAAAGCACCTGCACGCGCTTCGACAGCCGCGCCAGCCTTTGGCCGATGGCGTCCGCCACCGCGCCGCCAACGCCGGTGTCGATTTCATCGAAGACCAAGGTCGGCGCCGAGCCGCGGTCGGCCAGCGCCACCTTCAGCGCCAGCAGGAACCGAGAAAGTTCGCCACCGGAGGCGACCTTCATCATCGGGCCCGGTCTTGTGCCGGGATTGGTGCGCACCCAGAATTCTACCTGATCGATGCCGTCTTCCATGCGGCTCTCGGCCTCACTTGCCATCTCGACGATGAAGGCTGCCCGTTCGAGCTTCAGTGCCGGCAGTTCGGCCATCACCGCCTTGGTCAAGCCGATCGCCGCCGCATGGCGAAGCGACGAAAGCTGTGCCGCCGAAATGTCGTAGGTCTCGCGCGCGGCGGCAGCTTGCTTCTCCAGCCCGTGCAGGCGCTCCTCGCCGGCGTCGAGATCGGCGAGATCGGCGGCCATCGTGTCTCGCAATTGCGCCAGATCGTCCACCGCCACGCTGTGCTTGCGTGAGGCGGCGCGCAGCGAAAACAGCCGCTCCTCGGCCTGTTCCAGCCGCCGCGGATCGTATTCGGTGGCGCGAAGTGCCGCTTCCACCCCCGACTGTGCCGCGTCGAGCGACAGCATCGCCTCATCAAGCGATTTGACCACGTCTTCGAGCAGGCCGGGTGCCTCGGTCACCTTGCGCTGCAGTCGCCGCAACAGGCTGGCGAGTTGCGGCAAGGGCGAGGACGGGCCCGAGAGCACATCTTGCGCGTCATGGATTTCCGAGGCGATCTTTTCCGCTCGCATCATCGAGGCACGCAGTTCGGCAAGGTCGGCTTCCTCGCCGGGCTGGGGGTCGAGCTTCGTCAATTCGGCGACCGCGGCGCGCAGATAGTCGGCCTCGCGGGCGGCCGCTTCCACCTTGGCGCGATGTCGCGAAAATTCCTGCTCGCACGCCCGCCAGTGCCGCCATGCCTCGCCGGTCGCCCGCACAGCGCCGAGATGACCGCCGAAGCTGTCCAGCAATTCGCGATGGGCGCCGGGATCGACCAGGGCACGCTCGTCATGCTGGCCGTGGATCTCAACCAGCGCGTGACCGACGTCACGCATCAGTGTCACGCTGGAAGGCTGGTCGTTGACGAAGACGCGAGTACGGCCATCCGCCGTCTGCACGCGGCGCAGAATGATGTCGCCATCGTCCTCGATAGCGTTATCGGCAAGCAGCATGCGGGCAGGATGGTTGCGCGGCACGTCGAACACGGCGATGACCTGGCCCTGTGCCGCGCCATGCCGCACCAGCGAGGCGTCACCGCGGGCGCCAAGCGCCAGCGACAGCGCGTCGAGCAGGATGGATTTTCCGGCGCCGGTTTCGCCGGTCAGCACCGAAAGACCGGACGAGAAGTCGATGTCCAGCTTCTCGATCAGAACGATATCGCGGATCGACAGTCTGGAAAGCATGGTGACGCGCCGCTCAGGCGCCGGTGATCAGCTTCCCGGCTTTGGCGATCCACGAACCCGCATTCTCGCGCGGCTCGAGCCCACCAGTCTGCAGGAGCTTGTAGGAATCCTTGTACCACACGCTGTCGGGATAGTTGGTGCCGAGCACAGCCGCGGCAGTCTGCGCTTCCGATGTCAGCCCCATCGCATAATAGGTTTCGGTAAGGCGCGCGAGCGCTTCCTCGACATGGCGCGTGTTGGAATAGGTCTCCACCACGACCCGGAACCGCTTGACGGCGGCGATGTATTCACGGCGCTCGAGATAGTAGCGGCCGATCTGCATCTCCTTGCCGGCGAGCTGGTCGTTGGCGAAGCGGATCTTTTCCTTGGCGTCGTCGACATATTCGGAATCGGGCCAGCGCGTCACCAGATCCTGCATCGTCTGCACGGTCTGACGCGCTTCCTTCTGGTCCTGGGTGACATCCCTGATTTGCCGGTAGTAGCTGAGCCCGATGATGTACTGGGCATAGGCCGCGTCGTCGGTCGACGGATAGAGCGTGAGATAGCGCTTGGCCGAACCGATCGCCTCGGTATAGTTGCCCTGGCGATAGTCGGCAAAGGCGCCCATCACCATCGATTTGCGGGCGTATTCGGAATAGGGATGCTGGCGGTCGACCGCACTGAATTTGCGGCTCGCCTCCTGCAGGCGCCCGGCATTCAGATTGGCGAGGCCCTGATTGTAGAGAACGTCGGCCGGCTCGGTCTGCTCGACATAGGTCGACAGGTCGACATCCTTCTCGGACGACATGCAGGCCGACAGGAAGAGCGATGGAACAACCACCGAAAGCGCCAGGAAAACAGCCCGATGCGGCGCTTTCGATTGACCAATTCGCTTGAAGAACATGATTGGATTCCGCCCTTTCGGCGTCATTTCAGTCGTCGGCAGCAGGCATAACCACAATCGCCGTGCCCGGCAACGCTATCTCCGGCCAATCGCACATTTTTGTGGCAGCCTGGCGCAGCCCGCACACTTGCGTGATTTCGCCGGCCAATGGTGCATTCATGCAACACAGGCCGGCGGCCATAAAACCCGAAAAACGTTAAGAATCAGATCATCCAGGGTGCGTAGACAGGTGCATAGACGGCGCTCATCTCGGCGGTACGACCGCGCTCGCGGCGTGTCGTCTCGACGATCTCGAACGCCGAACGGTCCGACAAAAGGCGGCGCAGCGCTGCCGCATTCAGCCTGTGGCCGCCGCGATAGGAGCGGAAGCAGCCAATGAACCGGGCGCCGGCCAGCGCCAGATCGCCCATGGCGTCCATCGTCTTGTGGCGCACGAACTCGTTGGGATAGCGCAGGCCTCCCATGTTGATCACGCGGTTGTCGTCGCCGATCACCAGGGAGTTTTCCAGCGAGGAGCCGAGCGCATAGCCGGCTGCCCACAGCCGCTCGACGTCCTTCATGAAACCAAAGGTGCGGGCCCGCGCGATATCGCGGCGGAAAATATCGGCATTCATGTCGGATGCGAAGAGCTGACGGCCGATCGCAGGGCTTTCGAAATCGATCTCGATTTCGAAGCGCGTGCCGTCATAGGGCCTGAACTCCGCCCAGGAGGCACCGTTCTCGATGCGAACCGGCTTGACCAACCTGATATAGCGGCGCTTGACCGGCAGCGAATCGATGCCCGCCTGGTCGATAGCCTCTACGAACGCCATGGCGCTGCCGTCAAGGATCGGAACCTCATGGCCGTCGATCTCGATGACGACATTGTCGATGCCGAGCCCGAAAAGCGTGGCCATCAGATGTTCGACGGTGGCGATGTGCTCGCCTGCCGGATCGCCGAGCATGGTGCACAGATCGGTAGCGCCGACCTCGGAAACGAGCGCACGGAACTCCCGGTCTTCGCTTCCATTCGAAAGCTGGAACACGACACCTGTATCAGCGTCTGCCGGCAGAAAATGAACGGTAACGGAATTGCCGCTGTGAACGCCGGTGCCGGTCAGCGTCGCACGCGATTTAAGTGTCGTCTGATAGTCGTGCAAAACAAACCCCATAGCCCATGCTGCCTTCGTCCGCTTCATCAGCCCGAGGGCGCGGCTCTTTGATCGGCAGGCAGGGCCACTTCCCCGAATCCCAGCAAACCGACATTGCTCGGGCGAAGATAGTTGCCCGGCAGGAAGTCTCCAAATCACGGTTTCTTACTTTGTGTAACCGCGATCCGGAGCGGGTATAGTCTCGTAACACCCTGTTTTGCAATCGCTTTTAAGATTAACAGGCAAACAACTTTTTGTCTGCCTGTTAATAACTGTTACGGACCGTTATCAGATCAATTCGCCTGGCGGCGCAGGAACGCCGGAATCTCCAGCTGGTCGTCTTCCTGGACAGCCCTGCTCTGCGGCGTCAGCCGGCCCTGGTCGTCCAACTGGCCGCGGCGTGGCGCGTAAAGCTGCGGATCCTGGCTGGCAAGGCGGCGCACTTCGGGTGCCGCCTGGCGCAGTTTCGGCTCGCGCGGCTGCGCCGGCTGCAGTCGTGCGGGCTCTTCTTCGCGGCGGGTAAGGCCGTTCGTCAGGCGCTTGAGCAGTCCCATCGGTCCGCTGTTCTCGTGGTCGGCCGGACGGCTTTTGGCTTCCACCTCGGCTTTGACCACCGGCGGAAAGTCCTCGACGCGCGGCATGCGCTGGGGCGCTGCGGCTGCCGGCTGAAGCACTTCACGCTGCGGGGCAGGCTGCATCGCCTGTTGAACCATTGGCTGCACCATCGGCTGCGGCTGGGCCGGCGGAGCCTGGAAGATCTTGCTCTGCGGACGAAAATCTTCCGCCTGGGCAGCTGGCGCGGGACGCGCCATCGCCGCGGCATTCGCCTCGGCGAGCTGGATTGCCTCTGCTACAGGATCGACGGCGCGTGGCTCGTAGCCCGCCTGCTGGACAGGCGCCGGTCGGTTTTCCGTGACCGGAGCGGCCGGGCGACTGACCGGCTTTGGCGGAGCCGTGCGGATGGCGATCGGCGCGGCGGCGATTTCGGCCGCCGATTTGTCGATGCCGGTCGCGACCACCGAGACGCGAATGACGCCTTCGAGGTCCTCGTCGAACGTCGCACCCAGAATAATGTTGGCCTCCTGGTCGACCTCCTCGCGAATGCGGGTCGCCGCTTCGTCGACTTCGAACAGGGTCAGGTCGCGGCCGCCGGTGATCGAGATCAACAGGCCCTTGGCGCCCTTCATCGAGGTCTCGTCGAGCAGCGGGTTGGCGATCGCGGCTTCGGCGGCGGCCATGGCGCGGCCCTCGCCGGAAGCTTCGCCCGTCCCCATCATCGCCTTGCCCATCTCGCGCATGACCGAGCGGACGTCGGCGAAGTCGAGGTTGATCAGCCCTTCCTTGACCATCAGGTCGGTGATGCAGGCGACGCCGGAATAGAGCACCTGGTCGGCCATGGCGAAAGCGTCGGCGAAGGTCGTCTTGTCATTGGCCAGCCGGAACAGGTTCTGGTTGGGGATGACGATGAGGGTATCGACGCATTTCTGCAATTCCTCGATGCCCAGATCCGCCGTCTTCATGCGGCGCTGGCCTTCGAAATGGAATGGCTTGGTGACGACGCCGACGGTGAGAATCCCCTTCTCACGCGCAGCACGTGCAACGACCGGCGCGGCCCCCGTGCCGGTGCCGCCGCCCATGCCGGCAGTGACGAAGCACATATGGGTGTTGGAGAGGTGGTCGACGATCTCGTCGATGCATTCCTCCGCCGCCGCGCGCCCGACTTCCGGTTGCGATCCCGCACCCAGGCCCTCGGTGACATGCGCGCCGAGTTGGATCAGGCGGTCCGACTTGGACATGGTCAGCGCCTGCGCGTCGGTATTGGCGACCACGAACTCGACGCCGCGCAAGCCAGCAGTGATCATGTTGTTGACGGCATTGCCGCCGCCGCCGCCGACACCGAACACGGTGATACGCGGCTTGAGCTCGGTGATATCCGGCTTCTGCAGATTGATGGTCATTGTCTCCGTCCTTTGCCTTTCCCGCCGCTTCGCCGCTGCGGCCGCCTATGGGGCTGTCCCCGTCAATTTAAAAACTGTCTCTCAACCACTGACTCATTCGATGCAGTTTTCCGCCCGTTCCGGTCATCCTGAGACCAGAAATTCCCTTCGCCGGATGGCTCTCGAAATTCGCCATCTGCGGGTAGATCAGAAGCCCGACCGGCGTCGAGAAAGCCGGCCCCTTGGCCGCCTCCGGCAGGCCCGCCACACCGAGCGGACGGCCGATGCGCACATTGCGTCCGAGAATGCGGCGCGCTGCCTCGGGCAGGCCGGAAAGCTGGCTGGCGCCGCCGGTCAGCACGACGCGCTTGCCGACGGCGTTGCCGTAGCCGGACCTGTTCAGCCGGTCGCGCAACAGTTCGAGCGTCTCGTCGATGCGCGCCCGGATGATGCGCGTCATCACCGAACGCGGTATCTGCAGGGGCACCTCGCCATCCTCGCCGATCGGCTGTATCGAGACCAGGTCGCGGTCGTCGGCACTGCCGGGCAGCGCCGATCCATGCATCACTTTCAGCCTCTCGGCGGCGTCGAGCGAGGTCGACAGGCCCTTGGCCATGTCCAGTGTGACGTGGTTGCCGCCAATGGCGATAGCGTCGCCATGAACGAACTTGCCTTCCGAAAACACCGAGATCGTTGTGGTGCCGCCGCCCATGTCGATGCAGGCCGCGCCCATTTCGAGTTCGTCGTCGACCAGTGCTGCAAGCCCGCTGGCATAGGGGGTCGCCACCATGCGCTCGACCGAGAGGTGCGAACGGTTGATGCAAAGCTCCAGATTGCGCAAGGGTGCCGCATCGCCCGTCAGCACATGCATGTCGACGCCGAGCTGGTCGCCGACCATGCCGCGCGGATCACGCACGCCGCGCTCGGCGTCCAGCGAAAAGCCGACGGGAAGCGAATGGATCACCTCGCGCTCGGCCCGCAGCGCCTGCTTGGCGCCGGCGGCAAGCACACGCTTGATGTCGGCCTCGTCGGCCTCATGGCCGCCGAGGTTGATGGTTGCCGAGAAGCTTTCGCTCTTCAGCCGGCCCGCCGTCATGTTCACGATCAGTGAATCGACGGTCAGCCCGGCCATGCGCTCGGCGGCATCGACGGCAAGACGGATGGCGTGCTCGGCCCTGTCGAGATCGATGACGACACCCGATTTCACGCCTTGCGATTTCTGGTGGCCGATGCCGATCACCTGGATGCGATGCGAGCGCCCGCGCAGCAGCATGCCGTCCTCGCGCGGCTTGAGCTTGGCCACCACGCAGCAGACCTTGCTCGAGCCGACATCCAGCACCGTCATGATGCCGGACCGGCGCGACGAGGCATCGCTGTTGCCGCCAAGCCAGCTCATATCTTCGTCTCCGCCTTGCGCTTCGGCATTTTCGGCTTTTCATTAAGTGCGGCCTGACGCTGCGTTGCCGCCTCGGGCGTCAACTGGACGACGAGGCGATCGGAAAGGCGCATGTCGACGGCGGCGATATCGCGCGTCAGCAGCCCGTTCTCTCGGTCCATCCTGACCAGATCGGCGATCGCCTGGTCCTCGCCATCCTGGGGAAGCTTGACCGTGATGCCGTTTTCCAGCTTCAGGTCCCAACGCCGTTCGCCGATGCGGATATAGCCCTTGATCCGTGCGGCAAGCTCTGGATATTTCTTGATCCTGGCCAGGAAATCCGGCGCCTTGGCCGGCGCGCCGGTGCCCACAATCAGCGGCAGCAGCGACTGCTTGCCGCCGGAGAATGGCGCGATCACGGCGCCGGACCGCTCGATGACGGAAAGCTCGTTGCCCTGCTGCCAGAGCGCAAAAGGCTCACGCTCCTCGATGCGCACCTCCAGCGTGTGCGGATAGACCTTGCGCACCGCCGCAACCTCGACCCAGGGCAGCGTGGCTATGCGGCCCCGCGCGGCTTCGGCATCGAAGCCGATCAGCGACGTCCAGCCATCGAGCTGCATCCTGTCGAGAATGTCGATCTCGGAGGTTGCGCGGTTGCCGACGACCTTGATCTGGTCGACGGCAAAGCCGGTGCGGGCAGTGATGCCCTGGACGACACCGTCGACATGTCCGCCGAGATAGGCGCCATAGGCACTGCCCGATACGATCAGCGCCGCCGACAGCACGGCTGCGGAAAACGGCGGCACCTCGAAGTCGCCCTCGCCCAGGCGCGCCAGCACGCGCGCCGGCCGGCGAAGCAGACGCGGCAGCACAAAATGGTCGAACGACAACGGCACACCGAACAGCGTCGGCCCGGCCGCGCCCTTCCCCTTGCCCTGTCCCCACTTCAACGCAGACACGAAGCGTCCTCCACCATCCAACTCAACAAATCGCCGAACGAGTGTCCCGCCTGCGCGGCGATTTCAGGCACCAAGGATGTCGGCGTCATGCCCGGCTGAGTGTTGATCTCGAGCCAGACAATTTCACCGTTCTCGGAGTGTCGATCATCATAACGGAAGTCCGACCGGGAAACGCCCCGGCAGCCGATAGCTTGGTGAGCCTTGAGCGTCAGTGTCTGTATTTTTTGGTAAATATTCGGTGAAATTTTTGCAGGGCATTCGTGTTTTGATCCGCCCGCGACGTATTTTGAATCATAGTCGTAGAAGGAATGGCCGGTCGGTATGATCTCGCAAACCCCGAGAGCCACGTCGCCCATTACCGCGCAGGTCAATTCCCGCCCGTGCACATAGCGCTCCACCATGACGGTATCGCCATACTTCCAGTCGGACGAACCGATGACCTGCGGCGGATGCGACTGACCTTCGTGCACGATGACGACGCCGAAGCTCGATCCCTCATTGACCGGTTTGACGACATAGGGCGGCTTCATCGGGTGCTTGTTCTGGATGGCGAAGCGATTAACCACCTTCGATTCGGCAACCGGGATGCCGACGGACTTGGCGATCTTCTTGGCTTGTTCCTTGTTCATGGCAAGCGCCGAGCCGAGCACGCCGGAATGTGTGTAGGGGATGGCAAGATATTCCAGGATGCCCTGGATGGTGCCGTCCTCGCCGAAAGGGCCATGCAGCGCATTGAAGGCAACATCAGGCTTGAGCTCAGCCAGCACCGATCCGACATCGCGAGAGACGTCGACGCGAGTGACCTGGTAGCCTTCCCTCTCGAGCGCGTCAGCACAGGCTTTCCCCGAAGACAAAGACACGGGCCGCTCGGACGAGAATCCACCCAGAAGGACGGCCACGTGCTTGCTTTTCATTTCCCGTCATTCCCTGTCACGGCGGGCCCTCTTACGGTGGTCTGCATCTCACATGCCCCCCCCCAAAAGGGCCACACACTCAAACGCTCGGAGCAGTCCCTGCCCCCATGATTTCCGCAACATCGAGTCCCCGAGCCTCCCGGCAGGTTGCCCTGACGAAAAAAACGCTGGTGACGCGTCGAAACGACTCAAATCAGGAAACGCTTCAGGGCAGAGAATCAGAGAGTTGAATCGCTGGCAAGTCCTTACGATTCCGAGAGATTCACTTTCCGCAAAAAGGGCAGCGAAAACTGTGTTGTGAGTCCTTAGAGCAACTGTCCGAGGAATTCCTGGACCTCATGCCCCGGCCGAAAATTACCGATGCGCTTGATTTCCCAATGCAGCCGGATGCCCGACCGTTCGAGCACGCGCGTGCGCACGGTCTCTCCGAGATATTCGAGATCGTAGCCGGTCGCGGTTCCCGTGTTGATCATGAAGTTGCAATGCATCGGCGACATCTGCGCGCCGCCGATCATCAGCCCCCGACAGCCCGCCCTGTCGATCTCCTTCCAGGCCGAGGTGCCCTCCGGATTCTTGAAGGTCGAGCCGCCGGTCTTTTCGCGGATCGGCTGCACGGTCTCGCGATGGTGCTGGACGGCGTCCATTGCCGCCTTGATAGCGGCCTTGTCTGCCAAGACCCCTTCAAACACAGCTGATGTGAAGATCAGCCCGGCAGGGGCTGCCGAATGGCGATAGGCGTAGCCCATATCGGCGTTGCTCAGCATATGCAGGTCGCCCTTGCGATCGAGCGCCCGCACCTCGACGACGCGCTCGCGCGTCTCGACGCCATTGGCGCCGGCGTTCATCCTCAGCGCACCGCCGACGGCACCCGGAATGCCGTGGTAAAATTCAAAGCCGCCTATACCAGCCTGATAGGCGACAGCGGCAAGGCGCTTGTCGGGCGTGGCGGCGCCCGCCTTGATCGTGGTCGGCGCAATCACTTCGGTTTCGCCAAAGCCCTTGGCCGAAAGCCGGATGACGAAGCCAGTAATGCCACCGTCGCGGACAAGCAAATTCGAGCCGATGCCGACGATGCTCAGCGGTATCTCCTCGGGTACCGCCCTCAGGAACGCGGCGAGGTCGTCCTCGTCGGCCGGCTGGAACAGTGCGTCGGCCAGCCCGCCGGCGCGGAACCAGGTGATCTTGTCCATCTCGGCATTGGGCGTAATGCGGCCGCGCAGGCCGTCAAGCCGGCCGCCGAGCTTGTCGATCAATGCCTGGCCACGCATCATGAGGCGGTACCGCCGAGTTCCCTGGGCAGCGCGTAAGCCCATTGCGTGATGTTGCCGGCGCCGAGGAAGACGATGAAATCGCCTGGTTTCGCCAGGTCGCGGATAACCGGCGCAATCGCCGCGGGGCCTTCGATGTAGCGCGCGTCGCGATGGCCGCCGGAGCGGATGCGCGACACCAATGCCTCGGACGTCACCCCGTCGATCGGCTCTTCGCCTGCCGCATAGATCGGCGCCACCATCACCGTGTCGGCGTCGTTGAAGCAGACGGAAAACTCGCCGAACAGATCATGCAGCCGGGTGAAGCGGTGCGGCTGGGCAATGGCGATTACGCGGCCCTTGGTGGCGTCGCGCGCCGCCCTCAGCACCGCCGCGATCTCGACCGGATGGTGGCCGTAATCGTCGAACACATCGACGCCGTTCCACGAACCGGTACGGGTAAAGCGCCGCTTGACGCCGGCGAAGGACGACAGGCCCTTCCTGATCGCCTCGGCCGAAAGGCCGAGCTCATGCGCGACGGCGATCGCCGCCGTCGCATTGGCGACATTGTGACGGCCGGGCATCGGCAGGCGCAGGCCTGATATCGTCGACTGGCCGCGGGTCTTGCGGTCGCGGATCACCACGTCGAATTCCGAGGTCGGGCCGTCCATGCGGTGATTGGTGAAACGCACATCGGCCTGCGCGTTCTCGCCATAGGTGATGACGCGACGGTCCTCGATGCGGCTGACCAGTGCCTGCACTTCCGGATGGTCGGTGCACATGACGCCGAAGCCGTAGAACGGCACGTTCTCGACGAACTGGCGAAAGGCCTCGCGCACCTTGTCGAAGGAGCCGTAATGATCGAGATGCTCGGGATCGATGTTGGTGACGACGGCAATCTCGGCCGGCAGCTTCAGGAAGGTGCCGTCGCTCTCATCGGCTTCGACCACCATCCATTCGCCGTCGCCCATCCGGGCGTTGGTGCCGTAGGCATTGATGATGCCGCCATTGATCACGGTCGGATCGAGCCCGCCGGCTTCGAGCAGCGTCGCCACCATCGAGGTCGTCGTCGTCTTGCCATGCGTGCCGCCGATGGCCACCGCCTGCCGGAAGCGCATCAGTTCGGCCAGCATCTCGGCACGGCGGACAACGGGAAGCAGTTTCTCGCGCGCCGCCTTCAGCTCCGGATTGGATTTCTTGATCGCCGTCGAGACGACAACCACTTCGGCTTCGCCGACATTATCGGCGTGATGACCGACAAAGCACTCGATGCCCTTGTCGCGCAGCCGCTGCACATTGGCGCTGTCGGCCTGGTCGGATCCTTGCACCTTATAGCCGAGATTGTGCAGCACCTCGGCGATGCCGCTCATGCCGATACCGCCGATGCCGATGAAATGCACGAGGCCTATCGTCTGCGGCATCTTCATGCGTGCGTCTCCTTCCTGAATGCCGATACGCTTTTCTTCGACGCAATAGCCTCTGTCAGATCGGCGAGCAACCGTGCCGCGTCCGGTTTTCCGGCCGATTTCGCCGCCGCTGCCATTGTGGTCAGCCGCTCCGTATCGTCCATCAACGCGCCGACGAGCGCAGCGATGCGCTCGGGCGAGAGCGAGGATTGCGGATGCACTTCGGCGCCATCTGCCGCTGCTAATGCCGCAGCATTGGCTGCCTGGTCGTGGTCGAGCGCGTGCGGATAGGGCACCAGCAGCGCTGGCCG
Organism: Mesorhizobium sp. AA22; assembly: GCF_001672375.2. NCBI lineage: Bacteria > Pseudomonadati > Pseudomonadota > Alphaproteobacteria > Hyphomicrobiales > Phyllobacteriaceae > Mesorhizobium > Mesorhizobium sp. AA22. The sequence goes on along the minus strand of NZ_CP048406.1, from coordinate 3,055,660 downwards.
GCCAATCACCGCGATTTCCGATACGGTCGATGCGCCGGACCGCGACATCACAAGATGCGCTGCAGCCATGCGCGCCGCCATGTCGGTGAAGAAGGGCGATACCTCAGCCTCGACGCCAAGGGCGGCATAGGCCGCCTTCACCCGCTCGACATCGTCGGCACGCGCCTGCTGGGTGATCACCAGCCGCTTGCGTTGCGCGTCGGAAAGCTTTCCAATCGCAGCCGGCATTGCGTCGGAAAAGAACTGTGCGCCCTGGCTGCCGCCAAACACCAGGAAGCGGAACGGCTGCTTCCCGGTCGACGCCGCATAGGGCATCTTTGCCGCCTCAAGCACTTGCGGCCTGACCGGGTTACCTGTCGTCACTGTCTTGGCGCCTGCAGCGCTCGAATCTTCCGGCAAGAACCCGCCAGCGATGGCATCAACGCGGCCGGAGAGCGCCCGGTTGGCACGCCCCATCACCGCGTTCTGCTCGTGGATCATCGTCGGCACTTTGCGCCGCGTCGCCGCATAGAGCGGCGGCAGCGTCGGATAGCCGCCGAAACCGACCACGACGGCTGGCTTGATCCGGCCGATCACGGCGGATGCCTGCCGCACGCCACCCCAGATTTTCCAGAAGGCGGCAAGCAAGGCAAAAGGATTTTTCGAACTCATCGTCGCCGACTGGATCGGATGGATGCCTGCGGCCGGAAACTGACCGGCAAAACGCTCGGCACGAGCATCGGTGGCGAGATGCACCGTCCAGCCGCGCCTGATCAGCTCATGCGCCAGCGCCTCGGCCGGGAAGAGATGCCCGCCCGTGCCGCCGGCGGCCAGAAGGATCGAGCCCTTCGACATTTCACTCCGCCGGCATGGCGCGCTGCGACGGTACGAAGCCCAACTGCTTGCGCTTTTCCGGCCGCTTGCGGGTCAGCGCCAGCACCATGCCCATCGAGATTGCGATGGCGATCTGCGAGGAGCCACCATAGGAGATGAACGGCAAGGTCATGCCCTTGGCAGGCATCAGCTGCAGATTGACGGCCATGTTGATGACAGACTGCAGACCGAAAACGGTGACCAGGCCGCCAACCGCATAGCGGGTGAAATCGTCCTGTTCCTTGAGCGCGGTGCTGAGGCCGCGCAGCACGATGAAGGCGAAGATGGTCATGATGAAGAAGCACATGATCAGTCCGAACTCCTCGCCGGCCACCGAGAAGACGAAATCGGCATGGCTGTCGGGTATGACCCGCTTGACGGTGCCCTCGCCCGGCCCGACGCCGAACCAGCCGCCATTGATCAGCGCATCGCGGCCCATGTCGACCTGGAACGTATCGCCCTCGCCGGTCATGAAGCGATCGATGCGGCCGGCGACATGCGGGAACACCGTATAGGCGGCAAACACGCCGCCGATGCCGGCAGCGCCCAGCGCGATGATCCACAGCCATGGCAGTCCGGCCATGAAGAACATCACCCCCCAGGTGCCGAGCACCAGCATTGTCTGGCCGAAATCAGGCTGCGCCACCAGCAGCGAAATGACGAGGGCCAGCAGCAGCATGGCGAACAGATTGCCTGGAATGTCGGGCTGGCGCTTGTGTTCGGCAAACAGCCAGGCGCAGATGACGACGAACGCCGGCTTCAGGAATTCCGACGGCTGGATCGACACGCCGGCGAGCGACACCCAGCGCCGCGCGCCCTTCACCTCGACGCCGATGTAGAGTACCGCCACCATCAGCACCAGCATGACGCACAGCATCGCCAGGGCCATGCGTCTGATCTGCCGCGATTCCAGGAAGGAGACGGCCAGCATCACGCCAAGTGCGGGAATGGTGAAGATGATCTGCCGTGTGGCGAAGTGGAAACTGTCCAGACCGATGCGCTGGGCCACCGCCGGGCTTGCCGCGAAAGACAGTACGATGCCGAGTCCCATCAGCGACAGGAACGCAGCCAGGAACCAGCGATCGACCGTCCACCACCAGGTGGCGACCGGGCTTTTGTCGAGACGGCTTTGCATTATCGTGCCCCTCCGATGAGCTTCACGCCATCAATAGTGCTCGCAGCTTGCCTGAAGGCTTCGCCGCGCACTTCGAAATTCTTGAACTGGTCGAAACTGGCGCAGGCCGGCGAAAGCAGCACCACCACCTCGCCGTTGTCATCATCCTTGGCCGCGTCGCTTGCGGCATGCTCGACTGCTGCGGCCAGCGTGCCGGAGATCTCGTAAGGCACCGCCTCGCCGAGCGTCGCCGAGAAGGCTGGTGCGGCCTCACCGATCAGATAGGCCTTGGCGACGCGCGGAAAGAGGCCGCGCAACGGCTCGATGCCACCCTCTTTCGGCAACCCGCCGGCAATCCAGTAGATGCGCGGAAAGCTGGACAATGCGGGCGCTGCCGCATCGGCATTGGTCGCCTTGGAATCGTTGATGAACAGCACATGGCCCTTGCGGCCGACCTGCTCCATACGGTGCGCCAGCCCGGGAAAGCTCTCCAGTCCCGACTGGATCTCGCCCAGCTCGAGCCCGACCTTGAGGCAGGCGGCGATAGCGGCCAATGCATTCTGCGCATTGTGCTGGCCGCGCAGCGAGCCGATGCCTTCGAGAAAGGCAACGCGGCTGTAACGGCCATGCACCGCCTCCATCAGATCGGTGCCGTCGGCGAAATAGCCGTCGGTCAGTGGCAGGCGCTTGGAAATACGGATGACGTGCCGGCCTGCCCGCTCCAGCCGGTCGGCGAGCTGGGCGCACCAGGAATCGTCGATACCGACGATTGCCGTTTCGCTGCCGGCCGCCAGCCGTTCCTTGATCGCGGCGTAGTGCTGCATCGTGCCATGACGGTCGAGATGATCCGGCGTCAGATTGAGCAGGACGCCGGCGGTCGGATCGATCGAGGGCGCCAGGTCAATCTGGTAGGAGGAGCATTCCACGACATAATGCCGCCCAGGCTCCGGTGGATCGAGCGTCATCACCGCGCGGCCGATATTGCCGCCCATCTGCGTGTCGCGTCCGGCCGATTTCAGGATATGCGCTGTCAGCGCCGTCGTCGTCGATTTGCCGTTGGTGCCGGTAATAGCGATGAAGGGCGCTGCCGGCGCCAGCAACGTCCGCTGCCGGCAGAAGAGCTCGATGTCGCCAATGATCTCGACGCCTGAAGCGCGCGCCAGTTCCACTGTCCAGTGCGGCTTCGGATGCGTCAGCGGCACGCCGGGCGACAGCACGAAGGCCGAGAACTTCGCCCAGTCGGCGGCGCGCATATCGCCGGTCGCGATCCCGACGGCCGCGGCATTGGCGACACTGCCGGGATTGTCGTCCCAGGCGAGCACGTCCGCCCCGCCCTCGATCAGCGCGCGCGCCGTGGCGATCCCCGAGCCGCCGAGCCCGAAGAGCGAAACGCGCTTACCTGCGAAGGATGTGGCGGGGATCAAGCGGCCTCCTACCGGAGCTTCAGGGTCGACAGGCCGACCAGCGCCAGGATGACGGCGATGATCCAGAAGCGGATCACCACCTGACTTTCGGTCCAGCCGAGCTTTTCGAAATGATGGTGGATCGGCGCCATCAGGAACACCCGCTTGCCGGTCATCTTGAAGTAGCCGACCTGGATGATGACCGACAGGATCTCGACGACGAACAGGCCGCCAACGATGACCAGCACGATCTCGTGCTTGGTGGCAACTGCGACCGTGCCGATCAGGCCGCCCAGGGCCAGCGAGCCGGTATCGCCCATGAAGATCGCCGCCGGCGGTGCGTTGAACCACAGGAAGCCGAGGCCGGCGCCGATCACTGCGCCGAGGACCACCGCCAATTCACCGGTACCAGGAACGAAATGGATCTGCAGATATTCGGCGAACACCGCATTGCCGGAGAGATAGGCGATGACGCCGAAGGACGCCGCTGCGATCATGATCGGCACGATCGCCAGCCCGTCGAGGCCATCGGTCAGGTTCACCGCATTGCCGGCGCCGACGATGACGAAGCACGAGAACGGGATGAAGAACCAGCCGAGATTGATGAGAAATTCCTTGGCGAAGGGGAAAGTCAGCGACGACGAGAACGGCGCCTGGCCATTGTGCATGATCACCCAGGCGGCGATGCCGGCGATGGCGAATTCAAGCCCCAGCCGCGCCTTGCCGGAAAACCCAAGATGCGATTGCTTCGTCACCTTGAGATAATCGTCGTAGAACCCGATCGAGCCGAAACCCAGGGTCACCAGCAGCACCACCCAGACATAGATGCTGGACAGGTTCGCCCACAAAAGCGACGAGCCGATGATGCCGCACAGGATCATCAGCCCGCCCATGGTCGGAGTGCCGGCCTTCTTGAAATGCGTCTGCGGCCCATCGGCGCGGATCGGCTGGCCCTTGCCCTGCCGCAGCCTCAGCGAATTGATGATAGCCGGCCCGAAGATGAAGACGATCAGCGCCGCGGTGATCAGCGCGCCGCCGGTACGGAAGGTTATGTAGCGAAAGACGTTGAAGACCGAGATCTTGTCCGCGAATTCGACGAGCAGTGTGAACATGCGATTCGGTCCCCGGACCTGGCTCTAGGCCTGTTTGGCGGTTGTGGCTACCGCCGGAAATTTGCTGAGCAATGCGTCGACCAATTTGGAGAACCCGATGCCTTTCGACGATTTGATCATCACCACGTCGCCAGGCTTCAGCGCCGACAGAAGCACCAGTTTCAGATCCTCTGCGCCGGCGCGATACTCCGTCTCGATCTCATCAGGAAGGGTGTCGGCCAGCGCCCGCATTTCCGGGCCGGCGAGAAAGACCGTGCGCGTTTCGGTGCCGGCGATGAGATCGGCAAGGGCTGCGTGCAGCTTCGCGGAATGGTCTCCGAGTTCGAGCATGTCGCCGAGCACCGCGATGCGCCTCCCTTCGCCCGACACCGGCGTCGCATTGAGCAGCGCCATTGCAGCGCTCATCGACGCCGGATTGGCGTTGTAGCTCTCGTCGATCAGCGTGATCGGACCTTTCGGGTGACGCAGCACGTGGCGCTTGCCGCGTCCGCGTTCGGCCGAAAGATCGGCCAGCGCCGTCGCCACCCTGGCGATGTCGGCGCCGACCAGATGCGCGGCGCCCAGCACGGCCAGCACGTTCTGCACCATATGTCGGCCCGGCGCGCCAACCCTGGTGGTGATTTCCTGACCGCCAATCTTGGCGGTGATGATAGAATGATCGGCATGCAGCGCGCATTCGAGCAGTTTGAATGTCGCCCGGGCATTCTCGCCAAAGCCGTAAATGTGCTCGACACCGGCGGCTCTTGCCATCTTGTCCAGAAGCTTCCAGCGCGGGTCGTCGCGGTTGAGAAGGACAGCACCATCCGGTTCCAACCCCTCGAAAATCTCGGCCTTGGCCCTGGCGATCTCGTCCAGATTGCGGAAGAAGCCGAGATGTGCCGCGGCGATCAGCGTGACGATGGCGACATGCGGCCGGACCATCTTGGCCAGCGGCCGGATCTCGTCGGGATGATTCATGCCGATCTCGAACACGGCATAGTCGCAATCCACCGGCATCCGCGCCAGCGTCAGCGGGACGCCCCAGTGGTTGTTGAAAGACTGGGCCGATGCGTGCACCTTGCCGACCGCGGACAGCACATGGCGCAGCGCTTCCTTGGTGGTGGTCTTGCCCGCCGAACCGGTCACCGCGATGATCTTGGCGTTCGAGCGCGCGCGGGCGGCCAGCCCGAGCTTTTCCAGCGCGGCCAGCACGTCCTGCACGACGATCATCGGCGCGGTCAGCCGCCCGAGCGACGGCAGCTTGCCCTCGGCGACGACCAGCACGCCGGCGCCGGCCTTGATGGCGGCGGTCGCGAAATCATGGCCGTCCATCGCCTCGCCTTTGATGGCGAAGAAAGCATCGCCCGGCTCAAGGCTGCGGCTGTCGATCGAGATGCCGCTGATACCCTCCGGCATCGGGCCAAGGGGTCGTCCGCCCATACCGGCGACGAGATCCTCGGAGGTCCACAGAAAGCTCATGCGGCGCGCTCCTGAAGCGCGGCGCGGACTTCCTCATGGTCGGAAAAATGCAGCGTCTCGGCGCCGATGGTCTGGCCTTCCTCATGGCCCTTGCCGGCCACGATCAGCGTGTCGCCGGCATGGAGCATGGCGACTGCCTCGTGGATCGCCTTGCGCCGATCGCCGATCTCGATAGCGCCGGGTGCAGCGGCAAGGATCGCGGCACGGATCGTTTCAGGCACTTCCGAACGCGGATTGTCGTCGGTGACGATAACGACATCGGCGAGCCGCGTAGCGATTTCACCCATGATCGGACGCTTGCCCCGGTCGCGGTCGCCGCCACAGCCGAACACGACGATGACTCGGCCGGTGGTGAACGGCCGCACCGACGCCAGCACGTTTTCCAGCGCGTCCGGCTTGTGCGCATAATCGACATAGACCGGCGCACCATGGGATGTTGTCCCAACAAGGTCGAGCCGACCCGGCGCGCCCTTCAATTTCTCCAACGCCATCAGGGCTTTGGCGGCTGGCGTTCCAGTAGAAATGGCGAGGCCAGCCGAAACCAGGGCATTGGCGATCTGGAAATCCCCGGCCAGCGGCAGGTCGACCTCGTGGAGAACGCGATCGACTTCCACTTCGGCGCGCTGGCGGTGGCGCTCGTGCTCGACCCGCTTCAGTCTCAGGAACTCGCCGTGGCGGCCGACCGTCAGCACGTCCAGTCCTGCCGCCCTCGCCGCCCGGATCGTCGGCTCCGACCACGGATCGTCGGCAAAAATGACGGCCGGCGCGCCCTTCGGCAGCAGCGCGTCGAACAGGCGCAGCTTGGCGCGATGATAGTCCTCGACTGTCGGATGATAGTCCATGTGGTCCCGGCCGAGATTGGTGAACCCGCCGGCTGCGAGCTTCACGCCGTCGAGCCGGCGCTGGTCGAGGCCGTGGCTGGAGGCCTCCATCGATGCGTGGGTGACGCCGGCATCCGCCAGTTCCCTCAGCAGCCTGTGCAGATCTACCGGGTCGGGGGTGGTCAGCGAGCCATATTCGTTGCGGCCCGGCGCCACCACGCCGGTCGTGCCTATCGAAGCAGCGGCAAACCCTGACTGCTCCCATATCTGCCTTGTGAAGGCCGCAACCGATGTCTTGCCGCTGGTACCGGTCACCGCGACCATGGTTTGCGGCTGCCTGCCGAAGTAGCGGGCGGCACTCAGCGCCAGCGCAAGGCGCGGATCGTCGACGGCGAGAACCGGCACCGGCAGTCCGGCGACGGCGCTGCCCTTGCCGGCCACGATTGCCACTGCGCCACGACTGGCGGCATCGGCGGCATAGGCCGTGCCATCGGCCTTGGTGCCAGTGAGCGCGAAGAAGACCACGCCTGGTGCTACCTGGCGGGAATCCGACGAAATCCCGGTAACCTCCGTATCGAAGGAAGCTGTCCCCTCGACAGACAGGATACCGGCTAGATCTTTCAGCTTCATCGAACCCCGTTCATAGCAACAAAATAGCGCGCAGTTGCCGGCGCGCCCCAAGAATCACTGATAGGAAACCAGCGTTGCGCCATTTTCATGGCTGAAATCTGGCTTCACGCCAAGCATGGAAGCCGAACGTCGGATAATGTTTGCAGCCATGACACCAGCATTCGAGGCGGCCGTTGCACCCATGCCGGGTTTCTCCGGCTGCGGTTCGTCGGCGATCGTAAGCACGATATATTGCGGATCGTCCATCGGGAAAGCCGCGACGAAGGCGTTGAAATTCTTGTCCTTTGAGTAGCGGCCGTTGACAACCTTCTCTGCCGTTCCGGTCTTGCCGCCGACGCGATAACCAGGAACCCTGGCGTTCCTGCCTGAGCCTTTCTCGGCGTTCAGCGCGTAGAGATAGCGCATGCTCTCGGAGGTCTTGTCGCTGACAACTTTCTTGGCCACCGACATCGCCTGTACCTGCGCGCGCCTCAGGAATGTCGGCTGGATCAGATAGCCGCCGTTCACCAGCGCGGCACAGCCGACCGCCGTCTGCAGCGGCGTCGTCGACACGCCGTGACCGAATGCGATGGTGATCGAATGGACCTGTTTCCAGACTTTGGGCTCGGTCGGGCGGGCGACTTCAGGCAGTTCCGTCTGCATCTTCTCGAGGATGCCCAGGCGATGCAGGAATTCGCGGTGCCCCTCGATGCCGACCGCTTCGGCTTCCTTGGCCGAACCGATATTGGACGAATAGATGAACACTTCGGGCACCGACAGCACCCGGGCCTTGCCATGAAAATCATGGATGGTCTGGCGGCCGATCCTGATCGGGCGCGAAGCGTCGAAACGGCTTTCCAGCGTCACTTTGCCGGAATCGAGCGCCATGGCGGTGGTAAAGCTCTTCAAGGTCGAACCCATTTCGTAAAGGCCGGCCGACATGCGGTTCAAGCGGTCCTTGTCCTGCGCATTGTACGGGTTGTTTGGATCGAAATCCGGAACCGAGGCCATCGCCATCACTTCGCCGGTCTTGATGTTGAGAACGACGGCGCCCGCTGCGATTGCGCGGTATTTCTCCATGCCGGCGGCGACCTCGTCGCGCACGATATGCTGGACGCGCAGGTCGATCGAGAGCTGCACCGGCTTCAGGTCCTTGGCCACCGCAAGTCCCGACGCCTGAAGGTCGCTCAGCCCCTGTTCGTCGATGTATTTCTCCATGCCGGAGATGCCCTGATTGTCGATGTTGGTGAGCCCGACGATGTAGGACGAGGTTTCGCCGGCCGGATAGAAGCGGCGCTTTTCGGTGCGGAAGCCGAAGCCGGGAATGCCGAGCTGCATGATATCCGATTGCTGCTTGGGCGTCAGTTGCCGCTGCAGCCAGACGAAGCCGGCGCCGCTCTTCAGCTTATGGTAGGTCTGTTCGTAGTCGATTTCGGGAAGCACCGTCGCCAGCTTTTCGATCGCCTCGTCGGCGTCGACAATGCGGCGCGGTTCGGCAAACAGCGACGCCGTCTTGATGTCCGTCGCCAGAACTTCGCCGTTGCGGTCGACGATATCGGGCCGAGACGCCGTCACCCGGCTCTGCGGGCCGCCGGACAGGTCGGGGTTCTGGAAACCCAGATAGACCAGCCGCCCGGTGATGATCGAATAGATGCCGAAGAATACCGCCATCGTCATCACGATGCGGGTCCTGCCCTTGCCGCCGGTCGCTTTGCGGGCGCCTTCGACCACAATCGATCCGTCTTCCGACTTGGCGGGGCGCTTCAGCAGTCTGGCGATCAATGGAAGTCTGGGAATCATTGGACGATGCCTCCGGTGACCACAGGGTCCTTGCCACCCAAGGGTCCTTTGCCAGAATTGTCGGCCATGCCACCCAGTCGCTCGGACGAAAGGTCCTCGATGGTGAGGGGTTTTGCCGGCAGATCGTCCAGCCCGATGATCTGGCGGGCGCTGACCGGCTCGAGCTCGAGTTGCGATCTATAGATCTCGGCCAGCTTTTGCAGGCGCGACGGCTGCGTCAGCAGGCTCCAGTCCGCCTTCAGGAGATCGATCGTATCCTCCTCGTAGCGGATCTGCGCCTGGATCTTGTGCACCGCCGCCAATTGTTCTTCGGCCTCGCGCTTGGTCTTGTAGGTCAAGGCCGCAGCCGAAACCATGACGGCGATCAGGACTATGTCGCTGGTACGAAACACGTGCTCACCTCTCTCCCGGCCGATTGACGCCGGGAAGTTTTGGCTCAGGAAGCTTAGGAAGCCCGAAAATCGAAAAGTCGCCGGTGCGCGGCGGTGCGTCGGTGCGGATCGCAGCGCGCAGCCTTGCCGAGCGCGCCCGCGGATTGGCTGATATCTCGGCTTCATCAGGCGTCACGCCGCTGCCCACCTTTTTGAAGGTGGCGCTGCGCGCCTGCGCCTCGGGCAGGTGCCGCGATCCGGATGCCGCATCGGCGCGATCAGCGATGAAGCGTTTGACGATACGGTCTTCCAGGGAGTGGAACGTCACGACGGCCAGCCGCCCGCCCGGTTTCAGCACGCGTTCAGCCGCAAACAGCGCTTTGGCCAGTTCGCCGAGTTCGTCGTTGACGAAAATGCGCAGCGCCTGGAAGACGCGGGTCGCCGGATGGATCTTGTCCTTCGGCGCGCGGCCGACATGCGTCTCGATGGCATCGGCAAGGTCGAGCGTGCGCTCGAACGCATGTTTTTCGCGACGGCTTTCGATCATGCGGGCGATGCGGCCGGCATGGCGCTCTTCGCCAAGGAACCCGAAGATGCGGGCAAGGTCGCCCACTTTGAAGCTGTTGACGACATCGGCGGCGCTGAGACCAGCCTGGGCCATGCGCATATCGAGCGGTCCGTCGGCCCGGAACGAAAAACCGCGCTCCGCCTGGTCGATCTGCATGGATGAGATGCCGATGTCGAGCACGACACCCTCGGCGCTTTCGACATGCTCGTCCAACGTCGAGAATGACGCCTGAACAAGCCGGAGCCTGCCGCCCGATTGTTGTTCGAGGGCACGACCGGTAGCAATCGCATCCGGATCGCGGTCGATGGCGACGACCGAGGCGCCGCATGCCAGGATGGCTTTGGTGTAGCCGCCGGCGCCGAAGGTGCCGTCGACGATCACCTCGCCCGCTTTAGGCGAAAGCGCCTCCAGCACTTCGGCAAGGAGGACCGGAATGTGACGGGCCGGTCCGCCAGCGGCGTGAGGGTCATCGCCGTAGCCCGCCATCATTCCGGCCGCTCCCCAGGCTTCGTCCCCTGCCGAAGCTGCAAAAGCCGGGCGCGTGCTTGCGCCCCATAGGCGGCGAGCCGTCCAGGTTCCCAGATCTGAAAGAAATTGCCGCGGCCGACAAACGCTGCTTCCGCGGAAATGCCGGTGTGCTCGCGGATGAAATCGGTCATCGAGATGCGGCCGTCCTGATCGAGCTTGAGAAAGGTTCCATCGCCATGGCAGAAGAACGACATGTCGTCCGCCGCCTGCAGGAAAGGATCTTCCTGCGCGATGCGCTGCTCGTAGCGGTCGAGCAGGTCGAGCCCGCCGACATCCATCGCCGGACGGTCCAGGCAGCGCAGCGCATAGAGTTCCGAATAGCCGCGTTTCTGCACAACCGCACGGAAATGCGCCGGAACGGACACCCGCCCCTTCGCATCGATCCTGTTCACCGCGCTTGACAGAAACCGGTCCATTACGCGTTACGGCCGCTTGCGCCGCCGCACCCCTCTGCATCTTCCCGCCCGCGCCGCCGCGGCGCGGGCCCTGCCCAAAACTCACTTCGTTCTGAAAGGCGAAAACAGGCGAACGCGCAGCCGCCGCGGCTGCCCGATTGGCGTACGCTTCACCCTGACGCGGAACGAAGGCTTGAATATCGAAATGGGATATCATGGGGCGCTATGGGCGTCAACGGGAATAGGCTTCACAAACGCGCGCGCCACAACCGATGAGAGCAGCTCTGACGGCACTCCCGTCTTTATGCTCCATTAAGCCTAACGAAGCGTTTAGAGCGCCTGGCCTACCGGAGGCCGCTTGCCGCGGATCGCCACCGCGCATAGCGTCAGCCCGTCTTTTCCCGGTCAGAAACAGATTCTTTTCTCGGTCAGAAACAAGGTTGAAATCCATGTCCGAAACAGCCAGATCGCGCGCCGCGGCACTTCCCCATCTGCGTCGTGGCAGGCTTGCCATGGGCGACCCAATTCCCCTGCCGCTGACTATGGCCGCCATTTATCATGCACCCGGCGACGCCACCGGGTTCGATCAATATGGCCGCTTCAGCAATCCGACCTGGGACGCGGTCGAACACATGCTGGCGCATCTGGAAGGGGCGCCATGCGTCGCCTTCCCCTCTGGAATGGCTGCAATCTCGGCGGTGTTTTTTGGATTGCTCAAATCCGGCGACCGTATCCTGCTGCCGTCGGACGGCTATCACACCACGCGGGCCCTGGCGGAGGGTTTCCTAAAACCTTTCGGCGTCGCCTACGATATCCGGCCGACATCGACTTTCCTCGACGGCGGCTTCGATGGATATCGACTGGCCTTCGTCGAAACTCCCGCAAATCCGGGACTGGATATCTGCGACATTACGGCGGTCGCCGAAGCGGCGCACAAAGCGGGGGCGATTCTGGTGGTCGACAACACGACAATGACGCCCTTCGGCCAACGCCCGCTCGATCTCGGCGCCGACATCGTCATTGCCGCCGACACCAAGGCACCCAATGGCCATTCCGACGTGCTGTTCGGCCATGTCGCCAGCCGCAATGCCGACATCATCGCCGCCGTGTCCGGCTGGCGCGAGACGTCGGGCGCCATTCCCGGGCCGTTCGAGGCGTGGCTTGTGCATCGCGGCTTGGAAACGCTCGACGTGCGTTTCGACCGCATGTGTTCTTCCGCCGAGGTGATAGCGCGGCGTCTGGAGAGCCATCGTGCGATCAGCGGCTTGCGCTTTCCGGGTCTGGTAGGCGACCCTTCGCACAATCTCGCCCGCGCCCAGATGGAGCGCTTCGGCTTTCTCATCTCGTTTGTGCTGGCATCGGAGGACAAGGCCGAGGATTTCATCAACAACTGCTTATTGATGCAGGCGGCGACGTCGTTCGGAGGCGTGCATACGTCGGCGGAACGGCGAGCAAAAAGAGGAGACGCTGTTCCGCCCGGCTTCGTTCGCCTGTCGGTCGGCTGCGAACCGGTGGAAGAGCTTTGGCAAGCGATCGAAGCGTCGCTGGACGGTATCAGCGGCTGAACGAACCGATCACGGAGCCAGATCGTCGGCTTCGATATTGCGCCGGCCATGCAGCCCGCGCAGGATCCTCGCTGACACGATACAAGGTGAGATACGCGCCGACGACCAGATGGCGGATGCCGGGCGAATGTCTTAGCGCGGTGCGCCTGAGAAGGGATAAGTCGCCAGTTGCCGCCAGCGGGCTTCCGGTCGAGCAGCCGGTCCGCTACAGCCTCGTCGTCTCGCGCAACATGGAGCCAGGTCGCGATCAAATCCTCTTCTGCATTGCAGTTCGGATGATGGGCAGCAAATTCATGCCGCGTTATCGGATTTCAATCGTCTGCGCCCTTCGGCCTTGATTTCGTCGATCGACGCAAACCGACCCGGTCCGCTGTCAATTCCCTCCTGCACCAGCTTGCGCAACTCCTCGACCGTATAGCCGTGCAGGTCGCGGCGGTCCTTGCATTGCCTGAGCGCGTCGCGGATCACCTCGCTCGCCGAGCATATTCGCCGGCGGCGACCACAACGTCGACCGCCGCCGCCAGTTCCGGCGAAAGCGTGATGCTGCGTTTGTCGACCTGACCCATGATGCGCTCCTGATATTGCCCGCGCCTATATGGTACGATTAATCGCACCGACTTCAAGAAACGCTTGTTACGCCCACTGCCCAGCAAAGCCGGTTCAGTAGTAAAGCGCCTGAACCAGCAGGCGCCCGATGACGCAACCTGCTGATATCAGGGGATGTCCTTGTAGTATCTGGAAGAAATTGCCAGCTGGCCTGTAAGCCGGGTTCTGTATGGCCCTCGCCCCTTGCGGCGCGAGAACGTGGCGGCCATTCATCTTGGGCGCATGTTGCCATGCACCTCACGCAACCTACCCGGACGGTGAGCCGGAAACAGCCCTCGAGGGTTTCCCCTCGCACCGTCCCTATTCGGTCTTGCTCCCGGTGGGGTTTACCGTGCCGCTCCTGTTGCCAGTCGCGCGGTGGGCTCTTACCCCACCCTTTCACCCTTACCACGGTAGAACCGTGGCGGTTTGCTTTCTGTGGCACTTTCCCTAGGGTCGCCCCCGCCGGCCATTAACCGGCACCGTGTCTCCATGGAGCCCGGACTTTCCTCACCCGCAGCCTTTCGGCTTCGCGGGTGCGGCCGCCCGGCCAGCTGGCAAGGCGTATAAAGGGGTTCAAGGCCGAAAACGCAAGAAAAAAGCAGGTTCGGGCTTATTACGCCGGCGCTCCAAGCGCGGCCAACTGCACCTTGACCTTGCCGCAATAGGCCGCGGAAATCGGGTTCATCCGCTTGGCGCCATGGCCGGCATTGTATTTGAGAATCGTGCCGCAGGTCGTGCCGCCGCCGAGGTTGTGCGCCATGGCGAGGTATTTCATGCCGTATTTGATGTTGGTCTCGGGATCGTAGAGGCCCTTGATCGAGCCGCTGTAACCCATCATCCGCGCCGTCGACGGCTTGATCTGCATCAGGCCGATCTCACCGGCGCTGCCGACCTGGTTCGGCCGGAAGCTGCTTTCGATCATGATGACGGCCTTGGCGAGCGAGACCGGCACACCATTGCTGGCGGCATGACGCTCGATGATCGCCGAATACTGGCCACTGCCGCCAGCGGCCGCCGCGTTCGGCGCCGCTGCCCGGCTTTTCCCGCCGATCGACGCCGTCGTCGCCTGGTCGATGCGGGTCCTGTTGCGCTTCACGTGCCGTTTGGAGACTGCATTTTTTGCGGAGGCTGGCTTGTTTACCTTTACCCCAGCTTTTTCCGCCTTTGCGGATGCTGGCTTTTTCACCTTTACCGCAGCAGCTTTTACCGCCTTTGCGGAGGCTGTCCTTTTTTCCTTTGCATCTTGGCCGGCTTTCGGCGTGGCGGTTTTATCGGACACGGTAATGAAACCCTGGTCGGCCCGCTGGCTCAGCGGCGCGCCATGGGCGGCACCGATGGCGAAAGTCAGTACGCCGGCAGCAACAGCTGCCGTTAAAACGGTCAATTTCTGCATGGGATCCTGTTCTGTTTGAACCGCGCGAAGAAGTTCACGCAGCTACGCTAAATCAACATCGGAACATCTGGGCGCTCTAGGTCCGACAATTTGCACGGATCGCCTTTGACGGCCGAATTGGCGGCAAAAAGGGCGAGGCAAGTCACTTTGAGTGACAGGCTGTAACTGAACAGCTAGGAAAAGACTACTTGGGCGGAACTGCCCTCACGGAAGCAAGCAGCCTTTCCAGCGTGCGGATTGTCGATCCGTCGGCCACGCCATCCACTTTGCGTTGGCGGAAATGCCGTTGAAAAGCCTCGACCACGATTTCGGTATGCCGGTCAAAATTGCCTGATATCTCTACGCCATAACCGTAGAGCGCCAGCATCGATTGCAACGCCTCGACCTCGGCATTCGCATCGCCGGCCTTCAGCACCGCGCCGCGCCTGAGGGGTGCCGCTTCGACGAGATGGCCGACACCGGCCTCGAACAGCGCTTTCCAAGGGAATTTCTCGCCGGGGTCGATCTTGCGTCCCGGCGCCACGTCGGAATGGGCGAGCACCCGTTGGGCTGGAATCGTATGGCGCTGAACAATTCCCTTGCACAGGCCGATGACGGCATCGATCTGCGGTTTCGGAAAATTCCGATAGCCCAGCGAATGCCCCGGATTGACGATCTCGATGCCGAGCGAACAGGAGTTGATGTCGCTGCGTCCGAACCAGGAACTCTTGCCGGCATGCCAGGCACGGTCGCTTTCCCTGACCATCTGGACGATGCGGCCGTCCTCATGGACGAGATAATGCGACGAAACCTCGCTGGCCGGATCGCACAGCCATGCTTCGGCGCCGGCGCCAGTCTCCATCCCGGTGTAGTGCAGCACGATCATGTCGGGCTTCTCGCGTCGTGGACCGAAATTCGGCGATACCCTTACCTCGGCGCTCGGCTCGTCGGGCGGGAAGCCGCTCATGCGTGCCGCAGGCCTCGTTCGATCATCTCATAGGCCGCGTTGATCGCCGCTATCCTGCTCGTTGCGATCTTGATGAATTCCTGCGGCAGCCCGCGTGCGATCAGCCGGTCGGGATGGTTGTCCGAAACCAGCTTGCGATAACGCCTCCTGACCTCCTCGAACGTTTTTCCCCGCTCGATGCCAAGCACGACATAGGGATCGGCCGCACCCAGGTCGACGTGCCGGGCTAGAATGCTCTGGTAATGCGCCTCCTCGATCCGGAAGATCTCGGCAATACGATGCAGGAACTGCCCTTCGCGCTCGTGGACCAGCCCGTCGGCCTTGGCGATGTGGAACAGCCCGTCGAGAATGTCCTCCAGCATCTTGCAGTTCGAATGACCGGAGCCGCAAAGCTGCGCCATGCGCGCGGCATAGGTCTCGAACCCGGCAATGTCGCGCTTGGCCAGATCGTAGAGCCGCGCCACATTGCGCGTTTGGTCCTTCGGCACATCGAATATCTGCTGGAAGGCGCGCACCTCGTCCTGCGTGACGATGCCGTCGGCCTTGGCCATCTTGGCCGACAGCGCGATCATCGCTACCGAGAAGGCGACGCGCCGGCGCAGATCCGGGTCGCCGGAGAAAACCGTGCGCACAGCCTCGACCACGTCGGCGACGCCGGACGAGGTTGAGGACGAAACGCGCGTGATGAAGTCGCCAAGGCGATCCCAAATCGACATGGGCACCTATTAGGGCTAACTGGCCACCGCTATCAAGCGAAGACAATGCCGCAGGGCAGCCGATTTCGCGGCCGCCTGACCAGCTGGCGTAACCGTCGATCATGGAAAATCAGCAGGCGGCAGCGGCGGCCACAGCGAGCGAAACTGCAAGCCTTCGTCGCCTTGCCGTTCGGCCCCTTCTCTGGGCGAAAAAGGAACGGGCGAAACTGCGCTTGCGGCGGCGGCCACAAGGAGCGTGTCCTGAAGTCAGAAGGCCGGCATGATGCCGGCCTTCTGTTCATCACCTGAGAACTACTGCGCCGGCGCAGCCGGAGCCGGCTCGGCCGGCTTCGTCGCGTCAGGAGCCGGCTGCATCGGCTGTTCGTTCGCTGGCGGATTGGTGCTCTGCGTGGTTGTGGCGTCCCCGCCCGTGCCGCTGTCGCTGCAAGCCGCAACGCCGAGCAGGGCAAGCGCCGAAACCGACGCAAGAATGAGTTTCTTCATGACATCTCTCCTCTAATCACGCCCCCGCTACCGGGTGACGAGCGAGGACAGAATGCATCAGGCGCTTATGAGTTTCATAACGTTGCGTTTCCGCATGTAACATCATCTGCTTTTGCCGTTGCCGGCGAAGCCCTGGCGAACTAACACCAAGCCATGGCGAATTAACATATTGAATCAATAAAATGCCTGGGAGAGCTGCCGTGACCGCCAAATGGGATTTCTGGATCGACCGCGGCGGCACCTTCACCGATGTCATCGGCCGTGATCCGGAAGGCGGGCTGCACCCGCGCAAGCTGCTTTCCGAGAATCCTGAAGCCTATACCGACGCCGCCATCCATGGCATTCGCGATCTGCTCGAATTAAAATCCGGCGCGCCGATCCCGTCCGGCCTGATCGGCGACATCAAGATGGGCACTACCGTTGCCACCAACGCGCTTCTGGAGCGCAAGGGCGACCGCGTGCTGCTGCTCATCACCAGGGGATTTCGCGACGCGCTGAGGATCGCCTATCAGGCGCGGCCCGACATCTTCGCCAAGGAGATCATTCTTCCCGAACAACTCTACGAGCGCGTCATCGAGGTCGACGAGCGCGTGCGCGCCGACGGCTGCGTCGATCGGCTGCTCGACATCGCCGCCGTGCGCCCAGCCATCGAACAGGCCAAGGCCGACGGTATCGACGCCGTGGCGATCGTCTTCATGCATGCCTGGAAATATCCCGACCACGAAAAGGCGGCTGCAAAAGTCTGCAGAAAACTGGGGTTTCGCCAAGTCTCGGTCAGCCACGAGGTCTCGCCACTCATCAAGCTGGTCGGCCGCGGCGACACCACCGTGGTCGACGCCTATCTGTCGCCGATCCTGTCGCGCTATGTGCAGAGGGTGGCTGAAGAGCTGGGCGTTTCCTCCCCCCTCGAGGGGGAGATGGCCGCGAAGCGGCCAGAGGGGGTCGCCCAAGGCAGCGCGAGGCCTCAAGGAACGTCGAGCACTGCCGCAACGACCCCACCCGGCGGCTTCGCCGCCACCCTCCCCTCGAGGGGGACGGAATCCCCCCGCCTCATGTTCATGATGTCGTCGGGCGGTCTCACCGCCGCCGATATATTCCAGGGCAAGGACGCGTTGCTGTCCGGTCCTGCCGGCGGCGTCGTCGGCATGGTCGAGACGGCGAAACTCGCTGGTTTCGACAAGGTCATCGGCTTCGACATGGGCGGCACATCCACCGACGTCGCCCATTATGACGGCGACTATGAGCGCGCCTTCGACACCGAGGTTGCCGGCGTGCGCATCCGCGCGCCAATGATGCGCATCCATACCGTCGCCGCCGGCGGCGGCTCGATCCTGCATTACGAGGCCGGCCGCTTCCGCGCCGGGCCAGATTCGGCCGGCGCCAATCCCGGCCCGGCCGCGTACCGGCGCGGCGGCCCGCTGGCCGTCACCGACGCCAATGTCATGCTGGGCAAGCTGCAGCCCGACTTCTTCCCGGCCATTTTTGGACCCGGCCAGAACGAGCCGCTCGACGTGCAAACCGTGCGCGAAAAATTCGCAGCACTCGCCGCCGAAATCGGCGACGGCCACACGCCGGAGGCGGTGGCCGAAGGGTTCGTCACCATCGCCGTCGAAAACATGGCCAACGCGATCAAGAAGATTTCCGTGCAGCGCGGCTACGACGTCACCGAATATCTCTTGAACTGTTTTGGTGGCGCCGGCGGCCAGCACGCCTGCCTCGTTGCCGACGCACTCGGCATGGAAGCGGTGCTGATCCATCCGTTCTCGGGCCTGCTGTCGGCTTATGGCATTGGGTTGTCCTCGACTTTTTCGTCGCGCCAGCAGGCGCTGCTGAAACCACTGGCGGAAGACTCCAAGCCGGCGATCGACGAGCTTATCGCGACATTGCGCAAAGCCGTCATCGACGAGCTCGCCGCACAAGGCATCGCCGAGGACACCGTCGCCTCGAAACCGGTGCTGCAGGTCCGCTATGACGGCACCGACACCGCACTGCCGGTGAATTTCCAGCACCGCTCGATTTCACGAGCCAAGAGCGATTTCGAAACGGCCCACAAGGCGCAGTTCGGCTTCGTCTATGACAAAAAGCCGATGATCGTCGAATCGGTCGGCGTCGAAGGCACCGACACCGGCGACGCCGGCTGCGAGGAAAGCGATTCAGTTCTTGAGGACATAACCCCAAGCCCTTCGGAGAAACGGCAGATCTTCGCCGACGGCATCTGGCGTCACGCCGGCATCTTTCGCCGCGAGGCGCTCAAGCCGGGGCACAGCGTTGCCGGTCCTGCCCTGGTCATCGAACCGAACCAGACCATCGTCGTCGAACCGGGCTGGCAAGCCGAAATCACCGCCAAGAACCATGTGCTGTTGCGCCGCGTCGAGAAAAAGCGCCGGCAGGCAGCGCTCGGCACCGAAGCCGATCCGGTAATGCTGGAGGTCTTCAACAACCTGTTCATGTCGATCGCCGAGCAGATGGGCGTGACGCTGCAGAACACCGCCTACTCCGTCAACATCAAGGAAAGGCTGGATTTCTCCTGCGCCGTCTTCGACCGCAATGGCGCGCTGGTCGCCAACGCGCCGCATATGCCGGTGCATCTCGGCTCCATGGACCGTTCGGTGGAAACCATCATCCGGCTCAACTCGGGCGACATTCACCCCGGCGACGTCTTTGCATTGAATGCGCCTTATAATGGCGGCACGCATCTGCCTGATATCACCGTGGTGACGCCCGTGTTTGAGGAAGAGCGACCAATCTCCCCCCTTGTGGGGGAGATGTCGGCGAAGCCGACAGAGGGGGGCGCTGCCCCGCCAACGCCTCCAATTGGCGAGGCGGCGTATCGCGAAGCTGAGCGCTCGACGTTGCCCCCCTCTGCCCTGCCGGGCATCTCCCCCGCAGGGGGGGAAATCGGCCAATCGCCAAAAATCCTCTTCTACGTCGCTTCACGCGGTCATCATGCCGACATCGGTGGCACCGCGCCTGGCTCGATGACGCCGCTCGCCACCACGGTCGACGAGGAAGGCGTGCTGTTCGACAATTTCCGCATCGTCGATCGCGGCCGGTTCCGCGAGAAGGAACTGGAGACGCTGCTCACCGACCACCCCTACCCGGCACGCAATCCGCATCAGAACATCGCAGACCTCAAGGCGCAGATTGCCGCTAACGAAAAGGGCGTCGCCGAACTTCGCAAGATGGTCACGCATTTCGGCCTCGACGTCGTTGAGGCCTACATGGGTCACGTCCAGGACAATGCGGCCGAAAGCGTGCGCCGCGTACTGGAGCGACTGCCCGACAGTTCCGTATACGAGTATCCGACCGACACCGGCCAAGTCATCAAGGTGAAGATCTCGGTCGACCGGAAAAAGCGTGGGGCGACTGTCGACTTCACCGGTACCTCGCCGGCCATGAAGAACAATTTTAACGCCCCCGAGCCGGTCGCCCGCGCAGCCGTGCTCTATGTCTTCCGCGTCATGGTCGAGGACATGATCCCGATGAATGCCGGGTGTCTGAGACCCATCAACATCATCATCCCCGATGGCTCGATGCTGAAACCCGCCTATCCGGCGGCGGTCGTCGCCGGCAATGTCGAGACCTCCCAGCATGTCACGAATGCGCTTTTCGGCGCCATGGGCGCGATGGCCAACGCGCAAGGCACGATGAACAACCTCACCTTCGGCAACAAGCAGTACCAGTATTACGAGACGATCTGCTCCGGCTCGCCGGCAGGCAGGATGAACTCCGGCCGCGGCTTTGCCGGCACCTCCGGCGTCCACACCCACATGACCAATTCGCGCCTGACCGATCCGGAAGTGCTGGAATTGCGCTTTCCCGTCCTGCTTGAGGATTTCCACATCCGCGAAGGCTCCGGCGGCAAAGGCAAATGGAGTGCCGGCGACGGCACCAAGCGCACCATCCGTTTCCTCGAAAAGATGGAATGCGCCATCCTGTCCTCGCACCGCGATCGCCCGCCGCAAGGCCTGGGTGGCGGCGGCGATGGCGAGGCCGGCTCGACCACGGTCCGCCGCAAGAATGGCCGCGTCGAAATCCTGAAGGCGTGCGACCAGACGGTGCTGGAGGCCAGTGAAGCCGTCATTGTGACGACACCGACGCCAGGCGGATTTGGCGAGGCCTGAGTTCATCTCAACAAGCTGTCACCCGCCTGTCATCCACCTGCGCTACCCGCTTGCGCCAGAGCAAACGGGAATCGCCTTGTCATGACGGATCTTTCCGGAGAACTGGTTTTTCGCCGCGGCAAGGAAGTTGGCAAAGCCGTCTACCAGAACCGCCCGCTGTCGAAGGCCGGCCTCTCCGAACGGCTCTTCGCGTTGCTGTTTTCCGGCCTCGTCTATCCGCAGATCTGGGAAGACCCCGATGTCGACATCGACGCGATGCAGCTTGGCCAGGGCCATCGCGTCGTCACTATCGCCTCGGGCGGCTGCAACATCCTCGCCTATCTCACCCGGTCGCCCGAAAGGATCGACGCCGTCGATCTCAACGCCGCCCACATCGCGCTGAACCGGATGAAGCTCGAAGCGGTGCGCCATCTGCCGTCCCAGGGTGACTTGTTCCGTTTCTTCGGCGCTGCCGAGACCTGTCACAATTCGCAAGCCTACGACCGCTTCATCGCGCCGCATCTCGACCCAGTCAGCCGCCATTACTGGGAACATCGCAACTGGCTCGGCCGTCGCCGCATCGCCGTCTTCGACCGTAATTTCTACCAGACCGGGCTGCTCGGGCTGTTTATCGCCATGGGTCACCGCACCGCCAAATTCTTCGGTGTCGATCCGGCCGGCATCATGCAAGCCAAAAGCCTCGCCGACCAGCGCCGCTTCTTCGACGAGGAACTGGCGCCGATCTTCGAAAAGCCGTTGCTGAAATGGGCCACCTCCCGAAAAGCCTCGCTGTTCGGCCTCGGCATTCCGCCGGCCCAGTACGATTCGCTGATCACCTCGGGCGACGGCACCATGGCCAGCGTCCTGAAGGCCCGGCTGGAAAAGCTCGCCTGCGATTTTCCGCTACAGAACAACTATTTCGCCTGGCAGGCTTTTGCCCGCCGCTATCCCAACCCCGGCGAGGCGGCGCTGCCCGCCTATCTCGAAAAGCGCAACTACAAGACGATCCGCAACAATGTCGACCGCGTCGCCATTCGCCATGCCAATCTGATCGAATTCCTCGCCGGCAAGGATGCCGGTTCGGTCGACCGCTTCGTCCTGCTCGACGCACAGGATTGGATGACCGACGACCAGCTCAATGCGCTGTGGGCCGAGATCACCCGGACCGCGTCGACTGATGCCCGCGTCATCTTCCGCACCGCGGCCGAACCCAGCCTGTTGCCCGGCCGGGTCTCGAATTCGCTGCTCGACCAGTGGAATTATGCGGACGAGGCGTCGCGCGAATTCTCGGCCCGCGACCGGTCGGCCATCTATGGCGGCTTCCATCTCTATGTGAAGCAGGCCACATGAGCACGACCGAACTGCCGGCCAGGCACGCCGAACCGCCGGCTAGGCACGCCGAGCTGATGGACGGCGTCTACCGCTGGCAGCGCCACATCTACGACCTGACCCGCAAATATTACCTGCTCGGCCGCGACCGGCTGATCGCAGGGCTTGATGTGCCCACAGGCGGCACCGTGCTCGAACTCGGCTGCGGCACCGGCCGCAACATCGTTCTCGCCGCCCGCCGCTATCCCGACGCCCGCTTCTTCGGTCTCGATATTTCGGCCGAAATGCTGGAAACGGCCACTGCTGCCATTGCCCGCGAAGGCCTGTCCGGCCGCGTCAAGCTGGCGCGCGGCGACGCCACCGATTTCGACGCGAAAGCGCTGTTCTCTATCGAAAGTTTCGACCGCATTTTTGTCTCGTATTCGCTGTCGATGATCCCAGGTTGGGAGAAGACCGTTTGCGCGGCTCTTGCAGCCCTGTCACCTGGCGGCTCGCTGCACGTCGTCGATTTCGGCCAGCAGGAGGCCCTGCCCCGCTGGTTTGGCACATTGCTGCGCGGCTGGCTGAGAAAATTCCATGTCGAGCCTCGTGAGGCCCTGCGCGCGGTTATGGCATCGGAATCCGAGCGGATCGTTGCAAGCTTTCGATTCAGAACACTGTACCGCGGCTATGCGTGGCTCGCAGTGATCGGACCGCGCAAATAGCAGCTAATGCAGCGCCTTCACCAGCGCTGCCACCATGATCTGCGGCCGATAGCCGAACGTGGCCGGCGTCAGGCCGAGCCGCACCACCACTATCTGCTCCGAGGGAATGATGGCGACCGTCTGTCCGTCATGGCCTTCCATCCAGTAGGTATCCCTTGGCAGGCCCGCAGCCATGCCGGCGCCGGGGCTCTGCTCGTCGCCCGGCCCCTCGATCCACAGCTGGCCCCTGCCGTAGACTTTCGAGGCCGGTGCGGCTTCCCGCATCCAGGCGACGAAGCCGCCAGGCAGCATCTGCTGGCCGTTCCATACACCATCCTGCAGCAGGAACTGGCCGAAGCGCGCCCAGTCGCGCGCGGTGGCGTAGAGATAGGACGAGCCGACGAAGGTGCCGTACTCGTCGGCCTCCAGCACCGCGCTCTGCATGGCCAGCGGGTCGAACAGCGCAACTCTCGGCCACGCCAGCGCCTTGTTCTTGTCGCCGATCGCATCCTGCCAGAGCCGCGACAGCATCACTGCAGTGCCGCTCGAATAGGAAAACATTTTGCCTACCTCGCCAGTCAGCGACTTGGATCCGGCAAAGCCCGCCATATCAGGCTCGAGGTAGAGCATCCGCGTCACGTCTGTGACGTCGCCATAGTCCTCGTTGAACTCCAGCCCGCTCGACATCGCCATCATGTCGGCGAGACTGATGGCGGCGCGGCCGTCCGCTTTCCAGGGTCCGAACAGGCCCTGGTTCGTCATCACCATCTTACCGTCCTTCATCACCGTGCCGACGATCGCGGCATTTACCGTCTTGGTCATCGACCAGCCAAGCAGCGGCGTCTTTTCGGCAAAGCCGTCGCCATAACGCTCGGCGATGATGCGGCCGTTCTTGACTACTACCACCGCCCGCATACCGGCGCCGGTCATGGCAGGGTCGTCGAGGATTTTCGCGATTTCGGGGTTCTGCGAGGCATCGACCTTGTCGCCCTCCGGCCAGAGTGCATCGAGCGGCGGCGCCGGTGTCAGCGCCGGCCCGGCGACCGCTTTGGCCGTGGCGATGTCGCCATCCGGAACCGAAGCACAGCCGAGCCCGTCACGAACGACCGCGACGCTTTTGCCGAACACGCCGAACAGCCCCGCCGAGACGGTGCCCTGCTCCTTGTCGACGGAGACCCTCATCAGCCGCAGCAACGGATGGCCCGGCGCCTGCACGTCGATGGCGAGCACCTTGTCGGCATCGCGTCCGGCGATAAAGACATTCGAACAGACGATCTTGGCCGTATAACCCGAGCCGACGCGGATCAGTTCCGGCGGGGCGATGTAAAGCCAGGCGGCCAGTGCTGCGACCGCCAGCACAGCCAGCCCGAGCAGCCATTTCACCAGCCTCAGAACAATCTGCACTTTTCCGACTCCCCCCGGACGCTCATGTATGCCATCGATTTGCCGCCATTGCTTCGGCAAAATCGCGTTTCCTGTCGAGCGCCGTCAACGGAATATCAACCATGATCGGCGATCACTGATGCGTGTCGCCCAAAAGTGCGCAGCGGTTCTGGGATAACGACACGCATAAAAAACAAAGGTTAAAGCGCGTCGAAGCGCGCGCTTTAATATGGGAGCGGTCCTGTGGGGCGATCGCTTGGGGGTACGGTCGAGGGGCCCACCTGCAGCAACAACCCATCAGCGGCCGGCTGAAACCGGTTCAGGAGTAGCGATGCGCCGTTTCGCGGCTTTCATCATGCTGACGCTGCTGGGCGCCTGCTCGACCGTCGACGATCTTGCGCCGTCGCTGCCGAGCGCCCCGACCGTTACGGTGCGCGCACCTCGTTTTGACGACTCCGACCCCCATAAGTGGGAAAGCGGCGCGCCGTGGAGCTATGCCGTTCACGGCACCGACGTCTCGAAATACCAGACCTCGGTCGATTGGCCGGCGGCCAGGGCCAGCGGCATTTCCTTCGTTTTCATCAAGGCGACGGAAGGCGGCGATCGCTTCGACGATTATTTCAATGAGCATTGGAGCCGCACGAAAGCCTCAGGAATCCCCCGCGCGGCCTATCATTTCTACTATTTTTGCACGCCGGCCGCCACGCAAGCGCGGTGGTTCATCAAGAACGTGCCCAAAGACCGTTCGGCGATGCCGCCGGTTCTCGACATGGAATGGAACCCGCAATCGCCGACCTGCAAGCTGCGGCCCGATGCGGCCACGGTGCGCAGCGAGATGAGCACATTCCTCGAAATCGTCGAAAAACACTATGGCAAGAAGCCGATCATCTACACCTCGATCGATTTCTTCGACGACAACGGCCTATCGGCCTTCCGTGGCTATCCCTACTGGCTGCGTTCGGTGGCCGGCCACCCGCGCAAGAGATACGGCAGTCACCCGTTCACCTTCTGGCAGTACACCGGAACCGGTATTGTGCCGGGCATCCCCGGCAAGGCCGATATCAACGTGTTCAACGGCACCGAAGCCGCCTGGAACAAGTGGCTGCGGCAGAACACCCGTTGACAGCGGGCCTGCCGCCTGCTTTTCGACACAGCCAAATGAAGGATGCTTGCAACCGCTGGTGATCTTCTTGGGGGATGGCGATGCGATTGCGCTTGGAAATTCTCGCGGCGCTGCTTCTGGCCGCTACGGCGGCGCCGGCGGTGGCACAGCAATGCGGCGGCGATTTCGAGGCATGGAAGCAGGGTGTAGCGGCGGAGGCCAGGAACGCCGGGGTCGGCACTGCCGGCCTTGAGGCGCTGGAAAAGGCCACCGCCGACAAAAAGGTGCTGGCGCGCGACCGCGCCCAAAGCGTCTTTACCCAGACCTTCATCGAGTTCTCGAACCGGATGATTTCGGCTTACCGGCTGAAGCAGGGCGCCGCCAATCTGAAAAAATACGCCGACGTCTTTGCCCGCGCCGACCAGGAATTCGGCGTCCAACCGCCGATCATCGCCGCCTTCTGGGCGCTGGAAACCGATTTCGGCGCCGTGCAGGGCGATTTCCACACACTGAACGCACTGGTCACGCTCTCGCATGATTGCCGCCGCCCGCAACTCTTTCGCCCGCAGATCACGCCGCTGCTGACCCTCATCGATCGCGGCGTCGTGCCGGCCGATGTCACCGGCGCCTGGGCGGGGGAAATCGGCCAGACACAGATGCTGCCGTCCGACTATCTCGGCCGCGGCGTCGACGGCGACGGCGACGGTCTGGTCGACCTGCGCAGCAGCGCGCCGGATGTGATCATGACCACCGCCAACAAGATCATGTCGCGCGGCTGGAAACGCGACCAGCCCTGGATCGAGGAAGTCCGCGTGCCCGAGGACATGCCATGGGACCAGACCGGCCGCACCAACAAGCTGCCGCTGACGCAGTGGGCCCAGTGGGGTGTCACCAACCCCAACGGCACGCCGCTTGTCGACAACGGCCTAAAGGCAGGCCTGGCGCTGCCTATGGGCCGCAAGGGGCCGGCCTTCCTCGTCTACGACAATTTCGACGTCTACCTCGAGTGGAACCAGTCCTTCACCTATGCGCTGACTGCGGCAAATCTCGCCGCGCGGCTGGCGGGTGCGCCGCAATTCGGTCCGCGCAATCCCGAACCCGGCCTCGACGGCGATCAGATGAGGGCATTGCAGACAAAGCTCGAGGCCAAAGGCTATGACGTGGGAACGGTCGACGGCATCCTGGGCACCAATACCCGCGAGGCGATCCGCAAGGAGCAGAAGCGGCTAGGCTTGCCAGTCGACGGCTGGCCGACACCGGAGCTTCTTGCGAAGCTTTAAAGCGGGTCATCGCCTGGCAAGCAGGAAATCGATAAAGGCGCGCAGGGCCGTTGGAACCTGCCGAGAGCTCGTATGATATAGGTAAAAGCCCGGAAATCGGGGTGACCAGGCTTCGAGAAAACGGATGAGCTTGCCGGCTTCGATCCACGGCCGAACTTGGTAATCCAGCATGTAAGCCACGCCGACCCCATCCAGGGCCGCCCTGATCATCAGTTCCGTGTCGTTGACCGTCAAACCGCCGTTGACGGCTATTTCCAAAGCGCGTTGGCCTCGCGCGAACTCCCATCGATAGATGTTGCCGCCACCGGGCCACTGGAAATTGATGCAGCGGTGCTGATGCAGCTCCTGCGGATGACGAGGTATGGTCCGGTTCTCGAGATAGGCTGGAGCGGCCACCGCGGCCATCTGCAAATCCTCGCTCAGCTTCACCGCCACCATATCCTTCTCCAGCCGCTCGCCGAGCCGGATTCCGGCATCGAACCGCCCCTCGACAATGTCGGTCAGCATATCGTCGATGATGACGGTCAGCGCGATATCGGGATAGGCGCGCTGAAAATCGCCGAGGATGGGAGCAATGAAACGCATGGCAGCGATGCGTGGAACGTTGATGCGCAGCGAGCCTGCCGGCCGATCGCGTGATGCATGAGCGTCGGCGACAGCGCCTTCGAGTTCGCTGAATGCCGGAGCGAGGCGGGCAAACAGCGTTTCGCCTGCTGCGGTCGGCGACACGCTGCGGGTGGTGCGGTTGAGCAGCCGGACACCGACACGCTCTTCGAGCCCGCGGATCGTCTGGCTCAGCGCTGGCGGCGAAACCCTGAGCCTGGCCGCGGCGCGGACAAAGCTGCCCTCCTCGACGATCGCTGCAAACGCCTTGAGCTCGGAAAACTCCGTTCCTCGCATTATGTACCTCTAGCTTAACGAGTTACTTAGTTAATAGCCCATTATTTGATCAATAGCATGCTCCTAGCTTTCGACAGATGGAACCGTCGCTCTATTGAAACGGCCGCAACACCAGTCGAAAGGAATGCTTCATGTCTCATTCGCTTGAAGGCAAAACCGCGCTCGTGACGGGCAGTTCGCGCGGCATTGGACGCGCCATCGCCGAGGGGCTAGCGGCAAACGGGGCGACCGTCGTCGTCAACTATGTCGGTAACGAGACAGCCGCCCAGGAAGCCGTTGCCGCCGTCCGCGAGAGTGGCGGAAAAGCTCTTGCCATTCAGGCCGATATCTCCAGCGTTTCCGACATCCGCCGGCTGTTCGATGAGACCGAAAAGCAGATGGGGGCGATTGACATCGTTGTCGCCAATGTCGGCGTCGCCGTTATAAAGCCGCTGGTCGAGGCCACCGAAGCCGACTTCGACCACGTCTTCGGCGCCAACGCCAGAGGCACCTTCTTCACGCTTCAGGAAGCGGCGCGCCGCGTGCGCGACGGTGGCCGCATCATCGCCGTCTCCACCGGTGGAACCAAGATGTTCTTCACGCAGACGGCCCTTTATCTCGGCAGCAAAGGAGCCGTCGAGCAGTTCGTCCGCGTCCTCTCGCGCGAACTCGGGCCGCGCCGCGTCACCGTGAATGCGCTTTCGCCAGGCTTTACCGACACCGACCTGCTGCCCGAGCGAGATCGCGCGATCGCCGCCGGCATGTCGCCTTTCGGCAGGATCGGAGCGCCGCGCGACGTTGCCGATGTTGCGGTTTTCCTCGCCTCCGACCAAGCCCGCTGGCTGACCGGCGAGAACATTCAGGCCGGCGGCGGAGTGGCCTGACCTACATGGCCTAATCCGCCATCGTCTCCAGGCTGGCAAACCCTTGCGGCGCGTCCCCTTCGTCGAACGGCGTCGTCACTTCGACGAAGGTGTCGGGATAGAAGCCATTGAAGCGTGTCCTCAGCGACAGCGAATAGGCGCCGATATGGCCGATCTCGATCCAGTCGCCGGTATCGACCGTTTCCGGCAGCCAGAACGGCCGCGACAGGATATCGACGGAATCGCAGGTCGCGCCGCAGACCTTGAACGGCACAATGGTCTTCTCCTCGCCATTGCGCGAACGGATCGCCGGGTCTGGGATGAAGCGCGCCGGCAGCGTGATCTTGCCGGTCCATGAATCCGACAGCGACGCCCAAATGCCGTCATTGATGTAGAGCCGCTTGCCCTTGCGCAGCAGCACGCGCACGATCAGTGACAGGCAGCGCGCCACGATCACCCGGCCCGGCTCCGCCACCAGCGGCATCTGGTCGAACTGGTATTCGTTCAGGTCGCCCGACAGCCGCGACATGATCTGGCCGAGCGACGGCATCTCGATCAGCTTGCGGTTGGGATCATGGCCATATTCGGCGGGAAAACCGCCGCCGACATCGAGCCCGGCAATGTCGAAGCTGACGCGGTTGCGCACCCAGTCGGCCGAGGCCAGCGCCCGCTCATAGGTGTCGGGATCCTCGATCTGGCTGCCGACATGGAAGCACAGCCCGACCTTGTAGCCCGTCCGGTTCAGCCGTTCGGCCAGCTCGACCGCATTGGCCGGTCCGGCGCCGAATTTCTTCGACAGTTCGTAGGCGGCCGATCCTTTCGTCTGGATGCGCACGAACACAGTGATCGCACCCGGATCGATATCGAGCGCCCGCACCACGCGGGTCAGCTTGGTGATCTCGTCCTCATGATCGAGCGAGATGACCCGGATGCCATATTTCTCCAGCGCCAGCTTGATATCCGACTGTGCCTTGACCGGATGCATGTAGAGCATCTCGGCGTCGGGCGAGACCGCGCGCACGGCGGCGAATTCGCCGGGCGAGGCCACGTCGAAAGTGCCGACGCCGGCCTCAACCAGCGCCTTCAGCACGATCTGCTCGCCGTTGGTCTTGACCGCATAGGCGGTCTTGCCGGGAAACATGCCCATGAACTGCGCGGCGTCCGCCTTCAGCACCTGCGGGCGAAAGCAATAAATCGGATCGTCCGGGCGAAGCGCCAGCGCCGCTTCGCGCGCATTTTCGAATCGCTGCATGGACGAATCCCTTGACCTAGACTGCGCACAATTAATCCAACCTATGCGGGAATGAAAACAATTCTGTGTCTCGCGGCCCGAACGCCGCGGCGCTACGCTAGATGATGGGAATGCTAGCCCACCGATCTGGTTTCGGGTGGCCCTTGCCGTCGAACAGGATATGACCTGAACAGACGCCTGATTGGCTTGATTCAGAGCCATCTGGGAGGACGATCCATGGCAATGCGCGGACCTATGGCCCTGAAAGACTGGGCACAACTTCTGCTGTTAGGTGCGATCTGGGGTGGCTCGTTCTTCTTTGCCCGCATTGCGGTTGCCGAGATTCCCCCGCTGGTGCTGGTCCTGTTTCGCGTCGCCATCGCGGCGCTGGCGCTGCATCTCTATCTCGGCCAGCGCGGTCCGTCGTTCCGCCTCGCCTTGCCGCATGCCGGTCTGTTCATCCTGCTGGCGCTCGTCAACAACGTCATTCCCTTCTCGCTGATCTTCGCCGGCCAGACCGAACTTGGCGCCGGTGTCGCCTCGGTGCTCAATTCGACGACGCCGTTCTGGACGTTGATCTTCGCTAACGCGCTGACATCAGACGAAAAACTCTCCTGGAACAAGCTTGCCGGGATCGCGCTCGGCATCGTCGGCACGGCGGTGATGATCGGTCCCGGCCTGCTTGCCGGGCTGGGCGGACCGGTCTGGGCGAAATTCGCGCTGGTCGGTGCGTCGCTGTCCTATGCGGTCGCCCTGATGATTGCCCGCCGCTTCAAGGGCGTGCCTTCATCGGTCATCGCCACGGGACAATTGACCGCCTCGACCATTATCATGATCCCGATCGTGCTGCTTAGCCACGGCACTGGCAACCTGTTTTCGGCCTCGCCGCCGGTGTGGGCAGCGGTGTTGGCGCTGGCCCTGCTGTCCACCGCCTTCGCCTACATCCTTTATTTCAACCTCGTCGCCTCGGCCGGCGCCACCAACGCCTCGCTGGTCACGCTGATTGTGCCGGCCAGTGCCATCCTGCTCGGCTTTCTGTTCCTGGGCGAGCGGCTCGAATTGTTCGAGCTCGGCGGCATGGCACTGATCGCGATGGGCCTCGTCACCATCGACGGCCGCCTGTTCGGCCGCCAGCATTAGAGCTTCGTATTGGACGCGCAAACGACGCTCCAACTCATTGAACTTCGCATCGACCCGAAAATCGATTCCGACTTTCGGCTACGGTAGCGCTGTCATATCCATCCTCGCCCCAGCTTCGTCACATTTTATGCACAGGTCCGAAGCGGGATTTTGCCGAAGAGTTTCAAGACCTAACGGCAAATGGCCGGTCGTGAATTCCACAATGTCGTCGCATTGCAGCATATTTTCCGCTTGCCTGTGGCACAAATGACCCTAGACTCTGGCCATAGCTCTTTAAGAGGAGGCTATGACGTGGGACTCACGAGGCCAATCAACGCATTGATGATCTGTGCTGCGTTTGCATTCATCGGAGCCCTCATTATGGGCTTTCTTCCGTAGACCCGCCAAAGCAACGGAAGATCAGCACCGAATAGTCCAAGTCACTGAAAAGGCCGGGTTTTTACCCGGCCTTTTTTGCATTTCCAAGGCTCGACCGAGACTTACGCCGCAGCAGACCCCGCAGCTTCAGCCTCATGCGAGCGGATGCCGATCATGTGGCAGACGGCGAAGACCAGATCGGCCCGGTTCATGGTGTAGAAATGGAAATCACCGACGCCGCGCTCGACAAGGTCCAGCACCTGCTCGGCCGCCACCGCGGATGCCACCAGCGCATGCGTCTGCGGGTCCTTCTGCAGCCCGTCGAAGCGCTCGGCCAGCCATGCCGGCACCAGCGCGCCGCAGCGCGACGAGAAATTGGCGACCTGGGTGAAATTGTGAACCGGCAATATGCCCGGCACGATCGGGATGTAGATGCCGGCCCGCCGTGCCCGCTCGACATAGCGCTCGTAGAGGTCGTTGTCGAAGAAGAACTGGGTGATCGCCCGCGTCGCGCCATTGTCGACCTTGCGCTTCAGCATGTCGATGTCGGTGGCGAAATCCGGGCTCTCCGGATGCTTTTCCGGATAGGCGGAGACCGAGATGTCGAAATCGCCAACGCCTTTCAGCGCCCCCACCAGTTCGGCGCCATTGGCATAGCCGTCCGGATGCGGACGATAGGCTGCACCGACGCCCTCGGCCGGGTCGCCGCGCAAGGCGACGAAGCGAGTGACACCCATCTGGGCGAATTCCTGAATGACCTCATCGACCTCGTGACGCGCCGCATCGACGCACGTCATGTGCGCCGCCGGCGTCAGCGCCGTTTCGTTGAGGATGCGCTTGACCGTGCGTGCCGTGCGCTCGCGGGTCGAACCGCCGGCGCCATAGGTGACGGAGACGAATTTCGGCTTGAGCGGCTGCAGCCGGGTAACTGTGTCCCACAGCCGTGCTTCCATTTCATCGCTCTTCGGTGGGAAGAACTCGAACGAAACCCGGATCTTGTCGCCAATGTCAGGGCGGCGGGAAAAGCGGAACTGGTTCATCAGGCGGTTTCCCCTATCGGATAGGCCGGTTGTGCGTGGTTGGAGGGATCGGCGATCAGCATGCGCTGGTCACGGCCGAGCCACAGTTTTACGGTGAGGCTGGCCTCGTTGCCGCCGCGCGGCTCGAATTCCTGGCTGTCCTCGAGGTCGAGCCCGGCATCGGAAAACCACTCGGTGATCTGCCGGTCGGAAAAGCCGAGCCGCACATGCGCGTGCGCGTCGCGCAGGAATTCCAGCGCGTGCGGAGCGAAATCGACGATCACCAGCCGGCCTGCCGGGCGCAGCAGCCTTGCTGCCTCGCGGATGGCGCGGGCGGGATCGTCGAGATAGTGCAGCACCTGGTGGATTGTAACGAGATCGAAGGCATCGCGCTCGACCGGCGGCGCAAAAATGTCGCCCTGGCGCACCTGCGCATTCGAAACGCCGGCTTTGTCGAGATTGGCGCGCGCCACCGTCAGCATCTCGCGCGACATGTCGATGCCGATGCCGCGCCGGTAGAGCGGCGAAAAGATCTCGAGCAGCCGCCCGGTGCCGGTGCCGAGATCGAGCATCGACTGGAACGGCCGCTTGCCGACGAGCTTGAGCAGCGCCGCCTCCACCGCGCGGTCCGGCACATGCAGCGAGCGGATATGGTCCCAGCTCGCGGCGTTTACGGAGAAATATTCGGCGGCGCGATCCTGCCGCTTGCGCTTGACCGCCGCCAACCGCTCGAGGTCACGCTCGACCTGCGGATCGGCAGCCCGGATGCCGGAGACCAGCCTGAGCACGAAATCCCGCGCCGCATCCGAATCCGACAGCCGGAAGAAGGCCCATGAGCCCTCCTGGTAACGGCCGATCAGTCCCGCCTCCAGCAAAAGCTTCAGGTGGCGCGAGACGCGCGGCTGCGACTGGCCGAGGATTTCGGTGAGATCGGAAACGGTCAGGTCACCGCGCGACAGCAACGCCAGGATGCGCAACCGGCTAGATTCGGCCGCCGCCTTCAATGTATCTACCATGGTATCGAGTGCGACATGCATGCGAGCATTCTCTTTGAAAAAGATATAAACATATGTTTATGTCGATTTTGATTGCCTTGCAAGCGCTATGTCGCTTCCGGACAAGAAAATGACGCATGCGTGGTGGATCGCGCAAAGCCGGAAGCATGATCGGGGACAACCATGTTCGAAACGCGCAACGGCGAAAAGCTTCTGGAAACCGATCCGGCTGTTATGCCGCCGGACGGCCATGTCGTCTTCATCGGCCGCATCGCCTCGCCCTGGACCGCGCGGGAAACTTGCCCCAAGAATATGAAATCCGCGCGGGAAACGGGACAGCCGGCGGTTCTCACGATCGACCAGCCCTATCGTAACGGCCTGCTCGGCCTGGAGCGCGCCAGCCACATCATCATCCTGTCCTGGCTGCACCATGCGCCGCGGACCCTGATTGTCCAGAACCCCCGCCATGCGGCTGAACCGAAAGGCGTTTTTTCGCTGCGCTCCCCTGCCCGGCCGAACCCTGTCGGGTTGCACATCGCCAAGCTCGTCGCCCTCGACATCGACACGGGCCGTATCGATATCGATGCGATCGACGTGCTCGACGGCACGCCGGTCATCGACATCAAGCCTTATTTCGCGTCGACCGATGCCTTTGCGGACGCAACCATTGCCGGGCGGGACGAGCCCGGACAGGACGGGAGATGAGCGCGCCGACCGGCCGTCGCCGCGCCATCGCCAAGGCGCTGACGGCGCTATTACCGCTGGCGCCCTATGCTGACATGGAAAAGATCCGTGCCGACGCCGGCGCGGTGCATATGAAGAGCCTGCCGCCGACGATCGCCGTGTGGCTGGCGACGACAGCTCATATCCGTCATGTGCACACCGACTACGAAAAACTGCTGGCCGAAGGCTATGACCGCGACTCCGCGCGCTTCTTCGTCATGGAACAGACCAACATCGTCCTGACCCGCTGGCGCGCCACCCGTCTGCTCGAGGATGACGATGAGGACTAACAACTTCTCTCGATGGCCCAGCGGCAAGCCCAGCCTGTGTCTTGTACTCTGCGGCTCTATCCCGCCATCTGATCGGCGAAAAACGATCTGACGGAGGACGTGATGAGCAAGCCGGCCGATCGGCACACTAAACCACTGCCCTCGCTCTTCGCCCGTCACATAGACCCGCACTCCTATCCGGAAGGCGTTGCCTTCCTGGACGGGCAATATCTGCCGATGTCGCAAGCCAAGATCTCGGTGCTGGATTGGGGCTTCCTGCATTCCGACGCTACCTACGACACGGTGCATGTCTGGGACGGCCGCTTCTTCCGCCTCGACCTGCATCTCGATCGCTTCTTCGGCGGGCTGGAAAAGCTGCGCATGACGATCCCGTTCGACCGCGAAGGCGTCGCCGAAATCCTCCACAATTGCGTGTCGCTGTCGGGTCATCGCACCGCTTATGTCGAGATGCTGTGCACGCGCGGCGCCTCGCCGACCTTCAGCCGCGACCCGCGCGACGCGGTCAACCGCTTCATGGCTTTCGCCGTTCCCTTCGGCTCGGTCGCCAATGCCGAACAATTGCAGCGCGGCCTGCATGTGGCGATCAGCGACAAGTTGCGCATCCCACCGGCTTCGATCGACCCGGCGATCAAGAACTATCACTGGCTCGACCTGGTGCGAGGCCTCTACGACGCCTATGAGCGCGGCGCCGAGACCGCGCTGGTCCTCGATTTCAACGGCAATGTCGCGGAAGGCCCCGGCTTCAACCTCTTTTGCGTGGATGACGGTAAACTGTCGACCCCGGCTGTCGGCGTGCTGCCCGGCATCACCCGCCGCACCGTCTTCGATCTCTGCGCGGAGGCCGGGCTTGCCGTCACAGCAGCCGATGTCAGCGTCGCTGCGCTGCGTCAGGCCGACGAGGTCTTCATCACCTCGACTGCCGGCGGCATCATGCCGGTGACGATGATCGACGGTATTCCGGTCGCGGACGGTAAGGTCGGCGCGATTACCAGGCGCCTCACGGCGATCTATTGGCAAAAGCACGAAGACCCGGCCTGGTCCAGCTTGGTGCGCTATCCCTGACCCGAGCGTGGCTACGCGCGGTAAATCCACTGCTCGGGCACACGCACCGAAATCTCCTCGCCGGTCGTGATGCGGCCTGGTCTTTCGACCCAGGCGACGAGGCCGCGCAACCGCTTTGCCGCCTTCGGGAACAGCAAAGCGCCGCCCTCGTGGTCGGCCATGCCGGCATTTTCGGCGACCGATCGCCCGGCGATGCGGCAAGGCCCGTTCTGCGCGTCGATCTTGATGGAGACGCCGCCCTTGAAGAACAGCAGCGTGCCGGACGGCAGCATCGAGAGATGGGGCAGGCCGTCGATCAAGAGATTGGCGCCGATCCACTCCGGCTTGATATCGGCGATGCCCATCCGCTGGGCGACGATCGCCAGCTCGTCCGTCGCCACGATCGACAGCTGCCGCTCGTTGCGCATCTCGGTGCCGCGTGGATACCAGGGCTCGCGCCCGCCCGAGCGCCGCGTCGCGCCAGCGTGGAAATCGCCGGCGATGCCGTTGAAGCCGAGCCGCAATTCATCCACCGGGCGTGTCTCGAAATGGTCTGATGGCGCGACGTAAAGCGCGGCCACCTGCGCGGCAAGCTTCCGCGCCGGGATGATTTCGACCGGGTTTTCGGTCTCGGGGAAGAGATCCAGCATAAGGCTTCGCTCCGTGCGTGATGACAGGCAATTAGCCGCAGTGAGCTCACCAGGTCCAGTCTAAAGCACTGATGCTCCAATCAAGCAGACTGATGCGATTACAAACCGGCGCCCGCTAATGCTGGTGCCGTTCGCGCCAAGACAAATCAGAGCATGCGCAATAGCGCCCCGCCAATCGAATAGCCGGCGCCGAAGGCGCAGAGCAGGCCATAGTCGCCGGCCTTCATGTCGGCGTGGTTCTCCGACAGGGCGACGATCGCGCCTGCGCCTGCGGTATTGCCGAGGCGCTCCAGCACCATCGGCGCACGGTCATGGCCGACCTCGTGGCCGAACGACAGCTTCAGGATCATGGCGTTCATCCGGGCATTGGCCTGATGCAGCCAGAAGCGCCGGATCGCCTGCGGCGTCAGCCCGTGCTCGGCCAGGAACTCGACGATGAACTTGTGCCCGGCGACGGTGACTTCCTTGAACACCTTGTTGCCGACCTGCTTGATCAGATTGCCTTCCAGATTGATCATATATGAATCGTCCTGGGCGGTGCGCGTGTAATAGCCGAGATTGGTGCGAATGTTGTTGGACATCTGCGTCCAGGTCCGCGTGTCGAGCACCTCAAAGCGTCCCGGCCGCTTGTCGCCCTGGGCAAGCCCCTCGACGATCATCGAGACAGAAGCATCGCCGAAGATGAAATGCGTCTGCCGGTCGCGGAAATTGAGATGGCCGGTGATGATCTCGGGCGTCGTGACCAGCACGCGCCTGTGTGCGCCGGCCCGTACCAGATTGACCGCAATGTGCAATGCCGCCGCCGCCGATGAGCAGCCAAGGCCCATATCGAAACCAGCGCCCTTCGTGCCCATCGCCTGCTGCATCTCGACGGCGATCGCCGGATAGGGCCGCTGGTGATGCGAGGCCGAGCAGATCACCAGGTCGATATCCCCAGGCTCCAGGCCGGCATGGTCGAGCGCTTTCCTGGCGGACGCGATGCCGAACTCGGCCTCCAGCGACAGCGCATCGTCCGGCCGCGCCGGAATGCGCGGCGCCATGCGGGTCGGGTCGAGAATGCCTTCGCGCTCGATCACATGGCGGGTCTGCACGCCCGAAGCATGGACGATGAAGGCACTGTCCGACTTCTGCAGCAGTGTCTCGCCCGAAGCCTCGCGGCGGACATTCTCCGTGTCGACCCAGGCATTAAAGCTGTCGACCAGTTCTTCATTGGTGATTGAAGGCTCGGGGATTTCAACGCCGATGCCGCTGATGATGACGCGATGCATTTTCACCCCATGCGCAGGCGTTTCGGCTTCATTTGGACGCCGCGAAGGCTCGGCGCAACAGTTTTCGCATCCAGTGGTGAAAATCTAACGCTTGGTCCCCGTGCTGAAGGACCGGGACGGGTGGTTCTTTGCCGTTCGTCCCGTCGATGGGAACGAGCAAGTGGCGCCAGGAACGGTAGTTCAAACCGGTGCCATGGAACGACCTGTTTGGGGCCGTGTATGGACGGCTCTCCGTTGGCAAGGGTTTATTTGAGCATTTTGCAGTTGCTGGTTGGTGCGGCCATGTATCCGACCTGTAAGTGCGGCTTTTCACGCGCCGCTGGCCATAATGCCATTCGCGCGGCTCAGGTCCCGATCGAAAGCTCGCACTCGAGGTGCACGGCCCCAGTGGGTTTTCCTGATCCGGCGGTTTCAACCGGCTCTGTGCATTAGCTCCTGTTCGCCCTTTCCAACTCGTCGGCGATCACTCGCCCTATCTCGATTTATGCGATGATCGGCTCCTTGTAGCGCTCGCCGTTCGTCATCAGTGCCCAGACCATCCGGGCGGTCTTGTTGGCGAGCGCGACCGCCGCCACCTTCGTCGTTCGTCGGGCCATCAGCTGCACGAGCCAGGGTCGCCTCGTCCCGTGCCGCTCGGCATAGCGGATGACCGCCATCGCTCCGACCACGAGCAGCTGGCGCAGGTATCGATTGCCGGCTTTGGAGATGCTGCCGAGCTTCTCCTTGCCCCCGCTTGAGTTCTGCTTGGGAACGAGCCCGATCCAGGCCGAGAGGCATCGCCCCGACTTGAATGCGAGCGGATCGGCGACGGTCGCGACGAACGCACTCGCCAACAGCGGGCCCACCCCTGGTATCTCCATCAACCTGCGACCCAGCTCGGTCTCTCGTGCACTCGCCCGCACCCTGCGATCGTTCTCGAGGATCTGTGCCTTCACGACTGTGAGCTGCGCCTCGAGCATCCGCAGACAGAGCCGCGCGTCAGCCGGTATCCTCGTGTCGTTATCGTCGTTAATGACGACAAGCAGTTGCTCGATCCCGATCCGCCCGATCGGCGCCACGACTCCGAACTCGGACAGATGGGCCCGCAACGCGTTCGATATCTGCGTGCGCTGGCGGTTGAGCATCAACCGAACCCGGTGCAGCATCATCACGCTCTGCTGCTCGGGTGACTTCACCGGGACGAAGCGCATGGTCGGCCTGGTCACCGCCTCGCAGATGGCCTCGGCATCGGCCGCATCGTTCTTCTGTCGCTTCAAATAGGGCTTCACATACTGTGCCGGCAGCAGTCGCACATCATGACCTCGTGCGGTCAGCTCTCTCGCCCAATAGTGCGAGGAACTGCAGGCTTCGATCCCGACCAGACATCGCGGCAGCTTCTCGAAGAACCCCAGCACTCGCCCACGGGTCAGCTTCCTTCGAATGACAACCTGGCCCACGGCATCTACGCCGTGGACTTGAAACACGGACTTCGCGATATCCAGACCAATCGTCGTACCCTTGTCCATCTCAGCTCTCCTCCAGCTCTGGCCCAGCGACTATAGCCGCAAGGCGGAGGAGAGCCGTCCACCGCATCATAAGCGGAACGTCCGCTTTCGGGATGATGGGGCTAGAAAGCCGACCTTTTCATCCAGGGTAGTGCCGACCGCTTTGCGCCAAAGCTGGCCTCCGTGATTTCATGTCCAAATATCGCGTTTCAGATCGGATACCTGAAGAACGCCGTTGGCGAGGGTAGCGACGGCATCGACAACGATGGACACAGCGAGGTCGACATCGACACAGGGCGGGTTCGGCCACCCCTGCCCCACGTTTGATGGCAACGGATGACGTTGAGGGCTCCGTAGCACGGCGGCGACGAGCCCGACACGATGTCGCAGGCGAATCCACGCGACGGGCACCAAGGGCCGTCCCCGACTCTATGTTCCCTTCACGACTCTCGGCTTAATTGGTCGGCGGGATTGAGCCGCACTCTCAAGGGCCAAGGCCAGCCGCTTCTCGTCTTCGATGGCGCGATCGACTGCCTCGATTTCCTCTTGGAGCTCCTTTAGCTCGGCTCCGTAGCTGGAGCCGTCGCTGTCCCCGATCTGAAAGCCACTTGCCCGCATTGCGTCGCGGGTATGGTGCACGTTACGGACTCCTTCGCGTCGAGTCGCGACCAGGATTTCCCTGAACTCTTCAAGACGTTCAACGTGATTGCGAGTCATTGCGTTCTCCTATTTCGTCGTCATCCTCGCTGACGGCGATTCAGCACGGCTAAAACTTACGGCGCAGAAGGTTTAAGCGACTCTAAGAGATACGCTCGACAAAGCATGAATGCGGAAGCTCAAATTTGACCGTCTTGCAATAAAGTGGAGCGCGGCAGGAGGAAATTGGCTTGGGACCCGACCGATCACCGCCCAGGTGCTAGACTCTTCGGCCGAGCGCGTCTGCTGCTCGGCGCGCTTGCTCGTCGGCGCGCTTGCTGGTCCCCATCCAGCTGCCGATTCTGGATCGCGAGGGTCCGTTTCTGAGCGCTCAGGGACGCTGGTCTCAATGTCCGGTAAGGGGCGCATTGCTGCTCGAGAGCATAGTTGGCCGTAAGCAGTCCGGCAGCTATCAGGAAGCGGCGCAACAAAGCGGCCGTTCTGTTGACGGCCCCTTTTGCGGACTCAAAAACAGGGTTCACAGACGAAGTGAGAACGATAGCGTGGATCCTCTAACAACGTGCCAAAGCCGAGAAGAAATGCTTCCTGTGCGAGCACAACTGCCACAGCCATGATGCCAACTCCTGAAGCCAGTTTGCAAGCCAAGCCGACCGATGAAGAAAAGCGCCAAGGGCGTATCAACGCAACGATTGCGGCTGAGCCAGCAGAATAAGCGCTGGAACGCCTAGGACCACGGCGTGCATCTCCAGCATAAGGGCGAACGGAGTATCCGCTTTCATCATCGGCTTAATCTCCTCTAAAACCTGAAGGCATTCAAGATCGCGACTCCAGACTGAAGGGTTAGCATTCCACCATTTATAACCTGCCATTGGCGATGTGCGCGGGATTTAGGCTGCCGGGGATCGGACACCGCCGGCGCCCGGCGAGTCGTTCAACGATCTTGCTCAGCGTTCGCAGCGTCCAGGCCAGCGGCGCCAGAACCATCCTCAGCAGAGAAGCCAGGACAAGACAGAGTATAAGGTAGGCCGCAAAGGCGCCGAGCCAGGCCGGGATACCTGCTTGTTCGGCTATCCAACCGGCGGCGTTTATCAGAAGGTGAGGTCGCGTGATCGCCACATAGGGAAGTGCGACGACGGCGGCGACACCGGCTGCGGTACCGACGGCGGAAAGCGATTGGAACGCACCTTTGCCTGCAGCCCTCAGATGTGCTATCCGCACAGTTCCGCGACCAGCTGCGGCCACCGGTGCCCTCGCAACGCGCAATGCCTTGGCTGCGGCGCCCATGCCCCCGACGACGATTGCCGCATCGAAGGCCGCCCAACCCATCTCGCCCCAGGTCGGAAGCCGCTCGCCGCGGGTGATCACCCCTTCCAGATCGGAAACGCCGCCCAGGACTATGTTCTTCGCACCAAGCAGCGTGCGGGTGAACTGTCTGCGGACTGCTGTTCCGTCAACGATTTCGAACTCCGACAGCATCTCATGCCCGCGATCCTTGAGCTCGTGAATGGCAATAAGCCCATATTGCTCCGGCGAAATCTCGGCGAGGCCGAATCCCACCTGCCGGTCGTCCCACAGGCTCGAGAGGCCCTGACCGACGGTTTCCTGCAACAAGTACTGCGACGATCCATTCTTCACGAAGTAAGCAATCACCGGCACGACCGGATGGCCGAGACGGTCGAAAACCTCCACGAAATCCGCATCCTCGCCATAGACGAGGAACACTCTGGCTGCATCGTCGCCATATTTCGCCGCTGCCTCATGCCAGCCGAGCCCGCCTGCCGCGCAGGCTGCAAGAACCCATGGCCGAGCCTGCTCCACAGCTTTGCTGCTGAGCGGGCAACGGGTGTCGTCCCGGCGAACTTCCTCCGCCAGCGCGGCTCGCATGACCTCATCCTCGAAGTGATGGGGCTCCCGCCATTCCCATCTGAGCGTCAGGACGATCGCCACAACGAGTGAGGCTGCTAGCAGATATCTCATTCTCAAGGGGGCATCCTCCCGCAATCATGTCATGCCAAGACGTGCCGAAGCTATCAGCCAATCCCGATGAAGCGATCGTTAGTTCTGGGATGTGGTGGAAATTTGCTGGATGGTGCGCCGACAGCGGACGTTCCGTTTTCCACCAACCTCGCTGTTCATGGTCATTTTGGGGCCGTGTATGGACGGCTCTCCGTTGGCAAGGGGGTTCGTTCGGCTTTTGCAGTTGCTGGTTGGTGCGGCCATGTATCCGACCTATAGGTGCGGCCTTTCATATGCCGCTGGCCATAATGCCATTCGCGCGGCTCAGGTCCCGATCGTAAGCTCGCACTCGAAGTGCACGGCCCCAGTGGGTTTTCCTGATCCGGCGGTTTCAACCGGCTTAGTGCATTAGCTCCTGTCCGCCCTTTCCAACCTCGTCGGGGGTCGTGCGCCTTGTTTCGTTCTATGCGATGACCGGCTCCCTGTAACGCTCGCCGCCGGTCATCAATGCCCAGACCATGCGGGCTGTCTTGTTAGCCAGCGCAACCGCCGCGACCTTGGTCGTTCGTCGTGCCATCAACTGCACGAGCCATGGCCGCCTGGTTCCGTTCCGCTCGGCATAGCGGATGACCGCCATTGCCCCGACGACGAGTAGCTGGCGCAGGTAGCGATTGCCGGCTTTGGAGATGCTGCCGAGCTTCTCCTTGCCCCCGCTCGAGTTCTGCTTTGGCACGAGTCCGATCCAGGCGGAGAGGCATCGGCCCGACTTGAATGCGTGCGGATCGGCGATGGTTGCGACGAACGCGCTCGCCAGCAGTGGACCCACGCCCGGGATCTCCATCAACCGGCGGCCAAGCTCGGTCTCTCGTGCACTCGCCCGGACCCGGCGATCATTCTCAAGAATCTGTTCTTTCACGACCTTGAGCTGCGCCTCCAGCATCCTCAGGCATAACCGTGCGTCAGCAGGTATCCTGGCGTCGCTCTCGTCGTTGACGACCACGAGCAATTGCTCAATTCCATTGCGGCCGATCGGCGCCACGACCCGAACTCGGACAGGTGGGACCGCAGCGCGTTCGATATCTGAGTGCGCTGGCGGTTGAGCATCAACCGGACCCGGTGCAGCATCATAACGCTTTGCTGCTCGGGCGACTTCACCGGCACGAAGCGCATGGTCGGCCGTGTCACGGCCTCGCAGATCGCCTCTGCGTACGCAGCGTCGTTCTTCTGCCGCTTCAGATATGGCTTCACATACTGTGCCGGCAGCAGCCGCACATCGTGGCCAAGTGCGATGAGCTCACGAGCCAAGTAATGCGACGAACTGCACGCCTCGATACCGACCAGGCATCGCGGCAAGCTCTTGAAGAATGCCAGCACGCGCCCACGCGTAAGCTTTCTGCGAACGGCAATCTCCCCAGCCGCATCCACGCCGTGGACTCGAAACACGGACTTCGCGATATCCAGACCGATCGTTGCAACGTTGCTCATCATAGCGCTCCTCCAGCTCTAATCCCGCGATCATACCGCAGGGAGGGAGGAGAGCCGTCCACCGCATCAATAGCGGACTGGCTGCAACTGGCGACCTCACCAGTTGTTCCGAAAGCTGACGGTTGTTTTCGTCAACGTTTTGCGCGGTACTCGTCGCAACAGAGTTGCGGGTCTCTGCCTCTCTCAAGAACCCACAGACAGCCGCTTGATCGGGAGAATGCAACGAGCCGCCCTTTGAAGCTCAAGGCCGCTTACCGCAGGCAACTACCGGTTAGCCTCTTGGAAACGGCGCGCAAGACTACCGACCAGGTTCTGCGCCGAACCAATCTATTGCTTAGATGTCGTCGCCAGCCGTGTGCAATCAACCTTTTCTACACGCAGAAAGATCGTGACTCCGTAGGTTCGAGCCTCAAACTCGAAGTGATCGAGCCCGGCCTTCAACTGTCAAGCGGTCTGCCATCGACCCAAATTGTTAGTTCCGGACCGGTCCGGCATAGGGGTCGATGCGCGCGATAGCCTTCGCGTGCCCGAAAGGCTGGGAAAGATCCAAGTCGTAGGAACGGACACGGCCCGTCGGCTGGGACCTGCCGGCCGCCTTCCTCATCAAAGCGCACCCCGCCAGCGGGTCATCGATGACAGAAGGGTCAACGGCAAGGTGCTCCGACCAAATGCCCTTCCGAAGCTCCTTGACGAACGCGCCGTCGGCATCGACCACGCCGACGTTGAGCTCGGAATCGTGGGTCATACTCTTCTGGTTTACATTGGCCGATCCAAGCGAAACAAACTCGTCGTCGGCGACAAGCAGCTTGGCATGCACGTAGATCCCCTCGGTCCGATTATGCAATGTGGCGATGGTGAAGCCGTCCTGTTTCTGCGCCCGCATGGCGACGTTCTTTAGGTACGCGACACCGATGTCCCGCTGATATTTTTGAAATCTCGGCAAGACTCCAGTCTCTTCGGTCTGGGCCGGCACGATGACGATCACTTTGACACCGCGTACGATCGCCTCCCCGAGCTGATAAACGATATCGCTGTTGCGGGCCGGCCCAGGCTGATCCTGAAAGCAGGGCGGAAATCGAAACGGCATGAAATATTGGTCTTCGATGTAGATATAGAGAGCGGCCTTCGAAATGGCGTTGATGTGAGACGCCCAGACCGTGAATTCGCCGTCGCCAGACCAGCTATATCCGTTCTTGGTGAGACCGTAGGTTCGCAGAACTTGGATACAGTGTGTTCCGGCTGCGGCCGGCTTCGAGACCGCTCCGGCTGGAATTGTCGGCGGCAAAGGTGTCTTGGGTGAAAGACGGCTGCGGGTCGGGTCGTTCCAGCGCTCTATGAAGGTCTGCTCGAGGTCCGCAACGGCCGGGCCGTCGATTCGAACACTCACCTCATGTGTCGGCTTGCCGTATCGGTCAGGGTTGGGAGAGCGATGCTCTTGGGTATCCCATCGCCCGGAGTGAATGTCAGCCGACCCGAGCAGAACGTGCGGACCCGAGCGGTCCCGAACACAGGTGAACTTCTGATGATTGCTCCCGCAACAAAGGCCTCCCGCTGCCAGGTTGGGGTAGCGTGGATCACGTCGGATGTCGTAGACCCCGTGGTTCCGCAACCATTCGATTGTCGCCTTGTTTTCTTCATTCCCATAGTAACCGTGATCCGACAGCAATCCGAGGATCTGAACGCCCCTTTCGTGCGCTTCGTAGAGTTTGCTCAATGCATTCCAACCGGGCTGGTTCTTGCCGC
Organism: Mesorhizobium sp. AA22; assembly: GCF_001672375.2. Taxonomy (NCBI): domain Bacteria; kingdom Pseudomonadati; phylum Pseudomonadota; class Alphaproteobacteria; order Hyphomicrobiales; family Phyllobacteriaceae; genus Mesorhizobium; species Mesorhizobium sp. AA22. The sequence goes on along the minus strand of NZ_CP048406.1, from coordinate 3,011,277 downwards.
GAACGCCGACGTCATCGAGGGCAAGTCCGGCATGCCACAGCTGAGGTGAACTTCCTTTCAGCGCAACAATGGAATCGGCCCAACGTTGCATATGGGCTGCTCCGTCGACCAACATGGTGACCCGATTCCCATCCGAGAATGCGCCAATCGTACTTCCGGGATAGCGAACGACCGGCGGAAAAACGCTCTCGGGCCTCTTGGGATTGATAAACCATTTCTCCTTAAGCCGTTTCAATTCAGCCGCCGAGGTCGCACCCGACATAGCAGTCTCCATCGATCTAAAGATATTAAATGCCGATCGAACATCAAAAGAGCAAGTGATGATAAGTGTTAATTCAGACAATTTCGGTCTTGATTTCAGGGCACTGCAAGCCTTGACCTATAGATAAAGCACAGGCAATCTTTCAGTTGCCTTTGCAGCGAATACGCCGCGTTATAGTCTAACTCGAGAGGACATTGATGAAGCGCGATGCAATGATCGAGCGGTTCAAGGAAAGCCTGCCTTACGCGAGCGAGATTTTTGGCGTCTACCAACCTCTCCTCGGTTGGCGGGCCAAGAGCGCCGAGATGCGCTTCGTCAAAGGGGTGTCGGCCGAACGCCTCGATTCGTTCGGCAAGCTGCGCACCAAGTTCCAACCAGCCTACGAGCTCGAGGTCAACGCCGACCGCATGTTGACGGCAATCCCGCGCCTCGAACCGGGCAAGCCTGGGCGTCCAAGGGTGTTCGACACAGTATTGATGCAACGCATAGCCCTTCAGCTGCCACCGCTCGAAGGCTACGACCCTTCCATGTGGGCCGATGTTCTCAACGAGGATAATTTGCAGCGCCTGCTCCTTGGGGAGGTGCGCGAATGGTACCTGCATTGGTTCAAGGAGAATGAGCAACTCCTCCGTCGTGAAAATGACGGTGATACGGAGATCAGCATTGCCTACGTCGAGAGCCAGATCCAGAAGGAGTCCATCACGGCCGGTATGCTTCTCGCCCTGAAGAATGCCGGAGCGAACGCCCAGCTGGTTGACCTGTTCTACCCCCAACTGGCCGATCCATCAGACGTGGCCGCTGCCTTTGCTTATGAAGACCCCTTCGATGTGATCGATCCGAAGAAGCAGCTCGACAGAGTCGGGCTTTCCCCCATCGGCATCGTGCATCTTTTCCGCCAATACTTTTTCGAGTTCGATACCTTCCTGGGATCTCCTGTCGGTCATATCTGGCTGAGCCCGGGCTCGACAGTGGAACTGGTCGAAATCAGCACACGTCGAACGTACACGGAGCGCTACGAGGAACAGGTCCTCGAAACCACCACGAAGGCTGAGAAAAGCACGACCGATCAGGACGAGATTTCCGACGCCGTGAAAGAGGACAATCGGTCAGAGACGAAGTTCGGCGCGAATGTCAAAGGCGAACAGAAATGGATCTGGGGGAGCGCAAACCAGAGCGCCAGTTTTGATCTGTCAAAAACACAGCAGACCGCCCGAGAACACGCCCACAAGCACATGCGTGAGCAATCCGAGAAGCTGTCGACCGAAATTCGCAAAAACTACAAGAGTACGCTGAAGGTGATAACAGAAAATACTGACACCACCAGCAAGCGATATGTTCTCAGCAACGCGAAGGACGTGCTGGCGAACTATGAGATTCGTCGAAAAATGCGCCAAGTCGGTGTCCAGGTGCAGGACGTCGGAACTTATCTATGTTGGCAGACCTATGTCGACGAGCCTGGACAGCAACTCGGCATTTCAGAACTCGTCCATGTCGCCAAGGCACCAGATTCCCTTCCGGCTCATCCCGAGGGCCTCGCCACGCCCCAGCCCATCCCGGTCGACGTCACGATCGAGATTCCCTTCGAACAAACCTCGGAGGACGTCGGCGATCTCGACGAAGCGTATCGCGATGGCCGGGAGGTCGACACCGACTTCAACGAAGGCGACATCGAAACCATTCGCGCCGACTTCCCGCAGAAGGCCATACCGCCGCAGCCAGGCTACTATCTTGATCCGACGATAGGGATCGACAAGGGCGGTAGCGACGTCAACGTTTCGATCAAGGATTTCCAGCAAGCCGACCCAAAGACAGCCACGTCGATAACCGAGGTGAAATTCACCGTTCATCTCGACTACGTGAACTTCAAAGGCAACTCCCCATTGAGGATCACGGCGAAACTCAATTGGCTTCCACTCGATAGCCTGCTCAAACAAGTGGCCGCCGAAAATGAGAAAAGGGCCAACGACTTCACTGAAAAGGAAGCCGAGCTCAATCGGAAAGAATATCTGACGGCGGCACGCGAGCGGATAAAGCTGGCGAGCAAGATCACGTCTCGCCGGTACGACGACCTGCGCGAAGAGGAACGAATTGTGGTCTACCGCGCGCTGATCCAGACCATGCTTACAAAAGGCATCGTGATGAAGGACTCCGCGTCGCGGCATGCGGTGTCCGAACTTCTCGATTCCATTTTCGACGTCGACAAGATGCTCTACTTCGTGGCTCCGGAGTGGTGGAAGCCGCGCGCGCACTACGGCCAGTTTCTGGCCGCGCCGACACCGAAGCCGTCCGCAGCGGCCGCAGCTATCCCGCAACCGGGCGTCAAGATCAAAACACTCGGCAAGCGCCGTCCACCGTCAACCACGCTGAGCAAGGATGCGTTGGTCAGCTGGGGCGGCGCCGATTCCAAGAGACAGGACAACTATTACATCACCGAAGATTCGGACGTGGCCAAGCTCGGGGCTTCGCTGGGTTGGCTCCTCCAGCTTGATGGCGATAACCAACGCAATGCCTTCCTCAATGCGCCTTGGGTTAAGGCGGTCATCCCTATTCGCCCCGGGAAGAACAAAGCAGCCCTGAACTGGCTGAAGCAAGTCGAGGGAATGAATGGGATTGGCCCGGCGGATATGTACTCCGGTAACGAGCCATCGCTTCAAGGCAAGACCATGTTGCAGGTTCTTGAAATCCTAGCGGACAAGGTGAAGTCGAAGCAGGACGCAGCCAATGCCGTTGGCCAGTACCCCCCTGAGGAGTTTGATGATGACAACAAGGTAAGCGCTACTCCGGTTGACCGGGTCTACGAACACGGCTTTTACCCGCTACAGGGTGGATTTCGCGCCACGCCGAGCAAAAACGATCCCCAGAACCCTGATGGATACTTCGAGATTTTCGACCAGTGGGTCGAGGTTTTACCGACGGATCAGATGGTGGCTGTAGAGGTCAAGTACGACCCAAAGACTGGCAAACAGGTGGATCTCTAGCAATGGACGCTCTTTTCGCGGCCATTCAGCTTTTTACGCGTGAAAGTCGGTGTTCGCTATTGGCGCAACCGTAACCTCCAGCGCGGTCGTCGGCAATGTCCGCTTTCAGGCGGCCGGAGACTCGACTTCACCGGCCGATATTGGGGGGCGCAGAGCTGCCGTTCGAAACGCGGACAATGATGGACGCCAATAGGGTCATGACTATCCCTTGACCTCCCATAAGGGACGGTCTGCACCGGGTCGAGAGCGGTATTTCGTTTCGGGCACCAAGCGTTAGGTTTTCACCGCTAGCCTGTCTATGCCGGCTTAAATCAAGTGCCTGAGGCAAAAGACCCCGATCTTGCACCGCTGAAAATGCGCTGGCGGCAAAACCGGGTCAAGCGCAGCCAGGCATTGCCTCTCGGTGTGGCTAAGCGGATCGCCGCGCGACGATAAAAAGGCGCGGGAAACGCAGCAGCACCTTGCCGTTCGCCGTCTTCGGATAGGCCTCGGTTATCCCAGCTATGTAGCGCGTGAGAAAAAGCCGGCGCTCGGCCTCGTCGAGCGGGTCGAGGAACGGCTTCAGCCCGGTCGACTTCAGCCACTCGACGATTGCTTCGGCACCGGCCAGCGGATGATTGTAGGCGGTGTGCCAGATGTCGAGCCGATCGGAGAACGGCGACAAAAGATCGTAGTAGAACGACACCGGCGGCAGCGGCCCGCGCGCAGCACCCGCGAGCTTTTCGGCAAACGGCATTTCGGCCGCCGTGTCGCGCATCAGCCGGTGCGAGGGCTCGCTCATGTTGTCGGGCATCTGCACGGCAAGCGCGCCGCCCGGCGCCAAAAATCCCATCAGCCGCTGGAAGATCGCCGGATGCTCCGGCAGCCACTGGAACACTGCGTTGGCGAAGATCACGTCGACAGGCTCCGCCGGCTGCCACGCCGCCGCATCGGCCAACTCGAAGGTTACATCAGGCAAGCGTGCCCTCGCCTCGTCGATCATGTCAGGCGAGGTGTCGAAACCGGTGACCTGCGCGCTCGGCCAGCGCTCGACCAGCAATTCCGTCGAATTGCCCGGCCCGCAGCCGATGTCGACCACCCGGCGCGGTGCCTCCACCGGCACCTGCGTGACCAGATCCCGCGACGGCCGCGTTCGCTCGTCCTCGAATTTGAGATATTGGGCGGCAGACCAGTCGGCCATTTCAGCTCCTCAGATCATTTGAGAATTCGCCGCCCTAAAATAAGAACCTTACCGTGTCAGCCGCTTGTACGTCATCCTGTGCGGATTGACGGCATCGGGGCCGAGCCGGCGGATCTTGTCCTGCTCGTAATCCTCGAAATTGCCCTCGAACCATTCGACATGGCTATCGCCCTTGAAGGCAAGGATATGCGTCGCCAGCCGGTCGAGGAACATGCGGTCGTGCGAGATGATGACGGCGCAGCCGGCGAAGTTTTCCAGCGCGTCTTCGAGTGCCGCCAGCGTTTCCGTATCGAGATCGTTGGTCGGTTCGTCGAGCAGCAGCACATTGCCGCCGGTCTTCAGCATCTTGGCCAGATGCACGCGGTTGCGCTGACCGCCGGAAAGGTTGCCGACCTTCTGCTGCTGGTCCTGGCCGCGGAAGTTGAACGAGGAGCAATAGGCGCGGGTGTTGGCTTCGTATTTGCCAAGCTTGACCACTTCGGCGCCGCCCGAGATTTCTTCCCACACTGTCTTGGTTGGGTCGAGTGCGTCGCGGCTCTGATCGACGTAACCGAGCTTGACCGTCTCGCCGACGCGGATCGTGCCGGCATCCGGCTTTTCCTGGCCGGTGATCATGCGAAACAGCGTCGTCTTGCCGGCGCCGTTCGGGCCGATGACGCCGACGATGCCGCCGGGCGGCAGCTTGAATTCGAGATCATCGATCAACAGCGTGTCGACAAAGCCCTTCGACAGGCCCTCGACCTCGATCACCACATTGCCGAGCCGCTCGCCATGCGGAATGACAATCTGCGAGTCGGTCGGGCGCCGCTTGTCGGCCGCATCCAGCAGATCCTGGAACGCCTGGATGCGCGCTTTCGACTTGGTCTGCCGGGCTTTTGGGCTGGACTGGATCCACTCGCGCTCGCGGCCGATCGCCCGCTGGCGCGCGTCGTCCTCGCGGCCTTCCTGCTTGAGCCGCTTGGCTTTGGCTTCGAGATATTTGGTGTAGTTGCCCTCATAGGGAATACCACGGCCGCGATCGAGCTCCAGGATCCAGCCGGTGACATTGTCGAGGAAGTAGCGATCGTGGGTGATGATCATCACCGCGCCCGGATAGGCGCGCAGATGCTTTTCCAGCCAGGCCGTCGTCTCGGCGTCGAGATGGTTGGTCGGCTCGTCGAGCAGCAAGAGGTCGGGCTGGCGCAGCAGGAGCTGGCATAGCGCGACGCGCCGGCGCTCGCCGCCCGACAGCTTGGTGACGTCGGCTTCCTTGGGCGGGCAGCCCAGCGCTTCCATCGCCATTTCGACCTGCTGTTCGAGATCCCACAGGTTCAGCCGGTCCATCTCGTCCTGGAGCTTGGCCGACTCGTCGGCCGTCTCGTCGGAATAGTTCATCATCAATTCGTTGTAGCGCTCGATGATCGCGGTCTTGGCGGCGACGCCTTCCATGACGTTCTCGAACACAGTCTTGCTCGGATCGAGTGCCGGCTCTTGCGCCAGGTAGCCGACGGTGGCGCCTTCGGCCAGCCACGCCTCGCCGCTCCACTCCTTGTCGATGCCGGCCATGATCTTGAGGATGGTCGACTTGCCCGCGCCGTTCGGCCCGAGGATGCCGATCTTAGCGTCCGGGTAGAAGGAGAGGTGGATGTTCTCGAGCACCTTCTTGGTGCCATAGGCCTTGTTGAGGCCGGCCATGTGATAGATGAACTGGCGTGCCACGCGCGCTTTCCCTGAAAAGTCGACTGTAATGTCGGATTGAATGGAAGTTGGGCGCTATGTAGGCGATGCCGCGCCGAACGGCAAACTGTTTTGGCGCCTCACGCCTGCATTCGGGCCGAAGACGCTCATTGAACTGGCGCCGCTTTCGGTTCGCTGGACAGTCCGGCGAAATCTGCGGTTAACCATTCGGCAGACGTCCCGACATCGGCCTCATCGACCAGATGGGCTGGCTGATGGTGTGGGGCACGACGCTGCTCTTCCTCGACGCCATCCTGATCATCCTGCTTTACAAAAAGCTCGGGGCGTTATCTCCGCAAGGCGCTGTTCTCTCGCATCCTGATCTCCGTCGCTTGCGTGCTCACTTTCGACCAGACTGGATTTTTCACCGCGCTGCACTTCGTCACCGGTGCGCCGATCGCGGTTTTCTTCGGCGGCTGGTTCGCCAAGATGGGGGCGGCGCTTGCCTACAGCATCATGCTGGTCGCTTATATCAGATGGTTCGAGGCGCGGCAGATCCCGGCGCCGCGTGGACTATCCGACATCTTCGACACGTTGACCTATCGCGAGCGCCATGAGGCGCTGGTCGAGCATGTCGACCGCGACGGCCTCACCGGTCTGCTGCACAGAGGACGCTTCGACAGCGACGGCGAAGCCGCTGTTGCGGCCAGCCTGCGGACGGCCAAGCCGCTCAGCCTCTTGGTCATCGATGTCGACCACTTCAAATCGATCAACGACCGCTTCGGCCGCGCCGAGGGCGACAAGGTGCTGAAATCCGTCGCCGCCCTGCTTGGCGAGATTGTCGGTCCAGAGGATCAGGTGTTCAGAATTAGCGGCGAGGAATTCGCCATCCTCTGCTCACGTTCGCATTCGGTCGCCAGGCTGCTTGGCGAAGCATCAGGCACGCGGTCAAGGCATCCGCAAGCACGAGCCGGTTCGACATCACCGTCAGCGCCGGCATCTCCACTGTCAGCGAGACGACCCGCTGCCTTGCCGATGTTTTTGCGCTGGCCGATCAGCGCCTCTACAAAGCCAAATCGACCGGACGCGACCGCGTCGTCGGCGAACCGGGCGGCCACGAGGTTGACAGCCTCACCGCGTGGACCAGATCAGGACGCGGCATCGGCGCATAGCATCCAGACCGGCTCGGCGTGTCACTGGAACTCGATCGGATCGACGGTGCCTTTCGGACAGCCGGCATTGTTCGTCGGCACCGATGCCAGCAACAGCTCACTGAGCGAAGGGTTTGGACCGATCGGGCCGGCCAGGCCGAGCGTCAGTTCGCCGATCAGCCGCCTGCCGCTCGAATGGTCGTTCAGACAGGAGACGCGAACCCGCTCGCCCGCGCCGGGACCGAAAGCACTATCGAAGGCGCTGCGGATCTGGTCGGAGGTCAGATCCCGGCCAACGTTTTGTGTGAAAAGATCACGCACCGGTGAAGCATTCACCGCGCGCGTCAGGTTCAGCGCATCGGAAAAATACTCCTGCTGGCTCTTGCCGTAACAGGTGCCATGCTTGATCCACTCATGCCTGTCGAGATCAGATGCGGTGCCTGGCATCACCTGATCGAGCTCCGACCGCGTGTTCGGCTCGAGCTCGACCGGCGGCAGGTCCCGCCAGTGCGCCGGATTGTCGTTCGCCCTGTCGGCCGCTGCCACCTCGCAATAGAAATTTCCGTTCGGCTGCGGCCACAGCCCATGCAAGGCGAAATGCCTCGCTTCGAAACCGGCAGCCGTCTGCGCCTTGCATTCGGTCTTGCTGGGCTTGGTTTCGCAAAACGCCGGCTGCCAGCTCAGCGCGAGGACATATTCGGGCCTTCCCGAGATCGGCGCAGCGGACTTCTCCCGGTCGACCGGCGCGGGTGCTGCCGGTTCCGTGGATGCGCTGCCACCCGAAACATGGCCGCAGTCGATCCTCACCCAGCGGCGCTCGGGTCGGCGCCCGGCACTCGGATCAGATAGTGCGTGGGAGCATCCTTGTTGCCAGCCAGCAGCTCATAGCTCTGTCCCGCATCGGTCGAGATGTTGCCGGGATTTTTGCCGTTCTTGATGGCCTGTGTCGCTGGACAGGTGGCGTCGGCCACGAAGGAGCCGCTCATCTTCACCTCGGCCCGAGCAGCACCCGTTAGCAACGCGGCGACAAGCGCAAATTCGAAAACCAGACCTGTCCGCGTATGCACGAAAATACCCCGGTGAAAAATGCTGCGGCAACAGACTGCCGCCTCTCTTGGTATCAAATTCTCCATGTCAGAATTGCGATACCCGCGTTGCGACGCAAGAACAGCACTGCGGAAAACAAGGCCAACGGATTGACGCAAAACCGGCGTCGGCGCACACAAACGTCCGCAGGCGTGAAAGACGCGTTGGAGACGAAGCGACAATGTCATTCAGCCAGCAGCGCGTGCTCCGATCGCCGACCGGCGCCCAGCTCAACCTTTATGTGAAACGTGCCGAGGGCCGCGCGCGCGCGGTCGTCCAGATTAATCATGGGCTGGCCGAACACGCCGCGCGCTATGTCCGCTTCGCTACCTTTCTGGGTGAGCGCGGCTTCCATGTCTACGCCCATGATCATCGCGGCCATGGCGCAACCAAGGCGCCCGATGCCCCACTCGGCAGGTTCGCTCAAAAACACGGCGGCGCCAAGGTCGTTGCCGATGTCGCCGCTGTGCACGACCTGATCGCCGGCGACCACCCCGGCCTGCCCGTCATCGTCTTCGGCCATTCCATGGGCGGCCTTGTCGCGCTGAATTTCATCCTTCATCATTCGAGCCGCCTGCACGCCGCCGCCATCTGGAACGCTAATTTTTCCGCCGGGCTCGCCAGCCGTGCCGTGCAAATCATCCTGGCCTGGGAAAAATTCCGGCTCGGCTCCGACATGCCGTCGCGTATGCTGCCGCGACTGACCTTCCAGGCCTGGGGCAAAGCCGTCCCCGATCACCGCACGCCGTTCGACTGGCTGTCGCGCGACGCAGCCGAAGTCGACAAGTATATCGCCGATCCGCTATGCGGTTGGGATGCCTCCGTGTCGATGTGGCGCGACCTGTTCGGGTTCGTCTTCGACGGTGCCGACGACACTAATTTTTCCGGTGTCCGCAAGACCCTGCCGATCTGCCTGGTCGGCGGCGAAAAGGACCCCGCCACCGACGGCGGCAGGGCGGTCAGCCATCTCGCTGGCCGCCTGCACAGGATAGGTTTTTCGAATCTCGTTTCAAAGGTTTACGCCGAGACCCGCCACGAAAGTCTGAACGAGGTGAATCGAGATAAAATCATGGACGATTTCGCCGCATGGGCCGACAGCGTGCTGAAACAACGATGATCGACATCAACAAGATCGGGTTTGGCCCATTGCAAGAACCGTGACAGCATCACGCGGGATTGATACAGGCTGGGTTTCCGATCAATCACGGTGATCCATGACTGAGCCTCCGCTGAAAGGTGTCCGCGTAATCGAACTCGCCCGCATCCTGGCCGGACCGTGGGCGGGGCAGATGCTTGCCGATCTCGGCGCCGACGTCATCAAGGTCGAGAGCCCGGATGGCGGCGACGACACCCGCAAATGGGGTCCGCCCTTCGTCATGAGCCATGACGGCGAAAACCTCTCGGCCGCCTACTATCATTCCTGCAATCGCGGCAAGCGCTCCATCGCCATCGATTTCTCGACGCCCGAGGGCGCCGAGACAGTGCGCCGGCTGGTCGCCACATCGGACGTTCTGATCGAAAACTTCAAGGTCGGCGGCCTGAAGAAATACGGCCTCGACTATGAGAGCCTCAGGGAAATAAACCCGCGGCTGATCTATTGCTCGATCACCGGCTTCGGCCAGGACGGGCCCTATGCGCCGCGCGCCGGCTATGACTTCATCATTCAGGGCATGGCCGGCATGATGTCGATCACCGGCGAGGCCGGCCGCGAGCCGCAAAAGGCCGGTGTCGCCGTCTCCGACATTTTCACCGGCTTGTATTCGGTGATTGCCATCCAGGCCGCACTTCGCCATGCCGAGAAGACCGGCGAAGGCCAGCATATCGACATGGCGCTCTACGACACCCAGATCTCGGCGCTCGGCAACCAGAACCTCAATTATCTGGTCTCCGGAAAATCGCCGGTGCAGATGGGCAACGCGCATATGAACATTGCGCCTTACGAAGTGGTGCCGGTGAAGGACGGCCATATCATCCTGGCGATCGGCAATGACGGCCAGTTCGCTAAATTCTGCGCGGCCATCGGCTTGGACGATCTGCCATCGAACCCCGATTTCGCCACCAATCCCGCCCGGGTCGCCAACCGGGCGAAGCTGCGCGAGCATATAATCGAGGCGCTGAAAACCTTCGATCGCGATCCGCTGCTGGCTAAACTGGAGGCGGCAAGTGTGCCTGCCAGCCCGATCAACACGATCGGGCAGATGTTCGCCGACCCGCAGACCATCGCGCGCGGCATGCGGCTCGACCTCGACGACGGCCACGGCAATCTCTTGCCCTCGGTGCGCGCGCCGATGGTCATGTCGGGCACGTCGCTGGTCTATGAGCGGCCCTCGCCGCGTCTCGGCGAACACACCGAAGAAATCCTTGCCGAACTGGAGAGATCAGGAAAATGAAGACCGGCGGACAACTGATCGTCGATGCGCTTGAAGCCAACGGCACCGACCGCATCTATTGCGTGCCCGGGGAATCCTATCTTGCGGTGCTCGACGCGTTGCACGATTCAACGATCCGCACCATCGTCTGCCGCCAGGAAGGCGGTGCTGCAATGATGGCCGACTGCCATGGCCGCCTGACCGGCAAGCCCGGCATCTGCTTCGTCACCCGCGGACCCGGCGCCACCAACGCCTCGGCCGGCATCCACATCGCCATGCAGGATTCGGTTCCAGTCATCCTGTTCATCGGCCAGGTCGCCAGCCATGCCAAGGGGCGCGAGGCTTTTCAAGAGGTCGACTATGTCAGGTTCTTCGGCGATATCGCCAAATGGGTGGTCGAGATCGACGATGCCTCGCGCATTCCCGAATTCGTCACGCGCGCCTTCGCGGTGGCGACGTCCGGCCGCCCCGGCCCGGTCGTCATCTCGCTGCCGGAAGACATGCTGACCAGCCTTGCCGAGGCGCCAGAAGCCCTGCCCCACACGCCGGTCGAAACGCGGCCGGGCGAGGCCGAGCTCGATGCTCTCGAAAAGCTCCTCAACAAGGCGCAGCGCCCTTTCGTTATCCTAGGCGGCACGCGCTGGGATGCGGAGGCCGTCGCGCGAATGCGGACGATCGCCGAAGCCTGGTCGCTGCCGGTCGGCTGCTCCTTCCGCCGCCAGATGCTGTTCGATCATCTCCACCCGAACTATGCCGGTGATGTGGGCATTGGCATCAACCCGAAGCTGGCCACCGCGATCAAGCAGGCCGACCTCGTGTTGCTGATCGGCGGCCGCATGGGCGAGATGCCGTCCTCCGACTACACGCTGCTCAAGAGCCCCTATCCCGACCAGATGCTGGTCCATATCCACGCCGATGCCGGCGAGCTCGGCCGTGTCTACCGGCCGACGCTGGCGATCAACGCCTCGCCTTCGGCGTTCGTCGAAGCCTTCGCCGGGCGCAAGCCGGCCGCCACGCCGGTCTGGGCGGATGAAACACCGAAGCTGCACGCAGCCTATCTCGACTGGTCGACTCCGCCCGAAAGTGGTCCCGGCTCCGTCCAGATGGGGCCGATCATGAACTATCTCGAAACGATGCTGCCCGACGACGCGATCCTCACCAACGGCGCCGGCAACTACGCCACCTGGGTGCACCGTTTCCACCGGTCCCGGCGCTTTGCCACGCAGGCCGCCCCCACCTCCGGCTCGATGGGCTATGGCACGCCGGCAGCGGTCGCAGCCAAGGAATTGTTCCCCGAGCGCGATGTGATAGCCTTTGCCGGCGACGGCTGCTTCCTGATGAACGGGCAGGAGTTCGCCACCGCCGTGCAATACGATCTGCCGATCATCGTCATCGTCGTCAACAACGGCATCTACGGCACCATCCGCATGCATCAGGAGCGCGAGTATCCGGGCCGCGTCGTCGCCACCGATCTGCGAAATCCCGACTTTGCGGCTTTGGCCCGCGCCTATGGCGGCCATGGCGAAACGGTCGAGAAGACGGCCGATTTCGCGCCGGCCTTCGAACGCGCGCGTGCCAGCGGCAAGCCGTCGATTGTCGAGATCAGGCTCGACCCCGAGGCCATCACGCCAACCCGCACGATGACCCAGATAAGAGACAGGTCGTGATCCGATAGGAAGGGCTGCCCTTTCCGTTGGCGCAAGACTTGGCTACATCGTCGCCGCCTTCTCGATCTGTCCGCGGATCTCGCCGTCCTTGTGGGCCGCCGTATGGATGTTGATGTAGTATTTGCCGGCCATCAGGTCGGCAGCCTGCGCGTCGGTCAGAATCGCCGCCCCCTTGAACGGGCTTTTCGGAGCGCCCTTGAACGGGACGGCGACGCCGGCATTTTCACCCTTTGCCGCCGGACCGTGAATATGTCCGGCCGTCGCCGGGCCGCTGAGACCTGAATACGTCACGTTCCAGGTGAGCTGTTTCGTGGCGGTGTCGAAGACGAGAGCGGCGGTACCCTTGCCCTCCGTGGTGATGGGCGGATTCTGCTGAGCGCCATCGAGCGTCGCCTTCATCTTCATCATGTCGGCCAAAGCCGGTGAAGCGCATAGGACGGAAGCCGAAACGGCCAGCGCCGAAAGCTTCGGCGAGAAGGATTGCATGCGCATGGGAATCTCCGTTGTGGCGGTGACATCCGCTGAAGCTGGATGCACTGGAACAACGGTTGTGGCGAGCGGATGTTTCCACCGGTAACGGCTATTTTACATCCCAGCAAAAAGGGCCGGTCGGTCCGCCCCTTCCGAATTGCTGGCTGCAGAGGCCAGGTTGATCGCCTCTACCCGACCGCCCTATTGATGGCCCTGCCCTACTTGATCGCCTTGTCGGTGATGGCAGTCGTGTAGGCGCCGGTCGGCTCCTTGGTGATGATCTTCTGGTCGAGCAGCGCCTTGGCGGTGCGCGCGTAGGTCGCCGGGTCGAGTTTGCCGTCGGCATTGTCGATCAGCTTGGCGACTTCGCCCATCATGCGCTTTTGGTGGTTCTCGTCCTGGCCGCCATTGTCCATGACGATGCCGGCCGCCTCGTCGGAATTGTCGACGGCGTATTTCCAGCCCTTCATCGAGGCGCGCACGAAACGCACCATCTTGTCCTCGAAGGCCGGATCCTTGAGCTTGTCCTCCAGGGCATAGAGCCCGTCCTCAAGCAGGTCGTTGCCCATGGCGGAGTAGTTGAAAACGATCAGCTCTTCCGGCTTGTAGCCGGCATCGATGAGCTGCCAATATTCGTTGTAGGTCATGACCGAAATGCAATCCGCCTGCTTCTGGATCAGCGGCTGCACGTCGAAACTCTGCTTCAGCACGGTGACGCCGTCCGGGCCGCCGTCGGTCTTCAGGCCGAGTTTGTTCATCCAGGCGTAGAACGGATATTCGTTGCCGAAGAACCAGACGCCGAGCGTATGTCCCTTGAAGTCGGCTTCGGTCTTGACCGGGCCATCCTTCGGACAGACCAGCTGCATGCCGGCTTTCTTGAACGGTTGGGCGATATTGACCAGCGGCACACCCTTTTCGCGGGCGGCGAGCGCGCCGCCCATCCAGTCAACGATGACGTCGGCGCCGCCGCCGGCGATCACCTGCTCCGGCGCGATATCGGGGCCGCCCGGCTTGATCTCGACGTCGAGGCCCTCGGCCTCGTAGAACCCCTTGTCCTTGGCGACGTAGTAGCCGGCGAACTGGGCCTGCGTGACCCATTTCAGCTGCAGCGTCACCTTGTCCGCGGCCATCGCCTGGAACGCGGCAAGCGACATCGCGCCGGCCAGCATCGAAATAACAAGTCTTTTCATGTTTTTACCCTCTGAAGTTAAGTGTTCACCCTTTAGGATCAGGACCTTCAATGCGCTCCTGATTCCAAACCCGCCACCGCTCTATCCACCACGGACGGAGGGATGCCAAAACGTAACGGCTCTCTCGAAAAGAGCGACCACGCCATAAAAGACCGAACCCGCAAGTGCTGCAACTGCGATTTCGGCCCAGACCATATCGATGTTCATCCGCCCGACTTCGGTCGAAATCCGGAAGCCCATGCCGACCACCGGCGTGCCGAAGAACTCCGCGACAATGGCGCCGATCAGCGCCAGCGTCGAATTGATTTTCAGCGCGTTGAAGATGAAAGGGGCTGCCGCCGGCAACCGCAACTTGAACAGCGTCTGCCAGTAACTCGACGCATAGGTGCGCATCAGGTCGCGCTCCATGTGGCCGGAGGCGGCAAGGCCTGCGACCGTATTCACCAGCATCGGGAAGAAGGTCATGATGATGACGACGGCGGCCTTCGACTGCCAGTCGAAGCCGAACCACATGACCATGATCGGCGCCACGCCGATGATCGGTAGCGCCGACACCATGTTGCCGATCGGCAAAAGCCCGCGCCGCAGGAACGGCACGCGGTCGGCCGCGACGGCGGCGAGGAAGCCGGCGCCGCTGCCAACCACATAGCCGAAGATCACCGCCTTGAAGATGGTCTGCCGCACGTCGGCGGCCAGCACCGGCAGCGAATTGGCGATGCGCACGCCGATGGCGCTTGGCGGCGGCAGCAGAATGAAGGGGATGCCCGCGCCGCGCGTCACCGCCTCCCAGATGATCAGGATCCAGGCGCCGAAGATCGCCGGAATGATCAGCCTCAAAGCGGTCGCCGCCCAGCGCGAGGTCGGGCGAAGCGCGGACAGGCCTGTCACGCAGCGCCAGGCCAGAAGCCATGCCGCGGCAAGCAGCAAATAGAAGGATGCGCGAGCGGTCCCCTCATTGCCGGTTATGCCGGCGAGCAGCATCCACGCCGCGCCGTGGGCGCCAAGGAAGAGCAACACCACCCCAATCACCGGTGGGAAATTATCGGCCGCGATTGCCAGAAGCAGCAAAAGGAGAATCAAAGCCACGGTGGCGACAGCATAGCCGGGCGTGGCATTGACAAGCGGCCAAAGAAGCAGCGCTCCGGCAAGAAGGACAAGCGCGGCATACCCCTGCCAGGAACGAGGCGTGATCGACGAAAGGCTGAGGAGATCGCTCATGCCGGCCTCCCGCCCATGGCGCGGTCGACGATGCGCCCGGCCATGCCGACCACCATAATCAGCAGGGCTGCCACGACCGAGCCGGCAACCAGCGCCGACCAGATGTCGATGGTCTGGCTGTAATAGGCGCCGGCAAGCAGCTTGGCGCCGATGCCGGCGACGGCGCCGGTCGGCAGTTCGCCGACGATGGCGCCGACCAGGCTGGCGGCGACCGCCACCTTCATCGAGGTGAACAGGAACGGCACCGACGCCGGCACGCGCAATTTCCAAAAGGTCTGCGAGGGGCTGGCATTGTAGGTGTGCATCAGGTCGAGATGGGTGAGCTCGGGCGAACGCAAACCCTTGACCATGCCGACAGCCACCGGGAAGAACGACAGATAGGTCGAGATCAGCGCCTTCGGGATCAGCCCGGTGACGCCGATCGCCGCCAGCACGACGATGATCATCGGCGCCACCGCCAGGATCGGAATGGTCTGCGAGGCGATAATCCAAGGCATCAGGCTGCGGTCGAGCGTCGCCACATGCACGATACCGACGGCAATCACGATGCCGAGCGCCGTGCCGAAGGCAAAGCCGAGCAGCGTCGAGGACAACGTCACCCAGGCATTGTAGACAAGGCTGCGGTTGCTGGTGACGCTGCGCAGAAACGTGTTCTCGAAGAAATTCACAGCCACCTGATGCGGCGCCGGCAGCGTCGGCTTCGGCTGCGACATCGTCTTGCCGATGAATTCCACAACATCAGGCGTCTCGCCGGCACGGCGGTCGAGATCGCGCTGGAACGGCGCGTTGAGGATGACGGCGAAAACATACCAGAAGACCACCACGCCCGCGAGGATCGAGGTCACCGGAACGATCTTGTCGCGGAAGGAGTCCATCTAGCGATCCTCGCGAGGTTGGCCCCCTCCTCTCCCCAACGGGGAGAGGGTGGCCGGAGCGAAGCGGAGGTCGGGTGACTTCGGCTGCAACGCCGCCAACCACCCTCTGCTGGCAGCGCTGCAGCGTATGTGGCCATGCCTGTTCTTCGTCGTCCTAGGGCGGAGCCGGAAAGCGGCGTGCGTAGAGGGAGCGGCCAACCACGCCTTCGTCATCCTAGGGCGAAGCAACGAGCGAAGCGACGCGGCGCAGACCCTAGGATCCATGCCGTAACTTTCGCGCTCCGCAACGGTGCCGAACAATGCTCCCGACCTGAAGAAAACGTCAGCCGTCGTCGCCTGCGTGGCGGACATTCTGAACCGTTTGGGCCTTTCGGCCGAAGTCACGGAATGGATCCTAGGGTCTGCGCACGCCGCTTCGCGGCGGCTCCGCCCTAGGATGACGAAAGCACGGTTAGCGTCTGCCTCGCTACGGCGATGCACCTCCTGCGTTGAAGGCGCAAGCCAGTGCCGCTTCACCTCAATCATCATAGCTGTGTCCTGCCCTGAGCCCGTCGCGCACGCGTGCCGCGATCGCCAGGAACTCCGGTGTCTCGCGGATGTCGAGCGGTCGCTGCTTGGGCAGCGTCGATTCGATGACGTCGCTGACGCGGCCCGGACGCGGCGACATGACGATGATCCGCGTCGAGAGGTAGACCGCCTCGGGAATGGAATGGGTGACGAAGCAGATGGTCTTGTTGGTCCGTTCCCAAAGCTCCAGAAGCTGTTGGTTGAGATGGTCGCGCACGATCTCGTCCAGCGCGCCGAACGGCTCGTCCATCAACAGGAGATCGGCGTCGAAGGCCAGCGCCCGCGCGATCGAGGCGCGCTGCTGCATGCCGCCGGAAAGCTGCCACGGGTATTTCTGCTCGAAGCCGCCCAGGTTGACGAGGTCGAGCGTGCGCTTGATCCGCGCCGCCTGCTCTGCCTTCGACAGGCCCATGATTTCCAGCGGCAGCGCCACGTTGCGCTCGATCGTACGCCACGGATAAAGCGCCGCCGCCTGGAAGACATAGCCATAGGCGCGGCTCTGGCGCGCCTGCTCCGGCGTCATGCCGTTGACGGAGATGCTTCCCGATGTCGGTTTTTCCAGATCGGCGATGACCCGCAGCAGGGTCGTCTTGCCGCAGCCGGACGGCCCGATGAAGGAGACGAATTCACCTTTGCCGATGGTCAGGTCGACATTCGACAGCGCCTGCACCGGGCCGTCATTGGTCTGGAAGGTCAGGCCGAGCTTGCTTGCCGAAACGACGGCTGGCGCTGTTCCCGTCATAGGCCGCAGCCTGCCTTTTCACGCCGCTGCTGCGCCGGGCGGCATCCGGTTGATTTTGCCGCGATATTGCTTTCCACTCGCCCCGTCCTATCCGACTGAGAGTTCCCACTCGATCGACGCCCAGAGCATCCCAGATGTCGTCCAAACCCACTTGTCATCTTATCCGCCCTGAAAGCTCTTATGAAGGCAAGCAGGGACTGAGTTATTTCACCGGTATCGCCGCCGAGACGGTCGGCTCGACCGGCATCTGCATGCACCTGCTGACCATGCCGCCCGGTGCCCGCGCCAAGGCGCATATGCACGAAAGCCATGAAACGGCGATCTATGTGCTCTCCGGCGAGGTTCATACCTGGTATGGCGACCGACTCGAACAGCAGATCGTGGTCAAGGCCGGCGACCTCTTCTACATTCCTGCCGGGGTGCCGCATCTGCCGGCCAATCTGAGCGACAGTTCGGCCTCGGCTGTCATCGCCCGCACCGATCCCAACGAACAGGAAAGTGTCGTCCTGCTGCCGGAACTGGATGGGCTGGTCGCCTGAGGTCGGCATCGGCGGAGAGGCCATCATCGGCACCGTCACGAACATGATTTCAACGGCCCTATCTCTTCAAGGCCGGGAATGGTGACGAAGAAACCGTCAGCTCCCTTGTTGGTGACCTTGACGGTCTCAGTCTTCGTTCCCTCCTCGCCTTCAGCGAAACAGGTCGAGCTCAACGACTGCGTACCAGGCGCCGTCACCAGTTGCCGCGCGAACCGGCAGCCGCTGCCATAGGTTTCGACGCCGTCGGCGGTCAGCACGACATAGGCATCGCTGTCCTGATAGCCGAGCCATGCACCGGCACAACCGACATCATTGCCATAGGAACCGGCAAGAACCTCAGCCGCTGCCGGTACGCCGGTAATGCTCGCCACAACCAGTGAGGCGATCGCTGCCGAACGCGCCAAGCTCACACCCCGGTCGCCGGAATGCCGGTGCGTTCCACCTTGCGCGGTGCGGAAATTTCCTTCCAGGTCGACAGCGCCCGGTTGACCGCTGCATTCGGCTCGCGAGCGACGAACTCCCCATGGCCGGGCTTCGCCTTGACCTCAGCTTCCTGGATCGACAGTTCGCCGCGCGAGAAGACATAGCGCGGCAGGCCGGTCACCTCAAAACCTTCGAAGACGTTATAGTCGATCACCGACTGCTGCTTTTTGGCCGTGATCTTCTTCTTGCGCTTCGGGTCCCAGACGAGGATGTCGGCGTCCGCACCTTCAACGATGGCGCCCTTCTTCGGATACATGTTGAGGATCTTGGCGATGTTGGTCGAGGTCACGGCGACGAATTCGTTCATCGTCAGCCGGCCGGAGTTGACGCCCGTCGTCCACAGCACCGGCAAGCGGTCCTCGAGTCCGCCGGTGCCGTTCGGGATTTTGGTGAAATCGCTGACGCCGTTGCGCTTTTGGCTGGTGGTGAAGGCGCAATGGTCTGTCGCCACCACTTGCAGCGATCCGGCCTGCAGGCCGGCCCACAGCGAATCCTGATGCAATTTGTTGCGGAAGGGCGGGCTCATCACGCGGCGCGCCGCATGATCCCAGTCCTTGTTGAAATATTCGCTCTCGTCGAGCGTCAAATGCTGGATCAGCGGCTCGCCGAAGACGCGCATGCCTTTCTGCCGCGCCCGCCGAATGGCTTCGTGAGCCTGCTCGCAGGAGACATGCACGACATAGAGCGGCACGCCGGCCATGTCGGCGATCATGATGGCGCGGTTGGTCGCCTCGCCTTCGACCTCCGGCGGGCGCGAATAGGCATGCCCCTCCGGGCCGTTGTTGCCGGCAGCCAGAAGCTTCTGCGAAAGCGCCGCCACCACATCGCCATTCTCGGCATGAACCAACGGCAGCGCGCCAAGGTCGGCGCATCGCTGGAACGACGAATACATCTCGTCGTCGTCGACCATCAGCGCGCCCTTGTAGGCCATGAAGTGCTTGAACGAGGTGATGCCCTTGTCGACGACGGTGGCCATCTCGTCGAACACCTGCTTGCCCCACCAGGTGATCGCCATATGGAAGGAATAGTCGCAGGAGGCCTTCGAGGTTTTATTGTCCCACATCTGCAAGGCCTCGAGCAGCGACTGCTGCGGCGCCGGCAGACAAAAATCGACGACCATGGTGGTGCCGCCGGCAAGGGCGGCGCGCGTGCCGCTCTCGAAATCGTCGGCCGAATAGGTGCCCATGAACGGCATTTCGAGATGGGTGTGCGGATCGATGCCGCCTGGCATGACATAGCAGCCGGTGGCATCGAACTCGTGGTCGCCATGCAGGTCCGGGCCGATGGCGATGATCTTGCCGTGCTTGAACAGCACGTCGGCCTTCCAGGTGCGGTCGGCGGTGACGATGGTGCCGTTCTTGATGACTTTGGTCATTTTTGTTCCCTTGTTTTTCTCGCGCTTCTTGGTGAGCGGCGTTCGGAAGCTTGGTTTCTAGTTCACTCCACAATCACCGCTGTTTCCACCACCGCGTGGAACAGCACGTCGGCGCCGGCCGCCGCCCATTCCTTGGTGATTTCCTCGGCCTCATTATGCGACAGCCCGTCGACGCACGGGCACATCACCATTGCGGTGGGCGCGACGCGGTTGATCCAGCAGGCGTCGTGGCCGGCGCCGGAGACGATGTTGCGATGCGTATAACCCAGGCGCTCCGCCGCATCCCGCACAGCCTTGACGCAGCCCGCATCGAAAGCGACCGGATCGAAATGGCCGACCTGCTCGATTTGATATTTGATATCGAGCGCCTCGCAGATCGTGTCGATGCCTTCGCGGATGCGCGCGTCCATCGCGTCGAGCACCTCCTTTTCCGGCGAGCGGATGTCGATGGTGAAGACGGTGCGTCCGGCGATGATGTTGCGCGAGTTCGGATAGACTTCCATGTGGCCGACCGCGCCTACGGCATCGGGCTGGTAGTCCATGGCGATCTCGTGCACCAGCTCGATCACCCGCGCCATGCCGAGCCCGGCGTTGCGGCGCTTCGGCATCGGCGTCGAGCCGGTATGCGCCTCCCTGCCGGTCAACGTCACCTGCAGCCATTTCAGTCCCTGGCCATGGGTGACGACGCCGATGTCGATGCCTTCGTCCTCGAGGATCGGACCTTGCTCGATATGCAGCTCGAAGAAGGCGTGGATTTGGCGCGCGCCGACTTTCTCGGTGCCCTTCCAGCCGATGCGTTCGAGCTCCTCGCCAAATTTCTTGCCGTCCTTGTCGACATGCGAGTAGACGTCGGCCTGATCGAGCACGCCGGCGAAGACGCCGGACGCCATCATGGCTGGCGCAAAGCGCGCGCCTTCCTCGTTCGTCCAGTTGGTGACGACAATCGGATGTTTTGTCTTGATGCCGAGTTCGTTGAGCGAGCGCACGATCTCCAGCCCGCCGAGTACCCCGAGCACGCCGTCATACTTGCCGCCGGTCGGCTGAGTATCGAGATGGCTGCCGACATAGACCGGCGGCAGATCAGGGTCAGTGCCTTCGCGGCGGGCAAACATCGTGCCCATCTCGTCGAGGCCCATTTCGAGGCCGGCTGCCTCGCACCAGCGCTTGAACAGACGCCGCCCCTCGCCGTCCTCGTCGGTCAACGTCTGGCGATTGTTGCCGCCGGCAATGCCAGGGCCGATCTTCGCCATCTCCATTATCGAATCCCACAAACGGTCTGAATTGATTCGCAGATTCTCGCCCGGAGCGGCCATTCAAGTTCCTCTCATCTATTCACGTATAGGGCGACGGTTCCCGTCGCCGCCCTATACGTTGTGGAGTATCTAGTCCACCGCCCTCAGCACTTCACGCACATGATCGATCAATTCGTTGATCTGGCCCTTGGTGATGATCAGCGGCGGCGACAGCGCGATGATGTCGCCGGTGGTGCGGATCAGGGCGCCGCGCTCGAACGCCTTGACGAAGGCCGAGAAGGCACGCTTGGTCGGACTGCCGGGGATGGGTGCCAGCTCGATCGCGCCGATCAGGCCGATGTTGCGGATATCGATGACGTTCGGCTCGCCCTTCAGCGAATGCAGCGCGTCTTCCCAATACGGCGCCAGTTCCTCGCCGCGGGTCAGCAGGCCCTCTTCCTTGTAGGTGTCGAGCGTGCCGAGGGCTGCCGCGCAGGCGATCGGATTGCCCGAATAAGTGTAGCCGTGGAAGAACTCGATCATATGCTCGGGACCGGTCATGAAAGCGTCGTGGATTTCCTTCTTGACGAACACCGCGCCCATCGGGATGACGCCATTGGAGACGCCCTTGGCGGTCGTCATAATATCGGGGGTGACGCCGAAATAGTCGGCGGCAAACGGCGTGCCGAGGCGGCCGAAGCCGGTGATGACCTCGTCGAAGATCAGCAGGATGCCGTGCTTGGTGCAAATCTCGCGTAGCCTCTCGAGATAGCCCTTCGGCGGCAGGATGACGCCGGTGGAACCGGCCACCGGCTCGACGATGACGGCCGCGATGGTCGAGGCATCATGCAGCGCAACGATGCGCTCCAACTCGTTGGCCAATTCCGCGCCATGCTCGGGCACGCCCTTGGTGAACGAATTCTTCTCGGGAAGATGCGTGTGCGGCATGTGGTCGACGCCACCGAGCAGCGTGCCGAACATCTTACGATTGGTGACGATCCCGCCGACCGAGATACCGCCGAAATTGACGCCATGATAGCCGCGCTCGCGGCCGATCAGGCGGGTGCGTGAGCCCTCACCTTTGGCGCGATGGTAGGCGATCGCCATCTTCAGCGCAGTCTCCACCGATTCCGATCCGGAATTGGTGAAGAACACGTGGTCCATGCCCTTCGGCGCGAGGTCGACCAAACGGTTCGCCAGTTCGAAGACCATCGGGTGGCCCATCTGAAAGGCCGGCGCATAGTCGAGTTCGGCGGCCTGTTGCTGGATCGCCTCGGTGATCTTCGGCCGGCAGTGGCCGGCATTGACGCACCACAGGCCGGCGGTGCCGTCGAGAACCTTGCGCCCGTCGCTGGTCGTGTAATGCATGTCCTTGGCGGACACCATCATGCGGGGCGCCTGTTTGAATTGCCGGTTCGCCGTGAACGGCATCCAGAATGCGCTGAGATCGTTCGGCGTGACTTTCAGCCGGTTGGACATGACCAAGACTTCCCCTTGTAACCTGTTTCGGTGCGGCTAACGCTTGGTCTTCCCGACACTTGGTCTCTGCTGCGTTTTCGTGCTACGCAAATTTTTGACCGATCGGACAAACGTTAGCACCGCCCTGTCGGCGGTCAAGGATTACTAGCGGAAATGCGGCAGCTGAGGCGCGCTCCACAGGCCGGAGAAAAACTGGTCCAGAGAATTGGTCCAGATGACCCTCGCGGCAATGTCCTGCGGGGATGACGACAGGCATGGACACCCCTGCCCCGCGCCGCACCCGCATCCAGCAGGAAAAGCGCGAGCTCATCCTGGAGGCGGCGCTCGAGGTCTTCTCAACCAATGGCTTTCGCGGCTCGACCATCGACCAGATCGCCGAAGCCGCCGGCATGTCGAAGCCGAACCTGCTCTACTATTTCCGCCGCAAGGAGGATATCCACGGGACGCTGATGCAGCGGCTTCTGGACACCTGGCTGGCGCCGTTGCGCGAACTGGACGACATCGGCGATCCCCTGACCGAATTGCGCAGCTACATCAGGCGCAAACTCGAAATGGCGCGCGATTTTCCTAGGGAAAGCCGGCTGTTCGCCAACGAGATCCTGCAGGGCGCGCCGCGCATCATGCCGATGCTTGAAGGCGAGCTGAAGACTCTGGTCGACGAGAAGGCCGCCATCATCAAGGGTTGGATGCGCGCCGGCAAGATCGCCCGCACCGACCCCTGGCACCTGATCTTCTCGATCTGGGCGACGACGCAGCACTACGCCGATTTCGACGTTCAGGTCCGCGCCGTGCTCGGCCCCGACCGCGGCGGCGACGGCCGCTTCGAGGATGCGGCAAGGTTTCTCGAGCAATTGTTCGTCGACGGGCTGAAGCCGAAGGGCTAACTCTCGTTTCGCCATCCTGGGGTCTGCGCTGCGTCGCTCCGCTCCTTGCTGCGCCTGAGGATGACGAAGCTGACGGGCTGCGGCCAGCATCGGCTGAATGCGTCGGGGGACCCATCGGCATATAGGCAGTATCGATACCAGGATAAAGTTTGACCTGTTTGACCGGTGCCGGACGTCCCATCTTCCACTCAGAGCAATGACATGGAGGCTCCGAGCATGGAACTGAAAGACAAGACCGTCCTCATCACCGGATCGACCGACGGCGTCGGCCGCTTGGTCGCGCAAAGGCTCGGCGCCGGCGGCGCGCGGGTCCTGGTGCATGGTCGCGATGCGACACGGGGCCAGGCGGCGGTCGCCGAGATCGAAGCCGCTGGTGGCAAGGCCGAGCTTCTCGTCGCCGACCTCTCGTCCCTGGTCGAGGTCCGCCGCCTCGCCGAGGCCGTGCGCGCCAGGACTGACCGACTCGACATTGTCATCAACAACGCCGGCATTGGCACCGCAGGCACCAAACGACAAGTCGGCGCCGACGGCTACGAACTGCGCTTTGCCGTAAACTATCTCGCCGGCTTCCTGCTCACATCGGAGCTTCTGCCGCTGCTCAAGGCGAGCGCGCCGGCGCGCATCGTCAACGTCGCCTCGGCCGGCCAGCAGGCGATCGATTTCGACGATGTCATGCTGACCCGCAACTACGACAGCGTCCGCGCCTACTGCCAGAGCAAGCTGGCGCAGATCATGTTCACCATCGATCTGGCGCAGGAACTGAAGGGCACCAATGTGACCGTCAACAGCCTGCATCCCGCAAGCTACATGAACACGACCATGGTCCGGCAGGCAGGCATCACGCCGTGGAACTCGGTCGAGACGGGCGCCGACGCTATCCTCAACCTCGCGACATCGCCAGCGCTCGAAGAGCGGAGCGGCCTCTATTTCGACGGCCAGAATGAATCTCGCGCCAACGCGCAAGCCTATGACGCAAAGGCAAGACAACAATTGCGGACACTGAGCCTTGACCTCGTCGGGCGCCCCTCCCCGATATGAAGGAAGGGCATTCATGACTGAGAAATGCCGTGATCGTCGGCGGCTCGTCCAGCATCAGCCTCGGCGCGGAAGCTGCTTGGCCCGGGTATGAAGGTGACCATCACCGGCTCAAGGGGGCATGGCGCAGCCTTGGCGGGGCCAGCCTGCGATTTGCCGCATAGTGCATGTCGCCCAAACCTGCCGTCGGGCTTTGACCCGAGGGTGGGCAGCGGTTTGGGATAACGACATGCAAAAACAAGCGGTATGGAACGCTGTTCGAAATGGCTCAGTCGGATGTCAGGCCGGGCCAGAAGGCAAGCGCCATTAGCCCGGCGATAATGGCATACCAGACCGCCGTATGGGTTGCCGTCATGATCGGCCGCCCCACTTCCCGTGCCCGGTTCGGATGCAGGGGGTCATACATGACCTTTACCGCCGCTCCGACCGAACCGGTCGTGTTATTGACCGGCAAATGCGATTCAAAGCGCCAGATCTTGCCGAGGCGATCGGCGAATTCGATGGTCGGCGTTCTGGGCGAGTCGTCGGACATCTTTATCTCCACCACCTTGCCTGTCACATAGACGCGACGGTGCCGAAGCACGAGATCGCCATAGGTGTGGGGTACGACAAGCACCAGGAAAAAGAGGCCGCAGACGAAGCACCAGAGTTGGATATCGCTCGG
Source organism: Mesorhizobium sp. AA22 (assembly GCF_001672375.2). NCBI lineage: Bacteria > Pseudomonadati > Pseudomonadota > Alphaproteobacteria > Hyphomicrobiales > Phyllobacteriaceae > Mesorhizobium > Mesorhizobium sp. AA22. The sequence continues at coordinate 2,986,174 of NZ_CP048406.1, read as the reverse complement.
AAAATAGCCGAATGTTTCGGCAAGCGCCCGAAGCGGCGAGAGCGCGAGGTGAAAGGCCTGCGAAACGCTTCCCCAGAAGCTATTCCAGCTTTGCTCCATAAAGGCTCCGACAAGCGAAACTGAGCCAATCATACGAGCCAATCGCAACGGAGCGATTAATGCGCAGATGCCAATTCATACCATATCGGCTGGGCGATTCTCCTTAAAGCGCCTGGCCCATCAGCGCTAGGAATCCTCCGGTCAGCGCGACATTGCCGACAAAGCCGTTGATGCGGGACGCGCGCTCGGGCCCCTGATGATCCCAGAAATTGTGGAACATCGGCGTAGCGATGACAAGGAACAGCACCAGGCACAGAGCGGCGGCGGCGGTCCAGACACCTGATAACACCAGAACTCCGGCGACGATCTGCAGGACGATCCCCAGCCACAGCATCAGCCGCGCCTGCGGCACGCCGCGCGTCGCCATCAACTTGGTCAGGAAGCCTGCATTCTGGATGTTGCGCAGACCGGCAAAGACGAACGCGCCGCCAAGCAGCAGGCGGGCGGCAAACAGAATCTCATTCTCAAAATTCGCCAACATCTTATTGATCTCCAAACAAAAACGGCACGCGGCGCAAGGCCGCGCGCCGGTTCGACCGCTCAGGCGGCGTTCGCCGCTGGCATCGGATGAATAGCCTGGAACGGGATGCAAAGCCGGTTCCAGGTGTTGATCATGCCAAGCGCGACAGACAGCTTGACCAGTTCCTCTTCCGGAAAATGCTCGAGCGTCCGCGCATAGAGTTCGTCCGAGACACCGTTATCGGCGATCTTCGTCACCGCTTCGGTCCAGGCGAAGGCAGCGCGTTCGCGCGCGGAAAACAGCGGCGATTCCTTCCAGGCGGAGACGAGATAAAGCCGCTGTTCGGTCTCGCCGTCATGGCGCGCCTCGCGGCTGTGCATCTCGACGCAATACGAACAGCCATTGATCTGCGACGCCCGCAGCTTGATCAGGTGCAACAGGCTTTTCTCGAGCCCGCATTCGTCGACCGTCTTGTTGAGCGCCGACACCGCTTTCATGATCGCCGGCGCCGCACCGAAAAATTGCAGCCTCTGTTTCATCGCTTTACCTTTCATGCTTGCTTGGTTGCACTCGATTTCTGCGGTCGTTGATGGCGCTCGACAAAGGCGCAGTTTGCGGCGACTGAACGAGGATCGGCATCGCTCATGTATCCCGCCACGATGTCGGACAGCCTCGCCTCGGCAAGAGCGGCGCGATAGGCGCGCTCAGCCTTCAGCATCGCGACGTTGATGCCGCAGGGTTTGACATAGACCGAGGCATCGAGCCTGACCGGCCCGCGCTGACGGATTTCGCCGCAGCGGAAGGCCGGTTCGCCTCCTTCCACGGCGAGCACGATGTCGAGCAGCGTTATCCGCGCGGCCGGCCTCGCCAGTCGGTAACCGCCCGATGGCCCCGGCACCGATTCCAGAATGCCCGACGCCGTCAGCGCGTTGAGATGCTTGAGGAGATAGCTCGGCGACAGGCCGAACGCTTCCGCCATGGCAGCACCCGGCATGGTCGCCTCGCCTTCCATGCCGGCAAGCATCGCGGCACAGTGGATGGCCGCTTCGACGCCCTCGCCCAGCTTCATTGTGCTGATCTCCAATTCATGGATACATATTATCGTGGATATTTATTATCTGCAATAGCGATTTGAAAAGCGGCGCCCGCAGGCGCCGCTTTCCACAACAGGCTGCGCCCTATTCCGCCGCCACCTTGGCCATCGGATTGTTCGGATGCGTCGTCCAGTTGGCGTAGACCGGCGACACCGGTCTGCCGGTGCGCTGGTCCATCACGCCAGCCGCCAGCGGCTCCATCGTGATGCAGTTCTCGACCGGGCAGACATTGACGCAGAGGTTGCAGCCGACGCATTCCGCCTCGATCACCTCGAAATGCCTGACGCCGTCGACGATTGCGGTGATCGCCTGGTGCGAAGTGTCCTCGCAGGCGATGTGGCAGCGGCCGCATTTGATGCAGGCGTCCTGGTCAATATGCGCTTTGGCGACGTAGTTGAGGTTGAGATATTGCCAGTCGGTGACGTTGGGCGTGGCGCGGCCGATAATGTCGTCCAGCGAGGCATGGCCCTTCTCGTCCATCCAGTTTTCCAGGCCGGCGATCATCTCATGCACGATCTTGAAGCCATAGGTCATCGCCGCCGTGCACACCTGCACATTGCCGGCGCCGAGCGCCATGAATTCGGCGGCGTCGCGCCACGTGGTGATGCCACCGATACCGGAGATCGGCAGCCCGTGCGTTTCCGGATCGCGGGCGATCTCGGCCACCATGTTCATGGCGATCGGCTTCACCGCCGGGCCGCAATAGCCGCCATGCGAACCCTTGCCGTCGATTGTCGGCTCCGGTGCGAAACTATCGAGATTGACGCCGGTGATCGAATTGATGGTGTTGATCAGCGACACCGCGTCGGTGCCGCCGGCAAGGGCGGCACGCGCCGGCTTGCGCACATCGGTGATGTTGGGCGTCAGCTTGGTGATAACAGGCATGCGGGTGTTGGCCTTGCACCAGCGCACCACCATTTCGATGTATTCCGGCACCTGGCCGACCGCCGAGCCCATGCCGCGTTCCGACATGCCGTGCGGGCAGCCGAAATTGAGCTCGATGCCGTCGGCCCCCGTCTCCTCGACCACCGGCAGGATGGCCTTCCACGCATGCTCCTCGCAAGGCACCATCAGCGAGACGACGATGGCGCGGTCGGGCCAGTCCATCTTGACCTGCTTGATCTCGCGCAGATTGACCTGCAGGTCGCGGTCGGTGATCAACTCGATGTTGTTCAAGCCGAGCAGGCGGCGGTCGGCGCCCCAGATCGCACCGTAGCGCGGACCGTTGACGTTGACCACCGGCGGCCCCTCTTCGCCGAGCGTCTTCCACACTACGCCGCCCCAACCCGCCTTGAAGGCGCGGATGACGTTGTAGGCCTTGTCGGTCGGCGGCGCCGAAGCCAGCCAGAACGGATTCGGCGATTTGATGCCGACGAAATTGTTTCTGATATCTGCCATGCTCATGCCCTCCCGTTTGAGGTCAGTGCCCGGTGGATCGATTCGGCCGCGTCGCGGCCCTGTGCGACGGCGGAGACTGTCAGGTCGTCGCCGCCGAAGATGCAGTCGCCGCCGGCCCAGACGTTTGGCAACGAAGTGCGGCCTTCGACATCGACCCTGATGCGGCCGCCCTCCAAAGCAAGCAAGGCACCGCTGCCGTTGAGCGCAGCCGGGACGAAGCTCTGGCCGATCGCCTTGAACACCTGGTCCGCGACCAGTGTCAGCCGCTCGCCGGTGCCGACGAGCTTGTCGCCATCCATCGCCGTGTATTCGAGTTCGATGCCCGACACCTTGCCGCCTTCGGCAATGACCCGCTTCGGTTGCAGCCAGTGACGGATGACGACGCCGTTGGCGGCAGCCAGATCCTGCTCGAATTCGGAAGCGTTCATGTGCTCCTGCCCGCGCCGGTAGCAGATCGTCACCTCTTCGGCGCCGAGCAGCTTCGACTGCACCGCCGCATCGATCGCCGTCATGCCGCCGCCGATGACGACGACATGCCGGCCGACCGGCAGGCTGGCAAGATCGCTGGCCTGGCGAAGCTCCGCTATGAACTCAACCGCATTGGTGACGCCTTGCGCCTCCTCGCCGTCGGCGCGCAGGGCGTTGACGCCGCCAAGCCCCATGCCGAGAAACACCGCGTCGTAATTCCTGGTCAGGTCCGACAGCTGGTAGTCGCGGCCGAGCGCCTTGCCGTTCTGGATGTCGATGCCGCCGATCGACAGGATATAATCGACCTCGGCCTGGGCGAAATTGTCGATGCTCTTATAGGCGGCGATGCCGTATTCATTGAGACCGCCGGCTTTCGGGCGGGCTTCCAGGATGGTCACGTCATGACCATGGCGGGCGAGCCGATGGGCCGCGGCAAGGCCGGCCGGTCCGGCGCCGACCACGGCGATCGTCTTGCCGGTCGGGGCGGCGCGCGCATAGAATTGCTTATTCTCAGCCATGGCGACATCGGTGGCGTAGCGCTGCAGGCGGCCGATCTGCACCGGCTTGCCTTCCGCCACTTCGCGCACGCAGACCTCTTCGCACAGCGTCTCGGTCGGGCAAACGCGGGCGCACATGCCGCCCAAAATATTCTGGTCGAAAATCGTCTTGGCCGAGCCGATCGGATTGCCTGTCGAGATCTGGCGGATGAACAGCGGGATGTCGATCGAGGTCGGGCATGCGTTCATGCAGGGTGCGTCGTAGCAGAAATAACAGCGATCGGACTCGACCAGCGCCTCGTGATCATCGAGCGGCGGATGCAGGTCGGAAAAATTATCGGCATACTGTTCGGGCGAAAGCCGGCCGCCGGCAATGCCCTGCTTGAAATGACCAGTCGCCATTCCGCTCCCCATTCTTGTGGTTTTGAGGAAGGCTAACACGTTTTGTTTTTTTATCAATTGGTCAATTTTCGACGCAAGCCGCTGAAAACCCACAATAAAATATGATAAAATAACTCATGTTATCGAGATTTCACGCGATCACTGTGTGGAGAGGAGGCCCTTCCCGGGGGTGCGGCCATGGATCGACCTGATCTCGTCCGCGACCAGTTCCTGCAGCCGCCACAAATTGCGGTCACGAATGCCGAATTTCTTCCAGGTGACTTACGGTGTTGTAGAGGTATTCGGCGCCGGACCCGACATGCCCGCATGCCCTGGCCAGCACCCGCGCCACATTTTCCAAGGGCTGATTGAGCGAGGTGCCCCCTGCCGGTTACGCCGACCCAGAAGCCCAGCGCGCTGAGCGTGCCTTGAGCCGTACGCACCGGAAGCCACCTGACCGAGCCGACACTCTCGTGATCGTCGATCTCGCGCCGCAACAGTTTTTCGATCTGCAGCGGCTTTTCCCCCTCCGGCAAGCGGTAGATCACACCATCGCATCGGCCACCTCGTTCGAGCGCCATCATCAGTCCCGGCTGCGCAGCGCTGCCGCGCCAGCGGGCAATGTCGAGACAGAAGGACCGGTGCCAGCCGAAAGCGGTAGCGCGCTGTCGTTCGACGGACTCGAAAGCCGGCTTCCAGATCAGCGAGCCATAGGCGAACACCCACAAGGGGCGCGCGCCTGCTTCGCTCGATAGCCGCGACGCGAGGGTCTGGAAATCCTCATCGTTCAGTTGCGTCCAGCTTCCATCGGGACCGGGATCGGCCTCCTCCCGATGGCATAGCGCGACAAGCTCTGAAGTGAGCGACATCCGGCGCATGGACCAACACCCCTCGTTGACCAAAGGAAAGGCGAAAACCGCGAAGTACGCAAGACTTGAACGGCGGTGCCTTGCCTCGGTCGGTTCTTGACCCAAGTGTCGGATTCACGTCGCGAAGATCGTCCTAGGATGGATCGCACACGATCAACGACAGAAACGCAAGGAGCACGACGATGCCAGAAACCCCCATGCCCTTCTTCTGGTACGAGCTAATGACCACCGATCTCGACGCTGCCGAGGCCTTCTACACGAATGTGGTCGGCTGGAAAGCGCAGGTTTTCGACGGGGCGCCAAGCATGCCTCGTTACATGGTCATGAATGTCGGCGAGCGCGGCGTTGCCGGGCTGATGGCGCAGCCAGAAGAAGTGCGCAAGACGGGCATGCCGCCGGCCTGGGTCGGCTACATCCATACCAGGGATGTCGACGCTGCGACGAAGTCGTTGAAGGCGGCGGGCGGCACTGTTCACCGCGAACCCGACGACATCCCCGGTGTCGGTCGTTTTGCCGTCGTCGCCGATCCGCAAGGCGCGGTGTTCAATTTCCTGCAGCCCGACGGTCCGGACCAACCTGCCCTGCCGGCCACCACTCCTGGCAGTATCGGCTGGCATGAGCTCTATACATCAGACTGGAAGGCGGCCCTCGATTTCTACTCCGACCAGTTCGGCTGGGAAACGGGCGATGCCATGGATATGGGGCCGATGGGCATCTACCAGCTCTTTACCGCCGGCGGCGAACCTATTGGGGGCATGATGAACAAGCCCGAGCAGATCCCCGTGCCGGTCTGGCAGTTCTATTTCAATGTACCTAGCATCGACGCGGCGGCCAAGCGCGTGACCGACAATGGCGGTCAAATCCTGGTGGGCCCGATGGAGGTTCCGGGTGGAAGCTGGATCGTAATGTGCACGGACCCGCAAGGCGCCCATTTCGCGCTAACGGCGCCGGTGCGGTAACAACGTCGGCAGCAGTGGCCGATCTCCCCCAATTGGGGGAGATGTCCGGCAGGACAAGGAGGAGCCCTGTCCTTCCGGCCCCTTCGAGAATTACTCCGGCGTCAGCACCGCGACCTTGAGGGTCTCTTTTTTCGCGCCGCTGAACTGCACGGTGGCCGGACCGGCGGCCAGCTTGAAGCGCACGCTCTTGCGAATCCCCGGACAGGTCTTCATACGACTGAAAGCCGCCGACTTCACGGCCCTGCCGTCCTGAACGACATCGACCCAGGCCTCATCAGACAGGCTGATCTGGAGCTCTCCCTCAGGGGGCACGGCTACGCTTGCCGTCGCGCCGAATGTACCGGCTGCCGGCGCGCGTTCCGGCGGAACTGTGAAGCTGATCGTGTCGACCGGCGCCAACGCCACATCTGCAGCCTCGCCGACCGAAAGGTCAGCCCCGGACTGCGCGGCGGGCGCTGCCGCAAACAGGGCCTGCTCGCGCGTCACCGGCCATTTGAAAGCAGCACAGCTGGCGTTGTCGGCTATGGCGACGCTCGTGCCTGCAAGGATTGCAAATAGGCTGACGACGACTTTTTTCATGGCAAAGGTAACCCGCATGGTTTGGAGCTACACATCAATACAACCACAGAGATATAAATGCAACCATAGAGAGAAAAAATATATGAGGTAAATCATTTCCAATCACCGATTGTTGATGGCAGGCCATGGCAAGTGAGTGGTCCATTGCCTGGCCATAATTTATGGCCGATCCCGAGGGGTTTGAAGTTTTTTGACGGTCTCGCCAGATACCAGCCGCAGGCTCTCGCGGCATTGCGCATCATGACGGCGCTGCAGTTTATGGAGCACGGCACCCAGAAACTGTTCAATTTGCCGGTCAGCGATCATGCCGGCACCCTGAGCGGCCTATCGCTCACCGCGGGCGTCCTCGAATTCGTCGGCGGCATCCTGCTGGTTTTGGGGCTGTTCACCAAGCCGGTCGCGTTCCTTCTCAGCGGCCAGATGGCGATCGCCTATTTCATGGCCCACATGCCGCGTGACTTCTTCCCGGTCAACAATGGCGGCGATGCGGCAATCTCCTTCTGCTTCATCTTCCTCTATCTTGTGTTCGCCGGTCCCGGCGCCTTGGCGCTGGACAACCGCCGCAGTGCTTGAGCCGCCACCAGCGGCGCCTTTACCCCCGCATCCGCTCGAGATTCGCGTCGAACAGCGGTGTCGGCTGCACGCGCGCGGGAAAGCGCTTGCCCAACAGCTCAATCTGGAAACCGTCGGCCTCATCGGCGATTTCCTTCGGGACATAGCCCATGGCCACAGACGTCTCCGAATGGTGCGCGTAGCCGCCTGACGTGACCCAGCCGCGCACGGCGCCGTCGAACCAGATCGGCTCGTCACCGATGACGTCGGCGTCTGCCGTATCAACGACAAAGGTACGCAGCCGCAGCTTGCCGCCTTGCTGGCGCTCGGCCACTGCAGCCTCCTTGCCGATGAAATCGGCCTCCTTGCCATAGGCGACGAAACGGTCGAGGCCGGCTTCGAGCGGCCCGTAGATCGGCCGGTATTCGCGCGCCCACGAGCCGTAGTTCTTCTCAAGCCGCAGCGCGTTGAGCGCGCGTGAGCCGAACAGGCCGATGCCGAATTCTTCGCCCGCCGCCATCAAGGTCTGGTACGCGGCACGCTGATACTCCGGTGCCACCCAGATCTCGTAGCCGAGATCGCCGGTGTAGCTGACGCGGCCGACCAGGCACGGCGCCATGCCGACATCCATCTTGGCCGTAGCCATGAACGGAAATGCCGCATTCGACACATCCGCCCGCGTAACTCTGGCCAACACGTCCCGCGCCTTGGGTCCTGCGATCGACAGGCCCGTCAGCTTCGCCCCCAGCGCCTCGATACGGACCGAGCCATCTTGCGGCAGATGCGCCTCGAACCAGCGCATGTGATACTGCTCGGCAATGCCGGAGCCGGCGAGGAACCAGTCCTCCCCGTTGGAATTGGGACTGCCGAGATTGGCCAGCGAAAAGTCGCCAATCAGCCTGCCGTCTTCCTTCAGCATCGGCGCCAGCGTCATGCGGCCGGGTTTTGGCAGCTTGCAGGCAAGCAGGCGGTCGAGCCAGCCCGCCGCGCCCTCGCCCGTCACCCTGTATTTGGCGAATGACGAGATTTCCGACAGGCCGACACGTGTCCGCACCGTCTTCACCTCTTTTGCGACATGCTGGAAATTGCTCGAGCGCCGCCACGAGAACTCGTCCTTAACGCCCTCGGGCGCATACCACAGCGGCACTTCCAGCCCATAGGCCACGCCCCATTGCGCGCCCTTGGCCGACAAAAGGTCATAGACCGGCATGGTCTTGAGCGGCCGCCCGGCAGGCAGCTCCTCATTGGGGAAGCGGATGGAAAAACGCCGCGAATAATTCTCTCGCACCTTGGCGTTGGTGTAGGCCATCGTCGCCCAGTCGCCGTAGCGCGAGACATCCATCGCCCAGATGTCGGCGCCGGGATCGCCCTCGATCATCCAGTTCGCCAGCGCCAGGCCGACGCCGCCGCCCTGTGAGAAACCCGCCATGACGCCGCAGGCGACCCAGAAACCCGGCAGGCCCCGCACCGGTCCGACCAGCGGGTTGCCGTCCGGCGCGAAGGTGAAGGGACCGTTGATGATCTGCTTGATGCCGGTGTTCTGGAAGGCCGGGAAATGCCTGAAGCCGACTTCCAGCGACGGCGCGATGCGCTCGATGTCGGGCTCCAGCAGTTCGTGGCCGAAATTCCACGGCGTGGAAAATTCGGACCATGGCTTATTGGCCTTCTCATAGGTACCCATCAGCATGCCGCCGCGCTCCTGGCGCAGATAGAGCTCGCCGTCGAAATCGACCGCGTGGATGATCTCCGTGCCGGTCTTCTGGTTCCAGGCGGCGACTTCCGGCATGTCCTCGGTGATCAGGTACATGTGCTCCATGGCCAGCACCGGCAGTTCCAGCCCGATCATGCGGCCGACCTCGCGCGCCCATAGACCGCCGGCGTTGACGACATGCTCGGCCACCACGTCGCCCTTGTTGGTGATGACGCGCCACAGCCCGTCGGGGCGGCGCACGATGCCCTCGACCTTGGTGAAGCGCTCAACCTCGGCGCCAAGTTTTCTCGCAGCCTTGGCATAGGCATGGGTGACGCCCGATGGATCGAGATGACCGTCCTCCTTGTTGCGGACGGCGCCGACGAACTGCTTTGGATCGAGCAGCGGCATCAGTTCGGCCGCTTCGTTCGGCGAAATCTCCTCGAGGTCGATGCCGAGATAGCGTCCCTTGGCGACGACGCCGCGCAGCCAGTCGAGCCGCGCCTCGGTCGCCGCCAAAAGCACGCCGCCGGTCAGATGCACGCCGGTCGCCTGGCCGGACAGCTCCTCGATCTCCTTATAGAGCGAGATCGTGTATTTCTGCAGCTTGGCGACGTTGGGATCGCCATTGATCGTATGCATGCCGCCGGCCGCATGCCAGGTCGAGCCGGAGGTCAGCTCGTCACGCTCCAGAAGCAAAATGTCGGTCCAGCCGTGACGGGCGAGATGGAACAGCACGGAACAGCCGACGACGCCTCCGCCAATGACCACGACCTTTGCATGCGATTTCATGGATTTTCTCGTTTATTTCAGTGGGTTGGACGGGTGACGTGAATCGGGATGGAAGGAGCTAAATCACCCCCTCTGGCCGGCAGGCCAGAGGGGGTTCTCGAGGACGCAGGACACAACATCACGGCTCGCCCTGCCCGATCGCTTCCTTGCGCTTTGCCACATACGCCTCCAGCGCCTCGCGCACGGAAATATCCATCGCCGGCTCGACATGATCTTCCAGCGCTTTCTTCCACAGCCGCGTCGCACGCGCCGTGGCATCGAGCCCGCCGGCCTCCTGCCAGGCCTCGTAATTCTGCCAATTGGAGAGCATCGGCTGATAGAAGGCGGTGGCGTAGCGCTCCAGCGTGTGCGGCTCGCCGAAGAAATGGCCGCCGGTCGGCACCGCCCCCAATGCCTCGACGGCGAGTTCGGCCTCGTTGACTTCGATCGGGCGCAAAAACTCCATCATGTGCTGGATCATCTCGACGTCGATGATGAACTTTTCGAACGACGCGGTCAGCCCGCCCTCCTGCCAGCCGGCGGCGTGGTAGACGAGATTGCCGTGGCCGAGCACCGCGCCCCACAGCGCCATCAGCGTCTCATAGGCGCCCTGCGCGTCGGCGGCGTTGGAGGCCGAGCCCGGCGTCGTCCGGTAGGGCAGTCCATAGCGCCGCGCCAGCTGCCCGGAGGCGATGTTGGCTTTGGTGTTCTCCGGCGTGCCGAACGCCGGTGCACCGGACTTCATGTCGACATTGGAGGTGAAGGCGCCATACATGACCGGGGCGCCAGGGCGGACAAGCTGCGTCAAGAGCACGCCGAACAGCGCCTCGGCGTTCTGTTGGGCGAGCGCGCCGGCAAGCGTCACCGGGCTCATCGCCCCCATCAGCGTGAACGGCGTCACCGCGACCGATTGGCCGAACTCGGCCATGGTCATCAGCCCTTCGGCCATCATCTCGTCGAAGCGGCGCGGCGAGTTGACCGAAATGATGGTGGTGACGCCGGGGTCGTCGCGCATCTCATCAAGCGTCAGTCCGCGCGCGGTTGCCATCATTTCGATGCCGTCGAGCGCCCTGCCGCGGCCGATCGCCGAGACGTGAAAACTTTTGTCGGTCAGCGTCAGATTGGCGAAATAGGTGTCGAGGTGGCGTGAATTGGCCGGCAGCTCCACCGGAGCGCAGACCTGATTGCCCAGCATGTGGATGCAGTTGAAATGCTGCGCCAGCCGGGTGAGATCGCAATAGTCGCGCAGGTTTCCGGCGCGGCGGCCGCGTTCCATGTCATGCACATTGGGCGGCCCGGCGACCAGTGTGAAATTGATGGTGTTGCCGCCGAGATGAACGGTACGGTCCGGGTTGCGCGGCGTCAGCGTATAGCTCGACCGCGTCGTCCGCAGTGCCTGGTCGACCATACCGCGGTCGATGCGGACGGTCATCGACGCTTGATCGACCTTGGCCCCGGCATTCTCGAACAGCGAAAGCGCCCGCCGGCTCATCACCTCGATGCCGAAATTCTCCAGAATGTGCATCGACGCCTGGTGGATAGCCTCGATCTGGTCGGCCGAGAGCATCGCCATTGGCGGATAGGGATTTGTCACGCGGCGCAACGGCAGTTGCGGAATGGCGGCCAGTCCCCGGTTGCTGGTTCGCTCGGCGCCGCGCTTGCGTCTCGGTTCGTTCATGCGGGGCATCAAAGCGCCGGCCCGAGGATCGGGCTGTCAGAAATCCGCCACCCGCGGGCGTGATTTTAGCCAAGGCGGCATATCGGGAATTTCACGCCGACAAAAGCGACATAAAACGTCGGAATATCTATCCTCGCTCTGCCGCGACCAAAGCGGCCGATGGGCCATTAAGGAACGCAGCAAGATTCCTTTTATGTTTTCGGCCTAATCCTGTTCCAATGGGTAAGTCGAGTTTTAGTAAAATTATAGCTGTTACCGTGTCGCTGGCGCTGTCGGCCTGCGCGACGCCGCCACGCCATATCAACGATGTCTGCGCCGTGTTCGACCAGAATGACGGTTGGTTCGACAACTGGCAGGCGGCGGCCGAACGCGCCGAACAGAAGCACGGCGTGCCGGTTCCCGTGCTGATGGCGACGGTGCGGAAGGAATCTGGTTTCAAGAGCAACGCCAGGCCGCCGCGCACCAAGCTTCTCGGCTTCATTCCCTGGAAACGTGTCTCCAGCGCCACCGGCTTCTCGCAGGCGCTCGACGGCACCTGGGCGCAGTATCAAAGCGAGACCGGCAGCTGGGCGGCGCGCCGCACCAGCTTTGCCGATGCCGTCGATTTCGTCGGCTGGTATCATTCAAAGACATCAGACACGCTCGGCGTCGCCCGCAACGACACCTACAACCTCTATCTGGCCTATTATCTCGGCTGGACGGCCTATGGCCGCGGGAATCGCGGCGATGCCGGCGTGCAGCGCTATGCGCGAGCCACCGAGAAGATGGCTCGGGATTATGCCGCGCAGCTACGCCAATGCGCGCGTTGATGAAGCCAAGGATCTAGCCATCCGTCAGCTTCGGCCTTTTGCCGCGCGGACGCTTGGGCGGAGCGCCGGCAAAACCAGGACCGATGCCTTGCGGCACGTCGTCCGGCAACCCCTCATGGGCGGCATGCTCCTTGTCGAATTTGATCACCGGCTCCATTTTCGCCAGCACGTCGTCGGCAAGCCAGCACAGGCTCAAATGACCGTCGCCGAGATTCTTCACCGGCGGCACCTGCGTCTCGCAAAGATTGTCCGGCACCAGCTTCTTGTAGCCGCAACGCGTCTGGAACGGACAGCCGGTTGGCGGGTTCATCGCCGACGGAATGTCGCCCTCCAGCACGATGTGCTTCTTGATCACGCTGGTGTCGGCGATCGGGATCGCCGACAGCAACGCCTCGGTATAGGGATGATAGGGCGGCGAAAATATCTGGTCGGTCGTGCCCTGCTCGACGATATAGCCGAGATACATGACGACGACACGATCGGCGATGTAGCGCACCACCGACAGGTCGTGGCTGATGAACAGCATCGTCGTCTTGTTCTTGCGCTGGATGTCCATCAGGAGCTCAGTCACCGCCGCCTGCACCGACACGTCGAGCGCCGAAACCGGCTCGTCGGCCACCACCACCTTGGCGTCGCCGGCAAAGGCCCGCGCCACGCCGATGCGCTGCTTCTGGCCGCCTGAGAGCTGGCGCGGCTTGCGGGTCTCGAACGCCCGCGGCAGCTTCACCAGGTCGAGAAGCTCCAGCATGCGCTGACGGCGATCGGCGACCGTGTTGCCGACATTGAACTTTTCCAGCGTGCGGATGATCTGCGAACCGACCGTATGGCTGGGATTGAGCGTGTCGAACGGATTCTGGAACACCATCTGGATCGACGACACCGTCTCGACACTGCGCTTCTCGACGCCGGTCGACTGGATTTGCTGGTTGCCGAGCGTCACGCTGCCCGAGCTTGCCGTCTCAAGTCCGAGCAGCACCTTGGCCAGCGTCGACTTTCCGCAACCGGACTCGCCGACGATGGCGACGGTCTCGGATTCGCGCGCCATGAAGGAGATCGTCTCGTTGGCCTTGACGACGCGGCCCTCGCTCGAGCCGAACACCTCGCTGCCGCCGACCTTGTAGTACTTTTTGAGATCCTCGATCTTGAGCACCGGCGCGCCGGGCTCGACGCGCTCGTTGACCTTCTTGGCGCCGGGCGGCAGCGCTTCCCAGTCGATCTCGTTGAAGCGCACGCAGCGCGAAAAATGGCCTTCATGGCCGTCGACCGCGATCATCGGGATTTCGGCGGCGTTGCAGACGCCCTCGACGAAATGGTGGCAGCGGGGGCCGAAATTGCAGCCCTTCGGCCGCTCGTGCGGCAGCGGCAATTGCCCCGGTATGGAGATCAGAGGCCGCGAATTCTTGTCGGCGCCGGGCAGCGGGATCGAGCGGAACAGGCCTTGCGTGTAGGGATGGCGCATCCGGTCGAAGACATCCTTGATCTTGCCGGTCTCCACCGCTTCGCCCGAATACATCACCGTAATGCGGTCGCAGGTTTCCAGGATCAGGCCGAGATTATGCGACACGAAGATCATCGAGGTGCCGAACTTCTCGCCGAGCCCCTTGACCAGGTCGACGATGCCGGCTTCCACCGTCACGTCGAGCGCCGTCGTCGGCTCGTCGAGCAGGAGCAGCGCCGGCTTCGACAGCAGCGCCATGGCGATGACGATACGCTGTTGCTGGCCACCGGAAAGCTGGTGCGGAAAGGAGCGCATCATGCGCTCGGGATCGGGCAGCCTGACCGCGCGCACCATTTCCAGCGCGCGTCTATAAGCCTCTTCCTTCGACACCTTATCATGGATCAGCGGCACTTCCATCAGTTGCTGGCCGACCTTCATCGCCGGGTTCAGGCTGGCCATCGGCTCCTGGTAGATCATCGCGATCTTGTTGCCGCGGATGGCGCGCAGTTCCTCGTCGGACAGCTCGCCCATGTCCTTGCCCTGGAACTTTATCCGACCGCCGACGATCTTTCCGATGTTGGAGAGGTCGCGCATAATGCCGAGCGACACGGTCGACTTGCCGCAGCCGGATTCGCCGACGATGCCCATCGCTTCGCCAGGCATGACCGTGCAGGAGAAGTCCATAACGGCCGGTATCTCACCCTTGCGGGTGAAGAAGGAGATCGACAGGTTCTCGATCTCGATGATCGGCTCGGCGGGATTTCGAACTGCCTCATTCATGGGTCGCTCCAATCCTTGTTCTTTCAAGCATATCGGGTCGAGAACCCGTCCATCAATCTTTCATCGATTGTTCACGCAGCGAGTCTGCCAACAGATTAAGGCCCAGCACGAACGACATCAGCGCGATCGTCGGCGGCAGCGCCGGATGGATGAAGGAGCGCAGCAGCCGGCTGGCATCCTTGATCGCGGTGCCCCAGTCCGGGCTCTCGGGCGCCAGCCCCAGGCCGAAATAGCCGAGCGTGCCGAGCAGGATCGTGGTGTAGCCGATACGCAGGCAGGCATCGACGATCAGCGGCCCGCGCGCATTGGGAAGGATCTCCCACAGCATGATGTACCAGGGCGATTCACCGCGCGTCTGCGCCGCCGCCACATAGTCGCGCGTCTTGATGTCCATGACAAGGCCGCGCACGATGCGGAACACGCCAGGGCTGGAGGCGAACACCACCGCCACGAAGATGTTGAGCTGGTTGGGATCGATATGGATGATCCTGAACGGGTCGGCATCGAAGACCAGGCCGGCATAGACCCAGCCGCCAATGACAAGGGTCAGTCCCAGGAGGATGTAAAGGCGGTCCGGCCGCTTCTTGTAGCGCGTCCAGAACAGCACGCTGAAGAAGATGATCGGGAACAGGAAGAACAGCCCGGCCATCGCATAGGGGATCGGCGTCTCCATGATGCCCGGCGTCACCAAGAGGTAGAACAGGAGAATCACCGGGAAGGCGAGCACCAGGTTGGCGAGGAATGACAGCACCGTATCGATCCTGCCGCCATAATAGCCGGCCGGCAGGCCAAGCGTGATGCCGACCATCAGCGCGAAACCGGTCGCCGCCGGCGCGATGATCAGCACGATCTGGCTGCCATAGACCATGCGGCTGAACACGTCGCGGGCAAGCTTGTCGCCGCCGAACAGGTAGACAAGTCCCGATTGCGGCTCGATCGCGCCAGGCAGCGCGTCCTTCATGATCGGGATCTGGACAAGCGGATTGAAGGGCGAGATGGTCGACGCGAAGATCGCCGTGAACAGCCAGAACAGGCAGATGCCGACGCCAACGATGCCGACGCTGCTGTCGAACAGCTGACCGTAGAGGCCAAGCCTCTTCTTGTAGGCGAAGCTCGCTCCCATCACCAGGACGAGAGCGATCCAGACCGGCCAGAAACGCGCAAGCACGCCAAGCACCACATCGAAGGCGCCGATATATTCAAGCTGCATCCGCCCGATCCCCTATTGAACTCTGATACGCGGATTGAGAAATGCGTAACCGACATCGGAAATGAGCTGCGTGATCAGGACGATGAACACCGAGACCAGGGAGCAGCCAAGCAAAAGATCGATGTCGTTGTTGCCGGCCGCCTCGACCAGCGTGTAGCCAAACCCCTGGTAGCGGAACATCACCTCGACGATGACGACGCCGGTGAGCAGCCAGGGAAATTGCAGCATGATGACAGTGAACGGTGCGATCAGCGCGTTGCGCAGCGCATGCTTGACCACGACGCTGCCGAAGGAGAGGCCCTTCAACCGCGCGGTGCGGATATATTGCTGCGTCATCACCTCGACCATCGAGGCGCGGGTCATGCGGGCGATGTAGCCGATGCCGTAAATCGCCAGCGTCATGACAGGCAAAGTGAAATTGTAGAAGGTGATGCCTCGGCTGGCCGAAGCCGCCGAACCGTTCAGCAGGCCGAGCCATGAGGCGAAAATGACGGTGAAAATGACGCCCGACACATATTCGGGCGTCGCCGTCGAGGCGATCGAGGCGACGGACAACGTTCGATCGGTTCGCGAGCCTTCGCGCATGCCGGCGAGGATGCCGATCAGAAGCGAGATCGGCACCATCACCACAAGCACCCAGAACATCAGGATACCGGTGGCGCCGAGCGCGGGGAAAAGCTTCGACGCGACCGTCGTTTTGAACTTGGTCGAGCAGCCGAAATCACCCTGTAGCACGCCGGAGAACGTTGGCTCGACAGGATCGTTGCAGAAGGAAAAACGTCGCGCGGGTTTGCCCGTTGCCGGGTCTGTGACCGGCTGTTTGGGCAGGATACCCAGCCATTGGCCATAGCGGGAGAAGAAATTCTGGCGATAGCCATGGTTGACCAGCCAGCTTTCGAGCTGCTCGGCCGAGGTGTGCATTTCGGTCTGGCTGATCGCCAGTTTTTTCAGATTGGGATCGAGATTGATCAGGAAGAAGACGACCAACGTCAGGCACAGCATCGTCAATGCCATGGTGCCGAGGCGTCGAAGGATGAAAGAAAGCATGGCGGTCCCCCTGCCGGTCTGGTTGGGGTTGAGGCCGGCTTGGCGCCACTTCAGCCGCTATCGGCAGAGTTGGCTGTCAAACGGACCCTCAGAATGCGATCAACCCTGTCTTATTGCACGCCCCTATCCGAAGAGTCCGCGCCTTTCTTGCTGCGCCTACTTCGGTTCTGGAATCATGCATGGCGTGGGTGGAAGGGGCGAACCGCCCCTTCCACGATCGACCCGATCAGGCCTCGTCGAGCCAGACTTTGCCGTAATCGCGCTCGAAGGTTGGGTGCATGGCGTAGTTCTTAACGGCAGCCACCGAGTGACTGTAGAGCTTGCGCCAGAAGGGCTGGATGATGATGCCGGAATCCTGCAGGATCTGCTCGATGTCCTTCATCATCTCCTTGCGCTTGGCGGCGTCGGCGACCGCAAGCGCGGCGTTGAGCTTGGCATCCCATTCGGGATTCGACCAGGCGGTTTCGTTCCAGGCTTCTCCGGTGCGGTAGCCGATCGCCAGAACCTGGACGCCGAGCGGCCGCATGTTCCAGTTGGTCATCGACAGCGGATACTTCGTCCAGTCGTTCCAGAACGTCGAACCCGGCAGCACCGTGCGCTTCACCTTGATGCCGGCGTCGCGCATCTGCGCGGCGATCGCATCGCCGGTATTCTTGTGCCAGTCTTCGTCGACCGTGATCAGCTCGTGCTCGAAATCGGCCTGACCGGCTTCCTCCATCAGCGCCTTCGCCTTGGCCGGATCGCGGGCAATCTTCGGCAGTTCGTAATATTCCGGATGGATCGGCGAGACATGGTGGTTTTCGGCGACAGTGCCGGCATCGCCACCGCCCAGCTGCAGCACGACGGCGTTGTCGACTGCGAGCTGCAGCGCGTTGCGGACCTTCTGATCGTCATAAGGCTTGTTGGCCACATTGGTGCGGCAGACGATGGTCGCTGCGGTGACCACCTCGTACTTGACCAGGTCGACACCGTCGAGGATCGACACGTAATCGGCCGACGTCTCGAAATTGGTATGGACCTCTCCGGATTCGAAGGCACTGACCGTGGCCGCCGGATCGGTGCCGTAGTCGATGAACTCGATGCCGTCGAGAAAGACCTCGCCGTCCCACCACTTGTTGTCTTCGCGGCGCTTGTAGACGACTTTCTGGCCGACATCGTAGGAGACGAGTTCGAACGGGCCGGTGCCGATCGGGCAGGCTTTGAAATCGCCGCCCTTTTCGTCGAAGGTCTTGTGGACGACGAGACCGGGATAGTCGCACACGTTGGGGATGAGCGCGATATCCGGCGTGCTGAGCTTCAGCTTCACCGTCAAATCGTCGACCTTGGTGACTGCGCTCTCATCCAGCTTGTCGTCCTTGACCAGCGAGCCGAGACGACCGGGCATGGAATTGCCTTCGGCCTTCTTGTCGGCCCAACGCTTGAAATTGAAGATGACGTCATCCGCGGTGAATGGATCGCCGTTGTTCCAGGTGACGCCCTTGCGCACATGCAGCGTGTATTCGGTGGCATCGTCGTTGACGTCCCAGCTCTCGAGCAGGTAGGGGCGGAACGTGTATTCGTTTGTGTACTTGACCAACGGCTCGAGTGCCTGGCGCTCGGCATTGGCGATTTCCGACCAGTCGGCCTTGCGCGGATCCTTCGGATCCTTGATCCACATGGCGACCTTCAATATGCCGCCCTTCTTGCCCTGTACGTCCTGCGCTCTCGCCGGCGTCGGGTCGGCGAGGCCGAGCATTCCATAGGCCATCGCCGTGGACGCGCCGAAGACACTGGCCAGAGCCAGAAACTCGCGGCGATCGACACGTCCGGCCTTGGCTTCTTCGGCCATTGCATGGATGTGATCCGGAACGCGATCGCCATTACTCTTGTAGATTGTCATCACGAAACTCCCATTGTTGGCTTTCTGCCTTTTACCATTCCGCATCCGGGCCATGATGTCAAAAACGGCACGGGTTGGGAACATGCCAAGGAATGTGCAACTTTGGAAGGGAAGCAGTTCGCGTGATAACGACAGTCTTGGCGCAAAATTGCTATTGCCCGGCAGATTTCGTTCGAATCTCCGGGATCGATCAAACTGAGACATTCACGACAGCGCCGCGCGTCCTCTGGGGCGCGCAAAAGACACTGTAGCACTTTGATTTTGCGCATAATCTCTGTTAGTTAAGCGCCATGGCAACGTTCACACGACGGGGATATGGCCGCCGCCTAACAACGGCGGTTAGATGGGCACCTCGCGGACGGCATGCTGCGATCCGTTGCGGACATCCGGACCCAAGTACCGAATGACAAAAAGGTACGCTCAAGGCGGAGTTGATTTCTCGCCTAAGTCGGCTCCAAGCAGTCACCCAGAAATTCGATGAAGCGTTGCGTCGTTGCCGGAAGCGCGTCGCGTTTCGATAGTGGCGAAGACAGAGCGGCGGCAGTGACGCAGACGGCCATCGGCCAAATCCTCGGCGACGATTTCCTCCGCCAGAAGGGCGATGCCTAAGTCGAGGGTGGCCAGCTATCCGACATGCGGCGCATGCAGCCGATTTGAGGAACGTCGAAGTGGCTTAACTGCCAGCGGTCTCGAACAGGAGCGCTCGAAAACAGGACCGCCGCAACTGCTCGTTCGTCGGTGTTGAGCCGGCGTTCTCCTCGCATCGGATGCAAGGAGATGCGAAGGGCGAGCAGGCGGTTGCGTTACACATTGCTCAGGCGTCAGTTCAACTCAATACGTTCTCCCGTTGCCGCCGAGCGTTTTACCGCATCGATTACCCTTAAGGTTTCGAGCCCCTCACGCCCGCTGACAAGCGGCGGTTCGTCTCCGCGGATCACGTTGCAGAATTGCCTGATCTGCAGGACGAGCGGGTCCTCGTCGTCGACCTCGATACGCTTTTGGTCAAGTGGCTCCCACCAGCTCCGTTTACCAGGATTGCGCCAGACCTCGAGCGACGGAACAGCCAGCGACCCGTGCGTTCCTCCGATCATGTAACAGGATTGCTCGGTTCTGGGGTAGGCCGGATTCTCTCCGGTTGTCATCTCCCAGCTCCACGGTGCGACCACCGAATCCGAAACTGTAGCAGTTCCCAAAACTCCATTCTTGAACTCGATCAGGATCACAGCCGTTTCCTCAACTGCGTTGCCGCGCACTGCGTTGGACTCGCGTGCCTGGACCGCGGCCACATCGCCGAAAAGGTAACGCAGATTATCGACATCGTGGATGAGATTGAGGAAAACCGGCCCCGCACCGCGCTCACGACGCCACGAGATGTCGAAGTAATCGTCGGGCTTGAACAGCCAGAACATCGCATTGACAACAAGAACGCGGCCGAGCTTCCCGCTTTCGATGATTTCCTTTGCCTTCTGCATCACCGGATTGTGTCGGCGGTGATGGCCGGCCAAAAGAGGAACACCTTTTGCCTCAGCCGCTGCGATCAGCTTTTCCCCGGATATAATGTCGTCGGCGATAGGCTTCTCGATGAGTGCGGGAACGCCGGCTTCAACGGCTTCCAACCCGTTCTGGACGTGAGCCTGGTTGGGCGTAGCCACGATGATCCCGTCAGGTCGGTCTGCGGCAACCATGTCGGCGAAGCTTGTAAACCACTTCACGCTGGCTTCCTTGGCAATACTCTCGCCAACCAGCGAGGGATCGACCACGGCACTGAGTTGCGCCGAGGGCTCGGCCATGACGTGCTGAATATGGCGCTTACCGATGAGCCCTGCGCCAAGTACGGCCAGCTTAACCCGCTGGGTCATGGTGCACCTCAGCCCTTGCTCGCCGCCTTGATCATTGTCGCCGCGCGCCGGATGCCAAGCTGATATCCTTCTGTTCCAAGGCCGCAGATCACGCCGTCCGCGCGGTGCGAAACGAACGAATGGTGTCGGAAGCTTTCGCGCTTGTGCACATTGGAGATGTGGATCTCGATCACAGGCCCTTCAAATGTGTTCAGAGCGTCGAGGATGGCGAGTGAGGTATGGGTAAAGGCTGCCGGATTGATGACGATGCCCGCACCGTCCTCGCGCGCCTCATGAATCCAATCGATGATCTCGTATTCCCGGTTGCTCTGGTGAAAGCGGATTTCATGGCGGAGTTCGGCCGCCAGTTTGCGGCAGTCCGCCTCTACGTCTGCGAGCGTTTCATGCCCGTAGATGTGCGGCTGGCGTTTACCAAGCAGATTGAGGTTTGGTCCATTGAGAACGTAGATCAGGCTCATAGTATATTTTCCCTCTTGAGCACGCTGTCCTGGTCAGACGAACGCGATTGCTTGAACAGCAAAATCAGGGTCCGACTCGTAGAGATCTGCGCGCAAGCCGAGCCTTCCAGCTGCGAGAGCAGGCGCGGCGATCGCCCGCGCGGCCTCGAGAACGGCAGTGAGAAGCTTCTGCTTAGTCTCTGCAGAACGACCCGGTGCCATCCGCACGATAATTTGGATGAAATGATTATCGACATGCTCATCGCCCACGCAGGAATATGTCGCCTCCCGCGTAAGCGTGCGCACGACAGAAGGTTTCACAAGGCCGCCATCGCGAACGCAGCGATGCACGGTCAGCGTGAGCCGGTCCATGGCTACATGCTCGCCTGCGCCCCGGCTATAATCGATGATGATATGCGGCATTTGGGATCTCCCCATCAAGCCGACAGGCGGCACAAGTCCATAAAGTGACGGGACATGCGCTCTGCGTCCGGTGCTATCCCGGTGAACAATTCGAAAGCCGCTGCTGCCTGGTAGACGGTCATGCCGCCGCCACGAAGGGTCCGGCAGCCTTTTCTTTCGGCGAGAGCAAGGAGCTCTGTGACGAGCGGCATATAGACGATGTCGGCGACCCAATGCCGTGAAAGAAGCCATTCCGGGTCGATCGGCAAACCAGGATGGCTCTTCATACCCGTCGGTGTCGCGTGAATAAGGCCGTCCGCGGAGCGCAGGGTGCTGCCCACATCCGTCGTGGCACGAGCGCAATCTCTTGAGAACCGATTGTTCAACTGCCCAGCCAAGGTTTCTGCTCGTTTCGAATCCTGGTCAAAGATCGACAATCGCTTAATACCGAGCTTGATTGCAGCATGCGCCACGGCGACACCGGCACCGCCGGCGCCAAGCAGGACGGCATGCGACTTCGTGACGTGCGGAAGGCCGCGCTGGAAATTCTCGTAGAAACCGTACCAATCAGTGTTGTGGCCGATCCTCTCGCCGTCACGAAAGACCACGGTGTTGACCGCACCGAGCATCTCTGCATCCTCGGAAAGGCGGCTGAGGTGGGCGATCACAGACTGCTTGCACGGATGTGTAATGTTGGTCCCGGCAAAACCGCGACGCTCTTCCTCGTCGAGGAGGTCCGGCAGCGCCGAGGCAGGAAGGCCTGCCTCGGCCAGATCGAGAAGCTCGTAACGGTAATCGAAGCCCTGATGTCGAGCCTCCGTTTCGTGGAGCGCCGGGGACTTTGACATTAGGATGTCGGCCCCGATCAGCCCCACGAGGAATTTCTTGTCGTGCATTGGTATCGCTTTCGAACGTCAGTGGTGGGCAAGGATTTCGCCGAGGAAGGTTTTCGTGCGTTCGTGCTTGGGAGACTTGAAGAAGATCTCCGGTTCGGCCTCTTCGATGATTTCTCCTGAGGCCATGAAGATGACGCGATCGGCGACCTGGCGGGCAAAGCCCATTTCGTGCGTGACACAGATCATCGTCATGCCGTCACGGGCGAGCCCGATCATGGTGTCGAGCACTTCCTTCACCATTTCCGGATCGAGGGCAGAGGTTGGTTCGTCGAAGAGCATGACCTTCGGCTCCATGCAGAGCGCGCGAGCGATGGCAACGCGCTGTTGTTGCCCGCCGGATAGCTGTGCAGGAAACTTTTCGGCCTGGTCAAGGATTCGAACGCGCTCGAGATATTTTCGAGCCAGTCGCTCTGCGTCAGTGCGGGTTGTGCCTCGAACACGCATCGGGGCGAGTGTACAGTTCTGAAGTATGGTCATGTGCGGGAAGAGATTGAAGCTCTGGAAGACCATTCCCACTTCGCGACGAATCGCATCGACGGATTTGGCGCTACCGTCCAGTACCTGACCCTCGACGACGATTTTGCCGTCCTCGATCGTTTCGAGGGCATTGATGCAGCGGATTAACGTTGATTTCCCGGAGCCTGACGGCCCGCAGAGGACGATTTTTTCGCCTTTGCGGACCGACAGACTGATGGATTTCAAAGCATGGAAATCGCCGTACCACTTCTGCACGTCCTCAAGGGAAATCAGCGTCGATTGATCTTGTGCAGAATTGAGCAGCACGGAACTCTCCATTTGGGCTTTAATTGACGGTAAACGGGATGTTCGGAATGGATTCAGGGAACTGCGGCAGCTCGATCGCCATCCACTTCTTCGTGATGGCGGCAAGCTCACCATTGGCCTTGATCTTGTCGATGAAGGCGTTGACGGCTTCGTTCCAGTCCTTCTCGCCGAGCCGGGTCCCGACGCCGTTGTAGGTCGTCAGAAAGTTAATCTTGCGCTCATAGGTGCCGGCATTCGCGGCATCCAGACGCTGACCATAGAACTGGTTGCCGCCAACCGCCTTTACCTGTCCGGAGATGAGAGCCTGGATGGTTGTGGCGTCGTCATCAAAGCGGCGAACCGTTGCGGTGGATCCGACGGCGTCCGTTACTGCCTTATCCTGCGAACTGGACTTCGGAACGCCGATCTCCCATCCCGCAACGTCTTCAGGCTTCGTAACCGTGTCGGACTTCGCCGCATAAAGCGAAATCGTGTTAGCGGCGTAGGGCTTGCTGTATTGAATTGATTTCGCACGTTCTTCCGTCATCGCCATCGTTGCGAACAGGATGTCGACTTTCCCGGTCGTTAGCGCCGGAATTCGGTTGGCAACGGCGAGCGGCTGGAATTGAACCTTCACGCCCAACTCCTTGGCAAAAAGGTTGGCGACGTCAGCGTCGAAGCCGTCCTGCAGGCCGCTTGTGTTGACGAACCCCCATGGCGCATTGTCGCCCTGGATGCCGACCACAAGCGTGCCCTTTGCCTTGATTTCCTCTACAGTTGCCGCAGAGGCGGCGGCAGCGCCAACGGTTGCGAAGGCAACGGTTGCCAGTGCAAGTCCGAGAAAATTCCTACGATTGTTATGCATGCTTATTCTCCTCCTCAAGAGTTTTGCTTCGAGCGAAGCGGTTAGCGGGCAGCTTTCGCCATCCGTTTTTCGAGGCCACTTCCGGCATGGGAGAGCGGCCAGCAAATGATGAAGTAGATTGCGCCGACGATCCCGAAGACGAGCAGCGGACGATAGGTCTGGTTTGAAATGATCTGGCCGGCGCGAGTCAGTTCAATGAAGCCGACGATTGCTGCTAACGACGTGCCCTTGATGAGCTGGACAAGGAAGCCGATCGTGGCCGGCATCGAGATTTTCAGGGCCTGCGGCACGATGATGTCTTTCATCCGCGAGACATAATGCAGACCGAGGGCGTTGGCGGCTTCCGTCTGGCCCTTCGGCACAGCCTCGATGGAGCCGCGCCAGATCTCGCCCAGGAAGGCACTAGCATGGAGCGTGAAGGCGATTGCGACCGCGATCCACGCGTTGACCTCGACGCCCAACAGCGCAACGCCGTAATAGACAACGAAGAGCTGCATCAGAAGGGGCGTGCCCTGGAAGATGCCGACATATCCTGCGGTGATCGTCCGGACGACCTTCTTCTTCGAGGTGCGCAGCAGCGCGATCAGGATTCCGAACATCCCCCCACCGATGAAGCCCACGATCGCGAGCAGCACGGTCCACTTCAAACCCTGCATCAAAAAGAAGAATTCATTTTCGCCGATGGGACCCATGGCTGCCTCCTATCGCGTCGGGTAGTTGAAGTAGTGGCGAGAAATGAGGGCAAAGAGGCCCATCATCAGCGTCGAAATAACCAGGTAGATAGCGGTCGCCGTGAAATAGACTTCGAAGCTGCGGAAGGTGTCAGACTCAATGCGCTGGGCGGCCGAGGTCAGTTCGTAAGCGGCGATTGACGTGCAGACAGACGTTGTCAGAGTCAGCAAGATGAACTGGCTTGTGAGCGAGGGATAAATCGCCCGCAGTGCCGGCTTGAGCACGATGAGCCGGAAGACGTCCGCCTTGTGCAGTCCAAGTGCGAAACCTGCCTCGATCTGGCCGCGCGACACGCTCTCGACCCCGCCTCGGATGATCTCGATTGCGTACGCCCCACCATTGATGCCGAGGGCAATGATCGCCGTAACGGTCGGATTGAGCCGTATGCCCATGAGAGGAAGGGCAAAATATATGAAGAAGATCTGCACGAGGAATGGCGTATTACGCACGACCTCAACGAAAACGATCACGGAAGTGCGCGTGATCTCGCTCTTGGAAGTCCTTGCAACAACGCCCAGGATTCCGATGACGAGTGCGAGGAGCATCCCAGCCAGCGCAAGGCCAAGCGTTCCAAGCGAACCCCATAGCAATTCCGGGGCTCGGTCGAGGACCGCACCGAAATCGAACGTATAAGGCATGTCAGACTTCCTCCTCCCGACCGGCCCACGCCGCGTCGACGCCGGATCAATGATCCGGTTTCAAAATTCCCAGTGCGCTGTCATGCAGATGTTTTAGATGTGCCTCCGGGTCGACCGACCCGACGAGTGGCACTTCAACCGAGATAGCAGCGCCGTATTCGGTTGCCGCCCAGAGGTCCTTCAATGGCAATTCGCCTTCTCCAGGAGCGAGCCTACCGCTTCTCGCCTCGGCGATCATTGCATCCGATGTTTTGGGAGCAGGCCCGCGGACGTCGCAAAGCTGGACGTGTTTTACCTTCCCTGCATTTCCGCGAAGCTCGTCGATCGAGGCGCCGTTTCGAAAGAAGTGAATCCCGTCAACGAGGGCACCGGCGTTCTCTGCTCCACAGGAATTCACGACCGCGACGCTGTCGCCAAAGGTCCTTACCGTCCGCCAGCCCATGTTTTCGATGTCGACTGACATGCCATATCGCGCCGCGAGGGCGCAAAACTCTGAAAGGTTTGTGGCAAGACGGCCGCCGTCTCGATCATCGCCGCAAACACTCAGCCGGCGCGCCCCTATGTTCGCAGCGGCTGCCACGGTCGCCTCATGGGAGCCCGCGACGAAGCTCTCGTCGATCACGAAGAACTCGATATCGAACACCTTGACGCCTTCGCCATCGGCAATTGTCTTGAATTCCTGGGCACTCTGGCTGCCCACCGGCAACTCGTAGAAAGGGGCTCCTGGAAAGGCGGGGTGCAGACGCAGCCCTATCGACGCAAAACCCGCCCGAGCAGCTATCACGGCGAATTCCTTGGGCGGCAGCGCGATGGATGAAAAATGCGCCACGCCCAGTTCAAGGCCCGGTCTTGGCGTCGCGACGGTCATCACAAGATCCCCTTTGTCGCGAGGTGATTGCGCAGATTGGTTCCCGTGCGGTGAATATGCTCACGCAACATATCGCACGAATAGTCCAGATCCCGGGCGACGGCTCCCTGGGCAATCTCACTGTGCTCCTGGCTGACGTTGCGGTCACCCGACGTGCGGGTCAGAAACGTCCGGCGATAACGGTCGTTGAGATTAAGAAGCAATCTGCAGAAATGGAGCAGGATCGGCTTCCGGCAGCCGGATACGAGTGTCAGATGAAATTCGCGGTGGAGCTCTTCCCAGCGCTCCAGTGTCTCTGGCCGAGCCGCGTCACGATTGGTGCGGTTAAGGCGATGCAGCGCGCGCATGACGTTACCCTCCCACTCCACATCGCCGGCCCGCACGGACTCGCGAAGCGCAAAGACTTCAAACTCTTCGCGCAGGGCGGTTATCTCTTCCAGATTGGCCAAGGAAATTGATGAAACGCGGTAGCCGCGATTGTCCTCGAACTCCACTAGACCATCCGATATCAGCCGCGCCAACCCTTCACGCAACGGACTGAGGCTCACGTTGAACGTCTTGCGCGCCTTGTCGAGATTGATCTTGCTGCCGGCCTGAAGCTCGCCGGAGATGATCGCTTCACGAAGACGGGATGCAAGCTGGCTCCCAATTGTGTTTTTGCCATCATCGAGAAAGCCAGAAGACGAGCGAGCATCTTCTGTCGTCGGAGCAAATGCGCCGTCGTCATCCGGTACCATTGTTCCTCCCAAGGCTCCCCCGAACTAATTGTCGCTGATCGATATAATAAACGATTATTTCTGTCAACTTGAGTAGGGTGAAATCTGCAAAAAAGTCAACCCTTAGCTTCTTCTATGCGAATAAAACATAATTAAATCAATCGATTATATGTCGGTACCCTGTTTTGTCTCCACTTGTGGGACCCGCGAGAATGTACGGCGGCCTTGACAGATAATCGATTATTGGATTAGTCGGGGAAATCGGGAGGTAGCCCACATGGTGATCAAAAATGAAAGCGATCTGACGCCAGCCGTCCTCGCTGTGATGAATCGCACTGAAGACCCCCGCCTGAGAGAAATCCTCGTGGCGATGGTCACGCATCTTCATGCCTTCGTGCGCGAGGTTCGACTGACGGAGGTCGAGTTTCGGGAGGCGACAGCCATGCTGAATGAGATCGGGCAACTGCATACTGATCACCATAACGAGTTTGTGCTGATGGCCGGTTCTCTTGGCGTGTCTTCACTTGTCTGCCTACTGAACAATGGCGACAGGGGACAGACTGAGACCTCCCAGTCGCTGTTGGGCCCATTCTGGCGCCTCAACTCTCCGCGAGTCGAAAATGGCGGGACGATTATGCGATCCGAGACGCCGGGCACTCCCTTGTTCGTGCATGCCAGGGTCGTTGACCGCGACGGTAAGCCAATTGCCGGCGCTGAAGTGGATGTGTGGCATGCATCTCCCGTCGGTCTTTACGAAAACCAGGACCCGGACCAGGCCGAGATGAACTTGCGCGGCAAATTCATGACCGACGAGCAAGGTCGGTTCTGGTTCAGGACCGTCAAGATGGTCGGGTATCCCATACCGGTCGATGGCGTCGTCGGACGCCTGCTCAAAGCTCAGGGACGCCATCCGTACCGACCAGCGCACCTGCACGCACTGATCTTCAAGCACGGATACAAGACGCTGATTTCCCAGGTCTTCGACCCCAGCGACCCGAACATCGACTCCGATGTTCA
Organism: Mesorhizobium sp. AA22; assembly: GCF_001672375.2. Classification (NCBI taxonomy): domain Bacteria; kingdom Pseudomonadati; phylum Pseudomonadota; class Alphaproteobacteria; order Hyphomicrobiales; family Phyllobacteriaceae; genus Mesorhizobium; species Mesorhizobium sp. AA22. The sequence goes on along the minus strand of NZ_CP048406.1, from coordinate 2,958,324 downwards.
GTTCGGTGTCACGGCAGCCCTGACCGGCGACTTCATTCGCCATGAGGCGTCCCATCCGACCGAAACGGATATTCCTGGCCCATGGTTCTCGCTCGACTACACCTATGTCATGGAACCCGGCGAAGCCGTTTTGCCGCGACCTCCGATCAAGTAAATCGCCATCAGCAGAGCAAACGATATGATCACCGAAGAAGAACGCCGGGCCGCGGCAGACGCGCTGCTCAAAGCTGAAATCGAGCGGAAGCCGATCATACAGCCTAGCAAGACCTACCCGCACCTCGAACTCGAGGACGCCTACCGAATTCAGGCTTTGTGGGCGGAGGCGAGGGTGGCCAAGGGCGCACGGATCGTCGGGCATAAGATCGGCCTGACGTCACGCGCAATGCAGATGGCTTCGAAAATGACGGAGCCGGACTACGGCTGCATTCTTGACGATGCTCTTTACAACGACGGAGCGCAGATCAGGGCTGACTTGTTTATCAAGCCGCGCCTCGAGGTCGAGCTGGCCTTTGTTATGGGTGAGGATCTCGTCGGGCTCGGCACCAGGATCTATGACGTCATGCGTGCGACCGAGTTCGTTGTCCCGGCGCTCGAGATTATCGACTACCGGACCGAAGTCCCTCGAGCGATCACCGACACCATTGCGGACAACGCAGCTTTCGGCGCCCTCGTCGTTGGCGGCCGTATAATTCGCCCGATGGACATTGATATCCGTTGGGTCGGAGCGACTCTTTCCAAGAACGGCATCATCGAGGAGTCGGGCGTGTCGGCGGCGATCATGGGACATCCGGCAGCCGGCATCGCGTGGCTGGTCAACAAACTTTATGCTGTGGGCGGTGGCCTGAAGAAGGGACAAATAGTCCTGGCCGGCTCCTTCACGCGCCCTGTCGATATCGCGAAAGGTGATGTCATTCAGGCCGACTATGGCCCTGTTGGCTCCATCGGCGTGTCGTTTGTGTGAGGTGCTAGATGGAACATCCTGTCAATCGATTCAAGCAGAAGCTTCTTTCTGGTCAAAGTCAGATCGGCCTGTGGTGTGGCTTGCCGGGAAACTACGCCGCGGAAATCGTCGCGCATTCAGGTTTCGATTGGCTGCTGTTCGACACGGAACATTCTCCAGGTGACGTTCTGACCGTCCTGCCGCAATTGCAAGCGGTCGCACCATACGACGTTTCCCCAGTCGTCCGCCCGGCCATCAACGACCCCGTTCTCATCAAACGTTTCCTGGATATTGGCGTTCAGACACTGCTCATTCCCTACGTTCAGAATGCAGAAGAGGCGAAAGCCGCAGTCGCGGCCGTGCGATATCCTCCGGATGGAATTCGTGGTGTTTCTGCCCTGACGCGCGCCACTCGTTTCGGCCGAGTTGCGAACTATGCGCAAAATGCGGAACGGGAAATTTGCCTGTTGCTGCAAGTTGAGACGCGGGAAGCGCTTGGCAACCTCGAGTCGATCGCGTCGGTAGAGGGAGTGGATGGCGTATTCGTAGGACCGGCAGACCTGGCAGCGAGTTTCGGACACAGGGGCCAACCGAGCCACCCGGAGGTGGTCGATGCAATTGTTGACGCGATTGGACGCCTGAAATCGTTGGGCAAGCCTGCGGGCATTCTTACCCCGGATGAGAAGTTCGCGGCACGGTGCCTCTCGCTGGGAACACTATTTACTGCCGTTGGTGTCGATGTCGCTGTTCTGGCAAGGGGATCGGAAGCACTCGCGGCACGATTTGCATCTCAGGGAGCGTACCACGATGTCGGAACGTGATGAGCTCCTCACTGAAATCGCACCGACGGGAGTCATCAGAGCGGCGGTCAACATGTCGAATGCCGCACTTGTCCAACTCGATCCAGGGACAGGCTTTCTGACAGGGCCGAGCGCGCAGATCGCGATCGAACTTGCGGCAGAACTCGACTGTGGTTTGTCGCTGGTTCAATACGGATCGGCCGCTGATATTCTTACGGCTGCCGAAGGCAACGAGTGGGACGTTGCGTTCATTGCTTCCGATCCATCACGTGCCGACAGGTTCTCCTTCTCGCCCCCCTATACCGCGGTGACCGCCAGCTTTCTGGTGCCAGACGGTAGCCCGCTAGGCAGCGTCGAGCATGTTGACGTCGAAGGGGTGCGCATTGCCGCCGCCAGAACCGCAGCGTATACAAAGCAGCTTGAGCGACAGGTTAGAAATGCAATTGTCCTCCATACCGAAAATTTCGCCTCCGCCCTGGACATGCTTGTATCCTCCCAGTGCGATGCGGCTGCGGGCTTGACCGAGTCCCTGTCACGTTTCTGCGAAGAGAATCCAGGTTTCCGCATTGTTGAGGGGACATTCTCGAAAGTGCCTCAGGCGATCGCTGTGCATCGGAGGTGTGTTCACGCTTCAACCTTCCTATCGGACTTCATCCAACAGCATTGCAGTGCGGGTAAGCCGAGCAGCTGAAGCAGTTGGCGGGACATGCGAGGGAGCCAGGTCGAGGGGACGCGACACGTTAACTCCCGAATAGGCAATTGGAATCCTCTTCCCTCTCAAGCGTTCCGACTCGGAAGTTCATGTTTCGTTGAGCCTTAGCGTACGATGTCGAGCAACTCTTGTTCCGACGGGTTGGGTGGCCGTGGCCCTGGATCATGGGCGTGTGCTTCGTGGTGCTGGCGCAGCAAGTCCTTGCCGTAGTCGTTGCCATTCGGCGTCCTGACGACCGTGTGGATGTGCCCGCGCGTGTCGGCCACGCCCCGCCGCCACCGCGAGAATGGCCCAGATCGGCGCTCCTCCCCCAGCACCATGACCGCCAGGAAAACTGCGAGCGCGATAGCGACCGACTGGGTGAGCATCATCAGGCGGCGGCGCGGAAGCCGGTCGGCGGTTTATTGCCGGGTGGTACGATTGCGTTAGGACTATCGTCCTCTCCAGAGGCGCACGCCGAAGAGGAGCGCGGTGTGGTTTGACTTGTCGTGTGAGAACGTTGATGCCCGCTAGTCTAACCGAAAATTGGTCCCGATTTCCGGCGTCATGCGCGAAGCTTTGCACAGCGCCAGCCGATCCCGGACGGGGTGCCAAAACGGCGACAATTGTCGGATTGCCAGACCCTCTCGCGTCGGCCGGCTTCAGTACTCGCGCTCGTAGAAAACGCCGCCCTTGGCTTCGCCGGCGTCTGTGGCCTCGCCGCGCAATTTGACGCCGCGCCCGACGTCGAGATCGACCGCCGCCTTGCCCGAACCCGGCTTGTCGCCCTTCTGGATGGTCACATAGGTGCGGTCGTTGAGATATTTGCCCGCCGAGACCGCGGTGCCGCCCTCCTCGTCGGTGACGACGTCGAGATCGTCGACGCCGATCGCGCTGCGCAGGTTCTGGAGCAGCGAGGTCGAGCCGCCGACACCGGCCAGCTGCGCGGCGGCTTCGGCAAGCTGGGCGATCTGCAGCGGCGACAGGTTCGACATCGAGCGGCCGAAAATCAGTTGCGCCAGGACCTCGTCTTCCGGCAGCGCAGGCACCGACGAGAAATTGAATTTCGGATTGGTCGCCTCGCCCGACACCACGATGGTGACGGTGGCGCTGCTCGTCGTCGATGTCGCTGTGAGGTTGAGATAAGGCACCAGCGAGCCTGAAAAGCCGACCGTGCCTTCGGTGAAGGTCAGCCGCTTGGCGAGGATCGTCAGCCGCCCGCGCTGCAAGGTGAAGGTGCCAACGGCCTGCGGCGACGATGCCGGGCCGGTCAGCCGCAGCGAACCGCCAAGCTCGGCATCGACACCCCTGCCCTGGATGAAGATCTGGCTCGGCGCGTTGACCGTGACATCGAGGTTGAGGCCGCCGCCACCGCTGCTGCCGCTCGCCGTCGCCGGGCGCAACGCCTTGTCCTGCGCGCGCACGGCTGCCGGTGCGTTCTTGTGCTTGACGTCGAGCGCCGCCAGCGAGCCCGGCAGCTTTTCGGGAACGGTGATGACGGTCTTGGCCAGGTTGATCGTACCCGAGATCACCGGCGCCGACGCGAGCGGCCCCTTGATGGTCAGGTCGCCACTGAGGTTGGCGGTGACCACCCTGCCGTCGGTGTAGCGGCCGTCGACGAGCTTGACCGACAGATCGGCTGGAAAACCCTGCGCCGGACTGATGCCGACCGTGCCGCTGGCCGACAGGCTGCCGCGCGTCGACAACTTGCCGGTCAGGCGGTTGATCCTGGCGACGCCACCGCCGATCACCACATCGGCGGTGATATCGTTGATCGCAAGTCCCGAGCGTGCATCGATCAGGCGGGCACCTGACGTGCGGACCGTGCCTGTGATCACCGGCGACGTCGCCGGGCCGCGCACCTTCAAATTGACGTCGGCCGTGCCGCTCAAAGACAGGCCTTGAGCGGCAAGTGTCCGGGTGAGGAAAGCGAACGGCACCTTGCCGGCAAAGTCGAGATCAAGGGTGGGCGTGCCTGATGTCGTCATCGTGCCGCCGCCCTTGAGGCCGAGACCGGCGGCATCGCTCATGCTGGCGTCGAAGGTCAGCCTGTTGCCAGAATATGTTCCGGAGGACGAAACGCCCATGCCGCCGAAACCGGCACCGCGGGTCTGCGACGTCTGGACGCCTGCGGCGTCGATCTTGAAGGCGACGGCCGGATTGGCCGGCGCGCCCGTCACCTTCACCGTGCCCGATATCGAGCCGGCGGCATCGAGGCCCGGCGAGAAACTGTTGGCCAGCGACATCGGCACCCGCGCCAGCGTCGCGTTGAGATTGAGCGCCTCCCCGACCTTGCCCGAAACCGTCGCCGTGCCGCCGCCGAGGTTGAGTGCGAGCTTGTCCAGGCTGGTCGTGCCGTTGGCGATGGTGATGGTCGAGGCCTGAGCGATCGCCGCTTTGATGCCGCGCATGGTCGCCTGGCCGGAGGTGAGCTCGACGGTCGTCGTGCCGTTGGCGACCCTGACGCGGCCGGCGGCCCTGGCCGGCATGTCCTTGACGTTGGCGCCGCCGGAAAAGCCTGTCCAGTCGCCGTCACGCTTGAGATCGAAATCGATGCCGCGAATGACGGTGCCGCCGGAGGTGACGCTGTCGGCACGGATCTTTCCGGAGATCACCGGTGCCGCGAGATAGTTGGCGATCGATGCATCGATAGTGACCGTCCTTGCCGAAACATCGCCGCGTGAAATTGAAGCCGTCGAAGCCTTGATGGTGACCTCAGGCGCATTGCCGGTCTTCGAGAAGACGATCGTGCCACGCACGTCGCCTTCCGCCTTTTCCAGCGCAAGGGCTGCGAGCGGTCCGATATCAGGCAGGTCGAGCGCCACGGTGCCATCAGGCACGAACGCCTCGTCAAGTGCCAGGTCGCCTGATACCCGGTTCTTGCCGAGTGACAGCAGAAGCCCGTTGATAGCGCGCTTGCCGTCTGACGTCGCCAGCACGGCACGGCCTTGCAGGGGCTGGCCCGCGACATTTCCGGTCAGTTGGACATTGGCCGCCGGGTTGGCGGCATCGGCCTTGCCGGTGGCGGTGAGCCTCAACCCGGTGATCTCGCGTTCGGCCACCGAGAGCCGGTCGCTGTCGACCGTCAGCGACAGGTCAGGCGCGGTGCCGGCGCCTTGCGCGTTCAGCGCGAAAGCGATGGCGCCCTGGGCATCCCCGGACAGAAGCGAGATGTCGGTCAGCGCGCCCTTGATGTCGACGGCGAGTTGGTTGTCGGCAAGGCTGGCCTGCCCGTCGGCGGTCAGCGCGCCGGATACCAGTCTGATCGCGTTCGCGTTGACATTGCCATTGGCGTCACGCTTCAACGCGGCACTGAGTTCTGTCCGCTCCGCGAGCATTCCGCGCGCTGCCGCCGGCAGCGCTGCGGAAGCCGCATCCGCCCTGAGGTTGAGATCGATGGCGCCGTCGGTCAGCGAGACCCTTCCGTCGAAGCCGGTGTTCAGCGCGTCGCCCGTCACCGACCCGCTGTCGATCACGATGGCGTCGGTCGCCAGACTGCCGGCGACCTTGGCGGTGACCTTGCCGGCGATCAGCGGCGCGATGGTCGGATTGTCCAGGCCGATCTTGTCCGCCGTCACCGTGCCGGAAATCGGCCCTGTCCGGCTTTTCACGTCGAAGGCGTCCGAGTGCAATGCCAGGGTGAGCACCTCGACCTTAGCTAGGTTGGTGGCGACCGACGGCAGTGTCGCGGAGATATTCAGCGTCGATTGCATGCCCTGCCCCGCGACCTCCACCGACAGCGCCTGCAGCTCGAGTTTGATCGGGCTCTCGGTGCTGCCAAGCGCCAGCGGCAGACTCGGGCCGGTCGAGGCGAGGTCGAGCGCAAAATCGCTGGCGCCGTTCGGGTTGATGGTGCCGGCGGCCTTGCCGGAAATTTTGTCACCGGCAAGCGTCGCATGGTCGATGGCAATGCCACCGGCAGAGGAGTAGCTGCCTGCCGCATCGACATTGAGCGACCCGAGCCCCGCCTGGCGGGTCTGGCGGGTCTCGGCGCCGCTGAGCTGCGCACTGAAACGAATGTCGGGGGATGCCGACGGTCCCGTCACTTGCGCTGTTCCGCCGAGCGTGCCCGCGGCGTCGAGGCCGGGTGAAAAATCATTGGCAAGGGCGGCCGGCAGTGCGGAAAACTCTGCCGCGAGGTCGAGCGTCGGGCCGGCGGTGCCGGACACGGTCACCGATCCGCCGCCGACATCGAGCATCAGCTTCTCGATGCTGGCCATGCCATTGGCGATGTTTAAGCTCGACGGCTGCGCGACCGCCGCCCTGATGCCGCGAATGGCCGCTTCGCCGGAAGCGATCTCGACACTTGTCGTGCCGTCGGCGATCTTCACCCTGCCTTCGGCCCTGGCCGGAATGTCCTTGACGGTGGCGCCGCCGGAAAACCCGGTCCAGTCGCCTTCGCGCTTGAGATCGACATCGATGCCGCGAATGACGGTGCCGCCGGAGGTGACGCTGTCGGCACGGATTTTTCCGGAGATCACCGGTGCGGCGAGATAGTTGGCAATCAGCGCATCGATGGTGACCGTCTTTGCCGAAAGATCGCCGCGCGAAATTGAATCTGTGGTCGCTTTGATGGCGACATCAGGCGCATTGCCGGTCTTCGAGAAGGCGATCGTGCCACGCACGTCGCCGTTAGCTTTTTCCAGCGCCAGGGCTGCGAGCGGACTGATATCGGGTAGATCCAGCGCCACCGTGCCGAGCGGCAGGAAGCTATCGTCGAGAGCAAGGTCGCCCGAAACTTTGTTGTCGCCCAGTGACAGGCTTAGTCCGTCTATGGACCGCTTTCCCTGCCGCGTTACCAGCGACGCCTTGAAATCGAGTGGCTCGTCATTGACGGATCCGGTTAGCGAGATATCGGCCGCCGGGCTGGCGATGTCCCCCTTCCCCGTCGCGGTAAGCTTTAGCCCGGTGATTTCTCGCGCCGCCATCGAAAGCCGGTCGCTGTCGACCGTCAGTGACAGGTCAGGCGCGGTGCCGGCGCCTTGCGCGTTTAGCGCGAAAGCGATGGCGCCCTTGGCATCCCCGGACAGAAGCGAGACGTCGGACAGCGCGCCCTTGACCTCGGCGCTGACCTTGTTGTCGGCGAGGCTGGCCTGCCCGTCGGCGCTGAATGCACCTGATACCAGCCTGATGGCGTTGGCGGTGACATTGCCGTTGGCGTCGCGCTTCAGTGCCACGCTGAGCTGCGTCCGCTCGGCGAGCACGCCGCGCACTGCCGCCGGCAGTGCCGCGGAAGCCGCAACCGCCCTGAGGTTGAGATCGATGGCGCCATCGGCCAGGGAGACCCTTCCATTAAAGCCGCTGTCCAGTACCTCGCTCGTCACCGAGCCGCTGTCGATCACGATGGCGTCGGTCGCCAGACTGCCGGCGACCTTGGCGGTGATCTTTCCGGCGAGCAGCGGCGCGATGGTCGGATTGTCCAGGCCGATCTTGTCCGCCGTCACCGTGCCGGAGATCGGCCCTGTCCGGCCCTTCAGATCGAAGGCGTCGGAATGGAGCGCAAGCGCGAAGCCTTCGGCCTTGGCGAGGTTGGTGGCGACCGACGGCAGTGTCGCGGAGATATTCAGCGTCGATTGCATGCCCTGCCCCGCGACCTCCACCGACAGCGCCTGCAATTCGAGATTGATCGGGCTCTCGGTGCTGCCAAGCGCCAGCGGCAGACTCGGGCCGGTCGAGGCGAGGTCGAGCGCAAAATCGCTGGCGCCGTTCGGGTTGATGGTGCCGGCGGCCTTGCCGGAAATTTTGTCACCGGCAAGCGTCGCATGGTCGATGGCAATGCCACCGGCAGAGGAGTAGCTGCCTGCCGCATCGACATTGAGCGACCCGAGCCCCGCCTGGCGGGTCTGGCGGGTCTCGGCGCCGCTGAGCTGCGCACTGAAACGAATGTCGGGGGATGCCGACGGTCCCGTCACTTGCGCTGTTCCGCCGAGCGTGCCCGCGGCGTCGAGGCCGGGTGAAAAATCATTGGCAAGGGCGGCCGGCAGTGCGGAAAACTCTGCCGCGAGGTCGAGCGTCGGGCCGGCGGTGCCGGACACGGTCACCGATCCGCCGCCGACATCGAGCATCAGCTTCTCGATGCTGGCCATGCCATTGGCGATGTTTAAGCTCGACGGCTGCGCGACCGCCGCCCTGATGCCGCGAATGGCCGCTTCGCCGGAAGCGATCTCGACACTTGTCGTGCCGTCGGCGATCTTCACCCTGCCTTCGGCCCTGGCCGGAATGTCCTTGACGGTGGCGCCGCCGGAAAACCCGGTCCAGTCGCCTTCGCGCTTCAAATCGACACCGATGCCGCTGATCACGGTGGTTCCCGACGTGACCGTATCGGCCTTGATCGTGCCGGAGATCGCCGGTGCCTTGAGATAGTTGGCGACCAGCGCGTTGACGGCGATGGTCTTCGCCGCCAGATCGCCGCGCGAAATAGACCCGCTCGTGGCATCGATCGCAACTGCCGGCACGCCACCATCATTCGAGAGGCGGATGCTGCCCTGCACGTCGCCGGCCGCCGTCTGCCCGGCAAGTGCGGCCAGCGGGCCGATATCGAGCGCTTCGAGTGTCAGTGTGCCGAGCGGCAGCAAGCTGTCGTCGAGCACGAGATCGCCCGAGACCTTGTTGTCGGCCAGCGATAGGCTAAGCCCGTTGAGGGAACGCGTTCCGTCACGCGTCACCAAAGATGCCCTGAGATCGAGCGGCTGGTCGTCGACGGACCCTGTCAGTGCGACATCGGCAGCGGGATTGACGATGTCGGCCTTGCCCGTCGCTGTCAGCTTGATCGTCTTGACCGTCCGGCCCGACGCGGTCAGGCTGTCGCTGTCGGCCGAGACCGAGAAATCCGGCGCCGTGCGCGCGCCGCTCGCCGTCAGCGCGAAATCGACGGCCCCGCCGACCGGTACGCCGACCATCGGCGACAGCACCGAAACATCGCCGAGCGTACCCTTGATGTCGGCCTTGATGTCGGTGCCCGTCGCGCTGGCGGTGCCGCTGGCGCTGAGCGAGCCCGAAGTGAGTTGCAGCGCGTTGGCGGCAAAGGAACCTTGCGGGTCACGGGTCGCGGTCGCCGAGAATGTCACGCGCTTGCCCAGAACCGAGCGGATCTGCGGCGGCAGTGCAGTCGAGACGGCATCGGCATTCATCTTGAGCGTCATCGCCAAATCGGCCAGCGTCACCCTGGACGTCACCGAGGCATTGAGCGCATCGCTGCGCAGCGTGCCTTGATCGACGACGATTTCGTCCTTGCTGACCGACCCCGCGAGATCAGCGGTCACCCTGCCGGTCACCAGCGGCGCCAGCGTCGCCACGTCGGTGTTCAGGCCGCCGGCCGCAAGCTTGATGGTGACCGGTCCGCTGCGGTCCTGGATATCGAAGCCGTCGGAATGGATTTCAGCCACCAGATCGTCCACCCGCGTGCCGCCCGCCACCACCGAGACCAGGGACGCGCCGATGTCGACTATCGGCGCCTTGCCGCCGCCGAACGCGCGGGCCGTGGCGCCGGTGATCGCGACCGTCACCGGCTGTGCCGCAGCGCCGAGGCTGAGCACGATCGGTGGGCCCTTGGCGGCGAGCTCCACCGAAAGGTCGCTGGCGCCATTGGGGTCGATGATGCCCGCGGCCGTGCCATGCACGGCATCGCTGTCGATGCTGGCGCGCTCGACTTCGACGCCGCCCGTCACGATCGCGGTTCCGGCAAGGTCGAAACTGGTCTTGCCGGCAAACAAGGATTTCAGATTGTCCGGCAATAAGCGCTGGAAATCGCCGTCGCCCTTTGCCTCGACATAGTTGCCCTTGTCGGTGAGCTGGTGGCGACCGGTGAGCTGGGTGACGATCTGGCCGTCGACGACGAAGGTACCGATGCCGCTCCAGTTGGCGACCGGCCCCGTGCCGGTGACGACGACGTTGATCGGCGGCGCATCCGGCAATTTGAGCAGATTGGCGATGATGCCGCCGGCCGGCTCGGATGCCTTCAGATCGAGATCGAGCTTGTTGTCGGCGGGCGCAAAATGGATGTTGGCGTCGACCTTGCCTTGCTTGCCGTCGTGGCGGGTGATGTTGAGGCTGGTTTCTAGCGCCAATGGCGCCGCGTCGGCCTTGAACGAACCCTTGGCCGCGAGCTCTGCAATACCGCTGCCGGCCAGGGCCTGCCCGAGCGCGATTTCTGGCAGGTCGATCTGCTTGATGTCGAGCGACACCGGCAGCGTGGGGGCGCCACCCTGGCCCGGCTGCGTGCCGGCCACCGGCAGCCGCGCCAGCTCGATGCGATCGGCGGCGATGCGGCCGGCGCTGAAGTTTTTCGACAGAAGCGCCAGCGGCGACCAGTCGACGGCCACCTTGCGCGCCACCAGCCAGGCGCCCTGACGATCCTCCAGCACGACATGATCGACAGTCAGCGCGCCGGACCAGATGCCGTCGATGCCGCTGACCGTGACCTTCCGGTCATCGGTCGACGCCACGGTCGAGATGATGCCGGCGAGATTGTCGCGGCCGCGCTCGGTCTTGGTCAGCACGACGAGCGCACCGACCACCGCCGCCACTAGGATGAGCAGCGTGTAAAGGACAATGCGAAGGATGCGCTTGAACATTGTCATCAGAACGCCTGGCCGATGCCGGCATAGATGCCGAAATGCGGGTCATCGGGACCCCGGTTGAGCGGCACCGCCGCATCGATGCGCAGCGGTCCGAACGGCGTAATATAGCGCAGGCCGACGCCGGTGCCGACCTTCATGCCAGAAAAATCCGGGAATTGATTGGTCGAGACGGTGCCGACATCGACGAACGGCACGACGCCGATCGTGTCGGTGATGGCGATGCGCATCTCGACCGAGGTCTCGAAGAACGATAACCCGCCGATCGGCTCTCCGTCGATGTCCTTGGGACCGATGCCCTGATAGGCATAACCGCGCACCGAGCCGCCGCCGCCGGAATAGAAGCGTCGGTCGGCCGGAACATCCTGAAGGCCAGCACCGATGATCGAGCCGATGGCGACACGTTCGGCCAAGACGAACTTCGAGGCCGCGTCGAGCGACTGATAGGCCGATCCTTCGCCCCTCAGCTTGACGAAGGCCGCACCGTTCAAAATGTCGTAGCTCGGCTCGGCATAGGCCAGCGCCCTGAATCCCGTCGTCGGATTGAGCCGGCTGTCCCGGTTGTCGAAGACATATCGCAGCGGAATGCTGGCTATCAGATAGGTGTGCTTGCCGAAGGAATCGGTGATCTTCGAATAGTCGAGCGCGACTTCCGCGGAAACCGTCTGCTGCCTGTCGAGTTCATAAGACAGGCCGGTGTTGCCCTTGACCGAGAAATGGTCGTAGGCGTCGGGATGCTCTAATACGGTGTTGGCGCCGGCGAAGAATTTCGACGCCGGCCCGACCACGCCCGGTTTTTCGAACATGATGCCGGCATTGTAGTTGAGCTCGGTCAGCTCATTGCTGCCGATACCGCTGATTGCGCCCTCGATACGCAGCTTTTCGGCACGGCCGAACAGGTTGCGGTGGCCCCAATAGCCTTCAAGGCCGAGCCCCTCGGTGTTGGAGAAGGTGCCGCCAAGGCCGAAATAGCGCGGCTTGCGCTCGCTCACTTCGACGCCGATCGGGATGTTGCCGTCGGCATCGAGACTGTCGGCCTCCTTCAGCGTCACGCTGTTGAAGACTTCCAGCCCGAGCAGGCGGTCGCGCGCCTCGTCGATCTCTTCCGGCGAATATTGGCGGCCGCGCTTCAGGCCGGTCATATATTCGGTGAAATCGCGGTCGACCTTTTCGGTGCCCTCGACCGTGGTGTCGCCGTAGCCGGCAACCGGCCCGGCCGCCACAGTCAGCGTCACGTCGAGCGTCGAGGTGGCGTGGTCGGCAATGATCTCGCGCTCCGTCACCTTGGCCAGCGGCCTGCCTTCCTCTTTGAGCGCCCGCACGATCGACGCCTCGGCCTTGAGCACGGCACCGGAACCGGCATCGCCGCCGGCGATCAGGCCGAAATCTGCCCCCGCCAGCCCCGCCGCATCGCCCGCCAGCCTGATGTCGCCAAGCGTGAATTTCGGCCCGGTCGCAATGTTGATCACCACCGGAATCGGCTGCGGACCCGAAAATTCGGCGTCGGGCGGCAAATCGTCGAGCGGCTTGCCTTCGATGGTGATGGTGACGACGCCCTCGTAACGGGCGTCCGCATAAAGTGCGGCGACAAGCTGATCGCGGTCGCCACGCGCCTTGGCCAGCAGGCCGAGCGAACCAGAGACTGGACGTTCTTCGTCGTCCTTCAGCGCCGAGGCGTTTTCGAGCTTCTCGGCGAGATCCTCGTCGGCGTCAGGCGCCTCGATGGTCACCGCATAGCGCAACGGATCGACGATGTCGGCATCTTCATCCTCCGACGATCCCCACAGCTTGATGCCGAAGATCTCGAAAGCGGCCGCATTTCCGCTCGCGGCAACCAGTGCAGTCGAACATAGCAAGGAGAAAAGCAAAGCGAGCGAAAACACGCGCCGTGGCGCGGTTCCTCCCGACATCTGCTTTTCATACGCCGACATTACAACTCTACCCTAGCGTCCAAAGCTAAAATTGGAATGAAGTTCTGAATTGCTCGTAAAGGGGCCACAATCCAATTGTCTGAAATGGACAGGGCTTGGAATTCACACCTTCTGCGTCACCGCAAGAATGCGTGATCCCTGTCCTATGGAGGTACTACCGGTCATCCGCCGGAAAGGAAACCGTTGGCAGGCGGAACCTGCCGCGTCCTCGTGTTGACAAGGCTGACTGAAGCTTGAACATGTCCGGACGTAACGTAAAGCAGTGTCTGGAGGGGTTTATGGCAATGCGCGCGGCTCGTGGTCTGTCGATTCTTTTCCTTCTCTTTTTCACCTGGAGCGGTGTCGCGCAAGCGGCCGAAGCGCGCCGGGTGGTGACGTCAGACAATTCCGATTATTTCGGCTTCGATCTCAGATCCGACCAGAATGTCAGCCTCGACCAGTGCAAGACGACATGCCTGGGCGATCCGGCCTGCCGCGCCTTCACCTACAACCCCAAAGCCAAATGGTGTTTTCTCAAATCCGACTACAACACGCTGAAACCCTTCAAGGGCGCCGTCGCCGGCAAGGTCGTTAACATCGATGGCGACCTCGATATCGGCGCGCCGCCGGATCTCGCCTTCTTCCCCACCTGGATGGCCGACCAGGCCCAGCAATACCGCAACAGGCTCACAGGCCCGGCCTACACCAAGCCCACCGAAGGGCTGACGGCACTGAGGGAGGCGGCCGAACAGGCGTCGCTGACCGGCGACCACCGCTCGGCCATGCAGAAATACGAGGCTTTGGTTTCGGTATTGCCCGATGATGGCAAGCTCTGGTTCGAACTGGCGCAGGAAACGCTCGCCGTGCAGCCGACCGCCAACAGCGCGGAGGCGTCTACCCTGCCTGCGAACGCCACCTCCGCCGGCTTCAACGCCTACAAATTGCTGCGCACCACCAAGACGCGCGCCGCCGTGCTGGCGCTGCTTGGCGCCGCGCTCGATCGCCGCGACCTCGCCCGGCCCGCCCTGCAGGCTTACGAAGCGAGCCTCGCGCTGGTCAATTCTCCGGCGGTCAAGGCCGATTATGAAGACTTGAAAGCGCGCAAGGGCTTTCGCGTCATCGATCACACGGTCGAAGCCGACACCAGTGCGCCGCGCATCTGCGCGCAGTTTTCCGAAGATCTGGTCAAGACCGGCGTCGACTATTCGCAATTCGTCACCGTCGACAACGCCGCTCCCAAGGGCGTCGAGGCCAAGGACAAGCAGATCTGCGTCGAAGGGCTCGAGCACGGCCAGCATTACGACGTGACCTTCCGCCCCGGCCTGCCGGCCGCCATCGGCGAGGTGATCACCGCACCGGTGGTGCTGTCCATCTATGTGCAGGACCGCGCCCCGTCCGCCCGTTTCACCGGCGACAGCTTCGTGCTGCCTGCCGGCGCGCGCCGCGGTATTCCGGTCGTCACCGTCAACATGAACGCCGCCGAAATGAAGCTCTATCGCATCGGCGACCGCTCGCTGACCCAGCTTCTGTCCGGCTACCAGTTCCTGCGCCAACTTGACGGCTATGACATCACCAACATTTCCGATCAGATGGGCGAGCCGGTCTGGCAAGGCCAGCTCGACATCGCCAACGACCTGAACAAGGAAGTCACCACCTCCTTCCCGGTCGACGAAGCACTGCCGCAGCGCAAGCCCGGCGTCTATGTGCTGACCGCGCAACCGGTCGACGAGAATGACAACGACTATGATTCGCGCGCTACGCAATGGTTCGTCGTCTCCGATATCGGCCTGTCGACCTATACCGGACAGGATGGGCTGAACGTCTTTGCCCGTTCGCTCGGAACCGCCAAGCCGATATCAGGTGCTGAACTGACGCTGCTCGCCAGGAACAACGAAATCCTCGGCACCGCAACCACGGACGCGGAAGGCCGCGCCGTCTTCAACCCCGGACTGACGCGCGGCGACGGCGGCATGGTCCCGGCGGTGCTGACAGCCAAGCAAGGTGACAGCGACTTCGTCTTCCTCGACATGGGCCGCGCCGGCTTCGATCTTTCCGATCGTGGCGTCACCGGGCGTCCGGCGCCGGGCGCACTCGACGTCTATGCCTGGACCGAACGCGGCATCTACCGCGCCGGCGAGGACGTCCACGTCGCGGCGCTTGCCCGCGACGGCGCCGCCAAGGCCGTCGAGAACCTGCCGTTGACCTTCATCTTCACCCGTCCCGACGGCGTCGAGAACCGCCGCATCGTCAGCGACGGCGCATCGGCCGGCGGCCATGCCGTCGACCTGCCGCTCGAACCCAACGCCATGCGCGGCACCTGGACGGTGGCGATACACACCGACCCCAAGCAGGCGGCGGTCGCCAGCCAGATGTTCCTGGTCGAGGATTTCGTGCCGGATCGCATCGAGTTGGACCTGTCCTCCGACAAGCAGGAGATCGCGCAGGGCGAAACTGCCAACGTCACCGTCGACGGCCGCTTCCTTTATGGCGCGCCGGCCGCCGGGCTGGCGCTCGAAGGCGAACTGACGCTGTCGACCACCCGTGACTGGGACCGCTTCAAGGGCTATTCCTTCGGCCTCGCCGACGAGCAGTCGGCCGAACCGTCAATCACGCCGTTCACGGATCTGCCGGTGGTCGGTGAGGACGGCAAGGCGACCTTCCCGGTTTCCGTCGACCAGTTGCCCTCGACCACCAAGCTCGTCGATGCCAAGGTTACGGTCAGGATGCGCGAGACCGGCGGCCGCGCCGTCGAGCGCTCGCTCAACATCGGCATCCGGCCGCAGGGCCACATGATCGGCATCCGCCCGGATTTCGACGGTGACGAGGTGCCGCAAGGCGGCACGGCGAAGTTCAGCCTGATTGCGGTCGACCCCGACGGCAGGCGCGAGGCGCTGCAGGGCGCGCAATGGTCGCTGGTCAAGGTCGAACGCAATTACCAATGGTACCGCTCAAGCAATTCCTGGAACTATGAGCCGGTCACCTTCACCAAGTCGGTGGCCAACGGCCAGGTCGACCTGACCGCCGACGGCGAGGCCACCGTCTCGCTGCCGGTCGACTGGGGCCGCTATCGGCTCGAGATCGAGACATCGGACCCGGAAGGCCCGGCGACCAGCTACGAATTCGACGCCGGCTGGTATGTCAGCTCCACCACCACCGAAACGCCTGACGGCCTCGAAATCGCCCTCGACAAGGACAACTACGCGGCGGGCGAAGTGGCCAAACTCAAAGTGTCGCCGCATTTTGCCGGCGAGCTGCTCCTCACCATCGGCGCGGACAAACTCTTGAAAACCGTCACCGCCAGCGTGCCGGCAGATGGCAGCACCATCGACATCCCGGTCGGCGACGACTGGGGCGCCGGCGCCTATGTCACGGCAACGCTGTTCAGGCCGGGCGATGCGCAGGAAACGCGCATGCCGGCGCGCGCCATCGGCGTCAAATGGCTGAAGGTTGATCCGGGCTCCAAGAAGCTCGCCGTCACCCTGACGCCGCCGGACAAGACCATGCCGCGCCAGCAGCTGTCGATCCCGGTCTCCGTGGCCGGTGTGCAGCCGGGTGCCAACGCCTATGTCATGGTCGCGGCCGTCGATGTCGGCATCCTCAACCTGACCAATTACAAGGTGCCGGATCCTGAGACCTGGTTCTTCGGCCAGCGCATGCTCGGCCTTGAGGTACGCGACCTCTACGGCCGTCTGATCGACGGCTCGCTGGGCACATCAGGCAAGCTGCGCACCGGCGGCGACGGCGCCAACATACAATCGCAAGGCAGCCCGCCGACCGAAAAGCTGGTCGCTTTCTTCTCCGGTCCGGTCCCGCTCGACGCCGACGGCAAGGCGCGGATCGACTTCGACATCCCGCAATTCAACGGCACCGTGCGCGTCATGGCCGTCGCCTGGACTAAGGACGGGGTCGGCCATGACCAGTCCGACGTGATCGTGCGCGATCCGGTGGTGATCACCGCCGGCCTGCCGCGCTTCCTGGCGCCTGAAGATTCGGCCGTCATGCGGCTCGACGTCACCGACGCCGACGGCCCGGAGGGCGACTATGCACTGTCGATAAACACCACCGCCAATCTTTCGACCGGCAGTGCCGCCCTGCCCGAAAAGCTGACGCTCGCCAAGGGTAAGCGGCAGACGCTAACCGTGCCGCTGATCGCTGAAACGCCGGGCAACGCCTCGATCACCATCAAGCTCGCCCATGCCGACGGCACCGCTGTCGAGCAGACGCTGTATGTTCCGGTGCGCCCGGCGCAATTGCCGGTGACCACCCGCATGGTGGTCGACCTCAAGGGCAATGGCGGGTCGCTGCGCGTCGACAAGGAGCTCCTGGCGGCAAGCGTGCTCGACGGCGCTTCGGTTAGCGTCGGCGTTTCGCAGGCGGCGGCCTTCGACGTGCCGTCGCTCCTGATGACGCTCGACCGCTACCCCTATGGCTGCGCCGAGCAGACCACCAGCCGCGCCATGCCGCTTCTCTATGTCAACGAAATGGCATCGGGCGTCGGCATGGCCAGCGACGCCGACCTGCGCGGCCGCATCCAGGACGCCATCTACAAGGTGCTGAGCTACCAAGCTTCGGCCGGCAGCTTCGGCCTGTGGGGCCCGGGCTCCGGCGACCTGTGGCTCGACGCCTATGTCACCGACTTCCTGACCCGGGCGCGCGAGCAGAAATACGACGTGCCGACCCAGGCGATGAACCAGGCGCTGAGCAATCTGCAAAACGCGATCGGCTACGACCAGGACGTCAAGGATCGCGGCAGCCAGATCGCCTATGCGCTCTATGTACTGGCCCGCAACAAGAAGGCCTCGATCGGCGATCTGCGCTACTATGCCGACACCCAGATCGAAGCCTTTACCAGCCCGATGGCCGTTGCCCAATTGGCGGCGGGCCTGGCGCTCTATGGCGACACGCAGCGCTCGGAAGCCACCTTCCAGGCCGCCCTGCAACTGGCCAGTTCAAGCTCAGCATACGACTACTATAGGTCCGATTATGGCTCGCCGCTGCGCGACGGCGCGGCGATGCTGGCGCTTGCCGCCGAATCGAAGCCGGTGCCGACGATCGTGCCGGCGCTTATCAAGCGGGTGACGCAGGAACGCGCCGCCGTCAGATGGACCAGCACGCAGGACGAGTCCTGGATGCTGCTGGCGGCCCGTGCACTGAAGGCCGGCAACGATTCGATCGCGCTGACCATCAACGGCGCGCCGCATGCCGGCGCCTATTCGGACCAGATCGCCGGCAGCGACATTGCCGACAGCCCGCTGACCGTCGCCAACACCGGCAGCAACCCGCTGCAGGCGGTCGTCACCACGGTGGCCTCGCCGATCCAGCCGCTGCCGGCCGGCGGCAACGGCTTCACCATCGGCCGCACCCACTACAAGCTCGACGGCACCGAAGCCAATGTCACGGAGGTGACCCAGAACGAACGCTATGTCGTGGTGCTCAATATCTACGAGCAGAACAAGTGGCCGTCGCGGCTCGTGATCACCGATCTGCTGCCGGCCGGCTTCGAAATCGACAATCCGGGCCTGGTTTCCAGCGCCCAGTTGTCGAACTTCTCGTGGCTGGCTCAGACCGACGCCGCCCATCTCGAATTCCGCGACGACCGTTTCGTCGCGGCCTTCAATCCGAACGATGGCGACGGCGACCGCAACATTACGCTCGCCTATGTCGTGCGCGCGGTGACACCGGGCACCTATGCCCATCCGGCTGCAACGGTCGAGGACATGTACCGGCCGCAATATTCGGCCCGCACCGCGACCGGGATGATGGAGGTCAAGGCGCCATAAGGCGCCGATGGCGGCGAATATGGCGATGGCGCTGCCCCTCATTGCCCTGCCGGGCATTTCTCCCCGTACAGAGACGGGGAGAAAGAAGCTTGCGCCGAAGTTTTCGCCAACCTCGAACGTCGCAGAAAAGGCGCCAAGGGTCGCGACAGCCCCCTTCTCCCCGTCACTATACGGGGAGAAGGTGCCGGCAGGCGGATGAGGGGCAGCGCCGTGCTTTACCGAAAAATCCTGCGCCGTTCGGCCATCGCCGCCGCCTTCCTCGCCGGCTTAGCAGCAATCGCCGCGGGCGGGCTTTGGCAGCTCGACCGCGCCTTTCCGCCGCCGTTGCCGGCCGAACTCACCGTGTCGACCGAAGTGCAGGACCGCGACGGCCAACTGTTGCGCGCCTTCGCCACGCCGGACGGGTATTGGCGGCTCGCCACCCGCCTCGACCAGGTCGACAAGCAACTCGTCGACATGCTGGTGATTTACGAGGACAAGCGCTTCTGGGATCATGAAGGCGTCGACGTGCTGGCGCTGGCCCGCGCCGCCGGCCAGTTCGTGGCCAATGGCCGTATCGTCTCCGGCGGCTCGACACTGTCGATGCAACTCGCCCGGCTGGCAGAGCCGCGCGACAGCCGCAGCCTAGGCTCGAAGATCAAGCAGATGCTGCGCGCCCTACAGATCGAGCGGCGGCTCACCAAGCGCGAGATCCTCGAACGCTATTTGACGCTGGCGCCCTATGGCGGCAACCTCGAAGGCGTGCGCGCCGCCTCGCTGGCTTATTTCGGCAAAGAGCCGAAGCGGCTGACGGTCTCGGAGGCGGCCCTGCTTGTTGCCCTGCCGCAGTTGCCGGAAAAGCGCCGGCCCGACCGCAATCTCGCAATCGCTCATGCCGCCCGCGACCGGGTGCTGGCGCGCATGGTTTCATCGGGCCTGCTCGGCGAGCGCGAGGCCGCACGCGCCGCGCTCGACGACGTTTCAGGCGTCCGCCGCACGCTGCCGGCGCTCGCCGCTCACGCCGCCTACGCGGCGCTTTCCAAGGCCGGCCCCGGCCAGAAGCTACAACTGACGATCCGCAAAAGCGTCCAGGAAGGGCTGGAACAGGTGGCCAGGGATGCCGCAACCAGGCTCGGCCCCCGCCTGTCCGTCGCCATGGTGCTGGCCGACACCCGCACCGGCGAGATCCTCGGCGAAGTCGGGTCTGCCAACTATTTCGACGCCAGCCGCTCCGGCTGGATCGACATGACCAGAATCGTCCGCTCGCCCGGTTCGACGTTGAAACCGTTCATCTACGGGCTCGCCTTCGAACAGGGATTGGTCGCGCAGGAAACGCTGATCGACGACAGTCCGACGGATTTTTCCGGCTACCGGCCGAAGAATTTCGACATGGGCTACCAGGGCGACGTCAGCATCCGGCAGGCGCTGCAACTGTCTCTCAACGTGCCGGCGATCAGTGTGCTCGACGCGGTCGGGCCGGCGCGGCTGCTCGCGCGCTTCCGGCAGGCCGGCGTCACGCCGATCCTGCCCGTCAACAAGGCGCCGGGCCTCGCCATCGGCCTTGGCGGCGTCGGCGTGACGCTGCGCGACCTCATCCAGCTCTATGCCGGGCTTGCCAATGGCGGCAAGGCCCACACGCTGCATGACGGCACCGAGCCGGCGAATGCCGAACGCTCCACAGCTACCATCCTTGACGATCAGGCGAACTGGCAGATCACCGACATATTGTCGGGCGTCAAGCCGCCCGAGGGTGTCGCCCGGCGCGGCATCGCCTACAAGACCGGTACCTCCTACGGCTACCGCGATGCCTGGTCGGTCGGCTTCGACGGGCGCTACGTGCTGGGCGTCTGGGTCGGCCGCCCCGATGCCGGCGCGGTGCCTGGCCTGTCCGGCTATGTCTCGGCCGCACCGATCCTGTTCGAGGGCTTTGTCCGCTCCGGCCTGGCTCCCGTGCCGCTGCCAGGCCAGCCGGCCGGCGTCACCAGACGCAGGCGCGACGATCTGCCGGTGACATTGGAGCGTTTCGGTTCTGGCGCCGACGGGCTGGTCCAGGCGACGCCGACCGAGCCTGCGCCGACGATCATCTTTCCGCCCGACGGCGCCCGCGTCGATCTCGGCACCACCGCCGCCAGGGCCTCGCCGCTGGTGCTGAAGCTGCAAGGCGGCCGCGCCCCGTTCCGCTGGCTGGCCAATGGCAAGCCGCTGGTCGGCATCGACCGGCGGCGCAGTGCGACCTGGCAGCCGGACGGCGCCGGCTATTCGACCCTGACCGTGATCGACGCGGTCGGGCGCGCGGCCAGCGTGAAAGTGTTCGTTGAATAGAATGCGCCAAGCGATTCAGCGCATTGCGTTTTGCGCCCTGCTGTGGGCTGCCGATACCGTTTCCGCGGACCTCCCCGCCGGCTTCGTTCGGCTGGCCGACATCGATCCCACCATCCGGCAGGACGTCCGCTATGCCCGCACAGTCAATTTCCTGCGCCGCAAGGCGGCCGGCTACGACGCGCCAGTATGCATCCTCACCGGGCGAGCGGCGGAAGCGCTCTCCGGCGTCCAGAAAGCGATTGCCGCCAAAGGCCTGACGCTGGTCGTCTTTGACTGCTACCGCCCTGCGCGCGCCGTCTCCGACATGGGCGAATGGACGAGAGAAGGCGGACCACCCGACCCGCAATGGTATCCAGTGGTCAAGCGAAAGGACCTCATCGCCAAAGGCTATGTCGGTGAACTGTCGACGCATTCGCGCGGCTCGACCGTCGATGTCGCCATCGCGCGAGTCGACCGCAACACCGCTCCGAAACAGGCCTGTGGCGCGCCCGATGCCGACACGCTCGATTTCGGCACCGGCTTCGACTGTTTCGACCCGATGAGCGAAACGGCGCACCGTCCGCTCGCCGGGGTAGCAACCGCAAATCGCAAGAGGCTTGTCGAGGCCATGCGCGCCGGCGGCTTCAGGAATTATGCCCGCGAATGGTGGCATTTCACGCTGGAAAACGAGCCGTTTCCAAAGCAGCGCTTCGATTTTCCCCTCACCGCCGACTAAATCACTGATCGCTGCGAAGCAAATCGCGTCCAGACCACATCGAGCCATTGCCGAGGCGCGATCTCCAGATAGATCGCTGCATGAGCCCGGATTCGGCACCCCGCCGTCGAGAGGAAAGAATTTCTTCATAAGGCCAAATGTCGGCGGAAAATTGCTTCGAACGGACAAAAAAAGCAACATTGAGTGCATCTAATTTCTACCAATTCAGTAGATTGCAGCGATCTCAACGGAGGCGTAAATGACCAATCCTCATTTCAGGAAACTGCTCGGCGCCCTGGTCGCTGCATCGGTCCAATTCGGAACACTCGGTTTCGCGTTTGCCGATACCACCATCCTCAACGTGTCCTATGATCCGACGCGTGAGCTGTACAAGCAATTCGACGAGGCCTTTGTCGCCCACTGGAAGGCCGAGACCGGTGAGACGGTAACCGTCCAGCAATCGCATGGCGGGTCGGGCGCACAGGCCCGCGCCGTGATCGACGGCCTCGACGCCGACGTGGTGACGCTGGCGCTCGAAGGCGACATCAACGCGATCGTCTCGAAATCGAAGAAGATCAATCCCGACTGGAGGACCAAGTTCGAGAACAATTCGGCGCCCTACACCTCGACCATCGTCTTCCTCGTCCGCAAGGGCAACCCGAAGGGCATCCACGACTGGGGCGATCTGGTCAAGGACGACGTCCAAGTGATCACGCCAAACCCCAAGACCTCGGGCGGCGCACGCTGGAACTATCTCGCCGCCTGGGCCTATGCCAATGCCAGGGATGGCGGCGACGAAGCCAAGACCAAGGAATTCGTCGGCAATCTCTACGCCCATGTTCCGGTGCTCGACACCGGTGCGCGCGGCGCGACCGTAACCTTCGCGCAAAAGGGCCTGGGCGACGTGCTGCTGGCCTGGGAAAACGAGGCCTATCTGGCGCTCGACGAGTTCGGCGCCGACAATTTCGACATCGTCTACCCGCCGACCTCGATCCTGGCCGAGCCGCCCGTCGCTGTGGTCGACGCCAATGTCGATGCCAAGGGCACGCGAAAAGTCGCCGAAGCCTATCTGAGCTACCTCTACTCCAAGGAAGGCCAGACGCTGATCGCCAAAAACCATTATCGCCCGTCGAAGCCCGACCTGGTGCCGGCGGAGGACCTCGCCAAACTGCCGGAGATCAAGCTGATCACCATCGACGATCCACTTTTTGGCGGTTGGAAGAAGGCGCAGCCTTACCATTTCGGCGATGGTGGTATATTCGACCAGATCTATAAGCCGGCCCAGTAGACCCAGTAAGCTAGACTCTAGATCAGGACGACATGACCACAGCACCCGCAAAGGCGGGGTGGCGGTTCAGACAGCCGAGCGTCATTCCGGGTTTCGGATTGACGCTCGGCTTCTCTCTTGCCTACCTCACGCTCATCATCCTCATTCCCCTTTCGGGGCTGGTCTGGCGATCGGCCGCGCTCGGCTGGGCCGATTTCTGGGCGATCGCCACCGACCGCCGCACCATTAATGCGCTTGAAATCAGCTTCGGCACCGCCTTCATTGCCGCCGCGGTCAATGTCGTCTTCGGCACGATCGTCGCCTGGGTACTGGTGCGCTACAACTTTCCTGGCCGCCGCATCGTCGATGCCATGGTCGACCTGCCCTTCGCCTTGCCGACGGCGGTGGCCGGTATCGCGCTGACCACGCTCTACGCGCCGAATGGCTGGCTCGGGAGCCTGCTGGCACCGCTCGGCATCAAGGTCGCCTACACGCCGCTCGGCATCGTCATAGCGCTGATCTTCATCGGGCTGCCTTTTGTCGTGCGCACCGTTCAGCCGATCATGGAGGAGATCGACAAGGAGGTGGAGGAAGTGGCCGCGACGCTCGGCGCCAATCGCTTCCAGACCATCGCCCGAGTTCTGCTTCCGGGCCTGGCGCCGGCCATCGTCACCGGTTTCGCGCTGGCTTTCGCACGCGGTGTTGGCGAGTACGGCTCCGTCATCTTCATCGCCGGCAATCTGCCCTACAAATCCGAGATCGCGCCGCTTCTGATCGTCATCCGGCTGGAGGAATACAATTATGCGGCGGCGACCGCGATCGCGGCGATCATGCTCGCTTTGTCGTTCGTGATGCTGCTGGTCATCAATCTGGTGCAGACGTGGAGCCGCAAGCGCTATGGCTGATCCGGAGATCAAATCCTACGCACCGCACCACGAAAGCCAGTCGGCGGCAGTGACCGAAAGCCGCCCGGCGAAAGCCGTGCTGATGATCGTGACCTTTGCCTTCCTCGGCATTTTCCTGCTCTTGCCGCTGATCGTCGTCTTCAACGAAGCCTTCGCAAAGGGCCTCAGTGCTTATACGGAGGCGCTGACCAACCCAGACACGCGCTCGGCGATCCACCTGACACTGCTGGTGGCGGCGATCTCGGTGCCACTCAATGTCGTCTTCGGCATCTCCGCCGCTTGGGCGATCGCCAAGTTCGAGTTCAAGGGCAAAGCCTTCCTCACCACGCTCATCGATCTGCCGTTTTCGGTCTCGCCGGTCATTTCCGGCCTGGTCTATGTGCTTTTGTTCGGAGCACAGGGCCTGCTCGGCGCCTGGCTGAAGGCGCATGGCATCGTCATCCTGTTTGCCGTGCCGGGCATCGTGCTCGCCACCATCTTCGTCACTTTCCCGTTCGTCGCCCGCGAACTGATTCCCTTGATGCAGGAACAGGGCAATGGCGACGAGGAGGCAGCGCTGTCGCTCGGCGCCAATGGCTGGCAGGCGTTCTGGTACGTGACGCTGCCCAACGTCAAATGGGGGCTGCTCTACGGCGTCTTGTTGTGCAATGCCCGCGCCATGGGCGAGTTCGGCGCGGTCTCCGTCGTGTCGGGCCACATACGCGGATTGACCAACACCATGCCGCTGCATGTCGAAATCCTGTATAACGAGTACAATGCCGCAGCCGCCTTCGCCGTCGCTTCACTACTTGCGGGCCTGGCGCTCGTCACGCTGGTCTTGAAAACACTTCTCGAAATGCGCTACGGCGCCGAGCTCGCCGCGACGCGCGGACACTAGATGAAATAAAGAGTTTGATGTCGCCCAAAGTGCGTAGCAGTTTCGGGATAACGACATGCATCGACAAAAAAGGGACGGTTGATGGAAGTTCGCGTTGCCAACGTGCGCAAGGAGTTTGAGCGGTTTCCGGCCCTCCACGACGTTTCACTCGACATCAAGTCCGGCGAGCTGATCGCGTTGCTCGGACCCTCCGGCTCCGGCAAGACGACGCTGCTCAGGCTGATCGCCGGGCTGGAGCGGCCGACGAAAGGAACGATCTTCTTCGGCGAGGAGGATGCGTCGCAAAAGTCGATCCAGGAGCGCAATGTCGGCTTTGTCTTCCAGCATTATGCGTTGTTTCGCCATATGACGGTCGCCGACAATATCGGCTTCGGCCTCAAAGTCCGGCACGGGCCGACACGTCCGTCGGCGCAGGAAATCCGCCGCCGTGCCTCCGAGCTTCTCGACCTCGTCCAGCTTTCCGGCTTGGAAAAGCGCTATCCGGCGCAGCTTTCGGGCGGCCAGCGCCAACGCGTGGCGCTTGCCCGCGCCATGGCGATCGAACCGGCCGTGCTTTTGCTCGACGAGCCGTTCGGAGCGCTCGACGCCCAGGTCCGCCGCGAGTTGCGCCGCTGGCTGCGCGACATCCACGACGCTACCGGCTACACCACGGTCTTTGTCACCCATGACCAGGAAGAAGCGCTTGAGCTTGCCGACCGCGTCGTGGTGATGAGCCAGGGCAGCATCGAGCAGGTCGGCACCGCCGATGAAATCTACGACACGCCGAATTCGCCCTTCGTCTACGGCTTCATCGGTGAATCGAGCTCGCTTCCCGTCAAGATCGAGGACGGCCAGGTCTGGATCGCCGATCGCCCGATCGGGCTGTCCGCGCCGCAGGCACCGCAAGGCGAAGCGACGCTGTTCTTCCGTCCGCACGATGTCGAACTGGTAGACGAATGCAACGGCTGCATCGCCGGCACAGTCGCCGCCAGCCGCCGCGTCGCCGGCACCAGACGGGTGGAGCTCGAAATTGGCGGCGAGCGTCAGCGGGTCGAGGTCGAGCTGCCCGTCGACCATCCGGCGGCGCAGAAAAGCCGGGTGGCCTTCAGGCCGCGGCGCTGGAAGCTTTTTCCAGCTGTGTAGAAGGCTGGATCTAAGCGGGCTACCTCGGCGTGCTGAGAACACGCCGAAATGCATCTGCTTGGAAGAAAATCCTTTCAACGGGCCGATTCGGCAATGCTTTTTCTCACAGCAACACCATAGATCCGGGTTGCATGCCTCGTCGTGTCGGGCATCGCCCGATTATCCTTCTGCGATAAACGGCATTTCAGGAGCCTGTTTTCATGAAGCGATTTTTGCTTGGCGTCGCCACATTGGCCGGCCTGTTCCTGGCATCCTCCCAAGCGTGGTCGGCCGACAAATTGCTGAACGCGTCCTACGATGTCGGCCGCGAACTGTTTGCGCAGGTGAACAAGGCCTTCGTCGCCGAGCACCCCGGCGTGACCATAGATCAGTCGCATGCCGGGACGTCGGCGCAGGCACGTGCCATCGCCGAGGGCCTCGGCGCCGATGTCGTCACCTTCAACCAGGTCATCGACATCGACTTCCTGGTCTCCAAGGGTCTTATCTCCGCCGACTGGCAGAAGGACTTCCCCGACAACGCCTCGCCTTTCTATTCGCTGCCGTCCTTCCTGGTGCGCGCCGGCAATCCGAAGAACATCAAGGATTGGGACGATCTCGTGCGCGACGACGTGCAGGTGATCTTCCCCAATCCGAAAACGTCCGGTAATGCGCGCTACACCTATCTTGCGGCCACCGCCTACGCAAAGGAAGCCTTCAAGGGCGACGATGCCAAGGTGAAGGAATTCGTCACCAAACTGTTCAACAATGTCCCGATCTTCGACTCCGGCGGGCGCGCCGCGACCACCACCTTCGTGCAGCGCGAGATCGGCGACGTGCTGATCACCTTCGAGTCGGAAACGCGCGGCGTCCGCAGGGAGTATGGCGATGACAAGTTCGAGCAGGTGACGCCTTCGGTCAGCCTGCTGGCGGAGTTTCCGGTGGCGATTGTCGACACGGTCGCCGACGAGCATGGTACGCGTGACCTCGCCAGGACTTATCTCGACTTCCTCTACACGCCGCAGGGCCAGGACATCGCCGCCCGCAACGGACTGAGGGCTCGCGACGCGGCGGTCGCCGCCAAATACAAGGCTGAGTTTCCCGATGTCCGCCTGCTGACGGTGGAGGACGTCTTCGGCGGCTGGGCCAAGATCCAGGCCGAGCATTTCGCCGCGGGCGGATTGCTCGACCAGACTTATGGCAGCCGCTGAGCAAGCGATCTTCGAACTTGAAGCGAAAGCCGGCTTTTGCCGGCTTTCTTCGTTTTCGCGGCCCGGAAAGGTGATTTCGCGCATTTCCGGCCGTACCATCCAAAACGTCACGAAGAATCAACGTGTTTGTGCCTACTGTGCCATCAGACGGCTTGTTTTCGCGAACTGCGTCGTGCGACCAAACGTCATGATTTACACACAAACAACCGCCAGATGCGGGCGGTTGGGGTTTTCATGAACTGAATCGAGCATGCTTACCAAAAAAGGCAAATACGGCCTCAAGGCCCTCGTGCATCTGTCAGGCTTGCCGGTCGGTCAGCTCGCATTCGTCAACGACATTGCCGTCGCCAACAACATCCCGAAGAAATTCCTGGATGCCATTCTGGGCGAATTGCGCAATGCCGGCTTCGTCCAGAGCCGCAAGGGCAAGGAAGGCGGCTACCGCCTCGCCCGGCCGGCCTCCGAGATCAAGATCGGCCATGTCGTGCGTGTCCTCGACGGGCCGCTGGCGCCAATCCCTTGCGCCAGCCGCACCCAATATCAGCGCTGCGAGGATTGCGACGAGGCGACATGCCAGGTCCGGAACATGATGCTGGAGGTGCGCCAGGCGATCGCCGAGGTGCTGGACAATCGCAGCCTCGCCGCGATGCGCGACGCCGACAATGACGATTTTCCAGTCGAGCTGACGTCGCAGATCTGATCAGCCGCCGCTAAAGCGGGATCCGCGCCGGCGACCCGCTCAGGAATTCGCCTCGAACAGGCTCACGACGTCGCCGACAATGTCGGCGATCGGGCGCGTCGCATCGAGCGTCAATGCGTTCTCGTCGGCTGCCGGCGCTTCTAGCGTGGCGAACTGGCTGTCGACCAGGCTTGCCGGCATGAAATGGCCCTGGCGGGAGCCGACACGCTGCTTCGCGGTCGCGGGATCGATTTCCAGATAGAGGAAAACAATGTCCTGGCAAAAGCCGCGCAGACGCTCGCGGTAGCTGCGCTTTAGCGCCGAACAGGCGGCCACCACGCCCTGCCCATCGCCGACCGATCCCGCAATGCGCCGGCCGATCGCGTCGAGCCAGCCTTCGCGCAATGCGTCGGTCAGCGGCTCGCCGCTTGCCATGCGCGCGACGTTTTCCGGCGGATGCAGCCGGTCGCCCTCGACGAAGATGGCGCCCAACGCTGCGGCCAACGCTTCGCCGACGGCCGATTTGCCACAACCGGCGACGCCCATCACTACGACGGCCGGTGCGGGCCGAACGCGATGCCCCTGCGTTTGTGCTGCCTTTTCGTCCACGATGCGGGTCAGCGGCTGGCCGGCGCGCGGCCGTAAAGCAGGAGCATGGCGACGATGACGACGCCGTAGATGATCTGCCGCCCCGCCTCCGGCATCTGCATGACCGAAAGAATGGATTGCAAAAGCGTGATCAGGATGACGCCAGCGACCGTGCCGAGATACGAGCCGCGGCCGCCGAGGATCGAGGTGCCGCCAAGCACGACCGCTGCGATCGACGGCAGGAGATAGGCGTCGCCCATCGACTGCGCCGCCTTGGAGGCATAGCCGGCCAGAAGCACGCCGCCGAAGGCGGAGAGCCCGCCGGACACGGCGAAGGCGATCAGCACGACGCGCCGCGTGTCGATGCCGGAGAGGTAGGCGGCGCGCTCGCGGTTGCCGATACCGTAGACGGTACGGCCGAAGCCGGTGCGGGTCAGCACGAAAACCATCGCAGCACCGATCAGCGCCCAGATGACGACCGCGTTGGGCACGCCCGGAATGGCAAAGCCGGTCGCCAGATAGCGCATCGCCCGGGTCGCCGAATCCTGCGGCGAGAACCCGCCCGTATAGACCACCATCAGCCCTTGCGCGACGGCATTGGTGGCGAGCGTGATGATCATCGAGGGAATGCGCAGATAAGCGACGCCGATGCCGTTGACGACGCCGATCGCGACACCGCAGCAGATGCCAAACGGGATCGCCAGCGCCACGCCGACCGGGCCGTAGGCGGCGGCCGCACATGCCATCATTGCGCCCGCCGCCACCGACCACGGCACCGACAGGTCGATCTGGCCGAGCAGGATGACTAGCATCATGCCGGTGGCGATGACGCCGAGAAACGAGGCCACCTTGAGCTGCTGCAGCAGATATTCCGGCGACAGGAAGCTGCGCGAATAGAGGCTGCCGACAAACAGCAGCAGCACGATGCAGGCAAAGGCGGTCAGCACCGCGGGATCAGCGCGGCGGATGAATTTCGGCATGCGGCCGGCGATGCCGCCGATGGTCGTTTCGCTCACAGGAACCACTCCAGCCGGTTACGGACCCTGAACAGGGCGAAGGCGCCGAGGCTGACGGCGATCAGCAGGATGACGCCCTGGAACAGCGGCTGCCAGAGCGGATCGAAATCGAAGACGAAGAGCAGGTCGCCGATGGTGCGGAATGCGAGCGCGCCGAAGATCGCGCCGATGGCGCTGCCCTTGCCGCCGAACAATGAGACGCCGCCAAGCACCACGGCGGCGATCGAGAACAGCGTATAGGCATTGCCGCTGGCATAGGCCGCCTCGCCCGTATAGGTGAAGAAGGTCAGGAACAGCCCGCCGATCGCGGCCAGCAGGCCGGCGAGCGCATAGGCGGCGAACTTGCCGCGGCGGATCGGCACGCCGGACATGTAGGCCGCCGTCTCCGACGATCCCGCGGCATAGGCCGCGCGGCCGAGCACCGATCGGCTGAACGGCACCCAGACCACGAGCACGACGGCCAGCAGCGCCACCAGGCTCGCCGGCACCACGCCGAACAGCCGCCCGGTCAGCGCGTCGGCGAGATCCTCGTTGACCGAGCCGCCCGGGAACGGCCGAAGCAGCAGCGCGATGCCGAAATAGACCGCGCCGGTGGCGATGGTGGTGACGATCGGCTGCAGCCTTCCGTAGATGACGATGGCACCGTTGATCGCCCCGCACAGCAGCCCGGTGCCGAGCACCGCGACGACGCCGAACGCGGTTTCGATGCCGGTGCCGATGACCAGCCATGAGGCCAGGCAGTTGGTCAGCAGAAAGATCATGCCGACGGAAAGGTCGATGCCGGCGGTGATCACCACCAGCGTCTGCGCCATGGCGACGAAGGCGAGCAGCACGCCCTTGTTGGAAGCCGTCTGCACGACATTGGCGGTAAAGCCCGCCGGATGGTTCAAGGTGTAGATCGTAAACATCACGATGAAGATGCCGAACGCCAGCAGCGTTCCGCGTTGTTCGGCAAGCCAGTAGCGCCAGTCCTTCACGCGTCCGCTCCTTGGCCAACAGGCATCTCTTCGCCATTGATGTTGAGCGCGCTGGCGATCAGCGCCCGCTCGGTTATCTCGGCGCCGACCAGCTCGCGCTTTACTGCTCCGTCATAGAGCACCAGCACCCGGTCGCAGCAGCCGATCAGCTCGTCATAGTCGGTCGAGTAAAACAGGATCGCCGCGCCTTGGTCGGCAAGCTTGCGCATCAGCTGATACAGTTCCTGCTTCGTGCCGACATCGATGCCCCGCGTCGGGTCGTTGAGCAGGATGATGCGCGGCTGCCGCATCAGCCATTTGGCGATGACGACCTTCTGCTGGTTGCCGCCGGACAGTGCGCCGACCGGAACGTCGAGGCCTGCCGTCTTGATCGCCAGCAGAGCTACCATGTCGTCGATCAGCCGCTGCTCGGCGGCACGGTCGATGATGCCGCGCCTGGACAGCCGGTCGAGTGCGGCGAAGGAGAGGTTTTCGCGCACCGTCATCGGCAGCATCAGGCCTTCCGTCTTGCGGTCTTCCGGGATCAGCGCCATGCCGATCCGGTCACCGCGCGCCTTGGCCGGACTGGCGATCGCCACCGGTTTGCCGTCGATCAATATCTGCCCGCTGAGGCCGCGCAGCACGCCGAAGAAGGCGAGCAGCAATTCGCGCTGGCCCTGGCCGTCGAGACCGCCGAGGCCGACGACCTCGCCTGCGCCGACCGACAGCGAGATATTGTCCAGCCGGTCGGTCCAGGAAAGCTTGCGCGCCTCCAGCACGGGAGCGGCGGTGGCCGGCGCGCGCATCGGCCTCGGTGGGAAGATATGGCTGTATTCGCGGCCGATCATCAGCTCGACGACTTCATTGTCGCTCTTGGTGCCTGCTGCGTAGCTGGCGACATTGCGGCCGTTGCGGAAGACCGTGCACTGGTCGGCAAGCTCAGCGATCTCGTTCATGCGATGCGAGATGTAGAGCAGCGCCAGCCCTTCCGAGCGCAGCCGCTTCAGCACGCCGAAAATCTTGGCGACGTCGGCCGCAGTCAGCGCCGAGGTCGCCTCGTCGAGGATCAGGATGCGCGGCTTCCTTGCAAGTGCTTTGGCGATCTCGACCATCTGCCTTCTTGAAAGCGGAAGATCCTTGACCAGCGCCAGCGGGTGGATGTCGGCAGCGCCCGCGCGCGCCAGGGCTTCTTCCGCGATGCGTCGCTGCGCCTTGCGGTCGATCATGCCGAAGCGTGTCGGCGGATCGGAAATGACGATGTTGTCGGCAACGCTGAGTTCGGGGACGAGCGACAGTTCCTGGAAAATGCAGACGATGCCGGCCTGGTTGGCCGCGGCCGGCGAAGCGAAGCTCACCTCGCTTCCGTCCAGCATCATGCGGCCTTCGTCAGGCGCGACGACGCCAGCCATGACCTTGATCAGCGTCGATTTGCCGGCGCCGTTTTCGCCGAGGATGGCGTGAATGCTGCCTGGTGTTACCGAAAGCTCGGCCTTTTCCAGCGCCCGCACACCGCCATAGCGCTTGGATATGCCCTCCATGCGGAAGAGCGGAACCGCACCGTCCATCGGCCCCTCCCAAGGCGCTTGTTCTTCGGGACCGGCGCCGCGGCATTATCCCGCGGCGCCGAGCGATCAGTCTATTGGTTTTCCTTGCTCTGGCCCATGATTTCCTGCGCCGTGAAATTGATGCCGCAGGTCGGGAAAGAGTTGCCGACGAAGAAATTGTCGGACTGGTCGGGGAAATAGTCCTCGCCTTCTTTGAAGTTCGGATGCTCGACGATCGCCAGCGGCAGCTTCACCGCTTGCGGGACGACCTGGCCTTCGAGCGCTGCGATTGCCGTCTTGATGGCGACCGCCACCTGTGCGGGGCCGGTTCCGGCCGACGAACATTTCAGCCCGTCTGCGGCAAACTTGGCGCAGAATTTGCGGAAGCCGTTCTCCGTTTCGCCGCCGAACGGCACGAACGGATGCTTGGCGTCGATCATCGCCTGGACGATGCCGGTGTCGCCGCCCTGCCCAGTGACGCCGTCGAAGGGGCCGTTGGTGGCGATCGCGTCGGCCGAGGCCTTTTGCGCCACGCCATCGTCCCATTTGCCGATGACTTCGGTGACCTCCCACTTCTTACCCGAAGCGTTGAGAACTTCATGGATGCCGTTGTGGCGGTCGGTGTCGACCGACGTGCCGGCGACACCGCGCACTTCGAGGATCTTGCCACCATTGGGAATATGCTTGATCAGCCAGTTGGCCCACAACTCGCCAAGGCCTTTCTGATCGACATTGACGTTGATGGCGTCCTTGGTGTCGAGAATGTTGTCGAAGGCGACCAGCACGACGCCGGCTTCCTTGGCGCGCTTGATGACCGGTCCGAACGCCGTCGGATTCTGCGCGTTGACGACGATCGCGTCATAGCCGGAATCGATGAAGTTGTTGATCGCCGAAATCTGCGCCGGCACGTCTTCGCCGGTCGAGACGACCTTGAATTCCTTCAGTTTCGCCGCGACCTCCGGCTGCGCCGCATAGGCTTTTGCCGTCTGCACCATCTGGATGCGCCAGGTGTTGGCGATGTAGCCATTGGCGAGCGCGATGCGGTACGGGCCTTCTTTCTTGGGAAACTTGAAGAACTGCGTGTCGGCCGCCCATGGCGCGAAGCATTCCGGCTCGGCAGAGGGGCCCTTGACGATTTCGGCTTCGGCGAGCGCCGACGAACTCAGCATAACCAATGCAGTGGCGGCAATGATGCCACCAACGAGTGACTTGATCATCGATATTCCTCCCAGTTGCAGTTTCTGATTGTTCTTACGCGTCTCGCGCGTCTGGCCCGGCACCTCCCGCCTTGCTCGTCGCGCCTTTCAGGCGGCCGAATGCCGACCCGTTCTCCTCCCTTGCCGGTTGGTAAACCGAAGTAAAAACTATCATATTATACATAATAAACAAGTGTGAGCTGTCGCTTATATATAATAAACAGACTTCGATCTATGCCGCGACTTCTGCCTAGAGTCGTATGGTAGCGCTACCCATGACGTGGTGTAAAGCGGCATTTCGCGATGCCTGCAAAGCGCTTCAGTGCCTTTAGCGGGCTGTGCTCTCGCGGCACTTGAGTTCGAAGCCGAGGTCGACGACCGGCTCTTGCGGCCGCTTGCCTGCAATCGCCGCGAGCGCCATCGCGACAGACAGCCGGCCGATCTCGTAGCGAGGCGTCCGGATGCTAGTGACCGATGGAAAAGCCACTTCCATCATGTCGAGATCGTTGAAGCCTGTGATGCCGATCGTCATCGGCACGGCGATCGAGGCGCGGTGGCACTCGAACAGTACGCCGAGCGCGATGTCGTCGTTGTTGCAGAAAACACCGTCGAGCCTCGGCACCTTGGCCAGTGCGTCACGAAACAGTTCGCGGCCGAGCGTCACGCTGGACGGCACCGGCGTGGTGGTGATCAGCCGCGGGTCGAACAGACCGGCCCCCTCCATCGCCGCGCGATAGCCTGCCAAACGACGCTGCGAGCGCGGGTCCATGCGCGCGCCGATGAAGCCGATGCGGCGATAGCCCATTTCGATCATGTGCTCCGTCGCCGCCTTGCCGCCGTCGAAATGCGAGAAGCCGACCATCATGTCAACCGGATCGGGCCCGGTCTCCATGACCTGTACCACCGGGCAGCCGGCCGTCTCGAGCAGTCTTCGCGACGTTGGCGTCTGGTCGATGCCCGCCACGATCAGCGCCGCCGGGCGCTGCGGGCCGAACACCTGCAGCAGCCGTTCCTCCTCGAGGCCGGAATAATGGGTATTGCCGAGCTGGATACGGTAGGAACTGTCGGACAGGCTGTCATAGATGCCGCGCAGCACTTCGGCAAAGACGCTGTTGGTGAGCGACGGCACCAGCACGCCAAAGACCTCGGCGCGCGCCGAAGCCAGCGCCCGCGCATTCGGGTCGGGCAGATAGCCGAGCTCATCGACAGCCGCCTGGATCTGGCGGCGCAGATCTTCCGAAACACGCCCCGGCTCGCGCAAGGCGCGGGAAACCGTGATGGCGCCGACACCGGCCTTACGCGCGACATCGGCGATCGTCGGACGGCCGCCGCCGCGGCGCGAGCGCGGTTTGGTCACAGCCTTGTCCCGAATGCGGCGCTTTCGCCGAAGCGCGGCCACGAAATGCTGTTCAGCGTCTTTGCCACTATCGCCATGCCAACCCGACTTGCCGCACCCGTCTGGCGTCGCGCAGCCTTACCCCATTGTCAAGCTAACCGGCCAGGACAGCTACCCGAACTCGGGTAGCGCCACAGTTTGAATTTCGGCTGTGGGTGGTGAGCGGGCGTCTTGTCGTCCACCGTGCTCAGGCTTCTACGCCGTGCGTCGTCCGCTGCGCCACCTCGTGGCGTACGGCAATGCGAACAAGTAGAGACCGCTGAGCATGAGCAAGGCGAGCGGGATCAGCGGCATGAGGTATACCCAGTAGGCGGGCTCGACACCTACGCCCAAGGTGATGAAGATGGCAGCGACGACCGCCGTAAAAATGATCGACAGCCAGCGGTGGAGTTGCCGAATCCACGTGTTCCAGTTCATGAGCACCTCCTCTGAAGACGAGCTGAAGCGGATCGGGCGACCCGCTTGGCGCCAGCCTTCTTGCAAGCTTGTTTGATTTGATGACGTCTTGTTGGCCATTGCCCGTTGGCGCCGGCACGCCTTACTCTATCCGCGCCAGGACCTGCTCCAGGTTCGCAAAGAACCGCTGCCAGCCATATTTGGCACCCTGGTAATACTGCTGCTGATCCGGCCGGAAGCCCAACTGCTCCATGCGCAGATGGGTCCCCGTGCTCGTAGGGGTGAGCGTCCACGTGACGACACTCCGGAGATCCTTGGTATCCCACGTGTAAGACAGCGTCTTGTTGGGCTCGACTGCCTGGACCTGACAGTCGACCGCCCCCCAGTCCGCGCTAAGATTGAAACGGTGCCCCTCGTCTGGCTTGAAATCGTTCTTCATCAGCCACTCCTCGATCAGGTGTGATTGCGTGAGGGCGCGCCAGATCTTTTCCGGCGGAAAAGCTACCTCCCGTTCGACAACGACGGCGCGCGTTTCGGTCTCAGTATTGGTCATTGGTCCATCCTTTTGAGCAAGTCTTCGAGGTTGTCGAACCGGCTTTGCCAGAACCCAGCCATTTGGTTCGTCCAGTCGATCAGCGGCGCCAAGGCGCCGAGCTCCGCGCTATAGTGCGTGTTGCGGCCTTCGTGGCGGTCGCGCACCAACCCGGCCTGCTTCAGAACCCCAAGGTGCTTTGACACTGCCGGTTGCGAGACCCCAGCCCGAGCGGTCAGAGCCGCGACGGTCTGGTCCCCGTCGCGACACAGCCGCTCGAAGAGGGCCCGTCGCGTCGGATCGGCAAGCGTTCTGAAAAGGATCTCATGGGGCTGTGACATGGCAATCGATAACTCGCTGGCTATTTGATCAATCAATAACCGCCGAGATATGTGTAAGTCAAGCACGAACGTGGCCCGGTGATAGCGGACTGTCAGCCACTAGTCAGCGACTTCCGCTGGGGGTCGTGAGCCGAAATTCAAAGGGTCAGTGCTCAGCCCATTGCCGCGGCGCTGCGCCGCGCTTTCCACAGCAGCAGCACCATGGCCGCCATGTTCAGCAGGTTCCAGGCGATGCCGTTGAGGAATGCGGCGGCGTAGGAGCCGGTCATATCGTAGATCCAGCCCGACATCCAGCCGCCGATCGCCATGCCGAAGATCGTCGCCATGATTACGATGCCGACGCGCTGGCCGGCCTCTCTGGCCGGCATGTATTCGCGCACGATGATGGCATAGCAAGGCACGATGCCGCCTTGCGACAGGCCGAAAACCAGCGAGACGACGTAAAGCGAGGCGAGCCCGTCGAAGGGGATGTAGAACAACAGCGACAAGCCTTGCAGTACCGAGCCGATCAGCAGGGTTTTCACGCCGCCGATGCGATCGGCAAGAAAACCCGATGCCAGCCGGCTGACGACGCCCGCCACCATCATGATCGACAGCATGTCGGCACCACGCGCCATACCATGGCCGAGGTCCATGCAATAGGCGACGATATGGACCTGCGGCATCGACATCGCCACGCAGCAGCCCAGGCCGGCGACGACGAGCAGCATCTGCAGGGCTGCCGGCGACAGCGATATCGGCTGGACGGGCCGGCTGCCGGGCGACCCGGGAGCGGCGGCACGTGGCGCGCCGCGCCTGAGCAGCAGGATCAGCGGCACCATGGTCGCGACGCAGACGACGCCGATCGCGCCATAGGTGAAGCGCCAGCCTTCGCTCTGCATGACATAGGGCATCGCCATCGGCCAGACCGCCCCGGCGAGATAGCTGCCGGCGGCGGCAGCCGTCACCGCGACGCCGCGCCGGCGGTTGAACCAGTGCGAGATGTCGGCGATCAGCGGCCCGAAGATCGCCGACGTGCCGACGCCGATCAAAAGCCCCTGGGCAAGAGTGAACTGCAGGATCGAAGTGGTCAGCGACGCCAGCAGGAAACCAGTGCCGAGCGCCACCGAGGCAATGAGCGCCGGTATCCAGTAGCCCGCGCGGTCGATGGCGCGGCCGACCACAACATTACCGACGGCGAAGCCGACCATGGTCGCGGTATAGGGCATCGACGCGGCGGCGCGATCGACGCCGAATTCGGCCTGCACCGCCGGCAGCACCACGACGACCGCCCACATGCCGACGCCGCCGATCGTCGCCAGCAGCATCGAGATGCCGAGCCGCATCCAGGCATAGGCGCTGTCGATGCCGGGGCTGCTTGGCTGGCTGGAGAAGGTTGTGGTCAAGGCGTTTCCTGTCCGCGATTCTGCAAAATCGACCGGTTCGACGCCACTATCGGCACATTGGCGGCGCCGTGCAGCGCCACATCACGCAAATCCGTGGCTCCAGGGATTTGAGCTGAAGTGGAACAGTGGCCGCCGTCCCGGAGTTTCCATCAACGCACCAATGGAAGGAGTTTTGTCATGACCGCGAAAAGGAAATGGTCGGCCGAGGTGACGGAGCACAGCGATGCGCTGGACCTCGAGGAGCACGTCTTCGAATCCCACGACCCTAAAAAGATCGCGGCCTCGCTGAAGCGATCGGCCGAACATAGTGACCGGCGCAAGGCCGAGCCGTTCCAATCCGCCATGTCGATGCTGAATTTCTACATCAACCGTGCCGGCAAGAACCTGCCGGCCAAGCAGAAGAAAGTGCTGGAGGACGCCAAGGACGAACTGCGCGCGGTGTTTGGGCGCCCGAGAGAAAGATTAGAGGGTCGGCCTACCTCGACTTGATGACGCTATCTGTATTGGCCAACAGCTTGCGCACCGCGTTGCGCGCCGCATCCGGCCGCTGCAGGCGAATGTTCTTTTCGATCGCCTCGTGCAGCTTCTGCGCGTGCTGCAAATCGTCCAGTTCCCGCGTCGTATAAGCGAACAGATGATCGAAGGCCGATTCGATCAGCACACCGAGCGGCACCAGAAGGTCGTTGCCCGAGGCGCGCAGGATGGCCAGATGAAAACGCGTGTCCGCGCGGGTGCGCTCCTGCAGCGTCGTCGCTTGGCCCATCTCCCGGCAGGCCTGGCTGATCTCGGCCATCTGCTCGTCTGTGCGGCGCATCGCGGCAAAGGCGGTCGCTTCCGGCTCGATGATGTGGCGGAACTCCTGCACCGTTTTCAGGAACACCTCGCGGTCGGGCGAGGTCGCGTACCAGGCCAGCACGTCGCGGTCGAGCAGGTTCCAGCGCTCTTTCGGCTCGACCCAGCTGCCGATCTTCGGACGCGACGCCAAAAGGCTTTTGGCCATCAGCATCTTGATCGCTTCGCGCACCGCCGAGCGGCTGACGTCGAAAGTCTCGGACCATTTGGCCTCGTTGGGCAGGATGGTTCCCGGCGGATAGTCGCCGCGCACGATCCTGAGACCGATCTCGTTGGCTAGTGACGCATGCACGCTCGGCCCAGGCATACGCGCCGCATCGGCACGGCGGACGACAGCCGGGCGCTCGGCGGACGCCGCCTTGGCCGGTGTTTTTCCCCTATTCGGCTTGCCGTCCCGCATGCGTTCACAAAGTCCGGATTCCGAAAGCTGTCAAGCACAGGAAAAGCCTCGGGCTGCAAAGCCTGCTTCTGTGCACAGATCAGCCCGGGTGCATCGACCCCGTCATGCCGACTTGACGTATTTCCGCCAGCTGTGTTCAGGGCGGAACCCGAGCACATCCCGCGCCTTGCGGTTCGAAAGCAGCGTCTCGTATTCGCCGAGCTCAGCGTTGACCGGCACGCCGGGATAAAACCGCTTCAAGAGTTCAGCCGTCGGCAGATCGGACGAGGTGTCGTCATTGGCTGCGTTGAACACCTGATAGCCGAGCCCATCCTTTTCGATCGCGCGAAGCGTGATCTGGCCGAGGTCGCGCGCGTCGATATAGCTCCAGGCGATCCGCTTGCGGAAACCCGGATCGGCGAACCATTTCGGGAACAGCGAATATTCATGCGGCTCGATGACGTTGCCGATGCGCAAGGCGTAGATGTCGATGCCGCTGCGCAGCGCGAAGGCGCGCGCCGTCTTCTCGTTGACGATCTTGGACAGCGCGTAGCTGTCCATCGGGTCGACATCATACTCCTCGTCGAGCGGGAAATGCGTCGGGTCGCGCGGCTCGTTGGCGAAGACCAGCCCATAGGTCGTCTCGCTGGAGGCGATCACCACCTTGCGGATGCCGAGCTTCACCGCCGCTTCGATTACATTATAGGTGCCGAGCGCATTGATACGGAACACCTCGTTATCGGGCGTGATCATGATGCGCGGGATCGCCGCGAAATGCACCACGGCGTCGACCGGCTGCGCGCGCAGCGACGGGTCGAATTCATGCAGGCCCATATAGCTCGACAGCGCGTTGAACACCTGCCCGCTGTCGGTGATGTCGGTGATCAGCGTGCGCACCTTGGGATTGTCGAGCGGCTTGGTATCGATGTTGAGCAGCTGGCACCCCTGCTCGACCAGATACTGCACGACATGACGCCCGGCCTTGCCGCTGCCGCCGGTGAACATGATCCGCTTGGTCATTTTGCTCTCCACATTCCCTGGAATTCATGTGTATTGTCAGACAATATCGAACTCTGCAATCGTCTACCAACCGCTTGCGGCAAAAACCCGCTTCAACAATTCGCCTGCCAAAGTGCAGCGCCGTCATCGAGACCGCAACACAGGATTACACGGACATGAACACCACCGCCGCGAGCGAAAAGATCGGCTTCATCGGACTGGGCTTGATGGGGCACGGGATCGCGAAGAACATCGTCGATAAGGGCTATTCGCTGACATTCCTCGGCCGCAAGAACCGCGCTCCGGCGGAAGACCTGCTCGGCCGGGGTGCGGAGGAAGCCGCGACCTCGCGCGACGTGGCAGTGGCATCCGATATCGTCTTCATCTGCGTCACCGGCTCGCGCGAGGTCGAAGCCATCATCCGCGGGCCCGGCGGCCTCAAGGAAGGCCTGAAGAAGGGTTCGGTGGTCGTTGATTGCTCGACCTCGGACCCGACCTCGACCGTAGCGCTTGCCGCCGAACTCAAGGCGCTCGGCGTCGACTATGTCGATGCCCCGCTCAGCCGCACGCCGAAGGAGGCCTGGGAAGGCACGCTCGACGCCATGGTCGGCGCGTCCGACGCGGTCTTTGCCCGACTGAAGCCGGTGCTCGACACTTGGGCCGGACGCATCGTCCACATCGGCGACACCGGCGATGGCCACCGCATGAAGCTGCTTAACAATTTTATTTCGCTGGGTTATGCGGCGATCTATTCCGAGGCGCTGGCGCTGGCTGAGAAGGTCGGCATCTCGCCGCCGCGCTTTGACAGCGTTATCCGCAACGGCCGCATGGATTGCGGCTTCTACCAGACCTTTATGCGCTGGACCCTGGAAGGCGACCGCGATGCGCACAAATTCACCATCGCCAACGCCTTCAAGGACCTCACCTATCTCGAATCGATGGCGGGTGCTGCCGGCATCGCCAACCCGCTTGGCAATGCCACGAAGAACGCATTCGCCGGCGCATTCGCCGCTGGGCCGGCCGATCAATATGTGCCGATGCTGGCGACGCATATCGGCAAGGTCAATGGCGTCGACCTGACACCGAGCAAGGACGGCAAGCGGCAAGAGGTTTAAGGACCGCTCTAGCGCCGCGACCGCCCGATAACGTCGTCGGTATTGGCGAGCAGTCTGTGCACTGCGGTGCGGGCTGCAGCCGGCCGCTGGAGCCGGATGTTCTTCTCGATCGCCTCATGCAGCGCCTGCGCTCGAGGCTGGTCGCTGGTTTCGCGGGTGACGAAAACGAAGAGGTGGTCGAGCGCGGATTCGATCAGCACGCCGAGCGGTACCAGGAGGTCGTTGCCCGACGCCCGCAGGATGGCGAGATGAAAACGCGTATCGGCGCGGGTGCGCTCCTGCAGCGTCGTCGCTTGGCCCATCTCCCGGCAGGCCTGGCTGATCTCGGCCATCTGCTCGTCGCTACGCCGGATCGCGGCAAAGGCGCTGGCTTCCGGCTCGATAATATGACGGAACTCCTGCACGGTTCTGAGGAACACTTCGCGGTCGGGCGACGTCGCGTACCAAGCCAGCACGTCGCGATCGAGCAGGTTCCAGCGCTCCTTCGGCTCGACCCAGCTGCCGATCTTGGGGCGTGAAGCCAGCAGGCTCTTGGCCATCAGCATCTTGATCGCTTCGCGAACCGCCGAGCGGCTGACGTTGAAAGTCTCGGACCATTTGGCCTCGTTGGGCAGGATGGCTCCCGGCGGATAGTCGCCGCGAACGATCCTGAGGCCGATCTCGTTGGCCAGCGACGCATGCACGCTCGATCCGGGGATCAGCGCCGCATCGGTACGGCGCGCGCCGGGCGGACGGGCAGCCTGTGCCTTGACCTTGGCCCGTGCATTAACCGTGGTAAGTCGCTTTTTCGATCTTGCGTCCGACATCCATGTTCCCCGGCACATGCTGAACTCAAGGCGCGGCAAAGCAGGAGCGGTTCGCCCCAGCAATCTCACCTCGTAGGTTTTTCGTGAACCGGTGT
Organism: Mesorhizobium sp. AA22; assembly: GCF_001672375.2. Lineage (NCBI taxonomy): Bacteria > Pseudomonadati > Pseudomonadota > Alphaproteobacteria > Hyphomicrobiales > Phyllobacteriaceae > Mesorhizobium > Mesorhizobium sp. AA22. The sequence continues at coordinate 2,916,999 of NZ_CP048406.1, read as the reverse complement.
GACGGGGCGCCCGTCGATCGGACGCCCCGAAACTGCGAACCTACTTCTGGATGCAGGTGTCGGCCGTATCCTTGGTGCACTCGTCGAGACCGGTGAAGACCGGATCGGCGACCGGCTTGCCTTCGATCAGGTCAATCATCACCGAGGGCGCCTTGTAGCCCATCTCGAACGGCCGCTGGCCGACTAGCGCGGTCACCAGACCCTCCTTGGCGATCGCCACTTCCTCACCGATCGTATCGGCAGCGCCGATGACGAACTCGTTCTTGGCGATTTTATCGGCCATCGGCTTGAACAGGTCGCGATAGGGCTGCGGCGCACCGAACAGCGGCCAGCCGCCCATGATGCCGAAAGCGTCGAGATCGGGATTGGCGGCGAGGATATCGGTCATCGCCTGCACGCCCTTGGCGCCGTCGTCATTGGTGAACACCGGGCAGCCGGCGACCTCGGTCCAGCCGCCCTCGCCGGCGAGCGCCGGGAGATCCTTCTGGCCTGTAAGCGCGTCGCGCATGCCCTGAGCGCGGCGCAGGATGTTGTCGGCCGCCGGATTGCCTTGGATGGTGCAGATCTTGCCGCCATCCGGCTTGGCCTTCTTGATATACTCGCCGATCTTGTAGCCCATCAGGTAGTTGTCGGTGCCGAGATAGGTCTTGCGCAGCGCCGCATCTTCCTTGCTGAGGTCGGCGTCGAGCGTCATGATGGGGATCGACGGATTGGCGCTTTTGATCGTCTGCGCGATCAGCGGCGCGTTGGACGGCGAAATGGCCATCGCCACCGTGTCTGGCTTGCTTAGCATGTCCTGAACGATCTGGGCTTCGCCGGCCTCGTCCGAGGTCGACGCCGGACCTGTGTAGAAGCATTCATATTCCGAGTTGGCGTTTTCCGAGTTCCATTTCTGGCAACCCTGGTTGATGGCCTCGAAGAACGGATTGTCGAGCCCCTTCACCACGATGACGAGCTGTTTCTTGGCCATAGCCGGCCCGGCGCCCAACGCCAGCATGGCGACGGCAGCGAGCAATAGTGATTTCCTCATTTCAGTCCTCCCTTGAAACAGACGGACACGGCGTGCCCGCCACACAGACCGGCCCGGATGCGCGATGACAGAGGTTCGTTTCGCGAGCACTCGTGTCGCCAAGCCGGGCCGATAAGTATTTCCAGATGCGGCCGCAGACCAGCGCGGTACGGACGCTGCCAGATCCTCGACCGATAAACCTCCGCCGATTCCGCCGGCGCGCCGGAACAGGAGATCGGCATAATCTCCTCCGACGCTTAGCTAATATCGGCTTGCGACCAACGTCAATTGCTATTTGTCCTACAAAACGGATTTTTCGAAAGAGGCCGCTGTTGACGGCAAGGGGGCATGTGCGTAAATGGGCGAAAGCGCTGTTCCCGGGAGGGGCTGGGGAGAGCGAGGCCGCGGCAGAACCGCTGGCCGGAACCACGGGGAGGAAGCAGTCTGGTGTCGGTTCTCGAACTCGCCAACATCTCGAAACATTTCGGCGCCATCCAAGCCGTCAACGACGTTTCGCTGTCGATCGAGGCCGGACAGGTGGTCGGCCTGATGGGCGATAACGGCGCCGGCAAGTCGACACTGGTCAAGATGATCGCCGGCAACTTCCGCCCGAGCCACGGCACGATGCAGATGGACGGCAAGGAACTGATCCTGCACAAGCCGGTGGAGGCGCGCCAGCACGGCATCGAGATCGTCCATCAGGATCTGGCGCTGTGCAACAATCTGACGGCCGCCGCCAACGTCTATCTCGGCCGCGAGCTGCGCCGCGGCGTCGGGCCGTTTCGCATCCTCGACTACGCCGCGATGTACAAGCGCGCCGGCCAGATCTTTGCCGTGCTGAAATCCGAAACCCGCCCGCGCGACTTGGTCAAGCAGATGTCGGGCGGCCAGCGGCAAGCGGTGGCGATTGCCCGCACCATGCTTTCGCAGGCTAAGATCGTGCTGATGGACGAGCCGACGGCGGCGATTTCGGTCCGACAGGTCGCCGAGGTGCTGAACCTGATCCGCCATTTGCGCGACCAGGGCATTGCGGTCGTGCTGATCAGTCACCGCATGCCCGACGTCTTTGACGTTGCCGACCGCGTCATCGTCATGCGGCGCGGCCGCAAGGTTGCCGACAAGACGATCGCGTCGAGTTCGCCCGAGGAAGTCACCGGGCTCATCACCGGCGCCATCGAACAGGTTTGATGTCAGCGGGTTTCATCACGCAAGCAGATAAAGGTCGACGATGGCAGTAACTCTTGACCAGACGATCGCGCAGAAGCAGCACACTTTGCTGACCAGGGTGTTTGCCAGCCAGACCTTCTGGGTGGTGATCGCGGTCATCCTCGCCTGCCTGTTCCTGTCTGTCGCCACGGATTCGTTCGCCACGACGAAGAACCTCTACAACATCACCCGTAACGTCACCTTCGTCGCCATCGTCGCTCTGGGCATGACCTTCGTCATAATCACCGGCGGCATCGACCTTTCGGTCGGTTCGGTGCTTTGCCTGTGTTCGATGGTGCTGGCGGTGACCATGCATGCCGGCTACGGCATCGAGATCGGCATTGCCGCTGCAATCGCGACAGCGCTGATCATCGGCGCCTTCAACGGTATCTTGATCGCCTATCTCGGCTTTCCGCCGTTCGTGGTGACGCTCGGCATGCTGTCGATTGCGCGCAGCCTTGCCATGGTCGCCTCCAACAACACCGTCGTCTTCCAGTTCGGGCCGGATCACGACAAGCTTCTGGCGCTGGGCGGCGGCGCCTTTGTGTTCGGCATCGCCAATCCGGTGCTCTACACGATCGTGCTGGCACTGATCACCGGCTTCGTCCTGCGCTGGACGAAATTCGGCCGGCACATCTTCGCCATCGGCGGCAACGAGCATGCGGCGACGCTGACCGGCGTTCCGGTGCGCCAGATCAAGGTCGCGGTCTATATGATCTCGGCGCTCGCGGCCGGTATCGCCGGCATCATCCAGACCGGCTGGCTTGGCGCCGTCACCACCAATCTCGGCAACGGCATGGAGCTTCAGGTCATCGCCGCGACCGTCATCGGTGGCGCCAACCTGGCCGGCGGCATGGGCACGGCCTTTGGCGCCGTCGTTGGCGCGGCGCTGATCGAAGTGATCCGCAACAGTCTCGGCCTGCTCGGCATCAATGCCTTCTGGCAAGGCGTGTTCATCGGCGGCGCCATTCTGCTGGCGGTCCTGTTCGACCGGATCCGCAATTTCAGGCGCAACGAATAGACCGCAGTTGACGAACGCTATTCGTTTCCCTTGCTATCGCTCAGTCTGATAATCGGCCGGTACGGCCCATGACGGGCGCCAGGCGTGCGCATGTGCCTTGACGCAGGCCCGGACTGAGCCCCACTATCCCCATTGCAGGCGAAGGGAGGCCAGTCGCCTGCGGGAGGATATACCCATGACGGAAGCGATCAGGCTCTACTGGGGCCGGTTCGGACATGTTTCTGTCCTGAACGTCGCCAGCGACTTCGTCACCCATGCCCATGTCGAGGCGCATATCATCATCTGGCTGGAAGGCACGGCCGGCGAGATGACCATCGGTCGCGAAACGGTGCGGCTTGGGCCCGGCACCGCCGCCGGCATCAATTCCTTCCAGCCGCACAGCCACGCTTTGTCCAGCGACGGCCGGCCCGGCCTGTTCCTCGCCTTCTACATCGATCCGGACTGGGCGCGCCGGCGTCGCGACCTGCCGTCGTCCGCGCCGCTATTTTCAGCACCGGGGATCACGCTGGAGCCCTGGCTGCACAAGGCGGCAGCCAACCTTCTCGACCATCTCAGCGACAATGAGAGCATCGACGACATCGCCAATTACGAGATCGAGCGCTTCATCGACAGCGTGCTCGACGCCGCCGACGCCTCGGCACCGCAAGTAGCACGCGCCCGCGTCCACACCATGCAGGATTTCCGTGTCCGCAAGGCGATCAAGCTGATGAAGGCCAATGTCTGCGAGCGTATCTGCTTCGACGATGTGGCACGCAGCGTCGGCCTGTCGCGGCCGCATTTCTTCGCGCTGTTCAAGGAGCAGACCAATCTGACGCCCAACGTCTACTGGAACACGTTGCGCATGGAGGAAGCCGTGCGGCAGTTGCAATGGTCGCAGGAGCCGCTGATCTCGGTCGCCTGCAATCTTGGCTTCACCACCCAGGGCAATTTCTCGCGCTTCTTCCGCGATCATGTCGGCGTTCCGCCGACACTCTATCGCGAGGCGGCGCGGGCCATTTCCTGAGCCGCCTGGCAGCCGTTTTTCAGACTATTTGATAGGCGGTCAAGACGCATTGATAAGCGCCGCCGGGCCCGCCGCCCTACCCTCGCGACATACATGCTTGCAAGGGAACGACCTTATGGCGAAAGTTACCATCTCCAGCGTCATCGACGCGCCGGTCGAAAAGGTTTGGGCGCGCATACGCGACTTCAACGGCCTGCCGAGCTGGCATCCGCGTATGGTCGAAAGCCATATCGAGGACGGCAAGGATCCCGGCACGATCGGCTGCGTGCGCAACTTTCAGCTCGCCAGCGGCGCCCGCATTCGCGAAAAGTTGCTCGACTTCTCCGACGGCAATTTCCTCGTCAGCTACTCCATCCTGGAGACACCGCAGCCGCTGACCAACCACAAGGCGACGCTGCAGCTGCGGCGGGTGACCGATGGCGACCGCACCTATGCCGAATGGACCGCCAGCTTCGACGCGCCCCCGGAAGAAGCCGACAAACTGGCCGAGGGCATGGGCGCCAACGTCTTCCAGGGCGGTTTCAACGCTTTGAAAAGTCATTTCGCCGGCCAAAGTTGAGCAAAAGGAGCCTTCCATGGCGCTCGCCCTGCAGACTTTCTCGACGGTCAAGGACGCCAATGCGGCGCTGAAAGCCGCCGGTACCCGATACCTCGGCGGCGGCACGCTGGTCGTGCGCGCCGCCAATGAAGGCGATGTGTCGGTCTCCAGCCTCATCAGGTCGACCGAGCCGGCGCTGTCGGCGATCACCGTTTCCGGCGGCAAGGTCCGCATTGGCGCTTCGGTGACCATGGCGGCGATCGCCCGTCATCCGGATCTCGCGTCGCTTGCCCACGCGGCGCGCGCCGTCGGCGGCCCGGCGATCCGCACCATGGCGACCGTCGGCGGCAATCTTTTCGCCCCGGCGCCCTATGGCGACTTCACCGTGGCGCTGCTGGCACTGGACGCAACCGTCAATATCGACGACGGCGAGCTACCGATCGAAACCTTCCTGGCAAAACGCGAAAGCAACCACGCCATCATCACCGCAGTTGGATTTACGTTTCCGGCTGAAGGCTTTCGCTTCCTGAAAGTGTCGAGGATCAAGCCGAAGGGCGTCTCGGTGCTGAGCATCGCCGCCGTGCTGGAACAAGCACCGGACGGAACCGTGTCTTCGGCACGGATAGCGCTTGGCTGCATGGCCGACCGGCCGATGCGTGCGACGGCGGCGGAGAAGGCGCTGCTCGGCAGGACGCTCACCAGCGATGGCATCGCGCCGGCGCTTGCTGCGGCCGGCGACGGCACCTCGCCTGTTACCGATCCGATCGCCAGTGCCTGGTATCGCAACGAAGTCCTGCCGGTCCATCTCGGCCGGCTGCTACTCGGCTGAAATATCCAGGGGAGCGCGCTTGCCCACGAGCAGGCGCGCCAGGAGGAAACATGGCAAAGGTCCCGGTTCAGTTCACGCTCAACGGCGCGGAGAAGGCCGAATTCATCGACAGCGGTACGACGCTGCTCAACGCCCTGCGCGACAAGATCGGCGACACCTCACCGAAAGGCGGCTGCCATCAAGGCACATGCGGCGCCTGCTCGGTCATCATCGACGGTGAGCTCCGGCTCTCCTGCCTGACGCTGGCCGAAACCTGCAACGGTGCGGCCATCACCACGACATCGGGGCTTTCGGAAGGCGGCGTTCTGCATCCGCTGCAGCGGGCCTTCCTCGACGCCTTCGCCACCCAATGCGGCTTCTGCACGCCGGGCATGATCATGGCCGCCAAGGTGCTGCTCGACCACACGCCGAACCCCAGCCGCGACGAGGTGGTCGAGGCGCTGTCGGGCAATATCTGCCGCTGCACCGGCTACGAGCCGATCATCCAGGCGGTGCTGACCGCCGCGCGATCCAATTCGCAGAACGCGGCTTGAGGGGAGTCGAAAAGATGGAACTCCGCAAGAGCTACTTCGCCGACCAGCGCAAGGACGATCTGCACGAGATCGGCCAGCCCAGGCCGCGCTCGGATTCCCCCGGTCACGTCACTGGCAAGACCGCCTATTTCGCCGACCGCAATTTTCCCGGCATGCTGCATCTGAAGATGGTGCGCAGCCCGCATCATCACGCCCGCATCCGCAGCATCGACACTTCAGAGGCCGAGAAACATCCGGGCGTCGTCAAGGTGCTGACCGCCAAGGATGTGCCGCACAATGTCTACACCATCCTGATCCTGATCCAGATCGGGCCGGAAGACGAAACGGTTCTGGCCGACGGCAAGGTGCGCTGGAAAGGCGAGGCCGTGGTGGCGGTGCTGGCCGAGACCGAGCGTGCCGCGCAGGAAGCGGCGGCCAGGGTCAAGGTCGATTACGAGGTGCTGCCGGCAGTCTTCGACATGGAGGAGGCGCTGAAGCCCGGCGCGCCGATAGTGAACGAATATCACGGCCGGAACTATTACCACTATGACAGCGGTGAATGCCGCAAGGTGCGCTTCGGCGATGTCGAGGCCGGCTTCGCTGGCGCCGACCATGTGCTTGAGCAGACCTACCAATCTTCGCCGATTGAACACGCACCGACCGAGACGACCGGCTGTATCGTCGCGCCGGAGGGCAATGACCGCTTCACCTGCTACACCAACACGCAGGCGATGTTCTTCACCCTCGACAATGCCTCAATCATCCTGCAGATGCCCGGCAACAAGCTGCATTTCGTCGGCGGCACTGTCGGCGGCGGCTTTGGCGGCAAGGTCGACGTCATTGTCGAGCCGATCGCCATCCTCGGCGCCAAGCTGACCGGGCGGCCGGTCTCCTTCATCTACAGCCGAGAGGAGGAGATGCAGATCTCCTCGCCGCGCGCTGCCGAAAAGGTCGTCATCAAGGATGGCGTCATGAAGGATGGCCGCATCGTCGCCCGCAAAGTCACCGGCTACACCGATGCCGGCGCCTACTCACGCCATTCGCCCTATGGCGCGCAGAAGGGCGCTGGCCACTACCCCGGCCCTTACACGATCCCGAATGTCTGGATCGACACCTACTGCGTCTACACCAACCGCACGCCTTCCTCCGCCATGCGCGGCTTCGGCGTCACCATCGGCGATTTCGCGCTGGAGGTGCAGATGGACAAGCTCGCCCGGTTGATCGGCATGGACCCGCTCGAATTCCGCTTCATCAATGCCTACCGCGACGGCGACATGAAGGCGCACCGCCAGCCGACCGAAGGCGCTGCGCTGATCGAGTGCATGCAGGAAGCCTCGCGCACCGCCAACTGGCCGGTGGCGGAGAAGTTCATGGCGATGTCGTCCTACGCGAAGGGAGCTTGAGATGGCGATCAGGCGTGGACGCGGCGTCGCCGCAATCAACTATCCGACCGGCATGAACCTCGGCGGTGACCCGACCCAGGCGCTGGTGCATTCGACGCCGACCGGCAATTTCATGGTGACGCTGTCGAGCGTCGATCTCGGCCAGGGCATGAAGCAGATCATGGCGCAGATCTGCGCCGAGACGATCGGCGTGCCGTCCGACCGCGTCGTCGTCGACACCGCCGACACCGATACCGGCCCGCACTGCATGGGCACCTTCGCCTCGCGCGGCACCCACCGCGCCGGCAACGCCGTCATCCAGGCGGCCAGGGAAGCCCGCCAGGTGATGCTGGAAGTGGCGGCCGAGGAACTGGAAGTGAATGCGTCGGACCTCGAAACCGACGGCCAAGGCAACATCCTGGTCAAGGGCGCGCCGCAAAAATCGATTTCGATCTTCGATGTCGCGCTGTCGGCTCACTTCAAGCGCGGCCGCTCGATCTCCGGTCGCGGCATGTTTTTGATTCCCCGCTCCTATCCCGAGAAAGAAACCGGCGCGATGAAGCCGTCGACCTGCTACGCCCACGCCTGCACGGTGGCCGAGGTCGAGGTCGATGACGAGACCGGCGAGGTCACCGTGCTGACGGTCAAGAACATTTTTGAGATCGGCCGCGCGCTGAACCCGAAGATGGTTGAGCAGCAGCTCATCGGCGGCTCATGGATGGGCATCAGCCACGCGCTCTACGAGACGACTGAACCCTATTATCCCAATCGCGATCATGGCGGCACCGACTTCAACCAGTATTTGATGCCGGGACCGGGCGATCTTGCGCAAACCGAGATCATCGTGCTGGAACGGCCATCGGCCGACGGCCCGTACGGCGCCAAGGGGCCGGGCGAAATGTGCGCCAACCCGCAAATCCCAGCGGTCGCCAATGCCGTCTTCGATGCCGTCGGCGTGCGCATAGACACGCTGCCGATCACGCCGGAGCGCATCCTGCGGGCGTTGAAGGCGCAAGCCCCGAACTGAGTGTTGGAAATGCCCAAGAGAAGCGCCGAGACTATCGCGACCTCGCCGGAGGCGGTGGCGTCGCACCTCGCCGCCTCGCACTATCTCGCCGATGAAAGCTTGGCGACTGCCGTCTTCCTGGCGATAAGGCTGGGCAAGCCGCTGCTGCTCGAAGGCTCGCCCGGCGTCGGCAAGACCGAAGCGGCGAAGGCGATAGCCGAACTGCTCGGGCGCGATCTGGTGCGGTTGCAATGCTATGAGGGCATCGACGCCGCGCATGCGCTCTACGAATGGAACTATCAGCGCCAGCTGCTCGCCATCCGCCACGCCGGCGAGCATGAGGTCGACATCTATGACGACCGTTTCCTGATCGCGCGGCCGCTGCTGCAGGTGCTGAAGGCCCCGGAAAAGCGCGTGCTGCTGGTCGACGAGATTGACCGTTCGGATCATGAGTTCGAAGCGCTGCTCTTGGAATTCCTTTCCGATTTCCAGATCAGCATTCCCGAGCGCGGCACCATCCGTGCCAAGGCGCAGCCGATCGTCATCCTGACTTCGAACCGCACGCGCGAGCTGGCCGAGGCGCTGCGTCGCCGCTGCGTCTATCACTGGATCACCTATCCCGACGCCGAGCGCGAAGCCGAGATCATCATGCTCCGTGCCGGTGACGTCGCAGAGGCCACGGCGCGTGCGGTGGCTTCTGCCGTGCACGATATTCGCGCCCGCCCGCTGGCCAAACCGCCGGGCATCGCCGAAGCGATCGAATGGGCGAACGCCGCGACCATCCTCGAACAGGGCGGCACTCCTTGGCCGGAAGCGTTCCGCCGCGCCATTGGCGTGCTGATCAAGGACGAGGAAGACCTGTCCTATATCGCCCCCGAGCTTGGCCGGATCGTCGAGGAGGCACTGGCGTGACGGGTGGCGTCAACGACCCCTTCGCCCCGTTCACGGGGAGAAGGTGCCCCAAAGGGGCGAATGAGGGGCAGCGCCAAACGCGAATGTCGACGCCGCCCCTCACCTGCCTGCCGGCATCCTCTCCCCGTGAACGGGGAGAGGAGACCTTGCCGCGGGCGGCTGCACCTCTCCTCGGCTTTGGCCGGCTGCTGCGCCGCTTCGGCTTTTTGATCGCTCCAGAGCAAATCTCCGGCTTCCTGCAGGCGGTGACGCTGCTTGGCCCGCGCTCGATGATCGATATCCACGAAGCGGCGCTTGCCACGCTGGCGCCGCCGCCGGACCGCCGCGACGAATTCGAGGCGCATTTCCAAAGCCATTTCTACGGCAACATGGCTGCCCTCGTCGAGGGCGAGGCCGACGAGGAAACCCGCATCAAGGACGACGGCGGCACCAGCGATGAAGAGATCGAGGTGGCGCACCAGGAGGAAGGCGGGGAGCTATCGTCTGGCGCCGAACAGTTGAGCGCCCGCGACTTCCGGCGCGACGGCGACGGGCTTGCCGCCTTCCGCCGCAAGCTCGCTACCGCTTTGCCCGCCCGCCGCTCCTTTCGCACCGTGCGCACGCACGCGCATGGCAAGCTCGATCTGCGCCGCTCGCTCCGCGAAATCGTTAGCGCCGATGGCGATGTCCCCTCGCCGTTGCTGCGCCGCCGGCAGACCGTGCCGCGCAAGCTGCTGATCCTGATCGACGTCTCGGGCTCGATGAAGCTGCATACATCGGACTATCTCAAACTGGCGCACGCCGCGGTGCAAGGCGCGGACCGGGCGGAAATTTTCACCTTCGGCACGCGGCTGAACCGCATCACGACGGCGTTGCGCATACGCGACCGCGACCAGGCGCTAGCCCGCGTGGCAGCACTGGTCGACGACTGGGATGGCGGCACCCGCATGGGGCCGACGCTGCTCGCCTTCCTGTCGGTGCCGCGCTTTTCCGCTTTCGCGCGCGGGGCGGCGGTCATCATCCTGTCGGATGCGCTGGAGCGCGGCGACCATGCCGAGCTGGAAACGGCGATGCGCCGGCTGAGTGCCCGCGCCTTCCGGCTTTCGCTGGCGACACCGCTGGCCGGCGATCCGCGCTTCCAGCCGGCCACGGCAGCGCTTCGCGCCATCCTGCCTGTGCTCGACGATCTGGTCGATGGCTCGTCGATCGCCGATCTAGCCGATTTCATCCTGTCGCTAGCCCGCCCTGCCCCGGCGGCCTCAGCCATCTGGAAAAGGGTATCATGATGCAGAAGGCGATCGACGCACACTTCCACATCTGGCGCCAAAAGGACCAGCCATGGCTGGTCGGCCCGATGGTGGCGCGCATCTTCGGACCCTATGAACCGATCCGCCGCGACTATCCGATCGAGGAATTCCTGGCCGATCAGCAAGGCTCAGGCGTCGAGAAGGCGGTCTATGTCCAGACCAACTGGGCCAAGGAGGATTTCGAGACCGAGGTCGCCTTCCTGCAGAAGACAGCCGACGAGACCGGCTGGCCGCATGCCATCGTCGGCTATGCCGACATGACGGTGGACGATATCAGGCCCCAGATCGACCGGCTGATCAAGTACCCCCTGCTGCGCGGCGTGCGCATGCAGCTGCACTGGCACGAAACGTCGGCTTTCCGCTTCGCCGCAGCACCGGATCAGGTCATCGACCCGAAGGTGCGAGCCAATGTGGCGCGGCTGAAAGACTACGGCCTGTCCTTCGATCTGCAGCTTTTCCCCGCCCAGATGAAGGACGGGCTGACGCTTGTCGGCCAGAATCCTGAGACCAATTTCATCCTCACCCATGCCGGCATGCTGACCGATATGTCGGACGAAACCACGGAGGCCTGGAAGGCGGGACTGCGAACGCTTTCAGCGGCACCCAACCTCTACGCCAAGCTCTCCGGCCTCGGCACCTTCGTCCACCGCAACGACCCGGCGCTGATCGCCTATATCGTCGACAACGTGATCGACATCCTCGGCAGCGACCATCTGATGTTCGGCTCGAACTTCCCGATCGAAAAGCTATGGACCAGCCACGCCGAACTGATCAACGCGCACCGCGACGCGGTGGGCAGACATGGCGGGGCGGCAGAGGCCGACATCTTCTGGAGTACGGCGGAGAAGGTATATCGGCCGGTGTAGCGCGGCGTTTCCCTTTGCTCCTTCACGTCAAACGTTTGATTCTTCGTGCGAACACACGTCGCTAATGCACGGCTGCGCAAATAGTTTTTCTTTGTCACCGACACAGGACAGACGCCATAGGCGATGATCGTCGAATCCAGAAGCTGCATGAAGAAGGCGACGGCGACGATCAGCGCCCCCGCGCCTGCCGTAGCGGTTCGGGCAAGCGTTTTCGGGAATAGCGGTCATGCGCAGAACTGTGCGAGAAAGTTTTTCCCGGCCACTGGGAACCAGGCAATTGTCCGAAATCGAAGACGCTTCGGTCTGAACAGCATTTTGGCGGCACCGTCTAGGACATGGACCAACAAACTTTCGTGTCGTATCGCGACCTGTTATGCGATGACTGGCCCCATCGAACCAGCCTTTGACACTTCGCGATTTCGTTTCGCCTCTTCTGACCAGAACCCCTCTTCATCAGGACCAATCTGCGCATGAAGCCCATCTACATCGACTATCTGAACGCCCTCGACATTGAAGCGCTTGATATGGCAGACGCGGAAATCGTCGAAGCGGTCGAGGCCGGGCTGGTGGCGCAGGGCAACGGCCAGGCGGTGATCGAGCCGCGCGTCCATCTCGAGCCGGACCCGTCCTTCAACGGCCATTTCAACGTCCTGCGCGGCTACGTCGCGCCGCTCGATGCGGCGGGAGTCAAGATCGTCGGAGATTATGTGGACAACTACCTGCACGGCCTGCCTTCAGAATTCGGCATTCTCAACCTGTTCGATCCGCGCACCGGCACGCCCCGCGCCATCCTCGACGCCACCGTCATCACCGACATGCGCACCGGTGCCGTCACCGCCATCGGCGCGAAACATCTGGCGAAAAAAACGTCGAAGGTTCTCGGCCATGTCGGCGCGCGCGGCACGGCCTACTGGAACGTGCGCCTGCTCGACCATCTCTTCGACTTCGACGAGATCCGCGTGCATTCGCGCCGGCCGGAAAGTCGCGACAGCTTTGCCGCCAAGCTGTCCGCCGATCTCGGCAAGAAGGTCACGGCGGTCGCCGACTGGCGCGCTTGCGTCGAGGGCGCCGACATCGTCGTCGAGGCCTCGCGGCTGCCGGAACCGCAGCCGCTGCTGAAGACCGCATGGATCAAGCCCGGCGGGCTGGTGATGCCCTACGGCACGATGAGCGCGGTGGAGCTGTCGTTGACCGACATCATGGCAAAGATCGTCGTCGACGATTGGGGCCAGTGCAAGGGCGGCAAATTCGGCTCGCTGCGCGCCCATGTCGAGACCGGACGCCTGAGCGAGCAGACGCTGCACGCCGAACTTGGCCAGATCGCCGCCGGCCTCAAGCCGGGGCGCCAGAGCGACGACGAGACGATCCTGTTCTGGCATCGCGGCCTGTCGCTCTCAGATATCGCGCTGGGTAAGGCGATGCTGGCCAAGGCGCAGGCGCAAGGCATCGGCCAGCGGCTGCGTTTCGCATGAGCGCGCTTGTCCTCACCGGAACGGGCGTCAGCATCGAGGACGTCGCGGCGGTTGCCCGCGACGGACGCAAGGTGGAAGTGGCATCCATTGTCATCGACAGGCTGGACAGAGCGCGCAAGGTGCTCGACCGCGCCGCCGCTTCTGGCCAGCCGATCTATGGGCTCAATACCGGTCTCGGCGCCAATCTCGGCACGTCGGTCAGCGGCGACGCCAGCGCCTTTCAGCACCAGTTGCTGGAAGGACGCAGCGGCGCCGTGGGTGACGCGCTGCCACAGGACATCGTGCGGGCGACGATGCTTGCCCGCACCGCGATGTTTTCGGCCGGCGGTTCGGGCATTTCATCAGAGGTTTTCCTCGCACTCATCGGCGCGCTCAATGCCGGCGTGCATCCGGTGATGCCGTCGCTGGGCTCGATCGGCGACAGCGACCTGGTGCTGATGGCAACGCTCGGTCGCATGCTGACCGGCGACGGCGAAGCTGACTTTCAGGGCCGGCGCATGTCGGCGGCCAAGGCGCTTGCGATGGCCCGCCTCGCCCCCGTCAGCCTCGCCCCCAAGGACGGGCTGTCGCTGATAAGCGCCTCGGCGGTGTCCGCCGGCAGCGGTGCGCTGGCAGCGGCTGACGCATTGTCCGCCTTCGCACAGCAACAGCAGGCGGGCGCGCTGACCATTGAAGGCATCGGCGCCAACCAGACGATCCTCGATCCGCGCCTGCAGGCGGCGCGACCGGCCGCTGGCCAGCAGCAGGCCGCGCAACGCTTGCGCGATCTGCTGGCACGCGACAAGGCGCCGACGCCGGCGACCTTGCAAGACCCGCTGTCGATCCGTTGCATGCCGTCGATCCATGGCGCGCTGTTGCAGGCAATCGATCAGGCCAGGCAAGCTGTCGAGATCGAGCTCAACGCCGCCGCCGACAACCCGCTGGTGCTGGGCGACGACGACACGGTGCTGTCGACCGGCAATTTTCACACCCCGTCACTGTCGCTTGCCTTCGAGACGCTCAGTCTTGCCATCGCTCAATGTGCGGCCGCCTGTGCTGCCCGCTTCATCCAGCTTACCGGCTCAGGCCGCAACGGCCTGCCCAAATATCTGTCGCCGGTCGGCGGCGCTTCGGCCGGCTTCGTGCCGCTGCAAAAGACAGTAAGTGCTATTCTCGCCGCCATCCGCCACAGGGCCAACCCGGTGATGCTCGACTTCCTGCAGGTCTCGGAGGGCGTTGAGGACCATGCGACGCAAGCACCGCTGGCCGTTTCGAAATGCGCCGACATGATCGTGCTGTGGCAGCGGCTGATCGCCTTCGAGCTGATGGCCGCCGCACAGGCCGTAGACCTGCGCGACGGGCTGACTCTCGCGCCGGGCACAGCGGGAATTCACGCAGCCGTGCGTGCCCTCGTCGCGCCGCTTAGGGAAGACAGAGGGCTGGGTATTGACGCGGAGGCGCTTTACGCTGCGCTGGCTACCGGAACATGGCTGCCATAGCGCCGGCCGTCGCATATGCCGGCTGACGATATTGTCGAGCAGGTCCTAGCCGACGCGTTTCATCCGGCGTCGATCTTCTCCATGAACAGACCGAGTTGGTCCGGGTCCATATGCACCACATGCTTGTCTTCGGGATAGGCCAGGCTGTTCACGTCGGCGACATATTCGGAAAATGCGGCGATGCGTTCCGCCTGCAGGCGGTCATATTCGGCGGCGAAATTGCGGTAGACTTTGGAGTGGCGCGGTATGTGGCCACGGTTCTGGCCAAGGATATCGTCGGCGAACAAATATTGCGCGTCGCAGCCGGTGCCCGCCCCCATCGACAGCATGATCAGCGAGGTCCGCTCCGAAATCGCATTAGCCACTTCGACCGGCACCACTTCGATCTCGGCGCCGACCGCGCCTGCGGCCTCGTACTGCTTGACTGCCTCGAAAATCTGCATGGCGCTGTCGGCGGTCTTGGCGACAGCCTTGAAGCCGCCGGTCCAGGTGGCACGCGACGGGATCAGTCCGACATGGCCGATCACCGGGATGTTGTCATCGGCCAGCCGTTTGACAGTTGCAAAGCCGGCGCTGCAATAGACCGCGTCGGCGCTCGCCTTGTAGAGCTGGAACGCCCAGCGGACGAAGTCGTCGCCTGTGCCGATCTCGTAGAAATTGTCGCCCGGCATGGTGAACAGGCTGGGTGCGGCATCGCGGTATTGCGGGTTGAGCACCAGCTCCGGCGGCACCGAGACAATGTCGACCCCGGCTCTTTCGGCTGCCTCGGCCTCGTCCATCGTCAACACGCGCAGCATGGTCAATTGCCGCTTGCCCTTCATGGCGCGCAGATCGGCGATCGTGGGTCTTTTGCGGCTCATCGATTTTGGTCCCCTTTGTTGCCTGTATTAAAGCAGATCAATTGATCTGGATCATCACTTTGCCCGCTTCGATCTTGACCGGATAGGTCTGCAGATTGATGCAGACGGGAGCCCCTTTGGCCTGGCCGGTCTTGTAATTGAAGCGGCCATTGTGCTTGGGACATTCGATGATGTCGTCCATGACAAGCCCATCGGCCAGGTGGGCCTTCTCATGCGTGCAAAACCCGTCGGTGGCAAAGAATTCGTCGTCAGGGGAACGATAGATCGCGAAGGTGCGGCCGCCATGATCGAAGCGGATGACATCCTCTTCTTCGACATCGTCCACGGCGCACGCTTCGACCCAATCGGCCATCTCTGTTTCTCCTGAAATCCTGTATTGCGGCAGTGCCCAGTGTCTTATTCCGCGGCCGCCGACATGTTCACCTCGTGGAACTCGCCACGATAGGGCCGCGCCGTCAGCGGCAGTTCGCGCTTGAGGAAATAGTCCTCGTATTTGAGCTGCCTGAGCAAGACCGGCCAGACCTCGCGATAGGCATGCCACATCGACGGGTTCGGCTCAGGCAAATCGTGCTTGATCAATTCGTGCAGCCTGGGCAGCGCGTGATAGGGCACCATCGGGAACATGTGATGCTCCACATGGTAATTCATGTTCCAATAGATGAACCGGCTGATCGGGTTCATGTACACGGTACGGGTGTTGAGCCGGTGGTCGACCACATTGTCGGCCAGGCCGATGTGCTGCAGCAGGCCGGTTAGCACCATGTGCCAGGTGCCGTACAGGCGCGGCACGCCGATCAGCACCAGCGGCAGCCACGACCACGTGTAAAGAGCGACCGCGATGGTCGCGATGTAGATCACGATATGCCAGCGCGCGGCGATGACGGCCTTGTGCTGTTCCATCTCGGGAACATAGCTTTTCTCCTCGGGCGTCAGTTTGCCGAACGCCTGGCGTACCAACGCCGGAAGCGAGTAGCGAAAATCGAGGATACCGGTGAAAGCGAGTGCGGTACGCAGCAGGTCCGGCGGGCGCATCACGGCGATCTCGGCATCGCGTCCGACAATGATGGTGTCGGTGTGGTGGCGGGCATGGCTCCAGCGCCAGGTCACCGGATTGCGCATCAGCATGAAGCTGGCGATCTGGTAGACCACATCATTCATCCAGCGCGTTCGGAAGGCAGTGCCATGACCACATTCGTGCCAGCGCGAGTCGCTGGAGGAGCCGTAGAGCACGCCATAGACGAAGAAGAACGGCACGCACCACCAGGTGCCCCAGAAATAAATACCGCCGGCAGCTGAACCCAGGATGGCGACGATCCAGATGATCGTGTCGCGGATCGCCGGGCCATCCGACCGTTGCATCAACTCCTTGATCGCCTTGCGGGAGACGTCGGTGTGATACCACTCGGCCGAAGCCAGCCCCGTCTCGATCGCCCTGCGTGTGCTCTCGCCGACCAGGCTGTAGTCGCGCTTCACTGTGCCAGCCATTGTGACCTCCAAATCCTGATGGCCCGAGAGCCCTCCCCGCTCCGATCGGACTCAGCCTCCCAACTGGTGTTTCGCATCGTCTTCGCCATTATCGCGACCTGCCTCCGAGCACCGGAAAATTGCCCGACGGCAGCGGATAATCCTGTTGCGGCTGCCGGGCGATCGCCGCGATCCGGCTTTCAGCGGCAGCGATGTCGCCGGTGCCATCGAGAACCCGGAACACCGCATTGTATGAGCGGCTCTCGCCATGCTCCAGCCAGATCATCTCGCCGCGTTCTCGGGCCGCCAGATTGCCGAGCACATGATGCGTCGACGGCTCGATGCCCAGCGCATAGTGCCCTGCCTGGAAATTCTGCCACTCATAGGCACAAGGCAACTGATCCTTGCGGGTCACGACTTCCAGCCCAAGGCCAAGACGGTCGTTGACCACCGCCACCGGCACTTCCCCGGCGCCGTTAGCGCCAAGCTCGTGCTGCCAGACCTGCTCTTTGAAACCCAATTGCGGCGCCGGCACTGTGCGGTAGCCGACCTTCTGCGCCTCGTAGCGCTCGCCGGCATGCCCGGCCCACACAACGTCACGGATCGGCGCCAGATAGCGAGCCCCCTCGTCGAGCACCGGATGGCTGACATTGATGTGGTAGAAATACATATGCGGCGTCCGGCTGAACCCGTGATTGAAGACCCGGTCCGAAAGCCGGATCTCGTTGCCGCCGACATCGGCTTCGATCCGCCGCAGCAGATGCAGATCCTCGCCGAACACAGTCGATTGCTGGACGATGCCTTCGGCCCACAGCACGCAGCCGTCGCCGTCCCAGGTCTCGCCGTAACCGGTCAGGCGCGCCGGAATGGTGCCGATGCGGCCATGCAGCGAATGGCGCACCGTTTTCTTCGGCGGATAATTGTAGCTGTCGGCGGGAACCTCGTTCATGAACAATATATGGTCGAGACCGCAGGTCAGCAGCAGGCCCGAGAAGGAACGCGCCCAGGCCAGCCCCTCCTCGCCTTCGTACTCATGCAGACCGGGATGGCGAAAGCCGCTCGGCGAATGCCAGCCGATCGCCTGGCCCTTGAAGTCGCAATCGGCGATATCGAGCGCCCGATCGACCAGCGCGGTGAAACGCAGGCCGGAGCCGGTGCGGAATTCGAGCATGCGAATGCCGTGCTCCACGCCGTCGCCAAGTGTCATCAGCCGCACGCCGGCGAATTGCGACAGCATGCCGGACCGTTCCGAAACCTGCCGGCGCGACAGCGTCTTGCCGTAAAGCTCTACCATGTGACGGCCAGTTCCTTCACTTCGCTCTCGTCTCCTTGAGCAGGGCCGACATATCGGCGCCGGTAATGATGCTTTCCACCGTCAACAGATCGGTATCGGCGACCGTCTGCTCAGCGACGATCTCGCCGCGGCGCATGACGATGATGCGGTCGGCGACCTGAAAGACGTGATGGATGTTGTGGGTGATCAAAAGCACCGAATGGCCGGCCGCGCGCACCTCCTTGACGAAGCGCAGCACCCCGTGTGTTTCCTCGACGCCGAGATTATTGGTCGGCTCGTCGAGGATGATGACCTTGGCGGCGAACTGCATCGCCCGCGAAATGGCGATCGACTGGCGCTCGCCGCCCGAAAGCGTGCTGACCAGCGCCTCGGCGTCGAGCTTTTTCGAAATGCCGACGCGCTTCAGCAGCGCCGCGGCGGCGTCGCGCAGCTTGGCGAGATCGAGCGGCGCGAACACGCCCAGCCATTTCAGATTGACCGGTTCGCGACCGAGAAAGAGATTGCGCGCGATGCTCAGGTCCGGCGCCAGCGACGTGTCCTGGTGGATGGTCTCGATGCCGAGATCCATCGCGTCGCGCGTCGAGCGGATCGAGACTTTCTGGCCGCGCACATAGATGTCGCCGCGGTCGACGGGAAACACGCCGGAGATCGCCTTGATAAGGGTGGATTTGCCGGCGCCGTTGTCGCCGAGCAAGGCCACCACTTCACCTTCATTGAGTGCGAACGATGCGCACTTCAGGGCGCGGACGCTGCCGAAGGACTTTTGCAGGTTCTGCAACCGAAGCACTTCCATTGTCAGTTCCTGGCGGCGTTCTTCTGCAGCAAAGCGTGCAGGATGAGCATGGCAAGGATGATGACGCCGACGAAGATGTCGTAGGCGAGCCCCGGCACGCCGATTAGCACGATGCCGTTGCGGATGCTGCGCAGCATCAGCGCGCCGACGATCGTGCCCAGGATCGTGCCGCGCCCGCCGGTCAGCGCCGTGCCGCCGACCACCACCATGGCGATCACTTCGAGTTCATAGCCGGTGCCGGCCACCGGCGAGGCGGCAGAGATGCGGAACGCGCTGATCATGCCGGCGAGACCGGCCAGCGCGGACGTCAGGATGAACAGCCAGACCTTGACCGCATCGGCCGGCACGCCGCGCGCCACAGCAGCGTTACGGTTCGAGCCGATGGCGCTTATCCAGTTGCCGAGCTTGGCGTAGTGCAGGACGTAGATCGCCAGCAGCGACAGGCCGATGAACCACCACAAGGATGTATAGAAACGGAACGTTCCGATATTGAAGCTGCCGGCCAGCAGCGTCACGAAAAAGCCTGGCTGGTCCCAGGATTTCAGCGGAAAGCCTTGCGTGATGTAGAGCGCAGCCCCGCGCACCACGAGCAGCATCGACAGCGTGACCAGGAAGGAGGAGATGCCGATCTTGGTGACGATCAGCCCGTTGACCGCACCGATCGCTATGCAGAGCAGCAGGCCGACAAGCAGGGCGATGCCGATGTCAAACCCGCCGTTCTGCACCAGAAGCATGACCACGACCGGTGCCACCCCGAACACGGCTCCGACCGAAAGGTCGAACTCGCCCGCAGTGAGAAGCAGCGTCATGCCGAGCGCGATGATGCCGAGTTCGGGCAGGAACGCCATCATGTTGGAGATGTTGAGCGGCGACAGGAAGTTGGCATCGGCAACGGCGAACACCGCCAGCAGGACAATCAGGATGACGAGCGAAGAGAATTGCGGCGAGCGGATCAGGCTCGACTTGCGTTTGGAGCGCGGCATTTCCTCTTCTGCGGCGATTGTCATGACTGCTTGGACCATATCTCAGGGTGACGCCCGCCGCCTGCGCGGCGGACGTCAGTTTCCATCACTTGTTGTAGAGTTTCAGGATCGGTTCGACGCTCGAGGCGTCGTAGAGGCCGAACGTGTGGATGTCGTAGCCGATCGGCTCACCCGAGGCGGCGAGCCCGAGCAAAGCAACCGGCATGAAGCCCTGTGCCGAAGGGAACTGCCAGGCCGCTGCGTTGACGAAGCCGGCCTTGACGGATTCGGCTGTTTCCTTCGAATTGCCCCAGCCGACGACCGGGATTTTGCCAGCCGGCACGCCAGCGCCGTCGAACACCCGCTTGATGCTGGCCGCCACGGAATCGCCGAGCGCGATGATCGCCGGCGGATTGTTGGCCACCATATAGTCGGTCATCTTGGCGATGATACCGGCCGGATCGGTGCCGCAATCGACGACGTCGTATTTGATGCCGAGCGGATCGAACACGCTGGCGATGCCTTCGGTCTCGAGTTGCTGGTAGCTGGCTCCCGGCACTTCGACCGGCAGGAACACCTTGCTGCCCTGCTTCACCATCTTGTGGTCGACCAGGTATTTTGCCCAGATGGCGCCGGCCTCCTTGAGGTCAGCGCCGACATAGGCCTGCCGTCCGGTCGCCGGATCGTCGGTGTTGAAGAACACGATCGGGATGCCGGCGGCCTTGGCCGCCTTGACCTCCTCGGTCCACAGGCCTGGCTGCGCCGAGGTGGTGCCGATGCCGTCGGGCTTGGCGGCGAGCGCCGAGTTGAACGCTTCCTTCTGCGCCGCCATGTCGCCGCCGCTGAAGGAGATATTGCAGGTCACCTTGAGCTGGTCGCAGGCCTTGGTGGCGCCGGCATTCCAGTCGAGCCAGAAGGCATCCGATGGGCCGCCATGCGACAGCAGGTAGAACGTCTTTTGAGCATCCTGCGCCAGCGCCGAGCCCATGGTCACGCCGGCGAGCACGGTCGCGGCAACGGCGATTTTCGACACGAATTTCAACATTTCTCTTCCTCCCTTTTTTGGTAGCCGAACCGTGCCGTCACAGTCCGTTGGCGCGGAATTTGCCGTCGAGGAATTTCTTGGCGCGCGGCACGTCATCTTCCGAAAGATGCTCGATGATAACCGGGATGTTCGGGTGCTTTTCGGCCAGCCGCCTGAGATAGAGGTCGTAGTTCAGCGAACCGAGGCCTGGCGCCGGCAGCTCGATCTCGCCAACACCGCGGAAAGTGTGGCTCTCCAGCGCGTCCTCGTCGCCGATGTCGGCGTGCTTCTCCGACTTGTCACCGCCCGAGCGCTTGACGTCCTTGGCATGGGCTATTCTGATCTTGTCGGTCAGCGTGTCGAACACCTGGTTCAGAATCTGGTCCATCCTGTCGATGTTGTGCGTCTCGAAATAGTTGGTCGGGTCCATCAAAAGGCCGAGACCGGGATGGTCGACCTGCGCGAACATCTTCACCGTCTCCTCGACCGAGCCGACGACATTGTTGACATAGGTTTCGAGCAGGAAGACCGCGCCGTGGTCGTATGCGGTCTGGGCAAGATCTGATATGACCTTGCGGCATTCCTCGAACCCTTCCTCGGTCTTGTTCTTGGGATGATGCACCCAATCGGACTCGCTGTTGTAGGTGCCGGTTTCCGAGATAACGTAAGGCGAGCCGAAATCGCGCGCATTGCGGATGATTTCCTTGAGATAGCCGACACGCCTATCACGCTCGCCTATGTCCGGATGGATGATATTGGTGTAGCCTGACACGCAGCACACCGGCAGATTGTGGTCGCGGAAGGTGTCGCGAACAGTCCGGGCCTTTTCCTTGGTGATCTGCCCGGCCGACAGATCAACATCCTTAAAATGGAGGTCGAGCTGCACCGTGTTGAAATCGAGCGCGCGGATCTTCTGCGCGGTTTCCTCGAGGCTGTACGGGAAATAGCCCGTGAAAATACCTGCCTGCATCATGATGTGAAGTCCTCCCTGTAAGCGATTCAGTTGATTGAGTTTGTCGAGATTTCGGAAAGCTTGACCGTGCGGCTCTCGTCGATCGAGCGATAGCCGGCTTCGATCAGCGCCATGGTCTTGACGTTGTCGGCGACGGACAGCGCCGGCGGCGTGCCGGTCTTCACCGCGTGCTGGAGCTGCTCCATCACGCCGATGAAGGCATGCGGGAACCACATCGTGTCCCAGTTGGGCGTCATCCATTCGCCCCCGGTGGTCTCGGTCGAAGCATAGGTCAGCGTCGAGGCAGCGCCCGTCGGCCAGCCGATCGTGCCCTTGGCGACGCCCTTTGTGCCGTCGACGCGCCAGTTGATGTGCTGGTCGTCCTTGTAGCCCTCCTGGCGCGGACCGGACCAGACATCCTCCAGCGAAACGGCGAGCACGCCGGACGGGAACCGCAGCGTCGAAACAGTGATGCCGTCCGAATGGTCGAAGCGCGTGCGCGGATCTTTGCGGGTCAGCGTCGTGATCTCGTCGGGATCGCCGAACAGAAAACGCAGCACGTCGAGATGGTGGACGCTCATATTGGCAAGCGTCAGCCGGTCGTAGTCCTCGAGGAAGGTCTGCCAGTGGGGGATCGCATGCATGTCGATCTGGGCGAAGACGATGTCACCGAGCGCGCCGCTGTCCATGATCTGCTTCAGCACGCGCATCGACTGATCGTAGCGCATGTTCTGGTTGACCGAGAGGATCTTGCCGGCCTTGGCCGCCTCGTCGCGCAAGTCGATCGCATCCTTGAGCGACAGCGCCAGCGGCTTCTGCGCCAGGACCGCCTTGATGTGCTTCTGCTTCAGCGCATGGCGGATCAGCGCCGGCTGCTGGTCCGGCGGAAAGGCAAGGTCGATGATCTCGACGTTTTCGTCCTCGATCAATTGTTCCGGCGTGTCGTGGACGGTCGGGATCTTCCAGCGCTTGGCGACCTTTTCGGCACTGGCCTTGGTCCGCGAGGCGATCGCCACCACCGGAAAGCCGGCGTCCTTGTAGGCGGCAAGATGGCATTCGGCCATGATCATGCCGGCGCCGACACAGCCGATTTTGTACTCCCTGGTGCGGACTTTAACGTCCGGCTCGAAGTCTTTGCTCGTCAATGTCTTTCTCCCGAAGCTCGTTTCTTGCGGCCGCTGTCATCGTCCCAGCGCTGCCCCGCCTAGCCCGAAATAATGCACGCGGCCGGGCTCGCAGGATATCGCCACCATCGCGTCCGGCCTGATATCCGGCTGGCCGCGCAGCAGTGCCCTGAGGCGCGCCTGCCCGGCAGCGAGTGTAACCACGGTATAGTCGCCGAGCGGCTCGACCTCGAACACTCGCGCCGGGCGGCCCGCGCGCCCGTCTGAGACTCCACCCTCCGATATTTCCCCATCCGACCAGGGCCGCACCTTGATGTCTTCCGGCCTGAGCCCGATTTCGACGGCATCGGCCGGAGCAGCCTTGTCCGCGATACGGATCGCGCCTTCAGCCGCCTCGACGCCGCCCTCGCCGCGCAGCGACTTCAAGATATTCATCATCGGCGAACCGAGCAGCCGCGCCACATAAGTGCTCGCCGGCCGGTCATAGATCTCGGCCGGCGCGCCGATCTGTCTGATCCTGCCGTTCTCCAGGATGGCGATGCGGTCGGCAACCGACATCGCCTCTTCCTGGTCGTGGGTGACATAGATCAGCGTCTTGCCGAGCTCGCGCTGGATGCGCTTCATCGACGCGCGTCTCCTCGCGCAGCCTGGCGTCGAGCGCCGAGATCGGATCGTCCATCAGATAGGCATTGGGATCGCGCACCAGCGCGCGGGCGATCGCAACGCGCTGCCGCTCGCCACCGGAAAGCTGCGCCGGCGGCTTGTGCAGGATGTGGCCGATATGCAGCTTGGCCGCGACGTCGGCGACACGCTTTTCGATTTCGGCCTCGGCGACCCGGCGTTCGACCAAGGGGAAGCGGACATTGTCGCGCGCGCTCATATGCGGAAACAGCGCTAGGTTCTGGAACACCATGGCGACGTTGCGCTCGGCTGGCGACATTGTATTGACCGGACTGCCGCCGATCAGGATCTCGCCTGAGTCAGGCGTTTCCAAGCCGAGCACCAGACGCAGCATCGTCGACTTGCCCGACAGCGGCGGACCGAAGAAGCAGAAGAACTCATTGTCGTTGACCGTGAACGAGGCATCGTCGACGGCGATCGTGGCGCCATGGCGTTTCGTCACATTGCGGAAAACGATATTGGCCATGGTCTCAGCCCGCTTTCATGGCGAGGCCGGTGGCGGCGTCGAAGACGCGTACCGACTGCGCGGCCGGTGCGATCACAGCTGTTTGCCCGACCGACAGTCCCACATCATTGTCGAGCACCGCCTTCACCGCAGCCTCGCCGTCGCCGAGATGGATAATGGTACGCGCGCCGATCCGTTCGACGAAATTCACCGGCATCGACAGGCCGCGGCCGCTTTCGGCCAATGTCACCTGCTCCCGGAAGATCGCCGGCTCCATGATCGCCGAACGGCCGATCGCCACGCGCTGCAATATGTTGACCGACAGCCTGTCGGCCTTGCGGTCGAGCAGCGGCGTCAATTGCAGCATTTCGGCAATGGCTCCGACGCGACGGTCGATCTCGGCCTTTGGCGCGCCGCGCATTTTCGGGCCGTAGGCGAGGTTCTGCCGCACGCTCATATGGGTGAAGATCGCGTAGTTCTGGAAGACGAAGCCGACGCCGCGCCGTCCCATCGGCACGCCGGTCATGTCGCGCTCGCCGAACAGGATCTTCCCGCTGGTCGGCTCCTCCATGCCGGCGATCATGTTCATGGTCGTCGACTTGCCGCAGCCTGACGGCCCGAGCAGCGCCATGAACTCGCCGTCGGCGATGGCCAGATCCATCGTCTTCAGCGCGGTGAAGTCGCCGAACTTCTTGACCAGATTCTGCAGATGGATGGCGCTCATGCCAGCACCTCCCGCGCCCGCGCCATGCGCTTCATGGCAAATACCGCTGCGATGGACAGCACGATCAGGATGGCCAGCGCGATCGCCGCGACATAGCCCCAGATCAGGTCCTGGGTGGTGAGCTTGTAGATGTAGACGGAGATCGTCTCGGTTGCGACGCCGGGACCGCCGCCGGTCATGATGTAGAGCGTGTCGAATATCTTGAAGTTCTCGATCACCCGGATCGCCAGCGCGACGATGATGATCGTCTTCATCTTCGGCAGCACGATGGTGACGAAGCGCTGCCAGGGATTGGCGCCGAGCAGCGTCGCCGCCTTGATCTGGTCCTCGGGCACGCCGACCAGGCCGGCAAGCAGGATGAGGAACATCAGTGGTGTCCACTGCCAGATGTCGGCGACCATGACGGCGATGAGCGCCAGCGTCGGGTCCGAAAGCCAGGCGATCGTGACGGGAAAGCCTGATAGCGCCGACAGGATGTCGTTGACCGGGCCGCCCGACTGGAACAGCATGAAGAACATGTAACCGGCCACCGCCGGCACCACCATCATCGGCATCAGCAGGATCGAATAGAATACCCGCCTGCCCGGAAACTCGTCGGCAAACAGCGTGGCGAGCGCGAGGCCGAGCAGGAATTCCGCAGGCACGCAGATGATCATGACGATGGCCGTGCGCTTCAGCGCGCTCCAGAAGCGCGCGTCGGCGGCAAGGTCGGTGTAGTTGGCGAAATTGTTCCACAGCGACCAGGCGTTCCACCAGCCGAGGCCGGACAGCGGCGACCAGTCGGTCAGGCTAATATAGAACTGCATGAGCAGCGGGAAGACGGCGATGAACAGCACCAGGATCTGCGCCGGCAGCGTCAGCCGGAAGCCGAGCTTTGCCCCTTCGTCCCGCAAGGCCGGCTTTGCCTGGACGGCCTTCATCACGTCCTCCGAAATCGTCGCAGTCACCGCGCTCATTGCTTGAGCGCCCCAAAGGTCAGCCCGCGCACCAGATGGCGCTGGATGGCGACGCCCATGATCACAGGCGGCACTGCGGCGATGAGACCGAGCGCCGCCTTGGCGCCGTAGAGCTGTCCCGTCATCGAGGAGGACAGCGAGGCCATGTAGACGGGGACCGTCACCCATTCGCGCGTCGTCAGAAGCAGCGCGATCAGATAGTCCGACCAGTTGAGAATGAAGACGAACAGCGCGGCGCTGGCCAGCGGTGCGCGCATCATCGGCAGCGTGATGCGCGTGAAGACGCGCCACCGCGAACAGCCCTCAACCAGCGCCGCTTCCTCGATCTCGCGCGGCATGTCGTCGAAGAAGGTCTTCATCAGCCAGAAGGCGAAAGGCAGCGTGACGATGCCGTAGATCAGCGACAGTCCCCACCAGCTGTCGGTGAAGTTGAGGAAAGCCCACATGATCATGACCGGGGTCATCACCGCCATCGGCGGAAACAGGCGAAGCTGGATCAGCGCCAGCGGCAGATTCTGGCCCGAGCCGAAGCGCGACAGTCCGTAGGCGGCTGCCGTGCCGGCCGACATGGCGATTGCCGTGCCGAACGTGGTCGACAGCAGCGACGACAGGATCGGTTTCAGCGCGGTGCGGTCGAGCGCGACGATCAGATTGTTGGTCGATTCCCCGAAGACGAACCGGAAATTGCTGAGCGTCGGGTTCTTCGGCCACCAGGTCAGGTGGGCGCCGGTCGCCGACCATTCGGCGATCGGCTTGAAGGCCATCGACACCATCCACAGGATCGGCACCAGCGTCACAGCCATGGCCGCAAGGATCGCTGCATAGCGGAATATTTCGAAAGGAACGGAACGCTTCATCTTGCAGCTTTGCTGGGGTCATCGTTTGCAGAGGGGAAGAGCAATCACTCCTCCCCTCCATTCGGATTCAGGGAGCAGGATCAGCTGACCGGATCGAGAACAGTAGGCCAGGCTTCCTTGTTGGTCTTGATGGCTTCGAGAAGCTTCTCCTCGCCGGTGCGGCGGGCGATCTTCTTCCATTCGGCCTCGGTGTCGGCCATCGCCTGCTCGGCGGTCTTGGCCTTGGTAAGTGCTGCGACGAGGTTCTCGTCCAGCGCATTGTGGAAGGCGGTGGCGCCGGGATAGTTGATGGTCGGCACGGTGCGGGCGACCGTCTCGCGCACCACATGCATGTGGTAGGCGTGATAGGTCTGGCGGACCAGCGGGTCGGAGAAATCCGACAGCCGGAACGGATCGAAATAGCCGCCAGGATTGGCGGTCATCCAGGCATAGATCCGGCTGGATCCCAGCCACTGCAGGAACAGGTAACAGGCCTCCGGATTCTTGGCCTGCGAGGAGACCGAAGCCGAGAGGTTCAGCCACAGCACCGAACGGCTGATCAGCTTCCCGTCGATCTCGCGGCCGGGCGGCAGCATCGAGCCGATCTTGCCGGTGACCTGCGATTCTTTGTTACCGGCATTGTCGAGGAATTTCGGCAGGTTGGAGAAGGCGCAGGTCATGGCGGCGCCGCCCTTGGCGAAATTGCCGTACTGCTCCGGCCAGCCCCAGGAGATCGCGTCCGGCGAATGATGGGCCAGCGAGGCGATGTACTCGTTGGTCGCAGCGATGCCTTGCTCCGAATTGATCAGCGGCTTGCCGGTGTCGTCGAACAGGAACTGATTGGGCGAAGCCATTGAGACATAACGCTGATACCAATTGGTATAGCCCCAGCCCTGGTTGCGCAGATCGGTTGAGCCGAACAAGCCCTTGTCCGGGCGCTGGAAGAAGGCCGCGATCTCGTCATGCTGCGTCCAGGTCTTCGGCGGCGCCAATTCGTAGCCATGCTTGTCGGAGAAGGCTTTCTTTTCGGCCGCGTCGCCGAACAAATCGGTGCGGTAGACCCAGGTCTGGAAATCGCCATCCAGCGACACGCCATAGGTCGAGCCGCGATACTGGTTGAGCAGCGAGACGCCCTTGGCGCCGTTGACATAGCCGCGCTCGGGATCGTCCCATTCCGGCTTGTACTGGGCGACGAAGTCGTCGAGCTTCAGGATGCCGCCGGTTTCGACGAGATCGCCGAGACGGTTCCATTCCACCGCGTAGATATCATAGGCCCCACCCTTGGTGGAGATGTCCTGCATCGTCTTCGTGAACTCCTGGCCATTCGGCACGCCGACGATCTCGAGCGGAATGCCGGTTTCCTTCTCCCACAGGTCCTTGATCGAGGGCGCGCCGGCAGGAAATGGCTGCGTCAACTGGCCGATCGAGCCGTCGGACAGGCCGAGCACGATCTTGGCAGGCGCCTTGCCGGCGCCCTTCATCGCCTTGGCCGCCTCAATGGCGCGGCCTTCCGGCGTGTCGGCATCATATTGATAACGCTCCGAGCCATCGAAGCCCGTCGGGCCGCCGATCATGCCCGGCGCGAGCGCATCAGCCGCATAGGCGCGGCTTGGACGAATGAATTTCGGTGCGATACCTGCGGCGGCAACAAGCACTGCCGCCTTTCCACCGGACGCCAGCAAACGGCGCCGCGACATGCCGATCATATCAGACATTGGAAGTCCTCCCTCGGGGCCTTGTTCCTCCACAGCCCTCATGATGGATATTGACGACACTGTGGGGAGGCTGTCAACATCATAGATACTCAAAATACGTCATAACATCGCAAATGAGGGGAGAGAATGCAGTCCAACGAGGTCACTCTACGGTACCTGGTGCTTGAATTTGAGGGAACCGTGCGCCGCGCCCACCCTTTTCGATCCGGCTCGACGATTTGGTGTAGCGCGCCGGCTTGCGCATCGGCTAAGGCCGGATACATCATTTCCCATCAGAATCGCGGATGGCAATGAAGTCGTCGTCCGACGTACATCCGTTAATCCGCGGTTTTGATGCGCCTGGTAGCGCACTAGCAGTAAGGTGATCGACTATGCGGTCCACCCTGACAGACATAGCCCGGGAAGCCGGCGTTTCAGCCGCCACGGTCGATCGTGTGCTCAACAACCGCGCCGGGGTCAGGGCGCGCACCCGCGAAGTCGTGCTGGAAACGGCGCAGCGGCTTGGCTATATCGCGGAAAATTCGAACAGCCCGACCCCGCGCAACGCACTGCGCGGCGATGTCATACGGCTCGATTTCGCCCTGCCCGCCGGCACCAATTCCTTCATCAAGATGCTGCACCGGCATATCGAGGCGCAGGCGCAGTCGCGGCCGGACCTCGACGTGCGCGTCGCCACGATCGAAGGCTTCAATCCGGACCGACTTGCCCGCCTGCTGCAGGAATTGCGCGGCCAGACGCAAGGTGTCGGCGTCATTGCGCTCGATCATCCGACCGTCCGTGAGGCAATCCGCTCGCTGTCGGCCAGCGGCGTCAAGGTCGTCACCATCGCGTCCGACATCCTGCATGTGCCGAGGGTCGCCTATATCGGCATCGACAACCGCGCCGCCGGGCGCCTCGCCGGCTATTTGCTCAATCGCTTCATGGGCGCTGATCGTCCGGGCAAGGTCGCACTGTTCGCCGGCTCGCTCTCCTATCGCGGCCATGAGGAACGCGAGATGGGGTTCCGCCACATCCTCACGGAAGAATCGCCCAATCTGCAGATCGTCGAGATGCGCGAGATGCTGGACGACCGGGAAAAGGCCTATGCGGAGGCCTCCGCCCTGCTGGACCGGCATCCGGACCTGGCCGCGATCTACAATGTCGGTGCCGGCAACACCGGCATCGCTCGCGCGCTTAAGGAGCGTGGGCGCGCACTGTCGACCGTGTTTCTCGGCCACGAGGTGACGGAAGGCACCAAGGATCTTTTGCTCGACGGCACGCTCGACGCGGTCATCGACCAGAACCCGCGCGTCGAGGCCCGCGAAGCGCTCAACACCTTGACCCATGCGGTCAGGGGCTTGCCCTACGAACTGCACCAGCCAAGGCTGCAGGTGATCTTCAGGGAAAGCATCCCGGAGATCTGAACGGAAGTTCCGGGATAAGAGAGGTCGCGCAAGCAAGTGGGGCTGTGGCGCTGCGGCGATCAGGGTAATCTGAGCTCGATGCCGTGCGGGCTATTGTCTTCGGGACGAGGAGGACCGGGATCTCCTCCGCATGCAAACGGTTGGGCGTTCGGCTGGGTTCGCGGCGGAAGCGGCTGCCGCGAGGATCGTTCGCGAACACTGGCGCGGCACGCTGGGGCTCGGCCGCGACGAGACGCTGGCTGCGGCCTATTGGCGACGTGGCGCGGCGGGACCGATGGCCGGCTGGATCCTGCTCATGATCGCTTGCGCATCCTCGCCAAGGCCGATCGCGATCCGGTCGCCGGAAATAATGCCTGATATGTCGCAGACGACCAGCGGCATGCTGACATCGTAGAGAAACTCGGCGACGATGGCGCCGACGGCCAGAATCGGGTCGGGCCGCTGCAGGATAATGCCGGCCGGCGCCGTGCCCCTGCGGATCGCCTCGGCCAGAACCGAGGACGAGGACGAAGATCCCCGCCCGGAAGCCATCACCAGGATCTTGGCAGCGACATTTTGGCCAAGAGCAGGATGCGAACGGTCGATGATGTCGCCCGTCTCGATGTCCAGGCCGCCCCAGAAACTGAGCGCTTGCGACAGCACCAGCGCCGAGCCTTGTGCCTCGCCGGCAAGCTGGAAACTGCCAACTCTGTTCAGGGCTCGACTTTTCAGGGCTCGACTTGCCTGTTCACTCATGGCGCACCCCTCACGACGTGCCCGACCGCTGCCGAGCGGATGCAGTCCTCCATCTCGCCGAACGCCACCGATACGCCGATATTGCCGGGGGCGTAATGCGCCCATTTGCCGGAGTTGGTCATCACCACGCCGTCGAGGCGCTCGATGATGGTGGTGACATAGGTGCAGGTATCGGTCACTGGAATGAGGTTGAACGCCTTCACACTCTCCAGCTCGCCTTCGTCCTGAAGCCGCGTCAGCGTCGCGCGCCCGGTGTTGACATAGATCGGGATGCCCCTGCCCGGCGCGATATGGCGCAGCATCGGCAGCAGGCGCATCCACTCGTGATGGGAAAAATGCGGCGTGCCGAGCGATACGGCCGCAAGCGGCGCACCGTCGGGGAC
The DNA here is from genome assembly GCF_001672375.2 of Mesorhizobium sp. AA22. Lineage (NCBI taxonomy): Bacteria > Pseudomonadati > Pseudomonadota > Alphaproteobacteria > Hyphomicrobiales > Phyllobacteriaceae > Mesorhizobium > Mesorhizobium sp. AA22. Next base: position 2,886,128 of record NZ_CP048406.1, on the reverse strand, counting down.
GCTGGACAGCCTGGCCAGAGCATGATCGATGTCGGCGCGAGAGATCCGGATCGTCTCCTCCGGCGGCTTGCCGCGAAACGCCTCGTCGAGCGTCTTTGCTTCCGGCGTGATGCCGACCGCATGAAACAGTGCCACCGCGCCCGTCGTTGCCGCCGCCGCACCCAGCGCCTTCAGCTGGTCCTCGTCGCGCGGCTGCGGCAGGCCCGATATCACCGGGATGCGGTCGCGACTCGCCTGCCCGATGATCAGCCCGACGCCAACGAACAGGGCGTCGGTAGGCTCGAAAGAACCGGTCAGCTCGAACAGGATCTGGCCGCGCCGGTTTTCGCTTAAATGCAGCCCCCAGGCCGGCGCCCGCCCGGTCATCGCGCAGCACAAATCGATGAAATCACCATAGCGATTGGTCCGCGCTCCAATCACCGAATTGGCAAAGACGATGGCGTTGGACTCGCCCCAGGCGATCTGCTCGCCGAAAGCCGGCCGGAACCGCGTCTGATAGGGCGCGCAGGTGAAGGTCGCCTGACAGCCGAGCTCCAGATGCGCCTTCATCAGCCGCCGCGCCGGCACTTCTTCGGCGGCCGGCATCTTCACCAGGCCGGGATGGATGAGGTCGAACGAACCGACGTTCAATGTGGTGGGCACCCGAACGCTGCCACCGCCCTCGACCAGCCTCTCGACGAAATCGAGACCGGCCTGGCCGTGATAGAGGCAGCCGTCGATATGGGCACCGGCAATATCCAGCAGCTTGCGCGCGCCGACCGCCTTCGAAAAGGCGACCAGGATCTTCATCGCTGCGGCCACGGCCGGCCCGTGCTCGCCCTGCAGCATCGACTGATCGCCCGCCATCAATTCAAGCGTCATCGGGTGTTCCGCTTTCCTCACTATGCCCGACCATGCTCTCACGGATTGCAGTCCGCCTGGCAAGATCAGTTCGCGGCGATCAGCACCGTACTCTTCGGCGACCAGCGCAGCAGCACCTCCTGGCCTTCGGCCAGCCTGTCAGCGCCGGTGTTCTGCACGATGACCTTGAGCGTCTGGCCGTCGCGTTCGACGAAATAGGTACTGTTGTTGCCGGCGAAGATACGCTTGGAAACTTGGCCACGGAGCACATTGCCATTGGCCTGGTCCGCGCTTCCGGAATCGATGGCGATGCGGATGCGTTCGGGCCGCACCGCGCAGCTGGCCTTGGCGCCGGCGGCAAGCGTTGCCCCTGCCCGGGCGGCGATCGCCGTGCCGTCGGGCAGCCGGATACCGACGCCTGTGGTCTCGCCGCGAAAGATGTTGGCATCGCCGAGGAAGGTGGCGGCGAATTCGCTTTTCGGGCTGTCGTAGATCTCCTCCGGCGGCCCTTCCTGCACCAGCCGGCCATCGCGCAGGATACCGATGCGGTCGCTCATCGTGAGCGCTTCTTCCTGGTCGTGGGTGACGAAGATGGTGGTGATGCCGATCTCGCGCTGGATACGCTTCAGTTCGATCTGCATGTCGACCCGCAGCGCCTTGTCGAGCGCGCCGAGTGGTTCGTCGAGCAAAAGCACACGCGGCTTGGTGACGATGGCGCGGGCCAGCGCAACCCGCTGGCGCTGACCGCCGGACAGCTGGTGCGGCCGGCGGCCGCCGAGCTTGCTGAGTTGTACCAGATCGAGCGCGCGCTGCACCTCGCTTGCAATAGTTGCCTTGGCCTCGCCACGCACCGACAGGCCGAAGGCAACATTGTCGGCCACGCTCATATTGGGAAACAGCGCATAGTTCTGAAACACCATGCCGATGCGCCGCCTCTCGACCGGCACCCGCTCGACGCTCTCGCCGCCGATCGCGATGCGGCCCGAGTCGGGGAAATCGAAGCCCGCGATTTGCCGCAGCAGCGTGGTCTTGCCGCTGCCCGAGGGCCCAAGCAGTGCATAGGAACCACCGTCGGCAAAATCGATGGAGACGTCATCCAGCGCCTTGTGCGCCCCGAAATTGCGCGACAAATTCGATACCTGAACGCCGGCCATTATTTCTCTCCGCCGAATTTGAAGAAACGTGCCGTAAGCAGCATCAGCGCCATCGAGACGACGATGATGATCGTCGAGACCGCGTTGATCTCGGGCGTGAAACCCTTGCGGATCGCGGCGTAGATCTCGACCGGCAAGGTTGTCTGACCCGGCGTCGACAGGAAGTAGGACACTACGAACTGGTCGAACGATACGGCAAAGGCGAACAGCCCGCCGGCGATGACGCCCGGCATGATCCAGGGCAAGGTCACGCGCCGCGTCACCTGCCACTGGTTGGCGCCGAGCGATCGCGCCGCCTCTTCCAGTTCCGGCGCAAAGGTCTGCAGCCGTGCCGAGACGACGACGATGACATAGGGGAGCGCCAGCGCCACATGGCCGAGCAGGATTGCGAACAGACCACGCCCGATGCCGACGCCGAAGAAGAAGATCAGCATCGCCGTGCCGGTGATCAGCCACGGAATGGCGATCGGCGGAAACAGCAGCGCTTGCAGGAATTTCTTGCCGCGAAATTCGTAGCGATAGAACGCCAGCGACGCCGCCGTGCCGAGCGCGGTGCAAAGGATGGTGGTGATGACGGCGATCTCTATGCTGTTCGAGGTTGCGGAGATCAGCTGGTCGTTCTGCCACAGCGACGCGTACCATTCAGTCGTCCATTCCAACGGCAATTGGTAGAAGGGCGAGACGTTGAACGACATCAGCGCCATGATGACGATCGGGAGATAGAGGAAGGCGAGCAGCAGCCAGATGTAGAGCCGGCCAAGCCATTCGAGGATACGGGTCGTCGCCATCAGGCGGCCCTCCTGAGCACCGGCGATGTCAGCGCAAGAATGACCAGGACGACGGCCAGCAGGATGAAGGACAGCGCTGCGCCCAGCGGCCAGTTGAAGACGGCGACGAACTGATCCTCGATGACCGTTCCGTAGAAGGTACCGGTGCGCCCGCCGAGGATACGCGGCTCCATGAAGGAGCCGACGACGGGCACGAAGATCAGCGCTGCGCCCGCCACCAGCCCCGGCATGGACAGCGGGATGATCACCCGCCTCAGCATCTGCAGCCTTGAGGCGCCGAGCGAGCGCCCTGCCTCGATCAGCGAGTCGTCGATGGCCTGCAGCGTGAGGTAACAGGTCAGCACCATGTAGGGCACGTAGGAATGCACCAGCCCGATGACGACGGCCGGATACGAATACATCACGTCGATGTTGATCTTGAACGGCAGCACGGCGTTGAGCGCGGTGTCGAGAATGCCGCCCTCGCGCAGCACCATCGCCCAGGAGAAGATGCGCACCAGCCCGTTCGACCAGAACGGCAGGATGACGAGCAGGAAGATCGCCTCGCGGCTGCGCCCTTTCAGCACCTTGGCCAGCACATAGGCTGCGGGAAAGCCGATGACGACGCACCACAGGGTCACCTCAAGCCCGAGCCTGAGCGACGCCAGCAGCAGCGTCAAATACAACCGCTCTGAGAAGAAGGTGGCGTAGTTCTCCAGCGTGAACGACCACGCCTTCCCCGACAGCGGCAGCTCGGTCATGGAGGAGAAGAAGACCATGGCCGACAGCGGCAGGAAGATCGCCACTGTCAGCCACAGATAAGCGGGCAGAAGCAGGGGCAAAGCCGATCGCAATCCGCTCCTCGAACCGGTCGCGACCTGTTCCGCCATATGCCTCTCCCCGAAAGCCCGCCCGCTACTTCACGTTGACCTTGAGCTCTTGCCACAGCGCCAGATAGGCCTCGCGCTGCGCATCGGTGATCGGCGCCTGGAACTGGATGCGCTTGGCGACATCGGGATCGCCCATCACTTTGCGGTTGAACGCATCTTCGGGAAGCGCTGCAACCGCCTTGGTGTTGGCCGAGACCGGCGCGCCGACCTTGGTGACCCATTCAACGTAGAAGCCGGGATCGATCATGTAGTTGATGAACGCCTCGGCGCCGGCGACATTCTTGGAGCCGACCGGAATGGAAAAGGCGTCGAGCCAGGCGACGGCGCCTTCCCTTGGGATGACCAGCGAGACCGGCAGTTTGAAATGCGTCTTGGCGCGGTCGGCCGAACCGCTCCAGTAGGTGCCGATGTCGATCTGGTTGGAGGCGACCATCTGGTTCCAATCGTTCTCCGAGCTCCAGAATGTCTTGATCTGCGGCATCAGCGAGGTCAGCTTCGCCTTGACGGCTTCCATGTCCTTGATGTCGTTGATGTTCTGGCCGGTGGCGATGGCGCCGAACTGAACCGCTTCGACCGCGTCGTCGCGAATGACCACGCGGCCCTTATGGGCCTCGTTCCACATTTCGGTGATGCTGGTCGGCGGCGTCTCGAAGGACTTCTCGTTGATGGCGAGCGCGGTTAAGCCCCACACCCATGGCACGCCATAGACCTTGCCGTCACGAACGAGCATCGGCGATCCCGCCTTGTCCGGGCTGATGTCGGCGTAATTGGGAATATTGGCGACGTCGATCGGCTGGATCAGCTTTTCCGCCATCGCCTGGTCGTTGAAGGCTGCGTTGATCATGACGACGTCGTAGAGGCCGGGATTGGTCCTCAGCTTGGTCAGCATTTCCTGTTCGGAATTGAAGAAGTCGTTGACGACCTTGTTGCCGGTCGCCTTCTCGAAGGCCGCGATGGCCCAGGGCTCGTCGGCCCCGTAGCCCTTCCAGTTGAGCACATGCACTTCGGCGGCAGTGGCGGCCAGCGTGAGCGCGGAGGTGAAGACGGCAGTCGCCGTCAGAAAAGCAGTCAGTTTGGACATGCGCATGTTCGTTCCTCTCATTGTTCTGCCCGGTTGGCGGGCTTGTTACGTCATTTAGGCTGTCAGAAATGGGCCTCTTGCTTCCGGCTATGCACGGTCGTCAGTCGATCGTAATGGCCGAGGAATGTCTGGATCTCCTGGTCGGTCGGCGCCGACGACCCGCCATGGCGGGTGACCGAGAGCGCCGCCGCCGCATTGGCGTAGCGCGCCGCTTCGAAGGGCGGCACGCCGCGCGACAGCGCGCTGACGAAGGCGCCGATATGGGTGTCGCCGGCGCCGTTGGTATCGACGGCGGCGACCTTAAAACCGGGCACGGCCTGCGCGGTGCCGTCACCCAGCCGCACGAAGCAGCCTTTCGCCCCGGCGCGGATGACGACCCCCTCGGCGCTCGGACAGTGATTGGAAAGAAGCCCGGCAGCAACAGCCTCGACATCGCCGGCGCCGGCGATCTCGGCCGCTTCTACGATGTTGCAGCTCAGCCAGCTCGTGCGCGCCAGCACCCGGTCGAGAATGGTGCGCGGGATGTCTGATATAACAGGCGTCGGATCGAAGACGAAGGGAATTTCCGCCGGCAGCGCCTCGATCCAGTCGGCCAGCGCATCGCGGCTTCCGATATAGCTCAGTGTGTAGCCGGAGGCGAACACCCAATCCCCCCGCGCAACCCGGACGGGCGCCATCATGCCGAGGCTGAGCACGCTCTCGGCACCAGGCCATGACACGAACGTGCGCTCGGCGTCGCCGCTGATCATGGCGACGCAATTGCCGCTGTCCATCATGGTGGATGCCGGGGTCAGCGTTGCGATGCCTTCCGCCGCGAGGGCGGCACGCAGGAAGTCACCATTCGGTCCGCTGCCGAGTTGGCCGCCGAACGCCACTTTCATACCGGTGCGGCTGGCCGCGACCATCATGTTGAAGCCGCCGCCGGCGACCTGGGCAAAGCTCGATGCGGTTTTCTCGGTGCCGGGCGCCGGCAAGGCGTCGATGCGGTAGACATAGTCGACCACCGCGCTGCCGATATGGACGAGACGCCCGCTCATGCCGCCGCGTCCTTGCCTGAAATGCTTTTCGCCATCCGCGCCGCGACCAGGTCGGCGGCGAGCGCGCGCACCTGCGCAATGTCGAGGCCTTTGAGCCGGTTGATGTGTTCCTGCGGCAATCGGGAAAAGCCGGCGCAGGCGCCTGCCATGCCGGCGGCAATGGCGCCGATCGTGTCGGTGTCGCCGCCGAGATTGGCGCTGATGACGGCCGCCAGCCAGGGATCGCCGCCGGCGATTTCCAGCACCGCGAAGGCCGCCGGAATCGATTCCTGGCTGGCGACCCCGGTCCCGACCAGATCGACAATCAGCCGGATCGCCTCCGTGACAGCCTTGCCGCGAACGAGGCTCCTCGCCCAGTCGATACGCGCGGCAATGTCGCCACCGGTGATCCAGTGACCGAGTTCTGCGCCGCGCTTGGCCGCCACGACGGCACGATCTGCGGCGGCGCGCCAGTCGCCGCCGGCAACGCCGCGGCTGACGGCGGCAGCGACGGCGGCGGCCGAAGCAATGGCGATCGATGTGTTGTGCGTGGCGCGGCAGGTTTCCGCGACCTTGGCGACCAGCGCGTCTAGCGGCTCCGGCTGCATCATGATGCCAACCGGCGCGATCCGCATCGCCGCGCCATTGGTGTCGCCGCTGCGCCCCGCCTCCTCGGCCGGCACGCCGTCATTGATGGCGTCGATGGCGCGCTTGGTCGAAGGCCCGAGCAGGTCGTAGCTGCCGCGCGCCTTGACCTCGCGCTCCCAGTCGAGCAGCGCATTGACCCAGAGCGTGTGATCGAAGCCATCGCCTGAAACAACCAGGATACGGCCGAGCAGCAGCGCCTGTTCGGTGTCGTCGGTAACAGTGCCGGCGGCCAGGCCCTTCGACACTGGATGGTCGGCGACGGGCGCGACGAAATCCTCGACGTGGCCGTAGAGCTCGGCGATGCGGGCCGGCGACAACAACTGCGTCGGCATGCCGAGCGCATCGCCCAGCGCACCGCCGATAAGCGCGCCCATCGCCCGGTCGATCGCCTCGGCCGTGTCCATACTCAGAACTCCAGGTGAAGTGCGAAATGCGCCGGATTGAGAAGGCTGGTGACAAATTCGATGGCGCGGCCATCGGCCGCGCGCGTCAACCGCCGCGTGCGCAGGAACGGCGCGCCGGGCGCGCAATCGAGAATGGCCGCGTCCTCGGCGCTCAGCATCTCGATATCGACCCACTCCTCGCCGTGATCGGGGACGAGCCCCGCCCCTCGCAGCGTCTGGTGCAGCGAGCCCTCGCGCAGGCCGCGCAGCGGCACGTCCTCCAGCTCGGGCGACAGCGGCAAGCGGCTGCGCTCGATCGAGATGGCGTGGCCGTCATCGGCGTTGCTGCGCACCCGGTCAACGGCGATGAAGAACGGGCTTTCGACGCCCAGCCTAGCAGCGAGCTCGGCATCCTGCATGACTTCGAGCCTGAGCGTGCGCGTGTCGGCATTGGCGCCGGCATTGGCCAGCGCCCGCGACCAGCCGACGGCGTCGTCGACCGGCATGCCGTCGAAGGTGACGAACGAGCCGATGCCGACTTTGGTGGTGATCAGCCCGCGGCTCGACAGTTCCTCGAGACCCTTGCGGATGGTGTTGCGGCTGACGGAAAAGCGCTGGACGAGCTCGTTCTCGCTCTGCAGGCGGTCGCCGAAGCCGAGCACGCCGGAGCGGATCTCGTGTTCGAGGACGGTGGCGATCCGTTCGGGCTTGCCCGTACCGGGAGTCGACAGAGCCGTGCGCCGCGCCATGGAATACCTGTTCAGTAGACCTGTATAGTCTTGTTCAATACCGTGACATGGCGGTCATGTCAACGGCTCGTGGCCAGCACGCTTTTGAGTTCCCCATACCGGGCAAGGATTGCTCTGATGATCACGAACGGTTCGTCGCAGGCTGGAATTTTATGGGAACCTTCACCACCCCCGAGCGGTTTTTTCGATAGTCGCAAATGCGGCAACAACCGAGAAAATGGAGACAAATGGAGAAAAATCATGCTCACGAAGATTCTCGCAGCGTCCGTACTCGCCGGGTCTGGCCACCTCTGCGATGGCCCAGAATACCAGCGACCCAGACGCTGACATGGGTCCCGGCAGCGACAGAAGCGTCGTCACCGACCCTGCCCCGGTCGATCCGAACCTCGTGGAGCCGAATGCCGTCGATCCCGGGACTACGGGTAGCATTATTGCGGGCCCTGATGACGTGAATTCAAATGCCGACTTGAATTCTAATGCCGATCGTAACTGCCCTATAGGCCCGCAGGGCGCGATGCCGGATGCAATGAACAAGGCTCCCGGCACGGTCTCACCGACCGTCAACGACAACCACTGCGGCAAGTAGCCGAGATCGATTTTCCACGCTTTCGGCCGCGGCACGGACAGAGTTTTCGTGCCGCGGCCGAAACGCTGTGTTACGAACCGCTATGTTCTAGCTTGCTGAACTCTTGCGCGGTCGGACAGCTTTTGGCTTGGTGGCCTTTCCGGTCGCGGGACCCTTCGCTTTCGGCCTGCTCTCCTCACCGTCGATCTCGGCTGTGGCCTGCTCCCAGTGCTGCTGGTGCGCGCCGTCGGGCCGGCCGGCCTGCTCCCAGATCGCGTGGGCCCGTTGGCGAATGCGTTCCTGCCTGTCGTCCGTCACTGTTGCCTCCATCGGCTCAAATCCGTGAGCGACAACTTTTAGCTGAAATTTCGATCGGCGTCTTGGGCGGCTTCAGCCCTGGTCGGACAGAACCGCGACACCGAGAAGTGCCGCCTTTTTGGTTATCAGCCCCGCCAGATCCGCGTCCGAGCGCTCCGTTCCAGTTCGCTCGCGCACCGCTCCAATCAACTCCTTCATCGACAAGAGGGCAGTGCCCCGTTCAGCAAGCAGCTTGTCGACAGATGCGGCCACATTGCGTGACTCGACATGCGGCAACATGGAAGCTCCTTCCCGCGACAAGACGATCAACGGCCGGCGGCCTGCCGGCGAGCCGCCGCTCCCTCTCGCGTCTTCCCGAGAGAGCGGCGGGTGAAGGTCAGTCGATGACCTGCACGATTCTGCGGGTGCCGGGGTCGACCAGCACGGTGCGATCGTCGACGACTACGTATCTGTACTCGACGTCGGGAACCTCGTGAAGTTCAACCGTGTCGGGCAAAGTGGAACCGACATTGAGCTCCACTCCCAAAAGGCTGATCGACGCCAGCGGGTGCTTCTGCACATATTCGCGGACGACTGTCTGCTGCTCGGGCGTGATAATCACCTGGTCTGCGGTGGCCACGCCGATACCGGCGAGCAGAACCAGCCCGGCGGCGGCAGGAACAAGGTGGATTTTCATCGTCTTCTCCTGTCTGGTTTGCGGGCTCCGCCTTCCACAGTCGGGAACGGCAGGCCCAGATTGCGAAACGCAGACGTAACCTTCTTTGTTCCGTGAGCGGCGGCTAATCGATCGCCGCATTGGAGCGCACTGATGCGACCGCAGTGGCCCGCGTTCCTTACGCAGGCACGCGGGCCGATCGGATTGCCCGATCAGCAGCGATACCGGAGGGGGTGATATCGACTGCTTCGAGAGGAACATTTAGCAAGAGCTAATGTTCCGGGCCGAAGGCGAAAAAGCCTGCCGGGGCACCCGTCAGGCGCGAGGCGGCAAAGGCCCGAATCTATTGTTTCGGCGGCTGTGCCGGCACCTCGCCGGGCTTGATCACCGGTGTCCTGCCTTGGTCCGGCGGCGGTGCGGCCATGCCTTGATCGCCGGTCGGCGGCGGCTGCAGCACGCCGTTGCAGGGATCAAGCGTGTCGGTCAGGCTGTCGCTGGCACCGTTGTTGACGGGCGGCTTCTGTTGCTGGCCGTTCTGCGGCTGGGCCTGGCAGGGGCCGGCAGGCGCCTGGTCTTGTGTCTCCGTCTGGGCGGCAACCGGCGCCGCCAACGCTAGTGCACCCAGCATGCCCATCGTCAGCGTGCCCGTCATCAGCGTGCCCGTCATCACCGCGCTTGGCAAGAATTCGAAAGGTTTCACGTCGAACTCCTTTCCCGCGAAGGATCACCTCCTTGCCAAAGCAGGTGGGCGGCGATTGGTTCCCGTACGCTGCGACGCGCCCGGTTCCATGCTATCGACTGACAGGATAGTTTTGAGCGGCAAGAGCGACGAGTTCCATGGAAGACGCGAAAACCGCCCCGTTTCCGGAGCGGCGCAGCATGTTGGGGAATCGTTAATCAGCGACTGCTACTATAGCGGGATCATGACTAAGAATCTCGGAAACGCCGTCAGGAATGCCCCGAAGGAACCGGCAAGGAGCCCCGCCCTCAGCCGGCTGGCGCCCGCCTTGTTTCCCCTGGCGGTCGTCGCGCTTGGATATCTGATCGGCTGGCAGTTCTTCGGCTTCTAGGGCATCGGCCCCCTCGATGTCGCGCGAAGAGACGTCGCGCGAACAGACCTTGGATCAGAGGCCGGCTGCTTCTCAGTCCGGGAAATCGAAAACCGGTTCCTCACATCGATGGACCCGACATTGACCGTCAAGCGTCCGGACATAGGAGGCGATCGGCACGTCGGGCCAGTCGCACTCGTTGCCGTATTGGCGGACATATCGATCATAGGTGTTGCGGCCGGTGGTCAGGACGACCGCGCGCCGGCTCTGGATCAGAAGCTGCGTCTGTTCGCATGTCATGGTGCGCGCATCCGGCCGGGCGTAAGCCATGCTTGTGGCGGCGAGCAGGATCGCTGCGGCTGTCGAGACGATTGGGCGAGCTGGCATGGTGCATCCTCACGAGGGTCGTGCGTAACGCGCACCGTCGCCTGTGGTTCCGCACCTTCACCCGGCTCTCCCGCAAGAGGCTGTTACTGCGGGCGCAATAAGACAGGCGCGATCTCACTCCTCCTTCTCCGGCTTGAACACACCACCTCGAAGACGATATCCGAAATCCACATCGCCGAGACGCCGATGAGGAACGCCGCGGCCAGCGTCGTGGTGTCGTCGTCCGGCGACGGCAAAGGCAGGCCGGCGCGGATGTAGTGCACCACTGGCAATGTCAGGTAGGCCGCCGCCAGCGCGCCGCAGATCGGCGACGCCACCATCTCGCGGACCTTGTAGCGGTGGCGCGACAAGGCTCGCAAAATGCCGCCGGACAGGCCGGCGACCACCATCGGCGCCTTGATGCCGAGAGCATCGAGAAACTCCTGTATCATCACGGCCTCCACCCGCACCACTTGCGCACGCTTCGCCCCCGACAGGTTGCGGAAAAAGACATGCGGCTCGAACAGGATGATCGGCCGGCCATGGGCGTCGAAGCCGTGCCCGCTGGTCTCGACGTCGAAAAAGGCGTGGATCTCATCCTCGCCGACGCCGATCCTGGCGCCAAGTTTTGGCAGATCGAGGTCGTCCAGGCGCCTGGCGACATCCTTGAACGTGGTATCCATGGTCTTGTCCTTTCCGCCCAGGTCGCGGGCAGGTTGATGTTTGCAACCGACTGTGTGAAATGAGCCCAAGAGGACCGGAGATCGGGAGGACAGCGGCCCATGTCGCAAGATGAAGGAACGGCGCGCTGGACGGTGAAGGCCGAGCTATGCGCGGTCGGCCGCGACAAGCCCTTGCTTGTGGCGCTGGCAGCGATCCTGTGCCTCTATTGCGGGCTGGTCGCCGGGCCGATCGTCTATGCGTTCCTGGCCATCCAGGGCATGGCGGATTTCTTCAAGTGACGGTGTTGACCATTTGAAAACAGCTCGATCCGTCTTGCTGCCTGATCCGAAATTGCTTAGCCGGGATGAAACTGCTCCCATGAACCGTTCGTACCTTGTGGGACACAGGGTGCGGGAGGGCACGTGACAATAAGGATCAGGCTTCCGGGCGGGACCTTGAAAATCAAGACGAAGGACGAGCTGCGCCGCCGCGAACAGAAGCGCGAAGTTCCGGTCTGGCAGGTCGGAAATTACTTCATCGTCTGGTGGCCGAGCAGCATGTCGGATCGTCCGTCCAGGCCCCCGCCAAAACGATAACCCTGCGACCCGACCCTTCTGGAAACAGTCCCAGAAGATAGTCCCAGAAATAGTCAATGACCGGCCATTGACTCTTCCGCCACGGAAGCTCTCTAATTGCTGCGCTGCACAATGGGGTTGGGCTGATGGCGGTTCGTATCAAGTTGCCAGGCGGCACCTTGAAGATGAAGGTGTATCGGGAATTGCGCGAGCGCGAGCGCACCCGCCGCATCCCTGTCCTAAAGGTCGGTTCGGTCTATTTCACCTGGTGGTCGAACCGCCAGCGTCCCTTGAACGACCCGCCGGGTGCACCGGGCGATCCTGACCGACCCCAGGCGACGCGTTTGACGCCCTGAACGTCATCAGGCGCCTGCGCTCAATCCTTCCGGAAACAGTCAAAACGTGCCCATCGGCTGTTGACTCTTCCCTTGGGGAAGTTCTCTACTTGCTGCATTGCACATCATCGTTGCGTTGCACGGCGGGAGTTGAACCGATGGCAGTGCGTATCAAATTGCCGGGCGGCACCCTCAAGATGAAAGTCTATCGCGAATTGCGGGTGCGCGAACGCGAGCGCCGCGTGCCGGTCATGAAGGTAGGTTCGCTGTATTTTGTCTGGTGGTCGAACAGCCAGCCTCACGACAAGTCGCAAGACAGCAGTCATTAGTCTTTGCAGTATTTGCGCCATTCGCCTGCGCGGGCTACGGCGTGACTTTTGGACGCGTAAGCCAGCCAGCCGCCGCCGAAATTCTCGACTCACAGGATCGCTCGGTACAAACCTATCTACGGTCGAGGAAATGCTACCGGCACTGGCTCGTTGCCAGAGGCCGTGTCGAGCCAAACGAATTACCGCGTGAACACCTCACCATCACGCTTGCAAAGCGGAGATGCTTGCCGCAAATGATGGGCGGTCCAACGGATCTGCCCCTGACGATGCGAACTGACCTGCTGGTGCCATAAACCCTCAGCGCTTTCCGGCTCGAAGCGATCGGCGCATCCCGCGCCAATGGTGGAAACCGACGATGAGCGCGATGCGCGGGCAGCATTGGAGGGTGCTTTGTGCGCAAATGCCACAACCTCATTGTCTGTGACGGATCGCAGGTCGCCGAGAGACAGCAACAGATACGATACGGAACACACTGACATGCCTTTTGTGCCGCGTTTCCTGCAACACCTAGCGGGCGTCAATGTCGGCGCCGGCACGAAGATGGCCATTCAGAGCGTCCGCACTGCCCGCCGTGGCCATCACTCGATCGGCGAGGACGGTATCATCAACTGCCGGTTCTCGTTTGACCGGTCAGCAGCCCAAATCACGATCGGCCGCCGCTGCTTCATCGGCAAGAGCCACCTAGTCGCCGCCGAGCACATCAGGATCGGCGATGACGTCGTTATCTCCTGGGGTACGACGATCGTTGACCATAACTCGCATTCCCTGGATTGGAAGCAGCGAGCCAACGACGTCGCGGACTGGCATCAGGGCAAAAAAAACTGGTCGGGTGTCGGCATCGCGCCGGTCACGATCGAGGAGAATGTCTGGATCGGCTTTGGCGTGACAATCCTGAAAGGCGTCACGATCGGCAAGGGCGCGGTCGTCGGCGCGGCGTCTGTCGTCACGAAGGACGTAGAGCCCTTCACGGTCGTTGCCGGCGTTCCTGCTAAGAAGGTCCGCGACCTTTCAGAATTAACTATTTAGTGCTGCAGAGCGCTCCGGCCATGTACGCCATGTTCCGCACCGCAGTCTTGGGCGCGAACCTGAGAAATTCGGTCCGCAACTTGTATTTCACCCATCCTTTTGACCGGCCGGCCAGGTGCTGCTCATAAGCAAGGTCATGGGCGAAAGTCATTTGCCTCTCAACCTTGAGACCAGAAGTCTTCAGCAGATTTTCGAACGTCAACGGCGTGTAGAAATTGATGTGCCCATACGGCCCGGACATCCGAATGGCGCGATTGAGGTTTCTCGTATGCTCCAGCGGCACCTCGATGTAGAGCTTCTTGCAGACCCTCGCCGCCTCCATCAAAAACATCCGTTCGTGCTCGACATGTTCGACGACGTGGATGGCGAGACCGAGATCGAACGACTTGTCGGGATGAGGGATGTGGTAGCCGTCAAAGATATCCAGGCTGGCTAAGTTCGCGACATTCCTGGCCTTGATGGCCTCGACGCCACTTGTTGAAATCTCGACGGCTCCAAGAGTCTTCCCGAGACCTTTCTTGTTCAGCTTGTCCAGAACGGCACCTTCGCCTGCGCCGATGTCCAGGATCTTGTCGAAGGTCTCCCCCCGGAGGATCGCTTCTATATGGCCGACTGATTGCTGCGAAGCAATTTCGCGTTTCGCGGCTACTTTGCCATCTGCGTAGTAATCATCATAGATCGCTATAATGCTGCCGGCGTCCGCCATAGAGAAATCCTCCTGAGGATCACCCCCGCCAAGCCAACCGTGCCATAGTGCGCGAACCGCGTCCAGTGCGGACTAGGCGCCTCCCAGCCACACTTCGACGAGCCTTCGGCATCGTCCTTAGGCACTGTGATTCCTCGACAATAAGTTCGGGTCATTGAACTGTTAGGATCTTCTTTCCGACGATCACCAATTCCTCGCCCTCTTCAAGCGTCGCGATCACTTTACCCTTGCACTGAATAGCGAATGGCGTGGCCTTATCCCCTTTCCGCGACGTATTCGATGAAGCGCAATGCATTGCCGTCGTGGCCGGCGTCGTTGAAGTGCAGGCCTTCTTGATAGGCCCCCGAGCTGATGTAATCGAACCCGTCGATCGGGATCGTCGGCACATTGCGCGACCGGGTAGGTTTGGCGGATCGCGCCAAGCGCTGCGTCGTATGTTCGGCCGCCCGTATAGCTGCCATCCCAAGGCGAGGACGGGCGCGTTGGCGGCGCCAGGGCCGCTTCCAGCGTGTTGATGATCGACGTGTTGTTCGTTGAAATCGTCGCCGGCGGCGTGCCAAAGCTGTCGTTGATGCCCAGGGCGAGGACCGGCACGATCTTGCCGCCAGCATAGCCGCATTGTGCGACCGCAGAAGCAAGGCGCGGCCCGTTGAAGGACGCGAATGTATAGCTTCCGTGCGCGGCGCGCGGCGTCCGCAGACGCGGGCGCGAGCCGGCCGCCTTTATGCCGGGACGGATAAGCCCGGTGATCTCCACAGGTTCGCCTGCGACCGTGAGGGTATAGTTTCCGCTCGCCGCCCGCCCTGTCAGGGACGGGCCGGAATATTGATCGAGTGCCAGAGCACCGGCAGCGTTCACAGTCTTGTAGGCCGCGCCGCCGTTGAAGGCGAAGGCGAGCGAGCCTTGACCGGCGTCCTGGGTGTGGTGGACGCCGACCTGTTCATAGGCGCCTGTGAACGCCAGGGACGCACCATCCGCAAGGATGATGCTTTCGCCGAGCGGCCCGCGCGTTCCCGTCGAGACGGTTCCGCTGGTCGTGATGCCATAGAAGGCGGGCGTGTAGGTAGAGCTTGGCCGCAGCGCCGTCATGCCCGGTTCATCGTCAGCAATACTGACATTTGCGAACTGCGTGACGCGATTGAACCAGTGTGCGGGGCGGTTGCTGGCCAGCGCCCAATGAAGCCGGAACCGCTTGCCCCGGCATTAACTTCGGTAATGTACCCATCGGACGGCGCTGGCGTTTGCATGACAACGCTGTAGTTCGACGGGGTATTCGTGCCTGTGTTGACCAATGACGGCCAGCCAACAACCTGCTCTGATCCGACAATATCAGCCAGTTCGTTTGCGCTAGCATAGGCAGCACGCGCCTTGACGCCGATTTCGCCCGTGAAAGTTGCCTTCCATTGCGGGCCATTGGTAAAACCAATGGTCTTGGCGGTGTCCGACGTAGGAACCGCCGCCGTGAACCACTCGGCTTCGCCGTTCGGAATGGCCCCCGCCGTATAGTACCAGGTGCCGGAGCCGGTGCGCTGGAGGCCCATGACACTGCCGGCCGGTTTCAGGATCGAGAGCCCCGAGTTGACGGAGGACGGGCCGGCAACGGCAAGGATGGTTTGTTCAGAGACGAGACTCAGCGTGCCGTCGCCCTCGACGTGGGCAAAGACGACATGAATGGTCCCGGCTGTCACACCGAAACCGAGCTCTACGCTCGACAGATTTTCATCTATCGCGGACAGAGACCCCGGCCAGTAATAGACAGAAGTGTTAGTGATAGCCGTGCCGCCGACCGAGCCGGTAATGGCAACCGGACCCACCGTCCGCGATCCGATCAAGGCGATGACTTCCGCCGCTGACGCGCGAACGCCCGTGTCGATGGCAACCGGCCCCGCCACTACGTTGTCCACCCCGAGGATACCGGCGCCGATTTCGGTCCAAAAGTATCACCAACCTCAACATTCCGGGCAAGAACCGGTGGGGCGCTGGCACCAGCGAGGCCGGCTGAAGCGCCAAAGCTAAAAGCAGGCGCGATGGTATAGGAACCCGACGCCGTGATGAGGATCATAGTGACTACGCCGCCAGCGACGATGAACCGACCGGCAGCGCCAGAGCCAACACCGCCAGTAATGGCGAGATCGAATGTCCCATCAGTCCCGCCAGCACCGCCCACGAGCGCACCGCTACCAACGATACCACAGCCGACCGCCCACACGATCGTCGGGAAGATGCCCTTGCCATACAGGGACGCGTCGCGCGCCGCCTGGGCGCTAGCCAGATTGGCCGCGGTTGCTACGACATCGGCGGCGGTTTGTCCGGCATTGGCGGCGGAGGTGGAGGCGCTGGCAGCTGCCTGGCCGGCACTGGCCTCAGTGGCATCCTTCAGCACCTTCGTTTCTCGCGCAGCGCTTCCGCCTCATCGACAACGTCTGAAATGTCGGGCGACACAAACGGGATAATGGCGATGGCGTCGGTGCCCACGACCGGCTCGTCGGCCGTAAACTAAAACACCCGGTCGACATTGACTGTCCCTATCTGGGTGTGGACCGTCGTTCCCTTCTGCAAGGTGCGGGCGGTGCGGGCATCGCCGGCGCGAAGCCATTCGCCTTCGCTCACCGTGTAGATCCCGTTCTTCGGCGGGTCGGACTGGTCCTTGACCAGCACGCGGTCGCCAACCTCGCATGGTACGCCGTCGATGGTTTTCAGGCCATGAAGGAGGATGTTGGCTGTGGTCGCCAGACGCACGGGTTCGCGTTCGCCGGTCAGAAGTCGAACGGCGGCAGTTGCAGGTCGGGCCATCAGGCTTGCTCCATGAAAAAAGCCTCGGCGAAGCGAGGCTTAAAAGTGCTCTATGATTTCAACGCGCACCACAGGACCTGCCCGTCGATTGTCGATGCCAGCCGCGACGATCGCGTCCGTATTTGCGGATGCGCAGGCTTCGAATATCATGTCAGTTTTCTGCTGTCTGCCGAGATTGCGCTTTCTAGGCGGGCGTAGCTTAGCAGTCGCTTAGCACCTGTCATTTCAGCCGGTCTCAGATCAGGTGAGTTTAGGTGCCGGCACCTCGTGTTTAAGACCTAAGCGCCGTCTTCGACGAGAGCGGACGGATCAATACTCCTCGGACTTGACTCGCGAAGCTGGCGCGGCGTCGGCGTCTTGAGGGCCACCTGGACTCGCCTTCGAAGCCACTCCGGAGGAACTGGCTGGCAGATGAAGGTCGGATCGGCGTCGAAAAAACGTCCGGAGGTACAGATGGAATGCGGTGAGGTCGGAACCATGCGCTGTTTAACGGCGAGCAGTCTCGGCACAAAGCGACACAGCCGCCGCCACAGGCCTTGTGCGGACGGCTTTGCGAAGACATGAAACAGCGCGGCCGGATCGATCCGTGTTGCGTGGACAAGCGGAGCGATGGCCGCGCCTGGCGACGTGCGGGCGGCTTCGATGCCATAATACGCTGACGCCACGCCATCGGACCAACGAAACAAGAAAGACGCTAGCCTGGGATGTCGCGTGCGGACTGTTTCAAGGACGATCCGGTGCGACCTCAGCATGGCGACATACCTGGTCGACATGGAAGATGGTGATCGCCGGTAACCAATCAGATACTCGGGAACGACATCATAATCGCAGATCGCAGCAATGTTGAGCTGCATCTGCAAGTCTTCGGCTCCTTGCGCCCCTGCGGCTTTGAGCGACGGGTCGTATCCCCCGGTTGCCGTAAGAACTGATCGCCTGATTAGCGGTGAACTTGCATTGCCGATAAAATTCTCAACCAGCAGCCAGTTGTGAACGTCCCCGCGAGCGAGAATTGGTGGGGAGCATTCTATCACCAAATCATCAGCATCGATGACCCTATACCATGCGTAGACAAGGCCGAGAGACGGCCGCGATTGAAAGAGGCCGTGCTGCTTCTCCAGCTTTGTCGGGTGCCACACATCATCCGCATCAAGTGGCGCTATAAATTCACCCTTCGCCGCATGAATTGCCAGGTTTCTGGCGACAGCAACCCCTTGGTTCTGCTGTTTCAGAAGAGAAATACGCGGATCACTGGTTGCAAACGCCTCGACGATCTCAGCGGTCCGGTCGGTCGACCCGTCATCGACAACTATGATCTCCAGCTGGTTGAAAGTTTGCGAGGCGGCCGACTGAAGGGTGTGTCGGATGGTCTTTTCCGCGTTGTAGGCAGGAATGATGACGGAAACTGCGGGTTGCATATCGAAAAAAGCCTGCTTTTGATGAAGGATGAATGCCACCGGCCTAAATACTAGCATGCTCGAGCGGGAAGGTATCAAGCCGCCTGTCCCTACCGGCTACTTCAACATCTGAGAATTCGCCCGGTATTCGCACTTACGGCGGCGACATGTGCTAATATGCTGGTTTCAATCAGCCGAAACTCGTGGATGCCTTCATGCTTCCTCATTTCGCTCACATCCGTGCCCGTGGCCTCATGGTCTTATTGCCATCAACTATATGCTTGAACACTCACATGTATCGCGTTTCTGCCGATCGGGATGGCATCCGCGATCGGACGTGACCGTGGTTTTTACGTTTCCTGCGGCGGGAGAACGATGGTGATCCCGCGCGTTCTCCTGCAGCTTCGTCGGCTGGTGCGGCGTCGACGCCTGCGCCGTGCTCCCATCATACTGATGTACCATCGCGTTGCAGATATCGCCGTCGATCCGTGGAACCTAGCCGTCCATCCGGCGAGGTTCGACGAACAAATCGAAGCGCTGACGCGGAGCCGGCGGGTGGTGCATTTGCATGAGCTGTTCGATGTCATCGCACAGGGAAAGCCAGGCAAACCGCTTGCGGTTGTCACGTTCGACGACGGCTATCACGACGTCTACAGCAACGCTCGCCCTATCCTGCAGCGTCACGACTGCCCGATGACGCTGTTTGTTGCGACGGGAGCAATAGGAAGCGGCAGAGAATTCTGGTGGGATGCGCTCACGCGCATCTGTCTTGAGACGCCTGAACTGCCTGACCAACTCGACATCACGATCGAGGGAGGCAGGCATCACTGGCCTATCCCGAAGATGGTGGATCAGGCCGGCCGTGACAAAGTCTACCGGGAGGTGTGGTCGGCGCTCCGAACGCTGCCGCATGAGCGGCAGAACGCACACGTCGAAGACATTGCGAAATGGGCGGGCGTTGGTCTCGACGCCAGGCCAGAGCACTGTATTATGACTCCCGCGGAAGTTGGTGACATCAGTGACGACCTGATCACGATTGGCGGTCATACTGTCAGTCATCCCACGCTTCCGGCCCATTCCTTCGCGACCCAGCTTCGCGAGATCGTCGACGGCCGTTCGGCCTGTGAGCAAATGACCGGAAAACGCGTTCTCTCTTTTGCATATCCATTCGGAGACCATGACGCTCTGTCGGTATCTGCCGTCAGGAAAGCGGGATTTGAGTTCGCATGCACGACGCGCGCCGGGTGCGTTGCGCCCGAGGCAGACGTGCTGCGTTTACCTCGATTGCATGTCGGCAACTGGTCAGGGGACGAATTTTTGCGAAAAATCGAGGATCATCTGTTCTGATGAACGCACAGCAGACTACCATTATCACTCCTCGACGCGGCTGGTTTGACCTCGATTTCTGGCACCTGTGGCGCTATCGCGATCTGCTGCTCCTGTTCGCGATGCGCGACATCAAAGTCCGCTACAAGCAGACCTTGCTTGGTCCGGCTTGGCTGATCCTGCAGCCCCTGGCGCTTACCGCAGCCTTGACCACCGTCATCAGCGGTATCGCGGGCATTTCAACCGGTGGCCATCCCGCGCCAATCTTTTATCTGACAGCGCTGGTGCTATGGTCGTATTTTTCCCAAGTCGTCTCCACCGCGAGCCAGGTCTTCATTGCTAACGGTCATCTTTTCAGCAAGATCTACTTCCCGCGACTCGTCGTTCCCGTGTCGTCGCTGCTGTCGAACAGTGTGGCCCTGGCGATCCAGCTTGGCGTCGCATTGGCCTTCTTGCTCTGGTACCAGCTGACAGGAAAAGTGGACGGGTTGTCGTGGCGCCTCGCGTTCTTTCCGCTGGTGATCATCCAGATCGCGGCATTCTCGTTGGCTGTTGGGCTTTGTCTAGGAGCGTCAACCGCGAAGTACCGCGATACAGCTCATATGACTCCGTTCCTCATTCAGATCTGGCTGTTCGTGACGCCGATCATCTTTCCTTTTTCGGCTATTCCCGAGCAGTACCGGACGCTGACTGGATTTCTGAATCCGCTCGCTGTCATAATTGATGAATGGCGCTGGTGCTTCTTCGGCACTTCGGCAGTCGGTGCGCCACAAATCGCTGCAGCGCTTGTCACGACCTCGGTCGTGCTGTTCATCGGCGTCGTGATCTTTCAACGCGTCGAACGAACGGCCATGGACATGCTGTGAAGAGAAATGACAACCCTTGCGGCCCCGTAGAGAGTGAAGGTCGCCATTCGTCGGCCGCCGCGCATTCTGCACAATGGGCACGACGCCGATGCCATTGATCTCCGTCATCACGCCTTTCCTCAATGTCGAGCGGTTTCTTCCGGACGCGATCGAAAGCGTGCGCGTGCAAACCTTCACCGACTGGGAAATGCTTCTTATTGACGACGGATCATCCGACGGGAGCGTTGCAATCGCGGTGGCTGCAGCAACCGGCGATCCGCGGATCCGTTTCCTTCGATCGAACGGCCAGCGTCGCGGCGCCGCCGCGGCGCGCAATGCCGGAATCGCGGCGGCGTCGGGCATGTTCTTCACGTTCCTGGATGGCGACGATATATTTGAGCCGGAAAAATTCGAGACGGAACTTGCGATCTTTGATGCGCATCCTCGCGCCAAGGTCCTTTACGGACCGACCCTGTGGTGGTTCCCCGATGAGCCGCACAGGAACTGGACCGACTCGATGCCACGCCAATCGAACCGTCTGCACATGCCGCCCGACCTGCTCGACCAGGTCATCGTGCGCCAGCGGGCTCATGTGCCGTGCATCTGCTCGATCATGGTTCACCGCGAAGCTTTGGTAGCGGTGGGCGGCTTCGATGAGGCGTTCGAGCTCTACGAAGACCAGACCCTTCTAGTGAAGCTGCTGTTGCGCTATCCGGTATTCGTGACATCCACGCCCACCGGCCGATACAGGCAGCACCTCGATTCGACATCGGCCAAGGCGACTGCTTCCGGCATCTATGATCGACTGCGCCCGCATGCTGCTCGCATCGGCTTCCTCGAATGGGTTGAGATGCATGCGTCGGCCTCGGGATTGATGACGCCGGAGTTGCAGCGGGCGCTCCGCTTCGCATTTGCGCGCTATCCGGCCCAGCGTCGGCCCCTGACACTTCGCGATAGGTTTGACCTCGCCATCGAAGCCGGACGCCGGTTCGCCCGGCGGCTGACGCCACGCCGCACCCTGTCGAAGGTGTTCAAGCTGCTGACGAGAGCACGGAAGTAGTGGGCGGGATCGGTGGCGCGGATTGGATCGCGACCGAGCCTGAGATGTCTGATACTAACGATACCGTTTTACGTGAATGACAAGTCGCATCGCCTCGCTGGGGGCGACGTGCTAAAACGAACGAGTGTTCATCATTTCTGTGCCAAAATTCTGTTTGTGAGGCCTACGGCCGCGTTCGATTTCTGGCAACGAACACCAGCCCGTTGCCTCTCTGCGAAGCTAAGGAGAATTTGGCTGTTTCATGATCGCAGTCGTCATAACAACTTACAACCATACTCGCTTTCTCGAGGAAGCCATTCAGAGCTGTCTTCATCAAAGCCGGCCGATCGATGAAATTATTGTCGTCGACGACGGATCCACCGACAATCCGGCATCGGTTGTCGAGCGTCATCCAGGCGTGCGCCTGATCAGGCAGGACAATTGCGGGCTCGCGGCCGCCCGAAACACCGGACTGGCGGCTTCCAGATCCGATTACATCACCTTTCTGGACGCGGATGATCGTCTCCTTCCAAATGCCATGGAGACGGGCGTGCGAGTGCTGGTTGCGCATCCAGATGCGGTTCTCTCTTACGGAGCTCATCGCTTCATCAATGGAAGCGGTGCAATCGAGTCAGACAAGCATCACGTCGCGCTTGTCGAAGATCCTTATCTTCAGTTACTGCGGACGGGAAACTTCATTGCGATGCATGCGACCGTGGTTTATCGGCGGGAGAGGCTCGCGGCCATAGGCGGGTTCGACGTTTCAATGCGGTCCTGCGAAGACTATGAGCTATTCTTGCGAATCGCCCGGCGCGGTTCGATTGTAACGCACGACGATGTCGTCGCCGAATATCGCATGCACGGCGACAACATGTCGAAGAATCGATCGATGATGCTCGCTGCAGCATTGTCGGTGCTTGACAAGCAGTTGGCAGGTCCGGTTGACGACGATGTGCGTCTTGCAGTCCGCGATGGTAGGCGGTTCTGGAAGACCTACTATACCGGAGAGGTGACTACTGATGCCTTGCGCGCGATCCGCGCCGAACCCGCCAAAGCGATTCGCATGCTGCGGCAGGCTTTGCAGATGTCGCCGCCGATCACGCTGCAAACGGCGGCATTTAAGATCACACGCAAGGTCGGCAGGCATGTGCAACGGCTGCTCGGCGCTTCCGGCGCCGATCGGCGGGCTCCGCGCGTCGGTTCGGTGCGGTTTGGGGATTTCGCACGCACGATGCCGATGAGCCACTCATTTGGATATGATCGCGGCAAGCCAATAGATCGGTATTATATCGAGAATTTCTTACAATTGAATGCGGCCGACATACATGGCCGTGTGCTGGAAATCGGCGATAACAGCTACACGATGCATTTTGGCGGTGCTCATGTCGTCAAGAGCGACGTGCTGCATGTTGATCCCGATGATCCAAACGCGACCATCATAGGCGACCTGTCGCAGCCCGGAGTGCTGCCGTCAAACGCCTTCGATTGCATCATCCTCACGCAAACACTTCATCTGATCTTCGACATGTCGGCCGCGGTCGCTGCACTGGCCGAAGCGCTCAAGCCCGGGGGCGTGCTGCTGCTAACTGTTCCTGGCATCACCGCGGTCGATCGCGGCGAGTGGGGCAGCACGTGGTTCTGGTCATTGACGCAGGCGGCGTTGGCGAAGTTGCTTGCGAAATCCTTCAGCACGGCGAACATGGCGCTCGAAACCCACGGCAACGTCTTTGCGGCAGTTTGTTTTCTCCAGGGACTCGCCAAGGAAGAAGTTTCTGACCAGAAGCTCGACGTCCGGGATACCGCCTATCCCATCGTTGTCACGGCGCGCGTCGTGAAGGACGGGCTGACCGCGGATCAACCCGGTGGTCGAACCACAAATGTGACGGCTTGAGATCGATGACAGAATTACCAGCCGTTGAGGTCCGAGGACTTTCCAAGCGCTACCGGCGCGGCGCGATCGGCGTGCGCTCATTGCGTGAGGAGGTCGAACAACTTGTCGCGCGTTTGCGCTCGCGGGAAGCCCAAGCTTCCCTCAACGAATTTTTCGCCATCAAGAACATCACTTTTTCCGTTCCGACTGGCACCGTGTGCGGTATCATCGGACGCAACGGCTCGGGAAAGACCACGCTGCTCAAGGTTTTGACCTCGATCACGGCTCCGGATGAGGGCGAGGCGGTGATGCGAGGCCGAATCGGAAGCTTGCTGGAGGTAGGGGCCGGATTCCATCCGGATCTCGACGGGATCGAGAACATCTACCTCAACGGCGCGATCCTCGGCATGAGTAAGGCCGAGATCACGCGTAAGCTAGACCGCATCATCAACTTTGCCGATATCGGCAGCTTTCTCGAAACGCCGGTCAAGCGTTATTCGTCCGGCATGTATGTTCGGCTTGCCTTCGCGATCGCTGCTCATCTGGAGCCGGAGATTCTCGTCGTCGACGAGGTGCTTGCTGTCGGCGATGCTGAATTTCAAAGGAAATGTATCGGCACGATGAAGAACGTCGCGGGTGAAGGTCGGACCGTGCTGTTCGTGAGCCACAACATGGCCATGGTTCGGCAGCATTGCACAAAAGCGATTTATCTGGACCGCGGCCTTCTGAAGGATTTTGGCGAGGCATCATCGATCATCGATGCGTACCTGTCGAACACCACCTTGAGCAGCAACGGTTCCGAGCGCGTTGGCGATGAAGACCTCTGGATGCAGGTGGCTATTGTGTATCCGGGTACGCGCGAGCGATGCAGCCAACTCAAGTTTGGCGGCGATTACGATTTTGTGCTGAAGCTGGGCGCGAGGAATTCGTTTCACCGAAGCGTGGTTCATATCCAGATTTTTGATCAGGAAGGCAACTTGATCTCTGTGCTCGAAAGCCTCGCGGAAGGTGTTGGCCAATTTGACATAGTTGGGCAGGCCAAGGTCGTATTCAGCGTGCGATCGTTGGGATTGTTGCCAGGCACTTATACCGCTGGAGCGGCTCTCTATGCGTGGGGAGAGGATGACCCGGACCTCGCAAGCGAGAACTTGCTAACGTTCGACGTTGTTGCAGCAACAGTCAATGACTCCTATTGGCCATATCTGAAAGAGCACGGGATTGTGCGACTGTCGCATTCTGCCCAGTTGCTTAAGGTGGATTGAAGGCGCGTGGAGTGACGTCCTGGCGAAATGAATCTTCGACGTAGTTCAATCCGTCGACCGCGCGACCGCACGCTGAAATCAATCGCGCGCGTCCTGCAAAGACTGAAGGACAATCCGGGCTTGCGGGAAGGCCTCGGTCAGGCACCGCGAAGACGAATGGAGGAAAAATTTCTCGCTTGCCGCAGCCGCCGCTGCTCTCGATCGCCTATTGACCAGGCGGTAGCGCTCTTCCGCAAAAAGGATCGTCACGACCGGCTGCGATACCAGGCCAGCGCCGTTTCCACGATCCGGTCGATTCCGGATTGCTCAGGCATCCAGCCGAGTTCCCGGGCCGCCTTGCCGGCCGCGGCTACAAGCGCAGGAGGGTCACCTGCCCTGCGCGGACCGTAGGCCACCGGAAGGCGCGTTCCCGAAGCCCGGCTCACCGCCTCGACCAACTCGTTCACCGTAGTTCCGGTTCCGGTGCCGAGATTGTAGACGTGGACTCCCGCATCGCGCAGAAGCTTCTCCCCTGCCAGAACATGCGCACGGGCGAGATCGGTGACGTGGACATAGTCCCGCACAGCGGTTCCGTCCCTTGTGTCGAAGTCGGTGCCATTAATGGTGAAAATCCGGCCCGACCTAACCGCCGCCTCGATAGCGAGCGGAATGACATGCGTTTCCGGTTCATGCCGCTCACCGATGTCGCCGTCCGGATCACATCCGGCAGCGTTGAAATACCGGAGCACAACCGCGTTGAGGCCATGGGCATCCGAAAGATTGTCCACCATTCGTTCTACGATGAATTTCGACCATCCATAGGGATTGATGGGCGACTGCGGATGCGTTTCGTCAATCGGAGAACGAATCGGAACCCCGTAAGACGCGCAGGTGCTCGACAAGATCAGCTTGTCGACGCCGATCTTCAGCATTTCCTCGAGCAAGACCAGCGTCCCAAAACTGTTATTTCGGTAGTAGAGTTCCGGGCGCTCGACGGACTCGCCGACATAGGCGTAAGCGGCGAAATGCGCCACCACATCCGGCCGATACTGGTGCAGCGCTCCTGCCACCGCTGCGACATCGCAAATATCGCCCTCGACAAGCGGTCCCCATTTGACCGCGTCGCGCCAACCGCGCGAGAGGTTGTCATACGCAATGACCGACCAACCGGATTCAGCGAATGCCTTGGAACAGTGTGAGCCGATATAGCCCGCCCCGCCAGTGACCAAGACTGTTTTCATTCGGCTGCAGCGGACGGAGCATATCCCGATGAGACCAAGTCATCGAAATAGGCAATGGTGGTGACGAGACCATCGCGCAATGCAATGCTTGGCTTCCAGTTGAGATCGCGCAAGGCACACCCGATATTAGGCTGTCGCTGCCTTGGGTCATCGATGGGCAAAGGTAAAAACCTGATCTCGGATCGGCTTCCGGTAAGTTCGATCACGAGATTGGCAAGTTCGAGCATCGTGAATTCGACCGGGTTGCCGAGATTGATTGGACCGGTAACATCGTCGACCGTGTCCATCAGGCGAACCAGACCGTCGATGAGATCATTGACGTAGCAAAATGAGCGTGTCTGCTGGCCGGTGCCGTACACGGTTATCGGCTTGTTTCGTAGTGCCTGCACGATGAAGTTGGAAATGACGCGGCCGTCGTCCGGACGCATCCTCGGACCGTAAGTGTTGAAGATACGCGCTACCTTGATCCGCAGCCTGTGCTGCCGCCAATAGTCGAAAAACAGGGTTTCGGCACACCGCTTGCCTTCGTCGTAACAGGAACGGGGACCTATCGGGTTTACCCTGCCCCAATAGTCCTCGGTCTGCGGGTGAATCTCGGGATCGCCGTAGACTTCAGACGTGGACGCCTGAAGGATCTTTGCGCGAACCCGCTTGGCGAGGCCCAGCATATTGATCGCCCCATGGACGTTGGTCTTTGTCGTCTGGACCGGATCGAACTGATAGTGAACCGGGCTTGCCGGGCAAGCGAGGTTGTATATTTCATCAACTTCTATGTAGAGCGGAAATGTCACGTCGTGACGAATGATCTCAAAGGATCTGTTGTCGAGCAAATGCGAGACGTTTCTCCGACTTCCTGTGAAGAAATTGTCGACGCATACAACCTCGTGGCCTTCAGTAAGCAACCGCTCGCATAAGAACGATCCCAGAAAACCTGCGCCCCCCGTCACCAAGACTCGCTTTGCCTGCTGCATTTTTGGGGTCCTCACGCCAGTTCTTCACGCAATCGAATGCGCAAAGCCCTGCGGCGAGGATAGGAAAAAAATGCTGCGCAGCAAACACAAAATGTTAACGCACTTGAAATGGTCGCGTGAGGTGTGCGCAAAAATACGCGAAAAAACCGATCATTCGCCCGTTTTGACGGTTTTCGTCCGAACGTCGGCTTGCCGGCAATCGGCATTTGGACGTGAACGCGCTGCGCCGCAGCATGATCGATTGCTAAATAAGGGAGATCCTGCACAGTCTTGACCCGGCTCCTATCACCGCCGATAAACGCCTCGCGATTGGGGGTCAAAAGCTGACATAGGCGATGTCCACTTTCGACCCCCTGCATCCTCTCTCCGCCGTGCTACGCCGGTTGCAACTCCCTGCGCGGCAGCCGCGGGAAGGCGATCGCCACCGCCACCGCGCCGAGCCCGACCAGGGCCGAGCCGATGAACAGCCAGGAATAGCTGGCATAGGCATCGAACACCATGCCGCCGGCGAGCGGGCCGAAGGCCATGCCGATGCTGGACAGCATGGTCACAGCACCAAACACCGTGCCGAGGATGCGCTGGCCGAAATATTCGCGCGCCAGCACCGCATAGAGCGGCATCACGCCGCCATAGGTGGCGCCGAAGATGACGGCGAGCGTGTAGAATTGACCAAGCTCACTGACGGCGAGATAGGCAGCGATGACCACGGACTGTATCGCCAGACCGGTAATCAGCACCGGCTTGACCCCCAGCCGGTCGGCAAGCACGCCGTATAAAAGCCTGCCGCCCAGCCCCGCCAGGCCCTCGATGCTGTAGATGCTGACCGCCGCCATTGGCGCTATGCCGCACAGCATCGCATAGCTCACCATGTGGAAGATTGGCCCGGAATGCGCCGCGCAGCAGGCAAAGAAGGTCAGTGCCAGAACGATGAACTGCGGCGAGCGCAGCGCCTGCGGAACCGACATGCCGGTATCGTCGGCGGCAAGATCGGAGTCGGCGCCGTCAGCGGCAGGCTTGGGCGGCTGACGCACCAGCAATGCGGCCGGCACCAGCAGTGCCCAGGCCGCGACGCCGATGACGAACATGGCTGTGCGCCAGTCATAGGCCGAGATCAGCCAGCGCGCGAAGGGCGAGATCGTCATGGGTGCCACGCCCATGCCGGCCGAAACCAGCGAAACGGCAAGGCTGCGGTTCTTGTCAAACCAGGCCGTGGTCAGCGCGATCATCGGCGCAAAGAAGGCGCTTGCCGCGAGGCCGACGAGCACGCCATAGGTGATCTGGAAGACAAGCAGCGAGCCGGTGCGGCTGGCCAGCACCAGCGCCAGCCCGAGCAGCACCGCACCTATTATCACGACAATGCGAGCGCCGTAGCGATCGTAAATGGCGCCCCAGGCGAAGCCGCCGAGGCCCATTACCAGGAAGTTCAGCGTCATCGCGCTCGATATGCCGGCACGCGACCAATCTGTGTCGAGCGCCATCGGTTCGAGGAAGATCGCCAGCGAGAACATCGCCCCGAGGGCGACACAGGTCATCAGGGCGCCAGCCGCGACGATGACCCAACGATAGGAAAGGCTCATATTTTTCTCCCGAGATCGTTTGGACACGGCGCGACTTCTTTCGAGCTTCGTCACACCGCTTGCGTCCGAAGGACGATGGCGACATTTCGAATCCTACAATCCGGTTGCATTTTTTATCCAGTCAGGAAATCGCGCCACTCAATTGCTCCATTGCATTGACCGTGCACCGCCCCGAGCTAGATTTCCAACCTGGCGATCAGGAGCTAACAGGCATGGAACTTCATCGCGGCCGTCTCATCGACCACGTCCAGCTGGTGGTCAGGGATCTCAAGGCCAGCCGCCGCTTCTACGAGTCGGTTTTCAAGGTGCTCAATGTTCCGATCGGCGGCAGCGCCGAGGATTATTTCTGGGCAGACGAACTGTTCGTTTCGAGCGCCGACAGCCGGGCGGCCCAGGGAAAACTGACGGGGCGCCACCACCTTGCCTTCCAGGCAAAGGACCGCGCGATGGTCGACGCCTTCTACAAGGCCGGCCTCGAGGCCGGCGGCACGGACAATGGCGCACCGGGCGAGCGGCAGCACTACCACCCCGGCTACTATGCCGCCTTCCTGCTCGATCCCGACGGCAATAACATCGAGGCCGTCTTTCACAGGCCGGCGAACCGCAGCGCCGCCTCGGTGAAGATTGCGTTCTGATGACCGGGTGACGGATCGACGGCGGAGGCCGTCCCGACCTATCCTATCGCGTCAGCACCGCCATCCGGCCCGCCAGGAAGTCGACGAACAGCCGGGCGCGGACCGGTAGCTGTCGCCCATACGCATGGACGATGTGCACCGGCATGGTCGGCATCGCCACCTCGGGCAGGATGCGGACCAGACGGCCGGCGTCGAGATCGTCCTGCACGGCAAACTGCATCAGATGCGCGATGCCGGCTCCGGCAAGCGCCGCTTGACGGATGGTGCCGTCGTCATTGGTATCGAGCCGCCCCTTCGGCACGATCACCGTGCCGTCGGCCAATGTGACGGGATAGGGCCGGCCGGCCATCTGGTAACGGACGAAGTCGTGGCTCTGCAAATCCTCGATCGAGGCCGGCCGGCCACGCCGTTCGACATAGGCCGGCGACGCCACCAGCACGATCGGCAGATTGGCGATCTTGCGCGCGATGAGCCCGGTGTCCGTCAGCGCTCCCATGCGCACCGCGACGTCATAGCCTTCGCGGATCAGGTCGGCGTGGCGGTCGGTGACGCTGAGCTCCAGTTTCACCTCGTCGTGCCGAGCCAGGAACGCTTGCGCCCATGCGGCGATCAGGCCACGCCCGAGTTCCACGGCTGCCGTGACGCGCAGCAGGCCGCGCGCCATATCCGCCATCTGAACGATATCCTCGGCATCGTCCAGCGCTCTCAGCAAAGGCGCGACCCGCTCGTAATAGGCGAGGCCTTCGCTGGTCAGTCCCAGCCGACGCGTCGAGCGCTGGATCAGCCTGACCCCCAGCCGCCGCTCGAGCCGCGCCACGCTCTTCGACACCGCCGACGGGCTGGAGCCGAGCAACCGGCTGGCGGCATGGAACGAGCCGGCGTCGACCGTGCGCACGAAGGCGACAAGACCAGCGGTCTTTTCGAGGATTGTGGTCATTCAAGAATTCCAGGCACGAAAGAACCGATCGAGGTAATCCTAATACGCTATCCGAGCACCATTAAATACCGCTCATCATCGACAAAGGAGAGATTTGATGAGCAAGCTGAACGGCAAGGTTGGCATCGTCACCGGCGCCTCCAAGGGTATCGGCGCCGGCATCGCCAAGGGTCTTGCGGCGGCCGGTGCCGCCGTGGTCGTCAACTACGCCTCGTCGCGGGAAGATGCGGACCGCGTCGTTGCCGAGATCAAGGACGCAGGCGGCCGAGCTGTTGCCGTCCACGGCGACGTGTCGCAAGCGGCCGACGTGCGCCGCCTGTTCGAGGCGGCCAAATCGTCGTTCGGTGCGGTGGACATCCTGGTCAACAATGCCGGCGTCTTCGCATTCGAACCGCTGGAAGCGGTGACCGAGGCCGAGTTTCACCGCGAATTCGACACCAATGTGCTGGGCACTATCCTGACCATCCGGGAAGCGGTGAACCATTTCGGTGCCGGAGGGGGCAGCGTCATCAACATCAGCTCGGTCGCCAGCTTCAATCCGCAGCCGAACTCCCTGGTCTACGCCGCCACCAAGGGCGCGGTGGATTCGATCACGCTGTCCATGTCGAGAGAATTGGGCGCACGCAACATTCGCGTCAACGCCATCGCCCCAGGCGGCGTCGACACTGAGGGTCTGAAACGCATCGGCATCGTCGGCAGCGAATTCGAAAGCCAGATCGTCGCCATGACCCCGCTCGGGCGCTTCGGCCAGCCCGACGACATCGCCCGCATCGCGGTGTTCCTAGCCTCCGACGACGCGTCCTGGCTGACCGGCGAGCGCATCACCGCCTCGGGCGGCTGGCGGTAAGCATAGAGCCGCGGACCGGGCGTTTCACGCCCCAGGCAGCGCGACGTCGATAAAACACCGCAATCGATGACGGGAGCGATCTAAGCCCTATGTTGCGGCGAGGGAGGAGCGCCGTGCGGTATCGATGACGGCGAGAAGGTAGGGAGATAACGGATGACGGACGACGAAAGAGCAATCCGAAAGCTGGTCGAGACGTGGATGGATGCGAGCAAGCGTGGAGACACCGCGACCGTCCTCAGCCTGATGACGGACGACGCGATCTTCATGGTTCCCGGCCGGGAACCCTTCGACAAGGAGATCTTCGCGGCGGCCGCGCAGGAGATGGCCGGCGTTCATGTCGATGGCACGAACGAGATCGTTGAACTACAGCTTCTCGGCGACTGGGCCTTCATGCGCGGCCGTATCGATATGACCGCGACGCCGCCGAACGGGAAGCCGGTGCGTCAATCGGGATACACGCTGACGCTCCTACGCAAGGAGGCTGACGGTGAGTGGCGGCTCGCGCGCGACGCAAACCTGCTGACTGCGCAAAGCTAGAGCCGGTCTCCTGCGTCTCTGCACCGGATGCGATGCAGGTCGCCCTGATCAGCCTCCTCCACCTGATCACACCGGCAACAGGGCGTTCGGCTTGACATCGGCTATGGAGGCGAAGTGTGCGTTTCGCACCACGCTATCTAAGCGGTTGTGTGCTGATCTCACGCAGAGATGGAAGTGGCGGGCACCGATCGAGCCGGCATTTGCGTTGACCATCTCTGCCCTATGTTGCGGCAACGGAGGAGCGCCATGCGATGACGAACGACAGCGGGGAATGGACGGTCCGGCTGACGCATGCACCGGACCTCCGGGCACCGAACCTCGAGGCAAAGGAACGGGCCGCCGCTTCTCTCTACCGCTACAATATCGAGAAGACCGGGATCGACGACAGAATGCCGGTCGGCGCGGAGCTTTGCAGCTCTTCGGGAGAGGTATTGGGCGGCCTTTGGGGCCGGACTGAGCTTGGGTTGTTGTTTCTCGATATGTTTTTCCTGCCGGAGCGCGTACGCGGGAGATCGCAAGGTGCACGGCTTCTCGCGGTGGTCGAGGAGGAAGCGAGAAGCCGCGGCTGCATGCGTGTCGTCGTCGAGACAAGCAGCTGCCACGCTCCGGGATTTCTATCTCCGGCACGGCTACGACGAATTTGGCCGGGTTGAGTTCGGCAACGACGGTCACGCCCGCATTTTCTTGCGCAAAACGCTGGAATGAGGCGCCGATTGTCAGACCCGGCTTCGCACCTGCCCCTCAGGCCGGCTCGCGCTTCAGCGCCTGCGCCATGCAATGGATGCCGCCTCCGGTCTTCGAGATCTCGCTCATATCGACCGCCGCGACCTCGAAGCCACGTGCCTTGAGCTGGCCGATTAGCGTTTGGCTGGACGTCGGCGCGATCACCCTGTCCTTGCCCAGCGACATGAAGTTGCAGCCGAGTGCCATCGTGTCCTGGAACGGCACGTCGATGATCTCGTGGCCCTTGCCCTTCAGCCAATCGACGATGCCCGGCTCCGTGCAGGCGAGGCAGACGGCGGTCAGCTTCTCGGCGATTGGCACCACCATTAGGTCGATATGGACATAGTATTCGTCGATGAAGGCGATGCGGGTTTCCCAACCCTCCTTGTCGAACCAGGCCTGGACCTGGCGCGCGCCCTCCTCCTGCGTGCGGGCGCCACCGCAGCCGATCAGCACCACGCCGTCCTCGATGACGTTGAAGTCGCCGCCCTCGAAAGTGCCCGCGGTGACCATGTCGTAGATCGGGATGCCGAGCTTCTCATAAGTGCGGATCGCCGCATAGTTCTCGCCGCGCCGCCACCAGTTGGCCATCGCGGTGATGATGACGCCGTACGGTGTCATGACGCTTGAATCGCGCGAATACACCTGCATCGGCAGTTCCGGCGTCGGCTCGTGCCAGTGGATGTTGACGCCGAAATGCTCATAGGCGGCGACCAGATCCTTGTGCTGCGCCTGCGCGATCTGGACGTTGCACGGCGCCTCGCGCAGATGTTTGCGCGACAGCGAGCTGGTCGAGAGGTGGCGCAGGAAATTGGGCGAGCCGAGCAGGACGTCGGTCAAGACATCGGTCTCGTTGGCGAAGCCCCAAGTAGTCAGCGGCTTGGTGCCGCCGGCCGGATTGCGGCGTTGCAACGAAAACGGTTCTGCTACGATACGGTCATGAACGGTCATGGGGTTCTCCTCGCTTGGTTGATCACGCGGCTTGCGGGTTGCTTGGTATCCACCAGTCCCGTCCGCGCGGGGTGGTGACATATTCCGGCCAGCGGAAATGGATCGGCGGGTCGTAGTCGCAAAGTGGCGCCAGCCAATTGCTGCCGCCAATGCCGCCACCGGTGCGGGCGACGAATTCGCCCACTGCCGCATCGCGCGCGGACTTGTCTTCCAGCAGGCGAAGTGCTGCCAGCGCAATCGTCTTCGACGCGCAGGTGACCATCGGATCGATCGTGGCGGAAATACCGCCCAGCGCGTTCATCGCCCAGGACGGATAGACGTGGCCGTTCCGCGAACGCAGCGCCGGGCGGGCGACATAGAACCGCGCCGTCGGCGCGTGCCATGACATGTCGGTGTAATCATCCGAGGTCGAATTGAGCTGCGACGGCGGCAAGTCGCGGCGCAGGATCGCCTCCGCATCCTGCGGCGCAATCAGGTGCTCCATCTCGGCTATGAACGGCTCGTCGGTCGTCGCGCCGCCGGCATTGACCTGGATTTCGCGGGCGATCGCCTTGGCCGTCTCGTCCCAGCGCGGTGGCCCGACCGTCGACAGCGCCTCATAGGCGATATCAGCCATGGCGTGATTGGCCAGCCCCGGACGCGACTTCGACACCCAGTGCCGCTCATGGCGGCAGCCGCTCATTTTCGCGGCGGCTTCCGCATTGCGGTCGAGCACGGCGGTCACCTGCTCGGCCATCGCAGGCGTCGGCACGCGGATCATGTACTGGATCTCGGCCAGCCCCGCCGGCAGATTGTCGGCGGTCGCCTGCCCCGCCGTCAGGATCGCCTCGCTGATCGACCAGCCGCCCTGATGCGGCAGCATGGAATCGCGTAGCGCCTTGGACGCCATGTACATCATCATGAGCGCGTCGTTGGCACCCGGCGCCCTGACCGCCGAATGCGCCTGCGGAATCGGTGCACCATCGCTTGCGCGAACCCAATTTTCGGGTTCGTCGCACACAAAGCGGTAGATCATCGCGTAGGCGGCACCGCAATGCGTGTCCCAGCGCGCCGTGTTGCAGAGCGGCAGCATGTAGAAGGGATGAAAGGAGATCATGCCGGCAAGCCCGTCATAATAGCCCTTTGCCGCATGAATCGGCTTCGATCCCCGCACCTTCTCCGCCGGCTCGCCGGTGAAGCGCAGCGTGCCCGGTATGCCGTGCCGCTGCATCGCCGCTTTGGTCGCCAAAAGCCCGCCAAGGCTGGCAATACCGAGGCCGGAATGCGGATCGGTGTGGCCGCCGGCCTGTTCGCCGAGTCCCGGGCGCGGACGCCTCACTGTCGCCGCATCCTGGCAATTGCCGGGTACGGCGTCATACTCGGCATACATGCCGATGGTCGGCCCGGCGCCGTTGGTCCAATGGGCGCAGAAGGCGGTGGGCATGCCGCCAGAGCCTTCCTCCACAGAAAAGCCTTCGTGCTTCAGACGTTCCACATACCAGGCGGCCGACTGGTATTCGCGCCAGGCGGTCTCGCCGAAATCGAAGATCGTCCGCGTCCACGCCGACAGCGACGGCTGGATGTCATCCAGACAGGCAAGCGCGGTCGCTTGGGCCGAGTTCGTCACCGGTTCCTCCATGGATGAGAAGAAAGCAGTGAAGCGCCTCGCCAAAAAGTGATATGTTTTCCCGGCTCATGCAAATTCGGTTCACCTCTTGAGAATTCCATCGACGCAGGCGCTGCGCGCCCTCGACAGTTTTGCCCGTCACGGCAGCGTCTGGCGCGCTGCTGACGAACTGCATCTGACCCGCAGCGCCGTCAGCCATCAGCTTCGCCTGCTCGAACGCGATCTCGGCTTCGATCTGCTCGAGCGCATCGGCAAGGGCGTGGCGCTCACTCCGCGCGGCCAGCGCTATGCCAGCGACGTGCGCAAGGCGCTGACTGTGCTGGGCGACGCAGTGACTCGCCACGCCGGCACCGGCGTCGGCGGCTCGTTCAGCGTCAGCTGCACGCCGGGTTTCGCCTCGCTGTTCCTGTGCACTCACATTGGCGAATTCCGGCAGATGTACCCCGATGTCGCGCTGCGCATCCTGACGCCGCGGCGGCTGGACGACGTCAGCAATGCCGAAGCCGACGCCTTCATCGCCTTCGGCGTCGGCAACTGGCCGAACCGCGCGGTCGAGCTATTGTGCGAAATCTCGTTTACGCCGCTGTGCAGCCCGACGCTGCTCAACAAAGTCGGCGGCTTTTCCAAGCCGGCCGACGTGCTGCGCGCCAATCTGCTGCATCTCGGCGACACCGAGGACTGGGCGCGGTGGCTGGCGCTATCGAAGGTCGAGAATCCGGACATCGAGGGCGGCATCTTCTTTTCCGACATGAACCTGGTCTTTTCGGCGGCGATCGCCGGCCAGGGCATCGCCATGGGCGACGAGTTGACCAGCCGCCGGGCGCTGAGCGAAGGCCGACTGGTGCGCCCCTTCGACATCGCGATCAGTTCGCCGCGGTCGTACTTCTTCGTCTCAGAGCATGCCAAGGCGAGCCACCCGGTGCTGGATGTATTCAGTGGATGGTTGCGGTCGAAGCTGTCGGAGAACCAGCGTTAATCTCCCCCCTCGAGGGGGAGATGGCCGCGGAGCGGCCAGAGAGGTCGCTTCGGCTGGGCTCGGCCCGGTCTGGCTTTCAAAGAAAGAGGAAGTTGGCGCTCACGCGCAGCGATCCCCTCTGTCGCCTTCGGCGACATCTCCCCCTCGAGGGGAGAGATTTGGCACTACACCTCACCATAGATGAATCAAATTTGCCGGTCAGGCGAAAACTATTCGGTTGCGGTGAGCCGCCGCCCTGCCTACGATTTCAATCAGCATTGAGGACAAAGGCAGGATGCAGCAACCCGGCCGGGCCGCAGAGATCAAGGCAATCGGGATCGGCAAGAGCTTCGGCTCCTTCCGTGCACTGGACGATCTGACGCTCGATATCGGCCGCGGTGAGTTCCTGACCCTCCTCGGGCCTTCCGGTTCGGGCAAGACCACCTTCCTGATGATCCTTGCCGGTTTCGTGCAGCCGACCGACGGTCGCCTTTACAGCGACGGCGTCGACATCACCGAGCGGCCGGCCGAACAGCGTGCGGCCGGCATGGTTTTCCAGGGTTACGCGCTGTTCCCGCATATGTCGGTCGAGGCCAACATCGCCTTCCCGCTCAAGGTGCGCAAGAAATCGTCGGCAGAGATCAAACGACGTGTCGGCGAGATGATCGAGCGCGTCGGGCTGAAGGGCCACGAGAAGAAACTGCCGTCGCAGCTTTCCGGCGGCCAGCAGCAGCGCGTGGCGCTGGCACGCGCGCTGGTGTTCGAGCCGGGCGTGCTCCTCCTCGACGAGCCGTTCTCGGCGCTCGACAAGGGCTTGCGCGGCCAGATGCAGGCCGAGATGAAGCGGCTGCACCAGGAGACCGGCACCACCTTCGTCTTCGTCACCCATGACCAGAGCGAGGCGCTGGCGCTATCGTCGCGCGTTGCCATCTTCAACCACGGCAAATTGCTGCAGGTTGGCGCGCCTGACGAGGTTTACGACCGGCCGGCCAGCCGTTTCGTCGCCGAGTTTCTCGGCGAGATCAACATGCTGCCGCTGAAGGGCGTGCGCAACGCCGACAACGGCGCCACCGGCCTATGCGAAGATCGCACCATCACGCTGCGCGGCAATGCAAGCGCCGTCGGCAGCAACGCCATCCTGGCGATCCGGCCCGAATACATGTCGATCGCACCCGAAGCGGCCGCCGGCGAGAACGGCATCGCCGCGACTGCGGTCGCTTCGACCTATCTCGGTGCCGCGACGCGGCTCGATCTCACGACGCGCCAGGGCGCCAAGGTGACGGTCTCGGTGCCGAACGAGGTCGCAGCGTCGGCACTCAGCAAGGGCAATTCCGTGTGGCTGACATGGCCGGCGGAAAAAGGTTTCCTCCTTCCGGACGGAGGACAATGACGATTGGCGTGGCGAAGCTGAATTCGCCAAGCTGACTTTCGGGAAGTATCAACGACAAAAAAGGGGAACTGACATGACAAACAATTCAAAGATGAGCGAAACCAAGAAACACTCTATCGAGACGCTGTCCGCCAGGGCGGCGCGCGGTGAGATCTCGCGCCGGCAGTTCACGCAGCTGGCCGCACTCGTGCTGGCCGGCACGCCGATCCTGCTGCGCTCGACCGGCGCGTTCGCGCAAGCCAAGGAACTGGTGCTGGTCAATTGGGGCGGCGACGCCATCACCGCCTATGATGCGGCCTATGGCCAGGCCTTCACCAAGGAGACCGGCATCACCGTCAAGATGGATGGCTCCGGCCCGACAGAAGGCGCGATCGCGGCGCAGTTCAAGAGCGGCGCCCCGACCTGGGACCTGGTCGACGTCGACCCGTTCTCGGCCATCACCCTCGGCGCCCAAGGCATGCTCGAGCCGATCGACTATTCGATCGTCGACAAGAAGAAGATGCGCGAGGGCTTCGGCTGGGAGCACGCCGCCTCGACCTATTTCTTCTCCTATGTCATCGCCTATGATTCCGAGAAATTCGGCAGCCAGGCACCGACCGGGATGGCCGATTTCTTCGACGTGACGAAATTCCCCGGCAAGCGCTCGCTCTACAAATGGGGCGTGTCGAGCTGGGAAGCGGCACTGCTCGCCGACGGCGTCGCGCCTGCCTCGCTCTACCCGCTCGATCTCAAGCGCGCGCATGACAAGATCGCCGCCTTCAAGGAAAACGTCGTGGCCTATTGGGGCGGCGGTGCCGAAAGCCAGAGCGTGCTGCTCGATGGCGAGGCTTCGATGGCGATCGTCTGGTCGACTCGGGCGTCGCTGATCGAGCAGGATTCCGGCGGCAAGATCAAATTCATCTGGGACCAGGGCCTGATCTCGCCCGGCGCGCTCGCGGTGCTCAAGGGCAATCCCGGCGGCAAGGACGCGGCGATGAAGTTCATCGCCAGCGCCCAGGATCCGGAAAAGCAGCTCATTATGTTCGACAAGCTCGGCCAGGGTCCGGCCAACCCGGCCGCCGACGCGCTGATCCCCGCCGACAAGAAGCGCATCAACCCGGTCGACCCCGAAAACATGAAGAAGCAGATCGCGCTCGACATGGAGTGGTACGCCAAGAACTACGGGGCCGCACTCGACGAATACACGAAGATCATCTCCGCCTGATAGGACCGGGGATAACCGGGGCCGAGATGAAAGCATATCTCTCCGACAGGATGGGCGCGGCGCTGTTGATGGCGCCGCTGCTCCTGTTCCTTGGCGCCGCCTATGCCTGGCCATTTTTCGGCGTCGTCAATTGGAGCTTCACGCTGCCAGAGCCGGGGCTCGGGCAGTATGGCACGCTGCTCAGCGACCCGCTGGTTCAGTCGGTGTTCGTCCGCACGCTGCGCATCGCCGCGATCGTCACGATTGTTTCGGTTGCCGCTGCCTATGCCATCACCGTGGTCTGGGTGCGCGGCACGCCGGCGCAGCGCGTAATCGCCGAATTCTGCATCCTGGTGCCGTTCTGGATCTCGGTGCTGACGCGCGCTTTCGGCTGGGTGGCGCTGCTTTCCAATCGCGGCCTGTTCAATACCTGGCTGCAGGCGATCGGCTTCATCTCAGAACCGCTGACGCTGGTACGCAACGAATTCGGCGTCATCGTCGGCATGACGCATTTCCTTATCCCCTTCGCCGTGTTTCCACTGGCGTCGTCGATGCGCAGCCTTGACGACCGCGTCCTGCTGGCGGCGCGCGGGCTCGGCTCCAGCCGTATGCGCACCTTCTGGTCGGTGTTCGTGCCCATGACCCGCTCCGGCATCATCGGCTCGGCGCTCATCGTCTTCGTGTTTTCGCTGGGCTTCTTCGTGACGCCGGCGATCCTCGGCGGCGGCCGCAGCGTGATGGTCGCCGAGCTGATCTATCTCCGCATCTTCCAGAGCCCGGACTGGGGCCTGGGGGCGGCGATCAGCGTCGTACTGGTGCTGTTCGTCGGCGCGCTGATGGCGCTGGTGTTCCGCTATGTCAGACCGAAGCAGCTGATCTGATGCCGACCTACCGCCCCGGCCCCGTCTCGCTGGTCCTCGCCGCCCTGGTTGCGCTATTTCTGCTGTTGCCGCTGCTTGCCGTCATCCCGGTGTCGCTGACGCCGACCCGCATGCTTGCAATGCCGTCAGGCGAATTGTCGCTGCGCCATTACCGGGCGCTGATCGAGGATCCGCGCTGGATCAACTCGATCCTGCTCTCGATCAGAATCGGCGTCGTCAGCAGCGCCTTTTCCACCGTGCTGGCGCTGTGCTTCAGCCTCGGTGTGTGGATGTTCCAGCCGCGCTTTACCGCTGCACTCGTCGGGTTCGTGCTGCTGCCGATGGTGGTGCCGCCTGTGGTCTCGGCGATCACGCTCTACTTCCTGCTGACCTCGATCTCCGGCGTCAGCTCGTTCTTCGGCTATGACACCTGGCTCGGTGTCGCCATGGCGCATGCGGTGATGACGGTGCCCTTCGCCACAGTGCTGATCCTGGTGTCGCTCAGCCAGCTCGACCGGCGCATCGACCTTGCCGCTCGCGGCCTCGGCGCCACCGTGTGGGAGCGCGCCACCCGCATCATCATGCCCAACATCAAATTCGGCATCGTCACCGCAGCCCTCCTGTCCTTCGTACTGTCCTGGGAAGAGATCGGCGTCACCCTGTTCATCACCTCGGTCAATGCCATCACGCTGCCCAGGCTGATGTGGATGGGCCTGCGCGACAACATCGACCCGGCGATCGCCGCCCTTTCGGTGATCCTGATCATCATCACGGTGCTGGTGCTGGCGGCGCGCAGTGTTGTGGTCAGGCTGCGCCGGCCGAATTAGGATACAAGGTCTGGCTGCAGACGCGAATGGCCGCACCACCTTGCCGCTAAGTGATGGACCTCCGGTGAGGATCGGTCACCGGAAAGAACCCAAGGGGTTGCAGCCGGTCGATGAGAGCCTCGGTGCCATTCTCCTTTGCGAAGGCCAGTTCACTATCGGTGATCCCTGTAAAGGTCAGGAGATCGACCTGCCCTGAAGGCAATTGGAAGCCCGTCGGCAAAGATGCGGGGCGCGAAAGGATCACATTTCTGATGAGGCAGTTTTCCTTTCCGTTGATCGGCGAGCGGATTGGAATGCGATCGCCCTCGGTCAATGGCTGACCGCCCGGGAAATGGCCCACGTCGAGTAGCAGGTCGAAAGCCAGCAGGTTTTGCAGGCATTGGGTTGCCCAATCGCCGCGCTCCGCGGATGCAAAAATGAACTCGATGCCAGCCCCTGATTGAGAGGCAGGATCGTGGCCGTCGCTTTCCTCGTGCCACGGATTTGAGTGACCCGAAGTGACGTAGAGCCAGAACGGCCTTTGTGGCGTCGGTGCGAACTCAAATACGCCGTAAAACGGCCAGGTGGGATCGATCTCTTTGACACCGAACCTTTTGCGCAAACAACTCAGACGAAAGCGTAAAGATGCCGCGTTGCTCTCCGCCGAAGAGGGTTGGATAGATTTTCTCTTCCCGGATCCGCCAGACTTCCTCCAGGTCCATGGACGCCCCCGAACTTGCCTGGTGAGTCCAGGTTGGCGAAGCTTGTCAGAACTTATGGAACGAAAATAGTCCTGGAACATGTTTGGCGAGCCCGGCAAGATTCGACTGCAGTCGACGATGGCGCCTGGGCACTCGGTCGGACAACTGGCCGAGCCATGTCAACGCGTCACTCTATCCCATCGCGTGGCGGATTGTCTTGGACAGACGGCTAAGGAACACCGGTCTAGACGATGCGTCGAGCTTCCACGACAGCACCGCCGTCGCCATTTTCCGTGGCAACACCCCGACTGACAGGAACCAGGCGGCAAGGACGGCGCGCCGCCGCAGGGACGCGGTCATTTCGAGA
The DNA here is from genome assembly GCF_001672375.2 of Mesorhizobium sp. AA22. NCBI lineage: Bacteria > Pseudomonadati > Pseudomonadota > Alphaproteobacteria > Hyphomicrobiales > Phyllobacteriaceae > Mesorhizobium > Mesorhizobium sp. AA22. The sequence continues at coordinate 2,845,218 of NZ_CP048406.1, read as the reverse complement.
CTGGCGACGGCGCCCGCCGCCCCGAGCGCCGGCCGGAAATCATTGGCCACGGGATGCCGGCGTCTGTCTGCGCACAGCGACGCCAGCCGCTCTTCCAGATGGACCGGATCGTGGCGGACCGCCTCCGACGGCACGATTGTTAAGCCGATCCCGGAGGCTTGATCCGACAGCGCCTGCATGCGGCGGAAATCGTGGGTTACCCTCCAGCGCGCCCGCTCGGCGAGCTTTTCACCGAAGACCGAATGGTTGGCGCCGTGGATCCGGTAGGCGCCGACGCATTCCTCAATGGACTGGACGTGCCCGTACATAGGCGCCAGCGTTGCAAGATAGCCGTCGGCGCCTTGGCGGAACTCCGGCTCTGGAATCGGCATGATCGATTCCAGGGTTGTGCGGTCAAAGGCCAGCCCGCTGGTTACGGTTGTCTGGTAGCGGCCCTTGTGCAGAAGTTTCGGCATGACGTCGCCGCTGTCGAACGGCAGTTCGGGCGGCGGAAAGACGTCCTTGATGCGTTGCCGCTCGTCGACGATATGCAGCCTGGACTGCACCTGGGCCGTTGCCGCATCCCAGGTGTCGACGATCGTGGAAACAGCGGTCGGATAGAGGTAGTCGTCGGCGTCGAGGAACAGGACGATCTTGCCCGAGCTTGCCGCAAAGCCGGTGTTGAACGCGGCGGCATGCCCGCCATTTTGCACTCGCGGGCATGCGACGATCTCGTCGCGATAGGATTCTATGATTGTCGTGGAATTGTCCTGGGATGCATCGTCGACGACGACGACTTCGACATCCGCGTAGTCCTGCTCCAGCGCGCTATCAATGCTGCGTTTGAGGAAACGCGCGTAATTGTAGTTCGGGATAATGATTGATACCGGAATCCTCGGTTCAGACTGCATCGCGTTCACCTCGCATCTTGCTTTGGTTCGGCAAAGCCCGCTCACGGCCGCCCCCTCTTCAAGCGCGACGAGTTCCTGAGAGGAAGCATGCGCCTTCCGTCAGGAGACGGGTCACGTCTCTTGCGACTTCGTAGCGAGGCCGCCATGCCTTCGAGGGCTGCCGCCTTGGTCAAGGTTGTGGTCGGCGGCAGCAAAAGCTCCGACGGTTTCGGCCGCTCGCAACCGAGCCCGACGGAAATGTCTCGCCTTCGGTCGCGATCAGGTCGGGATCGAAGTGGACGGGTGCCTTGAAGGCATGGCGGATACTGGCCATCAAATATGGCTGGAGCAAGCCCCGCGCCAACAACAAGACTCACAAGCCTGTTACATTCGAGGCTAGCGCGCAGCGGCGTGGCCTGTGGATAATCGCAGATGTAGGAGATTGGCCGCGGCTAGTCCGAAGCCGGCGGCAGCCGGCTTCGGACTATGACCATGCAGCCTGACAATCAGGCGGCCTGCAGCCCTGGCAGCGACAGGTCAGCTTCCTCCGGCAAGTCGCCGGCCATTGCTGCGGCAAACTTGGTCTGGTCGAGTTCCCCTTCCCAGCGCGCCACGACCACGGTCGCCACCGCATTGCCGACGAAGTTGGTCAGCGCCCGGCATTCCGACATGAAGCGGTCGACGCCGAGGATCAAAGCCATGCCGGCGACCGGCACCGTGGGTACGACCGAGAGCGTCGCGGCGAGCGTGATGAAGCCGGCGCCGGTGATGCCGGCGGCACCCTTGGAGCTCAGCATGGCAACGGCGAGCAGCAGGATCTGGTCGCCGAAGGTGAGCGGCGTGTCGGTCGCCTGCGCTATGAACAAAGCGGCCAGCGTCATGTAGATGTTGGTGCCATCGAGGTTGAAGGAATAGCCGGTCGGGATGACCAACCCAACCACCGAGCGGTTGCAGCCGGCGCGCTCCATCTTGGACATCAGTCCCGGCAGTGCCGCTTCCGAGGACGAGGTGCCGAGCACCAGCAGCAGCTCTTCCTTGATGTAGCGGATCAGCGCCAGGATCGAGAAGCCGTTGTAGCGGGCAACGGCGCCAAGCACCACCAGCACGAACAGCAGCGCGGTCAGATAGAATGTGCCGATCAGCATGGCGAGGTTGGCGATCGAGCCGATGCCGTATTTGCCAATGGTGAAGGCCATGGCGCCGAAGGCGCCGATCGGCGCGGCCTTCATCAGGATGGCGACGAGGCGGAAGATCGGCGTGGTCAGTGCCTGCAGGAAATCGACGACCGGACGGCCGCGGTCGCCGACCATGGCCAAAGCGACACCGAACAGCACCGAGAAGAACAGCACTTGCAGGATGTCGCCCTTCGCGAAGGCGCCGGTGATCGTGTCGGGGATTACATTCATCAGGAAGCCGACAATGCTGGTGTCGTGCGCCTTTTCGGCATAGGTCGCCACCTTGGTGGCGTCGAGCGTGGCCGGATCGATATGCATCCCGGCACCCGGCTGGACGACGTTCGACACGACGAGACCGACGACAAGCGCCAGCGTCGAGAACACCAGGAAATAGATCATCGCCTTGCCGGCGACGCGGCCGATCTTCTGCAGGTCGGCAACGCCGGCGATCCCGGTTGCCACCGTCAGGAAGATCACCGGCGCGATCACCATCTTCACCAGCTTGATGAAGGCGTCGCCGAACGGCTTCATCGCCTCACCGGTTTCGGGATAGAAGTGGCCGAGAAGCACACCGGTGGCGATCGCCGCCAGCACCTGCACATAGAGATGCCGGTAGAAGGGAAGTTTGCCGCGCGGCTCGGCGGCAGCGAATACTGTCTGCATGACGTCCTCCATTGTGCTCCGATCGAAAGCTCGACCTCCCGGAGCAATTGCATTGACCCCCAGCAGCCTCGCGACCGCTGAATTCGTGTTTGCAACTGCCGTGCCAGACTGCGGGGAAGAGAATTTCCCTATGATTTTATTGAATATTCTCGAAATCGAGGTTTCGTCGTGCATAGAAAGTGCGGATATTCGCATAGCCGAATTGTGCTTTGTGCGAAAACATGCACAAATGGCTGATGCTGCAAAGCCCCGCCGCTGCCCCGTTTTCAACGCCCCAACCGTCCACGCCCGAGCAACTCGGCAGGCGAGCGCGCCGTGCCTGGCTGCTGTTTGCGGCCATCGCCCTTGCGATCGCCACGGCCGCACTTTACGGCGCAGGCCTTTATGGCCGCACCACGGAGGTTGGGGCACTGGCGGCGCAAGGCCGCACCGACGCCAATCTGAAGGTCGCGCTGCTGCGCGCCGTGCTGGAGAGCCCGCGCGCCCTGCCCCTGCTTTTGTCGGAGGACCAGCAGGTGCGCGACGCGCTGGCACAGAAAAGTGCTGCTGCAATCGATGTGCTGAATCGCAAGCTTGAAGGGCTGGTCTCCGGCACCAAGGCCTCGGTGCTCTATGTCATCGGCACCGACGGGCTGGCGATCGCCTCCAGCAACTGGCGCGACCCGATCAGTTTTGTCGGCAATGACTACCGGTTCCGCGACTATTTCTCCGCGGCGATGCAATCCGGAACCGCCGAATATTTCGCGCTCGGCAATGTCAGCAAACGCCCAGGCCTCTACATCTCGCGCCGCGTCGGCGATGCTGCCGCACCGCTCGGCGTCGTCGTCGTCAAGGCGGAGTTCGATCAGCTCGAGGCCGACTGGAGCGAGGTGAACCGCCCGGCCTATGTCAGCGACGAGCGTGGCATCGTCCTGATCACCAGCGTGCGGTCCTGGCGCTTCATGACAACGGCGCCGCTTGCCGCGTCTGATCTTGCCGCCATCCAGAACAGCCAGCAGTTCGGCGATGCACCGCTGATGCCATTGCCGATCACGCGCTCGCAGGCGCTCAGCCCGGACACATCCATCGTCCACGCGGTGACGCCCGGCGGCAGCGACGCGGAATATCTCCGGCTTTCAGCCCCGGTTCCTTCGACCCCCTGGCGGCTCGACTATCTCGTTCCGGCCGAGGCGCCGATCGCCGCCGCGGCCCGTGAAATGCGGCTCCTTGCGCTCGGCGTCTTGGTCCCGTTACTCGGCCTTGCTGCGTATCTGTTGTGGCGCCGGCAGTCGGGACAAATGCGGATCGCCGCCGAACTGGCGGCGCGCACCGAACTCGAACGCCGCGTCGTCGAACGGACCGAGGATCTGAGCCGCGCCCGCGACCGGCTGCAGGCGGAGATATCAGACCATCGCAGCACGGAAGCCAAGCTGCAGGTGGTGCAGCAGGATCTGGTCCAGGCCAACCGCCTCGCCATCCTCGGCCAGGTCGCCGCCGGCGTCGCCCATGAGATCAACCAGCCGGTTGCCACCATACGCGCCTATGCCGACAACGCCCGCGTCTTCCTCGACAGGAAGCAAACCGCACCCGCCGAGGAAAACCTCGGCGCCATCGCAGCCCTGACCGAGCGCATCGGCACCATCACCGAAGAATTGAAGGCCTTTGCCCGCAAGGGCCGCACCGCCGCCGAGCCTGTCGAATTGCGCGGTGTCTTCGAGGGCGCCGTCGTGCTGTTGAGAAGCCGCTTTGCCGGCCGGCTCGACGCACTGGCGATCGACCTGCCATCACCGAGCCTCAAGGTCATGGGCAATCGGGTCCGGCTCGAACAGGTGCTGATCAACCTCTTCCAGAACGCGCTCGAAGCGCTGGACGGCCGCAACGACGCTCATGTGCGGGTTTCGGTCGAGGAGACCGCGGACGGCGTGACGGTCGGCGTGTCCGATAACGGACCTGGCATTCCGCCAGGGATTCTCAAATCGCTGTTCACGCCGTTCAACACATCCAAGGAAAAAGGCCTCGGTCTTGGCCTTGTCATCTCGAAGGATATCGTCGCCGACTACGGCGGACGTATCGAGGTTTCGAGCGACGGCAGCGGCACCCGCTTCATCATCCATCTCTTGAAAGCAGCATAGTGGCCAAGGCAGCATGACGAACGAGGACGCAGCGCCGGTCATCCTGGTCGATGACGACAGCGATCTTCTTAGGGCTACCGCGCAGACGCTGGAGCTTGCCGGGTTTTCGGTCTCGCCTTTTTCGGTGGCGGCCGAGGCGCTGGCCAGGCTCGACACCGGTTTTGCCGGCGTGGTTGTTTCGGATATCCGCATGCCTCAGATTGACGGCTTGCAGCTTTTCGACCGCATCCTGCGGCTGGACGCGGACATTCCGGTCATCCTCGTCACCGGGCATGGCGACATCGCGGTTGCCGTCAAGGCGATCAAGGACGGCGCCTACGACTTCATCACCAAACCCTTCGCCGCCGACCGGCTGGTGCAGAGCGTGCGCCGCGCGGCGGAAAAGCGCCGCCTGGTGCTGGAGAACCGCGCCTTGCGCGAAGCGGCCGGAGAAGCGCAGGACGGCCTGCCGCTGATCGGCCAGACGCCGGCGATGGAAAGGCTGCGCCGCACGCTGCGCCAGATCGCCGACACCGACGTCGACGTGCTGGTGACCGGCGAGACCGGCTCCGGCAAGGAGGTGGTGGCAAGCCTCTTGCATCGCTGGAGCCGCCGCGCCAGGGGCAATTTCGTTGCGCTGAATTGCGGCACTCTGCCGGAGACGGTCATCGAGAGCGAGTTGTTCGGCCATGAGGCCGGCGCCTTCACCGGCGCGCAGAAGAAGCGGATCGGCCGCATCGAGCACGCCAGCGGCGGCACGCTGTTCCTCGACGAGATCGAAAGCATGCCGGTCTCGACACAGGTGCAGATGCTGCGCGTGCTTGAGATGCGCGAGGTCACGCCGCTCGGCACCAACGAGTTGCGGCCCGTCGACCTGCGCGTGGTTGCGGCCGCCAAGGTCGATCTCGGCGATCCGCGCCAGCGCGGCACGTTCCGCGAGGATCTCTACTACCGGCTCAACGTGGTGACGATCTCCATTCCACCGCTGCGCGAGCGCCGCGACGACGTCGCCCTGCTGTTCTTCTATTTCGCCGAGCGCGCCGCCGCCCGCTTTCGGCGTCCGGTGCCGGCGGTGTCGGCCTCGGTGCACCGCCATCTCAGGGAGCATGACTGGCCGGGCAATGTGCGCGAGCTCGCGCATTTCGCCGAGCGGTTTGTGCTTGGATTGGAAGAAGACGCTGGAGCGCTTCCCCCTGGGCCAGCCCGGCCGGATGCCGACATGAAGCTGCCGGAGCGGCTGGAGCGCTACGAGGCCGACATCATCCGCGAGACGCTTGGCCGCAACGAGGGCGACGTCAGGCGCACGATCGAAGCGCTGGGGATTCCGCGTAAGACGTTCTACGATAAGCTTCAGCGCCATGGCATCGTGCGCAGCGAGTTTTCCAGGTAAAGGGCCGACAGGCCGGTAAGCGTCGGCGACCCTTCCGTGGCCTTGCTCCGAACGCCGATTCCGATCTTCGCGATCATGCGCTAGACTTGCAGGAACTCAACCGGGCTGACCCATGATTGTCCAGACCTGCATCAATGGCGCGCGCAGCGCCGATTTTCATCCGCAACTGCCGCTTGACCCCGGAGCCATGGCGCGTGACGGCGCGGCCTGCGTCGCTGCCGGTGCCGCCGAGCTGCATGTCCATGCGCGCGGGCTCGACGGCCGGGAAAGCCTCGCTCCTGAGGCGATCGACCGCACCATCCTTGCCCTCCGCCGCGCCTGCCCGGGAACGCTGATCGGTGTCTCCACCGGTGCCTGGATCGAGAACGACGACGAGCGGACGCTTGCCGCGATCGCCAGTTGGAGCGAGCTGCCCGACTATGCCTCGGTCAATCTGAGCGAGAAGGCCGCGCCCGAGGTCATGCAAAGCCTGCGGCAGCGCGGCATCGGCATCGAGGCCGGGCTCGCCTCCGTCGCTGATGCCGAGCGCCTGGTCCGGCTCGACCGTGGCAGCCAGGTGCTGCGCATCCTGATCGAGATCTCCGAGGAGGCGCTGGACGCGGCATGGGAAGTCAGCGACGGCATCGCGGCCGTGCTTGACCGCGCCGGGATGCGACGGGCGATCCTGCTGCATGGCGAAAACGCGACAGTCTGGCCATTCGTGCACCGGGCGGCAGAGCGCAACTGGTCGACGCGTGTCGGGCTGGAAGACGGCAAAGAGCTTCCGGACGGCGCTACGGCATCAGGCAATGCCGCACTGACGGCTGCTGCCGTCGCGATCTTCCGGGCCGGTCGCTGATTCATCCCACAGGTTTCGGGCGCCTTGCCTGACCAGGATCTTTTCGGGATCCTGCGTCAGGCCACGTCCCGCAAAGTCGAACGCGGCGTCGCCGACTTGGCGCCGGTGCGATCCTCGTGAAGCGCGAAACCCGCGGCGCCCGGATCGCCCAGTTCGGGGCGGAGCTGCATGCTCGGGATGTGGTAGTCCCCGCCATTCTGCTGCCGATAGGGAATGGGCCGGATTGTCTCGAGCGTCCGCATTCTTTCGCGCAGCCGATCCGCGACAGGCTCGAAATCGGCCTCCCCAAAACGATCCACTCTGTAGACCACGAACGGCGGAAGCACGTCGTAGCCTGGATAGTAAAGGATCCCGTGATTGATCGGGAACAGCAAGTCGTCGATCGGGCCGTTGACGCCGCGGGCGGAGTAATGCTCTTCCCAGCCGCCGGTGGTCACGATCAGCATAGCGCGCTTGCCGGCGAGCGTTCCCTCACCAAAGCGATCACCCCACCGCTTGTCGCTATGCTCGCCGACACCATAGGCGAAGCCGTAGGCGTACACCCGGTCGACCCAGCCCTTGAGGATCGCCGGCATGGCGTACCACCACAGCGGGAACTGGAGGATCAGCGTGTCGGCCCACAGCAGCTTGTCGATTTCCGCTTTAACGTCACCGGTCAGAGTGTTGGTCGCAAAAGCTTTTTTGGATGCCGCAGCCGGCAGGAGGCGTTCTTCGGGCGGCCACGACGGAAAGTCGGCACGGTCCACCTCGGATTTCCAGCCATCGGCATAGAGGTCCGATATCAGCACCTCGTGGCCCTGGGCCTCGAGTTCCCTGATGGCGACGTCACGTAGTGCACCGTTGAGCGAACGCGGTTCAGGATGAGCAAAAACAAGCAGGACTTTCATGGGTCAACTCCGAAGGAAGGACGATCGACGCTAAGGTAGCCAGCCCCGGGATGATCCGCTATATCTGAGTAATGCATAAGATTATGCCGAATAATGGATAGGTCTGACGTCACACTCGAGCGCATGCGCACCTTCGTTCGCGTCGCCGAGCGCGGCAGCCTCTCGGCGGTGGCGCGCGAACTCGGAGTTGGGCAGTCGACGGTCACACGGCATCTGCGCGAGCTCGAAGACGCCGTCGGCGTGCCCTTGCTCAGCAGGACCACCCGGCGTGTCACCAGGACCGATGAAGGCAGCCGTTACTATGCCGACGCCGTCCAGATCCTGCGCCTCGTCGAGCAGGCCGGCGATGAGGCACGGGGCACCCGCGGCGCGTCGGCCGGCACGATCCGGATATCCTGCACGGCGGCGCTCGGGGTCTTGCACATCAGCCGGCTGATCTTCGCCTTTCAGGACCGCTATCCCGACATCGGGGTCGATCTCAGCCTCACCGACGAGCGCATCGACCTTGTGCGGGAGGGCGTCGACATCGCGCTTCGCCTCGGTCCGCTCACCGACAGCTCGATGAAACTGCGGGCGCTCGGCCAGTCCCGGCGTCTGCTGGTGGCGTCGCCGGCCTATCTGGCGGCGCGGGGCAGACCGGCTGTCCCGCAGGACCTGCCTGACCATGAAGGCATCCGGATGTCGAACATCGCGGGAAGCGACACGCTCGCCCTGCAGGGGCCGGGCGTCGAACGCCATGCGGTGCCCTTTGGCGGCCGATTTCGGGTCGACCATGGGCTTGCCGCACGCGAAGCGCTCGTCGCCGGGCGCGGTATCGCACCTGCCCATCACTGGCTTGTCGACGATCTCCTCGCCGCCGGCCGGCTGGAAGTGATCCTGCCGGACTACGCCCCGCCTTCCATTCCGCTGAGCATGCTGATCGTCCCGGAGCGCGCCGGCATTGCCAGGGTCCGGCTGCTGGTCGATTTTCTCGCCGAGCGGATTGGCGGCATTCCGGGGATCGAGAAGCCGCGATCGGAACGATAGCCGACATGTCCTCGGTCGGTCGCGGCACCGGCAAAGACCACGACATCTCCGCTTTCCGGGATCCGGTCGATCTTCTGGTCGCCGACATGACGCCCACGCTGGCACGGGCGATGAAGGTCGCCTTCACCAGGCCCTCAACAAATGGTTCGGCGCGCTCAATGTGCTCAAGGATATCACGCTGAGCGTCGAGCCGCGCGAAGTGGTCGTCGTATGCGGCCCGAGCGGCTCGGGCAAGAGCACGCTGATCCGCTGCATCAATGGTCTGGAGACGATCCGGTGACCTGGTGGTCGACGGCCAGCGCCTTGGCGACCCCGCCAACAACATGACGCGGCTGCGCACCGAGATCGGCTTCGTCTTCCAGTCGTTCAACCTCTATCCGCACAAGACCGCGCTCGAGAACGTCACGCTTGGCGCCGATGCATGTCCGTAAGATTCCGCGCACTGAGGCCGAGAAGGCCGGGCGCGAACTGCTCGCCAAGGTCGGCCTTGCCGACAAGGTCGACGCCTATCCGGGGCGCAACTCTCTGGCGGCCAGCAGCAGCGCGTGGCGATCGCCCGCTGCCTCGGCATGCGCCCCAAGATCATGCTGTTCGACGAGCCGACTTCGGCGCTCGATCCAGATGTGATCTCGGAGGTGCTCGACGTCATAGTCGCGGTGGCCGAGGAAGGCATGACCATGATGGTGGTGACGCACGAAATGGGCTTTGCCCGCAAGGTCGCCCAGCGCGTGGTGTTCATGGACGCCGGCGCCATCGTCGAAAGCGGCACGCCCGACGAGTTTTTCTCCAACCCGAAGACCGACCGCAGCCGCGCCTTTCTCAGCAAGATCCTGCGGCATTAGGGCCTAGACTCAATCAGCTGGCCGCCGCCAAAGACCGAGGGAAACGGACATTCGAAGCCGGTCGTCCAAAAGGCCGCTGCGCGCCAGTAGCCGACGTGTACATCCTGGGCCGGAAAGCCAAAAATCATAGCGATAGCTGCCGTTGCGGGTTTGGAGCGCGTCTGCTGCTTTGTATCCAGACTTGTAGCCGAACCGCCGTGCATAATCCTTGATGTTGCGGCGCATCCCTATCGTCTGGTTGGGGAGCATGCGGGCCAGGTAATCCCCGAGCGGTCCTTGCCCTTGAATTGGTCAGGTGAACCGGGGCGGTCCAGAAATAGTGCTCCGATGTCAGACTCCTGCCTACTTCCTTGTAGTACATGAGCCCGGCCAGGGGCACATCCCTCAGGCACTCTCCAAGCGATAACCCAGTGCCAGGGGGTCGCCTCACTCGTCAGCCGGTTTCCGCAAGGCGATTTGTCGATCCGCAAGCTGCATCCGCCAAATGCTATTTTTCAGGTTGCCGTTCGAGGCGTTGAAGCATCACCCCAGGTTCCAATCAGCATCTGCATGAACCTCTCGGCGGGCGGTGAGAGTGATGCGCCGCGTCGACGCACGACCCCGATCGTGCGCGAGATTTCGGGATCGCGGATGGGCCTTGTAACCAGGAAGGGATGATCGCCCTGCGGGGTCGCCATGCGCGGCAGGACCGATATCCCGAGACCGGCTTCGACTAGACCGAGTGAGGTCGAGAGATGCGTCACTTCATAGGACCAGCGCAGCGCAAGGTTCGCCTTCGTCAGCGCTGCATCCAAGAGGATCCGGTTCGCGCTCGACCGATGAACGGTGATGAGCTGGTAGGGAACGAGATCCTGCCAGGTCAGGACATCCCTTGATGCCAGCGGATGTTCCTTTCGTGCGGCGAGCACGAAAGGGTCCTCGATCAGACGATCGAAGGTCAGGTCGGGATCAGACGAACCCATGATGTTGACCCCGAATTCGACCTCGCCGCGGGCGACCGCCTGAAGCCCGTCGGTCGCCGGAAGGTCGAGTATCCGGAAGCGGATGTTGGGGTACTGCGCATCGAACTGCCGGATCACTGAGGGCAAGAAGTAGAAGGCTGCCGTCGGCAGGCAGGCGATGGTGACAAGACCGCCTCGCCGCTCCCCAAGCTCGCGGAAGGCGAAGAGCGAACCATCAAATTCCTCCAGCATCCGGCGCACAAGCGGGACCAGCTCCCTGCCGACTGCGGTGGGCGCCACATGGCGCGTCGTCCGCTCCAAGAGGGGCGCGCCGATGGAGCTTTCGAGTTTCTGTATGCGACGACTCAGCGCCGGCTGCGAGAGATTGAGCGACTCCGCTGCCCGGTGGAAGCTCGCAAGCTCCACAACGAGTAGAAAGGCGCGGAGGTCCAGAATTTCACAGTTGATGTTCACAACGCATCAAACGCTCCGATTTTAGCATTTCTCATATTAATCGGATTCACGTAACAAACAAGACGATTGAACCGCCAAGCGCATGAAAGGGAGGATATCGCACGATGAACGATCTGATCCCCATTCCGTGCGCTCTGATGCGCGGCGGAACCTCCAAGGGGCCCTTCTTCCTCGCCTCCGATCTACCGTCCGATCCGGCCCTTCGCGATCAGATCCTGCTCTCGGTCATGGGGTCGGGGCATCCGCTGCAAATCGACGGGATAGGCGGTGGCAATCCGGTCACAAGCAAGGTGGCCATCGTGGGTCCCGCAAGCATTAAGGGCGCGGATGTCGACTATCTCTTTGCACAGGTGCGCGTCGACCAGCAGATCGTCGATACGTCCCCCAACTGCGGCAACATGCTTGCCGCCGTCGGTCCCTTCGCCATCGAGGCGGGGCTCGCGCCCGCGCAGGGTCCTACGACGCTCGTCCGGATACACAACGTCAACACCGGAAAGCTGATCGAGGCAGAAGTCCCGACGCCCAACGGTAGCGTCTCCTATCTTGGCGACGCGGCGATTGACGGCGTGCCAGGTAGCGCGGCGCCGATTGCGCTTACCTTCATGGATGCCGCAGGCTCCCGCACGGGCCAGCTATTTCCCACAGGCAAGCCGAACGAGGTCATCGGCGGCGTCAGTGTCACTTGCATCGACTGCGCCATGCCAATGATACTGCTTGAGGCGGAGGCCATCGGCGTCGGCGGATTCGAGACAGCCGCCGAACTAAACGGAAACAAGGCGCTGCTCGAACGGCTCGAGAGCCTGCGCATTGCCGCCGGTGAGCGAATGGGTATGGGCAATGTCAGCAACCAGGTGACACCGAAGCCGGTGCTGATTTCCCGGCCAAGAGCAGACGGCGACATCAATGTGCGCTATTTCATGCCGCACCAGTGCCATCCCTCGCTTGCCACGACAGGTGCTGTCGGGATCGCGACGGCCTGCATCTCCGAAAATACGGTGGCATCCCGCTTGATCGGCACTCGCAAACCACCGGTGGTCCTGTCGATCGAGCATCCAAGCGGTCATCTCGACGTCAAGCTTCAGGACAGGAATGGCAAGATCGTGGCGGGCATCCTGCGCACGGCTCGCCGTCTGTTCGAAGGATATGTTTTCGCAAAACCTGTCACGCAGGTCGTCTGCGCGGCATAATGACAGTGGCCGCCGGGAGGGCGCCACATAACCTGGAGGAAATAATCATGAGTAAGCTCATGCTCGCCCTTGCGGCAACCGTTGCTTTTGCCGGCTCCGCCCTGGCGGAACCAGTGCGCATCAGCGTCGGTTCCTACAATCTCAACAACCTGCCTTTCCCGGTCGCGGCAGGGCTCGGCCTATACGAAAAGCAAGGGCTGGAAGTGACCGTCGAGAACTTCGCGTCGGGCGGCTCGAAGACCCTTCAGGCGCTCGTCGCCGGCTCGACAGACATCGCCGTCGGCTTCTACGACCACACCATCCAGATGCAGTCCCAGAACAAGGCGGTCGTCGCATTCGTCCAGCTCTCCCGCAATTCCGGCCTCGTGCTGGCCGGCGGCAAGGACAGCGCCTTCGATCCGTCGAAGCCGGAGACGATCAAAGGCGCGAAAATCGGCATCACATCGCCTGGTTCCTCGTCCGACTTCTTTGTCCGCTACTATCTGCAGCGGAACGGCCTGTCGGCGGACGACGTGTCGCTGATCGGCGTCGGCTCCGGCTCTGCTGCTGTTGCAGCCCTCGAACAGGGCAAGGTCGACCTGCTCGTCAACTACGACCCGGCTGCCACCTTCATCGAAGCCAAGGGCGTGGGCAAGATCCTGATTGACGCACGCAGCGACGAAGGTGCCAAGGAAATCTACGGCGGCATCTATCCAACGTCGGTTCTCTACGCCACCCAGGACTATATCGACGCCAATCCGGAAACGGTCCAGAAGGTCACCAACGCAACAGTTGAGGCACTCGAATGGATGAACAGCCATTCCGCCGAAGAAATCGTCGAAAAGCTGCCAAAGGAGTTCATCTCAGGCGACCGCGGGACCTACATCAAGGCCGTCGAAAACGCCAAGGCGATCTTCTCGACGGATGGCCTCATCAATGAGGACGATGTCAAGACCCCACTCGCGGTTCTGAAAAGCTTCAACGAAAAGGTCGCGGCGGCTGAAATCGATCTTTCCAAGACATACACGAACGACTTCGTTGCCAAGGCGCCGCGCGCCGTCGCCAACTGACAGGGAGGATGTCATGGCACTGGCCGTAGTGAAATCCGCAACTCCGATGGAAAGTCCAGACAAACCAAAGCCAATGGTGTCGATCGATTCGGTCACTATGTCCTTTGGCACCTTCGTCGCCGTCCAGAATGTCAACCTGACCGTTGCGGATGGCGAGTTTCTGGCGATCGTGGGTCCGACGGGGTGCGGCAAGAGTACCATTCTCAACGCCATCGCCGGACTTCTGAAGCCGGCGAGCGGCACTGTCTCGATTGACGGGGCGCCGGTGGGCGGCGTGCAGAACAACATCGGCTATCTCTTCCAGCAGGACGCGCTTCTTCCGTGGAAGACGGCACTCGAAAATGTCGAGCTCGGGCCGATGTTCAAGGGAACAGGCGCGAACGAAAGGCGCGAACAGTCCATGAAATGGCTCGTCAAGGTGGGCTTGAAGGGCTTCGAGCAACGTTACCCGCACCAGCTTTCGGGCGGCCAGCGCAAGCGTGTTCAGATGGCGCAGGCGCTGATTACCGGCCCGAAGGTAATCCTGATGGACGAGCCCTTCTCGGCGCTCGACATCCACACCCGCCACCTGATGCAGAACGAGCTGCTCGCGCTGTGGCAGGAGGAGCGCCGCGCGGTGGTGATGATCACGCACGATCTCGAGGAAGCCATCGCGCTCGGCGACCGCGTGGTCGTCCTCGCTGCGGGGCCCTGCAGCCACGTGATCGACAGCTTCCCCGTCGATCTCGCCCGGCCGCGCGACGTCTCGGAAATTTAACTCGATCCGCGCTTCATGGATCTTTACCGCAACATCTGGTCGTCCCTGCGCGGCGAAGTGGAGAAAAGCTATGAACGCCATGACTGAACGCATGATCCAGCTGGGACTGCTGGTCGTCATTGTCGGCGGGTGGCAGCTCGGCGTGGAAGCCGGGGTGATCGATGTCTTCTTCTTCCCCGCACCCTTCGACATCATGAAACAGATCGTGGCCTGGATCATCGACCCGGGCTTTTACAGGCACGTGTCGATCACGCTCACCGAGACGGTGCTCGGATACGTGATTGGTACCGCCCTCGGCGTGGCGGCCGGCGTCTGGCTAGGGCTTAGCCGTGGCGCCTATCGCATCCTCGACCCGTTCATAAAGGCGCTGAACGCCATCCCCCGCGTGGTGCTCGCTCCGATCTTCGTGCTCTGGCTCGGCCTCGGGCTGTGGTCGAAGGTGGCGCTATCGGTGACGCTGGTGTTCTTCATCACCTTCTTCAACGCCATGCAGGGCGTGCGGGAAGTCAACCCGGTGGTGCTGGCGAACGCGCGGATCCTCGGCGCCAAGCGCTCAAGCCTGCTGACCCACGTCTACTTCCCGGCCGCGGCCAGCTGGATCCTCTCGTCGCTGCGCACCTCGGTGGGCTTCGCGGTGGTCGGCGCGATCATCGGCGAATACCTTGGCGCCTCCGCCGGCCTTGGCTATCTGATTGCCCAGGCGGAAGGCAACTTCGACGCGGTCGGCGTCTTCGCCGGCATTATGATCCTCGCGATGTTCGTGCTGATCATCGACCGCATCCTCGACTTCGCCGACGCCCGTCTGATCAAGTGGAGCCCGCATTCGACCGAGAGCCAGGCCACCTAACGGGTGCCGACGGCCGGTCGGCAATAATGCCGGCCGGCGACCAAGGTGACGACGGAACTGAGGCTAGCCGGGCGCTTGTTGCCCAGCGTCTGAGCCTAACCTGGTCGCTCCATCGACCTCGGCAAATTCGTAAATTGAGTGCCCATCAGGTCAAACGACCGAACCACGCCTCGGTCATTGGGGAGAACGGCTATGCACCTCAACGGCATGCTTTATGGGTCGAGGCTGCTCGGCCACGTCGACTTCCCGTGTCCGAGGTGCTCGGGCCCGACGCTGGCGAAGACGCGATCCAGGACCTGATCGCCCGCCACGGCCTGATCTTCGTCAAGCCGGTCTTCCGCGGCGGCGTCGGCAAGAAGGGCAAGGCGGGACTAATCGGCAAGGCGCGGGACCTCAAGACCGCGCTCGCCGAAAAGGAGCGGCTCTACTTCGCCGAGCACCGCCACGGCAACGCCTGCGCCAAGGCGAACGGCGTGACCTTCGAGGCTGGCATTCCCGCCGAGCACGAGGTCTATTTCGCCATCACCGACGACACGCATTTCCGCGCGCCGACCATGACGCTGACCCACCGCGGCGGCGTGGAAATCGAGGATCTCGATAAGTCCGACATCGCCACCATGCCCTTCGAGGCGCTCACGGGGCTCAAGGCCTTCGTGGTGGCGAACGCGCTGACGGATATTGGCGCGCCGCGGGAGATCATCTCGCCGCTGGTGCAGCACCTGCCGAAGCTCTGGGAGCTGATGCACCACTACGGCATGACGACGTTGGAGTTGAACCCGATCCGCATGCGTCCCGGGCGCGACGGGCGATTGGCGCCGGTGGCCTGCGACTTCAAGTGCGGCTTCGACCGCGACGATCCGCGCGTGGGTCGGCTCGGGCTGCCGGACCAGCTGTTCGCGGCAGACATCTCAGCCTTCGAGCAGGAGGTGAACCAACTCCGCACCCACCAGGGCCAGTCAGACGTCTTCGTGATCAACGAGAGCGGCACCATCCTTGCCCCGACCTTCGGCGGCGGCGCCAACAGCCTCGTCACCGAGGTGCTGGGCGAGGCGGCGATCATCTCGTCGGACTTCGGCGGCAACCCGCCCTACGAGAAGATGAAGGCGGTGGCCTCGATCTGCTACCGGCACTTCCTCGCGCAGACCAACGTGCTCTTCATCATCGGCGGCAAGTCGAACAACACCGACATCCTCGAGACCTTCCGCGGCATGGGCGACGCGCTGCGTGAATATTTCGCCGCGCACGGGCCGACGCCGCTCTACGTCGTCGTAGGACGCGGCGGTCCGAACCTGGTGCGCGGTATGGGCAACCTCGCCGAGACGCTGGAGTCCCTCGGCCTGCCCTACTGCTTCTTCGGCTTTGACAGCGCGATCTCCGAGGTCGTGAACTACGCCAAGCGCGTCGACACGTGGATGCGCGCCGGCGGCCGCGACGAGATCGCCGCTACCCTGGGGCTCAAGGCCGCGGCGGCCTGAGGGAGGACGGACATGTATCACAAGGGCATTGAAGGCTTTCCCTATTTCCTCGGCGTCCGGTCACTGGCCGATATCGCGACCCGCGACGACCGGGTCTGCGTACTCAACATCCTCGGCGGCGAGTCGCGCACGGTCACGCCGACCAGCCACGCCTTTTCCGGCGGCAACGTTGTCTTCGGCACCTCGCCCGGCCGCGGCGGGCAGATGCTTAAGACGCCCGTGGGCGATATCCCGGTCTACAACAACGTGCGCGAGGGGCTCGACGCCGGCCACGCCTTCGATACCGGCGTCGTCTACCTGCCGCCGTCGGGCGTGCGCGACGGCGTGGCCGAGCTCGTGCGGGTGAACCCGGGCTTGCGCAAGATCGTCATCATCACCGAGAAGATCTCCGTGCACGACGCCCGCGAGATTCGGGCGATGGCTCAGGCGAACGGCATCGACATCATCGGCGGTAACTGCCTCGGCGTCGCCGATTCGTGGAACCGCGTGCGCATCGGCGGCGCGCTCGGCGGCGACAAGCCAGAGGAGTCGCTGCTCAAAGGTTCGGTCGCGATCTTCTCGAACTCCGGCGGCTTCACCACGACGATCGCCCAGTATCTCGGCACTGCGGGCTGGGGCACGACGACGCTCGTCTCCTCCGGCAAGGACGTCTACATCCACTACGCCGCGCCCGATTTCGCCCACGCCTTCGGCAACGACGACCGTTCCAAGGCGGCGGTGCTCTATGCCGAACCCGGCGGCTACTACGAGCAGGGCATCGACTGGACGAAGCCCGTCGTCGCCTGCGTCGTCGGCCGCTGGAAGTCGAAGCTGACCCGTGCCGTCGGGCATGCCGGCGCTATGGCCGGCTCGGGCGACAGCGCCGAGGACAAGGAGCGCTGGTTCATGGAGGCCTTCGGCGTGCCTGGCCTCTTCACGCCCGAGAACCCGGTCGTATCCGCGAAAGGCGCCGTCGTTACCAACATCGCCGACATCCCCGCCGCCCTCACCGCGGTGATGGCGCTCAACGGCGCCGCGCCCGACTTCGCGCCGCGAGGGGACCTCGCGCTAAAGCCCTGGGTGGCCAACGACCAGGGCCTGCGGCTGCCGCCCGAACTCGCCATGCCGGCCGTCACCGCGCCCGAGCCCTATGCCGGCCAGATCGCCGCGCTCGGCGCCCAGGTCGGGGCGGTGGTCGCGCGGCAGAACATGAAGGACAAGTCCGGCGCGTCGGTCATGGACCCGAAAACCCAGGTGACGAGCGTGCACGGCCATTCAGTGCTCGATCTCGCGCTTGAGCCGCTGGAGGCGACTTTCGCCCTGCCGCTCGTGCACGAGATCGCCACCGAGAACGACCGGGCGATGCTCGACGTCGCGGTCGCAGCCGAGGTCAACCTCGTCGGCGACCCGATCCTCGTCGCCGCCGACGCGGCGCGGGAGGCCGGCAATGCTCCGAATGCGGTGATGGCAACCGCCGCCGCCATCGTCGGGCCGAAGCGCGTGGAGCGGGCGCTCGGCTGCACCCGGGCACTCATCGGGCTCTTCGCCCATTCGGGCCTCAGGGACGGGCGCGACGAGGAATTCGACGCCTCCGGGATTGGCTGTGACGATGCCACCCGCGCTCTGTTCCTGGCCACTGAGGCCGAGGCCGCCGACCCGCGTCCAGAGGCGATGCTCGCGGCGATCGCAGCCCGCGGCGGCAGGTCGGCGTTCCTGAAGTTCCTTGGAGGCCTCGGCGGCCGGTTGTCGCGGGACGCAATTCTCGCGGCCATCGCCACGACCATCGCCTGGGGGCCGCTGGTGCGCAAGCGCATCTCGCGCCTTACCGCCGAGACACTGCCCTGGTACCTCCGGCTCTATGGCGTCATGGTTGGCGCGACGATCCCCGGCGAGCACCACCGGTCGGGCTCGCTATGGGGCATCCCCCGCGACGAGCGCTTTGGGCAATGGACGATGGCCGACCTCTGCTTCCTCGCCATGACTGGAAAGAAGCCCACCCCCGAGGAGGCGCTGCCAATGCAGATGCTCGTCGGGCTCCTGATTTCGAACGGCCCTGGGTCGATCTCGGCTCAGGGTGCCAAGGGCGCGGTCTCGGCGGACGGGCCACAGACGCCCGCGCGCGTGCAAATTAACAAGGCGATGGTCGGCTTCCTTACCCATACCGGCTACAGCCACGGCGGCAACGGCTTCGAGGGCATGGCCTTCCTGCTCGAGCAATTCAAGGACACCGGGCTGACCGACCCCTCCGACCCAGCCCACGGCCTCGACCTGAAGCCGATGGCGACGGCGTTCGCGCGCACGTACCGCCGCGAGAAGGCCCAAGCCAAGGAGCTCGGCACTGAGGTCCGCGCGCTCCCCGGCGTCCACCACCCGGTCTTCAAAGGCAAGCCCGTCAACCACGATCCGCGCGAGCGCTTCATCGCGGAATTCATGGCGCGGCAAGGAAAGTACAACGTCTTCCACGCCTTCTACCGCGAGCTCGTCCAAGCACTCCACAATCAGGGGGCCTCGCCTTACGTTTTCTGCGTCAACGTTGACGCGGTAATTGCGGCGCTGCTGCTGGCGCTGCTGTGGAAGGACTTCAAGTCCGCCACCCTGACCGAGCGCGACCTGGAGACCGCTGCCTTTACCGTCTTCCTATACGGTCGCATGATCGGCGCGGCCGCCGAGATCGACGACCACCTGAACCGCGGCCGCAACATGGACACCCGCACCCCCCCGCCCGCCTGCGGCTTCGTGGTCTGATGGCGACCCCGCCCGCCACCCAACAGCGGTCCGCACCATCGCGATGCCGCTGCGGAATACTGAACTGATCCCACACCGGCCTTGGCTTTGACTTTAAGAATGACCGGAACCCGCACCCTTAGGGGTCATTTGCTTCGCCCGAATGGATGTCCGGCTTGGGTCAGATCGCGTCATGCGACGCTCGCAATTGAACGACCGCAGAGGGATCAGATCGCGTTATGCCTGCGTTCCTCAGAGCGTCGCCAGCCGGGAATTTGTTATGGTCTTTCCATAGGCTCGGCGCAGCGTCCGCTTCTCCTCCAGTGCAACGATGACGGGTGTGGCAAAATCCGTGTTGTACATGCCGGCAAGCCGTGTCAGCCCGCCTGGCGTGAAGACGTTGATCTCCAGAAGTTTGTCGCCGACGATGTCGAGCCCAACCAGAAACATGCCGTCGCTGATCAATTTGGGGCGCACCATCTCGGCAATGCCCAACATCGTGCCCGTTACCTTGACCTTGCGGGCTTTTCCGGCAGCATGGATATTGGACCGGACGTCGCCCTTGGCTGGAACGCGGCGAAAGGCTGCGTAATTGCCGTCGCGCGCCAGCGGCAGGCCGTTCATCAGGAAAAGACGCACGTCACCAGCCTTGGCCTCCGGAATGTAGACCTGCGCGATGAGATAGCCGGCGCCGCTGGCCGCCTCGAAGATCTGGTTGAGGTTGGAATCGGTAGGCTTTGCGATATGGAATACGTTCTTGCCACCCGACCCTTGCAGCGGTTTGACGATGCAGCCCTTCGAGTGGTTGTCGATAAATGCGCGGATCTCGGTGATATTGCGCGATATCAGGGTAGCCGGCCTGACCGCCTCGGGAAAGGACTGAAGGTAGAGCTTGCTCTGTGCCTGCCCCAGGCCGTCCGGATCGTTGACGACGATCACGCCGCGTTCTGCTGCGAGCCGCCCGAACATAACGCCTGCGTTAGCGGCCCATGGTCGATCGGTGACGTCCAGCGACGGGTCGTTGCGCAGAAACACAATGTCGATATCGCTTATCGCGAAGGTCTTTTTCTGCTTCGCGGCATCCTTCAGGGCAGCATGCAGCTTGTCGGGAGTCTTGTAGGAAGCATCCGGCAGAACCGCGACGCTGAGAGCCAGACCGTCATCCGGACGCAGTATGAAGTCGCCTGGTTCAACATAGACAACGGAATGGCCGCGCTGGGCGGCGGCCAGCGCCAACGCTGTCGTCGTGTAGGCGGGCGTCTCGCTCTCAATGGAATTGACAAAGAACGCAATGCGCATCGAGGAGACTCCGCTCAAGTTTCAACCATATCGATCGGATCGATTCCCGCCATCGCTTTCTTGAGGCGCGAACGCGCCGCGTCGGAAGACAGAAATGCAGGTTCTAGGCGCGGCGCGCGCAGCAGGCCGCGCGCGTTGAGTTCCTGGATCGGGCCGAAATGAGCGGCGGAGATCTTGCCGATCCAGAAGGGAGTGAGGCTGCCGCCATTCTTGAGATGATCGAGGATCTGCGCCAGGCCGCGCAGATAGATGGCGTCTTTTGCGAGGCCACCGCCTCGATAGACACGCAGAACGACGTTGAAGGCGCTGTGATCGTCGAGGCCGAAATCCCTGTGGAGAATGCGGAAGGCTTCCTCGAACGTTGCGGCGTCGAGCATCGCCTGACACGCGATGACCCTGGCCGCGATCAGCCTCAAGCGTGCTGCGGTCATGCCGCCGACCAGATATTCTGCCAGCACGGCCAGTCCCTCCTGCATGCCCTCGTAGCCGGCGAGCCCGTTGCGGAAGATGGCGAGCCCCTGCGCATCACCGTTGAAATAGGTCAGCAGATGAACACCGATCTCGTGACTGAGCAGCGCAGTCAGACGCTCCGATGGAAGGTTGGTATCGCGCGAAACCAGCAGTCGGTTTCGCGAGACCAGAAGGCCGGCCGGCAGGTCGCCGCGTATCTCCACGGAAGCATCGAAATCGGGGTAGGCGGCCCGGTATCCGGCGATCATGTCTCGCGCGGCCGCGGCAACGGCGTCAGCATCCAGGGCCTTCTGCCGGGCCGCTGAAGCAACTCGCGGTAGCCTTTCGAGAATAGTGCGTGCCCTCGCCGCCAGGCTCGGCTCCACGCTGCCATAGAGCGCGCGACCGAGTTCGACGAAGCGGGGCGTTTCGCGTGCCGCGAGCATCGACAGCTGGAGATCGAGTTCCTGCTGCTTTTCGGAGAGCAGCTTGGTCAGGAGCGGATCTTCCAGGTGATCGAGCGAGACCGAATAGAGCGTCCGCTTCTGGGCGGCGACCTCGAACTCGAGTGGCCTGTAGAGCAGCGCGGGCACACGCTCGAAGCCGCCTGCCCGGAATTCAAGCCAGGCCGGTTCGGCATTGATCGGCGTGACGGCAAGCAGGAAATCGAACGCCGACGCGACGTTGTCGAGCGCCCGATCAGCGCGCACGACGGCGTCGATATAGGCGCGGCGCCCCAGTGACCGATGGGTTGCCGGCTGTTCCAGACTTAATGCCCTCAGAAAGGCGCTGACGGCCTGAAGCGCGGAATCGACCATGTTGGCGACGATGAGGTCGTGGAGTTCAGGGTAGACGCGCTTGGTGCCCGGCACCCGGTAGATCGGTGCGAAGCGTACCGTCAGGCACGCCGCATCACCGAGATCATCCAGCAGCCGTGCTTCGGCGCGTGTCGTTGGGTTGAGTTCTTCGACGCGGGGCGTGCGGTATTTTGCTTCGCGTCCGGACGCAGCGGTGGCGAAGCGCTTGAGTGCCGCTCTCTCCGCCGCCGTGTCGCCGCAGGCCAGCGCAATCTCGAAGGGCGGCAGGAACGGAACATCCTCGGTCAGGAACCGGTCTTCGGCCAACTCGCCGATGTCCAGCATGAGGAATGCGCCGCAGTGATCGTGCATCCTCCGCGCCACCAGCCGCGCGACCTCGCCGGCGAGGCCGATGTCGGCCGCGATCAGATAGGACGCGTTGGCGGAGACGGCATGGAATGCCGCGTCCTGATGCGACCCGACATGGACGCATAGAAAGGGCAGCGGCCGATCCACGTGCAGACGGTTGCCGTTGCCGAACTCGCGGCGGATCGGCTTGCCGTCCCGGAAAAGCGCGTCCAAGTCCGATTCGATTTGCGCCAACGGCGCCGCGGGCTCAACGAGCTTGGGCTTCATCGCATGGCCCGCAGCGCCGACTCCAGGACCGGCACCGTAGACGCCAGCATGGCGCGCAGCCGTTCGATCGTTCCCCAGTCGGGATCGCCATTCCATTCGTCCATGAAAATCTTCTTGAACTCTACCGCGATGGCACAGCCGGTTTCTGGAAAATTGGCATGGACGAAACGGGCCTGTTCGCCCTTGCCCTGGAAGGATACATTCTCGCGCACGTCGATCGGCTCGTCGTTGAGGCGCTGGCCGCGAAGCGTCTCGATGAAAGCGTCGACGACCGGCGCCCAGCGCTCGCGGTCCATGGAAGACGTACCAATGTTGATGTCGGGCGCGACGTCGCGAGACGTAGGCATGGCCTCCGGCCCCTCGCGCCGGTGATTATAGCTATGGACGTCGACAAGAACGAACTTGCCATAGCGCCTCTCGATATCGGCGAGGATACGATTCAGCTCACGGTAGAAGGCGTCGTGAAAGGAAAGAGACTCCGTAACGATGTCCTCGTCCGGCTGCTCTCGCCAGACTTTCAGGCCCCAGGACTGGTCCGGCGACCGGTAGACCGCAGCGTCTCGCGCACGGTTCAGATCCACTTGGAAGCGTGACCGATGAACGATGATCTGGGTAGGAAAATCGGCGATGAAACGCTCGGTGAACGGGTCCTCTTCCCGACGCCGGTCAGGATCGGAGAGACACATGGCCGATCGACAAGCCCCGCCTACGTCGGTGCCGCTGTGGATAGCTGTACCGATTACAGGAGATTCTCCGAGCTTGATTGTCCAGCCTGCCGGTGATCCGCCCCGATCGTTGTTGGAAATCATCCTGTTCATAGTCCATCGAATGCGCGGAGAGTGCGGACGGTTCCGATTCATCGAACAAGCGATTTTTTAGCCCCGCCCTGAATCAGAAGGCTGCGCCCCGCTGCCAGCCGATCTCCCCCCTTGCGGGGGGAGATTGCGCTTTCACATCGTCCCGACCCCATCTCCTACTTGAAGGACAAGGTGCGGCCAGCCGATCTCCCTAGCTTCGCGAGGGCGAGGAACCCACGCTTATTGCGTGTCGGCATGGGCCCTGAGTTCTGCCCTCTTCTCGTCGGAGACGACGGCGAGGTCGAGCACCTTCTGCAATTCGGCCGCGTGGCGGAACGACGGCTCGGCCTGGACGCGGTTGCGCACCGCATCGACGAAGCGCTGGTAGTTGGTCGCCACCGTTCCGGCATCGAGAACCTGCCATTTTGCGTTCTCGATGTCCTCGCCCATGCACGCTTTCAGTTCCGAACCGGTCAGATTGTGCACGACCTCGATACCACCCTTGTCGCCATAGATGCGCAGCCGCAATTCGTTGAGATGACCGGTTGCCCAGCGGCTGGCATGGACGACGCCGAAGGCGCCGTTGCTGAAATCCAGCGCCATGGTGAAACTGTCGTTGGCGTCGAGCTCGTACTCGCCGATCCGGTTGCCGGGCGCCTTGTCGAAGGACCTGAGGCGGCAGAACACATGATCGATGTCGAGCGCCGCGCCATAGCTGGCGAAATCGAGGATGTGGATGCCGACATCGCCCAGCACGCCATTGGAGCCGTGGCCGCGTGACAGCCGCCACAGCCATTTCGGATCGGTGCGCCAGTCGCCCCAGAATTTGGAAACCAGCCAGCTCTGCAGATAGGACGCTTCGACGTGCCTCACCTGGCCGATCTCGCCGGCAAGCACCATGGCGCGCGCCCGCTGCAGCGGCGCGACGTTGCGATAGGTCAGGTTGACCATGTTGATGATGCCGGCTTGCTCGGCGGCATCGGCCATTTCACTGGCCCGCTGGTAATTTTCGGCCAGCGGTTTTTCGCACAGCACCGGCTTGCCCGCCGCGATCAGCATCATGGTGGTCGGATGGTGGATGCGGTCTGGCGTCACGTTCGCCACCGCGTCGAACTTATCCCATTCGAGCGCGTCTTCCAGCGATGCGAACCGGTTGGGGATTGCGTAGCTGTCCGAAAACTTGTCGACACGCGCGCGGTCGAGATCGACGGCGCCGACCAGTTCGACGCCTTCGATCCTGCTGAACTGCCTGGCATGCTCTTCCGCCATCCAACCGGTGCCGAGTATCAAAAGACGCATGATTCTTATCCTTAGGATGAGGGCTCATCTGCTTGTTCGATCATGGATTTTTCAGAACCGAAGCTTCGCGACAGCGGTCTAGCGAAACCCGGCTTCGCCCGCGGCATGGAGTTTTCCACCGCGCTCGACGATCGGCTCGAGCGCCTTTTCCACCGGCACGTTCGGCGCGTCGAGGATGGCTGGATGTGAGCCCTGCGGGTTGTGCGCCCATTTCACCGCATTGCGCAGCACCTTTTGGACATTCGCGTCGTGATAGGTCGGATAGGTCTCGTGACCTGGCCTGAAATAGAAGATGTTGCCGGCGCCGCGGCGCCAGGTCAGCCCCGACCGGAACACTTCGCCGCCCTGGAACCAGGAGATGAACACCGTTTCCAGCGGTTCCGGCACGGCGAACTGCTCGCCATACATCTCCTCGTTCTCGAGCTCGAAATACTCGCCGACCCCGGCAGCGATCGGGTGGTTGGGGCTCGTCACCCAGAGCCGCTCGCGCTCGCCGGCCTCGCGCCATTTCAGCGTGCAGGGCGTGCCCATCAGTTTCTTGAATATCTTCGAGAAATGGCCGGAATGAAGGATGATCAGCCCCATGCCTCCCCAGACGCGGCGCGCCACGCGCTCGACGACTTCGTCGTCGACGGCGCCATGATCCTTGTGTCCCCACCACAGCAGGACATCGGTTTGCGCCAAACGGTCGGCCGGCAGGCCATGCTCCGGTTGCTCGAGCGTCGCCCACGACACGGAAACGCCGGGGTCGAGCTTCAGCGCGTTGGCGATTGTTGCGTGCATGCCCTCGGGGTAGATCCCCGCGACCACGTCATTGGTCCGCTCATGGATATTCTCGCCCCAAACGACAGCGCGTATAGTCATGACATCCTCTTGATTGGTTGAAGCCGCCGCCCCGGTACATCCAGTCATAGTATCCCTGGCCGGGATTGAAAACGCTTTCGAGGTCGGTTGCTGACAATTGGGTGGAAATCAGGCGGGGAAAGTCCACACGGCAAAGCCAGCGGTCCTGGCGGGACAGCGCCCCCTCTGTCCTGCCGGACATCTCCCCACCTGGGGGAGATTGGATGTCACACCGGCTTTCGCAAATAGCCAACGTTGCAGGAACGAGCGGAGCGTCGCCCCACTTGTGGGGGAGATGTCCGGTAGGACAGAGGGGGGCGCGAAGGATCGCTACAGAGCGGCTTTCATTCTGCGCCGCTGCTGGTCTACGCGCCGTGCCTTTCCGACTGCATCAGCGATCTGGTTAGCCGCGCACGACGAGGCGTTTGATCTTGCCTTTCTTGAAGGCGTCGAGGAAACGGGCATAGTCCTTGAAAGCGACGCAGCCGCTCGATTCCGCGCGGCCGCCGCGCAGCAGGTAGGTGTGGGCAAGAAAGCCGTCGCGGCCGTACTTGTTCTTGCCATCGACGGGAATGAGACGCAGCGCCTCCACCCCATGGAAGCGCGATTCGCGCAGCCTCAAATCGTAGGTGTGGGGCGGTGTCGGGCCGACATTCTTCAGGTTGGCGTAGCGCGGCTGGTCGGCCATCGAGCCTCGTCCCGAATGCGCCTCGAGCCGCGAACCGTCCGGCATATAGACGGTTTTCGCCGAAATGTCGTAGACGGCGACGCCGCCGCCGATGCTGGGCTTGTTAAACAGGTTGCGGAAGACCCCGCCGCCCGCCGGGCTGTCGGGTTTGGCATAGGCCAGCATGTCTGCGGCCTTGGCCTTGGACCGCTTGGCCGGCTTGCTCGGGCTGCTTCGCATGCCCGGGCTGCTTTGCATGCCCCGGCTGGCTTGCATGCTTGGCATCGCCGCCGGTGACGAACTCCTCGGTGACAAGACTGGCGCCCGGGGTATCTCGACCTGTGGAGCGTCGGCCGTCTGCCCCTTGTTCGCTTTGGATGGCTGAGACTGCGCCTTGGCGGGCTTCGATGCCTGAACTTTGGGCGCTTTGGCCCTGGGTGCCTCGACGCCGGGCGCCTCGTCTGACTGATCGATTTCCGCCCGCGGGCGGAAGGTCGGCAAGGGGACGCTGTCAGGCATCTCGTCCTGCGGCGGCAGCGAGGCCATCTGCACCTCGCCCTCTTGCGGCTCCTGTGGAATAGAAGGCTCGCTTGCCGCAACAGCTGGGGGCAGCACGTCGATCATCTCTCCCGGCAATGCATTCGCAAGCGCCAGCGCCAGACGGGAGGATCGTTCGGATTCCGCAATCTCGGGCCCGAAGCGCACGGCCGCGGGACCATGCTGATCGGGCCGGCGCACCGGCTCCGCAGCTCGCCCGGCCGCCGGAAGGCTGGCAAGCATAGGAGGTGCCGCGGTGACGTGGGCGAAGGCAGCAGCGAGCTTTTGCGGCGACAGCGCGGCTTTCGCCACCACACTGTCGAAGCGCGCTTGGCGCGAGATTTTTGCGACAACAGGCACGGTATTCGGCTTCGCTAACGGCTTCAGACGCGCCAACTTGCCTTCATGCACGAAGCTCGCGGCAGCCTGCGCGCAACCGGCATCGCATCGGCTGAGCAGGGACGCCTGACGCTGTCGGCTTGCCAGTGACGGCGCCCACGAACTGGCCCATGAATTGGGAAGCGAGCGATCGGCGAGCGCGATGGTTCGCGGCGCGAGCAGGCTTTGCGGAAGACTGTTGGAGGCAGCGGTGAGCGAGGTTCCCATCGAATGGAGGCCGGCCATGGTCGCCACCGACCACAGAGCGATCGCAACGCCAACAACGGGAATCGCGACCCAGCGCAGGCCGGGCCTCATCGAAGTCAATCCAGTATCAGGATTATCACCCCGGCTTTTCAAACGCACAAACGCCATACAACCAACCTCAATCGGCCTTGCGGCATGCGGGGTTCGCAGCCGTCACAATCACAGTCGCCTAGTGCCCCCTGCACGCTTCGCGTCTGTTGCCGATTGATTCAAAAGATGGACAAACTTGGTTAACCAATCCCTCTACCGATCGCCGATTAGGCGAAGGTCGATATCAAAAAAGCTCCCTCCACGACTATGAAAATGGTGAAAATGTCCTCCGTATAAGGCTTTGCTGCCCGTTTTTGCCAACCGAGTCAAGAAACCGAAAGGACTAGACCTTGCCAGGGCGGGCGTCAGCTGAGGGCTGTTTCGGGATAAAAAGCGTCGCATCACCCATGATCGTCTGCGCGCAACGAGGCCCGCGTTCTCCGTCGGAGACGCGGGCCTTGTCATTGCATACGCTATGCGGCGCGCAGGTCTTCCGCCGGGCGCAAATTCTGGTTCATGCGGAACAGGTTCAGCGGGTCATAACGCTGCTTGATCTCTAGAAGTCGCCGATAGTTGCCGCCATAGGCTGCTTCGACCCGGTCGACCTCGTCCTCGGGCATGAAGTTCACATAGGCCGTGCCGGCGGCATAGGGCGAAGCCGCCTCGTAAACACCGCGCGCCCATTCGATGCAGGCGCGGTCCATTTGCGGTTCGCGCCAGCGGGCGTGGACATTCATGACGAAATGCGCGCTGCGTTGCGGAAACGCCGTTGCATCCGCTGTCACGCGGCCCGCGGCACCGCCGACATGGGCGAAGAATATCTCGCATTCAGGCCCCGGAAGCTTGGGTATCGCGGCCGTGATAACCTCGATCGCGCTGTCGGAGAGCTCGGTGAAGTCGTGGCTCTTCCAGTAGTTTCGGGCGCCGGGCGCCAGCAACGGATCGAATGCCTGCTCCCAGCCGGTGAACGGGTTAGGGGCGACAACATCGGCAATCGGTGTGCCGATGGCGCGAAGCCTTTGCGTCGCTTTCTCGCCCTCCTGAAGGTCGCCGCAATAGCACATGGCCAGGACCAGCACCTCCTTGCCATGCCATTCGGCCGGCAGGAACGGCAGCGGCGGCGCCTGCCGCATGACCACCCAGCAGGTCAGCTCATTGGGCGCTGCTTCGAGCGCCGCTCGGTATTCCCGCAACACGTTTTCGGCATCGGCGAAAGGATACACGACGAGCCCCGACAGCACCTGCGGACCGACTTGGTGGAGCTTGAACTCGAAAGCCGTGACGACGCCGAAATTACCGCCGCCACCCCGCAGCGCCCAGAACAGGTCCGGGTTTTCGGTCTGGCTGGCGCGCTGCAGCTTGCCGTCGGCGGTAACCACATCGGCGCAGAGAAGATTGTCGATGGTCAGGCCGAATTTCCGCGTGATCCAGCCGAAGCCGCCGCCCAGCGTCAGGCCTGAAATGCCCGTGGTCGAGTTGATGCCGGTCGGCACCGCCAGTTCGAAGGCCTGTGTTTCCGCGTCGACGTCGGCCAGCGTCGCGCCAGGTTCCACCCATGCCCGCCGCGTCGCCGGATCGACCCGCACCGACTTCATCGGCGACAGATCGATCATTAGGCCGCCGTCGCAGACGGCGCTGCCGGCGATGTTGTGGCCGCCGCCGCGAACCGCGACGAGCAGCCTGTTTTCCCTGGCAAAATTCACGGCGGCGATAACGTCGGCCGTACCGGCGCAGCGCACGATCATCCCTGGCCGCCGGTCGATCATGGCATTCCAGATGCTGCGTGCCTCGTCATAGGCGGCGTCGCCTTCCCTCAGCACGGTGCCGCGCAATTGCGCCGAAAGCGCGTCCAGGGCCGCGGCATCGACTGTCGTCTTGCCGCGTTCAAGCGTGGTGAGGCTCATGCTGTTCATGGCTTTCCTCCCGATTGTTTTTGAGCCGTTTTCCCCCACCCGTTTCCAAGTTTGCCCTTATATTAGAGGTCAAGCAAGTTCCTAGTGGCTTGCCGGGCGGTATTGCGCAACCCGCCTAACGCCGTAAGGCGGTCGGCCGGTTCGGTCGAGGAACTACGCAGCGGTCCGCGGAGTTAGGCATATCAGCAACCAATGCATAGGAGAGCTCTGATGGCACCGCGAAGAAAACCCGACGATTCATCCGAAGGCCCGACTATCGAACAGCAGGACTGGGACGCGATTAAAGGCGGCGAAATTATGCCAGACAGCGTGCCAGGAAACGGCGACATCCGGTACGACCTCGAGAAGGAGGCTGAACTGCCCGAGGAAGACGACGACAATCCGTACCAGGAAAGTGACGAGGCGTTGCCGGACGACGAAGAGGAACGCGCCATCTCGCGCAACCCCTCGAAGCAAGATATCGACGAGCCGTGAACGACAGCATTCAATGGCGCAGCTAGCCGGCCCGTTCCGGGTGCGCTCCAGGCTCCATGAAGGTTCCTGCATCAACAGAAAAGGCCCCGCGGGGAGGAAGCGCAGGGCCTTGTCCGAATGCCGTGCGAACGGCTTTCCAGTCGCTGTAGAACGACTGCGCTTCCAACCGTGGCTGGCGGATCTTGTTCCATCGAAACCGAAAAAAGATGGCGCTCGTTCGCTGCTTCGCCAGCATTGCTGCTTGGATTGTCATTGGCTCAATCACAATTTCTGTCTGATGGAACAACTCCAAAAAACGCTCGTTGGATAATCATCGCAATCAGCGAGGCAACTCGAATGGAGACCGATCATGAAGAAAATTCTTTCTGCAACCGTACTCAGCATCGCCCTTGCCACTTCGGCGATGGCGCAATCAACCGGCACAGGATCCGGCACCAGCGATCCGGGAGCGGGCACCGGGACAGGCACTGGCACTATGGCTCCCGGCACCGATAACGCAAATCCTGCCGATCCAAACGTAACCGGTTCGACAACCACAGGCCCCGACGGCATGGGTGACCGGTGTAAGGATATGGCAGGCGCCGATGCGAATACAAACTCCGCCAGTGGCACTGCAACTTCGGACATGGAGAATTGCCCCAAGTGACGGAGCTAGCGCTTGTTGAGCACGCTGTAGTTCCTTCGTTTGCGCATGATGCGCCGCACCGCTTGTTAGACAAAGCCGGGAACCGGCTTTGTCTTGCCGCTTAATTGCGCGCCCAATGTCAGTGCCTGCGGAAAATTCCGGATAATTGCCGCCATCAAGGTGGCGTTACCGGGGCGAAGGGTAATTCCAGCAATCGCTGCAGCGGCGTAGACCCGCGTCGAAAACAGTTTTTTCCAGGCCGCCTCATAGCGTCTGCCGGCAGCCTCGCGCCCTGCCCTGCCGTCTGGCGCGCATGCGAGTTCGCAGGCCAGCAGCCAGCCGGACTGAAGCGCCATCGAGATGCCCTCGGCGACAACGGGATGAGACTCTCCGGCTGCATTGCCGACGCGGAAGATGTCCCGTTCGTAGCAGGAGCGAATTCCCGGCCGGATCGGACCTGCGGCAAGCCACGAACCGTCGGGGTGAGCTGACTCCAGGGCATCCCTGACACCCCGGCACGATTCCATCAGATGACGGGAGACCGCATCGGCCGCCGACAAATGGCTCTGCTGGTTGGGGCCAGGCTGTTTGCGCAACCGTGCGAGCATATCGCGGCGAATGCAGCACGAAATCGACAGCCGGCCATGATCCGCCGAAACCATGCCGCCATAACCCCCCGGAAACACCAGCAGAGGCATCAAATCAGGCGCTAGGGACGACCCGGTGAAATGCGCCTTGAAGCCGAGCAGGTCCGAAGGGCGGTTGGTCTTCCCGAGCTGGCTGGGCAGCGGTCCTGGTTCCCAGGAGCCGTGTGCGGCGACAATCACCGGCGTACGCAACATCGGCGTTTCGCTCCCGGCTTGAATTCGCACCATTTGCATCTCGCCATCCCGATCGATGGCGACGGCGCGGCAAGGCTGAAAGATTTCGACGCCCGCCGATCGCGCCGCCTGCAAAAGCAGACAGTCGAGAATATCCCGGCCGAGCGCCCGGCCGAAGCCAGGGTTGGCAGAAGGTTCATCGTTTGCACGAGGCCCATCTTTTGCACGAGGCATGGGTGCCTCGACACTCGCATCGCCGGAAAAGAAGCCGACGCGGCGGATTTCGGGGCCGGCATTGGCACGCCAGGCATCGCCGATTTCCAGCTGGTCCAGAAGCGCAAGATTGCTTGCCGACATGTATTCGCCGCAGACCTTGCGGCGCGGGAACACGCTCTTTTCCACAATAGCCACGGCCCATCCGCGCCGGGCCAGCGTCAGCGCGGCGGACGTGCCCGCCGGGCCGGCGCCTATGATGATCGCGTCATGGGTCGACAATCGCGTCATAGGTCATCACCGGCGCTGGCGCCGACAAAAATGTGGGAAAAAAGGCCGGCGCGCCGTTCCTCGACCGGTTTGCCGTTTGCTGCGAGCCAGAGACCGGAAAGCTCGCTGCCGCGAAAGCCGGCACGCACGCTTTGAGCAGCGTCGTTTCGGGTCACGTCATTGGCGCCGATTGCCGGCAGAAGACGCGTCGCGGCCAACGCCAGTTTCGCTCGGAACGGCTCTGTCGCCAGCAGCAGCGGGGCCTTCGGCGCCATCAGCGAAAACAGACGCACGAGCTCGGCATCGTCGAAATGATGCAGAAACAGATTGACGGTGATCGCGTCGAACCGCGTGCCCTCATTCTTTCTCGCCCAGTCGAAGACATCGGCGGTGACGCCTTCGACCGTCCATCCCAGCCTGTCAAAATCACCTTGCAATTGCGCGGTGGTGAGGTCGACGCGGTCGAGCATTACCAGTTGGACCCCAGGCCAATGCTCGGCCATGCGCCGCGCTATCGCCAGCATGAAGGAACCATCGCCGGCACCGATCTCCAGAATCCGGCGTGGCGGCCTTGGCACAAATTTCCGGAGCAGCGACGCCATGATCCTCGCCTGAAACATCAGCGCGTTGATCCGACGGAGGTCGCGGCGCGCGGCAAGCGCTCGCGGATCGTCGCCCGCAAGTCCGTCGAGGATTTCCGGCTCAAGCTGGCGCTGCTCCAGGCCGCTCATGAAACCGTTCGGAAAAGCATGGTTTCGGCCGTCAGCCCGGGTCCGAACGACATGCCGCAGCCGAGTTGGCCTGGTGGCGCCTTCAACAGCTCTTTCATCACGAACATGACGGTCGCGGACGACATGTTTCCGTACTGGCGCAACACCTCGCGCGATGGCTCCAGCGCGGTGGGTGCAAGCCTCAGGGCCCTTTCGACGGCGTCGAGAACCGAACGTCCACCCGGGTGCACGGCCCAGAGGTCGATCGCCTCGGTAGGCCGATCGCCGAGGATGGCATCTTGGTTGCTCCGCAACGCCTCATGGATCGCTGCTGGAACCTGGCCGGAAAGGGCCATTTCGAAGCCGTGGTCGCGAATGCTCCAGCTCATCAGATCCCGCCGCTCGTTCGCCACGATACAGTAAAAGCTTTCGAGCTCGATGCCGTGCGGCTCGGCGGTGACGAGCGCAGCCGCGCAGCCGTCGCCCCAGAGGCAGAACGACAGCAGCTTTTCCAGCCCGCTGGATTCCCGCAGATGCATCGTGCAAAGTTCAATATTGACCAGCAGGACCCTCGCCTGCGGGTCGGAACGGACGATGTGGCGGGCAAGCTTGAGGCCATTGATCGCCGCGTAGCAGCCCATGAACCCGATCATCGTGCGTTCAACCCTTTCCGGCAGGCCGCATCGCGCAACCAGCTCCAGGTCGATGCCCGGCGCTGAAAAACCGGTGCAGGTGGTAACGATAAGATGGGTGATGCGGGAAACGCCGCCACCAAGCTCTAATCCCTCGACGCCTTTTTTCGCCAGAACAGGTGCGGCATCTCCGAACATTGCCATTCTCTCGGCCGTTCCAGGAAAGGCGCCCCGGATGAACCTCCCGGCCAGGTCTGCTGACGGTCCTTCGGGGTCGCTGGCCGGTGCAAAGCAGGAATAGCGGTGCTCGATGCCGGCAAGGTCAGCCATGCGTTTAAAAATTCTTCGGCGATCGGCCGCAAGCATGGAGGCCGCGAAACGCAGATAGAATTGATGAACCTCGTGCTCCGGCACCGCTGTCGCGATCCGGTTGATATACGCTTTGGCCGGCATATTCTGTCTCCTCGGCGTGTGCACGATATATATTTGGGGCCACCGCCGGAGGTTGTTTGGTCATCGGCACCAGATGTCGGACATCAGGTTTTGAGTGTTGTTCGATGAACGTTTCTGAGACTTGATTTCATCCCGAGGTTCAGCATGTGCGGTTGCCGGGCGATGCTGCGGTTCGCCGGTACTAGGAACATAGGCTCCATTATCGAGTCGTCCACCAGGAGCCCGCGCTTCGGGCCGAGGCGCCATTGCGTCCGGCCCTCACCGGGCACGGCCTTTTTGCTGATCGATGGAACACTAGGGCACACGAACAGTTGTAGGATGACAGCGAATATCTCTTGGATATTGGCTGCTGGATCGGGCCAGACCCCGGTTGGCCCGCGCTCTTCCAGAGGCGCGGGCTTCCCCGATCCCTGCCGGCTTGAAGCCCGATTTTGGGAACAATGGCCAGCTGCCATAAGGGTCGCGGTAAAGACAAGGAGAGCTGTCATGAACAACATCATCTGGCTGGTCGGGGCCATCGTTATCGTAATAGCGATACTTAGCTTCCTTGGCCTACGTTAGGATTCGCCTTTAGCGAAATCCGACGCGTGAGTAGGCAGTTACTTGGGACGGCTCTGGAACCCACATGGGGTCCGCAGGCTTAGCAGCTATCCGCGCTAACGACCCCGCTCCTTCACCGGGCGAAGGTCCCTGCCCAATCGATACCATCCAAGACTCAGTGCTCTCATTTGACGCCGCGTCTCCTGCCCTTGAGCGGGTGACGTCTCCGTCCGCTCGAGTTTGCGGCTGCGGCGCGTGAAAATCACCCTCGGGCGGTTGACCTTCCAGCTGCTGGAAGGTCTATTTTCCTTGCGAACGGAGATTTTCATCATGAACATTGGCATCGCATCCGAGAAATCCGGGCTGCCGTCCAAGACGATACGCTACTACGAGGACATCGGGCTTTTGCGCCCGGCCCGGACAGACAACGGCTATCGCGACTATTCGGTAGCCGACATCCACCGCCTCCGGTTTCTGCAGCGCTCGCGCAGCCTGGGTTTTTCGGTCGACGAATGCCGCCAGTTGCTGTCGCTCTATCAAGACAAGGACCGCGAGAGCGCCGACGTCAAATCTATCGCCGAAGCCAAGCTGGTGGAGATCGACAGGAAGATCGCCGAACTCGTGGGATTGCGCGGCCTGCTGCATCATCTGGTCGAGCACTGTCACGGCGACGAGAGGCCGGACTGCCCGATCATCGACGAATTGGCGGGAGAGGGCGTGGTTCAGTGAAATGGACCGCCGCCGCGGTGATGCTGTCGCTTGCCTGCGCCTCCGCGGTGGTGGCCGCGGCCGGACCTGACCCAATCGTCGCGACGCGCCAGTCCTCGATGAAGGAGATGGCCGCTGCCGCAAAGACGATCGCCGGGATGTTCGATGGCAAGTTGGCCTATGACGCTGTGGCGTTCAAGGCTGCGGCCGGGACGTTACGTGCCCGCACCGGCCCTGCCCTCATTGCGGAATTTCCCAGCGCGACATTGGGTCCGCCTTCGGGCGCCAGGTTGGAAATCGACCAGGCCCGTTCAGAATTCGAGGCGCTGGCCCGTCACATCGGGACGCTGGCGAGCACACTGGCCGCCAAGGCCGAGCGGGCGCCCGCCAGTATCACCGACGACATGAGGATGGGTTCCGGCCCGGCGATGGGCGGCGGCAGCCTGCTTGGCAAGCGGCCGGCAGCGGCAGAAGCCGATCCTTCCAAGGCTCCCGCCGAGCACCTCCTACATCTTATCCTGCAGGATTGCTCAAGCTGTCATTCGAAGTTCCGGCAGAAGGTCCTGTAATCGCCGAGCGATCCGCGAGATCACCGGATGGCTGATTGGCCGGGTGCGGCGCTGATTGACGTTGCGGTGCCTTTTCTGCATTGTCCTGTTGCTGCCTCCGAGGTTCAGCAATGAAGCGCAGTCTCGCTTTCGGTGTGATTGTGATCGCCGTCGTCGGCCTGCTGGGCGGCAGCGCACTTTTGATTGCTGGCCAGTCCAGAGTCTCGCAAGATGCAATCCAGTCATCGGTTATCCGCACCCCTGAATTGATTGACAGCGCCTGGAAGCTCCCCGTGGCTGCCACTTTCAATGCCGACGTCACATGGCAATCAAACGGATCAAGGTGCGGCCCGGCAAGTGTCGCAAACACATTCCGCTCCATCGGCGAGGAGGAGACAACCGAAGCCGAAGTCCTCGCCGGAACCGGAAAGTGCTGGACAGGCTTTTGCGTCATCGGGCTCACGCTGGACGAGCTTGCCGAGGTCGCTCGAACGAACACCAGGCGGAAGGTTTCCGTGCTTCGGAATCTGAGCGCTGATGCGTTTCGCGAGCACATGAAGCGGGCCAACGATCCCGGCCGCCGTTACATCGTCAACTTCACCCGTGAGAAGATTTTCGGCGCCGGCGCTGGCCATTTTTCCCCAGTCGGAGGATATCTGGAGGCCGAGGACATGGTCTTCGTCCTCGACGTAAACGAGGACTACAAGCCCTGGCTGATCGAGCGTGAGCGCCTGTTTTCAGCCATAAACACAATCGACAGCGATGGCGGCAAAAAGCGCGGCTTGCTGCTTATCGAGTAGCACGGTCGCAAGCAGTTTCGCAGACCGCCAACGAGCGTAGTTCCCCGGCCGGGGCTGGGGCAATCTCGCCGTGCTGCAAAAAGGCGGTCAGGGATGCGCGGGTCGAGGCGCTGTCGGGCTTCCTCAAGGAAGTCGACGGCATTGCCAAAGCGGAGCTCGAGGAATTTCCTCGCGCCCCTCGACGCGGCGCTATTAAATTAAGCTGCCTTAATCCAAGAGCCGAGCCCCTGCGGCTGCTTTCAATCGACCAGCACGGCGACCACTGCGGTGCAGTCGCCCGCCTTGACCAGCCCGGGGAAATGCCGCGCGGCCAGCATGCCGCCCATTCTTGCCCTGATCTCTTGAGGTGCGGCACCGGTGCGGCCGATGGAGTGGATGCGCGCCAGGACCTGGCCCTCTTCGACAGGCTCGCTCAGATCGATCAACGTTTCGATCATCCCATCGTCCTCGGCGAACGAGAAGCAATCGCCCGACGGCATGTCTAGCCAGCGGGTCGGCTGCATCTCGACCGCACCGGCGACAATGCCGCAATGGCGCAGCACATTGAGCACGCCGCGACGAGCGATCCGCACCGTTTCCGCGCGGGAGGTGCCACCGCCACCAAGCTCCGTGGTGATGAACAGCTTGCCCATCTCTTCGGCGGCAGTGTCGAACATGCCGACCGCATCGATCTCCAGCATCTTCATCGACCACGGCGCCGAGAACGCTTCGACCGCCGCGAACCCCTTCGCCTCCAGCATTTTGTCGGGCCGGATATGGGCGGCACAGAACGGCACGAAGTCGAGCGTCTTGCCGCCGGAATGGAAGTCGAGCGCGATATCGGTGCGCGGCAAAAGTTCGCGCTGGAAGTAATCGGCGATTTTCTCGGTCACCGTGCCGTCGGGCCGGCCGGGAAAGCTGCGATTCAGATTGCCCTTATCGATCGGCGAGGTGCGGGTGCCGGCACGGAACGCCGGATAGTTCATCGCCGGCACGATGATCACCGTGCCGCTGACGTGCTTCGGATCGAGCGTACGGGCGAGATCGTAGAGCGCCAGCGGCCCCTCATATTCGTCGCCATGATTACCGCCGGTGAGCAATGCGCTCGGCCCGCTGCCGTTGCGGATCACGCAGATCGGGATCATCACCGATCCCCAGGCTGAATCGTCACGGCTGTAAGGCAGCCGCAGGAATCCGTGCTGCACGCCGTCGCGGTCGAAATCGACGGTCGGCGTGATCGGTGAGGGGCGAAGGCTGGACATCGGGCTCAATTCTTCACCACCAGCTTGCGCGGCACATTGGCCAGGCACTCGACCCCTGTCTCGGTGATCAGGATGGATTCGGTGATCTCGAGCCCCATCGTCTCCAGCCACAGGCCGGTCATGAAATGGAAGGTCATGCCCGGCTTCAACTCGGTGCGGTCGCCGGGGCGCAGGCTCATGGTGCGCTCGCCCCAGTCCGGCGGATAGGAAAGCCCGATCGGATAGCCGGTGCGGTTGTCCTTGACGATGCCGTATTTCTTCAGCACCGCGAAGAAGGCGCTGGCGATGTCCTCGCAGCTGTTGCCAGGCTTTGCCGCGGCAAGCCCGGCCTCCATACCTTCCAGCGTCGCCTTTTCGGCATCGAGGAATTCCTGCGTGGGTTTACCAAGGAACACAGTCCGGGAAAGCGGACAGTGATAGCGGTTATAGCAGCCGGCAATCTCGAAGAAGGTACCCTCGCCCGACTTCATCGGCCGGTCGTCCCAGGTCAGATGTGGCGCCGACGCATCGGGGCCTGATGGCAGCAGCGGTACGATCGCTGGATAGTCGCCACCGATCCCGTCGACGCCGCGCGTGCCGGCATCATAGATCTCGGCGACCAGATCGCATTTGCGCATGCCGACTTCGATCTTGTCGACGATACGCTGGTGCATCGCTTCGACGATCCGGGCTGCCTTGCGCATATAGTCGATTTCGGTCGGGCTCTTCACCGCACGCTGCCAATTGACGAGTGCCGTGGCATCGACGAAGCGGGCGTTGGGCAGATGCTTTTGCAGCGAAGCAAAGGCGGCGGCCGAGAACCAGTAATTGTCCATCTCGACGCCGATGCTGAGCTTGCCCCAGCCGCGATCGGCCAGCACCTGCGAGAGAAAATCCATCGGGTGGCGTTCGGTCGACTGCACATAGTGGTCGGCATAGCCGACGATATTGTCGTGCGCGAGATACGCAGTGCGCTTGGCGCCGTTGGCGTCCTGACCGCGCCCGTACCACACCGGTTCGCCCAACGGCGGCACGATGACGGCCTGATGCACGTAGAACGACCAGCCGTCATAGCCGGTCAGCCAGGCCATATTGGACGGATCGCTGACAATAAGGAGATCGACACCCTTGGCCTCCATGGCCTTCCGTGTCTTGGCGAGGCGATCCGCATATTCGCCGCGCGAGAATTTGAGATTGGGCTGCATTGTTCTTGGTCCTCGTTTGTTGGGCCTTGCGGCCAGCATCAGCTTTCGAAAATAGTCCCGGCATTCCCCGCCCGCGCACGGTCGCGGGCGAGCGAGGCGATCGCCGTGTCCTGGACGCCGGTGCCGGTCAAGTCGGCGATGGTGATGTCGCTGGCTGAGCGCCGGCCGTGCTTTTCGCCGGCGATGATCTGGCCGAGTTCGGTCACTTCGGCATCGGCCGCCATCACGCCCGCCGCGATGGCATGGTGCAGTTCGCCTAGCAGCCGCGTCTGTTTCGCGCTGTCGGCGACGTAGAGATCGGCCATGCGCAGGATCGCCGGAGCGATCTCGTTCTTGTGCTCGGCGTCCGAGCCCATGGCGGTGATGTGCTGGCCGGCCAAGACGAAGCCGGCTTTGATCAGCGGCTCGGTCGACGGCGTCGTGGTGACGATGATGTCGGCATCGGTGGCCGCATTTGCCGCGTCGGGGTCGGCGCGCACGGCGATGCCTAGTCTTTCGCGCAATGCATTCGCCGCAGCCTCGGCCTTGGCGGCGTCCCTGGCCCAGATGCGGGCCTCGGCGATCGGCCGCACCAGCATAAGCGCCTCGAGCTGCAGTCCAGCCTGGACGCCGGCGCCGAAGATCGCGGCGATCGAGGAGTCCGGCCGCGAAAGGTGTTTAGCCGCGACCGCTCCGGCCGCCGCTGTGCGGATGTCGGTGAGATAACCATTGTCGAGCAGCAGCGCATCGACCAGCCCGGTTTTTGACGACAGCAGCACCATCATGCCGTTGACGCTGGGCAGGCCGAGCTTCGGATTGTCGAAGAAGCCGGGACTGATCTTGATGGCAAAACCGTCGATCCCAGGCACATAGGCGGTCTTCACGTCGACCTCGCCGCGATGATCGGGAATGTCGAGCCGCAGGATCGGCGGCATCGCCACTGGCAAGGTGGCAAGCGCGCGGAACGCATTCTCGACGCAGGCGACGGCATCGAGATCGAGCTTCACGATCGTGCGCAATTCGGCTTCGGTGAGTATCGTCATTCGGCTCATGCGGCGTTCTCCTCAATTGCTGCGCCGCAAACGACTTTCCTGTGCAATGTCATGTCGATGTTGCGGCCCGACAGGATGAGCACCGTGGGGCCGCTCGCCCTGACTTTGCCGGACAGCACGGCGGCGATGCCGACCGCGCCGGCGCCTTCGACGATCTCGCGCTCCTGTTCATAGGCATGGCGGATGCCGGCGGCGATCTCGCCCTCGTCGAGCAGGATCACGTCGTCGACCAGGTCGCGGCACATCGAGAAGGTCAGCCGGTTGTCGAGGCCGATGCCACCGCCAAGCGAATCCGCCAGCGTCGGCAGTTCCTCGACCAAAACTGGATGTCCGGCATTGAGGCTCGCCTTCATCGCGGCACCCCGCGCCATCGAAACGCCGATGACCTTCGTGCTCGGACTGACGCCCTTCACGGCCGCGGCGACACCCGCTGCCAGTCCGCCGCCGGACAGCGGCACCAGCACCAAAGCGGCGTCCGCAACCTGCTCGATGATTTCCAGCCCGAGCGTGCCTTGCCCGGCGATGATACCAGGATGGTCGAAGGGCGGTAGCATGACCAGCCCCTCTTCCGCGACCAGCCGGTCGACCTCCTGCTGCGCATCGTCCTGGCTGTTGCCGACGATGCGGATCTCGGCGCCAAGCCGACGGATTTCATCGAGCTTATTCTGCGGCACCCGTCGCGACATGCAGATCGTCGCGCGCATGCCTTCGAGCTTCGCCGCATGAGCCAGCGCCCGGCCGTGATTGCCGGTCGAGGCGGCGACCACGCCACGCGCCTTCTCCTCGGCGTTCAGCGACGCGATGGCGTTCGAGGCACCCCGCAGCTTGAAGCTGCCGGTGGTCTGCCGATGTTCGAGCTTGAGATAAACAGGCGCACCCAAGTGGCCGGAAAGACTCGGAGAAAGCGCGGTCGGCGTGCGTTCGACCTTAGCTGCGATGCGCTCGCGCGCCGCGCGGAAATCGGAGAGGGTGACGTCGTTCGCGGTCATGACCTTTGCTTTGCAATCAATTCAAAGGCAGCGTCATCAGACGGCCGAATTCGGCACGCGGCTCGTCGTCCCCGCAAAGCCGCAGACAGTTCCAGGCCGTCGCCTGGTTGCTGGTGACGACCGGACGGCCGATCGCCTCTTCCATGCCGACCACGGCAAGTGCTGCCCGCAGCGCAGTGCAGGAGACGAACAGCGCGTCGGCTTTTTCGTCCATCGCATCGAGCGACAGATCGACCAGCGACGCAGGCGCAATCCGCGCCATCTCGCGGTCGTCCTCGAAGCCGAGACAGGTGAAGCCGGCGATCTCGAAATCATGCGCCGCGAAATAGGCCGCCATCGGCCGGCTGGTTTCGACCGTATAGGGAGTAAGGATGCTGATCGTCCTGGCGCCCAGCGCCTTCAAACCACGCACGCCTGCCATCGGCGGCGTAACCACCGGCACGCCGGGCTTGGCCGCCTGCACCGCCGCCTCGATCTCGGCATCGCCGATGACCACGGAGGCCGAGGTGCAGGAATAGCAGATCGCGTCGAGCGGCTCATCGGGCAGGATGAGCGCCGCGCCCGCCGTAAGCGACGGCTGCATCTTGCGCAAATTGTCCGGCGTCGTCGGATTGGCGTAGGGAATGCGCGCGACATAAACGCCGATCCGGTCGCTCGCCACCATGCGGCGAAAATCCGGTTCGGTCGTATGGTCGGTCGCAAGGATGATCAACCCGACGCGCTTTTCCAGGGGACGCGCGTCGAGCCCCGGCCGTGTCGGCGTCAGTCTGATCTCGGGCGAGTTTTTCATGAAAGACTACCTCTCGATCTTGCCGTAACGGCGTTCCAGCCAGCGTAGCAGCACGACCGAGAAAAGACTGATGACGAGGAAGAAGGCGCCGACCAAGGTCATCGGCTCGACATAGCGGTAATAGGTGTTGGCGACGCTCTTGGCCTGGTTCATCAGTTCCAGCACGGTGATCGCCGACAGCAGCGGCGTCTCCTTGAACATCGCGATGAAGTAGTTGGCAAGCGCCGGGATCATCGGCGGAATCGCCTGCGGCATAATAATGTGAGTCCAGGTCTGCCTGGCGTTCAGATTGCAGGCCTTGGCGGCTTCCCATTGGCCGCGCGGCACATTCTCGATACCGGCGCGATAGACTTCAGCCGTGT
Organism: Mesorhizobium sp. AA22; assembly: GCF_001672375.2. Classification (NCBI taxonomy): domain Bacteria; kingdom Pseudomonadati; phylum Pseudomonadota; class Alphaproteobacteria; order Hyphomicrobiales; family Phyllobacteriaceae; genus Mesorhizobium; species Mesorhizobium sp. AA22. The sequence goes on along the minus strand of NZ_CP048406.1, from coordinate 2,803,701 downwards.
AGGTGCCGTAATGCAGGCCGAGGCCGATGACGCCGGCCACCAACGGCGGCAGCAGGATACCGATATCGGGCAGCACGTAGAAGATGAAATAGAGCTGCACCAAAAGCGGCGTACCGCGAATGAATTCGGCGAGGAAGCCGACGGTGCGCGACAAGCCCTTGTTCGGCGAGCGCCGCGCCAGCGCGATGGCCAGCCCCACGATCGCGGCCAGAACCGAGCCGAGCAGCGTCGCCAGGATGGTGATCTTCACGCCCTGGATCAGCGTCGGCATGATCTCCCAGACGAAATTCCAATCCCACTCCATTATGAGGCCCGATCCATCATACGCGCACCCCGTCGAGGCCGCGCGCCATGCGGCGTTCCAGCGATCTCACACCCCAGGAAATGATCAGCGCAAGGACGAAATAGATGATGAGAATGGTGGTGAACGGCACCAGCGTGTTGCCGGTCTGCGAGCGCACCACCTGCGCCTGAAAGGTCAGATCGGCGAGCGAGATCAGCGAAACGACGGCGGTGGCCTTGAGCAATTCGATGGCGTTGTTGCCGAAGGTCGGCAGCATGACCAGCAGCGCCTGCGGCAGGATGACATGGCGCATGCCTTGCCAGCGGCCGAGATTAAGCGCGGTGCAGGCCTCGTACTGTTCGCGGCCGATCGACTGGATGGCGCCGCGCACCACCTCCGCCGCATAGGCGCCGACATTGAGGCCGAGCGCCAGCACGCCCGCCTGCAGCGGCGTCAGCGAAATGCCGATGAAGGGCAGCACGAAATAGGCCCAGAACAGCTGCACGAAGATCGAGGTGCCGCGGAAGAATTCGATATAGGCGGTGGCCAGCGCCCGAATGGCGAAAAAACGCGACAGCCGCCCCAGCCCGGCGAGAAACGCCATGATCAGGGCAAGCACCGACCCCATCAGCGTCAGCTCGATGGTAACAAGCGCTCCCTGCATTATCAGGCCGAAATAGCCGGACCATTGGGTCATTGGGTCGAGAGTTCCCGCGTTGAATGTCTAGCGAGACGTTGTTTCCAGCGTCCATCTCCCCGTTCACGGGGAGATGATGCCGGCAGGCAGATGAGGGGCGGCGCGAACCAACCAAAGTATGGCGCTGCCCCCATCCGACCCTTCGAGCCACCTTCTCCCCGCGAACGGGGAGAAGGAAAAGGGCGCCTACTTTGCCGAGCAGAGCTTGTCGCGGCTTGTCGACATCGCTGCCGCTGCCGAGAAGCCGTAAGGCTCGATGATCTTGGCGAATTCACCGGACTCCTTCAGCTTGGCCAACTCGACGTCATAGGCGTCGCGCAGCGCTTCGTCGCCCTTCTTGAAGGCTGCGCCGTCGCAATAGACCGGCGCGCCGACCACCGGAGCGACAACTTCGAGGTTCGGGTCGTTGGCCTTCTTGACCAGATCATTGATCGACAGCACTGGCAGCGAATAGGCGTCGATGCGGCCGTCCTGCAGCATCTTCAGGCCGCTCTGGCCGTCCGGCACGACGATGACGCGGTCACGTGGCACACCAGCGGTGAGCGCCAGCTTCTCCTCGGTGCCGCCGCCCGGCGCCCCGATCGTCGCGGTGGCATCCTTGGCGACATCCTCGTAGCTCTTGAAGCCCTTGGGGTTGCCCTTCTTCACCAGCATCGCCTCGGCGTCGCACAGCACCGGCTCCGAATAGACTACGGCCGCGCAACGCTCCGGCTTCATAAACAGGCCGGCGGTGACGACGTCGAAACGGCCGGCCTGCAGGCCGGGAATCATGGCGCCATATTCCGAGATCGAGGCGACGATGTCGTTGACGCCGAGGCGCTTGAAGATTTCACGCGCCACATCGGGCGCCGCGCCCGAAACCTTGCCGTCGGCCGCAACCGCCGTGTAGGGCGGCTCATTGGCAATGGCGACGCGGGCGAAGCCCTGTGCCTTGAGCTCTTCGAGTTTGCTGTCGTCGGCCGATCCGGCGGTCGAGGCGGCCAGAATTGCGGTTAGTGCAACACCGGCCACGCCGGCCAGAATGCCAAGTTTCTTCATTGTTCCCAACTCCTTGCTTCTCTTTTTGGTTTGGTCGTTCTACGGGACGGCTTCGCCGCCTTGGCATGGCGGTCAGACGCGATGTCCGGCCGCGATGATCTTCTTCAGGAAGCCTTGCGTGCGCTCCTGCTTGGGATTGCGGAAAATCTCGTCGGGCTTGCCTTCTTCGACTATCTTCCCGCGGTCGAAAAACAGCACCCGGTCGGCGAAATCATGGGCAAAACCCATTTCATGGGTGACGAGCAGCATGGTCATGTCTGTCTCGGAGCAGAGCCGCCACAACACGTTAAGCACCTCCTCGACCAGTTCCGGATCGAGCGCCGATGTCACCTCGTCAAACAGCATGATCCTGGGCTGCAGCGCCAGCGCCCGGGCGATCGCCACGCGCTGCTTCTGCCCTCCGGAGAGCTGCGCCGGCATCGCTTTCGCCTTGTCGGCCATGCCGACCATGTCGAGCAGTTCCATCGCCCGTTTTTCGGCGGCGGCGCGCGGCATGCCCTTGGTCAAGATCGGCGCCAGCGTGACGTTGTCGATGACACTCTTGTGCGGAAACAGGTTGAACAGCTGGAAGACCATGCCGATCTTCTGGCGCATTCTTGCCAGATGCCGTTCGTCGGCGGGCAGCAACTGGCCGTTGCGCTCCATGTGGTAGAGCTGCTCGCCGTCGATCTGGATGTGGCCGCTGTCGATCCTCTCCAGCGTCATCAGGATGCGCAGGATCGTCGTCTTGCCCGAGCCGGATGGGCCGATCAGCGCCAGCTTCTCGCGCGGCATGACCTGCATCGACAGGCCGTCCAACACCTTGAAGGTGCCGAAGCTTTTCGAAATGCCGTCGATCTTGATGATGGGCGCGGACAATGAATTCCCCGTTGCTGGAGAAGCTTGGTGCCTTCAACGATGCGGAACGCGCCAAATCATGTCAATCAGGAAAATAAACTCATGACAATGTTTCTGGCCCGCACAATTCCGCGGCGATCTTTGCCTAGATCGCCAGCAAGAGATGCTCCGGATCGCCGAGCAGAAGTTTGGTGACAACGCTCAGGCCGGCGCGCAGTTCCTCCTCGGTAGTCGAGCCCAGCGAGATGCGCACTGCCGGCTGCCAGGGCTCCTGGGAAATACGGAAGGATGTGCCTGGCGCGATCGCCACGCCCTGCAAACGGGCCTGCGAGACGAAACTCTCCTCGGCGCGGTCGCCGGGTAGCCGCAGCCACAGATGCAATCCGTCGCGATGGACACGATAGTCGACCCCGGCAAGCACCTGAGCGGCAATCTCCTGCCGCCGCCGCAGTGCCGAACGTTGCCAGCCGACAAGCTCCATCGCCGTGCCGTCGGTCACCCATTTTGTCGCGATCTCCGCCACCAGCGGCGTCGCCATCCAGTTGGAGACGAGATGCCGGTTGGCGACGGCGGCGACATAGCGGTCGGGCGCCGCGAGATAACCAATGCGCAAGCCTGGCACGACGATCTTGGTGAAGGAGGTGACGTAGAGCGTGCGCTCGGGTGCGAAGGCGGCGACCGGCGGCGGACGACCCTCGACCAGCGGGCCGAGCACGTCGTTCTCGATGATGGCGATGTCGTGCCTGCGCGCCACCGCGGCGATTTGCTCGCGCCGCGCGGCGCCCATAAGCGTTGCAGTCGGGTTGATCACCGAGGGCTGCACGAATACGGCGCGGATGTCGGAAAGCTGGCACGCCTCGTCGAGCGCCTCCGGGATCAGGCCATTATCGTCGATCGGCAGGCCCTCGAGGTTGAAGCCGAGATAGCGCGCCAGCGGGATCAGCGTATGGTGGCCGATCGCCTCGGTGGCGACGGTCGAACCGGGCGGCGCCACGCTCATCAGTGCCACCGTCATGCCGGCCGTGGCGCCGTTGGTCAGGCTGACATTCTGCGCGGATACATCGAGACCGCACAGCCGCAGCCATTCGACCGCCACCGCGCGGTGGCGCGGGAACACCATGTTCGGCCGGAACGACAGCGCCGAACTCGACGGCAGGTTCTCGGCAAGCCAGCCCAGCGCCTGTTTCAGCCGCTCCAGATGCATCGGCTCGCAAACCGGCTTCAGGATGGAGAGGTCGATGACCTCGCCAAGACGCTCCGGCAGGTATGGCGGCTCGGGCTCGCGGCGCTGCGTCTGCACGAAGCTGCCGCGGCCGATCTCGCCGGAGACCAGGCCCCGGCGGATCAGTTCCTCATAGGCGCGACTGACCGTCTGCACCGAAAGCTTCAATTCGTCGGCCAGCCGGCGATGCGTCGGCAGCCGCGCGCCGTTGGCCAGCCGCCCATCATGGATCGCGCGCGCGAACTGGTCGGCGAGCGATTGATAGGCCGGCCGCCGGATAAGCGCGGGATCTGGACGCCATAATGTCATGACTTATTAGAGATCGAAATCAGTGCAATTGACAATCGAAATAATGCGCCGTCATGGTGTCGGGCAAGAAAAAGCAGACGCTCATGGCCGCATTGAAACTCGATCAGATCGACCTCAAAATCCTCGACGTGGTCCAGCGCGACGGGCGCATCACCAAGCTGGCGCTCGCCGACAAGGTGGGCCTGTCGCCGACGCCGTGCTGGATGCGGCTGCGCAAGCTGGAAAAGGCCGGCATCGTCTCCGGCTATCACGCCAAGGTTGCGATACGCGCCGTCGCGCCGGTCGCCACCGTACTGATGGAGGTGACGCTGGCCAGCCACCGCCAGGCCGATTTCGACCGTTTCGAGCGCGTCATCCGCGACGTCCCCGAAATCGTCGCCTGCTGGTCGGTGGGCGGCGGCGTCGACTATCTGCTGAAAGTGATGGCGCGCGACATCGACGCCTACCAGCGGCTGGTCGACGTCCTGCTCGAACGCGAGATCGGCATCGACCGCTATTTTACCTACATCGTCACCAAGACGGTGAAGGAGGAGATGGCCTTGCCGGTAGCGGATTTGTTGCCGGCGTCCTGACCCTAGAGAGATCGTCTGCCCGAGCGATGCAATAGAGACAATCTCTCTACGGGCGGGCGCCCAGACAGCCTCTCTGTCTGCTGCACGCGGATAGTCTTCTCATATCACTCCGAACCGGGAGACCTCGAGCATGTCCGCGCATTTTACCCGCCCACAGCGCCATGAAGCGCTTGACCGCCTCGCCGACCGCCGGCTGCTGCGCGAACTCGCCTATGTCGACGGCCACTGGACTGCGAGTGAAGCCGCCGAGAGCTTCGAGGTGATCGATCCTGCCACAGGCACCACCGTTGCCTGGGTTGCCGCGCTCGATAGCAGGCAGACGAGCAAGGCGATCGACGCGGCCTCCCGCGCCTTTCCCGCCTGGCGCGCGGCTCTCCCACAGGAACGCGCGAGAATTCTGCGAAAATGGTTCGATCTGATCATCGCTGCCAAGGATGATCTGGCGCTGTTGATGACGCTCGAACAGGGCAAGCCGCTTAGGGAAGCGCTTGGCGAGATGGACTACGCCGCCTCCTTCGTCGAGTGGTATGCCGAGGAGGCAAAACGCCTCAACGCCGAAAGCGTCACCAGCCACTTGCCAAACGCCGAGATGATGGTGCGGCGCGAACCGCTCGGCGTCGTCGGCGTTGTCACCCCGTGGAATTTTCCCGCGGCCATGCTGACCCGCAAGGCGGCGGCCGCCCTTGCCGCCGGCTGCACCATCGTCGCGCACCCTTCGTCGGAAACGCCGCTGTCGGCGCTGGCGCTGGCCGAGCTCGGCGAACGCGCCGGCCTGCCGGCGGGCGTCTTCAACGTTCTCACCGGCAAGGCTTCGACCATCGTTGGGCGGATGTGCGAAGACGCTCGCGTCCGGGCCATGAGCTTCACCGGCTCGACCGAGATCGGCAGGCTGATCGCCGCGCAAAGTGCGCCGACGATGAAGCGGCTGGTGATGGAGCTTGGCGGCCACGCGCCGCTGATCGTCTTCGCCGACGCCGATCTCGACAAGGCTGTGACCATAGCCGTCGATGCCAAATTCGCCACTTCCGGCCAGGATTGCCTCGCCGCCAACCGCATCTATGTCCAGCGCCCGATCTACCATCGTTTCTGCGCCGCCTTCGCCAGGCGCATCGAGACGCTGCGGACCGGCAATGGCCTGGCTGATGACACCGACATCGGGCCCTTGATGCATGAGCGCGGTGTCAAGAAGGTCGAGGAGCAGGTCGCCGATGCGCTCGCCCATGGCGCACGCTGCCTCACCGGCGGCAAACGCGATTCTGCAGGACCGCTGTTCTACCGCCCGACCCTGCTCGCCGATGTCACCGACGACGCGCTGATCATGCGCGAGGAAACTTTTGGTCCGGTCGCCGCCGTGACGCCCTTCGACAGCGAGGATGAGGTCATCGCTCGCGCCAACGCCACCGAATACGGGCTTGTCGCCTATGTCGTCACCGAGAACGGCAGCCGCCAATTGCGCATGGGCCGCGCGCTCGACTATGGCATGGTCGCCATCAACCGCGTGAAGATCACCGGCGCGCCGATCCCCTTCGGCGGCGTCAAACAGTCCGGCATCGGCCGCGAGGGCTCGCGCCACGGGCTCGAAGCCTTTACCGATCTCAAATATCTCTGCCTGGACGTCGCGTAAGCCGCGCCCGACACTTTTCCTCAGGAGTAAAATGATGCTCGACCAGTCCAACGAACTCGCCGCCTGGGACCGCGACCACTTCTTCCATCCCTCGACCCATATGGGTACCCACGCGCGCGGCGAGAGCCCGACCCGCGTGATCGCCGGCGGCGAAGGCGTCACCATCTGGGACAATAATGGCCGCAAGAGCATCGATGCCTTCGCCGGCCTCTATTGCGTCAATGTCGGCTATGGCCGACAGAAGATCGCCGACGCCATTGCCGCGCAAGCCAAGAACCTCGCCTATTACCACGCCTATGTCGGCCACGGTACCGAGGCGTCGATCACGCTTTCCAAGATGATCATCGACCGCGCCCCGCAAGGCATGTCGAGGGTTTATTTCGGCCTTTCCGGCTCCGACGCCAACGAAACCAACATCAAGCTGATCTGGTACTACAACAACGTGCTCGGCCGGCCGGAGAAGAAGAAGATCATCTCGCGCTGGCGCGGCTATCACGGCTCCGGCGTCATGACCGGATCGCTGACCGGGCTCGACCTGTTCCACAACGCCTTCGACCTGCCGCGTGCGCCGATCCTGCACACCGAGGCGCCCTATTATTTCCGCCGTACCGACCGCTCGCTGAGCGAGGAGCAGTTTTCCCAATACTGCGCCGACAAGCTCGAAGAGATGATCCTGGCTGAAGGCCCGGACACGGTTGCCGCCTTCATCGGCGAGCCGATCCTCGGCACCGGCGGCATTGTGCCGCCGCCCGCCCTCTATTGGGAAAAGATCCAGGCGGTGCTGAAGAAATACGACGTGCTGCTGGTCTCCGACGAAGTGGTCACCGGCTTCGGCCGGCTGGGCACCATGTTCGGCTCCGACCATTACGGCATCAAGCCCGACCTGATCACCATCGCCAAGGGCCTGACCTCGGCCTATGCGCCGCTGTCGGGCGTCATCGTCTCGGACAAGGTCTGGCAGGTGCTGGTGCAGGGTTCCGACAAGCTCGGCTCGCTCGGCCATGGCTGGACCTATTCGGCGCATCCGATCTGCGTTGCCGCCGGTGTCGCCAACCTCGAACTGATCGACGAGATGGACCTGGTGACCAACGCCGCCGAGACAGGCGCCTATTTCCGTGCCGAACTAGCGAAAGCCGCCGGCGGCCACAAAAACGTCGGCGAGGTGCGCGGCGACGGCATGCTGGCGGCAATCGAGTTCGTCGCCGACAGAAATGATCGCGTGTTCTTCGATGCATCGCAAAAGATCGGGCCGCAGGTCGCAACCGCCCTCGCCGCAAGCGGTGTCATCGGCCGCGCCATGCCGCAGGGCGACATTCTCGGCTTTGCGCCGCCGCTCTGCCTCACCCGCGAAGAGGCCGACATCATCGTCTCGAAGACGGCCGATGCGGTGAAAAGCGTGTTTGCAAACATCTGAAGATCGACATGAACGCCATGACCAAAACCCTCCCCGCCACCATGGCCGCCGTGCAGCTGACCGGTCACGGCGGGCCGGAAAAGCTCGTCTACCGCACCGACGTGAAAGTGCCCTCGCCCGCCCCAGGTGAAGTGCTGGTCAAGGTCACCGCTTGCGGCATGAACAACACCGATGTCTGGGTGCGTCAGGGCGCCTATGGCACGGAGGAAGATGCTGCCGCGGTATCGACTTGGCGCCGCCAAGGCAACACGCTGACTTTCCCGCGCATCCAGGGCACAGACACGGTCGGCCACATCGTCGCCGTCGGCGATGGCGTCTCGCCGGACCGTATCGGCGAGCGGGTGATGGTCGACTTCTCGATCTACAACCGCGACGACGATTCGCTTGCCGACATCGACTATATGGGCCACGGCCGTGACGGCGGCTATGCCGAGTACCAGGCTGTGCCGGCCGAGAATGCCCATGTCGTCGCCACCGAGCTGACCGACGTCGAACTCGCCACCTTCTGCTGTGCCTATCTCACCGGCGAACAGATGCTGGAACGTGCCGCACTAAGGGCTGGCGAGCGTGTGCTGGTCACTGGCGCTTCTGGCGGCGTCGGCTCCGGCATCGTGCAGCTGGCGCGGGCGCGCGGCGCCATACCCTATGCCGTCGTCGGCAAGGGCAAGGAAAAGGCGGTGCTCGACATCGGGGCCGAAGCGGTGATCACTCGTGGCATCGCCGACCTGCCCGCCGCCGTGAACGCAGCGACCGAGGGCCGGCCGATCGACGTGGTTGCTGACCTGGTCGGCGGCGCCATGTTCAACGACCTCTTGCGCATCCTCAGGCCCGAAGGTCGCTACACGACGGCCGGCGCGATTGCCGGCCCGGTCGTGCAGCTCGATCTGCGCACCATGTATCTCAAGCAGTTGCAGCTGCACGGGTCCAGTCAGGGCACGCGACACGATTTTCGCCGCATCGTCGGCTACATCGAGGACAAGAAAATCCGGCCGCTGGTCGGCGGCGTCTACAGGCTGTCCGATTTCCACCGCGCCCAGGCGGATTTCATTGCCAAGGATTTCGTCGGCAAGCTGGTGGTCGTTCCGGATGCCGTCTCGGATCTCGCTGCAACCCGTTGACAACCAAGGCTAACGAGGGCTCGGGCTGTTCGCCGACACGGTAAGGTCGAGCGCGACATGGCCTTGCGGCGCGCCGAAGCGAAGGAAAGCTTCCGACAGCGTCGCGAACACCGGTCCAGCGTCGCCCCTCAGCTTCGTGCAGAAATTCTTCGACCTGTCGAAGACCCCCGAGGCCTTGAGGAAGTCGATGCAGCCGTAGATCTCGTCCATGTGGTGGCCCTCGCCGAGCGGATAGAGCGAGAACTGCGCGGCGACCTCTTGTCCGAGTTTTTTCGCACCGTCGACATGCGCCCGCGCCGCGCCGATGCGCTCGGCCAGGGACAGCTCGTGGCTGCTGCCGGAAATCGGGGTGCAGATCGGATCGTCACGCTCGCCAGGGCAGCCACGCGACAAGGTCGCCGATAACACGCAATGCACACCACTTGCCGCCGCCGAGGCGAACAGATCGCGTATGGCCGGAAAAAGCTGTTCCGGCGGGCCGACGATCAGCGTCGAGATGTCGTCGGTCTCAATGCGGAAATTCGGCCGATAGAAATCCATCGCCGAAATTGCCTTGAGGATGACGCCGACGAAGTCATCGCACATCGGATACAGGGAAATCTGTGCACCTGAAAACATAGTCGCCTCGCTCCGCTGGCATTACCCAGATCAGCTTGAGGGACCGAAGGCTTGCACCTTCCATCTCAGCCCCGGCAATACGGAGCGCCCCTGTCGATATGGGCGACGTAGCAGCTGCGCGCACGATGTTCAAGCAATGGCCAGCTCTAATTTAGTCTGGCATCGTGCTGCAGGAGCCGAACTTTCTCCTGAAGCGCGTTTCCGTAGGGAAAACAATGCTGCACCCTTCAGCGCGATGGAGGACTTGCTCTCGAGCACCGCACGAGGATTTGCTCCGGGCCACCTAAATCATCGCAGCATCGCAACGCCGCAGGCATGGTCTTCCGGAAGCCAGCCTTCCCCTCTTTTGTCCGAAATCGGCGTGCAGGGTGGGATCGTTCCGACGCTCCTTCGCGTTGGGTGAAAACCTAACAAGGAGGAACGACCATGTCAGACGACAAACACGAACGCATTCGGCGCCGCGCATATGAGATCTGGGAACGAGAAGGCCAGACGCACGGTCTGCACGAGCGCCATTGGAATCAGGCGACCGTCGAAATTGAGAACGAAGACCGCTCGCTTGGTGCTCGCCCACCGGCAATATCTGGTGCCGATGTGCCAGCTCCCACGCAGACCCAAAGCCGAGTGAAGAAAGGCAACCGCGCCGCTGGTCAATTGGATGTTGAGGCAGCGGAAGCGCTGGCGATGAGAACAGGCATCACCGGCGACCAAGCTCAAGACCTCATCGACCGCCTCGGTGACGATCCGCTGGCACTCGATGAGGCGGCGCGGAGCCTTAGAGCATCCGAAAGGTAACCGCCGGCTGTCCAGGCAGCCCATCGCTGTACTCGACCACCGCCGCAGATTTTCAATCTTCGCCCCCCAAGCGGACCGCCGCATCGGCCGAACGCGTTTCGCCTTCAACGCTCGATGATGCGCGCGTTTCGACGAGCAGCGTCGGCTGCGATCAGCGCCGGGAATGTTCCAGCTTCACGAGGAGCAGGCCCTGTCCTGATGAGTTCCGTCAGCGTGGCCGACCGCACGTTCCCCACACAATGTCGAAGTCTGCCCGCATCGCGTGTGGGTAGAAAGCAGTGCATCAGCCCGGTTCGATTATCGTTTCCTCCACAAAACCAGTGAGGAAGGTTTGACCTGTCGATCAGCATGGCCAGCCATCCACGTCATCGCCGCTGGTCCAACCCACAGCGACCGGTCGGGCGCACTTGGGTTTGCTGACCTGGATGGTCCGGCCGGTGCGTCCGGCCGGCGCGGATTGCGCCACTGAACGACCGAGTTCCGGTAGGTTCTCTTGATTGCACGGCACAGGAACTTGTACCTGCGTTCGACGTTGGCCGCGGCGTTAGCTTCCGCAGGTCCCGTCGAGATCGCGAAACTGCCCTCCACTATGACTGTTTCGGTCATCTTGCATCGCAGGAATTGAATCGTGGAATTCTCATCACGGCAATACCAATCGTTATGTGCCTGAATGAACTCCGCTGAAAGCCGTGGCAGGTCCTCGGGAGACCAGATTATGCAGTAACTGCCGAGCAGAAATGTCTCGAGTGGTTGGGGGCGTGACCGTCTTCCACCGCGGGCCATCGACGAACAGGATAGCCGGATCGCGCAAAAGTTCGGTTACCAGAGCAGCCTCGTCATCAGTATGCATAATGAAACGAAGTTGGCTTCTCATTGTTCGACCCAATCGAGCAAGATGTCCGGTCGCGAAGACTTTCACGACCACATCCGTTTTGGAACCCGGAAACAGGTCTTTAGCACTAGTCCCTAAAGTTCGTCCTTAACCCGACCTGCAACCTTAGCCGAACGCGCTGTCAGCAGCCTGAGCAGGCATAGTAGTCCGCTGAGGCAGTTTTTTGTTTCAGGTTTCAGGTTCGACCTGCTTGACCGCGGCTTCGAGTGATCTTTCAAACGCGTCGACCACCTGATCGACCTGGGGTTCGGTGATGATCAGCGGCGGGCAGAAGGCCAGCGCGTCGCCCATGTTGCGCGAGATGACGCCGTTCTGTTGCATAAAGCCGTTGACGAGCCCGCCAAGCGCGCCGGCCGTCTCCCACGGCGCCTTGCTCGCCTTGTCGCCGACCAGTTCGACCGCCGCGATCAGGCCGACGCCGCGCACCTCGCCGACAAGCGGGTGCGACGCGAACTTGCGCAGCCGCTTCTGCATATGCGCGCCGACCGTGCGCGCATTGCCGACGAGATCGCGCTCCTCGATCAGCTTCAGGTTCTCCAACGCGACCGCGGCCGCAACGGGATGGCCGCCGCCGGTGAAGCCGTGGCCGAAGGTGCCAATGCGATTGCTTTCGTCGGCAATCGGCTCGAAAACTTTTTCGTTGATCAGCAGGGCCGAGATCGGCAGGTAGGAGGAAGAGATCTGTTTCGACAGCACCATGATGTCGGGCCTGATGCCGAAGGTCTGCGAGCCGAACATTTCACCGGTGCGGCCAAAACCGCAGATGACTTCGTCGGCGACGAGCAGGATGTCGTATTTCGACAGCACCGCCTGGATCTTCTCCCAGTAGCCAGCCGGCGGAACGATGACGCCGCCGGCGCCCATGATCGGTTCGCCGAAGAAGGCGGCGATGGTTTCCGGGCCCTCGGCCAGGATCAGCTTTTCCAAGTCGTCGGCAAGCCGGCTCGAAAACTGCTCTTCGCTCTCGCCAGGCAGCGCCTCGCGCCAGTGGTGCGGCGTCGACGTGTGCAGCACATTGGCGATCGGCAGGTCGAAGGAAATGTGGTTGTTGGGTAGGCCGGTCAGGCTTGCCGCGGCAATGGTGACGCCGTGATAGCCGCGATTGCGGCTGATGATCTTCTTGCGTGCCGGCTGGCCGAGCGCATTGGACCGGTACCAGATCATCTTCATGGCCGTATCGTTGGCCTCGGAGCCGGAATTGGTGAAATACGCCTTGCTCATCGACACCGGCGCCATCTGCACAAGCTTCTCGGCGAGATCGATCAGCGGCGAATGCGATTTGGAACCGAAGTCGTGATAGTAGGGCAGCTTGGACATCTGGCGCACCGCCGCGTCGACCAGCCGCTTCTCCGAGAAGCCGACCGCGACGCTCCAAAGCCCGGCCATCGCTTCGATATAGCGGTTCCCGGCGAGATCCTCGACATAGATGCCGTCGCCCTTCTCGATGACGAGCGGCCCTGCTTCCTCATGCTTGCGGGCATTGGTGTAGCCGTGCAGGTGGTAGCTGATGTCGCGAGCTTCGGGAGAATTCGGTCGAGCGTCCATGATGGTTCCTGTCCTGCATGCCGGGACGTGGGTCCTTGCCGCCGTTCGGCGCGCATCGGCAGCTCCCTCCGGCATTAATGCTGTTTGGTGCATCTGTTTCTTGTAAGGGTGTCAAGCCCTTTCGAAAGCGCTGGCGGATGGACGGAAGACATGCAGAATTTCAGCTTCGAGGCCGCAGAACGCGAGAACCTGCGCCAAGCCGGCTGTGCGCATCGCCGAGACGTCATTCCTAAACGGCTCACCAGGCACAACATCAAGGCTGAGGTGGCCTGATCGTGGACCATGTCGACTGCATCGTTGCCGGCGCCGGGGTCGTCGGCCTCGCGATCGCGCGCGAGATGGCGCAGCGCGGCATGGACACCCTGATCGTCGAAGCCGAGAACGCCATCGGCACCGGGATTAGCTCGCGCAATTCCGAGGTTATCCATGCCGGCATCCACTATCCGGCCGGATCGCTGAAGGCCCGGCTCTGCGTGGCAGGCCGGGAAAAGCTCTACCGTTATTGCCAGGAGCGGGCGGTGCCGCATGCGCGCTGCGGCAAGCTCATCGTCGCCACGAATGCCGGACAGGAGCCGGTGCTCGCTTCCATCCTGGCCAACGCCTCTGCTTGCGGCGCGGGCAACCTGACGCCCTTAACCGCCGCCGAGGCGCGCAGGCTGGAGCCGAAGCTGCGATGCACGGCGGCCCTTTTGTCTCCCGCAACCGGCATCATCGACAGCCACGCCCTGATGCTGGCGCTGATGGGCGACGCCGAGAAGCACGGGGCGACACTCAGCCTCAACACCCGCATCGTCGCCGGCCGTATCGAGAGTGGGCGCATCGTGCTCGACACGGTCGACAGCACCAGCGGCGGCTTTGAAATCGCCACCGCGCGCTTCATCAACGCCGCCGGGCTTGGCGCCACGGCACTTGCCGGCTCGCTTGACGGGCTCGACCGGCAATTCGTGCCAGAAATACGCTACGCCAAGGGCAATTATTTTTCGGTCGCCGGCCGGGCGCCGTTCTCGCGACTGGTCTATCCCATACCCGAACCCGGCGGGCTCGGCGTGCATCTGACGCTCGACCTTGACGGCGTCGCCCGCTTCGGGCCTGACGTCGAATGGACGGATCAACTCGACTATCGCGTCGATCCAGCGCGTGGCGAGCGCTTTTACGACGAGGTCCGCAAATACTGGCCGGACCTCGCCGATCGCAGCCTGCAGCCGACCTATAGCGGCATCCGGCCGAAGCTCTCCGGTCCCGGCGAAGCCAATGCCGACTTCGTCATCCAGGACGCGGCGGCGCACGGCGTGGAGAGCCTCGTCAATTTGTTCGGCATCGAGAGCCCCGGCCTGACCTCAAGCCTGGCGATCGCCGACCATGTCGCGCAGCGCCTCGCGCCGAAGGCGAGCTAACCGAGGCGACCTGCGCGAGCGTGCCCGCTGCTAAAAGCATAGCCAAAAACGCCCGTAAGCCATCCGTAAGTCGGGGTCGCAGAACCTGGGTCCGTCGATTACCGGGACCATCGATATGAAGAACCGTTTCGAAGCCATACCGAACCCAAGCTGCCGGTTCGAGGTCTGGGACAATGAGACCGGCGAGCCCGTCGTCCATCGCGATCGGTTGCTCACCTTCCCCTCGCGAAGTCGGCGGCAAGGATCGCCGACTTCCTCAACCACAGCCGCAGCCACCGGTGCCGCGCCGGCGCCGCCGAATGGCGCGTTGCGGATCGCGATGTCGGCTGGGGAGAATGACCGCCAAGCTGCTCAACCTCGCGATCGGCTTATGGCGGAGCTTCGCCGGCTCCCCTTCGAACGCTTTGGTACCGAGCGTCGGAGGAGTCCTCGCCATGACCGATGAACCAAGCCGTGAGCCAGCGCGCGATCCCCAGGATTTGGAGCGCCTGCTGATCTCTCGGCAGTGGGAGGGAGACATCTACGGCATAGCCGCGCTTTTTGAACCCAACGCCGTCGTCGACAGCGGTGAGAGGCGACTGACGCTGGGCCGCGAAGCGATCCGGGCACTCTTCGCGGACATCACCGCAACGGGCCGAAAATTTGTGGCCGGAAAATCAGTCCCCGCCTGTTATCAGCGGAGATTTTGGCACTCACGTCAACCCGCCTTTCCGATGGCACCGTAACCGCCGAGTCGCCCGCCGCCAGGGCGACAGGACATGGCTATGGGTCATCGATCGATTCGCCGTTGCGTAGCGTCGGCCTGACGCATGTACTCACCGACGGCCTTATCCTTGACGGACCGGGAACCATAATCCGGCACAATGGTTGTGTGGTCACCAAGTGATCCTCCCCGAGCAAACCGGAAAACGGAAGGAACGATCATGCGCATGTTGACGACGATTGCCGCCCTTTCGGGATTGGCCTTGGCGCAGCCGATCCACGCGCAATCCACCGACCCGCAGCTTCCCCAAATCGCACCCACTGTCCCGGAAGCCCTGCCCGATCCAACCCTGCCCGACCAGACGCCGCCTGACCAGGCCCTGCCCGACCAAGCCGTGCCGGATCAGGGTTTCACCGACCAGAACTTTACTGGCATTGCGATCATCGCCCTCGAGGATTTGCCTCCGGAGCTCAAAACACAAGCCGAGGCCGTGATCACCCAGACCAGCGTTGAAGATCTGCTTACCCTGCAGAGCTCGATCGATGCGTCGCCGCAGGCAGCAACGGCGCTGGCGGCGAGCGGCCTGGATTCCTCGCAAGTTGTCGCCGCCAACATCGATGGCAATGGCACGCTGACGCTGATCATCCAGACAACGACCTGATCGGCGGTCCGGGCGTGGCGGCCGGAGCACTCGGCTTCGGCCGTAAGAACCCAGTACGGCGGGAACACCGTCATGGTCGAAGCAGCAGTTCGCAAGTTCACCCTCAACTTCGGGCCGCAGCATCCCTCTGCTCACGGCGTTCTGCGGCTGGTGCTGGAACTGGACGGCGAGATCGTCGACCGCGCCGATCCCCATATCGGCCTGCTCCACCGCGGCACGGAAAAACTCATCGAGTACAAGACCTATCTGCAGGCCCTGCCCTATTTCGACCGGCTCGATTACGTGGCGCCGATGAACCAGGAGCATGCGTTCTGCCTCGCCGCCGAGAAGCTGCTCGAAATCTCGGTCCCGAAGCGCGGACAGCTCATCCGTGTTCTCTTTTGCGAAATCGGCCGGCTCTTGTCGCATCTCCTCAACGTCACGACACAGGCCATGGACATCGGCGCGCTGACCCCGCCGCTCTGGGGCTTCGCCGAGCGCGAGAAGCTGATGGTTTTCTACGAGCGCGCCTCCGGCGCCCGCATGCATGCTAATTATTTCAGGGTCGGCGGCGTGCATCAGGACTTGCCTGCGAAGCTTCTGGACGACATCTGGGCTTTCTGCGACCCGTTCCTCAAGGTCTGCGACAACCTCGACGAATTGCTCACCGGCAACCGCATCTTCAAGCAGCGCAATGTCGATGTCGGTGTGATCGGGCAGGACGACGCCTGGGCCTGGGGCTTCTCCGGCCCCATGGTGCGCGGGTCGGGAGCGGCATGGGATTTGCGCAAGGCACAGCCATATGAATGCTACCCCGAGATGGATTTCGACATTCCGATCGGCAAGAACGGCGACTGCTATGACCGCTATCTCGTCCGCATGGAGGAAATGCGCCAATCGGTCCGGATCATGAAGCAATGCCTGGAAAAATTGCGATCGCCCGAGGGCCAAGGGCCGGTGGCAATTCCAAACCACAAAATCACGCCACCGCCGCGGGCGACGATGAAACGCTCGATGGAAGCGACTATCCACCATTTCAAACTCTACACGGAGGGTGTTCGCGTGCCCGCCGGAGAGGTCTATGCCGCCGTGGAGGCGCCGAAGGGCGAGTTCGGCGTCTATCTGGTGTCGAACGGCAGCAATACTCCGTATCGATGCAAGATCCGGGCGCCGTCCTTTGCCCATTTGCAGGCGACGGATTTTCTGTCGCGGGGGCACATGATCGCCGATGTCGCTGCGATCATCGGGTCGCTCGATATCGTGTTCGGCGAGATCGACCGCTGACCACCCACAGGGTGTTTCAGATTTCGAGCAAGGCGTAAGGACGGCCGGTCGGCTTCGCCACGTGCATGGCGACGTTATATACCGGGGCACCGCCGGGCGTGCGACCTTCATAGACGCCGCGATGCGCGTGGCCATGCACCACGGCGCTGACCTTGAACCGATCGATCGTCTCCGCCAGGCGCGACGAGCCCAGGAACGGAAAAATCTCCAATGGCTCGCCAGCGACTGTCTCGACGACCGGAGCGTAGTGCAGGACGACGAGCGTACGATTGGTGCGAACCTGCCGCATTGCGTTTTCGAGCCGCATCGACTCGCTGACGCTTTCAGCGACCATCGCCTTGATCGCCGGCTCGCCGAACGAGCCGAGCATGCGTGATCCAAAACCGCCAATGAAACCCTTCACGCCGACAAAGCCGACCTCCTTGATTTCCGCCGTCTGACCGTCAAGAAGATGGACGCCTGCCTGCCGAAGGATGTGGGCGACGTCCTCGACTGCACCGGATTCATAGTCATGGTTGCCGAGCACAGCGACGACCGGGATTGCGCAGGCGCGCAAATCCTCAGCAAGGATTTCGGCCTCTCGGGGCCTGCCGAGATTGGTGAGGTCGCCAGTGAGAACGAGGACGTCCGCTTCGCGCGAGACCTCGCCGAAGAGATCACGACAAGAGGTCTCGGCGTCTTCCTGCACGTGCAGGTCGCCAACAGCCGCAATCCTCACCGTGTCGCCGTTCCCAACCCTTGCCTTGGCGGTTATGCCCTTCTCAGCCATCACGAAATTCTCCTGTTCCACCGACGCCGGCAAAGCCCCATTCCTTGACGTCGATCTCGTAGTCGGTCGGCGAAAGCAGCCGTCCGCGGCAGATCTTCATTCGGGGAGTGGGCAGCTCCCTCTGCTTGGCGAGACGGTCAAGCAATTCGTCGAGCAGCCAGGCTGGTACATGATCGCGCTCGCTCGGATAGATCCATCGGAAATTGAGAAGCTGCATCAACAGCACCTCCCAATGAACTTCGAGGTAGGAAAGCAGCCGGTGCCAGTCGATCTGATCCTGCGCCTTGAGGATTGTATGAGCGACGTCGGCGCCGTCATGGCGGCCTCTGTCTTGGATGAAGCACTTGGACCAGATAAGCTCGGTCGGACCGACGATCCGCACCCGACTGCCCAGCAAATCGATTTGCCTTGCGTGCTCCAGCCACAGGTCGCTGACAGGCATGGTTCCGTTCGCCGAGGCGAATATGACGTCAAAGAAATGCGTGCCCTTGAAGACCTTGCCGAGCCACCGGTCATCCAATATCTCGACCGCATAACCGGCCTGCTTGAAATGAGCGAGAATGCGGGCGTAATCGCCGGCCTTGCAGAAAATGTCGAGATCCTTCGTCTGGCGCGTAACGCCTGTGTAGGCGCTCACCGCGTAGGTGCCGGCGACAAGAAAGGGAATGTCCGTCGCGGCAAGCTCGCGGATCGCCTCGGTGTAGAATACCTCGGCCTCGGCGTAGCGAAGCGTTGGCTCCGCTTTTGCGTCGATCGTCGGAACGGATGCCGGGATGGCGCGTCCCTTTGGAGAATCGTTGGTCATGAAATCGTGGCTCCGAGGCACCCGCAACCTGCAACTGTCCGTCTTTAAACAAAGCCGCCGCCCCATGGTTCCGTTGCCGACAAGGCGGAGCCTTTTTCGCCGCTAGTGAGTTGAAGGTGTGGACAAACCAGCTGTACGGAGGTGACCATGGAGGACGGGCGCAAAGCGGTACGCGTCAGGCTGAGTGGAAGGGTGCAAGGCGTCTCTTTTCGCGTGTGGACACGGACCGAAGCCGAGAAGCTCGGTCTGTCCGGATGGGTTCGCAACGAGGATGACGGATCCGTAACGGCACTGATCGTTGGAGCAGAGGGCGCGGTTTCGACGATGATGAACCGGTTGTGGGAAGGGCCGACCGGGGCGTCGGTCTCCAGCGTGAAATCCCAAGACGTCGATCCCGGCCAGGAGCCGAACGGATTCAGGATTGTCGGCTAGCAAGCGGGTACCGGGTTTGGAAATGCTTAAGCAAAAGCAAGGCCTCAGCGACTCTTGCCTTCGGCCGCCGGGAACAATCGGCAGCCAGCGCCGTTTGAACCGATCAGCCAAGACAAAGTCACTGGAGCAGATGGCTTTCCGCTCAGTTCGGCGAGAAAGCTTCTCGGGTCAGCTTCGGACTACCGACGGACAGTTCAATGTATGCTCTTGCACTAGCCACTGACTACGACGGCACGCTCGCGGAAAACGGGATCGTTTCCGATGCCACCCGTGCCGCGCTCGGGCGGCTGAAGGAAACCGGCCGCAAGTTGATAATGGTCACCGGTCGCGAGCTTGCCGACCTCGAAAGCGTTTTCCCGGAGCTTGGCATTTTCGACAAGGTCGTCGCCGAAAATGGCGCGCTCGTCTACACGCCGGCTTCGAAGGAGGAGCGCATGCTGGCGCCTGCGCCTCCGGCGGAATTCGTCGACAGGCTGATGATCCGCAAGATTGCGCCCCTGTCGATAGGACGTTCCGTCGTCGCCACCAGGGAGCCCAACGAGACCATCGTGCTGGAAGTGATCAAGGACCTTGGCCTGGAGCTGGAGATCATCTTCAACAAGGGTGCCGTCATGGTGCTGCCGAGCGGGGTCAACAAGGCGACCGGTCTTGCGGCTGCCCTCGAAGATCTGGGATTGTCCGCCCACAATGTCGTCGGCATCGGCGATGCGGAGAACGACCATGCCTTTCTGCGCGCCGTCGGCTTCGGAGTTGCAGTTGCCAATGCACTGCCGAAGGTAAGGGAGACGGCGGGCCACGTGACGAATGGTGCCCGCGGCGCGGGCGTGAGGGAGTTGATCGATGGCCTCATCTCGCATGACGCCGCCTTGCTGGACACGGCGCGACAACGCATTGAGATTGGCGCGGACGACGGGTCGGGCGCGGTGATGCACCTTTCACCGCGCGGCGGCGGCGTGCTGCTGGCCGGCACGTCGGGGATCGGGAAATCCACCCTCGCCACCGCCCTGACCGAACGCTTCGTCGAGCAAGGCTTCCAGTTTTGCGTGCTCGACCCGGAGGGCGACTACGAGGAACTGGAGGACGTGCTGGTGGTTGGCGACGCCAAAAGCCCGCCGAGCTCGCGCGAAATCTTCGACCTCTTGTCCAAACCGTCCAACAATGTCGCCGTCAACATGCTCGGGATCAAGACCGCGGAGCGGCCAAACGCCTTCGCCAAGCTGCTGCCGGAGCTTGCCGCGCTTCGCGCCCGCACCGGACGCCCGCACTGGCTGATCATCGACGAAGCACACCACCTGTTGCCGCATGCGCGGGATGGCACATCCTTTGCGCTTCCAAAAAGCCTTTCGGCGACCATTCTGGTCACAGTTCATCCCGATCTGGTTTCGCGGGACGTGCTGGCAGGTGTCGACACGGTGCTGGCTCTTGGCCCGGAAGCCGACAAGGTCGTCGAAAGCTTCTGTGCCGCAATTGGCGAAGACGTGCCGCAGGGCGTCGTGCCGCCACCGGAAAACAAGGTCTTGTATTGGAACCGGTCGACATGCGATCCCGCAAGACCGATCTCGATCGAGCGTCCCCGGCAGGAACGCAAGCGCCATATCCGCAAGTATGCCGAGGGTGATCTTGGCGACAATAGTTTCTATTTCCGCGGCGCGGACGGCAAGCTCAACCTGAAAGCCCAAAATCTCATGATGTTCCTCCATATCGCCGAGGGGATCGACGACCGCACCTGGGAGCATCACTTGCGCGCGGGCGACTATTCGGCCTGGTTCCGCGATCAGGTCAAGGACCAGGGACTTGCGGAGGAAGCGGCTGTCATCGAGGATGACGAGAGTCTCGATCCGCATAGAAGCCGCGCCGCCATCGCGGAAGCGGTCCATCGCCGCTACACGGCGCCTGCCGACTGAAATCAGCCCATGCCTGTCGTATCGAGTCGCATTGTATCGACCTTCGCCGATGGCGGATCGCCGCCGAACGGCATACCCGCACATCAACGACCACTGATGCGAGGCGTGAAAATCGCTTCGCCGCCTCCATCACCCGAACATGCCGGCCCCTAGTGTGAATGCCGGCAGCGTGAATGCCCTAGCGTCAATGCATGAATGTTCCTCGCAGCCAGGCGAAGAAACCGAACCTCTCGGACATTGCCGCACGGACGCGAGAGGCAGCCCATCGCGCTCGTATCGTGGCGCCGACATGGCAGTGGCAGACAATTTCGTGCAACTGCCAGTCAGTCAGTTCGAAGAAGCGCCTGGCTTCACCGTAGGTGTCATCTCTCAAGCCTTGCGCACGAAAGATTGGGTCCTCGAAGGCAACCGTGAGAGGCGAGTCGTTGTAACGCATTTTTTCGCGTATCTCAGGGGACTTATATTCGGTGCCCGTCAGCGCTTCGAGACGCCGATCGGGATTTTTCTCCAGCAGTTTCGCCCAACGTTCGAGACGCTGGCTTCGGGTCGCTACGAGGTCTGTTGCTTCAGCGTGAACGTCGGCAACGGTATGCAGTTGGTCAAGTGTCTGGTGCTTCACGGCCGCCTCCTATTCAGCAGGTGAGTTCGTCCCACCCTGAAATGGAAATTATGGCGCTCCACGACGCCGACAAGGCCCTTATGCGCGGACCATTCGATCACTTTTCTGACGGCGCCGTCCTGTCATGAGCGCTCGATGCCTGCGGGGTCATCGGAGGCTCCCATCGGAACCATAGGCAGGCGTGGTCGTTCTGCGTGCATCGGCCCCTAGAGCGAAACCGGTCGAAACGGGTAGGCCTCAAAAATCCGGCGGACGTCGGCGACCCGCCAAGGCAGAGTGCAGCGAGCGGAAGGAAATCACACCATGGCCATTCTTCCCACTCCCGAACCAACGCCCACTCCGGCGCCCACGCCACCGCCATTTCCTGAACCGAAGCCTGTACGTGAGCCGGATCCGGACAGACTTCCCGACGAAGCTCCCGTCCCCAATCCGGATGAAAATGATGCGCCGCTGAAAATCGGTCCTAAAGCATCCAATCCCGACATTTGACGGAGCGGATTGGCGTCAAGCGAATCGGGGAGACGCTCGTTCCAGATCGCTCAGTGCCGGATGTCGGGGCATTGCGCGGCCGAGTGGGCAGCATGCGCGATGCCGTCGCCGGCAGGCATCAGATCGAGCGCTGTGGCGAAGCGAACTCGGATGCCTGCCGTAGATGCTGGCGCAGCAGCGCCTCGGCCCATTCGATCTCGCCCGCTTCGACGGCATCGAGAATGGCCAGATGTTCCCGGCAGGACTGCTCGATGCGTTCCGCCGGCAATTCCTCGAAACCCGCTGATTCCTGCAACCGGCGCAGATTGTTCTGCTGGCGCACCGCATCGGCCAGGAACCGGTTGCCGGAGCAGGCCGCGAGCCCTTCGTGAAAGGATGCATTGATCCGGAACCATTCGTCGCCGCCGATCAGTGTCTTGCCCGTCGACACGATCGCCAGGATGCGCTCGTGAGCGCGCCGGACAGGCGCGAGCTGCTGAGGACCCGCACTGAACATGGGCGACCGCAGCGCCGCGCATTCGACGGCCATCCGGAATTCATAGCTTTCCCGGTAGGCGTCCTCGCCAACAAGTGTGTCGGCGAAACGCCAGCCATGCCCCGGCAGGCGCTGCACCAGCCCTTCGGCGGCAAAGCGGAGCAGGAGCTTGCGCACGACGCCGCGCGACACCTGATAGCGCGGCATCAATTCCGCCTCGGACACCTCCTGGGGCAGTTGGCCAAGCGCGCGCTCCCGCATCATCCTGCGGTAAAGCTCCTCGAGCGGAGAGCTGGGCAGGATATCCTCCGGGTCGAGGTCGGCGACATCGCGCGCCAATTGCAGCCCCCTCGTCTCGAAGGGACTTAAGATGCCCTGGGCGACCAGCAGTTCCAGCGCCGCGCTGACGGGGGAACGCGAAACGCCGAACGTGCGGGCAAGGTCCGGCACCGAGACGCGGGTTCCGACCGTCCAGCCTGAATCCCTGATCCGCTCCAGGATCCGCCGCGCCAGATCGATCTGCAGCGGACTGGCCGCCTCGCTGCGTGCCGGCCGGTCGATCATCGTTTCGTTCATAGGCACTTCCTCAAGCGTTCGCATTATAGATATGCGCTACGCAGTTCGAACTGGCAATCTAGCGAATTTTCCTGCTTTTCATTCCATCAAAATGCATTAGTATCCGGGCTCACACCAGTTTGAGGCTTCCGCTTGATGACAACAGTCGCACCGTTTCCGCTCGTCGAGATCGATGGAGCGCCGAGAGCGCGCGGCATGGCCTATGGCGAACAGGCGCGCGGGCGCATCGGCGCTTCGGTGGCGCTCTATGCCGCGCAGCTCGACCGTTTCGGCTTCAGGCGGGACGATGTCGGGCGGTTCTCCGGCATCTTCCTGCCCCGCTTGCGGCAATGGGCGCCCGATCTCGTCGAGGAAATGGAAGGAATTGCGTCAGGCGCGAATGTCGACCTGTCCTCGATCGTCCTGGTCAATGCGCGTACCGAAATCCTGCAGCTCGCCCGGCGCGAGAAAGGCATTTCCGACGACGAGCCCGACGGCTGCACGGGCGCGGCGATCCTGCCGGGGGCAACCCGGAACGGCAGGCTCATCCATGGCCAGAACTGGGACTGGAAGGCCGAATGCGCCGAGACCTCGGTGGTGTTGCGCATCCGGCGAACGGACGGGCCGGACCTCCTCACCTTCACCGAAGCCGGCGGACTGGCGCGCAGCGGCTTCAACTCGGCCGGTATCGGCATCACCGCGAACTATCTCGAATCGGACCGCGACTATCGCGGGATCGGAATTCCGCTTCCCTTCATCCGGCGCCGGGCTCTTGAAGCGCAGCATTTCGCCCATGCCATCAAGGTGGTGGCGACGACGCCGAAATCCGGTTCCAACAACATGATCCTGAGCACCGCCGAAGGGTTCACGGCCAATTTCGAATGCGCCCCGGACGAGGTCTTCACCATCTATCCGGACAACGACATGATCGTCCACGCCAATCACTGGCAGAGCCCGGTGGCGTTGTCTAAGCTGCGCGAAACCGGACTTCGCGACGTGCCGGACAGTCTCTATCGCGACCACCGCGTGCGCCGGCACCTGTCGGCGCGGCATGGAGACATAACCATCGACGACCTGAAGGAAGCGCTGTTCGACAACTTCGCTTCGCCGTTCAGCGTGTGTCGCCCGCAGATCAGGAAGGAAGGCGGCAATCTCTCGGCGACGGTGGCGATGATCGTCTTCGAACCAGCCGCCGGCATCATGGAGATCGCGCCGTTGCCGGCCAAGAACGGTGAATTCACCCGCTACGAACTCACCATCGAAGACGAGATCCTCGAGCGGGCGGAGAAGGCAGTGCCCGCACGGGAGAGACCTTCGATATCAGCACAGGAGAAACGATGGTCCGCTTTGTCCTGACCCGCCTCGCCAGCGCCGTACCGACACTCATCCTGGTCTCGGTCGCGGTCTTCGTGATGATGCGCTTCATTCCGGGCGATCCTGCGACGCTGATGCTGGGCGAGCTCGCGCAGCCCGGACAGGTCGATGCGATGCGGCATCAGATGGGGCTCGACCAGCCGGTGGTGGTGCAATATCTGATCTGGGCCGGCAACGTCCTTTCAGGCGATTTCGGACGCTCGATCGGCAGCGGGCAAGAGGTGCTGCCGCTCATCCTCGACCGTTTCGCCGTCTCCTCGACCATCGTCTTTCTCGCCGTGATTGTCGCCTCGGCGATCGCCGTGCCTGCCGGAATGCTGGCTGCTTGGAAGCAGGACAGTCTCCGCGACGTCACGGTCGTCGCCACCTCGACCATCCTGCTCTCGATCCCCAGTTTCTGGCTGGGGCTGATGCTGATGCTGATCTTCGGCCTCTATCTCGGCTGGCTGCCGGTCGTCGGCTACGTACCCTTCAGCCGCGACTTCGCGCAAGCCGCTCTGTATGTGATCCTGCCCGTGGTCACCTTGGTGCTCGTCGAGTCCGGCCCGATTGCGCGCATGGCCCGGGCCAGCACGATCGAGGTGGCGCGCCTGGAATACATCACCCATGCGCGGGCAAAGGGGCTTTCGGAAAGCGCGGTGATGTGGCGCCACGCTTTCAAGAATGCCTTCGCGCCCACCTTGACCCTGATTGGCTTGGTGCTCGGCAGCCTGCTTTCCAGCATCGTCGTCATCGAGACCGTCTTTACCATTCCCGGCCTCGGCCGGCTGCTGGTCGACGCGATCTATGCCCGCGACTATCCCGTGATTCAGGGATCGATGCTGTTCGTCGCCTTCATCTATGTCGCGGTCAATCTTCTCGTCGACCTGATTTACCCGCTGCTCGATCCGAGGGTTACCGCATGATCGCCCGTGCGCTCGGCCGGCCCGGTCTGAAATTCAACGCGATCTTCGGGATCGCCGTCACCGGGGCATTGATCCTTTTGGCCGTGTTCGGTCCGTGGATCGCGCCCTTCGATCCGCTCAAGCTCGATCTGCCGTCGCGCCTCAGCGGGCCCTCGCCTGTGCACCTGCTCGGCGCCGACGAATTCGGCCGCGACGTGCTCAGCCGCCTCGCCGGCGGCGCGCGGACCAGCGCCTGGATCGCTTTTGCGACGGTCGCCTTCGCATTGATCACCGGCACCCTCTTCGGCGTTCTCGCCGGTTTCCTGCGGGGCTGGGTCGATCGCGCCATCATGATGGTCAACGACGCCTTCCTCGCCTTCCCTGGCCTGCTTCTGGCGCTCGGCCTGATGGCGGTGATCGGCGCCAGCCGCGAGGGCATCATCGTTGCGCTCGGCCTTGCCTACATGCCGATCGTGGTGCGCGTGGTGCGGGCCTCCGTGATGTCCATTCGCGAGCGGGAATATGTCGAGGCGTCGCGCGTGATGGGCAATAGCGAGATCATCACCATGGCGCGGCATGTGCTGCCCAATTGCGTTGCCCCGATCATCGTGCTCGCGACCACCATGTTCGGCTGGATCATCCTGTCGGAAAGCGCGCTGAGCTTTCTGGGACTGGGCGTCCCGCCTCCGGCGCCCAGCTGGGGCAACATGCTATCGACGGCGCGGCCCTATATCGGCCAGGCGCCGCATCTGATTATCCTTCCGGGTCTCTGCATCTCGATCACGCTGCTCGGCATCAACATGCTGGGCGACGCGGTGCGCGACTGGCTCGACCCGAATATGTAGGTGCTGGAAACATGCTCGTGCCGGCCGGGGACAACAACACGATGCTTTCAGTGCGCAACCTGTCGATCTCGGTGGGACCATCGGGAAAGCGGATCGTCGACGAGCTGAATTTCGATCTCGCCTCTGGCGACATGCTGGCGCTGGTCGGTGAATCCGGTTCGGGCAAGACGATGGCGGCCCGCTCGATCCTGAGCTTGCTCCCTGCCCCGCTGATCACGACCGCTGACAGCAGCATCCGCTTCGAAGGACGGGAGCTCACCGGCCTTGCCGCAAAGGCACTGCGCCAGATGCGCGGTGCACAGATCGGCATGGTTTTCCAGGAGCCGATGGTCTCGCTCAATCCCGCCGTCACCATCGGCGAGCAGATGGCGGAAGGGCTTCGCCTGCATCGCGACATGTCGCGCGCCGAGATCAAGGACCGCTCGCTGGCGATGCTGGAGAGGATCCAGATCAAGGATCCCGGCAAATGCCTTGCGGCCTATCCGCACGAATTCTCGGGCGGCATGCGCCAACGCATCATGCTGGCATCGGTCATGCTGCTCAAGCCGCGCCTGCTGATCGCCGACGAGCCGACCACGGCGCTCGACACGCTGGTGCAGCGCGACGTGCTCGACCTCATGGTCGAGCTGACGCGGGAGAATGGAACCGCCGTCCTGCTGATCAGCCACGACCTCGGCATGGTGTCGCACTATGTGAACAACGTGACGGTGATGTGCGAAGGCAAGGCGGTCGAACAGGGAAGCAGCATCCAGGTCCTTCACGCACCGCAGCACGACTATACCAGGCGGTTGGTGGATGCGCTTCCCAAGCGCAGCGCCGGCGGATCGAGAAGATCCGTCAAAGGCGCGCCCCTGGTCGAGATCAGCAATGTCATCATCGACTATCCGGGCCGTCACAGGCTGTTTGCGCGCGCGCAGCCGAAGCGCGCCGTAGACCGCGTCGACCTTACCATCCGGCGTGGCGAAACCCTGGCGTTGGTCGGCGCGTCGGGCTCCGGCAAAACGACGCTCGGGCGCGCCATTGTCGGCCTCGTCAGGCCGTCCAGCGGAACGATCTCGTTTCTTGGCAAGGCGATTGCAAGTGGACGATCGGCTGACACGCGATTGCAGCGTCGCGACATGCAGATCGTCTTCCAGGACCCCTATTCCTCGCTGGACCCTCGCCAGTCCATTGCGGAAATCGTCACCGAGCCGTTGAAGCTCGACGCCGAATTGGATCGGAAGCGGCGGATCGCGCGCATGAATGAGGTCATCGAGGAAGTGGGACTGACGCGCGACCTTCTCGAGCGTTTCCCGCATCAGCTGTCAGGCGGGCAACGCCAGCGCGTCGCGATCGCGCGGGCGATCGTCAGGCGACCGGCCTTCGTCGTTGCCGACGAGCCGGTTTCGGCGCTGGACATGACGGTGCAGAAACAGATCCTGCTCCTGATCCGGTCGTTGCAGGAACGCTACGGTTTCGCCTGTCTGTTCGTCTCGCATGATCTAGGTGCGGTGGAGCAGGTTGCCGATAGGGTCGCCGTCATGCAGGAGGGAAGGATCGTCGAGATCGGCGACCGCGACGACGTCTTCGACCGGCCGCGCCACGCCTATACGCGCGCCCTTCTCGATGCGGCGATGCTGATCGATCGCCGTTTCGCCGACGGCGCGGGCGCACGCAAGGCAGTGGCGCAATGACAGCGACACGGCTCGTCTCCGCATCATGACGCCGTTCGGCCATATCAAGGAAATCTGGCGATATCCCGTCAGTTCGATGGGCGGCGAAGGGCTGGACGGGACGGAGCTTGCGGAAGGCGGGATTCCGGGCGACCGGATCTGGGGCGTCGTCGGCCGGCGCGACGGAATTGTTGCCGCGCCGGAAAAGCTAAAACATTGGCGGCCGCTGCCGAACCTTTTTGCAAGGCTGCGAGGCGACAGGCCGGAAATCGGATTGGACGATGGCTCCTGGATCGATGCCGACTCCAGCCTCGCAGGCGAGCTGGTTTCGGCCTTACTTGATTTCCCGGCGGCGCTGCACCCACATGTCCCCTTCGGTTCGCAAGCCCACGATCGTATCGCGCCACGCTATCAGCGCGCCGACATCCACATCGTCACGTCAGCCTCGATGAACAGGCTTGCCGGCCTAGTTCCGGATCCGTCGCAAGTGGATTCCAGGCGGTTCCGGCCCAATATCGTGATCGAAACCGACGCTTCGCAGGACGGTTTCGTCGAGCAGCAGATCATTGGGAAAGTGCTTTCCATCGGCGAGGCGCGGATCGTGATTTCGGAGCCTTGTGCGCGCTGCACGTTCACGGCGCTGGCGCAAGGCGATCTTGCCTTCGAACCGCCAGTGCTGCAAACCATAGCACGCCATGGTAAAGGCGGCTTCGGCGCGCTCTGCCAGATCGTGCAGCCGGGCAAGATCAGGCTGGGCGACAGGGTCACCTTGAACGAAGCCTGACCCTTCTTCCAGCTTTCGATGCCGGACGGCGGCACGTTGCGGCGGCTGATGGGTGAGATGGGCCGTAAGTTCGATGGCGGCTATGCGGAGTATGCGTTGTTGCCGAACTCGCTGCTGATGCCGGCCACTACGCACCGCGTCCTTGATACACCGAATTCATCCCCTAGATTACCTCCGTGGGCGCCTTAGTCGCGAGTTTGCCTGGGGGCGGCGGCGGTTGCGCCGTCCTGACTGCATGCCGCGGAAAGACGGTTGGACCGACGCACTTTATGGAGGTGGTCGTGCGTCAATCCCCTGAATCCAGCTGGGCATATTTCGTATTCGTTTGCTCGATCGCAGTAGCTTGCGCAGGAGCTGCAGCCGGCGGCCAGCGCGGCGGAGGCAATAGCGCTGGCGACCATGGTGGCGGAGGCAATAGCGCTGGCAGCCATGGCGGAAGCAATAGCGCTAGCAGCCATCACGGTGAAGGCCGCAAAGGCGGCCCGCACAAAGGACCTGGCGGCAAGCCCAGCGGCTCCAGCAGTAGTCCACCGGTGGATGACGATGGGACCAGCACCGCTGCACCGGCGGCAGTGGCGGCAACTACGACCGCCACTGCCGTCAGTGTCGTCCCGTCCGTAGAGGCCCGACGGTCGGTCGGCCTTCCGCCCAGCCTCCAGCCTCCCAGTGACGTCAACAGTCCATCAACGGTCAGTCCGATCAAACCGCTGCCGGGCGTCCCGGATGAAGTCGTTCGCGCCTGCCATGATGCAATCGAGTCGGCCGCCGCCGCGTTTGGCGCGACCAGTGTGCGCGTCAGCAGCGCAGGTTCCATACATCAGCTGAGCCTGGATACGATCTCGGCTCCCATTGAGGTCAGCATCGACTATGTACGGCAGGGCAAGGTGGAAACGCGGCAGGCGCCGATCAAATGCGAATTGAACGCGACTGGCGGCGTGATCGGGCTGACATAGCGCATCGCGCAGACTCCTCGCCGACGAGAGCAGGATGAATTCGAACGGGTGATTTCATCCTGGCATAGCTCCTTGTTTTGCCCGAAGTGGCCGCGGCGTCGTGAGCGGGTGCGAGGCAATGCCTTCCGAAGGCCTTCGATAGGAGGACCGCGCAGTCGTTTTGGAAATCACTCCAATGTCGCGTGTCTCGGCCTGAGGGAATAGGGAAGCGTGAGAGAACGCACCCGGGTAATCCGCGACGGGTTGCGAACCTTGCTACGTGCAGTCTTCTGGCTGACAGCCTTCACCGGGCCGGTAGCGGCTGCTGCGCGGCCGGAGCGCGGCTTCAGCGGTCGCTCAATCTGCGCGCTGCGACGCTCAGCCCTGAGCCTGTCATTGTCCGCGCGCGCCGCAGCCAAGTCGCGGGCAAGAGAAACATTGGCTTCACGTTGCTTGTCCAGAGCCTCCTTCAGCCTGGTGACCCGTACCAAAAGTGCTCGGGCGGCGGCGCGTTCGAGGCGAGCCTTATCGAGATCCTCATGGGTCGAGACTGCTGCAGCGCGTTCTCGTGCCAGCGCTTGCGCCGTCTCGGTTGCAGTCTGCTCGGCACGCTCTCTCGCTGAGACTGCTCTGGCTCGTTCCTGTTCAGCCGCGACGCGCTCGAGGCGAGCTTTTTGCAGCTCGTCACGCGCCGACGCTGCTGCAGCACGTTCTCGTGCCAGAGCCTGTGCCGTCTCGGTTGCAGTCTGCTCGGCACGCTCTCTCGCTAACACCGCTCTGGCTCGTTCCTGTTCAGACGCGTGGCGCTCGAGCCGAGCTTTTTTTAGCTCCTCACGAATCGACGCTGCTGCAGCGCGTTCTCGAGCCAGCGCGCCCTCCGTCTCGGCTGCGGTCTGCTCCACTCCTTCTCTCGCTGAGACTGCTCTGGCTCGTTCCTGTTCAGCCGCGACGCGCTCGAGGCGAGCTTTTTGCAGCTCGTCACGCGCCGACGCTGCTGCAGCACGTTCTCGTGCCAGAGCCTGTGCCGTCTCGGTTGCAGTCTGCTCGGCACGCTCTCTCGCTAACACCGCTCTGGCTCGTTCCTGTTCAGACGCGTGGCGCTCGAGCCGAGCTTTTTTTAGCTCCTCACGAATCGACGCTGCTGCAGCGCGTTCTCGAGCCAGCGCGCCCTCCGTCTCGGCTGCGGTCTGCTCCACTCCTTCTCTCGCTGTGACTGCACCGGTCCGTTCCTGCTCAGCCGCGTCCGCGCGCTCCATGAGTGCGGCATTGGACAGTTTCACTTCGGCGAGGTCCCCACGAAGGTTCTCTGACTTCCGGCGTTCGTCGTCGAGCATTCCGCTCGCTTGCGCCAGCGATGCCTTGGCCTTGGCGCGATCTTCGGCGGCCTCGGCCTCAAGCTGTTCAATTTTCGCCCGCGCTCGCGACAGTTCGCGCGCCCGCCATTCGGCTCGCTGACGCTCCAGATGAGCAGCGGGCATCTCCGCAAAGACATAATTGGTGGCCTCGCTCAGCATTGTGCGGGCATCTCCCGCTATGCGCCGCAATGCGTCAAGGGTGCGGGCTGCCGCGAGCTCGTTGCGCAATCGCTCCTCGCGTGCGTTGTCGGAGGCTGCCATGCTTGTCCTCAGCGCATCGATCTGCTTGCGCGACTCGAGGAGTGCTCCCTGCAGAACGGCGCTCCTTGCGCGTTCGCCTTCCGCCACCCGGTGCTCCTGGCCGCCCAATTCCCCTGCGGCGGCTGCCTGACCACCGGCTGCCCCGACTTGCGCCCGGGCAGCCGCGAGATCCGGGCTGAGCAAGTCGACACTCGTGCCTCGGGCCCGCGAAATGGCGGGGGCGCTTTCGACCCAGTTTTGTCTCGTCATCGCATAGCTAAGCGGCACGGCCAGACAGATTGCGGCGACGCCCAAGCGGGGCACAAGACCGATCGGCTTGCGAAGGCGAGGAGGGGAGGCCGTTACGATGGTCGGCTCGGGATCCAGGCTGACCCCTCCCCTTCGAGCTGTGACATTCAAGCCGCGATGCGCCGGATTGGCCAACTGAGCAACTTTGCGCGGGGAAGCCTTATGACCCAATTGATCCCATGCTGACCCGCAAATTCGCTCCCCACGTTCCGCGGGGGCGAGTCGTGTCGGCATACGGCTCAGAGCCCTCAATACTGGACTACTTACGGCGGCAAGATTAGCCGCCACCTGCCTACGAACATAGCCAGCGATTCCTCTGACCGATGTCGCAAGGCGGCCGGGTTGCGGTATGTCCGTCGCGGAAGCGTTGGTCTGGGCCGCAGACGAGCTCTCGCAAGCTTCGGAGCTCACGTCGAAATACTCGATTCGCACCCCGAACCGAAGGTAATTGGCATCCTGACGCCGAACGTCCAGGTCTGCGGTGTCTGAGGGCACGGCCACCCGAGAAGAAGAAGCAGGCTCGTTTGCAAGATCGACCGGGCTTTCCCAATCCCAAGATGCCACCTCGGGGGGATCAGATCCGCCTTCGCTCACATCTGATTTGAGGCGATGCCGTTGCACCGCGATAAGGATACGCCGGAGCACAAGATAGAGGCCTACCGAGGCAAGTGTTGCTGTCCCGCCCAGGATGGCGAGATCTGCGTCGTTTGCGTAAATTTCGGCAAGAGGATTTGGCATTGCCGTGCCTGTGCGTTCTTGGGCGTATTCTCAGTTCGTGAAGCGGTGTTTGGTCCTCGCCTTGTGCTGGCTGAAGCCTTCGATCGCTTTCGAAGCTGTCACTTGCTTCGAGATCCCTCCAGTGCTCGGAGCGCCGGTCGCGCGCTGATAGACAGGCCGGCGCAGCTGACTTTCATTTGAATCGAAACTTGAAGATGCCGTGGCCGCCGATTATCGGTCGCCAAGGGCGCACAGGCTCTGAAAGCCGACTTGCAACTCTGCATCTCAACGTCCCGAGAGTTCTCCCACGGTGCGGACCATTCCGCCATTTCCGGCTCTGGACGGTCCGCCTGACTTTTAAGCTAGGTCACAAAGCTAGGTCACAGACCTCCACGGTCAACCGTCACCTCATACTAAACGTCAGAAGCACTTCGGCCACGCACAACGGCCATCGCTGCTCGGATCGCTGTCGAACGACCGCCCCTGGGCGCACACGCGCCGTCGGAGAGCTGGTGAGTTTAGGATCCTTCCCACCCTGAGCGGGTTTACGGCCCCGGAACCAAGAGTCAGGTTTTCACACCGGGTACCTCAAACGAAAGATCGGAGGACAACACGCCTCCGATCTTTCGAGCAACAGACAATCGCCAGCTCCTATTCGCTTTTCCAGACGCCCCATACGCGGGGGTTTGCCGCCGGCCATACCGAATAGCCCTTCACCTTCGATGACACCGCGTCGACCGATGGCTCGTAATAGAGGCCAAGGATCGGCACATCCTTTGCCATGAGGGCATGGAGCTGCTTGAACAGCGCCTTGCGTTGCGCTGGGTCGGTCGTCGCCATCGACCTCGTGTAGAGGTCGAGGGCCTCCTTGCTGTCCCATTGCGCCGTCGGGTCGGTCGCCTTGTCGCCGAGGATGACGCCATACATCAGCGACGGATCGAGACGAGCCGAGTAGCCGAAGGACTGGATCTGGAATTTGCCGGCAAGGTAATTGTCGAGCTGTGCCGCCCAATCCAGCACTTCGAGCTGGGCGTTGAAGCCCGCGGCCGTCAGCATCGCCTGCAGCAGCACCGCGTTCTCATACATCCCCTGGTAGCGGGTGTTGGTCTGGATCTTGATCGGCTGGCCCTTGTAGCCGGCCTCGTCCAGCAGTGCCTTAGCCTTGACCGGGTCGTATTCCGGCCATTTAAGGAATTCGTCGTCGAAGAACGAGCTCGCCTGGGCGACGGCCGAGGGATCTCCGGTGGCGACACCGTTGGTGCGGGCGGCGGCGATCTGGTTGATGTCGGCGGCATGCGCCAGCGCCGTGCGTATCTTGGCATTCGACAGCAGCGGGTCCTTGGTTTGCAGCAGGATCGCCGTCCATGACAGGCCTTGCGTCGACAGCACCGTCATGCCCCGCGACTTGGCTTCCTCGACACGCGATGATTCAAGATCGGGAAGCACGTCGAGCTCGCCGGCAAAAAGCGCGGTCTCCGCCGCCGCCGTGTCGGGGATGACGATGAAGCGCACCTCGTCGACATAGGCCTCACGGCTGCCGGCAAAGCCACTTGGCGCCTCCTTCACCGGCTTGTAGTCGGGAAAGCGTTCGAGCGCCAAATACTGGCCCTTGACCCATTCCTTCAGCGTGAACGGGCCGCTGCCGATGGCGGAATCGGCGATCCATTTGCCGTCAGCGCCGACATTCTTCGGGCTGGCGACCCAGCCATTGCACTGGACACTGGCGAGCTGCGCCAAAAAGAGCGCATTCGGCGCGTTGAGCGTGAAGACGACGGTGCGTGGATCAGGCGTCGCCACTTGCTCGACCTTAAGGCCCTGGCTGCTATCGAAGAACGGAATGCAGAACCACTGGTTGGCTGGGTCCATGCGGCGATCCCAGTTCCATCTGACGTCGGAAGAGGTCACGGCGTCGCCATTGTGGAAAGCCGCGCCGTCGCGCAGGGTAAAGGCATAGGTCTTGCCGTCGTCCGACACTTTCCAGGATTCGGCCAGTGCCGGTCCTACTGTGAGATCGGCGCGATATGCCACCAGCGTCTCAAAGATATGGTGCAGCACCGTGTCGGTATTCGCGTCTCGGCTGAGACCGTCGGTGGCGCGGATGTCGGCGTTGATGCGAACCTTGAGCGTGCCGCCGGTTTTCGGCTGCTCCTGCGCCGTCGCCGGCAATGCACACGCCATCACGGCGATTGCCGCCAGCACCTGGATCAATCGTCTTCCCATTCTCAATCCTGTTCCCATTTTTTATCTCCAGTTTGTTGACTGCAGTTTTTCAGGCGGGCGCGGCATTCAATGTCCGCGCAAAGAACTCCTTGACCTTGGCGATGAGCTCGCGGTCGTTGTGAGCGATGCCAGGCACGACATCCAACTGCACCTCGACGCCGTGTCTCTCCAGGCTGCCCTTCAACGATCTGATCCGGTCGTTGCGGGTCGCGCCGGCGAGATCGGCGCCGGGCATCCACCAGTCATCCTCCGGCTTGATGGTGATCTCCCAGGTTTGGAGATCGTCACCACCGATCACCATCTGCACGGCGACCTTGCGCATGGCGTCGAGGTCGACGTTCTTGCCGAACACTCTCTCGAAGTCGCGCACCCCGACCCAGAAATCGTGATCGAAGTCAAGCAGCGTCACGACGCCCGGCGCACCGATCGATGCGGCCAGCAGACGTTCGGGATGGAGGAACAGGAAACGATGGGTGAAATGGCCGCCCCCAGAGAAGCCGTACATCAGCACACGGTCGCCGCGGATGCGATAACGCTCGCGCATCTCCTCGACCATGTCGAGCAGCACGGCATCGTAGTGGAGGTCGCCCTGGCGCAGCATCTTGTAAGAGGAAAGATCGCCCGGAAAACAGATATTTGCCGGGAAGAGCGGGGCGAGCACGATCACGCCGTTCTGTTCGGCGAAGTCGGCAAAGGCATCCCGGTAGGCGAGCATGCCGCGTTCGGTGCCATGCACGATCACCGCCAGCGGATAGGTCTTGCCGCCGTCTTCGTCATAGTCCTCGGGCACATAGGCACAATAGGGGAAGCGCTGGTCGAAGCGGGAGGCGTACACCGAGGTGTGCCCGAAATCGTAATAGGACAGGCGCTTGCCATGTCCGCTGACGTTGCGCATCGAATTTTCCCTAATCTCAATCTCATTGTTTCATCATTTTGTGTGACTGAAAAGCACTTGTTTAACCCTGATGTCACGAAAGTACGTATTTTACGTCGCATAACGCCGAAGCTTCCGGAGCAGGCATGAGCAGGTGTCCGGCCGTCGCGCGTCAGTTCGGGGTTCCGGAAACTTGCCGTGCTGCAAAAGGCGCATCGCGCCTCGTTTACGTCGCGCACGATAGCGGCGCGTGCGCGTGGCCCATCTGGGCTTCGATCGCGGCGACGATCGCATCGGCGCCGTCGGCTCAAGGTCGGCCGAGCGTCATGACAAACGACATCGTGAAGTTGTGCAGGTTGACTCGATTATCTGCTCGCCTAACTAGGTTCTCGGGGCCTCAGCGCAAATCACTACAGTCGGTATGATATCTTCCCGCATCCGAACGCTTGTCCTTGTTGTTGTTCTCCTGGCCGGCAGTTCGATCGTGTCCTCCTGCGTCGCCCCTGACGACACGTCGAACCTCTCAAAGGAAGACGCCACAACGGCGGCAGCCCGCAAAGAGATGGTCGGTCTCAGCGAGGCGGACGTTCGAATGTGCGCTGGCTTTCCGACTGCCACCGCCGATGCGGGCGGAAGCCAGATCTGGACGTATCAACGTACCGTTCAACGCGGCAATCTCAACGTCGTGATTCCAACTTTGGCCGTGGGTGCGGTCCCGACGGTTGGAGGATCGCTCAATGTCGATCCTGGCGGCTATTGCAACACGCAAATCCGAATGGTCGGTGGCCGTGTTGCCGAGGTCGCCTACGCCGGCGACAACAACACGCAGAACCACCGCAATGCGCTCTGCGTCAGCACGGTAGACGGCTGCGTGGCATATGCCCGCCAGCGCCATCAAGTCAGGACAGGAGCCATTTCCAGGTAATCGGGCCGGCTGGCGCACCCCAGGCCCTGCACCGTTCGTTCCTATTTCAGGCAGGCGTTCGATTCCGAACAGCTGCCAGAGACCGACCTCCCCGCCGATCAGCCTTGCGAAGGCCGATCGCCCGGAACCATTCTTGTGGTCGGGAGTACAAGTAGTCGGGAGCACAGGGAGTCGGGAGTACAGGGACGGCAGACGATGATCATCACCCGCAGGACGTTCGTGAAGGCTGCCGCCACTTTCGGAGCGGCTCTGGTGCTGCCGGGAACCCCGCGCGGCGCGCCGCCTGCGCCGGTGATGCGGGCCGTGCCCTCCTCGGGAGAGATGCTTCCCGCTGTGGGCCTGGGCACCTGGATCACCTTCAATGTCGGCGACGATCCGGTGCTGCGCGACGAGTGCGCCGAGGTGATGGCGGCCTTTTTCGCGGCGGGCGGCCGCATGATCGATTCCTCGCCCATGTACGGCTCCTCGCAGCCTGTGATCGGCTATGGCCTCGAGAAGCTCGGCCGGCCCGAAGCGCTGTTTTCCGCCGAGAAGGTCTGGACCTCCTCCGCCGCCGACGGACCCGCGCAGATCGAGCAGTCGCGCCGCTTGTGGGGTGTGCCGCGCTTCGATCTCGTGCAGGTCCACAACCTCGTCGCCTGGGAAACGCATCTCGAAACCTTGTTCGCCAAGAAGGCGGACGGGCGGATCCGTTATGTCGGCATCACGACGTCCGAAGGACGACGGCACGACCTGTTCGAACAAATCATGCGCGCGCATCCGCTCGACTTCGTGCAGCTCACCTATAACATCGTCGACCGCGAGGCGGAGGAGCGGCTCCTGCCGCTGGCGGCCGAGCGCGGGATGGCCGTCATCGTCAACCGGCCGTTTCGCCAAGGCGCGCTGACGCGCCAGCTCGAAGCCGAGACGCTGCCGGACTGGGCGGCGGAGGTCGGTGCCGGGACCTGGGCGCAGTTCATTTTGAAGTTCATCCTTTCGCATCCCTCCGTAACCGTCGCCATCCCCGCCACCACCCGCGTAGAACACGTGCGCGAGAACGTGCTGGCGGCGACTGGTCCCCTCCCCGACGCGGCCATGCGCGATCAGATGGCGGCCTACGTCCGGAATCTCTAGATGTCGGAATGGTGGACCTACCGGCTGGAAGATTTCCTGCTATTTTCGCCGCGCGTCTACTGGCGCATGTTCGAGTTGGCCAATGCCGCCTTCTGGCCGCTGCATCTCCTGACGCTCGCCGCCGGCCTCGCCATTGTCCTGCTCGTGCTGCGGCGGCCGCCTCGCCACGGCCCCTGGATTGCGCTCGTCCTCGCCGCGCTCTTTGCCTTCGTCGGCTGGTCCTTCCTATCGAGCCGCTATGCCGTGATCAACTGGGCGATCGCCTATGTCGCGCCGGCCTTCGGCCTGCAGGCGCTGCTGCTGGCGTTCGGCGGTGCCGCGCGCGGCGGCCTCGCCTTCGACAGCCGGGACATCGCAGCAAGGCTCGGGCTGCTGATCATGGTCGCGGGCCTCGTCGTCTATCCCCTCCTGCCGCCGCTTTTCCGGCGGCCATGGACAAGCACCGAGGTCTTCGGCATCGCGCCGGACCCGACTGCGATCACGACGCTCGGCGTCCTGCTTGCAGCGAGCGGCGGGCTTGTGCCGCTGCTGTTTGCGATCCCGCTGCTGTGGCTGCTGCTCAGCGGCCTGACGCTCCATGCCATGGGCGATGCGCAAGCCTGGCTGCCGCTTCTGGCAGCGGGCACCACTGTCGCTGCCTTGACCCTGCGCCGCATTACTCGGTGATGCGATAGCGCTTCGGCATTTGCTCCGGCAAGAAACGTGAGCGATTGTGGGCAGCACGTTTGTTCTTGGTTTGTGCCGGCAGCTGTGCTATGAAATTGTTTATGGTGCCTATTCGCGCCAACGACCCGCGGCCGAGGCGGGTTTTTTGTTTCAGGTTCGGCGCCATCCTCACAGGGCTCCAAATCCATCTCTGACGGCGTGGCAGGATTCCTGGCGTGGCGACCAGTACCAGCAGGACTGACTGTCGCGCTCTCAGCGCGCCGCCCACACCAGGCCGCGGCGAAATATCGTTCGCATCTGCGGCACCGCGAACTCCCTGACGGCATGTCCGAGTGCCGAATAGAACACCCTTCCCTTGCCGTGCCGACGCTTCCAGACGACCGGCATGACCACGCCTTCTATCCAGCACGCGTGCTCGCCGGAGAAGGTGGTGGTCGCCAGCACCTCATTCGATGGATCCACATGCATGTAGTACTGCTCGGAGCGGTACGGGAAATCATCGATGCCGTTCATGATCGGATCGTCGCGCCTGATGATGTCGACCCGGTAGTCGATGATGTTGCCTGGGTGGGCCACCCACTGACCGCCGCACATGAACTGGTATTCCGTGGCTTCACGAAAGGCATCGCACATGCCGCCGTGATAGCCGGCAAGGCCGACACCGCCCTCGACTGCCTTTGTCAGGTTGAGCTCCTCGTTCTTCGCAAGCTTGGCCATCGTGTAGATCGGGACGATCAGGCTCAGATCGGCGATCGCCGGGTCGGCGAATATCTCGGTCGTGGTTTCGACGCGCACGCCAAACCCTTCCTCTTCGAGCATCGCCTTGACGACGCGCGCACCTTCTTCCGGCTCGTGTCCATCCCAGCCGCCCCATACGATCAGCGCTTGCCGCATATTCTTCTCCGTCAGTTGGTGCATGAAGACTGTCAGCAAGATGATCGATGAAACAAGAGCTGTACGAAATTAGTGGTGACGGGTTTGAATTTGGCGGTTTGCACAGCACAGTCCAACGCCGCGGTAGACGGCCACGGTTCAGTGGATCGCCGCATGGTTGGCGACGCTCATGGCAACCGATGCCGCTTGATGCCGATAGGCTCGGCACTGCAAGGGTGGTGATCTGCCCCTTAGAACCACCGCCGCTCAGGTTCGGAACTCTTTGCAATCACAATTCCCAAGACAACACCGAGCACGCCGCCAAGCATCATCGCCGAAGATATTGTGCCTGGATTCTGCTGGACAGTTTCAGTCACGGTGTGCGCCTGGCTACGCAATTGCCGGGCTGCGCGCGAGGCCCGTTCGGCGGCGCTGTCGTACCAGCCCTCTGCCTCCTCGGCGCGGTCGGAAAGGGTCCGATTTATTTTCGTGATCTCGCGGCGAAGCTCAGCGATCTGCTTCTTCATCGCCTCCTGGGCTTCGTTTGCCGCCTTTGAGGCGCCTGCGTTGTTAGTGGTTTCGGCCATTGGATCTCTCCCTTTGGTATCAGACAGGGGAACGGTCGCAGGCGCGCAGGGTTCCTTGTCTTGGAAAACAGCGCCGTTGATTGCGTTATCAAGCATTCCCCTGCACGCGCGTGTGGCGAGCGATGATCCTCTCCTCGTCGGTCGCGACGACGCGTATTTCGACCTTGCTGTCCGATCGGCTTATGATCTCGGCATGAGAGCCATTGGATGGCTCGTCGATCGCCACGCCAAGCCAATGAAGCCTTTCGCATATTGCCTTGCGGACCGGCGCTGAGCGCTCGCCGATGCCGGCGGTGAACACGAGGCATTCGAGGCCGCCCAACGTGTTGGCGAGTGCGGCAACTTCCCTTGCGGCCCGGAAAGCAAAAAGATCTACCGCTTCGCGGGCGTGGGGATTGTCGCTCGCTTGCAGCGTGCGCATGTCGCCCGAGATGCCGGATATTCCGAGCAGCCCGGATTCCTCATAGAGCATGTGCTGCAGAGCCTCCCCCGCAATACCTCTCTCCAGGATGAAGTACAAAAGCACGCCCGGATCGATAGCGCCGCAACGCGTGCCCATGACCAGGCCGTCGAGCGCGGAAAAGCCCATCGTCGTATCGACGCTTCTTCCGTCGCGCATCGCGCACAGGCTCGCTCCGTTGCCGAGATGGGCGACGATCGTCCGCTTCGCTGCAAGACCGGGTGCTATCTCCTTGAGCCGCCCGGCGATGTATTCGTAGGAAAGACCATGAAACCCGTAGCGGCGGATTCCGTCCTCATCAAATCTACGCGGCAGCGCGAAGCGGCTCACGATCGGATCGATCGTCTGATGGAAGGCTGTGTCGAAACATCCGACCTGCGGCAGATCCGGCCGCAGCGCCGCAAGTGTGCGGATCGGCGCGAGACTGCGAGGCTGATGCAGCGGAGCAAGCGGCGTCAGCCTGTCCAACGCCTCGATCACGTGAGGCGTCAGGCGGACGGGTTCGACGAAGTCGCGCCCGCCATGCACGATGCGGTGTCCGGCGGAGACCAGTTTTCTGCCGCCAAGTTCGCTCTCGATCCAGTCGAGCAACGCGTCGATGCCCGCATTGCGCGCGTCTCCAGCAAGCGGCCGATCACACTGCATTGTTCCATCGGCCGCTTTCACGCTGAGCCTCGGCGCATTGCCTAGGTCCAGCGTACCACGCGAGACGAGTTGCAGTTCTGCCGACGGTTCAAGGTCATATAGTCCGAACTTGATACTGGAGGAGCCGGCGTTCAGTGCAAGAATTGCGTGTCGCATCAATCGGCAACCTTCGTCGCACTGTTATCAGGCCAGTTCCACTTCTGAATCTCGGGCATGTCTTCGCCGTACTCGCGGACATAAGCCTTGTGTTCCGCAAGCTTCCCGAGAAGTTCGGCGGCAAGATTTTTCGCCCGTTCGGCGAGACCTGGCACGCGTTCGATCGCGGCGAGCGCCAGGTGAAAACGGTCAAGTTCATTGAGCACGACCATGTCGAACGGCGTGGTGGTGGTGCCTTCCTCGCGAAAACCGTGCACGTGCATGTTGTCATGGTTGGCGCGTCGGTAGGTCAGCCGGTGGATGAGGTAGGGATAGCCGTGATAGGCGAAGATGACCGGCCTGGTTTTCGTGAACAGCGCGTCGAAATCCTCATCGGCAAGGCCATGCGGATGCTTTGAATTCGACTGCAGCGTCATCAGGTCGACCACATTGACGACGCGAACCTTCAGGTCTGGAAGCGCCGAACGCAAAATGTCGGTGGCAGCGAGCGTCTCCAGTGTCGGCACGTCGCCGGCGCAGGCCATCACCACATCCGGATCCTCGCCCTTGGCCACCGTTCCGGCCCATTCCCAGATCCCCGCCCCCGCCCTGCAGTGGGTTTCTGCGTCTTCGACAGACAGCCATTGCGGCGCCGGCTGCTTGCCGGCGGTGATGACGTTGATGCGGTTGTAGGTTCTCAGGCAATGGTCGGTGATCCAGAGCAGCGTGTTGGCATCCGGCGGGAAATAGAGCCTGACGGTATCGGCCTTCTTGTTGGCGACAAAATCGGCAAAGCCCGGATCCTGGTGACTGAAGCCGTTGTGATCCTGCCGCCAGACATGAGAGGTCAGCAGGTAATTGAGTGAAGCGATCGGCTTGCGCCAGGCAAGCTCGCGGGATGTCTTCAGCCATTTCGCATGCTGGTTGACCATGGAATCGACGATGTGGATGAACGCCTCGTAACAGGAAAACAGGCCATGCCGGCCGGTCAGCAGATAGCCCTCCAGCCAACCCTGGCAGAGATGCTCGCTGAGCACTTCCATGACACGGCCGTCACGGGAGAGCTGGACGTCGTAGGGCTCGATCCGCTGCGTCCAGACCCGGTCCGTAACCTCGAAGACGTCGTCAAGGCGGTTGGAGGACGTCTCATCCGGCCCCATCAGCCGGAAATTTCTGGCCTCCGCATTCAGGCGTATGACGTCGCGGAGATAGGTTCCGAGAACCCGCGTCGCCTCGGCTGTGGCACCTCCCGGGCGCGGCACGTCGAGGGCCAGGCTTTTCCAATCGGGAAGCACGAGGTCGCGCTTAAGCAATCCGCCATTGGCATAGGGGGTTGCGCCCATGCGCTTTGACCCGGTTGGCGCAAGCGCCGCCAACTCTGGAAGCAGATGCCCGCTGTTGTCGAACAGCTTTTCCGGCTCGTAGCTCCGCATCCAGTCTTCGAGGATCTTGCGGTGCGCCTCGTTGCCGCGCGCGTTCGACACCGGAACTTGATGCGAGCGCCAGAAATCCTCGACCTTCTTGCCGTCGACCTCCTTCGGTCCGGTCCACCCCTTCGGGCTGCGCAGCACGATCATCGGCCACAGCGGACGCTCTCCCTGCCAGCCCGACGCTCGGGCGCGCTTCTGGATGGAGCGGATTCTGTCCAGCGCGGTGTCCAGCTTCGTGGCCATCAACCGATGCATGGGAATCGGCTCGTGTCCTTCGACGAAAAGTGGTTCGTAGCCATAGCCGGCGAACAGGCCCCGCAATTCCACGTCATCCATGCGGGCAAGGATCGTCGGGTTGGCGATCTTGTAGCCGTTGAGATGCAGGATCGGCAGCACGGCGCCGTCGGATGCCGGATTGAGGAACTTGTTGGAGTGCCATGCCGCCGCGAGCGGACCGGTCTCCGCTTCACCGTCGCCGACGACGCAGGCGACCACCAGATCAGGATTGTCGAAGGCCGCGCCGAAGGCATGGACCAGCGCATATCCCAGTTCTCCGCCTTCATGGATCGAGCCGGGCGTTTCCGGAGCAGCGTGGCTCGGCACTCCACCGGGGAAGGAGAATTGCCGGAAGAGTTTCCTCAGGCCGTCTTCGCCCTGGCCGATCTCAGGATAGATCTCGCTGTAGGTGCCCTCAAGCCACGTGTTCGCCACCATCGCCGGGCCGCCATGACCTGGGCCGCAGATAAACAGAACGTCGAGACCGCGTTCCCGGAGAACGCGGTTCAGGTGGACGTAGATGAAGTTGAGGCCAGGTGTCGTGCCCCAATGGCCGAGCAGCCGCGGCTTGACGTGCTCGGCTTTCAGGGGCTCGCGCAGCAGCGGAT
This sequence comes from Mesorhizobium sp. AA22, assembly GCF_001672375.2. Lineage (NCBI taxonomy): Bacteria > Pseudomonadati > Pseudomonadota > Alphaproteobacteria > Hyphomicrobiales > Phyllobacteriaceae > Mesorhizobium > Mesorhizobium sp. AA22. Next base: position 2,760,764 of record NZ_CP048406.1, on the reverse strand, counting down.
TGTCCATCAGATAGATCTGGCCAACCGAAATATAGTTCGCGGCCCGCCAATAACGGTCCATGAGATCGACCTGATAAAGGCCTGTTGTGGTCGCAGCTCTCTGAGCCTCGTCATTCATGGAAAAGCCTCCAGATGCGTTCGCCCGTCGATATCTGGAGTGAGATCGCCTCGGAGAAAGGATTTTCACGGAAATAAGTTCGGCTGGAGCCGCCATCCGCGCCTGCCAATCGCTCTTTTGCAGGAACCTGGAAGCTCGCCAACGGTTAAGGAGACGAGCCGCCGAAATGAGATCAAGCGCTGCCGAGCAGAGTGCACGCCGATCGAGGGATTGTCGCCGGGGAGCCGTTAGGCACGATTGGGGCCCGAAAGAGGAGCAAAAGATGCTCGATCTTCCCGATGCACGCGACCGAATGGTCGAAGTCCAGCTCAGCCGCCGTGGCATCCATGACCGCGAGGTGCTGGAAGCGATGCGTGAGGTTCCACGCGAGGCTTTCGTCTCGCCCGGCTTTGAAGAATTCGCCTACGAGGATGGGCCGCTGCCGATCGCCGAAGGTCAGACGATATCGCAGCCCTACATCGTCGCCTTGATGATCGAGATGGCAGAGATCGGACCGGGCGACCATGTCCTGGAGGTTGGCACCGGCTCAGGGTACGCGGCTGCCGTGATGAGCCGGATCGTCGAACGCGTCTACACGATCGAACGCCACGCCGGGTTGGCCGAAACGGCGAGACAGCGGTTCGAAGAGCTTGGCTATGACAATATCGAAGTCCGCACCGGCGATGGCACCAAAGGCTGGCCCGACGCAGCGCCCTTCGACGCCATTCTGGTCGCCGCCGGCGGACCCGGTGCGCCGCTTGCCCTTCAGGAACAGCTCGACGTCGGCGGCAGGCTCGTCATCCCGGTCGGCGACGAACCACATGACCAGCGCCTTCTCAAGGTCACCCGAACTGGCGCTGCAACTTACAGCGAGGAGGATTTCGGCGGCGTGCGGTTTGTCCCGCTCATCGGCGAGCAGGGCTGGCCCGAGAGCGGCAGCCGTACCGCGGATCGTCGGTCCGGACCCGCACGCACGCGCAGCCTGCCAGAGATGATCGCGGCAGCGGCCGAACCGCTACCGGATTTGGACGATCCAGCGTTCGGCGAATTGTTCGACCGGTTTGGCGACCGGCGCGTCGTGCTGCTTGGTGAAGCGAGCCACGGTACGTCGGAGTTCTACCGGGCTCGTGCGGCGATCACCCGCAGGCTTATCGAGAAGCACGGCTTCACCATCGTCGCGGTCGAAGCCGACTGGCCTGACGCAGCGGCGATTGACCGCCACGTCCGCCATCGGCCGTCGCGGGCTGACGCCGATCCGCCGTTCCAGCGGTTTCCCACCTGGATGTGGCGCAACACCGACGTTGCCGCGTTTGTCGACTGGATGCGACAACACAATGAGCGGATCAGGATATCGTCCCGGCTGGCGGGCTTCTATGGCCTCGACATCTACAATATGAGCGGATCGATCGGCGCGGTTCTGCAATATCTCGATCGGGTCGATCCGCAGGCAGCAAAGATCGCGCGTGACCGCTATGGCTGCCTGACGCCTTGGCAACACGAACCATCCACCTACGGCCGCGTCGCGCTCACATCGGGTTACGAGAAATGCGAGCAGGCCGTGCTTGAACAATGCCGCGAACTGCTTGCCAAGCAGCTCGACTATGCGCAGCAGGACGGCGTTGATTTTCTGGATGCCACCCAGAATGCCCGGCTGATCGCTTCCGCGGAACGCTACTATCGGATCATGTACTATGGCGGCGCACAGTCCTGGAACCTGCGCGACACCCATATGTTCGAGACACTCGAGCATCTGCTGGAAGCCCGCGGGCCGAACGCCAAGGCGGTCGTGTGGGCGCATAACTCCCACATCGGAGATGCACGCTATACCGAAATGGGGATTGTCAGGGACGAAGTAAACATCGGCCAGCTCTGCCGCCAGCGTTTCGGCGACGAGGCGGCCTTGATCGGGCTCAGTACGCATTCCGGGACAGTGGCCGCGGCCTCCGACTGGGACAGCGAGATGGAAATCAAGCGGGTGCGGCCCTCGCATAGCGATAGCTACGAGCGGCTTTGCCACGATTGCGGCGTCTCGCGTTTCCTGCTCGACATCAAGCGCGACGACGATCTTCGCGATCGGCTTCTGGAGCGTCGGCTGGAGCGCTTCATCGGCGTGATTTATCGGCCGGAAACCGAACTGCGCAGCCATTACGCGGCTGCCTCTCTTTCCCAGCAGTTTGACGCCTTCGTCTGGTTTGACGAAACCGTCGCGGTGACGCCGCTTGGGCCGGAGCATATGGGAGCGGGCGTTCCCGACACCTATCCGTTCGGGCTTTAGCCCCTCTCGGACAACGCCGCATGAAGGTGAGTTTCGGCGGAACATTCATCGCGCCCTGCTGTTTTCTACAACAGGACCCTTTTCGAAGGAGTTGTGCCATGAGCGGAACCAAACATCCAAAGTGGAAAAAGCCGAGCGATGCCGATTTGAGGAACAATCCCGGTATCGGGACCTCCAAGGGCACGATCAAGGAAGGCGACGAACTCTTACTCGAAGGCGAAAACACGATCGAAGGCGATGTCGAGAACGACACCAACGCCCTTGGCGGGATCAATCCAAGGCAAAAGATGCGGACGAACAAGTAGCGTCGCTGCGTGTTACGAGGCAAGGGTCAGGGAGGAGTCGCGGCGCGGAGGGGATGTAAAGCGAGCTTCGGAGAGTATCCCATGATCGATCCTGATCCTGATCCGAACAATCCCGTGCCGATACCGGATAATCCGAATCCTGAGCCTGCCCGGCCGCCTGCTCCGCCGGAAACTCCGCCGGATGAGCCTCCGGGCGTTCCTCCGCCTTCGCCCGATCCCGTTCCCAGCCCGCAAAGGCAGCCCGTCGAAATTCCTCCCGAGACACCATCCGAGATTCCGACGAAACCGACCTTCCCGGGTCCGACGGCCAGAGCATCGGACCCAAGAGTGGAAACCCGGCTGTAGAACGACGCCGTCGCCGGCCATCCAGGTTCTGGTCATTCCCCGATTTGGCTGGTCGAACGTTCGTTGAGCGTCCCGCCCGTTTGCGCATCGATCGCCGCCAGGCTGACCTCATAGCCCCACAGGGTGCGGATATGGCGGAGGGTGGCGTCGCGACTGGCCTCCTCCAGCATGATGCCGTTCTTCACCTTGTGCTCCAGCCGCAATTGTCGGTCACCGAGCAGATCAACATCCACCACTTGGATATCCGGCCGGCTCGCACCGATGTCGTAGCTCTGGGCGAGCCCGGCGCGTATCTTTTCGTAGCCACGCTCATTGTGGATCGACGCGACTTCGTAGTGCGGTTCGCTAGCGGCATCGGCGAGGATAAAGAACCGCCATTTCCGCATCAGGGCGGGGCTCAGATACTGGCGGATGAATGATTCGTCGCGATGGTTCGCCCACGCGTCGAGCAGGGTTTCGCGCCAATTGCCGTTGCCGGCGATATCGGGGAACCAGTCACGATCCTCGGCGGTCGGCTCAGTCGATATGCGCTGAATGTCCTGCATCATGTCGAGGCCCAAGGCATAAGGATTGATGCCGGAAAAACGCGGATCGTCGAAGCCTGGCTGAAAGATCACGTTCGAATGGTTGCGCAGGATTTCCAGCATCGCGCCTTCATTGATCAGGCCGCGATCGAACAGCATGTTCATGAGTGTGTAGTGCACGAAAGTGGCGCAGCCTTCGTTCATTACCTGCGTTTGCCGCTGCGGATAGAAGTATTGCGCGACGACGCGGACTATCCTGATGATTTCACGCTGCCAAGGCTCAAGGACCAGGCTGTTTTTTTCCAGGAAGTAGAGCAGGTTCTCCTCGGGCAGGTTGAGCGTTTTCTTCCGCTCTGCGATGCCGGTGTCCGTTTCGTTGGCCTTGGTCCCGTCCTTCGACGGCGGGAGCGTGCGCCACAGATCGTTGTAAGAACGCTCTTCGTACTCCAGGCGCTCACGAACGCCTTCTCGCTGCCGCTCCGACGAGAGCTTCGGCGGTCGGCGGTATCTGAACACGCCCTGTTCCATCAGCGCGTGGGCAGCATCGAGGATGGCCTCCACCGCGGCGACGCCATGCCGCTCCTCGCAACGGGCAATGTAACCCTTGGCGAAGTCCAGATAGCCCAGGATAGCGCTGGCATCCGTCCATTGCCGGAACAGATGATTGTTCTTGAAAAAATGATTGTGGCCAAGCGCTGCATGAGCTGTCACCAGGGCCTGCAGGGCCATGGTGTTTTCCTCCATCAGGTAGACGATGCAAGGATTGGAATTGATCACCAGTTCATAGGCGAGCCCCCGCCCGCCTTTGCGATAGAGCAATTCCTGGTAGAGAAAATGCTTGCCGAAGGACCAGTGGCGATACATCAGCGGCATGCCGACCGAGGAATAGGCGTCGAGCATCTGCTGGGACGAGATGATCTCCATCTGCACCGGATAGACGTCGAGGTGAAGCTCTTCGATCGCGAGCGCCTCGATCGCCTGGTAGGCGCGCGACAGTGTCTTGAAATCCCAGTCAGACCCTGAAAAGAGCAATCCTGATTTGCTGGTTTGGCCTGATTTGCTGGTTTGGCCTGATTTGCTGGTTTGGCCTGATTTGCCGGTCTGGTTCGCCATCGGCTCCCCTCAAGCGCTTTTCTGGAAGACCGGCTGCCTGGCAAAGAGCTGGCGAAAGACCGGATAGATGTCGGATGCGTTGGCGATACGGCTCATCTGGAAATTCGGCCATCTCTGGTTGACAGCGCTGTAGGCGCGCCACAGCGAGGTTCCATTGTCGGTGCTGCCGAAAATATGGCTCTCACGTTCGTCGATGATCTCGACATAGGCGAAATACTGGCACAGGCGCATGATCTGGCCGTCCATCAGGCCGATGCAGCGCTCGGAATCGGTTACGAAATTGTCGCCGTCCGATGCCTGGGCTGCATAGATGTTCCACTCGTTGCTGGGATAGCGTTGCTCGATAATACGGCGCATCTCCTCGAGTGCCGTGGAAACGACCGTACCGCCGCTTTGCGTATTGTAGAAGAAGGTTTCCTCGTCCACCTCTTGCGCCTCGTGCGTATGGCGGATGAAGACGATTTCGGTGCGGTCGTAGCGCCGTTTCAGGAACAGGTGCAGCAGCACGAAGAAGCGCTTGGCTAGATCCTTCTCGCGTTCGCCCATCGAGCCGGATACGTCCATGAGACAGAACATGACCGCATTGGCATTCGGCACGGGCTGGGCGTCAAAACGGTTGAAGCGGATGTCGACGGGATCGACATAGGCGATCCGCTTACGGCGGCGCTCAAGTCGCTCAAGCTCTTCCCGCAACGCTGCGATGCGTTGGCGTACCGGCCCCGCGCTCTGGGGCTCTGCCTCCAGGATTCCGAGTTGCTCCGCAATCGCATCAAGCTCCTCCTGCTTCGGGCGCCTGAGCGCAATCCGGCGACCATGGCTGTTTCGCATGGTGCGCCCGACATTGATGTTGGTCGGCGAACCGGTCGCGGCGAACCCTGCGCGGCGCGGCTTGAAGGCAAGTATCTCCTTGAGGTTGAGCTTGACCATGTCGGGAAGTTCGAGATCCTCGAAGAAAAGGTCGAGCACCTCCTCGCGCGAGAGCACGAAACGAAAATCGTCCTCCGAGACCGTTTTCCCGGGAGACGAACCGCCGCCGCCCTGACCGGGCTTGGGAACCCGGTCGCCCGGGGCGAAATGCTTATTGCCCGGCAGGATGTGCTGCCGCTTGCCGCTGTCTTTCGCATCGCTGAAGCTCGGCTCGGCTGTGCCCCTCGCCGGCATCGAGACGGCATGCTCGCTGTCGACATCAGCGATCTTGCCGGTACGAATCCGATCCCGGATGCTTCGCTTCAGCTCTTCGCGCGCACGCTTCAGGAAGCGCTGGCGGTTGCCGAGGCTCTTGTCCTTCGGGTTCAGTCGGCGATCGACAAAGATCGGCATGGAACCACCCCGGCCGGACTCAGCCCGCCTTGTTCACCCGCATGTACCAGTCCACCAGCCGGCGGACCTGACGTTCGGTATAGCCGCGTCCGACCATCCGATGCACGAACTCGGTATGCCGTTTCTCCGTTACGCTGTCCTGCTTGGAGCCGAAGCTGATCACCGGGAGCAGATCCTCGACTTGGCCGAACATCCGCTTCTCGATGACTTCGCGCAGCTTTTCATAGCTTGTCCATGAGGGGTTGCGGCCATTGTTCCTCGCCCGGGCGCGCAACGCGAACTTCACGACCTCATTGCGGAAGTCCTTGGGATTGGCAATGCCGGCCGGCTTTTCGACTTGCGACAGTTCGTTGTCCAGTACCTCGCGATTGAGGATCTGGCCTGTATCGGGGTCTTTGTAGTCCTGATCCTCGATCCAGGCATCGGCGTAGGCGATGTAGCGGTCGAACAGGTTCTGGCCGTATTCGCTGTAGGACTCCAGATAGGCCTTCTGAATCTCATGGCCGATGAACTCGGCATAACGCGTCGCCAGTTCCGACTTTATGAAGTCGAGATATGCGGCCTCCGTTTCCTTCGGGAACTGCTCGCGCTTGATGGCCTCCTCCAGAATGTACATCAGATGCACAGGATCGGCGGCCACTTCCTTGGTGTCGTAGTTGAATGTCTGCGACAGGATCTTGAAAGCAAAGCGCGTGCTGACGCCGGTCATGCCCTCGTCGACACCGGCGGCATCGCGGTATTCCTGAACCGACTTCGCCTTGGGATCTATGTCCTTGAGGTTCTCGCCGTCATAAACGCGCATCTTCGTGTAAAGTGGCGAATTGTCGTGCTCGGCCAGACGGGTCGAGACGGTGAACCGGCTGAGAATGTCCAGCACCTCCGGTGCACAGGGACTGGAAGCCAATTCGCTTTCGCGCAGCAGCTTTTCGTAGATCTGCCTTTCTTCGGTGACCTGCAGGCAGTACGGCACCTTGACCACCAGGATGCGGTCGAGGAACGCCTCGTTGTTCTTGTTGTTCTTAAACTGCAGCCATTCCGACTCGTTGGAATGGGCTACGACGATGCCCTGATAAGGAAAAGATCCGAAGTTCTCCGTACCGTTGTAGCTGCCTTCCTGGGTAGCGGTCAGCAACGGATGGAGGACTTTGATCGGCGCCTTGAACATCTCAACGAACTCAAGCAACCCTTGCGTGGTCCGGTTCAGGCCGCCGCTGTAGGAATAGGCGTCCGGATCGGATTGGCTGAAATTCTCGAGTTGTCGTATATCGACCTTGCCGACCAGGGCCGAAACGTCCTGGTTGTTCTCATCGCCCGGCTCGGTCTTGGCGATGCCGATCTGGCGCAGCCGCGAAGGCATCAGCTTCACGACGCTGAACTTGGAGATGTCCCCGGACAGTTCATCGAGGCGCTTGGCCGCCCACGGCGAGATCAGGCCGTTCAGCCGGCGCCGCGCGATGCCGTATTTGTCCTCCAAAAGGTCGCCCATGCGGTCAGGATTGAAAAGCCCGAGCGGCGATTCGAAAACCGGGCTGATCTGGCCGCCCACCTTCAGCGTATAGATCGGACGCTGCTCCATCAGCTTCTTCAGCCGTTCGGCGAGCGAGGACTTACCGCCGCCGACAGGGCCAAGCAGATAGAGGATCTGCTTGCGTTCCTCGAGCCCTTGAGAGGCATAGCGGAAATAGCCGGCTATGCGCTCGATCGTGTCCTCCATGCCATAAAACTCGGAGAAGGTGGGATAGACCTTGATTGTCCTGTTGGCGAAAATGCGGCCGAGCCGCTCATCCATGCTGGTGTCGATCAGGGTAGGCTCGCCGATCGCCTCGACCATCCGTTCGGGCGCCGAGGCATACATCGATTTATCCTCGCGGCAGGCAAGGAGATATTGCTGGATGCTTATCTCCTCCTGCGCCGCATTCGTGTAAATCTCCGAAAACAGATCGAAGACGTCGGACTGGTTCTCGCGCATGGTATCCTCGCCCCGGCCGGTCTGGTTGCTCTCGCCCTTCATTCAACTATCGGAAAGCCTTTGTGGTTCCCTATCATCACGTAGTGCGTCTGCGACCGGATGTTAGGGGTCGAGACAGATATAGTGAACGCCTGAAAGCCAGCCAGCGAATGGCTCGCACAATGGAACGTTTCCGAGGGATATCCATTCTTCCATCAGCGCGTGCCGAGTGCAACAGCCCGTCGCGAACAAGCTGTTTTTCTGGAGGAACGAACCAGGCCGCCTGCGCTTAGCAGTTGAGTTGGCGGCGCACAGGTCATTCGGTGAAGAGATCTACACTGCACTGTCCACCCCTGGACCGGAAGGGAGCAACGGTTTCGCTCCTTCTGGCAACGAGGGAAAGGAGATGTTCCATGTTCGAGAACAGTATGTGGTTGATCGTCGTTGCTGGCGGCCCGCTACTGCTAGCAATCGTGATCGCTTACGCACTCCTCACGTGGCGCCGTCGGGGGCCTGCAGAGCGCAGAGAAAGCGATCGGGCCACTGAGCGATTGTATCGCGAGGAAAAGGACCGGCCGGGCCGAGGCAGCTGAGAACCGTATCGAGAGCTCAGACTTTTGTCTTGCTGCTGCTAAACTCCAACGCTTTCGGGCGGCCAAAGCGCCTGGATCTGCTTCGGCAACGCGTCTCGCACCTTGACCAACTGGCCGAAGTCGACATGCCTGGCGAGAACTCTGACACGGATCTCGTCGCATCCTCGGGATTCACGGGTCGAGTGGATTTCATCTCCCCGGCCACCCGCTGCAGGAAGTCCTCCAATGAACGGCTGCTGGTCGGCAGATCACGCGGCCGATACCGATCATAGAAAGCTCCACGCACGAGAACCGGCAGCCCCGCCCCCAAAATTGGCAGCCAGTTCGATCTGCAGCAAATCCCGCAAGGTGCGTCAAACAGCGGTTCGAAAGCTCAGTTGCCCGGAACCTTCCGCCCCTTTCGCCGGTTTACGGCGGAGGGGTTGGAAATGGGTCAATATTTCAGCCTGTCCGCTGCGTCATTATCGCTGGCGAGCGGCTTTGCCGGCGCCCGGTCGGTACTTGCGCCCGCGGGAGCGGAAGCGCAGCAGATAGCCATACTGTTTTGGATAATGCTAAGTGGCGGCGCCGTCATCTGGCTGGGCGTGGTCGGCGTGCTTCTTCATTCAGCCCTATTCAACCGCCGCAGGCTGGCCGAAAAGTCTGCCAGCAGGACCATCCTTTGGGGCGGCGTGGTCTTCCCGTCGGTCACGCTTTGTGTCCTGCTCGCCTATGCACTGTGGCTGACGCCTGGCCTTCGGCCCTTCGCCCAGGCGGGCGCCGCCGGCCTGCGGATTGAAATAACCGGCAGGCAGTTCTGGTGGGAAGTTGTCTACCGCCCAGCTCAGGGACCGCCGGTCGCGTCCGCCAACGAGGTCAGGCTGCCGGTCGGCGAGCGCGTCGAATTCACCCTGAAAAGCGCCGATGTGATCCATTCCTTCTGGATCCCACCGCTCGGCGGCAAGATGGACATGATCCCCGGTCGCACCAACAGGCTTTCGCTTATGGCTACGAAACCCGGCATCTTCCGCGGGCCCTGTGCGGAATATTGCGGCACGTCTCACGCGCTGATGGCGTTCTCGGCCGTGGCGATGGAGCCCGAAGCATTTCGATCCTGGCTCGCCGCCCAGGCAATTCCCGCGGAAGGCGCCGGCGCGAGCGGCGGCGCGCTGTTTCTGCGCCATGGCTGCGGGTCCTGCCATTTCGTCGCGGGCACCGATGCGCGCGGCCTGATCGGCCCGGATCTTTCGCATCTCGGTTCCCGCGCCACCGTCGGAGCCGGCATCCTGCCCAACACCGAAGACGCCGTCGCCCGCTTCATCGCCCGGTCCGAACTAATCAAGCCCGGCTCCAGGATGCCGGCCTTCGACATGTTGCCGCCGGACGACATTCGCGCCATCGCCGCCTGGCTGAGAGGCCTGCAATGAGCGCTGCGATCAAGAAGCGCGCGCCGGAGGAATACAAGGCGCAGGAGGAGCGGCTGCGCGCCGTCTGGGCCAATCCGGCCGGCTGGCGCTACTGGACCTCGGTGAACAATTTCCAGATCGGCCTCTGGTACGGCTCGGCGGCTTTCGCCTTCATGCTGTTCGCCGGCGCGCTCGCGCTGCTGATGCGCCTGCAGCTCGCCGTGCCCGACAACGACTTCCTGTCGGCCGACTTCTTCAACCAGGCTTTCACCCTGCACGGTACTGTGATGATGTTCCTGTTCGCAGTGCCGATCTTCGAGGCAGTCGCGATCTTCCTCCTGCCGCCGATGCTGGGCGCGCGCGAGATGCCGTTTCCGCGCCTGGGGGCGTTCAGTTGTTGGAGCTTTTTCCTCGGCGGTATCTTCGTCTGCGGCTCCATCTTCTTCAGCGCGGCGCCGTCGGCAGGCTGGTTCATGTATCCGCCGCTCGCCACCGACAAGGAGTTCTCCGGCATCGGCGCCGACATCTGGCTGCTCGGCCTTTCCTTCATCGAAGTCGCCTCGATCGCGGCCGCCGTCGAGCTCATCGTCGGCATCATGAAATGCCGCGCGCCGGGCATGCGCATCAACCTGATGCCGCTCTTCGCCTGGTACCTGTTGATCGTTGCTGGAATGATCCTGTTCGCCTTCCCGCCGCTGATCGCCGGCGACCTCCTGTTCGAGATGGAACGGATGTTCGATTGGCCGTTCTTCGACGCAGCGCGCGGCGGCGACCCGCTGCTGTGGCAGCATCTGTTCTGGATATTCGGCCATCCGGAAGTCTACATCATCTTCCTGCCGGCTATCGCGCTGATGGCGATGATCGTGCCGACTTTTTCCCAGCGTCCAATCGTCGGTTATTCCTGGATCGTGCTCGCGGCAGTGGGAACGGGATTCCTTTCTTTCGGCCTGTGGGTACACCACATGTTTGCGACAGGCCTGCCGCAAATCTCGCTGGCCTTCTTCTCGGCGGCCTCCGAGGCGGTGGCGATCCCGACGGGCGTGCAGATCGTCGTCTTTATCGCCACCATGCTGGCCGGCCGGGTGATCTTCTCGACTCCGATGCTGTTCGGCACCGGAGGACTTGCCATCTTCGTCATTGGCGGACTGACGGGCGTGATGGTGGCGCTCGCACCCTTCGACTGGCAGGCGCACGACACGTACTTTGTCGTCGCGCACCTCCATTATGTGCTGATCGGCGGCATGCTTTTCCCGGTCGTGGCCGGGCTCTACTACTATTACCCGCTGATCGACGCGAAGAAGCTCTCGGACCGTCTGGGACGGCTCGCCTTCTGGCTGATGTTCTGCGGCTTCAACATCGGCTTCTTCCCCATGCATCTGAGCGGCCTGCGCGGCATGCCCCGGCGCGTCTTCACCTATCCGGCCGAAATCGGCTGGGATTGGCTGAACCTGATCTCGACGGCCGGAGCCTTTATTTTCGCCGCGGGCGTGCTGGTGGTTGTCTTCGACGTGCTCAGGCCGAAGCACCGGGAGCCGCGCGACGAACTCAATCCGTGGAATGCTGGCACCCTGGAATGGATTTCCGAGCCGGAGGAGAACTGGGGCGTCCGCTCGATACCCATCGTGCGCAGCCGCTATCCCCTCTGGGACCAGAAGGATCTTGCGCGCGAGGTCAATGAAGGCCGCTGTTACCTGCCCGACGCGGAAGAAGGACGGCGCGAGGGACTGGTCACCTCCGTGCTCGACGCCGACCCCATCCAGGTGCTGCGCGTCGGCGGCAGTTCCCATATCACCATCATCTCGGCCCTTTCGCTCGGAGCCGCCTTCATCGCGCTTACCTTCCACTGGTGGATCGCGACGGCGCTGGCCGCAATCACCTGCTTTTGCGCCGTCATCTACTGGCTCTGGACGGGCACTGGCGAAATCCCCGAGAAGCCGGAAAAGGATGTCGGCCTGGGCCTCAGCCTGCCGCTTTATGCCTCCGGCCCCGATTCGGTCGGCTGGTGGGCGATGTTCATCACCATGGTGGGCGACGGCACGGCCTTCGCCAGCCTCGTCTTCGGCTATTTCTTTTACTGGACGATCCATGCCGACTTCACCGCGGGGATTGCCGGGCCTGATGCGATCTGGTCTCTGCTGGCTGCCGTCCTCTTCGCTGCAGCGTGGGGCCTGATGGTGGCGGCCCGCATGTTCAACAGGCGCGGCGCCACGGCCACTGTGCGCGGGTTGCTGGTAGCGTCCCTGCTGACCACCGTTGCCGCGTCCGCCGCAGGCTTGGCCGCGCCGTGGTCTCCCGGCATGGACCCGACGCGCCACGTCTATCCCGCAATCGTGTGGATCCTCGTGATCTGGGTGCTCGCCCATGCCGCGCTCGGCACGGTAATGCAGGCCTATTGCCTGGCCCGCTCTTTGGCCGGCCGACTAACGCCGAAGCATGACATGGATCTAAGCAACGTGGTTCTCTACTGGCATTTTGTGCTGGTCTCCGCCGTCATCACCTTCGCCATCATTGGCCTCTTTCCGGCAGCGATATGAGGCGGCGATGCGGCTCATCCCGAAAGAGATTGAAACGCTCTGGACGCTGTTTACCGCGCCCGTGGTGTGGGCTGCGCATTTCCTCGTTTGCTACATCGGCGCGGCGGTCTATTGCGCTAAGCCCGAACTTATCGGGCTGAGTTTCAGCGCTGTGCGCGCGGGCATCGCCGCCGCCACCCTGATCGCCCTCTCGCTCATCGCGCTATCCGCATGGCTCGCCTGGCGGCAATGGGGCTTCGGCACAGACGATCCGCCGCACGACGATCCGACGAGACGCGACCGGACCCTGTTCCAGGGCTTTGCGACGCTGCTGCTCTCGGGTCTCAGCTTCATCGCCGTGATCTTCACCGCGATGCCCGCATTGTTCCTGACGGGGTGTATCCGGTGAGACGCGCCTGCCTCATCCTCGGTCTCCTCGTCCTCGCCCTGGTCTGGGCCGGACCGCTGCTCGATGCCTGGCGGGATTCGTTTTCGGCGCACATGCTGGCGCATATGGGAGTGGTAGCGATCGCTGCGCCGCTGATGGCGATTGGGATCCCGCTCCGCCCGAAATCAGATGCAAACCGGGCGTTCACCCTCGCCCTCCCCGCCTCCCTCGTCGAGCTTATCATTGTCTGGTCCTGGCACGCGCCGGCCTTGCGGACACTGGCGCAAAGCTCGCTGTTTGCGACCGCCATCGAGCAGGCCACGTTCCTCGCCGCCGGGCTGTTCCTGTGGCTGACCTGCCTGCCGCGCCGCGGTTCGGACATCACAGGCAATGCCGCCGGCGCCTTCGCCTTGCTTCTGACGTCCATCCATATGACCTTGCTCGGGGCGCTGCTGGCGCTGACCCCGAGGCCGCTTTACGGGACGGGCGAGATAAGCTGCTTCGGCGTCGCGCTTTCCGCGCAGCAGGATCAGGAACTTGGCGGCGTAATCATGCTTTTGGTCGGCGCAGCGGTCTATCTGGCCGGCGGCGTGACACTTTTTGCGCGCTTGCTCGCCGCCCCGCCGCGGAAGGCGGTCTGATGCATATCAGTTGGAAGAAGCTCGCCATCGCGCTTGCCATTCTGCCCTTCGTCGTGGTGCTGGCCGCCTGGATCGGCTTTTTCAATGTCGGTGCGTCAAGCGGCCACTGGAAGATCACGGAATGGTTTCTCCAATTCGCCATGCGATCGGCTGTGCGCACCTATGCGCTGGCGGTCGACGTTCCAGAAGCTCTGCCGCGTCATGCGATCCAGCCGGCCGCCGGACATTTCGCGCGCGGCTGCGCCATCTGTCACGGTGCGCCGGGCGAGCCGCGATCTCCTGTCGTCATGAGAATGCTGCCGCAGCCGCCTGACCTTGCGGGGGCCGTCGGCGAATGGTCCGACGCGGAACTTTTTCGCATCGTCAAACACGGCGTGCGCTTCACCGGCATGCCGGCCTGGCCGACGCAGGAACGCGACGACGAGGTCTGGGCGATGGTAGCCTTCCTGCGCGAACTGCCGTCGATGGACGAAGCCACCTACCGTGACCTCGCCTATGGAGCAAGGCTTGCGCCTCCTGAAGGCGCTGCCGCAACCCTACGGCAGGCGCTCGCGGATTGCGGCCGCTGCCACGGTGGGGACGGTCTCGGGCGCGGTCCTGCGATCCCCGTTCTCGCCGGGCAGAGCGAGGCCTATCTCCTAGAAAGCCTGCGCGCCTATGCCGAGGAAGGTCGGGCAAGCGGCTTGATGAGCCTGCCCGCCATTGCGGCAGGGCCTCAATCCTGGCCGGATTTGGCCAAGCATTTCGCCGCCCTGCCGACGAGGCACCCCGGGGGCGAGGGCGATCCAGCACTTGTCCGGCGCGGCAGGGAAATCGCCGAGAGGGGTATCAAGGAGGCCGGCGTGCCAGCCTGTCTCGGCTGTCACGGACGACAGGACCGCAGCCCGCTCTATCCCTCCATCGCCGGCCAGCCCGAGCGCTATATCGAGGCGCAGCTTGGGCTGTTCAGGGCGGGAAAGCGGGGTGGAACGCGCTTCGGCCATCTCATGGCCAATGCCGCGAAGGGTCTCACGGACGACGACGTCCGCGCGCTTGCGGCCTACTTCGCCCTATCCGCCGCTCCATCCGCAACCGGAACGCGATAAGCGCGTTTGCGTTCTTTCACATTTTCGAGGTTCTGGTGAAAAAGTTGCTTGCCGCCCTTCTCATGCTGATCGTTCTTTTCGTCGTCGCCGGCGGAGCGGTCTTCTTCCTGTCGCGCGAAGAGGCGACGGTTCCGATCGCGGAGACCTATGGCCCCAACCCGACCCTGCCGGAGCCGAATCCGACTTGGCTGCCGACCGTCCATGTCGCCAAGGCCGCGCCATGGCCGCAGGGCACGAAGCCGACGGCGGCCCAGGGATTTGCAGTAAACGAGTTTGCCGGCGGGCTCGACCATCCGCGCTGGCTATACGTGCTGCCAAACGGCGACGTGCTGGTGGCCGAGAGCAATGCCCCGCCCAAGCCGGACGAGGGCTTCAGAATACGCAGCATACGCAGCTTCTTCATAGAGAGCTTACGCAGCATACGCCGCTTCTTCACAAACCTCTTCCAGAGCCAGGCCGGCGCGCAAACGTCTAGCGCCAATCGCATCTCGTTGCTGCGCGATCAGGATGGCGACGGGGTGGCGGAAACCAAAACGGCCTTCCTTACCGGGCTGTTCTCGCCATTCGGCATGACGCTACTTAACGGCAAGCTCTACGTCGCCAACGCCAATGCAATTGTGGCCTTTCCCTACCAGGAGGGCGCGACCGAGATCACCGCACCGGCGGAGAAGATCGTCGACCTGCCTGCGGGGAGGAACCACCACTGGACCAAGGACATGACCGCCTCGCAGGACGGCACGAAGCTCTATGCGACGGTCGGATCCAATTCCAATGTCGGCGAGAACGGCTTGGAGGAAGAGGAGAACCGCGCCGCAGTGCTGGAGATCGATCTCGCTTCGAAGCAGTCGCGTCTCTTCGCCTCCGGGCTGCGCAATCCGAACGGCCTGTCCTGGAATCCGGAAAGCGGCGAACTCTGGGTCGCCGTCAACGAGCGCGACGAGATCGGCAGCGACCTCGTGCCGGACTACATGACATCGGTGAAGGATGGCGGCTTCTACGGCTGGCCTTACAGCTACTACGGCCAGCATGTCGATAATCGCGTCAAGCCGCAGCGGCCCGACCTCGTCGCCCAGGCGATCAAGCCGGACTATGCGCTCGGGGCGCACACGGCTTCATTGGGACTGACCTTCTACACGGGCGACCTGTTCGGTCCTCAATACAGGAATGGCGCGTTCGTCGGCCAGCATGGCTCGTGGAATCGCAAGCCGCGCAGCGGCTACAAGGTGATTTTCGTGCCGTTTACCGGCGGCAAGCCGTCAGGCCCGCCTCAGGACATCCTCACCGGCTTCCTGAGCGAGGACGACAAGGCCTTTGGCCGTCCTGTGGGGGTGGCGATAGACCGTCGCGGCGCCCTGCTGGTGGCGGATGATGTCGGCAACAAGGTCTGGCGGGTCGTTCCATCTCAGACGCAATCGGCACTTTGAGCGGTTCGTGCTGCCGGCGACCCGACGAGGGAAGCGATAGGACACCACTTGCCATTGCCTGTCGGACACGGTGTTCCGGGCGCCGATCAAGCCGAAAATCAAGCTGTCGGCACCAGTCCGCGCCCGCGTACATGCCGGACCGTCTGGCGCATACGATCGGCAAGAGAAGCGAGCGAGCCTTGCGCCGTGCGCGTCCCAAGAACGGATTGCAGGACAACGCCCTGCGTTGCGAATTTGTGCTTGAACGACTCTGCGCCGCACAGGAAATCGACCGTGCCCAAGCCGTGATCGATCGACCACCGTATGTAGTCCATCATCAGGATCATGCCGGGCGACGCCTGGCTGAAATCCGGATCGAAAGTGGTCACGAAGGCCATCATGGTGTGGTGCTGGACGAAGTTGATGGAGACTGCGACCATCGTGCCATTGCATTCAAGTACGAAAATGTGCAGCACGCCGGCGCGCGCCAGCGCCTCGACGAGTGCGGCGAGTACTGGCGCTCCCTCTTCGAAAAGTTGGGATTCACGCTTGCGCTCCACCAGCCATCTGCGCTTCAGGGCAGAGAGGCGGTCCAGTACCGGCTGCAGCGGCTCGTCTGGCGCAAGCAGGCGAAATTTCATTTTCCCGGCTTCTTCCAGCGTCTTGACGCCGCGCCGATAGTTCTGCCGCGTCTTTTTCGATTGCTCCGCGAACCACGCGGCTCCGCTCTCCCATTGTCCGGCGACGCGATAGCTGACTTCCTCTCTGTGATTGGGGCGAAGCCTGATCCCGCCAGAGGTATCCGGAGTGAAAATTCTGCGGACCGCCGCACCCGGCAAGAGATGATTGAGAAAGGCAATATCGAAGCCACCGGCTTCACAGATCCGGGCCCATACGTCCTGCAGCGCCGATGAGGAGCATTCCGGAGCAACGAGAATATCCCCGTAATCGGTATAGCTGCCGGCCGCCCATTCGAGAAACCGCAGGCCTTTGCGCTTGCCGATCGCCATGGGAAAGACGGCAACGAGCCTGTCACCATTCCAGGCCAACCCGATCCGCAGCGCGCGCTGGTCACGGTCCGCTACGGTACTCCACCATGCCGAAATCCAGGCATGGCTCTGAAAGATCAGCCCATCAGTGCGATGCCAAAGATGCATCCAATCGGCTTCGATCGCAGCCAGGCGATCCGCCGAGCGGACAACTTCCAGGCGCTCTGCGCTCGAAGCGTCAATCGAAACAATGCTGTTCATGAAGGGGAACGATCCTGTGGCTGTGCAATGACATCGAGACGCCTCTGGAACAGTCTGGCGACATGCCCTCCCATCTTCTTGAGCGGCAGGATGTAAAGCCCAAAGAGCGATTGATAGTCGCGCACATCGCGATCTATCAGGCCAAATTTGAGGTCTTCATCCGGATCCGGGACAAACTGCGTCCCGAACAGGCGATCCCAGAACGAAAACAGCAGGCCAAAATTCTTGTCGTAGTGGCGAGGGTCGATGCTGTGGTGCACCTGGTGCCAGTGCGGACACAAGATGATGTTGTTCAACCGGCCGAAGGAAATCTTGAAATGGGTATGGCGAACAAAGTCCATCATCAGGATGTTGCGAATGACATAGACGTTGATGCCGAAGATAGCGATCTCTACAGGATCGAGCGCGATCAGGCTCCAGATGCCGAAGCATATCCCCGGGATGACACCATCCCAGATACGGTTCATCAGATCGTCCAGCGGATGAACCCGATCCTTGGTGATTCCCACCATCACCTCGGCAGAATGATGCACTTTGTGCAATTCCCATAGGAACGGGAAGTGGTGTTGGGCGACATGGTAGAGATAGTACGAAATGTCGTAGGCGATCAGCATGGTTGCGGTGAAGATGACGATCGTCACCGGTCCGGCCGGGCCGTCGATGAGCGGCGCCTGGATATCAAGGAGCCAGCCGATTGCCTGGTGCGTCCCATAGCCCACGGCGGCAACGAAGGTGACGCCGGCAGGGATGAGCAGGAAAGGCATTATCGCCCGTTTAGTGACCCAAAATAGGACATCCGCTCGCGCCGACGGATGCAGGATGACTTCCGCCGGGAAAGCGAAATCGAAAAAGTCCCTGAGGGACTTGTGCTCGACAGTTCGCCAGTAAGCGACCACCGCGCTCCCCAGTGCCGTGAGAAATAGGAGGCCGAGCGTCACCAGATTGACGTTCGAAAGCTTTTCCACAATCACTCCGGCGAATTCAGAAAACATCGGTGCAGTGGCTCCTGGGCCGTAAAATGGCTACCGGCGAATTACGAAGCAAAAAACTTGCCAAACCCACTGCATGTTGCCCGCAACCAGGTGGCTATTGCGGCTGCAACGAGCAAAAGCATGCCGGATTTGCGCCAGATTAGCAGTTCAACCGTAACAAAACGCTAAATGTCGGAACGTAATTAATCTCGAATACGGCCGGAACAGCGGATGGCCCGCTCTGCTGCTTCGCCGGTCGCTATCGTTGCGACGGTGGGATTGCCGCGAGGTGGATCTTAATTCCGTCTTCGCCCACTTCGCCGTGCCAGGCGATGCGTTCGGCTGGCTGCCTGGCGCCAAAACGCGGTGAAACCCAGCCGCCCTGCCCCGGTGCGTCGCCGCCGGCGCGGATGTCGACCGCAGCGTCCGGAAACCGAACGGTCATCAGCGGCTCGTCGCCGCGCAGCACTATGATCGTGCTTCCGTCTCGGTTGGTGCCGAGGCCGGCTGCGAGTTGAAAGACGACCTCGGCCACGCGCCTGCCGCCGAGCAGTTGGTCGGTCACGACGATCCCGTCGGCCTGGTGCATCACGGTGCGCTGATGCACGACACCGAAGCGGCTTCTATACCCGTCATGCCGGGCGCGCAGCTTCCAGTGCGTTCCCGGCTCGCTCTCCACCAATGCCGCAACCGCCTTGTGCGACCAGTTGAACATCCCGGCGATGATGCTTTGGCTTTTGCCCTCGATATTCAGCGTGTTATGCGCCGGTGTCGAGCGGAACCAGTCGCGCCAGACGCCCCCCGAACCGTAGAGCCAGGTGCCGGGGTCGACCAGCACCGGCTCGCCATCGATGCACAAGGTGAGCGACAGCGCGTCGGCATGGCCGTGAGCCGCTATCGAGAGATAGCCGAGCGGGCCGTGGTCGAAGGTCAGATCGATGCTGCGGCCATTCATCTCACCGCGCCAGACGGAGAGCCCGCCTTGCGTGAACGTTTGCAACCCATGCGACGCCGGTGCCGGTTCCGACGGCCTGCCAAAGAAAAGCGCCCGAAAATCGTGTGGCGCCGCCGCGTTGCCCGGCATTTGTAAAAAGCCACGGATGGCGGCGGCGACGGATCGGACATAGTCCGGCTCGTCCCCGAGCGTCAGCACGCGACCTTCATCGTTGTCGCCAAAGCCGGCAGCTGGGGAGAGCCAAGCGACGAAATTGGCAAATGCGGCCAGACGCGCTTCGACGGGCGAGGGAAACGGCGTTCCGGCCTGGCGTGCCACAGCGGCGCACAGCAAAATTAGTTCGGCGGTGAAGGCCGCATATGTCGGGGTCTGCTCGGCACCGGCGCCATCGGCGAGAATCTGCTTGCGCGCCTCAGCCAGGAGGGCGCCGCGGACATCGTTGGATTCGGTCCCCAACGCCAGGCCGATCAGATACTCGCCAGCCAGTTCTGCGACGAGATGGTTGTTGGCGGAGGAAAATCGAGAAGGGAACCGCGGCAGCCAATAGGCGCTTGCCGCCAGTATTTCACCCACTTGCTGCCGTGTCGCCGCGCCTAATCGGTCGCCGACGAGGTCCATGGTGACAATCAGGCTGATGGCTCGCAGCGCTACTTCGATGCCGGAGGCCCAGCAAACCCCTCGGAACGGCGGATTGGCTGAATGCCAGCTGTCGATCGCCGCCTCTATGGCCATCCGGGACTGGTCGTCGCCGGCGAGAAGCAGGTGGGCGCCCAGTGGCGGCAACTGCTGCAGCCGGTTGATCTCCCAAACGTATTTTACATCGCCGCGGCCGCCGCCATGGCGAAAATCGATATCGAAAGTATGGGCCTCGGGACCCGGCCAAAACCTGCCGGTCACCGGATCAAGGCGCCAAAGCTCGGGAGGAAACAGCCGATCTCGATCGCGCCGTGGCCATGTCCGCCCAAGTGCGGAAAACTGGCCCCCAAGCGTGTTTTGCGCCGCCGCCGCTATGGCTTGCCGTTGCTCCGGTGTCGCAGCCAGCGCAGCATCGCGCAATCCACGCAGCACCGGGTGCAACTGGGGGGAAGCATAACGCTCCCAGCCGTCGTCGCGGCGGCGCGAAGCGATCCTTCGACGCTGCTCGCCCAGCCGGTGCAACACCTCGGCCGGCTCCATGCTGCGCAACCGGTTGATGTACCAGCCGACTCTCATACGCGCTCCGCCAAGGTTTCGATTCTTATATACCATGCTGTCGAAAAGCCGCACGACGGCAATCCTCCTTTTCCGATCCTGCGGTTAATATCTCCGACCATGATGCGAAGAGTGGCGATGAGAAGGATGGCGTGGGTTGTAGCCTGGGTGCTCGGCATGGCGATAGCCGCCAACGCTGCGCCGATCCAGCTCCAGCGCGGCGTCGGCGTGCATGAATGGCTCAACTGGTCGCCGGTCGAGGACGATGGATCCTACAGTTGGCCGCCCTATCGCAGCGAGGAGGCGTGGCGCGCTGGACATAGGCCGCTCACCGATTGGCCGGATGGCGAAGTGTTTGCGCGCATTCGATCGATGGGCTTCGACTTCGTCCGGCTGAGCGTCGACCCCGGCCCTCTGCTTGCCAGCGAGGGCGCCAAACGGCAGCAGGCGCTGGACATACTTGCCGCAGCGGTCGAGCGGGTCACGTCGGCCGGCCTTAAGGTGGTTTTCGACCTGCACGGCGTCACCCAGGTTCCGGCCTACAGCATGGAGATGATCTATGACGGTGCCGACAGCGAAGGCGTTGCCAGCTATCGCGAAATGGTTGTGGCGGTCGCCACCATGCTGGCCAGGGTTGGCACCGGCAATGTAGCCTTCGAGCCTTACAACGAGCCGGCATACTACCCCTGTGATTCGAGCGGCAGCGATGACTGGCAGCGGATCATGGCAGACACGGTCCGCGATATTCGCGCAGTCAGCAGCGAACTCACCATCGTCGCAACAGGCGCCTGTGGCGGCAGCATTGCCGGGCTGGTCAATCTCACCCCGGGCTTTGACGATCCGAACCTCTACTACAGCTTCCATATGTACGAGCCGCACAGTTTCACGCACCAGCGGCCCGACGGGACAGGCGCCTTCGCCTCGGGCCTGCCCTGGCCGGCCGACAGCAGTACGCCCGAAAAGGTGACCGAAACCCTTAAAGCGCAGATGGAGGCCGCCGGCCTGAGCCCGGTCGAGCAAACGATGAACATGGTCGCGGCGCGTGAAGCAATCGCCCGATATTTCGAGCACAATTGGGGCTCGAGCCAACTCGAGGCGAGCTTCCGTCAGGCGGTCGACTGGGCGGAGGCGCATGGCATTCCAAGCCGACGGCTCTTCATGGGTGAATTCGGTGTGATCCTCATGTCTGCGGACGGCCGCATGGGCGCATTCGACGCCGACGGTCTGCGCTATCTCAAGGCGGTGCGCCAGCAGGCGGAACGCTTCGCGATACCATGGTCTGTCTGGGAATTCTCCAATCCCTATGGGATGACCGTTATCCGGCCCGAAGGGCCTGCGGTCCCGGACCAGGAGATGTTGCGGGCACTGGGCCTGCCGTAGCCATCGCGCCTCTTGACGGATGAGCGGCCGGGCGGGCAACGCCAATCCTGTCCCCGCCACAAGCTAGTGATCAATCACGCGACGGCAAGAGCTGCCGTCTCCGCGGCAACCGTCGGTGGCACCTCATTCAGGACCGGCAGAGCCTGATCGAACCGGTCAAGCCCGCCTTTGAAACACCTTGGCGGCATTCTCCGCGATCCGGTTCGTCGGCAACCAAGTGTTTAATACATTCGTCGTAAACAGCGTCGCGAACACGCGCGCCCAGGGAAGAGATGATGTGCGGAATTGCCGGCTGGATCGGGCCGAGAGTCGAGAACCCACAATATCGGGCCGCCGGAATGTCCAACGCATTGCGGCATCGTGGCCCCGATGCCGAAGGCACCGAGTTCTTGGACTTGAACACCGGCGGGAACCAATTGGCATTGGTGCATCGCCGCTTGGCGATTATTGACTTAAACGCCGATTCAAATCAGCCGATGCATATCGACGACGGCCGTCTCAGAATTATTTTCAACGGCGAAATATACAACTATATCGAGTTGCGCCAGGAACTGATCGGCCTCGGTCATCATTTTCGAACGCGCTCCGATACCGAGGTGCTGCTCAGAGCTTATGATCAGTGGCACTTGTCCGTATTTGACCGATTGAGCGGCATGTTCGCTTTTGCGCTCTGGGATGCTCAGAGGCACGAATTGATCCTCGGCCGCGATCCCTTCGGCAAAAAGCCCCTTTACCTCATGGAAGGCGAAAAATTGCTGTCGTTTGCCTCGGAGATCAACGCGTTGTTGTCATCGCAGCCAAACGCGCAGCAGCTCGATCTGGACGCTGTGCACGAGTATCTGCGCTGGCGTTACGTGCCTGGACCGCGCACGCTTTTTAAACAAATCCGCAAACTCAACCCCGGAAGCTATGCCGTTTGGTCGCAAGGGACCGTGACGGAAACGCGATATTATACGCCTCCAGATCAAACCGATCTGACCGAGGACATCGACGACGAAACCGCCAAGCGGCGATTTCTGGAACTGCTCGACCATTCCGTCGAGATCAGAATGCGCAGCGATGCACCCTTTGGCGCCTTTCTCTCCGGAGGCCTCGACTCGTCAGCGATCGTTGCCCTGATGACCAAGCACAGCGACAAGCCAATTCGTACATTTTCGGTCGGCTTCAGCGAACCGGCTTACAGTGAACTTCCATTCGCCCGACGCGTCGCCGATCATTTCAAGACCGACCATTGCGAACTGGTCATTGAGGCGGACGACCTGATTGACCACCTGCCCAAGTTGATTCGCCATCTGGGGGCGCCTGTTTCACAAAGTTCGGACATTCCAATTTACCTGATGTCGGAGCGAGCCTCGCAGGACGTCAAGATGGTGCTCACAGGGGAAGGGGCAGACGAGATTCTCGGCGGGTATCCCAAACATCGCGCGGAGTCACTGGCTGGAATCTACCGGTCGCTCGTTCCAGCCTTGCTCCACAACAACGTCCTCGCCCCTCTGATACGCGCCATGCCTGGCGCATCGGCCAAGTTCGATACATTTGCCCGAAGCGCGGGCGAAAGGGACTTTGCCACTCGGATGATCTCCTGGTTTGGGGCCATGACAGCGCGGGAACACGGTCGCCTCATCGGTGCGCCGGCCAATTGTCGCAATGAACGCAAGGACTTCCCGTTCTCCTCAAGCGCGAAGTCATCCCATCTTCGCCGCGCGCTGTTTTTCGATCAGACATCGTGGTTGCCTGACAATCTCTTGGAACGAGGCGACCGGATGATGATGGCCGGTTCAATCGAAGGAAGAATGCCGTTCCTCGATCGCGATCTGGTTGCGTTCGTCAGCAAATTGCCCGATCGCTACAAGGTGGGTTGGCGGAAAGGTAAGCTGATCTTGCGCAACAGCATGGCCAACATGCTTCCTGAGGAAATTCTCAACCGCCGCAAGGTCGGGTTCAAGGTGCCCGTCGCCGAATGGTTTCGCGGGTCAATGAGGAACTACGTGGACGACCATCTTTGCTCCTCTCAGTCCGTCATTCGCAGCTATTTGAGCGCCAAACACCTTGATCAAATCGTCTCGGAGCATACCAGCGGTGCCGCAGACCACGAAAAGCTAATTTGGGCGCTGTTGAATTTGGAGATATTCCATCGCGAATTTAAGCTTGGAGCGCCGCAGTGACGCCAATGGGATCGATATTGCGCTCGACCCGCAGCTGCTCGTCTTAGGCTCACCTGCGCGGCGCGCAAGCTCAGCGTCCACGTTTACATAGGATGGCGTCAGCGCTTGACCGATTGAGCTTTTAACGCGACCGACCTCCAGACGTCGCAGATCGCGCCGACGAAAGGTACGAGCTCAAGCCGTTCCCGATGCACGGCCATCGCGGCAGCACCAAGCCTGGCTCTCAATGCCGGATTTTCGACCAGCCGAGTCAGCGCCTCGGTCAACGCCGCAACATCGCCGGGCGGCACCAGCAACCCCGATTGCTCGTTGGCGATGATGTCCTCCACGGCGCCGACAGGCGTCGTCACTACCGCGAGACCTGCAGCCATGCCTTCGATGACCGAGACGGGCAGATTTTCGGCAAAGGAGGGCAGCACCAGAATGTCCGCCGAAGCGATCAGCGAAGCGACCTCGTCAGGGCCGACCCAGCCAGGAAGGGTAACGCGCTCGGCAAGGCCCAGTTCGGCCGTTCTCATCCGTGCCGCCTCGAAGTCGCCATCGCCGGCGATCGTGGCGCGCCAACTCTTGATCGGCTCCATGCAGTGCAGCGCATCCAGCAATTGCGGGACGCCCTTGCGGTCGCCGATGCGGCCAAGGAACAGGAGATGCACATGGTCGCCGCCACCGACATGCGCCAAGGATGGAACCGCCGTGGCGTTTGGAACGATGACAATCTTGTCGGCCGCCCCCGGTGCCCGGCTGGCGACGAAGTCGCGCCAAAGCCTGCCCAAGACGATCACCCGACCGGCACGCTCGAACAGAGCTTCGATGCGGCGGCTCATGAAACTGCGATCGTCTTTCCAGAATGTCTCATACTGCGCCCCATGCAAATGCAGGACATAGGGTATCGACAGCAGCCGTGCGCAGGCGGCGATCACCATCTTGCGATAGGTGCTGCCGGTAACCGATATGTTGATGTGAATGACATCGGCGCGCTTCGCCAAACGCGCCGCGAGCATCCGCAAGCAAAAGTCAAACATATAGAAGATCGAAAACGCGACATGCCCCGAGCCGCGGCTGGCAAGGAAGCGTACATCGATGTCGGCGATCTCCTGCCGCTCGAACTCCTGCTTCAGCGCCCCCATGATGCGGTCGATACCACCCTGCCCCGAAACGCCCGAAGGCGTCGCGACAAGGACATGGACTTTTTGATTGTGGACCGGACGCTGCAACATGACTCCATTCGGAACTACAAGGCAAAGGTTTCAAACAAGGTTTACGACGAATCCGTTAGTTCAAACTGAATCTGTTCACCCTTTGCCGTCATCCCGCTGGATTTTCCGCCGGTCGACGGTTAATCGAAGGTGAATTTTCCGGGGACAACTCTTTGCTGCTGCGCTCCACGCTCATCTATGCCCCGGCGATCCTGCTGACGCGGATTTCCGCGCTGCTCCTGCTGGTCATCGTGACGCGGCTGATCGACCAGACCGAGTATGGCCTGCTGACACTGGTGGTGACCGTCGGCGAAATGACAGACGTTGCCGTGACCAACTGGCTGCGCATCGCTTTGCTCAGGCTTGGGGGCAAAGGCGACGTCAGCCGTGGCAGCCTGATGCTGGCCGGGCGGGTGTTGCTTGCGAGCACGGCCCTGGCGCTGATCATATCCGTGGCCGCCTCCGCAGTGATCGTGCCGGAGCGCTGGGTCGAGTTCGCGATCGCCGTCTGCAGCTACCTGATCGCCGGTTCCATCGGCCGCTTCGCGTTGACGGTGCTGCAGATGCAGCAGCGTCATTCGGTCTATTCGACCCTCGAGTTCCTGCGCGCCGTGCTGCAACTCGCGCTGCCGATCGGTGCCATCGTCATGTTTCAAGATTCGTTTCTGACGGTATCGCTCGGCTCGAGCCTCGGCGTGCTGATTGCCGGTATCGTGGCAGGCATCATGGCATCCCGACGCGTCGTTGCCGGTCCGCCACGCTTCACCCAGAAGGAGTTCTTCGTCCTCGGCGTGCCCCTGGTCATCATGGCGTTGGTAGGCTTCGGCCTGCACAGCGCCGAGCGTGTGTTCCTCAAGATCTATTACGATGCCGGCGCGGTGGCGATCTTCGCCGCAGCCTATGCACTGGCCCGCCAGCCCATCGATATGGTCGCCAACTCCATTAACATGGGCGCCTTTCCCGAGGTGGTCAGCCGGTTCGACGACGACGGGCCTGCGGCATCGGGCCGGCTGCTGTCGCAATTGATGGCCTTGATGATGCGCCTTTGCCTGCCGGTTGCAGCGATGCTGGTCGCACTCAGCAGCGATATCACGCAGCTCCTGCTGCCGTCCGAGTATCACGGCCGTTTCGGCCTGCTCTTTCCGATCATCGCCTTCAGCGTGCTGTGTGCCAATCTCGCCAGCTTCGTCTATGGCACCGTGGTGCACGCGCACAAGCGGCCGTGGCTGCTGATCATCGCCAATTCCTTCGGCTCGGTGGCGACAATCGCGCTGTCCGTGCTGTTGATCCCTCCGATGGCGGAGGTCGGCGCTGCTTTGGCGCTGGCGGGCGGATCGCTGGCAGGCCTTTTAGCCTGCATCATCATCAGCGAACGGCTCACGCCGGTGCCGGTGCCATGGCGCGACATCGGTGTTTCGATCGTCATTTCGGTCTGCACGGGGCTGGCCGCCAGTCTTGCCAGCGCTCTTCTCGGCGATATGCCGGCCATCTTCTCGCTCGTTGCGGGCGGCACCGCTGGCGCAGTGGTTTTCTTCGGGCTGACCTGGCTGTTCTATCCTGCCGCCGCGATGCAATTCATAGCCAAGCTGCGGGTGCGGCTACGGCTCGCATAGACCCTTGCCGTAGTCCTAGAAAAAGCGGTTCCGACTTCGGGCCGAGGCTGTAGCCCAGGCGGCCGCCCGCTTGTTGGGGGCAATCGTTACTTACTTATAGATCGACCTTTCGGCGTCGCCCGACGGCCCCATAACTCCCGGCACAGCAGCGCTGCGTAAGCAGTGTTGGTGTCATAGTAGCGGCGCCACAAGCGTCGCGGCTCCTGTGCCACGCGAAACAACCACTCCAGACCGGCCGCTTGAACCAGTTTTGGCGCCCGGGCAACCTTGCCGCCATAGACGTCGAAACTGCCGCCCACGCCCATGACGAAACTCGGAGTGAGTTCGTCACGATAGCGCTTGAGAAAGCGCTCCTTGCGCGGCGTCGGCATCGCCACCAACAGGCAGTCGGCGCCCGAGGCGTTGATCGCCTCGACGATGCCGGCCTCGTCTTCCGGCTTGAAATAACCATTGCGCATGCCGGCGACGACGAGACCCGGATGATCCCTGGCAAGTCGCATTCTAACCGCATCGAGAACGGATTGTTCTGCGCCCAGGAGGAAGAGCCTGTAGCCCCGCGTGTCGCAGAGGCTCAGCAGATTGATCATGATGTCGACACCCGCTACCCGTTCCGGAAGCGCGACGCCGCAAAGACGCGCCCCCCAAAGCACGCCGATGCCGTCGACGTTGACTACATCCGCCGTTGCCACGTCCTCGTGCAGTTCGGCGTTGTTGCGCATGTTCACAAGCTTGGCGACATTCACGACCACATGATGCAGCGGCCGCCGCAGGGTCATCGCCTCATCGGCGATGGCCAGCGTCTCGGCCATGGTCAGCGCATGGATCGGCGCACCAAGGAATTCCCGGCGCCGTGACGCCAATAGGCGATGCTGCGCCCATGCTGGGTCGTGCGCGTTCATGCGGCCTCCTCTGCACTTGCAGGAAGTGCCAGGAGTTCGAGCGCTGATTTCTTGCCTTCGATGCGGGCGTCGGGCTTGCGTGCTTTGCGCCAGGTCCACAAACCCCTTGTGTCGATGAGCTTCTTGTCCTTGAGCGCTTCGGGATCAACCAGATTAAACTGCCGATGGTCGACCAGCAGGACGACGATATCGCACTGGTCGATGGCGGAAAGCGCATCGGTGAAGACGATGCCTTTACCCTCGAGTTCATGCGGCAGCCTGTTTGTGTTGGGTTCTGCCGCGATGATCTTCAGGTTGGGAATATCTGACAAAAGCTTCACCACCTCAACAGCCGGACTCTCGCGCATATCGTCGATATTGGCTTTGAAGCTGAGGCCAAGACAAGCGATCGTCTGCTTGCGGGAAGGATCTAGCAGGGCTTCTATATCTCTGACCACCGACAAGGGACGCTCGGAATTGATCCGGCGTGCCGAAGCCATCAGCCGCGTGCTGTTAGGCGCGGCATCGATGATAAAATACGGATCGACCGCAATGCAGTGGCCGCCGACGCCCGGGCTCGGCTGCAGGATGTTGACGCGGGGATGCCGGTTAGCGAGATCGATCACCTCCCAAACGTTGAGCGACAGATCCTGGCACACTGCCGCAAGCTCGTTGGCAAAGGCGATATTGACGTCGCGGAACGCGTTCTCGGTCAGCTTCACCAGTTCCGCGCTTTCGGCCCGGGTCGTGAACAGGTCGCCGGCAACAAAGGTTGAATAGAGTGCTGCGGTGCGTTCCGACGACTTGCGCGACAGTCCGCCGATCGACCGATCGTTGTTGATCAACTCGGTTAGGACCTTTCCCGGCAACACGCGCTCGGGCGAATAGGCGACCAGGACATCGGCCTCTTCGCCATGCACCAGAGGAAATTTGAGATCGGGCCGCAATTCGGCAAGCAGTCCCGTCATGATGCGCGTCGTGCCGACCGGCGATGTCGATTCCAGCACCACAAGGTCTCCCCGCTTCAGCACGGAGGCGATGCTTCGTGCCGCCGCGAGCACATAGCTCACGTCAGGCTTGTGGTCCTCGGTCATCGGGGTCGGCACTGCGATGACAAACGCGTCCGCCGGCTGCGGCGTACTGAATGCCCTGAGCTTGCCGTTGGCTACAACCTTCTGGATCAAACCATCGAGGTCCGGCTCGACGATGTGGATTTCGCCGCGATTAACCTTCTCGACCACCGCTTCGTTGACGTCGACACCAATGACGTCGAGCCCTCGACTGGCGAAGATGGCACAGGTCGGCAGGCCGATATAGCCCATGCCGATAACGGAAACGGTTTTGATCTCAGCCATGATGCAGCAATTCCTCAACGATCCGGTTACCGGCCCGGCCATCGCCATACGGGTTGTGTCGTCCCGCCATGCCGCGATAGGCAGCCTGATCGTCGAGCAGGCTGTTGGCATTCGACAGGATTTTTTGGATATCGGTGCCGACGAGACGGGCGGTGCCCGCCGCAACCCCCTCGGGCCGCTCGGTATTCTCGCGCATCACCAGCACCGGCTTGCCGAGCGAAGGCGCTTCTTCCTGCACGCCGCCGCTATCGGTCAGCACCAGATAGCTCTGCTTCTGCAGGAACAGGAACGGCATATAATCCTGCGGGTCGACCAAGTGGATA
The DNA here is from genome assembly GCF_001672375.2 of Mesorhizobium sp. AA22. Classification (NCBI taxonomy): domain Bacteria; kingdom Pseudomonadati; phylum Pseudomonadota; class Alphaproteobacteria; order Hyphomicrobiales; family Phyllobacteriaceae; genus Mesorhizobium; species Mesorhizobium sp. AA22. The sequence continues at coordinate 2,731,552 of NZ_CP048406.1, read as the reverse complement.
TTCGGCACGCCACCCAGTTCTGCGTTGACCACCGAGCGCACATTGGGGTTGGGATGGACCGGATAGACGATCTGCACGTCCTCGCGCACCGCCAACCCCTTCAGCGCCGTGCAGATACGATGGATGCCGCCGTCGAAATTCTCACGGCGATGACCGGTAACGAGGATCATTTTCTTGGCGGGATCGAGGAACGGGAAATGGGCGGCGAGCTTGGCGCTCATCGACTTGTCGGCGTCGATCGCGCCGGAAAAATGCAACAGCGTGTCGATCACCGTGTTGCCGGTCACGAAGATGGTGTTCGCAGCCTTTCCTTCGGCGATTAGATTGTCGCGCGCCTGGATGGTCGGCGCGAAATGCCACGTCGCTATGTCGCCGGCAATCTTGCGGTTCAGTTCCTCTGGAAAGGGAGAGTTGATATCGTGGCTGCGCAATCCTGCCTCGATATGGGCTACCGGGATGCGTTTGTAGAAAGCAGCCAGAGCCGCAGTCATCGCCGTGGTCGTGTCGCCTTGCACGAGGACGATATCGGGCTTCGCCTTCTCCAGCACTTCGGCCATGCCCAGCAGCACGCGCGAGGTGACGTCGAACAATGTCTGGCCGGGCAGCATGATGTTGAGGTCGTGATGCACCGGCAGGCCGGTCAGTTCGATGATCTGGTCGACCATCTCGCGATGCTGGCCGGTGATGCATGTCTCGGTAACAAAACCCGGATGGGCAAGCGCGGCACGCACCACCGGAAAGCATTTGAGCGCCTCCGGCCTCGTGCCGAACACGATCAGCAATTTTTGCCTGACCGGCAGTTTCGGATGTGAAAGGACGTTCATTGCTGATCCTGGTCGCCAGAAGGCGTCGCGACCTGCTGATTATTCGCCACAAGAGCTATACTAGCTGCAGAAGCCGCCTTCGTGACCTTAAATCTTAATATATGATTAACAGCCAAGCCCGCGTTCTCCCCGGTAACTCTTATGAAAGCCTAAACCGATAGGTATCCTGGCATAGTAGTCTTGAAAAAGAACATATTCGATTGACTAATATTTTAATTATCGGCCACACCATTGGATCTCGGCGCTGGGAAAATGAGCTCCTGGTACGGTTGAACGCAGCTGGTCACGTGGTTTCGAGCTGCCGCGCGCCGACCCCTGCGCCGATCGCACGCGGACTGGATATTGTGCTGGCGATCGAGAGCCGGCGCTTCGGTCCCTCATTGGCAAGCCGCTCCGAGCCGTTGCCGTCTGGCGGTTCTGGTCCAGCAGACCTCGTAATTGATCTCACCGGCACTGCCGCTCGACGAGGCACGCCTGTCCTGACGCTCGAATTTTGTGGCCACAGCACCTTCCCCGCCGGTGTGGCCGAGATGCTGGCGAGCGGGCGATTGCCCGAACTTGCCGTTCGCCTCGACGGCGTCACAGTCGCCAGGGGGCGACCGATGATCAGTGACCGGCTCTGGCTATCTCGCAGCTGCAACGACCTGCTCGCTGGGGCCATCTCGCTGGTTGCGCAAAGCGTCGCCCGTTCTTCCGCGGGCGAACTTGTGCCAGTTGTCGATAACCCGGCGCCGATCCTGAGGAACGGCGGTATTGTCCGGCACTACCTGCCCTTTTTCTGCAGGGGGTTGGTCGATCGCGCCGTGCAAAAACTCAAACTTGGACGGCGCCCCTTTTATTGGCAGGTCGCCTATCGGCTGATCGACGGGTCAGGTGTCGCCGAAACCGGGCAACTTGACGGTAAGCCGTTCACCGTCCTCCCGGACGATGGCCAGCGATTCTATGCCGATCCATTCGTCCTCGAGCGGGATGGCCGCCACTATCTGTTTGTCGAGGAGTTTCCCTACGCTACGGGTCGCGGCGTGATTTCTGTCGCCGAGCTGGGTGACGATGGCACCTTCAGTGTGCCGAGGGTGGTGCTGGAGGAAACGCACCACCTGTCGTATCCGCAGGTGTTCGCTCAGGCCGGCGAGATTTTCATGATTCCTGAAAGTGGGGCGGCGCGCGAGCTTGTGCTCTACCGCGCCGCGCACTTTCCGGATCGCTGGGTGCGCGACACCGTGCTGATGACGGACAAGGATTTCAATGACGCCACGCTGCTCGAATCGGATGGGCGCTTCTGGTTGTTGGGGACGGAGCGGTTCGGTTACGGCAGCGCGTCGGATACGATGACGGTCTATTCCGCACCCTCGCTGCGCGGGCCGTGGGTTGCGCATGCGCTCAATCCCATCGCCGTCGATCACTCGGCCGCTCGGCCCGGCGGCGCCTTTATTCGCCGGGGTGACGCAGTAGTTCTGCCGGTGCAAAACGGGTCGAGAGCCTATGGCGGCGGTCTCGGGTTGATGCGGCTGGATAGGCTTGACGATTTCGACGTCCGTTTTGCGCCGCCCCGCCCGATCGGCCCGGGGCCGGCATGGGCCCGCACGGGCATTCACACGCTTAATCGCGCAGGCAACGTCGAGGTTGTGGATAGCGCCGGCTGACGCGTCTGGAGCCTGTGCTTATCCGAGCCGATCCGGTTTCGGCTCGGGTGCAGCCGCAGCCGACGATGTGCTCTTCGGCCGGTTTCTATACGGCGCGTTTCTATAGGCAAGCAACAGCACCACGATAATCGCAATCTCCGGCGATTTTGATGAGAGCGCGTTGTTCGACAGCGCAGCAAGCAGGAACGTCATGGTGCCGATCCATGCCGGCAGCGGCGCCCCGCGCAGCAGCCGAAAAATGAACCAGAATACCAGCATGATGAAGAGCACGGCTATGGGCAAGCCGAAGAGCATTATGATGACCACCGGCGCGCTCTCGATGTAGGGCAGATGCAGCTTCTCGTTGACGATCGCCAGCAGGTCGTCGACGTTCATGCCAAACAGGATGTCTTTCCAGCTAACAAGTCCGAACACCTGGTAGATCGTCACCCGAGCCATGAAATTTTCGTCAAAGATCGTGTTGCCGAATCGGTTCAGCAGTCCGCCCGAAAACAGTATGGCCACCAGCACTGCGCCGGCCGCCAGGGCGAACAGCAGCACGACAGACTTGGCCTGCCGCTGATGCTTGAGGGTCAGGCGCGGCCAAGGCACCAACATCAGCAGAATGAGGGTTTCTCCGGCAGCTAGCAACAGGGCGGCGCGGGCGCCTGACGCAGCACAACCGACGAGCAATACGAAGATCGCCAGCACCCGCACCCATATGCGCCAGCGCGTCAGCGGCACGAATCCGATGACAGTGGCGCAGAGCGCGCCTAGGGCCAACGGGTGCGCCGATAGCCCGATTGGCCTGAACTGCAGTTCGTTGAGACCGTAAGGCAGAAATCGATGTTGAGTCACCGCTTCAATCGTGCCCATCACGGCGCTGAGGATCACCATTCCAAGCACGACGTCGCCCAACGCCCGCCGCACTTCCGCATTCATGGCCAGCATCAACAGGCCTGCGGCGCCCGCCACCAGATAGGTATCGATGATGAACCCAGAGGAGCCCGCGCGGCCGGTGATGAACAAATACGGCACCAGCGCGAAAATCAGCGCAGAATAGAGCAGCAAAGCCTTGAAGATTCCGATTTCGTCGCCCTGCAGCAGAAACGGTCGGCTGAAAAGAACCAAAGCAAGCAGCAGAAAGATAGCATAGGTACCGAAATGCAGTTTCTCGTAGAATGAACCACCGTCGGCCGTATAGTCGACGACCGAGTTCATAATCTGCGGTGACACCGTGAAGCGGAGCAGGAACGCCAACGCAGCGCATAGGAAAAACAGAATCGACAGCGCGTTCTGACGGCGCGCCTGGCTGGACAACAATCGGTCCGATGCGGCAGCGGGAAAGCTCATGGCCCATCCCAAGTGGGGTATTCAAACGACATTCTGGCCAACGAGATCCATTCAGGGGACCGCCGAACGGACGCGGCGTGTGACTCGGCAAAATATGCCAACTTGGAAAATGAGATGTTAACGATCTTTCTGTAGTGCTGGCCCGCGTAGCGAATAACAAGAGTTAGCACCATGTCCGCCGCTTCCGGCACAACCCCTCCCTCTGCAGCGGATTCCGATATCAGCGCACTCGAGCGGATTGCCAATGCACGGCGCGCCAGCAGGGCAAGGCTGCAACAGGATGCCCTAGTCATGGCACGCACCTCCGCCCCTGTCACTCCGCCGACACCCGAGCCTGTCCCGACGGTGACGCTCGACAAGATCGGGGATTTCCTTGAGCTCGATTTTCGACGCCTGTTTGTCTGGCTGCGTGCCGGGCTCGTCTTGGCATTGATGCTGGCAGTGGCCGGCGGTGTCATCGGCGCCGCCTATGGGTTGCTGAGCAAACAGCGTTATACCGTTACGACGGAAATCCTCATTAATCCCGCCAATTTGCAGGTTGTGGAAAACGATCTCTACTCGCAACCGGGCCAGGTCGACAGCCAAATACTTAACGCGCGCAGCAAGCAGCGCATCTTGACCTCGGGCAACGTGCTTGCACGGGTAGTGGACGAACTCGGTCTAGCCAGGGATCCGGAGTTTTTTGACCCGGACCAGAGCGCCTCCACGTCTGGTGCTGCAGCGAGTGGCACCAAGTCCGATCCGAAGCTCATCGCCCAGAAAAGCCTCGCGGAGCGGGTCAGCGTCGCTGCAGATGAAACGTCGTTCGTCACAACCCTCTCGGTATCGGCAGAAACCACCGGCAAGGCAATCCTGATCTCGCAAGCCATAGCGAAGGCTTTCCAGGACGAACTGGCCAAGGCCGAAGCTGCTGGTGCCAGCCGTGCCGCAGCTGCCCTTGAGGGCCGGCTCGGCCAACTCAAGCGCGACGTGCAGGCAGCCGAACAGAAGGTCGAGAGCTACAGGCGCAGCCACAACCTGTCCGCCAGCAATGGCCAGCTTGTCAGTTCGCAGACGATGACGCAGCTCAATAGCGAAATTGGAGAGGCGCAATCGCGCGTCATCGCCGCGCAGGCAAGTTACGACGCCTTAATTGCCTCCGGTGTCAATGGAGCCAATCCTGACCCCGCGGTTTCGGCAGCACTCGCAGCACTGCGCGACAAGGCAAATAGCCTGCGGCAGCAAATCGATTCTCAGTCCATGACCTTTGGCCCGCGCCACCCGACGATTGTCCGGCTTAGGACAGAATTCGAGACCGTCAGTTCTCAACTCAGGGCAGAGTTCGCCCGCACGGTTGGCACCGCAAAAGCCAACCTGGACAAGGCCAACGCCTCATTGGCTTCTCTCACCGCCAAGATGAACGATCTGAAGAGCAGTGTTTTCACCGACAGCGAGTCCCAGGTCGCCCTGCGTGAGCTTGAACGCGATGCCGCTTCAAGGAGGACGATCTATGAAAGCTTCCTGGCTCGCGCGCGCCAAATCACCGAGCGCGAGCAGATCGACACCACGAATGTACAGGTGATTTCCACCGCGGTGCCGCCAAAGGGGCGCTCGTGGCCGCCCCGTACCCCCCTGATGGCAGGCCTGGGAGCTTTCGCCGGCTTTGCGCTAGGCATGCTGCTGGCCATTGCCATGGGCATCGTTCGCGACATGCGCCAGCCGCCGAACCGATCAGGCATCGACGTCAGCCGAGCCTGAATCCAGGCATGGCGAAGCGCATTGTTTTTCACATTGCCAGTCTCAGGGGCGGCGGCGCTGAGCGTGTCTTCGTCCTCATGGCGAATGAATTGGCATCGCGTGGGCACGATGTCACACTTTTCACCTGGAACGCGGAAGGACCTAACGCCGCGCTGCGCTCCCCTGCGGTGCATCTGGTCGATTTCAACCTTCCCATCCGGGGCGAGGGTTACGGCAAGTGGGCGACGCTGAAAGGCATTGTGCGAAGCGCACGTTTGTTCAGCCGCCTTGGTCCCGATGCGGTCTATAGCGCCCCGGAATTTGCCAATCTGGTCGTAGCGCTGGCGCTTCTCCTGGCGCGAAGCCGAGCGCGGTTCTTTCCAAGCTTCCACGCAGCAGCCTCACTGCCTTCCAGCAGCCTCGGCGCGAGAATAGCGGTCTGGCTTTCCGCGCTGGTTGCAGCGCGCGCAACCAAAGCCATCGCCGTCTCAGTAGGTGTCGGCCGCGACATTGCGGCCCGCGGCTTTCCACAATCCAAGGTTGTCGTCATCAACAACCCGCTGCCGCCGGCTGCGGCGCTCCAGCAAGATTCCTATGCATGGCAGGCCAAGCTGGCGACGATGGGCGATGGCCCGGTCATCGCCACCGCCGGGCGCCTGGTGCCGGTCAAGGATCACCGGACCTTGCTGCGGGCGTTCGCTATCCTGCGCGCCGGCCGCCGCGTTCGGCTTGTCATCTTCGGCGAAGGTCCGCTGGCTGCCGAGCTGCGCGCCTATGTCCAGGAATCCGGTATTGGCGCCGATGTGCTCTTTGCCGGCTACGTCAACGACCCTGCGGCCTGCTATGCCGCAGCCGATCTGTTCGCCCTTTCCTCGACGAGCGAAGGCTTTGGCAATGTGCTGGTCGAGGCCATGGCTGCCGGCGTCCCCGTAGTCTCCACAGATGCGCCGCATGGCCCGCGCGAGATTCTCGGTGACGGGCGTTTCGGCGCCTTGGTGCCGGTCGGCGATGCCGCGGCCCTGGCAAAGGCTATGGCTGATATGCTGGACCGCCCCACTTCCGCCGCCATCCTGAAAAGCAGGGCAGCGGATTTCGAAGTCGAAAAGATCGGGGATCTGTACGAAGCGCTGCTTTAGCCAGGGAATTTCGCGCTGGCGTCGATCGATGCCAGCCGCTATCGCCATTCGCGCCGACACCGGAATCTGATAGCGGCCGATGAAGAGAAGCAGCAGGTCGGTCGCGGAGGCGGGAAGCGCGGGCGGGCAGCCGCACGGCGATTCTTTTTAACGGAGTGTTCGAATGAGACATGTGTGGCGTTGGTTCGGCCCGGTCGACAAGGTGACGATCGCGGATGCGCGTCAAGCCGGGGCGCAAGGCATCGTCTCGGCGCTTCACCACGTTCCTCACGGCGCCGTCTGGCTGCCCACCGAAATCGAAAGACGTCAGCGCCAAGTCGCGTCTTTGCCGGATGGAAGCGCAAGCGATCTGAACTGGGAGATTGTCGAAAGCCTGCCGGTTTCCGAAGCGATCAAGACGCAGGTCGGCGAATGGCGCAGCCACATTGCCAACTACATTACATCGCTGGAAAACCTGGCGCGGGCCGGCATTTCGGTCATCTGCTACAATTTCATGCCGGTGCTCGACTGGACCCGCACCGATCTTGCCTGGCGCCTGCCGCATGGCGGCACCACCATGCGCTTCGATCTGATCAACTTCGCCGCATTCGACATCCATATCCTGAAACGCCAAGGGGCGCTCGGCGATTACACATCGGAGATCGCCTCCGAGGCGGAGCGCCGATACGCGCAGATGGATGACGGTGCGCGGAAGATCCTGGCAAGAAGCGTCAATTCCGGTCTGCCCGGTTCGACCGAAGACACGTCTCTCGACGGTCTCGCTGCTCAACTGTCAAACTATGACCGCATCGACGCAACAACCCTGCGCCGGCACTTCGTCGATTTCCTGGCGGAGGTCGTGCCCACGGCCGAACGCCTCGGCCTGCGTCTCTGCTGCCATCCGGATGATCCGCCGTTCCCGCTGCTGGGCCTGCCGCGCGTCATGTCGACCGAGGCCGACTACAGATACATTCTGGAGGCAGTCGACAGCCCGGCCAACGGCGCGACACTGTGCACGGGATCGCTCGGCGCAAGACCGGACAATGATCTACCCGGCATGATCAGGCGGATGGGTCCGAAAATCCACTTCGCTCATCTGCGCAATGTGCGCAAGGAAGCGGCCGGCACCCCCTGCTCGTTCCACGAGGACGAGCATCTTGCCGGCGACACCGACATGGTGGCGGTGGTGGCGGCGCTGCTCCACGAGGAAGCGCGGCGCAAGACGGAAGGACGCCAGGACGCCGTCATCCCGATGCGCCCCGACCATGGCCAGGATATCCTCGATGACCTGACGCGTGGGGCCCAGCCCGGCTATCCGGCCATCGGTCGGCTCAAGGGATTGGCCGAACTCCGCGGCGTAGAACATGCCATTCGCAGATCGACATCAGCTTAGCGCGCAGCCGGTCGGCCATCAGAGCGTCACGACGGTGCAGAACCTTTGATGGCGGAGGGAGGCGCCCCCTCTGTCCTGCCGGACATCTCCCCCACAAGGGGGGGAGATTGGCGGCTTGGCCGCTCGCTCAATCCTGCAACTTAGACAATTGGCGAAAGCCGCGATGACGGCCGATCTCCTCCCAAGCGGGGGATGTCCGGCAGGACAGAGGGGGGCGCGAAGGATCACTGCAGATCAGCATTTGTCCTGAGCCGCTGCATTGGGCGTTCCGCAGCCCTCCGGCTCGATGGCAGCTTTTCACCCATTTGCGCGGACTTGTGTATAATAGCGGCTTGCGGCTTGAGTCCGATTTCAATCCGCTGGGTTACGCTCGTTATTGGTCCATCCGCAGCCGGTGTTGAGAAGAACTCCAGGAGGCGGTTGGGAATTCATATCCTGGGAGGAAATCACGATGAGAAAGTTCGCCGCCGCTCTCGGCGCCGCCGCTACGCTGTATTCGCTCGCCGCGGGCGCGCAAACCTATCCCGAACGCACCATCACCGTTGTGGTGCCGTTTTCGGCCGGCGGCCCGACCGACACCGTCACGCGCCTGGTCGCGGAAGCCATGTCGAAGGATCTCGGCCAGCAGATCATCGTCGAGAATGTCGGCGGCGCCGGCGGCACGCTGGGCGCCGGTCGCGTCGCGCAAGCCGATCCCGACGGCTATACGCTGCTCCTCCATCACATCGGCATGGCGACCAGCGCGACGCTGTACCGAAAGCTCGCATACGACACGCTGAACAGCTTCGAATATGTCGGCCTCGTCACCGAGGTGCCGATGACCATCGTCGGCCGCAAGGACCTCGAGCCGACAGATCTGAAGGGGCTGGTCGACTACGCCAAGGCCAACAAGGACACCGTCACCGTCGCCAATGCCGGCATAGGCGCGGCCTCGCATCTGTGCGGCATGCTGTTCATGAGCGCCATCGGCACGCCGCTGGTCACCGTGCCCTACAAGGGCACCGGCCCGGCCATGACCGATCTTCTCGGTGGTCAGGTCGACATCATGTGCGACCAGACGACCAATACCACCAAACAGATCCAGGGCGGCACGATCAAGGCTTACGCCGTCACCTCGCCTGAGCGCCTCGATGTTCTGCCGGACGTCCCGACAACGACGGAAGCCGGTCTCCCTGAGGTGCAGGTCGGCATCTGGCACGGCCTCTACGCGCCCAAGGGCACGCCGGCCGAGGTCACCGAGCGCCTGTCGAAGTCGCTTCAGGTCGCGCTGAAGGACCAGAATGTCGCCGCCCGCTTCGCCGAGCTCGGCACCAAGCCGTCGTCCGAAGCAGACGCGACTCCGGCCGCGCTAAAGGCCAAGCTGGAAGGCGAGATCGCGCGCTGGAAGCCGATCATCGAAGCCGCCGGCCAGTACGCGGACTGAGGTTTTGAACGGGGCGCCACCAGCGCCCCGTTTTCGCACTGCACCGGCGCGCGCGGCGCGGGCCTGGGAGGACGTCATGAAACCTTTCACAATCGACACGACCAACGGCATATGCGCCGCGCTGTTCATCTTTCTCGGTGGATTTTTCGCGCTGCAGTCGCTCGACCTCGAAATCGGCACCGCCTTCCGGATGGGACCGGGCTATTTCCCCCTGGTGCTGGCAATCGTCCTGATCCTGCTTGGCGTCGTCATCCTCATCGAAGCGGTGCGCTTCGAGAGCGAGCCGATCGGGCATATAGCCTGGCGCGGCATGCTGTTCATCCTGCCTGCCCCGATCTTCTTCGGCCTGACCGTACGCGGCCTCGGCTTCCTCCCCTCGATCTTCCTGACGGCGCTGATCGCATCGTTTGCCAGCGGTCGCATGAGGCCGCTGACCGCGCTCGTGCTCTCCGCTTGCCTGACGCTGTTTGCGTTCCTCGTCTTCAGTTACGCGCTCGGCCTGCCGTTCCGGCGCTTCGGCCCGTGGCTGCAGTTTTGAGGAGATGAATATGGAACTCCTCGACAACCTCGCGCTCGGCTTTTCGACAGCTACGTCGCTGGCAAACCTCGGCTTCTGCCTGATCGGCGTCCTTCTCGGCACGCTGATCGGCGTCCTGCCCGGCATCGGCGCCACCGCCACCATCGCCATGCTGTTGCCGATCACCTTCCAGATCGGCGACCCGGTCTCCTCCCTGATCATGCTCGCCGGCATCTATTACGGCGCGCAATATGGCGGCTCGACCACTGCCATCCTCATCAACATGCCCGGCGAATCCTCGTCAGCCGTCACCGCAATCGACGGCTACCAGATGGCCAAGAACGGCCGCGCCGGTGCGGCACTCGCCATCGCGGCAATTGGCTCGTTCTTCGCCGGCACGGTGTCTACTTTCCTCGTCGCCATCTTTGCCCCGCCGCTGACGGCGATCGCGCTGCAATTCGGCGCAGCCGAGTATTTTTCGCTGATGATCGTCGGCCTTGTCTCGTCCGTCGCGCTCGCCCACGGCTCGATTGTCAAGGCGCTGGCAATGGTGGTGCTCGGCCTGCTGCTCGGCATTGTCGGCACCGACATCTACACCGGCACACCGCGCTTCACGCTCGGCATCCGCGAATATGCCGACGGGCTGAATTTCGTCGCGGTGGCGGTCGGCGTCTTCGGCGTCGCCGAAATACTGCGCAACCTCGAAAACGAGCACGAGCGCTCCGTGCTGATCCGAAGGGTCTCCGGCCTGATGCCGACCCGCGAGGACTTTCGACGCATGGCGGCGCCCATCGTGCGCGGAACGATCATCGGTTCGGCGCTCGGCATCCTGCCGGGAGGCGGTGCGATCCTTGCAGCCTTTGCCTCCTACACGGTCGAAAAGCGCGTATCGAAAAACCCGGGGGAATTCGGTAAGGGCGCCGTCGAAGGCGTCGCCGGACCGGAATCGGCCAACAATGCCGGCGCGCAGACCTCCTTCATCCCGATGCTGACGCTCGGCATTCCGGCCAACCCGGTGATGGCGCTGATGATCGGCGCGATGATCATCCAGGGCATCGTGCCCGGCCCCAATGTCGCGATCGAACAGCCGGCGCTGTTTTGGGGCATCATCGCCTCGATGTGGATCGGCAATCTGATGCTGATCATCTTGAACCTGCCGCTGATCGGGCTTTGGGTTAAACTCCTGACAATCCCCTATTACGTGCTCTTCCCGATCATCATGGCGTTCTGCTCGATCGGCGTTTATAGCGTCAACACCAACGTCTACGACCTCTACGCCGTCGCCTTCTTCGGCTTGCTCGGCTACCTCCTGACCAAGCTGCGCTGCGAACCCGCGCCGCTGCTGCTCGGCTTCGTGCTCGGGCCGCTGCTCGAGGAAAACCTGCGCCGCGCCATGATTCTCGCGCGCGGCGACCCGAGCACCTTCGTGACGAGGCCGATCAGCGCCGGCCTGCTCTTCATCGCGCTCGCCGTGCTCGTCATCGTCTTCCTGCCGGCGGTCAAGAAGAAGCGCGAAGAGGTGTTCGTGGAGGAGAATTAGCGAGAGTCACGCGGCCGCCTCTCCACGGCCGCGGCCGCCGATGCGGGTGCCGGTTTCCGAATCGAACAGGAAGACCGCAGTGTCATGGAAAGTGATCCCGATCGGCTCATCCATATCGTAATGCGCCGATTTATCGGCCTTGACCGTTACCGTTACGGTGGCCCCACCGAATTGGCAGGTGATCAAGGTATGATCGCCCATCAGTTCCACGGCATAGACCCGCGCCGCGATCTTGCCCTCCGATGCGCCCGTGACCCGGCAATCCTCGGGCCGGAGGCCGGCAGTGACCTTTTTCCGGCTTTCGGCAACGCTGGTCGCAAATCGCCCTTCTGCGCAGGCGAACGCACCCTGGACCAGCTCGCCCTGGAGAAAATTCATCGGCGGCGAGCCGATGAAGCCGGCGACGAATAGGTTCGCCGGATCGTCGTAGATCTGTCGGGGCGTCGCGATCTGCTGCACGACACCCCGGTTCATGATGGCAACACGGTGAGCCAAGGTCATGGCCTCGATCTGATCGTGGGTGACGTATATCGTCGTCACGCCCAGATCCGCCTGCAGGCGTTTCAGCTCCGAGCGCATGTGGCCGCGCAGCTTGGCGTCCAGATTGGAGAGCGGCTCGTCCATCAGGAAGACGCTCGGCCGCCGCACCATGGCGCGGGCGAGTGCGATGCGCTGCCGCTGACCGCCGGAAAGCTGCCGTGGATAGCGGTCGAGGAACTCCTCAAGGTGGACCTTGACGGCGGCACTGCGGACGGAGGCGTCTTGAGCGGAGGACTGCGGATGGCAACTGGGCGCAATTCGTGCTGCTGGAGACCGGTGGCGACGGCATGCGCTGGGCACGCCGCGCCTTCCACAACAACGCGCTGTGCTATGACGAGATCGTCGCCTGCGCCGCCGAGGCACCCGCTGGTTGCGACGCATTGCTCTTCATGCCCTTTCTCACCGGCGAGCGCCTGGGGCGCCATCGCAACGCCCGCGCACAGTTCTTCGGATTGGGCGCCGGGCATGGCATGGAACATCTGCACCGCTCGATCCTGGAAGGCATCGCCTTTGCCATGACGCGTCACATCCGCATCATGGAACGCGCGTCAAACAAGCCGCTGGAGCGCGTTATCGCCGCGGGTGGCGGGGCGCGCACCGAACTCTGGCTGAAGATCAAGGCAAGTGCCTTCAACATTCCGATCCTGGTTCCGCGGGAGCCCGAATGCGGCATTGTCGGCTGTGCCGCGATGGCCGCGACGGCGACCGGCCGCTTCTCGCGCGTCGAACAGGCGGCCGAGAGCTTCGTGAGCTACGGCGCCGAAATCCTGCCGGACCCCAGATGGGCCGAGACCTACAGGCGCACCCAACCCGTTTTCGACAAGCTCTACTATCACAGCCAGGCGCTCTACGACGACATCGACACGCTGGCGGCGGCGACGCGGCCGACGCAGCCGTGACGCATCTCAGGCCTGTGGAGCCGTGCCTGCAGCGACAGACCTGGCAATCACGACGCATCCCGTCTGGGATGCATCGGGCCGATTGACTCAGTTGTGGCGGATTTCCGTTCCCAGCACCTTCAGGCACTCGCGGATGAACGCGGCAAGTGCGGTCCAGCCCTTTGCCGAGACCATCGTTCCGTCGACATAGGCCTCAGTCGGGGACAGGTCGATATAGGTTCCGCCGGCGAGGGTCACTTCCGGCTCGCAGGCAGCCAGCGCACCTACTTTCTTGCCACGCACGACGCCGTCGACCGCGATCAGGATCTGGACGCCATGGCAGATCGTAAAGATCGGCTTCTTGTTTTCGTGGAAATGGCGGACTATCGCCTGCACGCGCTTATCCGTGCGGATGTACTCGGGGCCACGACCGCCCGCGCAATACACGGCATGATATTGGTCGAGCTGTTTTTCCGCCTCCGAAAAGGTCTTGTTCATCAAAGCATAGTGGCCGGGTTTTTCGGTGTAGGTTTGGTCACCTTCGAAATCGTGAAGCGACGTCTTGATCAGGTCTCCAGCGTTCTTGTCAGGACAGACAACGTGGACGATGTGGCCGACAGCCTCCATCGCCTGCTGATAGACGAAGATCTCGTATTCTTCTGTAAACTCACCGGTCAACATCAGTATTTTCTTGCCTGGCATGGTCGGTTTCCTCGTTTTGTGGATGGAAGTTCGGCGGGCATTGCACTCGCCCGGCGGCGCGGGTCTCGGAAAAGGGGATTCGGGATGTCCCGGGCGTTTACCTGCATGATCGACGATGCATCCAGCTTGACGGCGGCGCTCCCGATGTGGACGGTGACGGACATCGTGACAGTCTCAATCGAACGCTAGCAGCAAACGATCACGAGAATGCTCGATATGACGGCGCATTGCCTGTTCCGCCGCGGCGGGATCGGAGGCAGCGAAGGCGGCCAGGATGGCCTCATGCTCGTCGAGAGCTTCCTCGGTAACGCGTGAATGGAACATCAGGCGGAAGATGTGGAAGTGCGTGTGCTGGAATGCGAGAGTCTCGCGCACGAGATCATTGTTGGCAAATTCCATGATCCTGTCGTGGAAAATGGCGTCCTGCCGCGCGAAGTTTGAGTAACGCAGGCGTTCATCCTTGCCTTCGCGGCGCGCCATGCCCCCTGCGGACTCTTGAAGCACCGCAAGTTTCGCCTCATCCATCAATGCGGCTGCTTTGGCCGCCCCATGCGGCTCGAGCAGCAGGCGAAGCTCATAAAGTTCGTCAAATCGGCGCTTGGTTATCTGCGGCGCCGCGCGGTAGCCGATCAAATGTGTCTTCAGCACAAGGCCTTCGCCTTCGAGGCGGCCAAGCGCTTCACGGATTGGCGTGTGGGATACATCGAGTTCCTTGACCAGACTGTCGACGGTGATCCGGGAGCCAGGCGCGATCTTTAGTGACATGAGTTGCGCGAAGATCGCTTCATACACGTCCTCCACCAGGCTGTTGGATCGCTGGATGCGTCCGCTAGCGGGGTCGGCTTCTCGGGCATTGCTTAAGTTCATGGCCTGCATCTTTGCCTCTTGACAGGATCACTGGCTAACACGATGCTTTGCTCAATACAATCCTATATCATATACGATTTAATACAGGATTTAGGGCCGAGCTCGGCGAGCTTTCGCTTTCCACTCCCAACATCATCGAGGGACGAACATGAGCCTCTTCGCTGCCGTAAGGCTCCCGCGTGAGATCCTCTTCGGGAAGGGCCAGCGCCATGTCATTCCAACCGTTGCAGCCAGGCTGGGCCGTCGCGCTCTTGTCTGTACGGACGAGCGCTTTGCCGCAACTGTCGCCTTCGCAGAGATCATGGAGGCGCTCGAGCGCGCATCGATCGATGTGCTGGTGCACGACCGTGTGCTGCCCGATGTGCCACGAGACACGGTTGCCGTCTGCGTAGAGATGGCGCGAGAGTTTGCGCCGGACATGGTGATCGGCATCGGAGGTGGCAGTTGTCTCGATATGGCCAAATGCGCCGCGTTGCTCATCAGTCACGGCGGCCTGCTCGAGGACTACTACGGCGAGTTCAAGGTGCCTGGTCCGACGCTGCCGTTGATCGCGGTGCCAACGACAGCCGGCACCGGTTCGGAAGTGACACCTGTCGCGGTGATCTCCGATCCGGATCGCACCATGAAAGTAGGCATCTCCAGCCCGCATCTGATTGCGGCAGCCGCCATATGCGACCCGGAACTGACGATGACATGCCCCCCGGGACTGACGGCGATCGCGGGCGCAGACGCGCTGACACATGCGATCGAGGCTTTTACCGCCGTCAGGCGCGGAACTGACCCCAACCTGCCGCAACAGCATGTCTTCATCGGCAAGAGCGCGCTGACCGATCATTTTGCGCTGCTCGCGATCAAGCTGCTTGGCCGCAGTCTCGAGAAGGCATACCGCGACCCCACCGACGAGGACGCTCGGGCCGAAGTGATGATGGGTGCGCTTGCAGCCGGCTGCGCGTTCGGTACGGCCGGAACTGCGGCGGCGCACGCGGTGCAATATCCGATCGGAGCCGTTACTCACACCGCGCATGGGCTGGGTGTCGCCACCATGTTGCCGTATGTCATGAAGTACAACCGGGTCGCCGCGGCCGCCGAGATGACCGAGATCGGCCTTGCCCTTGGTCTCGACGGGAGGGACCGGAGTACCGGTGAGATGGCCGACGCGGCGATCGACGAGATCGGCCGGCTGTTTGGAGCGATCGGGATCACGCCTACGCTGGCCAAGCTCGGACTTCCCGCCGACAAGCTCGATTGGACGGCCGAACAGGCGCTCGGCATTGACCGTCTCATCAAGAACAATCCGCGTCCATTCGATCTGGCAGCCATGCGGGGCCTGATCCAGGCTGCCTATGATGGCGACCTCGCCACCTACGTCGTGTGAGCAATAGAGGAGCAGGCCATGAACATATCTCATCAGGTGCTGGAGGACGAGCAGGACACTGCCGACTTCCATAGATTTTCCCACGGCTTGTATATCGGTGGCCAATGGAGGCAATCCGCCGACAGCAGGGAAATCCAGGTCGTGGACCCTTCCACCGAGGCAGTGATCGCCGCCGTTCCCGATGCGACGATCGAAGATGCCGCGGCCGCCGTGGAGGCTGCGGCCAAGGCCGCCGATGGCTGGCGCACAACGGCACCCCGCAAGCGTTCCGAAATCCTCAGAAATTGCTTCGAGCTGATGACGCAACGTTCCGAGACGCTCGCAACCCTGATCTCGCTGGAAAACGGCAAGGCACTCAGGGACGCGCGTGGCGAGATCGCCTATGCTGCGGAATTCTTTCGCTGGAATGCCGAGGAAGCCGTTCGCATCACCGGTGAATTCGGAATGGCGCCTTCCGGCACGAACCGGATCGTGGTCGACTACGAGCCCATCGGCATCTGCATCCTTGTCACACCCTGGAACTTCCCTGCCGCCATGGCGACGCGCAAGATCGCGCCCGCCTTGGCTGCCGGATGCACCGTAATTTTGAAGCCAGCCAGCGAGACCCCGCTCACGGCCTACGCGCTTGCCGCGCTCTACCAGGAAGCAGGCGTTCCGCCAGGTGTGGTGAACGTTCTGACAACCTCCAATCCCGGCCCTGTGACGGCCGCGCTGCTGGCCGATCCGCGGGTGCGGAAACTCTCCTTTACCGGCTCGACAGGTGTAGGGCGCGTTCTGCTGGCCGAGGCCGCAAAGCACGTGGTTTCGTGTTCGATGGAACTTGGCGGCAATGCGCCATTCCTTGTGTTCGATGACGCGGACCTTGACGCGGCGGTCGATGGGGCGATGGTGGCGAAGATGCGCAACGCCGGCGAAGCTTGCACGGCTGCAAACCGCATCTATGTCCAGTCCGGCGTTTACGATGCCTTTGGCGAATGCCTCGCCAGGCGGATGTCGGCACTCAAGATCGGCGCTGGTACGGACGCAGCCACGGAGTGCGGGCCGATGATCACCAGGAAGGCCGTCGACAAGATCGACCGTCTGGTCAACGATGCTGTCGCCCGTGGCGCGCGGGTGCTGTGCGGGGGCAAGGCAGGCTTGGGAACGGGATACTATTATCCCCCGACCGTGCTCTGCGACGTCCCGGCCGAGGCGGAGATGGCGCACGAGGAAATTTTTGGGCCGGTGGCGCCGATCTCGAGATTCGAAACGGAAGCCGAAATCATCGCGCGCGCCAACGACACCGAATACGGTCTTGCCGCCTACATCTACACGCGCGATCTTGCGCGTGGAATGCGGGTGGCATCCAAGATCGAAGCCGGGATGATCGCTCTCAACCGCGGCTTGATGTCCGATCCGGCAGCACCCTTCGGCGGCGTGAAGCAGAGCGGCCTTGGCCGCGAGGGCGGCCAGCATCACGGCATTGCCGAGTTCATGGAGGCGAAATACCTCGCCATCAGCATCTGAGCGGAGGAAGAGTGCAAAGCGATCCGTTTCGCATCCGCGACCACGTCGCGGATTTTGACAAAATCGTGCAGGACATCGTTCACCGCAGCGAGGCCGTTCGCGCAACCATTCCAATGACAGCCGACGTTGCCTATGGGCCGGATCAGACCGAAACCATCGACCTGTTCTTTCCCTCGGGCAAAAGAAGCGGCTTGCCGGTGCACATGTTTATCCATGGCGGCTACTGGAGAATGTTCTCCAAGCGCGACTACTCATACGTGGCGACGACGATTACCCAGGCCGGTGCGATTGCCGCCATCGTCGACTATGCTCTGATGCCCAAGGTCAGAATGGCTACGATCGTCGACCAGGTGCGCCGCGCCAAGCAGTGGGTTCTGGCCCATATCGCCGACCACGGCGGAAACCCGGCAGAGCTGACTGTCAGCGGCCATTCGGCTGGAGCACATCTTTCTACGTTTCTGTTCAACAGCGAGAATACCCCATCGGATGTGCGGGCAGTCCTTCTGCTCGGCGGGCTCTACGATTTGAAACCGCTCCAGAACTCCTTTCTCGCCAACGAGATTGGAATCACCGATGAGGAAGTCGCCATGTTTACACCTCTTGCCTATCGGCATGATCCTCAAACCAGGGCGACGGTTCTGGTCGGAGCCAATGAGACGCCGCCTTTCCATCAGCAAGCAGATCGATTCAAAGAGAACCTGCTGCAGCAGGGTTCGCCGGCAACGTCGCTTGTTCTCACGAACCGCAACCACATGGACAGTGTCAGAGATCTCGGCATGCCCCAGAGCCAGGCGGGTGATTGCCTGACGAAACTGATTGCCAACGACCGCCGCTAACCCTCCCAGCAGACATGCCGGCCATCACCACGGCGGCTTAACCGCAATGCCGTCTGCTGAACGCCTCAGCGAGGGAAAAGAACCTCACCCATTCCAAGCACCGCGTTGTCACCGCCATATTTCTGCGGCGCCTTGCCCAGAAGCGGCCGTTTCAAAAAACCCTCGGCGATCAGATGGCGATCGACGATGGCGGCGAAGACACTCTCTGGCGCGCCGCATTCGACGAAGCTCGGCGACAGGCTTTTCGGCGCGCGATCGAGAAGGATCGAACCGCGACGCATCAGATAGCCGGGCATCTCGCCGGTGCCGCCGGCCACCACCAGCGTGCCGGCGATCATGCGGCTGCCGGCATGGTCGCCTGAGCCTTTCAGCACCGCGATCAGGCCGCGCCGCATGCGGTCGGCGGAAAAAGCGCCGGCTTTCCCCCTGACGATCAGCACGCCGCCATTCATGCCGGCCAGTTCCCCGGCGAGCGGCGCCCCAAGGTGATCACCGGCGTTGCCTGTTATTTCAAGCCTGCCGCCGCGCATGCCGGAGCCGGCATGCGGACCGGCATTGCCTTCGACCGTGAGTTTGCCGCCGCGCATCGCACGCCCGGCCTGGGCGCCGGCATTACCGACGACGCGAACCGAACCGCCCCGCATGCCCTCCGCCACGCGGTCGAGGCGCGCGCTTCCACCTTCGAACACGATGTCCAGCGGATCGTTGCCGGCGACGCGAAAGATATCGCCGACCTTCGATCCATGCTTCGACATGCCGATCTGGACTTTTTCGATATCGCGCCTTTCCATCCCGGCAAGCCGCTCCGGCGTCAGCGGCGACAGGTCAAGGCGCTCGGGCGGCTCGGCGACAAGGGTGAAGGTCAGCGCCTTCATGGCAGCATATCCTTCAGCGAATAGATGAACTTGCCGAGCTTGCCGCCGTAATTGCCGGCGCTTATGCGAACCGCGCCTCGCTTCGGCCCAAGCTCGATGACGGCCTTGATGCCGGCCTTCATCGCGGCGGCAACGGCTTCGTTGGTCTCGCCGTCGATGACGATTTCCAGGACGGCGTTGATGTCGGGCCCGAGCTCACTCCTGACAACACCGCGCAGTGTCGGCGCGTAGGCTTCGTTGGCCGAGGCGATCATGCCCTTGTATTTACCACCGATCTTGGAGCCCGAACGGGCGATGCCGCCCGGAAACGGCACAATCGCGCCGGGCACCAGGCCTATCGCGGCAACGGCGGCCTCGGCAGCAACCAAGGCCTTGGCGCTGCTTTCAGCCATGACAAAGAAATTGCCGCCGCCGACGGCACCCTTCGTCAGCCCGGTCGTTGCTTCGCACAGGAATTCGCCATCCATGACGGGAACGCGCCAAAAATGCCTGCCGCCGATTTTCTTGGAGATCTGCCAGCCGTCGCCGAAATAGCGCAGCGCCGAACCGAGCTTCAACTCGGCGCTGCCCTCCAGTCCGGCGAAGCAGGCCGAACCCGGCGAGGTCAAGACACACTGGCCGACGCGATTGAGCAGTTGTTTCTGCAGCTCGTCTGTTCCCATCGCGAAAATCATCACGCGGCAGCCGGGCCGGCCATCCGGTGTGGCCGATGGCGGCAGTTCGACATCGATTGCCGCTTCGCAGCCGCAGCCGATCACCGAGGTGGCAAAGCCGGTCATCGTGATCGCCGCCTGGCGCGCCCATTTCCGGTTCGGCGCGGTGATGATGATGGCGGTCGCGCGCATGCCGAAGGCCTCGGCAAAGGTATCGTCGATCGTTATGCCATGTACGCTCACATTCGGCATGCAACCTCGCCGAACGGCTGTTCGCGCGCTATCGCGGAATCCGGGAAATTGAACCAGTCCAGCGACAGGCCGTAACGCTGCTGGTGATAGTCCTCCAGCCGCCGCACCATCGCCTTGTCCGGCGACGGATTGAGCCTGAGCGCCTTGCCCCAGCGGTAATGGGTGATCTCCCCATCTTGCACGACGAGAGCGCCATCCTTGAAGACATACGCCGCCTGCCCCAACATTTTCGCAATACTCTCGTCCCTGCGGTAGACAGCGATGTCGGCTGTGACGCCGACGCCGAGATGGCCCCGATCCGTCAGCCCGAGCAGCTTGGCTGGGGCCGCGCGCGTCATGATGGCAATTTCCTCGAACGTGTATTCACGGTCGATTGCGGCCAGGGTGGACAGCGCCATGGCGGATTTTGGAAATTCGGCAATCATTTCGGCGCGCGCTTCCCGGCTCATCAGCAGCTCGAACAGAGCCGGGTAGACGGTAAAGGGCGCGCCATTGGGATGATCGGTGGTGAAGAAGACACGCCACGGATCGTCGATCAGGAGAAAAAGCTCGAGCCCGATCGCCCACTGCATCGTGCCATAGAAATCCTTGCCATAGCTGTAGGGCACGATGCCGCCGCCATTGCCGTCCCCATCATGAATGACGGATTTCTTCGGCTGCGCACTGCCACGCGCCGAAAACTGCCGCATGACGTCGGAGGAGACAGTGACCGTCTGGCCGAACATCACCTGGCCGATATCGATGGTGACTTCCGGCGTCGCGTTGACCAGTTCGGCAAGACGCGCCGCGGCCGAGGAAAACCTGCGCTTGCCTTCGGTGCCGTAGCCGTAGAACTGGAGATGCGCGAGGTGCAGCGGCAGTCCTTCCGCCGCCGCGATCGTCGCGGCCGCCGTATCCGCCGATCCGGGGCTGCCCAGATTGTTGCAATGGACATGCAGAGGATGCGGGACGCCGAGACTGTCGACGGCCGCCTGCAGCGTTTTGACGATCTTGCGCGAGCTGACGCCATAGGAAGGCACGACGTCGTCCAGCGAGAAGGTGCGGACGTTTTCCTTGAAGGCGGCCGCCGCACCGGCGTTGATCACCTTGACCCCAAGCGCCCGCGTCGAGGCAACCGTCCAGGCGACATAGTCTTCGATCATCTTTGAGGGGGCGTCGTCGCGGATCATCGACAGCAGGAAATCGTCGTTGCCGAGAATGGCGAGCGTCGCCTTGTCGATGATCGGGATGTCGGCCAGTTCGAGGTGGGTGTGAAGTGCGGCTCCCGGCGACATCGCCGGCTCGACGACCGTCGTGAAACCCATTTTGGCGTAGAGGCAGCCGGTCTGGAAGGTCGACCAGCCCGCGTTGGAGAGCGGCGTCGTCGCCGGCCGCGCCTGATGCGCGGCATGCTGCTCGGGCAACAGCAGCCGTGCCGTATTCACGTTGCCGCCGCCGATGTGGGAATGGATGTCGATGGCGCCCGCCATCACGATGCAGCCGGCAGCGTCGATGGTCCGGTCAGCAGCGCCCCCCGCCGGCGCGGCAACGATCTTGTCGTCCCTGATCCAGAGGTCGCCCTTGCCGAGACGGCCGTTGACCGGATCGATGATGTCGCCGCCCGAGATTTTCGTCAGCATGGCAACGCGGCCTCGGCGGAGACATGACTGGCGACCAGGCGGATAACAGTTGCAGCGGAGGGCAGTTCCGACGCCGCTCGCGCATCGACCGACCTTAGCGAACCGGTGCGGCTGGAATAGACCACCGCCTCGTGATCGACGCCCGCTTCGCCAATGGCGATGGTGACTGCAGCACCCGCGATCGGCTCCTGCGTTTTCGCCAGCACAATCAGCGCCATGCGGTTCTTTTTCTTCTGCGGCTGGACAATTGAGGAAGAGATCCGCAGGTGCAGGTCGGCTTCGCCGGCAGCGATCATGCGCGCGACATCGTAACGCCAGGGGTCTAATTCCGGGAAGCCGCGCGCAAAGCCGGTGCGCAACGGAAAACCCGTCATCCAGGTCGAGGCGAGCGCGCTTCCCCAGCCGTTTTCGTTCGCCGGCAGATGAAGGCCGGATGCGCGTGACTTGCGGTTGAGATCGGCGATCAGTCCTTGCAGCATCTCCAGCGCCAGCCCTTCGGTTGCGTCGCCTGAAAACAGGAAGACGGGAAAATGCGCAGCCTCCAGGGCTTTGCCGAAATCGTCGAAATTCGAGACCGGTTGCGATGTCCGACACCCCCTGCACTGCGCCCTCAGCGCCGCCAGCGTCGCGCCGAGGCTTGCCTCGCCGCAGGAAAGGAGCGTCGCCGTCCGCCCGTTGTTCAGCGGCGGAGCAGACGCCCCTTTCGATCCGACCAGAAAGATTTCGCGTTGATTCTTGGCCGAGAGATCGGGAACCGTCTCAGCAAGCTCGCCGACAAATTCATGATGGATTTGCGGGAGTTCGCCCACAATCACCACGACATCGGCGCGCCGGCGCGTCTCGCCGGGCGCGACGGTCATCGCGCCCTTGTCGGTAAAAAGCGCGGTCTCCCGCGAAAGTGCCGCGCCATCGGCGGCATGATCGTATGCCGCGCCAACCCGCTCAGCCAGCGCGATCGCCGCCCTGGTGCCGTGTATATCCGTATCCAAGCTGAAAACCGGGCACCGGCTCGACCCCAACAGCGCGGCGGCATGTGCCGCCGCGCGCTCGACCAGCGTTTCCCGGTTGCCGATCCAAGCAACCGCCATCCACTACGCTACTTTCTGGTGCCGGCCCGATCCTAGACGAAACTGGATTGGCCGTGAACCCCGCCTGCCAGCAGATGAGCGAATGTTTTCATACGCCATCAACAAATTCCGATCGCGCTTAATCATATTTGATGTAAGCGAAGCGCTGATCCGTCGGCGGAGTGCCGTCCAGCGCCCCGCCTTCCCTGGCCGGCTGCCACTGGACGACCTCCTCGATCTTTTTGGCCAGCTCGAAGTCTTTGTCGGTGATCCCCTTCGCTGCGTGGTTCATCAGGCGCACCTCGACCCAGGCATAGGAGGCGGTGATGTCGGGATGGTGCCACGCCGCCTCGGCGAGATGGCCGACCGTGTTGATGACCATAAGTGTCGATTTCCAGCTGTGGGTCTTGTACTTGCGCCGGATCCAGCCGTTCTCGTACCGCCATTTCGGCAGCTCCTTCTCGAGCCGGTCAGCAATCTCGGCTTCCGAATAGACCTTCTCCTTAGCTGTCTCGCTCATCTCGATCTCCGCGAACTGCCCGGTCTGTCATGCCGGGGCCAAAACAGATAAAACGAATGCACTCTCTCCGGCTTGCCCCTTCGACGAAAACAGCTATCATGGTGACGGGCACCTAAACTTCCATGATGCGTCTATGATGCACCCATCGGGGGGTAGATGTCGAATTCTGTTACCATACGAGTGCCCGCCCGCCTGCACCTCGGCTTCCTCGATCTCAATGGCGATTCCGGCCGCCGCTTTGGCAGCGTCGGGCTACCATTAAGCGAACCCGAAACCGTCGTCACCCTGTCGCGGTCCAGCGAGACCATCGTCGAAGGCACCGAAAGCCGTCGCGCCGGCGAGCATTTGTCGACGCTCTGCAGCCATCTCGGCATTCGCGGCCAGCACCGACTGGTGGTCGAACAGTCGATCCCGAGCCATGCCGGCCTGGGCTCCGGCACGCAGATCGCCCTTGCCGTCGCCTCGGCGCTGCGCACGCTCCACAAATTACCTCTCGATATCGGCGGCGACGCGACCCTGCTCGAGCGCGGCGGCCGATCCGGCATCGGCATCGCCAGTTTCGAACGCGGTGGTGTCATTGTCGACGCCGGCAAGGACGACAGCGGCAGGCCGCCGCCGGTCGTGGCGCGCCTGCCGTTTCCGGAAGAGTGGCGCGTCCTCCTGATCCTCGACCACGGCGGCCATGGACTGCATGGCGATGCCGAGATCGCGGCGTTTCGTTCGCTGCAACCCTTCCCGGCGTCCGGCAGCGGCGAGATCTGCCGGCGGGTGCTGATGGGCATTATGCCGGCTTTGATCGAGCACGACCTTCCAGCCTTCGGCGCCGCCGTCGCCGCGATCCAAATGCTGATCGGCACCCATTTTGCCCCGGCGCAAGGCGGCGTGTTCACCTCCAAGCGGGTCGAGAGGGTGGCCCACGGTCTCAATGAAGCAGGCGCCGTCGGCATCGGCCAAAGCTCGTGGGGACCAACAGGATTTGCCTTCGCCCCATCGCAAGACGCCGCAGTCAGCTTCGTCAGCGCGGTTCAGCAGACAGTTGAAGACAGCATCGAGATCAGGATCGTCAAGGGCAGGAATTCCGGCGCGAAGATCAGTTCGACCAAACTTGATCTCGTCGGCAGCTGACGGCCCGGCAACACGATCAGGTTCAAGAGGAAAGGCGAGAAATGGCCCGCAAACATATCCTGCACATGCTGACGCCGTTGAAGCATATGAGCCCTTTCGACGTGAACATGGCTCTCGATGCAGGTTTCGACGCCGTCGTCCCCTATGTCGGTGTAAGCCTGGGCGAGGTGACAGGCCTCGTTCAGGACGCGATCTTCTCGCGCCCGCCCGATGCGGGCGTTGATACCGGCATCTTTATCGCCGGCAAGGACGCCTCGCTGGCGCTCGACATGTTCGACGCAGCGCGAAAGGCGATGGTGCCGCCTTTCCAGGTTTCGGTATTCGCCGATCCGGCCGGCTCGTTCACCACGGCCGCGGCGATGGTGGCCAAGGTCGAAAAAGCGCTGGAGAAGAAATTCGAGCGCGGGCTGAGGGACACGAGGATCGCTGTTTTCGGCGCCACCGGCGTCGTCGGCTTCTGCACTGCCGTCATCGCCGCCGGGGAAGGCGCGGGGGTGACGCTTGTCGGGCATGACGGCATCGAAAGGGTGAAGGAGATCGCGGCCGAGATCAAAAGCCGTTTCAACATCGCCGTGGATGCGGCTGACGGGTCGAGCGAGGCCCGCAAGACGAAGCTGGTCGAGGCGAGCGAGGTGATCCTGGCGTGCGCCAAGGCTGGCGTCCAGGTGGTTTCGAAAGCCCAGTTGAAAGGCAATGGTCTGCTTATTGCCGCCGACGTCAATGCGGTTCCGCCGGCCGGCATCGAAGGCGTGGCCGTCAATGCCAATGGCGATCCGCTCGAAGCGGCAAAAGCTGTCGGCATTGGTCCGCTTGCCATCGGCAACGTGAAATACAAGGTCGAATTCGGCCTCTTCAAAAGAATGATCGAAGCCGAAAAAACCATCACGCTGGATTTCCAGGAAGCATTTTCCCTTGCACGCGAAACCGCCAAATAATGCCGGATCTCTCCTGATCGCGGCGATTTCAGGCCGGGCGCTGGCTGCCGCTGCGCGTCGCGCCGGCTATCGTCCGCTGGTCGCCGATTTCTTTTGCGACACGGACACGGTCGCGCTTGCCGAACGCGCGACGATGCTGCCGGGCGACCTACAGGGCGGCATCGACGGCGCGCGCATCATTGAGACGCTTCGGCAATTGGCAGGAGACGACCAGCCGGTCGCCATCGTCCTGGGTGCTGGCTTCGAGCGGATGACGGAGACCGTAGACGAGGTCGCGCGCCATTTTCCGCTCGCCGGCAATAGCGGTGAGGCGATCCGCAGGATCAAGGACCCGCAATTGCTGGCCGCCGATTGCGCCGAGCTCGGCATTCCGCATCCGCAATTCCGATGGGACCGACCGCCTGATCCGGAGAACTGGGTGGTCAAGACCGCGGGCGGCGCCGGCGGCACGCATATCAGACGGGCCGCCGGAGAAGCCCCGGCCACCGGCCGTTATTTCCAGCATTTCGTTCCCGGCCGCAGCATCTCGGCCCTCTTCGTCGGCGACGGCCAAACCGCTGATATCGTCGGCTTCAGCCAACAATGGGCGTCCCCCGCCCCGGCAGCGCCCTATCGCTATGGCGGCGCCGTGCGGTTGAGACGCTTCGATCGCAAGCAGGCGGCAATCATCCGCGGCTGGCTTTCAGGTCTGGTGCGCCGCGCCGGCCTGGTTGGATTGTGCAGCGCCGATCTCATTCGCGGACCGGATGGCTACAAGCTCATCGAGATCAATCCGAGGCCAGGCGCCACGCTCGACATTTTCGACGATGCCGACGCGCCTCTGATCGAAGCGCATCTGCGCGCCGCGACAGGCAGGGCCTGCCGGCTGCCGCGCTTCGTCGATTCGATGGCATCGATGGTGACCTACGCCGCGACGCCGATCGCCCGGTTTCCATCGGTTGCCTGGCCTGAATGGACTGCCGACCATCAGTCGCCTGGCACCCGCCTGATCGCCGGCGATCCTGTCTGCACCATCTTCGCGCGCGGTCCGAGCGCCGATTTGACCAGGCGGCTCATCAAGGAACAAGCCAGCCGATTGCAACACCAATGGGAAGGAGACCGGACATGAAAGATGGTTCGGCGTTCCTGAATGACAATGCGCAGCGCATCATCGACGGCATGATCGGCGACGCCGAACGCCTGCGTATCGCCGTTTCCACCGGGCCATTGGGCGAGTGCCTGATCGATGCCGGCGCCAAAGCCGCTGGCGGCGTCGAGGCCGGGCTGCGCATGGCGGAAGCCGCGATGGGGGGTCTCGGCAGCGTTTCGCTCTGTATGGACCGCGCGTCGCAGAAATGGCCGCTCACCGTCGAAGTGCGGTCCTCGCAGCCGGTGCTTGCCTGCCTGGGCAGCCAGTATGCGGGCTGGAACCTGTCGAGCCAGGATTATTTCGCCATGGGATCCGGCCCGGCGCGGGCGCTCGCCCGCGTCGAACCGCTGTTCGAAGCTCTTTCCTATCGCGACACCGCCTCATCCGCCGTGCTTATCCTGGAGACGGCCGAACCGCCGCCCCAGGCGATTGTCGAGAAGGTCGGCAAGGCAACCGGACTGGCAACCGAAAAGCTCACCTTCCTCTACGCGCCGACACAAAGCCTTGCGGGCGGCGTGCAGATCGTTGCGCGCGCGCTCGAGGTTGCCTTGCACAAGACCAACGATCTCAAGTTTCCGCTGGAGAACGTCGTCGACGGCATCGGAACGGCGCCTATCCCCGCCCCCCATCCGGATTTCCTGACCGCCATGGGCAGAACCAACGACGCCATCATCTATGGCGGCAGCGTCCAGCTCTTCGTAAAGGGCTCGTCGAAAGACGCCAGGGAGCTCGCCGAGCAACTGCCGAGCCGCGCCTCGCGGGACCACGGCCACCCCTTCGCCGAGGTCTTCAAGCGGTTCAATGGCGATTTCTATGCCATCGATCCGCTGCTGTTCAGCCCGGCCGAAGTGATCGTCACGGCGATCGAAACCGGCGATACGTTTCGCGCCGGCGAGCGTGATCTGCAGATGCTCGAACGGAGCCTCGGTTAGACCATGGCTCTGCAATGGATTCCTCGTTCATCCGCCTGCCGGGCCGCCCGCTCGCGCCTTCGATATCCGGTATCCGAGGCGTGACATGATCCCCCGCATCCTGATCGTCAGCGACGTCTCGGACGCCCGCGCCAAGGGCCTGGCGGCAAGGCTGGACCGGCGCGGCGCGGTGGTCGCAACCGTGCCGCTGGCGGCGATCGCGTTCGATACCGGCAGCCCGAGCGGACTGTCGATCCCCGGCTTCGACGGCGCGCTGCCCGACGCCGTGCTGGTCCGTTCGATCGCCGCCGGATCGTTCGAAGCGGTCACCCGGCGCCTCGGCGTGCTGCACGCATTCGGCAAGCTTTCCATTCCGGTATGGAATTCCGCACAGGCGATAGAACGCTGCGTCGACAAGTCGATGACGACCTTCCTCCTGAAGAATGCCGGCCTGCCGACGCCGCCGACAACAGCGGTCGAGGGACGTGCCATGGCCGAAACGATCGCCGAACGCGAACTGCCGTTCACGCCGCTGGTGCTGAAGCCGCTTTTCGGCGCGCAGGGCCGCGGCATCAGGCTGATCGAAACACTGTCCGATCTCCCCGCCGAGGACGAGGTGAACGGCGTCTATTATCTCCAGCACTATGTGCCGCGTCCCGGCCCGCCTTTCCGCGATTTTCGCGTTTTCGTTTGCGCCGGCGAAGTCCTGGCGATGATGAGCCGCCGTGGCGACGACTGGATCACCAACGTCAATCGCGGGGCGGTTCCCGAGCAGGTCTCGGGGCAGGTTTCGGTGCATGCGGAAACCGAACTGGCGGCGCTGGCAAGAGCCGCCGCCGCCGCTATCGGCGCTGATTTCGCCGGTGTCGACATCGTACCGGCGGCCGACGGCAAGCTGTTCGTGCTGGAGGTCAACAGCATGCCCGCCTGGTCCGGGCTCCAATCGGTCGTCGCGGTGAACATCGCCGATGCGATTGCCGACGCCCTGCTGAAATTCCTGGCCGATCGTACCGAGGCGGCGGCAGCGCGACCCTCCCGCCTCACTGCGCCGGCGAATTCGTGACCGACGGCATGGCGCTTTCGCGAGAACGCCTCCGGGCTGCCTATAAGGACGCCTGCCGGATGGAGATCGAGGCGCTCAAACCCGGCAACGTCCATCTATTCGCCGACGGACACGGCATGTCCGCCGCCCAATTCATGACGAGCGCAGAGGTCTCGTCCGCGCCGCTGACCGATCCTCGCCTGCCGGTCGGACAGCGCATGCTGGAAGCGGTCCGCGCGACACGTCTGGCGGTCGCGACCAACACCAATCTCGGTATCATCCTTCTGGCAGGGCCTCTGCTATGCGCCGCCCAAATGACCGGCGGCGCACTACATGACAATCTCGACGCGGTGCTGCGCGCGATGAGCATGGACGATACCAGGGCGGTGTTCGAGGCGATCGTCGCGGCCGCGCCGGGCGGGCTTGGCGAGGCCGCGAACGATGTGCGGCAGGAGCCGAAGGTTCATCTGCTCGAAGCCATGCGGGAGGCGGCCGACCGTGACATGATCGCCCGCCAGTATGTTACCGGTTTCGACGAAGTGTTCGGCGTCGGGCTTGCGGCTCTGGACGCGGCGTTGGCACGCGGCGAAGGCGGCATGTGGCCGACGGTGTTCGCCTACATGGCGTTTCTTGCCGGCTTTCCAGACAGCCATGTGGTGCGCAAGCATGGCGCTGAAGCCGCAGATCAGGCGCGGCAAGAAGCCCTTGCCGTTGAAGCGGCGCTGCATGCCGACGACGACGAGGCATCACGCATTCGTCTGCTCATGGAACTCGACCGCCGGCTGAAGGCGAACAACGTCAATCCCGGCACCTCGGCCGACCTGACCGTGGCTACTCTTTTAGTCCACACTCTCGGCGTTCAGCTTGCATAATCGCAACGTTGGTGGTTGACTTTCGGGAGCGGAAGCTGGGCTTCCGCGGCTATCCAGCCAACCGGTCCGGATCTCCGGGCGCTGCCAACAAGGATAGCTGTCCATCGAGCGCTCGCTCGGTTTGCGGCGTCTTTGGACACCATAACTGTGTCTTGGAGGAGAATTGGCATGGCAAAGATCTCGAAAGTAATGGTCGGTGAATCGCTGGTAGGAGACGGCAACGAAGTGGCGCATGTCGACCTGCTCATCGGCCCACGGGGGAGCGCAGTCGAAACAGCATTTTGCAACGCGCTGACCAACAACAAGGACGGTTTCACCTCCCTTTTGGCGGTCATCGCGCCCAATCTTCAGTGCAAGCCCAACACCGTGATGTTCAACAAGGTCACGATCAAGGGCGCCAAGCAGGCCGTGCAGATGTTCGGCCCGGCCCAGCATGCGGTCGCCAAGGCAGTGCAGGATGCCGTCGCCGAGGACATCATTCCCGCCAATGAGGCGGACGATCTGTTCATCTGCGTCGGCGTTTTCATCCATTGGGACGCCGCCGACGACGCCAAGATCCAGAAGTACAATTACGAAGCGACGAAGGAAGCCATCCAGCGCGCGGTCTCGGGAACGCCGACGGCCGCCGAGGCCACTGCCAAGCGGGATCAGGTGAAGCATCCGTTCGCGGCTTAGACAAGAGACAGCCCCGCACAGACAAAACCCTCCGCAGAGCCGGATGGTCTGTTGCGCCGCCTGAAAAAGCTTCTGGGCCTTTAGAGCTCGGACCCAAAACTGCCCTCGGGCCTGACCGAGGGTGGGACTTGTTTTGGGAAATCCGATGCTCCAGCAAAGAGAAAGAGCGGCGGGACAATCGACTTGACGGCCCGCCGCTCTGCAAGGCTCGGGTTTCCGAGGCCGAAGTCGAGGCCACGCGAATATCAGGTGCCAAGCGTTGCGAGGTGCCCCGGCGTGAGCGTGCCGTCATGCAGCGAGGTCGCAACCAGCGCCGCGGCGATACCGAGCGACGAAAGGGCGCGAATGTCAGCCGCGTGGCGCACCCCGCCGGCTGCGATGACGGAGCGGCTTCCAGCCTTCGCCTTGATCGCCTTGAGCCGCGTGAAATCGGGACCGGAGGCGGAACCGACCCGGGCCAATGTCATGACGATCAGCTTTTGCGGCCAAAGCGCCGGCTCGTCGAGAAACGATGCCGGACCGCGAAACCCGTCGTCGAAGAAATCCAGCGACAGGATAAGCTCCGGATGATCGCAAAAACGCCGCAACAGCGCGTCGTCCTGCTGCGATTCGGATCCCAGCACCGGGCAAAGCCAGGGTTCGGCAAGTGCCGCCGAAAGTGTTTTCTCGTCGGCGAAGCCGGCATCGACCCAAAGCTCCGGCGGCTCCGCCATCGCCTTCAGCCGGGCAAGCGCGGCACTGTTTGGCGTTCCGCCTTTGATGGCATCGAGATCGGCGATATAGAAGGTCGGAAAAGGATAAAGCCGGCGCAGGCCCTCAGTGACCGCGACGACATCGGAAGTTTGGCTGAGCGGCGTGACGATCGGCCTGTAGCGATCGCGTTTTCCTTGCTCGGCGCGGACCACCTCGCCGCCTTTCAGGTCAAGAACCGGAATGATACGCAACGCTGTTTTTCTCGCTGACCAACTGCCCCTGACCAACTGTGATGAAAGCTTGAACTGTGGAAAAAAGAAAGAGCATCGTTGCCGGCTTCGATATTGGCGGCGCGCATCTGAAGGTGACTCGTGCGCAAGACGGCCGCATCGTCGAGGCAGTCACGATCGCCACGCCGCTCTGGCAAGGGCTCCATACCCTGACCTTGGCATTCGAGGAAACGGCTCCGATCTATACCGGCGCCGACCTCAACGCATTCACCATGACCGGCGAACTGGCGGACGTCTTTCCGTCCCGCGATGCCGGCGTCGCGGCTCTTCTGGATGAGATTTCAGCGCGGGTCCCAGGCGAAAAGTTGATCTATGCCGGTCCGTCCGGCTTTGTCGGGGCCGAGCAGGCAGCACGGCTGAGCGCCGATGTCGCGTCCGCCAACTGGCATGCGACAGCGTCGTTGGTGGCGACACTCGCCGGCGATGCCCTGTTCGTCGACATGGGCTCCACTACCACCGATATCATCGCCATCAAAAATGGCGCCGTCGCCAATGACGGCTACACCGATGCCGGACGGCTGCTGAGCGGCGAACTGGTCTATACCGGCTTCACCAGGACGTTCCTGTTCGGTGTGGCCTCGTCGGCCC
This sequence comes from Mesorhizobium sp. AA22, assembly GCF_001672375.2. NCBI lineage: Bacteria > Pseudomonadati > Pseudomonadota > Alphaproteobacteria > Hyphomicrobiales > Phyllobacteriaceae > Mesorhizobium > Mesorhizobium sp. AA22. The sequence continues at coordinate 2,700,099 of NZ_CP048406.1, read as the reverse complement.
CCGTCCGCGGCCGGCTGACACCGCTGATGAACGAGTATTTCGCCTCGATCGCCGACGCACACCGAATCCTGGGGGTGCTCGACGAAAAGGACGACAGGCACGCTTCCGCCGATGGCAAGGAAAAAACCGTCGACGGTTCGATCGCGCGGCTGGCGCGCATGATCGGGCGCGACGCGGCCGAGTTGACACCGCCGGAATGGCGTGAAGTCGCACGCTGGTTTAGCGAACAGCAGTTGCGCAAGATCCACGACGCAGCATCCCTGGTTGCCGGATCCCTGGCTTGGGATGTGCCGATCGTCGGCGCCGGAACCGGCCGCTGGCAGATCAGGCGGCTGGCCGAACGCATGGAACGCCGCTTCGTCGATTTCGCCGAGATCATCCCCGCAGATGACGCCGTTCGCGGCGAAGCCAGCAGCGTGGCGCCTGCGTCAGCGGTGGCGCTGCTGGCGGGATCGCAATCGTAGGTGCTATATCATGGCCATCCCATCCGTCGGATCGATGAGGTACCGCCCTGGAATTGGCCCGGCTTGAAAGATCTCAACCCGTACCAGCGCATCCAAAATCGGATCGCAACAGGGTGGAAACCCGACGTTCGGCACCCGCTCGGCGCATGTCCGGTTCGCGCCCAATCTCGGCCGTAGAGAATGCCTTTGCCACCGCCTGAAAGCGGACGATAGGGGCGACCACGCTGGAGGTCGCGGTTGCGGACTAAGCAGACGAAGAATGGAGCCCGGCGCCCCTGCAATGGGCGCCGGCCTCACCACACTCGAACTCCGAAAATCTCCGAAACGTGTTGCGGCCGAGCGCTACAAGAGCGATAATTAGTGCCCGAACGGAATGACGCAGACGGCTTCGCTTGCCGCGGGGCTGGGAGCGGCCCGGGACGGTCAAATCAGGGAATTCGCCATGCACAATGTCTCTCGGCGAAATGCCATTCGCCTCGTTCTGGCGGTCACAGCCACCCTGTTTGCGACCTCGATGCCCTCTTTTGCCACGGAAGCGGTTCCGCTGGCGATCAAGGGTTATGACCCGGTCGCCTATTTCACCATCGGAAGCCCCACGCGCGGGCTGCCGGAGATCGAGTACGAATGGGATGAGCACCGCTACCTCTTCGCGAACGCCGAGCATCGCGAGCTTTTCAAGGCCGATCCTGTTCGCTACGCGCCAGAGTTCGGAAATTTTTGTGCAATGGCGCTGGCCCTGGGCGAGCTCGACGAGGCCAACCCGGAGAACTGGCTGATCAGCGACGGAAAGCTTTATATTTTCGGCAAACCGGCCCCGATGGGACCCGCGCTCTTCCTGCAGGACCTTGCCGCGAACATCGCGAAGGCCAACCAGAACCGCGCGCTACTTCAAGGACATTAGCGGTTCATTCTCTCGGCCGGTGGCAGGTCGCCTGTGACGGGGTAGAGGCGGGCCTTGCGGAATCCGTCGCGCAGATGTTCGAGATCGCCAGCGCTTAGAAACTTGGTTCCGAACTCCTGCGGGTCGAAGGTTGGGTCGATGCGGCGTATCATCGTCACGACACGCGCGGCGTCCTCCGCTCGATCATCTTGTGCATAGGCGGCCGCCAGCAGGATACGGCTGAAGTTCGCGCCTGCGGTTGTTCGAAGACTAAGTTCCGCCTGTTCGATCGCCGCGTCGTAACGCCGTTTCAGATAGTAGGCCAGGCTCAGCGCAAAGCGATCGATCGCATTGAGATCGGGGTCGATACGCTGCGCCTGCTCCAAGGCCTCGATCGCCGCATCCGTCTGTCCCAGCCACAACAGGATGGTGCCGCGCCCGGCGAGGCCGTGAGCATCGTTCGGATTGATCGCAATGGCGCGCTCGATCTCAACCTCTGCCTGGTTGTATCTCTGACGAAAGAGGTGGATGTGGCCGAGAGTGATGCGCGCGCGCACGTCGGAATCATCAAGGCTCAGCGCCTTGATTGCCAGTTCCTCGGCACGGCTCAGGAAGGCGGTTGGCGATTCCGCCCAGCCCATCGAGCTGGCAATGTGATAGGTTTCGGCAAGTGCCGCATATGCAGCAGCGTAGTTCGGGTCAAGCTCGATGGCGCGTCTGAGCAGGGCGCGCGCCTCCACATTGTTTGCATGCGTCGGGCTTTGCAATGCCGGCCTGGCGCGCAGCACGTAATCATAGGCTGCGAGATTTTCGGTTGGCTTCGCGAACACGCGATTTTGCTCAATCCGGGTCACGCGAATCGCCAGGACTCTGACGATGCGAGTGACAATGTTGTCCTGCAGCGCGAACACGTCCGCCAGCGCCTCCTCGAAGCGTGCAGACCAAATCACCCGTCCCTGCCTTGTGTCGACGAGTTGCGCGATGACCCGCACGCGGTCGCCGGTCTGGCGGACGCTGCCTTCGACCAGATAGTTGACGGCGAGACCGCGGCCGATCTCCTCCGGGCTTGCGGGCTTTCCCTTGTAGGGGAAGACAGCGTTCCACGACATTACGGTCAGCGCGGAGAACCGACCCAGTGCGTTGATGATATCCTGCGTCAATCCATCCGCGAAATACTGACGAGCCGAATCGTCGCCCTGGTTCAGGAACGGGAGAATGGCGATCGCGGGTTTCGTGCTGACTTCAGCACTTTTTGTGAATTGATCGCCAGAGCGCAGAATGCTGAGAAATTTCCACTCAGAGCCAAGACCGGCCCACAGCGCGCCTACAATAAGCAAAATCATCAGAGCCAGAGCGGCGAACAATCCCCGGCGCCAGCCGGCGGGCGCCGGAGCGGCCGTGGCGTCGAGCCGCACGCGAAAGCCGCGCACCGGCCGAGCGATGTTCTTGAGCTTCTGTTCGCCGATATCCTCAAAGGCAATGTCGAGCTTGCCTTGCACGTCTTCCTGCACGCGGCCCGAGACGCAGATGCCGCCAGGCTCCGCGAGCCCCTCCAAGCGAGCCGCCACGTTGACGCCATCCCCGAAAATGTCGTCATCCTCGATGATGATGTCGCCGACATTGATGCCGACGCGGAACTCGATACGTTGTCCTGCCGGCACCGCGACATTGCGTTCCGCCATGCCGCGCTGAATCTCGACGGCGCAGCGCACGGCCTCGACCACACTCGGGAACTCGACCAGCATCCCATCGCCGGTGGTCTTGACAATCCGCCCGCGGTGTTCGTTGATCTTTCGGTCGACCAGAGCACGCCGATGCGCCTTCAGCTGGGCGAGCGTACCTTCCTCGTCGTTGCCCATCAGCCGGCTGTAGCCGGAGATGTCGGCCGCTAGAATGGCCGTAAGTCGCCGCTCTACATGCTCGGTTGACAATCCGACTCTCCCCCGTGCGCTTCGGCCACCTTTTTCCGATAGCTCTGGGCTAAGCACTACGGAACCTGGGGCTCCGTAGTGCTTAGCCCCAAGGAGCCCCAATCGAAGGCGAGCGTCGCGCCCACCGCTGGGGCGGTGGAACCGCGAACGCTATGACCTGCTCGGCCACACCCTCACCGATCTTTTGGCCCGCAACCACATCGGAGCGAAAATGGACCCCGGCCCACATGCGCGCGTCGGCCGCCTGCTTGGCTGTCACGCTCCATCAGCGCGGAGTAGCCCACCACATCGGCAGCAAGAATGGCAGCAAGCTTGCGATCCACGACGGCGTTCTTTAAGACCACCTATGCCCGAGGAATGCACCATAGCAGAAGTCGGAGGCATTGTATCGCCGCAAGGCCCTTTGGCTGTGCATGCACCGGAAGGTCTGGAATGGGTCAGGAATTCTGGTTCGGCTCAATGTCTGGTTTCTGGAAGGAAATGCGTCCCTGAAGGTCAGGATTGGGTCAGGTCGAGACTTCAAGCGCCCCAAGCAAAACGTCAGCTATTACCATCCGGAAGTCCCGAAGCTGTCAGTCCGCTTCTGATGCGGTGGACGGCTCTCCTCCGCCTTGCGGCTATAGTCGCTGGGCCAGAGCTGGAGGAGAGCTGAGATGGACAAGGGTACGACGATTGGTCTGGATATCGCGAAGTCCGTGTTTCAAGTCCACGGCGTAGATGCCGTGGGCCAGGTTGTCATTCGAAGGAAGCTGACCCGTGGGCGAGTGCTGGGGTTCTTCGAGAAGCTGCCGCGATGTCTGGTCGGGATCGAAGCCTGCAGTTCCTCGCACTATTGGGCGAGAGAGCTGACCGCACGAGGTCATGATGTGCGACTGCTGCCGGCACAGTATGTGAAGCCCTATTTGAAGCGACAGAAGAACGATGCGGCCGATGCCGAGGCCATCTGCGAGGCGGTGACCAGGCCGACCATGCGCTTCGTCCCGGTGAAGTCACCCGAGCAGCAGAGCGTGATGATGCTGCACCGGGTTCGGTTGATGCTCAACCGCCAGCGCACGCAGATATCGAACGCGTTGCGGGCCCATCTGTCCGAGTTCGGAGTCGTGGCGCCGATCGGGCGGATCGGGATCGAGCAACTGCTTGTCGTCATTAACGACGATAACGACACGAGGATACCGGCTGACGCGCGGCTCTGTCTGCGGATGCTCGAGGCGCAGCTCACAGTCGTGAAGGCACAGATCCTCGAGAACGATCGCAGGGTGCGGGCGAGTGCACGAGAGACCGAGCTGGGTCGCAGGTTGATGGAGATACCAGGGGTGGGCCCGCTGTTGGCGAGTGCGTTCGTCGCGACCGTCGCCGATCCGCTCGCATTCAAGTCGGGGCGATGCCTCTCGGCCTGGATCGGGCTCGTTCCCAAGCAGAACTCAAGCGGGGGCAAGGAGAAGCTCGGCAGCATCTCCAAAGCCGGCAATCGATACCTGCGCCAGCTGCTCGTGGTCGGAGCGATGGCGGTCATCCGCTATGCCGAGCGGCACGGGACGAGGCGACCCTGGCTCGTGCAGCTGATGGCCCGACGAACGACGAAGGTGGCGGCGGTCGCGCTCGCCAACAAGACCGCCCGGATGGTCTGGGCACTGATGACGAACGGCGAGCGCTACAAGGAGCCGATCATCGCATAAATCGAGATAGGGCGAGTGATCGCCGACGAGTTGGAAAGGGCGAACAGGAGCTAATGCACAGAGCCGGTTGAAACCGCCGGATCAGGAAAACCCACTGGGGCCGTGCACCTCGAGTGCGAGCTTTCGATCGGGACCTGAGCCGCGCGAATGGCATTATGGCCAGCGGCGCGTGAAAAGCCGCACTTACAGGTCGGATACATGGCCGCACCAACCAGCAACTGCAAAATGCTCAAATAAACCCTTGCCAACGGAGAGCCGTCCATACACGGCCCCCCAGTCCAGTCATCGTGCATACCGGGCTCAATGCCCGCAAAAGGATCGAAAACTGCCGTTTGAGATCAGGGGCCACCGCCACCGCGTACCATGCTAAAACGCATCAGCCCGGACGCTTACCCAGCACATCCGGTTCACCCCCGCGCATCCTCGCCGCTGGCATCCTTGACCGACAGCTGCTCGCCGACACGCTGCATCAGCCAGCCCCAGGCTTCCTTTTCGCCCTCGCCCGCGGTCTTTTCGATGGCAATCGAAAGGTAGGCGATTTCCGCCTCGATCTTGTCGCGCGGCAGCATGCCGAGCCGGCTGACCAGGATCGCCAGTTCCAGCACCGCCGCCTTGGCGCGGTTGAAGCCGGCGAACGGCGCATGCGTTTCCTCCTGCACCACGCGGCAAAAATGGCGAGGCCGCATGGCATCGTCATCGACGCTTTCGACTTCGAGGACCGAATGGGCGAGCGCCGCTGCGAGCCGCGGCACCGCAAAGCCGTCGATGGCAACGGTTGGCCAAAGCTTGCGGCCGGTCAGGCAGCCGGCAAAGATGCGCACGTCATCGGTGTAATTGGCAATGGCGAACGGCACTTCGGCGAGATTGTCGAGCGTGATCGACGGTCGAAACGGCGCGATGACCCAGCCGTCCTTCTCGGCGATTATGCCGATCGGCGCGATGTGGACGTCGCCGGCTTTGTTGACCGTGGTGATGATCGATTCGCGAATGTAGGGCATGGTTTAGCGCTCTTTCTTCGCGCGAAGCGTGTGGCCCGCCTCGGCAAGACGGCTGCGGTCGGTTTCGGGAGCCGGCGCGGCAACGCCCCATGCGAGCGGCTCGTCCTGCACATAGCGCTTGCCGAGGCGCCACGCGATCTCGGCCTTCATCAGCTCCGCGCCGAGATAGAACGCGTGTGCTCCATCCGCTTCAACGCCGAGCCCGGCAAAGAGTTCGAACGCATCCTTGGCAACCGCATGCCCCTTGCCGTTGAAAACATGGATGCCGTCCTCGGCAGTCATGATGCGGAAGTTGGTGTCGCGCACCTCCGCCGCGAGTGCTGCGATATCCTCGGTCGAGGCCGTAAACGGCTTGCGGTCGTGAACCTGCAGCAGCCCTGGATGGTAACTCCGCGGCAGCGCACCGTCACTCTTGGCGGCAAACAGGATGCGGCGGGCAATGTCGTGCTCCTCGATCGTTCGCAGCGTATGCGGGCTGACATGCACGGCAAGCACGTTTCGGATCTGAAGTTCCGAGCAGAGCCCGGCTAGAACGGCGGTAACGCCGGAACTGTCGGCGTCGGTCAATTCGGTGAGATTGCCGGTGCCCATCAGCAGTTCGACCTCGGGCCAGCGGCGGCGCGCCTCGATGAAGCGCCCGAGTGAGGCGGCAAAGCCGAAATGGATCGGGTCGAGCACGGGATCGGCGATGAAGGCGATGCCGGCCTTTTGCGCCGCTTCGATGGCCCGTCCGAGCGAATCCAGGTCGCCGGGGGTGGACGGGATCAGCACCGGTACAGCCTTGTGGTCGAAGGCCAACGGCAGCGTGTTCTCATCGAGGCTGAGAAGATAGTCCGCACCGGCGCGTGCGCCGATCGACAGTTCGTCCGTGCTGGCAGAATCGACACTGACCAGAAATCCCTGTGCCTTCAACTCCAGCACGGCCGCTTCCAGCAATGGAAACGGCGTTTCCGGCAGGCAGCCGAGATCGATGACGTCGGCGCCGGCCGCAGCCAGCATCCTTGCCCTCGCCACCAGCGCCTCGATCGATAGCATCGGCGCATCAACGATTTCGGCGAAGATGCGCATGTCGTGACGCGAAAGGTCGGGCGGCTCGCCCGCCCGGCCGAGAAAGGTCGGCAGATCGGCGATCTCGTCGGGGCCGCGTATGAAGGGCACGCCGAAATGCTCCGACAGATGCTCGATGTCGCCGCGATAGCGGCCGGGCAGGATGAGGCGGTCGATGCCGCCCGTCAGGCTGAGCCGCCGCTTGATGATGTCTTCGCTCATCAGCGCCGCAACCTTGACGCCGATGTCGATGATCTCCCAGGCAAATTCGGTTTCGCCCAGTCCGGCCAGCAGCCTTTCCAGCCGGACTTTTGCCAGATGGCCGGTAAGAAAGACCAGCCGCTCAGCCATGGCGTGCGAGTTCGGCGTAGCGCCGTCTGACCGAGGCTTCGAGATCGGCAAGCGACTCGACCACCTGTGTTCGCTCAAAACTCTTCAGCTGGTTGGTATTCTCCAGGTCGATCCTGCGCGGATAGACCTTGACCAGCCCATGCGGCGCCATGGTTTCGAGTTCCGGCGCGGTGTCGCAGGCAAAGACGATGGCCGGCACCCGGCATTTTCCCGCCTGGGCAAAGACGTTGGTGGCGAGCGTGTCGGAAATGCCGTGCACGCATTTGGCGACCGTATTGGAACTGGCCGGCGCCACCACAACCGTGTGATAGACACCGTGATAGAATTCCCCGACCGGGATCGCGCTCGCCGTCTTGTCGTGCAGGACGCGCGTCGTCTCCGGGAAATCGAGCTTGAGCTTGTACATGCGCAGCACTTCGTTGGCGGCTTTCGACACAAAGACATCGCAATGCTCTATCTGGTGAATGAGTGCGAAGCTCTCCGTAAAAAAATGACCGGAACCGGTCAAAACCCATGCCCAGCGCGGCGTATGCAGCGTCGCCATCGCCTACCCTGCTTTTCTTGCCGACCGGATCGGAGCCGCGATCCGGATCCCGGGCAGATTGCCCGACGCGAGCAGCGCCCCGGCTTCGGCTGCATCTTTCGGACCGGCGAGATGGAAATCGACACCGTCGGGCAGCATAGCGGCGAAGCCGGCATCGACGATGCCTCTGACTGCCAGGCCGTCGATCGTGTCGCTGCCGAAGAAGGCGCCGGTCTGCTTGATCAGCAGCAGCGTATTCGCGCCGAGCTTGCCGGCAAGCCAGGCGGCAAGAGAATCGGAGGTAATGTCCCAGGACGCCGGAATGTCCGGCGCCGACAGGGCCAATGACGACGGCAGCCACACCGGTACCCTCCCTTCATCCAACCCTCGAACCATTTCTTCCAGCGACCGTGCCGGCGCCAGCCTTTCGTCACGGTCGAGTATGACCTGGCCGAACTGCTCCATGGCGAGGATCGCCATGGCGTGGGCAGCGGTATCGGAAAAATCCATCCGGAACTGCGTCTCACGCACCTGGTCGGCGAAGAGGCCGCCGCCGGGCACGATGACGATAGGCAGCTTGGAACCCGCCAGCGCCGCGATCCAGCTTTCCATTTCCGCCGCATGGACCGTGCTGCCGCCAAGCTTGACGACGGACGGCTTGACGGCGGCTCGCCTGATGGCCTCAGGCCTTTCTTGTCGCGGCTGGGAGGCAGCGATTTGGCCTTTTCGGCCGGCAGGGCCGGAGGCGACGCCGCGGCCTGCCGCTTGGCGCTTGCGTTCGATCTCGACGCCGACGCCGCCTGGGCCGAGTTCGAGTTTTTCCACCCTTACCGTGACGCGCACGACACGCGGGCTCTCCAGAATGTAGGTCGCCACCTGCTCGGCCAAGGCCTCGCTGAGCTGGACGTGGCCCCGCGCGACGATGGTGCGAATGCCGTCCATGATGATGTCGTAGGAGAACACATGGCGCATGTCTTCGGGATGGTCGGTGACTTGCAGCACGTCGGCGGTCACGTCGAAACGCACCTTCTGTGTATGGCCGTGCTCGAAGCTGTAAGCGCCGATCTGAACCGGCAGGACAAAGTCCCGCACGAAGATCTTGTCGGTGCCCAGTGTCGGGTCGGTGCCCGGCGAATAGCCCCTCGCCGCCAGCAGGCGGTAGTCGACGCTCGACGGGCCGCCGGCCCAGGATTCTTCCGGGACCAATTCGCGGATCTGCGCAACGGCCTCGGCACTGATCGAACCCACGCGGCCGGAGTGGCCGCACAGTGCCCCGCGAAAGCCGAGAAAATCGGGAGCGAAGGGCAGCAGGCGCGGGATATCAGGGGTTTCCAGCGATCCGCTCAGGCCAACAATCAGACCGAGCGATTTGGCTCGATCGATGAAACCCGGGATACGCTCGGGCGGCAGATGGTCGAGCAGCCGCCCGTTTGCCTTGATCGCAGTGTCGACCATGGCGCCATGGAAGCGATGTTTGGCAAGCATCGGCAGAAGCTCGAAATCCGGCGCCAGGTCGGCGAAAAGCACGGCGATCAGTTTCGTTCGCGCGGCGAGCGGCTCGAGCGCCGCCGCGCAGGCGGAGACATTTTCCGACGGGAAAAAGCCTATCTTGACGTAATCGACGCCGGTCGCGGCGATCTCTTCGGCCTTGCCGCGGATTGTCTCCGGTTCCATCGGCAGGTCGCCGCAGACCGCGCTGACCGGCGCCCGGCCGGCGATGAATGAAATCGTCCGGCGGATGGTTCGCGTGGATACCGCGCCCAGCGCCCCCGCCTTCGGATCCTTCAGGTCGACGATGTCGACGCCACCCGAAAGCGCGATCTCCGCCTCGTCGACGCCGGTGACACTGGCCAGCATTCTGGTCATTGGAAGACTTTCTCCGGCATGAGGGACAGGGCGCTCTCGGGTCCGGAGACCGAAATCCGCTCAGTTGCGCTTCCGGCGAGCAGGCATGCCACTAAAGCAGACGCGAGAAGTCCACTTTCAGGGTTTGATAAAATTTGCGGGTCAGCTAAGCTCATCACGGGCACCTTGACTTCGCGCCGGTCCGGCAACAATCGGACTTTAGCGCAAGAACGGGTAATTTTATCGATGACGAGCGCGGTGCCGGGCACTCTCGCGGCCTTTTTGTGCTTTTTTTCCCTGACCGTCAACGTTCCGGGCGCGCTGGCCCAGGAAGCGACGGGCAAGCAACCGGCCGCAACGGCCAAGCCGGAAAAAAAGCTGACCGAAATCAAGATAGGCTATTTACGCGCCTATGCGCCGCAGCTCGCTTTGTCGGTGCTCGACGTCCCGCCCCGCGATGAAGGCGTTGCCGGCGGCAATGTCGCGATTGCCGACAACAACACGACCGGCAGCTTCCTCGGCCAGAAATTCAGCCTCGACGTGATCGAGGTAAAGCCGGACGCGGATGTCGTTGCGGCCTTCCAGGAAATGATCGCCAAAGGCGACCGCTACGTAATCACAGACCTCTCGGTCAAACAATTGCTGTCGATCGCCGACCTTGCCCGCGACAACGGCGTTCTGATCTTCAATGCCGGCGCCACCGACGACAGTCTTCGCGAGGAGGAATGCCGCGCCAACATCTTCCACACCATCCCGACGCGCAGCATGCTGGCTGACGGGCTGGCGCAATATCTGATCTGGAAGCAATGGCGGCGCTGGGTGCTGATCTACGGCTCGCACCAGCGCGACCAGCTTTTTGCCGAGGCCCTGCGCCGGGCGGCGACGCGCTTCGGCGGCGAGATCGTCGGCGAAAAGCTGTTCGAGGATACCGGGACGGCACGGCGGACCGATTCCGGCGTCGTCCAAATCCAGCGGCAGATGCCTGTCTTCACCCAGGATCTGCCGGAGCACGATGTGTTGCTGGTCGCCGACGAAAGCGAGGTGTTCGGCACCTATGTTCCGTTCCGCACCTGGACTCCGCGGCCGGTCGCCGGCACCGCCGGCCTCACCCCGTCGGCCTGGCATCCGGCCAGCGAGCAATGGGGCGGCACCCAGATCCAGAACCGCTTCGCCAAGGCAAACGGCCGCCGCATGATGTCGAAGGATATGGCGGCATGGACCGCGGTGCGCATCCTCGGCGAGGCGGCGACCCGCACGCAGGGTGCCGACCCGCGCAAGATGGCCGACTTCATCCGCTCCGACGATTTTTCGATCGCCGCGTTCAAGGGGCAGAAACTGACTTTCCGCAAGTGGAACCAGCAGTTGCGGCAGCCGATCTTCCTCGGCGACAACAGGTCGGTCGTCTCGACGTCGCCGCAGGAAGGTTTTTTGCACCAGGTGTCGGAGCTCGATACGCTCGGGGTCGATGAACCCGAAACAAAATGCGTGCTTGAGTAGAACCAATTGGGAGGAATTCAGTGCAGAGACGAGCTTGCGCACTCGCCATTCTCGCGACCGGCTTCATGGCCTGTCCAGCGTCGGCCTACATGGCCTATGTTTCCAACGAGAAGGACAACACGATGTCCGTCGTCGACACCGCGACGATGCAGGTGGTGAAGACCGTCAATGTCGGGCAACGTCCGCGCGGCATCACCATCTCGCATAACGGCAAGCACATTTATCTCTGCGCCAGCGACGACGATTCGATCGAGGTGATCGACACGGCGTCGCTGGAGATCGTCGATACCTTGCCCTCCGGGCCCGACCCGGAGCTCTTCGTGCTCTCGCCTGACGGCAAGACGCTTTATGTCGCCAATGAGGACGACAATCTCGTCACCGTCATCGACATCGAGAATAAGAAGGTGCTGGCTGAAATTCCGGTCGGTGTCGAACCGGAAGGCATGGGCGTCAGCCCGGACGGAAAGATCATGATCAATACGTCCGAAACGACAAACATGGCGCATTTCATCGATACGTCGACCCACGAGATCACCGACAACGTGCTGGTGGATGCGCGTCCGCGCTTCGTCGAGTTCACCCCCGACGGCAAGCAGGCCTGGGTGACTGCCGAGATCGGCGGCACTGTTTCGGTGATCGACAATCAAACGCGCGAAGTTGTCCAGAAGATCACCTTCGAGATTGCCGGCCTGAGGGCCGAATCGATCCAGCCGGTCGGTGTGCGCATCACCGCCGACGGCAAGAAAGCCTATGTAGCGCTCGGACCGGCCAACCGCGTCGCGGTGATCAACACGCAGACATACGAGGTCGAGAAATACGTGCTGGTCGGCCAACGCGTCTGGCAGCTCGCTTTCACTCCGGACCAGAAAACCATCATCTCGACCAACGGCGTGTCGAACGACATCACCTTCATCGACGTGGAGACCGACGAGCCGGTGCAGTCGGTGACCGTCGGCGCGCTGCCATGGGGCGTCGTCGTCTCGCCCAATTTGAATCAACCCAATTGAATCAAACAGACAGAAAAACAGCAGAAGGGCAGGAAATCATGCGGATATTTCGGGCCGTCACTTTCGCTGCGCTGGTCGGCATGGCACTCACGCAGGGCCAGGTCTGGGCGCAGGACCATGACGACGACGCAGCTGCCGGTGCGGCCACCAAAACTGACGCCAGCCCCGAAGCCGAGAAGGCAACCCGGGCCAGCAAGGACGTGCCGGAACTTATCCTCGGCAGCAAGGAAGACCAGTTCACCGCCAACCAGAAGGACTTCCAGCTGATTGCCGGCCAGGGCTATCGCTGGAAGATCACCGCGGCGGGCGGGCTGGAGTACAAATTCCATACCGACCTCTTCCGCAATGTGTGGAACAACCAGATCGTGATCAATGACCTCGAGGTGCACATGAACGGCGCACCCGCGTGGCTCGAATTCGACGCCGACGGCACCATCCAGGTGCAGTTCACCACCGTGAGGCCCGGCATCTACACATGGTCGGTGCCCGACCTCGCCGACAGAGGCATGAAAGGCACAATCACGATCAAGTAGGGTCACCGGAAAGCGGGACCTTCGCGATCGGGCCCGGTGCGCTAGACTCCTGGTGCGCTAGGTGCGCTAGACTATCGTCGACGACAAGGAGCCAGCCGCGTGCAGCATGTGAGGACAAGCGGACCAGGAGATGAGGTGGCGGCGCTCGACGTGGTCGGCGTCAGCCATTCCTATGGTCCGAAGCGGGCGCTCAACGACGTCTCATTCTCGATCGCGCCGGCGACCTTCACCGTCCTTCTCGGCCTTAACGGCGCCGGCAAGACAACTCTGTTCTCGCTGATCAGCCATCTTTACGACACGCGCCGCGGATCGATCCGCATCTTCGGTCATGATGTCAGCCGCGCTTCTGGCGAAGCACTCAGGCGTGTCGGCATCGTGTTCCAGGCCCGCACGCTCGACCTCGATCTCAGTGTCCACCAGAACCTCTCCTATCACGCCGCGCTGCATGGCATCGGCGGACGCGAGGCCCGGCAGCGCATTGCCGCGCTGCTCGATACGGTCGACATGCAGGGCCGTCAGCATGACAAGGCACGCAGTCTTTCCGGCGGCCAGATGCGGCGCATCGAGATCGCCAGGGCGCTGCTCCACCGCCCTTCCCTGCTGCTGCTCGACGAGGCGACCGTCGGTCTCGACATCCAGTCGCGTGCGGGCATTCTCGCCACCATCCGCAAGCTCGTCGAAACCGAGGGCATTGGCGTGCTGTGGGCGACGCATCTGATCGACGAGGTCAAAGACGGCGACCATGTCGTCGTGCTGCGGCAGGGCGAACTGGTCGCCAAGGGCAAGGTTGCCGATGTCGTCAGGACGAGCGGCGCCGGTTCGATCGGCGACGCCTTTTCGAGGCTCAGCCGCATCGAGGCAGCCGGCATCGCGGAGATATCGCCATGAGCGCTCCCGCAATGCCCGAGAAAGTCGCCGGCATCATCCCGGTGAAGTTCGAAAAATTCGGCCTGCGCCATTATCTCATTTGCCTCAAAGGCGTCGTCCTGCGGGAGTGCCTGCGCTTCCTGCACCAGCGCGAGCGCTTCATATCCTCGCTGGTTCGGCCGCTCATCTGGCTGTTCATTTTTGCCGCCGGATTCCGGCAGGTGCTCGGCGTATCGATCATCCCACCCTACAAGACCTACGTGCTCTACGAGGTCTACATCACGCCGGGCTTGTGCGGCATGATCCTGCTGTTCTCAGGCATGCAGTCTTCGCTGTCGATGGTTTATGACCGCGAGATGGGCAACATGCGCACCCTTTTGGTCAGCCCCTTCCCGCGCTGGTTCCTGCTGGTGTCGAAGATGCTTGCCGGCGTCTCCGTATCGATTGCGCAGGTCTATGCGTTCCTGATCGTTGCCTGGTTCTGGGGCGTCAAGGCGCCGCCGATCGGCTATCTCATGGTGCTGCCGGCGTTGTTCTTGTCGGGCATGATGCTTTGCGCGCTCGGCATGCTTTTGTCGTCGATGATCAAGCAGCTCGAAAACTTCGCCGGCATCATGAATTTCGTCATCTTTCCCGGCTATTTCGCTTCTCCAGCGCTCTATCCTTTGTGGCGCATCCAGGAGGCGAGCCCGCTGCTTTACAAAATCTGCCTCGCCAACCCGTTCACCTATGCCGTCGAACTGATCCGCTTCGCCTTCTACGGGCAGGTTAACTGGCTGTCGCTGGGCGTCGTGGCCGGCTGCACGCTGCTGTTCCTTGCCGCCGCAATCATCGCCTACGACCCTTCGCTAGGCCTGATGACCCGCAAACAGGACACGGGAGGAAATGCCTGATGGCACGAATGAGCCTTGTTCGCTGCCTGGCTGTGGTTGCCATTCTCGCGCCGAGCGTGAATGCCAAGGCGGCGAACACCGATCCTGACTGGCCCTGCATACAGCGCAAGGTGCCGCAACTCTCGCTCGGCCAGATCTGGAACGGGCCGGAGCTGCCGCCAGCGGCGAAGGATTTGTCGAAGGACCCCGCCGTCTCCGCTCTGGTCGAGGAGGCGGCAGCCCGGCGGATACCGATTGCCGAAGCCCAAAAGAAGATCAAGGATTTCGCTGCCTCGCTGCCGGCCGAGCAGCTTGCGCCGAAAATGGCGATGCTGGTGCAAGGCATGTTCGATTACATGGACGCCGAGCGTTCGCACGTGATCTCAGGCATTGCCCGTTACGCCCACAAGCAACTCGAAATGGCCGCCGCGTTGCGCAAGGAAGCGTCCGACGTCGATGCGTTGCGGGCAAAGCCGGATGCAGATCCCGACGAGATCGAACGGCGAACCGAACAGCTGAAATTCGCAACGCGAATTTTCAATGAACGCGTCCAATCACTGACTTACGTCTGTGAAGTGCCGACGATCATCGAGCAGCGGCTTTATCAATTGTCCAAGGCGGTCTCGGAAACACTTGCCGCGAAGAAGTAGAACCTCATCGACCTTCGCGGCGGATCTCACGATCCCCGGCCGGGCAGCACGCGCCAGCGCTGCACGAAATAACCGGGATGCGTCTCGATCCACTGGGCGACCAGCGGCTGCACCTGCATGAAGGCGGTCCCGGGATTCATCGCCAAGCCGTCCACCATCTGTTCGCGTTGTTCACAGGTCTGCGGCACATCCGTCAGGCAGACCATCATAACGAGCGTGTAAAGCATTACCCCTTGTCCCCATCGAATCCCGAACCCCATGCCCGGGAGGTTTCAGTGATACTGACCAGTCTGCAGGGTTCGCACATACAGATTGCTTACGGGTGTGAAAGGACGTGGCCCTGCTCTTTCGCACTGCAACATAACATGCCGCTTATCTAACGCCAACGCTCGCCGAGGCGTTCTCCAGAGCAAATCACTTCAGGTTGGCGCTGCCTCAATGTGGCGCCGACGTTTCCAGTGCCGATGATTCCGACCTTCACGGCATGTCGTCGATGTCGTCAGACCGGCAGCCCGTTCTGCTTACGCAGGCTCCTGTCGAATGCGAATGCGGGGCGAAACGGCGCAGGAAACTGACCTGGCGCCGAACAAGTTGTAGGCTAGCAGAAGCGCATTGGGGCCGCGCGCTAGATCGCGCGACCTCGTTCGTGCGGATAGAGCTTGCCGAACATGGGCAGGTACATCGCGCCTTTGCGCATCAGGAAGTCGTGGAACGTCGCCATGGCAGGCGAGATCGCGTGATCGCTGCGCATCACCGAAAACCATTGCCGGCGGATCGGCATGCCGACAACGTCGAGGATGACCAGCCGGCCGGCTTCGGTTTCGGCGGCGATGGTATGGGCAGAGATGAAGGCAATGCCGAGCCCGGCCATCACCGCCTGCTTGATCGTCTCGTTCGAGTCCATCTCGACGCCGAGATCGTCGATGCGGCCGGGCACGTCGCTCAGGAATATCTCCAGCGAGATGCGCGTGCCGGAGCCGGGCTCGCGAATGAGGAAATGCTCCTCGGCGATCCGCTCCTTGGATATCTCGCGTGCCGAGGCCAGCGGGTGGTCGGGCGGCGCGATGATGACCAGCGGGTGATCGCCGAAGACCGAGGCACGGACCGGGACTTCCTTCGCGGGGCGTCCCATCAGCGCAATGTCGATGTCGTGGTTCTTCAGACTGTCGATCGTTTCGGCGCGGTTGCCGATGGCAAGCCGCATGTCGATGTCGGGATGCTCCTTCATGAAGCCGGCCATGAGCCGCGGCGCGAAATATTTGGCGGTGGAAACGACGCCCAGCCTCAAGCTGCCGATGCGCACGCCCTTGATCGCATCCATCCTGTCTTCGAGCAGGCGAAGCCGCTCTTCGATCGCCTGCGCCGTCTCGACGAAGGCCAGACCTGCGGCAGTGGGACGCATGCCGTCCGACGTCCGGTCGAACAAGGCCAGTTGGAACTCCTCCTCGACTTGCCGCAACTGGATCGTCAGCGCTGGAGGAGACAGGCCTAACGCCTTGGCCGCGCTGACGATTTTTCCGTGGCTGATGATTGCCTGAACTGTCTTGAATTGCTTGAGCGTGAGGTTTCTCATGCGAGATACTAAAATTTTTTTAGTGTAAAAGTAAAGTTATTGAATTTTACTTATCCGGTGGTGTTTGTTCTTATTCCCCTGTCCGGCCGACCCGAGGAGAGGCGGCTGGATCGGGAGGTTACGATGCCAGCGGCAACGCTCGATGCTTTTCTGAATTCCTATCTCGGCCCGCCGGACGAGCTGCGCTCCGCGGTGGTGGCGACTGTCCGCCAGCTGACGCAGGCCGCTACCAATATCCGCAACACTATCAATCAAGGGGTGCTCGGCACCGCCTTTGCCGGGGCCCGCGGCGCCAATGCCGATGGCGACATCCAGAAGGATCTGGACATCTTCGCCGACGACATCTTCCTCGACGCCATGCGCCACGCTCCGGTCGCGCTCTACGCCTCCGAGGAACTGGAGCAGCCGGTCCTGCTCGACAGGCAAGCGCCTCTCGCCATCGCCATCGACCCGCTCGACGGCTCCTCCAACATCGACACCAACGTGTCGATCGGAACGATCTTCTCGCTCCTCCCTGCAACTGGCGCGCCGGACGAAAATCTGGCCGCCTCTTTTTTGCAGGCAGGCGTGAACCAGCTGGGGGCCGGTTTCTTCATCTACGGGCCGCAGCTGGCACTGGTTCTGTCGCTCGGCAGCGGTACGCATGTCTTCGTCCTCTCGACCAGGCTCGGCACCTTCGTCCAGGCCTACGAGAGCCGGATCATCCCGCAGCGCACCCAGGAGTTCGCCATCAACGCCGCCAACTACCGGCATTGGGACGAGGCAGTGCGGCTCTACATCGACGACTGCCTCGAAGGCACCGAAGGCCCACGAGAGAAGGAGTTCAACATGCGCTGGATCGCCTCCCTGGTCGCCGACTGCTATCGCATATTGATGCGCGGCGGCGTATTCCTGTATCCAGGCGACAAGCGCAAGGGTTATCGCCAGGGACGGCTGCGCCTCGTCTACGAGGCCAACCCGATCGCCTATCTCATCGAACAGGCGGCCGGTGCCGCTACCGATACGATCACCCGCATCCTCGAAATCGAACCCGAGAGCCTGCACCAGCGCGTCCCCGTGGTGTTCGGATCGGCGCGGGAAGTCGCGCGCATCACCCGCTATCACACCGAGCCCAGCGCCATCGGCGAGCGTGCGCCGCTGTTCAGCCGCCGCGGCCTGTTCAGGGCTTGAGCATCATGTCGGCAAAGCACCCCATCATCACCATCACCGGGTCGTCGGGCGCAGGCACCACCTCGGTCAAGCGCATCTTCGATCTGATCTTCCGGCGCGAGAATATCGAGGCCGCCTTCATCGAGGGCGACGCTTTCCATCGCTACGACCGTGCCACGATGAAGGTGAAGGTGGCCGAGGAGGAGAAGGCGGGCAATCCGAACTTCACCCACTTCAATGCCGCGGCCAACGAACTCGGAATCCTCGAAGAGGTGTTTGAGGAATATGGCCGCCGGGGAACCGGAAAGACCCGCACCTACATCCATGACGAAGACGAGGAGAAGCAGTACGGCACGCCGCCGGGACAATTTACCGAATGGCGCGAATTCCCGCCGAGCGATCTGCTCTTCTACGAGGGCCTGCATGGCTGCGTCGTCACCGACAAGATCAACCTGGCCAGGCACGCTGACCTCAAGATCGGCGTGGTGCCGGTCATAAATCTCGAATGGATCCAGAAGATCCATCGCGACCGGGCAACGCGCGGCTATTCCACCGAGGCGGTGATGGACGTGATCCTGCGCCGCATGCCGGACTATGTCCGCTACATCGTCCCGCAGTTCTCGCAGACCGCCATCAACTTCCAGCGCGTGCCGATCGTCGACACGTCCAACCCATTCATCGCGCGCTGGATTCCGACGCCCGACGAATCGATGCTGGTGATCCGCTTCGCCAACCCCCGCGGCATCGATTTCCCCTACCTGCTTTCGATGATCCACGACTCGTTCATGTCGCGGCCGAATTCCATAGTGGTGCCAGGCAACAAGCTCGACCTTGCCATGCAGCTGATCCTGACGCCGCTCATCCTGCAATTGATCGAACGCAAGAACCGTGTGTCGTGAGGAGGACGCCATGAACAGCCAAGCAGCAGCATTGAAGCCCGTCGCAGCCGTCTCGGAGCGCGACATGGCGAATGCCATTCGGGCACTGGCGATGGACAGCGTCCAAAAGGCCAATTCCGGTCATCCTGGCATGCCGATGGGCATGGCCGATGTCGCGACGGTACTATTCAGCCGCTTCATCAATATCGATCCGTCGGCGCCCAACTGGCCCGATCGCGACCGCTTCGTGCTTTCGGCCGGGCACGGCTCGATGCTGCAATATGCGCTGCATTTCCTGCTCGGCTACGACGACATGCGGATCGAGGAACTGCAGCGGTTTCGTCAGCTGGGCAGCCGTACCGCCGGACATCCGGAATATGGCCATGCGCTTGGCATCGAGACGACCACCGGGCCGCTTGGACAAGGCATCTCGACCGCCGTCGGCATGGCACTGGCCGAACGCATGCTTGCTGCCCGCCACGGCGCCGATCTCGTCGACCATTTCACCTATGTGATCGCCGGCGACGGCTGCCTGCAGGAAGGCATCAGCCATGAGGCGATCGACCTTGCCGGTCACCTGAAGCTCTCCCGGCTGATTGTCTTTTGGGACGACAATGCGATCTCGATCGACGGACCGACTTCGCTGTCGACATCGATGGACCAGCCGGCACGGTTCAAAGCCGCCGGATGGCATGTCCAATCGGTGGACGGCCACGATATGGAGGCCGTCGCTGCGGCAATCGAAGCAGCACAGCAGTCGGATCGACCATCTCTGATCGCCTGCCGCACGATGATCGGCAAGGGCGCGCCCAATCTGGGCGGCTCGGAAAAGACACATGGCGCACCGCTGGGCGATGCAGAGATCGCCGCGACGCGCGAAAACATCGGCTGGGCCTACGCGCCGTTCGAGGTGCCGGACGACATCCTGTTCGCCTGGCGCGAGATTGCCGAGCGCGGGCAAGCGGCGCGGCACGCCTGGGAGCAGCGGCTTGCCGCCTCGCCTCAGCGTCAGGCCCTCGAGAGCGCGGTCGCCGGCAACCTGCCCGACACAGTCTTCGAAGCGCTCGGCGCTTTCCGCAAGGAGCATGTCGAGAAGGCGACCAAGGTTGCAACGCGAAAAGCCTCCGAAATGGCGCTCGGCGCAATCAACGCCGCGACCGACCTGACAGTCGGCGGCTCCGCCGATCTGACGCATTCGAACCTGACGATCACCAAGGGCATGGATCGCATAGCGCCGGATGACTATGCTGGCCGTTACATTCACTACGGCATCCGTGAGCACGGCATGGCCGCGGCCATGAACGGAATCGCGCTGCATGGCGGCTTCGTGCCTTATGGCGGCACGTTCCTGTGTTTCGCCGACTATGCGCGCGGCGCGATGCGGCTCTCAGCGCTCATGGGCCAGCGCGTTATCTATGTGATGACGCATGATTCCATCGGGCTCGGCGAGGACGGCCCGACCCACCAGCCGGTCGAGCACCTGGCGATGCTACGGGCGACGCCGAACCTCAACGTCTTCCGGCCGGCCGACATCATCGAAACGGCGGAGTGCTGGGAACTGGCGCTGAAGAGCAAGAACCGGCCGAGCGTGCTGGTGCTCTCGCGCCAGAACCTGCCGATGCTGCGCCAAGCACACAGCGAGGAGGCACACAGCGACGAGAACCGGTCGAGCCAGGGCGCCTACATCCTGCGCGAGCCAGCCGAGCACCGCGCCGTGACGCTGATCGCCACCGGCTCGGAGGTCGAGATTGCCGTTGCCGCCGCCGAACGGCTGGAAACCGAACACCGCATCGCCGCCGCGGTCGTTTCGATGCCATGCTGGGAGCTCTTCGAGGAACAGGATGCGGACTACCGCAAGGCCGTCCTCGGCTCGGCGCCGCGCATTGCCATCGAAGCCGCGGCGCGGCTCGGCTGGGATCGCTGGATCGGCGACACCGGCGCTTTCGTCGGCATGGCCGGTTTCGGCGCCAGCGCCCCTGCCCCGGATCTCTACCGGCATTTCGACATCACGCCCGAAGCCGTCGCCGCAGCGACGCTGAAGCTCATCATCTAGGAGGACCCGATAATGGCCCGCATCACCCTTCGCCAGCTTCTCGACCATGCCGCCGAGCACGGCTATGGCGTGCCCGCATTCAACATCAACAACATGGAACAGGGCCTCGCCATCATGGAGGCGGCCAAGGCCTGCGACGCGCCGGTCATTATCCAGGCGTCGCGCGGCGCCCGTTCCTATGCCAACGACATCATGCTGGCCAAGATGATGGAGGCGTTGACCGAAATGCATCCGGCCATTCCGCTATGCATCCATCAGGATCACGGCAACAACGAAGCCACCTGCCTTTCGGCGATCCGCCACGGCTTCACCTCGGTGATGATGGACGGGTCATTGATGGCGGACGCCAAGACGCCGGCGAGCTACGATTACAACGTCGCCATCACCGAACGTGTCGCACGCATGGCGCATTGGGTCGGCGCTTCCGTCGAAGGCGAGCTCGGCGTGCTCGGCTCGCTGGAAACCGGCCAGGGCGAGGCCGAGGATGGCCATGGCGCCGAAGGTGCGCTTTCCCACGACCAGCTTTTAACCGATCCCGATCAGGCGGTCGACTTTGTCACCGCCACCCAGGTCGACGCGCTGGCGATCGCCTGCGGCACTTCGCATGGCGCCTACAAATTCAGCCGCAAGCCGGACGGCGGCATCCTGGCCATGCAGGTGATCGAGGCGATCCACCAAAAGCTGCCCAACACGCATCTGGTCATGCATGGTTCTTCCTCGGTGCCGCAGGAACTGCAGGACATCATCAACAAATATGGCGGCGAGATGCCCCAGACCTTTGGCGTTCCGGTTGAAGAGATCGAGCGCGGCATTCGCTACGGCGTGCGCAAGGTCAACATCGACACCGATTGCCGCATGGCCATGGCCGGGCAGTTCCGCCGCATCGCTACAAAGGACCCGCGCGAATTCGATCCGCGCAAATTCCTGAAACCCGCCATGGACGCCTTGCGCGATCTTTGCCGCGATCGCTTCGAACGCTTCGGCACCGCGGGCAACGCCTCGAAGATCAGGGTTATCGCCATGGACGAGATGGCCAAACGTTACGCCGCGGGAAAGCTCGACCCGCAAATCGCAACCGCGAAAGCCGCCTGAGCGGCAACAGGAGACCTGTTATGAACAAGATCGACATGCCGTCAGCAGGCACCCTCAAGGAAGGCAAGGAACGCTACAAGTCGGGCGTCATACCCTACAAGAAGATGGGTTACTGGGAGCCGGACTATCGGCCCAAGGAAACCGACCTGGTCGCCATGTTTCGGATCACGCCGCAGCCCGGCGTCGACCACGAGGAGGCGGCCGCCGCCATCGCCGGTGAATCCTCTACCGCGACATGGACCGTGGTGTGGACCGACAGGCTGACCGCCTGCGAGCTCTACCGCGCCAAGGCGTTCAGGTCCGAGCCGGTGCCGAACACAGGTCCCGGCACCAGGACCGAGCAACAGTACTTCGCCTACATCGCCTACGACCTCGACCTGTTCGAGCCGGGCTCAATCGCCAACCTGACTGCATCGATCATCGGCAACGTGTTCGGCTTCAAGGCGGTCAAGGCCTTGCGGCTCGAGGACATGCGCATCCCGGTGGCTTACCTCAAAACCTTCCAGGGCCCGGCGACCGGCATCGTGGTGGAACGCGAGCGGCTCGACAAGTTCGGCCGGCCGCTGCTCGGCGCGACGACGAAGCCGAAGCTTGGCCTTTCAGGCCGCAACTACGGCCGCGTCGTCTATGAGGCGCTGAAGGGTGGCCTCGACTTCGTCAAGGACGACGAGAACATCAACTCGCAGCCCTTCATGCACTGGCGCGACCGCTTCCTCTACTGCATGGAGGCTGTGAACAAGGCGTCGGCCGCTACCGGCGAAGTCAAGGGCCATTATCTCAACGTCACCGCCGGCACGATGGAGGAGATGTACGAGCGAGCCGAATTCGCAAAACAGCTTGGCTCCTGCATCATCATGATCGACCTCGTCATTGGTTACACGGCGATCCAGTCGATGGCCAAATGGGCACGCCGCAACGACATGATCCTGCACCTGCACCGCGCCGGCAACTCGACCTATTCGCGCCAGAAGAACCACGGCATGAATTTTCGCGTCATCTGCAAATGGATGCGGATGGCCGGCGTCGATCACATCCATGCCGGCACCGTGGTCGGCAAGCTGGAAGGCGACCCGCTGATGATCAAGGGTTTTTATGACACGCTGCGCGAGGAGCGCACGCCGCAGAATCTCGAAACCGGGCTGTTCTTCGATCAGGAGTGGGCCTCGCTCAACAAGGTGATGCCCGTTGCCTCGGGCGGCATCCATGCCGGCCAGATGCACCAGCTGATCCATTATCTCGGCGAGGACGTCATCCTGCAGTTCGGCGGCGGCACGATCGGCCATCCGGACGGCATCCAGGCCGGCGCGACGGCCAATCGTGTCGCGTTGGAGGCGATGATCCTCGCCCGCAACGAGGGCCGCGATTATCTGCGCGAAGGGACCAAAATCCTCGAGCAGGCGGCCAGATGGTGCACGCCGCTGAAGGCGGCCCTGGAGACCTGGAAGGACGTCACCTTCAACTACGAATCGACCGACACGGCCGACTTCGTGCCAACCGCAACGCCCAGCTTCTAGACGAAAGGAACCGTCGCCATGATGACCAATCCGGGAAACAAGGTCACGCAGGGACAGTTTTCATTCCTGCCCGACCTGACCGATGAGCAGATTTCGGCGCAGATCAAATACGCGCTGAAAAACCACTGGGCGGTCAGCGTCGAGTACACGGACGATCCGCATCCGCGAAACACCTATTGGGAAATGTACGGCAACCCGATGTTCGACCTGAAGGACCCGGCGGGCATCCTGCTTGAAGTCAACAGCTGCCGGAAAGCCATGCCCAACATGTATGTCCGGGTCACCGCCTTCGATTCGACCAAGGGCTGGGAAGCGCCACGCATGTCGTTCATCGTCAACCGGCCGCCCAACGAACCCGGGTTCCGGCTGCTGCGCCAGGAGCGCGACGGCCGCAGCCAGGGTTATTCGATCGTGCCTTATGCGACCGACAGGCCCGAAGGCGAGCGGAGCTAGCCGAAACCATGCTGGATGCGATAGCAAAGGGCGCTGCCGCGCAGGACGAATTGGTTGATCTGCAGGCCGAGTTCGAGGCGTCTAACATCGACGAGGTGATGGACAAGCTCGACCGCGAACTCGTTGGCCTGAAGCCCATCAAGACCCGCATCCGCGAGATCGCGGCGCTGCTCCTGGTCGACCGGCTTCGCCGCAAGTTCGGCCTGACCTCGGGCGCGCCGACGCTGCACATGAACTTTACGGGAAATCCCGGCACCGGAAAGACCACCGTGGCGCTCAGGATGGCCGAAATCCTGCATCGTCTTGGCTATGTCCGCGAAGGCCACATGGTCGCGGTGACGCGAGACGATCTCGTCGGCCAGTATGTCGGCCACACCGCGCCCAAAACCCGCGAAGTGATCAAGCGCGCCATGGGCGGGGTGCTTTTCATCGACGAGGCCTACTATCTCTACAAGCCCGAGAACGAACGCGACTACGGCCAGGAATCGATCGAAATCCTGCTGCAATGCATGGAAAACAACCGTGACGACCTGGTCGTGATTCTTGCCGGTTACAAGAACAAGATGGACCGCTTCTTCGACAGCAATCCCGGCATGCGCTCCCGCATCGCCCACCACCTAGATTTTCCCGACTACGGCGTCAGCGAACTCAAATCGATCGCCGAGATCATGCTGGCGGAACAGAATTACCGTCTCAGCGAGGCGGCGGCCAAGGCGCTCGAAGAGTATCTCCCGATACGCATGCGGCTGCCGCATTTCTCCAACGCCCGCTCGGTCCGCAATGGGCTCGACCGGGCGCGGCTTCGCCAGGCCAACCGGCTTTTCGCGTCGCGCGACCGGGCGTTGACGAAAACCGACCTTATCACCATTGAAGAATCCGATATTCGCGGCAGCCGCGTGTTCGCGGAAGGTAAGCTCGAAGGCGAACCGGAGACGAAGGCGCTGACAAGATGACGCCAGTTGGTGTGCAGCGACCGGCAACGGTAGACAGAATGGGAGCCGACGACCATGGGTACTAAGACAATCATCGCGCCCTCGGTGCTTTCTGCGGATTTCTCGCGGCTCGGCGACGAGGTCGAAACGGTCGTCCGGGCGGGTGCCGACTGGATCCATCTCGACGTGATGGACGGCCATTTCGTGCCCAACATCACCTTCGGCCCGCCGGTGATCAAGGCGATCCGCGACCGAACGGACAAGATCTTCGACTGCCATCTGATGATCGCGCCGGCAGATGCATATCTCGCCGCCTTCGCCGATGCCGGCTGCGACATCATCACGGTGCATGCCGAGGCCGGGCCGCATCTCGATCGTTCGCTGCAGGCGATCAGGAATCTTGGCAAGAAGGCCGGCGTATCGCTGAACCCGTCGACGCCGGAAAGTGTCATCGAATATGTGCTCGACCGGCTCGATCTGGTGCTTCTGATGACAGTCAATCCGGGTTTCGGCGGCCAGGCTTTCATTCCGGCGGTCGTCGACAAGGTCAGGCGGATCAAGGCACTGATCGGCAACCGCCCGATCGACATCGAGATCGACGGCGGCGTCACGCCCGAAACCGCGCCCCTGGTCACCGCGGCCGGGGCCAATGTGCTGGTTGCCGGCTCGGCCATTTTCAAGGGTGGCACCGAGGCTGCCTATCGCGCCAATATCGGCGCCATCAGACAGGCAGCCGACGGGGCGATCCGGAAAGCCGCGTAAACCATTTCATCGGAGGGCAACATGGGGGCGATCCCACCTGTCTGCGATTTCGGCTGGCAAGCCATCGATGCCGTTTTGCCCGGCATCGACGGCAAATCGCACTCGATCTTCAGCCACGCCGGCCCGAACGGGCTGGTCGTAGCCTTCATCTGCAACCACTGCCCTTATGTGAAGGCGGTGATTTCACGCGTCGTCCGCGATGCCAACGATCTCAAGCCCGAAGGCATCGGCTTTGTCGCGATCAATTCCAACGATGCCGACGCCTATCCGGATGATTCCTTCGACAACATGAAGCTCTTCGCCAGGACGAACGGCTTCACTTTCCCCTACCTCCACGACGAGCGCCAGATAGTGGCGCGTGCCTATGGAGCCGTTTGCACTCCGGATTTCTTCGGGCTCAACAGCGAGTTGACGCTGCAATATCGCGGCCGGCTGGACGCGGCGCGACGCGACGCCGGACCGCCCGGGTTGAGACGCGACCTGTTCGAGGCGATGAAGCAAATTGCCCGAACCGGCGACGGGCCGCTCGACCAGATCGCTTCGATCGGCTGCTCGATCAAGTGGAAGGACGCCGCATGAACGTCGGCATGGGTAGGCGGCTTCGATCGTCGAAAGCGATCCTGTTCGATCTCGACGGCACGCTGGTCGATTCGGCGCCTGATATAACGGCCGCAGTCAACGAGTTGCTGGCCGGCCGCGATCTGCCGCCGCTGCGCCTGGAACAGGTTAAGGCCATGATCGGCGGCGGCGTCAGGAAACTGGTCGAGCGAGCCTTCACCGCTTCCGGCACGCCGCTCCTCGGCAGCGCGCTTGACGAGGCCAACCGCGTCATGGCGCCGATCTACCGCAGACATCTCACCGGCCTGACGACGCTGATGCCTGGCGTCAGGGAGGTTCTCACCCACTTCCACTTGAGCGGAATAGCCATGGGTGTGGTGACCAACAAGCCGCAGTTGGCGGCTCGCGAAATCCTGCTGCATTTTGGGCTGACGGAACACCTTGGCGCGATCGTTGGCGGAGACGCGGTGACATACCTGAAACCGGCGCCCGACGCTCTGCTGCTGGCGCTCGACCAGCTTCAGGTCGAACCTCGTGACGCGCTGATGGTCGGAGACAGCGGCGCCGACGTGGCTGCCGCGCGCGCCGCCGGCATGCCCATCATTCTGCTGCGTGGCGGCTACACCCAAATTCCGGTTGAAGAGCTTGGCGCCGATCTCGTTTGCGACAACCTGTTCGACCTGCCTTCCGCGATGCGCAGGCTGCAAGACGCCGCCTGACCGGCGCCACCACCAGGCGGGCACCGGCCGAACGCAGTTTCGAACGGCCGGCGAAGTCGCGTTATTTCCGGGGAAGAACAGGGTTACTTCATGCGGAAAAACCAGGTTACTTCTGCGGAAAAACCGGGTTATTTGGAGAATTGCTTCAGATAGGCGATGACGTTGGCGAGGTCCTCATCCTTCTTGAGGCCGGCAAACGCCATCTTCGTACCTTTGATCTTGGCCTTGGGATCGCGAAGATAGTCTGTCAGCGTGGCTTCGTCCCATTTGACGCCGGATGCACCCGCCTCGGTCATGGGTTTGGAATACTTGAACCCCGGATGCGTGCCGGCTGTCCGGCCGATAACGCCGTTCAACGACGGACCGATCTTGTTCTTGTCCTCGTCGACGACGTGGCAGGCCTTGCATTTGGCGAAGACCTTCTCACCCGCGGCGGCATCCTGTGCCTGAGATTGGCTCGTGATAAACGTCGCAACGGACACGACGGCGAAAAACGCGATTGCACGCATGGCATTTCCTCATTGATCGTCAAGGTGCCCTGGACGATTTGCGCATGCCTTTGTTTGATCATCGGCATGCGTCGATTATGGCAGAGCGAAAGCTTCTCCCCTGTGGAGTTGCGACGCCTGCATCTTGGAAGCTACCCGGGAGATGAGCGATGTCAACCATACAGAGGTCCAGTGAACCGCAGGCACGGCGAAAAGTGCCCGGCACGGGAGATGAGGGCAGCGCAAAACCGGAAGCGATTGCCCTGGTCGCGAGCTCGCGATTCGTTGCTTTGTGACGGCATTTATGCTATTGATTTGGCCATGCGCTGATTTGCGCCAACGACCCGCCCGCCGAGGCGGGTTTTGTGTTTTCAGGTATCGCCGGCGTCCTTCCCGAATTCAGAGGAGCTCGGCTCCGGCGCCCTATCCATTCGACTTTGTTGACGGCCATCGGGCGAACGCGTAGCCTCAAACCATTCCGGTTTTCCACGGGCACCTCGGGACTCCGGCAGATGGCGATTTTGTCCAGGCTCGCAGACCGGGCCGGATCTCGCCGAAGCGGGCGTCTTTAAGCGCGCAAGAGGTGCTGAATGGATATGGTCGACCTCATATTGACGGTTTGCCTGATTACCAATCCGGGCAATTGCCGAGACGAGCATCTCTATTTCGAGAGCCGTGGCTCTCTCGTCCAATGTATGGTCTTGGCGCCCAGCGAAATCGCGAAATGGTCGCAGGAACACCCGACCCTCAAGGTCAAGCGCTGGAAATGCGCTTTCCCGAACAAGGACCGTGCGATCTGATCGGCGCCCCGGCCTGTTACGGCCCCGGGAGGAGACATCATCATGATTTCGCGTCGAGGAACGCTCCGTCTGGCGGCTCTTGGAACGGCCGCAGCGCTTGTCTCAAAACCCTCCTTCGCAACGAGCAAGGTTCGCATCGGCGTGCTGAAGTTCGGCACTGTGAGCTGGGCGCTTGACACCATGAAGCAACACAAGTTCGACGCAGCCAACGGCATCGATCTGGAGATTATCGATTTCGCCGGCGAGGATGCAACCAACGTCGCCATGCTGGCCGGCGCGATCGACAGCATCGTCTCCGACTGGCTGTGGGTCTCGCGCCAGCGCTCGGAAGGCGTCGACCTCACGTTGGTCCCCTATTCGACCGCCGTCGGGGCAATCATGGTGAAGGAGGGGGCGCCGATCCGCACGATCATCGATCTCAAGGGAAAAAAGATCGGCGTCGCCGGCGGGCCTCTCGATAAAGGCTGGCTGCTGATCCAGGCGCTGGCCAGACGCGATCACGGCCTCGACCTGCCGGCAACCAGCGACATCGTCTTTGGCGCGCCGCCGCTGATTTCGGAAAAGGCGATGCAAGGCGAACTCGATGCGGTGCTCAACTTCTGGCATTTTTGCGCCCGCCTTGAGGCCAACGGCTTTCGTCGGCTGATCGGCGCCGATGATGCGGCGAAAGCGCTCGGTGCCTCGGGCGCCGTGTCGGCGCTCGGCTATGTCTTTCATGACAAATGGGCGAACGAAAATCCGGCCGCCGTCCGGGGCTTCATCAAGGCTTCGGCGCTGTCCAAGGACTTGCTGGCCAGATCCGACGATGAGTGGCTGCGCCTTGCGCCGATTATCCGCGCACAGGGCAAGGAATTGGCCAAACTGCGTGACCGCTTTCGCGAGGGCATTCCCAGACGCCCGGTCGCCGAGGATGCGGCCGACGCCGGCAAGCTCTACCGCGTGCTGGCCGAGATCGGCGGCGAAAAGCTGGTCGGCCGCGCGCCGGAAATGGCGCCAGGCACGTTCTGGCAGGAGCTCCCGCAATGAGCGCACCTGATACCGGCGATCGCCCGCCGGGGGCCGTGGCCGACATCTCCAGCCAATCCAGCCTTGCAACGGCGCTGACACCCGTGCTGACGGTCGCGGTCTCTCTGCTCGGGCTTTGCCTGCTTTGGGGTCTTGCGGCAAATGCCTGGCCGAGCCGTGCCTTTCCAGGGCCGGGACAGGTCTGGCAGGTGCTGCTCGCAGAGGCGGCGAACGGCGACCTTTTCTACCATCTCGGCGCGACACTCGGCCGGGTTGCCGCGGCATATGTCGTCGCGATGGTTGTTGGCTCGGTTATCGGCGTTCTCCTCGGCAGCCACCGCAGCGCAGACCGGTTCTTCAGTCCCTGGGTGGTTCTGTTCCTCAACATTCCCGCGCTGGTGGTCATCGTGCTCGCCTACATCTGGTTCGGCCTCAACGAAGCGGCGGCGATTGGCGCGGTTGCCGTCAACAAGATCCCCAATGTCGTGGTGACGATGCGCGAAGGCGCCAGAGCGCTTGATCCGAGTTACGCCGAAATGGCCGCCGTCTACCGCTTCGGTCTTCTCGACCGTGTCCGCCACGTCCTGCTGCCGCAACTGCAGCCCTATCTTGCCGCCGCCTCACGATCCGGCATCGCTCTCATCTGGAAGATTGTCCTGGTGGTCGAACTGCTCGGCCGCTCCAACGGCGTCGGCTTCCAGATCTATCTTTATTTCCAGCTCTTCGACGTCGCCGCCATCCTTGCCTACACGCTGGCTTTCGTGGCGGTGATGCTTGTCATCGAACTCCTTCTGGTGCAGCCCGTTGAACGACATGCAACCCGCTGGCGCCGTCGTCCCGCTTAGGGTCGACATCGCCGAAAAGACCTTCAGGTCCGCGCAAGGCGTCTCGATCACGGCGCTCCAGGACCTTTGCTTCGAGGTCCGGCAAGGCGAATTCGCCTGCTTGTTGGGACCGTCGGGTTGCGGCAAGACCACGACGCTGCGCATCCTGCTTGGATTGGACAAGGACTTTTCCGGCTCATTCCAACTGCCTGAAGGCGGCTCCAACCGGATCGCCGCAGTATTCCAGGAGCCGATCTTGCTGCCGTGGCGGACGGTGGAGCAGAATGTCAGGCTGGCGCTGCCGAAAAGCCTGAGAGCGAAGAATCTCGACGGGCTGTTCGACACGCTCGGCCTCCCCGGCATGCGTTCGCTCTATCCGGCCGAGCTTTCGCTCGGGCTTGCGCGCCGGGCAGCACTTGCCAGGGCCTTCGCCACCGAACCGGCGGTGCTTTTCCTGGACGAACCCTTTGCCTCGCTCGACGAACGGACTGCCGAGCGGCTTCGGCACCTGCTTGTGACCGTCTGGTCGGCGCGGCCTACGACGGCCCTGATGGTAACCCACAATCTGCGCGAGGCGCTGATGCTGTCGGATCGCATAATCGTTCTCGCGCAGCGGCCGGCCCATGTGCTCGGCATGTTCGACGTAAAGCTGCCGCGGCAATATCGCAATCCACAGGTGATGAGCGACCTCTTGCGGTCGTTCCATCAAAAATTCCCAGGCGTGGCCTGATCGCCTTACGGTTCGGAATGCATATCGGGGAAAAGCCATGCCGATCGACAGGGTACGACGCAAGCTTGTGAACGGCTTCGCCTGCACCGCGGTCAGCGCCGCGATGCTGCCCTGTTGCCTCGGGCGGGCCGCTCTCGCCGCGGCCGGCCTTGAATTCAAGCTCAGAAAAATCGCCGACGGCGTCTTCGCTTTCCGGGGCGTCGATGAATTGATGAGCGCCGCCAACCAGGGCGCGATCTCGAACCTGGGCGTCGTCGTCGGCACCGACGCTGTTGCCGTCATCGACAGCGGCGGCAGCCTGATCGAGGCGAACGCCTTCATCGCCGCGATCGGCAAAATAACCGCCAGGCCGGTTCGCTACCTGATCAACACCCACATGCACCCCGACCACATCTTCGGCAATGCGGCATTCCGGGAGATCGGCGCGACCATCGTCGGCCATCGCAATCTGCCGCGCGCGCTCGAGGCACGCGGCGCGTTCTACCTGCAAAGCTTCCGCGAACAGATCGGCGACGCGCTCATGAAAGGGGTCGAGATCATACCGCCGACGATGCTGGTCGATGATCGCCTGCAGCTCGACCTCGGTGGACGCGTGCTCGAATTGCAGGCATGGAAAGCGGCTCACACCGACAACGACCTGACCGTCTTCGACAGCGCGACCCACACGCTGTTTGCCGGCGATCTCGTTTTCATAGGTTCCTTGCCGACGCTCGACGGATCGCTGCTCGGTTGGCTTCGCCAGATGGATGCGCTCGCCGCGATCGGCGCCGTGCGCGCCGTTCCGGGTCACGGCCCGGTGCCGGCCGACTGGCCGGAGGCGCTGACGGCGGAGCGGCGCTATTTCGAAGTTCTGGCGCGCGATATTCGCAAGGCGATCGTCGAAGGGACGCCGCTCAGCGAGGCAGTCAAGACCGCCGGCGCAAGCGAACGGGGCAATTGGCATATGTTCGACGACTACAACCAGCGCAATGCAACGGCCGCCTTTGCCGAAGTCGAATGGGAATAGATCACACCGACAAGCGTTGGACGGGATGAAGTGGATCGATTTGCCAAGGCATCGTCAAAGGCTTATCCTCGACATCGGCCTGGGCACCACCTCTCTGACATTGGTGGAGGCATCGAAATGCAGAACCACTCTTACCGGAGCCGGCAGCTCGCCTTGCCGCTCGCAGCCATCTTTGCCGCGATCATCCTGGCCGTCGGCACGCTCTTTGGCTCCTCCGGAGCCGCCCACGCGCAACAAACAGCCGCGTCTTCAGACAGGATCTGGCAGGATTTGAAAGGCGACGTGTTCGGCGATCGGGCTATTCTGATCGATACCGGCGTCGTCAGAGTCGAGGCGCCGAAGCGGGCGCAGGATGCCGCCATCGTGCCCGTCGACATCTATATCGACCCGGCCAAGGCGCCCGACGGCATCAAATCCGTCACCTTGATCATCGACGTCAATCCGGCACCGGTGGCGGCGACGTTCCAGATCGGCAAGGACGCCGGCGTGACGCATCTGTCGACGCGCGTGCGCGTCAACGACTATTCCTATCTGCGTGCCATAGCAGAAACCCAGAGCGGTGAACTTCACATGGCTCAGACCTTCGTCAAGGCGTCAGGCGGATGCTCGGCCCCAGCGGTCAAGAACCAGGACGAGGCGATGGCGACAATGGGGCAGATGAAGCTGCGCCAGTTCCCGCCGCAAGAGACGATGACAAAAGCGCAGGAATTGCAGCTGATGATCCGCCACCCGAACAATTCGGGCCTGCAGCGGAACCCGCTGACCCAGTACTTCATCCCCGCGCATTTCGTTCAGAAATTGTCGATCTCGCATGCAGACCGGCCGATCCTCTCGATGGAAGGCGGAATATCGATTTCGGAAGACCCCAATTTCCGGTTCGATTTCACGGCGCACGGCACTGGCCAAATCCAGGTCGAAGCGATTGATACGGACGGCAAGGTGTTTCGCGATCAATGGCCACTGGAGGCTACAGGACTCTGAAGCCTCGATACCGTATGCAGCGGTTGTCTCCCGCCGTCGGCGCTCTTACCCGGGCACGCTCTAAAAGCAGCGCACGTCGGCTTCCGCCTGCGCGCGCTTCAGTTCCGTGCTTGCGGCTTTTGCCGGCGCGCTTTCGCGAAACAGTCCCGAACGCTCCCCTGTCGTCAGAGACATGCTCTTGAAGGTCTCGGCCCTTTCATAATCCTCGAACGGAAGGATCGAGGCGATGACGTCGATCGAGCAGGAACAGCTTTCCAGCGCCTGACGTGTCCGGCCATTCGTCTGCATGCAGCCGAGCACATAGTCGACAACTGTCGTTGTTGGATAATCTCCGGCGGCACCGGCCGGATTGGCGAAGGCCAGAGCCGATGCCAGCAACAGCGGCAACGTCGACAAGCCGACATATCTGAGCATGGGGAACCCTCCGATTGGCGCGGACATGATAGATTGAGCCCGATGGGTCGAGCCCATGGATCGAGACAGGATCACCGCACCAGTTGGCCTCGTGCCATCACCCCCGTCAAGTTCTCTTGCTGGCCATATAGTACCAAAGGAGCAAGGCCGTGCCGGCCGACAAAAGGCCTCCCAGACCGCACGATCATCGGCTGTGAATCGTGGTGCTGACCTTCATTTCATGTCTCCTTCACTATCGGCACCCGGAGCGACGGGCGCATACTTAACGTCACACGAACCAATGAATATTTATAAATAAAAACGAATACATTCCGCCAAAAAAATACGCAAAATTGGGGAACTTATATAAATCCAGCCTCGTTCATAGTCGATCAATAGCTTTCTGTATGGGTTTTTTCATATCTATTTCTCTATATTGCAGTGCAACATAGCTGGAAGTGATTTTTCTTGCCTTCCTCCTGGGAATGACATAGCTTCATCCTGTTTCCGGCTTCAAGGGCGTCACCGTCATTAGGGAGCGGCGACAGTCTTTCGTAGGCCAAGTGGGATGGGCAGTAACGGTGCCCTCTGCTCATTCGGCTTAGGTCGTGACACGCTGCCGGAAATACTTCCCCCACATGAATCGCTTGGGCAAGCCCTCGTGGGCTCGACGGACGATTCGTCATTGTGAACCCTGGGAGGACTTTGATGCGTGTACTTGCGAAAACTGCCTACCTACTAACGACCGCGGCGCTCATGTCGTTCGGCGCGGTCCACATGACGTCGGCCAATGAAGAACTGATAAAAATGGCCGAAAATCCCAAGGACTGGGTGATGCAGACGGGTGACTACGCCAACACCCGCTTTTCCAAACTTAACCAGATCACCAAAGACAATGTGAAGAACCTGCAGGTCAAGTGGAGCTTCTCCACTGGCGTGTTGCGCGGCCATGAAGGCGGGCCGTTGATCATCGGCGACGTGATGTATGTCCACGCGCCGTTCCCGAACACAGTCTATGCTCTCGATCTCAACAATGACGGAAAGATCCTCTGGAAATACGAGCCCAAGCAAGACCCCAATGTCATTGGGATCATGTGCTGCGACACGGTCAATCGTGGCGTCGCCTATGGCGACGGCAAGATCATTCTCAACCAGGCCGACACCACCGTCGTCGCGCTCGATGCCAAGACCGGCAAGGTTGTCTGGTCGGTCAAGAACGGCGAGCAGACCGACGGCGGAAAGGGCGAATCCGGTACGTCAGCGCCCGTGGTCGTCAAGGACAAGGTGCTCGTCGGCGTCTCCGGCGCTGAATTCGGCGTTCGGGGCTGGCTGGCCGCCTACAATCTGGCAGACGGCAAGCTCGCCTGGAAAGCCTATTCGGAAGGTCCGGACGCAGACACCCTGATCGATCCCGAAAAGACCACCCATCTCGGCAAACCTGTCGGAAAGGATTCCGGCATGAACACCTGGGAAGGCGAACAGTGGAAGACAGGCGGCGGCACGACATGGGGATGGTATTCCTATGATCCCAAGCTGAACCTGGTTTACTATGGTACCGGCAATCCCTCGACATGGAACCCGGTGCAGCGCCCAGGCGACAATCGCTGGTCGATGACAATCATGGCTCGCGATGCGGATACTGGTGTTGCCAAATGGCTCTACCAGATGACCCCTCATGACGAGTGGGACTTTGACGGCATCAACGAGATGATTCTCGTCGACGGCATGGAGGTCAACGGTGCCAAGCGCGACGTGCTGGTGCATTTCGACCGCAACGGCTTTGCCTACACCATGGATCGCGCCACTGGCGAACTTCTCGTCGCCAAGAAATACGATCCGGCAGTGAACTGGGCGACGGAAGTCAACATGGACCCCAGCAGCGACCAGTATGGCCGCCCGCAGGTCGTGGCCAAATATTCGACCCAGCAGAACGGCGAAGACACCAACACGACGGGCATCTGCCCGGCGGCGCTTGGAACCAAGGACCAGCAACCGGCGGCCTATTCGCCGAAGACCGGCCTGTTCTACGTGCCGACAAACCATGTCTGCATGGACTATGAGCCTTACAAGGTGAGCTACACTGCCGGCCAGCCTTACGTGGGCGCCACCGTGTCGATGTATCCTCCCCCTGGAGCCGACCATATGGGCAACTTCATTGCCTGGGATGCTGCCAAAGGCGAGATCGTCTGGTCGAAGCCCGAGAAGTTCTCGGTGTGGTCGGGCGCGCTGGCAACGGATGGCGACGTCGTCTTCTACGGCACGCTCGAGGGCTACATCAAGGCGGTCGATCATGACGGCAACGAACTTTACAAGTTCAAGACCCCGTCCGGCATCATCGGCAACGTCACGGCCTACGAGCATGGCGGCAAGCAGTACATCGCCGTTCTGTCCGGCGTCGGCGGTTGGGCCGGTATCGGTCTGGCAGGTGGACTGCTTTCGCCCGAAAACGCCGCTGCCTGGCATGGCGCCGTCGATCAGGGCCGTGCGCAAGGCGACGAGACCGCGGTCGTTGGGACTGCTGGTCTGGGCGCGGTCGGTGGCTACGCAGCACTTGCCGACTATACGACGCTGGGCGGCCAGCTCACCGTCTTCGGTCTCCCGGACTGATACACGGGAACCTTAGGCACGCCTCGGGGTCTTGTGAGAAGACCAAGGCTTGAAAAGCGAGAGCCCGGATCACCGGGAAGCCAGGACCGGGCTCTCAATTTTGCCGCGCACTCCAACATCGATCAATGCCGCTTCACGACAGCAAGACCGTGTGCAGGCGAAATGAAGGAAGAGTCTGAATGTCCGTTCGCCTTGTAATCTCCGTTCTCGCTCTGGCTCTGCTGCCGCTGGCAAGTTCAAGTCTCGCGCAGGCCTCGGACAGCGCGGAAAAAGCCAAGGTGGGGACGGAAGAGGACGGCAAGTATTTCGACGCGGAGGGCAATCCGACCTACAAAATCGAAAACGGAACCGTCGATTGGTACACATTCAGCGGTTACCGCCGGTATCACTCCGATTGCCATGTTTGTCACGGACCGGACGGCACAGGTTCGAGCTATGCGCCGGCCCTGGTCAACAGCCTGAAAACCATGGATTACGCCACGTTCCTCTCGATCGTCGCCGAAGGCCGCAAGAATGTCGGCGGCGGCAAGGAGAACGTGATGCCAGCCTTTGGCGACAATAAGAACGTCTATTGCTACATGGATGATCTCTACGTCTATCTGCGTGCCCGCGCCGACGGTGCGGCGCCCCGCGGCAGGCCGCCGAAGAAAGCAGACAAGCCACAGGCAGCGAAGGATGCCGAAGCATCCTGTATGGGTGGATGATATGATTGACCGTGATGCGTCGAAGCTGCGCTTTGTCCTGCCGATGCTCGGCGCACTCGCCTTGCTGACTTCGAACGCCCAGGCGCAGGACGCCGGCCTTGGTGCCGCGGGAGAACTGGTCGACCCCGACATTCTGCGCGTCTGCGCCGATCCTTCGAACATGCCTTTCACTGACGAGAGCGGCGAAGGCTTCGAAAACAGGCTGGCCGAACTGGTTGCCGCGAAAACCGGCCGCAAGTCCGTCGCCTATACATGGTTTCCTGTTGTCGCTGGCTTCGTGCGCAACACGCTGGCGGCCAACCGATGCGACATCATCATGGGTTACGCTCAGGGCGATGAGCTGGTGCAGAACACCAACGCCTACTATCGCTCCTCCTATGTGCTGGTGCACCCGAAGGGCAACGGCATGGAAGGCGTCGAGACGATCGAGGATCCGAAACTCACCGGCAAGAAGATCGGTGTCGTCGAAAGCACGCCGCCGACTGCCAATATGGCCGCCAACAAGCTCTTGCGAACGGCAAAAATCTATCCGCTGGCGGTGGATACGCGCCTCACCCCTTCCATGGGGGAAGTCATGATCAAGGACATGCTTGCCGGCAAGATCGATGCGGCTGTCATGTGGGGACCGATGGCAGGCTACTATGCCAAGGAACTCGGCGCCGATCTCACGATCGTTCCGCTGGTGAAGGAAAAAACCGGCTCGCGCATGTCCTACCGCATCACCATGGGCGTGCGTCCATCCGACCAGGAATGGAAGCGGACGCTCAACCGGGTGATCAGGGAAAACCAGGCGGAGATCAACAGGATCCTGCTGGACTACAATGTGCCGCTGATCGACGAACACGATAATCCGATCACGCAATGACGAAACCGGTATGAAGGGAAAGGAGACGATTTTGCTGGTCGCTGCGGGCCTTTTGGGTCTGACCCCACCGATGTGGGCTGGCGATGTCGCCGAGCCCGGCGGCTACCGGATGAACGATTATCGGGCGCCGGTGCCGCAGACGCTGCGGGGCGCAAGCGTGGTGACGACAGCAGAGGCGGAGGCGCTGTGGCGGGAGAAGAAGGCGGTGTTCTTCGACGTCATGCCGAACACGCCGAAGCCGGCTAATTTGCCGGCAGGAACGATTTGGAGAGACACGATCAGAAAGGACATCCCGGGCAGCACCTGGCTGGCCAATGTCGGTTACGGCGCTATATCCGAGGAGACCGCCAACTATTTTCGCCAAGGCCTCGCGGCCGAAGCCGGTGCCGACAAGTCGCGCGCGATTTTGTTCTACTGCATGACGAATTGCTGGATGTCGTGGAATGCCGCGAAACGGGCCGTCGAGTGGGGCTACAGCTCGGTGATCTGGTATCCGCCCGGCGCCGATGGATGGGAACGTGCAAACCTTCCGCTGGAGAAGAAGAAGCCTTATGTGATCAGCAATTGAGCGTGAGCATATTGTTATTTTCGATCGTCTTGTTTTTCGAGTTTTAAGAACCTACCGTTTCATTTGTCCATTTTGAGAGCTGATGGACGAGCCATTGCAATGGTGCCCAGCAATGGTTGACTGACAAAAGGATCGGCCCCTTCGGGCTGGTAGAAGAGGAGAAATGCCATGAAGAAGAGCTGGACGAAACCGACCATGTGCCAAGTTGCTGCGGGCTTCGAAATTTCGCGGTATCTGCCTGCTGAAATTCCTCCCAAGAAGTAGGCCGCAGAGGTGCGTGTCCCTGGCAACGGGGGCACGCACTGCCTTGCCGCGCGAGGTCTTCGTGAAAGGCTTTGACGCGTTCGATACGGGCGCGAAGCCATTCGCGGTCGAAAACTTGCTGTTGGTTGAATGAGCCGCAGAGCGGGCATTGCAATGCGCTTGAAAATCATCGGCTCGGCGGCAGGCGGCGGCTTTCCGCAATGGAATTGCAACTATCGCCTGAGCCGCGCGGCTCGCACCGGGATGGCCGGCGTGCATTCGCGAACCCAATCAAGCATCGCCGCGTCAGTGGATGGGGCCGGCTGGGTGCTCTTCAACGCCTCGCCCGATATTCGCCAGCAGATTGCGCAAACGCCTGAATTGCAGCCCGCGTACGATGCGCCGCTGCGTTCGACACCTATTCGTGCGGTGGTGCTGACCAATGCCGATGTCGACCATGTCGCCGGCCTGCTAAGCTTGCGTGAGCGGCAGCCCTTCGTCATCTACGCAACGACAAAGGTTCTGGCAACGCTGGAGGCGAATTCGATTTTCAATGTTCTCGATCCGACGCTCGTGCCACGACGCATCTTGCCGCCGGCGGAAGAACTGGCGATCTGCGATGCAAACGGCAACGACACCGGCGTGATTGTCGAGAGCTTTCCGGTGCCCGGAAAGATAGCGCTCTACCTTGAGGAAAGAGGCCAGCCGGATGCCAATTTCAGCTCCGAGTCCGGAGACACGATCGGCGTCCGTATCGCCGGTACCGGCAGTCGCGGCTCGGTCTTCTATATCCCGGGCTGCGCGCGCATCGATGCGACCCTGCGCACGCTTCTAGCCGATGCCGCCTGCCTCCTGTTCGACGGCACAGTCTACACGGACGACGAGATGATTGCTGCCGGCGTCGGCCAAAAAACCGGGGCGCGCATGGGGCATCTGGCAATGTCAGGAGACGCGGGTTCGATCGCCGGCTTAGCCGATGTAAGGATCGGCCGCCGTGTCTTCGTCCACATCAACAACACCAACCCCGTTCTGGACGAGAATTCCGCCGAACACGCAGCGGTCAAAGCGGCCGGCTGGGAAGTCGCCGGCGACGGGATGGAGGTGGAATTTTGAGTGATTTCCACGACGCGGCCAGGAACGGCCTGTCCTTCAGCGAGCTCGAAGCCGTGCTGCGTCAGGTCGGTGCCGAGCGATATCACAACCGCCATCCTTTCCATCACAAGATGACCAGTGGTGCGCTGTCGCGGTCCGAGATGCAGGCCTGGGCGCTGAACCGCTACTGCTACCAGGCTGTCATCCCGCGCAAGGATGCCATGATTCTCGCAAATGCCGAGGACCCGGCGTTTCGCGCCGCCTGGCGCAAGCGCATCGAGGACCATGATGGCGAGGACGGCTGGAGCGGCGGTATCGCGCGCTGGCTGCACCTGGCGACCTCGCTCGGCCTCGACGCCGAAGCGGTGAAGAGCGAAAAGCTGGCGCTGCCGGCGACACGTTTCGCGGTCGGCGCTTACCTCTCCTTTTGCACGAACCGGACGCTGTTCGAGGCGGTCGCGTCGTCGCTGACCGAGATGTTTTCGCCGCTCATCATCGGCGAGCGGGTGCCGGCGATGCTGGCCAAATACGATTACATTACCGAGGATACGCTTGCCTACTTCACCCGACGGCCCGAACAGGCCTCGCGCGACGCCGACTTTGCCCTCGCCTACGTGCTCAGCCATGCCGACACGGCGGAGCGCCAGCAGCAGGCGATCGATGCGCTGGTGTTCAAATGCGATATACTCTGGGCCATGCTCGACGCGCTCCAACACGCTTATGCCGAGCCGGGAAACATCCCGCCCGGCGCCTTCCGTCCGGAGACAGCCCGATGATGGCGCTGCGCGAAAGAGCTTTGGTGTCGTCACGATCGGTGCCGTCGCTGCCGAAGCACGTGCGCATACAGTACGATCCCGTGCGGCAGGCCTTTGCCGTGCTTTCGCCGGAAAAAGTATTTTGGCCGAACGACATCAGCCTCGACATATTGCGCCGCTGCGATGGACGGTCCACGGTCGGCTACATCATTGCCGACCTTGCCGCGGATTATGACGCCGAACAGGAGGCCGTGGCGGCCGACGTCGTCGCCTTCCTGCAGGAATGGTCGGACAAGCTGCTGGTGAAGCTATGAGCGAGCCCCTTCTCCCTCCGATCGGCATGCTTGCGGAACTGACGCATCGCTGCCCGCTGCAATGCCCTTATTGCTCCAATCCGCTCGAATTGCTGAAGGCCAATCGCGAACTCGATACACAGACCTGGTTCGACCTGTTCTCGCAGGCCGCCGATCTCGGCGTTCTCCAGGTGCATCTGTCGGGCGGCGAACCGACGCTGCGCCGCGACCTCGAGCAATTGATCGCCGGGCTTTCGGCGCGCGGCGTCTACACCAACCTGATCACCGCCGGCGTCGGCATCGCCGAAGGCCGCATTGAGGCGTTTGCCGAAGCCGGGCTCGACCATCTGCAGCTGAGCTTCCAAGGCGCACGTCCGGCGACCACCGACCGCATCGGCAATCACAAAGGCGGCCACGTAAAGAAGCTGGAGACGGCACGCCGCGCTCGCGCGGCCGGCCTGCCGCTTACAATCAACGCGCCGATCCATCGTCACAACATCGAGGAGGTGCCGGAATTCATCGATCTGGCCCTCTCGCTGGGCGCGGAGCGGCTCGAGATCGCCAACGTGCAGTACGCTGGCTGGGCGCTGACCAATCGCGATCAACTGATGCCCGAGCGTGCTGCGGTCGACCGGCAGGCGGAAATCGTCGCGGTAGCGCGCGAACGGCTCACCGGCATCATGAACATCGATTTCGTGACGCCGGATTATTTCGCTGTCTATCCCAAGCCGTGCATGGGCGGCTGGGCGCGCGACGCGTTCATGGTGACGCCGGACGGCACCGTGCTGCCATGCCATGCCGCACAGACCATCCCGTCGCTCAGTTTTGAGCGTTTCGGACCGCGCAGCTTGGCCGAGATCTGGACGGATTCGCCGGCATTCAACGCCTTTCGCGGCACCGACTGGATGCAGCAGCCCTGCCGCAGCTGCGAGCGGCGTGAGATCGACTGGGGCGGCTGCCGCTGCCAGGCGATGGCGATCGCCGGCGATGCCGCCGCGACGGACCCGGCTTGCGCGAAATCGCCGATCCATGCGCGCATGGCAATGCTGATCGACGAAGCCCAGAGTGCTGCGGCAGTTCCTTCGAACGACGAACAATTCGTCTACCGGCGGATCGGCGTCGTGACCGAGCCCGCCTGACGCGCGCTCTTCTATTCCACCGTCTCGCGCTCGCGCACCGAGTCGGCGAAAGCCAGTGCATCGCGATTGACCGCGACATTGTGCACGCGAAAGATCGAAGCGCCCTTCAGCCGCAAGATGACGCTGGTCGCCACTGTGCCGACGTCTCGCCCCTCGTCGCTTCCGCCGACCAGGTGACGGGCAAGACGCTTGCGTGACGTGCCGACCAGCAATGGAAAACCGAGAGCGCGCAATTCACCGAAGCGAGCCATAAGCTCAAGGTTTTCCTCTCCGTCCTTGGCGAAGGCGAAGCCCGGGTCCAGCACGATCCGGTCGTCGGGGATGCCGGCGTCGCGCGCGATCTCCAGCGATCTGTTCAGAAACAGGAACTGGTCGGCGATCACATCCGCCAGTTTTTCGCGGCCGCGCCCGGTGTGCATTATGACGAGGCCGGCCCCGGTTTCCGCCGCGACATGCGCGATGTCGGGCTCGCGCTGCAGGCCATGCACGTCGTTGACGATATGTGCGCCCGCAGCGACCGCCAGGCGCGCCGTCTCGGCCCGATAGGTGTCGACCGAAACGAGGGTGCCGCCGTCGGACGACAGCGCCTCGATGACCGGGAGGATGCGCGATTGTTCCTCGCGCGCCGAAACGGCGCCGGCTCCGGGCCGGGTGGATTCGCCGCCGACATCGATGATCGCCGCGCCCTCGCCGATCATGCGCCGCGCCTGCTGGAGCGCCGACTCCGGCCGATCGAATTCCCCCCCGTCGGAAAAACTGTCCGGCGTAACGTTCAAAATCCCCATCAGCAACGATTTCGCGCCAATGTCGAGATGCCGTCCATGAGCAAGGTGCCAGCGCGTCATGCATCAACCTTCCGGCATACTAGAAGCCATTCGCGACACGATTGTCACTCACACGAGTCCGGTTTCCCCATCTACCTATGCTCGCGAAACTACAAGGAGCGTAGCAATGACCAAAGAAAGCTTTATCTACACGACCTATGTT
Source organism: Mesorhizobium sp. AA22 (assembly GCF_001672375.2). Classification (NCBI taxonomy): domain Bacteria; kingdom Pseudomonadati; phylum Pseudomonadota; class Alphaproteobacteria; order Hyphomicrobiales; family Phyllobacteriaceae; genus Mesorhizobium; species Mesorhizobium sp. AA22. The sequence goes on along the minus strand of NZ_CP048406.1, from coordinate 2,657,795 downwards.
GTCTCGACACCGGGAAAGGTGTTTGAGGCAATAACGAAACCGGACCTCGCACGGCACTACTGGGGGCACGAGAACGTCTCTGACTGGAAGCCGGGTTCAAGATGGGAACATATCCGCGCCAATGATGAACGGACCGTCGAACTCGTCGGCAAGGTCGTCGAGGTGTCGCCGCCGACCCGTCTCGTCATCACCTGGGCAAACGCTTCGCAGGCATCTGATCCGGCGAGCTACAGCCGGGTGACCTTCGAGCTCGAGGAATACGAGGCCATGGTCCGGCTGACCGTCACCCATGACGAACTCGAAGCCGGCAGCGGGATGGCGAACGGCATCAAGCGCGGTTGGCCGATCGTCCTCTCCAGCCTGAAATCCTTCCTCGAAACGGGTCAGGCGATCGATGTCTTCGCCAGGCCGCGCGCCTCCGAACGAGCGGCCTAACCCAGGACAAAGGACCGAGCAGATGAGCATTCTCTACACCGGCGGATGCGCGTGCGGCGCGGTGCGCTACGAGGCAAAGGCAGCCCCGATCTTCGAAAACCACTGCCAATGCCGCGATTGCCAGAAAAGAAGCGGCACCGGTCATGGATCCTATCTGACGTTTGCATCGCGAGCGGACGTGGCCATCACCGGCACGACGACGGACTGGCGTATCGCGGCTGACAACGGAAATGTCAAAATCCATTCCTTCTGCTCGGTCTGCGGAACCCCGGTTTACTTGACATACACCGCCATGCCGGACCCGATCACGGTCCATGCCGCAAGCCTCGACGATCCGAGCCGGTTCAATCCGACCGTTGTGACCTACGGCAGCCGGGCCCTCCCCTGGGACAAGATGGAAACCGGGCTGACGACGTTCGAAAAGATGCCGCCAGGCCCGGCGTCATAGCGGACGCGCACTATCTTCATGAGGCGGATCTGCGCCCACCGCGGGCGCGGATCGAAGGCACGGCAGGCAGAAAGGAAATAGCGCACCTGTCACCGTAATTCGCGGTTGTGCCCATCACACTCACCGCTCAGCGATTGCCGTACTCGTCATGGCGGCGCCACCATGCCTGGGGGAATTCGAGCCCGTTCTCGTTCCTTCCCCACGGAGCCAGGTCGGTAGACCCCCATAAGCGCCTCGGTGCCACGGGCGTAGGTGGAGTAGGTGTGGTAGACGGCACCGTCCTGGAGCGCGAAGACGCTCATTCCCTCCTTCTGCGGCTCGGCCCTGTCGACATGCTGATAGGTATAGTCGGCGCCGTCTCTCTGCTGCTCTTCGGTGAAGGCGGCGCCGAAGTCGTATTTGAAATCGCTCCCGAGCGACGAAACCCACGGAAAGCGCCAGCCCATTTGCTGCTTGTAATCCTGGAGCTCCTGCAACGGGGCGATCGATTCGCAAACGAGGGTAATGTCGCGGCCGTTCAAGTGGGGGATGACGCAGTCGAAGTGATCGGCGATCAAGGAGCATCCGGTGCATCCTTGGCGCTCATCGGTGAGCCGGTATCCGTAGCCGAACATGAAATGATAGACGAAGAGTTGCGAGCGCCCTTGGAAAAGGTCGGCGAGCGAGGCGCTTCCCTCCTCGGTCTCCAATAGATACTCCTTATCGATCCGAACCCACGGCAACTCCTGTCGCTGTCGCGCCAGCTCGTCGCTCTGCCGCATGAGCCGTTTCTCCGCCTCGAGCAGTGCGAGCCGCGCTCCCAGCCATTGTTCGCGTGTTCCGGTCTTGTGTTTCGTCATCGCTCCTGTCTCCTTACTCGGGGGGTTTCCTTTCCGTTCCTCGAAGCAACTTGTTGCGTCAGGAGATAAACTTAACGCCGGAGGCGAAACATGGTAGCCAGATGTGGGGCGGGTTTCCGATGGACTCCCTGATCACGGTCGCTGATGCCAATGATGTCACCTTGGCCTTCGAAGAATACAAGCTGGAAATGGATAGCGCTCCCGCTCGAGCACCTCAGCTCGATGCGTTGCGCGCTCTCCCTCAAAATGGAGTTCATCAAAGCGAACACAGGGGGAGCGGCGCAATTTGCCTGAGAGGACTCCTGCCCGCTTGTTGCGGAGCCCCTTGAGGGCGCCTCGTCGCACCACCTGCATCACTCGGAGGGCAGCGTGAAATCGCCGACAGTGAGAGTTATGGCCGCGGCCGATGAAGACCCGGCGGTCGGAACCATCGTGCTGGCCTTTGCAGAGGATCCCATGGCGCGATGGACCTGGCCGCATGCACACCAGTACCTTGCCGCCATGCCGCGACTGGTCCGCGCGTTCGGGGCCAGGGCATTCTCAAACGGAAGCGCCTTTTGCACCGATGGCTACGCCGGGACGGCGCTGTGGCTGTCGCCCGGTGTGCATCCCGACGAGGAAGGGCTTGGTGCGCTTGTCGAGAGCACGGTTGCGCCCTCTCTTGCCGCTGAAGTCGCCGCTATATTCGAGCAGATGGCCAAGTACCACCCGACCGAACCGCATTGGTACTTGCCCGTGATCGGCGTCGACCCGGCGCATCAGGGCAAAGGTCACGGCGAAGCCTTGATGGCATACGCGCTCGCGCAGTGCGATCGCGATCACGCGCCCGCCTATCTGGAATCCTCGAACCCGCGCAACATCCCGTTCTACCAGCGCCACGGCTTCGAACCGCTCGGCGCGATCCAGGTCGGTTCATCGCCGACGCTCGTCCCGATGCTGCGGCGACCTCGTTGAGCACTTTTTGCTATGTTTGCTCGGCTGTCGCTGTGTGTAGATGGAACGCATAGCTCGATTTGCATTGCTGCGCCGCCGATGTCGGCATCTGCGGCCGGTGGGCAGCGAAGCACTCCGGACCGGATTGCCGACCGGAAAACCGGTGAATCGGGAAAACGCGGCCCGGCGGGGAAAACTGTCACCGTAATGCGGTGGAGGCGCGGATGGGAAGCCGCTGATATCGCCAGCGTTCGGAATGTCCAGTACGAGGCTGAAGCAAGGTTTGAGCGGCTGCCGATGTGCTGGGCGAGCCGTGAGATCCAGTCGTCAGGCTAGTGCGGGTGAAAGTTGCAAGCCGTCGTTGTGTGTCGGAACCTAGCCAGCAGGCAACCGCTCATCTCTGGATCGAAGTGCGCCTCGCCGAATGCAGCGTCCAGGCGTGCCACCGTGGCGGCGATGGGCCAATCTTCCATGACCGTGATGGACGCATGTCAGGGAGGAGGCGGCCCGGTCCTGTTCGCGCTATAGATGCAGCGGTTGGCGATCGAGCAGCATGGAATCGCCGAATTCATGCGTGCGGTATCGGTACGTGGTGAGGGTTGCGGAGGCCTTGGCGAGCAGAGCATCGTCGGCAAAGGCACGCAGGAGCTCGAAATGGCTTTCGCCGGGCTGGTGGACGCCTGTGAGAATAGCATCAACCACGTGAAGCCGCGTGTCCCGCGCGATGCGCCCTGTCGCAATGCCATTTCCGGCACGGACATTCCCGTCGGGACTGGCGGCCGCCTCAAGCGCGCGCACTACACTCGTGCCGATCGCGATGATGCGGCCGCCGCGGAGCTTCGCCCGCGCAACCTGCGCCGCGGTGCGCTCGGGGATGCGGTACGGCTCGTCGAAAGGGAGTCGCGAATCGAGCGCGGGATCGCCGGTGGAGGAAACGCCCGCGGCATGCGTGACTGTTGCGAAGCCGACGTCCCGCCGACGCCAGGCTTGGAGCGTGCGCCAGTCGAGCGCAAAGCCTGCCGACGGCGCCTCGAACGCGACCGGCCCGGCGGCAATCGTCGTCCAGACATCCCACAGTGCCAGCGGTTCGGGAACATGCGCGTATTGGATCGGCCGGCCGTGCCGCGCCAGGCCTGCAAGCACCACTGCGCGGTTGCCTGGGAAGCGCAGCTCGAGAAGGCGAGGATGGTCGAGGAGGCGCTCTACGACGGCTTCCAGCGGGCTAAGCCGGAGGCGGTCACCTGGTGACAGCGGCGGCGGAGGCAGCCGGTCTTCCGTGCGCGTGCGGTGATCGCCCGCGCCGAAGGCAATAGCCACGAAGCGGGTTGGATCGGGAAGTGACAGCCAACCTGCCAGGCGAATCTCGATCGCCTCTTCGCTGGGGACATGCGTGCCGTGCAAGCTGGCAGGCAAGGTCGCGGCGTCGTTGGCGACGACCAGATCGCTGGGATCGAATAGCATCGCGAGTCCAGCGCGCGGCAGGTCGCGCATCGCGCCGTCTGCCTCGACGACAAACAGCCTGGCGGAGCGCCGATCGGGACGGTCGGCGGCAATCATCCGCGTGTCCCGGCGAGAGTCGTTGTGCTGACCGGCAACGCGTCGAGCATCCTTTCGATGATCCTCGGCAGCAGCCACTTCGGGGTGCTTCAATGTCGACGGATCGGCGTCAGGAAGCGCCAGCGCGTGCAGCGGGGTGTCCATATCGCCGGGATCGAACGCGAGGAGCCGGATGCCGTCGGCTTTCGCCTCCTCGTCCCAAATCGCCGTGAGATGGGCAAGAGCAGCCTTGCTCGCGCCATACGCGCCCCAGCCGGGATAGGCGTTCACCGCCGCGTCGCTGGAGATGTTGATCACCAGAGCGCCACGGCCCTCGCGTGCGGACGCGGCAAGCGCACCGAACAGGGCTTTCGTCAGCCGGAACGCGCCGACGAGATTGACCGCGAGCGCTTTTTCCAACTCCTCGCACTCGGTATCGGCAAGAAGCGCCAGAGGAACAGGTCCAAGGCTCGACGCATTGTTGATCAGGACGTCGAGCCCGCCGAGGCTCGCGGTGACCTGCAACGCGATCGGGTAGATGTCTTCCTTCTTGCCAACGTCGCCGACAATCCCGTGCGCGCCGGTCTCGTCGGCGATGCGTTCGACGTCCGCGGTGGTGCGGGCGACGAAGGCGACGGACGCACCCTGCTCGGCAAGCTGCCGCACAAGCGCCAGTCCGAGGCCGGACGTGCCGCCCGTGACCGCCACGCGAAGTCCCTGAAGCTCGATATTCGTCTGCATTGCCGGTGCTCCTTCAATCTGCACTGCCCGTTGCTACAAGTTCAAGTTAACTTGAAGTCAAGCGGGAATTGTGCTTTCTTTCATGCATGGATTCCATGCTGACCATCACCGATGTGTCGCGGCGCAGCGGCGTCGCCTCATCGGCATTGCGTTTTTACGAGGAGCGCGGGCTGATCGCTTCCGAGCGGGCCGGCTCGGGGCATAGACGCTATCCGCGCTCGGTGCTGCGCCGGATCGCCTTCATCGTCTTCGCGCAGCGAATTGGGCTGACGCTTGAGGAGATTGGCGACGAGCTCGCCAAATTGCCAGCCGATCGCGTGCCGTCACGTCGGGATTGGTCGCGTTTGTCGGGCCGGTGGACCAAGCGCATCGACCAGCGCATCGCCGAGTTGCAGCGTCTGAGGTCCGGGCTTACCGAGTGCATCGGTTGTGGCTGCCTGTCGATCGACCGGTGTAGCCTTGCGAACCCTGCCGATATGGCAGGTCGCAAGGGGCCGGGGCCGAGATATTGGCTGGGATAAGTTGGCGGCAGGCCTGTCAGGCTCGGCACCGCAAGACTTCGCCGAGTGCGGGACGCTGTGGTCCGGTAACGGCTCCCGCGACCGGCGAACGCCCTCGTCGCGGCGAGCACATCTCGGCGCGTGATGATCACGCTCGGGCAGGTTTGTTACTGGCGCGCGGGTTCAGAGCAGCTTGTCCGGTGTGATGGGCAGTTCGCGGATGCGTTTGAATTGCGGTGACAGTGCAATTTTTGTCGTGCTCGGTGGCAAAAGCCGGCCTTATTGATGTCCGGGTGCGCCAGGATGTCGAGCTTCCTCCTTGTCGCGGATAGCTATGTCTGAAGGATCGACGAGGACGTTGCCAAGGCGCAACAGGTCCGACAGCGCGGCGCGAAGCTGCGGCCGGCAATTACGATCCTGACGCCAGACCTAGCGTTTGGCGCGCCTCATTGACGGTGGCCACACGTCGGCCAAGCCTCTCGACTGAGGCCGCCGCGAGTTCGACAAGCTCCGCGTTGCTGCGCGCCAGGCGTTCCCTAGTGATCCTGATATTATCCTCAAGTCCGGTACGCACTGCGTCTGCTCCGCGTGCCAACGCCCAGTTCATCACGATCGTTTGGTTGCGGCCTATTCCGGCCGCCGTCCAGGTAGATTGTGGAAACAGGAATTTCGCTTCCCTGAGGAGCACATCGAGCAATCTCTCCTCCGCAGGCAGTGCGTTTTGCACGCCCATGACAAACTGGATGTGCGGGCGCTCTATAAGTCCCCCGTCGGCCAGCCGCCTGGCAGTGTGAAGGTGCGACAGGTCGAAGATCTCGATCTCCGGCAGCACGCCATTTGCCTTCATCGCGGTTGCGAGATCACCGATCAGGGCGGGATGGTTCTCGTAGACCATGGATGGGAAGTTGACCGAACCGTCGAAAGCGAGGCCATGTCCGGCTTCAGATAAAGTGCCGAGCCACGCGCGGCAGGATCACGACCGCGCCCGCCGGTCGAGAACTGGATGATCATGCCGGGGCAGTGCCTGCGCACCCCCTCCTGAACGGCAGCGAAACGCGTTGGTTCAGACGATGAACTCTGATCGTCATTGCGCACGTGGATGTGCACCAGCGACGCACCTGCTTCAAAGGCTTCCTGGGTCGACTCGATCTGTTCGGCCACACTGATTGGCACCGCAGGATTGTCTTCCTTGCGCGGCAGCGAGCCGGTGATCGCCACGGCGATGATGCAGGGTTCAGGCATGGCGATACACTTACCGGTCGACCTCGTCCATGAGCCAGCGGATCGCGAGCGGATATCCCTTGGCGCCAAGCCCAGCGATCACGCCGGTGGCGACCTTCGATACCAGCGACCGGTGATAGATCTCCTCGCGGCGATGAATGTTCGAGATATGCAGTTCGACGATCGGGCCCGGAAACATTTTTAGCGCATCAAGCACCGGGATCGAAATGAAGCTCAAACCCGCGGGATTGATCAGAATGCCCGCGCCTTCATCGATCGCCTCGTGGACCCAGTTGACGATTTCCCCCTCAATGTTCGACTGGTGAAAACGGATCGGATGGTCGCCGGCGGCGTCACGGCACATCCCCTCGATTTCTGCGAGTGTCGTCCTCCCATAGATCTCCGGCTCGCGCATGCCGAGCCGGTTGAGATTTGGGCCGTTGAGAACGAAGATTGGCTTGGTCATGGTCCTATCCTTGATAGCCCAGCAGGCGCGGCAGCCACAACACCAGCGATGGCAAGAAGGTGATCAGCATCAGGGCGGCAATCATGGCGTAGAGAAACGGCATTACGTCGTGCACCAGGTCGCGCAGCGGCACTTCTGCGATGCGGGTCATGATGAACAGCAGCAACCCGTAGGGTGGGGTGACGAGCCCGAGCATGATGTTGACGACGACCATCACGCCGAAATGCACCATGTCGACGCCAAGCGCCTTCGCTGTCGGAATCAGCACTGGCACGATCACCAGCAGGATAGTCGTGCCCTCCAGCACGCAGCCCAGGATCAGCAGCAGGATGTTGACGAGGATCAGGAAACCCATCGGCGAAAGATCCCAGGACTGCAGGACCACCGACAGGGAATGCGGAATGTTCTCAACGGTGACAACGTAGTTGAACACCAGGGCGCCGGCGATGAGCATGCCGATCGAGGCGGTTGTGCGGGCGCTGTTGAGAAGCGCATGGTAGAGCTGACCCGGCGTCACGCTGCGATAGATCGCGACCGAGATGAGCAGCGCGTAGCCGGCGGCGACCGCCGCGGCCTCGGTCGGGGTCATCACGCCGCCCCTTATGCCGACCAGCAGGACGACCGGCAGCATCAGCGCCGGAAATGCGCGCAAGGTGATCCCCGGAAGTTCCCTGAGCGGCACCGGCTTCTCGACCGGAAAGTTTTTCCGGCGCGCGTCGATGGCGACGATGATCATCTGCGACAGCGCGAGAAGAAGGCCGGGCACGATACCGGCAATGAAGAGGTAGCCGATGGATGCATCCGAGATTAGCGCGTAGATGACCAGCGGAATTGACGGAGGAATGATCGGGCCGATGACGGAAGTGACGGCTGTCAGCGCAGCGGCATAGCTCGCCGGGTACTTGCCATCCTTGGTCATGAGTTGCTGCATCATCTTGCCGGTGCCCGCGGCGTCGGCGATGGCCGAGCCGGACATGCCGGCAAAGATGATCGATTGCAGCACGTTGACTTGCGCCAGGCCGCCGCGGAAACGGCCGACGACGGCGTTGCAGAATTGCAGCAGCCGGTCGGTCATTGTCCCGGCGTTCATCAACTCCGCGGCGAGAATGAACATCGGTACGGCAAGCAGAATGTAGCTTGTGTAGAGCCCGTTGAGCAGTTGCTCGGCGGAGGTGCCCATGTCCAGCCCTGCAAGCCAGAGATAGAGGATCGACCCGGCGATCATCGAGTGACCGATTGGCAGGCCAAGCAAGGCCAGCGCTGTGATCGCAACGACTGACAGCGAAAAGGGACTCGCGAGATTCATACGCCGGAGCTCGCTTTCGTGGGGTCAAATTCCGCCGGTGCTTCGCCGCGGAGAGCACGCCACGCCAGCCACAGATAGCGGGCGATCACAGCGACCACGAAGACGAGATAGATCGAGAACAGCCAGTCGAAGCGTATCTTGAGGTAGGCGGTGCTCTCGACCTTCATAAAGGTCACGTAGTCGAAGACGGCTGGAAAGGACCAGCCATAGAGCGCGACGAGAGCGATTGCGAAGGCAAGCGTCATTACCCGCCTAATGTCCGGACCGACTGTGGCGTAGAGGAGATCAAAACGGATTTCCTCTTCTTCACGAACGACGAACGCTGCGCCGAACAGCACAACCCAGATCCAGAGTACGACGGTCAGCTCGTTGCTCCAGCCGGTCGGCCAGTTGAGAAGGTAGCGAAAAGCAACCTGCAGCAGAAACGCGGCGAACATGGCGCCGATTGCGATGGCGATTGCGTTCTCGGCGCGCCGGTAGAGCCAGCCGCCGACCTTTCTCAATCCCGGGTTCATGATGCCTCCCTGGCGGGCGTCTGGCCAGACGGGCCGGCCGGTCGCAAGCGGACCGGCCGGCGAGTTTTGTCGGGTCAAAGCGCGTTGATCTTGTCGACCATACCGGCCGGCCATTCCTTGGCCAGGTCGGAGGCAAAATATTGCTCCTGCACATGCTTGCGGAATGCTGCGACATCGGGCTCGTAGATCTTAAGGCCCTTGCCCTTGAATGTTTCGACGAGTTCCTTCTCGCGCGTCAGGTGTTTCTGTGTCGAGAAGTCGATCGCCTTGTCCGCCGCGGCCTGGACCTTTGCCTGCTTCTCGGCCCCCATCTCGTCCCACACCTTTTTCGAGATGCTGAGAAGGTCGAAACCGACAAGGTGCGAGGTGAGTACGATCTGCGACATGACCTCGTAGAACTTCATGTTCTCGACGTTGGGCAACGAGTTGTCCTGCCCGTCGATTGCGCCTGTCTGCAGGCCGGTATAGACCTCGGCGTATGCCATGGGCGTAGGGTTCGCGCCGAGCGCCTGGCCGAGGAATTGCCAGGCGTCGCCACCCGGCATACGCAGCTTGATGCCGGCCATGTCGGCGGGAGTCTTGATTTCCTTGTCCGGCTTCAGACCGACCTGGCGCAGGCCGAAATAGGTGGGGCCGAGCACCCTCACACCGAGCTGGTCCTCGGTCATCCTCTTCAGCTCCGCGCCGGCATCGCCGGCAAAGAAGGCCTTCAGGTGCGCGGCGTCACGGAACAGGTAGCCGGCGGTGACGATAGACCACGCCGGAATCTGCTTGGAGATGTCCTGCGGGGCAACGTTGCCCATCTCAAGGTTGCCGCGCTGGATGGCGACAAGTTCGGTGCCCTGCTTGAACAGGTTCCCGCCGTAATAACCCTCGAAGGCAAAGTCGTCCTTGATGGCGTCGGCGAACATTTTCATCATCTCGGCCCGGATGTCCTGTTCCGAGAACACGGCCGAGAAACGCAGCTTCGGTTTGTCCTGGGCGAAGGCGGGAACGGCGGTCCCGGCGGCGAGTGCGCCGGCGGCGACCATAAACAAGCGTCGGTTCATTTCAGCTTTCATGTCGATTTCCTCCCTATGGTCTTCATATGGTTATAGGCGTCACTGCCTTCATGCGGCGGCCTCGAAATGATCCGCCATGGCGCGGCGGTCGGCCTTGCGCCCGGTGAAGAGTTCGAACGCGCGGACGGCCTGATAGATCGCCATGCCGATGCCCGGCAGCGTTCTGCAGCCGATCGTACGGGCCGCGACCAACAACTCTGTTTCGGTCGGAAAGTAGATTATGTCGGCGACCCATTTTTCGGCTGTCAGAATTGCCGTGTCGAACGGTGTTCCGGGGTATTTCGCCATACCCACCGGGGTCGTGTTGACGATGCCGTTTGCCATGCGCACGGCTGCGGCCGGGTCCGGCCACGTCTCGACGCGACCGCCGAACAAGGCGCCCATGCGCGACGCAAGATCCGAGGCGCGTCTGGGTTGGCTGTCCAGGACGAACAGCCGGTCAACGCCCATTTCCATCAGCGCGTTTGCCACTGCGGCGCCCGCTCCGCCGGCGCCGAACATTGCGACGCAGCCCATCGATGCGCCTGACATCGCCTCGCGAAAACTCTCCGCGAAACCCCAGCTGTCGGTGTTGTGGCCTTCCTTGCATCCGCCAGCGAAGACGACCGTATTCACCGCGCCAATTGCGCGCGCTGCCGGCGACAGCGCATCCAGGACGGGCATAACAGCCTGTTTAAACGGATGAGTGACGTTGAGGCCGTGAAAGCCTGCAATTTCCGCCGCCGCGATCAAGTCGCCGATCGCCGCGTCGGGAAATCCGAGCCGGTCGAAATCGAGCAAAAGGTACGAATAGCCGATGCCGAGGCGCCGGGCTTCACGCTCGTGCATGCCGGGAGTGCGCGAGGACTGAATGCCGCGTCCGACGAGGCCAATCACGACCTTTTCGCTGTCGCCGCTGGCGGCGCCCTTGTGCTCGTCCGCAAGACGGCAAAGGAGGTCGACAAGGCTGTCGCCCATCTTCCGAATTTCCTCCCTGTGGCGGGCCGCCTCCCAGCCCAAATGCGGCAATTCCTGGATCGCCCTTGTGTTCACGCCAAACGCGCCGGTAAATGAGTCCGTCGCGATTTGCGAATGATGTACTAACTGGTTAGTTTAGTCAAATGCCGGCTGCGCCGGGGCGGGAACTCAAACTGCATGGCCGTTATCAAGAAAGAACGAAAGCCGAAGCCGGACGCGAGCACGACGCGTATCCAGGACCCTGAGGGCACGCGCCGCAACATCCTGGAGATCGCCTCCAAGGAGTTTGCCCTGAACGGCTTGTCGGGCGCGCGCATAGACGAGATTGCAGCGCGCACGCGCTTCAGCAAACGCATGATCTACTACTACTTCGGCGATAAGGAAGGTCTCTACCTGCGCGCGCTCGAGAACGCGTATCGCCAGGTGCGCGAGGGCGAGGCTCAACTTGATATCGAAGGTCTGCCCCCCGTGGCGGCACTGGCACGCCTGGTGGAGTTCACGTTCGACCACCATCACCGACACGAGGAATTCATCCGCATGGTGATGATCGAGAACATCCATCACGGCCATTACCTCGAACAATCGAATGCGATCCGCGAACTGAACGTGACTGCGATCGACCATATCTCTCGCATCTATTCACGCGGTGTCGAAGAGGGGGTCTTCCGGCCGGGACTCGACGCGGTCGAACTTCATTGGCAGGTAAGCGCGCTGTGCTTCTTCAACGTTTCCAATCGCACCACCTTTTCGATGATCTTCGGACGCGACTTCGGCGCACCGGCACAACTCGAGCGGCTCAAACGCAACAGCGTGGAGATGCTGTTGCGTTTTGTCGCGAAGGACGAAGCTCCCGCAGAACGCTGAGCGCGCCGAACTTGCGGTGCTGCCAGCGTTGCCTTAGTTATGTACGAACTGGTTCGTTCACAACAAACCAGGGAGGAGACGCGTTTGAAGACTTCGATCGCGACGGTGTCGATCGCCGGTGACCTGGCCGAGAAATTCGCGGCAATTTCCGCCGCGGGCTTCGACGGCGTTGAAATCTTCGAGAACGATTTCCTCGCCTTTGACGGCTCACCGCGCGACGTCGGCCGAATGGCTGGTGACACAGGTCTGACCATAACCCTCTTCCAGCCGTTCAGGGATTTTGAGGGTTTGCCGGAGCCCCAGCGCAACCGCGCCTTTGATCGTGCCGAGCGCAAGTTCGACGTCATGCAGGAACTCGGCACCGACCTGATGCTGGTATGCTCGTCGGTGTCGCCGGTCTCGCTTGGCGGGATCGACCGGGCGGCCATGGATTTTCACGAGCTTGGCGAGCGCGCCGCCAAGCGCGGTCTGCGCGTCGGCTACGAGGCATTGGCCTGGGGGCGTCACGTCAACGATCATCGCGATGCATGGGAAATCGTGCGCAGGACTGACCATCCGAACGTCGGGCTGGTTCTCGACTCCTTCCACACGCTGGCCCGCAGGATTGAACTCGGCTCCATCCGTTCGATACCCGCTGACAAGATCTTCATTGTCCAACTCGCCGACGCGCCGCTGATCGAAATGGACTTGCTCTATTGGAGCCGGCACCTCCGCAACATGCCAGGCGAAGGTGATCTGCCGGTGCGACAGTTCATGCAGGCGGTCGCGGCAACCGGTTATGACGGCTATCTGTCGCTCGAGATTTTCAACGACCAGTTCCGTGGCGGGTCGGCAAAGGCGATCTCCGTCGACGGACGGCGTTCGCTCGTATGGTTGATGGATCAGGTGCGGCGTGAAGAACCGGCGCTTGAGATGGCCATCCCGCCCATGCCCGACCGCATCGGGGTTGGAGGGGTCGAGTTCATCGAGTTCGCGGCCGATCGCCAGGACGCCGGACAGCTTGGATCGCTGTTGCGCATGCTCGGCTTTGTCGAGGCCGGTCGGCACGTCTCGAAGGAGGTCACGCTCTACCGCCAGGGCGAGATCAATATTGTCATCAATACCGAGCGGCAGGGCTTTGCCCATTCTTCCTTTGTTGTCCATGGCACGTCGGCATACGCGATGGGCCTCAAGGTCGAGGACGCCGCCGCCACGGTCGCGCGCGCCGAGGCGCTGGGCGCGGAAATCTTTCACCAGCGGGTCGGGCCCGGCGAGTTGTCGATCCCGGCGATCCGCGGCGTCGGCGGCGGACTGATCTACTTCCTCGATGCCAAGACCGACCTGGCGAAGGTCTGGGACATAGAGTTTACGCCGGTCACGTCGGCAAGTTCCGGCAATGGCGTCGGCCTCACCCGTATCGATCATGTCGGGCAGACCATGGCACAGGAAGAGATGCCGAGCTGGCTGCTGTTCTATGTCTCGATCTTTAGGACGACCAAGACCCCCATGGTCGACATCGTCGATCCGGCCGGCCTAGTGCGTAGCCAGGTGATCGAAGGTCTGGACAAACGCTTCCGCCTCACGCTGAACGGCGCCGAGAGTCACCGCACGCTGGCTGGCCATTTCATCGCAGAAACCTTTGGTTCCGGCGTCCAGCATCTGGCACTCGCGACGGATGACATCTTTGCGACGGCGGCGAAGCTGCAGGCCAACGGCTTCGAACCACTTCTGATATCGATGAACTACTACGACGACGTAGAAGCGCGCTTCGGTTTGGATCCGGAGGTCGCCGATCGGTTGCGCTCAGCCAATATCCTTTATGACCGCGACGACAACGGCGAATTTTTCCAGCTCTATGCACCGACATTCGGAGAGGGGTTCATTATCGAGTTCGTTGAACGGCGCGGCGCGTATGCAGGATATGGTGCGCCGAACGCATCATTCCGCATTGCCGCGCAAAAACGGCTGATGCGGCCCAAAGGAATGCCAAAGGTATGACGGGTATGAACTTTGCTCGCATTAATGGCGCGACGATCCATTACCAGCATCGTCCGGCAGCTGGCAGGCCGACGGTCGTCTTCGCGAACTCGCTCGGCACCGATATGCGCATCTGGAACGAGGTCGAGCGAAGGCTCGCCGACGACTGCACGTTCGTTGCGTTTGACAAGCGCGGACACGGCCTGAGCGAACTGGGTGGCGCGCCGCAAACAATTGAGACCCATGCGACGGACCTTGCAGGGCTGCTCGACCATCTTGGCGTAAAGCGCGCGGTGATCTGCGGGCTTTCGATCGGCGGCGTCATTGCGCAATGCCTTTACAAGACGCGATCGGATTTGATCGAGGGGTTGATCCTTTGCGATACGGCAGCGAAAATCGGTACGCCCGAGATGTGGAACGGGCGCATCAACGCGGCCCTGTCGGAGGGCATCGCGAGCTTTGCCGACGACGTGATGCGAAAATGGTTCACACCGGATTTCCATAAGAATCGCGGCGAGGAACTGGCGGGTTATAAAACGATGCTGACGCGCCAGGATCCGAACGGCTACGCCGCTGCCTGCGCGGCTATCCGCGACGCCGATTTCACCGCGACGACCGCCGCGATCAAAGTGCCGACACTCTGCATTGTCGGCGATCAGGACGGATCGACGCCGCCTGAACTGGTGGAATCGCTGGCCCGCTCAATCCCCGCCGCACGGTTCGAGGTCATCGCCGGTGCGGGCCACATCTCATGCGTCGAGCAGCCGGAAAGGCTCGCCGGGCTGATACGTGGCTTCCTGAACGACATGCGAAGAGAGCGCAAATGAGCAAGCCACAACACGGCGACCGATACGTCGAAGGGATGGCGACGCGCCGTTCGGTGCTGGGTGACGCCCATGTCGACCGCGCAGAGGCGGCCAAGACCGAATTCGACATTCCTTTCCAGGAACTGATCACGGAGGCTGCATGGAGCCACGTCTGGTCGCGGCCGAACATCACCAAGCGCGAGCGCTCTATGATCACCATCGCGCTGCTCGCCGCTCTGAAGCAGGATGAAGAGGTTGCGATGCATATCCGCGCCAGCGTCAATACCGGGGCGACGCTCGACGACATACGCGAGGCGCTGCTGCATGTGGCAATCTATGCCGGCGTACCGGCGGCAAATCATGCGATGAAGATCGCCAGGAAGACGTTCGACGAAATGGACGCTCACGCCGGCAAACGATGACCAACTCGCGCTTTCCCGCCAACCGGACGCCGGAAATCGGCGCCTTCTTTCAGCGCGACCGCAACTGGCATCCGCCGGCCTTCACGCCAGCCTACAAGACTTCCGTGCTGCGCTCGCCGCAACGGCCGCTTCTCTCCCTCGACAACACCCTGTCGGAGCTTACGGGGCCGGTCTTCGGCCACAATATTCTCGGTGAACTGGACAATGACCTCATACACAATCTTGCCGGGCCGGGCGAAAGCGCGATCGGGCCGCGCATCCTCGTCTATGGCCGCCTACTCGACGAGCGCGGCATCGGCGTCGCCGGTGCGCTGCTGGAGGTATGGCAGGCCAACGCCGGCGGACGCTATCGACACAAGAAGGAGACTTATCTCGCGCCACTCGATCCGAACTTCGGCGGCTGCGGCCGCACCATCACCGGCGAGGATGGCTCCTATTGTTTCCGCACGATCCAGCCGGGGCCATATCCCTGGCCCAACGGACCCAACGACTGGCGTCCAGCTCACATCCATTTCTCGATCTTCGGGCACGGCTTCGCGCAGCGCTTGATCACCCAGATGTATTTCGAGGGCGACCCGATGATCTGGAGGTGCCCGATCGTGCGGACCATCAACGAGCGCCGCGCTATTGAAGGCCTCACCGCCACGCTCGACATGGAGGCAACGATACCGATGGATGCGCGGGCATACAAATTCGACATTGTACTGCGCGGCCGCCGCTCGACGCTGTTCGAGAATCGTATGGAGGGCAATTGATGGTCCAGGCTCTCAGTCGGCTGAAGGAAAGCGCCTCGCAGACCGCTGGACCCTACGTCCATATAGGGCTGACGCCCAACTTTGCCGGTATCTCGGGCGTCTATGAACGCGACCTTGGCACCGCGATGGTCAATAACAAGACCAGGGGCGAACGCATCAGGGTCAACATCCGGGTGATCGACGGCGCCGGCTCGCCGCTGAAGGACGCGCTTGTGGAGATCTGGCAGGCGGACGCCGCCGGCATCTACAATTCGCCCTCGGATCTGCGCGGCTCCGCCGACCCGAATTTTACCGGCTGGGGCCGGCTGCCCACCGACATGACGACGGGCGAATGCATGTTCGAAACCATCAAACCCGGTCGCGTGCCGCATTTGACGGTCTGGATCGTCGCGCGTGGAATCAACATTGGCCTTCACACCCGCATGTATTTTAGCGACGAGGAAACGGCCAACGCCGAGGATCCCGTCCTGATGCGCATTGAGCAAAGAGAGCGCGTGTCAACGCTGGTCGCGCCGCGCGATGGCGACATCTATAAGTTCGACATTCATCTCCAGGGCATCAACGAGACGGTCTTCTTCGACATATGATCGCAGCATTCGACAATCCCCTCCTGTCCGGGCTTCTCGGCGATGAGAAGATGGCGACGCTGCTCGGCGTCGAGGCCGAACTTGCGACGATGCTGCAAGTCGAGAAAGCGCTCGCCGACGCAGAAGGTGCACTCGGCATCGTCCCGGCGGCTGCAGCAAGCGCAATCGGCCGCGTCCTCGACAATTTTCGACCGGAAATCCAGGCCCTGAGGGACGCAACGGTGCACCGACGGCGTCATGGTGCCGGAGCTCGTGCGGCAGATTAGGCATGCTGTGGGAGAGCCGCATTCGGAGCATGTGCATTTCGGTGCGACCAGCCAGGACGTGATCGACACGGCCATGATCCTGAGAATTCGCGCCTGTATCGACCTATTGGAAGAACGGCTTTCGGCTCTGGTGGTCGCCTTCGCCGATCTCGGCCATCGGTTTGGCGATCGCCCGCTGATGGCCCGAACCCGAATGCAGGCAGCGATTCCGATTTCTGTAGCCGACCGCGTCACAAGCTGGCGCGAACCGCTCGTGCGCCACCACGAGCGGCTTCAATCGGTGCAAGGATCGATTCTCGTCATCCAGTTCGGCGGCGCCGTCGGGACACTCGAGAAGTTCGCAGACAAAGGCGCCGCCATCCGTGCCGCGCTGGCCCGGCGGCTAAGCCTCGGCGACGCGCCGCAATGGCACAGCCAGCGCGACCGCATCGCTGAGCTGGCCAACTGGCTGTCGCTTGTGACGGGCGGCCTCGGCAAGTTCGGGCAGGACATTGCGCTGATGGCGCAGGCAGGCGGCGAGCTGCAACGGGCGGGCGGCGGTTCATCGTCCGCCATGGCGCACAAGCGCAATCCCATCGACGCTGAGATGCTGGTGACGCTTGCCCGCTACAACGCAGTCCAATTGTCGGGAATGCATCATGCGCTGATCCATGAGCAAGAGCGCTCTGGTGCAGCCTGGACGCTGGAATGGTTGATCTTGCCGCAGATGCTCATGGCGGCTGGAGCATCGACCTGTGTCGCGGACAGGCTGGTCCGAACCATAGCGGCAATCGGAACAACCTAAAGCGCGTCGCATGAGGCCGGTCAAACGCGACGCGCTTTAGGCGGCTCACGCCGTGGATTCTGCGATTTAGCCGTCTCCGCTACCACTTGGTCAGTAAGATCAAGCGGTCACGTGAGCTGCCATCAGTCCCACTGAGCGCTCTCGCAGGCATCGAGAGGGTTGGAAATGGCCGTGCCCTGGTTTGCCGACAATTGTGCGGCCATACCCATGGCGACAGCTTTCCAGCCATCATCCAACGTCACCTCTACCGGCCCTTCGCCTCGTAGGGCGGCGCAGAACCGCTGATGCTGATCGAAAGTCGAGCCGTTGTGATCGCCGGCCGTCAACAATTGTGGGTCGACCGGGATCTCGACGGTATACGGTCCCTGCGGAAAGCGCGGGCTGACGATCAACTGCGGCGTCTGCGCCGCGCCGAGATGAGCTGGCCAGAAGCGGCCGGGACCCGGCACCAGGCATTCGACTTTACCTCGCGCACCGACGGCGCTGATCTCCTCCTGATAGCGGCTGCCCTCTGCATACATGCATAGTTCGCACGGGATGACTGAAAGCCAAAGCGGCAATGCGAGCAGGTATTGTCGGAAATACAGAAGGAGCCGAAGACGAACTGGCCGGGGCGGACCGTGCGGACCTCGCTGCCGACCTCGAGGACGATGCCACAATATTCGTGACCCATATGCATCGGGCGGTCCACCGGCTGCAGCCCGCGATAGGGCCACAGATCAGACCCGCAGATGCAACTGGCTGACAGCTTGATGATGGCATCGGTCGGCTGCTGTATCTTGGGACTGCAATCTCCTCGCAGCGCATATCGCCTGGCTATGTAGGATGGTCACGAGCATGGAGTGCTCCTTCTTGCGTTGCGTCAGGAAATGGCCTCGACGCGCAGTGGGAATTCGCCGCGCACGTGCAGAGCCTCGTAGCCCTCGTCGAAACGGCCGAGCCTGATCAGACCGGGATGGCGGTAGTCGGCGTAGAACATCGCCAGGTTGCCCCAGGGAATGAAGTAGCAAAGGTCGTAGGGCCTTTCATTGCCAAAGGGGCCACTGCCTTCCTCGGTGAGCTTGCGCGGAAGGTGGGCGATTTTTTCGTTGTTGCTGAAATCCTCGATCGTAAGCTCGAGCGGCAGCATAGAGAAAAAATCACCCGCCGACGGGTTGTCGTAAAGCGTGGCGGTCATGGTCCGCCCGTCGAACGTCATGCTGATCCGCATGTCGGTAAGCTCCTGACTGGCCGGATCCCTGCCCTGCTGGCCGTAGGCGAGACGCGGCAGGACCGCCGTTGCGAGCACGGCGCCGAGCAGCGTCCGGCGGGTGAGGACTGAGTGCTTGATCGTCATGGCAGAGACCTCCGAGCTGCGCGCCACGCGGCGACGGCCAAGAGCGACGATCCGCAGAGAAGTGCCGCCGAAGCGAACGCGCTTCACCAGCCGATCGCATCGAAGTGAATGCCACTGATCGCGGCGCCGCCCGTAATCGCAAGCTGGATGACGGCAACCTGCAGCCCGCCGCCGGCCTCCGCCTCATCATGCAGAGTGCGGCTCAGCCACCTGCCCCAACCGACCGCCGCGGCGGTGGCGAAAAACCCCAAGCGACGAGCAGCAGCGACATAGCAACCGGCATTGCTCCGAGCGCGATAAGCCCGACAGCGAGAACAGCCATCACCATCGGGATCGGGATCACGATCAGGATGCTGAACAGTCGGGTTCGCAGGAGCCGCCCGATCCACCAGGCTCCCGCGACACCCGCCAGTCCTATCACAAGCAGCATGGCCGAGAGTGCGGAAATGCCGAGTCCGAATGACGCGCTCGAGAAACGCGCGCAAGTAGGTGAAGAGCGCGAATTGCCCCATGAAGAGCACCAGGATGGAAGCCATGCCGAGCGCGACGGGCGGCGGCCAAACATCGCCAGCACGTTGCCGGACGCCCGTCTTCCCCGTGTAGGAAGCGGCGGCAGACTGATCCATTGCCAGACCAGCGCCAGCATGCCGAGCGGCACGACGAGGCGCCGCGCCATCCGACATAAGCGCCTAGCAAGCTGCCAAGAGGCGCTGCGACGGTCGCCGCGATCGCGTTGCCAGCGTTCAGCATGGCAAGCCCCTTCGGGACAAGGTCTTCCGACAGCAGGCGCATGACGATCGAGGTCGACATCGACCAAAATCCGCCGATCGCGACGCCGAGCAGCGCCCGACTAACCATCAGAAGCGCGTAAATTCGGGGCGAAGGTGACGGAGAGCCCGGAGACGATGAGCAGCACGGTGAAGCCAGTCACGACGATCAGGACCGCAACGCAAAGCGCCATCGAGAGCACCGCACCCCATGCGCCGCGGGCATCGGCAAGCCGGGTGTCGTAGGTGGCTTCCATGGCGAGCATCCTGACAAGGCGGCAGGCGGTCATTCGTGCCGTCAGTCCACCGCGATGCCCGGGAAATAACGTCCCTACGCTCATCATATTAGACAGCCCAATCCACTTGGACTTATCGATCCTGGGCATAAATGAGGTCCGAAGCCGTGCCTGCCCGCGCCTGCCGAGGCTCCGGCCGTGGCCAAGAAAGCTTAATTGCCCCGCGCCTCCATGGCCCGTTTGAATTTCGAGCTCACCGAACGGAACATTGGGCCGGACGCGATCGCATTAATGCCAAGCCGACTTAGAGCGAGGCCCGCGGAGTGTCCGAGAGGGTCAGACATTCGGGTTTCGCAGGGACGCGTCGCACCGAAATGCCCGTTGCACCAAGCCACGCGAACTCTCGCGCTGTCCACACGGCCGTACCACCCGCTTGCAATGGAACTTCCGATTTCTCGAAGATTCCAAATGGGTTCGAATCCAAAAGATGGGCTCAAATAGCGCCAGAAAATCTAACAAATCGTATAGTTAAAATAGTAATGGGCCCGGGGGACGCATTCAAACATTTGATTTTATTATCTTTTTCGTGTGCCATATCGAAGAACCTTCCCGCATCGTTCCTTATCGTCCCGCAGCAACCAAAGCCCACATGTTGCCCGCGTAGCCGGCCCGCTGATGCAAATTGATGGCTCTGTAAGGCGCGAGTGAGGGTACGATTCGCCATCGCCATCCGCCAGCTCTCCTGGGTTTGATTGCGGTTGCGGCGACGACGAACCCGCGACGCCACGAGCGATCCGGTAAGTGCGTACGCCTTCAAACAGGAAACCATTGGTTCACAGGATGGCAGGCTTGTCTCTCGGCCTCATGTGAAAGTGGGAACCAAAGCTGATCCCGAGAGGCGTGGCCACTGATATCTCAGCGGGAGGCCACATTCTGTCATCCGGATGGATCAGGAGCCCGCGTCCTGCCTTGTAGGAGCCTACCGTCCTGTAAGTGACGAAGCGGTCGAGCGAAACTGTGTCTGCCGAGATTGCCTCAGGATCGCGCAATTCCGCACGCTGGAGTTCTGCAGGATCGGTGCTGCCAGAGGGTGGGACTGTTCCAGGAAGGACTGGGCAATCGCCTGCAGACGGTCGCCTGCAGATATGACGACAGGGGGCAAGTCCGGATATGAGAGCATTCCAGCCTCAAACTGACAAGTATCCATTCCTCCCGATGCAGTCCTTTTGGATGCCGGCATTCGCTTTCAAAAGGACCGGCCTCCACCCTCGCTCGTGCACCGGCCTCATGCAGCCGAGGGTCCCGGGCCGTCGAAATCGTCTGACCCGGCGGGCACGAGGCGCGGCTCGTTGTAGAGCGCGCCGCGAACCAGCTTCAGCGATGGCTTGCGCTGCGCGGGAGCGGAAGAGCTCGACAAGGCTTCCCTCTCGCGCCGTGCGGCTTCCGGCTGATAGTGCACCTTCTCCAGCACGACACGCTCTTCCCGCCCTTCGAGGTCTGTCAGGAAGAAGTCCTCGCCCTCGGCAAGTCCAAGGAGGGCCAGCCCCCTCGGCGTGGTGATCGGCAGGAACAGGCCGCCTGACCCGTTCATCCGGTCGTGCGAGAGAATACGCGTATCGGGTTCGCGCCCGTCAACCCTGAACGCAACGCGGCTGCTGAGCGTCGCGACGTTGACGCGAACGTCATCGCGGAAAACCACCAGGGCGCTCTCGATCTTTCTCTTCAGGATCGGCGCCAGCGGATCGTCCCGGCCGAGGCAGCGTTCGCGCATGACCTCGAGGATGGTCAAATCCTTGGTGGTGAGAATACAGGTTTCTGTTGGCATCGCAGTTCTCCATCGCTCCGCCCCGGGAGCGGTTGCATTTAAACGAAATGGAGAATCCCCTGGCCGCGCACGGCGGCACAGGGGCTACGACCCTGCGATGAGACAGCCTCCGAAGAGCGAAAGGCGGCAAGGGGCCAGGACTTGTATCACGGCGCCGTCCTCAGTTCGGCGGGCGCAACAGGACTTGCGATTGTACCCGGTGCCTCCACCGTCTCGACTGTCAGACGGTGGATCCGGCCATCACGCGCAGTCCAGTCGATCGACTGTCCCGCGGAAAGGCCGATAAGCGCCGCGCCGATCGGTGTGAGGATCGAGATCTTGCCCGCGGCGATGTCGGCCTCGCCCGGAAATACCAGTGTCGCGCGCCGGTCTTCTCCCAGGTCGCTGGTGAAGCGAAGGGTGGATCCCATGCGAACGACATCGGCCGGGATGCGTGCGTCTTCGACCACGCGCGCGCGTTCCAACTCTGCCATGAGTACGTCCGCGACATCGGGGGCCCTCATCGCATAGGATTCCGCCAGCAGCCACAGCCGCTCGCGGTCGGAGCGCGTCATTGTAATCGCGGGCTTGCGCTGTCTCTTACTCTCGGGACCCATCTAGGCCTCCTACTGGTTTCATGCTGCTGCCGGGCACGGCGTGCCCGCAGCCTTGATCGTTGTCTTGGATTATGTCGCTCTGCGGCTAATCCCTGCGTCAGGGAAAGTGGCCTATGCCCCGCGACCAGGGCGCGACGCGACCTGGCCGGGGGTCAGGTGCCCGCGATGGGGCACACCCGCGTAAGGAGAAAAGTAAGGCGGTCGGTCAACATGTTATGAACGTGGGATGGCAATGACGAAAAGTCAAGCTCGGCCCCAAGCTGGACTATGTCGACGCCCGCTCTCTTATTGTGATGGTCTCGCCACACGCAGGTTGCGGTCCAAGCAATGTAAGCAGCCAACATGGCTGCCCTCCCCGCGAGCTGACGCCAGCCGACATCGAATTTTGCCAAGCGAGCAATCCGCTCGCTGGACCCCAGGCCCGCAGCCGTCACAAAACTTCCATGCGACTAGCTCCGTCTATTGGTTGGCACCGTCCGTCGACCGGCGGCCAGTTTGCGTGCATCGGCCGCGGAGGTTCAGGCGTTAACGCCTTCGGGGGACCGTCCGCAGTACCGAGATGCCAGGGCGAGAAGCTGAAGCGTCGCGACGCAGTCGAGTGTCAACGCGCACGGCTCGGCACGACGAGTACATCGCAGGGTACATCATTCAGAATGCGCGAGGCTGCGCTACCCAAGGGCATGCATCAAGCCGCTTCGTCCGTGCGTGCCTGCGATGACGAGATCGGTATCGGCTTCATTCGTCAGTACCTCGAGTCCGGTCACCGGGTCCCCATGCCGGACAATGACCTCAATCATAGATACAGCATCCGCGCCTGCCACGCCCCTGGATGAAAGCCCGGCACTTCTCGACCGCGCTTTCCTCGACTGGGTGTCGTAAAGCTGGTTTGTCGTCCACCAGACCGCGATACGGCGGGTCGGGCGCGTGAAACAGCTCAAGACGGCCGAAACCCAAACCATCGCAACCCCCACCATCAACGCCGGCTTCGGCGAGTCCGACAGGTCGGTCGCCACGGCTGCTCGACCCTCCGTCTCCAGCACCCTCTTCTTCACGACCAGGAGTGGTACCGGCGACGTCCGCGCAAGAGCGTTGACTG
The DNA here is from genome assembly GCF_001672375.2 of Mesorhizobium sp. AA22. Taxonomy (NCBI): domain Bacteria; kingdom Pseudomonadati; phylum Pseudomonadota; class Alphaproteobacteria; order Hyphomicrobiales; family Phyllobacteriaceae; genus Mesorhizobium; species Mesorhizobium sp. AA22. The sequence continues at coordinate 2,634,541 of NZ_CP048406.1, read as the reverse complement.
TGCTGCCGATCAGTACATGAGCCAAGGGCCGGTCCCGGCTATTCCGGTCTTCGGGCTTTGGCCCTTTTGATTAGATCAGCGCTCACACGACCCGCAATCCTATCATCCTTACCAAGGCGAAGGCCGGATGGCTGTCGATCCGTTCAACAAAACGCGATTTTAGACAACATAGCAGCCGATGGGTTATTTCAACCAGTGGATGGCGGCTTAACGGCATTCTGTCCGAGCACGCACGCCTTAGCGGCACAAATCGAACTGCCTTGAGATGAGTACACATTGTTGATTACAGCCTCCATCGCGCACTCGTGCAGATTCGGGCTGGCGCCTCCTAACAGCCTTCCGCCTTCAGCGAGCGTACCATGCGGACTACAATCGGATCGTAGGGGATCTTCTCGTTGCGGCTATAACTGATGGTGAACAGGGCGGCGCGGTCCCGGCAGACTCTGATGGCCCGCACATACCGGATTTGGCCGTCTTTAACACCGGAGTAGCTGGCCCATTCCGGCGTCACCCGACGATAGGTCAATTGCCAGCCGTTCTGCTCGTCCTCGACCATGCGATGCTCGATCTCGGTCCGAAAACTCGCCTTACCGAGCCGCGCGCCCCAGACAGTAAGAAACGCGTCGTTTTTGCCCTCAAACGCTGCTCCCTCATCCGAACGCTGCGTCAGCACAAACCCGGGTGGAACATCGAACGCGAAGCCGAAGTGCCTGAAGCCAATGGGCAGCCATGTCTGAGCATGGAGCAACGCGGTGGGGATCATGATGAAGGTTAGGATGAGCGGGAAGCGTGTGACTTGTCTCATTAGCGTGGCCTCGATTATGGCCGGTAGCCCGCGCCAATCTTCAGGCGCCGGCCGGCCGGCCTCTGGCGGAGAGCCAGCCATCCGCGGCTACTTGCCGGTGGCCGGCGGACTAACTTTCAAACCGGATTGACCGATCTTCGTTCCATGACGATCTTGGAATATTAGCTGTATCTTCAGCAGTTGATTCGCAACTCCGATCAAGGCCTGGAGCTCGACGTGTGCTTGCAGCCGGGCTCTAAGCCGTCGCAGTCAAGGCACGCAGTTCGACCTCACCAGCAACGTACCGTATTTCGCCCAAAGGTGCTCGCACTGCTGTGTTCTCAAAGCTTGGAAATCATGACGGAGCGAACGTCCAACATCGACGCGTTCGCGACAATCTGAATTTGCTGCCCTAACTGGCGGTGATCGATCGCAGCTTCTTTCTTGTTCACCGTGTCAAACTCGCCAAGGATCCGGGCTTCGTCATTGCGTGAGGCCAACTCTGAAATCATCGGGGACCTGAGCCAAATCCGACATTGGTCGACCATTCCCCGTGAGGTCCCTTGCCAAGCAGCGGCGCGTCGCGACAGTGACGGCATCAGTAGTCGCTGCGGCCCGCGGCCACCGCGGAGATACTCTGCACCCGCAAGACGACGCCAGGATTGTCGGAAAATGGGCCCGTGCTCTGCGCCATCTTCCGACGTTAGCGTAAATCGCGGCAGGGTTGGCCAGATGCGGTATTCGCCGGACTTTGCCGATAGGGCACAGGAGCCTGAGCCATCGATCTCATGAGACTGACCAGTTGGGGTTCAAAGATCAGGGCCGCAGCGTCGGCTGGCGAGAGCCAGGCGCGTTGCCGCTGGGAACGCTCATTCCAGTCAGGCTGCACATTGACGACCGATAGCAGATAAACCTTCCGCAAAATGCTTTCGTGGCCGACTTCATCGGCGAAGCCAACATGTTCCAATGCGAGGTGGTGTCGGTCGAGGGCGACAGCGCCACCGTGCAGCTTGGATCCGCTGTCCTGAAGCTGCCGGCTCGCGGCCGCAAACCGGGGCCAGCCAAGCTGGCGGCGAGACCGAGCCGCCTCGAGATTGGTGAACCGAATGCTCCCGGCACTTTGCCCGGCACACTTGAAAAAGTGACCTATGTCGGCAGCCACCTCGAATTCGTAGTCGCCACGCAATTCGGCGAAGTCTTCGTGATCTCGCCGGATGTCGACACGGCGTTTCGAGCGGGGCAGCCGGTAAGCATCGGCTTTCCCGAACGCGGGCCCGTGCTGATCACAGACTGAACGCCTCTTTGCAAAGCGCGTGGACCTTGTCGAACACGCCCTTACCGCCCGCGATGACCAGTGTTCCTTCCTCCAAGACCGTTTTCGGATCGACCGGGACGACCAATCCGCCGGCCTCTTCGACCAGAAGCATGCCTGCGAGGCAGTCCCAAGCGTTCATATGCTCCTCGACATAGGCGAGCAGCCTGCCCGACGCGACGTAGGCAAGCATAAGCGCGCCGGATGCATTGCGGAAAAAGACGCCGCCCTCCTGAAGCAGGAGATCGATCAGTTTGGCGACGGCACGAACTTCACGCCGATTTGAGAAGCCGGTTCCGACCGAGCCTTGCATCAGACTCTTCGTCGGACTTGTCTTGATGGGCCGCTCGTTGAGGAAAGCTCCGCCGCCGCGTCGTCCATAAAAAGTCTCGCCGGTAGACGGTTCATGGATAACGCCCACGACCGTCAGCCCCTCCTTGACGCAGGCGATGACGACGGTCCAGGCTGGGATGCCGCGCAGGAAATTGGCAGTGCCGTCGATCGGATCTATCACCCAGGTGTAACCCGATCCGCCCGCTAGTGCGGCGTGTTCCTCTCCGATAACGCCGTCTTCTGGGTACTGAGTCGCAAGCTCCTGGCGGATAAACGTCTCGACATTCCGGTCGGCCTCGGAAACCAGGTCCTGATGACCCTTGCTCTCGATTGTGAGTGTCTCCAGTTGTCGGAAATATTGCAGGCCGAGCTCGCCGCCGCGCCGCGCCAACGCAGTCGCAAACAGCATCCGATCGTTATTGTCACCCGCCATGGGCACTCGCTCTTTGTTGATCCACCTCTTGTCAAAGCAGATGTCATAGCCTTCCGCTGATCAGGATCGTTCACGCAGGTAATTGTGTCATTGTTTCTGCTTCCGTTCGTTCCGTCAGCCGTTTGTATTGATCGCCGATTTTTTGGGGGAAAGCTTGAGTTTAACCCTCGGCGATCGGCCGCCACTCGTGGATGACCTCGTATCCCGGCCACTCGAAAGTGAAGAAATGTCCAGGGAACGGTTGATCCCGACTATCCACTTGGACGGGCTGCGGCCAGCAGGCCAGCCGCTTCAATTGCCTCGGCCTCAGAGCTCGACCAGATGGACGTTAGGCCGGACAGCACCGCACAGTTCGGAGACGCTTGCGAAGCGAACGCGGGCTGCGGGCCGACCAATGGCACGCCCAGCCCTCTGGGTCGTGTAGATGGCGTGATATCGGTTTCATTCGGCAGCTTCGGCCTTCGCCGCCGGCGCAATTCGTGCGGCGCAGTATTTGAACTCCGGAATCTTGCCGTAGGGGTCCAGCATCGGGTTGGTGAGCATGTTGGCCGGACTTTCGTTGAAGCAGAACGGCATGAACACCATGCCGTCGGCGACCTCCCGATCGGCGCGGAGGATGGCGTCCACCGTGCCGCGCCGCGTCTCGACCGCAATCATCTCCCCTTGGCGTAGGCCGTGCCGTTTGATCTCATAAGGGTTCATCGCGGCGATCCCGTGTGGCTCGATCGCGTCCAGCACGCCCGCCCGGCGCGTCATGGCGCCGGTGTGCCAATGCTCGAGCAGGCGGCCGGTGGTGAGCACCAGTGGAAACTCTTCATCGGGGACCTCATCGGGCGGTAGCAAATCGGCCGGCACGATGCGGCCGCGTCCGTCCGCGGTCGGGAATCCGGACGAGAAGATGATCTCGTTGCCAGGCTTGTCGGGGCCGTCGGCCGGATAGACAACCGATCCCTCGCGTTCGACGCGATCCCAGGAGATGTGTTTGAGCGAAGGCATGACGCTGGCCATCTCGGCATAGACATCCGAGACATGGCCGTAATTCCAGTCCAGACCCACGCGCCTCGCCAGTTCGACGATCAGTTCCCAGTCCTGACGCGCTTGGCCTGGCAGTTCGAGCGCTGGACGCCCAATCTGCACCTGCCGGTTGGTGTTGGTGTATGTGCCGAGCTTTTCGGCATGTGCCGAGGCCGGCAGCACCACATCTGCATGCCAAGCGGTCTCGGTCAGGAAGATGTCCTGCACCACGAGATGGTCGAGCATGGCCAGTGCTTGCCTGGCATGGGTTTGGTCCGGATCGGACATGGCCGGGTTCTCGCCCATTATGTACATGCCCTTGATTTCGCCTTCATGGATGGCGTCGATGATTTCGACGACCGTCAGGCCCCGTTTGGGGTCCAGCGTCTGGCCCCAAAAGTTCTCGTAGGCGCCGCGGATGTCGATGTTCTCGACCGATTTATAGTCGGGGAAATACATCGGGATGAGCCCGGCATCGGATGCGCCCTGCACGTTGTTCTGGCCGCGCAGCGGGTGCAGGCCGGTTCCCGGCCGGCCGACATGTCCGGTGATCAGCGCCAGAGCGATCAGGCAGCGCGCATTATCGGTTCCGTGTGTGTGCTGGGAAATGCCCATGCCCCAAAAGATGATCGACCGCTCGGCGGTCGCGTAGGTGCGGGCGACGTCGCGCAGCACGCTCGCCTCGACACCGCAGACCTCGGCCATCGCTTCGGGCGAATAATCCTTCACCTTGGCCTTCAGCGCCTCGAATCCGGAAGCGTTGGCCTGGATATACTGCTCGTCGTAGAGCTTTTCCTCAACGATGACGTGGATCAGCGCGTTCAGCATGGCGACGTCGCTGCCAGCCTTGAACCGCAGCGAATGCGACGCATGGCGCATCAGGTCCTGGCCGCGCGGGTCCATGACGATCAGCTTGGCGCCGCGCTTGGCCGCCTGCTTGAAATAGGTCGCGGCGACCGGATGGTTGGTGGTCGGCCGCGCGCCGATGACGATGATGCATTCGGCCTTCAGCGCGTCGTTGAAGGGCGCCGAAACTGCTCCCGAACCGACGCCTTCCATGAGTGCTGCCACCGACGATGCGTGGCACAACCGCGTGCAATGGTCGACATTGTTGGTGCCGAAGCCTTGGCGCACCAGCTTCTGGAACAGATAAGCCTCTTCATTGGAGCCTTTCGCCGAGCCGAAGCCGGCCAGCGCCTGCCCGCCATGATCCTTGAGAATGCGCTTCAGCCCGCCGGCGGCACGCGCGAGCGCCTCTTCCCAGGTAGCCTCGCGAAACACGGTCAGCGGATCGACGCCGCGCATGTCCAAATCGCCCGATTTCGGGGCGTCGTCGCGGCGGATAAGCGGCTTCGTCAGCCGTTCAGGCGACATGGCATAATCGAAGCCGAAACGCCCCTTGACGCAGAGCCGGTTCTCGTTGGCATAGCCGTTACGGCCATCGACCTGGACGATCTTGTTGTCCTTGACGGCAACGCTGGTCTGGCAGCCGACGCCACAGAACGGGCACAGCGTGTCGATGACCTTGTCGAATTCCTGGATGACGCGGGTCTTGCCTGTCTTGTCCATCAGCGACTTTTCGTAGAGCGCGCCGGTCGGGCAGGCCTGAACGCATTCACCGCAGGTGACACAAGTCGACAGGCCCATCGGATCGTGCATATCGAAGACGGGAAGCGAGTGATTGCCGCGCTCGGCCATGCCGATCACATCGTTGACCTGGACCTCGCGGCAGGCCCGCACACAGGCGCCGCAAGTGATGCAGGAATCGAGATTGACGGCAATGGCGGGATTCGTGATGTCGAATTCCGGCCGAACATCGTCGCTGGCAAATTTTGAGCTATAGCGATCGCCCGAAATCCCCATCGAACCAGCCCACTGCCAGAACATCGACTGCTGATCCGGACCGTCGGCCGCCGGCCGCATATTGCTGGCGAGAAGCTCGAACACCATCTCGCGCGATTTCCTGGCCCGTTCGGTATCCGTCTTCACCACCATTCCGGCGGAAGGTTTGCGGATGCAGGAGGCGGCGAGCACCCGCTCGCCCTCGACATCGACCATGCACGCGCGGCAATTGCCGTCTGGCCGATAGCCCGGCATGTCAACATGGCACAGATGCGGGATCCTGGTGCCTTCGCGCTTCGCAACGTCCCAAATGGTCTCGTCGTCAGCAGCTGTGACCGTTTTACCGTCGAGGGTGAATATGACGCCATCTGCCATTTCAAAGATCATCCCTAAAATGCGTCAAAAGGTGATTGACCGGATTGGGCGCCGCCTGGCCGAGACCGCAGATGGAGGAATCTCGCATCACTGTTTCAAGGTCGCGCATCGCCGTCTCGTTGGGCACGCCCTTCTCTTTCAAGAGCGTTACCAGCTTTTCGGTTCCTTCCCGGCACGGCGTGCATTTCCCGCAACTCTCATGTTTGAAGAAATTCATGAGATTGAGGGTCACATCCTTGATATTGTCGGCTTGCGAAAGCACGACCACCGCATGTGAGCCGACAAAGGCGCCCTGTTTGGCGAGTTCGCCGCCGAAATCGAGTTCAATGTCGCCCATCGACGCCGGAAGGATGCCCCCCGAGGCTCCACCTGGCAGATAGGCCTTGAATTCATGCCCGTCTGCCATGCCGCCGCAATAATCCTCGATCAATTCGCGCACGGTGACGCCGGCCGGGGCCAGCTTGACACCCGGCTCCTTCACATGTCCGGAAACCGACCAGGAGCGAATTCCCTGATGGCCGGGCTTGCCTTGCGCGGCGAACCATTCGGGCCCCTTCTCGACGATGTCGCGAATCCACCACAGCGTCTCGACGTTGTGGTTGAGTGTCGGGCGTCCGAAAAGGCCGACTTCGGCAATATAAGGAGGCCGGTGTCGGGGCATGCCGCGCTTGCCCTCGATGCTTTCCAGCATCGCGCTTTCCTCGCCGCAAATATAGGCGCCGGCGCCGCGCCGCAGTTCGATGAAGCCGGGCTTGACGATGCCGGCCCCCTCGAGCGCCGCGATCTCGGCGCGCAAAATGGCGAGCACGGCTGGGTATTCGTCGCGCATGTAGAAGTAAACGCGCTTGGCCTCCACCGCGTAGGCAGCGATCAGCGCCCCTTCTAAGGTACGATGCGGATCGCTTTCAAGATAGACGCGGTCCTTGAAAGTGCCAGGCTCGCCTTCGTCGCCATTGATCGACATCAGCCGCGGCCCTGGATAGCCGCGCACGAAACTCCATTTCTTGCCGGCCGGAAAGCCGGCGCCGCCGAGGCCGCGCAGGCCGGCGTGCTCCATGATCTCGATAATGGCATTCGTGGCCAGCACGCCGTCGCGCACTTTCTGCAAGAGCTGATACCCACCGGCAGCGCGATAGGCATCCAAGCCGACATAGTCAGGCGCCGCTGTGCGGATGTCCCCGTCTGTCGCCATCGCCAACAGCTTGTGGCTTGTCGCGTGGTCGACTTCGCGGTCGCCGACGCGCGCGGCAGGGGCGGTGGCGCAGCGGCCCATGCAGGGCGCACGCATGACGCGGATGGCCTGCGGGTCGGCGTCGCCGGCCAGTTCGCCAAACAGGCGTTCCGCGCCCGCCAGCATGCAGCTAATCGATTCACAAACCCGGATTGTCAGCGGCGCGGGCCGCGCCTCGCCTTCCTTCACGATATCGAAATGGTCGTAGAAGGTCGCGACCTCGTAAACCTCCACCTGGGACAGGCGCATGTCCTCGGCAAGCGCGCGCAGATGCGCGGCCGACAGACAACCGTAGTGGTCTTGGATCAGATGCAGGAACTCGATCAAGAGATCCCGGCGCCGTTCGCGATGGCCAAGAAGTTCCCGGACATCTGCCAGGGCCACGTCATCCAGCGCCCGCCCTTTGGGTCCGCGATCCGGGGACCGCCGTTGCTGCATTGTCATTCTCTCTCCTCCCGGCGCGAACCCTTCGTCTGAGAAAGGCGGCTCAAGCCACCGATATCGTTGTCAGTTTCCCGCATTACAGTTCAAGTGAGCCGTATCCTGCGCTTGAGCCCGGCGCACCTTTGATCAAGGACCTGCCACACGAGTTGAAGCAATGCCGGTCTGGCAATTTTTAGCATCCCGGGGCGCCGCGACAGAACTGATCTGCGCCCTGATTTGTCGCACGGTTTATACCGGGGCAGCTTGCGCCCTCTCGATCAAGAAAATGATGTGGTCGCCATCCCGTCCCGTCGCCTCCAGGCGGTCGCCCGTTTCGTTGATCAGATTGGGAATGTCTATGGCCGCCAGCGGATCGGTGCAACGGACCTCAAGACGCTCGCCTGGCCTTATGCCGCTGAGCGCCTTGCGGGTTTTCAGCGCCGGCAAGGGACATTTCAATCCCGTCAGATCGAGCTGTCTCGTTGTCATGGTGGCGCACCATGGCGGACCGGTTACCGGTCGTCAACGGCCACGGCCTCCCGGCTGCCGCAAATGAGAGCGGCCAGGGGTCTCGGCAAACTGCGTGCGCCGGCCCGACGTCGTTCGTCAATTCAGGTCCGAATAGGCGAGGAACTGAACGGTCTGACCCGGCTCTACCTGGGCTACTTCCTCGCCGAGTTCGACAAGGCCGTCGGTTTGGACCAAAGAAGACAGCAGGCCCGCGCCCTCGCGCGGGAATTTGACGGCTTCATATGTCCCGTCCTGCGTTCCACGCAGGCTTACCCGCACATATTCGCGTCGCCCCGGCTTTTTTCGGTAGGAAAAGGCGGCCCGCACAGGCCGCGAAATTGGTGGCTGCTGCCGTGCGCCGGCCAGTGCCAAGATCGCGGCGCGCGCAATATGGGCGAATGTGACGAAGCTCGCCACCGGATTTCCGGGCAGCCCAATGAAGGCTGTTCCCCTGATCACCCCCATGGCGACCGGTCGGCCGGGTTTTATGGCCACCCGCCAGAATACCAGGGTGCCCACACTCTCTAGTGCTGCCTTGACGCAGTCGGCCTCCCCGGTCGAGACCCCGCCGGAGGCCAGGATCAGGTCCTGGCCTGGGGCAGCCTCGCTCAGCACATCCGCGATCAGGCTGCTGTCGTCAGTCAGAATGCCCAAATCGGTGGTCTCGCAGCCCACTCTTGCGAGCATGGCCATAAGCATGAAACGGTTCGAATCGAAAAGCTGGGCCGGTCCCCGGACATTTCCCGGCGCGACGATCTCGTTGCCGGTCGAGAAGATCGCGACGCGAACTTTGCGCCGGACTTCGAGCTGCGTCATGCCGAGAGCCGCGGCGAGCGCAACATCTTGCGGGCGCATGCGCTGGCCGGCCTGCAGGACCACCTTGCCTGCTGCGACATCCTCGCCCGCCGGCCGCACGTTGGCTCCCCTTTTCAGGCCCGGCGGAAGAATGACCCTGCCGGTCTCGTCGACACGGACATCTTCCTGCATGTAGACCGTGTCTGCCCCCTCCGGCAGCGGGGCGCCAGTGAAGATGCGTATGGCTTGTCCGGGCGCGGCGGGCCGATCCGAGGCCACCCCGGCCTGGATCCTGTCGCTCACGAGGAAAGCTTTTTCAGCGGTTCCCGGCAGGTCGTCGCCGCGCAGTGCATAGCCGTCGACGGCTGAGTTGGTGAAAGGCGGCAGGGGCAGCGGCGCAACTAAATCTCTCGCCAGGACGCGCCCATCGGCATTCGCCAGCTGGACGGTTTCGGTCTCGTCCACAACGGTCAGCCGTGAAGCAATCAGTGCGGCGGTATCATCGACCGATCGCATCGGGCCGCCGAAAGCGAAGCAGTCGTCTGAAAGTTGCGCCATCGAGCCTTCAGCCTCTGTGGATCTGGCCGAACCGGCAGCTCGGCGCCATCCGGCAAGCCAGTCTGCGCGTATAGGCGCTTTTGTCGACCGGCCTGCGTTTGAACAGGGTATATAGTAGACGTCAAGCTGAAGGTAATGCATCCACCCCGGCGAGCGGGATTGCAATTTTCAAGAGAGCGCCATGCAGCAGATGAAAAGCCGACCAGACCCCGCCATCATCATGCCGAGTCCGGAGGACATCCGATTGACCGAACAGGTCAGCGGCATCGATCATACGGGCGCGCCTATTCAAGTGCGCGTCCCCGTTGAACGCCCGCTGACGCTCTATCTGAACGCGCAGGAGATCGTCACGATGATGACGATCAGCGATTATCCCGAATATCTGGCGCTGGGCTACCTGCTCAATCAGAACATGCTCAAATTCGACGACGTCGTAACCGAAGTCGAGTATGACGACGACCTGCAGGTCGTGATCGTTCGTACCGAGCGCAACACCAATTACGAGCAGAAGCTCAAGAAACGGACGCAGACTTCAGGCTGCGCGCAGGGTACGGCTTTCGGCGATCTTCTCGAGGCGCTCGAAAATACCGCTCTGCCGGCCGCCGTACTGCACACCTCCTGGCTTTACCAAATGACCCGCACGATCAACACGACGCCGTCGCTCTATCTTGAAGCGGGCGCGATTCATGGTTGCGTGCTTTGCAAGGAAGGAACGCCGGTCTGTTATATGGAGGATGTCGGGCGCCACAATGCCGTCGACAAAATCGCCGGCTGGATGTATCGCCACGGCATCGATCCGGCCGACAAGATCCTTTATACGACGGGCAGGCTGACGTCGGAAATGACGATCAAGACGGTTCGAATGGGCATTCCGATCCTCGTCTCACGCTCGGGTTTTACCGCTTGGGGCGTCGATTTGGCGCGTCAGGCAGGCTTGACGCTCGTCGGCCGGGCGCGCGGCAAGCGGTTCGCCGTGCTGTCTGGCGAGGATCGGATTGTCTTCGACCAGGACCTCGCTTCCGTCGACGAGGAAGCAGCTCGTCACAGACGCAAGGGAGCCGCCGATGGCGAATAAGAAGGTGCCCACCCTGGGCGTCGTTCTCGCCGGGGGGCTCGCCCGGCGCATGGGCGGTGGCGACAAATCCATGCGTCGGATCGACGGACTCACGATCCTCGATCGTGTCCTCGATCGCCTCGGCCCGCAATGCGACGGGCTCTTGCTGAACGCCAATGGCGACCCTGCCCGCTTTGACCGCTTTCGCCTTCCAGTCGTCGCCGACCCGGTCGAGAACTATCCGGGGCCGCTCGCTGGGGTGCTTGCGGGCCTCGATTGGGCTGAGGAGAACAGGCCCGACGTCGAATGGATCGTCAGCGTCGCGGCGGACTGTCCTTTTTTGCCGCGCGACCTCGTCGAACGGCTGCATCGGGCGCGCTTGGCGAAAGGTGCGGATCTGGCGGTGGCGATGTCAGCGCGCCGGACGCATCCTGTCATCGGACTCTGGCAAGTGGCGATGCGCGATGAGTTACGCGATGCACTCGTCGAAGAGGGCATTCGCAAGATCGACCTCTGGACGGCTCGCTACCAGGTTGCCACCGCGTCCTGGCCGGCCAAGCCGGTGGATCCATTCTTCAATGTCAACACGGTCGAAGATTTTGCCGAGGCCGAACGGCTCTGGCACCTTAGCCAGGCCGGGTAAAACCCATGCGCTCGATCCCCTCGTTGAATTCAGGCGAAGTGAGCGCGGTAAGGAAGGCCTGCACCGCGGGTCGCTCTTTGCGGGCAGAGACCAGCGCGAAATCATAATGCTCTTCCTTCAGCGCAACGAAACCGAGCCCGGCTGATTGCGCCACCGGCGCAATGGTGACGCCCCAGTCTGCTCGGTTCTGCGCCACGGCCGCCGCGACGGCATTGTGCGAGCGGGGCTGGTTCCAATATCCGTCGGGACGCGCCGGACCAAGCAGTTGGTCGATCAGGATGCGTGTACCCGAGCCCTGGTTGCGGTTGACCATCATGCAATTTGGATCGGCGAGTGCGGCACGCACCGCCTCGTCTGCGTCGGCCCCCTGGAAGCGGATGTCGCTTGGGCGGTAGACGATGCCCTGCATGCGCCGCCATCCCTCCACGAGTTCGAGGCCGTCGCTCAGGAACGGCGCATTGTAGCTTTGCGTCTTGGCGTCGAAGAGGTGGATGGGCGCGATATCGCACTCGCTCCGTTTAGCCGCGGCCAGGCCGCCCAGGCTCCCGACCGCGATAGACCGCACCGTCAGGCCGGCGCGAAACAGAATGCCCACGACGAGATCCAGGCCCGTGCAGTTGCTGCCGATCACCACGAGATCGGGAACACGGACGTGCGGTGTGAACAGCGTGACCGAAGCCTCGCTTCCGGCAGGCATATTGTCGGCTAAAGCTTCGATGCTGATGAAGCCATCCGCCTGGGCAAAGGAGGTTATCGCCCCCGAGCCCTTGCCGGTGGGATAGGCGACAAGCCCCTCATCACCCTCGACCAGCGATACCATCACGAACTCCGTGCGGCCGAGTTCGGATGGAATGCGCAGCGGAACCTTTGCCGTGACCTTCGCTTCGGTCCGAGGCGGCAGGCCCGCCATGCGGCGCAGCAAAGGTACGATCATGTCGTGCAAAGTGAACATGGCCGAAGTCGGAAATCCCGGCAGCACGACGACCGGTTTGCCGTCGCAAACGGCGAGACAGAGCGGCTTTCCCGGCTTCAGCGCCACGCCATGGGCAACGATGCCGGGCGCGCCGAGACGGTTCACGATGCGGTGGCTGACATCACCGGCGCCCTTGGACGTCCCGCCCGACAGTATCAGCACCTCATGGGCCGCTAGCGCCTCGCGCATGGCGGCTTCCAGCTTGGCTTCGTCATCCGGATACGCGCCGAGAAAGCTCGCCTCGCCGCCATTTTCAGTTATCGCGGCGCTGACGATTGCCCCATTGGCGTCGTAAATGCCGGCGGGTCGCAGGGCGTCGCCCGGTTGGACAAGTTCGTCGCCAGTCGACAAAACCGCCACGCGCAGCTTGCGCGCCACCGTCACCAGCGCAATTCCGCAGGCGGCAAGCATGCCAATTTCTCGCGAGCCGATCACCGTTCCGGCACGCAGCAGAACCTCACCGCGGGCAATATCGGATCCGGCATTCGAGATGAACTGGCCGGGCGAGGCTCCGCGCCTGACCTCGATGGCATCACCTTCGGTGGGTTGAGTGTGCTCCACCATGACGATGGCATCGGCGCCGCGCGGCACGGGACCGCCCGTCGAGATGGAGGTGGCGGTGCCTGCGAGCACAGGTATTTGCGGGGCAACACCGCATGCGATAGTTTCGTGGTTGAGCAGGAGCCTGGCAGGAAGGGCCTCCGACGCGGTGGCCATGTCGGCGGCGCGCACGGCAAAACCATCGACGTTCGAACGGTCGAAGGGAGGCACGTCGATAGGAGCCATGACATCATCGGCAAGCGCCAGCCCAAGCGCATCCGCAAGCGTCAGTTCTTCGGTCGGGATCGTTCGCGGAAATAGCGCCGCCTCGAAACGGGCGAGCGCCTCGTCGCGCGACAGGACCGTCAGGAACTGCTCCTGGCCGGTATCTTGGCGGGTGGATCTGGTCATGACTTACTCATCTGGGATCATCGAACACAAAGGCGCCGACAGCTGTTCCCGCAGCACACCCCTCACTGCCACCTGGAATAGCAAGCCATGCATCCGCCATGCGGATCACGTCCAGGGAAAAATCTCCTATCGCAAGTGGGGCCCATCTGTCTTGTTCCTGCTTCAGGAGGACGATCTCGGCCAGCCCGACCGTGGAGGAGATTTTTCGCTCCAGTGCCAGGACCGTCTGTCGCCGGGCGCTCCTGCCCGACAGGCGATCGATGGTCGGCTGAACCAGCGCAAGAAAGGCGGCAAAGGCCTGATCGGGCGCTCCGGGCAGAGCAATTATCGGGACCGCGTCGAGCCGGCCGATCGCCGCGGTTCGGCCGGGCTGCAGCGCTATGTTGTGGGCGATGAGCGCCCCACGCGCGGCAAGCACGTCGGGCGTTGCGTCGGCGCGCCCCGCACCAGTGCCTCCAATCAGGATGATCAAATCGCCGGCTGCACTCGCAAGGGCCTGGGCGACGGATCTGGCGTCGCGCGTAACCGTTTCGATATCGAACACCGTCGCGCCAGAGGCTCTTGCGAGGTCGGCGATAAAATGCCCCGTTAAAGTATCGCTCGCCGGGGCGGCGACATCGATCAGGCGCAACTGCGGTGCCCGCACCGCAATTTCACCAATCCCTACACTCCGCAGGGCGAGGAGGTCCGCGGCCGACAGCCTGTGCCCTGCAATGATGAGTGGTCGGCCCGCCTCCATGTCCTCGCCAGCGCGGCGCACGCCCTGGCCCGGCGCTGCTTCCCCGAGCGCCTGGGGCATCGGGCCGCTGCAATCGATGAGATCGGCATCGAGAACGCAATCGCATCCCTCCGGCATGGCGACGCCTGCCTCTACCCAGACCGGAATTGCCATCAGCGGCAGCGGCGAATAGGCCGACGCACCGGCAAGATCGAGCGCGCGACACGCCCAGCCATCTGTCTTTGCCGTGTCGCGGGTGGGCTGCGCGTGTACCAGGGGCGGCATAGCGGCCCCAATCTTTCCAAACGTCTGGCAAAGCGGCAAAAGAGTGGGCGCAACCGGTACCACCCCGTCGAGGAGTGCGGCGAGAGCCGCTTCGAGACCGGTCAGCGCGCCGAGGGAAGGCTGCATTCTCTTCATGTGCGATGATGGGGCAGATGCAACCCGCTTTGCAACCGACTTCAGGAGCGCTTCTGCTCAGCGTTCGGGAAGAAGAGTTGCTGGCCGTTAGTTTTTAAGGGCAGGTCCGGTTCTTCCATGGGGTGTCGATGGGGCGCCGGGCGCACCGCTGAACCTATTCAGCCAAGCTCGATATCGCCTTCGACGACGTGGTGCAGACCGGCGCGTTCAGCCGTAATCACGGCCCGCACGGTCAGGCGCCCCTGCCCTTTCAGTCCCGCATCCGCCACGGCCTTTTCGATCGCCTGCTGCGAGGTTACGCCGACCTGCTTCAGGAACTTGCGCATCGACACGTTGAAGGGATCGGTTTCCATGTTTTGAGTCATAGGATTGCCTCTAATAGCTTGGACTGTGCGGCTGGTCGGGTCGCGATCGCATGCTGCTGCCCGGCGAAGACGCTGCCCGCCAGCGGAACACGGAAATGTATGATGCGCAATGCATAAGACGCTCGCAATAGCGTTGCTCGCTGCTGTTTGCCTCGCCGGCGCGACGGCACATAGTGCGGAACTGCGCGGCATGGCGGTCCGGTGCGGGGGATTTGCGTGGCGCCGGACGGAAAGACGGCGGCAACCGGCAGTTTTGACACCAAGACGATCATCTGGTCGCTTGAGACCGGCGAAGCGCGGGACGTGCTGCTCTTTCACGAATGTGAGGTAAGTGCCGTCGCGGTACTGCCTAACGGGCGCTTTGCCAGCGCCGGCGCGGATGATCGCATCGCGCTCTGGCAAATCGGTCGAGGCGAGCCGGCCCAAATTCTGGAGGGTCACACCGGACCTGTCGCCGACCTCGAACTGTCACGCGACGGATCGATGCTGGCTTCGGCATCCTGGGACACCACCGTCCGGCTCTGGCCCCTTGCTGGTGGGCTAGCGCGCGTTGGCACAGACACCGACGACGTATAACTCTTCCCCGCCGCGAACAGCTCTCACAGGAAGGAACAAGCGTTCATCAACGACGATTGGGACACGTTCGATCCGCCATCCGTTGGTTCCGATGACTGCGAGTCTGTAGTTCGGGTTCACACCTGTCCAAACCCCGGACGCACTTTCAGAAACGAGCGCAGCGCAGTTCTCCGGTGCTTCGGACAGGATGGCATGTCTGGCGCTGCGAGCTCTATCGGCTTCGTCTTGCGATGAAGTCCTCCGGCACAATTCCACGCCATCAATCGCAGCTGATCATTTTCCATTCGTGTCCGCCCGCCTCTCGGCCATTCTCCCCATGTCAGTGACCATCGCACATGCCGTTGACATTGACGGAGACGCATGATGTCGCTGCAAACTTATCTACAGGGGGCGTTTCAATTGGTTGCAATGTTCATCCCGAGCGATGCCGAACGCCCATCGTTCTTCAAGCGCTCACGCCTTCACGCTGGCGAGGGAGCGCACGACGAGGAGTGGTTACAATTGCTGCTTTTCGAGAGTCCCGAACTGGTTATCCTCGATCGTATGGATGCCGATGCAGGCAATTTCGTTCCGATCGTCCGCGAGCTTCCGCTGACCCGCGAAGGCGGTGTCGTCTTCCTGGACATTCTTGGAGTCAGCCGAACAGGACGCCTAGTCCTGATCGAGTGCAAGCTCTGGCGCAATCCTCAGGCGCGCCGGGAGGTAATCGCCCAAACGCTGGAGTATGCCGCGCTCACGCGCGGACTGACCTATGGAGACCTGACAGCCAAGGTGAGGCAAAGCACGGGGAATCACTTATCCCTCAACCCGATTTACGATCTCGCGAAGCAGCGTTGGCCCAAGCTCGACGAAAGCACTTTCGTCGATGCAGTGTCACGCTCTCTCGATCTCGGAGATTTCTATTGATCGTGGCAGGTGACGGCATCCGATCCGACCTTCACGCGATCTCGGACCATCTTAATTCGTCCGGTTTGGCAGCAGACCGATTTTCCTTGCTGGAGATTCAGCTCTGGAAAGATAGCCAGGATCAATCGCACGTTGATCGTTCCTTCCATTCCCATCCAGACTGAGGTCATTCGCCAGCGCGTCCTGATGACCGATGCGGGCCGCCCCCTGCGCGTTGAGGATGAGAGTGACGGCAGCATCGAATCAAACGAACAGGTGATCGATCCCGAACAGGCGATGGCGCGGAAATCCAACCGCCTGTTCTGGCAGGCATTCAATGACTCGGTGCAGTTCGATCATCCTGACCAGCCAGCGCCGCGTCATGGCGGCAACAATCGGGTCCACCGTCTCAGGGGCGGTTGCCGATGAAGTCGCACAGCAACACTGGCTGCGAGATACCTCAAACAAGCTCGTCACGCTCCCTCGTTCATTAATTTCCCGTTGGT
This sequence comes from Mesorhizobium sp. AA22, assembly GCF_001672375.2. Classification (NCBI taxonomy): domain Bacteria; kingdom Pseudomonadati; phylum Pseudomonadota; class Alphaproteobacteria; order Hyphomicrobiales; family Phyllobacteriaceae; genus Mesorhizobium; species Mesorhizobium sp. AA22. The sequence goes on along the minus strand of NZ_CP048406.1, from coordinate 2,617,840 downwards.
CCGAGCAACCAAAGTAAGAAAACAGCGGCCGCATGGGTTTCAGATTGGATCGATAACCCGCGATCCCGCGGCCCTCTCGACTCTTCAGCTCAACGAATGCGCCCGCCCCCGACCGGATCGGAGAAAGCCGTCATGTGCTAGCGTTCTGTGCAGATCTAGATGGGGAACGCAAATCGGCGACAGCGAGCTGCCGCCGGCCCACGCCCAAACCTCGATGAGGAACTCCACATTAAATAGCGTGGATCAATATTCCTCATGGTTCGAGTTTAGGGCGAGGCCACTGCTAGAACGGCGTGGTAGAGGCCGCTTTCATGGGCGCGCGCCATAATGCAGGCTATGGGACATTCCTCGATGACGGGGACTGACGACTATGTCCGCGAGGCCAACAGAAAGCGGATGGCAATCGCATCGCGAGGCGCATTTGATCGCTCTCTTATCGGCCGCCGCGCCGTGGGCAACGTGTTTGGCACCGCAGTCATTCTGCCGTTTTGGCGGACCGATGAGAAGGGCCGCGGACGGAAAAATGCCGCAAATCAGCGGCGTACTGTAGCCGCGGAGCCGCTCAGGCGGCCGTTTTCGCCTACCACGTCAGCGGGAAAAGCCGAAGGATGACCAGCCGCGCGCAACCCGACATCATCCGCCGGGAAAGCAAGACCTTCCGTTTGGCGCATTGCCTTTTGCCGGCATGGCGCGACGGCGAGATCGACTCGGCGTCGGCGCCCGGGTCGATCGCTATGGCTTTCACAGGCCAGGCGGATGCCGTTGTGCGCCTAGCCGATGGCGCTGCAAGGCCGCGGCCCGTGCCGCCTATGACAATCGGGCTTGGCGGCGACACGCCGATCGCCTGGTTGGAGACGGACTCACCCTCCGACGTTCTGGAAATCACCGGGGCGTCCGGGCTACGCCGCGAGATGGCGCGGGACATGCGTGTCGAAAGCCACGCCGATCTCGACGACGTGCATGGCTGGCAGGACCCGATAATTCAGGCGGTCGCGACCAGGCTGCGCGCCGCCCTGCGCGGGTGGATACCCATGTCGGATCTGGAGGCCGAGACACTGGTTCGCGCCGCCTATGCCCAGGTGCTGCGGCGGCACTTCGGTGGCCGCGAGGGTATCCGGCGAACGCTTGACGCGCGGCGGCGTCAGCGTGTGGTGGAACTGGTGCTGGACATCGGCGACAAACCGCTGACCTTGGCAGATCTTGCCGAGGCGGCCGCGCTCAGCCCGTTTCACTTTGCGCGCAGTTTTGCCAACACCTTCGGCATGCCACCGCATCGCTTTGTAACCGTAAGTCGGCTGGATCGAGCGTTTCACGCACTGCGGTCGACCCAGGCAACCGTGCCGCAGGCGGCTGCGGCTGCGGGGTTCTCGAACCTGCACCATTTTCGTCAACTGTTCCGGCGGCAGTACGGCGTGCCGCCATCAGGCATAGGCAGGCAGGCGCGGACTCAGTCGATCCGGCACCGATAGGCTTTCGGGCGACAGCTTCGCCTGAACCCGGCGAGCCACGAAGTGAGCAAGAATCGAGCCTGTCCGTGGCGCCGGCCGTGTCTATCTTCAGCAAACCACCCTTTGAAGGCCGGCGACCGCACCGAGCATCCGCGCTAGCCTCATGGCGTATCCCGAGCCAAGGATCGTGACATGACGAAATCTCACCGAGTCAATCAGTCTCCCTCAAACATTGACAACCCGCAGCGGCGGCAATTTCTGGCGTCGGCAGCTTTTCTCGGCGTAGCGCCCTGGCTGCTGTCTTCGCTTGGCGAAGCGGCGGCGCAAACGGCCAGCCCGCAACCCGCGAGCCAGCGCCGCAAGCTGGGCGCCCTCGAGGTGTTTCCCGTCGGGCTCGGATGCCAGTGGAAACCTGGCCAGGACGACGGCACAGCCCAGGATTATTTCGGCAGCCCCATTGATCGCTCCGCCGCCGTTGCGCTTATCAGGCGCGCGGTGGACCAAGGCGTCACCCTCATCGACACGGCGGAAGTCTATGGACCCTTCATTTCGGAGGAGATCGTTGGCGATGCGCTGCAGGGGCTGCGCGAGACTGTCGTTCTGGAGAGTAAGTTCGGGTTCAACGTCGACCTTGAGACCGGCAAAATCGGAGCGGGCCTGAACAGCCGGCCCGAGCACATCAAGCGCGCCGTCGAAGGCAGCTTGCGCCGCCTGCGCACCGACCGCATCGACGTGCTCTACCAGCACCGGGTCGACCCGCGGGTGCCGATCGAAGACGTCGCCGGCGCGGTCAAGGATCTCGTCGCCGAGGGCAAGGTTCTGCATTTCGGGCTCTCGGAGCCGGGACTGGAGACCATCCGACGCGCGCACGCGGTTCTGCCGCTCGCCGCCATCCAGAACGAATATTCGATGGTCTGGCGTGGTCCCGAGGCCGACGTGCTGCCTCTGTGCGAGGAACTGGGCATCGGCTTCGTAAGCTGGGCTCCGCTGGGCTATGGTTTCCTGACCGGCACGATTACAGCAGGAAGCCGCTTTGGCGACGACCCCGAGAAAGACTTCCGCGCCTGGGTTCCCCGCATGGCCGAGGATGCCTTGGCGGCCAACATGGCGCTCGTCCACGTCGTGCGGACGTGGGCGCAACGCAAAGAGGTCAAACCCGCCCAGCTGGCGCTGGCCTGGCTGCTGGCACAGAAGCCGTTCATCGTGCCGATCCCCGGTACAACGAAGGCCGCCCACCTCGACGAGAACATTGCGGCCGCTGCCATCACCTTTACGGAGGACGAGCTGCACCAGCTCAATGCTGCCGTGGCTGCGGTCAAGATCGAAGGCGCTCGGCTTCCTCCCCCGGTTCTTGCAATGTCCGGCGTGGAGGCCCCACCCAAGGCTTAGTCCGGTGACCGCCTGCTCACGGTGAATGCACCTGAGTCGTGGGACATAGCGAATCTGAATTTGACCATAGTGGTTGATTCATGGACTTTGGTGGCCCGGAGGACGGAGGACGTGTTCACGGCACTGATTTCATTGTCTTTTTCCTGGGCCAGAATTGACTTCCCATATCGCCACCCAATGGGCCCCAGCCGGCTACCCCTGCTCGTAGAAAAGAACACGACCCACTGGCAGAAGCTGATCGAAATAGTCGAAGTCGCGCACATTGCGTGTGAGAACGATCCAGCCGCGTTCCAGCGCTTGGAGATACAAGCTCGCATCGTTCAGCAGGGTTGGGCTCTCACCGCGGGCAGAGCCTGACAGACGCATCACCAAGCCGGCCAGCATTCGGGCCTCGCCCATGGCGGGATCCGATGGGGAAAAGAGCCGGTGGCCTTGTATGTCTTCGAGGGTGCGCCGGATTTCGCGTGACACGGTCTTCGTGGCCGGGCGCAACGGATCGAGGCGGCCGAACAGGTGCGTCAGTTCAGCCAGGCAAACGGTGGAGTGATTGACAATCGGGTCTCAAGCAGTTCGTCCACGCTTACGGGAGAGCGCTATTGGAGTACGTCGATATAGACGCAGGTATCGAGCAACAGCTCAAGGCCAGCTGAAATCGGCTTCCGAAGAATAGGCAGATCGGCGGCCGAGCGGCGTTGGATAGTATCTGTTGGTGCGTTGCGGCTTGATCCGCCGCAGCGCACGGGACAGATCAAAACTCAAGGGCGATTTCTTTCGCGACCCGGCCCTTCCGGCGGACCAACTTTACCCCAAAGTCGTCCTCAAGCGCGACCTTCGCCAAGGCGTATTCCAGTAGTTCTGTATCGGTGGTAATGCCGGACTTTTCCTTGGCAGCCGCTATGAGGTCGCGTCGAATCCGACCGCCGATCCGGCCATTCTCGCCTTCAAGCAGCCCGAGCTGCCGCGCCGTATCAATGACCGTTCGCCGTCGCAGACTTGCCTGAATCGGTGGCGGCTGAGTTTCATGGGACGACTTCGGCATCAAAAAACCTCCTTGCTCGACAAAATGCGATTCTGGCCAACAAATTCAAATGCGGACTGTTGATCCGCTCACCGCCGCGTCTGCAACAGTTCGGACTGGTTTGAAACCTCCCCCTGAAGACTGATCCGGAGGCGGCCCTTCGTCGTTGCGGCTGTCGTTCGGACTCTCCCGCATCCGGTCGTCCGTGTCGCCGATCTTCCAGATCGCGTCGCGCCTCCACCAGAACCTGCGGCTCCATCAGTAGTCCCTGTCGCTCGTAGCGGCGACGGCTTCGGCTGAACCGCACGCCCTGTGGCCAGGTTTGCTGTTCCCGGAAACGCGGACCGGCTTCATCCGCCCAGCGCCGATACATGTTCCAGATCCTGTCGGCGCTGTTTCGCGCGTCGCTCGTAACTGGCCTGGTTCTTGGTCGCGATCAACGTGTGCGGGCTGCCGCGCCTTTCGGTGGCTAGGTCAACGTCGCACGCGGCGTTTCGGACGCTCTCCTCGACGTGGGTGCGCCGGTTCTGGGCCGCCCTCAGGCGCCATTGTTGTTGATGAGGGTCGATCAGAAATGCGCCAAGTGCGCGGCAGTCGTCGCATGTGCATTTGAGCGGATTGGCCCGCGACCAATCCCTTGGGGCCTCCAGCGGCAGCGCGATGCGACCGCGCAGATGGTCGAGAGCCGCCTCACGCAGTCGGCCGATGGCCGGCCATGCCAGGCTCTCCGCCCGCTTGGCGAAGGCCAGTGCCGCGGGGACCAGCACCGCATCCGGCGTGTAAGTCCGGGGCCAGGCCAGCAGGTGCTCGACCGCGCGCGCCGCGAGCCCGGCGTCGATCTTGCTCGTCGCCGTCAGGAGATCGACGACGAAACCAGGCAGTACGGGCCCAGGTCGCGCCCAGGGGTCAAGCGCCAGACGTTTGTCCGGGTCACCCGGCAAGACGTCGATCAAGGCTGCGCCGATCTTCGCGGCGTCGGCAACGGACTCGTTCGGCGCCGCTACGCAACGCATCAGCAAATCGGCGCAGGCGCCGAAGTGGGCCGCGGCATTGCGTCTAACGATCTCGACCAGCAAGTCCGTGGCCCGCGGTCGCGGAAGAAGCGCGGCGGCGCGCACGATCGCCTCGTTGTCGGACGCCGCGTAATGACCTTTGGCAGAAAGCTCCGCAAGAAGCTCATCGATGAGCATCCGACCGGCATCGGTATCGTCCTCCCTGCGCCATGTCGCACGGGACCAGGAGCGCAGCATATGTCCCGAAAGCTCGTCGGCCTCCCCCCAAAACTGTCGCTTGACGGCGGTGTCGCTCGTCTCCCAGCGCTTCGCCAGGTCTTCGAGATACGGCAGCGTCGCCCCGAGGCCGGCCTGGTTGAGCACCGCGAGCCGCCGCGCGCGCGGCCACAGCACCAGACCGGCGCGGCGATAGGTACGTTCGAAAGATGCGCCCTCGTTGCCCGTCGCCTCGTGGAAATGCTGCTCGTCGGGCCTAAGCTCGTCGAAGGCATCGGGCGGACAGAGCTCCTCCTCATCGAATGGAAAGTCGTGAAACCCGATCTCGCCGCCGTCCGGACGCCGCCACGCGGACAGGGTCAGCGAGCGGTCGAAAACCTCCGCGACTTCGAATTCTTCATCGCCCTCGTCGTCTCGATCCCAGCGCCTGCGGCGATAATTGCCGGTGTGCTCGGCGCTGCCGCTCTCCTCGATCGATACCAGGACAAGATGGAGATCGCACTCCGCCGCCGCTGCCGCCTCGATCAACACCGACGCCACGCCCGCATCGGCCCCCTTGAGGGCGTCGAACGACAGCTCCGCCGGCGTGTAGGCATGCTCGAGCGGCACGATCAACTTGTCGGGCTCGTCCTCCGCGCCAGCCCAGCCGCGCAGCAGGTCCGCGATTTGCGCCTCGACCGCGCGATAGTCGGGCGCCCGCAGCGATCGTCTCTTGCCGAGGAAGCGCAAATTATAGACGAGGATCGGGCGATGTCCGGTGATGACCGGGCGCACTTCATGCAAGCAGTCTGCATAGAAGGCGGCGAATCCGATTTCCGACGGATCTTCGGGGTGCGGATCGAACATCACCTCTCGACCCAGGTGCCGCACGACCAGCTCGCCGCCACGATGAGCAGAGGGAAGCACGATCACCAGGGTCGCAAACATGCCGGGCGTCTTTTCGGTGTCCCGGTGATTAAGGAAGAAGCTGCCGGAGTCATAGACGAGAAGCTTGTAGAACTCCGCCGCGACCGGCTCTTCGACGCCAAGGCCGCGGGCCGCGTCGGTTACGAGCTCGGCTAATGTCGTCTCCCAACTACGCCCGCCGATCTGGATCCTGCGCGGGTCGATCTGCCAGGTTCTGCGCACGTCGCGATCGAGCACCGTTTCCTCGCCGCGTCCATGGGGTGCCGCCTCGGCTACGGCGACCAGTCGCTCAGCCTGCGCCGCCGGAAGCGGGAAGGCGATCCTGCCCACGCCCTCCACGTCGATCGTCGGCATGAAGATTTCCCGCAGGCCACCGACGCAGAAGTCGCCGGGGCGCTCGACCGAGCGCAGGCAATCAGGCAGGGCGGCGGCGATCGACGACATGAGCACTCCCGACTCTCTGGAAAATGAACACAATCTAGGAAAACCTTACCTAGACCCGGCGCGTCGGCCTCTCAAGAAATTTGCACAGCAAGACTCCCGATACTTGTCGTTGCGCTTTATCTGAGAAGTGGCCCTTCTCGTTCATCAAAACTCGAGTATCAGACTCAGCAGCGCTGTGGAGCGCCCTATGCAGGGCCACGATAGAGAATTTCCGCCGCACGTCGGGATGCGCAATGGCTTGTCAGATCCGCTTTAGCTCGAGCGCATGGCGATGCCTACGCAGCGGATAAACGCGAGATGTGCGTTCGCTCCCAGGCTAGCCGCTTCCTTGTCAAGGTTGTTCAATAACAAGCTGTCGGTTGTGGTGGTCAGTTCAAAAAGATTGATTTGTGCGGCACACCCGCTGCCTAGATGTTACGGACTTCGCATAAAGGGCCGATTACGAGGGGTAACCATGGTTCACACTGCACGCCTCCGCCACGATTCTCTGGCCGCCCCCTCCAGCAGAAACGTCCCTGCAAAATGGCTCGCCGCCGCGGCCTTCGCGGCGATCGGCTTGCTCGCGGCCCCGGCCGCACAGGCGCAGGAAGCGCCTCCCGCGCCCGTCGTCACGGTAGCCAAGCCCGTGGTGCGCGATATCGTCGAGGACGATGAGTTCGTCGGCCGTTTCGAAGCCGTCGACCAGGTTTCGCTGCGCTCCCGCGTCGGCGGCTATCTCGACCGGGTCCATTTCCAGGACGGTACGCTGGTCAAGCAGGGCGACCTCCTGTTCACCATCGACCAGCGGCCGTTCAAGGCGGCGCTGAACCAGGCGCAGGCGCAGGTCGACTCGGCCAAGACCCTGGTCGAATTCAGCAAGATGCAGTTCGAGCGCGCCGAGACCCTGTCGCGCGAAGGCAACATACCGGTTTCGACACTGGACGACCGCCGCCGCGAATATCTCGCCGCCCAAGCGCAACTGGACGGCGCGGAGGCGGCACTTGAAAACGCAAGTCTCGATCTCGAATTCACCGAGATCAAGGCGCCGTTTTCCGGCCGGGTCGACCGCCGGCTCATCTCGCCGGGCAATCTGGTGCAGGCCGACCAGACCGTGCTGACCACCATCGTCTCGATCGACCCGATCGACTTCTATTTCGACATCGATGAGCGGACCTACTTCGCTTATGCGCGCGACGCCCGCGAGCGCGGCGGCGTCATGCAGGAGGGCGCCGGCGGCGTCGATGTTGTCGTCCGTGTCGCCGACCGTGATGAAGCGACGTTCAAGGGCAAGCTCGACTTCGCCGAGAACCGTCTGGACGAAGCTACCGGCACGATGCGGGCCAGGGCGCGCTTCGACAACAAGGACGGCGTGCTGCAGCCAGGCATGTTCGGCCGCATCAACGTGCCCGGCTCGCTGCCGCATCCGGGCGTGCTTCTGCCTGACGAAGCGATCGGCGCCGACCAGAACCGCCGCATCGTCTTCGTTGTCGACGAGGCAGGCCTGATCTCGGCCAAGCCGGTCCGCACCGGCCCGCGCATCGACGGCTATCGCGTTATCCGCGAGGGCCTCGCCGGCGAAGAGACCGTGGTAATCAACGGGCTGGTGCGAGTGCGGCCGGGCGTCACCGTCAAGTCCGAGATGACCACGTTGCCGCCCAAGGTTGAAGCCGAAGGGCAGACGCAATGAACTTCGCCCATTTCTTCGTCAACCGCCCGATCTTCGCGGTGGTGCTGTCGATCGTGCTCGTGCTCGTCGGCGGCATCGCCTATACGCAGCTTCCGGTCGCCCAATATCCCGAAATCGCGCCACCGACCATCGTGGTGCGCGCCTCCTATCCGGGCGCCGACGCCGAGACGGTCGCCGCGACCGTGGCGACGCCGATCGAACAGGAAATCAACGGCGTCGAGCACATGCTCTACATGTCGTCCTATTCCTCCGGCGAAGGCTCGATGTCGCTCACCATCACCTTCCGCCCCGGCACCGATCTCGACGCTGCGCAGGTGCTGGTCCAGAACCGCGTCTCGATCGCCGAAGCGCGCCTACCGGAAGAGGTGCGCCGGCTCGGCATCACCACGGCGAAAAGTTCGCCCGACCTGATGATGGTCATCCATATGCTGTCGCCCGACGACACATATGATCAGCTCTACGTCTCGAATTATGCGCGTTCGCGCGTGCGCGACGTCCTCCTGAGGCTGGACGGCGTCGGCGACGTGCAGATCTTCGGCGAGCGCGAATATTCGCTGCGCGTCTGGCTCGACCCGGAAAAGCTGTCCGCCTACGGCATGACCGCAGGCGACGTAGTCCAGGCGCTGCGCGACCAGAACGTCCAGGTGTCGGGCGGCTCGATCGGCGCGCCGCCGATTGGCGACGGCTCGGCCTTCCAGTATACGGTCACCACGCAAGGGCGCTTCGAAGACGCGCGCGAGTTCCGCTACGTTATAGTCAAGTCGACCAAGGACGGCCGCTTGATCTCCCTGCAGGACGTGGCGCGCATAGAGCTCGGCGCCAGGGACTACGTCACCAATTCCTATCTCAACAACAAGGCGGCGGTGGCGCTCGGCATCTTCCAGCGGCCGGGCACCAATGCCTTGGCCTCGGCGGAAGAAATCCAGGAGACCATCGCGGAGCTTTCGGAGGATTTCCCGGAGGGGCTGGCCTACGAGATCATCTACAATCCGACCGAGTTCATCGCCGAATCTATCAACGAGGTCTATGTCACCATCGCCGAGGCGATCCTGCTGGTGGTGATCGTCATCATCGTGTTCCTGCAGTCGTGGCGCATGGCGATCGTGCCGATCGTGGCGATACCGGTCTCGCTGATCGGCACGCTTGCCGTGCTGCTCGCCTTCGGCTTCTCGCTCAACATGCTCACTCTGTTCGGGCTGGTGCTGGCGGTCGGCATCGTTGTCGACGACGCCATCGTGGTTGTGGAAAATATCGAGCGGAACATCCGGCTGGGGCTCGCTCCGCGCGCCGCTGCGCACAAGACCATGGATGAAGTGGGAAACGCGGTCCTCGCGATCTCGCTGGTGCTGATCTCCGTCTTCGTTCCGGCGGCTTTCATTCCCGGGATTTCCGGCCAGTTCTACCTGCAGTTCGCCATCACCATCGCGGTCTCCACCGCGATCTCCGCATTCAACTCGCTGACGCTTTCGCCGGCTCTCGCTGGCGTGCTTTTCAAGCCGCACAGCGAGGAACATTCGAACTTCTTCCTGGCAAGGTTCGGCCGCGCTCTGGCGAACGGGTTCAACAACGGGTTCGACAGGATGGCGGACGGCTATGCGTGGCTGGTGCACAGGCTGGTCGGGACGACTCTGGCGCTTGCCGCCATGCTGCTCGTCTTCGCAGGCCTGCTCTACGCGACCTATCACATGCTGCAGACGGTGCCGCGCGGCTTCATCCCGAACATGGACCAGGGTTATGCGATCGTCGTCGTGCAATTGCCGGAGGGCTCTTCGCTCGCCCGAACGGACGCAGTCATCCAGAAGGCGTCGGATATCATCCGCGAGACACCGGGTGTCGCCAACGCCGTCGCCTTCGCAGGATTCAACGGCGCGACATTCACCAACGCCAGCAATTCCGGCGTGATCTTCGCGCCATTCAAGAGCTTTGAGGAACGGCTCGAGAGCGGCGATACTTCCGACAAGATCATCGGCACGTTGTTTGGCAGCCTGCAAAGCATCCAGGAGGCCTTCATCATCGCGCTGCCGCCGCCGCCAGTGCGGGGCATCGGCAACTCCGGCGGCTTCAAGATGATGCTCCAGGAGCGCAACAGCGCCGACATGCGGCCGATTCTGGCGCTGGCCAACGAAATCGCCGGCAAGGCCAACCAGACGCCCGGGTTGATGGGCGTCTTCACCACCTTTTCGGCCTCCAGCCCGCAATTCTTCTTGGCGATCGACCGCGACAAGGCGCGGATGCTGAACGTGCCGATCCCCAACATCTTCGAGACGCTGTCGATCAATCTAGGCGCCGCCTATGTCAACGATTTCAACGCCTTCGGTCGCGTCTACCAGGTGCGGGCGCAAGCCGACCAGGCTTTCCGCATCGATCGCGACGACATATTGAAGCTGAAGGTGCGCTCGGCGGCCGGCGACCTGGTGCCGCTCGGCACACTGGTCGAGATCCGCGACGTCACCGGTCCCTCGCTCGTGCAACGCTACAACATGTATGTCTCCGTGCCGCTTCAGGGCAATGCAGCGCCGGGTGTCGCCACGGGCACGGCGCTCGACCTGATGGAGGGGATCGCAGCCGAATCGCTGCCGCAGGGCACTTCCTTCGAATGGACTGAACTCGCCTTCCAGGAGCGGCAGACCGGCAACACGGCGGTCTTCATCTTCGGCCTGTCGGTTCTGTTCGTCTTTCTGGCGCTCGCTGCGCTATACGAAAGCTGGATTACGCCGTTCGCCATCGTGCTTATCATCCCGCTCAGCGTGCTGGCCGCCCTCTTAGGCGTCGCCTTCCGCGGTCTCGACAACAACATCCTCGTGCAGATCGGGCTGATCGTGCTCATTGGCCTGGCGGCGAAGAACGCGATCCTGATCGTCGAGTTCGCGCGCCAAGGTGAGGAGCGCGGCCTTGACGCCGTCGAGGCGGCTGTCGAGGCCTGCCGGCTGCGGCTGCGGCCGATCCTGATGACGGCATTCGCCTTCATCCTGGGCGTGGTGCCGCTAGTGATCGCCAGCGGGCCTGGCGCGGAAATGCGCCAATCGCTCGGAACGGCCGTGTTCTCCGGCATGCTGGGCGTGACGTTGTTCGGCCTCTTCCTGACGCCGGTCTTCTACGTTGCTCTGCGCAGGACATTCCGGCGCAGGCGGTCTGAAGCCGGCCCGACCCTGGCTTCGGAGAGCGGCGCAGCCGAGTAGATGCCGAGCCGATGAGGCGCCGGGTTTAGGCTGGATCTCGCGGAGGGATGGATCGGCGATCCATCCCTGGAGCGGATCAAGATGTTCCGGCGCGCCGTATCGCTCGCTTCGCATCGTCCACGCCCAGGCCGTCTGGATCGCGCAGAAAAGCGCATCGAGCCGATCGCCGCTGGGGTCGTCGACCGACCGACGAACAGGAGCAAAAATAGAGGATAGAAACAGGCACAAGATCGCTTCTCCTGCCCTTGGATCGTGGTCAGGCGACAACATTCAATCTGAATACGGCGGGTATAGCGGAGCTCACGTGGCCCACTTTAGATAGACGTCGGCCATAAATTATTGATATTGAGCGACAATGGTGGGCCCGGAGGACGGAACAGGTGCATTGATTTCACTAGTTTTTTCGCGGGCCGAAAACGGAAGCTTTCCCTCACCATTCCGTACCATTCCGCGGGCGTGAATTCATTTTTGCTTCACGACCCGAGATGTCTCGTGCACATTTACGTTGTTAGACCCTAGTGCCATCTCGTTTGGCGCGATGGGGGTCGCAGGCTCAGATCCAGCCACTCCGATCAGAAAAAAAAGTGAGCTAACGATCGCGCATTTCCGCTACCTCACGGATATCCCCACGGATATGACGAAAATGCCCCAACGCCGCTCAGCGCTGGGGTGACGATGTCGCACGGGATCTATATGGGATTGGGTCATCAGGGTGACCCGTCTACAACTGCGCGGCTTGCAGAACGAGATGATCTCGTCAGCGCTGCGAGCCGTCGGCACGCTCATTCGAGCCGCAGGATACAGTCGATGGTAGATAGGTCTCATTGGTCCACCCCGTGAGTAGCCCGGATTCCATCGAGACATCGTTCAGGTCGCAAGCTTTCGCGTTGGTCGGTTCGCGCTGTCCTCTCGGCAAGCGATCGGCGTTGCCGGATTTTCTCACGAACTTCCAAACACAACGCTCAGGTCGTGAACTTGCTCGGAAGTCAATCGCCTCGTCGGCATTCCGCGCAACATCAGTATAAGCCTCGCCGTTTCCTCCAACTCCTCTGCCGCGTAGACTGCCGAGGTAATATCCTTGCCTGTTACGACAGGGCCGTGATTGGCGAGCAGGACGGCTGCGCAGGCACCTTTCAGGTCGCGGATCAGATCGCCAGCTTTCGAATCGCCAGGACGGACATACGGCACCATCCTCACCGTTCCGACCCGCATCACCACATAAGGTGTCAGCGGCGGAATGCAGTCCTGCGGATCAATGTCGGACAGGCACGACAGCGCCGTGGCATAGGTCGAGTGGAGATGGACGACAGCCCCCGTTTGCGGCCGCGTTTCATAGAAGGCGCGGTGAAGGAATATCTCCTTTGACGGTGGGTCGCCGGCGACATGATTCCCGTTCCGATCGAGCTTGCTGATCCTCGCGGGATCGAGAAAGCCAAGGCAGGAATTCGTCGGCGTGATGAGCAGTCCATCGGGAATGCCCGCGCTGATGTTGCCAGCTGATCCGACCGAGAAACCACGGTCGTAGAGCGACTTCGACAGCTGGACAATGTCCTGCCGCAGCTTGCTCTCGTCCATCATCGACCCTCCAGTCTCGCCAGCGCCTTGCTAAAGAAATCAGGCGACCCGAAATTCCCGGACTTGAGCGCCAGGGCGATTGGTTCATCGCCATGCGAATAGAGCGCCGGTACCCCCGGATCGATCTCTCGGCCGATAGTGAGCGCACCGAGTTCAAGCGCCGAGACAACGGCCCCGGACGTCTCTCCGCCTGCCACCACCAGCCGTTTGGTGCCACGCTTGATCAGCATCTTCGCCGTTTCGGCAAAGAGCGTGTCGAGGTTTTCTGCGATCTCTTCGCGTCCGAAGCAGTGCTGCAAGGCCGCCACTTCTTGCGGCGTGCCTCCAGAGAACACCAGAGGCGCGCGGCCGCGATGGCTCTCGGCAAAAGCAACCAGACTTTCCGGAGTCACCTCTCCTGCCATCACTCTCTCAACGTCAATTGCCAAAACCGGATGCGCTCGCGCATGGACTTCGACCTGCTTCCGTGTCGCGCCCGAACAGCTTCCGGCAAGGATCGCCTCGGGTCCCCTGACCCCCATCGCGACGTCACCGGATCCTGACGCAAGGCCGGCGGCAAGAAAATTTGCTGGGAGCCCAAGGGCAACACCAGATCCACCGGTGATCAATGGAGCGAGGGCTGCCGCCTTGCCGATCGTAATCAGGTCCTCATCCCCGACGGCGTCGACGACGATGAGCGTCTGACCGTTCTGCGCGGCTTCTTCCAGCGCCGTCGCTAGAGCAAAATGACCAGAACTGACGGTTGCCAAAGCGACGAAACCAACTGGAGTTGTCGTCTGGCGCGCAAGCCAGCGGCGAATATCCGGATCAGTCATCGGGTTGAGCGGATGATTCTGCAGGCCGGACTCGTTGAGCAGTCGGTCCTCAACGAAGAGGTGGCCTTGATAGACGGTCCGACCAACCGCAGGGAACGCCGGGCAGACAATTACGCCTTTCACGCCCAACATCTCGGCCAGCGCCTCACCGACCGGTCCAATATTACCACCAGGCGTGGAATCGAAAGTCGAACAGTATTTGAATATGAACTGCTGGCATCCTTGCGCCCGTAGCCATTCCAGCGCCGCGAGAGATTGCGCAACCGCCTCGCCCGCCGGAACCGACCGGCTTTTCAGGGCGACGACACCGGCTTCGACCCCTTCCGGCGCGGGACTTGAAGGCACTCCGAGAAACTGTGCCGTTCGCAAGCCCCCTTGTCCAGGGAGCCCTTTCGCAAGCGTGTTGGCAATATCGCTAGCGCCGGTGAAATCGTCCGCGATCACGCCAAGCAGCATCGCCTAATCTCGCGAATCGGCGGACCGCCGAAGTTCCGTCGCAACGACCGACACTTGAGGGGTCGACGCAGCAATTTGCATCGCTCCCATCAGCGCTCCCGCTATGCATCCAGGCCAGGAACTCATTTCCACCCCGGGCATCAATAAACAGCCGCGCCGTCGGCGACGCGGCGCTGGTCGGGCGAACCATCCTCGCCTTGCGCGGCATGGAAGGCCTCGATAAACAGATCTGCTGCCGTCATGGCATCGGACTTCGATACGTGCCGATGGATGACCAGCCGCACCCGGCCGCCTCTCGGTGGATTGACGACAACTCCCCTGCCGATCAGTCCAGCGTGGAGCAGGTGAGGATCGAACCCGTGCTCGGGGAGCTTGACGAACAGAATGTTGGTCTCGACCGCCTGCACATCGATGTCGAAGCCCGCGGCCTGCAATCTGGACGCCAGAAGTCGCGCGTTCTCGTGATCCTGCTGAAGCCGGTCCACCATAGTCCGCAAGGCCACCTGGCCGGCCGCAGCAATGATGCCTGCCTGGCGCATGCCGCCACCCACGACCTGACGCCAGCGGCGCGCCTCCTTAACTACGTCCGCTCCCCCGGCAACTACGGCACCGAGGGGGCAGCTCAACCCTTTCGACAAGCAGAAGGTCGCTGTATCGACATCGCGAACGAATTCGCGGACAGGCGCATTAAGAGCGACCGAGGCGTTGAAAATCCGGGCACCATCGAGATGTACCCGCAAACCATTTGTATGCGCCAAGCCGGCAAGCGTTGCGATCTGCGCAGGGGTCATGACCCTGCCGCCAGCTGCGTTGTGAGTGTTCTCAAGGCACAGCAGACTTGAGGGCACGCCAAGTCTGCTACGGCTGTCCTGAATTGCCTCCTCGAGGGATTGCGGCGAGATCACTCCATTCGTGCCGGTCACCGGCCGAGGCGTCAGCCCGGCAAGCGTCGATGGCCACCCGCTTTCGTTGATTTGAATGTGGGCACGCGATTCGACGATGAACGATTCGCCTCTCGACGACTGCGCCAAACATGAAACGATGTTGCCCATTGTTCCGCTGATGACGAGCATCGCCGCCTCAAGGCCAAGGAGATCCGCGGCCTCCTCTTCAAAAGCCATAACGGTCGGATCATCGCGAAAAAAATCATCGCCCAAATCCGCACGTGCCATCGCGTCAAGCATCTCGCGCGTGGGTTTGGTGACTGTGTCGCTCCGCAAGTCGATTGGCTGGCCGGCATTCCCCACACGCATTTCCTTTCTTCAGTCCGCGGTATGGACGAGCGGCGGACACGTTCAGTCAACTCGGCGAGACAAGTCCTGTAATATGCCCTCGAAACCAATGCGGGGACTACTCAGAACGGGCACGGCGCTGTGTTTCGCTAGAGGCAGCGCCGCAGCCATCGAGGCCTGCGCCAAGACGACTACATCTGCATCCTGTGTGGCCGCCGAGATGCCCTGCGCAATAGCGTCCAGGTAATCGTCCTGGCGACCCTCCAGAAACAGCCTACGAGCACGTTCAAGAACCGAGCTTTCGACCGACAAGGTACGACCTGCCGCGCTTGCTTCAGAAGTTATTAATTCGACCGTCGGGGCAATCGTCGTGCCAACTGTCGCAAGCACCAGAACGCGCCCGCCCAATTCAACGCATCTGCGTGCCATCGGTCGGTCTATCCTGAATACCGGTCGCTGCAGGTTGGCCAGGTCGGCGGCCTGGCCGATCGTCGAGCACGTGCAAATGACCGCATCGACATGCGGCCCCGTCTGTCGAAGCATCGCCTCTGCGGCGGCCTCAATGATCTCGGCAGTCGCACTTCCGATGTCGATTGCCTGCTTCAGCAAATCTGGCCGAAGCACATGTCTGATCACCATTGCCGGGGCAAGTTCGGCGGCGAGTTCGTCGAAGACTTGAACCAACGCGGGTGCAGTGTGAAAAAAGACAACCGTGTGACGGCTACCGGATGTCATGAGTTCTTCGATGAGTTCATGTCTCATGTTTGCGACCTGCGGGATGGTTACCGATTTTATTAGATCGATGCAACCCTTCGCCGAAGTTCATCGGTCGACAACTCCTCGATCCTGTTCGTACTAGACAGGGTTATTTCAACCAGTGGGTTTGGTGCCTTCACCGACGTCCTCGACGCCAAGCAGCCTCGACCAAACGGCGCCGTATGCCCGGAGTTTCAGACCGGAAATTTCGGCCTGCCTTTGGCTATGTCCGAGGATGAGATCATAGCATCGATACATGGTGCGCCCGCCGAATGCGAAAGAATCGGCGGCGACCAACAGCGCTGCTAGGCACGCAAATCTCAACGCCGTTGTTCTCATTAAAGCCCGTATCATCGCTTTCCCCTGACCATGTCGCTGGCAGGACTCCATGAGCCCGGCACGCTAGAAAAGATCGTTGTATCGATCTAAGTCATAAACTAATGGATTGCATGTTTCAATATACTCAATGGCTCTAGCGTTATTTTCGCTTTTTCGGAGGAGCGGCTGGCAGTGCAGAATACCGGCGTTCGGAAGACCCCTCATATCGTGATGCTGGGTGGAGGCAGCGGCTGTCGCAATATCAATCTGGCGCTGTCGCGCGGTCCTAGCCGCCTGACGCGCATCGTGCCAGCCTGGGATAGCGGCGGCAGTTCGCGAGCCATCCGGGAAGCACTGGGTATCCTAGCAGTGGGAGATATCCGGCAAGCCTTGATGACGATGGCCCACGGCGAGAAATGTGCCGGCAACGTCATAAGGATGTGCAATTCACGCCTGTCCGAGGCAGTGGGCCAACGGCAACTGCGAATGGAATTCGAATTCTTCGCCGATTGCCGGCATCCATTTTTGAAGACGCAGGCACCGTCTCTTCGCAACGCAATTACGCGCTATCTCGATCTCTTCAGCTCCCGCTTGCCGGAGGATTTCGATCTTGGAAACGGCAGCGTCGGCAATTTTATCCTGGCTGGCGCCTATCTAGCTCACGACAACGACGTCAACGCTGCGATGTCCAGGTTCAAAGACCTGTGCGGCATCGAGGGAAACGTCTGGCCCTCTTCGGTCGTCAACGATGTCCATCTGTCGGCCCAGCTTTCTGACGGACGCGTCATCACCCGCCAGGACCGCATCACCTCGATGCCCCCCTCCGAACCGCCTACGTTGATTGACGAGATCTGGTTGACGCGAGGGTCGGACAGGGCAGCGTCGGTCGAGGCCAACGGCCCGGCTATAGGAGCCATTCTCGAAGCAGACGTCATTCTTTACGGGCCAGGAAGCCTTTTTTCCAGCGTCCTACCCCATCTCATGGTCGAAGGGATACTGGACGCGATCCGAAGCAACGCGAGAGCAGTGAAAATCTTCGTCGGCAATATTACGGACTGCGCCGAAACACGCGGCCTGACGCTTGCGTCGCAGCTATCCGCTCTCCTTCGAGTGGCCCAGTCCCGGTCAAAAGACGACTTGCTTACCCACATTCTGGCCAATCGCAATGTCTTCCCCTTCACCAAGCGCGTCGGTAAATTCAGCTATCTTCAGGTCGGCTCATTGCTTGAACTGTGCAGCGCGCAAGGCATATCCGTTGTCTCGGGAGACTTCGAGGATCTCTGGCAAAGAGGCACACGTGATGGTGACGCCGTCGCCCTCGAGATTTTGAAACTAGCCGAACCGATGTGTTAATCGGAGCTTGACAACAGCTGTCGACAAACGCATCTACTGATGAGATCGATCTAACACCGTCCCAGCTGATCAGACAATGAAGCCTCATCCAGCGGGGTGATCCGGGCGGATAACCATTGCGCCCTGCGGCTCCGAAACTGTGGGCCGCGTTCTGGCGGCTGGACAGCTCGTGACCGCCACCCGATTTGAGGAGACAAAATGAGTACCCAACTGCGGCGCGACATCCATGCACTTTTCCTCCCGATCTTGCCTGAACTCGAGATCGACAGTGCATTGGCCAGATTCTTGGAGAACGGCGGCATCTCATTGCTGTTTGGCGAAACGCGCGAGGAATATGTCAGCCGCGTCATCGAGCCTAGGCGAGTTGCCGACGAAACGCAGGAACGCTGGCGTACAACGATTGCCCGGGCCCGAGCCATCGCCGGCCCGGTCCTCATTGCCGTCGACGCCGAAATCGGCGGCATAGAGCGGCTTCATAGGCTCACCAAATCGCTGCCGTCTCTCGAAGAGGCCCACCGATCGACGAATGAGGTGATCGAGGCGCGATCAAAAGCCTCGGCCATATCTGCCCGCAGGCTTGGGGTTAATGTCTTCCTCTCGCCGGTAGCGGATGTGCTTGCAGGCCCCAATCCCTGGCTCGAGGGGCGTACCCTCGGCGAAGACATTGGCGAAGTGACGCGGATTGTGGGTGCATTTGTCAAAGGTGTTCAGGATGGCGGCGTCGCCGCTACAGTGAAGCATTTTCCCGGTCACCCGATCTGTAAGCTCGACCCCGCCGTTTACGAAGGCGTAGTTCCGCACTCGCTCGATGAGCTACGGGCATTCTCAACACCATTCCGGGCTGGTATCGACGCGGGTGCCGACGTCGTCATGATGGGGCCGGCAATCTTCAACGCGACAACGCCCCCCATCGCCGCTTCTCATTCAGCCGAACTAATCAGCATGTTGAAAGATGAATTCGGTTTTGGCGGTGTTGTCCTTACCGATGACTTGGATTGGAAAGCGACGATTCGAGACATGACCATCGAGGAGTCGGCTATCAAGGCGGTCGCCGCTGGTGGCGACTGGATGCTGGTCTCAGCAGAAGGCGTTAGGCGAATCCCGTCCATGGTCGACGCGATCGAGATGGCCGTCGAGAATGGCACCCTGTCGGGCGATCGCATCGCTGCGTCGGTTTCAAAACTGCGCGCGTTAGCCCTACGCCTTACTTAAGCGAACCGGATCCCAAGCGCCGAGCCCATCACCCCCGTAACGGATGCCATCATGCGCGGACTGACTGACAAACGAGTACTGATTACAGGCGCTGCACAAGGCATTGGCAGGGCTACGGCCATGCGTTTTGCCGAGGAAGGTTCGATCGTAATCCTCAATGATCTTTCGGGCTCTGACACTCTCCACGAGACCGCAACGTCAATAACCGACCTATATGGTGCCGATAGGGTCGGCGGCATCATACCCGCCGACTTATCCGATCCGACCCAGGTTGGGACGATGTTCAACCAGGCGGTGGCGCTGGCGGGACAGGTCGATATTTTGATCAACAATGCCGGCATCAATCGCGAGCACCCGTCGCATGAATTTCCGATCGAGGATTTTGACGCGGTGCTGAACTTAAATCTCAGAGCCGTCTTCGTCTGTTCAAAGCTTGCGGTGCGGCATTTTCTTTCACGCCATTCCGCTGGCGTCATCCTCAACAATTCTAGCAATCACGAAATCATTCCAAAGCCCAATTTCATTGCCTACGCCACAAGCAAGGGCGGACTGGGGATGCTGATGCGGACATTGGCACTGGAATACGCAGCGCAGGGCATCAGGGTCAACAACGTCGCGCCGGGAGCCACGGTGACGCCGCTGAACCGGAACTGGGTGTTCGACGCCGACAAGCGCGCCGCTGTGGAAAAACATATTCCGCTCGGCCGGATTGCCGACGCTGATGAAGTCGCAGCCGCCTTTGCCTTCCTCGCCTCGGAGGATGCCCGCTACATTACGGGGCAGACGCTGTACGTCGACGGCGGCCTGACGATCTATCCGGACTATCGGAAAAACTGGGCGTCATGACCTGGATGTCGACTTGCCCGCAAGCCGACAGGCGGTGGCTTACGCTACTGCGAAAGGCTCGCCGCAGGATTCCCGGATTACCAGCTTAGGCTCAACAATGATGTCCCGAGGCGTCCGGCTGGGGTTCGCGATCTTGTCCAGAAGAACACGCGCCGCCAAGCGTCCGATATTGCGTGCATCAATCGAGATGGTCGTCAATGCCGGCGTCCAAAGTGCGGATTCCGGAATATCGTCGAACCCGACCAGGGCCACCTCTTTGCCGGGCGTCAGCCCGAGCCGCTGCATCGCCAGCATAACACCAAATGCCATGAGATCGTTGTAGCAGATGATCGCGTCCGGGCGATCGGAGCGGTCGAGCAAGACAAGTGCAGCTTCCATTGCTTCGCGTCGGTTGATCGCAACGGATCTAATAAAGTCCTTCTTCACCTTCAGCCGATGCCTGTTCATTGCCTTGTTAAAGCCGTCAAGACGCTCCTCGCTCGAGGACTTGCCGGCAGGGCCACCGATGAATGCCAGTTTCTTGCGGCCGAGACGGACCACATGATCGATGCCGAGTTGCACCCCTGCCACGTTGTCGGGGCCGATATAGGGAACCTTTTGTCCCGAGACGTGACGCATGATCTGGACCAGAGGTGTTCCCGCCACCTGGAGCGCGGCAAGATCTTCGGCAGAGTTTTCGCCGGCTGGACAGAGAAACACGCCGGCAACATTGTGTTGTATGAGACGATCGATGATCATCTTCTGGCGCCCACCGTCTTCAGCGGTGTCGGCAAAGATCGTCAGAAAATCCTGCTGGTGGCACGCCCATTCTATGCCTGACGCGAGCAGCGCGTAAAATGGATTTGATATATCAGCAATCACCATGCCAAGCGTCTTCGTCCTCTGCGACCGCAAACTGCCCGCTGACTGATTGTAGATGTAACCGAGCGCCTTCATGGAGGCACGGACCCGCTCATGCGTTTCGGGCGCAATCAGGTTGCTGTTACGAACAACGAGGGAGGCAGTTGACCTCGAAACGCCGGCATGCTTGGCGACGACGTCAAGCGTCACGCGCTGCTGCCCGCGCTTTTCCGTCAAGTTTTTGCCGTCCATACCTTCCACTCCAACCTGCACGAGATTGAAAGAGCGCTGGCCAACTCCGACGAGTCAGTAAGCACCCCCCGACATACAGGAAAATTGGTTTCAAATCACCAATCGCCTTGACGCCATTCCATACAGCTATTAGATCGATCTAACCACACTAGTTGAAAGTCGCTTTTGGGGAGATCTCCTGCGGCAAGGGATTGAAATGACCAAAAAGCCTTCCTGTCGATTGGCCGCTGACATTGGCGGCACATTCACCGATATCGCGCTCGAATGTGGCGACCGTCGCTTTACCGCCAAGGTGCTGACCACACCCAAGACTCCGGAAACCGGCGTGATTACCGGAATCCTTGAGGCGTTGAGACGCGCAGCACTGACGGCCGCCGATATCGACATTTTCATCCACGGGACGACGCTGGCAACTAATGCGCTGATTGAACGCAAAGGGGCCAAGACCGCGCTTGTCACCACGCTAGGTTTTCGCGACGTGATCGAGATCGGCCGTGAAAGCCGCTTCGACCAATACGATATCAATCTCGTGAAACCCGAGCCGCTCGTTGCCCGCGCCCTGCGCCTGATGGTTCGCGAAAGGGTGGCTGTCGACGGTTCGGTCATCGTTCCGATCGATCTCGATCCGCTGCACGCCCATGTGGACACGATGCTCGCCGCCGGCGTGACCAGCGTGGCGGTCGGGCTGTTGCACAGCTACGCGAACCCCCGGCACGAACAGATGGTCGGCGCGCGTTTGAGCGAGCTTATGCCGCAAGCCTATGTCTCGCTCTCCAGCAAGGTCTGCCCCGAAATCCGCGAGTATGAGAGGCTGATGACCACATGCGCCAATGCGTATGTGCAGCCTCTCATGGCGAGCTATCTGCAAAGGCTGCGCGGCGAGCTCGATCGCATCGGACTGTCGGCCCCGCTGCTGCTGATGACCTCTGGGGGCGGCCTGACGACGCTGAGCAACGCCTGCGAGTTGCCGATCCGCCTGGTAGAATCCGGCCCCGCTGGCGGCGCAATTCTGGCTGCGCATATCGGCGCAAGATGCGGCGTCGATGACTTGTTGTCCTTCGACATGGGCGGAACGACAGCAAAGATTTGCATCATCGACAAAAGCGAGCCGCTCAAATCCCGCTCCTTCGAAGTCGCTCGGTCGAAGCGCTTCATGAAGGGAAGCGGCATGCCGATCCGCATACCGGTCATCGAAATGGTCGAGATCGGCGCCGGCGGCGGATCTATCGCGCAGGTCGACTCGCTCGGCCGGATACAGGTCGGGCCAGAGAGCGCGACGTCCGAACCTGGACCGGCTTGCTACGGTCGCGGCGGCGAGGCCCCAACGGTCACCGACGCCGATCTGGTTCTTGGGAAGATCGACCCGGTGCGTTTTGCCGGCGGCTCTATCCTGTTGGACGTTGGCTCCTCGCGCCGGGCGATCGCGGCACGTGTTTCGGATCGGTTGGGAACCGAGCTGGAGACCGGTGCCTTCGGCATCTGCGAGGTGGTCGAAGAGAATATGGCCAACGCATCGAGAGTACACGCAATCGAACGGGGAAAAGACGTTCGCGCGAGGACTATGGTCGCGTTCGGCGGCGCAGCCCCGCTGCACGCCGCACGTCTCGCGGAAAAGCTCGGTATAAGGCGCGTTATCGTGCCCCGAAGTGCAGGTGTCGGTTCCGCCATCGGCTTCCTGCGAGCCCCTCTCGGCTATGAGGTGGTGCGCAGCGCATTCGCCCGCATTGCCAACCTCGACATCGACGCTATTAACCGGCAGTTCGACGAGATGATCGACGAGGCTTCCGCCGTCATCCGCGAGGCGGATCCGGAGGCGCCGCTCGAAGCACGCCGTTCCGTCTTCCTGCGCTACACCGGACAGGGCCACGAAATCGAGGTTCAGTTGGAGGACAGGCCGCTCCGCAGCGCCGACCGGGAGGCCCTCGCCTGCGCCTTCACCAGCGCCTACATCGCACTCTATCGGCGCAAGATCGACCACGCCGCCATCGAGGCGTTGAGTTGGGCCGTCACGGTTACGGCGGTAGGCACAGGCCCGTCGCAGGACATCGTCTTCGTTCGTCCCCGCGCAGCCGGTGTGGCCGAACCCGTCGGGCGAAGCCGGCTCTTCGACGGGCAACTCGGAGTCTTTGCCGACAGCCCGGTCTATTGGCGCGATGCCATCGGCACCGATCAGACGATCAGCGGACCCGCCATCATCGCCGAGGACGAAACGTCGACGGTCGTCACCTCGACATTCCACGCTTCGATCGATGCGAACGGCTCCATCATCCTCAACGCCAAGGTCTGACGGTATTGGTCATGGACATGCATTCTGAGCTTTCCGACATCCACACGCAGATAATGTGGAATCGCCTGATTTCGGTCGTCGAGGAACAGGCGCAGACCCTGGTCCGGACAGCCTTCAGCCCGATCGTGCGCGAGTCTGGCGACCTGTCGGCCGGCGTCTTCGACATGGATGGCCGCATGCTGGCGCAGGCGGTGACAGGGACGCCTGGCCATGTCAATTCGATGGCAGAATCGGTGAAACATTTCCTTATCGCCTTTCCTGCCGGGACGATGCGGGAAGGCGATGTCTACATCACCAACGATCCATGGAAGGGCACCGGGCATCTTCATGACATGGTGGTGGTGACACCCGCCTTTCTCGACGGCAGCCTGGTGGCGCTGTTTGCTTGCACCAGCCACCTCGTCGACATCGGTGGCATCGGCTTCGGCCCGGACGGGCGCGACGTCATCGAAGAGGGTCTTTATGTGCCCTTTCTTCGCCTGATCGATGGTGGCGTCAAGAACCAGACGCTGATCGACATCGTCCGCGGAAATTCCCGCTATCCCACCGAGGCGGAGGGTGACATCCTGTCGCTCGCCGCCTGCAACGATATCGGCGTCGAACGCCTCATCGAGATGATGCGCGAATTTCGGCTCGACACGCTGCAAGGGCTAGCCGAGCACATCATCACCCAGTCGCGCAACGCGGTCGAAACTAAGATCGCGGCGCTGCCGGACGGCAGTTATTCGTCGTCGATGCGGGTCGACGGTTACGAGCAGCCCATCGACCTGGTGGCGACACTCACCATCAAAGGCTCGACCATTGCCATCGACTTTACCGGAAGCTCCGGTGCATCTTCCAAAGGGATCAACGTACCCCTCACCTATGCGCAGGCGTATTCGACCTATGGGATCCGCGTGCTGATTGCGCCCGATATTCCCAACAATGCCGGCTCTCTCGAGCCGATACACGTCACAGCGCCTGTCAACTGTATCTTGAATGCGCAGCGGCCGGCACCCGTTTCGTCGCGACACATCATAGGTCAGATGCTTCCCGACGTTGTCTTCGGTTGCCTGGCGCAGATTCCGGCGATACAGCCGCCGGCCGAAGGCACGTCATGTTTGTGGAACTTGATCATGGAGAACCACGCCAGTACAGCAAACGGTGCGTCGGACAATTTCAACCGCTTTTCAGTCCTTTCGGTGCAGACCGGCGGCGTTGGTGGGCGCCCATTTTTGGACGGCCTTTCGGCCACTGCCTTTCCAAGCGGCGTCTCGGGTGTCCCAGTCGAAATTATTGAATCCATCTCTCCACTGCTGTTCAGGTGCAAGGAGCTTAGGCCCGACAGCGGCGGTCCCGGTACCTATCGCGGCGGCCTTGGCCAGCACATCGAAATTCAGAACCGCGATCCCGTCGATTTCGACCTCTACGCCGCACTGGACCGCATCACGCATCCGCCGCGCGGCCGGGCTGGAGGCAAGGTCGGCGGATCAGGCTTCGTCGGCCTGGGATCCGGCCGGCCCCTGAACGGCAAAGGCCGTCAGACGATCCCAGCCGGCGATTGGCTGGTCGTCCTGACGCCGGGCGGCGGCGGTTACGGTGCGCCGGTCGACAGATCGCGCGAGGCAATTGCGTTGGACATAGACAACGGCCTAGTTTCGGCGGATTCGGCAGCAAGCGACTATTCTTTCAATCCATAGTCGCCAGAACGTCTCCAACTCGGTTGCCGGGTCCTGCAGCTGGAGTGGCATTTTCGAGTTGCGGCTGCGGGGCATGTTATCCGATGGCCGGCCCAAGGGCCGTCGATTGTTGTACAACCATCGGCTCTCGGCCTGATTTTCGTTGTAATCGTCTTGATCGATTGCTGTGGCGTTTAGATGGGAAGGCCGCTACCCTGCCAGGCAGCGTCGCGGCCTATCATTTCTCTCGTGGACCCGCCTATGTCCATCCGGAGCCTAGCGCCTCGCCCGCATGACGTCCATTGCACGGCGCTAGAGGTGCACGGTTTTGCCAGTTTCCATCGCCTGGACGGCGGCCAGCGCGAGGCGAAGCGCCTTCTTGCCGTCTTCGCCAGTCACGGACGGCTCGCCAGTTCCGCGAACAGCCTTGACGAAATCGGCAACCGTTCGGTCGTAGGGGACAAGGTGCTCGACGCGAATTTCGTGTGTACCCTCGGTATCGCGCACGGTGATGCGCCCCTGTGGTTTCTGCCACAGCACGTCAGCGCCATGGACGGATGCGCTCACGCCGTGAACGTCGATCGCAGTGCCACCGAACGGCACCAGGAACGTGTCATGGCAGCTGACGAGCAGGCGGCCCGGAAACTCCCAAATCGTCATCACATTGTCCTTGATCCCGTGCGGTGCACTGCCTGACGTCAAACCCATGGCCGTAACAGAGACCGGGTCCGCGTCGAAATAGAAACGCAGCAGATCCATGTCGTGAACCGTCAGGTCAAGCACCACGCCTGCGCCAGTTTTTGGATCGTTGAGGCGCCAGCGCGCCAGATTGTCAGGCAGGTCGACGGTGAAAGAAATGCGGGCAGAGGTGATGTGGCCGAGTTGGCCTGACTTGATCACATCCTTGATCGCGCGGTGCGTCTCCATGTTGCGAAGATGGTGATTGGTCGCCAGCACGACACCCGCGGCCTGGGCCGCATCGATCATGGCCTGCGCATCCTCGACATTTAATGCCAGTGGCTTCTCGCAAAGGATGTGCTTGCCCGCGTTAGCGGCTGCAATCGCTTCGTCACGATGCTTCTCATTGGTGGTCGAGATGTAGACCGCGTCCAGTTCCGGATCGGCGAGGAAGGCACTAATTTGGGTGAAATACCGCTGCAGACCCAGGTCCTGCGCGTAGGCAGCCGCCCGCTGCTGATCTCGGCTGTAGACCGAAACCACCTCGCAGTCGGGATGTTTGCTGATCGAGGTGTGAAGCCACTCCTTAGCGATGTTGCTAGCGCCGAGCAGGCCCCATCTCAGTTTTCCGGGCTTGGTCATTTCAAAATTCCTTTCGCGAGAGATTGAGAGATCTGGGATCGAGCTAATGCAGCTGGCTACTGCCGCGGGCTCGTAGGCGTGCCGGGAAAACCGTCGCCTTGGACCGGCACGGGCAGACCTTGGAGACAACCTTCCGACACGTCCTAGCGCTCAGGACACCCCCGAGATCGAGCATCGCATGCCGGGTCATGGCTGTTCCGTTTGCCTGGAAAAACAATTGAGTTCAGCGTTCGTTGTTGCTATTAGATCGATCTAAGACCTTCAGGCGAATTTGTCAAATCCTGTCGGTGGACTGCGGGCAGCAAGGCGCCATTGGCTTGGTCGCTCGACTCTGATCAACATTAGAGAGGCCTTTCGACGGCCCTCCAGGAATCGGGTTTCACAGATGATTTTCGATTACATCATCGTCGGCGGCGGATCTGCAGGATGCGTCATCGCCAATCGCCTCAGCGCCGACCCGCAGGCGCGCGTCCTTCTTCTCGAGGCCGGTGGACCGGACAAGTCGCTGTTGATCCATTTTCCGGCCGGCTATTCGAAGCTGGTGGGGCCGCGGGTGAGCTGGGAGTTTCGAACCACGCCCCAGAAAAACGTCAACAATCGAGAAATGCACTATCCTCAAGGCATGACGCTTGGCGGCGGCAGTTCGATCAACGCCATGGTCTACATCCGCGGCAACAGCAACGACTACGACCAATGGGCCAAACTCGGGAACGAAGGCTGGGGCTACGACGGCTGCTTGCCGTATTTCGTTCGCGCCGAATCCAACCAGCGCTTTACCCTTCCCTATCATGGCAATGACGGACCTCTGGCGGTTTCCGATCAAGTCAGTCCGCTACCGCTGACGGATATATTTGTTCGCGCCGCCCAGCAGGCCGGCCATCCCTTCAACCCTGACTTCAACGGCGCCAGGCAACATGGCATCGGCTACTATCAAGTCACGCAACGGGATCGCCGGCGCGGCAGCGCAGCAGTGTCATACGTTCATCCGGTGCGGCATCGCGCCAATCTTACCGTGATCACGCAGGCTAGAGTGCTGCGCGTGATTGTGGAAAACGGCCGCGCCACAGGCGTGGAATATGCAGTCGGCTCGTCAAGAACGCCCCAAGTAGCCAATGCCGAACGCGAAGTCGTCGTCTCCAGCGGCGCGATCGGGTCGCCGCGCCTGTTGTTGTCGTCGGGCATCGGTGAGGCAGACGAACTGTCGGCGCTCGGCATCAAGCCCGTGCATGATCTCAAGGGCGTCGGCAAGAACCTGCAGGACCACCTGGACGTCTATGCCGTGGCGACCCTGAAGGATCCGATCAGCTATGACGGGCAGGACCGTCTTTTGCCGATGATCCGGAATGGGTTGCAGTACCTGCTCTATCGCACTGGACCGGTCACCTCGAATGTCTGCGAGGGCGGCGCCTTCCTGTCGACCGACGGCAATGACGACTGGCCCGACAACCAGATGCATTTCCTGCCAGCCTACGTTGTCGACCATGGCCGCAAGAAGATCGTCGGATCCGGCATGACGCTGAACACCGCCTATTTGCGGCCGGATGCGCGCGGCTCAGTCAAGCTGGCTTCGAACGATCCGCTCAAGGCACCGCTGATAGATCCCAATTTCCTCGGTGTCGATGAAGACCTGCGCCGGTCGATCGCTTGCTTCAAGCAGGCCCGCGAGATCTTCGCCCAGTCGGCGCTCGATCGGTTGATTGAGCGCGAATACATGCCTGGCAAAGACCTCAGGAGCGATGCCCAGATCGCCGACTATGTCCGCGAATGGAGCAAGACTGACTACCACCCCGTTGGCACTTGCAAGATGGGCAGCGACGATATGGCCGTCGTCGACACGCAATTGCGGGTACGCGGACTGGAGCGCCTGCGTGTGATCGATTCGTCGATCATGCCGACGCTGGTGAGCGGAAACACCAATGCCCCGTCTATTATGATCGGCGAGAAAGGCGCGGCGATCATGCTCGCCGGCAAGGTGGTCTGACCGGACGGGCCACCCCGGCATCCCTGCCGGAGGTGGCCCGCGTTGGATCTGTCAGGGGTGCAGTTCGACGGCCAGCCATATGGCATCGGTATCCGAAAAATAGCGGTGCCACGGATAGGTCCACTCGTTCTTCCCAGTCACCAAGCAGAACGCTTCATGCGTGTAGCCGGGCGACATTATGACGTCCTCGTAGATCGTTTCTGAATCCCGCTCGCGGAACTTCTGCATTCTTCCGAAGCCATGGATCTGCGTGTGCGTCTCGAGAAAAGGATGCTCGTTATGAATGAAGCCGTCGGTCTGGGCCGGTGCCCACCAAAGCTTTAGCTTGAGTTCGAAGGATTGCCGGGCATCGCCGCCGGCGCTCTCACGCGTGAAGGTGCGCGGGTCCTCTTCGACGGTACCAATATTGTCGATTGACGACACGTAGAGCGGGTTTTGACGGGGAAAGCCGGCATACAGGTCACCGAACCAAGTCCAGCCGCGGTGCATGACACCACCCAGGTTCTCGGTCTTGTCGATCCTGAGCACGGCAATGAGATCCGCCTCGAGCACCTTCTTGTCCAGGACAGTCGTCGACCGCCAGGGCTGGATCGGGGCGTTGACGACACCCTCGATCCATATTGTCTGCGGGCTGAGGTTGACAACAATGCCGCGAACGTCGAGCGCCTCGACATCCTCGTAGAGAACCGCCGAGATGTGCTGGTCGGCGAAGTTGAGTGGGCGCGATCGATTTTTTTCGGCGGTCAAGGCATTCTCCTGCATGATTAAAAAAGATACCTTGACCTTAAATTAGATCGATGCAATTTTCAACCTACTTCTCGGCATACGACTGCGCTTCGCGCCTTTTGAGAGAGTGACCCGCCTCGCGCTGCGCGTCGGATAAACTTCAGGAGACAATTGATGAAGCCAATTAAAGTGGCAGTGCTTGGCGCGTGTGGTTGGATGGGGCGGGTGCACTCCAACGCCTATGCCGCAATGACACGGCAGTTTCCAGCGCTCGGCGCCGAGGTCGTCATCAAATGGCTCGTCGACGACAACGAAGCCGGCGTTCGCGAGGCGGCGCGGCTTCTCGGAGTCGAGCGTGTCGGCCGTGACTGGCGTGAGGCGGTTACTGACCCGAATGTCGATCTCATCGACATTTGCCTGCCGGACGCGCTGCATTTCGAGGTTGCCAAGGCAGCGCTTCAGAACGGCAAGCACGTCTATTGCGAAAAGCCGTTCACCGACACGGGCGCCGAGGCCGACGAACTGGTAGCGTTGGCCGAAAAGGCCGGAGTCATCACGCGCGTCGGGCACAGCTTTCCCATGAATCCGGCTCACCAGCTGGCGAGAGAAATCATCCGGTCGGGAGAGATCGGCGACATCACCATGTTTCACGGCACACAGCACGTCGACAGCCACGGCGACCCGCGAGCTCCGTTCATCTGGCGCCTGGACGGTGAACTCGCCAGGACGGGGATCGTCGGAGATACAGGATCGCATGTGTTCAGCTTCATCGATTACCTGGTCGGAGAGGTCGATGAACTGGTTGCGCACTGCCCGATCGTTTTCGGGGAGCGTCCCGATGTTCCCGGGGCCACCTATGGCGGACAGGCTGCGGCTGCCGTGACCGGCAAAACCCGGAAGGTCACCAACCCAGATGCGGGCTTCCTCATCTGCCGGTTCAAATCTGGAGGCATCGGCACTGTCGATTTCAGCAGGATCGCAACCGGCAAGCGATTCACCCAGCGCTATGAGATCTACTGCACCAAGGGCTCGATCACTTACGACTATGACCAGATCACCCGGCTGAACGTCTTCAAACTCAGCGACATGCCGGGCCAGCAAGGATTCCGCGCCATCGATGTAGGGCCGGAGCATTCTGACTATCGAAGCTTCCTGCCTTTGCCGAATTTCGGACTGGGCTACAATGAGATCAAGATGCTCGAAGCTAGCAAGGTGATCGCCTCGATCGTGTCCGGACAGCCAGCTTGGCCGACATTCGGTGATGCCAAACGCATCGTCGCGCTGGTCGATGCATGCATGGCATCTCATGCATCTCGCCAATGGGAACGGGTGCAGAATTGATCGCAGCATCAGCCGGCTTTCGCACATCTTGCAACGGAGGAAACTGATGTCATCAGGTCCTAATCCCCTCTCGCTTGTCGGTCTGGATCACGTGGTCTTGCTCGTTGACGACATGACTGCCGCGCTAGCTTTCTATAGGGGCGTCCTCGGCTGCCAGCCCGGCTATGCCTATCCGGAACTCGGCATGGAACAACTGTGGTGCGGCGCCTCGCTCATCGTGCTGCTGGACACCACCAATCCAGGCGCCCAGGATGCTATTCCGCCAGTCGTCGGCGGCCGCAATGTTGACCATGTCTGTGTCGCGACCGGACCGTTGGATCATGAGGCGGTGCGCCGACACTTTGCGCATCATGGCGTGCAGATCGAGCGCGAAGCGTTTCATGGTGGCGCCCGCGGAATGGGGCATTCCTTCTACGTTTTCGACCCGTTCGGCAACAAGATCGAAATCAAGGGACCGGCAGTCTATCCGGATGGTCGTACTCGGACCACGGCCACCTCGGCTTTGGATGACTCCGACCCACGCTCGGGCTGATGTCGGCGGCGAGGATCTGTTTCAGCGCTGTCCACGCACCCACCAGGCCTGGCGCCCACCGAAGTAGAACTGAACCGTCTTTAGTTCCGTGAATTCCTCGACGCCGGCGCGGCCGTTCTCTCTCCCGATACCGCTTTGTTTGTATCCGCCAAACGGTAGCTCGGCCGGCCCCGAGGAGTAGGTATTGACCCAGATCGTCCCGGCCTGCAGCCTACGCGTCATGCTGACGGCGCGCTCGTAGTCTGACGTCCAGACAGCGGCCGAAAGGCCAAAATCCGTCTGGTTGGCGATGGCGACGGCTTCGGCGGCTGTGTCGAAAGGGATCACGGAGAGAACAGGCCCGAAAATCTCGCTGTTGGCCACCTCGGTCTGCGGGTCGACGCCTGTCAGGATCGATGGATAGATGTAAAGACCGTCGCTCGACGGGATCCTTCCCTCGCCGAGAAGCACGTCGGCGCCACTTTCCCTCGCCCGCGACACGAAGCCGACGATCTTGTCCAATTGGGCCGGACTGATGATCGCTCCGATCTGTGAGTCCGGATCAAGGGGATCGCCGACCTTGACGGACCGGGCGCGCTTCAGGACGCGCTGCACGAGTTCGTCGTGGACACTGCGTTCGACGAGCAGGCGCGCGCCACAGTTGCAGCTTTCTCCGGCGTTCTTGAACGCCCCTTCGATGATGGCGTCCGCCGCCTCCTCGAGGTTTGCGTCAGCGAAAACGATCTGCGCGTTCTTGCCGCCGAGCTCGAGTGATACTTTCTTCAGCTGCTGTGCGGAGGACTGGACGGCGACCTTGCCGACGGCGGTCGATCCCGTGAAAGAGATCATGTCAACGCCGGGGTGGTCGAGCATGCGGTGGCCGGCCGGCCGGCCATGGCCGGTGACGATGTTGACGACCCCCTCGGGCAGCCCTGCTTCTATCAGCAATTCGCCCAGGATGAGGGTCGTCGCCGGTGTGAATTCGCTCGGCTTGACGACTGCCGTACAGCCGGCAGCGAGGGCGAAGGGCAGCTTCTGCGAGATGATAAGCAAGGGAAAATTCCACGGCGTGATGATTGACACCACTCCGATGGGCTCACGCATGACGTTGGCGATCAGATTCGGCCCAAGGTTGTTGTGGCTGTCCCCGTGCAAAGTCCGCGCCACGCCGGCGCAGTAGTCCCAGAGATTTGCCGACCAGTCCATTTCGGCGCGCGCCTGGGAGATGACCTTGCCGCTCTCCAGCGCTTCCAAAAGTGCGATCCGGTCGGCATTCTGCCGGATCAGTTCGGCGGTTCGCGTCAGGATGCGCGCCCGATGTTCAGCTGGCATATAGGGCCAATGTCCAGTGTCGAAGGCTGAGCGGGCTGCGGCAACCGCCTGGTCTACATCCTCCGATCCAGCCTCGGGATAGATGCCGACCTCCAGTCCATTCCCGGGGGAGCGTCGCGAGAATGTCTCGCCGTTCAACGCTTCCGCCCATTTGCCGCCTATCAGCATTTTCATCCGGTGCGGCCGCTTCGGCAGGTCGGGTCGGAGGTATGGCGTAATTCCAAGTGGGTGAATCGCATCTGTCACGGAAGTTACTCGCGGGCTGGATCGTGGAAGTGAAACCACAGAGGGGCGGGATTGCTCCCGCCCCTCTGAGCTCAGTATCGATCAAAGACCGGCGAGGCCGGACTTCAGCTGCACGACGGCATCCTGCGCCGTCAGCGACGGATTGTTGGCGAAAGAGCTGATCACGTCCTCAAAGACGCCCCGCACTTCCCGCGACTGCGCGTGGTTCTGCGCCAGCGACGCTAGCACATTGCCCTTCTCGGACGCCGCGGCGCGATCGGCGATGGCAGCCTGGCCGCATTCGTCGAACGCCTTCGGGTCGATATCGGTCCGAGCCGGGATCGAACCTTTGCGGATGTTGAACTCGGTTTGAACCGCTGGATCCATGGTCAATCGCGCCATCTCCATCTGCGCCTTCTTGGCAGCCTCGTCTTTGACCGGGAAGAAACCCCAGAAATCCGCAAGGAACACATAGATGCCTTCCGTGCCGGGCGCGGGAGCGCAGATGTAGTCAACGTTTGCCTTCTTGCCAGCTACGGTGAATTCGCCCTTCGCCCAGTCGCCCATCAATTGGAAAGCCGCCTGGTTCTCGATCACCATCGAGGTGGCAAGGTTCCAATCGCGGTTCGCTGCATTGGCGTCGGCGTAGCTCAGCACCTTGCGGAAGGCATCGAATGCCTTCACCATGGTTTCGCTTTCCAGAGCAGCCGGATCGAGTTCGGCGATCGCCTTCTTGTGGAATTCAGCGCCACCCGTAGCGACAAGAATGTCCTCCCACAGCATGAATTCCTGCCAAGGCTGACCGCCATGGGCTAGAGGCTGAACCCCATCCGCCTTCATTTTGTCGGCCAGAACGAACCATTCGTCCCATGTCGCCGGGATCTTGCCACCATATTGGTCAATGATCTTCTTGCTGACCCACATCCAGTTGTGACGGTGCTCGTTGAAGGGCACGCCGACATAGACGCCATTGTACTTGGCGAAAGCCTGAAGCTCGGGCGCCATGACGGTGTCCCAGTTCTGCTCGGCGGCGATATCGGAGAGATCCCCAAGAAGGCCCTCTTCCGAATAGCTGCGGATCTGTTCGCCGTGCATCTGCATAGCAGCAGGGGGATTGCCGGAAGCAACGCGGGCCTGCAGAACCTGCAGCGCGTTGGTGCCGGAGCCACCCGCGACAGCGGAATCCTCCCAGCTGATCCCGTCGGACTTCAAGGCATCCTTCAGAACGTTCAAGGCATTCGCCTCACCACCCGACGTCCACCAGTGCATCACTTCTACCTTGCCGTCGGCAAGCGCCACGCCGACCGACGCCAGAGCAAATACGGATGCAGCGGCCAACCCAAGCATCTTCGTTTTGTTGATAACTTTCGGTGTCATTGCCAGTCTCCCATTGGGTTACCGTCCCCACGTCGTCGAGCGGCCTGGACGGACAGCCGCCGAAGCCGCTTATGCGGCCACGCATTCTCGCAGTTTGATTGTATCGATCTAATGTTGATCAAAACAAAGCCGAGCCCGAGTTCCTCCATCGATCCGGCACATTCCAACCCGCAGCAATTGCCCGCACTAATCGCAAAAATCGCCAGCGTCGGCCTCATCGATTGGGTCCTCTTGTCGACACTCCGGAGGGGACGGTAGCATGCTGATTAGATCGATACAATAGGTGTGTGTTAGCCGAATTGGCCGTCGGCCAGTCACGTGTGGACTGCAACGATCTTGCCGCAAACCTGTCGAGATCCGAGACCGCCTCGTGCTCTATCACCAATGTCGAGGCGGCGGTTGTCGTCAATGCGCTTGAGATTAGCGCCGTCCAATCAAGGACACCGTGGCCGACATCGGCCCAGCCCTCCTCGCCCGGATTTTCATTCGGCTCCGCAATGTCCTTCACGTGTAGAGACACGATGCGGGACCCGAAGCGGTTCATCCAGGACGCCGGATCACTGCTGCCCTTGATGGCCCAGGCAACGTCGAACTGCCACCCGATATCTGGCGCTTGTTCGAGCAGGATCTGCATCGGCAGACCGCCGTCCGCCGCGTGCGCGAACTCGAATTCATTGTTGTGCCAAGCGAACGACAGGCCTTCGGCTACAATCGCCTCGCCGGTCGAAGCGATCCGGCGGGCCATGTTTTTCCATTCGGGGGTCGTTCGGGGCCGTTCGGCCGTGTCGATATTGGGTCCGATAACGGTCGAGATGCCAACTTCACGACAGACATCCGCGACCCATCGCACATCCTTCAGATGGTTGAGCCCGAAATGTCCGGTCGGCATGATGAGGCCATTTTCGCGCAAAAGTATCGCGAGCCGTTGGGGATCGTCATAGCAGTCATCATACCCTTCAACCGCCGTGTATCCATGGCCAGCGAGCCGCGGAAGGATTTGATCCAGGGGCCCAAACCGCCTAGCCGTGAACAATTGGAACGAGATTATAGTCATTTATCGATCCTTTCGGTGGCCTGTACGGATGCTCGTCGCCTCAGCCTCGGGCACCGAAATCGTCGGCATGGGCTACACGCAGGGCCGGACCGCGATCGTCAGCGATGGGAACTGACGGCAGGAGATCGGAAGGCGCCAACAGCAACGCCGTCGCACCGCCGCCGACGACAATCACAGCGAAGTTATGCTGCTATTGGCATTGCCATCTCAGGCGATGCGCTGTTCGGTCTGCGGATCGAACAGCAGCGCCTTGCTGGTGTCGATGCTGAATGACATCGGCTTCCCGACAAGACCGGCGCCGGGCCGCAGCCGGGCTATGGCATCGATCCCGCCAAGACTGATGATCGCCAGATTGTCAGAGCCGGTAGGCTCGATCACCTCGATCCTGGCCTCGAATCTGTAAGGGGTTGCGCCATCGTAATGAGTACCCGGTTCCGTAATGATTTCGGGCCTCGCGCCAAGGATGATCTTGCGGCCCAAGTATTGCGCCGTAGCCGGGGTGGCCCGCCCCATCGGAACTGTCAGCTTGGCACCATTTTCGCGAGTGGTTTCGACTGCCACCTGCCCGCCGTTTTCGAGCAATGTCCCGGGAATAAGGTTCATTGGTGGTGAGCCAATGAAGCTCGCAACGTACAGGTTCTGCGGTCGATCGTAGATCTCCTGCGGCGATCCAACCTGCTGGATCCGCGCCTGACGCATAACGACGACCTTCGTCGCCAGTGTCATGGCTTCGATCTGATCGTGCGTCACATAGACGATCGTCACACCTAGTTTCTTGTGAAGCTTCTTTATTTCGGTTCGCATCTCGACGCGCAGCTTCGCGTCGAGATTGGAAAGCGGCTCGTCGAACAGGAAGACCTTGGGATCGCGCACCAGCGCACGGCCCATGGCCACTCGCTGGCGCTGCCCGCCAGAGAGCTGGCTCGGCCGCCGGTCCAGCAACGCTTCGAGCTGAAGCATCTTGGCGACCCGGTTCACGGACTCGGCCTGCTGCGGCTTCGGCACCCTCCTGACCCTCATGCCGAAGGAGATGTTTTCCCGAACCGTCATGCTCGGATAAAGCGCGTAGGACTGGAAAACCATCGCGATGTCGCGGTCTTTGGGATCGCGGTCGTTTACCACCTCGCCATCAATCCGGATCTGCCCCTCAGTGACGGTTTCCAACCCGGCGATCATATTCAGAAGGGTCGATTTTCCACATCCTGAGGGTCCGAGGAGCACGAGAAACTCGCCAGATTCCGCCTCGATGCTCACGCTCTCCAGCGCTTGGTAAGCGCCGAAGCGTTTCGAGATGTCCTTGATAACAAGTGAAGACATGGCACTAACCTTTCACGGAACCGGCGACCAGGCCGCGGATGAAGTAGCGTCCGGCGAAGATGTAGATGACCAGGGTGGGAAGCGCGGCCATGATCGCCGCCGCCATCTGGACGTTGTACGGACGCTCACCGGTCGAGGTGTTCACGATGTTGTTGAGAGCGACCATGATCGGCGCGTTGCGTCCGTAGGTGAAGGATGCGCCGAACAGGAAGTCGTTCCAGATATTGGTGAACTGCCAGATCACCGACACGATGGCGATGGGCGCCGAGATGGGCAGCAGGATGTGATAGAAGATCCTGAAGAAGCCGGCCCCATCCACCCGCGCGGCTTTTACCAGATCCTGCGGAATGGAGACGTAGTAGTTTCGAAAGAAAAGGGTCGTGAACGGCAGCCCATATATGACGTGGATCAGGATCAGACCCCACAGGCTGCCTGAAAGCCCCAGCTTTCCGAGCACTGTCGCCATCGGAATTAGTATCGCTTGATAGGGTGTGAAACATCCGAACATGATCAGGCCGAAGACGAGGCGATGTCCGGGAAAGGCAAACTTGGTCAGAGCAAAGCCGTTCAGCGCGCCGAGCAGCGTCGAGATGGTCACGGCAGGCAGCACCATCAGGAAAGTGTTGGCATAGAATCCGCGGATGCCTGGACAATCGACACCGACACAGGCCTCCGTCCATGCGACACGCCAAGGCTCCAACGTCGGGGTCCGAGGCAGCGATATCAGATTGCCTTCGCGAATCTCGGACATGTCCTTGAGCGACGTAACGATCATCACGAACAGCGGCATCAGATAGTAGGCCGCGAACAGGATCAGGATGCCGTAAATGAACATCCGGCCGAGTATGCGTGATACTCGAAAGCTGGGCGCCCGGGCCTGTCGGGACAAGATTGCTTCAGCGCTCATTGCGGGCCTCCCGACGAAGTTCCGAGTAGATGTACGGGACCATCACCGCCGCGATGGTCATGAAGATCATCATCGCGCTCGCCGCGGCGAGCGCCATGCGGTTTCGGCTGAAGGCGAATTGATACATGAATGTCGCCGGCAGATCGGACGAGAAACCGGGGCCTCCGCCGGTCAGCGACACGACCAGGTCGAACGATCGAACCGCTTGATAGGTCAGGATCACGAGCACGGTCAGAAAGACTGGCCGCAGGATGGGAATGACGACTGCGCGGTATATCAGCCAAGGTCCGGCGCCGTCGATGCGCGCCGCCTTGATGATCTCCTGATCGACGCCGCGCAGGCCCGCGAGAAAGATCGCCATGGCGAAGCCGGAACTCTGCCAGACGGCGGCGATGACCAGCGTGTAGACCGACATGTTCGGGTTAACGACCCAGTCGAACGAGAAGCTCGTCCACCCCAGATCACGAACCAGCTTCTCTATACCCAGACCCGGATTGAGAATCCACTTCCAGGCGGTTCCGGTGACG
Source organism: Mesorhizobium sp. AA22 (assembly GCF_001672375.2). Taxonomy (NCBI): domain Bacteria; kingdom Pseudomonadati; phylum Pseudomonadota; class Alphaproteobacteria; order Hyphomicrobiales; family Phyllobacteriaceae; genus Mesorhizobium; species Mesorhizobium sp. AA22. Next base: position 2,580,343 of record NZ_CP048406.1, on the reverse strand, counting down.
ATGAAGGAGATCGCCATCGGATAAAGATAGATCGAGCGGATGACATTTTCGGCGCGGATGCGTTGGTCTAGAAAGATAGCGAGCAGCAGGCCGAGCCCGACGGACAGCGAAATGAACAGCCCGGCGAAGATCACGAGATTGCTGACGGCGACATGCCAGCGATCCATCGACCACAGGGCGAAATACTGATCTAACCCAACGAAGTCGTACTTCGGCGCCAATTTCGACGACGTCATCGAGATCACGAAGGACCAGATCGCAAAGCCGTAGACGAATACGCTGAGGATGAGGAGAGAAGGCGACAGCACAATCAGCGACATCAGCCGCGCCACTCCGAGCCTCCAGCGGCTTGGTAGTCTTTCGGTTCGCGCCACCTCGGCGCCGCTATACAGTCCAGTCAATATCCCTGCCATTACGGCCTCCCATTTGTCATTGTTTGGCCTTGGATCGATCTATTACGTGCCCCGCTTACTCCCGCCCGGTCTCGTCTGAAATCGAGCAGTCGCGGACGCTGTCATCGCGACGGTTCTCGAAGTGCAGCAGAATCCGCGAGGCTTGAGAGGCAACTCCTTTGCTTCTGCTTCTCTAAAAGGGATTCTGCCGTGCGGCCTGAACGCAATGAACGATTTTCGCCTTCCGATGCCCCCTGATAAGAGAATGCCGGTGCGCGGGGGTCTAATCTCCGCGCACCGGCGAAGCCGTCGTTTCAGGGAGGAAGAACGACGGTTATGGAATTAGAAAGCACTTCCCTCTTGGTGTTTGGGCCTGTTCCTTTCGGAGTATTCGGCGACGGGACATCCGACCTTCCAATGTCGAAGGTGGCCAGCCGTGTCCCGCGCGTCGGCATTCCCAGCATACTCAACGACATAGGCATTTGAGATGCGCTACAAACTGTCCACCGTACTTTCCTCCCTACGTAATTAGATCGATCTAACCGACCTTGGCCAAATTTGCAATTGTTTTCTGAACAGCGGCTCAAGAGTCGGTTGAATGCTGGTCGGACTGCTGGTGATATTTCCTAGCTTAGGAAAAGGCTGCATCTGCTGCACCGAAAAGGCATCAGCAAGATTCGGTACCGTTCTCATTCAGTCTAGTTGGAGCTGATGAGGGCCTTGGAACCACGGTGATTGCCCTACTTTCGTGATCTGTCGATCGGCATGCTGACTGAACTTGTCACGATCAACACCCGGTTCTCCGCCATTAGGATGTCGACAGGATGTCGACTCAAATTCGGATCCGCTGGTCCAGCTAGTGGTAATAAATATCTAGCCGGTTCAGATCGTATGCGGATTCTGCAATTCCCTTGAGAATCGCCGCGCGCTTGCCCGACGCTCGAGCAGCGGCTGACGTCGTAAGGGCCAGGGCACGGTTCGGGCCGTGCTTGTCGACCAAGCGGCGCGCAATTTCATGAACCCTCACAAGATATCGCAGCCGCTGGGATGCGCGGTCTAGTAGCAAACGCATGCCAATCTTGGGCACCTCCAACGGGCCTTCGCGTGCGTTAAGTTGCATTTTTCATTCCTTGTCGCCGATGTATATTGGCTCGATCTAATCGGTTCCGCCAACTTTTTTCAATTTCGCACAACAGGGTTTCCTGAACCGATGTTGCGCACGCTGCGCGAAGTACCGCTTCAGGTGCGCCACTTTGGAAACGGCATCATGGCCAAGTTGCGCTCAGCCGGACCGCGCCAACCGATACGGCTGCGCACCTCCCGCAATATCGTGGCAAACAGATTGGCGAGCGTGCTTGACGCTTTGGCCGCGTCTGATTGCGTCAGCCGAGCTGGATCATTTCGGAGCCGTCGCCGAGGAATTGCAACGCCTCGCGCGGGATTGACGGGTCGCCACGGTCGAGCACGGTCAGTGCGTCGAGGTGCTCGCGCTTGAGCAACCCAGGTCCCCGGTAGTGCAGCGCCACTTTGGTCGAGTAAGGCTGGCGGAACATGGTGGCCGCGATGCCTGTGGCAATGCCGAACATGAATTTCGATGAGCTGCGCTTGACCGGCGCATAGACGCCGAAGGTCAGCTCGTTACGCTGAATGCCTTCGAAGTCGGCGGTGAAAAGTCGGCCGGCGACCGGAAAGACGAAGCCGTAATATTTGAAGACATATTCCGTCTTCGTCGGATCGTCGTAGCTCGGAAACCGCTCAATATAGTAGTGCTGCAGGAACTGGTTGTTCTTGTAGATGCAGAACGCCGAGCGCAGGACGAACCCCTTGTAGATCGACGAGTACTGGTAGCGGTCCCAGACGCCAAGGACCTCCTTCTGGTCGCCGCTCGATTCGACGATCATCGCCTCGACGAACTTGTTGAGCTCGGGCGAACGGCGCACATTTTCCATCGCGTGGAAAAAATTGCCCTCCACAAGGGTGCGGAACTCGTCCGGCTGCGAAAACAGGATCGGCACGCTGAGACCGAAGTAATTGGCGATCAACCGCAGGTTCTGCGGCGAGGGCATGTGCAGCCCGGAAAGATATTTGTTGAATTGCTGACGATTCAGATTGATCTTCCGGCAGACGGCGGAGATCGAGCCGTGACGCTCGCAGAGCAGGCGCAGGTTGGCCGAGAAGTGGGCCACCTGGTTTTCGTCGTGTTCCATCGACCTCGCCCGCTTTAAGTCACATGTCGCATATGTTGCGTCATGTCGCGTCAATATTCAAGTCTCTGCGAAATTGTGCGCCAACGACAATTTCCTGAAACTCTGCCTCGATCCTGCTGCCGGGTGCCGAGCCATCGACCCGCCGGCCACGCGAAAAACGAGGTAGAACCGATGAATTTGACGGGCGGACAAATCGTAGCACGAGCGCTGAAGGAGTATGGCGTCGAATATGTCGCCGGCGTCCCCGGCCACGGCATCTGGTCATTGTTCGACGCGTTTCTCGAGTCCGGCTCGCAGATCCCGTTCATCCAGGTCATGCACGAGCAGAGCGCCGTCCACATGGCCGACGGCTATTTCCGCGCTTCGGGCAAGCCGATGGCGTGCTCGACCTCGATCGGCCCAGGCGCGACCAACACCATCATCGGCTTAGCGACCTGCTACACCGACTCCATTCCGGCCTTCTACGTTTCGGGCGGTCCGGCGACGCACATGAAAGGCCACGGCGTCATGCAGGAGTTGGAGCGCCAGCAGGAGAACGCGTTTCCGCGCATCACTGAGCAGGTGACAAAGCGCGTGTACAAGGCGGGCCGCGTCGACGAACTGCCCTTCATCATGCATCGTGCCTTCAACACAATGCTGTCGGGCCGTCCCGGACCGGTGCATGTAGAAGTGCCAATGGACCTTCAGACCGAAGCGGCCGACGTCACCATCCATCCGCTCGCTTCGCGCATGGCGGTCGGCGTGGCCTATCCCGATCCCGTTGCTGTCGAGAGGGCGGCAGCGTTGCTGCTATCGGCAGAGCGGCCGGTCATTATCGCGGGCGGTGGCGCAATCAGCTCCAATGCCTCGGAGGCGCTTCTTGCGCTGGCCGAGAAGGTCGGGGCGGCCGTCTCCTCGACCTGGAATGGCAAGGGCGCCTTCCCCGAGGATCATCCGCTGTCGATCGGCGCCGTCGGTCAGACCGGCACAGCCTGCGGCAATCAGATCACCGCCAGCGCCGACGTCGTCATGTCGGTCGGCTGCCGCTTCACCGACTGGTCGTCGTCGAGCTATCGCAAGGGCGCGTCCTTCTCTATCCCGCCCGGTAAGCTTATCCATATCGATCTCGACCATCATGAGATCGGCAAGAATTACCCGACCGAAGTGGGCATCGTCGCCGACGCTCGGGCCACGCTTGAGGCGCTGCTGGCGCTTATTTCAGACCAGCAGTCGAGCCGTGTGCTCGGTCGGCGCGACCGCTTCCATGCCGATATCCGCAAGGCCAAGGCAGAATGGGAAGAGATGCTGGCACCGCGCCGCGACTCCCACGAGAGCCCCTTCACCTCGCAGCGGCCGCTCGGCGCGCTGCGCAAGGTGATGCACCGCTCGGGGATCATCCTTGCCGGGTCGGGCAACACGCAGGGGGCCGTCAAGCAGACGTTTCCGGTCTATGAACCGCGAACGCATCTTACCTCAGGCTCGTTCTCCCCGATGGGATGGGCAGTCCCGGCGGCACTCGGCGCAAAGCTGGCGCAGCCCGACCGCCAGGTCGTTGCAGTGGTCGGCGACGGCGATTTCATGATGTCACTGCCGGAAATGGGCACGGCCGTCATGAACGACATCCCAGCCGTATTCCTGGTCCAGAACAACCGCGGCTACATGTCGATCCGCGGCGGCCAGCGCAAGTTCATGGGTCGCCATGTCGGCAGCGAGTTCAACCACCACAAGGGCAACGGCGAACCCTACACCGCCAACATCGCCGAAGTGGCCAAGAACTTCGGCATGGAAGCCTGGAAGGTCGATGACTCGGCCGATCTGGAAAAGACGCTGAATGCTGCACTCGATTCTAACGCGCCGGCGCTGGTCGAGGTCACGACCTCACGCGATGCGGCCGGGCCGTTTGTCACCGGTTGGTGGGATTTCCCGTCGCCCGCCTACTACGAGAAGGAGCAGGCGGAATACGCCGCCGGCCGCGAACTCGAACAGCATATGTGATTCCGCAAAAGGCGGTTGCCTTCCAAACGCGCTGCCTCGGCCTCTCCCTCGAATGAGGGGCGATGAAACGCCTCGCCAAAAGGTCCAGACATGATCAGACGGCTGAAATCGTCCAAGGCTGCTACGGGATTTGCGCAGGACGCGACGCTGACCGCGACCGTGGAGGCGCTACTGGCGGATGTCGCGGTACGCGGCGATGCGGCGGTGCGGGAACTGTCGTCGAAATTCGATGGGCTCGACAGGCCATCTTACCGGCTGACCGACGTCGAGATCCGAGCGTGTGTCGACAGCCTTACGATCCAGGAGCGTGACGACATCGGCTTCGCGCAGGACCAGGTGCGCAACTTCGCGCAGGCGCAGCGCGATTCCTTGCTCGACATCGAGCTCGAAACGCTGCCCGGGGTGATCCTCGGGCATCGACACATCCCGATCGAAAATGTCGGGTGTTACGTGCCTGGTGGGCAATACCCGCTGCTGGCCTCCGCGCACATGTCGGTTTTGACGGCGAAAGTCGCCGGTTGCGACCGCGTCATCACCTGTGCGCCGCCCTTCAAGGGTCGCCCGGCGCCGCTGATCGTCGCCGCCCAGCATCTTGCTGGCGCCGACGAGATCTACTGCATGGGCGGTGTCCAGGCGATCGCAGCGATGGCCTATGGCACCGAGACGATAAAGCCCGTCGACATGCTGGCCGGACCGGGCAACGCCTTTGTCGCGGAGGCCAAGCGACTGCTGTTTGGCCAGGTCGGCATCGATCTCTTCGCCGGACCGACCGAGACACTGGTGATCGCCGACGACACGGCCGACGGCGAGCTGTGCGCCACCGACCTGCTCGGGCAGGCCGAGCACGGCGTGAATTCACCGGCAGTGCTTCTGACCAATTCCGAAAAGCTCGCACGCGACACGATGCGCGAGATAGAGCGGCTGCTGGTTATTCTGCCGACCGCAGCCATAGCCGGCAAGGCTTGGGAAGATTGCGGCGAGGTGATTGTCTGCGACACGTTGGACGAGATGGTCGAGGAGGCCGACCGCATCGCTTCCGAGCATGTCCAGGTGATGACCGCCGATCCTGACTATTTTCTCGCCAACATGACCAATTACGGCGCGCTGTTCCTCGGCCATCGCACGACCGTGGCTTACGGTGACAAGGTGATTGGGACCAACCACACTCTGCCGACCAAGACCGCGGCGCGCTACACCGGCGGCCTCTGGGTCGGCAAGTTCCTCAAGACCTGCACGTATCAGAAGATCCTGACTGACGAGGCGTCGGCGATGATTGGCGAGCGCTGCTCAAGGCTTTGCATCATGGAAGGCTTTGCCGGCCATGCCGAGCAGGCCAATGTCCGCGTGCGCCGCTTCGCGCGCAAGAATGTTGGCTACGGGCAGGCGGTCGAGGCGGCGTGACCGACTTGTGGGCAGGAACCACGGGGCAAGTGCAGTGACAGAGCTTTCCGCCGACATCGTCATCATTGGTTCAGGCATCGGCGGCGCGACGGCTGCGTCCGTGCTTGCCGATACTGGCGCCAAGATCCTCGTCCTCGAACGCGGCGAGCAGCTGCAGGACACGCCCGAGACGCGAGACGAGCGCGCGATATTCCAACGCGGACATTTCCGCACCAAGGAATCCTGGCTCGACGGCACACGGACGCCGTTCAGCCCCGGCAATTTCTACAATGTCGGCGGTAACTCGAAATTCTACGGCGCCATCATGTTTCGCTATCGCGCCGAGGATTTCGTCCCGCAGCGGCACATGGAAGGTAGCACGCCCGGTTGGCCTTTTGACTACCACGAGATCGAACCATGGTACGGCAAGGCAGAGCGCCTGTTCCGTGTGCGTGGTCAAATCGGCGAGGACCCGACGGAGCCGCCGCATTCAACGGGCTACGATTTTCAGGCCATTCCGGACGAGCCCTCGATCGGCAAGGCCCGGCAGCGGCTGAAGAAGGTCGGCATCCACACCAGTTCGCTGCCGGTCGCAATCGATCATGGCGCGTGGCTGAAGCGCGCACCGACCCCTTGGGATGCCTTTCCGGACACCTTTACCGGGAAGATCGACGCGGAGACTGGTCCGCTCGCAGCAGCACTCGCGCATGGCAATGTCGAGCTCTTGACCGGCGCGGAGGTGCTGCGCCTCGACACGGATGCCTCGGGCAAGACGATCACGCAAGCAATGATCCGTCACAAGGGGCAGGACGTGGTGGTGCGCGCGAAGCGTTTCATCCTGGCGGCAGGCGCGGTCAATTCCGCAGCGCTCCTGCTACGCTCGGCGAACGGGCGGCATCCGAATGGTCTCGCCAACGGCTCCGACCAAGTCGGCCGTAACTTTATGAATCACAACTGCACCGCGATGATCACGCTCGATCCTCGCCTGCGCAACACTGCGGTCCATTCCAAAACCTTCGGCTTCAACGACTTCTATCTGCACGATTCCAAGACCAGCTTTCCGCTCGGCAATGTGCAACTGCTCGGAAAAATATCGGGACCGATTTTCAAGGCCAATATGCCGAGCGTCCCGGAATTCGTCACTGGGCTGATCGCCCGCTATTCCTTCGACTGGTACGTTATGAGCGAGGACCTGCCAAGCCCCGAAAGTCGGGTGATGGTGGACGGTTCGTCGATCATCCTAGACTGGCGGCGCTCGAACATGCTCTGCCACAAGACGCTTGTCGAGCGCGCGCGCGGCGTTTTCAAGGCGGCCGGCTTTCCGATCGTGCTGTCGCGCGCTTTCGATCGTCGTACGCCATCACATCAGTGCGGCACAGCCAAGATGGGCACTGATGGCGCGACCTCGGTCGTCGATACGTATTGCCGATCGCATGACGTCGAGAACCTCTACATTATGGACGCAAGCGTGCTGCCAACCTCGGCAGCGGTGAATCCGTCGCTTACGATCGCCGCCGTGACACTGCGCGCGGCATCGAAGTTGCGCGCTGACCTTACTCATTGACTTAACTGACAGGAACCCGGATGCCCAAGAATGTGAAAGTGGCCGTGCTAGGTGCCTGCGGGCTAGATTGATGCCATGGCAGGTCGCAATGTAAAGAACGTCCGACCGGCGACGCTGGCCGACGCCGTCGTGCGCCGACAAGCTCCCGAAGTTCCTGCCGGTCTCGGCTGGGGCCTGATCGGCGCCAGCACGATCGCTCGCGAATACATGGTCGATGCGATCCGACGCACCGGCGGCCGGCCGCTCAGCGTGATAAGCCACAACGCTGACCACGCAACCGCGTTCGCGCGCGATCTTGATATCCCCAGTTCCTGCTCCAACCTAGATGCACTGCTTGCAGACGAACGGATCGGCGCGGTCTATGTGAGTTCGACCAACACGCACCACCACCATCAAGTTGTGGCGGCGGCCGCTGCGGGCAAGCACGTGCTTTGCGACAAGCCTTTGGCGACCCGGTCGGCAGATGCCTGGAAGATGGTGCGCGCATGCGAAGAGGCCGGCGTGGTTCTCGCCGTCAACCATCATCTGCGCTCGTCGCCGTTTCACCAGACAATGCAGCGGATGATCGCCGCCGGCGAGATCGGCACGGTACACTCGCTGATGATTGTCCACGCCGGCTTTTTGCGACCAGTACTGCAGTCGTGGCGGATCAAGGATGCGTCGGAAGGCGGAATTTATCTCGACCTCAGTGTACACGACATCGACCTGGCGAGCTTTCTGTTGGATCAGACACCGCAGACAGCGATCGCCTTGGGCGCCGGTGTAGCGCTGGGCTCGGATATCATCCACGACCATACGATGTACGCGCTGACAATGAGTGGTGGCGCATTTGTGCAGGTGCATGAGAGCTTCGTCACGCCCGAGGTGGAAAGCCAGGTCGTGGCGCTTGGTTCTGAGGGCTCGCTGACCGCGACCGGCACGCTTGCGCAGCGCACAACGGGCACGCTGACCCGACGCATAAACGGCCGCAACGAACTGATCCCGCTGCGCGCAAACGACATCTATGCCGATACGGTCGAACAGTTCCTGGTAGCGGTCGCGGGAAAAGGCAACCCCCGCGCCACCGGTCGCGATGGGCTGGCCTCGCTGGCTGGCGCGCAAGCCGTGGCAAAGGCCGCAGCAACGGGCAAGGTTGTTCCCATTAAGCGCTATGAATAGCCCCATCCGCTCTTCGGGTGCGGTCATGAGGCGACTTAGTCTTCACCAAGCTAGCGTAGTCCGCGCGCCGATCTTATCGCCTTCCTAGCCCAGAGCCCCGCAAACAGGATTTTAATGACCTCTGCCGAATTGCACGCGCCGTCCCGCATGGCGTCTTTCATGTTTTTTCTTGCCGGTGGCACCGGGATAGGCGCTTGGGCGGCGAGCCTGCCGTCAATCAGTACGCAACAACAGATCGACAAGGGTATGCTTGGCCTTGTGCTGCTGTGTTTTGCGGTTGGCGCGATCCTGACCATGATCAATGTCGGCCGACTGGTGCCGCGCTTTGGCACACGGGTACTTTGTCTTGTGGCCTGCACTGGCTTCGGGCTGGCCCTCATCGCCGCACCACAAGCGCCGAGCGTGATCACCCTGTCGCTGGTCGTTACTTTCGCCGGAGCTCTGTTCGGCACGCTTGACGTAGCCATGAATACGGAAGCCGCCTTTCTCGAGAGGCGGACCGGGAGGCATATCATGTCGTCATTCCATGCCCTGTTCAGCGTCGGCAACCTCGTCGGCGCCGGCGTCTGCGGACAAATCCTCTATTCGGGCGGCAACGTCCAGACTTGCCTCGCCGCCACGGGGGTAGGCGTGATCCTCTTCGGCGTTGCTGGCTGGTGGCTAAGCGAACCGCATGCGCCACAGCCCGGTGAGCAGAACAATGGCGCAACGAGGCTCGATCCGGAGCAGCGCAGACGACTGCTGCTCGTCGGCGCCCTCGCCTTTCTCGCGCTGTTTTCGGAAGGGGCGCTAATGGACTGGTCAGCCGTCTATCTCGTGAGCACCGCAGGGGCCACGGTGAGCACAGGCGCTTTCGGCTTCGCGGTTTTCGCCGGCATGATGGCAGCAGGCCGGGTGGGCGGCGATGCGATGGCTAACGCCCTCGGGCCAGTGCGCATGCTGCAGTTCGGAGCTGCAGCTAGCGCCGTCGCGCTGATCATGATCCTCGGCATCTCAACGGTTCCGGCGATTTTCTTGGCGCTGGTGCTGTGCGGCTTCGGCATCGCGAATGTGGTGCCGGCGCTATTCGCTGCTGCGGGCCGGATCGGCGGCCAGGCTGCAGGCTCGGCAATGTCGCTTGTCGCGACGCTCGGCTATGCCGGTCTGCTTGTCGGTCCGGCTTTCATCGGCATGCTGGCTCAGGCGACCTCGCTGCGCGCCAGTCTCTGGGTGGTTTTCATCGCCCTCGTCCTTATTGTGCTGGGTGCTGGCGCTACGCGGCCACAAAAGTCCAAAGAGCCGGAACACGCGCTACCTTCAAGAAGGTGAAATAGCCCCGATCACTGTGCCGGAACCGCCGAACAGGCTTGTGCCGAAGCTGGATCCGGATCTGCTGGCGCGCCGCTCACGCATCCTCGATGAAATCTGCGACAGCAAGCACAGGGGCAAGAAGCGCGGATCGCTGCCGTTTGCACTGATGGACCGCAGACACGTCCTTGAGATCCGCGACGAGCTGCGGTCGACGCCGGGCGCGCAGAACGACTTCGTCAAGGTGATTTCGGCGATGTATGGCTGGGCCGTCGAAAACGAAGTCGCCAAGGTCATCCGGCGCTGCGGATCAGGCGGCTGAACTCCGGCGACGGCTTCCACACATGGACCCAAGACGAAATCGGGATATTCGAGGAGCGGCACCCGATCGGCAGCAAGGGACGCCTCGCCCTGCATCTCGCGATGTACATGGGTTTGCGTCTGTCGGACCTCGCCATCGTCGGCCGGCAGCATGTCAAGGATGGATGGCTGAGCATTCGGCCAAAGAAGACCGAAAAGAAGACCGGCGTTGTCGTCGAGCTTCCGATCTTGGCACCGCTCGCAGAGGTGATCGAGCATAGCCCCACCGGCGACATGACTTATCTGGTTTCGGAGTGGGGCACGCCCTTCACGTTAACAGCCTTGGGAACAAGATGCGTGAGTGGTGCGACAGGCCGGTTTGCCCGAATGCAGCTTTCATGGACTGCGGAAGGCCGGTGCGGTGACAGCCGCTGAGAACGGCGCCACAGACGAAGAGCTGATGGCGATTTGCGGTTGGGTCACCAAGTCTCAGACCACACTCTACACCCGCCAGGCGAACCGCAAACAGCTTTCGAGGAGCGCAGCGCACAAGCTCATTTCAAAACGAAAAAAGAACGGAATTGTCCCACCGGCCGAGGTGGTTGAAGAAAGTGGGACAAAACCGCCGAAAAACCGAATAAAATCAGCGCCTGAAAAACAGGACGGTGCCCCTAGCCGGGGAGCAAAAATTGAACTTTTTCAACGCTCAATTTCGAAAGTGGGACAGAATAGGCCTTTCAAGATCCTTATCTTTCTCGTCGAGATTGTCTCACCGAAGCCTAGCTAGGACAGGACTTCTTCGATGCCTGACCGGGACCAATCGATAGCGATCGACCGGCTAACTTGCACGGCAAAGGGGTCGCAAGTTCAAACCGTGCCGCTGTAGACGTCACAGCATCGGAATGGCTTGGGACCGGCAGCTTTTAAGATCGCAGCCCGCAAAAGCAGAACTATGTTTGTGTTTGAAGCAGTGTATGGTTCGAACTCGTCATCCGATATTTCACAGGGGCGCCATTTCCACAACACGGGGATCTCAGGCACTCAGGCACAAATTTGCGAAACGAAAAAGCCGCGAAGATCCGCCATTGCACGGCCTCGTCGTTTGATTTGCGCCTGCGTTGTGCCCGCCAAGCAAAAGACTGTTGGCGGAGGAGAACTATGCCTGACAGCACTAACCGGCTAATTAATTACAATGGCAAACGCCAATTGGAATGCCGTCCTCTCGATCCACCCTGCGACTGGATCGTCGAGCAGCGTCTTGACAACCGCCATATCCCCTGACGTCGCTATTCGTCAGGCTCTTCCTGCGGGAACGCGTCAACATAGCCGAAATCGACCGTGAACGACCGATGAGCGACGGAAACCTCGTGAAACTCGATGCCATCGTCGACGTCGCGATCGGCGACGACCGTTAAATACATCGTCACCTCTCTGGTCCTATCCGCCCATGCGCAGCCCATTCCGACATGCTCCCGGTCGACGCTGTCCCAGATGCTGAAGCTAAAACTGGCCTCGAACTTGGCTTTGATATCGACCTCGATCGAGAAGGTCACCTTCTCCTCGTCCGCGGCCAGGACGATCGGATCCGTGAGCGTGTCCATCAGGATCTCGACGAGCTGGGCATCCATCGGTTCGGCCTCATACTCGACAGCGCAGTCGGCCTCGACCTCGTAATCGACATAGCTGAGCCGGTCGATGATGGCACTGCGAACCTCATGCTCGAAGTCCTCTTGCTCTCCCGCCTTCCAGAGCTCGACGATCTTGTCGGCGAGATCCGCATCTTTGTAGGCTTCACTGTAAGTCCCGAGCGCTTCATTGAGTGGAAACACCGCGACCAGATGATCTGATTTCTCGCAGAAATCCTTCCAGGCATTGTCCTGGGCGATGCACATGACCAGCTTCTTCCGCTGCTTTGCATAGGCCTCCAGGCACAGTAGTGCGGCTGCGTCGGGAAATTCCTTTTTGCGGGGTTGGTTCTTCGCGAAGGGCGTCTCGACTGCGAAATACCGGCGGAACAGTTCCGTCAGCCCGTCCGGCGTATCGGCGACCTTGATCACCTCCGCCCCCACGGTCGCGACGAAATCATCGAACTCGGACTTTGCGAATTCCGCCGGATCCTTGTCCAGAAACAGGGTCGCTTGTTCACCGCCGGCGCTTTGGCGATGCCATTTGAGATTGTGGTTACGCAGTGCGGTCTTCAGAGCCCGCTGCGTGTCCGCCGCCTCGACCTCGAGGTGAGACATCATCTCGCTCGCAATCACGTCGGTTATCAGGATCGGTGTTTTCCTGGTCTTGATCTGCGCGATCGACCGGAAATCCGTGCGCCTGAAATCTTTTTGTTTGCTGTCGAAGACGGTTGTGTCAATCGTTACTGCCGCAATCCGACCCTCACCGATCGCAACAATCAATTCCTCGCGAGACATTGTTGGCATCTAGAGTTCTGCTTTCTTTCCTCTACGAGGGAATCCGCCTATCGCACCATCACTGCGCCGCTCATGGTCTGGAGCCTCGATTCCCGCCTTGGCATCATCCACGGAAAGATGAAGATGCCAATGCCATGCGCCATTCGCGGTCAAGAAATCAGCGCATCGAGCGCAACGGTGGATGCCAACGACTCCTATGGCGCGGAAGGCAACGAGACCTCGTTGCCCAGACGATGTCTTGTCTACTTTCAAACAGAGGCAACGACTTCCTCTATGACCGACTGTGGGGCGCGAAGTGACCGTTCCGAGTGTCCGGCGTCAAAATCCGTTTCCAGGCGAAGGCAAAGCTCGTCTGAACGACCGAAATGACGGCGCATTGCTGCGTGTGGCTCGTTTGACTCAAGGGTTATCCGATAGACACCCACCGGTTATTTAGTGCGCCGTTTCAAGTCATCCCTCGTCACGCGGACTTCGGCCTCTACATCGTCGCCTTGATAGATGTAACTGGTTTCATGACGTGCATATTGGCCTTCTCGATCGGCACTTAGCCAGTTGAATGACCCTACGCAGAGAAGGTCATCCTCGACGGCGACAATCTTGCTGTGAAGCTTCTCAAGACGGTGCAGCGTGACGCCAATCTGTCTCAGCGCCCCGTCAGCTTCGTCTATCTGCTTGGCGCCACCAGGCGTCAGGTCGGCGTTCAACAAGGGGTCGGCGTAGATGTCGATCTTGGCACCCCGGGCGGCGGCTAACTCCAAGGCCTTCAAAATGCCTGTACGCTCCATCGTTCGCAGCTTGATCCAAGGGCTTACGATCAGATAGCGGCGCGCGTCGGCAGACAACACATCCAACAGGAACGCGTCATGTTGTGCAGCGTCACGCAGACTTTGCAACTGTCTTTGGCTCCCGTGTAGATCGGCGCGCGGCACCGGATCGAAATTGAGCTCTCGACCAGGTTTATCAAGGAAGGCCGACAAGAATGCACGAGGCGAACCAGGTACCGCGCTCGCCAGCACATCCATGTCTCCGAATACTAGAAAACTGTCTTTGGCGCGTGACACGGTTACGTTCAGCATGCTGGGAGAAGCGTCGATGAAACCACCATCGGCATGTTTGGAATAGACAGGAGAAAAAATTACCACCAGGCGCTCGGCACCTTGAAGTGCGTGGACGGTGCCGATTGTTATACCCAAGCGCCCCGAGACTAGGATCTTTTGTGCGGAGCAAGCCCGCTGTAACTCGCGGACCTGAGCTCCAAATGGTGTAACAATGCCGACGATTTCCTCTATTGGGCGATTGTACCGCGCCTCCAAAGAGAGACGGTTTTGAGAGATCCAATTCGCGATGGTGTGAGCTTCGGTGGGGTTTGAGCGGCTACTGCTCGCACGAACCGCCTTTCCGTTGACGTGAACGTATCCCATGGCAGGCAAGAGCGCATCGCTTGGCACGGGCCCGCGACGGGGGCGAAGCTTGCCCTGGTAGCAAAGGGCATTGCTGTACTCAATGATCTCATCATAGCAACGGCGGTGTTCAAACAGCCAAAGGCCCGGACCTAGGTCTGGCCAAGGCGAAATGCGACAGGCTTGTTGGGCGAGCCCCATAGCGCTGCCTGATGTGCTGCAAAGGCCCGTGGCACTGATGCTTTGGATGTCTGCATCCGAACGGAGCAAACCAGCCTCGCGTAGATTCCCAACGTCGACGGGGCGAGGTATGGCGGAGATCGGCTCTATCTGCCTCAAATCGCCGATGACCAGGGCGCGCTTGGCCAAAGCGAAGGCAGCGCCCGCGACCTCGGGCAAGGCCTGGCCCGCCTCATCGATGATAAGTAGGTCGATAAAATCGTAAAGGAACTCATTGGACCATTCGCTTCCGTCTCGGCGGCTGTAAGAAAGCTTCGGAGGGAGGCTGGCGAAAGTTGAAACTGCGCAAGGGGTCAGCATCATGCGCCGATGCCAGCGAAGGACCAAAGCGGATCGGCCTCTTTTCGCGGCAGAGCCGACGATCGCTGCCAAGTCGGCTTCCATCGCTATCAACCAGCGGCCTTCCCAATAATGGGTGGCAAGTCGGAAAAGCTCGAAACGTTGGTTGACGTCAATACGATCCTCCAAGCCCTCCTCCAGCCCATCCCCTCCGTGGAGCGATATCAACGCCTGTTTTCGAGCGGATTGGGCGGCGCTGATCTCCGCCAGCACCTTCCTGATGCGAGTCAAAGCTTTATTTGCCGAGGCATGTTCGCCCTCGGCCTTTCGGAGCGTCTGACCTAGGAGTTGGTCAATCTCAGAGACACGCCTCAGCCCCTCAAACCCGGAAAGACCTCCCAGCGTCAAGCGCGCCCTGAGAACTCGCTTTCGTTCAATGCCCGGGAGAAAGCTGAACAGCGCCAGGAGGCTGGATTCCTGGGCTTGTTGGCGGGCGAACGCAGCGCGGTGGCGTTGCATGCTTTCGACCACAAGGACCCAGTCGCTGACACTTGCCTGTGCACGCGCTTCTGCTACCGCCGGGTCGGCTCCAAGTAGCTGCGCTTTGTCCATCGCCAAAGATTGATGTTCGAGGCTGCGGTCAGCCTCCTCAAGTTTTGCCACCTGATGGGCAATAGCTCGCTGAATGGCAGCGACATAGTCGGCGACCTCTCCCTGAACGTCAGGGAAAGCCGCTCTGGCAGAAACTAGCCACGCATCTTTCCCTGCCTGAAAGCCATCGATGGTTTCAATCCGAGTTTGGAAGTCCTCGGTTTGATATTTCTCTGCCGCCTCCTGCCGTCGAGAATTTGCAGGCAAGAATATACCAAAGCTGCCGACTTCGGGCAGCCAACGCCCCGCGATCGGCCCGTCGCCAGAGGCGAAATCCTTACCAAAAGCGTCGATGATGTTCGTGACTGCTTGATTGTTGGACGACGTAGCCACTATCACAGGTGGATCACCGCCATTCAATGCTGCACGAACCCAAAGTCCGGCCACCGCCGAAAGAAGGAGGGTCGTCTTACCCGTCCCCGGCGGACCGTTGACGGCGACTACATCGCCTGGCACTGCAGCGTCCAGCCAGGCGAGAACCTGTCGCTGCTGCTCAGCCAATGGGAAATGGGGATTGGAATGACCCAGACGACGGGCAAGTGCTTTCTCTATCTTGCGGTCAGCGAGCGAAGCCTTCGCTGGTGAGACAATCTTGGCGAGGAGCGGCGCGCCCGGACGATCGGCTAGGATTTTGTCGTATAGGTGCAAGATATTACGCACTGTCGCCGAAGCGTCCTCGGCTAGCTCCAGCAAGCCAAAACCGGCTGCGCGGTAATATTGATCTCCTTCTGGCCAGCCCTTGGCCACGGCGTCCACCATTTTGCGACAATGCGCCAAATAGGCCGCCCAATCCGAAGTATCGCCCGCTTGCAGCGGCTCCGCAGTCAGGAAGCTATCTAAGGCATCTACAGCACCGATAGTGAACTCGTCAGAAGGTAGCGGCGTCAGCACGTCACGCGCAATCGCGTTGCGTCGCGGCGAGATCTTGCCCTCGCGGTCAAGCAGTGCCTCGGTAACCACAGGCGCGACCAATTCGGGAAGGCCGTCGATGCTCACCGCACCATGTGACACGCGCCTTGCCACTACTAGCGGCCAAAAGCGGACCCCAACAGTCTTAGCTTTTGCTTCCCCCTTGAATAGTCGATTGACCGACTCCCGAGGCAGCAGGCCATTCCTGAGGGTCTCCGGAGAGAGTTCGATAAACCGTTGGCGATCCCGTTGGCGGAACTTGCCCTCTCCCAGGGCTCCGTCAGCCAAAGAAGTGCGCCAATAACGCAGTACGGCATCGACGCTTCTATTCACAAATGTGGCCCTTGGTAGCGAGTGATGATTGAAATTGATCGGTCCCCGACACCCGATCGTGTATCCAGATACGGTCAAGCTGTACATGCACTTTCCGAGCGTCTGCACGGCCTTCTCGCGACCAGATCGTGGAGGACTTCGCATGCATTCTGACCTACAATGTTTCAGAACCTTCCGAGTGATTGCGCTTCGCCTTTTGGCACGATGAGGGCGACGCCAGACAATCCGTGTCGGAGTTGAGGATCGCTAAGCTAGCGTTGAGCTCTGAGTAAATTCAGCAACCGGTACTGGCCGCACCCGAAGGTTTGAGCCCACTCCAGGCGCTCCGCGTTGTCCAACACTTTTTCCATGGAGCCTTCCGTCGGCCCCGGCGTCTGCAATCGGTCATGGTGGAGGCGCGCAACCGGAGGATCTCGGATAGTCTCGGGGATAAATGCTCGCGTCCGTGGTCCGTAGCAAACGGATTAGCCGTCGCTAAGCAAGGGGCGGACCGTCAGCTACTAGGAAAGCACCGGCGGTTTTAAATGTCCGAGAGTGGGCGCAAAGCTGCCGGTCAGATCCATGCCCGCCGCCTGTCAGATTGCGTCCGCGCTGGCGTGAGGCTCAGGGGCGCGGCGGCATAGACAGCGGAGGCTAACGGCGGCAAGCCCTTGCGGAGACGACCCTTTTAGCGTTCAGTGCCGGCGGGGGAACAAACATGCATAAGCGCTATGCTTTCGTGGTACTGGCTGTTGCTGGATGTCAGTCCACACCGGCTTATGTGGTCTTCAAGCCTGGGGTTGATCTCAACTCAACCCAGACCGCGACCGATCAATGCAAAATCAACTCGTTCAGAGAGATCCCGCAGTCGCTGGCGACCGACGTTAACCCCGGCTACAACAATCCCGGCACGATCCAATGCAACACGTATGGCACTATGACGACCTGCAACCGAGTCGGAGCCATAAACATCCCCGCTTCGAGCACGACCTATGATGTGAATTCCGAACTGCGAGACCGCTACATTGTTCGCTGCCTGGAGGGCAAAGGATTCGGCGTGAAGCTTGCCAGGGCATGCGCCTCCAAATCCGAGGTAACGAAAGCTCTTGCGGATCGGGCGGCAGGTCAGTTCCCAACGTGCGCTGTTAGATAGGACGCTGGCGTACGTCCAAATCGTCAAGCGCGCCCTTGCGGAGGCGAAGCCTGCAACTGCTTTTTGCGATGCTCAATGAGCTTTGGTGTATCCCTTATGATCTCTATCACGCGCTCGACCGGGACGACTACGGCTATGCCAGAACTCATCAACTCAAGGAAATGATCGCGCCGATCGGCCTCGTCCGTTCGCGCTCTGTCGCTCGAAGGTTGAACTTGAAATAAGCCAATGTTCACACCCAGAAGCCGCTCTATGTCGTCTTGTGAGTCGATAACAAACATGCCTTTTCTCACTCTCGGTCCGGCGCTAAGAAAGACGGGCGAGCCACTCAATCCGCCAATGGAGCGACTTTCGATCAAGTATACTTCCTGTTGGCCTAGATCACCCAAATCAACGGGCTCGTCGGGCATAGCCGCGATGTTGCCGTTGCGGACGATCGAAATGTTCCTTGAAATACCGAAGTGTCGGGTCAATAGCCCAGCAGTAAAGACCGCGTCTCCCAGCCCCATATCGTACTCTTCGATAAACTCTGCCGACACGGCGTTTTTGGTTAGATCTACGCCCTTGAAATCAAATGTCTCAGGAGACGCAACGAACGGAATTACTGCGATGTCACATAGGGGATTTGTTGCGTGCAGTATCCATTCATCGACCGCTGCAATCCTGCCAAGCGCAGTGTTGCCGTCTCTGCCATCGATCCGAACTATCAGATCACGCTTAGAACTCTTAATATCCTTTAGGACGTGGTGCGCGGTCACAAGATAGATGTGGTAGCCACCAGGAATTTGAGTCGGCCAGAGCGCGACAAAGCCAGTCCCATATGGAACAAACGATTCTTTGTCGTCCACAATGCCAAGGAAAACCACTGCCTTGCGAATCGCGTCGTTGATGCGCATTCTCTCAAACCAATCAAGAGCTACTAAAGATGCTTACTGATGCATGTAGCCTTTGGACGCAAGGATTTCGCCCTCTAGCGCGAACCGAAAGTTGGCTTCCAGTCGCGATTGCGAGCCCGCTGCTGGCCTTCGTAGTCAGGAATGCATGTGAAAAACACCTGCCGTCGGTCACGGCCGGCAGCCTTGCAATTTGAGCAAGCAAAGAGCCCGACCAGGTCGTCATGCATCGAGCCGTGGTCACAGCCGAGCCTGTCAATCAGCCCCTGGATGTCGAGCTTCGTCGATTTGCAGCACATCGGGTGTCCGCAATTGACATAGATGGTTTCGCGGGCGGCCAGGGTGTCGGCGAGGGTCTTTTGGGGCATGGCGATCTCCGTTGAAGGGCTCGCCGCAACGGGGAGGAATATAATCCTGAATGCTGATCTCTTGTCACTGGTCTTTGCGCAGTTCCGGCGTGTCCCCTATGAACACCGTCCCACTTCGGCCCTCGGGCCATTTCTCTACCATCTGAAAGGATGATCCGACCGTCGGATCACCTCTCTCAGCCGTTTTTTTCCCGGCAAAAATTTTCCACATGGCGCCCGCGCCGGCCCGCCGGCACGCGGACTCGGCATACCGCCCTCTGATGCTAAACTACGGTCTAGGGTGGAATGTTGGCATCGTTCTCGTCAATCGGAACGAGCAGGTAGCTTCATTTGGAGCCTTCGCCGAGGGAAGGGATTTCGGCTCCTTTCGCCGGTAACGGCCGCGGCCAGAATTCTGACCGCGAAATCCCAGCCAAAAGAAACGAGGTAAGTTGTCGGGAGCCGAGAGCGTATTCAACGCTATCCGTCGCGAGTCTGCTGAACGACGGCTTTTGTCGTTTGTTGCTCCGATCTTTTGCGGACCCGGATTTCGATCCGCCGCCTGGCCTTCACGTCTCCTGACTGCGCACCGTCCGTAAGCTGGTCTCCGGGCAGGATCAGCTGGCCGCCCGACATTGGCAGGATGGTCAGGCCCTTGAGTTCGGGCATGCCTCCGAGCAGTTCGGCGACCGAAATGGCGCGTGCGAGGCCGAGGCCTGCGTTGTCGGCGGGATGCAGGGAGCCGATGGGTTTCTGGCCGTCCAGAACGGGTTTTAATCCCCTGTCCAAGTTCGATGCGTATCCCGACATGGCCTGCTCGTCGGTATGTCCGATCACCTCGATGATGTCGACGCCGTATTCCTTCGCCCTCCCTGCGATCTCCGAGGCCTTTTGGCGTAGCTTGATCTTGAACGTGTCCGACAACTCCGCGCTGCCGACCTTGAAGTTGTAGCCCTCCAGCTCACTCATGCTGATGATGGGCGGCCATTTGTGCGGCGTTGAATTCCCTTCTTCGGCGGCCTTGTCCAGGGCAGCAGCGAGATCGGCCGCAGGATCGGCCTTCTCAGTGAAGCCCCTGTCGCGCAGCACCGCCATGGAAGACGCCATTTTCTCAGTCTGTTCGGCCGTTATCCCCTGCTCGGCCAGCTTTTTGACGGCGGGGGCAAGCTCCCTTGCGGTTCTCTCGTCCACCGCGTGTTCCTTGATGACCTTGGTCACGGGGGCGTGCTTGATGGCTTCTTCGACTGTCAGGCCCGTTTCCTCGATCCTTTCGACATCTTGTTTCGCCTTGACCAGTTCGCGCCATTGCTCGTCCGGTATCCTACGGCCAGTCGCCGATTCCATCATCTTGGAAACCTGTGAGAGAAGTGCTTCGTTTTCCTTCTTGGCCTTGTCGGCCTGGGCTTCGGCAATCCCGGCTTTCTTCGTCGCCTCAATGGCCCAGCTCTCGGCCGCCGCGGCCTCCTTTTCCTTTTTTGCGATGATCGCCCCTGCCGCAAGCAGGAGGCAGAAGACCAGCAGCAGCATCGTCTCGGCCATGGTGAGGCCAAGGATCAGGCCGCGGCCGTAACCTTTGCGTTCGTGATTGACGGACGTGTCGCCCGGCGTGCTCATCGGCTAAACCACCCCTTGATGCGCGAGGCCTCTGCGGGAGCGGGCGGCAACACGCCATCCAGCGGTTGGAAAACCGCGACCGGTTCGGGAGCGGGCCTGGGCAAGGCGACACCAGGCACGATACTTGGACCGGGTGTGGTTGAGGCAAATGCTGCTGCGGTCTGAGTAGCGGGCCGTGTCTCGTAAGTCTTGGGCTGCATGCCCGCCAGAAGTTTGGCGACCAGCTCGTTCGTGTCCTGGCTTTGTTTCTGAACCACCCTTGCGAGCACTTCAATCAGCTGCTGCTGGCTGTTAACTGCTTCGGCAGTTTTTTCCGCGGCAGCTGCCGCCCTTTCCGAATGCTCTCCCACTACATGGAGTGCCTTTGCCGTGGTGTTTGCCACCCCCTGCAAGATGTTGCCGATTTCCGCCATCCGCGACTGTTGCTCGACGGAGGCAGTCTCGGTCTTGACGGCGTACTGGGCGACGGCATTCCCCAACGCCTTCACCATGGGAGCGAGGTCGTTTTTCAGGACCTCTTCGGGCACGACGACGCGTTCGAGCTTGGCCGCTACGACATCCGCTTGCGTCCCCAGCCTGGCAACCGAGGTAGACATCGAGGAATTCGCCTTCTCAAGCAGGTCTCCCCCGGTTTCCACCCTCTTGGCGATGGCGGTGAACTGGCCCTCGATCTGGTCGAAATTGCTCTGCATTGCGCCGCCCAGCTTTCCTGCGGCTTCCTGAATCGGCTTGATGGCTTCCATGGCGAGCTTGTCGAGGATCGTCCTGATATGCTCTCCGTTGCGCTCGGCCTGCTTTGCGATCTCGTCGAAGCCTTCCTCCAGCATCTGGTTGCTTACCCGACGGAAGTCGGAGAACTCCCTGGTGACGTTTTCCATCTCCGCCCGGACCCGCCTTGTCATATCCGCCAGTTCGTGGCGTGCGGACCGTTCGATGTCGGCGGGGTCGCGTCTCATCTGATTGTAGAGAATGCGAAGTGCGATGCCCGCAATAGTTGAGGTAATGGCGATGCCGAAATTCTTGACGACCGCGTCGGTGGAGGCGTCGGAGCCGAACTGGTAGAGCGCCATGCCAAGGCTCGAGAGGGTGTAAAGAAACCCCATGTAATAAAGGTTGTCGCCCGTCTGCTCGTCATGCAGCCGCAGCTTCCCCGTAATCGTGGACAGTGCCAGGTAGGACAGCATCAAGAGGATCGGGACGGACATGGACAGGATGGGGTCGACCCGGAACCATTTCGAGACCGCGATGAAGAAGCATCCGCCGATCGTGAAGACGGCAAAAACCCACATCGGAAAGTAGGGATGGGACAAGAGACCTTGATGTTTCTTCGTCCTCATTGTTCGGCCCCCGCCAGGTTGAGGCCCGCCAGCCTGATCGCATTTACGAAATTGCCGTCCTGCCCCTCGACCCATTGTTTCCAGAACTCGACGTGGGCAAGGGACTCGAATTTCCTGTTGGGCCGCTCGACATAGAGGAGCGACACGTCGACCCCGCCAAGGGGTGTCCGGTATTCCTTCGCGGCAAGACTCCCAAGATATTTTTCGTAGTCGGGCCCTGCCTTGTATTGCGAATAGAGATGCGTGTGTTCAATCATGTCGGAGGCGACGAACAGCCTGTTCGGCCGCCCTTCTCCGATCTCGCCGTCAAAGATCGTCAGCTTCACCTTCTGGATCGCCGCCATGATCGGCGACTGTGCGGCCTCGGTCCCGTTCGCGATCTCATCGGGCAGGTTGGCCAGAGGCTCGTCGAAAGCCTTCTCCCATTTTTTCCGTGCCATTTCTGGGTTACCGGTCCAGTTGTCGACGGACGAACCGTCACCAGGATTGCAGCCGTCAAACATGAGCGGGATTTCGCCCGGTTTTCCGGTCAGGCTGACCACCCTCAGGTAGCCACCCTTCTCTACGCTGCCGACGATGCCTCTGAACTGGTTCTTCAGATCGCTCAAAGTCGTGGGAGAAATCGGATCGGTCGCGTCGAAGATGACGACCGTTGCGCTGGTCGCGCCTGTTGCGGGGCAGTTGGTGCCCTTCACGAGTACTGTGTCGTCCGTCCGTGACCACATCCACACGAAGCCGGCCACCATCCCAAGGGAAAGCAAGCCCAGGGCACTTGCCCCCAGTATCGTGCCGATGTTGGTTTTCTTCTTTTTCCTGCCGTAACGCCTAGCCATCGATCTTGTCCGGATGAAGCTTGTCAAGTTCCTGGTACGCGGCGATGCCCTGTTCGCATTCCTGTCCGATCAGGCGGACCTGTTCGTTGAGCCGCGCCTGCGCATCCCTGATGGAGACAGACAATTCCTTGTCGCCCCATTCGCCGTCGCCCGTGACCTTCGGCTTCACCTTTTCGAGGTGGTATGGGTTCGAGAAATATTTGGGAGGCAGCGTTACCCTCGCCTGGACGTTGGCTTCGCGGTACTTGGAAAGAAGCTGGTTGCACGCGCGTTCGAGATGGTTCTGGTGCTCTGCGAAAAGGGAGAGGAGCTTACCCCTGTGTTCGACGATTGCGCGGTGTTCCCGCTGCAGCAGTCCGAGGCCCTTGATGATCTCCTTGACCTTGTCATTGTGCTCGTCGCGGACGTCCTGAAGCCGCTCGATGAGTTCGCCCTTCCCGTCCTTGTAGTTTTCCCTCGCCGAGTTGCGCCTCTTTTCGACGCCCGCGTACCCGACATACGGGTCGAGCACGAACCACCCGTCGATGAACGCGATGATCGAGAAAAGCATTCCGATCATGAAGAGCAGCCATGATTTGATGTCGGTTAACCCGGCCGGGTTGGCCCACATGTTGCTGACCACGAGGTTTCCCGCCCCGTCCGCGAGCGATCCTGTGACTTCCCTGTAGTGCGCCAATGCCAGGTTGATGGCGAGGGCAAGGACCACGTAGCCGGCAATTGCCGCGGCTCCGATGGCTTTGACGGGAAAGGATTTGTGGGTGACGAGCCGGGCGCAATAGATCGATGCCAGCAGGGCAATGCCGATGTTTACGAAGGAGAATGCCGCCGCCTCGATGATGCCGCCGAAAAAGCCCTGCTCGTTTCCCTTGGCCAGAAAGCTGCCGTTCATCCCGGTTTCGACAAGGAACAGGAACACCAGCAACGACACCCTGAGCAGGTGTGCGCCCCCTTCGGGAATGCGTGCGGCGCGGATCAGGTCGTGCTTGTCCTTGAACCAGGTGTGCTCGCGTTCGGCATCCTTGAGAGCTTTTCTCAGGCCGTGAAGCTCGTCGACGCCGACAGCCACCTCGGCCTTGAAGTCCGAGACGCTGGACGAGTTCGCCAGGTTGATCAGGCCGAACTGGTCCTCGAAGTCGAGGCTGGCAAGACGGCCCGCGAACAGTTGGAGGTCGGATTCGACTGCCTGCTGGGAGGTTTTCTTTACCTCCTCCACCCTCTCGATGACGGTGTACTCGACGTCGTCGTAAGGTTTTGCTGTTTTCGGGGGCTGGTTCAGCGCGCCGCGTCTTTTGCCTTCATTTACAAGGTCGAGGCCCTTTGCCATCTTGTCGACGTTGAGGCTGGGGAATACTTGCGTCCCTGATCTGAAATCATGGTTTGCCTCAAGGACTTTGTCCCTGAGCTTGTTCAGGCTCTCAAATCGTATTGCCAAACGCTCACCCCCGCGAGACTATGTTTTGGGTTTTCTAATTGTCGCCGCGTCAACGGCTATGCTGCTATCGGGCGGCTGGACGCCAGCCTGCATCGACGGCTTCGCCTACTCTGCAGAACCACCGTTCGCCCTCGTTTTCCGAAATCCTGGTCCGCTCATAATGCGCTTGCCCGGGAACATGGAAGATGCGTTCTCCCTTGGCATTGACGTTTCCCTTGATCTTGCAGCCTCCGCCGCCTTGGGTGGGCAATTCCGCGAGGGGTGCGGAAACCGCCGGGGCGCGCTTGTTGGCACGCCAGTCCCAAGGGTTCTCGAACGTGCCGGACCACAAGCCGAAATTCTGTTCGCGGGCATTTAGCTGCAGCTGGGCATAGGCTCCGCCGCTGTAGCGTACCCAGTCCAGAGCAAGGCCGTTTGCCACAAGCCATTCCTGAACGCTGGAACCGTCCGCGCGGTAGCAGTTGCCCACGAAGCGGCCGTAACGGTCACGCTCGACGAACTCGCATGTCGTAGGTGAGGATTTGCTGAGGAAGGCATCGAGCGCCTTCGCCGAGATGGATCCGCAGCGGTATTTCTGACCTTTGCCGTTCAGGCACAGCTGTGAAGATTCCGGAGCGTCGACGCCGTTGAAGCGGATGCGTTCACCGTGGATCTCGATTGTGTCTCCGTCGACGACGGATGCGCGGCCGGCAATCATTGCACTGTTATGCGCCAAGGTGTCAGCGAATGCGTTGAGAGCGCACGCTGCTGCCGCTAACAGCACAGCCAGAAAACAACATGCAATTCGATAGCGAGCCGAAACTGATTCGGCGAATTCCATTAAAGCCCCCCGCAGGACTTGACCACCGTTCCTCTTAGACGAGCATCGATGGTTCTACAATGCAATTATGCTGTTGGACTTCACTAGTACAGGTACTGAAGAGCATTTCAGGGAAGGTCATCATATCGGCATGCATGGACTGCTCCAACGCGACACGCCTGCGGGAACCAGAACTGCTCCCCGGAGGAAGCCGTTGCGGTTGCCGACCTCGTTAATGCAATGCTCCAGGGCGGTTCAACGTGGGTGGATGACAAGGGAAACGAAAACCTCTCGACTTGGAGACCGCCCTCATAATCGCTCCCTACAACGCGCAGGTGTTCGAGATCCAAAGCATTTACCTCGAGCGCCGGGGGGTAGTGTGGATAAGTTCCAAGGACAAGAAGCTACGGTAGCGAGCTCCGCAAAAGGGTCGGAACCGGTCTTCTGGCACCAGCGGCCGGCGCGAATCGCCTCACACCAGTCTCCGCTCCGGGAGGAGGCCGAGGATGCGGTTGCGGACCGCAACATTCCGGCCGAATGACGTCCGCCCTGAACTGGCGCTGATCGCACCGCGATGGAAGTCATCGCCTATCCTAGCGTCGTTCTCGTCGTTGATGACCACGAGCAGTTGCTCAATCCCATTCCGCCCGATCGGCGCCACGACCCCGAACTCCGACAGATGAGCCCGCAACGCGTTCGATATCTGTGTGCGCTGGCGGTTGAGCATCAACCGAGCCCGATGAAGCATCATCCCACTCTGCTGCTCGGGCGACTTCACCGGCACGAAGCGCAGGGTCGGCCCGGTCACGGCCTCGCAGATCGCCTCTGCATCTGCAGCGTCGTTCTTCTGCCGCTTCAGATATAGCTTCACATACTGTGCTGGCAGGAGCCGCACATCATGGCCACGTCCAGTAAGTTCTCTCGCCCAATAAGCGAGGAACTGCAGGCCTCGACACCGACCAGGCATCGCGGCAAGCTCTCGAAGAATGCCAGCACGCGCCCACGGGTCAGCTTCCTGCGAACGATAACCTTGCCCGCCGCACCCACGCCGTGGACTTGAAACACTGACTTCGCAACATCCAGACCAATCGTCGTAACGTTACCCATCATAGCTCTCCTCCAGCTCTGGCCCCGCGATTGTAGCGCGAGGCGGAGGAGAGCCGTCCACAGCATCAAGGGCGGACCGGCAGCTTCGCGGATGAGCAGATCAAATAGCGGCCATTCCTCTCACGACTGTTGCTTAGGCAAAGCCACGTCGCTCGGCCTGAATGGTTCACCAGTTGAGACCTTTACCGCGACCTGGCTGCCCGAGAGATGAGTGCTCGACAATCCTTGCGGGAAAGGAACGAGGCGGCCAAGCGCGAAGCGCAGCGGTCACGATTACAGTCTGAGCCACCACACTGTCGGACCAGTGTTGGGCGGCAAGCTTTAGTATCGGTTTCAGCCTGGTTGAGGCTTTCGGTTGCGGCGCACGCTCACAACGCGCTTCTTGGTTGCGAGGTGATGCGCGTATTTCGGAAAGACTATTCTCGATCGGTGACCGACGGCATAAGGAGGAAGATCGGAAGCTATTCTAGTCTACATCGTCTAACGATGGAACGGGGCGGAGCCATTCCAGCCCCATTGGTGGTGCAAAGCGAAGTAGGCAAACGCTTAAAGTCAGTGCTTCAATTTACAGGCGAGCCGCAATACAAGCACTTCACGCTGCCGCGAACGAAGGATCAAAAATGAGCAATCTCTCCAGCAACCAGTCTTTCGAAATCGAAAAATCACGAGAGACGATCATACCCACTCGGCGCGCCGTCTCGGAGGGGCTGGAAGCCATCCTGTATCAGTCCATTCCGGTCCTCGACCATGGGTTCGTGAGGGTAGTGGACTACATGGGTGACGACGGAGCCGTCGTCCAAGCCGCGCGAGTATCGTACGGACGCGGCACCAAGAAGGTCTCGGAGGACCGTGGCCTCATCAATTATCTGCTGCGTCATTGGCATACCACGCCGTTCGAGATGGCGGAGATTAAACTCCATGTAAAAATGCCGATCTTCGTTGCGCGGCAGTGGATCAGGCACCGAATGGCCAACGTGAACGAATACTCAGCGCGCTACTCGATCCTTGACCGCGAGTTTTACGTGCCTGCGCTCGATCAGTTGGCAGCGCAGTCAGTACAAAACCGGCAGGGACGGGGCGATGTCGTCGGACCGGAGGAGGCGAAACATGTGCTCCGAATGCTCACCGAAGACGCAGAGCGCAACTACGACCACTATCTTGATATGCTCAATCAGAACGAGGCTGGCGAGCAACTTGATGAAAACCGTCAGGGGCTGGCCCGCGAACTTGCGCGTATGAACCTGTCGCTCAATTTCTATACCCAGTGGTATTGGAAGACAGATCTGCACAACCTCATGAATTTCCTCAGGCTGCGCGCCGATCCACATGCCCAATATGAGATCAGAGTCTATGCGGAGGTCATCCTAGACGTGATGAGGAAATGGGTTCCGATGACGTTCGAGGCATTTCGTGAACACCGACTGGAAGCGGCAACGTTCTCAGGCGAAGCGTTTAAGGCGCTTCGCCGGATGCTTGCCGGCGAAAAGGTCGAGCAATCGGACACGGCGATGTCGAATCGGGAATGGGACGAGTTTCTGGCAACGTTGAATCGAACGCGAGATTCTTAGCCGCATGGAACACCTAGTAGAACATCACCATGAACTCGGCCGCAATGCTGCCTATATGGAATGCGAGCGAGCGCTTGGCGATTTTGCCCGCCGCCGCAGTGTCCTCACGCTTCCGAACAAATGGGCTTTCGAGGCTCGCGCTGGGGGATCGGTGACAGGCGCACAACTGGCTGTCACTTGGGCTAGAGCGAACGAGCCTGCGACCCTGAGGCTGGCTGCGGATGAAGAGCCCAATGTCGCAGCCGACACGTTTTTGAACAGGACGTACGGCCTTGTCGCCGCCACGTTCGCCGATCGCATCATCGGCCGAGATGGCGAGCGCGATGTGACATCAGCTATGCTGAAGCTGGTGAATCGACGGCGGCATGCGCTTTACAGTGGCGACTTTTCCCAGATGATCCACGGTCAAGTCCTACCGCTCATCTCCCTTGATCATTTGGAGCCAGATGGCCCCAATCCGCTTCTCTACCACCCTAACAGCGGTGAGGTTCGCAGCGATTTTCTGGGCGTTGTCCAACAGACTCTCGGCCGGCTCATTGCCCGAAACAGGTTGGCACTGCACGAGATCGACACCGAGGTGTTGGCCAGTCTATTCAAGGAACTATTCTCAAACACCCATCTTCATGCGCGCACCGATATCCGTGGTGCGTTGTATCGCCGATCCGCGCGCGGCGTCGTGTTTGCACTGAGACCGGTCGACATCCCCTATGAAAAGCACACCGCCGGGTCCAATTCCCTTCGTCAATACTTCTCAAGCATGAAGGGCTTGGCCATTCGGCCGCGCGTCGAATTCTTGGAAATTTCGGTCTTCGACAGCGGACCCGGGCTTGCGGCTCGCGCAAACCGCGCGGCGATACCTGACGATTTTTCCATTGACGAGGAATATCAGCTTGTTCGCAGCTGCTTCTTGAAGAACGTGACGACACAGTCGGATCCTGCACATGGGCTGGGGCTCCCTCGAGTGATGTTGGCTCTCAAGGCGTGTGGCGGCTTTCTCCGTTTACGCACCGGTCGCCTATCGCTTTACAAATGGTTTCCGCCTGGGCTGAAAGTCCCGCGCTTTGAGGAGGAAGATACCTCCTTCTTAGATTCTGAAGGCGGCTCGACGATACGCTCCCATGCGCCGGTCGTTGGCGCGGTGTTTTCGATCCTTATTCCGATGGGCCTGGGAAGCTGATGGCATCGCTATATCACTTCCGTTGGACCAAGCCGGGCATCGGCGACATCCTCGTGGTGGTGACCACCGAGGAAAAATTCAATCAGCAAGACCTGATCAATATTGTGGACCAAGAGACGCCCGGCGAACACCCCTATCCGGATGCTCTTGTCGTGATAGTTCCAAAAGATGTTGCCACTGCAGTGAAAATCACTGTCAAGAGATCGATCGCCTCGGGTCCAACCCTTCGGTTGGCGAATGCCACCATCCCAGTGCTGGTGGCGGAATTTGATCCGCGCGGAAGACTCAAAACGACAAAATCTTCCGTGATCCAGGGCACCATCTCGCTCACAGAGAATGATTTCAAGGGCATGTTCAAGGCAGGAATCGTCAATCTCGCTCAAAAGCGAGAGGCGGTCCTCGTAGCACCGCCGGGACATCATTTCGTGCATCCCCGCAAACGTCACTCGGCCGCATTCCTGCGGGCCGCAAATATGCTTATCCAAGGTGAAGAGATCGGCTTTCTGTCGGTGGTTTTGCTTCCGCACCTAAACGACAACATCAAAAAGATCTGGGTTGATTCCTCGTCGATAGCCTCCCTCGTCTATTCCGCCTATCTGCTGAAGAGCCGCTTAAATGGGAGGTTCTTTACCCCTCGGATCGAAAGCTTTTCATCATACGAGGGTATCAAAAACCTGAGTGTGCAGGATCCCGAGCGCGAAGTGGCATTGATCTCGGCAACAGCAACTGGCTCGTTGCCGAAGGAGGTTTCGAACCTCACCAAGCTACCGGATAATCGCGTCATCACTCTGTTTTCGACAGCCGAGGAGGTGACGGGAACACTGATTTTCGACGCGAGAACAGCGATGAGCAAGCCGGAGCTTGCCGCGCTGAAAGTGCATGAAGAGACCGACTGCGAGTGGTGCCGAGACGGCTCGCGCACAATCACCTTCGTCGGCGATCAATTCCTTGCCGACGCCGCAACGGTATCGGCCCATATCGTCGTGCAGACAGATGCGCCGCCGTCGTTGAAAAAGGTCATGAAGAAGTACCGTGGCAAGCATGCCTTCAGCCTGAAACGAGATGCTGTTCGCAACGTTCATCGCCTTCATGTCGATCTGGACAAGACCCTGCTCGACGAGGAAGCACGCGACCAGATCAGAATTCTCCTCCGGCGCCACGCTCCAGCTTCAAGTAGTCATGTCTTGGCCGTTGGGGAAAACGATAGCCGGAAGTTTGCCGAGATCGTGGCCGATGAAATTGCTAATTTCGGTTTGCCACGGCCGCGACAACTCGACGCGAACAACCTGACAGAAGAGGATGAAGGTCGCCACGGTGTTATCGTCGTTTCGGCTAGCATAGGCGCCGGACAATCCCTCCAGGACGCAAGCCGGGATCTTCGTGAGCCTTTCAAGAGCCTGCCCAGAACGTTTTTTGCAGGTCTCCGAAAACACGCCGTCGCAACCCACCAGACGACATTGCAGCGTGACTTGGAACACAACAACGATGCTCCCAAGCACGTCATATGCGTCGTAGACGAAATGACGCTTCCCCACCCGAACCAATTCTCCGCGTGGGCGACCGAACTGCGCTTTTGGCAGGCAGTGGCGAACGACATGAGAATGAACGATCACATCAATCCGGCCCTATCCAAAGTCGAAGAACGGATCGCTGTATTGTCCGGAAATATCAGCGCAGATCAGCTTTTCCTGCCCACCGGAGCCGGCTTCGCACTTCGGCTGCGACCCAGCTTCGCGTTTTGGGATCCGGATTATGATGGAAGGATCACCCAAGGCGATGTGTTTGCAACGATATCCTCAATTCTTGAAAACTGTCGCAAGGTATCGAAAGCAGGGCAGACGAAAGCGCCTCTCGCGCAATCGCCGTTTCACTACGCCGTGCTCGCGAGTGAGAATTTCACACGGTTCAATGACGGGATCATCCAAGCCTGTTTCCTGCGTGCAGCCTTCCCTCATGAACTGAATTTCGCGCATGCTGAAACCGCACAGCACAGCATGAAGATTTGCAACATGATCCTCAAAATGCTCGGCGATGCACAGGACACGCAAGCGGAAGCCTGCCTTGAATTCCTCGTCGCACTTGCAACGAAGCGCATTAGCCTAACGTCTGGTGATATTGCTAGGCTTGCGGACCACCCCAGGCTTGGTCTGCCGGACTTGATCGGTCTCACCCTCCCTTATGCGGTGGGAAGGGCCGTCGACTACACTGATGAAGGCGCGGGCGATCCGCCGGCATGAAGGAAACGCGACCACGGAAGTCTTGTGTCACCCGGAAAAGGCGATGATGCCTCCTTGGGCTATCCGAAATGATGCATGCGTTGACGCGCGAACTTCTGGACCGTCATAAAGGGATTTGCCACAAGAACGGGGACGTCGTGACGATCTAGACGTAGAACCGATACGACGGCTTCGGCGTCGCATTGTCGGACAATTCGCACATGAGCTCGCCGACCTTACGCGCAAACAGCAGCGTAATTGGCAGGCGGGCAATTCCGTCGCTGGAATTCCAATTCATCTTCGTCAGCGTGAGGATTTCCTTGGCGCGCTCCCGCACATCCCCGAGGCCGGCACAGCCAATCTCCAAGGGTGCTGGAATATGCATGCCTGGATATTCATTCCACCACGGCACGTATCCGCCCGTGAAAAGGTATGACTGATCCATGAGCGTGCACAGCGTCCCCCGCCACGGCTCCTCTAGGCCTTTCCTGACCATCCGGAACGCCGTCGACCGCATCCAAACGCAATCAACGGTAGCAACTCGATCCTTTGCTGCCTTCCTGAAGCCTTCCAACTCCTCTGGCTGATAACCGCTCGTCTTGTGGATCACTACACGGTCGGGCATTACCCCGGCCCTGTCGTTATATTGTGCGAGCACGTCTTCCAGAAGGGCCTTCGCCTGGCCTTCATTAAGATAGGGCTGTCTGTCACGGCGCTGTTCGTAGTCGATGTTTGCCCCTTTCAGGGCAAAAGGCTGTACGTCAGTCGAATAGGCCTGCGCTACGCTGGCGTAAACAAGATGGCCGCTGCGCTTCTTCATGTGATGAAAGGAAATGCCGACGAAGCAGACGTTCTTCGGCAGGTCCGTTGGCCGCCACGGAATGCCGCGCGCCTTGTAGTATATCGAGGTTGCGATATTCCAGAAACGGGTCGCGCTGCTTTGACCTTTATCGTCGGGCCGGTCAATCGCATCTCGCCGCAGGATCTGGATAGGCACGGCTTCGTCATGGGTCATCGTCCGCGCCTTGATGGCGCGGTAGAATGTCCGAAAAAGAAGATCGTCCGCCATCGTATAGAGCGCCTCGGCGGCCTTCAACTCGTCGGGCGACGGCTGGAAAAGCGCGAGTTGATCGCTTTCTTCTTCTGCCCGAAGCACTTCGAGTGCTTTACGCTCCTCCGGCGTCAGGCCGGGGTTGGCAACCCGCAAATCTCCAAGTTCCGGCTTGATACAGACGACGATGCAGTCCGGAGCGTCATCGCCAAACAGGCTGCTGATCCGGCCATCGAACAACTCGACCAGCTCATTGAAGGACTTCCCGGTCAGCGCATCCCGAAAATGAGTGTTGTAGACGGCCGGCTCTACCGGCCTCAGGAATGACTCCTCTATGACGAACCGACAATTCAGGGCCTTCTCAAGGCCCGGCCAGTCGCGAAAGCGGTTTGAGTTTCCTTCAACGGCAGCTGCGAACCGTTCCATCCGCCTTAGCCAGGCGCGCGCAGCTTCAATGTCTTCAGGCAGTCCGACCAGCCCAAGCCGTATCGTCCGCAGGCCCCGGTTATCGACGGGGCCATTCGCGGCCAGGCCCCGGCGCGGGTCAATGTCACGCGCGCCATTCGAGAATTCCAGGGCTGGTTCAGGCAGAACGTCGATCTTGAGTGGCAGAGCCATCAATCAACCCTCCTTCCTGAACATCGACCGTCACAAACCCACCATCGAGCAGAAGGTCATCAACGTACTGGCTGCCGATATTGATTGTCGGTGCTCCCTGCGACAGGAAGCGACCCCAGAATGTAAGATCGCTTTCCACATTGGCGTTTCGGTCGAACTTGATGCGGCGGGTCGCCTTCCTCGTGCGCATATAGCCCGGAAGCGGGGATTTACCGTCACGCCTGGCAAACATATAAAAGGGCTTAATGCGAATTCCCCAGACATTGGCCTGTCGCACCACCTCGTAGCCGAAGCCTTCGCATTCGAACCACGAATTGTGATCTTCGCCGCGGCGCTTTACGACATCCCGCCGGATGTTCTTCTTAACTGGGCTGTCGTAGATTAGCGTCCGGTTGTTTCCCTTGAACGCCGTGAAGTAAGCGCGCCGCGCCAGATGGCCTTTCTTATCCTTCTCGATGATCAGCCCCTGGCTCTCAAACTGCTTAAGATGGTTCTCAAAGTGGCGCCGCGTGAGCCAAGAGAACTTGGCCAGCAGAACCTGGTCCTGTTCGATCTCGGCCAGCGGGATGGAATGCGCCGGCGCGGCGGCCGCGGGTCCGAAAATTGTGTTGGCGACGACGTCAGGCAGGAAGCACCAAAGATCGCCTGTCCGCCACTCGAAAACAAAGGTGCCGGCGGTTTCGAGAGGGACCTTCTTTTCAAGCTCGTCCCAGCGATGAACCGCGAGCGGGACATGCGTCAGATACTGCGGAGTGGCCACGAAGGGGAGCAAATTCAGGATATAGGTTCCAACCGGGCGGTGGTCACGTGCGACCGATGCGGAGCCTGCCGACGCCTCGACCCGGAACAGTTCTGCGCTAAAACTGTCCTCCCCAGGCGGATAGGCGAAACTCGCCGCTCCCCCGAATTCAGATGCGAGCTTGCAGGCATCGGTAAGACCCGTGCCAGCACGCTCCATGGCGCTCATGCCGAAAAAGATGTCGCACAAGGCACGGTTACGCAGATAGCTGAATTCGGGCACGGGAACGAAGGCTCCATCAGGACCCATCAGCAGGTGGTCTGTCGCATCCGGTAACGCTGCGCCAGGATTGGAGAAGCGCACCGAGTGACCCGGGACAACATTGATCTGCGACGGCTTTGCCGCCGCGTAGTCGCGATGCACAATCATATTGACGAGGATTTCGACCAGGGCGCGCTCTGGATACGCCGGCCGGGTCTCGTGCTGGCGGCGACCCTTCACTTTCAGCACAGGATTGATCTTTTCTTCGTCAAACCAGTCCAAAATGGCCCGATACTGTCCGATGACGTTGCCGGCAAAAAGCCTGCGTTTTTTTCCCGCGATCGTGGCAGACACCACGCCATACGAGAAGAACCGGCCGGGCTCCCGACCAAACAACAGCACACATGCAACGCTTGGCCGCTCGACACCTCCATCGCTTACGAGAAGGCCTAACTCCCGCATCAGCGGTTTCAGCTGCGTGGAAGCGATGACACCCCGCTCCAGCTTCGAGCAATACTGGCGCAGCGTACTGAGCGCCAGATCAGCATCGATATCCGCCCAGGTCGCATCGGCAACTGGCTCATCATCAAACTGCCGAGCGGCTTCGGGCGCGCTGACCGACGCAAAACGTTGCACGCCTGCAAGATCGCGGTTCAGGTCTCGGAACAGCTCATCGAACCCGTCGATGTCAAGGTACTGGAAATTACTGCCCAGCCGCTGCGCAAGAGCTTCGACGCTGGAGTGCGGTACATCACCCGCGCGCCGACACCAGAAAATGCCATGCCTGAATTTAAGGCCTGTCTCCGCCCCAAGGAGCGATCCCATCACAGATTGCTCCGCGCCCCGATAACCAACAACCACGAGAGGCGTGGCCTCGAGGAGTGGCAAGAGTTTCTGCACCAGGACCGGATCAAGTTCCCGGGTCTCACTGATCAGGTTCCGATCGGTGTACTGCTCGGCCTTGCCGTGAAGCCAGACAATCTGGGCGCGCGCGAACGGCGAGAATTCATTGAAATCACCGGGCGCCCGATTGACCTCGGCGACGTGCCGAATATGCGGCTGCTTGTCTTGCAGCGCCTTCGGCAGGCAGATGTCGAAATTTGTGGTTAGGATGGTGCCCGCCAGGCCACGCAGGACCAATTCTGCCACAGCGCGATAGCCGGCGCTCAACTCCTGTTTGAGAGAAACAAGGTCAAGAAGCACGGATCTGCGATACGCTTCCGGCTTCAGCTGATGCTCGATAACGAGCGGGAAATTTTCTGCAAGATGATCTTCGCCACGAACGAACCATGTCTGGCCCTGCAACCACGACACCCATTCCGACATCTTGATCTGCTCGGGAAGTGTTTTGCCGCCAAGGACCCTATCGGCGTAGGCCTGCTTGGCAAGGCGCTTGACGCTTTCTGCCGCAAGCGGCACACCCGAGGTGAACGATGCTCCGGCACCAAAAAGGAAAGTCGGTCGGGCATCATTGTCCGGCCTTAGCAATGAACAGAGCAGTGCGACGCTGGCGGAGTGAGTCATTAACCCAATTCTGCGCCGATTCGCGCGAACAGAACAAGTACGAACGTGCTATTTCGCCGCAGGTCAACAGGTTTTCAACAGATAGCTGTGGGCCAGTGTTGCCGGTCGAGCCCGTCGCAATCTTCACGCTCAACCATCTATCGCCATTCGCGGAGCAGCTCTTCAAGTGCGTTGGGAGGAACGTTCGATAGATCAGGCTTATAAAGTCCAAGCGCACCCTTGGCGGAACAGGGTTGCTCCAATCTAACCATCTTCGAAAATATCCAGCCGTAAAGCTCTTTGTCGAACGGAAAAGGCGAGAAATCGAGATGTCTACTATGCCACGCGTGGAACAAGTGGCGCGTCAACAGACGGATGTCGTAGAGTTCTGCGATGCCGATTAATCCACCGGTAAAAAGGGTTCCCTGCCCGAACCGCGAGCTCGCCAGGTCGTCAATTTTCGTGCCGGTATGAATCCAGAGGGGTCCTCGATACCGGTCGGTCCAAGCTCTGACCTCAATATCTTTGCGCCCGGAGATAAGGAGCTCCGCCCAAGGCTGGCGAATACTGAGGGCGGGCGCCGTTCGCAGCATATCTATCGTGAGCACGAACCTACTTCTCCGGAAAGCGGGATAGGAATTCGCGCGCAAAACGGGAGTAGAGTTGCTGAAGATCGGACCAACTGCCGGTTTCCTGATCAACGTCGATCCCGTTTCTGCTCAATGCACGCCTGAACTCCGGCCCATTGGTGGTGTCCAATGCAATATGGCTGAACCCTCGCAATGCATCCAAATTGTAGGTAAAATTGCGTTGGTCGCTTTGCGCGCCTGTGGCGGCTTTCGGCGGACGCATCGGATCGAAAACATAGTTGCCGTCACCAAAAGCCGCACGACGAACCAGGCAAGGGACACAAATCCCGCAATGACGCCGGGGTTCCTTGGAGATGGTTCCAGGGCCGTAGCGTACAGGCACCCTTTGGTAGTGGAAGTACCAGCAGCTATCGGTCTGCTTTAG
Organism: Mesorhizobium sp. AA22; assembly: GCF_001672375.2. Classification (NCBI taxonomy): domain Bacteria; kingdom Pseudomonadati; phylum Pseudomonadota; class Alphaproteobacteria; order Hyphomicrobiales; family Phyllobacteriaceae; genus Mesorhizobium; species Mesorhizobium sp. AA22. The sequence continues at coordinate 2,544,205 of NZ_CP048406.1, read as the reverse complement.
CAGATCATCTGTTTTGCTAGAAAGCTTCGTTCGGCAAGCCTCGACTTCCTGGCCTTTCGTCATGCTCATGAACGGGTTTTCGACTTTTACGTCGATATCAGCGGCCGCTAACAACTCATTGAAGAGCCTGTGGGTTTTGGGATGTGCGTGTCGGGTCGTAAAATAGCTGGCGGCGGGCGGCACGGCGCGCGCCATAACGCCATTCTCGAATTGCAGCAGCTGCCCGGCCTGGAAGCTCTTCGCGACGATTGCTCCAAACGTCAGGAAGAGAAACGAGCGATAGGAAAGAGCGCCGTTGCCACGCCTCTCCGAGCGGTCTTTCCACACCGCCCGCATGCGTGACGGCGACTCGAAGCCAAGCTTGTCCGCGAGGCTGCGCTGGATCTTGCTGTTGAGGGTATAAAAACTCGCCAGGCGAATGTCCTTCACGTCAGCGACGAGGCTGGCCAAGCCGCAAGTCGAATCCATGCCGCCGGAGTTGAGCGCAACCGATCGTGCCGGCGCTTCAACTACCGCCGCTGCGGTGCGCACTGGTACAGACGAGGAGACAAAGCTGATCGACCAGTCGCAACCACCCATGAAGCGCAACAGCTCGACGATGCGGTCTCGATTCAGTTCCCAGAACTCGGGCCTTCGCACAGGCAAACGCGCATCGATTTGCCTCACCCTGTTGGTGAAAGCCTTCTTCCGCTGATCGCGCTCCAGAAAGTGCACGCTCAGCGCAATGTCCAGCAAATCGCTTTCAATCTCACCGATTGTGCCAGGGCCGAAAGGGCCCGGGATGTCGACTTTGATGTCATTCAGCAGATCGAAAGCAATCGCATAACTGGTTGTCCCGTTTGCCGAACGCTCATTGACGACGGTGGCGGAGACCCGCGCAGATGGTTCGCTCATGTCAGGCCCTCAATCTCGTCAAAAACCAGCTTTGCTCGCTCTCTTCGGCCATGGCGCGCGTAAGCACGCGGGCGTCGCCAGCGTCGCCCGATTTTTCGTAGCGCAACCTCAATCGCTTCGCCAAATCGGCTCCTCGGCGGTTTGCCTGCGCTCGAAGCGCATCGAACTCTTGCTGCGACAACCTGCTTTCCTCCTCGCGAAGGAGGACATTCTCCACGAGCAGGGAAAGGTATCGCTCGAGCGCGTTGTCTCGGACGGCCGCGGAAATACCCCCGGACCATTTCGTGCTCTGTCCACGTGCGACCAGCAGATCGTCATCGAAGTCCGTGAGCTCTTCGAAGTAAGCCGCCAGAGATGCCCGTGCGGCTCCGATCATGCGCTGGTCGTGCTCGTCCTTGGAACTAAGGCGGAAGATCGCGTCGCGCACGTCTTGCAAAGAGCAATTCCGATCAAGGTCCAATCGCTTGCACAAAGCGCTTCCGTCAGTGCTTTTCAGATCGACGGACATCAGAACCAGCTCACGCACAATGTCAGGCGGGATCGAACCGAATTGCCTAATCAGATAGTCTGGCTTCAGCCTTGCGAGGACGTTGTGCGAGGTGTCACGACCTTGAGCGTCCGACTTGGACAGATAGCCGTCCCTACTTCCACTTCCACCTCCACTTCTGCTGTTGCCTCCCCCTGCGCCGCCACCGGCGCTACTGCCACTTCTGCCCCCTCTGCTTCCACCGCCACGGCTGCCGCCACTGCCCCCACCACCGCCTCCAGCACCAGACTGCCCCATTTCAACTGACCCTCTTCCAGATTGCACCTATGTCGTTTCGGTCGATCCCGGCCTCGTCGAGTCTGGCCGCCAGTTGGCCGGCTTTCTGCCTGGCTTGCTGATCACCGGACCGTCGGGACAGGCCCGCGTATACTGGCAGCCATCGATCGACCATATCTGAGGCCGATGTGAGTCCGTCAGAACCTAGAAGCGCGGAGGCCGCCCCAAGCAGCAACTCGCGCGATTTTTTCGGATCGTCCTCCGCAATCCTTCGGGCAGCGCGTATCCGCGATGTGACCAGTGCACGCCTGGCCCAGGAATGGTTGTCGACTGCCTCGAGAAGCATTTCGGTGTTGAACCAATTGCCCAGTTGGGAATCCAGGAAATGCTCGCTTGCCGCATGCTCTTTCCAGAAGCGCCGATTGCTGGCCAGCGCCAGAACCAGCGCGTCGCCTTCGCCCCTGGCGCGTATGATCGAACTCGCCAAGCACGATTTTGCCTCGTCCGCGCGATTCGCGCGGTCCAACGCCTTCGACAGCTCGTAGCTGATGTGAGGCAGCAACGCTGGCTCGGTAAGAGTTTGGTCTATGATGCGCTGTGCTTCGCTGAGGTATTTGACAGCGCCAGCGGGATCCGTTGGCAATCCATAGGCGTATCGATCGCAAACATCGGCCAGATTGCGCAGCGCCGCGACTTTGAGACGTTGTCGGTCAGGCACTTCATCACAACCTTCGATAATCTCTTGGTATGCCTTTTTGGCGGAGCGGCTGTCCTTCTGGAAATAGACACTGTGTCTGGCGATGTCGTGCTCGACAGTCATGCGCAGCAAGACCTCATAGTCACCACCCATTTCGGTTTGCACCAGCCTCTCGGCGATCTTCAGTGCCTCCTGCAGCAGCGTGAGCGCTTCGGCCTGCATCGATCTGTCGGGTAAATTTCGCAATGCTTCCGCATAGGCTAGCGCCAGCTCGACCTTTTGATAGTCATCAAGCTGGCCGGACGGGATCTGGGACAGCAGTGTCGCTGCGCGATCCGAATGTCCCATCCCCCGGTAGGCAGTAGCGACCTGCAAAAGCCGTTCAAACGGTATGTCGCGCCTGCGCCTTCCCAGCAATTTATATATCTCGGCGACTTGATGGGCGTCGCCTGCCTTTACCCAAGCTTCGATCGCCGTACCGGCCCGAGAGATAATGTTGTCATCGGCCAATTCCGCCGCAATGGCATGTTCGAGCCGCCACCTTGCGATGAGTTCGGGGGGCCAGGCCGCGCTGCTCGCAACGCCATCGAGAAAACGAAGGCATTGCTCATGCGCCGTCCTTGCGCAGTCCGGGGTCAGCGACGCAGCCAGTTGCGCGCCAAGCAATGCGCCGAGGGCATAGCGTCCGCCATAATTTAGCAAGAACGCTTCGGCCGCGACGAACGCTTCCTCCGTGCCGAGGAGTGTCCCAAACTCGTTGACCTGCCGACGCGAGAGAGCTCGACCAAAGACAGCGAGCGCCTGAAGAAACGGCTGCAATGTGGGAGGCACATCCGCCTTGGTCTCCGCAGAAAAAGTATCAACATACCAGGATGACCCTCTGGCCCCGGAAGGGCCTGAGGGGGCGATGACGACGACTGGCTTTTTTGCGTTAATAGCCTGAAGCAGGGCTGCAATATCCGAAATTCCACCCTTTGCGATCACCGCGATGGCCAGATTTGGGCGTTGCAGCAGTTGCTGCCACGCATCCTCTCTGCGGTCTTCACGTTCGGCAAGCGCCAGGATCGACATTAGCCAGGCCGTATTGGTGTATCCGGCACCGGGAAAGATGCGTGCCTTAATCTCTCGCATGTTGCCTGCGAAGGCTCGCAGGAAGTTGTCGGCATCGTCCGGCTGTACGTTCAAGACAAGCAATGACGTACCGTCCGGCAAGGCTGCCCGACCAAGCATCCGGCGAAGACCGATAGAATCATGGGCAACATTCTCGTGGACGACCCAGCAAGGAGTATTGCCAAACCACCCCTCCACCCTGCCAACACCTGCGCCGGCTTCGCTAGCCAGGCCTGTAGCGGCGTCGGAAGCGTTCAGGCTCTCATAGCTTACCCTTTCCAGGAGGAGCGCCCTTTCCTCCTCCTCGGGTCTTGCCCAGATGAGCCGCGGCATCGCCGCGCCGCCAATCCAAAGGACCGGACTTGGCCACTCTGCCTCGGCGCCCGGCGGTGTGCTCTCCGACCCCCTGGCAAGTTCCGCCCGCGCAAGCGCCAGTGCTCTGGAAGGTCCCTGTCCCTCCGCGATGGCTCTAAACAAGGCTCGCGCTAGAATCCGCGAACAGGAATCCTGCACTCGGGTCTGGCAACCGATGACCGCCTCGATCCCTATATCGGACATAGCGGCGACGATGGCGGGCAACGCGCCTTGCAACGCCAGATCGGTCATCGCCTCTTCGACGACCATCAGGCTCTCGCAGGTCCAAAACGCCACCAGCATCGGGAGACCGGCTACATCGCGCGCATCAACGAGAACTGATGCGATCTTCTCTACGGGAGTCCAGGCATTGTCACCTTCGAAAAGAAACTCGAACCCTGCGGGCGTCGCGCGACCGTGGCCGCTGAAGCAAAGGACATGCGGCTTAACCTTTTGGATCGTCGGACCGAGCAACTCGAGGCTGCTCCCGGTCACAATTGGCTCGGCGATGCGCGCGCGGGACGCGAGACCCAAATCCTGCCATGCGCGCTCGAAGTTCGTAGCCTCCCGGTCAAACTGAAGCTTGCCGCCCCCGGTTTGTCCGCCCTGGACAACCAGCGTACGGAGAGGGTCGGCAACCTGAGAGGGTGTATAGTCACTCGAGCGATCCAACGTACGGACAACCGCAGCGCGCCCGAGTAACGAGACGTCGCTTTCGTCAAAGAGCACCAGCTCCCAAGGCAATGTCGCGAGGTTTGGAATGGCGCTGTCCCGCGAGATGGCGGCGATGCGCCACTCGAAGGGCCTGTTGCTGGCTTGTCCAAACAGGCGCTGCAGCCGATCATAGGCGCTGTTGAGGTGCTGATCTTCGGGGGGCACGCCAAATGACCGAAGGAACTTCTTGTATGTCCCCGCGCGCGCCGAAACATCCTGGAACTCGAGACGCAGCGGCAGCGCTTGTAGGTCTTCGAATGCATGTGCAGCGCCAACAAAACGAAAACCTTCCACCGGCGGCTGGATGGTCAACTCTGTCTGAGCGCCCTCCGACACAAAGCGGGTGGAAAAAAGCAGGGCGTCCGGGCCCTCGCCGCTATCAGCATCCGACATGAGGACCCGCCCCGGCTAGTCGGCAATAAGAACAACGCCGCGTGCTGGAATGTATGCTTGGGCATCCTCGTCGCCCCTGTGCATCTCTTCTGGATGGAACTCCCATTTGCTCAATTCATCTTCGCGTGACAGATAGCCCGCCTTGTAGGCGAAAGCAGCGCGCTGGCCTTCGGCTCCCTTAAAGGAAATAGTCGACTTGCTGGCCAGGCTGACCGAACCCTTTGTGCCGATATCGATGAATTCGCCAATCTTGCCTGATACGTCCGATTTGAATTCGCGGCGATCATTGCGACTCATAACGAGCTCGTTGGCGTAGGCGTATTCATAAACGATGTGAATTCGCCCCGCCTGTACGATATCGGTCGGGATTGCACCAACGTTGAGGCCACTGATCAGCGTGTCAATCTTTGATGGGTCGACCCTTCGACTTTTCACACCGGTGAAAGCGAAGCTGAAATCATTCGAGCCGGCGAAACCCAGGTCCAGTTTTGGCAATGCGTCGATGCCGATGCACTTCAGTGAATTCTGCAGGAAGGACGCGGTAGCACTCACGTTTTTCCCGGAGGTGTACTGGTAGTCGATATTGGCGAGATCGGCCTCAATTACAGGAACGTCGGCGGTCTTAGGCAAGTAGTCGGCCAGCGGACCACGCCGGACCAGGCGCCGCTGGGACTGCGAGTAGCTGTAGAGCTCAGGCGGCTGCGGGCCAGTGCCAGGCAAAAAGACCGGCTGATAACCCAAGCCATTCAACTCGCGCACAAGTGCATCCACGGCTATCTCCTCCCGCAGCCCTTCTTGCTGACACAATTAAATGATTCTTACGATAGCGTATATATTTGCTTGAGCAATAAACGTTTTAGCGATGGCTTCCGCATTCTGCGTGCATTGAAGTATAGCTTTTTGGTACACTCATAATCGCCATTGTCCGATCGACGAACAGTCCTTCCGATGGCGCAACCGTGATATCCGGTTCGTCGGCCTGCGATGTCGGTTTTGGGGACACGGCAAAGCTGATCTCTTTGGCTCATAGCGCGAGGCGCTCGCGCGAAGCAGTAGATCCTTCCACCAATTGTCGAGGCTACGCGCGATGGCGCCAGCTACCGATCTCGCCGATAAGATCATGCTCTGAATAGCGACGCTCGCGAAGTCGGTGTGCTCGTGAGCAAGACCTAGGCCTGCCGAACTTCGCAAAGCTCGCCGGCTGGTCAAAGGAGACGATGTGATCGTAGCTGAGAGCTATACCCAGGTTGGAGCAGATGCACGATCGTTGGCCCGAAGGAGCCCTTCGGTATGCACATGGTCAAACGGCAGAAGCCAACTCAACGCGAAAGCTGCCAAGGCATAGAGACCGCGCCAGCGGATGGCTCCCTTCCGGTTCTACCGCACATTGAGGCGCGACAGGTCGTGCGAACTGTTCGCCGATCGCAATTGCGAGAAATCGTCCCGTTATCGGACACGACCATTTATGAAATGGAACAACGAGGCGAGTTCCCCCGACGGTTCAATCTGACCCCCCGCTGTGTCGTTTGGGACTTGGGAGAAATCGAAGCCTGGATTCAGGAACGGCGGAACGCGTCCTCTGCTGGTTCAATCGAACTGGCCCCGGGACCAGACGTGCGGTCGCGGAAGACGAGACCCGTCAAATCGGATCGAGGATGACGGCTGCCCCGGAACTCGGCTGCAGTGTGGGTCCGTGCTTCTTGCCAGCCGCCCAGGCTTCAATCATGTCAGCCCATTCCTGGAGCATGTGGCGACGCTGCGGTTCATATTCAGCCTTGTTATAGACGCCGCGGGAGGAGCGACTGTCTTCGTGGGCAAGGCATTTTTCGATCCAGTCGCGATTGAATCCGATCTCGTTTAGGAGCGTCGAGCCGGTCCGCCGTAGATCGTGCACCGTGAAGGGAGCAAGCGGCAGATCTTGTTTTTTTGCGCGGTCCACAATCGCCATGGTAACCCGATTGAAGGTCGCGCGCGACATGGGTTCGTCGGCGTCGTAGCGAGATGGAAGCACGTATCGAGAGTTCGCAGCGCAAGTCTTGAGCGCAATCATGATGTCGAGGGACTGGCGCGACAGATAGACGTTATGTGGCTTCTTCCGCTTCATTCGCTCTTTGGGAATGCTCCATACCGCGTTCTCGAAGTCGACCTCATCCCACGTCGCGTCCAGCAGCTCACTTTTCCGAACCATCGTGAGCAGGATCAGCTTTAGGCCCAACCGAATGGTTGGCAATGTCGGCACATTTTCCAACTCTTTCAGCATGATTCGAATTTCTGCGGGTGACAACGCCCGGTCTTTCGCCTCGAAGGTGGCTATCGACGCCGGTCCTACCTCGTCCGCCGGATTGGCGATCTTCTCACCGTGCAGAATGGCATAACCATAGACCTGCTTAACGATATCCCGGACATGAATGGCCGTTGCTGGTGCGCCACGGGCCCTGACTTTTGCGCAGAGCGCCCGCAAGTCGTCCGATGTTATTTCTGTGAGGAGCCTTTTGTCCCAAATCGGCAAGATGTCTCGATCGAAGACGGCTTTGCGCATGGAGTGCGTGCTGTCCGCCATCTTCGCCCCTTTAAACCATCGTCTGCCGGCATCGCCGAACGTGGCCGTCGCAGACATGCGCCGCTTGTCACGCTGCTTTTCCTGGGCTGGCGATTTTCCGGCTGCCACCATTTTCCGTGCGGCAAGACAGCGGTCACGCGCCTCTGCTAGCGAGATGCCTCCCTCACCATAGCGGCCCAGCGTCACTGTCTCTCGCCGACCATTCACTCGGTAGTCGTATCGGAACGATATCTGCCCCGTGGGAGCCACGGTCGCGTACATACCGTCACGATCAGCGACCTTGTAAATTTTTTCTTTTGATTTCAGCTTCTTAAGTGCGATGTCGGTGAGCATAGGAGGAGCCGGGTGAGGTGCATCTAGGATTGTTCAATGCCTAATTTTACCGTCAACCTTTTTACCGTCAAGGCTGTGCGAGACTCCTTTGGATTCAATGCTTTACCTTGAAAGATGCCAAAATGCTTGAGTCCGGCGCAGTGACGGTATCAGTGTGCAGCGAGGAAGACGCGAAAAGGAATGCCGTCAGATCTACCGCCAAATGATTCCGCTTAGGGGCGATAGTCAGCGATAGGCATAGAGACGAAAGCAATTGAAATTCATAGGTTTAATGAAGTGTCGCCGATAGTGGCCGAATGCTGGGGAATGACGGAGCTTTATTCCCACTCGATTGTACCCGGCGGCTTGCTCGTCACGTCGTAGACGACGCGGTTGATGCCGCGCACTTCGTTGATGATGCGGGTGGCGGCGGCACCGAGGAACGCCATGTCGTAGTGGTAGAAATCCGCCGTCATGCCGTCGACCGAGGTGACGGCGCGTAGCGCGCAGACGAATTCATAGGTGCGGCCATCGCCCATCACACCAACGGTCTGCACCGGCAGCAGCACGGCGAAGGCCTGCCAGATGGCGTCGTAGAGGCCGGCCTTGCGGATCTCGTCGAGATAGATGGCGTCGGCCTCGCGCAGGATCTCCAGCTTTTCGCGGCTGATGCCGCCCGGGCAGCGGATGGCAAGACCAGGGCCGGGAAACGGATGCCGGCCGATGAAGCTGTCGGGCAGGCCGAGTTCCTTGCCGAGCGCCCTCACCTCGTCCTTGAACAGTTCGCGCAGCGGCTCGACCAGTTGCATATTCATGCGCTCGGGCAGGCCGCCGACATTGTGGTGCGACTTGATCGTCACCGACGGGCCGCCGGTGAAGGAAACGCTTTCGATGACGTCGGGATAGAGCGTGCCCTGCGCCAGGAAATCGGCGCCGCCAAGTTTCTCGGCCTCTTCCTCGAACACCTCGATGAACAGCCGGCCGATGGTCTTGCGCTTCTTCTCCGGGTCCGACTCGCCCTCGAGCGCGCCGATAAAACGGTCCGAGGCGTCGACCAGGATGAGCGGCAGATTGTAGTGCTGGCGAAACATCTCCACCACACCAGATGCCTCGTCCTTGCGCATCAGCCCGTGGTCGACAAGGATGCAGGTGAGCTGGTCGCCGACCGCCTCATGGATCAGCAGCGCGGCGACCGAGGAATCGACGCCGCCCGAAAGCGCGCAGATGACCTTGCCCTTGCCAACCTGCTTGCGGATCGTCTCGACCGCGTGCTCGCGGTAGGCGCGCATCGTCCAGTCGCCCTCGATGCCGGCGATCTTGTGGACAAAGTTTTGCAGCAGCCGGGCGCCGTCCGGCGTGTGCACCACTTCGGGGTGAAACATGATGCCGTACATCTTGCGCTCGACATTGCCGAAGATGGCGAAGGGCGAGCCTTCCGATTTTCCGAACACCTCAAATCCCTTGGGCAGGGAGATGACGCGGTCGCCATGGCTCATCCACACCTGGTGGCGTTGGCCGGGCGCCCACAGGCCCTCAAACAGCGGGCTGTCCTTCTGGATCTCGACGAAGGCACGGCCGAATTCGCGATGGTCGGAGCTTTCGGCGACGCCGCCCATCTGCACGCACATAGCCATCTGGCCATAGCAGATGCCGAGCACCGGCACGCCGGCGTCGAAGACGATCTGCGGCGCGCGCGGGCTGCCGATGTCGGCGGTCGAGGCCGGGCCGCCGGACAGGATCACCGCCTTCGGATTGATGCGCTTGAACGCCGCTTCGGCCGACTGGAACGGCACGATCTCGGAAAAGACGCCGGCCTCGCGGATGCGCCTGGCGATGAGCTGCGTGAACTGGCTGCCGAAATCGACAATCAGGACGGTGTCGGGATGATTGGCTATCTTCATGGCGAGCGTTTAGAGAAAGAAACGAGTCGGCGCAATGGGTTGCGAGGTGTCTCCCTCAATCCGATTCCGCGTTTTCATGCGGTGATCCAAATTGCAGCGCGCCGGACCCGATCGCCTGTTCTAGCCGAATGACAGCATCCGCCAGCTTCTCGTCGATGATGTGGAGATACTCCTTCCAGTCGCCGACATGTCTGAGATCGGCAGCCCCGTCGGAAATGCCGCGCAGGCCGACGAGCGGCACGCCGAACAAATGGCAGGCTCGCAGGCAGGCGAAGGTCTCCATGTCGACCATATCCTCGGCAATCGCATCATAAGCGCTGCCGGAAATGATGGCTGCGCCGGTCGACAGCGTCGCCTCCCTTATATCAGGAATCCTGAACGGCAGCGGCACGGTCACCGGCAGGTCGAGAAAAGGCGTCGCGCCCTTCTCGAAACCCAATGGCGAGGCGTCGATGTCGCGGTAGGCGACCGAAACGGCCTGGTAGATTTCCGTCTGTTCCAGTGTCCGGCTGCCCGCCGAACCGAGCGACACGACGAGATCCGGCAGCGCCTTTTCAGATTTCAGCCATGACAGTTCCGCGCCCAGCCTGACGCCCGCCTCGACCGGTCCAACGCCGGTCATGACAGGCGTGAACAGCCGCTGCAGATGCGGACCGTATTCGGCCTGCGCCGCCATCGCGAAGAGCACGTCCCTACCCGCAATTCTGACGCCCTTGCGCATCGGATCAGCCTTCAATGCCATCGCGACCCACCACGGTCATCATCGTTCCGGTCATGGTGGCGATCAGCTTGGCCTCGCCGTCGACGGCGAAGGCATAGGCCTGGCCGTCTGCGACGATGATGGTGCGGCCGGGCTTCGTCACCGAGCCGCGGAACAGGAAGCGTTCGCCCCGGCCCGGCGCCAGCAGATTGACCTTGAACTCAATAGTGAGCACGCCCGAATTCTCGGGCATCAGCGAGAAAGCCGCATAGCCGCAGGCCGAGTCGAGCGCCGTCGAAATGACCCCGGCATGAAGGAAGCCATGCTGCTGGGTCAGCGCCGTCGAATAGGGCATCTCGATCTCGATGATGCCGGGCGTCACCAGCGTCAGCTCGGCGCCGATGGTTGTCATGGCGTTCTGGCGCGCGAAGGACGTCCTGACGCGATCCTCATAGTCGGGGGCGGGTACGATCTTTGCTGCCATGGCTTGTCACGCTCCTGTCAAAAAAGCTTATTGCAGAGGCATGAGCGGCAGGCAATCGCTATTGCTGCACTGCAGCAATCACGTCCGCCGGCCTGGTTCAGCCGCCCTTGCGCAGCGCACAGACATAGAACCCATCGGTACCGCTCAGCGCCGGCGACAGCGAAATGCCGCCTGCGGCGCCGATACGCGCAGCCGCCTCGTGGCCCGGAAAGCGGCTGTCCCAGAGCTGGCGGTGATCGACAGGAACAAAGCCGCGGTTACGATCTCGGAAGGCAGCGACCTGTTCGCCATTCTCCTCGTGGAATACCGAGCAGGTGATGTAGACCAGCAGCCCGCCCGGTTTGACGAAGGCTTTGGCCGCATCGAGGATGGCCGATTGCTCGCCCTTGCGTGCATCGAGCTGCTTCTGCGTCAGCCGCCATTTGGCATCGGGCCGGCGCCGCCATGTGCCGCTGCCGGTGCAGGGCGCGTCGATCAGGACGATATCCATGTGGCCCGAAAGGGTGCTGAGCTCGGCCGGCTTGGTGACGATTTGCACGTTGCGGTTTTCCGAGCGCCGGATGCGGTCGAAGATCGGCGCCAACCGCGCCTTTTCGGCATCATGGGCAAACACCTGGCCGCGATTGTCCATCGCCGCCGACAGTGCCAGCGTCTTGCCGCCGGCTCCGGCGCAAAAGTCGAGGACCTGCATCCCGGCCTCCGCGCCAGTCAGCGTGGCGGCGATCTGCGAGCCTTCGTCCTGAACTTCGAACCAGCCTTTCTGGAAGGCGGGTTCCGCCTGCACGTTCGGGTGCCTGCCGTCGCCCGCGATCGGCGGGATGCGGATGCCGTGCGGTGCGATCCGTGCAGGCCCGGCGCCGGTCTCGGCCAGTTCGGCGAGCACCTTGCCGCGGTCGGCCCGCAGCGTGTTGACCCTGAGGTCCAGCGGTGGGCGGGTCGCTAACGCCGCACCTTCGTCGACCCAGCTGGCGCCGAAAGCCTGCTCGAAAAGCGGTTCGCACCAATCCGGAATATCAGCCCGTACCGCCGACGGCGCAGCGTCGAGCCGGCGATCGGTGACGGCCCTCAGTTCACCGTCGTTCAACAGCGGCGGCGCAAACTTGTCGCCGTCGAGCGCTTCGTTCAGCGACTGCGCCGTCTGGTTCCATTCAAGCAGCAGCGCGCCAAAACCGATGGCGCGCGGCGTATCTTCGCCCAGCAAAAAGCCGGCCGAGCGCTTCCGGCGCAGCGCGTCGTAGACGATGTTGCCGATCGCGGCGCGATCGCCGCCGCCGGCGAAGCGGTGGGACAGGCCCCAATCCTTCAGCGCATCGGCCACCGGCCGGTGCCGCCGGCCGATATCCTCCAGCACTTCGATGGCCGCTGCCAGCCGTCCGCCCAGTCGCATCTTGTTATTCCGTTACTCAGCAAATTAATTCCGGGGTCCTGCTCTATCGCATCGGCCCGAAAATCGGAATCGATTTTCGGTAAGCACGATGCGAAGATTCAGAGTCTTGAGACGCGTACTTTGTGCGTCCAAGTGGACGCACGTCGCTCTAAAGCGCGCGACAGGCGCACACAAGCGGCGGAGCGCCAGATCGAACAACTTTGTCGGCATCCGAGACTTCAACCGACGCGTTGCTTGTACTTTCAAACTTTTGAAGTTGCGGTAATCTTCCGCTGCGTGATTCGCGAAGAACTTCAAGCGGATCGGCGGGAAATTACGAGGAGAGGGCAATGAAGACTTATCTGGCGGAAGTTCTAGGCACATTTCTACTGGTGTTCATCGGCACGGCTTCGGTGGTGACTGGCGGCTTCGGCGGCGCGCTGCCACTCGGCCAGGAAGGCATCGGTCTTGCATTCGGCATCGGCCTGATTGCGGCGGCCTATGCGATCGGCCCGATCTCGGGAGCGCATCTCAACCCGGCGGTGACGCTCGGCGTGTTCCTTGCCGGCCGAATGCAGGCCAAGGACGTCATCCCCTATTGGATCGCACAGATCATCGGCGCCATCATTGCGTCGCTGGCGCTGTGGATCATCGTCTCCGGACAGGTCGGCGGCCATACCGGCGGCTTCGGCGCCAATGGCTGGGACACGACGAAATGGGGCGTCAGCTCAGCGTTCCTGTGGGAGCTGATCGGAACCTTCACCTTCGTCACGGTGATCCTCGGCGTCACAGCGGCAGCCACATGACGGCCTTTGCCGGCCTTGTCATCGGCCTGACGCTGGCGGGACTGCATTTCGCCATCATTCCGGTGACCGGCACGTCGCTCAATCCGGCCCGCTCCATCGGCCCGGCGCTGTTTTCGGCTAGTGCCGCGATTGGCCAGCTCTGGCTGTTCATCGTCGCACCGCTGATCGGCGGCGCCATTGCCGGCGTGGTCGCCAAGACGCGCATCTTCGAGAAGGACTGACACCCTCTTGGCCAATCAAAAAAGGCGCGGGCATCGCCCGCGCCTTTTTCTTGGGAGGAAAGAACGTTTCGCTGGGATCAGGCAAGCTCAAAGCGGTCGAGGTTCATCACCTTGGTCCAGGCCGCGACGAAATCCCTGACGAATTTCTGTCCGGCATCCGCTGACCCATAGACTTCGGCAAGTGCTCGCAGCTGCGCGTGCGAGCCAAAGATCAGGTCGGCACGGGTGCCGGTCCATTTGACCTCCCTGGTCTTGCGGTCGCGGGCTTCGTACACCTCCTCGGAGCCTGCGGCCGGATCCCAGATCGTGTTCATGCTGAGCAGGTTGACGAAGAAGTCGTTGGTCAGCGTGCCCGGCCTGTCGGTGAACACTCCATGCTTCGACTTGCCGGCGTTGGCGCCGAGCACCCGCAGGCCGCCGACGAGCACCGTCATCTCCGGCGCCGTCAGCGTCAGCAACTGCGCCCGGTCGACCAGGAGTGCTTCGATCGACATCGGCTGCTTGCCGCGGACATAATTGCGGAAGCCATCAGCGGTCGGCTCAAGCGCGGCAAAGGACTGGTCGTCCGTCTGCTCCTGCGAGGCGTCCATGCGACCCGGCGTGAACGGCACCTTGACGTCTTGGCCACCGTCCTTGGCGGCCTTCTCGACCGCGGCGACGCCGCCGAGCACGATCAGGTCGGCAAGCGAGACCTTCTTGTCACCCGTCTGCGCGGCATTGAACTCGTTCTGGATGCCTTCGAGCTTCGAAAGCACCTTCGACAGTTCGGCCGGCTGGTTGACGTCCCAGTCCTTCTGCGGCCCAAGGCGGATGCGTGCGCCGTTGGCGCCGCCGCGCTTGTCGGAGCCGCGGAACGTCGAGGCCGACGCCCAGGCGGTCGAAACCAGTTCGGAAACCGACAGGCCCGACGCCAGGATCTTCGCCTTCAGCGACGCAATATCCTGCTCGCCGACCAGCTCGTGGTCGACCGCCGGGACAGGATCCTGCCAGATCAGCTCTTCCTTCGGCACCAGCGGGCCGAGATAGCGGACAACCGGGCCCATGTCGCGGTGGGTCAGCTTGAACCAGGCGCGGGCGAAGGCGTCGGCGAACTGATCCGGATTCTGGTGGAAACGCCGCGAGATCTTCTCGTAGGCGGGATCGAAGCGCAAAGCGAGGTCGGTGGTCAACATGGCTGGCGCGTGACGCTTTGACGGATTATGCGCGTCCGGCACCGTGGCCGCGCCGGCGCCGCCCTTCGGCGTCCACTGATGGGCGCCCGCCGGGCTCTTCGTCAGTTCCCATTCGTAGTTGAACAGATTATCGAAGAAGTTGTTGCTCCACTTGGTCGGCGTCGTGGTCCAAGTGACCTCGAGCCCCGAGGTGATGGCGTCACCGGCGATGCCGGTGGCATGCTTGCTCGACCAGCCGAGGCCCTGCGCCTCGATGCCGGCGCCTTCCGGCTCCGCCCCGACCAGAGCGGCATCTCCGGCGCCATGGGTCTTGCCGAACGTGTGGCCGCCGGCGATCAGCGCCACGGTTTCCTCGTCGTTCATGGCCATGCGGCGGAAGGTCTCGCGAATATCACGTGCCGAGGCCAGTGGATCCGGCTTGCCGTTCGGCCCTTCCGGATTGACGTAGATCAGGCCCATCTGCACGGCGCCGAGTTGGCCGTGCAACTCGCGGTCGCCCGAATAACGCTCGTCGCCGAGCCACTTGGTCTCGGAACCCCAATCCACATCCTGCTCGGGCTCCCAGACATCGGCGCGCCCGCCAGCGAAGCCGAACGTCTTGAAGCCCATCGATTCCAGCGCGACGTTGCCGGTGAGGATCAACAGGTCGGCCCAGGAGATCTTCCTGCCGTATTTCTGCTTGATCGGCCACAAGAGCCGCCGTGCCTTGTCGAGATTGGCGTTGTCCGGCCAGCTGTTGAGCGGCGCGAAACGCTGCTGGCCGGCGCCGGCGCCGCCACGGCCGTCGCCTATGCGATAAGTGCCGGCGCTGTGCCAGGCCATGCGGATGAAGAGCGGGCCGTAATGGCCGAAATCGGCCGGCCACCAATCCTGCGAATCGGTCATCACCTGGTGCAGGTCCTTGATGACCGCATCGAGATCGAGGCTCTTGAATTCCTTGGCGTAGTCGAAGTCCTCGCCCATCGGGTCCGAGAGGCTCGACTGCTGGTGGAGAACGGCAAGGTCAAGCTGGTTTGGCCACCAGTCACGGTTGGTCCTGCCGGCCGCCCCATGCGCGACCGGGCATTTGCCGGCGCTGTTGTCATCGGTCTTTGCGTCCATCGTTCTCTCCGATTCGTTGATTTTTGTTGATTTCCGGACGGGACTTGAGCCACGCCATTCTGGAATGGTTCCAGACTAGGCCGCACTGTCGATAAAAACAAATTGCCTTTCCTGTTTGTTGCGATAAGTTTTCCTTATGATAGGCCTCACCGTCCGGCAGATGCAATATTTCGAGGCACTGGCGCAGACGCTGCATTTCGGCCGCGCCGCGAAGCTGGCCGGGGTCAGCCAGCCGGCGCTGTCGTCGCAGATCGCCGAGATGGAGCTGCGGCTCAACTGCCGGTTGTTCGAGCGCGGCGGCAAATCGGTGCGGATGACCGACGAGGCAGTGGCCATGCTGCCGCGGATCGAGCGCATTCTTGCCGACATCCGCGAGATCGAGACCACGGCCCGGCGCGGCCGCCCCGCCATGGAAGGGCGCTTCCGGCTCGGCATCATCCCGACGGTGGCGCCCTATCTCCTGCCGCATGTGCTGCCGGAGCTGAAACGGCATTTTCCGGCCTTGCAGCTCGAATTGCGCGAAGCGGTGACCGCGTCGCTGGTCGAGGACACCGCCCTGGGAAAGCTCGACGCCTTCATTGCGGCGCTTCCCCTCGATCAGCCTGGGCTGATCACCGAGCCGCTTTTCTCCGACCGGTTCTTCCTTGCCGTGCCGGCCGGCGACCCCGCCTTCGCCTCGCCGCCGGTTCCGCCGGAAAGCCCGGCCTTGGAAAGGCTGATGCTGCTGGAGGAAGGCCACTGCCTGCGCGAACAGGCGCTTGCCGTCTGCGGCAGCGTGCGGCCGGTGGCAATGGCGAGCTATGGCGCAACCAGCCTGACGACGCTGCTGCAGATGGTGGCGCACGGGCTCGGCGTCACACTCATCCCGGAAATGGCCGCAGGGCCGGCCAGCGCCATGCGCGATTTGAAGATCGTGCCGTTCCAGGAACCGATGCCGCAGCGCACGATCTGCCTCGCCTGGCGGCGCAACAAGGTCCGGCACGACGAATGTCTCGAACTGGTCAAGATTATCCGCGGGCTGGATCAGGCGATGCTGGCGGCGTGAGGTGGAGGATCAGAGGGTCCGATTGACCTCAATCTCGTTTCCAAGCTGCGAGCAAGGGGCCCATGCTTCCATAAACAGGGTCCTTTCGCGGACGGCCAACACTCGTTACGATCGCCTTGGCAGCCTGCGCAGCAGTCCTACATTCGCTATGGGAACCAGATGGAGGATACGCGCCGACTACTAAAAAGTCGGATGCGGAAACACAGTGGCGCTTGTGCCGGACCAGATGCCCGAGGTCCGATGTCACCGGCAGCGAAATTGGTTGCGTGAAGGGCGAGTTTGCATATTCTGGTTGTGGCAGAAGAGTTTACAACAGTGGGAGGAGTAAATGTCCGACAAGAAAATCTCGCGTCGCGGGTTCCTGGAAAAGTCCACCGCCATCACGGCCGGTGCGGCTGCAGCGACGACGCTCTCGGCCCCGGCCGTACTGGCGCAGGCGCCGGTGACCATCAAGATGCAGACCTCCTGGCCTGCGTCGGACATCTGGATGGATTTCGCGCGGCTATACATAGAGCGCGTCGAAAAGATGTCGGGCGGCCGGCTGAAGTTCGAGCTCCTGCCCGCGGGTGCGGTCGTGGGCGCGTTCCAGGTGCTGGATGGCGTCAATGACGGCGTCATCGACGCGGCGCATACCGTTCCCGTCTACTGGTACGGCAAGCACAAGGCCGCGTCGCTTTTCGGAACTGGCCCTGTGTTCGGCGGCAGCGCCACCACCATGCTCGCCTGGTTCCACCAGGGCGGCGGCAAGGATCTCTACCGCGAGCTGACGCAGGACATCATGGGCCTCAACGTGGTCGGCTTCTATGGCTTCCCGATGCCGGCGCAGCCGTTCGGCTGGTTCAAGAATCCTGTCACGACCACCGCCGAACTGCAGGGATTCAAGTACCGGACGGTGGGTCTTGCCGCCGATCTCATGCAGAACCTCGGCCTCAGCGTGGCGCAGCTGCCCGGCGGTGAAATCGTGCCGGCCATGGAGCGCGGGGTTATCGACGCCTTCGAATTCAACAATCCGTCATCCGACCTTCGCTTCGGTTCGCAGGACGTCGCCAAGAACTACATCTTGTCGTCCTATCATCAGGCGAGCGAGTCGTTCGAATTCCTGTTCAACAAGGACGTATTCGACGACCTCGACGACGATTTGAAGGCCATTCTCGAATATGGCGTGGAGGCGGCCAGCACCGCGACCACCGCAGTCGCCCTCGACAACTATTCGGCCGACCTGCAGAAACTGCAGACCGAGCACGGTGTCACCGTGCACCGCACCTCCAAGGAGATTCTCGACGCACAACTCCAGGCTTGGGACAAGATCATCCCGACGCTGGAGGCGGACGAGTTCATGAAGCGGGTGCTCGATAGCCAGCGCCAATGGGTCGAACGCGTTGTCTACTACGAGCTTATGAATTCAGCCGACCTGACACTGGCATACGAACATTACTTCCCAGGCAAGCTGAAGGTCTAATTCGCGCCTCCGCTTGGGCAAATCCGACGGTCTTCCCGACCGCCGGATGTATCTGACGGAACCCGAGACATGCTCCGCTACATCGCATTCGCCGATGAACTTTCGGCATGGTTTGGAAAGGTGTTCGCGTGGAGCGTCGTCATCATGACGCTCGGCGTGAGCTATGAAGTTGTCGTGCGATACCTGTTCAGCGCGCCGACCGCGTGGGCATTCGACCTCAGCTACATGCTCTACGGCACCATGTTCATGATGGCTGGCGCTTACACCTTGTCGCGAGACGGGCATGTGCGCGGCGATTTCGTCTACCGTCTGTGGAGGCCGCGCGTGCAAGCGGCGGTCGAACTTGTCCTGTACTTCATCTTCTTCTTCCCAGGCGTGACGGCGTTGGTTCTGGCCGGATGGAAGTATGCCGCACGCAGCTTCCGCTATCTCGAGGTAAGCTCGAACAGTCCGGCCGGGATTCCGATCTTCCAGTTCAAGGCCGTCATCGTGGCGGCAGGCATCCTGCTCTTCGTTCAGGGGATTGCTCAGGTGTTCCGCTGCGTCGTCTGTCTGCGAACCGGAACATGGCCGCGCGCAGCTGAAGACGTGGAAGAGACCGAGAAGGTGCTGATGGAAGCCAAGACGCTCGATGTTCTGCATCACGGTTCGGAAGCAGTCGACCTCCCATTCCTTCACCCCGACAATCGCCCCGAACGCGACGGAGAAGACAGATGAGCGATCCTCAGGTCGCCGTTGCGATGCTGCTCATTCTGGTTCTGGCGATCTTCCTTGGCTTCCCGGTTGCGTTCACTTTGATGGCGCTCGGGGTCGCCTTTGGCTACTACGCTTATTTAAATCCGGGGCGGATGTGGCGCGCCTACGAACGGGCGGTTGAGGATGGTGCCGACGGCTGGACGCTTACGGAACATTGGATCGGCGGCTTCTTCAACAACCGCATTTTCGATCTGTTCGTGAATCAGACTTATTCAGTAATCTCGAACGATGTGCTGACCGCTATCCCGCTGTTCCTGTTCATGGGCTACATCGTCGAACGGGCCAATATCATCGAGCGCCTTTTCGGCACTCTCTATATCGCCACCCGGCACATTCCCGGCTCCATGGCGGTCGCCGCCCTCATCACCTGCACCCTTTTCGCAACGGCCACAGGCATCGTCGGCGCGGTCGTGACACTCATGGGCCTGCTGGCGTTTCCCGCCATGCTGAAGGCGCGTTACGACATCAGATATGCCTCGGGAGTGATCTGCGCGGGCGGAACCCTCGGCATCCTCATTCCGCCATCCATTCTGCTCATCGTCTATGGCGCGACGGCGGGTGTGTCGGTGGTTCGTATGTATGCGGCAGCCCTGCTTCCAGGGCTGCTGCTTGCCGGCCTCTATCTGATCTATGTGGTGGCGAAGGCGGTGCTGCAGCCGCAGGTGGCGCCGAAGCCGACCCGAGACGAGGTAGGCCACTATTCGGTCCTGCAAATCAGCTGGATGCTGCTGACTTCCTTCGTCCCTCTGGCTGTCCTGATCCTCGCGGTGCTCGGCGCTATTCTCTTCGGCCTCGCCACGCCTTCGGAGGCTGCCGCCATCGGCGCGCTCGGCGGCGTGGTGCTGGCCGCCGCCTACCGCGCCCTGACGTGGCAACGCCTGAAGGAGTCGGTCTATCTGACGGCGCGCACGACCGCGATGGTGTGCTGGCTGTTCGTCGGCTCCGCGACCTTCGCCTCGGTCTTTGCCTATCTGGGAGGCCAGCAACTGATCAGCGATTTCGTCACCGGCCTCGACATGTCGCCGCTGATGTTTCTGATCGTCGCCCAGATCATCATCTTCATCCTGGGCTGGCCGCTGGAATGGACCGAGATTATCGTTATCTTCATTCCGATCTTCCTGCCGCTGTTGGCGCATTTCGAGATCGATCCGCTGTTTTTCGGCGTGCTCGTCGCGGTCAACCTTCAGACGGCCTTTCTGTCGCCGCCCATGGCGATGTCGGCCTACTACCTCAAGGGCATTTCGCCGCCGCATGTTCAGCTTTCGGATATTTTCCGCGGAATGATGCCCTATATGCTGATCGTTATCCTGTGCATGGTCATCATCTACATCTTCCCGCAGATCGTGTACGGGCTGCCCAACCTGATCTATGGAGGCTGAGACGGGGATGCCGCGGCGAGTGGAGGAAAATAGATGAATTTGAGCCGCTTCCTGGCTGTCTTGGCGTTTGTTGTCTTTCTGGCGTTTTTCGGCGTCGTAATCCGGTTCGTCCCGCATCCCGATCTAGGCGTTGCGGTCGGCATCGGCGTCCTCCTTGCGGGCTACGATCTATGGAGCCAGCTGAGGTCTCGCGCGAGGTAATAGCTGGATTGGGGCGGTCGCGGGGAAGCTGCATGGCTGCAGCGTCGATGCGGGCGAAGGCCGAACCGTCCGCTCGGCGTGAGAACATCAACTTCAATCAAATCCTCGTGAGTTGCGCCGAACGCCCGGAACCGCCGACGCGTGCCTGGCATTGGTTTTGCGGATGAGTCTGCGTCCAGACAAGGAGCAGTGTTATGGCTTACCGTGATTACATCCACACGCCGGTGACGCCGCGCGACATCCGATGGGGACTCCAGCAGGGTGCCGTTGCAGGCATTGTCGCAGGCCTCGTCTTTGCGGCGTTTGAAATGACGGCGAGTGCGTTCATGATGGGGGCGGAAGCGTTCTTCACGCCCCTGCGCATGATCGGCGCCATCGCGCTTGGACCGGAAGCTCTCGATCCCGGCTACCCGCTCTTGACGGCCAGCATCGCTGGCGTGATCGTGCATTTGATCCTGGCCATCGTCTATGGGATCGTGTTCGGGGAGATTGCCGCAATGCTGCGAGGGCGAGCAGCCTTCATTGGTCTCGGCAGCATCTTTGGCCTCGCCTTGTGGCTCGTCAATTTCTATGTGATCGCGCCGATCGCGTTCCCCTGGTTTCTGCAAGCAAGCCCGGTCGTGCAGTTCATTGCCCACACATTCTTCTTCGGTACCGTCCTCGGCTGGTTCCTGTGGAAATCGCACGAGAGAAGCGGGTTCGAAGGACCGGCGGTTTAGACTTGCCAGCACCGACCTGGCGCCGCCGGATTGAAGCGGAAGAGACAGCGGTGATCACCGGCGCTTCTGCTGCTATTGTGCTGCGCCTCGCGCGGGAGGGTGCGAAGGTCGCTTTGATCGCCCGCGACAACCCCGCTCTGAGCCAGCTGACAGTGGAAATCGAAGGTGAGGGCGGCGAGGCTCTCCCCATAGCCGATGTTTCCGACGCGCCCAAGTATTCGCAGCGGCCGACGAGATCGAGCCAGCACCGATCGACGGGCAACCACTCAATGTCATGTCCAACGATCTGGCGTAGAAAAGCTGACGGCTGGCTGCCCTACAACGATCAGGTTTTCGACTATCTCAAGCGGCAGCTCGACAAGATCGACCCCTCTTACCGCGACTGACGGACCCCCAATCGACGAGCATGGAGAGCTAAAGTGACGAAAGTTGAGGTATTGTTCTTCGACGTCCTGGGGACCGTTGTCGATTGGCGCGGCAGCATAGCGGCGGAGGCAAGTTCTTTTCTGAAGCGCCACGATGCTTTGCATATCGACGCTAGTGCTTTTGCCGATGCTTGGGTCGGACGCTATGACGCATCGGTTGAAGCCGTTCGCTGCGGTCGGCGGCCCTTTGTCCCGCTCGATCTGCTCAACATGGAGGACCTGGAAGCCTGTCTGAAAGGATACGGCTTGATGCCATCGGCTGTACCGAGCGCCGAACTGGAAAATCTCAATCTGGCTTGGCACCGCCTCAACCCGTGGCCGGACTCGGTGGAGGGTCTTTTCAGATTGAAGGAACGCTTTATCGTCGCACCGCTGTCCGATGGGAACACCCGACTTCTGGTGGACATGGCAAAACATGCCGGGCTGCCATGGGATACGATCCTCGGCGCTGATGTCTCCGAGGCCTATAAGCCGATGCCACAGGTGTATCTTCGTGCCTGCGAGCTGCTGGGCGTGGAGCCGGACAGGGCGATGCTGGTTGCCGCCCACGACTACGATCTGGACGCCGCGCGTCGATGCGGATTGAAGACGGCGTATGTCGTTCGCACAAATGCGCATGACCCATCGAAGGCTGCCGTTGTCAAGCCGCGCGACGGTTGGGAATACATGGCAAATGACTTGATCGAACTGGCTGCAGTTCTGAAGTAGGTCGCGAGGGCCGCTCCGGCAGCCGGCAACAAAAGGCCGTGTTGTCCGAAAAGAGTCAGCACCAGCGTGCCGTACGGCTCGCCTACACGCCGAGCCACCGCCTCGGCATGGTCGAGCACCACGAAAATGGTGATGAACATAATCGCACTCGAAAGCGCTCCGATAAGGATCCTGACGCTCAGCGAACCTTCGTCTACCGACAGCCCGCTGGCTCCGACTGCGACAGCCATCACCAGGGAAATGAAGGTGCGGAGCGGTCGAGTTGCCCGTATTGCAGAGCAAGCCAATGACATCGCCGACTTTCATCCGATCGCCCAGCTTGAAGCGAAGGCTGCCGCGCTGCGCAAGCTGGTGGCTGGACGGCCGCACTTGGGTGGCGAGCGGACTAGCTCTGGCAGCAATTGGCCGCAAATCGCGATGGAGCATCAACCGCGCCGCGCCGCCTCGATCGCGGCGACGTCGATTTTCACCATGGTCATCATGGCATCAAACGCGCGCTTTGCCTCGTCGCCGCCAGCCGCCATCGCGTCAGTCAGCACGCGCGGCGTGATTTGCCAGGAAATCCCCCATTTGTCTTTGCACCAGCCGCACACGCTCTCCTGGCCGCCGTTGCCGACAATGGCATTCCAATAGCGGTCGGTCTCCTCCTGATCATCGGTGGCGATCTGGAAAGAGAACGCTTCGTTGTGCTTGAACTCGGGACCCCCGTTGAGGCCGATACAAGGAAGGCCCGCGACTGTGAATTCGACCGTCAACACGTCGCCCTCTTTGCCGGCCGGGTAGTCACTGGGTGCACGGTGCACGGCACTCACCACGCTGTCAGGAAATATCTCGGAGTAGAAGCGGGCGGCAGCCTCGGCGTCCTTATCGTACCAGAGGCAAATCGTATTCTTTGCCATTGCGGGTTCCTTTCGCTTTGGGGCCGAGATTTCGGCCTTGTTTCCCCATCCGCCCTCTTCCGAAATAGGTAGCCAGCCGCTTTTCTCCACCCCGGAAGCGTGCGTCTCGCCCGGGCGTCGCAAAGGGCAGCCAACAGGACTACGATGCTCCGCCGGTCCGCCCCTCAGGCGGTCTTCGGCGTCTCCAGCCCCAGTTCGTCAACCATCGCCCCGCGCATGAGAAACTTCTGCGGCTTGCCGGTCACCGTCATCGGCAATTCGGTGCGAAAGCGAATGTGGCGCGGGATCTTGTAATGGGCGATCTGGCCGGCGCAAAAGGCCTTGATCTCCTGCTCGGTGGCGATCTGGCCCGGCTTGAGCACAATCCACGCGCAAAGCTCCTCGCCATATTTCGGGTCGGGAATGCCGAACACCTGCACTTCCCTGACCCTGGGATGGCGATAGAGGAACTCCTCGACCTCGCGCGGATAGACGTTCTCGCCGCCGCGAATGACCATGTCCTTGACCCGGCCGACGATGTTGCAATAGCCCTCGGCGTCGATGGTGGCGAGGTCGCCGGTGTGCATCCAGCCGTCGGGATCGATTGCCTCGCGGGTTTTTTTCTCGTCGTCCCAATAGCCCTTCATCACCGAATAGCCGCGTGTGCAGAGTTCGCCCGGCGCGCCGACCGCAACGGTGACGCCATCGGCATCGATCGCCTTGACCTCGACATGGGGATGGACACGACCGACCGTCGAGACGCGTTTTTCCAGTGGGTCGTCGACGCTGCTCTGGAACGACACCGGGCTGGTCTCGGTCATGCCATAGGCGATGGTCACCTCTGCCATATGCATCAGCGACACCACCTTCTTCATCACCTCGATCGGGCACGGCGAGCCGGCCATGATGCCGGTGCGCAGGCTGGTGAGATCGAAGGTGTCAAAATCCGGATGGTCGAGCAGGCCGACGAACATGGTCGGCACGCCGTAGAGGCCGGTGCAGCGCTCGCCCGCCACTGCCTTCAGCGTGGCGCCGGCATCGAAGCCGTCGCCCGGGAAGACCATGGTTGCGCCCTTGGTGACGCAGCCGATCGTGCCCATCGACATGCCGAAGCAGTGATAGAGCGGCACCGGGATGCACAACCGGTCCTCGACCGTCAGCCTGATCGCCGATGTGACGAAATTGCCGTTGTTGACGATGTTGTTGTGGGTCAGCGTCGCGCCCTTTGGCGCGCCTGTTGTGCCTGAGGTGAACTGGATGTTGATGGCGTCGCCGGGCTTCAGCCCCTCGGAGATCCGGTCGAGGCTGTCATGCTCGTCGCGTCCTGCCATCGCCAGCACGTCGGCGAAATTGAACATGCCGGGAGAATTCTCCTCGCCCATGCGGATGACGATCTTCAGCGCCGGCAATTTTTTCGCCTCGAGTTTGCCGGGCGTCGCAGTCGCGATCTCCGGCGCCAGCGTCTCGATCATGCCGAGATAGTCGGACGTCTTGAATTTGACGGCCGTGACCAGCGCTCGGCAGCCAACCTTGTTCAGCGCATAATCGAGCTCGGTCAGCCGGTAGGCCGGGTTGATGTTGACCAGGATCAGGCCGATGCGCGCGGTGGCGAACTGCGTCACCAGCCATTCCCAGCGGTTGGGCGACCAGATGCCGACGCGGTCGCCTTTTGCCAGGCCAAGCGCCAGGAAGCCTGCGGCCAGCGCGTCCACCGTGTCTGAAAGTTCGCTCCAGGTGAAGCGCTTGTCCTGGTCGACAAAGACGGCGGCATCGAGCGTGCCGTATTTGCTGACGGTATCGGAAAGCAGTGCCGGGATGGTCTGCTGCAGCAGCGGCATGGTGCGCTCGCCCGACACATGCGCCCTGCCGTCGACCGGCGCGACGAACGTGGCGCCATTGCGCGGACGGCGGCCGCGCAGACTGGTGGCATTCTTCAACTCGTCGAGATTGATCGGCATCGCCGTCTCCTCCACAGGCGACCGAGTCTATCAGCCTGCCGGGGTGGTGGAAATCCCGTTGATGGTACTGGAGCCGCGGCGATCCCTCCCCCGTTGAGTGGAGGGTTCGGAGCGAAGCGAGGCACCCTCCCTTCAAGGGGGAGGGATTGCGCCTGCCACCTTCGCCGCGAGGTCGCGCAAGATTGCCTCGTCCGCCGCCGTACGCAACTTCCGCGATGCGACAAGGCAGGCCTGCGAGCGCAGAATGACGCCGTCGGCCAGCACCTTCAGATGGTTGGCGCGCAGCGTCGAGCCTGACGTGGTGATGTCGACGACGACATCGGCCAATCCCGCCGCCGGCGCGCCTTCGGTGGCGCCCAGGCTCTCGACGATGCGATAGACCTGGATACCGTGCTTTTGCGAGAAGAACTGCTGCGTCAGCCGCCAGTATTTGGTGGCGATCCTGAGCCGCCTGCCGTGGCGCTGTCGGAAATCGGCGGCGACATCGTCGAGATCGGCCATCGTATCGACATCGAGCCAGATGTCGGGCACCGCCACCACGACATCGGCGTTGCCGAAAGCGAGGCGGGCGACGATCTCCGCACGCGCCTCCCAATCGGCGAGGCTTTCGCGCAACAGATCCTCGCCGGTGATGCCGAGGTCGACCGAGCCCTGGCCGATCTCGCCTGATATTTCGGACGCCGACAGAAACGCCACCTCTACGCTCTCCACACCTTCGATGCGGGCGCGGTATTTACGCTCGTCGCCGGGCAGGCTGACGGCAAGCCCGGCCTTGGCCAGCACCTCCAGCGCCCGCTCCTTGAGCCGGCCCTTCGACGGGATCGCCAGCGTGATCATTGCGCCTTCTCCCGCAACGCTTCGATGCGGTCGAGCCAGACGGAAAAGCCGACGCCGGGGATCGGCGTTTTCGCGCCGAGCAGCGTCAGCAAGCGGTCATAGCGGCCGCCGCCGGCCAGCGGCCGGTCGCCGTTTTCCGCCGCGATCTCGAAGACCAGACCGGTGTAATAGTCGAGCGGACGACCGAAGGCGGCGTCGTAGCGGATTTTTGCCGTGGGCAGGCCAAGAGCTTCGATCGACTTTGCACGTGCGGAAAAATTGTCCAGCGCCGCGCCCAGCGAAAGCCCGGCGCCGGCCGCGAACGTTTCGAGCGCCTGTGCGGCGCCGTCAAGCGCTACGTCGATCGCCAGAAAATCCTTCAGCGCCGAAAACGCCTCGTTCGACAGCCGCACGCTGCGCAGTTCGGCCTTTTCGATGAGCCGCCTAGCAATGTCGGCCGGCGAGCGCCCGACCGACGCCGACAGCCCCGCTTGCTCCATGCCGCCGGCGATGTGCGACGAAAGCCCTTCCAGGTCGCCATTGAGGACAAGGGCAGCGACTGGGCCGGTGAGCTGGCCGTTGCGTGTCGGGTTGGCGAGGTCGGCAAGCGCTGCCTCCAGCATCGCCGCCGAACCGAAAGCCCGGGCCAGCCGCATGCGCCAGCCGCGCGGCAGGCCGAGCGCGGCGAGCACCGCTTCGAATATGGTCTGATCGCCGAGCGTGATCGCCAGTGGGTGGTCCGGCAGCACCAGCGAAAGCAGCGCATGCGCATCGGCCAGCGAACGCGCGTCCGCTTGCGCCGTGTCGCGGTCGCCGAGATCCTCGATGCCGGCCTGGAAGAATTCATTGCCGCCCTCGCGACGCTGGCGAAACACCTCGCCGAGATAGGAATAACGGCGCGGCGTGCCGGCCTGGCTGGCGATATGGTCGAGGCAGACCGGAATGGTGAATTCCGGCCGCAGGCAAAGCGTCTGTCCGGTCTCGCTGTCGGTGAGGAAAATGCGGCGGCGCAGATCCTCTCCCGCCATGTCGAGGAATGGGTCGGCCGGCTGCAGCACCGCCACCTCGACCGCATGCGTGTTTCGCGCGGCGAAGAGTTTTGTGATGTCTGATGCGATGGCGGGGTAGCGGGAGGTCATGGCAGGTGCCCTTCCCTTCTCCCCGTGTGGGAGAAGGTGGATTGGCGCGCAGCGGGTGCTGGACGGAGTGCAGAGGTTAGCGTTCTATGGCGCCCCCCTCTGTCCTGCCGGACATCTCCCCCACTTGGGGGGAGATCGGCTGTCGTCGCCGCTTTCGCCAATCGCCGACACTGAACGGATGGAGCCGCCGGTGAAACTGGCGATCTCCCCCCATGTGGGGGAGATGTCCGGCAGGACAGAGGGGGGCGCGATGAAACGCGACCTCTACTTGCCACGCGCTCGCTCCTCGGACTGCGCCGCCAGTATCTTCCTCACCTCGGCGACCAGCTCGCTTTCCGCCACCGTCACCTGCGCCGGGCGTGCGGCGCGCCATTCGGCGTTGTCCGCAATCTCCGCCGACATGCGGGCGCCCTCGATCAGGTCCTTGATCTGCACCTCACCCTTGGCGCGCTCGTCGCCGCCCTGGATGATGGCGACGGGGCTGCCGCGACGGTCGGCATATTTGAGCTGCGCCTTCATGCCGGCGCCGCCAAGATACATTTCGGAGCGGATGCCGGCGGCACGCAGCTCGGCCACCATCTTCTGGTAGCGTCCGAGACTTTCTGTGTCCTTGTCCATGGTGAGCACGACGACCGGCGCGACGACGTCCGACGTGTCGAGCTTGCCGAGGTTTTTGAGCGCCGTCATCAGCCTGGAGACGCCGATGGAAAAGCCGGTCGCCGGCACCGGCTCGCCACGAAAGCGCGAGACGAGGCCGTCATAACGCCCGCCACCGCCAACCGAGCCGAAGCGCACGATTTTTCCCTCTTCGTTGGGGATCTCGGCCAGGAGCTCGGCTTCGTAGACCGGACCGGTATAATATTCGAGACCACGAACGACGGAACGATCCATAACTATTCGGTCTTCGCCATATCCAGCGGCCCTTACCAAGTCTTCAATGGTTGATAGTTCGGCAACGCCTTCGTTGAAGGACTGGCTGGCTCTCACTGCGGAGACCGGGTCTCCTAAATCACCTAGCTCGGGCTTCGCCGTAGCGTGAAGGATTGCCTCAGCTTGAACGTTGTCCAGCCCGGCGCCCTTGGTAAAATCACCACTCTCGTCCTTGCGTCCGGTGCCAAGCAGCAGACGAACCCCCTCGACGCCCAGCTTGTCCAGTTTGTCGATCGCCCGCAGCACCGTCAGCCGGCGGCCGACGTTCTCGTCGCCACCGAGGCCGATCGCCTCGAGCACGCCGTCGAGCACCTTGCGATTGTTGACCCGGATGACATAGTCGCCGCGCTTGATGCCGAGCGCCTCCATCACGTCGGCCATCATCATCGCCATTTCGGCGTCCGCCGCCACACCCGGCGTGCCGACCGTGTCGGCATCGAACTGCATGAACTGGCGGAAGCGGCCGGGGCCGGGCTTCTCGTTGCGGAACACCCAGCCGGAGCGGTAGCTACGATAGGGTTTCGGCAGACGCTCAAAGTTCTCGGCGACGAAGCGGGCCATCGGCGCGGTCAAATCGTAGCGCAGCGACAGCCACTGGTCATCGTCGTCCTGGAAGGAGAATACGCCCTCGTTCGGCCGATCCTGGTCGGGCAGGAATTTGCCCAGCGCATCGGTGTATTCGATCATCGGCTGGTCGACCGGCTCGAAGCCGTAAAGCTCATAGACCGAGCGGATCGTCGCCATCATCTTCTCAACGGCGCGGATATCGTCGGCGCCGCGGTCGACAAGCCCGCGCGGCAGCCGCGCTTTCATCTTTTCCGATTTGTCGGCCATCATATGGGTACTCGGTGTTTCCTAGCGTTCCGTGGATCGGCAAAATTACTGAATTTCCACAGCGCGGGTGTCCTAACCGATGCAGCCGGGAGCGGCAAGAGTTTGCACCTTTCCTGAAACACACCGGGCCAAAACGAAACAATTCCGCCATGAGCGCGGCATCGTGCCGACACAATCGCAGCCGATAAAGCGCGCCGAAACAAGGGGTTCGAGCCATGACCACGGCACGGCAATTCGACATCATCGACAGCGGCGCCCGCGAGCTGCCCCGGCTGAGGCCAGCCGATCATCATGCACTGAGGCCTGCAACCCAAATGGCGGGACCGTTCGAGGTTGCCGCGGACGAGCGTACAGGACCGACCATGCGCGATGCGCTGGTGACCGGCCTGCTGGTGATCTACCCAGCCCTTGCCACGGTGGCGGCCATCGTCGCCGGGCTTTTTCTGGCCGGCGCCAGCGGCGCTTGAGTTTTTGAGCGCCCTGCCTTCTCCCCTGTGTGGGAGAAGGCAAAAAGGAAGCTACTTCGGCCGCTTGAACGCCCTGCGCTCCGCCTCGACCTGCTCGCGGCAGACACAGCCCTCGAGATGGTCGTTGACCAGCCCCATCGCCTGCATGAAGGCGTAGACGGTGGTCGGGCCGACAAAGCTCCAGCCGCGTTTTTTCAGCTCTTTCGAAATCCGCACGGAAACCGCCGTGGTCGGGTTGGCGCGCAGATGGGCGAGATCGACGATTTCGGGCCGTTCGTCGGGGCCGGGTTCGAACTTCCAGAACCAGGCCGCCAGCGAACCGGCCTCGTCGGCCAATTCACGCGCACGCTTAGCGTTGTTGATGGTCGAGACAATCTTGCCGCGGTGGCGGATGATGCCGGCATTGTCGAGCAGGCGCTCGATATCCTCGTCGGTAAAGGCGGCGATCTTGTCGACATCGAAGCCGGCGAACGCCTCGCGAAAATTCTCGCGCTTACGCAATATGGTCAGCCAGGACAGGCCCGACTGAAAGCCTTCGAGGCAGATCTTTTCGAACAGCTTGCGGTCGTCGGTGACCGGCCGGCCCCATTCATGATCGTGGTAGTGCAAATAATCCGGCAGATTGCCGTGCCAGAAGCAGCGCGCGATACCATCGGGTCCGGCGAGCAGGCCTGTCTTCTCATCCATGGCGGAATTCCATTCGTTAATGCGCCTCAGCGCTGCCTTTACCGCGGCTTTACCAGATTCCTGAACCGGCCGGTAACCACACCGAAAGCTTTACTGACAATGGAGCATTTTACGCATTCCGATTCATGTTTCGGTTGCTGCTCCGCGCCCAATGTCCGCGAACCGGGGACGCTTTTGCGCCCGGCGTGTTCGACGATCAAGGTGCGTTCCGATGAAGACATTTTTGTTCCCGCTGCTCGGCGCCGCAGCCGTGCTGGCCACTACCGCTACATCCTCCAGCGCCAATGACCGTTATGCCGACAGGCCGCCGGTGATGGTTAGCCCCGACCTTTCAGCGCCCTGGGTGCTGCAGCTTGGCCGCGCGCCGGGCATCGTCCGCCAGAACCGGCAAGAGATGCAAAAGCCGCAGCGCCATTCTCAACGGCAGGCGCAACCGGCTCAGCTGCACACGGCGGCGATGCAGGCGCCGGCCAAGAAGCGCATTATCGCGCGCCCGCAAATCAACCCGATCTACCTGCCGCAGGAGGTCGTCTATGACGGTCCGGAGAAGCCGGGCACGATCGTCATCGATACGAGGGAGAATTTCCTCTATCTGGTCGAGAACAACAGCAAGGCGCGGCGCTATGGCGTCGGCACCGGCAAGCCGGGCTTCGAATGGGCCGGCAAGCACAGGATCTCGCAGAAGAGGGTCTGGCCCGAATGGCGGCCGCCGGCGGTGATGATTTCGCGTGAGGCCGCCAAAGGCCGTTATCTGCCGACCTATGTCGCCGGCGGCGTCGAGAATCCGCTCGGCGCGCGCGCGCTTTATCTCGGCTCGACGCTCTACCGCATCCACGGCACCAACCAGCCCTGGACGATCGGCGGCGCGGTGTCGTCGGGCTGCATTCGCATGCGCAACGAAGACGTCGTCGACCTCTACGAGCGGGTCGATGTTGGCACGACGGTTGTGGTGATGTAATCTGCAGTTGATTTTATTGCCGAGTGTGTCCAGAAGACTCTGGTAATTGGATACGGGGGACGGGCCGTGTGGGGATGCGGCCAGTCACGAAAGGGCAGCGCGGCAAAACCGCGCTGCCCTTTCTGTTTCTAGGAGGCGACAGGATCACGTCTGGCAGGGTCAGCTTTGACCGGTAGGTCGCGCCCGGGGTATGGCGGTTCGCATTCTCGCTGCCATTCTTCTCGTTATTTTGCTATGTCGGCTGCCACGTTCCCAGACAAAGGCCAATCTACATGCCCCTGTCCGATGACAGCCGCTATCTCAAAGGCGGCCCGGTCGCCCAACGCATCATCGCCTCGGTGCGCGAGGATGCAGCGATCGCCACCGCAGAAGGTTTTCCGCCCAAACTGATATCGATCACCGTCGGCGAC
Organism: Mesorhizobium sp. AA22; assembly: GCF_001672375.2. NCBI lineage: Bacteria > Pseudomonadati > Pseudomonadota > Alphaproteobacteria > Hyphomicrobiales > Phyllobacteriaceae > Mesorhizobium > Mesorhizobium sp. AA22. The sequence continues at coordinate 2,512,888 of NZ_CP048406.1, read as the reverse complement.
ACCGCTGCGGTCGACGTCTATGTGCGCAACCAGCGCGCCAAGGCGGCATTGGCCGGCATCGGTTTCGAGGAAAGACGGTTTGCCGCCGACATCACCGCCGGCGAACTCGAAGCAGCGATCCACGGTCTCAATGCCGATCCGCGCGTCACCGGTATCATCATCCAGCGGCCGGTGCCGGTGCATATCCCGATCAAGACGCTTCAGGCGGCGGTGCATCCGCTCAAGGACGTCGAGGGCATGCACCCGGCCTCGATCGGCAACATCGTCTACAACCAGCTCGACCTTGCACCGTGCACGGCGGCCGCTTCGGTCGAACTGCTCAAGGAGACCGGCCTCGATCTGAAGGGGCTCGAGGTCGTCATCGTCGGTCACTCCGAGATCGTCGGCAAGCCGATCGCTTTCCTGCTGATGAGCGAGGGCGCCACCGTGACGGTCTGCCATCACATGACGCGCTCGGTGGCTGCTCATGCGCGCCGCGCCGACGCGCTGTTCGTCGCGGTCGGCAAGCCGCGGCTGATCAAGGCCGACATGGTGAAGCCGGGTGCAGCCGTCATCGACATCGGCATCAATGCCGAGACAGGACCGGACGGGGAGAGCCGTATCGTCGGCGACGTCGACGCCGAGAGCGTCAAGGAGGTGGCGTCATGGATCACGCCGGTGCCAGGCGGCGTCGGCCCCATCACCGTGGCGATCCTTTTGCGCAACACAATGGTAGCGCTCAGCCGGCAACGCGCGCGCTACCAGGCGACCTACGGGACGGCGGAGAGGCTCGCGGCGGAGTAGCTGGTGGCGTCACGTGTATTGCGGCAGATGGCATGTGATACGGCTATCTTCATCCCAAAAGACGTAAAGCATCCCACCGCTGCCCCAGCAGAAGCCGGCGAGTGAATCGAACTGAAGAAGAAATTTCATTTTCCGGTCCGTTCCGGGAACGACTGGAAACTGAGGCCCCTGAATCCATGAGGGCAGCCCGCCAAGCCGAAACAGGTTTTGCCTTGAATTGCTTATCCCGTACGACTGCCTGAGCCATCGCTGCGGCGTCGGCGCCAGACGGGCGATGCTCTCGTTGGGTGCTCGTTCGGACGTGAAGTCGTCGGAGGAATGGAACGGCGCGATCGGTGTCGGCACCCCGGTGGCGTCATGGGAATAGTAGGTCGGCTCGAGAGACCCCTCGCAAGTTTCAAGGCGGAGCCGAGGAAATGCGCCTCTTTGCCCTCCAAGATCGTTCAAGGTGACCAGATGCACCAGCCTGTTGCCGCAAGCCGGACAGGTGGCCATCCCCTCGCCGCCAACTGCAAGTGACGGTCCTGCCTCCGGCAGGTGCCAGGTGGGATGGTTGCGATGCGTCGGAAAGACATGTCGCTCGGAGCGCCCTCCTCAAAGATGAAGTGATGGCACGCGGGCGGCGAATGAGGATCGTCATGCGTCAGCCAGTCTGCGAAATCGGGAATGTCGCCCAAGGTGCTGGCTGGCAACAATTCCGGCGCCTGCAAGGCGACGTGAGCAAGCAGATCCTCGACATCTATTCCCCGTTTCACTTCTCCTTGCAGGAAAAATGCCAGACGGGCCAAGTGCGTGTCGTCGAGAAACGAAATTACGTCGTCAATCAGATTGGTCCGGTGAACGTTGGCTTCGACTGCTGCCTTTATCAGCGCAAATAGGAATTCGGACCCGTCCTCGAGATGCAGAGCGATGATTGTCTCGCATTCGCTATAGCGGGCCTGGATCGTCGTACGCGACCCGTCCGATAGCAACCGTACGATGGTTTCAATCTCTTCGGACTCTGAATCGAGCACTTCTGCACTCTCATTAGTAGGTGGGCCGCAATCAACTCATTCTTGGTGGTTCGCCACCATAGGCCCAGTCGAGCAGTTTTATCGTGTGCACCACCGGCAATTTGGCGGCAGAGGCGATCTGGGTGATGCAGCCGATGTTGCCGGTGGCGACGATTTCCGCACCCGTCGCCTCGATATTCCTGACCTTGCGGTCACGCAGCTGAACCGAAATCTCGGATTGCAGGATGTTGTAGGTGCCGGCCGAGCCGCAGCACAAATGCCCCTCGCGAGGTTCGCGCACGATGAAGCCGGCTTTGGCCAGAAGCTCCTTCGGCTGGCGGGTGATTTTTTGGCCGTGCTGCATCGAGCAGGCGGAGTGATAGGCAACGATGGTGCCGGGCTTGCGCACCGGCTCGGGCAGGTCGAGACCCACCAGATATTCCGTGATGTCCTTGGCCAGCGCCGATACGCGCGCCGCCTTGTCGGCATAGGCCGGATCGAGGCGCAGCATGAAGCCGTAGTCCTTGATGGTGGTGCCACAGCCCGACGCGGTGATGACGATGGCATCCAGCCCTCCCTGATCGATGGCGCGCGTCCAGGCGTCGACATTGCGCCTGGCCGAGGCAAGCGCTGCCCCCTCGCGGCCCATGTGATGCACCAGCGCGCCGCAGCAGCCCTCACCCTCGGGAACCACGACCTCGACGCCCAACCGCGTCAGCAGCGCGATCGTCGTGTCGTTGATGCCGGGATCGAGCACGGATTGTGCGCAGCCGGTGAGAATGGCGACGCGGCCGTTTTTTGCTGCGCCCGGCCCGGCATGGATGCCCGGCGAAGCCATTGGCGAGGCCGCAGGAACCGACGCCGGGGCAAGCTTGAGCATCGCGCCCAGCGGCTTCAGCGCCGGGATCTTTTCGAACAGACCGGCGAATGGCTGCGCGAGCCTCGCCAGCTTGAGCGCAGCGCGAAAGCGCGAGGGATAAGGCAGGACAAAGGCCAGCATGGCGCGCATCAGCCGATCGAGCGGCGAGCGCCTGTAGGTCTCCTCGATATGGACGCGGGCGTGGTCGACCAGATGCATGTAATTGACGCCCGACGGGCAGGTTGTCATGCAGGCGAGGCAGGACAGGCAGCGGTCGATATGGGTGACGATCTGCTTGTCAGCGGGGCGACCGTTCTCCAGCATGTCCTTGATCAGGTAGATCCGCCCGCGCGGCGAATCCAACTCGTTGCCAAGCGTCACATAGGTCGGGCAGGTGGCCGTGCAGAAGCCGCAATGCACGCATTTGCGCAGGATCTTCTCCGATTCCGCGACATGCGGATCGGCAAGCTGGGCAAGCGAAAAATTGGTCTGCACGCAAAAATCCTATAATCCCAAGAACCAGCTTTCCGGGTCTTTGACCGGCTCGCCGCGCTGCAGCGCCTGCAGGCCGAGAATGCAGCGGGCAATGAACCAGACTGCGACGGCGAACATCAGCACGACGCCTATCGCCACCATCATCAGCACAACCGAGATCAGCGCATAAAGCAGACCGATCCAGAAGGTGCGGATCAGGAATGTATAGTGGCTCTCGACGAAGCCGCCTGCTTTGCCGCGGTTGATATAGGCCAGCACGATGCCGACAATACCGGTGACGCCGATGACGAGGCTGGCGAGATAGAGGATGTAGATGACCAGCGCGTTGGTCGAACCCGGCTCCAGCCAGCGGTCGGTCTGGCGCGGCGCGGGTTTACCTGAATCGGTAGGGCCTGGATTGACGTCGCTCATAATGCTGCTCCCTCGGTTGCCGTGCCAAGAGTAGCAGAGCTTGCAGCCGGCGCCATACGGCCGGGATTGAGGATATTCTTAGGATCGAATTCGGCTTTGAGCCGCGCCGACAACGCTGCCAGTTGCGGCGCCTGCGGCTCAAACACCGGCACAGCGGCGCGATGCGAAGGCGCCGCGCGCACCAGCGTCGCATGGCCGCCGCCATACTGTCTCACCAGGCCGCGCAGAAGATCGGCTTCGGGATCGCCATGCTCCATGCGCAGCCAGATCAGTCCGCCCTGCCAGTCATAGAAGCCATCGGCCGCCGCCTGCATGCGCAGCGCCAGCACCATCTGGTGACCTTGCGCCGGCGCCATCGACACGCGCCACACCGGCTTTTCCAGGCCGTCGGCAAACGGCGCGCAATCTCTGATGTCGCGCCAGACGGTATGCGAGATATCGCCCGAAATCTCCTCGAGCGGGCCGGCATTTCCGAGCAGGTCTTTCAGCGCGGCGATGCGGTAGGCGACCGACGGGCCGAACCCCTCGACGCGCAGCAATGTCGCCGCGGCATTGCCGAGGCTGCCGCCGGCGACCCGCGCGGCGACGCGTTCGGGAAGATGGGCCGCACTCGACACTTCGGCGCTGGAGCCGAGCGCCAGCGCCATGGCGGCGGCGGCATGATCGTCGAGCAGGCCGCGCAGAGCGAGCGTGACTTCGGTCTCGGCTGATGGCAGCACCTTGAAGGTGACGTCGGTGAGGACGGCAAGCGTGCCCCAGCTGTTGGCCATGAGTTTCGACAGGTCGTAGCCGGTGACGTTCTTGACGACGCGGCCGCCGGACTTGAAGGCCTCGCCGCGACCGGAAACCGCCGCTACGCCGAGAATATGGTCGCGCGCCGCCCCCGCCTTCAGCCGGCGCGGGCCGCAAAGGTTCGCAGCCAGCACGCCGCCGATCGTGCCTCGCCCTAACTCACCGCCGAGCAGCGGGCCATAATCCAGCGGCTCGAAGGCCAGCTGCTGGCCGTTTTCGGCAAGCAGGCTTTCGATGTCGGCGAGCGGCGTGCCGGCTTTGGCCGACAGCACCAGTTCGGCCGGCTCGTAGAGCGTCACCCCGGACAGTTTCGACAGGTCGAGCGTATGCTCGGTCTGCAGCGGACGGCCGATACCGCGCTTGGAACCATGGCCGAGGATTTCGAGCGGCGAGTCTTCGGCGGCGGCCCAGGCAACGGTGGAGAGGGTTTCGGCTGCGGTGGAGGGAGTGAAGGTGGTCATGGCTATCTCTGGTTCCTCGCTCCCGCAACGCGGGGGCCAGGAACCCCCATTCTGAGATCCATCATCAAAACCTCGGAATGTCCGGAAACGCTGTCTGCCCGCGATGCACGTGCATGCGTCCGAGCTCGGCGCAGCGGCGCAACTGGGGAAACACCTTGCCCGGGTTGAGCAGATGGTTGGGATCGAAAGCGCATTTGACCCGCATCTGCTGGTCGAGGTCGATCTGGTTGAACATTTCTGGCATCAGGTCGCGCTTCTCCACCCCCACCCCGTGCTCGCCGGTCAGCACGCCGCCGACTTTGACACAGAGCCGCAGGATGTCGGCGCCGAAACTTTCCGCCTTGTCGAGCTCGCCCGGCACATTGGCGTCATAAAGGATCAGCGGATGCAGGTTGCCGTCGCCGGCATGGAAGACATTGGCGACCCCGAGGCCGTATTTCTCCGACAGTTCGCGCATCCCGTGCAGCACGCGCGGCAGTTCCTTGCGCGGGATGGTGCCGTCCATGCAGTAGTAGTCGGGCGAGATGCGGCCGACCGCCGGAAAGGCAGCTTTGCGGCCGGCCCAGAAGCTCAGCCTCTCCTGCTCCGACTGCGAGATGCGGCATGTGGTCGAGCCGTTCCTATAGGCGATGGCTTCGACAAGGCCGATCAGGTGATCGACCTCGACGCCCGGCCCGTCGAGCTCGACGATCAGCAGCGCCTCGACATCCAAGGGATAGCCGGCATGGACGAAATCCTCAGCCGCGTGGATCGCCGGGCGGTCCATCATCTCCATGCCGCCCGGGATGATGCCGGCGCCGATGATGTCGGCGACGCATTGGCCACCCTGCTCGCTGGTCGGGAAGCCGATCAGCAGCGCGCGCGCCGTCTCCGGCTTCTTCAGGATGCGCACAGTGACCTCGGTGACGACGCCGAGAAGCCCTTCGGAACCGGTCATGACCCCGAGCAGGTCGTAGCCTTCCGCGTCGAGATGCTTGCCGCCGAGCCGCACCACCTCGCCGTTCATCAGCACCATCTCGATACCGAGCACATTGTTGGCGGTAAGACCGTACTTCAGGCAATGCACGCCGCCGGAATTCTCCGCGACATTGCCGCCGATCGAGCAGGCGATCTGGGAGGATGGATCGGGGGCGTAGTAAAAGCCCTCCTGCTCGACGGCGGTGGTGATGCCGAGATTGGTGACGCCCGGCTGGGCGACGACGATGCGGTTGGGAAAATCGATCTCGAGAATGTGGTTGAACCTGCTCATCACCAGCAGCACGGCATCTTCGAGCGGCAGCGCGCCGCCGGACAGCGAGGTGCCGGAGCCGCGCGGCACGACGCGGATGTTGCGGTCGTTGCAATATTTCAGCACGCGCGAGACCTGCGCCACCGTTTCGGGCAGCACCACGACCAGCGGCAATTGCCGATAGGCGGTGAGGCCGTCGCTCTCGAACGCACGCATCGAATTGGCAGCGTCGACGACGCCTTCGCCCGGCACGATGATGCGCATATCGGCAACGATCTCGTCGCGCCGGCGCATCGTGGCGTCGTCTGGCTTCGGCATCAGCAGGCCGGACATCGACAGTCTCCTTCGATCGACTGGTAAAAATCTTTTACCAGCGGCAGGCGCCTGTTGCAAATCCTGCTTTGGCCGAAATCGAGAGTCGACACCCGGCACGGCCTTCCGCAGCGGCAATCTGCCGCTGAGATTTCATCCTTCCCTTGTGGGTTGTTTGACCGGGACGGTGACCCGGTCCTACTCGCCCGCCTGCTTGGCGGGTTCGGAGTGCAAGCGGCGCACACGGCGCACGCCCCACCAGACCAGCAGGATGGCGAGCGGCACCGAGGCGGCGGTGACGAGCTCGGGCGCGAAGGCATGGCCGAAGATCGAGGCGCCCTTGGCGACGTAGCCGATGAGGCCGACGACGTAGTAGGAGACGGCGGCCACCGAGAGCCCTTCCACCGTCTGCTGCAGCCGCAGTTGCAGGCGGGCGCGGTTGTTCATCGACGCCAGCAGATCGCGGTTCTGCTTCTCGACTTCGACGTCGACCCAGGTGCGCAGCAGCGTGGTGGCGCGGGTGAGCTTCGTCGACAGATTGGCCTGACGCTCCTCGACCGAACGGCAGGTGCGCATGGCGGGGGCGACGCGACGCTGCAGGAACCCGCCCCAGGTGTCGTAGCCGGGCACCGCCTCCTCCTCCAGCGCCTCCAGCCGTTCGCGGACGATGCCGTCATAGGCGCGGCTGGCGCCGAAGCGATAGAGGCTGGAGGCTGCATCGGCCTCCAGCTCGGCGGCAAGCTCGGTCAGGTCGGCAAGCAGCGTCTGACTGTCGCGGGTTTCGGCGACTTTCATTTCCAGTGTGGTCTGCGCCAGCCTGTCTTCGATGCGGCGCGCGCGACCGGACTGCATCAGCGCCAGCGGCAGGCCAAGCATGGCCAGCGTGCGGTAGGTTTCGATATCGATCAGCCGCTGCGCCAGCGCGCCGGTGCGTGCCGGCGTCAGGCCGCGGTCGAGCACCAGCATGCGGGTCATGCCGTCACCGTCCTGGCGGAAATCGGTGACGATGGCGGCGTTGCCGCGCTCGACCAGCGAATAGCACAGGCTGGTTGGGTCGAAGCTGGCGATCAGCTCTTCGCTCGCCTGCGTCCATTTGCGGATTTCGAGCCTGATGCCGGAAATCACCGTTCCCGGCGGCGAAAAGCCGTTGCCGAAAGGCGACTCGTCGTGGCGCTGGCCGCTCTCGGAGAGCGGCCCTTCCCACAGATAGTGGAGAATTCCGTGTGCCGTTCCCAGCGCAGCGAGCCCTTGCCCCACTTCATCGCGTGGTGGCGGGCATGAGGGTCAGGCGCGGCGATGCCGAGCCGCCGCGACAATTCGGAAAGCACGGCCTGGTCGACGCCGGACCCAGCTTCGGTCATGAAGGAAAGCTGCACCAGCACGCGCGGTTTCTCGACCAGCGGATGCGGACGGGCGTGAACCTCGCCGAGCGCGCCAGGCCGTCCCTGATGCGCGGGAAAGCCCATGACGCTGCCCTCGACGCGCGGCTGAAATTTGAGATTGGACCGGTCATCTGCCACGGCTGGTCCCCCGGGCCTGGTGCAATCGCGTCCCTCTAGAGCCAATTGCCGGGGGACGCAAACGACAAGTTAGCCGAAATCGATATACCGCGACGACGTTGGACCCGGCCAAACCGACGAAGTGGATAAATAATTTGACCAGTTGGTGACACTGGCTTTATCCTGCGCGACACCGGTTCAACCCCAGGCCATCCCCGTTGAGCGATATTTTCTCCCGGATCGAGCATCCCCGCACCGCCGACGAGGTGGTGCAGCAGATCGAGAGTCTGATCCTCGAAGGCGTTCTGCGCACCGGCGACAGGCTGCCGGGCGAGCGCGAGCTGGCACGGCAGTTCGAGGTGTCGCGGCCGATCCTGCGCGATGCGCTGAAGGCGCTGGAGGGGCGCGGGCTTTTGACGACGCGGCCCGGCGGCGGCAGCCATGTCGCCGACGTCATCGGGCAGCTGTTCACCAAGCCGGTGACGGACCTGATCTCCATGCACCGCAAGGCGGCGACCGACTATCTGGAATACCGCCGCGAGATCGAAGCGGTGGCGGCCGAGTACGCGGCGCGGCGCGCAACATCGGACGATCTGGCGTTGCTCGACCGCATCATGGCGCGCATGGACGAGGCGCACCGGACCGGCAATTTCGACGACGAGGCGGAAATCGACGTCGAGTTCCACCACGCAATCTGCGAATGCGCGCACAACATCATCCTCCTGCACACGCTGCGCTCGTGCTACCGGCTGCTGTCGGAGGGCGTCTTCCAGAACCGGCTCTTGGTGTTCAACGTGCCCGGCGCGCGCGAAGCGCTGCTTTCGCAGCACCGGGCGATCTACGTGGCGGTCAAGGCCGGCGATCCGGCGGCCGCACGGCAGGCGGCGATGGACCACATCACCCATGTCGAACGCACCATGGCCGAGGCCGAGCGCAGCGGCGACTGGCAGCGTGTGTCGCGGCTGAGGCTGATTCAGCGCTCAGAGGCCGGCGACAGCGAGCCGGCAAGAAAACGCTCGTGAGAGACTGTTTGGAAACTCTACCGCGGCGGCCATCTGATGGCGTTTTCTGCGCTTACCTACAGCGCCGCGCGTCCTTTGGACGCGCAAAGGACGCTGTAGCACTTTTGATTTTGCGCATGATCCTTTCCGAAAATCTTTCCAATTGGGGTCATGCGCGGGCTCACGGAGCCCAAATGTCCGCTCCGCTCCGGTTCTCGAAACCCCCACCATATGACTCGCCGGAGCGACTTTCCAAACAGCCTCTGAGCGCCGGCCAAGAAAATCAACGACGAATTAGCGAACAACCAGCGGAAAACCCATGAGCATGATCCTCACCATCGCCGATCTCAAGGACCTGGCGCGCCGCCGCGTGCCGAAGATGTTCTTCGACTATGCCGATTCAGGTGGATGGACCGAAAGCACCTACCGCGCCAACGAGGAGGATTTCCAAAAGATCAAGTTCCGCCAGCGCGTGCTGGTCGACATGAGCAACCGCTCGCTGGAATCGACCATGATCGGCGAGAAGGTGGCGATGCCGGTGGCGCTGGCGCCGACCGGTATGACCGGCATGCAGCACCCCGACGGCGAGATGCTGGCGGCGCAGGCGGCGGAGGAATTCGGCGTGCCGTTCACGCTTTCGACGATGAGCATCTGCTCGATCGAGGATGTCGCATCAGTGACCAAGAAGCCGTTCTGGTTCCAGCTCTATGTGCTTCGCGATAAGGATTTCGTCCTCAATCTCATCGACAGGGCGAAGGCGGCGAAATGCTCGGCGCTGGTGCTGACGCTCGATCTGCAGATCCTCGGCCAGCGCCATAAGGATATCCGCAACGGGCTGTCGGCGCCGCCGCGCTTCACGCCGAAACACATCTGGCAAATGGCGACCAGGCCGGGCTGGTGCATCGGCATGGCCGGTACCCAGCGCCGGACTTTCCGCAACATCATCGGCCACGCCAAGGGCGTCGGCGACCTCACCTCGCTGTCCTCATGGACGACGGAGCAATTCGATCCGCATCTGTCGTGGAAGGACGTTGCCTGGATCAAGGAACGCTGGGGCGGCAAGCTGATCCTGAAAGGCATCCTCGACAAGGAAGACGCGCTGATGGCGGCCAAGACCGGCGCCGACGCGATCATCGTCTCCAATCATGGCGGGCGCCAGCTCGACGGTGCGCCGTCGTCGATCGAGGTGCTGGAAGAGATCGCCGACGCTGTCGGTGACACGATCGAGGTGCATATGGATGGCGGCATCCGCTCGGGCCAGGACGTGCTAAAGGCGCTGTGTCTTGGCGCCAAGGGCACCTATATCGGCCGGCCTTTCCTTTACGGCCTTGGCGCGCTCGGCAAGGATGGGGTCACCAAAGCCTTGGAAATCATCCGCAAGGAGATGGACATTACGCTGGCACTGTGCGGAAAGCGTCTGGTAACCGACATGGGCAAAGATCAGCTTCGGCGTTAGACTCCCGTGACGGCATGATCACGGAGATGGACGCATTGATTGCCCCCGGCATCCACTTTCTCGACGCGCGCGGACCGGAAGGCATGCGCATCTATGCGGTCGGCGACGTGCATGGCCGGCTCGACCTGCTCGTCGCCATGTACCGCCGGATTGCGGCCGAGATCCGCCAGGCGCGGCCGGCCGACTGGCGTGTCATCCATCTCGGCGACTATGTGGACCGCGGCCCGGACTCCAAGGGCGTCATCGATTTCCTGATCGAAGTGCGAAAACGCGACCCGCGCCACCTGATGCTCGCCGGCAACCACGACATCGGCTTCCTCGACTTCCTCGATGCACCCGATGCGGACGGGCTTTTCATGCGCTATGGCGGCATCCAGACCGCGCAGTCCTATGGCGTGGTGCTCAATGAAGGCGGCGGTGCGTGGTTTGGCAGGTCCGAGGCGGCACTGCGGCAAGGCCATGCGGCGCTGGTCGAGGCCGTGCCGAAAAGCCATGTCGACTTCCTGCAGTCGCTAGCGTTTTCACTGACCTTTGGCGACTTCTTCTTTTGCCATGCCGGCATCCGGCCAGGCATTGCGCTGGAAAGTCAGAGCACGCAGGATCTGATCTGGATCCGCGATGTCTTCCACAATCATTCCGGCCTGCATCCGAAGATCGTGGTGCATGGCCACACGCCGGTTCCGGAGGCGGAGGTGATGGTCAACCGCGTCAATATCGACACGCTTGCCTACCAGACGGGAAACCTCAGCGCGCTCGTCGTCGACGGCGCGGACAAGCGTATCCTGGTGGTGTCAGGTGAGAGGGCCTAAAGCGCGTGGCGCTTCAAGTCTGTGTTTTAGCGAAGCGCGGCGGTGACGCCGTAGCCATCGACGGCGTTGTGGTTGTTGGCTGCGTCGCCGGCATAAGTGCCGAAGCCGCACAACACTATGGCCGACAACATGACAAAGGACAGAAGCGCTGCTTTCACGGACGTCATCTCTTGTTGAGCTCTCTTCATCTGTGCACGAGGCGGGTTACCAATAGGTTGAAACGGAAATAGGTCTCAAAATTCGACGATTTCGCGCTTCTAGGCAGTTTCTGTATCGGCGATGTGTCGCGCGAGTGAGACAAAGGGTTCATCGCGTTGCACGGAAGATGCAGAGCGCGTGCCTTCTAGGGTGGCGGGCGGCCACAAGCCAAGGACGAAACAAGCTGTCCACAGCGGATTTTTGCCAACGTGCCAAATATGCAACGTCGGGACCGACAGCCGTCAGATCGTCGCCACCCAGGCGCGGGCAATGGCCAGCCCGGCGGCATCGGCATCCGGTCCGTGATGGGCCATTTCGTCGTCGAGCCGAGTGCTCCAGTCCGGGTGCCGTTCGGCAATGAGGGATGCGAAGGATGAGCTCCAGTCGCGGACCATCGGCCGGTCCGCCTCGAAATGGAACTGAAAGCCATAGACGGCGCGGCCCATGCGAAACGCCTGGTTCTCGGCTACTTCGTTGCCGGCGAGCCGCACGGCACCTTCAGGCAAGGCAAAAGTGTCGTCGTGCCATTCGAAGATGGGGAAATTTCCAGGCAGCGCGGCGAGCACCGGATCGGCCTTCGCCGCCGGAGTGAGCGAGACCTTGTGCCAGCCGAATTCCGAGGCGCCGCCGATCCGGTTCTCGCCGCCGAAGGCGCGCGCGACCAGTTGGCTGCCAAGGCAGATACCGAGCACGGCGCGATCCTTGTTCGCAAAATCGCGCGTCAGGTCGAGCAGTTCAGGGAAATACGGGCAAATCTCGTCGTCCAGCGCATTCTGGGCGCCGCCGAGCACGACCATGGCGTCGTGCGCATCGCTGTCCTGCGGCAGCATCTCGCCACAATAGGGCCGGCGCAGGTCGATATCGGCGCCCGCCTCGACTAGCGCTGCGCCGATCTGGCCAAGGCCCTCACTGTCGAAATTCTGGACCACCAGCACCCGCATTGAAAAACCTGCTGATATGAAAATGATGCGTCGAGCGATATCATGCCGCCGTCATTTCGGCCAAGATGCGTATTCGGGGAGAAAGCTATGCCACTGCAGAACCGCGTAGACCCGTTCGGCGTTCTCCGCGCCGTGCCGGAGCGTGGCCGGTTGATGGGCAATCGCGGTATCATCCATGACCCCGAAACGAAGACGCTGCTGAAAAAGCGCTGGGCACTGCAGGCCTGGATCATCTGCGTCTGTGAATTCCGCGATGTACGGCGCGAGCCGATGGGCCGAAACAGGAACGGTGGCAAGACCGGCTGGACCGAGCTGTTTTTCCTGGACGAGGTCACAGCGCTCTCGGCCGGGCATCGGCCTTGCTTCTTCTGCCGGCGCGAGCGGGCGGGCGACTTCGTCCAGCGCTTCGGCGTGGCCTACGGCATTGCGGAGCCGCGCGCACCGCAGGTTGATAAGCGGCTGCATAAGGAGCGGCTGGCGGCAGGTGGGCGGGCACCGGTCGTATCCGCCGAAGAGCTTGCCGGGTTGCCGGACGGCGCCATGATTGCGGAAGGGGGCAACGCCTATGCGATGCGCGGCCGCAAGGCGCTTCGCTGGTCCTTCGCAGGCTATGGCGATCCGGTGGGGTTCGGTGGTTTTGCCGTCCGTCCAATCCGCCTGCTCACGCCGGCAACCACCGTTTCCGTGCTGCGGCAAGGCTACGAACCGGTCTGGCATCCCTCGGCTGAGACTTGACGCCAAGGTTTGGCTCGCCCATTCCTCGGCGATGCGCGCCAATTACAAGATGCAGCGGCTTTTCGTGCCGAACGACCTCGGACCGGAAGCCGAGTTCGAGGCGAGCCCGCAGCAGGGTCATTACCTGATGCATGTGCTGCGGCTCGGCGAAGGCGCCGAAATCCTGTTGTTCAACGGCCGAGACGGCGAATGGTCGGCGGCAATCGCCGCGAAATCCAAAAAAGCGGTGCGGCTGAAGGTGCTGGCCTTGCAGCGGCCGCAGCCGCCGCTGCCCAATCTCATCTACTGCTTTGCGCCATTGAAGCAGGGTCGGCTCGATTATCTGGTGCAGAAGGCGGTCGAGATGGGCGCCGGCGTCCTGCAGCCGGTCATCACCCAGCACACGCAAGTGGCGAAGCCCGGCATCGAACGCCTGCGCGCCAATGTCGTCGAGGCCGCCGAACAATGCGGCATCCTGGCGGTTCCGGAGGTGCGGGAAGCGGAAAAGTTCGAGCGCCTGCTGGCCGGCTGGGACAAGGAGCGGCGGTTGATCTTCTGCGACGAGGATGCCTCGACCAACAATCCCCTGCCCGCGCTGCAAGCGGTGCGGGAGAAGAAGTTCGGGCTGCTGGTCGGGCCCGAGGGCGGGTTTTCCGACGAGGAACGAAGGATGCTGAGGGTGCTGCCTTTCGTAACCGCCATTCCGCTCGGTCCGCGCATCCTGCGCGCCGACACGGCTGCGGTGGCGGCACTGGCGGTGATACAGGCGACGGTCGGGGATTGGTGAAGATTCTCCCCTTCTCCCCCAGCGGGGCCCTTGCGGGAGAAGAAAGAAGCAGCGTCAATCAATTCCAGTTACCCTGTGGCTCAGGATTTTTCGCTTGATCGCCTACTGACATTTCGTCCATCTAGCGCCGGCGGTCGTCCGACCGCCTGCAGAGGACTTGTAATGGCGCGCGACACAACCGATTTCCGGCCGATCGAAGGCGTCGACGAGCTTGTCGAGCATCTGGCTGAAGGCAACAAGCCGCGCGACAAATGGCGCATCGGCACCGAACACGAGAAATTCCCGTTCTATGTCGACGGCAATGCGCCGGTGCCCTATGGCGGCGAGCACGGCATCCGCGCCATTCTCGAGGGCATGCAGGAAAAACTCGGCTGGGATCCGATCATGGATGCCGGCCGCATTATCGGGCTGGTCGAGCCGACCGGCCAGGGCGCGATCTCGCTGGAGCCCGGCGGCCAGTTCGAACTGTCCGGCGCGCCGCTGGAGACGATCCACCAGACCTGCCGCGAAGGCAATGCGCATCTGGCGCAGGTGCGCGAGATCGCCGAGCCGATGGGCATACGCTTCCTCGGCCTCGGCGGCAGCCCGAAATGGTCACTGGCCGACACACCGAAAATGCCGAAATCGCGTTACGAGATCATGACGCGCTACATGCCCAAGGTCGGCACCAAAGGACTCGACATGATGTACCGCACCTGCACCATCCAGGTGAATCTCGACTTTGAGAGCGAGGCCGACATGCGCCGCAAGATGCAGGTGTCGCTGAAGCTGCAGCCACTGTCGACGGCGCTGTTCGCCAACTCGCCCTTCACCGAAGGCCGGCCCAACGGATTTCAGAGCTGGCGCGGCGACATCTGGCGCGACACCGACAACCAGCGCTCGGGCCTGCTCGAATTCTGCTTCTCGCCCGATTTCGGCTTCGCCGATTATGTCGAATGGGCGCTCGACGTGCCGATGTATTTCGTCATCCGCGACGGCCAGTACCACGACATGACACACGTCACCTTCCGCCAGTTCATGGCAGGTGCGGCCCGCAACGAGATACCCGACGGGCTGCCGACGATGGGCGATTGGGCGAACCATCTGTCGACGCTGTTCCCCGACGTGCGATTGAAGCGTTTCCTTGAAATGCGCGGCGCCGATGGCGGACCGTGGCGGCGCATCTGCGCGCTGCCGGCCTTGTGGGTCGGGCTGCTCTATGACGCGGCGGCGCTCGACGCGGCCGAGGCGCTGACCTCGAGCTGGAGCTATGAAGAGGTGCTGGCGATGCGCAACGCCGTGCCGGAACAGGGCATTTCGGCGCCGTTCCGCAACACGACACTGCGCGAGATCGCCCGCGACGTGCTTGTCATCTCGCGCATGGGGCTGAAGAACCGCGGCCGCAAGAACCGCGACGGCTATGATGAAACGTCGTTCCTCAGCACGCTGGACGAAGTGGTCGCGCGTGGCACGACAAGCGCCGAAGAGCTGCTCTCCGCCTATCATACGCGCTGGGGCGGCTCGATCGAGCCGGTGTTCATGGAATATGCGTACTAGCAGTTTGCTATCCGGTTGGCCGACAGCTCAGGAATAGTCGCCTCAGTTGGTAATGGAAACGAATTAGAGCGCCGCGCCCTGGTGGACGCGCAAGGACGCTCTGACTCTCTTTAAGCTACCGCATCGTGCTTTCCGAAATCGATTCCGATTTTCGGGCCGATGCGGTAGGCTTTCCTGCGAGGATTTTCCCGGAGGAGAAAACCAATGCCTTCCTTGTTCGACATTCTGGCGCAGGCTCAGAACGGCCACGGCATGC
Organism: Mesorhizobium sp. AA22; assembly: GCF_001672375.2. Lineage (NCBI taxonomy): Bacteria > Pseudomonadati > Pseudomonadota > Alphaproteobacteria > Hyphomicrobiales > Phyllobacteriaceae > Mesorhizobium > Mesorhizobium sp. AA22. The sequence goes on along the minus strand of NZ_CP048406.1, from coordinate 2,497,358 downwards.
AGGCCCTGGCCCAACAGTTCGGGCTGTCGCAGCAGCAAACGCAATCGGCGGTTGAGGCGCTGCTGCCGGCTTTTTCACAGGGGCTGAAGCGCAACACGTCCGATCCTTACGGGCTCGGCGCATTCATGACGGCAATGGCCAGCGGCCAGCACGCCAAATATTTCGAGGACGCAAGCCGGGCTTTCTCGCCGCAGGGCGTCGATGAAGGCAACGGCATTCTTGGCCATCTGTTCGGCTCGAAAGAGCTGTCCCGCGCCGTTGCCAGCCAGGCTGCGCAGGCAAGCGGTGTCAGCCAGCAGGTTTTGCAGCAGATGCTGCCGGCCGTGGCTTCGATGATGATGGGCGGACTGTTCAAGCAGACTACAGATCAGATGCAGGCAGCAGGCGGATTCGGCGGCGGCAGCAATCCGCTCGGCGAGATTATCGAGCAGATGATGCGGCAGGCCGGCGGAGCCGCGCAAGCGCCGGCACCACAGCAGCGCCAGGCGCCCGGCCCGATGGACAACCCACTCGGCAAGGTGCTGCAGGACATGTTCGGCGGCGGCGCGCAACAGCCGCAAAGCCAGCCGCAGCCCCAACAAACGCAGAACCCGTATGGTGACAATCCGCTCGGCAAGGTGCTGCAGGATATGTTCGGCGGTGGTTCGCAACAGCCGCAGCAGCCTCAGCCGCAGCCGCGTCAGGCGCCCCAGCAGCGCCCGGCGCCACAGCCGCCGGCCAATCCGAGCGGCAGGCCAAGGAATCCGTTCGACGATTTGTTCGGCAAGATGTTCGAGACGGGCGCGCAGCAGCGCGACGATTACCTGAAGGGCGTCGAATCGATCTTCGACCAGTTCAAGCGAGGAATGGATCGCCGGTAACCCGACGAGTCTGCCGGCATCTGATCTTCAGCGTTGATCAAAGAAAATGCCCGGTCCTTGTGAGAACCGGGCAGTGTGCAGGCGGGCCGGCGGGGGACCGGCAGGGAGTGGGAGCCTGCGAAATCCAAGCGCCGTGCGCCCTTTAGACGCGCAAAGCACGCGAAAGGGCACGCAACAACGCCATCATGCCACCTTGCGGGCAATACCCTCTATCGTGTCTGTGCGATCGGCCGCGATGATGCGAAGCCTCTCGGTTGGATCGCGGCCGAACGGCACCTCGATGGCGACGTGGAGATCGGCGCGCGTCAAGCCGATGTCGGCGAGTTCGGCGTCCGACATCTCGCCAAGGCGATAGAAGGCGCGGCGGTTTTTCCAGGCGCGATAGACGTTGAAGATGGTGTCGACTACGCGCGTCGCAATAGCCGGACGCGACGTAATGCGCGAAGTCTCGGTGGCGAAATCAAACGTAGCCATGTCAGTCTCCTTCATCGAAAGGACGAGACAGGTGATCGGCGCTGGTAACAGCGGCCGTTCCGGTCCCGATTCACATGCCGTCATGTGGACAGTCGTAAATTTGCCATCGTTCGATTGATTAATCCAACGAATGTTTCTAATCTTTAGCATCAACACTAATGATGGATTGGACCGATGAAAGCGCCACTCGATCTCGATCAGTTGCAGACCTTCGTCTCAATCGTCGACACCGGCAGCTTCACCCGCGCGGCGGAAGCGGTGCATCGGACCCAGTCGGCGGTGTCCATGCAGATGCGCCGGCTGGAGGAACGGATCGGCAAGCCGCTGTTCGAAAAGGACGGGCGCACCAACAGGCTGACCGAGGAAGGCGACAGGCTGCTCTCCTACGCAAGACGGTTGCTGTTCCTCAATCGGGAAACGCTGGCCGCCTTCGACGACCGGCGGCTCGAAGGCACGATCCGCATCGGCACGCCGGACGATTATGCCGATCGTTTCCTGCCCGAGATCATGGCCCGCTTCGCCCGTTCCAATCCACGTGTCGAACTGACCGTGATCTGCGAGCCGACGCCGGGGCTGGTCGATCATATCAAGCGCGGCAATCTCGATCTGGCGCTGGTGACGCACAATGACGCACACGGCCAGTCGGAAGTGGTGCGGCGCGAACCGCTGCTGTGGGTCACTTCGGCCAACCACGCGACACATGAGCAGGACACATTGCCGATGGCTTTCGGCCGGCCGAACTGCATCTGGCGGCGGGCCGCCGTCGACGTGCTCGACCGGCAGAACCGCGACTACCGCATCCTGTTCACCAGCTTCTCGGCAACCGTCATCACCGCCGCGGTGCTTTCCGGCCTGGCGATCTCGGTGCTGCCGGAATGCGCGCTGCGGCCCGGCATGCGGGTTCTGGGCGACGCCGACGGGTTCGGCGCCCTGCCCGATTGCCGCATCGGCATCATGCGTGGCCAGACGTCGCGGCCGGAGATCGTCGATGCGCTGGCCCGCCACATTTCGGAAAGCCTCGACAATATTTCCGTGCCGCTCGGCGAAGATACGGGAAGCTTCGACTTCCCGGCATTTGCCTTCTCTAAGACGAAGCGGACCAAGCCGAACCAGATCTCGCCGGGCTGGTGAAAAACCCCCGCAATTGGCCGGCACCGGACACACCCGTCTTGACGCGGACGGACAACCGCCCCCCAATCGGCCAATGAGCGACGCAGTATCCGAATCACGCACCAACGCCACCGAATACACGGTGAGCGAGATTTCCGGCGCGCTGAAGCGCACGGTCGAGGACGTCTTCGGCAATGTGCGGGTGCGCGGCGAAATATCAGGCTATCGCGGGCCGCATTCCTCCGGCCACGCCTATTTCTGCCTGAAGGACGACCGCGCACGGCTCGACGCCGTGGTCTGGAAGACCACGATGAGCCGGCTGAAGTTCCGCCCCGAAGAGGGCATGGAGGTGATCGCCACCGGCCGGCTCACCACCTATCCTGGAAAGTCCAACTACCAGATCGTCATCGACAATCTGGAGCCGGCCGGCGCCGGAGCGCTGATGGCGCTGCTGGACGAGCGCAAGCGCCGGCTGCAGGCCGAAGGCCTGTTCGATGCCGGCCGCAAGCGCTTGCTGCCATTCATGCCGCGCGTCATCGGCGTCGTCACCTCGCCGACAGGCTCTGTCATCCGCGACATCATCCACCGGATCAAGGACCGGTTTCCGCTGCATGTGCTGGTCTGGCCGGTGCGGGTGCAGGGCGAAACGGCCGGCGCCGAAGTGACCGCCGCCGTCAACGGCTTCAACGCGCTGGCGCTGGATGGCGCCATTCCGCAGCCCGACCTGCTGATCGTGGCGCGCGGTGGCGGCAGCCTCGAGGATCTTTGGGGGTTCAATGACGAGGCGCTGGCCCGCGCCGTCGCCGCCTCGCGCATTCCGGTGATCTCCGCCGTCGGCCATGAAACGGACTGGACGTTGATCGACCTGGCGGCGGATGTGCGGGCGCCGACACCGACGGGTGCCGCTGAGATCGCCGTGCCCGTGCGCGCCGACCTCGAAGTGACGCTTGCCAGCCTTGGCGCGCGGCTCAAGGCCGCGGTGTCGCGCAATTTCGAGCGCAAGCGCCAGGCGGCGCGTGCCGCCGCCCGAGCGCTGCCCTCGCCCGACCAGTTGCTGGCATTGCCGCGCCGGCGGTTAGACGAGGCGACCAGCCGGCTTGGCCGGGCGCTGTCCGTCAGCGTCCAGCGCAAGCGAGCTAGGCTTCAGGCGCAGCGGCTGACGCCGGCCACCCTGTCGCGACGCATGAACGAGGCCCGCACGCTGGCCGGCCGCGACCTTGGCCGCGCGCAAGCGGCGTTCTTCGCCATCGTGCGCGAGCGGCGAACGCGGTTTTCGCGCACCGCGGCGCGGCTGTCGCCGGCGCCGATCGCAAGGCGGCAGAAATTGCAGGCAGATGGCCTGGCGGCGCTGTCGCGGCGACAGGACCGGGTGATTTCCGTACGGCTCGAGCGCTTGCGCGGGAAATTGACCCAGGCCGACCGGCTGCTGGCCACGCTGTCGCACAAGGCGGTGTTGGCGCGTGGCTTCGCCTTGGTGAAAGACGCCGACGGCGCGGTGATCAAGCAAGCGGCGGAAGTGGTGCCGGGTATGGCACTTTCGCTGGAGTTTGCCGACGGGACCGCCGATGCGGTTGCGACCAGCGGTGCCGCGCGGCCGAAAACAACTGCTAAGCCGGCCGCCAAAGCCAAGGAGCGTGGCAATCAAGGCTCCCTGTTCTGAGTGGCAATGATTTCTGAGTGCCTATGATTTCTGAGCCCGCATGACCGACAATCATCACCAGACGACGCCTTCCGGCAGGCCACGCGCGCGAGCCTTCGGCATAAGTTTTGACGGCACGCCTGGGCCGTTCAACGCCGTCACCGATGTGGCTGGCGTTGCGGTCGGTTATTCGACGCTGATTTTGGGCGATGGTAGGCTGGTGGTCGGCAAGGGACCGGTGCGCACCGGCGTGACCGCTATCCTGCCGAGACCGCGCGCCGATCTCGCCACGCCGGTCTTTGCCGGCATCTTCAGCCAGAACGGCAATGGCGAATTGACCGGCTCGCACATCATCGAGGAGACAGGTGCGTTCAATTTCCCGATCACCATCACCAACACGCATTCCTGCGGCGTTTCACGCGACGCAACGCTGCGCTGGATGCAGCGCGTGCTGCCGTCCGCGCTCGACAGCGGCTGGGGCCTGCCGGTGGCTGCCGAAACCTATGACGGATTCCTGAACGACATCAACGGCCACCATCTCAGGTTCGAACATGTTGCCGCGGCGCTCGATGGCGCGACCAGCGGATCGATCGAGGAAGGCAGCGTCGGCGGCGGCACCGGCATGATCGCCTTCGGTTTCAAGGCGGGCTCCGGCACGGCATCGCGCCTCGTCGAATGGCACGGCGGGCGCTACACGGTCGGCGCGTTGGTGCAGGCGAATTTCGGCAAGCGGAGCAATTTCACCATTCGCGGCCTGCGTGCCGGGCCCGATCTCGTAGAACCGGCGATCCGCGAAAGCACGCCGCGGGCCGAGAAAGGTTCGATCATCGGGATCGTCGCCACCGATGCGCCGTTCATGCCGCATCAGATGAAGCGGCTGGCCCGCCGGGCGCCGCTCGGCGTCGCCATGACCGGCGGGTTCGGCTATCATAGCTCGGGCGATATTTTCCTGGCCTTTTCGACCGCCAACCGCGAGGCGGCGCTGGCGCCGTCAGGCCGCATCGCCAGCGCCGATTTTATCCCGGATACCGACATCGATCCGTTCTTCGACGCCGTGATCGAGAGCGTGGAGGAGGCGATCCTCAATGCGCTGGTCGCCAATGACGACATGACCGGGCGCGACGGCAATTTCGTGCCGGCGCTGCCGAAGGCATGGCTCAAGGGCAACTTCGGGGCAAGTCAGGGAAAGTAGCACTGTGGCGTGTCACACGTCGCCCAGGTCTTGGAAATGGTTGAGCCTGGTAAACAGATGCCTTTCCCGGCCTTTCGCCGGGTCGGCATGTCACTCGGCAGGCTTGTCCGAATTCTTTTCGTCCTGGTCGGCCTCAGCCGCCTCTTCCAGCTTCGACGCTATAAGCTCCTGAATGTCGCCGACCTCTTCCTGGATATCCTCCAGCGGTATGCCGGCTTCAGCCGCCCTGGCGGCGCATTCCCTGGCGAGGGTCTCGGCCTGCTCCTCGATCCTGTCCAGCGAGGGCTGGCAGTGGACCTTTTCGCCGATCCACCCTTGCAAGAACTCGATCGCGTGTTCGCTCATGCTGCTGTTCCCTGGCGGCTGCGCCGGTTGGTATTCATAAACGCCGGTATCCCCGAAAAGATGCACGATCCCATTCCAACCGAGTCGTCGCCGTCCGGCAAGCCGATCTTGCCCAAGCTCCACAGAGCTGACGTGAATCGAAGGTTCAAGGAGCACATTCTAATTGTTGAGGCGATTCTATTTTCTGAGGAGACTGGCACCGTTGGCTGGGATCATGTCCCGGATCGAACCATTGTTTCTACTTGCTTTTTTCCGGAATTCCAGTCAATTTGTATGACAATTGGTGTCACAATACGTGGCACGTTTGCGGTGCCATTCGCTGCGCACCCCTAGGGCACGCGGCCAAAGCCGCCGCTATATAGTGACATCCTCAGGCAATGTCGACTCTGCTCGCCATCCTGCTTGTTTCCGCTCCGCCGAGCGCATCTGTATGGCGTATCATCATCATCGGGGCGAGCATACTTCACCGGGAATCGACCGAGCGCATCGAGGTGCTGAGCAGCTAGGCGCGATAGCCTATGCCGGCGATCTTGCCGCGGGTCGCTTCTCGCCAAAGAGTTGCCTGCTGGCGGCCCGGGAGGCTGATTTCTTCGGCAAGTGAGCTGTTTCAAATAATCGAAAAGTTCGGCTTATCCGCCAACCATGAGCTTGACGACTTCGTCATGGTTGGTTTCCGAGATCTTGCGCTCGCCAGCCTGAACGCCGCGGCGCAGCACGACGATGCGGTCGGAAACGGCGAAAATATCCTGCAGATTGCGCGAGATGAAGATCACGCCCCGCCGTTGTGCCTTGAGTTGGTGGATGAGCGAAATGACCTTGCGCTGCTCCGGTACGCCGAGGGCCGCGGTCCGTTCGTCCATGATCAGGATCTGCGCGTCCCAATAGACGGCCCGGCCGATGGCTACAGCCTGCCGTTGACCGCCGGAGAAATTGCTGACCGGGGCGTCGAGCCGGCTGACATGGAAGTCCAGCCGTCCCATGGTCTGCTTGGCGGCGACGGCCATGGCCTTGCGATCGAGCACCGGCAGGAAACCGAAGGCCTTGCGCATGGGTTCACGGCCGAGAAAGATATTGGCGCCAATGGACAAATTGTCGGCGAGAGCGAGATCCTGGTAAATGGTCTCGATGCCTTTTTCGCGCGCCTCCTGAGGCGTCGCGAACGTCACCGGCTGCCCTCTCAGCAGAATTTCACCGCCGGTCGGCTGAAAGACGCCCGATATCGCCTTGATCAGCGTCGTCTTGCCGGCGCCGTTGTCGCCCGCCAGCGCCACCACTTCGCCCGGCCGCACGGCCATGGAGAAATCATTCAGCGCCTGCACCGCACCGAAATGCTTGGAAAGGTGTCGGACTTCGAGAAGTGGGGTGGTTTGTTCGGAACTATTCATCCTGGCGAGCTCCACTGAACCGGCGCTGCGCCTGGTCGATAAGGACAACATGGCACTGATCGCGGAAATGGCTCTCGGTGCCGCCAGAGGCCATGAAAGCATCGTCATGTTCACGATCGGGACCGGCATTGGCGGTGCCGTGGTCCAAGACCGGCGGATCGTCCGCGGCAAGGGGACGGCGGGGCAGCTCGGCCACATCACCGTCGACATGTCAGGCGAAGCGTGCGTCTGCGGCCGGCGCGGCTGCGTTGAAACCACCAGCTCAGGCACAGCGCTTGGCCGTCACATCGCGCGGGCAGGCCTCGGTCCGGATGTTTCGGTCGATCAGCTTTTTGGCCGGGATGCGGGCGGCGACGCGCTGGCGCGCGGCATACTGGAAGCCTGGGCCGGGCCGCTGCGTGCGGCAATCGATACGACCGTGGCCATGTTCGCCCCTGACCTGGTCCTGCTCGGCGGCGGACTTGGCCTGGCGGCCCACCGGGCGCTTGCCAGGGCTCCCGCCTTGGCTCCGTGGTACCAATGCCCGGTGGAATCCGCGCAACTGGGCGACGACGCAGGCGTCATCGGCGCCGGTGTGCAAGCGCTCGCGACGAAGGCGGCAGTCGCGCCCGTGTCCTTGCCATCTGCCCGGCTCAACCCCGGCCGGCGTGGTGTGCCCGCCAGGCGCGCCGTGCCCAGCCGGCGCGCCGTGCTCGTTAACGGCATCCCCGCCAGCGGCAAAAGCACCGTCTCGCGCGGCATCGCCGAGCGCATGGGTTGGCCATTGCTCGCGCTCGATACCATCAAGAACCCGTTCCTCGAAGTGCTCGGCGGCGGTGATCGCGAATTCAACCGGACGCTCGGCCGCGCCAGTTACCAAGCCATCTGGTCGGTCGTCGGCGAGGCTCCGTCTGGCACCATATTTGTCGTCGACGCCTGGTTCGGCTTCCAGCCGCGCCAGGTGCTCGAGGATCACCTGCGAAGGGCCGGCGTCGAGCAGACCGCCGAAATCTGGTGTCATGCTCCCGGCGAGGTTCTTGCCGAGCGCTATCGCGCACGGCTCGACCAGCGTCCCGCCGGCCATCCGGGAGCGGCCTACATCCCCGAACTGATAGAACTGGCCAAGCGCGCCGAGCCGCTGCGGCGCGGACCGCTGTTTGACGTCGCCACGACCAAACCGATCGCTTTCGATGCCATCACACAATGGTTGCAGGCGACGATAGCGGCTGACACATAGGCAGCGCGGCCGCCTACCTCCGGATCCACAATCCGAGTGCAGCCGTTGATTGGCTTTTTTGCCTTTATGTTACCCCGGTGCCTGCCCGCCCCGTCTCGACAATCGTTCCCGAAATACCTGTCAGGATGGCTTGCCGCCTTGAGCGGGCGCGCGTTTGTGTAAGCGGATTCGCGCCCTGCCAGTGGAACAAGAATTGCTCCACACCGTTCAAGCTAAGCAATCCGTCGCGGCAGCAATGAAGCGCCATAGCGGAGTTTGCTTGGAGGTAATATGAGAAAGCAACTTTCCTCGGCCGCGGCAGGCATCCTTCTTCTCGTTGGCGTCAGCGCCGCCGCCGCTCAGGACGTCATCATTCAACCCGAGCAGGATACTGTGATTCGGGAATACGTGAAAAAGAAACCGATGGCATCCATCAGCCTTCTCGGCGTGGAGCTCAACATCGGCACAGCTCTGCCCGATACAGTCGAGCTTTACGAGGTGCCGGACGTTCAATACCGCTACGTCGTCGTAGATGGCCGAACCGTCCTGGTCGACCCATCCACCCGCAAGATTGTGAAGGTCTACGACTGACACGAACTCTTCGGACAGACGCCCGCCGTGCCGAAGTGCGCGGCGGGCTTTTTGTTTGGAACGAAGGCCAGCGCCGGACGCGCTAACCGCGCGTTTTCGGGTTCGGGTCTAGCGCGCTTTTCGACGGATTAGCGGCCAATTTGGCGGATCGCCGATCCCTTACCAACAGCGATTTCTTTGTTCTCGCCGGCAACTCATCGCCATTAGCAGTCGCTCCGCCATGCTTCGCGGCAATCGCATAGTCGGCTCTGTTCGTTCTATAGTGCACAGTTATCGTCCGATTCAGAAGATTGACGCGGCATAGCGCCCGGCAGTTCCGAAGGTTGCTAATGTGCGAGACAACGCGCTTCGCTCCGGCGGGACGGCCCAGCGGCTTGGTTGCGTGGGGGGACTGGCAGCTAGAGGCCGCTGGGCCTGACCAGCGAGCACTGGGGAGTCGTCGCCTGGCTGGCGAATCCATGCGCTCAAGCTAATGGAATCGAAACATGCAAACGAAGTACGTGGCGGTAATTCCGCTGTGTAGAATGCCCTGCAATGGGTCAGCCATTTTCCGACGACGGCTCCGTCGAGGCGTGGTGGCCCCTACCCCATCCGCCAGCAGGTTGAATTTATTGAGGACAGTAGTGGTACCGTTGGCTGGGATCGAACCAGCGACCTCCGGATCCACAATCCGGCGCTCTAACCATCTGAGCTACAACGGCACGTTTGCCTGAGCGGGAGTGGGCGGAACGTTCATTCTCCGGGACCCGCTCTGTCGTTCGGCGATGCGTCAATACGGGCTATCGGAGTTTAATTCAAGGCTTTTGGCCGCGCATGGCCCCGAAAATCAGAATCGATTTTCGGAAAGGATCATTCGCAAAATCCAAAGTTCTACAGCGTCCTTTGCGCACCAGGAAGCGCGGCGCTGTCGGCAAAGAGTGCTCCGGCATCGACATCGTATTTCGCCGGGCAAAGAAAAAGGCCGGCGGGAGGAGGTGCCGGCCTTTTCCTGTTACGAGCCAGCGGGAGGAGGTGCTGGCTGGCCACCCCGGAGAGCAGAGGGAGGAGGTTCCACCCGCCGGGTATTCGCTTGACCACTATATCGCACATAATCCTGTTCGAAGAAATGCGACCTTTTGTTGCATCATCGAAATATGCGCAAATATTAGGCGGCCTTGATTTCGCTCATCGCCTTCTCGAAGGCGGTCTTGATCGGCTTGGAGACGTCCTCGGCCGCCTTGGAGGCGACGGTCTGGAACTCCTTTGCCTGCTCGACGGTCATCTCGACGCGCTTACGCAGGAATGCGGTCTGCAGTTCGACGACCTCCGACAGCGACTTGGCGCCGATCAGCGCTTCGAAATGCGAAAGGCCGGCTTCGGTATTGGCGCGCAGAGCGGCGATGGTCTTGAGCGACAGGTCGTTGGAAACGCTCTTGGCGGTCTCAAAGGTCGACTCCAGAGCCTTCTGGGTCTCTTCGGCGCCGGTCTTCAGCTTGGCATAGGCATCTTTCGACTGCTCGACGCCCTTTTCCGCGAAAGCGCGGATCTGGTCGGTGGCTTTGGAAGCGTCGAAGCTAGGGAATTCGACATTTTCAGCGGTCTTGGTCCTGGACATTTTCCATCCTTTGCAGCGGCAGCGACTTCGACAGAAAGCCGTCTCGTTCATGTATGATGGCAATATAAAGGCAAATTTTGTGCATTGCAATATCTTTGTTGCAGCGCACCATAGAATTTCGCTCCCAACGTTAACCACGAGCCCAGAGATTCCGGCGGTTGCACGCTATGGCTTGTGGACCTTCGCGCCGTCGGCTTTTATTAACAAAGCGTTAACCGCAAACTGCCGCTCTGTGAGGGTTCCCAAAGCGCATGCCGTCCGAAAACTACTCCTTCCTCGACGTCGCCGTGCTCGACGCGGTCCGCCAGCGCTTTGCCGCCGGCGACGCGATCGCCCTTCTGTCGGCAGACCTCGAACAGGTGATCTGGGCCAACGGACCAGGGGCAGCGGTGTTCGGCTACCCCGACATCGAGGCCATCATCGGCGCCTCGACAGGCTTGCCGCTGATCGCCAGGCGCCAGATCATGGCGACAAGCGGCTTTCCACAGATCGGTCGCGACCGCGCCATCACGGTGCGGCTGGCAACCGGCCTGACCAGCCGCGCGGTTGGCTTTCTGGCCAGCGCGGTGACAATGCCTGACGGCGAAAAAGCGATCATGCTGGCGGTGCCGGCGGCACAGACCGGCTCGCGCAGCGCCGAGATCGCCGCTCAGGCCATCAGCGGCTTTACCGAAGACGGTCATTTCATCGCCTTCGTCGATGCCAAAGGCAACATCGAGGCCGCTTCCGACGGTTTTTCGGCGCTCGGCATCTTGCCCGAAACGCTGGCAGCGCTTGTGACCGATGTGGCGAACGAGAACGATCGCATCGTCAAACGCCTCGTTCCAGGCGGCACCACTTCCTATCCGGCCGGCCTCGCCCGGCTGACGGACGAGCGGCACCTGCTGGTGGTGATCGACGAGAACCGGCTTGACTCCGAAGCAGGCTCTGCTGGCGAGCGCAGCGCGGGAGGAGAAACCGCTATCGGTGCGGCGGCGGCCGATGCCGCAGTCCCGCCAAAAGCAGAGCAGGACAAAGCGCCCGCAACAGTCGCGAAGTTGGATGTGGCAGCGCAGACCGTCCCGGCAGCCGGCGGAGACGGTTCGGTGTCGGCGGAGCACGACGTTCCCGATTCGACCGGGCCAGATTCAACCAGACCTGATTCGACCAGACCTGATTTAACCGCGCCCGATTCGACCGAGCAGGGTCCGGAAGCGGCCGGCGGAATGCCTCCACAGCATGACCATTGGTATTTCAGCGCCAGCGAGGATGAGGCGCAAAAGCCGGGCCGACCGGATGCGTCCGGACATGTCGAGGCGGATGCTTCGGCCGAAAGTTCCGCACAGGATGCCATCGGGGCCGGCTACCCGACTGAGCGTGCCATCCCCTCGATCGACCGCGCGGCGCCGCCCCTGCGTTTCGTCTGGCGCACCGACGCCGAAGGCAGGTTCAGTGCGCTGTCGCCGGAATTCGCAGAACTCGTCGGCAAGCCTGCCGCCGATGTGATCGGCCGGCGTTTCAGGGACGTCGCGGCCACCTTCGACCTCGATGCGTCCGGCGAGATCGCCGGCCTGCTCGACCGTCGCGACACCTGGTCCGGCCGCTCGGTGCTGTGGCCGGTTGCCGGCACCGATTTCAAGATTCCCGTCGACCTGGCGGCGCTGCCCGTCTACGGCCGAAGCCGTGCCTTCGAGGGTTTTCGCGGCTTCGGCGTTGCCCGCACCGGCGATACAGTGGTCGATCCGGAAGCGATCGGTATGGCGCTTGTCCCTAATGCCGGGGCTCCCGCAGCCTTCGAGCCGGAAGTCGCCGAAACGCCTGACGAAACCGACCCGTTCCAGGGCGAGGTGCCGGCGCTGACCATCGTGCCGAAGCCGGAGCGGCGCTTTGCCGACAAGGTGATCCGGTTGGCGGAGCACAGGCAGCCGGCCAACGACAAAGGCCTGTCGACGCTGGAACGCAGTGCATTCCGTGAAATCGGCGATCGGCTCAAGAAGGACAATCCCCCAACCGAACAGCCCGATGCTGCAATGTCGGCAGAACCGGCTGCGGCGGAACCGTCCGAAACCGATGTCGAAGACGAGAAGGATGTCGCGAGGCTCGACGCCGAGCAGCGGGAAGCAACCGTGTCCGGCATCTCAGGCTCGCTGCTCGACTACGCCGACCGGGACTATGTCGCCGACAATAGCGACGGCGCCCCGGTTTCGGAGCCGGACAAGGCGACGCAAGAGGTAGTCGAACCCACCGACACGGGCAGTCGATCGACCGCCGCCGAAGACGACGACAGCATGACGGACGCCGATTTCCGTGATGCAGAAGACAGCGAGGATTGGGCGCCGTCCGGTGACGACGAAACCCGTTCGTCAACCGATCACATCGGCGATGTCGGCGACGTGGAGGCGGCGCCGATTGAGCGGCCGCGCCTGCAGGTGCCGCCGCTCAAGCTCGAAGGGTTCGTGCCATCGGCTTTTTCGACCGCAGATGGCAGCAAGGCTCCGGACACTTCGATCCTCGGCAAACTGCCGGTGCCGCTGCTCATCCATTCCGGCGACGATCTCCACTATGCGAATGAGGAATTCCTCAGCCTGACCGGCTATGACACGCTCGACGATCTGGAGGATGCCGGTGGCCTCGGCGCGCTGTTTGCCGATCCTTACGACGACAGCGCCTCCGACGGAACCGATCACGCGCTCCGGTTGAAGACGCATGACGGTCAGGAGTTCCCGATCGAGGCCATTCTGCGTTCGGTTCCGTGGCGTGGCGGCAAGGCGCTGATGCTGGTCGTGCGCCGTTCCGGCGACGACGAGGCAGCAGCCATTCTGCATAGTACCGCCGACGACCAGACGCAGCCGGACACTTCCGAGCTCAAGGCACGCATCGCCGAGATGCGCACCATCATCGACACCGCGACCGACGGCGTCGTGCTGATCAGCCGAGACGGAACGATCCGCTCGATCAGCCGCCCGGCCGAAGCGCTTTTCGGTTTCGACAGCGACGAGGTGAGCGGCAAGCCCTTCGTCTCGCTGTTCGCGATCGAAAGCCAGCGCGCCGCGCGAGACTATCTCGACGGATTGTCCGAGCCCGGCGTGGCGAGCGTGCTCAACGACGGCCGCGAGGTGATTGGACGCGAGGCGCAGGGGCGCTTCATTCCGCTGTTCATGACCATCGGCAGCCTGCCCAACGATAGCGGCTTCTGCGCGGTGGTGCGCGACATCACCCAATGGAAGCGGGCCGAAGAGGATCTGACCCAGGCACGCGCCGTGGCCGAGCGCGCTTCCTCGCAAAAGACCGACTTCCTCGCCCGCATCAGCCACGAGATCCGCACGCCGCTCAATGCCATCATCGGGTTTTCCGAGCTGATGGTCGACGAGAAATTCGGGCCGGTCGCCAATGACCGTTACCGCGACTATCTACGCGACATTAACCGGTCGGGTAATCATGTGCTCGACCTTGTCAACGATCTGCTCGACATTTCGAAAATCGAGGCCGGCCAGCAGGAGATGGCATATGAGGCGGTGTCGCTTAACGACACGCTGTCCGAGACGGTGGCGATGATGCAGCCGCAAGCCAACCGCGAACGTGTCATCATCCGCTCCAGCTTCGCCTCTCGGCTGCCGGAAGTGGTGGCCGATCTGCGCAGCGTGCGCCAGATCGCACTGAACATCCTGTCGAATGCCATTCGCTACACGCAGGCCGGCGGTCAGGTGATCGTATCGACAGCTTACGAGATCTCCGGCGACGTGGTCATGCGCGTGCGCGACACCGGCATCGGCATGAGCCAGTCCGAGATCGAGCAGGCGCTCAAGCCGTTCAAGCAGATCAACGCGCTGAAGCGCGGGCGCGGCGACGGTACCGGTCTCGGGCTGCCGCTGACCAAGGCCATGGTCGAGGCGAACCGGGCCCGGTTCACCATTAACTCGACGCCCGGAGAGGGCACCCTGGTCGAAGTCGCTTTCCCGTCGACCCGCGTGCTCGCGGATTAGAGTGGCGGACTTTCAGTCGTCCGTGTCGCCGCTCTATCTTTTTGTTTGGCATCGGATTTTCCCAGCCGGTCCCCACTTTTGGGTCCGATGCTCCAAAAGAAAAGGCGTCCACAGGACGCCTTGAATGATTGGATTGCTGTTACACGGGGCTTGAGCGAATTCAGATCCTCCGGAGAGGAACGGGATTTCTCCCTCAAGTTACGCACGACTATCGATGCCGGCCCTTAACAAAACCTTACCGGCGCCGCGAAAAATTTACCAATGTGTACCACTCATGAATTCTAGGTAAATTCGAGCGAGATATTTCGTTAACCATGCTCAGCCGGACCTATTAAGTCGCATGGCACCGCCGGTCTGTTTGCTCAGTCGGCCAGTTCCGGCCGGTCGCGGAACAGCTCGAGCGCTTCGGGATTGGCCAGCGCCTCCTTGTTCTTGACGGCGCGGCCATGCACCACGTCGCGCACCGCAAGCTCGGTGATCTTGCCCGATTTGGTGCGTGGAATGTCGGCAACGACGACGATTTTAGCCGGCACGTGGCGGGGGCTCGCGCCGCTGCGGATTTTCGCGCGGATGCGTTTTTCCAGCTCCGCGTCGAGTTGCATCCCCTCAGCCAGCCGCACGAACAGCACAACCCGCACGTCGTTGTCGAAATCCTGGCCGATGCACAGTGCTTCCAAGATTTCCGGCATCTGCTCGACCTGGTTGTAGATCTCCGCCGTGCCGATCCGCACCCCGCCCGGGTTGAGCGTCGCGTCGGAGCGGCCATGGATGATCAGGCCGCCATGAGCGGTCCATTCGGCGAAGTCCCCGTGGCACCAGACATTGTCGAAGCGCTCGAAATAGGCTGCGTGGTATTTCTTGCCTTCGGGATCGTTCCAGAAGCCGATCGGCATCGCCGGAAACGCCTTGGTGCAGACGAGTTCACCCTTCTCCTGCCTGAGCGGGTGGCCGTCGTCGTCCCAGACATCGACGGCGAGGCCGAGACCAGGCCCCTGTATCTCTCCGGTCCATACCGGTTCGGTCGGCACGCCGAGCACGAAGCAGGAGACGATGTCGGTGCCGCCGGAGATCGAGGCGAGATGCACGTCCTTCTTGATGCCGTCATAGACGAAGCGGAAGTCCTCGGGCGACAGTGGCGAGCCGGTGGAGGAGATCGTGCGCACGCTGGAAAGATCATGCGTTTTGATCGGTCTGAGGCCGGCCTTGCGCACGGAATCGATGAATTTGGCCGAGGTGCCGAAATAGGTCATCTTCTCGGCGTCGGCAAAATCGAACAGCACGTTGCCGTCGGGATAGAAGGGCGACCCGTCATAAAGCAGAAGGGTTGCACCCGATGCCAGGCCTGAGACCAGCCAGTTCCACATCATCCAGCCGCAGGTGGTGAAATAAAAGAAGCGGTCGCCGTCGAGCAGGCCAGCGTGGAGCCGTTCTTCCTTGACATGCTGGATCAGCGTTCCGCCGGCCGAATGGACGATGCATTTGGGGATGCCGGTCGTTCCGGAAGAAAACAGGATGTAGAGCGGATGCGCGAACGGTAACCGTTCGAAGGTGACGGGCTTGGTGGCAAAGGATGAGAGCGCCTCGTCCAGCGCAGTCGCCTTCTCGATGGTCGCCGCCACATCGGTCGACGTGCCGAGATAGTCGACGATCAGGATCTTGCGGACGGTGACGAGCTTTGCCGCAACGGCCGCGATCTTGTCGGCGACCTCGATCGCCTTGCCATTGTACCAGTAACCGTCGGGCACGATGAAGACGACAGGCTCGATCTGCCCGAACCGGTCCAGCACGCCCTGTTCGCCGAAATCGGGAGAGCAGGACGACCAGACGGCGCCGATCGAGGCTGTCGCCAGCATTGCCGCGACGGTCTCCGGCATGTTGGGCATCATGGCGGCGATACGGTTGCCCTTTTTCACCCCAAACGACAGGAAAAGCTGCTGCAGCCGCGAGGTCAGCGCATGCAGCTCATTCCAGGAGAGCCGGCGCTCGACCTTGTCCTCGCCGCGAAAGACGATGGCGTCACCGAGTCCGGTTTTCTTCGACAGGTTCTCGGCGAAGTTCAGCTTCGCGTCGGGAAAAAACGCGGCGCCGGGCATTTTCTCGCCATCGACAAGCACGCGTTCGCCGCCGCCGGCGCCCTTGTCGCCCACGATCCCGCAAAAGTCCCAGACCAGGCTCCAGAATGCCTCGCGATCGTCGATCGACCAACGGTGTAGTTCGGCATAGGAGGAAAAAACCTTGCCGGTTGCGGCCGCGGCGGCCTGCATGAAGGCAGTCATCGGCGCCGCGTCGACCTGGTCTTTCGTCGGTGCCCAGAGCGGTGCGTCGCCAGCCATGATCGTTCCTCCTTAAAACACGTCACGTTTGGTTCACGCGACGCGCCTTAGACTTTTGTTTTATGTATGTCGTTATCCCAAAAGGTTGCGCATTTTGGCGACAGGCATTGGGATCGCTTATGCATATCGCGTCGCAGCAGAGCAAGATTTTGTTCGGCCGCGCGACGCGGATGTGCGCAAATGCCATCGCCGGGCCATAAAGACTTGAAATGCGTCAGCCCTAAGTCGTAGTGACGACTGGGGTTACACCCGTCGGGCGATTTTTGGTCGGAACGGAAGCATACGGGCGACATGTCATCACCTTTGATCCGGCGCGGAATATGGGCGATCGGCGTTGCCGTGCTCGTCATCGCGCTGGCCGTTGCCGCCCTGCCGCTCGTCGCCTCGACCCGCATCGTGCGCGACCGCATCGCCTGGGAAATGAGTGCGTGGAGCGGTTTCAGGGTCACCATCGACGGCGCCCCGCGGATCGAGGTCTGGCCGAATTTCCGGGCCATCCTGACCGACGTGACGCTTTCGCAATGGACAGAAACCGACACCCCGCCGGTGATCGAGGCCGAACGGGTCGAGGTCAATCTCTCCGCCATGGCGGCGTTGCGCGGCGATGTGGTGTTCTCGACGGCGAGGCTGATCCGGCCGACGATCAGGGTTCAACGCGCAGCACATGGGCTTTTCCTGCCCGCCTTGCCTTCAGGCGGACGCATCACCCGTTCCATCGACATCGCCCGCGCCGTGGTCAGCGCCAATCCAGCCAAGCCGGACCTGAGCAAGCTGCCGGCTGATCCGTTCGGCACCGTAGAGTTCAGGAACGGCCGCGTGGTGACCTCCGTCGATGGTAAGGACGCTGAGATACTGAGCAGCCTGAGCGGACAGGCGAACTGGGCCGCCATGAACAGCAATGCGACGCTGTCGGCGACCGGGATCTGGCGTGGCGAAAGCATCGCCGTGGATGCCGCATCGGCGAACCCGCTGGTGCTGTTTGGGGGCGGTGCGGCGCCGATGACGCTTTCCTTCAAGGCGGCCCCTGCCAGTTTTTCCTTCGACTGCGTGGCCAGCATGTCCGAGAATGCCTATTTCGACGGCCAGGCGAAATTTGCCGCACCCTCGCTCAGGCGCGTGCTCGAATGGTCGCGGGCCGGCATCGCGCCGGGCGCGGCAATCGGCTCGGTTTCCGTTTCCAGCAAGGTCACGGCGACCTCCGGCCGCATTAAATTCGAAAACACCGAGATCGCTCTGGACGACAATCCGGGAATGGGTGCGCTGGACTTCTCCTTTGGCGAGGCGCGGCCGGTGATCGCCGGTACGCTCGCCTTCGAGACGCTCGACTTGCGGTCGTTTCTCTCCGCTTTCACCCCCCTGGCGCCTGCGGACGGCGCTGGTCCAGGCGAAATCGACATAAGTGTCGCCGACCGGATCGATCTCGATCTCAGACTGTCGGCAGCGCAGGCCACCGCAGGCGCCATCCAGCTTGCCGACGTCGCCGCCGCCGCCCAGGTCAAGAACGGTCTTGCCGTCTTCGATATTTCCGATGCATCGGCCTTTGGCGGCAACATCCAGAGCAGTCTTCGTTTCGACCGCAAGCTGGGAGGCACGCAGGTCGAGATCAGGCTGCTCGCCTCCGACATCGATGGTGGGGCTTTTGGCACCGCAGCCGGAATGACGCGACTGGTGCCGATCGGCACGGGAACCGTTTCGGTCATCCTCAAGGGGCCGGGCAGAACCTGGGATTCCATTTTCGAGAACGCCGACGGCTCGGTTTCGGCGAAATTCGGCCAGGGCGCGTTGAGCCGGTTCAATTTGCCGGCGTTTCTCAAACACAACGAACAGGGCGGGTTCTTCGCGCTCGACGATGTCTCCGACGGAACGCTGCCGATCGACGGGGCCGAACTCAAGGCGAGCATTTCGAACGGTGTGGCGAAGATTGACAAGGCCGAAGCGAATTCGGCGAAGTACAAGATCTGGCTTTCCGGCATCGCCTCCTATGCCGGGCGCGGGCTGGCGCTGTCCGGCGGCATCATTCAGGCGGACCCGCCAGCCACGCAGACAAATAACCAGGGTCCCAACCAGTCTTCGTTCTTCGTCGGCGGAACGTGGAGCACGCCGTTCATTTCGCCGATAAGCCGCGGGGTTTCCGGAGAGTAGGCAACGAGGGTATTGCCGCCCCGCTTTCGTCACCCACGCTGTGCGGCCTGCTCATCGCGCTGGCGCTGCACCTCGCGACGCTTGTTGGCGAGCGAAGCGATGATGACGCCGACCGCCACGACCGCGATCAGGATGGTGCAGGCGGCGTTGATCTCCGGCGTCACACCGAGACGAACCTGGCTGTAGATCTTCATCGGCAGCGTGGTGGCGCCGGGCCCTGAGGTGAAGCTGGCGATGACCAGATCGTCGAGCGACAATGTGAACGCCAGCATCCAGCCAGACACGATCGCCGGCATGATGACCGGCAGCGTGATCTGGAAGAAGGTCTTCACTGGCGGCGCGCCAAGATCCATCGCGGCCTCTTCCAGCGAGCGGTCGAACGTGATCAGGCGCGACTGCACGACGACCGCGACGAAGCACATGGTCAGGGTGATGTGGGCAAGCGTGACGGTGAGAAAGCCGCGGTCGAGACCGACGGCGACGAAGAGCAGCAGCAGCGACAGGCCGGTGATGACTTCCGGCATGACCAACGGCGCAAAGACCATGCCGGAAAACAGCATCCGGCCCTTGAAGCGCGTGTAGCGCGTCAGGGTGAGAGCCGCCAGCGTGCCGAGCACGGTCGCCACGGTGGCCGAGATGACGGCGACGCGAGCCGTTACCCAGGTGGCGTCCATGAGGCCCTGGTTGTGGAACAGCGAGACGTACCATTTGGTCGAGAAGCCGCCCCAGACGGTGACCAATTTCGACTCGTTGAAGGAGAAGACGACGAGCAGGACAATCGGCAGGTAAAGAAAGGCAAAGCCCAGCACGATCGAAGTGATGTTGAAGCGGCTCCAGGTCGGGTTCATTTGTCCTGCTCCTGGGCGCGGGCCTGGGCCCGCTGGAAGAGCATGATCGGCACGATCAGCAGCAACAGCAGGATGACGGCGACGGCTGACGACACCGGCCAGTCGCGATTGGCGAAGAACTCGTTCCACAGCGTCTTGCCGATCATCAGGGTCTGCGATCCGCCGAGCAGGTCGGGAATGACGAACTCGCCAACAGCGGGAATAAACACCAGAAGGCAACCGGCGATGACGCCGGGCAGCGACAGCGGAAAGGTGATCCTCCAGAAGGCGCTGGTCGGCGGGCAACCGAGATCCTTGGCCGCCTCGATCAGCGAATAGTCCATTTTCTCGAGGGCGGAATAAAGCGGCAGCACCATGAACGGCAGATAGGAATAGACGATGCCGATGAAGATTGCCGTGTAGGTGTTGAGGATGATCAGCGGCTGGCTGATGACGCCGGTGGCGAGCAGCAGCTGGTTGAGCAGCCCCTCGGGCTTGAGGATGCCGATCCAGGCGTAGACGCGGATCAGGAACGAGGTCCAGAACGGCAGGATCACCAGCATCAGCAAAGTCGGGCGCAGCATCGCCGGCGCACGGGCCATACCATAGGCGATCGGGTAGCCGACAAGCAATGTCAGCACCGTTGAAATGGCGGCGACGATGACGCTCGTCACATAGGCATTGATGTAGAGCGCGTCCTGCGTCAGCCATGTGTAGTTATCGATGCTGAGCTGTTTCAGCTGAGCGAAAAAACCGGAAAGCCCATCGCCGAAGCCAAGTACCGGCGTGTAGGGCGGTATGGCGATCGCCGTCTGCGACAGCGAAATCTTGAAGACGATGACGAACGGAATCAGGAAGAAGAAGACCAGCCACAGATAGGGAATGATGATGACAAGGCGGCCAACGACGGCCTCTCCCAGTCTGGCCAGGGCGGATTTGCCCGCATCGGCGGCCCGAGAGCTCGTTGCAGCGGTGACAGCGGCATTCGACATGACCGCCCCTATCGCGTCAGCACGACGCCGGCGTCCGGCCTGAACGACACCCAGGCACGGTCGTTCCAGCTCAGCGGATCCTCGGTGAGGCGGGCCGCGTTCATCGTGCTCGCCCGTACCACGTGGCCGTCGTCAAGCCTGACGTGATAGACGGTCATGTCGCCGAGGTAGGCGATATCGTAAACCTCGCCCTCGATGGCGTTAACGGCACCGGCCGGTCTCGTCGACGATATCTTGATCTTCTCCGGCCTGATCGCGAAGGCGACGGCCGCGCCGGTGGCCGCATCGCCGGCATTCTCCGTCCGAATGGTGATGCCGTTGCCCGCATCGATGCTTGCCGCGCCGGCCTCGCCATGCGCAATCTTGCCTTCGAACATGTTGACGTTGCCAACAAAGCCGGCGACGAAGCGGGAACCTGGCGCCTCGTAGACTTCGGCCGGCGTCGCCACCTGCATCACCTCGCCCTTGTCGATGATGGCGATACGGTCGGCCATGGTCATCGCCTCTTCCTGGTCATGGGTGACGACGACGAAGGTGAGGCCGAGTGACTGCTGCAGATCCATCAGCTCGAATTGCGTTTCCTCGCGCAGCTTCTTGTCCAGCGCGCCCAACGGCTCGTCGAGCAGCAGGACCTTCGGCCGCTTGGCGACCGAGCGGGCAAGCGCCACGCGCTGGCGCTGGCCGCCGGACAGTTGGTGCGGCTTGCGCTTGGCGAACTGCTCGAGCTTGACCAGCTTCAGCATCTCTCCAACACGCGCCGCGATCTCGGGCTTCGGCATGCCGTCCTGCTTAAGGCCGAAAGCGATGTTGTTCTCGACCGTCATATGCGGGAACAGCGCATAGGACTGGAACATCATGTTGACCGGCCGCCGGTATGGCGGGATGCCGCGCAAATCCTGGCCATCGAGCAGGATGCGGCCGGCGGTCGGCTCCTCGAAGCCGGCGAGCATCCGCAAAAGCGTCGATTTTCCACATCCCGACGCCCCGAGCAGGGCAAAAAACTCGCGCTCGAATATGGTCAGCGACAGATTGTTGACGGCGGTGAAGTCACCGAATTTCTTGGTGACCTTGTCGAACTGGATGTATGGCTTGGCGTTCGGATCGTTCCACGGCGCGAAATCCCTGCGGATGCTGCCAAGCGATTTCATATCCCACTCCGTCCTGCGTTCTGTCCCCAGAAGACTTGACCCCGGCAGCACCTGCCGGGGTCGTTGATTGTCGCCTACTGCCCGGTGACGATCTTGGTCCAGGTGCGGGTGACGACGCGCTGGGTCTTGGAATCGTAGGGGGCGATGGTGAACAGCTTCGCCAGCGTCGCCTCGTCCGGATAGATCGCCGGATCCTCGAGTATCTCCTTTTCGATGAACTGCTGCGACGCCTTGTTGCCGTTGGCGTAGAAGACGTAGTTGCTCGACTTGGCGATCACTTCCGGCTTCATCATGTAATTCAGGAATTCATGCGCCTCGGCGACATGCGGCGCGTCGGCCGGGATCGCCATCTGGTCGAACCACATTTCGGCACCTTCCTTCGGCACGGAATAGCTGATCTCGACGCCACGGTTGGCCTCCGTCGCACGGTCGCGCGCCTGGAACACGTCGCCCGACCAGCCGACGGCCAGGCAGATGTCGCCATTGGCCAGTGCGTTGATATATTCCGACGAGTGGAACTTGCGGATGTAAGGCCTGATCTTCAGCATCAGTTCTTCCGCCTTGGCGAAATCGTCCGGCGACGTGGTCTCGGGATCGATGCCCAGATATTTGAAGGCGTTCGGGAGGATGTCGCTCGGGGAATCGAGGACATAGACGCCGCAATCCTTCAGCTTGGCCAGCTTTTCCGGGTTGAAGAATACGTCCCAGCTATCGATCTTGTCGGTGCCGAGCGCTTCCTGCACTTTCTTGACGTTATAGCCGAGGCCGACCGTGCCCCACATATAGTTGATCGAATATTCGTTGCCGGGATCGTACTTGGCTGTGCGCTCCGAAACGATGTCCCACATGTTGGAAATGTTGGGCAGCTTCGACTTGTCGAGCTTCTGGAACACACCTGCCTGGATCTGGCGTGCGAGGAAATTGGCGGTCGGCACGACGACATCGTAGCCGCTGCCGCCGGCAAGCAGTTTCGTCTCCAGGAGTTCGTTGGAATCGAAGGTGTCATAGGTGACCTTGATGCCCGTTTCCTTGGTGAAATCCTCGATGATCGAGCTGTCGATGTAATCCGACCAATTATAGACATTGACGACGCGGTCCTGGGCATGAGCGCCGAGGGTGAAAAGCGTCAGAAATGCCGAGGTCGCCGAAAGCCAGAATGCTTTGCGGGTCATGCGTCTCTCCTTTGATGAGTGTTCCATCGCCAACTCGTCGCGGGGCTGCGCAGCTGGGCGTTTGCTTCAGATTATTGGGCTTTCCGACAAGCGACAAGCGCGAACCGCCAATCCCCTCGTGGTTCGATGCGCAGTGGCCAAGCCCCCCGTTCCTATGTCGTGATCCAGGTGGCATTCCGGCGCCGTCAAAGGCTCTCGCCACGGCGCGGGCAGGGATACGACGATGTTGTCCGGTCTCGGTCGGGCCGGAGGGGAGACTTGGCAAGATGAGCCTGTCTTGTTGTTGCCGTATTGGCAGCCTGCCCGCGCGGCTGCGCCATTGTCAATGGCTCATCTCGCTTTGGCGCGTGCGCTGCATCAATTAGGCGACGGCATGCCGGTGACACCCGGCCGTACGGGCCGCGCCTGACGCTTGAATTCGAGCCCGATATGGACGAGCAGCGCCGTGACCACGACCGTGCCGCCAAGGATGGTGCGTCCCGACGGCACCTCGGAATGGATGAGCCAGACCCAAATCGGGCCGAGGATCGGCTCGAAAGTGCCGAGCAGTGCTGCGACCGCCGCCGGAACAAGCCGGGCGCCGGTGGCGAAGAAGGCAAGGCCGAGACCCAGATTGACCACGCCGAATGCAAAGAGGAAGCCCATGTCGCTGCTGGAGACGCCGAATTGCGATGCCTGCGACGCCGCGAACGCGGCGGCAAGCATCGTGCCGAGGCAGGTCGCCGGCGTCATGCGCACATGGGCAAAGCGCCGCGTGATGACGGTGGCGATCGAAAACATCACAGCGATGAGCAGCGCCAAGCCGTCGCCGATGGGCGAAACAGCCCCATCGAGCGATTCCGATACCATGATGGCAACGCCGGCAATAACGGCTGCAATCGCCACCCAGGTTGCCAAGGCCACCCGTTCGCGAAACAGCACCCAGGCAAACAGCGCCGCCAAGAGCGGCACGCCGGCCTGCATCAAAAGGATGTTGGCGACAGTGGTATAGGCAAGCGCCACTACGAAAGAGGTCGACGCGGTGGCGAAGCAGAACGCCACGGCAAGGCCGGGCAGGCCCATGCCGCGGAACAACCTCACCGTGCCGTGCCAGCCGTCGCGCCAGACCATGAAGCAGATCAGGAAGGCGGCGGCCCAGACCGAGCGCCAGAACACCACCGTCCAGCTGTCGCCGGCGTCGATGAAACGGGCGATGGCGCCGCCGAAACTCCACATCAGCGCCGACAGGAATATCAACAGGAAGCCGATACGCTCCTCACGCGGCGAGACGGCAGGCGAAACGGCGATCGGTGATGATGCGGTGTCGGTCATGGGCGCGACTGTCGACGATTTCGGGGCGGCACGATGCGCAACGGACGACAAGAACGTGCCTCATTGGCGTAACGCAAAGACGATTGCCAGGCGTGATCCAGCGGACGGCGACGGTTGTGGCAAGGACGGCAGGTCGCCTGCCAAGGCCTCACTGAAAATCGAAGGCGCTTAGTCCGGTCACCATCTCGTCGAGACCGAGCGGGCGCGTCACCGGCGGCTCGGCGCGGGCCAGGCAGCCGATGCGTTCGCACAGCCGGCAGGCGGGGCCTATCGGCGTGGCCGGATTGGTGCCCTGTCCGGCTTTTCCGGTCGCTGCGGCAGCCGGCCCAGGCAGTGCCGCGCCATAGACGATCTCGTCACGAAAGCCGATGTCGCAGCCCAGCAGAAGTGCGGTACGACGCGGGCGCTCCGAAAACGAGCCTTGCGGTCCTTCGAGCGTGCGGGCGACGCAGAGGAATTCGGCGCCGTCGGGCATTTCCACCGCCTCGACGAAGATCTGGCCGGGCTGGGTGAAGGCGGCATGCACGGGAAGCTTCGGACAATTGCCGCCGAAGCGGCTTTGCGGAAAGCCCTGGCTGCCCGCTTTGCGGAAGCGGTTGCCGGCATTATCGACCTCGAGCATGAAGAACGGCACGCCCGGCGTGCCCGGCCGCTGCAGCATGGTCAGGCGGTTCGCCGCCTGCTCGAAGGAGACGCCGAAGCGTGAGCGCAGCACGTCGATGTCGTAACGCGCGCGGTGTGCTGCCGCGTGAAAGGATTGATAGGGCATCATCAGCGCGTGGGCGGCGTAGCGGCCAAGCTCGAAGCGGGCGAGCCGGCGGGCTTCATCCGTGCTCAGCTTCAGCGCCTGGATCTCGCCTGCCACCGCGACCGTCATGCGGATCAGACAGGCCTCCATCGCCACCTCGCGCAACTGGTCGAATGGCGACAGGCGCTCGGACAGAAACAGACGCTGCGAGTGGCGGTCGTAGCGGCGGCGCCAGTTCGGCATGGTGGCGACCGGCAGCACCTTGACGACGATGCCGTATTCGCGCTTCAGCCAGGCCTTCAGCGCACTGAACAGATCGTCGCCGGGATCGAGCACCGACGTGAATGCCTCGGCTTCCGCTTCGAGCGCGGCAAAATGGTTCGGCCGGCGCTCGAAAATCTCGTGCACCTCGTCGATCGGCAAGCGGGCGCCGGAGAGTGCCGTCGCTTTGCCCTCGCGCGCGAGAAGCTCGTTGAGGTCGGAAAGGCGCTCGGCCTGCTCGCGATAGGCGCGAAACAGTTTTATCACCGCGGCGGAAGCGTTGGGCGCCGCCTCGGCAAGCTCGATCAGCTCCTGGTCACCTGGCAATTCGCCGACCAGCAGCGGATCTGAAAACACCTCCTTCAAGGCGGCGACCGACCCTCTCGCCTCGCCCTGCAATTCATGCGGGTCGACCTTGTAGACGGATGCCAGCCTCAGGATCAGCTGGACCGTCAGCGGCCTCTGGTTGCGCTCGATGAGATTGAGATAGGACGGCGAGATGCCGAGCCCTTCGGCCATCGCCGTCTGGGTCAGGCCCTTGGCGCTGCGGATGCGGCGGATACGCGGCCCGGCGAAGATCTTCTGATCGGCCACTCGACTGTCCTTGACAGAAATTTACATGACTTCTGCACGGCGATGGCCATGTCGGCGTTTTACAATCGCGACAAAATTACAGCGCCTAGCTGTCAAACACAACACAGGTTTTCACTTATTTTCCCGCCAATCTTCTGGTTTTCCTCGCGCTGAAATGTAAATGCTGTCACACGGCGCGGAATTCTCCATGAGGCGCCGTCCATTCCCAGCAGCGATTTACCCGGAGTGACCAATGACCGATTTTTACAACCTCGTCCCCTCGGCGCCGGAAGGCCGCTTCGACGGCATCGATCGACCCTACTCGCCAGAGGACGTGAAGCGGCTGCGCGGTTCGGTCCAGATCCGGCAGAGCCTCGCCGAAATGGGCGCCAACCGGCTCTGGCAGCTCATCCACGAGGAGGACTTCGTCAACGCGCTCGGCGCCATGTCTGGCAATCAGGCGATGCAGCAGGTCCGGGCCGGGCTGAAGGCGATCTACCTGTCTGGATGGCAGGTCGCCGCCGACGCCAACACCGCATCCGCCATGTATCCGGACCAGTCGCTTTATCCCGCCAATGCGGCGCCCGAACTGGTCAAGCGCATCAACCGCACCCTGCAGCGCGCCGACCAGATCGAGACCTCCGAAGGCAAGGGGCTTTCGGTCGATACATGGTTCGCGCCTATTGTCGCCGATGCGGAAGCCGGCTTCGGCGGACCGCTCAATGCCTTCGAGATCATGAAGGCCTTCATCGAGGCGGGTGCCGCCGGCGTCCACTACGAGGACCAGCTGGCGTCGGAGAAGAAATGCGGCCATCTCGGCGGCAAGGTGCTGATCCCGACCGCCGCACACATCCGCAACCTCAACGCCGCGCGACTTGCTGCCGACGTCATGGGCACGCCGACGCTGGTCGTCGCGCGCACCGACGCGGAAGCGGCAAAGCTGCTCACCTCCGACATCGACGAGCGCGACCAGCCGTTCGTCGACTATGGCGCCGGCCGCACGGTGGAAGGCTTCTACCACGTCAGGAACGGCATCGAGCCGTGCATCGCGCGGGCCATCGCCTACGCGCCTTACGCCGACCTGATCTGGTGCGAAACCTCCAAGCCCGATCTGGCGCAGGCCAAAAAATTCGCCGAGGGCGTGCACAGGCACCATCCCGGCAAGCTTCTCGCCTATAATTGCTCGCCGTCCTTCAACTGGAAGAAGAACCTCGACGACGCCACGATCGCCAGGTTTCAGCGGGAACTCGGCGCCATGGGCTACAAGTTCCAGTTCATCACGCTAGCCGGTTTTCACCAGCTCAATTTCGGCATGTTCGAACTCGCCCGCGGCTACAAGGCGCGGCAGATGGCGGCCTATTCCGAGTTGCAGGAAGCGGAGTTCGCGGCGGAAGCCCACGGCTACACCGCGACCAAGCACCAGCGCGAAGTCGGCACCGGCTATTTCGACGCCGTGTCGATGGCGATCACCGGTGGCCGGTCCTCGACCACGGCCATGCATGAATCGACCGAGCACGCCCAGTTCAAGCCGGCCGCAGAATAGCAGGAACGCAACAGACAGAGGAAACGCCCCTAAAGGGCTAAGGGAGAAGACCAATGGCATCGATCAGTCGCGTCAAGGAACGGGCCGAAGAACAGGCCACCACCATGAGTGTCGACCAGCAGGCGACCATCCGCATGCTGGCCAACGACCTGCACAGGCTCAACCAATCGGTGATGAAGGCGGTCGAGGCCGGTGTGTCGGTGGAGCTCGTGCGCTCGGCACGGCACCATGGCGGCGACGGCAACTGGGGCGATCTGCTGATCCCGGTGATCGTCACGCAGCGGAGCCTCGACTGACCGAAATCCGACCAAAGCCTGTCGATCGATCCGGCGTCACCTGCGCAGTCTCTGCGCAGGTGATCTGCGATTGCACGATCAATTGCCATAATGAGCAAGAACAGAACTTGCTTTAAATTTAACGTTTCTTGCGATATTCTGGATATCGTCGTTTCAGCTTGACATAGGGAGAGATCTCACGGCAATTGTCTCTAAGTTTCAACCCTGCATTGAAACCCGACGAGTGCCCGCCACGCTCATGCGCCCCGTGAATCGCGATACCAAGACTGTAAACCACCTGACTTTCGTGAGCCGCAACGTGGACCCGGAGATGCTCACAGACTTCACCCGTGTGCTCGTCGTCGGAAAGTCGCCGGTCAACCGGGTGGTGGTTTCGAAAATCGTCGAACGATCCGGGCTCAAACCGATCTCGGAATCGCCCGAAACGGCAGCAACGACTTTGCGATCGCTCATTCCCGGAGCTGTCGTCCTCGATGGCGGAGCGGACAACAAGGACTGCGACGCGCTGATGTGCGGTATCGACGCGCTGCGACGCACCTCGGGCAGGTCGCTTCCCTCGGTGATCCTGCTTTCGACCAAGAACGGCACACCGGAGAGCCTCGGCCTGTCGAGCGTCGTCGATACGGTTGTCGTCAAACCGATCACGACCGAACGGCTGCAGCCAGTGATCGACCATTTGATCGGGCTCGCACGCAGCTAGCCGACGTCCGATCCGGCTTACACGCCTTTCCTCGCTTCTTGCGATCGGGATCTGGCTATTTATGTCAGTATGCGAGCGCTCGGTACCGCCTGACAATGAGCCCCGCTACGTCTCCTTTTGCAATTGCGACGCATCTGGGATAGCACCTTCGAACAAATCCGCAGGCATGTTCCGACTTCGCGACATGGCTGTCGATATCGGCGGATCACGACATGTCCTCAGAACAGACCATCGCCGCGCTTTGCAGAAAACTCGGACTGCGCATCACCGGTCCGCGCCGCGTCATCATGCGCGTTCTATCCGAATCCAGCGACCATCCGGATGTGGTGGAACTCCATCGCCGTGTTGTCGCCATCGAGCCGACGATCGCGCTCGCCACTGTCTATCGCACCGTCAGCCTTCTGCGCGAGAAGGGCATTCTGGAGCGGCACACCTTTGGCGATCGGCGCGCCAGATACGAAACCGTCCCCCGTGAGCATCACGATCATCTCATCAATATCGAGACGGGAGACGTCGTCGAATTCCAGTCGTCGGAGATCGAGCGGCTCCAAGAGGAAATCGCTCGACAGCACGGATTCACGATCATCAGCCACAGACTGGAGATCTACGTAAAGCCGATCCAGAAAACGCGACGCTCTCGTCAATCCGGAGAATGACCGCCCGTTTCTAGCGTTCCTCGCCAATCTCCATTCGGCCCACTCTAAGTGTGGTGACGGCGAAGGCCGCGATGAAGGCGGCGGACAGCATGAGAACGATGGTCGGCGCCGGTGCGCTGTCGATGAAGAAGGACAGATAGACGCCGAGAAACGACGCGGCGACCGCGATCGCGACCGACAGGATCAGCATGGCGCTAAACTTCCTTGTCAGCAGGAAGGCGATGGCGCCAGGCGCGATCAGCATGGCGATGGCCATGATGATGCCGACCGCCTTCAGCGCGCCGACGATAGTGAGCGAGATCAGGCAAAGTAGGCCGTAGTGGAGCAGATTGACCCGAAGACCAACCGCGCGAGCCTGAGCCGGGTCGAAGGCGTGCAGCAGGAAGTCGCGCCACTTGATCCCGATGATGCCGGCCGTGATCGCAGCAATGAGCCCCGCTTCGACGATGTCGCGCAAGCCGATGCCCAGCACATCGCCGAACAATATGTGGTCGAGATGCACGTCGGACTGAATCTTTACATAGAGCACCAGGCCGAGACCGAACATGCCGGAGAAGACGATGCCCATTATCGTGTCCTGTTTGATGCGGCTGTTGTCCTTGAGGAAGCCGGTGGCCAGAGCGCAGACCATTCCGGCGGCGAAGGCGCCGATCGAATAGGGGAATCCGACAATGTAGGCGATGACCACGCCGGGAAAGACGGCGTGGCTGATGGCGTCGCCCATCAGCGACCAGCCCTTGAGAACGAGAAAGCAGGAGAGCAGCGCCGTCGGCATAGCGACCAGAACCGAAACAATCAGGGCATTGACCATGAAGTCGAACTGGAAGGGGCTAAGCAGCGTATCGAGAATGCTCATAGGCTGGCCTCCAAGGCCCGCGCCGAGCGGCGGCGGGCTGCCAGCATTCCATGCTTGGGAGCGAAGAAGAAGGCGGCGAGAAAGATCAGCGTCTGCAACACGACTATGATGCCGCCAGTGGCGCCGTCGAGGAAATAACTGGCATAGGCGCCGCTGAAACTCGTGGCCGCACCGATGACGACCGCGATGACGAGCAGGCGCGGAAAGCGGTCCGTCAGAAGATAGGCGGTCGCGCCGGGAGTCACCACCATGCAGATGACGAGGAAGGCGCCGACGGTCTGAAGCGCGGCGACCGTGGAGGCCGATAGCAGCATGAAGAACATGATCTTGAGCGCGCTCGGGTTGAGGCCGATCGAGCGGGCATGGCTCTCGTCGAAGAAAACCACCATCAGATCCTTCCATTTCACCAGCAGCATGGCGAGCGAGACGAAGCCTATAATGGCGAGCTGAAGCGTGTCTTCCGGGGTGATGGCCAAGATGTTGCCGAGCACGATCGTCTGAATATTCACGGAGGTCGGTGACAGCGACACCATGAACAAGCCGAGGCCGAAGAAGGAGGAGAAGATCAGGCCGATGATGGCGTCTTCCTTCAGCTTGGTGCGCTGGTTGAGGAAGAGCATCGCGGCAGCGGCTAGCCCGCCGGAGAAGAAGGCGCCGATCGAGAAGGGAAGGCCCAGCATATAGGCGCCAGCGACGCCCGGCACGATCGAATGCGAGAGCGCGTCACCGATCAGCGACCAGCCTTTTAGCATCAGATAGCAGGACAGGAAGGCGCAGACACCGCCAACCAAGGCGGACACCCACATGGCATTGAGCATATATTCGTAGCCGAACGGCTCGAGCAGGACACTCATTCGTCCGGTTCCCGCATCTTGTGCTGCATGGCTCCGTTCTCTCCGTAGAAGACCAGTGGCCGTTCGTCGTCGGTGATGACGGCAAGGCGGCGCCTGTCGTCGTCCTCATGCAGCCCGGCGCCGCCCAGCACGAAATGACGCAAGACGCCGCCGAAAGCCTTTTCCAGGTTCGCCTGCGTGAAGGTCTGGCCTGTCGGCCCGTAGGCAAGGACCGTATTCCGGAGCAGCACGGCACGGTCGCAGAACTCCGGCACGCTACCCAGATTATGCGTCGAGACCAGCATCACTCGGCCTTCGTTCCGGAGCGCGCGCAGCAGTTCGATGATAGCGTCCTCGGTCCTGACGTCGACGCCGGTGAAGGGCTCGTCGAGCAGGATGACGCGCCCGTCCTGCGCCAGCGCCCGAGCCAGAAAGACGCGCTTTTTCTGCCCGCCCGAAAGCTCGCCGATCTGGCGTTTGCGGAAATCGCTCATGCCGACACGCGCAAGCGCGGCCGTAACCGCCTCGCGATCAGCCGCCTTCGGAAGGCGCATCATGCCCATATGGCCGTAGCGCCCCATCATGACGACGTCCTCGACGAGTACTGGAAAGTTCCAGTCGACCTCCTCGGCCTGCGGCACATAGGCGACGACGTTCTTCCTCAGCGCGGCCGCGGCCGGCTGTCCGAGAACAATAATCTCTCCCTTTGCCACCCGCACGAAGCCCATGATGGCTTTGAACAGCGTCGACTTGCCCGAGCCGTTGACACCGACAAGCGCCGTGATCGTGCCTGTCGGAATTTCAAAGCTCGCATCCCGCAGCGCCGTGTGGCCGTTGCGGTAGGTGACAGTCGCGCCGCGGACGGCGAGACCGCCTCCCGCATCCTCGGACGCGGGGGCAAGAGGCGGAACGGCTTCGTTCATTGCGACAGCCCTGCGGCGAGGCCTTTCTGAACCGTATCCGATGTCACACGCAGCAGGTCGATATAGGTCGGCACCGGGCCGTCCGCCTCGCTGAGAGAATCGACGTAGAGCACGCCGCCATAATGCACTCCTGTCTCACGCGCGACCTGCCGGGCCGGCTTGTCCGACACGGTGCTTTCGCTGAAGACGGCGACGATCTTGTTTTCCCTGACGGCGTCGATCACCTTGCGAACCTGCTGGGGGGTGCCTTGCTGGTCGGCGTTGATCGGCCACAAATAAAGCTCCTTCAGCCCGAAATCGCGTGCGAGGTAGGAGAAAGCGCCTTCGCTCGACACCAGCCAGCGCCTGTCCTGCGGGATCGAGGCAAGCTTATCGCGGATCGGCGCGACGGCCGCCTCTATCTTTGCTTTGTAGGCTTCTGCATTGGCCTTGTAGGTCTCGGCATGCGCCGGATCG
This sequence comes from Mesorhizobium sp. AA22, assembly GCF_001672375.2. Classification (NCBI taxonomy): domain Bacteria; kingdom Pseudomonadati; phylum Pseudomonadota; class Alphaproteobacteria; order Hyphomicrobiales; family Phyllobacteriaceae; genus Mesorhizobium; species Mesorhizobium sp. AA22. The sequence goes on along the minus strand of NZ_CP048406.1, from coordinate 2,465,241 downwards.
TGCGCGACGAAGGCGTCGCGGATGTTGTCGACGTAGATCAGCGCGTTTGCCGGCGACATCCAGGCATGCGGGTTCGGTTTGCCCGTATAGGGTCCCTCGGCGATGCTCATCGGCTGGACGCCCTCGGAGACAATAGCGCCGGGCACGTCGCTGAGGTTCTGGAAGAATTTTTCGAACCAGAGTTCGAGGTTGAGCCCGTTCCACAGAATGAGCTGTGCACCTTGCGCCCGCTGAATATCGCCCGGCGTCGGCGCATAATTGTGGATCTCCGCTCCAGGCTTGGTGATCGATTCCACGATTGCTGCATCGCCCGCCACGTTCTTCGCCATGTCGGCGATGACTGTGAAGGTCGTCACCACCTTGAATTTTTCCTGGGCTTTCGCTGGGCTTGAAGCCACCGCCGCAACGAAAACCGCAGCCATCAAGCCAACGACAACCCGTCGTCCGTATCTCTCGAACATCAATTTCTCCTGTCGCGATTCTTAATGTCTCGCCGCTGGCCGCCATTGTGCGACTGCGGCGCGCGCTTTTCGCATATTCTGCAATTGCGACTGATTTGCAAGTAGAAAACGGCTTAACGTCGTGGATTGTATGCGGCCGCGTGATTTGGCGTCGGCTACAGCGCGGCCCTATGACGGAGCGGACAACAAGGACTGCGACACGCTGATGTCCGGCGTCGATGCGCTGCAGCGCACGTCCGGCTCGACAGCGAGACACGCGATCAGCCGGCTTTCCCGATGCTTTCGATCAGCCGGGGCAATTCCGAGAGATCGGCTATCTGGCGGAAACGAGGGGCGGTGATCGGCGGCTCGACATGTTCCAGCGCCCAGGTCAGCTCATGCGGCACGTGGATACCCCAACTGCCGGCCTCAATGGCCGGCACCACGTCCGACTTGAGCGAATTGCCGACCATCATGCTTCTTTCGGCGCCATCACCGTGGCGGCTGAAGATATTGATATAAGTGGCGGGGCTCTTGTCGCTGACGATCTCGACGGCATCGAAAAGGTCACCCAGGCCCGATTGCGCCAGCTTGCGTTCCTGATCGAAGAGGTCGCCCTTGGTGATCAACACCAGGCGATACGCATCTGCCAGCTTTTCCACGGTTTCGCGCGCATGAGGCAGCGCCTCGATCGGATGGCCAAGCATCTCGCGGCCCGCGGCAAGAATCTCGGCGATGACCGAGGCCGGCGCGCGGCCCTCGGTAATCTCGATTGCCGTTTCGATCATCGACAGGGTAAATCCCTTGATGCCGAAGCCGTAGACGGCGAGGTTGCGCTTCTCGGCCTCCAGCAATCTTGCCGAGATGTGCTCCTGCTCGGCGTGATCGGCGAGCAGCGCGGCAAAGCGCTTTTCGGTCATGCGGAAGAACTGCTCGTTCTGCCAGAGCGTGTCGTCGGCATCGAAGCCGATCGTAGTCAATTCATGATTGTACTGCATTCGATGTCTTCAACCGAGGTCATTGAACTTGCGTCGAACCTAAGCCGCCCAGAGCAGTTTTCAACTGCGCAGGCGAACGCAACCGCGCTCCCCTTCCCTTCCCTCGCCGGCCCCGGCTATAATCCCAAATCCGCAACCCAATCTGGTGAATGATGCCGCCTGCAAAAAAGGAAGTCCGTCCGTCGACCCGCGGAGGACGTATCCGCACGCCTGCCTTCGTGAAAAATCAACGTGGTGTGAAAAACTGGAAGGAAGTCGGCGCCTGGCTGGAGTGGCGCGGCATCGAGGATATCGAATGCATCACGCCCGACCAGGCGGGTGTTGCGCGCGGCAAGATGATGCCGTCGAAGAAGTTTACCTCCAACACCTCGCTGGCGCTGCCTTCGGCCGTGTTCATGACGACGATCTCCGGCGGCTACCCGGAAGACGGCAACGGCTTTCACTATCCGGAGGACGACGGCGACCTCAAGCTGATGCCGGACCTGTCGACACTGACCGTGGTGCCGTGGGAAGAGGACCCGACGGCGGCGGTCATCTGCGACCTCGTCCACCAGGACGGTCGCTCGGTCGAGTTCACGCCGCGCAACGTGCTGAAGCGTGTGCTTGACGCTTACGGCAAGCGCGGGCTGAAGCCGGTGGTGGCGCCCGAGATCGAGTTCTACCTCGTGCGCAAGAATCCCGATCCGGACTACCCGCTGACGCCGCCGGTCGGGCGTTCGGGACGGGCGATAGGCGGTGGCGCCGGCTATTCGATCGCCGGCGTCAACGAGTTCGACGAGCTGATTGACGACATCTACCATTTCTCCGAAAGCCAGGGCCTGGAGATCGATACGCTGATCCACGAGGAAGGCGCCGGCCAGCTCGAGATCAATCTGCGCCATGGCGATCCGATCGAACTCGCCGACCAAGTGTTCATGTTCAAGCGCACCATCCGCGAGGCGGCGCTGAAGCATGAGATCTACGCCACCTTCATGGCCAAGCCGATCCAGGGGCAGCCCGGGTCGGCCATGCATATCCACCAGTCGATCATCGACAAGAAGACCGGCAGGAACGTCTTTTCGGCCGAGGACGGCTCGGAAACCGAAGCCTTCTTCCATTTCCTCGGCGGCATGCAGAAACATGTGCCGAACGCGCTGGTGATGTTCGCGCCCTATGTCAATTCCTACCGCCGGCTGACGCAGTCGGCTTCGGCACCGGTCAACAACAAATGGGGCTACGACAACCGCACCACCGCCTTCCGCGTCCCGCGATCCGACCCGGCAGCCAGGCGCGTCGAGAACCGCATCCCTTCCTCCGACGCCAATCCCTATCTGGCGCTGGCTGCATCGCTCGCCTGCGGGCTGATCGGCATGACCAACAAGATCAAGGCCGAACCGCCGGTTCTCACCACCGCCAACGAGGCAGAGATCGACCTGCCGCGGAGCCTGCTCGAGGCTGTCGACCTGTTCGAAGCCGACGAGGAACTCTGCGCGCTGCTCGGCAAGTCGTTTGCCGCGACCTATGCGGCGATCAAGCGGGCGGAATTCGAGACCTTCATGGAAGTGATCAGTCCGTGGGAGCGGGAGTATCTGCTGTTGAACGTGTAGTAGGGGAGTAGGGGAGTAGGGGCGTAGGGCGAATGGGCGAGAAAACGGGTTCTTACAAGGACTTAATAGTCTGGCAGCAGGCAATGGACCTTGCGGTGGCTGTGTACGACGCGACGAAATCCTGGCCGAAGGAGGAGCTTTATGGACTGACCAGCCAAGTCGGCGCGCCGCAAGCTCGGTGCCGGCGAACATAGCGGAAGGCTATGGCAGAGAGGTCAGGGGTTCCTATCAGCAATTCCTCCGTATCGCTCAAGGGTCACTGAGGGAACTGGAAACTCAGCTTCCGATCGCTGAGCGTACCGGCATCGCGCCGAATGCCACGGCGGCGCCATTGTTGGCGAGCACCGAAAGTGTAGGAAAGCTTCTTCGACTTCTAATCCGCAAACTTTCAGCCGACTAGCATTTCCCCTACTCCCCTATTCCCCTATTCCCCTACTCGGTCATCATGCCCTACCAATCCCCAATCTCCCCCGGCCGCTCCTGGTATGAGGACACGGCCGGCCCACGGCCCGAATACCCGGCGCTCGACGGCGACCGGACATGCGACGTCGTCATCGTCGGCGGCGGCTTCACCGGCCTGTCGGCGGCGGCGCACCTTGCCAAGGCCGGCAGCAATGTCGTGCTGATCGAAGCGCATCGTTTCGGCGACGGCGCATCGGGCCGCAATGGCGGCCAGCTCGGCACCGGTCAGCGCGCCTGGGCCGAGGAGCTCGAAGCGGAATACGGCTTTTCCCGCGCCAAGGCGCTGTTCGACCTCGCCGAAGAGGCCAAGTCGCATCTCCTCGAATTCGCCACCGTCAACAAGATCGAGATCGACTACATGCCCGGCCAGATGTCGGTGGCGCATAAGAAGCGCTATGTCGACGATTACAAGGCGCATGCCGAGATTATGGCGAACCGCTTCGGCTATCCGCACATCGCCTTCATGGATGCGAAGGAGACGGCTGGGCGGTTGGGCTCGACGCGCTATTTCGGCGGCACCCGCGACACCGGCACCGGGCACATCCATCCGCTGAAGCTGGTGATCGGCACGGCAAAGGTGGCGGCGCAGGCGGGGGCGCACCTGTTCGAGCAGACGCCGGCGACCGGCATCGCGTCGCTTGGCGGCAAGGTCAGGGTCACGACGCCGAAGGGCACGATATCAGCCGAGAAATGTCTGATCGGCGTCAACGCCCATGGCGGCACGCTCGAGCCGGTCAGTGCCGCGCACATCATGCCGATCGGCTCCTTCATCGGCGCGACGGTGCCGCTGGGGGCTGACACAAACGTGCTGCCGGGCGGTGAGGCGGTCGATGATTCCCGCTTCGTCGTGCGCTACTTCCGCAAATCGACGGATGGGCGGCTGCTGTTCGGCGGGCGCGAGATCTATGCCGTCAACGATCCGAAAGACATCCATGTCCACATCCGCCGGCAGATCGCCGAGCTTTACCCAGCGCTGAAGGCCGTCGAGATCACTCACGGCTGGGGCGGCTATGTCGGCATCACGATGCCGAGAAAACCCTTCGTGCGCGAGGTGATGCCCAATGTGATTTCTGTCGGCGGCTATTCCGGTCACGGCGTCATGCTGTCGAACTTTTTCGGCAAGCTCTATGCCGAAACCGTTGCCGGCAACCGGGACCGGCTGAGGCTGATCGAGGACCTAAAAATCCCGGCCTTTCCCGGTGGTCGACGCTTCCGCGCGCCTCTGCTCTTTCTTGCGCTCAACTGGTATGCCTTGAGGGACAGGATATAACCATAGATTGCAAAATCCCTTTGAAGTTGCAGAATCCAGCGCAAAGGTGCAGAATCCGCCCGGCAAGGGCGCAGTGATGCCACAATCGCCGGCAAAGGATGCCCGCTCAGGGCAGTTGAACGGGGATTTTGCGGGCCTGCCCGCGTTGGTTTGGGACCGATGCCGACCGAATGCCGGTTTTCCGGCACAGGTCGTAAGAACGTCGGCCCGCAAATGGAGGTTGCAAGAGTGAGAGAGCCCTTCAGTTTCGGCGCGCCGGAACGACGGCGCTTTGCGATGCAGTTTGGCTACGACGTGCGGCCCAGGTTCTGGCAGCAAATCCGGTCGAACTTGCATCTGGTCATCGCCGCGTTTGGCACAGCAGCGCTGCTTGGCGTGGCCGCGGTGGCGCTATGGCTGGCATTGCCGGCCAACGAGAGACAAGCGGTCGCGAGTCCCGAGCAGATCGTTTCAAGCATTCCGGTAAAAACAACAAGGATCGTGCCGGCCGCGGCCTCGAAGGTCGCCGCGGTGCAGCAGGCTGCGAGCAAAACCGATGCGGTTTCGCCGGTGGTGGTTGCGGCGAAGGCCGAGATACCGGCGCTGGCGCCCAACGATCCTCGCTGGACAGGATCGGGATCCGCATCCCGCCAGATGGCAGGCCAGGCTGAAAAAACGGCAGACAAGCCGTCCGCTGCGGCGGCACTCGCCGATCCGGCAGCGAAAACCAAAGTGGCAGCATTGCTTGCCAAAGTCGCTGCTCCCAACGAGACGACGACGGACGGCGCGCCAACCGCCGCCATTCCCAACCCGAAGCCGGGAGAGCCGGCGGCGACACAGAACGATGGCACCCAGGCCAAAGTCGAGGCCAAGCAAGCAAGCCCGGCAGATACCGGACGCATCCTCAGGGGCGTCACCATGCGCACCGGTCCGAAGAACAGTGCGGCGGCAATCGTCACCATTCCCGCCAAAACCTCGGTTCAGGTGATGGGCTGCAAGAAATGGTGTGAGATCGTCTACAACGGCAAACGCGGCTGGATCTACAAGAGCTTCGTCAAGACCGGCGCCTAAAGCGCGTCGCGTTTGAATGGATTCATGCGACGCGCTTTAAGTTCTCGTTTTTATGCATGTCGTTATCGCAAAACCGCTGCGCACTTTGGCGCGACATGCATTAGGGCTGTCAGGCGATCCTTGACGTTGCAGCACGGCTCGGATGGGTTCTGTAATACAGTCGGCCGCGTCCAGCGAGTGCGATAAACGATCGCGTCAAACTTGACCCGACAGCGCCGGACGGCTCAGATGCAACGTCCACCGTCGACTTCCAGCGCCACGCCAGTGATGAAAGCCGCCTCGTCCGAAGCCAGCCAGAGCGCCGCGTTGGCTATGTCGAGCGGCGTCGAAAGTCGGCCAAGCGGGATCGACGCGCGGAATTTCTCACGGATTTCGGGCGTGTCGGCGCCCATGAATTTTTCCAGCATGCCGGTCTCGCCGGCGACCGGACACAGGCAGTTGACGCGGATGTTCTTCGGCGCGAGCTCCACCGCCATGGATTTGGTCGCGGTGATCGCCCAGCCCTTCGATGCATTGTACCAGGTGAGGCCGGGCCGCGGCCTGATGCCGGCGGTCGAAGCCGTGGTCAGGATAACGCCGCCGCCTTGCCTATCCATGGCCGGCACAACCGCCAAAGCGGCGTGGTAGATCGCCTTCATGTTGACGGCCGTGATCAGGTCGAAGGTCGTCTCGTCGACCTCGAGCATATCGCCATTGCGATGGGTGTAGCCGGCATTGTTGACCATGATGTCGATGCGGCCGAAGGCACTCCTGGCGGCATCGACCATCGCGTCGAACTCGGAACGCAACGAGACGTCCGTCTGGGTCCAGATCGCCGCCCGGCCGATCTCGTTGGCGACGCGTTCGGCGCCCTTGGCGTTGAGGTCGGCGACAACGACCTTGGCGCCCTCCTCGGCAAAGCGCTTGGCGATTCCCTCGCCGAAACCTGACGCGGCACCGGTAATGATGGCAACTTTGTTTTCCAGGCGCATGACTTTTTCACTCAATTGAAGACGATCGCTCGGGCAGCCACCGGCGATGGCCGCCGAAAGATCAGTATACACGCTCGATTTCTCCTTTGGCTTTCGCTTCGATCCCGCTCTATGCTGCAACTGCGAAGGCCACCCGGAACACCTCGCCGACAAGCCGCCGGGTTGCGCCAGTGTCAAGGGCAGACCTCAAGGCCAATCGGCAAAAACCCATTGACCAAGGGATGTGACGTCGTGGCACTGGAAAATCTAAATCGATTAGAATATATCGACCGCGTCACAGCGACCGACGTTAAAGCGGACAGACCATGACCAGCCAGATCATTCCCGTCGAGCCTTTCGACTTCATCATTTTCGGCGGCACCGGCGATCTGTCGGAACGCAAGCTTTTGCCGTCGCTCTATCATCGCCAGCGCGGCCATCAATTTTCCGAACCGACGCGCATCATCGGTACGTCGCGCTCGAAAATGACCGACGAGGAATTCCAGGCGTTCGCCAGGCAGGCGATTTCCGACCATGTGAAACCGGCCGATATCGATGCCACGGAGCTGAAGACGTTTCTTGCCCGGCTTTCCTATGTCTCGGCCGACGCGACCAATGGCGCGGGCTTCGACAAATTGAAGACGGCGATCGGCGACAGCGAATGCATCCGCGCTTTCTATCTGGCGGTGGCGCCGGCGCTGTTCGGCGAGATCTCGCACAAGCTGAAAGAGAACGGTTTGATCACGCCGAACTCGCGCATCGTGCTGGAGAAGCCGATCGGGCGCGATCTCGCCTCGGCGCGCGAGCTCAACGATCTGGTCGGCGATGATTTCCATGAAAGCCAGATTTTCCGCATCGACCACTATCTCGGCAAGGAGACGGTGCAGAACCTGATGGCGTTGCGCTTTGCCAACGCGCTCTACGAGCCGCTGTGGAATTCCGCCAATGTCGATCATGTGCAGATCACCGTGGCCGAGACCGTCGGCCTCGAAGATCGCGTCACCTACTACGACAAGGCCGGCGCGCTGCGCGACATGGTGCAGAACCACATGCTGCAGCTCCTCTGCCTCGTCGCGATGGAGGCGCCGTCGTCGATGGATGCCGATGCCGTGCGCGACGAGAAGCTAAAGGTGCTGCGGGCGCTGAAACGCGTCAACGGCAACGAAGCCCCCAAGCACACGGTGCGCGGCCAATACCGTGCCGGGGCCTCGGCCGGCGGGCCGGTGAAAGGCTATGTCGAGGAGCTCGGCAAGAACAGCAACACCGAGACATTCGTTGCGCTCAAGGCCGAAATCGGCAACTGGCGCTGGGCGGGCGTGCCGTTCTACCTCAGGACGGGCAAGCGGCTGGCGACCCGCGTCTCGGAGATCGTCATCGAATTCAGGCCAATTCCGCATTCGATCTTCGGCGAAAGCGCCGGGCCGATCTCCGCCAACCAGCTGGTCATCCGGCTGCAGCCCGACGAAGGCGTCAAGCAGTTCATCATGATCAAAGATCCGGGGCCTGGCGGCATGCGGCTGCGCCAGATTCCGCTCGACATGAGTTTTGCGCAATCCTTCGACGGCCGCGCCCCCGATGCCTATGAACGGCTGATCATGGACGTCATCCGTGGCAACCAGACGCTGTTCATGCGCCGCGACGAGGTCGAGGCGGCGTGGAAGTGGATCGACCCGATCCAGGACGCATGGGAAAGCGCAAGGCAAGAGGCGCAGGGCTATACGGCCGGCACATGGGGTCCCTCGGCCTCGATTGCGCTGATCGAACGCGACGGGCGGACATGGCACGAGAGCAATTGAACGGCGCCGCCTACAGCTGGCACGCGTTTGCCGAACGCCAGGACCTGGCGGCAGCACTTGCCGGCCACGTCGCAGGCCGCCTGACCAATGCAATCGCAGAGCGCGGCACGGCACTGCTCGCCGTTTCCGGCGGCACGACGCCGGCGAAATTTTTCGCATCGCTTTCGAATATCCCGATCGCCTGGAACAAGATCACTGTGACGCTGGTCGACGAGCGTTGCGTGCCGGCCTCGTCTCCGCGCTCCAACGCCGGGCTGGTCGCCGCCAATCTTTTGCAAAACGCGGCCGCAGCCGCACGTTTCGTGCCGCTCTACCACGAGGCAGCAAGCATCGAGGATACGTGGGAGGCCGACAGCAGGATGTTGCGGTCGCTGCCCTGGCCGCTCGATGTGGTCGTGCTTGGCATGGGAACCGATGGCCATACCGCATCGTTCTTTCCGGACGCCGACAATCTGGAAAAATTGCTCGACCCGTCCTCGGAAAGGGTCGTGTTCCCGGTCCACGCGGCAAGCGCCGGCGAACCGCGCCTGACGCTGTCGCTGTCGCGGATCGTCAGGGCCGGCTTCGTCGCACTGCACATCGAAGGCGAAGACAAGCGCAAGGCTTTCGAGAGCGCGATTGGATCGGAAACGCGAAAACCCATTCGTGCCGTGCTCGACGCAGCCGAGAGGCCCGTAGAGGTTTTCTGGGCACCCTGATTTCAACTTGCCGAGGGGTCCCGGCAGATAGCCGGACGGTGTCTGCGGGACCTCGCCTGAAAGGACCGACACCATGACCGCGAGACGCGACATCGAAGCCATCACCGAGCGCATCCGCCACCGCTCCAGACCAGGGCGCGAGGCCTATCTCGGCCGTATCGCCGAAGCATCGCACCGCACCGCCAACCGGGCCGTGCTGTCCTGCGGCAACCTCGCCCATGGCTTTGCCGTCTGCAGCCCTTCGGAAAAGGTGGCCCTTGGCGGCGACCGGGTGCCGAACCTCGGCATCATCACCTCCTATAACGACATGCTGTCAGCGCATCAGCCTTTCGAGACATATCCGGCGCTGATCAAGGACGCGGCGCGTGAGGCCGGCGGCATTGCCCAGGTCGCCGGCGGCGTGCCGGCGATGTGCGACGGCGTCACGCAGGGCCAGCCCGGCATGGAGCTGTCGCTGTTCTCGCGCGACGTGATCGCCATGGCCGCGGCGATCGGCCTGTCGCACAACATGTTCGACGCGGCCGTCTATCTCGGCGTTTGCGACAAGATCGTGCCGGGGCTGGTGATCGCGGCGCTGACCTTTGGCCATCTGCCGGCGGTGTTCATCCCGGCCGGGCCGATGACGACGGGCCTGCCCAACGACGAGAAGGCCAAGGTCCGCCAGCTCTATGCCGAAGGCAAGGCAGGAAGGGCCGAACTGCTCGAGGCCGAGTCCAAATCCTATCACGGGCCGGGAACCTGCACCTTCTACGGCACGGCGAACTCCAACCAGATGCTGATGGAGATCATGGGCCTGCATACGCCGGGCGCCTCCTTCGTCAACCCCGGCACGCCGTTGCGCGACGCGCTGACCCGCGAGGCGACGAAGCGGGCGCTGGCGATCACCGCGCTAGGCAACGCCTACACGCCGGTCGGCCGGATGATCGACGAGCGCTCGATCGTCAACGGCATAGTCGGCCTGCACGCCACCGGCGGATCGACCAATCACACCATCCATCTGATCGCCATGGCGGCCGCGGCCGGCATCGCCATTAGCTGGCAGGATATTTCGGACCTTTCGGAAGCCGTACCGCTGCTGGCGCGGGTCTATCCGAACGGCCTTGCCGACGTGAACCATTTCCATGCGGCCGGCGGGCTCGGCTTCCTGATCCGCGAACTGCTCGACGAGGGGATACTGCACGAGGACGTCCAGACGGTTTGGGGCGAAGGGCTGCGGCCCTATGCGGTCGAGGCCAAGCTCGGCGCCGACGGCGGCGTGGTGCGCCAGGCCTCGCCCCGCGAAAGCGGTGACGAGAAGGTGCTGGCGCCGTTCAAGAAGGCGTTCCAGCCGACCGGCGGATTGAAAATGCTCTCAGGCAATCTCGGCCACGCAGTAATCAAGACCTCGGCGGTGAAACCGAAGCGGCGCATCATCGAGGCGCCGGCCAAGGTGTTCGACAGCCAGCAAGGGCTCAACGAGGCGTTCAAGGCAGGCACATTGACCGGCGATTTCATCGCCGTCATCCGCTTCCAGGGGCCGAAAGCCAACGGCATGCCGGAACTGCACAAGCTGACCACCGTGCTCGGCGTCCTGCAGGATCGCGGCCAGCATGTGGCGCTGGTCACCGACGGGCGCATGTCGGGCGCCAGCGGCAAGGTGCCGGCGGCGATTCATGTGACGCCGGAGGCGGCCGAGGACGGGCCGATCGCCAGGATCCATGACGGCGACATCATCAGGCTCGACGCGGAGGCCGGAACGCTGGAAGTGCTGGTGCCGGCAGGCGATTTCGCGCTGCGGCGGGCCGCGGACAGCGATCTGATCGCCAATGAATTCGGCTTCGGCCGCGAGCTTTTCGCCGGGTTCCGGCAAATGGTCGGCCGCGCCGATCATGGCGCCAGCGCCTTCGGAAACAACGTGGCGGAGTTCGCCCTGCAGTGAAAAGGGCGGCTCGCGGCCGTCTGACACCGGCTGTCGATTGCCACGCAATTTTGCCTTTTTGGCCACTATGTTACCTCTAAGTCATTATTGGCTATCTCGTGACCGGTCATTCGTAGCCCGATGCAGCGGGATCGAGCGCTTCTGCGTCTTCCAGCAACGGCAAAGTCCGACCCCAAGCGTAAGCTCGTTCGCCCCGGCCGAATTCACGCCCATGACCCACCGCGAATGGCCGCTTAGCGCCGCATGTTGGTCATTGTGCCGGCCCCTGTTGTTCCCCGGAAGCGGACATGGCTGCTGTCAACGCCACGGGCGAGGTTGCGCCATGTTCAGACATTCGCGGTGCTTCTCCAGAGCGGACGTCAGCTCATCGGTAGGAGTCGACCCGCGGACCATGCCTGATGGTAGGTGTAAGGGAACGGCGTGACCCCCATGCGATGAAGCGGCGGTAGGCCGCCGCTCCGAATTTGAGCGGCCCGTCCGGCAACGCTATAATTGACCGGCAGGGGACGTTATCGATGACGCAAATCAGAGCCATGACTGAGCAGGACGTGCCGTCGGTATCGCTGCTCATTGGAGAGTCTTGGCGCAGGACGTACTCGCCAATCATGGGTGCCGAGACGCCACCCGGATTTCGGATGAAGATCACACGCTGCAGCGGATTGCGGCGAAACTGACAGACACCAAGAAAATGTCGTTCGTGGCAGAACGGCCAGAGGGCTCGATTGCCGGCTACGCGATGGCTAAGATGAATGAAGCCGGCGACGTCATGCTTGACCGGCTCCACATCGATCAAAGCGAGTACGGCACCGGGCTAGCCGCTAATATATTGCACGCTGTCTTTGCCGCCCATTCCGGCATCCCGAGCATCGCACTCGAAGTGCTCGAGGGAAACGACCGGGCAATGGCCTTTTTGTCGCAAACATGGTTCGAAGTGGTCGATCGCAGGGCCGCGTCGCACCTGCAAGCCCATGCCAAACTTTCACGATTAGACAGCCAATCGCAAAGCCCTTTGCGCGGCCGATAGCCGGTGCTTTTCGAAGATTGCTAGCTTCTGCGGGTAAGTGATCCGCACCTTGGCGTTGCACCCGTTGCATCTGAAGTGCGCGATCGTTCTTAACGCAGAGCCCTTCCTTACCGCCGGATGCGAGCAATCCGGACAATGAAATGTGAGGGCAACATCAGACAAGTCTATCGCTAAACCCATTTTCCATCCCCTTCGCAAGCGCTGTGGCCACACTCTGGCGAGTCTCAATAGGCAATTAAGATGCCAACCCGGCTGTGCTAAAGCGGGGCGGAACGTTCCCGTCGGCGCGCCGCTGCTTGTCGAAGCCGCGATGTAAGGCTCGATCGCGCGCTCGTGGACCAGCCAAAGGGGATCTCGGCCGATGCGTAGCCACTGCCGGCGGCCAACCGTTTCGGGATCGAGGCCCAAGCGATCCCGGTGGGCTCGATCGTCGTGCCGGCCGCGCCTGCCTCCGCATGACGGATGGTCAAAGCGCACATGATTTCGTCACGTGAGATGCCGATGTCGCCAAGAACGTCATCGGGTAAACGGCTCAACTGGTCCGTTGCCGACAAGAGAGCTTTTCGCTCGGCGCGGAGGCGTAACCACCTGCGAAATGGACCAATGGCGGCAGCATGAATTATAACCATGATCAGATCGTCCCTTCATTGATCTGAATTGACCGGTGCGGAACGGCGCGAACGGCACTCCGGGCGAGAGCGTCAGCCGTCCGCGAGGCAAGTTAGGCGTAGTGGTCGATGGATTGGTTTTGCCGCGGCGTGCCCATACGGCGGGCGGTGGCTGGCCCCGGGCCACGCATGTAATAAAGCTCCGGGCGGTAGCGCGGCGCGACGAATTTGCGAAACCCCGCAGCAAGTTTTATGACGGGAGCCAAGAATTTCATGACTGTTCCCTTTCCCTTCGCCGGCTTGCACACGAGCCGGCGGGCCTGACGTTGCAACAAGGATATGACAGTCGAACCAGGCTCGGCTGTGGGAATTCCCACACCGGGGAAAACATTGGCGAAATCCGCTCCCAGTTTGCATCCCCGAAAGCGGGGCCTGCGGCCATCAAATTTCCTTGGATAGGGAGTAAGGTGAAGTACACTTGATTGAACACAAGAGACCGTTGTGACAGGCTCTCTGGCCTTCATCTCAAGACTTTGCGATGCCGACCTCGCCGCGCTGACCAAACGGTGGCACGAGCGCAGCTATCGACACAACGAGCTAATCATTTCCCACGGCGACACGGGTCGCGATGTCTTCTTCCTGCTGGAAGGACGGGCTCGCGTGACACTGGTTTCAGCGGACGGCAGGGAGATAGCGTATCGCGATGTCGAACCGGGTGACATTTTCGGGGAGCTCGGAGGCATTGACGGGATTGCACGCTCTGCCAGCGTAGTCGCGCTGGAGGCAACCCGCGCTGCACGGCTGTCCGGCACAGCATTCCGGGATATCGTGATGACCCACCCGACTTTTGCCTGGATGCTGCTTGAGCATCTGTCTGCCCAGCTCCGGCGCATGACCGAGCGGGTATTCGAATACAGCACTCTGGTCGTGCGAAAACGGCTGATCGTCGAGCTCCTGCATCGGGCGGAGAAAGCCGCACTCGTGGACGGCGAGGTGTCCATAAGCCCGGCACCGACGCATTCCGAGCTGGCGGCAACGATGAGCACGCACAGGGAGGCGGTCTCGCGCGAAATGAGCGATCTCGCCAAGAGAGGCCTGATCGAAAAGCGCGGCAGCAGGTTATTGCTGCATGACGTCTCGGCACTACGGGCGCTGGTCGACAAGAAGGAATAGCGAAGGCTGTCGCTGCGGCAGGGGGGGCACCGCACCATGCCTCGCTGCAGGATTTTCGGGAGGAAGACTAGGGTAAAACTCGGTGATTCTGGCTATGCCGCGAATGGCCGAGATGGGTTAGTTGCGGGCAACGGCGAGACTGGACTGAAGGCCTCAGGGTCATGGCGCTGGTTCGGCTGAACGTCCGCTTCCGAGACGCCAATTGGCGCGCGGAAGGTCCGGTCAGGGTCAAATCACGTCGATGCCCGCGCCGGTCTGAAGGTCCGCTTCTGACGATCCGAGCATCAAAGCTGCCAATCCGCTCTTGATGCGGTGGACGGCTCTCCTCCGCCTTGCGGCTATAGTCGCTGGGCCAGAGCTGGAGGAGAGCTGAGATGGACAAGGGTACGACGATTGGTCTGGATATCGCGAAGTCCGTGTTTCAAGTCCACGGCGTAGATGCCGTGGGCCAGGTTGTCATTCGAAGGAAGCTGACCCGTGGGCGAGTGCTGGGGTTCTTCGAGAAGCTGCCGCGATGTCTGGTCGGGATCGAAGCCTGCAGTTCCTCGCACTATTGGGCGAGAGAGCTGACCGCACGAGGTCATGATGTGCGACTGCTGCCGGCACAGTATGTGAAGCCCTATTTGAAGCGACAGAAGAACGATGCGGCCGATGCCGAGGCCATCTGCGAGGCGGTGACCAGGCCGACCATGCGCTTCGTCCCGGTGAAGTCACCCGAGCAGCAGAGCGTGATGATGCTGCACCGGGTTCGGTTGATGCTCAACCGCCAGCGCACGCAGATATCGAACGCGTTGCGGGCCCATCTGTCCGAGTTCGGAGTCGTGGCGCCGATCGGGCGGATCGGGATCGAGCAACTGCTTGTCGTCATTAACGACGATAACGACACGAGGATACCGGCTGACGCGCGGCTCTGTCTGCGGATGCTCGAGGCGCAGCTCACAGTCGTGAAGGCACAGATCCTCGAGAACGATCGCAGGGTGCGGGCGAGTGCACGAGAGACCGAGCTGGGTCGCAGGTTGATGGAGATACCAGGGGTGGGCCCGCTGTTGGCGAGTGCGTTCGTCGCGACCGTCGCCGATCCGCTCGCATTCAAGTCGGGGCGATGCCTCTCGGCCTGGATCGGGCTCGTTCCCAAGCAGAACTCAAGCGGGGGCAAGGAGAAGCTCGGCAGCATCTCCAAAGCCGGCAATCGATACCTGCGCCAGCTGCTCGTGGTCGGAGCGATGGCGGTCATCCGCTATGCCGAGCGGCACGGGACGAGGCGACCCTGGCTCGTGCAGCTGATGGCCCGACGAACGACGAAGGTGGCGGCGGTCGCGCTCGCCAACAAGACCGCCCGGATGGTCTGGGCACTGATGACGAACGGCGAGCGCTACAAGGAGCCGATCATCGCATAAATCGAGATAGGGCGAGTGATCGCCGACGAGTTGGAAAGGGCGAACAGGAGCTAATGCACAGAGCCGGTTGAAACCGCCGGATCAGGAAAACCCACTGGGGCCGTGCACCTCGAGTGCGAGCTTTCGATCGGGACCTGAGCCGCGCGAATGGCATTATGGCCAGCGGCGCGTGAAAAGCCGCACTTACAGGTCGGATACATGGCCGCACCAACCAGCAACTGCAAAATGCTCAAATAAACCCTTGCCAACGGAGAGCCGTCCATACACGGCCCCACGCCGGTCATTCGACAGACATAACGGGGTCCCTGGCGTTCCCTGCTCGTTCCGATCGACGAGACGAATGGCCACCCATTTCGGACGTTCAGCCGACCAGTTCGCGTCGACGTTGCCTGCGAGGTAGAAATGCGAATGCCAGTCCGTCGACCACAGCGCCGGCCGCAATCCAAGACCAAGCTCGGCAATTGTGGGGCGCATGCTTATCTAACGATCGGTCGATCGCCTCGAAACCTTGCGCCTTCAAGGCCGTCGCGAGCAATCGACATCGGAGTCGAACTGCGTCCTACTGCACCGTCAACTCGGCTCGCTCGCCGGCCTTGATGGTCACCGTGATTTCCTTCGAGCTGTTGTCCAAGTTCTCCGCGACGACCGCGTAGTCGCCGGCCGGCAGCGCCGCCTGATATTTCTCGTCGTAGGCGTAACCGAGCGATTTGCGGTTGCCGTTGATGTCCTTCTTCGGATCGAAAATCTCGATCTTCGAGGCCCCTGGCGCGGTGATCGCGAGCACGCCGGCATTAATGGCGACCTTCAGATCCTGATGCTCACCGGCCTTGACGCTGAACGGCTGCTCGACGACGGCAAGGTCGACCGTCGCCGTCAGCACATAGTCGTCGGGCGGCAGATCGAACTTGCTGTCGGGACCATAGGCATGAGCCACCTCTTGCCTCATTCCGTCGATCTTCTTTCTTGCCTTGAACACCTTGAAGCCGATGCCCGAACCGTCGGCCTTGTCGCCGCCAGCAATGTAGTAGGCGTTGGCAACGACATGACCGACGCCGACGATGATATCCTTGTCGACGATCCTGCCGGCAGTGAGCGGGATGGTTTCGGTGATTTCGCCCTGTCCGATCCTGACCGTCACTTTCTGGTCGCCAGCCGGCAACACGACCTTCGTGTCGCCATAATAGGTCGCAGGCGTATCGACGCCCGGATAGGCGATCGCGACAGCCGCGCCATCGGCGACGTCCGCCCCCTCACTTGGCCGCGGATGAATGATGAGCGTGCCGGCATTCAGCGTGACAAGGGGCTTGTAGAGCTGGCCCGCCTCGACCGTGATCTTCTGTTCGGTCCTGGCCTCGCCATAGCGTGCGACGACTATGTAGCCGCCCGGCTCCAGATTGCCTTTGTAGGCTCCGTATTCGGTGGTGACGTAATCGCCGCGGGTGCCGTCGGAGCTGGCCTTGTAGATCTCCCAGGAATTGCCGTCGGTGACGGGATCGCCGCCCTCGGCGAGCACCACGGCCGGCATGAAGTTGAACTCCGGCTTTTCCGGCTCGGGGGCAGGCTGCGGCGCAGGCGCTGGTTCGAGCGCCGGTGCAGGTGCCGCGGCGATGGTTTCGACCAGCGCGTCCTGTAGGGCTTGCTCGTCGGACGCCTGGATGTATTTGCCTCCGGTGTTGTCGGCGAGGCAAGCGACCTGCTTGCCCTCGTCCGCGGTCAGGCCGAAGCCGACGACGCTTACGGTGAAATTGACACCGGCAGCCCTCAGTTCCTTGCCGAGCGCGCAAGGGTCACCTTTGCAGGTCTCGAGCCCATCGGTGATCAGGATGACGGTGGCCTTATCCTCGGTGTACTTCAGCGCCTCGGCCGCCTGCTTGACGGCTGATGTCAGCGGCGTCTTGCCGATGAATTTCAGGCTGTCGGCGGCAGCGGAAACAGCAGCTGCCGAGCCGGCCTGCGGCGGCACGATGAGCTCGATGTCCTCGCAACTGCCCTTCTCGCGATGGCCATAGGCCATGAAGCCGATTTCCCTATCCGCGGGGACCGATTGCAGCACGGTTCGCAGCGATTCGCGGGCGATTTCGAGCTTGGGCTTGCCGTCGATCTGCGCCCACATCGAGCCGGAAGCGTCGAGAACGATGACGACACGGTCGGCGGCAAGGCCGAGCGTCGTCATCCACAACAGGAGGATCGCCGCGGCGACGCTCCGCGCAAGTCCCGCCATGAAAATCTCCCCCAGTCAGTCACTGCCAGTCCGGGGAAGCTATTTGACGCCGCGTCGGGACACAAGCCCGGACGCCGAGCGTGGGAGGGTCGGCCACGAACCTGAGCCAAACCACTCAATACGTCGTGCGACGCTCTTCGGAAGGCGGCCGGCCGAATTGCAGCCGATAGCTCTGGGCAAAATAGGAGTGCGAGGTGAAGCCGGTGGCGATCGCCACGTCGAGGATCGGCATGTTGGTCTGGCGCAGCAATTCGCGCGCCCGCTCGAGTCTGAGCCGCATGTAATAGCGGCCGGGCGTCACCGTGAGGTGTCGCAGGAACAGCCGCTCTACCTGACGCACCGACAGGCCGGCCGATTTGGCGAGCTGCACCGCCGACAGCGGCTCGTCGAGATGGTCGGCCATCAGTTCGACGATGCGGCGCAGCTTTTCCGATTTGCCGGTCAGGTCGCGCTCAGGACCTACGCGCTGGCGGTCTCCGGCAGAGCGGATGCGCTCGTGCTGGAACTGGTTGGCGACGCCGTTGGCGAGGCCCGAGCCGAAATCGCCGCGCACGATCTCCAGCATCAGGTCGATCGAGGTGGTGCCGCCGGCACAGGTGTAGCGCTTGCGGTCGATCTCAAAGACATTGCCGGTGCAGTTGATGTCGGGAAACCGCTCGACGAAGCCGGCGCGGTTTTCCCAGTGGATGGTGCAGCGATAGCCTTCGAGCTGGCCTGCCTCGGCGAGCAGATAGGAGCCGACCGACAGTGCGCCGAGCGCGTTGCCGCGGCGGCCCCAGCTGCGCAGCGCCGCCAGCACCTTGCTCTTGCCGGGAAATTCGGTCGTCAGCCCGACCGAGACGAAAAGGATATCGACCGGCGGCAGATCGGCGACGGCATAGTCGATCTTGAGCGGCAGGCCGTTGGAAGCCATGACGGCATCGCCGTCGGCCGACACCGTCGTCCAGCCATAGAAGTCGTGGCCGAGCAGCCGGTTCGCCGACCGGAACGTGTCGATTGCGGCGGCCAGCGAGAACATGGAAAACTTGTCGACCAGCAGGAACCCGAACTGCCGGCCGCCTTGAACAAGATCGTTCGCGACCGGCCGCTCTAGAGCGGGATGCATTTGGGTCGAGTGGGGCATCCCGCTCTATCTCTTTGTTTCAGTCGCATTTATGCAACGCCAAGTGATCCCACTTGGCTGCAAATGCTCGGGGAACAGTGTGGTTCGGCAAAGCTGCGGCTTTCCAGGTTCAGAAAGACGGCCGTTTCAATCCGGCCGCGAGATAGGCGGAAGCTAGCGTGTTGGCCATCAGCATGGCAATGGTCATCGGTCCGACGCCGCCAGGCACCGGCGTGATGGCGCCGGCCATCGTCGCCGCTTCCGCATAGGCAACGTCCCCGACGAGGCGGGTCTTGCCTTCGCCCTTTTCGGGCGCCGCGATGCGGTTGATGCCGACGTCGATGATGGTGGCGCCTGATTTGACCCAGTCGCCCCTGATCATTTCAGGTCTGCCGACAGCGGCAACGAGAATGTCGGCGGTGCGCGCCAGTGCGGCCAAGTCCTTGGTGCGGCTGTGCGCGATGGTGACGGTGCAGTTGGCGGCAAGCAGAAGATTGGCCATCGGTTTGCCGACAATGTTGGAGCGGCCGACGACCACCGCATTAAGGCCGGAAAGATCCTTGCCGCGCACGCGCTCGATCAGCAGCATCGAGCCGGCTGGCGTACAAGGCACGAAGGCCGTCTCCAATTCGCCGGTGCCAAGCTTGCCGACATTGATGAAGTGGAAGCCGTCGACATCCTTTTGCGGCGCGATGGTCTGGATGATCTTGCCCGCGTCGATGTGGCCAGGCAGCGGAAGCTGCACCAGGATGCCGTTGATGGCCGGATCGGCGTTGAGTTCGCCGATGATATCAAGCAGTTCCTGTTCGGAGGTCTCGGCCAGCAGCGTGTGCTGGACCGAATGAAAGCCGCATTCCTTGGCGGTGCGGGATTTGGAGGCGACGTAGACCTGGCTCGCCGGATCCTCGCCGACGATGACCACTGCGAGACCGGGCTTCTGCGCGCGCTTTTCCATCAGTTCGATCGCCAAGGCCTTGACGCGCCGCACCACGTCTTCGGCGACGTTCTTTCCGTCAATCAACTCGGCCATGAACACCCTCAACATCATTCTACTTCGGGCGGCATTTTCACGAAAATCCGACCCGGCAATCCCGTCAAAGCGCCGTCTTATGCCGCTAACTCGAAACCGATGGCTTTTATTCTATCCGGCGCTCAGAAATAGCGCCGCGATCGGCTTTCGGTGAGTTCGCGAACCGCTTCGCGGAATTCGCGCAGGCTGGCTCGGATTTCTTCGATGGAGGCTTGCTGTTCGGCGGCTTTCGAAGCCTGACTTGCGTCGTCCGACGAGGCTCGGGGATAGGCGGACTGTTGCTGCGGATAAGGCCCGGCATGGGGCGTGATGGCCGGCGGATAGGGATAGCCGGCCGGCGGCGGCTGCATCTGCCAGGGATAGCCCATCGGCGGTTGCGCATACGCCTGCATAGGCGGGGCCGGGTACATCGCTTGCTGCTTGACCGGATCCCGCTTTGCGCCTCCGGCGACTGCGGATGCGCCATTGGCCGGTGAGTCACTGGAACGCGAGGCTTCGCTGCGCGCCTTGCGCGGCACGATCCTGCTCACCGCCGACAGCAGCGCATTAATCGGACCTGAATGCCTGGTGGCCTCGACTGGCGGAACGGGCGGCGGCGACGCCTGGTATGCCTTGTCTTCAAAACGGCGCTCGTCCGTCCGGCGGCGCGGCCGCGAATTGGCGGTATCGCGCAGGCTCGCATAGGCGCCGCGCATGGCGCCAAGGCCGACACCAGAGGCGAGGCCCGCCAGCAGGCCGGCAAGCACCGTCACGGCGCGCGACGGTCCGTTCGGCTCGAGCGGGGCGAAGGCCCTGGAGATCACGTTGATGTTGGCGGTGTTGATGTCCTTCTGCTCGCCGGTTTCCTTGGCGCGCAGAAGGTACTGTTCATAGACGGAGCGTTTGGCGGCGGCCTCGCGCTCCAGTTCGCGCAACGTGACCAGATCGTTGTTGATGTCGCCGCTGCGGACCTTCAACTGCGCCAGCCGGGAGGCCAGATCCTGTTCGAGCTGCACGGCGCGCCTGAGGTCGACCTGCAGCGACGAGGCGATGCGGCGCAGTTCCCCGGCGATGCGCTCGCGCGAGCCGGCAAGCTGGGCATTGAGCGCCTGGAGCTCGGGATGCCGCGGCCCGAACCGGATCGCGGCGCGGTCGGCCTCCTGCTTGAGCGTCGCATATTGCGAGCGCAATTCGCTCATGGTGTTGGAGTTGATCTCCTCCGGCAAGGTGCCGCTCAGAACCGAATTCACGTCGATTGAGCGCGCCGACGCCGCGCGGGCGTTGAGTTCCAGCGTGCGCGCGCGGGCGATGGCAAGCTGCTGGTTGAGCTTGAGCATCTCGTCGTCGCTGATCAGATGGCCTTGCGCGTCGACGAGGTCGTGCGCGGCCCTGAAATCCTCGACCTTGCGCTCGGCCACTTCCACGCCCTTGCGCAGTTCGTCGAGCCTGCCCGTCAGTTCGTTGGTCGCGCGGCCAGCGGTGTCCGACTGGATCTGACCGAAGGTCTGGAGGAAGACGTCCGTCATCGTATTGGCGATGAGAGCCGACTTCTCGCCATTTTGCGTGGTGGCGCTGACGGAGATGACGAAGGTCTTGCCGCCGCGCTCGACCGAAAGGCTCTCCGCCAGATTGGCGACGGCCAGCGCGCGGCGGCGGCCCTCACCGACACCCGGCCCGTCATTGCGCGACAGGATCGATCGGATGAGCGTCATCACGCCCAGGCCCTCGGAACCTTGCCCGTTGAACTCCGGATCCCTGGCGAGGTTGAGCTTATCCACGACCTTGTTGAGAACGGTACTGGAGGTGAGCACGCGAACCTGGTTTTCGACGATGGCCAGCGTGGCGTCGGACGCAACCACCGGTTGGGTGAGGTCGCGGTCGGTGAGCTTCAGGTCGCGCGGGTCGACGATCAGCTCTGCGGTGGCTTCGTATTTCTTCGGCGTCGATAGCGCGATCGCGACGCCAAGCGTGGCGCCCAGTACCGTCATGGCGACGATCAGCAGCTTCGACCTGGCAATGCCGCGGACGACCTGCATCGGATCGATCAACGGCTTCCATCCGTCGTCATCCTCGCGGGAAGATCGCTGCTCGTCAGCGGCGTATCGAGCTTCGAACGTCGCATATCGTGGATCGGACGCGGCATACCGAGGCTCGAACGCGGCGTATCGAGGATCGAACGCGGGGTATCGAGGATCGAACGCGGCATATCGAGGATCGGCATCGGAACGGCGGTCCTCGGAAATACCGGGAGAAACCGGCTCCTCCCGCGGCCTGGCTTCCGCACGGTCCGCTTCAACGGCCTCGTCCGCCTCTGGCGATATCCGGGCGGCCGAAGCGGATGCATCCTCGGCTTGAAACCGGCTTGTTTCATCGTTTGCCCAGAATTCCGGAGTTACCGGGCGTTCCGGAATCGCCGAGAGCTCCGGGGTTGCCGAGAATTCCGGATACGCTCGCCCCTCGCGGCGTAAGCGCGCGAGACGATGGCGCGTCGCGGCATCTTCGCGCCATGACGGGTCTGCCCGATCCCCGATCGAAACCAGCGATGGTTCAGCTTCTTCTTCGCCGCGCATCGCCCGGCCGAGCGCCAGCAAGGACCGCTCGCGCCTCCAATCTTCACGGTTTTGCCTGTCGAACATTATCGTGGAGCTTGCCCTTGGCGGCTTGGACGCGCGCGGTCAGCCATTCGTTAAGCCACGCTAAACAAGCATGGGAAACAAAAGGTTAATTTCCCTGCCTTGAAGATGAGATTTCCCTCATCGGTTGTGTCTTTCCTGAACGCAACGAAAGCGTTCCGAACCGCGCGTTAAACTTTCCAGCCTATGCTGTCTCCGACACATGACACAGGCTGGCAACATCCCGCAAAGGCGGCCCCTCGCCCGGATCGGCGCTTTCGTGGCCGAGCGACGGGGGCTGGTTCGCGACTATCTCTCGGCGATCAGCGGCGCGGGCGGGCGGCTGGTGTTTTCGCTCGCCTATTTCATCGCGCTGGCCAACACGCTGTCCATCGCCGAGTTCGGCATGTTCGCCACCGCTTCGGCGGCCGGCGTGATGCTGTCACGCATCCTGGCCTTCGGTTTCATCTCGGCGCTTTACCGGACTGCTACCATCCGCCCCAATCTGATCGGCACCTTCACGGCCGGCTTCGTGCTGCTTGGCGTGATATCGCTGCCGTTGCTGGCTGCCGCCTCTTACGGCGTCTACCTGGTCTTCTTTGCCAGCACCGTGCCGCTATCGGTCTTTGCGGCGGTCGTGTTTGCCGAGGCGCTGTTGTGGCGGCCGGTCGAGGTCGCGCTGATCGTCAACAACGGGCTCGGCAAGTTCGGCCGCGCCGCCCTGCTAACGATCCTGGCGACGGCCTTGCGGGCGCTCGGCGCCGTGCTGTTCATGTTCGCACCGCAGCCGACCATAGATGTCTGGTCCTGGTATTATATCGGCGCCAACGCCGCCTCGCTGCTGCTCGCCTTCGCATTTTTCTATCCGCGCCAGAGGTTGCGGCTGCGGCTGGCGCTCTATATCAGGCGGCTCGCCGATTCCATCTACGTCGCCGGCGCAGAGGTGATGTTCTACCTGCAGATGGAATTCGATAAGCTCCTGGTGCTGGCGATCGGCGGGCCGCACCTCGCCGGCATCTACGCCATCATCATGCGGCTGGTCGACCTGACCGCGATCCCGATCCGCACCTTCTCGATGATGCTGGTACAGCGCATGATGCGGGCGCCGGAACTCCTGTCGCGCCTGACGGTCAAGAGCGGCATAGAAGGCGGCGTGTTCCTGGTCTCGACGCTGGCGCTGGCGGCGCTTGCCATCGTGCTGCATTTCTTCCCCAACGCGCTGGGCAAGAATGTCGCGGACGCCGCCCCTCTGCTGGCGCTGGCGATCTGTGTGCCTGGGTTGCGCAATCTGGTCGAATACCAGGCCGAGCTCCTGTTCGCGCGCGGCCAGACACTGGTGCGGGCGATCAACCTGGCCCTGCTTGCCGGGCTGAAGGCCGTCCTGCTGACCTATGTGCTGACCACGATCCTGGACACGCCGGATCTGGTGCTGTCGCTCAATGTCGTCTTCCTGCTGCTCTATCTCGCCTCGACGCTGCTCACCTATTCGGCGATGCGCAAGCCGGCCAAGCCGGTCTAGGATCAAACTCAATCAGCTGGCTGCCGCAAATGCCGAGATGGGATGGAAAGTTGTCCTTTCGCCATGCGATAATGGCTGCATGACCGAGTTATCTTTCCGGCACCTGAACCCTGACTGGAACGCCGAGCCTAACGCTCCTGACGTAGAGCTGACCGTCGACGGCGACACAGTCCAGCTTTCTTTTGAACCCATGAGCTTACGACGCCAGAGGGCCCTTTAAAAAGGCTTTATACTGACTGCCCTGCTTCCTTTAGCAGAAGCGCTATCTCCTCAGCCCAGTGAGGGCTGCGGAGTCTCAGCGGTGCCAAGGCGTCACCTGACGGAGTATCCATGTCGCGCATCTGCTCGACGCATGATCGGGCTTCCGGCAAGCGCCCGAGCGAAACATAGCAGCAGGCAAGCGTTTCGTGGATGGGCCGCCAGGAAGGGCGAACCTTCCGGGCCTTGATTCCCGCCGCAAGCGCCTCATTTGCTCGGCCATTGAACAGGTAAGCGAGTGCCAGCAGATTAAGCCAGACGAAGTTCTGCGGATCGTAGGGGTTTAACATCAAGCCGCGTTCGAGCGGTGCTATCGCCTCGAATGCGCTCCCACGGAAGAGCTGCCCCATCCCGAGGACAAGGTGGCCAAGGGCGAAGCTCGGGCTGATCTCGACCGCCCTCTCTGCGGCGAGAACGGCCTGTTCGGGCGCGTTGGCGTACGCGCTGCAGATGGCCAACGCATAATGCGAATAGGGATTCTTCTCATCGAGCCGGACCGCCACCAAGGCGGCGTCCAGACCTTCCCTGATGTCCTCCGACGGTCTGTCGCTCCAACCATAGGCGACGATGCCGGCGCTCACACGGCCGAGCCAGAGATGGGCCTCCGCAAGGTCGGGGTCGAGCCTGCACGCGTCGCGGAACAGCTCCCGCGCTCTCAGATGCGTTTTCTGGCCGACGTGGTGGAAATGCCAGGTACCTTGCCGCACCACGTCCCAGGCAGTCACATTACCGGAGTGGCGGGCACCGGCCGGAAGCGACTCCGTCTTGAGCAGTTCGGGCTCGATCGCGCCGGTGATCCGTTCGGCAATGGCATCCTGAACGGCAAATGCCTCCGCCAGTTCCATCTCGTATCGTTCGGCCCAGATCTGGCTGGCGGAAGCCGCATCGACCAGTTGCACCGACACCCGGACATGCGAGCCGGATCGGCGCACGCTTCCTTCGAGCACGTAACGGACGCCGAGCTCGCCGGCGACCTGTTTGGAGCCGAGGCACTTGTCCTTGTAGACGAAACTGGAATTGCGCCCGATCACCCGAAACCACCGGAACCGCGTCAGCGCGGTGATGATGTCCTCGGTGATGCCGTCGGCAAGGTACGCCTGTTCCTTGTCCTCGCTTACATTGGCAAATGGCAGGACCGCAATGGACGGTCTTTCGGGAAAGGCGGCCGGCTGCTGGAGGGCGGAAGGGTTGCTGCCGGCCGCGGCGTCCAGCACGCGCACGTGGCCGGCAAAACGATACCCAGTGCGGGAGACTGTGACGATCCACTCGCTGCCGTCCGGTTGTGGCCCGAGGAGCTTGCGCAGTGCTGCAATCTGCACCGACAGGTTGCTCTCCTCGACAATGGTATCGGGCCAGGCCGCCTCGATGAGCGCCGCCTTGCTCAAGACTTGCCCTGCTGCCTGCACCAAGGCGTGAAGCAGCAACAAGCCCTTGTGACCGATCGCGACAGGCTTTCCCTCGCGCATGAGCGTGCCGTACTGCATGTCAAGCAAGAACGGCCCGAACGCGAAGCGGCGCGATGTTACGCCGCCTTCACCGGATTCGGAAGAATTCGGAACTTTTCGCCTCCCCTTTAAGGACTTTGGCCGGTCGTCTCGTCATCCTCTTGGCCATGTTGATCGAGACTAGCACAATGAAGGCCCACATGACGATGTCGATACAGCGGACGGCAGCAGGTACGACCGCGGCCGCCGGCACCAAAGCTATGGTTGTCAAGGGTGGTGCGGCCTATCGGGCCGCCCAGGGATCGGACTATCTGCCGGGAATAAGCTCGGAGACGGTTGGAGCAATGGCTTTGTGGTTGGGTATTGTCACGCTCCCGCCCGGGCAGCGCACCAAAGCCCATGTCCATGAGCGCCATGAGTCGGCCTTCTACATGTTGAGCGGAGACGAGTTGGAGATGCGGAGCGGGGACGAACTCCAGTATCGGGATGTCGTGCATGCCGGCGATTACCTCTACATCCCAGCCAACGTGCTGCACGTCGCTGTCAATCGAGGCAGGAGGCCGGCTGTCTTCATCGGCGCGCGCAACGAGCCGACCGCACAGGAAAGTGTTGTGCTGTACCCCGAGATGGATGATCGCGTGCCGTAGCCGCGGTCAGAACGCCGGACGCGTGGGAAAGCCTGCCATGACAATCCGATGCCTCCGCCGTCGGTAGGCGGAGCTGCCCGGAATGGGCAGGCGCGGGGAAAAAGGATTGAAAAAGATGAGCAACTTGGATGTGGCGGAGGCCTCCGTTCCGGAGCGCACCCAGCACCAAAGCTGGCGCGGCCTGCAGGCGTCGTTTCCTGTCATGCTCGGCTTCATCCCATTCGCGCTGGTCCTCGGTTCGCAAGCAGCTCAAAAAGGATTCACTGCGCTCGAAGTGCCTCTTATGACGGGCCTCAACTTCGGCGGCGGTTCGGAGTTCGCCGCGGTCGAATTGTGGACGTCACCACCCCATGTGCTGTTGATCGTCGCGATCACCTTCCTGGTGAACAGCCGGCATCTTCTCATGGGGGCGGCGCTAGCTCCTTTGATCCGGCATCTGCCCAAGCGCAAGGCATTCCTGGTCTTGTTCTTCATGTGCGACGAGAGCTGGGCCATGGGGCTCGCCGATGCGCGAAAGTCGGGCACGAGCTTGAGCCTTGGGTATTATTTCGGCGTTTCACTTGGCCTTTACCTGACGTGGGTTGCTTTCACGACAGTGGGCGCGCTTGTCGGCCCCGTGCTGGGCGACGTCACCCGCTACGGGTTCGACATGGCATTTCCCGCCGTGTTCCTCGTCATGCTTGCGGGCATGTGGAAGGGCGTTTCGGCGGCCTTGCCGTGGCTTGTCAGTTTGCTCGTCGCAGCAGCGACGTATCTTGTCGCGCCGGGCGCCTGGTATGTGCCGGCCGGCGCGCTGTCGGGTGTCGTGGCCGCATTCTTCTGGGCGAGGTCGTCATGATCGACCCGATGTATCTCCTTGCCATCCTGCTGATGGCATCTGTCACCTATCTGACGCGAATCGGCGGTTACGTCTTCCTGCGCAACCGGAGCCTTGGTGCGCGGACGAGAATGGTTATGGAAAGCGCGCCAGGCTGCGTTCTGATAACGGTCATTGCCCCCGATTTCGTGACAGGTCATCCCGCGGATATAATCGCGCTTGCGGTCACCATGGTCGCAGCCACAAGGATGTCCATCCTTCCCACCGTCATCATCGCAATTCTATCGGCGGGCAGTCTGCGGAGCTTCCTCGGTTAGAGGGCTTTATAAGCGAGCTTCGCTTCGGGCTTTTCTGAGCCGCCGCCCTTGACCCATTAGAGAACACTATCGGTTTAACCCGGTCGTCAGAGCGATCGGGTTTGACCCTAGGGCTAATCAAGCCCGATCAGGCGACGGATGCGGCCGATATCGGTGCCGATGAAGGACTGCATGCCGATGGCCACCTGTTCCGGCGCCATGGCGGCGACGAAGCGGCGGAACTCGTCATCCGACAGCGCTTCGCCCGTCCATTGGACGCGGCAGAACTCCTCCGAGCCGTGGAAATGGTCGGCACCGTCGAGCACGTCGTCGACATAGCGGCCGTAGATCATGCATTCGGAGAATTTGCGCGCCGCGCCGACGACTTCGACCCAGCAGCGCGCGTGGACCTTCTCGATTCGCGAGCACATCGCCGTCACGGTTTCGCGGCGCCAGGCAATCAGCGTCGAAATGTAATCGTGGGTGGAAACCTCTGATGGTTCGATGCCGAGCGCCGAGCCGGCATTGCGCGACCAGATGCGATGTTCCTCATGGCCTTCACCCGACAGCACGCCGTCGCGGCGGAACAGCCGCACCTTGCCATCCCGCCAGAAGGCGCTGCAGTCGAAAGGCTTGAGGAAGGCCACGTCGGAATCGCAGAAGACCAGCACGTCTTCGCCGGCGTGCGCTGATATCGCGATGCGGCGAAGCTGCTGCACATGCCAGCCGCGCAGCGGCATGGTCTTCAGGCTGAGCCAGATGCGCCGGCGAAACAGGCTGAGCGGATCGTCGAAGGCATGCAGCCAGCGCGGCAACAGGTCCCGCTCGTCGACGACCGTGCGGCGGCTGTTCTCCAGCTGACGAAACAGTGCCACGTCGCGATGCTCGACAAGAAGATAGTGGTGCGCCACGCCGGAAACGCAGCGGTCGAGGGTGTCGCACAGCAGCCGGCAACGCTCCAAATCCGGCGCATAGCTTGCCGTCACGATCGCGGCCGTCGGCGCCTGGCGAAGGACGTCGGTCTCAGGGCTCGGCACGAACCGGCTGTTCAACGGCTTGCTCCGGGGCCTGCTCCAGGGCGAGTTCTGGCAAGCGCGGGGTGGCCCAAAAATTTCTGGCCGGTGACGCGCCACAGGAACAGGGGATTGCCGACCACATAGCGGCGCCAGAGGCGACCCGGTTCGATCCACAGCCGAAACAGCCATTCGAGCCTGAGCCGGCGCATCCACAGCGGCGCCCGCGGCACCGTGCCGCTCAGGAAATCGAGCAGCGCGCCGACGGCGATCGGCAGCGTGCAGTGGCCCGCATCGATGTGGCGCGCGATCCACAATTCCTGGCGTGGCACGCCCATGGCGACAAGCAGCACGTCCGGCCGCAATCTGGCGATGCGATCGACGATTGCCGGCTCCTCGGCGGGAGAGAA
This sequence comes from Mesorhizobium sp. AA22, assembly GCF_001672375.2. NCBI lineage: Bacteria > Pseudomonadati > Pseudomonadota > Alphaproteobacteria > Hyphomicrobiales > Phyllobacteriaceae > Mesorhizobium > Mesorhizobium sp. AA22. The sequence goes on along the minus strand of NZ_CP048406.1, from coordinate 2,436,522 downwards.
ATAACCGTCATGGATGACCACGAATCGGTGCTGCAACGCGAGCGCCGCCAGCTTCTTCGACGCCGCTTCGGCGTTGACCTGCGTCGCGCCGAGCAGCCCCACGGTCAGCGGCCTGGCGGATGCCTGCAGGAAAGCAGGGATGAAATCGGTGCCGTTGAGATTGTCCGGAAACGACGCTCCATAAAGCAGCTTCGCCGCCAGATCGACGCCGACACCGTCCGGCAGGATGAGAAAATCGTCGAGCGCCTCGGCTACGACCGGGTCCGTATAGGCGACATTGGCGTTGTGAGCGTTGAGAAAGGTGACCTTGGTGAAGCGCCGCTCAGCAATCAACTGGGTCAGCAGCGCGACCGCGTCGTCCCAGCGGATGGCCAGGACCGAGATCCCCAGGATCGATTTCAAAGTGTCGACCCCGAAAGCGGCGCGGGCGGTGTGCATATTCATGCAAACACCTCCTGGCTGACGGGCCCGAGCTTTTCCAGGCCGCGCCTGATTGCGGCATCGAGCGCCTTCACCTGCCGGCGGTGGAAAGCGCTGCCGTCGACGTCCCTGACATCGGCCACTGCTGCTTCCAGGGCGCCGGCGAAGGCGACCGGATCATCGGTCACCACGCAATTGACCGGGCGATGGTCGATGCCGCGCAACGAATGGCTGGTGGCGACGGAAGGCAGGCCGAGTTCGAAGGTTTCGACGGTCTTGAGCTGCACGCCGCTGCCGGAGGTGCTGATCAGCGGGATGACGGCGGCACCCCGCACGAAAGCCTGCGCGTCCGGCACGCGCCCGACAAACTCGACGCCGGGATGCGCGGACGTGAGGCCCGATGGCACGCCGCCGGCAATCCTGACCCGGAAATCGGGCCTGAGATGCGGCACCACTTTTTTCAGGAACCAGTCGAGGCCGATGCGGTTCGGCCGCCAGGTCCAGGTACCGATCAGCGCCGCGTCGCAATCGATACGGCGCGGTTCGTTTTGCACGGGCGCTTCGGCGCAAGTCACCAGCGGCAGCGCCGCCGAACGGTTATCGGAGGCGACGCCGAGTGCTGAGCGATCTTCCTCGGCCAGCGTGAGGACGAAGCGTGCCCGGCGGCAAAGCCGTTCTTCCATGGCCTTGAGCAGCCTGGCCTCACGGCGAAACAACAAGCGCTGCAAAAGGCCGCCCGCGGCAGCGGCGTTCTCCTGCGCCGAACGATGCTCGACATTGTGGGCGACGAAGATCGACGGCCGGTCGGCGAACAGCCTTTCGAAGGCGCCGGCGAACTGCACGGAATTCAAGACATAGCCGTCGAAAGGGCCGGCGCGTTCGACGGCGGCGCGGACCTCGCTGTCGGTGACCACGCGCAGCTTGACCGACGCAAAAGTGAGGCCGGAGAGCATCGCCTTTGCAACCCAAGCGAGCTTTTGCAGCGATGACACGCTTTCGGTGCGCACATCGACGGCACCGAGCACGATGGTGTTTTGCGGATCGCTCGCAGGCTTGCCCGGCCAGGTGAAGCCAATCACGGTGACGCGCACGCCGGCCCGCCGCAACGCGGCGATGATCGCGGCATTGGCGATCTCATAGCCCGAGGCAAGAGCACCGTCGGGCACGATCGATGTGGCGAACAGCAGATGCATCTCACCTATCCAGTGCTGACCCAGCTAGCAAGGCGCGGTGAAGCCTTGATTAAGTGAAGCTATTTGGTCGCCCGGCGTTGCGGATTTGCGGGCTTGTCCGCGAAAGGTGATTAACGAAACGTTATCGTCGCGATGCTATCGAGAGCCAAATTCACCATCCCGGGCTGGACACGGATGATCCCTTTGCCATCGGACGGTTCAGTATCGACCGCGGGGCGGTCGCCGGGACTTGTCGCGGCGGCCGTCGAGGTCGTCGTCACGCTGCCGACCTTCAAACGGCCCGAGCAGCTGCTGGCGACGCTGGCATCGCTCAAGGCCCAGGAAACCGGCAGACGCTTCGCAATCGTCGTGATGGAGAACGAAGCCGAGGCGCGCGCCGGCGCCAAGGCGGCGCTGCCGCTGTTCGAACGCGGCGAGATATCAGGCATGGTGATAATTGCGCATGAGCGCGGCAATTGCAGCGCCTACAATGCCGGTTGGCAGACGGCGATCCTGCACTTTCCAAATTTCAGGCACCTGCTGGTCATCGACGATGACGAGATCGCCGATCCGCAATGGCTCGAGCGCATGTGCAAGGCGGCCGAGACGCTCGGTGCCGACATCGTCGGCGGCCCGCAAAGGCCTGTGTTTGCCGACGCGGCCCATGCCAGATGGGCCGAGCATCCGGTCTTTGCGCCACCCTACCGGGAGACCGGGCGTGTGCCCGCGCTGTATTCCTCCGGCAATCTGCTGGTTGGGCGCAACGTGCTCACCGCCATGGGGCCGCCCTTTCTTGACCTGAAATTCAACTTCATGGGCGGCGGCGATTCCGATTTTCTGAGCCGCGCCGCACAGAGAGGCTTTGTGCTTGGCTGGTGCGCGGAGGCGCAAGTGCGGGAAAGCGTCCCGGCCCGACGCGTCGAAGCTGACTGGATCCGCGCCCGCAGCCTTCGCAACGGCGTCATCTCAACATTGGTCGAGAAGAAGAAACGGGCCGGCGCGCCGTTCGCCGGCACCAAGGTTTTCTTGAAGAGCCTGGCACTGCTTGCCGCCTCGCCATTTCGCGGCGCGGCCAGGCTGGCGCGGACCGGGTCATTGGCGACGGCCTTATACCCCATCCATGTCGCTGTCGGCCGCCTGCTTGCCGAATTCGGATACGCCAATGAGCAATACCGGCAGCCTGAGAAGAACTGAACGCGCGCCGCTCAGCGCGGCGTTCACACGCGACGGCGTCGCGACCGCGATCGCGGCGCTGCTGTTCACCGTCATCCTGGTGTCGTTCCGTCCCTTCCAGCCGGCCGGCGCCGAAATGACCGGCGACGGCGGCGACATCGTCAACCAGCTCGGCTTCGGCTCGCTCGGCGCGATCTCGATCTTCTCGCTGCTGGCTTTCGCCGATCCGCGCGTTGTGCGCTCGCTGCTCAGCCCGTCCTGGCTGCTGATGCTGGGCTTCTTCGTGCTGTCGGTGGTGATGGCAACCGACCCGCCGTCGGCCATGCGCGCCGCTTCCTTCACGCTGATCGGCATCTTGACGATGGCGACAATCCTGGCGCTTCCGCGCGACGCCGAGGCTTTCTCGAAAGTCATCATCTTCACCATCGTCGTCGTCATCGGCCTGTCCTATATCGGGCTCATCGTCTTTCCGCACGAGGCGCTGCACACCACCGATTCTCTCGAGCCGGAACATGCCGGCCTGTGGCGCGGCGTGTTCACCCACAAGAACATCGCCGGTCCTGTCATGGCCTGCTTCAGCTTCGCCGGGCTGTACCTCTACCGGCGCGGACAGCGGCTCTGGGGCGCGTCAATCTTTTGCGCGGCGATGATCTTCATGCTGCACACCGGTTCCAAGACGACGGCCGGATTGGTGCCGTTTTCGATCCTGATCGTCGTGCTGCCGAGCCTCATCGGCATGCGGCTCGGGACGCCGATCCTGTTCGCGCTGGCCATCATCGCCGCAGCGATCGGCACGCTGGGCATCGTCTTCCTGCCGCCGGTGAAGCATCTGGCGGCACTCTATTTCCCCGACCTGACCTACACCGGACGCACGACGCTGTGGGAGTTCGCCGGCGAGATGCTGGCGAAGCGGCCGTGGACCGGCTACGGCTTCGAGAGCTTCTGGGGCACGCCGCTGCTCTTAAACCAGGACCAGCCCTTCGACCGGGCCTGGGACATCAGAACCATCGTGCACGGCCATAACGGCTATCTCGACATCGCCGTGCTGATGGGCATCCCGGCGCTCTGCGTGGCAGTCTACACATTCCTGATCGCGCCGCTGCGCGATTACTTGCGCATCCCCTTGCGCAAGGAAAACATCTATCTCGGCGACTTCTTCATGATGGTGGTGCTGTTCGCCGCGCTGAACGCCTTCCTCGAAAGCTTCTTCTTCCATCGCGCCGACCCGGTCTGGCTGTTCTTCGTGTTCGGCATGTTCGGCCTCAGGCAGGTGTCGCTGCGGCCGATGGCGGTTCGTGGTCCGTGCTGATCCTCCGTCCCAACAGGGCTTCCCCGCCCCGCCACGAACGTCTATGGGAAGCCATCTTTTTGTTTGAGCATCGGATTTTCCGAAAACCGGTACCCACTTTGCGTCCGATGCTCTAGCGGAGGTTTCCTATGACGATCAGGCTTGTTCTCGCCGGTTGCGGCAATATGGGTTACGCCATGCTCTCGGGCTGGCTGAAATCGGGCAAGCTCCCCCCGGCGGCGGTCTTCGTGGTCGAGCCGAATGCCGATCTGCGCAAGCGTGCCGAAGCGCTCGGCTGCAGTGCTGCCGCGGAGGCCGGCGGTATTCCGGCGGACGCAGTGCCGGCCCTCGTGGTCATTGCGGTGAAGCCGCAAGTGATCCGCGACGTGACCGCCGCGTACAAGCGCTTCAATGATGGCCGCACAACCTTCGTCAGCATCGCCGCCGGAACGCCGCTCGCCACGTTCGAGGCCATTTTGGGCAATCGCGCGCCGATCGTGCGCTGCATGCCCAACACCCCGGCGGCGATCGGCAAGGGCATGATGGTGGTGTTTTCCAACCGACTGGTTTCCAACGACACTAAGCGTTTCGTTGCCGATCTGCTTTCGGCGAGCGGCGAAGTGACTGAGATCGACGACGAAGGCCTGATGGACGCGGTGACGGCGGTGTCAGGGTCTGGCCCCGCCTATATCTTCCATTTCATCGAAGCGCTGACTGTGGCTGCCGAGAAGGCTGGCCTGCCAACAAAGACCGCCAGGCTGCTCGCCATGCAGACGGTCTATGGCGCCGCCTCGCTCGCCGCCGAAAGCGGCGAGCCGCCGGGCGTGCTGCGTCAGCAGGTGACCAGCCCCAACGGAACCACGGCCGCCGCACTTGCCGTGCTGATGGGCGGGGACAGGCTGATCCATCTGCTCACCGAAGCGGTGGAAGCAGCGCGGCTGCGGTCGATCGAGTTGGGGAAGTAATGGCGAACTGCGGATTACGCGAGATCGGTATGCGAAAAGTCGTTCCATGGTCGCTCGGTCAGAACCGCGACGACGCAGAGAGTCGGCTAAATCAGGGATGTCCCCACAACTCGTCGATATCATCCTTGTTCACAGGCCGGCCGCCGTTGCCCTCTCCGGCTATGAGATCGTGGGCAATGGCTGCGAGTCGTTCGGCCAGAGGAATGTGTCCACTTTCCCGCTTCAATTCGGATTCAGGCACCTCGATCACTTCCCAAATCTCCGTACAGCGTCTCGTCCTGCAGCCGGCGCAAGGCGAAAAGCCGGGTCGTCGGGTCGGGTGCCGCATTGTCTGATGTGAGCAGCTCGCCCTTCCTGACCGGTCTCAGCACCTTGCCGCTTTCGAGCAGGCCGACTGGCACGGCGCGGTTGGCGCGAGCCTCTTCGACAGTCATGGTCCAGGAGCGGTAGCAGGTCTCGCCGATCGCATCGAAAACCTCGCCGGCGGCGAGATCGCGCTTGGCCACGGCGCAGACCTCGGCGACGGGCCTCGGCAGCGGCACCATGTCCGGCTTGCCATAGAGCGCGATGCGCGCGGCGGTCAACGGCACTTCCAGCGAGGTCAGATGATACGGCCGGAAGAAGCTGTAATAGGGGCCGTGGCCGATATGCAGGTCGTCCATGCGCTCGATGATGCGCGGATGCGTCGCCTCGACGATGACGAAGACGCCGGGCGCCACGCCCTTGCCGATGGTGTAGTCGACGACGCCCTTCCGCGACAGGATGCCGCCATCGGCGCGCGGGATGAGTACCTTGGCCAATTCATCGCGATTGGCCTTGGGGCCGTGCATGCCGGCAATGTCGGGCACCAGCCCGGTGGCGTTGGCGATGGCGCACATCTCGACCATGGTTTTCGAGCCGTCGACGAACTCGACCAGCATCCGCGGGTTCATGTTGCGGCGCAACGCTTCCGCGCGATAGTCGTCGGGCACGGCGTCATGGTTGAGCGGGTTGTTCTTGCCCTTGCCGGCCGAGACGATGGTGTAGCCGAGCGCGGAGGCGAACTCGATCAGCTCCATGCAGCTCGACGGCTCGTCGCCGGCGCCGACCGAATAGACGACGCCGAGCCGGTCGGCCTGCTGCTTCAGATAGCAGCCGATGGTGACGTCGGCTTCGACATTCATCATCACCAGATGTTTGCCGTGCTCCATCGCCATCAGGTCGAAATCGGCGGCGACGCCGGGCTTGCCGGTGGCGTCGATAACGACGTCAATGAGCGGATTGGTGACCAGCATCTCGTTCGAGGTGATGGCTATTTTTCCGCTCTCGATCGCCTCGCTGACCTTCGACGGCGTATCGGCCTCCCGTGCCATCGCCTCGTCGCCATAGGCGATGCGGACGGCATCACGCGCCGTGTGGGGGCGGCGCGTCGAGACGGCGCACACCGAAATGCCCGGCATCAGCATGCCTTGCGTCACCAGGTCGGTGCCCATCTCGCCGGAGCCGATGACGCCGATGCGCACCGGACGGCCTTCCGCGGCGCGCTTGGCGAGATCGCTGGCAAGCCCGGTCAGGGCGACATTGGTCATGCGCAAGTCCACTGCTTTTGATTTGAACGGGGAATAGCAGGGAATGGTAACCTTTTGCCAACGAAACCGGCCGCCGTCGGCAATTTCTTGTGGCTGGCTTTCGCACGGCGAGCGGATAATCTTCCGCCCAGACAGTGTCTAGCGATGAAGAGACCGTCCTGTCGGGGCGGCGCGTGCCGACGGGATTTTCAGGGGAGGTTGAGGTGACAAACGAGTTTACGCCGAAATTCGATCTGGCTGACAAGGTGGTGCTGGTCACCGGCGCGTCGCGCGGCATCGGGCGCGCTTGCGCGCTCGCCTGCGCCGGCTCGGGCGCCGACATGATCGTTGGCGTGCGCAGCGGTGCCGACGGCGCGGATATCACTGCCGAGATCGAGCGCATCGGCCGGCGCGCGCTGGCGGTACAGATGGACCTCACCGATCTGACGACGGTGCGAAAAGCTGTCGCCGACGCCCACGCTGCCTTCGGTCGCATCGACGTGCTGGTCAACAATGTCGGGCTTGGGCCGGAAAACCTCGCGGAGAACGTGACCGAAGCGGATTTTGACCTCACCGTGAACGTCAACCTCAAGGGGACCTTCTTCACCACCCAGGCGGTCGGACGGCTGATGATCGCGGCAAAATCCGGGCGCATCATCAACATCAGCTCGCAAGCCGGCACGGTGACGCTGAAGGGCGAAGCGATCTATTGCATGTCCAAGGCGGCGATAAACCACCTCACCCGTTGCCTCGCGGCCGAATGGGCGCAGCACAAGATCACCGTCAACAGCGTCGCGCCGACCTTCATCTGGACCGACGGAACACGGCCCTCGCTCGCCGATCCGGACTTTCATGCCCATGTGCTCGGGCACATCCCGCTCGGCCGCATCGGCGACCCGATCGATGTCGCGGGAACCGTGGTGTTCCTCGCCTCGCCGGCAGCGTCGATGATCACCGGCGCGAATATACTGGTGGATGGCGGCTGGTCGGTGGCGTGAACCCTCTTTGACTGGCGCTGCGACACCGCCTCGCGAGTGTTAGGGCTTCCAATCCGTCGCTTTCTGATGAGCAGCAAACGCAGATGTGGGAAGAGCAATTAAGGGCTTTGCTACTGGTTCACACCCGGGCTAGGAGATTGATGAAGCACACGAAGGCAGATGGCTGAGATCTTGAAGCGCTGGCACCAACTGCTGGAACGGCTCGGCCGTAACTGGCTTCCATCACCGAAACCTCAATCGAGCGAAAAATCTCAATCGAACGGTAAATTCGACGAACTGCGGGATGAGCCCCTCTTCGTGGCTGTCTCGAAAACAGACGCCGCCACCCTAGCTGCTTACGACCGAGCGCTTGCGACTGTGCCGTTGTTTATCGAACATATAGAGAGGAATGCAGACGCCCTGTGTTCTGCGAAGCTTCGGTTTTGCGATCCCGACGAGTCCGAACGTCTTGGGGAGGACAGCTTTCTTTTTCTCTGGCTTACCGCCGTGCATTATCATGCTGAGGAGCGGCTATTTTCGGGTGCGTTTTTCGAGCTGCCACCCGAGCTTCAGAAATGGCATCAGGTCGGCCAGCGACTTGCATTTGAAGGCAACGATATTTTCGATTGGATGATTCTTGACGAGGGGCACTTGCATGGGGGATTCACATTGCGCGTAGCCCGAGACAAGCTTCCTGAGAAAGATCGTGGCTCATACGATCGATACGTCGGCGTTTCAGTTTATGAGCCACTGCCGTCCTGACTCGACGCATGCTTACTCGCCTCGTCGAGCATTCTGACTGCATTCATCTTCGATACGCCAAGCCGCCCGAAGATCCGTTTCTGGACAAGACAGTCAACACCCCACTAGGCCGGATAGCCTCGTCACGCTTACGCGATCATGCCGTCAGAGCGCCGGGAAGCGGCCGGGCATTACGGAAGGGCAACTTGACAATGGCGCAATCTTTCAAATTGAGTGAAATCACGATCAATAGAGAGTCGGCACAAGACAGATGGGCGAGACAGATATGGCGTGGAGCGAAAGAAAGACCGGTTACGGCAAAGGCCACTATTTCAACCAAATGGGCCTTGCCCTGCTGGTGCTCGTCTTTCTCATCGCCCTGCCGCTCGCTTTCTTTCCCGAAGACATACGGAAGTTTTACCTCAGCGAAGGCGGTCCAATTGAAGTCTTCTCGGCCGCAGGCTACCTGATCGTCGTGGCAACGCTTGTCCGGGAAATGTCCTATCGGGACCTGCTCAAGCGGTGGTATCTCGTCGCCATCCTGATCGCGATGTGCCTGCGCGAGCTGGACTTCCATGCGCATTTCACCACCCACAACATCACCAAGACCACCCTCTATATCTCGCCTGACGTTCCGCTGTTGGAAAAGCTAATCGGCGCGACGGTCGTTATTGCCCTCGGCATTGCCTTCTATCTGCTCCTGAAGAACGGCTTCCGTAGCTTTGTGCACGGGCTTCGCCACGGCGAGGCGACTGCCGTGGCCATTGCCGCAGCCTGTCGCTGCGCCGTCCTTTCCAAGGTCATCGACGGGGCGCCATCAAATCTCACATTTGTCGGCATCCACCTCACCCGGATCGATACCACCACAGTGTTCGAGGAAATCCTCGAATTGGGGATTCCGATCTTCCTAGCCATCGCGGCGTTCTCGGCCTTCCCGACGCAGGATGGTCTCACAAAGAGGGCCTCGGGACAGATCACGCCAAACAACCCAAGATCCGTCACCTAGTTCCTCTGCACAGAGGATTGGTTCTTAGACTGAGCCTGAAGCGACTGAGCCTGAAAGCGACTGTGGACGGTCGCTGTCGGCCGGCCTCCAGCTGCACAATCTCCATCGTCTGCGATTAGCCGTAAGCCCCCGCGCCTTCGTCATCCCAGGGTCTGCGCCGCGTCGCTTCGCTCCTTGCTCCGCCCTGGGATGACGAAGCGGAGGGTGGCTTCGGCTGATCTCGCAGGTTGCGACCTGCCACACTCTGGTCCGCCGCCGTGTTGCCTCTATTTGCTTGGGAAGCAGGTGAGGCAAAACATGTGGAATTTGGCGAAAGACGGCTGGACACTTCTTAAGGAGAGCATCCTCGGCTTCATCAATGACAATGCCCTCAGCCACGGGGCAGCGATGGCGTTTTATGCCACGACCTCGCTTGCTCCGATCCTCCTCATCGTTGTCGCCATCGCTGGCATGGCCTTCGGAAACGATGCGGCACAACTGGCGCTTTCGGCCCAGTTGTCGGGGCTGATGGGTCCGCAGAGCGCCGAGCTTCTGCAAGCGACAATCGAGAACGCGTCACACAAAGAGGCGGGAACTCTTGCCAGCATTTTGGGGCTCGTCACGCTGTTGGTTACCGCATCCGGCGTATTCGGCGAAATGCAGGTTGCCCTGAACGAGATCTGGAAAGTCAAACCGGCTGGCACGTCGATTTCACGGCTCGTGCGGGCACGCGCTGCCAGCCTCGGTCTCGTCGCGGCGCTTGGGTTTCTGCTGCTGGTGGCCCTGGTCGTAAGCGCTGCAATTTCGGCGCTTGGAGATATCATCAACGCATATCTGCCCTTTGGCACCATTATCCTGAGCGCAATCAACGAGATCGTCTCGTTTGCCCTGATCGCGCTCTTGTTCGCGGCAATCTACAAGGTCCTGCCCGACCGCGCGCTGCAATGGCGCGACGTTGGCGTCGGCGCCATAGTAACGGCGTTCCTCTTCACGATCGGCAAATCGCTGATCGGCTGGTATATCGGAACCAGCGCCGTCGCATCGTCATACGGGGCAGCCGGTGCGCTGCTCGTCGTGCTGCTGTGGGTCTTTTACTCGTCCGAGATCTTTCTGTTGGGCGCCGAATTTACACGAGCCTACTCGGTTCGATACGGCAGCCGATCCGATCTGGAGGCGACCATTGAAGCAAGTAAATCGCGAACAGATGCCGGCGACGCCGGCCAGGATCGAAAAGTCTGAAAACGAGTCCTCGGCGGGATTGTTTTCGGCAGTCTCCTTACCACGGTTTTAAGCCATTTCTGGCATCAACACCGGCGCCGAGACGTCCGGCGCGGCGGCCCGAGGCGAGCATGGTCTTGGGGACGTCCGGCCGAAGCGACGTGCGAAGTTCCTTCGCCGCAGCCACCAGCTTGGCGCGGTTGCTTCCATATCTCTTGATCAACTGATGGACTTGCGCTGGGGTGATGCCGTTTTGCCGGGCAAAATACCTTACTACATAATCCTCGCTGCCGGAGATCCGATCCCGGTGGCGGGGATAGAGCTTCGCCGCGTCGGCTGTCATGCTTACTCTCCTTTGGTCACGTTTGCGCACAATGTATGATTGGCCAACGCAAAACCGGCGAATTCGTTGCGGCATGCGACACCAGCGCGCTTCGCTTTTTCCCGCAGGCCCGAACGCCCGGCCAGAGCAACCCGACCGGCGCGCTTTAAAGCCATATGCAGATTTTTCGAGACTCAGCCCTCTGGCACGCGCATGATATTGGCAGGGAGGAAAAGCCATGCGCGAATTGCCAAAGAGCATTGACGCAGACGTTGTAATCGAAATCAGCAGGTTGCTCGACGACCATGCGAAGTCGGCACCAGTGCCGGTCCACAAGCTTGCCTCGATGATCTCGAATAGTGTCGAGACCGATCTGCCGACAGCTTCCATCGAAGAGTTGATCGTTGAAATGGCCATGACCCGCCAACTTCCGATGCTGTTCGATCTACCGGGGGCGGATGCAGACAACGTCATATCGATTGCCTTGGCGCGCGCCAGCTGATCCGGCTGAGGGACTTTCCGTCGAGTGTAATTTCAAGACGCGGATCGTTCTTATCCTGCTCCAATTCGCGCCACGGGCTCCGGCCGGCGGCTTTTTGCTGCGTCGCCAAGGATAATCGTCATCGGCAATAATCGTCACGGACGATCCGCTGTTTGGGAACATGTGGTGTCCAGTTGCATTTCCTCTAGACAACAAAGGAGGAATTCATGAACTGGGATCAAATCAAGGGAAAATGGATGCAGTTCAAAGGCCAGGCCAAGGAGCAATGGGGTGACCTTACCGACGATGACCTTGATCGTATCGAGGGCAATCGTGACCAACTCGCAGGACGCATTCAGGAGCGGTATGGAATCGCCAAGGAAGAGGCGGAGCGCCAGATAGACGACTGGTCCAGAAATCTCACCTGAGCGTCCAGCATCGAGGCTGCACCGTCGATCGGCGCAGCTTCGACAGTCCTAGAGCGGGTTGGGTTCGAATTGGACTGGGCATTTCGCTCTACCTATTTGCTTAGCCGCATCTCTGCGACGCCATTGATTCCACTTGGCTGCAAATGCTCTAAGCCGCCGCTCCGAAATGAGCGGCGGCTAAATGCGACGGTGGCGGGTTGCTCTGCGCCAGCGGTCGCTCCAGGATCTTCGGAACGAGAGCTAGCGCGCCGATTGCCTCTTGGCCTGTGCGGCGACGGCCGTGAGGAAAGCCGTTGCGGCAGTGTCGCATGCCGCTCGGGACGGGCTATAGGCGAAAAGGATCAGTTCGGCAGCCCTTATCGTAAGGCCATGCTTTTTAGCGAAAGCAGCTATTTCGTAAGGCTGGTCGTGGTCTATGGCCGGACCGTAGTCTTCGTTCATCGCTTCCTCCCGTTTGCGACGTTCATCGCCTTGGCCCCTCCTGGCGCAAAGATTAACTTACGGGGCGTTGAGGGAGTCTACCAATTGGAGATTGCAAAAGGCCTGCGGTGGACGATCGCCTGATACGGCGCGTCGAGGCGAAAGACTCCATTTTGTCCGCTGCACATCGAAAAAGATATATGATTGCGCTGATATCGCAGGTGGTCGACGCAAGCCAATGCCGATCTTTTCAGTCAAGCACACGACCGTCTATCGCTACACGCAACCGGTGATGTTTGGCGAGCATCGGCTCATGTTCAGGCCGCGCGATAGTTTCGATCAGCGACTTCTGGATCATGCCCTGTTGGTGGACCCCGAGCCGAAAGAGGTTGGCTGGATCCATGACGTTTTTGGAAACTGCGTTGCGGTAATCGACTTCCAGGGTTCCGGCGACGAACTGCGTTTCGTGACAGACATTCGGCTCGATCACACGCCGCAGCATGCGCCTGATTTCCGTATCGATGAAGCAGCACTCAGCTATCCATTTTCCTATGATCCCGACGAGGCAACCGACCTCACCCAAACCATCGAGCGCCATCATCTCGATGACGGCGACGAGATCGGCAAATGGGCACGACAGTTCGTGAGCGCCAGAGGCCACACCGAGACGGGCAAATTGCTGATGACACTTTGCTACGCCATCCACGAGAGCTTTGTGTATTCCCGTCGAACTGAATCAGGGACGCAACCGCCGCTCATGACCTTGCACCTGCGTCGAGGCACATGCCGAGACTTTGCGCTGTTCATGATGGAAGCGGTTCGTTCGCTCGGTTTTGCTGCCCGTTTTGTGACTGGTTATGTCTATGTGCCGAACCGCGACAGCGCTTCTGTCCTCGGCGGCGGTTCGACGCATGCCTGGTGCCAGGTCTATCTGCCTGGCGCGGGTTGGGTCGAGTTCGACCCCACCAATGGCATTGTCGGCAACCGGGACCTTATCAGGGTGGCTGTGGCCAGGCATCCTGGGCAAGCCATCCCTCTTTCCGGAAGCTACTGCGGCAGCGCGTCGAACTTTCTCGGCATGACAGTGGAGGTCAAGGTGGTGAAGGAAGCTGGCATCAAATAACCAGCATCAATAAAAATTAGCATCCTCTAAATGTGTTCGGAACTGTTCGCGGCAATCCGGAGTTTGCTTTAATCAACGCATTGGAGCTTCGATGCGTATCCGCGCAGGTTTCAACCTCGCCTACGAATGTCCGCAGCCGACACCGATGCTGCTCGTCCTTGATATCCATCCTTCACGTCGCGTCGATCTTTTGACGGAACAGATCATCGGCTTCGATCGCCCGGTCGACGCCCGCGGCTATATCGACGTTTTCGGCAATTTATGCACGAGAATAGAGGTGCCCGCGGGGCTTACGACGATATCAACGAACTTCGAAATTCATGACACCGGCAAGCCAGAAATTGTGGCCGCGGGCGCCGTCCAGCACGATATCAAAGAGCTGCCCGACAACGTGCTCAGGTTTCTTCTCGGCAGCCGCTACTGCGATACCGATCGGCTTGGCGACTTCGCTTGGACCAATTTTGGCAATACCGCACCCGGGTGGGCGCGCGTCCAGGCGATCTGCGATTTCGTTCACGAACACATCACCTTCAACTACCAGGCTGCGGACACGCTGCGGACCGCCTATGGCGCGCTAACCGACCGGGCCGGCGTGTGTCGCGATTTTGCGCATCTGGCAATCACGCTGTGCCGTTGCATGAACATTCCGGCGCGATACTGCACCGGCTATCTCGGCGACATCGGCATACCGCCGATGCCGTACCCCATGGATTTCAACGCATGGTTCCAAGCCTATCTCAGCGGCCATTGGTTCACCTTCGATGCACGGCACAACCAGCCTCGCATAGGCAGGATCCTGATGGCGACGGGATGCGATGCCAATGACGTCGCTATCTCAACGAGCTTCGGTCTTTCCCGGCTCACCCGCTTCGAAGTGATAACAGAAGAAATCCCCGCCGAGCCTGAGAAGGCGTCAGCCCGCCGCACCTTTCGGCATGACGGGCTTCAGCGTGACGGGTCAAGTCAGTCGTAGACCTTCACAATCTTGCGGGTACCTGGATCGACCAGGACGGTTCGGCCATCGACGACTACGTAGCGGTACTGAACGTCCGGCACCTCATACAGCTCGACTGTTTCGGGCAGAGGTGTGCCGATGTTGAGCTCCACGCCGGGAAGGCTGAGTGATGCCACTGGTTTCTTTTTCACGTATTCGCGGATCACAGTGTCCTGCTCGGGTTGAATAATGACGTCCTGAGCGGCGGCGGCGCTGACGCCAACGAACAGAAGGATGCCTGCCGCAGCCGATGTAAGTTGCTTACCCATAATAGCCTCCAAGCAACCTTCAGCTGCGGTGCTTGATTGCTGCCGCGACGGGTTGCATACTTATCTGAACGATGCGGCGCAATTCTTGTTCCATTTTGTAGGGGCGAACCCCGCTGCCACGGCATATCAACGCTGACGTTCGCGGCCGCCCGCGAACGCGCTCCCGCTCAGGGCTTAGGTTCTTCCGGAGGAGGCGCGTTTGGGACTGGACAATCAGGATGTGGCCATTTTTCACACGGAGAGGGCTTGTCGCCAGCGTCGCCATCACGTTCCACGAGTTTTGCGAATCCGTAGGCGAAGGCGGCAAGCAGCGCCAGGATAACCACTATGCGAGCGGCCATACGGGATTATAGCAGGATCCCGCTTAGGATTGACCCCAGTATCAGCTTGCGCTCGACAAGTTTGCGGCGAGGTTCGCAAGATCTGAACGCATCTCGTGAGCTTCCTTGCCACAGCTGGGCGACGTGAATGCGTCGGTACGCTGGCATTGCGCGGGCTCGCCGGCACCGGCCGGTGGAAGGACGAAAAGTCAGTAGCTCGCTACGCGCATGTCCTCGTTTCGGAAGGCTGATTGCTCCCGACTCGTAAATCGAAAGTGCCCAGGCGAAGCGCACTATTGAAAATCTTCGGGATAAACTGGTGCTGCGAGAGAGGATTGAACTCTCGACCTCTCCCTTACCAAGGGAGTGCTCTACCACTGAGCTACCGCAGCCGCTGATGGCGGGGCTTCTGCCATATCGAACCGGCAAGCGCAAGGCCAAGCGCAAGCCATCTGTGAAAGCCCGCTCCGACGGCTTTTCCGGACATGGCAGCGCCACAATGTTGGGTATCCCTTCATAACAGGCTCGCCGGCATGGAACCATGAACGACAAGACAATCCCACCTGACAAGGGCGGTCCGTCGAAAAAGGACAGCCAACCGAAAAAGGCCGACCGCAAGAGCCGGCTCGCCGAGCAACTGCGCGCCAATCTGCAGAAGCGCAAGGCGCAGTCGCGCTCGCGGCGCACCGGCGACCCCGACAAGCGGCGCACCGGCGAGGCGGACCAGCGGCCGGAAGGGCTCGGCACCTTAAGGAAAACGCAAACGGATTGACCTATATCAACAGGCCGGGTCCAGGGTGGCGGGAATCCTGTTTCTTGAACCAAGCCGGCCAATGGTCTAGACCGGCCACAACAGACTCAACCGATTGAAAACCGGCCTTTCGGCCGAGGGGACGCTCTTCCATGGATCGCATCAGAATTGTCGGCGGCAACAAGCTTGCCGGAAGCATCCCGATCTCGGGCGCGAAGAACGCTGCGCTGCCGCTGATGATCGCCTCGCTTTTGACCGACGACACGCTGACCCTGGAAAACGTGCCGCATCTGGCCGATGTCGAGCAGCTTATCCGCATCCTCGGCAATCATGGCGTCGACTATTCGGTCAATGGCCGCCGCGAAAAACAGCAGGAGGGCTATTCGCGCACCATCAATCTCTCTGCCCGCAACATCGTCGACACCACCGCACCTTACGAGCTGGTGTCGAAGATGCGCGCCTCCTTCTGGGTGATCGGCCCGCTGCTTGCCCGCATGGGCGAGGCCAAGGTTTCGCTGCCTGGCGGCTGCGCCATCGGCACGCGCCCGGTGGATCTTTTCCTGGAAGGCCTTCAGGTGCTCGGCGCCGATATCGACGTCGATACCGGTTATGTCATCGCCAAGACCAGGAACGGCCGTCTTGTCGGCAACCGCTACGTCTTCCCGAAAGTGTCGGTCGGCGCCACCCATGTGCTTGTCATGGCGGCGTCGCTGGCCAATGGCGAGACGGTGCTCGAAAACGCCGCCCGCGAGCCCGAGATCGTCAACCTCGCCGAATGCCTCAACGCCATGGGCGCCAAGATTTATGGCGCCGGCACCGAGACCATCACCATCGACGGCGTCGAAGCGCTGTCGGGCGCGCGCGTCCGGGTGATACCCGACCGCATCGAGACCGGCACCTATGCGATGGCCGTCGCCATGACCGGCGGCGACGTCATGCTCGAAGGCGCGCGGGCTGACCTGTTGCAGACCGCGCTCGACGTGATTTCCCAGACCGGCGCCGAGATCACGCAGACCAATTCCGGCATCCGCGTCAGGCGCAACGGCGCCGGCATTGCGCCGGTCGACGTGACGACAGCGCCCTTCCCGGCGTTCCCGACCGACCTGCAGGCGCAGTTCATGGGCCTGATGACGATGGCCAAGGGCAAGTCGCGCATCACTGAGACGATCTTCGAAAACCGCTTCATGCACGTGCAGGAGCTTGCCCGGCTCGGCGCCCACATAACACTGTCCGGCCAGACGGCGATCGTCGACGGCGTTTCGAAGCTGAAGGGCGCGCCGGTCATGGCGACCGATCTTCGCGCTTCAGTGTCGCTGGTCATCGCCGGCCTGGCGGCCGAAGGCGAGACCACGGTCAATCGGGTCTACCATCTCGACCGCGGCTTCGAGCGGCTGGAAGAAAAGCTGTCCGGCTGCGGCGCGGTGATCGAGCGGATTTCGGCTTAGGCAATCGGGATTCCAGGGCTTCAGTATTTGATCTTGGCGCGGTTGCACGGATCGCCAAAACCGGCTGGATTCCTGTCTGGAGCACGACGTTTTCCAAAAACCGGTTTCCACTTTTTGGGTTCATGCTCTAACAGAGGGCTGAAACCAACCTTCAGGTGTGAAATCCGCATGGCTCTCAAGCTTGTCGCGCTCGACGATCAGGATCTGAGCATCGTTTCGGCCCATGTCCAGGACGCCGTGCTGAAGGTCGGCGACCTCGAATACATGCCGGCGGCCAAGCGCTTCGTGATGACGATGAACCGCTTCGTCTGGGAGGCGAAAACGGGCCTGTTCCGCCAGCACAATGAGCGGCGGCAAAGCGTGCTGCATTTCGACCGTGTGCTGGGCGCCAAAACCAGCGGCATTGCCCGCGACAAGCCGGACGAGGTGCTGTCGCTGCTGGCGATCAGCTTCGTCGCCCTCGACAAGCCGGCCGGCATTGTCGAGCTGATCTTTTCAGGCGGCGGCGCGATCATGCTCGATGTCGAGTGCATCGAGGCGCGGCTCGCTGACATCGGCGGCGCCTGGGAAGCGACGTCGCGCCCCTTCCACAGAGCCTGAGTACACAAGATGGCCATCACCCTTCGTCTGTCCGATGCCGATTTCGAGCAGCGTTTTGCCGCGTTCCTTTTGACCAAGCGGGAGGTCTCGGCGGACGTCGACGCCGTGGTGCGCGCGATCATCGCGCGGGTGCGCGCCGAGGGCGACGCGGCGCTCATCGAGTATACGCAGAAATTCGAACAGGCCGATCTGAAAGGCCTCGGCATGGCCGTGTCGCAAGACGACATCGCCAAGGCCTATGATGCGGCCGACCCGCAGACGATCGAGGCGCTTAAATTCGCCCGTGACCGGATCCGTTCCCATCACGAGCGGCAGCGGCCGAAGGACGACCGCTACACAGACGCTGCCGGCGTCGAGCTCGGCTCGCACTGGACGGCGATCGAGGCGGTCGGGCTCTATGTGCCGGGCGGCACGGCGAGCTATCCAAGTTCGGTGCTGATGAGCGCCGTGCCGGCCAAGGTCGCCGGCGTCGAGCGTATCGTCATGGCGGTGCCGGCGCCCTACGGCATCATCAATCCGCTGGTGCTGGTGGCGGCGGACCTGACCGGCATATCCGAAATCTACCGCGTCGGCGGCGCGCAGGCGATCGCGGCGCTGGCCTATGGCACCGAGACGATAAAGCCGGTCGCCAAGATCGTCGGCCCCGGCAATGCCTATGTCGCCGCGGCCAAGCGCCAGGTGTTCGGCACGGTCGGCATCGACATGATCGCCGGGCCTTCGGAAGTGCTTGTCGTGGCAGACGGCAGCAACGATCCGGACTGGATCGCCGCCGACCTGCTTGCCCAGGCCGAGCATGACGTGTCGGCGCAGTCGATCCTGATCACCGACGATCCCGTCTTCGGCGCCGCGGTCGGAGAGGCGGTCGAACGCCAGTTGCAGAGCCTGCCGCGCGGGGAGACGGCGGCGGCGAGCTGGCGCGACTTCGGTGCCGTCATCCTTGTTCCCCAAATCGAGGCAGCACTGCCGCTGGTCGACCGCATCGCGGCCGAACATGTCGAGCTTGCCATCGACGAGCCGGAAGCCTTCCTGGCGCGGATGCGCAATGCCGGTGCCGTCTTTCTCGGCCGTCACACGCCGGAAGCCATCGGCGACTATGTCGGCGGCTCCAACCACGTACTGCCGACGGCGCGCTCGGCGCGCTTCTCGTCCGGTCTTTCGGTGCTCGATTTCATCAAGCGCACCTCGATCCTGAAGCTCGGGCCGGAGCAGTTGCGGGCGCTGGCGCCGGCGGCCATCGCGCTGGCCAAGGCGGAAGGCCTCGACGCGCATGGACGCTCCGTCGCCATCCGGCTGAACATGTAGACTGACATGTCGGACTACGATCGAACCTATGCCAAGCTGATCGATGTCGAACTCGATGAATCGATCGGCCGTTCGACGCCCGATGTCGAGCATGAGCGGGCGGTGGCGATCTTCGACCTGATCGAGGAAAACAGCTTCCAGCCGGTCAATGACGACGGCGCCGGGCCTTATCGGCTAAAACTGTCGCTGGCGGAATCCCGCCTGATCTTCGCAGTGACGCGCGAGGACGGCGCTGCCGTGGTCACCCACATCCTGTCGCTGACGCCGCTCAGGCGCATCGTCAAGGACTATTACATGATCTGCGAAAGCTATTACGACGCCATCCGCACCTCGACCCCCAGCCAGATCGAGGCGATCGACATGGGCCGGCGCGGGCTGCACAATGAGGGCTCACAGACCTTGATGGACCGGCTGGCCGGCAAGATCGAAATCGATTTCGACACGGCGCGCCGGCTGTTCACGCTGGTCTGCGTGCTGCACTGGCGAGGCTGAACTGCCAGCCCCTCTGCCCCGCTCGATCCTGCCCCGCTCGATCCTGTTTGTCTGCGGCATGAACGCGGTGCGCTCGCCGATGGCCGAACTGCTGGCGCGCCAGGTGCTTCCGGCCACCACCTTCGTGGCGTCGGCCGGGGTGCGCGGCGGCGAACGCGACCCGTTCGTCGACGCCGTGCTGGCCGAGGACGGGCTTTCGCTGGGTGAGCGGCACCCGAGGACACTGGACGATCTCGAGGACGATTATTTCGATCTGATCGTCACACTGTCGCCGGAAGCGCATCACACCGCGCTCGAGCTTACCCGCTCGCTTGCCGTCGATGTCGAATATTGGCCGATGACGGACCCGACTGGCGTCAGCGGCACGCGTGAGCAGATCATGGCCGCCTATCGCGAGGTGCGCGAACGGCTAAGGGCGCGAATCGGCCACCGTTTCCTAGAGCCGGAAGCAAAAAACGGCGCTGATTAAGCGTGTTCACAAGCGCACGATTATCATATAGGTTCCGCGCAAATTCCGGCCGGGGCGCTGGGAATCCCATCCAAGCAAAGGTATCGAATGCCGAAGGAAGAAGTCCTCGAGTTTCCGGGTGTCGTCACGGAATTGTTGCCCAACGCGATGTTCAGGGTGAAGCTCGAAAACGAACACGAAATCATCGCCCACACGGCCGGCCGCATGCGCAAGAACCGCATCCGCGTGCTCACCGGCGACAAGGTCCTGGTCGAGATGACACCCTACGACCTGACCAAGGGCCGCATCACCTACCGTTTCAAGTAAAATCGTCAGAGTTCGGCCGGGATTGCGATGAGCATTTTGCAGAAGCTCGTGCTTGCCTCGGGTTCGCCGCGCCGGATCGAACTCTTGCAGCAGGCCGGCATTGAGCCGGACCGCGTGCTGCCGGCCGGTGTCGACGAGACGCCGCTGCGCGCCGAGCATCCGCGTTCGCTGGCCAAGCGCCTGTCGAAGGAAAAGGCCGAGAAGGCACTGGCCTCACTGCAGGCGGAAGAGGACTATGTGCCCAGCTTCGTGCTGGCCGCCGACACAGTGGTCGCAGTAGGCCGGCGCATCCTGCCCAAGGCCGAAACGTTCGACGACGTCGCCAATTGCCTCGGCCTGCTGTCCGGCCGTTCGCACCGGGTCTATTCCGGCATCTGCCTGATCACGCCGGGCGGCAAGCTGCGCCAGCGGCTGGTCGAGACCAGGGTGCGTTTCAAGCGGCTGCCGCGCGCCGAGATCGACGCCTATGTCGCCTCGGGAGAATGGCGCGGCAAGGCCGGCGGCTATGCCGTCCAGGGGCTGGCCGGCGCTTTCGTGGTCAAGCTTGTCGGCTCCTACACCAACGTCGTCGGCCTGCCGCTCTATGAGACGGTGGCGCTGCTGACCGGCGAGGGTTTCAAGGTGCATGCCAAATGGCAGTCAGCTCGGCCATGAGTTCGGGGCGGTCATGAGCTCGGACGACAAGGTCACGCCGCTGCGTCCCAAGCGGCCCTGCCCCGAATGCGGGAAGCCGTCGGCGCGTGAGACCTACCCGTTCTGCTCGGTGCGCTGCAAAGAGATCGACCTCAACCGCTGGCTCAAGGGCGCCTACGTCATTCCGGCCCGCGACGACGAGGACGAACCGGACGACGACCCTGCCAAATGAGGGACCCTGCCAAATGAGGCTGTTCAGAGCAGCCTGCGGGCCTCGACCGCGTCCCATGAATCCGCCTATCGGGCAACTGCTCGTTTCCCGCTTGAAATCAACGCTTGAGCGCTAGACAGGGCGGATTCCCGTGCTATAACCCACGCGCTTTCAAGGAGCGCCTGCGGCGCTTTCGAGAAATCCGGCGTGCAGAACTGCCCGCGTGCCGGACAGGCCCAGATAGCTCAGTTGGTAGAGCAGCGGACTGAAAATCCGCGTGTCGGTGGTTCGAATCCGCCTCTGGGCACCATCCCCTCTTCTCCCGACACTCCCTTTCGCCGAAGTTTCTACGCTTCTGTTTCCACAAGCAACTGAAATCGTTCATCTTTTTGGGAGGATGGCGCGATTGAGCGCGTTTCATGGGAGTTCGGCGTATTTGATCTAACGGGGCTGAGGGCTGGTATTTCCGTTGGTACTGGACATCCTGATGGTATCGAAACAGCCAAAGGGAGGTGTCCCACAAATGGCCCTTTCCGACGTGAAATGCCGAAATGCCCGTCCTGCTTCCAAGCTACTGAAATTGTCTGACGGTGGTGGGCTCCAGCTCTGGGTGAAGCCCACCGGATCCCGCCTATGGCGCCTCGCCTATCGATTTGACGGCAAGCAGAAGCTTCTGGCGTTGGGCAGCTATCCCCTTATTTCGCTCGCCGAAGCACGCAAGGCGCGCGACGACGCCAAACGTCTCCTCCTGACTGGCATCGATCCCGCACAGGAACGCAAGTTGCGAAAGGTCGGTTCGGCAAAGGACAGCTTTCGATCAATCGCCGAGGAATATGTGGACAAGCTGAAGAAAGAGGGACGCGCCGACCGGACTATCACTAAGGTCAAATGGCTACTCGACTTCGCCTATCCCACCTGTGGGCACAAGTGCGTTCGGGACATTGATGCGGCCACTATCCTTGCTGCCCTTCGTAGCGTGGAGGTGCGCGGTCGATACGAGTCGGCCAGGCGGCTGCGCTCGACCATTGGCAGCGTCTTTCGATACGCCATCGCCACTGCACGCGCCGACACTGACCCAACGTCCGCGCTGAGGGGCGCGCTCATCAGGCCAACGGTCACGCCGCGTGCCGCCATTACCGATCCGAAGGCATTGGGCGGCCTGCTGCGTGCGATCGAGACGTTCGACGGACAGCCCGCAACCCGAGCGGCTCTGAGGTTGATGGCGCTGCTGTTTCCCCGCCCCGGTGAGCTTCGCGCTGCCGAATGGGGCGAGTTCGACTTCGAAAGTTCGGTATGGACTATCCCGGGAGCGCGAATGAAAATGCGACGACCGCACCGCGTTCCTCTTTCAACGCAGGCTTTGGATGTCCTGGCCGAGCTTAAAAAAACGTCCGGCGCCGGGACGCTGCTGTTGCCAAGCGTGCGATCGCCTTCCCGTCCGATTTCCGACAATACACTCAACGCCGCCCTGCGTCGCATGGGTTACAGCAAGAATGAAGCAACGGCCCATGGCTTCCGAGCAACGGCATCAACTCTGTTGAACGAATGCGGCAAGTGGCATCCAGACGCCGTAGAGCGACAGCTGGCTCATATTGAAAATAACGACGTTCGGCGCGCCTATGCCCGGGCGGAGCACTGGGAAGAGCGCGTCAAGATGATGCAGTGGTGGGCAGACTATCTGGAAAAAATTGAGAACGCCGGAACGCGCGGGTAAACTCAATCAGGTATGCGGGCAGCCAGCTGTCCGGCACGCATCGCGAACGTCGGGTTTGCGCCTAATATCGGCCGTTGGGGCACTGTCATGGTTTCCCAAAAGCCGACGTGCTTAGCGGGCTTGGAACTCGCCGAGCCCCTCAAGTTCCAGCTATCAAATGGGCGGGAAGTGGGCGAAAGTCGGCGACCTTTTTGGCAAGCTGCTTACGGATCTCGGCCATAGGAGCGCGGGGCTGCTGGTTGCTGGCTCCACTCACGGTGGTCTCCGCAACGAGATCTGGCGTTGGGACATGAAATTTGTTCCAGCCAGGCAAGATCCCAAGTATTTGTCTTCAATCGGCTCGTTTGATTCACCTTCGAAAACGGGCAGCTATCGATCACGCCGGAGTGAGCAGCTTGGATATTCGCGAGCCATTAACTGAATTGCACTCGACGCGCCTTTTTCAGAACCTGGCCCAGCTCGATGCCACCTATGCCGATCGAGCAACCAGCTTTCTTGAGGCCGTTGCCCCAATACTTGCTAGCACTGCGGACCATTTTCCTTACTATACGCGTCACGATGCCCACCATGGCTTTCGAGTGCTGCGACGGGTCGAGCAGGTGGTTGTCCCGGAATGTCTGGATGGGAAATGGCCGGCGTCATTCAGTGCCGCCGAGATCTACCTCATAATCCTTGCCGCCTATGCCCACGATCTGGGAATGACAGTGTTTCCGGGCGAGACCGACCGGCTTCTCGCAAAGCTTGGTATTCCACAAAGCTCCGGATGGGAAACGGACCTACGGCTTCAGTTGCATCTGCGTCGCGAGCATTCCAAGCGCGGTGGGCTTTTTGTCTATGAGAACAGCGGCAGCCTCCGCGTGCCGGTCAATCTGGTCGATGCGCTCGACAAGATCATGCGCGCCCATAACCTTTCGATCGGCGAGCTCGAGGCTGAGATTCCTCAGGCATACGCGGCCGAGGAGAGGCTCATCGACGTGCGCCAGCTCGCCATCATCATCTGCGTGGCGGACGCGCTGGAATTCAGTGACACCCGCGTTGTCGATGGCGTCCTCGCAGCTATCGCTGGCGACCCAAGTCCAGAGGCGCGAAAATCCTACCTAGAAAACATGAAGCACATTTGCGTCGGCGACAGCCTGGCGCTCGACGCCGACGGGCGGATCAATGTCTCGGGCACATTCGACGAGGAAGAGGTTCTGGCGCTTGCTCACCTGACCTTGGACCAGATGGAAGGCTGGATACGCGGTTATTGTGATCTCGACCGCCGAATGAGGTCGCCGCGGCTTCGCATCCGCCCCGAGCCCTTCGTCCGCAATCTTGCGTTCCTGGGCGGGCGCTTCGAGCGGCTGGGTGTGAGGCTCAACAAGCGCAACGTCATCGAACTGATTGCTTCAAACGCCGTATGGAGGGAAAGCGGCCCGGTGATCCGGGAGCTACTGCAAAACGCGGTGGAGGCCTGTCGATATCGGCGACACCATTCTAGTGCGGCAGACGCCTATCAGCCCCATGTCACTGGTACCTTCGACCGTAAGCAGCGCGAGATTGTGGTTGCGGACAATGGCTGCGGCATGAGCGAGCGCGTTGTTCTCAACAACCTCCTCACGGTAGGAAACAGCCGGTCTGCCGAGCCCGGCTATAGCAGCAACGACTATGCGCCTATTGCTAGGTTCGGAGTTGGCTTCTGGTCCGTCTTCACGCTCGCGGAAACAGCTCGCGTCGAGACCGCCTCCTTCGAGTCCTATCGCGGCGACCCCGAGGGGGCGGCCGGGGCGACTGGAATAGCTTTCGACGTCTCCCTCAGTGAACTGAAGGATTACACAGTCTTCCGGCCCGTTGCTTGCCCATGCGGAACGACCGTACGGCTCAAGCTCCGCCCCGACATCATCCTCGATGATGCCTTTACCAACGCACGCGCCCAGATCCTTTGCTCAGATGTGCCCGTTACCTTGCGCATTGACGATGAGGAAGTATTCGTACCTCTGAGGGTGCCGAACGTTCCTCATGAGGCCCTGCTGGGTAGCCGACACAGCGTGCTCAAAGAACACGGCATCCAGCTCTTCGGATGGCGCCGCGCTTTAGCCAAGACCGAACTGTCGCTGCTTCTCGCTTACCGAATGGAGATCGGCAAACCGACGTTCCTGCGCGATCGCACCAACTCAATGATGAATGCCCTGGGACGAATCCAGCATTCGCGATCGACCATATGCGGCTTCGCAGCACCGATAAGGGGCCGTCACATCTGCTTCGATCTGGATCGCGTCGGCACTTACTTCGCCAATCGCGGCACTCCCGATGGCATCGCCTATTCACTCGACCGTCACCAGTTGATCGAGAACGCATCGTCCAAAGAATTCTCCGAAGAAGTCACGAGTCTCGTTCACGATGGGTATCGCGCGTTTCTGGACGCGACAAATGGGAGGGACCTAGCAACCATTGCGGCGCTTCGCCAGCAAGCGGCAATGCACGGTGGGAACGTCTATGATCAGTTCACCGGCGATGAACTCTCCGTCGCCGCCAAACGGTTCCCCGACCTCACGCCATTCAAACTTTATCCGTTGTCCGGCGGTGACCCGATCTATGCGCAGGCGGACGGTCTTGATTCGCTCAGGGGCAAGGTGCTCTTCATGCAGGAAAGAGTCCACGTCAAATTGCCTGACGGGAGGTTCATCTCCTACGATAACGAAGGCGAGGCTGGCGTCGGGTTCGTGCGAGACATACTCTCGACCAGCCTTTCGGGAACAGAGGAGCCGATTTATGTGATGGAGCCGGATCGCTCGGCATCTATGCTCTTCGACGCGGATCCCGATGGTACGGTATTGTTCATCCCGGCCGCTCAGATTGGTCATGTATGTATACAGCTTGTGCAGCTCGAGCGGGTCGACGCCTCCCAACCCGGCAATGTACTTGCGGAGGTCAGGGGGCGCTGGACCGGTGCGATCTATTTGAGGGATTTCGAGGCTCCCGCCGGTAGGCCCTACGCGTTTCTCGGACGGCATCGCGTCCTGATCAAGCGGTCCAGCAAGCTCTCGGTCCACTTCCAGGATTTGGTTCAGTCCGGGAGGCACGCAAAGCTTGCCGACCTGATCGCAGACCTTCAGGAGGATCAGGCGGGCTACCCCCCGGCCAGTGTAGCTCCGCTGCTATCGGAGAACCTAACGTGAGCCATGCATCGGCACCCGAGGGCTGGCACCCGATTGTCCTACCTAGCTCCCCGTCCCGCCATCCGGCGTCGCGAACCTGACGAATTGAAGGGATCGCCATAAAGGCAACTCGATCGGAGTAGTGAGCCCCCTGCATTCCGGAAACGTGCAGCAAGGGTCCGCTTTAGGCCCCGCTCGCGTCGGCAATGCGCCTCATGCACGAACCCGCTTCGCGGGAGGGTCGCCTGACATGACGCGTATTTATAGGCCTTGAGCGGGCAGAGACCGCAATCCGACCATGGAGTTCCCTTCGACGAGAGGAACTTGCCATGGCTACCCCGATCACACCGCTTCGCCAGAGATTGACGCCGTGTTGGCCCGCTCCAGCCTACTGCTGGCGAGCGAAAATTTCGCGCCGTACGCGGTGGACAGCCAGACGTCGACACAGCAGGGCACGGGGCGACAGCGCTGGAGGCTTTGCCGAACAGTCTCGGGCCGCTGATCCGCGATCTCGACTGGGTCGAGAACCAGCGGCTGGCCGACTGGCTCGCCGTCGTCGA
This sequence comes from Mesorhizobium sp. AA22, assembly GCF_001672375.2. Lineage (NCBI taxonomy): Bacteria > Pseudomonadati > Pseudomonadota > Alphaproteobacteria > Hyphomicrobiales > Phyllobacteriaceae > Mesorhizobium > Mesorhizobium sp. AA22. Next base: position 2,410,059 of record NZ_CP048406.1, on the reverse strand, counting down.
CTTGCTCCGCGGCGAAAACATGCCAGCCATGCTGGCCGCGGCGGTCGCCCAGGACGTCTGGCAAAACACCTTGCAGCACCAGCACTGGCTCGGCACGCTGCTGGTACCCGCGCTGCTCAGGGAGCGCGGCGAGGTCGGCTCACATCTCTTTTGCATTCATGCCGGACTGAGAATGATTCCGCGGGAACGGCGGCGCGCGTGCGAACAGACCACCCGGCTGCTGGCCGCGCTCGACGCTTTTGTGGGGGCCCGCCGCTGCCGGGCTCAAGGGACTCGACCCGGCTGGTGATGGCAAAAGCCAGATGGAGCTCCGGCCAGGAATCGGCAAAAAACTCGAGCCTGCCGCCGCCGATCGAACTTGTGCTGGCGCGGCCAGTGGTGTCGGCAGGGTTGCCGAGTTGAAAATCAGCCAGCGCGCCGCGCTCGGACTCGTCGCCGAACTCGGCATCCGGGGTGACGGGCCAGGGGACGCTACCGAGCGTTAGGCGTTGTGACGAAAGCCGAAAAGTGGCCGAACAGCGTGAGAGATTGCCACCGGTCAGAGCGCCTGAATGTGAACCGGCGCCAAAGTGTGTCCCACCCGCCGGCGAGATTTCAACGGATTATCGTGCCCATGTTACCTGGTCCTCGCGGCAGACGGCAGTCATATGCAGGGCCGCCACGCTGCTCGTTCCTGCCATCAACGCGAGTGGAAGATCGGCAATAAGATATCAACAATACGACCGAGGCCGCCATAAAGCGGCTCCGAAGCCTCCGGCAAATCCGGGGCCCGTCCATTCGAGGTATTAGTAAACGGCGACCAGAATGACGACGAAGGCTAGCGCGGTGAAAATCTGAGGAGCTCGGATCATCTCGTCCTTATGGAGAAAACCCAATGACAGGAGAAGGTGCCAGCGTTGCAGCATCTTGTCACTCAGCGATGATTCGCAACGCATTCAAAGTCTCGGGAGTAATGGTGCCGGTAACTTTTAGGTTGTAGTCGGACTGCATTTTCACCAAACCGGCCCTCATTTCTGGGCCCATTTTGCCGTCCAGGTCGCCATTGTAGTACCCGAACGAAAGCATAGCGAACTGGACTTGGAGGACGATTTCTTTGAACTTGTTGGTGTTACCGGGGAGCACCGTGAGAGGCGCCGGAGCCGGCGCTGTTGCGGGCGCTTGATAGGTCGGTGCCGGCGCTCGATAAACGGGCGCCGAGTACAATGGAGCTGGCGTCCGATAAAACGTGCCTCCTGCCGATGATCGGTGGCTACTGTGGGAACTATGGCTGCGATGGCTGCTGTGTGACCTATGGCCTGCCAAGGTGAATTTGTGATCAAGCTTGAAAACATCGAATAGTGATTTCAACTCGCCACCCGCATCGCTGGTGGGTGCAAGTGGCATTGCGACGCTCTCAATCGGCATAAAACCAGCAGCGAGCAAAGATGGGATCGTGAACAGCCGCTTTTTCATGCGACACCAAACCTCTCGTATCCGTGCACCTTTGGGTGCCATTCGAAGAAGCCGCCGCACTCATTTCGGAGACTGCAGTCGGCACAATCCGCGACATAAGCTCGCTTCCAATCGGAGATCGTAGACGGCGCAAACGCCCGGTAGTCGGTCGGAACTGTGCAAAGCGGAAAGTTGTAAAGCTTTGTATCGATCCCGCGGCTGATGGCGAAATCCAGCGCCTTGCCCACAATATCAAAGCCTGTGGAACTGTCGAAAAACAGTGTGTCCCAGTTCTGTCGAGCGTAGCCGATGTTTTCGAGCTGCATGATGGCCCAGCTATCGACGAACGGCAGCGCCGTCGTCACAAATTTTGCCAGATCCAAAAGCCCAGGAGCATTTGGTTTCATAAGAACTGTGCGCAGTTCAATTTTTGCGCCAGCCTCGCATAGAAGGGACAGGCTCCTCCTGACCTGATCATACGCCCCTGGCTTTGCTACTATGCGATCGTGGACGTCGCTGTCGCTCGAGTAAACAGGAACTCCCCAGAGAATCCGGGTCAAATCCAGTCGACGAAGGATGGGGAGGTCCGCGCGATCAAAATGCTGGGCATTGGTTAGGACGTGAAAATCGATGTCAGGCCGCCTTGACATTGCCCTGTTAAAGAAATCGAACAATTCCGATTTAAAGAGCGTTGGCTCTCCTCCGGAGATGCCTATGGTCGAATTTTTTTGCGAGAGAAGTAGAGCTGTTTCAAAGAACGGAAACATGTCTATGTGCTGCTTCTTCGGTGGCTGTGAGCACATCAGGCAGAGCTGATCACACCGTTCGGTGACCAAAAGCGTATTGTGTCGAGAATTAGCTCGGATGAGGCGGTGCGCCGTTCCTCGCGAGGGCACGACAAACAGCACATCCCCGTTTACCTCACTCGGATCGACCCCAAATAAACGAAGATTGCCGGTCGCTCCTGAAAACTCGGCGGTTTCCGCACTAGCGCTCTCCAACGCTGCGTCGAGCGCACCAGTGTGATGGCTCTCGTCCGATATTCCTTCGAACGACCGAAGTCGAACCACGTATGGCTCGATTGCGTCAGTCTCGATTTTGAGCCGAAGCGGTATCATGCATGCATTGGGATCATGTGATCCCCCCAGGTTGGGATACGGGCCCACTTGGCTACCGACCGCCGCGCCGCTTCATCGCGCCGGCCGATTACCTCGACGACCTTGTCGAAGAGGGAGATATGGCGTTTGCAAAACCATGTCTCAGATCGGGCTAAGTCAATTCGCCCGTCCCTCGAAAGGTCGTCGACTACATCCGTCCCGCAAAAAGGTTGATAGACGCAATGGACGCAGTCAGCGTCGAAATTGTTGATAGATGCACTGTTGAGCAAATGCACTTTCGTTCGATCGACGCCGTCAGCTACCGTGCCGATCGACAGATCAACGCGCCCTATCCGCGAGAGCATTCGAGCTTCATCGGTCGGGTAGAGCTGCCCGTCGTGATCGACGACGATATAGTCAGAGGCAAAGAAGTTAGGATTGCGTAGGTCAACATGATCGTCAGCTCCGGATCTGAGGAACCGTCGTAAACACTGGCCGAAATAGTACTCCTCAACGTATCGATCGGTTCGGTAATTTCGGTCAATTAGATAGTCGATGAAGTCAGAGTGAAGCTGGTTCCATCTGGCGATAGAATTTGGATCGCTTCTTCGACGCCGTGCGAAGCCTTGGTGATTAATCGGCCGGAGATAGATCGACTGGATTCCGTGACGTTCGAAATTGTCAACAAGATCGTTGAAATCTGGCGGCCGTTCAACGTCCAGAGTTGGCAATGCTGAAACCTTGCCCGGGCCAAGGCGACACACGGCCTCGCTAAGATTCTTGAAAAACGTGTCGGTGGCCAGATGATCATGCGTGCGCTGACGGGTGTGAGTGACGTAGTCCCCGTCCAACGAAGTGCTGACAAAGGTATCCGCCTGATCAAGAAAAGCCCATTCCCGCTCCCCTAACCGCTGCAGATTGGTACAAACAACAAACTGGCTGCTTGGAAATCTTGATCGGGTGAACGAGCGCACCTGCTCTAGCAGGTCAACTCGAAGCAATGGCTCACCGCCCTGAAACTCGATCTTGATTTCCGGACCCTTCATCTCGCCGAGGAAGGCGAGCACCGCATTTAATGTTTCACCGCTCCAGTCGAAACCACGCGCGGACTCCGGAGCACGTGAAACCTGGCAATAGCCACACGCCAAATTGCAGCGGAGCGTGGGAACTAGGATGAGGTAGGAGAGGTCCTGCTGCATCGACTGCCTTCGTGACCACCGATAGGCAAACGACATCCAGTCGGGATCGCCCTCCTGTGCAAACGCATGACCGTTGTTGCGGAGAAATAGTTGATCGGCCGGCGATAGATCGTCGTTTGCAAACCTTTCTAAAAACCGATGGCTGCCAACGAAGAACCCACCTGCGTCGTCGGTGAACAGCAATTGGCCGTGGTTGAGCTCTCGGAACTTGAGCGGCCAAACGGTCATTTTGCTGTCACCGCAGTGATCAGCGCTTGTCGAAGTGGAAGTGTTTCTACGTAGATCTTTTCTCGATAGACCGCATGCAGAACGCTCTTACGCACGTCATCCAAATCGAGATCTGGAAGGCGGGCTACCTCGACGCTGCCGGCCGAAACCGAGAAGCGAAGCGATGGATATTGAATTTGAACGCGAAGCAACGCGCCTTCCACAAAACCTAAAAAGTTCTGCGGAATCTCGATTTCAACTTGCTCTAGATCGCGCGCTCCCACCCCGACAAAGCCCCCGCCAGTTGGCACTATACATCAAATTTTCGATCTGAACATCGACGCAAATTAACTTGGGAGGATCGCAGCAGCACGGATCACGGCAATTCTAGAGCACCGATGATGCTGGGTTAGCTAATGGCAGTGATAATCGCCTGTCTGGTGGTTCTTATGGCAACCGTTGCTATCCGTCCCGCCGCTGTGCGCATGGGCGCCGAGGGCAAAGGCCGTTAGGGTCAACGCCGCGAACGCGGCCAGAATCACGAGTTTCATTTAGCCCTCCCTTAATAAGCTGCAGCAAAGCATCATTGCGGCGGAGACGCAAGCTGGGCCAAGAAGAAGCAGGGGCACCAATCTAGGCTGCGCGAGATCCAAGTGCCGAGGCATGGCGGAGGTGCTGGCAGCCTTCCGAATCACCTAACTCCTTCGGTATTCTGGAGAATTTAGGGGATCGTGCTCTCATCCCACTCATGTCCCCACGCCCGAGGCTCCGCCCATCAAAGATATCGGCAATGCGCCCATATCGGCCGCTAGGATTGCCTTTGTGCTTATCCTGAAAGCGGACAGTGATGAAGCCAGATGCTGCTTCACGGCATCAGCTGGTATGTAGGTTCGCAAATAATCGGGTTGATAGGACTGTGTCAGAGGTTGACCTTCCGATAAATACCCCACTAGATCTCGCAGCCTCGGATTCGGAAAGTTGCTCTTTTGCGATATAGGGTTCTAGTCGGATTGGTCGTGTTCTTCGGCTCATACTTGCCCTTGAGCCTAATATTGCTCGCGCAGGACTATGATTATTCGTTCGTTGGCAAAGATCTCTGCTGGCAGGTGTGGACCGATAGCTGTTCTCTGCCCTTCAAGAATCCGGGCTTCGCAATCGGGATTTTTCTGGGCTGCATTGTATGCCTTATCATAGCGATCTTGAGCCTGCACCTTCTAAAGCCCAAGCACGAGATCATCATCAACGAAGCCAAGCATGTACCCGCCGACTTGATGAACTACACTCTTCCTTACGTCGTGTCTTTCATGAGCATCGATTATCAGGAACCGGGGAAGTTCTTAGGATTTTTGATCTTCCTTGGCTGGATGTTCTGGATCACCTATCGATCGGGACAGGTCATCCTGAACCCGGTGCTCATCGTCTTAGGTTGGCGATTGTACGATGCCACCTACACCTACGCTGGTAGTCCCAATTCTAAGAACTCGAGACTGCTCGTTAAAGGCACGATCGAGGCTGGGAAGCGCTATCGGCAGGTGCCGCTCCAGGACATCCTGATCGTAAAAGCCAATGAAGGGGGGAGAGATTAAATGCCACTGCCACAAATGTTCGCCGACTTCGACGTGGCCAACAGCACCATCGGTGTCTGGTTGTACAAAACATCCGTCGGCCCGGACGGCAATCCGAGGTTCACCGGCCGCTGGATCGACACGGACGCAGCACTGGACGAGGCACTCAAGCAAGCCGTCACCACAAAACGCGAAGGCATCATGGAGGTGAACAACTACTCCTTGCTGGCGGCCACTAATGACGGCATTGCTCTCCGAATCGATGCCCTTGAGACCCACGCCGGGGTTATTATTGCTGAGGCTCAAGATCCCGACGCGGGCCGCAAGGTAACCAAGCTAAAGGACGTTCAGAACACCAAGTTCTACGCGGTGAAACTGACCCACGGAGGTCATAGCCTCTACGCGGTTCGCAAAACCGACAGTTCATGGCAGTCTAGATCCAATCGCAACATCCTGTCGGTGTTCTTCCAGGATGATCAACTTGGTCTTAACGATAGTCCAGGATTCAACATTTCCAAAGACATCGACTTCTTCATGCTTGAAGAGGAAGTGATTATCACTAACAAGCCAGCATTCGAATCGGTCCTCAGCTATAAGGAGGCCCACGTTCAGGAATTCGTAAGTCTCCAGGGCGAAGCTGAATTCGTGAGCCTGTTTACGGTCCTCAACCCGCTGGTCGAATTCATCGGAAAAAACAAACTGCATCTACGACGAGCATGTGCTATTCGACAAAAGGGGCATTATCTGGACGCCAACTTCATGATCAGGCTCAGGCAGCGGTATGCGGAGTGCGGCCTGAACCTTACATTCGATGAACAGGGGCGCTTGGTCCCCACTGAGGAAACGTGCGCCGACATCATCCGTGCTCTTCTCGACCATCGGTTGTCGTCATTGTTCTCCGAAAACAATTACGATGTCCCCGATGCAACGGTGGTTGGCTAACGCTTACCTTCCTGCCGCTCCTCTAAGCCGGCCAGCTATTCTGTGCGACTTCCGACTCAATCTGACGCGTGAGGCGCTCGCGCCAAAGCGGGCGTGAAGGCCAGAAAGCCACATAGCCCGACGCCGGAAGAAGTCGATGTGCTCCGCAGATGAAGTTGCACTTGCGGGTGGACGCAAGTCAGAAGCCCGCTCCGCAAAATTTGACCTTCGAGGATCGCGAAACCAGCCGACATCAGCAGAGCGTCCGCGAAACACCAGCTCATAGCAGGTTGATCAATTCAGCCAAGTTGTGGGGGACCTCCTCGCTTAGGATTGCTGCTGGAAATCCACTCCAGCCATTCCCGCCACGCACATATTGGTCGTTAAGGCAGCGAAGTTTTTAGCCGAAGGGGCGAAACTAGGATTGCCGGCCTAGGAATGTTAAAGCCACCTTAACTCGCTATTCACCATCATGGGCAAGCTGCAAATGGACGAGAAATATGTTTGATGCCCGAATTATCGCGAATGAGGTTCTCATTCGAGCATGGGAAGAGAACCTTCAACTGACACAGATTGACGTGCAGAAAATACTGTATTTTTTGCACGGGCACCATCTCGTCGAACATGGGAAGCCCTTAATCAAAACAGAGTTTGAGGCATGGGATTTCGGACCAGTTCAGCGGATCGTGTATGACGAGTATAAGAGGTTTGGAGATCACCCCATTGACGAAATGGCACAAAAATTCGATCCGGTAGCGCGGACATCAACGGCCTTCCCGAGGCTAACTGACAATGCCGCGGTTTCGACGATCGAACGGCACCTCTACAATTATCTCGAAATCCCAAGCTTTGCTATGGTAGACCTTACGCACAGACCTGGAACACCATGGTCTCGAACTGTCGAATCAGCGAAAACCCGTGTTAACGTCGGTATGCGAATCAAGGATGACCTCATTAGGTCGTTTTTTGAGGGTTTGCAGACCGCGTAGGGGCCTTCATTGGGACAGATAAAGCGTAAGGCCATCGGCCTTCTTAATCGAATACAGTTTATCGACCTTGCGCAAGCGGTGACAGTGCCCCCGAGCGCTCGGAAAGATTGGCTGAGAGAATACCTCCGTCGTGCAGTGAAGGGCGGAAAGTTTCCCAGCTACAGGTATTTTCGTGCGGCTATACCCACGATCTATGGCGTTAGAAGAGGCTTGGACCCTTCCCCACCTGTCGGACGATCCGATCTGGAGCGTCATATAAAGACGGCCTGTAAGGGCGTAGATGAGGAGATTAATATCGATGCTGCTTTGCACCTCTTCGATATGGTCCGCCCAAAAGGATACGCGGCTTATGACCATCCTCCAAAGAATCTGCCTTTGGGGCTGAAAAGAACAGCGGCCATCGGTTTGGAGTGCGAACTTGTCCAAGATGGCGAGCTCATATTTCAGTTCCCTTCGCCTAGAAGAACTCGGTTCGAAGATCGCACGATAACAATTCTACTATCGCTTATCCATCACGCCTATGCGACCGGCGACCGTGAGGGCGCTGTTGTCGAATTTGCTGATTTAAGCTGCGACTTTGAAACTCCCACCAGTCGTCGGGAGCGATTGCCGAGGGTCCGTAATCCTCGAATAATACGTCTCGAGGGCGCTGACCTGCTCTCACTGGACGACTTGACGCCTGAAATCCAAAGTGTCCACGACCTGCTGCTCGATCTCGGAGATGAGCCAGAGCCCGACTGATCCTTTTATTGCAAACAGCCTCGTCGCTTAACGGTGGCACCGCTCGCCCCGGAGAGTAACCATTCATGGCGTGCTCCTAGAAGCCGAAAGCTTCCAGTGAGAACTCGCCACTGCCTTCGTCTAGTTGCATGACCTTCACCTGCATCTTTGTCGGAGCGCATTCCTTAATTGATCTCGGTTTGGCATTCTTGTCCTTCGCGATAGCGATGATCACCTTTACCCACCCGTCGCAGTGATCGAGCGCCCACCTGAGTTTTTCCATCCAACTCGTGGTGGCCACGACTGGTTTTGCTGTCAGCCCAAATAGGCCCGCGCTCATCAAACAGCGACCGTCTCGAGCCGACCAACTCCACTGCACGCCAACCGGAGCTGTACCGAAATGCGCAAGGCCGCGGTGTGCGTGTATTTCTTCGGCATGTGTCTTTCCCACCGTCATCGCGAGGTAAGCACCACGCTCAGGCCTCACAAGCCCCCAGCCCACCGCCCCACCAGGCATAGGCGACAGGAAGCATGGCCAAGCACCTGCGATCGGTTGTGGCCGAGCAATACCGCGGCATCTATAGCGTCGCGACAATCTCTATGGCGCTTCCGGTTGGTCCGATCGCGATCCGGCTTCAAGCCCGCGCCATAGGCGACCGAGAGCGCGGCCTGGTGCTTGAGGCAGGTGGTGGCGTTGAGGAGACGGGCAACCTCGTCTCGGCCCAGGACCACCGGCAGCTTGCGCGGATGCGACAGGCGAACCAGCCTGCGCGCCAGGTCCGGGCGTCGAGCGTGTGGGTGAAGAAGAAGCGCAGCGCCGACACGATGCTGCTCATGGTCGGCACGGGAACGCCGTCTTCCTGCTGCCCGACTGGAACCGGCGCAAGTCATCCGCTGTCGCCGTGTCCGGCGATCGGCCAAGGAAGCTTGCGAACCGCCCGACATCGCGGACGTAGTTGCGCTGCGTCTCCTGGCTGAACCGGCGCATGGTCATGTCGTCAATCAGCCGTTGGCGCAGCCGGCTGATCTGTGCATCGAGAACAGGATGGGGCATGGTCAGGCTCCTTGTTGAAGAAGCCTGTGATGCTCTGCCCCCGCCGAACGACGCTCAATGCGGGCGCGGCAACCGGATCGTGATCTCTACCACCGCGCGCCATCCCGCGCAGCGGGTTCGTTCTCCGGCCCAAAGCTGCTAGTCGTTGTGCGGCGCCATCGTCGACTTCGATCGATGAGCCGAAATTGCCTTGGTCCATCTAAAGTTTGAGGGATGAGTTAAGCCGATATGATTAGAAATATCGGTCTCAGCACCAAAGAGAGCCAACTCTGCGACGGCGGTTTCTCGACGGTCCTCGGGATAACGGCTCCGATTTCGACACTGAGGGAGGCTGCGCAAGAGGGCCAGCGGGGGGGCAGTCGCAGGTGGTTAGCCCCGGTCGCACAATGCAACGTAGCCGTCCACCGACTTGCCCCATGAGTCCGCTTAGAAACGCTCTCCTGCCGTGATCCATCCGGTTCACACGTTGCTGCCAGTTTGCGCCGAACGGACCTAGTCAGGCCGCTTCCGCTCAGCGGGGCTCCTCTTATTTAAGTGAGCACGATCTCGTCGCTTCGAAATGGCAACCAGGATGCGGCTTTGTGCTTCGACACCAACACGCCCCGGAGTATCAGGGACGAGCCAGCGTCCATGAAGAGTGACGCATTCTCGTATCCGCCGCGAGGTCTCTCTCGTGAGGAAGCAGCTCGTTATATCGGTGTCGGATCGACGCTTTTCGACGAAATGGTTGCCGATGGGCGTATGCCGAAGCCTAAGCGCATCAACAGCCGTGCCGTCTGGGATCGTGTAGCTCTGGACATCGCTTTCACATCGTTGCCGGACAAAGACAGCGGTCTTCAAGAGCTGTTGGAACGAAGCAAACGGGGCGTAGACAAAAGATAAGCAACTACGCTCATTGCGTATACGCTTGCAGGCGTAGTACGATGATAGCCCGTGCGGAAGGTATGACGTGAACGAGAATGAGAAGATTGCCCAAGAAGTGAAAGCCTGGCGGGCCAAGGGAGGATTCACTGCCGAAGCCGCAGCTAAGGTGCTCGGAATACCGAAACGCACATTCGAAGGCATAGAGCAAGGCAGAGGCTTCCCTTACCCGGTGCTCCTGCGCGTTGCCATCGAAAGCGAAGCCCTTTCGCTACAGGCGACGCTGGAGAACTCCCCGCGCGTTGAGCACCGGCGGCAGAAGTCTGGAAGGAGCATTTGATGGCTAGGCCCTTCAAGGATGCGCGATACCCTGGGGTCTCTTCGCGTCTCAAGAACGGCAAGCTAGTTTATCGCTACCGCGCAAAAGGCATGCCCGAAATCCGCCTTCCCGGTAAGCCCGGCGATCCCGAGTTCGAGGCGGCTTACGAGAAGGCCACGCAGGGTCAAGGCAAGAAGGCAGTTATCATCGATTTGCCCGGTCGGGCACTGCCAAAAACCTTTGGCCATGCCGCGCGCCGGCTTGAAACGACAATGGAGTGGCTGGATTTTGATGAAGCCACGCGGCAGAAGAATGCGCGACTGATTGAGCGTTTTCTCAACCTGCGGGTCGATCCCAACTACCCACTTACTTGGCGCGATACTCCTGTTGAACATCTCGACGCGGATCGGCTTCGCGCCGTCATTGAAGGCATCTTCAGGACAAACCGCACAGTCGCCAAACACATGTTGGTCGCCATCAAGAAACTTCTATGGGTCGCGACCGATGTCGAAAAATGGATCAAGCCGCAGGATGATCCATCGCTATGTATCCGTGTGCGGGTGCACAAATCGACGAAGAACCCAGCTTGGCCAATTGCGATGCGCGAAAGGTTCGAGGAGCGACACCCCATCGGCACAGCCGCACGCACCTGCTATGCACTCGGCTTCTGGCTTGGAAATCGGCGCGGGGATATCGCTGCTCTTGAGTGGGACGATCTTTTAACCGAAGAGATCGAACTGTTCGACGGCTCGCTGGTACTAATCGAGGCCTTTGATTTCCGCCAGAAGAAGAACCGCAACCGCCATGGCGGGCGGGAGATGTTCATTCCAGTCGTAGACAAGCTAGCAGCGGCCTTGGAGCCGCTTGATCGCTCGAAAGGCGGCACTGTCTTAAAGAACGCGTATAGCAGGTCATTCTCGGAAAAGAGCCTGACGGGTATGATGCAGCACTGGACGCGGCAGGCGGGACTTCCTAGCGGCTACACGCTCCATGGCCTGCGCCGCACATTCGGCACCTACCTCGCTGAATGCAACATCCAGGCGCGGGCTATCATGGAGGCGATGGGCCATTCCTCCATGACGGTAACAGATGAATATGTGCGTGAGGCCAACAAGAAGCGGATCGCGGTTGATATTGTTCGTGCCATCAACGAGCGCGAGGCCAAGCGTGACGCCATGAAGCGGCGGGCAAACCTCCGCATTGTCAAATAATCGAACCGAGTCGGAACAAACCGGGACCACGGTGTTTGCTTTGGGCCCATAATGGGCCCAAAACGTTTTGGGCCGAGGGCAGTTTTTGCTAATAAAATCAATGGTTATGGTGGGCCCGGAGGGACTCGAACCCCCAACCAAGCGGTTATGAGCCGCCGGCTCTAACCATTGAGCTACAGGCCCCACACGCGGCTGGATTAATGTTTTTCCCCGAATCGCACAAGGCTTTCCGAACTGGCTGGCCGAGATCGTCCAAATCAGCCCATATTCAGACATTAGAGCGACATGCGTCCACTTAGACGCGCAAACTACGCTCTAACGCTTTGAATCTACGCATCGTGCTTGCCGAAATCGATTCCGATTTTTGGGCCGATGCGGTATTCGACAAGCGCGACTGGATCGCAGACCGAGGAGATTTTTATGACCAGACATCTTTTGCCCTTGGCGGTCGCCGCCGCAATCGCGTTTCCGGCGATGGCTGGCGCGGCCGATTCGCCGCCCCCGCCCCGCATCGTCGTTACCGGCGAAGGCGAAGCGACCGCGGCCCCCGATCTGGCGCTGCTGACGCTCAGCGTCATGCGCGAGGCCAAGACCGCGCGTGCCGCGCTCGATGGCAACAACGACGCCATGGCCTCCGTGATCGCCGCTATGAAATCGGCTGGCATCAAGGAGCGCGACCTGCAGACAGCCGGCATCCAAATCAGCCCGCGCTACAACTACACCAACAAGCCGGACGGCAGCCAGGAAGCCGAACTCATCGCCTACCAGGTGACCAACACGCTTTCGGTGCGCATCCGCGACATCGACAAAACAGGCGAGATTCTCGACAAGGCGGTGTCGCTAGGCGTCAACCAGGGCGGCGGCATCTCGTTTTCCAACGAGGATCCGGCTGCAACTCTCACCGAAGCCCGCAAGAAGGCGGTCGCCGACGCCATGGCCAAGGCAAAGACGCTGGCTGAAGCCGCCGGCGTCAGCATCGGGCGGGTGCTGGAAATCACCGACCAGAATGTCGCGCCGCCGCCGATACCGATGAACGCCAAGGCCTTCGACGCCGCCCGCGAATCGGTTCCGGTGCAGGCAGGCGAGAATTCCTACACGGTGCAGGTCAACGTCACTTTCGAGTTGAAGTGACCGCCGTCTGAAGCGCGGGTGATAGGCAACATCGATCTTGCTGCATGCAGAACCCCCCGAAGGAATGATCCCCCGGGGGTTTTTCGAGCCGCACCCTTGCCGGTAGATGAACGCTTACCGGTAGAGGACCGGACAGCCGCGCTCATTGGCGAACACGACCAGCACGCGGTCGCCATACTGGCGGCCCGCTACTTTCACTGTGCGGCGGCTGACGTCGACAATACGGGCGCGGCGCAGACCCATGCGCTCTGCCTTATTGAGGGCACGGTTCGGCGAGCAGGACCGGCGCCAGTCGCGTTCGCGGCGGCGTTCGCGATAAAAATAATCGTCGTCGCCGGTATAGACGCCGACGCGCGGGTCGTCGTTATTGCCGAAGCCGAGATAGATGCTGTCTGCCTGGGCAGTGGCGGGGATAGCGGCAAACGTGCCGAGGCCGATAAGCGCCGAAAGGGCGACCGTCTTGATCGTGTTGAACATTGTCTTCTCTCCTTGTTCAGGGCTTCCGCCCTTCTTTATCGAACCGGTGTGTCTTGCTCGAACCAATGTGTCTTGGTCGAACCGATAGGGAAGAGAATGCGCCTGCGTATCTGAACTTTTTACGAACCAGCCGTTCATATTGGGTTCATGTGGCAACAAGAGGTAATTTCGCAGTTTCTCCACTTCCGGTTCTGAACCACTGGCCAGTTCTGAACAATCTAGCCGGTTTTGAACAATCTGGATAGAAACGCCCTTGTGGCGCAGCCGGTTCCGGGCCCTGGCTCGAGGCTCCCCTAAGGCTCGTCGTCCAGCATGTGCTCGAAATAGTCGTCCGGCTCGGCAAGATCGGTCTCGCTGGCGCTGACCCGGCCGCGGATCGAAATGCCGGCCTCATGCACCGTGTCGGCACTCCCCGACACCAGCCTGTGCCACCAGTAGAGATCGTGGCCCTCGGCGACCAGCCGGTAGGCGCAGGTCTTGGGCAGCCAGCTGATAGTGCGCACATTCTGCGGCGTCAGCCCGACGCAGTCCGGGACGCGCGCCAGCCGGTTGGCATAGTCCGAACAGCGGCACGTTTCGGCGTTGAACAGCCGGCAGCCGACGCTCGTCCAGTAGATCTCGCCGGTGTCTTCGTCCTCGAGTTTCGACAGGCAGCATTTGCCGCAGCCGTCGCAAAGCGATTCCCACTCGGCCGGGGTCATCGCTTCGAGCGTCTTGGTTTTCCAGAACGGCGTTTCCATTGACGGGATGTGGCCCCCGCTGGCGTCAAGGTCAAGCACCGCGACAGACGCAAAGCCGGCCGGCACCATAGGCCGGCACCATAGGAATGACACGAAGTCGCCTTCAAAACGCCGGCCAATCGCCGTTCGTGGCCGTTAATGCCTGCTAACCGGAACCAATCCGGTTGATGAACAGTTTGGGCCGGGATGGGACGCCAAAAGGAGGATTTTTAATGAAACGCCAACCACGGATTCTGGCAGGCACGGCACTTGGCCTGCTGATGGCGTCCGCGCCGTTGGGCGCATTCCCGTTGCAGGGCAGCGCCGCGTTCGATTCTTTGCAAGGCATGACGGCCCCACTGATCCTGGCGCAGTCTAACTGCCCCGAAGGCGAGTCGGCGGAAGGCTGCGCACAGCAGGCGGAACCGGAGCAGAAGCCGCGCAAGAAGCGCGAGCGGCAGGCGGAATCGGCTCCCACGGAGCAGGCCGCGCCTTCCGGCGACGAGCAGGGCAATCAACGCAGGAAGAAGCGCGAGCAGCAACAGCAGACCGAATCAGCCCCTGCCGAACAGGCGGCCCCGGCCGAAGAGCAAAAACCGCGCAGGAAGAAGCGCGACCAACAGCAGATCGAAGAAGCCCCGGCCGAACAGGCAGCCCCGGCCGAAGAGCAAAAACCGCGCAGGAAGAAGCGCGACCAACAACAGATCGAAGCAGCCCCGGCCGAACAGGCCGCCCCGGCCGAAGAGCAACAACCGCGCAGAAAAAAGCGCGACCAACAGCAGATCGAAGCAGCCCCGGCCGAACAGGCCGCCCCGGCCGAAGAGCAACAACCGCGCAGGAAGAAGCGCGACCAACAGCAGATCGAAACGGCACCTGCCGAAGAGCCTGCCGGACAGGCGGCGCAAGGCGAGAAGGTCGCACCTGCAAATGACAACGAGCAGGTCAAGCCGCGCAAGAAGCGGGACCAGGATCAGCAGATCGAGGCTGCGCCAGCCGAACAGGACACGCCCGCCGGCGAGCAGGCCGAGCCGCTTCCAACCGACCGGGAAGCGGCTCCGGCTGAGGGCGAAAAGCCCCGGGATCAGGCTAGGGAACGTGGCAAGAAGCCTGTAACGGGTGAGCAGCCCTCAACCGATGAGCAGCCCGCCGATGGCGAGCAGGCTGCGCCGGCCCAAGGCGAAGCTCCGGTCCAGGGCGAAGCGTCCGATCCAAACGCGGTTCCCGTGTTCGACAGCCAGAAGGATGCCAGGCGCAAGCGCAAGGGCGGCAGGGACAACGCGCAAGAGACGGGCGGCCAGGACGCGGGTGGTCAGCCCACCCAGCAGAACGGCGAGCAGGCGGAAGCCCCGAAGCCGGCTCCGGTCGACCAGGGACCGCCGCCCACCGACGACAGGACGGCCCAGCAGGCGATCAAGCTTGAGAGAATGGTTCCGGTGACGGAGGAAAAGGGCAAACGCGTTGAGCGTGTGCCCGACGTCGAGGACATTCGCCGCCGTCCGCGTCCGCAAGGGGTCGACGTCGTCAGGGAACTCGGCGACCGCGTTATCCTCCAGTTCAACAACCAGACGATCGTGGAAAGCGATGATACGCCGCGCATGCGCCGTGGCGCGCGGAACGTCTACTATGAGGAACTGTCGGGCGATCGCACCCGGGAAATCGTCGAGCGTGACAACGGAATCCAGATCGTCACCATCCGCAACCGCTACGGCGACGTCATCCGGCGTTCACGCATCGCGCCCGACGGGCGCGAATACGTGCTGAGCTATGTCGACGAGCGGTACTATGAGGACGATGGCGACTGGCGCGATCCGGGTGACGACCTGCCGCCGATTCGGATCGACATTCCGCGCGAGGAGTACATTCTGGATTCCGAAGAGGTCGAGGATCCGGACGACTACTATGCCTTCCTCGAACAGCCGCCGGTGGAGAGGGTGCAGCGCCTCTACTCGATCGACGAGGTCAAGCGCTCTGCCCGTGTGCGCGACATCGCCCGCCGCATCGACCTCGACACGCTGAACTTCGAATTCGGTTCAGCCTCGATCCCCGAGACCGAGGTGCAGAAACTTGAAGGCGTCGCCAGCGCCATGGAAAAGCTGCTGGAGAAGAACCCGGCGGAAACCTTCCTGATCGAAGGCCATACCGATGCCGTCGGCAGGCCGGAGGCGAACCTCGCCCTGTCCGACCGTCGCGCGGAAGCGGTCGCCGAAGCCCTGACCAATGCCTTCAACATCCCGCCGGAGAACCTGACGACACAGGGCTATGGCGAGGAGTACCTCAAGGTCGACACGTCGGAGCCTGAGCGCGAGAACCGTCGCGTCGCCATCCGCCGCATCACCTCGCTGGTGGCGCCGGTAGCAAGTGCGAATTAACTCGCAATTCCAGAAACCTGACCCGGTTTCTGGAATCTATGCGGGAAGACGTAGCCCACCCCGGTTTCACCGGGATGGGCAATTTCCGGCAATAAGCCGAGGTTGAAGGAGAATGTACGTCGCGATTTAACCAGGCATTGAATCGCGAGGTCGTCCACCCCAGATTCTGACCAGGGCTTCCCTGCCCTGTCCCGACTCCAGCGGGACACATGAGCCCCGCCGGTACCCCCTCGCCGGCGGGGTTTTTGTCTCCGGCTTCGGTGTTGAACTGAAGCGTATGCCTAGACAATTCTGCACGGTCGCCTCAAAGCCAGCAAGGCTGAGGAGTGAGAACGGCGTCTGGTGCCGTCAGTAGATACTTTTGATGTTGGTTTCCGAATTCGCAAACACCTCGTCGGGCACGAAGAAATCGCCGGCAAGCGGGCCTGTTGCATCAGGCGCATAGATCGAAAAATCGCTGACGCCCTCGGCGCGCAGCACCTCCTCGTCGATGTAGAAATTGCCGGTCGCTTCGCGCGACGGCCTGAGCAGGATCACATGCGCGGCATCCGCCATGATATCGGACGAACGGCTCATCGCCGCTACTGTCGCCCCGCCCAGAAGATTGCGCACCGCTGCCGTATCGATCGTCGAGATCGGCCACAGCGAATTGACGGCGATGCCGTCCCTGGCGAACTCCGCGCTCATGCCCAGCGTGCACATCGACATGCCGAATTTGGCCATCGTATAGGCGACATGGTTCTTGAACCATTTGGCCTTCATGTCGAGCGGCGGCGCCAGATTCAAGATGTGAGGATTGTCAGCCAACTTCAGGTGCGGAATGCACATTTTGGAAACCAGGAACGTGCCGCGGGCGTTGATCTGGTGCATCAGATCGTAGCGCTTCATATCGGTTTCCAGCGTGCCGGTGAGTTGGATGGCGCTGGCATTGTTGATGCAGATGTCGATGCCGCCGAACTTTTCGACGGTCCGGGCGACCGCCTCGGCCACCTGCCCCTCCTCGCGTATGTCGCACAACATCGGCAGCGCCTTGCCGCCTGCCTGCTCGATCTCCTCAGCCGCCGTGTAGATCGTACCCGGCAGCTTCGGGTGCGGCTCGGCGGTCTTGGCCGCGATCGTCACATTGGCGCCGTCGCTCGCAGCGCGCAGCGCGATCGCCAGCCCGATACCGCGCGACCCGCCGGAGATGAACAGCGTCTTTCCCTTGAGCGACATGTCTTGCGCCTCCCTTGCAACATTACAAGCGTGATCCTTGCGCGGCCGTCGCGTGCCGCGCAAGGCCCAACACGCCGGATGTTGATTACGCTGCGTAGGCTCGGAGGTTAGACCAGCACCAGGCCTTGCCGCATGGCAATGGCGATTGCGTCGGTGCGGTTGGCCGCACCTAGCTTGATCAGGATCGCCGCGACGTGGAACTTCGCCGTGTGCACGGAAATGTTCAAGCGCCGCGCGATCACCTTGTTGGGCGCGCCCTCGGCCAACAGCGCCAGCACTTCGCTCTCGCGCGGTGAAAGCGCCGGCCGCTCGGTCCTGTCGTCGACCGGCTCCTCGTCGGAGAGGTCGTCGTCATGGAAAGCGAAATCGTCATGCCGATCGGACAAGGGGCGGCCCTCGCCCGAAATCCGGTAGCCAGCCGCCGCCAGCCGCGCGGCAGCAGCGATCAGCAGATCGTCCGCTGCCGCCGGCAGCACGGCAAACACGGTATCGGCGGGCCGCTGCCGCCTGCCTCGTTGAGACAAGAGCACCTGGGGCATCGCGGGATCGGTGGCCGCACCTTCCAGCCCTCCGCCCTCCAGGGCTTCTCTTTCCAGGCTATTGTCATCGACGACCGCGACATCGGCTTTGTCGCCGCTCTCGCTGTTGCCAGCCACAATCGGCAGCAGATCGTCAGTCGCGGCAAGGGCCGTGGACAGGTGTTCGGCACGTACGGCGTCATCGAGCGCGATCAGCACCGTCAGCCGCCGCCCCGTGATCCCGTGACTTGCCATCGATCTTCTCAGTTCAGCGGCTTTTCGCCGATGGTCAGCACGACATCGCGCCGTTCGCCGCCGCGTGCCACGCCGAGCGTCACCGACGCGCCGGCGCTGTCAGGCCCGAGCCTGCGGATCAGGTCGCGCGGGCCATGCACGGCTTCGCCGTTCCACGACACGATGATGTCGCCAAGATGCAGGTCGGCGGCCTTCGCCGGGCCATTGTCGTCGAGGCTCATCACCATCGCGCCATGCGTGTCGCCGTTGCGGATCGGATGCAGGCCGGCGCCGAGATAGCCGCGCGCGACATGGCCCTTCTCGCGCAGCGTCGCTGCCGCCCGCTCGATCGTCTCGTAAGGCATGACCAGCGCCCGCCGGCGCGGCCCGAACAGCAGCATGCCGATCAGTGCGCCCTTGGCGTCGAGCACCGGGCCGCCCTCGAAACGGCCGCCGGCATTGACGGCCAGATTGATGCGTCGGTCGATCGTGCCGCCGCGCATCGAGCGCCAGGCCGGACCGACCTCACCGACCGTGCCGAATGCGGCGAGCCCCGCGCCGTCGCTATTGCCGATGGCGATGGCGAGATGGCCCGGCCGCACCGTGCCTGCCTTGGCCAGCGACGGCACGTCCGGCGCCCCGGTCGGCTTCAGAAGGGCCGTCCCAGTGGATGGATCGCGGCCGACCAACTCAGCCTTCACCTTGTCGCCCGAAGAAAGCGTCAGCTCGATCTCCTCGCCGGCCTCCACCGCCTCCTCGGCAGCGATAAAATAGCCGTCGCGCCAGTAGAAGGCGGTCGCGGTGCGACGCTGATGCGTGGCGAAGCTCGCCGTCGCCGGCGCCGCTGCGGCGGCGATATCGGCGATGGCGTCGGAAAATGCGCTCAGATTGAAGTCGCTCATGTTGGTCTCCTGGGTTTTTATCGCATCGGCCCGAAAATCGGAATCGATTTTCGGAAAGCGCGATGCGAGAACTCAAAGTCTTAGAGCGTCTTGAGAGTCCAATGGACGCTCGTCGCTCTAACCCAGATATCGCTCGGCAGCGCGTTCGCGGGTACTCGCCTGACGGCTAGTTGGGCGTTGGACTGGCCATCTGGTCAGGTCGCGGCCGATCCGGCCGCTCCGCACATATAGGCATCCTTCATCTTGCTCTAAAGACACGGAGCCCTGCCATGTCCCTCCCCGCCCAGCAATTGCAATTCGACGATGCGCTGCTCGATGATTATTCGGCAACGGTCGCCGATGCCGTGGACCGCATCGGTCCCGCCGTCTGCCGCATCGAGCGCATCGGTGGTGCCGGCGGCCAAGGCTCCGGCTTCGTCCTCACGCCGGATGGGCTGGTCGTCACCAACTTCCACGTCGTCGGCGATGCCCGCACCGTCCGCGTCACCATGCCGGACGGCGTCTCCAGAGAAGGCCGTGTTCTCGGCCGCGACCCCGACACCGACATCGCGCTGGTGCGTGCCGACGGCAGCTTTGCCGATATCGCGCCGCTCGGCGATTCCAAGCGTCTGCGGCGCGGCCAGATCGCCATTGCCATCGGCAACCCGCTCGGCTTCGAATGGACCGTCACATCAGGCGTCGTCTCGGCGCTCGGCCGCTCGATGCGCGCCTCCACGGGCCGGCTGATCGACGATGTCATCCAGACCGACGCAGCGCTCAACCCCGGCAATTCCGGCGGACCGCTGGTGTCGTCGGCGGCCGAGGTCATCGGCGTCAACACCGCCATGATCCACGGCGCGCAAGGCATTGCCTTCGCGGTTGCCTCCAACACCGCCAATTTCGTCATTTCGGAGATCATCCGCTTCGGCCGCGTCCGCCGCGCCTTCATCGGTGTCTCGGCCGATACGACAAACCTGCCGCGCCGCGCCGCCCTTCTGTCGCAAGTGTCGAGCAGCACGGCGGTGCGCCTGCGCAGCATCGAGGCGAACAGCCCGGCGGCCAAGGCCGGGCTCAGGGAAGGCGACATCATCGCCGCCATCGACGGACGCCCGGTCACCGGCGTCGACGATCTGGTGCGCTTGCTCGACGCCGAGCGCATCGGCCGCGAGACGCTGTGCACGGTGGTGCGCCGTTCCGGCATTACTCAGGTCACGGTGATGCCGGTGGCGCGAAGCTAACGATTATCGCGACGCATAGATCTGGCCAAGCAGCGAAACCAGCAGCACGGCCAGTTCTCCGGTCGGATCGAGGTCAGGATCGAAAATGGTCATATCCATTCCGGTGCAGCGCGGATCCGCTACCAGCGCCGCGAGAATGGCGACGAGATCGTCGGGATCGATGCCGGGACTGCCTGGTGAATCCACCGCCGGCATCACCGTCTGATCGAGCGCATCGACGTCGAAATGCACCCAATAGGGCCAGCCGGTTCGCGCCAGTGTGGTCCAGGTCTTTTCCAGGACCTTTGCCGCGCCAAGCTCTCGCACGGCAAAGACGTCGATCAGCGTCATCGCGGTCGAATTGACGTCAGGCCAGGCAAAGTCGGGGTCGCGGTTCTCGCGTTCGCCGATCTGAATCACATGTTCGTCCGCAACAAGGGGGCTTGCGATTTCAGGCCAGTCGGTCAGCAACGGCTCTCCACGTCCGGTGGCGAGCGCAAGGTCCATGCCAGCCGCCGAGCCGAGCGAAGCGTTGATGTCGTAGTTGCCCGGATGGCGGAAATCGCTGTGGCCATCGACATGGACCAGTGCCACCGGACCAGATCGCCGTGCGCCAGCCAGTGCGCCAAGCAGGACCGCACAGTCGCCGCCGACGACCAGCGGGAATTCGCCTCGTCCCAGCGCGCCGGCAACAACTTCGGCGAGTCCGAGGTTGAAGCTGCGTATCGCGTTGCCGTTGCGCAGCCGGGTGCCTGGCTGCGGCTCCGTGCTATAGGCGGGCCGATCAAGATCAACCACTTTGGCGGGCGCAAGCGTCTCGATCAAGCCGGCCTCGGTCAATGCCTGCGGCGCACGCCACGTCCCCGGTATATGATCTGGTCTCAGCGGGCGGAGGCCAAGGTTTGAGGGTGCGCGGACAAGGCAGATTTCACGCATGGAATGGGCCCAGGGTTGCCAAGCTCACCATAGACCACGAATGCCCGCCCGGTCACGCGGCCCGAGCCGTCCCCTCACCTCTGCCGACAGTTCCTGTCGCGGGGCGTCGTTCAGGCTCCCGCTCACCCTTCAACAAACTGCGCCAGGAACTCCGCGCTCGGCGGGATCGGTTTAATCACGTCGATCAGCACGCCATTGGGGTCTTTGGTGATGAAATGACGCTGGCCGAAGGGTTCGTCGCGCAAGGACCGCAGGATCGGCAGGCCGGCGGCAAGGATCCGTTCGTAGACCGCGTCCGGATCCTTGACCTCGAAATTGATCAGCAGGCCGGTGGTACGGCCACGCCCCTCCTCAGGTATCGTCTCGTGGTCGCCTTGGACGATACCAAGATTGACCCGGCGATCCTCGGCCGACTGCAGATGCACATACCAGTCGCTCGCAAACAGCGGCTTGAAACTGAAGTGCTTGATATAGAATGCCTTCGTGCCGGCAACGTCGCCCGTCATCAGCACCGGGTAATAGCTCGTCGTCTTCATCTTCCCTTCTCCCGTCAGATAACATACAGTCTGCATGTAAATTGTATTAACATACAGGCTGCACGTATGCAACAGAAACCCGCGCGCCGATCCAACCGCGATCGCACCGAAGCGACGCGCGCCGACCTGATCGCCGCGGCGCGAAAACTGTTCACCGAGAAAGCCTATGCGGAGACCGGCACGCCAGAGATCGTTGCAGCGGCCGGCGTCACGCGCGGCGCGCTCTACCACCACTTTGCCGACAAGCAGGCGCTGTTCGCCGCGGTGGTCGAGCAAGAGGCGGCGGCTGTGGCGGAAGAGATCGAGCGCGCCTCGCCGCCCTCACTGTTTGCCCGTGACGCGCTGATCGCCGGTTCCGATGCCTACCTTGCCGCCATGCGCGCACCCGGCCGCACCCGGCTGCTGCTGCTCGACGGACCGGCCGTGCTCGGCCGCGCCGCAATGGACGAAATCGATAACCGCCACGGCAACCGTTCCTTGCGCGAGGGCCTCGTCGCGGCGATGCGCGCGCAGACCATGACGAGATTGCCGGTGGAGGCACTGACCGCGCTGCTTGCCGCCGCCTTCGATCGGGCGGCGCTCGCTATCGAGGCCGGCGCCGAAACCGGCCCCTATCGCGAGGTGCTTGTCGCCCTTATCGATGGACTGTCTCCAACTCATCCTCAGGCACCTGGCCCGGCTCGAACTCGTTGAAGCAGCCGAGCTGCCGTTTGAACTGATCGATCAGCCAAGCTGCCGCAGGTTTCGGGCTGCGGTCAGTGCGATGCATGGCAAACAGAGGCGAACGCACCTCGCTGTAAGGCTCGAGGTCGAGTTCCACCAGCCGGCCACTCGCCAGATCATCGGCGATCAGCCATCGCGGCAGCCCGCCCCAACCCAGCCCCTCACGCATCAGCATATGCTTAGTGCGCAGGTCCGTCAGCCGCCAGGTGCGGTAGGCAAAGACGCCAAAGTCGCGCCCCTTGGTGCGCTCGGACTGGTCGGTGACAACGAGTTGGGTGTGTTCGCGCACCTCCTCGATCGCCACCGGCTTCGGCAGCAGCGCCAGCGGGTGGCTGGGCGCGGCGGCCAGAACTATCGACATGAAGCCGATGCGCACAAGGTGGACGTCGACCTCGCCCAGCAGGCCGCCGACACCGAGATCGGCTTGCCCGCTGACGACATGATCGGGGATCAGGCCGAGCGTGCCGATATGGAGGCGCAGCATCACGGTCGGAAACTGAGCCTCGAACGCCTTCAGCACCCGCACCAGCACCGGTGAGGGCAGTGCCGCATCGACCGACAGCGCCACTTCGGCCTCCAGCCCCTGATGGTAGCCGTCGACGCGCGAGCGGATGCGCTGCAGCACACCGGTCATGCGTCGCGCGTCCTCCAGCATCGCCCGGCCGATCTCGGTCAGCCGCGGCTCGCGCGTGCCCTCGCGCTCGAACAGTTGCAGCCCGAGCTGCGCCTCAAGATTGGCGATGGCATAGCTGATGACCGATTGCGCGCGGTTGAGCTTGCGCCCGGCGGCGGAGAAACTGCCGGTGTCGGCCACCGTCACCAGGATTTGCAGTTGGTCGAGCGTCGGATTGGGTTGCATAGCCTTATCCAGATTGTAGATGGATAGTATAAAAAATATACCAGTTTTTCAAATGGGTCGAGGGACCCATATTTAGCGGGACAAATCGTTCCAGCCCTGGAGACCCGCCATGTCCATCCTTCTTGTCACTTCCAGCCCGCGCGGCAATGCCTCGCACTCGACCCGTATCGCCACCGACCTCGCCGAGAAACTGCTTGCCGCCGATCCCTCGGCCAAGCTTGTCGTCCGCGACCTCGTCGCCAACCCGCTGCCGCATATCGATCCCGATTATTCGACCGGCATCTACACGCCGGCTGAATCCCGTAGCCCGCG
Organism: Mesorhizobium sp. AA22; assembly: GCF_001672375.2. Taxonomy (NCBI): domain Bacteria; kingdom Pseudomonadati; phylum Pseudomonadota; class Alphaproteobacteria; order Hyphomicrobiales; family Phyllobacteriaceae; genus Mesorhizobium; species Mesorhizobium sp. AA22. The sequence goes on along the minus strand of NZ_CP048406.1, from coordinate 2,386,358 downwards.
CCAGGCCGAGGTCGTCGGCGTTTCCGACGCTGTGTTGGATGAACTGTTTGCGGCCGACACCATCATCCTGGCCACCGGCTTCATCAACTTCGGCATCTCGTCGACCCTGAAATCCTGGGTCGATCACGTCGCCCGCTCCGGCAAGACTTTTGCCTATGGCGAGAATGGCCCGAAGGGCCTGGTCACCGGCAAGAAGGTCTACATCGTCCTCGCCTCGGGCGGCATCTATTCGGAAGGCGCTGCCGTGCAGATGGACCACGCCATCCCTTATCTGCGCAGCGTGCTTGGCTTCATCGGCATGACCGACGTCGAAGTCATCCGCATCAAGGGCGTCGGCATGGGCCCCGAGGCCGTCTCGGCCGCTCTGGCCAAGGCGTCAGCCAAGGTGGATGCGGCGGTGGCCGCGGCCGCAACGGTTGCCGCTGCCGCGTAGAACGCGAACAACTGGTAACCAGAACAAAAGGCAGGCGCCCGGCGCCTGCCTTTTTGCGATCTGCTAGCGCGGCTGCGCCCGAGTCAAAGTGTTGGATGGCTTTTACCAGGATAGCCGCGCGACACCATTGGTTATTCCGCTTGTCTGCGCTATCGGTCGCCGATGTTCCTCTCCGTCGCCACAACGCATCGTCCGGCCACAGATCTCGGCTTCTTGCTGCACAAGCATCCCGATCGTCTGCACGAGACCGACCTGTCCTTCGGCAAGGCGTGGCTGTTCTATCCCGAGGCGACTGACAAGCGTTGCGAGGCTGCTCTACTGCTCGACGTCGATCCGATAGGGCTCGTGCGGGGCAAAGGTCAGGCAGAAGGCCTGCTGGACCAGTATGTAAACGACCGGCCCTATGCGGCATCGTCCTTCCTGTCGGTGGCGCTAAACAAAACGCTGCGGACCGCTATGACCGGCATATCAAAGGAGCGCCAGGAACTGGCCAACAGCGACCTGCCGCTGGAGGCGGTGGTGACACCGCTGCCGATGCGCGGCGGTGAGGCTCTGGTTCGAGGCCTGTTCGAACCTTTGGGGTGGACCGTCGATCTAACCCCGATAGGGGACGTCGGGTCTGGTGCAAGCGGCCCGCGATACGGTCAACTGAAGTTAACCGGCACCGGCCGGCTAAGTGCCCTGCTGAACCACCTTTATGTCCTGATCCCGGTGATGGACGACGCCAAGCACTACTGGGTCGGCGAGGCTGAGATCGACAAGCTGCTATCCAAGGGCGAGGGCTGGCTGGAAAACCATCCCGCCAAAGACCTCATCGTACGTCGCTATCTGCGCAATCGCGGTGCCTTGGCCCGTATCGCCCTCGAGCGATTGGCTCCCGAGACGGCCGGCGAGGCGCTGCCTTCTGAAGCCCGCGTTGCGCCCGAGGAGGCGCTGGAGGTGCCGATCCGGTTGAACGATTTGCGCATGGACGCTGTGGTCCAGGCCATTCGAGCCACCGGCGGAACCACTATTGCGGATTTGGGATGCGGCGAAGGCAAGCTACTCTATCGGCTCGTGCGCGAACGATGGGTCCACAAGCTGTTTGGACTTGATCCTGAAGTCCGCGAACTGGAATGGGCTGCCAAGCGTCTCAAGCTGAACGAGTTCGGCGGGCCGCCCGAGGGTCGGGTCACGCTGCTACATGGATCGCTGACGTATCGGGATAGCCGCTGGGCCGAGGCCGACGTTGCGGTGCTGGTCGAAGTCATCGAGCATCTGGACGAGAACAGGCTGCCTCTGGTCGAACGCATCGTTTTCGGCGAGACGGCGCCCAAATCGGTGATCGTGACCACTCCGAATGCGGACTACAACGCCCTGTTCGCCAACCTGGCCCCTGGCGCCTTTCGCCACCCGGACCACCGCTTCGAATGGAGCCGCGCCCAGTTCGAAACCTGGGCGGCCAAAATCGGTGAGACCTATGGCTATTCCGCCGCCTTCAGCGGCATCGGGGCCGAGGACCCTGTCCTGGGGGCGCCCACGCAGATGGTGGTGTTCACGCGATGAGAGAGCCCGACAAGACTGATCTCACCATCCCTGACTTCGCTCTGGTTGTGCTGATCGGCTCGACCGGATCGGGCAAGTCGACCTTCGCCGCCAAGCATTTCCTGCCGACCGAGATCATTTCCTCGGATCGCTGCCGCGCGCTCATTACCGACAACGAGACTGATCAAGACGTCTCGGCCGATGCCTTCGATCTGGTGCGCGAGATCGCCGGCAAACGGCTCAAGCACCGCAAGCTGGCCGTCATCGACGCCACCAATGTGCGGGCCGCCGACCGCAAGGCCTGGGTCGAGCTGGCGCGCAAGTGGCACGCTCTGCCAGTCGCTGTGGTCATCGATCCTGGTGTCGATGTCTGCGTCGCGCGCAACGCGTCGCGCCCCGACCGGCCGTTCGGGCCCGGGGTGGCCCAACGCATGACGAGCGAAATCCGCAAGGGTCTCGGCGGCCTGCAACGTGAGGGCTTCCGCCAGGTCTGGAAGCTCACCAGCGAGACCAGCATCGACGCGGCCAAGGTCTCGCGCCAACCGCTGTGGACCGACAAGCGCAACGATCACGGTCCGTTCGATATCATAGGCGATATCCACGGTTGCGCCGATGAGCTTCAGATCCTGCTCAGTCGACTCGGCTACAGCTTCGCTTGGTCCGAGGATCGCGACGATCGGACGGTCGCCGTGACCCCGCCGGAGGGCCGCAAGATCGTCTTTGTCGGCGACCTCGTCGATCGCGGCCCCAACGCGCCCGATGTCCTGCGCATCGCTATGAGCATGGTCGCAGCCGGTACTGCCTACTGTGTCCAAGGCAATCACGAACGCAAGCTCGGCCGATGGCTGGAAGGCCGCAAGGTCACGGTCGCCCACGGCCTTCAGCAAACGATCGACCAATTGGACGCTCAGGATCGCGGTCTGCGAGAGGCCCTGCCGGCCTTCCTCGACGGCCTGCGCAGCCATGTCTGGCTGGACAGCGGACGCCTCGCCGTCGCTCATGCCGGCCTTAGGGAAGAGATGATAGGGCGTGGCTCCGGCGCCGTGCGTGAGTTCGCCCTCTACGGCGAGACCACAGGCGAGATCGACGAATTTGGCCTTCCCGTCCGAGCGGACTGGGCCACGGCCTATCGTGGCAAGACGGCCGTGATCTACGGCCACACGCCGGTGCTGTCGGCCGAGTGGGTCAACAACACCCTGTGCATCGACACCGGCTGCGTATTCGGCGGCAAACTGACGGCTTTGCGCTGGCCCGAACGCGAACTGGTCGATGTCCCGGCAATCCAGACCTGGTCGGAACCGATGCGTCCGCTGGGCGGGTCCAGGCCGGACAAATCGGCGCAGGCCGACGCCGACGGGGTGCTCGACTACCAGGATGTCTCCGGTCGCCGTTGGATCGAGACCGAACTGAGGGGCCGGATCGTCGTGGCCGAGGAGAATGCTTCGGCAGCGCTGGAGGTGATGAGCCGCTTCGCGCTGCCGCCGCAATGGCTGATCTATCTGCCGCCGACGATGTCGCCGTCAGAGACGAGCAGCCTAGGCGGCTGGCTGGAACGTCCCGAGGACGCCCTCGCTTACTACCGCGAACGTGACGTCGCTCAGGTGGTGTGTGAGGAGAAGCACATGGGCTCGCGGGCAGTGATCGCGCTGTGCCGGGACGCGCAGACGGCCCGTAACCGCTTCGGGACATTGGGCGATGAAACCGGCGCGATCTGGACCCGGACCGGACGCTCCTTTTTCAACGACCCTGCCATGACGGAAGGCCTGCTCGCCCGTCTCCGCGCCGGCGTCGAAGCAGCGGACCTGTGGGAGGAATTAAACAGCGACTGGCTGCTGCTGGACACCGAGATAATGCCCTGGTCGGCCAAGGCCAGCAGCTTGATTGAAAGCCAGTATGCGCCGGTGGCAACGTCCTCGGCCGCCGGCTTCCAGGTCAGTCGCGAGGCGTTGGCCCGTGCGATGGCGCGCGGCGTCGATGCAACCGCCCTCAACGCCCGCCTTGAAGACCGGGCTTCGCGTGCGGCCAAATATGCCATCGCCTGGGCGCCCTATGTGTGGCCGGTCTCGGACATCGACGGCCTGAAGGTTGCGCCGTTCCACCTGCTCGCCAGTGAGGGACGTGTTTGGTTCGACCAGGACCACATTTGGCACATGACGCTTGCAGACCGTCTGGCTGCGGGCGATGGCGTGGTAACGCGCACGCGATGGCGCACGGTTGATCTGGCCGACGCCAGCGCGTGTGCGGAGGCCGTCGCCTGGTGGGAGGCGCTGACGGGCTCGGGTGGCGAAGGCATGGTGGTTAAACCGCTCGACTTCATCAGTCGGAGCAAGAAGGGACTCATCCAGCCGGCGCTGAAAGTCCGCGGCCGAGAATACCTGCGCATCATCTATGGCCCCGAATATGATGCGCCGGACAATCTGGTCCGCCTGCGAGAGCGAAGCTTGGGCGGCAAGCGCAGCTCGGCGCTCAGGGAATTCGCGCTCGGGCACCAGGCGCTGAAGCGATTTGTCGCCAAACAGCCGCTTCGGCGGATTCACGAGTGTGTTTTTGCCGTGCTGGCGCTGGAGAGCGAGCCAATCGATCCAAGGCTGTAATGAGGATCTACCCGAACATCTTCTCGCCCTGCTCGTCGACGAGTTGGATGCCCTTCTTGATCGAGATGTCGACGGCGTCGTCGAGCCCGGCAAAACGGTCGGCGCGGATGAATTTGTGCTCCTTCATCACGCCGTCGATCTCCTTAGAAACTACGCCGCAGGTCTGGTATTGGCCTTCCGCCTTGTAGGGCGTGGCGCTGATTAAAAATCCCTTGTGCTCGATCTGCTTTGCCGGTGCAGCACTCTTTGGTTCGCCCGCGTCACCGCCGCCACCGCCGAAAAGACGTTTCAGAAAAGACATGGGAGCGCCCTCCAACGGCAATCATCCTGCATCACATAGCGTGGTGCAGGATGATTTCACTAGCGGTCCTTAGGCAAACGGGCAAGGGCCGCATCCGGCCCGGACGTCAATCGCGCGACAGCGCTTCGAGGGCTTCGGCCGCCCCTTTCAATATTGCGATTGCCTCGGCCTGTTTTTCAGCGGGAGCGTCGACGATGTCGCCGAGGGCTGCGCGCAGCCGCTGGCGCACGGCGCGGAATTCGTTGCGCTTTTCCGAACGGCCGCGGCCGCGACGTCCGCCATCCTCGTCCTCGTTCCAGCCGAACCAGTCGCGCGCCCTTGCCATCTTGCGGCCGAAACGCTCGAGATGGTCGAGCACATGGTCGATCATCTCGCGATTGTCATTGAGATGCGTCTGGCCTGCCTCGGTAATCGAAAACACCTTTTTGTTGCCTTCCGCCGACGAGACGGCATAGCCGGCCTCTTCCAGGAAGGTCAGCGTCGGATAGACCACGCCTGGGCTCGGGCTGTAGACGCCGCTGGTGCGCTCCTCCAGCGCCTTGATGATGTCGTAGCCGTGGCGCGGCGCCTCGGCCAGCAGCGACAGCGTGATCAGCTTGAGATCGCCGTCGGCCAGCATACGCCCGGCGCGGAACATGTCGCCCGGCCCGCCGCGCCCGCCGCCCCTCATGCCGTGGCCGAATGGGCCGAAGCCGCCGCCACGACCGCCGAATTTGCCGGCCATATGCATGAAAACGCGCTCGGCATGCTCGCCGAAATGATGATGTCCGTGCATCGTCTGCTCCTTGAGTTATGTCTCACGATATATCTTAATTAGGCAGGCGAGGTGATTGAGTCAAGATATATCTTACGATGTAACGTAATTGCGCACGGCATGAAAGTGCGCGTTTGCGGCAAAGGCAGTGGCTGAACCTCTCCGGAGTCCCAAAAGGCCCGGGGCGGTTGTCTCTGCCGCTTACCAGCGGCCCTTGCGCCGGTTCCAGGCATAGAGAAGATCGGCGAAGCGATCATAGGCATAGCGCGTCAACGGCAGCACGGTGCGGTTGCCGAACAGCGCTGCCAGCCAGCCCTCGCCCGGTGTTTTCAGCCAGACGGCAATTACGACGTCGGCGCCGACCAGCAGTTTGCCATCCGCATCAATTGCGTGCAGCCGGCGGCGGATGTCCTCCAGCGACACGCCGTATCCGGCCAGTGCCGCCGGTTCGGCATTGATGTCGCGAAACGCGATCCGCCCGGTCTTGATCGCCTCGATCAGCCGCCGCTTCTGCCGGCTGATGCCGGCATCGCAAACCGGACAGCGGGTGTTGTACCAGATGGTCAGCAGAGGCTTGGGCATGTGTTCAGAGACGCGAGCTGAGGTGCTGCGCGGAGTATCCGAGAAGTACCTTTGCCCCGCAACATTTCGGACCAGACTGGCCGGGCGCCGCCAAGCGGCGCCTGACCGTGCCGGGCTCGGCAGCTTGCGCGGATCTGTAGCCGCGCAACGCCTCAGCCGAGCGAGGCGATGATCTCGCGATAGGCCAATTCCGGGAAAGCCTTGAGCGTCCGCGTCCTCACGTTACCGCCTGTCGCCAGCATCAGCGAGAAACGAGCGAGCACCGCATCGTCGGGCGCTTCGACGATCGCCACCATATCGCATTCGCCCATGGTGAGATAAAACGCCTTGAACGAGCCACCCATGTCTCCCAGCAGCTTCTTGGCGGCATCGAGCCGCTTCGGCGACTCGCGCACATTTTTGGCGCCCTGCTCCGTCCAGTTGATCAGCACGATATAGTTTGTCATGCACACCTCCCTCCGGGGCCTCGGAGCACGGCGTCACTGCCGGGGCGGGCATCCGGGTTTGTCGCCCAGAAAATGCATCCGACACGAGATTATCCTCCCACAGCAGGTGTGCTGCAACAACAACCGCACCGTCTGGCGAGACAATTCCTGGCACGGACGAAAAAGGGCGCCGCAGCGCCCTTTAAATTGCTTATCCGTCACCCGGCATTAGCTATCGAGGAAGCTCCGCAGCTTGCGCGAGCGGCTGGGATGCTTGAGCTTGCGCAACGCCTTGGCTTCGATCTGGCGGATGCGTTCGCGGGTGACCGAGAACTGCTGACCGACTTCCTCCAGCGTGTGGTCGGTGTTCATGCCGATGCCGAAGCGCATTCTAAGCACGCGCTCTTCACGCGGGGTGAGCGAAGCAAGCACCCGCGTCGTCGTCTCGCGCAGATTGGCCTGGATCGCCGCGTCGATCGGCAGGATCGCCATCTTGTCCTCGATGAAATCGCCGAGATGCGAATCCTCCTCGTCGCCGACCGGCGTTTCGAGCGAAATCGGCTCCTTGGCGATCTTCAGCACCTTGCGCACTTTTTCCAGCGGCATGGCGAGCTTTTCCGCCAGTTCCTCCGGCGTCGGCTCGCGTCCGATCTCGTGCAGCATCTGGCGCGAGGTGCGCACGATCTTGTTGATCGTCTCGATCATGTGCACCGGAATGCGGATGGTGCGCGCCTGGTCGGCGATCGAGCGGGTGATCGCTTGCCGGATCCACCACGTCGCGTAGGTCGAGAACTTATAGCCGCGGCGGTATTCGAATTTGTCGACCGCCTTCATCAGGCCGATATTGCCTTCCTGGATCAGATCGAGGAACTGCAGGCCGCGATTGGTGTATTTCTTGGCGATGGAAATGACGAGGCGCAGATTGGCCTCCACCATTTCCTTCTTGGCGATGGCAGCTTCGCGCTCGCCCTTCTGCACCTGGTTGACGATCTTGCGGAATTCGAGGATCGAGATCGCCGTTTCGGTGGCGAGGTTCTGGATCTCGGCGCGCAGGTCGCGGATCGCGTCCTTTTCGTTCTTGGTGAATTCCTTCCAGCCGCGCGAGGTCAGATTGCCGATCGAGCGCGTCCAGTTGGGATCGAGTTCCGAGCCCTGATACTCCTTCAGGAATTCCTCGCGGCGCACGCCATAGCTTTCGGCCAGCCGCAACAGCTTGCCTTCGTTCTGCACGAGGCGCTTGTTGATGTCGTAGAGCTGCTCGACCAACGCCTCGATGCGCGCCGTGTTAAGAGACAGCGACTTCACCGCCTTGATCAGCTGGTCCTTCAGCTCCTTCAGCCGGCGGTCCTGGCTGGGCGACAGCGTGCCCGCGGCGGCCAGCCGGTTCTCGACCTGCTGGTCCTGCAGCTTGCGCAATTTCTTGTAGGTGTCAGCGATGACGTCGAGCGTCTCCATTACCTGCGGGCGCAGTTCCGCTTCCATCGCCGCCAGCGACAGGCTGGCTTCGTCCTCGTCTTCCTCGTCGTCATCAGTCAGACCGCGCGTGTCGCCGCCGACATTGGTGATGTCGTCCTCGTCCTCGCGCGAGCGGCGCGGCTTGTCCTCGGTCTTGGCTTCCTCGATCCGTTCGACCACCGGCGCCTGCTTGGCCTCCGGTCCGGCATAGGTCGCTTCGAGGTCGATGATCTCGCGCAAGAGGATCTTCGATTCGTTGAGCTCGTCACGCCAGATGATGATGGCTTGGAAGGTCAGCGGGCTTTCGCACAGGCCCGCGATCATCGTCTCGCGGCCAGCCTCGATTCGCTTGGCAATCGCGATTTCGCCCTCACGCGACAGAAGCTCGACCGAGCCCATTTCGCGCAGATACATGCGAACCGGATCGTCGGTGCGATCGGTCGGCTCTTTCTTGGTGGTCGTCGCGGCAACGGCGGTACCGGTCTGCTCGGCCAGTTCGTTGGCGTCTTCCTCGGCGTCGGCAGCCGCGTCGGCGGCTTCGGGCTCCTCCCCCTGCTCGTCGTCCTCGACCACGTTGATGCCCATGTCGGAGAGCATGGCCATCGTGTCCTCGATCTGCTCGGAGGTCACTTCCTCCGAGGGCAGCACCGAATTCAGTTCGTCCATGGTGACATAGCCGCGCTTCTTGGCGGCTTTGATCATCTTCTTGACAGCATCGTCGGAAAGGTCGAGCAGAGGGCCGTCGGTGGCGCCTTCACGTTCGGTCTCGACCTCTTCCTTTTCTTTTGTCGCCATTCTTTATTTTCTCCAAGCGGCCAAGTATCAAGCCGCGTAAGCTGCCGTGCCGGTTAAATCAGATGCGCTCGCTCTAGAACGCGCTTCCCCGGGCCAGTAACTGCATCTCTCGTTAAGTCCAGATTAACCCTGGTATCTGTGGCAGGCTGACCGCCTGTCCAGTGACCGGTACCTCACATCGCTGCATTTCCCGTCGACGCCGGTACGGGTTAACGTTTCGAATCGTCCTGATTCCGTCATTCTGCCAGAAGGTCAAGCGCCTCTCGCATGATTCGCATGAAAAAAGCGAATCAATTACCCGACTTAAAGCGCCGCGGCTGATTCGAGGCGCAAGCACGGTTCTGCACTTTCACTCTTTCGTAAGCTTCGACCTACACCCGCCCGGCCCTGCCCGATGACACGCCGAACCCGTCGATCAGCGCTTCCGTTGCTTGCACATCACGAAATTGCGCCTGGATCTCGACGAGATGCCGGTAGTTTTCGTCCGTGGGATCGCTGGCGAGCGCCGCTTCCGCCTGTTTCAGCTCCTTATGTAAGGTGCGCGCGCTGCGCTGCAAGTGGAGCGCCTGGCTGAAGGCGTCGCGGGCATCGTCAAGTCCGGCTGTTTCCAGCGCCGGCCACTGCCGAGCCCGTTTGATCAGCGCCACCACGCGCGCCCAGATCTCGCCGCAGCCGGCCCGTTGGATCGTCGCGATCACCGCGTCGCGGTCGTTGGCCATGTCATGCGCCATCGCATCGAGGATCGCCGCATGCAGCCGCTTCAGATCGGTATTGGCGAGGTCGAGGAACTCGACATGTTCGAAATTCTCGTCGATCAGCGCCGGATGATTGACAAGAGCTGCGATGATCGTCGCCTCGCGCACCGACATCCCCTCACTGCCGCGCTTGACAAGCGCCGAGCGGCCGAGGCTTTCGGTGATCGCGGTGCGTCCGCCGGCATTGCCGCCGCGTGCGAACTGTCCGCCGGGAGCGGAGCCCTTGCCCTGAAAGCGCCCACCGGGCCGCGCATCTTGGCGCCCGCCTTGATAGCCTTGGAGCGCGCTGCGCTGGGTGCCGAAAAAGCTTAGCACCCGCTCGCGCATTTCCTGTTGGTAGTGGTAGCGCAAGCTCTCGTCACGAATGCGGCTGGTCAGTTCGCGCAGCGTCTTTTCCAGTTCCGCCCGCCGCTCCGGCGTGTCGAAGATGCCGCCGGCCGTTTCGCGCACCCACAAAAGGTCGGCGAGCGGCCGCGCCTCGGAAAGCACTGCGCGAAACGCGTCCGGCCCGTCGGCCTTGACCAGATCGTCGGGGTCCTTGCCTTCTGGCAGAAGCGCAAAGCGCACCGAGCGGCCTGCCTGAACCGCCGGCAGCGCCATGTCGGCGGCGCGCCATGCCGCCTTCAGTCCGGCCTGGTCGCCGTCGAAGCACAGCACCGGCTCGCCGGCCATGCGCCACAGGAGTTCGAGCTGGTTTTCGGTCAGCGCGGTGCCGAGCGGCGCCACAACATTCTCGAAACCGGCCTGCGCCAGCGCGATCACGTCCATATAGCCCTCGACGGCGATGACCGTGCCACCCTTGGCCAGCGCCCCCTTTCCCAGCGCTTGGCGCGCACGGGCGAAATTGTAGAGCACATTGCCCTTGTGGAAGAGCTCGGTGTCGGGCGAATTCATGTATTTGGCGAGCGCATCGGCGGCCAGCGCCCGCCCGCCAAAGGCGATTATCTTGCCTCTGGAATCCGGGATCGGGAACATGATGCGGTCGCGGAACCAGTCGTAGGAGACCGGGACGTCGTCGCCGTGGCGCACCAGCCCGCATGCCTCGATATCAGCCTTGGGCACGCCCTTGGCGGCAAGATGCTCCTTCAGCGCGTTGCGGCTGTCGGGCGCATAGCCGAGCCGGAACGACTGCTGCGTCGCCGGTGTCAGCCCGCGGTCGCGCAGATAGGCCCGGGCTTTTGCGCCTTCCGGTCCCTGCAGCCGCTCCTGGAAGAAGGCAGTCGCCATTTCCATGATTTCGGTCAGGCTGGCGCGTTCCTTTTCGCGCCGTTCCTCCTGGGCATCGCGCACCGGCATCGGCACGCCGGCCATGTCGGCGATCTTCTCGACCGCTTCGGGAAAGCTCATCCCGTCGAGTTCGGTGAGGAACTTGAAGTGGTCGCCCGAAACCGAGCAGCCGAAGCAATGATAGCGGCCCTTCTTGTCCTCGCAATGGAAGGACGGGCTCTTCTCGCCATGGAAAGGGCAGCACGCCCAATAGTCGCCGCGCGGCGCGTTGGTCTTCTTCCTATCCCACGCCACGCGCTGGCCGATCACCGATGAAATCGGCACGCGGTCGCGTATCTCGTCGAGAAAGGCAGGGGGAAAGCGCATCGGGAACGGCTCGTTTGCCTCCATATAGTCACGCCGGCGAAACCCGACGACTCCTAATGCACAACCATACCCGGTTTTCACAGGGCAAAAGAAGGCGGCCGATGCGAGCCGCCTTCTTCCTATTCCGGCATAGTGCCGGTGGACATTTGGACGATCAGTGCGCGGCGATCGCGCCGAAGATGATGCCGGAGACGACGCTGACCAGGAGATAGTCGTTGCCGACGCGGATCCATTCCTGGCCACGGCTCGGACGACGCAGGCCGTAGTGGCGATAGTCGCGGATTGGCTGGTGGCGCTTCCAGCTGGAATATTTCTGGCCATTGCGCCAATGGTTCCTCTTCACGACGACTTTCTTCTTCACCACGACGCGCTTCTTCACGTGCCTGTCCGGCTTCCAGTCGACCTGGCTGTAGTTCGACTGGGGTGCATTCGGCGCGTTCAGCGGCGCTGCCTGGCCCTGCAGGGACGTGGCAGCCAGCATAGAGAGGGCGACTGCGGAAAGAATGATGCGTTTCATCACGGGGGGTACTCCTTTGGTTGCCGATGCCCAAGCAATAGAGCCCGAAGAATGAACCGAAACTGAACACGCGGATTACATTTTTGTAATGATTTCATGTATTTAAGATAGCCAATTCAACACTCAGCTCAAACCGGATTTGAAGGGGTCGTCGGCACTCGACCGCGCGACCATCCAGAAGCCGGCCGGCAATGCAACCATTTTGCGATCCATCCATTTCCGACACACCCTGTCGCGCACCAACAGCCGGCCGAATTGGGCAAAATTTATTATCCGGCTAAAAGTAATCGGAGTAGTATCGATCTTTGCAATGTCCTTGATTCGCCCCCTCTTTTACCTCTGTGCCGTCACGGCGCCCGTATCGCTGTCGCCTGTCGGAATGCGAGCATGACATGAGCGGTTCGGTCGTTTTGCTGCATCTTGCCGGCGCGGTGGCGCTGATGCTGTTTGCCATCCGCTTGGTGAAGACAGGTGTCGAGCGCGCCTATGGCGATGTGCTGCGCCACAAGCTGCGCGCGACCATGCGCAATCCTTTCATGGCGGTTCTGGCCGGCTGCGGCCTGGCGATCGCGCTGCAAAGCTCCACCGCCGTCACCTTGCTGGTCGGCTCCTTTGCCGGCGCCGGCATCGTCAGCGGCATATCGGGCCAGCTTGCCGTGCGCGGCGCCGAGATCGGCTCGGCACTGGTGGTCAAGTTGCTCACCTTCGACCTGTCGCTGCTGGTGCCGGTCTGTCTTGTCGCCGGCACCGTCATGTTCATGGCCACCGAGCGGCGCGACTGGCGCCAGTTCGGCCGCATCCTGGTCGGCATCGGCCTGCTGGTATTGTCGCTGGAGATGATCGGCCAGGCATCGGAGCCGCTGCGCCAGAGCACGCTGATGCCGGTCGTCGTCGATTACTTCTCCGGCGACCCGGTCACCGCCTATCTGCTGGCGGCGCTGGTCACCTGGCTGTTTCATTCCTCGATCGCCGCGGTGCTGCTGATGGTGACGCTCGCCGGCCGTGGCTTCATCCCGCCCGAACTCGGCATCGTGCTGGTGCTCGGCGTCAATCTGGGTTCGTCGATCATCGCGCCGCTGCTCACCCGCAATGCGGAGCCGGGCGTGCGTGTCGTACCGATCGGCAATCTCCTGATGCGCGCATGGGGCTCTCTAGCCATGCTGATCCTGTTCCTGTGGTTGAAGCCGCCGGTCGCCTTTCTCGGCGCCACCGTGCCCGACCAGATCGTCAACGCACATATCTTGTTCAACATCCTGATCCTAGTTGCCGGCCTGCCGCTGGCCGGCCTCGTCTACCGCGCTTCGGAAAAGATCGTGGCGCTCGGCACCAAGCCGGCGCCGGCCGAAGCGCTCGACGTCGTCGAGCTGTCCGCGCTCAACGACAGCGCGCTGGATGTGCCGAGCCAGGCGCTGGCCAACGCCACCCGTGAGGTGGTACGGGTCTGCGAGACGGTCGAGATCATGCTGAAGCGCATCATCGAGCTCTATGAGAGCGCCGACGCCGACAAGATCAAGGCGCTGGCCGCGCTCGACGACCGCGTCGACAAGAAGCACGCAGCGATAAAGCTCTATCTGGCCAAGGTCACCAAGAACCCGCTGAACGAGGACGAGGCGCTGCGCTGCCAGGAGCTGATCGGCGCCTGCGTCAAGCTCGAGCAGGTCGGCGACATCATCGTGCGCAACATGCTGGTGCACGTCAGGAAGAAGCTCGAGCGCGGGCTGGAGTTCACGCCCGAAGGCTGGCGCGAGCTTTGCGCCTTCCACGCCTCGGTGCTCGCCAACGCACGGCTTGCCTTCAACGTGCTGGTCTCGCGCGATCCGGAGACCGCCCGCCAGCTGGTGCTCGAAAAGGACCGGCTGCGCGACCGCGAGAAGGAGACCAGCGCCAGCCATTTCGTGCGGCTGCGCGATGGCACCGCCAAGAGCGTCGAGACCAGTTCCATCCATCTCGACACCATCCGCGACCTGAAGCAGATCAACTCGCTGCTCGCCTCGATGGCTTATCCCGTGCTAGAGGAACGCGGCCTGCTCACCGGCTCGCGGTTGAAGGCCGGGTGATCCCGGAGCCTTGTCCTTCTCCCACAACAAAGGGAGAAGGAAAAACGTCGCGCCAGCCCGATCAAGAAAACCTAAACCGGCATCGACAATTTCTGGATTGCTCGCCGCTCTCGTTCGTGATTTGAGGCCATCTCATTCAAGGATCGCCTTCCAGCGCCATGCTTCCCCTCATCGCCCTGTTCATCGCTGCGTTCGCATTCGGCACCACCGAGTTCGTCATCGCCGGTGTGCTGCCGCAGGTGGCGGATGGCCTTGGCGTCTCCATCCCAACTGCCGGCTACCTCGTCTCCGGCTACGCCGGCGGCATCGCAATCGGCGGACCGCTATTGACGCTCGCCACCAAGACGATTTCGCGCAAGGCCTTGCTGCTTGGCCTTGCCGCAGCCTTCACCATCGGCCAGGCCGCTTGCGCACTTGCACCCGACTTCGCGTCCATGTTGCTGTTGCGGATTGCGGTGGCCGTGGCGCACGGCGCCTATTTCGGCGTCGCGATGGTGGTCGCGGTCGGCCTGGTCCGCCACGACCAGCGCGGAATGGCCGTTGCGCTCATCCTGTCGGGCCTCACGGTCTCCAATGTCATCGGCGTGCCGGCCGGCACTGCGATCGGCAACATCTGGGGGTGGCGTGCGACGTTCTGGGTGATGTGCGCGCTTGGTGTGGTTTCCATCGCCGCCATGGCCGCCCTCCTCCCACGCAAGACGGGATCGTCGCGCCAGTCCGTCAGTTTTGGCAGCGAGGTTCGCGTGCTTGCACGCCAGCAAGTCTGGACGTCGCTGATCCTCATGCTGATGCTGATGATCGGCCAGTTCGGCCTGTTCACCTACATCACGCCGACGCTGCTTGAAATCACCGGCCTCGATGAGGACCTCGTGCCCTGGGTGCTCCTGCTCAACGGTGTCGGCGCCACGATCGGCGTCTTTCTTGGCGGGCGGCTCGCCGACTGGAAACTGATGCCCTCGCTCATCACCATGCTTTTCATGCAGGCGGTGACACTTGCCGTCATTTACGCCGTCAGCCCGTACCCGGTGCCGATGGTCGTGGCGATCATTGTCTGGGGCGGACTCAGCTTCGCCATCGGCACGCCGATCCAGACCCGTATCCTGACGTGGACGGCGGATGCCTCCAACCTCGCCTCATCGCTCATCCCGGCCGGCTTCAATGTCGGCATCGCGCTGGCAGCCTCGCTCGGTGCCGCTATGCTCAATGCCGGTTATGGCTATCTCAGCCTGCCGGTGGTTGGCGCCATGGCCATGCTGGTCGCCGTGGCGGTCGCGCTTGCCTCGCATCTCCAGGAGTGGCGCAGCAGTGCGACGCCGCCGCTGCCGGCCGCAGCCGAATAGACGGGCAGACTCCACAATCGATCCGGTAGCGCAGGCTTTCCGCGACGTCCGCCTTTTGGAGAGAAAGCCTCTGCCTCTGCGCTTGTTGGTTTGGCGGAGATCAATAGGATTCCGAAATTGATCTTCAGGGGCGGCTTTCTAGAATCAAGTATGATCGATTACCACCTGGAGTGAACACAATGGCCGACCACACATCCGAGAAGTCGGCGAAGGCCGCCGCCGAGCGGGTCGCTGCGAAACCGACCAAACCCCGCAAGGCGACGCCGGAGCCGCAGCCCGGCAAGGCCGCGAAACCGGCACTCCTCGCCGGCGGCAACCCCCAGATCGCGAAGGCTGAAGGCGACGCTCCCGTGCAGGCCTACATCGCGGCCATGCCGGGCTGGAAAAGCGACCTCGGGCGCCGTCTCGACGCGATCATCGCGGGCACTGTCCCCGGTGTGCACAAGGCAGTCAAATGGAACTCGCCATTTTACGGCATCGAAGGCCAGGGCTGGTTCCTGTCGTTCCATGTCTTCTCCCGCTACGTCAAAGTGACCTTCTTCCGAGGCACGTCACTGCGTCCTCTTCCTCCCGGCAAGTCCAAGCACAAGCAAGTGCGCTATCTCGACGTTTATGAGGACCAGCTCGACGAAGCTCAATTTGCCGCTTGGGTGAAGCAAGCCAGCCAATTGCCCGGCGAACGAATGTGAGATGCCGCGAATTACCCAAGGGCGTCTGCAAGCACCTCATTCAAGCCGGCGAACGCGACGGACTCGTCTGGCGCATGGGCCGGATTAACTTCTGTGATGGTCAGGCCGCGCCATTGCGGCAGGGCGGTCAACTGCTTTAGCGCGAAGGCGGCGTCCTCCAGTTTGAGACCGTCGCAACGGCGCACATTCTCAGCAATCGGAAAATCGACAAAGGAGAGTGCATCGACATCGAAGTGAATAAGCACACGGTCAAAGCGGGCCGCCCAGGCGGCCGCGCGCGCCGTCGCTGCCTCGATATCACTCAAAGCTTCCTCACGCGATATAACTTTAATCGCGTTATCTCTGATCACCGCAGCTTCGGGCGGAGTGATGTTCTCGACGCCGAAATAGAGGAGTTGCTGAGGCACAAGCATCGGGCGGGTTGGGCCGAGCCTGGCGAGCGAAGGCTCGCATCCGGGAATATCGAGCAGATGAGCGACACCAGTCCAGTCCAAGGCGCCGTCGCTCGTATCAGGTGTGTTGAGATCGGCGTCGAAATCCATGTAGACGAGCCCGATCCGTGCACCGGCCGCGTTCGCTCCGGCGACCGTTCCCAGCTCCACAGTACAATCGCCGCCTAAAACAAGCACGTCCTCCTGTGCTGCGATCGCCGTCGCCACGTGGCTTGCGACCAAGTCACAGGCGTGGCGCACGGCCTCTAGGTTCATAGTCTGCGGCTGCGAGGGATCCGGTCGCCATCGGAACGATGCAACATCGCCATCATCCCTGATGGTTCTGCCTCGGCTCGCGAGCGCCTCTGCGAGCCCATGTCGCCGAAAGGCCGCGGGCGCTTGTTCCTGCCCCGGCGAATAGGCGCCGGCGCTGGTGGCGGCGCCGATAATGTTCAACAAACGCGCCGACAAATCGAGGCTCCAATTTCGTATGATCCTCGTTGCAAAACGGGTCTGGAGGGACGAAGGTTCCTCCTCGATGTTGAGAGTTTGTTGCCCGGCATTGGCACGAAGCCTAATAGGCCAGGCGTTCGCGCCGGAACGGCAAACGGCTCGCCGCATCGATCCCGTCGTGAGGCGCCGGACGCGCACAAAGCCATTTGGACCCAGTATCATGACCAAAGCGACAACAGCCATGAAGACGAGCGGCTCGAAGGAAGGAGAAGGAGCAGACACTCCCTCTCAGTTGATAGATGCGAGAATCAACGAGCTGAGGGATTGGCGGGGTGAGATGCTCGCTCGGGTCCGAACCCTCATCAAGCAGGCCGATCCCGAAGTGATCGAGGAGTGGAAGTGGAGAGGGGTTCCGGTATGGGAGCACGCCGGAATTATATGCACCGGTGAGACGTACAAGAATGTCGTGAAGATGACCTTCGCCAAGGGCGCCTCACTGGAGGACCCTTCAGGCCTCTTCAACTCCAGTCTCGAAGGCAACACCAGGCGCGCCATCGATATCCATGAGGGTGACAAGATCGATGAAGAGGCATTGAAGGCGCTCATTCGCGCCGCGGTGGCACTGAACATGTCGGGGCGAGCTACCACCACCCGCTCTCAGAAACCAAAGAGCGCTTAAGGACCATCCACATCCGGGCAGGCTGGCTCCCCGGGGTCGCGTTCGTCGAAGCCTTATGAACATCGCAAGCGCGGGGAAAATCCCTACTGCAGCAGTCCCTTGACGATGCCGCTCGCCTTGGAGAAATCCATCTGGCCCGCGTATTTCTCCTTGAGTGCAGCCATCACCCTGCCCATGTCCTTGACGCCGCTGGCGCCGGTCTCGGCGATGGCGGCGCGGATCGCCGTTTCGGTCTCGGCCTGGCCCAGTTGCGTCGGCAGGAAGTCTCGGATGATAGCCATCTCGTCGCGCTCCTGTGCGGCAAGCTCCGGCCGTTTGCCGTCGTCGAAAGCCTTGGCCGACTCCTCGCGCTGCTTCACCATCTTGGCCAGGATCTGCAAAATCTCGTCATCGGCGGCCGGCTCCTTGCCGGCGCCGCGATTGGCGATGTCGCGATCGTGAATGGCCGCCTGGATCAGCCGCAAGGTCGGCAGCCGACGCTTGTCCTGCGCCTTCATCGCACTCTTCAGGGATTCGGCGATTTTGCCCCGCATGATGCTTTCTCCTTCGAATGCGACGGACAATAGCCGCGCCGAAACCCCATGGCAAATTCGAGGTCGCCCGGCAAACCGCTGATATTGTTCGACGAAATAAATCCAGGGCTCGTACGGCGTGGCATCATTGACCGCCTTGGCGCCTTCCCCTATGTACTGGGCCTTGCATGAACTGAATTTTTGTTGCGCGCGCTGGCTGCGAAATCGCCGCTGCGCGCGGTTTGCTGCGCAGAATGGTTCGCCGGACCGATTGAAGGGTGCAGCCTTTTAGGAGTGCCGCCATGGCAACGATGACCGCCGCGTCGACCCCCCCTTGGGCCACTGAGAAGCCGACGGCCTTGCTGGTGCTGGCCGACGGCACCGTCATCGAGGGCCGCGGCCTTGGCGCCACCGGCTCCGCCGTCGCCGAGGTTTGCTTCAACACCGCGCTGACAGGCTATCAGGAAATCCTCACCGACCCGTCCTACGCCGGCCAGATCGTCACCTTCACCTTTCCGCATATCGGCAATATCGGCACCAATGACGAGGACATCGAGGATCTCACCCCGGTCGCGCGCGCCGGCGCCGTCGGCGCCGTGTTCAAGGCCGACGTCACCAATCCGTCCAGTTATCGCGCCGCAGCTGGTCTCGACCAATGGCTGAAGAAACGCGGCATCGTGGCGCTTTCGGGCATCGACACCCGTGCACTGACCGCGCTGATCCGTGAAAAAGGCATGCCCAACGCCGTCATCGCGCACGCGCCCGACGGCATCTTCGACATCGACGATCTGAAGCGCCGCGCCGCCGCCTGGTCCGGCCTGATCGGGCTTGACCTGGCCAAGGACGTTACTTCCGGCCAGTCCTCGGTCTGGCGTGAGACGCCCTGGGTCTGGGACGAGGGCTTTGGCGAACAGATCGATCCGTCCATGCACGTCGTCGCCATCGACTACGGCGTCAAGCGCAACATATTGCGCCTGCTTGCCGGTCTCGGCGCCAAGGTCACCGTGGTGCCGGCCAACACCGGCGCCGAGCAGATCCTCGCCATGCGGCCCGACGGCATCTTTCTCTCCAACGGTCCCGGCGACCCGGAAGCCACCGGCGACTATGCCGTTCCGGTCATCCAGGACCTGCTGAAGACCGACATCCCGGTCTTCGGCATCTGCCTCGGCCACCAGATGCTGGCGCTGGCGCTGGGCGGCAAGACCGCAAAAATGCATCAGGGCCATCACGGCGCCAACCATCCGGTCAAGGATCACACCACCGGCAAGGTCGAGATCGTCTCGATGAACCACGGCTTTGCCGTCGATGCCGACTCGTTGCCGAGCGGCGTCGAAGCAACCCACGTCTCGCTGTTCGACGGGTCGAATTGCGGCATCGCTCTGACCGGCAGGCCGGTCTTCTCGGTCCAGCATCATCCCGAAGCCTCACCCGGCCCGCAGGATTCGCATTATCTGTTCCGCCGCTTCGTCAATCTCATCCGCGAAAAGCGCGGCGAGCCGGCGCTCGCGGAGCGCGCCTAAGGCGCGTCGCGTCTGAAGGGATTCCTGCGACGCTCTTTAAGTTCCTGTTTTTTGTGCATGTCGTTGCCCAAACCGCTGGGCGCACTTTTGGGCGACATGCATTGGAGCATTTTCCACGAAAAGTGAGTATCGGCTTTGCGCCCGCAATTGCGTTAAAACGGATTGACTGGCGGCGACGGCGGAAATCGAGCCGCCTTCATGCTTTTTCGCTCTTAACGAAGATCAACCCCGTCGGTCACCGCTTCTTGCGCATGCATGCGTTTGACTTCCTTCGGCGTCGGCTTGGCCACTTTCGTGACGAAGACGATGAGCGCCAGCGTGAGAAAAACCGCGCCGAGCAGATAAGGGGCCCCGCCGAACACCACGGGCGCGCCCGGACCGGTGAACCAGGAAAAGATCGCCGTATAAAGCAGCGGCGTGATGATCGACGTGATCGAGAAGATCGAGGTCATCGCCCCCTGGAGTTCGCCCTGCGCCGAAGGCGGCACCTTGGCGGCGGCGAGACTTCTGAGCGGCGGATCGGCCAAGGCTTCCAGACAGCCGACGACGATCACCGCATAGATCATCCAGCCTTGCGACGCGAAGGCGTAGCCGAAGGCGCTGAGTGCCGTGAATGCAAGACCGAGTACCGCCGTCTTCCACTCGCCAAGTTTGGGGATCACGCGCGGCAGGACCGTCGCCATGACGATCGCACCGCACAGACCGAAGGCGCCGAGCGAGAAACCGATCTGCTGTTCGTTCCAGCCATAGCGGTAATTGGAGACGAACGACCACACCGCCGGATACATCATATGCCCAAGCGTCATCATGAAGAAGACAAGCCCGATCCAGCCAATGCCTTGGTAGTTGCGCATCTGGATGAGCGTCCCGACCGGGTTCGCGCGTTTCCACTCGAAGCGGCGGCGGTGCTTGTTATCAAGCGTTTCGGGCAGCAGAAACAGGGCGATCAGGAAATTCAGGAAAGCAAGCGCGGCGGCGAAATAGAACGGTACCCGTGGCCCGAGCGTGCCGAGCAGCCCGCCCAGAACCGGTCCGATGATGAAGCCGACGCCGAAGGCGATGCCGAGCAGGCCGAAGTTCTTCGCCCGGTTCTCATCGGTCGAGATGTCGGCGATGAAAGCGGAAGTCGTTGAATAGCTGGCGCCGGAAATGCCGGCCAGCACGCGTCCGATAAACAGCATCGGGTAGGACCATGCGACAGCGCAGATCAGATTATCGATGGCAAAGGTGAAGACGGAGGCGAGCAGGATCGGCCGCCGTCCGAACCGGTCGCTCAACCCGCCGATGACAGGTGCGAAAACGAACTGCATCGCCGCATAGGCGAAGAACAGCCAGCCCCCCTCGATCGCCGCCTCGCCGATGCCAACGCCGGTCAATTCCCTGAGATAGGCCGGCAGCACCGGCATGATGATGCCGAACCCGATGATATCGAGCAGCAGCGTGGTGAAAACGAGCGCAAGGCCCCGCCTGGCGGTTTTGGGGTCTATCATGATGGCGTCGGCTCCTCAGACCGCCTTGGGGCAAAGGCGCGGGCTCGTTATAGGCGAGCCCGTCTTACGGAACAATAAGAGAACGGACTCGGCAGTCCTATCCTGACATCAGCTGACGTGCCCTGCCGCCGCGCGTGGCAACTTAAGCGGGAGTGTTCGAACACCTCAGATCGGAGTGTTGAACGTATCGCAGTCCGACAGCTTGCCGCTCCTGTAGCCGCGCGCCAGCCAGGTCTGCCGCTGCTGCGAGGTGCCGTGGTTGAAGCTTTCCGGCACGACATAGCCCTGCATCTTCTTCTGCATCGTGTCGTCGCCGATCTGCTGGGCGGCGTTCAGCGCCTCGTCCATGTCGCCCTGCTCCAGGATTCCCTTCTGCCCGGTGAAATGCGCCCAGACGCCGGCGAAGCAATCGGCCTGAAGCTCGACCTGCACCGACATGTGGTTGGCCTCGGCCTCGCCCATTTGCTGCCGCATCTGATTGAACTTGGGCAGGATGCCGGTGATGTTCTGGACATGATGGCCGACCTCATGCGCGATCACATAGGCCTGGGCGAAATCGCCCGAGGCGCCGAATTGCTGATCGAGCTGCTGGAAAAAGGTCGTGTCGAGATAGACCTTGCGGTCGCCGGGGCAGTAGAACGGGCCGGCCGCGGAAGAGGCGAAGCCGCAGGCCGAGCGGATCTGACCGCTGAACAGTACCAGTTTGGGGTCTTCGTAGGTCAGGCCCTCGGCCTGGAAAATGCCGGTCCAGGTGTCCTCGGTCTCGGCCAGCACCGTCGAGACGAACTGCTTCATCTCGTCGGAGGCCGGCGCACCGGTGCCCTCCCCGCTATTGTCGGTGATCTGACCGCCGCCCGGCCCCACGCCACCATCGCCGCCGGCCAGGATCTGCAGCGGATCGATGCCGAAGGCCTTCAGCCCGAAATAGAGGACCACGAGAATGATGATGGTCGACAGCGACATTCCGCCGCCGGAGCGGCCGCCGACCGGGATGCGGAACCGGCCGGGCCCACCGCGCGGCAGGTTGAACCCGCCACCCTGGCCGCGTTGGTCTTCGACATTGTCACTTTGACGACGACCCTTCCAGAGCATGGCACTCCTCGCGATGCACGTATCGGTACTTGGCCGATCTCATGGCCCGATCCGACCCAACAAACAATTATCTCAATGGTTGCGCCAAGTCACAGTTTTTTTCGCATGAAGGGCCGCCGGCACTGGGGTCAGTCGGTGCACGACAGCCGCGGCTGAGAGCCCTGCCGACGGCTTTTTTGGTCTTGGACTTAGCGGTTACGCTCAGATCTTCTGCTTGGTACCCGCGCTCTTGCCGTCCGAGCTTTTCGACCGCTCGTCGAAGCGGACCGCGCCCTTTTTGAGCGGGCGGCCGGTTTCCGCTTCCGTCTTGCGTTCGTCCTTCGCCGCAGCCTGCTTCAAACCTTGGCCGCTTGCTTGCCCTTCGTTGTCGGTGCCTGTCCAACGCCCATGGTATTCTCTTCGGTCTCGCGCCAATCGCTTGGCACGATCTCAAACGCAGCGGCAACGCGGCGGTTCCGGCAGTGTCGGCAATGGCGGTAGATTTAGCGTGTCGCCATCACTGCCTTGCGAAACGCTCCAAGCATCTCGGCGCTGATGCGTCAGCCACAGGCGATCTGGACTGACGCGACAAATCGGCAGTGTGCGCTATCTTGAGGCCATGACCGATCTCGCCGATGTGCGCCGCTTTTATGCGCGACTGCTGGCTGCCCATGCGGGTCCGGCCGATCCGCGTCTCGAAGACGTGTTCGCCGCGGTGCCGCGCGAGGCCTTTCTCGGGCCCGGGCCGTGGTCGGTCGTCGCCGGCAAGGGCAAGGTCGAAACGCCGAGCACCGATCCTGTTCACGTCTATCAGAACGTGCTGGTGTCGCTCGACGCCGACAAGGGCATCAACAATGGCGAGCCGTTCCTGCATGCCATGTGGATCGGCAAGGTGGCGCCAAAACCCGGCGAGACCGTCACCCATGTCGGCGCCGGCACCGGCTACTACACAGCTCTGCTGGCACAGCTGGTTTCACCTGGCGGCGCAGTCACCGCCTTCGAACTGGAATCCAGTCTCGCCGACCGCGCGAGACAGAACCTCGAAGACTATGGCAATGTGACCGTCATCCATGGCGATGCGGTCATCGGCAGCCTGCCACCGTCCGACATCATCTATGTCAATGCCGGCGTCGCAGCACCACCAGCCGAGTGGCTGAAAGCGCTAAAGCCCGGCGCTCGCATGGTCTTTCCGTGGCGCCCGGCCGAGCGCGTTGGCCTTGCGGTGATGGTGACCCGCACCGAACAGGGCTTTGCCTGCGATCCGTTCATGCGGTCGTGGTTCATCCCTTGCATCGGGGCCTCGGCGGCAACCCCCGCGGCGAAAGTCCTCGACCGCGACAAGGCGGCACGAAGCCGTTCGATCTGGCTGACGGCCGACAAGGCACCGGACCGCACCGCCACCGCCGTCATCGGCGACGTCTGGTTCTCGTCGCAAAAGCAAAAGGTTGACGGCAGGCGGCCGCAATGAAGTCGCCGAGGCGACGCGCCCGTCCTTGCCTGTCGCCACGCGCCGGAATCCAAAATTTTGTGACCCCTGTCGGACCGGCGTCCACTCGCACGTCCTTTGGCCGAAATCCGGCCCCGACGGCACCGATAATGAAAGGGAGAATCCAATGAGGAAGATCATCACTGCGACATTCGTCAGCCTCGACGGCGTTATGCAGGCGCCCGGTGGGCCGGAAGAAGACCCGGTCGGCGGCTTCAAATTCGGTGGCTGGACGATCCATTACTGGGACGACGTCGGCGGCGCCTTTATTGGTGAGACTTTCGCAAAACCATTCGCGCTTCTCCTCGGCCGCAAGACCTACGACATCTTCGCCGCGCATTGGCCGTATCAGAAGAACGATCCGATCGGCGACAGCTTCAACGCCGCCACCAAATATGTGGCCACGCACCGGCCCGATACGCTGTCCTGGCAAAACAGCCGGTCCCTCGGCGACGACGTCGTGGCCACACTGCGCCAGCTCAAGCAGGAGGACGGGCCGGACCTGCTCATCCAGGGATCGAGCGAACTCATCCAGACCTTGCTCGCCAACGACCTGATCGACGAGATCAGCCTGCTGACCTTCCCGCTGGTGCTGGGCAAGGGCAAGCGGCTGTTCGGTGACGGCGCGATGCCCGCCGCCTTCAAGCTCACCCGCTCGCAGACGTCGAGCACCGGCGTCATCATGGCGACCTATGAGCGCGCCGGCGAGATCAAGACCGGGTCTTTCGTGCCGGAACAGCCTTCCGAAGCCGAGCTCGAACGGCGTAAGAACTGGACGTAATGGAAGGGTTGCAGGCCCTGGGTTCTGCCGGTAGGCGCAGCTTAAGCCGCAATCAATCAGACGTTCCTCATGCCGCCTGTTGCCTCCGCGCCAGCCCTCCCGGATGTGAACCGCAAACTCCCGCGCGGCGGGACCGACGCTATGCTTCGCCAGGTTGATCGCTCGGCGCGGTCTTCGGCCTGGCGGCCGCGCTGGCGCTGTCGGCGTGGTGCGTGGCCGGCACGCTGCGCGCCAGGCTGCTGAGAAACGAGCGGCAGTGGCGCGCGCTCAACATTGTACTTGGGCTCGTATTGGCCGCCTCGATCATTCCGATGTGGCCGGTCGGCGTAGACGCCAACCGCCACGCCTTGGTTCAAGCCGCGTAGCGCGCAGCCGGTTTGTCAGCATGCAGGCTGCCGTAGAAGGCTTGCCGGGCGCCAAGGAAAGTGTCGAGCTTGGCCGCATCGGCAAGCGCCGGCGCGGTAACGGCTTCGCCCCTGGCCAGGCCAACAAGTGCGGCGTCGACCAGATCGTCGGCCGTCATGATGATCTCCTTCGGAAGGCTATCGATATCGCTTCCGGCAACCTCCCAGAAATCGGTCCGGGTAGCCCCCGGCAGCACGACCTGCGCCTTCACTTCGGTGCCGGCGACTTCGCGCTGCAAGGCCTCGGTGAAGTTGACGACATAGGCCTTGGTGCCGCTGTAGATGCCGCCGAACGACGTGTCGAAGGCGAGCACCGAGGCGATGTTGACGATGGCGCCGCGGTTGCGCGCGATCAGGCCCGGCAGCACGGCGCGTGTCAAGCGTGTCAGCGCCACGACATTGACCTTGATCATGCGCTCGGCGACGTCAGCGTCAGCTGTCGCCACCACTTGCGCCCCGCCAAGGCCGGCATTGTTGACCAGCAGCGTGACGCTGTCGTCGACTGATATCGCCTGCTCGATGCGGCGCAGATCGTTGTCGTCGGCGAGGTCGGCACTGATCACGCTGACCTTGCGCCCATGTGCATAGCGCAGCTTCTCCGCCAGTTCCTCGAGCCGGTCGGCGCGCCGCGCCACCAGCACCAGATCATAGCCTTGGCCGGCCAGCCGGTCCGCATAGACCGCGCCGATGCCCGACGAAGCGCCGGTGACCACCGCCGTGCCTTTGTTGCTTTGTCCACTCATTGTCCTGTTCCTTCTCGACCGATTTGCTTCGCTTCACCTGGGCGTCGGTGCCATGGGCAATCACCACTGGCGTCGCCGGCTAGCCATCTGATCCCATTTAGTGGCATATGCCACCATTTGCGAAGTAGGCATATGCCATTATCTTGTCAATGATGGAACCGAAGATTATTTGTGCGCAAGGCGGCTGGACGTCATCTCGCCCCGCCAGGGAAACACGATGCCGAAAGCCACCCTCCCCGGCCTGAGCCTTTGCAGCAACGCCGTGCTGCGCCGCGCGACGCGCAAGCTCGGCCAGTTCTATGACGATGTGCTGGCCCCCTCGGGCCTGAAGGCGACCCAGCAAGGTCTGCTCTACCAGATCCATATCGGCGACGAGCCGGCCATGGGCGCCATTGCCGCGGCCCTCGTCATGGACCTGTCGGCACTTGGCCATACGCTGAAGCCGCTGATCCGCGACGGTTACGTCGAGACCTTCACTGATCCGGACGACCGCCGCATCAAGCGCGTGCGGCTGACGCCGCAGGGCTCGGTCAAGCTCGATGAAGCCATGAAGCTGTGGCGCGTCGCCCAGCAGCGTTTCGAGGACATTGTCGGCAAGGAGCAGGCGGCAAGGCTGCGCTCGGCGCTGGATGACATCGCCGCGCTGGATTTTGGTATACCGCCGGCAGCGCCCTGAGGTCTCGGCCAGCGGGTAGCCAGACTTTATTCGGCCGGCATGGCAATCGCCCGTGCTGCCCGGTGGCCGGCCAGCATGACGCCAAGACCCAGGATCGGGAACACTGCCGCGACCAGGCCGAGATCGGCTGGCGCGCCATAGCGCAGCACCGTGCCGCCGACGACGGCGCCCAGCGCCACGCCGAGATAGAGCGCCGAGCCGTTGAGTGACAGCACGATAGGCGCTGCGTCGGGCGCCAGCCTGATGATGCGGCTTGCCTGCGCCGGCGGGAAGGCCCAGCCGACGATACCCCACGGGACCATCATGGCCATCAGCGCCGGCCCGGCGATGCTGTGCGGCAGGAATGCCGGGATGACCGAAAGCATGACCAGCATGACCGCACTCAGCGCCAGCGACCAGCTGACGGTGCGCGTCGCGCCGAAGCGGTCGGCGGCCTGCCCGCCGGCAATGTTGCAGATGACGGCGCCGACGCCGAAGGCAAGCAGCATCCCGGGCAGCGCGATCGGACTCAAACCCCCGCCTTCGATGGCTAGCGGCGCGACAAAGGCAAAGACCGTGAAGGCTCCGGTGAGCGCCAGCAGCGTGGTCAGCAGGATCGATGGCACGCCGGGGCGCAACGTTGCGGCCAGCCGCTGCCTGAGCGGCAGCTTGGTGCCGACGATGCCCCGCGGCAGCCGATACCACAGGATTGCGCCGGCCAGCGCGCCGAGCCCGGCGATGGCAAAGAATGTGCCGCGCCAGCCGGCAAGGGTCGCGACAAGCGCGCCGAGCGGCGCGCCGACCGCCACCGCCACCGTGGTGCCGCCGACGACGACGGCAATGGCGCGGGCGCGGTGATGATCATCGACAAGCGCCACGGCCGTCCCCTGCGCCGTCGCCGCGAACAGGCCGGACGACAGCGCCATGACGATGCGCGCTATCAGCAGCAATTCGAACGAGGAACTCAGCGCCGCCGCCAGATTGCCCAGCACGAAAAACACCAGCGTCCACAAGATGACGCGCCGACGGTCCCATTCGCCGGTGAGCGTCGCCAGGATCGGCGTACCGAGCGCATAGGCGAGCGCGAAGGCGGTGATCAGCGTCCCGGCGAGTGGAACCGAGATGGCGGCATCGGCTGCGATGTCGGGCAACAGGCTCGAAATGACGAAGCCTTCGGTCGCGATCGTGAATGATCCGAGCGCAAGCCAGATGAGGCGCTTGTCCATGGCAACAGATCCTTAGTTCAAAAGTTATTGAACAATTGTACATAATGGGGCATGGTGTCAATGAAGCCACCTGAGAATAGCGGAACCCTCCTGACAGCTCTATGTCAGGACCAGGTGGCGGGAGGTGGAAACTGCGTGCATCCATCAAGGAGGAGATGCGTTGAAATCGGCCCTGATTGCGCTTAGTTCCTGGGCATGACCCTGCCCCATCCCTCCGCCGACCAGATCAGCCTGTCAAACGTGCTTGCCGTGCTCGGCGACCCCACCCGGCTGGCCATCGTGCGCTATCTCGCCAGCAAGGAAGGCGTGCCGCTGAACTGCAGCCAGTTCCTCGACCTCTGCTCGAAAACCAATCTCAGTTATCACCTTGCCAAATTACGCGAGGCCGGCGTCACACGCACCGAGGTGGTCGGCACCAGCCGGCTGATCACGCTGCGCCGCGACGACCTCGATGCCCGCTTTCCGGGCCTGCTCGACAGCGTCATTGCCGCTGCCGTCAACGATACGGCGCTGCCCGCGGTAGGCGCGTCCGAGATCGAAGTCCGCGCCTGAGGCTGTTCCTCGCCCCCGTGCAACGGGGGGAGAGGTGGCCGCGAAGCGGCCGGAGAGGGGGCTCCGAAGCGAACAAGCGATCGCTTTGAGGGCTCAAGGGTGGCGGGCAGTCCCCCTCTCCGTCTCGGCTTCGCCGAGCCACCTCTCCCTCACTTCCGCGAGGAACCAAAGTCCTGCAAGGTCCGCCCTTCCCGACCAGTAACTCGTCAACCAACGGAGCTTCCCATGCGCATTGCCGTCCTCGCCGATATCCACGGCAACGTCCTCGCCCTGGACGCCGTGCTCGACGATCTGCGGCAGCGCGGCGGCGCCGACCTCGTCGTCAATCTCGGCGATTGCGTCTCCGGCCCGCTCTGGCCGCGCGAGACTTTTGCGCGGCTTGAAGCGCTCGCCCTGCCGACGGTGCGCGGCAATCACGATCGCCGCGTCGCCCGCGACTCCGCCGATGAAACCATGTGGCCGTCCGACCGCTACGCGCAGGAACGGCTGACATCGGCGCAGCGCGAGGCGCTGTTGGCCTTGCCCCTCACGCTGGAGATCGCGCCGGGCGTGGTTGCCTTCCATGCTCGGCCCGACCACGACGAAAAAT
The DNA here is from genome assembly GCF_001672375.2 of Mesorhizobium sp. AA22. Taxonomy (NCBI): domain Bacteria; kingdom Pseudomonadati; phylum Pseudomonadota; class Alphaproteobacteria; order Hyphomicrobiales; family Phyllobacteriaceae; genus Mesorhizobium; species Mesorhizobium sp. AA22. The sequence goes on along the minus strand of NZ_CP048406.1, from coordinate 2,357,952 downwards.
ATCTGACCGATACGATAGCCAGCGGCCGGCTGGTGCGCGCACCGTTGGCCGCCATCAAGCGACGGCTGGCCGCGCTCGATCCCGCTTGCCGCATCGTGCTGTGCGGCCATAGCCACCGCAGCGAACTGATCCGTATCCCCGACGGCCCTGTCGTCTTCAATCCGGGCAGCATCGGCTGCCCCGCTTATGGCGACGACACGCCACCGGCGCATGTCTCGGAGCAAGGCTCTCCGCATGCACGCTACGGCATTGTCGAACTGGGTGAGCCGGGCCGCCCCTACCGTTTTGCGGCCATCGCCGTCGACTATGACCATGAGGCGGCAGCGCGGCAGGCCGAACAGGCGGGACGGCCGGAATGGGCCCACGCGCTGCGAACCGGGTTTATGTCGGGTTGAACGAGGTACGAGTTCCCAGGCTGAACGCGGAACGCGTTCATGCCTCAGGCTGAGCGAGGTACGAGCTCATGCCGCCAAGCTGAGCTTGCTCATGCCGCAGACTGAGCTTGCTCATGCCGCACCCTGAACTTTGTTCATGCCGGGGCCGCATTTTCGGACTTACATAGCGCCATGTCGTCGTTTATAAAATCGACCTGGAATGCGGTGGCGTTTCCGTGCCAGGCCGCGCCTCCGGGAATGCTTCTATCGCCCACGGCCAAAATGATGAGGCGCACAGTTACGCTCCGAACGACGCTGTACGCGCTCACTGCCGCCCTTCTCCTGCTGACGGCGCTGCTGCCGGCCAAAGCCGAGGAGGCGCCGATCGTTTCCATCGTGACCGACCTCGCTCCAGGCGATCTCCTGAACGTCCGCGCCACGGCATCGGCGATGGGCAAGATCAAGGCTCGGCTGCCTAACGGTACGAGCGTCAACAATCTCGGCTGCAACGACGTCAATGGCTACCGCTGGTGCAGGGTCGCAGAAATTGACAATCCGCAACTGACGGGATGGGCTCCCGCGCGCTACCTGAACCCCGACAATCCGGCGGCCGTTTCGGATGCGGATGCCGAAACGACCGGCGAAGGCACGGCTCCTGCACCCGAGGTTTCGAACCTGGTATCCGCAGATCAGCCGCTTCCCGACCTGACAGCGCGCCTGGGCGCGCCAGAAACCACGATGACAGCCGCCGACGCAATCGGCAGGGCGGCCATCGAAGACGCTTACCGCCTGGCGCTCGCGGCCAGCGGAAATCCTTCGACCGGCGAGACGCAGTCGCCCGCAGCAGCGGAGGAACCCATCCGGCATCGCGCCGCCAATACAGCGCCTCCGGCCAACGCACAGACCGTTGCGCGGCTGCAGCCGCCGGGGAGGCCCGCGCCGGCCCTGGGTGCCCGCAACGAGATTCCTTGCGCGCGCTATGTCGGCCAGCCGATGACCAGCTGCAAGGCGGGCGTTGTGCATACGGGCGACAAAGCCGAGGTGACCGTGACCTGGCCCGATGGCGGCACCCGCATCATCAGTTTCCAGGCCGGTCGGCCCGCCGGTTCGAATGCATCAGCTGAATTCCGCTTCACGCGCGAGGGCAGCCTGAACATGATCCGTGTCGGCGTTTCCGAACGCTTCGAGATTCCTGATGCTTTGGCGACCGGAAGCTAGGGGGAGTGGGCTGTCCTAATTGTCGAAATCAGCGCCGCCCGGCGAAGTGCGAATTCAACGGGAAGCGATTGCCCTGCTGTTGAAACCCCACACAAACCCGCATTTTAGGGGGTTACATCAGGCAAAACTCTTCCCTATAAGGCCCTCCTAGCCTGATACCAGAATCGCGAGCACAACCGGCCGGGTCTTCCCGTCCGGTTTTTCGTGCAAGCCGCCTGCCGAACGGACCCTCGATATGCCAAGACGCACCGACATCAAGTCGATCCTGATCATCGGGGCCGGCCCCATCGTCATCGGTCAGGCCTGTGAGTTCGACTATTCGGGCACCCAGGCCTGCAAGGCGCTGAAGGAAGAGGGTTTTCGCGTCATCCTGGTCAATTCCAACCCGGCCACCATCATGACCGACCCGGAGCTGGCCGACGCCACCTACATCGAGCCGATCACGCCGGAGGTGGTAGCCAAGATCATCGCCAAGGAGCGGCCCGACGCACTGCTGCCGACCATGGGCGGCCAGACCGCGCTCAACACCGCTCTGTCGCTGCGCCGCATGGGTGTGCTCGAACGCTACAATGTCGAGATGATCGGCGCCGATGCGCATGCCATCGACAAGGCCGAGGACCGGGCGCTGTTTCGCGAGGCGATGAACAAGATCGGCCTGGAGACGCCGAAGTCGATGCTGGCCAACGCCACCGACGTCAAGAACGCCGACCGCAAGACGCACGAGGCCGAGCGTGCCGCGCTCAAGGCTGAGAAGCCCGAGAACCTCGACGCCGCGCTCGACGCGCTGGAAACCCGCTGGAACCTCGGCGAGGGCGACCGCAAGCAGCGCTACATCAGCCACGCCATGGCTATCGCCGCACAGGCGCTCGACCATGTCGGCCTGCCGGCCATCATTCGCCCGTCCTTCACCATGGGCGGCACCGGCGGCGGCATTGCCTACAATCGCGCCGAATTCTACGAGATCGTCCAGTCGGGCCTCGACGCCTCGCCGACCACCGAAGTGCTGATCGAGGAAAGCGTGCTCGGCTGGAAGGAGTACGAGATGGAGGTCGTCCGCGATAAGGCCGACAATTGCATCATCGTCTGCTCGATCGAGAACATCGACCCGATGGGCGTGCACACCGGCGACTCGATCACCGTCGCCCCTGCGCTGACGCTGACCGACAAAGAATATCAAATGATGCGCAATGCCTCGATCGCGGTGCTGCGCGAGATCGGCGTCGAGACCGGCGGCTCCAACGTGCAGTTCGCCGTGAATCCTGCAGATGGAAGACTTGTGGTGATCGAGATGAACCCGCGCGTCTCGCGCAGCTCTGCCTTGGCCTCCAAGGCGACCGGTTTTCCCATCGCCAAGATCGCCGCGAAACTCGCCGTCGGCTACACGCTGGACGAGTTGGAGAACGACATCACCGGTGGCGCCACGCCGGCTTCGTTCGAACCGTCGATCGATTACGTCGTCACCAAAATCCCGCGCTTCGCCTTCGAGAAATTCCCCGGCGCCGAGCCGGTGCTGACTACGGCGATGAAGTCGGTCGGCGAGGTCATGGCCATCGGCCGCACTTTTCAGGAATCGCTGCAGAAGGCGCTGCGTGGACTGGAAACCGGCCTGACGGGTCTGGACGAGATCGAGATCCCCGGCATCGGCCACGGGAGCACGCCAGCCAACCACGCCGACGACCGCAACGCCATCCGCGCCGCATTGGGCACGCCGACGCCCGACCGGCTGCGCATGGTGGCGCAGGCGATCCGCATGGGCACCTCGCTCGAAGATGTGCACGCCATGTGCAAGATCGATCCTTGGTTCCTCGAGCAGATCGCCGGCATTTTGGCCATGGAAGATCGCATCCGCGAGCATGGCATCCCGCAGGACGCCGCCAATCTGCGCATGCTGAAGGCGATGGGTTTTTCCGACGCCCGCCTCGCGTCCCTGGTCAGGAAAGACGTGGAAGAGATTCAGAAGATTCGCGAAAAGCTCGACGTTCATCCGGTTTACAAGCGCATCGACACCTGCGCCGCCGAGTTCGCCTCGCCCACCGCCTACATGTATTCCACCTATGAGACGCCCTTCGCCGGCGCGCTCGCCAACGAGGCGCAGGTGTCGTCGCGCAAGAAGGTCGTCATCCTCGGCGGCGGCCCGAACCGCATCGGCCAGGGCATCGAGTTCGACTATTGCTGCTGCCACGCGGCTTTCGCGCTGCGCGATGCCGGCTTCGAGGCGATCATGATCAACTGCAATCCGGAGACCGTCTCGACCGACTACGACACCTCGGACCGGCTCTATTTCGAGCCGCTGACGCCGGAGGACGTGCTGGAGATCGTGCGCGCCGAACAGGCGTCGGGCGAGTTGGTCGGCGTCATCGTCCAGTTCGGCGGCCAGACGCCGCTGAAGCTCGCCGACGCGCTGGAGAAGGCTGGCATCCCGATCCTCGGCACCTCGCCCGACATGATCGATTTGGCCGAAGACCGCGACCGTTTCCAGAAGCTGCTGCACAAGCTTGGCCAAAGCCAGCCAAAGAACGGCATCGCCTATTCGGTCGAGCAAGCCCGCCTCGTCGCCGGCGAGCTCGGCTTCCCGCTGGTGGTGCGCCCGTCCTATGTGCTCGGCGGCCGTGCCATGCAGATCATCCACGACGAGAGCATGCTGCAGACCTACCTGCTCGACACCGTGCCCGGCCTGGTGCCGGAGGACATCAAGCAGAAATACCCCAACGACAAGACCGGCCAGATCAACACGCTATTGGGCAAGAACCCGCTATTGTTCGACACCTATCTCTCGGGCGCCATCGAGGTCGATGTCGATTGCCTATGCGACGGCACGTCGACCTTCGTCTCCGGCATCCTGGAACATATCGAGGAGGCCGGTATCCATTCGGGCGACAGTGCCTGCTCGCTGCCGGTGCACTCGCTGCCCTCGGAGCTTGTCGACGAGCTGGAGCGCCAGACGGCCGCGCTCGCCCGCGCGCTCAATGTCGGCGGGCTGATGAACGTGCAATATGCGATCAAGGACGGCACAGTCTATGTGCTGGAGGTCAATCCGCGCGCGTCGCGCACCGTGCCCTTCGTCGCCAAGACCATCGGCCGTCCCATAGCGAAAATCGCCGCCCGCATCATGGCCGGCGAAAAGCTTGAAGACGCCTTCGCCCATTATGGCGCCATGCCCGACCCCCGCAACCCCGGCCACATCGCGGTCAAGGAAGCGGTGTTCCCCTTCGCCCGCTTCCCCGGCGTCGACATATTGCTCGGCCCGGAAATGCGCTCGACCGGCGAAGTCATGGGTCTCGACCGCGACTTCGCGCTGGCCTTCGCCAAGAGCCAGTTAGGGGCGGGCGTCGATCTCCCCCGCGCGGGCACGCTGTTCGTCTCGGTGCGCGACGAGGACAAGAAGGGCATATTGCCGGCGGTCAAGCGCCTGGCCGGCCAAGGCTTCAAGGTTATGGCCACCTCAGGCACCGCCCGCTTCCTCGCCGAAAACGGCGTCGTCGCGGAAAAGATCAACAAGGTGCTGGAAGGACGGCCACACATCGAGGACGCCATCCGCAATCGCCAGGTGCAGATCGTCTTCAACACGACTGATGGCCAGAAGGCGGTGTCGGACTCGAAATCGCTGCGCCGCGCGACGCTGATGCAGAAAGTGCCGTATTACACGACGCTGTCGGGTGCGGCTGCGGTGGCGGAGGCGATTGCAGCGCTGAGGGCGGGGAGTTTGGAAGTGCAGCCGCTGCAGGAGTATTTTGCTTAGGTGATTAGCCAATCTCCCTCCTTGTGGGGGAGATGGCCGGCAGGCCAGAGGGGGGCGCTGTCCCGCCAACGCTGCGATTCCTACAGCACCCTGATCCTTTCGTGCCGATCCGCCTACCCCATAGGGTGAAGAGGGCGGCCCAACCCGCCCGAGATTTGACCGCAAAACAGCTGTCTTTGCCGTCGCTCGCTCTAGTTGAGAAACCCGATAAACCGTCCCGCGAACAGCACCGACGTCCACAGCACAAGCGAGAGCACAGCCAGGATGGTCACAGTCCCACCCGCCGGCTCGTCGCCGCCTTTTGCGCGGCGCATGAAGACGAGGAAGTTGGCCCCGGCGAGAAGGATGAGTGTCATCTTGGCCAGAAAAATTGGCATCGCCGCATACTCGCTCGCCCTGACTGAAAAGAGCAGCGACCCCGTGGCAAGCGCGCCGGCGAACGTGGCCAATGCGGTGCGGCGCAGCACCGCGATGAACGCCGCGTAGGGCAGCGAGCGGAATGCGCCGAGGACCCTGAGGTCCATCAGCCAGACGCTGGTCAGCAGCGCGCCGATCGACATGATGTGCAGCGCATTGACGATGGGGTATGCGACGAAGGATGCCTTCAGTGCCCGCACGAAGGCGAGTTGCTCGATGCCGGCGAGGAACTCGTCCATTCAGGCCGGCGGCACGCGGTCGGGATAGACATCATAATTCTTGCCGTTGAGGATGACGCGGGACGCTTTCATACGCTTTTCGGTCTCGTCGAGCGAGCGGTGGCCGATCGCGGTCACCTCGTCGCCAACCTTGGCAACCTCCTCCGTGAAGCCGGCGGCGATGGTGCGGGACGGCGGCGCCATCTCCACCCGCCAGGCCTCTCCCTCGACGTCGACATCCAGCGTGGCGTGCGGATTGCCGATATAGATGGCCGTGATCTTGCCCCTGAGTTCGAAAAACCCGTCCTGCGTCCACGACCAGCCATGATGGGCGTAAGCTGTAGCGGCGGCGGCAAGGATCACCGCTGCTGTCAGCGCGGCGCTTCTGATCCCGTTGAAAGGTGACTGCATCGCTCGCCTCCTCGGTTCGTCCCGCCATTCGAGACTAGGTCACGGCGCGGCAACGTCAAATCACATCGGTGCGACGGGCAGTCGGCGAAGCTGCCGTTCTCCCCCCCTTGCGGGGGAGATGCCCGGCAGGGCAGAGGGGGGTGCTGTCCCTCCGACCTGTCAACCAATACGCGCACTCAAGCTGAATCCAGGTTGGGAATGGCTCAAGTCAGAAGTTGGCGATCCTTCCCACCCCCTCTGTCCTGCCGGACATCTCCCCCGCAAGGGGGGAGATTGGATGCCGCGTCGGCTTTCGCCAACCACCAACGTTGGAAGGCAGGGCATTATGGGCAGCGCCAACCTGAAGCGATTGCCGTTCGGCAGGAACGGTCCGGTCTTGCTTCTGACATCTATGCACGCCATGTTCGACCCCTAGCCCGCTCTTCTTCTCCATCGAATGAAGGTCGGAGACTCACATCTGAACGAGGCACACCATGAGCAGTATGAGAGACCGTCAGGAAGGCTTCGAAAAGAAGTTTGCGATGGACGAGGACACGAAATTCAGGGCCATGGCGCGCCGTAACAAGCTGCTCGGCCTATGGGCCGCCGAAAAGCTCGGCAAAACCGGTGAGGACGCCGACGCCTATGCGAAAGAGGTGGTGCGCGCTGACTTCGAAGAGGCCGGGGACGACGACGTGTTGCGCAAAATACGCGCCGATTTCGACGCGGCGGGCGTCGCCCAGTCGGATGTTCAGATTCGCGGCGCCATGGACGAACTGCTGGTGACCGCGGTCGAGCAGATCAAGAACACCTGAGAGCTGCGCCAGCCTAAAGCGCGTCGCGACGCGCTTTAGGCACTTGTTTTATGCGTGTCGTTATCCCCAAACTGCCGCGCACCCTCGGGTCAAGGCCCGGGTCAAGGCCGAGGGCATGCTTTTGGGCGATATGCATTAGCTGTGAGCGGCCACCAGATCCTTTATGTGTTTTTCGTGCATCCGCAGCGTCGGTAGCGTCTTCTTGGCGAATTCCTTCAGCGCCGGGTCTTCGCCCGACTGCGCATAGGTGGAAAACAGCGCCAACGCCTGCTTGTGCGCCTCGGTCTGCAGGAGGATGTATTTCGCCTGGAATTCATCGCCATCCAAGCCCTTGAGCTGGTCTAGCATCGTCTGATCCCTCGGCAACAAAGCGGGGCCGCTCGCCGTAACCGAGGCCGTGGTCTGGCTCTGTTCCAGAGCTGCCTTGAAATCCTTGCCAGCCTTGGTGTGATCCCTGACCATCATCGCGGCGAATTCCCTGACATCGGCGGCGACATTCTTTTGTTCGGCCAGCTTGCTGCTTTCAATCTCGAAGCGGTTGGCGCTGGGGACAGTTCTGGTGAAGGTTTCGGTCTCGATCTTGGTTTCGCCGACAGCCGGTATGTCGGCCGGCGTGGCGGATTGGGCGAAGGCCGGCGTGCCGGCAAACAAAGCGACCATGGCAAGCGTGAGATGCGGTTTCACAGGAAATCTCCGGGTTTGTGATCCTCGAAGAGTCCAACGCGACACAAGCGGCGAAGTTGCGCGACGGGACAGGAATGAGGTTTCGGCGATCCTGCCAACACAGCCCGGCGCCGATACGCCGGAATGTGCTTGGCTGCCAAGGTCAGTGGCAGCACGCGCCGGCATACTGCAGCTGCTCATCCCAGTCCGGTCGGCCTTCAGGTGTGAAATCCATCAGGTTCCACAAGGGCTCGCAGGTGCCGACGGCGCGCGGGTCCTGGCCGGGTTCGGTGGGCGCGAAACCAAGCTCCGAACTCCAGAAATGGCGAATGCCGTCGGCGTCGCGATGGAACACCGACAGCATCGGCAACTGCGCACCGTCGTCGGCCTCGGCGTGGTAGTCGCGCTTGAAGCTGTTGCCGGCCGAGGAGAGCAGCCGCATGTTCGTCCAGCCACGGTCGCGGCCAAGTGTGATCAGGTTTTCGAGCGCGGTCTTGCCCACCACGGCGAAGTTGAAGCCGGCGGCCTCGAGATGGTCGATGGCGCCGTCGAACTGATCGAGCAGCGCCGTGCAGGACGGGCATGGCTGGTCGGCCCGCGCGAGCTTGGCCGTGCCGCCGCTTGTCGCCACGTCGCGCGTCTCCTGCGGATGGCGCGGAAACATCATCGAGTAGACGATCAGTGTGTCCTTGCCAGGCGAAAACAGCTCCGACAGTTTTATCCGAGCCGGCTTGCCGTCGGGGCCAAGCCCGTCGAACACATAGTCCTCAGGCACCAGCCCGCCCGGCGGCAGTGCGCGGCGGGCGACGGCTACATCCTCCATTGCGCGGCGCAGCTCGATCTCCTTCTGCAAAAGGGTTTCGCGGGCGGCGCGGTATTCCTGGGATTCGTTGGGAAAGGTGATCATCGTCATCTCCATCAGCCGTGCGTTTGACGACGCCTGCCTGTTCGCGGCAACGCGCCTTGCCTCTCAAGGACGCATCGCGAAGGACGGTTCCGACATTTTTGCACACGCAAGCGGCAGAAGTCCCCTCACCCAGCCTCCGCTTCGCTGCTGACCTCCCCCAAGGGAGAGGAGACTGTCAACGCCGGTGCCAACCTCTTCTCCCCGCCGGGGAGAAGGTTGCCGCCCACGGGTCTTGCCTCCGGCAAGCCCGAGGACAGGCTCCGCGGTCGGATGAGGGGGACCTCACATGGGATACCGGGACAAACGAAGTTACTGCGCCGCCGTCACCGGGCAATTGGCATCGCCTTCCTGGCAATTGAGGTAGCCCTGGAAATCCCTCAGCCGGTTGTCGGTGACGGCCTCCTGGCAGCCGGCGACGACCATTGGATACATGCTGCCGGCCATGTCGGGCGGGCCGCCCTGAAATTTGCACTCGGCATCGCGGAAAGCGACCCAGGCGCGCTGCGCATCGACCAGCAGCTTCTTTGACGCCGCATTGTCCTTCAGCCGACCCTCGATCTGCTTGTAGGCGTCGTTGAGCTTTTTGTCGGCCTTCGCGAGCGACTTGCCGGCGCATTCGTTCATGGTCGTTTGATCCATCGCATTGGCGCAATCGTCGGCCGCTCGCGCCTCGTTGGCGAATAGCGGAACGGCGAGGATAAAGGTGGCGAGGCCGGTTTTGGGAAGCCGCATCGTGTTTCTCCGATTTTCGAGGGCCCCCGCTGTAACAAAGCTTAACCGTGAGACGAATACAGGCAAGATGCAGCTCGTCGCCTTGGTGGACAGTTCCTTTCAGGTCGGCCCCAACGACTGCGAAGCAATAGCGTTGCGGAACGGGATGCATCTCACGCATTTTTCGTTCAGGATCATAGGTCCATATCGGGAAGAACCATGCGCGAAGCCGACAATGACGAAATCGACCTGCGCTGCCCGCAGATCGTTGCCGATAATGCCGCCATGGGCCTCAGGCTGCGCGGCATATTTGGTCGCGGCGGCACCGAGGTCGGGGTTGCGCGGGCGACCGAGCTCAAGAACCGCGATAAACTTTCGCCCTCCACCATCCAGCGCATGGTCAGCTATTTCGCCCGCCATGAGGTCGACAAGAAGGGCCGTAACTTCGGCAGTGAAGAAAACCCGTCGGCCGGTTACATCGCCTGGCTTCTATGGGGCGGCGACGAAGGCCGCTCCTGGGCGCTCGAGCTCAAGCAGAAGATCGGCAACGCGCCGACTGAGCGATAACAAAGCAGTTGGCCTTGGAAACAGGAAGATGCGCGGGCGGTGCCAGGTAGCGTACGAGCAGTCGGATCCCGAACCCACCTCGGGACCGGCCGTGGAACGCGGCTGACACATGCCGGTGCAGCCCCCTCCGACACCTTCCGGTCGTTACCCCGACCGAACGGCGTGGCAGGGTGTTAGCATTTGCGGATGGCGACCTATGTGAAGCAGTTTCCCAACAATACACTTTCCGCAGCGTGAGGGCGGAACCGACCAGAACCGGGCTAGCCTTCCCAGTCGACTTCGAACATTCCCAGTCGCTCATAGAGCCTGACCGCGGCGGCATTTTCGACCGTGTTGGTTTTGAGATCGACATGCGCAGCTTCCCGTGCGCGAAAGGCGGCGAAGACGTGCCACATCAGCGCTTCGGCGATGCCTCGGCCGCGCGCCTCGGGATGGACGGCAAGGTCCTTCACGAACGCCCTCGTCCAGCACAGCGCCGCGCCCGCCAGCCGACCCTTGCTGTCGATGACCAGGAAACACAATGCAGGGTCGAATTCCGCGTCGCTTGAAATGCGCGGCCACCATTCGTCGAACGGCCCGTCGGCGCCATCGTCGAACACGGTGGTCAGCAGCGCATGCAAAGCGAGCGCGTCGGTGGCATCGAAGCCGCGCATGACAAAACCTTCCGGCCAGCGCGGCGGAGCAAGCGTGTCGTCGAGGATCTTGCGCAGCCTTATGTCGTTCGGCGCCGGCGGGCGCGGCTCAGGCATGGTGTTCAATGCCTGTCGCGCAAAAGTGCGCAGCGGTTTTGCGATAACGACATGCATAAAAACAAGACCTGAAAGCGCGTCGCATGTGTCCATTCAAACGCGACGCGCTTTCAGGCATCGGGCTGCAGGCGACGGCGGCCGCGGTCGCGGCCAAGGCCGGTTTCTTCCAGCATGCCCTTGCGCCTGGCGTCGTAATAATAGCCGCTCTGGTAGAGGCGGTCGGCGCGCTTGGCGTTACCGCCGGCCACCAGCCAGGCGCCGCGCAGATATTTCACCGCATATTTCAGATTAGTCTCGGCGTCGAACAACCCGCTCGCCGGCCCGTCATAGCCCATGCCGCGCGCCGTCGCATGCTTGATCTGCATCAGCCCCCAATGGCCGCGACTGTAGGCCTTGGGATTGAAGGTGCTCTCGCGGCTGACGACACGGCGCACCAGATCGACCGGCACCTCGTAGAGGACGGCATATTTCTCGATCAGCCGTTCGATCTCGCCGCGCGGTCCCGCCGAATACTTTTTGGCAGGGCTGGTCGAAAGCAGGGCGGATGGGTCGTCAGGCGCGACATAGGCGGCCTGCTGAACGCCGGGCATCGTCTTGCCTGTCTCGCCGGTGACCGGCATGGCGACAGCGGCCGTCGCATAGACAGGTGCTGCGCCGGCTGGGGCGGCACCGGCCGTCATGGCTGCAGGTGCAGTTGCGGCCAGCGGGGTCGGTCCGGCAAAGGCTGCTGGCTGGACAGGCGTCGCGGCGGGGTCGACGGCCAGCGCCACCGCCTGGACAGGCGCGATGCCGGACGATTCCGGCAGCACCGAAACCGTGTCGGGCAGAGCCAGCGTAAAGCCGGCATCAGCGCCCGCGGCGGCGGTTTCAGTCAGGGAAGGCACGGCCTTCGTCTGCGAGGTCGAGCTGCAGCCGCTGAGACCGGCCGCAGCGAGCATCACGCCGATCGCGGGAAAAATGATTTTTGCTGGCAAGCCGCGCTCGGGTCCGGTTCGTCTGTTAAGAAAGTCCTTACACCAGCGCCTTTCCCCCGGCAATCCGCAGCCTGTTGTGGACTTCGAATGATTTTCGGGTGGCAACAGCAACCTGAAAATGCGATATCTCGTTCTCGATATGTACTGGATTCCCATCCGTTTCTGCGGAAGGAGCACATCATGGAAAGCACCTCTCAGGCCACCGCCGGCCACGCGGTCTTCGAAACCGTGATCGGCTTCATGGGGATCGCCTGGAGCGAGGCCGGACTGACGAGGCTTTGCCTGCCCCAGCGCAACCGCGACGCGGTGGAACGCCGGCTGCTGCGCCATGCCGGCAGCGCCGGTTCGAGCGCCCAACCGCAATGGGTTACCGAGCTGATCGGGTCGATACAGGCCTATGCAGCCGGCGAAGACATCGATTTCTCCGGTGTGCCGGTCGATCTCACCGGCGTCGACGATTTCCGCCTCGCCATCTACGACGCGGCGCGCAAGCTCGCCTTCGGCGAGACCACCACCTATGGCGAACTGGCCAAGCGCGCCGGCCATGCTGGGCTGGCGCGTGAGACGGGTGCGGCGCTCGGCGCCAACCCGGTGCCGCTGGTCATCCCTTGCCACCGCATTCTTGCCGCCGGCGGCAAGATCGGCGGTTTTTCTGCGCCGGGCGGCTCGACCACCAAGGGAAAGATGCTGGCGATGGAAGGCGTGCGTGTCGGCCCGCCGCCGCCGGCGCAGGTATCATTCGGATTCTGAGGCCGGACGTTGCTAGTCCGGAAAGATGCGCCGGCGGAAACGCCGGTCTGTGTCCACCCGCTTGCATTTGTAGACGATGCAGGACGTCGAATCGGCGCTTGGCACTGACGCCCGTGCCCTGACCTCCCCCATGTTGCAGAAACCCTGGCTCCGCACATAGCGGTCGTAGAGCGGCAGCCCCGGCGTGCGCGTCGACTGGTAACGCAGGATGACGGCGCCCTCTCGCGCGATCGTCGCCCGCACTCTGCCGCAGCTCATGCGGCTCGGATCGTAGCGCGAGATCGCCTGCGCCTCGGCGGCCACCAGCGTCAGGCAGGCGGCAAGCAGAACAGTTCTCATGGTCCTCTCCCAAAACAGGACCGGACGCTCGAAGGCGGCACGATCCTTCCCCGCAACGTGCGCGATAGGCGATGCGAACCCTCCGCAACGCGCGATGTTGAAAGGCTTTCACGCGATTGGGGCGGCCGTTGGGCAGCGCCGCATCAGCGCCTTTTTTCGTGCCGTCTTGTTTTTTGCGGAGAAGCGGACTATATGATGTCCATTGATATTTCGGCCGATCGATCCGGGCCTCGCGATATTCGCGTTTGCTGACGTCTATCTCCAAAATCTCGATACAAACCGGCTGGACTTTGTTCGGTCAAGCTAAAGCAAACGTAAAAGGACTATCAAAATGGCAACAGGTACGGTCAAGTGGTTTAATTCCACCAAGGGTTTCGGCTTCATCCAGCCTGACAGCGGCGGCGCGGACGTTTTCGTCCACATCTCCGCAGTCGAGCGCGCTGGGCTGTCGACCCTGGTCGAAGGCCAGAAGATCAACTTCGAGATCGAGCAGGACCGCCGCACTGGCAAGTCGTCCGCTGGATCTCTGAGCAAGGCAGCCTGATTTTGCGAATGGCGCGCACCGGGCGATAGCTCGGGGCGCGCGGCAAGTCACGGATGTACTGACAGTCGCGCGAGAAGCGCACCGGAGCGAAAAACCCCGACAAGCCGAAGCAGCAGATTGCTGCCGGCCCGGACCAAACGCTCCCGATCAGGCTACCAAGCATGGAAGGCGGGATTTTGTCCCGCCTTTTTGCTGTTCGGATTCCATCTCTGTTCGGTTTTCGTGTCCCGGCCGAAGGCCGCAAGCCCCGCCGGGCGTTGCGCCTTTTGGTGCGTCCTGCCCGGAGCGAGCCGCGAAGCGGCGACGAGTGAGGACAGTACTACCCCAGCCACTCCATCGGCACATGCCCCGGATCGGCCTCCACTCGTTTCAGCCAGGCCGCCACCGCCGGATAGGCGTCGAGCTGAAAACCGCCCATCTCGGCCGTATGCGTATAGGCGTAGAGCGCGATGTCGGCGACGCTCAATGCCTCACCGGCAAAGAACGCACTGCCCGCCAGATGCTTGTTCATTACGCCGAGCGCCTTGTTGCCGCGCTCCAGCGTCACCGCCAGCCGTTCCGGCGTCGCATCCTTGGCCCGTTCGGGAAAGGTGAGCAGCGCCTTGCGCACCGCGATATAGGGTTCGTGGCTGTACTGCTCGAAAAACAGCCACTGATAGGTTAGCGCCCGCTCGTATCTGTCGGCCGGCACGAACCGCGTGCCTTCGGCGAGGTAAAGCAGGATGGCGTTGGATTCGGCAAGCCGCCTGCCGTCGTCGAGCTCGAGCAGCGGCACCATGGCGTTCGGGTTCTTGGCGACATAGTCGGGCTTGCGCGTGTCGCCGGTGTGCGAGCTCACCTCGACATTGGTGAAAGGTATGCCGAGCTTGGCCATCAACAGCCGCGGCTTGTAGCAATTGCCGCTGTCGATCATTCCATAGAGTGTGGTCATTTTTGCTCCCATCGCCGCTCCCCTCGGGAGCCGCCTTACCGGCAATTATCCTGGCAGCGAGGGCTTATTCCAGTGATTTGTTTTGGCGCAACCATCAGCGCCGCTGATAGATCACCCAAACAACGGCACGACGTTGTTGTCCCTGCCAAGCAGCCTGTCGATGGGCAGTGGCTCCTCGTCGAAGTTCGTGCCGGCCAGCGCCGGCCGGGCAAGGTAAAAACCCTGCATCAGGTCGACGCCGCCGTCGAGTGCCACGCGCAGATGCGTGGATTGCTCGATGCCTTCGACCAGCACCTTGGTGCCGCGGTCGTGCAACGCGGAGACCAGCGGCCGGAAAAACCGTTCGGCGGCGGCATGGCGACAGAATTCCGCGAACCAGGTGCCGTCGATCTTGACGATGTCGGGCCGGACAAGCGCAACCCGCTCTTCCGTCGAATGCCCGGTACCGAAATCGTCGATGGCGATGCGGATGCCGTAACGCCGCATCTCGCGCGCCAGGCTGACGAGCACCTTGTCGTCGGCCGCCTGTTCGGTGATTTCGCAGACCAGCATGCCGGGGTACAGATCGAACTCGGCGAGATGCCTGGTCATCAGCCTGATCTCAGCCAGCGCTCGCCCGGGGTCATCGTTGATCAGCGGATTGTAGTTGAAGAATAGGTCGAGCCCGTCGACGCCGATGTTGCGGAAGTTCCGGAGATGCAGCACCCGGCACATCGTCTCGACGAACAGGCGATCCGCCACGGGTACGCCCTCGAAAAATACGCGTGGCGCGACCGACCTGCCGGCGCGGTGCGGCTCGATCAGGCCTTCGACCGCGACGGCCTTCAACAACCTGCCGCGCGGCGCGAAGATCGGCTGGTAGGCGCTCCTCAGCCGGAACGCGCCATAGACGCCGTATTCGATACCGACCTCGTCGGCAAAGATTGCCTCGCCGACATTGCGCCGCCTGTCGGGCCGCCCGGTCATGGTACCACCTTGCGTCCGAAAGCCCGTTTCGGCCTCGGCGAAGGCGAGACAGTCGCAGGCATCTCGTCGGCATCGGGCACTGCCACCGGCATCTGCCTGTCCTTGCCGAAGACGTGAAAGCTGGTCGGCGCAAGCTCCGGGCGCGCCAGCGCGAATCCCTGCACCATCGAGGCTCCCGATTTTTCAGCCAGTTCAAGCTGCCAGCTCTCCTCGATGCCCTCGAACACGGTGCGGATGCCTTGCTGTTCGAAACTTGCCACCATGGCGGTCAGCAGTGCGAAACCGGCGCCGGACTCCATCAGTTGCATGATCCAGTGGGCATCGAATTTGACGATGTCCGGCCTGAGCTCCTTGATGCGGTTGATGTCGGACTCGTCGGCGCCGTAGTCGTCGACCGCTATGCGAAATCCGTTGGCCCTGAGTGCCTCGACGAAATTGTAGAGCGTTTCCTGCGACGCCGATTTCTGCTCGGTCACCTCGCAGACGACCCGGTTCGCATCGATCTCAGCCTCATGCAGCACCAGCCGCATGTCGCGCAGCGCCTTGTCGGCGATGCTGCGATCGGTGAACACCGACGGATCGAAGTTAATGAAAATGAATGCCTCTTGCGGCAGGCAGGCCCCGGCGTTCAAAAGATGCAGCGTCCTTGTCAACGCCTCGATGTGCAGGCGGTCGACCGTTGGACAGGTGTTGAAAAAGCTCACCGGCGACTGCGGCTCGCCGTCGCGGAACGGCCGGATCAGCCCCTCGAATCCGGTGACGGACAATTTGCCGTTGCTGAAGGCGAAGATCGGCTGGAAAGCGCTCTGCAGCGTATAGATGCCCCAGACACCGCTGGCGGTGCCGTCGTCATGACGGACGATATGGTCATGCCCGATGCTGCGCGACACGGTTCCTCGCTCTGCGAGACTGGCGGAATGGATCGTGATCCAGCCACTCGGGGTTTTACCGCGTGTAGGTGAATTTATTGTTGCCGAATTTGCCGGGGATTTGAGATCTCGCTCATCCGACAGTGCTTGCGCTTGGCGGAATGATGCGACATGAGAAGCGCCGCGGTTAGATGGACCGCCTGCATCCCCAAGGAGATAAGATCGTCATGGCCTTTCTTGCTGACGTCCTTTCCCGCGTAAAGCCTTCCGCGACCATCGCGGTGACGCAGAAAGCACGCGAGCTGAAAAACGCCGGCCGAGACGTGATCGGGTTGGGTGCCGGCGAACCGGACTTCGACACGCCGGACAACATCAAGAACGCTGCGATCGAGGCTATCCGCCGCGGCGAAACGAAATATCCTCCGGTTTCCGGCATCGTGCCGCTGCGCGAGGCGATCGTCGAAAAATTCAAGCGCGAGAACAATCTCGACTACCGGCCGGAGCAGACCATCGTCGGCACCGGCGGTAAGCAGATCCTATACAATGCCTTTATGGCGACGCTGAATCCCGGCGACGAGGTCATCATTCCGAGGCCGTACTGGGTCAGCTATCCCGAGATGGTAGCGATCTGCGGCGGCACCCCGGCATTTGCCGACACCTCCATCGACAACGGCTTCAAGCTGACGGCGGCGGCGTTGGAAAAGGCGATTACGCCGCGCACCAAATGGCTGTTGATGAACTCACCGTCGAACCCGTCGGGCGCTGCCTACACCGAGTCTGAATTGCGCGCTCTGGCCAACGTGCTGTTGAAGCATCCCGATGTCTGGGTGCTGACCGACGACATGTACGAGCACCTGATCTATGGTGACTTCGTCTTCAAGACCATCGCCGAGGTCGAACCGAAGCTTTATGAGCGCACGCTGACGATGAACGGCGTCTCGAAGGCCTATGCCATGACTGGCTGGCGCATCGGCTATGCGGCCGGGCCCGTGGCGCTGATCAAGGCAATGGATATGATACAGGGCCAGCAGACCTCCGGCGCCTGCACCATCGCCCAGTGGGCATCGGTGGAGGCGCTGAACGGTCCGCAGGATTTCATTGCGAAAAACAAGGCGATCTTCCAGGCTCGGCGCGATCTCGTCGTGTCGATGCTCAATCAGGCGCGCGGCATCACATGTCCGTCACCCGAAGGTGCTTTCTACGTCTATCCGTCCTGCGCCCAGTTGATCGGCAAGAAGACTAAAGCCGGCAAGGTGATCGACAGCGACGAAGCCTTTTGCTCGGAGCTGCTCGAGGGCGAGGGCGTAGCGGTGGTGTTCGGTTCGGCCTTCGGCCTCGGCCCCAACTTCCGCATCTCCTATGCCACGTCGGAGGCGTTGCTCGAAGAGGCCTGCACGCGCATCCAGCGCTTCGCCGCCTCGCTGACCTGATCAGGCGCATCTCGAACACCAAACCCGGCTAGCAGTCGGGTTTGGTGGGCTCAAAAGCCTCAGCCGCCATACTGCTCGTCTGTCACCATTTCCAGCCAGTCGGCATGGACGTCGTCAAGCGCCTCCTGCATGGCGATATGCGCCATCGCCGATTTTGGACCGGCACCGTGCCAATGCTTTTCATCAGGAGCGAACGAAATGACGTCGCCGGCCCTGATCGCCTGTACCGGCTCGCCCCAGCTTTGCGCGAGGCCGGCGCCTGATATGACATAGAGCGTCTGGCCCAGCGGATGCGTATGCCAGTAGGTACGCGCGCCGGGCTCGAAACTGACCATGATGGCGCGCAGCCGCGCTGGCGCTTCCTTCTCGATGATTGGCGTTTGCCACACGCGGCCGGTGAAGTACTTTTCCGGCGCAATGGCGGTCGGCACGCTGCCGCAGGCAATGAGCTTCATCGTCTCGAGTCCTCAGGCTGATGGCGGATCGGTCGGCGACGGCCGTTCCTTTTTGTCGCAAGAAGCGGGCACTTTCGTCCGATAACCATCACGGCGCAACCGCTTTTGCGGCTGTTCGGCGACGGGCTTTGTTGCGGGATTTGATGGGAGGCTGGGCTCGCATCCGACGGCTTCGCCGATCACGGCTCAACATCCACGACATCAGGCGATCCTCAAATCCCTTGCCCTCCCGGCTAACCCGTGGGACGATGCCTTTGGGTAGGTGGCAAACCGAAAAAAGCCCCGCCCGCGACGGTCGACAGGCCGGCCGCCGCTCCCAGGGAAACGCCTGAGTGGAGGTCAGTCATGGGAACTCGCGCCGGAGGACGACGCACGGGACCGAAATGCATTGCCATAGTCGGTCCCTTTGCAAGCGGTAAGACGACACTTCTCGAAGCCATATTGGCCCGCACGGGCGCCATTCCCCGCCAGAATCCCGTTTCCTCGGGAAACACCGTTTCCGATCATTCGCCCGAGGCACGCGCCCACGCCATGAGTGTCGAGGCGACGTTTGCGACCACCGAATTCATGGGCGAGCAACTCACTTTCGTCGATTGTCCCGGCTCCATCGAATTCTCCTTCGAGGCAGAGCCGGTCCTCGCCAACTGCGACATCGCCGTGGTCGTCGCCGAAGCCGACGAGAAGAAGATCCCTGCCCTGCAGCTGATCATGCGCAAGCTCGACGATCTCGGCGTGCCGCGCATCATGTTCCTCAACAAGGTCGATAAGGCGATATCAGGCGTGCGCGACACGCTGAAGTTGCTGCAGCCGGCAAGCTCGGTGCCGTTGCTGCTTCGCCAGATTCCGCTGCGCAAGAACGGCGTCGTCATCGGCTCGATCGATCTCGCTCTGGAGCGCGCCTACATCTATCGCGAATATGCCGAAAGCGAGGTCGCCCAGATTCCCAGCGACGACAAGGCGCGCGAGCTGGAGGCGCGCTTTTCCATGCTGGAGACGCTCGCCGATCATGACGACCAGTTGATGGAGCAGCTTCTCGAAGAGATTGAGCCGCCGAAGGACGCGATTTTCGACGACCTCGCCGCCGATCTGCGTGACGGCGCCGTGACGCCGGTGCTGATCGGCACCGCCGAGAAGGGCAATGGCGTGCTGCGCCTGTTGAAGACGATCCGCCACGACGCGCCCGACATCGAGGCGACCCGCAAGCGCCTTGGTGCACCTGATGGCAATGCGACCGTGGTCCAGGTGATGAAGACCATTCACACCGCGCATGGCGGCAAACTGTCGGTCTCGCGCATCCTGTCCGGCCAGCTTGCCGACGCCTCCGAGCTCTTCCTTTCGAATGGCACCACGGCAAAAGTCTCCGGCATCTACAAAATGCTCGGCAAGGACCAGACCAAGCTCACCTCGGCCAGGGCCGGCGACACGGTCGCGCTCGGCAAGCTGGACGACGTCACGACCGGTCAGACCTTGAGCTCGGCAAAGGGCGGCATCAAGCCACTGGTCACGCTGATGCCGCCGCAGCCGGTCTTTGCGTTCGCGCTGCGCCCGAAGGAACGCAAAGACGAAGTGAAGATGTCGGCAGCCATCCAGCGACTTGCCGAAGAAGACCCCTCGCTCAGCCTGCGCCACAATCAAGATTCGGCCGAGACCGTGCTGTCGGGCCATGGCGAGATGCATCTGCGTGTCGTGCGCGAGCGGCTGGAGGGCAAGAACCAGATCCCGGTCGAAGGCCATGCGCCGGCCGTGCCTTATCGCGAGACGATCCGCAAAACGGCGCAGCAGCGCGGCCGCCACAAGAAGCAGTCGGGCGGCCATGGCCAGTTCGGCGACGTGGTGATCGAGATCAAGCCGCTACCGCGCGGCTCCGGCTTCCAGTTCACCGACACCATCACCGGCGGCGCCGTGCCGAAGACCTACATCCAGTCGGTCGAGACCGGCGTGCGCGATTATTTGAAATCCGGCCCGCTCGGCTTTCCGGTGGTCGATGTCGCCGTCAACCTGTCCGACGGCTCCTATCACGCTGTCGATTCGTCGGACATGGCCTTCCAGATGGCGGCGAAGCTGGCGATGAAGGAAGGCATGGCGGCCTGCTCGCCGGTGCTCCTCGAACCGATCATGAAGGTCGAGATCGTCACGCCGTCCGATGCGACGTCGAAGATCATCGCCCTGATCCCGCAACGGCGGGGCCAGATCCTCCGTTATGACGCGCGGCCCGGCTGGCCGGGATGGGATATCGTCGAGGCGACCATGCCGCAGGCCGAGATCGGCGATCTGATCATCGAGCTGCGTTCGGCTACCGCCGGCGTGGCCAGCTATCGCGCGACCTTCGACCATATGGCCGAACTCACCGGCCGCTTGGCCGACGAGGCGATGAACGCCAACGGCAAGGCCGCCTGACACTGGATTTTGGCGCCAATATCGCAGGCTGCAGAACACAAAGAAACGGCGTCCGGAATGATCCGGACGCCGCTCTCTTGCGGACCGTCTTCGTGGGAGGCGAAACGGCAGGTCCGCCGCACATGCCTCCAGCGCCTGACGGCCTCAGCGGAAGAATGGTTCGGACGCGGTAGCCGCCTGAGCCCGGATCGCCCGAGTGATGCCCCCATCTCCCGCACGAACCACACCGCGTCCTATGATCTGCTTAGTCGATGCTGGGCGCCTGTGATAGGTTACCTGAGGTTACATGTCACTGTTACGTGACAATTTCGGTCGGCTTTCCCTCAGCGCCAGCAGGTTTCGGGCAACAAAAAAGCCGGATCAATGAAGATCCGGCTGAGTTTGATTGGAAGTGCCTGTTAGGGCTAACCTCCAGAGGGGAACACTCGAGGGCGCTAATGGGAGGAGAACGCGCCCAGGAGATGATCTATATATGTGCTCATCATGCTCAAGAAACAAGCATCTATTTTGCAACACACGCATGCAAAATGACACAGGCTGTGGTCTAACCCATTCCTTGGCCTCATAGGACCAGCAGAATCGTCGAAATGCGGTGCACGGCCAGGCAAAGATCATTGGGAAATAGCGAATCAGAGTCAATTCTCGGCCCGAAACGCAAAAACAACGAATGACGTCGAATCAGGCAATACGCGTTTATTTTTGCAGCAGCCGCATCGGCCCGAGATAGGAATCGCTTTTCGGAAGGCACGATGCGTAGATTTCAAGTGCTAGACCGTATTTTATGCGTCCAAGTGGACGCACGTCGCTCTAGAAGGAAGCCTCGATGAGGACACGTCAGGCGATCGCCGGCAGCGCGCTATTCTTCATCGCAGCGCCCGGCATGGTCGCGGGATTGCTGCCCTGGCTGTTGACCGATCGCTATCGTCTGCCATGGTCGACCCAGCCCGGCTTGGTCCCGGTCGGCTGGGTCCTGATTGTGGTCGCAGCGGCCTTGCTGCTTCATGCCTTCGCCCGTTTTGCTTTCGAAGGCCTGGGCACGCCCGCCCCGGTTGCGCCGACCGAGCAACTGGTTGTCGGTGGTATCTACCGCCATGTCCGCAACCCGATGTATGTGGCGGTGCTGTCGATCATCCTTGGCCAGGCACTGTTGTTTTCGAGCTGGGCTCTCGTCGCCTATGCCACTATCGCCGCCATCGCCATGGTCTCGTTCGTGAAGTTCTACGAGGAACCGACGCTTGCCCGCCGCTATGGCGCCGGCTACGAGGCCTACCGCCGCGCCGTCCCAGGCTGGCTGCCCCGCCTGACCCCATGGCGCTGCCAGTAAGAGTTGTCGTCGGCGGTGCAAGGCGGAAGCGATTTTCTGAAAGTTAGAACGACCAGCTTCGGGCCTTGGCGATAATGAAATCTCGGAAGACGTGCAGTTTCGCCTGGTTCTTCATCGCATCGGGATAAGCGAAATAGGTGTCGAAGGACGGCACTTCGGTCTCCGGCAGCAATTGCACCAGCCCTGAGTCCTTGCTGACCACATAGTCGGGCAGCATGGCGATGCCGGCGCCACCCTGTACCGCGCGCTTTATCGACAATATGTCGTTGATCTGCAGCGTCGGCACCCTTTGCCCGCCTTCGAAATCGCCGACCGTTTCCAGCCAATTCAATTCCGACAAATGCGCCGGCACCGGCACGCCGAAGGTGACGATGCGATGGCTCTTCAACTCGGCGATCGACGCCGGCTTGCCATACTTGTTGACGTAAGAAGGAGCGGCGTAGAGATGGAAATGCACGGTGAACAGGCGGCGCTGGATGAGATCAGGCTGCTGCGGCTGGCGCAGCCGGATCGCGCAGTCCGCCCGGCGCATGGTGAGGTCGAGTTCCTCGTTCGCCAGGATCAACTGCAGGCTGATCTCGGGATAGAGCTCGATGAATTCCTGCACGCGCTCGGTCAGCCAGCCGGCACCGAGCCCGACCGTGGTCGTCACCCTGAGCACGCCGGAGGGCCGATCCTTGGCCTCGGTCAGCCGCGACTTGATCGTCTCCAGCTTCATCAGCACATCATGCGCCGTGCGGAACAGCATCTCACCCTGCTCGGTCAGCACCAGGCCGCGGGCATGGCGATTGAACAGCGGCACGCCGACGTCATGTTCGAGCGCGCTGACCTGCCGCGAGATCGCCGATTGCGACAGATGCAGTGTCTCGGCGGCATGGGTGAACGACCCAGCTTCCGCCGCAGCGTGAAACACGCGTAGCTTGTCCCAGTCCAACGCCATGATGCCCCTCGCTCTGTTTTTTTGGCGTTTGAATGAAAAATCAGGCTTTTGCGCGGCTTTTCTCGGCCGCTTCCTTACTCCGCCGCTTCGCGGTGAACTTCGATCCCGGCGAGGTACTTTTCCGCCTCGAGCGCGGCCATGCAGCCGAGCCCCGCCGCCGTCACTGCCTGGCGGTAGATGTCGTCGGTCACGTCGCCGGCGGCGAACACGCCCGGCACGTCGGTGCAGGTCGAATCCGGCGCCGTCCACAGATAGCCGTTCGGCTTCTGCTTTAGCTTGCCAGCGAACAACTCAACCGCCGGCGCATGGCCGATCGCCACGAATACGCCGTCGACCGTCAGATGCATCTCCTGACCGCTCACCAGATTGCGCAGCTTCAGTCCCTCCACCGACGGCGGCAGCGGCATCTTGCCGGACTGACCGGTGATCTCGTCAACGACGGTGTCCCAGATGACGCGGACATTGTCCTTCTTGAACAGCCGCTCGCTCAGGATGCGCTCGGCGCGGAAGTCGCTGCGCCGGTGGATGACCGTCACGCTCTTTGCCAGATTGGAAAGATAGAGCGCCTCCTCCACCGCCGAATTGCCGCCGCCGATCACGGCGACATCCTTGCCGCGATAGAAGAAGCCGTCGCAGGTGGCGCAGGCCGATACGCCGAAGCCCATGAAGGTCTGTTCGCTCGGGATACCCAGCCATTTCGCCTGCGCGCCGGTGGCGATGATCAGCGCGTCGGCCGTATAGGTGGTGCCAGAATCGCCCTTGGCGCGGAACGGCCGCACATTGAGGTCGACCTCAGTGATGATGTCGTTGATGACGTCGGTGCCGACATGCTCGGCCTGCTTCAGCATTTGTTCCATCAGCCACGGACCCTGGATCGGATCGGCGAAGCCCGGATAGTTTTCGACATCGGTGGTGATCATCAACTGACCGCCCTGCTGCAGGCCGGCGACGAGCATCGGCTTCAGCATGGCGCGGGCGGCGTAGATTGCCGCCGTATAGCCAGCGGGACCGGAGCCGATGATGAGAACAGGCGCGTGCTTGGTGGTCATGGACGGGCTTTCACAACAACCGGACGCGAATGAAGCGTCCGGCACAAGGATCAATATCGGCCCCTAATCTAGGTGTTGCAGGCGACGCCAGCAAGACGACCGCGCCGTCGTCCCCGGAAAGCTTCCGCACAAACAGACGATCCATGAACATCTTGCGCGGTGACTGTCCGAAAATCACCGACTGAGGGATGGAATGGACACCGAAGTCGTTTAATTACAAGATCACGAAAGATTCTTGCGTGAAGCGCCGAAGGTATCCATGCCGCTCAAAGCCGATCTCGACGCCATCGACTGGAAGATCCTGCGCGAGCTTCAGCACGACGGGCGCATGACCAATGTCGAGCTGTCCGGCCGCGTCGGCATTTCGGCGCCGCCATGCCTGCGCCGTGTCAGGCGGCTGGAAGAGACCGGCATCATCCGCGGCTATCGCGCCCTGCTCAATGCGCCGGCGCTCGGCCTGGATGTCGTCGCCTTCTGCCTCATCGGCCTGCATCACCAGGCCGATGCGGAGCTGAAAACCTTCGCCGAACGCACCCGCGGTTGGCCGATCGTGCGCGACGCCTGGATGGTATCGGGCGAATCCGATTTCCTGCTGCATTGCGTGGCGAGCGACCTCGGCGCCTTTCAGACTTTCGTCATCGAGGAACTGGCCTCGGCGCCGAATGTCGACACGGTGCGCACCGCACTGACCATCCGTCGCGTCAAGGACGAAGGCCTGGTGGCTTTCAGCGAAATGAGAACCTAATCCCTGCCGAGTTCGGCGATGGTCTCGCAGAGTTTGTTGTGATCGTTGCTCGTCGTCAGTTTGCGCGTCGCGAACATACCATCGCCAGAAGTCCGATTTGATCTGCCGTGCACCAGCCAGCCTTCGCATAGCCCGGCTCGCCGTCCGGCTTCCATATCATCAGCCTTGTCGCCGACGATGATCGATCGGCTGATATCCACGCCCAGCAGATCGCGGGCGCGCAGAAGCATGCCCGGATTGGGCTTGCGCATCGGATGGTCACCTACTGCGAGTTCACCCGTCCCGCTCGAATGGTAGGCGCAGGCGAGCACCAGATCGATCCGGCAATTCTGCGCTTCGAGAAGCGCTAGCAGCCAGGCATTGACTGCGGCGAAATCCGGCCAGCCGAAATAGCCGCGGGCAATGCCCGACTGGTTGGAGACTACGACCGCAGGAAGGCCGACGATGTTGGCCGTTCGGATCACCGGCAGCATCTCCGGCCGCAGCACTATGTCGGCCGGATCGCTGGGATAGCCGCTATCGACGTTGATGGTGCCGTCGCGGTCGAGGAACAGCGCCGGGGTGCCAGCTGGAAAGGCCGCAGTACCGATCCGTTCGACCCAGAGTCCCGGCTCTTCGAGCTGATACGGCTGCGAGGTCGTGACAGCGTCCCTGTCAGCCATCACAGAGGCGCGCTTCGACCATTTCGCACAGATGATGATAGAGACAAAGATGCCCCTGCTGGATGATCGGTGTCGAGGTCGAGGGCACGTTGAGCAGTATGTCGGAGAGCGGCTTGAGCTTGCCGCCGGTGTCGCCGGTCAGGCTGATCACCGTCATGTCCATCATGCGCGCCTGTTCGGCGGCGGCAAGGGTGCTGGCCGAGTTGCCGCTGGTCGAGATGGCGAGCAGCACAGCACCCGCCGCGCCATGTGCCTCGACCTGGCGTGAAAACACCGTGTCGAAGCCGTAATCATTGCCCCAGGCGGTCAGCACCGCCGCATTGGCCGGCAGTGCGATGACGTTGTAGGCCTTGCGCTCCTTCAGGAAGCGGCCGACCAGTTCGCCGGCGATGTGGATGGCATCGCTGGCCGAACCGCCATTGCCGCAGATCAGCAGCGCCTTGCCTTGCGAAAGCGCCGCGACGACGGCGGTCACCGCCCGCTCCATCTCGCTGGTGAGGTCGCGCTCGACCATCGCGGTGATCGCGGCCGCCGAGCGGACCAGGTATTCGTTCAGTTTGGACATGAAAACCTCAGTTTGTACTGCCGGCGCGCAACTTGCCGATGGTGCCGGTCGTGCTCTTGCCGACGACGAGATCGACCAGCACGACGCGGCCGCCCGCCTTTCGCACGATTTCGGCACCGACCACCTGATCGATCGTATAGTCGGCGCCCTTGACCAGTATGTCGGGCTTGAGCGCCTCGATCAGCGCGAGCGGCGTGTCCTCCTCGAAGACGACGACGGCGTCGACCGAGGCAAGCGCCGCAAGCACGCAGGCGCGGTCATGCTCGTCGTTGACCGGGCGTCCCGGCCCTTTCAGCCGGCGCACCGAGGCATCGCTGTTGAGGCCCAGAACCAGCCGGTCGCATTGACTGCGTGCCGCGTGCAAAAGGCTGACATGGCCGGCGTGAAGGATATCGAAGCAGCCATTGGTAAAACCGACACTCAGGCCTTCGTCCTTCCACGTCGCCACCAGCCTTGCAGCGGCAGCGGCATCGAGGATTGCGTCCTTATGGGCAATCGGGCCGTGCGAGCGAAACAGCGCGCCGGTAAGCTCTTCGACCGTCAGCCGCGCGGTGCCGCGCTTTCCAACCACCACGCCACCCGCCGCGTTGGCAATGGCGGCGGCAATGACGCGGTCGGCGCCCGCAGCCAGAGCCAGCGCAAACGTCGCGATGACAGTATCGCCGGCGCCTGAAACGTCGAACACTTCCCGCGCCTGCGTGGCGATGTGGTGGGCATCGTCCGAGCCGACGACGCTCATGCCCTTTTCGCTGCGCGTCGCGACGACGAAATCGAAGCCGTGTGCCGAGATCAGCTCACGTGCCGCGGCCACGATCTCGTCATCGCCAAACACCGCGCGTCCGACCGCTTCGCCGAGTTCCTTGCGATTGGGCGTGATCGCCGTCGCCCCGGCATAGCACGCATAATCGCGGCCCTTGGGGTCGACGAGCACCGGTTTTCCCGCCTGGCGGCAGATCGAGATCAGCTCGCCGGCGACGCCGTCGAGCAACATGCCCTTGCCGTAGTCGGACAGGATAACGATGTCGGCTTGCGCGAGCACGGCGCGGAAATGCCGGACCAGCGTTGCTCGCTCAGCGTCGCCCAGCGGCTTGATTTCCTCTTCGTCGAAGCGCAGCACCTGCTGGTTGAGCGCGCTGAAGCGGCTTTTCGACGAGGTCATCCGGTTCGGGTCCTGCGCGAGGCCGCCAGTGTCGACGCCAAACTCGGCGAGAATGCGCATCAGATTGACGCCGGCCTGATCGGCGCCGATCACCGAGACCGGTATCGCGGTGGCCCCGAGCGAGACGATGTTGGCGACGACATTGCCGGCGCCGCCCATCGCCGACGTTTCGCCACGCCCGCGCAGCACCGGAATGGGCGCTTCAGGCGAAATCCGCTCGATGACGCCGTTGACGAAACGGTCGAGAATGAAGTCGCCGACCACCAGCACGGTGACGTTGCCGAATCGCGAGATGGCGCGGTGAAGGGGTTCGGGAGAAGGCAGGTATTGCTCGCTCATGTCATCCGCGACGTGCAATGAGAGCCGGTCCCCAAGCTGTGAAAGCGCTGGACTGGCGGGCTGGTCGTTCATGGCGAAGCCGATATACCGCAATTCGGTCCAGCGCAACGGCAGGCATCGAACGGACCACAGCCAACGCCGGTTGACGGATCAGCTTTTCTGCAAAGCCACATGAACGCCCAATCCGACGAGCACCGCACCGCCCGCACGCCGCATGAGGCGCTGCGCGTGGCTCGAGCGCCGCAGCCTGGTGACCAGCGCACCTGCCAGCACCACGCACATGACATCCGCCGAAGAGAACATCAGATTGACGATCGTCCCGAGGACGAGGAATTGGAGCCAGACGGGAAACGTCGCGGACGCGTCGATGAATTGTGGCAGGAACGCCATGAAAAAGATTGCAGTCTTGGGATTGAGCACCTCGACGGTGATACTCTCGAAAAAGGCGCGGCGGGCGGATTTCGGCTCAATACCAGGCATGACAGCATCGTCTTGCGCCCTGGCGCGAAACAGCGACACACCCAGCCAGATCAGATAGAGTGCGCCGGCCAGCTTGACCGCGATGTAGAGCGTCGGCACGGCGTGGAAAAGCACGGACAACCCGGCAGCGGCGGCGACGACGTGCACATAGCCGCCAAGATGGATACCCAACGCCGCCGTCAGGCCGGACCAGCGGCCGCGCGCCATGGTTTGCGCAGCAGCGTAAAGCATCGCCGGACCGGGGATGTAGGCAAAGATCGCCGTGGTGGCGAAAAAGGCGATAAGCAGTTCGGTTGACGGCATTATCCTTGCTCCTGTCGTGCCTCGCCGGTGGATCGTCGACTGAAGCGAAAGCTTTGCGGCGGCACTGTGGCGCTCACCCAACCGCCGGATTGCGACCTGCTTTATCGACAGCCCCGCAAGCGTCCCCTATAAGGGCCGGAATCGGCACGAGATACCAGAGGCTTTCATGATCATCGTCACGGGCGGCGCCGGCATGATCGGCTCCAACATCGTCGCCGCGCTCAATGCCGAAGGGATCAGCGACATCGTCGTCGTCGACGACCTGACCGACGGCCACAAGATTGCCAATCTCGCCGACCTGCAGATCGCCGATTATCTCGACAAGGACGATTTCCTGCCGCGGATGGAGGCCGGGGACCTCGGCCGCATCGAGGCCGTCTTCCACCAGGGCGCCTGCTCGACGACCACCGAATGGAACGGCAAGTTCATGATGGAGGTGAACTACGCTTATTCGAAGCGGCTGCTGCATGCCTGCCTGGCACTGCGGGTGCCTTTCCTCTACGCCTCCTCAGCATCGGTCTATGGCGGCGGCGCCGAGTTTCGCGAGGAGCCGGAATGCGAACGCCCGCTCAATGTCTATGCCTATTCAAAGAAGCTGTTCGACGACTATGTCCGCCGCACCGTCTTCGATACCGATCATTCGCCGGTTGCGGGCCTGCGCTATTTCAACGTCTATGGACCGCGCGAGGCGCATAAGGGCGCCATGGCCTCGGTCGCCTTCCATCTGTTCAATCAGGTCGAGCAAGGCCAGAACCCGAAACTGTTCGGCGCCTATGACGGTTTCGGACCTGGCGAGCAGAGCCGCGATTTCATCCATGTCGGCGATGTCGCCGAGGTCAATCTGTGGCTATGGAAACGGGGCTCAAGCGGCATCTTCAACTGCGGCACCGGCCTTGCCCAGCCGTTCCGCGCCATAGCCGAAACGGTGATCGGCACGCTGGGCAAAGGCGAGATCGAGTTCATCGACTTCCCCGACCACCTGAAGGGAAGCTACCAGAGTTTTACGCAAGCTGATATGTCCCGGTTGCGCGCTGCCGGTTACAATGGTCAGTTTCGCACAGTGGAAACCGGCGTCAGAGACTATGTCGAATGGCTGAAAGCCCAACGATCCTCGTGATCGGCCCACGCTGGGTGGGCGACATGGTGATGGCGCAGTGCCTGTTCTCGGCGCTAAGAGAGCTTCACCCGAACGCGGCGATCGATGTGCTGGCCCCGGAATGGGCGGCGCCACTGGTCAAGCGCATGCCCGAAATACGCCAGCAGATCAATCTGCCGCTGAAATCCGGCGCGCTGGGATTCCGCATGCGAAGGCGCTTCGGCCGCCTGCTGCGCGGCCACTACGGCATCGCCTATGTCATGCCTGGGAGCTGGAAGTCGGCGCTCGTCCCGTTCTTTGCCCGCATTCCGCGCCGCGTCGGCCATCTCAAGGAAATGCGCTACGGGCTGCTGACCGATATCGTTCCCTTGCCCGACCATTTGAAACGGCGCACGGCGCAGGCCTATTTCGGCCTCGCGCGAGGGGGCACGTTCCGCGCTCCCAAGCTCGCTGTCGATACAAAAAACCAGGCGGAACTGCTGGGCCGCTTCGGGCTGGAGGCGAAAAAATTCCTCGCGCTGATGCCCGGCGCCGAATTCGGCCCGGCCAAACGCTGGCCGAGCGAACGCTATGCCGGCCTTGCCCGCGACATGATGGCCAAAGGTTTTGAGGTCGCGCTGTTCGGGTCGAAGAACGACGCCGACGTAACGGCGGAAATCGCCACGCTTGCACCTGGCGTCGTCGATCTCGCCGGCCAGACGCGGCTGGAGGACGCCATCGACCTGATCGCCGCGGCCAGGCTTGCGGTGTCGAACGACAGTGGGCTGATGCATGTTGCCGCCGCAGTCGGCACGCCGATCGTTGCCGTCTACGGCTCGACCTCGCCGCAGAATACGCCGCCCCTCGCCGAGCAGCGCGAACTGGTCTGGCTCGGCCTGTCCTGTTCGCCCTGCCACCGGAAAATCTGCCCGCTCAGCCATCTCAATTGCCTGAACACGCTCGAGGTTGCACAGGTCGCGGCAGCGGCGGAACGGCTGCTGGAAATGCCGGCCGCCGCATGAGGGTGCTCATCGTCAAGACATCCTCGATGGGTGACGTCATCCACACCTTTCCGGCCGTCGAGGATGCGCGCCGCAACCGGCCGGATGTGTCGCTCGACTGGTGTGTGGAAGAGGCTTTTGCCGGCATCGTGGCGCTGCATCCGGCGATCGCAACCATCCACACAGTGGCAATCCGGCGCTGGCGCACAAGCCCACTCGGCCGCGGCACATGGCGCGAGGCAGCGGGATTGCGCCGCGCCTTGCGAGATTGCCGCTACGATCTCGTCGTCGACGCGCAAGGATTGCTGAAGTCGGCCCTGGTGGCGAAACAGGCCGCGGCGCCGATCGTCGGCTTCGACCGGTCGAGCGCTCGCGAGCCTTCGGCGACTTTGTTCTACGACCGCCGCTACGCTGTGCCGCGCGATCTGCACGCCATAGAACGCACAAGGCGGCTGTTCGGGCTGGCGCTCGGCTATGAACCGGATTTTTCCGGGCTGGAGTCCGGCATCATGCCGCCGGCCGGCGGTTCGAACTTTGTCGGGGGAAAAACCGCGTTCCTGCTGCATGGCACCAGCCGCGAGGACAAGAAATGGCCAGTCGGCGACTGGATCGAAACTGCCCGGCTTCTCGTGGGAAGAGGAATGACGCCGGTCACCACCTGGTCTAACGACAGGGAAAAGGCGATTGCCGAGGCGATCGCCCAAGCCGTTCCGCAGACCGTGCTGGTGCCGAAATCACCGCTTGCCGAGATCGCCGCGATCATCGGCCGATCGGTGCTGGTCATCGGCGCGGACACCGGTCTCACCCACCTCGCCAGTGCCTGCGGCCTGCCGACGGTCGCGGTGTTTCTGGCGACAGAACCCGGCCTGACCGGCCCGCGCGGGCCGTTCTCGTCAACGCTGTTGGCCGCGCCCGGCGGCCGTGTCGTGCCTGCGGAAGTGGTGGCGGAGGCGGAGAGGCTTTTGGAGCGCCAAGCGCACGATCTGGCAACCGGAAGGCGTTGATTTATTGAATCAATCCAAATGGAAAGGTCGGCGCCGCCCCTCATCGCCCTGCCGGGCACTTCTCCCCGTATAGTGACGGGGAGAAGGACGCCGTAACCGACGGGGTTCGCCAATTATCAGCGTTGCAGGACAGGCGCCGAGTTCGCGTCCAGCCCCACTTCTCCCCGTCACTATACGGGGAGAAGTGCCCGGCAGGGCGATGAGCGGCAGCGGAAACCTCGGGCTAAAACAGTGCGATTCAGGAACAAACCCTGCCCGCTCTACCCCTAGATGAACTGCACCTGGACGATCTCATAGCCCCGCGCACCGCCTGGCGCGTTGACCTCGATCGCATCGCCGACTTCCTTGCCGATCAGCGCCCGCGCGATCGGCGAGGAGATCGAGATGCGGCCGGACTTCACATCCGCTTCCTGGTCGCCGACGATCTGGTAGGTCTTCTTCTCTTCCGTGTCCTCGTCGACCAGCACCACGGTCGCGCCGAACTTGACCTTTTCGCCGCTGAGCTTGGTGACGTCGATCACCTCGGCACGGGCGATGAAGTCCTCGAGCTCGTTGACGCGACCCTCATTGAGGCTTTGCGCCTCTTTCGCCGCGTGGTACTCGGCATTTTCGGAAAGATCGCCATGCGAGCGCGCTTCGGAGATCGCTTCGATGATGCGCGGCCGCTCTTCCTGCTGGCGCCAGCGCAGTTCTTCCTTCAATGACGCGAACCCCTCGCCTGTCATCGGGACCTTATTCATGATGCCTGACCTTTCCTGCCGCCGCCCCCGCATTCCGGGAGCGACCTTGTCGATGGGTACAAAAAGAAAACGGTCCGGCAGCCTCGGGCTAACGGAACCGTCTCACCGCAATTTCCCCCAATATAGCAATCCTCGTGGGTTTTTCACGCCAAAAAATCGGTTTTGAAAAATTCACCCGCCATTTTTTTGAAATGCCGTCACGGCAGCACGGCTGGCCGGGCGAGCGGTAAAAAAACCGGCTGCGATTGCTCACAGCCGGAGTGAGGAGCGTTTTGGGCTTCGAATCAGCTCTTCATGAAACGGTCTATCTGCTCAGACAGCATGCCGTACTCACGAGATCCCTTGCCGGTGCGCTTCTCGATCTCGCGGAGCTGTTCCTGGGCGCCGGCGAGATCGCCGATCTGCAGATGCGCCTCGCCGAGATATTCACGTACCAGCGTATAGTTCGGATCGATGCGCAGCGCTTCCTCGTAATAGCCGAGACCGACGGTGACGCGTCCTGAATGGCGGTGCGAATAGCCGAGGTAGTTGAGGATGCGAGGGTCTTTCTTGTCCGCAGCCAGGCTGAGCACGGCGATCGCCTCGTCATAACGTCCGGCCATCGCCAGCGCGCGGCCGGCTTCATAGATGTTGTCGTCGTCCAGCATGCCTTGCTTGGGCGCAACGCATTTCTTCAGCTTCTTGTCCCAGACCATGCCTTTCTTGCACTGTGTCGTCTGGCCGCCACCACCACCGCCTCCACCTTCACCGGCCGAAAACACCGGAACGGCAAATAGCGGCAGGGCGGCAACCGCCAGAACCTGGATCAGCAATCGTCTGCGCATCGAACCCTCCTTGAAGAATGACAATGCAAGACTAACGCCGGGCAAAAGCCGTTTCATCCCGGAAAAAAGTCATGGCCATTGAACGCTTTTTGAACGGTCCGCGCCAGTCGGAAAATAGAAGTGCCGAACATGACGTGACGAGCGCTGCAAATTCGCTATCATCCAGCAAACGGCAACGGAGTATGCGGAGAAAGCCAGTGCAGCGGCGCCTTGAAAAGGAATGGGAGCTTTCGATCGGTCCCGACACCGTGCGCCTGTTCATCCTCAAGGCGAAGGCGCTGAGCGCCGCCGTCAACGAAGACTATGCCGATGGCGCCGAGCACGAGGTCGAACTCGACGGCGAGGCGCATGACAATCATCATCATGACGGTCTCGTCGAGGAAAGTTCCGAAAACCTCACCGAAGAAGAATTGCGCGAACTGATCAACGACCTCAATGTCGACGAGGCGGCCGAACTGGTCGCCCTGGCCTGGGTTGGACGCGGCGACTATGACGCTTCGGAATGGGCCGACGCGCTGGCGGCCGCGCGCGAGCGCGCCAACAAGCGGACGGCGAAATATCTGCTCGGCATGCCGCTCTTGGCCGACTGGCTGGAGGAAGGGCTGGAAGCGATCGGTGCGTAACACCGGGGTTACCGTTCGTGATCGGCCAAAACCCTCGTTCAGGCAACTTCCGCATTCGCTCACCGTTAACGGCGAATGGCGGCGCTGACCCCTCCCACATTGATCAGATTGGCCACATTGATCAGATTGGCCGGATTGAACAGATTGGCGCTACCTTTGGCGGCGGCGATGCTGTCCGCAGGATCGGCCCTGGCCCAAGCTCCGGAATTGCCTGAAGCCGTGCCTGTCCCGGAGCTCAATCAGCCGCAACCAGCGCAAGAAGCCGCGCCTGCCGACGTGCCGATCCCCGAACCGCGCCCTGCGGATGGGCCAAAGCCTGATCAACCTGCGACCGACAAAATGGACCAGCAGACGTCGGACCAGCATAAGGAAGCCCGGCCGGAGCCGCCGGCAATCGCTCCAACGCCGAGCGAAAAGCCCGCCGAGGCCGAACCACCGGCCGCCACCACGAAACCACCGGAGAAGCCGGCGCAAGCGCAGGAGAAAGAAATCCCTCCCGACCCGCGCTCGGCCTCTGTGCCGCAGGAAAATATGCCGGACGAGGAACTTGCTTGCCGGAGGCGGCTGAAGTCGATGGGTGTCGACTTCGAGGAACGCAAGGCCGAGCACGATGCGGCGGTCGGCTGCTCTATCCCCTATCCGATCGCGCTGAAGACGCTGGGCAAGTCATTGGATATCCACCCCGAAACCGAGCTGAACTGCCAGATGGCCGAGGCCGCCGCGCGCTTCGCTGCCAATACCATCCAGCCGGCGGCCAAGGCCGAACTCGGCGCCAATCTCAAGTCGGTCGGCCAGGCATCCGCCTATGTCTGCCGGCCGCGCCACGGCGGAGGGAAACTGTCCGAGCACGCTTTCGGCAATGCGCTTGATATCGCGAGCTTCACCTTGTCGAACGGGAGAAGGATCGACGTCGGCCCAGTGCCGCCGGAAAAAGACGCGAAATTCCTGAACGCGGTGCGCAAGGCAGCCTGCGGACCGTTCAAGACCGTGCTCGGCCCGGGCAGCGATACGGATCATTCGCAGCATCTCCATCTCGATCTTGCACCGCGCCGCAACGGCGGCACCTTCTGCCAGTGACGACCGACATGCGCGCCGCAATTTGGCCGCAGCCGTAAACGCGGCCGCTGATTTTTCCTTTACTCTTGGCGGTTAAGCTCTGTCTCATCTGATCATGAGCCCGAAAAGTGGGATCCGGTTTTCGGAGAAAGATCATGATCAAACAACGAGACAGAGCCTGATCGGGACCAGGCTCGGGGACAGGGATCTTGTCGATGGCCGGGATATTTCGCGCCGCGCTTGTCGCCGTGCGGCAAACCAGACGCGCGCGCATGATTCCCGGCGCGCTTGCCATCGCAGCGATCTCGGCATGCACCACCGGCAGCGTACTTTCGCTGGAACCAGCCGTCGATGTCGGAAGCCAGACATCAGCCGTTCCGAACTACGCGGGCATGCAGCGCCTCGTCCCCTCCAACCCATACATGACCGCCGCCTATCCGCGCATGGACGAGCCGATGGCGCCAACCGAACAGATGCCGGCCAGCGAGGTCGACTGCCGCAAGGAATTGAAGCGCCTGGGCGTCGTCTACACCGACCTTGCGCCGATCCGCGAAGGCCAGTGCGGCATCGACTATCCAGTCAAGGTCTCGGCTATCGGCAGCATCGGGATGAAGCCGGCCGCGACACTGACCTGCGACATGGCCGCCACCTTCGCCGGCTGGACCAGGAATGAACTCGTGCCCTCCGCCCGCTGGCGTTATTTCTCCGGCGTCAAGACCATTCGCCAGGGCTCGAGCTATTCCTGCCGCAGGATCGCCGGCGAAGGCGTGCTGTCGGAACACGGCAAGGGCAACGCCCTCGACGTCATGAGCATCGAGCTCGGCAATGGCAAAGATATCGACGTGCGCAAGCCCGGCCTATTCGCCTTCCGCACGCGCGGCTTCCTCAACACTGTGCGCGCCGACGGCTGTGAGTATTTCACCACTGTGCTCGGCCCCGGCTACAATTACGATCACCGCAACCATTTCCATTTCGACATCAAGAACCGCAAGAACGGCTACCGCGCCTGCCGCTGAGCCCAAGCGATGCCCACTGCCCAAGTTCTGCGCCGCCGCGTAGAATGACGCCGCATAAGGTGATGCCGTATCGCCTGGGTGGTATCTCGTGAGCCGACGAAGCCTTCGACGACGCGCAACGATCTGGCTGGTGGCGTTCTGTGCCGGCTATCTCGTGATCGCCTATTTCGCCGCACCGGAATTCTGGACCCTGCGGGACCGCAACTTCCGAACGCAGCGCTTCGAGATGGTGACGCACACGCCGCAGGGCATTGCGGGCGATCCGATCAATGTCGGCCTCGTCGGTACCAAAAAAGAGCTGGTCCACGCCTTCGCGGTCGCCGGATGGGACACGGCCGACGCCCTCACGCTGAAGACCGCGATCGAGATCGGCGAAAGCGTGCTGTTCGATCGGCCCTATCCCGACGCGCCGGTCAGCCGGTTGTTATTTGAAGGCCGTGCACAGGATCTCGCCTTCGAGAAGCCGGTCGGCGACAGTGCCGACCGGCGTCATCACGTCCGCTTCTGGCAGACAGATGCGACCGGAGACGATGGCCGGCCGCTCTGGCTGGGTGCAGCAAGCTTCGATCGCGGCGTCGGCCTCAGCCACGACACCGGCGCGATCACCCACCATATCGGTCCCGACATCGACGCCGAGCGCGACTTCCTGATCCGCGACCTTTCTGCCGCAGGCATGCTGATCTCGACCAGCGAGATATCAGGCATCGGTGCGACAAAGACCGGGCGCAATGGCGGCGGTGATCCCTATTTCACCGACGGCAAGGCGGTAGTGGGCGTGCTGCTGCAGTTGCCGTAGGCGCAAGACGAGCCGCTGGCCTCCGGCTCACGTCGCCCTGATCGAGCATTTTTCGTCGCCACCATGGGATGCCGTGTGAGATGGTTGCGCCCGCCGCCATGAAAAATGACGTCCATCTATTTTCGAAGACCTCACCGCAATGCTATTGACCCCTCATGCTTTACGCTGAAATCGCTATCGTGGTCGTCCTCATCTGCGTGAACGGCCTTCTGGCAATGTCCGAGCTTGCCATCGTCTCGTCACGGCCTGCCCGCCTCATGGCGATGATCGACCGCAACGTGACGGGTGCCGGACGCGCCTTGGCGCTCGGCTCCAATCCAGGTAAATTCCTGTCGTCCGTGCAGATCGGCATCACCCTGGTCGGTGTTTTGTCAGGCGCCTTTTCCGGCGCCACGCTCGGTGAGCGGCTGTCCGTGTTCCTGGCATCGACGGGCATCCGCGAAAGCCTTGCCGACCCGATCGGCGTCGGCATCGTCGTCGCCCTCATCACCTACTTCTCGCTCATCATCGGCGAACTGGTGCCCAAGCAGATCGCGCTGCGCGATCCCGAACGCGTCGCCGCCAGGGTTGCTCCGGCGATGACCATCCTTGCCACCGTCTCGGCGCCGCTGGTCTTCCTGCTCGACATTTCCGGCCGCGCTATGCTCTGGCTGCTTGGCCAACGCGGTGAAAGCGAGGAGAAGGTCACCGACGAGGAGATCAAGATGCTGGTCGCCGAGGCCGAGCATCACGGCACCATCGAATCCGACGAGCGGCGCATGATCGCCGGCGTCATGCGGCTCGGCGACCGCGCCGTCCGCGCGGTGATGACGCCGCGCACCGAGGTCGACTGGATCAACCTGCAGTCCGATGACGTGGCGATCCGCAAGCTCTTGATGGAGACCCAGCATTCGCGCCTGCCAGCCGGCGATGGCAGTGTCGACGCCATGATCGGCGTCGTCCAGACCCGCGACGTGCTGGCCGCGATGCTTGGCGGTCGCGCACTCGACCCGCGCCGGCACGTGCGCACCGCTCCCATCGTCCATGACCAGGCCGACGCGCTGGATGTCCTTTCGACACTCAAGGAATCCAACGTGCCGATGGCGCTGGTCCATGACGAATACGGCCATTTCGAAGGCATTGTCACCCCGGCGGACATACTGGAAGCCATCACCGGCGTCTTCCGGGCGGACCTCGACGCCGGCGACGAGGAAAACGCCGTCAAGCGCGAGGACGGCTCGTGGCTGCTCGCCGGCTACATGCAGGCCGACGAGATGGCGGACGTTCTCGGCATCGACCTGCCCGAGAACCGCGACTACGAGACTGTCGCCGGTTACGTGCTGTCGCACCTGCACCATCTGCCGACGACCGGCGAATGCGTGGACGCGCAGGGCTGGCGCTTCGAGGTCGTCGACCTCGACGGCCGCCGCATCGACAAGCTCATCGCCACGCGCCTGCCCGGCGGCCATCGCGAAATCGTGCGCTAACAATCAACAGGATGTATGGGCCTGTTCGCAAGCAGGAATGAGCCTGTTCCGGTTAGGGTGTCCTAATGGTGGTGCCCGTCTTGCTCCGGCAAGGATATCCCGAAAACCCGCACCAAATCGGCGACCTGTTCCGGCGACAGGTGGCGGGGATTGAGGCCGCGCAACAGCAGATAGAGCTTTGCGGTTTCTTCCAGCTCCTCGGTAGCGAATACGGCGGCCTCGAGCGTTTCGCCCGCGACCACAGGACCGTGGTTTGCCAGCAGCACTGAGGAGTAGCGCCCGGCGAGGCCCTTGATCGCAGCGACAACCGCCGGGTCGCCTGGGCGATGATAGGACACCAGCGCGGTTTGTCCGGCGCGCATAAGGTAGTAGGGCGTCATCGGCGGCAGCACCGCCTTGGAATCTATTTCCGGCAGCATGGAAAGGGCGACTGCGTGGGTCGAGTGCAGGTGCACGATGGCGCGCGCCTCTGCCCTCGTCTGATAGAGCGCAGTATGCAATGGAATTTCCTTGGTCGGCGCATCGCCAGAGGTCAGCCGGCCTTGCGCATCAAGGCGTGAAATTCGGCCAGGATCCAGGAATCCCAGCGAGGCATTGGTGGGTGTGACCAGCCAGCCGCCATCATCGAGCCGCAGGCTGATATTGCCTGATGATCCCGGCGTCAGCCCGCGCTCGAACAACGAACGTCCGAAGCGGCAGATATCGTCCCTCAGCTTGGTTTCAGTCACGTCGTCGCTCCTTCAATCAGCTCGAACCCGATATCGACCACTGCGGATGGTCCGTCGGAGCAGACGAGCCGTGCTCCGATCTCACCGACGGTCACGCGCGGCGTCAGGATGGTCGAAAGTGGCTGCGGCGCACTCCTGGCTACATCGAGACCGTTGTAGCCGAAGATCGCCAGCCGGTCCGGTATGGTGATGCCGTGGGCGAGAGAGTGGAAATAGCCGCCGATCGCCATGTCGTCGTTGGAGAAGTAAACCGCATCCAGATCGGGACAACGCTCCAGCAATCGAGCCAGCCCGTCGCGCCCGGCTTCGATCGAAGATGCGGCACGGATGATTTCTTCTCCGATGATGCTCAGCCCAGCTTCGCCCAGGGCCGCGCGAAACGCTGCGAAACGCTTGGCCGCGCGGAGGTCCAGGCTGAGGTCGTGGCCGACATAGCCGATGCACCGATAGCCGCGCGACATCAAATGCTGAGCGCTTGCCCGGCCTGCCTTGCGGTTGGAAAAGCCCACCACAATGTCGATCCCCTCCCCATCGATATCAAGCAATTCGGCCACTCTGATGCGGGCGTTCCGCAGCATGACTCCGGTGCGCTCTGTGTGCTCGAGCCCCGCCACCATAATCCCGGCTGGACGCCAGCTGAGGAGTGACTCGATGACGCTCTCCTCTCGCTCCGGATCGTAGTCGGTCACCGCGACGACAGGTTGGAAGCCGGCGCCGACCAGTACCGTATTGGCGCCGCGCAGCACATCCGGAAAGACGATGTTGCTTAGCGAAGGAATGACGACACCGACGAGCTTGGACCCCATGGAGGCCAAGGTTCCCGCGATCCGGTTTGGCACATAGCCGAGGCTCCGCGCGGCAGTGAGTACACTCTCGCGTGTCTTGGTCGAGAAGGAACCATGCCCGCGCAACACGCGCGAGGCGGTGCTTTCGCCGACGCCAGCCGCGCGCGCGACGTCGGTGAGGGTTATCGTCGCGCCGGTTTGCGTACCTTCTTCTGCTTCGCTCTGCATTCCAGTTTCTCAGCTCGATGCGTTGGTACGACTCCAATTCCTCACGCTTCTTTTGTCACATTCAGGCGGCGCACTCAACAGAAATTGGCAGCGCTGCCACTTTTCGTTGGCAGCGCTGCCATTCTCATGCTATCGGGCTATGCAAGCGCTGCCAAATTCAGCCGGGGCGTGAGACCCTGAGAAACCACCCTACGTTATGGGAGGAAACAGATGCTATCTCAAGGATCTGACAGGAACGAGCCAGGTCGGCATGTACGCGCTGGCCGCAATTCTAGTGGTCGGCGCGATCCTGGTTCTGACGGTCCCACCCAAACTGGTCAACCGCTAGCCGAACCGCCTCATGCAGGGAGTTTCCATTATGACCACCACCGACAAGCAGAAGGATATCCCAGCTGCAGCCGCGCCACGGGTCGCGGTTATTGGCCTCGGTTCGATGGGATTTGGGATGGCGGCATCGCTTCACCGCGCCGGGTTCGAGGTGACGGGCTTCGACGTCAACGAGCAGATGGTGGCGCGCCTTGTCGCTAACGGCGGGCGGGGGGCACAAACTCCCGCCCAGGCCGCCCAGGCCGCGGACCTCGTGGTTTCTGTCGTGGTCAACGCGGCGCAGACCGAAGCGATCCTCTTTGGTGCCGATGGAGTGGCCGAAACCCTGCCAGATGGCGCGGTGTTCGTCTCCTCAGCCACCATGGATCCTGACGTTGTACGAAATCTGGCCGCCCGGCTGGAAACCACCGGACGGCTCTATCTCGACGCGCCAATCAGTGGCGGGTCGGTCCGCGCGGCGGAAGGCGCCCTCACCATTCTGGCCTCCGGCAGCGCCGCCGCCTTTGCCAGGGCGCGGCCCGCACTCGACGCGATGGCAACCAGCCTTTATGAACTTGGAGATGAACCGGGCGTCGGCGCCGCATTCAAGATGATAAACCAGTTGCTCGCCGGTGTGCATATCGCGGCAGCGAGCGAAGCCATCGCCTTGGCCGCACGGCAAGGGCTCGATATTCGCAAGGTCTACGAGGTCATCACCGCCTCGGCCGGCAACTCATGGATGTTCGAGAACCGGATTCCGCACGTGCTCGACGGCGACTATGCCCCACGCAGCGCCGTCGACATTTTCGTCAAGGATCTCGGTATAATCCAGGATATGGCGCGCAGCGCCAAGTTCCCCGTGCCGGTCGCGGCCGTAGCGCTGCAGATGTTCCTGATGACCTCGGCGGCCGGGATGGGGCGCGATGACGATGCGTCGGTCGCCCGACTCTACGCAAAGATCACGGGCACCGACTTGCCCGGCGAACCGCAAACCTGACCAGGACCGGACCCAGCCATGCCCCGCTTCGCCGCCAATCTCACCATGATGTTCAACGAATGGCCGTTCCTCGACCGGTTCGCTGCCGCCGCCGCTGCCGGCTTTGAAGCGGTCGAGTTCCTTTTCCCTTACGAGCATAGACCCGATGCGATCGCGGAACGCCTCGCAAAGAACGGTCTTAGCCAGGTCCTGTTCAACCTGCCGCCCGGTAACTGGGCTGCCGGTGAGCGTGGACTGGCCTCCCTGGCAGAACGGTTCGACGAGCTTCAGGTCGGCGTTGAAACAGCGCTCTCCTACGCAGAGGCGACCGGCGTCAAGCGCCTCCATCTCATGTCGGGGATTGCCTCTCGCGACGACAAGGAAGCTGTCGAGGCCTACCGGAAGGCCATCGTCTGGACGGCCGGGAAACTTGCCGACCGAGGCATCGATCTCTTGATCGAGCCGATCAACGGCCGTGACATGCCGGGTTACTTCCTCAACGACTTCGGCTTCGCTGAAGCTCTCGTCCGCGACCTGGCGCTACCCAATCTCAAGCTGCAATTCGACATCTACCATCGCCAGATCATGCATGGTGACGTCACCATGGCGCTTCGCCGGCTGATGCCGCTCATTGGTCACATCCAGATCGCCAGCGTGCCTTCGCGGCATGAACCGGCGACCGGGGAACTCGATGATCATTTCATTTTCGACGAGCTGGACCGGCTAGGATATGCCGGCTTTGTCGGCTGCGAATACCGGCCGAGGAGCAAGACGCTCGACGGGCTCAGCTGGCTCGCTGCCTATACCGGCGAGCGCCAGCGCCCAATTTCCGGTGCCAAGCGTGGAGTTCTACCATGACGCTCTCGCTCGGCTGCATCGCGGACGATTACACCGGTGCCTCGGACCTGGCGAACACGCTGGCCAAAGAGGGTCTGCGTACGATCCAGACCATCGGAATTCCCACGGACGACCTGGCTTTGCCCGAAGTCGATGCGATCGTCGTTTCGCTGAAAATCCGGTCGATCGCCGCATCTGAGGCGGTCGAACGTGCCCGTGCCTCTGATCGCTGGCTGCGCGAGCGCGGCGCCGATCATGTCATGTACAAGATCTGTTCCACCTTCGATTCGACTGACAAGGGCAATATCGGCCCGGTGCTCGATTCCCTGCGCGCCGATGCCGGTGAAACAACGGTGCTGGTGACGCCGGCCTTTCCGCAGACCGGTCGCACCGTTTATCAGGGCAATCTCTTCGTCGGCGCGGCGCCGCTCAACGAAAGCCCCCTTAAGGATCATCCGCTCAACCCCATGCACGATGCCAATCTGGTCCGCGTTCTAGCTCGACAGAGTGCTGTGGCGGTTGGACTCGTCGATCTCTCAATCGTTGCGCGTGGCGCGGAGGCGATCGTCGAGCGGCTGGCACAGCTGGCTTCTGATGGGAGCGGAGCAGCCATCACCGATGCCGTGTTCGAGAGCGACCTCGAAGCAATTGGTGCGGCGGCACTTCGTCAGCGATTGTCGATCGGAGCCTCGGGTTTGGGATTGGGTCTTGCGCGCGGCCTGATTGCAGCGGGCACCGTACGTCGCCACGAGAGGACTGCTGTTTACGGCAAGCCGGTCGCGGGACCAGCAGCTGTTCTTGCCGGAAGCTGCTCACAGGCGACCCTGAAACAGATCGCCAAAGCCGAGCAGACAATGCCCGTCCTGCGGCTCGATCCGGAAAAGCTTATGAACGGACGGGAGGAGGCAAAGCTTGCCCTCGATTGGGCGGCCGAGCGGATGGCCCGAACTGCCGTCATCATCGCCAGCAGCTCGAACCCGGATGATGTATCTAGGCTGCAAACCCGCTACGGACGCGATGCGGTCGGCCAAGTCATTGAGCAGTCCCTTGCGGCGATTGCCGAAGGCCTGGTGGAACGGGGCGTGCGCCGCCTGATCGTCGCGGGCGGAGAGACATCTGGCGCGGTGGTCGACCGGCTTGCCATTCCCGCATTTGGCCTCGGGCAGGAAATCGTTGCGGGCGTGCCCGTGTTGCACAGTATTGGAGGTCGTCACGGCGACATGGTGTTGGCTCTTAAATCGGGAAATTTCGGCGGCGAAAGCTTCTTCGCGGACGCTCTGGCCATCATGGCGTAAGCCGTGGCGGATCTGGGTCGACACCGGACCGGCAGCTTCCAGGCCGGGAATGTCAGAAGCGGACCTTTAGGCCGCCGTGTGCATCGGCTTGAACTCACCCAACCTGGACTTGCTAGCCTCATTCCCTTGCCGAAAGCGGACGCCTGGCTCCTGGGGGTGCGCTATTTGAGCCGACTGCCTCGAGAGAATGAAAGTCAGCAACGCCGACCGGCAAAACATTAGTGAGGCCCTGCTTACCGTTATAATTCACCGGCTCGCTTTAAGTGCAGACGGCTGGGAGAAGAGCCATGCCAATTCATCTTGGTCACCGCGGTGGCGGCCACACCCGTCCGACGCGTCTCGGACCTCAGGGCCGACTATCAACGTCTCCTACGGGCTGTCGGGTGTGATAACGAGTGTCCGTTTTGCTGAGCTTCGTCTGCTCCCACGGTCACTTGTGGGTTCAACTACGCCTGTAGTTGTAGGATTGTTTGCTTAAATTCTCCCTACGTCTTGCCAAATGTCTTCAGGAAACAAAGAAGAATCCAGTGAAAATTGACCCTCCTTTCCTGAATTGTTATGCTAGAGCCTTGCGTGAAGGGGGCCAGCGCTTTGCAAGAGTGCTTTCCTGCCCGGGGCTAGCGTCTCTCTCTCTTTGCCATGGGTTTTAGGAGGATACACCATGTGGCCCAACCAGCTGCTGCTCCTGCTCGGGCTGACTACTATGGCCGCGCTGGCTGCTTCGGCGGTTGCGGCCCAGAACGGCTATTACGAACCGACCCGCCTGATGACTGGGGACGTCGAGCCGATGTCCCCGCAGGCCGGTCAGGCCGCGCAGGCGGAGAAGCTGCCGACGCCGTTACCCATGTACAGTTTTCAGCTGGCAATCGACGACGAAACAAAACTTCGCCAAATCCTAAGGAGCATGCGCGACGACTTGATAGAGGAACTCCCGATCGGACAGTTGATCGATCAGATCCGGCAAGGCGATGGGAGGAGCCGAGAGAACATGTCGCGGGGCCTCACCGGTCTCGGCGGCATATTCGGGCATGCCTTGCTCAAGGCCGCAGAAGCCAAGTCGCCCGCCGGCATGTTCGAGCCTGACCTCAAGATCATCATAGACGCGCGTGGTCACATCGACGGCTATTTCTTCGACCATCAAGACAAGGGCGGTTACCTCAACGTTACGACCCAGATCACCATCGGGATGCCCAACGGCACCGTCGACATCGACCGTTTCAGATACGAAGTTGGGATCGGCGACAACGTGTTCCAAGTGCTCGGAAAGAACACCGCGGATCCAAACAACGTGTTCCCCGGCGGTGACATTCCGGTCAACGCTCACACGGCGGCTCTTTTCAACTACAAGCTTTGGGCCAAGGGGGTGCTGATCAAGGTGGAAAGGCTGTGGGTAGACCACGATCAT
This sequence comes from Mesorhizobium sp. AA22, assembly GCF_001672375.2. NCBI lineage: Bacteria > Pseudomonadati > Pseudomonadota > Alphaproteobacteria > Hyphomicrobiales > Phyllobacteriaceae > Mesorhizobium > Mesorhizobium sp. AA22. Next base: position 2,313,802 of record NZ_CP048406.1, on the reverse strand, counting down.
GACGGCTTCTTTGAGCCGAACGAGCGCGTCATGATGCGCGATCATGGCGATTGGAGAGACAACTACCGACATCTTCTGCTGCCGGACCCGGAAGCCTGCATCGACATGATGTTCTTGTTCTATCCCCCAGAGACCCTGCCGCCCGGGGCCGCGCCGCCCTACTACTGTCTCGGCCGCTGCAAGAATCCGCCGCTGATCAACACCAAGTAACGCGACCTGCCAAGTTGGCGGCCTCTTCCATGGTTTCACGCGCCGGCCGCGGGTCGCAGCGCCTCGGCTACCCTCAACCGCTCGGCGTCGAAGAATCGGACCTCGTTGGCCGCGTCCTCTTGCTCAAGCTGTTCGATCACCGCCAGTCCATCCTGGATCCGCCCCGCCTTGAGGAAGGCGTCGGCGAGGAGCGTCCGGCCGTAGGGAAGCATCTGACGGGCGCCGGTGCGGGCGTAGGCCGCAAGTCCGTCGCGCAGCGTGGCCAGCCCCTGATCAACGTCGCCGGTCGCCGTCATCGCCCATCCGCGCACCACGTCAGCCCAGGCCTCCCAGTACGGCACCCGCTCCTCATGCGCCATTTGCCAAGCGGCGGTGGCCAACTCTAGGGCCGCCCGGGCTTCGCCGCGGGTCTGCCGGATAGAGGCGATGATCGTCAGCCCGTAGATTCGGCTGAAGCTCTGCCCTTGCATCCCGATCAGCCGCTCTGCCTCGGCTATGCGCGCAGTTGCACCTGCGTCGTCGCCTGAAAGCGTCAGAGCCCACGCCTGCATGACCCGAGCCACGATCGCGGGGTCGGCGATGTAGTGGCGCCGGATCCGGGCGGCGTACTCAGGATGGAGAGCGGAGAGCTCGCGGTCGAAGCCGTCAACCGCCACCGCAAAGCGGCCGGAGAGGAACGCCAGGAGAGCCCGAGTATGGACGGTGAGAATGTCGTGGGCCGGATCCCCTGTCTCTTTGGAAAGCGCAGCCATGCGATCGGCGTCGGCCTCGGCCGCGCGGATGCGGCCGGCGAGCAAATGCGTGCCGCAGCTGCCGTAGATTACCGAGAACAGTTCATCCCTGTCCCCATGCTCCTCGCGTAGCTCGTAGAGTCGCTGCAAGTTCAGCTCGATATCTTCGGACCCCCAGCCGCAGAGTTCAATCGGCTCGCGCTTCATTTCGCGCAGTGCAATCTCTGCCGCTGTGCGCTCCGGATTCTCAGCCAGTTTCGCATTCTCGGCCAGAGCCTGGTTCAGGTGGGCGCAGGCCTCGATGTGGGCCGAGCGGGCGATCGAAAGTACGGCCGCCTCCCTCCATCGATCGCGTGCCTCGGCGACGCGACCGGCGCGGCTCAGATGCTGAGCAACAACCTCAGGCCGCGCCTCCGCAACCTCGGCAAATTGGGTGTTGAACACATCTGCGATCCGAGCATGCAGTTTTCGCGCCCGGCTCGCCAGCATGGTCTCGTAGGCCGCCTCCTGGATTAGCCCGTGGCGGAAGGTGAAGGTTGCCTCGGGGTACTCGCCCCGACGCAACAGGATCTGCGATTGTATCAGCTGGTCCAAGATCGGCCGGAGCGCCTTCTCCGACAGTTCCGAAACTGCAACCAGAAGCCGATACGAGAAGCTCCTACCAATCGCGGCGCAAAGCGGAACAACCTCCCGGGCGCTCGACAGGCGGTCGAGCTTGGCCATCAGTAACTCCTTGAGCGATGCGGGAAGCATGACTTCCGACGGAGCGCCGTCAACTGAAAGCTGTCTATGCTCGATAACCGACTTGGTCATCTCCTCAAGGAAGAGCGGCACGCCCTCCGTCCTGACGACAATCTGTTCGAGCAGGCCCTTTGGTATTTGCCCGTGCGAGGCGATCCGCATGACGAGCTCCAGCGAGCGCCTCGGGTCGAGCCGCGAGAGCGCCAGGTGCATCACCCCGGCGCGGCCGATCCAGGGCGCCTCATAGCCCGCCCGGAATGTGCACAGGAGCAGGACCGGGCTTCCACCGATCCGATCGACCAGCACGTCGAGCAGCTCCTCGGTGGAGGGATCGACCCAGTGCAGGTCCTCAAAGCAGATCAAGACGGGTTGACGCGCCGCCAGCCCGAAAAGTTGTTCGAGCAGCGCCATCATCGTACGCTCCTTGATCGCTTCGGGCGGCTCATCAAGGGGCCCATAGCGGTGTTCGAACGGGATCGAAAGCAAGTGTGCGAACAGAGGCGCCACACTCACGACGTCTTGGGTCCCCTGCGCGAGGAGATGCTCAAGCTGGTCGAGCCGCTCGTCAACGCTGTCGTCTTCGCCAAGCCCAGCGGCTTGAGCAAGTTGCATCATGATTGGAAAGAGGGGGCTGCCGCTATGATTGGGCGAGCATTGATAGCTCAAGCGGTAATGAGCCTCAGGGGCAATAGCGTCGTGCAGCCACTCGCCCAGCCGCGATTTGCCGATCCCGGCCTCGCCGGAGATAAGCACCACCTGTCCTTCGCCCGCGCGCGCCGTGTCCCAGCGGTGCTGTAGGATTTCGCGTTCATCCTCCCGGCCAACCAACGGAGTCATCCGGCCCTGTGACCGCGCGGCAAAACGTGACGTACTCGCCTTCATTCCACGGACGAGCCAGACCTCCTGCGGCTTATCGAATCCCTTGATCCGCCGATTGCCGAGGAAGGAACAATCGAATTGGTTACCAAGCAGGCGCCGGGTGCTTCCAGCAACAATGACTTGGCCCGGCTTCGCCACAACCTGGAGCCGAGCGGCAAGATTGGGCGTGTCGCCGAGAACCGCGTCCTTAATCGTCAGCCGACCCGCGACGAGATCGCTCACCAGCACCTCCCCCGTGGCGATGCCGACATGGGCTGCGAGCGGCACATGATCGGCAAGCTCGAGCCGCGCCACGTCCCGGATTATTTGCAGCCCGGTTGCGACTGCACGCTCGGCGTCATCCTCCTCGGCGGTCGGGTAGCCAAAGTAGGCGAGCACACCATCGCCTCGGAATTGTGCGACGAAGCCGAAATTTGTGCGAACCAGATCGGAGCAACAGAGATGATAACTGCGGATCGCGTCGCGGTAGCTCTCGAGGTCGAGGTTCTTGGCCAGCTGTGTCGAGCCCACGAGGTCGGCAAACAGCAAGCTCAGCTGACGCAATTCCTCTTTTGGATAGAGTAGGAGTTGTCCCGATCGAGCACATGAAAATTCGCTAGGCTCTGGTGATGCGGCCGTACGCAGAGGTGCAGGCGCTTCGCGCTGACGCAGCGTCCGGATGCCCCGCATCATGCGCTTGCGATCGCCAAGCGGCACGCCGAGGGCAGCGAGGTCTGCTTCGGTCAGGTCTGAGAGCACGTCGAGATCCACACGCTGCTCGACGAGTTTCTCACAATAATTCTCGAGCTGCAGCGAGACCAACCATTCCCTGAGGCCCGTCACATTCTCACACTCCCAAACTTGACAGCCGAGAAGGGTACCACCGATCGTACGGGGACTCTACGCACTGAAAAGCAACAATCGGTCTCTTCGGCCCTTGGAGAACCGACTACAGGTCTGCGGGAGTGGGCTTCTCTCAGCGGCGGTCGACAAATCTAGTCGGATAGTCCAAGCTTTCGTTGATTATCTATACTTCAACGGGTATGGGTACGCAGATGTCCATTCCAAGAAGCATCTCTGATGCTGCAAAGGGAGGCAGCAATAGTCTAGTTGGACGGTCCTGCGTTCGACGATTTTGTCTTGTCTCCGCTATTGGATTGTGGGTTCTGTGTGCCGCGATCGTGGCAGCAATCGCCCCCGTCCATGCGGATTCCCGTCTCGACCGATGCGGATGGAACGCCGTATTCCAGTTCGTTGCCCGCAACCGGCTCGACCCGCCCCTTGCGAGTCGTCTCTATGCGGCATTCGCCATCGGAAGCGACGCGATATATCGGCATGCGGCGTTGAAATTCGGGTCTGAAGAAGCGGCGAGAATAGTGCCCGATCTTTTCCTGGGATTGGCGCAAGAGCAGACCAGCCGCACGCTACTCTGGGCGCCTTATCCGGTCTTGGCGGTTTCGTGCGCGACAGGCGGACCAGAAGTTGAGCCGGATATGCTCGTAGTCCTGAAAGACGTCGCACGGCTCCTCGACGGACTGTGGAAGCGGAGCGGCGGGGGCGTCGGCCTCCCGCCGCCTTCAGGGCAGTGGTATCCTGATCGAGGATCAGACCCCTTGCGGCCCGATTGGGGCAATGTCCGCCCGCTTCTCATCGGAGACCCAGAGAAGTTTCAATCGAAGAAACCCGACGCTTACGGGAGGCTCGACCGCCAGGCCGAGCTGGTGTGGAATGCAGTCTCCAATCTATCGCCGGCAGAAAGAGCGCAAGTACTCTACTGGGCTGACGGCATCGGCACTTTTACGCCGCCAGGACATTGGGCTCAAATCGCGCTGGATGGGTTGGAAGCCAGCGATCTCGACCTCGGTCAAAAGCTGTTCATCGTTGGGGCGACGATGATAGCCGTCAATGACGCTGTGATCGCCTGCTGGCGGGATAAATATACGTTCGGAGTGCCGCGACCGTCTCAGGTTTACAGCAAAATAGAGCCAGTAATTCCAAATCCCAACTTCCCATCTTACCCATCGGGTCACTCCGTCATTTCGACTGCAGCATCCCATGTGCTCGCGTCCTACCTGCCCAAGAGGGCAGCCACGCTCGAGTTGATGGCTCAGCAAGCGGGACGATCTCGCTTCCTGGCAGGTGTCCATTATTTGGCCGACATTGAGGCGGGGATCGTTCAAGGAAAAGGCGTGGCGATTGAAGTCGTGCGCAAACTTGATCCGGAACGGTCTCTCATTAATCAGCTTGAACTCCCATAGGCAAGGCATTCTCAACCAGTCGTGTTGAGCACTGTTTAATCAATTTGCAAAAAAATCGCTGAAACGCGTATCTAGAATGTTGCCATCGTACATCTGCTTCGCTTCGGATTACTCTAGTACGTGTATTCTGTTTGCTGATGCGGAACGGACCTATGCCCCAACGCCTGCTTTGCAATGTCTCGAACATCTACCTTTGTCGGAGAATCCATTGCAAGAAGTTAAAAAGGTCGTATCTGCCCGAAACGTGAACGCCAGGTTTGGAGAGGCTCCTTGAAAGTCAGCAAATGGTGCAACCGCGACCTCCAGCATTGTTACCGCGATGTCCGCTTTCGGGCGGAGGCAAGGCACCCCTCTACGGCCGATATGGAGGCGCATTGCGGACCAACAGCGTTGGGCCGTATGCGGACCGGAAGCTTCAGGAAAAAAAGTCTCCTAGGCGGAGGGTCCGCATGCCGCCGTGTCCGGACATTCGGCAATTTGGCGGCGAGTGACCGAGTTGTGACAATCTTGCCGAGGACGAACGTCTAACCTATACCCCATCCAGGAACGGACAACCGCCTAACTTGCGGCTGTCGAAACCGGTGCGCTTACCGCCGCGGGGGCATAGACCATGGTAGACTCGCCGCGCCCCTTTACGGTGATCTCGCGCAGCGGGGTCAGCGGAATCCTGTCTGACACCAGTTCGGCGGTCGCCCGGCCGATCACCAGCGGAACGCCGAGATCCTTCGAGGCGCCCTCCAGCCGCGATGCCAGATTGACCGCGTCGCCGAGCGCCGAATAGTCGAAGCGCTGCTCCGATCCGACATTGCCGACGACGCATTGCCCGGTGTTGACGCCGATGCCGATGCGCAGCGCAATCGGCGTTTCGCCGCGCGTTTCGGCCTCCGCCTGCAAATGCGCGTTCAGCCGATCTAGCGCGGCGAGCATTTCGAGGCTGGCCTCCACCGCATGGATGGCGTGGTCTGGATCGTCCAGCGGCGCGTTCCAGAATGCCATCAGGCAGTCGCCGATATATTTGTCGATGGTGCCGCCATGCGCCATCACGACGTCGGAAAGCGGCGTCAGCAGCTGGTTGATCAGCGTTGTCAGCCGCTCGGGATCGCTCTTCATCGCCTCCGCGATGGTGGTGAAGCCGCGAATGTCGCAAAAGAGAATGGTCAGCGTGCGGACCTCGCCGCCAAGGCGAAGCTGCGTCGGGTCGCGCGCTAGGCGTTCCACCAAGGCCGGCGACAGATATTGCGAGAAGGCGCGCGTTATGCCGCGCCTAAGCTTCCGCTCCGCCGCGAAATCGCGCGCCGCCTGCGCGCTTGCGACAAGAGTAAAGGCAAGCGCTGGCGCCAGCGGCGCGACAAAGACACGGCCGTAGCGCAGCGCCATATAGCTGCCGGCGAGGAGCGCCAGCACGGCAACCACAGCGCCGGCCAGGGTCTTCCATCCGGTCGACTTCCAGACGGCAAGAACGCCAATGCCCGCGCCAAGCAGGATCGAGAGAATTGCCGCCCATGCCGGGGGGCGCGCGATGAACAGCTGATGCGCCAGATTGTCGAAGACCGTCGCCTGGATCTCGACGCCGGAAACGAGCGTGCCGGTGCGGATGGTGAACGGCGAGGCGTGGACGTCGGCGCCGCCTTGCGACAGCGACGGCGCGTTCTGCAGGCTGAGCCCGACCATGACTATGCGGCCGCGGAAAAAATTCTCCGGCAGGAAACTGTCGAAATCGAGCGCCTGATAGTAGGAGACGGTCGGATATGTGCGAGACGGGCCGAAGGCCTGCAGCAGCGCGTTTCGCGGTACAGTGGCCGGCCGGCCGGCGGCGTTCAGAAGCTCTGCCGCAAAGCCGTCGCCATAGCCGGGCACGCGCCGCAGGATGCCGTCGCCGTCGGGCGCGATTGAGGCGATGCCGGTTGCGGCGCCAGTCGCGGTGAAAATGGCCAGCGGCTCGACCCGGACATGCTGGGCGGCCTGCTCGGTCTCGATGAATGTCTCGTCGCCGGCCAGAACCACGTCCGGGCCAAGGCTCTTGACCAACGCTTCGTCCGCGGCCGGCGTCGACGGCTCGGCAAAGATGATGTCGAGCCCGACGGCTTTCGCTCCAGCGCGGCGCAGAGCCTCGACGAGCCGCCCGTGAAGATCGCGCGGCCATGGCCATTGCGGGCCGATCTCGGCAAGCGAGGGCTCGTCGATGGCGACAATGACCGGCCCGTCATCGGGCGGGGGCGGCGGCGAAATGGTAGAGAGATAATCGAAAGCGCGCGCCTCGACGAGCTTCCATGGCGTGAGCAGGGACAGACCAGCAACGAGCAGCACGGCGAGGACCGCGATCGCAAGAATGCCGTTGCGGCGGGAGGGGGTTCCGGGCGCGGAAGCGCCAAGGCCCTTCCACCACGGCCCGCCTGCAAACATCAGAACCGGACCTTCAGCGAACCGACGATGCTGCGGCCCCAGCCGGGGGTGAACGATGCGACCTGAAAATCCTCGTCGAACAGATTGTACGCGGCAATTTCGAGTTCAAATCGTTTGTCGAAAGGTTCCCAGGTCAGGAAGGCATCAGTCGACCAGTAGGATTCGAGCTCAGTCCCCGCCGCATCGCCGGTGCGTGAGCCGACATAGGTTTCGGCCAGCGTGACCTTGATGTTGGACGGGTGAACCCAGGTCAGGCCAAACCGCGCGGACGTTTCGGGGACAAAGGGCAGCGGGCCGCCGAAGCCTGGACTTGTCGGATCTTCGTTCTCTGAATCGGCGTAGGCAAAGGTCGCGAACGCGCCGAAGCCGTTGCCGATCCAGACGTTGGCCGTGGCGCTGATCCGGTCGAGCCGGCCCTCGCTGAGATCGATTGTGGTGGCGGAAGCCGGAACGCCGATCGAAAGTTTCTCGAATTCCTGATGCTGGTAATCGACGGCCGTAAAAAGGCGGCTGTTCCACTCGGCGTCCCAGCGCGCGGCAAACGTGTCCGAAAAGCCGTCGACAGCTAGAGAATTCTGATTGGATTGCAGGCCGAGTGTTCCGACCGGCGCCAAGGTCGCCGACGTTATGAACGAGCCTTCCCGCAGGAACCCGGCGCGTAGGTAATGGCCTTCGAAAGGCGTCCAGGCGACACCGAGGCGAGGCTCCAGGCGTTGTTCATCAATCGTGCCACCGTCGAGATAAGTGCCGAATAGGGCTCCCTCCACCTTGAGATTGGGGTTGAACTCGTAGACGGCGTCGAAATAGAGGCGCCCAATGGCGACATCGACGGCCGTAGTGGATTCGGATATGATTGTGTCCGGGATAAAAGGAAACACGAAAGAAAACGTTTCGTCTTTTGAGACTTCCAAGAGTCCGCCCTCACCTCCGTATCGGAGAGTCAAGTCACCGGTTCCGTAGATGTGATTGAATGCGGCGAGATAGGATTGCTGGCTGATCTCACTCTCCAGAATGAATCCTGTTTCCCCGAAGCCGATTTCCTCCAAGCGGGTTCTGTTGCTTCGATCCGTAATGTCGGTCGCAAACAGCGCCGCGCTGGCAACGTTCTGGTAACCAAATGTATGGCTCCAGGCGACCCCGGCGTTGCCGGTTCGGGTGTCGCCGGAGTCGGCATACGTTCCTCCTAGCGGCAGAACGGTAGGGTCCAGCACTGTGCTTAGGTCGAACTCGAAGTCCTTGACATCGATATACGCCACCACCCGGTCATTCGGCGTCGGCTTCATGGCCATGTAGCCTGTGCCGGTGATCGACCGGTCATCGAGATCGAACTGGCCGGTCGCTGGATCATCGCCGCGACGCGTGTCGGTCTCCAAACCGTTGATCCTGCCGTAGAAGCTCCAGGGAAAGGGAGCTGCTTGATACCCTTGGGTTTCGATTTCGCTGTTCCAACCCAGATCGCCGTCATCGGCGACAAAACCCCCGCCGACGGTGGTTTCGATGAAAGGTCGCCGGAGGATGTTGGCGCTCCTCTGGCGGCCGGCCAGCATTTGCGGGTCGAGCATCAAGCCTTGGAAAAACGATGAGAAGCTGGTTGCATTAGGGCCCGGTTCCGTCGGCACGTCGCCGAAACGCAGATTGTTGACGAAGGGATTTAAGCTACCGGCAAGCGCCTGGTCGACATAGCCGGAGCCGGTGAAGGGATCGAAAACCGCGTCGCCGTAGTAGCGGCCCCAGGCGTTGAGATTGAGTAGCCGGAACGCGTCGTTCAACGTCGAGCCGGTGTCGCGATTGGCGCTGAGGGCGGCATAGTCGCCGCCGCGCGCTCTGGTGCGCTTCAGCGCTTCCTGTGCGCTGGCGATCGCCTTGTCGGCTTCGTACTCGTCGATTGCAACCGCCGTGCGGAAGGATGAAATCACCGGATCGTTCGGATCAAGGCGGTCGGCGTTTTCGATAGCCTGTTCGGCGGGTTCCAGCTCGCCGGCTTCGTAATAGGCGACGGCAAGCAGCAGCAATCCATTGGAATAGGCCGGATTGGCGGTCGTGCCGGCGAGCAGGTCGTCACGCGCTTTGTCCAGTTCGCCGGTCTGCAGATAGTAGCGGCCGCGCGCAACCAGCCCGATGTCGAACGCCGGATCGACTGCGAGCGCCGTGTCGATTTCGGCTTTCGCTTCGGCCGTGCGGTCCTGCTCGAGATAGATGATGGCGAGGTTGGCGTGGGGGACAGGATCTTTCGGGTCGAGTTCGATAGCGCGCTTCAGCGCCGCCTCCGCCTCGCGAGTGGCGCCGCGCGCGCTCTGAACGAGGCCGAGAGCGTTCCAGCTCGCCGAGCCGGGCGCCAGCTCCACCGCGCGCTCGAGGTCGGCAAGCGCGCCTTCAAGATCGCCCTTGATTCCGGCCCGATAACCGGCGCGTGCTTGGAGCGCGATCATATTATCCGGGTCGAGCGACAAAGCGCGATCGATTGCCGCTTCCACCTGTTCGCGGTCGTCGAGCAGGAACGCAATTTGTGCCCTGAGGGCGGGCAGCGTCGGATCACCGGGATAGCGCCGTTCGGCTCTTTCGAGAACGGCAATTGCAGCTTTGAGGTCGACCAGAAATCCGGCCGTCAGAGCCTCGGCGATGGCCGCGGCGACGCCGGCATCCGAATTAACCGGCGGAGCTTCGATATGGCTGGGGTCAGCCAGCGAGCGCGCATAGTAGCCGCCATAGCGCGCCATGACACGCCGGCTGGGATCGAGATGCGGCGCCGCGCGTTCGAACAGATGCGCCGCCTCGGCATAGCGCTGTTCGGCGCCGGCGATCAACGCGTCGATCAGATCGAGCCGGGCTTCCTGCGCGCGCGTCAGCGGGATTTGTCGCGCTTGCCTGGCCGCGTCGCGCGCCGCTTCCCGCCCTTCAAAGTCAAGATTAACCTCGGCCAATGTCACCCAGTCCTCGGCGGATCGGGACGACGGCTCCATCGCCTTTATCCTGGCGCGCGCCTTGCGCATGTCCAGGCTCGACAATGCCGATGCTGGCAGGACGGTGAAAGCGTCGCGCAAGGAGTAGTAGAACAGCATCTGCTCGCGGTCGTCCGAATCGACGATGACGACCTTCGTCGGCGCCGAGCCGATGGTGGCCGCCGCGGCTTCGCCTTCGGCGACGCTGACCGAGCCGAATTCGTTGGCGAGTTCTACCGTGCCTTCCAGCACGATCAGCGAGGTGCGGCCGTTGCCGTCGACGGTCATCGTCCAGTCGGTGCCGCGGATGGCGGCGGCGGCGGCGGGCGTGTCGATGGTCAGCCCTTCGCCGCCGCGCTCTGCTCGCGCCCAGATGGTGCCGCTCTCCAGCTTGAACTCGGTGTCGGACGCCGCGCCGATCTTTTTGACCAGGAGCGTCGTATTGCGGCCAAGCCGCATCTGGGTGCGGTCGGCAAACAGCACTGCTAGGCTGCCGGTGGCGTTGGTGCGCAGATAGTCGCCGGGGACGACGTCCTGCCTGAGATCGACCACCTGCCAAGAGGCGAATTCTAGGAAGCGCACTTCCTCGCCCGATTTGCGGGCAATGACCGACCCGGCCGCCGGCTGGTTGCGCGGCACGACATCGGCCGCCGCCGGCTGGAGGCCGACGAGCGCCGTCAACAACAGCGAAAAACTTACCGGCCCCCGCATCGCAGTTCTGAAGCGCGCCCCCTCTTCGTACGGCTTTATGACGGTTCATTCATCGAACTGTCAAATACTCCGTTGCAGCAGATCGCCGAACACGGCAAACGTTGCTGCCCGGACACACAGCATCGGAAAACAGGCGCTATGTCCGGGCGGCTGTGACCTATAAGCAGTTGAGTGAAGGGAGTTCAAAGTGGGACCATCTTCGTCGCTTGAAAACCGGTGGCTGACCGAAGCCAGCTGCTTCTGGACAGCGTCGTCCAGACTGTCAAAAGACTGAGGGCGTAGCCCTCCGCAACTCCGCTTTGGGTGACTCCGACCAATGCGCGAAGGGCAGCTTTGAAGGAGCGCCCTGAAGGTCGCGTTGTGGCGCAACAACGATGTCCAAGGTGGTCGCCGGCAACGTCCGCTATCGGGCAACAGCTAAAATCACCTCAGCGGCCGACATGCGGCGCAAAGCGGACAGGTTCCACGATTGGCCTGTGCGCAGTTAATCGTCGACCACGATACTAGAGCGGTTCATCGTTTCACGGAAACGCCGAACCGCTCTATCTCTTTGTTTTTGCGCAATTCCGGACGAAACCGTTCACACTTTTCCTAGGATTGCTCTAAGGTATCAGCACGACCTTGCCGGTCGAGCGACGCTCCTCCAGCGAACGATGTGCTTCGGCTGCCTGGTCGAGCGGATAGCGGCCGCCCTGCGTCACGGCAAGCTGGCCGCTGGCGGCCAGGTGGAAAAGCTCCGACAGGCCGGCCCTGAGGCCATCGGCAGAGAGCAGCGGAAGCAGGGCAAAACCTCGCAAGGACTGGTTTCGGGTGATCATCGCTTCCAGTTCCGCAGTGCCGATCGCGTATCTGCCCAGCGCCGCAAACACCAACTCTCCGCCAGTCGCGAGAGCTTGCAGCGACGCCGCCGTCATCGGGCCGCCGACAATGTCGTAGACGACATCGACGCCGGCGCCGCCTGCCGCTTCCCGGACACGCGCGGGCCAATCCGACGTGCTGTAGTCGACCGCGGCATCGGCTCCAAGCGACAGGGCAAGATCGAGCTTGGCCCTGCTGCCGGCGACCGCGATCACGGTGCTGGCGCCCTGGCGTTTGGCGAGCTGGACAAGCAACGAGCCGACACCGCCCGCGGCTGCAGTGACCAGCACCGATTTGCCGGCTGGCGGGCTTTGCCGCAGCAGATGAAAAGCCGTCAGCCCCTGCACCATCAAGGTCGTCGCGTCTTCGAACGAGAGCGCGTCGGGCAAAGGCACGGCCAGCTTTGCGTCGATCGTGACATAGTCGGCATAGCCGCCAAACGGGCGCTTCGAAGCGAACAGCGGCGCCGCAACGCGTGTTCCGGTCAGCGAGATGTCCACCCCTTGACCAAGCGCCTCCACGGTCCCGGCAGCCTCGACGCCGAGAATGACAGGCAAGTCCGGCGTCACCGCGTAGCGATCCCCGCGCATCAGCACTTCGAAGAAATTCACGCCGGCCGCGCGAACACGGATCAGCACCTCGCCGGCCTCCGGCAGCGGCTTCGGCATTTCGACGACGTCGAAGACGTCGGGACCGCCGAAACGGTTCAGTTGAATGGCTCTCATGGCATGCATCCATCGCTATGGCATCGGCTGCTGTTTGCCACTATCTGCCTGATCGCGACCACACACTCATTTGTCCCCTGCTGACCAGGAGGTGACCATGGCCAAGCTGGCCAAAAGGCTGCAAACCAAGAGACTGCCTCTGCTGCCGGCGGAACGCGCCCTGAAAGTGATCTCGGGCCGATGGAAGGCTGTTATTCTCTACCATCTCTTCGACGGCCCCCGAAGGCTTTCGGTGCTGAAAACGCTGGTTCCCGATATCACCCAGAAAGTGCTGATCCAGCAGCTTCGTGAAATGGAGGAACACGGTCTTGTCAGACGCGAGATCTTTGCCGAAATTCCCTCGCGCGTCGAATATTCGGCGACGCGACTCGGCCTTAGCCTCGAGCCTATCCTTTTGGCGCTCTGCGAGTGGGGCCAGCACCATGCGGGTGAGCTGAACGAAATGGACCGCCTTGCCGATTGCATCATCAGGCCTCGGCAGGCGCGGCAGCCAGCCTTAGCCTAATCAAAAAGGGGCGACGCAAGCGCCGCCCCGGAATCCTTGGGAGGATTGTTCTGGTCTGCGGTTCAAGCCGCCTTGACTTCCTCGGCCACCGCGTCAGCCTGACGCGCCGCCTTCAGCACTTTGGCCCACCATGCAACGTCGTTGACCAGCGCGGTCGCCGCCTGGTTCAGGTGCTCAAGCTCGTCGAGCTTCTTTTCACCTTGCCTGACGGCGAGGAAATCGGCCCAGGCAATATGGACGGCGGACTTGACCGGCGCCATCTGGAGCTCAACCGCATGCAGCCTCAGCTGCTCGACGGCCCGCGCGCCGCCGACGCTGCCATAGCCGACGAAGCCGGCCGGCTTCTTATTCCATTCATTGGCGGCGTAGTCGATCGCGTTCTTCAGCACGGCGGTCGGGCCATGGTTGTATTCGGCGGCGGTGAAGATGAAGCCATCGAACTCGGCGACCTTCTTCTGCCAGCGCTTTGCCACTTCATTCTGCGACGGCGCCCAGGCGGATGATGCGACCTCGTCAAAAAACGGCAGCGGGAAGTCGCGCAGGTCGACCACCTCCACGTCGATGTCGGCATGCGACTTGGCGATCTTGGCGATCCACTGGGTCGGAACGTCGGCAAATCGTGCGGCGCGGGTCGAACCGACGACAATGGCGATTTTGGGTTTGGACATAGAGGGGCTCTCCTTCAGGCAAATTTCTGGTATCGTTTAGATACCTGAGCTATATGAGTGACTGCACTCACGAGGCGCAAGGAGGCACCTTTTTGTTACCAAGGCACCCGCACCGCACTGAGGACTGCCGCGCCATCTCGGAAATCCTGCAGCGCGTCGGCGACAAATGGACCGTACTCGTCGTCGGTAAGCTCGGTGACGGGCCGCTGCGCTTCAACGAATTGCGCAGCGCCGTCGGCGGCATTTCGCAGAAGATGCTGACCACCACATTGCGCGGGCTTGAGCGCGACGGCTTCGTTACCCGCACCGTGTTTCCGACCATTCCGCCGCGCGTCGACTATGAGCTGACCGATCTTGGCTACGAGCTTCTTGTGCCGGTCGGTGCGCTCGGCGAATGGGCGCGCAAGAACACCGAGCGGGTCAAGGCCGCGCGGGCGAGGTTCGATGGGATTCACGCCTGAAACTCTTGCGCTGCAAGGGTTTGTGCGCGGCGTGTAGCTTATACGATTTCTACGGCTGCATCGGCAGTCCGGCCCGCAGTGGGCTTTCGGTCCGTTTCGATTTCGTCCCCGATTGACCACCTTGCTTCGATGGCGCAGGCCGCCCCTTTGCCGCAATTGCTCACGCTCATCGCGCCGGTGTGGCACGTCGTTGCAACGCAGATTTCGCACCTGCTCGCTTGCCGATTGAGGGTGTAGTTTTCCGAGGCGCAACTGGCTTCGGCCTCGTCGTGTTTGACGTCGGTATAGGGGTTGCGGCCAGCAGGCAGAACAAGGCCGCAAGCGCGCCCACCAATGCGTCGTTCAGCAATCGTTGACGCATTGTCTTGTCCCCATGTCCTGCCGGACATGGTCACGAAAATGTGCGAACGCGAATATGAAAAGCATCACACAGCATCGCTGCTCCCATCTCCTTGCGAGAGGCTGGAAGCGGTGTTGCCGTTCGACTTTAAGCCGACGACATCCAGCCGGTCAGCTTTCGGCAGGAACGGCCTTCGGCTTGCCTTCGCCGTCAGCGCCACCATGACGAAATCGGCATGGGTGACCTTCTCCATCAGGTCGGAGAGGTAGCGCTGCGCCCAGGCCTCGACCTTGAGAGCCATCGAGGTGCGGCCGACGCGCTCGACATGCGTATAGATGCACAGCGTGTCGCCGATCTTCATCGGCTTGGCGAACGACATTTCCTTCACCGCTGCCGTCACCACTCGGCCCTTGGCGCGCTCGGCGGCGCGGATGCCGCAGGCCAGATCCATCTGCGCCATCACCCAGCCGCCGAAGATGTCGCCCGCCGCATGGCGTCCGAGGGCATGGCAAGCGTCCTGAGCGTCAGATCGCCGATCGGCCGTCCATCCGCATAATGCACCATGCGCCAAATCCCTTCGAGATCGATCGTCCCGATCCCGTATCGGGATGGCGATGATGCGTCAACGCGCCACCAGCCGGCAATGTCGCAGTTTGAAATTCGGCTATGGGCTCAATTGAGCCGTTCCGTTGCCGACGACCGGGTAGCGGGCGAAGCCGAGTGCGGGAGGTCTCGGCGCTTATGGCGTCGCCATGCATGTTTCTCGCGTCGCCGCGCGCCATGATGATTTCCGTGATTGTTCAAGTGGTGAACACTGGTTGTCGGGAAGCACCAACGGTGGTTACCTTGATGACAACGTGGGAGGAACAGCCTGATGCCCGGCACGCGGGCGAAATGCAGAGATTGGAGGAGACGATGCCAGGCGTGGAAGCCGCGATTAGGGAACAGCTGGAGAGTCGATCGGCTGCCATGGGCGCCAAAGACATCGAGTGGCTTATGTCCCTTTACTCCAACGACATAGTCTATTTCGACCTCGTACCGCCGCTTCGGTATGTGGGATCCAACGCCCTTCGCGAGCGGTTCCTGGATTGGTTTCCCCGCTGGTCTGGTCCGATTGGCCAGGAGCTTGGCCAACTGGATGTTGCGGCCGGCGATGCGGTTGCCGCCGCCTGGATGCTTATCCGAGCGCGTGGCATCCTGAAAACCGGCGCGAAAGTCGACTACTGGGTGCGCGTAAGCAATGCTTTTCGTCGAGCTGGAGACAGATGGACGATCACGCACGAGCACGTTTCCCTCCCCGTCGACATGCGGAGCAGGACAGCAGTCTTGAACTTGACCCCATAGCGTCGCCGGAACGACGTTGGACAGGGGATTTTGATGTCGTTCTTCACGCCTAAAGCAACAGGACTTGAGGGCCTTTCCACCCGTGCGCCCCCTGATCCGAAGGGAATGCATGCTTTTCCGCGATCGGCCGACCATCCGCGTAGTGCACTATGCGCCAAATCCCCTCGATATCGATCTTCTCCCGATCCCGTATCGTCGTGGCGCTGATTCGTCACCGCGCCAGCAGGTACTAGACTGAGCAGAGTGAGTTGAGGAAGGCTGACATGAAACTTACCTCTCGCCGTCTGACGCCCGATCTATGGTCCGCGCTCGAGGACCTGTTCGAAGAGAGCGCCGTCTGCAGTCGATGTTGGTGTATGTACGGGCGTATCGGCAGTTCTTATCGAAAGCGACCAGGTGAGGAAAACAAGGCCGCGTTCCGGCAAGCCGTCGAGCTTGGTCCGCCTCCAGGCGTGCTTGCTCTCGACGGCAATACTGCTGTCGGATGGTGCCAGGTGACACCGCGAGATGCCGTGCCCTGGCTCGATCGGCTGTGGCAGCTCAGGCGAGTGGATGATGCGCCGGTCTGGTCCTTGTCCTGCCTCTACGTGCGAAAAAGATACCGCCGGCAGGGCGTCACGTCCCACCTGATCGCAGCGGCGCTGCAAGCTGCAAGGCGCGCAAATGCCCCTGCGCTTGAGGCCTATCCTTTTGATGCCGATGTATCGCCGAGTGCTTCCGGCAGTGGATACGCCGCCACCTTCGCTCGCGCCGGGTTCAGGGTCGTCGCTCGCAGGGTGCCAGCCCGCCCGATCATGCGTTATGATTTCAAGCAAAATGCTGATGATGGCGTATGATGCGCCCACGAGGCGAAGGCCGCTTCGGGCAAGACACCGAATGCAAACGAAGTACCGGTCGCTTTTTTCACAGAGGGTGCCGGAAGCTCCGGTGATCGCGGCGGCTTGCGGCGTCTAGGTTGTGCGAACATTCGGAGCCGGCCGCAGCCACCATGCAGACTTATGATTTCATCGTCGTCGGCTCCGGCTCGGCCGGCTCGGTCCTCGCCGAACGGCTTTCCGCCTCCGGCCGCTTCTCGGTGCTGGTGCTCGAGGCCGGCGGCACCGATCGGCGCTTCTACGTGCAGATGCCGCTTGGCTACGGCAAGACCTTCTTCGACCCAGCGGTCAACTGGAACTACAAGACCGACCCGGATCCCGGGCTCGACAACAACACCGATCACTGGCCGCGCGGCAAGCTGCTCGGCGGCTCGAGCTCGATCAACGCGATGGTCTGGATCAGAGGCGCGCGCGAGGATTTCGATGCCTGGCGAGATGCCGGCAATCCCGGCTGGAGCTACGACGATCTGCTGCCGGCCTTCAAGGCGCTGGAGGACAATGAGGCCGGCGCCGATCAATGGCGCGGCATCGGCGGCCCACTGCACATCACCGACTGCTCGACCGCCGTCCATCCGCTAACCAAGCGTTACCTGGCGGCCGGTCAGCAAGCCGGCCTGCCACTCAATCGCGATTTCAACGGTGCCGTTCAGGAAGGCGTCGGCATCTACCAGATCACCACCAGGAACGGCCGCCGCATGTCGGCCGCCCGCGCCTTCCTGCGCCCGGCGATGAAGCGCAAAAACGTCCGCGTCGAGATGAATGCGCTGGCGACCAGAATCCGTTTTGAGGGCAAGCGTGCCGTTGGCATTGAGTACCTGCAGAACGGTGAGACGAAGACTGCCCGCGCCGGTCGCGAAGTCATTCTGTCGGGCGGCTCGATCAACTCGCCTCAATTGCTGCAGCTTTCCGGCATCGGTCCCTCGGCGCTCCTTGGAGCGCTCGGTATTCCCGTCATTCACGCCAATGAGAATGTCGGCGCGAACCTGCAGGACCATGTCGGCATCAACTACACGTATCGGGGCAGGCTGCCGACACTCAACCAGATCCTGCGGCCGTGGTGGGGCAAGCTCATGGTCGGCATGCAATATGTCCTTTTGCGCTCGGGCCCGCTGTCGCTGTCGATGAACAATGCCGGCGGCTTCTTCCGCACCGACCCGGCGCTTTCACGGCCCAACATGCAGCTTTATTTCCAGGCATTCTCGACCGTCATCCCGAAGAGCGGCGAGCGTCCAATCCTGACGCCCGACCCGTGGCCGGGCTTTTCCATCGGCCTGTCCAACTGCCGTCCATCGAGCCGTGGCGAGATCATGATCCGCTCCAGCAATCCGCGTGACTATCCGAAGATCGTCGCCAATGCCTTCTCGACCGAAGCGGACGTCGCCGAAATGCTGGCGGCGGTGAAGTTCGTCCGGAAGATCGCCGCCATGCCGGCGATGGCCGACATCATCGAGGAAGAGGTTGTGCCGGGCCCATCAATCAAGTCCGACGCGGATCTCATTCAGGATTTCAGGAAACGTTCGGGCACTGTCTACCACCCGGTCTCGACATGTCGCATGGGACCGGACGCTGCGCGCGCCGTCGTCGACCCGCGCCTGCGGGTTCACGGCCTCGCCGGCTTGCGCGTCATCGATGCCTCGATCTTTCCCGATAACATCACCGGCAACACCAACGCCGCCTCGATCGTGACCGGATGGAAGGGTGCCGAACTGGTTCTGGAGGATCAAAAATGAAAATCACCGACGTAAAGACCTGGGTTGTCGGCAATCCGCCGCCCGGCATCGGCGGCAAGTATTTCATCTTCGTCAAGCTCACCACCGACGGCGGCGTCGTCGGCTATGGCGAGGCCTACAACGCCACCTTCTCCGCCCACGTCACCGCAAGAATGATCGAGGACATGGCCGAGCGCTACCTCATCGGCCGCGATCCGCACGACATCGAAAACTTCTTCCGCCGTGCCTATTCGTCCGGCTTCACCCAGCGCCCCGACGTGTCCGGGATGGGCTGTTTTTCGGCGCTCGAAATCGCCTGCTGGGACATTATCGGCAAGGAGGCCGGCAAGCCGGTCTACAAGCTGCTCGGCGGGCAGGTGCACGAAACGCTGCGTTCCTATACTTACCTCTACCCACACAGCGGCAGCGTCCACTCGGAGGATGCGCGCGGCAAGAACGTCTACAACGATCCCGATATGGCGGCCGAATGCGCGCTCGAATATGTCGAGCAGGGCTTCACTGCCGTCAAGCTCGACCCGGCCGGCCCCTACACTGCGTTTGACGGTCACCAGCCGCGTCTCGTCGATATCGACCTCTCCGCCCGCATGATCAAGGCGATCCGCGAGGCGGTCGGCACCAGGGCCGACATCCTGTTCGGCACGCATGGCCAATTCACCGCGTCGGGCGCGCTGCGCATGGCCCGCGCCATTGAGCCCTATGATCCGCTGTGGTTCGAGGAGCCGGTGCCGCCCGATATGCCGGAAGTGATGGCTCAGGTGGCGCGCGGCACGTCTATCCCGATCGCCACCGGCGAGCGGCTGACGACCAAGTTCGAATTCGCCCGGGTCATCGAGAACCGTGCTGCGACCATTTTGCAGCCGGATCTCGGCCGCTCCGGCGGCATTCTCGAAACCAAGAAGATCGCCGCCATGGCCGAGGTCTACCACATTCAGGTCGCACCGCACTGCTATTGCGGGCCGGTCGTCGGTGCGGCCAACATCCAGCTTGCCGTGACCTTGCCCAACTTCCTCATTCTGGAATCGCTGAAGCAGTGGGACGGCTTTCACGAAAAGCTGCTGAAGAAAAAGATCGAATGGCAGGACGGCAACGTCATTCCGTCGATGGAACCAGGCCTTGGCGTCGAACTCGACGAAGCGGTCTGCGAGGCGCATCCCTGGACCGGCAAGGACCTGCATCTGCAGATGATGCAGACGCCGTTGATGCCGTGAGCTGTCTTTAGACGTCGTCACCAGTTTGCCGCGCAAACGGGTGAAGAGTATTTACACGCAAGAACGCCGGGCTTTTCCTGCCAAGACCGAGACCTGACAGGCGGATTGTGAAGCGATTCCAGCATATTGGCCGGATCGCCAGAATCACGATCGAAACGAGCTGAATCAAAGTCTCAACACCTTGATTCAATATCTGAGCGTCAGCGCGCCGGGTAGGATCTCGAAGGTCGCCGGTATGCGCCCGGGGGATTCGCCGTCTACGTCGAGCAGCGCGGCGTTCTTTTGCGCATCACCGAGCGGTTCGACAACCACTTTCTTGCCACGCAAAATGGTGATTGCCGGATGGTTGCGGTGCCGTCCGCCATAGAGCAGACGGATGTCCCAGATCAGTTTCAGCTTGCCGGCCGCACGCAGGATGACGATGTCGAATTGACCGTCGTCCAGTTCGGCATCCGGCGCGATCATCATGCCGCCGCCGAAGAATTTTCCGTTAGCCACCGCCACCAGCGCCACGCGCGCCTCGACCGGGACGCCGTCATCGACGGTGATCACAACGTCCTGGAATCGGTAGCGCATGAATTCCCACACGGTGCGCCAGTAGAACAGCGCCTTGGCCGACACCTTGCCCTTGCGCTTGTCGGCGTTGACCGCGCGGTCGGTGGCGCCTGAAAGCCCGAGGCTGGCGATGTTGATGAAATGGCGGCTGGCCAGCGCGCCATGGTCGTCGACATAGGAGATGCGGCCGGCATCGACGTTGTGGGCCTTGGCATCGGCGATGCGCTTCAACGTCAGGTCGACCTCGCCAGATAGGCCGAGCCCGCGGGCGAAATCGATGCCGGCGCCGCAAGGCAGCAGGCCGAGTTCGGCCGTCCGGCCGCTTTCCGCAAACGCCTGCAGCAGCCCGTCGGCCACTTCGCTGGCGGTGCCGTCGCCGCCCGCCGCGATCACCAGGTCGAAGCCGCTGGCTGCAAGGACGAGCGCCAGCCGTTCGGCGTCGCCGGTCGCCTGCGTTTCGCGCAGCTCGAAATCGCCGAAATGTTTCCTGAGCGAAGCACTGACCTCCGGCCAATGCCGTTTGAGCCGGCTGCCACCGGCAATCGGATTGAGAACCACCCCGACCTTCAAGAACGCCCTCCCAAAGGATCGCAGCGACACTGGTGTCCTAAAATCCTTTGCCGGCATTGAAGCCCGCGCCGCTCTGTGGGGCAAGGGCCGAATGTTCGATCTTGCTCCTCGCCGCAGATCAGGGCCGTGTCCCGCCTCCTGCATCTCGTCCAGAAAAACGCTCCGGCGCCGAATTAAGGCAGGTGCGCATCTGCCGACCTGCTTTGAAGAAAATTCACAAATGATGATCGCAATCACCTGATTGCCGCGAGGTCAAAGTCTTGATGGTATCCCAATCTCTTCCGAGGTGGGCTCGCAAAGCCAAATATGGGCCGACAAGAAGCGGAAGTGCAGTGGGAGGAGATCACTATGCTGAAGACTGTTGCTCGCTCCGCGAGCTTCGCCGTCATGGCGGCGTTAATCGCCGCTTCGCCAGCTTTGGCGGAAACGTATATGCCGGATTGTTATGTGCCGGCAGCCGGCGTCAAAACGATCATTAAATACGAGAGGCGGGAAGGTCCGTACCGGATCGCGCTGGTTAACGGACATACGGGTATTCCGTGGCGCGAACAGATGATCAAGAGCGTCAAGGCCTGGGCAGCGCGTCCGGAAAAAGCCAAGGACATCGCTGAACTCAAAGTGATTTCGACCGGTTCCGACGTAGCGGCGCAAATCGCTGCGATCGATAACTTCATCCAAGCCGGGTATGACGCGATTGCCTTCATCGCAGTCAATCCCACGGCATTCGGTGCCGTCATCAAACGGGCCGAGCGCGCCGGCACCGTTCTGGTTTCCTTTGATAATCCGGTCGACAGTGAAAAGGTTCTCAGGATCACGCCCGAATGGACGACATTCGAGGGCGAGATCAAAACGCAGTCCGTCGTCGACCAGATGAAACAGCCCAAGGGCAAGGTTCTGGAAGTCCGCGGCATCCAGGGCAATTCGACCGATCGCGACCGCCATGTCGGGTTGGAGCGTGTGCTGGCCAACTATCCCGATATCGAGGTCATCGAGGTTGTCGGCAACTGGGATACCGGAACAGTCCAGAAGGTAACAGCCGATGCAATCGCAGTGCATGGCCAGTTTGATGCGTTCATCTGCCAGCACGGGTGTCGCGGCGTTACCAACGCTATGGAAGCGACCGGACATCCAATCGTGCCCGTCGGCGGCGACGCCGAGAACGGGTTCGTCAAAGCTCTGGCGGCGCGAAACATCCCGGGCATTTCGGTCTCAACTTCGCCGGGACAAGGCCCCGTGGCGATCCGTGCCGCGATCGCGCTGTTGCAGGGCGAGGCCCTTCCGGCAACAGTCAATCTGCCGACGCCCAACGTAAAAACGGCAGACATGAATCCCAATGTGAACTATTTCCCGGACGAGCCTGATACGTTCGAGACCGTGACCGGCTACGGCAGTTGCGGCAAGGACATGGTGTTCACGCCTGACGAGCTCAACGCCAAAAGCGCGGGCAATAATTAGGCCTCCCACACCGGAGGCGGCCCCATGCCGCATCCGGTGCAATATTTGGAGACTGCACGGGAGGGCGCTTTGATCGACGCTGCACCACTTCTGCAATTGACCGGAATCGGTAAATCCTATGGAGGAGTCGTTGCTCTGCGCGACGTCGATTTCGACGCGCGCCGCGGGTCCATTCATGCCGTTCTTGGAGAAAACGGCGCCGGCAAGTCGACCCTGATGAAGATACTCGCTGGCGTCGTTCGCCCCACAGACGGTGCAATCAGCTTGGACGGAGAGGTCTATTCACCTACCTCGCCGGCCGACGCTGCCCGAAGCGGCATTGTGTGCATCTTTCAGGAACTGTCCGTCATTCCCGATCTCAGCGTTGCCGCCAATATTTGTCTGGCGGATCCACCGCGGACAAGGCTTGGCCTGATCGATCGCAAGAGACAGGCTCAGATGGCGCGTGACGTGCTGTGGGAGATGGGTGTCGGGCAAGACATCGATGTCTCACGTCTGTGTCGCGAATTGCCGCTCTCCAAGCGCCAGATCGTGGAAATCGCCAAGGCGGTCATTCGCCGCCCCAAGGTCCTTATTCTGGATGAAGCAACCTCCGCGCTTACGGCATCCGACGTCAAGCCTGTCACCGATCTGCTTCGGCGCCTTCGCGATGAAGGCACGCTGATCCTCTTCATTTCGCATCGCATGCACGAAATCGAGGCCCTTGCCGACGTCTGCTCGATCTTTCGCAACGGGACTCACGTCGAAACCTACCCGACTGGGTCCAGGTCCAGTGACGAGATCGTTCAGTTGATGCTCGGCCGCTCGCTGACGCAGGTCTACCCGCCCAAATACCAAGTCCACGCAACCACTGAACCCAATTTGTCGGTGAAAGGGCTTCGCTGGAACGGCAAGCTGAAAGGAATCGATCTTCAGGTTATGCCTGGCGAGATTGTCGGCCTTGGCGGCCTTGACGGTCAAGGGCAGCAGGAAATTCTGCAGGCGATCGCCGGTATTTTGCGCGGAGTCGGAGGCACGATCTGCATGCACGGCACCCCCCTGCGTGCACGCGGCCCTGGCGACGGAATTTCCGGCGATCGGCGTTTCGCACTCGTGCCCGAGGATCGGAAATATGGCGGTTTGTTCCTACCGCTTTCCATCGGGGCCAATCTGACAGCACCCGTGATGGACACCTTTGCCCGCTTTGGCATCATCAGCCGCAAAGCGGAAGCCGGGACCGTGGCCCGGATGGTCGAGCAGTTGCAGATCAGGGCGGAGAATTTGGATCATCCAGTGGAAACCCTGTCGGGGGGCAACCAGCAAAAAGTGGTGATCGCCAAGTGGCTGGCAACAAAGCCCAGCCTGCTCCTGCTGATCGACCCGACCCGCGGCATCGATATCGGAACAAAGCAAGAGATTTATCGCCTGCTGCGGCGACTCGCCGAGGAGGGGTTGGCGATCATGATCTACACCACTGACTACGATGAACTCGTCGGTCTGTGCGACCGGGCGTTGATCATTTACGACGGCTGCGTGCGCGCGGAACTCGCCGGAGATGATCTGAGTGAACATAATATTCTGAAGAACGCGCTCAACCTTGGCGAAGTCCCCCATTCGAGGGAGGCACAACAATGATCATCCGCATGTTGCGGGCCCACATGCGTCCGCTGACGGCGTGGGCCGTGCTGGCGCTCCTCATCGTCTACTATCTGTCCATTCATCCGCAGGGGTTGAGTATCGGCGTTCTGACGGCCTGGTCCAATCAGGGCACCGCGCTGGCGTTGCTCGCCGTTGGTCAGACGATTGTCGTCCTGTCTAGGGGTATCGACCTGTCGATCGGTCCAATCATGGCGCTCACCAATTGCATGGCCTCGCATCTGGTCAATGGCAGTCCGGTTGAGGTCGCCAACGGCATGATCCTAGTCATCGCGACCGGAGCGGCATGCGGGTTGCTGAACGGACTTGTCATAGTAATCGGGCGGATGCAGGCAATCATAGCGACGCTGGCAACGGGAACGATCTTCTCTGGTATCGCTCTGATCGTTCGACCCATTCCAGGCGGCGACATTTCAGAGGGGCTGAGCGATTTTTTTAGCGGGGATCTCGGAGGCCTGGTTCCCATGTCGCTGATCGTCATATTGGGCGCCATCGCCGCCTGGTATCCAATACGCAAGTCGGTGCTGGGCCGGACCATCGTAGCCGTTGGGTCTTCGGAGGCGGCCGCCTACGCCTCCGGCCTGCGCGTTAAGCGTGCGAAGATAGGAGCCTATGTGCTGGCTGGCGTTTTCGCTTCGTTGAGCGGCTTGTTTGTGGGCTTTCAGACGCTTTCGGGGGATCCGTCGATTGGCCTGAGTTATACGCTGAACTCAATAGCGGCGGTTGTCATTGGCGGCACTGCGCTTACCGGAGGCGCCGGTAGCATTGCAGGTTCGATCGCCGGCGCATTGATCCTGCGCACGATCGGCAACCTTTTGTTCTTCAATGATATCGAACCGCTGGCACAACCACTGTTTGAGGGACTCGTCCTATTGGTCGCGGTTTCCTTTGGCGCGGCACGGCTGCTGCGCATGACAAGCAGGATGGAGGCTTTCCAATGACCGCCGTTTTTGCGCGTCTGCCATTCGATGTTCCAACGCGTTCAATCGTCATGGCGGCGACGCTCCTGCTTCTCGTCGGTGGGTGGCAATATCCGCAATTCTTTTCGCCTCCTTATCTGGCCCAGCAGCTTCAAAGTGGGGCATTCCTGGGAATCGTTGCCGCGGGGGCGATGGTGGTAATCCTGCTTGGCCACATCGATTTGTCGGTACCGTGGACCATGACCGCCGCCGCAACCGTCGCCACGGCCGTCGTAGGCCTGACGCCCGAGGTGTTCGTCTCGGAAAAGGGGGTGCTGGCTGGATTGGCCGTCGGAGCGGCGGTTGGCGCCGTCAACGGCTTTGGTGTGGCTTACCTGCGCATCCCGTCCATGATCTGGACGCTTGCGACCAACAATGTCCTGATGGGCATTTTGGTCTACTTTAGCGGCTTTTATGCGTTGAGCAGCAGGCCTTCGCCGCTTATGTCCATGCTCGGCTCCGGACGCATATTCGGCATTCCGAACGTCGTGTTTGTCTGGGTCGCGGTTTCGCTGGTCCTGCTCTTCATCCTGAGAAGCACGACCCTGGGTCGGCGCATATACATGGTCGGCACGCATGAACCCGCCGCCTATCTTTCAGGCGTCAACAGCCGCCGGGTGCTTGTCGCCGGGTTCGTCATTGCGGGCATTTGCAGCGCCATGGCGGGTATGCTTCTAGCGGGCTACGCTGGTCAGTCCTACCAGCGCATGGGCGACACATACCTGCTGCCGGGCATTGCGGCTGTGGTGCTGGGCGGCACCAGCCTCTTCGGCGGCCGCGGCAACTATTCCGGTACCGTCGCCGGTGTGATGCTGCTCACCTTGATGGCCTCGATCCTCTCAATAATGCAAGCGCCGGAAGCGGCCAAGCAGATCGTCTATGGCGTCGTCGTTATCACGATGGTCGGCTTTTACAGCCTGCGGGAGCGCTATTCATGAGGCGGCGCCGAAGTCGGCCCCTTCCGGCCCGCGCGCCTGCCACGGCCGAAGCGGAGGGTTGGCCGGACTGGCTTCAGGAGGAATTGGCCGACAGCCTTCGGAACGGATGCGTCGGCCGCCAGATTGTCATGGAGAATGTCCGTGCAAGGATCTGGCGGGCAAGGCTCGAACCAAACGAGCGTATGGCATTTCACTGTCATACGCTCGACTACTGTTGGATAGCCTTGAGCGACGGCGTGCTTCAATCGCGCCATGCATCCGGCCGCACTGACCGTTACGAGTTGGTCGATGGCACGGTTTATTTCCAGCGCGTTCCAAAGGACGAGCCGCACGTCAGGGACCTGGAGAATGTTGGAAATGCGGCGCTTGGGTTCATGGTCGTGGAGTTCCTGGACAGTGCCAACCCGCCTCTGCCGGTGCCCAATCACGTTCGACTGAGGTAGCGATCCCGGCGGTGCCGGAGCGCTTGGACCACGAAGTCGATAAAGACACGTATCCGGTTCGCTAGATGCGCGTGGTCGACGTAGAGGGCGTGGATCGGCTCGAGGTCACCCGGGTTGTAATCTTCCAGCACCGAAACCAGGCGCCCAGCCTCAATGTCCGGCAGAATGTGAAAGTCGGAGAGGCGCGCCAGGCCGAGTCCGGCAAGCGCCATCTGACGCATCGTCTCTCCGTTGTCGACTCGTATGTTCCCATTTACCGGCTGGTCAAGACGATCGGCGCCTTCCGGCCCCTTGCGCTCGAATGGCCACACGTCGAGGCTGCGTCGTATGTTGAAATTCAGGCAATTGTGGTTGACCAGATCGCTCGGGCTGCCGGGCTCACCAAAGCGAGCGATGTATCGGGGTGCGGCAACGACATGTCGTGCGCTTTCCAGAAGTCTTCGTGCCTTGAGAGCGGAATCGGCAAGTACGCCGGTCCTTATAGCAACGTCCGCGCGTTCGTAGATGAGATCGACCGGAAGATCAGTCTGGACAAGGTCCAGCGTCACGCCCGGATGCCGTTCCAGAAAATCCGGTACTATCGGCAACAGGTAGTGCTGCGCGAACGGAATGTTGCAGTTTACCCTCAAGATTCCTCGCACCTCCTCCGCGGTCTGGGTGACCAGCCTCTCAGACTGCTCGATCTCGCTCACGATCTTCTGTGCACGATCGTAGAACGCCTCTCCTTCGGCGGTTAGTGTCAGACCGCGCGTCGAACGGACCATCAGGGAAACGCCGAGCCTATCTTCAAGCCGTGAAATCAGCTTGCTGATGGCGGAGGGGCTTAGGCGCAGGGCCCGGGCGGTTACCGAGAAATTGCCGAACTCGACAACACGAACAAAGACTTCCATCTCCCCGCCGCGGTTTATCATTGCGTTTTCCTCCCGACCGCGCATTCCCGCGATGCTGGTCCACTTATGAATTTTCGTCAAGTTTGTTTCGACATAATTGACGGATGTTCACAGTCGCATCTCGTGCGAATGTCCGACGAAACAGCGACGACGGCGAAGGCGACAGTTCGCAACCTACGGAAGGAACCGCAATGGACTTCGGCGTCACAGGTAAGGTCACCATCGTGACCGGAGGGAGTTCGGGTATCGGGCTTGCGACTGCCCGCGTCTTTCATCAGGAGGGCGCAACGGTGGTCATAAATGGGCGTGACGAGGACCGCCTGAATGCGGCGGTGACCGCGATTGGACCCAATGCGCATGGGGTCGTGGCGGATCTGACCACACCCGACGGCGCGAAAAAGCTGCACGACTTCGCGACTGGATTTGGCCCTGTCGAGATTCTCATCAACAACATCGGCCGCTTCGATGTCGAGGACTTTCAAGCCATTTCCGACGAGCGTTGGCATGAGTATTTCGATACCAACCTAATGACTGGCGTTCGCATTACACGGCCGGTCTTCAGCGAGATGCTTCAGCGCAATTCAGGAAGCGTCATCTTCATCGCATCCGAGGCCGCAGTGCGGTCAATTCCCTTCATGGTCCACTACTCGGTGACCAAGACGGCCCAGCTGGGGCTCGCCCGTGCGCTCGCCGAAATGACGCGAGGCACAAATGTTCGTGTTAATGCTTACCTGCCCGGTCCTACAGCCACCGACAGCGTCAAGGCGTATTTCCAAGGTATCGCAAAGGATCGCGGAATCGGCTTCGACGACGTTGTCAGGGGCTTTTTTGAAAAAGACCAGCCGGGCTCCCTGATTCAACGTCTCATCGATCCCGAACAGCATGGACGTGCGATCCTGCAGCTCGCAACGAATTGGGCGATGAACGGAACAGCGCAGCGAGCGGACGGCGGCGCGATCCACTCGATTCTTTAGCGCACGCACCGTCAATTTAGGAAAAATTACATGTACCAGAAACGCGCCCTCGTTGTCGGTTCGACGGGAATAGTTGGTTTGAACGTAGCTGAACACCTGCGCGATCTGGGCGGGTGGGACATACATGGCCTCTCGCGTCGCCCGCCCGCCGGCTCTTCCTACATGAAGAGCCTAAAAGTGGATCTTCTGGACTGTGACAGCGCGCTCAAAGCGCTGGCCGATCTGGAGCCGACGCATATCTACTATTGCACCTGGACGCGAGGCGCCAATGAGGACGAGAACATCCGCCTCAACAGTGCGATGCTGCGCACGGTGCTGGATGCGTTCGTTGGCAAACGCTGCGTGCAACATGTGGCGGTTGTCACCGGCACGAAGCACTACCTCGGTCCGTTCGAGAACTACGCGAACAACACACCGGTAACGCCATTCCGGGAGACCGCCCCCCGGCTACCGCAGAAGAACTTCTACTACGCGCTCGAGGACGTGGCGATGCAGTATGCGGCAGAACACGGTTTCGGCTGGTCCGTGCACAGGTCGCACACAATCATTGGCTATGCCGTCGGCAACCTGATGAACATCGGTGCGACCTTGGCAACCCACGCCTCCATCTGCAAGGCGAGCGGCCAGCCCTTCATTTTTCCCGGCCATCCGACAGCATATCGCGGGTTCAACGACATCACGGACGCTCGCTTGCTGGCAAAGCAGGTCGTGTGGGCCTCCATGGAGCCCAATGCGCGCAACGAAGCGTTCAACGCGGCAAATGGCGATGTATTCCGCTGGAAACAGCTTTGGTCGGTGATTGCCGGCTATTTCGGGATCGAGCCGGCGGAGTACCCCGAGCGATACAATTCACTGGAAGAGCAGATGGCCGGATTCGGATCCGCCTGGGATGGATTGGTCAAGGAGCATAAGCTCCAGCCCTATGCACTCAGCGAACTCGCCTCGCCCTGGCACGCGGACCTCGACCTTGGCCGCCCGATGGAGTGCGTGAACTCGATGGCGAAGAGCCGCGCCCTGGGCTTCATGGAATATCAGGACACGGAGCAGTCCTTCATCGACGTTTTCGACCGGCTGCGCCGTGAGCGCGTCATACCCTAAGGCAAGAGCGCTCTCTAGTGCGGAGCGCCGGGCCCGGTGGGCTGAAGGAACTCATGGAAGAAAAATCAATCATTTGCCCCGATCACTGGAGTGAGGCTTTGAAAGCCGAGCTGCGTGCGCAGCTTTCGAACGGTCGTGTGGGACAGCGCCTGGTATCGGAAACCGAGCGGGTGCGGGTCTGGAGCATTCGCCTGGCTCCGGGTGAGCGCTTCGGCTTCCACCGCCATCAGCTCGACTACTTCTGGACGGCGGTCTCGCCCGGACGCTCACGTTCTAACCTGATAACTGAGAAGTAATCGAGACCGAATATGATCCTGGAAGCACGCGCCACTTTGCATTCGGTCCGGGGGACTTTATGGTCCATGACCTAACGAATACCGGTGAGACCGAACTCGTGTTCACGACCGTCGAATTCAAGGGCGGCGCGAACCACCCCCTGCCGCTGTAGACATCCCGGGACAAACGCTCCGGCGTAAGCGGCCAAGGGAAGCCGTGCCGCGGGGTCTCATCTGAACCTTCGGGCGCCCATCAAACGTGCCACACGGTCGAGAGTAGCGGTACTTGCACGCACTTGCGGGCATTCCACTTCGGAAATACCTTCGACCTGCATCAGAATTGAGCGAATGGGGCCGACATAGGTCATCGCCATGTTTGGGCATGCCCTGCATGCACCGGAGAGGCGAACGCTCACCACTCCTTCGTCGCTGATCCGTTCGACCTCGATTTCCCCACCGTGACCGAGGATGAGGGGTCGCACTTTAGCCAGCGCGGCTTCGAGGTCATCAATCGAAAAGGGAGGGGTCATGCAGCCAGGCCCAGTTCCATCTTCTTGGCCTCAATATCGATGCCCATACCCCTGGCGAACGACTTACCGAGGATATCCTCTCTCATGGCTCGCGTGATCTCGGGATAGCCCCACTTCTCTTGAAGCTCTTCGGGCATTTCCAGATTGGCGAGCGTATCGATGTAGGTCTGGACATGCGGCCAGATGAACGCCTCCGAGCCGTAGCACATGCGCTCGGATCCTACGAAGAGCAGCGCTTCGCCAAGCCGGTGCAGCATCTTGTGCGGCTGCAGGAAGTACTGATTGAACCACAAGGGCAGGATGAGATAGACGTTCTCGAGGCGGCTGGCGATCGAGATGGTTTCGTCCACGTAGGGATCGCCTAGGTGATGGATGCCGAAGTTGAGTTCGGGAAAGTCTGCGGCGGCATATTGGATGTCATTCGGGCGAAAAGCCTCAACCGGTCCCAATTCCAGGGGAAAGCCCTTGTGAAATTGGACCATCTTTATGCCGAGATCGATTGCCTTTTCCCATAGCGGATATGCGATGTCCCGATCGTCCGCGCGCCAAGCACAGCCGCGCGATTGATATTGGTAAAACTTGAAGCTGATCGCTCCCAGTTCCTTGGCCTGGCGCTCCATTTCTCGAAGAGCGAAGTCAATTCCGTGATAGACCGGGTCTACTCCGCCGGTCAGGACAATGCGCATGGGATTGGATTGCGCGAGGGCATGGCTGAGCTCGACCGGGCCGAGCCCGGCTCGCCAATGAGAGAACAAAGGCACCGAGCAGGCGCAGGCCATGTCGGTATCGGCCTCCTCGAACAGCATCCGGTTGCCCCAGTCGAGATCGGGATTGGAAAAAGTCTCGACTTCCGGCGGCGGGCCGCGTCGTCCGGTGAGATTGATGAATCCTGTCAGTTGCTCACGCAGTATGCGCACGCGCCGACCATCGCTGCCCGGCTTGATCTGATTGTCGCTGAAATCCTGGCAGTGCACTGCGGCATCAAAAACAAACATACCGTCCTTCACGTTCTTATTCCTCCGCTTTTTGAGGCTCCGCGGGCAAATTTGTCCCACGGCTACCACGACGATGGTGGAGGCTGGTCCGAATAACGGCCACGACTGCTTTGAATTTAATTCACACGGCGGACCCAACTATCCGCGCTATGGAATAGAGCAATTCCCTTGCGAATGGAGAGGCGCCAGCGATGGACGTTGATGCGGCAAAGGCGAGAACGAACGATTTCCGACCGGATGACGCTCGGATCGCCTTGCTCAAAGCCAAGGCAAGACTCAGTCGGCTGGAAACCGTCCGCCTGATCGAAATCGCCAAGGTGGGGCACTATACATCGGCATTTTCTGCTGCCGAGATATTTGCCGTTCTCTACTACGACACCATGCGGCTGCATCCAACTGATCCGAAATGGCCGGATCGCGATCGCTTCATGATGGGCAAAGGACACGCCGCAGTCGGACTTTATCCGATTCTGGCGGATCTCGGATATCTGGCGAAGGAAACGCTCGATCAATACACCCGATTGGGAAATCCGTTAGGCGATCACCCCGACATGACCAAGGTGCCTGCCATCGATTTCAGCTCCGGATCGATCGGGCATGCGCTATCGGCCGGCTGTGGCATGGCCCTGGCGGCGCGGATGCAGCGGCGCGACTACGAAACCTACGTCATGATTGGCGATGGTGAGTTGCAGGAGGGACAGGTCTGGGAGGCGGCTCTGTTCGCGGCGCACAACCGCCTGGGCCGTCTTGTCGGTATAATCGATCGCAATGGCTTTCAGCTTGACGGGTGCGTCGACGACATTATCGGGATCGAGCCGATCCCGGACAAGTGGATCGCCTTCGGTTGGGAAACGCATGTCGTCGATGGACATGATGTGGCTTCGCTAGCAACGCTACTGCGTGCCCTAAAGGCGGACAAGACACGCGAAAAACCAGTCATGATTCTTGCCAATACCGTGAAGGGGAAGGGGGTCTCCTACATGGAAACTGAACCGGGCTGGCATCTGGGCTATCTCGCGCCCGACGACGCAGCGCGTGCGATCGCCGAAATCGAGTCGATGGAGCTTTGAAATGACCCGTCCTCTGTCTGAAGACTCCTGGCAGTATCGCCAACTCAACTCCAAAACGCCCGGGCTCGATTGTTTATCAGACGCTCTCCTGGCGCTGGTATCAGCAGGCGAACCGGTCGTCGCCGGTACCGCCGACCTGCAATACTCCAATGGGCTCTCGAAGTTCGCCCGGATGTGTCCGGAACGGTTCGTGCAGTTCGGGATCTCCGAGCAGAACATGGTCTCCGCGGCAGCGGGCATGGCGGCCGCCGGAATGAAGCCCTACGTTGCCACTTTCGCGTCCTTTCTGGCGTTGCTGTGCTGCGAACAAATCCGCATGGACGTTGCCTACTCCGCTCTGCCGGTGCGGCTGATCGGGCATCATGCCGGAATATCGCTGGGCTTCTATGGCACC
This sequence comes from Mesorhizobium sp. AA22, assembly GCF_001672375.2. NCBI lineage: Bacteria > Pseudomonadati > Pseudomonadota > Alphaproteobacteria > Hyphomicrobiales > Phyllobacteriaceae > Mesorhizobium > Mesorhizobium sp. AA22. Next base: position 2,281,456 of record NZ_CP048406.1, on the reverse strand, counting down.
TCACATCATGCGACCGAGGACCTCGCCATCACACGTTCGATCGCCGGACTCACTGTTGTCGCTCCTGCTGACGGATCGCAACTCGCCTCCGTGATTGCAGCATCTGCCGATTATCCCGAGCCGGTCTACATGCGCATCCAACGCGGCCGCGATCCGGATGTGTACGAAAGCGGTACGCCATTCGTCTTTGGCAAGGCGATCAAGCATCTCAATGGATCGGACCTTGTCATTGTCGCCTGCGGCTCGACGGTTCATCCAGCATTGCTGGCGGCACGATCGCTGAACGCGAAAGGCTACAGCATTGGTATGATCGACATGGCGACGGTGAAGCCGCTCGACCGCGACGCCGTTCTCGATGCTGCGGCCAACGCCCGAGCTGTCCTGACGGTCGAAGAGCACAATGTGCTTGGCGGGCTCGGGAGTGCAGTCGCCGAGGTGCTCGCCGATGAGGGATTGCCGGTAAAGCTTCGCCGGCACGGCATCTATGACCAGTACAGCCTGATCGCCCCGCCGACACATCTTTATGCGCACTACAAGCTCGACGCTGCCGGCATCGAAGAGATTGCTCGGCAGCTTGCCGAAAGCGGCAATCGACAGCCGATCGTTTCGTAAGCGATCGGAAAGACGACTCCATGCAAAGTTTCTGGAAGGATTAACATGTCTTTGAAGACCAGTGTGTGTGCGACATCGGCTAAGGCGATACGCTTGGGATCAATCGTTGCCGTTGCCGCGTCTGCCATTGCCCTGTCGTCACCCAACGCAGCTGTCGCCGCGGGCTCGACATGGGTGAAATCATGGACTGCGAGCCCACAGCCCACCTGGGACGGGGACTTCCCCTTGCCGACCCTTCTACCGTTTAACCTCTGGAACCAAACCGTCCGTCAGAAGGTGCGCGTGAGCCTGGGCGGAGACAAGCTGCGCATTGTCCTGTCCAACGAGTATGGCAAAGCCCCCCTGGTCATTGAGTCCGTTCATGTTGCGCTAACAGGCGCGGGCGGATCGGCGGTCGAAACCAGCACCGACAAGCTGGTTACCTTCAGTGGATCGGAGCGGCTTTCTATCCCCGCGGGGGCACCAGCCATCAGCGATCCGGTTGAGCTGAATGTACCGGCCCGCGGCGATGTCGTCGTTTCGATCTTTGTCGCCGATCCAACGCCAATAGACACCTTTCATTGGGATGCTGAGGAAACTGGCTATATTGGACCCGGAAATCAGGTGGAGAACGCCTCGATCGATCAACCGACGGAGACGACCACACGCCTCTTCCTCAGCGACGTGTTTGTCGAGGCGCCTGCACACACCAGGGCGGTGGTCGCTTTCGGCGACTCCATCACTGACGGCGCCGCCTCCGGCCTGGGCCTCAATTCCCGATGGCCGGATTTTCTGGCAGAGAACCTTGCTCCAGACAATGTGGCAGTCCTGAACGCAGGCATTTCGGGTGCACGCCTGCTCAACACGCAAATGGGCGAAAACGCTATGGCCCGCTTCTTCCGGGACGTGCTGAGCGTGCCCAATCTGGAAACCGTCATTGTGCTAATAGGCATCAACGATATCGCGTGGCCGGGGCAGGCATTTGGCCCGGACGATCCATTCCTTTCCAGGGAGCAGATAGTCGCTGGCTATCGCCAGCTTATCGCGATGGCCCATGCGCATAACCTGCGTATAGTGGCCGGGACTCTCACACCATTCCAGGATGCCCTGAAGGGCAGTCCACTTGAGGGATACTACAGCCTCAAGCGAGACGAATTGCGTCAAGAGATCAATAACTGGATACGCGCCAGCGACGAGTTCGACGCGGTGGTCGATTTGGACAAGCTTCTGGCAGATCCCGAAAATCCGGTTGCCATCCGCGCTGATCTGCAAGCCGATCACCTGCACCTGTCGCCAAAGGGAAACAAGGTGGTCGCCGATACCCTGACAGCGGCCGTTCTCTTTAGCGGTGAATGACGGCAGAGAAGTCGACTGCTCGACGGTCGCGCCGGTCCGTCCGTGACTGCCGATGCGGCCGCACAATGACGATCCTTCTCTGGTCGACAGCGCGCACCTCGTTACACCGGCGATCGTGGCCGGGCGTTCCGCGTCATGGAAGGGCTGAAATACGGCATGGTCGGGGTCAATGAAGGTCGCATCACCACGGTCGAGGCGCCGTTCGGCGGCGTCAAGGAGTCCGGCCTCGGCAAGGAAGGCGGCCATCAGGACATGGAAGACTATCTCGACACCAAGTATGTCTGCATCGGCGGCCTCGGTGTTCGACAGAATTCTGGCGCAATACCTTCGACTTGAGGTCAGTATGGGACGGCCGGAGGTCAATCGGTCTGGCGAGATGGAAGTTTTCACGCGGGTCGTCGAACTCGGGGGGTTCTCGTCCGCGGCTCGAGCCTGTCGAATGGCCCCCTCGGCCGTGAGCAAGCTTATCGCTCGCTTGGAATCGCGCCTTGGCGTGCGCCTCATCAACAGATCGACCCGCAGTTTTCAACTACATTTGAAGGATCCAGCTTCTATCAACGCAGCCTCTGCATCCTCGCCGATCTTGAAGAAGCCGAGCGCAACGTAGCGTCCGGCGAACACCCTGTAGGGCGTGTCCGATTGAACACGCCCCCGTCTTTCGGGATACACATCCTTGCGCCGCTAGTGCCCGAATTTTTGGCGAGTTACCCGAAACTCGCATTGGATATCGTGCAGTCCGATGAGGCGTCCGACGCCGCAGTGGGATCGTTTGATGCTGCTGTACTCGCCAGTGTTCGGGGAGCCCCTGGTTTCATCGCGAACGAATTGGGAGCGGCCAGGATGAAGATCGTTGCCGCACCGTCTTATTTGGATCGCTTCGGAAGGCCGAAGGAGATCGAAGATTTGAAGACCCACTGCATACTCGACCTTGTCCATTCGGTCCCGAACCAACGGTGGTCCTTCCGGGTGGACGGTTACACGATCACAGTGCCGATCGACGCGCGGGTGCGAGCAAGCGATTCCGAGACCCTTCGCCACCTTGCAATCGGAGGAACTGGACTGGCGCGACTCGCCGATTTCACGGTCAAGCTAGATATAGCCGAGGGACGACTGCTCTCAATTCTCGACGAGTTCTGCCCGGAAGATCGTGAAGTATTCCGTGTTGCCGGCATTGACCGGGATGGTCCCCAGTCGATCCGCGCTCGTGCGATGTTGGACTTTCTGGCTGAGAAGGCGCGCGTATCGTAGCTATAGCTAAGGTTGAGGGCGATTGGTCCCCGATAATCCCGCTATCCACAGGCTCGTGGCTGTTTCGCCAGACGCTTATCCCCCGTATGTTAAACCCATCTCAGGCGGCTACCGATCGCCAAGTCGAAGGGCAAAGCGAAACGGCGGATTTCCTGAGGCCCGTACGGCTCCGAATGAAGGCAGGCTTGCCTGTTTTGAGGAGGGATGCCGAGACCTACGGGGCCGCGGAAAGCGTGCGAACGCCTACGGCGGACCGATGCTGCCATGAAGGACGGCAAAAACCTTCGATGGCGCGCTGGACGAAGCTCGCAAGGGTGGAGACTGGCGAGGTCCCGAACGGACGCTGCCCTCGGGCGGTGGCTGGCAGGACCGTCAACATCAAGGCCGGCATGGCGCGACGTCTTTACGGAAGTTGCTGCCGCGACCGTGTCCTGATCTGACAGGGAGGCGCTGGGAGAAATCCCGGCGCCGACTGTCTTTCATGGCCATCCCCGCGATGTTGTTGGCGCGGCTTCAGCGTACGCCGGACACCTTGGCCGAGCGCGATCTGCGGTGCCGAGGGCACGATCTTCATCATCAGGCGCAATCGAGTTGCACTCCGTTCTGCCGGCAGTGATGAAGGCAGGCGCCACGCTTGAGCACGTCTGCGACTACTGATGAAGTTCGGCCACAGGCGGAACTCCTGAAACCTTCTCTTGTACTTCACCACGCACATTCCACAATCGCGGCCAAATCCCGCCTTGATCTACGGCAATTGGTGAACGCACCAGCGCCGCACGTCCTTGTAGCACTCGCCAAGGCAATTCGAAGGGACAAGACCGTGATTAAGACCACCCTTGTCGCCATGACCATCGTCGGCTGCGACTGCGATGCCAGGCTTTGCGAGTATATCGGCGAGACGCCGGCCAAGTGGTCGACCATCGCCGATTGCGAAGCAGCGATAAAAAGCCAGATGTCGCACGCGCGCAATTTCAACTACCCGCTCGTGTCCGGCATCTGCCGCACGACGCAGACCTCGTCGCGGCTTGCCGCGACCGGCTCGACGGTTGAGTTGGCGGTGGCAGCGCAGACCGCCACCGACCCACTCCCGTCCGAATTGAGCCGTCGGCCCAGCGTTGCTGTCGGGTCGCAGGCAACAGCCACGGAAACAGAGGCTGCCAGGCCGGTCGCCTTTGAAGCGCCGCGGTCGATGGCGGACGCTCGGTGCTGTATCGCACGAAGAACGGTTACGCCTTGGTCAAAACCGACCTTGGCCGCGCCGCATCCGCGACCCTCGGAATGGCCAAGCGGTCGGCGAACTGGCTGGCGGCGAAAATGCCGAACGGTTTGTAAGCGCCCTCAGGCGATGCCGCTCAGCGCCTTGATCGCAGCCGACGATGGCTGAACGTCAGCGGCTAACCCGCCGCCTTGTCCTTTGCGCCGATCTTGCGCACCAGCGCCGCCGTTGCCAGCATCGCGCCCATATCTGATATCATCGGCGCGACATGCTTGGCGTAGTCTAGCGGCACCGATTTATCAGGCAGGTCGAAGAAGTCCTTCGTTTGCGGCAACAGTAGAAAACCGTCGCCGCCATTGAGCGCAACCCGCGCCGGATCATCAGGCCAGGTCTCGCTGAGCCATGTCAGCGCCTGCGCCAGGCGGCCACTCACCAGCGGCTGCGCCGCCTCGACATTGTCGGTGCGGAAGTCGTAGGCGGCATCGAGCTCGGGCACGCCGCATGATAATTCCTGCATTTTGCTGGCGAACATGCCGCGGAAGAACCCGACGGCCACGTCAGTCCGGCGGGCGGCCACCAATATGCCGGGGAACGGCACGATGGTCTCGAAGGCGACGACGATCCCCTTGAATGCTATCGTGCCGCTCTTGCCCGTGCCTTGCCGGAGATCGGCTTCGTAAAGCTCGAACGGAAATCCCTCGTAGCGGCCGGATACGATGTCGTCGAAGCGCTTGCTGTTAAAAGTGCCGATCGTCTCGCGCGGCAGCCGGTCGAACGAATTCGGCGTTACCTCATGCTGGTACCGCATATCCTCAATGAAACCGAAGATGATCGGCAACAGCGTTTTGCGGAACGATTGCTTCAAGGTGCTCGCCGGCTTGATCGCCTGGAAATAGAGCAGGATCGCCGCCACGAACCCGACGACATAGAGCAGCACATGCGGCGTCGAGAACCATCGTTCGTATGGATCGGCGACCGTGTTGAAAAGCCAGGCCACCAGCGCCACGAATACCAGCAGCAGGGAGATGAACAGCGGCACCCGCCAGCGGACTTGCCGGTAGGCCGCAGCCCTTCCGACCTCATAGGCCTCGAGATTCCTTTTGATGCCGGCGATGTCAGCTTCATCAGGCATGAAATCCGCTGCTTCCATCGCCATCCCACCGTCGAAAGACCGAACACCAGCTCGGACAATAGCCGATTTTGCCGAAAGTCGCGCGACTACAGCGTTGGGATGGTGGTGAGGCCACACGATTCATCCGAGCACCAGTCAACTATGGCTATCAATTCCCGTTACCAAAAACCGCAACGAAACGGGCCGTAACCTTTTGCCTTAATGCGCCCTCCAGCGCCTCAACGGGAACCAGCCGCTCATGGTCGCCGGCGCGCAGCCGCATGAAGGGATGCAGCCGGTAGGCGGCAATGGCGCCACGCGTGCCGGCGTCAGCGCTGATATCGGCGGTCAGGATGCCCCCGATGCGGCCGGGCCACGGCTGGCGCGCAAAGGCGGTGCCTAGAAAATCGCCGAGCCCATAGGCGACGAGCGCCTTGCCGATCCGCTCCACCGGCTGCACGACATGGGCATGATGGCCAGCAATCAACCCGACGCCTTGCGCGGCCAAATGCCGTGCCAATGCCCGCGTTGCGGCCTGTGGAAAATGCCGGAATTCCCAATCCCAATGTGGCACCGCACAGGTGAGGTCGACGGCGGCGCCGCGCGGCCATCGTGCCGGGTCGGCTTGCATCGACACACGGCCCGCGAACGCCGCCGCGCCGGCATTGCGCCACAGCGTGAAGGCGGCAAAGCCAATCGTCAGCGGTCCGACCGCAAGGCGCTCGACCGGACCGCCGGCGGCGGTACCGATGCTGCGGATACCGAGACGGGTCAGCGCCGCCACGGTCTCGTCGAAACCCTCGACGCCTTGGTCGAGCACATGGTTGTTGGCGAGCGACAAAACCAGCTTCTCGCGCGAGATACCGGCGGCCGCCAGCGCCTCGGCGAGAAACCGCTCGGTCATGGCATGATGGGTGCCAAGCTTCGTTCCCGTCGTCGCGCTCGGCCGCTCCACCACCGGGCTTTCGCAATTGCCGATTACCAGATCGGCGGAGCCGAGCAACATAGCGATCGCCGGGTCGCATTGCGGCGCTCTGCGATTGGCCACCGCCGAGATATCGCCGACGAAAGCGAGCCGCACCGTCCGCGCCGGCGGCGGCACCATCGTCGCTGCGGCTGCCGGCGCAAAGCCTTGTTGATCGCCGCTGAGCGAGGGCTTCAAGAAGCGTGGCAGCCAAGACAATTTGTAGGAAAACGGATAGTTTGACACGCGCAGCCTGCACCGGGATGAACGGCCACGGTAGACGATGCGCACGATATAGCGAAGCGCCTCCGTTCGGAATCGTGCTGCCAGATGCCCCGCAGTAGGCGTAACACACAAGATGCGTATATGGTTGCCGCCGAACGGCATACCGGAGGACCAAGATGACGCGATTTTCGAGCCTGCTGGCATCCGCCCTTATTCTGCTGCTGCCGGTTTCTTCCGCCGGGGCCGCAGCGCCCGAACCGGCCGCCCTGTTCGAGGCAAAAACCGTAGCGGACCGCGACAGCACCCTTACTGCGCTGGAAGCCGCCGCACCCACTGATCCCGCGTCGGCTTACGCCGCCGGAGCCGGCCAATTCTTCACCGGGCTGGAGATCCTGGCCGGCGGCTTGCACCGCCACGGTTTCGAAAGCCCGCAATCATTCATACTGCCGCTGATGCGGCTGCCGGTCCCAGACAATCCCAATCCCGAGCCGCTGACCTACGACGGCTTCCGCGCCATCCTGGTCGCCTTCCGCGATCGGCTGGAAAAGTCCGCCGCCACGCTTGGATCCGTGCCTGCCGATGCCGCCATCGGCATGGAGGTCGACCTCACCCGTCTCGGCATCGATCTCAACGAGGATGGCCAGATCGCGCCGGACGAAAGTGCCGCCGCGATCATGGCATCCCTGTCACGTGGCGGTGCGCCAGACCCGGCCCCACCCGCCCTCACCTTTCGCTTCGACCGAGCCGACGGCTATTGGCTGCAGGGCTATGCCGAATTCCTGATGGCGCAGGCGGATTTCTGGCTGGCGCATGATTTCAGGAACGCCTTCGACGGTTCGTTCCACATGCTGTTTCCGCGCGCCAAACTGCCGCTGCAGGACACGCTCGTTCCGCCGGACGGCGGCATGAGCGGCGGCATGTTGTCGTCCGAATGGCGCATCGCCGACTTCATCTCGCTGGTTCATCTGGTCAACTGGCCGGTCGTCGAACCGGAGCGCCGGCAGGCGGCAGGCCGCCATCTCATTGAGATGATCCGGCTGTCGCGCGAGGACTGGAAGGCGATCCGCGCCGAGACCGACAACGACCGTGAATGGCTGCCCGGCCCGCAACAGAAAGGCGCCAGCCCGCTCACCGGCCTGGAGGTCGGCGAGGAGCAGGTCCACGCCTGGCACGCCGCGCTTGATTTGGCTGAGGACCTGCTCGACGGCCGCACCTTGCTGCCGCATTTCCGCTTCGCCGACAAAGGCATCAATATGAAGCGCTTCTTCGACGAACCAAAGCCCTTCGACCTGGTGCTGTCGATCACCGGCCCGGCCATCGCGCCCTATCTCGAGAGCGGAAAGATCCTCACCAGCGAGGAGTTCGACCAGATCCAGCGCCAGTTTGGCGGCGCCGGATTTTTGACATTTGCGCTGTGGTTCAACTGAGGGCGCGTTTTGACATCGCTCCTGACACCCTTGTGTCAGCAGTTTGGTTTCGTCTCGCGCCCCTCGCCACTCCGCTCTTTCCATTTTGGCCGATACCTCCCATATTTGGGGCATGGCCAAACCTCCTGATAAAAACACGCCGTCGCCGGCGCGTGACGATCGCGCTTCGCCGCCCAAGCGGCGCAGTCCGCTGACCGATTTCCTTGATGCGTCGGAGCCGCTGCACAAGGGCGGTTTTGCCGAGGCGCCGCAGACCGAGTTTTCAGGCACGCCGCTGACCGGCTCGATCGCGGATTGGGCCGAGCAGATCGAGCAGGAAGCGGAGAAGGAAGGGCGGCAAGTCGGTGCCGACAAAAATGGCGGCAAGGACGGCCGCAAATCGCCGAAGACGGCGAAAAAAATCCCCGAACGCTCCTCCTCCCCCGGCCGCACGGCACGCGGCACCTCGATGGGCGGCGCGGCTTCGGCCAGAGAACGCGCCGCGGCCGGCCTCAACCCTGTCGCCGGCCTCGATGTTTCGCTCGAGGAGGCCGAGACCATGGCCTCCGGCGGCGTCACCGCCACGGTGGCGGCGCTCTCGGCGCTAATCGAATCCGGCAACCCCTTGCACAAGGATGGCGTGCTGTGGACGCCACACCGCCCGGCCCGACCCGAAAAATCCGAAGGCGGCATCGCCATCAAGATGGTGTCGGATTTCGAGCCGGCCGGCGACCAGCCGACGGCGATCAAGGACCTTGTCGAAGGCGTCAACGACAACGACCGCACCCAGGTGCTGCTCGGCGTCACCGGCTCGGGAAAAACTTTCACCATGGCCAAGGTGATCGAGGAGACGCAGCGCCCTGCTTTGATCCTTGCCCCCAACAAGACGCTGGCTGCGCAGCTCTATTCCGAGTTCAAGAAATTCTTCCCGGAAAACGCCGTCGAGTACTTCGTCTCCTACTACGACTACTACCAGCCGGAAGCTTACGTCCCGCGCACGGATACCTTCATCGAGAAGGAATCCTCGATCAACGAGCAGATCGACCGCATGCGCCACTCGGCGACGCGCTCGCTGCTGGAGCGCGACGATGTCATCATCGTCGCCTCGGTGTCCTGCATCTACGGTATCGGCTCGGTCGAGACATACACGGCGATGACCTTCCAGATGCAGATCGGCGACCGGCTCGACCAGCGCGCACTGCTCGCCGACCTCGTCGCCCAGCAGTACAAGCGCCAGGATATCAATTTCGTGCGCGGCTCGTTCCGCGTGCGCGGCGACACGATCGAGATCTTTCCGGCCCACCTTGAGGACCGCGCCTGGCGCATCTCGCTGTTCGGCGACGAGATCGAGGCGATCACCGAGTTCGACCCGCTGACCGGCCAGAGGACCGGCGAGTTGAAGAGCGTCAAGATCTACGCCAATTCGCACTATGTCACGCCGCGCCCGACGTTGAACCAGGCCATCAAGTCGATCAGGGAAGAGCTCAAGCACCGGCTGGTCGAACTCGAACGGGCCGGCCGCCTGCTTGAGGCGCAGCGGCTGGAGCAGCGCACCCGCTTCGACCTCGAGATGCTGGAAGCCACCGGCTCCTGTGCCGGCATCGAGAACTATTCGCGCTATCTCACCGGCCGCCAGCCCGGCGATCCGCCGCCGACCCTGTTCGAATACATCCCCGACAATGCGCTGGTTTTCATCGACGAAAGCCATGTCACCGTGCCGCAGATCGGCGGCATGTATCGCGGCGACTTCCGCCGCAAGGCGACGCTGGCCGAATACGGTTTCCGTCTGCCGTCCTGCATGGACAACAGGCCGCTGCGCTTCGAGGAATGGGACGCCATGCGCCCGCTTTCCGTCGCGGTTTCGGCGACGCCCGGCGGCTGGGAGATGGAGCAGTCCGGCGGCGTCTTTGCCGAACAGGTCATCCGCCCGACCGGCCTGATCGATCCGCCGGTCGAGGTGCGCCCGGCCAAGACCCAGGTCGATGATGTCGTCGGCGAAATCCGCGAGACCACCAAGGCCGGCTACCGCACGCTGGTCACCGTGCTGACCAAGCGCATGGCCGAGGACCTGACCGAATATTTGCACGAGCAGGGCATTCGCGTCCGCTACATGCACTCCGACATCGACACGCTGGAGCGCATCGAGATCCTGCGCGATCTGCGTCTCGGCGCCTTCGACGCGCTGGTCGGCATCAACCTTTTGCGCGAAGGCCTCGACATCCCCGAATGCGGCTTCGTTGCCATTCTTGATGCAGACAAGGAGGGCTTCCTGCGCTCCGAAACGTCGCTGATCCAGACCATCGGCCGCGCCGCGCGCAATGTCGACGGCAAGGTCATCCTCTACGCCGACCAGGTCACCGGCTCGATGGAACGGGCGATGGCCGAGACCAACCGCCGTCGCGAGAAGCAGATGGAGTGGAACGCGGCCAACGGCATCACCCCGGAATCGGTCAAGTCGCGCATCTCCGACATCCTGGACTCGGTCTACGAAAAGGACCACGTCCGCGCCGACATCTCGCAGTTCACCGATAGCGCCGGCGCGATGATGGGCAACAATCTGAAAGCCCATCTCGACGCGATGGACAAGCAGATGCGTGACGCCGCTGCCAACCTCGACTTCGAGAAGGCGGCCCGCATCCGCGACGAGATCAAGCGGCTGCGCGAGATGGAGCTGTCCATCTCCGACGATCCGCTGGCCAAATATGCCGACATGGAAAGCCCGGTCTCGGGCCGCGAAAAGGGCAAGCACAACAAAGGCCGCGCCATCCACCGCACGGTCGACAATGACGGCAAGAGTCTCTTCCGCAAGCCGCATCTCGACGAGATGGGCGCCGACGGTGCGGTGCCGGTCAAGAAGCCGCTCTTCGCAAAGCCTTCGCTCGACGCCATGGGCCCGGGCACCGACATGCCGACCCCCGCTGGCGCGGTATCGCGCTCGCTGTTCAAGAAACAGTCGGCGCAAGAGGCGCACGGCTCCGACTTCGGTATCCCAGGCGACTCGACCAAGCCGCTGTTCAAGAAGAATTCGCTGGACGAGATGACGGTGCGACGGACCGAGAAGCCCGTTGAGGGCGACAAGCCAGTCAAGCGCGAACGTGCCGGCATCGGCTCCTACGAAAACCCCGCCGATGCCCGTCGTGAGAAGCGCCGACCCGGCAAGACCGGGCGGCCGGGACGGTAGGTAGCTTCCCTTCTCCCCTTGTGGGAGAAGGTGGATCGGCGCGTAGCGCCGAGACGGTTGAGGGGTGCTGGACGGATCGCCGTCGGTGCTTAGCTGGAACACCCCTCATCCGACCGCTTCGCGGCCACCTTCTCCCACAAGGGGAGAAGGGGGAGCAGGACCCCTTGCCATCGACCCTGCCCTTGGTGTAGCCAGTTTCCACTCAAAACGTCTTGAAAGGAGGGCTGCGTGACTTTCGACCACCACCGTCAGCGCGGCCCTGTCTGTGCCCTGCGAGCTTGCTTGCAGGGCTGATCAGAGACGGTCCGGGTTCTCCCGCTTCGATTTTCTTGGTCTGCTCTTCGTGGTGCCGCAACGCCGATTTTGAAGGCAAGCGCACCGTCAAAGTGCATCGAACCGGAACCTCCCTCCGGGCAGACCAGAGAAACCAAGATGGCCCTGATCAGCCTAAAATCCCTCGGCGTCACCATGAGTGCGCCGCTCTTTTCCAACCTTGATCTCACCATCGGCACCGGCGACCGCCTCGGCATCGTTGCTGCCAACGGGCGCGGCAAGTCCACTTTGCTGAAGTGCCTGACCGGCGAAATGGAGCCGACATCAGGCGACATCACCCGCACGCGCGGCCTGCGCGTCGGCTATGTCGAGCAAGCCGTTCCCGCAGCATTGGCCGGGCACGGCTTTCAGCGGGTGGTGGCCGACGCCTTGCCGGCCGAGCAGGCTGAAAGCGAGCAATGGCGCGTCGACGTGGTTCTGGATTCACTCGACATACCGCAGCCGATGCGCGAGCGGCCGATGCGGGCATTGAGCGGCGGCTGGCAAAGGCTGGCGCTGATCGCCCGCGTCTGGGTCACCGATCCGGACGTCCTGCTTCTCGACGAGCCGACCAACCATCTCGACCTCGCCAAGATCAGCCAACTCGAGACCTGGCTGAACACGCTGCCGCGCGAAGTGCCGGTGGTGATCGCCAGCCACGACCGGGCCTTCCTCGACGCAACGACCAACCGGACGCTGTTCCTGCGCCCAGAACAATCGCCAGTGTTCTCGCTGCCCTATTCCAAGGCACGCGATGCGTTGAGCGAAGTCGACGCCTCGACCGAGCGCAAATTCCAGCGTGACATGAAGGTGGCGCAGCAATTGCGCCGGCAGGCGGCCAAGCTTAGCAACATCGGCATCAATTCGGGCAGCGACCTGCTGACGGTCAAGACCAAGCAGCTCAACCAGCGCGCCCAACGCCTCGAGGAGGTCGCAGCACCGGCGCACCGCGAAAAATCGGCGGGCGCGATAAAGCTCGCCAATCGCGGCACCCATGCCAAGGTGCTGATCACGCTCGACGACCTGGCGGTCGAAACGCCTGACGGAACGCTGCTGTTCAGGACCGGCAAGCGCCATATCTGCCAGGGCGACCGCATCGTCCTGCTCGGCCGCAATGGTGTCGGCAAGTCGCGGCTGATCAGCCTGATCAGAAATGCCATCATCGAGCCGGAGACGGCAGTGCAAGGCGTGAAGGTGACGCCGTCGACGGTGCTCGGCTACAGCGACCAGGCGCTGTCGGGCATCAGCGCCGAAGACACGCCGCTGGCGATGCTCTCGCGCAGCTTCGATGTCGGCGAGCAGCGCGCACGCTCGCTGCTGGCGGGTGCAGGCGTCAGCATCGACATGCAGGAGCGCAGGATCGGCGTCCTGTCGGGCGGGCAGAAGGCGCGGCTGATGATGCTGGCGCTCAGGCTCGCCAATCCCAATTTTTATCTGCTCGACGAGCCGACCAACCATCTCGACATCGACGGCCAGGAAGCACTGGAAACGGAACTGCTGGCCCATCAGGCAAGCTGTGTGCTGGCCTCGCACGACCGCTCCTTCATCAGGGCGATCGGCAACCGCTTCTGGCTGATCGAGAAGCGGCGGCTGGCCGAGATCGACAGCCCGGAGGATTTCTTTCGATCGGTGGCTGAGGGGAATGGCTGAGGAAAGCCACGCATCTGCCGGGCCGGCATTCAAGGTGCTGCCGGCCCACGCTTCCCCGCGAGCCGAAAAAGGCGCATCCCGAGGTCTCGCAAACCGAGGAGGAAAACGGTCATGTGGCGCGGACGTCGTCAAGAACCTGTATGATACCTATGCAAAACGTGACATCGAGGGCGCGCTGGTCGACTGCGCCGATGATATTGTCTTCCGCTGGGTCGCCGAACCGGCGCAGTCGCGCTATGCCGGGATGGCCAAGGTAAGCAGGAGTTCCTTGCCCGGCTTTTGGCGCTGGACGACGATTTCGAATACCGGCGCTTCATCCGGTCGAGATCATCGACAGCGGCGACAAGGTTGCGGCGCAGGTCGAGATCATCGACGGCGGCGACAAGGTTGCGGCGCAGGTCGAGATCCACATGACACGCCGAACCACCGGCGAGGAGTTTGTCATGTGCACCGCCGATTTCTGGACGCTACGCGACGGCAAAATCATCGAGATGGTGGAGTATTACGACACCGCTCTGGCCGCGTCCGTCATCTGAGACGTATCCCGACTGAATAAGGCCCTGCGACAGAAAATTCTCCGCGATCTGTCGGATCATGGCCGCGCGCCACGTCCTCGGGATGCCGACACGGTGATGCCGGCGCCAATCGAGGAGAAAGCATCATGTCTATACTGTCATCCGTAGGTCGCATCGCGACCCGTTACTCGGCGGCTCGCGCCCGCTACCGCAGCGAGCGCGCCCTCCTTTCGTTGCCGATCGAACTGCGCAAGGACATCGGCTGGCCGGAAATCGTCGTCGACGCACAGAACAGCCCGCGGATTGGCCTGGCTCCTTGACAAGGGCCGACCGTCGCACGGTCGGCATTAAAAAAACGCATCGGCCATGTAGGATCGCCGCTGCCCCATTCGTCCTGTGGTTCGCAATGCCCAACCAGAGAGGAGCAAGAGATGAACGATCAGCCCCAAACCCAATCTGCCGCGAAAGTCCTCGGCGGATTGACGCCCTACCTTCAGCTGGACGGCGCCTTCAAGGCTTCGGAATTCTATCAGAAGGCGTTCGGCGCCGAGCAGGTCTTCTTCTATCCGCCGGACGAGCAGGGCCGGACGATGCACATCCATCTCCATATCAACGGTTCGACCTTGATGATTTCCGACTTCTATCCCGAGCACGGAATGGCCGCGGTGAAGCCACAGGGCTTCACCATGCAGCTGCATCTCGGCAGCGACGACATCGACGCCTGGTGGAAGCGGGCCGTCGATGCCGGCTGCGAGGTCGTCATGCCGCTCCAGGTGATGTTCTGGGGTGACCAGTGGGGCAATATGCGCGACCCGTTCGGCGTCGAGTGGGCGATGAACGCGCCGGTGAAGAAGGCATAGGAGAAGCACGATGTCCTATGTCGATGGTTTCGTTCTCGCGGTACCCAAGGCAAATCTCGATGCTTACAAGAAAATGGCTCAGATGGGCGGCACTGTCTGGATGGAGCATGGCGCGCTCGCCTATGTCGAATGCATCGGCGACGACGTGCCCTATGGCGAGCTCACTTCGTTCCCGCGCGCCGTGCAGGCCAAGGACGACGAGATCGTCGTCTTCTCCTGGGTCGTCTATGAATCGCGGCAGAGCCGCGATGCGGTGATGGCCAAAGTGATGGCCGATCCGCGCCTGAACGGCGACTTGTCGACGATGCCATTCGACGGCAAGCGCATGATCTTCGGCGGCTTTCAGCCGTTCATCGAGTTGTAGGCCGGCAACGCATTACGCTAGGCGGTCGAGCAGCGGCTTGAGCCGGTCGCCATAGCGTTTCCACAGATCGACCGAGCCCTGGTACATCGGCTGGCGCACCTGCGCCGCCGACGCCGTGCGCACCGGCCGGTCGGTCTCGTGGAACGACAGCACCGCATCGTCCCATGGCAGGCCGAGATGGGCGATGAACGCCCGCGTCTGCCCTTCCTGGTCGGCGACGAAATCCTCGTAGCGCACATCATGCACGACATCAGGCAGAACGGTGCGCCAATGCGCCATCATATCGGTGTAGAGATTGTGGAAATCGGCGAGCTCGCTGAGGTCGTAGCCGTAGCGGTGGCTGTCGCCGCGGAAATGCACCTTGTAGATCGACAGGCATGTCGCCGCCGCATCGCGCACGCAATGAATGATCTTGGCCTTGGGCAGCATCAGATGGATGAAGCCTACCAATAGGAAATTGCCGAGCATCTTGTCGGTGACGTGCCGGAAACCCGGATAGCGGGCGTGCAGCAGGTCTAGGTAGGCCTGGCCTGCCTCGGCATAGGCCTTGTCGGGCATGTCGGCGATGCCCCAGGGAAAGCCGCCCTTCATACCAGGCGGAAACTGCTTGCCGAGCGCCGTCTTCAATATGCCGAGCTCACCGGCGCCATAGACCTGCGGATGGCTGGCGATGATCTGCTCGACCAGCGTGCTGCCGGAGCGCGGCATGCCGACGACGAAGATGGGCGTATCGTCGGCGATCCCGCTCGGTCTGTGCTTGTCGAAGAAGGGCTTGTCGAACACCGCCTTCATCGCCTCGAACTCGGCGCGTGTCTTGGCCGCATCGTAGTCGATGCCCATACGGCGAATCGCATTGCCTTCGGCGAAATAATCGAAGGCACGGCCATAATCCTTCAAATCGTCATTGGCCTTGCCGAGGCCGAAGGAAAGCTGCATGCGCGCCACGCTGCCTTCCGGGGCCTTGGCGTGCTGCGCCTCCATCCCGGCAAGCTCGGCGTCGCGCTCCTGCTGGCGCTTGACCTGGGTGAGCATCAGCCAGGCCCTGGCCATGCCGGGATCGACCGCCAGCGCCTGCCGGAAATGCTCCGCCGCCTCTCCGAGGCTGCCCTTCTCCATCAGCCCGACGCCCAGACCGTGCAGCAAATCGGCGTCCTTCGGCCGAATTGCCAGTGCTTCGCGGAAGACGGCAAGCGCCTCGTCGAGCTGCCCAGCCTCCTGCAGCGTTTCGGCAAGCCCAATTCGGGCGCGGACATGGAACGGGTTGCGACCGATGGTGCCGCGATAAATCTCCTCCGCGCCCTCGAACTGTCCGAGCTGCTTAAGCGAGGAGCCGAGATTGTCGCGCGCCGCAAGCTGGTCCGGCCGCAGCGCCACCGCGCCACGGAAGAAATCGACGGCTGCACCGACACGGCCGAGGTCGCGCATCACCGTGCCGAGATTGTTGAGGAAATCTGGATTCTTGGGCTGCAGGCGCACCGACTGTTCGAGGAGGTCGAGTCCTTCGGCGCTGCGCCCGGTCTGGTGCAGCAGCAAACCGAGGAAATGTGCTGCCGCTGCGTGATTGGCCTTTTGCGCCAGCACCTGCCGATAGAGCATCTCGGCTTCTTGCCGGCGGCCGGCCTGATGCAATTGCAGCGCCTGCTGCACGCGCTGGTCGAGCCCTAGCGGCGGCTGTCCGCCTGAGCCGAAATTGGCGCCCGCGCCTGCCGGTCTTCTCGGATCTCTGTTGATGGGAAACCTGCCATGTTTTGTCCGCCTGCCGCGATCTAGGCCATCGGCGCGGCAGGTTCAAGGGTTCGCAGGCCAGCTTACCGGAAATCGGCCTGGGTTAGCACATACATGTTCTTGCGACCGTGCGAATAGGCTTCGCGCGCAACATCCTGGATCGACGAACGCTTCGCATCGAAGGCGCTGAGATACTCGGCTTCCGCTCCACTGGTGGCCGGACTTGCCGCCGAAAGCGCTGCAATCTCCACAAAGAACGGCACTTCGAACATGCCGTCATGGCCGACGAAACGAATGCGCTTGGCCGCCGCGTCATAGGAGCGGCTGCGGTTGGGAAAATTCAGCGTCATGATCGAGCTCCTCAGCGCATGACCGAACCGCAGGTTGGAAGAAGGATCATGCAAATCAAAGTAGTACAGCGCCGTTTGCGCGTCCAAAAGGACGCGCAAACGCGCTGTCAGATCAGACGGTTGGTCTCCGCAACCTGTCTGGCCCGCCGCACCGTGCCGTCGGTGTCGGCGATCTTTCGCCTTGCTGCCTCGTCACCTCGTATCGTCAGACGCGCCGACATGACTTTCGCAGGCCCGACGGTCGGCTTGACGATGGGATTGACTGTTACGGTTACGCCACTCGGGGTATTTACAGAGATGATGAAATTTTCCTTTCAAACGAAATAAAGCATAGATGCCGGTACAAAAGTTACGGCGACCTCTCAGATATTTTCAGAAAGCTCTTGAGTAATATCAGCATTCTACAAATAATTATAGAGAGCGAATTTTGTCGGTGGATCACGATCCGGCAGGAATCTTCTTGAATAAACCGCAATTTCGGATTAAAGGATTGAGATCGTTTTTTGGGCCAAGCTTGGCAACTCGCGGCGTCAGAGGTTCTCGACCCGCCAAACTCATTCCAGATCGCCGATACCCAAATTGCCGATAAAGGGACACACGACATTTAGTCCCGGTGCCGCAAAGCGGGCACCACCTATCGGATCCAAGCCGAAACGAGACCTCGAGGCACGAGAATGTCTGGCCGAACTACCCATTCCATAGCGCATTCGAGCCACCCTTGATGCTCGGCGGCCTGGAAGGAAAATTGCCGGCCGGCGACTACGACATCGACCACGATGAGGAGCTTATCGACGGCATGTCGTGGCTTGCCTGGCGCCGTGTCGCCACCTTCATCCATCTGCCGGCAAGGACGGTGAAAAGCCAGACCAGCCAATTGGTCGCCATCGACCTCGCCGAACTCGAAACCGCGCTGAGGCGCGACCAGGAGAATGCTGCATGATCCGCTTCCAGCAGAACGCGCGCCCGCGCACCGACACGCCCGCGCATCTTTTCGCGATCGGCCAGACCGTTCGCATGAAGAGCCGCATCGGCCTTGTCCAGAAGACCGCAGAGCTGTTCCAAATCAAGAGCAAGCTGCCGGTCAAGGACGGCTCGCCGCAATACCGCATCCGCAGCGACGAGGAGACCTACGAGCGGGTCACCACGGAAGACAATCTCGAAGTGGCCGACAATCCGAGCGCCTAATGCATGTCGCCCAAAAGTGCGAAGCGGTTTTGGGACAACGACATGCATAAAACAATGCTTAAAGCGCGTCGGCTGAATCCTTTCAACGCAACGCGCTTTAGGCCCACATCAGGCGCCACCACCACCAATCACGAGGACCAACAGATGGCCAAGGGTCAACAGCGCAGCAACCGCGAGACACGCAAGCCCAAGAAGGGCAAGGCGGCAGCAAAGCCGGCATCGCCCTTCGGCTCGGCCGTCAAACAGGCGGAAGCCGGTTTGAAGCCGAAGTCCAAGGGCTAGCGGCGGACGGACGAGCAGCCCGGCATTCATCCAGCCACCGCGCGGATCGGATCAAAGATCACACGACGTCGAAGCCATATGGTCAGGATTGGCTAGGGCCGAGTTCATCGCCCATTGCCATAGAGCGAGGCTGCCGGCGTAGAGGCAGGAGCGGCTTCTACCCTCACCTGCCTGTGTCCGGTTGATAGATGGCTTCCTCCCCGTCCGGAGACGGGGAGGAAGCCAGCCCTCTCAGCAGGGACCGTCGTCGACGATGCGATAGTCGGCGGCGCGAGCCTCGCAGGCGTTGGGGAAGGTGCGCAATTCGCCACGGCGGCGTGCGCAGACGGGGGCATATTCGCGCGTGCAGAATGTCTGCTCTTCGCCACCGCCGCCGCCGTCGCGGCACTGACCGTCGCGGATGATGCGATACCCGGCCCGCTCGGCAAGGCAGGCATTGGCGAAGGTCTGGCGGTCGCCACCGCGCCGGGCGCAGACCGGATCATACTGCCTCGTGCAGAATTGCGGCCCTGGCCTTGGCGGGCGGTACCCCGGTCCTTCCTCCACCACCACCGCTGTGCAGGCTGCAAGAACTGCCGACAGCAACACGATGGCAAAACCCTGCCGCGAGAAGATTGCCGCGAGAAATTTCATAACTATATCTCCCTCGAGCCCCCGCTCCGGGCGCAAACGCGCGCGCTCCGCTCCAAGCCGATCCTCGCCATTCCACCGCCAAATGCAACCCCTGTTTGCAAGCTCCAGCCCGTTGGACCATGCGTGGCCAGGCGCTGGCCGATGACCGGGCGAGCACCCCGTCCTATCGATGCCATGCGTCGGAATGCGCCCATGGGGCGGCCCGCGGACGCTACCTTGCAACGATCACCTTTCCGTGCGATAAATTTCGTGTTCGGGCATTTGCGACCCGGAGAGCGGAACGTTTTGGACGACCTTTCCCCGATACTGTGAATCTCTGACGGCCCCGTTTTTCGGCGGGGGGTTTTGACCATGCGCCAATGCATGACTGCCGAAGCAACCACCGGACTTGCCCACGGCGTCAGGCGGCGGGCAAACCACAAAGACTGACACGGGTGAAGGAGTTTCCCCAATGGCCCAGACCGGCACCGTTAAATTCTTCAACGCTACCAAAGGCTTCGGCTTCATCACGCCAGATGACGGCGCCAAGGACGTGTTCGTCCATATCTCCGCGATCGAGGCCTCGGGCCTGCGCACGCTCGTCGATGGCCAGAAGGTCACGTTCGACGTCGAGCCCGACCGCATGGGCAAGGGACCGAAGGCGGTCAATCTCCGCGCGGACTGAACCGTCGGCGCGCGCACGTCCGCTCGGACGTGCCAGGAATGTGCCCGAGGCCCTCTAAAGGCCTTGAACCGGCTTTCAGGGCCGGACCCGAGTTTCCAAGGCGCGGCGGTTTTCGTCGCGCTTTTTTCGTGGCAGGGCGGCATGCCAATGCTCCCAAAACTTTCTCTTGCCGATAGCGCTAAAATAAAGGACAAATTTCCACTCGGGCATTTGCCGGCCCGAGACTGGACTTTATGGGATCAAAGGAGCTTCCCATGCCGCAGACCGGCACCGTCAAATTCTTCAATCATGCCAAAGGCTTCGGCTTCATAACGCCGGATGATGGCGCGAAGGATGTCTTCGTCCACATTTCGGCCGTGCAGGCGTCGGGTCTTCCCGGTCTTGAGGATGGGCAGAAGGTAACATTCGACACCGAGCCGGACAAGCGCGGCAAGGGTCCGAAAGCGGTCAACCTGTCGATCGGCTGAGCCGAGTTCGAGACAGCGTCGGACGGTCCCGTCGTGCAGGTCCGCTCCTTGTTGAGCGTACGATATTTGTGTCTTGCGCCATGCTTGATCGAATATCGACTGGTCCCATCCCGTCAATTTCGTTCAGCCCCCGTTCAGCCACGGTCGCCTATTAGCTTCGGTAAAGCCGGACCGCATCCCCTAAATTACCGGGCCGGCACGAAGGAGACCGACATGAACCGAATTTTCAAGACCACCATCCTGTCCGCCGCGATTGTTGCGACCACGCTCGCGACCTTGCCAGCGGCCAGCGCTGGTGACTGGCGTCACCGGCACCACCATCGTGGCAATGGCGATGCGGTCGCGGCAGGCGTCCTTGGCCTCGCGGCCGGCGCCCTGATCGTTGGTGCGCTCAACAACCCGCAGCCCAGCTATTACGACCCCGGCTATGACGATTATGGTCGTTATCCACGGCCCGCCCCGGTGCGCCGCTACTACGCTGAACCGCGAGTCGTCTACAATGACGGCTATGCCGAGCCATGGACCCGTGGCTGGTATGAATATTGTTCGGATCGCTATCGCTCTTTCAACGCCCGCACCGGCACGTTCACCGGCTATGACGGCGAACAGCATTTCTGCACCGCGAACTGAGGCTTCCCTGCCCCCAAACAAAAAGCGCTGTCCGCCAGGCCAGCGCTTTTGGTCGTAGGCATGCATAAAGGCAGGAGACCGATGCGCGTCGCGTGAGGCTCCTCAGCCGCAATGCGTTTAAATCAGGAATGGATTGCTCCGGCGCTCCTCGCCGAAGCGGCCGCCGGGACCGTGGCCGCACATGAAGCCGATGTCGTCGCCGAGCGGCAAAAGCTTGTCCTTGATCGAGGCGATCAGCGCGGCGTGGTCGCCGCCCGGCAGGTCTGTGCGCCCGACCGAGCCGCGAAACAACACGTCGCCGACATGGGCGAACTTAGCAGCACGATTGTAGTAGACGACATGGCCGGGCGCGTGGCCGGGGCAATGAAAGACTTCGAACGCGTGCTGGCCGAACGAGACGGTATCGCCTTCGCTGAGAAAGCGGTCGGGCACGCAATTGCGCACCGGATCGGTGATGCCGTAGTGTTTCGCCTGTTTCTCGAGATTGGCAAGCAACGGACGGTCGGCCTCATGCGGGCCGATGATCTCGACGCCGAGCGCCTCCTTCAGCTCCATGGCGCCGCCGGCATGGTCGATATGACCATGCGTGATCCAGATCGCGCCGGCGTTGATCGCATTGTCCTTGAGCACCGCCAGCACCTTCTCGATGTCGCCGCCCGGATCGACGACGACGCCTTGTCTGTCGTCCATGTCAAAGAGGATGGTGCAATTTTGCTGGAAGGCCGTGACCGGCACGACGCCGGCGTTGAGCTGACCCATGATCGTCCTTTCGCTGTGTCGCCCCTGATGTAGATCCACACGCGAACGTCGTCCACCGCATCCGGCTGTCGCCACAACGCAAAGACGAAATGGGCGGCCGAAGCCGCCCATGCAAAAGCCCGAAACTGCTAGGCTGACTTCTTCGTCGCATTCATGACCGCGCCGATGATGGCCGTCAGAATGGCGCCACCACCTGCACCGCCGAGGATGTTCTGCACATTCAGCGCGCTGCCCAATCCGCTCGTTGCCGCTGCGGCTGCAGCCGGATCGATCGTGCCACCGCCGAGCAGGCTGCCGAGGATGGCCGCACCGCCGACGCCGCCAAGGGCGCCGCCCAGGATTTTGGTAAGCTGCCCCACTGCCGCTGTCTTGAGCGCCGCGCCCACCGCCTGGCCACCGATGATACCCATAATCACCTGAACAATGATCGGAAGAAGCGTGTTCATGTCCATATTACCAGTCCCTCCATAGCTGCCAGCCTCCCGGGCCGACAGCATCATGAGACGCCGAATTGGACGAAAGTCAAATGCAGAAGTGCTTAAATAAAAGGGGCGGCCCGAAAACCGTCCCTACTTATAAAAAAAGCTGTGACTTTCGTTATTCTGCTGCGATTGCGTGCTTGGGTTGAACGGCTGCAGAATAGTCGTTCATCAGAGTCTTGGCAATTTCACCCACCTCGAATCGGTATGGACCGATCTCTGAAACGGGCGTCACCTCGGCCGCTGTTCCGGTGAGGAAGCACTGCTGGAAGCCTTCGAGCTCTTCCGGCATAATGGTGCGCTCGATCACCTCGAAGCCGCGATCCTTGGCAAGGCCAATCACCGTACGGCGGGTGATGCCGTCGAGGAAGCAATCGGGGGTGGGCGTGTGGATCTTGCCGTCCTTGACGAAGAAGATATTGGCGCCGGTCGCTTCCGCAACCTGGCCGCGCCAGTCGAGCATCATGGCGTCGGCATAGCCCTTGGCTTCGGCGGCATGCTTGGACATGGTGCAGATCATGTAGAGGCCGGCAGCCTTCGATTTCGACGGCGCGGTGCGCGGATCGGGGCGGCGCCATTCGGCCAGATCGAGACGGATGCCCTTCAGCTTCTGTGCCGGATCGAAATAGCTCGGCCACTGCCAGATGGCGATGGCGCAGTTGATCCGGCTGTTTTGCGCCGAAACGCCCATTTGTTCGCTGCCGCGCCAGGCGATCGGCCGGACATAGGCATCCTGGAAACCCTGCTTCTTCAACAGCGTGCGGCAGGCGTCGTCGATCTCGGCAACCGAATAGGGAATCTTGAAGCCGAGCAGGCGTGCCGATTCGTGCAGGCGCTCGCTGTGGTCGGTCAGCTTGAAAATCTCGCCGCCATAGGCGCGCTCGCCCTCGAACACCGCGCTGGCGTAGTGCAGGCCATGGGTCAGCACGTGGATCTTGGCGTCGGCCCATTTGACGAACTCGCCGTTCATCCAGATGAAGCCGTCCATTTGGTCAAAGGGAACGGATGCCATGGTAACCTCCCGCGGGCGGCCGCCCGCACATTATCGTTGCGCGTTTCTTGTCAGCCGCACCGGGCGGCCGGTATCTCGAAGCGTAGGCGGATATATAAGCTCTGGCAAACACAGGAAGTTCCGGAAAAACGGCCTTCCCTTGCCTTTTCGTTCGCAATCCGCCGAAAAGCTTGTCAAAAATTAGCATTGCCGGGAAGTTACGTCAATAGTACTGACATAATTTCCCTTTCGCACGGAGAAAAGATGACAGATCGCAGCCACCCAGCCGGAAAACCGATCAGGACGGCGATCACCGACGAGGACGGCATCGACTTTGCCATCATCGAACTGTTCTTCTTCGCCTATCGCGATTTTACCTCCGATCCGGACCAGATCCTGTCCGACTATGGCTTCGGCCGGGCCCATCACCGGGTTCTGCATTTCGTCAATCGCAGGCCTGGCCTGACGGTCGCCGAACTCCTCGACGTGCTGAAGATCACCAAGCAGAGCCTGGCGCGCGTGCTCAAGCAGCTGATCGACACCGACCACATCGTCCAGCTGCAGGGCCCGCGCGACCGCCGCCAGCGCGAGCTCTATCCGACAGCCAAGGGCCGCGCTCTGGCACTGGCGCTGGCACGGCCACAGTCACGCCGCATCCATGCTGCATTGGAAGATGCCGGAGCCACCGAACGCACCTTGATCGAGCGCTTCCTGGAAGCAATGGTCAATCCGGAACTAAGAGCGCAGATCGACATTGTGCCCGCAAAAACGTCAGGGAAAAGCCATGGAGACCATTGAAAGGGTTGATCAACCGGCAGCACCGGACGACGACGCGCCGCATCTGCTGGTGATTGATGACGATACCCGTATCCGCAATCTTCTCAAACAATATCTGACCGAAAACGGCTTTCGCGTCACCGTTGCCGGAAATTCCGGCGAAGCGAGGCGCAAGCTCGCCGGCCTCGATTTCGATCTGCTCGTGCTCGATATCATGATGCCGGGCGAAACCGGTGTCGATCTGGCCAAGGCGCTGCGGGCAAGCAAGAACGTGCCGATCCTGATGCTTACCGCGCTCTCCGAGACCGACAGCCGGATTACCGGGCTCGAGGCCGGAGCCGACGACTATCTGCCGAAGCCTTTCGATCCCCGCGAATTGATCCTGCGCATCAACAACATCCTGCGCCGCGGCGGTCCGGCAACGACGCCCAAAGTCGAGCAACTGGTCTTCGGCCCTTACACGTTCCAGATCGCCAGGCGAGAGCTCAAGCGCGGCGGCGAGGCTCTGAAGCTGACCGACCGCGAGCAGGAGATCCTGGCGATCTTCGCGGCTCGGGCCGGCGAAACGATACCGCGTCATGAGCTTGTCGGCGACGAGTCCGAAGTCGGCGAACGCACCATCGACGTCCAGATCAACAGGCTGCGCCGCAAGATCGAACGCGATCCGTCCAATCCGGTCTGGCTGCAGACCGTGCGCGGTATTGGGTATCGGCTCAGCGTGGAATAGACTGACGCCCACAGCCCCTTGTTGAGTGGCTGAAGATGAGCAAAAAGGGCGAATGGCGACCACGCAACTGGAACGGCCGGGAGATCGCGGCTTGAGCGCTCGCGCCACGCGGGCACTCAAGGCGGTGCCGCTCGCCTGGAAACGGTTCTGGCGCCTCGTTTCGCTTTACATGCCGAAGCGGCTCTATGCCCGCTCGCTGATCATCGTCATCGCACCGATGATCCTGCTGCAATCGGTCCTCGCCTTTGTCTTCATGGAACGCCACTGGCAGACCGTGACACAGCGCCTGTCGCAGGCCACGGTCCGCGACATTGCCGCAATCGTCGATCTGGTGGAAACCTATCCGAACGACGCCGACTACGCCAACATCATCCGCATCGCGCAGGATCGCATGCAGCTGAAGATCGACTTGCTTCCGCCCGATCCGCTGCCGGCGCCCGGTCCAAAGCCGTTCTTCTCGATCCTCGACGAAATTCTCTCGTCCGAGATCACCCATCAGATCAACCGTCCGTTCTGGATCGATACGGTCGGCAATTCCAATATCATCGAGGTCCGTGTCCAGCTCGAGGGCAAGGTGCTGCGCGCCTTCGTGCGCCGCAGCCAGGCCTATGCCTCGAACACGCACATTTTCCTGATCTGGATGGTCGGCACCTCGCTGGTGCTGCTGATGATCGCCATCCCTTTCCTGCGCAATCAGATCCGGCCGATCCTGACGCTGGCCGAGGCCGCCGAAAGTTTCGGCAAGGGCCGGCCGATGCCGCTCGATTTCCGACCGCGCGGCGCCGAGGAGGTTCGCCGCGCCGGCTTTGCCTTCATCCAGATGCGCGAGCGTATCGAACGCCAGCTCGAACAGCGCACCGCCATGCTGACCGGCGTCAGTCATGATTTGAGAACCATCCTCACCCGCTTCAAGCTGCAGCTTGCGCTGACCGGGACCAAGGCCGACACCGAGGCGCTCGGCCAGGATATCGATGACATGCAGTCGATGCTGGAAGGCTATCTCGCCTTTGCCCGCGGCGAGGCAACGGAAGACGCCGGCCGTTTCAATCTTGAAGCCTATTTCGACAAGCTCGGCGAGGAGGCTACTCTGCGCAAACGCAAACTGTCGACCGCGCTCGCCGGCGACCCAAATTTGCATGTGCGGCCCCACGCCTTTGCCCGGCTGTTGTCCAATGTCGTCGGCAACGCCTTCCGTTACGCCAAGACGGTGGAGATCAACGCCAACCACGGCCGCGGCTCGCTGCTCGTCACCATCGACGACGACGGTCCGGGCATTCCGCCCGAAAAGCGCGAGGACGTGTTCAAGCCTTTCGTGCGGCTTGACGAGGCCCGCAATCTCGATGCCAGCGGTACCGGTCTTGGCCTTGCCATCGCACGCGACATTGCCCGTAGCCATGGCGGCGACATCATGCTGGACAAGAGCCCGCTCGGCGGCCTGCGCGCCGTCATCAAGGTTCCGGCCTGATTAGAGCGACGTGCGTCCAATTGGACGCACAAAGTACGCTCTGACACTTTTGAACCTACGCATCGTGCTTTCCTGCGGTTGTAGACGGCCATCGGCTATGCCTTCATCGGGGCGTCATGAAACCATGGTGAAGAGCGCGCATGAAGCGCGCGATCCTGATTGATTCGGCCTTGCGGCCTCGCATCAAGGAAACCGACGACCTTTCAAGCAAAGGGCTGCTATGCGCATCCTGATGGTCACCGACGCCTGGCGCCCGCAAGTCAACGGCGTCGTCCACACGCTGGAACGGCTTTCGGAAACCCTCAAATCCTTCGACGTTGAGACGGACTTCCTGACCCCGAACATATTTCGCACCTTGCCCCTGCCGACCTACCCGGATATCCGGCTGGCGCTGACGAGGCCAGGCCACGTCGCGCGCCTGATCGAAGCGCGCAACGCTGATCATATCCATATCGTCACCGAAGGCCCGCTCGGCATCATGGCGCGGCGCTATTGCCGCAAGGCGGGCCGGCCGTTCACGACAAGCTATCACACGCGCTTTCCGGAATATCTGAGCGCGCGGCTGCCAATACCGGAAGCCTGGACCTATCGCTGGCTTCGCGATTTTCACAATTCCGGACAAGGCACACTGGTCGCCACACAATCGCTGGCGGACGATCTGGCGGCGCGCGGCTTCACCAAGCTCAGGCCATGGACGCGCGGCGTCGACACCGACCATTTCCGCCCGGACAAGCAGAAGGATCTGGGGCTCAAGCGACCGATCTTCCTCTGTGTCGGCCGCGTTGCGATCGAAAAGAACCTGGCCGCCTTCCTCGACCTGGATTTGCCCGGCAGCAAGGTAATCGTCGGCGAGGGACCGGAGTTGGCCAGGCTCAAGGCCAGATACCCCGATGCCCATTTCCTTGGCCACCGCCCGAACGACGAACTGGCCGAAATCTACGCCTCGGCCGATGTCTTCGTCTTTCCCAGCCGCACCGACACGTTCGGCAATGTCATCATCGAGGCGCTGGCCAGCGGCACGCCGGTCGCAGCCTATCCGGTGACCGGACCGATCGACATTGTCGGCGACGGCGTTGGCGGAGCGGTGTCGAACGATTTGCGTGAAGCCGCGCTCGCCGCGCTCCACGTCGACCGCGCCGAGGCGCGCCAACGGGCAATGCGCTATAGTTGGAAGGCCTGCGCGGAAATGTTCCTGGAGACGGTTGAAGAGGCGCTGGGCACCACGCGAAAACTAGCCGCCTGAGAAGGCCTTGCTAGAACAGTCGGCCACCGTCAGGCACCCTGCGTTCGATTGCGCCGAGGACGACAGCACCCTCCTCGTCGGGAAAGCCAAGCGTCAGCACTTCCGATATGAAGGGTCCGATCTGCCGCGGCGGAAAATTGACCACCGCGAACACCTGCCGGCCGATCAGCGTCTCGGGCGCATAATATTTGGTGATCTGCGCCGACGATTTCTTCACCCCGATCGCCGGGCCGAAATCGATCTTCAGCTTGATCGCCGGCTTGCGCGCCTCGGGGAACGGCTCGGCCTCGACGATCGTGCCGGCGCGGATATCGACCCGGTCGAAATCGGCGAAGCTGACCTCGGGCTTGCGCTGGCTGCTCGAACTCATTGAGGGTCAGGTCTGGCTCAGGCGTTTCCGTAGGTCTCGAACAGGACGCCGGCCAGCGCATCCTTGGCCGAGGTTCCCGACCAGACGACGAACTGGAACGCCTGGAAATAGCATTCGCAGGCTTCCAGCGCCGACGACAACAGCACCTCGACCTGCTGGCTCGACGGCTCGACCCCGCCGGCGAGCAGCAGTGACTGGCGGAACATGATCGCGCCTTCCTGTTCCCAGAGGTCGAAATGGCCGAACAGCATCTGCTCGTTGATCAGCGAAAGCAGCCGCATCACTTCGAGCGCGCGCGCCTCCGGCACCTTGATGTCGAAAGCGCAAGCCAGATGCAGCGCCTCGAAATCCTCCATCCAGGAGAATGAGACGTGGTAGTCGGTCCAGCTTCCGGCAACCGAAATCGAAATCTCGTCATCGCCGGCCCGTTCGAAGGACCAGTCGTTGTTGTGGGCCACCTGCTCGATAACATCCACGGGATGGATTTCACGCGAGAATTCGAGTTCGAGAAGTTCCATGAATGCTTCCTGTCGTTCCTTCGCATCGGCCCGAAAATCGGTTCGATTTTCGGAAAGCACGACGCGAACGTTCAAAGTTCTAGAGCGTACTTTGTGCGTCCAAGTGGACGCACGTCGCTCTAGTGAGCGCCACACGCTCCGCGGGGGGCACACACAACGAACAATCTTGTCTAGGACTCGGACGGCCGGGACTTCGTCAACGCAAAGACCCCAGACCGGACCCCACCGCCCGGCGCATGACCCTGCTCCGAATCATGCAACAAATTCAGTCTATTGATCGGGAGTCGCGTGACCAGCCCAATTTTTCGCACTGCGTCATTCGCATGTGGAAAGCCGCTGTCACAAAGATTCACGCAATGCCGGTAAGCGATTCACGACAAAGCGCTTTTTGCGATTGTGCTTTGTGGAAAAGTTTAACGATTATTTTTTTGATCTGGGCTTTGCCGCAGCCGCAGGTGCGGCCTGTCCGGTCAATTCGGCGAGCTTCGCCTCGAGCGCCTCGATGCGCGCAGCGAGACGGGTGTTTTCCTCCCTGGCCTTCGCCGCCATATCGCGGGCGGCCTCGAATTCTTCGCGCTGCACCAAATCCATTGAGTTGAGAACGCGCTCAGCCTGCCCCTTGAAGGCGGTTTCCACTTCGCGGCGCACGCCTTGCGCGGCACCCGCAGCGTCGGTCATCAGCTTGGCGAATTCATCGAGAATGCGATTCGGTCCGGTCGACATGGCAAATCCTCGCTTGCTCGATTTGACGTAGTGGCGCGCGACGCGGAATGCAAGCATCCACGTCGCCTTGACCCCGCCAAAACCCTGCCGCATGGTCCGCGCCCGAACATGATCGCAACCGGGAGATCCTGTTGAGCGAATATTTTATGCTGCCGTTGGCCGCCCTGCCCTTTCCCAATATCGACCCGGTCATCGTCAAGATCGGGCCGCTGGCGGTGCATTGGTATGGCGTCGGCTATATCGTCGGCATTCTCTTTGCCTGGTCGTATGCCAAGCGGCTCGTCACCAATGCAAGGCTCTGGCCCAGCGGCACCGTGCCCATGAAGCCCGAGGAGCTCGACGACTTCATCATGTGGGCGGCCATCGGCGTGGTGCTTGGCGGGCGTGTCGGCTACGTGCTGTTCTACGACCTGCCACGTTACATCGCCCATCCGCTCGATATCCTTGCCGTCTGGCAGGGCGGTATGTCGTTCCACGGCGGGCTGCTCGGCGTCATTCTCGCCATGACGCTGTTTTCCTGGTCGCGCGGTATCCGCACATGGTCGCTGTTCGACGTGGTGGCGGCCGGCGTGCCGGTCGGCCTTGGCCTCGTCCGCATGGCGAATTTCATCAACTCCGAACTCTGGGGCAGGCCGACCGACGTGCCATGGGCGGTCGAATTCCCCAATGGCGGGCCATTCGCGCGCCATCCGAGCCAGGTCTACGAGGCGCTGCTCGAAGGCCTGGTGCTGTTTCTGGTCCTGCGCTTCCTCACCCATTCCAGGCTCAAGCTGAAGACACCGCGCTTCGTCGGCGGCGCCTTCATCGCCGGCTACGGTCTCTCGCGCATCTTCGTCGAATTCTTCCGCGAGCCCGATCAGCAGCTCGGCTACCTCCTCGGCACCGGCTGGCTGACGATGGGCATGGTGCTGTCGCTGCCGATGCTGCTGGCCGGCATCTGGGCGATGGCGACGGCAAAGCCGGTTACACAGCCACGGCCGGTATGACCCGACTGAAAGCCCGCATCGTCGAGTTGATCGGTGCGGCGGGGCCGATCCCCGTCAACCAGTATATGGCACTTTGCCTGTTCGATCCGCGGGACGGCTACTATACGACGCGCGAGCCGTTCGGAGCTGCCGGCGACTTCGTCACCGCGCCGGAAATCAGCCAGATGTTCGGCGAGCTGGTCGCTGTCTGGCTCTACGAAGCCTGGCTGGCGAACGGCCGGCCGATGCCGGTCACCATCGCCGAGATCGGCCCCGGCCGCGGCACATTGATGAAGGACATGCTGCGCACGCTTTCACGGCTCGATCCGGCGCTGACCGCCGGCGCATCGTTCGCCATGATCGAAACCAGCCCGAGGCTTGCAGATGTCCAGAAGCAAACGCTTGCCGCCACGCCTACCGCGATCGGCTGGCACGAAAGCATCGAGATGCTGCCGCAGACCCCGCTTTTCATCGTCGGCAATGAATTGTTCGATGCGGTGCCGATCCGCCAGTTCGTCCGTGCCGGAACAGGCTGGCGCGAACGGATGATCGGCCTCGATGACGCTGACGAATTGCACTTCTTCGCCGGCGCCGGCTCGGTCGATCCGACGCTGTTGCCGGACGATGCCGAAAACGCGCCACAGGGCGCCATCGTCGAGGTCGCGCCGGCCCGAGCCGCGCTGATGGCGACCATCGCTGAGCGATTGGCCCGGCTCGGTGGCGCCGGCCTGTTCCTCGACTATGGCTACCTCCGACCAGGGGTCGGCGACACGTTGCAGGCCGTGCGCAAGCACGATCACGAAGATGTGCTGGCCAATCCGGGCGAAGCCGATCTCACCGCCCATGTCGATTTCGCCGCCCTTGCCGCGATTGTGCGGGCGCATGGCCTCGATGCCCATCTCTCCACGCAAGGCGAATTCCTGGTGGAAATGGGTCTTCTCGAACGCGCCGGCCAGCTCGGCGCCAATGCCAATGAGGCTGCTCGCGAAAAGATTGCAGGCGAGGTCGAACGCCTCGCCGGTCCGCAAGCCATGGGCAACCTGTTCAAGGTGCTTGCAGTTCTGCCTGCCGGCATCGCCGTTCCGCCCTTTCCAACGGCGGATTGACTTTTCGCTGCCGCCTCTCCCACTCTCCCAATTTCCGACTGTCGCCCGTTTTGGACGTCGCCGATCTTTGGACTGTAGCCCATCTTGGAATGTCGCCGATTTTTGGACTGTCGCTTGACGAAATCGCCCACACGGACAACAACGCCGCCATGCTGAATCAGACCAAACCGGAACCCGTTCGGTCGCCCTTGCTGGAAAAGGCGCGGGCGCAAGGCATTCGCCACGGCTATTTCACCCGCGTCGGCGGCGTCTCCAGCGGCATCTATCGGGGCCTCAACATCGGCACCGGCTCCAGCGATGACCAAACGCGGGTAGCCGAGAACCGCCGCCGCGTCGCCGACTGGATGGGCGTGCCGGCGAGCCATCTCTTGACCGCCCATCAAATCCATTCGCCCGACGTCGTCATCGTCAGGGAGCCTTTTCCCGGCGTGCGGCCGAAGGCCGACGCCGTCGTCACCGACCGGCCAGGCATCGCAGTCGGCGCCTCGACCGCCGATTGCGGACCGGTGCTGTTCGCCGATGCCGAGGCGTGTATCGTCGGCGCAGCCCATGCCGGCTGGAAGGGCGCCTTGTCGGGCGTGCTGGAAAACACCATTGCCGCGATGGAGGGCCTCGGCGCCCGGCGCGAGCGCATCGTTGCGGTTCTCGGTCCGTCCATCGGCCCCCAAAACTACGAGGTAGGACCCGAATTCGTCGCCCGCTTCGTCGAGGCCGATGCCGGCAACATCCACTATTTCGCGCCTTCCGCGAAAACAGGGCACGCGATGTTCGACCTCAACCTCTATACGGTCGATCGGCTGACCCGGGCCGGTGTGATCGCCGATGGGCTCGGCCGCTGCACCTATGCCGAGGAGGATCTGTTCTATTCCTACCGGCGCAGCACGCATCGCAAGGAGCCGGACTATGGGCGGCAGATTTCGGCAATCGTTTTGGAGACAGAATAATGGCGCTGCATTTCGAACGGTCGGAATTTGACGCGCGGCGCGATCGGCTGATGATCGAGATCGCCGAGAAGAAGCTCGATGCCGTCCTGCTGTTTGCGCAGGAGAGCATGTACTGGCTGACCGGCTACGATACGTTCGGCTTCTGCTTCTTTCAGTGCCTGGTGGTGAAGGCAGACGGTTCGATGATCCTGCTCACGCGCTCGGCCGATCTGCGCCAGGCGCGCCACACCTCGATTATCGACAACATCGTGCTGTGGACCGATCGCGACGGCGCCAATCCGGCGATCGACCTGCGCAATCTGCTCAACGATCTCGACCTGCTCGGCGCCCGCATCGGAGTCGAATACGACACCCACGGCCTGACCGCCTACAATGGCCGACGCCTGGACGAGCAATTGCAGACCTTTGGCCAGATCGCCGACGCGTCCGGCATCGTCAGCCGGCTGCGCCTGTTCAAGAGCCCGGCCGAAATCGCCAAGGTGGAAAAGGCCGCAAATCTCGCCGACGACGCGCTGGATGCGGCCCTGCCGCTGATCAAGCAGGGTGGAGACGAAGCCCTGATCCTTGCTGCCATGCAGGGCGCGATCTTTGCCGGCGGCGGCGATTATCCGGCGAACGAGTTCATCATCGGCTCTGGCGTGGACGCACTGCTTTGCCGTTACAAGGCTGGCCGCCGCAAGCTGAGCAAAAACGACCAGCTGACGCTCGAATGGGCCGGCGTTTTCCACCATTACCATGCGGCGATGATGCGCACGGTGCTGACCGGCAAGGTGTCGAAACGTCACCAAGAATTGTTCGATGCCGCACGCGCCGCACTTCTGGCCGTCGAAAAGGCGATGACGCCCGGAAATACCTTCGGCGACGTGTTCGACGCGCATGCCCGCACGCTCGAAACCCACAACTTGACCAAACACCGGCTCAACGCCTGCGGCTACTCGCTCGGCGCCCGCTTCACCCCATCATGGATGGACATGCCGATGTTCTATCAGGGCAATCCCGAACCCATCGCGCCAAACATGACGCTGTTCGCCCACATGATCATCATGGACTCCGAAACCGAGACGGCAATGACGCTCGGCCGTACGTATCTGACGACCGAATCGCAGCCGAAACCGCTGTCCCGCCATGATCTCGACTTGATTGTGCAATGAATCCATAATGGTAAGAATGCAAGGGGCGTTCATCGCCAGGGAGTTTTGAGGCAAATGAGGCGATCGCATGTGACGACCGTGTCATTGCTCGCGGCGCTGACGCTGGCCGCCTGCACCAACGCGAAGGACGTTCTCGAACCCTCCGCCATCGCCTCGCAGTCGACACAGGCCGTACCAACGACCGGAACCGGCACGGCAGCAACGCCCACCACACCTGCAACGACCGCCCATCCATCCGCAACGGCACAGCCTTCCGCCCCCTCGCAGCCCGCAAAGAGCGCCGCAGTCATCGCACGAACCCGCCTGCAGGTAGCGCCGATCGTCGGCGCCTCGGTGGAAGCCGCGACACCGCTGACCGCGGAGCTCCAGACGCGAGCCAAGCAGCGCGGCATCACCTTGGCCGGTAGCGCCGGCCAGACCCCTACTCACGTGCTGAAGGGCTATTTCTCGACGATGTCGGAAGGCAAGGACACCACCGTCATCTATGTCTGGGACATCTATGACCCGGCAGGCAACCGGCTGCATCGCATCAACGGCCAGCAGAAGGCGCCCTCGGCCAATGGTGGCGAAGGCTGGGCTGCGGTCGCGCCGGAGACCATGCAGGCGATCGCCGACCAGACGATCGACCAGTTTGCCACATGGCTTGGCGGCCAAGCGGGGTGACTGGCGGGCTGACATGTTGCCGGCTTCCCTCGTCGTAGACGTTTATTGAGATTAGCCTGCGGATTCCGCTTACGACGCTTGCAATACCGGCACGGGCCGCTAAAAGCCCCGACTAAGGGGCTCAAGAGAGTCTGCCAGAGTCTCCATCCTTCACCAGGAACGGTGCATGAAGCTTTTCGCGGGCAATTCCAACAGGGTGCTGGCCGAAGCGGTCGCCCGCTATCTCAACATCCCGCTGGGCAAAGCCAGCGTCAGGCGCTTCGCCGATCAGGAAATCTTCGTCGAGATCCAGGAGAATGTGCGCGGCGAGGATGTCTTCATCCTGCAGTCCACCTCGTTCCCGACCAACGATCACCTGATGGAACTGCTCATCATGATCGATGCCTTTATGCGCTCGTCGGCCAAGCGCATCACGGCGGTCATTCCCTATTTCGGCTATGCCAGGCAAGATCGCCGCGCCTCGGGCCGCACGCCGATCTCGGCCAAGCTGGTCGCCAACATGATCACGCGGGCGGGTGTCGATCGCGTCTTGACGCTGGATCTCCACGCCGGCCAGATCCAGGGCTTCTTCGATATCCCGACCGACAACCTGTTCTCGGTGCCGGTCATGGCCCGCGACGTGAAGGCGAAATATAAGCAGCTTGCCAATGTCATGGTTGTGTCGCCGGATGTCGGTGGCGTGGTCCGCGCCCGCGCGCTGGCCAAACGCATCGATGCTCAACTCGCCATCGTCGACAAGCGTCGCGAGCGCCCCGGTGAATCGGAAGTCATGAACGTCATCGGCGACGTGCGCGGCAAGGATTGCCTGCTGATCGACGACATCATCGATTCGGGCGGCACCTTGTGCAATGCGGCCGATGCACTGCTTGCCGGCGGCGCCACCAGCGTCACTGCCTACACCACCCATGGCGTTTTGTCGGGCGGCGCCATCGCGCGCATCGGCGCCTCGAAGCTGCAGGAACTGGTCATTACCGATTCCATCCAGCCGACCCAGGCGGTGCTCGACGCCAGCAACATCCGCGTCATCTCTATCGCCGACCTGATGGGTGAGGCGATCTCGCGCACGGCGACCGAGGAATCGGTATCGAGCCTGTTCGACTGAAATCTGCCAGCGCTACAGCGCCGCGCGTCCAGTGGACGCGCAAAGGACGCTGTGGCATTTTGATTTTGCGCATGGTCCCCAGCGAAATCGGTTCCGATTTCGCTGAAGCGAACCGAAGGTTCGGGTCATGCGTTACCCGTTCGACACCCTGATATTGTCCCTTGACCCTCGCATATAGCCCCGCGGCGATGCCCCCAGCATACGCTTGAACATGGTGATGAAGGCCGGCACGCTGTCATAGCCGAGGTCGAACGCCACCCTTGTGATCGGCTCGCCGTCGGCCAGCCTCGGCAAGGCCGCGAACAGGCAGGCCTGCTGGCGCCATGTCGACAGCGACAATCCGGTCTGGCGATGAAAGGCGCGGGTGAAGGAACGGCGGCTCATGCCGACGATATCGGCCCATTCGTCGATTGTCGCGTGCGGCGAGGGTGCTGCGACGAAGCGCCGGCACAGTGCCGCAAGCTTTGGATCTGAAGGAAAAGGCAGGCCGAGCGGCCGTTCCGGCAGGTTCGGGATTTCATGCAGCAGGAGGCTCATGATCAGCCCGCCGCGCCCTTCCAGCTCGGCGCCCTGCGGCAGCTTTTCCGATTCCACGATCAGGCTGTGCATCAGGTCTGTAATACCGACGACGCGCAGCCCATGCGGCAGCCCCGCAATGGCGTCCGGCATCACATAGACCGAACGCATGCTGACGTCGCCAAGCATCTCCACGGAATGCTCGGTGCCGGCGGGAATCCACATGGCATGATCGGGAGGCACCATCCAGCGGCCATGCCGCGTCGTCACCAGCACGACGCCGACAAGCGCATGCAGCAACTGACTGCGACTGTGACGGTGCTGCGGCACGTGGTAGCCGTCGGGATATTCGGTCGGCAGGGCCACCGCTGGCCCGACGGCCTGCTCCAGCCACTGCCAGCGGCGCTCATGCAACTGCCCGAGGTCGGCAAGCTGGCCGAGATCGGTGTCGCCCACTTTGAAGATTTCATTGCCACGCGGCATTGAGTAATGGCCCAATCGCGAAACTATTGGACCAAACCACGAAAGAAGTCGCCCGGCAAGTGACTTATAAGGCAACCCGGCTATGAGGCCGCCTGCGCGAGCGCCCGCCAAAAAGACCACGGAGCATGCCTTGACCGATACGACAGCCACCACCGCCGCCACGCCTGCGACGGCCAGCCACACTTCGGCGCAAGCGACGGCCTTTAGCGTCATTCTTGCGGTGAGCTTCTGTCATTGTGTCAACGACATCATGCAGTCGCTGCTCTCGGCCATCTATCCGCTGCTGAAAGACAATTACGGTCTCGATTTCTGGCAGATCGGCCTTTTGACGTTCACCTTCCAGGTAACGGCCTCATTGCTGCAGCCGCTGATCGGAATGGTCACCGACAAGCGGCCGATGCCCTATTCGCTGCCCTACGGCATGGCGTCCTCGCTGATCGGCCTGATCGTGCTGGCCTATGCCGGACACTATTGGCTGCTGCTGATCGGCGCGTCGCTGATCGGCATCGGCTCGGCGATCTTCCACCCGGAATCCTCGCGCATCGCCCGCTTCGCCTCGGGCGGCAGGTTCGGCCTGGCGCAATCTCTGTTCCAGGTCGGCGGCAACTTCGGCCAGGCCATCGGGCCGCTGCTGGCTGCCTTCATCGTGGTGCCTTTCGGCCAGACCAGCATAGCGTGGTTTGCCGTCGGATCGCTGATCGGTATCATCGTGCTGTGGCGGGTCGGCGGCTGGTACAGCCGCCTGCGCGCTTCGCTCGCCAACCGCAAGGCGGCAGATTTTGTATCGCCCATCCCGCGCCGCAAGGTGATGGGCGCGTTGGCGGTGCTGACCTTGCTGGTGCTGACCAAGAACGCCTACATCGCCAGCCTCGCCAGCTACTACACCTTCTACGCCATCGATAAATTCGACGTTTCGGTGCAGATGTCGCAGGTCATGCTGTTCCTGTTCCTCGGCGCCTCGGCGCTGGGCATCCTGCTCGGTGGCCCGTTCGGCGACCGCTACGGACAGAAGGCGATGATCTGGTTCTCCATCGTCGGCGTGCTGCCCTTTACGCTGGCTCTGCCCTACGCCAATTTCGAATGGACGATGATACTGACGGTGCTGATCGGCCTGATCCTGTCCTCGGCATTCTCGAACATCGTCGTCTTCGCGCAGGAACTGGTGCCCGGCCGCGTCGGCATGATCGCCGGTATCTTCTTCGGCTTCGCCTTCGGCATGGGCGGCATCGCCGCCGCGGTGCTCGGCGTCGTCGCCGACATGAAAGGCATCGACTTCGTCTTTCAGGTCTGCTCCTACCTGCCGCTGCTCGGGCTGCTGACGGTTTTTTTGCCGAACATGAAGGAAGCGAGGAAGCTCGAGAGGGAGGCCACGATCGGGTGAAGCTGAATTTGGTTTCGGCTCGCCCCTAGAGGGTCGGGAGCGCCGTCTTCCTGCCCACCTCACGCGTGGAACGGGCACAGATCGATTGTTGCCGTCATGTGCTGCAAAGCCTTTTAAATGCGCTGATCGCGGCAGTCACTCTCGAACGGACATCCTTGTCTGAAGGAACCGGCAGAGAGTGAATGACCCGCCGGATCTGCAGATCACCAATCAGCAGGTTCAAGAACCAATCGGCCGCTATGCGCGCAGATGGCGCAACCAGCGCACCGCTCTCCAAGTCGCGCTGGATCAATTTCTCGATCAGCGGAAATACCGAATCGCGACCACCTGCCGCAATCGTCGCACCCAATTCGCCACTTTCGTCAGAAGCAGCAGCGCGGTTCAGGGAAATTGCCCGCTCGCCAAGCAGCATCGACAGGAGGATCGGAGCCACATCTTCAAGGGTTACCAAAGGATCGGCGTCGTCCCTTATTGCCGCATCCAGTGCCGCCTTCGTCGTCCTTGCATTGTTTTCGACCATCGTCTTGAACAAGCCCTTCTTATCGCCATACCAGCGATAGAGGGTTTCGTTTGACGCCTTTGCCTCTTTGGCTATGCCAAGCATGGAAGTCCCGCCGTAGCCTCTCTCCTTGAGAAGCTTGTAGGCTGCCCTCTCGATCTGTGCTCGACGCGCAGCCTTGGTGTCCTCGCGCATTCCAATCTCCAAACTGCCAAGCTCTGAAATTGCTTGACCAGAACCGTACACCTTTGTACGTATATTCGAAAGCGTACACAACGATACGGGTTTCTTGAAGCTGTAATGCCTGGGCTAGTGGTAGGATTATCAGTCACATCGATCGTCTTTTCCGGAGCGATTTTCGGATTTTTCTACGCCTGGGTCTGCTCCACAATGTGGGGGCTCGACCAGACTGATCCGCGCGTGGCAATCGAGGCTATGCAGGCGATGAATGCATCGGTTCGCAACGCCGTGTTCTTTCCCGCATTCTTTCTGACGCCGGTCGTCCTAGGGCTCACGGCTGCCGCGATGCGTTTCAGTGGCCGCAAGTCGCCTGCGTTCTGGTTCGCTGCGGCGGCGCTCGTCTATCTGACATCGGGCCTTTTCCTCACATTGACGGTGCACGTGCCGATGAACGAGGCATTGGCCGCAACCCCCATTCCCAAAGATATCGAGACTGCGAGAGAGATCTGGCAGGGCTATTCAGAACGGTGGCAGTTCTGGAACCAGGCGCGAACCATCGCTTCAGGAATCGCCCTGGCTTGTGCCGGCTTCGGTCTGGTGAGGTTGTGACCGGGAGCGCCTGAGCCCGGATGACGCAACATTGTCAGCCGCTTTCGTAGTTCATGCCGTCGACATCCAGGGCTGACGTCAGCCACTCGGGAAAACCACCTTCGAACCGGCGTGAGGCCCAGCCTCGCGCCCTCAGGATTGCCAGCGCGTCGGCAGAGAGAATGCACTGGACACCACGGCAATAGGCAACGATGACCTTCTCTCGTGGAAGCTCTGCAAGCCGTTCCTCCAGCTCACCGACGGGAATGTTGATCGCACCCGGCAAATGCCCGGCTGCGTATTCTTCCTGCGGCCGAACGTCGAGCAGCACGATTTCGTCGTCCCGCATGCGGCGCACGAGTTCCTCGCGCGAGATGTTCTCCAGCCTGTCCGGCCGGCTCATAGTGTCATTGATAAGTTCGCGGATTTGCTCCCGCCTATGGTTCGCAAGGCTTCGCAGGGCGGCGAGCACGTTTTCGATCGGGCCATCGGCCAAACGATAGAGCACGCGTTTCCCGTCTCGCCGGGTCTGCACCAAGCCGGCCCGCTTGAGGTGTTGAAGATGCTGCGACGTGTTGGCCAACGCGATCCCGGAAAGTTGCGTCAGCTGCTCCACGGCGAGTTCGCCGTCGGCAATGTGGCGGAGAAGAACCAGCCGATGTGGATGTCCCAGCGTGCGGGCGAGATCCGCTATTTCGTCGAAGATCGGATGATGGAGACCTGCGTTTTTCATATCGCAGGCCTACCATGAATCTATCAATCAATCAATACATTGAACGAAATGCTTATATCGGCTAGTGTCTGACGCCCAAGAAGCAGCATCGACAGGACAGGAGCCTAGAAATGAGCGACCAGTTGGAGTTGGTTGTCCGCGCAGCCGCGATCGGAGCGGGCGCGACGGCGGTGATGGATCTTTGGGGGCTATTTCTGAAGCGCGCGTTCGCGATTCCGCCGCTTGATTATGCCTGGGTCGGCCGCTGGATCGGGCACTTTCCGCGAGGCCGTTTCGCGCATGCAAATATCGCGCAGGCTCCCCGAATTCCAGGCGAAACGCCGATTGGATGGGTAGCGCATTACGCGATCGGCATCGTCTTTGCTGCATTGCTGATGGGAGTATGGGGCATCGACTGGGCACGATATCCGACATTGCTTCCCGCACTTCTTGTCGGCATGTCCACGGTTGTCGCCCCGTTCTTCATCATGCAGCCAGCCTTTGGAGCCGGAATTGCAGCCTCGAAAACTCCCAACCCGCACACTGCGCGTCTGCGCGGCCTCATGACTCATCTATCCTTCGGGGTCGGACTGTATGTCGCCGGATTGCTTTCGGCACTCCTGTTTCCGGTCTGACACTGATCGGTTGCGGTCGGCTTTCAAGCGCGATCCAAACGTTTGAAAATGGGGCGCAAACCCGAAATTCGAAGCGAAACACTGCCCATGCCTGCAACGGCTGCACCTCGGGCCGACTGGTGCCCGGCCGGGTCGGCATGATCGCCTGTATATTCTTTGGCTCCGCCTTCGGCATGGGAAGCATCGCCGCCGCCGGGCTTGGGTCGTCGCCGACATGAAAGGCGTCGACTTCGTCTTCAGGTCTGCTCCAACCTGCCGCTGCTCGGCCTTTTGACGGTGTTTTGCCGAACTCGTCGCCTTCGTGAACGTGATCGAACCGCACGGTTGATTTCGCCGCGGTCCCTTTCCATCTTGGGATTCTAAAAGGCCCGAGAGATTCGTATGACGGAGTTAGTGACCGGCGCGACCTGGACTGTCTCACCGATGCCTCAGAGCCAGGCCACCTGCGGCTGGCAAGGGGGCTGGTTTGAGACAGCTGCGCGTCGCTATACCCGTGCGGTGGAAGGCAACATTCGCTCCGATTGTCACTTGATCATGGCAACTACAAAGGGTGGAGCGATCCGGCATGAGTTCAGGACTGACAGCGGTCTGCGGTATTCCGGCCGAGACCGAGTGGGAACCGTGTCCTTCCTGCCTGCGGGTTGCGAACGGCGACTCTCCTTGGAGCACGTCGCATGGGAGTGGGGCGCGATCGCCGTGCATCCGGGATCCGTCGCCGCAGACATCATGTCGATAGCTCCATTCATCGAGCTTTCAGAACCATTTTTGTACGGTCTGATAGCGCAAATGAAAAATCTCCTGTCCGTCGATGGCGCGCTCGACGCCACTTATTGCAGCGTCATGACGATAGCGCTTGCCGAATATCTGCTGCGTCGATCCGGTCGCCCCGTTCGCGCCAAGGGAATCCGGCAACTCTCGGCCAGGCAGCTGCGTATGACGATGGAACGCATCGATCATTTGCTGCCGCAGCCGGTCCAGATCGCCGATCTGGCCACGCCGCTTGGTATTTCAGAAGGCCATTTCTACAGGGCTTTTCGGGGCGCCGCGGGCCGCACGCCCGTTCAAGCTATCTCTGAACGGCGCGTCGAGCGCGCGGCTTCATTGCTGGCTCAGACGGATTGTTCCGTTAACCGTATAGCTCTCGAAGTGGGCTTGGCGAGCCCAAGCCACCTTGCAAGGCTATTCCGTACCATACTCGGCACGACGCCGTCGGAATATCGACGTGAGTTTCGAGCGGTCGCCGTCCCGGCAAGAAACGATCAGGATGAAGCGATCCGGTCAGGATGAGGCGCGCATTTGCTCCGTGTTTTGGCTAGCTTGCCCGCACATCAAACGGAGTACCCTCGATGTCTCGTCCCGAGTTTCTCACCACCCGCCGCGATCTTCTCCGTTCCACCGCAACGCTGGCCGCAGTCGCCGCGGCCTGCCAATTTCCGATCAAGGCAATCGCGCAAGAGCGCTCGGCCATCATGCGGCCGATCCCCAAGACGGGCGAGATGATCCCCGCCGTCGGTCTGGGCACTTTCGAAACATTCGACATCATGCCCGGTGAACCGCGAGACAACATTCGCGAGATCATCCGTTCCTTCCATCAGATGGGCGGGCGCGTCATCGACACGTCGCCGCTGTACGGCATGTCCGAGGTCAGCGTCGGCGATTTCGTGACCGAACTGGGCATAGCGGATGACATTTTCGTCACCAACAAGACTTGGACAACGGGCGAATATCTCTCGGACAACAGTCACTCGGAGGCGCAATTTCTTCGCTCGCGCGAGCGCCTCTGGCGTAGCCGGATGGATGTCCAACAAGTTCATAGTCTCGAGAATCACGATCAGGTCCTGCACCTGCTGCGCCAATGGAAGGAGGAAGGCCTGATCCGCTATATCGGGGCGACGCAGTGGAGCGCCGAATACTACGATACCATGGAGCGGTTGGTTGCAGGCGGCACGCTCGACTTCGTTCAGATCGCCTACACCATCCATACGCGGGCGGCCGAAAAGAGACTGCTGCAGGCCTGTGCGGACAATGGCGTCGCCGTGCAGGTGAACATTCCCTTCGAGAAGGCGCGCCTGTTCACGCCAGTTGCCGAGCAGCCTCTTCCGCCTTTCGCCGCCGAATTGGGCATTGAAAGCTGGGCTGAGTACTTTCTCAAGTTCATCATTTCCCACCCCAACGTTACCGTAGTGATTCCGGCAACCAGCAATCCCGAACACCTGGTTGACAACATGGGCGCGCTCTTTGGCGAGCTGCCGGACGGGGCGATGCGAGAGCGTATGGCGGAATACTACACATCCCTTCCCGGCGTGGCCGATGCCCTCCGGCAACCGCCCTATCCAGGAAAGAACTATGGAGGGGTCGTGAAGTGGCCCTTCGCTTGAAGAATGCTCCCGCAGTTCTCTCGGTCGCCGTTCTTCTGGTGACCTGCGGCCAGCTCAGCGCCAACGAACGGGCTCTCGTGGGACAATTCACCATCGACCGCACCGAAGTGACAATCGGACAATTCACCGGCTTCGCTGAAGCGACGGGGCTGATGACGGCCGCCGAAACCTTGGGTGGCGGACACGAGTGGGGCTCGGGATGGGAGC
This sequence comes from Mesorhizobium sp. AA22, assembly GCF_001672375.2. Lineage (NCBI taxonomy): Bacteria > Pseudomonadati > Pseudomonadota > Alphaproteobacteria > Hyphomicrobiales > Phyllobacteriaceae > Mesorhizobium > Mesorhizobium sp. AA22. The sequence goes on along the minus strand of NZ_CP048406.1, from coordinate 2,238,959 downwards.
GGCGTCCTGGATGGACATATCGGACGCCCTTCGGAGAAGCGCCACAATCGACGAGCGAGCCGGCCGTTCATGTCAGCTGGCACGAGGCGGCAGCCTATTGCGCTTGGGCCGGCGGCCGCTTGCCGACCATCGAAGAATGGGTCCCGGCGGCCTATCGCGAAACCCGCCCTGCCCCATCGGCGGGCTTCATCGCCGGCAGGCAATATGCATATCCTGTCGGCGACACGCCCATCGGCGCCAACACGCGGAGCGACGATCCTTGGCCGCGCCATGCGGCAGCGGGTACCACGCAGGTCGGGGTCAATGGTCTCTACGATATGGGTGGCAACGTGTGGGAATGGCTTGCCGATCGTGATGGCCAATCGGCTCTAACTGCCGGTGGTTCCTGGTGGTATGGTGCCGAAGAGATGGTGTCCAGCGCGATGCAATGGAAACCTGTCGATTTCTACGTCGTCTACATAGGTTTTCGCTGTGTCTACGATCACGGACGTGCCCGATAAATCCTGAGTTGCGGGCTGATGACCGGCGGGGCAAACTGCCGCATTTTGGCGATCTTGGTTATTCTCACTGGAAGCGCAGAACGTCTGCCCGTTGCGGGAACAGGGCTTGTTCCCGCAACGGGCAGACATTGGGGCGTTCGGAGCTTCCTCACGCCCGCCTTTGGCTTGCACCTCGTCCCACCTTCCGCTATAGAGCCGCCACCCGCGTAGACACCCTTGGAGGCAACGCGGCGGAAGGCTGTCCGGCCTAACGTGATCCCAAAAAGATTTTGGACCCGATCATGTAAGGCCATGACGGCTTTCGACGTTTACGGCCCCAGGCACCTCGCCGGCCGCGAACGCTCCAGAACAACGCGAAAGGAAATGCCATGAGCGATACTTACGAGCTCAAGGCCGAAGCGCGCGAACAGGTCGGTAAGGGGTCCGCCCGTGCAGTTCGCCGCAACGGTAAAGTGCCTGCAGTAATTTACGGCGACAAGCAGCCTCCCCTGGCGATTGCGCTGACCTACAAGGACATCTACTACAAGATCCATGGCGGCGGGTTCCTGACCACGATCGCCACGATCGATGTCGACGGCAAGAAGATCCAGGTCCTGCCAAAGGACTACCAGCTCGACCCGGTCAGGGATTTCCCGGTCCATGTCGACTTCCTGCGCATCGGCAAGGACACCGAAGTCAATGTCGACGTGCCGGTCCACTTCATCAACGAGGACAAGTCGCCCGGCATCAAGCGCGGCGGCGTGCTCAACATCGTGCGTCATGAAGTCGAGTTCCATTGCCCTGCCAATGCGATCCCGGAGTTCATCACCGTCGATCTTACCGGCACCGATATCGGCGATTCGATCCACATCTCGGCGGTCAAGCTGCCGGCCGGCGTCAAGCCGGTGATCTCCGACCGCGACTTCACCGTCGCGACCATTGCCGGTTCCGCGGCGATGAAGCCGGAGGCGGAAGAGACGGTCGAAGCGGCTGAACCCGAAGCGGCACCTGCCGACGAAGAGAAGTAATCCCTTTCCGCCTAGTGTGGCGAATCCGAAATTCGCATCACTTTGGAGCAGCGCACCGGGCGAATTTCGGATTCTAAAGGCCACACTAGCAACCATGAGGTTCTAGTGTGGTTTTTGGATTTGAAGTTCCTGAACGTTGATGGCTTCAAAGCGGCAGGAACTTCAAATCCACCACACTAGAGGTGACGATGCTGCTGTTTGCAGGCCTCGGCAATCCGGGCGCGAAATACGCCAACAACCGGCACAATGTCGGCTTCATGGCGGCGGACGCAATCGCCCGCCGCCACTCCTTTTCCCCCTGGTCGAAGAAGTTCCAGGGGCTGATCGCCGAAGGTACGCTTGCCGGCGAAAAGATCATCCTGATCAAGCCGCAGACCTTCATGAACAATTCAGGCCGGTCGATCGGCGAAGCGCTGCGCTTCTATAAGCTCACTCCCTCGGCGCTCACCGTCTTCTATGACGAGATCGACCTCGCCGACGGTAAGGTCCGTGTCAAGACCGGCGGCGGCGCCGGCGGTCACAACGGCATCCGCTCGATCGACGGCCATGTCGGCAACGCTTACCGCCGCGTGCGCATCGGCGTCGGCCATCCCGGCGTCAAGGAATTCGTCCAGCATCATGTGCTTGGCGATTTCGCCAGGGCCGATCGCGAATGGGTGGAGCCGCTGCTCGACGCCATCGGTGATCATGCCGACTTGATCGTGAGGGGTGATGAGCCCGGCTTCATGAACAAGGTCAGTGTTGCCGTCCAGCGAAAGACCGGCGTCGCGCCCGAGCCGGAAAAGCCCGGGCAAAAACAACAGGGTGCAAAACAGCAGAGCCACGTCCGTCAGGCGCGGCCGCAGCAGCCGGCAGTCAAGCTGCCCGAAACCGGCCCGATGGCCGCCATGCTGAAGAAGCTGTTTGGCGGCAAGGATTGAGCTTCGGCGCGAACGGAGCCGAAGGGGTTGACGTTCGTCACCCCTTTCGCCCATAGCCCTCATCAAATTTCGATTTCCCGATAGGACCGGATAAAAATGGGTTTCAAATGCGGCATCGTTGGCTTGCCCAACGTCGGCAAGTCGACGCTTTTCAACGCGCTGACCAGGACGGCAGCGGCGCAGGCAGCCAACTATCCATTCTGCACCATCGAACCGAACACCGGCGAGGTGGCGGTGCCCGACCCGCGCCTGCAGAAGATCGCGGCGATCGGCAAGTCGAAAGAGATCATCCCGACCCGCATCTCCTTCGTCGACATCGCCGGCCTGGTGCGCGGCGCCTCGAAGGGCGAAGGCCTGGGCAACCAGTTCCTGGCCAACATCCGCGAGGTCGACGCCATCGTCCATGTGCTGCGCTGCTTCGAGGATGACGACATCACCCATGTCGAGGGCCGCATCGATCCCGTCGCCGACGCCGAGACCGTCGAGACCGAGCTGATGCTCGCCGACCTCGACAGCCTCGAGCGCCGCATCGTGCAGTTCCGCAAGCGCGCTTCCGGCAAGGACAAGGAGGCGCTGACCGTACTGCCGATGATGGAAGCAGCATTGGAACTCCTGCAGGCCGGCAAGCCGGCCCGCATCCTGCTCAATGGCATTTCCGCGGAGGATCTGCGCATCCTGCAGGGGCTGAACCTTTTGACCTCGCACCCCGTGCTCTATGTCTGCAATGTCGCCGAGGCCGATGCTGCCACCGGCAACGCGCACACCAAGGCGGTCGAGCAGATGGCTGCCGCGCAAGGCGCCCGCACCGTGGCGATTTCCGCGGCGATCGAAGCCGAGGTCGCGCAGCTCAGCGACGAAGAGGAAATGGAATTCCTCGCGACGCTGGGCCTCGATGAGCCTGGCTTGAACAAGGTGATCCGCGCCGGCTACGAGCTGCTGCAGCTCATCACCTATTTCACCGTCGGCCCGAAGGAGACACGCGCCTGGACCGTGCACAAGGGCGCCAAGGCGCCACAAGCGGCAGGCGTCATCCATACCGATTTCGAGCGCGGCTTCATCCGCGCCCAGACCATCGCCTACAACGATTTCGTCACGCTGGGCGGCGAAGTGGCGGCCAAGGAAGCCGGCAAGGCGCGCGACGAAGGCAAGGAGTATGTCGTCCAGGACGGCGACATCATGCTGTTCAAGTTCAACACCTGATTATTCGTACTTTAGCGGGATCGTGAGGCAACTTAAGCAGCCATCGAACTAGGGTCCTTGATGTGAAAAAATTCCTATAGTAGAATTTATTGGGGTGTTTACGATCTTCAGGCAGTCTTAAGCTGACGAAGAGAAGCGCGGAAATGGCCGAGACATCAATCGAGTGGACTGACGCAACGTGGAACCCGGTCGCAGGATGCTCGATCCTCACGGCAGGGTGTACCAACTGCTACGCCATGCGCATGGCTGCCCGCCTCGAAGCGATGGGTGTCACGAAGTATGCCGGGCTGACACGGAAAGGCGGTGGAAGGGCGAAATGGACAGGCAGGATAAGGCTTGATAGCGCCTCTCTCGACATTCCCGCTTCGTGGAAGAAACCGCGCCGCGTTTTCGTCAACTCGATGTCCGACCTTTTTCACACCGATGTGCCGGTGGACTTCATTCGCGAGGTTTGGCGCGTCATGGGAGATACCCCGCGCCACACTTATCAAATTCTCACCAAGCGCCCAGATAGGATGGCGGAAATCCTGTCGCTGGACAGCTTTAGAGTACTGTCGAACGTATGGCTCGGAACAAGCGTCGAGGACAGTCGGGTGCTTCACAGATTGGATGAACTTCGAGCCGTTCCAGCGGCCATAAGGTTTGTCTCATATGAGCCGCTGATAGGCTCTGTGGCGGGCGCAAGCTTGGCAGGAATTCATTGGGCGATAGTCGGCGGAGAAAGTGGACCCAACGCACGTCCGATGGATCCGACGTGGATCGATGAGATTTTCGATCAATGCACTGATGCCGATGCAGCCTTCTTTTTCAAGCAATGGGGCGGGAAGAACAAAAGAGCGACAGGTCGAATCTATCGTGAGCGCTTGTGGGATGACCTACCAGAATTGAGAATGTGAGATGCCATGTCTGTCGCCAGCTTCACTGCTGCCGAGCTAGTATTCGATACCGCAAAGAAAAGGGACGCCAGCGGCGCACCATTCTTGTGGTGGAGCCGGACCGGATCAAGGACGGCACCCTTAAAGGCTGTTTGGAGTCGCTCTTTCACATAGACCTCGATTGCGTTTACGTCAGCCCTGCGCACAGCTTGTCCTCGCGTTTCGAAAATGTCTGCCCGCGTAACTTCGTGGTTGTACCAGCGGGAGCGCCAGTCTGTCGCGCCTAAGACACGATCTAGACTTGCTTGCTTGCTAAGATCGAGTTTCGCCGGATCGTGCGGAGCATTCCTGTATAGGCCTGACAGCGGAAAGAAGTACCAACAATCCAGCGCCTGGGTCTTGGCAATCGCCTCCACTGTCTTCCAGGACACCTCCATGCCGTAGGGGTCCAGAAAGATGACCCCCCGTATTCCGCGCCCAATAGTTTTAGGGCCGCGCCAGGAGGTGTTCACGCATAAGCGTTGGACCAGTTTATTGGCATCGCCATTTCGTAGGATGATCTTGCGATCTGGATACTCGTCAACCAAAGCTCGGAGTTCTGAAAATCGAGACGCGTCTTGCTCGATCAGAACAACTGAGTGCATCGGTGGATCGATCTCGATCGCGATCCGCGCCGATCCCGGTGTCGTGATTTCCTCCGGTTCGGCGAAATCTGGTCCAAATAGCGGCAAACCAGGGCGCACCTCTGTCCGCGTTCCAGAGCCAGCAAACGCGTCAATGTAAATGCAAGCGAACTGCTGATTCCGAAGTGCAATGGAAAATGCCTGTAAATACTCCTGTAAACACAGAAGTTTTTTCGATGTATCAGGTCCACCAAAAACATGCGCCGCCAATTTTCGATCCCCAATCCCCGGCGCATATCCAAGCCTAGAATTAAACTGGTGTCTAGATATTTAATGCGGTGAAAAATGAACAAGGCCAAGTGTTGCTCGACCTCTTCCGCGTCTATCGCAGAACATCAGAAAGGTGGGACAGGTTAAACTTGCAGCAGCACCCAATCGTCTCTGTCTGCATCATGCGACACGTCCCGCCGTCTCAGCTACATTTTGTCCTGAAAGGCCGTTTGACGCCCTGATGGCCGCCGGCGCGATCACAGCCTCGTGCGCGCCGCACGGGCGGTTTCTGCGCGGCTTGACTGCCCGCAATGCCCGGTCTAAGGGGCGTCTGCACCGGCCCGTGCTTTCGTCGAAAGCGCCTGTCCCGTGCAATCCGAAACGACGCGCCCGCTCGAACCCATCCTTTTGGCCTCAGCAAGGGAGACCCGGTGATGATCAAGGCATTCGTCGTGGACAATGATCGCCTGCGCCTCGCCGACGATCTCTTGGCAAACAGCGACAAGATCGTCTGGGCCGATCTTCTGAACCCAACAAAGGAAGAGGAAGCTGCCATCGAGGCCTGGCTCGGTGTTGCCATTCCGACGCGCGAGGAGATGGAGGAGATCGAGATTTCCAGCCGCCTTTACGTCGAGGACGGCGCCTATTTCATGACCGCCATTCTGCCGGCCCAGACCGAGGCCGACGATCCCCTGATGTCGCCGGTCACCTTCGTGCTGGCCGGCAACAGGCTGATCACCGTGCGCTATCACGAACCGAAGGCCTTCAAGACGTTTCCGCTGCGCGCCGAGAAGGTGGCGACCGGCTGCACCAGCGGCGACACCATCCTGATCGGCCTGCTGGAGGCGATCGTAGACCGCCTCGCCGACATTCTGGAGCGCGCAGGCCGCGACATCGAGACGATTTCGCGCGACATCTTCGAGGCACGCTCGACCAAGGTTTCCAAGCGCAACCGCGACTTCCAGGAATTGCTCAAGGCGATCGGCCGCAAGGAGGACATCGCCTCCTCGATCCGCGACAGCCTGATTTCACTGCAGCGGCTCGCCGGTTTTCTCGCCCACGCCTCGACCCAGACCAAGATGAGCAAGGACATCCGCGCGCGCATCAAGACCTTGTCGCGCGATGTGCTGTCGCTCGCCGACCACGCCACCTTCCTGTCGCAGAAGATCAACTTCCTGCTCGACGCGACGCTCGGCATGATCTCGATCGAGCAGAACGCCATCATCAAGATCTTCTCCGTCGCCGCAGTCATCTTCCTGCCGCCGACGCTGGTCGCTTCGATCTACGGCATGAATTTCGACATCATGCCCGAGCTCAAATGGCAGCTCGGCTATCCCTTCGCCATCGGCTTGATGATCGTGTCGGCGATCCTGCCTTTCTGGTATTTCCGCCGCCGCGGCTGGTTGTAGCTTCTATTCCGTTGGGCGCGATGGCCTGGCGCACCAGAAATTACTTGACCAAATTGCGCCCTGCCTGCATCCGGGAACCCCGATCCGTGGCGATCGTACAAACTTGAACCGGATTCCAGACCATGACCGGAAAGACCTGGGCCTATGAGGATTTCGTCGAGGGCGCCTCGCTTGACCTCGGGACGAAGCTGGTGAGTGCGGCCGAGATCATCGAATTCGCGCAAGAGTTCGATGCGCAGCCGATGCATCTCGACGAGGCGGCGGGCAAGGCCAGCATCCTTGGCGGGCTGTCGGCCTCCGGCTGGCACACTTGCGCGATGTTCATGCGCATGCTGTGCGAGGCCTTCCTGCTGGACTCGACCTCGCAAGGCGCCCCCGGCGTCGACCAGGTCCGGTGGAAGAAGCCGGTGCTGGCCGGTGACATCTTGCGCGGCAACACCACCGTCCTTGCCAAGCGCCTGTCCAGGTCCAAGCCCCAGCTCGGCCTCGTCACCCTGCGCAGCGAGCTTTTCAACCAGCGTGGCGAAGGCGTCTTCGAACTCGAGAATACCGTCATGTTCCTGACGCGAGGGGCCAGCGCGTGAGCCTCGACGAGTTCTTCTGCATCGGCGTCACCGTCACGCTTGGGTCGCATGCATTCGAACCCGAGGCGATCAAGGCGTTCGCCAGGAAATACGATCCGCAGATATTCCACCTCGACGAAGAGGCGGCGAAGAAGAGCGTATTCGGCGGCCTGTGCGCGTCGGGCTGGCACACAGCTGCAACCTGGATGAAATTGAACCTCGAGGCCGGCGTGGAGGCCGGGGGCGCCCGCTGGGTCGGCGCAGGACCCGCACCCGAATTCGGCCCCTCGCCCGGTTTCAAGAACCTCAAATGGCTGAAGCCCGTCTATGCCGGAGAAACCGTGACCTTCACCCGTACAGCGCTTGCCCACCGCCCCATCATGTCACGGCCGGGCTGGCGGCTGCTCACGCTTCGCTCGGAAGCCTTCGATTCGACCGGCGACAAGGTCATCGAGTTCGAAAGCGCCGTGCTGGTGAAGGTGGGGTGAGCTTTCCTTCTCCCCTTGTGGGAGAAGGTGGGATTGGCGCGCAGCGCCAAGACGGATGAGGGGTGTTGGAAGAAATGATACGGCAAAAATCCAATTGGAAGCGCTAGCGCTGCGATCGGTCCAACACCCCATCCGACCTCGCTTCGCGAGGCCACCTTCTCCCACAAACAAAGGGAGAAGGAAAAAGCGCATCAATGCCCTTCGAATCCGATCAGCGTCCTGACCGGCACGCCGAGCGCTTCGAGCTTCTCGCGGCCGCCGAGGTCCGGCAAGTCGATGACGAAGCAGGCGGCGAGGATGTCGGCGCCGATCTGCCGCAACAGCTGGACCGCCGCCGCCGCCGTGCCGCCGGTGGCGATCAGGTCGTCGACGAGGATGACCTTCTCACCCGGAGACACGCCATCCCTGTGCATCTCCATCTCGTCCAGCCCGTATTCGAGGCTGTAGGCGACGCGCACCGTCTCGTAAGGCAGCTTGCCCTTCTTGCGGATCGGCACGAAGCCGGCCGATAGCTGATGGGCGACGGCGCCGCCAAGGATGAAGCCGCGCGCCTCGATGCCGGCGATCTTGTCGACTTTCTGGCCGGCATAGGGATGCACCAGCTCGTCGATGGCGCGGCGGAAGGCGCGCGCATTGCTTAGCAGCGTGGTGATGTCGCGAAACAGGATGCCCGGCTTGGGATAGTCCGGAATGGTGCGGATCGCGGCAAGCAGCGTGTCTTCGAGCGAAGGTTTCATGGGGCGGCTCTCCGGGCATTCGTCCGATTCGACTTGAAGACGTGAAAAGGAACTCCGGCCGATGGTAACCCGGCGCGGCCAGAGACGGCTACCGCGATATGGCGGCTGGAAGAAAATTGTCCGGCAAAGGACTGGGCCGGCGGTCTTCGGAGGCAGTGTTCGGAAATGCAAAAGGGCGCCTTTCGACGCCCTTTCGATCTGGTGGCGTAGCTCAGTGCGCCACGCCGGCCCACACCTTGCGCTTGGTCAGATAGACCAGCGCGCCGAACAGCAACAGGAAGACCAGCACGCGAAAGCCGGTCTTCTTGCGGGCTTCCAGATGCGGCTCGGCCGCCCACATCAGGAAGGCCGACACGTCGCGGGAATACTGGTCGACCGTCTGCGGCGCGCCGTCGTCATAGGTCACCTGGTCGTCGGAGAGCGGGTTGGGCATCTTCAGCGACACGCCGGCAATGAAGTACGGATTGTAGTGCGTGCCTTCCGGTATCTCCATGCCCGCCGGCGGCTGCTCGTCATAGCCGGTCAGCAGCGAGTGGATATAGTCGGGACCGCCCTGGGCGTATTGCGTGAAGATGTCGAAGACGAAACGCGGAAAGCCGCGCTCGACGCCGCGCGCCTTAGCCAGCAGCGACATGTCGGGCGGGGCAGCCCCGCCATTGGCGGCCGCTGCTGCCTGATCGTTGGGGAACGGCGCCGGGAAATAGTCGGACGGTATGCCGGGACGATCGAACATGTCGCCGGCATCGTTGGGGCCATCATTGATCGTGTACTCGGCCGCCAGCGCCTTGACCTGCGCTTCCGAATAGCCAAGGTCTTCCAGCGTGCGGAACGCCACCAACTTCATCGAATGGCAGGTCGCGCAGACTTCCTTGTAGACCTTGAGCCCGCGCTGCAACTGCGCCTTGTCGTAGGTGCCGAACGGCCCGGCGAAGCTCCAGTCCATCTCCTTGGGCTCGTGTATCGGGAAATGCGTCGGCGCGGCTTCGTTGTGCGCCTCCTCCTGGGCGATCGTCCCTGTGGTCGCGGTCGCAGTGCCTGCCAACACAAGGCCGAGCAGCGCCAGCGAGGTGAGAATCTTCTTCATACCAAATCCCCTTGAGATTCTCTGCCGCGCTGTCGTCGTCTCGACCATCATCTTGTCCGAAAACCGGTCTCCACTTTTCGGGGTCATGCTCAGCCCTTGGTTTCCGGTGCGGCTGTCGCGCGAGCCGGATGCCCGCCACCGCCATGCTTGTTCTTCTCGAGCACCGCCTCGGTGATCGAATTCGGCAACCGCCGAGGAGTCTCGATCAGGCCAAGCACCGGCAGCGCGACCAGGAAGAAGGCGAAATAGAACAATGTAGCCATCTGCGCCATGAAGACATAGCTGCCTTCAGCCGGCTGCGAACCCAGCCAGCCGAGCAGGACGGCATCGATCACGAACAGCCAGAAGAACAGCTTGTACCAGGGCCGGTAGACCGCCGAGCGCACCTTCGAAGTGTCGAGCCACGGCACCAGGAACAGCATGGCGATGGAGCCGAACATCGCGAGCACGCCGCCAAGCTTGGAGTTGATCGGCCCGATATTGAAGGTAATGGCGCGCAGGATCGCGTAGAACGGCAGGAAGTACCATTCCGGCACGATATGGGCAGGCGTCTTCAGCGGGTCGGCGACGACGTAATTGTCGGGGTGGCCGAGAAAATTCGGCAGGTAGAAGACGAAGTAGGCGAAGATGAACAGGAACACGAGCATCCCGAACGCGTCCTTGATGGTCGCGTAGGGGGTGAAGGCGACGGTATCGGTTTTCGACTTGACCTCAATGCCGGTCGGGTTCGACTGGCCGACCACATGCAGCGCCCATATATGCAGCACGACGACGCCGGCTATCATGAACGGCAGCAGATAGTGCAGTGAAAAGAAGCGGTTCAGCGTCGGGTTGTCGACGGCGTAGCCGCCGAGCAAAAGCTGCTGGATCCAGTCGCCGACCAGCGGGATGGCGCTGAAGAAGCCGGTGATGACGGTCGCGCCCCAGAACGACATCTGCCCCCAGGGCAGCACATAACCCATGAAGCCTGTCGCCATCATCAGGAGGTAGATGATGCAGCCGAGTATCCACAGAAGCTCGCGCGGCGCCTTGTACGAACCGTAGTAGAGACCGCGGAAGATGTGGATGTAGACCGCGACGAAGAAGAACGACGCGCCGTTCGAATGCATGTAGCGCAACAGCCAGCCCGAATTCACGTCGCGCATGATCTTTTCGACCGAATCGAAGGCGAGAGTGCTGTCCGCCGCATAATGCATGGCCAGCACAATGCCGGTCAGCATCTGCGCCGCCAGCATGAGCGCCAGGATGCCGCCAAAAGTGTACGCGTAGTTGAGGTTGCGCGGCACCGGATAGGCGACGAAGCTGTCATAGACCAGCCGCGGCAGCGGCATGCGGGCGTCGAACCAGCGTCCGATACCGGTCTTGGGCGTATAGGTCGAGTGTCCCTCGCTCATCGAAATATCCCTTAGCCTTAGCCGATACGGATCTTGGTGTCGGAAATGAACTGGAACACCGGCACCGTCATGTTCTCCGGGGCCGGCCCGCCGCGGACGCGGCCGGCCGTGTCGTATACCGAACCGTGACACGGGCAGAACCAGCCGCCGAACTCGCCTTCCTGGCCGAGCGGAATGCAGCCGAGATGGGTGCAGACCTGGACCATCACTATCCAGGCCTCTTTGCCCGGCATGGTGCGGTTGGCGTCCGTCGCCGGCGCATCGGCCGGCAGATTGGCGTTACGGGCGAGCGGATCCTTGAGCTGGGCCAGATTGACCGCCTCGCCGTCCTTCATTTCTTGTTCGGTGCGGTTGCGCACCACAACCGGCTTGCCGCGCCATTTCACGACAAGCGACATCCCCGGCGTCAGCGAGGAGACGTCGACCTCGACCGAGGCCAGCGCCAGCGTCGAGGCATCCGGGCGCATCTGGTCGATGAACGGCCAGGCGACGGCACCCGCGCCGACCACCGCGGCCATGCCCGTGGCGACGTAGAGAAAATCACGACGGTTGGGATCCTGGATGTCGGTTGCGCTCACGGGTGCCTGATCCTTTCGCCTCTTCCGTGCCGGTGGCCGAGGCTTGTTCCCCGCTCTTTCACGCCAACCCGACAGCGCATGGCGAACAGGCTTGCGAATTCCTCCGGCAATTGGCCTTCGGTTTATGCGTGAAGCCCGTTTTTGTCCAGACGGGTGAAGGCACAAGGGCAGATTGTCGCGGGGACGCAATTCGACGTCGGGCGGCGTGGCGACGGGCACATGTCGAACACGCCGAAAACGACCGTAAATCAACCGCAAAGCAGCGCCTGCGTTTGCCTCGACAGAAGCCCCGGCCTCGGTCTATCCTCGGCTCATGGCGCATGTCATCGACCGCGACAAATGGGCCAAGGCGCCCGACCGCTGGCCCGACCATTGGCAAGGCGAGCTGCAGTGCGGCACCTACGGCTCCAAAAGCTGCCTGATCTTCAACTATCTGCAGGAGATCGGCGGCGGCCCGCGGCTGCACATGCATCCCTATTGCGAGATTTTCATCATTCGCACTGGCACCGGGCTGTTCACCGTCGGCGACCGGCAGATCGAGGCGTCGGCCGGCCAGATCCTGGTCGTGCCGCCGAACACGCCGCACAAATTCACCAATATCGGCCCAGGCCCGCTGGAGACCACCGACATCCACGAAAACGGCAGCTTCATCACCGACTGGCTGGAGTAGACCATGATCCCGAAGGTCCGCGTCAGCGAAAAGTGGAACCGGTTTTCGGAATAATCGGGGGCAACTGGTGGTGTAAATCTGACGCTGGGGTGCCGCCTCAGCTCGTACCGAACATTCGCGCCACCCCGGGAAATGTCGTCTCAGTCGAGGCTGGCCGGCGACGAGAACGGCTGATTGGCGTCGACCACGAAGATGGCCAGCTCATCGAGATCGGTTGTGCCGGCGCTGAACACTTCCATCGGCGTGTTGGCCCCGTGTCCGGTCATGGCCTTGCCGGCTTCGGCGTAGGTTACGCCGTGGGGCGTTCTCTGGCCGAGCTTGCCGGCCAGCACATAGAAGGCCTCCGGTCCCGGATGCGTATGGATCGGCGTCTTGGCACCGGGCGCTCCGCCGGCGCGGTTGACGCGCAGCAAATACTCGCTGGCGCTGATCGTCGGAAGGGGTCCGATCTCGACGACCTTGGCTCCGCCGGGCGTCGAGCCATCCTTCGGCCCAAGCGTGAACAGCCAGACCTTGCCCGCGGCCTCCGCCGCAAGCGAGGTCGGGCCGGCAGCGCTCTGGGCCTGCGCCAGCGTTGGGAAATTTTCCAGCCGCCAAAACAATGGTCCGGGCGGCAGTTCCTTCAGCTTTTTCTCAACCACCGGCTTGACGGCGAATTTGCTTTCTGCCGGCATTGAGGCTGACGTCATCAGCCCGAAAGCACACAGTGAGAACAGAAGCACGCCAATACGGCGGGCGCTGAGAGAATGCGGCTTCATGGTCGGTCCTCCTTTGCATGGTCGTCCCCTCGACCCAATATCAGCTGCTACCCCAATAATTAGCTGCTACTAAGATAGCATCTGTGCCGCCTTACGGCACGACCAAATTTCGGGCCACCCAGAGATCGTCTGCCGCCAAAGAGGTCGGATCGCACGAAGGTCCGCTTGCGGCGCGACCGCGCCGGGCACTGGCAATTCGGCTGCACTGTAAATGCCGGCTGCAGCAGACATCCTGGCACCGACGTGGTCATGACCCCGCAGCAGTCACACTGATCCGGGCGGCGCAAAGAAGCAGAAGACTGTGGCCTGCGTCGGGTAAAGGCAGATGTGATAGTTGCCGTCGCTCGACCTGATCTCGCTGCCGTACGGGATTCGGAAGCTCTGTTTTCGCGTCACCAGATGGTGGTCGCCGGGGAACAGCACTACGGCAAAACCATCCGGCGCTTCCGTCACTGAGTTGGCCGGGATCATCTGGCAATCGCCGAGGGCGCCATCGCCGTTGCAGCAGCTGGGCGGGTAGTACCATCCCGTTCCTGCATCGTGCGCGCTGACACCCGGCGAACAAAGAGCCCCGCCCACGAACATGGCGGCAACGGTCGGCAGGGGACGGGGTCTCAGCATTGAACCGATTCCAAATCTTCGGATTCCAAACTTCGGAACGACTGAGACATTGGATCGTCGCCGCACCCATGTAACGAACAACTGGTGATAGATCGGTGAAAATTTGCCGAAAACAAAGATGTTCCGTCAGCATTCAAGCCTTTGCAGGAATTTGCTATAATAAATTGGAAATCCCCCCGTGGGAGGCGGAGGATGGATTTCCGGGCTGCCCGGACATTCGCCATCAACGGCGTCATCGTCGATGTTGCCGGAGGGTTTGTGCGTGACCGGGAAGGGCGCGAGATCGCCCTCAGACCGCAGGCCTTCGACCTCCTGAAATATCTCTTGGAAAACGCCGGCCGACTGGTCACCAAAGATGAGCTGATGCAGGCAGTGTGGCCAGGCGTATTCGTCACCGACGACAGTCTGGTGCAATGCGTACGCGACATCCGCCGCGCGCTTCACGAGCGAGAGCCAGTCAGTACTCAAGGCCGTGCCGAAACGCGGATACAGGCTGGCGATCGTGGCCGCGGACCCGCCTTCGGCGCCGGTAGGGTGGAGATGGACCGCGGCGACTGTGGCGCTGGGCTTGTTGGCGGCAGGCGCAGTCTGGCTCTTCATGGGTCTCGCCATCGAGAAGCGTTCTGACACGGTCCTGCCATCCGTCGCGGTGCTGCCGTTTCAAGCGATCGGCGGTGAAGCAAGTGTGCAGCGTCTGGCCGGCGGGCTCACAGAGGATATCATTACCGATCTCGCACGGTTTCCGGAATTCCGGGTCATTGCCCATAACTCGACGGAAGTCTACGAAGGCAAGCCGGCCAACCCGACTGAGGTCGGTGCAGCGCTCGGCGCGGGCTTTGTGGTCGAAGGCTCGATTCAACGCCAAGCCGATCGCGTGCGGGTTACGGCTCAGTTCATCGACGCGAAGACCGGTAATCATCTATGGTCGAACCGGTGGGACCGGCCGGACCGGGACCTGTTTGCGATTCAGACGGAGATTGCCGAGCAGGTCTCCAACCGGCTTGGCGGCGGCGCCGGCCTGATCCAAGAGGCAGGCCGGATAACGGCGCACCGCAAACCTCCCGGCAACCTCAACGCCTACGAACTCTACCTCATCGGTACCGAGAAGCTGGAACAAATCAATCGCGCCGACGTCGAGGAAGCCATCAGACTTCTCAGCCGCGCCACCGAACTGGACCCTACGCTGGCCCGCGCCTGGGTGGAACTGCACCATTCGCATTCCGTGCTGGCCAGTTTCGACATCGAACCCGAAAAGAATCGACGTATCGCCGCCGAAGCCGCTAAACGTGCAGTCGCGCTCGATCCGGCCGATGCCGAAGCGCATGCCGTTCTCGCCCGGAGCCTGGTCGTAAAGGGCGATCTCGCGCGCGCCAAGGCGGAATTCCACGCTGCCCTGCGAATGGCTCCAAATCAGTTCGAGATCGTGACCTTTTATGTGCCTTGGGCTTCTACTTTTGGCGAGGCCGAGAGGGGCGCCGAAATGGCTGATCAGGCGATCCACCTCAATCCGAACTACCCGTTGTGGAGCACCAGGTTGTTTGCCCACGCCTATTTTGTGGTCGGCCGCTACGACGACGCGCTGCTAATGATGGACCGGTTGGCGCCGGAGAATTATGGGATCTGGGGATGGACATATCGCCCCGCCGCGCTGGCGGCAGTCGGGCGTATCGAGGAGGCGAAAACCCTGATCAGCGAGGCCCTTAAACGGTTCCCCGACCTGACCATCGAGGGAAGGGTGAACGAACCTCTTGTCAACACAGATGCGGACCGCAAGCGTCTCGTGGAAACCATGCGCCTTGCCGGTTTCCCGCCCTGCGCCAGCCCCGAGCTACTGGCGAAGATCGACAAACCCGTGCGTCTTCCCGAGTGCCTTGCAAACTGATGGTCGTTGTTCGGGCGTTGGCGAGTTGGCAACGGCGCTCGCGATGCGCCACGCGGCAACGGCGAATGAGCCGTGCCAATGCGGCTTCGGTTCGATCCGACAAACATGCGGGATCCGCGCAAGTGAAGAATTCACTTTCATGCAGCCCTTCCCTGTCTCCGCCTGCCTTCGCTCGTTAAACTCATCGCAGCTCGGGCGTTAACGCTTGAGGCCAGGTTGCGGTCCGAGCGTGAACAGCCACACTCTGCAAAATCACGGTTCCGATGCGTAGTCGCAGTAATGGAAGGTGGCGAGATAGCCGGGGAGTCCGCGCATGAACTCCTGCTGATGAGTCCAAGCTCTGCACTCGGCCATGGAGGTCATGGGTTTCACGTGGGAGAGCCTGATTAGCTTTCCCTGGTTGGTCAGATGAATTGTGACAGTGATAGCAGTGAACATCGCGCGGTCGTCCATCGACTTAAGGCTGGCGGCATAATAACCGCCGGAGTTGGGATGAACGTCGTCCGAGGCAACCTCGTTGACATGATCAGCACAGATTTTCGCGATGCGGGAATCCGCTTTTGCGGCCGTTTGCGCCGCCAAGAGAAGAGCGAGAGCGATGATGAGCTTGGTGCTTTTCATGTTTTCCTCCTTTCCAATCCGGTGCTGTTGGGATCAGTTGGAAGTGACGACCGAATTGGCTGCGCCAGGAAGCGCGCCAGAGAGGTGAAATGTCCCGAAAGACTCCTGAAATCGACCCGAAATCTGCTGAAGCGATCACGTTTGGCGGTTTTGTCTTCATGACAGAATGCGAACAGCTTCAAACGGTTGAAGGCAAAGCGGTTGACCTTCGCAGCCAGTCCGCTGAGGTGCTCTCCGCGCTCGCGGCGCGACCAGGCGAGATCGTGTCCAAGGATGCGCTGATGCAGGCGGTTTGGCCCGATACCTTCGTCACCGACGACAGCCTTACCCAATGCATTGCCGATATTCGCCGCGCGTTGGGGGATAACGAACACGTGATCGTGCAAACCCTCCCAAAGCGGGGCTACCGGCTGAATGCCGATCCATTGGACGCGGCGGACCCAAACGCTGCAGCCGGCACCGAACGAGCAACGACACGGTTCTCGCGGCGCGGCTTCGTTCTTGCAGCAGTCGTCCTCGTCGTGGCAGCGATCGGCGCATCCTACGACGCGAATATATGGCGAGCCACTCCAGTTCCTTCGAGCGACATGTCGAGGATCGCGGTGCTTCCCTTCGAGGACTTCAGCACCGGTGCGGACAAGGGATATCTCAGCGATGCCGTCGCCGAGGGGATTATCACCGAGCTGGCACGGAGCAAGACTTACACCGTCATCGCCCGGAACTCGAGCTTCAGGTATCGCGGCCAGCCGGTCGACGCCAGGCAGATTGGAGATGAACTCGGCGTCGACTACCTGCTCGAAGGCAGCCAGCAGAAAATCGGAGACCGGCTGAAGGTAACCGCCCAGTTGCTGAATGCGCATGACGGATCGCATGTCTGGGCCAACACCTACAACCAGGAGATTGGCGATCTTTTCGTCGTCCAGGAGAAGATCATCCGCACGCTCGCGGATCGGGTCGGGCGAAGGATCGAGCGACCCTTGCCACAGAGCGATGCCGCGCAGGTCAGCGCGCTCCGCTATGTCCTGATGGGGTTTGCCGAGAACGAAAAGGATAACTCCGCCGCGGGGAACGAGCTGCTACGGCAGTTCAGCCTCAAGGCGATCGAAGCGGATCCAAACGCCCAGTTCGGCTATATCGGGCTGGCCTTTTCCTATCGCAATGACGCGGTTTTCTGGCACAAGCAGGAAAAACCCCGACGAGGCGTTGAAGCGCGCCGCCGAATACGCCGACAAGGCCATTCTGCTCGCTCCGGACGATGCCAACGCACATTATGCCCGCGCCAAAATTCATACCGAAGCCGGAGAGATCGAGCAGGCCATTGCGCGGTACGATCAGGCGATCGCCCTCAATCCCAGCGCCTCGAATGTCCTCGCCGGCAGTACATCCCCGCTGCTCTTTGTCGGCCGAATCGACGAAGCTATCGACCGGATCAAGCAGGCGATGGGCATCGATCCTTTCCACCCTGATTGGTACCACTGGGACATGGGCTGGGCGCTCTGGGAAAAGAACGATTGCGAGGCCGCGCTGACGGCGATGCGGAAAATGTCCAGAATCCCGAGCGGCGCACACCGAATGCTTGCGGGGATCCACGCTTGTCTGGGAAACCAGCGGGAGGCAAAGGAAGCGCTTGCGGTTTTCCTCAAAGACTCGCCCGGCGACTCCATCAGCCAACAACGCAAGCAGTGGGAGAAGAATTACACCGCTCCCGGGAGCCTCGAGCGCTGGATCGGACACATGCGGTTCGCGGGCTTGCCGGAGTGACCGCGTATGCGGCCCGGCAGAAGACCGATTGGCCACTAAACCTTTGAAGTCTTAGGGCGTACAAGCGCTGATTGCGCTCAATGTAGGGTCATCCTTCGCAAGGAACATTGCGTGCGGGAAAGTCGGCAATCGGGCCGACTTTCGCCATAATGCGCTCGCACCCGAACTTCTGGAACGGGTCGAAATCGATATTTCGTCTTCGGTACCATCAGGTTTTCAACACTATTGTCTATTTCGCGCCGAGCCTGGCCAGCACGGCCTTGGGGATGTTGTATTCCCGGATCACTGCGTCGTGCTTGCGCAAGCCGCACAATTCGCGCTGGATGAAATAGCCGTGGACGGCCTCCGCCGCGTCCCTGAGCAGCCGGGCACGATGTTCGCCATCGTCGCCATGTTCACGCAACCTCGCCAGCGTTTCATCCACGCGGCGGCCGGCACGGCCGAGCGCCGCCGCCTTTTCGCCGAGAATTTCATGGCCGAGCAGGTCGAGCGCGCTCTCCTGCGCTCCCGACCGTCCGAAATTCGATGGCATTCGCACCGACATGCTCCACTCCGGTTTTGCTGAATCCTGGGCCTACTCCGCCGGCCGCGTCTCCTCCAGCACGCTCTCCTCGTTGAACAGGAAGCCGCCGGACTGCCGCTTCCACAGCCGCGCATAGAGCCCGTCGAGCGCGACCAGTTCGTCATGCGTGCCTTGTTCGACGATATGGCCGCCGTCGAGCACCACCAGGCGATCGAGTGCCGCGATGGTCGACAGCCGATGCGCGATGGCGATGACAGTCTTGTTCTCCATCAGCCTCGCCAGATTTTCCTGGATGGCCGCCTCGATGTCGGAATCGAGCGCCGACGTCGCCTCGTCGAGTATCAGGATCGGCGCGTCCTTGAGGAAGACGCGGGCGATCGCCACGCGCTGGCGCTGGCCGCCAGACAATTTCACGCCGCGCTCGCCGACAAAGGCCTCGTAGCCCTGGCGATCACGATTGTCGCGCAAATCGAGGATGAAGTCGTGCGCCTCGGCCTTCTTTGCGGCCGCGATCACCTCGGCGTCGGTTGCTTCGGGCATGCCGAGCTTGATGTTGTCGCGCAAGGAACGGTGGAAAAGTGCGGTATCCTGGCTGACGACGCCGATACTGGCGCGCAGCGAATTCTGCGTCACCTTGGCAACATCCTGCCCGTCGATGGTGATCTTTCCGCCCTCGAGGTCGTAGAGGCGCAGGATCAGATTGGCGAGCGTCGTCTTGCCGGCGCCGGATGGCCCGACAAGTCCGACCTTCTCGCCCGGCCGCACGACAAGGTCGATGCCGTTGAGCACGCCGAACCCCTTGCCGTAGTGGAACTCGACCTTCTTCACGTCGATGCGGCCGCCGACCACGACAAGCTCCCTGGCGTCGGGCGCGTCGGTCAGCCCGAGCGGCTGCGAGATCAACGCCTTGGAGTTTTCCAGCACGCCGAGATTCCGCAGGATGACGTTGAGCTGCATCATCAGTCGGCCGAGCAGCATGTTGAGCCGCAACACCAGCGACAGCGTGAAGGCGACGGCGCCGACTGAGATCGAGCCTTCGACCCAGAGATAGACGGCAAAACAGGCGATCGCGGTGATCATGACACCCGACAGCGTCGTCAGCGCCATGCGCACGCCGGTCAGCCTGCGGGTGAACGGGCGTAGCGCCTCGAGATAAATATCGAAGCCGCTCCTGATGTAGCGGTCATCGCCGTCGGC
This sequence comes from Mesorhizobium sp. AA22, assembly GCF_001672375.2. NCBI lineage: Bacteria > Pseudomonadati > Pseudomonadota > Alphaproteobacteria > Hyphomicrobiales > Phyllobacteriaceae > Mesorhizobium > Mesorhizobium sp. AA22. The sequence continues at coordinate 2,219,278 of NZ_CP048406.1, read as the reverse complement.
CGAGAACAGCTTCAGCGTCTGCACGTTCGAATAGGAATCGACGATGCGGCCGGTGATCATCGAACCAGCCTCGGCGGTTGCCTCGGCGTGTTTGCGGATCGCCGGCAGATGGCGCTTGGCCAGCCAGCCGAAGGCGGTGATCCAGATCACCACCAGCACCGCCAGCCGCAAGTCGAGGCCGGCGACCAGCACCAGCGTCGTCACCGTATAGACGACCATGAACCAGACGACCGCGATGAAGCTTTCCATCAAATCGCCGGTCGCCTGGCCCGCCTGCCAGACCTTGGTCGCGATGCGGCCGGCGAAATCGTTCTGGAAGAAGGCATAGGACTGGCGCGAGACATGACGGTGCGCCTGCCAGCGCACCAGATTGTAGAAGCCGGGGGTGATGGTCTGCTCGTCGACCAGCGCCGCCAGGCCGACGACGATGGTGCGGACGACCAGCACCACGGCGGCCATGAAGACAAGTTCGGGACCGGCGGCAGTCCACAGCGCATCCCAGCTGCGCTCGCCGGGGAGCTGGTCGAGAATGTCGACCAGCCTCCCGACGAAGTAGAACAGTCCAGCCTCGACCAGCGGCGCGATACCGCCGATGACCAGCATGGCGAAGAAGGCGACCTTCGCCTGGCCGACATAGTGCCAGAGGAAACCCCTGACGCTGACCGGTGGCCGAAGCCCCGCGGGCTCCCTGAACGGATAGACCCAGTTCTCGAACCAGCGATAGACGGCAATCATCATTCTGCTGCCATCATTCTGCTGCTTGACCCCTAGCGATGGCATCGTTGGCGGCGGCACCGTCGTCGAGCAGGAAGCCGCCCGATTGGCGCTGCCAAAGCTGCGCGTAGAGCCCGCCGCTGGCGACGAGTTGCTCATGTGAACCTTCCTCGATGATGCGGCCCTTGTCCATGACGACGAGCCGGTCCATCGCCGCGATGGTCGAGAGCCGGTGCGCGATGGCGATGACGGTCTTGCCCTGCATGAGCTTGTAGAGGTTGTCCTGGATGGCGGCCTCAGCCTCGGAATCGAGCGCAGACGTAGCTTCATCGAGAATGAGGATCGGCGCGTCCTTCAGCATAACGCGGGCAATGGCAATGCGTTGCCGCTGGCCACCGGACAATTTGACGCCGCGATCGCCGACATGCGCATCGAAACCCGTGCGGCCACTGGCGTCCGAAAGCCTTGATATGAAATCAAGTGCCTCGGCGCGGCGTGCTGCCTCGACCAGCATCTCGTTGCTGGCGTCCGGCCGGCCATAAAGGATGTTCTCGCGCACCGAACGATGCAGCAGCGAGGTGTCCTGCGTGACCATGGCGATCTGAGCGCGCAGCGAATCCTGCGTCACCGCCGCGATTTCCTGGCCATCGATCAGGATCTTGCCGTTTTCAAGGTCGTAGAAGCGCAAGAGAAGGTTGACCAGCGTCGACTTGCCGGCGCCCGAGCGGCCGACGATGCCGACCTTTTCGCCCGGCTTCACCGTCAGCGACAGCCTTTCGATCATGCCTTTCTGCTTGCCGTAGTGGAAGCGGATGTCCTCGAAACGGATCTCGCCCTTGGCCACGACAATGTCCTTGGCGCCAGGCCTGTCTTCGACGACGCGCGGCAGCGAGATCGAGCTGATGCCGTCTTGCACCGTGCCGATATTCTCAAACAGGGTGGACATCTCCCACATGATCCATTGCGACATGCCCCAGAGCCGGAGAACGAGGCCGATAACCAGGGCGACAGCGCCGATCGTCACTACCTGGCCGAGCCACAGCCACAGCGAGATCGCGGTGACCGAAAACAACAGCAGTGAGTTCAGGACGTAAAGCAGGCCGTAGAGCTGCGTCACCAGCCGCATCGACCGGTAGACCGTATCGAGAAAGCCGGCCATGCCTTCCCGGGCGAAGGACGCCTCGCGCCGCGCATGCGAGAACAGCTTTACCGTCTGGATGTTGGAGTAGCTGTCGACGACGCGGCCGGTCATGGTCGAACGCGCGTTGGCCTGCTCCTCGCCGACCTTGCCCAATCGCGGGATGAAATAGCGCAGGAGCAAGACATAGCCGGCAAGCCAGACGGCAAGCGGTGCCGCCAGCCGCCAGTCGGCCGAGCCGACAATGAACAGCATGCCGAGGAAATAGACCACGACATAATTGAGCACGTCGATGAGTTTGATGACGCATTCGCGCACGGCGAGCGCCGTCTGCATCAACTTGGTCGCGATGCGTCCGGCGAACTCGTCCTGATAGAAGGCCATCGACTGCTTGAGCAGGTAGCGATGCACCTGCCAGCGGATACGCATCGGATAGTTGCCCATCAGCGTCTGCTGGTTGAGGAGCGCATGGAACCAGACCGTCGCCGGCAGCGCGAAAACCACGATGAAAGCCATGCCGGCGAGCTTCCAGCCCTCGGTCTGCAGGAATGTCTCGCGATTCTGCGCCGACAGCCAGTCGACGATCCGGCCCATGAAGCCGAACATCCACACCTCGGCAAGGGCGATAGCGGTCACCAGCATCGCATCGATCGCGATGTAGGGCCAGGCGCCGCGCGTATAGTGGACGCAGAAGGCGATCAGCGTCTTCGGCGGCTCGACCGGCTCCTCGGCAGGGAACGGATCGAGCCTTGTTTCAAACCAGCGGAACATTGTCTTGGTACTCATGTGCTTGTTTTCGCTCACGCGGCGCGGAGCGCGTGGCATCCTTGGAGCGCGTAGCGTCAAATACCGGCTTGCCGGAATCACCCGAGCCGCCGGTCCTGCTTCGCGCAATATAGGATGTCGCGGGCTTTTCGCCGACAGGCTCGTTTGACGATCCTGACAGCGCTGTGTCGACGACCCGGAGTGTCGCGACGGTCTCTGCGCCAGGCCGGATCAGCCTGATGATCCGGCGCAGCAGCGACGGCCGGCTGCGGTCGGGAACCGCGCGCGAGAAATCGACGTCCGGCAGCATGCCGCGATGCGGGCGCCGGCGGGTCTCGGCGTGAGCCGCAGACGAATAGGTTTCGCCGATCAAAAGCGCCCAGGTCGCCATCCTGCGCTCGTGCAGGTTTCTCGAGCCGGGAATCTTGCAGGGATCGAACATCGGTCCGTCCTCCATGTGAAAATACGGAAAAAAGTCAGGCCTGTTCGCGGGCGAATGGCCGGCGAAAGGCGGGGATTGAACAGAGGCGTGTTCAGGTGGGGCGTTCAGCCCCTTCGACAGCTTGAAAAACATCGCAGGATTCCTTCGAAGGCCGAAAAAGGTTTCGGCTAAGAATCGGTGCGATCGAAGTCTAAAGCGTCAGGAGAATCGTCGTACCGAAACCGCCGGCAGGCTGGCAAGCCCACAAGAGGGGCGCTGGATGTACATGATCATCATGAATTACCCCTCCATCGGTTCGGTTTGACAATGCCCGGCGTATAGCCGACTTCGCACAAAATGACCACCCGCCAGTCCAGCAATTTCCAAAACCGCGAACCTGCTGTGGCCGATCTGCCACTTATTAGAAGGATCCGGAAATGAACAACCGTCTCCGCATCGCGCTCTACCAGCCGGATATCGCCGGCAACACCGGGACAGTCCTGCGCTTCGCGGCTTGCCTCGGTCTCGGAGTCGACATCATCGAACCGGCCGGCTTCCCGCTCTCCGACCGGGCGCTGAAACGGGCCGGCATGGACTATCTCGAAATGGCGGCGCTGACCCGGCATGTCGACTGGCACGCCTTCGAGAACTGGCGCAGAGGCGAAGCACGGCGGCTGGTGCTTCTGTCGACGAGAGCTGCGACCGCTTATACCGATTTCGCCTTCGCCGATGCCGACATTCTTTTGTTCGGCCGTGAATCCGCAGGCGTGCCGGATCCTGTCCACAAGGCGGCGGATGCGCGATTGATCATCCCGATGCAGCCCGACGCGCGCAGCATCAACGTCGCGCTTTCGGTCGCCATGGTGGCCGGCGAAGCGATCCGGCAGCTCGGATAGCATTTGCAGACCCTCAGTGGGCGCAGCGAACACGGCCGCTTTCTGGCCGACGACTGCACCGTCTCTTGTCATTCTCACCCAGGCGCACATCGCCTTCTCCTGCGGCTTGCATATCAAGGGTTTCTTCGTTACAAGCTCAACTTAACTTGAGGTCAAGCAGAAAATCCCAAGATGGCTGCAGCAACGGAATTGACAGTCGGACAAGTGGCAATGCGAAGCGGGGTGGCGGTGTCGGCGCTGCATTTCTACGAGGCGCGCGGCCTGATCCGCAGTCACCGCACATCAGGCAACCAGCGGCGCTACGGCCGCGACGTGCTGCGGCGTGTGGCGATCATCAGGATCGCGCAGGAGGTCGGCATCTCGCTGGCCGAGATCGGTGCTGCGCTTGAATCGCTGCCTGAAGGCCGCACGCCGACGCGCGAGGACTGGAATCTGCTTTCAACGGCCTGGCGCGACCAGCTCGATCGCAAGATTGCCCAGCTGAAGAAGCTGCGCGACGGGCTGACCGACTGCATCGGCTGCGGCTGCATGTCGATCGACAAGTGCCCGCTGCGGAACAAAGAAGACCGATTGAGCGCCCAAGGCCCAGGAGCAAGGCGGTTGTTGGTCGCTCGTTAATCTGCCGCCGGCAATCGCCTGATGGTGAACTCGATGACGTCGCCCGGCCGCTCGAACCAGCTTTCGATCTCGGTCCAGTAGGCCTGCTTGGGAAAGCGCTCGAACCACTCCTTCGCCTTAAGCCGCGCATCGGAGCGCGGCAGGACGAAGGTCTCGCGCAGGAACCCGTCGCGTGGCATGCGCTCGCGCTGGGCGCGCGAACGGTCGAGCCTCTTCTTCAGGTCATCCAGCGGCGGTCTTGCCGGGGTGCGCACGAAAGAACTCCATTCACACTTGACCCTTGCACCTAAGAGATTAGGGATCGCGGCCGGAAAAGACGAGTCATTTGTCGGGGTACGCGCCCCACAGCCGGAGACAGCATTTGCAACGACCCGAAATACCGGCGGGGCTGCCGGCCGACATCGAACAGAAGAAGATGAAGGCGCGGCTGTGGTTCGAGACGTTGCGCGAGCGCATCTGCGCCGCCTTCGAGCAGATCGAGCAGGACCTGCAGGGGCCGCAGGCCTCATGGTCGCCCGGCCGCTTCGAAAGGACGCCGTGGGAGCGCGACGCCGGCAAGGGCGGCGGCGGCACCATGTCGATGATGCGTGGCCGCGTTTTCGAGAAGGTCGGCGTCCACACCTCCACCGTCTATGGCGAGTTCTCGCCGGAGTTCAGGAAGCAGATGCCGGGCGCCGAGGAAGACCCAGGCTTCTGGGCGAGTGGCATTTCGCTGATCGCCCATCCGTGGAACCCCAACGTGCCGGCGGTGCACATGAACACGCGTATGGTCGTCACCTCGCGCCAGTGGTTCGGCGGCGGCGCCGACCTGACGCCGGTGCTCGACCGTCGCCGCACCCAGGACGACCCGGACACGGTTGCCTTCCACAGGGCCATGCGATTCGCCTGCGAGAAGCACGCTGGCGTCGCCGACCACGCAAAATTCAAGGCCTGGTGCGACGAGTATTTCTATCTGCCGCACCGCGACGAACCGCGCGGCACCGGCGGCATCTTCTTCGATTGGCTGCATTCGGGTGAGGACAAAGGCGGCTGGAACGCCGATTTCAACTTCGTCCAGGATGTCGGGCGATCTTTTCTCGTCGTCTACGGACATCTGGTGCGGGCCAATTTCAACGACAACTGGACCGACGGCGACCGTGAAGAACAGCTCATTCGCCGCGGCCGCTATGTCGAATTCAACTTGCTTCACGATCGCGGCACTATCTTCGGACTGAGGACCGGTGGCAACGTGGCCTCGATCCTGTCCAGCCTGCCGCCGGAAGTGAAATGGCCGTAAAATCTCGGTGAGTTGGACGTGAGCCGCAATCAGGTCCAAATCGTTTGATTTTGGCGGCGAATGTGGCGCGCAGAATATCTTTTTCGTCTAATATCCAATTGAAAAAGCAAGACTATTTTTCGTTCCGGGCCGGGAAACGCCGGCGGTTCATCCTCCCCTAGAACCGCGACCGACGCGACCGGACGGCCCATGATTGAGCGGGGCACCTTCCCAAAATGGTGCCCTCATTTTCCAGGAGAGCATGCCATGCGCAAGCTTATTATGTCGGTTGCGGCTGCTGCCGTTCTTGCCTCTGGTGGCGCTGCCTTCGCAGCGGTCAAGCACACCACGGGCACGGTCAAAACTTATGATGGAACAACCATGAGCCTTGTTCTGGATGACGGATCTGCCTTTACGCTGCCCAAGGCCTTCAAGAACCCTGGCCTGAAGGCCGGCGAAAAGGTCCGCGTTTCGTGGGACATGAGCGGCAAGCACAAAATTGCCGAGGCAGTCAGGATCGTGAAGTGATCGCCTGCTCGCTGGAGCAAGACGAGGTCTTGCCGCCGGGGTAGCGTAAGAGGGCGGAGCAGCGCTGCTCCGCCCTTTCGGTTTCTCGCGCATGACCCCGAAAACTGCTTCCGGTTTTCGGAAGGATCATGCGCAGATGACAAAACGTTGGAGCGTCCTTTCCGGGTCCACCGGACGCGCGGCGCTCTAACGTAACCAAAACCATTCGATCGTGTTATGCTGGCTCGGCCAGCGCATGACCCGAATGCCGATTCCGGTTCGCCAGGGATCATGCGTCGATCAAGGTGTGGAGCTTCCGTGTCAGAGCAGATGCGGCGCTCCGAGGAGGAAAAAGGGAGAATCCGATGAAGGAATTCCACTGCGGCTCGCTCGTTCCGGGTTGTGACTGGCATACGCGCGCCGACGAGGAAGCCGAGATCATGCGTCGTGCGGTCGAGCACATGCGTGAGACGCATGGCGAGACGATCATCCGCGAGACGATGATCGAAGCCATCCGTTCGCGCATCGAAAAGCCCCGCGACGCGGCCTGACTATGCCTAAGAGACTGTTTCGAAATTCGCTCTGGCGAGTGATATGGTGGTGGTTTCGAGAACCGGAGCGCAGCGGACATTTGGGTCCGTGAGTACCGGAAGCGCAGAAAACGCCATCAGATGGCCGCCAGAGTAGAGTTTCCAAACGTTTTCTAACTTTCGAGTGCTTCTGCGGCGCGCTCGAGAAGTGCGCCGCGATCCAGCGCAAAGCCAGACTCGACCCACTCGTTTTCGAGGTTTTTCAAGGTTGCGCCGAGTTTCGGTCCGGGCGACGCGCCAAGCGTCGTCAGATCGGCGCCCTTGAGCGGAAAGTCAGGCTTTTTCCATTTTCCGGCGAAGGCGAGCAGGCGCGAGAAGCCGCCGGCTTCGAGCAGCGCGTCATTGTCCTCGACGGCGCGGCCTCGAGCGGAAGCGAGCGACAGCCGCAAGCGATCGACAAGGCCCTGATGATCGCCACGATAGAGCCGTTTTGCGAGTTCCGCTTCGGTCGTCTTCGGCTCGACAGGCGCTGTCAGCGCCCACTGCCTGAGACGGCCGGCATCGCTGACGGAGAATCTCAGCCGCTCGGCGAGCGTCTTCAGCCGCGCGGCGTCCGGCGGCACGATCGCTTCCAGCCTGAGCAGCGGGTCCGGCGTCCAGCCTAGATCCTTCTCGGCCCTGGTCAGCGCATGGATCGCATCGATGCCCCATTTCTCGGTCTCCGGCAGAACGCTGGTGAGCACGCTGGCCTGGCGCATCCACAGCAAGGCGCGCGATGGATCGGGGGCCGACAGCAGCTTCTTCAGCTCGGACCAGACGCGCTCGACCGAGAGTTGGCCAAGCCCCTCCTTGAGCCGGGCGCAGGCCTTCAGCCCTTCGGCATCCGGCCGGCCGTCGCCATACCAGGCGAAGAAGCGGAAAAAGCGCAGGATGCGTAGATAATCCTCGCGGATGCGCGCCTCCGGATCGCCGATGAAACGCAGCCGGCGCGCCTCGATGTCGGCGACGCCGCCGACCAGGTCAACGATCGTCCCGTCGGCCTCGGCATAGAGCGCGTTGATGGTGAAATCGCGCCGTTCCGCGTCGGCCTTCCAGTCGCGTCCGAACGACACCTTGGCCCTCCGTCCGTCGGTCTCGATGTCGGCGCGCAGCGTAGTCACCTCGAACGGCTTCCCGCCGGCGACAATCGTGATGGTGCCGTGCTCGATGCCGGTCGGCACGGCCTTGAAGCCCGCCGCCTCGGCGCGGCGGATGGTTTCATCAGGCACGGTCGTGGTGGCAATATCGACGTCGGCGACCGGCTGGCCAATCAGCGCATTGCGCACCGCGCCGCCGGCGACACGCGCCTCCTCGCCGCCATCCGCCAGCGCCGCCAGCAGGCGCTGCAGGTGCTTTTCGCCGAGCCAGTCGGCTTTGCCCGCGAGCGACACCCGGCCGCTCACGTATAGAGCCTTTCATAGAGCGTGCGGATGATGCCGGCTGTGACGCCCCAGATGCGTTGTCCGTCATAGGGCATCTCGTAAAAGACCCATTCGAGGTCGTTCCACATGCGGCTTTCGCGGCCGTGGTTGGCGGGGTCCATAAGGAAGCGCAGCGGCACTTCGAAGGCGGCGTCGACCTCCTCGGAATTCAGCGTCAGTGAAAAATCCGGCCGCACTATTCCCAGCACCGGGGCGATGCGGTAGCCGCTGCCGGAGACGTAATCAGGCATGCGGCCGATGATCTCGACCCGGTCCTGGCAGAGCCCGATCTCCTCGAATGTCTCGCGCAATGCCGCCGCCTCCGGGCTCGGATCGGTTGGATCGATCGTGCCGCCCGGAAAGGCCACCTGCCCCGAATGGTTTCGCAGCTTTTCCGCCCGTTTGGTCAGCAGAACCGTGGCATCGCGACCGTGATCGACCACCGGGATCAGCACGGCGGCATCGCGCAGCGCCTTTGCGAGCTTCAAACGCGGATGGCCGGGGTTGAAGCGATGGTCGCCATAATCGTCGGCGGCATGCGCCAGCGGCTGCGCCGCGACGCGGGCGCGAAAATCCTCGGCCGAAAACGGCCCCCGCGTCACTTGGTCCATAGCGTCACCTGGTCCACCATACGCTGCCGATCATGCACTCAGCCGCTGCAGTTTTTCCGCGGGCATTATCGGATAGACCGCGCCCTTCGAGCGGACGGCAAACATCCTTCTGCCGCCGACATCGATCTCTTCGCCATGCTCGACCAGTTCGTACATGACCGGCCGCGCCACCAGCGCTTCCAGCCGTCCGCGCACCAGCACATAGGGTTTCAGGCCACCGGTCGCGTCTTCATCGACGAAGCGTAGCGGATGGTCCGGTCCGGCCTCGACCACGTCGCCGACATTGGTGCGGAAAGTGATGACTTGGCTATCGCCGCTGCCGGAAACGTCCATCTCGACGGCGATGAAGGGCGCGTCGACGACGCGGATGCCGACCCTTTCCACCGGTGTTACAAGATAGGTCGTGCCGTCTTCGTCCTTGCGCAGCACGGAGGAAAACAGCTGCACCAACGGCATGCGGCCGATCGGCGTGCCCTGATAGAACCAGGTGCCGTCCTCTCTGATCTCCATGTCGAGATCGCCGCAAAAGGCCGGATTCCAGCGCTCAACGGGCGCCGGCCCCTTGCCCGCGCGGGCGGCACGCGAGATCAGTGCCTCCAGTCCGCACGCCTCGGTGGCGGCCGTCAGGCTCTCTTCACGATCGTCGGCGCGTTCTGTCATGGTCACGAAATAGTCACTGTTGTTCCGCTTGTCAGCCTAAGCCAGTGATTTAAGTTCAAAGACAGGCGCCATGCGAGGCCGAATCGCGGCACTCTGCAGCGTCGAAGGTGCAAGCCGGTATCTCCAACGAGAAGGATCGATGCTGCATGAGCGTGATGATCAAGGAAAGCCCGGTCAGCGAAAAGGACATGATCGCCCAGGCCGAGACGGCGCTGGCCGACATTTCCAGGGTTCGCGATGGCGTCGGCCGCGTCATCTTCGGCCAGGAAAGCGTCGTCGAACGCACGCTTGTGGCGCTGCTCGCCGGCGGCCATGCGTTGCTGGTCGGCGTGCCCGGCCTCGCCAAGACCAAGTTGGTCGAGACGCTGGGCATCGTGCTCGGCCTCGATTCCCGCCGCATCCAGTTCACGCCTGACCTGATGCCGTCCGACATTCTCGGCTCCGAGGTGATGGAGCAGGACGAATTCGGCAAGCGTTCCTTCCGCTTCATCTCCGGGCCGATCTTCGCGCAGCTGCTGATGGCCGACGAGATCAACCGCGCCTCACCCCGCACCCAGTCGGCGCTGCTGCAGTCGATGCAGGAATACCACGTCACCATTGCCGGTGTCCGCCACGACCTGCCGGCGCCCTTCCACGTACTGGCGACGCAGAACCCGTTGGAGCAGGAAGGCACCTATCCGCTGCCCGAGGCACAGCTTGACCGCTTCCTCATGCAGGTCGACATCCTCTATCCGGAAATCGAGGCGGAGCGCCGCATTCTTCTGGAAACCACAGGCATCGAGGACGCCAAGGCGCAGAACGTACTGGAGCCGGCGCGGCTGAAAGAGATCCAGACCCTCATTCGCCGCATGCCGGTGCCGGAAAGCGTCGTCGAGGCGATCCTCCAACTGGTGCGCTCGGCACGCCCCGGCCAGGGCAATGCCGAGACCGACAAGCACGTCGCCTGGGGGCCAGGCCCGCGCGCCAGTCAGGCGTTGACACTGTGCGCCCGCGCCCGCGCCCTCTATGACGGACGGCTGGCGCCGTCGATCGACGATATCAGAGCGCTGGCCGAGCCTGTGCTGCAGCACCGCATGGCGCTGACCTTTGCCGCCCGTGCCGAGGGCACGACCGTGCGCGACGTGGTGGCGAAACTGGCAAAAGGCATCTGATGGCGCGTATAGGCGAGGCCCAGGCACCGGCGGCGACGCGTGACGCGCTCGCCCGCGGTCGGTTGCGGGCGTCGCTGGTGCCGGACCTGCTGGTCGAAGCACGCCGCATCGTCAACACCGTGATCGCCGGCTGGCACGGCCGCCGCAAGCGGGGCATCGGCGAGAATTTCTGGCAGTTCCGGCCCTATGTAGAAGGCGATTCTTCGCGCGTCGACTGGCGCCGCTCGGCCCGCGACGACCACGTCTATGTGCGCGACCGCGAATGGGAGGCCGCCCATACGGTGTGGCTGTGGGCAGACCCCTCGCCTTCCATGCTCTACAAATCGACCGGCGCCACCGTCTCGAAGGAATCCCGCGCGCTGGTGCTGGCGCTGGCCATGGCAGAGCTTCTGTCGCGCAGCGGCGAACGCATCGCCTGGCCCGGACTGACCGATCCGTTCACCGCCCGCAACGGCGCCGAGCGCATCGCAGCACAACTCACCCATGCCGGCGAATTGCCGGCAAAGCCCGACCTGTCCGCCATCCGCCGCTTCTGCGACATCGTCATCGTTAGCGACTTCCTCGATCCGGTCGAGGACACCATCGCCTGGCTCGACGTGCTCGCCCGCCACGGCGTGCGTGCCCATCTGATCGAGGTCGCCGACCCCGCCGAGGAGAGATTCCCCTATGTCGGCCGCACCGAGTTCACCGATCCCGAGACCGGCGACAAGCTGACCGCCGGCCGCGCCGAAACGCTGGGCGATGATTACCGACTGCTTTACATCGCCCGCCGCCAGGAGCTGACCGACTGGTGCAAGCGGCTCGGCTGGAGCTTCACCGTCAACCACACCGACCGTCTCGCCTCCGATGCGCTGGTGCGTGTCCACATGGCGATGACCGTCGATGGCAGCTCAGCCGGGAGAATCCGCGCATGAGTTGGTTGCCGCTCTCCTTCGGGGCGCCGATGGTGCTGTGGGGCCTTCTTGCACTGCCGGTGATCTGGTGGCTTTTGCGGTTCACCCCGCCCAAACCGCAGACCGAGGTCTTCCCGCCGCTGAAGATCCTGGCCCGGGTGCTGAAGCGCGAGGAGACGCCGCAACAGAGCCCGTGGTGGCTGACGCTGCTCAGGCTGCTGATGGTGGCTCTTATCGTTACGGCGCTGGCCGAACCCGTCTTCAACCCGCGTGAAAGACTGCCGGCCGAGGGTGCCGCTCTTGCGCTGGTCATCGACAATGACTGGGCAAGTGCCGCCGACTGGGGCCAGCGCGTCGCCACTGCCGAACGGCTGATCACCGATGCCAGCTCCAACGACGTGCCCGTCATCATCGCCTTCACCGCCGAGAAGCCGAACGCCGAGATCGGTCCCTTCGACGCCGCCACCGCGCTCGACCGGCTGCGCGCGGCAAAGCCGCGGCCGATCCCGACCGACCGCCCTGCTGTCTACGCCCGCGTCGCGGCAACCCTGGAGACCTTGCCGGGCGCCAGTGTCGCGGTGCTCGCCGACGGTCTGGCGGCGGAAGGCGACGAGGCCGCCTTCAACATGCTTTTGTCGAAGAACGCCGCCCGTGTCGTCTGGGCCGCCTCCGACCGGCCTAGCTTGATCGGCCTGACCGGCGCCGACAACCAGGTGGACGGCTTCGAGCTGACCGCCATCCGCGCGCCGGGCGATCCGACCCCGGCTCAGGTGACCGCCGGCGCCTTTGACGACAAGGGCCGCCGCATCGCTGACGCCACGCTGACCTTCTCGCCGGGCGAATCCACCGCCACCGGCACGATGGCGGTGCCGTTCGAACTGCGCAACGACTTCGCCTCGATTGCGCTCGACGGCCAGCGGCAGGCCGGCGCCGTCCGCGTGCTCGATGAGAATTCCAAGCGCCGTCGCGTCGGACTGCTGTCGCAGGCCGAAGCCGACCAGGCGCAGCCGCTTTTGTCGCCGCTGTACTACATCCGCCGCGCGCTGCAGCCCTTCGCCGATCTGACTGAGCCGTCGAGCGCCGACCTTGCAGACGCCATCCCGCAGCTCCTCGACCAGAAGCCGGCGATGATTGTCATGGCCGATGTCGGCACCATTCCGGAGCAGGTGCGGCAGAGGCTGGTCGACTGGGTCGACAATGGCGGCACGCTGGTGCGGTTCGCCGGCTCGCGGCTGGTGGCCGCCGGCAATGACGACGACCTGCTGCCGGTCAGGCTGCGTACCGGCGAGCGTTCGCTCGGCGGCGCGCTGTCATGGACGACGCCGCAGCCGGTCACCGACTTCCCGAAGACCGGTCCCTTCTCCGACCTCGCTCCGCCCGCCGAAGTCACCGTCACTAGGCAGGTGCTGGCCGAGCCGACGCCCGACATCGTCGAGCGCACCTGGGCCACGCTTGCCGACGGCACGCCGCTGGTGACCGGGATGAAGAAGGGCAAGGGCACGCTCGTCCTGTTCCATGTCACGCCAGAGGCGACCTGGTCGAACCTGCCGATCTCCGGCAGCTTCGTCGAGATGCTGCGCCGCATCGTGCAACTGTCACGCAATCAGGGTGCAGCGGTCGCCAATGCCGAAGCCGCCGCCACCTCGCTGGCGCCATACCGCATGATATCAGCCGACGGCACGCTGGTGCCGCCGACGCCGGATGCACGGCCGCTGGTGCCGGGCGCCGGCCCGCTGCCGGTGACGTTCGAGAACCCGCCTGGTCTCTACGGCTCCGAAACCGGCGTCCTCGCCCACAATCTGCTCAATGCTGAAAGCAGATTTGCACCGCTGGTCCGTCCTCAGATCACCGTGCCGATCACCACCATCCAGTACGCCTTCGACGAATCGCACAATTTGAAGGGCCCGCTGGTGGCGACAGCCCTTTTGCTGATGGTGCTCGACACGCTGGCCGTGTTCTGGATGGGCGGCCTGTTCTCGCGCCGGCCGCGCCGCGCCGGCACGGCTGCTGCAACCACAGCCGCTCTGCTGATGGCGCTCGGCGCGCTGGTCGGCCACACCGACATCGCCCGCGCCGACGATTCCAAACCTGGCGACGAGCGGGCGATCGAGGACATTTCGAAGACCCGGATCGCCTATGTGCAGACCGGCGAACGGAGCGTCGATTCGATCAGCCAAGCCGGGCTGGAGGGCCTGACCCGCTTCCTGATCGAGAAGACCGCGCTCGAGCCGGGGGCGCCGGCGAGCGTCGATATCTCGAAGGACCAGCTGTCCTTCTATCCCCTGATTTACTGGCCGATCGACCCTGCCGCACCGATGCCGAGCCAGGCCGCGATCGGCCGCGTCGACGCCTATATGCAGCAGGGCGGCACGGTGCTGTTCGACACGCGCGACCAGTTCGCCACCGGCATCGGCGCGGATTCGGCTAGTCCGGCGACCGAGCGGCTGCGCGACATCCTCGGCAATCTCAACGTGCCGCCGCTGGAACCGGTGCCGTCGGATCATGTACTGACGAAATCCTTCTATATCCTGCCTGAGTTTCCCGGACGATTCGCCGGCGGCCCGCTCTGGGTCGCGGCGTCGCTCGAAGCCACCAACACCGAGAACCGCCCGGTGCGCACGGGCGACGGCGTCTCGCCGATCATGATCACCGCCAATGATTTCGCCGGCGCCTGGGCGGTCGACGAGAATGGCGACCCGCTTTTGCCGACCGTGCCGTCAGACCCGATGCAGCGCATTTATGCGCTACGCGCCGGCGTCAACATCATGATGTACATGCTGACCGGCAACTATAAATCCGATCAGGTGCACGTGCCGGTGCTGCTCGAACGGCTGGGGCAGTAAGCCATGAACTGGTCGCTCGCCTTCGAACCGCTCATCTCCTGGCCGCTGCTTGGCTTGGTGCTGGCGCCGCTGTTGCTGCTGGCATTGGTCGGCCTGTGGTTTCGCCAGCGCGGCGCGGTCTTCCGTCTCGCCGGCCTGCTCGCGCTGGGTGCGGCCCTGCTCAACCCGGTGTTCCTCGACGAAGAGCGCGAGGCGCTGAAAAGCGTTGTGGCCGTCGTTGTCGACCGCAGCCAGAGCCAGGACATTGGCGAGCGCACCAAGCAGACCGACGAGGCGCTGGCCGGGCTTCAGCAGCGCCTTGGCCGCTTCAAGCAGTTCGACGTCCGCGTCGTCGAGGCCGGCAAGTCGGAAGCCGCCGAGGAGCGCACCGAAACGCGGCTTTTCGGCGCGCTTGAAAGCGCTTTCCGCGACGTGCCGCCTTCGCGCATCGGCGGCGCCATCATGATCACCGATGGCGAGGTGCATGACGCCCCCGCCGGCACACCCAACTTCAACGCCCCGCTGCACGCGCTGATCACCGGCAACGACCAGGAAAACGATCGCCGCATCCGCTTCGAGAATGCGCCGCGCTTCGGTCTGGTCGGCAAGCCGCTCGAAATGACCTATCGCGTCATCGGCACCAACAATGAGGCCGGCTCGGTCGACGTGCGCGTGTCGGTCAATGGCGAGCAGGTTTCGGTCGAGCGCGCCACCATCGGCCAGGCCATGCCGCTGCAGGTGACCATTCCCGGCGCCGGCCGCAACATCGTCGAACTCGCTATCGATCCCGAGCCCGACGAACTCACCGACACCAACAACCGCGCTATCGCGCTGATCGACGGCATCCGCGAGAATTTGCGCGTGCTGCTGGTCTCCGGCGAACCGCATGCCGGTGAGCGCACCTGGCGCAACCTTCTGAAATCCGACGCCTCGGTCGATCTGGTCCACTTCACCATTCTGCGGCCGCCGGAAAAGCAGGACGGCACGCCGATCAACGAATTGTCGCTGATCGCCTTCCCGACGCGCGAGCTGTTCGTCGAGAAGATCAAGGATTTCGACCTGATCATCTTCGACCGCTATCAGCACCGCGACGTGCTGCCCATCCTCTATTACGACTATATCGCCGAATATGTCGAAAAGGGCGGCGCCCTGCTGATCGCGGCAGGGCCCGAATATGCCGGCGAAAGTTCCATCGCCCGCACGCCTTTGATGTCGGCGCTGCCGGCGATGCCGACCGGAGAAATCGTTGACAAGGCCTTCTATCCGCGCCTCACCGAGCTCGGCCAGCGCCATCCGGTGACGCGCGGGCTCGACGGTTCCGCCACCGAGCCGCCGCACTGGAGCCGCTGGTTCCGCACCATCGGCGTCGAGAACCCCGAGGGCGAGGCGGTGATGAAGGGCGCCGACAACCGTCCGCTGCTCCTGCTCGACCGCAAGGGCGAAGGCCGCGTCGGCATGTTTCTGTCCGACCAGGGCTGGTTATGGGCGCGCGGCTTCGAGGGCGGCGGCCCGCATGTCCAGCTCTATCGCCGCATCGCCCACTGGCTGATGAAGGAGCCTGAACTCGAGGAGGAGCGGCTGACCGCCGACGGTCGCGGCATGATGCTGGAAATCCGCCGCCAGACGATGAGCGACGATCCCGGCCCGGCGCAGATCATCACCCCGTCCGGCAAGGCGATGACCGTCAAGCTAGAGAGAGCCGAACCCGGCGTCTTCCTGGGCAGCATCGAAACCAGCGAGATCGGCCTCTACCAGGTCGGCAATGGCGACCTGAAGGCGCTTGCCCATGTCGGCCCGGTCAACGCACCGGAATTCACCGACGTCGTCTCCACCGAGAACCGGCTGAAAGCGCCGGCCGAGGCCACCGGCGGCAGTGTGCGCCGGCTGGCGCAATCGTCGGCCCTTGGCAACCTCACCGGCGGCGTGACGCTGCCGTCGGTCGTCCCAGTCCGCTCCACGGGCGCGGCCGCCGGCAACGACTGGATCGGCCTGCGCACCACCGACGACAGCGTGCTGAAGGCCGTCTCGCGCGTGCCGCTGTTCGGCGGGTTCCTCGGCCTCGGCCTGCTGCTTCTGGCATTGGGCTCGATGTGGTACCGCGAGGGGCGGTAGCGCAGCGGTTATCCTTCTCCTCTTCTTGTGGGAGAATGTGGATTGGCGCAGCGCCAAGACGGTTGAGGGGTGCTGGACGGGATGCCGTCGACGCCAAGCTGGAACACCCCTCATCCGACCGAGCTGCGCTCGGCCACCCGCTCCCACAGGGGGAGAAGGAGAAAACGGCACTACTCCTCCGGTTCCGTCGTGAACATCAGCGGGTAGCCCTTGGCCTTGCCGGCATCGGTCGCCCGCATCGCCTTGGTCTCGGCGACGTCCCTGGTGAAGACGGCGACGACGCAGACGCCGCGCTGGTGTGCGGTGATCATCACCCGCCGCGCCTGGTCTTCGCTCAGCTTGAATTCGCCCTTGAGCACCGTCACCACGAACTCGCGCGGCGTGAAATCGTCATTGAGAAGGATGACCTTGTAGAGCTTCGGCCGTTCGATTTGCGGCTTCGTTGTGGTGCGGGGTTTGGTGACGATCTCAGGCATCGGAACCGGCAACTGCGCGCAAGAAACTTCGCGTTTATTCTGGCATAGGCAAAAGCGGGCGTCCATTTGAGCCGGGCACGAACCGCCTTTCCGGCGGGCGCGCCGTTCACAAGTCTGAGATTGCCGCTGGCGGCTTAGGGTCGACCTCCCTCCGAGGAGAAAGCTTACCTTCTCAACACCGCCGACAGCACGTCCCTGATGCCGATGGCGCCGACGAAGCGCGACTGGTCGTCGAACAGCGCCACGGGTGCGGTCTGCGAGCGGTGCATGGCCAGCATCACGGTCTTCAGCGAGGTGCCGGGATTGGCCCAGAACACCTGCGCCGTCTCCTCCGGCTGCGCCTCGACATCGGCGCAGGACACCCAGAACGCCGGCTTGCCGTCGCGCTCGGCCGCCGCCACCAGCCCGTGCTCGTCGATCTTGAAACGCGTCGTCTTGCGGCGGTCGAGCCACACCCAGCCGTCCTCGCCGTGCTCGAGGTCGCGGCGGTCGCGCATCACGTTCCAGGCGGTCAGCACCGAGAGCGGATTCACATTGGCGATGAAGTCGCGGACATAGTCGTTGGCGGGGCGCAGCACGATGTCTTCCGGCGCGCCGGTCTGCACGATGCGCCCGCCTTCCATGATGGTGATGTGGCTGCCGATCTTCAGCGCCTCCTCGAGGTCGTGGCTGACGAAGATGATGGTCTTTTTCAATTCTGCCTGAAGCTGCAGCAACTCGTCCTGCAGCTTGGTCCGGATCAGCGGGTCGAGCGCCGAGAACGGCTCGTCCATCAGCAGGATCGGCGCTTCGGTGGCAAACGCACGCGCCAGCCCGACGCGCTGCTGCATGCCGCCGGAAAGTTCGTGGGCGTATTTCGACGCCCACTGGTCGAGGCCGACGAGCTTCAATTGGCGCTCGACGCGCGCCTTGCGCTCGACGTCGGACACGCCGGAAAGCTCGAGGCCGAAGCCGACATTTTCCGCGACGGTGCGCCAGGGCAGAAGGCCGAACTGCTGGAACACCATGGCGACCCGCGTCTGTCGGATGTGGCGCAGCGTGGCGGCGTCGCAGGTCGCGACATCGACCATGCGGTCGCCGTCCCTGACCATGACATTGCCGCGCGCCGGCACGTTGAGCAAGTTGACGGCGCGGAGCAGCGTCGATTTGCCGGAGCCGGAGAGGCCCATGAGGACGGAAATCTCGCCCTCGTTGACGGTCAAATTGGCGCCGGCGCAGCCGAGCACGGCGCCGGTCTTCTCCAGGATTTCCTGACGCGTCGCGCCGCTGTCTACGAGCGCCAGCGCTTCCTTTCGCGCCGCGCCGAAGACGATGTCGACATTCTTGAAATCGACCGCGGCGCTCATTTGGCGGCTCCCGTGCCGATGCGGCTGATGCGGTCGAGGATGATGGCGAGCACGACGATGGCGAGGCCGGCCTCGAGCCCGAGCGGGATGTTGACCGAGTTCAGCGCGCGCACCACCGGCTTGCCAAGGCCGTTGGCGCCGATGAGCGCAGCGATCACGACCATGGAGAGGCAGAGCATGATGCACTGCGTCAGCCCCGCCATGATGGTCGGCAGCGCCGCCGGCAGCTCTACTTTCCACAAGAGCTGGCGTTTTGTCGCGCCGAAGGCCTCGCCGGCTTCGATCATCGGTTTCGGCACCGAGGTGATGCCGAGATGGGTCAGGCGGATCGGCGCGGGAGCGGCGAAGATGACGGTAACGATGAGGCCGGGAGCGATGCCGAGGCCGAAGAGAATGAGCACCGGGATCAGGTAGACGAAGGTCGGCATAGTCTGCATCAGGTCGAGGATTGGCTGGAGATAGCGGTAGCCACGCTCGTTATGCGCCGCCCAGATGCCGATCGGCACGCCGATGGCCATGGAGGCCGCAGCGGCGGCCACGACCAACACCAGCGTCTCGACGGTTTCCTGCCAGAGATCCTGGTTGACGATGAAGAGGAGGCCGAGCGCGACGGCAAGCGCCAGCTTCCATGATTTCTGCAGGTACCAGGCAAGCCCGGCTATGGCGGCAACCAGGAGAACCGGGGGGACGAGCAGCAAAAGATCGACCAACCCGTCGAGAACGACGGTGAGCCCGTCGGCGATACTGTCGAAAAACCATTCGAAATTGGTGGTCAGAAAGTCGAAGAAGGTCTTGCCCCACCGCCCGATCGGGATCTTGAAGCTCGAAATCAGTTGCGAAACCGGATCCATGGCAAATGTCCCCTCATTCTACTTCGCCCTCCCCCTGGCGGAGTGGGTCGAACCGCGCAGCGGAGTGGGGTGGTCACGGTTATGCTCCGTTCTGCACCACCCCCACCGCGGCGCGTGCCGCGCCGACCCTCCCCGCAAGGGGGAGGGTGTAAATCTGCTACGAACCCAGCGCAGTTTTCACGGCGGCCGCGGCGTCGCCGCCGTCGAAGGTCGTCACACCGGCGAGCCATGGGGTAATCGCGTCCGGATTGGCCTTGAGCCATTCGGTAGCCGCGGCCTTCGGGTCGGCGCCATCATTGAGGATCGCACCCATGATCTCGTTTTCCATCTTGAGCGAGAACACCATGTTCTTGAGCAGCGCGCCGACGTTCGGGCATTCGGTGGTGTAGCCGGCCCGGACGTTGGTGGCGACGGTCGCGCCGCCGAAATTCGGGCCGAACACCTCGTCGCCACCCGACAGATAGGCCATCTTGATGTTGGCGTTCATCGGATGCGGCTCCCAGCCGAGGAAGACCACGTCTTCGCCTGATGCGGCAGCCTTCTGCACCGCCGACAGCATGCCGGCCTCCGAGCTTTCGACGAGCTCGAAATCCTTCAGGCCGAACTTGTTGGAGGCGATCATGTCGAGGATCAGGCGGTTGCCGTCATTGCCGGCTTCGATGCCGTAGATCTTGTTGTCGAGCTTGTCCTTGAACTTGGCGATATCCGCGAAATCCTTGAGACCGGCGTCATAGGTGTGCTGCGGCACGGCGAGCGTATACTTCGCGCCTTCGAGGTTGGTTACGACCGTCTCGACCGACTTGTCTTCGAGATAGGGCTTTATGTCGGCTTCCATGGTCGGCATCCAATTGCCGAGGAAGACATCGACGTCCTTGTTCTTCAGCGAGGTGTAGGTGACCGGAACCGACAGGACCTGCACGTCGGGCTCGTAGCCGAGCGCTTCGAGGATAACGCTGGCGGTAGCGGTGGTGGCGGTGATGTCGGTCCAGCCGACATCGGCAAAACGCACCGGCTTGCAGCTTTCCGGCTCGGCGGCGAGTGCGCCGCCCGCGGAAAGAAATGCCGCCAGACCGAAGCCGGCGGCGAATAGTTTCATACGCGACATCATGTATTCTCCCATTGTGATCTATCGGCGAAGCGAAGTTGCGGTTTTGTCTCCGCCTTGTTTCGTCAGCCAAACACCATTCTGGTGCGGTTTCAAGCGATAAGACAATCGTGACCAACGGCGCGGGCTGGCCGATCAGCGACACGTTCGCCGCTTTCTGGTGAAATGTCAGGGCGCCCCCTCCCCGCGCCGGGACAACTCGGCTTAAAAGGGCGGCATGGCCAAGCTGTACTTCCACTACGCGACGATGAATGCCGGCAAGACGACGATGCTGCTGCAGGCCTCGTACAATTACCGCGAGCGCGGCATGACCACGATGCTGTTCGTCGCCGGCCACTACCGCAAGGGCGATACCGGGCTGATCTCGTCGCGCATCGGCCTGGAGACGGAGGCCGAGATGTTCCGCGACGGCGACGATCTGTTCGCCCGGGTCGCCGAGCATCACGACCACACGACCGTGCATTGCGTCTTCGTCGACGAAGCGCAGTTCCTCGAGGAGGAGCAGGCGTGGCAGCTTGCCCGCATTGCCGACCGGCTGAACATTCCGGTGATGTGCTACGGCCTGCGCACGGATTTCCAGGGCAAGCTGTTTTCCGGCTCGCGCGCGCTTCTGGCGATATCCGACGATCTACGCGAGGTGCGCACCATCTGCCGCTGCGGCCGCAAGGCGACGATGGTCGTGCGCCTCGGCGCGGACGGCAAGGTGGCGAGACAGGGCGAACAGGTGGCGATCGGCAAGGATGTCTATGTCTCGCTCTGCCGCCGCCATTGGGAAGAAGAAATGGGCCGCGTCGCGCCCGACGATTTCATCGGCTTCACCAAAGCCTGACCAGCGCTATTCCGCGTTGCGTGCGCATGGATCGAACGGTGCCAGGACAGAGGGGGAAGAACTGCGGCAAGGAAAACTGCGATCGGTGAGCTTCGTTGCTTTGCGACGGCAGTTATGCTATTGGTTTGGGCATGGTGCTGATCGCGCCAACGACCCGCCGCCGAGGCGGGTTTTTTGTGTCGGGTTTCGGCGCTGTCCTTCGCAAACTCCTAATCTTCCGCCTTCCCTTCCCCCTATGCCGCACATATATTCGCGGCGGTTCGCGACACGAACAAATGCCGAAGCGGGAGGCCCCTATGGCGACATTGCAGAATTTCGATGCCGAAATTGCCAAGACCAAGCAGGTCGTGCAGGACATGCGCACCAAAATCGAGCAATCCGGCACGGTGCTCGACACGCTCGCCAAGACCGACAAGAAGATCGGCGACGCCAATTTCGACCTCGAGAACGCCCGCATCGAGGATGTGCTGAAGCAGCAGAAGGTGATGGAAGGCAACATCGCCGACCTGATCATCGGGCTGGAGGACGCCACCAACGTCTTCGGCGCCGAATTCGAGAGCATGAAGAACTACACCGGCTGGGAAAGCTTCGTCGGTATATTTTCCGACCAGAGCAAGCAGCGCATGCGCACCGACCGCGTCCGCAACATGTCGCTGGCCGGCAATCTGCAGGAGCTGCTGGCGAAATCCGACACCATTGTCGGCATCCTCAAGGCGCAGAAGCAGATCCTTGACCAGCGTTACAAGACCTCCGAGGCCAGCCTGTCGCAGGTGATCGAGCGCCGCAAGGCAACCATGTCCAATCTGGAGACCGTGCAGAAGCGCATCGAGGAGCTCAATCCGATGCTGCTCGACATCGAGAACAAGATCGCCGCCTCGACCAGCCAGAAGGAGCGCACCGAGCTCGAAGGCGAACGTTCGAAACTGGCCACGGAGTACAACGAGAAGCAGGCCAAGGAGCAGGAACTGCTGGCCGAAAGCCAGACGCTGGAGCGCTACACCTCGATGTTCCAGACCTTCGTCGATTCGCTCAACAACCAGATCGCGGCGCAGTCGACGCTGATCAACAAGCTGACCATCGATACCGAGCAGCGCATCGTGCTCTACAAGGCGCTGGAAGATTCGCTGAAGACCGCCGCCCAGCAGGACGTCGCCCACAAGATCAACACGCTGGGCAGCCAGGTCGACAACACCGCCGAGGAGACCATGGCCGGTATCGGCGCGGCCTCTCAGAAGCACATCGGCGATCTCCTCGAGATGCACGAGAAGAACATGGTGGCGACCGCCGACATCCAGCGCCGCAAGAAGCTGGCCGACGATGCCTTTGCCCGCCGCTTCGACGACGTGCTGAAGAAGCACAATGCCGCAAACTACGTGCAGTCATAATTGCTGCACTCGCATCGCTCCGAAGGGCTGGCTGCATGACCCCCGAAAACGAAGCGGCAACGCGCTATTTCTCGGCGATCACGGCGGCACTCAGCGGCCTCGAAGTGTTCATGCGCGACGATCGCTCGCCGCTCTACCGGCACGGCATTGTCGCCAAGATCGTCGCCGAATATATTGCGCGGCTCGATAACTCCTTTTCCTGCTGGCGCAACCGGCTGGGCTTCATGGAGACGTTCCGAATTTCGCGCGCCGAAAGCGGCTTTCCGGTCTTCCAGAACGTGCTCGAGCTGGAGAACGATCGCCGCCAGGCCGATACGCGTCTCGCCAACATACCGCTGGCCGACGAGTTGCGCGAGGAAATGGCCGACTTCATCCTGCGCCACAAGGAATTCCCCGAAGCGCTGCAGAAGTCGATGGCCGAACGGCTCTATCTGGAGGGTGTCAGGAGCGAGACGACCTTCGGGCCGTTCACCTTGGCGCAGACGGCAAAAGTCTCGGTCAATCCGAAGACCGGGCGGCCCTACTACCTCGTCCACTGGGCCGCCTTCGACGGCAGCGCCAACCTGCCGCTGGTCTACATGGTGACGGTCGAGGATTCCTCCGAAGAGATGATCGGGCAGCTTGTCGACCGCAACGGCAAGCTCAACGACAAGGTCGACATTCCGCTCCCCGTCGAAGGCCTGCTCAATCCCGAGCTAGCCCACCGCTTCGACGACTTCACCGAGAAGAATTCCGCCTATACGCTGTCGCCGGCGACGATCGCCGTCAACCTCGACAAGGATTTCGAGCAACTCCACCCCAAGCAACTGCGCCGCGTCGTGCTCGGCCCGTTCTATTCCGCCGGGATCACCGACAACAATTCGACGGTCAGCGACGTTCTGGACAAGGTGCGCAAACCGGAAAACGCCTGGCTGCTGACCTGGACCATCCAGGAGGTCTACTCCAAGGCCGAAAAGCCCGGCCGCAAGGGGTTATTTTCGAGCGAGAAGACGACGCAGGAATTCTTCATCGACACCGACGATCTCGAGGCCGCGCGGCAGGGCGTGTCGAGCTACGAGAAGCATGCGCTGATCCCGCATGAGGCCTATCAGGCGCTCTACGCCGCCGGCGAGGCGCAGAAGATCTTTTCCGGCTACAAGGTCCACATCCTGTCCAAAGGACAGGTCATCAGTGACGTCTGACCGTCAAACCGCGGAGCATCCTTCATGGACACCGGCCTGACCACGATCTCGGAAGCGGCAATCGAAAAGCATCGCGCCACCGCGCAGAGCTTCATCACCCGCATCGTCGTGCTCGAGGACCCGTCGCGGGAATCCGGGACCGCGCTGGCCGGCACCAACCGCCGCTTCGTCTCGACCGTCTCGGTCGGCTCGGTTCGCCGCACGCGCGAGGTCGAGCTTTCCAAGACCGTCGCCGCCGTCCATCCCGGCGACCAGCTGCTGAGCATTGCGCAGCACATGCTGCTGTTTCGCACCCGGCGCGGGCTGGCGATCGCACTGGCCATTTCAGACGTCTTCGCCGAAGGCTCCGACCTCGAAAGCCTACAGGCGAAAAACGCCCGCGCGCCGCTCGAAAGCGACGAGGCCGCCACCTTCAAGAAGCTGCTGTCAGCCTCGGCCTATATTTCGGCCTTCAGCCTCGCCTCGTATCTGTTCCAGCTGATCGACAGCGACGGCGAGGCGCCGAACGACACGCCGGAGCCGGACTTTTTGTTCGACACGCCGCAGGACGCGGTGAAGTCGATCGTGGCCGGCCTCGACAGGGCGATATCAGGTGCGAAGGACGATGCCGATCTGATGACCCGGGCGCGCGCCTTCGCCCGTGTCGCCATCGACGGGCTTTTGGCGCGAAAGGGCCGCTTCGACGGCATAGGTCCGTTCGAGAACGCGCATATCCGCATCGACGTCGACGACTTCACCCTTGACGGCTTCGACGTCGCGCCGGGCAAGCGGTCGAAGCCGCTGGTAATGACCTTCAAAAAGCCGGAAGAGGTCGTCGGCAACCACATCGCCAAGTACCAGTCGGTGAAGCTCGCCAAGATGCTGATGGCTTACGATTTCGAGCGCGAGCTGAACCCGTTCGTCGAGCTCGGCGGCTTCCTGTTCACCTTCATCGGCGACGGCGCGCCCGGCACCGGAAAAACGACGCTGATCCAGATGATCGCCGGTCTCGTCAACGGCTACTGTCAGGTCGCCGGCTATCCCTTCGCCTACGAGAATTTCGGCGTCGACCAGATCTCCTCCTACCAGGGCAAGTCGGGCCAGAACTGCCGCCAGTTCATCAACAATGTGCTGAACCCGCGCGTCATCGGCTTCGGCACCATCGACGATATCGATCAGGTGGCGGCACGCCGCTCCGACGATCGCGCCTCGGCAGGCCAGCAGGAAATCACCGGTGTCCTGATGGACGCGTTTGCGGGTGCCGGCACCGTGGTGCGCGGCAACTGCTCCTTCGGCATGTTCTCCAACTATCCCGAAAACGTCGACGACGCGCTGCGCCAGCGCGCCGGCGCCCGCTGGCTGGTCGATGGGCCACAAACGCGCGACGACTACATCGACATTTTCGTGCTGCTCGCCGGCAAGAACCACAAGATCCCGCTCGGAGACCACAAGCTCTATGCCGCCCAGGAAATCCAGCGCGCGGTGATGGAAGCCTATGAAGAGCATGAAAAGCCCAAGGAAGACGGGCTGATGAAGGTCTATGAGCGCTACATGAAGGAGAACGGCGCACCGAAATCGATGGCCGACATCGGCACCTATCTGCACATGATCAAGGAGGCCGAGCCGCGCTTCACCGGCCGCGCCATCAAGAACGTCACCGATGCGATCAAGATGCGCGCCATGGATATCGAACTGCCGGACGAATGGTTCGAGAAGCCGGAAGTCTTCATCCACAAGGGCTACGACGACAAGAAGGCGATGATCGAGGAACTGCGCGGTCCGTTCTCGATGGATATGGTCATGCAGGAGGTCAACCGCTACGCCGACTCGGAGTTCCGCTATTCCGACAAGTCCGACGACGCGGCGGTGACCAAGTTGATCCGCGACACCCGCCTGCGCGACCGCGCGGTGCGCGAGATCGAGGAATTGAAGAAGAAGGGCCTGTGGAATGCTTGAGATGCGCCGACGCTCCCTTCTCCCCCTGTGGGAGAAGGTGTCGCCGAACGCGACGGATGAGGGGTATTCGTCAAGCTGGAACACCCCTCATCCGGCCGAGCTTCGCTCGGCCACCTTCTCCCACAAGGGGAGAAGGGATAGATGAGCCCCGCCAGGAAATCCGATCTGCTGCGCGAGAACGAGCTGATCTATGGCCGGCTGCTGACCATCGACGAGCCGCATCTCATCCAGCGCTACAACAAGGCTTTGGTCGCCTTCGGCCTGAAGCCGACGAAGCTGAAGAGTTTCGAGATCGACCGCACCGGCTTCTCGCCGCAGGTGGCCGAGGAATGCGGCGACTACCACTACCTAGATCCCAACGAGATCAACCGCCGTTTCATCATCCTGACGCCGTCGCAGATCGACCTGCCGGTGGTCCACACCGCCTTTTCCAATACGTCGCAACTGATGTTCGAGTTCATGTCGACGAACCAGCGCGCCATCGACGCGCTGACCATCAAGGATGTCATCTACGGCGAGATCGAGGATTCGGTCCCCAAGGTCGACGACATCGAGGATCTGCTGTCGATCAACCAGGTCGAGTTCAAGGTGCTGTCGGCGGAAGACGTGCTCGGCAAGGCCGCCGAACTCGGCAAGCTCGTCGACCAGCTGAAGCAGGAGCCGGACGCCTGGCGCGACAACGTCATGCTCACCCGCATGGTGGAGCTGGCCAAGATCTGCGGCGACATCCGCGAGAACGCGCTGGTGCCGGATCAGGTGATCTTTCGTCACAGCGCCTATTGGACCAGCCATTTCGGCGGGCTCTATGTGTTCATCGACCCGGACATGACGACGGTGATCAGCGACCCGGCAGCCCCAGGCTTCCGTCGCTCGCGACCGTGGCAAGTGAGCTACCTCTCGATCAATGATGCCGACCGGGTGTTCAAGTTCCTCGCCGCGACCGGCCGCATCGAACTGCCGCGTGCCTCATGGATCGAAACATCAGGCTATCTCGAACATCGCGCCGAAATGGTGGTGCGCGCGCTGATCCGCGACGCCGAGCCCGACCGTAATCTGACCGATGTCGACAAGGTCTGGCTGCAGACCTGGATCCACGGCCATGCCGACCTGATCACCAGGGACGGCAATTTTCCCTTCCTCAACGCCGCCAAGCGCGAGATCGCTCACCTTGGCTATCTAAAAATCGAAGACGTGTTCCCGCACCAGCGCTTCCTGGTGATCCGGGCCAAGCCCGGCCATCCCGACGCCTGGCTGACCAACCAGCTGATCTCGGATTTCGTGCCGCAGGACTTCGTCTCTCGCTACGTCTTCAACAAACCGGGATTCTACAGGGACTATGACGGCTTCAGCGACGCCTGGAGATCACATGTTGTGGACGTTCTGAAAACCACATATCTGAAAGAAAAGGTGGCGTTTCGCACACGCCTCTACGGCCTTACCGATTGAATGACCGGCTGACTGATGAGGGGGTGACATCGCCATGCTTGATCCGATCGTGAATTTCTTCACACGGATTTTCCAGTGGATCGGCCGCGGCATCGGCTTCGCCGTCGGCGTGATCCTGTGGCCGTTCATGTGGGCCGGGCACTGGTATACGCAGCGCGGCTGGATCCTGAAGGCGGTGCTCGGCCTCGCTCTGCTCATGGTGATCGGCCTCTACGGCTACTTCATCTGGAACACGCAGGTCTGGAGCAATTTCAATCCCGCGTATGCGGAGGCATATAATTTCACGCAGCCGGCCGGAACCGCCCCGGCGCAGCCCGCTCCTTCCGCCACCGGGGAAACCGCCGGTGTCGAGGGAGAGGTCAAGACCTGCACCAACTCGGCCATTGTCCAGGTCGCGGCCGATCTCATCGATTTCAACGTCAACGAGAACGCCTGGATCTCGTCGATGATACTCTACAAGCTCGGGTTCTTCGGCATGGACTGGGACCGCACGCCGTTTCTCGACAACAAGGCCTCCTTCCAGCGCGGGGTCAATCAGGCCATCCGGCGCACCGCTGTCGAGCTTGTCGACACGCTGGGCCGCGTCCGCGGCACCAGCCAGATAGATCAGAACCTGCAGGATGCGCGCGGCGCGATCACCTTCGACGAGGAAACCTGGTATTTCGGCCTCAGGCCCTTTGGTCCGAAAACCCCGACGCCGAGTTTCTATCGCACGGCGGCGAGCAGCCTTCGCGCCTTCAACGACCGGCTCATGAAATGCGAGGTTGTCTTCAACGCGCGCGCCGACAATCTGTTGCAGTTCGTCGACCGGATCGCGAGTGACATAGGCTCGACGTCGGACCTGATCCGCGACCGTTCGCAGAATTTCAACAGCGGCTGGTTCGACACGCGGGCTGACGACCGCTTCTGGTTCGCCTACGGCCAGCTCTACGGCTATTACGGCATCCTGACGGCGGCGCATCACGACTTCCAGCAGATCCTCGACAATCGCGGCCTCACACCACTTTGGAACAGCGTGGAAGGCCAGCTCAAGGCGGCGCTCGCCATCCAGCCTTTGATAATCTCGAACGGCCGCGAGGATGGCTGGATCATGCCCACCCACCTCACCACGATGGGTTTCTATGTGCTTAGGGTGCGATCGAACCTCGTCGAGGTCAGGTCCGTTCTGGATCGGTGAAGGGCCAATAGTGAAAGACGTCCTGGCTTGAAATCACCGCTGTCCCTGGTCGAAATCGGCAACTTGTCGAGGCAATAGCTCGGCCGCATGTCGCGGAGAGCGGAACCTGACTGCCTCGTCGTCGTTCAACCGCTGGGCGGCGGCCAGCGAGGACACGAGATGGATATCCGGGAAGTTGCTCGAAATTTCTACGCCACGGTCGACACGCAAGACTGGGACAAACTGGCCAGTCTGGTCTCTCCAGATCTCGCCGTTCATCTCGGCAGTGCCAACCCGATCGGCTTCGATGACTGGCGCAAATCGCTGACCGAGTTCTTTGTTGGATTCCGGACGGACATCACGTCGTCGACGACTGTGTCAGCGACGCCGACAAGGTGGTCACGCGCGGCCGCTTTCAGGGCACGCACACCGGCGTCTTCCATGGTGTCGAACCGAGCGGAAAATGCGTATCGGTTGGTGTGATTCACATCGATCGCGTTGAGAACGGCATCGTAGTCGAACATTTCGGCCAGCTTGACGGCTTGGGGCTGATGCACCAGATCGGCGCATTCTAACGCGGCCGTTCGAAGCGCCGACCGGGGCTCGAACCCTGTCGCATTCCGTGCATTCCGCGGCTGTTTTGAGACGGCAGGACGGCGCGTGCTCTGGCTTTTATACGGCGCGACAACCGGGCGCGAAGATCCGGGACAGGTCGACCGGGAAACAGAGAGCTGCCTTTCTCTAGAGGAAACATAGTTGCATGCAGGTTGACGCCACGGCAGCGACAGGGTTAGAACGTGCCCTCGCCTGAAGTGCCAGGCTGTTTCGAACAGGCTTGCGACCACACTGATCAAACCCGTCCCCTCCACCGTCCAATCCAGAGGAAAGCCGCCATGGCCGAAGTGAAGTCCGACATCGAGATCGCGCGCGCCGCCGACAAGAAGCAGATCCAGGCCATCGGCCAGAAGATCGGCATTCCAAGCGAGCACCTTTTGCCTTACGGCCACGACAAGGCGAAGATCTCGGCCGAGTTCATCAAGTCGGTGAAGACAAACAAGGACGGCAGGCTGATCCTCGTTACCGCCATCAACCCAACGCCGGCCGGCGAAGGCAAGACGACGACGACGGTGGGCCTCGGTGACGGTCTCAACCGCATTGGCAAGAAGGCCATCGTCTGCATCCGAGAGGCCTCGCTCGGGCCGAATTTCGGCGTCAAGGGCGGTGCTGCCGGCGGCGGCTATGCGCAGGTCGTGCCGATGGAGGATATGAACCTCCACTTCACCGGCGATTTCCATGCCATCACCACGGCGCATAATCTGCTTTCGGCGCTGATCGACAACCATATCTACTGGGGCAACGAGCTCGGCATCGACATCCGCCGCGTCGTCTGGCGCCGCGTCATGGACATGAACGACCGCGCACTTCGCGAGATCATCTGCTCGCTCGGCGGCGTCGCCAACGGCTTTCCGCGCGAGGGGGGCTTCGACATCACCGTCGCCTCGGAAGTCATGGCGATCCTGTGCCTTGCCACCGACCTGAAGGACCTGGAAAAGCGCCTCGGCGACATCATCGTCGCCTATCGCCGAGACAAGTCGGCCGTCTACGCCCGCGACCTCAAGGCCGACGGCGCCATGGCCGTGTTGCTCAAGGACGCCATGCAGCCCAACCTCGTGCAGACGCTGGAGAACAACCCGGCCTTCGTCCATGGCGGCCCCTTCGCCAACATCGCGCATGGCTGCAACTCGGTCGTCGCCACCACGACGGCGCTGAAGCTCGCCGATTATGTCGTCACCGAAGCCGGTTTTGGCGCCGATCTCGGTGCGGAAAAGTTCTTCGACATCAAGTGCCGCAAGGCCGGCCTGAAGCCGGCGGCCACGGTTATCGTCGCCACCGTGCGCGCCATGAAGATGAACGGCGGCGTCAAAAAGGAAGACCTCGGCAAGGAAAACGTCGAGGCGGTCAAGAAGGGCTGCGCCAATCTCGGCCGTCACATCGAGAATATCAGGCAGTTCGGCGTGCCGGCCGTGGTCGCCATCAACCATTTCTATTCCGACACCGACGCTGAAATCAGGGCGATGAAGGACTACGTCGCCTCGATGGGCGAAGAGGCGATCCTGTGCAAGCACTGGGCCCACGGCTCGGCCGGCATCGAGGAACTCGCCAACAAGGTGGTGGCGCTGGCCGAATCCGGCTCCTCGCAGTTTGCGCCGCTCTATCCCGACGCGATGCCGCTGTTCGAGAAGATCAACACCATCGTCCAGCGCATCTATCGCGGTTCCGAAGCGATCGCCGACAAGTCGGTGCGCGACCAGCTCCACGCCTGGGAGCACGCCGGCTACGGACACCTGCCGGTCTGCATGGCCAAGACGCAGTACTCGTTCTCGACCGACCCGAACCTGCGCGGCGCGCCGACCGGCCACACCGTGCCGGTGCGCGAGGTCAGGCTGTCTGCCGGCGCCGGCTTCATCGTTGTCATCTGCGGCGAGGTCATGACCATGCCCGGCTTGCCCAAGGCGCCGTCCTCGGAGAAGATCTTGCTGAACGAAATGGGCCAGATCGAAGGTCTGTTCTGAGATTTCGAAGGCCGGAATGATAAAGGCGCCGCATCGCTGCGGCGCCTTTTGCTTATCCACGACAGACTTCTAAGCGGCGTTCCGTGCCAGCGCGCGCTGGTTGGAAGCGTGGATCGTGTCGCGCTCGGGCAGCGTGCCGGTCTTCAGACAGTCGATCCATTCGGCGGTCTTGAGAACGGCAGCGAAGCGCGACTGCAGTATGATAGTCACCACGCGGTGGATGTCCTCGGCCGAAGCATAGCCGGCGCTGTTGGCATAGGGCACGGAGCCGGTGGCGTCGGACAGGAGCTCCACCGCAAAACCCATATGGACTGCGTGGATAACGGTCGAGAGATCGCAATTATGCGTCATGTAGCCAACGACGGTAATCGTGTCGATGGCGTTGGCGCGCAACCAGTCCTCGAGGTCCGTACCGGTGAAGGCGCTCGGCAAGGTCTTTTCGACGTAATGATCGCGGCTTCGCCTTGATATCTGGGGATGCAATTCGGCGCCGTGGCTCCCTTTGGCGAAAATCGGCGACGTTTCGGGCGCCAGCTGCTTGATGACCACGACCTTGACGCCTGCCTCGGCGGCTGCGTCCATCGCTCGTGCTGCGTTGACGACGCTGTCGCGAAACGGCGGATATTGGATGGCCAGGTTGCCGCCATCATAGTCGTTCTGGATGTCGACGACGATGAGGGCGCGGCGTGGCGCCTTGCCTTTGACTGGTTCAGACACTGAGCTTTCCTTTCCCGTTTGGCTTTGATTGGTCGAGGATAGGCCTGCTGCCGGATTGCAAAAGTGTCCCAATTGACATTATTCAAAAGGATTGGGACAAATCGGATCTAACCCTTATCGGTGCTCAGCATGGCCGATCCGATCGTTGCCACCATCGCCTTCGATGGCATCAGTCCGTTCCACCTTTCCGTGCCGTGCCTTGTATTCGGCGAAGACCGCGCCGCGCTCGGCCTGCCGCGCTTCGACTTCCGCATCTGTGCGATCGAAAGCGGGCCTATCCATACCGAAGCAGGATTGACTGTGACTGCGCCGCAAGGGCTTGGCAGCCTCGATGGCGCGGACATCGTCATCGTCCCAAGCTGGCGAGATCTCGAAAATCCGCCACCTGCGGTTCTGGTAGAGGCGCTGCTGCGAGCGCACCGCAACGGCGCATTGATTGTCGGACTGTGCCTCGGCACCTTCGCTGTTGCGGCGACCGGACTGCTTTCGGGGCGGCGAGCCGCGACGCACTGGGCCTATACCGAGCAGCTGCAGGCGCTTTATCCCGACATGATCGTCGATCCGGACGTGCTCTACATCGACAATGGCGATGTCATGACATCTGCCGGCGTCGCCGCCGGGCTTGACTGCTGTCTCCACATCGTGCGAGCCCGCTACGGCGCCGAGGCGGCTCTTCGACTTGCCCGGCAGATCGTGCTTTCTCCCCATCGGCAAGGTGGGCAGGCGCAGTTCATAGAACGCCCCATCGCCAGGACCGGCAACGCGGATCGCTTCACACAGGCCCTTGACACGGTGCGCAAAACGCTTGGCGATCTGCACAGTCTGGACAGCGTCGCCGACGCCGCCGGTCTCACCCGCCGGACGTTCACGCGCCGCTTCCAGAAAACGATCGGCACCAGTTTCGGCGACTGGCTGATCGATCAGCGCGTCGCGCTGGCGCAGCGGCTGCTGGAAGCAACGGAAAAATCGATGGACACGGTTGCCTTCGAGGCCGGGTTCGGTAGCGCCACGTCGCTGCGCCAGCACTTCGCGGCACGGCTCAGGACCTCGCCCGCGCAGTACCGGCGCGAATTCTCGAAGAACGCTGATCAGGACGCGCACGCCGCCTCGCGTTGATCCGGATGCTCAGCCGCGCCTGACCGGCCGCGCCGGGTTGCCCACAACCGTGGTGTTTGGCGGCACATTGCGCGTCACCACAGCACCCGCTCCGACAATAGCGCCGGCGCCGATGCTGATCCCAGCGAGGATGACCGCACTGCCGCCGATCCAGGCATTGTCGCCGATCTCGACCGGCTTGGCGATCTCCAGCCCGGCCTGTCGCCCCGCTGCCTCTTTGTGATGCTCGGCGCAGTAGATCTGCACGTTGGGGCCGAGTAGCGTTCCCTTCCCGATGCGGACTGGCGCCGTATCGAGGATGATGCAGCCGGCATTGAGGAAGACGCCGTCGCCGAGAAAGATGTTGAAGCCGTAGGCGCAGTGGAACGGCGCTTCGATCCGGGCGCGCTCGCCCGCAGCGCCGAGCAGCGACTTCAAGGCAGGTCCGACGTCGCCACGTTGCCGGGGCGGCAAGCTGTTGTGTTCGAACACCGCGTCGCGAGCGAGGATGCGCAGCGCCTCCAGCTCTGAGTCGAGGCAAGTATACCACTCGCCCGCGGCCATATTTATGCGCTCGCTTCCGTTCAAGGCGATGCCCTCCTGTCTTACCCTGCTGTTTCAACGTGGTGTCAAAGCACAGTCCATAAAAATCGGGTAACGCAGAGATCGCAGGCCTCTGGTCAAATGCCGATCCTATGCTAGCCTAGTCCGTGTGATCGAGGGGGGATCAATCATGCTGTACATCCTTGCACTTCTGATCGGCGTCGTTGCCGGCCTTCGCGCCATGACCGCGCCCGCCGCCGTCGCCTGGGGCGCTTATCTCGGCTGGCTGCCGGTCGCCGTAACCTGGGCTGGTTTCATGGGCCATTGGATCACCGTCGGCATCTTCACCATCCTGGCCGTCGCCGAGCTCGTCACCGACCAGCTGCCGTCGACGCCGAGCCGCAAGGTCCCACAGCAGTTCGGCGCACGCATCGTCATGGGCGCCTTCACCGGCGCAGTGATCGGCGCGACCGGCGGCGCCACGATCGGCGGCCTGATCGCCGGCGCCATCGGCGCGGTGATCGGCACGCTGGGCGGCGCCGAGCTGCGTAAACGCCTGGCCGCCGCTTTCGGCAAGGATCCGCCTGCAGCCTTCATCGAGGACGCGGTAGCGATCGTCGGCGGCCTGCTGATCGTGGCGGCGGTGGCATGACAGCAAAGACATTCGACGCCATCATCATCGGCGCCGGACAGGCCGGCCCGCCGCTCGCCGGCCGGCTGACGGCGGCCGGCATGAGCGTGGCGCTGATCGAGCGAAAACTGGTTGGCGGCACCTGCGTCAATACCGGCTGCATGCCGACCAAGGCCATGGTGGCAAGCGCCTATGCCGCGCATCTTGCCCGCCGCGCCGCCGACTACGGCGTGACGCTCTCCGGCCCGGTCGGCGTCGACTACAAGGCGATCAAGGCGCGCAAGGACAAGGTGTCGAACGACGCCCGCGGCAACCTCGAAAGCTGGATTGCCGGCATGGACAAATGCACGCTTTATCGCGGCCATGCGCGCTTCGAATCCGCCAACACGGTGCGCGTCGGCGACGATCTGCTGAGCGCCGAGAAGATATTCCTCAACACCGGCGGCCGAGCCTCGGTGCCCGACCTGCCAGGCGTCAACGACATTTCGTACCTGACCAACTCGTCGATGATGGATCTGGACGAGTTGCCGCGCCATCTCGTCGTCGTCGGCGGCAGCTACGTCTCGCTCGAATTCGCGCAGATGTTCCGCCGTTTCGGATCAGAGGTCACTGTGATCGAAAAGAGCCCGCGGTTGATCGGCCGCGAGGATGAGGATGTCTCAGCCGCCATCCTGTCCATCTTCAAAAACGAAGACATCACGGTCCATCTCGGCGCCGATGACATCGGCTTCGCCAGAAAGGGCAACGAAATTGCCGTGACCTTCTCCGCCGACAAGGCGCCGGCGGTCGGCTCGCATGTGTTGCTGGCCCTGGGCCGAACGCCCAACACCGACGATCTCGGCCTCGACAGAGCCGGCGTCGAGGTCGACAAACGCGGCTTCATTGTCGTTGACGACCAGTTGCGCACCAGCGTGCCCGGCATTTGGGCGATGGGCGACTGCAACGGCAAAGGCGCCTTCACCCACACCTCCTACAATGACTACGAGATCGTCGCCGCCAATCTGCTCGACAACGATCCGCGCAAGGTGAGCGACCGCATCGAGGCCTATGCGCTTTATACCGATCCGCCGCTCGGCCGCTGCGGCATGACGGAGACAGCGGTAAGAAAGTCCGGGCGTCGCGCGCTGGTCGGCCAGCGGCCGATGACCCGCGTCGGCCGCGCCGTCGAGAAAGGCGAGACGCAAGGTTTCATGAGGATCCTGGTCGACGCCGGCACCAAGGAAATCCTCGGCTGTTCGGTGCTCGGCCCCGGCGGCGACGAGGCGATACACTGCGTGCTCGATCTGATGTACGCCAAGGCGCCGGTCAGCACGCTCGCGCGGGCAACCCATATCCACCCCAACGTCTCCGAACTTCTGCCCACCATTGCCCAGGAATTGAAGCCGCTGGCATAGGCCGGGCAGGCGTTTGGAACCAGTAGTGTCCACGCACCCCCTTCGGGAGCCGGCCGAGAGAGTCCTGCGCCCATAGCGCGAAAAGCTGGACCAATCGACAGCGTATCGGCGAAAGGGCATGTGCTCGGCCTCTTTCTTGGAGGAATATCATGCAAAAATCGATCGAGCGCATCGCCGGCGACAGCGAGGGCGTTTCCTATGGATTCCCGGTGTTCCGCTTCGAGGGAGCGGACAAATCGGCATCTTCAGCCTATCTGCAGGCAGCGCTGCATGCCGGCGAACTGCCGGGCGTCGTCGCCATCGACGCGCTGATGCCGATGCTCGGAAAAGCCGAAGCGGAGGGCCGCATCAAGGGCAATATCACCGTCGTACCGCAAGCCAATCCGATCGGCCGCGCCCAGTATCATTTCGGCGAGCATCAGGGCCGCTTCCATCTGGGCACCCGCACCAACTTCAACCGCGGCTTTCCGTTGCTGGCCGCGCCCGACATCTCACTCCTGCCGGACACGACCCGTGGCACCGTCGACCAGCGGCTGAAGATCCGGCTGCTGCAGCTTTCCATCGGCCACGACATCGTGCTCGACCTGCATTGCGACGACGAGGGCCTCGCCTACCTCTATGTCCACACCAGCCTGTGGCCGGCGATGGCGGATTGCGCGGCCGTCATGGGCGTCGACGCGGTGGTGCTGTGGGATGAGGACACCGACGGCACCTTCGAGGGCGCCTCGATCATGCTGTACCAGAACGTTCCCGCCGATGTCGCGCGCCTCGACCGGCGCGTCGCCACCACGGTCGAATATCGTGGTATACTTGATGTCAATGGCGCTCTGGCCGCCTCCGATGCGGAAGGGCTGTACCGGCTGCTGGTGGCACGCGGCGTGATCGTGGATCAGATCCTGCCCGAGCCCGGCAGCTTTGCCGGGCCTAATTTTTTCACCGGCATTGTCGCACCGCTCGAAAACGTCGACATGATGCCGGCGCCCCGAGCGGGCGCGGTCCTTTACGAGGTGAAGCCCGGCGACCGTGTGGCAAAAGGCGCACTGCTCGCCACCATCGTCCATGCGCCAGGTGAGCCCGACGGCCGCACGCAAGTGTTCGCACCGCAGTCGGGCATCATCCTGACACGGCGTTCCCGGCGCATCATCCGTGCCGGCGAAGACCTGCTGAAGCTGGTCGGCGACAGGAAGAGCGCCGACGCAAGGTCGGGGACGCTGGAGGACTGACGGCCTATGCCCTTCGCCAAGCGCGTCATTGAATCCAGTTGCGTGGCCGTTCAATCGCCGCTATTGGAATCGCCATGAACATGCGCTCGATCAAGACCGTTTGGTGGTGGGCTCGCTGACAGCGGCCTGTTCGAACGCGTGCGCGTGAAAATAGAAGGTGGCCGCAACGGGATGTCCGGGCGGCCATTTGTTTTTTCAAGCCATCCCCGGGTCCGTTGCCCCAAGACGCTGAAATAGCCAAGACGCTGATGGAGACGGCAATGACGACGAAAATTCTGGAGAACGGGGCGGAGCGCTTCGTCACGGCGGGTGGCGTGACGATTACCCGCGAACGCCATGATCGGCCTTACGAAGGCGCAATCGACGCCTATATCGACGGGCTGAATGCGCGCCGTGGCGCCGTGTTTTCCTCGAATTACGAATACCCCGGCCGCTATACGCGCTGGGACACCGCCATCATCGACCCGCCGCTGGTGATCTCGGCGCGCGGCCGCGCCGTGCGCATCGAGGCGCTGAACAGCCGTGGCGAGATGCTTCTACCGGTGATCGGCAAGGCGCTCGGCGGCCTTGACGACGTGACGATCGCCGAGACCTCGAAAAGACTGATCCGCCTCGACGTGGCCAGGCCCGGCCGTGTCTTCACTGAAGAAGAACGCAGCCGCGTTCCCTCCGTCTTCACCGTGTTGCGCACCATAACCGCTCTGTTCAAGACGGAGGAAGACGCCAATCTCGGCCTCTACGGCGCCTTCGGCTACGATCTCGCCTTCCAGTTCGATCCGGTCGACTACAAGCTCGAGCGCCAGCAAAGCCAGCGCGACCTTGTGCTGTTCCTGCCCGACGAGATCCTGGTCGTCGATCACTATTCGACCAAGGCCTGGACCGACCGCTACGACTATTCCGGCGACGAGTTTTCGACGGAGGGATTGCCCCGCGACGAGATCGTCGAGCCGTTCAAGACCGCCGACCGCATTCCGCCGCGCGGCGACCATGAGCCGGGCGAATATGCCAATCTGGTGCGCAAGGCGATGGAGAGCTTCAAACGCGGCGACCTGTTCGAGGTGGTGCCCGGCCAGATGTTCTACGAGCGCTGCGAGACACCGCCTTCCGACATTTCACGCAAGCTGAAGACCATCAACCCGTCGCCCTATTCCTTCTTCATCAATCTCGGCGAAGGCGAATACCTGATCGGCGCTTCGCCCGAAATGTTCGTGCGCGTCAACGGCCGCCGTGTCGAGACCTGCCCGATCTCCGGCACGATCAAGCGCGGCGACGACGCCATTTCCGATTCGGAGCAGATCCTGAAATTGCTCAATTCGAAGAAGGACGAATCCGAGCTGACCATGTGCTCGGACGTCGACCGCAACGATAAGTCGCGGGTTTGCGACCCAGGCTCGGTGCGCGTCATCGGCCGCCGCCAGATCGAGATGTATTCGCGGCTGATCCACACCGTCGATCACATCGAAGGGCGGCTGCGCGAAGGCATGGACGCCTTCGACGCGTTCTTGTCGCATGCCTGGGCGGTCACCGTCACCGGCGCGCCGAAATTATGGGCGATGCGCTTCATCGAGCAGAACGAGAAGAGCCCGCGCGCCTGGTATGGCGGGGCGATCGGCATGGTCAATTTCAACGGTGACATGAACACCGGCATGACGCTTCGCACCATCCGCATCAAGGATGGCATCGCCGAGGTGCGCGCCGGCGCCACGCTGCTCTTCGACAGCATTCCCGAGGAAGAAGAAGCCGAAACCGAACTGAAGGCATCCGCCATGATCTCCGCCATCCGCGACGCCAAGTCAGGCAATGCCGCCGACACCGAACGCGCCACCGCGCGCGTCGGCGACGGCGTCAACATCCTGCTGGTCGACCACGAGGACTCCTTCGTCCACACGCTGGCCAACTATTTTCGCCAGACCGGCGCCAATGTCTCGACCGTGCGCACACCTGTGCCGGACGAGGTCTTCGACCGGCTGAAACCCAACCTGGTCGTGCTGTCGCCCGGTCCCGGCACGCCGAAGGACTTCGACTGCGCCGCCACCATCAAACGGGCCCGCGCGCGCGACCTGCCGATCTTCGGCGTCTGCCTCGGCCTGCAGGCGTTGGCCGAGGCCTATGGCGGAGAGCTGCGGCAGCTGCACGTGCCAATGCATGGCAAACCGTCGCGCATCCGCGTGTCGAAGCCGGGCATCATCTTTTCCGGCCTGCCCAAGGAGGTGACGGTCGGCCGCTATCACTCGATCTTCGCCGATCCGGTGCGGTTGCCCGATGGTTTCGTCGTCACGGCCGAGACGGAAGAAGGCGTCATCATGGCCTTCGAGCACAGCAAGGAGCCGATCGCTGCGGTGCAGTTCCACCCGGAATCGATCATGACTCTCGGACACAATGCCGGCATGCGCATCATCGAGAACATCGTTGCGCATCTGCCGCGCAAGGCCAAGGAAAAGGCGGCTTAGCTCCGGTTTCGGCGGCCGGAAGCAATCAATGACCGCAATCGATCCGAAAACCACCGCCAAGCGCAAGGTCGCCAGCCTCGCCTTCTGGTCGATAGTCGTCGCTTTCGTCGTGCTCGGCCTGAAGCTGGCGGCCTGGCACGTCACCGGTTCCGTGGCGCTGTATTCCGACGCGCTGGAATCGATCGTCAACGTCATTGCCTCGGCCGCAGCCTATTGGGCGATCCAGGTCAGCTACAAGCCGGCCGACCAGGATCATCCATTCGGCCATCACAAGGCCGAGTATTTCTCGGCCGTGCTGGAAGGTGTGCTGATCGTTTTGGCAGCCCTGCTGATCCTCAACGAAGTGTGGTGGTCCTTGCGGCATCCCGCCCCACTCGAACAGCCCTGGACCGGCCTCGCCATCAACGGTGTCGCGACAGTGATCAACGCCTTCTGGGCCTTAACGCTGATCCGTGCCGGCCGTGCCGAGAAGTCGCCGGCACTGGTTGCCGACGGCAGGCACATCATGACCGACGTGGCGACCTCCGTCGGCGTGTTCATTGGTCTGGTCGGTGCCGTGCTCACCGGCTGGCAAGTCCTCGATCCCGCTCTTGCCGTCATCGTCGCGCTGAACATCCTGTGGCAGGGCTGGCACGTCATCGGCTCGTCGATGAACGGGCTCATGGACCGCGCCGTCGATACACAGGAGCACATGCACATCCGCGACGTCATTTCGGCAAATTGCAAGGGCGCAATGGAAGTCCACGATCTGAAGACGCGGATTGCCGGCCGCGCCACGTTCATCGAGTTCCACCTGGTCGTCGATGCCGATATGTCGGTGGGCGCCAGCCACGTCATTTGCGACCGCATCGAGGATGCGCTGAAGGCCGAGATCCCCTCGGTGCGCGTCACCATTCATGTCGAGCCCGACGACGAGGCAAAGCTGCCCAAGGGCACGACGGCCGTGCCGTTCGCGTGAGGCGGTTCTGTAGGCCCTCAAAACTTCTCAAGGCATGCAGGCGGATTGCGGCATCGGCTCCAGTCGGTAGACCTTGTCGTCGGATGCGGTCTCGCCTTCGGCCGTCTTCGAGCATAGGTCGATGATCGGCAGGCTGCTGTTGGGATTGGCCAGCATCATCGTGCCGTTGGCGCCGCGGCGCAGATAAATCTCCTTGGCTGCGATGTCGCAGGAAAAGTCGCTCGTCTTTCCGCTCGCGACACAGCGCCACTGGTCCGCTTCGCCGTCACAACTGTAGCTCTGCGTGACCTCGGCGGCGTTCCGACGCGTGGTTACGGAAACAGCTATGTCGGCGCCGCTTGGCCAGCTTGCCGGATCGCCGCCCTTGGCGAAGGAGGCCAGCTCGATCGGGCCCCGGAAAACCCTGATGGTGTGGGTAAGCTGATCGGGATGCGAGTCGAGATGCGCGGCATCGTAGTCGCGCCCGTAGCAGAACGGCTGGTCCGGTTTCAGCCGCTCACGCAGCGGTGCTCCCAGCGCCGGATCGACCGGATCGATGCGCGCGAATTCGGCCTTGCAGGTCTGCGTCGGCATACGGTCGAGCCGAAAGCCGTCGTCTTCTGTGCCGAGCGCCTGCTTGGCGTATT
Source organism: Mesorhizobium sp. AA22 (assembly GCF_001672375.2). NCBI lineage: Bacteria > Pseudomonadati > Pseudomonadota > Alphaproteobacteria > Hyphomicrobiales > Phyllobacteriaceae > Mesorhizobium > Mesorhizobium sp. AA22. The sequence continues at coordinate 2,178,805 of NZ_CP048406.1, read as the reverse complement.
CCTTTTCACCCAGCTCATCCTCGGCGCCAGCATCGAGATAAAGGTTGCGATGCACGCCGGAGACGATCAGCCGGCCTTTTTCATCAACGTTCAGTAAGGCCATGGTGCGGTCGCATTCCATGCCGCAATGAAGCTCGCTCGACTGCGGATCATCCTTGCCGCACCAACCGCCAACCCACTCGGGTTTCTTGGCGCCGCGCACCGTCGTCGCCATGAAGCCGTTGTAGCCGGACGGACCGCTGCTCGGCTCCTCGTTGGGATGGCTGACCGGATCGCTGCCGTAGTAGAAGAAAATCCGTCCCACCTTCTGGTTCGGACGTACCTTGAGATGTGCGGCATCATAGACACGCCCGAAACAGGCATCCTTGCCGTCCGGGCTGAGTTCGGTGAGCTTAGGCGTATCCTCGGCAAGGGCGGTGCCGGCAACAGCGGCAAGCAAGGCGACACCAAGTCCGGCGGCCACAATGGTATTTGATGTCATCTGCCCCTCCTCGCCCGACAGGACGTGACTTCAATTTATGCTAGGATCGAGGCCGAAGCCACGCAATTTGCGAGGACGGCATTCTGGAGAATGACATGATGCGACGCCGCGATATTTTCCGCTTGAGCCTTGCCGGATCCGCTGGCCTTTTCGGGCTGCGCCCCGTCAAGGCAGCGGCCGTGGAAGAGGAAAGGCAGAAGGTCGCCTACCACCTCAGCGACCTCGACAAGGTCGGGTTCGTTTTGGGCAATATCAAGAACCATTATGAGGGCACCGGCGGCAAGGTCGACATCGTGCTGGTCGTGCATGGCCCGGCACTCGCCGCTTTCAAGTCGAAGAGCGCATCAGCTGCCATTTCCAGCCGTTTTTCCGGCCTGGTCCGCGACGGGCTGACCTCACATGCTTGCGCCAACACCATGCATGGCATGCATGTTGCGCTCACCGATCTGCTCGACGGCTTTCATGCCGCCGAGACCGGCGGTGTCGTCAAGCTCGCCGAATTGCAACGCCAGGGCTACGCCTATTTGCGGCCCTGAACCGCTACTGACTTGAACATGAGGGCGGCGAGGCCCTACGAAGGGTGGGAGAGTCCCGGAGGAATAGACGTGCCAGCCACCATAACCGCCATTGTCACCCCCATCCTGGTCATCCCCGACCTCGCCGGCAAGGCGGTGCTGATCACCGGCGCTTCGACCGGCATCGGGGCGGCACTTGCACTGGCCTACGCCGCGCAGAAATGCCGCGTCGCACTGCATTACAATTCCAGTCGGGCAGCTGCCGAAAACCTGGCCGGGACCATCCGCAACGGAGGCGGCGAGGTATTCCTGATCCAGGGCGATTTCTCGATCTCCGCCGATGTCGAGCGCGTCGTCGAGGACAGCGCGCAACACTTCGGCCGGCTCGATGGCCTGGTCAATAATGCCGGCGGCATGCTTGGGCGCGTACCCTATGCCGAGCAAACCGAGGCGCATTACGACGCGGTGATGGACCTCAACGCCCGCTCCGTGCTGACCGCCTCGCGCAAGGCGATGCCATGGCTGAAGCGCCAGGGCGGCTTCATCGTCAACACCTCGTCGATTGCAGCGCGCAATGGCGCCGGCGGCGGCGCCGGCCTTTATGGCTCGGCCAAGGCCTTCGTCTCCAATGTGACCCGCGGCATGGCCAAGGAACTGATCGGCTTCAACATCCGCGTCAACGCGGTGGCGCCGGGCACCATCGCGACGCCTTTCCATGAGCGCTATTCGACCGAGGAGCAGATGAAGGGCATGGTTGCTACCATTCCGCAGTGCCGCGCCGGCACGCCCGAGGACTGCGTCGGCGCCTATCTGTTCCTCTCGTCCGCTCTGTTGAGCGGTTACATCACCGGCCAGGTGATCGAGGTGAATGGTGGCCAGTTGATGCCGTGAGCGGCGACCTGCATACTTGCCGCGGAAGCCAACGGAGAAAACGGCAATGTACGGTCTGATCGGCAAGATGCGGGCGGCACGCGGCCAGCGCGACTCAATGATGGATGTCCTGCTTGCCAGCACCGGCGCCATGCCTGGCTGCCTGAGCTACATCATCGCCACCGATCCGGCCGATGCCGACGCGATCTGGGTGACCGAAGTGTGGACCGACCAGGCAAGCCACAAGGCTTCGCTGCAACTGCCGGAAGTCCAGGCGGCGATTGCCAAGGCGCGGCCGATCATCGCCGGCTTCGAATTCCAGGTCGAGACCCGGCCCGTAGGCGGCTTCGGCCTGCCGGCCGTCAAAACCGGCTGACGCATTTTCGCCGCCGCGGGGGTTCGCATCTCCCCGCTTCGGGGCTAAGACCGAAAAATGGATTCCCTGCCAGACCAGCCGACCGTCGAACGCATGGCGCGGGTGCCCAAAGTCTGGCAGTGGCTGGCACTGCTGATCTTCTCGATCCTGTTTGCCGGCGCGCTTGAATTCGGCGCCTTGCCGGCAGCGCTGCTGATCGGACCGATGCTGGCGGCGATCCTGGCCGGCACCAACGGCGCCACGGTGCGCGTGCCGCGCCCTTTGTTCGGCGCCGCCCAGGCGATCGTTGGCTGCCTTGTCGCCGCTTCGATCTCCCCTGACATCTTTCCGGTCTTCTACAAGGAATGGCCGCTGTTCCTCGGCACCGTGGTGGCGACCGTTGCGGCGTCCAGCCTGCTCGGCTGGCTGATCAGCCGCTGGCGCATCCTGCCCGGCACCACCGCCGTCTGGGGCTCATCGCCGGGCGCGGCCACCGCCATGGTGCTGATGGCAGGCGCCTTCGGCGCCGATCAGCGCCTCGTCGCCTTCATGCAATATCTGCGCGTCATCTTCGTCTCGGTGACTGCCGCACTTGTTGCAAAGATGTGGGTCGACACATCAGGCATCGAGGTCCCGGCCGTCATCTGGTTCCCGCCGATCGATCCAACAGCCTTTGCCGGGACACTTGGCGTGGCGCTCGTCGGCAGCCTCATCGGAAAGCTGCTCAGGCTGCCGTCACCCTTCTTCCTCGGCACCTTCATTTTCGGCACTGCTGTGCATCTCGGACTAGGCGTGCCGATGCAGTTGCCGCCTTGGCTGCTTGCCCTCGGCTATACGATGATCGGCTGGACCATCGGCCTGAATTTCACCAGGGCAATTCTGCAGCACGCGACGCGGGCGCTGCCGCAGATCGTCGGTTCGATCATCATCCTCATCGCCTTCTGCGGCGGTCTCGGCTTCATGATCAGTCATGTGCTCGGCATCGATCCGCTGACCGCCTATCTGGCGACCAGCCCCGGCGGCATGGACAGCGTCGCCATCATCGCCGCCGCCGCACAGCACGTCGACATCTCCTTCGTCATGGCGCTGCAATCGGCCCGCTTCCTCGTCGTGTTGCTGGTCGGACCGAGCGTGGCGCGGCTGGTGGCGCGAAGTCTGAGAGAATAGAGGGTAATTTGCGGCTCCAGAAAGGCCTGCGGCGCTGTCACCTAAATGGATCAGGCGCGACGCAATCTGCTCGGGGCCGCTGAAGGACCAGCCCAAGTCGCACAGGACTGCGTCGTGTAGGTATAGGAAACGCCAGTCGTTCGGCCCCACTTGCCTCTCTTTGGCTGCTCCTGTATGAAAACCGCCATGATCAACCGCGCCACCTCCGTCGCTTCCCGTCAGACCGGCTTTGCTGGCGAGACCGTGCGCGCGCTTGCTTCCGCTCTGCTGCTTCTCGGCCTTATCGGCGATCGCCGGGTTCGCTGAAGGAGCGCCCGGCGGTCGAACCGCCGCTCACGCGCATGCTCCTTGGCCAGTCTCAAAATTGGCAAGTCACATCAAGCGAATGAACATCTGGTAAAGGCGCCGCTCGGCACCAAATCCGCCTGAAGGCGGATCCCGCGAGCCGCCGGGAGAGACGACAATGAACGCACGAGAAGAGATCCGCGCAGACAGCGGGGAGATGGGCAAGGATGCAGCGCGGGGCATGCCGGAGGCAGCCCGGAAATACCAACCCTACCCGACGGTCGGTCTCACCGACCGCATTTGGCCTTCGAAGGTCATCGACAAGGCGCCGATCTGGTGCTCGGTCGACCTGCGCGACGGCAACCAGGCGCTGATCGACCCGATGGGCCACGAGCGCAAGGCGCGCATGTTCGCCCTGCTCCTCGACATGGGCTTCAAAGAGATCGAGATCGGCTTCCCGTCGGCCTCGCAGACCGATTTCGATTTTGCCCGCTGGTGCATCGAAGACGGCAATGTCTCAGCCGATGTCTCGCTGCAGGTACTGGTGCAGTGCCGGCCGGAACTGATCACCCGCACCTTCGAGGCGCTGCAGGGCGCCACCAACCCGATCGTGCATTTCTATAATTCGACCAGCGAATTGCAGCGCCGCGTCGTCTTCGAGAAGGACGTTGCCGGCATCAGGCGGATCGCCACCGATGCGGCCAAGATGATCACCGACATGGCGGCGAAGGCCGGCGGCGGTTATCGTTTTGAATATTCGCCGGAGAGCTTTACCGGCACCGAGCTCGAAGTGGCGCTGGAAATCTGCAACGCCGTCACCGAAATCGTGAAGCCGACGGCGGAAAACAAGCTGATCATCAACCTGCCGTCCACGGTCGAGATGTCGACACCCAACATCTATGCCGATCGCATTGAATGGATGTGCCGCAATCTCGACAACCGCGAGAACCTGCTCATTTCGTTGCATCCGCACAACGACCGCGGCACCGGCGTTGCCACCACCGAACTCGGTCTGATGGCGGGCGCGGACCGCGTCGAAGGCACGCTGTTCGGCAATGGCGAGCGCACCGGCAATGTCGACATCGTCACGCTGGCGCTCAACATGTACACGCAAGGCGTCGATCCCGAGCTCGACTGCTCCGACATCAATCGGATGAAGGACGTCTATGAATATTCGAACCAGTTGAAGATCCCCGAGCGCCATCCCTATGTCGGCGAGCTCGTCTATACGGCCTTTTCCGGCTCGCACCAGGATGCCATCAACAAGGGCATGAAGGCGTTGCGCAAGGCCAACACGCCCCACTGGGAAGTGCCTTATCTGCCGATCGATCCCGCCGATGTCGGGCGCAATTACGAGGCGATCATCCGCATCAACTCGCAGTCCGGCAAGGGCGGCATCGCCTATGTGCTGCAGGCGGACTACGGCCTCAACCTGCCGCGCAACCTGCAGATAGAGTTCAGTCAAGCGATCCAGGCGATCACCGACGCCGAAGGCAAGGAGGTGCCGGCCAAGCGCATCTATGAGCGCTTTCTCGACACCTATGTCGATCAGCCCGGCGCGCGGCTGAAGTTCCTCGACCACCACACCTATCCGGACCTTGAGACCAAGGGCCGGCGTGCGGTGGAGGCGATCATCCTCGACAGGGGCAAGGAGGTGACGATTTCAGGCTCCGGAACCGGCCCGATCGACGGCTTTGTCGACGCGCTGTCGCGCCATGTCGGCGTGCCGATGTCGGTGCTCGACTATTCGGAGCACTCCATGCAGCGCGGCTCGAATGCCTCGGCCATCTCCTATGTGGAGATGGAGCATCCCGGCGGCAAGCTGTTCGGCGCCGGCATCAACACCAACATCGTGGCCGCTTCGCTGGAAGCCGTGGTTTCCGCCGCCAATCGCATTGTCGGCCGAAAGGTCGAGTAGAGCAATCCCAGGAAAAGTGTGTAGCGGTTTTCCGTCCGAATTGCCTAAAAACAAATACTTAGAGCCGTTCGTCGGTTCTACCAAAGATGAACCGCTCTAGACAAGCTGTCGAAAGCTAACAGCGCTGGAGCAAGATGAACCCACATGGTATCTTCTTGCTCTGGCCTTTCGCGCCATTAACCACCGGAAAATTATCCGGTGGGGTACGCGATCGCATAATGGATGCATGCTTGTATGGCAGTGCAGGCTCTATATGATTGCGTCTCAACCTGTGCCGACTTCGAAAGGATCGACACTTGCAGCATGCCACGCCTGCCGCCCCCGCAGTGCGCGAGACGTTGGAGCGATTGCTAGCCAGCGAAACGTTCGGGAGATCCGAACGAGCGCGTAAGCTGCTTCGCTATCTGGTCGAGCGCGAGCAGGCAGGCGAAGCCGACAAGCTCAAGGGCTTTTCCATCGCGATGGATGTTTTCGGCAAGGACGGCGATTTCGATCCGTCGACCGACGCCGTGGTCCGGGTGCAGGCGGGCAGGCTGCGCGAGCTTCTGCAGCATTACTTCGCCAATGAGGGCGTTGCCGAGCCGATCCGCATCGCCATTCCCCGTGGCGGCTATGTTCCATCCTATGAACTCAACGCGATCCGCCTGCCGGCCGAGCCGGCGCCGAAGGAACACACCGAGGCTGCTGCCACCTTGTCGGGATCGCTCGAAGAACCCCGCATGGCCGCACCTGCCGTATCGTTGATGTCCCCTGTCGTTCGCGAGCCGGCGCCGTCGCTGCTGCGCCATCTCCAGTTCTTCTGGTTGGCGATCGCTCTGGTCATCGCCATGCTGGGCGTGCTGATCCTTCGTCAGGGAAGCGGCGCATTGCTGGCGGGAAGCGATGCCGCTTCGACGATCGAAAACGCGGTGGCAACCGGCAGCATTGCGCCATGGGCTCCGATTGAAAGCCTTCCGCTCGTCTACATTGCGGTGAAAACCAACAGCGCCGAGGCTGCCCGCGTCGCGGCATCGCTGCGCGCCGGCCTCAGCGGCTTCGACACGGTCAACTTCATCGGTCGGGACGCCGACGGCTCGCCCGATCCGGTCACCGATGCAATCAGCTTCGTATTCGATGTCTTGCCGGGACCAACGGCGGGCGATGTCACTCTGGAGCTTCAAAGCGTGGCGACCGGACGGGTCCTGCTGTCACGCAACTTGACTGCCGCCGACAACACACCCTCCACCGTCGAGGATAGTGTCGCCGGCATTTTGAGTTCGGCCGTTCCCGCCTCTGGCACGATCTACAACTACATCGAACAGAGCGGCCTTCAGACCGGCCTCACGGAATGTCTGCTGCTCAACGACAAGTACTATCTCGACCAGGGCGCCAAAACCCATGAGGCTGCCTATCGCTGTCTCGAAAACCTGATCAACCAGGATGCGAAATCGTCACTCGTCTATTCGGAGCTCGCGACCCTGCATCTCGAGGCGGCCACAGATCACTACGCCTATCCGGCCGGCGCCACGATCGAACAGGCGATGTCGCTTGCCCGTCGCGCCGTGCAGATGGGGCCGACCAGTCCCTATGCCCACCGTGCCTATGGCTATCTCAATTCCCGCCTCGGCAATTCGGAGGAATCGATCCGCTGGATGCACAAGGCCTACGAACTCAACCCTTACGACCTCAGCATGGCGGCAGCTTACGCCTATGGGCTGATTTTTGCCGGCAGGTATAGGGAGGGAACACCGATCCTAGCTCACGCCGCCGAAACTTCCAGCGCCCATCCGACCTGGTGGGACTACGGGCTTTTCGTCGGGCAGTTCATGGCGGGCGATATGAATAAGGCCGCGCTTGCCAGTGATGCGTTGCAAGCGACGCCCACGAAATCGCACTATCTGGCTGCGCGGCTGATCGGCGCGAAGGCAACCGGCCGCAATCAACTGGCGCACGAACTCGCGGACGAGATGACTGTCAAATTCCCGAAATTCGCTGCTGATCCGCGCGCAACCTTTGTCGAGCGGAGATACCCCGCCGATCTGATCGACCGGCTGGTCGAGGCCTTGCGTGCCGCCGGGCTCGGCAATGCCAGCTAGCGCTTCTAACGCACGGCTGATCGCGGGAACTTCACTGGCGATCGGCTTGGACAAGGCGCAGTCGAGCTACAATCTGGAACCTCGCGTACTGTTTGATTTTGCAGTAAAACCATAAGATTCATGATTTCATCCCTTTACGCTGCCGAACGGGGCAACGGCCCGAAGACGGTTGTCTTCCTGCATGGCTTCGGCGGTTGTCACGGCGACTGGCAGGAGGTGATTTCGACACTGGCACTTGGTTCACGGACGCTGGCCTATGATCTTCCGGGCCATGGGCTATCCCTCGATTTCCCGGGTGGTGGCCCGGCCAAGGCGGCCGCTCGGGCCGTTCTTGCAGACCTCGCCGCACGCAGAATTAGGAGGGTGCATCTCGTCGGCCATTCGATGGGCGGTGCGGCGGCAGTGCTGATGGCATTGGCCGAGCCCGAAAGGATAGCCTCGCTGACGCTTCTGGCGCCGGGCGGTTTTGGGACTGAGATCAACGGGCCGCTATTGCGCCGTTACGCCGCCGCTGCCGGCAAGAGTGAAATTCGCGCCTGCCTGGCCGCCATGTCCGGACCGCAAAGCCTGCCCTCGGAGCGCATCGTGGATATGCTTGGCGAAATGCGTGCGCGTCTCGGCCAGTTGCAGAAACTTGTCGAGATCGCGGCCTCTATGACCAGGGGTGATCGGCAGGGCGTCATCTCGCGCGAACGGCTCGAAACACTTGATATGCCGGTGATGGTGGTTTGGGGGATAGATGACGCGGTGCTGCCCTTCACACAGGCCGATAGTCTGCCGGCGCATTTCCACCTGCACCACGTGTTGGAGGCCGGCCATATGCTGGTCGAGGAAGCGCCCGGTCTTATCGCCGAGATCGTCCGCCGCAACATGAAACGCCGCAGCAGGCCGCGTCGTCCAAAATCCGCCGCCGCGGCGGATCGATCCCTGCCTGCCAAAGACTGATGGTGCGGCTTCGGGCTGGCTTTGGTCTGGTAAGCCGCTTAACGGCCTATCGATCTCGCAAGTGCATTTTGCCAACGGCTGTGTTAATTCGGTGTTAACCAAACCCGCGAGGCAACGCCGATGAAGGATGCAGGCGAGAACATCACCCAGATCGATCAGTCGCGAAAACTGTCCGACGCCATACGCGACGTGAAAAACGCCTTCGCCGACCGCGACGACGTCGTAGTCGACATGCGCGAGGCGCATCGCATGCGGCTCGATTTGCTTGCCGCCGAACTCGCGCCCATCTTCGCCGACGTGCCCGCCGACATGGACAATTTCGACTTCGCCGTCTCGTCCGGGCTGCAGCCGCGCCTATGGATCGACGCCGTCAGCCATGTCGCCATGGGGCGCGACCGCCGCACCTATCGCTTCCTCAAGGACACACGCATCGGCCGGGTGGTGCTCGCCGAATCAACCGAGATGAAACCGGTTGCCGATCAGGTGACGCGCTATGTCGCGGAGCGCGTCGTCGAACGCCAGCGAATGATGGAAGGCGGGGTCGAGCAGGCTGTCGCCAGCCTGAAACGTGCCTTGGTCCCGGAAGCCGAGCCGCCACTGCGATCCGTGCGGCGCGGCAAGGGTTGGTCGGCGTTTCTCTCCGGTCTTGGCCTGATCGCCGCCGGCGCCCTGGTCGGGCTGGCTGTATCGATCGTGTTGTTCTGGGACCGCCTTGTTGCGATGGGACTGGTTTTTGGACCATGACCCTGAAGCGAAGGTCGGCGTAGCCAATAGTGGAATCCGGTTTTCGGAAAAGCTCATGGTCAAACAAGAAGATAGAGCCCCATCCCGATTCCATCGGGATGGAATAGGCTCTAGGCCATAGCGTCCGCGCCAAGCTCCAGAATCTCCAGATCGGAAGGCGGGATGGCCGGGCCGGTCAGGCCACGTCGCGTCAGCCTGATCCGCCAATTGTCCTTATCGCCATCGATCTCCAACAGATTATATTGCGCCGCCGGACGCCTGCCGCCTGGCGCCTGCCCTGCGGCGGCGACGCCGACCACCGGAATTTTGGCGCCGCGCCCTTTGATGGAGAACAGCGTCGGCTCGTGCGAATGGCCGTGCAGCACAAGCTCGGCCCCGTGCCGCTGAACGACCTTGTGGAAGCGGGCAATGCCGAACAGCCGCTTGGGCTGCGAAACGGCGCCGCGCACTGGCGGATGGTGGATCATGATCACCCGGAACAGTCCGAGCTTGGCCGTAGCATCGAGCACTTCGCGCAGCCTTTCCGCCTGGTCTTCCAGAAAGAAGCCGTTGGCCATGAACGGAGCCGTGGCCCGCGCCGTCGTCACACCGATCAGCGCGACGTTGCGACGCACGCGCAGATACGGAAAGGCGTCGCGATCGATCGGCGTATTGACGCCGTCGCCGGTCATCCATGCCGTCCACGACCGGCAGGCCTTGTCGAAGGCGCCAGGCACATAGGCGTCGTGGTTTCCTGGAACAACCGACACATCATCGGGAGAACCCAGCGTCTCCAGCCAGTGCTTGCCCATCTCGATCTCGCCGTCGAGCGCCAGATTGACCAGATCACCGGTGACAGCAAGGTGATCCGGTGCGCTCGCCTGGATATCGGCGACGATCGTGTCGATGACGGCATCGCGCATGTGGCGGCGGCGATTGCGCTGCCAGTTGACGTAACCGACCACCCGCTTGGAGGCGAGATCGCGATAGGTTACACCGGGAAGCGGTCCCAGATGGATATCGGAAATATGCGCGAGCCTGAACATCCCCTCTTCATAAGCGACGCGCGCGCTGCTTTCCACCCACGGTTTCGTGGGTGATGACGCAGCCCGATCTGGAACAAGTTTGCCGCCAGGCCGGCTGGCCGGGTCTCAGGGCAAGGCTGTTTCATCTGTATTTCGTGCTCCGGCGGCCGATGACGCTCGGGGTGCGCGGCTTGATCCACGACCGCACGTCCAATTCCGTGTTCCTCATTCGCCACACCTATGTACCGGGCTGGCAGCTTCCCGGCGGTGGCGTCGAGCTGGGCGAGACGATGATCGAGGCGCTGGCGCGCGAGCTCTCCGAGGAGGGCAATATTGCATTGACCGCGCCGCCGGTGCTGAAATCGATGCATTTCAACCGTCGGGCCAGCCGCCGCGACCATGTCGGGCTCTATTTGGTCGAGCAGTTCAATCAGACGGCGCCGAAGCTGCCGGACCGCGAGATCGCCGCAGCCGGTTTCTTTCCTCTCGACCGCCTGCCGGAGGCAACGACGCCGGCCACACTGCGACGGATTGCCGAGATTTTTGGCGGCGCGACGGCGTCGCCCTACTGGTAGGTCACGCCGCCTTCCTGAACCGATTGCGATCATGCGGCGCCGCGTAGTCCAGTTCCGGCCCGACCGGCACGATGTGCGTCGGGTTGAGAGCTTCGTGGCTGCCATAATAGTGCGCCTTGATGTGGTAGAGGCTCACCGTGCCTGCGACGCCGGGGACCTGATAGAGGTCGCGCAGATAGTTCGACAGATTCGGATAGTCGGCGATGCGGCGCAGGTTGCACTTGAAATGGCCGACATAGACCGGATCGAAGCGGACCAGCGTGGTGAACAGCCGCCAATCGGCCTCGGTGATGCGGTCACCGACGAGATAACGCCGGCGGGATAGGCGATCCTCGAGTTGATCGAGCGCCGAGAACAGTTCGCCAAACGCTTTTTCATAGGCCGTTTGCGTGGTGGCGAAGCCGGCGCGATAGACGCCGTTGTTGACTGAGGGATAGACCAGCGCATTGACCGCGTCGATTTCGCCGCGCAGTGCTTTCGGATAGAAATCGAGGCTGGCATCGCCCCATTTGTCGAAGACTGAATTGAGCATCCGGATGATCTCTGAGGACTCATTGGAGACGATTGTTTGTTCTCGCCTGTCCCACAGAACTGGGACCGTCACGCGGCCGGAATAGGCGTGATCGGCCTTGGTGTAGATCTGATGCAGGAAATCGAAACCGTAGAGCGTGTCGCCGGTGGCGCCGTCCTCGGCCAGGAAGGTCCAGCCGTTGGCGCCCATGAAATGATGGACGACCGAGACGGAAATCACGTCCTCGAGTTTCTTCAGTGCTCGAATGATCAGCGTCCGGTGCGCCCAGGGACAGGCAAGCGAGACATAGAGGTGGTAGCGGCCCGGCTCGGCCTTGAGGCCGCGCTTGCGGCCTTCGGCCGGCGTACCGTCAACCGTGACCCAGTCGCGCCATTGCGACTGCGCCCGCACGAACTCGCCGTCGCTGCCCTTGGTGTCGTACCCGCTGTCCTGCCATTTGCCGCCGACCAGCAATCCCATCCGATGTCCTTTCGCCTTCGTAGGGATGTAGGCACAAACCGACGATGCGGAAATCGCCAGGCGTTGAACAGTTCGTCAATCGCCAGGGCGGCAACCGAAGGGCGGCAAGCAAACGGCCGATTGCAGTGGCTGAAGATTGGTGCTAGCGGAAAATCCGCATGTTCGACTTCGCTTTGATCCGGTTCGACCGACGACGAAAGGGCGCCCGCGCTTGATGAAGCGCTGATTGGCGAACGCTGCCGTTTGCAGCAAACCTTTTCCCGTATACCGGAACGCAAAGACCATGAGCCTTGCCGACGTGAAATACCTGCCGGAAAATCCGGCGCATGACCCCGAAATCGAAGCCATAAACGACGAAGCCTTCGGGCCGGGCCGTTTCGTGCTGGGCGCCTACAAGATCCGTGAGGGCGGCCCGCACGAACGCGCCCTGTCCTTCGTGGCCGTCGATGGCGATATCGTTGTCGCTTCGGTTCGCATGACGCGCATCGCGGCCGGCTCCGGTCGCGCGCTGATGCTCGGACCGCTTGCCGTGCGGCCGGCCTTCAAGAATCTCGGTATCGGCCGCCGGCTGGTGGCAATCGCGCTGGAGGCCGCCGCCAAGGCCGGCACGCCGGCCGTGATGCTTGTCGGCGACGAGCCCTATTACGGCCCGCTCGGCTTCAAGAGAATCCCGCGTGGGCAAATCTCCATGCCGCGCCCGGTCGATCTCGACCGGCTTTTGTCGCACGAGATCGTGCCGGGCGCGGTGGCAAGGCTGGTGGGGGAGGTTTGCCACGCCGATCAGGCAAGGATTGCCGCGAACGTCGCCGCGATGGCGTGACCGTCCGGATGCGGTTGCGCCGTCCTGTCGGGCTTCGTAGCATGTGGCCGATGGTGCATGTCGCCCAAAAGTGCGCAGCGGTTTTGGGGTAACGACATGCATAAAAACAGAGAACGCGACGCGCTTTAGATAACGCGAGCGCTTTAGGTGGGGGACGCCGACATGAACCCGAACGGCCAGATTGCGATCGTCACCGGCGGCGGATCCGGCCTCGGCGAAGCGACGGCACGTGCACTGGCCGCGAAGGGCGCGGACGTTGCCATCCTCGACCTCGGCATGGAGCGTGCGGCGAAGATTGCGGCCGATATCGGCGGCATCGCCATCCAATGCGACGTAAGCAGCGCCGACGGCGGTGCTGCTTCAGTGGCGGAAGTGGTAAAAAAGTTCGGCGAACCCCGTATCCTGGTCAATTGCGCCGGCATCGCCATCGGCATGAAAACGATCGGCAAGGACGGCCCGCACCCGCTCGAGCAGTACCGCAAGGTGATCGAGGTCAATTTGATCGGCACCTTCAACATGATCCGCCTCGTCGCCGACCGGGCCGCGAAACTTGAGCCGCTGGAGGGCGGCGAGCGCGGCGTCATCGTCAACACGGCATCGGTCGCCGCCTATGACGGTCAAATTGGCCAGGCGGCCTACTCAGCCTCCAAGGGCGGGGTCGTCGGCATGACGCTGCCGGTGGCGCGCGACCTTGCCCGGTCGGGCATTCGCGTCTGCACCATCGCGCCCGGCATCTTCAAGACACCGATGATGGCCGGCATGCCGCAAGAGGTTCAGGATTCGCTTGGCGCTGCGGTACCCTTCCCGTCCCGTCTCGGCGAGCCTTCCGAATATGCAGCCCTTGTGCTGCACATCATCGAAAACCAGATGCTCAACGGCGAGACCATCCGCCTCGATGGCGCCATCCGCATGGCGCCGAAGTAGCCGACCATGAGTGCCTAAGTCGCCCCGCAGGCGAAGACCGGCCCGCTCGCCGGCCTGACGGTGATCGAGATGGCCGGGATTGGACCGGTGCCCTTAGCCAGCCTGATGCTGTCGGAGATGGGAGCCGAGGTGCTGCGCATCGAGCGGGCTGGGTCGACCCGGCCGTTTCTGACGCTACCGGATGAATACCACATCGACCGTCACGGCCGCTCCAACCTGCGGCTTGACCTGAAGCGCTGGGAAGGCGCCGAACTGGTGCTGCGCCTTGCCGAAAGGGCCGACATGCTGAGCGAAGGGTTTCGTCCCGATGTCATGGAGCGGCTTGGTCTTGGGCCGGACGCGGTACTGGCACGCAACTCGGCGCTGATCTACGGCCGCACGACGGGATTCGGCCATAACGGACCGCCATCGGATCGTGCCAGCCGCGACATCACCTACCTCGCCTATTCGGGTGTGCTGCACGCCATCGGCCAGGAAGGAGGCCGGCCAGTCCCCCCCGCTCAACGTCGTCGCCGACTATGGCGGCGGCGCCGTTATGCTGGTGCCGGCGCACTGGCCCCCTGTTTGAGCGTTCGCGCTCCGGCGGGCCAGGTGATCGACGCCGCGATGACCGAGGGCGCTTCGATGCTGACGACACTGTGCACGCCTTGATGGCAGCGGGCCTGTGGAGTGACATGCGCGGCGCGAACCTGCTCGATTCCGGCGCGTCCTTCTACGATACCTATGAGACGGCGGACGCACGCCACGTCGCCGTCGGCTGCCTTGAACCCCTGTTCTTCGCCGAATTCGCAAGACTGCCGCCGACAGGACATTGTGGCCGCAGATGCGCGCCGCCATTGTCGATCGAGTCGGGCAGAAGACACGGGACGACTGGGACCGTCTCTTTGCGGCGACCGATGCTTGTGTTGCACCGGTTCTGTCCCTGCGGCAAGCCAGGGATCATCCCCACAATCGCGCTCGCAACGCCTTTGTGACGTCGGGTGCGCTTGAGCGCCCCGCCCCGGCGCCGCGTTTTTCGCGCTCCCGGCCGACGCTTGCCGCTATGCCGGCCGATCGCGATTGTCAGGCGGCGACCGTGCTGGCACGCTTCGGCCTTCCCGAAAATCGAAACTGAAGCCCTTGTCAAATCCGGTGTGATAGGTTGATAACCATGACTAAACATCAGCTTAAGACGGTGTGGATTTTGGCCGACCGAAAGAAGGACGTGATCCGCGAGACCGACGCCGAAGCGATCAGGCTGGCAAAGACGCTGATCCGCAGTGCCCGTTTCGGCGCGCTGGCGGTGATCGAACCCGGGACCGGTTCGCCGCTGGCCAGCAGGGTTGGCGTCGCCACCGATCTCGACGGCACGCCGCTGATCCTTGTATCGATGCTGTCCGCCCATACCGGCGCAATCCTTGCCGACCCGCGCTGTTCGCTGCTTGTCGGCGAGCCCGGCAAGGGCGACCCGCTGGCGCACCCGCGGTTGACGCTCGTCTGTCGGGCAGCACGGCTTGAGCGTGGATCCGGCGAGCACGCCCGCGCCGACCGGCGCTATCTCAACCGCAACCCCAAGGCGAAGCTCTATGCCGGTCTTGGCGACTTCTCGATCTTCCGCCTCGAGCCAGAGCGCGCCAGTCTCAACGGCGGCTTTGGCAAGGCCTACCTGCTCGAACGCGCCGATCTGGTCACGACCGCACCGATCGTCGAAGAGCTTGCCGCTGGCGAACAATCCGCCCTCGACCACATGAATGCCGACCATAGCGACGCAATCGCCGTCTACGCGCGCCACTTCGCCAAGGCGGTGGGCGACGGCTGGGTCGTCACCGGCTTCGACGCCGACGGCATGGACCTGGCGCTGGGCGACGATGTCTGCCGGGTGTTCTTTCCCGAGCCATTGAGGACGGCGCGAGAGCTCAGGCATATTCTGGTCGACATGGCAAAAACCGGCCGAGTGGCGGATTAAACACAGTCCGACAGTTAATCGCGTCGGGCCGAAAGCAAGTCTTGAGGTTTGAGCGAGATGTTCTACGCTTTCCCGGTAGCGTTGAATCGCCAGCGCACATTCGCGAGTGAGCCTATGGAATCAGACGCTATTGCCCCCATAGCGCCAGATGAGCAGGAAGGCATGGGGGATCGATGGTCTCGAAAAAGCTAATTGCCAATGCCGAATCAGCGGCTGCGTTTCTGACGCTGATGGGCAACGAGAAACGACTGTTGATCATGAACTATCTGGCCGACGGTGAAATGTCGGTCGGCGCTATCGCCGAGAAGGTTCTGCTCAGCCAATCCGCCCTGTCGCAGCATCTGGCCAAACTGCGGGCGCTCGATCTCGTCGAGACCCGGCGCGACCGGCAGATGATCTACTATTCCTGTAAATCCGATGCCGTGCGCGAACTTCTCAACACGCTGGACGGGATTTTCGGCGAGGGTGAGCTATCGCAGATGGCATACCGCCCGCGTCGCTCCGGGACGTAACCGGCCAATGCATGTCGCCCAAAAGCCTGCCCTTGGGCTTGACCGAGGGTGCGAAGCGGTTTTGGGATAACGAGATCCATAAATGCAAGAACTGGCCCGGGCACCCTTACCTCGCTAACAAGTTCTAAGAGCGACTTGCGTCCAGTTGGACGCAGAAAGTACGCTCTAACACTTTGGATCCACGCGTCGTGCTGTCGGAAAGCTCACCACGATCGGGCCGATGCGAGTCAGCTGAGGCAAGCATGCGCCCCATTCGTATCGACGACCCGCACGACCCGCGCGTCGCCGCTTATCTCGACATCCGCGAGCGCGATCTTGCCGGCCGGCAGGGCCGTTTCGTTGCCGAAGGAAAGGTGGTGCTCGAAATGCTGCTCGAGGCCAAACGCTTTGCGGCCGAATCGGTGCTGGTACTCGAAAATCGGCTGGCAGGCCTCGACGGAACCCTGCGCAAAGCACCCGTGGACCTTCCGGTCTACGTGGCGGCCAGCGAGGTCATGGACAGGATTGCCGGCTTTCCCATGCATCGCGGCATATTGGCGATTGGCCGCAAAGGCGCGGCGCAGCCTGCAGAGGCCTTGCTGGATACCCTGCCCGCCCGGACGTTGATCGTCGTGCTGGTCGGCATCGCCAACCATGACAATATGGGTTCGATCTTTCGCAACGCCGCCGCCTTCCGCGCCGATGCCGTGTTTCTAGACTCGACCTGCTGCGATCCGCTGTACCGCAAGGCGATCCGCGTTTCGGTCGGCGCCGCGCTGAAAGTTCCCTTCGCCTCCTTCACTGAGACCATCGGCTTCACCACAGCGCTCGACCGGCTGGGCTTCGGCCAGTTCGCTTTGTCGCCGCGCGGGCGAACCGGCATCCGCGATACGAAAAGGACTGAACGGCTGGCGCTCTATCTCGGCGCCGAAGGCGAAGGCCTGCCCGAAAGCCTGCTCGCCCGTCTGCGGACGGTGCGGATCGATATGGCAGAAGGCTTTGACAGCCTGAATGTCGCCGCCGCGTCAGCCATCGCCTTACATCATTTTTCGGCAAGCAGCACCTGAGCCGCAGAAGACAGCATCACTGCCTGGGTTCAATGCGTCGATTCGGCCTTCTGCAGCGCCCGCACGCGATCGGCAAGGCTGCGTTCGCCGCTTCCCGCTTGGTTGGGTGCCGCAAGAACCTTTGCGATCGGCGACTCCGGCCCGTCGAGCGTCGCCGTCAGGGCGACGACTTGCGCCGCCAGGTCGCTCATCTGCTCACGCAATGCAGCGCTGGCGCGGCGCGCATCGTCGCCGTCTTCGGATTTGGATGCCTCGAAGGCGGCAAGCTCCGTTTTCAGTTTCTTGTTCTCGCGGGCCAGTTCCGTCAGCCTCGCCTCCAACCGCTCTCGGTCGCAGTCGAGCTTGGCGATGGCGTTCTGGGTGTCGTCGTCGTCCTTGACGGCCGCATCGCCCTGACTACCTTGCACTCCGACGAGACGAACCGCCGAGGCGTTTTCCACGCTTTCGCTTTTCGACTTTTGGCGAAGCCGCGCGATTTCCTTTTCGCGGCGGTCAAGCTTGTCATCGCGATCGGCAAGCGTGGCGAGCAGGCGCTCGACCTTCTTGTCCAGTTCGCCGGTCCTTTTCTTCTCGGCCTTCAACGCGTCTCGTGCGGCCTTGCTCTCGGCCGCGCTCTCCTGTTGGCGCCTGTCCGCCTCCTTGCGCTGGCCACGCAGCACCGAAATGTCGTCGGCCAACCTTTGCAGTTCGGACTCGCGCGCCACAAGTTCGATCTGACGGCTGCTGGAAGAAAAACTGGCGTCGTCATACATATGCTCCAGTTTTTTCAGCTCGAGCACACGCTTTTCCAGGGCATGTTCGGTTTGAGCAAGCCGATCCGACAAAAGCTGCAGCTGGTCTTCGCGCTGTCGAAGGTCTTCGCCCTTGGCCTCGAGTTCGGAAAGGGCCTGTTTCTTGTCCTTCCGCTCGAGCGCCAGCTCCTTCAGGGCCTCGCGGCCGCGGCTGATCTCGACAAGCTGTTCGGCCGCCTTTTCGCGCAACGACTTGACGCTCATTTCGAGCCGGCGCGTCGACATGGCGAACTCGGCGCGGACGCGATCCTTCTCCGCCTGAATCTCGGCCAGCGTCAGCGGCATGGAGCCCTCGACGCGTTTGCGCGTCAGCATCACGGCCCGCCGCCAGATGGCCGGGGCAATCATCAGCGCCACAAAGCCGGCGCAGAGAAAGCCGAGGACAAAGAACAGGACCGACTGAACCAAGGTGACTATCCGTTATGGACCGTTAGGGACTGTGCCACGTTCGCATGACGGAATTCCAGTGCTGCGGCAAGGGTCTGCCGCAGCAATGTTCAAGTCTTCGACCCTGGAACCAATCGGGATGACGAGGCAACCGCCGCTCAGAACGGATTCCAGGTGGCACGCTGGGTAAGCTTGAGATAACCGAGATTAACGCCAAGCCGGGCGCCGACGCCGGTACGGATCGGCACCAGCAGCACATTGTTGTTCTTCATCACGTTGAAGCCGACGCCAGCCACGAGATAGGCGGAGCCGGCAACGCCGCCGAAACGATTGTAGAGGCTGTTCACATCGTCGAGATTGTAGACCAGCATCATCACCCGCGAGCCCTCGCCGCCAAAATCCCAGCCGAGCGACGGGCCCTGCCAGAACACTTTGTGATCGCCGGCATTCTTGGTGTAGAGCGTGCCTTCGCCATAGGTCAGGCCACCGATCAGTGCGCCCGAGCCCTCCTCGCCAAGCAAATAGCCATTAGGCAGGCCGTAGGAGGCGAAAATCTTCTCGACGACGGTGGCGAGCCCGCCCGATGTTGCGCCGAAGAATTTATGCCCGGAATCGACGATCTCCTGAGCGGTGTATTCCTGGGCCCGCGAAGGGAAGGTTGAAAAGACGACGACAAGGCCCATCAGAGCAATCGCCATTGAGGTGACACGGGAAAAACTCCGGTCAGAGATGACACGGGAAACCCGGTTAGAGACGACACGGAGAAAACTCCGGTCGGTGATGACACGGAAAAAGCTCCGGTCGTAGTATCGGGAAAACATGCTTCCAATCTCCGTCAGGGAGCACTTTCGCCGACGCCTCGCATCCGTGCGGCTCTTTGGCGGCCGCTAAGGATGACTGTTATGGGCAAACTATGCCGTAATCCTTTTTCAACCATTAAGCTTTCACATGAAGATGGCGGTTAGAAGGCTGGTTTCGAGCCGGTTTCGCGTCGCCCGCGCAGTATCCGCCCCCTGCGTGAACACACCATTTTCGATAACAGCAATTCCGGATTTGTTGCTGCACGCTCAGGCGCTGTGTATTCAGTAGGCCTTGGGAGAGAGCGTGATTCGTGTGGACAGGCGTGACCATTGATCGCCCGGCCATTTTTAGTGAAATTTTGCAGGGACTTTCGCCGATGGCCGAGCTTTTCACCCTTTCCGCACCCGATCTCGCAGCGCTTTTGTGCAGCCGGGTCTGCCACGACATCATTTCGCCGGTCGGCGCCATAAACAACGGGCTTGAGCTGCTCGACGAAGGCGGCGCCGACGAAGATGCCATGAAATTGATTCGCCAGAGCGCAAGAAACGCTTCGGCCCGCCTGCAATTCGCCCGCATCGCCTTCGGCGCAGCCGGTTCTGCCGGCATGATGATCGACACGGGGGACGCCGAGGCCGTTGCGATCGCCTTTTTGAAGAACGAAAAGCCGGAACTGGTCTGGAACGGAACCCGTGCGCTGCTGCCCAAGAACAAGGTGAAGCTCCTGCTCAACCTAATTCTCGTCGCCAACGCCGCCATTCCGCGTGGCGGTAAGCTTACGGTTACGCTTGAAAACCTCGACACAGAACCACGCTTTGCGCTCGCCGCGAGCGGTCCGATGCTGCGCGTGCCGCCCAAATTCCTGGAACTCCATTCCGGCAACAAGCCTGAAGAACCGATCGACGCGCATTCGGTGCAGCCCTACTACACGCTGCTTCTGGCGCGCGAGGCGAACATGACGATATCGATACACGCAACCGCAGAAGAAATCGTGCTATCGGCCGCTTCAAGTTACTAAGGTGAGTGACAAGAACAGACAACTATTTTTAGACAATGTTTACTACGCCCCCAACGGATAAATGACATGAACCTTCCAGGCTAATTCGACCGAAGCATCGTCAAGAAGTTCCGTAAAAGCTGGTCTTGCAAAATTTTATCTATTGGCTTTTCAGCTTCTTTACCGGATTGATCCTACCGTGCCTTTCAGTACCGCGACGCTGCCGGATTGCCGCATGGCACAGAGGGCCCGGAAATGAAACGCTGCATGTTCATCGACGATTCGAGCGTCATCAGGAAGGTCGCAAAGCGCATCCTGGGTGGTTCCGACATGCTGGTCATCGAAGCTGCGCGCGGTTTTGACGCGGTCGAGATGTGCACTGCTGACATGCCGGATATCATCGTCGTCGACGGCGCCTTGCCGGACATGCAGGCGGAGGACGTCATTCGCCGCGTACGCGCCATCGAAAGTCCGATACAGCCCCAGATCCTGATTTCGCTGGTTGAGGTCGACGTCGCTTCGATCATGCGGGCAAAGCGCGCCGGCGCTCAAGGCTATCTGCTGAAGCCGTTCAATCGCCCGCAACTTCTCGAGTGCTTCCGCACTCTGAGAATTGCAGCCTGATTCGCCGACCCCTGGCACATGGCCCCGGAGGTCGGCGCTCTAATGTCTGCGCTACAATCGCAAAAGTCCGGCCGAAGCCGGATTTTTGTCGGAAAATCGATCGGATCGGCGTCGTCAGCTCAGGCGCTGACGCGGATATCTTCCGGCTCGCGCAGCACATAGCCGCGACCCCAAACCGTCTCGATGTAGTTCTGGCCGCCGGAAGCGGCGTCGAGCTTCTTGCGCAGCTTGCAGATGAAGACGTCGATGATCTTCAGTTCCGGTTCGTCCATGCCGCCGTAAAGGTGGTTGAGGAACATTTCCTTCGTGAGCGTAGTGCCCTTGCGCAGCGAGAGCAGCTCCAGCATCTGGTATTCCTTGCCGGTCAGATGCACGCGCTGCCCACCGACCTCAACGGTCTTGGCATCGAGATTGACCACCAGGTCGCCGGTGGTGATCACCGACTGGGCATGGCCCTTGGAACGCCGCACGATGGCGTGGATGCGGGCAACCAGTTCGTCCTTGTGGAACGGCTTGGTCATATAGTCGTCTGCGCCGAAGCCGAGGCCACGTACCTTGTCCTCGATGCCGGCCATGCCGGAGAGGATAAGGATCGGAGTCTTCACCTTGGAAAGGCGAAGTGTTCTCAAGACCTCGTATCCCGACATGTCGGGCAGATTGAGATCGAGAAGGATGATGTCGTAGTCGTAGAGCTTGCCTAGATCGACACCTTCTTCGCCAAGATCGGTCGTGTAGACATTGAAACTTTCCGATTTCAGCATCAGCTCGATGCTTTGTGCGGTCGCACTGTCATCTTCTATCAGCAGAACACGCATTTCATTCCCCTTTTCTGCTGCCGGACCATTTCACGACCCGTCCAGGACCGGAGCAGTGATTGCCTGAGCAGAGGCTGCCATCGAATGGTTAACAAAACCTAATTCCGTGCCGTCGACGGTATCAGATTTTTTAACCCCTTTCTACACCTTGTTGAATCTAATAGTGAATCACAAAACCAAAACTCTAATGCAAAACATTAATGAGTCAGGCTAAGTGACTCCAGAAACTCGCTGGCCGTGCTTCCGCATCGAAAGCCGGAATTTTTACCTGGCCTTAAGTCCTGAGCCGTATGATTAACAATGCCCGTAAACGAATCGTTACCGCCGGCAAAAAACTTTAGGAATTTGTTTCCCATAGTTCCGGTAAAGTCGGTGGAGACGGGTGAAGCCTGAGTTTGCCAGGTGGATTGGACGATATGTGCAGGTGTGCGTTTTCAGGAGTACCGAATCATGAAGTCACGTGAAAACCTCGTTCGGCTGAAGCAGTTTCAGGTGAACGAGAAGCGGCGGCAATTGCTGCAACTCGACATGATGATCGCCGAATTCGAGCGCATGGCTGTCGAACTGGAGCTTCAGATCACTGCCGAAGAAAAGAAAGCCGGCATCACCGACATCAACCATTTTGCCTATCCGACCTTCGCCAAGGCAGCGCGCCTGCGCCGCGACAATCTCAGAAATTCGCAAAGCGACCTCGCCCAGCAGCGAAGCGTTGCCGAATCACTGCTCGGCGAAGCCGAAGCGGAGCTTTCCAAAGCGGAAATGCTCGAATCACGCGACACCAAGATTCGCGACGCCGAGACCGGCGGCCGCAGCGCCATGATCGGCTGAAAACACGGCTTTAAGGCCAGTCAACACCCAGCGATCAGGGCGTTGCTCATCTGGAATGTCGCCGCTCATCGGTCGAGCAGCCGCCAGTTTCAGGCCTATGCTACCAAATCCCCTTCATATTCCGCGACCGGCCGCATCCGGGCATCCTAATGTCGGGCGTATGCGGTTCCGACCAGGACCATATCTGATTGAGCAGCCCATCAGGTTCTGGCCGAGTTCGGCGCGTCGAGCGGATGTCCAGCGGGGCCGACCGCGCAGGCCCTGTGGAACTTGGCAAGGTCGATGCGAAAGAGCTTGCCACCTAATGTGGCAAAGACCTGCTCGATGGCGCAGGCGCAATCCATGCCTTTCCCGCCGCCATGCCGATCGGCAATATGGTGCTGACGGTCTGAAGCAGAGACAGCCGTTGCGGCAAAGCAAAAAAGGGCGCGGATTGTCGCGCCTTTTGACTTACTTGGACCAGCCCTAATGCCGATATTGCTGGATGCGCGTCGTGCGCAGCCCGGCAAGGCCATATTCGTCTATCGACGCTTGCCAGGACAGGAATTCCTCGGTGGTCAGCTTATAGCGCTGGCATGCCTCTTCGAGGCTCAGAAGCCCGCCGCGCACCGCCGCTACCACTTCGGCCTTGCGCCGGATAACCCAGCGACGTGTGTTCGTCGGCGGCAGATCGGCAATCGTAAGGGGGCTGCCGTCGGGCCCGATAACATATTTGACGCGCGGTCTAACAAGATCGGTCATCGTACTCTCTACTAAAAACTCAAAGACCCAATCCCCACCACATTACCGCCACAGCTTTAAAAATTGCCTAAGCGAACCCTAATAGGTAAGTAAGGATCATGAACGGCGCGTTAGTCTTTTCGTCGGCATTTGAGGCATCTGCCCGCAAGCGCCGTATCCATTAGAAAAAATCGGCCGGCTCGCGAAGCTGGCGCACCCGGAAAGCTTGACCTATATTCCGGCCATTGGCATTCAAGCGCCGTCATCCAGGGCGCCGTGCAGAACGAAAGAACCATGAACAGCCTCGACCTTCCCGGACGCCCCGAAGATACCCGCATCGTTGTTGCCATGTCGGGTGGCGTCGATTCGTCGGTCGTTGCCGGCCTATTGAAGCATGAAGGCTATGACGTCGTCGGCGTCACGCTGCAGCTCTACGACCACGGCGCGGCAACGCACCGGGCCGGCTCATGCTGCGCCGGCCAGGATATCGACGATGCTCGTCGCGTCTCCGAGACGCTCGGCATTCCGCACTATGTGCTCAATTACGAGGAGCGCTTCCGCAAGGCGGTGATCGACCCCTTCGCCGAAAGTTATGTGGCCGGCGAAACGCCGATCCCTTGCGTTTCCTGCAACCAGACGGTGAAATTCGCCGACCTTCTGGCGACCGCCAAGGAGCTCGGTGCCGACGCGCTGGCCACCGGCCATTACATCCGCTCTGGAGCCAACGGCGCCCATCGCGCACTGTACCGGCCTGTCGACGCGGACCGCGACCAGAGCTATTTCCTTTTCGCCACCACGCAGGCGCAGATCGACTATCTGCGCTTTCCGCTCGGCGGCCTGTCGAAGCCGCAGGTTCGCGCCATCGCCGAGGAAATGGGGCTAACGGTCGCCGCTAAGCAGGACAGCCAGGACATCTGCTTCGTCCCGCAGGGCAAATATTCCGACATCATTGCCAAGCTGAAGCCGACTGCTGCCAATCCGGGCGACATCGTCCATATCGACGGCCGCGTGCTCGGCCGCCATGAAGGCATTTTGCGCTACACGATCGGTCAACGCCGCGGCATCGGCATCGCGTCGGGCGAGCCGCTCTACGTCGTCCATCTCGACGCCGACCGGGCCCGCGTCGTCGTTGGTCCGCGCGAGGCGCTGGAGACGCATAAGATCTATTTGCGCGACATGAACTGGCTGGGCGACGCTGCACTGTCAGATATCCCGACGGCTGGGCTGGAGCTTTTCGCCAAGGTCCGCTCGACACGCCCGCCGCGCCCGGCCGTGCTGCATCACAACGCCGGGATCACTTCGGTTGAACTGGTCGACGGCGAGTCCGGCATCGCGCCCGGCCAGGCCTGCGTGCTCTATTCCGACGACGGCAACGAAGCCCGCGTGTTCGGCGGCGGCTTCATCGAGCGTTCCGAGCGTGGCGCCGAGGCCGAGGCGATGCTGACGCGGCTGGCAGCCCGCCCGGCGCAGATTCCCGCCGAATAGACGAAGATCCCGATTTTATCGGGATGGATCAGGCTCTGATACAGCCGCATTTTCTCTCAGGAAGACGATCCGGTGTGGATAACCGTGCCAGCGGTCAGGATACGCAGCACCCTGATGGCTTCCTCGCCGCTGGTACGCGGTTCTGCCCGCGTCTCGATGCACTGGAGGAAATGCTCGAGCTCTCGCGTCAGCGGCATGCCCTCGCCCACCGCCACATAGGACGGCTCGTTGGTGGTGAAGGCCCATTGGCCGCTGTCTTGCCACACCGCGTGGCGGTAGACGGCGAGCTTGCGCTCCCACGGCTCGACATCGTCGAACACCGCCATCGCCTTGGTGCCGACGACGGTCAGCCGCCGCTCGCGGTAAGGGTTGAGCCGCGACGCGAAGAGATGGCTGCGCAGACCATTGGGAAAGCGCATGTGCAAATGCGCGAAATCGCTGAGATTGTCGAGGAGCGCTGCCCCCTCACCACGCACCTCGATCGGTTCCGTGCCGGTGATGGCCAGGATCATCGACAGATCGTGCGGCGCAAGGTCCCACAGCGCATCGTTCTCGGTATGAAACTTGCCGAGCCCGAGGCGGTGCGAATGGATATAGCGGACCTCGCCGAGCTCGCCACTGTCGATCAGCGCCTTCAACGTCTCGAAGGCTGGATGAAAGCGCAGCACATGGCCGACCATGAAGACGCGGCCATTGTCGGCCGCCGCCTTCACCGAGCGCTCGGCATCCGCCACCGTCAGCGCGATCGGCTTTTCCACCAGCACGTCCTTGCCGCCCTGGACTGCGCGCACCGCCATATCGGCGTGGAACTGCGGCGGCAGCGCCATTACGATGGCATCGACGTCGCTGCGGACAAACAGCGCCTCCGGCTCGATCGCCAGGCAATCCTGCTCACTGGCGAAGCCTTCGGCGCGGGCAGGGTTGACGTCCGAGACCGCGTGCAGCGCGCCGAGCGCCTTGAGGGTGCGGATGTGGTTGCTGCCCCAGTATCCGCAACCGAGGACTGCAATGCGCGGTTTCATCAATTCCAACTCTAGAATTTCGTGGCCGAGACATAGCGGCGGGCCCCGCCGAACTCAACCCCGGCATTTCTGTGCGCAATTATCTGCCCGGCAAAGCTTTTCGGCCATCAGAGCGACCTGTGTCCGCTTGGGACGCACAAGTACGCGTCTCAAGACCGTAAACCTTCGCATCGTGCTTTCCGAAAATCGATTCCGGTTTTCGGAAGCACGATGCGATAGAATGTGCCGGCATGCCGGCTGCATCGATGCTTGACAGGCTTGGCGTCCCAACCTTATATCCGCCCGACCTTGGCGAACGCTTCGACATGCCTTCTGATTTAAGGCGGATTTCGGACCTTTCGCCGCCCTGGCGGGGTAGCTCAGTTGGTTAGAGCACGGGAATCATAATCCTGGGGTCGGGGGTTCAAGTCCCTCTCCCGCTACCACAACTCTCTGAAATAGCTTAATAATTTTGATCCGCTTAGCGGCGGGAACGCTAAGCAGCATTCGTCTGCTTGCGCTTTCGCGCGTTCTGCCGGCGAGGCGGACGCGATTGAAAAGCCCGCGTCTCCGGGAGAGGTCGCGGGCAACGGTCTGTTGGGATCAGAGGAGGCCCGCGCCCCTGGGAGAAGGACGCGGGCTGTGATCGGCGGGGAGGATCCGATCTGGCAGCATTTGTCTGCGGCTGCAGAAGCCGAACTTTCGTCGCTGGCCTGTGTTCCACACGGAAAACAAAAAACCGCCGCACAAGGATCGGTGAAATAGGGTGAAATAGGTGGCGTTGCTGCTCGGCAAGTCGCAGCAATCTTGCTAAGATCCGCAGTGGGAGGAGAGGGACATGCAATCGCTGCCGATAGCCCATCCAAGCGTAGCCAAGGCGACTGCCGGCGTATCGCTTCCTCTCGCCTATTCCACCGCGACGCTCTGCTGGCTCCTGTCCGCCGGCGTCTACATCGCAGCCAAGTGGGTTGCCCCCGAAATGCCGCCTTGGGCGCTCTGCTTCTGGCGGCTGGCGCTCGCCTGCGGAATCCTGCTGCCTATCGTCCATCGTCATCACGGGGCGATGCTCGTGCTGATCCAGTCCCGGGCGATCGAGGTGCTGGCCATCGGCGCGATCGGGCTGACCCTCTGTCAGGGCATGATCTACACGGGCCTCAGTTACACCGACGCGACGACCGCCGGCATCATCATGGCGCTGTCGCCGATCATGACCATGGTGCTTGCCCGCTACGTGCTCGGCGAGCCCCTCGGCGTCTGGAAGGCTCTTGGCGCGCTGCTCGCTCTGGTCGGGATGGTGGTGATCGTAGCGCGCGGCGACCTTACCGCGCTGATGCGGCTCCAGTTCAATCCCGGCGAGTTGTGGATCGTCGGCAGCGCGTTTTGCTGGGGCCTCTACACCGTGCTGCTGCGTCGCTCCAAATTCGCTATCGAGCTTCTGCCGATGGTGGTCCTGCTGCTAGGAGCCGGCGCGCTGGTCGCACTGCCCCTTTATCTCTGGGAGCTGTTTTCCGGCGAGCGTTCGGCGCTGCATGCGAACGGCCTTCTGGCACTCGCCTATGTCGCTGGTCCGGGCGGCGCTCTGATGTATTACCTCTACAACCGCAGCGTCGAGACGCTTGGTGCCGGGCGCGCCAGCATGCTGCTCTATCTGCAGACTGTCTTCGTCGCCGTGCTCGCTTATCTTTTCCTTGGGGAAAGCTTGCACGACTACGACCTCGCCGGCGCTGCCTTTATCGTCGCCGGCCTGCTGCTCGCCACCGCGATCAAGCCGAGGCAGCGCACGGTGCACGTCGCGTAGGAGAACATCCGCACAGCCGAACCCAAGACGGCGCTTAGCGATCAAGAGCCGAGGCGCACATCACGCCAGATAATGTTCGACGGTTTCGCTTGGATCGGCGGTCCGTCTGCGGCATGCGCAGAACCAATCACCTTCTGAGATACAGCCATAGGGTCGTCGGCGCCAGGATCGCGGTCAGCGCTACCGGCGCGATCAGGGCGAGGACGACCTGACTGAGTGTCGCCCCGCCACCCATCAGCCCGCGCAGCGCCGTCGTCATCAGCGACACTGGATTGACTTCGACGAAAGCCCGCAGCCAGTCCGGCATGGTTCCGGGGTCGACCATGATGTTGGAGGCGAAGACGAGAGGGAACAGGAAAGTAAAGCCGAGCGTCATCACCGTGGTTGGCGTGCGGATCAGCAGGCCAAGCACGATGAATACCCAGCCCATGCCGAACCCGATGGCGATCAGCATGGCGAAGGCGGCAAGCACGCCGGGGATGCCTGCCTCAGGCCGGTAGCCGAGGATCAGCCCGATGGTAAGAATGATCGAGGCGGCAATCAAATGGCGCAGGATGTCGCCCACCATCAGGCCGGCGAACGGAGACAGCGACCAGATCGGCAGCGATCGGAAGCGGTCAAACAAGCCCTTGCCGAGATCGGTCGACAATCCCATGCCCGAATAGACTGCGTTAAACACCACGGTCTGAACCAGGATGCCGGGTAGGAAGAACTGCAGGTAGTCGCCAGGCGAACCGGCGAGCGCGCGGCCGAAGACGAAGGTGAAGAGCAGCGTGAACATGATCGGAGTCATCACCAGATCGAAGAGCTGCTCCGGCACATGCTTGAATTTCAGCACAGCGCGCCATCCGAAGACGAGCGCGTTGGAAAGGGCTGATGGGGTTCTAGGTCGGGCGACGCTTTGCAGCCGCTGCAGGGATGTCGTGTCGATCATGGCTTGTCGCCTTCCTTGCGGGTTTCACTCAGGCCCGGCTGGCCCGTCAGCGCGAAGAAGACCTCCTCGAGGCTGGGCTGGCCCATGGAGAAATCCGACAGCTCGATGCCGGCGGCGACCAGCTCGGCCAGCGCCTCGTTGGCGGTCTTCGCTGTGCGGGCAAGGACGGAGAGCTCCGCGCCTTCGGCACTGCGTTTGGACAGGGTGCTCCAGCCGGCGTTCCAGAATGGTCGCCGCTTCGTCCAGCCGAGCGACATCGGCGAGCGCGACACGGAGAAAGCCGGAGCCGGTGGCCGCCTTCAGTTCGCGGCTGGTACCCTCGGCGATCTTCCTGCCGTGGTCGATGACGGCGATGCGCGCTGCAAGTTGATCGGCCTCTTCGAGATATTGGGTGGTGAGCAGGATGGTGACGCCGGCCTCGGCGAGGCCGCGGATCATGCCCCAGACATCCTTGCGGGCGTTCGGATCGAGGCCTGTGGTCGGCTCGTCAAGGAACAGCACGCCCGGCGTGACGACCAGCGAGGCGGCTATGTCGAGCCGCCTTCGCATGCCACCTGAGTAATCCCTCACCTGCTTCGTCGCCGCTTCGGACAAGCCGAAAGCCGCGAGCAAATCGTCCGCACGAGCTTTCGCGGCGCGACCGCGAAAACCCCAGAGTCGGGCGAGCAGGACGAGGTTCTCCCGGCCCGTCAAGTGCTCGTCGAGCAAAGCGAACTGCCCGGTCATCGCGATTGCCGCACGGACCTCATGCGGGGCCTGCACGAGATCGTGCCCCATCACGGTCGCGGAGCCGGCGTCGGGGCGCGACAGCGTCGCGAGCATCCGCATCAGCGTTGTCTTGCCGGCGCCGTTCGGGCCCAAGATGGCGAAAATCATGCCGCGCGGCACATCGAGATTGATACCATCGACCGCGCGCAGCTTGCCGAATGTCTTGACCAGGCCGCGAGCGGAAATGGCTGACTGGGCAAGGCCCATAGAAGGCACACCCTTAGGAGAAGTGTCGTTCATGCAATCATCACGCTGGAGGCTCCGACCATCTACCTGGCCGAGGCTGAAGAGCCGGTCAGATCATATGTCGGACAGGTCTCTACTCATTTCGGGGTTTTCACTCGATCACGGCGCAGGCCTGACGATTTCCGGCATCACCTGCAGGCTGGCTTTTGTAGTCGTCCTGTCCGCCGTGGATCATCAATGCCTTGCCTCGTATGGCCGTATCTCCACCATCCAGCTTGACCACGCTGTTGAAAGCCTGCGAACGCAAAACGCCGTCGGGGCCGACCCGCTGATTTGGCATATCGCCCGCGTGCGGGCCTTTCCCGGTGAGGTATCCATGTTCGGCATTCGTCGGATTGAAGTGCCCACCGGCCGAGGCATGGCCGGTGTGATGGTCGCACTTCCCGGTTTCGTGAATATGGAATGCGACCCATTCACCCGCCGGCAGTCCTGTTACCTCCAACGCTATCAGCACGCCGTGCGCGGTCTCGGTCAGCGTGGCCGTTCCGTTCTTCTCGCCAGCCATGTTGACGAATTCGGCTTTCGCGGTCGCGGTGTCCTGAGCCGCTGCGGGCATCGCGACCGCCAGCGCCAACCCTGCTGTTGCAACCAATTTTTTCATCGACTCGTCCTCCGGTTGTCCAAGCAAGCCAAACATCAAAGGGGTCTCTTCGTTCCATTTGGGAATTGAGTTTTCGTCTCCGGCACGGCCGCCAGGGAAGCGACGCCGACAACTTTTTCGACGTGTCTTCAGTTTACACCAATTCGAAGAGTTGCGCGGTTTGCCAGCCTGCCAGCAGTATGATGAGAATACCAACGAGCCTGAGAAGCGTCTTTTCTGCGATTGACTTCACTACCCAACCGGCCATCGGCGCTGCGACTACGCCGCCAAGGATCAAGCCGGCGACAGAGAGTAGATTTTCCGTTAGCTCTCCTGCCTCCGCCCAATGGCCCGTTAGTAATGCAAACAAGAAGGTCAGAGACACCGAGAGCGTGATGAGGAACTCGCTCGCATTTACCGTTCCAATAACGTAGCGGGGCGTCCCGCCAAAACCAAGAAGGCCCGTCGTTACGATTGGTCCCCATCCGCCACCCCCTGCGGCATCGAGAAATCCACCACCAAGCCCAAGGGGAGGCACCACGCTTGCAGGGACCGGATTGCTTGGGATACGCCGGAAGGAACGGAACAGGAGCCAAGCTCCGACGAGCGCAAGGTATGTCGTCACATATGGCTTCATGATCGCCCCCTCAAACGAGGTGAGCACAAAAGCGCCGAGAACGCCGCCGAGCACGCCAAATGGCATCAGCCGCCAGAAAAGTTTCCAGTCGATATTGCGGTGATAGAGGTGAGCCGAACCCGAGGCCGCAGTGGTAAACAACTCAGCCGCGTGAACTGAAGCCGAAGCGTGTGCAGGAGACACGCCAAACCCCAGCAGCGTTGTCGAGGAAACCACGCCGTAGGCCATGCCGAGAGCCCCGTCGACAGCCTGAGCTACAAACCCTACGAGCGCAAAAAGGATAAATTCTTGCATTTGGCTCTCCAACAAAGCGCGGTCGTAATGGGCGAAATAGAAACCCTCTGCCTACAACGAATGCAATTCATGTCTTCATGCTTCCACAATTCACCAAACGCCTGGCATCGACAATGGCGACGAACGGGAAACTGTCCACTCGATCGTCGCCTTTCCGCACCCGCTGCGATCGCATAGCACTGCGGCCCACCTCCTCCGACCCGAAGTTTCACGGGGCCGGACCCTGACTTGCAGCTCCACCCCATATCTGTTTAATTGCCGCCATCCACAGGGGTGCTCCGTATCGTCGGGGCTGAGAGATGGGCTGCAAGCCCGTAAACCCTAGAGCTGATCTGGATAATACCAGCGGAGCGAGGCGGGCGATGTTTTCCGACGCACAGATTTCTCTTGATCCGATGACCGGCGAGTTCGTCGGCGTCGTCAATATTTCGACGCTCCCGGTTGGCACGCCCGAGGGCCATGTCACGACCGA
This sequence comes from Mesorhizobium sp. AA22, assembly GCF_001672375.2. Classification (NCBI taxonomy): domain Bacteria; kingdom Pseudomonadati; phylum Pseudomonadota; class Alphaproteobacteria; order Hyphomicrobiales; family Phyllobacteriaceae; genus Mesorhizobium; species Mesorhizobium sp. AA22. The sequence goes on along the minus strand of NZ_CP048406.1, from coordinate 2,147,458 downwards.
CCTCACGGTCTCGGCCAACAGCCCGGCCCCGCGCTGATCTTTTCGGGCCAGACAGGTCTCGCATGTCCCAATCTTTCTCCGCCGCGCCGCGAATCGCAGCCTTGTTCGCCAAGATCGGACCGGCCTTGCTATCTGTCGGCACGCTGGTTTTGGCTTGGGAGCTCTATGCGCGCATCTCGGGCATCTCGCCCACCACGCTGCCCGCGCCGTCACGCATTCTCGCCCAGGCCATCCAGCAGCGCCAGGCGCTGTTCGACAACACTGTGCCGACCACCAGTGCCACATTGGTGGGCTTCGCCTGCTCGCTGGCCGTTGCCTTCCTTCTTTCGGTGCTGATCGATTTCTTCAAACCGCTGCGCCGCGCCCTGTTCCCGGTCTTCATCATTAGCCAGACGCTGCCGCTGGTGGCGATCGCCCCGCTGGTCATTCTCTGGTTCGGCTTCGGGCTGACGCCGAAGATCATGCTGGTCGCCCTCGTGACTTTCTTTCCCATGCTGGTCGCGCTGGTGCAGGGTTACGAATCGACGGATCGGGACATCTCGGCGCTTCTGAGTTCGATGGGCGCTTCCCGCATGCGCATTTTCCTGCTGGCCCGCCTGCCCTCCTCGCTGCCCTATTTCTTCGCCGGGCTGCGTATCTCGATCACCTACGCCGTGGTGGGCGCCATCTTCGCGGAATATGCCGGCGCGGCCAAAGGGCTCGGCATCTACATGCTCAACGCCAAGAACAATTTCCGGCCCGATCTCGTGCTCGCAGCCGTGCTGATCAGCGCCTTGCTCACGCTGGCCCTGTTTGCCGCCACGGTGCTGATCCAGCGCGCCGCCGTGCCATGGGAGCGGCTCGATGCCGCACGAAAATCATGAGCAGGCGGCTGGAGCTGCGCCAAGTCAGCAAGCGTTTTGGCGACATTGACGTGCTTGCCGGCATCACCCTGCATGTCGAGCCGGGCGAATTCGTTTCAATCCTCGGCCCCTCCGGAGCCGGCAAATCCACGATCTTCAAATTGCTGACGGGCGGTCTCGAAGGCTACGGCGGCGGTGTCGACTTCGACGGGCGGCCATTGGCCGACGCGCGCCGACCGTTTGCCTTCATGCCGCAGCACGATGCCCTGATGCCTTGGCGCACGGTTATCGACAACACCGCGCTCGGTTTGGAAGTGCAAGGCATGTCCCGCAAGGCGGCGCGCGACAAGGTGGCGCCGCTCTTCGGCGAATTCGGCCTTGCGGGCTTCGAGCAAAGGTATCCGGCGCAGCTCTCGGGCGGAATGCGCCAGCGCGCCGCGCTGTTGCGTACCGTCGTGCAGGGCCGCGCCATGCTGTTGCTCGACGAACCGTTCGGCGCACTCGACGCCCTCACGCGCACCGGCATGCAGCGCTGGCTTGCGATGATGTGGGACCGACACCGCTGGACCGTCCTGCTGATCACCCACGACGTGCGCGAGGCAGTCTTCCTGTCCGACCGCATCTATGTGCTGAGCAGCCGCCCCGCCCGCGTGCTGCGCGAAATCGCCATACCTCTTCCGCGCCCGCGCACGGATCTTGTCTCGCCGGCAGCCAGCGCCATCGAAGCCTACATCCTCGATACCCTGCCCGATCCACAGCCCGCCCAAAGGACATGACCATGCTTTCCAGACGCCTCTTCATCGCTGCCGCATTGATCTCCGGGCTCGGACCCGTCACGTCCGTCCGCGCCCAGCAGACTGTCACCGTCGCACTAGACTGGACGCCGAACACAAACCATGTCGGGCTCTATGTCGCCCAGGCGAAAGGCTTCTACGCCGAGGCCGGGCTCGACGTGCAGATCCTGCCCTACAGCGACACTGCGGCCGGTACGCTGATCGCCAACCGCGTGGCTGATTTCGGTATATTGGGATCCATAGGATTGTTCACCCAACGCACCGCCGGCGCCGACCTCGTCGCCACCTACGCCATCATGCAGACAGAAACCGGCAGGCTGGTGTTCAATGCCGACCGCGCCGACATACAGTCCCCAAGGGACCTGGACGGCCTAACCTATGGCGGTTTCGGCAGCGCCTGGGAGAATGCGCTGATCGGCACCATCATCCGCCATGATGGCGGCGAGGGCAAATTCGAAACGGTGACGCTGGGCGCACCTCCGCCTATGAGGCCTTGGCCAATGGCGCAGTCGATTTTACGCTCGAAGTCTATACTTGGGAGGGGATCAAAGCGGAACTTGACGGCAAGGCCCAACGCGCCTTCCGCTACGCCGATTACGGCGTGCCCGACCAACACACCAATTTCATTGGCTCGAGCCGGGCCTACCTCGAAAAGAACAAGGACACGGCAACTGCGTTCATCGCCGCGACCAGGCGCGGCTATGCCTTCGCCGTCGAAACGCAAGAAGCGGCTGATATCCTGATCGCAGCAAACAGCGACGTGCTGACCGACCGTCCGCTGATCGAAGCATCCCTGAAGGCGCTGGTCGATGGCCACTATCTGCAAAGCCCCACCGGCGCGATCGGCACGATCGATCCAGCAAAGATGGAGGCGATCGGCGACTACCTGTTCGAGGCCGGCGCCCTGCGCGACAGCGATGGAAACCTGATCGGCGAACGCCCCGATTTCGCGGCCTATTACAGCAACGCCTATATAGCCGGCGAAAAATGAGCCCGCCGCTGTGCACATATCTCAATGCCGTGATCTTTAGCCTCGGCAGTCACGAGGCCGGTTGGTGCATACCCCAAGCGACCCGCTTGCCTCGACTAGCCTCGACTATTGGGTCGACCAGCAAAGCTTCATCGACGACGTGATGCCTTTGCTGGAGCGTTCGGAAGTTTTGGACGCTGGGGGTGAGCGCACCCTTCGCGAGCGATACGGCCTGCCAAGTCTTTAGGTCTAGAATCGAACAGGGGCGCGTGGCGGTGCCTACTCACGACTAGGCCCGGCTCCGGACTGACGTGATGGCTTCGTGTAGCGCTTTGGCGTCAGTTCCGCCCCGGGTTGGCCGTTCAACCGTTTCTTGAGAATGTCAATGAGGCTGATGGTGACCGCGATCACCGCAGGGCCGAGGACGAGTCCGGATGCTCCAAAGAGGACGATGCCACCGACCGCGCCGATAAAGGCCATCACTGTGTGGAGCCGCAACCGGCTCCCGACAAGCATCGGATAGAGCAGATTGTCGATGCCGGCGACGACGCCGCCGCCCCAGATGGTCAGGATCGCTGCGCTTGCCCAAGACCCTTCCAGTGCGAGATAGATCGCTGCCGGCACCCAGATCACGAATGCGCCGAGCACTGGCACGATGGCAAGAAGTCCCATTACCAGGCCCCAGAAGACCGGCGTGGGCAGGCCGAGCCACCAGAACATCAGGCCGCCCAGCGTTCCCTGCACAGCGGCGACAAAAACGGTGCCTATCAGGATCGCATGTACCGTCTCGGCAAGGCGCGACAGCATGTATGCCGTCTCCGGTGCACGCAGGGGCGAGAGACGCTCGATCCCCCGCAGGGCGGATTCACGGTCCCGCAGAAAATAGAACAGCAGATAGAAAGTCAGCACGAACATCACAGCCTGATTGATCGAGCCGCGCAATAGCGATGTGCTTTGTCCCGTCAGCCATTGCACAAATGCGGCGACCGTGCCGGCCGGATCGAGTTGGTTCTCAACCCACTGGGCAACCGCCGAAAGCCTGGGATAGCCCGACACGAAGGCATCTGTGTTCCAACCCCGGATGACCTCCTCCAGATAGGTGGCGCCGTTTACCGCCTCGCGAACAAGCTGCTGTGCCACGAAGATGAGCGGCAGGCCGACTGCAACCGCCGCGATGCTGACTGACATCAGTGCAGCCAGGTTTTGGTTCCTGAGCCTTTCCTCGACCCGTCGATGAGCCGGATACAGGACGATTGCCAACACCAGCGCCCACGTCAATGCGGGCAAAAAAGGCAATGCCAAGAGATAGCAGACATACAGACCGATCGCCGTCGCGGCCACGATGCCGAGCAATCTCATTTGTTTCATATCGGGCATCTGTTTCAGGTCGGGCACCTCTCGCCGTGTCGCAAACCAAGCGAGCCTAGTGGATTTCCCGACAAAATGGCAGCTTCCGTTGCCGCACCCCTACGGCTAGGCCGCTGTGGAATATGACGACAATGTCACGGACATTTTCTCGCTCATTGGGCTGATTATGCCGGCTGGGCACCCGTGCCCGATGCCAGCACCGCGGCCTGCCCGGTCGTGGATGCTCTGACCTACGGCGGTTCTACAGCTCGCTCGCGAACTCGCAGCTTCACAGGACCAATAGAAAAAAGGCCGGACTGTTAAGGTCCGGCCAGGCATGAAGGTTTAAAACCTCCAGAGGGGAACGCGCCGGACGCAATGGGAGGAAAACATCCGACGCAGTGCGTATATGGGTCGCCTCGGTTGACGCTTCAACGAGATGTGGTGGGCCACATCAGCCGCTCCATAGAGCCACATCCGAAGATTCATCGTCACGGTCTGCGGCAGCTTCGATTGCCGCTGACGAACAGGCGCGCATGCCGCGCGACCTCGCTACCGGCGCTCTACAGATTCCGCCAGATGGCGAGGACACGGGAAAGGCCGGCGTTAGCTCGCCATCCTTGATGCGGCTTTCGCAGACTGTTTTGGATCTCCCGGAAGCCGCTGAACGGCGACCGAGATAAATCGTGGCAGCTATTGGCATAGCCGCCACGACGAGGGTCTCACCAGCCTAGTCGATGTCGAAGGATACGCCTTGGGCCAGCGGCAGCGCCTTGGAATAGTTCACCGTGTTGGTGGCGCGCCGCATGTAAGCCTTCCAGGCATCGGAGCCCGACTCGCGGCCGCCGCCGGTCTCCTTCTCGCCACCGAAGGCACCACCGATCTCGGCCCCCGATGTGCCTATGTTGACGTTGGCGATGCCGCAGTCGGACCCGTCGACGCCGAGGAAGCGCTCGGATTCCTGCAGGTCGCGGGTGAAGATCGACGACGACAGCCCCGCTCCGACCGCGTTGTGCTCGTCGAGCACGGCGTCGAAATCCGAGTACTTCATCACATAGAGGATCGGCGCGAAGGTCTCTTCCGTCACCGGCGAGACCTGCTTGGGCATCTCGACCAGCGCCGGACGAACGTAATAGGCGTCGGGATGGCCATTGTCGACCCGCGTGCCGCCGGTCACCTTGCTGTCGTGAGCGGCGGCTTCCTTCAACGCGTTCTGCATGCTGTCGAAGGCTGCCTTGTCGATCAACGGTCCGACCAGCGCGGATGTCTCCAGCGGATTGCCGACCGAGACGCTTTCATAGGCCTTCTTGAGGCGCGGAACAAAGGCATCATAGATGCTCTCATGCACGAACAGGCGCCGCAGCGTCGTGCAGCGCTGCCCGGCCGTGCCCATGGCGCCGAACGCAATGGCGCGCAAGGCCATGTCGAGATCGGCCGTCGGGCAGACGATGCCGGCATTATTGCCGCCTAGCTCCAGCACAGCGCGCGCAAAGCGTTTTGCCAGCCGCGGACCGACATCCCTGCCCATGCGGGTCGAGCCGGTGGCCGAGACCAGCGGCACCTTGGGATGGTCGACCAGAATTTCGCCGACGGCGCGATCGCCGATCAGCACCGACGTCAAACCTTCCGGAGCATCGCCGAAACGCTCTGCCGCACGCTTGAAGATCGCCTCGCAGGCGAGCGCCGTCAGCGGCGTCTTTTCCGAGGGCTTCCACACCACAGCGTTGCCGCAGACCAGCGCAAGCGCCGCGTTCCACGACCACACCGCGACCGGGAAGTTGAAGGCCGAAATCACGCCGACGACGCCCAGCGGGTGCCAGGTTTCCATCATGCGATGACCGGGCCGCTCGGTGGCGATAGTCAGGCCGTAGAGCTGGCGCGACAGGCCGACGGCGAAATCGCAGATGTCGATCATTTCCTGCACTTCGCCGAGCCCTTCGGACGGAATCTTGCCGACCTCGATCGACACCAGCCGGCCAAGTTCGGCCTTGTGCGCGCGCAGTTCCTCGCCAAGCAGCCGCACCAGCTCGCCGCGCTTCGGTGCCGGCACCAGACGCCAGGCCTGGAAGGCCTTGTGGGCGGCATCGATGGTCTTTGCCGCACCGGCCGGCGAGATCGTCTTCAGCGCGGCGATCTGCTCGCCTGTCACCGGGCTGCGCACGATAAGATCGCCGCCCGAAAGCGCGTCCTCAGCGACACCCAGTTTCGCCAGTAACCCGGCTGTTTCCTTCGCAATCGTCATTTTCTTTCCCTTTCAGATCCCGTCGCTCATAATGCATGTCGCCCAAAAGTGCGCAGCGGTTTTGGGACAACGACATGCATAAAACAAACTTGCCAAAGCCTTGTGCCATGCCGTCCCTGTACCAATCGGCACATCAGGCGCTGTCATGGCGTGGCATTACTCGTTTCAGGGAAAAATCGCCACCCCGGCATGGTCTAAGCCAAGGTCAGACCGTTGAACCAGTGACTCGTTCAGCGCGCTGTCTGCGCGGTTCCCCGCGCGGCGCCTTCCTTCATCAGGCGGTCGATATGCATGCGGATATGGGCGGCCTCGGCTGCCGTGTTGGCAAGAGCGATGGCACGGTCGAAGGCAATGCGCGCCTCCTCGCCACGACCAAGCTGCATCAGCAGGCCGCCTTTGAGGCCGAAGAAATGGAAATAGCCGGAAAGCCTTTGCTCCAACGGCTCGATCATGGCAAGTGCCGCTTCCGGCCCGCGCACCTTGGCGACCGCGACGGCGCGATTGAGTGTCACCACCGGCGACGGCTGCATCTGCTCGAGCAAGCTGTAGAGCAGGTCGATCTCGTTCCAGTCCGTATCCTCGGGCTTCGCCGCCCGCGCATGCAGGGCGGCGATCGCGGCCTGCACCTGGTAGGGACCGGGCTTCTGGTGGCGCAGCGCCTTGTCGACCAGCGCCAGCCCCTCGTCGATCATCTTGCGGCTCCACAGGCTGCGATCCTGGTCTTCGAGCAGCACGATCTCGCCATTCTCGTCGAAACGCGCCGGCGCACGCGCATGCTGGAGAAGCAAAAGCGCCGTCAGGCCCATGATCTCCGGCTCGGTCTGGAACAGCCTAAGCAGCAGCCTGGCCAGCCGGATTGCTTCTTCGCAGAGCGGCGCGCGGGCCGGTGCCTCGCCGCTGTTGGTCGAATAGCCTTCGTTGAAGATCAGGTAGACCATGGCAGCGACGGCGGCCAGTCGTTCGGACCGCTCAACCGCACCCGGCGTCTCGAACGGCACGCCGGCATCGGCGATGCGCGCCTTGGCACGGGTGATGCGCTGCTCCATGGCGCTTTCACCGACGAGGAAGGCGCGGGCAATCTGCTTGACGGTCAGGCCTGAAACGATGCGCAACGCCACGGCGATCTGCTGCGTCGCCGGCAGGTCAGGATGGCAGCAGATGAACAGCAGCCGCAATATGTCATCGCGGTAGTGCGCGCCGTCCAGCCGTTCGGCGATGTCGGTCTCGGCATCTTCCAGGTCGGAGATCTGGTCCTCTTCCGGCAGCGGCGCCTGCTTGGCACGTTTGCGCACCGCGTCGATGCCGCTGTTGCGGCCGACGAAGATCAGCCAGGCTGCCGGATCGCGCGGCGGGCCGTTTGTCGGCCAGTTCTTCAGAGCTCGCAGGCAAGCGTCCTGGAAGGCTTCCTCCGCCGCATCGAGATCGCGGAAGTAGCGCAGCAGCGCGCCCATCGCCTGGGGGCGGGCAGTGCTGATCGCCGTGCTGATCCAGGTAAGGTCGGTCATGCGGAAACCTTGGCGGGATTGAAGAGCGAAACCGGCCGTATCTCGTAGGAGCCGCCGCTCGGGTTGACCTCGGAAAGTTCACGCGCAAAGTCGACGGCCTCCTCGAGATCGGCGCATTCGAGCGTATAGAAGCCGAGGAACTGTTCCTTGGTTTCGGCAAATGGTCCGTCGATGACGACGGCTTCGCCTTTGACCTTTCTTAGGGTTGTCGCAGCGGTTGTCGGCAGCAGCCGCGCGACCGGGCCGAGCCGGCCCGCCTGAGCGTATTTTTCCTGCACGCCCAGGAGTTTTTTCATGACAGCGTCATCTTGCTCCTTGCTCCAGGAGCAGACGACGTCTTCGGAGGCATAGCAGAGGATCGCGTAAAGCATGGGTCGTCCTTTTCTCTGTCAAAGGACGAAACACTAGGGCCTATCCCGACATGACGTCGACAAAAAATTACGTCCTGCACGGATCACGAAAGCCTGCGGCGGCTCCGTTCGGTTCAGCTCCCCTGCGCCTTCAGCCATCTCAGTACGAGAGCCTCTTCGTCGTCAAGACCGGGTATCGATCGTTTCCGCTTGTTCGCATCCGCTATTTCGCTGAGCAGCCGTCCTTCGGACCAGGCATCGAAAACTTGCGGGTGGATGTAACATCTGCGGCAGATGGCGCGGGTGTTGCCCAGCCGCTCGGCGACCTTGTCGATGAGGCCGTTCATCACCCGCTTCTGTTGTGCCCGGCTTTCCGGTCGTTCGGTTTGCGCAAACAGTGACGCAGCATGGATAGTGCCGCCCCAGGTTCGGAAGTGCTTGGAGCTGAAATCCGCCCCTGCCGTCTCCCTGATGTAGCGGTTGACTTCGTCGGATCGGATCGGTCGCCTGCTTCCGTCGTCGTCGAGATACTGGAACAGCTTCTGGCCCGGCAGATCCTGCGCCCCGCGCACGATCCTGGCGATCCGGCGATCGACGAGCTTCAGCTTCCATTCCTTGCCGGACTTGCCTTTGAAAGCGAAACGCAGGCTCGAGCCATTGATGTCGACATGGCGGTCGCGCAGCGTGGTCAGCCCAAAGCTGTTGTTGTCGCGAGCGTAGGCGGCATTGCCGACGCGGATCATCGTGTTGTCGAGCAGCCAGACCACAGCGGCGACAACGCGTTCCAGCGGCAGGCCGTGACGGCGCAGATCGGCATCGATCTGGCGTCGCAGCTCAGGCAGGCTTTCTGCAAAGGCAACCAGGCTCGAATATTTGACGCCGTCACGCTCCTCCGCCCATAGCGCATGATACCGATATTGCTTGCGTCGGCGCTGATCACGGCCTGTCGCCTGGATGTGACCGTCAGCATCCGGCGAGATCCACACATCCGTCCACGCCGGTGGAATGGCGAGCGCCCTGATGCGGGCCATAGTGTCGTCGTCGACACCCTGCCCGTCAGGGCCTTTATATGAGAATCCCTTGCCAGCCCTGAGACGCCGGATACCGGGCTCGGCGTCGGTGAGGTAGGTAAGGGAGGCTCGATCGGCAGAGGCTTGCGACCCATTTGTCGGCGCCCCGTCTTTTGGTGCAACCTCCTTGCCAGCCGATCGGCCGGATGGCGACCCGGATTTGTCCAACATGTCCTCTCCGCGAGAAATTTTCCCGTAGATAAGCGCCGGACCCGCCGCTGGTTCCGTGAATGGCTTTCAGAATGATGTCAGGCTCACCGCGTGTGCGTTCGAGGAGCCTTCCTCTGTCTACGTTCGGCGCCTAGAAATCGAGTGCGGCCTCGCTTGCCGTTATGCCTTTTCCAGCACGACTGGAATGACGTCGACTGCTTGCTCGCCGACCTGCCCTCCGGTTGTTTTCAGGACGCCGACGATCGGCGCTACATCCGAATAGTCCCGGCCATGACCGACGGTGATGTGGTCGTTGCTTGCCCGCATGCCATTGGTCGGATCGAACTCCTGCCAACCGGTGTCGCGCCCGCACCACACCTTGACCCAGGCATGCATGGCGTCGGCCCCTTCCAGCCGCGGTTTTCCGCGCGGCGGAATGGTGCGCAGGAACCCGCTGACATAGCCGGCGGGGACACCCAGGCCGCGCAGGCCGGCGATCATGATATGCGAAAAGTCCTGGCAGACGCCCCGCTTCAGGTCGAAGGCATCGCTTGCCCGGGTCTGCACCGTAGTCGCCTCGCCATCATAGGTGAAATCGCGGTAGATTCGGTTGCACAGGTCCATGGCCGTGCTGACAGCGGAGTTGCCGGCATTGCTCCGCGCGTAGGCCGTGATCGCCGCATCGATGCCGGCATGGTCGCTGGCAGCCAGAAAGTGATGCGGTGTATCAGGCGACAGCGACCGCACCGCATCGAGTTCCTCCCTCAGCCGGCGAATGTCGGGCGACACGTCAAGCCCAGGTTCCGGCCGCGAAACCGCGACGCGCGCGCTCATCCTGATGTCGAGCGCATCGTGAACGTCGCGAAAGGCGATCGACGTGACATTGTTGCCAAAGAAATCGGAAAAATCCGAGCGTTCGCTCGGCGCCGGTGCGAAGGACAACGAAGCGGCGATCACGCGCTGCACGCCCGATACCGTCGGCGGCAGCACGCGCACCTGATGGCGGCCGCCGCCGGCCGCAGCATCGTAATCGTAACGTAGCTTGAGCCTGATGTCGTAGAGCATGCCCGCCTTTATCCGAACCCGTCGCTACCCGAAATAGGATTTGGCGAGGCTGTTGTAGAGGCCGCCGATCTCGTTGGCGAGATCGGCCAGGGCCGGCGCCGTCATGTCCGATGGCTCTTTGATGGCGATCGCCGTGTTGAGCTGCAGGATCTCTTTCGCCGCCGGCGACATGTGCCCCTCGCCGCCGACAGCAGGCAACAGCGCGATTTCGGCCTTCAGCCGCTCGAGTTGGAACAGGATGGAGCGCGGGTTGAGCGGATCGAGCACCAGGAGGTCGATCACAGTGCGCCGGCCGGCCTGCACCGGATACTGCCGCCGGTGGGTCATGACGCTGTCGCCGATCTCCAGCATCATGTCGAGCGCGCCGTCCGGCGCCGCAGCCCTGGTCAGCCTGGCGAGGGTGCGGGCAATCTGGATGCCGCGTTCCAACCGCCGGCCGATCTCCAGGAAGCGCCAGCCGGTGAAGCGGTACATATTCTCATGCAGCAGGCCGGAAAACCCGGCGAGCTTGCGCAGGATGACCGTCATCGCCCGCGTCGCATCATCGCCCGGCGCCACCGTCGTGGCGAATTGATGAATGGTCTTCGACAGATCCTTCAGCGCCAGCCAGCCATCGGGCGAGAAGCGGTCGCGGATTTGTCCGGCGCTGTAGACGGCGCTGTCCAGTGTGCCGATCAGCCCCGGCGGGATCGCGGTTTCGACGTCGATGCCGAACGGTTCGAGATAATCTCTGATATCGGCAAGCAGCGGCATGTCCGGGTCGGATGCCTCGGCCAGCCGCACGTGATAGGCGCGCAGGATGCGCACCGTGTCTTCCGATCGCTCGATATAGCGGCCGAGCCATGTCAGATTTTCCGCCGCGCGGCTGGGCAGGCTGCCCGGCAAGGTGCGGGTGAAGGTGTCGTGCTCCTGCGGCAGCAGCGTCTCGCGCTCCACCGGTCTGTCGCTGACCACCCACACATCCGCCGCCTGGCCGCCGCGCTGCATGGCGATTGCCGTCGGGTCGAGCGAAAAGCCGACGCGGGCAAAACCGCCGGGCATCACCGTCCAGCCTTCCGCGGTTCGCGCCAGATAGACGCGCAGGGCTGCTGGTCGCGGCTCCAGCCAGCCGCCGACATAGACCGGCGTGGTCGAAAGCGTCACCGCTTCCTGTCCGACGAAGTCGCTGCCGTCCCTTTCGATCCGGGCTATCAGTTCGGCCCGCTCCCCGGCAACCAGCGCCGAGCCCAGCCTCGTGGAATCGTCATCCTCGAAGGCAAGCCGCGTCGACAGCGCCGGACCGATCACCATGCGGTCGAGGTTAGCCAGCACATGGTCACGGTCCGCATCCCGCCCGCACCACCACGTCGCGACACTCGGCAGCAGAAGTCCCTCGTTGCGCAATTCGCGCGAAATCTTCGGCAGGAAGGCGAACATCGCCCGCGTTTCCATCAGCCCGGAGCCGAGCGCGTTGACGGCTGAGACGGCTCCCCGGCGGATCGCCTCGACCAGCCCTGGCGTGCCGATCTGCGACTCCGGCCGCAACTCCAGCGGATCGGCGAAAGCGGCGTCGAGCCGTCGCCACAGTACGCTGACCGGCATAAGCCCCGAAACGGTGCGCACCATAAGCCGGCCGCCGGAGACGGTCAGATCCTCGCCTTCAAGCAACATGATGCCGAGATAGCGGGCGATATAGGCATGTTCGTAATAAGTTTCGTTGAGCGGCCCCGGTGTCAGGATGGCGACACGGCCGCCTGATACCTTGGCCAAGCCGTTCAGCGCGTCGCGAAAGCGGCGGAAGAAGCCGGCAAGGCGATGCACGTGCATCTCGCCATAGATGTCGGACAGCGCACGCGTGGTTGCGACGCGGTTTTCCAGCGCAAAGCCGGCACCCGACGGCGCCTGCGTGCGGTCACCCAGCACCCACCAGCGGCCGTCCGGTCCACGGCCGAGCTCGAAGGCGCAGAAATGCAGGAAATGGCCGCTGGCCGGTCTGGTGCCGACGACCGGCCGCAAATATTCCGGGCTGGCTGCGATCAGCCCCGGCGGCAAGATGCCCTTCTCGACCAGGCGGTTCGGCCCGTAGATATCGGCGATCGTTTCCTCGAACAGCTCGGCCCGCTGGACCAGCCCGGCGCTGATCGCGGCCCATTCCTGGTCCTCGATCAGCAGCGGCACATGCGCCAGCGGCCATTCGCGCTCATTGGCGCCGGCCTTGTCGTAGACGCGGTAATAGACGCCGGCGTCGCGCAGATACTGGTCGGCGCGAGCGAAGCGCTGGGCGAGCTTTTCGGGGCCCAGTTCCTCCAGTGCCTCGATGAAGTCCTTCCAGACCGGGCGGGGATTGCCTGATGCATCGACCATCTCGTCGACGACACCGTCGATCGGCTGATAATGCTCCAGCAGGTTATGCGATCTGCCGCGTATTTTCTTGTGATTCCCCTTTGCCATGGCTGATCAGAGTCTTGCAGGTCGCCTGAGGTCAAGGGTCATCGGGAAATCCTCAGAGGCTCGTTCGTCGCGCAGCACGGAGCCGGACGGCGTATGGCCACGCGGCTCGAAGCGGGCGAGCCGTCGCGCCTCCGCTTCATTGCCGTTGACCGGGAAGGTGTCGTAGCTGCGCCCGCCGGGATGTGCGACATGGTAGACGCAACCGCCGATCGCCCGGCTCGACCACCGATCGTAGATGTCGAAGACCAGCGGCGTATTTACCGGCAGCGCGGGATGCATGCCCGATGCCGGCTGCCAGGCCTTGAAGCGGACGCCCGCCACCGCGATCTCTCTGGTGTCGGTCACCTTCATCGGCACGATGCGGCCGTTGCAGACGACCGCGTGACGCTCCGGGTTAAGCCCTTCGGTCTTCACCTGCAGCCGCTCGACCGAGGAATCGACGAAGCGCACGGTTCCGCCGATGGCGCCCTGCTCGCCCATGACATGCCACGGCTCCAGCGCTTGCCGCAGTTCCAGCTTGATGCCGGCATGCTGGACCTCGCCGCAGAACGGGAAGCGGAATTCGAGCTGCGCGTCGAACCATTCGGGACGGAATTCAAAGCCGTTCAGCTTGAGGTCGTCCAGCACGTCGAGAAAATCCGCCCAGACATAGTGCGGCAGCATGAAACGGTCGTGCAGCGACGTGCCCCAGCGCACGAAGCGGCCATCGAGCGGATTCTTCCAGGCGCGGGCGATGATGGCGCGCACCAGCAATTGCTGCGCCAGACTCATGCGCGCATTGGGCGGCATCTCGAAGCCACGGAACTCGACCAGCCCCAGCCGGCCGGTCGGCCCGTCGGGCGAAAACAGCTTGTCGATGCAGATTTCCGACCGATGCGTGTTCCCCGTCACGTCGGTCAGAAGGTTGCGGAACAGCCGGTCGACCAGCCACGGCAACGGCGCGCTGCCACTGTCCGGATGCGGCACCTGCGCCATCGCGATCTCGAGCTCGTACAGCGAATCGTGACGCGCCTCATCGAAACGCGGCGCCTGGCTGGTCGGGCCGATGAACAGGCCGGAGAATAGATAGGACAGCGACGGGTGCCGCTGCCATTGCAGGACAAGGCTCTTCAGCAGGTCGGGGCGGCGCAGGAACGGGCTGTCGTTGGGTGTTGCGCCGCCGACGACGACATGGTTGCCGCCGCCTGTGCCGGTGTGGCGGCCGTCTATCATGAACTTGTCGGCGCCGAGCCGCGTCTGCCGCGCCTCCTCGTAGATCGCTGTGGTCGTCGCCACGCAGTCCTGCCAGTTCGCAGCCGGATGGATGTTCACCTCGATGACGCCGGGATCCGGAGCCACGCGGATGACGTTGAGGCGCGGATCGTGAGGCGGACCGTAGCCCTCGATATGCACCGGCAGGCCGATAACCTTTGCCGCGTTCTCGGCCGCCGCGACCAGTTCGAGATAGTCTTCCAGCGCCTCGACCGGCGGCATGAATACACAAAGCCGCCCGTCGCGTGGCTCGACCGACAGTGCGGTGCGCACCGCGCCGCCGATCTCGGTGATTTCCTGTTCGACACGGTCCTGCTGGCCGGTCGCGGCGGTGAAGGACGCCGCCTGCTGGCGTCGCACCATTTCGTCGGCGCCTTCCAATTCGGCCGGGGCAGCCTCCGGTAAAGGAGCGGCTCCAGGCAAAATAGTCTCGCGCGCCGGCAATGGTCCGCGCGGCAGGGAAGGATCGACCGGCACGATATACGGGAACTGCGCCGGCGGCACATGGGGCAGCGTGCCGAGCGGCAGGCGGTAGCCGACCGGTGAATCTCCCGGCACCAGGAACAGCTTGCCGCGCCGCGTCTTCCACTTCTCCGAACGCCAGCGCGGTCCGGACGCTTGGCTGTTCCAGCGCTGGACAGGCAGCACATAGCCCGATGGCTTGGTCAGGCCGCGTTCGAACACCCGCGCCATGCGGCTGCGCTCCTCGGGGTCGTCCAGCTTCGAATTGGACGGATCGACATTTTCCGGCAGCTTGCCTTCCTTGAGCAGCCACTCGGCCGGGTCCTCATAGGCTTCGCTGACCATGGTCTTGTCGATGCCGAGTTCATCGGCAATCGCCGTCAGCAGGCCTTCAGCCTGCTTCGGTCCGACAACTGCCTCGCTTTTTTCCCGTGCGATCAGCGATGGATCACTCCACACCGGCTCGCCGTCGGCGCGCCAGTACAGCGAGAAGGTCCAGCGCGGCAGGCTTTCGCCCGGATACCACTTGCCCTGCCCGTAGTGCAGGAAGCCACCGGGCGCGAAACGCTCACGCAGCCGGCGGATTAGCGCATCGGCTTTTTCGCGTTTTGTCGGGCCGACGGCGGCGGTGTTCCACTCCTCCGCCTCGAAATCGTCGATCGACACGAAGGTCGGCTCGCCACCCATGGTCAGCCGCACGTCCCCGGCCTCGAGCGCGGCATCGACCTGGTTGCCCAACGCGTCAAGCGCCTGCCAGCTTTCGTCGGAGAACGGCTTGGTGATGCGTGGATGCTCGGCGATGCGGTCGACCCGCATGTCGAAGCCGAACTCGACATTGGCGAAGCTGGCCATGCCGGAAATAGGCGCGGCGTTGCGGAAATGCGGCGTCGCGGCGAGCGGCACATGGCTTTCGCCGGTGAGCAGTCCGGAGGTCGGGTCGAAGCCGATCCAGCCGGCGCCTGGCAGATAGACTTCGCACCATGCATGAAGATCGGTGAAGTCGACGGCGGTGCCGGGCGGCCCGTCAAGCGCGACGAGGTCGGGTTTCAGCTGGATCAGATAGCCGGAGACGAAGCGCGCGGCGATGCCGAGGTTCCTCAGGATCTGCACCAGCAGCCAGCTCGTGTCGCGGCACGAGCCTTTCTTGGCGGCCAGCGTTTCCTCGGGTGAGAAGACGCCGGTTTCCATGCGCACGATATAGGCGATCTCGCGTTGCAGGCGCGCATTGAGGTCGACGACGAAATTGACGGTGTTGGTAGGACTGCGATCGATGGTCTGCAGGAACGCCGACAGCAGCGGCCCGGCCGGCTCCGGCGTCCGGTAGATGGCGAGATCGTCGCTGATCTCTTCCGGATACTCGAAGGGAAACGTTTCGGCCGACGGCTCGACGAAGAAATCGAATGGGTTATAAACCGTCATGTCGGCAACGAGGTCGACCTCGATCTTCAGCTCCGTCACAGGTTCTGGAAACACGAAACGCGCAAGGAAGTTGCCGTAGGGGTCCTGCTGCAGATTGACGAAATGGTTCGCCGGCCCGACCTTCAAGGAATGGCTGAGCACCTTGGTGCGGGAATGCGGCGCCGGCTGCAGCCTGATGACCTGCGGGCCGAGAACGACCGGCCGGTCATATTTGTAATGGGTCAGGTGGTAGACGGCTGCCAGAATTGCCATGGGGCCCCGAAAGTCGGCGTTTCAAACGAATTCGGCGAACCCTGACACGAATGCTGGCCATTCTCCAAGCAGAGATGTTGCGGTGCACCTAATTTAAGCAGCTATTGAACGCAACTCCGCTTAATACGACTGGTCACCGCTGGCCTCCAGCATCTGCGATTGGCGAAGGCCTCGGGTCTTCGTCGTCCTGGGGCGGAGCAAGGAGACCCCAGCATCCATGCCGTGACGCTAACCGAAGAATGCAGCAGTGCAGCACGAACCACTGTCGTGACCCTGCCCTGAAAGATCCTGCACCGCAGCGGCGCCTCGACTCACGGCATGGATCCTCGGGTCAAGCCCAGGGTCAAGCCCGAGGATGACGAAGCGAAGGGCATGGCCGTTTAGAAAAACGCCTGCAACCCGGTCTGTGCCCGTCCGAGGATCAGCGCATGCACGTCATGCGTGCCCTCATAGGTGTTGACGGTTTCGAGGTTCTGCGCGTGGCGCATGACATGGTAGCCGATCTGGATGCCGTTGCCGCCATGCATGTCGCGGGCCTGGCGGGCAATGTCCAGCGCCTTGCCGCAATTGTTGCGCTTGACGATCGAGATCATCTCCGGCGCCATTTTGCCTTCGTCCATCAGCCGCCCGACCCGTAAGCTGCCCTGCAGGCCGAGCGCGATCTCGGTCTGCATGTCGGCGAGCTTCTTCTGGAAAAGCTGCGTGCCGGCCAGCGGCTTGCCGAACTGCTTGCGGTCGAGGCCGTATTGGCGGGCCCGGTGCCAGCAATCTTCCGCCGCGCCCATCGCACCCCAGGAGATGCCGTAGCGCGCCCGGTTGAGGCAGCCGAACGGACCCTTCAGGCCTGCTACATTGGGCAGCAGCGCATCTTCGCCGACCTCGACGCCTTCCATCACCACTTCGCCGGTAATCGATGCGCGAAGCGACAGCTTGCCGCCGATCTTCGGCGCCGAGAGGCCTGTCATGCCCTTTTCCAGCACGAAGCCGCGAATCTCGTTGTCATGCGCGGCCGATTTCGCCCAGACGATAAACACATCGGCGATTGGCGCGTTGGAAATCCACATTTTCGAGCCGGAGACCCTGTAGCCGTTCGCCGTCTTCTCGGCTCGCGTCTTCATGCCGCCCGGGTCGGAACCGGCATCCGGCTCGGTCAGGCCGAAGCAGCCGATCCACTCGCCGCTGGCGAGCTTCGGCAGGTATTTCTTGCGCTGCGCTTCCGAGCCATAGGCGTGGATTGGATACATCACCAGCGACGACTGCACGCTCATCATCGATCGATAGCCCGAGTCGATGCGCTCGACTTCCCGCGCCACTAGCCCATAGGTGACGTAGTTGGCGCCGAGTCCGCCATATTCTTCCGGAATGGTTATGCCGAGCAGCCCGGCCTCGCCCATCTCGCGAAATATCCCGGCATCGGTCTTTTCCTCGAGATAGGCTTCCTCGATCCGAGGGGCGAGCTTGTCGGCGGCGAATGCCGCGGCGCCATCGCGCACCATCCGCTCGTCTTCCGAAAGCTGGTCCTCGATCAGGAAAGGATCATTCCAGACGAATGCGTTCTTGTCGGCTGCCATGGCCTCGGTCTCCAAATGCGGGGATGCCCGGGCTTATCGGCTTCCAGTTCGAAAAAATCAAACGAAATTGCTTCACCGATCAATGAGCGTTAGTAATGGATCATGAACGTTCAGCGCCGCCTTTTGCCTGGTATCAGCGCCCTTGCCGCCTTCGAGGCGGTGGCCCGGCTGGGCAGCTTTACCGCCGCCGCGCAGGAACTCGATTTGACCCAGGGCGCCGTCAGCCGGCAGATCAGGCTGCTGGAAGACCAGTTCGGCCGGCGGCTGTTTGAACGCGACAGCCGCAATGTCAGGCTGTCAGCGGCAGGCGAGATCTATGCCGAAGCGGTGCGCGCCGCGCTGGGTCAATTGCGCGACGCAGCCCTTGGATTGATGAGCAATCGGCATAGTGGCATCTTGAACCTCGCCATCCTGCCGACCTTCGCGCCATTGCCACACCCGCCGATATCGGTCGCCTGCCGCTGCTGCATATGGCGACACGGCCCGGCGCATGGACCGAGTGGTTCGAGCATCAGGGTTTGAGCGCTCCGACCGGGCCGGGCATGCAGTTCGAGCAATTCGGCACCGCCGCCCAGGCCTGCATGGCCGGGCTCGGCGTGGCGCTGCTGCCGCAGGTCCTCATCTCAGGCGAATTGCAGCGCGGCCAACTCGTGACGGCGCCGGGCCGGCCGATGCAAAGCCGCAGCGCCTATTACCTGGTTGTGCCGCACGACAAGCGCGGCCATCCGCCGGTCGCCAGCTTTCGCGACTGGCTGCTCAGTCGCGTGCCAGTGGTAGGGTGATTACTTCCGCTTTAACGCATCGGCCAATGCGGCGCCGAACGTGCCTTGCTGCGCGGACCGCTCCGGCTGACGCTGCGGCGCCGGCGCGCGCGGCACCGGTCTGTTGCCATTGTCGCGCGGCTTCGGTGTACCGCCGTCACCATCCCGACGCATCGAAAGGCCGATGCGGTTGCGCTTGATGTCGACCTCGACGACACGCACCTTGACCACGTCGCCGGCTTTCACCACCTCATGCGCGTCCTTGACGAAACGGTCGGCCAGTTGCGAGACATGCACCAAGCCGTCCTGATGCACGCCGATATCGATGAAAGCGCCGAACGCCGCGACATTGGTGACAGTGCCTTCCAGCAGCATGCCGGGCTTCAAATCCTTGATGTCGTCGACACCGTCGGCAAAGCTCGCGGTCTTGAAGCCGGGGCGCGGATCGCGGCCGGGCTTTTCCAGTTCCGCCAGGATATCACGCACTGTCGGCAGGCCGAACCGCTCATCGACGAAGACCCGCGGATCGAGCGCCTTGAGAGCGGCACTGTCGCCCATCAGCGAGCGGACGTCGCGTCCGCAGGCGGCGACGATCTTTTTCGCCACGCCATAGGCCTCCGGATGCACGGCCGAGGCATCGAGCGGTTCGGTGCCGTTGGGAATGCGCAGGAAGCCGGCGCATTGCTCGAAGGCCCGCGGTCCGAGCCGCGCCACCTTCAACAGGTCACGACGGCTGGCGAAGGGGCCGGCCGCATCACGGTGAGCGATGATGGCCTCGGCCAGCGATGTGCCAAGACCCGACACCCGCGCCAGAAGCGGCGCCGAGGCGGTGTTGAGGTCGACGCCCACGGCATTGACCGCGTCCTCGACCACCGCTTCCAGGGAGCGGCCGAGCCGGTACTGGTCGACATCGTGCTGATACTGGCCGACGCCTATCGACTTTGGCTCAATCTTGACCAGTTCGGCGAGCGGATCCTGCAGCCGCCGCGCGATCGACACCGCGCCGCGCAGCGACACGTCGAGGCCGGGAAATTCCGCCGCCGCCGTTGCCGAGGCGGAATAGACCGAGGCACCCGCCTCGCTGACGATCACCTTGAGCGGCTTCGGCCCGGACTCGGCAGGCATATCGGACAGCATGTCGGCCACCAGCCTTTCCGTCTCGCGGCTGCCGGTGCCGTTGCCGATGGAAATCAGCTCGACCTTGTGCAGGCGGACGAGCTTTGCGAGTTCGGCTTGCGTGCCGCGCACATCATTCCTTGGCGGAAATGGATAGACCGTCGTCGTCGCCAACAGCTTACCTGTGCCGTCCACCACCGCCACCTTGATGCCGGTGCGGATGCCGGGATCGAGGCCCATGGTGGCGCGCGAGCCGGCCGGGGCAGCGAGCAGCAAATCCTTCAGATTGCGGGCGAAGACATGGATCGCCTCCTCCTCGGCCCGCTCGCGCAGATCTCGCATCAAATCGAGCGTCAGGTGCAGCGACAGCTTTATGCGCCAGGTCCAGCCGGCCACCTCCATCAGCCAGCGATCGCCCGGCAAATGGCGGCCGATGGCGGAGGCGTCGGCAATCATCCGTTCGACCGGCTTCACCGGTGACGCGTCGTCGGCATCGATCTCGATGTCGAGGGACAGCACCTCTTCGTTGCGGCCGCGCAGCATCGCCAGCGCGCGATGACTCGGCACGTGGGCCCATCGCTCGACATGGTCGAAATAGTCGGAGAACTTCGCGCCGGCCTCCTGCTTGCCGTCGACGACGCGCGACCGCATGAAGGCGCGTTCCTTCATGTAGGTCCGCAGTTTGCCGACAAGATCGGCATTCTCGGCGAACTGCTCTGACAGGATATCGCGCGTGCCCTCGAGCGCCGCCTTGGCGTCGGCCACCTCTTCGCCGATGTAGGCCAGCGCCAGTTCGGCGGGCACCGCCGCGCGGTCGGCAAGGATGGCCTCGGCCAGCGGTCCGAGCCCGCGCTCGCGGGCGATCTCGGCCTTGGTCCGGCGCTTCGGCTTGTAGGGCAGATAAATATCTTCGAGTTCCGCCTTGGTGGCGGCCGCTGCGATCTTGGCCTCAAGCTCTTCGGTCAGCTTGCCCTGGTCGCGGATCGAACCAAGGATGGTGTCGCGGCGCGCATCGAGTTCGCGCAGATAGGCGAGCCGCTCGGCAAGCAGGCGCAGCTGCGTGTCGTCCAGACCGCCGGTGACCTCCTTACGGTAGCGCGCCACGAACGGCACCGTCGCGCCTTCGTCCAGCAGGCCGATCGCCGCGGCGGCCTGTTCGGGCCGGGCAGCGATCTCGGCTGCTATGATGGCTGCGATGCGCTTGATGTCGGATGCCATGTCGTTCCTGCTGTCTTGTCGAAAAGAGCGGCGACCATAAGCGCAGAGCGTCGCTCCGCCAACCGCGGCGTTTTCAACCGCGCAATAGGTCCACAGGAAAGCTGCGATGGCGGTCGGCCTGGATAGAGTCAGACCATCCGGCTCAGCGCTTCGAAGAAGGCGACCATATCGACATCGAGCGGCTCGTCGACCGGCTCCGGCTGCGACGACATCTTTGCGATGACGACCTCGACCTTCGGATTGACATAGAGCCACTGGCCGTGGATGCCGATGCCGCAGAAGGCGCCGCTTGCCGCGCCCGTCTGGTACCATTTGTTGCGGTAGCGGCCTTGCGGAAAGAGGAACGCCATCGTGCCACGCTGCCAGGCCTCGCTGTCTCCGCCTGTGCTGACAGTGTCGCGCACCCAGGCTTCCGGCACGATGCGGCGGCCATTGGCCGTGCCGCCTTGCCGCATCATCTCGCCGACCTGCGCCAGATCGCGCGGCGTGACTGAAATGCCGCCGGCCGTGCGGGCGGTGCCCTCGCTGTCTACCGTCACCGACGCTTCGCTCGTTGCACCGAGCGGCAGCCACAATTTCTCGTGCATCAGTTCGGCGAAGCGCTGGCCGGATGCGCGTTCGAGCAGGATGCCGAGCAGGTCGGAATTGGG
Organism: Mesorhizobium sp. AA22; assembly: GCF_001672375.2. Classification (NCBI taxonomy): domain Bacteria; kingdom Pseudomonadati; phylum Pseudomonadota; class Alphaproteobacteria; order Hyphomicrobiales; family Phyllobacteriaceae; genus Mesorhizobium; species Mesorhizobium sp. AA22. The sequence goes on along the minus strand of NZ_CP048406.1, from coordinate 2,125,993 downwards.
CGAGCGGTAGCGGAACGTCCGGCCATGCGGCTCGGCAAGGCGCTGCAGCGTCAGGATGAAATCGGCTAGGCTTTCGGTGCCGCCACCCGGATTCCACAGCGTCGCACGGCGATAGCGGGCAAAGGCGCTCTCCGGATCGAGATACGCTTCTTCGAAGTCGAGGCTGATGGTCATGTCGAGCACATGCCGCACGCTGGCGTCGCCATAGGCCGAGCCGGCAGCTTCCGGCAGATAGCGGGTCACCGGCGCCTGCGGATCAAAGATCCCTTCGCCTTCCAGTATGCCGGCCAGGATGGCGGTCAGCGACTTGCTGATCGAGAAGATGATGTGGCGCGCACCGAACTGCATATGCGGTGCGAACCAGTCGCCGACGAATTTGCCGCTTTTCATGATCGTCAGCGCGTCGGTATCGGAACGCCTGAGAAAGGCCGCAACGGTCTCCGGGCCGCCGGCCAGCGCGACCTTTTCCTCAAGCAGCCCACCGAAATCCTGAACCGGTATTTCGCCACTGCCCGGCACGACTGCGAGACGTGCGCTCGGCACCAACTCGCCGACATTCTGGAATGACCACCGGCTGAACGGGCTTTCGCGCCAGTAGTCGAGCAGCACCTGGTTGCGGGCAAAGCCATGTCTGGTCTCGAACGCTGTCTTGCCGGTCATGGTGTTACCTCTCGATTTTTTTTGGAACTTAGAGACTGTTTCGAAATTCGCTCTGGCGAGTCATATGGTGGTGGTTTCGAGAACCGGCGCGCAGCGGACATTTGGGTCCGTGAGCACCGGAAGCGCAGAAAACGCCATCAGATGGCCGCCAGAGTAGAGTTTCCAAACGGTCTCTTAGGCCAGCGCGGCAGCGATCGCGTGGACGGCTTTCATCGTCGCCACCGAATAGGCGATGTCGGTGAAGTCCGGGTAGCTCGAAAGCTTCACCACGACCATTCTCGTGTTCCAGTCGATATGGATCAGCTGCCCGAACACGCCCCGGCACATCAGCGCGCGTGAGCGCGGATCCTCGATCCAGAACTGGTTGCGGTAGCTGCCTTTCGGCAGGCTGGGATTGAAATCCGGCCCATGCCTGCCATTGCGCGTCGCCTCGATCCAGTCGGCCGGCACCACGCCGCCGCCATTGTCGAGGATCAGCTGGCCGAAGCGGCCATAGTCGCGCAGCGTGGCGTTGAAGCCGCCATCGGCCACGGCGTAGCCGGCGCTGTCGACGGTGAAACAGGCGCTTTCATCCGCCCCGAGCTTTTGCCAGAGTTCCTCCGAAACCAGGTGCGCCAGCCGCTTGCCGGTCACCCGCTCCATCATAAAGGCGAGCACGTCGGTCTCGATCGAACGGTATTCGAAGGCAGCGCCATGCGGCCGGCTTGTCTCCTTGAGCCGCAGGATCAATTCGAACATATGCGACGGCCACTCGAAGGTCGGATCGCTGTCCGGCGGCACCGGTTTCCAGCCGCTGGCGACATCGACTTGGCCGATATCGGAATAGCGGTCGGTGTATTCCTCGGAAAAACGCACGCCTGTCGTCATGTCAAGCACGTGCTGCACGCTGGCGCCCGCCCAGCCGGTCCCACCAAGCTCCGGCAGATACGCCGTCACCGGCCTGGCCGGATCGATCAGGCCGCGCCCGACCAGTATGCCGAACACCGAAGCGGTGACCGACTTCGCCATCGACTGCGACAGATGCAGCGTGCGCTCGGCCATGCCGTTGAAATAGCGCTCATAGGCGATTTTGCCGTCCTTGAGCACGAGCAACCCGTCCGTATAGGTTTCGTCGAGCAGCCCGGCCAGGGTCGTCGGTGCGCCCGTGCTGTCGCTCACCGGCAGCGCATCGAGATCGATTTCGGCTCGCTCGAACCGGCGGCGATGGCCATTGCCGCGCCAGACTTCGACGGTCGGCAGAATTTCGCGGATATGCTGGAACGCCCATCGATTCCAGGGTCCCCTGTCCCAGTCGAGCTTCGGAGGCACCATCAGCGGCGGCGAGCCCTGCATGATCGGTGGCACCGGTTCGCTGTTGCGGTAGGATGTCATGAGGTGCGCCCCGGCAAACATGAAAACAGACCCGGCGGCGCCCGCCGCCGGGTCCGTCACGATGCGATTACTTCTGCAGTTCGGTCCATATCCTGGTGTAGAGTGCCTGCACGTCGGGTGCGCAGTTCAGCATGAACTTGCCCTTGTCGGCGAACTCGGCGGGGATGTTGACCTCCGGCGCCGTTTTCATGTCCTCAGGCATGAAGGCTTCAGATCCCTTGATGCCATTGGCGTAGCGCGCGAAAGACGAGATCAGCGCGGCGTTCTCGGGATCCATGATGAAGTTCTGGAACAACTTGGCGTTTTCGACGTTCTTGGCGTCCTTCAGCACCGCGAGATTGTCCATCCAGATCGGATAGCCCTCCTTCGGATAGCCATAGACCATGTCCTTGTTCTGCAGGCGGGCGCGGAAGGACGCGCCGTTCCAGTCGACGCTGGCTGCGAAATCGCCTTTGGCGAACTTCTCGACCGTGCCGTAGTCCATGGAGATCCATTTCGGCTTTGCAGCCACCAGCGCATCGCGCACCTTCTTCAGCACCTCCTTGTCGCCGGTGCAGGGCTCGCCGCCGACATATCTGATGGCGAGATGCATGACATCGGCCATTTCGGGAACGACGTTGACCTTGCCGACCAGTTCCTGCGGCGGGTCCAGGAAGATGGCGGAAGTGTTGGGATCGCCCTTGTAGACGGAGGTGTTGACCGTCACGCCGGTCGTGCCCCACTGCCACGGCACGGTGTATTTGCGGCCCGGGTCGAAAGGAACGTCGACCCATTTCGGGTCCATGTTCTTGAAGTTCTCCATCTTGTTCGGCTCTGTCTCCAAGAGCAGCCCTTCCTGGATCCAGATCGGCACGAAGCTCGCCGAGGGCACCACGATGTCGAAGCCGCTGCCGCCCTGGCGGATTTTGGCCAGCGCAGTGTCGTTGGAATCGTAGTCGGTGACTGTCACCTTGACCTTGTATTTTTCCTCGAATTTCTTGATGAGGTCGGGGCTGGTGTAGTTGCCCCAATTGTAGATGTTGAGTTCGCCATCGGCGCGGGCGAGACCCGCCGAGGCGAACAGCGCGGCGCTGAGCGCCGTCGCAGTCAGTTTCCAATTCATCGTTTCTCTCCTGTCACTCCTGATCCTTTTTCCTGCTGATGAAAAAGAAGACGGTGACGATCACTATCGAGATCAGCAGGAACACCGTCGAAATCGCGTTGATTTCCGGCGTGATAATGCGCCGGAACTGGCCGAGCATGTAGGTCGGCAACGTATCCTGGCCGCCGGACTTGACGAACTCGGTGATGACGACATCATCCAGCGAGATGACGAAGGCCAGCATCAGCCCGGCAAGGATGCCTGGCCACAGCAGCGGAAAGGTGACGCGCCGAAAAGCCTTCCAGGGTGTCGCGTAGAGGTCGGCCGCAGCGATCTCCAACGACAGATCCATGTTCTCGAGCCGCGCCCGGATCGGCAGATAGGCAAAGGGAATGCAAAAGGCAGTATGCGCAGCCATCAGGTAGCCCAGCCCCGAATAGCCGGTCCAGATCTTGATGCGCGAAAAGAAGATCAGCAACGCCACCGCGGTGACGATTTCCGGCACCATCAGCGGCTGGTTGATGAAGGCGTATTTGAAGCCGAGGCCGGGATAGGGTTTCGTTCGGGTCGTAGCGAGTGCAGCCATGGTGGCGACGATCGTGGCAATAGTCGCGGCGACCGAAGCGATCTGCAGCGACCGGATCGAGGCATCGACGACCTGGTCGTTGTTCCAGGCCTGATAGAACCAGCGCAGCGACACGCCTTCCCAGATCGCGATCGAACTGCCTGCGTTGAAGGCATAGACGACAACCGTGACGATCGGCAGGTACAGCGCGAAAAAGCAGATCATCGCGATTGTCGTGAAGCCGGTCTGCCGGCGAATGTCAAAGCGGCTAGCCATGCGCGCCGCCGTGACGCCCGGCGGAGCGGACATAGAAGAGCAGCGCGACCATCACGATTGCCATCAGCGAGAGCGACAGCGCCGAGCCGAGCGGCCAGTTACGGCCTTGCCCGAACTGCAGCTCGATCAGATTGCCGAGCATCATATTCTTCGACCCGCCGAGCACGCGCGGGGTGACGTAGGCGCCCAGCGCCGGGATGAAGACAAGGATCGAGCCGGCGATGATGCCCGGCTTGACCAGCGGGATGATGACCCGCCTCAGCACCTGGAAGCGGTTGGCATAGAGGTCGTAACCCGCCTCGACCAGCCGGAAGTCGATCTTCTCCATGCTGGCATAGAGCGGCAGCACCATCAGCGGCAGATAGACATAGGTCATGCCGACCATCAGCGCGAAATCGGTGAACATCATCTGGATCGGCTGGCTGATGATGCCGAGCTTGATCAGCACCGTGTTGACGATGCCCTCGTTGCGGATCACCTCCTGGATGGCGAAAGTGCGGATCAGCAGATTGGTCCAGAAGGGGATGGTGATCAGGAATAGCCAGACGTTGCGCTGCCGCGCGGGCCGGGTGGCGATGAAATAGGCGGTCGGGAAGCCAAAGAGCAGCGTCAGGATCGTCGTCAGGAACGACAGCTTGGCCGAGCGCCAGAAGATCGACAGATGCGCGTCGGCGAAGGCCAGCGTGTCGTCGAAGATGTCACGCTGCATCAGCACCGACAGCCAGCCGTCCGTGGAGAATTTCCACACCACGTCGCCATAGGGGCCCGGCGTCAGGAACGAATAGATTACGACGATCACCAGCGGGCCGGTCGCCGCCAGAAAGATGATGATCAGTGCCGGCGCTGAAAGCAGCCAGCGATCGCGGATATCTCTGCGTTCGGCTTCCTCGGCGACTTCTTCCGCGCTCGCCATCAGTCCCTCAGCACTTGTGCGGCGTCGTTGCCGATCGAAATGCCGACCTTGTCTCCCCGCTCGAAACCGCAGCCGGCGCTGCGCGTGTTCTGCTGGCGCACCGTGAAGGCCTCGCTGCTGTCCAGGCGAACATGGATGTGCGTGTCGGTGCCGAAATAGACGATGTTTTCGACCGTGCCCGACAGGTCGCCCTTGCCGCTGGTCAGCTTGGCATGTTCCGGCCTGACCACCACGGTGGCATTGTCCTTCGGCTGAAAGCCCTCAGCCACGGTCGCGTCGATCGTCGCGCCGGATTTGAGCGTTGCTCGTGCCTTGCCGTTGGCCATGCCTGATATAGCCGCGGTCAGGAAATTGGTCTCGCCGATGAAGTCGGCGACGAAGCGCTCCGCCGGCTTGTCATAGATATCCCAAGGCGTTCCGACCTGCAGGATCTTGCCCGACGACATCACCGCGATGCGGTCCGACATGGTCAGCGCCTCTTCCTGGTCGTGGGTGACGAAGATGAAGGTGATGCCGGTCTCGTGCTGCAGCCGCTTCAGCTCGATCTGCATGTCCTTGCGCAGCTTGAAGTCGAGCGCCGACAGCGGCTCGTCGAGCAGCAGCACCTTCGGCTGCGGCGCCAGCGCCCGCGCCAGTGCCACGCGCTGCTGCTGTCCGCCCGATATCTGGCTGGTGCGGCGGCCGCTGAGCGCTTCCATTTTGACCAGCTTCAGCATCTCGGCAACCCGCGCCTTCACTTCGGCTTTGGGCTTGCCGAGCATTTCGAGGCCGAAGCCGATGTTCTCGGCCACCGTCATATGCGGGAACAGCGCATAGTTCTGGAACACGGTGTTGACCGGCCGCTTGAACGGGGGCAACGGTGCGATGTCCTGGCCATGCAGCAGGATCTCGCCGGCGCTCGGGAAATCGAAGCCGGCGATCAGCCGCAGGAGCGTTGTCTTCCCGCAGCCGGATGGACCAAGCAGGGTGAAGAACTCATTCTCGCGGATCGACACCGAAACCGTGTCGAGGGCGACCACCTGTGACTCCCCGGTACCGAATACCTTGCGGACGCCACGAACTTCAATTGCACTCTTACCCGGTTGTTCCGGCACGATTACCCCATTCTTGTGTCCGCTCTTCAGGGCGGATCCAGTTCCCACTCGATTGTCAGCACACGGCGCATGGCTTGGCAAGCATACATCTGAATGTCGATTCAGAACGCAATTCCCGTGCCACCGTCAGGCCTGATAAGTGACCTTGCCGCCGCAGATCGTCGTCATCGGCCGCACCGTATGCAGCGCTTCCGGCGCGGTCGCCTCGATGTCGCCTGAGAGCACCACGAGATCAGCCAGAAAGCCTGACTTCAGGCGGCCCTTGCGATGCTCCATGAACTCGGCATAGGCGCCTTCCACTGTATAGCCCGCAAGCGATTCATGCAGCGAGAAACTCTGGTCGGGATCGCTGTTTGCCCATGGTTTGCGCAGCACTGCCGCCTGAATGCCCAGAATCGGATCGATCGGCGAGACCGGCCAATCGGAGGCGAAGACGACGCGCGCGCCGGTATTCTTCAGCGTCCGCCACGCATAGCTCAGAGGCCAGCGGGCAGGCCCGATGCGCGACACCGTTGGTTCCAGCGGCACGCCCATGCTGCCCGGCGGATGCGGTGGCTGCATCGAGGCAATGACTCCAAGCTTTGCGAAACGCGGTACGTCGGCGGCGGTGACCACCTCGATATGCTCGACGCGATGCCGGCTGTCGCGCCTGCCATTCGCCTTTTGCGCTGCTTCGTAGCCGTCGAGCACGGCGCGCACGGCGCCGTCGCCAATCGAGTGCACCGCCATCTGCAGCCCGCGCCTGTCGACGGCCACGGCAAGATCGATGAATTGCTGCGGCGTGAAAAGCGGCTCGCCTATCCAATCCGGACGATCCGCATAGGGCTCGACCATCACCGCCGTCCACGAATCGAGCACGCCGTCATAGAACACCTTGACCATGCCCGACGACAGCCATTCGCCTTGGTAGCGCTCAGCCATCACTGAGGCTTTGTCGAGCATGTCGAGGGTCATGAAATTCTTATAGTGGAATGGCACCTGCACGCGGCACAGCAAGCCGCCTTCGGTCTCGATCTCGGACAGGAGTTCGAGCTGGTGCAAATTGCCGTCCATGTTCTGGATCGACGTGATACCGTGCCTGGCACACCATTCCAAACCGCGGCGCATGATCGCCCGGTCGGAGGCCTGCTCCGCCGGCGTCGGCTTCGGGTCCGGCTCGCCGCCGGTGGCCAGGCCGAGCCGTACGCGATCCTCGCCAGCCAGCGCGATCAGCGGCCCGAAGGCCTCGCTCTCACGTAATTCGCCACTGGCCAGCCCGTCGTCGCCCACGACGATCTCATTGCCGGGACCAAGCCGCTTGCCTCTAAGCAGGCCGGCCAATTCCAGCGCCTTGGTGTTCGCCCACATTGTGTGGTGGTCGGGCGCTGCCATGACGAAGGGCCGGTCCGGCAGGATGCGGTCGAGGTGATGGCGGCTGACCCGCTCAGTCGCCGACAGGATGGTATAGTCGGCGCCTTGCGCCTGCAGGACGGATAGATCCGGCCGCTTTGCTGCATAATGGCGAACTGCATCGCAAAGCGCATCGAAACCGTGGATGCCCATCAGCTGGAGGTGATGGAGCTCGGCCGCGCCGGCGAAAAGATGCATATGCGCTTCGACGAAGCCGGGGACGACCGAGCCGCGCTCGGCGTCGATAACGCGCGTGCCGGGTCCCTTGTGCTCCAGTACGGTCGCGCGATCTGCGATCGCAATGATTTCGCCGTCCCTGATAGCTATGGCTTCGGCGCGGGGAGTATCGGGATCCATCGTCAATATGCTGGCGTTCTCGACGATCAGATCGGCCGATGGCGGCATAATTTTCTCCCGTTTGAGCTTAGGCTAGCAGAGTATTGGCGCCTGGCAAGCCGTCCGCTGCCACTCGCAACAGCGGTCCGGAATGCCTCTTGGCGGCGCTGAAACTCTCTGCCACAAAGCAGTTCGTCAACCACAGATACGCAACTCGAAGAGCGAACCGGCCGGCAGAATGAAGACTGTTTTCTCCCCTCTCCACGCCGGCCATGCCGGGAATTTCGAACTCATTTCAGGCGCCATCGTGCCGGCCTTCGAGAAGCCCTCGCGCGCCGATTTCATCAAGGCGAGGGTGGAGAGCGAAAAGCTCGGCCCGATCCTGCCACCCGAGACCCACGACCTCGCCGCCGCCAGGAGAGTGCATACCAGCGACTACATCGATTTCCTGCCGACCGTATGGCCGCTCTGGGAAGCGTCGGGCCGGACAGGTTCGGCCATCCCCTTCACATGGCCGACGCGCGGCTTGCGCGGCGATGTACGCCCCAGCACCATCGATGCGCTGCTTGGCTTTTACTCCTTCGACGGCGGCGCCACCTTCGTCAAAGGCACCTGGCAGGCGATCAAGTCGTCCTATGACGTGGCGCTGACTGCGGGCGCCTTGGTCAAGGACGGCGAGATATCAGCCTTCGCGCTCTGCCGCCCGCCCGGCCATCATGCCGGCGCTGCCTTCATGGGCGGCTATTGCTACATCAACAACGCCGCGGTTGCCGCGCAATGGTTCCGCGACCAGGGCGCCAAGCGCGTCTCGATCCTCGATGTCGACTACCATCACGGCAACGGCACGCAGGAGATCTTCTACGGCCGCGGCGACGTGCAGGTGCTGAACCTGCATGGCGACCCGATGACCGAATATCCGTTTTTCCTTGGCCATGCCGACGAGCGCGGCTCAGGGCCCGGCGAAGGCTTCAATGTCAACTACCCCATGCCGTTCGGCACCGCATGGGACGCCTGGAATGCTTCGCTGGAGGACGCCTGCGCGAAACTTGCGGCTTACGCTCCCGATGTCGTTGTCGTCTCGCTTGGCGTCGACACGTTCGAGAAGGACCCGATCAGCAAGTTCAAGCTGAAAAGCGGCGACTATCCCAAGATTGGCCGTCGCATCGCCAAGCTCGGCCTGCCCACGCTGTTCGTCATGGAAGGCGGCTATGCCGTCGAGGAAATCGGCATCAACGCCGTCGGCGTGCTGACCGGATTCGAAGATCGGTAATGCATGTCGCCCATAGCCTGCCCCTCGGGCGTTTTGATCCGAGGGTTCGCAGCGGTTTGAGATAACGACATTCGTAAAATTTAGCGGGCCGCCCTCACCGAAGCGCTTCACGCCGCCTGCAAGGGTGGCCGCTGACTTGTTCCAGCGTACGCTATCCTGTTGTTGGACCATGATCTCCTTTGAAAAGGCCTTCGCCCTTTGCGAAGTCATGCTCTACCTTGAAGGAACGGTATGAGGGGATCGATTCTGGAAGAAGGCAGCAGTTGAAGTCGGGGAAGCATCTATGATCGACGACGAGCCGGACAGCGAACGCGTCTCGGCGCTGGCGCCGTTCCGGCACGGCATTTTCCGCGCCGTATGGTCCGCCAGTCTGGTTTCGAATTTCGGTGGCCTGATCCAGGGCGTCGGCGCCGCCTGGATGATGACCACGATCGCCACCTCGTCCTATCAGGTCGCGCTGGTCCAGGCCTCAACCACCTTGCCGATCATGCTGTTTGCGCTCGTTGCCGGTGCCATCGCCGACAGCTTTAACCGGCGCAAGGTCATGCTGATTGCCCAGACCTTCATGCTGGTCGTCTCGGTTCTGCTGACCGTGTTCACCTATCTTGGCTTGATAACGCCGTGGACGCTGCTCGCCTTCGCCTTCCTGATCAACAGCGGCACGGCGCTTTACAACCCGTCATGGCAGGCTTCTGTCGGCGATATGGTGCCGCGCGCCAAGCTGCCGGCTGCCGTCGCGCTCAACTCCTTGGGCTTCAACTTGACGCGCAGCGTCGGCCCGGCGATCGGCGGCATCATCGTTGCCGCCGCAGGTGCTGCAGCGGCTTTTGCCGCCAACGCTTTGAGCTATGTCGGGCTCCTCATCGTGCTTGCCCGCTGGAAGCCGGACCTGCCAGCCTCGACACTGCCGCGCGAGACGCTGGGGGCGGCGATGGGCGCCGGCCTGCGCTACGTCGCCATGTCGCCCAATATCGGCAAGGTGCTGGTCAGGGGTGCGGCTTTCGGCTTCAGCGCCGGCGCGGTTCTGGCGCTGCTGCCGCTGGTGGCGCGCGATGTCGTCAAGGGCGATGCCTTGACCTACGGCATCATGCTCGGTGCGTTCGGTATCGGTGCCGTCGGCGGCGCGCTGATCAGCGTCCGGCTGAGGCAGATCCTGTCCAGCGAGACGATGGTGCGCATGGCATTCGCCGGTTTCGCGCTTTGCGCCTTCGACGCCGCCGTCAGCGACCACGCCTGGCAGACGTCGCTTGGGCTGCTCATCGGCGGCGCCTGCTGGGTGATCGCGCTGTCGCATTTCAACGTCACGGTGCAGATGTCGACGCCGCGCTGGGTGGTCGGCCGGGTGCTCTCGGTCTATCAGACGGCTACCTTCGGCGGCATCGCGCTCGGCAGCTGGGTTTGGGGCGTCGTCGCCGATGCGCATGGCGCCGAATTCGCGCTGATCGCGGCTGCCGTCGCGATGCTGGCGGGCGGCGCGATCGGCCTCTTGCTGCCTTTGCCGCAGCAGGCAGTACTCAACCTCGATCCTACCAACCGTTTCAAGGAGCCGCATCTTGCGCTCGACCTAAAACTGCGCAGCGGCCCTATCGCCATCATGATCGAATACATCATCCGCGAGGAGGACGTGCCGGAATTCCTGGCCACCATGGCCGAACGCGGCCGCATCCGCCGCCGTGACGGCGCCCGCAACTGGACGCTGGCGCGCGATCTCGAAAATCCCGCAATATGGATCGAGCACTATCACACGCCGACATGGCTCGAATACATCCGCCACAACAAGCGGGCCACCCATGCCGACGCCGTTGTCGGCGAGCGCGTACGGGCACTGCACAGCGGCGACGAGCCGCCGCGCGTCCGCCGTATGATCGAGCGTCCGACAACCGCCGGCACGGCGATCGTCATGCCGAAAGGACCGATCGAGCATTAGGCCGTGCCGGTGTGGCCAGTTGAATGAGCACATGACGCTCTAAGCTGATGGCTCACACGTACCCTAATCGGCGCGGCCCACCCGCGCCTTAGGATGCAGCGCGCAGGCTCGTACGGACGCGCCGCCTGCTTGTGGCGCGAGCCTTCTCCGCCACGACACCGGTGATCTCGACCACGCCGTTCTCATGCGGTCTGGCGTTTGTGGCCTTGTGGAGACGCTCATAGGGCAACAGTTCCTTGACCCGAGCATCGAGCAACGCGACTTCGGCTCGCAGATCCTCGCATTCCTGCCTCTGGACATCGAGCTGTATCTGTTCGGATGCCTGCTGCAGGGAAAGCTGCGAAAAATTCGCGCTCACCGTCGAAAGGTGTATCTTGTCGTTTTCGTTCTCCTTTCTGAGAGCGGACAACCTTTCCTCCGCAATTTGCTTTTCGGCCACAGCGTCGCTCCATTGAGCCTTGAGATTGGCGATCTCGCTGGCGGCTTGACTGTTCTCGTTCGAGGCAATTTCCAATCGTGATTGGAGGTTGCGAATTTCAGAACGCAGGCCGCCGATCTCCGTGAAACTACGCGCACGCTCGGCTTCCCTGTCACTTTCCATGATACGGGCCGCTTCCGTCATTTCCGACAGCTTCGCTTGCGCGATATCGAGCGATTTCTGCAGCCGCATCTCCTCTTTCTCGCTCTTGCCGAGCGCAGCCAGCAGTTCCGAAAGTCGCGTCGCATCACTGGCATGAATTGTCGAGAGTTCATCCAGCCTGTGCCGCGCCTCAGCTTCCCGTTTCAGCGCCTTGTCGAGATCGATCGACAGGCTGACATGCTTTTCCCTTAGGATGTCGTTCTCGCGTGCGCATCTGTTGGCCTCGGCCGTTCTGGCCGAAAGCGTTTTGACGAGATCGCCGAACTCCGCTTCGCGTTCTGCGCTCGCATTGCCTGCCACAACGAGTTCCAGCCTTGCTGCAGCCAGCGCACCGCGAAGTGCCTCCTTGTCCTCGACCAGGCTTGTCTCGCGCTGCTGCAGGGCCTCGACAGCACTTTGACGCTCGCGCTGCTTTTTGGTCGCGTCGTGGAGCTGCTCCGACAGCACTCTTTGCTGCGTGGTCAGGCTGACATTTGCCAGTTCCAGTTCATTGGCGCGAAGAATGTCCCCGTGAAGCAGCTTCAGGAATTCGCCTGTCAGATGATGCGAGGTCGCGATCTCCGACAGTTTCGTGTTGATCTCCTCCAGATACTCCCGCGCATCGTCAAAGAGCCCATCAACGGCATTTAACGCAGCCAGTCGGGTTTGTGCGTGGGAAGTCAGCCGTAATGCGATCTCGGGAGTGTCCGCGTCGTCCTCAGGCTGAGAGTTGTCATTCTTTGCCGCGAGATTCTCATCCGGGACGTCATTCAACGGCGATTGGTCGTCTAGCTTGAGACACTCGTCGAACGCATTCGCCAAATCGGCTTCGAGCTCCTTGAACGCTCTGTCCACCTTCTCGGCACGCTTGATCAGACTTTTGATTCTCATGACTGAACATCCCCCTCTTGTAGCGCCATCATGGGGTCTTGATCCTCGCCTGCCAGATACGGGTTCATCCTACCTCCCCTGACGCGGTCGCCGCGTGAGATGACCGCTCTTGAATCTGCTGTCATGGTCCCGTTTACACCACTCTGAGCGCATGAGGCCGAGTCCACGCTAGGGACAGGCTTGGCCACTGTCCTCGTCTGTTTGAATGACGTAAACCGTGTAACTGCCCCGATTGCCGCCGGCTTTGGACACAACCCACCGGAGGAACGTCCGCCAGAGTTACAGGCACGACGTGACAGGCGGGCGGCTGGGCGCGCCCTGACCTTCGCCCGACAGATCTCGCGGAGCAGCTTCACTGCGGCGATAAAACCATCTTCATCTCGGGGAACTGCGTTGACGTAAACGTCAACCCAAAGCTATATGCGCCAGCGACCGTGATCGCGAAATGCGCAAGACGGCGACTTCGGCCAGATCGAAGTGCCATTCTGCGACAAACGCAACGAGACGAGGAGAACGGCCATGGGCGTTCAGGAAATTGCCGACAAGATCAGCGCGCGCGTGGCGAGTGCCGGGTTCGATCGTTCCGTGAAATTCGACACCGGCAGCGACGGTGTCATCGTCATCGACGGCGCTGATGTCTCCACCACCGACGCGCCGGCCGACTGCACCATAAAGCTTTCGCTCGACGATCTGGAGTCGCTGATAGCAGGCGATCTCAACCCGACCATGGCGTTCATGTCCGGCAAGATAAAGGTCGAAGGCGACATGAGCGTCGCCATGGCACTGAGCCAGCTGATCGGCTGATCCAACCAACTCGGGATGAAAACAAGCCGCCGCCCGACGGACGGCGGCTTGTTTCCGATCCGTCAGGCAGCGAGCGGCAGCCGTTGTGCCTTCAGCTTGCGCCCTGCCGCCCTGAGCGTGCCCCGCGCCTCGGCGAGCGCGCCTTCCACCAGTTCCAGCGCCAGCAGGCGGTGCCGCTCATAAGGTCCAGGCATGGCCAGCGCACCGGTTTTTTCGGCCGAAAACCCAAAGCGCTCGTAATAGGGCGCATCGCCGACCAGCAGGATCGCCGCATGGCCGAGGCGGGCGGCTTCAGCCATTGCATGGCGCATCAGCGCCGAGCCGATGCCGGCATTCTTGATTGTCGGATCGACGGCGAGCGGGCCAAGCAGAAGGGCTGCCCGACCGCCCTCGCCCAGCACGACATCCCAGAGCCGCACGGTGCCTGTGACAGCGCCCGATGCATCGCGCGCGATAAAGGCCAGGCCTTCCGAAGGCCGGCGGCCGCGGCGCAGCTTTTCCGACGATTTTTTCCGGCGCTTCGGCCCCATGGCGCGATCGAGCAAAGCCTCGCGCGCCGAAACGTCGGCAGCGGTTTCGGCGGTGATGACGAAGGCGCCAGCAATCTCCCCCCTCGAGGGGGAAATGTCGCCGAGGGCGACAGAGGGGGTCGCCGCGCCTGAAGCGCCGGCCCCACACAGTCCAAGAGAGGTCGCGACAGCTGAGCCGACCCGCTCTGGCCGCTTTGCAGCCATCTCCCCCTCAAGGGGGGAGATTTGCCGGCCGAAAGCGCCTTCAACAATGAAATCCACAATTTCCATTTCCGCGATCCTTCACGAGCGGATTGTTCCACAGGCGGACCGAAGCGGGCGATCTCGTCGCCCGCACCGGGTGATCTGAGGGCCGAAGCCGTCAGATCACGTAGGATCGCAGAGGCTCGAAGCCGTTGAAGGCGACCGAGGCGTAGGTCGTCGTGTAGGCGCCGGTGCCCTCGATCAGCACCTCGTCGCCGATGGTCAGCGACAGGGGCAGCGGATACGGCGTCTTCTCGTACATCACGTCGGCCGAATCGCAGGTCGGGCCGGCGAGCACGCACGGCGAGGTTTCGGTGCCGTCATGCGCGGTCATGATCGGGTAGCGGATTGCCTCGTCCATCGTCTCGGCGAGACCGCCGAACTTGCCGATGTCGAGGAACACCCAGCGCACATTGTCATTGTCGGCCTTCTTCGAGATCAGCACGACTTCCGACTTGATGACGCCGGCATTGCCGACCATGCCGCGGCCCGGTTCGATGATCGTCTCGGGAATCGCGTTGCCGAAATGCTTGCGCAGCGCAGAGAAGATCGCCTGGCCATAGGCCTGCGCCACCGGCACATCCCTGAGGTAACGGGTCGGAAATCCGCCGCCCATATTGACCATCTTCAGGACGATGCCTTCCTCAGCGAGGGCGAGGAACACCTTTTTAGCGTCGCCGAGCGCGCGGTCCCAAGCGGTCAGGTCGGTCTGCTGCGAGCCGACATGGAACGACACGCCGTAGGCGTCGAGGCCGAGCGTCCTGGCATGGCGCAGCACGTCGACCGCCATCGCCGGCACGCAGCCGAACTTGCGCGACAGCGGCCATTCGGCGCCTTCGCCGTCGGTCAGCACGCGGCAGAACACACGGGCGCCGGGTGCAACGCGGGCGATCTTCTCGACCTCCTCGACGCAGTCCACCGCGAACAGCCGGATGCCAAGCTGATAGGCGCGCTGGATGTCGCGCTCCTTCTTGATGGTGTTGCCGAAGGAGATGCGGTCCGCCGGCGCACCGGCGTCCATCGCCATCTCGACTTCGGCAACAGAAGCGGTGTCGAAGGACGAGCCCATCGCAGCAAGGAGGCGCAGAATTTCCGGCGCCGGGTTTGCTTTCACCGCATAGTAGATTTTCGAATCGGGAAGCGCCTTCTCGAAGGCGCGAAAATTGTCGCGCACGACATCGAGATCGACGACGAGGCAAGGGCCGTTCGGACGTCGGGTGGCGAGGAAGTCAAGGATGCGCTGGGTAGCCATCGGGGTCTCTCCATCAGCGCCTTTCGGCGCGCACAAAGGCTGCGGGACGCGGGTCATCGACTCGCGAACACGCGGTGGACAAAGGCGGACGTCAAATCCATGGAACCAGCCGGTGGAGACCCCGGAACCATGAAGCGCCGTCTCGCGGCGGTGAACCTTGGCCTTGCCCGGCCTCGGTTCGCTTTGTCTGCCTTGGCTTGGATGGGAGACCCGTCCGCACTGCCGGCAATGAAGGTGTGCCTCTTCAGTAACCCCGGTCTTTGGACGACCGGCAGAACACCAGAAAGGCCCGCACCGTCGTTGCTTCAAGGTGTCCTCGGTCTGGCGGTTGGCCGCTAAACCGACTGGAGGGGTTGGCTCCAGTTACCTTACCGATATCCCTCACCATTTGAGGATCGGCGGACACCCACAGGCACGTGCGACTTTGGGCAAGCGCGATATAAGGTCGAAGGATTTCACAATCAATAAAAATCGTACGCCAGGTTGTAAAATTCCTGGCGCCGAACAATGTTGCAACAACTGTATCCGGATATCGAACGCATGGCAGGCACTTGCGGCCCTCTGAACGCTTTTCTCGACCTTGACGATATCCCAGTGTCCAATGCGCAAGCCGGCCCGCTTGCCGGCCTGCGGCTGGCCGTCAAGGATATTTACGACGTCGCCGGCTACCGCACCGGCTGCGGCAATCCGCAGAAACACCGGGAGGCTTCACCCGCCTCGGCGACAGCGCCGGCCGTCCAGGCGCTGCTTGATTCGGGCGCGCGCTTTGTCGGCAAGACGCAGACCGACGAGTTGGCCTTCTCCCTGATGGGGCTGAACGCGCATTTTCCGTCGCCGGTCAATCCGGCAGCGCCGGACCGCGTCACCGGCGGCTCATCCTCCGGTTCCGCCGCCGCGGTTGCCGGCGGGCTGGCTGAGATTGCCATCGGATCCGACACCGGTGGCTCGATCCGCGCGCCGGCAAGCTTTTGCGGCTTGATCGGCCTGAGGACCACGCATGGCCGCATTTCGCTTGAAGGCGCCATGCCGCTGGCCCCTTCACTGGACACGTTCGGCTGGTTCGCCAGGGACATGGCCACCTACGAAAAGGTCGGCACGGTGCTGCTCGACGACGATCGGCAACGCCACGACTTGGCACGCGCCCTGGCGCTCGACGCGCTGGACCGCCTCGTGCTCGGCCCGCAGCAGGCCGACGAATATCGCGCCATGGTCCGCACTGTCGCTTCGTTGCTGGGCGCGCCGCGCACCGTTGCCCCGCTGTCGCATTCCACCGATGATCTCTATTGGTGCTTCCGCAAGCTGCAGGGGTACGAGGCCTGGCAAAATCATGGTGCCTGGATCTCGCAGGATGACCGGATGCTCGGCCCCGGCGTCAAGGAGCGTTTCGAGCATGGCGCGACCATCGACCTCGCAACAGTACAACGCGAAACGGAACGTCGCGTTTCGTTTCGTCTTGAACTTGCCGACCTGCTTGGCGAGGACGGTGTTCTTGTGCTGCCGACCGCTCCAGGTGCCGCCCCGCTCAAGGCCGCCTCATTCGACGAATTGCAGACCTATCGCGAGCGCGCGCTAAGGCTGCTGTGCCTTTCCGGCCTGTCCGGCTTTCCGCAGATCACCCTGCCGCTGGGCAAGGCCGACGGTGCGCCATTCGGCCTCTCGCTGCTTGGACCTAAGAACAGCGACCGGCAGCTGCTGACGCTTGCCGCGCGTATCCTTTCAGCTCACCAAGGGAGCGCATGACATGGACACGCTGACCCGCATGCGCGCTTTTATCGACGTGGTCGAGGCCGAAGGTTTTTCGGCAGCGGCGCGCAAGATCGGCCGCTCCAAGGCGCTGCTGTCGAAATATGTGCGCGAGCTGGAGGACGAGCTCGGCGCGTTGCTGCTCAACCGCACCACCAGGCAGTTCTCGCTGACCGAAGCCGGCCACACTTATTACCGCCGCGCCTCGGAAATCGTCCGCGAGGTCGACAGCCTGGCCGATGCGGTGCGTGAATCCTCCGGCGACGTTCGCGGCAGGATCAAGCTGTCGGCGCCGCGCACTTTTGCTGACGCACCGATCGGCCAGTCGCTGATCGACTTCGCCAAGCAGCATCCCGACATCGTGCTCGACATTCATCTCGACGACCGCTTCGTCGATCTGGTCGAGGAAGGTTTCGATCTGGCGGTGCGCATTTCGCGGCTGGAAAACTCCTCGCTGATCGCGAGGCGCCTGGCGCCGTTTTCGGTGCGGCTCTGCGCATCTCCCGAACTGATCGCCAAGCACGGCATGCCTGTGCGCCCGCAGGACCTTGGCCGCGTGCCCTGCATCATCGACACCAATGGCCGCTGGCTGACCAACTGGCCGTTCAAGGGCGACAGCGGCGATACGGTAACCGTTTCGGTCTCCGGTCCGATCGAGGTCAACAGTCCGATGGCGGCAAGGGCCGCCGCCGTGGCGGGATTGGGATTTTCCATCCTACCGGATTTCATCGCCGCGCCCGACATAGAAAGTGGCCGGCTGGTGGCCGCGCTGGATGACCGCATCCTACCGGGTGGCGGCATCTTCGCCGTCTATCCGCACCGGCGCTATTTGCCTGCGAAGGTTCGCGTCTTTGTCGATTTCCTGGTGCAGTGGTTCAAGACGATTGACAACGCATGAGCTTTCAGCCGCCTTGCGGTCCCATTTTCGCCCCCTTTCTGGTAACTCTCGATATTTTACCCGAGCTGATGGAATCGCGACCGAGAATGCACCTGAAACGGCAAGCAATCATCATGGCTTCGGCCATAGCGGCGACATTTGCCACGGTCGGGCCAGCCGAGGTGCATCCGCACGTCTTCGCCGAGGCTCGCCTCGAAGTGGTCCTCAGTCCGGATCACCAAACTGTGAAGGCTTTGCGCCATCTCTGGCGCTTCGACGATTTGTTTTCGAGTACGGTTATGATGGAATTCGACAAGAATTCCGACCTGAAGCTCGATGACAAGGAGTTGAAGGAAGTCGCCGACACCGTCCATGCTTCGCTGGCGGAGTTCAATTACTTCCAGCTCGTCACCGTCGACGGCAAGGACGAGGCGATGAACCCGCCGCCGCAGCTGATGGCCAATTTCGAGAACGATCAACTCATCATCCTGTTCGAATCCGAACCGAAGGCACCGATGAAGTTGGCCGGCAAGATCGATATTGGCGTCTATGACCCGACCTTCTACACGGCGATCGATTTCACCGAGGATGCCAATCTGCAAGTCGATGGCATGCCGTCGACATGCGCGAGCAAAGTCGTTCGTCCGAACCCCGACGAGGCGCTCGCCGAGAACCAGAAGACCCTGACGGACGCCTTCTTCAACGATCCGACAGGCACCGATATGAGCAAGATCTTCGCGACCAAGCTTGAACTGAACTGTCAGCCAGAAGGATAATCCGGTGACGAAACCGTCCCTGCGTTTGGCCTTCGGCCTTTTGGCCGTCGCCCTTGTGACGACGCACTTCCTCGGCGCCGCCCACGCCCAGAGCTCGCTCGGCATCGGCACCAATGACGGGATGGCTCCCACCACCGGCCCATTCGCCCACATCCTGATGTGGATCAACCTGCGCCAGCAGGAATTCTACCGCGCGCTTGCCGGCGCAATGAAGGCGATGCGCGAGGACGGCAACAAGCTGTGGCTGCTTATCGGCCTGTCCTTCGCCTATGGCGTTTTCCATGCTGCCGGCCCCGGGCACGGCAAGGCGGTGATCTCGTCCTACATGGTCGCGAACGAAGTCGCGCTCAAGCGCGGCATCATGCTGTCCTTTGTCTCGGCCCTGCTGCAGGCGCTGACGGCGATCCTCGTGATGATGCTCGCCTACTTCGTCCTGCGCGGCACCACCATATCGATGACCGATGCGGCATGGTTCCTCGAAGTCACGAGCTTTGTCTTCGTCACCCTGTTCGGCGCCTGGCTTTTGTGGCGCAAGGCCGGCCCCGCTATCCTTCGCCTGTTCGGCGCCAACCCTCCCTACAGCCTGTCGGCGGCCCATGCCGGCCACTCACATGCAGGCCACTCACATACGCATTCAGTGCATGCGCTTCACGCACATGGCCATGACGGTCACGACCATCATCACGGCGCACGCGACCATCACCATGACCATAGCGGGCACGATCACCATCACCATGCGGCGGGCGAAGTCTGCGAGACGTGCGGGCATTCACACGCGCCCGACCCGACGCTGCTTTCCGGCGACCGCTTCGACTGGCGCACCGCCTGGTCGGCGGTGGCTGCGGTCGGTATCCGGCCCTGCTCGGGCGCGCTGATCGTGCTGAGCTTTGCGATGCTCAACGGGTTGTGGTTCGGCGGCGTCCTGTCGGTGCTGGCGATGGCGCTCGGCACCGCGATCACTGTCTCGATCTTGGCGACGCTGGCGGTGACGGCCAAGAACTGGGCGGTCTATTTCGCCGGTGACGGCCGCATGGGCAACCGCATACATTCGATCGTCGAGATCGGCGGCGCAGCCTTCGTTTTCCTGTTCGGGCTGCTGCTGCTTTCGGCCAGCCTGACCGCTGGCGGATGACGCCTTCGCCCGTCCGATCGAACGCGCGTTAGCTAACCGGCAATTTTGCCGTCCAGCTCGTCCTCGATGTGGCCGCGGATGATATCGTCGAAGCTGGTTTCGGCGGCAAAGCCAAGCTCCCTCGACCGCCGCGCTTCGAACCGTGTCGGCCAGCCCTTGACGATCGCCCAGATCGTTTCGTCGGGCTCCTCGCGGATCAGTTTCACCGCCTCGGCGCCGGCAATGCGTTCCAAGGCCTCGATCTGCTCGCCGACCGTGACGGCGACACCGGGCATCGTCAGGTTGCGGCGTGGCCCGACGGCGCTGCCGTCGATCCCTGCTGCGTGGATCAAAAAATTCACCGCGGAGCGCGGGCTGGCGTGGGTGTGCACGACAGAGCGCGGCACCGGCAATATCGCTTCCTGGCCGCTCAACGGCTCGCGGATGATGCCGGAGAAGAAGCCTGACGCGGCCTTGTTGGGCTTGCCGGGCCTGACGCAGATGGTCGGCAGCCTGATACCGATGCCGTCGAAGAAGCCGCGCCGCGTATAATCGGCGAGCAATGCTTCGCCCATCAGCTTCTGCGTACCGTAGGAGGTCAATGGCGTCGGGTGGAATTCGTCGGGGATGATGTCCGGGAACGGTGCGCCGAACACGGCGATCGACGAGGTGAAGACGACGCGTGGCGCAAACCCCGCCAGCCTTATGGCATCGAACAGCGCCCGTGTGCCGTCGAGATTGACGCGATAACCGAGATCGAAATTGGCTTCCGCCTCGCCCGACACGACGCCGGCGAGATGGAAGATCACGTCCGGGCGTGACGCGACCAGCCGTTCCATCCCGCTCGCCGCGGCGAGATCGCCTGTATGGATAGTAACACCGACGCCTTCCAGTGCCGGCGCCTGCGGCGGCACAATATCGTGAAGGTCGAGCGCGGCGATCCTCCGGCCGCTGAGCGTTCCGTCCTTCGCCAGCCGGGCGATGAGCTTGCGGCCGACCATGCCTGCCGCGCCGGTAATCAAAATACGCATATCAATGAACCTTTTTGCGCTGGCTGCGGCCACGCAGCCAAAACACGACGAAAATGGCCACCATGAAGACAGCGGCAATAACAGCGGCAAGAATGGTCGAGACTCGGCCGACCGCCAGCATCACGGTTGGCAAATAGTAGGCGGCGATGCCGAACAGCAGCAGCACCCAGAGGGCGCCTATCGCCGCGTTGCGCGTGTCGCGATCCATCACGCGGCCCTGACGCGGCGGGAATTCATCAAGTTCGTTACCAATGCTATGTAACTCCCGGTGTCAGTGACAGTGGCCATGATGCGGAGCCGCATCGTGCGCATGGTCGTGCTCGCCATCGTGCCCATCGTGTCCATCGTGGCTGTCGTGGCTGTCGGCGCAATGGCCGAATTCCGGTTCTACGGTGGCGTGGGCAATGCCATGCTCGGCGGCAAGCCGCTTCTTGATGGCGCTGACCGCTTTGTGAGCATCGACGCCATCGTTGAGGCAGGCATGCAAGGTCGCCATGTTGCTCGACCCGTCGAGCGACCAGACATGCATGTGATGCACCTCGCGCACGCCCTTGACCGTCCCCTCTATGTCCCTTGCGATCAGGTCGCGATCGAGGCTCGCCGGCACGCCCTCGAGCAGGACATGGGCTGCTTCGCGCATCAGCGACCAGGCCGTGGACAGGATCAGCAGCGAGACAAGGACGGACAGGATCGGATCGATAGGCGTCCAGCCCGTTGCCAGGATGATCAGCGCAGCTATGATCGCCGCCGCCGAGCCAAGCAGGTCGCCGAGCACGTGCAGGATGGCACCGCGCATGTTCAGGCTGTCGCGGTCGCCGCCATGCAGCACGAAGAAGGAGCCGATATTGACCAGCAGACCGGCGATCGCGACGACCAGCATCGGCCCGCCGAGCACGGGCGCAGGTGTCAGCAGGCGTTCCCAAGCCTCATAGATGATCCACAGCGCAATGGCGAAGATGGCGATGCCGTTGGTATAGGCGACCAGCGTTTTGACCCGGCCGAAACCATAGGTGAGGCGAACGGTGGCCGGCCGGCCGGCCAGATGAAAAGCATACCAGGCAAGGCCGAGCGCGATACAATCGGCGAGCATGTGGCCGGCATCCGCCAGCAGCGCCAGTGATCCGGTGAAGAGACCGCCGAGCGCTTCCACGACCATGAAGCCGGCGGTCAGGCAGGCTGCGATCAGCACCCGTTTCTTGTCGGTCGAGCCGTGCACAGGACCGGCGCCGTGGCTGTGGTCATGCCCGTGCGAACCATGGTCATGGGTGTGCGCCATCTGCGAACTCCTGTTAGAGCCTGATCCATCCCGGCAGAATCGGGATGGAGGCTTTATCTTCCTGTTTGACCATGATCTTGCCCGAACCGAAGGTCAGCGCAGCAAAAACCGGCTTCCACTTTTCGGGATCAAGGTCCTTGTTTGACCATGATCTTGCCCGAAACCCGGTTTCCACTTTTCGGGATCATGGTCAGGCGCCGAACTCGGCGCGGAAATCCTCGAGCCGTCGCTTCTGGCGGCCGTCGCCATCGAAATTGGCCGGATCGAGCCATGCCTCATAGGCTCTGCGTAGGGCCGGCCACTCCTTGTCAATAATCGAGTACCACGCGGTATCGCGGTTTTCGCCCTTGACCACAAGATGCTGGCGGAAAATGCCCTCGAACTTGAAGCCGAAACGTTCCGCCGCGCGCTTCGACGGCTCGTTGCGGTTGTTGCATTTCCATTCGTAGCGGCGATAGCCAAGCTCGTCGAAGATGTATTTCATGAACAGAAACTGCGCTTCCGTCGCCGCCGGCTTGCGCGAGATCAGCGGCCCCCAATAGATGTTGCCGATCTCGATCACGCCATAGGCCGGATCGATGCGCATCAGCGTCTGGCGTCCGGCGACCTTGCCGCTGGCCTTGTCGATGACCGCGAAGAAGAGCGGGTCCTCGCTGGCTTCGGCCTTGTCCAGCCATGGCTGGAAGGCGGCGCGAGTCTGCGGTGGATAGTCGAACAGCCAGGCGAAGCGGCCATCGATATCGGGCACCGACGAGGCATCGAACAGGCCGTCGCCGTGCTTTTCGGCGTTGAACGGTTCCAGCCTGACAGTGCGCCCCTCCAGGACTTTGCGTTCGGGCCGCGGGCGCGGTTGCCAATTCTTGAGATTTTCCGGCACCCAAAGCTCCAATCCGTTTGACTTTTGTGAGCGGACGCTCACAAAAACGCTCGCTCGGTGAAAGAACCACACGGACGGGAAAAATGCTCCACACGATTTCGGCCTTCGATCGTCTCGGCGAGGAAAACGCCTTCGCGGTGCTGGCTCGTGCCACCGCGCTCGCCCATCAGGGCCGCGATATCGTCAATCTTGGCATCGGTCAGCCCGACTTCAAGACGCCGCAGCACATCGTCGAGGCGGCGATCAAGGCGCTGCGTGACGGCCACCACGGCTATACGCCGGCCAACGGCCTGCTGGCGACACGCGAAGCGGTGGTGCGGCGCACGCTGACCACCACCGGGGTCGAGGTTTCGCCCGAGACGGTGATGATCCTGCCCGGCGGCAAGCCGACCATGTTCGCCGCGATCCTGATGTTCGGCGAACCGGGCGCCGAGATTCTCTATCCCGATCCCGGCTTTCCCATTTATCGCTCGATGATCGAGTTCACCGGTGCTGCTCCGGTGCCGGTGCCGATGCGCGAGGAGAATGGCTTTGCCTTCTCGGCGCAGGAGACGCTGGCGCTGATCACGCCAAAGACCAGGCTGCTGATCCTAAACTCGCCGGCCAACCCGACCGGCGGGGTTACCCCCCGCGCCGAGATCGAGAAGCTGGTCAAAGGACTGGAAGCACACCCGGACATCGCCATCCTTTCGGACGAGATCTACGACGTGATGACCTATGACGGCGAGACGCATTGCTCCCTGCTGAATTTCCCTGAAATCCGCGACCGGCTGATCGTGCTCAACGGCTGGTCGAAGACCTGGGCGATGACCGGCTGGCGCATGGGCTGGTCGGTCTGGCCGAACGGCGACAAGGGCGCCCACCTCTACGACAAGGTGCGCAAGCTGGCAGTCAATTGCTGGTCCTGCGTCAATGCCCCGAGCCAATATGCCGGCATCGCCGCCATCGACGGTCCGCAGGACGACGTCGACAAGATGATGCGCGCCTTCGACCGCCGCAGGAAGGTCGTGGTCGAAGGGCTGAACGCCTTATCAGGCGTGTCCTGCATCACACCGAAGGGCGCGTTCTATGCCTTCCCCAACGTCTCAAAAACTGGCTGGAAGGCCAAGAAGCTGGCGTCTGCCTTGCTTGAGGATGCCGGCGTGGCGCTGATTGGCGGACCTGATTTCGGCATTCTCGGCGAAGGCTATATCAGGCTGTCCTACGCCAATTCCGAAGAGAACATCCTGCGCGCGCTGGAGCGGATCGAGGCATTTCTGGGCAAGTGAGGACAAAACGTATGACAGCGAAAATCGAAATCGATTTTCGCTAGGGATCATGCGCAAATCAAAGTGCTACAGCGCTCATTGCGCGTCCGGCGAAAGAATTCACGACCGAAGAAAGGTGACGTCAGATGTTTTATGCCATCCTCGCCTATCACGTGGAAGAAGTGGTCGCGGCGCTGACGCCGGAGGAGGATGCGGCGCTGATGACCGACCTGCTCCAGATCAACGAACGGCTATACCGCGAAGGCTCCCTTGGCCCGGCAGCCCGGCTCGGGGCGACACAAGACGCGTGTACCTTGCGCGGGCCGGGCGCCGGAATGGTCATTGACGGGCCTTTCGCCGAGACCAAGGAGCAATTGTTGGGACTATACGTCGTCGATTGCGCCACGCGCGATGCCGCGATCGCGATTGCGCGCGACCTACGCCGCGTCAATCCAACCGCCGTCTACGAAATCCGCCCCATTTCGCTGTATCTTCCCGGCGTGCCGCTTTCGGCTACGCAGTCTTAGACCGCCCGTCGAGTCTTCGAGCGACTACCCTCGCCCGACATACGGCATCTTCGTTGCCATCACGGTCATGAACAGCACATTGGCGTCGAGTGGCAGGCTGGCCATATGGACGACGGCATTGGCGACCTGCTGTGCATCCATCACCGCTTCGGCGGCGATGGAGCCATTGGCTTGCGGCACCCCGACCGTCATCGCCTGCGCCATGTCGGTCAAGGCGTTGCCGATGTCGATCTGGCCGCAGGCGATGTCATAAGGCCGGCCGTCCAGCGCCAGCGTCTTGGTCAGCCCGGTAATGGCGTGCTTGGTCGCGGTATAGGGCACTGAGCCCGGCCGCGGTGCGTAAGCCGACACCGAGCCGTTGTTGATGATGCGGCCGCCCATCGGCTGCTGCCTGCGCATGGCGCCGAAGGCGGCGCGGGCGCACAGGAACGAGCCGGTGAGATTGACCCCGACGACTTCGTTCCACACCTCGACGGGGATCTCGTCGATCAATGTCGACTTGTAGCTTGTGCCGGCATTGTTGAAGAGCAGGTCGACACGACCGAAAGCCGCCGCCACGGTCTCGAACATCTCGTCGACCTGATCGGCCTTGCTGATGTCGCAGGCGACCGCCAGCGCCTTGGCTTGTGTCGATCCGGCGTCGTCGATCGCCTTGTTCAGCACCGGCTTGCGGCGTCCGCAGAACACCGTGTTCCAGCCGGACCTGAGCAACGCCGTAGCGACGGCTTTGCCAATGCCCGTGCCGGCGCCGGTGACGATGGCCGTTTTGTAGTTTGTCATAACTGTCCTCCTACAGCGCCGCGTGTCCGCAAGGACGCTATAGCAGCTTGATTTCGAGCAATTTGATTTTGCGCATGATCGCTTCCAAAAATCGATTCCGATTTCGGATTATGCGCCAGCCGGCTTCAACAAAAGGGCGGCCATTGGCGGCCGCCCTGATCTGAACCGGACTTGGGAGGAGGAAAGCCGATCCGACTACCTAAAGTTATGCGCTTCCTAGGTAAACGAGACATTAACGCGAGAGCGGCGCCCGGATTGCCGCCCTCCGCGGCCCTGAAGCCTACCAGCGCGAGCTGGCGGTTGCTTTGTCCGACTCCGGCGCCCCTGACTCCGGCGCCCCTGACTCCGGCACCCCTGACTCCGGCACCTTTGCCGCTGACACCGTCGCCTCGACATGGTCGACCAGTGCGTCCGGCAGCCCGAGGCGGCCGGCGAGCAGATCGAGATAGCCGCGTTCGGAACGCGTATCCGGATCGATGGTGAGGCGCGAGGCGGTGTAGAGTTCGAGCTTCTGCGCGTCGGTTTGGGCGCCGGCGACCAGCGTATCCAGGTCGAGCGGCGTTTCCAGCTCCGACATCAGGAACTTCTCCGCGTCGGAGCCGATGCCCGAGAGGCTGAGCTTGCCGGCGATCTTTTGCCGTTCGTCGTCGTCGATATGGCCGTCGGCCTTCGCCGCCGAAATCATCGCCCGCACCAGCGTCAGCGTGAATTCGTCCTCGCCTTGCGGCGCTTGCGAGGGATGGAAGCTGGTGTCGGCGGGCGGCGGCAACAATTCCGGCGAGCCGGCTGCGGCCGTTTCCGCAGGCGCCTTGCCGTTCTTGTAGTTCTGGTAGGCCTTGTAGGCGAGACCGCCGATCATGGCCAGGCCGCCGAGCTTCACCGCAGTGCCGGTGACCTGACGGCCAGCGCCGGTTCCGAGCAGCACCGCGGCCAGTGCGCCGGCCGCCAGCGGATTGTCCTTGGCCATCTGCACCGCCTGACCCCCTTTGTCGCGGACGGTCGACCCCGTTCCGGGAATTTGCGAGCCGAGCAGATCGTCGAGGAGCTTCTTGGGATCGAACATCAATGCCTCCAGAATTGGCCCGGCCGAACGTGGACGGGCGGGTTTTCGGACGTTGAAGAGGTAGGCCCCGCATATTGACATTACAATGACCGATGAGCGCTTTGCCAATGATGGCGGAAACGGGATGATGTCAGGATCTGCCGTCTCCTAACGCATCGGCCCGAAATGCAACGCGTTGCAGCGTAATTTGTGCGTCCAGCGGACGCACGTCGCTCTAACGTCCGATGTGCGGAGCCCTGCCTTGCGCTTCTGCAAGCTCGACCTGGCGCTGACGCTCGGCGTAGCGCGCGCGATCCTCGTCGGAACGGGCATCGAAGCAATGCGGGCATGAGATGCCGGCGGCGTATTTCGGCGATAACAGGTCCTGCCCGATCAGCGGATGCCGGCAGGCGCGACACAGTTCCGCCTCACCCTCGACCAGCCCGTGCGACACCGAGACGCGCTCGTCGAAGACGAAGCACTCGCCCTGCCAGAGGCTCTGTTCGGCGGGCACCTCTTCGAGGTATTTCAGGATACCGCCCTTGAGATGGAACACATCCGCGAAGCCGAGCGACTTCACATAGGCCGTTGCCTTCTCGCAGCGTATGCCGCCGGTGCAGAACATGGCCACCGTCCGGCCGACGAGCTCGGCCCGGTGCTGCTCGACCCAGGCCGGGAATTCGCGAAAGCTCGTCGTGGCGGGATCGACCGCGCCCTTGAAGGTGCCGATCGATACCTCGTAGGCATTGCGCGTGTCGATGACGATCGTGCCCGCATCCGAGATAAGTGCGTTCCAATCGGCCGGTGCCACATAGGTGCCGGCGCTTGCCGCCGGATCGATATCCCTAACGCCCATGGTGACGATCTCGCGCTTCAGCCGCACCTTCATGCGGTGGAACGGCGTCTGCGCGGCGCTGCTGTACTTGACTTCGAGACCGGCGAGACCTTCGATGGATTGGAGATGATCGATGAGCGCGGCGATGTCAGCTTCGCTGCCGGCGACCGTGCCGTTGATGCCCTCATGCGCCAGAAGCAGCGTGCCCTTGATACTGCGTCCGCAGCAAAAGGCGGCGAGTGGTGCGCGCAACGCCTCGAAGCCGTCGAGCCGGGCAAACCTGTAGAGCGCGGCAACGCGAAAAGGTTGATTGGGCAGTGTCATCGCCGAAGCCACTAAACGCTCGTGAAAGCCGATTCAAGGCTGACGCGTGGATCAGCCTCTCCCTGGTGGCTTTGACGGCCGGTGCTGACGGCATTGCCGGCAGTGCGTGACATCGCGACACGCTTCGTTTCGTGGACAGAAAAACGGCCTTCTGCTAACCGGTTGAACGGATCAATACCGGAGAGACGACAATGCCCAGCAAGACCGAAAAGCTCCTGTCGCTCCTCAACGGCCAACCGGTAATCCCGGTGCTGAAGATCGCCAACGTCGCCGATGCCGTGCCGCTGGCGCGTGCCCTGGCGCGCGGCGGCCTGCCGGCGATCGAGATCACGCTGCGGACAGCTGACGCGCTGGAGGCGATCCGGCTTGTGGCAAGCGAAGTCGAGGACGCCGTCGTCGGCGCCGGCACCATTCTGGACGCCCGCCAGTTCGGCGAGGCGGCAGCAGTCGGCTCCAAGTTCATCGTCAGCCCCGGCATCACTCGCGAGCTTCTGGCGACGGCGAAGGACAGCGACGTTCCGTTGCTGCCCGGTGCCATCACGCCGGGTGAGATCATGGCCGCCCGCGAGGCAGGCTTGCGTTTCCTGAAATTCTTCCCGGCGGAACAGTCGGGCGGCATCGCGTCGCTCAAGGCATTCGCCTCGCCGCTGACCGATGTGCAATTCTGTCCGACCGGCGGCATCACCGGCAAGAACGCCGCCGACTATCTGAGCTTGCCCAACGTCATCTGCGTCGGCGGCTCCTGGGTGGCGCCTGACGATTTGGTCACGGCCGGCAGGTGGGACGAAATCGAGGCGTTGGCGCGCGCGGCGAGCAAGCTCGGGCGGTAGAGAAACTCTTATCCCCAAGCGGACTGGCTGCATCGCGGCGTTTGTTTGCGAACACCAAAAAGCCGCGCGGGTTGTCCGGCGCGGCTTTATTTTGCTTGGTCGATCCGCTACTTGGTCTGGAAGCGGGCTACCGACATGAACTTGACGGCATTGCCGGTGAACCGGTTGGCGTCGGCCAGCTGATCGTTCGGCTGGAAGCCCGCGGTGTAGACCTCGGTCGGCGGCGTGTGCACGATATTGTAGGCATAGCGCGGCGCCGTCGTCGCGCTGGAGACGGTGGTGACATTCTCGCCGCTGTTCAATGCCCAGCGCGCGGCCTTCGGCTCCGCGGCGACCACCACGGATTTGGGACCAGGCTTCAGGTCACGGGCGGTTGCCCTGGCTGCCTTGCGGGTGGTCTTCACACCCGCACCGATCGCCGCGGCCGGATCCGAGCCGGCCGGACGGGTAAAGACAGCCTCGCGCGGCGATGCGGCATTGCCGTTCGCCGCATCGCTGAGAATCGAGCTCGGCTGGGAGAGCGAAGCGACCTGGTATTCGTCGGTTGCGCTGACCCGCTCGAGGACGGCCTTGACCGCATCGGATTGAACCTGGTCCGTCTGGGCCAAATCAGGCTGGGCCAAGTCAGGCTGCGCCAGATCGGGCCGAGCCGACGGCAGCACCGGGAACGCATCGGTAGCGGTCTTGCCGTGCCCGGCCGTATCCGCCAGCGCCAGAAGCACATCCTTGTCCTGCGGCGCAAGGTCGGTCGCTGCAAGGTCGGCCGGCAGCGAGTGATCGGGACGCCAGGTCGGCAACGGAATGTTGTTGGCCGCAACCTGCGCCGCATCGGCGACAGCGGACGGCTCGGCCATGCCGAAGGGAGCGCTTGCCGGCGCTTGCGCGGTCGCCACCGCCTGTTCAGTGGTGGCAGTGGCATCCGCCACGCCGAACGGAACGTTTTCGGGCGGCTGAGCGCCGACATCGGTCTTCGGACGCGGGGCGAAATCAGGCAGCGGCACACTGCGCGCCGGCAGCGCCGCGATGATCGTTTCCGGCGTGTCCTCCTCCGGTTCCGGAGCAGGCGCATCGGCGATTTGCGGAATCTCGGCGCGCTTCGCATCCTGAGGCGACACGATGGCAATGCCCGGAAGCTTGCTGTTCTTGGCGGCCGGCGCCGGCTTGGCGGTCGCCAGCTTCACGCTCTTTGACTTCGGCGCTGGCGCCGCTGCCACATCGGCGCTGTCATCGGCCTCGTCTTCACCGCCGCCGAAGAAAGCCGCCAGCAGACCACCGGACTTTTTGAAACCGCCACCTGCGCTGGCCAGTTCGATGGCGGGAGCGCCGGCGCCCTTGCGCGCCTTGTAGGAGGCGAGCGCCTGTGAATAGCCGGGCAGCGGCTTGCCGTCGCTCGGCACATGCAGCGTCTTGCCATTGGGGAACACACGCGCCAGTTCCTGGCGGCTGATGCCCGGCCAGTGGCGCACATTGCCGACATCCATGTGGACAAAGGGCGAGCCGGACCTCGGATAATAGCCGACGCCGCCGCCCTGCATCCGCAGACCGATGTCGCGCAGTTTCTTCAGCGGCACGCCGGGAATGTAGAAGTCCATGGCCTTGCCGAGCATATGCTGGCTTTTCTTGGCGACGCCCCTGCTGCGGCTGCGCAGCATCGAGTTGGTGGACGACGAACGATAACCGCAAACGACCTGGATATAGTCGGTGGCACCGCTCTGCCGGTAAGCCTCCCAGACCAGGTCCAGCAGGCGCGGATCCATCTTGGTCGGCTCGTTGCGGCGCCAGTCGCGCAGGATGACGTTGATCTTTTTCAGACCCGCCTGGTCGTAGCGACCGCCGCGCTTGAAGACGATCTCCGCCTTCTCTTTGGTGTGGAGGTTATAGAGTTTCAGCGAACGTGTCTGGGCGCTGGCGCCGGTCGCAGCCGCTGTAAGGAAGCCAAAGGCGAGAATCACTGCTGCCAGCCATCTCGGCCAGACGCTCATGTGATAATGCCGCCCGTTTGTGTGTCGTTCGACTTTGTTCAAATCAAAAGGCCTTGCAGGCTGCCGTTTGTCCCCGGATTTGACCAACGGATGCGGTGGTGTTCGCATCCGAATATCGATCCTAATGGTTAATCATCGCTTATTGAAGCCGAAATGCGGTAACACCGTGGCAATATCCCGTCAAAAATATTGCGCGGGGTTTCTTGGTAAACTGCTGGTTTAGATCATGTTTCGGCCTTTGCCTGAACACGATCTGTTACCGGCTGCCTCAATGCGTGAACACTGCCGGCAAGCGCGTCACCCCGACGCGCGTCACGCCCGGTCGATGACTGTCGATTGTCCTGGTGCCAGGCTGACAAGCTGGTCCGGACTTGCTTAGTCAGGAAGCAAGCCGGTCGATACGGCCTGTTTCCGGATCGATGCCGTACTCCTTGAGCTTCCTGTAGAGCGTGGAGCGGCCGATGCCGAGGCGGCGGGCAACTTCGCTCATCTGGCCGTTGTAATGGTCGATGGCGAGCTTGATCATTTCGAGTTCGACGTCGGCCAGCGCGCGCACATTGCCGCGTTCGTCGAGTGCCCGCAGCGTGCCGAATCGGGGCTGCGGCCTGGCCGGCGGATCGAGCTCAGTTGCAGCGATGCCGTTATCGGCCGGCACGTCCTCGCCAGGCGGCTCGATGGCCAAAGGCGACGCGTGCAACGCTCCATCCGCATCGAGGTTGACGGTGCCCTCGACCTGCGCCCGGATCTGCGGAAACTCCTCTTCGGTCAGCACATCGCCTTCGCAAAGCACCGAGGCCCGGAAGACGGCGTTTTCCAGCTGCCGGATGTTTCCCGGCCAGTCGTAGGCCTGCAGCATGGTGAGCGCCGCAGCCGAAATGCCGTGCAGGCGGTGACGTGGATCGGTGGGCGCAACCTTCTCCAGGAAGTGCTCGACCAGATAAGGGATGTCGTCGCGACGATCGCGCAGCGGCGGCACGAAGATCGGATAGACGTTCAGGCGATAGAACAGATCCTCGCGGAATTTGCCGTCTTTGACCTGCTGCAGAAGATTGCGGTGTGTCGCCGAGATCAGCCTGATGTCGACCCTGATGGTTGAACGCCCGCCGACCGGATCGACCTCACCGTCCTGCACGGCGCGCAACAGCTTGACCTGCACGTCGAGCGGCAGGTCGCCGATCTCGTCGAGAAATAGCGTGCCCGAATGCGCTTCGACGAACTTCCCGGTGTGTTTTTCGGTGGCGCCGGTGAACGAGCCCTTCTCGTGGCCGAACAGGATCGATTCGACCAGATTGTCGGGGATGGCGCCGCAATTGACGGTAACGAAGGGTTTGGAGCGGCGATCGCCGCTGCCCTGGATGGCGCGCGCCACCAGTTCCTTGCCGACACCGGATTCGCCCTCGATAAGGATCGGGATGTTGGACGCGGCCGCCTTCTGGCCGAGACGGATCACCCGGTCCATCGCCGGGCTGTGCGTGATCATGTCCTTGAAGGTCAGATGGCCGCCGCGCCGCCGCGACGTGCGCTTCACTTCGCCCTCGACCGCCTCGACCTTGAGCGCATTGCCGATCGATGCCTGCAGCCTGTCGGGAGATGCCGGCTTGACGACGAAATCGAAAGCACCATGACGCATGGCCGAAACGACGGTCTCGATGCCACCCTGGGCGGTTTGTACGATGACCGGAACTTGGATGCCGCGCTCACGCATCGCCTTCAGCACGCCGATGCCGTCGAGGCCCGGCATGACGAGGTCGAGGATGACCACCGACACGTCGCGCGCGTTGGGCCCGTCGAGCGCGTCGAGACCGGCCTCGCCGCCATCCGTGATGATCGCGCTGTGGCCGAATTTCGTCACGGCCGCCTCGAGCAGCCTGCGCTGCACGGGATCATCGTCGACTATGAGTATGGAACCTGTCATGACTGGTTCAACGATGCTCGCCCAATATGCCCACCCAAGGGAATCCGCCCTATGGATCATCTTGGCACAGGGTTCTAAATAAGGTTTCAAAAAACCCGGTGAACGAATTCCTTAGGATTTGACCGGCTTTCTCATGCCCATTTGATTCTTTGAGTCTGGCCGCTTGGGTCCTGCAATCTGGAAAGTATCGGCAATGCGCATGGTTTTTGGTCGGCAGCTTGCGGCGGCAGCGTCCGGTCAGGGCGCGGCGGAGCTTGGCGACCTGCCGGAATGGGATCTCGCAGATCTCTATTCCGGGATGGACGCCCCCGAGCTGAAGCGGGACATCGCCAGGG
Source organism: Mesorhizobium sp. AA22 (assembly GCF_001672375.2). Taxonomy (NCBI): domain Bacteria; kingdom Pseudomonadati; phylum Pseudomonadota; class Alphaproteobacteria; order Hyphomicrobiales; family Phyllobacteriaceae; genus Mesorhizobium; species Mesorhizobium sp. AA22. The sequence goes on along the minus strand of NZ_CP048406.1, from coordinate 2,093,264 downwards.
CGGCGGCCGATGCCATCAGCTTCGAGAGCCGCTGGAAAGGCACGCTCGCAGCCGAGGCGGAGCGTGCCGACAGCGGCAGGCTGGGCGAGGCACTTGCCGAATATGAGGCGCTGGAGGAATTGATCGGCCGGATCGTCTCCTATGCCGGACTGATCTATGCCGGCAACACCGCGGATCCGCAGCGCGCCAAGCTCTATGGCGATATTCAGGAGAAGATGACCGACGCCAGCGCGCATCTTCTGTTTTTCGCGCTCGAACTGAACCTCATCGACGACGCCGCGATCGAAACCGCGCTTGCTGCCGATCCCGCATTCGCTCACTACCGGCCGTGGGTGCTCGATCTGCGCATGGACAAACCCTACCAGCTGGAAGATCGCGTCGAGCAGCTTTTCCATGAGAAGTCGATTACCGGACGCGGCGCCTGGAACCGCTTGTTCGACGAAACGATGACCGATCTGCGCTTCGACATCGATGGCGAGGAGCTTACCCTGGAGCCGGCGCTGAACCGCCTCCAGCACGCCGATGGCGAGGTGCGCCGCCGGGCCTCTGAAGCGCTTGCCGCAACCTTCCGCAAGAATCTGCGCACGTTCACACTGGTCACCAACACGCTGGCCAAGGACAAGGAGATTTCCGACCGCTGGCGCGGCTTCGAGGACATCGCCGATTCTCGCCATCTCGCCAACCGCGTCGAGCGCAGCGTGGTGGATGCGCTGGCCTCAGCCGTTCGCGACGCCTATCCGCGTCTGTCGCACCGCTACTACCAGATGAAGGCGCGCTGGCTCGGCATGGAAGTGATGAATCACTGGGACCGCAACGCGCCGTTGCCGGAGACCCCGCAAGCGATCATCGGCTGGGACGAGGCCAAGAACACGGTGCTTTCCGCCTATCAGCGCTTTTCACCTGACATGGCGGAGATCGCCCGGCTTTTCTTCGACCGCAACTGGATCGACGCGCCGGTAAGGCCTGGCAAGTCGCCGGGCGCCTTCGCGCATCCGACCGTGCCGTCGGCGCATCCCTATGTTCTGCTCAACTACATGGGCAAGCCGCGCGACGTGATGACGCTGGCGCATGAGCTTGGTCACGGCGTGCATCAGGTGCTGGCTGCAGGCCAGGGCGCGCTGATGGCCTCGACGCCGCTGACGCTGGCCGAGACCGCATCCGTCTTCGGCGAGATGCTGACCTTCCGTTCGCTGCTTGACCAGACCACGGACAAACGCGAGCGCAAGGCCATGCTCGCCCAGAAGGTCGAGGACATGATCAACACGGTCGTGCGCCAGATCGCTTTCTACGAATTCGAACGCAAGGTGCATGCCGAGCGCAAGAACGGCGAACTGACATCCGACAGGCTCGGCCAGTTCTGGCTGGAAGTGCAGGCGGAAAGCCTCGGGCCGGCGATCAAGCTGCGCGACGGTTACGAGGTCTTCTGGACCTATATTCCACACTTCATCCATTCGCCTTTCTACGTCTACGCCTATGCTTTCGGCGACTGCCTGGTGAATTCGCTCTATGCGGTCTATCAGAATGCCGAGCGTGGCTTTCAGGAGAAATATTTTGCCATGCTGCGCGCCGGCGGCACCAAGCATCATTCCGAGCTCCTGGCACCCTTCGGCCTTGACGCCACAGACCCTGCCTTTTGGCAGATCGGACTTGGCGTGATCGGCGGGCTGATCGACGAGCTCGAAGCTTTGGACAATTGACGCACAGCGCTGAACATCCGGGGCTGACAGAACAGATTAGCCGCAATGCATATTGAGACCATTCTATTCTTGGCCCTAAATATCTGTTCTTAAATAACTCTCCGTGGAATTTTTCCGTTAGCTTTCCGGAAGCTGTATGATAGCGTCCCGCCTCAAGCTCAGTCGGGCGCGGGGCTCAGGCCAGGAAAAAATCTTCGGTCCGGTCACGGCGCTTCGGCAAATGCGACAGCGGCCGTTGGTCATGGCAGGAAAAGCCGGTCGCCGACAGCTCGATCTAAGCCGGCTGTTCCGCGAACAGCGGAGCCACCATTGAATGGTCCTTGTGCCAAGGTCACCACTCCAGGCCACGGCAGATGGATCGGACTGGAGAGAAAGACAATGGGCACTTTTTTCTACATGCTCCTGGCGTTCCTGGTAGGTGTGTTGGTTGGCTGGTTCATCTGGGGACGCCTGCGTGGCGAGCTCGACAGCCTGCGCGGTGACATGGACCGCACGCGCAGCGAGCGCGACAGGCTGCGCGCCGACGCCGACCGCCTGACCGGCGAGCTGGAAGTATGCCGCGGCGCCCGCGCCGACCTGGAGCGCCAGTTGGGCGATGCACATGGCACCAAGACCGGTGCGACAAACGCAGCAATCCCGGCGCCGTCGGCATTGATGGCGACATCCGCGCCGGCCAAGACCGCGCCGGCCAAGTCGACACCGGCAAAGACCGCGTCCAAGAACGGGCCAGCAAAGACCGCGCCAGCCACGACCACGTCCAAGAAACCGGCGGCCGCGAAGGCCGCAGCCGCTCCGAAGGCCAGTGCGTCGAAAGCGAGCGCGTCACAGGCAAGTGCGCCAAAACTTCCCGCATCGAAAACTGGTGCTGCACCGAAGAGCGCTGCGTCAGCGGCAAAGAAAGCCGCGACAACAAAGGCGGCGGCTGGCAAAGCCAGCAATCTGCGCCGCCTTATCGGCATCGGCCCGGCCAACGAGCGACTGCTCAACGGGCTCGGAGTCACAACCTATGCGCAAATCGCCGCCTGGACGGCCGCCGACGTCGAGCGAATCGAGGAGACGTTGAACTTCGACGGCCGCATCGAGCGTGAGCGCTGGATCGAGCAGGCGAAACTGCTTGCCGCCGGCGATGAGGAGGAATTCGCGCGCCGCTTCCCGACCGGGGGAACCGCGAGCAACACCTGAATTGCCTGCCGGTATCGAGCACATAACAGACCGGCGGTGCCTTCGAGGTGCCGCCGGTTTGCTTTTGCACCAAGGCTGCCTTTGCGTCTTGAGACGACGCTCTCTCGATTGCGCGCGTTCGAGCCCCCATATAGAGCGATAGCTGGCGTCATCGATCGCAGCATCCGAGTCCCATGCCCCTGCCCTCTGCAATTTTCAGAAATGACGAGCGCGCGCATCAGCTCGTTTTCGACCGTCCGGCCGACATCATCGTGGCGCATGAGGCGGAGGATTTCCTGCCGGCGCTGGAAATCGCCCAGGCCGCGCATGACGCTGGCAAATGGCTGGCCGGATATTTCTCCTACGAGGCCGGCTACCTGCTCGAACCGAAGCTCGTTCCGCTGCTGCCGGGCGGACGCCGCGCCCCGCTTGTCTGCCTGGGGATCTTCGACGCCCCTGTCGAACAGGCGGTCGTGTCCAGCAACGCGCCGGCGACCAACGGTCCGATCTTCGATGCAAGGGCTGCCTGGTCTTCAGAAGACTACGCAAAACGCTTTGCGCGGCTCCACAATCACATTCGCAAGGGCGATTGCTATCAGGGCAATCTGACCTTCCCAGTTCATGCGCAGTGGTCGGGCGATCCGCTGGCCGCCTTCGACGCGCTGACGGAGCGCCAGCCGGTGAAATATGGCGCGCTGATCGCACTCGGCGATCCGGTCGTCTTGTCGCGTTCGCCGGAACTGTTCTTCGAGGTCGACGCCGAAGGCATGATCGAGACGCATCCGATGAAGGGCACCGCCCCGCGCGGCGCGACCAAGGCGGAGGACAAGCGGCTGAAGGCGTTCTTGCGCAACGACGAGAAGAACCAGGCTGAGAACCGGATGATCGTCGATCTCCTGCGCAACGATATCTCGCTGATCAGCGAGGTCGGCACGCTGGAGGTGCCGGAGCTTTTCCGCATCGAGAGCTACCCGACCGTCCATCAGATGGTGAGCCGCGTGCGGGCCAAGCTCTTGCCCGACCTCACCATCCGCCGGATCTTCGCTGCGCTGTTTCCATGCGGATCGATCACCGGCGCTCCAAAAATCCGCGCCATGGAAATCCTGCACGACTTGGAAGCCACGCCGCGCGATGTCTATTGCGGCGCCATCGGCTGGATCGCGCCTGGCGGCAGGATGCGCTTTTCGGTGGCGATCCGCACCATATCGCTCTTTTCCAGTGGCGAAGCCGTCTACAATATCGGTGGTGGCGTCGTCTTCGATTCGACCGCCGAGGAGGAGTATCAGGAGTGCCTGCTGAAAGCGCGCTACGCGACGGGAACACCGCCGATTTCGAGCTGATCGAAACCATGCGCTGGCAGCCGGGCCAAGGCTTCCTCCGTTTCGACCGCCATTTGGCCCGCCTTTATGGCTCGGCAGCCGAACTGGGTTTTGCCTGCGATCCGCAGAAGGTCGGCGAGATGCTCAGGAACGCCGTCGACCGGCCGGACATGGCCTTGCGCACACGCCTCGTCCTGTCGCGCAGCGGCAAGGTGACGGTCTCGGCGCTGCCTTACGAGCCGCATGGAGCCGACAAGGTGTGGAGGCTGCAACTGGCGCGGGTGCGGCTCGATTCAAGCGACACGCTGCTGCGCCACAAGACGAGTCGCCGGGACACCTATCAGCGGGCGCGAGCCGAATATCTGATCAGCCGGGCCGACGAGGTGCTGCTGGCCAACGAGCGTGGCGAAATCTGTGAGGGCACGATCACCAATCTCTTCGCCGATTTCGGCGACGGCGCGCTGGCAACGCCGCGGCTCGATTGCGGCCTGCTGCCTGGCGTACTGCGCGGCGAATTGCTGGACGAAGGCCGCGCCCGCGAAGCAATCTACACCTTGGATGATCTGAAATCGGCCAAAGCGCTGTTCGTCGGCAATTCCCTGCGCGGATTGATCCCGGCACGGCTGGGCTGAAAACGCACCGAAAAGGCACCAGACGACACGCCCATGACTTTGTCTCGAGCATGGTTTTGCTTTGCGAGTTGGGAAGATGCGTCCGGCCCGGCAAGAAAGGGCCGGACGCGCGGCAGCCGCTTGGGAGGAGCGACTATTCGCCTTCGTGGGTCTGACCGGAGCCGCCGACGGAAACGATGTTGAAGGGTTTGCCTTCGACAGCCATGTCGCCGGTTTTCTCGAACGATGTCGCATCAACGAGACGCAGCACGCCTTTCAAAGGATCCGTAACCACGATCCTGTCGCCGGCGACCGCGACGCGCGGCCTCGGCTCGCTCCAGTGACCGTCCATCGAATAGGGATCGGTCAGCTTGAGCGAGTTTGCGATCTCCCCCTTCACCACGTCGAGTTGGTGAAGCTGGCCGTCCTCGGTGAAGACGTAGGCGAACTTCGCACGAACGGGATCGACCACGAAATGCACGCGGCGCGTCGGAAGGCTGATCAGCCGGAATGCGTCGCTCTCGACCGTCGGATCGATCAGCACCACCTTGTCGGCGCCGTAGTTGCCGAGGAAATATTGCAGGCCTCTGCCGCCGATCAGCGTCGTCGTTTTGCCGTCCGGCAGGCTATCGGCATAGGGTAGGTGACGGATCGCCGGGGTGCCGTCGCCATCGGTGACAACAAGCAGACCGGTCGCGCAGGCGAAAGCCAGGATATTGCCGGAAGACGCCTCCCCGTGGAGGTCGGGGCAGGCGTGGATGCCGCCGATCGGCGCGCCGGCTTCGTCAGCGACCCTGATGCCGACCGGGAGTTCGTCCGGCTTTTCCCTGTTCGGCTCCGACAGGAGAACATGGGAGCCATAGGCGACTGCGACGCCGTGCTGCGGCGCGTCCGTCTTCACTTCCCTGAAATCCGATTTGCCTTCCAGAACGGCCTTCTCGGAGATGATGCGGGCGACACCTTCGCCGTCGAAAAAAGCGGCGAGGTCTCCGTCATGCTCGACGAAATGCGACGGCTTCTTGCCTGCGATCTCGACGCCGGCAAGCTTCGGCGCTTCGACGTCGATGTCGCCGTGCTCGCCGTGGTCCTCGAAGGAAATGCCGCTCGCGATCCCGGTAACGACGCCGGCCGCGCCCTGCACGGCGAACACGGTCCGGCCGCTTTCGCTCCGATGGAGCGATGCCGGCCCTTTGAGATGGAACGTGTCGAGCTTTTCGCCATCGACTGCATCGACTACGGTCACCTTCGGGTCCGCGTGATCTGAGATGAAGAGGCGCCAGGCGGTCACCTCCTCGGCATGGGCAGCACTTGTTGATAGAGACAGAAACAGCGCGATGGCCGTGGCTGACGCCCAATTTGTCCTCACGGTATTCTCCTTGAATGTTATCACATAACTGATTGTGGTCGACGAAGAGGCGGATTGCTCCGTGGCGGTCAGCTTCCGAGGATCGCGCCTTTCATCGTCGTGATGTTGTGCCGCATCATCTCGAGATAGGTCGCAGCCGGGCCGTTCCTATCCGACAGGGCGTCGGAGTAGAGTTCACCGCCGACTTTCAGGCCCGTCTCGCTGGCGATCTGTTCGATCAGGCGGGGATTGGTGACGTTTTCCACGAAGATTGCCGAAGCCTTGTCTTGCCTGATCTGTTTGATGAGGGCCGCGACGTCGGAGGCTGAAGCCTCAGATTCGGTGGAGACGCCCTCCGGTGCGAGGAATTTTATGCCGTATTCGTGCTCAAAATACCCAAAGGCGTCGTGGGAGCTGATGATCGTGCGCTTGTCCTCGGGAACGTCAGCTACAGCAGCTTTGATCTCCGCTTCCAGTCCCTCGAGCTGCCGGCCGTATGTTTGGGCATTGGCCCGATAGGTGTCACAGCCGGCCGCATCGGCGGCACAGAAGGCATCGGCGATGTTCTTCACATAGAGTTCGGCATTGTGCACCGACTGCCATGCATGAGGATCGGACTCGCCGTGATGATGGTGCCCTTCCTCACGGCCCTCTTCCGCCTCCGCGGCGTGCCCTTCCCCGCCCTTGGCGGCCTTATCCTGGTCGTGGTGACCTTCTTCCTCGGTGTTGCGCAACACCTCGCCGCCTTTGGTCAACTCCACGACCGGCGCCTTCGTCGCGCTCTCCTCGACGAGACGCTGAAGGAAGCCCTCGAACTGAAGGCCGTTGACCAGCACCACGTCGGCAGAACCGACGGTGGCCGCGTCGGCCGGCTTCGGTTCGTAGACATGGGCGTCACCATTAGGGCCGACCAGCGTGATGATGTCGACACGGTCGCCACCGACATTCTTGGCGAAATCGGCGATGATCGAGAAGCTGGCGACAACCTTGAGGTTCTCGGCCGCGGCCACCGACGGGATGATTGGCAATGATGTTATGACGCCCACCACGGCGGCAAGCTTCAGCGTCCAGGACATTCGATCAACTCCTTCTGTTCAAGTGGCTCTGTTGGGACATATGCCGGACGCGTGCCGAGCACGCTGCGCGCCGGCAAAGATGGAAGAATGTACGCCCGCCGACCGGATGACCGCCGGGCCGGACGATTCCGTCGGGATGGCTGTTGTAGCCCAGCGTGAGGTCTTGAAAGGTCACACCGACCGCCATTTGCTCCATCTCCATGGAAAGCATCAAAGTCAGCCCCGCTCTTGACGATGCGTTATGTTATGTTATCACGTTCGTCAATCGAAACCGTTATGTTATAACTCACGGTAACCGTTGTGCTCGAAACTGCGTGGAACACTAAGGAACAACGGATGCCTAGACGTAATCAGCCAGTTGGTTCTCGGTGCGCTCGCGCGCTCCGAGCGGCCGATGGGGGCCTACGAACTGCTTGAATTCCTTCGTCAGGAAGGGCTCCGCTCACCGCTACAGATCTATCGCGCGCTGGATCGGCTCATCGAGGAGGGCCTGGTTCACAGGATCGAAAGCCTGAGCGCGATCCGACGCGATCGTCACGGTCGTCGATGCGAAGCATCTCCTCGGCGAGTTGGATCATGCGCACGAGGCGCAGGAGCAACTCCCTTTCGCCGATATCGTCATACTCAACAAGACCGACCTGGTAAGGCCGATCGAACGCAATGCAGTGGAGGCGCGCATTCGCAGGATCAACCCGACGGCTGCAATCAGCATTCCACACATTGCAATGTTCCACTCGACGAGGTTCTGGATCGCGGCGCGTTCGATCTGAACCGTGTCCTCGAAGTCGAGCCGGACTTTCTCGACGCAGAACACGAGCATGAGCATGACGATCACGTCACCAGCTTTTCTCTCGTCACGGAAACTTCGATCGATCCGGGCAAGTTCTTGCCGTGGATCCAGATGATCACACAGAAATTCGGCATCGACATGCTACGCATGAAGGGCATCCTGGCGTTCAAGGGCGATGACGACCGCTTTGTCGTCCAGGCCGTCCACATGCTGCTCGAAGGCGACCACCAGCGCCCATGGAAAGCAGGGGAGAAGCGCGTAAGCCGGCTGGTGTTTATCGGCCGCAACCTTCCCAAGGGCATGATTGAAGACGGCTTCCTCAAATGCTGTGTCGACGTGGACTCTGTAGAGGCTCTGAGTGCGTAGGCAAGGCGCCTTTGGGACAGGACTGTATATGAATCGCCTCGCGAACCCACTCGCCCCGCGCGGGCTTGCCCTGCCGGAGAAGACCGGCCAGATCAAGGTCTGGGTTCGCGAGGCCCGCGGGCTCGATGGCGACGTCGTGGTGTCCGTCACGGAGCTCGTATGCCGCAAAGATGGCTGTCCCGACATCGAAACGGTGATCGGCATAATGCGTCCCGGCGAGAAAATCGAGACGATCCGGATTCACAAGGCAATCGCCGATGTCACCTCGCGCGATCTGCCGCAAGGGTGAATAGATTGGCGTATCCGCAGAATGTTTGGCCTGTAGGCCAAAGCTGTGAGCGCTTGCGGAAGAGTCGCCGAGGCATCGTGCTGCGACCCGGATCGGGAACCGTCGACGAGAGCTAATGCTCGCCGCATCTTTCGCCGCGCAATTTGCTGGCGCTCGACTTTGCTCAACGCGACTACAAGGTTCTGACGGCCACGATCGGCTGGTCGTCCTCTTAACCACGTGGCCAATGCGGCGTAGCTCGCGGTTTTTCGCTGGTTTATGACAATGATCTGTGGTTGTAGCGCTTGGCCGTCCGGCAAAGAACGCCCCGGCTTTTCAGCGTGTCTGAGGGAGTAATCGATAAAATGGCGAATGAAAACTGGCCCGTTTACGGCGAGATCACCGGCCCTGTCGTGATGATCGGCTTCGGCTCGATCGGGCGGGGAACGCTGCCGCTGATCGAGCGCCATTTCAAGTTCGACAAGTCCCGCATGACGGTCATCGACCCACGCGATACCGATCGCAAGCTGCTCGACGAGCGCGACATCACCTTCGTGCAGGATGCGGTGACCAAGAAGAACTACAAGAAGCTGCTGACGCCTTTGCTGACCAAAGGCGGTGGCCAGGGCTTTTGCGTCAACCTCTCGGTCGACACCGGCTCAGTGGATTTGATGCGGCTCTGTCGCAAGCTGGGTGTGCTTTACATCGACACCGTCGTAGAGCCGTGGCTCGGCTTCTATTTCGATACCAAGGCCGACAATGCCAGCCGCAGCAACTACGCGCTGCGTGAATCCATGATCGAAGAAAAGCACGCGCATCCCGGCGGGGCGACCGCAATCTCCACCTGCGGCGCCAATCCAGGCATGGTCTCGTGGTTCGTCAAGCAGGCTCTGGTCAACCTCGCCACCGATCTCGGCCTCGAGTTCTCGGAGCCCGCGCAGCACGATCGCGAAAGTTGGGCCAGGCTGATGAAGAAGGCCGGCGTCAAGGGTATCCACATCGCCGAACGCGACACACAGCGCACCAAGAAGCCGAAGCCGATGAACGTGTTCTGGAACACCTGGTCGGTCGAAGGCTTCATCTCGGAAGGGCTTCAACCGGCCGAGCTAGGCTGGGGCACGCATGAGACGTGGATGCCGAAGAACGGCAAGAAGCACAAGCATGGCTCGAAGGCCGCGATCTATCTGGAGCAGCCGGGCGCCAACACGCGTGTGCGCAGCTGGTGCCCGACGCCCGGTCCGCAATACGGTTTCCTGGTGACGCACAACGAGTCGATTTCGATCGCCGACTTTTTCACCTTGCGCGGCAGGAAGGGCAAGGTTCAATATCGTCCGACCTGCCACTACGCCTACCACCCCTGCAACGACGCCGTGCTGTCGCTGCACGAGATGTTCGGTGCCGCCGGCAAGGCGCAATCCGTGCATCACGTGCTCGATGAAAACGAACTGGTCGACGGTGTCGACGAGCTCGGCGTGCTGCTCTATGGCCACGACAAGAACGCCTATTGGTACGGTTCGCAACTGTCGCTGGCGGAAGCGCGCAAGCTGGCGCCTTATCAGAACGCCACGGGCATGCAGGTCACGTCTGCAGTGCTGGCGGGCATGGTCTGGGCGCTGGAAAATCCCGAGGCCGGCATCGTCGAGGCAGACGAGATGGACTACAGGCGCTGCCTGGAAGTGCAGTCCCCCTATCTGGGGCCGATCAAGGGCTACTACACCGATTGGACGCCGCTCGATAACCGCCCTGGTCTGTTCCCGGAAGACCTCGACAAAAACGACCCATGGCAATTCCGCAACATCCTCGTTCGATAGTGCAACATCCTCGTTCGATAGCAATGTTTCACTGCCTTGCAATCGCCTGGAAATCGGGCGATTGAAGGAAAGGTGGGGCCTAGAGCGACGTGCGTCCATTTGGACGCACAAAGTATAGCGCTTTGAATGTACGCATCGTGCTTACCGAAAAATCGGATCGATTTTCCGGCCGATGCGAGAGGAGAGGATTTTGATGATGACGATTGCGCGCAAACAGCTTTCGGCCGGCATTGTCGCGGCCGCTGCCGTCGCCTTGGCGGCGTGCACCACCGCCGGCCCGGGCGGGCCGTCATTGGCCACGCGCAACGCGGTCGAAGGCTCATGGATCGACGCGCAAGGCACCGGCCTGTCGACCTTCGCCGCCGGCAGCTTCAATACCGTCGCGACCGACACCGGCCAGAAACTTGCCGACGGCAGCTACACCATGACCGGCGGTACTTCGGTCGCGATCAATGGCACTTCGCTGATCCGCCAGACGCCGATAAGCTTCAACTGCTTGTTGATCTCCACCTCGCAGCTTAATTGCACCAGTGCGAGCGGGCAGAACTTTGTGCTGACGCGACGCACCTGAGCCCATACTGAACTGCTTTGCAAAGGACGGCGGCTTGAGGACGCCGTCCTTTTTGCGCCGGCAAAGCTGGCCCCGATTCCGCTTGCATCACCTAAAACGCGATGTGAACATGGGCGAAAAGCTGGCTGTTATGTTCCAGTCGAGCAAGGGCGTTAAACAGGTCATCCGGGAGACGAAGATGAAGAAGATCGCCGCCATTGCCGCCCTGTCGGCGTCTACGCTTGGCCTGTCAGCCGGCGTGTCCTTTGCCGACTACACGCTGAACATCCTGCACATCAACGACTGGCATAGCCGCATCGAAAGCAACAACAAATATGAATCGACCTGCTCTGCCGAAGAGGAGGCCAAGGGCGAGTGCACCGGCGGCGCGGCGCGGCTGATCACGGCGATCGGCCAGGAGCGCAAGAAGCTGGAAGGTCAGAACGTGCTGCTGCTCAGCGCCGGCGACAATTTCCAGGGTTCGCTCTTCTACACCACCTACAAGGGCAAGACCGAAGGCGAATTCCTCAACCAGATGAAATTCGACGCCATGGCGGTCGGCAATCACGAGTTCGACGACGGCGAGGCGGCGCTGGCGCCGTTCCTGGATATGATCAAATTTCCGGTGCTCGGCGCCAATGTGAAGGCCAACGCGCAATCCAAGCTGGGTGACCGCGTGAAACCGTCGATCGTGATCGAGGTCGGCGGCCAGAAGATTGGCGTCGTGGGCGCGGTCACCAACGACACGCCGGAGCTCGCTTCGCCAGGCCCTAACGTCACGATCGAGGACGACGTCAAGTCGATCACGTCAGAGGTCGAGAAGCTGAAGGGAGAAGGCGTCAACAAGATCATCGCGGTCACCCATATCGGTTACAAGCGCGAGCGCGACGTCATCGCCAAGATCCCGGGTGTCGACGTGGTGGTCGGCGGCCACAGCCATTCGCTGCTGTCCAACACTGACCCCAAGGCTGAAGGCCCCTACCCGACGATGGTCGACAATCCGGACGGCTACAAAGTGCCGGTCGTCCAGGCGGCGTCCTATTCGAAATATCTCGGCGAGTTCAAGGTCGTGTTTGACGACAACGGCGTCGTCAAGCAAGCCAGCGGCGACCCGATCTACCTCGACAAGTCGATCACGCCAGATCCCGCGGTGCTTGCCCGCATCAAGGAGCTCGGCGCGCCGATCGAGGCGTTGAAGAACCAGGAGGTCGCCGAAACCACCAAAGCGATCGACGGCAGCCGTGAGAACTGCCGCACCCGCGAGTGCGAGATGGGCAATCTCGTCTCCGATGCCGTCCTTGACCGCGTCAAGGACCAGGGTGTGGAGATCGTCATCACGAATGGCGGCGGTCTGCGCGCTTCGATCGACCAGGGCACCGTCACCATGGGCGAAGTGCTGAACGTGCTGCCGTTCCAGAACACATTGGCGACCTTCCAGATTTCCGGCAAGGATCTGATTACCGGGCTCGAGAACGGTCTCAGCCAGATCGAGGACGGCGCCGGACGCTTCCCGCAGGTTGCCGGCCTGAAGTACTCATTCGACAAATCGGCTGCCCCGAATGCCGGGCGCGTCAAGTCGGTCGAACTCATGCAAGGCGGCGCGTGGACCCCGATCAATCCGGACAAGGATTACCTGGTCGCCACCAACAACTATGTGCGCCAGGGCGGCGACGGCTACAAGGTGTTCGCCGACAAGGCCAAGAACGCCTATGATTACGGACCGGGCCTCGAACAGGTGGTCGCCGATTATCTCAGTGCACATCGGCCCTATACGCCGAAGCTCGATGGCCGCATCACCGAGATCACGGCCGCCGCCGCGGCGGAACCGGCCAAGGAACCGGCCCAGGAACCGGCGAAGCCGGCCGAGGCTGCGCCCGCTCCGGCCGAGCCCGCAAAACCAGCAGAAACGGCTCCAGCCGCGACTGCGGAGCCAGCGATGCCCGAACCGCCGGCCGGTTCGGACGATATCGCCACGACGCCGCCAGCCGTGCCGGCGGAACCCGCCCCGGCAACGCCGGCACCTGCCGAGCCGGCAAAGCCAGCCGAGACGGCGCCCGCGGCACCGGCTCCTGCGGCGGAACCGGCCCAGGAACCAGCCAAGCCAGCCGAAGCTGCGCCTGCCGAGCCGGCAAAGCCGGCCGAAAGCAGCCATGTGATCGTTGCCGGCGACACCTATTGGGATCTGGCGGAAAAAGCCTATGGCGATGGCGCCAAGTGGAAAACGATCTCCGACGCCAACAAGGACTATGAGGCGCGCCGACTTCCCGTCGGCGTGACCTTGACCATCCCGGCCGCAAACTAAATTCTTCCGTCATTGTTGGAAAACCCGTCCGGGTAACCGGGCGGGTTTTCTGCTTTCCCCCTGAGATAAGATAAGGTGCGGCCAGACGCTGCATTGAAAACCGGCGCGGCATCGCTAGTTTCGCGCGGTGTCCGGAGATCCCTTATGACGCTTTCCAACCCTGTCGATCCCAAGGCTGCGAAGGTCCTCGGCCCGCCGCCGACAGGACAGCCGCCGGTCGGGGCGGGCAGGATCGGCGTCATGCTGGTTAATCTCGGCACGCCCGACGGCACAGAATTCAAGCCGATGTGGCGCTATCTCAGGGAATTCCTGTCCGATCCGCGCGTCATCGAGCTCAACAAGGCGATCTGGTACCCGATCCTCTACGGGCTGGTTCTCACCACGCGGCCGAAGAAGTCGGGCGCCAACTATGCCAGGATCTGGAACCGGCAGCGTAACGAGTCGCCGCTGCGCACATACACCCGCGCTCAGAGCGAAAAGCTGACCGAGGCGCTGCGCGACCTGCCCGGCGTCACCGTCGACTGGGCGATGCGTTACGGCAATCCTTCCACCGAGAGCGTCACCAAAGGGCTGGTCGCGCAGGGCTGCGACCGCATTCTCTCTTTTCCCCTTTATCCGCAATATTCCGCGACCACCACCGCGACCGCCAACGACCAGCTGTTTCGCGCGCTGATGAAGATGCGCCGCGCCCCGGCGATCCGCAGCGTGCCGCCCTACTATGCCGAACCGGTTTATATCGAGGCGCTTGCCCGTTCGATCGAGCGTCATCTGGCGACCCTCGCTTTCGAGCCGGAGGTGGTCATCGCCTCCTATCACGGCATTCCGAAACCCTATTCCGACAAGGGAGACCCCTATCAGGCCCATTGCCTTGAGACGACCCGGCTGCTGCGGGAAAAGCTCGGCTGGGATGAGAAGAAGCTGATCACCACGTTCCAGTCGCGCTTCGGTGCGCAGGAGTGGCTGCAGCCTTACACCGACAAGACGGTCGAGAAATTGCCTGGAGAAGGCGTGAAATCGATCGCCATCGTCAATCCGGGCTTTTCCGTCGACTGCATCGAGACGCTGGACGAGATCGGCAGGGAGGCGGCCGAGACTTTCCATCATGCCGGGGGCGAGAAGTTCGCGCACATCCCTTGCCTCAATGACAGTGCCGAGGGCATGGCGGTGATCGAGGCGATGGTGCGGCGCGAATTGTCGGGCTGGATCTGAAGCGGATACAATCGCGCGCCGCTAACCCGCTTTCTATGCACCGTAATCCACTATCACCTGATTGTAACGTTCCTGAAACACACTTAAGTGTTTGGTGAAGTCGGCCGCGTGAAACAGTTCCGTGGCCGGCATCTGAGGGAGGGCCAAATGGATTTCAGTGGTTTCGATATCGCGCTTCTTGTTCTTGTCGCTCTTGTCGTGCTCGTGCTTTTCAAAGGCATCCGGACAATCCCGCAAGGCTATAATTATACCGTCGAACGCTTTGGCCGCTATACCAAGACATTGAGCCCCGGCCTCAACCTAATCGTGCCGTTCGTCGACCGCATCGGCGCCAAGTTGAACATGATGGAGCAGGTGCTCGACGTCCCGACCCAGGAGATCATCACCCGCGACAACGCCACCGTCGCCGTCGACGGCGTGGCGTTCTACCAGGTGCTCAACGCCGCGCAGGCCGCCTACCAGGTCGCCGGGCTGGAGAACGCCATCCTCAACCTGACTATGACCAATATCCGTACCGTGATGGGCTCGATGGACCTGGACGAGCTTTTGTCGAACCGCGACGCCATCAACGAACGCCTGCTGCGCGTCGTCGACGAGGCGGCGCATCCCTGGGGCATCAAGATCACCCGCGTCGAGATCAAGGACATCAACCCACCGGCCAATCTCGTCGAATCGATGGGTCGCCAGATGATGGCCGAACGCAACAAGCGCGCGCAGATCCTCGACGCCGAAGGCCTCAAGCAGTCGCAGATCCTGGAAGCCGAGGGCCGCAAGGAAGCCGCCTTCCGCGACGCCGAGGCGCGCGAACGCTCGGCCGAGGCCGAGGCCCGCGCCACGCAGGTGGTGTCGGAAGCGATCGCCAAGGGCGACGTGCAGGCGCTCAACTACTTCGTTGCGCTGAAATACACCGAAGCGCTGACCAGGATCGGCTCCGCCACAAACAGCAAGGTCGTGCTGATGCCGATGGAAGCTTCATCATTGATCGGCACGCTCGGCGGCATCGGCGCGATCGCCAAGGAAGTCTTCGGGAGCGAGGGCAATGCCGGCCCGCCGCGGCAAGCTTCACGTCCGCCGGTAGTTCGCCCGAGCGAAAGCTGAGGCCGATCCGATGTTCGACCGCATCATTTCGGAACTCGGTCCCTGGAATTGGATGGTTATCGGCTTTGTTCTCCTCGTAATGGAGGTCATCGCACCGGGCATCTTCATGCTATGGATCGGCATCGCCGCGCTGCTGATCGGTGCAGTCTCCCTGCTCATCTGGGACGCAGGATTCTGGACCTGGCAGATCCAGGTTCTCGCCTTCCTCGCTTTGTCGCTGATCTCAGCCTATGTCGGCAAGAGACTGGCGGGCGGACGCCATGACCCGACCGACCAGCCGCTGCTCAATCGCCGCGGCGAACAAATGATCGGCAGAATGGCGACACTTGCCGAGCCGATCAAGGACGGGCGCGGCCGCATAAAGCTGGGCGACACGCTATGGCGCGTCTCAGGCCCCGATCTGCCGGCCGGCACGCAGGTGCGCGTGACGGGCGCGGCCGACACCGATCTGGAGCTGACGGTCGAGGCGGTTTAGGACCGATCCTACCCATCTCGGCGGGCGACTTTTCAAACAGGCCTGAGGTCTGTCAGGCCGCGCCGATGCGCAGCAGGTCGTGCAGATGGACAAGTCCGACCGGCCGTCCGCCCTCGACAACCATCAGGCTGGAGATGGCCGAATTGTTGATCGTCTGCAGCGCCGTCGCCACCAACGTATCCGGCCCGGCGGTCTTCGGCTTCTTGGTCATGACCTGATCGACACTCATCGCCAGAAGATTGCTGCCGATGTGGCGCCTGATATCGCCATCGGTGACGATGCCGATCAGCGCACCATCCGCGGCGGTTATCGCCACGCAGCCGAACCCCTTGCGCGACAATTCGAGGATCGCTTCGCGCATTCCGGTGCCCGAAGGCACCAGCGGCAGCCTGTCGCCGACATGCATGATGTCGCGGATCTGCGTCAGATTGGCGCCAAGTTGCCCGCCGGGATGGAAGGTGCGGAAATGATCCGGCGTGAAGCCGCGCGCTTCGAGCAACGCGATGGCCAGCGCATCGCCGATCACCAGTTGCAGCAGCGTCGATGTCGTCGGTGCCAAGCCGTGCGGGCAGGCTTCCGGCGCACGCGGCAGCAGGAGCACCACATCGGCAGCACGCGCCAGCGCCGATCGCTCTCCGGCAGTGACCGCGATCAGCGGAATCGAGAAGCGCCTGGAATAGGCGATGATGCCCTTGAGCTCGCGGCTCTCGCCCGACCACGACATGGCGATGATGGCATCGTCCTTGGCGATCATGCCGAGGTCGCCATGATTGGCCTCGGCAGGATGGACGAAGAAAGCCGGCGTGCCGGTCGACGCGAGCGTTGCGGCGATCTTTGAGCCGATGTGGCCGCTCTTGCCGACGCCGGTGACGATGACGCGGCCCTCGATTTGCGACACCATGTCGACGGCGTGCGCGAACGGTTCGGTCAATCCGTTTTCGAGCGCGGCCGCGAGCGCCGCGACACCGGCCTGCTCAGTCGCTACCGTTCTAAGCGCCGAGGCGATCGAAGCTTGCCCATCGAGCCGCTTCTTGTCTGGGGATCTCGCATGCATGGCTGATGCGATTAGCGCTTTGCCGCGCGCCTGTCCAACGGAATTGCCATCCAGCGAGGCCTGATCCACCGCTGCCTCAACCCTCCGTTAACCATCCCCATTTACGGTTCGGTAAGTATGGCGCGCGTGCGCCGCGCAAGCAGTGGTGGCGATGTCCGGGGCCCAGCCTGAAAAGAAAAGAAGACGAAACGGCAAAGCGGTCTGCGCCTTGCTGCTGGCGACCAGCGTCTTTGCCTTGCTGCGGCCTGCGCAGCCCTATGCCCAGGTAACCGAGCTGCGCGGCGAGGTTTCAGAATCGGCAATTCTGGACGACCAGCAGCGCAAGACCAGGCAATTGAGCATGGCCAGCGCCGAGGATCAGACGGCGCAGGCCGGCGCAACCACCCAGAGCACTGCGCCGGCGCCCACCTATCAGCCGGCCAGCCCGGGCGCCGTACAGGACGACGACACGGCACCCGCGACTGGCACCATTTTTGATCCGCCGGAGGCCACCGACGATGCGTTTGCGGACACCCCCGCTCCCGTCCCGCCGCGCCGGCCATCGAGCGCAACGCAAGGGGCGGCCGATCAAGACGAAGCCGCCGAGACACAAGCCACCGCCGCGACTGCAGCCACGATGGATGACACGGACACCGGCGAAACTGACCAGGACGCCACCAATCGCCGTGCCATGACCATTGATTCCGCCGACAGGCAGCAACTCGATCCGGGCGCTGAGCGCGCCGAAGCCATCGAAGGCAGGGATAAAAGGGCCGAGGACGACCCGTTCGCCGCCACCGGCATCAAAGTCGGCTCCTTCGTGATCAGGCCAACGCTCGAGCAAGGCCTGACGGCGTCATCAAATGCCGATTCAAGCAGCGAAGGCAAGCCGGCCCTGCTGTCGGAAACGACGCTGCGCTTCAATGCCATCTCCGACTGGCGGGAGAATTTGGCTGTCATCGACGGCTACGGCACCTTTCTCAAGACTATATCGGGCGACGAGGTTCAGGAGGCACGGGGCCGTGTCGATGGCACGCTCAATGTCGACCTCGACAACGATCTGCGCGCTATCGCCAAGCTCGGTTACGAGGCGGCGCCCGAATCGGCTTCATCGCCAGTCGTCATCGAAGGCACCGTCGAGCAGCCGGTGCGCCAGACCATTGACGGCAGCCTTGCGCTCGAGAAGGATGCCGGCAAGATGCGCTTCGCCCTGACCGGCGCTGTCGAACACGACATTTACGGCGACGCTAAGCTTTCGACGGGCGGCACGCTGTCGCAGAAAGACCGCGACTCGACGCTCTATACCGCCACTTTGCGCACCGGCTACGAGATTTCCCCCGCTATCACTCCCTTCACCGAGGTTGAAATCGGCCGCCGGGTCTATGATTTGCGCGTCGACACCAATGGTTTCGAACGATCCTCGACGCGGCTTGGCGTTCGGGCCGGCGCCGAGGTCGATCTTGGCGAGAAGCTTGCCGGCGAATTCTCGGCCGGCTGGCTGCGGGAGGCGATTGACGACGACCGCCTGCCGGCAATTTCGGGTGCCACGGTGAACGCCGACCTCAGATGGTCGCCGGAACGCGGCACCACGATCGGCCTCACCGGGCAGACGATCGTCGAGGGTACAACGACCGCCAACGAAAGCGGCGACATCCTTTACTCCGGCCGCCTCACCGGCGAGCGGGAAATCCGTGCCAACCTGATCGGGAACGCAGCTCTCGGCGTGGACTGGCGCGACTACATCGGGTCGGACGGCCATGATCTGACGCTGAGCGCCGAGGCCGGACTGACATGGTGGCTGAACCGGTATGCCGGACTGACCACCCGCGCCAGGACTGAAAAACAGACCAGCAATCTGGAGGGCCGCGACTACACCGCCCACAGCATCTTCGTCGGGGTGACACTGCAGCCGTAAAACAAACCGTTGAAGGTTTGGGGCATGTCGAGATTCAAGTCAGGCCGTGGCGGGAACGGTGGTTTTGAGGACCTTGTTCTTATGCCAAAACCGTTGCGCACCATCGGTTCAAGCCCGAGGGCATGCTTTTGGGCGACATAGCTAGAACGCCGCGCCCCGCTGCTCTGAAAGTTTCATCTCGTCGAAAAGCTGGCGGATAACGCCCGCCATGCGTCCGTTTATGTCGCTGCGCCACAGCGCGAAGGCGACATTGGCCTCGACAAAGCCTTCCGGCGATCCGCAATCGAAGGTGCGCCCCTGGTAGTGGCACCCATAAAAGGGCTGTTGCTTCTCCAGCTTCAGCATCGCATCGGTGAGTTGTATCTCGTTGCCGGCGCCCTTCTCCTGGCCCTCGAGAATCCCAAATATCTCCGGCTGCAGGATGTAGCGCCCGTTGATGTATAGATTGGAGGGTGCCGTGCCGGTCTTCGGCTTCTCCACCATACCGGTGATGCGGAAACCGTGATGTGTATCCTCGCCACGGCCGACGATGCCGTATTTATGGGCCTCGGCGGGGTCGCATTCCTGAACCGCGACGATGTTGTTGCCGGTCTCGGCATAAAGCTCGACCATCTCTTTCATGCAGCTTTTTTCCGACTGCATGATCATGTCAGGCAAAAGCAGCGCGAAGGGCTCGTCGCCGACCAGTTCGCGGGCACACCAGACGGCATGGCCAAGGCCCAGCGGCACCTGCTGGCGCGTGAAGCTGGTTTGCCCAGGCGAGGGTTGCAGCCGCTGCAGGCGGGCGAGCTCGTCGTCCTTGCCGCGCTGGGCGAGCGTGTCATAGAGTTCGAACTGGACGTCGAAATGGTCCTCGATGACCGCCTTGTTGCGGCCGGTCACGAAGATGAAATGCTCGATCCCGGCTTCGCGTGCCTCGTCGACCACATACTGGATGACTGGCCTGTCGACGACGGTCAGCATTTCCTTGGGTATGGCCTTGGTGGCCGGGAGAAAACGCGTGCCGAGGCCGGCGACCGGGAAAACTGCCTTGCGAACTCTCTTCATGCTGTCAATTATCCGCTTCTAAGCCTGTTCGGCAATCCCGCTTCAAGACATTTTCGTGCCGGAATCGAGGATTATGGAACGGCTGGTCAGAAGAAATTCGTAGTCTGTAAAGCACCAACCCGCCTTTTCGTTCCCAACGCCACCTATGGTAAACTAAATGCTAACCGGGTTCGGCGATGAATAGTCTTCCTGTGATGAAGAAGGAGGAAAAGATGTCCGTTCGCAACGCCGCAAAGCGCTTCACAAGCATCGTTGCGGCCGCCAGCCTGTCGCTTGCCTTGCTGATGCCCACCGGATCGGCTTTTGCCGACGCCGGTTTCCGGCAATGGGTGGCCAGCTTCCGCGCCACCGCGGTGCGGAGCGGTGTTTCCGGCGCCGTTTACGACCGGGCATTCGAGGGCATCAGCGATGCCGACCCGGTCGTGCTGGAAAAAGCGCGTTATCAACCCGAATTCACCGCGCCCGCCTGGGACTATTTCGACAACCGCGTCCATGACCAGTCGGTCGCTGTCGGCCAGCAGATGGCCAGGAAGTGGAAGCCATGGCTGGACAGGATCGAGGCAAAATACGGCGTCGACCGTCATATCCTGCTGGCAATTTGGTCTATGGAATCGAATTACGGCGAAATCCTCAAGCGCGACGATGTCATGCGCAATGTCGTGCGTTCGCTGGCAACGCTTGGCTATGCCGACTCGAGACGATCGAAATTTGCCCGCACCCAGTTGATCGCGGCGCTGAAAATCCTGCAAAGGGGCGACATCGACAAACGCCACCTCAGCGGCTCATGGGCCGGCGCCATGGGCCATACCCAGTTCATTCCCACCAGCTATCAGGCCTATGCGGTCGATATGGACGGCGATGGCAAGCGCGACATCTGGAATTCGATTCCCGATGCATTGGCAACGGCCGCCAATCTGCTCAAGAAGAACGGCTGGCAGGCCGGCAAGACCTGGGGCTATGAAGTCAGCCTTCCCGACGGAAAGAAGTTCCCCGCCGGATCGAAGTCACTGTCGCAATGGCAAGCGCTGGGTGTCACGCGTGTCAACGGCAAGCCGTTCAAGAATAGCGCGGAGAAGGCCACGCTGAAGGTGCCAGGCGGCCGCGGCGGCCCGGCTTTCCTGATGATCAAGAATTTTTCGGTCATCAAGCGCTACAACAATGCCGACAAATACGCGGTTGCCGTTGGCCTTCTTGCCGACGAAATCGCCGGCCATGGTGGGCTGGTGCAGGACTGGAAGCGGCCTTTCACGAAGCTCTCCTTCGAGGAGAGGCAAGAGCTTCAGCAGCGGCTTTCCCAGTACGGCTACTATGACGGCAAGTTCGACGGCAAGATCGGCGAGGGATCGAAAGCCGCCATCATGGCCTTCCAGGCGAAGGCTGGCTTGACCCAGGACGGACATCCGAGCATGGAAGTGCTCAAATGGCTCAGGCAGAACTAGCCTCGCATAGGGCAGACCTGGAGCATCGGCCCAAACCGGTTTTGGGGAAATCCGATGCTCAAAAAAAGATTGAGCGGCGGCACGGTTGAGGGTCCGGCGCTCTTAAGGGATGGAGAGGGTAATTGGTTTCGGCTTCGCGTATCCGTGTGATCCTTCGTCGCGTGCCGATCCTGATTCTGGCTATTGCCGTCCTGGCAGTCAGCACTGCCGCCGTCTTTCACACGCCGGCCGTGGCGCAGGAAGAACAAAGGCGTGGCTGGTCGCTGCGCGACTTGTTGTTTCTGCGCCGAAGCGAGCGGGTGGGCCGAACCGAGTGGATGGAACCACCGCGACAGATCCAGAGGGCCGGGCCACGGAAGCTAAAAGCAAGAAAGCCCCGCGCCGCGCCGCGCCGGCCGGCTGAGCCGGCAACCCCGATTGTCGAGAAGGCGCCGGATGCCCGCACCGTTCTGGTGGTCGGCGATTTCATGGCGAGCGGCCTCGGCGAAGGTCTCGATACCGCCTTTGCCGAAAACACCAAGATCAGGATCGTCGTTCGCAGCAACGGTTCGTCCGGTTTCGTGCGTGACGATTTCTACAACTGGCCCGAACAGATCAAGTCGCTGATCGAGACCGAAAAGCCCGCGGCCGTAATCGTCATGCTGGGCTCCAACGATCGGCAGCAAATGCGCGTGAACGGGGAACGCGAACAGCCGCGGTCCGAGGCCTGGACCAACGAATACGAACGCCGGACCGAAGCGTTCGGTAACGCCATTGCAGCGGCCAAGGTGCCGTATCTATGGGTCGGCATGCCGGCATTCAAGGCGCCGAAGATGACCTCAGACATGCTGGCTTTCAACGACATTTACCGCTCGACGGCCGAAAGCCATGGCGGCGAATTCGTCGACATCTGGGACGGTTTCGTCGACGAGGACGGCGCCTTTGTCACCAGCGGACCTGATATCAACGGCCAGCCGGTGCGCCTGCGCACCGACGACGGCATCTATGTGTCGAAAGCCGGCAAACGCAAGCTCGCCTTCTATGCCGAAAAACCCTTGATGAAGATCCTTGGAATGACCGCGCCCACGGGCACACCGGCAGCTTACGCGCCAGCGGGCGCTCCCGTCGGGGCGCCGGCACCGGCACCCATGGCCGTCGATCGCACCGTGCCGATGCTGCTCAACGATCCGGCGCTCGATGGCGGTTCTGAACTTCTCGGCGCCGCATCGCCGGCGAAGGCGGACGGGCCCGGCGAAAAACTTGTCGTCGAGGGCAAGGCGCCCGCTGCTTCGCCCGGCCGCGCCGATGATTTTTCCTGGCCGCCCAGGGGACAGCCTGCGGCGGCGGCCGCAACCGAAACGACCACGGCGATCACTCCCTAAAGCGCGTCGCGTGTGACCGGCCTCATGCGACGCGCTTTAGGTTGTTGTTTTTTAAGCATGTCGTTATCGCAAAACCGCTGCACACTTTTGCGCGACATGCATTAAACCTGCCCCGGGCACCGGAACGGCAGAAAGCGCCTTCAGATGGCCGCAGGAGTAGCGCTCGAGACAGACTCAGCGCGGCAGCACGCTCGATCCCATCAGCGCCTCGTCGATCGAACGAGCCGCCTGCCGGCCCTCGCGGATCGCCCAGACGACCAGCGATTGACCGCGGCGCACATCGCCCGCCGCATAGAGCTTTTCGACGCTGGTCTTGTAGTCGCGGTCATTGGCCTCGACGTTGTTCGAGCGGCGGCTGTCGATGACGATCTTCATCTGGCCAGCCAGTTCCGACACCGGTCCGACGGTAGCCGGCCCGGCAAAGCCGATGGCGATGAAGGCGAGATCCGCGCGGATGACGAATTCCGTGCCGGCGATCGGCTTGCGCTTTTCATCGACCTCGCAGCATTTGACGCCGGTCAACGCGCCGTCCTCGCCGATGAATTCGAGCGTTGCCACCTGGAACTCGCGCTCGGCGCCTTCGGCCTGTGAGGACGAGGTGCGCATCTTCGTCGCCCAGTAGGGCCAGACCGAAAGCTTGTCCTCCTTTTCCGGCGGCTGCGGCCGGATGTCGAGCTGGGTGACACGAACGGCGCCTTGGCGGAAGGCGGTACCGACGCAGTCGGATGCGGTGTCGCCGCCACCGACGACGACAACATGCTGGCCGCCGGCGACGATCGGCCGCGAGGGCCACGCCACCGACTGGATCGGCTCGCCGCCGATGCGCTTGTTCTGCTGCACCAGATAGGGCATCGCATCATGCACGCCGTCGAGATCGTCGCCGGGAATGTTGGCCGGGCGCGGTGTTTCCGAACCGCCGCAATAAAGCACAGCATCGTATTCGGCGAGCAGCTCCGCCACCGGTTTGTCGACGCCGACATTGACGCCGCAATGGAAGCTCACGCCCTCGCCTTGCATCTGCTCGATGCGCCGGTCGATATAGTGTTTCTCGATCTTGAAGTCGGGGATGCCGTAGCGCATCAGCCCACCCGGCCGGCTCTCGCGCTCATAGACGTGAACGTCGTGGCCGGCGCGGCCAAGCTGCTGGGCGGCCGCCATGCCGGCCGGCCCCGAGCCAATGACCGCGACGCGCTTGCCGGTCTTCTTTTCCGGCGGATAGGGCCGGATATGACCGGTTTCATAGGCCTTGTCGGCGATCGCCTGCTCGATCGTCTTGATGGCGACCGGAATGTCCTCGAGGTTGAGCGTGCAGGCTTCCTCGCAAGGCGCCGGACAGATGCGGCCGGTGAATTCCGGGAAATTGTTGGTCGAGTGCAGGTTGCGGATCGCATTGTCCCAGTCGCCATTGTAGACGAGGTCGTTCCAGTCCGGGATTTGGTTGTGGATCGGGCAGCCGGTCGGCCCGTGGCAGTACGGGATGCCGCAATCCATACAGCGCGCGGCCTGTTTCTCGACCTCCTTGTCCGACATCGGCAGCGTGAACTCGCGAAAATGCCGGATGCGGTCGGAAGCCGGCTGGTACTTGTGCACCTGCCGATCGATCTCGAGAAACCCTGTTACCTTGCCCATAGTCCAGTCCCTGCTGTCCAGATGGCGCGCTCGAAGACGCACCCGTTAACCTCATAAGGCAGCCATGGCAACCTTCAGTCCGAGGCTAGGATTGTTGATGAAGGCGTCGACAGGGAAGCCTGGCTTCCCGGCAACTCCCAAAGCCTATTCCGCCGCCACGCCCATGCGCATGCGCTCCATTTCGATCAGCGCGCGACGGTATTCGACCGGCATGATCTTCCGGAATTTCGGCCGGAAAGTCGCCCAGTTGTCGAGGATCTCGCGGCCGCGCACCGAACCCGTATAATGGACGTGGTTCGAGATCAGCTGATAGAGCCGCTCCTCGTCATGGCTGGTCATGTCGCCGGACACGTCGACGCGGCCTTTGTGGTCGAGGTCGCCGCCATGATGGAGCAGTTTCTCCATCAGGTCGTCTTCTTCGGGAACGGGTTCCAGTTCGACCATCGCCATGTTGCAGCGCTCGGCGAAATCACCTTCCTCGTCGAGCACATAGGCGACGCCGCCCGACATGCCGGCGGCAAAGTTGCGGCCGGTCTGGCCGATGACGACGACAATGCCGCCGGTCATGTACTCGCAGCCATGGTCGCCAACGCCTTCGACGACGGCGGCCACGCCCGAATTGCGGACCGCAAAACGCTCGCCGGCGACGCCGCTGAAATAGGCCTCGCCCTCGGTCGCGCCGTAGAGCACCGTGTTGCCGACGATGATCGACTCCGCTGCGACGATCTTGGTGTTCTCCGGCGGGCGGATGACGATGCGGCCGCCCGACAGGCCTTTGCCGACATAGTCATTGGCCGCACCGACCAGCTCGAACGAAACCCCACGCGCCAGGAAGGCGCCGAACGACTGGCCGGCGGTACCGGTGAGTTTCACGGCGATCGTGTCCTCGCGCAGGCCCTTGTGCTTGAAGCGCTTTGCCACTTCACCGGACAGCATGGCGCCGGTCGAACGGTCGACATTTCGGATCGGCAGCTCGATGCTGACCGGCTGCCTGGCTTCCAGCGCCGGCTTGGCCAACTCGATCAGCTTGCGGTCGAGCACGTCGTCGATCGGATGCTTCTGCCGCTCAGTCCAGTGCACCGCCTCATGCGGGGCATCCGGCTTGAAGAACATCTTGCCGAAATCGAGCCCGCGCGCCTTCCAGTGCTGGATCAGCGCCCGCTTTTCCAAGAGATCGGTGTCGCCGATGATCTGGCCGAGATGGGTGTAACCCATCTCGGCGAGCAACGCCCGGACCTCTTCAGCCACATAGAAGAAGAAGTTGATGACATGTTCCGGCGTACCCTTGAAGCGCTTGCGCAAGACCGGATCCTGCGTCGCGACGCCGACCGGGCAGGTGTTGAGATGGCACTTGCGCATCATGATGCAGCCGGCCGCGATCAGCGGCGCGGTCGAGAAGCCGAATTCGTCAGCGCCAAGCAGCGCGCCAATGACGACGTCGCGGCCGGTGCGCAGGCCGCCATCGACCTGCAGCGCGACGCGCGACCTGAGGCCGTTGAGCACCAGCGTCTGATGCGTCTCGGCAAGGCCCAATTCCCACGGGCTGCCGGCGTGCTTGAGCGAGGTCAGCGGCGATGCGCCGGTGCCGCCGTCGTAGCCGGAAATGGTGATGTGATCGGCGCGCGCCTTGGCGACGCCGGCCGCAACCGTGCCGACACCGACTTCGGACACCAGCTTGACCGAGACATCAGCCGCCGGATTGACGTTCTTGAGATCGTAGATCAGCTGCGCCAGATCCTCGATCGAGTAGATGTCGTGATGCGGCGGCGGCGAGATCAGGCCGACGCCGGGCGTCGAATGCCTGACCTTGGCAATCGTGGCATCGACCTTGTGACCGGGCAGCTGACCGCCCTCGCCGGGCTTCGCGCCTTGCGCGACTTTGATCTGCATCACATCGGAATTCACCAGATATTCCGCCGTCACGCCGAACCGGCCGGAGGCAACCTGCTTGATCGCCGAACGCTCGGGGTTCTTGCCGCCGCCCGGCAGCGGCAGGTAGCGGTCGGCCTCTTCGCCGCCCTCGCCGGTGTTCGACTTGCCGCCGATGGTGTTCATGGCGCGCGCCAGCGTGGTGTGCGCTTCCCTGGAGATCGAGCCGAAGGACATCGCTCCGGTCGAGAACCGCTTGACGATATCGGCCGCCGACATGACCTCGTCGAGCGCGGCCTTCTTGCGCCCGGTTTCTTCGGCGAACCTGATCTTGAACAGGCCGCGAATGCTCTGCGCCCGCGCCGTCTCGCTGTCGATTTGAGCGGAATAGTCCCTGAACGTCTCCCACGACCCCTGGCGCACAGCGTGCTGCAGAGTGGCCACCGCATCGGGCGACCAGATATGTGCTTCGCCGCGCATGCGGAACATGTATTCGCCGCCGACCTCGAGGCTGTTGCGCAGCACCGGGTCGTTGCCGAAGCCGTCAGCGTGGCGGCTGACCGTCTCGGCCGCGATCTCTTCCAGCCCGACGCCTTCGATCAGCGTCGCGGTGCCGGTGAAATACTTCTGCACGAAATCGGTCTTCAGCCCGATGGCGTCGAAGATCTGCGCGCCGCAATAGGACTGGTAGGTCGAGATGCCCATCTTCGACATCACCTTGAGAATGCCCTTGCCGATCGACTTGATGTAGCGGGACACAACCTCATAGGCGTCGACCTCGGCCGGCAGCTCGCCGCGCTTATGCATGTCGAGCAGCGTGTCGAAGGCGAGATAGGGATTGATCGCCTCGGCGCCATAGCCGGCAAGGCAGCAGAAATGATGCACCTCGCGTGGTTCGCCGGACTCGACAACGAGCCCCACCGAGGTGCGCAAGCCCTTGCGGATCAGATGATGGTGGACCGCCGCCGTCGCCAGCAATGCCGGGATGGCGATGCGGTCCGGCCCGAGCTGACGGTCGGACAGGATGATGATGTTGTAGCCGCCGGCGACCGCCGCCTCGGCGCGCTCGCACAGCCGGTCGATGGCGCCCTGCATGCCGGCTGCGCCTTCGTTCGAAGCATAGGTGATGTCGATCGTCTTGGTGTCGAAACGGTCCTCGGTATGACCGATGGAGCGGATCTTTTCGAGATCGCCATTCGTCAAGATCGGCTGGCGCACTTCGAGCCGCTTGCGACGCGAATTGCCGACGAGGTCGAAGATGTTCGGCCTCGGCCCGATGAAGGACACCAGGCTCATCACCAGTTCCTCGCGGATCGGGTCGATCGGCGGGTTGGTGACCTGGGCGAAGTTCTGCTTGAAATATGTGTAGAGCAGCTTCGATCTGTCCGACATCGCCGAAATCGGCGTGTCGGTGCCCATCGAGCCGACCGCTTCCTGGCCGGTGGTCGCCATCGGCGACATCAACAGCTTGGTGTCTTCCTGGGTGTAGCCGAACGCCTGCTGGCGATCGAGCAGGCTGACGTCCCTGCGCAATGCGCGTGGCTCGACCGGCTTCAGGTCTTCCAGAATAAGTTGGGTGTTGGCGAGCCAGTTCTTGTAGGGATGCCTGGTCGCGATCTCCGACTTGATCTCCTCGTCGGAAACGATGCGGCCCTTTTCCAGGTCGATCAACAGCATGCGGCCGGGCTGCAGCCGCCACTTCTTGACGATCCTCTCCTCCGGCACCGGCAGCACGCCGGCTTCCGAGGCCATGATGACGCGATCGTCGTCGGTGACGATGTAGCGCGCCGGGCGCAGCCCATTGCGGTCGAGCGTGGCGCCGATCTGGCGGCCATCGGTGAAGGCCACCGCCGCCGGCCCATCCCACGGCTCCATCAGGGCGGCGTGGTATTCGTAAAAGGCCTTGCGATCTTGATCCATCAACTTGTTGCCGGCCCACGCTTCCGGGATCAGCATCATCATCGCGTGAGCGAGCGAGTAGCCGCCCTGCGTCAGGAATTCGAGCGCATTGTCGAAACATGCGGTGTCCGACTGCCCCTCATAGGAGATCGGCCACAGCTTGGAGATGTCGTTGCCGAACAGTTCGGAATCGACCGAAGCCTGCCGCGCCGCCATCCAGTTGACGTTGCCGCGCAGGGTGTTGATCTCGCCATTGTGGGCGACCATCCGATAGGGATGCGCTAGCTTCCACGACGGGAAGGTGTTGGTCGAGAAACGCTGGTGGACCAGGATCAGCGCCGTCTCGAAACGCGGATCGGTCAGATCCTTGTAATAGGCGCCGACCTGATAAGCCAGGAACATGCCCTTGTAAACGATGGTCCGCGATGACATCGACACGACATAGAAGCCATTGTCGACGCCCTTGGTCTCCTCGTGGATACGACCGGAAATGACTTTGCGCAGGATGTAGAGCCGCCGCTCGTAATCGTCGTCGCTCTCGATCTCGGCGCCACGGCCCAGGAACACCTGCCGCTGGACCGGTTCGGAAGCCGCGATATCAGGCGCCTTGGACAGCGATGAATTGTCGACCGGCACATCGCGAAAGCCGAGCAGCGGCTGGCCCTCGAGCTGCGCCACCTCGGCGATGATGCCTTCGATATGCGCCTGAAGCTCCGGATCGCGCGGCATGAACACATGGCCGACGGCATAGTGGCCGAGCTTGGGCAATTCGACGCCCTGGCTAGCCATTTCCTCGCGGAAGAAGCGGTCGGGAAGCTGCACCAGCACGCCGGCGCCGTCGCCCATCAGCGGATCAGCGCCGACGGCGCCGCGATGCGTCAGGTTTTCGAGCACCGCAAGGCCGTCCTTGACGATCTGATGCGACTTCACGCCCTTCATGTTGACGATGAAGCCGACGCCGCAGGCATCGTGCTCGTTGCGCGGATCGTACAGGCCGTGCGCGGCGAAGCCGGTGTCGGTTCGCTCAATTTTGGTTCGGGACCGATTTTTGACGGCTGGCGCTTTCGTCTGCGCGGCCGGGCCGTTCGTCGCAGATGGCGTCACTTCCGTCATCGTCCTGTCCTCCATCCCCAGCCCTTAGGGCGCTGGTTTCCGTTGGGAAGCGCATGAGCTTCCCTCTCATCCTTACGGCACGTCTTGCGAAATCCTTGCCGAACCAGGCGGTCTGGTTCGCATCCGGTAATCGTACAGGCCAGAGCGGGCCGTCTATCTGTCGCTCGCGGCAGCGGCCGGAGAGGCCTAATGATACGCCAATCCAGCCTGTTTTGTGCGACAAAATAAGACAGCACTACTGTCCTAAATTTTTATGACAGAAATCACGTACGCGCACAAGACCGATTCACAACAATCTTGGGCTGTCCGCGACAGAAAATTACGCGCGGCCACGCCAAAACGCAACCTTCGCCCCTATGTCCTGTTTTCCGCTCTCGCTGGCGTTACCGCCTATTCGGTGCTTGGCACTTGCGAGCGGCATGCGAAAGCGGCCAAGGTTGCATCGAATTTTCTAGCACAGGCAAACGTATGAAGTTCGCTTCCGACAATTGGGCAGGCACCCATCCCAACATCGCCGCGGGCCTGTCCGCCCACGCCGGCGGCTTCTCCACCGCCTATGGCGACGGCGCCCTTGACCAGGCTGTCTACCAGAGCTTCAACGAAATTTTCGAGCGCGAGGTCGCTGTGTTTTTCGTGGCGACCGGCACCGCCGCCAATTCGCTGTCGCTGACCGCCTATAACAAATCAGGCGGCATTTCCTTCTGCCATCGAGAGTCGCATGTCATTGAGGATGAATGCGGCGCGCCGGAATACTTTACCGGCGGCTCACGGCTCTATCCCGTCGACGGTGCGCTGGGCAAGATCGATCCGAACAACCTGGACAGGGCAGTGGGCAGATTCGCGCCTGAAATCGTCCATTCCGGGCGCCCGATGGCGGTGTCGATCACCCAGTCGACCGAAGTCGGCACCATCTACACACTGAACGAAATTGCCCGGATTTCGGCGATCGCCAAGCATCACAAACTGCCGCTGCACATGGATGGCGCCCGCTTCGCCAATGCGCTGGTCGCGCTAGAGACGACGCCGGCGGAGATGACCTGGAAGCGCGGCGTCGACATCCTCTCTTTCGGCGGTACCAAGAACGGCTGCTGGTGCGCCGAGGCTATCGTGCTATTCGATCTCGACCGCGCCAGGGAACTGGCCTTCCTGCGCAAGCGCGCGGCGCAATTGTTCTCGAAATCGCGCTTCGTCGCCGCGCAGTTCGAAGCCTATTTCAAGGACGACCTGTGGCTTGACACGGCCCGGCACGCCAACGTTACGGCAGCACGCCTTGCTGCACTGATCGAGGTTTCCCCGTCGGCTCGCCTGGCCTGGCTGCCGCAAGCAAACGAAGTGTTCGCGGTGATGAAAAAGGCCGAGGCTGAACGGGTGCAATTGGCCGGTGCCGCCTTCTACGACTGGCACAAGCCGCATGGCTTCGACGGCCATATCGGCGAGGACGAGGCGCTCTACCGTTTCGTCACCAGCTTTGCGACCACGGCCGAAGAGGTCGACCGCTTTGGCCAGCTAGTTACTGGATAGCGACACCTTATCCACCAAAAAAGGGCGGCGCCAGGCGCCGCCCTTCGTCCCTGAGGCTTGTGACGCGGCTTACGCGGCGGTGTTAGCCTCGATCTGCTTGGCCTTCGCCGAAGACGCGGTGATGGCGATCTTGCGGGGCTTCAGCTCCTCGGGAATATTGCGCTTGAGGTCGACGAAGAGCAGGCCGTTCTTCAGCGAGGCGCCGACGACGTCAACGTGGTCGGCAAGCTGGAAGCGGCGCTCAAAGGCCCTGCCGGCGATACCGCGATAAAGCAGTTCGGAGCCTTCGCCATTGCCCTCTTCCTTGCGCTCACCCGTGACAGTCAGGACGTTGCGGTGAGCCTCGATCGAGAGCTCGTCGTCCGAGAAGCCGGCGACCGCCATCGAGATGCGATAGGAATCCTCGCCTGTGCGCTCGATGTTGTAGGGCGGATAGGTCTGCGCACTTTCAGGCTGCGCAAGCGAATCGAGCATGGTGAACAGCCGGTCGAAACCGACGGTCGAACGATAGAGCGGGGAAAAATCAACGTGACGCATAGTGTGTTCTCCTGTTGAGCAACAAGGTTTGCGTATGGCCGGTGCGAAACCCGTGACGGCGTTCCGGATAGGCCAGCGGCCCCGACATTGGCGGCCGCAACAGACATTTGGGGAACACGTGAAAGCATTTCAAGATTTCTCGATGAACGGCAGATGAACCGCGGCTTCGGCGGGCGTTCAGCTAAGTCGCGCTAGACTGGTTCCAGGATCAAGGAACAGGCGGCGGTTACGGCGTCGCGCGTTCCCTCGGACACGCAAACGACGCTGTAACACTTTGATTGCGCATGATTCACAGCGAAAATCGGGTGCGATTTTCGGGGTTATGCGCGAGATACCGCAACGAGGCCGACCGGGTGTAACGTCCCTTCCTCCCGGATCGACGGGGGCCGGAAGCATGCCGCAAGCTGCTTTCGGCCTCACTTGCTGGCTGCCTCGTTCAGCCTCTCCAACGCGTCCGGAATTCCTTTGCTTTTGCTGCATGGACGTCTATGCCTACCAAAGCTTGCGCCATGCAGGCAGCGACACACAAACGCAGCGCCGAATGACGGACCTTCTTAACGAAATTCCCCTCTTCCGCGAAGTTCCGGGCAATCCGCTACCGGAAAATGCGGCCGGTGGTTTCTTCACCACGCGCGACGGCAAGAAGATCCGTTATGGCCTCTTTCCCGCCGTTGCCCGCCCGATGAAGGGCACCGTGGTCGTGCTGACCGGCCGCAACGAGTGCATCGAAAAGTATTTCGAGACCATCCGCAACCTTGCCGATCGCGGCTTTGGCGTTGCCACCCTCGACTGGCGCGGCCAGGGCGGTTCCGATCGGCTGATCAGCGACCGTGAGCGCGGCTATGTCCGGAGCTTCTTCGACTACACCGGCGACCTGGAACAGTTCTTCGAGGAGATCGTGCTGCCCGACTGCCGGGGCCCATATTACATATTGGCCCATTCGGCTGGGGCGGTGATTACGCTGCTTGCTGCGCCGTCGATGGTGAACCGCGTACGGCGCATGGTGCTGATCGCGCCATTCCTGGCCGTGCCCGACCTGCCGGTCTCGACAACCACCGTTCGCCGCCTCTGCTCGCTGTTCTGTCTTCTGGGCCTTGGCAAGCTTTATGCCGCCTGGGGTCCGCGGCCCAGAAGAACCATTCCGTTTGCTGCCAACATGGTGACATCGGATCCGGAGCGGTATCGGCGCAACACGCTGATCTACGAAACCTACCCGCAACTGGCACTCGGCGGCCCGACGATACGCTGGCTGAAAGCGGCGGCGGAGGCGTCCGAGGCCATCAGCGACCCCGACTTCATGGCCAGGATCCAGGTACCCTTGCTGGTGATCGCCGCCGGCGCCGACCAGGTCGTCTCGACCAAGGCGGTGGAAACCTACACCAGGCGTCTGCGCCTCGGTTCGCTGCTGGTGATCGATGGTGCACGCCATGAAATATTGCAGGAAGCCGACTTCTATCGCGAGCAGTTCTTTGCCGCCTTCAATGCCTTCATCCCGGGAAGCGACGACACGAGTTGATTGAGTACCGCACTCCCTCCGGACGCGCAAAGAGCGCTTCAACTCATTGAAATCCATGCCTCGGCTTGAAAAAATGCCTTCCAAGTCGATCGGCTGCCTACACTTGCCGGACGAAATCCATGATCCAATTGGTCTCCCAGGTCTTGCCGACATCCGGTGAAAAAGCCTGCTCCCAGCGCGCCGATTTTTCAGTGATCCGCGACCACAGGAAGCGAACGTAGATTGCGTCCGTCGAAGACGTCTTTGCACAGGAACGTGCCGACGCCTGCTTCGAAGGTGCCGCGCATCGGAATATCGATGGTCGCCCGGTTGCGGCCGTCGATCCACCAGATCGACCATTGGCTCGTCGCCGGATCGAACGTCCGCAACGTGGCGGCGCGATAGGCCTCGACGGGCATTCAATCACATTGTCATCGACATTGCCGAGGCCGCCAAGGATCGGGCGCACTTCGCATGTCCCGCCAAACACGTCCCAGTTTGTGTCGTCTTGCAGGCGCTTCTGCAACCTCCGATGGCTGACGTTCCAGCGGCCAAAGAAGAAATCGAAATCGGGCCGCCCGTCTGCCGGAGCGTTTTCTGCCGACCCATCTTCGGAATGGTTGGTTGTTGGCTGGGTCGGCATGTGAATCCCTCCGGGACATCACTTCCATAGCAGAGAGCGGAATCACCGCCCGAACGCTTTCCACGCTCAGCCACGCAGCGCCGACATCGCGGCGGCATGAAGCTCCGGCGTTGCCGCAGCCAGGATGTCGCCACCCCTTTCCGCCGGTCCGCCTTCGAAGGTGGTGACGACGCCACCGGCGTTCTCGATGATCGGGATCAGCGCGACGATATCGTAGGGTTTCAAACCGGGGTCGGCGACGATGTCGACGCTTCCTGCCGCGACCATGGCGAAGGCATAGCAGTCGGTGCCGTAGCGGGCGAGTTGGACCTGCCGCTCGAACAGGTCGTAGCGCAGACGCGCGTCTCCCTTGAACAGTGCCGGCGTGGTGGTGAACAGCGTCGCCTCGGCAAGGCTTGTTGTCTTGCGCGTCGTCAGTCTTCGCGGCCCGCCCGGGCCTTCATAATGGGCACCGGACGCGTTGGCGTAGAAAAGCTCGCCGGTGAAGGGCTGCGACATCATGCCGGCAATGGCATCGCCGTCGACCGTCAGGCCGACCAATGTTCCCCACACCGGCAGGCCGGAAATGAAGGCGCGCGTGCCGTCGATCGGATCGATCACCCACACATGCCTGCTGGATATGTTCTCGCTGCCATGCTCCTCGCCGAGGATGCCGTGATCGGGATATTCCGCTGATATAAGCGCCCGGATGACCCGCTCGGCCTCGCGGTCGGCCTCGGTGACCGGGTCGAAGCTGCCTTGCTCCTTGTTGGCGACCGCGCCTTGGCTGCGGAAGCGCGGCAAGGTTTCGGCTGCGGCGGCATGCGCAATGCGCCGCATGAAATCGATGCTGATGTCCAACTGATTCTCCCGCGTGCGTGCTGGAACCGTCGTTTGCCTGTGGTTTTCCGCCAAAACAAGGGCGTGCGGAACTTTTGCGCATCGACAACTGTTGCTCGAATGCAACGCTAGCGCCCTCGATATCCAATTTCCACATCATAGTGAATTAAAAACGCCGGTCGACGGCTTGACATTTGTGCATCGCACAATAGATTTGTTCTCGGACAGGCTTTCCTGTCCATGCCCTCCTTGGGCGTTTCCTCCCTAGACTTCGACCGTGTCGTGCAAACGATGCGGTCTTTTTTTCGGCGCGGCATCCAGCGCATCGCGCGCCTTTCCGACCAGCACACGGATGCCTTTATCTGGCGCAAGACCTGTTATTTGGCCCAGAATTCCCATGTAAAAATCGATTCCGATTTTTGGCATCATTCGGCGGCAAGCGGCAGATCGATAAAATCGTGATCGGGCATCGCCATCAGGTCGGCCGAGAATTGTGCCAGATCGTCGGCGAGTGCATCGAAGCCGGCGGATTTCTGGAACGTCCGCTCGTTCATGTAAAGCCCGCGATTGACCTCGATCTGCAGTGCATGGAGATGGCGGACGGGGCGGCCATAGTGCTCGGTGATGAAGCCTCCGGCATAGGGTTTGTTGTGGGCGACGGTGTAGCCCATGCCGATCAGCAGGCCGATCGCCGTCTCGGTCAACGCTGCCGAGGCGGAGATGCCGAAACGATCGCCGACGATGAAGTCGGGTCTGACACCGCTGTCGCCGACCCTGATGCTCGCCGGCATCGAGTGGCAATCGATCAGCACGGCAAAGCCGAACCGCGCATGGGTCCTGGTCAAAAGCCGTTTTAGCGTCTCGTGATAAGGCTTGTAGACAGCCTCGATGCGCGCGACGGCTTCCGCCAGCGGCAGGCGGCCGGCATAGATTTCGAGCCCCTCCCCCACCAGCTTGGGCACCGTGCCAAGCCCGCCGGCTACGCGCGCCGAGCGGATGTTGCAGAACGACGGCACGGGTTCGGCGAACATGCGCGGATCGAGTTCCCACGGCTCCCGGTTGACATCGAGATAGGCGCGCGGGAAGTTTGCCGCCAGCATCGGCGCGCCGAGCGCGACGGCGCCGCCGAACAATTCGTCGACGTAGCAATCTTCGGAGCGGCGGATGGCGTTTCGATCCAGCCTTGCCATCGCCAGGAACCGGTCCGGATAGTGACGGCCGCTATGCGGTGAGTTGAAGAGGAAGGGGACGCGCTGTTCGGCGCCCGACCGGATTTCGAAGGGGGGAACGACCGAAAAATCCTCGGCTGCCGTTTTCAATTTGAACGAATCCGGAAACACCAATGCATCATGATTGGAAAAGTGCCACCTCGCCGGCCGCATGTCCAGCGTTTCGGCGTCCGGACCGCATTGTTAAAGGCCGATCGGGCCTTTATCGTTCACTTGATGTTTACCCTCACCTCCTCATATACAGGATGGTTAACGGGCTGCCCACGGCAGTCTCGGGCGGGTGATTCGGACAGGATAAGATGGCACGCATTCTACTGGCGGAAGACGACGATGACATGCGCCGGTTCCTCGTCAAGGCGCTGGAGCGTGCCGGCTACCAGGTCAGCGATTTCGACAATGGCGCCAGCGCCTATGAGCGGCTGCGCGAAGAGCCCTTCTCGCTGCTCTTGACTGATATCGTCATGCCGGAGATGGACGGCATAGAACTCGCCCGCCGCGCCACCGAGATCGATCCCGACCTCAAGGTCATGTTTATCACCGGCTTCGCCGCCGTTGCGCTCAATCCGGATTCCAAGGCGCCGAAAGACGCCAAGGTGCTGTCGAAGCCGTTCCATCTGCGCGACCTCGTCAACGAGGTCGAAAAGATGCTGCAGGCGGCCTGACGCGCTTTCCGCTGCCGGCTTTCGGCGCGTCTCCAACGGCGCGGCAAGGCGAACCGTCCTTTCCTTTTCCTCCTATTGACGCGCCGTGGCAAAAATGGTGTATGCGCGGCTTCGGATGGGCGTGTAGCTCAGCGGGAGAGCACTGCATTGACATTGCAGGGGTCACAGGTTCAATCCCTGTCACGCCCACCATCCAGACAATCCACCGTCTCTCGTCTTGCGGGCATTTCTAGGCTGGGCGGCGTGTGCCGCATTTTCGAGAATGCCAAAATCGGACGCCTTGATTTTTTAGCCCAGCCAATGCTTCGGCGAGCGATTTTGAAATGGCCATGGCCAATAGACCGCCCAAACCGTCATGTCTGGTAGCAGCAACCAGCGTCGATTGAGGCTCAGGCCGCGCCGAGGCGGAGATCGCCCGTCTCGATATGCTGGAGAAACCAGGCATAGGTCTGCTCCAATCCGCTCTGAAGCGAGTATCGCGGACGCCAGCCCGTGGCAAACA
This sequence comes from Mesorhizobium sp. AA22, assembly GCF_001672375.2. NCBI lineage: Bacteria > Pseudomonadati > Pseudomonadota > Alphaproteobacteria > Hyphomicrobiales > Phyllobacteriaceae > Mesorhizobium > Mesorhizobium sp. AA22. The sequence continues at coordinate 2,056,473 of NZ_CP048406.1, read as the reverse complement.
GGCGCGACACGTCCATCAGCTTGCGCGGTGTGCCGTCCGGCTTCGTCGCATCGAATGTGAGCACCGCCTCGGCGCCGACGACGGACAGCATGGTGCGGGCCAGCTCGGCGATGGTGATGTCTTCGCCCGAGCCGACATTGACGTGGCTGTCGCCGGAATAGTTTTTCAGCAGCCACACCAGAGCGTCGGCGGCGTCGTCGACATGCAGGAACTCGCGCATCGGCGTGCCAGATCCCCAGACCTCCAGGGTTTTGTCGCCGGCGCGCTTGGCCTTGTGCGCCTTGCGCATAAGGGCTGGTACGACATGGCTGGTGGAGAGGTCGAAATTGTCGCCGGGGCCATAGAGGTTGGTTGGCATCGCCGAGATGTACTCGACACCGTATTGGCGCCGATAGGCCTGGCACAGCTTCAGCCCGGCGATCTTGGCGATCGCATACCATTCGTTGGTGGGTTCCAGCGGGCTGGTCAGCAAGGCGTCCTCGGAGATCGGCTGCGCCGCAAATTTCGGATAGATGCAGGACGAACCAAGGAACAGCAATTTCTGCACCTCGTTGCGAAAGGCGCTCTCGATGACATTGGTCTGCATGATGAGATTGTCCTGCAGAAAATCGACCGGCAACCTGTTGTTTGCCAGGATACCGCCGACCTTGGCCGCTGCCATCACCACCGCATCGGGCCTGTGGCCAGCCATCCAGCGCCGAACGCCGGCCTGATCCCTGAGATCGAGTTCATCGCGGGATGCGGTCAGGACCTCGCAGTCCTCGTCCGCCAGCCTGCGCAGGATGGCCGAGCCGACCATGCCGCGATGCCCGGCCACGAAAATGCGCTTGCCGTGAAGGTCGAAATCCATTGGCGTATCCCTATGCAGAACGGCTGCTGTGACCAACGGGCGTCGGCGCGCCGGATGGTCCTGCCCTCGGACGCATACCGCATACAGATTTGCACGGACAAGGCAAATCGGAGACTTGGACGAACTCTTCTTGTGGTATGGCGGTCAGACACCCGCCACGGCGCACAGGCTCTTCATTCTTGCGACGGCAAGCTCCGGGTCGGCCAGCAACCCGGCCTGGTCGGCAAGGCGGAACACATCGGCGTAGTGGCAAATGCCGCGCGCCGATTGCATGCCGCCGACCATCGAAAAATGGTCCTGGTGGCCGTTCAGCCACGCCATAAAGACGATACCGGCCTTGTAGTACTCGGTCGGCGCCTCGAAGATTTTCCGCGACAGAGGGACCGTCGGCGCCATCAGCGCGTCATAGCCGGCGCGGTCGCCGTCGGCCAGTTTCCCCAGCGCGGCATTGGCGACCGGCGCGATGGCGTCGAAAATCCCGAGCAGCGCGTGCGAATGTCTTTCGCCATCGCCGGCGATCAGCTCGGGGTAATTGAAATCGTCGCCGGTGAACATGACGACCCCTTCAGGCAGCCGGTCGCGCAGGGCAACCTCTTTGCCGGCATCGAGCAGCGATATCTTGATCCCCTCGACCCTGCCGGCGTGGCTTTCGATGACGGCGATCACCGTGTCGAGCGCGGTGTCGAAATCAGGGCTGCCCCAATAACCCTTCAGCGCCGGATCGAACATGTCGCCCAGCCAGTGCAGGATGACCTTGCCTGACGATTGAGACAGGATGCGGTCATAGACGCTGATATAATCGTCGGGACCCTTGGCGACAGCCGCCAGCGCGCGGCTGGCCATCATGATCGCCTTGCCGCCCAGGCCTTCGATGAAACCGAACTGCTCTTCATAGGCCGCGATGACATCGTCGAGCGTCCTGACGGTGCCTGGCGCCAGATGATCTGTTCCGGCACCCGAGGCGAGATCGGCGCCGTCGACGGTTCGCGCGTCGGCGGTCGAGCGGCGGATCAATTCCCTGGCGTTTGTCCAGTCGAAACCCATGCCGCGCTGTGCGGTATCCATCGCCTCGGCGATACGAAAGCCGAGCCGCCACAGATGGTGGCGGAACGCCATCGTGCGCTCCCAGTCGACCGCTGGATGAGACCACGGATCGGTCATCGCGAGGGGGTCGGCAACGACATGGGCGGCGGCATAGGCGATGCGGGAAAACCGCGCGCCGATCACCGGCTGTGCCGGCTGGCCGACAAGGCGGTAGCGAGTGCCGCGACCGCCGTCCTCGGGCAAGGCAATGTCCATCGATCTCTCCCTTGATCGCCCTTATAAATGGAACGTTCCAATAAATCAACCTTCTACGATTTCTCAGTCCACGGCGCCGAAATGCTGCACGCAGCGAGAAAGACCCTTAAAGTGTGGCCTTTAGCCGTTGAGAGCTCGTTTTTCTGAATTCGGGAAGAATCCTGATTGACTCAAATCCAGCCCCGAATTAGAACGTTCCAATAATCTGACCAGAAAATACCGGGAGGACGGATCTGGATGGCCAGCAGGCCCAAGGCGACAATACTCGACATTGCCCGCGAGGCGGGCGTGTCCAAATCGACGGTGTCGCTCGTGCTGCAGGGCAGCGATCTGATCCGGCCTGAAACCGCGCTGAAGGTCCGCAAGGCGATCGAGGATGTCGGCTATGTCTACAACCGCGGTGCCGCCAATCTGCGCAAGGCCCATTCCAACGTCATCGGCATGGTCATCAACGATCTCACCAACCCGTTTTTCGCCGAAATGGCGGTCGGCATGGAGCGTGTCTTCCAGTCGGCGGGCGTCGTGCCGTTCATCGCCAACACGGCGGAGAACCCGGTGCGCCAGGAAGAAGTGCTGAAATCGCTGATGGAGCAAGGTGTCGCCGGGCTGATCGTGTCCCCGGCGCGCGGCACGACTCCCGGTGCGTTCCGCCGCATCGAAATGGCGGGCCTTCCGATCGTCTTCACCATGCGCCGCCTTCCTGAAAGCCGCATTCCGGTGATCGCGCCCGACAATCATCGCGGCGCCTGGCTCGCCACCGCCCATCTGATCGGCAAAGGGCATCGCCGGCTGGCGTTCTTCGGCGGCTCATCGGACCTGGTGGTCTATCACGAGCGGCTGGGCGGTTTTCGCGAAGCCTGTGAGGCGCTCGGCATAGCCAAACGCGATACACTTGTAGTTGAAGGCGAAACCAGCCGCAAGGGCGGCATTGCCTGCCTGGAAACAGCTCTCGCGATGGCCGAGCCGCCGACCGCGGCGCTGTGCTTCAACGATGCGGTCGCCTTCGGCGTCATGCTGGCGCTGCGCAAGCGCGGCCTCGAGCCCGGTGCGAATTTCGCCGTCGTCGGCTTCGACGACGTGATCGAAGCCCAGCATTACATGCCGGCGCTGACCAGCGTCGCGGTGGATTCGGCAGGGCTCGGCGAGCGCGCCGCGCATGTCATGCTGAAGATGATCCAGTCGCGCACCACGCGCGCCGAGGATCATATCGGCGCCGTCAATCTCGTCGTCAGGGACAGTTGCGGTCCTGATCGCCGTGCGGGAATGGGAGACGCGGCATGACCGTCAAATGGGGACTGATCGGCGCGAGCACGATAGCCAAGCAATTCATGATCAGCGCCATCCGCGCGCAATCAAACAACGAGATCGCGGCGGTGATGAGTTCCAGCCCGGAGCGAGCTACGGCCTATGCCAAGGAGAACGGCATTCCGCTTGCCGTCTCGACGCTCCCTGAATTGCTCGGCTCCGACATCGATGCCGTTTACATCTCGACCACCAACGAATTGCATCTCGAACAGGCACTAGCCGCCATCAGGGCGGGAAAACATGTGTTGTGCGAAAAGCCGTTGGCGCTGACCAGCGCCGATGCGCGCGCAATGGTCGCCGCCGCCAAAGCGGCCGGCATCGTGCTCGGCACCAACCACCATCTGCGTAATGCCGGCTCGCACCGGGCGATGCGCGAAGCCATCGCCGCCGGCCGCATCGGCAGACCGATTGCCGCGCGCGTCTTCCACTCCGTCTATTTGCCTGAGAATCTGCAGGGCTGGCGTATCACCAGGCCGGAAGCCGGCGGCGGCGTGGTGCTCGACATTACGGTGCACGACGCCGATACGCTGCGCTTCGTGCTCGGCGACGATCCGCTCGAGGTTTCGGCGTTCACCCAGGCCGCAGGCATGGCCGCCGGCGGCCTGGAGGACGGCGCCATGTGCATCTGGCGCTTCAAATCGGGCGTCATCGCCCAATCGCATGAGGGTTTCACTACCAAATTCGCCGGCACCGGCTTCGAGGTGCATGGCAGCGAAGGCTCCCTGATCGCGAAGGATGTGATGACGCAGAAGCCGATCGGCTCTGTGCTGCTGCGCACGGCAAAGGGCGAGGAGGAATTGAGCTTCGACCGCGAAGATCTCTATGTCCGTTCCCTGCGCCAGTTCCATGCGGCGATCCGTGGCGAAGGCCAGCCGTCGGCCACCGGCGAGGACGGCGTCTGGTCGCTGACATCAGCCGAAGCGGCGTTGCAATCCGCCAAGTCCGGCAAATCAGCCGCGATCGATCCGAAACTCGGAGGCGCAGGGTGAGCAAGCTCGTCTCCGCAGCGCAAGCCGCCAGCCTGATCAGGGACGGCATGGTCGTTTCCGTGTCGTCGTCAAGCGGTCTCGGCTGCCCGGATGCGGTGCTTGCCGCCATCGGCGAGCGTTTCGAGGCAGAAGGCCATCCGAAGAACATCACGACGCTGCATCCAATCGCCGCCGGCGACATGTACGGCATCAAGGGTATCGACCATCTGGCCAAGCCCGGCCTGCTGAGGCGGACGCTGTGCGGCTCCTATCCCTCCGGCCCGTCATCTTCGGAGCCGCCGCAGATCTGGAAGATGATCGGCGACAATTCGGTCGCCGCCTACAACGTGCCATCCGGCATATTGTTCGACATGCATCGCGAGGCTGCCGCCAAGCGCCCCGGCGTGCTGACCAAGGTCGGCCTCGACACGTTCGCCGACCCGCGTCACCAGGGCTGCGCCATGAATGCGGCCGCGAGCGAGCCGATCGTTTCGGTGCAGCAGTTCGACGGCGAGGAATGGCTCTATTTCCGCTCGATCGTGCCTGATGTGTCGATCATCCGGGCGACGACGGCCGATGAGCGCGGCAACCTCACCTATGAGCATGAGGGCGCCTATCTCGGCGGGTTGGAACAGGCGCTCGCTGCCCGTAACAACGGCGGCATAGTCATCGCGCAGGTCAAGCGCGTCGTCGAGAACGGCACGCTGAAACCGCATGACGTGCGCGTGCCCGGTGTGCTGGTCGACCACATCGTGGTCGCGCCCGACCAGTTGCAAACGACGCTGACACCCTACGACCCGGCCATCTCGGGCGAGATATTCCGCCCGCTGTCGACCTTCCGCAACGCCGAGATGAGCGTCCAGAAGGTGATCGCGCGGCGCGTCGCCATGGAGCTTGCCGACGGCATGGCCGTCAATATCGGCTTCGGCATCTCGGCCAATGTGCCGCGCATCCTTCTCGAAGAAGGCCAGCACGGCAAGGTCACCTGGGTAATCGAACAGGGCGCGGTCGGCGGCGTGCCGCTGCTCGACTTCAAGTTCGGCTGCTCGTCGAACGCCGACGCCTTCATGCCTTCGCCACACCAGTTCATCTACTTCCAGGCCGGCGGTTTCGACGCGTCGCTGTTGTCCTTCCTGCAGATCGACCGCCACGGCTCGGTCAACGTGTCGAAGCTTTCAGCGAGGCCGCACGTCACCGCCGGCGCCGGCGGCTTCGTCGATATCACCGCGCGGGCGAAGAAGATCGTGTTTTCCGGTTTCTTCACTGCTGGGGCCAAGCTGTCGCTGGCCGATGGCGGCATCCGCATCGACGGGGAAGGCAAGGTCAAGAAGGTGGTCGGCGAGGTTGAGCATATCTCCTTCTCGGGCAAGCGCGCCGTCGCGCAAGGGCAGGACATCACCTATGTCACCGAACGCTGCGTCATGAAGCTGACGCCGGATGGGCTGATGGTGACTGAGCTGGCACCCGGCATCGACCTTCAGCGCGACGTGCTGGCGCAGGCCGAGATCCCGCTCGGTGTCGCCAACGACCTGAAAGTGACACCGGACGCGCTCTATCGTGACCGGCCGATCGGACTGTCGCTCAATGGCGGCGCCTCCCTTGGAGGCGCGCATGGCTGAGCGTCTCGTCACCTTTGAAACCGACGGCGACCTCGGCATCGTCACACTGCGCCGGCCGGAGAAATTCAATGCGCTCGACATCCCGATGCTGCGCGCGCTGGAGGCCGCGCTCGACGCGGCCGAGGCCGCGGACGGCGTCCGCGTCGTGCTGCTGTGCGGCGAAGGCAAGGGCTTTTGCGCCGGCGGCGACGTCGAAGCGTGGTCGCGAATGAATGCCGCCGATTTTCAGGTGCAATGGGTGCGCTATGGCCACCGCGTCTTCGACCGGCTGGCGCGGCTGCGGCAGCCGACCATCGCCGTTCTGTCCGGCCATGCGCTGGGCGGCGGGCTGGAATTGGCGGTCGCCTGCGACTTCCGCGTCGCCGAGACGCAGGTGAAATTAGGTTTTCCGGAAACCTCAATCGGCGTAGTGCCCGGCTGGTCCGGCACGCAGCGCGCGGTACGCCGTTTCGGTGCGCAGACGGTGCGGCGCATGGCAATCGGCGGCGAAGTTTTCATGGCGGCCGAAGCACTCACACTGGGCATCGTCGACCGGGTGGTCGACACAGGCAAGGCATTCACCCAGGCCCAGGGCTGGGCCGGCAAGATTGCCGAGCGCGGCCCGCTGGCAACCGAGGCCGCCAAGCTGATGATCGCGGTCGCCGAGGGCGAGGAAAGTGCTGCCGCGACAGAGGCGCTGGCCAGCGGCTTCATCGCGCTGACCGGCGACCTCAAGGCCGGCATCGACGCTTTCAAGACCAAGCAGAAACCAGCGTTTTCAAGATCCTAAAAAGCATGCGGAACCTGGAAATCACATGAACTTGCCCCTCACCATCGCCATGCCCGCCGAGGCAGCCGCAGCGCCGAAAAGCTACCGGCTGCTGATCGACGGCAAGTTCGTCGATGCGCGCGACGGCCGCACACTGGAGCGCGACAGCCCCGGCCACGGCTTCACCGTTTCGCGCTATGCGCAAGCCGGCGCGGCGGAAGTCGAGGCGGCGGTGACCGCCGCGCACAAGGCTTTCGAGACCGGCCCGTGGCCGCGCATGAAGGCCGGCGAACGCGCCGCGATCCTGCTCAACGCGGCGGACCTGATCGAGGCGCGGCTCGAGGAGATCGCCCGGCTCGACGTGCTGGAATCCGGCAAGCCGATCGCCCAGGCGCGCGGCGAGATCGGCGGCGCCGTCGACATCTGGCGCTATGCCGCGGCGCTTGCCCGCACGCTCCACGGCGAAAGCTACGCCAACCTCGGCGACGCCATGCTGGGCGTCGTGCTGCGTGAACCGATCGGCGTCGTCTCGATCATCACGCCGTGGAATTTTCCCTTTCTCATCGTCAGCCAGAAACTGCCGTTCGCGCTCGCCGCCGGCTGCACGGCGGTGGTCAAGCCGAGCGAGATGACCTCGGCCTCGACCTTCGTGCTCGGCGACATCCTGATGCAGGCCGGCTTGCCGGATGGCGTCGTCAACATCCTCGCTGGCCTGGGCGCCGATGTCGGCGCGCCGATGGTCAGCCATCCGCTGGTCGAGATGGTGTCGTTCACCGGCTCTACCCGGGTCGGCAAGATGACCATGGCGTCGGCTGCGAACTCTCTGAAGAAAGTATCGATGGAGCTCGGCGGCAAGAACGGCCAGATCGTCTTTCCAGACGCCGACCTCGAAGCGGCAGCCGACGCGGCGGTATTCGGCGGCTTTTTCAACGCCGGCGAATGCTGCAACGCCGGCAGCCGGCTGATCGTCCACGAGGCGATCGCCGACGACTTCCTCGGCGCAGTGAAGGCGCTCACCGCCAAAGTCACCGTCGGCGATCCGCTCGACGACAGCACCAAGGTCGGCGCGATGATCTCTTCCGAGCACCTGGCCAAGGTGACCGGCTACGTGGCGGCGGCGGCAAACGACGGCAGCAGCGTCTATAGCGGCGGCAAGCAGATCGCCTCCAGTGCCGGTCAGTATCTCGACCCGACCATCCTTCGCGGCGTCACCGAAGACATGGCCATTGCACGTGAAGAAGTGTTCGGCCCGGTGCTGTCGGTCCTGACCTTTGGATCGATTGAAGAGGCGTTGCGCATCGCCAACAACACGCCCTATGGTTTATCGGCGGGCGTGTGGAGCGCCAGCATCGACACCTGCATGTCGGTGGCGCGGAATGTGCGTTCGGGAACCGTTTGGGTGAACACGTTCATGGAAGGTTATCCCGAGCTGCCTTTCGGAGGCTACAAGCAGTCCGGTCTCGGACGCGAACTCGGCAAGCGCGCCGTCGAGGACTATACCGAGGAAAAGACGATCCAGTTTCATCGCGGCCAGCGCACCGGATGGTGGGTCGGCTGAGTTGGGAAGAACCCGGCGGACAACCGCCGGTCGTGTAGCTGCAACAAGGGAGGAAGTACATGTTGCGCAAATTGCTTATCGGAACGGCTCTCGGCTCGGGTCTTGCGTTCGCGGCTCACGCTCAGGACGTCAAGGAAGTCGAGATGCTTCATTGGTGGACGTCTGGCGGCGAAGCGGCTGCTTTGAACGTGCTCAAGGAGGATCTGGCCAAGCAAGGTTTTGCCTGGAAGGACGTGCCCGTGGCCGGCGGCGGCGGCGACGCCGCCATGACCGCGCTGAAGGCGATGGTCGCGGCTGGCAACTACCCGACCGCCTCGCAGATGCTCGGCTATACCGTGCTCGATTATGCCGCGGCCGGCGTGATGGGCGACCTGACCGAGACGGCGGTAAAGGAAGGCTGGGACAAATCCGTTCCGGCCGCCCTGCAGAAATTCTCGGTCTATGACGGCAAGTGGGTCGCGGCTCCGGTCAACGTCCACTCCGTCAATTGGCTGTGGATCAACAAGGCGGTGATGGACAAGATCGGCGGCACCGAGCCCAAGTCCTTCGACGAATTCATCGCGCTGCTCGACAAGGCCAAGGCGGCGGGCGTCATCCCGCTCGCGCTCGGCGGCCAGAACTGGCAGGAAGCCACCATGTTCGATTCGGTCGTGCTGTCGACCGGCGGACCTGAGTTCTACAAGAAGGCCTTCAACGACCTCGACGAGGAGCAGCTCAAGTCCGACACGATGAAGAAGTCGTTCGACAACCTTGCCAAGCTCGTCACCTATGTCGACCCGAACTTCTCCGGCCGCGACTGGAACCTTGCCACCGCCATGGTCATCAAGGGCGATGCGCTGGTGCAGGTCATGGGCGACTGGGCCAAGGGCGAATTCAACGCCGCCAAGAAGACCCCGGGCACCGACTTCCTGTGTTACCGCTTCCCGGGCACCGACGGCAGCGTGGTCTACAACTCCGACATGTTCGGCATGTTCGACGTTCCGGAGGACCGCAAGGCCGCCCAGGTTGCGTTAGCCACCGCCACTTTGTCGAAGAGCTTCCAGTCGGCTTTCAACGTCGTCAAGGGCTCCGTCCCGGCCCGCACCGACGTGCCCGACACCGACTTCGACGCTTGCGGCAAGAAGGGCATGGCCGACCTGAAGGCCGCCAACGAAGGCGGCACGCTGTTCGGTTCGCTGGCGCAAGGCTATGGCGCGCCGCCGGCCGTCGCCAATGCCTATAAGGACGTCGTCTCGAAATTCGTCCACGGCCAGATCAAGACCTCGGACGAGGCCGTGACCCAGCTGGTTAACGCAATCGAAGACGCCAAATAAGAACCGGCATGAAAGGACCTTCCCCGCTCCGGTGGGGAGGTTCCACCAAGCAGGATGGTCGGCCTCTGGTCGGAATGGCGCCGGCGATCAACCAACACGCCCCGTCTCGACGGGGCTATCCTTCCCCGCCTGGCGGTGAAGGGACCCCGAGAGGGAGGAGCCCATGACTACGGTCACGACCCAGATCAAGCTGACGCCGGAGCATAGTGCCCGCCCGGGTGTCTCCATGCGTTCGCGCCTGCAGGACGCGCTGCCGAAGATCGTACTGGCGCCAAGCTTTGCGATCACCATCGTCTTCGTCTACGGCTTCATCCTGTGGACGGTCTATCTGTCCTTCACCAACTCCAAGACCTTCCCGTCCTATGCCATATCAGGGCCGCGCGCCTATCAGCGGCTGTGGCGCTGGACTTTCGAGAGCGACCCGCCGTCGAGCTGGTACACGTCGATCACCAATATGGGCATTTTCGGCTTTCTCTACATCTTCATCTGCCTGGCGCTCGGCCTTTTCCTGGCCATCCTGCTCGACCAGAAGATCCGCGGCGAAGGCATGTTGCGGCCGATCTACCTCTACCCGATGGCGCTATCCTTCATCGTCACCGGCGTCGCATGGAAATGGTTCCTCGATCCCGGCCTCGGCCTCGAGCAGACGCTGCACCAGTGGGGCTGGACGAGCTTCCATTTCGACTGGATCAAGAACAAGGATTTCGTCATCTACACCGTGGTGATCGCCGGCGTCTGGCAGGCGTCCGGCTTCATCATGGCAATGTTCCTCGCCGGCCTGCGCGGCATTGACGGCGAGATCATGAAGGCGGCGCAGATCGACGGCGCCACCACCTTCCAGCTCTATCGCCGCATCGTCATCCCGCTGCTGCGGCCCATCTTCCTGTCGGCCTTCATCGTGCTCGCCCACCTCGCCATCAAGTCCTACGATCTGGTCGTAGCACTGACCAGCGGCGGGCCAGGCGGCTCGGCCTGGCTGCCGTCGAACTTCATGTATGAGTACACCTTCAAGCGCAACGAAATGGCCGTCGGCTCGGCCAGCGCCGTGATCATGCTGATGACCATCACAGCGATCATCGTGCCCTATCTCTATTCCGAGCTTAGGGAGCGGCCGCGATGAGTGTCATTGCCACCCCCGCTCGCCAGAGCACTGGCGGCATCAGCGCCAGGACCATCAACCGTATCGTCATCTATGGCCTGCTGGCGCTGTTCGCGCTGTTCTACCTGATGCCGCTGTTCGTCATGCTGGTGACTTCGTTCAAGACCATGGACGAGATCCAGAACGGCAACATGCTGGCGCTGCCGCAGGCGCCGACCTTCGAGCCGTGGCTGAAGGCGTGGGGCGAGACCTGCGTCGGCCTGACCTGCGCCGGCATCAAGGGCTATTTCTGGAACTCCATCAAGATGGTGGTTCCGGCGGTGCTGATCTCGACGCTGCTCGGCGCGCTCAACGGCTATGTCCTGACCAAATGGCGCTTCCGCGGCCACACGCTGGTTTTCGGGCTGATGCTGTTTGCCTGCTTCATCCCGTTCCAGTCGGTGCTGTTGCCGATGGCGACGATCCTCGGCAGCCTCGGCCGTTTCGGCGTGACGCTGCGCAACGCAACGGGATTTTCATTCGGTTTGGGCAATCCGACGGTCAACCTGGTCTTTGTCCACGTCGTCTACGGGCTCGGCTTCACCACTTTGTTCTTCCGCAATTATTACGAGGCGTTCCCGACCGAACTGGTCAAGGCGGCACAGGTCGACGGAGCCAGCTTCTTCCAGATTTTCCGGCGCATCATGCTGCCGAATTCGATGCCGATCTTCGTCGTCACCGTCATCTACCAGTTCACCAACATCTGGAACGACTTCCTGTTCGCCTCGGCCTATGCCGGCACCGGTGACGCGATGCCGATGACCGTGGCGCTGAACAACGTCGTCAATACCTCGACTGGTGTCGTCGAATACAACGTCAACATGGCGGCGGCGATGATCGCCGCACTGCCGACCCTTCTCGTCTACGTGGTCGCTGGCCGCTATTTCGTGCGCGGCTTGATGGCCGGCGCCGTCAAAGGATAATCGAATGGCTTTTCTCGAAATTGATGGGCTGAGGAAGCGGTTCGGATCGGTCGAGATCCTGAAGGGCATCGACCTCGATCTCGAAAAGGGCGGCTTCCTCGTGCTGGTCGGCCCGTCCGGCTGCGGCAAGTCGACCTTGCTCAACACCATCGCCGGCCTGGAAACCATCACCGAAGGCGAAATCCGTGTCGACGGACGGACGATCAACGATCTCCACCCCTCGAAGCGCGACATCGCCATGGTGTTCCAGAGCTACGCGCTCTATCCGAATATGACGGTCGCGGGAAACATTGCCTTCGGCATGGAGATGCGCGGCGTCCCGGCAGCGGAGCGCCAGAAGGCGATCGACAAGGTGGCGAAAGTGCTGCAGATCGGCCATCTCTTGCAGCGCAAGCCGAGCCAGCTCTCCGGCGGCCAGCGCCAGCGCGTAGCCATGGGCCGGGCGCTGGTGCGTGACCCCAAGCTCTTTCTCTTTGACGAGCCGCTCTCCAATCTCGACGCCAAGCTGCGTGTCGACATGCGCATCGAGATAAAGCGCCTGCACGCGACCACCGGCACCACGATCGTCTACGTCACCCATGACCAGATCGAGGCGATGACGCTGGCCACCAAGATCGCGGTGATGCGCGACGGCGAGGTGCAGCAGTTCGGCACGCCGGCCGAAATCTACAACAACCCGACCAACCTGTTTGTTGCCGACTTCATGGGCTCGCCGGCGATGAACCTGATCCCGGCGACGATCGGCGGCAATGGCAATGCGCTTTCCGTGGTGCTGCAGCGCGAGGCGCGCGAGTCGATCTCGCTGCCGCTGGCCGATGCGCCGACGGGTCTGTCGGCATTCCACAGCAAGCCGATCATCTTCGGCGTTCGCCCCGAGGCCCTGACCGATCCTGAAGGAGCCGAACGCAACGCATCGAACATCGCCACCGCCGACTGTCACATCGAAGTCGTGGAACCGGCCGGCTCCGATACCTTCGCCGTCACCAATCTCGGCGGCAAGGCGGTGGTGGCGCGTCTGCGCGCCGACGCCAACATCCAGCCGGGCACGGTCACGCCGCTCGCCTTCAACCTGACCAAGGCGGTGTTCTTCGATCCGGCGACCGAGAACCGTATCCTCTGACAGCCATGACAAACCCGGACATCGTCATCATCGGCTCCGGCATCGGCGGCGCCACGATCGCTTCCGGCCTTGCCGGCAGTGGCGCCTCGATCCTGATGCTGGAGCGCGGCAAGAAGCTGCCAGCGACGCCGCACACCCGCGACACGCGCGCCATCTTCGTCGACGGCCACTACCGGCCGAAGGAAATGTGGCGCGAGGCCGGGGGTGCTGCGTTCAACCCCGGCAACTATTACTATGTCGGCGGCAATTCGAAATTCTATGGCGCAGTGCTGATCCGCTATCGCAAGGAAGACTTTTCCGCCATGGAGCACTATGGCGGCGTCTCGCCGGCCTGGCCGTTCTCCTATGAGGAGTTCGAGCCGTGGTACTCCAAGGCCGAGCAGCTTTTTCGCGTGCGCGGCGCACTCGGCGAAGACCCGACCGAACCGTTCCACTCGATCCCCTATCCCTTCGGGCCGGTGCCGGACGAGCCGCCGATCGCCCGCGCCCGCGCCGAACTCAAGGGCCTCGACCTGCATCCGGCATCGCTGCCGCTCGGCGTCGATATCGATGCCTGGCTAAAGGACGGCAAGACAGGCTGGGACGCATTTCCCAACACCGGAGCCGGCAAGGTCGACGCCCAAACGGGGCCGCTGGCGGCGGCACTTGCCGACCGGAACATCAGGCTCGAGACCGGTGCTCATGTCGAATATCTCGAAGCCTCATCGGATGCCACGACAATCGCCGCCGTTCACTATCGCCAGAATGGCACGCTGAAGAAAGTGACGCCAAAGCTGGTCATCCTCTCGGCCGGCGCGGTCAATTCGGCGGTCATCCTGCTGCGCTCGCCGTCCTCTGACGGAAAGGGCCTTGCCAATCGCTCCAACCAGGTCGGCCGCAACTTCATGAACCACAATTCGAGCGCTATGCTGGCGATCGATCCGCGCCGCAGGAACACATCCGTCTACCAGAAGACGCTGATGCTCAACGACTACTATCTGTCCGACGGCAAAGGCGGCAAGCCGCTCGGCAACGTCCAGCTTCTCGGCAAGATCGACGGCCATATCCTGAGGGGCAACGTCAGGCTTGCACCCAAATTCGCGCTGGACTTCATGGCCGGCCACGCCGTCGACTGGTACCTGATGTGCGAGGACCTGCCCGATCCCGAAAGCCGCATCATGGTCGACGGCAAGGATATCGTCATGCAGTGGCGGCGCTCCAACATGCAGTCGCTCGACGGGCTGACCAAGGTGATGCGCGAGAATTTCCGTGCCTGCGGCTATCCGATCGTCCTGTCGCGGCCTTTCGACAAGCGCACGCCGTCGCATCAGTGCGGAACGGTCAAGATGGGCGACGATCCGGCGACCTCGCCGCTCGACCCGTTCTGCCGCTCGTTCGACCACCGGAACCTGTTTGTCGTCGACGCTAGCTTCCTGCCGAACTCGGCGGCGGTCAATCCGGCGCTGTCGATCGCAGCACAAGCACTGCGCGTCGCCGACCACATCCGCAAGACGGAGCTTGTCGCATGACCCGCCCGGCAGCCATCGTCACCGGCGGCGCACGTGGCATCGGCCTCGCTTGCGCCGCGGCGCTGGCCGATGCGGGCTTCGACCTCCTTGTCGTGGACCTTGCCGAAAAAGCCGCCGACGGACTTGCCGCTGACATCACCGCCCATGGCGCGAAATTCGCCTATCATTGCGGCGACATCGCCGATCTCGACAGCCATGCAGCGCTGGTCGATGCCGCGACAAGCGCCTTCGGTCGCATCGATTGCCTGATCAACAATGCCGGCATCAGCGCGGTCGTGCGCGGCGACCTGCTGGAACTGAGACCGGACAATTTCGACCGGATCCTCAGCGTGAATCTGCGCGGCACGGTCTTCCTCGGCCAGGCCGTTGCCAGGGCGATGCTTGCAACGCCGGGTGATTACCCCCGATCGATCATCACCATCACCTCGGTCAGCGCCGAAATGGCGTCGCCCGAACGTGCCGACTATTGCATCTCCAAAGCTGGGCTTTCGATGTGGGTAAAGACCCTCGCGCTGCGGCTCGCCGCCGAAAATATCGGTGTGTTCGAGGTGCGGCCGGGCATTATCCGCACCGACATGACATCAGGCGTAACCGCCAAATACGACGCGTTGATCGACGGCGGGCTGGTGCCGGCGAAGCGCTGGGGCGAAGCCGCCGATGTCGGCGCCGCGGTGGCGGCACTCGCCGGCGGCAAGCTCGGCTTTTCGACCGGCTCGATCATCAATGTCGACGGCGCACTGTCGGTGCCGAGGCTGTGAACAGGTGACGCCATGACCGACTACATCATCGTCGGCGCCGGCCCGGCCGGTTGCGTCCTCGCCAACCGGCTGAGCGAAGATCCCTCGCATCAGGTGCTGCTGCTCGAGGCCGGCGGCAAGGACTGGCATCCGCTGATCCATATGCCGGCCGGCTTCGCCAAGATGACCAAGGGCATTGCCGCCTGGGGCTGGTCGACCGTGCCGCAGAGGCACATGAAGAACCGCGTCTTTCGATACACGCAGGCCAAGGTGATCGGCGGCGGCTCCTCTATCAACGCTCAGATCTACACGCGCGGCAATGCCCGCGATTACGACGCCTGGGAGAAGGAAGACGGCCTTGTCGGCTGGGGCTATCGCGACGTGCTGCCCTATTTCAAGCGGGCCGAGAACAACCAGCGCTACGCCAACGATTTTCACGGCGATCAGGGCCTGCTCGGCGTCTCGAACCCGATTGCGCCGCTGCCGATCTGCGAAGCCTATTTCCGCGCCGGACAGGAGATAGGCATTCCGTTCAATCCGGACTTCAACGGCGTAGCCCAAGAAGGCGTCGGCTACTATCAATTGACGCAGAAGGACGCGAGGCGCTCCTCCGCCTCGGTCGCCTATCTCAGGCCGATCCGCGAGCGCAAGAACCTGACCGTCAGGACCAATGTGCTGGTGACGCGCATCGTCATCGACAAGGGCCGCGCCGTCGGGGTCGAGATCATCGACAGGCCGGGCGGTCAGCCGACGATCCTGCGCGCCGAGCGCGAAGTGATCGTCTCGTCCGGCGCCATCGGCTCGCCGAAGCTGCTGATGCAGTCGGGCATCGGCCCGGCCGACCAACTGAAGTCGGTCGGCGTGACGCCGGTCCACGACCTGCCCGGTGTCGGTTCCAACCTGCAGGACCATCTCGACCTGTTCGTCATTGCCGAATGCACCGGCGACCACACCTACGACAACTACGCCAAGCTGCACCGGACGGTGTGGGCCGGCCTGCAGTATCTGCTGCTCAAGAAGGGACCGGTTGCCTCCAGCCTCTTCGAGACCGGCGGCTTCTGGTACGCCGATCCGACCGCCGCGTCGCCCGATATCCAGCTCCATCTCGGCCTCGGCTCCGGCATCGAGGCCGGCGTCGAGAAGCTGAAAAATCCGGGCGTGACGCTGAACTCGGCCTTCCTGCGCCCGCGTTCACGCGGCACGGTACGGCTGCACAGTGCCAACCCGGCCGACAGCCCGCTGATCGATCCGAATTACTGGGCTGATCCCCACGATCGCGACATGTCGATCAAGGGGCTCAGGCTGGCGCGCGCGATCATGCGGCAGAAGGCGCTTGCCCCTTACGTGCTGCGCGAGGTGCTGCCGGGACCGAAACTCACCAGCGACGACGAGCTGTTCGACTATGCCTGCCGCAGTTCCAAGACCGACCACCACCCTGTCGGCACCTGCCGCATGGGCCATGACGCGATGAGCGTGGTAACGCCCGACCTCAGGCTGCGCGGCATCGAGGGTCTGCGCGTCTGCGACGCCTCGGTGATGCCGCGCATCCCCTCCTCCAACACCAATGCACCGACGATCATGGTCGGCGAAAAAGGCGCCGATCTGATCCTTGGCCGCGAACCGCTGCCGCCGGCCGTGTTTTCCACCAACCAAGCGGCATGAGATCCCAAGAATGACAGGCACTGTGTCTTCGCTCGATTCCGGAATGACGTCACTGACGACGAGCGAGCGGCAATCCATGCCGCTCTCGAAGCATTGCGAAGGCTGATCGACGGCATGGGCAAGCTCGAATTCAGCGCCAACACCAGCCCGGAACCGTTCGCGCGCGGCTTCACGCACGGCTTCACCATCGACTTCCGCGATGCCGCAGCACGCGACGCCTATCTGATGCATGAGGCTCACAGCCGAGCCGGCGCCCGGCTGGTCGCGGCGCTTGAAGGCGGCACGGATGGACTGATGGTGTTCGATTTGGATATAAGCGCTTAGCTTACCCGAGCCTCAGCGCGACCACCCCGGCAACAATG
Source organism: Mesorhizobium sp. AA22 (assembly GCF_001672375.2). Taxonomy (NCBI): domain Bacteria; kingdom Pseudomonadati; phylum Pseudomonadota; class Alphaproteobacteria; order Hyphomicrobiales; family Phyllobacteriaceae; genus Mesorhizobium; species Mesorhizobium sp. AA22. Next base: position 2,039,363 of record NZ_CP048406.1, on the reverse strand, counting down.
CTGAGCACGGCGGCACCGCGCCATCCCGTCATCTTCTCGCCGAGCGCAAACACCGAAATCATCATGGCGAACAGGATCGAGGTTTCGCGCAGCGCCGCGACCGAGGCGATCGGCGCCTTGGTCATCGCCCACATCACGATCCAGTAGGCGGCGCCGCTGAGCACGCCGGTGTACACGCCCGCCTTCCAGTCGCGCGCCAGCACCGGCAGCGCCTTTGGTCCGCGAAAGATCAGGCACAGCACCAGCGCCCATGCCGCATCACAGACGAACAGCCATGCCGCATAGCTCGATGCAGTTGCGGCCAGCCGCGCGCCGCTGCCGTCTGAAAGCGTATAGCCGGCGATGAAGATCGATGTACCCAGCGCAAAGCCGACGGCACGCGCGTTCAGCCTTTCCAGATGCGCGCCGCCGCGAAACGACAGCACCAGCGTCCCGGCCGACAAAAGAACGATCCCGACGATGGCCAGCGGTGTCGGAACTTCAGCGACAACCACCATGCCGCCAAGCGCAGCCAGCAGCGGTGCCGTGCCGCGCGCCAGCGGATAGGTCTGGGCGAAATCGCCGGCCTTGTAGGCGCCGATCAGAAACGTCCTGTAGCCCATATGGAAGATCACCGAGGCGATGATGTACGGCCACACTTCCGCCCTCGGCACCTCGACGAAGGGCAGTGCCAGAAGCGCCACGGCGCCCATGCCGAGCGTCATCAGCGTGATCGACAGGAAGCGGTCGAGATGGACCTTGACCAGCGCGTTCCAGATCGCGTGCATGGCGGCGGCGGCAAGCACCGCGAGGAAGACGGACAAGGTCATCGGCGGCTCATCCGCCTCCGGTCCCGGTCGCGAACGGTGTTTCCAGGTCGATGTCGACCCGCAGCGGAAAGTGGTCGGAGGCGATTTCGTCGATATCGGCACTGACCGAGCGCACGCGGCCCGCCAACATCCCGCCGACGAAGCAATGGTCGAGCCGGCGCTTTGCCAGCCTGCCGTCGATGGTCTTCACATGGGTATGGAAATCCGCCGTCGGTTCGCTGGCGACAGCGGCGGCATCGACAAAACCGTCGAGATAGGCAGCACCGCGATGGTACGGCGTGCTGCCGACTATGCGCCGGCACTCGGCGCTGCCCGGCTCCATGTTGAAATCGCCCATCCAGATCGCCGCCAGCGGGTTTTCCGGCTCCGGCTCGCCATTGCTCCAATTGCGCTCGGGTTCGTCATCGGCGCCGCTCCACGGGCCGCCGTCGGACGGTGCACGGCGATGCTCGGCGAGCAGGTAATCGATCTGCTCCAGCCGCTCTTCGACGGCGATATGCGCGAGATGGAGCGACAGCACCCGCACCGGACCGGCAGGGGTGCGGATCATGCATTCAAGCGCCGCGTTGCGGGTGTTGAGGGGACACACCGTGCGGCGCAGCGGCAACGTGTGCAGGCGCGACCAGACGATCGGCAGCTTGGACAGGATCATGGTGCCGAATTGCCGCCGCCGGTTGACGATGCGACCGTCATGTCGCTCGCTGGCGTCCATGTCGATGGCCGGCCCATAAACCCAATGGTATTCCGGCAGTAGCCGGGAAAGGATTTCCGGCTGGTCATCTTCGTTGCTGCGCAGCCAGTGCCGTTCCACTTCCTGCAACGCGATGATGTCTGCGCCAGCGACAACCTCGGCGGAGCGCGCGAGATCGTAGCGGCCGTCGCTGCCGAAACCGTACTGGATGTTGTAGCTGACCAGCTTCATTGCTTAACCGGCTCATTTCGTGATGGCAGTAGCGGGTTGGCGGATTGGTTGCAATGTGCAGCCGGATGGAGAGAGCTTGGGCCAGACAGCGCGCAGCTAAGTCGTCAGCGGCTGGAATCGTCCCGGCGGAGAGGCGGCCAATTCCGACCAGTCGATTTCCTCCTCCAGGCGATGATACGCTTCATCGCCGATCGTGCCGTCGATACGCAGCTGTTCCAGCGCGTCACGCTGGCTCTTTATCGCATAGAGACGCAATCTGTCGTACTCGGTCGCTGCCTGGGCGTCGTCAGGATTTTCGGCGATCACGCGCTGCGCGGCAAATTGCTCGCGGACCATAGCCGCGGCATTCGATGTCTTGCCGCTCAACACGTCCAGCGCTGCCTGCATGATGGCGACGCGCGCCTGCGCGACTTCGCGGTCGACAATTTCGTCCGGATCGAGACGAAGCAAGCGCAGCAGCGGCTTCAGGCTGATGCCTTGCAGCACCAATGTGCCGAGAACGACCGAGAAGGCGGCGAGCACGATCGGGTCGCGGCCGGGAAAGTCGGCCGGCAAGGCAAACGCTGCCGCAAGGGTGACCAGTCCACGCATGCCGCACCAGCCGATCAGCACGCCGCCGCGGAACGACGGGGCTTCCGCCTGCCGATCCGCGTCACCGAAGCTGGCAAGCCACCTCATGATCGCGCCGCATCCCAGCACCCAGACGAGACGCGAGACGATGACAACAGCCAGCACGGCTGCGGCGAAGACGAACGCTTCGACCTGCCCCTGCTCGGCAAGCCTTCCGACGATCAACCGTGCCTGAAGTCCCATCAGGACGAAGGCCAGAACATTCAGCACGAAGACAGCAGTCTCCCAGACCGAGTAGGAACTGACGCGATTCCTGGCCGGCATGCGGCGCGGCGCGGTGCGCGCGATGGTCATGGCGTAGACCACGATCGTTATGATGGCGGAGAGCCCGATCCTGTCGGCCAGGATCCAGACGCCGAACGTTCCGGCAAATTGCACCACCGTGCCACTTGCCGGATCTCTGATGCGGCTGAGGGTGACGAGGGACAACCGGCCGAGCACGTAACCAGCGGCAAGGCTGCCAACCGTCGACAGCAGGATCATCGGAACCGCGCTGCTCAGCAGGATGGAGCCGGCAGCTGAGGAAACCGCCATGCGGTAGATCAGGAGCGCGGTGGCGTCGTTGAGCAGGCTTTCCCCTTGCAGGATCGCGGTGACGCGGTGCGGCACCTTGAACTGCCCAAGCACGGCCGACGCTGCGACGGCATCGGGCGGCGCCACGATCGCGCCGAGGGCGATTGCCGCGGCGATCGGCAAGCCTGCCATTGTCCATCCGACAAGCGCCACGGCAGCAGTGGTGAAAACGACGGCGCCAAGCGCCAGCAAGGCAAGTGGCAGTCTGTAGCGATTGAGATCGCGCAGCGACGTGTCGTAGGCAGCATCGAGAAGCACCGGCGCGATGAACAGAGCGAGCGCTAGTTCGGGATCGATCTCGATGGTCGGTGCAAACGGCAGGAAGGCGATGCCCGCGCCTGCCAACGCCAGCAAGGAGGGATAAGGAACCTGGAGACGCCGCGACAACGCCGTCAGCGCGACGGCGATCAGCAGGAGAACAAGGGTCAGCTCGAAAAGCGCCATGCCTCATCGTAGCGGTGAAGCCGGGCGATTGGCACTGCAAAAAAGGCGACGGCTTCGGGTGCTGGTGAATGGTGAATGGTGAATGGTGAATGGTGAATGGTGAATGGTCGCTTGCAGAGAAATTTCGGCGCGTAAAGTGACTTCTTGTTGTTCACTATTCACCATTCACTATTCATCATTCACTCTTCCCCTAATGCAGCACCAGCATGTCGCCCGACGAGAAGGAAATCTCGGCCTTTTCGCCGACGGCGGGCGGCGGGGTGGCCGGGCTGTTGAACGTGTCGAGCGACACCGTGCTGCCGCCGATGCCGACGCGAACCCGGATGACCGAGCCGAGGAAATGCACTTCGGTGATCTCGCCCGAAAGGCTGGCGTCACGGCCGGGATGGCGGCCGAGCGAAATCGCCTCGGGCCGCAGTGCCAGCGACAGCGTGTCGCCGGACTTGGAGCCGTTGAGCTTTCCCTGCAGCGAGATCTCTTGCGCGTTGACGCGCACCTTGCCCGACGCCGCGTCGGTGACGGTGCCTTCGATCACGTTCAGCGTGCCGACGAAATTGGCGACGAACTTGGTCGCCGGCCGGTTGTAGATCTCGAACGGCGTGCCGACCTGCTCGGCCTTGCCGCCATACATGACGGCGATGCGGTCGGAAATCGACAGCGCCTCTTCCTGGTCGTGTGTGACGAAGACGGTGGTGATGCCGAGCTTCTTCTGGATCGAGCGGATTTCCTCGCGCAGCGACACGCGCACCTTGGCGTCGAGCGCCGACAGCGGTTCGTCGAGCAGCAGGAGCTTCGGCTTCGGCGCGATGGCCCGCGCCAGCGCGATACGCTGCTGCTGGCCGCCGGAGAGCTGATAGGGATAGCGGTCGCCCATCTGCGGCAGCTTGATGAGGTCGAGCATCTCGGCAACGCGCCTGTCGGCATCGGCCTTTGGCATGCCCGCAACCTTCAGCCCGAAGCCGATGTTCTGCGCCACCGTCAGGTTCGGAAACAGCGCATAGGCTTGGAACACCATGCCGACATTGCGCTGGTTGGGCTTGAGCCGGGTGATGTCCTTGCCGGCCACCACGATCTTGCCGGCGCTCGGTTCCTCGAAGCCGGCGACCATGCGCAGCACCGTCGTCTTGCCGCAGCCCGATGGTCCGAGGAAGGAGACGAATTCGCCCGGCTCGACGTCGAGATTGAAGTCCTGGACGACGGTGGTGGCGCCGAAGGCTTTTCGCACCTGCTGGATGGAGAGGAATGGCTCGGCCATGGCTTTTTCTTTCGATCAGTACTTTTCGATCAGTTTGGCCGGTTCGCCGATCGCGGCGCAAAACGCGACAGGATCTGGATCAGCGACATGCAGCCCCAGGTGATGGCGAACGAAATGAGCGCCAGTGCCGACGGCTCATAGGCACTGTTGGCGCCGATGTTCTGCAGATAGGGGCCGAAGGCTGGGCGATTCAACAGCGAGGCCATGGTGAACTCGCCGATGACGATGGCGAAACTCAGGAACGCGCCGGATAAGACAGCGATCAGTACGTTCGGCAGGATGATGCGAGCGATGATGGTGGTCCAGCCGGCGCCGAGGATTTGTGCGGCTTCGGTGAGCGTTCTGACGTCGATGGTCCTGAGACCGGTATCGACCGCCCGGTACATATAGGGCAGCGCCAGCACTGCATAGCCGATGACCAGCAGAGCATCGGTGCCGCGCGCTGTCGCCAGAAAAGGCAGCGTTGAATTCGAACCGAACATTCTGATGTAGCCGAAGACGATGACGATAGCGGGAATAACCAGGGGCAGCAGCGTGATGAACTCTACGACCGGCCGCAGATTCGGTAGCCGCAGCCGTATCCAGTAAGCCGTCGGGACAACGAGCAGTACGCCCAGAAGGATGGTGAAGACCGCCACAACGACGGAATAGGTAAATGTCGTCTGGAAATTCGGATCTCCGAAGACTGAGCGGTAGGCGTCAAAGGAATATTCCCCTCGCCGCTTACGCAACGAGAATTCAAAGGTCGCCAAAAGCGGCAGGACAAAATAAGTGGTTCCCACGCCAAAAACGAGCCAAGCCCAAAAGCGGCTGCCTTGCTTCATTTCAGCCACCGTTCGGCTCTCCGTTGAAACAAGATATAGAAGAGGTTGGCCAGGCCGGTGATGACGATCATGCCGAATGCAAGCGCATAGCCTAGATTCGGATTGTACAGCACGTCGCCGCGAATCTGCGCGAACAGCTGGATGGGCACGATGTTGAGTGACGGCCCCGTCAGTGCATAGGCCGTTGCGACCGCCCCGAAGGCATTGGCAAAGAGGAGGACCGTCGTACCGAGAAAGCTCGGCCATAACACCGGGATGACCACCATGCGCCAATACTGCCAATTGGTTGCCCCGAGCGTCGCGGCAGCTTCGCCCCATTCCTTCTTCAACCCATCGACCGCCGGCGTGATGATGACGATCATCAATGGGATCTGGAAATAGAGATAGGTGAGAATCAGGCCCCAAAACGAAAAGATACTGAAGCCGAGCGAATAGATGTTGATGCCGAAAACGTCACGCAACAGGATCGTCGCCACTCCGAGCCGACCTAGCGTTGCAATGAACGAGAATGCCAGCGGTACGCCCGCGAAATTCGAGGCGACGCCCGAGAAGGTCAAGGTCGCCGAGCGTAACCACGGCGGCAAGCCTCCGCGAACCACTGCCACCGCCATGGCCAGGCCGATCAACGCGCCAAGGACCGCAGAAACAAAGCTGATCTGAATGGATACCCAATAGGCCGCGGCGAGCTTGGGTTGCGACAACGCTATGATGTTGTCGAACGTATAGTCGCCGGCTGCATTTTTGAACGCGCCCGCGATCAGCCCTACAGTGGGCAGGATCAGAAAGACCAGCGCGAAAACGAAGAACGGCGTTACGCCTAACCAATGCAGTGGCAGCCGAAGGCGGCTGATCTCCGGCGCGCCAGGACTGACGCGGGCTGTCTGGGAGATTGTGGACTCTGCCATGGAATTCCCGAAGTCTGGCATAGGGCGCCGGCCGGCGAACCGGCCGGCGCCCTATGAATTACTTCACGACGGCGCCAACGATGGCATCCCAGTTCGTGCTGATTTCCTTCTTGGCGGCGTTCTGTTCCTCCAAGGTTGGGAATATCGCTTTTTCGTAGTTCTCGGCAGCCGGCAGCTTGTCCAGCATCTCCTTCGGGATCACGCCCTTCTTGGCGAGATCATTGAAGCGGATCGGGTGGCAGTAGCCCTTCAGCCAGCCGAGCTGGCCTTCGTCCGAGTAGAGATACTCCATCCACAGCTTGGCGGCGTTCGGATGCGGCGCATAGGCGCTGATCGCCTGTACGTAGACGCCTGCGACCACTGCTCCCTTTGGCACGACGATTTCGATTTCCGGATTGCCGGCCATCTTGTCGCGCATGGCGAGCAGGTTGTAGTCCCAGTTCATCACGATCGGCGTCGTGCCCTGGGCGACAGCTGCCGCTTCACCGTCGACCGGCACGAAGTTGCCGGCATCGTTGAGCTGCTTGAAGAACTGCAGACCCTTGGCGGCTGCGTCCTGGCCGCCGGTACCGCCAGCCGCGAGGCCCGAGGCGTAGACCGACATGACGGCGTTGTTCGAGGTGCGCGGGTCACCGGCGAGCGCCACCGAGTTGGCGTATTCCGGCTTCTGCAGGTCAGCCCAGTCCTGTGGTGCGTTCTGCACGACGGCCTTGTTCACGCCGAAGGCGAGCACGCCGTAGTAGTCGCCGTACCAGTAGCCATCGGCATCCTTGGCGCTGTCAGGGATCGTATCCCAGGTCGACACCTTGTAGGGCTGGATCAGGCCGTCTGCCTTGGCGGACGGGCCAAAAGACAGGCCGACGTCGATGACATCAGGCGCCTGCGGGCCCTTATTGTCCTTGTTGGCCTTGATCGCCTCGATCTCATCGCCGGAGCCGGCATCGGGATTGAGCTCGTTGATGGTGATTTCCGGATACTTCGCCTTGAAGCCGGCGATGACGTCGCCATAGCCGCACCAGCTGTGCGGCAGCGCGATGGTGGTGAGCTGGCCTTCCGCCTTGGCGGCGGCGACCAGTTCATCCATGGACTGCGCCGACGAGATGGCAGAGGTCGCCATCAGGGCGACGGCCGTAAGGGAAAGCACTTTTCCCGTGAATTTGAACATGTGTTCTCTCCGTTGAACTGACGCCGTTGGACGCCTGCGATGCGGTATCGTTTTCGTGTGACAGCCCGATGAAAGCTTTGTGAAAGCGATGCCCTGCAGTACGAAAAAGTAAACTCTTTTTAACCGGCTGTAGCAATCGCTCTGCGATTATTTTTCCGGCTAACGAACTTCTGTCTTAACTTCCATTTTTTCCCCTTTCTTTGCCCTCAATTTCCCAGATCAACTTTCGGCGCGAAAAACCGTCTCAGACGGTGCCGGCAATGGCATTGTCGAGCAGCGTCAGCGCCGCCTTCCTGGTCAGCTTGACCGGGTTCCCGCCGGCGGTCGGATCGACCACCGCCATGTCGGCGATCAGGCCCTTGCGCTTCTTGTCCATGTCAAGCCCCTTGATCAGGCCCGGCAGCGCGTGCGGCACCTTCAATTCCTTGCGAAGCTTGATGACGGCCTTGGCGAAGCCTTCGAAGCCGCCCTTGATGCCGCAATAAGCCGCGAGCCGGGCGATGCGCACCTCGATGGCGTCGCGGTTGAAGGCCAGCACATAAGGCATGAACACGGCGTTCGTCATGCCGTGATGGGTGTCGTAGAGCGCGCCGATCGGATGCGACAGCGAGTGGATCGCGCCCAACCCCTTCTGGAAAGCGGCGGCGCCCATGGCGGCCGCACTCATCATGTGGGCGCGGGCGACAAGATCCTTACCGTTGGCATAGGCCTTCGGCAGGTTCTCCAAGACGAGCCGCACGCCTTCGACAGCGATGCCGTCGGCCATCGGATGATAGCCCGGCGCGCAATAGGCCTCGAGGCAGTGAGCAAGCGCGTCCATGCCTGTGCCGGCTGTGATAAAGCCCGGCATGCCGACCGACAATTCCGGATCGGCGATGACGATGGCCGGCAAAAGTTTCGGATGGAAGATGACCTTCTTGGTGTGGGTCGCTTCATTGGTGATGACTCCGGCGCGGCCGACCTCCGAGCCGGTGCCGGCGGTGGTCGGCACGGCGATGATCGGTGCGATCGCATCGGAGTTGGCGCGCGTCCACCAGTCGCCGATATCTTCGAAATCCCAGACCGGCCGCGCCTGGCCGGCCTGGAAGGCGATCAGCTTGCCGAGGTCGAGCGCCGAACCGCCGCCGAAGGCGATGACGCCGTCATGCTTGCCCTTCTGGAACACGGCAATGCCGGCGGTCAGGTTGGAGTCGACCGGGTTCGGCTTGACCTCGGAAAACACGCCATAGGGTACCTTGGCGTCGTCGAGGATCTTCAGCGTCGAGGCGACCACCGGCAGCTTGGCTAGCCCCGGATCGGTAACGAAGAGCGGCCGCTTGATGCCCGTGGCATCAAGCACATCAGGCAATTCCTTGATGCGTCCCGCGCCGAAGCGCACGGTTGTCGGATAATTCCATTTGGAAATGAGTTTTGACATTTTTATCTTTCAGAAATTCAGATGGCTTCACGCAAGTGATATGATTTCGGCCTCGTCAGATTGTCGTAGCCGATGGCCGACAGGGCGGCGCCCTTGCCGGTGTCCTTGACACCGGTCCAGACCAGCGCCGGATCGAGATAGTCGCAGCGGTTCATGAACACGGTGCCGGTCTCGACACGGTCGCCGATCGCCACTGCATGCTCAATATCGCGCGTCCAGATCGAGGCTGTCAGCCCATAGGGGCTGTCGTTCATCAGCGCGATCGCCTCTTCGTCGTTGCGCACCTTCATGATGCCGACGATCGGCCCAAAACTTTCCTCGCGCATGACACTCATCTGATGATCGACCTCGGTCAGCACCTCTGGCGCCAGATAGGGCGAGCCTTGCTCGTCATTGGGAACCTTCATGTTGATGTGGGCCTTGGCGCCCTTGCGCAGCGCCTCGGCCTTCTGCTCGCGGATCAGGTCGGCGAAGCGCGCCTGTGCCATCGGCCCCATCGTCGTCGCCTGGTCGAGTGGGTTGCCAACGACGTAGTTCTTGGTTTCGGCGATAAAGCCTTCGATGAATTCATCATAGACGTTCTCATGGACATAGACGCGCTCGATGCCGCAGCAGCACTGGCCGGAATTGTAGAAGGCCCCGTCGACCAGGTTGGCGACGGCATGATCCATCTTGGCGTCGGCCAGGACATAGGCCGGGTCCTTGCCGCCGAGTTCGAGGCCGAGCGTCATGAAGGTGCCTGCCGCGGCCTTTTCGATGGCGCGGCCACCGCCAACCGAGCCGGTGAAATTGACATGGTCGATCTTGCCCGTGCCGAGCAGTTTTTCGGTCTGCACATGGTTCATGATGAGGTTCTGGAACAGACCCTTGGGCAGGCCCGCTTTGTCGAACGCCTGTTGAAAACGTTCGCCGACCAGCAGCGTCTGCGCCGCATGCTTAAGGATGACGGCACTGCCGGCCATCAGCGCCGGCACGATGGTGTTGACGGCGGTGAGATAGGGATAGTTCCACGGCGCAATCACCATGACCACGCCGAGCGGCACCTTGTTCACATAGCGGCGAAACCCGTCCTTCGGATTGGAGGCGAGGACCGGCTTGAGTGCCGCTTCGGCGATCTCGACCATGTAGCTGGTACGTTCCCTGACGCCGCCGAACTCGCCACCATAGCGCACCGGACGACCCATCTGCCAGGCGATCTCCGGCACAATCTCGTCGGTCATGGCGACCAACGCTTCCAACATGGCAAGCATGTATTTGCCGCGCTCGACGATCGGTGTCTCAGCCCATTTCTCCTGCGCCGCCTTGGCACGCTCGACCGCCGCATTGATCGCCTGGTCCGTGGCCACAGGCCGCTCGGCATAGATCGAACCATCAACGGGAGATTTTATCTTGACCGTTTCGGTCATTCCTTTGGGTCCTCACGGTTAGATGACAATCTCGGTTTGGCCGCCCGTCCGTCCGGCACCAAAGGCCGAAGGCAGCACTGGCGTAGTTTAGTACCGCTCGAACCCCCTGTGCAGTTCCCAATCGGTAATGCGGCGGTCGTATTCGAACTGCTCCCAGTGTGCCGTATGGACATAATGCTCGAGCACGCCGTCGCCGAGCGCCTGCTTCAGCATCTCCGATTTCGCCAGCGTCTCGGTGGCATCACGCAGGGTCTTCGGAATTTCCGGCAGCTGCGAGGCTTGATAGGCATCGCCGACGAAGGGTTTTTGCAGTTCAAGCTTTTCGTCGATGCCGGCAAGGCCGGCCGCGATCAGCGCGGCGAAGGCGAGATAGGGGTTCAGATCGGCACCGCCGATGCGGCATTCCATGCGGATGCCCTTGGTGCCCTCGCCGCACAGGCGGAAACCGGCGGTGCGGTTGTCCTGGCTCCACATGATCTTGGTCGGCGCGAAAGTGCCGGCCTGGAAGCGCTTGTAGGAGTTGATGTAGGGCGCCAGGAACCAGGTGAATTCCTTGGCGTATTTGAGCTGGCCCGCCGCCCATTGCTGGCCGAGCGTAGACAGCGTCCATTCGGCATTCTTGTCATAAAAAAGCGGCGTCTTGCCGTCGGCGCTCCACAGCGAATTGTGGATGTGGCTGGAATTGCCGGCCAGCCCGTAATTGTACTTGGCCATGAACGAAATCGCCTTGCCTTCAGACTCGGCGATCTCCTTGGCGCCGTTCTTCAGGATGACGTGGCGGTCGGCCATGTCGAGCGCCTCGGCATAGCGGACGTTGATTTCTTCCTGGCCCGGACCCCACTCGCCCTTGGAGTTCTCGATCGGTATGCCGGCCGCTTCCATCTCGTTGCGCAGCCGGCGCATGACGCCTTCTTCCTTGGTGGTGATGCCGATCTGGTAGTCGCCGATATAGGGCGAGGCTGTGTCGAGGCCTTGCCAGTGCTTCTTACGAGCCGAATCGTAGGTTTCGCTGAACAGATAGAATTCGAGCTCGGAGGCGAAATAGCCGATATAGCCGCGCTCGCTCAGCCGTTTGACCTGCTTCTTCAGGATGGCGCGCGGCGAATGCGGCAGGTCATCATGGGTGTGGTGGTCAAGCACGTCGCAGATCACAAGCGCCGTCTTTTCCAGCCATGGAATGCGCCGCAGCGTCGACAAATCGGGCTTCATGACGAAGTCGCCGTAACCCTTCGACCAGCTCGCCGCCTTGTAGCCGGGCACCGGCTCCATATCGATGTCGGCGGCCAAGAGATAATTGCAGCCATGCGTCTCATCATGGGCGGAATCGACGAAATACTGGGCCAGGAACCGCTTTCCCGCCAGCCGCCCCTGCATGTCGACGATGCAGGCCAGCACCGTGTCGACCTCACCGCTTGAGACCGCCTTCTTCAACTGATCGAAAGAAAAATTTCCGGCCATTCTTGCAAGCTCCGCCGCCTTTGTGGCGCTTCGAGAGTTCAAATCTGGATCCGGCCGCGAGAAGCGGCCGGGTGTTTTTCGGGTTCGAGGAAGGTCAGGCTTTCTGCGCGTGCTCCAGCGCGAACTCTTCTTCCGGCGACAGGATCAGCTTGTGACGGCCGACCAGCCCGAAATAGACGATCGCGATGGCGAACCACAGCGCCACCCACACCACGCCCTTGGTGAAGTTCGCGTCCTGAATCTGGTAGAGCAGGGTGACCACGCCGATGACGATCGTCAGCACGGCGCCCGGGACGCCGAGCGGGCTGCGATAAGGACGCTCCATGTTCGGCTGGTTCTGACGCAGCAAGATGAAGGACACCGCCTGCAGGATGTAGGAGAACATCGCCCCGAACACCGCCATGTTCAGCAACACCGAGCCGATGAGCGAACCGGCCGTATCGCCGCCAAGCGCGAACCACATGATCAGCATGATGCCGAAGCCGACGATGGCGCCCGCAAACATCGCCACATAGGGAGTCTTGTAGGATTTGTGGGTCACCGACAGCGCCGACGGGAAATAGCCCGCGCGGCTCAGCGAATAGACCTGGCGGCCCATGGCGAAGATGATGGTGTGGAAGCTTGCGATCAACCCAATCAGCGCGATGAGGCCAAGCAGCACTGCGCCCGAGTCGCCATAAATCGCCCGGAACCCGTCAAGCAAAGGCTCGCCGGAAGTGGCGAGTTTGAAGGAACCGACTCCGACGACCGACGGGTTGAGCAGCACGATCATGAAGGCCGAGACGATCAGCGTCAGCATGCCGGCGATAATGCCGCGCGGCATATCGCGCTTGGGGTCGACCGACTCTTCGGCCGCCAGCGGAAGCTGCTCGATCGCCAGGAACAGCCACACCGCGAAGGGCAGCGTCGCCAGCACGCCCGAGAAGCCGAACGGGAACATCGAGCCATTGCCTTCGGGAAGCTCCATCGCCGCTCCGTCCGGGCCGACACCGATGTTCAGCGCCCAGCGCGAAAAGTCCATGCTCGGAATGGCGCTGATCCAGAATACGATCAGCACGGCGAGCGACAGCAGCGTCACGACCAGGGTGACGCGGAAGGACAGCGCGACGCCGAAAATATTCAGCGCCAGGAACACGGCATAGGTCACCAGCCACCAAAGTGGTGGCCAGACGCTGGAGTCGGGAAAGGCGACCGACCAGATGCCTCCCATGTAGGAGCCAATGAAGAAGGCGATGACGGCGGGCGTCACAACATACTCGACGTTTTCGCAAAGTCCGGTGATGAAGCCGCCCCATGGCCCCATCGCCGTCCGGGCGAAGGAGTATGCAGCGCCGGTGTGCGGCAAAGCCGGGCTCATCTCGGCGATCGAGAAGACGAGGCCGATATACATGATGGCGATGATGATGCCGGCCACCAGCATGCCGCCCCAGCCGCCCGTCCCGAATCCGAAATTCCAGCCCGAAAAATGTCCCGATATGACGGCACCCACGCCGAGCGCCCACAGATGCCAGACATTGGCGTGACGCACCAGTTGCCGGTCCTCGAAATAAGATTTGTCGCGCTTCGCGTATGCGACGCTGCCGACTTGCTTCGTATTACCGCCTGCCATTTGAAAGTCCCCTTCTTCTTGTCAGTTGACCGGTTCCACCGGATGGCCGAGCCCGCGCCGGCCAGATCCCTGGGATCCGGATGACGGCTCGAGATCGGACAAAATCCCCGTGAGCAGATCCGCCCATTTTCGCTGCCCGGCTTCGTCGGATATTTCGTCGTTGCGGATTTCGATCATCGCGCAGGGCAGCCCCCGCGGACGCGCGTGCCGTTCCAGCGTGAAATAGACGCGGTCGGCCGGCGAATAGGGTTCGTTGATGCCGACCGTGACGCCGGCGAGCCGCTGCAGCGCGGCGACAAGCGGCGCTGCCAGCCGGCGATCCTCGTCATGGATGATGCCGATGTGCCAGGGCCGGCTCATACCTTTGTAGACCGGGGTGAAGGAATGGATTGAAACCAGCCGCGTCTCGAACCCGCGCGCCAGCCTTTTGTCGATGATACTCGCGACCGCATCATGGAAGGGTTGCCAGGACAGAGCGATGCGCGCGGTTCGCTGCTTTTCCGACAGGCCGGTATTGCCCGGAATGGCCGTGGTCTCGCTGACCGGCGGCACCAGGTCGGGCGCGTCCAGTGGCCGGTTGCAGTCAATGACAAGGCGCGAAATGCCGGTCTCGACCAGCGTCGCGTCAAGCGCCGCGGCCATGCGTCGGGCCACCGGCAGCGCGCCGGGATCCCAGGCGATGTGGCGGGAAAGCTCTTCGGCAGCAAGGCCGAGCGTTCCGAATTCCGGCGGCAGGAAATTGGAGGCGTGGTCGCAGGTCAGCACGAAAGGGCTCGATCCGCCGGGGTTCGTCACCCTCACGGTCTCAGGCGATGCAAGGCTGGCGGGCCGTGCTGTCTCCATTATCCTGTCGTCCCCGGGGAGCGCTGTATTGTATGTTACGTATTTTGCCTCATTGCGTCCCTGTGGATGATTTCATACAGTTTGCCGGGCTTTGTCAAACGCGATTTCGGGTCAAATGCGATTTCGGCAAAACGGCCGGGGCTTGGGGAAAAGATGATTTCGAGCATTGCCGAACTGATCTCGGACCGCATCGGCGCGATGCCGGCGGGCGAGCGCCGCGCAGCGCAGACGCTGATCGCCAGCTATCCGCTGATCGGCCTGAAGACGGTCGCCGAATTCTCGGCTGCCGCTGGTGTCTCCTCGCCGACCATCCTGCGTTTCGTCGCCCGGCTCGGCTTCCAGAACTACCCGGAATTCCAGTCGGCGCTGCAGGACGAACTGGCGGCGCAACTGCAGTCGCCGGCGTCACGCACGCTCAACCCGCCATCGCCGAACGGCGGCGCGGTGTCGCCAATGCTGGAGGCGACGCTCGACAACATGCGCGAGACGTTCAGGCACCTGTCCGACAAGCAGCTTGCCGACATCGTCGCAAAACTTGCCGACCGCCGCGGCAAAACCTTCCTGATCGGCGGCCGCTTCACCGATCCGCTGGCGCGCTACATGGCCGCCCACCTTGCCATCGTCCAGCCCAATGTCTTTCACCTCGCCGGGCAGGAAAGCGTCTGGCGCGACCGGCTAATCGACATGGGCAAGCGCGACGTGCTGGTGATCTTCGACATCAGGCGCTACCAGGACAGCCTCGTCCGTTTCGCCGAGACGGCGCACCAGCGCGGCGTGCAGATCGTGCTGTTCACCGACCAGTGGCTGTCGCCGATCGCCCGCTTCGCCCGCCATGTCATCGCCGGGCGCACCGCCGTGCCCTCGGCCTGGGACTCTTCGGCGGCCCTTTTCGTCGTTGCCGAAACGCTGATTGGCGCCGTCACCCGGCAGCTCGAGGCCGACAGCGCCAAACGCATCCGCGAGTTGGAAAGCCTGCGGTAGGAACGCGGCCTGACTCGACCGCAGCAAAACGTACTTTTCGAGTAGTTTTTTCAACTACTTTCAGAATCACTTTTCGAGACATCCGCATTTGACGCATCATTTTTTCATAAGTTAGAGCCATTTTTCAGGGATTTTGGTGAACTGTACCCAAAAAATTCGAATGCGAGGCCCGGTTTTTCATGGCTGTTCCGCAGGTGCATCAATTTTCAGGACTGCGGCCGGTCAGCCCGCCTATTCGTCCCCACCGGTCCATGTCCGGTCTGCAAGGTATTCACCGTAGGGCAACTTGATGAGAATCAAATTGGCCGCGCCAAGCCGCAAATCTGGCGAAAGCGACGGTGGGCGATCTGCGCTCAGCTCGCCGCGAACGCTCCGGTATAGCTTTCCGCGAAAGCGCTAGCTGCCCCCCTCGACAGCCTTAGATTGTCGAGTTCCGCCTTCTGGATGCGGCGGCCGAACGCATCCGTTTCCGGCAGCCGGTGCAGGATCGAGGTCATCCACCAGGAAAACCGTTCGGCGTTCCACACCCGTTCGAGGGCGCGGGCGGAATAGGCATCGATGCCCGCCTGCGAGCGCTCCTCATAGAATTCGATCAGCGCGTCGGCGAGCAAGCCGACATCATGCGCCGCCAGGTTGAGCCCCTTGGCGCCGGTCGGCGGCACGATATGGGCGGCGTCGCCGGCAAGGAACAGGCGACCGAAGCGCATCGGCTCGGCCACGAAGGAGCGCAACGGTGCGATGGATTTCTCGATCGAGGCTCCTGTCTGCAGCCGCCCGGCGGTTTCGGCGTCCAGCCTGTTCCTGAGTTCGTCCCAGAAGCGCTCGTCCGACCACGCCTCCACATGCTCGTCAGTGGACACCTGTACGTAATAGCGGCTGCGCGTCGGCGAACGCATGGAACACAGCGCGAAGCCGCGCTCGTGGTTGGCATAGATCAGCTCGTCCGAAACCGGCGGCTTCTCAACCAGCACGCCCAGCCAGCCGAAGGGATAGACGCGCTCGAAGGTCGAGAGCGCCTTGTCTGGCACGCTGGCGCGGGAGACGCCATGGAAGCCGTCGCAGCCGGCGATGAAGTCGCAGGCTATCTCGTGGCCAACGCCGCCCTTTTCGTAGCGTACGGAAGGCGACGCGCTATCAAAACCGTGCAGCGTGACATTCTCCGCCTCATAGACGGTCGTCGCGTGCGAGGCGGCGCGGGCATCCATCAGATCGTGCGTCACCTCAGTCTGGCCATATACGGTGACGGTCTTCCCGACCAGCGCTAAGAAATCCAGACGCTGCCGGTGGCCGTCGAAACTCAGTTCGACGCCGTTATGCACCAAGCCCTCGCGGTGCAGGCGTTCCGCGACGCCGGAACGCTCCAGCAGTTCGACCGTGCCCCGTTCAAGCACGCCGGCGCGGATGCGGCCGAGCACATAGTCGGGGCTGCGGCGTTCCAGGATGACGTTGTCGATGCCATGCGTGTCCAGAAGCCGGCCGAGCAGTAGACCGGCGGGGCCGGCTCCGACGATGACGACCTTCGTGCGCATGACAATTCCTCCCGCCGGCCTTGTGCGTCGGCGCTCTGAACGCACAATCGCGCCTGAGCGACCGCCTGCCAATGGACAAAGCAGGCTTAGGATAGGACAATCCGAACATTCCTAGAGAGATCGGCGCCGCCATGACCGCCCATGCCATTCCAACTTATGCGCTCTATGGCGAAGTCGCCGCCGATCCCGGCGCCGACTGGCTGCACTGCGAGACGATCCAGTCACGCAGCAGCCTTCACGGCTACCTCATCGAGCCGCATCGGCACGAGACCCTGTTCCAGATCCTGCATCTGAAGAGCGGCCGGGCGGAGTTCATCTCGGACGGCCAGCAGCGGACGCTGACCGGCCCATGCGTCATCGTCCTGCCGCCGCTGATCGTGCACGGCTACACCTTCTCGCCCGACGTGGAGGGCAGCGTTCTGACCCTGTTCGACAACCGGCTTGGCGACATCCTCGGCGCAGTGCCGGAAGCGATGGCTAGTTTCCGCGCGCCGCGCATCGTGCCGCTCGACGCACAAGATCAGGCTGATGCGATCGCTGCCGACATCGCAGCGCTGGCGCGGGAGTTCGAGGGCCATGCGCCGGGGCGGCTCGCCGTCATCGAGGCCAGGCTGGCGCTAATTCTGGTCACGCTGCATCGGCAGCGCTTGCCGCACGACCGAAGCGATGCGTCGACCGCCGAAAAGGCAATGCGCCATCTGCAACGCTTTCGGGATCTCGTCGGCCAGGATTACCGCAGGCACCTGCCGATAGAAGCCTATGCTCAGCGGTTAGGGTTGACGGCCGCGCATCTCAACCGCCTTTGCCGGCAGCATCTCGGTTCGAGCGCGCTTGACGTCATTCACCAGCGGCTTGTGCTGGAGGCCAAGCGGCATTTGACCTTCACAACGCTGAGCGCCAAGCAGGTGGCGCTCACGCTTTCCTTCGACGACCCTGCCTATTTCGCGCGCTTTTTCAGGCAGCGGACGGGAATGACCCCGCTGCAATACAGGGCGCTGCAACAGCGGCGCGGTTCGCCCGAGTCCCGACCCTAGCTGTCGGGTTCGCCAGGCAGGAAGTGCAACCCTTCGAACAGTGTGGCCGCCTTTTCCATGCCCGCCGCCGTCGCGACCGTCATCTGCGGCAGCACCAGCCATTCCAGCGTCCAGGCCGCCCCGGAACGCTCGTTCTCATGCACCAGCGCCTGATTGAGCGTGCCGAGCAGCCCGGCGTTCAGGCGAGCCAGTGCGACCAGCAGCTCCGCCTGCACTGGATTGGATTTATGCGGCATGGCGGAAGACCCACCACCACCGACGATGCCAACGTCGCCGACCTCGTTTTGCGCCATCAGCGCGATGTCCTGGCCGATCTTGCCGAAAATGCCCGACGTCACCGAAAGCCAGGACGCGAAGACCGCGATCCGGTCGCGCTGGGAATGCCAGCAAGGTGCATCGCCAAGGCCCAGCATGTCGGCCATTGCCCGCGCGATGGCATCGCCCATGCCATTGAAGCTGGCCCGCGTGCCGACCGGGCCGCCGAGTTGAACGACGAAGAGGTCACTGTTCATCAGATCCAGCGCCGCCGTCTGCCGCTCCAGCGGCGCAACCCAGGTGTCGATCTTGTCGGCGACGGTGAAGGGAACCGCCCGCTGCATGCGCGTGTGCGCCATTAGCGGCACGGCTCCATGGCGCGTCTTGAGTTGCCGTAACAGCGCTGCAAGCGTGCCGAGCCCGTTCATGAAGGTTGCCGCCGCGTGTTTCAGGCGCAACATCAGCGCCGTATCGATGATGTCCTGGCTGGTCGCGCCTTTATGGACCGCCGCCGCGTGGGACGCACCGACCGTGGCTCGAAGCTGGCGGACCAGTTCCGGTACGATGACGCCGTCCTTCGCCAGGCCTTCGGCCAGCCCCGGCCAGTCTGGGCGGAAATTGTCACAAGTCTCCGCGATGGCCGATGCCGCATCCGCCTCGATCAATCCAGCTTGCGCCTCGGCTGCCGCGAGCGCGGCTTCCACCTGGAGCAACGCAGCGAGTTCCGCCTCGTTGGAGAAAATCGCCCCGACCGCCTCGCCGCCGACGAGGGCCGAAACCAGCGGTCGTGAGGTTGCACCGGTCATCAGGCTTACCTTAGACGCCCTCGAGCACGACGGAAATGCCCTGGCCGACGCCGATGCACATGGTCGCCAGTGCCCGGCGCTTGCCCGTCAGCTTCAACTCCAGAGCCGCGGTGCCGGCAATGCGTGCGCCCGACATGCCGAGCGGATGGCCGAGCGCGATCGCCCCGCCGTTCGGGTTGATGAAATCGGCGTCTTCAGCAATGCCCAGATCGCGCAGCACCGCTATGCCCTGGCTGGCGAAGGCTTCGTTGAGTTCGATCACGTCGAAGTCGGACGGCTTGAGACCGAGCCGCGCGCATAATTTCCGGGTTGCGGGCGCCGGGCCGAACCCCATAATGCGCGGCGGTACGCCGGCCGCGGCACCGCCGACCACGCGGGCAAGCGGTTCGAGCCTGTATTTGCGCATCGCGCCTTCGGAGGCAACGATCAGCGCCGCGGCGCCGTCATTGACGCCGGACGCATTGCCCGCCGTGACGGTGCCGCCTTCCCGAAACGGTGTCGGCAGCTTGGCTAGGACCTCCAGCGTGGTGTCGGCGCGCGGATGCTCGTCTTTTGAGACGACGGCCGGATCGCCCTTTCCCTTCGGGATCGTCACGGGAACGATCTCCTTCGCCAGACGGCCGTTCTCTTGCGCGGACACCGCCTTCCGCTGCGAACGCAAGGCGAAGGCGTCCTGGTCGGCACGCGAGATCTGGAACGCCTCGGCGACGTTCTCGCCGGTTTCCGGCATGGAATCGACACCGTATTGCTTCTTCATCAGCGGATTGACGAAGCGCCAGCCGATCGTGGTGTCGAAAATCTCGGCCGCACGCGAGAAGGCGACCTCCGCCTTGCCAATAGCGAAGGGCGCGCGCGACATGCTCTCGACGCCGCCGGCGATCATCAGTTCCGCCTCGCCGGACTTGATGGCTCGCGCTGCGGTGATCAGCGCTTCCATTCCGGAGCCGCACAACCGGTTGATGGTCGTGCCAGACACCGTATGTGGCAGGCCGGCGAGAAGCAGCGACATGCGCGCCACGTTGCGGTTGTCCTCGCCGGCCTGGTTGGCGCAGCCGTAGACGACGTCGTCGACCGCCTCGAAATCGACGCCCGGATAGCGCTCGAGCAGGGCCTTCAGCGGGATCGCGCCAAGATCGTCGGCCCGCACCGTCGACAGCGCACCGCCATAGCGGCCGATGGGCGTGCGGACGAAGGAGCAGATGAAAGCCTCACTCATCTCATTGGCCCCTCTTTCCGCCATTCGCCAGTTCAGTCCGCCGCTGCAGGTCGCGCAAGGTCGAAAGCTCCAGTTCGGTAGGCGATGGCGTTTCTTCCAGCCTGTCGGAGAAGCGCACCTTCCAGCCGCAGGTTTCCTGCACCATGTCGCGCGTGACGCCGCGATGCATGGAAACGGCCGTGAATTCCTTGCTCTCCGGATCGGGCTTCCAGACGGCCAGATCGGTGATCAGCAGCGTCGGTCCCTTCGTTTTGAGACCGAGGCGCTGGCGATGGTCGCCGCCGTCACCGTGGCCGAAGGAGGTATAGAAATCGAGCTTCTCGACGAACCCGCGCGTGGCCTGCTTCATGGTGATGAAGATCTGACCGCAAGAGGTTGCGATCTCCGGCGCGCCGCCGCCGCCGGGCAGACGCACCTTCGGCTTGCGGTAGTCGCCGATGACGGTGGTGTTGATGTTGCCGAAGCGGTCGAGCTGGGCGGCGCCGAGGAAGCCGATCGAGATGCGCCCGCCCTGCAGCCAGTAACGGAACATTTCCGGCACGGCCACAGTGGTGAGCGCCGTCTCGCAAAGCTCGCCATCGCCGATGGACAACGGCAGCACGTCCGGTGCGGTGCCGATCGTGCCGCTTTCGTAGATCAGCGTGATCTCGGGCGCGTGGGTCAGTCGCGCCACGTTGCAGGCGGCCGACGGGGCGCCGATGCCGACGAAGCAGACGTCGTTGTTGGAAAGCGCGCGCGAGGCTGCAATCGTCATCATCTCGTTGGGCGTGAAATCGCTGGTCATCGGCTCACAATCCTTCGACGCGCGCTGCGAAGACCTCGGGTCCGGCGTCGAGCACGTTCTTCTGCATCCATTCGGTGAAAAGCGCCCGGTCGGCCGAGATCTTGTCCCACAGGAGATAGGCGGCGTTGTCGCGGGCGTAATAGCCCTGCGTGTAGGATGGGTGGGCGCCCCCGGGAACATGCGCCACCGACGCTATCGTCCAGTGCGGCAGGATGCACAGATTCGGATGCAGGTCATCGAAATCATCGACGATCTCCTCCACGGTCACCACGACGCGCCTGGCTGCCAGCGCCACCTCCTTCTGTACGCCAATGATGCCTTCGATCAGAATGTCGCCGCGGCGGCTGGCCTTCTGGGCGTGGATGAAGGCGACATCGGGACGGTGCGCCGGGACCGCGGCGAGCTTTTCGCCGGTGAAGGGACAGGTGACGCTCCTGATCTCGGGATTGACCTTGGGCAGGTCGGCGCCGACATAGCCGCGGAAGACCGCGCAGGGCAGGCCGGCGGCACCGGCCTCGTAGGCGTTGGCCATCGCGGCGTGGCTGTGCTCGAGGGTCTCGATCGAGCGCGGCCATCCGTTCTCGATCGCGTCTCGCATACGCCTGAGCAGGCCGACGCCCGGATTGCCGGCATAGGAGAAGATCACCTTCTTCGCCATCCTCATGCCGATCATCTGGTCGTAGATGATGTCGGGCGTCATGCGGATGAGGGTCAGGTCCATGCGGCGCTGCCGGATCGCTTCATGCGCGGCGGCGTGCGGGATGAGGTGGGTGAAACCCTCGAAGGCGGCGGTGTCGCCGTCGTGGAGGTTCTCGGCGACGGCCTCCGGGAGGCTCTGGAACTTGGCCATGATCTGCTTTCAGTGGTTCTGCGATTGCGCATTCAGACGTCGAAAAACACGGTTTCGTTTTCGCCCTGGAGGCGGATGTCGAAGGTGTAGACGGCGCGGCCGTCTTCCTCCATGCGCCGGGCGATCAGTGTCGGCACGCGCACCCGGAGTTCGATGCACGCCAGCACTGGGCACTCGGCATTGGCCGTTTCTTCGTCGGCAAAATACATGCGGGTGTGAAGGCCGATATTGATACCACGCGCGACGATCCAGAAAATGATGTGCGGCGCCATCGGCCGGCCATCCACATAGGGGACGCGGCCGGGCTTGATCGTCTCGAAGCGGTATTCGCCCGTCGCGCCGTCCGTCGGCTGGCGGCCCCAGCCGGTGAAGTGTGGATCGGCCTTGCCACGCTTCTCTATTGGGCTGTTGTGGAGGCCCGCGGCGTCCGCCTGCCAGATCTCGATCAGCGCGTCCTTGAGCGGCGTGCCGCTGCCGTCAAGGACGCGGCCCGTGACGACGATTCGCTCGCCCTTCGCCTGAGGTCCAACCATGGTGCGGCCGAGATCCTCGGGATAGACGCCGGTGATGTCGCACCAGTTCGGGGTCAAGCCGATGTGAACGTAGGGACCCGCCGTCTGCGAGGGCGATTCCTTGAGCATGTCGAGTCTCTGGACCATCAGTTGCCCTCCATGCGGTTCTCGAAGAACGTCGAGCGGCGGCCGCGCAGCACGATGTCGAACTTGTAGGCCAGCGCGTCCATCGGCAGAGTGTTGTTGCGGTCGAGCGCGGCGACGAGCCGCCCGACCGCGTTGCGGTCGGGGATCGTGGAGACGATCGGGCATTGCCAGATCATCGGGTCGCCCTCGAAATACATCTGCGTGATCAGCCGCTGCGTGAAAGCGTGACCGAAGATCGAGAAGTGGATGTGGGCCGGCCGCCAGTCATTGACGCCGTTCGGCCACGGATAGGCGCCGGGCTTGACGGTGCGGAACCGGTAGCGGCCTTCCTCGTCGGTGATGGTGCGTCCGCAGCCGCCGAAATTGGGATCGAGCGGCGCGAGGTAGGCCTCCTTCTTGTGCCGGTAGCGGCCGCCCGCATTCGCCTGCCAGAACTCCAGCAGCACGCCCGGAACAGGCTTGGCGTTCTCGTCCAGCACCCTGCCGTGCACGACGATGCGCTGCCCAATCGGTTCGCCGGTCTGCATGTAGTTGCGGATCAGGTCGTTATCGAGCGGTCCGAGCTGACTGTGGCCGAAGCGCGGGCCGGTCATCTCCGAAACGGTGTTTTCGAGCGACAGCAGCGCGAATTGCGGCGAACGCAGCACCGAGGTCTTGTATTGCGGCGTGAAGGCCGGCGGATGCCAGCTTCTGTCGCGCTGAAAGAACGATCCCTGGTCAGACATGAGGTTTCATCCTTGCCCCGGATTGTGGAGCTTCATTTCTCTGGCTCCAGCTCGGCATAGACTGCTTTGGCGATCTTGAAGGCGTGGTTGGCGGCCGGCACGCCGGCATAGACGGCCACATGCATCAGCGCCTCGCGCACATCCTCCCTCGTCGCGCCCGTGTTCAACGTCGCGCGGATGTGCATGGCGAGCTCTTCGTGCTGGCCCAGGGCGGCCAGCAGGGCGATTGTGACGATCGAGCGCTCGCGCAGCGAAAAATGCGGCCGCGACCAGACCGAACCCCACGCGCCCTCGGAGATGAAGATCTGGAAATCGTGGTCGAGGTCGTCGACCTGCGCGCTGGCGCGGTCGACATGAGCGTCACCTAGCACCTTGCGGCGCACAGCGGTGCCTGCCTTGTAGTGCGCGCTCTCCTCAGCCATGACCTGCTCCGTCGAGATGGTTTTCAATAAGGCCCGCGAGCTCGCCCGGTTTTTCCACGCAGGCAATGTGGCCGGCGCCCTCGATCAGGACGAAACGGGCATTGGGGATGAGATCCGCCATGCCGCGCACGAGGTCGGGCGGCGTCGAGCCGTCCTGATCGCCCGCTACACAAAGCACCGGCGCCGCGATCCCTGCCGCGTCGGCGCGCAGGTCGGCGTCACGCACCGACACGCAGCTTGCGAGATAACCATGGGCGGGCGTGCGCACGAGCATGTTGCGCCAGCCTTCAAACTCAGCGGCGCGGTCTCGGCGGAAGGCCTCGGTGAACCACAATTTCAGCACGCCATCGGCGACCGATTCGATGCCGCCGCTTTCCACGGAGGTGATGCGGTTCGCCCAGCCTTCCGCCGTCCCGATCCTGGTGGCCGTGCAGCAGAGTACTAGCGCCTTCGCCCGGTCAGGTGCCCGCGCCGCTAGGCGCTGCGCGATCATGCCGCCGAGCGAGACGCCGACGATCGCCGTGGCCTCGAAGCCGAATTGATCGAGCAGAGCGAGAAGGTCGTCAGTATGATCGTCGATCGTGTACGGGCCTGTTGGCGCGTCCGACAGGCCGTGTCCGCGCTTGTCGTAGAGAAGGATGCGGTAGCGCTGCCCGAGCAGCGTTGCGACATCCTCCCAGATGCGGAAATCGCTGCCGAGCGAATTGCTGAACACCAGCGCCGGTCCCTCCGGCTGACCGAGAAGTTTCGTGTGGAGGACGATGCCGTTCGCGCGTACGAATGCCATTTGCGATCTCAATGCAGTCCGCCGACGCCGATGTAGCGTTCCACCAGTCCATGGTCGGCACGCAGCGTGTGGGCGGCGCCGTGCCAGACAATGCGGCCGCGTTCCAATATGACGATGGACTGGGCGAAATCCAGCGCGCTTTCCAGCCTCTGCTCGACCAGCAGGATCGTTGTCTCGCCCTTGGCGGCCAGCCGTGTGAATGCCGCCATCAGTTCCTCGCAGATCACCGGCGCCAGTCCTTCGAGCGGCTCGTCGAGAAGGAGTACCGTAGGCCGCCCGAGGATGGTGCGCGCCACTGAAAGCATCTGCTGCTCGCCACCGGACAATTGCCAGCCGAGATTGCGCCGGCGTTCCTTCAGCCGCGGGAACATGTCGTAGGCCTCGGCGATGACGCCACGGCTCCTGTCTTTGATGCCGACGAGAAGGTTCTCCTCCACCGTCAATGACCTGAAGATGTCACGCGTCTGCGGCACCAGCCCCAGGCCGCGCCGGCACCGCTCCGAACTGCGCAAGGCAGCGACATCGCCGCCGTCGAGTAGAATGGCGCCGCCATAGCGCCGGTTCATGCCCATCAGGCTGGACAGCAGCGTCGTTTTGCCCATGCCGTTGCGACCGAGCACGGCAAGCCGCGACCCCGCCGGCACAGCAAAGGAGATATCCTCCAGCACGACCGTCGGCCCGTAGCCGGCCTTCAGTCCCTTTACCTCAAGCGACGCGGCGGGCATTGGCGTAATTCCCCAGATAGGCTTCGCGCACCCTGGCGTCGGCGGCGACTTCGGCCGGCGGGCCCTGGAAGATGATCGCGCCCGCCGCCAGCACGACGACACGCCGGGCGAAGCGGAAGACAAGGTCCATGTCGTGCTCTATCATCATGATCGCGAGGCTGTCGGGCAGGCGGGCCAGCGCCTGTTCGATTCGCGGCGTCTCGCTGGAGGGCACGCCTGCGGCCGGCTCGTCGAGCAGAAGCACCTTCGGCTTCAATGCGAGCGCGATGGCGATCTCGAGCAGCCGCTGCTCGCCATAGGCGATCTCGCCAACCGGACGGTCCGCCTTCTCGGCGAGGCCGAGGACATCGAGCAGATCGTCCACTTCCTCCGCCACCGTGTGATTGCCGAGGAAGCGGCCGATGATTCCGGTCGCCTTACCTTCGCGCTGGAGAACCGTAAGAGTCACGTGCTCGCGCGGCGTCATCTCGGCGAACAGCCGCGTCACCTGGAAGGTCCTGACCAGCCCCTTACGCACCCGCCGCACCGCGCCGAGCGAGGTCACGTCCTCGCCGTTCAGCACGACGCGGCCAGCATTCGGCCTGAGCTGGCCGGTCACCAGATTGACGAAGGTCGTCTTGCCGGCGCCGTTCGGCCCGATCAGCGCCAACCGCTCGCCCGGAGCCATGGCCAGCGATATGGCGCGGCTGACGGCAAGTCCGCCGAAGGATTTGGTCAGATCGTCGACGCGGAAGAGATCGCTCATGGCTTGCTCCCCTTGCTACGACCGATGCGGCCAACCTTCCCCGCCAGATTGACCAGCCCGCCCGGCGCGACCAACACCACCGCGACCAGCAGCGCACCGACCATGGTCAGCCAGTGGAAGGGGTTGATGGCCGAGACGACATGTTCGAACGCCATGAAGATCACCGTACCGACCAGCGCGCCGTAGAGCGTGCCGAGACCACCGAGAACGAGCATGACCAATGCGTTCGCCGAAAGCTCGAAACTGATGCTGTCCAGCCCGACCACCTGAGTCGAGATCGCCGCAAGCGCGCCGCCCAGACCGGCTACGGCCCCTGAAATAACGAACATTTTCAAGATGACCGGAAAGACGAAAGCTCCCATTGCCTTCACCCGCACCGGATCCTGACGAACGCCTCGGCACAGGACGCCGAAGGGCGAGGAGACGACAACGCGCAGCAGCGCGAAGACGACAACGAGGAGGGCGAGTCCGAACAGATAGGCCGTGCGCCCCCACAGATCGAATTCGAAGACGCCGAACAGCGGACTGACGGACAGGCCGGCAAGACCGTCGCTGCCGCCAGTATAGCCGGTGAATTTGTTTGCTGCCTCGTGGCCCAATTGCACGATGGCGATGGAGAGCACGAGCTGCGCCAGCCCGTGCGCGCGCAGCATGATGGCGCCCATGGCAAGTCCGGCGGTCGCCCCGGCAACGGCTCCGATCAGCATAAGCGTCAGCGGTTCGGTGACACCGCCATGCACGCAGGCGAAGCCAACCGCATAGGCGCCAACGCCGAACAGGGTCGCCTGGCCGAGCGAAGCGACGCCGCAATAGCCGGTGATGAGGTCGAGAGAGAGCACCAAAAGCGCCACGGCGATAATGCGGGTAAGCAGCGCAAGGTTGTCCGGAAACAGCCAGTAACCGGCCGCTCCGGCCACGAGGATCGCGGCAACACCCGCCATGTCGCGCAGATAGAGCGGGTATGATCGGGTCGGCGCGCCTGCGGAGACGTCCATGGCTGGCTGGGTCATTGCGCTCTCCCGAAGAAACCGCGAGGAAAGGCGAAAACGATGGCGATGACCGCCGCGTAGAAGAAGAAATTGCCGAAATCGGGCATCAGGTAGCGGCCAACCGTATCGACCGCGCCGAGCGCCAGGCAAGCCACGAGCGTGCCCAGGATCGAGCCCGCGCCGCCGACCGAGACGACGACCAGGAAGAGCACCATATAACGCAGCGCATAATAGGGCTCCACCGGCAGGAACTCGGCGCCGATGATGCCGCCGAAGGCGGCAAGGCCGACGGCGACAGCAAAGGCGATGGCATAGACGACCGGCGTGCGCACGCCGAGCGCATCGGTCATGGCGGCATTGTCGACCGCGGCACGCAGCTTGATCCCGAAGCCCGTCTTTTCGATCAGGAACCACAGCGCCGCAGCCACGCCGACGCCGCAGGCCATCACGAAGAGCCGGTGTGCGGCAATCGTGCGAAATCCGATATCGACCGGCTGGGTCAGGATATCCGGCAGGGGAATGGTCTTGAGCGTCGGGCCGAAGAAATAGTTGGTGACGCCGATGACACAGAAGGTGATGCCGATGGTCATCAGCACCTGCAGCAGTTCCGGCTTGCCATAAATGCGGCGAAACAGCAGGCGCTCGAACGGCGCGGCGATGATGATGGTACCCGCAATGCCCAGCAGGATCGCCGGCACGTATCCCCAGCCAAGATCGCGTGTGATATAGGAGGCGATATAGCCGCCGATCATGGCGAACGCGCCGTGGGCGAGGTTCACAACCCGCATCAGGCCCATTGTCAGCGACAGGCCGATCGAGATGATGAATAGCACCATGCCGTAGGCGAAGGCGTCCGTGGCGATGCTGAGGGTCGTCTGCATGAAAACTGCCAGGCCGTGGAGAGCGGTTGGGGATGCGGCTTCGCAGCCGCATCCCGGCATGGGCTGCCTACTTGGCGGCCAAACCAGGATCCTTCTGGTTCTCGAAGGTCTTGATTTCCTTGTTGATGAACTTGCCGTCGGCGTCCTTCGCCACCTGGCGCAGATAGATGTTCTCGGTGATGTGGCGCGTGTCGGCATCGATGGAAACGGGACCACGCGGACTTGTCCAGGAGAGGCCCTTGACCGCATCGACGGCCTTTTGGGCGTCCTGCTTGCCGTCGGTCGCCTCGATCATCTTGTAGATGACGTGCATGCCGTCGAACGCGCCGACTGCCGGGAAAGAAAGCTCGGCGGGGTTACCCAGCGCCTTGCCGGCCGCCTCGACGAAGGCCTTGTTTTCCGGCGAGTCGTGCGAGACTGCGTAGTGGAATGTGGTGAGCGTGCCGTCCGCCGCCTCGCCAAGCGCAGGAAGATCGGACTCCTGCGTCAGGTCGCCGGGCGCGAACAGCTTGATGCCGCTCTTCTTGAGCCCAGTCTCGTTGAACGACTTGACGAAGCCGAGCGTGGTCGGACCGGATGGTAGGAAGGCAAAGACAGCTTCGGCGCCGGAATCCTTGACGCGCTGCATTATCGGGCTGAAATCGTTGGTGTTCATCGGCATGCGGATCGAATCGACGATCTCACCGCCCGCCGCCGAGAAGGCCTTCTTAAAGGCGCCTTCCGCGTCGATGCCCGGTCCATAGTCGCTGACGGCGGAAATGACCTTCTTGACGCCGTTATCCGCCACGACCTGGCCGAGCGGCGTCGTGGTCTGCGCGGTGGTGAAGGACGTGCGCACCGCCAGCGGCGACTTCGTCAGGATTGCCGAGGTCGCGGCGTTGAAAATCACCAGGGGCGTATTCGCTTGCACCAGAAGCGGCGCGATCGCCATGGCATCCGGCGTGAAATAGACCCCGCCGAGATACTGGACCTTGTTCTTCACCACGAGTTCCTGCGCGAGAGCGCGCGCCTGCGCCGGGTTGGCGGCAGGCAGGTCGCGGTAGACGACCTCGACATCATGACCGGCCACCGATTTGCCGTTGAGCCCCATATAGGCCTGGACGCCCGCTTGGAAATTCTTCCCCTGGAGGGCGAAGGGACCGGAGAACGGCCCGATAATGCCGACCTTGACCGTATCGGCTGCAGCGGAGCAGACGCCGCCCAGAAGAAGTGCGCCGAAAGCCGCGCCAAGCAAGTTCCTGAAATTCACGTTCCTTCCTCCCATAACTCGTCCGCAGATGCGGCAGTTGACGATAAATGTGCGCATTGCGAACATTGCAAGCCAATACGAACATGTGTACTCTATTGAATCTGAGAGTCAAGTGAGGGCGCCCTTTGCGCAATGGCGGCTCGCCGGGAGGACAGATGTCGATGCAAGCTGATCGGATTGGAGCTGGGGAAATACGGGGCGAGGACCGGGATTTCGTCGCCAGCCTGGAAAAAGGCCTCGCGGTCATCGAGGCATTCGACATGGTCCGCCCGCGCCTGACGCTCACGGACGTGGCGAAGCTGACTGGCATCACACGTGCCGCGGCGCGGCGCTATCTGCGCACCTTGACCCGGCTCGGCTATGCCGAATTCGACGGACGCTACTTCAGTCTCAGTCCGCGCATCCTGCGCCTCGGCTATGCTTACCTGTCATCCGCTTCGGTGCCGGCAAGGCTCCAGCCTTTCCTGGAGAAAATCTCCGAGGAAACGGGAGAGTCCAGTTCGGCGGCGATGCTCGATGGCGATGAGATCGTCTATATCGCCCGTTCCGCCACACGCCGAATCATGTCTGTGGGCCTGGGCGTCGGCAGTCGCCTGCCGATCTATTGTACCTCTCTCGGCCGGGCGATCCTGGCCCATCAGCCCGAAGCCGAGATCGATGCCTACCTCGATCGTGTTCGCACGGAGCCGCGCACCCGCTTCACCGTCACCGACAAGCATCGATTGCGCGAAACGCTGCGCGACGTGCGCGAGCAGGGCTATGCCGCGATCAACGAAGAGCTGGAGATCGGCCTGCGCTCCATCGCCGTGCCGGTCCGGCAGCAGAACGGCACCGTCACCATCGCCATCAACATCGGCACCCAGGCCGCGCGCTTCCAACCGGCCGAGATGGTGGAACGCTTTCTGCCCGTGCTTCAGGCGGCGAGCCAAGCGATCCGCTATACGTTGTAACGACGAAAGACATCTATTTCTCTGAAAGCGCACCTGATGGGTTCAATCGCCGATATGCGCCTACTCACAATGGGCGTCGTCACCACGGGTAACTTGATGAGGATCAAACTGGCCGCGCCGTGCCTGTCTCCCAACGCAAAACGGCCCGCGTGAGGCGGGCCGTTTTGGTATTTGGTTGCGGGGACAGGATTTGAACCTGTGACCTTCAGGTTATGAGCCTGACGAGCTACCGGGCTGCTCCACCCCGCGTCAACTTTTAAGCAAGTCAGCGCTTTACTTAGGTACAAGTTCCGCCAACTGAAAGGGCCGCTTGCGCGGCCCGGGTTCCCGATTGGCGGGCCTGTTTTGGTAGAGAGAAGATTTGGATTTTTTGACAACGTGCGTTTTGCAGACCTGGCAGCGACCTACTCTCCCGCGTCTTGAGACGAAGTACCATCAGCGCTGGAGCGTTTCACGGCCGAGTTCGGAATGGGATCGGGTGCAGCCGCTCCGCCATAACCACCAGGTCGGCAAAGCGCACGTTGTTCGAGAAGCTTTTTGAGCGAATAGCCAATAGTGAGTAGCGAATAGGGAACCCTGTTCTGCTCTCTCTGAGCTGTTCGCTGGTCTTATGTGTGCCTTTAGCGTTCTTATGGTCATGGCGCCTTTCGAAGCGAAGCTTCGCAAGGTCGACCGACCGTCGGCGCCGATGCGCCGCACCCACGTAGCGCCGCCCGCAGGGCGGAACAAGCGTGAGTGAGAACAAACCATCTCGGCGCAATCCGAAGGATTGTCGCCCAAAATGGGCATAAGTAATGAGAACGATCAAGCCGATCGAACTATTAGTACCGGTAAGCTTCAAGCGTTGCCGCTCTTCCACACCCGGCCTATCAACGTGGTCGTCTTCCACGGTTCTCAGGGAATACTCGTTTTAAGGTGGGTTTCCCGCTTAGATGCCTTCAGCGGTTATCCCGTCCGGATATAGCTACCCTGCTATGCGGCTGGCGCCACAACAGGTCCACCAGAGATCCGTCCATCCCGGTCCTCTCGTACTAGGGACAGATCCTTTCAATATTCCTACACCCACGGCAGATAGGGACCGAACTGTCTCACGACGTTCTGAACCCAACTCACGTACCGCTTTAAATGGCGAACAGCCATACCCTTGGGACCTGCTCCAGCCCCAGGATGCGATGAGTCGACATCGAGGTGCCAAACAACCCCGTCGATATGGACTCTTGGGGGTCATCAGCCTGTTATCCCCGGCGTACCTTTTATCCGTTGAGCGATGGCCCTTCCACGCGGGACCACCGGATCACTATGACCGACTTTCGTCTCTGCTCGACTTGTCAGTCTCGCAGTCAGGCAGGCTTATGCCATTGCACTCAGCGAACGATTTCCGACCGTTCTGAGCCCACCATCGCGCGCCTCCGTTACTCTTTAGGAGGCGACCGCCCCAGTCAAACTACCCACCATACATTGTCCCGGACCCGGATAACGGGCCGCGGTTAGACATCCATAGTGATAAGGGTGGTATTTCAAGGGTGGCTCCACCTGAGCTGGCGCCCAGGCTTCAAAGCCTACCACCTATCCTACACATGCCACTACGAATGCCAATGTAAAGCTATAGTAAAGGTGCACGGGGTCTTTCCGTCTAACCGCAGGAACCCCGCATCTTCACGGGGAATTCAATTTCACTGAGTCTATGCTGGAGACAGCGGGGAAGTCGTTACGCCATTCGTGCAGGTCGGAACTTACCCGACAAGGAATTTCGCTACCTTAGGACCGTTATAGTTACGGCCGCCGTTTACTGGGGCTTCGATTCAGAGCTTGCACCCCTCCTCTTAACCTTCCAGCACCGGGCAGGCGTCAGACCCTATACGTCGTCTTGCGACTTCGCAGAGCCCTGTGTTTTTGATAAACAGTCGCTACCCCCTGGTCTGTGCCACCCTCCTCCACTTGCGTGGAAAAGGGTCACGCTTCTTCCGAAGTTACGCGTGCAATTTGCCGAGTTCCTTCAGCATAGTTCTCTCAAGC
>NZ_CP048406.1:1585000-2002500 GCF_001672375.2 Mesorhizobium sp. AA22 | reverse complement strand
CAACGGGAATACCCGGCCGGGTTTAGGCCGGCTGCGTCTACCGATTCCGCCACGTCCGCCCGCCACGTCCGCAAGTGCTTTTCCAGCTTCGCGCCGCGTTCGCAAAGATCGCGAACCGGGATGGTCGGAGTGGCAGGATTCGAACCTGCGGCCCGTCCCAAACGAGGTGCGCTACCAGGCTGCGCTACACTGCGGCTCTCCGAGCCCATAGGCCGAGCCTACGCGTCTGCCGGTTCTCGCCACGAGATGCTTGAGACCAGATCCCCTGTAAGCCGGGTGCTGTCGAGGGCTGCCATTCCTCTTGGACGCCTGTCGCCAGGCGCCTCCTTGCCCGCCAACAAAGCACTTCTTGCGGTTGCTTCCCCCGCCCCACCCGTCCCGACTGGGACGGCTCGTCTCTGTTGCCGTGGCTCGCCTCGCGGCGGGCAGGCATTACCTGCTGGGGTGTGTCGGCGAAGCCCGGAGTTTCCTCGCTCCACGACATTCGTCGCTTAGTCCAGCCCGGAGATCTGGTCTCTTCTGGTGGATCGGCTGGACCGCCACGATCCCAACGTTCTCACCAAGAAAATTTGAGCCGCACAGGGCCAGAGTAAACTATCCCCATGCGGCGGACCGTCTCCGGTCCTGCCGGTTTATATGGGAACAAAACGGGAAAGTTCAAGCATCACGCGCCCATGTCCAGTCTGCCAAGGGCATTCACCGCAAACGGGACCGGAGCCCGAGCGTTCCGGCGGATCTGCATGGCGGCGCGGCCAAACCGGCTGGAACCATTCGGCCCGGCTGTTAGTTCCATCGGCGAAGAACGGGACCGCCGAGCGAGCGTCGCAGCGCGACAGGCCTGAGGTGCTCAACAAATCTTCCAGGCCAATATCGCTCTACGTCCGCTGGTGCCGTTCTGGGCACGAACAGGGAGATTCCACCATGAAAGTCGCTGAGATAATGACCCCCAACGTCCATCTCGCCAGTCCTGGCGAGTCGCTCCAGAAAATCGCGAAACGAATGGCGGTTGATGACGTCGGATTTCTGCCCGTAGGAGAAAACGACCGACTCGTCGGAACAATCACCGACCGTGACATCGTCGTACGTGCCGTCGCCGAAGGCAAGGACGGCAACGCGACAGTCCGCGACGTGATGACCAAGGATGTCAAATACTGCTTCGAGGACGAAGATATCGAGCACGTCGTCCAGAACATGGGTGATATCCAGGTCAGGCGGTTGCCGGTCCTCAACCGCGACAAGCGCCTTGTGGGTGTGGTCTCGCTCGCGGACGCGGCGCTGAAGGAAGATCCGGCAACCGTCGGAATCGCGATGTCCGGCGTGGTCGTACCCGGCGGCGCACACGCGACGTAAGCGCTCTGCCCGGCAGGCGAGATCGGACTGAGTTCAGCGGCCCGCATTAGCATCGGACCCAAAGTGGGTACCGGTGTGGGGCATCCGATGCTCAACAAAAGAGGAGCGGCGGCACGAGTCGGTTTGAAATGGCCTCTAGCGTTTGTCGCGTCTCAAAGAGCCCAGCGACGGCTCGACCGAGTCCTAGCCACACTTTCCCGGCCATATGCCGGGAGCATCGATGACGGCCCCGGGCTGCAATAGTATTTTGCACGTTTCTGCTTGCGCTCTTGCCGTGGCTCAGAGCAACGATTGGGCGATGTCAGTTCGGTGCCCCCGCGGTGTCGCCCAGCACCACACCCTTGGCAGCCTGTTCGATGACCTCGGCTACAGCCTGTGGCTGGGTAAGGAACACCACATGGCTGCCTTCGACTTCGGTCGTGACCGCCCCGATACGATCGGCAGTGCTCCGAAGCAGTTCTGGCGCAATAGCGCCGTCCTCAGTCGCGGCAACGTACCAGCTTGGCTTGGTCTTCCACGCCGCCGTCGTCACCTTGGCCTCAAGCGCCTTCATAGCGATCGGCACCTGTGAGTCACGCAGGAATGCGGCGTCGGCATTATCGGTGTCCCCGGCAAAGCCGGCCTTAAACGTCTCAGTCTTCAGGAACGCGAAGCCATCGGGCTGCACGTCAGGCTGAAAGTTCGGCGGCGGAGGAACCTCGGCATATTGGTCCAGCGTGGATTGACCGACCTCTGGCGCGAAGGCGGCGACATAGACGAGGCCCGCAACGTTGGCAGCGTCGCCGGCTTCTGTAATTACCGTGCCACCGTAGGAATGGCCGACCAGAATGGCTGGTCCGTCCTGCCGGGCGAGCACGCGACGCGTTGCGGCTACATCGTCTTCCAACGACGTGAGCGGATTCTGAACGATCGAGACTTTATAGCCACGACTTGTCAGTTGGTCGTAGACGCCTCGCCATCCAGTTCCGTCGGCAAAGGCGCCGTGGACGAGAACGACGTTGCGGAGCGGCGCGCTCTGTGCATCAGCAGCAGTTGCCGAAAGCGTCAGTGCACCGACGGCGATCGCTAGGGATTTTATCATGGTAGTTCTCCAGTTGGATTGCTGATAGGACAATCATGATCTACCCTGGAGAATAGCGCTTGTTTATCGAGCGGATTCGGACATCAATGTCTCAAAATGAGAGACAATCCGAATTTTTCTGGAGAACTCATATGCTGCGCGACTTCAGCGACACGGTCGCTTTCGTAAAAGTGGTGCAGGAGGGCAGCTTCACAGCGGCGGCGCGCGTGCTCAAGGTGCCGAAGACACGGGTCAGCCGGAAGGTGCAGGAGCTGGAATCCAGACTGCGGACACAACTGCTGAATCGGACAACGCGCAGCCTGAAGCTGACTGAAGCGGGAGCGGTTTATTTCCAGCACTGCGAGCGAGTGGTGAAGGATCTGGAAGATGCGGAGAACGCAGTGGCGGAGTTGCAGCAACATCCGCGCGGGTGGCTTCGGATTACAGCCCCCTACTGGCTGGCAACTCGCGTCCTCGCGCCGCTGCTCACCGAGTTTCGCCGCTTCTATCCAGAGGTGTTCCCGCAATTGCTTCTTGGGCACGAAGTCGTCGATCTAGTCACCAAGGAGATCGACGTCGCATTCCGGCTCCAGGAAAGCATCCTGCCCGATTCCACGCTCACGGCTCGGCGGCTCGGCGCATTGCCGATGGGCATCTATGGAGCCCCGACCTACCTAAAACGCGCAGGAACGCCACAGCATCCAGCGGAACTGGCAGAACATGCCTGTCTGTTGACAGAGTTTTATTTCAATCGTCCGGCAGTAGAATGGCCCCTGTCGAGCGGCGGCGAGCGGTCCCAGTTCAAAGTGCGAGCAGTGGCCGTCGCCAGCGATCCAGAGGCGCTTCAGGGATTCCTGCTGGAGGGAGTTGGCCTGTTCATGACCAACCATGTGCGCGTCAAGTCGGACGTTGCCGCCGGAAGACTGGTTCGTGTCCTGCCCGATTGGGCGGGGCCCGAACCAACGCTCTATGCGATCCGGCCTGGAGGCCGCGTTCAGCCCCCCAAAGTTAAAGCATTCTTGGACTTTCTCATTCCGCGGATCGATTTGAAGATGATTGACAGCAAAGCGAGCCACATCTGATCCTGCGCACCACCCCTTTGACGGCAGTCGGCTGATCCGGTTTTGACCGAGCGTAGCCCCTATCAACGTTACACCGATTTAATGTGCAAGCGAGCGGGA
Source organism: Mesorhizobium sp. AA22 (assembly GCF_001672375.2). Classification (NCBI taxonomy): domain Bacteria; kingdom Pseudomonadati; phylum Pseudomonadota; class Alphaproteobacteria; order Hyphomicrobiales; family Phyllobacteriaceae; genus Mesorhizobium; species Mesorhizobium sp. AA22. Next base: position 1,998,909 of record NZ_CP048406.1, on the reverse strand, counting down.
GAATTGCCATAAAGCTTTGATATCGACGAGTCATCCTGCGGGTCGGAGTGCGCCGTCGCGTCTACTTCACCTTGGGAACCGTAGGCGGTATATTTGCCAACCGGAGCGCCGATGGCCACCTGGAAACAGATCGTTTTTGCACTTGTGATCCTCGTCGCGGCTGCGGCCGCCTGGGTTCGCTTTTTTCCAGGCGCGCCGGACGTGCTGGCGCGCTGGGGCATCGACTGGGCTTATGCCGCAACGCCACCAACGGGCGCCGTTGATAAGGCCGGGCAAGCAGGCAGCAGCAACGCAGCCGGTCAGCGGGTGACTATCGTCGCATTGCCGGCAGCCGCCGCCATCATCAACGATCGCCTGCAGGCGATCGGCACCGGCCGCGCCAACGCCTCGGTGACGGTCAATCCCTACAGTTCCGGCCGCCTCGTCGAATTCCTGGTCGAGTCCGGCGCCCATGTCGAAAAGGGGCAGGTGATCGCCACCCTCGATTCCGACACCGAGGTGATCGCACAGGACCGCGCCAAAGTTGCTTTGCAGGACGCGCAGGCCAAGCTCGACCGGGTCAAATCGCTGCGGGCTTCCAACGCTGCGACAGCGGTCGCCGTTGCCGATGCCGAAGTGGTGCTGGCCAATGCCAAGCTGGCGCTTCGCGATGCGGAACTGGCCTTGCAGCGCCGCTCGATCGTCGCGCCGATTGCCGGGGTGGTCGGCATCCTGCCGATTGCCGCCGGCAATTATGTGACCAGCCAGTCGGCGGTCGCCACCCTCGACGACCGCTCCAGCATACTGGTCGAATTCTGGGTGCCGGAGCGCTTCGCCGCCGCCGTCAAGATCGGCGCGCAATTGTCGGCAACGCCGATCGCCAATCCCAACAAAGCCTATACCGGTACGGTTTCCGCTATCGACAACCACATCGATGAAGCCAGCCGTACCCTTCTGGTCAAGGCAAAGATCGCCAACCCGGCCGATTCGCTGCGTGCCGGCATGTCCTTCCAGATCTCCATGAAATTCCCCGGCGACAGCTATCCGGCGGTCAGTCCGCTGGCGATCCAGTGGGGTTCGGACGGTGCCTATATCTGGGCCATCGTGGACGGCAAGGCCAAGCGGGTGGCCGTGCGCATCATCCAGCGCAACACCGAGACTGTGCTGATCGACGCCCCGATCGTCAGCGGCGACATGGTGGTGACCGAAGGCACCCAGAGCGTCAGCGAAGGCAGCGCGGTCCGCATCGCCGGCGAAGAACAGCGCGCCGCGGACGCCGACGGCTGATGACCGCAACCAACAACGCCGCCAGCGATACAGGCTTCACCGCACTGTTCATCCGCAGGCCGGTGATGGCCTTGGTCTTGAACACGCTGATCGCGGTCGCCGGCCTTGCTGCCTTCTACGGTGTCGAAGTCCGCGAACTGCCGGATGTCGATCGCGCCGTTGTCACCGTTAACACGACCTTTGAAGGCGCTGCGGCTGAGACCGTCGACCGCGAATTGACCGACGTGATTGAGGGCGCGGTCGCCCGCGTCTCCGGTGTGAAGACGATCTCGTCCACCTCGTCCTTCGGCACGAGTCGCGTCACCATCGAATTCAACGACGGCGTAGACCTCGACGTCGCCGCCTCCGATGTGCGCGATGGCGTTGGCCGCGTCGTCGACCAGATGCCGGACACGGCGGATGCGCCGCGCATCGTCAAGGCCGACGCCAATTCCGAGCCGGTGATGCGGCTGGCTGTCACCTCCGACACCATGTCGGTGCAGGACATGACGGTGCTGGTCCAGGACCAGATCGAGGACGAGCTTGCCGCCGTGCCCGGCGTTGCCGACGTCCAGGTCTATGGCGACCGCGACAAGATCTTCCGTATCGATGTCGACCAGAACAAACTTGCCAGCCTGGGCTTCACCGTCGCCGACCTGAGGACAGCGCTGGCTTCGGTGGCTTTTGATTCGCCGGCCGGCTCAATCACCACGACCAACCAGGACCTGATCGTGCGTCCGACGGCGGACGTGACCACTCCGGAGGAGTTCGAAAAAATCATCATCGGCGGCACGACCCGCATCCGCGACGTCGCCACCGTCACGCTCGGTCCCGATATCGGCCAGACCACGTTGCGTTCGAACGGCAAGACCGGCATCGGTCTCGGCATCATCCGCCAGGCGGAATCGAACACGCTTGATATTTCGACCGGCGTCAGGGCCGCGGTCGCCGCGCTGCAGGCGGATCTGCCTCAGGGCACGTCGATCAAGGTCACCAGCGACGATGCGGTCTTCGTCAACGGCGCGGTGCATGAGGTCGAGATCGCACTCGGCCTGTCCGTCTCCATCGTGCTGATCGTCATCTACGTGTTTCTCCTCGACTGGCGCGCGACGCTCATTCCGGGGCTTGCGATGCCGGTGGCCATGATCGGGACGGTCGCCGCCATCTATCTCGCCGGCTTCTCGGTCAACATATTGACCCTGCTCGCCCTGGTGCTGGCGACGGGCCTGGTCGTCGACGACGCCATCGTCGTTCTGGAAAACATCGTGCGACGACGCAACGAAGGCATGGGGCCACGCGCCGCAGCCGTGCTTGGTGCCCAGGAAGTGTTCTTCGCCGTCATCGCCACGACGTTGACGCTGGTCGCAGTCTTCGTGCCGATTTCCTTCCTGCCCGGCCAGACCGGCGGCCTGTTCCGCGAATTCGGCTTCGTTCTCGCCATATCGGTGCTTCTGTCCGCCGTCGTGGCGCTGACGCTTTGTCCGATGCTTGCCTCACGTATGCTGTCGGCCGCGCCGCTTCACCACGAAGGCGGCAGCGGCATCGGCGCCCGCATCGGCGGTGCGCTGAACACGCTCTACCGGCGATGCCTGCGCACCTGCCTCGACGCGCCGTGGATCGTACTCCTGGTCGCGCTGCTGTTTGCAGCCACCGCCTTCACGCTGTTCGGCACGATTCGCCAGGAACTGACGCCGACCGAGGATCGTGCCGTCGTGCTTATGCGCGTCGACGCGCCGCAAGGCGTCAGCCTCGATTACACGACCGAGCAGATGCAGAAGATCGAAAAACTGATCCAGCCGCTGCGCGATTCCGGCGAAATCCGCAATACGTTCGAGAGCGCCGGCCGGAACGGCGCCTACAATGCCGGCTTCATGGTGATGACGCTGGCGCCGTGGGACGAGCGCGACCGCAGCCAGCAGCAGATCATGGCCGATATCAGCCGGCTCACCCGGCAGGTGCCGAGCGTGCGCGTCTTTCCGATGCAGCCCAACAGCCTCGGCATTCGCGGCGCCGGCAGCGGCCTGCAGTTCGCGCTGGTTGGCAACAATCGCGCAGCGCTCAGCGACGCTGCGGTGAAGATCATCGCCGAGATGCGGAAGGATGCCCGCTTCCAGTCGCCCCGGCTCTCCGTCGACCCGACGCAACCCCAGCTTTCGGTGGCCATCGACCGCGAGCGCGCTTCCGACCTCGGCATCGACATCACCGGGCTTGCCGATACTTTCCAGGCCATGCTCGACGGCAATGATGTCGTCGACGTCTACATCGCCGACCGCAGCTACGGGGTGAAGCTCGTCTCGACGACCAACCCAATCAACGATCCGACCGACCTGGAGAACATCTTCCTGAAGACGGCCGACGGCCGCTTCGTGCCGATGTCGACCATTGCCACGCTGGTCGAGCGCGCCGTGCCGCCCTCGCTGACCCGCGAGCAGCAGCAGCCGTCGGTGGCGATCACCTCCAATCTCAGCGGCGATTTCGCGCTCGGCCAGGCGCTCACCCGCGCCGAGGCAATCGCCACGCCGCTCCTGCCGCCGGGCAGCCGCATCGTCCCCTTGGCCGAGGCGGCGACGCTGGGCGAGACCAACAGCGCCATGATCACCATCTTCAGCTTCTCGCTGGTCATCATCCTGTTGGTGCTCGCCGCTCAGTTCGAGAGCTTCGTCAGTGCGGTCATCATCATGGCGACGGTGCCGCTCGGTCTTGCCTGCGCGATCTTTGCCCTTTTGCTCAGCGGCACCAGCCTCAACGCCTACAGCCAGATCGGCCTGGTGCTGCTGGTCGGCGTCATGGCCAAGAACGGCATCCTGATCGTCGAGTTCGCCAATCAGTTGCGCGACCGCGGGCTCGGCGTCCGCGAGGCGATCGAGCAGGCCTCGACCATCCGGCTGCGGCCGGTGATGATGACGATGATCTGCACCGTGCTCGGCGGCGTGCCGCTGGTGCTGGCGAGCGGCGCCGGCGCCGAGGCGCGCATCGCGCTCGGCTGGGTGATCGTCGGCGGGCTGGGTCTGGCCACCGTCTCGACGCTGTTCCTGACCCCGGTCGCCTATCTCCTGCTCGGCCGCTTCGTGACGCCGAAGGTGGAAGAGGCATCGCGGCTGAAGCGCGAGCTCGAGGAAGCCGCCTACACCAATGTCGAGCCGGCTGAGTAGGCCCTTCCGTTTTGCGGAGAGGATGCCGTTTAACCAATTGCCCGTGAAATCCGGCAGTCAAAAATATGGATTTCTCGGATCAAAGGGATACTTTGGTTCACCCTTGCCAGTTGAAACGGCACCCGCGATAAGCACCCCCTTCGGTCCAAATTGATAGTCGATGCCGGCGCAAAGGTGGGCGAGATCCTGGTAGTTAAAACTACGCAGCGCACTACCACCTTCGAATGCGGCTGCTTTGAGTTGCTCAGGCGTGAGCGGCTCAATCATCCTATCGCGATAGGCTTGACCTTGGCCTTATTGAGCTTGGACCACTGGCATTCGGCGCCGATAACTCGCGCCAGCATGATATTTCTAACTGCGGTCGCGGCTGGATCATCCAAAGGGATCGAATATTTCTTGAGAAAATAGTTCGTACTCGGGTCGTTGGTCATCGACTTGCGCCAAAAGGGCGGGAACTTGTCTGCGGCCTCGGCGAAAATTGTACTTGCCATCGACACAAGGACAACCCCGACAAACCGCTGTAACCACATGGACGTAACCTCAAGCTATTCTGATTAGGGCCTTGTAGACACCGTGCCATTCGGCTTGCCCAGTTCGGTAGGCACGCGCCCCATCGCGTCGGCCAGCGGGCACGACCGCTGTCACGTGGGTCCGGGACTTTACCCGCGGCAGGGATGATCGTACTTCGGTTAGCCTTGTCAAGGCGAGCCTTTTTGCTGGGCGAGGCAAGGGCGCGCGGAGGAATTGCGATGAGCTATATGGATGAGCTGTTTTCGGTGGCCGGCAAGACCGCGCTGGTGACCGGGGCTGCGACCGGCATCGGGCGCATGGCGGCGACCGCTTTGGTCAGGGCCGGTGCTACCGTGATGATCGCCTCGCGCAAGGGCGAGGGTTGCATCAGGGTCGCCGGCGAACTGAACGGCCTCGGCGGCTCCGGCCGAGCCGAGGGCTTTGCCGGCGATGTCTCCAGCGAGGTTGGCATCGCGGCGCTGGTTGCCCAGGTCAAGGCACGGACCGAACGGCTGAATATCCTGGTCAACAATGCCGGCGTTTCCTGGGGCGCGCCGCTGGAAAGCTTCCCCTACCATGCCTGGGCCAAGGTGTTCGGTGTCAACGTCACTGCCGTCTTCCATCTGACGCGCGAGCTCCTGCCGCTGCTCGACGCCGCCGCCAGCGATGCCGATCCGGCCCGGGTGATCAATCTGGGTTCGGTGATGGGTGCGCAGCCGCTGGCGGACGACGCCTATTCATACTCTGCCTCGAAAGCCGCGGTTCACCACCTGACACGCACCTTGGCGATCGAGTTCGCCGCCCGCCGCATCACCGTCAACGCTTTCGCCCCCGGCCCCTTCCAGAGCCGGATGACCGCCTTTGCCATCGCGACGGAGGACCAGGCCAAGCATGTCGGCGACCATGTTCCGATCGGCCGTATCGGCGCGCCGGATGACATTGCCGGCGCAACGCTCTATTTGTGCAGCCGAGCCGGCAGCTATGTCACCGGCGCCATCCTGCCGATCGATGGCGGGCAGTCGGTGCAGCATGGGCTGACACTGTTCAAGGAATGAAGCCGCTCGCGTTCCGGACGGTTGAAATGGAGGACATCAGCGTGGAACCGATCAGTCTCGATGTGCTTCTGGCAAGTGTCGGCAAGGAAGTCGGCGTGTCGCCGTGGCGGGTCGTCTCGCAGCGCATGATCGACCAGTTCGCCGATGCCACCGACGATCACCAGTTCATCCATTGCGATCCGGAGCGCGCCAAGCGCGAGACGCCGTTCGGCGGCACCATCGCGCATGGCTTCCTGTCACTTTCGCTTTTATCGGCGATGACGTTCGAGACCATGCCGCCGCTCGAAAACAGCAAGATGGGCGTCAACCATGGCTTCGATTCGCTGCGCTTCCTGGCGCCTGTGAAGACCGGCGCGCGCATCCGCACCCGTTTCGTGCTGGCCGACGTCAAGGTCAGGCCGTCGGGCTGGGTGCAGACGGCGCATGATGTGACCATCGAGATCGAGGGTTCGAAAAAGCCGGCATTGACCGCGCGCTGGCTGACGCTGACATTGATCGAGCGCCAGCCGGAAGCGGCCTGAACGGGTCAACGAGCCTCGGCGGAGATGATCTTCATGTGCTGGCCAACCTAGGGGTATCGCCAATCGGAGCGCCGCGACGCCGATTTTGCCAATGCTTGATTTGACAACGCCTTGTCCGTTTCCGTACAGCGTATATAAATTAGCCAGCCACTAACAGCCGCTAACAGAAGGCAGGCGAAAATTGCCGCTCAGCGTCCAGACACGCCGCGAGAAACAAAAGGCCGAACTGCGCTCCGAACTTGTCGATGCAGCGCACAAGCTCGTGCAGGAGGGAGGCTATGAAGGCCTCACCATCCGCAAGCTGGCCAAGCGCGTCGGCTATGCGCCAATGTCGGTCTATTCCTATTTCGCCGACAAGCAGGACATCTTGTTCGCGCTGGCCGAGGATGCGTTCGAGACCCTGGCAAAGCGTATCGAGGATCACCCGGCCGACGATCCGATCGAGGCGCTGCAAGTCGTGATGACCGAATACGCGGCCTTCGGCCTTGGCAACCCCAACGAGTATCGCACGATATTCATGACCGAAAAGGTCAAACCCCAGGAAGGCAGGACCTTCGCCGAAATGCAAGAGGGCAACCCGTTGATGAAAGTGCTGATCAATAGGGTCGAGGCCTGCGTTGCCGCCGGCAAGCTGAAGGGCGACCCGCGCGCCCTTGCCACCATGCTTTGGGCGGTTGGCCACGGCACGATCTCGCTGCTGATTACCTTTCCTTTCTATCCGTTCGGCGACCAGCAGGCGTTCGTGAAACGGATGCGCGACTTCACGCTTTCCGCGCTGGCCACCCAGGACGTGCCCCCGCTGACCGAGACGCCGGCCAACTGCTGAAGGGTTCCTTCGGTTTCGGACAGCTTAAGATCTTGTCCGGCAGGGTGAACGGCACCGCGTGTGCAACTCGTCGCGTGCTGGCGCGGCGCGATTCCCAATATTCACATAAAACTTTTTTCGTACATGTACGACTTCTGACTTGAACCCCGCGACTATCTGGCGTATATGTACGCTATATCGTACATGTACGGAAAAGATTCAGCGGTTGAACCGGAGACAGACAATGAAAAAGACGATCCTCGCCCCCGTGGCCGTCCTGGCATTCTCGAGCGCTGCCTTCGCCGGCCAGAGCCAGCCCGGCAAGCCGGCCGCAGCCTGCGCCGACACCAACGTCAAGCTCGATTGCGGCGCGACCGGATCGGTCGAAGAGACAGGCCCGGCGACCCACAAGGGCTCGACTGAAAACAAGTATCCGCGGCTCGGCATCGATATCGATCCGTGGATCGTGCCCAGCACGTTCTGAGGTTCGAAAACAAATGGGTGGTAGGAAATCCTGACCGCCCGCCTTCGTGGCCATTTCAGCCAGACTCCGCCGGACGGAAGTTATTTCCTGCGTTTCTTCATTCCGGCCACGATCTTGGCCTTGCCGGGCCTTGCGGGAGCGCCGGAAATCGAAGTCCCGGTGATCGACACCGGATCGCTGGCCGGAAACGTATCCTCGAGGCCTTCCTCGAGTTCCTCTTCAATATTTGAGCCTTCATGCGGCTCGTGTTCGAGAGAGCGAACGGCCGACGTCTTCTGGACTGGTGGATTTGGCGCTGATTTCGACGGCATCGACATCTCCCTCGACTTGCTCCGGCTCCGGCAAACGGTCGGTCGCAGCGAACGTTATGCCGCTGCGTCGCGGGCCGCCTCCGACAGGAGAGTAAAGGCATAATCGGAAAAGGAACGCCAGCATTCAACGCGGAACGCGTCGGAAGCGGTGCGCAACAGCACGATTTCGACCTTACCGAGAATGGTGCGCGACGCCGCGCCTACCGGAAAGGCGTCGAGCGACAAATCCTGCGGACAGCCTGAATTGATCGTCGCCGCCGCTGCCGGGCCGGTGACCGATATGGCTACGTTGCGATGCGAGATGCCGACCGCCGAATGCAGTACTGTCACCTCGGCGCAGTCGACGAGCGGGTCTTTTCCCACCTCATCGATGACCAGCCATTCGTCCGGCCCAAGCCACAAGGCCGTGCGCCCGGCCTTTGCCGCCGAGGTTTTGGGTTTTTGCGGCAGGGTTACGCCGAGCGCCTTCGAAAGCGCCGCGACCGAGGCGTCCGGCGCACGCAGCGAAATGCGCTCTGCCGGTGGCAACACGGCAAGCGTGACGCCGGTTGCGGAAAGCTCCTGACCGGCGAGAGCCGGGCGGCGTTCGACTGACGGCGCAGCGGCGGCAGATTTCTTCGCGGCAGCCTTAGCCATTGAGGCGCTCCCCCTTCTCGTCGAAGAACACCATGCCGGTGACCTCCACCTCGATCGTCGCGTTGGGCATCGACACGTAAAGCGTCTCACCCATCCGGTCGCGGCCGCCGGCAACCAGCGCCAGCGCGATCGAGCGGCCGCAATTTTCCGACCAGTAGCTGGAGGTGACATGGCCGATCATGGTCATCGGGATCGCCTGCTTCGGATCGCCGACGATTTGCGCGCCTTCTTCCAGCACCACTTTAGGATCCTTGGTCTTCAGGCCGACCAGTTGCTTGCGGCCGTTGGCGACAAGGTCCGGCCGCACCATGCCGCGAATGCCGACGAAATCGGTCTTCTTCTTGCCGACTGCCCAATCGAGACCGGCATCGTTAGGCGTTACCGTGCCGTCGGTGTCCTGGCCGACGATGATGTAGCCCTTTTCGGCACGCAGCACGTGCATCGCCTCGGTGCCGTAGGCACAGGCGCCATGCTTCTGGCCCTCGGCCCATAGCGCTTCCCAGACGGCCTGGCCGTAGTCGGCCGGCACGTTGACCTCGAAGCCGCGTTCGCCGGTGAACGACATCCGGAACAGCCTTGTCGGCACGCCGCAGATCCTGCCTTCGCGCACCGACATATGCGGCAGCGCCTCGTCCGACATGTCGATGCCTTCGACCAGCGGCGCGATGATGTCCCGAGACTTCGGTCCTTGCACGGCGATCACCGCCCACTGTTCGGTGATCGACGTCAGCCAGACATTGAGATGCGGGAACTCGGTCTGGAGGTAATCCTCCATATGGTTCATGACACGCGGCGCACCGCCAGTCGTCGTCGTCACATGGAAACGGTCGGGTGCAAGCCTGCCAACGACACCGTCGTCATAGATGAAACCGTCCTCGCGCAGCATGATGCCATAGCGGCAGCGGCCGGGCTCCAGTTTCTCCCACGGATTGGTGTAGAGCAGTTCCATGAACTTCGCCGTATCCGGCCCGACCACCTCGATCTTGCCCAGCGTCGAGGCGTCGAACAGGCCGGCCGTCTTGCGCACCGTGACACACTCACGATCGACAGCGGCGTGCATGTCCTCGCCCGACTTTGGAAAATACCAGGCGCGCTTCCACTGGCCGACATCCTCGAACACGGCACCTTGGCGCTCGGCCCAGGGATGGATCGCCGTCTTGCGAGTCGGGTCGAAGAGCGGACCCCGCGCATGGCCGACGATCGAGCCGAAGGTCACCGGCGTGTAGGGCGCCCGAAACGTCGTCAGGCCGACTTGCGGGATCGGCTTGCCGAGCGTCTCGGCGGCGATTGCCAGACCGTGCATGTTCGAGGTCTTGCCCTGGTCGGTCGCCATGCCGTTGGTGGTGAAGCGCTTGACGTGCTCGATCGAGCGCATGCCTTCATGCACCGCCTGGCGGATGTCCTTGGCGGTGACGTCGTTCTGGAAATCGACAAAGGCCTTGACCGTCGTATCCGCCCCGGCGCCGGGCGCCGCACCCAGCATGCCGCGCGACCAGCTCTCGCTGGCGTCAACCTTCGGCTTGTTTCCCCTGGCGGTGTTGGCGCCGACATCCTTCGCCGCCTTGGCGCCCGCCGCATAGGCCTCGTCGATCGTCGCCGATAGCCCGTCCGTGCCGTTGCAGGCGCCGACGGAGACGCAGTCCTGCGCATAGGCGCCGGGCACGAAGCGCTTGGTCTCGTCGTTGAAGGCAACCTTGCCGCGCGACTGCGAGAACAGATGCACCGACGGTGTCCAGCCGGCCGACATCAGGATCGCGTCAACGGGGATGGTACGTTCGCCGCCGCCATTCTTCGGCTGCACGGTCATCGATGAGACGCGCAATTTGCCGCCGGCGCGGATCACCGCGCGGCCGAAATTGACCTCGATGCCGAGCGCCCTCGCCTCGTCGATCACCGGCCCAGTCGGGTTGTCGCGCAGGTCGACGATCGCCGCCACGCCGACACCGGCCTTCTTCAGATCGATCGCCGCCGCATAGGCGGAATCATTGGCCGTATAGACGCCGATATTCCTGCCGACCGTGACGCCATAATGGTTGAGATAGGTGCGCGCCGCCGATGCCAGCATGATGCCGGGCCGGTCGTTGTCGGCAAACACCATGTGCCGCTCGATGGCGCCGGTCGCCAGGACCACGCGCTTGGCACGGACCTGCCACAGCCGCTCGCGCGGCAGGTCGCGGCCGGGGTTCTGCAAATGGTCGCTGACGCGCTCGACCAGCCCGACGAAATTCTGCGCGTAATAGCCAAAGGCCGTGGTGCGGGACAGCACACGGACGTTATCCATCGTCTTGAGCGTCGCGACCGCACTCTGCGCCCAGGCAAAGCCGTCCTGGCCATCGATCTTCGCGCCGCTCTCGAAACGCAGGCTGCCGCCGAACTCCGCCTGCTCGTCGACAAGGATGACGCGCACACCGGTCTCGGCCGCCGCCAGTGCTGCGGCAATGCCGGCCGCACCGCCACCCAGCACCAATACGTCGCAATGGGCGAAGCGCGCCGAATAATGGTCGGGGTCCGCCTGATCGGGGGCGACGCCGAGCCCGGCCGCAGCACGGATCTTGGGCTCGTAGAAGTTTTTCCAGGCGGACTTCGGCCACATAAAGGTTTTGTAGTAGAAGCCCGCCGAAAGCAGCGGCGAGGCGATGTCGCCGAGCGCACTGACGTCGAAGGAAAGCGACGGCCAGCGGTTCTGTGACTGTGCCGCCAGCCCGTCATAAAGCTCCTGCACGGTGGCACGGACATTTGGTGTCTTCCTGGCGGAGTCGCGCTTGATCTCAACCAGCGCGTTGGGCTCTTCCGCCCCGGCGGACAGAAAGCCGCGCGGCCGGTGGTATTTGAACGAGCGGCCGACCAGATGGACGCCGTTGGCGAGCAGCGCCGAGGCCAGCGTATCGCCCTCGACACCGGCATAAGATTGGCCGTCGAAGCTGAAGCTGGCAGTCTCTGCCTGCCTGAGGCGTCCGGCGCCGGGAATGCGGAACGCTGCGATCATTTGGAGGCTCCCGGCAGCTTCGCCGGCTTGGGCTCGCCGGCCTTGTAGGTCAACAGGAACCTGTCGCTGACGGTGTCGCGCACGGCGTTGAAGAACCGCGCACAGCCATGCATGTGCCGCCAGCGCTCATAGATGATGCCTTTGGGATTCGAGCGGATGAAGAAGAACTTTTCGAAGTCGTCATCGCTCTCGCCGGCCATGTTAGCCGAACGCGCAATATGCGCCTCGCCGGCGTTGCGGAATTCGAGTTCAGGACGCTCTTCCTCGCAATAGGGGCAGCGGATGAGAAGCATGGTTGTTCCTACAATTCGCCGGGGCCGACGCGGGCGCCGGCCGGTTGATCGCAAAGCCAGTGACCCAACATCACGAAGCGGGCCTTCATCAGTGTGCCACCGCCGCCGCCGCCGCCTCGTCGATCAGGCGGCCGGTGCGGAAGCGCTCGATGGTGAAGGGGGCGTTGATCGGGTGCGGATCGTCTTTTGCGATGGTGTGGGCAAAGACATGGCCCGAGCCGGGCGTTGCCTTGAAGCCGCCCGTGCCCCAGCCGCAATTGACATAGAGGCCGGGCACGGGCGTCTTGGCCAGGATCGGCGAGCGATCGGGCGTCACGTCGACGATGCCGCCCCAGGAGCGCAGCATCTTCATGCGCGTGAACATCGGGAACATCTCGCAGATGGCGTCGAGCGTGTGCTGCAGGATGTGCAGGCCGCCGGTCTGCGAATAGGAGACATACTGGTCAGTGCCGGCGCCGATGACCAACTCGCCCTTGTCGGATTGCGAGATATAGGCGTGCACCGTGTTCGACATCACCACGCAAGGGAATACCGGCTTGACCGGCTCCGACACCAGTGCCTGCAGCGGATAGCTTTCCAGCGGCATGCGCACGCCGGCCATGTTCATGATGACGGACGAATGGCCGGCGGCAACGACGCCGACCTTCTTGGCGCCGATGAAGCCGCGCGTCGTCTCGACGCCCATGACCGAACCGTTCGGCGCCCGCTTGACGCCGGTGACCTCGCAATTCTGGATGATGTGGACGCCGCGCGCCGAAGCGCCGCGCGCATAGCCCCAGGCCACGGCATCGTGGCGGGCGGTGCCGCCGCGACGCTGCAGGGTGGCGCCCATCACCGGATAGCGGGCATCGCGCGAAATATTGAGCGGCGGGCAGAATTCCTTCGCGGCTTGCGGCGTCAGCCACTCATTGTCGATGCCGTTCAGGCGGTTGGCATGGACGTGGCGCTTCAGCACCTGGATATCGTGGACATTATGGGCCAGCATCATGACGCCGCGCGGCGAATACATGACGTTGTAGTTGAGCTCCTGGCTGAGCCCGTCCCACAGTTTCAGCGCATGGTCGTAGATGCCGGCGCTCTCGTCATAGAGATAGTTGGAGCGGATGATGGTGGTGTTGCGGCCGGTATTGCCGCCGCCGAGCCAGCCCTTTTCCAGCACCGCGACATTGGTGATGCCGTGCACCGTGGCGAGGTAGTAGGCGGTGGCCAAGCCATGGCCGCCGGCGCCGACGATGATGACGTCGTAGTCCTTCTTCGGCTCTGGCGAGGACCACTGTTCCTCCCAGCCCTTGTGGCCGCGCATAGCCTCGCGGGCGATGGCGAATACCGAGTATTTCTTCAACGTTCCAGCCTCGCAGAATAGCGGCCGGGCATCCAATCGAGCGCCGGCGCGCGAGGTGTATCACTAGCGAAACCGCGCTGCCACCCTTGCGCTGTTTGCGACGGCGCTTGCCGTTTTGCGCCACGACGAAAAAGACCTGTTCGATCGGGGCATCCTGACCAATGCGCAGCAGTAGGCCTACGCCGAAGACGCGCCTTTTCTGGACAATGCAGACGACCAGACGGCATAGATCGGTGTCAGATGGCTGTGATAACAACTGGCTGCGATCTCTCTGACTTCGGCATCATCCGACCCTTCGGCCATTGCCAGGAATTGCTCGTCGACCACATAGCGTGGCCTGACCGCGACGGCTCCACCGAAGCGCCGCACGAGCGCGTCCGGGTGGTCGAGCAGCCATCGCACCCCCTTTGTCGTAGCCTTGAAGTGTTGGCCATGAGCCTTCAAAAGGATCGGGAACGCCGATTCCGGGCGCAGCGCGGCGGCATTTTCCACCGCGAGCCGTAGCTGCCAGCGTTCCGCAAAGCGGATGAACTGGGTCACCCTCCATCGAACACCGGGATGTTCGTCGTCCAGCCGCAGCATGACACCGCCGAGAATGGCTCCATCCGCCGGCGTCGTGCATCCCAGAAGCGCTTCGATTGCATCGAACCTGATCCCAGCAATCTTGCTGTCGAGCAGGTCGGCGATCTCCGCGACAACGCAATTCATGTTGAAGCTTAGCCTGGGGCTGATCTCGGCCACCAAAAAAGCGGCTGCGGCCTGAGTATGAAGGTTGCCGGACGTCAGCAGCGGCCGGAGGTTTTCAAGGGGAAAGCCTTTGTGAAATTCCGATTGAAGAGCGAACGTCAACTCGCTGTCGCCCTCATAGCCGGGCTCCAGCAACTTGCTCATCATGTCTTGGGGGGTCATTGGAATGGGTGGCGCGTCCACCCGCAATGTTGAATGACGGCTTTGGTAGCTTGGCGTCCCCCCGGCGTCAAGAAATCTTGACAGATGCCTTCGCACGTATCGGGTGGCTCGCGCCGCCCCGGACTGCGATCACCGTCCCGATTGCCGGCGACGCTGGCGCGAAGAAAGGGATGAAAACAATGCTCGCACTCCCTAACAAGGTCGCCATCGTCACTGGCGCCAGTTCCGGCATCGGCCACGCCACGGCAAAACTCTTTGCCGAGGAAGGCGCCAAGGTGGTCGTCGCTGCCCGTCGCCAGGCAGAGCTGGACGCGCTCGTCACTGAAATCGAGGAGGCCGATGGCACGGCCATTGCTCTTGCCGGCGACGTCCGCGACGAGGCCTATTGCAAAGCCCTTGTCGATCTTGCGGTGGGCCGGTTCGGCGGGCTGGATATCGCCTTCAACAACGCCGGCTCGGTCGGCAAGATGGGTTCGATTTCGGGGTTGTCGCTGCAGGGCTGGCGAGAGACGCTCGACACCAACCTGACCAGCGCATTTCTCGGCGCGAAACATCAGGTGCCGGCGATGGTCGATCGCGGCGGCGGATCGCTGATCTTCACCTCTACCTTCGTCGGCCATACCGTCGGCATGCCCGGCATGACCAGTTACGCCGCAAGCAAGGCCGGGCTGATCGGATTGACGCAGGTGCTTGCCGCCGAATACGGCGCGAAAGGCGTACGGGTCAACGCGCTGCTGCCGGGCGGCACCGATACGCCTTCGGCAACATTCAAGACACCTGAATCGCGAGCCTTCGTCGAAAACCTGCATGCCTTGAAGCGCGTTGCCGAGCCTGAAGAGATCGCCCGCTCGGCGCTCTACCTGGCTTCGGATGCATCGAGCTTCACCACCGGAACCGCGCTGTTTGCCGATGGCGGTGTTTCGATCAGCCGGACGTGAGGCGTTTTCCCGTCGGCGAACAATGGAACGCGGCATGTTGCAAAACCGGCCTTGATTTCTTGGCGCGATTTAGCGATTGCGTTTTTCTGTTCGAAGAATGCTGTCGAAGACGGGCCTAAAACATGCTGCTGATCAGGACCTACATCGCTGCTAGCACAATCGAGGGTGTCGGCGTATTCGCCGCCGAGCCGATCAGGAAGGGAGCGTCGATCTGGCAGCTCGATCCTGACTTCGACCGGTTGATCCCGACGGAAAAATATAAGGCCGCGCCGCCGCATCTCAGGGAATTGCTCGACAGATATGCCTATCCAAGTCCGGACCGGCCCGGATTCATGGTCTATGAAGTCGACAATGGGCGCTTCATGAACCACGCCGAAAGGCCGAACACGGATTTCTCGCAGTATGGTGGCGCAACCGCGATCCGCGACATTGCGGCGGGCGAAGAAATAACCTGTGACTACGGCGAATTCTTCGAGGGTTTCGAGCGGCTTCATCTAGCCACGGCATAGAGGAGAGCCTGTCGCCAATTGCTCTGTTGCGAATCAAACGACCCGGAGCGATGATCGGCTCCGGGCCACGTTTCCAACCCCAGCTTAGTTCCGGTGGGCGTGCGGCTCGTCGGTGTGGCGGCCGTCATATTGCAGGTCCAACTCGCGAATCGCCTCCTTGCCTTTCTTCGGATCGACAAGCCTAAGAAGCGCGTCGATCTTGGCCTCCATCCGGTCGGTACTCTCCTTCGATTGCGGCGAACCGACGAAGAGCAGGAACGCCAGGCCGCCGACCTGCCAGAGCAGTTGCAGGAATTCTGACTGCCAGTTCTCAAGCGTGTCGCGGCTCATCTCGATCAGATAGCCGCCGAATTCGGGCGGTTGGCCGAGCGCTTGCTGGTCGTCGAGATAGGCGAACCAGCCGAAAACCCAGTGACCGACGATCGAGATGATGAAGAAGCCGAGGGTAATCCAGGCATAGCTGTAGGCCCGCCACACCGAAGGCGGCGTCATCTTGGCCGCCGGCCTGTTGTCCTCATCGTTTGGCATTGTCGCTGTCCGACTCCGAGCGAGCCAGGAACTGCTCCGTAGTCGCGGGCAGCTTGTTTTTCAGCCACTCGGCCATCGCCTCCTCCTCACGCAGGTTTTGTTCGCAGGCCCGGGCGACTTCTGTTTCGCCAAGGGATTCGGCGGCTGCGATGAGGATCGTGTATGAGGCGATTTCCATATGTTCGAATGTGTAGCTCGCGAGTGAGCCTTTCATCACCTCGTCGCCGGCGAAGACGCCGCTTAGGGACTGCGCCATGGCCAACAGCTTGCCGCCCGCGTCCTTCAGCGTGGACGTATCTTCGCCCAACTGTTCCAGGCAGGTTCTGAGGCGTGCGGCTTGCCCTTTCGTCTCGTCGACGTGCAGGTTAATGCGCTCACGGAGTTCGGGATAACTCTCCAGCCGGCTCAGCTGGCCGTTCAGCATGGTTTCGGCCTGCTCCTCCATCGCATGCGCGTCCCTGAGCCACTGGACGAGCCATTCACGGGTCTCTGACATCGGTTTTCTCCTGTGCTTGCCTATGCGAAACAACCATGGGGAACGAGGTTTGTTCCTTCGTTGATAGAGCCAGGCTGACCGTTTGCCGGATTGGGCAGCAGGATTTATCGGTGGCGGAGAAAACGCCAACGATCGCTCATCGGTGCGGAGAGCCCCCGATCAGGCGAATCTACTACCAGAGGTCGTAATTCCTTGCTTTCTGACGGCAGTTATGCTATTGATTTGCACGTGGTGCTGATTTGCGCCGACGACCCGCCGCCGAGGCGGGTTTTTCGTTTCGGCAGTGGACAGAGCGGCATGATTCTGCTATCAGCCGCCACAATTCGTGGTGTAGACCGCCGCGGAGGCAAGCGACTATGGCCACTTGCCTGTTGTTAACAAACCCGAAAGACAGGATTGCCCGTGCAGGTACTCGTCCGCGACAACAATGTTGATCAGGCGCTTCGCGCGCTCAAGAAAAAGATGCAGCGCGAAGGCATCTTCCGCGAAATGAAGATGCGCGGACATTATGAGAAGCCTTCCGAGAAGCGCGCCCGCGAAAAGGCGGAAGCCGTTCGCCGCGCCCGCAAGCTGGCCCGCAAGCGCGCCCAGCGCGAGGGTCTGCTGCCGATGACGCCGCGTCCGGTGGCGGCTGGTACTGCTGGTGCAGGTGCTCCGCGTCCGCCGCGGTTCTGACGCCAATTTTTCGTCCTTTTCGAAGGATGCCCAAGGTGGCGCGATGCGTAATCGCCGCCACCTTTTTGTTGAATTCGACCAGTTCGGAGAGGGCCGGTTCGGAGACGGAACAGACCTGACGGCGCGGCGGGCAGTGAGGACAGAGCAGATATGAACGCAACAAGCGTGGAGCGCAGAACCGCAATGCGCGGCTTCGCCCTGACGGCAGCCCTGCTTTCCGGCTTGGCGCTCGCCGGCTGCCAGACAGCCCCGACCGGCGAATTCACCAACATCGACAAGGCACAAGGGTCGGCCGAGAACATCTCCTCGCTGTCGGCCGTTATCCAGCGCAGTCCCCAGGATCCCGAAGGCTACAATGTGCGCGGCTCCGCCTATGGCCGCGGCGGCCAGTATCAGGCGGCGCTCAAGGACTTCGACACCGCCATCCAGCTCAATCCGAATTTCTACCAGGCCTATTCGAACCGCGCTCTCATCCAGCGCTTTCTCGGCGACCAGGCGGCCGCGCTTGCCGACTACAACCGCTCGGTCCAGATCAATCCCGACTATGACGCCGCCTATATCGGCCGCGGCAACCTCTACCGCAAAGCCGGCCGCATCCAGGAAGCGTTCAACGATTTCCAGAAGGCGATCCAACTCGACACGACAGACGCCCGCGCCTACCACAATCGCGGCCTGATCTACCAGAGCCAGGGCCAGCACGCTTTTGCCATCGAGGACTTCTCGACCGCCATCTCGCTGGCGCCGGACGCCGCCGAACCCTACAATGGCCGCGGTCTCTCCTACCTCGCCATGAACGACGAGGACAACGCCTTCGCCGACATTAACATGGCGATCAAGCTCGACGGCAAGAATGCCGAGGCCTGGTCCAACCAGGCGCTAATCTACGAGCGGCGCGGCGACAAGGCCAAGGCGGCAAAATCCTACCGCGAGGCAGTGCGCCTCAACCCCACCTACCAGCCGGCCAAGGACGGCCTGGCGCGCACCAGCACCGGCTGACCGACGGCAGCGTTGGGTCTGAAATGGCAGGCCTGCCGTTTGGCATGGCCTCGAAACCTTCAATGACTGTGCGTTGACCCTCGCCTTGATCGCGCCAAGTTTCGGCGGAACGCTCGGGATGTTCAGCCGTTGTTCAAGGCAATTCGCGAAAAGGACCCCTCCCATGATCAAGAAACTCGCCTGTGCCGCCGCCCTCGCCGCGACGGTGCTCGCTGCCCCTGCCAGCGCGGGCAGGCTGGAGCTCGGCGTGCTCGACTGCACCATCGACGGCGGCACCGGCTACATCGTCACATCCAACAAAGGCGTGGCCTGCACCTTTCGCCCTCATCATGGCGGTCCCCCCGAAGCCTATACCGGCGTCATTTCCAAGCTCGGCGTCGACGTCGGCAGGACGCACCAGGGCGAATTGATATGGGCGGTTCTGGCGGCCACCCGCGACCGTAATTCCGGCGATCTTGCCGGCAGCTATTATGGCGTCAACGCCGAGGCCAGCCTGGTGACTGGCGGCGGCGCCAACCTTCTGGTCGGCGGACTGAACAGCGCGTTCTCGCTGCAGCCTCTGAACGTACAGGCGCAGACCGGTGTCAACCTGGCAGTCGCCGTCACGTCACTGGAGCTGATCCACTCGTTCAAGTAAGCGTGCCATAGCGAGGCTCAGCGGCGCGGAACAGGATTGGACTGTTCCGCGCCGCATGATTTTTGGAAAACCGCCATGCCAAGGATGATCATCGCTGACGCCATGATCGCCAATCTTCGATCACCCTGACTTCCCGCCAGCATCTCGGGGCACCCGCAAAAACCGCTTGAACTCAACTGCGGTTGAGGTTTTACAACCCGCCCCCGAAGCGCCGCGTGCTTGTTGGAATCGAAGAGCGCTCCACCATTTTTAATCGGCGTATAAGAAAGTTTATGAGGGCGCGGTGACGGAAACCAGCACAAACAGGGTCGACTGGCGCGCGCTGTGGGCGAGCGGCGATCTGGCGCGCTTCTGCTTCATCAGCCTCGGCATCCTGCTGCACGCCACCAACGAAACCATGGTGGCAACGGTGATGCCAGCCATGGTCGGCGAACTCGCCGGCGTTCAGCTTGTCGGCTGGTCGCTGGCGATCTACGAGCTCGGCGCCATCGTCGCAGGCGCTGCCGCCGGACGGCTGGTGAGCTATGTCGCGCTGCGTACCAACATGATAGTCGCCGCCCTGCTCTATGCCGCCGGCGCCCTGGTCTGCGCCATCGCGCCCTCCATGCCGCTGTTCCTGGCCGGGCGCTTGATCGAGGGTTTTGGCGGCGGCGCGCTGGTGTCGCTGGCCTTCGTCTCGGTCGAGCGGCTGTTTCCACGTGCCATCTGGCCGCAGCTTTTCGGCGTCATGTCGGCGATCTGGGGCGTCGCCGCCTTCAGCGGACCGGTGCTCGGTGCGTTGATGACCGAGCTGCTCTCCTGGCGTTGGGCTTTCGGCGTCTTCACGGTCGGCGGCACGGCCATGGCGCTGGCGAGCTTTATCGTGCTCGACACGCCTGAGGCAACCAGGCCACAGGCGATCACTGGAACGGCGCCGCCCTTCCCCTTTGCCGCGCTCGGCTGCTTGGCCGTCAGCGTCGTGCTGATTGCCACGGCTGGGGTCGACATTGCCCTGCTGCGTTCCTCTCTACTGCTGGTCCTCGGACTGATCGGGCTTGCGCTGTTCATCCGCATCGACGCGCTGAAGCCGGGCTCGCGGCTGTTCCCGTCGCGGCTGTTCTCATGGCGCACGCCGGTCGGCGCAGGCATGACCATGGTCGCCGCCTTTTCGGTGGCGACCTGTTCCTTCGCCGTCTACGCGCCGCTGCTTCTGACCAGCCTGCACGGCATTCCGATCCTGACCACCGGCTATATCATCGCCGCCGAATCGATCGCCTGGTCGATCCTGTCGATCCTCGTCGCCAATGCGCCGCCGGAACGCGAGAGGCTGATCATCACCGGCGGCGCACTGATGATCGCGGCCGGCATCGTCGGTTTCGCCTACGCCGTGCCGGCGGGTTCGATTCCGCTGATCCTGTTTTGCGCCTTGCTGCAGGGCGGCGGCTTCGGCATTGCCTGGCCCTTCGTCACACGCGTGATCGTGGCATCGGCTAGGGATGGTGAGCAGACGATCGCCTCCGCCGCCGTGCCGACCATGCAGCGCATTGGCTATGCGGTGGGTGCCGCACTGACCGGCATCGTCGCCAATGCCAGCGGTTTTTCCGAAGGCCTGAACCGTGAGGCGGCGGCAAATGTCGCCACCTGGCTGTTTCTCGCCTTCGTGCCACTCGGGATTCTGGGATGCCTCGCCGCCCTCAGGATCTCGGGACCGGCAGCCCGGCCACAGGAAGCGACGAGCTAGAGCGGGATGAGATTTGTAAGAGTCGTGGGATTCCCAAATCATCGCAGTTCTGATTCAACATTCATGCTGGGAGGAGGCCAGTTTGGATGGCAGGATATTCGATGGACCTTCGCGAGCGGGTTGTAGCCGCGGTCAAGACCGATGGGCTCTCGCGACGTGCGGCGGCGGCTCGATTTGGCGTTAGCTATAGCGCGGCCATTGAGTGGCTCAAGCGTGTCGAAGAGACTGGCAGTGCTGCGCCTCGCCAGGTCGGCGGCTACAACCCGAAGAAGCTCTCGGGAGCGTGGCGCGACTGGCTGATCGAACGCTGTCACGACAGGGACTTCACCTTGCGCGGCCTTGTGGCCGAACTTGGCGAGCGTGGCCTGAAGGTCGACTACCGTTCGGTGTGGGAATTCGTGCATGCCGAGAAGCTCAGTCACAAAAAAAGACGCTGATCGCCGTCGAGCAGGATCGTCCCGATATCGCGCGACGGCGGATGCAGTGGACGAAGTATCGGGGCCGGATTGATCCCACGCGCCTGGTCTTCATTGACGAGACCTGGACCAAGACCAACATGTCGCCGCTAAGCGGCTGGGCGCCGGTGGGACAGCGGCTCAAAGCGAAAGTGCCGCACGGCCACTGGAAGACCATGACCTTCCTGGCCGCGCTGCGCCGCGATCGCGTCGACGCGCCTTGGTTGATCGACGGACCGATCAACGGCGAGAGATTTCTCCTCTACGTCGAGAAGGTTCTCGCGCCGACCCTCCAGCCGCGGGATATAGTCATCATGGACAATCTCGGCTCGCACAAAGGCAAGGCGGTGCGTCGCGCCATACGCGCCGCCGGCGCAAGGCTCTTCTTCCTGCCGAAATACTCGCCCGATCTCAATCCGATCGAACAGCTCTTCTCAAAACTCAAGCACTGGCTGAGAAAGCCAGCAAGCCGCACCGTCCAAACCGTCTGCGACGCGATCGGCCAAATTCTCAACCGCATCACATCCGCCGAGTGCTCACACTACTTCAAAAACTCCGGCTATGACCGAAACTAATCTCATCCCGCTCTAGACAGTAATCGTCTTAAGCCGTTCGGCGATCAAGGCGGCGAGCTGCGTCGCCACCTCGTCCTTGCTCATCTCAGGCCATTCCTCGACACCGGCCTTCGAGACAATCCGCACTCGGTTGCGATCGCCGCCCATCACCCCGCTTTCGGGGGACACGTCGTTGGCGACGATGAAATCGGCGCCCTTCTTCCTGAGCTTGGCCTCGGCGTTCCTAACGAGATCCCGCGTCTCGGCGGCAAAGCCGACGACCAGGCTGGGCCGCGTCCTGTGATGACCGACACCGGCAAGAATATCAGGGTTTTCGATCATCTGCAGCGCCGGCGGCCCCTCGCCCGCCACCTTCTTGATCTTCTCGCCGGCCGAAGTCTCGCTGCGCCAGTCGGCGACCGCCGCGACGAACACCGCCGCGTCGGCCGGCAGCAGCTGTTCGACCGCTTCCCTCATCTCGTTCGCGGTTTCGACATGCAGCGTGGTGACTTCAGCCGGATCGGCAATACCGACCGGACCGGAGACGAGGTGCACATCGGCGCCCAGCCTAGCCAGCGCCGCCGCGATGGCATGGCCCTGCTTGCCGGACGAGCGATTGGCGATGTAGCGCACCGGGTCGATGGGCTCATGCGTCGGACCTGAGGTGACGATGACCTTTCTGCCTGCGAGCGGCTTCGGCCTGATATCGAGCAGCGCCTCGATCGCAGCGACGATCTCCAGCGACTCGGCCATGCGGCCCTCGCCCGCCTCGTTGCTCTCGGCCATCTCGCCCTTTGCCGGGCCGACGAATGCGACGCCGTCCTTCTGCAACGTCGCGCGGTTGCGACGGGTCGCCGGATGCGACCACATTTTCGGGTTCATAGCGGGCGCCATCAAGACCGGCTTGTCGGTGGCGATAAGCACGGTCGAGGCAAGATCGTTGGCGTGGCCGTTGGCAAGCTTCGCCATCAGGTCGGCGGTGGCCGGCGCCACGACCACGAGGTCGGCCTCGCGCGACAGGCGGATATGGCCGACGTCATGCTCGTCATTGCGGTCGAACAAATCGGTGAAGACGTGATCGGCAGTGAGCGCCCCGGCCGACAGTGTGGTGACGAATTCCTGCGCTGCAGCGGTCATCACCACCCGCACGGCGGCGCCCCGCTCGCGCAGCCGGCGGATCAGGTCGAGCGCCTTGTAGGCGGCGATGCCACCGCCGATGATGAGCAGGATGCGCTTGCCGGAGAGGGTCATGCCCGAGGCCAGCTCTTTGTCCAATGTCATGCCGGCCTCAGAGCCGGTTCGATATCGGTATGGATGAAATCATTGCCCTTGAAAAGCAGCGGGAGGTTTCGCGTCTTGGCCAAGGCGTAGGCGAAGCAGTCGCCCATATTGAGATCAGCACGATGGCGAGATCCACGACCATAACGAGAGTAGGCAAGCCGTGCGACTTCAAGCTGCGCCAAATCAAAAGGTACTACCGTCAACTCAAGACGGTCGATAAGCATTTGGAACTCGCTAGCGTTGACGCTACCGCTTGATCGGCTCGCTACACAATGCGCCTCCAGCAGCGTCGCAGTGCTTATCAGTGCAGCAGGTGAGGTTCCGAAAACATCGACGAACGCAGCCGCATCCGGCTCTGCGCCAATGATTGCGATCAATGCCGACGTATCGACTGCGACTGTCACAGAAGTCCCTCGTCCCACATATGATCAGTGAGCGCCTTGAGGTCAAAAGGATGTTCCAACTTCCGTCCGAGCGCCAAAATTTCTTCACGTGACGCCTTCAGCCGCCACGCGCCCTTCTCAAGCTTGGTTTTTGGGATCGCCACCTCACGCAAGGCATCCCGCGCTTCCTGCTCCATCGAAACGCCACGCGCGGCCGCGCGCTCGCGAAGCACCTGCTTTACGCTTTCGTCAAGATTGCGGATTGTTATCGTGCTCATGGTCATGCTCCTGCCCTTAACATAGGCAATAAGCAGCATGACTGCAATGACAGCACTGCTGTCATTGCTTGCATTCAGAGCAGCTTCCACGCAATGATGACCATTGCCAGCGCGATCACCCACAGCGCCAGCCGGCCGGAGCGGGTGTAGCGCGCCTCGGCCTTGCCGATGGCGCGCGCCGTCCTTTCATCGAAACGCAGCCCGTGTTCGGCCATTAAATCGATCTCGCGCGACAGCCGCTCGGTGCGGGCGGCGAGGTCGGGCGCCTGGCGGGCCAGCGCCAGCAGCGCGCTGGCGCCGTCACGTGCGTCGGCCAGCAGAGCACGCGGGCCGAGATTGCCCGATATCCAGCCGCCGACTACCGGCTCGGACGTCTTCCACATGTTGAAGGCCGGGTCGAGGGTGCGGGCGACGCCTTCGACCACCACCATGGTCTTCTGCAGCAGCACCAGCTCGGAGCGCGTCGCCATGTCGAAGAGATCGGTCACCTCGAACAGAAGCGCCAAGAGCTTGGCCATCGAGATGGTTTCAGCCGGCTGGTCGTGGATCGGCTCGCCGATCGCCCGGATCGCCTGGCCGAATGCC
Source organism: Mesorhizobium sp. AA22 (assembly GCF_001672375.2). Taxonomy (NCBI): domain Bacteria; kingdom Pseudomonadati; phylum Pseudomonadota; class Alphaproteobacteria; order Hyphomicrobiales; family Phyllobacteriaceae; genus Mesorhizobium; species Mesorhizobium sp. AA22. The sequence goes on along the minus strand of NZ_CP048406.1, from coordinate 1,974,625 downwards.
GCGACATTGTGCTGGCGCGGCACGTAGCCGGCCTCGAAATGCACTTCAGCGACGCGCAGATAGTCACGGGTGATGAAGCCGTAGAGAATTTCGGCGAGGAACCGGCGCTCCTTCTTGCCGAGCCGGCCGGCAATGCCGAGATCGACAGCGACGATGGTGCCATCGGGCTCGACGAACAGGTTACCCGGGTGCATGTCGGCGTGGAAGAAACCGTCACGCAGTGTGTGGCGCAGGAACGACTGGACCAGGTTGACGGCGATCGCCTTCAGGTCATGGCCGGCGGCAGCGAGACCGGCAATGTCGTTCATCTTGATGCCGTCGACCCATTCCATGGTCAGCACGTCACGGCCGGTACGTTCCCAGTCGACGGACGGGACGCGAAAGCCGGGATCGTCCTTGGTGTTCTCGCCGAGTTCCGAAAGCGCTGCCGCCTCGAGCCGCAGATCCATTTCGATCTTGGTGGTCTGCGCCAGCGTCTGGGTCACTTCGACCGGACGCAGCCGGCGCGACGACGGAATGTATTTTTCCTGGAGACGGGCGGCGAGGAAATAGCTTTCGAGATCGCGAAAGAAACGGCGGCGTACGCCCGGCCGGATGACCTTCACCGCCACCCGCGAACCGACGCCGTCCTGCAGGGTTTCGGCGATATGGACCTGAGCGATCGACGCGGCGGCGACGGCCTCGCCGAAACTGGCGTAGAGCTCGCCGACCTTGCGCCCGAGCGAAGCCTCTATCGCAGCTATGGCCTCGGCCTGCGGAAACGTCTGCATCTTGTCCTGCAGCATGGCGAGATCGAGCGCTATGTCGTTGCCGACGACATCGGGCCGCGTCGCCAGGAACTGGCCGAGCTTGACATAGGATGGGCCGAGCCGGACGACGGCCTTGGCCAGCCGGTCGCCACGCTCATAGGCAAGCGCGCGGCGGCGGGTCAACAGCCGCGCCATCCGCCAGCCGAGTTTCGGCAGACCGAAGAGCTCGTCGCCCGGCAGCGCCGCGACTACGCCTTCGCGGACCAGCACCCAGCCAGCCCGCACGAGCCTGAAACCGGCGCCGACACTGCTCATGACTGCGCTCGCCTCAAAGCTTCCAGCCCGAATGAAGCGCAGCTATGCCGCCGGAATAATTGCGAAAAGAAGCCCGGTCGAAGCCGGCGCGGGAAATCATCGCCGCAAAATTCTGCTGATTGGGAAATTTGCGGATCGATTCGACCAAGTAGGAATAGGGCTCGCCGTCGCCGGTCACCGCCTTGCCGATCCTGGGGATGGCGTTGAACGACCACGCCTCATAGGCCTTGTCGAGCAGCGGCATGTCGACTTCGGAAAATTCGAGGCAGAGGAAGCGCCCGCCGGGCTTCAGCACGCGATAGGCTTCCGCAAGCGCCACATCGATGCGCGGCACGTTGCGAATGCCGAAAGCGATCGTGTAGGCGTCGAATGTGGCCTCAGTGAAAGGCAGCTCCTCGGCATTGGCTTCGACGAAATCGGTGTTTGCGGTCAGGCCCTTTTTCTCGGCCCGGTCGCGGCCGACGGCGAGCATCGAGCCGTTGATGTCGAGGACCGTGGCATGGGCGTTCCTGCCGCTCGCCTCGACGATGCGGAAGGCGATGTCGCCGGTGCCGCCGGCAACGTCGAGAACGCTCCAGCCCGCTCGTTTCGGTGGATTGAGCCATGTGACCATGGCGTCCTTCCACAGCCTGTGCAGCCCGGCCGACATCAGGTCGTTCATCAGATCGTAGCGGTTCGCGACCTTGTGAAAAACGTCATTGACCAGGGACTGCTTCTCGCCTGCCCCTACACGCTTGAAACCATAGGACGTTTCCATGCCGCCAACGGCTGTGGTTCTCTCAACCGACATTATTTTGATCCGCCATAAAACCGGCGGGACCATAGCCGATCGATGGTGCCGACGCTATTGTTTAAGGCGCGGTGTTCGGCCGCGCTTCTCGGTCGTGAAATCGTACTTATGTCACGAGCTGGAGACCTGACGGGATGATTGCATGCCTTTGAAAGCGGAACTGCACTGCCATATCGAAGGGGCAGCGGCGCCCGAACTCGTCATCCGCCAGGCGCAGAAATACGGCAAGGACACCTCGCGCTACATTCAGAATGGCTCTTTCGTCTGGCACGATTTCACCTCATTCCTCGCCGCCTATGACTTCTCCTCCGACCTGTTCCGCACGGAGGAGGACTATGCCCGGCTGGCCGATCATTACCTGACCAGCCTCGCCCGCGACGGCGCCATCTATTCCGAGATCTTCACCTCGCCGGACCACGCCGGCAAGGCCGGCCTGTCGCCCAAGGCCTATACGGACGCGCTCGGCGAAGGCATCGCGCGCGCCAAGGCCAAGACCGGCATCGAGGGCCGCATGATCGTCACCGGCGTGCGCAATGCCGGCGTCGAATCGATCGAGCAGGCGGCGCGCTTCGCAGCCCGCTGCGGGCATCCGCTGGTCACCGGCTTCGGCGTCGCCGGCGACGAGCGGATGGGCGATCTGGAGGATTATGTCAGGGCCTTCGAAATCGCGCGGGAGGCCGGCCTCGGCATCACCGTCCATGCCGGCGAACTGATGGGCTGGGAGAGCGTCGAGGTCGCACTCGATCACATCCGCCCCGCCCGCATCGGCCATGGCGTGCGCGCCGTCGAGAACCCCGACATTGTCCGGCGCATCGCCGACGAAGGCGTCGTACTCGAATGCTGTCCCAGTTCCAACGTCGCGCTCAAGGTCTTCGACAGTTTCGCCGATCACCCTTTTCCGGCACTGCAGGCGGCAGGCTGCAAGGTGACGCTAAACTCCGACGATCCGCCCTATTTCTGGACCTCGCTGAAGCGCGAATACGACATTGCCGCCGAGCATTTTTCGATGAACGACAAGGCGCTCGCCGCCGTCACCAGAACCGCCATCGAGGCCGCCTTCGTCGACAAGAAGACCAGGACAGCGCTTCTCACCCGCCTCAACAGCGCCGCCCGCTAACTCTCTTTTTTCGGCAAAAGCTGTGGTCGGCGGCAGCAGGCGGTTCCTTGGCCGGCGCATTGTCGCTAGGGTTCGCGTAGGCAGCCGGGATTTCAGGAGAACACCATGCAGGGCGTCACCGTCGTCGACCACCCGCTTGTCCAGCACAAGCTGACCATCATGCGCAAGAAGGAAACCTCGACGGCCGGCTTCCGGCGGCTGCTGCGCGAGATCTCGCTGCTTCTCGGCTACGAGGTCACTCGCAATCTCGAGCTGACGACGACGACGATCGAAACGCCGATCGAGACGATGGAAGCGCCGACGCTGGAAGGCAAGAAGCTGGTCTTCGCCTCGGTGCTGCGCGCCGGCAACGGCTTGCTCGAAGGCCTGCTCGACCTGGTGCCGGCGGCGCGCGTGGCCCATATCGGTCTCTACCGTGACCACGCAACGCTGGAAGCGGTCGAGTATTTCTTCAAGGCGCCGAGCGATCTCGCCGACCGGTTGGTGATCGTCGTCGATCCGATGCTGGCGACCGCCAATTCGGCGATCGCGGCGATCGACAAGCTGAAAGGGCGCGGCGCCACCAGCATCCGCTTCCTTTGCCTGTTGGCTGCCCCCGAAGGCCTCGAGCGCTTCATCAAGGCGCATCCCGATGTTCCGGTCTTCACCGCTTCCATCGACCGCCAGCTCAATGAGAAAGGCTATATCATGCCGGGCCTCGGCGACGCCGGAGACCGCATGTACGGGACAAAATGACCGTGCCACTCGTTTACCGATCGTTTACGCAAACGGCCGCTTTCCGCATCTGTTAAAGCGGCAAACACCATGCCGCGATAAGCATGGGCCTTCACGAAGGCCGGTCCATGCTGCGCAATCTTATCATCCTTGGCATGCTCGCCGTAGCATCGGCGTCGTTCCCGATCCTCTATCAGTCGAATCCGCAGATGCTCGATGGCCTGCTGAAATCGGCGGTCGGTACCAGGCCGGCAGTCGAAACGCAAACGGATCTGAACCTGGCCACGGTTCCGGATAGACCGCCGACGCCGCGGCCGCTCGGCCGCAAGGTCGTGGTCGCCGCTGACGCGCGCGGGCATTTCACGTCGGCGTTCAGGCTCAACGGTCGAACGGTCGACGGCATGATCGACACCGGCGCGACGCTCGTGGCCATCAACAGTTCGACGGCGCGCAGGATTGGCATCTCGCTGAACGTGTCCGACTTCAAACACGAGGTAAACACCGCCAACGGCGCGATCAGGGCTGCCCTGGTGACCATCGATCGGCTGCAGATCGGCAAGATCACGGTCGACGGCGTCCAGGCGGTGGTGCTCGACGACAAGGCGCTGCGCACCAACCTGATCGGTCTGAGCTTTCTCCAGCGGCTTGAAAAGTACCAGGTCGAGAACGGCGCGCTGCTGCTCGTCCAGTGAACCAAGATCCCGGAAAAGTGGAATCCGGTTCTCGGAACGATCATCGTCCAACAAGAAGGTAGAGCCTTGCTGACCGGATCACCCGCGCGGCAGGATTCGCCGGATGACGGTTTTTTCCGCGGGCGGCTTCGAAGCACCGATCGCATAGGCCGAAAGCACGGCGGCCGCGGCCGCTTCGGCATCCGCGGGATTGCGGGCATGGACCAGCGCCAGCGCCTCACCGGGGCGCACCTCCGCGCCGACCGGCAACAGCCGGGTGATGCCGACCGCATGATCGATCCTGTCGTCCGGCCGTATGCGCCCCCCGCCAAGCCCGACGACGGCGAGCCCGATGTCGCGGGTCGCGATGCCGGTGACGAAGCCGTGTTCGGTCGCCTTGACCGCAAATTCAGTCGCCGCCTTCGGCAGGTATTTTTCCGGATTCTCGACGAAATCTGCGGGGCCGCCGAGCGCCGCCACCATGCGCGCGAAGACGGCGGCGGCACCGCCGCCGGCAAGCGTCTCGGCGGCGCGCCGCATGCCATCCTGGTTGGACGACACCAGCCCGGCAGACTGCAGCATGTCTGCGGCCAGAGCCAGCGTCACATCCTCCAGGCGCCGGTCGCGGAAGCGGCCGGTGAGAAAATCGACGGCGTTGCGCACCTCGACCGCGTTGCCGGCTGCCGACGCCAGCGGCTCGTTCATGCCGGTGACCAGTGCTGAGGTCTTCAGTCCTGCGCCACTGGCAACTTCTACCAGGCTGTTCGCCAGCGTTGTTGCGTCGCGCGACTTTTCCATGAAGGCGCCGTTGCCGACCTTTACGTCGAGCACCAGCGACTGCAGGCCGGCGGCCAGCTTCTTCGACAGGATCGAGGCGGTGATCAGCGGCACCGATTCGACGGTTCCCGTCACGTCGCGGATCGCATAGAGCCGGCGGTCGGCGGGCGCGAGATCGGCGGTCTGGCCGATGATGGCGCAGCCGGCTTCGAGCACCGCCTTGCGGAAGCCCGCCACATCCGGCTGGCTGATATAGCCGGGGATGGCATCCATCTTGTCCAGCGTGCCGCCGGTATGGCCGAGACCACGGCCGGAAATCATCGGCACATAAGCGCCACAGGCGGCGACGATCGGCGCCACCATCAGCGAGACATTGTCGCCGACGCCGCCTGTCGAATGTTTGTCGGTGACTGGGCCCGGCAGGTTCGACCAATCGAGCACGTCGCCGGAGTCGCGCATGGCCAGCGTCAGCGCCACCGCCTCGTCGCGGCTCATGCCGTTGAAGAACACCGCCATGGCGAAGGCCCCGACCTGCCCGTCCGAGACGGCGCCTGCGGTCACGCCTTCGATGAAGCTGGCGATCTCCTGCGTCGACAGCTTGTGGCCGTCGCGCTTGCTGCGGATGATTTCCTGGGGAAGCATCAGGCCGGGACCTTACGCTCCGGCAAGCCATCCTGGAACACACGCTGGAGGATCGTCGCCAGACGCGCGCCGCCAACCGGCGCCATGTCCTTGGTCTCCTGGTGCGAAAGCTCCGCCCCGGTCATCCCTGCTGCAAGGTTGGTGATGACCGAGCAGGCGGCGACCCGCAAGCCGAGGAAGCGGGCGAGAATGACCTCCGGCACGGTCGACATGCCGACGGCGTTTGCGCCCATGACGCGCGCCATGCGGATCTCGGCGGGTGTCTCGAAGCATGGCCCGGAAAACCACATATAGACGCCCTTGTGCAGGGCGGTAGCGGTAGCCTTCGCCGCCGTCTCGATCGCCGCGCGGAGGCCGCCATCATAGGCTTCGGTCAGGCCGACGAAGCGGCGGTCGCTTGGCTCGCCGATCAGCGGGTTGGAGCCCGAGAAATTGATGTGGTCGGTGATCAGCATCACCGAGCCTGGCCCCATGTCCGGATCGACCGAGCCAGCGGCGTTGGTGAGGATCAGGTTCGAAATGCCGAGGCCGGCGAGCACCTCCAGCGCCGGCCGCATCGCAGCCGCGTTGCCGTGCTCGTAGTAGTGAGCGCGGCCGGACAGCATCAACACTGGTGTGCCGGCGAAATGTCCCGCCACCACCTCGCCGGCATGGCCGGTGACGCCGCTTCTGGGAAAGCCCGGCAATTCGGCATAGGAAATGCGGACAGCGTCCTCGACTTGGTCGACAACCCCGCCAAGGCCCGAACCCAGCACCAGCGCGGTGGCTGGCGCCAGCCCGTCCAGCCTTTCGACGAGACGATCAAGCGCCTCCTTCATTTCAACCGGCTCTTCATTTCAACCAGCTCTTCATTTCAACATGTCGCCCTGGAAGCCGTAGGGCAGCATGTCGCCCATGGTCACGGTCTCGACCACGCCGCCACTGTCGCAGAGATAGAGTTTGGTTTCCGGCCGGCAAAATTCGGCCAGCCGCTGCCGGCAGCCGCCGCAGGGTGAGCATTTCGCCGTGCGCTCGGCGAACACCGCGATCTCCGTTATCCTGCCGCCGCCGGCCATGATGTAGTGGCCGAGCGCGGTGGTTTCGGCGCACCAGCCTTCCGGATAGGACGCGACCTCGATGTTGGCGCCGGTAAAGACGCGGCCGTCCTCGGTGCGCAGTGCCGCCCCGACCGGAAACTTCGAATACGGCGCATAGGCCTTGGCCATGGCCGCCTTGGCCGCTTCGAACAGATCATGCGACATTTAGTTTTTCCCGCGCATGATCTTGTCCGAAAAACGGGTTCCACTTTTCGCAGTCATGCTCATATTTTCCTTTTTCGCATGGCCCGATCCGAAAACCGGCTTCCACTTTTCGCGGCCATGCTCAGCGTTCTTTGACATAGGGCACGCCGCCGGCCCGCGGCGGGATCGCCTTGCCGATGAAGCCGGCGAGCAGGATGACGGTGAGGATATAGGGCAGCGCCTGCATGAGCTGCACCGGCACTTTGCCGATCAGCGGCAGCGGCGTGCCCTGCAGCCGGATCGACAGCGCGTCGAGGAAGCCGAACAACAGGCAGGCGAACATGGCATTGACCGGCTTCCATTTGGCGAAGATCAGCGCGGCAAGCGCGATGTAACCCTTGCCGGCGGTCATATCCTTCACGAAGCCGCCATTCTGCACCATCGACAGGTAGGCGCCGGCAATGCCGGTGAGCACGCCGGTGCAGATCAGCGCCCGGTAGCGCAGCCAGGCGACCGAGATGCCAGCGGTGTCGACCGCGGCCGGGTTCTCACCGACCGCGCGCATGCGCAAGCCAAAGCGGGTACGGAACAGCACCCACCAGGTGAACGGCACGGCGAGGAACGCGACATAGACCAGCACGGAATGGCCGGAGATGAGTTCCGAATATATCGGGCCGAGGATCGGCATCCCCCTAAGCGTGTCCGCGCCGGGCCAGATGATCGCCCCGAACCGCTCGCCGGGCGCAAGCGCCGGCGTACGTCCTCCTTGCTGGAACCAGGCCTGGCCGAGCATGATCGTTGATCCGGCGGCGATAAAATTGATCGCCACGCCGGAGACGATCTGGTTGCCGCGATGGGTGATTGAGGCAAACCCGTGGACCAGCGCGAAAGCGACCGAGATGAGGATGGCCATGCCGAGGCCGATATAGGCGGAATGGAAGACGGAGGCTGCGGCGGCACCGGCGAAGGCGCCGACCAGCATCTTGCCCTCGAGCCCGATGTCGAAGATGCCGGCCCGCTCCGAATAGAGGCCGGCGAGGCATGCGAGCAGCAAGGGCACCGACAGGCGGATCGTCGAGTCCAGAACCTGGATGATGGCGTTGAACATGTCCATCTCAGGCACCCTTCCCCTTGATCACTTCCATGCCGACAGATCTCGGGCTGAGTGAGGCGAACAGCGCCTGGACATAGGGCCGGAACATGTGCTCGAGCGCGCCGGCGAACAGGATGACCAGGCCCTGAATGATGACGATCATGTCGCGGCTGATCGCCGGCATCTCGAAGGCGAGCTCGGCGCCACCCTGGTAGAGCATGCCAAACAGGATTGCCGCCAGCACGATGCCGACCGGGTGCAGGCGCCCCATCAGCGCCACGGCGATGCCGACGAAACCGGCGCCGGAAACGAATTCGAGCGCGACATTGTGCTGGTCGCCCATCGTCGGATTGAGCGCCATCATGCCCGCCAGCGCGCCCGAGATCATCATAGCGACCATGATGATGCGGGTCTCCGAAATGCCGGCATAGCGCGCCGCTTTCGAGCTGTGGCCGTAGGTGCGCATCTCGTAGCCGAGCCTGGTGCGCCAGATCAGCACCCAGACCAGAAAGGCCATGGCCAGCGCCAGCAGGAAGCTGATGTTGAACGGCGCCGAACGGATCTTGGCGCCGAACAATTCGATGACCCAGTTGAGCTTCGGCAGTTGCGCGCCGTCGAGGAAGGTACGTGTCTGCGGCGCCATCGAATTGGCCGGCTTCAAGAATCCGACCAGTGCGTAGACCATGACGCTGGCAGCGATGAAATTGAACATGATGGTGGTGATGACGATGTGCGAACCGCGCTTGGCCTGCAGATAGGCCGGGATCAGCGCCCACAGCGCCCCCATCGCCGCGGCGGCGATGATCGCCAGCGGGAAGGTGAGCCACCAGGGCAGCACGCTGTCGAAGGCCAGGCAGACGATGCCGATGCCGAGACCGGCGATATAACCCTGGCCCTCGCCACCGATGTTGAACAGGCCGCAATGCGCCGCAACCGCCACCGACAGCCCGCTGAAGATGAAGGTGGTGGCGTAGAAAAGCGTAAACGCAATGCCTTGCCCGCGGCCGAAGGCGCCCTCGACCAGGACGGCGGCAGCGCGGAACGGATTTTCGCCAACCAGAAGCACGACGAAGCCGGCGACGACGAAGGCAACGGCGAGATTGATTACCGGGATCAGCCCGTAATCGGCCCAGGCCGGCAGCTTGGCGTAAGGCGCGCTCATTCCGCCGCCTCCTGGCGCTCGACGCCGGCCATCAGCAGGCCGAGCTCGCCTTCGGTCGCCTCCGGTCCGCGCTCGCCGACGATGCGGCCGGCAAACATCACCAGGATGCGGTCGGACAGCGAGCGGATCTCGTCGAGCTCGACCGACACCACCAGCACCGCCTTGCCCTGGTCGCGCATGGCGATGAGCCGCTTATGGATGAATTCGATGGCGCCGACATCGACGCCGCGCGTCGGCTGGCCGACGATCAGCACGCCCGGATCCTGCTCCATCTCCCGGGCCAGCACGATCTTTTGCTGATTGCCGCCGGAGAAATTGGCGGTCTTGAGCCGGCAATCCGCCGGACGGATGTCGTATTTGGTAATCTTGTCCCTGGCGTCGTTGCGGATCGCGTCTATGTCGAGGAACGGCCCCTTCAGATATCGTTCGTCGTCGTGATAGCCGAGGATCGAATTCTCGTTCTCCTCGAAGGCCAGCACCAGCCCGACATGATGACGGTCTTCCGGCACATGGGCGAGACCGCGGTCGCGCAGCTCGCCGGGATCGGCGGCCCCGGTGAGATCGATCGGCTTGCCGTCGAGCATGACGGAGCCCGAGACGGCGCGCCTGATGCCGGAAATCGCCTCGAGCATTTCGGATTGCCCGTTACCGGCGACGCCGGCGATGCCGACGATCTCGCCGGCGCGCACATCGAAGGAGATATCGTCGACCATGGTGACGCCGCGGGAATCCTTCACTGTCAGGTTCTTCACCGCGAGCTTGACGCCGCCGGCTTCCGCCTCGCCCTTCTCGACCCTGAGCAGCACGCGGCGCCCGACCATCAGCTCGGCCAGCTCTTCGACTGTCGTCTTCCTGGTTTCCCGTGTCGCCACCATCGTGCCCTGGCGCATGACCGAGACCGTGTCAGTGATCGCCATGATCTCGCGCAGCTTGTGGGTGATCAGCACGATCGTTTTACCCTGCTCCTTCAACTGCTTGAGGATGCGGAACAGATGGTCAGCTTCTGCGGGCGTCAGCACGCCCGTCGGCTCGTCGAGGATCAGGATCTCGGCGCCGCGATACAGCGCCTTGAGGATTTCGACACGCTGCTGCAGGCCAACTGGCAACTCCTCGATGATCGCGTCGGGATCGACCTCCAGCCCGTATTCTCGCTCGAGCCGTTCCAGCTCCGACCGCGCCTTGGTGATGCTCCTCTTCAGCAGGGCATCGCTTTCGGCGCCGAGAATGACGTTTTCCAGCACCGTGAAATTGTCGACCAGCATGAAATGCTGATGCACCATGCCGATGCCGAGCGCGATGGCGTCGTTTGGCGTCTTGATCGACCCCGGCTGGCCGCTGACGCGGATCTCGCCGCTGTCGGCCTGGTAGAAGCCATAGAGGATCGACATCAGCGTCGACTTGCCGGCGCCGTTCTCACCGACAATGCCGTGGATGGTGCCGCGCACGATCTCCAGATTGATGTCGCGGTTGGCGCGCACGGCGCCAAAACTCTTGTTGATGCCCATCAACTCGATTGCGGCTTGCGCCATGCAGCCTGTCCCACTCTTATTTTTTTATCGCTTGGTCAAAACGCCTAGCATGACGCCCCGTCTGTGCCAATTGGCCGGAGCAGCGTTCACTCTCGACAAATCACCGCCCGCTTGTCAATTTCGAACGTGGCCGCGGCGTTCACAACGCTATCGCATCGGGCTGAAAATCGGGTTGGATTTTCAGCAGCACGACGCGAAGATTGTAAGGCTTAGAACGTATTTTCGGCGTCCAATTGGACGCATGTCGCTCTAATGTGGCGAATCCCGAAATTCGCATCTCTTGAGAGTTGCGCAGCAAGAAACCGAGGTTTTTCAGATGACCATGCCCTCCGACCGGCTGACGACGCTGGAAATCCGCGCCGCCGAGCAGGAGAAGATCATCGACGAACTGTCCGGCCAGATCGCCGAGCAGTGGAAGGTGATCGAGCGCATGCAGCGCAAGCTCGATGCGCTGACCGACCGCTTCCTGGCGCTGGAGGAGCAGGCCGCACCCGACGTGCCCGTGACCAAGCCGCCGCATTGGTGAGCAAACTGAGAAAAGCAAAACCGCCGGGCTTTCACCCGGCGGTTTCGATCAGATCGGCAATCTCACGATCAATAGGGGCAGGCATTGTCCGTCATGTAGTCGTGCACCTTGATAGTACCGGCGATGATGTCGGCCTTGGCCTTTTCGACCGCCGCCTTCATCGCGTCGTCGACAAGCGCCTTGTTGTTGTCGTCCATAGCGTAGTCGACGCCGCCTTCCTTGAGGCCGAGATCGTTGATGCCGCCGGTGAACTTGTCGTTCTTGGCGTCCATGAAGGTGTTGTAGACGGCGACGTCGACGCGCTTGACCATGGAGGTCAGCACCTTGCCGGGCTGCAGGCCGTTCTGGTTGGAATCGACGCCGATGCCGAGCTTGCCGGCGTCGGCTGCCGCCTGCAGCACGCCGACACCGGTTCCGCCTGCCGCCGCGTAGATCACGTCGGCGCCCTGGTCGATCTGCGTCTTGGCGATCTCGCCCCCTTTGGCCGGATCGTTCCAGGCTGCCGGCGTGTCGCCGGTCATGTTCTGGATTACATCGGTCGCGCCGGCCGCTTTGGCGCCGCCGACATAGCCGCAGCCGAATCTGCGGATCAGCGGAATGTCCATGCCGCCGATGAAGCCGACCTTTTTGGTCTTCGAGGCCATCGCCGCCATCACCCCGACGAGATAGGAGCCTTCCTGCTCCTTATAGACGACGGAGCGGACATTGGGCTTGTCGACGACCATGTCGATGATGGCGAACTTGGTCTCGGGAAACTCGACGGCGATCTTCTCCAGCGCATCTGCCCAGGAGAAGCCCGCCATGGCGATGGGATTGCGGCCGTCCTCGGCGAAACGGCGCAGTGCCTGCTCGCGCTGGGTCGCGTTGCTGACCTCGAATTCCACATAGGCGATGCCGGTTTCGGCCTTGAACTTTTCGGCGCCATTGTAGGACGCTTCGTTGAATGACTTGTCGAACTTGCCGCCGAGATCATAGAGAAGTGCTGGCTGAATGTCCGCGGCGAAGGCCGGAAGAACCATCGCAGTTGCGGCCAGGAGGCCGAGAACGATACGTTTCATGTGATCCACACCCTGTCGGTTATTTTTTCCGTTATGCACCGCCTGCCTGCCCGGTTCTCCGGCAGGCATGCGACATCAGACAGGAGTGGCTCCCTCCCGCTTCGGGCCAATCTGGCACGGCCCGAAACAAAATTCACGCGGAATTTTGACCTTTGGAAAAGCGTGGCGCCGTATCCCGGCGCCACGGATCATCGTCTCGCCAAAGGCCTCAAGCGGAGACGGCAGCCGGGATGGCGCAGGTGACGCCGGTGCCCTGCAGATTGCAATAGCCGTAGGGATTCTTCGCCAGATATTGCTGGTGGTCTTCCTCGGCGAAATAGAACTCCGGTGCCGGAGCAATCTCGGTGGTGATCCTGCCGCGGCCGGCGCCGCGCAACGAGGCCTCATAAGCGTCATGCGATGAGATCGCCGCCTGGTGCTGCGCATCGCCAAACGTGTAGATCGCCGAGCGGTAGGTGGTGCCGACATCGTTGCCCTGGCGCATGCCCTGCGTCGGGTCGTGGCTTTCCCAGAACAGCTTCAGAAGCTGTGCATAGGACACGATCTTCGGGTCGTAAACGACGAGCACGACTTCGGCATGGCCCGTAAGCCCGGTGCAAGTTTCCTGGTAGGTCGGGTTGGGGGTAACGCCACCCGCATAGCCGACGGCCGTGACCCAGACACCATCGACCTGCCAGAACAGGCGTTCGGCGCCCCAGAAGCAGCCCAGCCCGAACATCGCCGTCTCCAGCCCCTCGGGATACGGCCCCTTGAGCGGCCGCTTCGAGACGAAGTGCTTGGATGGCGTCGGGATAGGCTTGGCGCGGCCCGGCAGCGCCTCGGCAGGCTTCGGCAGATTGAGCTTCTTGTTCAGCATGTCGCTGAGAAACATGTGCGGTCTCCCTTTCTCTTTGTTTGGGGCGCTGGAAAGCTATCACGTCTAGGCGAACCGCCCGCTCGGCCGCTCCCGCCTGTAGCCGACCATGTAGAGAATGAAGGCAAGCACCGCGAACACGGCGAAGCCGGGCTGGTTGAGCACCCAGGCGATGGCGCCGTCCCATAGCAGCGGGCCAAGCTTGTCGCGGACGAAGCTTTCGAAGGTGCTTCGCGTATCCGGCGAGACGGCCAGCCAGCTCGTGTTGAGCGGGGTCATGACCAGCGCGGAGGCCGCCACCGAGCGTGTCGCGTCGATCACCGCCATGATGACGGAAACCGAAAGCGCGACCAGTGCCGCGAGACGGAAGACGAAGCGGAACATCCAGACCTTACCTCCCCGGAAGCTTATCAGAAATGTCAGTATCGGCCTGATAGATAGGATCTGCCCGCTTTATCCGCAATCGCGACACGCGAAGTGAACCCACGCCGCCGGTTTGCGCCACTGAGGCGCCAGTCGGCAAAGTCACCGCCGCCGATCGCGGCGATCGGCTGCCAAGGCAGCACTGGTGACATGGACAGAGCATCCCTGTCCGACAAAGCGAATAGAGTGCCGTTATGTCTTGGCATTCGGCACCGGATCGACTAGATGAGCCCCGCGCCTGTTGCTTTGACGGCTCAGGTGCGGGGAAAGGGTGTCCGCTGGTTGACGGCGCCCACGGTGCGGAGTTCTGGACCGGAATCCCCGAAGGGAGACGCATCTCCCCAACCCGCGCGGCGAAACCGGCCGCGTTGAAAATGCTAAGACGGAGAGGTGGCCGAGTGGTTGAAGGCGCACGCCTGGAAAGTGTGTTTACGGGAAACCGTAACGCGGGTTCGAATCCCGCTCTCTCCGCCATCGCTATTGCTAGCGCGTTGAATCGCCTTGCAAATTTCCCTATCAAAGTCATCTAAGCCCTCATGCACCCACATTTTGGTGGACAGTTGAGCGCGTTATTTACAAGCTATCACGGCGCTCTTTTGAGCAGCTCAATTCGGTGGAATGCCCGAATGTTCCCTTTTCGTTCTGTTCACTGCAGCGAGCATTGGCTAAACTACTGCCTTAAGGAAACCGATTCTTCCGAGGCGAATACCAATGACCGTTCAAGCTGTGAGCAAGACTCTGCACGGCGATAAGCTCTTCAACGAGCCGACGATCACCTGCCCTAGTTGCAAGACGGACATCAAGCTCAACGTGTCGCTCGCGGGGCCGCTAATCGCTGCAACGCGCAGCGCATCGCTCAGACGAATGCAGCAATCGCCCTCAGAGAAGAAGAACTCGAGCGTCAACGCCATGAGGTCGCATTGGCGAGAGAGGGCGTCGAAAGTCTCGTTGCCGAGAAGGTTAGGATCGAGCGGGCTCACATTGCTGTCGATGAGGCTCGCAAGGCCAAAATTTTGCTCTTGGCCGATTTTGACGAGCGCGACAGCAAGGTCGCCGAGTTGGAGGAGATGCTGAAGGCTCGCGATGACAAGCTCGAACAGGCGCAGAAACAGCAAGCAGAATTCCTCACAAAGCAGCGCGCACTGGAGGACGAGCGGAGAGAAATGGCTCTCACATCGAGCGAAAGGTCCAGGAAGGACTGGACGCTGTTCGTGCAAAGGCCAGGTCTGATGCGGAAGACGGCCTAAAAATGAAAATCGTCGAGAAGGAGGAACAAATCGCCGGCATGCAACGCCAGATCGAGGATCTGAAGCGTCGCGCTGAACAGGGCTCCCAGCAATTGCAAGGTGAAGCTCTGGAGGTGGAATTGGAAGGGCTGATCAGCATTCGCTTCCCGGTCGACGTGATCGAGCCGGTGGCGAAGGGCGAGTTTGGTGGTGACGTCCTTCAGCGGGTCGTCGGTCCGACTGGTCAGCAATGCGGGGCAATCCTTTGGGAATCAAAGCGCACCAAGAATTGGAGTCAGGGCTGGCTCGCCAAGCTGAGGACTTACCAGCGAGCGGCGAAGGCGGACATGGCCTTACTGATTTCTGAAGCCCTGCCCTCGGGAATTGAGACATTCGAACCGGTCGACGGCGTATATGTCGCCCATCCCAAGTGCGCCATTCCCATGGCGGTTATATTACGTCAGTCGCTAATCGAATTGTCCAACTCCCGGCTAGTCCAAGTCGGCCAGGCTTCAAAGATGGAGTTGGTGTATGGGTATTTGACTGGGCCAGTTTTCGGCAGCGCATCGAGGCTATCGTCGAAAAGTTTTCCGATATACAGGACGATCTCGCACGTAAGCATAAAGCCACTATCCGACTGTGGGCCAAGCGAGAAGCGCAAATTCAAGGTGTCATTGAATCGACTGTTGGTATGTATGGCGACCTACAAGGCATCGCTGGAAAGGTGATGCAAGAGATTGAAAGCCTAGAACTGCTCACGGTGGCAGGACCGATCTCTGAATAGCTGCTCGCAGTCAGTTCTCGTGTGGGGATTCCCTTCAGACCCGCTTTCGCAGGCAGTTGGTAAAACGGAATTGATAACACAAAAGGGAGACAGCGGTTGCGGCGTAGCCTGTGTCGCAATGCTTATTCAGCGGCACGCCGGGTGCCCAGCAAGTTCCTCGTACGATGCTGCAAAAGCAGTGATGTTTGGCAATGCCGATCTCAGGGAGGGCAGTGCAGGAACGGGAACTGGCGATCTACGGCGTGCGTTGGCTAAGTTCGGAATCAAAACCGGGGGACGTTCGGTCCAATTCCAGACTCTATCAAGCAGTGACATGGGGCTGACGTTCGATGCAATTGTCTCGACCAAAGTGAAAGTTGACAATTGGTGGCACTGGCTGGTCTGGGAAGCCCAAAATAGGACACCCTTGGATTCCTTGGAAGTCCCCTACAAACGTCCAAACGTCACCCACTAAGTCAGGATTTTCGGCTAACCCTTAAATTGCCGTCATACTGATTCTGCTAGCAGCATTTGTATGCGCAGAAGCAAATTGGCTCGTCGCCCTTGGGTGTCCAGTGTCGTGCCAGCCACCCGCGATCCTGAGCCGTTCTGACGCTTGTATTGTTCCGCCGTTGCTATCCGTGTTTGGAGGCGTGCGAGCATATGTCTCACGATAGACCTTTCCGAAATGGGAGGCTGAGACGAAACCGCAAGCGAAGGCGACATCGATGATGCTCATCGCCAACGTTGATAGCAGCAAATGTGCCCGCTCCAGCCTCATACCGAGGTAGTATCGAGCAGGTGTCACGCCCACTTCTTGCTTGGAGAGTCGTTCTATTTGCCGGCGTGATAAGCAACGTCAGCCATTTCAGAGTGCACTCTCGCGCAGTTGAGCGACAATTTGGTCGTCCACGCCTGTGGTGCGGATGTCTCGCCACACTCTCATAACGGACTCCCTATTGTTCGCAATCCAAGGCTCGATAAGGTGGTTGTATCTGCCACTCCCCGCGAGCAGGGTTCCGTCGTCGACCGCATATGATGCCATATGGTTGTGACGATGGTAGTCGATATGCAGATGCGCTCGCATATGATTTCGATTACCATCCATCTTGAAGCGCAAATTGCGCAAGTCTTTCAGCAAAAGTTCAAGGCCATGGCTGCCGGCCGATGAAGGTCGGGCCGACAGGTCAAACATAGCCATTCTATCTTGCAGTTCGAGAAGTGCTTGCTCTAGCACCGCATCGGGGCAACTCGCTTGCCTCGTTTTCATTAGACATTTATGGAGCGGGCTTTCGATTTTTACGCGTTCGTATGACTATGTTGGCCACTGTCACATCGAGGTTTAGCCCCAACGCTCACGTATCACAACAAAAGGTACACCCTGAAGCGACAACAGCAGGACGGCGCGGTCGACAACGCGAAGAAACCTGCGGATCCCCACGGTGTTCGAAGGCCAAGACTGCCAAGTCCTCAGCGTCGGATTCCGAAAATGCTCCGCCTGGATCGACGTACATGATGGATCACGCGGTCGCAACGCTCCGCCCAGTGTCTTTGGTCTTCTGGATGCCTTTCCTCTGCCGCTCTTTGATAAACCGACGCTCCATCTGAGCGACCGTGCCCAAGACCGTCAGCACCACATGGCCCATCTCGCCGCGGGTAGAGACGTGCGGGTCCAGGACTGTAGCGAAAGCTCCCCGCACTTCACATTTCGTGGATCAAATTTAGAACGTCGCGAGTGTCACGGCCAAGCCGGTCGAGGCGCGTAACGACCAGCTCATCGCCCGGTCGCAAAAAGTCGATGATGGTTGCTAGCTCGTCTCGACCATCGCGGCTCGCTCCTGAGACCTTCTCGGAGCGAATGATGCTACAGCCTTCGGCCTTCAGCTTGGCGATCTGGGTTCCGAGATCCTGGTCGATGGTGCTAATGCGGGCGTAGCCAATCCGGCTCATACTGTCACCTCAAGGTTTAGGCCCGAGGCTACACTGTCACAAATAGTCGATGTCAACCCAGATGTTACATGGTGGTGGCCGCGCCACGTGACGTCACTTCGGGGCATACCCTGATGGGTCGTGCGCGCTGCGAGCCACACGACAAGACGGGCAAGTCTCGCGGCGAACCACCGAGGACGTTGCTAGTCGTCGCTCCAGACGACTCGCCGCTCCCATCCGATTCGACTAAGCGTCGGAAAGCGGAAACGTCTTGCACTTGGCGGGGGACCGATAACCGCTCGTGCTAATTGCCCCTCACCTACCTTGTGGACAGACCCGAAATAACGCCAGCAATTCCAGCGTCCAACGCGAAGAAGCTCTAGGCTAAGGACCTAGGGGAATCGGGCGGATGTTGATCAAGTCGAGTAATCGTGTCGTGCTGTGCACGTTGCTGGCGATCGCCGGCTGCACCTCGCCATCGGGCAAGGATTTTTTTACCGAAACCGTCGATAGCCTGCATGCGAAAAACTCGCCCCTGCGGGCCGGATATGGCAGCTCCCGCCCCCTGACGGCGGCCAGCGGGGCTCGACGTTTTTCCGGTGCGCAATATGAGGGATCGGGCAATTTCGTCTCGTCCGGCGCTCCCGTCACCCAGGTGACAGCGGATGGCTCCGGTCAGTATGAGCTCAATCTGGTCAATGCGCCGATCGCCGAGGCGGCGAAGGCGGTGCTCGGCGACGCACTTCACCTCAACTACGTTGTCGACCCGCGCGTACAGGGAACGGTGACATTGCAAACATCCCAACCTGTGTCGCAGGACTCCTTGGTCGATATTCTGGAATCGGCGCTTGCCGTGAACAACGCCGGCATCACCAATCGTGCCGGCACCTACCAGATCGTGCCGCTGTCCGACATCATGTCCAGCACGCCGTCCGTCAGCGTGCCGTCGGTTTCGCCGTCTGGTCCGGGCGTCAAGGTGCAGGTGCTGCAGCTGCAATATATCGCAGCCGACGAGATGAAGACCATTCTCGAGCCGATCACTCGCCAAGGCTCGGTGCTCAGGGTAGATTCCACCCGCAATTTGATCACGGTGGCAGGCAACAACAGCGACCTCGACGCCATTCGCGAAGCGATTTCGGTGTTCGATGTCGACTGGATGCGCGGCATGTCGGTCGCCCTCCATCCCCTGAAAACCTCCAAGCCGGCGGCCGTTGCCACGGAACTCGATTCGATCTTCGGGACCAAGGGTGGACCGGGCGCCAAGGTCATCCAGTTCATTCCCAATGACAGGCTGAATTCGGTGCTGGTGATCACATCGCGCCCAGCGTATCTTAGCCGCGCTGCAGTATGGATCGGCAAGCTCGACAAGCTTGCCGAGACAAACGAAGACCAGCTTTTCGTCTACCAGATTCAGAACCGCCCGGCGAAGGAGCTGGCCGAGGTGCTGAGTTCCGTTCTTGGTACCTCAGTCAAGACCAGCGGAGATGCAGCCGGCGCGAATGTTTCGCCAGACATGACGCCAATTGCGCTTGCTTCGGACGGCATCACGCCCGTGCCGTTGACTGGGCCGTCGCCGTTGCTCGAACTGGCGCAAGACGAACGAGCCGCCCACGCCAATGTCGTTGCCGATGTCGAGAACAATGCGCTGCTGATCCAGACCACGGCGCGCGACTATGACCGCATCCAGCGCATACTGACCAAGCTCGACGTCCTGCCGACGCAAGTCATGCTGGAGGCCGTGATCGCGGAAGTGATGCTGAAGGATGAACTGAAATTCGGCCTGCGCTGGTTTTTCGAGAACAATGGCATGAAAATCTCATTGACCGACGTGGCGAGTGGATTTACCGGTGCGAGCTTCCCTGGCCTTGGCTGGACCTATGCGACCGACAACATCCAGGTCACGCTGAACGCGCTATCCAGCATCACCGACGTCAATGTGATTTCGGCGCCGACCATCATGGCGCTCAACAACCAGAAGGCAATCCTGCAGGTCGGCGACCAGGTTCCGATCATTACGCAGCAGGCGGTCGGAACCACGACCGCCGACGCGCCGATCGTCAATTCAGTCGAGATGAAGGATACCGGCGTCATTCTCACGGTCACACCGCGCATCAACAATGCCGGGCGCGTCATGCTCGATATCCAGCAGGAGGTCAGCAACGTCACCAAGACAACCAGCTCCGGCATCGATTCACCGACCATCCAGCAGCGCAAGATCCAGACCCGTGTTCTGGTGAATGACGGCGAGAGCCTGGCGCTCGGCGGTCTTATCCAGGAGCGCAACAACATCGACCGTGGCCAGGTGCCGATCCTCGGCGACATCCCGATCATCGGCAATGCGTTCAAGAACAAGACCGACAGCATCGGGCGAACCGAGTTGATCATCTTCATCCGCCCACGGGTTGTCCGCGACATCGCTGAGGCACGCGAAGTGACGGCAGAATTCCGCGGCAAGATCAGCCTGCAGACGCCGATCCAGATGCGTCGTGGCGGAACCAAACTGCAACAGGACCTGAAGAGACTGGCCAATTGATCATGGGCACACATCCGTATCTCGTGCTGGCCGCGACCTTAGCCCTCATGGCAATCCTTGCCGGCATTTCGATCGTCGATTTCAGAAGGCTGGTCATCCCGGATTGGCTCAATCTGGCCCTGGCCAGCATTGGTCTTGGCTCCCAGATGGCGACACGGCCGGCCGACGTCCCGGCGCAAATCCTGTTCGCTGCGGCTACGCTCGCCGCTGTCTGGCTCGTCCGACGCGGCCACTTCGTCATGACCGGCAGGATCGGTCTTGGACTCGGCGACGTCAAAATGCTCGCCGCTGCGGCGTGCTGGATCAGCCCGCTTCTTCTACCGGTCTTGCTGTTCATCGCGAGCGCAACTGCTCTTCTATTTATCGGTGGACAGGTGGTCACGGCCGGACCGGCAGCGGCACGGTCGCGCGTTCCCTTCGGTCCATTCATAGCGACAGGTCTTGGCTGCACCTGGGCGCTGGAACAATTTTCAGGTTTGAATATGGGACTGGTCTAATGGTCACTCTTGGCTTCATTTCATCGGGTAAGAAACGCGATCGCATTGTTGAGGGCCATGAAGACGGCTTTACGCTGGTCGAGCTTCTGGTCGTGCTCGCCATCATCGCATTGATCGCCACGCTCGCTGCGCCTCAGGTCCTGCGTTATCTCGGCTCGGCCAGGACCAATGCGGCCAAAGCGCAAATCCGCAATATCGAGAGCGCGCTCGAACTCTACTATGTCGACAACGCGAAATACCCCACGGCGGAAGAAGGGCTGTCCGCGCTGGTCACTGCGCCGGCGGGCGACGATAGGTGGAACGGGCCCTATCTCAAGGGAACCAGCGGGCTTAGCGATCCGTGGGGAAAACCTTATTCATACGACGTCAAGGCCGATGCGAGCGGAGTGTTGATCCGCACTTTTGGCCGCGACGGCAAGCCGGACGGGAGCGGCGAAGATCAGGACATCACCAACTAGCGAACGGGGATTGTCAGTTGGTGCGCTGCGACGGAGTGTTTGCCAGGGCGAGGCGCGCAAAACCGCTGGACGAATAGGTCGCGCCATCCCTGGCAACTGAGATGGTGAACCGCACCGCAGACGGCAGGCGTCGCTGGGCGCTCCAGTCTGCCGACCAGGACGTCGCTCCTGCCGACCCGTCGAGATATTCGAATTTTACGGCAGTCACACCAGCGATCAGTCGCACCGGGTCGCTGTCGACCAACTTGCCGGTCTCGATGCCGCGCCGCGGCATTTGGACGATGGCCAAGACGTTTCCAATCTGGCCGTCACTGTCGCCAATTCCAAGCGAAATCGCTATCTCCCTCAGTGCCGAGGATCTGAACCCGATCGCCTGAACGCCATTGAACTCGATCCGGGCCGAGTCACCGCTGAGATAGACCACATTCTCCGGCGACGATTTGGACAACGGCAGCGGCTCCGCTCCGCTGATTGCCGTTTCAAGAAACCGCGATGCAGAATCGACCTCCATCTGCATCTCCGTTGTCTTCTCGATGCGTATCATCGTTCGGGCCTGCCCAAGAAAGACGATCATCAGTGAGGAAATCACGCCGATCATAGCGAGGCCGACCAGAACGTCGATGAGCGCAAATCCCTCGACTGATGCTGATGATTTCAGACGCTGATCCGGAGGCGATTTGAAGTTAGGTTCAAGAATGAGGAAGAGAAACCTTGGCAACCAGGCGCCGCCAAAAATTGAAACAGGTTGGGTGAACCGGCGGTTCACGGAGAGTTCGAATCCTGCTCGGGCACAAACGTCAGGAACGGCACGCCACGTGCCGCGCCCGCGGCACCAGTTCTTTGGATGAGGATGGCGGTTATTTTTGCCCGTGAGACCTCGATCTTGCGCGCTTTCAGGCTCCAGCCCGACTGGGTCGGGTCTTCCGAGCCTATAGCGCTGGATTCCGTGTTGGCTTCATAATTGGCTAACATCGTTCGCACAGCCCTAACGGCTTCGACCTGCGCCTTGGCGGCTGCAATGCTGCGGCTGGCCATCACGATCGACTGGCTCGCGATACCAAGCACGAGCGCCAGGATCGTCATCGCGACGATCATCTCAAGGATGGAAAACCCGTCCTCACCGCAAGGAGGCTCTGTGCGCGAGTTCATGGCAATTTGCGCCGCGTTGAAAGTCCGGTCAGCCAATTGACCTCGACGCGAGCTGTCTGTCCTTTTCGTTGCAGGTCGATCTCCATACCGGAAGCGCTGCCGTCCGGAAGGAAGGTCAGGATCGCTTGCCGATCGGCCACTGTGGTTTCCTTGCCTGTGGTCACGGTCATCTTGACGTCTTCGGGGAGGATGAGCGTGTCCCGCTCGTCGAATTGGATCGCGCCGGCACGAGGATCAAGGACGATTTGCTTCCGCCTGGCAGTGGCAATCGCCGATGTGCGTGACAGGCGCAGTCGCGTGGTGATCCCGCTCGTCAGCGTTTCCAGACTTTTGGTCCGATAATTTCTGGCGATTCCTGGTGCTGCGATGGCGGCGACGACGGCCATGATTGCAAGGACAACCAGCATTTCTGCCAAGGTGAATCCGGCCGCCGCGTCCGTGCGCCCTGAGACTGAAGGCAAGGTCTTCATTGCAGCGCCAGATCGTTGATGCTTAGGATCGTGGTCATCACCGAAATGACCAGGCTGCCGACGAGAAGGCCCAGTGAGATCGTCAAGGCCGGCGTCAGCAGTTTCAGGGTCGTATCGATCCGTCGCGTCAGCGCCGATTGAAGCATTTTCCCGGCACGATCCAGCACGACTGGAAGTGCGTTCGCATCTTCTCCGAGCGAGATGAGCGAAGTGGTGGCGTTGTCGAAAATACCGGCTTTGGCGATTGCGTTGTGAAGACCCGCGCCGTTTGCCACGTCGTCTTCGATCGCCGCAAAACTTGCACGCAGCGAACTTTGCGTGGAAATGTTGGCCGAAAGGCCAAGTGCCTCGGTCATCGCCACGCCGTTGCCAAGCAGCAAGGACAGGGTCTCAAGATAGCGGGCAATCACCGACTCTTTGACCAGCGAACCGATCAACGGGATCTTCAGCAGCCAGCGCGAGAGCAATGTCTTTGCCCCCCGAGACCTGGACAAAAAGAGGTAGAAGAGCAGGCCCAGCGTTGCGGCGAGTGGGAATACGAATGGATAGTCGGAAAAGATCGTTCCAAGCGCTGAGAGCATCGTCATTGTGAATGGCTTGGCGGCTGATGAACCCTGGAAAATCGGTTCAAGCGCCGGCACGAGCACCGTCGCCAGAATAATCAGCGCCCCGCCCATCACGACCAAAAGAAAAGCTGGGTAGGTCAGCGCTTCGATGATCGCGGTACGACGCTTTGCTTTTGCTTCGAAAGTATCCGCCAGCCGTTGGCAGATGAATGCCATCTTGCCACTGCGCTCGCCGCTGGTAAGCAGAGCCGCGATGTCGGACGTGATCCCCGGCAGGCTCGCAAACGCCTCGGCGATCGGCCGGCCGCCGGTCGTAAGGTCGAGCACCGATTGCAGTTGCTGGCGCCGCGTATGTTTGCCTTCGCCCGATATCACCGCGCTTAACGCCCGGTCGACGGTGAAACCGGCATTCAAAAGCACCGAAAGCTCGGAAAAGAGACGGCTGAGGTCGACCCGTCGAGTAAACGTCAGGGTACCGCGCCCCGGCAGGCGAATGTGCTGTTTTCCTCCGTCCACCGGAGCTAGATGATAGGATCGGCGACCCTGTTGCGCCAATTTGCGGGCAGCATCCTGTTTGGTCGACGCGTCGAGAACGCCGGCTTCCCTGGTTCCGTCGACAAGATAGGCGCGATAGGCAAAGGCCGGCATCAATCACCTCCGTTGAGGTCGATGACGCGCCGGACTTCTTCGATTGTGGTCACCTGTGCTTGCGCGAGCGCCTTTGCATGGACCGCCATCGGTACGAGATCGTCTTCCACTGCCGCTCTGCCGATCTCCATTTCGCCCGCGCCCTGGTCGATCAGCTCGGCAATGCGCGGCGACACCTGCAGCATCTCGTAAGTCACGGTACGGCCGCTATAGCCGGAGCCGTTGCAGGATCGGCAGCTCGAACTCGTTTGATCCGCAGCTTGGCAAGTCGGGCAGACGCGGCGCAGCAATCTTTGCGCGATAACCCCTCTGATCGTTGCCCCGAGCAGATAGCCGTCGATGCCCATGTCGCGAAGGCGCGTCAGCGCTCCCGCCGCACTGTTGGTGTGCAGTGTCGAAAATACTAGATGGCCGGTCAAAGCCGCCTGGACCGCGACTTGCGCCGTCTCGCGATCGCGAATTTCGCCGAGCAGGATGATGTCGGGATCCTGCCGGAGGATCGAACGGAGGGCCGCGGCAAAGTCGAGGTCGATCGCAGGATTGACCTGCAATTGCGTGATACCCGCCATCCGGTATTCGACCGGGTCCTCGACCGTGAAAACCTTGACGTCCGGCCGGGAGCGTTCGGCGAGGATCGAATAGAGCGTTGTCGTCTTGCCGCTGCCTGTCGGCCCAGTGACCAACACGATGCCGTTGGCGGCCTGCGACATGCTTCGTATTTTTGCTTGCGCGGCGTCGTCGAAGCCGAGCTTTCCCAGTCGCAACTCGACTCCGGCGCGGTCCAGAATTCTGAGCACGATGGCTTCGCCGTGAATCGATGGAATGACCGAGACGCGAAGGTCGATATCCCGGCCACGCACGGCGATCCGCATCCTTCCATCCTGCGGCAGCCGTCGCTCGGCTATGTTGAGCCGCGACAGGATTTTGATGCGGGTCGAGATGCCGGACAGCATCGCCGTCGATGCCGTATCGACGGTGGACAGCATGCCGTCATGCCTGAACCGGATGCGGACGTGATCCTCGAGCGGCTCGATATGGATGTCGGTGGCTCTTGCGTCGACGGCTTTGTGAATGGTGTCGGCGACAAAGCGGACGATCGGCGCCTCGCGGGCAAAATCCTTCAATCGCTCGAGGTCGTCGGGGCCGAAATTCGAAGACTCGGCGCCGCTCGCTTCAGAGGAAACAGCCTCGATGGCAGACTGCTCGAGCCGGTCGATGCATTCGGCAATCATCCGCCTTGGCAGTATGCGCAACGCCGGCGTCCGCTCATAGTGAAACGCAAGCGCATCGATGGTTGCCGTCGAAAAGGGATCGGCTACGGCGACAATCAGCAGCTCGGCGTCCATTTCCAGGGGAAGGATCGCGTTTTCGCGCAGATAGATCAGCGGGACGCTTGAGAACAGCCCGGGGTTGAACTGTTCCGGAACGCCGACAGCTGACGGTAGGTTCATGAATCGACTGAGGCTGTCGGCAAGTTCTTGCTCCCCGATCAGACCGAGTTCGGTCATTACCGTATCGAACGAGTGGCCAGATGTCTTCGATGCGCCCAAGGCGCGTTGGGCCGCATGACCGCTCAGCACGTTCTCGCTTTCGAGAAAGGCGAGAAACGCCTCTATCCCCGATGTCCGGGCAGCCACGTTCACGACGCCCATCCCCTCAAGATCCGCGCTGTCTCAGTCCCAAAGAGTCCGTCGCAGGTTCTGGAAGATGTCGATGCGATTTCCGCGATTTCCGCGGCTGGACTTCGTGAAAGACGCCGAAAGCCTGCCGCGCTTGCTGGAAATCTCTCGATGATGAATCCGACTTGGCCCGCAATCCCCGACGTGTCTCGTCTCGCTGTGACTTCGACCGTGAAGGCCGGAGCCTCGGCAGCCACTTGCATGACTGAAGCGCCACTTCCAGCTCCATCAGCAAGAATAGCGCGAAGACGGTTCGGGGCATGATCGAGACTGAGTGTGCCGCGCTTCGAATCAACCGTGAAGATACTGTAGAGGTCATGCAAGGGTTTCGAAGCAAGCGCCGAAAACTCCTGCAGCTCGGACACCGATTCAAACGGCGCCAGCTTGTGTTCGGACGGCCCAATGGGGATGGTAGGCTCGGCTTGCGTAGTGAACGCATTCGCGTTGCCTCGGAACTGAATGGCTGCTTTCCCGAGTGTTTCGGATGTCTGTCCATCGAAGCCGAGCGAGGCAAAACCGAGCGACAGCAGATGAGCGTCCGCGGCATTGAGATCGATCAGTCCACTATGGTCTTGTATGCGGACATTGAAGGCGAATTCTCCCGATCGGCAACTTGTCAGCGAGGAATCCAGGAGCAGCTTTTCCGTCGTCGAACCGTCGGCCAACTCGCTCGACAGGACATTGGCCAGGCCCTCGGCAAGCAGCGACAGCTGTTCCTGCTCGACCTCATTGTTGGCGATCATCAACCGGGTTTTCGCCGTAACGGCAAAGGGGACAACGATGGCAGAGACGATCAGCATGAAGACCAGCACAGCGACCAACGAGAAACCGGCGCTGGCGCTTTCGTCGTCGCCGCGATCGCTGCTCATTGGCCGCTCCTCCCGGCTGGCGATGCGTCTTGGCTCGACGGGTAAAGCGATATTCGCGTTACCTTGCCGTCCCGTTCCAGCACGGCTTGGTCCTTGTCGATAGTGGAGACCTTCCAGCCATCGACGGTTTCGTCCTTGCCATACCAGAGGGCGGCGTCGCTGCCGGCGGTCCGCAGCAACACTTTTGCCGCTCCGCTGTAAATGCTGATCCCCAGCAGCAACGGGACAACTGCCGGCGCAACGTTCTCCGGGACTAGAGCTGGCTGTTCGACCGGCACGGAAGCGACTTCCACTGGCTGCGGCGCGACCGGCTCGGGGATGAATTTTCGACGCGTGGGACTGAACAGCGGCCGTTCAAAGGTCTCTGTAAAATCGCCTGCGTTCGGCATCTGAAGTGACCCCGCCGAGCTAGGCGCCAACCCGCCGTCGCGCCCCTTTGCGGACACGATCGGCGCAATGTCGATTGGCGTGTCGTAGAGCCACGCATTGACCACGGCGAGACCCGCAATGCTCGCCGCCAGAGCAAGCGCCGCGAACTTGCCGGTCACGGTTTCGCCTCGCGGGATGCGGACGTAGCCCTGCTTTGCAGCGGACCGTAGAACAGGATCTCGGCAAAAAGCTCCGGGTCTGCCGTTCGGCCGGCCGCTGGTCCGACGTTCGTTGTTCGCAAGGTGGCTTCGCGAATGAACAGGACCGGAAGCGAGGTTTCGATTGCGAGAATTGTACTGTGGACGCCTTCCAGGGTTCCGGAAAAGTTTGCCCGCAGCCCGATAAAATCCACGCCTGCTTCGCTGAGCGCCGGGGCGTTGCCGGCCGACAGCACCGTCACGCCATTCGATGCCGCAATCGCGTTCAACCGGGTCTGAAGTCCGCCGCGAATGATGGCTTCGCTTTCACCTGTCAGAAACCCGGGATTTGAGGCCGCAGCAGGATCGGATACCGCTGCGGCATCGAGGCGTTTTGCCAGGACTGCCACGGCCTGCAACTGGCCCAGCATTTCGCGCTTTTCCTGTATGCCGGCTTCTGCCACAGCGATGCTATCCAGCGCCATGTAGACCACCCAGCCTGTGGCGCAGGCTGCTGCTGCCGCGATGGCGACGGCTATCAGGCGTCGGATTATCGGGCGGGCGTTGAGGATGGTGGAGAGCATGGTCAAAGCGCTTCGATCTTTGCGGTGATGGTAAAGCGCTCGCCGTCCTGGCCCGGAACCCTGACGACAGGCGCCGCAAACTCGGGCGCGGAAAACAGCGGCGATGCATCCATCGGCTCGATCAGTTCGGCCGCGGAAGTCGAAAACCCGGTGATCGTCAGCTCGTCGCCTTTCGACGACAGGTCTGTCAGCCAGGCGGTATTGGGAAGAAGGTGCGTCAGTTCGGCCCAGACGCGAACCAGCGAGGCGGACGTTTTCTTCTCGTTGCGGATTCTTTCAACCTGCTCGATGTTAGACTGGCGTTTCTGCAGGGAAGACCGAGCCGCCTTGGCTTGAATCTGGGCATCGGCGATTTGAGCATCCAGTTCTGTTTCGGCCTGCCAGTAACGCCATTGCGCATGGCCGAAGGTGACGAGTGCCGCGCTAAGCAAGATTGAACACGCCGCTATCCAGCCGAATCTTGCGCGGCGGTCACGTTTTGTCGGGGGCCAGACAGCAGCCAAGCTTAACTGATCGGCCCGCAGAGTCCGATCTGCATCAGATAGAGACAGTGAACCGACCGTTCCGCTGAAACGGCGGACCGCTTCCAGAACCGCCGCAAGCGTCTTGGTCTTCACGACAAGGTAGAAACAGTCCTGGTCCACACCTTTGGCGAAGACGACATGCACCTGCGCCGGGTCGAATGGCGTGGACGCCAGTAAGTCAAGCTCCGCCATATTTCTCGCTTGCCGAAGCGGCAGTCGTCGCGTCGCCAATTGCCGCGTCAGAAACAACCCCGACTGGATCTGGATATCGAAAGTCGGCCGCTTTCGCCGAAGCCCAGTCTGGAGAAGCGCGGAGATCTCGTCCGCTGTGGCGTTCGGCGCCAAAGGGATCGATAGAAATTCGAGCGCGTCTGCCTCGCGCGCGCGGATACCGGCGTCCGCGACACTGACGATCCAGCCGCTGGTGGAAGATTGCATTTGCTTAGGGCAAGTCCGCGTCCAGACCCCTCGTAGCTCATCGAGCCACCAGTCTAAGAAATCCAGGAATTGCTCGTTGAGTGTTGCCACGATCAGTCGCCCGCCACCCCGGCTGATTCTTCGCCGAGGTTTTCCAGACCGAGATTACAGTTGCTGGTGTGACGCGGATATCAGGAGGAGCGCGGAAGCGTGATTAGCCACAGCTTTTGTTGGCGGCAACCTTAGGCGCCGTCCGTTGATTGAGGAATTGATGACGGGCGGATGGTTTTTGGGATTCCGTAGGTGATCCTGGTCCAAAGCAACGGCGCCGAAGCGACCTTGCCGCGCGTGGATGGTCCCTGCATAGGTAACGGCACATTCCCTTGTCAGAGTTCGCTGGAACGCGGTCATTTGGTAGTGCTGTGAAGCTGACACTGATACTGCGGGAGCCACACTGCGATTATATCCCGGCAGACTTCTCACAGCCGCGTCTTGAACGACATGGTGGGCCTGCCTGGTTTCGTTGTTGGTCACGCTTTGTGCTAGCGTTCTATTTTGAGCCTGTACCTCTCTATAGGTGTCCCACGTTCTTGCCGATACACTCGGGCCTGTGAGATCTGGAGCAGGTGAGGATAGTCCTAAATCCGTCGGATTGCTAACTATTGCGCTAGCTATTGCGCCTTGTGCAAGCGATAGAGCAGCGACGCCTGCCAACGCTGCGCTCGCTTCCATAAAACGACCCCGTGGGTCCCTTCCGAGCGCATCTACAAGTCCTGCATGCCCGTTCGAGTCGCTCTTATTGACTGCATCATTCTGGGCATAAGCGTATCGATTGGTACCGACGCCTGGTTTGGTCGGATCCCAGTCATCGGGCGAGATGAACCGTCCGAGCACGGGATCCATGTATCGTGCATTGAGGTAGAGCAGTCCGGTCTCGGGATCGAAGCGCTCGCCGATGTAGGACTTTTGCGTCTGGAAGCCGGTGTTGAGGCGCTCGCCATAGGTGGCGTAGTTGGTTTGTTCGACGATGGCGCCCGCGGCGTCTGTGACCATGCGCACGGATGCCATGTGATCGCGATGCAGGAAGGCTTTGGTGGTGCCGGTCACCTTGATGTCGGGATGGGGATAGCGGGTGTAGATCTCTGCCCCCGGAGTCGCCGGATTGATCTCCACGGAAGCATCGGGATAGAGCGTTGTGGCGAAGGACGAGGCCTTTTTGCTGCGCGCGCCGTCGGGGCCGTACAGCGAGACGGTGTTGGCGGCCAGCGTGACCGTCTTCAGCCGGTTGGCCTCGTCCCAGACCAGCGTCCTGGTGCCGTCGGAGGTCATGTTGCCATTGGCGTCATAGGCCAGCGTCTTGGCGCCGACCGCTGTTGGAGCGTGCGGACGAGCGGCGCTCGCCGAGGGATAGACATAGGTCCCGGCCACACGGGTGCGCGAGGTCAGATTGTCGTTGGCGGCATAGACAAACGTCTCGTCGAGTGTGTTGTCGCCGAGATTGTCGGAAGAGGTCAGCCGGTCGGCACTGTCATAGCCATAGGTCCAGCTGTCCGAAGCGGAGAGCCCGGTCGTGCCGGAGATGCGGCCGATGAAGTCACGGGCGTACTGATTATCGAGGAGGATTGTTGCACCCTTGGCCGTGGTGACCCGGGTCAGCCAACGCCGCGTCGGCGAATAGGTGAAGGACGTCTTCACCCCGTTCGCATAACTGATCTCCTTGGTCTGGCCATCGGCCTCGTAGAGGGTCGAGGTGATGAAGCCCGGGGCGGAGAGCAACTTGTTGGCGGCGGTGTATTGCAGCGGGGCGGCAGAAGTGCCGAAGTCGAGCTGCACCGGCAGATATTTTGTCGCCATCGTCTGGCCCGAGGCATCGCGCACATTCGTCGTGGTGTGGGTCAGCGTTCCGATGGTGACATCCTGGCGGGCGACCTTGCCAAAACCGTCATACTTGGAGATCTGCGTCGCCGCCGGGTTGGTGGAGGTCGTCAGCTGGCCGATGTTGTAGAAGCCGGCCGCTGCCTGGTCGTAGCTGTTCTGGGTCAGCGTCACCGCACTGCCGCCCGAGGCTGTTGCCGTCTTCAAGGTCAGCCGGTCCATCTGGTCGTAAGCCAGTGTGGTGACGGTGCCGCGGGCATCGGTCTGACTGATGAGCCGGTTGGCGGCGTCATAGATATAGGACCAGGCGCCGAGGTCGGGATCGGAGGCCGACAGCCGGTTGCCGAGCATGTCGTAGCTGTAGGTCCAGTTCGAGCCGCCGGGATCACTGACCCCGATCAGCCGGCCGAGAACATCGTAGCTGCGGCCCTCCGTCAGGGCGAGACCGCCGAGATCGCGCACCACCTGCACGACATCGCCGCGCGTCGAGGACACGGTCTTCGACTGACGCGTGAGCGTCGCACTGATCTGGTCGGTCTGGGTCACCACATCAAGCCGCGGATTGGTGCCAGCGCCACTGTCGAGGCTGTGGGCGAAGATCGTCTGGCTGGGGCTCGATTAGCCACAGCTTTGTTGTTTCAAGTATCGCCAATTCCGGCCCGCTTGGCTATCTCTTACAGAGGTCCATTCGACAGCGCCTGCCTCCAAGCGCTTTGCCCGCGTTGTGGTTTCCGGACCTGCCGCAGGGTTGCAACTAATCTGCACACAATGACAGGCAGGCGGACGTAGGAAAAAGTGCACTGTCACCGTAATTACCGTAATTCCGGCGGTTGGTTTCGGCCAATGCGACAAGGGTGAGAGAATCTCACTTGCCTGGCCGTCCAGGTCGGCGCCTTCATGGCAGCCCTGTGAGCATGACAAAAAGCACACTGTCACCATAATTCTGGTGCGGATGTACAGCTAACAATCGCCGGCAGGTCGTGCACCTGCGCACCCAAAGAAGGAGGGACCCCGTCTCTATTCATCGGGTAGTTTTTCAGGTTCCAATCGGCCACCTTTAAGAACCCATACGTCGTCCGGAGTGGAAGAAGG
Source organism: Mesorhizobium sp. AA22 (assembly GCF_001672375.2). Lineage (NCBI taxonomy): Bacteria > Pseudomonadati > Pseudomonadota > Alphaproteobacteria > Hyphomicrobiales > Phyllobacteriaceae > Mesorhizobium > Mesorhizobium sp. AA22. Next base: position 1,943,141 of record NZ_CP048406.1, on the reverse strand, counting down.
ATCAACCCATTTTTGCCAGTGATGAGCCAGCCATGTTGGTGAAATGGCCGCCATACCTTCCAATTTCGCTTCTGGAGGGAAGACAACAAGGATATTCCCGGCGTCGTAGCCACAGTCGCGAATGGATGCGGTCATAGTCGCGCGCCGTGGTCTGGATCAGCAGCGCATTGTTTTCGACATCGGCCACGACATTGGCGTGGCCGGCAGCCTGTCGGCCGCCGGCTTCGAGGTTTTCAGGGGGTGGAGGGCGACCGACATGCCGCGCATCCAGTCGACGTCGAACACCGAAATCGCTTCGCGAATAGCGTCGAGATCGCTGTTGTTGCCGGCGACCGTGATCAAATTGCGGGTGGAATCGACCCTGAGCACCGAGCCCTGGCGAGTGATCGGCTCGAGAATTGTCTTCATCTCGTCGGCTGCGATGTACTGCAGCTGCAGCACCTGCACCTTGACGCCGGGACCGGATGGCGAAACCGACGGCACGCTGACGGACGGCGTGCTGGACATGATGTCGGACAGCGGCACGATCTGGTAGGTGCCGGCACGATTGGTGATGCCGGCGTTGTTCACGGCAAGCGCCGATTCCAGAATATCGACCAAGGAGTCCTGCGACACAGGTTGGGATGTTTGCAATGTCACCGTTCCCTGTACGCGCGGGTCGACAACGTAGTTGAGGTGAAGTGCGTCGCCGAGCACCGCCTTCGCCGCCTCGGCGATCGGCGCATTGACCAGGTTGAGCTCATACTGACCGGAGCCATCCGCAGTCACCTGGGTGACGGGAGAGCCGGACGAGACGAAATTGCCCGATCCCTCATACTGCGCGCCTGAAAAACGTCGCGCCCCGCCGGCCGAAGCCGAGGCACGCCACTACGCCATGCTGGAGGAGCCGGCCATGGCAGCGTGACTCAAACGAAACAGCCTCCGGCAATCCCGGCGCGGTTCAAACCACAATCAATCTAGGCGTAATAATGACAGGGTCGAACGAACATCAAAAGGTGCACGGTACCATATTGCCAGTAGGCATATCAGTTTTCTGAAGAGATCGGTGTTCTAAGCCACGGTGCCCCGGGCTTGGTCCGCTCGGCCTCCCATTCTGGAAGGAGGTCACTAAGTTCATCTAAAGTCGGATCCTGATCAATCACGTGATTCACCCCAATTGCTTTGTACGAAGAGGCCGTATCGTCATGAAGCTCGCCACAGAGGAAGCACCAATCGCCCTCCGGCCTGCTTACAAGTAGCACAGGGCGCGATCGATCGATAACGTGAATGCATGCGTAAACCCTTGGGTGCCCGCCAAATTTATCTTGTGAAATTATCTGGGTCCTCCCCACTCACTTAAAGATTTACTGCTTTTACTTCTGTTGCAGGTCAGACACGCAGAAACAATATTGCCGATTGTCGAATCCCCACCTCTCGCATAAGCTTTAACATGATCATACTCTCGTGAACTAGGCAAGCCCGGTTGTGTTGTCATAGGTTGACCGCAATAGCTGCAGTTAAAGTTGCCGTTTTCGTCGGTCGCAGCTTGGTCGGCTTGACGGCGGGTTTCGACGCTGGGGCGCCTAGAACGATTCGGGACGATTGCTTTCGGAGTATTTTCCTCAACCTTGGAAACATTGTTTTTTGAGATAGTGCGATCAGAATTTGATAGTACACTCTTTCCAACTACCGCGGCGCCAGCAGCCGTCTGAAGATTCTGCGCGGTTGCATCGGCAAATTCGCTAGCACTTACAGCGCGGTTGTACAAATCAAATCCAACTGCTTGGGTCATCGCCTCCTTTTGCATATCTATTGCAGCTACGTTAGAATGAGCCCAATTAGTTATGGCATCGCGCTTTTCGGCAGTTATGAGTCCTTTGTCATAGTCGCGCAGCGCGTCACTAACGACACTTTCCATGTCCGATCGCACTCCAGGGTCAGTCTGGTCGCTAGTGGATTGATGTCCGTTCGGATCGCTTTTATTGATAGGATCATTCTGGGCATAGGCGTATCGATTGGTGCCGACACCTTCCTTGGTCGGATCCCAGTCATCCGGCGAGATGAACCTTCCCAGCACGGGATCCATGTATCGTGCATTGAGGTGGAGCAGTCCGGTCTCGGGATCGAAGCGCTCGCCGATATAGGACTTCTGCGTCTGGAAGCCGGTGTTGAGGCGTTCGCCATAGCTGGTGTAGTTGGTGGCCTCAGTGATGGCGCCGGTTGCGTCGGTGACCAGGCGCACCGAAGCCAGGTGATCGCGGTGCAGGAAGGCTTTTGTGGCACCGGTCACCTTGACGTCGGCATGGGGATAGCGGGTGTAGATTTCTGCTCCCGGTGTCGCCGGATCGATCTCGACGGAGGCGTCGGGATAGAGCGTGGTGGCGAAGGATGAGGACTTTTTGGCTCGTGCGCCGTCGGGGCCGTAGAACAGCGACACGGTGTTGGCGGCGAGCGTGACCGTCTTCAACCGGTTGGCCTGGTCCCAGGCCAGCGTCCTGGTGCCGTCGGAGGTCATGTTGCCGTTGGCGTCATAGGCGAGCGTCTTGGCGCCGACCGATGTTGGGGCATGCGGACGAGCAGCACTCGCCGAGGGATAGACATAGGTGCCGGCAACACGGGTGCGTGAGATCAGATTGTCGTTGGCGGCATAGACGAACGTCTCGTCGAGCGTGTTGTCGCCGAGATTGTCGGAAGAGGTCAGCCGGTCGGCCTTGTCATAGCCATAGGTCCAGCTGTCGGAAGCGGTGAGCCCGGTCGTGCCGGTGATGCGGCCGATGAGGTCACGGGCATACTGATTGTCGAGCAACACGGCAGCACCCTTGGCCGTGGTGACCCGGGTCAGCCAGCGGCGGGTCGGCGAATAGGTGAAGGAGGTTTTTACTCCGTTCGCATAACTGATTTCCTTGGTCTGGCCATCGGCCTCATAGAGGGTCGAGGTGATGAAGCCGGAGGCGGAGAGCAGCTTGTTAGCGGCGGTGTATTGCAGTGGGGCGGCAGACGTGCCGAAGTCGAGCTGCACCGGCAGATATTGTGTCGCCAGCGTCTGGCCCGAGGCATCGCGCACGTTCGTCGTGGTGTGGGTCAGCGTTCCGATGGTGGCGTCCTGGCGGGCGACCTTGGCAAAGCCGTCATACTTGAAGCTCTGCGTGGCCGACGGATTGGTGGATGTCGTCAGCTGGCCGATGTTGTAAAAGCCGGCCGCTGCCTGGTCGTAGCTGTTCTGGGTCAGCGTCACCGGGCTGCCGTCGGAAGCGGTTGCCGTCTTCAGCGTCAGCCGGTCCATCTGGTCGTAGGCCAAAGTGGTGACCGTACCCCTGGCATCCGTCTGGCTGGTGAGCCGGTTGGCGCCGTCATAGACATAGGACCAGGTGCCGAGATCCGGATCGGAGGCGGTCAACCGGTTGCCGACCATGTCGTAGCTGTAGCTCCAGGTCGAGCCGCCGGGATCGCTGACCCCGATCAGCCGGCCCAAAAGGTCGTAGCTACGGCTCTCTGTCAGATTAAGGCCGCCAAGATCGCGAACCACCTGCACGACATCGCCGCGCGTCGAGGACACGGTCTTCGACTGACGCGTTGCCGTCGCACTGATCTGGTCGGTCTGTACCACCACACTGAGCCGCGGATTGGTGCCTGCGCTACTGTCGAGGCTGTGGGCAAAAATCGTCTGGCTGGCATCGGCATAGACCGTCTTTGTCAGCCGGTCGGCCCAGTCGTAGCTGTTGGTCGTCCATTGCGCCGTCTCGCCGACAAAGCGCGGGAAGGCTGTGCGCAAGACATTGCCGCGCAGATCGTATTCGGTGTCGGCAATGCGTTTTGGTCCGGCCGCCGTCTCGCCGGGCGTTTCCACCCGATAGACCCGGCCAAGCCCGTCATAATAGGAGCGGACAAAGTCCTCGCCCGCCCCATTGGGCAGCGGCGTCAGCTGGACCAGCGCCTGTGTCGCCGGATTACCCTCGTTCTCGAAGCGCGTCTTGGCATAGGCGCCGGTGATGCTCTGCGAGACCTGATAGGGCCGGCAGAACGGATCATAGGTGTAGGTCTTCACAAGGCCGTTGAGGTCGGTCTTCGTCGAGGGCTGCCCGCATACCGCATTGTAGGTGGCAGAGGAGACAAAGCGCGTGTCCGCACCCTGGCCGCCGGTGGCAAAGTAGCGGGGTGAGCGCTGCGTTATGGGATAGAGGTGATAGGTCGCGTCATAGACCCACTCGGTCTGGTGACCGAGACCGTTGGCGTCCGAGACCTTGTTGCCATAGCTGTCGTAGGCAAAATACTGGTTCACCTCTTTCTGCGGCGTTGCGTAGTAATCGGAGAAGCCGCGCTTGCGGGTGACGTTGCCCTTGAGCGGCGCTGTCGTATTGGCGCCGGTGTTGCCGTCGTAGTAGGTCTCCTCATAGCTGACATAGGGAAAGCTGGTGTCCATTCCCGAGCGGGTCGTCTGGCTGCTTGGCAGCGAGACGATGTAGGCTGTCGTGTTCGGCGCAAAGCTCGCCACCGTCCAGGTCTCGTCGCCGCTGACGTCGGTGCGGCCATGGTCCCTGATCTCAGTGACGTTGCTGTAGGCGTCGAAGCTCCGCTCGACCCGCAGCGTGCGCGAAAGGTTCTCGCTCGCCGTGGTGTCGGTCGCCGTGTTCTGCACTGTGTAGGGTTTTGCCGCCAGATTAACCGCATAGGTCTCGGCGACCTGCTTGTGCACGACGCCGGCACCATCCTTCCACAGCGTCAGCGACGGCAGCCCGTAGCTCGCCAGGTCCTGCCTATAGGTGGTCTCGATCGTCGAGGCCACCGTCTCGCCATTGGCCAGCGGCCTGGTCTCGATGATCGAGGCAAAGCCCAAAAACTTGCGTGCCGCCGGATCGTACTTGCCGCCGGCATAGGTGTAAGAGCTCACCGCCGTCTGCCCGCGCCCGTCACCGACCGAAAGCTTCGACACCGGATGCACAACCTGCGCCAGATAATTGTTCGTCCAGGTCGACGACGGCGCATACTCCACCGCAACCGTCCCACCGAGCTCCGTCACCACCGACCGCAGAAGGTTCGGGTTGCCGGGGCCAGGATTGGAGATCAACATGTGATCGTATTTGGTGAAGTCTGGCAGGCCGTCCCCGTTGAAGTCGCCGCTCAACGTCCCGGCATTCATCGCAACCGGCAGCGTAAACTGCACCGGCGCATAAGCTGTCGAAGACGGCTGCAACGAGAAGACCCTGACCGCGCCGGTCCTGTCCGGCTGACTTGTTATGGTCCCGCCGATGGTAATGACATCCAACCGTCCATCATTGTCGAAATCGCGAAGGACCGCCGTCGTCCCCGACATTGAGGAGATGTCGTAGCGCTTAAACCCAATGCCGGTCGACAGCCACAATCCGGTGCTGACATTAATGCCGTTGTAGCGGAAAACGTCCGCCGCACCGTCGCCGTTGACGTCGGCAAAAACGCACGTGCCCTCGCCCGAATAGTGCTCTGACGGGCAGCTGATCCCGAACGAAGACCCACTGCTCTGCCAGACACCGTTCGATAGCGTTCCCTTTTTTATCGTTCCGCCGCTACCCCAGTAGAGCGGCTGCTGCCGGCCGTTACCAAGGAAATCGCCCACACCGACTATCTGCCCGCCATTCTTGAGGTTGAGCGTGTCGATTCCGTCACCATCCGCGTCCGTCACTATGGATGCCGAGGATACCTCCGGGCCTTCAACTGGCAGAGCATCGCAAACGGCTTGGTAGCCGGTTGGCACACAGGCCGCTTTGGTTAACCCGAGCGAAGCATCTGTCTTGATGATCGATCTGGTCGCAGTGTAGGTAACGCGGCCAGTGGCGCCGCTGACGGAGGTCTTGATAGCCGAATCCGCAAAATCCATTGTGTCCTTGGTTGCAACAAAGCGCCCAAGCCGTGAGAAATATCCAGGCGGATTTGGATCGGTATTGGAACCAGGCAACGTGTCGAGCAGGAGCGACACCGTTGCGCCCTGTGTGCCGTTGGGATTGAATTTGTATATATATTTGGTTCGCTTCAGCGCGTACGAGGGGTCCTGGGGGGATCCTACGGTTACCTTCTGGATATAATCGCCGAAAATCTCGTCCCGGCCGTCTGAATCCAAATCTCCGACGTCCCTCGGCCTTGTGATGCCGCCTAGGCCCGGGGTGATTGATAGCGCCACGCTTCCATACACCCCATCGGTGTTCTGATATGTCATCTGGCCGAGTGGCTTTGCGGTGCCGCCGGTGATGGTGCCGTCGGCGGCGATCGCTGCGTCGGAGCCAAAGCGCGTGACCAGGGTGAGGCGCGAGGCGTTGGAGAACGGCGCCTGGTCGTAGGTCAGCCTGTAGGCGCTGCGCAGTGCGCCGCCGACCGTGACCGAGATCGCCTTGATGCGCTGGCTGGTCTCGGAGATGTCGCGGCCATTGCCCATCAGGATCAGGTCGGGCCGCGTCTCCAGATAGAATTTTACCACGGTGCCATTGTAGCTGACGGCATCGGGGTAGCAGACCGGGCTTGCCGGGCAGGTGTAGGTATAGGCAACACTGTTACCATTGGTGCCGGTGACAGAGGTCAGCAGCCAACGGTAGTTTTGGGCCAGATCGTATGCCGGTGTACCGGCGGTTGGCGTCAGGTTTGCGACCGCAGCCACCGAGCGGAACGTCGAGACAGTGCCGTCGCGATCGGTCACCGTCCATTCGTTCGTCGTGCTGTTCAGCGCAATGCGGCGATAGGATTCATTCTCCGTCGCATGCGTACCGCCGGTCGAGCAGGAGGGTGACACCATGCCGGCCACGCAGGCGACCATCGCCTGCCCGTCGAGCAGATAGACGTCGCCAGCATCGAATACCGGCATGCCATAGCCCGGACTCGCCCGCTCGATCACGTCAAAACCGTCAAGGCCCCAGGCATAGCCGAGCCAGCCCTGGTAGAGGCCGCCGGTTTTGGTCTTGCGTGACGAATTGTAGTTGAGCGCGATCGCCGGCTCGAGGCCATGGAAGGCGGAGACATCGATGCCGATGGCATAACCCAGATTGCCGTTGCCTGAACTCTTCGGCAAATCCACCTTCGGCGTGCCGATCGCCTCGGGGTCACCGCTCTCGGTGGTTGTCTCGGCCGCCACGGCGGCCTCTGCTGCTTCTGGCTCCTCTGGGGCGGATTCTGTGTCGGTCGACTGATCTGTCGTCCCTACCTCGGCCGCCGCGTCTGGAGCCTCGGTCGCCGGCGCAGCATCTCCCGTCGCACTTGATGCGGGCGCGCCCGCATCATCCGTGCCGGAGCCCGAGCCAAGCGCTGCCCCGCCATTGCCGAAACCGCCGCCCGACTGTGCGCCAAGGTCAGGCGAGGACCCTTGCGCCTCCTGCGCAAAAGCCGCCATCCCTGCGGAGCCTCTTATATAAGAGGCAAAAGATGTATCGACACCAATAACGCCAGCGGCAAGCAAAGCCGCGCCAAGCAGCAACTTGTTCATGATTCCCCCGAAGCCCAGTTGCTTACTTCTACTCAACCGCCGCCAAACGAATACGGCGCCGCATCGTCACAATCCGAATATCCACAGGGAAGTTTTTACGCGAGTGGGAAAAGCGCAAGTTTTCCAGAATTTAAGAAACAAAGATCTGATCGGAGGGACAAGAGATAAGGTGTGCCTTAAGGGGAGCCGCTTCTCAACGCACCTGAAACAATTTGTCATCGGCCCTGAGAAGGTGCCAAATGCGTCGCTTACGCTATTTTTCGTCACCCGCCGCTGCTCGCCACCGCGATGGATGCCTGCCAGCCGCTATTCGTAGTTCAAGATCACCTATGGAACGGTCGGAGTCCAAAACAGCTCTCGGCAGGTATTGCGACGGCTCAAGCGGGCGATTCCGTAACCGACATGCTGGTCCGCCCTCCATGCAGCAAAGATGCCGGGCGCAACCGCATTCATCTGGCAGCTTGAACGATCCGACGCCCCGCTTCTGTTGACCCTCAGCCTTTGCCGGCTGCCAACTCTGATGCGCCCCACCTATGCCTTAGCTTCCTCTTTGCTGCGGCTTTCTTCGGCGGGGCTTCGCTGTCGCCTTGCGGCCAAGACCGCTGGCTTTGGCAAGAGCAAGCCGCTCGGCCCATATGTCGGCGCGACCGTAGGATAGTCCGCGCGCCAAATCCACTTGGCTCTGTACTGTCAGGTGCCATTCCCAGCAGGCCTGAATTTGCGTCCGTCCTCCGGGCTCACGATCCAGTCGGGAAATATCGACTTTTGGGATTTACGGCCGGAGCAACTACTGGTGGCGATGCCGCGGCCGGTTGGACTAGGCCCGACAACGCAGAATTGACGCTGGCGATCGAATCGGGAAGACCGACGACCGCATCGCGTTATTCTGAACATACGCCGCGACAATGTCCGCGGTCAGACCCAACAAATCAGTGCACGTCTGCTCAATTGCTTCGTGCGTCAAAACAAAGTCCCCTCATTGGTCTCTCGTTCTTCCCCTCACCGCAATTGCGAACGACGACTATTCACGGGCAGGTTTCGGCGGCAATGGCGGTGAACTTTTAGGGGCCGCAGTGGCCGCTTTTTGCCGCCCCATGTTGCGTGCAGGCGCCAAGCGTACGCGCCGACGAACTCCGTGAAGCATTCCGTTTACCGACAGTTCATTCAAACGGCCGGGTAGGAGAAAGTACTGCGGATCAACGGTCGTCACGAAATGTCGAGTTTGCCACGTTCGAGTCAACAGCGCCCCTCGTCTGACGTATAAGCCTGTTGATCTCACGGCGTTCGCCAAAGGTACAACCTGCGCTGCAGCCTGCGTTTGGACAACTGGAACCGTCACACCGTTCCAGGGGCCGCCAAAGGCGCTCATCGACCCCGTGGCGCGAAAGCCTCGCAAGCCTTGCCGCAGCACACGGGCATCTGACTTCGCAGCCGCTGCAGAACGATCCTGGAGGCTGTTCATTAGGGTCTCCTGTGCGAGGAACAAACGCTTTCTCCAACCGATCAGCGAGCTGCCGGAGCAACTCGGGCAGCGGTGCCCAGCATTCGTGGCAGGGGCGTTCTGGTCGACTTGACCCAAGGCGCATTGAAACTTTACGAACTGCTCCAAGCCCCGCTCTGTCTCTCGGCTGGTTACGTTAAGGCTAGTGGCCCCGATCTCATCGAGTGCACTGTGCACCTCTGCAGTGCTTCGTCAACAGCTGACGGGCCGGCACGATCGAGCTTCTCAGTCCTGCGTTTGGCGCGAATTGCGCGCTTGCAACGGCTCAGCGTCGTTGCAAGAAGCTACTCTGCAAGCGCGTCTGGCGGCACTTGTACGGCATGGGCAATTTTCAAGCACACACGCGTAGTCGCTGCAGGCCGACTGGTCTTCAGGTGCGGCCGGACGAAGACCGTGATCGCGATGAGTGCTATTTTCTTGGCGGATGGTGCGCGCTCTCTGTCTGCCTGGAAAAAGTCGTCGCCCACTACGTGGTCGACTGCAGCAGAACCGCCCGCCAGCATTTCACCGTAGAGCCGGTAGGGAGGTACAAACGAGTGCACCTTCTCCTTCCAACTACGCACCAACAGCTGGGTGGCGCTTGCTGTGGCATTCTGCCAGAGCATCGCGCAGAGCAGCCGTGGACACGGACGGGCACGCCGAACTCGCCACTTCATCACCGGCTTCTGGGATTTGCTCGGTAACGTGGGACACTATTTCGGTCAAACCGGAATAGGCAACGGGTAGCGATTCCAGATCACCACCCTCTCGACGAAACCGTCGGGGGGCCTGGGGATAGCGGGTCAAGATCACTTGGTAGCCTCCTCATCGGAGCATCGAAGTAGCCATCCGGATCTCGGAGCAGCCGTTCACTGTCGGGATCCGCCACAAGCTAAGGCGCCCGCATTTGACGGGGCGGGGGGCGCGTTTGTTGGCGATCCGCCCTTACCAATTCGAGCGACCGATGGGCAAAGCCCGTCAGGCCGATGACATCCCCAAGCGCAAGTAGCCGTTGCTGTTCAAATCCTTCCTCATCACACCTCGCTCCTTCATTTCGGCAGCGGATGGATGGCACTGGATGAGAGATGTGTCGACAAAATCTCCCTACAGAATGTCGCCCGAGTTTGGCGCATTTTTTGTAGGCTTTGAATCTTGACAGCGGCTAGCCGCAGAGCAGACCGTACGTGCCTAATCTCGGCATCGGGGTCTATGGCCAACATACGAGGATGAGGCGTGGGCCGAGATGGACGACTCGATTGCCCGCCCCTTTCCAACGGTTCCTGGATTCCGTTCTATCGCCTTGCCGCCGATTTCTATCCACATCCTGCAAAGCCTGGCGGTCGCGTTGTTTATGTGAACATGCTCATGCCGGCCCTTTTTGCCCGGTGGTGCAGGCAGTTTAGCAATCCGACTTAGGTGTTCGTGGATGATCGGAAGCCCTCGATCAAAATCTTGCAGATGACTTTTCAAACCATCTCGGACATTTGCCCAAACGTATCCCTGGATCGGATCGATCGAACGGCCCCGATGCGTCTTCTCTAGGACACTGACTATGTCCGCAGCAGCTGCCTTGAACTTTTCTCGCGCGATCAGCTCCTGCTTCCGAATTGGTAACCGTTCGGAATAAGCTTTCTCATGCCAATATGAATGACGGACTCTTTCGAGTTTTTCCGACAGTGAAAACTTACTTATAACGCTTTGGGAAACGAGTATTCGCTGTTGGTAAGCTCATTAAAACCTTTCACGCCCGTTGACAGCTCTGTCGCTCCCCTGCAACACGGAAAAGCCCACCACCTAAAAATTCTTGATCAGCGTGGTATTGAGGAGCAGCGATTTCCTCCTCGACGGACCGGAGTTTGGCCTTCATGCTTCTGATGCGGCGACACTGTTCTTCATACGAAGTCGGCCCAACTTTGCATCATCTCCCGCCGTTTCTCCAAAAGGTCACCTCGTCGATAGGCGGCCTCCACTTTTTTCGAGATCGTATGAGCCAGGGCCATCTCTGCGACATCACGCGGGAAATAGTTTCCTCAGCTGCCCAGTCTCTAAATGCAGATCGAAAACCATGTGGCCTTGACGTCCATGCGCTTCAGGATAGCTTGCGGTCCGGGGCGTATCTGGGGTTTTGGGTAAGGTTCCGCCTAGGCGCGGGAGGTGCGATCGATGGGATGCGGCTGGGTTAGCCGGGGTCTTGCCTTGAAAGAAAAGGGGCGCGCAAAAACCGCTTTATGGCAATCCGACAACGCGCCTCTTGGTCCAGCCGGCGATTGTCAGCCCCAACGCCATGCCGGCGCAGTCGGCTACCCAGTCGAACCCATCCAGATCGCGCCCTATCAGTTGGGCGCCCTGAAGAACTTCGATCGCCGCGCCGGTAAAGGCGAGAAGAACAACCAGCCTTGCCTTGTGTCCCGGCCAGCCGAGGCTTCCTAGGGCCGCCAGCGCGGCGAAGGCAATGGCGTGCTCCAGCTTGTCATCGTGAAGCGTGACGGCCATGCCGAGATCCGGCAAGAACCGCACCGGCAGAAGAGTGAGCAGCAGAACGCAGGCCAACGTGACTACAAAACCGATTCTTGCCATCGTCGAAAAAGAGTCTGTGCGCAACAAGATAGGGTCAGTCCTTCATTTGAAAAGCTGGATGGGCGGTGTGGTGGATTTGGAGTTCCTGTCATTTTGATAGCATCAGCGCTTTGGAATTTCAAACCACAAGCCTGTGTTGGAAGAAAGGCATCCGTCGCTCTCGTATGGCCACCGGAGCATTCTGGGAGGCCAGCCGATGCTGGTTGCGGACCTCAGTTTTGCGCCACCGAGGCGCCGGCCAGCCGGGCGAGCGCAGCCTTATCGTCGGGCCTGAGATCAGCAAGGCGGTCATCGCCCGACGTGGGCGAATTCGGGTTTTTCGCCGACAGAGCGGTGCCGCCTTCAGCGCCGGTGGTTTCACCGTTGATCGCGCCGATGGTGGCCTTCGCGGCAGGCTTGGCGCCAAGCAGCTCAACAGAGCGGCCCGGATCTTTGGCGATCATCGCCTTGGCGAGCGCTTTTGCCGTGTTGCTGCGCCAGGCAGTTTCGGCCGCTTGCCTGGCGACCGGGTTGCCCATCTTGGCGATGAAGTCGAACCCGCTCTGCCTGATCGCCTCGAACGCTGCGGTGTCGTCCGGATCGCTCTGCGCGATGGCGCTCGTGTAGGAGTCCTGCGCCTTGGACCATTCGGCCTGCTCATAGTCCTGGCGGCGCGCATATTGCTGTGCGGCCATTCGTGCCGAGCCGGCCAGCCTTAAAGCCTCTTTTTTCATGATGAAGTTGGCGCGTTCGCTCTCCGGCACTTTCGGCAGGGTGCCGTCGAAAAGCGTGTCGAACAGGCCCGATTTGATCACCTGGCCGGTGCGCGGGTCGACCTGGCCATACATCCTGTCATGCAGGCCGCGACCGTCGGCCGGCGCATTCCGGATCGCCTCGTTTTCGGCCTGGGCGATCTGCCCGTTCAACTCGCGGCCGATGACCTCGGCGTCGAAGGCGTCCTGCTGCTGCCTCTGCTGCCGGAACCGCTCGGCGACCGCCGAGAGCTCGTCGCCAAAACCCTGCATGGCGGCGCCGATCGGCGAGCCATCGGGATAGGAAACCACGCTGCCGGTATCGAGCCGGCGCTGGGCAAGCTGGAGGGGGATGGTCGCCATCAGTAAAGCCCTCCGCCCGGCGCCTGCGGAAAGGCGCTCTTGCCGAACGTCACGGCCTTGCTCGGGTCGTAGATGCCGGAAAGGCCGGACACGAGGTTGCCGCCTGCCCTAAAGATCGAGGCCGCCGCCGCCTGCTTGCCGGAAAAACGCGAGATCGCGGCCTGCGTGGTCAGATTGTTCTGGCGCAGTTGCGAGCCGTACTGGATCGCCTTGATGTCGAGCTGGCCCTGCCTGGCATTGGCGGCCAGCACCTCGGTCGGCGAGCCTGATATGCCGACGCCCGAGGCGCCGGCCTGGGCGCGCGCCTGCGACAGCAAGAGGTCCTGCTTGTGGCGCTCCTGGCCCTGTTCGAAGGCCGCGGCTTGCGCATCGGCCCGCGCCTGCAGTTCATAGGCCTTGGCCTGATAGTCGGCCATCTGCCTTGACTGCTGGCCCTCGACCAGCGCGCCGCCGACCGAAAGGCCGATAAGGGCAAGTGTGCACATGGTCAGCCTCGGCCTAGGCCACGAAGCGAAAATCTAGCTGTGATGCCTCCAACCGGAGCGCCGAGCGCAGGGCGCGGGTCGAGCGCGCCGCCGGGGCTGAGGAGGGACAGAAGCATCTTGTCGGCCTGGATCGCCGCCGCGCTGAGACGAGCGGGTGCTGCCGCTCGCCGCCCGGCTATGGCGGCGCGCCGGATGGCGGTCAGGTTGACTTTCAGGTCGGCAACGCCGGCGGCGTCGAACTGGCTGTTGGCGGTGGCGATGGCGCGGCGCAAGGCATCGGCGTCGAACAATTGCTGGCGCAGCTGTTCTATCAGCCACTGGGCCATGCGCCAGCGCTCGTCGAGGGAAGCGGCGTTTGCGCTGATCTCGTCGGCAAGTGCTGCGATGTCGACGCAGGCTTCACTTTGCGCGGCGGCGGCGCGGCGCTTGTCATCGGGGATTGGGGTCACAGGAGGGTCCTTTTAGGAGGGTGATGGAAAACGGCGGTGCCGCTGATCTCCCCTTGAGGGGGAGATGGCCGGCAGGCCAGAGGGGGTAGTACCGCGTGGAGCACCGGCGTTCTCGCCCGCGATAGGAGGCTGCGTCAGGACGTGCCGACCCCCTCTGTCGCCTTCGGCGACATCTCCCCCTCAAGGGGAGATCGGCAGTTTCAACTACGGCTCGGCATCGAACACCGGCGTGAACGCTCGGATGGTGCAGGGTGTCGGGTTGGTGTGGCGGATCTTCACTCTGCCCTGGCCTTCCCAGCTGTCCTCGATCGGCACCTCGACATTGCCGGTGAACAGATTGGCCATACCATTGGGCGAAACGATCGAGGGGATACGAACCGGCTCCCACCGGCCGCGCATCAACGACGTGATTTCCAGCCCGGTCGTGTCGGTCTCCAGCAAGGACAGGATCACCGCCGACACCTTCTTTCGGCGTCCGACAACCGACCCGTCCTTGCCGCCGACATCAAGCTCAAGCGTATCGGCGCCGGCCTCGTGCAGGATCGCGGTTCAGAAATTTGGCGGGAAGCTGAGGGCGCTGGTCTGCCAGTAGAATTTCCATTCGCCGTTTCGGAGCTTCGAATAGATCTTGCAGACTCGCCCTTTCCAATGGAAATCAAGGCCCGTGTCCTTGTTTCGCCAAAGCGTGTCGATGTCGACGACTGCGAATGCCGCATCCCCGGTTGGAGCCACTTCAATCTTGACGGTATTCCGGCGATTGTGGATCAGGTCATGAGCGGCAAAAAGGCCGTTATAACTGCGACGCCACTCTTCTTCGTCGAAGCGCCCCATCACGAAGTGCCAGTCAATTGGATCGTGTGCATCGGCGTTCGGGGCAAATGGCCACGCCATATCCGGATGGATCATGGACAAGAAGGGCTCGATGTTCTTTTCGTCCCACCCCTTGGTTTCCGCATCCACCAATTTTTGAACGATTTCGCGCACCTGAGCCGACATTTTCTCGATCCTTCATTCCGCAACTTGGGCCGTGATAAGCATGAACCTTCTTGACGCTACAATAGGCCAATGAAGTCGGACACGTTCGGGATGGGGTCACCACGGGTGCCGTCACGATCTCTTCGAGCAGGTAGGATCTTCATTATACACTTATCCCGGCTCCTCTCGAAAATCCTGCAGCGAAGCATGCCGCAGGTCCTCCTCGCCTCGTAGGTGCTTCACTCGGCCGATCAGTCCCGGCTTTACCCATTGCGTCGCCGGCCGCTTCATGCCCTTCGGCGCCGGCCCTGCGGTTTGACTGACCAGACTAGCGTTTTCGGGTTAGAAAGCGGGCTTCCCGCATAAGTGACGGCCAGTGGGACCCCAAGAGAGCGATTAGCTCGCGAGCCTGCTCTTCGGTGATATTGGCCTCTTTGACCAAGCGCTGGACAAGGGAGAGACGATCCGGTGCCGAGGGCAGCTTGTCGGGTCCGTCAGCCATCTCTGCAATTCCTTTGGTCCGAAACGTCACCCAATCGTGCTTGTTCCCTGAGACAGGAAAGACTCGCAATTTTAATCCGATAACGTACAGTAAGGTGTCAGCGATCATATAAGGGCTTCGCTGATTGAGAGGCGCTACGCACTCTCGCCCCTACGGAGGCGTTGAGATGCTAAGTCGATTCAGCCAATTTCTTGGACCCGAAGATTTGGCCTTGTGCCAGCGAGTGTTCGACCAGATTTGCGCCGACGCCAGTTTGGGCAGCAAGTCGATTGAGGCGGAAGACTTGGCCGCGGCGGTGCTGACTGCTTTCCATTGCTCCCCGAACAGGACCGAAGCTGATTTACTGGCCGCCATCCGCTCGGGGCGCAATGATTTCGAAAGCAGACCGGCTGACCTGCCATAGGGAGTAGCGGCGACGAATACGCCGACCGCGTGACCGACTGCCAGGAGGCGATGCCGAGCGAGGAAGCCGTTTTGGGGCTCTATCGGTCTTCCACGAAGCCGAGGCGCTTGCCAAAGCCATAATTGAAACGGTCGAGCGGCTGAGCCGGTGAGCGCAAGCAGCGAAGCCCGCGCCCTCTGGGGAATGGCCGCGGGCTGATCGGACGAGTGGATTGTCATTCCCTACGGCTGCGTAGCGGGCCTAGCGCGAATTAGCTTCTGGACCTGTTGTCGGTCCTCCGGTGACCATTGCTCCGGATCTTCCCCGTGAGCGATCCTACCGTGAAGTTCGACATGCTTCATCACTTCCGCCTCGGTCGCCGCCGTGAACGATGCCGGGCAGGTTTCATTTCCGGGATAGTCCCTGCACCGATATGAATAGGCCATGGCTTCAGCCTCCCTTGTTTATCGCACGCACCGGCCTGAACCCCGAGAGCCGGTGACCGCACGCAGACAAGCCCGCGCCTCTGGCGGAGAGCGCGGGCCCGATCGGGTAAGGGCCCCGATCTACAGCGGGCAAGCGAGAGGGGGCGTGCCCGCTGCTCACAGACAATCATCAGGATGTACTAATGTTCCGCTTGAGGAACACACCCGCTAGAAATCTTCATCTGGCCTACCTCGGCTAAGGCTCCCCGTCGAAAATCGGCGTGGCTCCTCTCACTGTGCACGGCGTCGGGTTGGAATGACGCAACCTAAACCGGCCCTGCCCCTCCCATGAGTCCTCGACGGGCACCGTTACGTTGCCGGTGAACAACGTTGCCATGCCATCGGGAGCGACGATTGAGGGGATGCGGACAGATTCCCACCGCCCACGCTGCATCGACTGGATTTGCAAGCCCGTCGTGTCGGTTTCCAGCAGCGACAGGATCACGGCCGAAATCTTCTTGCGACGGCCCACAATCGATCCGTCCTTGCCGCCGACATCGAGCTCCAACGTGTCGGCTCCCGCCTCGTAGGGTAGCCCGACCTGCCATTTGGCGGCCGTTGCACGACCGGGCAGGGAAACAGCCCCAGCGGCCACGGTGAGGTCATGATAGACTATGCCATCCGCCAGAGCGTCGACGGTCTCGCCGTTGAGATGGTCAAGCCCTGTGACCGTGGCTGTCGCCGGGCCGGCGTATGTGAGCCCGCAGTCGACTGCAAAAGCGTCTTCGATTTGCTCGTACTCGAAAGGAACGCTGATCACTTCGATATAGCGCTTCGTCGCGCCGCCGATGGTGCGCTTGACGATCAGCCAGAGATCATCGTTGCCGTCCTGCCCCGGTGTGACCACGGCGCTTTCAACGATGCCCCATGCCGAACCTGAGAACGAGCCGGCGATGCGATGCCGGTGCATGCCGCGGACTTCCTGCGAAGGCTGGTGCGTGTAGGCGCCAAGTTCTCCGTTATCCAGCGGGAACCACAGCAGCGGATCGGGATCGGTCTGGAACGCCAGTTCAACGACACCCTTTTTTGGAATGTGCTCGGAAATCTGTCCGACATCGTCCGACGTGAAGCGGCCGGTGGCGCTCTGGGCAAGTTCGGCGATCGATTTGCGGGAGCGCGTCACGTAAAGGAACGACTGCCCGGCATCGACCGGACGGACCTTGGCGCAGCCAAACGTGCGGGACCGACGGTTCTTGAAGGAAGAAGGGGTCAGCGCTTCGTCGATGCCGGAACCCGATAGAGCGCGGACCCCGCCAAGCGTTCCGATCAGCAGGGCACCATCCGAATCGGAGATCCACGTAATGTCATTGGCCTGCCCGCCGCCGGCCTGGATAAATTCAAGAGCATCGTCGTGCTTTTCCCCGAGTGCGAAATTGTCGAAGTCGCCGGTTGCGGATGCGTAGACGGAGAATTTTCGGCTGAAGGCTAACCGCTCCTCGTACAGCGAACCGCTTTCGACGTACTTGCCGGGAACGAAGGTGCCGAGACGCCAGCGGGCGATCGGGCTGAGATCGGGAAGCGCATGCCCATACAACCTGACTTTGACCACAGTAGCGCTGGTGCGGCTCGTGATACGCGCCCAGCGCCAGACAGCATCCGAGCCGAGCAAACGAATGGTACGGCCAACATCGCTGGTCTGGAAACCGGTGCCGTCATTGATGCCGACGATCGAGGACGCCGTGAGATCGAATGGCGTCTGTGTATCGCCATCCTCATGCCATCCCATTTCCGCGATCGTAAGATTGGCGTCGTCCTCGGAGCCTGAGATATTCAACCGATAGGACTGGTAGGCAGTCTCATTCTGAAATTCGAAGAAGCGCACTTCGCTGCGCGACCACCCGGTTTCCGCTGTCCGGCTGTCAAGCGAGATCCAGCTCGTGCCGTCGAAGCCCTGGAAATCCCACGCGATGGGTGCCTTTGTACCACCAGTCGAGTTTGCCCGAAGCCAGTAGCCGTCACAAACCTTGGTCGCTGTACCGGCGAAGTCATAGGACAAGAAGCCGGTCGTCGTGCCGAACGAAAGGTTCGACCCATTGTCCCGGTCAAACACCTTATAGGCGTCGGCGGACCCGCTGCTGTCGGCAGCAGTGCCGCTTGGAGCGGTGTTGTTGGTCATAAGGGGATGGACGGCGCCGGTCTCGGCAGGCGCCATGGTGGTCGCGCTTGTGTTGATGTCGTCATAGGGGCCGTCGAGAAAGACGAACTCGGCCAGCGTCCATATGGTGTGCGCCGTGCGGGTGAGAACCTGCGGAAGGTAGTCCCTGTGGGTGATCCACATCTGGTCGGCGGATTGGACGAACTGCAGGTCGAACAGATCGGCTTCGAGATAGGGTGTCGCCACTTCCACCGTGCCGACCCGCGCGCCATAGGCATAGACGCGGACGTAGAGATCGCCGAATTCAAGCATGTAGGCCTGATCTGCCGAGAAGATGAACGGAATGCCGCGCGTCCTCTTGGCCGAAGTCTTCACCTCGCCAACGAAGTATGTCCCGCCGCGCTTGCGGATGCCGCCATGCGGTAACGTGACGAAGTTTTCGCATTTGGAAAGCGCCGCCCGATAAAGATCGAGCGACGCGCGGGCGTGTAGCCGCGGCGAGATCTCGCCACGAACGAATGTGTCCTGGACTGGATAGAGCGTCGTCATCAGCGCACAAACCCGCCGCGCCGGATCGCCCAGGACGACGTTGAAAGCCTGCCGCCACGCTGGATGGCGTTGGACTGGAATGCCGCGTCGAGCGCCCGGTCATAGGCACCGCGGGCGATGTCGATCATGCCCGCCTTGTGGGTCAGCGGATGCGCGATCTTGACGGCGAGCGCTGCAACCAGCACTTCGGTGAACAGCGCGTCCCAGTCGTTCGGATCGGTGAGGTTGGCGACGTAGCGAATGAGACGCGGCCCCGACCGGTCGCAATAGATCAGCCCGGCCTCCTGGCGCCACGCGATCGGCACGCCATCCGGCTCGCCATTATCGGTCAGCGGCAAAGGCCGCAGGCAGTCCACCGGCAATTCATAGGCAAAGTTCAGCGTACCCGCGCCACTGCCGGTATCGGACCCGGCGACGGCGGCCGCCAGGATCGCGAACACCCAGGCGTGTTTCGTCAGCTCTGCCTCGCGGGTCAGGTCGAAATGCAGATTGAGCAGGCGGGCCGGTTTCACGTCCTGATCAAGGCTGTCGATCGGCGCCTCGTCGAGGACGCCAAGCGCCATGTTGGCGATGTCGAGCGGAGTGATGGCCATGATTTTAGGCTCCGTCTGTGTGGATCGGAAAAAGCAGGCATGGGCCCACGGCAAAAAGCCGCTTCGTAGCGGCTGAGGATTCTTTGGGGGGAGTGATGGTGGGTGGCGACGGAACGCGACCGCAGGAAACTGGTGGCCTGCGCCACCTGACGTTGTGGCTATTGCAGTTTCACGATATCGCCGCGCAACGCGGCGATCACTTGCGGCCCGAATTCCTGCGGCATCAGCCGACGCGTGCGCTCGTCGGCCGCCCTGTTTCGGCCGACTTGGCAACGGCGCTTGCTTGCAGCCTTCCGGCACCTCTCGCCATCCCCAAACCCCGATCCAGGGCCTCCTGAAGACTTGTCGTATAGTAGGCGGTGTTTTCCAGACCGCTGAAGAAGTTTATGCGGTGAACTTCGCCCTTTTTGCTTATGACAATGCCCGCTTTTCGGAGCACTCGCTGAACTGCCTTGTATGTCATGTTCATGGTTACCCTCCTTGCCAAGACAAAGCAGCATCGCCCATCTCTGTAACCATTTGGTGACGGCGATTGGTTAAAGGGCAACATGAATATGTTGCGAACCCCAAGTCTTGTTTCACTCTGGTTTAGCGCAGCGGGTGAACTTGAAATTCGCCACATTGGCGATCTAGAGCAATTCCAGGAAAAGTGTGAACGGTTTTCCGTCCGGAATTGCGCATAAACAAAGAGATAGAGCGGTTCGGCGAACCGCTTGTCCAGAAAGGGCGGGAGTTCTTTTACCCCCGCCCCTTCCGGTCCGATCAGGCCTCGGTCGTCTTCAGCGCGATGAAAGTCATGTTCTTGACGCTCGACGCGGTGCGGTCCCAGTTCGCCGCCAGCGCCAGCTCGGCGTCGGTGGCGAATTCGCCGGCCGAGGAGGCGTCGAGGAAGCGGGTGCCGGGCACATGCGGGACGAAATGCCTGCGGCCGACCATTTCGGTGACGCCGCCGCCATGGCCCTGGCGCGGCTTGCGGTCGAACTCCAGCGGCCCGCCTTCGGTATTGACCGGCAGCTCGTTCCACAGGATCGCCTTGTCCTTGAACATGAACGCCGTGTAGACGCCCGCCGCCACCGGGATATCGTCGTCGACGACGGCCCTGAGCCCCATGTAATAGGGGATCAGCGGCCCGCCCTGCTCGGACGGCGGCACATAGTCGATGAGGTCGGCGAGCTTCAGCGCCTTCATCTGCTTGGAGTGCATCCAGATCGTCTTGAACTTGTCGGCGCGGTCGCCCATCAGATAGGCGGCCTCGATGATGTCGGTGTCGACGATCGAAGCGCCGGTGACGCGCACCAGGTCGCCGGCATCGTTGGCGATGTTGTCGGCCAGCACCCCTTTCAGGATGCCGAGCAGCGTCAGCTTGTTGGCACGCTGCCAATAGTCGGTCTGGCGCCGCACGATCAGCTTCTGCGGGTCGTCGCCGGCCAGGATCGAGGTCAAGTCCGGAATGCCCCAGGCCTGGGCGCGGACATTGCGGGCGGCGACCTCGCGGCGCGCGCCGATCTTCTTCAACTCGATCGAATCGGCCGGATCGTCATTGACGGGCTCGGACGGATCGTTGCCGAGATCCTTCCAGCCGGGCATGTCGACGGAACGCCCGCCCATGGAGAGCTTCGAAGCGATGGCCGGGTCGGAAAACAGGATCCCGGCCTGGTAGATCTCGAGCGACTGGACGTGCTCCTCGAACGAGTATTGTGCATAGACGGACGGAACGATCGCGTCCGCGACACGGGTATAGGCGTCTGCCATTTTTCTCTTCCTTCAGGTTTGGTTGGCGGTTGCGCCCCTCACCCAGCCTCCGCTTCGCTCGGCTGACCCCCCGGCGGGGAAAGGAGACCTGCGCCGTCGGCGCCAGCCTCTTCTTCTCATGGGGAGAAGGTGGCCGCGAAGCGGCCGGTTGAGGGGCATTCGGATGCGGCTACCCCACTTCAAAGAGGGTTGTTGGGTATCCACAGGTCGGGGTTTTCGCCGGCCTCGCGTGCCAGCCGGCGGGCGCGAACGGGATCGCTTCTGACGAGGGCCGAGATCTCAGTCAGGTTGCGTTCGCCGGCGGCGTTGCGCTTGAACGGATTGCCGCCGATCAAAGCCGCGCCGCCGTCGATCGTGTCTTCCCTGAACATCGCCTCGCCGATGGCGTGGAAGGCCTTGGCGATGTGCGGATCGGTCAAGGCGCCGTCAGGCAGAAGGATGCCCTTCGCCTTGTAGGAATCGACCAGGCCGAGCTTCTTCATCGCCCGGTTGGCGACCTCCAATCTCCTGCGAAAGCCGTCGCTGTCGGTCGGTCCCCAATCCCTGACCAAGTCATCGTGAGTGGCCTCGACCGAACGGGCAAGGGCGATCTGCTGCACCCTGGCCTGCTCGGCCATGTAGCCGACGAAGCGGTCGTGATAGGCCTGCGCCACCTTCGGGGTGGCGCCGGCCTCGACCGCCCAGGCCTTCGATGCGTTGGCGAGCTCGTCCGAATAGGCGAAGTCTTCGGGAAGCCCGTCGGGGCGACTGTACTCGACCTTGTCGGGCGATGTCAGCGGGCGCATCGCCTCAGGCAACCGGGCATGGAACCTGTCCCAGTCTTCCCCAGGTGCGTCCGCTGCGGGAATGCGCAGGCTCTCGCCCTGCTGCCGTTCCAGCTCCGCATAGGATGTGAAAACCCGATCGAGGCTTTCAGGCTGGGTCCAGCCCTTGGTTTCAGCGAGCTTGCGGTTGCCTTCGGAAAGACCGTCAAACCAACTCTTGCCGGCAGGCGGGGCGGACCCGTTGTCCCCGTTGGCCGGTGGCCGTGCAAGGTTGCCCGCCGGTGGCGAAGCCACCACGGACCCGGCGTCTGCCAGATCTGTCATGAGATGTTCCTTTGTTGAGGTTAAAGGCTGATGATAGGAGCCGGTGGTGGGGCGTAGTATCTCCCCCCTTGTGGGGAGATGGCCGGCAGGCCAGAGGGGGGTACCAGCGCGTGGAGCGCAAAACCTCCATCTGTCGCTGAGGTCGGGCCCGGTCGCACCTCTGTCGCCTTTGGCGACATCTCCCCTCAAGGGGGAGATTAACGCTGCGCGTTATCGCCCCAGTTCTCCCACAGCAGCGTGATCGTTCCGGTAACGGCCAGCATGCCGTCGGCGTCGATATCGGTGCCGGCGGCGAGGGCAAGGTTGAGATAGAGATCGGCCGGCGTCACTGTGCCATCGAGCGTCAAAGCCGCCGCTACATCGGCGGTCGAAGCGGTCGACAGTGCAGCACCGGCACCGTCCAGGGTACGTCCGGTCGAAGCCAGCACATTGACCATGGTGCCGGCGAGCGCAGCGCTTGACGCCGCCGCCGACCCGAGCGACCAGGTCAGTGCCGCATTGTCGTTGATGGTCGAGGCGCGGGTGGTCAGCACGGCGAATTGCAGCCTTGCGGTGCCGCCCTTGATGCGCACCTTGCCGCCGAGGAAATCGAAAAGCTTATGGCTGGCATAGGCAAGCGCATCGGTGACCGGCACCTGCATGGCGTTGAGCGAAAAGACGGTGCGGAAGGAACCGCCCTGCCCGCTGGTGCTGGCGGCAAGGCCGGCCTTGGGCGGGGCAAGGCCGGCCTCTCGGGCGGCGGCACGGGAAAGCGTCCGGGGGAGACCTCGGGTCATTGCATTCTCCATTCTTGGGGGATTTGAGGGATCGGCTGGACCCGCCGCGAGCGGAATCGTTGCGGCCGAAGCCGTGACCCTGATCTTTATGATCTTTTTGTTTGACCATGAGCTTTCCGAGCCGGAGGCCTTGGCCGTCAAGACGAAAGAAACCATGTCTTATTTCGTGAGGCATGGTGCCGCTGTTCCGCCGCAATGCGACCGCACTTGGCAAACACTTGGCAAAACCAGCCGGTGTATTAGTTCATAGGCCTCAACGGAGTATCAGACGATGACCATGTACAAAGCCATTGCCGCCCTGCTTGTCACTGCCACGCTGGCAGGCTGTGCGCAGACCGAAGGCCAGCAGAGGGCGACCACGGGCGCTCTGGTCGGCGGCGCGGGCGGCGCTCTCGTCGGCCAGGCCCTGGGCCGCGACACCAAGAGCACGGTTATCGGTGCAGCCAGCGGCGCCTTGCTGGGCGCGGTCGTGGGCAGCGCGACAACGCCGCAGCGGCGCGGCGAACAGCTTTGCCGCTATCAGGATCGCTACGGCCGCATCTACACGGCGCCTTGCGACGACCGCTATTACAGCGGCAACTATTGAGCCGATAGCGACAAAGGCGCTTGGGAGAGTTCGGTGGCTTCGACGCCGGCTCCTTTCTTTTCAAGTTGGCGATTTGCGAAATCAGCGGCGACGGCCGATCTCCCCCCAAGTGGGGGGAGATTGGCAGCTTCGCCAGCACCGCTCCTCTTGGAAGCATCGTAAATTGGCGAAAGCAACCATAATGCCGACCTCGGCGAACCCTCCTACCTCCCCTCCAGCCTCGCCGCCTTCTCCAGCGCCGCCAGCTGCGCCTCGTCCAGCGTCAGGAACCCCATGATGTGCTGCACCACTTCGGCGCGTGCATTGCTCAGTGCGCTGTGCAGTTCGAAGCCGTTCGGCGTCTTCGTCTTGGCCAGCCACTCGCCATAGGACGGGCGGCGGTAATAGCCGGTCGCCGCCGTCAGGTCGGCAAGCACCATCTCGCCGTCCTGGCCTGAGAACACCCTGAGATAGGCCTTGGTCAGCGCATCCTGCGCCTTGGCCGGGCCGCCGGCCTGGCTCGAATGGGCGAAGCGTTTGCCGCTCATGCGCCGCCCTCGCCGCTCTGCGACATCAGCCCGCCGAGACTGTCGAGCAGACCGCTGTCGCGCGCCTGCACGGCGGCGGGCACGGCATCCTTGGCCACCTTGCCGGCGTTGGCGATCGCGGCCATGCCGGCCTGCGCAGCTTGCGCATTGGCTCTGGCATCGCGGATACCGGCAACCTCGTCCTGGCGGCGAAAGATCCGCTGCGGACTGCGGCCGGCGCTCTGCACGATCTTGAGCGCCTCGTCGCCGTCGATATTGTCCATCACGCTCGCGTCGAACTGCGCCATCTGCATGGCCGTGGTCACCACCTGGATTGTATCGCGCGCCTCGGCCGAGCGGCGCAGCACGTCGAGCGGGCCGGTGAAGGTCGGCCGCACCGCCTTGCCGGCAAGGCTCGCCGGCGGCAGGAAGCGGCTGTCTTCCTCGTATAATCCTTTGTCCTCGAGGATTCCGAGCTCGCGGTCGAGATTCGAGGCAAAACCGGCCTGGATGATCGAGCCGGAGGGTCCGAGCAGCGCGCCCTTTTCCTCCTGCCGGAGCAGCGCTTCGGTCGCCGTCATCTGCGGGTTCTGCACCAGCGTCTGGAACAGATTGACGAACATCATGTCGCGGATCTCCTCGGCCCGGCTTTCCGCGTAGCTGAACGCATAGGTCGGATTCTGCCCCGTAGCGATCGGCGCAATCAGCGGTCGTCCCTGATCGTCGATCAGGCCGGGATAGTTCTCGCCGGGATTGAGCACCGGCACATAGTCGAGCCGCGCCTTCGAAGCGGTCGCCGGATCGGTGACCTGCTGCAGCGCCCTGAGGCCGGAGCGGCGCACGGCGTTTTCTTCGCGCACCGTGGTCAGCGCCTCGATGGTCGGCGAAATGCCGTAGGGGTCGCCCTCGTAACGGCGCCAGTTGAAGCACGACACCGGGAAGGAGCGGAAACCGCTTTCCCTGACGATGACCTCCTCGTCCTCGAGGATGTGATAGGAGGCGAAGGCCGTGTCGAGATACTGGTAGGATCCGCCCAGCCGATACATCTTGCGCTCGTCGCGCGGCTGGATGCACTGGACCAG
The DNA here is from genome assembly GCF_001672375.2 of Mesorhizobium sp. AA22. NCBI lineage: Bacteria > Pseudomonadati > Pseudomonadota > Alphaproteobacteria > Hyphomicrobiales > Phyllobacteriaceae > Mesorhizobium > Mesorhizobium sp. AA22. The sequence goes on along the minus strand of NZ_CP048406.1, from coordinate 1,918,265 downwards.
CGAAATCTTGGTCTCGCATTTGGCGGGATCATCGACCAGCATTTTGATGCGCGCCGGCAGCTTCTCATAGCCGAGCAGCTGTGCGGCCTGGCGCGCCGTGCGCTCGTAGCGGCGGTGGAAAATATCGACTTGACCCCAGCGGTTGCGGCAGAGATAGCCCTCGACCACGGGGATCGAGGCATAGCGGATCAGCGTGTGGGGCGCAAAGCCCTCCTCGGCGTAGAGATAGGCCGGGCCGTAGCGCACGACGTTGCGCAGGCAGGCCTGCGTTGCCGGCACGAAGTTCGAATTGGCGGAATAGCGCAGCGAGAACAGGAAATCGCGAAGCGCCTCCGCCCATTCCTTTTCCTCGTCGCTCTCTTCGTCGTTCAAGGCGGCGGTCGACAGCCCGTGCCATTTTTCCGACTGCGGGATGATCAGGCTTTCCAGCCCAGCGGCCAGCCGGTTGGCTGCCGAGTTGATGGTGTTGGCGTAGACACGCGCACCCCGCCGCTCCTGCCGCTCAGCCTGCGAGTCAGGTCCGGATTGCCGGCGCCCGCTCCAGACATCGGGCGCGTCGGGGTCGCAGAATTCCGACACCGCCTCCCAGACAGCCTCATACTGGCTGCGCTCGCTCTCCAGTTGCGCCTGTCGCGACAGGATATCGTGGGCGCGGGAATCACTCGTCATGGCATTCTTTCTTCGGTGGTCTGAGCTTATTTTAGGGCGGTCGAGTTTGTCCGCTTTTGCGATGTTCAAGGGAGGCGCGGCGGGCCTTTAAGGAGGTCGATGTGACAATGACGGAGAGCCTACCCGGTGCCCTGACGAGGCGAAGCAAGCAGGTTGCAAAGCGGCTGATCGGCTACGACTCCCGCAACTGGCTGCGCATCAGGCAGATCGAGGCATTCACCGCGTTTTCTTGAGGCGGACGGCCGCAAGTCATCTGACGTGATCGAGGTTTCGCCCGGCTGGAACCGCTACTGGAAGAGGATGCTCCAACACACCTCGGTCGATTTCCCCGATTTCGACATCTGCAAGGACCGCACCGACCGGCAATATTCCGTCGTCATCGCCGACCAGGTGCTGGAGCATGTGCAACGGCCGCTTGCCGCCGCGCAAAATATCCATGCCATGACCCGGCCGGACGGCTGGGCGATGGTGGCCACACCGTTCCTGTTCAGGGTGCATGCCAGGCCGCACGACCGCTGGACTCCCGCTGGCCTGAAGCAGGTGATGGTCGATGGCGGCTTCCCGAAATCCGAGATAGAAGTGTTCGGCTGGGGCAACAAAGCCTGCGCAAAAGCCCATATCGGCGGGCCAGTGCGCGCCTACGGCCTGTGGCGCGACCTCAGCAACGACGAGGAATACCCGCTGATGGTGTGGGCATTTGCGCGGAAGCCGGGGTGATAGCGATCTCCCCCCTTGAGGGGAGACTATCCTCACCTCTTCACCAACCGCGCCAGCCGCCGCCAGGTCCACCAGGGCAAACCGCATTCCTGAACACCCGTTTCCTCGCGCCCATAATCACACCCCCAGCAGCACGCGGCGCTGGCCGGTGAGGTCGCTGGGCGACAGATCGGTCTTGACCGTGCCGGCGGTGCCCTGGCGCTGTTCGAGCTCAGCCCTGAGTGCCGCCTCGCGCGCCTGCACGTCTTTGTCGGCGATGGTCGGTGTCGGTGGCAGCGGCTTCAGCGCCGGCGGCTTTTGGAAGAGGCACATGGTTCCAGCTTTCTCTTGTCCAGTCATAGAGTAAAAAATCTTCGCCATTCCGGCCGTAACCCGGCAGGCGGCAGCGTTGCGTGGCGCCAAGCCGAGCGAGCCAGCGCAGCGCCAATTCATTGGCGGCGAGCGCCCGCGCCTCGACCCGCCAGGCGCCGCGCGCGGCCACGTCAGGCCCGAGCACGGCGTGAAAGAACTCCGTGATCCCGGGCACGCAGCGCCTCATGCGGCGCGTGCCCCAGCTCCAGGCGATCCATAAGCCGCCGCGCTGTTCGGCAGCGCCAAAGCCGGCTTCCGGATTGCCGTTCAGCGCGGCGACATAGGCAAAACCCTGCAGCGCCGTCAGCGCCAGCAGCGCCGGCGACCACTGATCAAGCTGGCAGTCGATCTCGGCCCGGTCCTCCGGGCGCAAATTGGCTGCGATGTAGCTGAGGTCGCGCAACGTGGCAGGGATGATGCGGACGGTCATGAGGCGGTCATGGTGCGTGGTTGCCGTCGAGTTACCGAAACGCCCCCAGCGGATCGCTCTGCCCGGCCCTTCGCCGCGCCGCCTTGAACTCCGCCGGGTCGACCACCGCTTCCCTCAGCATCATCACGCCGTAACGCGTCGCCGCCATCAAATCATCGCGCAGCTTCACCACCTGGCCGTCCTTGCGGTGATAGAGCCGGAATTCCTCGAACCAGGGCAAAAGCATCGAGAACACCTTGAAGCGGCCTGATTGCATGCGGTCGAGCATCTCCATCAGCCCGGCCTCGACCGAGACGGAACCGTCTGGGAACTGCGCATGGCTGGTCAGCATGTTCAGCCCATGCGCGGCGTATTGTTTGGCGAGTGCCAGGCCGGCACCTTCCAGTGTCTCGCGACGGCCGTCGCGCGGCCATGCCCAGGGCAGCCATTCGCCCCACGGTTTTAAGGTCAGCGCCTGCATGGCGGGAGTCTGCTGCGACGCCCGGCAGGCTTTGGTGACATAGACGACATCGGCCTCCGTGTCCCAGGCGAGCTCGACCGCGGCCGACGGATGATCCCAGCCGAAATCGAGCGCGCCAAGCCGTGGCCAATAGCGCGGCAGCCGGAACGGCTCACAGGCGATCAGTTCCTCGGCCACCGGAAAGATGCGGCCGGAGCCCAGCACCGGAATGCCCTTGGCCCGCGCTTCGCGCTCATGCGCAGGATAGGCCGCAATGATCTCGGCGCGCTGCTGCGGCGTGTAGTGCTCGGCATCGTCGATGGTCATGAAGGTGACGTGGCGGGTCATGGCTGGCCTTTGGAAAGCTTTGGTTCCTCGCCCCACGGAGTGGGGAGAGGTGGCTCGGCGAAGCCGAGACGGAGAGGGGGACGCTTGTCCCTCCAGATGGGAATGGTAAAAAGAAGTCTCGCTTACCGGAAGACGCCTGCGAAAGCCCTCTCCGTCCGGTGCGCGGCCACCTCTCCCCCCCGCACTGCGGGGGCGAGGAACCCAAGTCCTGCGATGTCACCCCCGCCCCATCGTCCCCACCTCCTCCGCCGACAAAAACAGCAGCACCACACCCGACATGCCGAGCAGCGGCGTGAAGGTGACGATGGTGATGCCGCCGGTCGCGTTGGTGCGGGTCAGTCCTTCGGAATAGATGTCGAGCGGCGGCTCCTCGTCGAACCAGACGCCGTGCAGCGTTTCGCCCTGCCATTTCTCGCGGCCCTTCTCGTAGCTCTTGAACGACAGCACCGATTCATCGGCCTGAACATCGCCGCCGCCGCCCCAGCGCACCACGACGCTGTCGAGCGCGCCCGGCGCCCGTCCCGCCATCGTGCTGACGATGGCGTCGGCCGGGATCATGCCGGTGCCCCAGGCCGCCGGCTGCTGCGGCGGGCCAAGCAGGATGCGCTGCGGGTTGTCGCGCGTGCCTTCGCCGGTAACGCCGGCCGCCCACAGCCGCACGGCCGCGTCGAAGACCTTGCCTTGCCACCACCTGGGATAGCGGCCGGTGAGGTGCATTGCCCATTCCGCACCGCCGGCCCTTGTCTTGCCGAGCTGGTTGCCGGCCATGAACAGCCGCTCGCGGTTGGTCGCGCCGGCGGCGTGGAACTCGGCCTGTCTGAAATAGGGCCGATAGGCGGCAAGCTGGTTAGTGCGGCGCCTCCGGTCCAGCTCCGCCAGCAGGCTGAGATATTCCTTCTTCGCCGCCGAGGCCCGCGAGGCCTGTTGCAAGGCCCGGCTTTTCGAGGAACGGCCCGAGGACGGCTTCGAGGCCGCGGATGCGCTGCCTGATTTCGTCATCGCTCAATCCATCCAGAGTGTTGATGTTGGCGCCGAGATCCTTGGGCAATACCGACAGCACGATCTTCAGATACTGGTCGGGCTTTTCGGTGCGAACCTCGGCGATGACGCCGGCGCCATGCGCCCGGAAATCGGCGCGGATCGCTTCGAGGAAACCATCGCCCAGCGTCTTCTTCGCCCGCTTCGGGCGCGGCGCCGGCAGCCTCGCCGGTGTGCCGGGCGGCTTGCGCCTGGCGCGACCGGGCGACTTGGCGGCGGAAGCTTTGTCAGTCATTGGCTGCGGCCCCGACAGGCTCGGCTGGCCCGATCTCGGCCGCAGCGCCCCCGGCTGTGTCGGACTTCGCCGCTTTGCTCGCCGCCGGCCGTGCAGCCCTTCGGGCCTTACGCGGCTTCTTGCGGGGTTTGGCGCGCGGCGCTCTGGCCGCGCCGGTCGCGCCCTCGGTCGCCTCGGCGGCCGGTCGTGACACTTGTTTCAGCCTGGCGCGGACCATACCGAGCGCACCGGCGTCGATGCCAGGTGCTCCCACGGCAAAGCCAAAGCCGCCGACCGCATCGACGGAACCGCCCCGGACCATGCCGATCCGCACGCCGTCCGCGACCGGCTGGACCCGGCCGCGGCGCGCATCGGGTACGCCCTCGAACTGGCCGATGGCGCTGACCACCTCACGGCCGTCATCGTCGATGATGATGGTGGCATAACGGTTGGACATTGGGGGTCTCTGGGAGGTGCAGTATTCGTTACGGGAAGCGTCGCGATCGTTCGCGCCCCCTCTGTCCGGCAGGACAGGACAGAGGGGGTGCTGTCCCGCCGACATTTGATATCGGCAACACAGGCACAAACGTTCGAGAAGGCTAAAAACAAAAACCCGCCTCGGCGGGCGGGTCGTTGGCGCAACTCAGCACCATGACTATATTCCTAGCATAGCTGCCGTCACAAAGCAAGCGAAATCTCGTGGGCCGGCCCAAAATTCGGCCCCGCGCCGCGATATGCTGCAGCTGTCCGGATCGGAACCGGCGTTCGCGCGTTTGCAATTTGCCAATGGGAGCAAAGCCATGAATGTCGCCAATCTGCAACTCGAAGGCCTGCTGATGGCCGTCGCATCGATCAATCAGGTCCTGGTCCGCAAGGGCGTGCTGACGGTCGAGGAGATAGACATCGCCTTGCGCAAGGCCGAAGCCAGCGAGACCAGCGAGGAGCGGTCCGAAGGCATGTCGGCGTCGAGCCGCGATGCCGTCAACTTCCCGATCCGGCTGCTGGAACTGGCCAATCAGTGCCAGCCGGAGGCAGACATGCCGTCGTTCTCGAAACTGGCGCGCATGGTCGGCCAGATGAAGGAACCCTACAACGACCAGATGTGAGGCGGCGAACAGAACTGACGCGCCGAGGCGGCCAGTCTAGCGGCCCTGCATGATCCTGATGACTTTGCTGTTGTCGGCGGTGGGCGAATGCAGCTTCACATAATCGGCGTAGGTCAGCCTGCCATTGGCAAGGGCATTGCTGATACGGCTGCAGAAGGCTGTCTCGTACTTCGCCACGCTCACATCCATGATCGCGGCGTAAGTCTTCTTTTGGCCGAGCGGCGTGGCTCTCTCTCTTGCAATGCAGTCCTTGATGACCATGCGCTTCACGGCAGGGCTGCCTTCAAGTGTGGCATGCATCGTGTTGAACTCTCCTTCCGTCAGCGTGGTGCAGCCGGCAAGCAGTGACGTGCCGACCATGACGGCAGCAAAACGCGTGGCGATGTTCATGAATTCCCCCCAAAGACCCGCGTCTTGCTTATCGCGTTCAAAGTCACAAGTACAGAGGCAATACAAGTCCATCTTCGCCGAGCCGAAACATTAGGGGCGGCAAATATATCGTATTACGCCGCCGGCCTGCTCCATACTTTGCGACCGCAGCTCCCGGATCAGGATCTGGCGAATTCACGGTTCAGCGTCAGCACGCGGCCCGGCCCGTGCACTGCGGCAAACAGCAGCCCGGCCAGGAAAGTAAAATGATCGACGAAGAAGCCGAATTCGGCCTGGTTGCCGGCCCAGTGCGACGGCCCGTGGAAGGCAAAACCGAGGAACAGCACATAGGCGCCGGCGACAAGAGCGGCCTGCGAGAAGAAAGCGCCGGTCAGGAAGCACAGCACGAGGACGATTTCGAACAGCGCCGCGCACCAGGCCAGAAACAACGGGAACGGAAATCCGGCGGCGGCGATGTAGCCCGCGGTGGCGCCCATATCCATGAACTTGAAGGCCACCGCCATCAGGAAGACAGCCGCGAAGATCAGGCGGCCAATGAGGATTGCGGCGGTCTGCCATGGCGTTTGAAGGATTTCGGACGGCATGTCTCTCTCCCAGCTTTTGCGACGGTTTCGACCCAAGGACGATCGGTCGGCCGCAAGTCCGACATCGGCCGAAACTTTCCATGCCCTGTCCCCTCACGAATAAACCGTCCGGCTGCGATCGTCGCAGCACCGCTGCTGTTTTACGTTCATCACCAGGATCCGGCGACGGCCTTGACCGACAGGAGTTCCTCGCCTAGTTAATAGACAGACCTGTCTCACTGCTTGGGGTGACAAGCCATGATCTCATCATCGCCGCTCGGCTCCGATAAGCGCAGGCACGTCGTTGAAACCGCTTATGCACTGTTCAAGCGCGACGGCTTCCATGCCACCGGCATCGACCGGATCATCGCCGAGGCGGAGGTCGCCAAGATGACGATGTATCGTCACTTCCCCAGCAAGGACGATCTGATCGTCCAGGTGCTCGACTATCGCGCCCGGCGTTTCGACCGTCAGCTCGATCGCCTTGCGGAAGAAGCCGTCACGCCCGAGCAGAAGATCGCGACCATCTTCGACTGGTACGAGCGCTGGTTTCGCAGCGCCGATTTCCACGGCTGCCTGTTTGCGCATGCGCTGGCAGAGTTTGGCAACCCAGAGCACCCGGTGTTCAAGGCCGTCGCCGGGCAGAAGAACGGCCTCAGGCGCAGGATGCAGTCCATCCTCGAGGACATCATGCCGCCCGACCGGGCCGCAAGCACGGCGGCGGCGCTGCTGATGCTCATCGAGGGGGCAACTCTCATGGCTGAGATGGGACAGGCCGACACAGCCATTTGCGATGCCCGCAAGGCTGCCTTCAGCATCATCGCCGCTCCCAGCGCCATGACCGCGCCATGAGCGCGACGGTCATCGGGCTGGCACTGCTTGCCGCAATCCTGCATGCAAGCTGGAACGCCTTTCTGCGAACCGGAGCCGACAGGCTGTGGACCGTCACCGTGATGAGCTTTTCGAGCACGGTGGTCGCCATTCCGTTGGCGATCTCAAGCGCGTTTCCGGCACCCCATGCCTGGCCCTATGTCGTGCTCTCAGCCTGCCTGCAGGTCGGCTACACCATGTTTCTGGTGGCTGCCTACAGGAATGGCGAACTGGGCCAGGTCTATCCGATCGTCCGCGGCAGCGTGCCGCTGCTGGTCACACTTGGCGGATTTCTCCTGGCCAACCAGCATCTCGCCATACCGCAAATCGTGGGCGTCGGGCTCGTCGCCGGCGGCATCATGAGCCTTGCCTTGGGAAAGGGACGGACAGACATCACATCGATCCTCCATTCGCTGGCGGCGGGTGCGATCATCGCCGCCTATGCGACGGTCGATGCGATCGGCGTTCGTCAGGCGGGAAGCGCCACTGCCTACACCGCATGGGTTCTGCTGATCTACGGTGCCCTGCTGCCGGCAGCCTTCATTGCCTTCCGTGGCCGGCTCGTCGTCGATGTTCGCTCTGCCGAAACGCTTAAGGCGCTCGGCGGCGGCGTGTTCGCGCTGCTGGCCTACGGCCTCGTGGTCGCCGCTCTCGCGCTCGGGCCGGCCGGCCCGATCACGGCGATCCGGGAGACCAGCGTCATCTTCGCGGCGTTGATCGGTTGGCTGTTTCTCGGCGAGGTGCTGACGCCCCGGCGCATCGCCGCCTGCGCCATCGTCGCACTCGGCGCCATCTGCCTCGGCTATCAGCCGTGAGACTCCGGCGGGGCGCGAAGCGGCCTATTCGGCTGCCGCCTCCGGATGGCTGATCGGTGCCCGCACCGTCCCGTACTGGCTGCCCCAGCGGTCGGTCATCTCGCAGCGTATGTCCCACAGCTCCGGGAAGAAGCGATGAAGGGCGCCGGCCTGCAGCAGTTCGACCGGCCGGCCCTTGAGCGATTTCGAGCCTAGCCCGATCGAACGGTGGATGAGGTAGAGATGATTGGCGCGGAATTTCTGGAACAGCTCGTCGAATTCGATCAGCGCCTCGGCGACGACATAGCTGTCGCCGTGATCATACCTGATATCGTAGACATCCTCGACCGAGAGCCCGCGACCATCGAGATAGGACGCCTTGAAGGCCCGCCACAGGTCCGGCGGCATGCGCAAGAGCAGCTTGAAGCCCGGCGATTCCTGGCCGCTGCCATTGCCGAGCTGCAGGCGAATCTCCTGGTATTCCTTGGGCGACATGGTTTCGAGCAGGTCGAGCTGCGCCGTCATCATGCGCATCAGCCGATGCACGCGCCCCATCAGCGTAACGACGCGATGCGTGTTCTGCTGTTCGAGGAAGTCGACGACATCGACCAGCGTGTAGGTGATGAGCTTCATCCACAGCTCCTCGACCTGATGGACGATCTGGAACTGCAGCTCGTCGGCATTCACCATCTCGGCCAGCGGCTTCTGGCAGGCGAGAAGCTTGTCGCACCTGAGGTAGACGCCGTAGTCGCGCATCTCGGGCGCTTCGATGCGGGCATAATAGTCCGGCTTGTGCATGGCAGCTGCTCCTTTGCCCGGCCGTCGGTTGAGGGCATCCGAGCCTGAAGAATAAGCGCTTTTGGCTTGAACATTGTTCCATTCTGTTATTCAAATAGCGAGAATTGAAGGACGAACTCCCATTTATGGAGCCGTCTTGGAGAACGTTTGATGATGGATGCCCTTGACCGGAAGATCGTCGCTGCGCTGGAACGCGACGCGCGTACCTCCTTCGCTGTGCTGGCCGACGAGGTCGGTTTAAGCAAGACGCCGTGCTGGAAGCGGGTCAAGGCGCTGGAGGACGCCGGCATCATCCGCGGCTACTCGACACGGATCGACCCGGCAAAACTCGGCTTCGGCATCGAAGCCTTCATCCAGGTGTCGATCGATTTCGAGCTTTCCGAAGCCTTCGAGGCCGCCGTCCAGGCGCACCCACTGATCCGGCGCTGCCACGCCACGACAGGCGAGGCCGACTATCTCCTGCAGATCGTGACGGTCGACATGATGGCGTTGGACAGGATGCTGCGCGTCGAGCTCAGCCGCCTGCCCGGCGTGCGCCGGACGATCACCTCGATGGCCATGCGCGAGATCAAGGGCGACATTTCTTTCGCCAATGCCGTTGGGCACACGCAGCAGAAACGATAGGCGCTCGGCAGCGGCCGGGTTCGTCCGATTGGATCCAGTCACCGGGATGGTTCAGGCTGCGGTTTTGTCGGGCTTTTCTATCCCCGATACCGGGCTTGGGGCTGGATCGACATCCGGCTCCTTCTGCTGTTCGGCGTCAGCTTTCCGCTTCGGGCAGTCTTCGTAGCCGTGGTCGCGCCCGCCGCAATAAGCGCAGCATTTTGCAGGGATATCGGGGCGAAACATCGTCATGCATTGAAATGCACGTGGCGCCGGTCTGGTAGCGTCGCACCGTTGCCTTTCGCTTACATTAGGGATTTGGCGCTGAATCCGAGGCTTAAGGCGTGTAGCCCAGCGCGGCCAGGGCAGACAGCCCTGCAACCAGGCCAATTGCGATAACAATGCCGAAATGCCGTTCCAGGAATTTGCGCCCCTGCCAGTCGAATCGCATAGCTGAAACTCCGCCGCGTAATCTGGGGCAATGTGTTCAGGCGTCAAGGCCGGGGTCCTTGACAGGCGGTAGACAGGCAGCTGCCATTGTTCATATCGTGGTTCATATCGGAACGCGGAACGACACCTCATGGCCGAGCATTCTTCATCGGCGGGAGAAAACCACTGCCAGCCCGCTGCGGCATCTGACCCCCGCCTGGCCTTTGTTTATGCGGAAGCGGTGCGGGGTCTCCTGCATCAGCAGAACGTGGTGGAGAGCCTCAATACGCGAGCGGGCAATCTGATCTTTGCAACCGCGTTCGTGAGTTCTCTCCTCGGCGGCAGGGCTCTCCTGGACGGACTGGGGCTGTGGGACTGGCTGGCGCTGGCGTTGCTTTTCCTGATCGGGCTGCTGGTCGTGATCATGTTGTGGCCCTACTACGCCTATACGTTCCGCTTCGATCCAGAGCAGCTGCTCCAGGACTTTGTCGATAAAGACCCTTCCGGCACCATGGATGTGATGCACCGCGCGCTTGCGCTGCGCATTAAAACCGACATGGCCAGCAATTGGCGGATCATTCAGCGCTTGCGCATGTCGCTACAGCTTGCCTTGTTTCTATTGTTGCTGGAACTTCTGGCGTGGCTGTTGGCCATAACGCGAGTTTAGGCTCAGGCACATTGTCTAGCATCGTAAAGACTGCTTTGAGGCAAGATACGCGACAATCTATCGTCCTAAAGCTGAGCTTCGATAGCCGCCTTGTCTATAACAGACCATGCTTGTACAATTTTTTTGTCACTAAATTCGTAGATAATATTCTCAGCAAAGGAAACTCTCCGCCCGTTTACTGGGAGGCCAAGGAACATTTGTTTCGGCGTACAGTCGAACGCTAGCCGGCTCGCTATATAGGGCGGATCGGAAATCAGCATCTGAACGTTAAAATGAAGGTCCGGAATTTCAGCAAAGTCTCCCTCCAGCATTTCGAGATAACCTGATAACCCCAGCCGCCGGCCGTTGTGGATCACCTCATCATGAACGAATTGTCCCAGCTTCGGCCAGTCCTGCTTATTCAGGCAGGCAATGTAGTGTCGGTAGACGTCAGAGAGGTCGGTTTTAATCACGGCGATTGCTCCTATCTTCTACAAGGCCCTGCTGAAAAGGGCGTGTCTCGTGCTCAAGCAGATGACGGCATGAAGGCGGCTTCATGCGCGGATGAGAAAGTGCTAGACAGCGTTCACTTCCTCTACTCCCGCTTCGTCTAATGGTAGGACAGCGCCCTTTGAAGGCGTGAATCGTGGTTCGAGCCCATGAGCGGGAACCAGAAATTTCAAGAACTTAGAAGAATTTCGTCGCTCTATCGTCCAATATCTGGCCAATAATTGTCCGAGGTGGCGAAGGGCGATGAGCAGAGCGGCGAACTTGGCAGTTCCTCCCACCATCGCGTTCCAACATGCCCGAAACATACTCGTTGTCACGCATCGGTAGCCAGCCGCTTAGTTACCAACCGCTTAAAGCTCTCTGGACTCTCCTCTGCGGCGAAGGCATTCTCCCGCTTACCAAGGCGCCGATCAGGCTAACCGGTGGCGAAAAGCGCATCGGAAGGAGGCCGTCACGGCGACTTCTGCGCCCTATTCTCAGGCTGCTATTCCTGAGCGTGGGTTGCTCGCCATCGCAACTACTCAGTTCTTGGTCGAGCGCGCCGATGCGGTAGGCCAAAAGGCGAAAATGTCCCGTTGCATCAAAATACTAGGGGTAACGATCCTCTGCCTCACGGCATTCCCGGCGCTTGCCGGCGTCGATGTCGAGCAGGCGTTGGAAAGCTTCCATAGTACCTGCCTCGCCCATGGACCGGATTTCGACCGGACAACGGCCGCCGCCGACGGGCTTGGATGGGAGCCGATTGCTGAAGACGCGTTTGCGAAGCTGGCTCCACTCGAAAACGCACGAGCCATGAGAGGGTGGAGGGCGACCGGCAAGGCCATGCCGGAAGGCACCGTGGTCGGCGTTTCGAAGGCGACGCTGAACGGCAAGGCGGTGCAGACTTGCACCGTCGCTATCGTTGACGTCCATGTCGAATCGTTCCTGAAGAGTTTTTTCACCCGGACCGATGCCGAGAAGATTTCCGAAGAGCGGAACGAAGTGCAGGTGTCCAGGCTCTACATACTGATTGCCGGGGATCGCAAGCAGTTCGTCAATCTCAAGTTCCCGGCTTCGACGGGAGAAGGCATGATTGTGGCGAGTTCGATCACCGGCGAATGACTGGTTCGGCTGAATCCTCGGCGATCTTAGAGAATTTCATGGACGGCAACTGCAACCAGGATGGCGCCGGCGACCGCTTCGATCGAGCGGATCGTAGCAGAGACAAGCTTCGGCCGCGATTTCAAAAGGTTGACCAGCTGCATGCGGAAGAACACCGCGAAGAGCGCGACGGCCGACAGCGTGAGCGCGACCCCTGCCATCATGGTCACCGCGAATGCGATGCCGGCTTCCGGCACGCGGCGGATCATGGCGAACGTCATGACGAACAATGTCAGAGGACATGGGATCAGGCCTGCCATGATTCCGACGGCGAAGCCCTCCTGGTGGTCATGCGGGTGAACTGGGTGCCGGAAGGCTCGCCATAGCATCCATACACCAATGAGGCCGAGAAGGCCTCGGCTCAAATCCTCCAGCATTGGCGCGCGGCCGACGCTTCCCAGCGCAACCGAGACCAGCGGAAGTGACAGGAGTGCAATCAGCACCGCTGAGGTGACGTGGGTGACGGAAAGGACAAGCGAGACCGTCAGGCTGCGCCCGAATCCGGCTGACGATCCGGCCAGGTAAGTCGCCAACACCGATTTGCTGTGGCCAGGCGTCATCGCATGCACCGCCCCGAACACGATGCCCATCGGCAGGAAAGCCGCCAGAGCGCTCCAGCTTCCGTCCTGGGCGAACGCCTTTATGTGCCCGGCGAAGGCGAGATAGATGTCCCGTTGGAGTTCGATGATCGTCTGCAACATGCCCGGGCCCGAATCACGCGCTGCCGCTCAAGGCTCACGCGGCCATTCCGGATGCAGCTTATCGATCACAAAGGCGTGGGCATGGCGATATCCGGAATGGTGCGTCCCCTCCGCCCAATGCGGATCATCCTCGGGAAGACCGGGATGCGGATGTTCAAGCACTTCCGGATCGGAAGCTGGCCACACCAGGAATGCGGCAATCAGGGCAGCACCCGCGATGCAGGCGAGGATCACGAATGTCGCCGCCAATCCGAAATTGACGCCCAGCCATCCAGCCAGCGGATAGGTGACAAGCCAGCAGGCATGCGAAAGCGCGAACTGGGCTGCGAACAGCGAGGGCCGATCCTCGGGCTGCGAGGATCGTCGGAGCAGCCGCCCAGATGCCGTCTGCGCGGCTGAATATCCCAATCCGAGCGCAAACCAGAGCGGCAAAAGACCTTGATAGCTGGGAACCGCCACACCGAAAAGGAGACCGCAGACCAGCAGGAGAACGCCCGCGAGCATGGCCGAGCGGTCGGGAACGAGCTCGAGCAGCTTGGGCAGCGCAAGTGCCGCAAGCATCGATCCGCCACCGAAAGCGGCCAGCGCCAGTGCAGTTGCCCGCTGGGTGAGGCCGAATTCTCCCTGCACAATGACGACCGTGTTGACGATCACCATCGCGCCCGCTGCGGCGACCGCCATATTGACAGCCAGCAATCCCCGTAGACGTGGTGTCGCCAGGTAAATGCGGGTTCCGCGCGTGGTGCGCTCGTAGATGCCACGCGGCGTGGAGGGCCTTGGACTGGGGAGCATAACCGAGACAACCAGCGCAGCGGAGACCAGGAAACCGATCACAGTACCTGCGAACAGGCTGTGGAAGCTGACCACCGTCAGCAGGGCGGCGGCGAGCATCGGACTGACAAGGCTTTCCAGATCGTAGGCGAGCCGCGATAAAGAAAGCGCCCTTGTGTATCCCTTCTCGTCGGGCAAGACATCGGGAATGGTGGCTTGAAAGGTCGGCGTGAATGCAGCCGAAGCCGACTGCAGGACGAAGATGAGCACATAGACCTGCCAGACTTCGACGACGAAGGGCAGAAGCACCGCCACCGCCGCCCGGACAAGGTCCAGACTCACCAGCATCGCGCGCCGCGGCAACCGTTCGGCGAAAGCAGCAGCTACGGGCGCGACGCCGACATAGGCTATCATCTTGATGGCGAGCGCCGTCCCGAGCACCGCGCCGGCCTCACCGCCCGCCAGTTCGAATGCCAAAAGACCGAGAGCAACCGTGGCAAGGCCGGTGCCGATCAAGGCGATGACCTGAGCCGCGAAGAGATGGCGGTAGGTGCGGTTTGCAAGAATGCCAAGCACGGCCAGCCTCAGAGCAACTTTGTCATTTCTTAGGATCCATTGATCGGACACCGCAAAAGGTCGGGCCGACCCTGGCCCGGCTACCCCTCCAGAAGGCCGCTCAAGTCGTAAAGTTTCCCTCTGTGGAGTTCAACGTTCCGCGCGACAATCGCCGGCTACCGAGGCTTTGGAATATCGACGGGGCGATCGGCAACACGATCGGCTGACATCATGCGCCTCTCGGTGATCAACGATGAACGCGATCATGGCTTGAATCGGCGGTCGAGCTCCGCCTGGGCAAAATACGCGCTCGCCTTGCGCAGAATCTCGTTGGCCTGCCGAAGCTCGCGGTCCTCACGTTCTTCTTCCTCCACGCTCCGCGACAGAAAACTCGCACGCCTCAGCCCACCCGTGATTCCCACTAGGGACCAGAACGCCTGGACCTGCTCTTGAAAATGCGATCCTGGAGGCGGTCCGTGCTGGAAATGGACCACAGGCCAGATGTTGCGCACTGCTGCTGAGCGTCGTCTTCGGACCTTCAGCGCAAGAGCATTCGGGAGTGCTCTAGTGTGGATCATTCACGACATTTGGCATCCGCTCACTTCGAGGCCCGCCCAAGTTTCCAGACGTGAACACCGCAAGGACGCGCGTATCTGAAGATCCAATCGGTCTCGCCGCTGTGTCATGCCATGGCGCGGATGAAACGACCCATTGTGTACTGCGGCGCTCGAGACGGCTCGCGAAAAGGGGCGACCCGCAGATGCATTTTCGTGTTATGATGGGTTTGCAACACGCGTAATCTCGACCTCGGCAATATGGCAGAGGCCGAAAGCTAATTTGCCCTGGCGCAGGAAGTTTTTGCGCCCGCCACAGGCTCAACTCCGAAGAGTGGGTGTGCTGCCTTTTCTTGACTGATCCGGGGCGAGGAGGTTGTCCATGTCCACGAGTAATGTCGACTGCCCGCTGCAGCCGGGCAACCGGGCACCGAATGTTGTACTCGATGCGATCTCGCGCGAAGGCAAGATCGCGCTCGATGATTTTCGAGGCCGCAGTCCGTTACTGATCGGTTTGTTTCGAGGCCTGCACTGTCCGTTCTGCCGGCGCCATGTCGCGACGATGGCGCAACTCAAGCCGGCCCTGCGTGAGAAAGGCGTCGAATGCCTGGCGGTGGTCAACACGCCGGTCGAGCGGGCGCGGCTCTATTTCCGTTACCACCCGGCACCCGATCTTCTCGCCGCATCCGACCCGGAGCGAGCCTCGCACCGTGCTTTCGGCTTGCGCGAGGTCGGGATGGACACGGTCATGGCGATACCGTTCCATCTCCCGGGCGAGTTGCCCGAGCCTATGGACATCATGGCAATGAATGAATTTCTTAACAAGAAGGAAGGATATGAGATTACTGAAGTCGATCAGCAGGCGATGGCTTCCAGCCAGGCGCAGCTTGTCGGTCAGTTCCTAATCGACCGGGCGGGCATCGTACGCTGGAACTTCACTGAAGTTCTGGAGGATGGCCTCAACACCTTCAGAGCGCTGAATCCCGAGGAATTGATGTCGGCAGCTTCCCAAGTTTCACATTAATAGGCTGCGGAAATGGGCTGCTGAAAACTCGCTCGACGGCCACCGTCCTGTGGTGATTCTTTGGATTTAACAATCATCGACGGAGGGCTAAAGGTCTGCCCGTAGGCTTCTTCGATTTCCATTCAACGGCCCGCGGAGCGACCTAACGCTGGAGTGAGCAAGCCTCAGCGCATGGGCTGGACGACGTCCGCTCCTTGTCGCAATCACGTCATTCCGACAGGCGCGCCATACGGCAAGTTGCCACCCAGAGCGACGTTGTCGTCATGAAGGCGTGAATCGTGGTTCGAGCCCATGAGCGGGAACCAGCAGCTCCCCAGCCGGGCAACCGATCGGTCTTGATCCGATCAGACTGCTGCATCGCGCAGCAATGCCCCGGGGGGACAGGTGTGCCCGCCTTTCCGAATGGTAAGGATGGTCGGCCGGACCAGGGCGCCCTATATCGACCGGATGTGACGGAGGACGACATGGCCGACGACAAATCCAAGAGCAAGCAGGACCGCAAACCGGCCTCCGGCGAGGAGCCTTACGACGTTGCGGCTTTTGCAAGAAAATACGGCATACCGCCGAGCGAGGCCGCGACCATCATCAAGCGGTACGGTCCTTCGAGAAAGAAGCTCGATGCGCATATGGCGAGCCGCAACGCCTGATCCGCATCCGGCGGCGTCGACCCGGACCATCATCGCGGCCGGATCATCATCGGATCCTCACTGCGACTTGACCATACCGCGTGTTTCCGGTGCCTGCCGGCGCTATCGGCCGGATTCAACGCCAGGTTTCAGGAACGCAATAACTCTTTTACTTTGACGCGATACCACCTAGCGGCAATCGTTGGGGGGTCGAATGTCGGACGGTGCATTGCGTTTTGAATGTGTCATGGAGCCAAACGGCAGATGGATGGTGTGGGACGTCAGGCTCGATCTGCCGGCCCAGTTTTCGGCGCTTGCGCTGATCGGCCTGTGTCACGATGAGGCCGTTTCGCTCTGCAGCCTCTTGAACGAGACAGGCTCCGAGACAGGCTCGAAGGAGGCCCGGCAGAGCCGGGCCTCCTGATGATTGCGCCGACTGCCGGTTAATTTCCCACTCGCTTGTAATGCTGCTTTGGCTGCGGATATTGGCACGGCAGGCAAATGTCGCGCGCCTGCCCGCTCGCCAGTCTCGCTAAGACCGGATCTTGCCTTGATAAACAAAGGTACTAAATTAGCTGACTGATCGATTCACATTGGCGAACCGGCATGGCCAAAAAAGTCGAACTGGAACCATCCAGCATTCTGCGGTCTCTTCGGCGGAAGCTATGAGGCGACCTATGGCGCGCGGATTTATAGCTGTTGCTCTTATATTAGCTTAAGAGCATATTTCGTCAGCCGGCGAACTGCCCAAGCCGGTTAGGCTCGGCGCCATTCCCCTCGATCCCTTGACGCCGAGCCGCGGGGATCGGCAGCGCTGGAGGCGAACCATGCCCATGTATCTCTCACGATTCAGCTATACGCCCGAGACCTGGGCGCGCCTGATCGAAAACCCCGAGGATAGACGCGAGGCAGCCCGCACCTACATCGAGTCGGTGGGCGGAAAGCTGCACGGGTTCTGGTATGCCTTCGGAGAGCACGATGGCTGGAACCTGTGGGAGGCGCCAGACAACGTTTCGATGGCATCTGTCATGCTGGCTATCGGTGCGGGAGGAGCGATCAACTCGTACGAGACCACCGTTCTCCTAAGCGTCGAAGAGACGATGCAAGCGCTTGGGAAGGCAAAGTCGATCCGCTATCGCCCGCCGGGAAAGCCCTGACCCACTCGCAGTGTCGACGCTGGAACTGTTCCGGACGTTCTCGCGGCTTTTAGGCTTTCTCACCTTCGACCGACGCGAATCCGATCTCGCGCGTGACGGATCGCTGGCCGTCCTGCAGCCTCGCGCCCGGCGAGCGGATGCTATGCTCGCCGTCCAGCTGGCAAAGCCGCTTGCGCGCTCGCCCGTGCCACGATCGCTTGCAGCGGCTCCGGCCGGTGCAGCAGAAATCCCTGGCCGAAGGCAACGCCCATACCCCTGAGGATGTCGAGCGAAGCCTGCTCTTCGATCTTCTCCGCCACCACGGAGCAGCCGAGGCTTCTGGCGATGCCGGATATGGCCGAGACGATTTCGCGGTCGAAGCGGCTCTCCGCAATATGCTCGATGAAGGAGCCGTCGATCTTGATGGCGTCGACGGGAAAGCGCCGGAGATATTCGAACGAACTCATGCCCGCCCCGAAATCGTCGAGGCTGACGCGGCAGCGTCGCTCGCGCGCCTTGCGGACGAACTGTTCGGCAGCAGTGAAATTGGTGACTGCGGCGGTTTCGGTGATCTCGAAGCCGATGCCGGCATGCGGCGCCCCGGTCTCATCGATGACGGCGTCGACGAAATCCCAAAGCTGCGGATCGCTCAGGGTCTGCGCCGACAGGTTGAAGCCGAGCGTGAGCGCCCCTGACTTCAGCGCCGGACCATGAAGCGAGAGCGCCGTCCTGATGATCCAGCGATCGAGCCGCGAGGCTATGCCGAACCGCTCCGCCGCCGGGATGAACTCGCCCGGCGGGATCAGCCGCCCGTTGCGCCCGGCGAGCCGCGCCAGGACCTCGACATGGCGGCTCTCTTGCAAAGGTGTTCCGAGCCGATGGATTTCCTGGCCGAACAGTTTCAGCCTTCCGTCTTCCATGGCATCGACGGTGTCGGCCGCTAGCCGCGCCGCATTGAGACCGCTGGAACCGGATGTTGTCTCAGGGGAGAACACCGCGAAGCGATTGCGCCCGGCGGCCTTGGCCGCATAGCAGGCGTCGTCGGCACAGGCGAGCGCGTCGGCCACCGCGGTATTCTCATCGGCGACAAAGGCGATGCCGATGCTGGCCGCCAGCTTGCGCGACGCCGCCGTCGAGCCGAGGTCGGCATCGCGAACCGCCGCGAGAACGGCGCCGGCGAGACGCTCGGCTTGCGCTGCGTCGCAATCAGGCACCAGCAGCGCGAACTCGTCGCCGCCGAGGCGCGCGGCATGCACCGACGGCGGCAGACAGCCCTGAATGCGCTTGGCGACGCGCTTCAGTGCAAGGTCGCCGGCGGCGTGGCCGGCGAAGTCGTTCAGAGCCTTGAAGTAGTCGAGATCGACGTAGAAGATCGCGAGCGGGCGCGCCGTTGCGATATGCTCGGCCAGCAGCCGGTCGAATGCAGCGCGGTTCAGAAGGCCGGTCAGCGCGTCATGGTGGGCCGCATGGGCAAGTTCCTGCTCGCGTTGCTTCGCCTCGGTGATGTCGCGCACCGTGCCCAGGATCTGGCCCGACGACTGGGCGTCGGCGATGAGCCGTATCAGTGATTCGACATGTCTGATTTCGCCGTTCCGCTTGATGATGCGGTATTGCACGGCGACGACCTTTTGGGTTTGCAGCGGCGCCAAGTGGGCCCGCTCGGCGTCGGCCCTGTCATCCGGATGCAGATAACTGTGCCAGAGGTCTTGCGACACCTCGTCGGTTTCGGCGACAAGCCCGAAGATTTCCCGCGTGCGCTGGTCCCAGTAGCTTTTGCGTGCGGCGAGATCGTGATGCCAGATGCCGGTGCCGCTGGCTGCTAACGCCAGGCGAAAGCGGACGTTCACCTGCTCAAGCTGTGCTTCCGCTTGCTTCTGCTTGGTGATGTCGGTCTGGACGCCCATCAGCCGGAGCGGCCGGCCTTCCGCGTCGCGCTCCACCACTCCGCCGCGATCGAGAACCCATACCCAGTGACCGGATTTGTGTTTCAGCCTGAGCTCGGTCTCGATGGAATCGGTCAGCCCGGCAATGTGGCGTTCGCCGCTGGCCACCGCCCGCTCGCGATCGTCGGGATGCGTCAGTTGCAGCCAAAGGTCGCTTGTCTCGGCAAGCTCGCCCTCGCCATAGCCGAGCATCTGCGACCACATTGCCGAGTAGAAACAGTCGCCGGTCCTGAGATCCCAGTCCCAGACGCCAAGATGCGCGCGTTCGAGCGCCAGCTCCCAGAACTCTCCGTTGCGATTCTTCTTGTCAGCCATGCCCCTTGGACTTCGCCTGCCCCATCGCGGCCATTGTGCGACAAAAGCAACGAAGAAACCGTTACTGCGCAAGGAGCCGGCGAAGGGACCACAGGAGGCACGGCGGGGCGGTTGCTTCTCCGACGACAGGCACGTTGACCCCGGCCGGTCGCGGCAACGAGGATGCGGAAGTCATCCGACCTAGCGCCCATGCGATCTCCCGCAACTGGTTCCATGAGTTGAGGCTGTCCAGCCCTGGTGGATTTTACCTCAGGGCAATCGCTTCAGCTTGAGGAACTTCCTAAATGTGATAGCAGGGAAAGCCGAGCCTGTTCAGCGCGGCAAAGGTCGACCATGTGCCCGTGCGTCCAAATCCCGCGCCGATTACCTTGAGCGCCATGTAATCCTCCCCCTTGGCCCCATCCTCCCCTGGACTGATATTCTTGTTCTGTGGCAGTCCGCAGGGCCCACGTTGCGCCAGCGCACCCGGCGCGCAACAACTTTCCATCGTTTTTTCCGCAATAGGTCTGCTCTTTTTGAATGGAACAGCACGACGCCAGGATGTATCTCAACCAGAGATTGCATTAAGCATGTGCACACTTCTGATCCATTTGCCACTTGCGCAACCATTGAAAGGGTGAAAACGTGGTCCGGGGTAAATGGGCAAGGGTGGCCGTCGCGGCCGTTAGAAGCTCCGGGGCGGCTTTGAAAAGCGATGAATTTTCCACAGTTCCTGGTGGGGATGACTACCGCGTCATTCGTCGTGGCGCTCTCGACTTTTTTGGCAACGGGTTCAATCTGGAAGGCGCTGGGCTGGACGGTCCTTACCTTGATCGTTTCGCAGGTTGGATATTTTTTGTTCGTCGTCCAACTGATCTACAGAGCCGGGCGAAAGACACACAGGTGATCCGCGACCGCGAGTGCTGGACCGACGAGTATCGGTTTTACGACGTGTCGAGATACAGGTTACGCGCCGGCAGAATATCGATGTGCTTAGATAATGATGTGACCGAAATAGATAATATGGTCTAAGCCTTTTGAAAGCGGACTTGTTCGGTTCTGGGAATGTGCATTGGACGTTCCGATACTTTAGTCAAGCAATATATATTTCCGGATACATATGTCTGGTGTTGGCAGCACGGAAGCCTGCCTGTGGCTTGCGCAATAGGACAGGCTTGAGGGCGATCGCTGCCCTTCTCGGTCATCGTAACGGTATGGATCCCTAGGTCCGCGCTCCCGCTCGCTCTAGGATGACGAACGGGGGAGTGTTGTTCAGCCAATCTCGAAGTTTGCGATTTGCCATCAACCGCCACGCGGCGACGCAACTGCCAATCTTCACCGTCCGCGATTGGCCTTAAGCAGTGATGCCTTCGTCATCCTAGGGCGAAGCGACGTCGCGGAGACCCTAGGATCCATGTGGTCGAGGATCGCGACGCCGGACGTCTCCGGCCCCACGCGTCTGGCCAAAGCCGCTCATTCGGCCGCCAGCTTGTCCTGCGTCTTGGTGTCGAAATCGCTGGCGTCGTGGCGCTCGTGCAGCTGCATCGCCGGCTCGCCGAAGGCGCGGTTGACCATGCGGCCGCGCTGCACCGCCGGCCGTGCGTCGATTGCTTCGGCCCAGCGCTGCACGTTCTTGTATTCCTGCACCGAAAGGAAGGTGGCGGAATCATTGTACTGCCGGCCCTTGGCCAGACCGCCATACCACGGCCAGACCGCCATGTCGGCGATCGTGTAGTCACTGCCGCCGAGATATTCGGTTTCGGCCAGCCGCCGGTCGAGCACGTCCATCTGGCGCTTCACCTCCATGGCGAAGCGGTCGATGGCATATTCGATCTTTTCCGGCGCATAGGCATAGAAATGGCCGAAGCCGCCGCCGAGATAGGGCGCCGAGCCCATCTGCCAGAACAGCCACGACAGGGTTTCTGCGCGCGCCGGCTGCTCGGTCGGCAGGAATTCGCCGAATTTTTCGGCCAGATGCACCAGGATCGAGCCGGATTCGAAGACGCGGATCGGCTTTGGCCCGCTGCGATCCATCAGCGCCGGGATCTTGGAGTTGGGGTTGACCTCGACGAAGCCGCTGCCGAACTGGTCGCCGTCGTTGATCCTGATCAGCCAGGCGTCATATTCGGCACCTTTGTGGCCGAGCGCCAAGAGCTCCTCCAGCATGATCGTCACCTTGACGCCGTTCGGTGTCGCCTGCGAATAAAGCTGCAGCGGATGCTTGCCGACCGGCAGCTCCTTGTCATGCGTCGGGCCCGCGATCGGCCGGTTGATGCTGGCGAAGGCGCCGCCATTTTCCTTGTTCCAGGTCCATACTTTCGGCGGTGTATATTGGTTCATCTTGGGAGGCCTTGTGTTGTGAGCGGGGAGCGTCTTGGGGAGGATCAGGTTGCGCGATGAGAGCGGGAGGGTGGGGCAGGTTCGTCTACACATAGATACAGGTAGTGCGGTCGCCAGGAAGTTCAACTTATGTTGAACTATTGCCGATGCCGCGCGCCCCTTCTCCCCAATAGGCCCCGAGGGGGAAGGGCTAATCGATGCCCTTGCGCCTCGTCACGTGCGCCATACCTATAGGGATATCGGGCCTTGCCGGCCCACGCATCGCTTGCCGGGATTGAGAGCATGACCATCGATACGATTTTGCGGTCCATCGTGGCGGTGCGGGCCTCGATCCCCGACGACGCCTTCACCGCCAACGCGCTGGGCACAAGCCGGGAAGGCAGCGGCGTGGTCATTCGCGATAACGGGCTGGTGCTCACCATCGGGTATCTCATCACCGAGGCGGAAGAAGTCTGGCTGACCGACCATAACGGGCGCGTGGTTCCCGCCCACGCGCTTGCCTATGACCAGGAATCGGGCTTCGGCCTGGTGCAGGCGCTGGCCCCGCTCGGCCTGCCCGCCGTGGCTTTCGGCGACGCGGCCAGGGCGATGGCCGGCGACCCCGTGGTGCTTGCCGACGGCATCGGCCAGGCGGTCAGGGCGCACATCGTCACCAAACAGGAATTCGCCGGCTATTGGGAGTATCTCCTGGACGAGGCGATCTTCACCGCGCCGGCCCATCCGTCATGGGGAGGTGCGGCACTCATCGGGCAGGACGGCAGGCTGCTTGGCATCGGTTCGCTGCGCCTGCAGATGAGCCGCGCCGGCGAGATCGCCGACATCAACATGGTGGTGCCGATCGACCTTCTGCCGCCCATTCTCGACGATCTCCTGACACGCGGCCAGGTTGCCAAGCCACCGCGCCCATGGCTTGGCGCCTTCTCCGCCGAAAGCAATGGCGAGGTCGTAGTGATGAGCGTCGCCGAAGGCAGCCCCGCCGCCGAAGCCGGCTTGCGCCAGGGCGACATCATCTCGGACGTCCGCGACGGCGAAGTCGACGGGCTCGCCGATTTCTATCGCAAGCTGTGGCAGAACCCGGCGGGCGCCGAGATCCCATTGCGGGTGGTGCGCGACGGCCGCGAAACCTGGCTGCGCGTCAAGTCGGCCGACCGCAACAGCTTTCTCAAGAAACCGCAGCTGCAGTGAAGCAGTCCGTACCGGTCAGATCTTCGTGATGCGGGGACGCTGCCCTCACTCGCCGCAGGCGCTGAAGCCTGTTCCAGGGTTCCACTCAGAAAAGGCAATGACCTTGCCTCCCACCGCCACGGTCTTCTGCTTTGTGGTGCCATCGGGCTGCATCTTGCTGCTTTTGCCCTTGCCGGTCAAAACATTGTAATCGCACTCGCTTGCGACATTGTCTTCAAGATAATCGTGATAATCATAGGCAAAGCCGGCGACGATGAAGACGCCGTCGCGGTAAGCGAGCGTCAGCGTCTGGTTGGTCCGTTTGCTGCCGACCGGCATCGCCGGCAGATACAGTTTGATCGAGCCGTTGGGCAGTGCGGTCAGCTCCGGCTCGGTGTCGGAGGCCTCGTAGCCGGAGCGGTCGTAACCGTTCCACTCTCCGAGAATCTGGTCACGCACGATGCCGGCAGGACGCAAAAAGTCGTGTTCGCGATCCCTGAGAAAGAAATGCATGTCCATCGGTTCGCTTGGCTGGGTCTCGACGATCATCGCCAGGTCGACGGCGCCGTCGCCATTCCAGTCGCCGGTCAGCGCGGTGATGATCTTCTGGGTTTCTATCGGTTCCGCCAGGGCCACGGTTGGCGCCAGCAACATCAGGCCGAACAGCATCGCTCGCATGTCCACATCCCCCAGTTGAGGCCCGCCGAGCCTATTATGGGCCGGTTCTGTCAGGACGGTGTTACATCACGATGGGAAGAACCGCCATGGGCGCCGCGGGACGGAGGGGGCGGACTGGCAGCTACATCCACCTGTTGACGCTTCCCCGCTGTTGCTCCATCCAGACGGATGCGGCGGCGCAGAGGGAGGAACGATGGCTGAGACATCCGATGAGCGAGCGCGGGGTGTCACCGGACCACCAAGGCAGGCCGGTTAATGCCGCCGGTCAAGGTCGACCCTGAAAAAGTGCGCGAATTCGGCGATGCCGAAAGCTTCTACACCTGGCTCGGCAAGCACCACGACACCGAGACAGAAGTCTGGATCAAGATACACAAGGTCGATTCGGGGCTGCCTTCGATCACGCCCAAGCAGGCCATCGACGTCGTGCTGTGCTGGGGTTGGATCGACGCCGTGCGCAAGGGGCTCGACGACAAGAGCTATTTGCAGCGCTACACGCCGCGCGGCAGGAAGAGCACCTGGAGCCAGATCAACGTCGACAACGTCGCCCGGCTGATCGAGGAAGGCCGGATGACCGAGCACGGGCTGAAACAGGTCGAGGCAGCGAAGGCCGACGGTCGCTGGGCGCGCGCTTACGGAAGCGGCAAGGATATGAAAATCCCCGGGGACTTGCAGGCGGCCATCGATGCCGAGCCCAAGGCAAAGGCGATGCTGGCAACGCTCAGCGCGCAGAACCGTTTCGCGCTCGCCTTCCGCATCCACAACATGAAGACCGAGGCCGGGCGCAAAAAGAAGATCGCCGCCTTTGTCGAGATGCTGAAACGCGGCGAAACGATCTACCCGCAAGGGAAGAAGTGAGGTTTTGTGGCTGGCGCCACCGCGGCAGTGGCTGCAATGGCAGCCCGTCGTTCGTTACGCCCAAGGTCCGAAGAGCAACGCGGCACCGTTGCCTGCCGCTGGCCTTGAAGCCACGTCCGGCTCCTCCATCTAATTCGCAATAGCGCGCAACTTTCCCAGGAAGCGCTAAGAGTTGCTGGCCTCTGACAAACAGAGTGGCCGCCCGTTCGTTTTGGCGGGCAGCCTTAACAACCGAGCGTCTTCCTCGTTGACAGACGAAGGGAGATCAAAAATGGCAAAGGTCGTTTGCGTCCTCTATGACGATCGGTCGACGGTTACTCGTCAAACTATGCGCGGGACGGGCTTACGAAGCTCGACCGCTATCCCGGCGGCCAGACACACTTCCCACGCCGGCGCGCCCTATAGCGCAGGCGACGCCACAAGCGGTTCGGAGGAGGCGGCGCGCTTCAAGGCCAAGGCGTGAGCCAACAGCCCTGAGCCAGGTGGGATCAGGTCTGCGCAGGTCGAAAGCGACAGCTCGCGGAGCGCCGCGCGGCGCCGGAGTTTCCGGCGCTTCTCTGGCCGCAACACTGCCGCTCAGGCCGACATGGCCAATGGCCTTGCGCTCTTGTTGGGGATCTGAATGTCGATCTCCAGCGTCGACATCGTCTCGCCGCGATCCATAGAGACCTGCAGGTAATCCTGGTCGATCTGCACATGCCTGGCGATGACGGCCATGATCTCCTCGCGCAGCACCGAGACGAGATCGGGCTGGCTGCGGTTGCGGCGCTCATAGGCGAGCAGCACCTGCAGCCGCTCGCGGGCCACCGGCGCGCTGCCGCGCCGCTTGAAGAGGTCTAACAGGTTCATGCTGCCCTCCTTCCAAAAAGCCGATCGAGAAAGCCCTTGCGCTCGAACGGCACGACGACCGGCAGTTCCTCGCCCTCGAGCCGTTTGGCCGCCTCGATATAGGCGCGGGCGGCGGAATTCGTCGGATCGCTGAGCGTCACCGGCGAACCGAGGTTGGAGGCCTTGAGCACGTCCTGGCTTTCGGGAATGATGCCCAGGAGCGGCGTCGACAGGATCTCCAGAACGTCGTCGATCGAGAGCATTTCGCCGCGAGCCGCGCGGGCCGCATCATAACGCGTCACCAGCACGTGCTTGGCGATCTGTTCGCCCCGCTCGGCCTTGACGGTCCTGGCGTCGAGCAGGCCGATGATGCGATCGGAATCGCGCACCGAGCTGACTTCCGGGTTGGTGACGATGACCGCCTCGTCGGCAAAGCGCATGGCAAGCTGCGCGCCGCGCTCGATGCCGGCCGGACTATCGCAGAAGACATAGTCGAACACCGAGCTTAGCTTTTCTATCACCTCGCCGACGCCCTCCTCGGTCAGCGCATCCTTGTCGCGCGTCTGCGAGGCCGGCAGCAGGAACAGCGTCTCGACCCGCTTGTCGCGGATCAGCGCCTGCGAGAGCTTGGCCGTTCCCTGGATGACGTTGACCAGGTCGAACACCACCCGCCGCTCGGCGCCCATGATCAGATCGAGATTCCTTAAGCCGACATCGAAATCGACCAGGGCCACCTTCTTGCCGGTCCTCGCGACCGCGGCACCAAGGGCGGCAGTCGAGGTCGTCTTGCCGACGCCCCCCTTGCCCGAGGTGACCACCACTACCTTGCCCATATATGCCTCCATTATTGTTGTTGGTATTGTTAAGCGTCTGATTTAGGAGATCCGCTTAAGTAGTTGTTTCATATGCATCATAAAAACATTGCGCACCTTTGGCCGGCATTGCTTAGCTGAACGGCGCGATACGCAACGTGTCTTTTTCGAGAAACGCCTGCACCGCCTTTCCACGCAAGGACGGCTCCATCTCCTCGGCGGTGCAATACCAGCCGTCGACCGACAGCAGCTCGGCCTCGTTCTTGCGGCAGAAGATGCGCGCCGCCGAATGGCCGAGCACCCCGGCAGACGCCCGCCCGCGCAGCGTGCCGTAGACATGGATGGAGCCGGCGGCGACGATCTCGGAACCGGAGGCGACGGAGCCCAGCACGATGACATCGCCATGCGCGTGGAAGACCGACTGTCCCGAGCGGATCGGGGTCTTGACCATCAGGGTGGCCGGCGGTTCCGGCTGCCTGTCTTCTGGCTTGCCCTGTTCCGCCTTGCCTTCTTCCGGCTTGCCCGCCTCTTCAGGCCTGCCCTTGCTGTCGGCCTGCATCAGCAGCCCGGCGGTGGCCTCTTTCGCACCGATCAGCACGGGCGGCAGATTGGCATCGAGCGCCGTGTTGCCGTCGAGCTCGATGGCGTAGATGCGGATGCCGCGCAGGCCAAGCTCAGCAACCAGCGCTTCGATCTGGCCGACCTCAGGCTTCAGCGTGTTGAGGTTGAGCACCACCGGCCGGCCGGCGAAATAGCCCGGTGAATTGCCGATCCAGCGATCGAGGCTCTCCAGCCACTCAGAAAGCGGGGCCTCCGGCGTCAGCGTGAAGGCGACGAACGAGCGGGCGCGAAAACGAATGGATTTGGTCTCGACGGGGGCGGCGAAGGTCACGGACAGCGATTCCTTACTGATAGGTAAACGCTAGCCAGCCATGGTTAACGAAAGGTTAACGGAGGGGGTATTCGCGACATTAGGAAAGCCATTTACTGACTGGCCCGGCTGTGTCAGCAGCCGAGCGGGCAGCGCTGGAAATTGCTTGCCCTTCTCGACACCTTGCTGGCTAAGTGCCCTTTGCTGCGTCCTCGATAAGTTCCGCTAGCAAGGTAGAGAACCGCTCGTCAGTCCTATCCCCTATGTTTCCCACTTCTCTTGCCACCATCCCGGGCGAAGAGACCGACACTTGCCCACTCAGCTGAACGTTGACCGTGAACGTCCTTCCGACTTCCTCCTTCGCCACGCCCTGCTTGCTGTAGACTTTGAACCGGATAGATGGTGTTGACGCTTTGGCTTGGCGGCGTGGCGCGGTGTCCATCTCGACAGTCACCTCGCCCGCCACTTCAGCCTTGGCCGCCTCCAACGACGCAACCACGACGTGGTTTAGCCAGGCCCTGGCTTGCGCGCCGAAGTCCACCACACCTGCCTCCGCCTTCTTATTGCGGACCTTCCCCTCTTGCTCACGGGCTTCCTTCCCGCGCTCAAGGGCTTCTTTGAACTTAGACATCATGGTTTGCCTCCGATTGTAAGCGCATGAGACCAGGCGTCATATCCCGATGCTCCTCCTAATGGGTAGAACGCGCACAATCGGCGTCCGTTGCGTAAGCGGAGCCCGCGGTTCGCCGCTGCGCACGGTAGTTTCCTTCTGGCGCGGTCGATCGCCCGGGTGGGGGCGGTGATCGCGGCGCTGTGGTGGTGGCTGGGGTAGCGTGTCAGCAGCCGAGCGGACGGCGCTGGAATTTCCCTGCCCTTTCCCACAAGATGCCTGAACATCCCTGAGGGCTCGACATGTGCAACCTCTACAACATCACCACCAGCCAGGAGGCGATCCGCCAGTGGACCCGCGCCCTGCGCGACATCCTCGGCAATCTCGAGCCCTCCATCGACATCTACCCCAACCAGCCCGGCCCGGTGGTGCGCAACGCGCCGGACGGGACTCGCGAGCTGGCCAACCTGCTGTGGGGCATGCCGACGCCGATTGAGCGGGTGAAGGGCAAGGCCGACTACGGCACCACCAACATCCGCAACCCGCAATACGGCCACTGGCAGCAATATCTCGGCGTCGAGAACCGCTGCGTGGTGCCGCTCACCAGCTTCGCCGAACCGAGCCCGGCGCCGGGCGACAAGGACCCGGATACCGGTATCCAGAGGAACTACTGGTTCGCGCTGAACGAGGAGCGGCCGCTGTTCTTCTTCGCCGGCCTGTGGACGCGCTGGCAAGGCGTGCGCAAGGTCAAGGACGGCCCCGGCGACTTCGAGCTTTATGGTTTTCTGACCACCAAGCCAAACGCCCTGATCGCGCCAATTCACGAGAAGGCCATGCCTGTCATCCTGACCACCCAGGAGGAAACCGAGACCTGGCTGACAGCGCCCTGGTCGGAGGCCAGGCACCTGCAGCGCACGGCACCCGACGACGCGCTGGTGATCGTCGACAAGCCGGCGACGCAGATCAAGTTTCCGCCGCAGGCGTCACAGGCGCCCGTACAGGGTTCGCTGTTCTAAAGCTTGAACTTCTGCAGCACCCAGATGTAGCCCTTCGGCGGGTGGTCCTGGTCGATGAACTGGGTGCGCACGGTGGTGTCCTTCCGGCTGCACCGTTTGCACCTGAACCTGATCGCTTCCAGCGGCTTGTTCCAGCCCACCACCTGCGCGACATCATTGGCCCTGAAGCGTCCGACATGGTAGCAATGGCCGCACTCGACGATGAGCAGCATGTTGACCTTCGCGGCACGTCCAACGCTGTCCATCGGCCCGGCCATCGGTCATTTCCGGGCCAAATAGTCCTCGGGAAGCGGAAGCAGGCCAAGATCCGGCATCCGGAAATCGGGCTCCTTGTTCGCTAGGCTGGCCATCACCTCATGCAATTTGTCGACAAGTCCACTAAGCTGCCAATACAGCTCGCCATGCGCCTTCAGATGCAGCTGCGACGAAAGCACCGTCCTGCGCAGGCTCAGAGCGTCCTTGATGATCGCCTCCGCATCCCTCGTCGACAGCCTGTCAAACCGGCTTTTTCGTCTGCCCATCGCGGCTCTCCCTAATTTGTGAGCAACCGCCCCACCTGCTGACAAATAGGAAGGGATTCCTCACGGAGTCAATTCACACTTGACATATTTGTTCCCGTTTTGTTCAAGTTGAACAGAAACATTTGGAGGCATCTCCATGGACCACATCGTGACGCTCGACAGCCGCCAGGAGGCCGCCCTTCAGGCCATCGCCGACAGGTTCATCGCCCGGTACAAGGGCGATGCGGTGAGGGCCATCAAGGAAATGATCGTGCTGAATGGGCTTTTGCAGGAGCGGCTCGACGCGGTTGAGGGGATCGCGGCGGGCGACGCGCTAGGCGCTCAGAGATGACGGCAGCAGGACGCGTGTTCAATCGTGCCGTTCGAATGTCAGCTTAGCGCCAACTTCGTTTGATGCGATATCGGCGAATGACGGTTGTCGACGCCATTTTCTGACCTTCGCGCGGTCGAAACGGGGTCATGTGCGTCTCTTTCGCGCTTTCCGCCCAGCAGCTAGTGGTCGCTTTCTGAGTGGATCAAATAGCGCTATATTTGGGCACCAAGTGCTCGATGTGGGGAACGACTTTTTTGGATGAGCAGCCCCGGCGAAGCGTGAAATTCGCATCATTTGGGAATGGTTCCTGACATCGGCTGCCGTCCGAAACCGATCAGGTGGATCCAATGCGTCAAGGGTACTTCGCTCTTGCCTACCTGCTGGCACTGTTCGGTGGACCGTTTGCGGCCAGCCCTGGGCTGGCCGCAACTGTTCCGCATGTAGGCCTTCTCACCTATTGGGACTGCAGCCCGGGTATTGTTCAGGACGAATTCGGACCGTTTCTCAAGGGGCTCGAGGAACTGGGCTATAGGAAGGGCGAGACCTTTGCACTCGAGTGCCAGGCGGCTGGCAAGAATTACGACAGACTTGCCGAAGCGGCGCGCAAGCTGGTGCAGCTATCTGTGGACGTGATCGTGACAAGCTCTCAACCGGCGGGACGTGCAGCCCACCAGGTGACGGATTCGGTCCCGATCGTATCGATCGTCAGCGGGGATCCGATATCCGCTGGCCTCGTCGCCAGCCTCGCCAGACCAGGCGGCAATTTTACCGGGGTGAGCTACTATGCGACCGAACTTACTGCCAAGCGTCTGGAACTGCTGAAAGAAGCAATTCCGGGTATCGTCACGATCGGGGTTCTGGCCAACCCGGACGTTTCCTATTTGCCATTCGAGGCTGATGCAATGCGCGCGGCCGAAAAGCTCGGCATTGGCGTGAAGCTTCATCACATCAGGCAGCCGGCGGACCTCGATGTCGCAATCCCGGAAATGAAGAAAGAGAGCGTGCAGGCAATCTTCGTCCTGCCCGACGTCATGCTCGCCGGCGAGGCGGCACATATCGCCGATCTGGCACTCGAACAGCGGTTGCCGACGATGGCATGGGCTCCGTGGTATCCGCGAAACGGCTGTCTGCTTGCCTATTCCGCGGATTACGCGGAGATGCTGCATCGGCTGGCTTTCTATGTCGACCGGATTCTCAAGGGAACGAATCCCGGCGATCTTCCGCTCGAGCAACCGACAAAGTTCGAGCTGTCGATCAATTTGAAAACGGCCAATGCCCTCGGCATCGATCTGCCGCAGACCGTACTGATCATGGCTGATGAAGTCATCGAATGAGGATGATGTGCGGGATTCGATCCATCCCGAGGCCGCCCCCGTGCGCCGATCACTGTTTCGGAAGTATTTCATCGCCCTTTTCGCGGCCGTCATTGTCCCCGTAACTGCCAGCGGCATCAGCGACGCCTGGTTCGGCTATCGCGACCAGCGTGCCATGCTCAGCGCTCTCTTGCGGGTGGAAGCCACATCGGCAGCCGGCAGGATGCAGAGCTTTCTCGACGACATCAGGGATCAGCTCGGCTGGATGGTCCAAAGGACCTTGACCGCGGACACCCGGGGACAACGGCTGGATGCACTGCGGGCGATGCGCCAAGCCCCGGCAATCGTCAGCATAAGTCTTGTCGACCGTGCTGGCGTGGAGCGGCTGCACGTCTCCCGCATTGACCTGAACAGGGTTGAAGGAGGATTGGATCGCTCAGGTGATCCTGCCGTTGTGGGAGCCCTGTCGACGGGGATATGGTATGGCCCGGTCACCTACCGCGATGGCTCCGAACCGTTCATGACCATGGCACTGTGGGGACCCGGCGAGAGATACGGCATCGTCGTCGTCGAGATCAACCTGAAGCTCATTTGGGTTGTCATTTCGGAAATTCGTGTGGGGCGCAGCGGCCAGGCATTTGTTCTCGACCAGACCGGCCGGATCATCGCTCACCCAGACATCAGCAAAGTGTTGCGGGGCACCGACGAGAACACTGCGGAGGCCCTGCTCAGATTGCGGGACGAGATCGCCACAGCAGGTGGCGAGGCGACGACGGCCCGCAACGCCGAGGATGAACGCGTCGTGACTGCGATGGCACCGATCCCCAGTGTTGGCTGGACTGTGTTCGTCGAGCAGCCGCAGGCAGAGGCGTTTGCACCGCTCTATGCTTCTTTGTGGCGCACTGGTGGCCTGTTGCTTGCGGCAATCGTCTTGGCGGCGGCGCTCGCCTACTGGCTTGCCAGGCGCATGACCGGCCCGATCCGCCTGCTGGAGGAGGGCACCGAAAAAATCGGTGCCGGACAGTTCGATCACCGGATCGACATCGCCACCGGAGATGAACTTGAACGGCTGGCGGTCCGGTTCAATCAGATGGCGCAGGAACTCGCCATATCGCGGGATCGCTCCGAGCGGATCGCGCGGCTGAAACGCTTTCTCGCACCGCAGGTCGCCGAGCTCGTGGAAAAATCCGGTGACGAGAGCGTACTCGCGGGCCAGCGGGCGGAGGTGGTCGCAGTCTTCTGCGATCTACGCGGCTTTACCGCGTTCTCGGCGCATGCGGAACCCGATGACGTCATGAAGGTATTGCGCGACTACTATGAGGCTCTCGGCGCGATCATCACACGCTACGAGGCCACGCTGACCAACTTCTCGGCGGACGGGTTGATGGTACTTGTCAACGCCCCTGTGCCGAGCGCGGACCCAGCGCTTCGCGCTGTCGAGATGGCGATTGACATGCAGGACGCGATTCAACGGCTAATCGCCGCGTGGCGTCTGCGCGGCCACGCGGTCGGTTTCGGCATAGGGCTCGCGATGGGATGGGCGACGGTCGGCCGAATTGGCTATGAGGCCCGCGTTGACTACACCGCGATCGGCAATGTCGTGAACCTGGCGTCCAGACTGTGTTCGTCGGCCGATGATCAGCAAATTCTCACCGATGACTCTGTGGCGTGTTCCGTCGGCGGCAAGATTCCGATGGTCGCCCTCGGCGCGCGCCACCTCAAGGGCTTCGATGAGGAAGTACGCGTGTACGACGTCGGAATACGGAGCCTGACGTCAGATTTCGCTCCTGATGCGACGGAGATCAGTGCGAAAAGCTAGACTTGGCTAAAATCGATCTTGGGACGCGGCTGGAGCCGCCATGGGCGTCGCTGCTGCTTCCGGACTAAGGCTGGTGGACGCATCATGTTCTCGTAAAGTGTTCGGCGCAGAGATGCGCCGCCGTCTTCGCAGGTTCCGCCAGGCATCCGACGCGGCTGCCTGGCAGGCGACGGCACGCCCCATCAATGCCGCTTGAAATACTGCACCTCGCGTTCGTGCTTCTCCGCAGCCTCGCGGCTGTCAAACGTCCCGAGATTGCGGCGCTTGCCGGTCTTTTCGTCCTTGTTGCGCGAATAGAGGCGGTATTTTCCGTCTTTGAGTTTTCTGATCATCTGTCACTCCCCGAGCCGCCGCTTCCCCTTGAGGTTGCGCGCGGCTTGCTCGATCGCCGCCCGGTCGTTTCCCAGCCTGTCGAGCAGCTCCTGCGCCTGGTCGCCCGATATGCCGGTGCGCACCGCCAGGGCCTCCACCGTCAAGACGTCGGAGCTCGCGACCTCGCGGGTTTCCGGCAGGGCATCGCCTGCCGTCAGCGGCAGGGC
Source organism: Mesorhizobium sp. AA22 (assembly GCF_001672375.2). Taxonomy (NCBI): domain Bacteria; kingdom Pseudomonadati; phylum Pseudomonadota; class Alphaproteobacteria; order Hyphomicrobiales; family Phyllobacteriaceae; genus Mesorhizobium; species Mesorhizobium sp. AA22. Next base: position 1,884,927 of record NZ_CP048406.1, on the reverse strand, counting down.
TGCCTCCCTGTCGATCTCGGCCTCGGCCCGGTGCCAGTGCCGCTCGGGATCGCCATGGATGCGGCCTTCACGTTCCCAGATCTGGTATGCGCGCTCACGAATCCTGTCTTCCCGGTCGTCGCCCATGTTGATTCCTCCTTTGGGTATCGGATGAACGCGGCGCCAACCCGAACGATCCAAGAAATCTGCGTGTGATCGTTGGGTGGGGTCCAAAAGGCGCCACGCACTGCAGCCGCCAGCCCGCCCCCGCCCTACCTACTCGCACTGCCGGCGCGGGCCGCCGGAATAGGGCTGGTAGGTGTTGTCTTCCGGCCGGTAGGAGCGATAGCGGCTGAAGCAATATTGCACGTGGTCGGGCGGAAGCCAGGCGCCACCGGTTTCATCCGCCGGAACGTTCCCATCCATTGACCACGTGTCGGTCGCCTCGGCATAGCTGGCGCTCTCGGCAGGCTGTACGACGCGCTTGGCCGCGCCGGCATCGAGATAGGGCGAGATGCAGGGACGCTGCTCTCCGCTATAGGATGTGTAGTGGTCGTCGCTTGGCCTGTAGGAGCGGTAGCGGCTTGCGCACCATTCCACATGGGCGGCGGGCACCGCCTGCTGCTCGTCGGCTGCCGGGATAGAGGCGGTAGCGTTGGGGTCGGGCGCCGAAGCTGCGGCATCGGCAGGTTTCTCGGTGCGATCGACGGGGACCTGATCAACTGCGACCTCTGGGACCTCGCGGGCGGGAAGGCGCTCAAGACGCTGCGAAGCGGGGTTCACCTTCCGCGGCTCCCTCGGCCACAGTTCGGCAACGCTGGAAGTCGGGGCGGCCTGCCGCACCGGCTCGGCGGAAAGAATCCAGACGGCGAAAGCTAATCCGCTGGCGAAAACCGCCAGCGTCAGCACAAAGCCGCCAAGTACCGCTGATAAAACTTTCACCTGCGCTCCTTTGCCCCGTCATCTCTAGAAATGCGAGGCATTGGATACGGTTCCAACGAGGAGTGGCACAAGCTTGCGCGCTGAAGGAAGTCTCCGTTTCTCGAAAGGCCCCTCTCCGTCTCGGCTTCGCCGAGCCACCTCTCCCGCTTGGGGGGCGAGGAACCCAGGGTTCAAAGGTCGCCGACAAGCTCCGTATAGGTCCTCAGCTCGCCATCCTGCCCGCGAATCCGCCAGGTCGCTCCGTCCTGCGCCTCGGCATAGGATGCGCCGAGCGGCACTTTGCCGCCGCCGTCCGGCAGGTCCAGCACATAGACGAAATTGCAGATGCCCGACAGGCGCGCGCGGAGCGCGCTGGCCAGCGCCTGTCCCTCGGCGATGGTGGTGCGCCGGTGCGCCATGCCGCGCGCGAGGTCGCCGTGGTGCAGGTAATAGGGTTTTACGCCGAGGCGGTACATCAGCTCGCGGCACAGCTCCTCCAGCACCTCGACCGTGTCGTTGACGCCTTTCAGGAGAACGCTCTGGTTCAGCAGCACGAAGCCGCCTTGCCGCAACGCGCGACAGGCCTGCTCAGCGGCATCAGTGATTTCGCAAGCGTGGTTGAAATGGGTGACAACCGTGACCATCAGCCGGCCCTGCAGGGAGCGAACCAGCCCTGAGGTGATACGCGAGGGCAGAGCGACCGGCACGCGGGTGTGGATGCGCAAGAGCCGCACATGCGGAACCGCCTCGATGCGGGCGCGGATTTCCGCCAGCGCCTTGTCCGGCAGCGACAGCGGATCGCCGCCGGTCAGGATCACCTCGCGGATTTCGGGATGGGCCTCGATATAGGCGAAGGCCGGCTCCAGCGCCTCGCGCGAAAAACCGCGGCCGATCGAAGTCAGCGACTCCTTGCGAAAGCAGAACCGGCAATAGACCGCGCATTGATAGGTCGGGAACAGCAAAACCCGGTCGGCATGACGATGCGTCAATCGCGGCACCGGACTGAAGGCATGGTCGGCGATCGGATCATCGAGCTCGCCTTCCAGCTCGGCCAGTTCTTCGGGCGACGGGATGACCTGCGCGCGGATGGGGTCGGCGGGGTCGCTCCAGTCGATCAGATCGAGATAGGCTTTTGGGATGCGAACCTTGTGGCGCGTCGCCGCGGCTTGAGCCGCCTCGCGCTCGGCCGGCGACAGCGGCAGGGAATCCAGATCGCGCACATGCCGCACGCCCGCGCGAATATCGTCCTGCCACGAGGCGTCATCATCGTGGGCGCGCCCGTCATCGGCGGCCATGCCGGCTGCAGCCATGCCGGCGTCGGGGATGTCGAGGTGTGAGGTCATCGAAGGCTCCTTGAATTCGGGGCTGGATACAGCATTGGAGCCATGGCTTGAAGGCAATAAGCGTTGCCGAGATGGCAGGGACGAAAAGGCCGCGCTCAGCGGCTCGGCGCCGCGACCCGGTGCACCCTACCCATCAGCGCCCGCTTGATTTCCCAGCGCGCCCATCCGGCTTCATGATGATCTCGCGATGCGGATAAGGGATGTCTATGCCGTTTTCCCTAAAGGTGTCCCACAGCGCCAGCAGTACCCTGCCGCGCACGTTGGTCAGACCTTGCTGAGGGTCGTGGATCCAGAAGCGCAGCACGAAGTTGAGCGAGGAGTCGCCGAAGTCCGTGAGCCAGCAGACCGGCCGCCGGTCCGCTTCGACCCGGCCGACGCTCATGGCGGCCGCTATCGCCAGTTCGCTGACCTTATGCGGGTCGGCGTCGTAAGAGACCCCGAAATTCACGTCGAGCCGCACGAGGTTGTCGCTGAACGACCAGTTGATGACCCTTTGGGTGATGAAGTCTTCGTTCGGGATCAGGTATTCGCGGCCGTCGCGCGTCACCACCGAGACAAACCGCGCCCGCAATTCGCGTACCCAGCCGAAGGTGCCTTCGAGCGAAATGGTGTCGCCCGGCTTGATCGACTTGTCGAGCAGGATGATCATGCCGGAGACGAAATTTGAAACGACCTTTTGCAGCCCGAAAGCCAGGCCGACGCCGACGGCACCGGAGAATATCGTCAGAGCCGTCAGGTCGAGACCGACGGAAGACAGGGCGATGGCACCCGCCACCAGCACAAGGCCCACTTTTGCGACCTTGCCGACGAGGACGCGGATCGAGGGTGTCAGCTCTTCGGAGATCCGGACGCGCTCATCGATATACTTGCCGACGACCACCGCAAGCCAAACCGTGGCGATCAGCAGCAGCGCCGCCTTCAGCACCATGAGCGCCGAAAGGCGCACCGCCCCCAAAGGTATTGCGAGGCTGTCCAGGAAAGCCGCGGCGGCGTCATCGATGCCCAGAATGACGAGGGCCGCATAGATCCAGGTCAGCCAGGCGAGAGCCCGCGCGACAAAGCGGTTGCGGATGATGCGCGACAGCACCGATGCGAACAGCCACGCGAGGGATAGCGAGAGCGCGATATAGATGAAATGGGTCCGGCTTGGCCAAGTGACGGCGCGCATGAGAGTGAGCGCGGCAAGCAGGAAGACCGTGAACAGGATCCAGTCGGTGCGCCGCAACAGCGCAACGACGACCCTCAACAGTCCGGGATGCCCCTTGATCTGGCGTGCCCGGTTCTCCATGAGCGGTTCGATGCGCTGCGCCGCGAGCTTCGCGACGAGGAAAAGCACGACGATGATGGCAGCCTGATAGAAAAACCACGGCGTGACGGCATAGTCGAACCATCGGCTGGCCCAGGCCAGCGATTCATCGATGGCGTTGCGAAAATCCATTCCCACACGACCGCTATGGACTGGCGAACAGCACATCCACAATGTCGCCGGCTTGGTGAAGGGTCAAGCCGACGATCGCGAAGCCCTCAAGCGAGCCTCCGCTCTGCGCTTCAGCCCCGGCGCCTCTGGCCGGTGCGCTCGACATTGCCGCCGCCACAGGTGTGGATGCCCTCTGGCGTGAGTTCCAGCACCCGGATTAAGCGCGCAGTCAGGAAGCGGCCGGCAGAAACATCCATGGTCAGAAACAGCCGCTGGAAACGGCAAACGCATAACATTAGCTTGCGCTTACATTAGCTTAAGCGTATGTATCTATGCGGCCGGTGATCTACCCCCCAACCGGTTAGGCTCGGCGCCAGTCCCCCCCTCAGGCCAACGACGCCGGGCCGCCCGGGGTTTTTTGCTCAAACGGGAAGCGCTTTTTAAGTACCTCCTACTGTTCGCTTTCGCCGGCTGCCGGTCGTCGAGGCCGGTGAACACATCGACTATCCCCTCAGGTCTCGGCCTTCCCGCCGCCAGCCACGCCCGCTAATCTCGGATCGCGGAAGAGGCTGGAGACGAGGGAATGACGAATGGTCTGTCGCCAAGGCTTTTGGCGATTGTCGATGCACTGCCTTTGCAGCAGGGCATGCGGATTCTGGAGATCGGCTGCGGCCCGGGTGCTGCGTCGCGCGAGATCACGCGCCGGATTGGCGACGGCCACGTGCTGGCGATCGACCGCTCGGCCAAGGCCATCGCGCAGGCCAGGGCTGCCTCGCGCGCCGAGATTGCAGCGGGCCGGCTGAGCCTGCGTCAGGCCGCCATCGAGGATTTCCAGTTGGAGGCGGACGAGCAGCACTTCGACATTGCCGTTGCGGTGCGCGTCGGCGCGCTGGACGGGCGTCATCCCGAGGCAGGAAAGATCGCCCTGCAACGGCTCAAGGCGGCGTTGACGGCGCAAGGCCGGCTGTTCATCGACGGCGGCAATCCGCTGCGCGAAATTGTTCTGCACGGCTGAGCAGCCCGTGGCTTCCTCTCCGAGCGTTTGGATGACGGTGAGCGGCAGCGCCGGCCTGCGCCTCAGCTCCGCAACCCAGGCGCCTCTTGTCCCGTCCTCTCGACATATTCCGTATAGCCGCCGCCATAGGTATGGATGCCCTCGGGCGTCAGTTCCAGCACCCTGTTCGACAGCGCCGCCAGAAAATGGCGGTCGTGCGAGACGAACAGCATGGTGCCCTCATACTGCGAAAGTGCTGTGATCAGCATTTCCTTGGTGGCGATGTCGAGGTGGTTGGTCGGCTCGTCCAGCACCAGAAGGTTGGGCGGGTCGAACAGCATCAGCGCCATCACCAGCCGCGCCTTCTCGCCGCCCGACAGCACCCGGCATTTCTTCTCGATCTCGTCGCCGGAAAAGCCGAAGCAGCCGGCCAGCGCCCTGAGCGGCGCCTGGCCTGCCTGTGGAAACGCGTCTTCCAGCGTCTGGAACACGGTGCGCTCGGCCTCCAGTACTTCCATTGCATGCTGGGCGAAATAGCCCATCTTGACGCTCGGGCCGCGCGCCACCGTGCCATTGTCCGGCTCGGAAGCGCCGGCCACCAGCTTCAGCAGCGTCGACTTGCCGGCGCCGTTGATGCCCATCACGCACCAGCGCTCGCGGCGGCGCACCTGGAAATCCAGCCCCTCGTAGATCGAGCGGCTGCCATAGCGCTTGTGGATGTTCTTCAGCGTCACCACGTCCTCGCCGCAGCGCGGCGCCGGCTGGAAATCGAACGATACCTTCTGGCGGCGCTTGGGCGGCTCGACGCGATCGATCTTCTCCAGCTTCTTCACCCGGCTCTGTACCTGGGCGGCATGCGAAGCGCGCGCCTTGAAGCGCTCGATGAAGGCGATCTCTTTGGCCAGCATCGCCTGCTGGCGCTCGAACTGCGCCTGCTGCTGCCGGTCGGCGATCGCCCGCTGCTGCTGGTAAAATTCGTAGTTGCCGGAGTAGGCAGTCAGCGAGCCGCCATCGATCTCGACCACCTTGTTGACGATGCGGTTCATGAACTCGCGGTCGTGCGAGGTCATCAAGAGCGCGCCGTCATAGCTTTTCAGGAACTGCTCCAGCCAGATCAGGCTTTCCAGGTCGAGATGGTTGCTCGGCTCATCGAGCAGCATGGCGTCGGGGCGCATCAGCAGGATCCTGGCCAGCGCCACGCGCATCTTCCAGCCGCCGGAGAGTTTTCCGACGTCGCCGTCCATCATCTCCTGGCTGAAGCCGAGGCCGTCCAGCACCTCGCGGGCGCGGCCATCCAGCGCATAGCCGTCGAGCTCCTCGAAACGCGCCTGCAGGTCGCCGTAGCGGGCAATGATGGCGTCCATCTCATCTGATCGCTCCGGGTCGCCCATGGCGGCTTCGAGCTCGCGCATCTCGGCCGCCACTTCGCTCACCGGCCCGGCGCCGTTCATCACTTCGGCGACAGCGCTGCGGCCTTCCATGTCGCCGACATCCTGGCTGAAATAGCCGATGGTGACGCCGCGATCGACCGAGACCTGGCCCTCATCGGGCTGCTCCTCGCCGTTGATCATGCGGAACAGCGTCGTCTTGCCGGCCCCGTTGGGGCCGACCAGCCCGACCTTCTCGCCCTTCTGCAAGGAGGCGGAGGCCTCGATGAAGACGATCTGCCGGCCGTTCTGCTTGCTGATACTTTCCAGTCGAATCATGCTTTCCACGCGTGCCAAAGGGATTTTCCCCGCGCCAATACGCGATAGGCCTCGCCTGCGGAAGCCCGCAAATCAAATGGCAATACGACACCAGTTTCGAGGTTCGAACTGAATCAGCGGAACCTTGGATATCGCCGGCAGTTTAGAAAGATAGCTCAAACACCGAAAGGAGAATGAGATGAAGACGGTTACCGCTATTTTGCTCGCCACCTCAATGATCGGCCTGACCGCCGGCACGGCAAGCGCCACCTGCCATGACACGACTGCATCGATCGAAGCTCAATCAGGCATCGCAAAAGACGGAACGCGTGCACCCCTCGAAACTGATGCGAATGCCGGTAGCAAGGTTGAGGGCGGCCCTGCCAATAAGGACGGCAACACCATGCCGCTAGCCAACCAGGAAGCCGGTGGGGATAAAAACCTTGCCACCTCGCAGCAGGATGTCGAGGCGCAGCAGGAGGGCGACAAGACAGCGGCGGCCAAAGCCGACGCCGGTAGCGACCCCTGCAAGCCGGACTGACGCAGATTGGAAAGCCGGCCGCAGACGGGCTGCATGCCGCCATTGATCATCGGTGGCATGCGGGTCGGCGCGATCGGCACTATCCCGCAGCTTCCCCTAGACTTGCGGCGATGCCATCCCGAGAGTCCAGAATGGGAATACGCGGAGGGCTTGCTATCCAATCCCTCCCGTCACTGCATATGAGCCGACTGCACGCCCGTCCTCAAGACGCACGACGGCGGTAACGATCGAGCCGTAAGAGCCGCGCCAGACGCTGTGGATTCTCTCATGCTCACTGGCCGGTACGACTGCACGCCCTGTAAAGCGCTCGTCGGTCCGCTGCATGCGAAGGGGCTCGCCGTTGACATGGACTTTCACGCTGGTCTCGGTTCCGACCTCGCCATGCACATCGAGCGTGACAGTTATCTCGTCCTGATCACCCGCACGGCGCGTCTCAGCGGCAAGCGTGACTGTCAGCGGCGGCGCCTCGTCGGGCTGGCGGGCGGCAGGCCGGGCGGCAAAGACATCGTCGGGAAGCTCCGGAGTGCGCGGCGGGCTGGTGCGGCGCTGGCCAAAACGCTCGAAATCGCCGGCTAGCCGAAGCAGCTTCGTATCTTCATAGGCCTTGCCGGCGAAGGTCAGTCCGACCGGCATGCCGATATCGGCCATAGTGCCCATCGGCACGGTGACGGTCGGAATGCCGAGATGGCGCGGCACCAGATTGCCGTTGGCGACCCAGGTGCCGTTGCGCCACGCAAGCGCGGCGGAGGCCTCGTTGACATCCGCATCGGCCGGCCCGACATCGGCGACGGCCGGAAACACCACTGCATCCAGCCCTTGCGCGTCGAGCCAGTCTTCGAAATCGATCCGCCGCGTTGCCTCGAGGCCTTTCAGGCCAGCGTCCAGCTCGGGAATGGCCTCGAATGGGGTGACGCCGCGCTTGGCCCGCCCGACATACTCCGCTAGATCGAAGCTGTCCTCGTAGCGGTCCGGCAGCGTGCCCGGCGGCTGCGGAAAGATCTTTGCGCCGTCGACCGAGGCGAGATCGGGGATGGCCGGATCGGCATTGGCGCGCAGGAAATCGTCCCAGGCGAAGACGCACAGGTCCCATATCTCGCGCTCGGCGAATTCTTCCGGAACCAGCCCGCGATCGACCATGTTTTTGGTGCCCGGCCGGTCGCGCTCGTAGTCGGAGACGACGGGGAAATCGACCTCGACCACATCAGCACCGAGCCGCCGCAAATCCGCTGCCGCCCGCTCCCACAGGTCGAGCACCGACGCGCGGGTCGGGATCGGAACGTCAGCCTCCGTGTCGCGGCCGATATACATGCCGGGCACGCCGAGCCGCACGCCTTGCAGCGCTCCCTCCAGCGTGAGGCCGGTATAGCGTGGCGGTCTGACATCGGAGCTCGTCGGCAGCGCCACCCAGGGCTGCGCGCGCCAGAAATCGCCTCTTGTGTTCGGGTCGTCGGCGACGGTCGCGTCGAGCAGTTCGAGCATGTCGGCAACGCTGCGCGTATGCGGCACCACCACGTCCATGGTCGGCACCAGCGGCCAGTTGCCACGCACGGAAATGACGCCGCGCGACGGCGTGTAGGCGACCAGCGCGTTGTTCGACGCCGGCGCCCGGCCCGACGACCATGTCTCCTCGCCGAGCCCGAAGGCGGCGAAGCTGGCGGCGGTCGCGGTGCCGGAACCATTCGACGAGCCCGAGGCGAAGGCGGCGGTCAGGTAATCGGCATTGTAGGGGCTTTCCGCCCGGCCGTAGACGCCGCGCTGCATGCCACCATTAGCCATCGGCGGCATGTTGGTAAGCCCGATCAGCACCGCGCCGCCGGCCCGCAGCCGCGCAATGGTGAAGGCGTCCTCGTTGGCGATGAGATGTTCGAAGGCCGGCGAGCCGGAGGCCACCGTCAGGCCCGATACCTTGTAGCTGTCCTTGGCGGTATAGGGGATGCCGTCCAACGGGCTGAGCACGGCACCATTCCTGCGGCGCTGGTCGGACGCGGCCGCCTCCTCGAACATTTCGGGATTGAGCACGGGGACGGCATTGAGGGTGATGCCATGGCGGTCGTAATGCGCAATCCTGCGCAGGCAGGCGCCGACCAGCTCGACGCTGGTGACCGTGCCGTCCTCCAGCGCTTGCCGCAACTGCTCGATCGAGGCCTCGACGATGTGGAGATCGGTCATGGTGTTCCTGCACCTGCGCGACGAAGAGGCCTTACATCGATTTTGTATAGGTCGCGACCCTTCAGAGGGGGGTGCTCAAGCTCCGGTGAAATTGATCACTCTGGCGCGCCGGCGAAGAGCACGACACCGTCGCCGCCGCCCGCCGGCCAATCCCAAATTGTGCGGTCGTAGCCGCCGGTCAGCACCGTGCCGTCGGCGGCGAACGCCACCGCGTAGACCGGGCCGGACCGGCTGTCGAACAGGGCGGTCTCGCTGCCTGTTTCCATGTCCCACAGCCGTGCCGTACCGTCGAGCGAGCCGGACAGCAGCCGGTTGCCGTCGGCCGACAGCGCCAGCGCATAGACCGTGCCCGAATGGCCATCGAGGCGGCGGACTTCGCGGCCGCTGTCGAGATCCCAGAGCTTGATCGTATAATCGCCGCTGCCGGTGATCAGATGGCGCCCGTCGGCCATGAACACGATCCCATAGGGGCCGCGCTCATGCCCGTGCCAGCTGCGCAGCTGCTTGCCGGTGCCGATGTCCCATAGCTTAAGCGTGCCCTCGATGCTGCCGCTGACCGCGCGTGTGCCGTCCGGCGAGACGGCGACCCCGCTGATCGACCAGTCGTGCCCCGGCGCCACATGCAGCACCGAACCTTTCTCGATATCCCAGACGATGACCCTACCGGTGTCGTGCCCGCTGACGGCACGTTTACCGTCGGGGCTGATCGCCAGCTTGTTGACGCCGCCGTTCTGGCCTGACGAGAACACATGCAGCACCGCGCCATCAGCGAGCTGGCGCAGCACGATCTCGCCATCGTCGCCCGCCGTCAGCGCCCGCGCCCCATCGGGCAGGAAAAGCGCGGTACGCGCCATGTCCTTGTGGATGCCGAGGGTGCGGATCAGGCGCTTGCCATCGATATCCCAGAGCTTGACCGTGCGGTCGGTGCTGGCGCTCAGGATCGAGTGACCGTCGGGCGCCACCGCCAGCCAGACCACTGCATCACTGTGACCGTCGGGTTGCGTCGGCTGCAGCGGTGGAGGCTGCGGCAGCGGCGCGACGGTCTGCGGTGGCGCGGCCGGGGCGGGAGCAGCCTCCGGCGGTGAGACAGAGGGGGCAAGCGCGACCGCAGATGGCGAAGCAGGAGGCGGCGGCTGTGCCGATTTCGCGCTGGCGCCAGGGTTTGCACCTTGCGGCGGCGGAGGCGCAGCCGTCTGTTCAGGCCGCTCGAGCGCTTCCCGCGCTTGGGCCGGTGCGCTGGCGACGTCTTCGCCCTTCGGCGCGCTCGGCGCGGGTTGCTCGGCGGTCAGACTTTTGCCGGCGTCCTGTGGCTGTCGCCACCAGGGGCCGAGCTGGTCGACCGCCAGAACGAGCACGGCGAGGAACGGAACGACGGCGAAGAGCTGTCGCAGGCGTGGTCGTCCGGCGGGTTGCGTTTCGGCGCCTCTGCCGAACAAGGGTATGGCTGGTCCGGGCTTCGACCGGCCCGGCAACAGGCCGGCCCAGAACAGCAGGGCTGCAAGGGCTGAGAGAACGCCCGCTGCCCCGAAAAAAGCCAGGCGCGCGGACGCGAAAGCGTCGCCCGCGCCCTCGCCGCCCAGCGCGAAATACACGCGTGTGAGGCAGAGCATGCCGATCGCCAGCAGCAGCGCGGCGAGCAGCCTGTCGACAAACCTGTTCATCGGTCTCCCCCTCGCGCCGCTTTCGCTTTGCCGCAATGATGCCGGCCAGCGCCGGGCTTGTCGATGCCCCGGTTCAATTCCGAAGTTTACCCGCGAAACGGCGAGCGCAAAACGCTCGCCTGCGCCAAGTGCTGGATGTGCCTGAGGACACTCTCTCGGTCGCCGCAATGTTGCCCAGTCGCGCGCTAGGATCGCTCGGCAGGGCTCAAGACCGATCGAGGCCAAGCAATGGATGAATGGAAATTACCTTGGGAAGGCGGCTGCCTGTGCGGCGGGATACGCTTTCGGGTAAGTGCGCCACCCCTGCTGACAATGGCCTGTCATTGCACCGGCTGTCAGAAGCTGAGCGCGAGCGCTTATTCCCTGACCATGGCCGTGCCGAGCAACGGCTTCACCGTGACGCAAGGCGAGCCGGTGGTCGGCGGCATGCATGGGCCGCACCGGCAACTCTACTGCCCGCACTGCAAGAACTGGATGTTCACGCATCCGCACGGCCTGGACTTCATCGTCAATGTTCGCGCTACCATGCTGGACGAGCACCATTGGTATGTGCCCTTCGTCGAGGTCTTCGCGTCGGAAAAGCTGCCATGGGCTACGACCGCCGCCACCCACAGTTTCGCTACCCAGCCCGACCTTGAGGGATACACACCTTTGATCGAGGCTTTCGCACGCGAAGGGGCGCGACCAGTGTGCCTTTTTGTGCGTGAGGGTTGGCGATAGCGCCAGCAACCGCGAACCTCCCCATAAACGGGGAGATCGAATGTTCTCCACCCCTCACCGCAATTCCACCCACACCGGCGCGTGGTCGCTGGCGCCGGGCTCGCCGCGCACTTCGCGGTCGATCCCTGCCCCGGCCAATCGGCGCGCCAGTTTCTTGGAGAGCAATATATGATCGAGCCGCAGGCCGGCGTCGCGCGGCCAGCGGTTGCGGCGATAATCCCAGAATGTGTAGAGCGTTTCTTTCGGGTGCTTCTTGCGCAGCGCATCGGTCCAGCCCTGGTCGAGCAGTGCTGCGAAAGCGGCGCGGCTTTCCGGCTGCACCAGCGCATTGTCGTCATAGGAGCGGGTCGGATAGATGTCGCGCGGCTCGGGCACAATGTTGTAGTCGCCGGCCAGCACTACCGGCAGCCCGGTGTCGAACAGTTCCGCCGCATGCGCGTTCAGGCGCTCGTGCCACGCCAGCTTGTAGGTGAATTTCAGACCGGGCTGCGGGTTGCCGTTCGGCGCATAAAGGCAGGCGATGACGATGCCGCTGACCGCTGCCTCGATGTAGCGGGCCTGGTTGTCGCTCTCGTCGCCGGGCAGCGCCTCGCGGATCAGAACCGGTTCTGAACCGCGCGCGAGTATGGCGACGCCGTTCCAGGTCGGTTGCCCCACCCACACCGCGCCATAGCCGGCCGCGGCGAGTGCTGTGCGCGGAAACTGCGTCTGCCTCGCCTTCAGCTCCTGCAGGCAGACGATGTCGGGCTTGGCGACAGTCAGCCAGGCGAGCAGGTTCTGCAGCCTGCCGTTGATGTTGTTGACGTTGAAGGTGGCGATCTTCATCGGCCTGCTTCAGCGCACGATGCGCTCGGTCCACGCCTTCACCGCATCAGCGAGTGTCTTCAGATGATCGGCGGTGGAGAAGCCGGAGATGCTCTTGCGCGGCTTCAAATCGTGGTCGCCAGCCTCCAGCCACAGCATTTCGATTGCATCTGATAGCGCATAGCCCGCGACCTCGTCCTTCGTGCCGAACTCGTCGCGTGTGCCCTGGCAGATCAGTGTCGGGGTCTTGAGCGCGGCGAGATGCTTGGTGCGCAACTGCGTCGGCTTGGCCGGCGGGTGGAAGGGATAGCCCAGACAAAGCAGGCCCGAGATTTCGCCCTTGGAAAACATCTCGTCGGCGATCATCGAGGCGACGCGGCCGCCCATCGACTTGCCGCCGATGATCAGCGCCCCCGTCACGCCCTTCGCCCTCAGTTCGGCGATCGCCTTGACATATTCCGGGTTCACTGTCTCGGCGCGCGGCGGCGGCTTGCGGTGGCCGTAGCGGCGGGCGGCCATGTAGTGGAATTCGAATCGCGCGACGCGGAAGCCGGCCTCGGCCAGCGCCTTGGCCGTGGCGGTCATCGACGCCGAATCCATTGGCGCCCCGGCGCCATGGGCAAGCAGGACGGTGATGGGGGCGGTTTCGGGCCCGTCGAAGAGGAAGGCGGTCATTGGGTGTACAACTCCAACGTTGACGACCCCTTCTCCCCTTGTGGGAGAAGGTGGCCGAGCAAAGCTCGGTCGGATGAGGGGTGTTGGACGGAGCGCCAACGCCTCATTTCTTCCAGCACCCCTCATCCGTCTCGGCGCTAACGCGCCAATCCACCTTCTCCCACAAGGGGAGAAGGGAGCGCCATCGCCTCACCCCGCCGACGTCCGCGCCAGCTGCAAATCCACGAACTGTATCCCCTTGGCCGCCATGCGCGCCCATTCGGAGTTGGCGTCGAGTTCGAGGTAGCGTGCCCAGTGGCGGCGCGCCTCGGCCAGGTTGCCGGCGTCGAACTCCAGCCTCGCAAGGTTGAACACCGCATCGGCATAATCGGCATCGAGCGCGATCGCCTTTTGTAGATGCCGTCGCGCCGAGGCCTCTCGGCCTTGCTCGGTCATCAGCCCGGCCAGATTGAACCAGGCCTCGACAAAGCCGGGGTCACACTTGATGGCGCGGGCATAGTCATGCGCCGCCTCGGCCGCGTGGCCGGCGCCGCGCAGACAATTGGCGCGGTTGAAGGCGGCGATGGCGTCGGTCGGGTCGATGGCCAAGCAGCGCTGGTAGAGTGCTGCCGCCTGTTCGTGACGTTCAGCCTCTTCCGCGGCTTCAGCGTCGGCGAACAGTTCTTCCAGCGTGTCGTCATCCGGCGTCCCCAAGTCGAACAGCAGCTGGCCGTCGAGTTCGCTCTGGCCACCATCGAGATAGATCGCATCCGCGCGCCCGCGCTGTGAGCCGACATTCAGCGACTTGGCGGTGAGCGAAGCCACCGGGCCGGAGCGGTGCACCGAGCGCGCGATTGCGCCCCACGAGGCGCCGCCGGCGACCAGCCCGGCATATTTGCGGGCCAGGATCAGGTCGCGAAACGAATAGGGCTCGCAATCATGCTCGAAGGCATCGAAGAGACTGAGAAGGTCGAGGTCGGATGCGGCCAATCGCGACTGATCGAGAAGCGACTGCCGCGACAGGGCCGAGGCCTCCGGCGCCTTCATCAGCCCTAGCAGGCGCAAAAAACCGTTTTCGCTGATCAGCTTTCGGCCGGCCGCGCGCTCAGCCGCGACGCGGCGCTCGATCTCGGCATCCCCGGCCTTGGCGAGAAGTGTGCGGCCGAACACCACATGGCTAGTGCGGCGCGTGACGCCGCGCCTTAACTGGCCGTGCTGGCGTTCAACCTCGCGCGCCGCCAGCCTCAGTGGAAACGCCGCCAGCGCGCCGATGGCGCCGAAGACGGTGCCGGCAAGCGCCGTCACGCCTTGCTCTTGCCGACGGCCTTCAGCAAATTGGCCTTGAGCGGGTTTTCCTTGGCCGCGCTGGCCTTGCCCTTGGCGGCAGGCTTTGCCGCCTCATCGGCCTTGCTCTTCGACTTGGCCGGCGGCTTGGCCGATTGCGACAGGCTGGCCTTCAGCGCATCCATCAGGTTGATCACGTTGCCGCGCTCGGGGGCGGCCGCGATGATCGGCTTGTGGCCCTTGAGCTTCTCGCGGATCATCGCCATCAGCGCGATCTCGTAGCGATCCTCATAATTCTTCGGATCGAAAGTGGTTTCCTTCTGCTTGATCAGCGCTTCGGCGAGCTGCAGCATTTCCGGGTCGGGCTTGCCGGCCGGGATGTTGCCGAAATATTCGGCCGTACCGCGCACTTCATTCGGGTTCCTCAAGGTGCAGACGAACATGCCGTTCTCGCGCGCGCCGATCGTCACGACGCGCTCGCGGCTGGACAGCACCAGCCGCGCGATCGCCAGCTTGCCCGACTTGCGCATCGCTTCGCGCAGCACCGCGAAAGTCTCCTCCGCCATCGCGCCATCGGGCGCCAGATAATAGGGCGCGTCCTGGTAGATGACGTCGACCGAATGCTCGTCGACGAAGGCTTCGATGTTCATCGTGTGGTTGGATTCGATGCGCACGGCCTCGAGGTCGGCATCGTCGATGATGATGTACTGCTTATCTTCGTATTCGTAGCCCTTGATCAGATCCGAGCGCTCGACCAGCCCGAGCTCGGGATCGACCGGCTTCATATTGATGCGGTTGTGGGTGTCCTTGTGCAGCTGATTGAAGCTGATCCGCTCGCTGGCACTCGTCGCCGGATACAGCCGGACCGGACAGCTGACGAGACTGAGCTTGAGGTAACCTTTCCAACTTGCCCTGGGCGCCATGAAACTCTCCTACGCGGCCGTGCACTGTCGAACTGTTCGCAGCGCTTCGTCCAAAGGACGAACGACGCTGCGCAAAACCTACTTCGCCCTCACAATACCGGCAAATCCCTAGCGAAATCTTCCATGTTGGCCCAGGGATCGCCGGAGGTGGCCAGAAGGCCCGGCAGCGAAGAATAATTCAAATCTTCCGGAGCGTCGATGGATTCCAGATCGGACCAACTCACCGGCGTGGAGACCGGCAGGTTGGTGCGGGCGCGCAGCGAATAAGGTGCCGCCGAGGTGTGGCCGCGCGCATTGCGGTGATAATCGATGAAAATGCGCCGTTTGCGGTTGTCCTTGCCCATGGTGGTGGTGAAGATGTCGGGCGCGGAGGCGGCCAATGCCGAGGAAATGGCGCTGGTCGCCTGGTGCAGTTTCTTCCAGTTCTGTTTTTGCGTTACCGGCACGGTGATGTGTATGCCCTTGCCGCCCGACGTTTTCGCGAACGGCATCAGCCCCATCGCCTCCAGCTCGGCGCGGATATGCACTGCCGCCTCGACCACCTCGCGCCAGCTAATCCCCTCGCCCGGGTCGAGGTCGAAAACGATCAGGTCCGGTCTGTCTAGCCGCGTGCGGTGGGTGCCCCAGGTGTGGAACTCGACGACGCCGAACTGCGCCAGCGCCAGATAGCCCTTGGCATCTTCCACCGACAGATAGGATTTAGTCTCGCCCTCGGAATTGGTCGTCTCGAAGGTCGCCACCGATGAAGGCATGCCGGTGAAGGCATGGCGCTGGAAGAAACAGTCCTGCGGCTTGCCGGTCGGGCAGCGCACCAGCGACACCGGGCGGCCGAGGATGTGCGGCAGCATGAAGTCGCCGACCAGCGCGTAGTAGACGGCGATGTCGAGCTTGGTCGGTCCGGTTTTGCCGAACAACCGCCGCGTCGGATTGGTCACCCAAATTGTGGCGAGATCGGCTTCCGCAATCAGCCGCTTGCGCTTGGCCGACACGGGCGTCGATAGGCCGACGTCGCGCAGTCCGCGGAACACCGCATGGCGCAGCGCATTATCGGTGGTCCGGTTGGCATAGTGGATATGGGCCGAAAGCAGTGGCCGCACCCAGTTCATCTCGCGCATGATCTCGCGCGGAACCCCTTCGGGTGCAGACGCGCCGGCGCGCAAGGGCCCCAGCCGAGCCAGCAGGTCGGCGGCGGTGGCAGCGTCGAAGCCGGTGCCGACCTTGCCGCGATAGTGCAGTTCGCCATCCTCGAATTCGCCGAGGCCGAGTGCGGCCAATCCCTCGGCTGCATCGGAGGTGGTATAGCCGGCGATGATGAAGTCGCCGTTCTTCAGCGCCTTGATCTTGGTCCAGGTCTTGGTGCGGCCGCTCTGGTAGATTGCCGTTGCGCGCTTGGAGACGACGCCTTCTAGTCCCATCTCGGAAGCCTGGGCGTAGAGCGCCTGGCCATCGCCTTCGACGTGGTCGCTGAACTGGATGGCGGAGTTGGCGCCCAAGCCGGACAGCAATTGCGACAGCAGCGCCTTGCGCCGGCCGAGCGGCGCTTTTCTCAGATCCCAGCCGTCGAGATGCAAGAGATCGAAGGCGTAGAAGTGGAGCTTGTTGCCGGCGCCTTCGGCCAGCGCGTCCTGCAAAAGAGCGAAGCGGCTGATGCCCTTGGCGTCCAGCACGACGATCTCGCCATCTATAACAGCCTCACGACATGGCAGTCTGGCGAAGGCATGCGGCAGGTCGCCATAGCGCCTGGTCCAGTCGAGACCGGCTCGTGTGATCAGCCGCACCTCGCCCTCAGCCAGATGCGCCATCGTGCGATAGCCGTCGAATTTGATTTCGTGCAGCCACTCCTCCCGGGTGTCCACTCCATCCGGCGGCTTTGCCACGGTCGTCGCCAGTTGCGGTTCGATGCGGGCGGGCACCGGCGCCTTGACGGCGCCCGGCAAAGCGCCGGGCTTCAGCACGACCGGTTTCGCAGGTTTGGGGACTGGCTTCGGCGCTTCGACCAGTTCCTCGATGCGCCGTCCCGATTTCACGCTTTCCGGCCGCTCGGCAAGGATGTCGAGCGCTGTATCGGCGGCGAGATCGCGCTCCTTGAACAGCAGCCAGTTTTTCTTCTCGTCGTCGCCGGGCTTGGCCTTTAGCCTGGTCAGCATCCAGCCGCCATTCAGCTTCTCGCCGGCGAGACGGAACTTGAAGGAACCGGTGCGCAGGCTCTTTTCGACATCGTCCATCGGCGCCCAGACGCCTGTGTCCCAGACGATCATCGGCCCGCCGCCATATTCGCCCTCGGGAATGACGCCTTCGAAGTCGATATATTCAAGTGGATGGTCCTCGGTCTCGACCGCCAACCGCTTGTCGGCGGGATTGAGCGACGGGCCGCGAGGCACCGCCCAGCTCTTCAGCACACCGCCGACCTGCAGACGTAAATCATAATGGTCTGATGTGGCATGGTGTTTGTGCACGACGAAGCGATTGCCTTCTCCGGCAACCAGCCCGCCGACGGGTTCCGGCGTCTTGCTGAATTCGCGCTTGGCGCGATAGGCCTTGAGTTTCGGCGTCATTTCCGCATGCCAGGCCGGATGCGGCGGCTGCGCAAAAACAAGGAATTGACCCGCATCGCTTGAATCATTTTGTCAGCAGGCGGCAGGCCGATGTCGTGCCTCGCACAGCTCAATCGTCGGTGGCCGGCGTTAGTTCGAGCTCGGCCGGTGACAGACCCTGCTGGAGCTGGCTCAGCCGGAATTCGTCGACCCAGTAGGCCTCGCCGTCGACGAGGACACGCGCTTTGTAGGCGCCGGCGGAAAAGCTCTGTGCGGTGATATAGACCTTGTGGCGGTCGAGCGCCTTGCGCACCGCGGCACGCTTGGAATTCTGGCTGGTGACGGAACTGGCCATGGACTCGCTCATACACACGCCGCCGCAGGAGAAGGCGGCTGGCATAAGGATGGCCGAGACCGCGTGTCGTGTCAATTTGGGCAGTGGGCAAGGTGCTTAGCGGAAAAGCTCACACGATCGTGCGATCAGCCTCGTCCGAGCGACTGTGGAAACTGAGCGGGAGCTCTATATGGTCCTAACGTAATAGTCCTGACGTACACGAACCCCGACACTATCCGGAGATCTCATCTATGACCTTGAGCACACGCAAGCTCGGCAGCCAGGGGCTGCAGGTATCGGTGATCGGCCTCGGCTGCATGGGCATGAGCCAGTCCTACGGCCCGGCCGACGAGGCGGAATCGATCGCCACCCTGCACCGCGCCATCGAACTCGGCTGCACCTTCCTCGATACGGCGGAAGTCTATGGCCCGCACACCAATGAGGAACTGCTCGGCCGCGCGCTGAAGGGCCGGCGCGACGAGGTGACGATCGCCACCAAATTCGGCTTCCGTATCGAAAACGGCAAGCAGATCGGCACCGACCGCGACAGCCGGCCGGAGCATATCCGCGAGGCGGTGGACGGCTCGCTCCGCCGGCTCGCAACCGACCATATCGACCTGCTCTATCAGCACCGCGTCGACCCAGCAGTGCCGATCGAGGATGTGGCGGGTGCTGTCGGCAAACTAATCAACGAAGGCAAGGTGCGCTTCTTCGGCCTGTCGGAAGCGGGTGCGGCCAACATCCGCCGCGCGCACGCCGTGCTTCCGGTATCAGCGGTGCAGAGCGAATATTCGCTGTGGGAACGCAACCTCGAACCGGAGATTATCCCCCTGCTGAGCGAACTCGGCATCGGCCTGGTGCCGTTCGCGCCGCTTGGCCGCGGCTTCCTCACCGGCGACGTCAAGCGCGCTGAGGATTATCCGGAAGGCGATTACCGCCGCGGCGACCCGCGCTACCAGGGCGCCAACTACGAAGCCAATGTGCAGGCGGCCGGAGTTGTCCGCGAAATCGCCACGGCCAAGGGCGTCAAGCCGGGCCAGATCGCCCTGGCCTGGCTGCTGCACAAGGGCAGCGATTTCGGGCTGGACATCGTGCCGATCCCCGGCACCAAGCGCAGAAAATACCTCGAGGAGAACGTCGCCGCTGCTTCCCTCCAGCTTGACATCGTCGCAATGCAGGCGCTCGACGACGCGCTGGCGCCGGGCAAGGTCTCGGGTGAGCGCTACAACGAACGCGTGATGGTCATGATCGATCGTTGATCTTCCCTTCTCCCCCTCCTGTGGGAGAAGGTGGCCGAGCGAAGCTCGGTCGGATGAGGGATGCTGGACGGATCGCCACATTGGAGACGTAATCGCCTAAAATTCTTCGATATTTTCACGCCGCGTTCCCAACACCCCTCATCCGGCTTGGCGCTGCGCGCCGATCGACCTTCCAGCACCCAGTTCTTGCGCAAACCTCCGGCCTTGGCTAGCATCCGCCCGCCGGCGCCGAGCGGAGGAGAACGTCGCGGTGGACCGGCTGGAGCGCCGTTGCGTCCCCTTGGGCGCTCAAAGGACACTCCATTTCTAGATCGACGCATGAACCTGCCGGAGACCCATTCCGGTTTTCGAGGTCGTGCGCGCATGTGGAGGAGACTAAATTGATGAACAGACGTGAGTTCCTGCTGTCGTCCGTGGCGATGGGCACATTGGCGCTGGCCGCGCCGCAACTGGCTTTCGCCCAGGACAAGCTGACTATCCTAGGGTCGGTTCCGAGCCTCGGCTTTCCGTTCTTCGTTCACATGCTGAACCAGATCAAGGCGGAGGCGCAGGCGCAGGGCGTCAACCTGACCGAGAGCGACGGCCAGAATTCGGCGCCCAAGCAGACCGCCGATATCGAGGCCGCACTTGTGCAGAAGGTCGACGCCATCGTCATCTCGCCGCTCGACGTCAACGCGCTGGCGCCGGCCATAGAGCAGGCGGTCCAGGCCGGCATCCCGGTCGTCACCATCGACCGCCGCGTCGACGGCGTCGAAGGCATCCTCGCCCATGTCGGCGCCGACAATGTCAAGGGTGGCGAGGCCGAAGCGCAGGCCATGGTGGCGGCGTTCCCGAACGGCGCCAAGATCTTCCATTTGCAGGGCCAGCCAGGTGCTGGGCCCGCGATCGACCGCAACAAGGGCGTGCACAATGTTCTCGATCCGCTGAAGGACAAGTTCCAGATCGTCTTCGAGCAGACCGCCAACTTCGCCCGCGCCGAGGCGCTGTCCGTCACCGAGGCCGGCCTTGCCGCCAACGGCAAGCCCGATGCGATCATCTGTGCCAATGACGACATGGCGCTTGGCGCGGTCGAAGCCTGCGCGGCGCGCAATTTCACCGACGTCAAGATCTACGGCTTCGATGCGCTTCCCGAAGCGCTGGTCGCCGTGCGCGACGGCAAGCTGGCCGGCACCGTCGAACAGTTCCCCGGCGAGCAGTCGCGCACCGCGGTGCAGATCGCCGTCGCCTATGCCAGGGACAAGACCGAGCCCAAGGAAAAGCTCGTACTGCTGACGCCGATCGTCATCGGCAAGGACAATCTCGACAAGGCTGAAAGGCTGGGTGAGACGAAGTAGGGAGACGCCGAGGGCGCGCATAGCGGCAAAGTAGCGTTCTGCCGCGCCCCCCTCTGCCCTGCCGGGCATCTCCCCCACTTGGGGGGAGATTGGCAGCTTCGACGCCGGCTCTGCCCTCTGCAACGTTGGTGATTGGCGAAACCAGTGATGAAGGCGCAATCTCCCCCTTGTGGCGGAGATGCCAAGTGGTGGCAAAGAGGGCAGGACAGAGGTGGCGCTGTCCCGCAAACCTTGTGTAACAATCGGAACGATCGATCTTATCTTTCAGGGAGGATTTTTTGTCTCCAGCCGAAGCCGCAGCGCCGTCGCCATCGCCCCCGCTCCTCGCCGTCGAGGGCGTGACCAAGCGCTTTGCCGGCGTCACCGCGCTCAGCGACGTCTCGCTCGAGGTTCGGCCCGGCGAAATCCTCGGCCTGCTCGGCGAGAACGGCGCCGGCAAGTCGACGCTGCTCAAGATCCTGTCCGGCGTGATGCCGCCTTCCAGCGGCCGCATCGTCTTCGACGGCGTCGAATTCAATCCGCACAATCCGCAGGATGCCAAGCGTCTCGGCATCGTCACCATCTACCAGGAACTGAGCCTGATCCCGACGCTCACGGTGGCGGAGAACATCTTCATCGGCCGCGCGCCGCTCGGGCCGCACGGCCTGGTCAGCTGGCGGAAGATGGAGGAGGACTCCCGCGCGATCATCGCCCGCGTCGGCCTGAATATCGATCCGGCGACACCGGTGTCGGCACTGTCGGTGGCCGAGCAGCAGCTGGTCGAGATCGCCCGCGCGCTGTCGCTGAAGAGCCGCCTCATCATCATGGACGAGCCGACCTCGGCGCTGACCGAAACCGAAGTGCAGAAGCTGATGTCGATCATGGGCCGGCTGCGCAAGGACGGCGTCGCCATCATGTTCGTCACCCACCGGCTGGAAGAGGCCTCTGCCATCTGCGACCGCATGACGGTGCTGCGCGACGGCAGGCTGGCCGGCCATCTCGACCGCGACGGCGGGCCGATCAAACTGCCGAAAATCATCGAAAAGATGGTCGGCCGCGCTGCATCCGAGCTTTACGCCAGACCGACGCTGCGCGACGTCGCCGGCGACGTCAGGCTCTCCGTGCGCGGCCTGCGCACAGTGCGCGATCCGCAGGCGCCGCACGCCATCGTGCTCGAAGGCGTCGACCTCGATCTCAAGGCAGGCGAGATTCTCGGGGTCGCCGGCCTCGTCGGCTCCGGCCGCACTGAGCTCGCCCGTGCCATCTTCGGCGCCGACCGCATCGCCGCCGGCACCATCACGCTCGACGGCAAGCCGATCGCACCTGAAACACCCGCCGACGCCATCGCGCTCGGCATTGGCCTGGTGCCGGAAGACCGCAAGCATCAGGCGATCTTCGCCACCCTCGGCATCCTGACCAATTTTTCTATCGCCGCGCTCGGCCGCTACTCCAACACGGCCGGCTTCATGGCCGAGAGGCGCGAACGCGAGGCGCTGGCAAGCTACAGAAAGACGCTGTCGATCCGCATGGCCTCGCCCGAGCAGCCCATAGAGGGGCTGTCCGGCGGCAATCAGCAGAAGGTCATCCTCGCCCGCTGGCTGGCGCGCGACCCCAAGGTGCTGATCGTGGACGAGCCAACGCGAGGCATCGATGTCGGCGCCAAGGCCGAGGTGCACCAGATCCTGGTGCACCTCGCCGCGCGCGGCATCGCCATCATGATGATTTCGTCAGAATTGCCCGAGGTGCTTGCCGTGTCGGACAGGATCGTCGCCATGCGGCGCGGACGCATCACCGGCGAGATGCCCGGCATCGAGGCGACAGAGGAAAAACTGATGGAACTGATGGCGCTCGACCAAACGCAGGAAGCGACGCAATGACCAGCACGACCGAACCGAGCCAGCGCGGCGGCATCAACGTCGCGCGGCTGCTGATGAGCTTTGGCCCGCTGATGTTCCTGGCGCTGCTGATGGTCGTTTTTACCATCCTGAAGCCGAGCTTCATCGACCCCATCAACATCTTCAACATCATGCGGCAGATCTCGATCACCGGCCTGATCGCGCTCGGCATGACCTTCGTCATCCTCACCGCCGGCATCGACCTGTCGGTCGGTTCGCTGCTGGCCTTTTGCGGCATGGTCGCGGCGGTGGTGGCCAAGGGCGGCACCGCCAACACGCTGTCGCTGTCGACGTCCGGCACGCAAGGCTATGGCTGGTTCGCAGCCCTTCTGGCTGCCGTCGTCGTCGGCGCCATGGCCGGCGGCGTCCAGGGCTTTGCCATCACCAGGCTGAAGGTGCCGCCTTTCGTCGTCACGCTCGGCGGTCTCACCGTCTTTCGCGGCCTGACGCTGACGATCTCCAATGGCGGCCCGATCTCCGGCTTCGAAGCCTCGATGCGCTGGTTCGGCACCGGCCTCATCGGCCCGGTCCCTGTGCCGGCGATCATCTTCGCCGCGGCGGCGATCCTCTGCCACATCGTCTTGCGCTACACGCGCTACGGCCGCGCCGTCTACGCCGTCGGCGGCAATGCCGAAGCGGCACGGCTGTCCGGCCTGCGCGTCGACCGCATTTTGATCTCGGTCTATGTCATCGTCGGCTTCTTCGCCGGCCTTGCCGCCTTCGTGCTGTCGGCGAGGCTCAATTCCTCGGAAGCCGTCGCCGGCATCGGCTACGAGCTGACGGTGATCTCGGCGGTCGTCATCGGCGGCACCTCGCTATTCGGCGGCATTGGCTCGGTCGGCGGCACGGTGGTGGGTGCAGCACTGATCGGCGTGCTGCAGAACGGGCTGCAGTTCAACAACGTCTCGTCCTACACGCAAAGCATCGTCATCGGCCTGATCCTGATCCTCGCCGTGGCCTTCGACCGCTGGCTGAAATCGCGGGTGCGGCGGTGAGGATTGAGGATCCGGCGCAAAGCGATCTTACCTTCCCCCCCTGTTGTGGGAGAAGGAAAAGGCGCGTTCACGCTGGTGCGTTCACACGCTGCGAACGCGTCCAATCGGTGACTGTTCCGCCCGCAAGCGTAGAGCTCGTCTGCGGCGCGAGAAGATCGTTGCGGCGGGCGAACGCCACGAAGGTTGCCCGCGCCGTCTCGGCGTCGATCTCTCCCTCCATCGCGGCCCGGCAGGCTTTGGCGGCGATGTCATGCGCGGCCGTCCGGCTCGCCGACGGCCAGTCGGACAGCAGCGCATAGGCCTCAGCCGCGCTTTCTATCTTGGTCGGGCTACCGAGGCCGGTGAGGATGGTGACCGGCTTTGCAAAAGAAGAACGATCCATGACACTCTCCTTTGGAAGCTCAACTAGCTCCTTTCGGGACTCAACTGTCCGGCCGCTGCGATCCTCAAGAACGGCCTGCGCGATGACAGCGCCGATCTGCGAATGCAACGCGGCCGGCTGCGGCGGCATGCGCGGCCGTGGCAGCAGCCGGTGCACCTTGGCGAGCGTCTCCAGCCAGGCCATTACGACAAGGGGCGGATGTTCACGCCCGTAGAGCCAGGCCTTTGCCTTAGCGACCGGATAGCCCGCCTCTTCGGCGAAATCGGTTTCCGACCACCTCAGCAGGCGCAGGCACTCACGCATCCGCGCCGCAATCATTTGCGCTCCTCCTTGTCGGCTCCCAATCGCTGAGCCGACAGGAACATCAGCGTGTAGGCCGCCTTGCGGCGATCCCAGCCGGCCGACTCGACCGCGTCCAGCAATCCGTCGACTAGCGGCGCCAGCGCCGTTTTGCACTCCGTTTCATAGTTGAAATCGGTCTTGGAAAGGGTCGGCGCCGCGATCTTTCCAAAACTGTTCATCATGTCCATGGCAACACCTGCTTATGATCCGGGCAAGGCCGTGCCCGACTTCGCGTCGGCGGACACGGCCGTTTGTCCTTAGAAGCCTGGCGTCAGAAGTCCATGCCGCCGCCGCCGGGCATCGCCGGAACGGCCGCTTCCTTCTTCGGCTTCTCGGCCACCATCGCCTCGGTGGTCACCAGCAGGCCGGCAACAGAGGCGGCACCCTGCAGCGCGGTGCGCACGACCTTGGCCGGATCGATGACGCCCTGTCCGTACAGGTCGCCGAACTCGTCGGTCTGCGCGTTCCAGCCATAGCCGAAGTCGGTTGTCTCGCGCAGCTTGCCGACGATGATCGAACCCTCCGCACCGGCGTTCTCGGCGATCTGGCGCACCGGCGCTTCGATGGCGCGACGCACGATATCGACACCGGTCTTCTGGTCGGGATTGTCAACGGCGACGTTATCGAGCGCCTTCGCCGCCCTGAGCAGCGCCACGCCGCCGCCGGGCAGGATACCCTCCTCGACCGCCGCGCGAGTGGCGTGCATGGCGTCGTCGACGCGATCCTTGCGCTCCTTGACCTCGATCTCGGTCGAGCCGCCGACGCGGATGACGGCGACACCGCCGGCGAGCTTGGCCAACCGCTCCTGCAGCTTCTCGCGGTCGTAGTCGGAGGTGGTTTCCTCGATTTGCGCCTTGATCTGGTTGATGCGCGCCTGGATTTCATCCTTGCGGCCCGCACCGTCGACGATGGTGGTATTCTCCTTCTCGATCAGCACCTTCTTGGCGCGGCCGAGCATCTCCAATGTGACGTTCTCAAGCTTGATGCCGAGGTCTTCCGAGATCGCCGTGCCGCCGGTCAGGATGGCAATGTCTTCCAGCATAGCCTTGCGGCGGTCACCAAAGCCCGGCGCCTTGACGGCTGCAACCTTCAGGCCGCCGCGCAGCTTGTTGACGACCAGCGTCGCCAGCGCCTCCCCTTCGACGTCCTCGGCGATGATCAGCAGCGGCTTGCCGGATTGCACGGCGGCTTCGAGTACGGGAAGCATAGCCTGCAGATTGGACAGCTTCTTCTCGTGGATCAGCACATACGGTTCTTCGAGCTCGACGCGCATCTTGTCCTGGTTGGTGATGAAATAGGGGCTGAGATAGCCGCGGTCGAACTGCATGCCTTCGACCACTTCCAACTCAGTTTCGGCGGTCTTGGCTTCCTCGACGGTGATGACGCCCTCATTGCCGACCTTTTCCATCGCCTCGGCGAGGAAGCGGCCGATCTCGGCATCGCCGTTGGCCGAGATGGCGCCGACCTGGGCGATTTCGTCGTTCCTGGTCACCTTGCGGGCATTGGACTTGAGGTCGGCGACGATGGCGTCGACCGCCTTGTCGATGCCGCGCTTCAGGTCCATCGGGTTCATGCCGGCGGCGACCGCCTTGGCCCCTTCCCTGACGATGGCCTGAGCAAGAATTGTCGCGGTCGTGGTGCCATCGCCGGCGGTGTCGCTGGTCTTCGAGGCGACCTCGCGCACCATCTGCGCGCCCATGTTCTCGAACTTGTCCTCAAGCTCGATTTCCTTGGCGACGGTCACGCCGTCCTTGGTGATGCGGGGAGCGCCGAACGACTTGTCGAAGACGACGTTGCGGCCCTTAGGACCGAGCGTCACCTTCACCGCATTGGCGAGGATATCGACCCCGCGCAGCATCTTTTCGCGGGCTTCGGTATGGAATTTCACTTCCTTGGCAGCCATTGGATAACTCCTTCAAACAGGCAGCTTTTCGTTGACTGGTTGCTCGTCCAGGCCCGCTCAGGCGGCCTTCTGCATCTTGTCGGTGGCTTCGATTACGCCCAACACGTCGCTTTCTTTCATGATGAGCAGGTCCTCGCCATTGAGCTTGATCTCAGTGCCCGACCATTTGCCGAACAGGATACGGTCGCCGACCTTGACGTCGAGCGGCTGCAACTGCCCGCTATCGTCGCGCGCGCCGGGACCGGCGGCGATGACCTCGCCTTCCTGCGGCTTCTCCTTGGCAGTGTCGGGAATGATGATGCCGCCCGCGGTCTTCTCGTCGACCTCGATGCGGCGGACCAGGATACGGTCATGCAATGGACGGAACGCCATGTCGTTCTCCTCATAGGACAAACAGATTTTCTTGGCCCTCCCTTCGCAGCCGACCGGTACACCGGCCGATGCGACGGTGCGCGACTCCTGTTCAGGCACCGCGCATATCGAGTTAGTCTGCCGATCCGAGCATTCAAGAGGATGCCGAAAAAATTTTAGCACTCGCCGTGGTCGAGTGCCAACGCACTTTAATAATAACGCTATTCCAGGACTTGAAACGACGAACGCAGCTTGCAATCGCGGCGCAACCTTCCGACTTCGTCGTCGATCCCGGCACCGCCTGCCGGCGGCCGGAACCGATGAGGAAGCGGAGGCGTTTTCCCATGCGCAGGATGGACGCCCGAACGTTCGAAAAGGAGATGGCGTGGTCAGCAATGAATTCCAGGTCAGCAACGCGTTCCGGCTCCAGATCCAGGATTTTGGCCTGACGACGGCCGAGATCCACTATCGTCTTCCCGATTATCGGAACCTGCTGCAGCTCTTCATCTGGCAGGAATACGACATCGCCCCGGATTTCCCGACGCTGAAGCATTTCCTCGAATATTGGGAGCGTGAGATCGAAGGCCCGCTGCATTCCGTGCGCGTCGCCCACCACCGTCTGATCCAGCCCTCCGAATGGCGGGCGGTGGGCGGCGTTATTACGCTGCAGTGAGACAGGCGCCGCTCGGAGCACGGCCGTTCAGGTGGATTTACGTCCCTTTACAAGCAGTCCGGCCGTACGAGCCGCCTTGATGAAGGCGCTGCGGGCCTCGCGGGCGGTGCGCCAACCGTCGAGCGCGTCGCGGCAGGTTCGATAGGCTGCGCGCCAGCTCCGGCCGCGCGCCCGGTCCGGCCACTGCTGCATACATTCGATGGCTTCCCAGCTGCTGGCGACCTTGCGCTCTCCGACGGATTGGAGCTTGAGCGTGATCGGCTCGGAAAATGGGACGTCCTTCATCACTTCCTCTTCTTTCTGTTTTTAGAGCAAGTAACATCCTCGATTAAGCAGGAGGGCGGCCCGATCGGCGGCGGCAAACGAGATGGTTCGTCTGCCTGCGCGCTTCAAGACCTCCTGCCCAAACCCTGTCTCCCGCCCAGACGCAGCGGCCGGCTATATGTCGTCGTCCGGCGGCTCGAGAAGCCCGATCAGCGTCGCCACCCTAGCCGACGGCAGGGGGCGGCCCTCGTTCACCAGCGCCTCATCGGCGCCGACCCACGCAAAGGCCTCCCGCAACTCCTCGATCGTCGCGCCGGTCGAGGCAATGTCGGCAATAACGGCGTCGTCCACCGGGCCCAGCACCGAAATGATCTCGTCGCGTGTCATGGTCATGATATCCTCCATCCGGCGGGCCGGCGCGACCCTCAAATGACGGTTGAAACGGCATTCCCAGCTACAATCTGGCAACAAAAATTCTGGCAGCGGGACAGAATCTGGGTCTTGATTTCGGGCTGGCAATAACCAAATCGACATTGCCGGTTGCCGAATGGGGCCGGCAGAACCCAGGGAGCGCCAAGCTCTTTGGCGTCCCTCGTACTATGTTGCTCAATGGAGGATGTAGCTATGAGAACCGCATTCGATTTTTCCCCGCTCTATCGGTCGAGCATCGGCTTCGACCGCATCTTCAACCTGCTGGAAAACGCGCCTCAGGCAGCGGAAACCTGGCCGCCTTATGACATCGAGCGAAGCGACGAGAACACCTATCGCGTGACGATCGCCGTCGCCGGTTTTTCCGAAGACGATCTCGACATCAGCCACGAGCCCAACCTTCTGATCGTCTCGGGCGAGCGCAAGGAACAGGGCACGGTGGAATATCTACATCGCGGCCTTCCGGTACGGCCGTTCACACGGCGCTTTGAGCTTGCCGATCACATGACGGTCACCGGCGCCTCGCTCAACAACGGCCTGCTGACGATCGACCTTGTGCGCGAAGTGCCCGAGGAGATGAAGCCGCGTCGCATTGCAATCCCCAAGCAAGACGGCGCGCCGAAGGCCGGGCAGGTCGAGAAGCCGAAGCAGGCCGCCTGAGCGAAGGCGATCTCTGACGTCGCCTTTGGCGCAACCAGTCGAGAAAGGAGAACATCAATGGCTATTCGTGATCTCATTCCGTGGGGCCGGGAGAACAGTCCGGTTCCCAGCTTCTATCGTGACGATGACCGGGACCCGTTCATGGCGTTGCATCGCGAGATGAACCGCATGATCGACGACGCGTTCCGCGGTTTCGAAACGCGCATGCCGTCGCTCAGCGGATTTTCGTCGGCGCGCGCCAGCTGGCCGAGTGTTGAAATCTCAGACAGCGAGAAGGAGATCCGCGTGACCGCCGAAATCCCCGGCATGGACGAGAAGGACGTCGAGGTGCTGCTCGACGACGGCGTGTTGACGCTGCGCGGCGAGAAGCGCTCCGAGACCGAGGACAAGGACAGGCACTTCTCCGAGCGGTTCTACGGCCGCTTTGAGCGCCGCATCCCGCTCGGCTACGAGGTCGAGGAGGACAAGGTGAATGCCGCCTTCCACAACGGCGTGCTCAGCGTGACGCTGCCCAAGACCCAGCGCGCGCAGACGAAGGCCAAGCGCATCGCCATCAGTGGCGGCAAAGTCAGTTCTGGCGGAAGCAAGCACTAACGACATCGGCAGCCGGACGCGCACGCGCCCGGCTGCGCCGGACACCTTAGAACGACAGCCTTACCAGCATCAACTTCCTGCAGCGGGCTTTGCCTTGACGTTCTTCAGCGCGGTCAAGAGATAGTCCTGCATCGTCGCCTGAAGGTTTGTTGTGGCGGTGCGCACCGCTGCCATCGCGTCCTTCACCGCCGCTTCGTGGAAGCGCGAAGCCTGCTGCGCCGCCGCGCCCGCGCCATGCGCAGCTCGCGCAATGCCGCCAAGGTGCGCGGACGATTTGCGAGGCGGATGCTGCGAAACTCCTCCCTCACCTTGGGCGAAAACCGTGTTGCTGTCCGGCCGGCGAAACTGCGGGCCGAGCGGCCACGGAAACGACCGACACGCAGGAAGCCCCTATGCGCGCCGGCCAAAATTCACACCGGCAGCCGGTTTCGGCGTCTTATCTAGTCAAGCGAACTCACTATTTGCAGGATTAGGACCAACAGCACAAAGCCAAGGACACACGCAAAGACCGCGACCAAAAAGACGGTGCGTTGCTGTCTGCCCACGGCTTTCTCCCTGAAAGCGCACCCATCCACCAATACGAACGTTTGTCTCAAAAGTTTGCTTGAGGCCGGCGGAGCAAACATGACTCAGGCAAAAGAATCTCCTGACAAGGTGTTCGTTTACGAGGGCGGTTACATCATTCATCCGGACGATGCATGGATATTAGAAAGTTCTAATAATTACTCCCGAGCGGCGGAACCTCCGGGTTCCTGCTGCGGATCGGGCTGCAACCCGATCGGGCCCGCGCTCTCCGCCAGAGGCGCGGGCTTCATTTGTTCAGCCGATGCGCCAGGCGGCGCGGAGGCCGCATATTGAATATCTACGGGAGCATTAGTAGCAGAAGTCGCTACCGTGGCGTTCCTGGCATCCAGGCAACGGAGCCCGTCATCCGAAAGGGTGGCGGGCTTTCGTTTGATTATCGAACTGCTGAAGCACGTCTACAGAACAGGGCCTAACTCCATCAGCATGAAAGCGGTGACACCCAGCACGACGAGTGCATAGGCCGCATAGAGAACAAGCAGCAAAACTTCAAGGTCGCGGAAAGAGGTCGTGGTAGCCCTGATCTGTTGAGGCTCTGTTTTCTCGATAAGGTCGGCTTGGTGTGGCTCTGCTGTCGCGACGACATAGACAATCCGGTCGTGCTCGGCTGCCTGCAATATCCGTTCCGCGATATCGAGAGCGATCACTGGATCATCGGTCAGCTGATCTCCAGCTATTCGATATTCAGTAACGGTCTGGACCTCGCGTTTTCCCATGCACGATAATAGCGTCATTTAAATTAGGTTCCACTAAAGTGCAGCCGTTTGCGGCCGGCCCGGTCGGTCGTGTGACCAGGCGTGAACAATCCTGGGCCGCAATACCCTGCCCCGCGTCCTCCAATTAAACGGCGCGGGCCTTTCTATCGCCTATCACGGGCGCCATTGCTGGCAAGTAGACCCCGAACCGGGAGCCATTCCGCGCGTGGGCAACGCATCTGGCACGTGCCGCTGGCTGACGACGAACGGCTTTCGATACCTTCTTGCTGGTGGTGCACCGAACTAACCTTGTTCCGTAAGTGGCTCGCCAGTCCGATGCTAACAAAGCATCATCCCCAATGAGCCCCGCCCGACTATGCCGAGCTGCCATCCTGAGGGCGTCGGTCCGCCGCCGGCCCTCGCCAGCAGTGCTGGTCGCCCTATAGCTGTGATGGGCGCGCCCCCTTCTCAGCGCCCCCTTCTCAGCGCCCCCTTCTCAGCGCCCCCTTCTCAGCGCCTTGTCTCAGATCGCCTCGCGCTTCCGTTTCCGGCGTGGCGACCAGCAAGGCCGCGGCGGCGTTGGCGGCGGCGATGGCGGCCTCGACCTGATGCCCGCGGGCAAGGCCTGCCGCGAACGCGCCGACGAACTCGTCGCCGGCGCCATGGGTGCTGACGACCTTCACCGGGATCGCCGCCAGCGCGAACGCCTGGCCGTCGCGGTCGCAAAAGGCAACGGTCTCCCCGCCGGCCGTGACGATCGCGGCCGGGTAGAAATCGACCAGCATGCGTGCCGCCTCGGCAGCCCCCTCGAGCGTGTCGACGACCGGAATGCCGGCCAGAAATTCCGCCTCGATGGCGCCTCGTTCTGCAGCAGCAGCACCGCCGTGTGCGCAACCATCTCGGTCGCGGCGGCGATGTCCTTCTCGCCCAAGGTGAGATTGCTGCCTGAGACGATCACAGCGCCATAGTCGCCGCCGTCGTCGAAGATCGCCACGCTCATGCCGGAGCCGGCGCCAGGCGCGACCCGCACGAAGCGGCTGTCGACGCCTTTGCGTTCGAGATTGCCGAGAAGCACGCGGCCGAAATCGTCATGGCCAACGGCGCCGATCATCGCCGAGCGCACGCCGGCCCGCGCGGCCGACACCGCCTGATTGCCGCCCTTGCCGCCACATTTCGGCTGCCAGGCATGGCCGGTCACAGTTTCGCCTTTGCGCGGGCGGTCGGGGGCTTCGACCATGATGTCGTAATGCAGGCTGCCGAACACGGTGACCAGGGGCGGGGAAGCCGTCATGTGCCCCTGTCCCGGCGTTTCGACGTCACCGCCGACATGGTACGGCCGAGATTGCGCTCCGCCGCCTGGTAGTCGCGCTGCGCCACCGCGACGAACAGCGCGTCGAGTGTCCACGCAGCTTTAAGCTGAGTTGTTACCGCTTCGCGAAAACGGTAACAACGCACGTGCAGCGGATTCCCCGCACATGCCAGGCGCTCTATTCCGAGCTTGCACAGCGGTCGCTTGTTACCTCGGCCAGCGCTGCTGATCGTAACCATGTACAACCGCTCGCCGCCCTTGCGTCTTGCGCGCCAATTGACCATCCTCGCAGACGTTAGTTGCACCGCGGCCGGGGGGTTCGCACATGCCGACGCTTTATGCGCTCAAACCGGCCTTCCAGGCGAAGCTGCGGCCGCTCGCCGACCGGCTGGCCGGGGCCGGCGTCACCGCCAACCAGATCACGCTACTGGCTGCCGCCCTGTCGGTCGCCACCGGCATTCTGGTCGCGGCCCTTGCCGGCCATCGCGCGATCTTCATCCTGATGCCGGTGGTGCTGTTTGCGCGCATGGCACTCAACGCCATCGACGGCATGCTCGCGCGGGAACATGGTCAGGCCTCGAAGCTTGGCATGTACCTCAACGAACTCTGCGACGTCGTCTCAGACCTCGCGCTCATCCTGGCCTTTGCCGCTCTCTTCTCCGCCTCGGGCGTCGTCGCCTTTGCCATCACGGCAGTGCTTGTGGAATTCGCCGGTGTGCTCGGCATCGCGGCGGGCACGGGGCGCAATTATGCCGGGCCGTTCGGCAAGAGCGATCGGGCGCTGGCGCTCGGCATCGTCGCCTTCCTCATCGCCTGCGGCCTGTGGGTGGAAGCGATGACGCCGTTTGTGTTTCCGGCAATGGCTACACTCTCGCTGGTGACCGCCATCAACCGGATACGCAGCGGCCTTAACGGGAGCGGTGGCTGAAATTCCGGTCGCATCCGCCAGGGGAACAACATGCTTCATGAACCAACGATTGCCGCTTCCGCAAGTGAGCAGCGGGTGGCGCAGGAACGCACCTTCCGCACGCATGACGGCACCGAGATCTTCTACCGCTACTGGCCGGCGGTCGGGCGACCTGCCAAGGGCGCGGTCCTGCTGTTCCACCGCGGCCACGAGCATGGCGGCCGCATGGCGCATCTGGTCGACGAACTCGACATGCCCGACCATGCCTTTTATGCCTGGGACGCGCGCGGCAATGGCCGCTCGGCAGGCGAACGCGGCTATGCGCCGTCCTTTGCCGCGCTGGTGCGCGACATCGATTGTTTCGTGCGCGAGATCGGCAGAGACGGGTTCGGCCAGCGCGACATCGCGCTGATCGCCCAATCGTTCGGCGCGGTGCTCGCCGCCGCCTGGGTGCATGATTATGCACCGCAGATTCGCGCTGTGGTGCTGGCCTCGCCGGCCTTTTCGGTCAAGCTCTACGTGCCCTTCGCCAAGCAAGGCATTGCGCTGTGGCAGAAGATCAAGGGCCGCTTCTTCGTCAATTCCTACGTCAAGGCCAAGTTCCTGACGCATGACCCCGAGCGCATCGTCTCCTTCGAGGCCGATCCGCTGATCACGCGGCCGATCGCGTCCAACATCCTGGTCGAGCTCTACGATCACGCCGCGCGTATCGTCGCCGACGCCCGCGCCATCACCGTGCCGACGCAATTGCTGATCTCCGGCAGCGACTGGGTGGTGCGGCATGGACCTCAGCACGAGTTCTTCGTCAATCTCGCCAGCCCGGCCAAGGAGCGGCATGTGCTGCCCGGCTTCTTCCACGACACGCTCGGCGAACGCGAACGCCGCAAGGCACTCGACCTGATCAAGCCGTTCCTCGAAAGACAGTTCGCGACCCCGGAGAAGCCGGTCGACCTGACCGCGGCCGACCGCGCCGGCTTCACACGCGACGAGGCCGACCGGCTCGCCTCGCCGCTCGCTCTGCTGTCGCCGAGGGGCCTCTACTGGGCAATGAGCCGCGCCTCGATCCGCATGGGCGCCTGGCTGTCGTCAGGCATGAAGACGGGAATTGCCACCGGCTTCGATTCCGGCTCGACTCTCGACTATGTCTACGAGAACGAGGCGCGGGGCCACGGTCCACTCGGCCGCATGATCGACCGCACCTTTCTCGACGCCATCGGCTGGCGCGGCATCCGCCAGCGCAAGCTGCACCTGGAAGAGCTGATCGGCAGCGCCACTCGGACGCTGAAGGCCGGCCGGCCGGTCCATATCGTCGATATCGCGGCCGGCCACGGCCGCTACGTGCTCGACGCCGTCGCCAAATGCACTGAGCCGCCGGCCAGCGTGCGGCTGCAGGATTTTTCCGACCTCAACGTTTCGCTCGGCCGCAAGCTGATCGCCGAGCGGCACCTGCCGACCAGCGTCTCGTTTCACCAGGCCGACGCATTCGACGCCCAAATGCTGGCCGGGCTCGATCCGGCGCCGGACCTGGCCATCGTCTCCGGGCTTTACGAATTGTTTGCCGACAACGCCATGGTCGCCCGCTCGCTCGGCGGGCTGGCCAAGGCGATGCAGCCCGGCAGCCTGCTTCTCTACACCAACCAGCCCTGGCATCCGCAGCTCGAAATGATCGCGCGCAGCCTGACCTCGCATCGCGGCGGCCAGGCCTGGGTGATGCGCCGGCGCACGCAAGGCGAGATGGACCAGCTGGTGGCGGCGGCCGGCTTCGAAAAGCTCGACCAGCGCATCGACCAGTGGGGCATCTTCACCGTCTCGATCGCGCGGCGCGTCTGAGCATGGTCTTGCCAGTCCTTGGCGCCGCCGTTGCCGCGGCCCCTGCCCTTTCTGCCTCCCCGCGCGAGCCGTACGCCGGAATCGTCCTGCGCGCTGCGTTGTGGCTGGCGTTTCTGGCGCCGTTCTTCTACGTGACCTACGGCTTCGCCAACTGGCTGGCGTCGCAGCGCGACGATGTCGGCAGCATCGTCTTTGCCTGGGAGCGCGGCATCCCGTTCATCGCCTGGACGATCGTGCCCTATTGGTCGATCAACCTGTTCTACGGCCTGTCGCTGCTGTTGAACGATACCAAGCGCGGCGTCGACCGGCTCGCCGGCCGTTACCTCACGGCGCAGATCATCGCCGTCGCCTGTTTCATCCTGCTCCCGCTGACGGCGACCTTCATGCGGCCGCAGACATCAGGCCTGCCGGGGTTCATGTTCGCGGTGCTCGGCGGCTTCGACAAGCCGTTCAACCAGGCGCCGTCGCTGCACATCGCGCTGCTTGTCATCATCTGGGATCATTGGCGCTGTCGGCTCAAAGGCCTGGCCGCCATCGTCTGGCACGTCTGGTGTTTCCTGATCGGCGCCTCGGTGCTGACGACATGGCAGCACCATGTCATCGATATCCCGACCGGCGCTTTGCTCGGCTTCTTCGCCCTGTGGCTGTTCCCGCGCGACGGCGAATTGCCGTTCGCCGGCTTCCGGCTGGCCGCCGATCCCAAGGCACGGCGGCTGGCGCTGTTCTACGCGCTCGTCGCAGCCCTGGCACTGGCCGGCGCCGTTGCCGGCGCCTTCGTCTCGGCGCTGTGGCTCATCCTGCTGTGGCCGGCGCTGGCGCTGGCCATCGTCGCCTTCGCCTATGTCGGAGCCGGCGCCAAAGTGTTCCAGAAAGCGGCCGATGGCAGCGTCTCGCTGGCCAGCCGTGTTTTGCTGCTGCCTTACCGGCTTGGCGCCAGGATCAATGTGTGGGCGTGGACGCGCAAGCTGCCGCCGCATGTCGCGATCGCCGACGGCGTCTTCCTCGGCCGCTTTCCCACCGCCGCCGAGGCCGACGCTTTCGGCACGGTAATCGACCTTGCCGGCGAGTTGGAAAGCCCGCGCGGCGTCACCTGCCGCTGGACGGCTGTCGCCATGGTCGATCTTTTGCCGCCCTCGCAAGCGGCGCAAACGCAAGCGGTGGCGGCGATCGAGGCGGCCCGCGGCCACGGCACCGTGCTGGTCTGCTGCGCGCTCGGCTTCCAGCGCAGCGCCGCCATCGTCGCCAACTGGCTGGTTGCGAGCGGTCGCTCGCCAACACCGGCGCAGGCGCATAAGCGGCTAACGGCATCGGGCCGTCCGGTGCATCTTCGGATCGCGGCGGACGAGCCGACATGAGTGCCCATCGAGACAAAGCCGAGGCCTTCGCCGCCAGCCTGATGATGCAGGCGGTGTGGCCGCTGCTGCTGGTGCTGGCCGCGTTGGTGGCCGCGCCGTTCATTGCCGTGGCAGCGCAGCCGCAGACGACGACGCTGGCGTCGGCGGCCTGGCTGGTGGCGGCAGCGAGCGGCATGGTCACCCTCGCCGTCTCGGCCCTGCTTGTCTTCGACGCGCTGCTGTTCTGGCTGATGGCGAGCCACATCAGCGAAGCCGCCGGCGGTGCCTCGGTCGACGACGTGCTGGCGCGCATGCGCGTCAAACCGGCCGCTGCCGGCATCCGCTCGCTCGACCGGCGCATCGCGGGCACGCAGCGCCTGCTGATGAAGCAGCGCATCGCACTCGGCCTGTTCGTGGCGGCATCCGCTGTCGCCTTGTCTTTCTGAGCCGGACGATGAGCAAGCTCGGCACAAGGACTTTCACCCTGCTGCAGACCGTGACCTCGGTCGGCCTATCGGCGCTGGCCTGGGCGGTGACCGGGGTGCGGCCGATCTGGAACGGCAGCAAGCCGTCGGACCGGCAGCGCATCTACTTCGCCAACCATGCCAGCCACGGCGATTTCATCCTGCTGTCTGCCTGCCTCAGCGAGAAGGAGCGCGCCCGCACCCATGCCGTCGCTGCCGCCGACTATTGGGGAAAATCACGGCTGCGCCGGTTCATCGCGCAGGACATGCTTTCCTCGGTGCTCATCCACCGGCAGTGGATCGATGAGGCTCAGAATCCGATCTCGATCATGCTGTCGGTGCTCGACGAGGGCCATTCGCTGATCATCTTCCCCGAAGGCACGCGCAACATGACAGACGAGCCACTGCTGCCGTTCCGCTCCGGCCTCTATAATCTCTCGATGGCGCGGCCCGACGTCGAACTCATTCCCTGCTGGATCGAGAACATGTCGCGGGTGCTCCCCAAGGGCCAGTTCGTGCCGGTGCCACTGCTCTGCCGCGTGGTCTTCGGCGCGCCGATCGCCATTGCGCCCGGCGAGGAACGCCGGGCCTTTCTCGACCGCGCCCGCAAGGCGCTGCTTGCGCTCAATCCCCGCCCGCTAAAAGACGACTAGAACAACATGCCAATGCACGAGACCCTCATTCTGGTTGTCGGCCTCACTGCGGTGCTGACCACCGCAAGCCTGGTTGCCGGCATCCTGTCGTGGCGCGCGCCGAAGCCGCTGTCCTCGACGCTGGTCAACCTCAACCAGCGCATCAACGCCTGGTGGGTAATGGTCGTGGCGATCACCGTCGCCTTCTTCTTCGGCCGCTCCGGCATGACCATCCTGTTCGCGCTTATCTCGTTTGCGGCATTGCGTGAATTCGTGACGCTGACGCACAGCCGCCGCAGCGACCATTGGGTGCTGCTCGGCATGTTCGGCATCATCATCCCGTTCCAGTACTGGCTGGTGTGGACCGCGTGGTACGGCCTCTTCACCATCTTCATCCCGGTCTACTGTTTCCTGCTGATGCCGGCGATCACCGCGCTTCATGGCGACACCGAGCGCTTTCTCGAGCGCGTCTCGGCGCAGCAATGGGCCGTCATGATCTCGGTCTACTGCGTCAGCCACGTGCCGGCGCTGCTGACGCTCGAGGTGCCCGGCTTCGAGGGCCGCAATTTGTTGCTGATCGCATTCCTGATCATCACCGTGCAAGGCAGCGACGTGCTGCAATACATCTTCGGCAAGCTGTTCGGCAGGCACTTGATGTCGCCGAAGGTTTCGCCGTCGAAGACCTGGGAAGGGCTGGTCGGCGGGCTGGCGACGTCGAGCCTGCTTGGCGCGCTGCTGTCGTTCCTGACACCGTTTTCGCCGCTCCAGGCGGCGGGGGTCGCCTTCATCGCCTGCTTGATGGGATTCCTCGGCGGACTGGTCGCCTCCGCCATCAAGCGCGATCAGGGGGTGAAGGACTGGGGCCATCTGATCGAGGGCCATGGCGGCATGATGGACCGCGCCGACAGCCTGGTTTTCGCTGCCCCGGTTTTCTTCCACACCGTGCGCTATTTCTGGACGTGACAGCGAACTACAGCCTTATTTTGCAGCCGCAAGCGGCGCTTTCTTGACAGCCAGCGGCGAATGCGGCGCCTGCCAGCGACCTTGAGCGCACCTGCGGATCCCCACGCTACCCCCTTCGAGTCTTGCCGCAGGTCGTGAGAGGTATTTCCCGTGGCTCTGCTTGGACCAACGGGACCGCGGATGAAATAGTTATGGCGCAGCCAGAACGCCTCGGCGGATGGCAAGGGCGACATCGGCGGAGAACGGCGGCACATCAAGCTTCAGCCAGCCGTCCGAATTCGCTTGCCACTCCGCCGTTTGCCTGCCGGCAGTGGTATCCCAGGCGATGACGCGATAGGTGCCGCGAGCCAACCCGGGCAGCTCCAAGGCGACCGGAACCGGCGCAGCGCCGGCGCGAAGCATGCCGTTCCCCCCGATCGTGTCGCGGCGAACCAGCCAGACCACTGCCTGGGAATCGTCCCCGCAGGCAACAGCCGCGGCGTCGGGACCGGAAATCCGCATCTTGTTGCCGAGATGGGCACGCCGGAACGAAACCCAGTCGATCAGAGGGAGGAAATCGGCCAGCGAACGCTGCGCCCGCCGCATGCCGGGGGTGAGCACGTGCGGGGTGCGGTTTGGCCACCGCATGCCGCCACCCGCGCCCCCCGCCGCCAGGTGAGCCCATTGCAAATGGCGGAAATATTCATCATCGAAAGGTTCCGGAAGCGTGATTTTCTTGTCCTTGAATGAGTGGATCGGGCCGTGCTCGGAATCGAGAAAAGGGCGGCCGTCACGGATTTCGCCGAGCGCCTCTCCGACGATCCGCGCCATGCCGAGCGCAGGCGCCACCGTGTCACTGGGGTCATCGATCGTGCCCTCCTCGTAGAGATGGAGGGAGGCGAAGTCGAGGTCTGGGTGGCGGAAGATCGGCCCGCGCAGCGGCATGTGGGGCCGCCAGCGAAGCTCAGGTCCGAACAGCGA
Organism: Mesorhizobium sp. AA22; assembly: GCF_001672375.2. Lineage (NCBI taxonomy): Bacteria > Pseudomonadati > Pseudomonadota > Alphaproteobacteria > Hyphomicrobiales > Phyllobacteriaceae > Mesorhizobium > Mesorhizobium sp. AA22. The sequence continues at coordinate 1,846,228 of NZ_CP048406.1, read as the reverse complement.
GACGGTCTGCGGGTGAGAGCGGCCGTAAAGTGACGTTTCCAGCTGGCGCACAAAATCGCTGAGATCATGGATGAAGGCGCCGAAGCCATCCGCGCTGCCCTGAGCCTGCTCGGGATGGATCTCGTTCCAGAGGTCCCATGCGAAGAAGGCTCCGCTGCCGCTCCATCTGCGAACCACGAATTCCAGCCTTGCCTTGATCGCGCGGCGCGTCTCGACGCAGATCAGGAATCGCGACGGGTGGTCCAGCACGCCTCCGTTATTGCGGTTGTAGGGGTGGTGGCGCCAGTGCAGCCACTGCCAGAACGTATCAAAGGGGGTGAGCAGGATTCTTAAGCCCTGTTTTTCGCAAAGACGAAAGAGGTCGTCCCACAATTGCACCATTGCCGGCACGAAGCGGCCCTGCGGCTTCTCGAAGTAGCGGTGGCGAACCTGGGCATATTCCAGCATCAGCCTGAGGCAGGTGACGCCGCTTTCCTTCAGCCGACGGAGATGATTTTCCACGCCGGCCATATCGGCGCGCCGGAACAGGCCATTGAGTTCGGGCCAGCTTACCGCATCATTGTGCCCGATCGGCGTCCATGCCTCGCCGTCCTCGGTTGCGAAATAGGAACCGGCTAACTTGATCCAAGGCAGGCCGGCAGCCGATCTAGGCGCAGTGTCTTCCACTTCCCCGACCAGCGGTATCGCCAATCTAATATCGTTCAAAGGCATGCCCCGAATTTCGTCCCCGGAGCGGTATAACTGCCGCGGTGGCAAAATGTTTCGCCGGGTTGGCAGGCCAACGGACTGTCATCTATTTGCAGTGCAAGGATGCCCTACCCTAGTCGCAGGGAAGGAACATCTCCTTCTCCTAAGCGACGGCCTCGAAAGCCTGACGCACCTCCGGTGGGGCTACCCCGTCCCAAACCCATCTATGCAGGAACTGGATCGCTTTCTTCCACTCAGGCCCCCTCTTGGGCAGTCATGAGTTGCTAAGGCTCCCTCGACGTGGTTGATCCCCAGGTAATCCAGGTCTCGGTCGATCCTGACGAAGAACCAGCCAGGACGCGATCATGGCCCGTAGTTTGCTGCGCCCTTGCGGCAGAGCCGGCCTTGCGATCATCGTTACGTTATGGACTATCGCTATGGACGATCGCAGGAACGCGAATGAAATAGTCATGACACAGCCACGACGCCTCGGCCCCGGTCGTCCCTGTTAGGCGACTCGTGAAAGGACTTGCTGATCCAGGTCGCACCTAGCCAGTCCGAAACGCCAGCGATGGTTCGTTGCCTCACGTCTGCTCTGGTAAAACAAGGTCAGTTTCCCGCCCTCGATCATTACCGTCGAATGGCCGTTCTCCCCAGGCTCACCAGGATCCAGCACGGGGCCGACCGACACGTAGGGACCCTGGACGTCGTCGGCGATGGCGAAGAATACGCGCTGACGACTTCCGCGCGGACCCTCGGGAAGGAAGCAGGTGGCGTTGAGAAGCACGCGACCGTCGGGCAGTTCGACCAGTTGGGCGCCCTCGATCCCCCATTCGTAGTCCGGATGCTCGCGCGCATTGTGATGGGGAACGTCGAGATGGTCCAATATCTTGCCGAGACGTTTCCACGGCCCGAACCAGGAATCGGATTGGCTGCGCGCCAGATAGACGTCAGGCTGCGGCACCCTGGTGAATTTAGGCATGCCTGAATAGACGATGTAGCGCTTGCCGCCGATGATCGCCGGATGGGGATCATAGATCCCGTCCTCATCGGTGCCCGGCAGGGACAATATCGCCGGTTTCAGCACCACCCAGTTGAAGCCATCATTGGAAACCGCATGTTCACAACGTCCGCCCGACTTCATGAATTCGGTCTGGATAAACATATGGAAGACGCCGCATTCATGAATGACGCCGGGCGCCGCTATGCCCGATCCGGTTACCGGCAAGTCGAGCGCCTCATGCTCAGTCCACGGCCCATAAAGGTCCGGAGCCGTGGCATGTAGTATTTTCCAGCTCTCGGTCGTGACAGTGCCGCTGGAACCGAAGACGTGCCAAATCTCGCCGTCGAACACCGGACAAGGATCCTTCAGATCATCCACGGACTGCGGGTGAAACAACGGAAAGACGTTGGTTTCAAAGTTGAACTTCATTCCTTGCGGCTCTCTCACGGTGGCTGCCCTCTTCGGCCATCTGTGGCGACCAAAACGAATCATGCGCGGCTCATTAACTCTTATACCTGCGCTCATGAATGGTTGTTGAACGATTGAGCGGATTTCAGCCGTTCTGTGGCGATGCGCCACATTTGGCGAGATATGAAGCTGCAAGCGCCTCCGCCTTGGCCGAGGCGACATGTCCGTCGGGTGTTGGTGCAGCGCCGCGTCTCTTCGAACAATTGCGCAAGTGGCCGGCTCGGCGGCTACAGCCAATTGAAATCCAGGGAACAACTTACTCAAATGAAAGTTAGATATAAGGATAAAGGATTCATCAGGAGCGTGCTTCGATTAACATATGTTAATCTGGAGATTAACAAACTATAATTCAGAGGAATCTTCCATGAAAATAGCGGGTGGCAAAAAAAATAAATCAAATATCCCCATAAAACCGTCTATTATACTTTGCTTTTCTCACCTCAGGTGGGATTTCGTACACCAACGCCCGCAGCATATTCTGACGCACGCCTCAAAACAGCAGCAGCTAATTTACTTTGAGGAGCCGGTCTACGAGGAAATATGCTATCCTTCGATCCGGGTGAACGATCGATCTGCAATGATCACAATCGTAACCCCGGTTCTTCCGGCCGGCATTTCCGCAACAAAGGCGGACGCCATCCAGCGCAGGTTCGTCGACCAGATCCTCACCTCAGCGCCGCATGACCGGCTGACTGTATGGTACTACACGCCGATGGCGCTGCGTTTCAGCGATCATCTCCGCTACGACGTGTGCGTCTACGACTGCATGGATGAACTCTCCGCCTTCAAGAACGCGCCGGCAGAGTTGACGCAGATGGAAAAGGCGCTGTTCCAGCGCGCTGATGTCGTGTTCACGGGCGGGCAGAGTCTGTACGAGGCCAAACGAAGCCTCCACAAGTCGATTTTTCCCTTCCCCAGCAGCATCGACGTTGCGCATTTCCACAAGGCAAGAGAGCCCGGCGATGACCCTGTAGACCAGGCAGACATACCTCACCCGAGAGTGGGCTTCTTCGGCGTGATCGACGAACGGCTCGACGTTGAAATGATCGCACAGGCGGCTGCGGCAATGCCCGAAGTGCATTTCGTCATGCTCGGCCCGGTGGTCAAGATCGACCCGCTAAGCTTGCCGCGCGCAAGTAACTTACATTGGCTGGGTGCCAAGCCCTACGCCGACCTGCCTCGCTATCTCAGGCACTGGAGCGCCGGCTGGATGCCGTTCGCGCTCAACGAGGCGACACGCTATATCAGCCCGACCAAAACTCCTGAGTTCCTGGCCGCCGGACTGCCGGTGGTCTCCACGGCGATTGTGGACGTCGTGCGCACCTATGGCGCCGAAGGCCTGGTCGACATTGTTGACGCCGAAGACATCGAAACCAAGCTTCGGTCCCTTCTGTCACGTCCCCGGAATTTCCTGTTGAAGGAAGTCGATGCCTACCTCGCCAACATGTCCTGGGAACGAACGTGGGACGCAATGGCTGCCCATATCCAGCGCGCCTATGCAATGAAAAGCATTGTGCCTTTGCGCCGGGGAGCCTGACCATGTTCGATTGGTTGATTGTCGGCGCCGGCTTCGCTGGCAGCGTGCTCGCCGAACGCATCGCATCGCAACGGCGGGAAAGCGTCCTGCTCATCGACCGGCGAAATCACATCGGCGGCAACGCTTATGACTGTTACGACGAAGCTGGAATTCTGGTCCACCGCTATGGGCCGCATATATTCCACACCAACGCCCAATCGATCATAGACTACCTCTCGCAGTTCACCGAATGGAGGCCTTACGAACATCGCGTACTGTCTTCGGTCGACGGAAAACTGCTGCCGATACCGATCAACCTCGACACGATCAATCGTCTGTACGATCTTGAATTGACGCCCGAGCAGTTGGAGGAGTTCTTCGCATCCCGGCGAGAAACGGTCGAGGAAGTCCGGACAGCTGAAGACGTAGTTGTGAGCACCGTTGGCAGGGAACTCTACGAAAAATTCTTTCGCGGCTATACAAGGAAGCAGTGGGGTGTCGATCCGGCCCAACTAAGCAAGTCCGTGACTGCGCGGGTCCCAACGCGGATCAACCGCGATGATCGCTACTTTGGCGACACTTTCCAGAATATGCCGGCTGGCGGGTATACACGCATGTTCCAGCGCATGCTGGACAACCCAAGGATCAAGATCATGCTGCAGACCGATTATCGCGAAATTCGCGACAAGATCCCCTTTCAGCGGATGATCTACACTGGGCCGGTCGATGAATATTTCGACTGGAGCCTTGGTCGTCTGCCTTATCGGTCACTTCGGTTCGAGCACGTGACACTTGATTGCGAGCAGTTTCAGCCGGTCGCCGTTGTCAACTATCCGCAGACGGAAAACTATACCCGCATTACCGAGTACAAGCATCTGACCGGACAGCAGAGTCCGAAGACCAGCCTGACTTACGAATATCCAACCGATATCGGCGATCCCTATTACCCGGTGCCGCGGGCGGAAAACGAGGCGCTGTACAAACGCTATGAAGCACTGGCAGCGGCGTGCCCCGAAGTGTGGTTCGTCGGGCGCCTGGCCACGTACCGCTACTACAATATGGATCAGGTTGTCGGTCAGGCTCTGGCGACGTTCGCGCGCATTCAACAGAGCCTGCCGGCAAACGGCACGGTGCAGATGCTTACCCAGCGGACGATGCTCGGCCAACATTCGGAGCAGTTCCCCACCTACTGACGTGGCCCGCCCCTTCTTCGACGCTACGAAACACCCGCCGCGAACAGTGTGCGCTGGCGCTCCAATTCATTTGCAACCGGCTGGCGAAGACTGCGCGAACCGTCGGCATGAATCGTGGAGAATAAGCCGACTTCCGCGTGGCGCGAATTGTCCCAGCCGGGATACGCAGTCACCGGGTACAGACATATACCCTGAATCGGGGCACCACGGCTCATTGCGTCGCGGACCTCATCGCAAACATAATGGAGCCATGCCGGCCGGCCTGATCCTTCAGCGCCTGTCTCGGCGATGAACATGGGCTTTCTGTAGCGCTCTGCGACTTCGACCAACATGTCGGAAAGCGCCCGATATTCGTGGTGGCCCATCGGTATCGTTGGCCCCTGAAAGTACCATTGGTTGTGCGGATAAAAGTTAAGTCCGATGACGTCGACACAGTCCTCGGTGCCGCCCAATTCGGGCTCGGCACGGCCCGTCAGCATGTCATAGGCTTCAAACTGGCCCTGACGAACATTTTCCGCGCGCCGCTGCTCGGCACGACTACGGTCACGGGGAGCAACATGGATTAGCGGTTCAGCCCATATGAACCGGCAATCAGGTTCGGCATCTCGCATCGCCTTGACGCCCGCAACCGCTGCCCTCACAAGCTGTCGCTTGAACCATCCCCGCTTCTTCGGCCCCACGCGTGGGAAATAGCCGACCTCTATGGCCCATGCGAAAAATGAGATCTCATTGATCGGGCACACCAAGGGAGCTACTCCTGTGATGGAGCGATGGACCCGGACAGCTTCAGCGGCGAAGCGGACATAGGCTTCTGTAAAGTCTGGGGCGCCTTGGTCTACGTGATCTGGTGAGCCATAGTGGAAGATATCCCAGACGACCTGCACCCCCGCCGCGTGAGCCGCTTCGATCATTGAAATCCAACCCGACCAGTCGAAGACTCCTGGCGCAGTTTCAATAAGGTGCCAGCGCAAGCCGTCGCGGATCGTGCGAAGCCCAAGGGCAGCACAGCTGCGATAGTCGCCGAGGGCGTGTTTGTCGTGTGCGGTTGCGCGAATCAAATCGAGGCGCACTCCGTCGCCGCGCCGATGCGAGGAACATTCGAAGCCAGCCATGAAGAAGCTGGCAAACTCGGACGGATATTCGCCCGGCGGACGCGCCGGCTCGTCGCTCATGCGTGCGATCCGTCGGCCAAGGCTCGCGCCAGCGCTCCCGCTAGGCGATCGACCGTTGCCAGTTCCGACCCCCACCACAATTTCATTCGGGCCGCCATCGCGTCGCCTCTGAGTGGTACGGGTGCAAGCGTCGAATGTTGACCAAGCGAGCGCGAGCGGGAGCGAGTCCAGGTGTTGTCGGTGAGCAGAGGTCGACCTCAGGATGACAGACTGGCGCTCTCAAGCCCAGCCTCGTTGATCGTAGTCGCGCTCCATAGTCCCTCCTACTGGAATCCGAGGAAGGAGAAGATCGCAAGCACGACAACGATAAAGCAGGATGGCGCAATCTCCCCCACATCGCGTACCGAACTTGCCTGCGACCGTGAGGTTCCCCTTCGGTTGAAATATTTCTGGTTGGGCGGGCGACCCGCCAACTTGGCATTTCTGCTCTGTACCTTTGACGTCGCACGCGACTCCAGCCCTCGCCTACGCTTACTGACTGATTTGATTGGCGTGATCGCGGACACCAGGTCGGCGGCAGACGTCAGGAATGCGCCAGACATGATTATGAGCCCACGCCCTCGCCGCCCTGTCCCGCGCTCATTTTGCAGCGGCAAGCGGCGCCTTCTTGGCAGGACGCAACCGGCGGCGCATGCGGCGCTTGGCAGCGATCTTCAGCGCAACCGGCGGATCGCTCGACAACGCGCCGAGAACGGCTTCGACCATGCCATACGCCACAAAATCGGCGTTGATGTCATTGGCCAATTCGACGGCTGTGTTTTTGTCGTCGCCGTCCTCCGACCAGAACACGATCCCCACCCGCAGCGCCCTTTTGACACGTTTCAGCCGACGAACCAGGAAACGGGCATGTTTGACGGAGTCGCGGTTCAGGAATCCGACCACAACGGTGTCGACAGCGTCGAGTTCGAGCCGGCGAATGCTCGCCGGTTCCATGTCGGCAAAGCTCGCCTTCGAGACCGTCGCCCCTTGCACTTCGAGCACCTGCGCCAGCATGGCGGCGGCGGCATCGTCGAGTTCCCCGCGGCCGCCGGCACAAAGCACTGAGATGTCCGTGCCATCCGGGAGTTCGATGTCGTTCTCGCTCACCCCTTGAGCCTGCTTGTCCTCATCTGCTGTGGCAGGCTCGGCCGCGGCCGGATCATCGTCCTCCTCTGCTTCCTCCCGTGCGCTATCGTCAAGGTTCGCCACCAGCGTCTGCGCACTGGCCGCCACCTGTCGTCTTTGCTCATCGCCCATGACACCCCGCACCCGATCCTGTTCGCCGAGGAGAAGTGCGGGAATGGCGACTTTGTCATAGAATTCGAACAGATATCTTTCCTCCAGGATCTCCTCGGCGTGATCTGTGGCTTCCTCTGGATCACCGGCCAACAGCCGTTGGTAGAGCCGAGCATGCGGTTCGAGCACCGGTTCGTTGCCGAACAGAACGTCGAGGAATTCGAACTGCGGCACGTGCCTGCCGAGCACGACGAGACAGACAGTGAGCGGCGTCGACAGAACCAGGCCCAACGGCCCCCAGAGCCAGGTCCAGAAGATAGCCGCAACGATGATGGCCAATGGTGAAAGCCCGGTTCGTGAACCGTAGAGCCACGGTTCGACGACGTTGCCGGTTATCATTTCCATGGCCACGAACAGCCCGGCGGTCCATAGCACGAGCGACCAGCCGGGAGCCACGGCAAGCGCCAGGAACAAAGGCAGCAACGCACCAATGATCGGGCCGATATAGGGAACAAAGCGCAGCGCCAACGCCAGCAAACCCCACAGCAGTGCATTGGGTATGCCGAGAACCCAAAGCCCGAATGCAATCGGCACGGCATAGACGATGTTCACCACCAATTGCATGAGCAGATATCGGCCGACCCGCTTGCCCGCTTCCTGGAGCGCCTCGGTGGTCCGATGAAGATCGCCGTACCCGACGAGGCGTATGAAACGGTCGCGCAGGTCCTCGCGCTCGAGCAGCATGAAGATGACGACGACGATGATCAGGCCGGCCGATGCCAGCGGGCTGATCAGCGGGCCGATCAGGTTCTGGAGAACCTGGAGCGGCCTTTCGCGCGCGATGATCTCGACAGGCACCGGCTCGCGCTCTGGCTCACCTGCGGTAGGCGGTGAGGTTTCCTGTCGGTCGAGTTCCTGACCAATGCGTTCGATCACCCCACTCAGCCTGGCGATGATGCCTCCGCCGACGCCGGTCTCCTTCAGGGATCGGACCTTGGTCAGGATATTCGACTGGTAAAGCGGGATGTTCTGCGCCAGTTCGCTCACCTGCGTGGCGACAATGAAGGAGAACAGCGCGAGGACCGTGAATGCGCTCAGCACGCTGGCGATGACGGCCGGGAGACGGGGAAGGCCGACTCGCTTGAGTCCGGAAACTATGGGTGCGAGCGCAAAGGTAAGCAGGAGAGCGATTGCGATCGGCAGGAAAACCTCGCGCCCGAAGTACAGGGCCGCAATCGCCGCCACGACTGTTGCGACGGTGGGCAATGACATGCGCGGTAGGGTTCTGGCAGAGGAAACAACGCCCATCACCCCGGGCTCGGCGGGGTGCATGCCGTTTCGACGATTGGCCGCCACTTGATACCTCCGCCCTGCCATAGCCATGATCAGGCATATTGAGCCGGCGTGCAACTTTCGCTTCTTCGCGCCGGCGAGTTCGAAGACGCGATCGACAAGGGCGGCGCTTTGCGGCCCAACTGGACAGCCGGACGGGCGCTTCGGTCGCCGGACAAAACAACTGACGTGGTGATCGGTTCCGCACAGGCAGAAGACGAGGTCAGGCTTAATACGAATGACGCAGCCAATGGCGGTCGAACACGTCGAGGATGCCTCGGAACTCGGCCGGCGGGATCTGGCTAGCACCGCCGCCCTTGCTGTCTCCGGCGAGGAATTGGGCCAGCTGCCGGTCGACCATTTCCGGCTGCTCAATTGCCACGCCGAGCGAAGCCAGATCATCGGCGATCGACCCGTCGAGCGGCAGATATCCGCCCCATCCCTGGGGCGCGGGATTGCGCAAGCGGATCATCAGGATCCTGGTCAGGGACGGCTGCGGCTCCGGGCCGATGATGGTGGTGCCGCAAAGATAGCCGCCAAGCACGCTTCCGGGCCGGGAGTGCGGAAACAGGCAGAAGAAGAATTGGGCTTCGCCGCTGGTTTCCTTCAGATGCGCATAAAGGCCGCGTTTTGCCGACGTCATCAGCCCACCGAGCAGCAGCTGCCCGGTCGGCAATGCCTCGCGATAGGCGACAGTCAGGCCGTGCGCCCCCGGCCCGGTCTCTATCGAAAGACTGCCCCTGATCAACTGGCCGCGATAATAGGGCGACAGGGCGCGCGAATAACATGCATAGGTTCCGGCAAGGGCCAATCCAAGGCTTCGCTCTTCATGCCCGGACGCCGTCTCGAACTGCGCGCCGACGCGGCGTTCCAGTTCGGCCCTCTCGATGCCGTGGCGGGCGCAGATCGCCGCCGTGAAGCCTGGCAGGTCGCTCTCTGCGATCCAGGCGCCGGGCTGCTCCAGCTTGAGAAGCTTCGACCAGTCGTCGTAGACGCTGAGCTCGCGCGGCTGGGCGCGGCCCTGCAGCCATTTGTCGGCACGGCCGAGATCGAACGCCGTCTTCGGGTTGACGCCTCGGAACGCTGCCGCCAAATCCTTGCGAGCGACGGTTCCCAGCAGGGCCGCAGTCAACCGTAATTTCTGCGCGATATGCTGTGCCATCCTACCCGCCCCTTTATGCCACCGCGAGGCATAACATGTGCCAGCACTTGCTCCCACCGCATTCATTGCGGGCCGGACTTCTCCTAAAGTCCCATATTCCAGGAAATCCGCAGAATTCCACGCCGCTCCACGCGACGCCTACCCTTTTCGCCCTGCCGGGCGGCACTAAGGTCGCGCAGGGCAAGGGCAAGTCATGAAACTCACGCTATCTAGGCTTGAGTACCACTCCCCTTCCTCAGTCATTTGAACGACGGCGAAGCCGAGCTCTCGCAACCAGCACAAACCAGCGTAGATGCCGCCGCAACAAGGAAGGAATAATTCGATGTCCCGGACTGCTTCTCCCAAAATCCCTTTCACCGCGGTTGCGGCTGGATCCGCCGCACTGCTGCTGCTGACCTTCGGGCCGGATGGACCGTCGCGTGCTGCTGCCGGCTCGCGCGCGGCAGCGACATATGGCAAGGCGGCTCCTGCGTCGCCGGCCATCGAGCCGACGCGCATTGAAGTCGACGGCGGCGCGCACGTGATACGCTTTTACATCGACGGCAAGCAGGTCGCCCTGCTAGACTCGACCGGCTTCAAGGATTGAACTTACGGTCGGCGCGGCTGCGTAAGCCTAACTCGCGCCGATTCCTTGCAGCCGCGCTTTTTCACAAGCCATATTCCAGGAATTCCGGAGAATTCCACGCCATTCCACACAGCGGCGGTGTTCGGGCCGGCGGCTGGGGTTAACCTTACGTTAACCATCGAGGGACGCCGCCATGAAACTTGCCCTGTCTGCACTTCTCGCCGTGCTCGCACTTTCGCAAACCGTGGAGGCTAAAACGAAAGTCGTTGCGACAGATGCGAAAGCGGCCACAGCCGAGAAAACCCGGCCGCCGCTCGACAAAAAGGCCACCGGCGGGATCAACGCCTCGTCCGATACGATGGCGGCGCCGGTCGACAAAAATGCGTCCAGTCCGTATCCGCCGGCGATCTATTTCGATTTCTAGGGTTTCATCCATCCCCTAATGGAGGGACTCTATCCTTTTATTTCGACCGCACCACGCTTGCGGTGGCCGGGATCGACAGGTCCTGGGGATCGACAGGCCCCGGGATCAGCCCCGGGATCAATAGACGCGGCGCGGCAAGCCGCGATAGGTTCGCCTCCGGCCTCAGCCTACCCTGACGACGAAATGCTTCGTCACCGGCTCGATGATCTTCCACGTTCCCTTGAAATCGGCCTCGACCACGAAGGCATCGCCGGGACCGACTTCGACGGGCGCGCCGCCATCGGGCGTGATGACGATGCGGCCTGATATCATGTGCACGAATTCATAGTCGCTGTAGGTCGCGTGATAGGTGCCGGGAGTAGCCTGCCATGTTCCCGACATGACCTTGCCGTCCTCTGTGGTGTGCTGGACGGCGGTCTTCATGGTTGGGTTGCCGTCGACCACGACCCAGCCCGCGAGATCGCCCGCCTCGGCGTTTTCGACTGCGCCGAATTTGAGGATGGTCTTCTCTGTCATGGTCGGGCTCCGTTTGGAACTGTGCCGGCATTGGCTGCCGGTCAATAGCCGAGGCACCTGACATGAGCAACGCGGGCCCGCCCGTATTATCAGCAGCAATGGCACGGTTTGCCACGTGCCGCTACGCTTGACGTTGCCCTCATCCTCCCGAGCAGCCGAAGCCTCCGGGAACCGGCGCTTCTGAATTGCGCAGGCGGGTGGCAGACGCGGCATCGCCGCGGTACGGAACCGACGCGAGGGCCGGCCCTCCGGGGCCACTCCTTGAAAGCCGTCGAAAGTACGATATATCAATGACTAAGCGTGCGTTGCACGCGACGTAGTGCTTTGGTCAAGCTTCATCTATGGAGGTTGTCATGGCAAACAATCTGATGGAAGGAAAGAAGGCCCAGGATTGGATCAATCTGATCCTTGCGGCATGCCTGTTCATCTCACCTTGGGTCATCGGCTTCGCTGCTGAAACCGCTCCTGCGTGGAACGCCTGGATTGCCGCAGTCGTGCTCGGCGCCCTGGCTCTCGCGGCGCTTTCGGTATTCGCCGAATGGGAAGAGTGGGTGAACCTTGTCGTCGGGCTCTGGCTGATCGCCTCGCCCTGGCTGCTCGGCTTCGTGGCGAACGCCAACGCGATGGCGACCCATGTTGTCCTCGGCGTGCTGGTGGTTGCGGCATCAGCCTGGGCGGTCTGGGACTCTCGTCATCATCCGCCAGCGCATGCGTGATGGTGACGACCTGGGGAGGAGCCCGGCGCGCGAGCGGCGAGCTCCTTCTAAGCCTGAGATCGGTACGCGGGCCCGCTAGCCGGGCCAATTGTCTTCCTTGTGCTTAAAAAACACCCCGCCGCGCCGGGTGCATATGGCAGCGTCGCCGCGGCGCTTCCTGGTCTAGCCGCCGACGAGCACACCCCCTGCACTCCGCCAACTCCACATATGTTGCACTGCGTTAGATTTGTTGCATTGCAATATCGGTGCATCGCGTCGAGCCTTCGCAACGGGTGGCTTTTTCAACGACCACACGAGGTTTTGCCGTGTCAGCATCGTTTCGGCCTGATATCGAAGGGCTGCGTGCACTGGCGGTGTCGGGCGTCGTCGCGTTCCATTTCGGTCTGTCGGACCTGCCGGGCGGCTTCACCGGCGTTGACATGTTCTTCGTCATCTCCGGCTATCTGATCACCGGCCAGCTGCTGCGGGAAATGGCCGAGGACGGCAGGCTGAACCTGTGGCGGTTCTACGCAAGGCGCGCCCGGCGCCTGCTGCCGGCCTCGCTGTTCGTCATCTTCGCCACGCTTGTCGCGGGTTACTTCATCCTGTCGCCGGACGAACAGGCGCTCTATTCGAAAGGCGCCATGTTCGCCTCGGCCTATGCGATCAATTTATGGCTGATCCGCTGGTCGTTCGACTATTTCGCCCCCGATACGGCGAACAACCCCTTCATCCACTTCTGGTCGCTCTCCGTCGAGGAGCAGTTCTACCTCGTATGGCCGGCACTGCTTCTGCTGGCCGCATGGCTGCGCCCGGGCAAGCGCACGGCGATCCTGGTGATCGGCCTCGCCGGCGCGGTGTCGTTCGCCGTCTGCGCCTGGCTCACCACCGTGGCGCAGCCCTGGGCCTTCTATTTCTCGCCGCTCAGGGCTTGGGAATTCGCCGCCGGCGGCCTGGCGACGATGGCGCCGGCAAAATTCTGGCGCGAGCGCCCGCAACTGGGCGCAGCACTGGCATGGCTTGGCCTGGCGCTGATCGCCGGGGCCTATCTGACCTTCAGCGAACAGGCCACCCCCTTCCCCGGCGTCGCGGCGGTCGTGCCGGTGGCCGGCACCGTGCTGCTGCTGCTCAGCGGCTCCGGCAATGTCCAAAGAGGGCCTAGCGCCATGCTGGCGCTGCCGCCCTTGCAATGGGTGGGGAAACTTTCCTACTCGCTTTATCTCTGGCACTGGCCGGTCATCGTCTATGCGACGATGATGGTTCCCGACCTCTCCTGGCCCGGGCGGCTTGCCTGCGCAGCATTGACGCTGGCTCTGTCGATCTTCACCTATAGTTTCATCGAGAACCCGATCCGCCGCAACGTCTGGCTGATGGCGAACGCGGCGCGCGCGCTTATTCCCGCCGCAATGCTGACCGGCGCCGGCGTGGTGGTAACTTACGCCAATGCGCGCCTTGCCGTGCACGATCTCGACCCCTCACAACGCATCATTGCCGAAACTGCCGCACAGCCCTCCACCGCGCGCGCCAAGGACGGCTGCGTTCTCGACTACGAAACCGTCACGCCGAAGCCCTGTGTGTTCGGCGCCAAGAATGCCGAGCACTCGATCGCGCTGTTCGGCGATTCGCATGCCGACCACTGGTCGACGCCGCTGATCGAGGCGGCGAAGAAGAACAACTACAAGGTCGTCACCTGGCTCAAATCCGCCTGCCGGGCGTCGCGGCTGACGGTCTGGAGCTCGAAGCTGAAGCGCGACTACACCGAGTGCGATCGATGGCGCGAGCAATCGATCAAGGAGATCATCGCCCTGCGCCCGAGCCTGGTGGTGATGTCGGAGATCTCGCTGACCAGCTCGCGCAAATTGTCGCCCGACGTGAAGGTATCCGAAAGCCAGGACCGGGACTGGCAGGCCGGCCTACGTGCAACGCTGGAAGCGTTCAGCCAGGCCGGGCTGAAAGTCGCCTTCATCCGCGATGTCCCGTTCAACGGCATGTTCGCCGACACGTGCGTGGCCCGCGCGCTGTGGCGGGGACAGACGCCGTCGGTATGTGATGCGCCGCGAACCGACGCCGCCAACGACGCCGTGGCCGCGGTGGAGCGCGACATCGTGCGCACCGTCCCCAACGCGACCTATATCGACATGACCGACCGGTTCTGCGACGCCAAGACCTGCCATGTCTTCATCGACGGCAAGCTGGCCTACCGCGATCGCCACCACTTGGCGACGCCCTTTGCGCAAACGCTGGAGCCGCCCGTCGAGCGCGCGCTGTTTTCGTCGGGGGCGGCGAAATAAGGCAGCGCAAGACGCGCCTGTCGCCGCGTCTCAGTGCAAGCCAAACTCGCGCAGCAGTTCTTCGCGATAGCGCACGAACCGGCCTTCGCTGCGATCGCGGGGGCGCGGCAGTTCAACCTCGACCAGCCGCGCTGTGCCGCCCTTCTCCCTGGGCAGGATCAGCACCCTGTCCGCGAGATAGATCGCTTCTTCCAGATCATGGGTGACCATGACCATGGTGACGTTCTCCTCGCTCCAGATGCGCGCCAGTTCCTCTTGCATGCCGATCTTGGTCATGGCGTCGAGCGCGCCCAGCGGCTCATCGAGCAGCAGGATTTCAGGCTGCACGGTCAAGGCCCGGGCGATGCCGACGCGCTGCGCCATGCCGCCCGAAAGCTGCCTGGGATAGGCATCGCTGAATTCGGCCAGACCAACGAGCTCGGTATAGAAGCGGGCCTTGTCCTCGGCCTCCGCCTTGGGCACGCCCCGCACTTCGAGGCCAAAGGCGACGTTGCCGAGTACCGTCAGCCAGGGCAGCAGGCGCGGTTCCTGGAAAATCACCGCGCGTTCAGCGCCGACGCCATGGACCGGCTTGCCGTCGATCGCGACACCGCCGCTGTCGGAGGCCTCCAGCCCGGCAAGAATGCGCAGCAGCGTGGTCTTGCCCGATCCGCTGGCGCCGACAATGACGAGACATTCGCCGGAGCGGATATCGAGGTTGAGGGCCCTCAGCACGGCAAGCGGACGCCCGCCGAGGCTGAAGGATTTGGACAGGTCGCGGATCGTGACCTCGCCGCCGCTTGTGGTGGCCATGGCGCCCGTCTCCCGGTCAGTTGGTTTTCGTTTCGCCGCGCCGGTAAAGGATATCAGCGGCTTTCAGACTGCCCTTGGGCAGGCGGCCGTCGCGCTCGAGCACGCTGACCCAGAAGTCGATGTCGCGGTCGTCAGCCTTGGCCCCTTCGCGCAGGCCGAAGCCGGTCCAGTAGCGTGCCAGCTCGCCATTTTCGCCGCGCTTGTCGAGGATGTCCGCGAGCACCTTGCGCGCCTCGTCCGGGTTCTGGCGCGACCAGTCGGCGGCGCGGGCCGACTGTTCGACGAAATTGCGGGCGCCATCCGGATGCGCCGTGATGAAGTCGCGCCGCAGGACGGTGAAGCCGCCGGCCAGTTCGCCCAGCACGTCGGTGTCGTTGAACACACCCCGCACGCCGCCCTTGTCCACCAGCGCGCCGGCAAACGTCGCCTGCCAATAGCCCAGTGCCGCGATATCGACTTGGCGCGACCGCAGGGTCTGTTCAAGCTGCGGCCCGGGCACCACGACGAGCTTGGCCGCATCCGGCGGCAGGCCGACCCCGTGCAGCGCCTCGCGCACGGTGTAGTCGAGATGGGCACCAAGCGTATTGACCGCAATGGTCTTGCCGGCGACGTCGGCAATCGATTTGATCGGACTGTCTTCCAGCACGTAGAAGACGCTGTGCACTTGCCTGTTGATGCCGTTGCTTGGATAGGCGGCGACGAAGTCGTTGCCTCCGGAGATCGAATTGATCACCGCAGCGGTTGCGGCCGAGCCGAGATCGACGCTGCCGGAGGCGAGCGCGAACAGCGATTCCGGGCCGCCGCCCGAGTAGCCGACATTCTCCAGCTTGACGCCGAGGTCGTTGAAATAGCCGAGCTCGTCCGCCAGCTCATGCGGCGAGATGCTGCCGCGGCTGGCGAGGTAGCGAAACGTGACCGGCGCAGCTTGCGCAGCGGCAAAGCGAGGCAGGCCGGTGGCGATGACGCCGGCGGCAAAGGGAGCGCCCGCAAGCAGGGAACGGCGAGTGATTGGCATGGTCCGGTCTTTCCTGTTGGAGGATGGTGCCTGTTGGAGAGGATGGTGAAAGGCTGGTCAGTCGATGGGATTGCTCCAGCGGCAGAGCCGCCGCTGAAGGCTAACCAGCGCCTGGTTGGCGATCAGGCCGAGGCCGGCGAGGATGACGATCGCCGCAAACATCAGCGGGATCTGGAAGTTGTACTGCGCGTTCATCACCTGGAAGCCGATGCCCCTGTTGGCGCCGATCATTTCGGAGGCGATCAGCAGCAAGAGCGCCGTGGTCGCACTCAGCCTTAAGCCCACGAAGATCGACGGGACGGCCCCCGGAAGCACGACCCGGCGAAACGCGGTGAGCCGCGTGGCGCCATAGACCCGGGCCATTTCGAGCAGTTTCGGATCGACTTGCTTGACGCCGCTGATGGTGTTGAGCAGCAGCGGAAACAGCGTCGCCCAGAAGATGACGAAGACCTTTGAGGCCTCCCCCAGCCCGAGCAGCAGGATGAACACCGGGTAGAGGGCCAGCGCAGAAGTCTGTCGAAAAACCTGCAGGATCGGATCAAGCGCGGTTTCGACGGCGCGCACCTGGCCCATGAACAGACCGAGCGGGATGGCAACCGCCACCGCCGCTGCGAAGGCGAGGCCGGCGCGCTGCAGGCTGATGGCGATGTCGCCAAGCAAGGTGCCGCCGACCAGACCATTCCACAATGCGGAGACGATCGTGTCGATCGGCGGCAGCACCGCGGCGTTGACCCATCCCGCGCTGCTCGAGACCTGCCAGATCGCGAGGAAGGCGATCAGGATGCCGTAACGGGACAGGAAGCGGACGACAGCCCGGTTGGCCAGGCGCGGAAGATCGGCGCCGAGGCTAGTTCTGCCGTCATGTGCGGCGATCGTGACCGGCCGCTCGATGTGTTGCAAACTCATCGTCTTGCCCTTTGCTCTAAGAGAATCTATTCGGCGGCCAGCACCTTCGAGCGGGCGGCGGTCCAGGGGTTTTCCGGCCGCCTGAGGCCGAGATTCTCGCGCAGCGTCCTGCCTTCGTAGGCGGTGCGGAACAGGCCGCGGCGCTGCAGCTCGGGGATCACCAGGTCGACGAAGTCGTCGAGCGCGCCGGGCAACCAGGGCGGCAGGATGTTGAAGCCGTCGGCGGCCTCGCTGCCGAACCATTCCTCCAGCTGATCGGCGACCTGCACCGCGCTGCCGATGACAGTGTAGTGGCCGCGGGCCGTCGCCACCCACTGGTAGAGCTGGCGGATGGTGAAGTTGTGCTCGTCGGCGATCTGGCGGATCAGCGCCTGGCGGCTCTTCATGCCTTCGGTTTCCTTGCTCGGCGGCAGCGGTCCGTCGAGCGGATAACCCCTGATGTCGAGCGTCTGGCCGGCCAACCCGTTGAGCAGGGCCACGCCATCTTCGGGCAGGATCAGATCGTTCAGCTGCTGGTATTTGGCGCGGGCTTCGTCTTCGGTGCGGCCGACGAAGGGTGCCACGCCCGGCATGATCAGCACCTGTCCGGGATTGCGGCCGGCAGCCTTCACGCGCGCCTTGAGGTCGCGGTAGAATTCTTGCGCCGAGGCTAGATTCTGATGGGCGGTGAAGATGACTTCAGCCGATTGGGCGGCGAGCTTGCGGCCGCCCTCCGACTGCCCGGCCTGCACCACCACCGGGTGGCCCTGCACCGGGCGCGGCACATTGAGCGGACCTTTGACGCTGAAATGCGGGCCCTTATGGTCGATGTCGTGAAGCTTGTCCTTATCGTAGAAGCGCCCCGACTTCTTATCGCGGATGAAGGCATCATCTTCCCAGCTATCCCACAGCGCCTTGACCGTCTCGACATGCTCATGCGCGCGGGCATAGCGCTCGGCGTGGGCAGGCTGCGTCTCGCGATTGAAATTACGCGCGGTTTCGTCGCCCGCCGAGGTCACGACATTCCAGCCGGCCCGGCCATTCGACAGAAGATCGAGCGAGGCGAACTTGCGGGCGAGCGTATACGGCTCCTCATAGGTGGTGGAGGCGGTGGCGATGAAGCCCAGATGTGTGGTGAGCGGCGCCAATGCGGCAAACAGCGTCACCGGCTCGAACCCGGCGATCTTTGCATTGCCGCCTTCGCGGGCGCCGAGGCCGACGGTCAGATTGTCGGCGAGGAAATAGGCATCGAACAGGCCGCGCTCGGCGGTAAGCGCGAGCTGCCTGTGGAACTCGAAATTCGTCGCGCCGTCGGCCGGCGCGTCAGGGTGGCGCCAGGCTGCGATATGCTGTCCGCCACCGGGCAGGAAAGCACCAAGCTTGATCTGCCTGGACTTGCTGGGTCTGGTCATTGCGGGTTCCTTCTGACTGTGCGGAAAGGGATTGAGGGTCACTGGCCGTGTTCAAGCGGCAAGACCGACGCTGCGTGGCACCGCCCGGCAAGCTTCGGCGACCGCTTGCCTGGCGCGAGCATGGATGGCTTCGGACACCAGCACGCCGTTGGCGAAGTCCTTGTCGGAGGCGTAAATCGCGGTCGGCAGGGTCAGCGCCTCGAAGAAGCCGAACAGCGGCCGCAGCTGATGTTCGACCACCAGCGAATGACGATCGCCGCCGCCCGTCGCAGCAAGGATGACCGGCTTTCCCCTCAGGGATGACGGGTCGAGCAGGTCGAAGAAATGCTTGAACAGCCCGGTGTAGCTGCCTTTGAAGGTCGGCGAGCCAACCACCAGGACATCGGCCCCCAGCAATCGCTCGACGATGTTTCTGGCCAACGGATCCAGATCGCCAATGCGCTTTGCCAGCGGGAAGGACTGACCGAGATCCTCTAGGTCGAAAACGGTCGAGGCTGCACCGGTGCTGCTCGCCACCTCCGCGACGATGTGGCTGATAAACGCCTTGGTCTTCGACGGACGGGTCAGGTTGCCTGACAGCCCCACCACCAGCTTTTTCGACATTTGGGCTCCTCGCAAAGCGCTTTTGTGGCTTAACTCTAGTAAGTTGATAGAGATTAGTGAGAAAGAAGATTTCAAAACGGGCCCGCCAAGCGGATTGAGTTTGCGGCGCATCGCCGTCGATTGGTTCTTTCGACGCGAATGCGAACGCCGAGTTTGGCAAGGGCGCCTTGACCGCATTCCTGCCACGCGTTGATGATCTCAAGCGCACCAAAGCCATCAGCCCGGGGGATTCGCATGAAAACAGTCGTTCTGAAGTCTCTGCTCCTGGCCTGTTTGCTGGCATCGCCGGCGCAGGCGGGATGGAAGCCGGTCGAGAAGGTCGAGACCTACGCCGTTTCAGGGCAGACCGGTCCCCAGCTCCATGCCTCGATGGGCGAGCGGGGGCCGATGATCGGCAAAAGCAAGGTCCGCGCCATGGCCTACACCAATTTCAAGCTGACCTGGGTCAGGGACTATCAGCGACAAGGCAATGCCTGCGTGCTGGTATCGGCGCGGCCGAAGCTCATCATAACCTACACCTTGCCCAAAACGTCCGGGCCGGTGCCGGCCGCCGTGCAGAAAAGTTGGGACGTTTTTGCCGCCGGCCTCGCCGCCCACGAAAAGGTGCATGGCGACATCATCGTCGATATGGTCCGCAAGATCGAGACGGCCACCATCGGCCTGTCCGTCCCCGACGATCCCGGGTGCGAAAAGATCAGGACCGAAATGACTAGGCGGCTCGCCGAACTCTCCCAGGCACAGCGGCAGGCAAGCCGCGATTTCGACCGGGTAGAATTCGCCCCGCGCGGCAATCTGCAGCAGCTCATCGTCGCTTTGCTAATGGGGCGGTAGGAAATGTGAAGTCCCACCGGGAGGAGAAGCAGTGAGGATGGAGCTCGAAATCAAGGCAAGGTTGGCGGGACAGCGCCCCCTCTGGTCCTGCCGGACATCTCCCCATTGGTGGGAGATCGGCCGTCATCTTTGATTTCGCCAATCGCCAACCTCGTAAAAGTGGCGCTGTCGGCGGAACTGCCAATCTCCCCATTTTTGGGGGAGATGTCCGGCAGGACAGAGGGGCGCGCCGTAGAGCGCCAATCTCAAAAGCAACCGAGCACTGACAATCCCTCACACGCGGTTGCCCCACGAAATCGCGCCAATGCCAAGTCGATGCGCAAAGTCATGACCGACGCCGAATTGAAGCTCTGGAATGAGCTTCGCGCCCATCAGCTGATGGGCTCGGGTTCCGGAGACAATTTCCGATCGCTGGTTACATCGTCGACTTTGCTTGCCCGGAAAAGGAACTTGTCGTCGAAGTCGATGGTTCGCAGCATGCCGATGCCAATGAAGGCGTCTGCCAGCATATCGTCATCGAGGCCGGGCTGGACAGGCGCTGATCTTTGCCTTTGGCGTAGCGGCAGAGTCCCCCTCAGCCAATTCGCCTCGCCTCACAAACCCGCCATCGGCGTCCACATCACATCCTCGACCCGCATCGCCCCCGTCGCCAGCATCACCAGCCGGTCGAAGCCGAGTGCGGCGCCGCTTGCCTGCGGCATGATGGCGAGTGCGGAGAGGAAATCCTCGTCGATCGGATAGCGTTCGCCATAGACGCGCTCCTTCTCGTCCATCTCGATGGTGAAGCGCCGGCGCTGCTCGGCGGCGTCGGTCAGTTCGCCGAAGGCGTTGGCCAACTCGACGCCGCAGCAATAGAGCTCGAAGCGCTCGGCGGTCCTCGCATCATCCGCACTCGGCCGGGCAAGTGCTGCCTCCGAAATCGGATAGCCGTAAAGGATGGTGGCGCACCCCCGCCCCAGCATCGGCTCGATCTTTTCCACCATTACCCGGCTGAACAGATCGGCCCAATTGTCGTCCGGTGCGGTGCGTAGGCCCACCGCAACCAGCGCCGTGTACAACGCCTCACGATCAGTGCTGCCGTCGGCGGCGACCGTGGCCAGCAGGTCGATGCCGGCATAGCGCGCAAAAGCCTCGGCGACGCTCAACCGTTCCGGCTCGGCGAACGGATCGGCCTCGCGGCCGCGAAAGGAGAAACGCTTTGTGCCGGCCCGCTCGGCGGCCAGCGCGACAAGCCCGGCGCAATCCTCCATCAGGCGCTCATAGGTTTCATCAGCCCGGTACCATTCGAGCATTGTGAAGGACGGATGGTGCAAGGGGCCGCGCTCGCGGTTGCGATAGACGGCGCTCAGGCTGAAGATGCGCTTCTCGCCGGCGGTGAGCAGCTTCTTGCAGGCGAATTCCGGCGATGTGTGCAAATAGAGCGGCTGATGCTGCCCGTCGGGGCCGATCGCATCGGTGGCGAAGGCCGACAGATGCGCCTCGTTGCCGGGCGAGATTTGCAGCGCCGCCGTCTCCACCTCGACGAAGTCGCGGCGGGCAAACCAGTCGCGCAGGGCCGCAGTGATGGCATTGCGCAGGATCAGCCGCGGCCGGCGGTCGGCGTGAACATCAGGCGTCCACCAGGGCGAGGCGGCGGTCATGACAGAAGGATTCGCATCGAGGACTGGCGATTGCAGCCAAGATGCGCTAGGCCGCACCGGACGGCTCCCGCAGCCGATTTGCGCCAGTCGGCGCTCCCAGGCCAGTCAACACTCTTAGGAATGAAGCCCGTGAAGGTCATCGCCAGTTCCCTACGCAGAGGCAATGTCGTCGAAAAGGACGGCAAGCTCTATGTGATCCTCTTTGCCGAAAACATCCATCCCGGCAAGGGCACGCCGGTGACCCAGCTCGACATGCGCCGCATCTCCGATGGAGTGAAGGTTTCGGAGCGCTACCGCACCACCGAGCAGGTCGAGCGCGCCTATGTCGAGGAGCGCGAGCACACCTTCCTCTACCGCGATGGCGAGGGCTTTCATTTCATGAACCCGGAGAGCTACGACCAGGTCGCGGTGTCAGAAAGCGTGGTCGGCGAGATGGCGCCCTATCTCACGGAAGGCATGGCGGTGCAGATCTCGCAGCACAACGGCATTGCCATCTCGCTGGTGCTGCCGCAGCGCGCCACTTTCGAGGTGGTCGAGACCGAGCCGGTGACCAAGGGCCAGACGGCATCCTCGTCCTACAAGCCGGCGACGCTGTCCAACGGCGTGCGCACGCTGGTACCGCCGCACATCAGCGCCGGCACCCGCGTGGTGGTCATGACGGCCGACGGCGCGTACGTGGAACGCGCGAAGGATTGAGAGGTTGGGCAATGCGCGTCCAAGATGACGCTGTCGCTATGGGCGCCCCTGACGAAATTTGGCGCCAGGCGGGCGACAGGCGTCGCGTGCTGGAAGCCGACTGGACGCGCGGCGGCTAGTAGCGGGAGCAAATCGCGTACACAGCTGCCAGATATGTGAGTGCAATCGTGACGTAGGAGACCGCGAGTTCAGCCACGATCGAGGAGATTTGAAGCAGCGTCACCTGAAAACCCTTTGTTAACTCTAACTCGCTAATACGCCTTAATCCTGTCTCTTAACAGCCCCAACGTATATGGTGAGCGCTCGCTACGGCGCCTGATCGTCGCAAAATGCTGACGTAGAGGCGCAACCCACGATTGCCCCGTACCACGATGCGGGCCGGGAAGAGCCTTCTTCACTGGACAGTGTAGCGGGGATTCAGCCAAGGATAAGACCCGCTATCAGAACCGTAAGGATCATCGACAGCGGAACGGCAAGAAGGCAGCACGCCTCCAAAGTGTTGATTTGCCAAGAGTTCATCGGGCGCTTCCCAGTTGGATTCCTGTCTAAACGGGCAAACCGGGACGGCAGTTCCACGAAAGATCTCCGGCGTCATCCACGCCGCTCATCGTGCCGATCGGCGCCAACCCTCATTCCCGGTCATCCAGCGAGCGCGCGCCAGATGCGTCGCCCAAGCCCGGAATGCCCGTTCCGGCTCCTGGTTCGGATCAATGTGCAGAACGGTGTAGGCGACCTCACGCCAATCGGCCCCGTCCGCCGAAGCATCGAGCAGCCGGATGTAAGTCAGCATGCAGTGCTCGTCATAGGCGGTCAGCACCGAAGACGTCGGCGCCACGTCTGCGAAATGAGGGTCTAGCGGTGGCTTTGGCATTGCGATCTACCAGCAATGGCGCACCGTAACAGGCCGTCGAGAAGCCCGCGCCCTTCAATTGGAGGACGCCGGCGATCGAGGTTCGCCTCTAGCCTGATCACCCATTGGTTCGACGTCCCGCCGTCCGTTCGCGCCCTACCCCCGCGGCCGCCGCATCAGCATCATCCCGTAATGCACCGCCAACAAATCCAGCCCAACCTTGAGCAGCTTAGACACAACGTCCCGCGGCTCGCCCGTCTGTTCGGCGAGGCACTTCACCGTTTCGCCATGGCAGCAGACTTTTTGCACCACGCCCGACACCTCCCAATGCGAAAGCGCGCTGGTGGCGTCGGCATAGGCGCGGCCGGCCGACAGGATGCGGTCGGCAACGCCGCCGCCGATGCGGCCGCCGTCGACGCGCTCGGTCAGCGCCATCGGCTTGACGCCGTCCTGGGCCGAGACGCGAAAATCCTCGCGGTAGCGCATACCCGCCTCGCGCTGCTGGCGCGACAGCGAGGTGATGCCGGTCAGCGGGTCGACGTTGCGCACCCGCACGATGCCGCCGGTCGAGGTGTGGCCGTCATTGGAAACCTCATAAATGCGCCTCGCCTCCAGCGTGCCGGTCGCCAGCCGCTTGCGGCCGAAGGCGTCGTCCTTCAGTGCGAAATTATGACCGACCTCCTTGCGGATGCGCACCTGCTCGGCCTCGCCCTTTGCCAGTTTGGGCGCCTTCGGCGCCTTGACCTTGGCGGTCTTCTTGCTCATGGACAGTCTCCTCGTTTGATTGGCTGCCTTCGCAGAACCTGGGGTCCTCGCCCCACGTAGCGGGGCGAGGAACGCAAGACCCAGTTCACGCCGCATCCGCCAGAGCCGTAGGGCGATGGTCGCAGAAGCGCGCCGCGTGATAGGCGCAGTAGCTTTTCAGCGGCCGCGTGCGCAGGCCGCAGCACAGCATGTCCAGTGCCGGCCGGCTGCCGGGCGCGTCGTTCTCGGGATCTTCCTCCAGCGTCAGATCGAGCGGTGCGCGGCAGCGGTTGAACAGGCAGTCGATGAAGCGCATGGCCGCGACGTGCGGCTGGCGCCCGGCGGCAACGGGGCGCGGCGCCGGCAGCTTGAAGGACTCGCCGTCGGGCCCGTGGATCTCGCGCACGGTCTGGCGCTGCGGCAGCCAGACCGGCGGCGCCAGCCTGGCCGGCGTGCGGGCGATGCTTTGCAATTCTGTGTCGGTACAGGCGGGCATGGTGTTCTTCCATTGAAAGGGTTGCGTAGATGCCGAAGCTGCCCCTCTCCCCGTTCACAGGGGAGAAGGGAGATCACCACCGGCGGCCAAGCTTCGCCTCGGCCGCCTCGCGGGTGGCGCCGGAAACCGCCCTGCCCGTGCGCCGGTCGAAGACAATGACCGTGCCATCCTCGGTGCGGATGCGCGAAAGGCCGGCGCGGCACTCGCGTAAGTTCGTGGCCGGAGCCGTGAGGGGAACGGCTCCGGCCGTTCCGGTCGCCTGCGATGACGGCAGGGCGACCGGAGCCGAGGCGCTGGCCTCGGGTTTCGTCCCGGCCGGGGAGGAGGACAGCCGGGACGGATGGGAAAACGAGATGGGGCAACGAGGCTTGTGCATGGCTGCATATAAGCATAACTCGAATAATTATGCAAGGCATTCTTTCATGGACGAAACCGATTCTTATGTTTCAGATGGCCGCCATGGCGAAAACCTCATTGTCGATCAAGGTCGGAGCGGCGATCCGCAAGGCGCGCAAGCAGCGTGGCCTGGTGATGCGCCACATTGCCGAGCACAACGACACCGATGTCGCCGCCGTCGGCAATTGGGAAACCGGCCGCAACCTGCCAAAAACCGAGAACCTTTTGAAGACCGCCGCCTTCCTGCGCGTCGACCCGGTGGCGCTCGGCAAGGGCGAGGTCGTCTTCCTCGACGACGCCGACAATGTCGCCGACGCAGAGATCGTCACCGACGCCGCCCCTTTGCCCGCCGGCCCTATGGACATCGAGCTTCTGGGTGCTGCGGTTGGCGGCGACGACGGCGACTTCACCTTCAACGGCGAGGTCGCCGGCTACGTCCAGCGCCCGCCCGGCATCGCCCATCTGCGCAAGGTGTTTGCGCTGCATGTGCTCTCCGACTCGATGGTGCCGCGCTACGAGCCCGGCGAGATGCTTTATTGCGGCGGCCGCGACGCCGTGCCAGGCGACCATGTGGTGATCGAGATGTTCCCCGAAGAAAACGAACGCAACGGCAAGGCCTTCATCAAGAAGCTTGTCAAGCGCACCGCTGCCGAGCTGGTCGTCGAGCAGTACAATCCGCCGAAGACGCTGACCTTCAACCGCTACGCGATCAAGGCCGTCTTCCGCGTCATCCCGCTCAAGGAACTGCTGGGGTATTAGGGGTGGCGGGTTCGCGCGCTCGCTTCTCCCCCTGTCGGAGAAGGTGGATCGGCGCGCCACTCAAGCCCGCCTGGATCTCTCCAGCGGAACCTCGCGCTCGCTGAGCATCCGCGCCTCGGCGCGGCGCCGCTGCTGCTCGTCGACGAATGCCGCCTGGATCACGACCGCTGCGCCCGGCAGGCCATCGGCGCGGCAGGCCGAGCAAATGAGGCGCCCCGAAAGGGACGCCAGCGGCGTCTGCGCAGTTACCCCGAAGCGCCTGAGCTCAGCCGGCTTCCACCATCTGTTGCGGCCGCAATCGATACACTCGACCGCAATCGAGACAACCTCGGCGAGCGTCGCTTCCTTGCCCGGCAATGCCATTGTTCCTGATGCCTCATGTTCCTGTTTTGTTCGCAACATTATGGGTTTTTTCCGAAGAGTCGAGTCGGATCTGCCCAACCCTGCGTAAAAGTTTAACTTGCGCATATTTTAGAGTTATGCTTGTGTACGATATACCGATGATTAGTTAGCGCCGTGGACGTACGCATGGGCGGAAGACCGGGCACCCGTCGCGGCCGCTCAGCCAAGGGAACCAGGATGGACGCCCTCTCCGCTCAATTCGCCCGTGATTGCGGCTATACCGGCGACAGCCCGGCCATGCTGGCAGCCTTCGCCGCCATCCGCCTCGACGGCATAGGCAAGGCCCGCCTGGGCCATGACCAGCGCAAGGCGGTGGTCGACCGGCTGAAGCACGGCGAGGCCTTGTTCCTGGCGGCGATCCGCCCGGCGCAGTCGGCCGAGGAGGCGCTCGAGGACGCCGCCCGCTTCATTGCGCTGTTCCGCAACATGCCGCGCTGGCGCCAGGAAAGACGCGGCGCCGATCTCGCCCGCGCCAGGCAGCAGCGGCTCCTGGCGCGCTTCTTCCGCCGCTATGGCCACCGCCTCTGGGCACGGCAGGCCGCGTAAGCCGGAGGTCGTCGACGCCATCGGCCGCGAATGGCTGGACCGCACTTGCCGTCGCCAAGCCCGCGCCGTATGTCGTCCCTCGATGAGCGAAATTGATTTCCGTCGCGCGCAAGCGCCCGATCTGCCGGCGATTGTCGCATTGCTAGCCGACGATGCGCTTGGCGCTGGTCGGGAAGACGCGTCGACGCCGCTCGCCCCCTCATATCTCGATGCCTTCAGGGCAATCGATGCCGATCTCAACCAGCTGCTGGCGGTGGCCGTCGAAGCCGGGCAAGTGGTTGGATCCCTACAGCTCAGCTTCATTCCGGGCATTTCGAGGAAAGGCGCCTGGCGCGGGCAAATCGAAGGCGTTCGCGTTGCCCGGCACCGCCGGTCCGGCGGCGTCGGCAAACGCATGATCGAATGGGCGGTTGAAGAGTGCCGCTCGCGCAACTGCAGCTTCGTTCAGCTCACGACCGACAAGAGTCGACAAGAGTCGCACGCTTTCTACGAGCGCCTCGGTTTCATCGCCAGCCATCTCGGCTACAAGATGGGGTTGTAGCGCTCGATCGGCTGATTGCCGAGTCGGCGCCGCCCCTCATCCGCCTGCCGGCACCTTCTCCCCGCATGGTGACGGGGCGAAGGGGGCTGTCCGCAACATCGGCAGTTCCTGCAACGTTGGTGATTAGCGAAACCATCGACGAGAGCGTCCTGCTCCCGTCCCTACAGGGAGAAGTGCCTAGCAGCGATGAGGGCCAGCGCAAACCTGAAGCGATTGTCTTCCACCTGCCGTCCACGCTCCTTGACAATCCACGTACAATGTTCTCTCTATGTTCCAAACCAAACCACCCTCGAGACAATGCGGCGTTCGAACCTCCGCGGGCGAACGGGCCGGATGGAAGCCAACATCCTCCACGCTGATCTGGACGCCTTTTATGCCTCGGTCGAACAATTGCTCGACCCGGCCCTGCGCGGCAAGCCGATCGCCGTCGGCGGCGGCGTCGTGCTGGCCGCGTCCTACGAGGCCAAGGCCTTCGGCGTACGTGGCGGCATGCCGGGGCGGCGGGCGCGGGAACTGTGCCCCGGTCTGATTTTCGGCGGCGGTCATTTCAAGGATTACCAGCGGCTGGGCGATGCGGCCATCAAAGTGCTTGGCGATTTCACGCCGGTGGTCGAGCGGATTTCCATCGACGAGGCCTTCGCAGACGTCACCGGCTGCACCCGTCTGTTCGGCCCGCCGGCCGAGATCGCCACAACCATCCGCCGCCGCGTGCGCGCCGAACTCGGCCTGCCGATCTCGGTTGGCGTGGCGCGCACCAAGCATCTGGCCAAGATCGCCTCGCAAGTGGCCAAGCCCGACGGGCTGGTGGTGGTCGATCCGCGCCACGAGCTCGAGTTCCTGCACGATCTGCCGGTTGAGCTGATGTGGGGCGTCGGTCCGGTCACCAGGGAGCGGCTGGCCGGCATCGGCGTCAACACCATCGGCGAGCTGGCGAAGACCAACGATGGGTCGCTGGAGCGCCTGCTCGGCCCGGCGGCGGGCGAAAAGCTCAACGCGCTGGCCTGGAACCGCGATCCGCGCAAGCTCGAGACGCAGCGCCGGGCGCGATCGGCCGGCGCGCAGTCGGCGCTCGGCAGGAAACCGGCCGAGGAGGAAGTCTTCGTGCCGACCCTGCTGCATCTGGCCGACAGGGTCGCCACCAGGCTGCGGGCGAAATCGCGGCCCGGCCGTACGGTGACGGTCCGTGTCCGCTTCGCCGACCTGCGCTCGGTGACGCGCTCGATCACGCTCGATCAGCCGATTTCGGCAACCGCGATGCTGGCCGAGATCGCCGAGGCGCTGGTGCGCAAGGTGATTGTCGATCATCCGCACGAAAAGACCATTTCGCTGCTGGCGATCGCCGTCTCGCATCTGGAAAAGCAGCCGGGCCTACAGCTGGAACTGCCGCTCGGCCTCGATGACGACCGCCGCCGCCCCGGCACAAGGAAGGGCGTGGCGCGCTGGACCGCCGACCGCGCCGTCGATAAGATCCGCGACCGCTTCGGCTGGGAGGCGGTCGGCTATGCCTCGGTCGCGCTCGGACTGTCGCGGTCGATTCCCGATGCCTTTCGCGAGCTGGCCGAAAAGGAGTTGTGAGCCGGTTTGGCCGGACCGATGCGATGCAGAAATTCCACTTCGCGCCCTCTTGAGCGTTCGCCATTGGCGCCTCGCAGGACCACTTGAGCGGAAGCGCCCAGTCAGGCGAGGCGAATATTCGTCTCGAAGAGGGCGTCAAGCGAAGCCAGGGGCGACACGGCCGGTCCGTTCAAAGCCGTGCCGTCGATAGCAAAATGCGAGCCGTGGCAGGGGCAGTCCCAGCAGCGCTCGAGGGAATTCCAATGGACATGGCAGCCGATATGCGTGCATGCGGCCGAGCGCTTGTAGAGCGTGCCGTCGTCATCGCGAAACGCGGCGATTTTGGTGAGCCCTTCGCGGACGATGGCACCTTCTCCCGGTCGCAGCTTGTCGACGGAATCGATTTCGCCAGGCGCGATATACTCGGCAAAACTCTTGAGCGCTGTCGCATTCTCCGACAGATAATCGCCGATCGCGCCTGCCGTCTTGCGAGACGGCTCGTAAAGATCGCGCCAGCGGCTTTCCCCCTTCAGAATCAGGTCGGAAATCAACAGGCCGGCGACGACGCCATGGGTAATGCCCTGGCCGGAATCCCCAGTCGCCACAAAGACGCGGCGGTTGCCAGGATTGCGGCCGATGAACCCCGCATAATCGACGGTCTCCATCACCTGCCCGGACCACCGGTTGGTTTCCACGCCGACATCGGGCACCAGCCTTTTGGTCCAGGCCGCCAGGGCCGCGAAGCGATCACCGGCATCATCGGCCTGCCCTGTTTTGTGGTCTTCACCTCCGACGATCAGGAAGTCGGTCCGATCTTCGCCAGGCTGAAGCCGAACGTAGTGGTAAGGGTCTTCAGTATCCCAATACAGGGCATCCCGTATGGTATCGCGCGCGATCTCGAACGACATCGCGTAGGTCCGATACGGCGCTTGCTTGGTATGGAGGGCGACCCGATCGTTGATCGGCGAGTTGGTGGCGACAACGGCCGATTTGGCGGACACGGTAAAGCCTGAAACCGTGGTTGCGCGCACGCCGCGGTCAGTCTCCTCGACCTTTTCGACAACGGTATCGGCATAAAGCGCGCCGCCGCGCGAGCGGATGCCTACCGCCAGCCCGCGGAGATATTTGAGCGGGTGGAAGGTCGCCTGGTTGGCGTATCGAAGGGCCTGCGCATCCGAAAAGCCTGCAAACGGCACACCCTTGGTCTTCTCGACGTCGACACCGATTTTCAGACCGGCGTCCAGCTGGCGCTTGATGTCGGATTGCTGCCTGCCGGAAGCCGGAAAGAGAAAGCCGTCGAGGCGTCGGAAATCGCACGCGATACTCTCGCTCTCCTGGATTGATTGGATACGGTCGATAGCGGCCGACTGGCTTTGGTAATACATCCGCGCCAGCTCCTCACCGCGCAATTTGGTCAGTTCCGAAAAGTAGTCGTCGCAAATGGATGACAGGTGCGCGGTAGTGCGAGCCGTCATGCCGCTTCCGATCCGGCCGCGATCGAGGACCGCCACCTTTTGCCCGGCGACGGCCAGTTCGTACGCGACCGACAGTCCGGCAATTCCAGACCCGACGACCACGACATCGACCTGTTCGCTCTGCCCGAGCGCGACCGCGTCGGGCGCTACTTCGGTCGCCGCCCAGAGGGATACAGTCCTTTCGTCGCTGACATTCATTGGCGGAACCTCCCATCCCAACATTCGGGTAAACGGATGCGAGGAGTCAAAGTTCCTCACGCCATTGAATGCCGACATAGGCCGCCCTGGTCGTCAGACCAAAAGCGTTGCGCTGCCCCAGGCGATCAGTGCGATGCCGGCTGCCCGGCCAACCCACTGGCCGGCAGGAAACAGCTTTTCAGCCAGCACCAGAATAGCGAGCCCGGCAACCCACACCAGATTCATGATGCCGCCCACGAACAACAACGCCATCAGCATCCAGCAGCATCCGACACAAAACGCCCCGTGCAACGCGCCCAAACGCAGCGCGCCGACTGCGTGGGGACGCCAGTGTCGGGCAAGAAACGCGGTCGGTGCCCGGCAATGCGACAGGCAGGCGTTCTTGAGCGGCGAGAGCTGATACAGGCCCGCGGCGATCAGGACGATGCCGGAAAGCCAGCGGCTCTGCGAACTCATCATCGTTGCGGAAACGAACGCCTCGCGTTCGAGCAGCCAATGCAACGCGGTGGCCACGACGGCAAACCCCAGCCAAACCAGGAGGTAGCCTGCCATAAATACGCCGGTGGGCGCGAGCTTGTCCTGGATCTGACCCTGTGCGAGCGCATGGCGATGCACGCGCGCATAGAGCAGAATAGTTGGCGCCGCACTCGGGGACATCATGGCAACCATCATGACCCACCACATGGCGATCATCAGTGCCCAGATCGCCGGCCCCCAGGCCCGCGGTTCGGCTGCCATGGTCATCGCGCTCATGTCCATGCCGGGCATATCCATCCCAGACATATCGGAGGTCAGGTCGGCAGTTTGCTGGTGGGGGAATAGCGCGAGCCTCGTCATCTCCCACGCATTCATGCCGAGCCCTGCACCCGCGACGATATAAAGCCAGGCCAGCAGGCACAGCGTTACCACGCCCGCAATCGTGATGACGCGGTCGCGTCTGAGCAGCCGTTCCAGCGGCGACCCGCCGTCCATGTGGCGCCTCAGGCCCGCACCACCCCGTGATTGTTGAGATGCAGCCGGGCGAACTGGCCGTAACTGTCCTTCATGTTCACCTGAACCGGCCCGCTGGTTGTGCTCGAAGCGCTGCCGATCTCGGCGACTGCATATTCGAAGCCGTTCGGCAACACGATCTGAGCGCGCGAGTCCGCGCCCGTCACCTTGTTGCGGATCGGTTCGCCGACGGTTTCGATGTAGTCCTTGACGAAGATGCGGCCCCTGCGGCCGTCGATATCGAGGTCGAGATCGATCTTGGTGAAAACCGGCTCATTCATTTTTGTTACGGTTGAGGCGTAGACGGCGAACATCGTCGCGAACGGGTCGGTGTCCTGGCCGGTCATGATGCGCAGCAGCGCTTGACGCTGCCGGTCGGTTGCATTCTCGTCGACGAAGGCGATGGCTTCGCCATTGCCCTCGTGGATCGCGCCAGGCCATTTGAAGATCGCGGCGATCCGAAGGCCGTCGAGAGCGGTCTCGCCATGATGACCTTCGTCGATCTGGATGCCCGCCACCGCATGGCAATGGCCTTTGTCGGGCAGCGCATTGAATTGACAGTTGCAGCCATATTCGCAGGTGCAATTGACAAGTTCGCGTCCCTTGATTTCCCAAGACGTCATGCTGTCCTCCCTGATATCGAAAGATTAGACCATCAACATACACCTGCGCCGGCCGCACCGCCATCCTGTCGCGCCATGGAAGACGGCAGACCATCGCGCCTTCTCGCTGAATAATGGGTGAACGTGCGCCTTGGAGATCGTGAGGCCGACATCGGAACGGCAGAAATGCGGTCGGACCGGCCCTTTCCGACCGCACCCGCGAAGGCCTGGAGACGACCCCAAAAGCGGCCGTTTCCGATAGCAATCCGAGCAGCAAACGATTTTGGCAGGACTGGAAAAATCGGTCTCGAATGCTGCAATCATCATCATGTCCCGTCCAGGTTGTGGACACGTCCTTCTCAAAGGCGCACTCTTAGCGTGCGAAACGCGAGCTGGTGTTTCGTCCAATGCTTCACATGCTTGACTTGCGTCGGGTGATTGTCTGACCTGTCCGGATACTTCCGGGTCGGCAGACCTCACATTATGTCGCCTATCCGTGATCAGGCTACGGCCTAAGGCACGTTGCAGCCCGTTCCGGATCAACTGGGAGGTAAACAGCATGCCTGATTTTCAGCGCAGAGAACTCCTTGTTCAAGGAAGTGCGGCTCTTGCCGCAATTGCTGCTCTCTATACCTCGCGTCGGGCTTACGCTTTTCCAACACGGCCGAGCGAGGAAGTTATTCCGTGGCTGGATCAGCCGACCGAAAATCCCGATCCGGTCGGTATCCAGAAGCAGCTTGTCTGGGAGGATTTGGATAGCTGGATAACACCAAACGACAAGTTCTTCAGCATCTCGCATTTCAATCGACCAACGATCGACGAGAAGACATGGTCGATGGAGATCGGAGGCCTGGTGAAGAAGCCTTTAAAATTAACGCTCGCCGACATCAGGGCGCGACCGCGGCAGGAGGTCGTTTTCACAGTGGAATGCTCGGGCAACCACGGTTTCCCCTTTTTCACCGGCGGCATCGGCAATGCGCGCTGGGCTGGGACGCCGCTCGCCCCGATCCTCGAGGAGGCCGGCGTTCTGGAAAATGGCATCGAGGTTGTCTTTTTCGGCACTGACAAAGGCGAGGTCGCAATACGCGATATCAAGATGCAGCAGAACTTCGCTCGCAGCATGTCGCTCGCCGACGCGATGAACCGCGACAATCTGCTCTGCTATGAAATGAACGGAGCCGCCTTGCCGGCGCCCAATGGTTTTCCGCTGCGGCTGATTGCTCCAGGTTGGTACGGTATCGCCAACGTCAAGTGGCTGGAGCGCATCGAGGTTCGCGACACCCGCTTCATGAACCTTCTGATGGCGCGTGACTATGTCACCATCCGGGAGGAAGAGCACAACGGCGAGAGCGTGTGGACCGAGAACTCGGTTGGCCGAGCGCTGATAAAGTCCGCGCCTGCGAAGGTTACCCGGAAAGACTCGGACTACCGCGTCATTGGGGCAGCCTGGGGGGCGCCGATCGAGCGGGTCGAAGTGCAAATCGATCAAGGGCCTTGGGCACCAGCGACCATTGACCACAGTGAGGAGGCCGGGCACGCCTGGAAAATCTGGTCCCTGGACTGGGCAAGTCCCGCTCCTGGAGAACACACGGTGACCTCGCGCGCGGTCAGCACCACGGGACAAGTTCAACCGGCAATGGACGATCCCTTGATTGCCAAGAAACACACATACTGGGAAAGCAATGGCCAGGTGACGCGCCGCGTGCGTGTCGACTAGAGCATTTTGCAGCCAAATGGGATCATTTGGCGTCGGCATAAATGCCGCAAAACATATAGTTAGAGCGAGTTACGGTCCCAAGAGAACCGGAACCGCTCTAGACACGTTGCAGCGGCACCGACTCCATATCGAGCGGACAGGTGTGGGTCGTAGATTCCTCACCCGTCCACGATGCTGATCTCCGCATCGACCAGGCACCAGGGTGCGTAGCGGAAATCGCGGATCTGGACGACCCGCTCGTCCTGCCATTCGACCAGCATGAAGCCGCGCACGGCGCCGTCCGGCTCCTGCGGGTTGCGGATCAGGATCGCCGGCCTTCCATCGATGAAGCCCAGCGACAGCGCCCAGTCGCTGATGCGGTCGTAATTGCCGAAATAGGTCGACACTTCGGCCTTGCCGCGCAGGCGGAGGCGGCTGACGAGTTCGAGCTGGATATCCTCGGCGATCAGCGCCCTGACAGCGTCGAAGTCGCGCGCGTTGAACAGATCGACATAGCGGCGCAGCCGCCGCTCGTCATCGGCGCCGAGCTTAGGCGCGGCGACGTGTTCGGGCTCGGCTGCCAGCACGCGCAGCTGTGCCCGCCCGCGATGCAGCGCCGCCTTGGTGGCGGCGAGCGTGGCGCCGGTCACCTCGCAGGTCTCGTGCAGGGAAAGGCCGAGCACGTCGATCAGGATCACGGCGCTGCGCTGAGCCACCGAAAGCTGCATGAAGCTGCGCAAGCCGGTCGCCGCGGCGATCCTGCTGTCGGCGCTGCCGGAAGGATCCTCGATGGTGGTCATGTCGGTCTCGCTCATGCGCGACCTTTCCCGATGGCGCCGGCGCAGATGGTCTTGCGCGGCATTATGGGCGATGCGAAACAGCCATTGCTCGGGCCGCTCGACCGCCATGCTGCCGTCGACCGCCTGCAGCGCCTTCAGCAGCGTCTCCTGCACGATGTCCTCGCCGTCGATCACCGAGCCGGCCATTCGGGCGCAGTAGCGGTGCAGTTTGGGGTGTAGCTCGGCGAGCATCGCCTCCAGCGCCGGCCGATCGAATTTTCGTGAGATCATGGCGTTCTTTCGGCCCTGGCGCGGTCGCTCTATCCGGCTTTGCCGTCCTCAAGCACATGGTAGTTGCCGATGATTTTGGCAGGCGATCGCTTTACCGGGGTCGAACGTCGCTCCGCATGGTTCTGCGTGAACGCCTCGAAGGCCGCAAGCCCGGTCAACGCGGATGGTTCATTTCCCTCGCCGACGACGTGGATGAACTCGCCGTCGTCCAGTTCGAGCACCAGATAGCGCACGCTCTGCGGCGCCGTCTCATCCAGCGCCTCGAACACCTTTGCAACCAGCGCGCGGTTCTCTTCCAGCCCGGTGTCTTTCACGCTGTAGCGAATGAGTTTGTAGGCCATGGTTCGTCTCCTGATTGGTTGGTCTCAGCAGAAGACGACCGGAGTTACCGAAAAGATTCTCGGCTCAGCATAATTCTTTTCGGCCGCCCGCGTCGTTCTTGCCTGTGGGCGGAATCAAGGCAGAAGAGAACCGATCAATGCTCGTACCAGTTGCCGTTATTCCACCAGGACCGCGCCAAGGCAATCCTAGACCGGGCATTTCGCCTGCCAGGTCGCGGCCAACGAGAAGATGGGCGACGGCGGCTGGCGCTGGATCGAGCTGCTGCGATTTCGTCGAACACCCGGCCGGCGACCTACCGAATGCTTGCCAGGTTCGAGGGGCCGAGTGTGAGCGTCATAACCCCGTTCCGCCGCGGGTGCCGATCACGATGCGACGGTCGGGTTCCTGCAACTGTGACAGTGCGAGTCGGCCGGGGCCGGAAGTCCTCCTGCCATCACAAGGTTCGCATGAATGGTTAAGCGGCAACGCGCAGCTTCGTCACGATACGCTCGACCGCGGCTGTCAGCGATGTCGTGCCACGCCAACGTTCGGTTCCGGCCTGGCGCGTGAAGCGGCCGTTTGCAATGCCTTCGTACATGCCGAGCAGGGCGGCGGTAACCTCCGCGGAGAGCCCCGCCTCGGCCAGGACCGCTTCGCGCTGCTCCGGCGGCACGAGCACTGGCTCGACCGGACGGCCGAGAACCTTCGCAAAGGCAACCGCCACATCGCTGGCGCTCCAGTCTTCGGGCCCGGCCAGTTCCACGATGCGCGTTCCAGCCCAGTTCTGGGACATCAGCCGGGCGGCAGCGCGCCCGACATCGGTCGTGCTGACCATGGGAATTTTCCGGTCCGGTTCCAGAAACGACGGGAGCACGCCTTCCGAAACGCAAGCCTCAGCGACTTCCGACCAAGTTTCGACAAAATAGCCCGAGCGCAGAAAGGCCGTGGCGGGCGCGGTGCCGGCTAGCATCGCCTCGACCTGATGCAAGGTGGCAATGACCCCGGTGCCCGTCTCATGCTGCGCGCCAATCGACGATAGGATAACGCTCCTGGACAGATCGGCGCGGCGGACCGCCTGGGCAAGTGCTGCGCCGATCTCCGCTGTCTGTCCAAACGGATCGCCGGCGACGGGCGGGGGGTTGAGGAGAAACGCCGCCGTGGCGCCCTTCAAAGCGGCGGAAACCTGCTCTGCGTTATCAAGGCTGGCGAGGGCGACTTCGGCACCGAGCGCCGCCCACGCTTTGCCCTGTTCCCGACGGCGCACGACCACGCGCACGGGCTCACCGTTCGCCATCAGCGCACGCGCCGTTTCCCCGCCGGCCCGCCCATTTGCTCCAAAAACCACATGCATGATCTGTTCTCCTCGGGTGTTCGCGATTGATGAGAACCTCAGATTACGGAATGGCTATGCATGCGATAAATGCATGTATTATATAGCCGGCATGCACGAAGTGAATTTGCGTCGCGTCGACCTGAACCTGCTGGTGGTGCTCGAGGCGCTGCTTGACGAAAGAAGCGTCACGCGGGCCGCCGTCCGTCTCAGTATGAGCCAGCCGGCGGTGAGCCGTGCGCTGTCGCGGCTAAGAAAGCTGTTCGCGGATGCCCTTCTGGTGGAAGGGCGGACAGGTTACGTGCTCACTGCCCGCGCCGACGAGATTCGGCCGGCGCTGCGCAGCACCTTGGCGGACATCGCTACGATGCTGGGGGCGAATCCGTTCGACCCGGCAACGGCAACCGGTCATGTGCGGCTGCTGATGATGGATCTTGAGACTGCCGCGTTGGCGCCTCATCTGCTTGCTCGTCTCACCGTCGAGGCGCCGGCGCTCGATCTGGACATTCTGCCGCCCAGCGCAACGGCGATCGAAGCACTGGAGGAGGACGCCGTGGACGCACTCGTCGGCGTGATCGACGATGCGCCCGCGGGCATCCGCCGGCGCGGCCTCTATCAAGACCGCTTTGTCACCCTGATGCGCACCGGGCATCCCTCAGCGAACCATGAGCTTACGCTCGACCGATTTGTTGAATTGGGTCATATCGTGGTGAGCGTCACCGGCGTTGGACCAGCGTTCGTCGACGTGGCGCTCGCTGGTGTGGGCCGCCGACGACGGGTGAGCGTGCGCGTACCGAGCTTCCTTGCAGCAGTGGAAATCGCTGCCCAGTCCGACCTGATCATGACGCTGCCGTCGAGCCTGGCGCAGATGGTGGGCGGACGTTTCGTCTCGCTGCCCCCTTGATCTCGGCAGCTTCACCATGAGCCTTCTCTGGCACGCGCGCCACCAGGACGAACCTCGGCACGTCTGGTTGCGGCATAGCATCGCCGCCGCCGCAACAGCGCTGAGCGCGCCCGGCGCATCCATCGCCGAAGGCAGCGTTCGTCCGCAGCCTGCGGGCGGTGCTCCTTGAGGAAGTGGATGATGCTGAGGCCAACGGAAACGAGCCGGTCGATGTGATCGTTGGTGCCTGTCATGTTCGCCGTGAGCATGATCGGCATCCGCACTCGCCAATCTGATATTGGCAGCCGCAAACGCCGGCATGGGCTCGAACAGCTCGTCTTCCAGAGCTGCCGTGAGCTTTTTCGCTTCGCAGACCGGCAGGTTTTCTTCGACGGCGACGGCAATGTTCGGCGTGCAGCTTGTGACCGATCCACCGCGCCTGCCACCCTCCTGCGGTTAGCCTGCCGGATCGGCCGGCTGGCCCGTATTATTTCGTGACCGTGTTGCGCTGGAACCTTCCCTCGCACCACGCGTTCGGGGCGCTGTATTCGCGATGCCTTATATTTAGGCAAGGCGACGGCGAATACCGGCGGGGAGGCAAAAAGCATGGGTTGGGGAGGAGCATATTGTCATGTCGAACCGTGAAATTGGAACGTCGCACACATTGGGGCTGCGTGTCGCTGACCTCAAAGCCAGGATGCAAAGCGCCCGAATTACCGGGCACGAGATGAAAACCTTTCAGAAGGTCGCCGCCGTCATGGGAGGAGGTGAAGGCTCCCTGCGGCTCGATGCCGACGACCTGATTGCCGCGTCTTTCGTCCTCGAGACGCTGAACGACCCCAGGTCGAATTGACGATCGTGGTGCCTCGGCGATCAGCCAGGCACCACGTCGGAGCGAGGGAAGCGGCGCGTCCGAGGCAGGTGACCGTTTTCCTGACCGCAAAATCTCCTGGCGCTCGGCTACCGAGACGGGTTCCGTCCGGTAGAGCGCCAGGAATTTTCAAACACGCGGATGGCAGCGGAACCGAAGCCGCGCAGCAGGGCTCGCCGGCCGGCTGGCCCATGCGGCGTGACGCGGCATCACCGCCAATACACGCTGGGATACTCGTATACGAGAATCCACATATCCCCCCTAGCTGCTTTCTGTTAGGCAAGGCCCGCAGGATAGCAGGGAGAATGGTTTGCGCGGGCTTGGCGAAGGCTTGATGCAGAAGCCGCTGACGGTGGCGGAGCAAGTGGCGAATGTGCTGCGCCAATCGATTGCCGAGGGCAGCCTGGCGGCCGGCACGCCGCTGCGTCAGGACGACCTGGCCGAGCGGTTCGGCTTCAGCCGCATGCCGGTCCGCGACGCGCTTCGCCAGCTCGAAGCCGAAGGCATCGTGTCGATCCATCCGACCAAGGGCGCGCATGTCGCCAGGATGGACGCTGCCGAGAACAGGGAGATCTTTGCGGTCCGCGCATTGCTCGAAGGCGAAGCGCTGCGGCTTTCGATCCCCAACCTCGGCAAAGAAAAACTAGACGAGGCCGGCTATGTGCTCAACCAGATCGATGCCGAGCCGAATGTCGGCCGCTGCGGATCGCTGAGCCGTGCCTTTCACCTGGCGCTTTACAGCGCCTGCGGCAACGCCCGGCTCCTCGGCCTCATCGAAGCCCACCACAATGCGGCCGACCGCTACGTTCGCGTTCTCCTGTCCAACCTCAACTATCGCAGCCGCTCGCAGTCGGAGCACCTCCACCTGTTGACGACCTGCCGCCACCGTGACGCCGAGGCAGCCCTCCGCGTCCTGAAAAGGCACCTCAGCGAAGGCATGGAAACGCTCGCCAGGGCTGGAGATGGGCTGGCGGGAAAGCCCTGACCTTGCCGGAGCGCTCTCGCAAAACCATAGCGCCACGACCGAATAGCGGCCGGCGACGCCCCTCGCCTAGCGCCGGAGCCAATCCGCCAGGAGTCAGCCTTTGTCGTGCGCTGTCGAAGCTCGGCCTGTGCTCGCGCAAGCAGGCCGAAATTCTGGTCGCCGAAGGGCGCGTCCGGGTCGCCGGAAAAATCGTGCGCAACGGCTCGCTGCGCGTCGATCCCGGCCGCGACCGCATCGAGGTCGACGGCAGCCGCGTTGTCGCCGAGCGCAAGGTCTATCTGATGATCAACAAGCCGCGCGGCCTGGTCACCACCCGCGACGACCCGCAGGACCGCGGCACCGTCTATGACTGCCTGGCAGAACTCGACCTGCCCTTCGTGTCGCCGGTCGGCCGCCTCGACAAGGCCAGCTAAGGCCTGCTTTTGATGACCAACGACACGCGCTTCGCGCAGCGCCTGCTCGACCCCGCCTCGCACGTCGCCAAGATCTACCACGTGCAGATCGGCGCCCTGTCCGACGAGGCCATGCTGGCGCAGTTGCGCGCCGGCGCAACGGTCGACGGCGAGGATTTGACGGCGCGGTCGATCGACATCCTGCGCAGCGGCACCAGCACCGCCTGGCTCGAAATCACCCTCGACGAGGGCCGCAACCGCCACATTCGCCGGCTGCTCGGCGCGCACGATGTCGAGGTGCTTCGCCTGGTGCGGGTGGCGATCGGCCCGTTGCAACTCGGTGAGCTCGCCAAGGGCAAGGCCCGCCACCTCACCGCCGAAGGGCTGGCGCTGTTTCAGGCCTGAGCGAAGGCGCCGAAGCGACCAAAGCGGTTGGCGCATGTATTCTCGCGGCCGACAAGAGCGGGCATCGCCGGACGGGCAGGCCAATCATTTCACGCTGGCGCCGCCCCTCACCTGCCTGCCGGCATCCTCTCCCCGTATAGTGACGGGGAGAGGAGCGCTCTCATCGAGGCGTCGCCGATCATCAGCGTTACAGAATGTCCACCAAGGTCGCCACCAGCCCCGACCCCCTTAGCACGAAGCCGCCCGTCGCCTCTACGCAGGCCCTTCGAAGACACTTTACTTCGCGTCGTGGAAGATAATGCCGACGGTGTGGCGCAGGCCGGAGCGAAGCCGGCTGACGCCGTGCCTGAGATTGACGCGGTAGCTGCCTTTGCTGCCCTGGACCGGACGATTGTGAACCGCGAAGGCGACGGCATCGCCCTGGCGTAGCGGCACCACCTCGGCGCGGCTCTGCATGCGCGGGCGCTGTTCGGTCAGCACGAACTCGCCGCCGGTGAAGTCCTCGCCGGGTTCGGACAGCAGAATCGCCACCTGCAGCGGGAAGGCAAGATCGCCGTAGAGATCCTG
This sequence comes from Mesorhizobium sp. AA22, assembly GCF_001672375.2. Taxonomy (NCBI): domain Bacteria; kingdom Pseudomonadati; phylum Pseudomonadota; class Alphaproteobacteria; order Hyphomicrobiales; family Phyllobacteriaceae; genus Mesorhizobium; species Mesorhizobium sp. AA22. The sequence continues at coordinate 1,806,042 of NZ_CP048406.1, read as the reverse complement.
ATGCAGGCAGTTGAAGTCGCCGGCAACGTATTGCAGCAGAAGCGGCGTCGGCCGCGTCTGGCCCTGGTCGTGGCATTGCTTAAGGAACGCGGCGTGTTCGTCCGGGTAGCGCTGGGCGATGCCCATGCGCTCGTTCCACTCGTTGGCGACCGCGGCCAGGCGCGGATAGAGCGCGGTGCGCAAGCCGCCGATCAGCTCGGGCAAGGGATAGCGGAAATAGCGGTACTCGCCCTTGCCGAAGCCGTGCCGCGCCATGTGGACATGGCTGCGGAAATGGCTTTCGTCGGGATAGAGCCCGGCGATCTCCCGGCATTCTTCCGGTGTCAGCAGCTTTTCCATCACTGCGCAGCCGTAGCCGCTCATCTCCTCGGCCAATGCCTGCCAATCATATCCGGCGACCCGCGCTTCCGCCGATCGGACCGCTGCTTTCGAACCTATCGGATGAATGGTCATGGCTTTGCCTCCTCTGGCTTCATCGGCTTCTGCAATCAGATGGGTGAAGCAGCGCACGCAAACCACCCGCTTCATGCCAATGGGTTAGGCACAGGGTTGAAGCTGCCGATCTCCCCCGCGCATGGGGGGCCCCTCATCCGGCCGCTTCGCGGCCACCTTCTCCCCGCCGGGGAGAAGAGGTAGCACCGGCGCTGCCAATCTCCTCTCCCCTTGGAGAGAGGGTCGGATTGCCCCGAATTGGCCTTCGCAATTCGGTTGGCAATCCGGGTGAGGGGCACTTGCCGATATGCGATTGCCTCGTCATCCAGCGGAGGGAGATCGCCAATCGCCATTGCGCCGCTGCGCGCGCGACGCAGCATGGATTTCGGCAAAATCGGGCCCATATCCCTGATAGGGAGCTTTGAGCGTGAAACTCGCGCGTGTAGCCCTGATTGCCGCGGCTGTTGTAGCCGCTGTGGCTGTTTGTTCCTCTTCCGCAACCGGAGCGGCGAGCGGGCAAGAGAGGACTGCACTGCGCATCGAGATAGACGGCGCCATCGGTCCGGCGAGCGCCATGCAGTTCGAGGAAGCGCTGGCGGTGGCCGCAGAGCGGAACGCCGAGGTTTTCATCCTGCAGATGGACACGCCCGGCGGGTTGGTCACCAGCATGCGTGAGATCATCGCCGACATCCTCGCCTCGCCGGTTCCCGTCATCGGCTATGTCGCGCCCGCCGGCGGGCATGCGGCGAGCGCCGGAACCTACATCCTCTACGCAACCCATGTGGCGGCGATGGCGCCCGGCACCAATCTGGGCGCGGCAACGCCAATCGAGATGGGCGGGCCGCTGCCATCCTTTCCCGGCGGCGACGACAAGAACAATGGCCCGGAAGCCGGCAAGGACCCGAAGAGCCCACCGGCGGGCGATGCGATGATCGCCAAGGCAACGAATGACGCGGTTGCCCTGATCCGCAGTCTGGCTGAACTGCGTGGGCGCAATGCCGATTGGGGTGAAAAGGCGGTGCGCGAGGCGGCCAGCCTGTCGGCCAACGCGGCGCTGCAGGAGCGTGTCGTCGACTTCGTCGCCCGCGACACGACCGAACTGCTTCAGCTGGCTGACGGCCGGACGGTGGAAATAGCCGGCAGGAAAGAGGTGTTGGCGACCAAAGGGCTGCCGGTTGAAACGCTGGAGCCCGGCTGGCTCATCCGGCTTCTCGCCGTCATCACCGATCCGAACATCGCCGTGATCCTGATGCTGATCGGGGTTTATGGCCTCGTCTTCGAGTTCACCAGCCCGGGTGCGGTTGCGCCCGGCGTGGTCGGCACGATCTGCCTGCTGCTCGGGCTCTATGCGCTCAATCTCCTGCCGATCAGCTATGCCGGCCTTGCCTTGATGCTGCTTGGCATCATCTTCCTCGTCGTCGAGGTCTTTAATCCCACAGTCGTCCTTGGGTTGGGAGGCGTGGCGGCGTTCCTGCTGGGCTCCGCCATGCTGCTCAGGATCGAGGGGCCCGGCTTCGAGATGTCGTGGGCCGTCATCGGCACCGCCGCCGTCCTGACGCTCGGCCTGGCGCTGTTGACCGGCAGCTATCTGTGGGCGGCCCGCAAGAACCTTCCGCGTGTTGGCGCACAGGCCATGCAAGGCCTGCCGGCCAAGGTCCTCGATTGGGAGGGCAGCGAGGGCCACGTGCTTGCCCGGGGCGAGCGCTGGCGGGCGAAAGCCGACGAACCCATTGCAGTGGGCGACAGCGTCGAGGTGGCTGACGTCAGCGGTCTCGTGCTGACGATACGGCGTCGCAATGTGAGAAGCGATGGAGCAAGGCAGTGATCATCGGTTATGTGGCCTATCTGGTAGCAGCGCTCGTCGTGGTCATGTTCCTGTCCGCGGCCATTCGCATCCTGAGGGAATATCAGCGCGGCGTGGTCTTCACGCTCGGCCGCTTCACCGGGGTCAAGGGCCCCGGCCTGATCATCCTGATCCCGTTCGTGCAGCAGATGGTGAAGGTCGACCTGCGGGTGGTGGTCCAGGACGTGCCGCCGCAGGACGTGATCTCGCGCGACAATGTTTCGGTGAAGGTCAACGCGGTGCTGTATTTTCGTATCGTCGACGCCGAGCGGGCGGTGATCCAGGTCGAGGACTTCATGACCGCCACCAACCAGCTGGCACAGACCACCTTGCGCTCGGTGCTCGGCAAGCATGAGCTCGATGAAATGCTGGCCGAACGCGACAAGCTCAACAGCGACATCCAGGAGATTCTCGACCAGCGGACCGATGCCTGGGGCATCAAGGTCTCCGACGTCGAGATCAAGCATGTCGACCTCAACGAGAACATGGTCCGCGCCATCGCCAAGCAAGCCGAGGCCGAACGGCTGCGGCGTGCCAAAGTGATCAATGCCGACGGCGAACAGCAGGCGGCGGCAAAACTCGTCGAGGCCGGCAAGATGCTGTCCGAGACACCGCAGGCCATGCAGCTGCGCTATTTCGAGGCGCTCCATGACATCGCCGGTGAGCGCTCGTCGACGGTCGTGTTTCCGGTGCCGATGGACCTGCTCGGTCATTTCATCAAGCAGGATGGGGAGAAATGAGTTGGCTCCTCAAGTTGGAGGGACAGCACCCCTCTGTCCTGCCGGACATCTCCCCCTCAAGGGAGGAGATTGGCAGCTTCGGCGCTCCGTCAGCTTTCCATCGCTTGTGGTTGGCGAAAGCAGTTGAGCGAATAATCTCCCCCCTCAAGGGGGGAGATACCCGGCAGGGCAGAGGGGGGCGCTTCGCACGACCCTCCCCTCTAAATCAGCTTCTCCAGCGTGATCGGCAGGTCCCGCACTCTTTTGCCGGTGGCGTGGAACACCGCATTGGCGATCGCAGGCGCAACGCCGACGATGCCCAGCTCGCCCACGCCCTTGCCGCCGAGCACGGAGGAATGCGGGTCGGGGATGCCGACTGAGATCACCTCGATGTCGGGAATGTCGGCATTGGTCGCGATCAGATAGTCGGCCAGGTTGTTGTTGACGATGCGGCCGTGGCGGCGGTCGACGATGCCTTCCTCCAGCAGCGCCTGGCCGATGCCCATGATGATGCCGCCCTTCCACTGGCTTTCGGCGAGCTTGGGATTGTAGAGCCGGCCCGAATCCAGCGCCGACACCACGCGCGACACGCGAACCGTGCCGAAGTCCTGGTCGACGCGCACCTCGACGAAATGCGCGCACCAGCTGTGGCGGGAATAGTCGCCCTCGGTGTGCGACAGCGCCGTCGCGATGGTCGTGTAGTTCTTGTAGCGATCCTCCGCCGTCGAGTTGGCCGGCATGGTGTCGCCCATCGCCTCAATCTGCTCGCGTCCGACGCTGGCGAGCAGCTCGGCGATGGAGACCTCAGGCCCCTCGCCGCGAGGCGACTTTATGCGGCCCTCAGCGACGACCAGCGTGTTGGCCTGCAGTGCATGGAACGGCGAATTTGGATCGCTGATCGCCAGCCCGACCAGCTGGTCGAGCGCGGCAGTCGCCGCCTTGTGCACGGCGCCGGTCATCACGCCGGCCAGCCGCGAACCGCCGGTGACGCCGGCGCGGGCATAGCGGGAGTCGCCCAGCTTCACCACGACGTTCTCAGCCGGCACGCCCACGACTTCGGCGGCGGTCTGCGCCAGGATCGTATAAGTGCCCTGCCCCATGTCGATGCTCGAGCTTTCGACCTCGACCGAGCCGTCGGCGAGGATGCGCACCATCGCCTCGCCATAGGCGCGCCGCACCGGATAGGTGCCGGCGGCAACGCCCCAGCCGATCAGCTGGTTGCCGTCGCGCATCGAGCGTGGCTCTGGCGAGCGCCTCGACCAGCCGAAGGCCTCAGCACCCGCGGCAAAAGCCTCGCGCAGTTGTCGTGTCGACCATTGCTTTTTCGCCTCTGGATCCTGCTCGGCGTAGTTCCTGAGCCGGATTTCCAGCGGATCGATGCCGACCTCGTAAGCTAGCTCGTCGATCGCGCTTTCGATACCGAAGGCGCTCGGGTTCTCGCCCGGCGCGCGCAACGCGCCCGGCACCACGGTGTTGACCCGCACGACATTCTGCCGCGACGAGAAATTAGGCGCCGCATACATGATCGAGGTGACCGAACCGAGCGGCTCGACCCACATACCGTCGACCGAGGTCTCGTTGACGCCGCGATGGACGATCGACTGGATCTTTCCCTCGGCGTCGGCGCCGAGCGCCACCGTCTGACGTGTCGCCGCCCGCCCGCCATAGGCGGTGAAGGTCTGCGGCCTGGTGACCGCGAGCTTCACCGGCCGTCCCAGCATTTTCGCGGCCATCGCCGCCACCGCGCCATAGCCGTAGGCGAACGCCTTGGAGCCGAAGCCGCCGCCGATATAGGGCGAGACCAGGCGCACATTCTCGAACGGCACGCCGAACCATTCGGCATAGGTCCGCGCCATGCCGTCGAGCCATTGGCTTGGCTCCCACACCGTCAGCCGGTCGCCCTGCCAGTGCGCGATCAGCCCATGCGGTTCCATCGGCGCCTGGTATTCGCGCGGCGTGTTGTAGGCGGCGCAGATCCGCACCGGGGCGGCGGCGAAAGCCGCCTGCGCATCGCCCCACTCCTTCGTCATCGCGTCGATCGGAATGCCGTCGCCGGCCTTCGCATCGCTAAGGTCGACGATGGCCGGCGTCTCGTCATAGGCGACCCTGACCAGCGCTGCAGCCGCGACGGCCTGCTCGAAACTCTCGGCCACCACCGCCGCGACGTGCTGACCACTGAAGGTAATGTTGCGCGCCAGCGGACAATAGGGAACATCCGGCGGCGGCGTGCCCAGCCAGTCCGTTGCGGTGTTGAGGCGCAACGCATTGTCCGGCGTCAGCACAAGAACCACGCCCGGCGCTGCCTCGGCCGCAGCCGTGTCGATCGAACGCACCTTGCCGGCTGCAATCGTGCTCTCGACGAGAACGGCGTGGCTGAGTCCGTCAAGCTGCTGCTCGACGGCGTATTTTGCGGCGCCGGTGATCTTGGCCGGGCCATCGACGCGCGACAGCCGCCCGCCAACCTGGTCCGCGAGGACGGCGCCGTCCGATGCGTCGCCCCTCTTCGATTCGCCCCTCTTCGAATCATCGTGTCTTGTTCTCAACTCGTGAACGGTCATGCCGTTTCTCCCACTTTAAGGATGGCGCGAGCGACGACGCGCGGCGCCAGTTCGATCTTGTAATGGTTAGCACCATGGTCGACGGCCCCCTCGATGGCGAGCAGGCTGGCGCGCCTGACAGCGTCAGGCTCCAGAAGCTTGCCCCTCAGCGCCTCTTCGACGGCGCGTGCGCGCCATGGCTTTGTGGCAACGCCGCCGAGCGCCACGCGCAAATCCTTGATCGTCCTTCCGTCGGCCTCGAACTCGATGCCGACGGCGGCACTTGCAGCAGCGAATTCGTAGGATTGCCGGTCGCGGATTTTCAGATAGGTCGAGCGCTGGGCGGCAGGGGAAGCAGGAATGCTGATCGCGGTGATCACCTCACCTGGCGCGATCGCATGCTCCCTGTCGGGCGTGGCGCCCGGCAGCAGAAAAAAGTCGTCGACCGCGACCTGGCGGTCGCCGAGGTGGACTGTTGCGTCGAAGGCGACCAGCGCCGTGCCCAGATCGCCCGGATAGGTGGCGATGCAGGTCTCGCTGGTGCCGAGCACGGCATGGCCACGGGTGACCCCGCCGATCGCCGAGCAGCCGCTGCCGGGCGTGCGCTTGTTACAGGCGGGAAAATTCGCCGGATCGCGGAAATACGGACAGCGAGTGCGCTGCATCAGATTGCCACCGATGGTCGCCATGTTGCGGAGCTGCGCCGAAGCCGCCTGCCACAGCGCTTCCGAAACGGCAGGGAACCGGCTCTTGATGGCGGCATGGTCGGCGACGCTGCTCATCTTTGCCAGCGCGCCGATCATGGCGCCCCGGTCGTCGACCGTGATCCTATCCAGTCCCTTGAGATGAGTGATGTCGACCACGGTGTCGGGTTCGGCGACGCCGCATTTGGCAAGATCGACGAGCGTCGTGCCGCCGGCCAGCAGCATGGCGCCGGGCAGCGCCGCCGCCTGGCGTGCCGCATCGACGGAATTGGCGCGCAGATACGAAAAATCCCTCATGACGCGGTCTCCATGGATGACGCAACCTCCAGTGCCGCCTGGCGCACGGCGGCGACGATGTGCGGATAGGCGCCGCAGCGGCAGAGATTGCCGGACATATATTCGCGGATCTCGTCATCCGAACCGGCATGGCCTTCGCTGATGCAGGCGACCGCCGACATGATCTGGCCCGGCGTGCAGTAACCGCACTGGAAGGCGTCCTGTTCGAGAAAGGCGGCCTGCACCGCGTGCAGCGTGCCGTCGCCTTCGGCAAGCCCTTCGATGGTGCTGACAGCCCTTCCCTCGGCCTGGGCAGCGAGCGTCAGGCAGGCCAGCACGCGCTGGCCGTCGACATGCACGGTGCAGGCGCCGCATTGGCCCTGGTCGCAGCCCTTCTTGGTCCCAGTCAGGCCGAGATGGTCGCGCAAGGCGTCGAGCAGCGTGACGCGCGGCTCGACCTCCAGCTCATGGCGATGTCCGTTGATTTGAAGGTGGATGGGAATTCGGGTTTTGCTTGTCATGGGGGCGTCTGGCTCCAGTTGCTGACGCGGTGCGGCAAGAGCACCAAGGGATGGCGAGGCGATGGTAAGGGGCTAATCTCCCCCCTTGAGGGGGAGATCACGCTCTCGCCGGCTTGCAGGCTTCAACAGGTGACATACCGGTTCCCCTGATTATATGATAAAGGTGTTCCACTAAAACGGAGGTGCCTCCGTTTATTACGTGGGGGCTGGGCCGGCACGGTTCAAGCCCTTAGGGTCAAAACCCATCGACATTGGAGAGAATTGGCCTCGCGGCCGCCGCCGGCGCTTGAAGACAAGATCGAAGCCGCGGCGATTAGACCGCTGCTCCACTGCGCTGGCTTGTCCGCTGCCGGTTTGAAAACGGTCGCCCTTCTCCAGCCTCAAGGACCAGCGTCAGAGTACTATCCCACCGCTGTTCCCGCGGCCTGAACCAAAGCTAACGGAAAAATTAAACATTCGTGGCCACAGTACCAGTCTGCCCGAATGAAGGTCAGGCAATGGCTGGTGCTTGCCTATCGAGAAGAAAAGGATTGCTGCATGTCATCCTTGCTCAACACAGCACTTCTACCGCTTAAGCGCGGTCTGGTCATGCTGGCAGTTTTGGCGATTGGCATTCTGCCGGCGCCGGCGCTGGAGCCTGCTGATTTCCCGGAACCGCCGGACACAGTGGCCTTCAATGTTCAGAAGAACGGCAAGTCAATTCCAGTTACGCTGCGACAGCTGGAAAAGCTCGGTCTCTACAGAGTCACCACCACAAGTCCATATGAAAAGGGGCAGCTTACGTTTGAAGGCGTTCTGTTCCGCGATGTGCTCAAGCTCGTTGGATTGGAAGGCGAGGATTCAGTTGCTCTGCGGGCGGTGGACGAATACGTGCAGATAGTTCCACGCGAAGATTGGACGGAAGGTCCTCTCCTGCTTGCCACCCGCCAGGATGGAAAGTTGCTGACCCGACGCACGCAGGGTCCGACCCGGCTGATCTACCCGCTCAAGGACTATCCTGCCTTCGATACGCCAATCCGCAAACCACGATGGGTCTGGCTGATCAAGACGCTCGAGTCCGGCGGCTAGTCGAGCTCCGGCGTGGCTCGAATGGTACGGTTTGGATCGAGTGGCTGGCGCGTTCCCCTCACCTACGGGAGCGCCATTGCTGCGGCGGCGGCCAGCTCGGCCGTCTTGATCACCATATTGTTTCTCAGCCTCAGCAAGATCGAATATTCGCTGCCTCGGTTCGGCTTTTTCGCCATCCGCGAGTTCCACATTGCAATACGCGATGTAACCCACCTCAGGGACATGACTTCGCTCGCCCAGGCCGCCCCTGGGTCGGCAGACAGCCTTGAGCACTTATCGGCGGCGAACGACCTAGTCTACATTCGTTTCAAGCGGATCGACGGCACTGGGACAGCGAGCGAGATTCCCGCCTACGCAAGTATCGTGCCCCGTGTCGTTGACGCGGTGACACGGCTTGATGCCATGATTGCGGCCGGGCTGCCTCTCGACGAAAAGAGCCTGAAGGAAATGGGGCTGGAACTCGAGCAGCTCGTAGCGAGGATGAATGACGAATATTACAAATATGGAGATGAGATCAACGTAGATCTCTATTCGACAGAAAAAAGTCTGAAGAGATTCAACTACCAGATTGCGTTCGCCCTGGCGGTGTTGTCGCTGCTGGCGATCGGAACTGCCGTATTGCTAATCGGCCGTTGGGAAACAATAAAGAAACTGGAATTCCTGGCCTGGCGCGACGCGACGACGGGATTGAAGAACCGTGCCTGGATGTCAGCCAACAGGGACGTGGTGCTGGACCGGGCAAGGCAGGCCGGCAAACAACTCCGCCTTTTCCTGATAGACCTGGATCATTTCAAGAGCGTGAACGATACGTTCGGTCATCACATCGGTGATCTGCTGCTGAAAGCCGTCGCTGAAACCCTGCAATCGGTCGAACGGCCCGACGAAGTGGTCGCCATCCGTTTGGGCGGCGACGAGTTTGCCATCATGGCGATTGGGGACCGGCACGCGGCAGCGGATGCTCTCGGAGATCGGCTTCGGGAGCAATTGAACCGGTTTGCCGAACTCGAAGGCCACCACGTGCGCATGGGAGCCAGTATCGGCATGGCATGTTATCCTGAGCATGGCTCGGATATTTCCACCCTGTTGCGCAACGCAGACAGCGCTCTTTATGTGGCCAAAGCGGAAGGACGCTCTGGCTTCGTGACGTTTTCGCCTGCAATCCTCAATCAGTTCGACATGCAGCTTGGCGAAGAAGCTGGCATCAAGCGGGCGCTTAATTGCGATGAGTTCTTCCTGGTTTGGCAACCGCAATTCGAGCTGGCAACCGGCCGCATGATTGGCGCCGAGGCGCTTGTGCGTTGGCGCGACCCCGCTTCGGGCGCGATTCGTCTGCCGATGTCATTCATTCCAATTGCCGAACGAGGCGACCTGATACTAGAAGTCGACAAGGTTGTGCTGAGCAAGGCTTGCCTGCAGGCAGCTCGATGGATGCCTGTTTCTGCCGATGATTTCGTTTGCTCGGTCAATCTTTCGGGCAAAAGCCTTCAGAACGATGCCTACTTCGCGCACCTTCTTCTGGTGCTGCGACAAACGGGCCTGCCGCCCTCGCGCCTGCAACTGGAAATAACGGAAGGGGTATTTATCCAGAACAGCCGAAACGCCTTGAACATGCTGACGGAAATTCGAAATATCGGGGTCGGCTTGGCACTCGACGATTTTGGATCCGGCTATTCAAGTTTCGGCTACCTTGCCGATTTCAACCTGGATCGGTTGAAGATCGACCGATCGTTCTTGAGCGGTCTGGAAGCGTCGAAGAAAAAACAGAACATTGTTCGAGGCATTATAGCACTGGCCAATTCGCTCGGTTTGACCGTTCTGGCAGAGGGCGTGGAAAACGAAGCGCAGCTTGATTTCCTGATTGCCGAGCGTTGTCACAGCGCTCAAGGGTTTTTCATGTCACAGCCCATCGAAGAAAATCTGCTGACAAACCACCTAGCCGCAAGGCAAGGCAGGATAAAAGATACGGACAAGTTCAGGCTGGGCCTTTCTGCCTAGGGCGTGGACTCATAAGCGCGCAGCCACAGACGGATGGACGCGAGCTTGACGAAGGCAAGATAGTTAGCGGCGAGCTAGTCGTAGCGGGTGGCGATGCGTCGGTACTGCTTAATCTTATTGAAGAACCGCTCAACCAGATTGCGCGCCCGATAGAGGTAAGGGCTGAAGCAGATCGGCTCCTTCCGATTTCGTTTCGGCGGGATGTTTGCCCAGGCGCCTTTCCGGCTGGCGAACTCCCGGATCCAGTTGGCTTCATATCCGCGATCTGCCAGCAAAGTTGCTCGGGGTTGCAGTTCCGATAGGAGAACCGAACACAGCCGATTGTCGTGTGCCTCGCCAGGTGTGAGGCCAAGGCGCGTTGGCAAACCAGCGGCGTCTACGACCGCGTGAATCTTGCTGGTCAGTCCGCCTCGTGAACGACCCATTTGTTGCTCGTAATTGCTCGCGATACAGGCACCATGCTGGTGCACGCGCACGACCGAGGTGTCGATCATCTGCACCGCCCCATCATGAGCAGCGGCGAGGGCATCCATGATCTGATCCCAGACGCCAGCTCGGCGCCAACGAACGAAGCGATTGTAGCAGGTAGTATGAGGACCGAAGCTCTCCGGCAGATCGCGCCACGGCGCACCTGATCGCAAGACCCAGAAGATGCCGTCGAGGATGCGTCGGTCGTCGACGCGGGGAACGCCGCGCGGCTTGTTCGGGAGCATCGGTCTGATGACACTCCATTCGTAGGTGCTGAGTTCATACCGCATGATTCGTGCTCCGATTTTTGGGGAGCGGGAATCACACTTGCGGCTTCGGGCGTCAAAGCGGACATGACCGCGCCGTCCAGTTACTTCGCAAATTGACCCAATGCAAACGTTCGAGACGCAGGCAACTTCCGGCCCAGCTGCAGGGCCTTCCTCATTACGGCCGCTGCCGTCCTTGTTCTGGCCGACAGGGCTCGCCCTTAGAATCAAGCAGGAGCATCCTGAATCTGGTGCGAAATGGCCGGAACACACACCTTGCGAAGTTTGCCACCAGGCGTAGAGTAAGGTCTGGAGGAGTGCCGGCCTGAGGGGGCGGCATGGCACGGAAGAGGGAGCTCTTAGGCGGGCGCGTGCGGCCGTCTCCCGACGCGCCCGTGGAACCTGTTGCGGTCGCGATTCTCTACTCCTGCGGCAGGCGCTGACGATCGCGAACACCGCACGCCAAGGTGTCGGAGGGAACAATGGGCATGGATCTCACGCGCCGTGAGCTTGCGAAGCTTGCGGGGACCGGAGCGCTCATGGTGTCGGCCACGGGCGTCGGATTGGCGACGACCGCGAGCGATGCCGCCGCCCAGGCCGATCAGACGGCACAACCTTCGACCCCGGCCACCAGCGCGCCCGCAGCGGCTGCCGCTGCCGACCCTGCGATGGAACGCGCGGACGAGCTGCTACGCCAGATGACCGTCGAGGAAAAGGCGATGCAGCTGTCGCCCTCTATCCCATGGGCCTGCTCGGCGCCGACGGGCCGATCAAGAGCCAGCTCGACGCCCAGTTGAAGCAAGGCATTGGACACATCGCTGGGTTGGGCACGTTCGGGCACAAGACGCCCGAGACGATCGCCAAGACGGTCAACGCCATCCAGCGCTACCTGGTCACCGAGACGCGCCTGAAGATCCCGGCGATCTTTCACAACGAGGCGCTGAACGGCGTGGTGGCGCCGCAATTCACGCACTTCCCCACCGCGATCGGTCTCGCGGCGACATGGGATCCGCAAGCCGTGGAGGAGATGGCGGACCTCATGCGGCGGCAGATGCGGTCGGTGGGAATGCTGCAGTCGCTCTCGCCGGTGCTGGACGTGTCGCGCGATGCCCGTTGGGGGCGGGTGCACGAGACCTACGGAGAGGATCCCTACCTCGTCGCCGCCATGGGCGTCGCCTTCACGCGCGGGATGCAAGGGAAAGACCTGCGCGAGGGCGTGCTCGCGAGCGCGAAGCACTTCCTCGGCTACGCGGTGACCGAAGCTGGCCAGAACATGGCCGCGACCGCGGTCGGGCCGCGCGAGCTCTACGACGTCTACGCCCGTCCGTTCGAGGCTGCGATCCGCCTCGCCGGGCTCGGATCGGTGATGGCCTCCTACGCCGAGTTCGAAGGCGTGCCGATCCACGTCTCCCACGAGATGCTGACGAAACTGCTGCGAGGCCGGATGGGCTTCACCGGCACCGTTGTGTCCGACTACGTCGGCGTCGGGTGGGCCCAGACGCGCCAGCGCGTCGCTGATACGCCCGAGGAGGTCGGGGCGCTTGCCCTGGCCGCCGGCATGGACGTCGAGCTGCCGCAGGTTCACGGCTACGGACAGGTGCTGGCCGGGGCGGTTCAGATCGGCAAGGTGAGTGAGTCACAGCTGGACGAGTCCGTGCGCCGCGTGCTGCGTGACAAGTTCGCACTGGGGTTGTTCGATAACCCGTACGTCGCCGAGGACCCGATCAAGCTCGAGAGCCTCGCGACGGAAGGCAAGGACCTGTCCCAGCGGCTGGCGGCCGAGTCGGTCACGCTGCTCAAGAACGAGAACGGTCTCCTGCCGCTCAGCCGCGACATCACGAACATCGCGATCATCGGTCCGCACGCCGACAGCACCGTGATCGGCTTGCCGGCCTACACGTATCCGGCCGCGCTGGGGCTGCTGGGCGTCATGATGGGCGGCGGCGAAACCTCGATGGCGGGCGTCGGCGACTCCGGCGATTCAGGGTGGCTGCCGGCCCCCGAGGCCAAGGTCGCGATGAAGAACGAGCTACAGGACTATCTGAAAGTAGATCTGGAGGACTACGTCAAGCGCTCGTACCCGGCGGTGTCCCTCGCCGAGGCGGTCCGCCAGCTTCTGCCCAACGCCAAGGTGACCGCCGTTGCGGGCACCGGTGTGGTGCCGTCCGAGCCGACGGACATCCCCGGCGCAGTCGCCGCGGCGAAGGAGGCCGACGTGATCATCCTTTACGTCGGTGGCCGCTCGGCGTGGGCCGGTAAGGACAGCACCGAGGGCGAGGGCCAGGACACTGCGAACATTGACCTGCCGCCGCAGCAGGTGGAACTTGTCAACGCCGTGACGGCCGTCGGCAAGCCGACTGTCGCCGTCGTAGCGATGGGCCGCCCCCAGGGGCTCGCTGCCGTCATAGATCGCCTGCCGGCCGTCCTCACCGCCTATTTCGGCGGCCCGCGCCAGGGGCCGGCGCTCGCCGAGGCGATCTTCGGCGTCACCAACCCCGGCGGGAAGCTGCCGTACACGCTCCCGCGGCACGTCGGGCAGGTGCCGATCCACCACGCCCAGAAGACCGGCAGCGGCTATCAGCGAACCAAGGCCGACATCCACAAAGGCTACCTCGACATGCCGTCCACGCCGCTGTTCGCCTTCGGCCACGGGCTGAGCTACACGACATTCCAGTACAGCCCGCTGAAATTGGAAAGCGACACCGTCGATGTGAGCGGCGAGGCGCGAATGTCTCTGACCGTCACGAACACCGGCAAACGGCGCGGGACCGAGGTCGTGCAACTCTACGCCGCCGACACTGCAACCGGCGTGACGCTCCCAGCGCAGCAGCTCATCGGGTTCGCACGCGTCGATCTTGAGCCGGCCGCATCGAAAACCGTCTCCTTCACGGTTCCGATGAGCCTGCTCGCCTACACGGGACTTTCCGGCGAAGTCGTCATGGAGCCCGGTCCGGTGGAGGTGAGCGCCGGCAGCAGCTCGAGCGACATCCGTTCCAGCGCGAAAGTTAGCGTCACGGGGAAGACGCGAGTCATCACGGGTGAGGAGCGCGCGTTTCTTTCCACCGCCACGGTCGTTTGAAGGAGGTCGGTATGAAACGTTCCCGCATTGAAATCACCAGGCGTGACTCTATCAAAGCCGTCGGAGGAGCGGCCGTTGGCTTGTCCGTCGCGACATTCAGCGGTGAGGCATCAGCGCAATCGGCCGGTGCCCAGCCAGGTGCCGCACCCGCTGCGGCGCGAACATTCCCTGACGGCTTCTACTGGGGCACGGCCACGTCGTCGTACCAGATCGAAGGCGCGTGGAACGAGGACGGCAAGGGCCCGTCCATTTGGGACACGTTCGCGCACACGCCGGGCAAGATCAAGAACAACGACACCGGCGACGTCGCCAACGACCACTACCACCGCTACAAAGAGGACGTCGCGCTGATGAAGAATGACATCGGCGCGAACGCCTATCGTTTCTCGATCTGCTGGCCGCGCATCTTTCCCGAGGGCACTGGCACGCCCAACGCCAAGGGCCTGGACTTCTACAACCGGCTAGTGGACGAGTTGAAGGCCGCCGGCATCGAGCCGTTCGCCACGCTCTATCACTGGGATCTCCCGCAAGCGCTGCAGGACAAAGGCGGTTGGCAATCCCGCGACATTCCCAAGGCGTTCGCCGACTACGCCGGCTACATCGCCGAGAAACTCTCCGACCGCGTGAAGCACTTCTTCACGATCAACGAGTTCCGCTCGTTCGTGGACGCGGGCCATCGCGGCCACGAGATCAAGGTTCCGGGCGGCACGTACTCCGTCTCGATCGCCCCCGGCCTGAAGCTGTCGCTGGGCGAGTTGAACCAGGTTCGCCACCACGCGGTTCTCGGCCACGGGCTGGCGGTGCAGGCCATCCGGGCGAAGGGGAAGCAGGGGACCAAGGTTGGCCCGGCCGAGGTGATCGAAATCGCCGTGCCGCTCATCGAGGCCCCCGAGCACATCAAGGCCGCCCAGGCGGCCACGCGCGAAGCGAACACCCCGTTCCTGACCGTCATGCTCGAAGGCAAGTACACCGACGCCTACCTGAAGGAGGCCGGTAAGGACGCGCCGAAGTTCACGGACGACGACCTGAAGGTCATCAGCTCGACTTTGGACTTCGTCGGCATCAACGTCTACAAGCCGACATACTACGTGCTGGCCTCCGACCAGGCGCCCGGCTGGCGCGAGGTCCCGTTCGCCAAGGGTCACCCGCAGATGTTCAACAAGTGGCTCAGCTTCGGCCCCGAGGCGATGTACTGGGCCCCGAAGTTCGTGCAGTCGCTCTGGAGGGCCAAGGAGATCTTCATCACCGAGAACGGCTGCGCCAGCGACGATGTGATCGCCGACGACGGCAGGATCTACGACACCGACCGCATCATGTATCTGCGCAACTACCTGACGCAGCTCCAGCGCGCGACGGCCGACGGCGTGCCGGTCAACGGCTACTTCCAGTGGAGCACGATGGACAACTTCGAGTGGAACGCCGGCTTCGGCAACCGCTTTGGGCTGGTGCACGTGGACTTCAAGACGCAGAAGCGCACGCCGAAGATGAGCGCCGCGTGGTTCCGCGAGACGGCGCGGCGCAATGCCGTGGCGTGAACGCAGCATCGATCTTCTTCGCTATTCGAAGGGAGAATGCAATGACTGCGAATAGATCGCTCACTCTGCGGATAATTCCGGTATTCGCCGTGGCCTTCCTGCTGTTCCAACCGGCATCAGCCCAGCAACAGCCGTCTGCAGTGCTCGAATACATGGGCACGTTGACGCCCGCGCGCCTCGCGGAGGTCGCGCCCCGGATTGATGGGCTTTTGTTGAAGATAAACTTCACCGCGGGTCAGCTCGTGAAACAGGGCGACCTTCTATTTGAATTTGGGAGTAGGGACAAGGAGCTCTCTGTCGCACTCGCCCAGGCCCACCTCAAGCAGGCTGAGGCGCAGCTGCGGTTAGCCGAGGTGAAGCTGCGGAATGCTGAGACCCTTCGTACGCGCAACGTTGCCTCGGAAATGCAGTTCATCGAGGCCGAAGCACAGCGCGATATTTCGGCGGCCAGAGTCGAGGAGGCCCGGGCGAATGTCGCGCTTGCCGATTTAGCCTTGGACCAGATGAAGCTTTACGCGCCGATCACGGGTATCATCAGCCGCTCCCTGGTCAACGAAGGCGCATACATCACCAAGGAGGTGCGAGAGCAGAGCCGGCTCGCCACAATCGCCCAATTGGATCCGATCCATGTCGTCGGCCGAGCCCCGGCGTCTGCCTATTTCCAGCGCGGCGAGATCGTCACGACCATCGAGCAAGCCGCCGAGCAGCGCGAGTTCGGCCTAATCCTGCCGACCGGCGACGCCTATCCGCATAAGGGCCGCTTCGTAGCCGGCGCCTACGAGTTCGATCCTGAAACACAGACGGTCGAGGTGACCGTCGAGTTTCCGAACCCGAACCTCTTGTTAAGACCTGGCCTCGACGTCACCCTTCAATCGTCAATCCGCGAGCCGTAGGCCGACTGCTGAAGCCGCTGGGGTCCGCATCGTCGACATCGGAAGAAGCGGCTGGAAACTGCGCGCTCCGGTCAGTCCGCTTCCGGCGCTTTGCGGAAATCGCTCCCATCAGACCGACTTCCCGCGATCAGCCCAAAGCAGACTCTCCTCAGCAATCGCGCAACGTGTTTATGAGTTCACGGCCTAGTACTACAGTTCCAGATGGGAGCATTTGCACCCAAGTGGCCTCACTTGGCGTCGCATAAAGCGGCTAACACAAAGAGATAGCGCCGGATGCCTCGTTCAATTTGAACGCATCCCGCTCTAGCCGGTGCCCGGCCATATCCCACGGCATTTTGCCGATCTGCATTGGCAGTCGGAGGCAGCCGACGGCAGACTTGTGGGCTCGAAGGATATGACATACTCGATGCCGTGGCTATATTAACGGGCCTGCCGGGCCCCTGCCCTGCCCGGTTCAAGCCCCGATCGAATTGGAAAAAAATTGGCTTCGCAGCCGCCCGCCAGGTTTGGAGACAAGGCCGAAGCCGCAGCGGCAAAACCGCTGCGCGCCGATGCGCAGCGCAACCGCGACATGCTGGTCGAGGTCGCAGCAGTGGCCTTTGCCGCACATGGCGTTGATGCCTCGCTGGAGGAGATCGCGCGCCAGGCCGGCGTCGGCATCGGCACGCTCTACCGGCACTTTCCGACGCGCGAGCATCTGGTCGAGGTGGTCTACCGGCGCGAAGTGGAAGGCCTGTGCCAGGCCGCCGACGAGCTCGCCCTTCACCATTCGCCGGACGTCGCGCTCGAACAATGGATGCAGCGCTTCGTCGACTACATCGCCACCAAGCGCGGACTGGCGACAAGCCTGCGCATCCTGCTCACGACGAACTCCACATTGTTCTCCGACGTTTCGGGCAGGGTGACACTTGCCTTGCGACGGCTGATCGAGGCGGCGGTGGCCGACGGCTCGATCCGCAGCGACGTCGACGCATCGGACGTTCTGCACGCGCTGGGCGGCATCTATTCGGCGCCCGACACCAAGGACTGGCGCGACCGCTCGCGCCGGCTGGTATCGCTGCTGATGGACGGGTTGAGGTTTGGGGCGGGCAGGTCGGCGAAGGGTGGCGGGTGAAGGCTGGGCTGCAGTCGAACCTCCATACTCTCTCAACTGGGGTGGAGGATCCGAAAGCGATCTGGTTCCGCCGGATTTCGATCAACGATTTGGATTGGCCACCAAGCCCATTGCCAAACGCTGGTTCCTGGCGTGCGGGAGAACTGGATTTTCCCGCTAGTGCCTTCAAACTGCAGCGCACGCCGGGGTTCGGCAGTGCGCGCCCGGTCCACGCCGCGAGATGAAGTTCGCGTTGGGTCATTTCCGATGTTGGCGCTTCCTACGAGCATCTGGAAGCGGAACGGCGGCTTCAGGAACTTGTCTTCGATTGCCGGCATCGGGGCGCGCTCGCATCGTTGCGAGCAACTTCTCAGCGGACTCGGCAACGGAAGCCGCCTGCTCCAGGAACTCGGCGCGTTCGGCGGAAAAAACTTAGCGAGTTGACGAAGTTTTCGCTTGCGCCAGCGGCAAATTGGGCGATAGTTAGCGACATGGCTAAGCATGATCCTGATCTATCGCTGCTCTTCCACGCGCTCGCTGATCCGACCCGCCGGTCGATCCTGACCCGGCTTGCCGAAACACCTGCGCAGGTGACGGATCTCGCTGGTCCCACGGGACTGCGTCTGCCCACGGTGATGCGGCACCTTTCCGTACTGGAGGAGGCAGGGTTGATCTCCACCTCCAAGGACGGGCGGATACGCACCTGCGCCATCGTGCCCGAGGCTCTGGACCCGGTGCGGACATGGCTCGATGAGCAGCGGGCCATCTGGGAAGCTCGGCTCGACCGGTTGGACGCATTTGTGATGAATGTGATGAAGGAGCGCGCAGAATGACACAGAACGTCGCTACAAACAGCGCGACCCATGCGGTGCCTGATGATAAGAAAAGCCGCTTTGCGACACTCACCTTCGAACGGGACGTGGCCGCGCCATTGGCCGTACTGTGGCAGGCATGGACCGCCCCGGCCGCGCGGGCGATCTGGGCTGCGCCATCAGCCTCGGTTACCGTGGAGTTCCTGGAGGCCGACACCAGGGTGGGTGGACGCGAGATCTCGCTCTGCAAGGTCGAGGACCAGCCTGACATCCGCTGCGAGAATGGCTGGCTTGCGCTGCAGCCGGCGCTGTGCAGCGTGAACTATGAGGTGATCTCGTGCGAAGGCGTGACGCAATCAGCAGCGCTGGTGACGGCAAATCTTTCAGGCACGCACGAGCGCAGCCGGCTGATCGTGACGGTGCAACTTTCATCGCTGGCGCAGGATATGGAGGCAGGCTATCGGGAAGGCTTCTCCGCCGGTCTGGACAACCTCGCGGGCGCGGCCGAACGAACCATGGTGCTGCAGCGGGTAATCCAGGCGCCGCGATCCATCGTGTGGGGCGCGTGGATGAACCCTGAAACGCTGCCGCAATGGTGGGGGCCGGAAGGCTTCTCCTGTCGAACGAAGAGGATCGACTTGCGAACGGGCGGCGAATGGGTTTTCGACATGATCGCGCCTGATGGCACGGTCTTCCCGAACCACCATCTCTATAACGAGGTCCGGCCCGAGGAGAGGATCGGCTATACGCTGCATTGGGGCGAGAACGGGCCGAAACATGCCGACGCCTGGGCCTCGTTCGAGGATCAGGACGGGGCAACAAAGGTAACGCTGGGCATGGTATTCAGCACGGCTGCCGAGTTCCAGGAGGCGAAGGGCTTCGGTGCCGTGGAACTGGGATTGCAAACTCTGGGCAAACTGGAACGCTTCGTCGCATCCCGCTGAAATGCCGCGACTTCCCGTCGGCTCGAATTAGGGGTTGTGGACGAGGTCCTCATCCATGTCGCGCCCGTTCTCATCGGCGACGGCATCCGCCTCTTCAGCCAGAACGGCATGGCGCCGGTCAGGCTGGAAAAGACCGAGGTCCTGGAGCCGGGGCGGATCACCAACATGCGCTTCCGCTTCACGGGATCGGGCCAAGAATTCACAAAGGGATACACGCAGAGGCGGGTTCTATGAGAAAACTGATTATATGGGACATGGTGACCGTCGACGGCTTCTTCGAAGGTCCGGACAGGGACATCAGCTGGTTCGTCTTCGAAGAAGAACTCGAGAACTACATTCGTGAGACCCAGGAAAAGGCCGACACGCTGATCTTCGGCCGCGTGACCTACGAGCTCATGGCAGCCTATTGGCCGTCCGAGCAAGGCTGGATCGCGGACTTCATGAACAAGATCGAGAAGGTGGTCTTCTCGCGCACGCTGAAAAGCGCCGACTGGAACAACACGACGCTCTTCAACGGCAATGTCGCGGAAGAAGTCTCCAAGCTGAAGACCAGGGACGGCGGAGACATCTTCGTGTTCGGCAGCGCCGACCTCACGGCGACCCTGCTGGAGCACGGCCTGATCGATGAGTATCACCTCGGGATCAACCCCGTCATTCTCGGGAGAGGCACGCCGCTCTTCAAGGGCGGCCCGAACCGGATATCCCTGAAGCATCTGGAGACGAGGACGCTCAAGTCAGGTGTTGTCATTCTCCACTACGCGCCGGAAAGCAGACAATGACGATTGATCGGCCGATGAGCTTCGGGCCCTCTGATCAGAAGTCTGCACCTGACTCCGCAGCGGTGCGCGGAATGCCAACGGAGCAGGAACGAGTAACTCCGCCCTGAATTGCGTCAGATGCGAAATCCTAGAGCGGTTCATCGTTTCACAGAAACGCCGAACCGCTCTATCTCTTTGTTTTTGCGCAATTCCGGACGGAAAACCGTTCACACTTTTCCTGGAATTGCTCTATGCGAACAAGCCGACTGCTCGATCGTAAAAATGGTCGAGAGCGCAGCGCCTGGCGGCAATCCGGGCGGCTTCAAGCAATTCCTCGCGACACGAGGCGCCGTCCTTGTAGGTTGCGATGACCACCCGCGCGATCATTTGGGCGTCCTCGTTGTCAAGCTCCGTTTCGCCGGACCGCAAAATTTCCCGAACCACACCCCTCAAGAGATCCAGTTCAATGGTTGAAAAGACGCCCATATCGGGCGCGGATGTGCACTCCACCGCCATCTGAATTCCTCCCGTCGTCACGATATCAAACACGTGAGAGATTACAACTAAAGTATTAGGCAACCGCTTCGGAGATCGTTCAACACCCGAACACCGCTGCAGCCCTTGCTATGCCGCATTTGCCCGAAGTGCCGCGAAATGCTTTTCTCACGTTAGGCAAACAGACGTGGTGCGACCTCATTGCCGATCGATTAAGAGATGAAGGCAAATATTAGCGTTTGAGGCGGTTGCCGGACGCAACCCCTTACTGAAACAGGTTGCGCCGTATGACGTGCAAACGTCGCTAATGGGATCAGACCGGCTATCGGTGGAGTACTCGTGAAGAAGACTGTCGTTAGGGTTGTCTGTGCCATCGGCCAAGCGGGGCAGCTCGGCCTCGATGGTGGCCTTCCGTGGGAAGGCAACCGGTCGCCCGAGTTTGTCGCTGACGTTGCACGATTTTTCGACCTCACCAGAGGGCACGTCTTGCTCGCCGGTCCCAAGACGATCGCAAGCATTCCGGATTTTGCTCGCCCGGATCGGGAACTTGTCGTCGTTCGCTCCAGCATGGATCCGGAGGACACGCTCCGGCGCTTTGCCGGCCGTGTCGTCTTCATCGGCGGCGGTCCACCGGTGTGGGACGCCTACGCGCGCTTCGTCAGCCATTGGGATGTCACCCGGCTGCCGTATGACGGGCCGGCAGACCGCTGGTTCGACGCAAGATGGCTTACGGGAGGTGGCAACGTTGCCAGAAATCACCGCGACCAATGAAGGCTCGGATGCTGACGCCCGCTACGAACATGTAGGTGTTGGAGCCGAATGGTATTAACCTGCGCGGTCTCGGGCTTCAGCGAGCTGGCAAACGCATGGATTTCAGCACCTTCTCAGGGCGAGGCTATTTCCTCATCGGCGGCCTCATCCTGGTCGGTGCCGGGCTTCTGATCCTTTCGCTGATCGTCAATGCTCGTGTGGCACACAATGTGCGCCACGACATACGTCATCGTGAGAAGCTGCTGGAATATTATCGCAACATCTTTTCCCAGCTCGGGGTAATCCTGATCGGTATTGGCGTTTCTCTGTTCATCTTCTTTTTCCAGCAGAATTATCAGGACCAGCGCAAACGCGAAACGGAGCTGCAGCTGGTTCTCGCCAAACTGGCCGCGCGCATTGCGCGCGGTGCCGCCGTCGTCGAATACCTCAGCGAATTCGATGCGCTGCTGGATGATGGCGGGCCTTATATCAGCCCCGAACTCGGTGGAACGAATGCCGCGATCAGCGCCCACGGGGCGGAACTCGGCAAGCAGGTCGCCGAGATCCTTTTGGTAGAGCGCGACGTCGAGGTTCAAGCGTTCGAGATCCTGAACCTATCGCGCGATTTCGAAGCATCGTTCGTCGTCAACGAACTCGACCCCGCGCTGTGGTTCAACATCGTCCAGGATGAGAGCGAGATCAAATATGCCACCACTCAGCTCGTCCTCGACTACAAGGACCTGCAGGATGCGATCGGCGGAGATTCGATCGCGGTTGCGATCGCAAATCCTGAAAAGGAGGCAAAGATCAAGCAGGAGGTGCTCGACATCTTTTATGATGCCGACCTCTTGCGCCAGCGCAGCAGGAGACTTCTCGGCCGTGCGTGCTGGCTTTTCAGCAAGGGGCGCAGCTTCGTCAACCTTGGACCGGTCAACGAGATCGAGGCTGATGCCAGGTCGCACCAGGAATGGATCGATCGGTCGAAGCGCTTCCTGACGCAGTTGAAGTCTGGAAGCGGCGATTGTTTCAAATTGCTCCAGTTCAGCCCGGCGCCCTGAGTCGAGAACGCGCCGGCAAAAGGCCCGCCGCCCTGCGGCTCCAGGACTCAGACTCCGTCAGCTGGCTACCGCCCATGGTCGATATGGGTGGAATGTTGCCATTCGTCTCGTCGATCGGGAACGAGAAAGTGGTTGATCCGGACGGAACTGCAAGAGTATGCCGACACGGGCGCACGCCAGTTCGGGTAGCTTTGGGACTCGGTTTTGCGGCGCCTGGCCTAATCGCTGCTGATGCAGAACCGGATGACCATTCCGATCCAAGGCACTATAACAGGCCGACAGAATTGCGAGGATCAAGGGGAGACGATGCGCTACATACGTCCGCTTTCAATGGAAGACGCCGTTGGCCAGTTGGCCGGCTCGTCTGGCACGGCCGCCATTCTCGCCGGAGGCAGCGACCTCCTGGTGAGGATGAAAGGCGGCTTTATCGAGCCCGACCTGATCCTCGACATCAAGGCAATCGATGGGCTCAGCGAAATCAGGGAAACGGCGGAGGGCTTCAGCATCGGTGCGGCGGTCTCCTGCGCCTTGATGGGGGAGAGCGCGGCCTTGAAAGGGGAATGGCCGGGCGTCGTCGAAGCGGCCAAGCTGATCGGCTCGAAACAGGTGCAGGGACGCTGCACCATAACAGGCAATCTTTGCAACGCCTCGCCGGCAGCCGACAGCGTGCCGGCGCTGGTAGCCGCCGGCGCTATGGCATTGATAGCCGGGCCAGCAGGCAGGCGCACCGTCGCGGTAGAGGCAGTGCCGACCGGGCCGGGCAAGACGTCGCTTGCCAAGGGCGAGATCATCGAGGCGATCCTGCTCGACAGGCGCGCGCCGCGCTCCGGCGATGCCTATCTGCGTTTCATTCCACGCACGGAGATGGACATCGCCGTGGTCAGCGCCGGGGTGAACCTGACGCTCGATGAACAAGGTGTCGTCAAATCGGCCCGCGTGGCACTGGGCGCCGTCGCGCCGACGGTGCTGCTGGTGGAAGAGGCCACCGAGGCCCTCATCGGCAGGAAGCTGGACGAAGCAGCACTTGAGCGGCTCGCCAAGGTCTGCTCCGGGGCCTGCCGTCCCATCGACGACAAGCGGGGCACCGTCGAGTTCAGAAGAAAAGTTGCGGGCGTGCTGGCCAGGCGGGCCGCCACGACCGCCTATGCACGTGCAGGAGGCAAATGATGGCTGGTGTAGCAGTCTCAACCACAATCAACGGCGACAATGTCGAGTACCTTTGCCAGCCGGACGAGACGCTGCTCGACGTGCTGCGCGACCGCCTCGGGCTGACGGGCGCCAAGGAAGGCTGCGGCACCGGCGACTGCGGCGCCTGCAGCATCATCCTCGACGACCGGCTGGTGTGCTCGTGCCTGGTGCTTGGCGCGGAAGCTGAAGGCCGGCGTGTCGAGACCATCGAGGGCATGGCGCATGGCGACAGGCTGCATCCGCTGCAGCAGAAGTTCCTCGAGCACGCAGCGCTGCAATGCGGCATCTGCACGCCGGGCTTCCTGATAGCGGCGAAGGACCTTTTGGCCAAGAACCCCGACCCGACCGAGGAGGAAATCCGCTTCGGCCTCGCCGGGAACCTCTGCCGCTGTACCGGCTATGACAAGATCGTGCGCGCCGTCCAGGACGCCGCCACCGTGATGAAGGGGGCATGACGATGAATTTCGATCCGCGTTACTCCAATCGCAGTTTCACCTCCGTCGGCACGCGTCCCATCCGCCCCGACGGCGTCGACAAGGTGACGGGCCGCGCCCGCTACGGCGCGGACTTCAACATGGCCGGCCAATTGGTCGGGCGTGTTCTGAGAAGCCCGCACCCCCACGCCACGATCAGGAAGATCGACACATCGAAGGCGGAGAAGCTCGCCGGCGTGAAGGCGGTGATCACCGCGGCCGACCTGCCCGACCTCACCGACGGCGATGCTGCCATGTACGACATCCTCGACAATTGCATGGCGCGCAAGAAGGCGCTCTATGACGGCCATGCGGTGGCCGCGGTCGCCGCTGTCGACGCCCGCACGGCGAGGCAGGCGCTGAAGCTGATCGAGGTCGACTATGAGGTGCTGCCGCATGTGACCGATGTCGACGAGGCGATGAAGCACACGGCACCCCTACTTAACGACGCCATCTTCACCGAGGGCCTCGAGGAAAAGCCCGTCAAGCCTTCCAACGTCACCAAGCGCACGCAGTTTGGCCATGGCGACATCCATGAAGGTTTCGGCCAGGCCGACTTCGTCGTCGAACGCTCCTTCAAGACCGAGCAGACGCATCAGGGCTATATCGAGCCGCATGCGTGCGTGGCGAGCGTCAGCTCCGACGGCACCGCCGACCTTTGGGTCTGCACGCAAGGCCATTTCGTCTACCGCCAGCACTGCGCCCAACTGCTTGGCATGGAAGCCTCCAAGCTGCGCGTCACCTCGTCGGAGATCGGCGGCGGTTTCGGCGGCAAGACCCATGTCTGGGCCGAGCCGGTGGCGCTGGCGCTGTCGCGCAAGGCCGGACGGCCGGTCAAGCTGGTGATGACGCGTGACGAGGTGTTCCGCGCCTCCGGCCCAACCAGCGCCACCTCGATCGACGTCAAGATCGGCGCCCGCAAGGACGGCACGATCACCGCGGCCGAGGCGACGCTGCGCTATTCCTGCGGCCCCTATGCCGGCATGTGGGCCGAGATCGGCGCCATGACGGCGTTCGCCTGCTACAGGCTCGAGAACGTCAGGACGGTTGGCTACGAAGTTCTGGTCAACCGGCCGAAGACCGCCGCCTATCGGGCGCCGTCGGCGCCGATGGCGGCGTTTGCGGTGGAAAGTGCGATCGACGAACTGGCCAAGGAGATCGGCATGGACCCGGTCGAATTCCGGATCAGAAACGCCGCACAGGAAGGCACCAGATCTTCCTACGGTCCGGTATATGGCCCGATCGGCATCGGCCCGACGCTGGAAGCGGCGAAGAACCATACGCACATGAAGGCTCCGCTGGGCAAGAACCAGGGCCGTGGCATGGCTTGCGGCTTCTGGTTCAACTTCGGCGGCCAGACCTGCACCGACCTCAACATCGGCATGGACGGCTCGGTCTCGCTTGCCGTCGGCACGGTCGATGTGGGTGGTTCCCGCGCGTCGCTGTCGCTGGTGGCGGCGGAGGAACTCGGCATCGCCTATGAGCAGGTCAAGGCTGTGGTGGCTGACACATCCAGCCTCGGCTACAACGACATGACGGACGGCAGCCGCGGCACCTTCTCCTCCTCGATGGCGACGATCTCGGCCGCCCGCAACACCATCAAGATCCTGCGCGAACGCGCCGCGCAGATGTGGGACATTCCCGTCGACGACGTGGTCTGGGAAACGGGCCACGCCATCGCCAAAGGCGAGAAGTACGGCAACCTTGCTGCGCTGTCCCTAAGGGAGATCGCGGCGGCGTCAGGAAAAACGGGCGGGCCGATCGCCGGCCACAGCGAGCTCGTCGCGGACGGCGCCGGCGTCTCGTTCGCCACCCATATCTGCGATATCGAGGTCGATCCGGAGACCGGCACCACGAGGGTCCTGCGCTACACAGTCGTGCAAGATGCCGGCAAGGCGGTGCACCCGACCTATGTCGAGGGGCAGTACCAGGGGGGTGCCGCGCAAGGCATCGGCTGGGCGCTCAACGAAGAGTACATCTACGGCAAGGACGGGCGGCTGCAGAACCCCGGCTTCCTCGACTACCGGATCCCGGTCTGCTCGGACCTGCCGATGATCGACACGCAGATCCTCGAGATCCCCAATCCCAACCATCCTTACGGGGTGCGCGGCGTCGGCGAGACCTCGATCGTGCCGCCGCTGGCGGCGATCGCCAATGCGGTGTCGAACGCCGCGGGCGTGCGGATGACGCATATCCCGATGTCGCCGCCGCGCATTCTCGCGGCGATCGAGGCGGAACGGGGAGGCTAATGGTCGAAGTAACGCTCTGGGGATCGCTCGGCGCAATCGCCGGAGGCAAGAGCAAGATCGAGATCGAGGCGAAGGATATTCGGGAGCTGTTCCGCAAACTGGCGGAACAGTATCCCGGCATCGAGCCCTGGATTGATCGCGGGATAGCGGTGGCGATCGACGGAACGATCTATCGCGACACTTGGTCCAAGGAACTGCCCGAGGGGGCGGAGATTTTCCTGCTGCCGCGGTTGGCGGGGGGCTGAGTGGGGGACCTGCCTCCCCCTCGCCTAGCATAAGGTCTCGAACGTCGTTGATTGGGGCCGTCTTCGGTCGGTCCGCTTTCAGGTGCTGAGCATCGTATAGCTGCCATCGGATAAGCTGCTCTAACGGCGTCTTCCGACCCCACGCAAGACCTTCCCCATCCGCGCCGCAGAACCTGGGAGTTGCCATCAGGGTCGTGCAGCCATAACGACTTCGCGCCCATTCAAGCCCTGCAACTATCGACAACTGATCCCGACAGCGGACATTGACGTGGCCACGATGTGGTCGCGGTCGCGCCAAAAGCGAACTCTCCCCGCCCAAAGGAACTTGTATGAATCCGAGCTAATATGCTACTCTTCAATGTTCTCTGAGCTAGGATCATGCGTGGACTGCTGGTAGTCCTCATGCTGTTGCTGGCGGCAATAAAGGCCGCCGCAGGTGATCCGTTGTTCGATGCCGTCGCGGCTGGAGATCAGGCTGCCGTCGAGCAGGCCTTGGCGAGGGGCTCCGAGATCGATAGCCGGGCTCCCGATCAAGCAACCCCCCTGATCTCTGCTGCGCTTAGTGACCAACCTGCCATCGCGGAATTCCTGCTGAGCAAGGGCGCCGACGTCATGGCGCGCAATTCCGGTGGATTTACCCCGCTCCACGCTGCTGCCTTTTCCGGCAGCCTCCCCATCGCCAAGCTGTTGCTTCAACAAGGGGCGGTGCTCGAAGACTCTGCCAACAAGTCTGGCGTCACGTCCTTGCTGATAGCGGGCGAGGAAAACCATGTCGAACTGGCAGAGTTCCTCATTTCGCAAGGTGCGGATGTCAACCGTGCCGAGGGCCATGGGTACATGCCGATCACCCGGGCGTTCTGGAAGGGCAATACCGACATCGTAAAACTGTTCAAACGGCACGGCGCCACGTGCCAGGAGAAAATCCTTGGCGAAGCGAATGCTGCCAAGTGCGCAGCGATCCACGATTGAAAAGGAGAGCGCAGATGGCCATGGCAATCATGACCCCAGTTCGCCGGCCGGTGTCGGCGGCGGTATTCGCGGCCGCGGCAATTGCCGCCACAGGACCAGCTTTTGCCGGCAACACCGTGAATACCGGTTATTTCGGCGGCGTGGCAATCATGGGCTACGACACGGTCGCTTATTTCACCGACGGCAAGGCCGTGAAGGGTTCCGAGAAATTTTCCTACGAGTGGCTTGGCACGCCGTGGCATTTCGCCAGCGAGGAACACAAGGAAATGTTCATGAGCCAGCCCACCAAATATGCTCCTCAATATGGTGGTTACTGCGCGGGCGAGGTCGCACTCAATGAATCCGTCACTGTCAATGTTGATCCTGAAGCGTTCAAGATCATTGATGGCAAGCTCTATCTGATCTACGACGAAGGGAACGCGACCGATTTCGCGGACAACGCCAATGATCTTGTGCCGAAGGGCGACGCCAAATGGCCGGTCGTTCAGGCGAAGTTGGCAGTCGATCAGCCCGATTGGAACTCGATCAACAACCCCTGACCTTGCGATCTCACTTCACTGCCACAAAGTGAAACACCTTGCCTGAATTGACAAAGGAATACCCGGCGCCCTCGCTGCGTCTGTACACGAGGCCACAGTCAGGGCGGCCGAACATATTCTCGCTCTTCTCGCACAGGAGGTCGCGATCCACGTAGACCTTCTCGGTGGTCATTCGCGTCATCGTGCGGAAGACCGCAGTGCCATCCCGTTCGACTTGCATGATGGCCGGGAGCCCATCGGGTTCGAGACTGCCTTTCAGAGTCTTGCCAACAACGAGAGATGCGATTTCCGCGCCGTTCAGCCGGTCCTGTTCATCGGCAGTGAAGCCGAACGGCCATTCGGGTAGTCCTGCCCGGCGGAGAGCGTCCATAACCGGAACCAGGTCCTCAGCGTTGCGGAGATGGGCATAGTGATTGCGAACCGCGGCCAGCGACCGCAGTCGAGCCAGGGATTCGGTCCTCGCCACCAGCCGGAGACCGTCTGCAATCGCGCCTTTCGCGTCCTCCATGCGGCCGTCGCGCGCGTATGCGGCTGCAAGAAGGATCCTGAAGCTGCCTGCCTCTGGAGCATCGTCGCGAGCGCGCTCGAGATTCTCGATGGCCTTCTGGGCTTCCCCAAGGAAAAGAAAGACAACCCCAACGACCTCACGGTCTATCGGAGCCAGATTGGGATCCAGCTTCAATGCCGTTTCGCCGGCTCTTGCCGCATCGCCATGATTGCCAGCGAACAGCTGGATGTAACCCACAGCGATCTGCGTGGCTGCGTCCCCGGAGCCTAGAGCAAGCGCGTGCTCCGCAGAAGCGATGGCATCCTCGTAACGTTGATCGATGACCTGCATGACGCCGAGAACCGCGTAGGGCGACGACAAGTCAGGGTCGAGCTCCAAAGCACGGCTTGCCTTCTCATACGCTCTCTTTCGGGCGAGCGCGCTCTGAATGATATCGTCGGAGGCGGCGCGCCAGACATAGACGCTCAGGCGTGCGTCGGCGGCGAAGGCTTCGGCGAAGGTGGGGTCGAGATCCTGCGCCTTCTCATAGAGCGCGAGCGCCTCGCGCAATCCGTCGCCCCGACCCGTGCGCGCTTCCCGCTCCGCACGGAGGTAGGTGTCATAGGCTTCGAGGTTTGCAGTCGGCGGGCGGGCCATTCTCGCGCTCTCGGTTGCCGAAGCGTGGACGCCGAGCGCCTGGGCGATGTCCCGGCTCATCTCGTCCTGAACGTCGAACACGTCCGCGATGCCGCGATCGAACCGATTGGCCCACAAAGTGTCGCCAGTGGCGATATCGATCAGCTGCGCATTGAGCCGCATCTGATCGCCGGTGCGCCTGACGCTGCCGTCAACCGCATAGCGTACGCCAAGGTTACGCCGGACATCCGCCAGGACCAGGGGTTTTCCCTTGTAGGCAAAGACGGAGTTGCGGGCGATCACCTCGAGGCCGGAAAGCTTCGCAAGGTCGGTGATCAAATCCTCGGTGATGCCGTCGGCAAAATAGTCCTGGCCAGGATCACCGCTGAGGTTTGCGAATGGCAGGACCGCTACGGTTGGCCGTTGGGCAACTGCGGGGCTCCGCCAAGTTAAGACGGTTGCAACCAAGGCTACAATAAGTAGGGCCGCAAGTCCCGTCAAAACCATGACCCGAGATCTTGGTCGGCGTGGCGCCGCCAGGATCTTCCCTGCATCTGCAGGATCGAGCAGAACCCGATAGGCGCGCGCCGGATCGGCGATATTCTTGAGGCGCTGCTCTCCGAGGTCCGCAAAGCCGACATCCACTTTGTGCGCCGCGTGATCGAACGCGGTGCCAGAGATGCAGATTCCGCCGGGCTCTGCGATCGTTTGCAGACGGGCGGCGATGTTTACCCCGTCGCCATAGATATCGTCGCCTTCGACGATGATATCACCGAGATTGACCCCGATGCGCAACCGGATCGGCTGCGCCACGGCGGCGTCCCGATTGTGCTCGGCCATTTGGCGTTGAATCGCGGCAGCACACTGGACGGCATCGACGACGCTGGCAAACTCTACCAGTGCACCGTCGCCCATGAGCTTGATCGTGCGGCCATGGTGCTTTTTGATCTCGGGGTCGATCAGTTCGCGCCGGCACCTCTTCAGTCCTTCGAGCGTGCCTAGTTCGTTCTCGCCCATGAGCTTGCTGTATCCGACAACGTCGGCAGCAAGGATTGCGGTGAGCCGTCGCTCCATCTTCTGATATCCTGCCTCCCCAGGTCAAAGCTTGGCTGACATACTTATTCTACCGCTACTCTGGTCCAGAAGTAGCCAGCCCGCTACCCACCCTTATCGGCCGCTTTGCGCAATCAACTTCAGCGGCCGGTTTTGGCTCGGTTCGCAGCAATCGAACGTCGGCCATAAGGGCGCAAAACCGTCGTCCAAGCGACACCTGAGTGCAACCACCTGACATGGCGTTCGCATGACACGAAGCGCTTCGCGAGCCTGAGTGATCAGTCGGGGAAACCTGCCTGGCGCAAGCCATCAACGAAATGATCGAGCGTAGCATGGTCGCGGAATGGCTGCGTCCCTATAAAGTGGCGAATGGTGAAATGCGGGTTAGTGACAAGAAACAGCGCAACCTCGGAGCGAGCTTCGTCGAACCGGCCGAGTTGGGCAAGGCTCGCGGCCAGGAACCGGCGAGAGCTCGTGCTGCGATGCGTCTCCTCGCGGCGCAGCGTCACGACTGCGGCCTCATAGTCCCTGTTCGCGTATTGCGCGACGCCAAGGGTCAGATAGTACAACCCCGCTGGGAATGGATTGAGCCGGAAAGCCTTCCGAATATGATCAAGACTTTCTTGGACCCGCCCGGCCAGAACGGCATTGTCGGAAAGCGTCGCCCAGAGGTCGGCGTCGTTCGGATCGAGTTCGATCGCCTTGGCAAACTCCTGGTCGGCGGCGGCGAAACAACGTTCATAAGCGAGCAAGTTGCCGAGGACCCAATGGCAACCGGCATCGTTTGGATCGAGCGCCACCGCCTTACGGGCGAGTTCTAAGGCGCGACTTCGGGCTGGTTCGACCGGTTCACCCCAAATTAGCCATCCCAGCCAATGGTTCATCGCCAGCCATCGGTGAGCTTCGGCGTATTCCGGATCGAGAGCGATCGCACGTGAGAGCAGCAGATGCACTTCGCGCGATGTCTGCGGCGAGTCGTCGATCAGCTTGCGTGCCCGCACGACGAGGTCATAGGCCTCGAGGCTTCGCGGCCGGATACGATGCGGCGGCATACGCAGCTGTCCGAGCAGAGCATCGATGATCTTTCCGGTGACCTCATCCTGAACGGCAAAGATGTCCTTCAGCTCGCGGTCAAAGCGTTCCGCCCACAGATGTTCTCGGCCGCTTGCGTCGACTAGCTGCACGTTGATGCGAACGCGTCCGGCGGAGCGTCTCACGCTCCCCTCCAAGACATAGCGCACCCCAAGATCTCCAGCGATGTCGCGCACGTCCATCGCCTTTCCCTTATAGGCAAACACGGAATTGCGAGCGGTGACGAACAGGCCGGCCGTGCGCGAAAGGTCGGTAATCAGGTCTTCCGTCAGTCCGTCGGCGAACGATTCTTGACCCTGCTCATCGCCGAAGCCGGCGAAGGGCAGCACGGCGATCGACGGCTTGTCGGGAAGAGGCAACCTTTTCCGCTCGGCGCCGCTGAGCGGTTCGCTGACACCGGTGAAACGATAACCCACGCGGGGCACCGTGGCGATCCATTCGCCACCATCACCAACATGTCCCAGCAACTTCCTGAGCTGCGCGATCTGGACGGTGAGATTACCCTGCTCGACAGCGATGCCGGGCCAGGCGGCGTCCATCAACTCGGCCTTCGTCAGGATCTCGCCCGGACGCTCGACCATAGCAGCAAGGAGCTTTAGCCCACGGTGGCTGACAGCAACGGGAAGATCGTTGCGAAGCAGCGTTCCAGAGCCCGGATCGAGCACGAATGGACCAAAGGCAAAGCGCGGCGCCAGCATGCTGGGCATCTTATCCCGTTTGCAAGTTTTTGGAAATTTTAGGCAGGCCTTAAGTACGACGTCGATCTTCTAAGGCATGGTCAGCCGCAGTGAAACAGAGGTTTTCATTCTCAAAGACGGAGGTTTCCATGGCCGATACCTTTGTACCAGCGGTGCATCGCACTACGATCGCTCGGACATCGATCAGGCGGACGAACGCGCCGCGTCAATCGCTCTGCCTCGGCAGCCTGCGCGATATGGTCGAGACGTGGGAGGAGCGCAAACGCTTTCGGCTCAAGCTTCAGGATATGCTGATCACCGCCCCGCATATGATCGCCGATGTCGGCCTGACGAGGAAGCAGGTGGAAGCGGAGATCGCGAAACCTTTCTGGCGAGGTTGAGAGGGGAGTGATGTTCACCGCTCAGCATGATATCTGACATGTCTTGCTTCGAGGCAACGGTAAACTTTACCTCGATGACCGAGATGAGGCGCAAAGCGGCCGGTCATGCTGCACTGCAGGCACACGCGATTCCTACGCCGAACCTCACATGCCGAACGGCGTCGCGCCCCCCCTACTCCCCCAACGTCGGCTCCGTATTCACCTCCAGCGCCTCTTCCGCCTCGTTCTCCTCGCCAAGCACCTCGCCGTGCACGCCCAGCGGTCGGGCCGATCCAGATCGGATCGACCAGATGGTCGCGCTTGGGATTGGTTGTGTTGGGGTGGATAAGGATGCTCAGGCCACCATCCCGCTCACCTCAATCACAGCTCTCCGCAGCCTTCAGCGCTTCTCCACGGGACGGTTTGTCCGCGATCCGTCGAACGGAAGCGTAGAACCCACATGCGATTGCCCCCTACGCCCTCAGCGTCGGCTCCGTATTCACTTCCAGCGCCTCTTCCGCCTCGTCCTGCTCGCCAAGCACCTCGCCGTGCACCCCCAGCGGCCGGCCGATCCAGATCGGATCGACCAGATGGTCGCGCTTGGGGTTGGTCGTGTTGGGGTGGATGAGGATGCTCAGGCCGCCGTGGTTCAGCATCAGCCAGGGAACCAGCGAAGCGAAAATCTCGGTGGCGAACGAGACCTGGTACATGGCCTGCTCATGCGGGCCGACCGGCTCGTCGCGCCAATTGCCGAGGCGCACACGGAAACGTTCGCCGATGCGCAGGCGCAGCCATTCGGCATGCTGCCGCTCGGCCGGCCCGTCATAGTAGATATGGGCGTGATAGCTGGCGATCTCCGCGAGTTGCCTTGGGCTGGAGGATTTGGGACTGGCTTTTTTGCTCATCTTGCTACCCTTCGATAATCGTCGCGCCCGGCAGATCGGCTCACGCCTTTTGCCTGGTGAGGCGCTCAAGCGCGTCGACGATCAGGTCACAGAATTTCGCATGGTCGAGCTTCATCGCCACAGTGTGGCGGAAGTCGGTCTGCTCGCTCGCCGTGCCGCCGAAATGATGCATGCCGCCCATCTTCTCGAAATTGCACACCGTCATGCCCTTGGTCCACCGGCCGGCAATCTCGACGCGGATATCGGCCTTCTCGGTGGTGAAGACGCTCGGGTCGATCATGGCCGCGACGCAGCATGCGTCGTGGACGGCGGGATACGCGATCTGCAGGAGGCCGCCATGCGTGGTCGCTATGAACTCCCAGATATCGAGGATGAATTTGGCGATCGGGCCGCCGACGGCGCGCACCCTGTCCTGCAATTCCGGGGTGGCCTGCGCCTGGTGCGTGAGGTCGAGCCCCACCATGGTGACGTCCCAATCGGCACGGAACACCACATCGGCGGCCTCAGGGTCGGCATAGACGTTGAATTCCGCCGCCGGCGTGATGTTACCTCTGGTGTAGCTTCCCCCCATCGCGATGATTTTCTTCACCCTCTCTATGATGCGCGGTTCCTTGCGGGCGGCGAGTGCGATGTTGGTGTAGGGACCGACGGGTACCAACGTGACGGTCTTCGGCTCATGCGCCATGACCGTGTCGATGATGAAGTCGACGGCATGCCGCCTGTCGAGCTCGAACGAGGCGGGCGGCAGCACGGGGCCGTCGAGCCCGGTATCGCCATGAATCTCGACGGCCAGCACCTGGTCGATGATGAGCGGGCCGAGAGAGCCCTTCGCGACCGGCACCTTGATGCCGTAAGCCGTGCATACGGCCAGCGCATTGCGCGTGGTGTTCTCGACATTGTGGTTGCCCGAAACCGTGGTGATGCCGAGAAGGTCGATGTTCGGGTTGCCGGCCGCCAGCAGGATGGCGATGGCATCGTCGTGCCCCGGATCGCAGTCCAGAATGATCTTTTCCATGGATAGCGCCTTTTCTGTCCGGCCAGGCCTGTGGCGATTACAGAATGGGCGGCTGTTCAAGGTTGTCAATCGGCGCGGAGCTGAGCGCCGCATCGCGAACGCCGGCGCGGCCCCCGGCTCCGTCTCGGCGAAGCCGACAACCGTCTCACCAACATTTGGCCCTAGTCACCAACGCGCCGCAGCGTGCCGAGATTGTTATCGTCGAGAAACTCTACGGTTATGGCCGACGCCTTGCCGTCGGGGCCGATGTCAAAGCCTACGCCCGAGGGCCTGTCCGGCGTCTCGGCGTCCGGGAAGGTCAGGAACAGGTTGCCGTCGAAATGCTTCAATGAATAGGACCGCGCGCCGGCCGGCCCGACCTTGAGCACAAGAGCATCCCCCGCACTCGACACGACCGCATCGCCGATGAAGTCGTTGAAGTAACGGCCTGCATAGGCACTGGCCGGCCCGGCCGGCCTTGCCGGAGACGGTGGCGCGGCATAGGTGGCCTTGGCCGCCGCGACCGCCGGGCCGAACAGGCCCGCATAGGTATCGTCCCATGCCTTGACCCAGTCCTTCTCGACCTTTCCGTCAAAGGCCATATCGGCGAAGCTGTCGGACAGTCCTTCCGGCACGCCTGTTGAAAAGGCGTTGGCGACGATGACGATGCCAAGCTTCTGTTCGGGAAAAAGCGTGACGAGCGTGCGGGCGCCGACGCTGAAGGCGCCGGCATGGCCCCAGCTCAGACCGTGCCGGCCGAATTCGACATTCCAGCCGAGGCCGTAGAAGGACTCGCCGCCGGAGACGGGGTTCTTGCCTCGGGTCATCAAAGGCACATGCGTCTGAGCCAGCGCATCGGCGGCAATGAGCGGCTTGCCGTCATAGACGCCGTTGCCGAGTACGAGGCGCACCCATTGCGAGAGATCGCGTGCCGTGGAACTGACGCCGCCTGCGGGCGCCTGCGCATCCGGATCGCGCTTTACCTTCGCGGCCCAGACGCCATCAACCTTGACGTGGAGCGCGGCCCGATTGGCGTGCTTGATGAAGTCCGCATGACGGGAGCTGGTCGACGCCATTCCAAGCGGACGGTAGAGCTTCTCCTCGGCGATCTCCTCCCAAACCTTGCCCGTCGGCTTCGCGGCCGCGACGGCACCCTCGGTCAGTCCGAAATTGCTGTAGGAGTAGCCGGCACGAAAGCTCGACGATGGCGACACGAACCGCAGACGGCGCAGTATCTCCGCGCGGTCATAGCCAATGTCCTCGAGGTCGTCTCCGGCGGTGCCGGGCAGTCCGCTGCGGTGCGAAAACAGGTCGCGAACCGTGAGTTCGCTGGTCGGATAGGGCTCGGACAGCCGGAAGGCCGGATCGAGATCGGCGATTTTCGTATCCCAGGAAACAATCTCGTCGCTGACCAGTGCCGCCACTATCGTTGCTGAGACCGGCTTGGAGAGCGAGGCGATCTGGAACACCGTGTCGGCATCGACGGCCTCCGGTTTGCCGGCCTCGCGATGCCCGAAACCCTTGAGGAAGACCACCTTGTCGTCATTGACGACTCCGACGGCGAGACCAGGCACCCCGCCATCCGCGACGACGCCTTTAGCGAGTGCCTCGAGCTTCGACAGGGCTGCCGCGATCCGGTCGGGCGTAATGGTGTCGGCCGACGCCGCATGCGGCGAAAGCACCATGACGGCGATGAAGGCCCGCATCCCCCAACGGCGGAAAGTCCGACCCAGGCCCATGCTCGAGCTCCCCTATCCCCTGCAAGCACCGGTCATAGTACAGGCCGACGCAGGAAAGGCCAACCCTCGCCTGGGCGGCTAGAGCGAAGTCCGCAGTGCGACGCCAAGCGGCCATCCCGGGGAGCCAGCCGGTCAACGGTATCGAACCGACCACCGCTCAGCGGCGACGACCGTCATGAAGAACCCGATCGACAACAGCGATGAGAGCACGATGGCGGCGTAGAGCCGGTCGGACTGATAGTTGAAGGTCGCCTGGATGATCAGCGCGCCGAGACCTTTGTCGGAGCCGATCCATTCGCCGACGATCGCGCCGATCACCGCGGTCGCCGAGGCGATCCGCAGCGAGGCGAAAAGCATTGGCAGCGCGCGCGGCAGGCGCAGGCGCCAGAATATTTCCCAACGCGTCGCCGACAGCACGCGGAACAGCTCGTGCTCGCTGGGGCTCGCCGATTCCAGCCCCCGGATCATGTTGATGAGCGTTGGGAAGAAACAGATCACTCCCGCGATCACGATCTTGGGCAGCATGCCGAGGCCGAAGATGAGGATGACGACCGGCGCCAGCGCAAGCACCGGGATCGTATTGAAGAACAGCACGACCGGAAAATAGGCTGCCTGAAGCGTACGGCTGTGCACGAAGACGATCGCCAGCAGCACTGCGGCGAGGTTGCCGAGGACGAAGCCGGAGAGCGCCTCGATGGCCGTCGGCCAGAGGTTCGACAGGAGAAGTGAGCCGTTCCTGGCAAACGCGCCCGCTATCGCGGTCGGCGTCGGAACGATATATGCCGGCACGCCGGCGAGCGGCAGCAGGAATTGCCATGCGAGAATGAGCGAGCCGGCGCCGAGGATCGGCAGCACAGTCTGTGCGAACGGCGAAAGCGCGCCGCGGTTCACGAGGCCGCCCCAAGGGCGGAGCGCATCCTGGCCATCGCCGCGACGATTGCCGGATCCTCGCGCGAGCATCTGTTCTCCGGCCCCTTCAGCGGACGAAGGTCGTGGTCGGCGACGATCCGTCCGGGATGGGCCGCAAGCACGATTACGCGCTGCCCGAGATAGACGGCTTCGGCAATGGAATGCGTGACGAACAGCACGGTCGTTCCGGTCCGCCGCCAAAGGTTCAGCAGTTCGTCGTTGAGGCGATCGCGGGTGATCTCGTCAAGAGCGCCAAAAGGTTCGTCCATCAGAAGCAAACGTGGCTCGCCAAGCAGCGCCCGGGCGATCGCCAGCCTTTGGCGCTGTCCGCCGGAAAGCTGATGCGGCAGGCGCTCACTGAGCGCCGACAGGCCGACGAGTTCGAGCAGCTCGTCGGCCCGGTCGTCTATCATGCGCGACAGGCTGCGGCGGCCCACCTGGATCGGCAGCCGTACATTCTCGCGCGCCGTGCGCCACGGCAAAAGGGTCGAGTCCTGGAAGACGAAGCCCACGCCGCGGCCGGAGCGCACCGCCGACGGCGTTTCGCCCATCACGCGTATCGTGCCCGCGAGTGGCGCCAGCAGATCGGCGACAACCCGCAGAAACGTCGACTTTCCGCACCCCGAAGGCCCGAGGATGGACAGGAACGTCCCGGCCTCGACTGTCAGTTCGAGACCGGAGATCACCGTCACGGGCGAGTGCCGGCCGGGATAGCCGACGTCGAGCCCGGAAGTTTCGATGGCCGGCGCGGCCATCAAGAGGCAGGCGCGCCGAGCTTCGGCCGTTCAGCCGCACTGAGTTCGAGAATCTCAGTCGTATAGACGTCCTCGGCCTTCGGCCTGCCGTTCGGATACTGGCCAATCTGGTCAAGCAGCGCGATCTGGCTCTCGATCGAGGCAGGATCGAAGGTGCCCCATCCATCCTTTTTCGTGTTGTCGTCGAACGACAGTTTCAGCACCAGGGGGATCGTCTTCTTTTCCCAGCCTGCATCGATCTCGGGATAGGCAGCGACGAGCTTGTCGACCGCCTGTTCGGGATTGGCGTGGACCCAGCCCCATCCTTTGGCGACCGCGCCGATGAATTTCGCCAGGATCTCGGAATTGGATTCGATGGCGCTGTCGGTTGCGAAATAGACGTCGGCATAGGACGCCAGGCCGAGCTCCGACAACAGAAGATCGATGCGATCATCGCCGACGACGCTGAGCGCCTGCGTGTTGGTGATCCAACCGCCGATCGCATCCACGTCGCCACGTACGAGCGGGGCCTTGTCGAACCCGACATTGACGATGGTGACCTCGGAAGGGTCGATCTTGTTCTTCGCGAGCATCGCGTCGATGGCGAAGCGCGCGGTCGGCTGCGTGCCGATCCGCATGCCCTTCAGGTCCGCCGCCGACCGGATCGGCTTCGCCGGTTTCGAGGTCAGCGCATAAGGCCCGGTGCGATAGCCGCAGGCGATGATCTTCACCGGAACGCCGCTCGCCCGCGCGGCATAGAGTTGAGGCGATTCGGAAAATTGGCCGAGCTGAGCGGCACCGGACACCACCGGCGGCACGGTGGCGGCGTTCGGTCCGCCGGGGCTGAACTCGACTTCGAGCCCGGCCTCTTTGAAGTAGCCATTGGCGACGGC
Organism: Mesorhizobium sp. AA22; assembly: GCF_001672375.2. Lineage (NCBI taxonomy): Bacteria > Pseudomonadati > Pseudomonadota > Alphaproteobacteria > Hyphomicrobiales > Phyllobacteriaceae > Mesorhizobium > Mesorhizobium sp. AA22. The sequence continues at coordinate 1,767,634 of NZ_CP048406.1, read as the reverse complement.
TGCGACATCGCCGATCTGGCCATTCGACATCAGCCAGTCATACTGGACGACGAGCTTGGCGGCTGCCGAGGCGCTGGCGCCAAACAGCTGAAGTCCCGGCCCGAAAGCCGCCAGGCCGGCGGCGCCGGCCTTCAGGATCGATCTGCGATTCCACTGCGATGTGTTCCCACTCATCTTCTTGCTCCTTTGTTGGACTTGTTTGCATGCCGCGCGGCCCTTCTTGCGAGGCCGTCGCGATCGGATCACACTTGCGTGTCGTGATAGTCGCCCGGTCCCGCGCCGGTCCAGGCGTAGAGCTCCCACAGTGTCCCATCCGGGTCGTGGAAGTAGGCGCAGCGCGCGTTCCAGACATAGTCGCCGGGCGGCCCGACGAACGGCACTCCCTTGTCCGACAGTTCGGCATAGAGCCGGTCGACCTCGCCGGCGCTTTCCAGTTCCATGGCGACACATGCCTTGTGCGCCTGCTTCGGTGAGCGGACATTCGAGACGCCGCAGTGGCGATTGATGTGATCCAGTTCCCATGCGGCGAGCGTCACGCGCCCGGAATGAAAATCGACAAAGCCCTCGGCCCGGCGTCTGATCCGATAGCCGAGCTTCTGCGTGTAGAAGTCGATGGTGCGATCGATATCCTCCACAAGCAGGCAGATATCGGTGATTGCCTTGGTCTGCCCGAGCGACATGGTCATTTGCCTCGATTGATCTTCGCGGTGAGTTCGACGCCTACCCGCGATGCCGCGCCATCGATGTGCCGGCGCATCGCCTCGCCGGCAGCCTGCGGATCATGCGCGGCGAGCGCGTCGTAGATTCGCACGTGCTCGGCGACGTTGACCTCGACCAGGTCGTGGAGCGGATTGGTGAGGCGGGCATAGTGGATCGACTGGCGGATCTGCTCGCAGACGAAGGAAATGAAGGTGTAGATGTAGCCGTTGCCGGTGGCCCGGGCGATCGCCCGATGGAAAAGCAGATCGGCCTCGATGCTGCCATCCTCCCAGCGCTCTTCGCCGCCCATGCGGTCCAGCGCAGCCTTGATCGCGTCAAGATCATCGGATGTGCAGCGCGCTGCGGCCAGCGTGGCGGATTCGGTCTCCAGAATGCTGCGCAGCTCGAACAGCTGCTCCATGTTGCGCTGGTCCTTCAGTGCTTCACGGTCGATCCGGATAGCTGTCCGCTGTTCCGGCGCCATGACGAATGCGCCCACCCCCTGACGCGCCTCGATCATGCCATCGGCGCGAAGCTGCGCGATCGCTTCCCTGACAACATTGCGGCTGACGCCGAATTTGTCGGCGAGCTGGCTTTCGGTGGGAAGCCGGGCTCCCGGGATGATGTCGCCGCCCTCGATCTCGCGGCTCAGATGCGAAGCGACGCGATGCGGAAGCGCCTCCACGCTGCCTATGATGGACGAACGCTGCTTCATGCGGCTTTTCCCTAGAAATCGCCCGGATCAGGCATGAGACATGTCGGATTGAACAGGCCTGCCGGATCGAAAGCTGCTTTGATCGCGGTATGAAGCTGCCGCTCGCGCTGCGACAAGCCGGCCCAGAACACGTGACTGCGGCTCCGACCGACGCCATGCTCGGCACTGAACGAGCCGCCGAGCGCGCCGACCAGTTCATAGAGTCGGGTCAAAACCGCCTGACCTACGATCCTCGCTTCGCCGGGGTCGCAATCGATGGGAGGCAGCACGTTGAAATGGATGTTCCCGTCACCCGCGTGGCCATAGGCCAGGGATGTCCAGCCTGGCCACTCGCGCACGATGCACGCGCGGGCTTGCTCGATCAGCTTCGGCACCTGGCTGAGGCGAACCGAGAGGTCGGTGCGGACATGAAAGCCGCGCCGCGCCTGCCCCTCGACCAGCCCCTCACGGATCGCCCAGAATGCGGCGGCCTGCGAGCGGCTTTGCGCGACGACACCGTCCTTGATCAGGTCGCTCTCAAGGGCGCGCGCCAGCATCGATTCAAGAAGTCCGCCGGCGTCTATCCCTGGCCCACAGGCGAGTTCGACGATCGCATGAACCGGACATGCCTGTGTCAACGGTGAGCGCACGTTCGGATCGATGAGATGGGCCAGCGGCAGGCACTCCTCGCCGATGACCTCAAACGCGCTGAGAAGATCGGAGCAGAAATGCCGCGCCATCCGGAACAGTTCGCATGCCTGGCGGAAGCTGCCCAGTCCGACATAGGCGGTCTCGACCTGCGTCGGCCGGGGCGAGAGCCTTACCTCGACGCCGGTGACGACCCCGAGCGTTCCTTCCGAACCGATCATCAATTGCTTCAGGCTGTAGCCGCGATTGTCCTTGCGCAGCCCGTTCATGCCGCTCCACAGTGTGCCGTCCGGCAGGACTGTCTCAAGCCCGAGCACCAGATCACGCGTCATGCCGTAGCGCAGCACGTTGATACCGCCGGCGTTGGTCGCGACATTGCCGCCGATCGTGCACGATCCCTGCGCACCAAGCGCGAGAGGGAAGGTCATGTCGGATGCTTCAGCGGCGTCCTTGACGTCTTGCAGCACGGCACCGGCATCCGCTTGCAGCGTGAAGTCGAGCGGATCGACAGCCCGTATCCGGTTGAGACGCTCAAGCGACAGCACTGCGTAGTCCGAATTGTCCGGAATCCCGCCGCCGGCAAGTCCGGTATTGCCACCCTGCACGACGATGGCGACACCGCTTTGCGAGCACCATCTCACAAACGCCTGGACATCTTCCACGGATCCTGGACGCACGATGAAGCGGGCACTTCCGCGCCTGTCGCGGCTCCAATCGATGAGGTACCGTTCTGCCAGCGGCGACTGGCCGTCTATCAGCGCATCATTCGCCAACTTGGCAGGTAGCTCAACAATTGCGCCGGAAGCTTCGCGTTGAAGAGATGGGTGATCCGTAGCCATGAGTCTGATCATACGGTCATCCTACAACTTGGCAAGTCCCATTCTCTCGGTGGGCAGTCATTACTTCGGCGGCTAAGTCCGCGGGCGCACCCGCCCCACAATCGGGACCATCGGGCCTGAACTGTTCGCACCCCTCGTAAAGTGTTAGCCTTCATTTTGGCTAAGACGGTGCGAAACGGACATGAAGCAGCGCAACCCCGACGACCCCTTGGCGATTGCGATTGTCGCAACGCGGGAGGCGGCCGCATCGGTTGTCTACGGCATCTACGAGGTCATGACCTCGGTGGGACGCGCCTGGCAGCTCCTGCCGAGAATTTGGAAGCGCGATTGGTTCTTGCTACAGCGCCGCCTGTGCGAGCGAAATACCGGGATCGCCATCGACAAATGCGGCCGGGCCGCTTCCGCCCTTGTCGTCGATGGTCGGCTGGCATTTGAAGGGATGTAGCTCGCTGTGATCGCTATGTAAGTCCGACCGATTCGAACTTGAAGCCAAGCCCATAGGGGATCTCAATGTCGGAATTGTTCTCGCTCAACGGCCGTGTCGCGCTGGTCACGGGTGCTTCGCGTGGTCTCGGCTTCGCCATGGCCAAGGCACTTGCGGAAAACGGCGCGACAGTGATCGTCAATGCCCGCGATCCGGCCGCCCTCGCCGCGGCGGCCGAAAGGATCGGTGCCGAAGCGCTGCCATTCGATGTCACCGACGCGGCGATCTCAAGGGCGTCGCTGGAAGGAATCGTCGAACGCCACGGCCGCCTCGATATTCTGGTCAACAACGCCGGCATCCAGCATCGAAGTCAGTTGGTCGAATGGCAGGACGAGGATTTCGACCATGTGATTGCCGTCAACCTCTCGGCCTGCTTCCGCATGATGCGCGACGCGGTGCGCCTGATGCTGCCAAACAAGTTCGGGCGCATAATTAACACCGGATCGGTTGCAGCGATACTTGGCCGTCCCACCATTCACGCCTATGTGGCGGCAAAGGCGGGCCTACACGGGCTGACACGCTCCACGGCCGCTGAGCTGGGCCGTCACGGCATCACCGTCAACGCGATCGCCCCCGGCTATTTCGCTACCGAGCTCAATACCGCGCTTATGAGCGACGAGGCCTTCACCAGATGGGTCGAGACACGAACCCCGGCGGGCCGCTGGGCCCAGCCCGAGGAGCTCGGCGGAGCCGTGGTGTTTCTCGCCTCCGACGCTGCCGCCTACGTCAACGGACATGTACTGGCCGTTGACGGCGGGCTATCGGTTTCGCTCTGACCTGCGACGCGGCTTTCAGGAATAAATTTCAGCCGGGCAGCGCTGCGAAATCTGCGAAGACCGGCTGAGTTAGCCAATTCCATAGACCAGGCTCACGCGCCCATCCGTGAGCTGCTGAACCTTCCGCAGTTCGAGCCCACGACGATTTTGCGTTGCTCCAAACAGCGCCTTCCCTTCGCCGACGAGCAGCGGATAGACGATCAGCCGCAGTTCATCCACCAGCCCGGCATCGATCAGGCTCGCGGTCATTCGCGCACCGCCCATGAGATAGATATCCTTGCCCGGCTGCTGCTTGAGGGCAGCGATGTCTTCGAGCCTCCGCATGAAGCGCGTCTTTGGCCAGGCCGCTGAGGTCATTGTGTTCGACAGCACATGATGCGGGGTCTGTTCGGCAAAGCGGGCCCATTCGAGCTCCGCCGGCGTCGGCAATTTGCCGGTCATTGGCAGCGGCTTGTCCGGCTCATTCTGGATCGCGCTCCAGTAGCGCTCGTAGCCGGCGTACATGACGCTCCCGAGCAGGCAGGCATCGATTTGCGGCGTCAGCCCATACTCCTCCGACCACGCGTCGACCCAATCGGCGTAACCCTCGGGTCCCTCCATCTTGCCGTCGACGGAAACCTTCATTCCGGTGATCAATTTGCGCATGACTTCCTCCATCGGGCTTGCGAAATGCAAGCACGTTTCATCGTCGGTTCGTTGCTGGTGTGCGAGCCTCCAAGGCCGATGCCGGTGGAGGCTGGGCGGTGACTTCAGGGATGGCCGACGCGATCGTGTCAGGCCGGCAGGCGGCGGTCGTATTCTTCGCGCAGGCGGCTCCAGCCCTCCCAGAAAGAGGTCGGCGTCTTGCCCGCGAGGCGGGCAGCCAACATGTCGAGGTGCATGTGCCAGCCGGCGGTGACGTTGAGCTGGATTGCGCGTTCCGGCAGCCGGCGATGGACGACGGTGAGCAGCACATCGTTGCCCTTCGGCTCCAGCAAGAAGGAAACGCCGCCGGTGTTTCCCCAGGTGATGGCGAGATTGTAAGGCGGATCGAGCTCTGTGATCCGGCCCTCCATCCGATGCTCTTCGGGAAAGCCTGCAGGGCGCTGGCCGGGCGGGTCGGTCAGCTCGTCGTTACGCCAGACGAACTCGAACGACGTGCCGGCCTCCATTTCCATCTGGCCCGCGGCCATCCACTGCCGACGCAGGTCACTCTCGGTGAGATAGGCCCAGACCCGCTCGATGGGGCCGGGCAAAAGCCGCTGGATGGTGAACGTGGCGGGCTCGGTCAGCTCGCCATAGGCTTCGATGTTTTTCATCTGGTTCATTGGTCGTCTCCTTCTTTTGAGGTGGGCGATTTCCTGGAATCATCCTGGGCTTTTCGTGCGTCCTCCTCGTGAAGGAGACGTTCGAGAACGTCGAGACGGTTGGTCCAGAAGCGCTCGTAGAAGCCCAGCCATTGGTGGGCGCTGGCCAGCGGTCCGGGTTCGAGGCGACAAAGATGCGTGCGGCCCCTCACCTCTCGACGAATAAGCCCGGCATTCTCCAGCGCCTTGATGTGCTTGGAGGCCGCCGCCAGCGACATGGCGAAGGGTTCCGCCAGCTGGCTTACCGTTCGCTCGCCGCCGGCGAGGTCGCGAAGCATCCGCCGGCGGGTGGCGTCGCCAAGGGCATGAAAAACCGCGTCGATCTGGGGTGTCTCTAATTCAACCATATAGTTGAATATAGAGTCACGCTTTCTGATTGTCAACCGATTGGTTGAATGATTTCGGAAGGGAGCTCCACAGGCGGCGTGCGGCGATCGAGGACATCGGCCAGTGCAAGACCACGGACATGCTCACGGCGGCGGAAGCGGGACCTTCACTTGCCTTCGAAGAAAGTATGAATCGAGACTTCCAGCTTTTCGATGAGTTGAGGGTTATGGCAGCTTCCAGCCCAGATCAGGGCGTTCAGTCTCATATCCTTGTTGAGAAAGTTCATTTTCCGAGAATCAAGCAGGTATCCCGCGACCTCGTAGTGCCGTCCCTTGATAGCCTCGATAAGCGCGTTGTTTCTTCCGGTCTTGTCAGTAAGATTCACGTCGGCGCCATTCTCGACAAGCAACTTAACGACATCCAGATGCCCGTTCTTTGCTGCTTCAATAAGGGCCGTTCTGCCGTAGTAGTCGGCTCTTGCATCGATCTCTATTTCGGGATGTTTCACCATGGCTAAAATAGAGGCGTAGTGGCCCTTGGCAGAAGCAAGGCTCAAAGGCGTGCTTTTCCATTTGTTTCTGGAATTCACATCGATTGCTGGGTGTTCGATCAACGCCTCGACCGCCGCGGTGCGGGCATTGAGGGCTGCGAGATGAAGGGCTGACCAGCCGCCGCCGTCCGCCTCGTTGATATTGGCGCCGGCCGCCAATTCCGCTTTCACGGCCTCCGCATCGCCCCTTTCTGCCGCGAGCAGCAGATTCGACCAACCTCTCGGCTCTTCGGCTTCCAAGCTCTCGGTCAATGCAGTCGCCTCCCCGAATGCTCCCCGCAGGATAGCATTGTTCCGGTTCGGCGGACATCCACCGGATGACCGACCCGCTCGAACTTGAAGCCAGCCCTCTCAAGGCGGAACTGGCCGATGTCCTCCGGCAGCGGGGCCGATAGAGACGAACAGTAAGCGCGCACTCTATCGAGACATTTGCCGGCACTTGCCAAAGCCGCTATCGGAAAGGTGAGAAGCAACATGCGAATTGGACGTCGGCGATTTCTTGTCCTGTCGCTCGGAGCGGCTGCCTTCGGCAAGGCACGCGCCACCGAGCCGCTCTGGTCAGCCCTGCGATCCGGAGAAGCCATTGCCTTGCTGCGCCACGCCGAGGCCCCAGGCTCCGGCGATCCGCCCGGCTTCAGGCTCGGTGATTGCAGCACCCAGCGGAATCTGTCGAAAGAAGGTCGTGCGCAGTCCCGCGCAATCGGCGACCTGTTCCGTGCGAATGGCATCTCGACGGCAGCCGTCTATTCGAGCCAGTGGTGTCGTTGCCTCGACACCGCTCGCCTGCTCGGGATCGGCGAAGTTGTGCCTCTCGAGCTGCTCAATTCATTCTTTGGCGACAGTTCTGCCGGCGAGAAGCGCACCGCCGCTCTTTTGGCCTGGCTTCGCGGGCAGCGTTTCGGCGGACCAGCCGTCCTTGTCACGCATCAGGTCAACATCACCGGCTTGACCGGCGAGGTGCCGGATAGCGGCGAAATGATCATCGCCCGTATTCACCAAGCTGACCCCGTGCAGGTCATCGGGCATGTTGCCACGCCGGCTTGAGCATCATGGCCTTCGACCCCATCTCGTGCAGCATCGCTTCAGTCGTGGAACGACGACGTGCGAGGAGAGATCAAAGGGAGTGATCGCATGGCTATCGATTTCAACCATACAATACTGCCGGCCCGCAACAGCGAGGCGTCGGCAAAGTTCCTGGCGGAAATACTTGGCCTTCCAGCCCCGAGGCGCTGGGGGCCTTTCCAGATGGTCACGACCGAAAACGGTGCCAACCTCGACTACATGGATACCGGCGGCGAAATTAGGCCGCAGCATTACGCCTTCCTGGTCAGCGAAACCGAGTTCGACGAGATCTTCGGTAAGATTCGTGAACGGGATCTCCCGTACTGGGCTGACCCTGCCCGGACGCAGCTGGGCGAGATCAATCACCACGACGGCGGTCGCGGCGTTTATTTCGAGGACCCGAACGGTCATCTTCTCGAGATCATTACCCGTCAATACGGCAGCGGCGGATGGAACCCGTGATCGCTCGGTGACGTAGCCAGGTTTGCAATGGCAAGGACGGCATCGCGCTGGCGGTTGCAATCTTGGCTGCCTGGGCCGGACTTGCCTCCACCTGTCGACTGGGCACTGGCGGATGCCGCGCCCAGATAAGCGCTGCGCTGGGCTAAACGATGCAGAAGGACCTGAGCATGCCTGAACAGATTACACCAAGTAAGCCTGAACAGATCACATTGAACGACGGCTTAGCCATTCCCCAGATCGGCCTTGGCGTGTGGCAAGTCGATCCGGCCATCACGGCCAAGATTGTGAGTTGGGGGATCGAGGCCGGCTACAGATTGATCGACACCGCCGAAGGCTACCGGAACGAGGAAGGCGTCGGGCAAGCGATCCGCACTGGTGGCGTGCCGAGAAGCGAGTTGTTCATCACCTCGAAGCTGCGCAACGGCGCACATCAGCGCGACGCCGCCCTTCGGGCTTTCGACGGGACGATGAACAAGCTCGCGATCGAACAGATCGACCTATTTCTGATCCACTGGCCGGTGCCCAGCCAGGGCAAATATGTCGAGGCGTGGAAGACGCTGATCGAACTCAGGCAATCCGGCCGGATCAAGTCGATCGGCGTTTCGAATTTCAACCAGGACCATCTGGAGCGGATCATCGGCGAGACCGGAGTCACGCCCTCGGTCAATCAGATCGAACTCCATCCCCGGTTTCAACAGCGCCATACCACAGAATTTCACAGCACGCACAATATCCGTATCGAAAGCTGGAGCCCCCTGGGCAGCGGCCGGCTGTTGAGCGACCCGACCCTCGAAAAGATCGCACTAAAACATCGCAAGTCCGTGGCGCAGGTGATCATCAGATGGCATCTTCAGGAAGGGCTGATCGTCATTCCAAAGTCGATCCGCCAGGACCGGATCGCCGCCAATTTCGATGTCTTCGATTTTGAGCTGGACGCGGAGGACCTCGGCCTCATTCGTGGCATGGATTCATCAGACGGCCGCACCGGGCCGAACCCCGTCACGGCAGCATTCCTGTTCTGAGGGACTGAGGTGAGCTGAAGAGAAGGAGCCGACGGCGAAGCTGCCAATCTTCCCCTAGTGGGGGAGATGCCAAGTTTTTGGCAGAGGGCAGGACAGAGGGGGGCGCTGTCCCGCCGGCCAATTGAAATTAGCCCTTTCCGCTCACCTCATATCCCCGACCCATCCAGCAGCGGGACATCTTCTTCGTCCCAGGGGCTGGGCAATGAACCCTTGCTCAGATTGGCAGTCGGCAGCGGCATCCAGCACTTCAGCTCGGGTTCGGCGTATTCAACCACGCGTCCTGGAGACGAGTCGGAAGCGCGCCAGCCCTCACTGCCGAACTGGTCGGCTCGAGACCAGTAAGCCAGGTCGACTTCCGCCGGCCCCTGTTCCGACGGCCGAACCGTGACCAGGATTCGGCTGCCATCCCTTGGCGCGCTCGACATGTGACGCCACCGATCGGGCTCGTCCATCGTAATCTCCTCGCGCAGTCTGCATCTCGGCTGTCCAGACGAATAGTCGCTTCGCGTACAACGCCGGTCAACCCGAACTTTGCGCAGGACAGTCTATGGTCGGCGGCCTGCCGGTCTGGCGCCGGCTCGCGCTCAAACCTTGGCCTTGACTGCCCAGGCTCTGGTTTTCAGGGGAATGGACCCCTCCTTGCCGCGCGGCAGACTATCGCGGAGCCTCTCCATCAATTTCTGGCGAGCTGCGGGGCCGAGACTCATGCAATAGCCGGGCGCCGGCCCTGCACCCAGGGTGAAGGGGTGCCAATAGTCTTCAAAGTCCTTGAATACGGCCGGCATTTCAATCCGCGTGGAGTCGATGGAAACCAAGCCCGCCTTCTCAGCGAGATCGGTCAATCCATCTTGTGTGCAAAATGGAAAACGCCTGTCTTCGGTAAGGTCGATGGCGCCGGGGTCAAGCGCGGTCGCAGCGGTCCAGAAGGCCCGCATGAATTCCACCCCGCCGCCAGGGTAATCCCACACATAGAACCCGATCGTCGCTCCGGGGCGGGCCACCCGCCTCATCTCGGCAAGCGCCTTTTGCTTGTCGGGGATGAAGTTGAGAACGAGCGCCGACACGACCACGTCCTTGCTGCCCGATTCGACAGACAACGCCTGCGCATCGCCTGCGAGAAACTCGACACGTTCGTCCGGCACGTTTACACGCGCCTTGGCGAGAAAACCCTCCGACGGGTCTATCGACACCAGGCTGCTGGGGTTGCAGCACGCCATGATGGCTGCCGAAAGCGCCCCGGTTCCGCTACCCACCTCCAGCCAATCCAGCCCTTCTGCCGGATCGAGCCAATTCAGAAACAGCGGGGCGATCTGACGGCTCCATCGCCCCATATAGAGGTCATAGCTGTCCCCGGCCTGCCAAGCGTCGTGACGTGCTGCCTCAGCCATCGCAATCTCCTCCCCGAGAAAATTTCAGACCATTGGGCCGCAACGAGAATACGTTCGCCTCAACTCCAGGAACAGAGGCATAAGAGTGCGGTTCGGGTTCGAAATGCACAGCGGAGGGATCAGACGCTTGACCTCTGCGGTCCCGAGGGAATCGCCTGCTGACGCAGGCGATCGATCGGCTGGTTTCGTAGGCCCTCCTGGCCGGTTCGCCGACTATCGCTGCGTTGCCGCTCTGGGAAATTCCACCACGTCTGCGGGCGGACGCTTGTACTGGGCTGCGGTAATTGCATCGATCAGGATATCCAGAGCCGCACGAGCCGTACGGCTCGTCTCGTCATCGCCGCGCAAATAGTGGCAGGCTCGTTCAAGATGGAGGTGGGCGGCGGCAAAGTCGCTAGTCATGGATTCTCCTTTTGCCCGCCGTTGGACAAGGATGGCCATCTCGATTTACCCGAAGGCAAATATCCACAGCTGGATTTGAATCAATATCGCCGGTTAACCGGATCTTCAGCATCTCGAGACGACCTTGCTGCGGCGGACATGTGTTGAGTTCCGCCTCAGGCAACAGACCCGCTCCGGAGACCGGGGCGGGTTTTTGCTTGAATGGTGCTCGGGGTGGAACCGGCATCCGCTATTGGCGCGCAGGCTGGCGTCAGTTGGGGGACAAAAGAGAATGCCGAACGCTCCAATGCTCACGCGCTGCGCTACCGCGGCCGAGCCGACGTACCTTCATGCACCGAAGCGGTCCGCCGCAAAGGGCGCGAGGCGGTCGCGATCGCCGCGTCCGGCAATCAGGTCGGCGACCAAGCGGGCCGTGATCGAAGCCAAAGTGAGGCCGAGATGACCATGACCGAAGGCATAGATCACCTTGGGGCTGCGACGCGACGGACCGATGACCGGCCGGGAATCGGGCAGCGACGGCCGGAACCCGAGCCATTCGGATGAAGGCCGGCAGAGTTGAGGAAAGAACTGCCTGACACCGCGATCGAGCAGCGCTAGCCGGCGCGGATCTGCCGGCGCTGCAAGCCCGCCGAGTTCGACAGTTCCGGCGACACGCAGCCGGCCAGTCATCGGCGTCATGTAGAAGCCGAGATCGACAGGACAGACCGGACGATTGAGCAGAGGCGCTTTGGTCGGGAATTCGAGATGATAACCGCGTTCGGTCTCGAGCGGGATCCTGTCGCCGGCCTGCATGGCCAACGCCCGCGATTGCGCGCCCGCGGCGATCACCACCGTGTGTGCCTTGACGCGAAAGCCGGAACCACTGAGCCTGACACCGTCCGCCTCGACCCGCAGCCCGTTTACAGCAGCCTGCGCTACCGACACGCCGCGGGCGGTCGCGGCATCGACCAGCCGCCGCATCAGCGTCTTTGGATCGGTAACGTTCATCGAATCCGGGAAGTACAGGCCGCAGGCCCCGGTCGGGGGCAGGCTCAGCTCCAGCGCGGCCACCTCCCCCGGCGTCAGAACCTCTTGATGGACGCCAAACCCCGCGCGCAGCGCCCTGCCCCCGGCCGCCTTGGCGAAATCGCTTTTGCTGCGATACAGGTAGAGACAGCCGTTGCGTCGCAGCAGGTCGGCCACCTCGGCCTCCTTCACCATCTCCTCCCAGGCCGACAGGGCCTCAGCCAGCAGCCCGGCGAGCGCCAGCGCATTGGCGCGAGTGGCCGCCGGAAGCGACTGCCGCACAAAGCGGACCATCCAGGGCGCAAGCTGGAAAACGCCGGCCAGCGCAAGGCGAAAGGGCTGTCCGGATCGAGGAGCAGGTTGGCAGCGCGCGTAGCAGGGCCGGGTTGCCGACCGGCATGCAGGCATATTCAGCGAGCGTTCCGGCGTTGCCGAACGAGGCGCCGGAGCCAGGCTCGTTGGGGTCGATGAGCAGCACCTCGCGCCCCTCGGCCGCAAGCCGGAGTGCCGTTGCCAGACCGACAATGCCGGCGCCGACTATGGCGACTTCCACGGTTTCCGGTGCTGCCACGACCGAGCCCCTAGACAAAGCCAGGCAGTTGCAGATGCCCGGCCGCGAGCAGTTCGGCCATGGTGTTCAGAGCCGTGCGCAGATCGTCGAGCGAGCGCGCGGCGCCGACATTGATGCGTACCCCGTGCTGCACCGGCTCGCGCCCAACCGCGAAGGCATCGCCGGGAAGAACGGCAACGCCACGTCCCAGGCAGGTGCGAGCGAAACCCGCACCCCGCCACGGCTCCGGGAGGCGCAACCAGGCATGGGTCGAGGTGGCGTGGCTCTGGACATCGTACCGGCCGAGGATTTCGGTGAGGATGGCCTGGCGCTGGCGAAGCTCCTGCTTCTGGGCTTCGATGATACGCGCCGCCGCGCCCTCTTCTATCAGTCGCGCGCCGATCAGCGCGGTCAGAGGGCTGATGCTCCAGCAGTTGATGCGCAATGCCGCAGCGACCTGGCCGGCTATGGCGCGTGGGGCGATCACAAAACCGAGGCGCAGTCCTGGGGCAACGCATTTCGACAACGCACCGATGTGAACCGTCAATTCGGGCTCGAGGCTGGCAAGCGACGGCGGCGGATGGTCCGCCAGCGGGCGGTAGACGTCATCCTCGATGATGAGGACGTTATGGCGACGGGCCACAGCCACCAACTCGTGCCGGCGTTCCTCGGGTAGCGTGATGGTGGTCGGGTTGTGCAGGGTTGGCACCAGGAAGACCGCGCGCGGGCGGAGCTGCGCGCAGGCCGCCTCGAACGCGTCGGCCCGCATGCCGCCACGATCCATGGCGACGCCTCTGAGCTCTAACCCATGCACCCGGCACAATGCATTGATGCCCTGATAGGTCACTTCGTCGGCTAGCACGACGTCGCCCTGCCTGGTCACCGCGCCAAGCACACAGTCCAGCCCATGCTGGGCGCCCGCCGCCAGCACCACCCGGCCGGGATCGCCGTCGCCTGCCGCCGGGCGCATCCACTCGGCGATTGCCTCTCTCGCCCACAGCGGCCCCTCAGGCGGGTGATAGTCCTGAAGCGTGACGTAGTGCCGGTCCTTGGACAGGCGCGGCAACAGCAGCGCCAGCGCGTCGAGATAGGCCGAGGTCGCTGGTCTGTTCACGGAAAGATCGATGACGCCGGTGTCTTCGCTCGGCGCCGACACGAAACCTGGTCCTTCGCCTCCGTTGCGGGCGGCGACCGTGGTGCCGCGCCCGGGCCGCGCTTCGAGCAGCCCGCGCTGCTGCAGCGTCGACAGCGCGCGCGTCACCGTGGTGACGTTGATGCCAAGTGCGCGGGCAATCTCGCGCTGCGGTGGCAGCCGGTCTCCAACGGCAAGCGTGCCGGCCGTAATCCGTTCGGCAATAGCGTCCGCAAGGCGCCGGTAGACCGGGCCTTCATCCGAGGCGAGTTGCAGGTCTTGGAGCATGTGGATTGGCGGTTTCGGTGTGTCGACACTCTGGCTACCGACGCATCTAGCATAAGACAATCCTCCGGACAATAGCACTTGTCCGGTACCCGTTTTCAAAGTCAGCCTGGAGAATCTCACACAATCCCGGAGAAAGCGACTTGACGGGCGAACTTGTCTGCATCTATGGTTCTTTGGCGATTGATTGTGTGAGCATACAAGTTTGGTTTTGCCGCTCTTGCGCGGCCGGCGTCATGCGAGACCGACCCATGCACGGCAAGCACCACCCCGTTTCGACAAGCGGCCATTGCCGCCGCTCAACGGATTTCCGTCCGTGATCGCCGAAGCGACAGTCCTGTCAGCCGACAGCGCCGCTGCGGCACCGGACGCCGGCCGGCAGGGATTCGTCGAATTCGTCGATGTCGAGAAATCCTATGACGGCCGGACTTTCGCGGTGACACGGCTGAACCTCGGCGTGGCGCGCGGCGAGTTCCTCACCCTTCTCGGCCCCTCCGGTTCGGGCAAGACGACGACGCTCAACATGCTCGCCGGCTTCGAACGGCCGACCGGCGGCGTCATTACGCTTGAAGGCCGGTCAGTCGACAGGCTGCCGCCCTACGAACGCAACATCGGCATGGTGTTCCAGAACTACGCGCTGTTTCCGCACATGAGCGTCGAGGAGAACGTCGCCTTCCCGCTCTCGGTCCGCAAGATCACCAAGGCGGACGTTGCATCCCGCGTCGGCCGCGCGCTCGACATGGTACGGCTGCGGCAGTTCGGCGACCGGCGGCCGGCACAGCTTTCCGGCGGCCAGCAGCAGCGTGTCGCGCTCGCCCGCGCGCTGGTGTTCGAGCCGAGCCTCGTGCTGATGGACGAGCCGCTCGGCGCGCTCGACAAGAAGCTGCGCGAGCATATGCAGCTCGAGATCAAGCAACTGCACACGATGCTCGGCGTCACCATCGTCTATGTGACGCACGACCAGAGCGAGGCGCTGACCATGTCGGACCGCGTTGCCGTGTTCAACAATGGCGGGATTGCCCAACTCGGTTCGCCTGATGATCTCTACAACACGCCGCAGAACTCCTTTGTCGCCAGCTTCATCGGCGAGAACAACACGCTGGAAGGCAAGGTCGAGCGCGTCTCCGGCAAGGAGTGCCGCGTCACGCTGCACGGCGGCGGTTCGGTCGCCGCGCTGGCCATCGGCGTCGCCGAGGGCGCGGCCTGCCATGTCGCCATCCGCCCGGAGCGGCTCAAGCTTGCGCCCGCTTCGAACGGAGCAAATGCGCTAGCCGCCACCGTCGATGGCCGCATCTATCTCGGCGACCACCAGCGTCTTCTGGCCAGGCTGGAAAACGGACAGGTGCTGACCGTCAAGGTTGGCCCCGAAGCGACCATGGGCAACGGGGAACCGGTCACGGTTTCCTGCGCGCCCAACGACTGCCGTGCCTTTCCGGCCGATGCCGGGACGGGCGGTTCCATCTCGAAAACAGGGGAATAAGAACAATGAAAATCACAAAGGCCCGGCTGTTCGCCTTCGCGGCAGCCACAGCATTCATCACCATGGGACATGCCGCCTTCGCCGACGAACTTTCGATCATGGCCAGCGGCGGCGCCTGGCAGGATGCCCAGCGCAAGGCATGGTTCGAGCCGTTCAGCAAGGAGACTGGAATCAAGATCGTCGAGCAGGAATATCTTGGCGATCTCGGCAAGGTCAAAGCGATGGTCGACACCGGCAACGTGCCGATCGATCTGGTGACGGTCGAGACCGCGACCGTGCTGCAGGGTTGCGACGCCGGCATTCTCGAGCGGCTCGACTATTCCAAGATCGCCCCCCGTGAAAAGTTCATCGAAGGTTCCGCACTCGACTGCGGCGTCGGTCTCGACGCCTATGGCGATGTGCTTGCCTATGACCCCAACGTGCTGAAGGAGGCGCCAACCTCGGTCCTCGACATCTTCGACACGACAAAGTTTCCGGGCAAGCGCGCGATGCGCAAGTTTCCGGCACAGAACCTCGAATGGGCGCTGATGGCCGACGGTGTCGCGCCGGCCGATGTTTACGAGGTGCTGGCAACCCCCGAAGGCGTCGATCGTGCGTTCAAGCAGCTCGACACCATCAAGCAGGACATCGTCTGGTGGGATGCCGGCGCGCAGCCGCCGCAGCTCCTCGCATCCAGGGAAGTGGTGATGACCACCGCCTGGAACGGCCGTATCCAGAACGCCATCGACAAGGACGGGGCGCCGTTCAAGATCGTCTGGAACAACCAGATCCTCGAATACGACATGATCGCCATTCCGAAGGGCGCCAAGAACCCGGAGCTGGCCTACAAATACCTTGCCTATATCAGCCAGCCGGAAATCAACGCCAAGCTCGCCAGCTATATCACTTACGGGCCGGTGCGCATCGATGCAGCTTCCTTTGTCGCGCCGGACGCCCTGCCGAAATTGCCGAACGCGCCTGACCACATGACCGCTTACCTAGTCGCCGATACCGAATTCTGGGGAGACTATGGCGAGGATCTGGTCAAGCGCTTCAACGCCTGGCTCGCGCAGTAGGGAAAATGTCGGCGCTTGAGCCCACGAAACTGGACCGGCCGCGGCCAAGCCGCGACTGGTCGGCCGCCGATTCCGGCACAGCAAAGTCGGTCGCGGCAGCGCTTCGGCGCGCCGATCTCGGCGACCGGCTGCGGTCGCTGGCGCTGGCGGCACCTTTACTTGTGCTGCTGGCGCTGAGCTTCGGCATCCCGATCGTCCTGCTTCTGTCGCGCGCCGTCTATGATCCGACGATTGCCGACGCCTTACCGCAGACCAGCCAAGCATTGCGCGGCTGGAACGGCACGGGATTGCCCGACGACGCTGCCTTCCTGGCTCTTGCCGCCGACCTCCGGAGCAATCAGGCCAAGGGCACCGCCTATGAACTCGCCAAGAGCCTCAACGCCCGCCTGCCGGGTGCACGCAGCCAGGTGCTCAAGACGGTGCGCCAACTGGAAGCCGCCGACAGGCCGCCGCTGGAGGTGATGAAAGCCGTGCCGTTCTGGTCGGCGCCGGGCACATGGCCGGTCATCGAGAGCGGCACCCATAGCGTGACGTCGTTCTACCTGCTGAGCGCGCTTGATCTGCGCTGGAATGCCGATGGCGGCATCGAAAGGGTGCCACCCGAACAGGCGATCTTCGTGCAGGTGTTCATGCGCACATTTTTCGTCGCCGCAGCGGTGACGCTGGCCACGCTGATACTGGGCTTCCCCCTCGCCTACCTCATCGCCTCCGTGCCCAAGGGCCTCGCCGCCATCCTCATCGTCGCGGTGCTGTTGCCGTTCTGGACGTCGATCCTGGTGCGAACCGCGGCCTGGACGGTGCTCCTGCAGAAATTCGGTCTGGTCAACGACCTGCTGCTGTGGCTCGGCGTCGCCGACGACCGGCTCGACCTGATGTACAGCCGCATCGGATTGATCATCGCCATGACCCACATCCAGCTGCCGTTCACGCTGCTGCCGATCTACAGCGTCATGCGCACCATCCAGCCTTCGCAGATGAAGGCTGCCTATTCGCTCGGCGCAAAACCTTATACTGCGTTTCGCCGCGTTTATCTTCCACAGGTCTTTCCGGGCGTGATGGCCGGCTGCCTGCTCACCTTCATCCTCTGCCTCGGCTATTACATCACGCCGGCGCTGATTGGCGGCGCTAGCGACCAGCTGATCAGCAATTTCATCGCCAGCTACGTTAATGTCGAACTGAACTGGGAGATGGCTGCGGCGCTCAGCTTCATCCTGCTCGTCTTCACCCTGGCGCTGTTCGGCATCTTCGCCCGCATGCTCGGCCTCGACCGCCTCAAGCTGGTGTAGCCATGTTGCTGTCTTCCTACCCGACGACAGGCGAAAGAATCCGCATCACCCTGCTCTGGCTGTGGTGCGGCATGGTGATCCTGTTCCTCCTCGTGCCGATCCTCGTTCCCGTTCCCCTGTCGTTCAACAGCGGCGCCTTCTTCATCTTCCCGCTGGAGGGAATTTCGACACGCTGGTACGAGGTCGTGCTTGGAACCCAGCGCTGGCAATCTGCGATCGGCAACAGCCTGATCGTTGCCTTCGGCACGACGCTGATCGCAACGACGCTGGGCACGTTGACGGCAATCGCGCTTTCCGACGAAAAGTTCCCCGGTCGCCGCATTGTCATGCCGCTTTTGTTGTCGCCGCTGATCGTGCCGGTGGTGATCACCGCCGTCGGCTCGTATCTGTTCTACGCACGTGTCGGACTTGCCAGCACCTATGCCGGCATCATCCTGGCGCATACCGCGCTAGCCAGTCCGTTCGTCGTCGTCACGGTGGGAGCGAGCCTCACCGGCTTCGACCGCAATCTGATGCGCGCCGCCGCCATCTCCGGAGCAAAACCCATCACATCGTTCTTCAGGGTGATGCTGCCGCTGATCCTGCCCGGCGTGCTGTCAGGGGCGGCCTTTGCGTTCGTCACCTCGTTCGATGAGGTCGTCGTGGTGCAGTTCCTGGCCAGCGCCAATCAGCGCACTATGCCGCTCGAAATGTTCATCGGTCTGCGCGAGAAACTGAGCCCGGCAATCACCGCCGCCGCGACGCTGATGATGGCACTGTCGATCATCCTGCTCGTCGTCGCTAATCTCCTGGCCCGCCGTGGCATGCACCGACCGCGCATCGACTAGAAATCGTGCGGCGGTCGGCCAAAGCCTCCATAGGCCTGCCCGTGTCAGGCCGCCTTACGCTGCGATTTCCATGTCTCGTGGTGCTTGCCCCACGCCGACATGACTGTCACCGCATCGTTCAGGCTAAAGCCGAGCGGCGTGATCGAGTATTCCACGCGAGGCGGCACCTCGTCATAGGCGCGCCGGCTGATCAGCCCGTCGGCTTCCATCTGCCGCAATTGTTGCGTGAGCACCTTTTCGCTGACGCCAGGCAGCAAGCGGCGCAGTTCGGCAAAGCGGTATGGCCGCAGGTGCAATTCCCATAGCAGCGAGGTTTTCCACTTTCCGCCGATGGCCTGCAGCGCGGCAGCAAAACCGCAGCTGTCTGGTTCCTTGCGCCTCATTTGGCAGCTCCTGTCATGATGGCGATAGCTTACCTCAAGGTGCGTACTTCTCAACGCAGCAAGAATTTATATCTTCCGATCGAGCGCGCCAAACATAAAACGGACCCTCGTCGACAGGGCCATCAGTCTATCGGAGAAGTTACTATGGCATCGAATGTCTGCGTGCTCGGCGCGGGCCGAATGGGCTCGTCCATTGCTCGAACGCTGCTCGACTGCGGCTATCCAACATGGGTCTGGAATCGGACCGCGGCAAAGTGCGAGCCATTAGCGGCCCTTGGCGCGAAGGTCGCCCCCTCGGTGGAGGCTGGAATTGAGGCGGCCGAACTCGTGATCATCAATGTTCTCGACTATGCCGCCAGCGAGGCTTTGCTGAAGCGAGGTGACGTCGCTTCGGCATTGGCCGGGAAGGCCGTCGTACAACTCACCTCCGGCTCACCGCGTCTGGCGCGGGAAGAAGCCCGCTGGGTGGAAGCGCATGGTGCCGGCTATCTGGACGGAGCGATCATGGCCACTCCGGACTTTATCGGCAAATCAGAGACCGCACTGCTTTATTCGGGTTCCCGTGACGTTTACGAGAAGCACAAGCCCCTGCTTTTCGCACTCGGCGGCGGCACAAGCTATGTCGGGGAACTGCCGGGTCAAGCCTCTGCGCTTGATACCGCTCTGCTCACGCAGATGTGGGGCGGGCTCTTCGGAGCACTTCAGGGCATGGCTGTCGCCGAGGCCGAAGGTCTCGACCTGGCGACGTTCAGGAACCATCTTTCCGGATTCAAGCCTGTTGTCGATGCCGCCCTGTTCGACCTGGTGGATAGAACGAATGCACGCCGTTTTGCCGGCGACGACGCGACGCTGGCGTCATTGGGCGTCCACTACAGCGCCTTCCGCCATCTGCTTGAGGCATGCGAGGAGCGAGGGCTCGACGCGGCTATGCCGCGCGCCATGGATATGATCTTTCGGCAGGCGCTTTCGCTCGGGCGCATGGAAGATGATTTTGCATCTCTCGCGCCGCTGTTTCGAAATGGCTCGTCGCGCCAGAGCCGGGAGCCAGCGAATTCATAGCGGCAAGACGAAACGAACCGCGACCTGCTCATGCCGGGGCGTCGAACTTGTCCTCGCCGGAGAGCCGCGACGCGTCTATGCATGCAGTTGCATGGAGTGCCAGCGCTGCACCGGAACGGCGTTCTCATACCGGGCCATCTACGCCGGTTCCGCCCTCGTCGGCCAGAAAGGCGAGACCAGATCCTGGCGCAGAACGGGCTCGTCGGGACAATGGCTGGAGCAGACATTCTGCACCACATGCGGCTCGGTCGTCTTCATGCGGGCAGAAGGGCTGAAGGATGCGCTGTCGGTATCGGTCGGCTGCCTGGAGGACCCGGAATTCCCACCCCCGATAATGCTCCATTGGCCTCACAGAAAGCATAAATGGCTTTGTTTGGAGGGCCTGCCAGAAGCAGCCGCCTCTTGAGGGCGGATCACCAAGCGCGATGCCTGGCTTGCAGCAGGCTGACATCGTGAGTTCCGGCAACGTCTCCTTCGGCAATCGATTTCCGTTCAAGAAGGTTGCCGGTTGGATGGATGGCTGTCGCGGGCGACTGCGATCCCAAGACTCACTCGCAGCACTCCTTTGCAACACTTTGCGCTCCGCGACGTTCTCTCAAGACACGCTCCGAAGCCGATCGTCGCGGCAAGCTCTCGACTTCCTCCCGAGGGCTGCCTGAGGCTCCGATGGCAAATCCAATCACCGGAGTGAGGAGGCCCTGTCGGCTTCGCTGGCCGGCCACGGAAAACCGGCAGGCCGATCATAGTCGCCTTCGGTCGCGTTGTGGTTGAGCCGAACGAAGGAGGACGCAATGACGAAAGAGAGCACCAACACGCAGCAAGTCCTGCAGTGCATGACAACCGAGCATTTCGTGCTGCAGACCGCCCGCGCAGCCACGATTCAAGAAGCGAACCAGCGCGCCAATCTGTTCCTCACGTCGGTCTCGAGCGTAACGATCGCTCTGTCATTCGTCGCGCAAGTCACGGAAATGGGTATGCCCTTCGTGCTGTTCAGCCTGATCCTGCTGCCTTGCCTGTTCTTCATCGGTCTGGTCACTTTCGTGCGCGCCGTGCAGGTTGCGATCGAGGATATGGTGCACGCCCGTGGCATGGCGCGGATCCGGCACTATTACGTCGAACTCGCGCCGATCATGCAAAAGTATCTTATCCACTCTACGCACGACGACCGCTCGGCAGTGCTCGTCGACAAGGGACTGAGACCATCGCCCCTGCAGTATTTCATGACGACCGCAGGCATGGTGAGTACGATCAGCGGCGCGATCGCAGGCGTCTTTGCGGGCATAGTTGCGACATCGGTGATCGGTTCAGGGATGGTTCTCGGCGTGATTTCCGGAATTTTGGCTTTCGTTATAAGCATCTTGCTTCTGCGCGGTTACCACGATCGAGCTTGGGCGACAGCCGAGCAGAAATTGATGACACATTTCCCGGGCGCGCCCGGGAAATGATGTCTTGCGGGCCGGCGCAGCCGGCTGGCTATCGGCTGAATCCTGCAAGGGCCGTACGTATGGCCTGCCTGGCGCTGTACGAAGTCGGATGCTCACCCTCGCAACTAGGCGCCCGAGGCGAATCGCTGTGGGCCGGAGAGGCAAAAGAGCCGCCGGATTGGCTCATCGTTAGGACGTTGATAAGCATTTGGTAATAAAAGACGGAAAATGAAATGCTGGCTCGATCGGGTATGTATGATGCCGTCGTTTTCAGCGGGCCTGTGACGTGCGCATCAAGAGCCAGATCATTGTCAGCATGGTGGCCGCCTCGGCTTTGATTGGCCTCGTAGGCGGCGTTGCGATTTTTATACAGATGGCCGCGATCAGGTCGTTGGGATTGACCGAAGCGGCCAATGTCGCGCAGGAATTGGCCAACACGATCGTCTTCAAGTCATCCGATGGGGCACCTTCGCTGTTCGAGCGACCCGACGCGCTACGCGAGTTTCTGGAGCATCAGCACCATGGTTTGCGCAGGGATTTCCTGGTCGTCGACCGCAACAAGATCCTCCTGGCCCACGCTTCCGACGAAGACCACAATATCGGCGACAAGTTCGATCACGACCCCGGCAATGAAGTCGGCAAGACCCTCGAGGATGGCGTCCCACGCAGGTTTAACGATCCTCATGAGATCGATGACTTACTGGTCGTTCCGATCGAACATCCCGAGGACACGATCATCGGCGCCGTGCTTTTGGATTACGACCCCCTGCTAGGCGATGCCGAAAGGCGCACCAGCAACATGCTTTGGTTGGTCGGCCTCAATGCGGCAGCCGCCATGCTGGTTGCGGCCGGATTCGCAGCGGCGCTACTGCGTCGTTTCGGCTCCGGGCTTTCAGACCTGACGAAAGGCATGGAAGCGCTGGCCAAGGGCGATGCCATGACGCGCATAACCCACACTCGCAAGGATGAGTTCGGGCAACTGGCGCATGGCTTCAACACCATGGCGGCCGAGCTTGAATCGGCGCGAGCCCACATCGAGGATATCGTCGACACGGCGGCCGAAGGCATTGCCGTCCTCGACGGTGATGGCCGGATTGCCAGCGTCAATCCCGCGGCGGCCTTGATGATTGGGCGGCGCGCCGACAAGATCGTCGGCCAGGAATGGCGCTCGGTCATGACGATGCGTGATCCGAGAGGCGGCGAGTTCGCTGCCGGGACATCTCCCGTCGAGCTGGCCTTGACCTCGGGCCGCCAACACCAGAGCGAAGTGCGCTTGACAAAATGGGATGGCTCGCATTTGCCGGTCATCGCGAGCTGCAGTCCCCTCAGCAAGTCCGACGGTGGTCTCGTCCTCACGCTCAACGACATCAGCGAACTACGCCGCGCGGAAGGCGTTGTGAACGAGCGTGCCGATCAACTAGCGGTGCTAAATCGCGAATTGCACGAGAAGTCGGAAACCACCTCCCGTCTGGTGAAGCTAGGGGAGCTGCTGCAGGCCTGCGTTACGTTTCCTGAAGCGTTTTCAGTGGTTGGCACCGCCATGGCCGAGTTCCTCGGCGGCTTGAGTGGGACCGTCCACCTGACCAGCGCCTCGCGCAACCTGGTGGAAGAGGTGGCGCATTGGGGCTCCGTTCGGTCGAGCGCTACCCAATTTGCGCCGGAAGACTGCTGGGCGTTGCGCCGCGGGCAGGAGCATGTCGCCGGCCCGGGCATGCTGTCGCCGCGCTGCGCCCATATCACCGAGAATGGCGGCAAGGGCTACGTCTGCATGCCTCTGGCGGCACAAGGCGAAACGCTGGGCATCCTCCACTTGTGTGAACCGAATGCGGCTGACAAACCGCAATGGCTGGCTGAGAGGCAGCAGATCCTGCGCGGCGTTGTCGATACGCTGGCATTGGCGCTCGCCAATCTGCGCTTGCGCGAGACGCTGCGGCAGCAATCGATCCGCGATCCGAACACCGGTCTGTTCAACAGGCGGTATCTCGAGGAAACCAGCAGCCGTGAACTGCGCCGGATGGAGCGCTCGGCTCAGCCGCTGGTGATCATGATGCTCGACGTCGATCATTTCAAACAGTTCAACGACACGTTCGGCCACGAGGCCGGCGACTTAGTCTTGAAGCAGGTCGCCGCCACATTGATCGAGCATGCCAGGGATAGCGATGTCGTATCGCGCTACGGCGGTGAGGAATTCGCCCTCGTAATGCCGGGATGCTCGCTGGAGGAAGGCGCTGAGAGGGCAGAGACGCTGCGCCAGGCAATCAGGCAGCTTCACTTGTCGCATCGCGGGCGGACGCTGGGCACTGTTACAGTTTCGTTCGGGGTCGCCGCTTACCCGGAGCATGGAGCGAGCTGGGCCGAACTCACGAATGCTGCGGATCACGCGCTTTACGAGGCCAAGGGTGAGGGTCGCGACCGGGTCATCGTCGCTCGCAGCAGCGCCCCCGGCGAGCGACAATTCCAGTTGGTAACATCTCCCAAAAAATAGCCGGACACTCGTCTGGGCTTGATATGGCTAAAGTGTCGCTCGTCACGACGGCCCGGCGCACGCAGCAGGCACGACAGCCCCAGTCACTTGATTAATGCCGGTAGAGTTCATCAATGCTGAGCGATGCCAGAGCGGCGAAAGGCGCCTGCTTTTTCACACGCCCGCCGCTCAGGATCACCACGTCGTCGCAGAACGAGGTGGTGCTGTGATGATGGCTGATGACTATGGTCGTGCGGCGGCCGGTCCTCGACTTCAGGGTCTCGACGATTGCCGCTTCCGAAAGTCCGTCCACCGCATTGGTGGCTTCGTCCAGGATGAGGATATCGGATCGCGCACCATGGCCCGCTCGGCGTCGCCGGCCGAGGCCGCGTCGTGCCCGTAGAACATGTCGCTACAATCGCGCAGTGATCAACGAGGACCAGCACACGGTCCCGTACACGCGAGGCCGAAGTTGCGGGCGACTGCCAATCCGCGTCGCGCGGCGCCAGTTGACGGGCTTGTTCAGTAGAGGCTAATAAGGCAGCGTTACGCGATCGATCCTTGTGTCTGTTTTCCGGATATGGCGTTGCTTCGTCACGGTCCGAACCCGCCAGCTACGATAGGTTCAGGCTGAATGACCGACCTCATTTGCCTCGAATTCGCCCCGATCATGGAAGAGCGGTGCTGATTGCAATGCTGGCGCCATCCGTCGTTTACCAGCTCCTGCAGAAAAAACGAAGGCTCCAATGATCCAAGACAATGCGACGGTAGGCGTCGTGGTGCCGATGTTCAATGCCGAGCGAACCATTCGCGCCACCTTGACCAGCATCTGCCAGCAGGACCATCAGGCGCTGGACATTATCGTGGTGGACGACGGGTCGACGGACCAGTCCGCCTCGATTGTGGCCTCCTGTGCTGAGAGAGACCGGCGTATACGCCTAATGAGGCAGTCCAACGCCGGTGTTGCGCAGGCCCGCAACAGCGGTGCGGCCTCTACCGATGCGGAGTTTCTGGCGTTTGTCGACGCGGATGATCTCTGGGCCCCATCCAAGATCGCACTGCAACTGCGCGCCCTGCAGGAAGGCGGCTCTTCTGCGGGCCTGGCATATTGCTGGTTTGCCCAAATCGACGAGAACGGCCGGGTATTCTCACTATCCTTCCGGCCCGATGCCGATGGCCGCGTTCTGCAACGGATGTGCAGAATGAACTTTGTTGGCAACGGAAGTTCGATGCTGGTGCGTCGCTCCGCATTCGAGCGGGCGGGACAATTCGATCCTTCGCTGAGGGCCAGGAATGCACAAGGCTGCGAGGATCTTCTAATGTGCCTCAGAATAGCGGAAAATTACGAATTCCGCGTCGTGCCTCAGCATCTCGTGGGTTACCGGATAACGAACGTCAACATGTCGAGCGATGTCATGCAGATGCTTCGTTCGTGTGAGATTGTTCTTGCCGAGTTTCGCGAAAAATATCCGCAGTTCGGCAGCGATCTCGATGCGCATCTGGTCGATATGATCCATTGGCTTGCGTTGAGAGCTTTGATCGGCGGGCAGCTTTACGCGGCCTGCGACCTATCGAAAAAACTCTTCGTCCTGGATCCGCGCACGGCGATTTCTCGCCTGCCCAATATGATAGACATTTACTGCAGGGCTAGGTTGGTTCCTCGCTGGATCAAGGTTGGAGTGAAACGGATGCGCAACAAGAACGCCAAGTTCCGTCCGCTCTATGAAGAGACCAGCTGGTGAATATCAGCGCGTCACTGTTCGGGCGGTTGCGGCGGCTCATCCGCTTGGCGGCAGCACCTGCATGGCCGGGCCGACTATCGTCGGACTTGGTTTGGCCGCGGCGGTTCTCGAAGGTGCCGGCCTCTTCCTGTTCATTCCCCTGCTCCAGAGTCTCGGAGCGTCGTCATCTCAATCCGGCAAATGGCAGCCGATATTTGACCGGCTCCTGGCGCCCGTCCCGGAACAGCTAAGAAAACCATGTTGGACAGTGGGCCATCACCCGATGCATTCGGAAAACGAACTCTGCCTCTGACGACACAGCCTGTGCAGCGGTCAAAATTTCAAGACACCTGCCTGACAGGGGCATGAAGAGCCTCACTCGTTCGGGAAGTCGTGAGAATTAGGAATTCGAAGGCCAACTTCGCAATCGGCCCAGGATTGGATTATCGGAGTGCCTGGACAAAGCCAGCGACCTTATGAAGGCACCGCAGCGTGGTGCTGATCAGTGTCCGTTTGCTTTGGCAATCCGCGGGTGACCCCTTCCACCGGATTGTGTCCTGAGCGATAACCTGCCGCCTTCGCCCAATCCATGACAGTACTGATCCGCTGACGAACTCGTATCGCGGTCTCAGGTTTGGTCAGCCAGATCGGCGAAAGCACCCTGAGCACGTCTGATGTCGCAATCGCATTGACGCGATAGTCGCCAATAACAGGGTACGCATACCGCGTCAGCGTGGTGATCCACTGTTTTGCATGCTTGGGATTTTTCCAGCTGATCTCGTGTTCGGCATGCACAATTTCAGCGGCAACCCTGAAGGTCGGCACGATCCTTCGAGCTTCGCGCGGCGTAGCCAGCGGGTCGCCACCTTCCCGCGCGACTTTACGATAAGCCTGCACGCTTCCCGCGCCTCGGCGAGCGAAGTGACCGAAAGTCCTGCGAGGCCAATGTCGCGTCGCCGTCCCTGCACTACTGTTTGGAGCAGCCAGCGTTTGGCTCCCGATGGGTCAACTATCAGATAAAGGCCGTTACCGTCGGCATAGCGGCCAGGACCCTTTAGCTGCTTAACCTGCAATGCATCGAGCGCCTTCTCCGGATGCTTCCCCGAATTTTTCACGGCTCCGCCAAACTTCTAACCCCACATTTCGGCCCACATCTGTGGACAATGAACAAGCCACTCTTTCAGCAACCGATTGTTTTTACCTTATTTTTGGACGGCATTGGACGCCACTGGAACATTGCATCGGCGGCCGCTCTCTCCGCCAACCATACACCACCACTGATCTGGGCCAATGGACCTATGGCAGCCCTCCAGCGAGCCACTTTGTCCAGCTTGCGATTGTGATCCCGCAGGCCATGCCAGCACAGTCGGCAATCCAGTCGAATACATCCGGACCGCGCCCTATCAGTTGCGCGCCCTGAACAACTTCAATCGCCAGGCCCGAAAATGCGAGGAGAACAATCAGCTTTGCCTTGTGTTTCGTCCAGCCGACACTTCCCAAGGCCGCCAAAACAGCGAATGCGGCGGCGTGGATGAGCTTGCCATGATGCGTGAAGGTCACTCCCAAATTCTGCAGGAGCCAATCCGGAAAAAGGGCGAGCAGGAGAACGCCGGCCAACGCGACAAGGAAAGCAACCCTTGCCGCGATCGGATATGAACCTGCGCGCAACAATATAGGTCAGCCCTTCATCCGAAGTCTGCAGAGGCGACCGCCAGCACGAAGCGGTCTAGTGCTAAGGCAGATTCTCAATCTCTACCCTCCAACGGACCGGCGCATCGGCCGAACAGATGACGCGCGCCTCTGGCGGAGCGCGCGGGCATTGCACGACCAACGCATCGGGCCAATGGGATGACGCCTATGCCCGCGAGGGGAGAAGGACTGTGGGATCATCCGAGTCAATCGGAAGATCCAGTACGCAAAAAATCAGCCGGCCAAAGCTGGAATAAAATTACGGTGACATAAATCACGGTGACAGTGCACTTTTTGCCATGTTTGCTCGGCTGTCGCTGTGTGTAGATTGAAAGCATGGCTCGACTTGCATTGCCGCGCTGCCGATGTCGGCATCTGGGCGGCCGGTGGGCAGCGAAGCACTTCTGGACCGGATTGCCGAGCACCGGAAAGCCGCGAAATCGGGAAACATGCCGCCGCATACTGGACCGCCCATCGGTGAGGCGCTGATGATCAAGCAAGCCTAACGGCGAATACGTCCGGTTCAACTTGTCCACGAGCGTCATCGGCAAGCTGAAGGTCTGATAAATCATCCCTATGGCCGGAGTGGCTTTGACACCGGTTGAGCATCTATCTACACCGCCCGCTCACTTGTACGGAATTAACCAATTTTTGTAGCCGGGAACAAACAGTCAGCGACTCGCGTTTCTTGCACGAGGCCGGACTCTCGTCCCCTCGGTCTGGCTGTGAAGGCCCACTATCTTTTGCACGGACAGCGGGCTCCGAAGGTTCGCAAATGCCGCGCCGGCGTTTCACTCGCACCTGCCTCAGCCCTCACGATTTGGCTATTTGTGAACGCGTGTTTGATCAGGTTTGCGCAGATGGAGTCATCGACCCGTTTAGCCGGGATGCCGAAGCCTTAGCGGTGACGATTGTCGCAATCTTTCGAAACGTAACTACCAACGAGCGCGAGCTGCTCGGGGAAGTCAGATCTCGTCAACGCTCAAAGAGCGCAGACAGGCGCACTAGCTCTCGTCACTGAAACCCAGCAGCGACCCCTGGCGTATGTGGGTGTGGTCGCCACGGAGATGCTTGACGCGCAGCTTGACTCCAGGCCTGACCCATTGGGTCGCCGGCCGTTTCTTCATGGCCTCTGGCGGCGGCCCGGCATGCTCTCGAACCCGCTTCAACAGCCGCTCCTTCATGTCGCGGCCCAAGGTGATGAAGGCGGTACCGAGATATTTCCCAGTTCCTGGCTGTGCCAAAAGTGCGAAGGCTGCATTGCCAGGCTCGCGCTCGATGCCCAGCAGTTCGAATTCGTCGACCGTGAAGCTCTTGGTCTTCAGCCAGTTCGAAGTCGGGCCGCTGCGGTATTTGCTGTCGGCGCGCTTCGAGACAATTCCCTCAAGCTCGACCTGCTCGACGAGATAGAAGATTGACTTGGCGTCACCAGGCATGGCCTCGCTGAACTGGATCCGGCTGTTCGGCTTGATGATGCCGCCGAGAATTTCGCGGCGCGCCTTGCAGCCGATGTCGCGCAAATCATGGCCATTCAGGTGCAGAATGTCGAATGCGCAGAGGTACATGCCATAGGGATTGTTGTGGACCGCGTTCTGGAGCGCGTTGAAGTCGGGCATACCGGCCTTGTCGGTAACGACCGCCTCGCCGTCGATGATGGCGTTCTTGACCTCAAGCTCCGTCGCCGCTTCCACGATGCCCAGATATTTACGCGTCCAGTCCTTACCGGTTTCGGCATAGACGCGGATATCCTCGGGGCCGTTGATGATGATCTGGGCACGATAGCCGTCGAGCTTGATCTCGTGAATCCAGTTGTCACCCTCGGGCGGCTTGGCCACCAGCTTGGGCTCCATCGGGAGGATGAACTCTAGCCGGCCGGTGCCGGCCACTGCCCGCCTACGCATGGAACCTAGTCTAGGTCACTGGCGTATATTAGCCATAGTGAATATGACGAAATTCCAAAAGGACGTGCGATATGACAGACGACAAAAGCAAACGCGACTTTCGCGACCGCAACAAGATATCGGCATACGACGATTATGAGGTGAACTTTTTCGCTCTGCAGAACAACATCACGCCGGCGCAGGTGCGCGAGCTGATCCGCAGGCACGGCAACGATCGGGCGACCCTGACCGCCGCCGCGAAAGCATTGCCGGCACAATGATGACCAAACTCTCGGAGGCGCGAGCCTTTTTTGGCTCAGCACATCTGGACGCCGTCTAGCGTGGAACCGCAGGTATTCCCGAGACTGAGCGCGCCGTTTCGGCGGAGAAAACCACGAAGGCAAAGATGAGAACGCTGACAGCGACGATCATGGTGCCGGTGGCAACGATCGGCTCAAGGGCTGGATTTCTATGCAGCATCACGTAAAGAGCCATCACGATCAGGCCAAGATTGTAGACGCCGGGACCATCGCGATCCTGCGGGCGGCTGTTGTCGGGTTCAGAGCGTAGTACCCACCGAATATTGCACTCGTCACCCATCCCAAGAAGGTTGATGTGCGCGTGGCACCGTGATTGCCTGAAATTGCCATCTGCAGGCCGGCTAAGGAAGACGATCGCTGTCTTGAAAAAGATCCGAGATTTTCGGCATGTCATGTCCTCCCCAAGCCGTTGCTGGCGGCCCGGCAGCCTATGGGGGTGACCGGCCAGCCACCGGGCCTAACCGGCTTGCGCCGGCTGACGAAAACATGCGCTCACGCTAATCTAATTGCAACATCGAGATGCCGGTGCGCACAGCGAGGTTCGCGATCTCGACTCCTGTCCCAAAGGCTGGTTGGCGGGTCATCCCGTGAAGAAGATGATCTCCTTCGCACCGCCGACTCCAGCGAGTGGAATTACGGTGACAGTGCACTCGCTCGGCTGTCGCTGTAGATTGACCGTATGGCTCGACTTGCATCGCCGCGCCGCCGATTTCGGCATCTGCGCAGCCGACGGGCAGCGAAGCACTTCTGGGCCCGGCAAACCGGACAGCCGTGAAATCGGAAAGAGGCGGCAGGCGGGGATAGAAATGGTGCACTGTCACCGTAATTCCCGTAATTCCCGCCGGCTCGGTAGGCCAATATCAATTTAGATCGTCAGCGCCAGCAACCCAGCGATCGCGTTTCTCTAAAGTCGGACTAACCGCCTTTCGCTTTCAGGTACGGATTGCCAGCGACTCCTCGGCGGCCAGGACGCCGGCAAGAGTCATGCGAGCAAAACAGGAACCAGGATCACCGCCACAACTGAACCGTGCATTTGCTTCCGTGTGTTGCGCCGCAGTTACAGTTCAGCCACAACCTGTGTGTTATTCAATTTTTGGTGACTTCCTTTCAACACAGGCATCATTCCATGAAGAAAATCGCGTTTGCCACTACGTTCCTGCTCGGTTTCAGCGGTGCGGCCTTGCTTGCGGCTCCGGCCTTCGCGGCCGATGCAGTTGTTTACGAGCCCACGGCACCCGTCGCAGTTGCCTACGACTGGAGCGGCTTTTATGTCGGTCTTCAGGGCGGCTATCTCTGGGGGCAAGCAGAACACAGCTACTCCAACGGTGCGCCAAGTGACGATTCCGATCCCGATGGCTTCATTGGTGGCGTCCATGTCGGGTATAACTGGCAGTCCGGCTCTTTTGTTTACGGTGTCGAGGGCGATTTCGAAGGCGGTGACGTGGAGGGCAGCTTCGAAAATGCTACCGGAGCCACTTCTGTTGGAACCAGCGAATTGAACTGGCAGGGCTCGATCCGCGCAAGGCTCGGCTACGTATACGACAACGCACTTCTCTACGTTACCGGCGGCTGGGCGATCGGCGATTTCGACTTCGGTGGCGGCCCCTTCCCGCTTCCTGTCAGCGGGGGCTATTCGGATACGCTCAACGGCTGGACAATCGGTGCCGGCGGCGAGTGGGCCTTCAACGAACATTGGACCGCGCGACTGGCGTATCGGTATACAGACTTCGGAGAAGCCTCAGGCAACTTGGCTCCGGGATTCCCGGGTGTCGATATGCCGGTTGACCTAACCACGCACGCGGTGAGGGTCGGCGTCAGCTACAAGTTCTGATCCTTTGGGGACGCAAGGAAAACCCCGGCCCAGCGGCCGGGGTTTTCGTTTGGGCTCGATTGGCCATCACCGCCTCAACATCCGAACCGCCCTAGACCAATGTAACTGCAACATCGAGATGCCGGTGCGCAGCGAGGTTGACGATCTGGGCTCTCATCCCAAAAAAGGTGGTGGGCTGGTTGGCGGACGGTGAAAGGAAGTCGCTTGCGATGTGCAACATGTCGCGTCCAACGCGAGACAGAATCGCCGGGAGCGGAAAGCAAATTCGGTTCGCTCCCGCTATTCGAAAAGGACTGCAATGGCGCGATCGCCCGCGCGGAAAACGCTAGCCAAGACGCCGCAGGTGATCGACAAGGGCACGCAGCTTCGGCGCGACGTTACGACGGCTCGGATAGTAGAGGTAGAAGCCGGCAAAGCGCGGGCAATAGCCTTCGAGAACTGCCACCAGCTCGCCTCGATCGATCGACGGGCGAAAGCTCTCCTCCATGCCGAAGGTGATGCCGGCGCCGGCTATGGCGAGCTTTGTCATCAACGCCATGTCGTTGGTCGTGATCTCCGGCGCAACGGCGACGCTGAACTCCTTGCCATTCTCGGCGAATTCCCAGCGATAGGGCGCAACCTTGGGTGCGCGGCGCCAGCCAATGCAGCGATGGCCGGCAAGCTCGCTCGGATGCGCAGGCGCCCCGAACCGATCGCGATAGGCCGGCGCGCAGACGGCCAGCTGCCGCTCGTCACCGGCGACAGACACCGCAATCATGTCCTGCTCGATCACCTCGCCGAGCCTGACGCCGGCATCGTATGCCTCGGCGACGATGTCGAACTCCTCGTCCGTCACCGTGATGTCGATCTGAACCTCGGGATTCGCTTCGGCAAAGGTCGCCAGGAACGGCCCTGAAAGAAAGCGCTCGGCGATCGACGAGACGGCGAGCCGCAACTGCCCGCGCGGACGCCCGCGCATATCCCCGGTGGTCTCCATTGCCGCGCGCATGTCGGCAATGGCCGGCGCTATCCCGGCGTAGAGGCGTTCGCCAGCCTCGGTAAGGCTGACGCTTCGCGTCGTGCGCTGGACAAGCGCGATACCGAGCGTCTCTTCCAGCCGCTTCATCGTTTGGCTCACCGCCGAGCGGGTGACGCCCGTCCGGTCCGCAGCCGCGCGAAAGCTCCGCTCCTCGGCCACGAGGGCGAACACCGCAAGCGCATTGAGATCCGGCTGCATTGGTTAGATGTGCTTTCCACGCTGTGAACAAATGGTCGTCTTATCGCAACAGTGAAACAGATCCATCTTCGTGGCAACCGCCTGAATGGCGGTCCGCAGGATCAACAAGACGGAGACGAACATGTCCCTCAACAAAGTCGTGCTCATTACCGGGGCTTCGAGCGGCATTGGAGCCGCCATCGGCCGGTCGCTCGGTGCTGCCGGAGCAAAGGTCATGCTCGGTGCGCGCCGCACCGATCGGCTGGACATACTCGCAGGAGAAATCAGGGCAAAGGGCGGGGAGGCAATGACACGCCGCCTGGACGTAACCGATCGCGCAGAAGTCGCCGCCTTTGCCGAGGCGGCGCGCCAGGCCTGGGGACGCGTCGACGTGATCGTCAATAATGCCGGCGTTATGCCGTTGTCGCTGATGGCCTCGATTAAGGTCGATGAATGGGATCGGATGGTCGACGTCAACATCAAGGGCGTGCTCTACGGCATCGCCGCGGTGCTGCCGGAGATGACGGCCCGAGGTTCCGGCCATGTCGTCAACATCGCCTCCATCGGCGCGTTTTCGGTGTCGCCGACAGCCGCGGTCTATTGCGCGACCAAATTCGCGGTGCGCGCCATCTCCGATGGCTTGCGGCAGGAGCACGACAACATCCGCATCACTTGCATCCATCCCGGCGTGGTCGATAGCGAGCTCGCCGACACGATCACCGATCCGGCCGCGGTGGAAGCGATGAAGACCTATCGCGCCATCGCGCTGCAGCCCGACGCCTTCGGCCGTGCCGTGCGCTTCGCCATCGAACAGCCGGACGATGTCGACGTGAATGAGATCGTCATCCGGCCGACAGCCAACAAGTAGGGAGGCAAGAATGGATTTTCGTTTTCACACCTCGTCGCGCGATCGCAGCATCGCAAACGCTCTCCGAGCTGTTCACGGAGCATCGCGCCGCTCCCGGAAAACAACCCTGAGGAGCTGTCGCATGAAGCAGATTTCGACGCTTGCCGCTGCCGTGTTTCCTGCCGGCGCCGCCGTTTTACCAGTACAGAAAGGTCTCGCCCAGATGAATGTCGAGCAAAATACGGTTACCCAACCTTCGGGAAGCCATCCCTATGTCGGGATGTGGGTCACGGCCGATGGCTATATCCGCCACAACTTGCTTCCACACTGTCGCTATGACGAAGCGCGCGGAAACCGTGAGAGTGCGTACCAGGGGCGCTATGAGATCCGAGGAAATCACATCGACTATTGGGACGACACCGGCTTTACCGCTGACGGAACGTTCATTGACGGCGTGCTGCATCACGCGGGTATGATCTTGTATCGGGAGAAGTAGTGACGTTCGTCGAAACGACAAAAAAGTTACCCCTGCACCATATGTCATTTGGTGCGAAGTCAAAAATAGGGGCTCACCTTGCCTACCGAACCACGTTCTTCACGGCGTGCAGTGCTGATCGACGCAGACAATGCCTCGGCCAAGATTGCCGACGGGTTGTTCGAGGAAATCGCAAAGATCGGCAAGGCAAGCGTCAAGCCAGTCGCGAGGAGCCGAGAGAAATCGAAGTCGGCAGGGTCGCGCTGAGCCCTGCAAAAAAGCAACTGTCGGCGGTCCGATTGGCCTCTGGTCGGACCACTATTTCGCTAGCGGAAACCGCCATTCGGCGTATCATTCTTTTGGGGGAGGGTTCATGGCGGAGGAGGTCAATGAACATCGTTTCGAGAGTGCCTGTCGTTGACTTGACGGCCCAAGAACTTGTTTCATCTGCGCTTTCAAAATTTCGCGCCGGCGACACCATATCGACCAGAGCCGCAATAGACGCCATCCGCCGGGCAGCCCCGGCTTTTGAGGACAGCGACGACCATCTGGTCGAGCTTGTCGTGATGACCGCAATTGGTAGGACCATGGGGGTCGTGTTCGACCATCGGTCCCGCTAATTGCATGTCGCTCTGCGCCCAATTAGCTTGCGCACTGTCGGAACTAGAGCGGCGACGTAAGCCACTCAGTAACCATGAATTGTGATCGGGATGGATCACGCCATTCGTCATCGGAACGAATAGTCCCGCTGCGCCGTTGCTGTCCTTGGAGTCAAGGAGTGGCGGTAATGCGTGATGAACAGTTCGATGTTCCGGTGACGATCGAGAGCGAGCGGATCGGCCGCCCCCTCTCTGTGACGAAGACGGTCCAGGCGGCCTCGCTTCTGGTCGACAAATGGCCAGACGAAAAGCGCGGGCCGAAATATCGCGCGGCCTTGAAAGCCATGATGGATGCGATGGAGCAGCGGCGGGCGGTTGGCAGTGCGCGGCGGGCATTCACGGCCGCCGCTAAGGAAGCCCATCTGTTTGTGCGCGAAGGCCGGCATTAAAGCGCGTCACGTCTGAAGAGATCGATGCGTCGCGCTTTCAGTTTTCGTTTTATGCATGTCGTTGTCTCAAAACCGCTGCGCAGTTTGGGCGACGTGCAGTGCTGTTCATGCATGTCGTTATCCCAAAACCGCTGCGCACTTTGGGCGACATGCAGTGCTGTTCATGCATGTCGTTATCCCAAAACCGCTGCGCACTTTGGGCGACATGCAGTGCTGTTGTTTATGCATGTCGTTATCGCAAAACCGCTGCGCACTTTTGGGCGACATGCAGTGCTGTTGTTTATGCATGTCGTTATCCCAAAACCGCTGCGCACTTTTGGGCGACATGCAATTAAGGAACCTCACGAAATCTCCGTCGTTATGCTCTAGCTCTAAGCGAGGAGAACTGTCATGCCCGATGACAAAACCAAGACCGACAACCGTGATCGCTCGCAAGTAGCCGGCGACGAAGATTATGAGGTAAGGCACCTCGCCGAGGAAGCCGGCATCACTCCCGAGCAGGCACGCACCTTGATCAAGCGCCACGGCACCGATCGCAAGGTGCTGAACGAAATCGCCAAGAGCATAAAGGCGTTGTGATGGCTGAAAAACGGACCGCTATGGCCGATCGGAAGAAACGCCAACCCGACGACGAGGAAGCCCTGCGCCTGGCCGAGACCACCGACGTTTCGCCCAACCAAGCGAAGGATCTGATGCGCAAGCACGGCAAGAACAGCCCCAAGGTCGAGAAGGAAGCGAAGAACTTCAAGGCCGAAGGCTGAGCCGCCGATTTGGCGGAGCGTCTGCCCTCGCCGTATCACCGTCGCACGCGCCCGGCCATCCGTACGCTTCGCTTATCTGGCGTCGCGGGCCGGCAATCATGAGTGGCTTATCAATTTTCTAACAAATTCGGCCTATTCCCGTTCTAACCATGGGAGCTGGGCTTTTGGCGCAAACAGAGAAAATCGCGGCGCGACGCGCTGTCGCGCTGTCGGTTGTCGTGCCGTGCTATAATGAAATTGGTGGGGTCGCCGAACTTTACCGGCGCGTCACAGCCGTTTGCCGTGCACAAGCGGGGCATTCCTACGAGATCGTGCTGGTCATCGACGGAGCCACCGACGGCACCCGGGAGGCCATATTCGAACTCGCCAAACAGGACAGCCACGTCGTCGGCATAGACCTCGCCCGAAATTACGGCCACCAGATTGCGCTCAGCGCCGGCCTGGAGTTTTGCCGCGGCCAGCGTATTCTCATTCTCGATGCCGACCTCCAGGACCCGCCGGAATTGCTCAACGCCATGATGGCAAAGATGGATGAGGGGTTCGACGTCGTCTATGGCCAGCGGGTGAAGCGCCGGGGCGAAGGCTGGTTCAAGCGCGCTACCGCCGCATTGTTCTACCGTCTGCTGCGCAAGATGGTGGACGTCGAGATGGCGCTCGATTCCGGGGATTTTCGACTTATGAGCCGCCGCGCGCTTGATCACCTCAATGCGATGCCCGAGCGTTACCGCTTCATTCGCGGCATGGTGAGCTGGATCGGCCTGAAGCAGGTGGCTTTTGCCTATGAGCGGCACCAGCGCTTCGCAGGCACCACGCATTACCCATTGAAGAAGATGGTGCTTCTGGCAATGGATGCGATGACGAGCTTCTCCATCGTGCCCTTGCGGTTCGCCTCGCATCTCGGCTTAATCTTCGGTTTTCTCGGGCTTGCTGCGCTCGGCTACACGCTCTTCTCATGGTTTGCCGGCAGCGTGTTGCCCGGCTGGACCAGCTTGGCGGCAATCGTCCTGATCCTCGGCAGCGTTCAGCTTCTGGTCCTTGGGATTTTCGGGGAATATCTCGGGCGCATGTATATGGAGACCAAGCGGCGGCCGCTTTACCTCATAAACGAGATTGCTGCCCATGATCCTGCCGCCGGGAAACTGCCCGTACATCGTCTTCAGGAAATGGCCCATGAACTGGCGAAGGGAGCCGCGCGTGCTTCAGGCCGAGTTTGATCAGTTCGCGCTGGAATATCAGCAGCAGCATGCCGCAAGTATCCGGCTGAGCGGCGAAACCCCGGATTTCTTCGCGCGGTACAAGATCGACGATGTCGCGGCAAGGCTCGCCCGCTCAGGCGTGAAGCCGCGGCGGATACTCGACTTCGGCGCGGGCGTCGGCAATTCGCTGGGGCCCATGCGCGCCGCATTTCCCGACAGCGAAATCACCTTGCTCGATCCCTCCTCGCAGTCGCTCGACATCGCCCGCAAGCGCTTTCCCGGCCAAGCCGATTTCAGGCACTTCGACGGCGAAACGATCCCTTATGACGACGCAAGTTTCGATCTTGCCTTCGCCGCATGCGTGTTCCATCACATCCCTGAAGACCTCCATGTCGGCCTGATCAAGGAGATCGAGAGAGTGCTGACCGGTGGTGGCAGCTTCTTTTTGTTCGAGCACAATCCCTGGAATCCGCTGACGACGCACGCGGTGCGAAACTGTGCTTTCGACGAGAACGCAATTCTGATCAACAGCCGCGATTTGCGCAAGCGAATGGCTGCGGCCGGCTTCTCCAAATCCGATGTCGTCTACCGGATCTTTTTCCCACGCGTGCTCGCAAAATTGCGACCCTTGGAGCGCTTCCTGACCAGGATGCCTGTGGGAGCCCAATATTTCGTGCATGCGGTCAAGCCGGCCGTTTGAGCGGACGCCATGGCCTCGGATGAGCGACAAGCTGAAACCCCCAATCGATCTGCCGCAGGGCGGCTTGGAGCTATGATATGAACGGGATTCAGGCGACCGTAGCGACCGTCGCGACCGCGTCGTCGGTCAACGACGCGCAGCGGGCCAGGGCGATGTTCTGCCTGCTCGTCGCACCTGTCGTGGCATTCGCGCTTTCCGCCCACGCCCAAGCCATCCTGCAGGACCCCGACTGTTGGTGGCAGGTCAAGGTGGGGCTCGATCTGCTGGCAAATCGTACGTTCCCGCTTGTCGACAGCTATTCTCATACTTTCGCCGGCCAGCCGTGGATCGCCAAGGAATGGCTTGGACAGGTTCTCCTCGCACTCGCCTACACGACAGGCGGCTGGAACGGCGTGGCGCTGCTGATCATCTCAACCATCGCCCTGACAGCGGCGCTGCTGTCATGGTGTCTCAGCACCTGGTTGAGACCCACGGCGGCAGTGGGACTGGCCTTGTTTGCGGCGGCCTTGATCTCCCCGATCTTCACCGCGCGTCCACACATCTTCACCTTGCCCATCATCGTGATCTGGACCGCAATGCTTTTCCGCGCAGCGCGCTATGAGCAGAGACCGCCTCTGTGGCTACTTGCCCTGCTTGTCCTGTGGGCCAATCTCCACGCGACCTTTACCATCGGCTTCGTCATTGCGGCTTTCGCCGGCCTCGATGTTCTTGTGCGAACCCGCCTGTCCAACCCCGTACTCCTTGGCAAATGGGTTGCCTTCGGACTGCTTTGCCCGGTGGTCAGCTTGATCAATCCCTACGGCATCAAGGCCATCCTTGCCACTTTCACGGTAGCCTATGGCAACGAAGCGGTTCCCTTGATTATCGAGTGGAAACCGTTCGACGCCTCGGATCAACCGTTCCAGGAAGTGGGTATCCTACTGTTCGTTTTCGCGCTGCTTGTGTCGAGACTTCGCGTCGGCTGGGCGAAAGCGCTGTTCATCGTCTTTGCCTTGCATATCTATCTCACCCATCTGCGCTTCATGTACCTGTTCTTTTTGCTGGTCCCGATCGTGCTTGCGGCCGAGATTGCCGAGCAACATCCCGCGCTTTCCCTGGCGAAATGGGTGTCCGACAGACGCGACGGGCTGGAACGGTTTTTCGCCGAGCGATTTTACCGGATCTGTGGCGTGGCAGGCGTTTTGCTGGTGGGGGCAACCGCAATGCTCACGAGCGCCTATCAGGTCGAGCCGAGCCAGAAGACTTCGGCCAAGGAAGCGCTCGCATTCGTCGAAAATAATCATTTGTCAGGCAATGTCCTGAATTCCTACAACTTCGGCGGCAGCTTGATCTTCCATGGAATCAAAACATTCATCGACGGCCGGACCGATCAGCTCTTTCTCAACGGCTTTATGAAGACAGATGCCGAGACAGGACGCAGCGGTGGAAAACCTGTCCTCGAAGCCCAGCTAAAGAAGCATGCGATAGACTGGGCCTTGCTGACGCCGGACGACAGCCGCATTCCATTCTTCGATGAACTGGGCTGGAAGCGCGCGTATGCCGACGACTATGCCGTGATCTATACGCGCCATCGCTGATTTTCGGAACGCGCCGGCGCACGACTTGTCTTTAAACGCCGTGCGCTGAGATCCCGGCGGGAAAATCCCTATAGAATTTTTATTTCTTTCCTCTTCGCCACGTCTCGAACCTTTATGGGGTTTTGGTCCATATCCCGTCGGGAAGGACTTATCTTGGTCGCCATTACCAGCGCGACTGAGTGTCTTCACATGACTTCAACCCTGCCGGCTGCAGGCAAGGCAGTGCAAAACGAAAATAAGGAGCAAGTCCGATGGACATCATCGTTCTCGGAACAGGGTTTTTGTTTTTCGCCCTGTTCTTCGCCTTCATCAAAGCCTGCGACAGCGCATCGTCACGATCGAGGGCAGGGAGATAAAGCTCTCGCCGAAGGAGTACGACATCCTGCGCATCCTCGTGCAGCACGCCGGCAAGGTTCTCACCCACCAGTTTCTTTTGAGGCAGGTCTGGGGCGATTCGACCGACGTGCAGTATCTCAGGGTCTATGTGCGGCAGCTCAGGCAAAAGATCGAGAAAACGCCCGACCAGCCGCGTTACATCACCACCGAAACCGGCGTCGGATATCGTCTGCGGGAAGTGGATTGAATATAATCCTGGTGGACAACGCTCAATCGGCCGAGAGTTCCGCGGTTCGAGAAAGCGCGCCGCTGGAGCCGGCCAATGAGATGGGAAAGCTGATCGGCTAGCCTGTATCGAGCGCGACCGCATTAATTCTCAAAAATGGTGGCGGCCTTGAGCAGCGGCGTGATTTTCGCGTTGAATGCCACGGGCACCAGGCAACCGGCGGCCTGACAAGTGCTGAGCTGCAGGATGCCCTCAAATTCTTGTCGCCGATCTCGAGATTTATCCCCTTGCCCGGCACGCATGGGTCGGCCGGCTTTTGATTTCCGGTAACTCAACCCGCCAATTCCGCCCCGCGAGGCTTTAGCCATGGCATCACCGGGCAAATGCCCTATATGATTGGAGGCTCCAGTTTGGTGCGGGAATAAATGGATGTCGCCGCTTCGCCCATCGACGATCTTCATGTCGGCAATGCTGGCAACAGCGATGCTGCCGGACGCGGCTGTCTCCGCGCAGATCGTCACTCCCGCCAACCGCAACGCGCTGGTCCCGCAAAACGAATTGCAGATGCTGGAGAACAGGCTGCGGCGGCAGCGATACCAGCAGCAGCAACAGCAGTTCCGTGCCCAGGATCGCGAGGTCGCGCCGCAACGGCCTGATATTCAGCAGATGAGGCCTACGTGCCAGTTGCGGCGGTCGGGCAGCCGCTTTATCAGCACCTGCCGCTGATCAGCCGACGCTTTCATTTATTAGCGGCTTATAGCCTTGCTCCACTTGAAGTAGCATCAAATCGGTTTTGATTTTCGCAACGTGCCTTTGTGCTTGGGCACTGCCCTGATTGGATCTCGGGAATGGCAGCCACCAAGAAGAAGGTTGTACGCAAGGCGAGGAAGGGCGAGCGGATCCGTCAGGTCGCGGCGATTCCTTTTCGGCTGAGCGAGCATGGCAACGTCGAGGTGATGCTGGTCACCTCGATATCGACAAGGCGCTTTATCGTGCCCAAGGGCTGGCCGATGAAGGGCAAGAGTGGGCGCAAGGCAGCCACCATCGAAGCGCAGGAGGAAGCCGGCGTCCTCGGCAAGACGCTGAAGCAGCCGGCCGGCACCTATTCCTACTGGAAGCGGCTGACAAACCGCTTCGTCCGCGTCGACGTCATCGTCTACCTGCTGGCGGTGACGGAGGAGTTGGCCAATTGGCAGGAAGCCAAAAGGCGGCAGCGAGCATGGCTGACGCCGGGAGACGCAGCAGTGCTCATCGATGAGCCCGACCTTTCAACGCTGCTGAAGGACTTGAAAATTCCCCAACCAGCGCCCGCTGGCGAACTAGAACCAAAGCCTCATTTGGAGTCGTCATCTCCCTGAGGAAAAGGCCGCACCGGCGTGCCGGTATAGGCCCACAACCATTCGCGTGGCAGTGGTCCCTTGTTGCGGCCGCTCTGTTGCGACTGTTCCCACGCATGCGCCAATATGCCGACCGAGCGCGAGAGCACGAAAAGGCCGCGTGTCAGCGGCGGCGGAAAGCCGAGCTCGCCATAGATGACGGCGGTGGCGCCGTCGATGTTGAGCGGGATCTTCTTGCCCTTGCGCCGCGTGACATCGGCCTCAACAGCCTCGGCGATGTCGGCGAAACGTCCACTGATGATGCCGCGCGCGGCAAAATCGCGGGTCAGCTCAATGAGGCGCGGCGCCCGCGGATCGACCGGGTGGAAGCGGTGCCCGAGCCCCGGCACATAGGATTTTTCCTCGGCGAAGATACGATCGAGCCGCGCCGCGACGGCATCGGCAAGCGTCACTCCTGCGTCCAGTGCCGCGGCGATGTCGCCGTAGAAGGCAAGCGCCTGCTCGCCAGCGCCGCCATGCACGTCGCCAAGCACATTTATGGCTGAGGCCATGGCGCTGTTGATGCCGACGCCGCAGGTAGCCGCCATGCGGGCAATGGCGATTGACGGCGCCTGCGGCCCGTGGTCGACGGCGGCACCGAGCGCGATGCCGAGCAGCGCCGCCTGCTCCTTACCAGGCAGTTCGCCGCGCAGCATCAGCCAGATCATCGCCGGAAAGCTGACGCGGCCGATCAGGTCCTGGATCTCATAGCCGCGCAGCCGGATCACGCCAGGGCGCATTTCGATGATATCGGTCTGCCACCATTCCTCGCCGCGCTCGCGGCCGGTTTTTTTCTCAACGTTGCTCATGTCCTCGCGTCGCTCATCCCTGCGCCCTTTTCTTGACGCGCGGCGGCAGACCGGCAAACACCTCGTCCATATGCTCGCCCAGCGCCGGCGGCGGTTTGGTCGGCAAGGGTGCCGCACCATCGACCATGAACCCGCCGCGCACGACGGTCAGCGGCCGGTCGATATTCGGCATGCCATCGAAACGGGTGGTCATCTCGCGCTCGATCACTTGCTGCTCGGCCAGCACTTGCGGGATCGTCAGCACCCTGCCCGCCGGCACGCCTGCGCGATTGAGCGTCTCCTCCCAGGCTGCGGCCGAGCTGTTCGCCAGGGCATCCTCGATCAGTGCCTTCAGGGCGATGCGGTTGCGCTTGCGCGTCTCGCGCTCGGCAAAGCGCGGGTCTGACGCCAGCTCCGGCAGCCCGACCAGCCGGCAGAGCGCCACGAACTGCTCCTGTTTGTTGGCGGCGATGTTGAGCAGACCGTCGCCGGTGCGAAATGTCCCGGAAGGTGCAGCCGTCATGTTCTCATTGCCCATCGGCTGCGGCTCGACGTCAGCCGTCAGGTAGTTGGAGACCGGCCAGCCCAGCGCAGAGAGCGTGCATTCGAGCATCGACACGTCGAGGAAGGCGCCCTCGCCTGTCGTCTTCTGCTTCACGAGTGCCGCGGCGATGGCGAACGCCCCGACCAGCCCGCCCAGCGTGTCGGCGACCGGATAGCCGACACGCAGCGGCGCGGTCTCCGGTGTGCCGGTGATGCTCATGATGCCTGAAAGGCCCTGGATGATCTGGTCGTAGGCAGGATTGTCGCGCATCGGCCCGGTCTGGCCGAAGCCCGAAATCGCGCAATAGACAAGGCTGGGGCGGACCTCCTTCAGCCTCGCAAAGCCAAGCCCCAGCCGGTCCATCACGCCGGGGCGGAAATTCTCGACCAGCGCGTCGGCGGAGGCGACCAGATCGAGAAAGCGTTCGCGACCGGCCTCTTGCTTGAGATCGAGCACCACCGAGCGTTTGCCGGCGTTCTGCGCCAGGAACGAAGCGCCCATTCCGGCACTGTTGAGTTCCGGCGAGCCGCCGAGCTGGCGCGCCAGGTCGCCGCCTTGCGGCGCCTCGACCTTGATCACGTCACCCCCGAGCAGCGCCAGCTGATAGGCGCAGTAAGGGCCAGCCAGAACATTGGTCAGGTCGAGGACGCGGATACCGGACAGCAGATCGGTCATGGTCTCACAAACAGATCAGGCATCGCCCGGCACATGCTCGGGTCCACGCCTGCGCCTGTGCTCGATGTAGGCCCAGATATGCGGCCCGATCAGCCCGATGAACGCCAGCGTCAGCAGCGTCAGCGACAGCGGATGCGTATAGAACACCGACCAGTCGCCGTTCGAGATGGTCATCGCACGGCGGAACTGGGTCTCGGCGAGTGGCCACAGGATCATGCCGATGATGACCGGCGCCGTCGGGAAATCGAAGCGCCGCATCAGGAATCCGGCCCCGCCGAGCAGATAGAGGATGACGAGGTCGGTCGGCGACTGCGAAATACCGTAGGTGCCGACCGTGGCGAACACCAGGATGCCGGCATAGAGCTGCGGCGCCGGGATTTTCAGCAGCCGCACCCACAACCCGATCAGCGGCAGGTTGAGGATGACGAGAATGACATTGGCGATGAACAGGCTGGCGATCAGCCCCCAGACCAGATTGGCCTGCGTCATGAACAGCATCGGCCCGGGGTTGATGCCATAGCTCTGGAAGGCCGACAGCATGATCGCGGCCGTCGCCGAGGTCGGCAGGCCGAGCGTCAGCATCGGCACCAGCACGCCGGCGGCCGATGCGTTGTTGGCGGCCTCCGGGCCGGCAACGCCTTCGATGGCGCCGGTCGTGCCGAACTCCTCCTTGTGTTTGGAGAGCTTCTTCTCCATCGCATAGGACAGGAACGTCGGGATTTCGGCGCCGCCAGCCGGCAGAGCCCCGATCGGGAAGCCTACCAGGGCGCCGCGCAGCCAAGCTTTCCACGAGCGCGCCCATTCGGCGGCGGTCATGTAGAGCGATCCCTTCAGCGGCACGATCTCGTCCTTGCCGGCATAGCGGCGCGAGGCCATGTAGAGCGTCTCGCCGACCGCAAAGAGGCCGACGGCGACGACGATCACGTCGACACCGTCGAGCAACTGGCTCATGCCGAAGGTGAAGCGCGGCTGGCCGGTCTGCAGATCGACGCCGATCATGCCGATGACGAAGCCGACGAACAGGCTGGTCAGGCCACGCACCGACGATGAGCCGAGCACCGCCGAAACCGTGATGAAGGCCAGCACCATCAGCGAAAAATATTCGGCCGGGCCAAAAGACAGCGCGAATTTGACCACGACCGGGGCAAGGAAAGCGACACCCAGCGTGCCGAGAGTGCCGGCGACGAAGGAGCCGATCGCCGATGTGGCAAGTGCCGCGCCGCCGCGGCCGGAACGGGCCATCCTGTTGCCTTCCAGCGCAGTGACGATGGTCGCACTTTCGCCCGGCGTGTTGAGCAGGATCGATGTCGTCGAACCACCATACATGG
Organism: Mesorhizobium sp. AA22; assembly: GCF_001672375.2. NCBI lineage: Bacteria > Pseudomonadati > Pseudomonadota > Alphaproteobacteria > Hyphomicrobiales > Phyllobacteriaceae > Mesorhizobium > Mesorhizobium sp. AA22. Next base: position 1,723,472 of record NZ_CP048406.1, on the reverse strand, counting down.
CGCCGTAATAGATACCGGCAAACAGGATGAAGGATGCTTCCGGTGCCACCTGATAGGTGATCGGCAAAAGCAGCGCGATGGTCAGCGCCGGTCCGAGGCCGGGCAGCACGCCGATCGCGGTCCCCAGTGTCGTGCCGAGCAGGCACCACATGAGATTGACCGGCGTAAAAGCGACCGAAAATCCGTGCGCGAGATGGCTGAGCGTTTCCATGGCTTCAGCCTCTCAACATACGGATAATCGAATCTAGACCCGTGTTCAGCTGGTTCTCGATGAAGCCGGCGCCGATATTGACGCCGAGCGCCCTGGCGAAGCCGAAATAGGCGGCAAGCGCCAAGATCAGGCCGAGCAGCACATCACGCAGCGGATGTCTGCTGCCGAACCCGTGGCAAATGAGAACGAACATGATCACCGAGGCCGCGGTGAAGCCAAGCGGCTGGATCAGCACAAGGTTCGCGACCAATCCGACGGCGACGATGCCCATCGCCTTCCAGTCGGTCGGCGTTTCCTTTTCTTCCTCCGGTTGCCAGCCGCCCCGCAGGGCAGCGACGATCAGCAGGAGGGAAAGGATCGTCATGCCGACCATGGTGATGTAGGGGAAGACGGTGGGGCCGACCTTCGAGTAGAGCGGCGACACCGGAATCGACAGGGTTTGCCAGGCAACTGCGCCGGCGCAGGCGAGAAGCCCGATGCCGATCAGCAATTCGGGCACGGCAAGGCGCGGCCGCGCCGCCTGCTGGTCGCTGGTGCTCATGATCGTCCTCCCTGGATAGGCCGGTCTCCCACAGCCGACCTTACCGCAGTTTCACTCGCGCCGGATCGTATGTCCATGCGGCTGGCGAAGATCGGAAAGGGGCAGTGCAGACCGCCCCTTTCCGAGGACATCAGGCAAGGCCGAGGTCCTTGAGGATGGCTGCGATCCGGGCCGTGTCTTCGGCGAGAAATTTGGCATAGTCGTCGCCGGTGAGCAGGATTTGTGTCCAGTTGCGGTTTTTGCATTCGGTGGCCCAGGCATCGCTTTTGGCCATGGTCTCGACCAGCGTGATCATTGCCGCCTTGTCGGCGTCGGAAACGCCAGGCGGTGCGAAGACGCCGCGCCAATTGAACAATTCGACATCGATGCCGGCTTCCTTCAGCGTCGGTGCGTCGATGCCTTCCTGGCGCTCGTCCGCGGAAATGGCAAGCAGCCGAAGCGCGCCTGCCTTGACCTGTTCGGAGAACTCGCCATAGCCGGAGATGCCGGCCGCGACCTGGTTGCCGAGAAGCGCCGACAGTGCCTCGCCGCCGCCGGCGAACGGCACGTAGGAGAGGTTGGCCGCCGGAACACCGGCCGTCTTCGCGATAAGGCCGAACAATATGTGGTCCGAGCCGCCGGCCGAACCGCCAGCCACCGGAACCTTGGTCGGATCGGCCTTGAGGGCGGCGACGAAATCTGCTGCGGTCTTGAACGGCGAGCCCGACGGCACCACAAGCGCCTCGAATTCGCCGGTGAGGCGGGCGATCGGCGTGACTTCGGTGAGATTGTTTGCCGATTTGTTGGCGATAATGGCGCCAACCATGACCATGCCGGCAACCATCAGCGAATTGCCCTTGCCGTTCCACTGGCTGATGAATTGCGGCAGGCCGACCGTGCCGCCGGCGCCGCCGACATTGGTGATCTGCGAACCGGAGATCAGCTTCTCACTGCGCAGCACCTGGTCCATCGTGCGCGCCGTCTGATCCCAGCCGCCGCCGGGCGCTGCAGGCACGAAGATCTGGAGCTGCGGCGCATCCTGCGCAAAAGCGGGGGAGAGATGCAACGCTGCGAAACCGGCGGCGCCGGCAGCGGCGGTGCTCATTAAAAATCTGCGTCTGTTCAGCATGGGATTCCTCCAATCACGACACCTCCTCTGGTGCCTGCCAGCAACGTAGCCTGAATCCAGACCCGCTCGACAAAAATTCATGCAGCCTTTGTCTTGTTCTGTCAACAGGAACGGCATTCTACTGGACAGAACTGTCTGCACGCGGCATAGTTGCTCCGATCGGCCCTTCTGTCCAACCGGGAACGGAACGACGTGATCAAGCAGATGACCGTAACACAATCCAAGCCTGCGTCGACCAACGGTGTTGCCGCGCTAGACCGTGCGATCGCCATCCTCGATGCTTTCGCTACCGCCGACCGGTCGCTCAGCCTAGCCGAAATCGCGGCGCGGACCGGCCTCTACAAGAGCACGATCCTGAGGCTGGCCAACTCATTGCTGCGCGGGCAGTTGCTGGAGCGTCTCGACGATGGCCGCTATCGTATCGGCCCTGCCACCTTCCGGCTGGGTGCCCTATACCAGCGTTCGGTCGTGGCGATCGACATCCTGCTGCCGATCATGCGCGATCTGGCCGAGCGAAGCTGGGAAAGCATCGCTTTCTATGTCCGCTCGGGCGACGTGCGCACCTGCCTCTACCGCGTCGAATCCAAGCATCCCATCCGCTACACCATACGGGAAGGTGACGTGCTGCCCCTGCTGGCCGGTACGGGCGGCCGCGTACTTGCGGCGTTTTCCGGTCAGCAGGGCGAGCCTTACGAGACGATCCGCAAAACCTACCATTGTTTGTCGGTCGGCGATCGCGACCCCGAGACGGCGGGCGTTTCGGCACCAGTGTTCGGGCCGGGGCACACCTTGATCGGTGCGTTGACGCTGTCAGGCCCGAGCACGCGCGTCGACGCGGCTTTTCTTCAGCGCATGAAAAAGCCGCTGATCGAGGCGGCCGCGCGCGCCACCCGCGCTTTCGGCGAAGACGCCTCGATGCTCGAACAGGCGGCCCTAAAAGCCTAAACGGAACGCCGGTGCTGAAGCGGCAGGCCTAGAAAGCCTCGATTCGGCCCGATCAGAACCACAGGATGACAGACCGCAACCCTCAAGGCTGCCGTTCCAGCAGGATCGTCGCATCGTCGTGATAGGTGGTCCGCAACACTTCGCTGTAGCCGCATTTGGCCGCGACGCTCAGCGAAGCGGTGTTTTCCGGATCGATGATGCAGACAGTCCTTGCGCGCCCGAATGCCTCGTCGCCCCAGGCGAGAACCCGTCCGACGACTTCGCTGGCGAAGCCTTGGCCGTGGGCGCTCGGGACCAGCGCCCAACCAGCTTCCGGAACGCCTTCGATCGACGGCACGATGTTGCGCTTCAGATCGTGAAAGCCGGCTTCGCCGATGAAGCGGCCGGTCGCCTTGTCCTCGATCGCCCAAAAGCCATAGCCCAGCAAAGACCACAGGCCGGCATGACGCAGGAAGCGCATCCAGCTTTCCTCGCGCGTGCGCGGCTTGCCGCCGATGAAGCGGGTGACGGCCGGATCGGCCCACATCGCGACATAGGCATCAAAATCATCGAGCTGGTGCGGCCGCAGCACGGTGCGCGGCGTTTCGATGACGGGAGCGACGAGCGCCTGTGGATTACCCATGTGTCATCCCTCGGTTGCGTTTTGCCTGTGTGCTTAGATGCATGTCGCCCAGTGCTCGGCGGTTTGGGGGACAGCGATATGCGACAGAGATCCAAATCGCCTGCACCAGACAAGAGCCAAAGCCTGTGCAGATCATCTTCCAGCCCAATGTGAATCCTGCCCAGCGGTGCTACTTTTCACCAGCAGCTGATTCAGCGTCCGCTGTACCGTCAGACGAAGGAAAAAGGGCATGGATACCTCCGATCTTCTGCTTGCCGTCTTTCATCATCTGCTGGTGTTTTCATTGGCGGGCATCATCGGCGCCGAATTTGTCCTGATCCGCGGCGATCTGCCCGCCGCGACGCTTCGGCGGCTTGTCGGCATCGATCGCCATTACGGCATCATCGCCATGCTGATCATCGTCGTCGGCATCGGCCGCGTCATCTACGGCCTGAAGGGTTGGGAATTCTACGTCTACAACTGGGTGTTCTGGGCAAAGATGGCGGCCTTCGTCATCGTCGGGCTGCTGTCGATCATTCCGACGGTCCGCTTTGTTTCCTGGAACAGGCAGGCCTCGGCCAACCCCGGTTTTCAAGTGCCGGCGGCGCAACTTGCATCCGTTCGAACTTATGTCCGCGCCGAAGCCTTCATCTTCCTGCTGATCCCGGTCTTCGCCGCGGCGATGGCGCGCGGCCACGGCTATTGAACTTCGCCTACGGGTTCGAGCGGCGCAATTTCGACCAGCGGCGCCGGAACATCATTCGTCTTCTCCTCGGCCTTGCAGATGTCAGCGATCACACAGACCGGACAATCCGGTTTGCGCGCCTTGCAGACGTAGCGGCCATGCAGGATCAGCCAATGATGCGCGTGGCGCATATATTCGTCCGGAATGATCCTCAACAGCCCCTGCTCTACCTGTTCCGGCGTTTTGCCGGGCGCCAGTCCCAGCCGATTGCCGATGCGGAAGATATGCGTGTCGACCGCCATCGTGTGCTGGCCGAAGGCCATGTTGAGCACGACATTGGCGGTCTTGCGCCCGACGCCCGGCAGCTTGACCAGCTGGTCGCGGTCGTCAGGCACCTCGCCGCCATGGTCGCGGATCAGCGCTTCCGACAGCGCAATGACGTTCTTGGCCTTGTTGCGCCAAAGCCCGACGGTGCGGATATACTCGCCGACCTTGGCCTCGCCGAGCGCCAGCATCTGTTGCGGCGTGTCGGCGACCTTGAACAGCGCCCGCGTTGCTTTGTTGACGCCGACATCGGTCGCCTGTGCCGAAAGCGCCACCGCCACCAGCAGCGTGAAGGCGTTGACATGTTCGAGCTCGCCCTTCGGCTCGGGCCGCTGAACGGAAAAGCGTCGGAAAATCTCGTGCACCTCGGCCGGGCTGTAGGAGGACCGCACCGGCCGGGCACGCGGTTTGGCGTTCGCGCCGTCGCGTCGGCCGGGGAGCGGTTCATTTTTGGGTGTAGAGGAATTTTTGGGCTTGGGGCTCGTCATTCCCTTCCTATAATATCCCGTCATGAGCGACACAAACGCCTCATGTGAGGCCGACGAGCCATTCTTCCAGGCGTTGCTGATACCGCATCGGTCGCTGGGCAAAACCGGCTTTGCCATCCTGATGGGCGCTCTGCTGTTCGGCTCGCTGGTGACCGGAGCGTTTTTCCTGTCGCGCGGTGCCTGGCCGGTGTTCGGCTTCCTCGGTCTCGACGTCATCGCCGTCTACATCGCCTTTCGCGCCAACTATCGTGCCGCCCGCGCCCGCGAGGAAGTGTCGGTCTCGCGCACCAGCCTCGACATCCGCAAGACCGCGCCGTCAGGCAAATCGGAAGCGCATCGCTTCAATCCGTTCTGGGCGCGTTTTTCGGTCGCCCACCACGCCGAGATCGGCATCACCAGGATGGCGGTGGAAGCACAAGGGCAGAATGTGCCGATCGGCGGTTTCCTCAATCCCGACGACCGCGAGAGCTTTGCGTCAGCCTTTTCGCGCGCCTTGGCGACCGCGAAAGCGCGCTGAGCAAACCGCCTCGTCCGCGAAATGGTCTTTCAGCAGCGATTGAGGCCGTCTCCAGTGCCTTGTCAAGACGGTGATTAGCAGCGTCTCCTTCTCCTTCTCCTTGGGGAGATGCACCTTTTAGCCAGCCATCATCGGCTCGTTTCCCGAAGCCAATTCCATCTGGGGAAGAGCGGCAAGAAGGCAAGTTTCGGGTGGTGATCGGCGCCGCGAAGGCCGATATTCACGGCCAAGGAGATAGTCCCATGAACGCCCAAATGCCTCTCAAGACGACAGCAGTCCTTCAGAAAGACATCACACCCGAAGGCGGTGACTACGAAGTTGTTCGGCGCGCGATCGAGAAGATCAGCCTTGACTACCGTGACCAGCCGTCGCTCGAAATACTGGCCGAGGAAGTCGGCGAGACGCCGACCGGCCTGCAGAAGCTCTTCACCCGCTGGGCCGGCCTGTCGCCCAAGGCCTTCCTCCAGGCTGTCACGCTAGACCACGCGCGCAAACTGCTCTATTCCGGCATGCCGCTGCTCGAGACCTCTTTCGAGGTCGGCATGTCAGGCCCCGGCCGGTTGCACGACCTTTTCGTCACTCACGAGGCGATGTCGCCGGGTGACTACAAGACCCGCGGCGCCGGGCTGACGATCCGATACGGCTACCACATCTCGCCCTTCGGCATTGCCCTGATCATGGTCACCGACCGTGGGCTTGCCGGCCTCGCCTTCAGCGATGCCGGCGGCGAGCGCGCGGCCTTTGCCGACATGTCCGCCCGCTGGCCGAACGCAACCTATGTCGAGGACATGGCCGCGACGGCGCCCTATGGCGCGCGCATCTTCGACCCGGCACTTTGGCGCGCCGACCAGCCGCTGCGCGTCGTCTTGATCGGCACCGACTTTCAGGTCCGCGTCTGGGAGGCTCTGCTGCGCATTCCGATGGGCAAGGCCTGCACCTATTCCTCGATCGCCGCCCGCATCGGCGCACCGAGTGCCAGCCGGGCGGTGGGTGCCGCGGTCGGCGCCAATCCGATGTCCTTCGTGGTGCCGTGCCACCGGGCTCTCGGCAAATCAGGCGCGCTCACCGGCTACCACTGGGGCCTGACCCGCAAACGCGCCATCCTTGGCTGGGAAGCGGGACACGTTGGTTCTTGATGAAACGCCCATAGATTCGGGCGCCAGCGCGCGAGTTCATCTCGCGCGGTCTGGCAAGCAGCGGCCTTACGGAGTAGCTTCCCGCGCAATTAGAGCGACGTGCGTCCATTCGGAAAGTACGCTCTAGCACTTTCTACGCATCGTACTTTCCAAAAATCGACTCCGATTTTCGGAAAGCACGACGCGTCAGCAGGGAGGCACCACTTGATAATCGTTATCGGCTCGATCAACCTCGATCTAATCGCCAATGTCGACCGCTTGCCCGCACCGGGCGAGACGGTTCGGGGCTCCGGCTTCACCACCGCACCCGGCGGCAAGGGCGCCAACCAGGCGCTGGCCGCGGCGCGCGCCGGCGCCAAAGTGCGCATGGTCGGCGCGGTCGGTAAGGACAACTTCGCCACTGAAGCGCTGGCGCTGCTGCGGGACGGCAAGATCGACCTTTCCGGTGTCGGCGAGACCTTCGCCTCGACCGGCACGGCATTGATCATGGTCGCCGACGACGGCGAGAACGTGATTGCCGTGGTGCCCGGCGCCAATGACTCGGTCGTGACAGGCGACCTTTCCAAGGCTTTCATGAAAAAGGGCGATGTCGTGCTGTTGCAGCTTGAGATCCCGCTTCAGACTGTCGAAGCAGCACTGGACGTCGCACGGGCGGCAGGCACCGTCACCGTGCTTAACACGGCACCATTCCGTGGCGAGGCGGCCGCCTTCCTCGGCAAGGCCGACTATGTCGTCGCCAATGAAACCGAATTCGACCTCTATGGCGAGGCGCTGTCGTTGAGCGGCCGTGATCGCCCGGCGCGGATGCGCGATTACGCCGGGAAGACCGGCCGCACAATCGTCGTCACGCTCGGCGGTGACGGCGTTCTGGCTGCCACGCCAGCCGATCTTCTGATGGTTCCGGCGCTGAAGATCACCCCTGTCGACACGGTCGGCGCCGGCGACACGTTTTGCGGCTACTTCGCCGCCGGGCTGTCATCCGGCCTGCCGCTCGATCAGGTGCTCGCCCGTGCCGCAGCCGCTGGTTCGCTGGCTTGCCTGAAACCCGGCGCCCAGCCGGCGATCCCGCTGGCGAAGGAAGTCGACGTGGCGCTACAAAATCCGCCAGCTAGGTGAGAGCCATGCGTCCGGCCACAAAACACGCCGTGCCGCCCGCCGGCGATATCTGCCGCCTGTCCGCCGTGGATCTTGCCGACGCGATCCGGCGCCGGCAGTTGTCGGTGCGCGAGGTGATGACGGCATTCCTCGACCGGATCGACGCCGTGAACCCGCTGGTCAACGCCGTCGTCTCGCTGCGCGAGCGCGGCGACATCCTGCGCGAGGCCGACAGGGCGGACAGCCATCTGGCGCGTGCAGAACATGCCGGGTCCCTGTTCGGCCTGCCGATCGCCATCAAGGATCTCGCGCAGACCAAGGGCCTCAGAACCAGCTTCGGCTCGCCGATCTTCGCCGATTTCGTGCCGCAGGAAGACGATTTCTTCGTCGAACGCGTCCGCAAGGCCGGCGCCATCATCATCGGCAAGACCAACGTTCCCGAATTTGGCCTTGGCTCCAACACCTACAACACCGTGTTCGGTCCGACGCTCAACGCTTTCGATCCGGCCCTGACCGCCGGCGGTTCGAGCGGCGGCGCGGCGGTCGCACTGGCGCTCGACATGGTGCCTGTCGCCGACGGCAGCGACTTTGGCGGCTCGCTGCGAAACCCGGCCGCCTATAACAATGTCTATGGCTTCCGTCCGTCGCAGGGACTTGTCCCGGCCGGCGAGCTTGACGTCTTTCACGCGCAGATGGGAGTCGAAGGGCCGATGGGCCGCAACGTGCGCGACATGGCGCTGCTGCTCGACGAGCAGGCTGGCTACGACCCTCGCGCGCCGCTCTCACATCACAAGCTCGGCTCGTTCCTCGAAGGGCTTCGAACGCCGACGACCGGCGGCCGCATCGCCTGGTTCGGCGATCTTGGCGGCCATCTTCCGGTTGAACCCGGCATTCTACAGCTTTGCGAGGCCGCGCTCGGCCGATTCGCCGACGTATCCTTTCAGACGGAAGCGCTGGTACCTGATTTCAACTTCGAAGCGCTGTGGCAGGCCTTTGTGACGCTGCGCCAGGCGAGCAGCGGTTGTGCGCTCAAGGCGCATTACGACGATCCCCTGAAACGCAGTCTTCTGAAGCCGGAGGCCGTGTGGGAGGTGGAACACGCGCTTCAGCTCACGGCGCCGCAGATCCACGCCGCCACGGTGAGGCGCTCGTCCTGGCACAAAACCCTACTATCGCTCTTCGACCGCTTCGACCTCGTCGCATTGCCGACTGCGCAGATCTTCCCCTTCGAGGTCTCCACCCACTGGCCGACGCAAGTGGCCGGGCGTGCCATGGACAGCTATCACCGCTGGATGCAGGTTTCAGCGTTCGCCACGCTGGGCGGCTGCCCTGCGGTCAACGTACCGGCGGGCTTCGATGCCAGAGGCAGGCCGATGGGCATGCAATTGATCGGACGGCCGCGCGGCGACATGGCCGTGCTGAGAGCGGCGGCGGCCTACGAGACGACGCTGCCATGGCAGGCCGGAGCCTAAAATCCAGGTCAGGGCTGCCAGCGACATGTGCTGCCGGCTTGCACCTGCGTTGCTGTCATGCATTGATCACGGTCGGCCGCGTCGCAAGCCGCATACTGTCGAGGAAAACCATGTCACTGGAACTCTACGCTACTTATGTCGTTGCCTGTATCGTCATTGTCCTGGTGCCTGGACCGACGGTCACGCTGATCATCGCCAACAGCATCCGCCATGGCTCCCGCGCCGGCCTCGCCAACGTCGCCGGCACGCAGGCCGGGCTGGCCATCATGATTGCCATTGTCGGCATCGGATTGACTTCGCTGATCGCGGGCATGGGCCATTGGTTCGAATGGGTCAGGCTGATTGGCGCTGCCTATCTGATCTGGATGGGTGTGCAGATGTTCCGCTCCAAGCGCAAGCTGAACGCGGACGGATCGGCGAAGACACCGCGCGGCGGCTTCTTCCTGCAAGGCCTGCTGGTGGCGATCAGCAATCCCAAGACGCTGGTGTTCTTCGGCGCCTTCTTTCCGCAGTTCGTCGCCCCTGAAGGTAACTACGCGTTGCAGATCCTCGTCATGGGTCTCACCGCACTAATCTTCGCCGCCGTGTCGGATTCGACCTTCGCGCTGGCCGCCGGCCGCGCCGGACGCCTGCTCTCGGCCGGCCGCATCAAGCTCATGTCCAGAATCAGCGGCAGTTTCCTGATCGGCGGCGGCCTGTGGCTGGCGTTTTCAAAGGCGAAGTAACGGCGGCCGAGAGCCGGGACGCAACCAGCGATCTCCTGGACAGGAAGGCCGATTGAAAGTCGGCCTTCTGTGCACCACATGAATCGATGGCTGGGGATTCATGCCGGTGCCATGGACTTTTGCGGATGTGAAAAGGCACGCGATCGGCGTGATCCTGATCGCATCGTTGTTTGTGGCGTTGCTTGCCTTGGATCCGCACAAGTGGACGAATGACGCCAGCCCGATCCGCTCGGTCGAGCCAATCGATGCCACGGTCAAAAGTCCGCATTGGGGCAAAGGCCAGAGTGTCTATATGCTGTTCGAGGACTGTTCATCTGTCTTCATCGACGACGATCGGCCGCATCTTATGGGTGCGCGTGTCGCCATAGAGCGCGTCACGCGCGACAACGGCTTCGTCTTCTACCGGTTTCCGGAGTGAACCGTATGGCAAGAGCGCGGCTGGCCCTCACCTTGCTAATACTGCGGGAAAATCTCCGGGGCATCGTCATCACCAGCCTTGTGGTCGGTGTCTGCATTCTGGCAATCGGCGCACTTATTGCAAGGCGGAGCAGCCCAATCGTCGATGTGGAGTCGACGACTGGCACTGTGGTCAACGTTCTCAATGTTCCTCCGAGCCCCGAAGCATGGATCGGAAGAGGATTCCGTTATCAGTACGGAATCCGTCTCAACGAAAATGACCTTCTGGTATTCGTATATGGTAACGCAGCAATGCCGCGAGCGATCGGATCAGAAGTTGCGATCGAGCGGCGGTACCGTCTCAATGGCACCGAAACGTACCAATTGCTCGATGAGTGAGTGAGCGGCTCTAAAGCCGCCCCAGCCTTTCCAGCAGCAGCGCGAAAAACGCATCGTGGTCGATGTCGCGCATCACCATGGCGTTGTTCGGTCGCTTGGTCACGCCCCACCAGTCGATCACGGTCATGCCCATGGTGAGCTCCGAGGCGGTTTCCACGGTAACGTTGCAGTTGCGGCCCCTGAAGAGCTCCGGCTTCAACAGATAAGCGATGACGCAAGGGTCGTGCAGCGGTCCGCCATCGGTGCCGTATTTCTCTTCGTCGAAGCGCTCGAAGAATTCCAGCATCTCCGTCGTAGCCGTGCCGACTCTGGTGCCGAGCTTGCGGAAGGCCTGGGTGCGCTTGGCCGTGGTCAGCGCCTTGTGGGTGACGTCGAGCGGCATCATGACGATTGGGATGCCGGATTTGAACACGACATCGGCGGCATGCGGGTCGACATAAATGTTGAATTCGGCGGTCGGGGTGACATTGCCGCCTTCGAAGAAGCCGCCGCCCATCAGTACGATTTCCTTGATGCGCGGTGCGATCTTCGGCTCGCGGATCAGCGCCAGCGCTATGTTGGTGAGCGGCCCGAGCGCGCAGAGCGTGATCGTGCCGCTCTCTTCCTTCATCAGTGTCTCGACGATGAAATCGACGGCATACTGGTCCTGCAGCTTCATTGTCGGTTCGGGCAATTGCGGTCCATTGAGACCGGTCTCGCCATGCACCTCCTCGGCGGTGACCAGTTCACGCGCCAAAGGGCGGATGGCGCCGGCATAGACTTTGATGTCTGGCCTGCCAGCCAGTTCGCAGATCTTGCGTGCGTTCTTTTCGGTGAGCCTCAGCGGCACGTTGCCGGCAACGGCGGTCATTCCGACGATCTCCAACTCGGCGCTGCCGAGTGCCAGCAAAATGGCGACGGCATCATCCTGGCCGGGGTCCGTGTCGATGATGATCTTGCGGGATTCGGGCATTTCAATTCCTTGTTTGGGGAGTCTTTTTGGGCGGGGCTTTTGACGGCTTGAACTTGACCGCGGGGCGGACCATATCAAGGCCATCGGGAAAAATGCCATCTGGGTTTTTCCACTTTATGTCGCTCTTGAGAGGACAGTGTAACATGAGCCGAATGACGCCTTTTTCTAGCCCGCTGCTCCTGGGTTTCGACGCCATGGAAAAGACCCTGGAACGTCTGGCGAAGTCGGGTGACAGCTACCCTCCCTACAACATCGAGCGCCTCAGCGGTGCAGACGGGAAGGCCGAAAGGCTGCGTATCACGCTCGCTGTCGCCGGTTTCGCCGAAAACGATCTCGATGTGACCACGGAGGAGAACCAGTTGGTCGTGCGCGGCCGTCAGAACGATGACACCGAGCGCGAATTCCTTCATCGCGGCATTGCCGCACGCCAGTTCCAGCGCTGTTTCGTGCTGGCCGACGGCATGCGGGTGATCGCAGCGGAGCTGAAGAACGGCCTTTTGGCGATCGATCTCGATCGGCCCGAATCCGAACGGATGGTACGGAAAATAAATATATCGGTGAAAGACTGATCCTTACCACTGCATCGGCCGGAAAATCGGAACCGATTTTCCGAAAGCATGATGCAGCAAATTGAAGTGTTAGAGCGTCCTTTGTGTGTCCAATTGGACACACGGCGCTCAAATGGCTCTCATGCGAGGCGGCCTTGAGCGGCGTCCTCGCGCCAAGGAGGCTTGAAATGACCAGAACTGACGAAAACCTCATCATGACCAGCGGCGAATTCGCCCATCTCGGCGAAGGCTCGGTCGCCTATCTCAGGAAAGTGTCGAGCGACGATCTGCGCGGCCGTTTCCCGGGCCTCGGCGAAATCGCGCCCGGCCTGGAACTGTGGGCCCTGTTTGCCGCCAATGGCCAGCCGATCCTGCTTTCAGACGCTCGTGACAGAGCGCTGGCTGGCGCCCTGGAGAACGACCTGACCCCTGTCCCCATCCACTAACAATACGGCGCAGCGATCTCATTGGAAACGGACAGGGCCGCTCACGGCGGCCCTTCAACGGATCTGATCAAAAAAGCTCAGGCTGCATGCGAGGCCTGCGTGTCCGACAAAAGCGCGTGGATCGCTGCGGCGTCGCGGGTGCCCCTTATCTTGGCCACCGTGTCGGCGTCGCGCAGCACCCGCGCGATGCGCGACAGCGCCTTGAGGTGGTCGGCGCCGGCGCCTTCGGGCGCCAAAAGCAGGAACACCAGATCGACCGGCTGGTCGTCCAGCGCCTCGAAATCGACCGGCGTCTCCAGCCGGGCGAAAACCCCGGCGATCCGCTTCACCCCCGCCAGCTTGCCATGCGGAATGGCAATGCCATTGCCGACACCGGTCGAGCCCAGCCGTTCACGCTGCAGGATGGTGTCGAACACCTCCCGTTCCGGAATGCCGGCAATCGCCGCAGCCCTTTCGGACAGCATTTGCAGCAGTTGCTTCTTGGAGTTCGCCTTCAACGCCGGCAAGATTGCCGGAACGTTGATGAGATCGCTCAGATCCATACTTGAAATCCCTCGTTCGCCTACCGTCGCCAGCCCTCACTCTCGCGTGCGGCTTGGTGCTTTATCCCAGTGCGGCCTTGGCCGTCATCCCTGCGCGACCTTGGTCGTAGACGGGTCGATCCAGCCGATATTTCCGTCCGGCCGGCGATAGACGATATTGAGATGCTCGGTTCCGGCATTGCGGAAGACGAGAACCGGGCTGTCCTTGGTGTCGAGCTCGATCACGGCTGACGCCACCGACATGGTCCGCAGCGTCATGGTTGATTCGGCGACGATGGCTGGCGCGAAATTCTCCGGTATTTCCTCGTCGTCGTCGGCAAGCGGCGCCATCACCGTATAGGCGATGTCGGTGAGCTCGCCGTTGGCATTGCCTGAATTATGTGACTTCAGCCGACGCTTGTAGCGCCGAAGGCGGGTTTCGAGGCGATCCGCCGCCGCCTCGAAAGCGAGCGTCGGGTCCTGGGCTTCACCGGTCGCCTGCAGCGAAGCGCCGGAATCCAGCCGGATCATGCAATCGGCCGTGTAGCGCGACCCCGATTTGACGACTACAATTTGCCCTGAAAAGCCCCGATCGAAATATTTCCCGATCACTTCTCCGACACGGTCGTTGATGCGCGTACGGAACGCATCGCCGATGTCCATGTGTTTTCCTGATATGCGCAGTGTCATCTGAAAACTGACCTTCCTTGCTCAGGCTTCAAACTGTCCCGAGTTTATACCCGTGGTCTGTGCGCACAAGCTTTGCGGCGTCACTTGCGCCGATTTTAAATCCGAACTTTCCGGTTGATCACAAGCCGCCTTCTTTGACCGTCCCGTGGCCAACGTCGTGACGGACCATCCGCATGCGGGCAGTAGCCCGTCCCATGCGGGCGGGCTTCTAGCCACTTCATTGCGGCTTGTCAATGAAGCGCGAAAGTTGTGGAAATTCCGTCGGAGATCAACGTCCGGCGCTGGCCAAAGCGCGTTTTTCACGCCGCCGCTGCACCGACGAGGGAATATTCATGCCCTCCCGATACTTGGCGACCGTGCGCCTGGCGATATCGACGCCACTTTCCCGCAACATATCCACAATCGCGTCGTCGGAAAGCACGTCGGCAGGTTTCTCCTCATCGATCAACTGCTTGATGCGGTCGCGCACCGCTTCAGACGAATGCGCATCGCCGCCAGCCGACGAAGCGATCGACGCGGTGAAGAAATAGCGCAGTTCGAACACGCCGCGCGGCGTCAGCATGTATTTGTTGGTGGTGACCCGGCTGACGGTCGATTCGTGCATGCCGATGGCGTCGGCCACCGTGCGCAGGTTGAGCGGCTTCAGGTGACGCACGCCATGGATGAGGAAGGCGTCCTGCTGGCGCACGATTTCTGAGGCAACCTTAAGAATGGTCTTTGCCCGCTGGTCGAGGCTGCGCGTCAGCCAGTTGGCGTTTTGCAGGCATTCTGCCAGGAAATCCTTTTCCGTCTGGTTTTTCGCATGCGGTGAAACCTGGGCGAAATAGATATGGTCGACCAGCACGCGCGGCAGCGTTTCGGGGTTGAGTTCGATCACCCAGCTTCCGTCATTAGCCGCCCGCACTTCGACATCGGCGATGATCGCGTCGCTGGCGCCCGCCGAAAACGCCATGCCCGGGCGCGGATCGAGCGCACGTATCTCGGCCAGCATGTCGAGCAGATCCTCCTCGTCGACCCCACAAATCCGTTTCAGGGTCTGGAAATCGCGCCGCGCCAAGAGTTCGAGATTGGCGATCAAAGCCTTCATCGCCGGATCGAGCCGGTCGCGGACGGCAAGCTGCAGCGACAGGCATTCGGCGAGGTCGCGGGCAAAGATGCCGGCGGGCTCAAATGTCTGGCAGACCGCGAGCGCATTCGCCACCGCCGCTCGGTCGGTGCCGAGACGGGCGGCGATCTCGGCCATGTCGGCGCGCATATAGCCGGCCTCGTCGAGGCCATCGGCCAGTTCGCTGGCGATCAGGCGTGCTGCCGGGTCGGCGAAGGCAAGCGCGACCTGTTCGCCGACATGCTCGCGCAGCGTGATGGCGGCGGCCGCCATGTCTCCGACGTCGAAGCCGTCGGAAGAGGACGCGGAACCGTTGCCGGATGCCGACTTCCATTGAGCCGTCAGGTCGGGACCGAGCCGCTCGCTGATGCCGGGGTCGTCGGGAAATAGGTTTTCAAGCGAAGTATCGAGCTTTTCCGAGATCGCCTCGGCGCTCCACGCCGTTTCCTTCTCGAACCAATCGCCGTCGGTGGCCGTTTCCGGCGCGGCATCGATCTTCTGCGCCTGGTCGCTGACGGGATCGTCCTGCGGCTCGGCGCGCTCGAGCAGAGGATTGCGCTCGATCTCGTCGTCAATGAAGCGTTCCAGCTCGATGTGGGTGAACTGCAGCAGCCGTATCGACTGCATGAGTTGCGGCGTCATCACCAGCGACTGGGATTGTCGTAGCTGTAGTTTTGCCGCCAACGCCATGGTTCGGTTTCAAACGCCCTGTCTACGCACCCGGACTGCCGGAAGGAGTCGGGCATAGAAACTGGCCCGGCTTTTGCTTGTCAAGGCGACGGCGATCAAAACTCGCCTGTCGCTGCTTTATTTGGAAGAGAAATCGGAGAAAAAAGGCTGGTCTCGCGCCAAAAATCGCGTTTCGAGGAGAATTTTCCCGCTTAGAGTGTAAATCCCTCACCGAGATAAAGCCGCCGCACATCCGGGTTTGCGACCACTTCGTCGGCCCGGCCATGGGTCAGCACCTGCCCGGCATGGATGATGTAGGCGCGGTCGATCAGGCCGAGCGTCTCGCGGACATTGTGATCGGTGATGAGCACGCCGATGCCACGCGCCGTCAGATGACGCACGAGTTGCTGGATATCGGCGACGGCGATCGGATCTATGCCAGCGAAAGGCTCGTCGAGCAGCATGTATGCGGGGCGGGTCGCCAGTGCGCGCGCGATTTCAAGGCGCCGCCGCTCGCCGCCGGAAAGCGACAGCGACGGGGCTTTGCGCAGATGGCTGATGTGAAACTCATCGAGCAGTTCGTCGAGACTGTGTTCGCGCTTTTTGCGGTTCTTTTCGACCACTTCGAGCACGGCACGGATGTTTTGCTCGACGCTCAAGCCGCGAAAGATCGACGCTTCCTGCGGAAGGTAGCCGATGCCGAGGCGGGCGCGGCGGTACATCGGCATCGAGGTGACATCGAAGCCGTCGATTTCGATTGTGCCTTCGTCGACCGGCACAAGGCCGGTGACCATGTAGAAGCAGGTCGTCTTGCCGGCGCCATTGGGACCGAGCAGTCCGACCGCCTCACCGGCGCGCACGCCGATCGTCACGCCGCTGACAACTTTGCGGCCCTTGTAGCTCTTGGTCAGGCCCTTGGCGATCAAGGTTCCCTTGAACTTTACCTGGTCGACGCTGACCGTGGCCGGTGCCGCAAGTTTGCTGGCGACGCGTCCTGGAAGACGCGCCATCAGCGATGCTACGTCGACCATCAGGGGTTCGCCGCTCCCGACTTCGCCGGCGGCGTGATCGACATCATGACGCGGCCCCCGCAGGCGTCGACCTGAGCCAGGCCGCTCTTCATCTGCACGGTGAGCTTACAGCCGACCAATA
Source organism: Mesorhizobium sp. AA22 (assembly GCF_001672375.2). NCBI lineage: Bacteria > Pseudomonadati > Pseudomonadota > Alphaproteobacteria > Hyphomicrobiales > Phyllobacteriaceae > Mesorhizobium > Mesorhizobium sp. AA22. The sequence continues at coordinate 1,706,746 of NZ_CP048406.1, read as the reverse complement.
CATTGTCACCTTGCGAAAGCACGACCTTGCTGCCTGAAAGCACCAGCACTTCCGTCTTCATGTCGAAGGTGCCGCTGTCGCCGGTGGCGACCTGGTCGTCCGATTTGATATAGACCTTGTTGGCGACCTCCAGGCGGTCGATGTTGGCCGAGCCGGTCATCGCGGCACCTGCGGCCTGTGCATCCTTGGCGTCAGCGTCGGCATCCTTGACGTAATAGACCGTCATCTTGCCGGCCTTGAGCAAGGTCGGACCCTGGACGACGCTCACATTGCCTGTGAACACGGCGACGCTATCCGCCTGGCGGACCTCGAGCTTATCGCTTTCGATCTGGATGGGCTTGTCGCCGGACAGTTTGAGGCCCGATAGCTGGCTGGTGGCCTTGGACTGCGCCAGAGCCGGCGCCGTCCCCAACCCCAGGACCAGCCCCAAAGCCAACCCAAGGGCCGGCAACGCCGAAGCTGCGGCCACGAGCCGTGTCGAACTACTGAACCGCATTGGATTCTCCGCTCATTGCCTCTGCCGCCTTCAAGCTGGCGGGATCGATGTTGACACGCACTCTGTTCTCGAAAACCACGATCTTGCCGTTGTCTTGGATCGACATCGACTCTGCGGTGATCCGCGACCCGCCGCGGCTGACGTCGACCGGATCGTTCGTCTTCATAGTGCCTTTGCCCATGTCGAGAAAGACTGATTTGAACTTTGCCGCCAAGCCATCGGTGGTGGTTATGGTGACATCGCTGGTCAGGCTCATCGTGTTGCCATCGCGATTATAGGTGCCGTGCGAGGCATTGATGGCCGCCACATTGTCGGTCGATATCGGCAGCTTGGCGTCGATGCCCTCCAAGTTGATGATTCCTTGCTTGGTCACGTCCTGTATGGCGCGCAAGGCCGTCATGGAATAGGGCAGTTTCTGCTTGGTGAACCCGTTGAGCTTGGGATTGGCCATCACCAGCTTGCCGTTGGCGAAGGCGCTGCCGTCGGCCTGGACCTGAATTGAGCCAGGCGCCGCGAGATAGGAATAGACCGGGAAGGCGACCGCGATCGCGGCAGCGGCCAGCGGCACCGCCAGCTTCAATATCCGCACGCGGCGCGAATGGCGCTGGGCAATGCCGAAGGCGTCGACCCGCGCCGGGCCTACGTCCGGGGGAGCCAACTCCGTCTCGGTGTTGGTCGGTTCAATCGGTCGCGCTAACATAACTGCTTTCTTTTAAACCCCTGCCGCCAAGCACCCCTATAGGTGGGATGCCGGCGCCCTCAAGCAAGCACAAGCGGAGGAAAACCGCAAAAGTGTGACGGTTGCTGTTGCACAAACGAAAATGAAACCGGCACAACTTGCATGTCATACCAGATACAGGCGGGCAGCGTTAGGGGCCTGTGGATTGGTCTTAACATCTCTTGAAACGCCGGTTCGCGAACGTCGAGACCTGTCTTTGGCGCAAGCTCGTCAGGAATCGGTAGCCGGGCGCGGATGGTTGCTTTAAAAGCATCTGCTTCCACCGACTATGAGGCTGACCATGGCACTGAGAGCCGACGACCTGATCGACCGCCGCCGCTTGCGCCGCAAGCTGACATTCTGGCGCGTTGCAGCGCTTGTTGTCGCAGCAGCCGGGCTGATTGCCTTTTCGAGCTGGATTTACGGTGACGACTTCACCGGCACGGCGGTCGACCATATCGCCAAGGTCAAGATCGAGGGCACCATTACCGAAGACGAAGACCTGATCAAACAACTGGAGACCATCCGTCAATCCTCAAGGGTGAAAGCGGTGATCCTGTCGATCGATTCACCGGGCGGCACCACCGTCGGGGGCGAATCGATCTACGAGGCAGTTCGCAAGCTGGCCGCCGAGAAGCCGGTGGTGGCCGAGGTCGGCACGCTGGCCGCATCGGCGGGCTATATGATCGCCACCGCGGCCGATCATATTGTCGCGCGCAAATCGTCGATCGTCGGCTCGATAGGCGTGCTGATCCAGTATCCGGACGTCAGCGGCCTTATGGACAAGCTCGGCATCAAGCTCGAGGAAGTGAAATCCTCGCCGCTGAAAGCCTCGCCATCGCCTTTCAAGCCGACCAGTGACCACGAGCGCACCATGGTCCGCAAGCTCATCCTGGACAGCTACGACTGGTTCGTCGGCGTCGTCGCCGAGCGCCGCAACATGACCAAGCCCGAGGCGCTGGCCCTGGCCGACGGGTCGATCTTCACCGGCCGGCAGGCTGTTGCCAACAAATTGATCGACGCGGTCGGCGGCGAGACCGAAGCGATCGATTGGCTCGCGACCAAGGGCGTCGACGCCAAGCTCAAGGTGGTGGAGTGGAAGGACGCGGAAAGCAGCGGCTTCCTGTTCTCGAAAGCGATGGCGCGAACCATCGGCAGTGCGCTCGGCCTGCCCGACTATGGCGGCGAGATCATTCACGAACTTGGTGCCGACCGCTTGTTTCTTGACGGTCTCGTTTCCGTCTGGCACCCTTGAGACGAGTGAAAAAAGCAAATAAAATCATCCTCATAATTTTGACTGCTGTGTTTTCACGGGGAGCCTTCTCATGATCAAATCCGAACTTGTGCAGATCATCGCCACACGCAACCCGCACCTTTTTCTGCGCGACGTCGAAAACATCGTCGGCGCGATTTTCGACGAGATCACCGACGCGCTTGCCGAAGGCAACCGGGTCGAACTGCGCGGTTTCGGTGCTTTCTCGGTGAAAAACCGCCCCGCCCGCACCGGCCGCAACCCGCGCACCGGCGAATCCGTCGAGGTCGAGGAGAAATGGGTGCCGTTCTTCAAGACCGGCAAGGAATTGCGTGAAAGGCTGAACGGCGGCAAATAGGCGCCGCGCGAGCTCGTGCAGCGTGCCGGCCTTTTCAGTAGGCCTGCGGTAGAGCCCGCCTTCGACAGGAAATTCCATGTTCAATCGCCTCATGCTCATCGTGGTCTTCGTACCGCTGGCCGTCATTCTGATCGCGCTGGCGGTCGCCAATCGCGATCCGGTTGCCTTCACCCTGGATCCGTTCAACCCCGGCAATCCGGCGCTAACGATGACGCTGCCGCTTTTCATCTTCCTGTTCCTGGCTCTCGCCATCGGCATGATCGTCGGCAGCCTGGCCACTTGGGTCAAGCAGGGCCGCTATCGCAAGCTGGCGCGCCAGCGCGGCGTCGAGGCCGAAAACCTGCGCCAGGCAGTCAGCCGCGCACCGGCTGCGCCACAAGGCCCCGCCTTGCCGAAGCCGACCAGCTGAGCCAACACAGCGCCGCACGTCCTTTGGGACGCGCAAAGGACGCTGTACCATTTTCGGTTATGCGTTAGGCGTATTTCTCTCCATGGAGTTTCCCATGCTGACCATTTCGGCGGCCGAGGTCGATCAAGCGCTGACCTTTCCCGGCCTGGTCGAGACGCTGCGCGCGGCCTTTCGCGATGGCGCGGTACAACCGGTCAGGCATCACCATACGGTCGAACGGCCCGACGGCGCGGCCTCGACGCTGCTCCTGATGCCTGCCTGGACCGACTTCAATGCGGCCGGCACGTCGGCAGGCGGCCATATCGGCGTCAAGATCGTCACGGTGTCGCCCGACAACAACACCGTAGGCAAACCCGCTGTGATGGGGCTTTACCTCCTGCTCGACGGCGCGACCGGCGAGCCTGAAGCCATGATCGATGGCCAGCGGCTGACGCAGTGGCGCACGGCCTGCGCCTCGGCGCTGGCCGCTTCCTATCTGGCCCGCGAGGACGCTGAGCGGCTGCTGGTGGTCGGCGCCGGCGCGCTGTCGCCGTTCCTCGCCAGGGCGCATTCAGCGGTGCGGCCGATCACCGCAATCCGCATCTGGAACCGCACACCGGCCAATGCCGAAAAGGTTGCGGCGGAATTGCGCGCCGAGGGCTTTGCGGCCACCGCCGCGAGCGATCTCGACGCCGAAATCGGCCAGGCCGACATCGTTTCGTCGGCGACCATCACGACCACGCCGCTGATCAAGGGCGCGCTGTTGAAGCCGGGCACCCATGTCGATCTGGTCGGCGGCTTCACGCCGGTCATGCGCGAAAGCGACGACGATGCGATTGCGCGTGCTCGCGTCTACGTCGATACCCGGGCAGGCGCCGCCAAGGAGGCGGGCGATATCGTCCAGCCGCTGGCCTCGGGCGTGCTGAAGCCGCAAGCCATCGTCGCCGACCTGCATGAATTGGCACGCGGCCAGAAGAAGGGCCGGCAGAGCCCCAGTGAGATCACGCTGTTCAAATCGGTCGGCGCAGCCCTCGAAGACCTCGCCGCCGGCATTGCGGTGTACAAGGCGCTGGGAAGTAGGGAAGTAGGGAAGTAGGGAAGTAGGGAAGTAGGGAAGTAGGGAAGTAGGGAAGTAGGGAAGTAGGGAAGTAGGGAAGTAGGGAAGTAGGGAAGTAGGGAAGTAGGGAAGTAGGGAAGTAGGGAAGTAGGGAAGTAGGGAAGTAGGGAAGTAGGGAAGTAGGGAAGTAGGGAAGTAGGGAAGTAGGGAAGTAGGGAAGCTATACCAATCGTGCGGCTTCGTGCCAGTCATATCTACCCTTACTCCCTTACTCCCTTACTCCGCTACTCCCCTACTCCCCTACTTCTCTGTTCCCGATCGGCGGGAACGTCTCCGGCGTCGCACCGTTGTTCGGGCGTTATAGAGATCCGCGGGTTCCTGTTGTTCTGGTCCATCTTGGCCGCCGTCATGGCGGCGCTCAGCCTTGGACCATCCTTCGCCCATGTCCTGGAATCGGCTCCTCGGCTGACGAAGTGGTCACCTTCTCTCTGGCGCGAGACGACTGTCTTCAAGGCCCAGTTCCAGCTGTTTGCCGTCATTGGCGCGCCACTGGACGTGGCCGCGATCGGCTGTCCGGGACTTCTCGCATGGATGCTGCGCAATGACCGTCCGGCGTTCTGGTATGCGTTGGCCGCTGCCGTGCTCTATGCGGTGTCTCTTGCGATGTGGTTTGCTCTCGTCAAGCCGGCGAACGATATTCTGGCCACCTGGGTGCCTGGACCGATCCCGGAAAATTTCGAAGTGATCCGACTGCGCTGGGAAACCGGCCATATGATCGTCGCCGGCTTCAAGGCCGTCGGTTTCGTATCGCTGATTGTCGCCCTGCTTTGGATCAGGCGCGGCTGACCGTTTCGGAAATGTCCAGCGACCGCGTTTGTTGCACCGGTGAAGGTGCTGTGGCAGAAGCGGGCCAAGTCGCCCCGGAGATGCTCTTCTTGAAACCTTTTCGCGACAAACGCCGCGACAGCCGCTCGCATCAGCTCGCAAAGGGCGGGGCGGAACAGGCGCCGCGCGCAACCGGCACAGCATCGGGCAACCGCACCGCGCCGCGCGTCCTTTCCCGCCGCGACGGCGCCCTGCCCGCCGAACACCTGCCGCTGATCCTCGAAGTGGCGCCCAACGCCGACTATGCGCTGCTCGACAGCGGCGCCGGTCAAAAGCTCGAGCAGTACGGGCCCTATCGCATCGTCCGGCCCGAAGGCCAGGCGATCTGGCAAAAAGCGTTGCCGGCCGAAAACTGGGACCGCGCCGACGCCATTTTCACCGGCGACACCGACGAGGAAGGCATCGGCCGCTGGCGCTTCCCCAGGACGCCGCTCGGCGAGACCTGGCCGATGAAGCATGACGGCATCGACTATCTCGGCCGCTTCACCTCGTTTCGCCATGTCGGCGTCTTCCCCGAGCAGGCCTCGCACTGGGACCACATGGCCGGGCTGATCGCGGCGGCGAAGCGACCGGTCAAGGTACTGAATCTGTTCGGCTATACCGGCCTTGCCTCGCTGGTGGCGGCGCGCGCCGGCGCCGAGGTCACCCATGTCGATGCGTCCAAGAAGGCAATCGGCTGGGCTAGGGAGAACCAGGAGATGGCGGGCTTGTCGCAAAAGCCGATCCGCTGGATCATCGACGACGCCATCAAATTCGCCGAGCGCGAGGAGCGCCGCGGCAGCCGCTACGACATCATCCTGTTCGATCCGCCCGCCTATGGCCGTGGCCCCAAGGGCGAGGTCTGGCAATTGTTCGAGGACCTGCCTGATCTGACCGACATCTGCCGCTCGATCCTGACGCCGAAGCCGCTTGCTGTCGTGCTGACCGCCTATTCGATCCGCGCCTCCTTCTTCGCCATCCATGCCTTAATGCGCGACACTTTCGCAGGCATGGGCGGCACGGTCGAATCCGGCGAACTGATCATCCGCGAGAAATCCGCCGGCCGGGCGCTGTCGACGTCGCTGTTCTCGCGCTGGGTGGCCTGATGAGCGAGCGGCACGTCGGCGCGCCAGGGCAGGTGAAAGAGGTCACCAGCCTCGCCAATCCGTTGATCAAGGACATCAAGGCTCTCGCCCTGAAGAAATTCCGCGACCAGCAGAACGCCTTCATGGCCGAGGGGCTGAAGCTGGTCATCGACGCGCTCGACCTCGGCTGGTCGATCCGGACGCTGGTCTTTGCCAAGGCCGGACGCGGCAACGCGGCAGTCGAAAAGGTCGCTGCGCGCACGGTTGCCGCCGGCGGCACCGTGCTCGAAGTTTCCGAAAAAGTGCTCGTCGCCATCACCCGCCGCGATAACCCGCAAATGGTGGTCGGCGTCTTTTCGCAGAAGTTCCTGCCGCTGAAGGACATCCGCGTTCGAGACAGCGACGTCTGGGTGGCGCTCGACCGCGTGCGCGACCCAGGCAATCTCGGCACCGTCATCCGCACCGTCGATGCCGTTGGCGCCAAGGGCGTCATACTGGTCGGCGAGACCACCGATCCTTTTTCCGTCGAGACCGTGCGCGCCACCATGGGCTCGATCTTCGCCGTGCCGGTGGCCAAGGCGACGCCGGACGCCTTCCTCGTGTGGCGAAAAAACTTTCCTGGCCTCGTTGCCGGCACACATCTGAAAGGTGCGGTCGACTACCGTTCGGTCGACTTTTCCAAAGGCCCGGTGCTGCTGATGATGGGCAACGAACAGCAGGGCCTGCCCGACAGCCTAGCCGAAAGCTGCGACAGATTGCTGCGGATTCCACAGGCCGGCCGGGCCGATTCGCTCAATCTCGCGGTGGCCACCGGCATCATGCTGTTCGAGATCCGGCGCGGCGCGCTGAAATTTGCCCCGGAGGACGCCAGACCGTGACATCCCAAATGGTGAAATCCCAAACGGCAAAATCGTGGTTCCCCTACATCCTGCTGGTCGCCGCCGCGATAGCGCTCGACCAGTGGGTGAAATATCTGGTCGAGACCGGCCTCGCCTTCCAGGAAAAGGTCGATCTTGTGCCGTTCCTGGCATTGTACCGCACCTACAACACCGGCATTGCCTTCTCCATGTTTTCATCCTTCGGCGACACCGGCCTGGTGGTCATCGCCGCTTTCGTCGTCGCATTCGTGCTCTATCTCGCGGCCCGCACTCCGCCCGGCCACGTGCTTACCCGCATCGGCTTTGCGCTGATCGTCGGCGGCGCGCTCGGCAATCTGCTCGACCGCGCTACCCATGGTCACGTGATAGACTACATCCTGTTCCACACCCCGGTATGGTCCTTTGCCATCTTCAACCTCGCTGATGCCTTCATCGCGGTCGGCGCGGTGGTGGTCGTCTTCGACGAACTCATCGGTTGGCGGCGCGAGGCCAAGCCCTCAAGCGATTGACCTGGCCTTCTGCCGCCATACAGTGGCCATTCGAAAAGCCCGAGGAGAAGACATGCCCGAAACCTTCAAAGCCATCCTCGTTTCGCGCGATGCCGAGAAGAAGCAGTCGGTCGCGGTGACCGACCTCACCGAGGCCGACCTGATGGAAGGCGATGTCACCGTCGCCGTCGAGGCGACGACGGTGAACTACAAGGACGGCCTCGCTATATCAGGCAAGGCGCCGGTGATCCGCCGCTGGCCGCTGGTGCCGGGCATTGATTTCGCCGGCACCGTCATCTCGTCTTCCCATGCCGACTGGCGCAAGGGGGACAAGGTCATATTGAACGGCTGGGGCGTCGGCGAAACGCATTTTGGCGCCTATGCCGGGCGCGCCCGAGTCAAGGGAGACTGGCTGGTGCCGCTGCCTCAGGGTATGAGCCCGCATGATGCCATGGCGATCGGCACCGCAGGCTACACCGCCATGCTTTGCGTCATCGCGCTGGAACGGCACGGCATCGTGCCCGATCGCGGCCCGGTGGTGGTGACGGGCGCGGCCGGCGGCGTCGGCTCCGTCGCGGTCTCGATCCTGTCCAGCCTCGGCTATCATGTCATCGCCTCGACCGGCCGCAGCGCTGAAAGCTCCTACCTGATCGACCTGGGTGCTGCGGAGGTGATTTCGCGCGACGAGCTTGCCCAGCCGGCAAAGCCGCTCGCCAAGGAACGCTGGGCCGGCGGCGTCGACGCGGTCGGCAGTCACACGTTGGCCAACGTCCTTTCGATGACCTCGTATGGCGGCGCCGTCGCCGCCTGCGGCCTGGCAGGCGGCATGGATCTGCCAGCGAGCGTCGCCCCGTTCATCCTGCGCGGCGTTTGCCTGCTCGGCATCGATTCGGTGATGGCGCCAAAGCCGGTCCGCATGGAGGCGTGGCGCCGCATCGGCACGGACCTCGACCTCCAGAAGCTCGCCAGCCTGTCCACGACCATCGGCTTTGACGGCATCATCGACGCCGCGCACAACATCGTCGAGGGCAAGATCCGTGGCCGCGTAGTGGTGGATATGTGAGTTCTGGCGTCTGCCGTTTTGCACGAAAGAAAGGCAAAAACCGCGCGACCGATAAAATTCGAACGATCCGCCGCAATTTTCCATAATCTCTGTCTGGCAAGGGTTTCCGCATGGTCACGGAATCCGCCATCGGAGAAACGGAGAGCGCCGAAAGCGTCGACGCGATCGGCCCGGAGGCGCCAAGGCGGCAGCATATCGCAGCGCCGCCACTGGCGCCCGAACTGCCCGCCGCCAATCGCGAAGGCCTGCCATTCCTGACGCTCGTCGCCATCGTCATGCTGGCAGGGCTGTCGCACCTGACTGGCGCGCCGATCGTCATCACCGTTGGCCTTTTGGCGACTGGCATGGCCGGTCTCGCCGTGCATCTGCGTGCCAGGCGCACGGTGCGTCGCACGGTTGCCATCCTTGGCGAGACCGCAGCTCGCAGCCGCGCCGAGGTCGAGACCCTGGCCGACCGCATGTGGGAGATGCAGGAGAGCGAGGAACGCTTTCGCGGGCTGATCGACGCGCTTGGCGATCTCGTCGTCCACCGCGACCGTGACGGCCATATCGTCTATGCCAACAAGGTTTTCGCCGATCTTGTCGGAGCCGACCAGCGCGATCTTGCCGGCAGGACCCTGGTCGAACTCGGCATCGACGTCGGCATCGTTCCCGATGCCGCTTTTTCCGACCACGAATGCCTGAGCTCCACCGACGTCGCCATTAGCACGCCGAGCGGCCCGCGCTGGTTCTCATGGATCGAACTGTCCGTGCGCGACAAGGAGAGCGGCGCCGTCTCGCATCGCGCCATCGCCCGCGACATTACCGCCCGCAAGCACGCCGAATCGTCGCTGATCACCGCCCGTGAGCGAGCCGAATACGCAAGCCAGGCCAAATCGCGCTTCCTCGCCACCGTCAGCCATGAGATCCGCACACCGATGAACGGCATCATGGGCATGGCCAGGCTGCTGGCGGACACCAATCTTTCACCCGAACAACGGACCTATGTGGGCGCCGTCTCGACCTCGGCCAGCGCGTTGCTGGCGCTGATCGAAGATCTGCTCGACTATTCCAAGATCGAGGCCGGCCGCTTCGATCCCGAACCGCAGCCAATGTCGGTGCGCGAGATCGCCGACAACATCGTCGAACTCTTGGCGGCGCGCGCCTTCGCCAAGAATATCGGCCTTGGCTGCCATGTCGAACCCGACGTGCCGCAGATGATCACCGCCGATCCAGGAAGGGTCAGGCAGGTGCTGCTCAACTTGATCGGCAACGCGATCAAGTTCACCGACAGCGGCGGCGTATTGGTGAGCATCGCTCGTGCCTGCACCGAAACCACCAACCGCATATGCTTCACCATCGCCGATACGGGTCCCGGCCTGCACGAGGACGATATGGAGCGCATCTTCGAGGAATTCGAACAGGCCGATGGCACGTCGACCCGCGCGCATGGCGGCGCCGGGCTCGGTCTTGCCATTTCCAAGCGCCTGGTGATCGCCATGGGCGGCACGATTTCGGTTTCGAGCCGGCTCGGCCAAGGCTCCGAGTTCGTCTTCGATATTCCTGCCATATCGGCCACCGAGCCGCCGCAGACCCGCCAGAATGCGCTGTCAGGGCAGCGCGCGGTGATACTGTCGAAGAACGCCATCGAAGCCGACGCCATCGCCCGCACCATCCGTGCCAATGGCGGCATGGTCGATCTGGCCGCGACCGACGCCCAGGCAGCGTCCTTCGCAGAAGGCTGCGACGTGCTTCTGGTCGATGCGGCCATGGAGGAGGGCGACGGCAGGTTGCTAAGCCGCCTTCGCCAGAGCGGCTTTGCCGACTGCGAGGCGATCACGCTGATCGCGCCGACCGACCGCGGCATGCTGGGCGAGTTCCGCGCCAGCGGCTACGCGACCTTCCTGGCAAGGCCGGTGCGTGGCGAGACGCTGTTGCGCGTGCTTTTGACCAGCAGCGTACCCGCCCTCACCCAGCCACAGCCGGAAAAGCGCGGCGCACCATCCGTCCGCGCCATTGGCAACCGCCAGCAGGGCCTGTCGGTGCTGATCGCCGAGGATAACGACATCAACGCCATGCTTGCCCGCGCCACGCTTCTGAAGGCCGGGCATCGCGTGAAAGTGGTCGGCGACGGCAAGGCCGCCGTCGAGGCAGTCACTGGCACCGGCCACAAGCACCGCTTCGACGTGGTGCTGATGGACCTGCACATGCCTGTCATGGACGGGCTGGACGCCATCGCCGCCATCCGCCGGCATGAGGAGGAAACCGCCGTGGCGCCGGTTCCGATCATGGTGCTGTCGGCGGACAGCCAGGAAAAGACCCGCCACGCAGTGCTTGCCCACGGCGCCAGCGGCTTCGTCACCAAGCCGCTCGACCCCGACGCGCTTGTCCATGCGGTCGAGGGCCAGGTGGCCGCGTGATCCGCCGGCTGTCCTTCCTGGCTCCCGCCGCGTAACATAGCCGGTTGAAGGATTACCCAGCCGACGAAGTATTGCCCGCAGCACCGTATCACGGTACTGTCACAATCCTGTTGCACCTACACCGTATCCCCGTGCCAAGAGGGATGGCTCGAAGGAGAATCACTCGTGCATACAGTTATGCCGGAATGTGACGCTCGGCAGAACGCCAGCGGTGCTTTGCTCACCGGGCGGGACGTCGATGCCGTCACAAAAGGCGAAGCGCTCGGCCGTATCGGCAACCTCGAAGTGCGGCTCGCCCGCAACGAGGCCGAGATCGCCGCCGCGCAGGAAGTGCGCTACCGGGTGTTCTATGACGAGCTTGGCGCCAGGAAGAACCTGTTCCAGGTGCAGGATCGCCGCGACGCCGACCATTTCGATCCGCTTTGTGATCATTTGCTCGTCTTCGACACCTCGCTGTCCGGTCCCGAGCATCGCCGCATTGTTGGCACCTACCGCCTGCTGCGGCAGGAAATCGCGGCAGCGGCCGGCGGCTTCTATTCCGAGGGCGAATTCGAGCTGACCAATCTTATCGCCCGCCACCCCGGCCAGCGTTTCCTCGAGCTCGGCCGCTCCTGCGTCTTGCCGGAATACCGCTCGAAGCGCACCATCGAGGCGCTTTGGCAAGGTATTTGGGCCTATATCAACCATTACGGGATCGGCGTGATGACCGGTTGCGCTTCGTTCCACGGCACTGTGCCGGCGGCACACGCCGAAGCGCTGACCTATCTCGCCCATCACTGCCGGACGAATTCGGCCTGGGACGTGCGTGCGGTCGCCGGGCGCTATTGTTCCATGGATTTGATGCCGATCGAGGCGGTCAATGCCAAGGCCGCGATCGCGGCGATGCCGCCGCTGGTCAAGGGCTATCTGCGCGTCGGCGCGCGCATCGGCGACGGCTGCGTCGTCGATCGCGAATTCTCGACGGTCGACGTGTTCGTGGTGATGCCGGTCCAAGAGATCGGCGCCCGCTACGTCAACTATTATGGCGGGGAAGCCCAGCGCTTCGCCGCTTGAGATTTCAGTGAGTAGCGAGTAGCGAGTAGCGGGAGTTCCTCCAATTCGCTGCAGATTGTTATCGCTAACCGCGCTCATTTCATGGAATATCTTCCGGTCGCCGACCAGGCCTGCTCTTGTAGGACGGAAAGGTCCAGCCGAATTTGAGCGCGCCGCCACGCACGCAAAAAGCAGCCATGAAGCCTGCCAGGCCCGAGGCGAGCGGCGGCAGTCCGGCGAGATCGCCGAGCGTGTAGAGAGCGGCGCCCGCAAGTGCTGCGGTAGCGTAGATCTCCGGTCTCAACAGCACTGAAGGCTCCCCGGTCAACAGATCGCGAAGGATGCCGCCAAGGGTGGCGGTGAGCATGCCGGTAACGATCGAAACCGCCGGCGAGCCGGTGATCGCCAGCCCCTTGGCCGCGCCCATCACCGAAAAGGCGGCAAGGCCGATGGCGTCTAGCCAGAGCAGCAATTTGTAGCGGGATTCGACACGGTGTGCGCTGAAGAAGACCAAGACCGCCACCGCCGCGCAGATCAGCACATAGTCGCGGTTTCCGACCCAGAACACCGGCACGTTGAGGATGACGTCGCGAAACGTGCCGCCACCGATGCCGGCTACGCTGGCCAGGAACAGGTAACCGATAATGTCGAGCTGTTTGCGCGAGGCGGCCAGCGCACCGGTCGCGGCAAAGACGGCGACGCCGGCATAGTCGAGAAGCTCGATTGGGTTCAAGGACATAGTGGAGTAAGGGAGTGGGTGAATAGGGGAGTATGAATAGCATGAAGCCGCACGATTGCTACGGCTCCTCTATCAAGTCCCTTACTACCCTACTCCCTTACTGCCTAATCACGCATCCTTCTCAGCTTGCTCATTCACCGGCCCTGGCTCGACCGGCGCTTCACCAGCCACATGCTTGGGACCGCCCTTGGCAACGCCGACCATGGCCGGCCGCAGCACCCGCTCGCCGATCGAATAGCCTGGCTGCACGACCTGGACCACGGTGTTGGCCGGCACATCCGGATTGGGCACCTCGAACATCGCCTGGTGGAAATTCGGGTCGAATTTCTCGCCTTCCGGCTCGAGCTTCTTCACCCCGTGCCGCTCCAGCGCCGATAGCATGGCGCGTTCGGTGAGCTCGACACCCTCGATCAGCGCCTTGAAGCCGGCATCGCCCGCCGCCTTGGCCTCAGCCGGAATCGCATCCAGCGCGCGGCGCAGATTGTCCGACACCGACAGCATGTCACGGGCGAAATTGGCAACGGCGTAGGCACGCGCGTCGTGCACATCGCGGGCGGTACGGCGGCGCAGATTCTCCATCTCGGCCGCGACGCGGAGCGCGCGGTCCTTCAACTCGTCGTTTTCCTTCAGCAGCCGCACAAGCGCCTCGTAGTCGCCGTCGACGCTGCCTTCCGTATGTTCGGTAGCAGCCCCGGTCGTCTCGGCTTCATCGGGCGCGCGTTCGTCTTTTGCCTGGTCGCTCATCGCCATTTCCCGTCATTTCGAATGGTGTGGATTTTGTGCCCGATATCGAGGTTTGTCGGCCAAAAATCAAGTGGCAAGCGATACCGGAGGGGCCGCTGGCGGTTCGACGACGCATCATGAAGACCTTTCGATATTAATTCAAATTTTACTGTACCCGCCGGCTTTGCTTGCCAAGATGCTGCGTTGGAGGAACCATTCGTCTGCTGGAAGAGTTTCGAAGCCGATACAGGATTTTGAGATGATGACCCGCAACGACGGCGACCGTAACAAGAATGGCGCCCGCAACAATGACGAAAGACGTGAAAGGCTCGCGGCCGGCATCAGGCGCCAGTTCGGCACCGAGGCAACGATGCGCTTTCTGCGTGCGCTGCCGGCGTTCCGGACGGAGAACGACATTCCCGATCGTTTCAGGGAATTGCTCGACCGCCTGGACGGCATCGAGAGCAGCGTAGCCGCCCGTGGCCCCCGGCGGTAGACCAACACATTCGCCTGTCGTTGCGTGCCGCCGGAAGCATGCCCTCCCACATTGAAGCACCTTACGCGTCGCGCGACAATTACCCGCAGTAACTTGGCGTGATCCCTGCCTTGCGGCGACGGAATGGTCTGTCTATGCTTCCTGATGAACATGATTTCCCCCGAAGCTGTGGCGAACAGCAAACGTGCCTGGTTGAAGATCCTGGCGCGCTACAAGAAACCTGACAGGCGGCGCAGCGCCGTCGAACTTGCCATCACCCTCATTCCCTTTGCCACGCTGTGGGCACTGTCCTCAGTTGCTTATGCCCATGGTCATTGGTGGGGTCTGATCCTCATACTTCCGGCCGCCGGCTTTCTGGTACGGATCTTCATGATCCAGCACGATTGCGGCCACGGTTCCTTCTTCGCCAACCGCACCGCCGACGACTGGATCGGCCGCGGCCTAGGCATCCTGACCTTGACGCCCTACGATTGCTGGCGACGTGCCCACGCAACCCATCACGCCAGCGCCGGCAACCTCGATGAGCGCGGCACGGGCGACATCAGGACGCTGACTGTCGCCGAATACCGGCAAATGTCCTGGCGGGGCCGCCTTGCCTATCGTCTCTATCGCCATCCGCTCGTCATGTTCGGCCTCGGCCCCATTTGGCTTTTCATCTTTGAGCAGAGACTGCCGGTCGGCATGATGCGAGGCGGCCTCACGCCCTGGGTGTCATCGATGGCAACCAACGTGGCCATCGCGGTCGCCGCCGCCGCCCTCGTCTGGTTCGTCGGCCTCGAAGCGTTCCTGGTTGTCCACTTACCCATCGTCGTTCTGGCCGGTTCCGCCGGCATCTGGCTGTTTTACGTCCAGCACCAATTCGAGGAAACCGAGTGGGCAAAGGACTCCGAATGGGAGTTCCAGCATGCGGCCCTGCACGGCTCGTCCTATTATGACCTGCCGCCGGTGCTGAACTGGTTCACCGGCAATATCGGCGTGCATCACGTGCACCACCTCTCCGCCAAGGTGCCGTGCTATCGACTGCAGGAGGTCCTGAGGGACTATCCGGAACTGCGCGAAATCGGCCGTGTCACGCTTCTGGAGAGCCTGCGCTGCGTCAAGCTGGCGCTGTGGGATGAGAACCGCAGCAAGCTGGTATCGTTTCGCGAAGCGCGGATGACTGCGTAACGCATGACCCCGAAAATCGAAATCGATTTTCGGAAAGGATCATGCGTGGAATCAAATTGCTACAGCGTCCTTTGCGCGTCCCAAAAGGACGCGCGGCGCTGTAGAGCCGCCGCACGACAAATGCGGCGGTTCCCAAGCCTTGCTTAAGCCGCCTTGCGTTCGTCGCGCATCAATATCTCGCCGTGGCGGATCTCGGTGCCGAGCACCTTCAGGCATTCGCGCATGAAGGCGGCGAGACCCGGCCAGCCCTTGGCTGATACCAGATTGCCGTCGACATGGGCGCCGGTCGGCGCGACATCGATGTAGGTGCCGCCGGCGAGCGTGACTTCTGGCTCGCAATACTGCAGCGCCGCGACTTCCCTGCCGCGCAGCACGCCGTCGACCGCCATCAGGATCTGCGCGCCATGGCAGATGGTGAAGATCGGCTTGCCGGTTTCATGGAAATGCCGCACCAGCGCCTGCACGCGCTTGTCGATGCGGATATATTCCGGCCCGCGCCCGCCCGCCGCATAGACGGCGTCGTATTCGGCCGGATTCACCTCGGCAAAGGTCTTGTTGAGGATGTAATCGTGACCAAGCTTTTCCGTATAGGTTTGGTGGCCCTCGAAGTCGTGCAGCGACGTCTTCAGTATGTCGCCCGCCTTCTTGTCCGGACACACGACGTGAACCGTGTGGCCGACCGCATGCATGGTCTGTTCAAAGACGAAAATCTCGTATTCCTCGCTGAACTCGCCAACGAGCATCAATATCTTCTTACCAGCCATTCCGGTTCCTCCCTTGGTGGCCATATTTATTTCGGAGCGCGAAATGATGAGCCTATCCTAAGGGCAGGACACCGAAAATAAAAGACTGAATCTGCAAGGTGGTCCGACCAGATGCGGCGATCTGCCCGGCGCAGGCGATCAGCCGGCGCGCACCCGCCGCCAGGAATATTTAGGGCCTTTGGCCTCCGGCCTCTCGGTCGGCTGATAATACAGCGGCAGACCGCCGGTGCGGCCTTCCTCGAGCCGTTTCAAAAGCACCGGATGCGACACTTCGAATTCGTCGAAGCCGAGGCGCAGCATATGCGGCAGCTGGTCGACCAGAACTTGCCCGGTTGCGCGGACCGCGCCCTCGAAATGGTAGCGGCTGCGCAGCAGTTCTCCCTTTGAGAAGGAACGGCCGTCACTGAAAGCCGGGAAGGCCAACGCCACCAGCGATATCTGGTCGAGCAGGTCGGCGATCTTTTCGAGCTGGTCGCCGGGCTGAAGCTGGACGCCGATGCGTTCCTTCGCCGACCGGCGCACCGCCGGGTCGAGGGCGAGAAACACCTGCAGCGGCAGGATGAAGCGGCCATTGCCGGACAGTGCGTCGGCACTTTCGGCATGGGTCCACTCGTCCTCGCGAAAACCCTTCGGGGTCCAGAGGCGGGTCTCCAGTGTCGTCGGTTCGGTCATCGAAATTCCTAAAAATCAAACAGTCCAGGGTGTGTTGAGATTCAGGTCAGGCCGAGGCAAAAATGGTGGCTTGCGAGAACCGGAGCGGAGCGTACTTTTGAGTACGTGAGCACCGGAAGCGCAGGAAGCTACCGTTTGCAGGCCGGCATCACCTGAAAATCAACATACCCTAAAGCGATGCGTCGGTCAGCGACTTTTCCAGCCCCGACAAATGGATGCCGCACTCGGTCTTGGCGTGCCCTGCCCAGCGGCCGCTGCGCGCGTCCTCGCCCGGCTGCACCGGCTGCGTGCACGGGAAGCAGCCTATCGACAGATAGCCATAGGCGACCAGCGGGTTCTCGCGCAGCTGATGCTTGCGCATGTAGGCGGCCTGGTCCGATGTCGTCCAGTGCGCCAGCGGATTGATGCGGATGCGCGAACCGACCGCCTCGAACACCGGAAGTGCTGCCCGCGTGGTCGCCTGAAAACGCTTGCGGCCGGTGAACCAGGCGCGGAACGGCTCGACGCCGCGCGCCAGTGGCTCGACCTTGCGGACGTCGCAGCAGGCGTCGGTGTCGGTCTCGTTCAGATTGCCGGTCGGATCGATCCGTTCGAGCGCTGCTTCGTCCGGCGTGATCACCCGGATATCGGTCAGTCCGAAATCGGCAACGAGCGCGTCGCGATAGCCGAGCGTCTCCTCGAAATGCTTGCCGGTGTCGAGGAAGATCACCGGCAACGTCCGGTCGATCTTGGCGATCATATGCAGCAGCACCGCCGAATCCGCGCCAAAGGACGAAACTGCGGCGATTTCGCCGCGAAAGAACTCCCGGGCCGACCGCTCGATGATCTCAAGCGGCTTCAGATGACCATAGAGCGCATCGAGCCCTGCCGCTTCGGCGGCGATGCCGGCCTCGACGTCGACGATACGATCAAGCGGCCTTGGCTTCGCCAGCATAGAGCGCCTCCTTGAACGGCGCGGGACCGACACGGCGGTAGGCGTCGATGAATTTTTCGTTTCTGTCGAGCCGGAGGCCGAGATAGGTCTCGACGATCTGCTCGATGGCGTCGGTGATCTCTTCCGAACTGAAGCCGCGGCCGATGATCTCGCCGACCGAGGTGTTCTCGTCGGCCGAGCCGCCGAGTGTGACCTGATAGAGTTCGGCGCCTTTCTTTTCGACCCCGAGGATGCCGATATGGCCGACATGATGATGGCCGCAGGCGTTGATGCAGCCGGAAATCTTCAGCTTCAATTCGCCGATCTCGCGCTGCCGCTCAAGCGAAGCGAAACGAAGCGAGATTTCCTGTGCCACCGGAATGGAACGCGCCGTGGCCAGCGCGCAATAATCGAGGCCGGGGCAGGAGATGATGTCTGATATCAGGTTGGAATTGGCCGTCGCCAGTCCGATCTCGACCAGAGCGTCATAGACCACCTTGAGGTCTGCGCGCGCAACATGCGGCAGGATCAGGTTCTGCTCGTGGCTGACGCGCAACTCGTCGAAGGCATATTTCTCGGCAAGGTCGGCGACCGCTTCCATCTGGCTGTCGGAGGCATCGCCTGGCGCTTCGCCGATGCCCTTGAGCGAAATGGTCACGGCGGCATAATCAGGATGGCGGTGGGTCACCACGTTCTGATCGAGCCATTCCGAAAAGCTCTTGGAATCGAGGCGGGCTTGCTTGACCACCTCGTCGCCTTCCGGCCGGTCGGCCAGCGCCGGCGGCGCGAAATAGGCATCGATGGCGCGGATGTCGGCTTCCGGCAGCTTCAGATACGCCTCTTTCAGCTCCTGCCATTCGGCCTCGACCTGACGGGTGATCTCCTCGACGCCGGTTTCGTGGACGAGGATCTTGATGCGCGCCTTGTATTTGTTGTCGCGGCGGCCGTAGAGGTTGTAAACGCGCAGGATCGCCGTGCAGTAGGACAGAAGGTCCGCCTCGGGCAGGAAGTCGCGGATCTTCTTGGCGATCATCGGTGTACGGCCCTGACCGCCGCCGACATAGACGGCAAAACCGAGTTCGCCGGCAGCGTTCTTCTTCAAATGCAGGCCGATGTCATGCGTCTGGATGGCGGCGCGGTCGCGCTCGGCGCCGGTCACCGCGATCTTGAATTTTCTCGGCAGGAACGAGAACTCCGGATGCACCGACGACCATTGGCGCAGGATTTCCGCATAGGGGCGCGGATCGGCAACCTCGTCGGCGGCGGCACCGGCAAAGTGGTCGGCGGTGACGTTGCGGATGCAATTGCCGCTGGTCTGGATGGCGTGCATTTCCACACTCGCCAGATCGGCCAGGATCGCCGGGATGTCCGACAGCGCCGGCCAGTTGAACTGGATGTTCTGGCGCGTCGTGAAATGGCCGTAGCCCTTGTCGTATTTGCGGGCGATGTGGCCGAGCATGCGCAGCTGCTTGCTGTTCAGCGTGCCGTAAGGCACCGCAATGCGCAGCATGTAAGCGTGCAATTGCAGGTAGACGCCGTTCATCAGCCTCAGCGGCCGGAACTGATCCTCGGTGATCTCGCCAGCAAGCCGCCGCGCGACCTGATCGCTGAACTCGGCGACGCGGGCCTGGACGAAATCGTGATCGAACTCATCGTAACGGTACATGTCTGGTCTTTCCGGGCGCGTCCGCCCGTTTCATCAATGTGGTCGTTTACGCCGCCCGGGCGGCTTCCGGGCGGGCCTGCTTGCCCAGGTCGTTGCGGTTGGTCGGGCCGGCGGCGCGGATCTTTTCGCGCAGCCGGACCGGCTCGACCGCTCCATTGGCGACGGTCACGTCGATCAGATTAACATCGACCACTTCGTTGTTGGCATAGGCCGTGGCGCCGATCGCCTCCAGCCGGTCTTCAGCCGCCTTATCAAAGGCGACATCGGCATTGTCGATGATCTCGGCCCAGCCGCCGTTGGCGTACCAGACGGCTTCGCCGTCGGTCAGGCGGTTTGCGGTCAGAACTTTCATCGTTCAGCTCCTTCGGCGGCTGTTTGGGCCGCGCCTTCATGCCTGTGTGCCGCGAGCGGCTCGGAACGTTCAAAGTTGGCGCCGGCGACTGCATCGCCGATGATCGTCATGACCGGGCCGGTAAGGTCGGCGCGGACCTCAAGCGACGGCAGGTCGGCGAGCGTGCCGTGGAAACGGCGGCGGTTGGCAAGGCTGGCATTCTCGACCACGGCGATCGCCGTATCCGGCGACAGGCCCGCCTCGATCAGCCGGCCGGCAACCTCGGCCGCGACTGAGCGGCCCATATAGACGGCGACCGTTGCGCCGGAGATGGCGAGCTTGGCCCAGTCAGGCAGCGAATTTCCCTTGAGGTCATGGCCGGTGGTGAACACCATAGATGACGACACGCCGCGCAGCGTCAGCGGCAACTCGAAATCGGCGGCGGCGGCGAAGGCCGCGGTGACGCCAGGAACCACCTCATAAGCGATGCCGGCATCGCGCAGCGCCGCCATTTCCTCGCCCGCCCGGCCGAACACCAGCGGATCGCCGGATTTCAGCCGCACGACGCGCTTGCCGTCGCGGCCGAGTTCAATCAGCAGCGCGTTGATTTCGGCCTGGCTCTTGGTATGGCAGCCCTTGCGTTTGCCCACCGGCAGACGCTCGGCGTCGCGGCGGCCCATGGCGACGATCGTCTCCGGCACGAGTGCGTCATGGACGATGACATCGGCTTCCATCAGCAGGCGGTGGGCGCGCAACGTCAGCAGGTCTTCGGCGCCGGGACCCGCGCCAACCAGGGCAATGTGGCCCGATGCCGGCGCGTTCGAAAGCAACAGGTCAACGGCGGTATCATGCGCCTGCGAAAGCTGGCCGGCCGCCATGGCGCGGGCCGGCGCGCCGCCGAAAAAGTCGCTCCAGAAGCGCCGACGGGCATTGCCTTTCGGCAGCAATATCTCAGCGGTGCCGCGTAACGAGGCGGCAAGCGAAGCAAGCGGCCCGAGCGACGGCGACAGCATGCGGTCGATGCGGCTGCGCAGCATCTGGGCAAGCACCGGGCCGGCCCCTTCCGTGCCGATAGCAATGGCGACCGGCGCGCGGTTGACCAGCGCTGGGGTGAAGAAATCGCACAGCTCCGGCCGGTCGACGGCATTGACCGGAATGCCCATCCGGCGCGCATCTTCGGCAACCCGGCGGTCGAGCGCCTCATTGCCGCTGGCGGCAAACGCCATGACCGCGCCTTCGAGATGCGCGGCTTCGTAGGCGGCAGCAATGTGGATGGCACCATTCGCGGCGATGAAGGCCAGCAACTCGGCCTCGGCGGCATCGGCTATGATGCGCAGCACGGCGCTCGACTGGCCGATCAGCCGCGCCTTGGCCAGAGCCTCCTCGCCGCCGCCGACGATGGCCACGGCTTCGCCCTCGACCCGCATGAATACGGGAAAGGCGTTGAGCTTGGCGGTGGCCTGCGGCATGGCGAGCGGATCCTGAATACGCTGGCAGTTCTACGCGCGGGCGCGAAAAAGCAGAAGGAACGCACTCGCGCATCGCTTCGTGCGAAGCAATCGCTTTTCCGCAAGCACCAAAGGCAGGAGAAAAAAATTCCACAGCCACGAGTGGAGCGGATCCAAGCCGCTGTTGCGAGCCTTGATCTGTGGCGGTTCTAGCGACAAGCGAGGTATATTACAAAACACTTTTTTCTAAATTCTACGAATCTAGTAGACTAAAGCTGCGATGCGCTGAACACCGGAACATTCCTGCGTCGGCGCGCGTTTGCCCTGCGAATCCGAGCCTGGCTGTTCAGCCGCGGCAATGGCTCCAGAGAGGGGCCTAGAAAACCATGAAAAACAGAAAAAAGGAGCGCTCCGTGAATAACCTCCAGCTGAAACGCGGACTGTGGATCGTAGTGGCCGACGGCGAGAAGGCGCTGTTCCTCGAGAACCGTGGCGACACCCAATATCCCGACCTTCAAGTCGTGCAGGAAATGGAACAGGCAAATCCGGCGACGCGAGAGCAAGGTTCGGACCGCCCCGGCCGCTACAGCGACGGCCCTTCCGTCCACCGCAGCGCAGTCGAGGACACCGACTGGCATCGTCTCGGCAAGGAGCGTTTCGCCGACGAAATTGCCGAGCGGCTGTACAAACTCGCGCATCGCGGCGCCTTCAAGGAGATGGTGCTGATCGCACCGCCGCAGGTGCTGGGCGACATGCGTCGAAAACTGCACAAGGAAGTCGCCGAGAAAATCACAGTGGAAATTTCGAAGACGCTGACCAACCACACCATCGTCGACATCGAAAACCTGCTGCAGGCGGCCTGATCGCGGGCATCGGGCGCGCAGGCCCCTTCCTTTTTGCAGCAATCCCCTTCTTTTTCGCGCAACCATTGCCAGCCCGAGGCGGCTCGCCTTCTGTCATCGCTGTCGTCGATTTCATGGCATTTGCGGGTTGCCTCGACCATCCGAGCCGCCATATTGCAAAGGCGGCTGCTTCGGGCGGTGCATATCCGACATCGTGATTTTTGAAAGGCGCTCCATCGACCATGCCGCATGACACGCCCCTTATCGCCACCATTGTCGCCGGTTGGGGCTGGCTTTCGTCTTCGGCGCAATTGCCAATCGCTTCCGCATCCCGCCGCTGGTCGGTTACCTCATCGCTGGCGTGCTGGTCGGGCCTAACACGCCGGGCTTCGTCGCCGATGCCGGCCTCGCCAATGAACTGGCCGAAATCGGCGTGATCCTGTTGATGTTCGGCGTCGGCCTGCATTTCTCGCTGAAGGATTTGTTGTCGGTCCGCGCCATCGCCGTGCCCGGCGCCATCGTGCAGATCGGCTTCGCGACAGCGCTCGGCGCCGCTCTTGCCTGGATGCTCGGCTGGTCGATGGGCGCGGGGCTGGTCTTCGGGCTGGCGCTTTCCGTCGCCTCGACCGTGGTGCTGTTGCGTGCCTTGCAGGAGCGGCGGCTGATCGAGACGGAGCGCGGCCGCATCGCCGTCGGATGGCTGATCGTCGAGGATCTGGCCATGGTGCTGGCGCTGGTGCTTTTGCCGGCGTTGGCTGGCGTGCTGGGCGGCCAGCAGCAAGGGGAGACCCATAGCAGCCTGCTGTCGCTGCCGGCCAGCTACGGCATCTGGAGTGTCGTCGGCATCACGCTGGCCAAGGTCGCCGCCTTTGTCGTCGTCATGCTGGTGGTGGGCCGCCGTGTCATCCCCTGGATCCTGCACTACGTCGCCCATACCGGTTCGCGTGAATTGTTCCGGCTGGCGGTGCTGGCCATCGCGCTCGGCGTCGCCTTCGGCGCCGCCAAGCTATTCGGCGTCTCGCTGGCGCTGGGCGCTTTCTTCGCCGGCATGATCATGAGCGAATCCGCGCTCAGCCATCGAGCCGCCGAGGAATCGCTGCCGCTGCGCGACGCCTTTTCCGTGCTGTTCTTCGTTTCGGTCGGCATGCTGTTCGACCCGTTCAGCCTGATCAGCAATGGCTGGCCGATCCTGGCGACACTGGCCATCATCGTCATCGGCAAATCGCTGGCGGCCTTCGCTATCGTCGTCGCCTTCCGCTATCCGATCGCGACCGCGCTGATGATTTCGGCAAGCCTTGCCCAGATCGGCGAATTCTCGTTCATTCTGGCCGAGCTCGGCGTCGGGCTGAAGCTGCTGCACGAACAAGGACGCGACCTCATCCTCGCCGGTGCTATCCTGTCGATCGTCCTCAACCCGCTGATGTTCCTTGCCGTCGACTGGATGAAACCCTGGCTGGAAAGGCGCGCCGGCAAGACGGCTTCGCTCGACGAGGCAAAGCCGATCGGCCCCGCGACGGAGCCAGGCCAGCTGGCTTCGGTTGCGGCACCCGTGAAAGAGGACGGCCCGCCGCCCAGGACAGCGCTTACCGGCCATTCCATCCTGGTCGGCTATGGCCGCGTCGGCAGTCTCGTCGGCGCGTCATTGAAGAAGGCCGCCCTGCCCTTCCTCGTCATCGAGGATGCCGACAAGACGCTGGCGAAGCTCAGGCACGACGGCATCGAAACCGTGTCCGGCAACGCCGCGAATAGCGAGGTGTTCGCTGCTTCCAATCCCGAGGGCGCCAAGCGGCTGATCCTCGCCATCCCCAACGCCTTCGAGGCGGGACAGATCGTGCTGCGCGCCCGCGCCGCCAACCCGAAGATCAACGTCATTGCCCGCGCCCATTCCGATGCCGAGGTCGAGCATCTCAAGGGGCTCGGAGCCGACACGGTCATCATGGGTGAGCGCGAGATCGCGCGTGGGATTGTGGAAGAGGTGATGGAAGGCAAGACAGAGGCGGCCGAAGAGCCGAAAGCACCGATTACTTAGACCTCGATCGCCGGCGTTCGCTTACACATGCTGGCCGCCATTGATGTGGATTTCGGAGCCCGTCACATAGGAAGCCTGCTGCGAGCACAGGAAAAAGATGATGTCGGCGACTTCCGCCGTGGTCCCCAGCCGCCGCAGCGGGATCGTCTCGACGATCTTTTCCGTGCCCGGCGACAGGATCGCCGTATCGATCTCGCCGGGTGCGATGGCGTTGACGCGGATGCCGTGCGGGCCGAAATCGTGCGCCATTTCCCGCGTCAGCGAGCCGAGCGCGGCTTTCGACGTCGCATAGGCGGTGCCGGCGAAGGGATGCACGCGGGTACCGGCGATCGAGGTGACATTGACGATCGAGCCTTTGGCCGACGCCAATTCCCTAAATAATCCCCGCGCCAGCATGATCGGCGCGAAGAAATTGACCTGGAACACGTCACGCCAGACATGCATCGGCGTGTCGATCGAATTCATGCGGCTGTTGCCGTCCTTGAGCTTCGGCGAGATGCCGGCATTGTTGACCAGCGCATGAAGCTGGCCGCCATGCGCCTCCAGCCGATGGCGGATTTCCGAGATCGCGATGCCGACATCCTCCTGGTCGGCGAGATCGACCTTGATATGGTCTTCCGGACCGGCCGGCCACGGGCAGTCGTCGGCAAAGGCCTGGCGCGAGCAGGTGATGACGCGCCAGCCTTCGCGCGAAAAGCGCTTGACCGTGGCATGGCCGATGCCGCGGCTGGCGCCGGTCAGCACGATTGTCTTTCTGGTGTCGGTCTCAGCCATTCGCGATCTCTCTAATGCATGTCGCGCAAAAGTGCGCAGCGGTTTTGCGATAACGACATGCATAAAACAACAACCTAAAGCGCATCGCATGAGGCCGGTCAAACGCGACGCGCTTTAGGCGACGTGCGTCCCTTTGGGCGCACAAAGCACGCTCTAGCACTTTTAACCCGGAGATGTAGCGGAACACGGCAGCGATGACGAGGGGTCAGCCGCCGGTGAGGATGTCGAAGATCGAGGTCTGCCGCTTCTTGACCGGGCCGCCGACATCGCCGGGCGGCACCGGGCGTTTGATCGATGCGGTGGTCCCGCCACCGCCCGGCACGCCGAAGCCTGCGGCATCGACCGTTTCGGCGGGACGCACGGCGCGAGGCGGCGACGCTTTTTGGGCGGACGGCGCGGATTGGCCAACCGAAGCGGACGGCACCGGCGCCGGTTGCGCCGCGTTGGACGGTATTTCGTCCTGCACGATCGTATCCGCGGGCGTCGACCTCCATGTTCCAGGCAGCGGCCGCACCGGCACGCCTTCATGAGCGGCGACCATGAATTCATGCCAGGCCTGCGCCGGCAGCGCGCCGCCGGTGACCTTCTTCATCGGACCGCCATCGTCATTGCCGAACCAGACTCCGGTGGTGAGATTGGCGGTGTAGCCGATGAACCAGGCGTCGCGCGAATTCTGGCTGGTGCCGGTCTTGCCGGCGGCCGGCCAGGCAAAGGCCGCCTTCCTGGCAGTGCCGATTTCGACAGTGCCGGTCATCATAGAATTCATCATCCCGACGATCTCGGGCTTGATGACGCGCGGGGCGCCGCCGCCATTGTTGTCGTAGAGCACCTTGCCGCCGGCTGTCGTCACGCGGCGGATAAAATGGACGTCCGGGCGGTAGCCGCCATTGGCGAAGGGGACATAGGCCGACGTCAGTTCCAGCGGCGTCACTTCAGAGGTGCCGAGCGCGATCGAGGTGTTGGCCGTGAGGTCGGACTGGATGCCCATGCGATGCGCCGCCTCGACCACCGCGTCAGGGCCGACTTCCATGGTTAACTGGGCAGCCACCGAGTTCAGCGACTTCGCCAGTGCCGTCGCCAGCGTCACCTTGCCGAAATACTTGCCGCCGTAATTGGTTGGCGTCCATTTGCCTATTCTGATCGGCGCGTCATTGCGCACGCTGTCTGGTGTGCGGCCGGCTTCCAGCGCCGCCATGTAAACGAACGGCTTGAACGCCGAGCCCGGCTGGCGGCGCGCCTCCGAGGCGCGGTCGAACTGGCTGGTCGAATAATCATAGCCGCCGACCATGGCACGTACCGCCCCGGAATTGTCGATCGACACCAGCACACCCTGGCTGGCATTGAGCTTCTTGCCGCTCCCGTCGATCAGCCGGCGGATCGATTGTTCGGCGAGCTTTTGCAGCGTGAGGTCGACGGTGGTGTCGACGATGATGTCGCCCCGCACATCGCCGATCAGGTCGGGCAGTTCTTCCACGATGGTGTCAGCGACGTAGTTTTCCGAGCCCGTCCAGTAGGATGCCACCCGCGACGCCGGCGCGCTCATCGCCGTGGTCAGTTCCTTAGCGCTGATCTTGCCTTCGTCGCGCATGGCGGCGAGAACGAGCTGCGAGCGCTGCTCGGCCGCCTTCGGGTCACGCGCCGGAGACAGACGCGACGGCGCTTTCAACAGGCCAGCGAGGAGTGCCGCCTCGGGCAGCGTGACATCGCGTGCGCTCTTGCCGAAATAGCGGCGCGAGGCCGCTTCGACACCATAGGCGCCGGAGCCGAAATAGACCCGGTTGAGGTACATTTCGAGGATCTGGTCCTTGGTGTGCTTGTGCTCGAGCCACAGCGCCAGAAGCACTTCCTGCACCTTGCGTTCCAGCGTGCGATCAGGCGTCAGGAACAGGTTTTTCGCCAATTGCTGGGTCAGCGTCGAGCCGCCCTGCGAAAAACGCCCGCCGAGAACGTTGGCGACCATGGCTCTGGACAGACCGATCGGATCGATTCCCAAATGCGAATAGAAGCGGCGATCTTCGATGGCGATGACGGCCTCGGGAATATAGGCCGACATTTCATGCAGGCCGACAGCTTCGCCGCCGCTCATGCCGCGGTTGGCGAGCAGTTTTCCTTCGACGGAGACGATCCTGATATTGGGCGCGCGGTCGGGAATCGCCCAGGTGGTGGCCGCCGGCATTTTCGCACCGTAATAGACGACGATGCCTGCGCTGGCGATGCCGCCCCAGATGGCCAGCACGAAGCACCAGTAGGCCAACCGGCCGAGCACGCCGAACAGGCCGCGCCGGCTTTTGCCACGTCCGCGACGCGACGATTTTGTCCGGGCCGGTTGGCGCTTTGCAGAGGTCTTGCGGTTGCTCGGCACGACGCGATCCTCCTCGCTCACAGAAAAACCGGCCGAGGATTTCGCCCGTGGCGGTCCCTCGAAGCTGGGTTCGATGCGGCTGTCTCTGCGGTTCGCCATGCGCTGCGCTGTATGTCCCGATGCCTATCGCATCGCCCCGAAAATCGCGATTTTCGGAAACACGATGCGAAGCTTCAAAGTCTGAGAGCGTACTTGTGCGTCCGAACGGACGCACATCGCTCCATGGCGTTCGGGTGAAGAGTAGATGCGGCGATTTAAGGGCGGGTTAAATGGTTCAAAGTTAATTCAACGCGTTACGGGACGTCACCGCTGCGTTCCTTGCTTCTGGCGGTTTGCAACAATGGCGTCCCTCGCGCGACGGCCTTCTCGGATTCAGCACCAACCGCTCAGCCACCGTCTCTTGCGTTCGATCGCTGCTCTAAACCGTTGAATCTGCGCATGACCTTGCCACCAAAGTTATTCACCTTGGTGGATCATGCGTTAGTCGATCGCATCACGAACGGAAAGCGCTGCCCAGGATGATTGCATCGTCTCGCCGACATGGCAGTAGCAGACAATTTCGTGGAGCTGATCGTCGGTCAGTTCGAAGAAACGCTTTGCTTCGCCATAAGTGTCGTCTTTCAGCCCCTCATCGCGCAGAATCGGATCCTCGAAGGCAACCGATATTGGCGAGCCTTCGCCACGCATGATTTCGCGCTCCGGCGACGAACGATATTCGGTCCCGATAAGCGCGGTAAGGAGTCGGCTGGGCTGCCGTTCTAGAAGTTTTGACCAACGTTCGAGACGCTGGGTTCGGTCCATTCTAGGAGGTGTTGGGTCTCTGTGTACCTTTGCCACCGCATGCAGTTGGTCCAGTGTTTGGTGCCTCATGGCAACCTCCTAATAGTAGGTGGGTTGGCCCCAAACTCCCTGTACCAAGATCATACCGCGGATGTGTTGATACGTCACTCTTATTCCGTATCCAGATTGGCTTCTCTCCGGGTGCATCGAAGGATGGAGCGGCCTGCCTTGGCGCTCAATTTTTGACCCGATGGGGCAGGTCATCGGCACCTTTGCGGCGCCAACCCAACGCCGCTCAGTTCTGCTGGATTGAAATGCCTTTGTCGTCGATCTTGAGTTCCACGCCCTTCGGCCTGGTTTGCTCGCGATAGACATAGACGCCGAGCGCGATGACCACGACGACGAGCGCGCCGATGATGAGATAGAGCATGTTCTGCTTCATGGCGCGCCCTTGATGTGCTTCGAGGATCAGGCCTGCTTCACCAATTTGATCAGCACGAGCAGGATCACCGCGCCGATCGTGGCGTGGATGATGGAGGCAAATATACCGCCGCCTATGGCGAACCCCATCCTTGGGAAGAGCCAGCCGGCTATTAAGGCACCAACGATGCCGACGACGATATTGCCGACCAGGCCGAGGCCGAAACCCTTGACGATCAGGCCGGCGAGCCAGCCGGCGATGGCACCGATGATGATGAAGACAAGCAGGCTCTCAGTACCCATTGCAGATCCCTCCCGAGCGAATGGTCGCGGAGCAGAGAGCTCCGAATCGACCTCCGATTGAACATGTCCAACCTATTGGAAAGGAGCCGGCGCCGCCAGCGGCGTCATACGTCGTCGCCATCCCCGGATGCAGGCCGCCAGCTAATCGGCTCGACCTTCCTTTGCGTATGACCGTCCGTATAGGCCCACCAGCCGGTGTCGTTCTCGTCCCAGTCGCCGCCGGCCGCTTTCAGCCGGTCGAGCGACCGGTACTGCGCGATGGATTCGTTCATCACCCCGTCGCTGTCCTTCCAGTAGACGGTGACCTTGGAGCCATCCTTGGGTGCTGTTTCGATTGGTTTTCTGGCAGCCATTTCATCCCTCCACGGACCGACAGAACGTCGCGGCGAACACCAGGTTCCGCCTTAGCTATGGGCGAAGATGTCTGCCTCATCCCAGCCCATCAGGTCGAGTTTCGCACGCGTCGGCAGGAAGCGGAAGCAGGCTTCGGCCTCCCTGGTCCGGTTGTCGCGCGCAAGCCGCGCTGTCAGGACATCGCGCAGCTGGTGCAGATAGAGCACGTCGGAGGCGGCGTATTCGAGTTGTTCGGGCGATAACGTCTCCGCCGCCCAGTCCGATGACTGCTGCGCTTTCGACAGGCTGACGCCGAGAAGCTCAAAGCAGATGTCCTTCAGCCCGTGCCGGTCGGTATAGGTTCGGGTAAGCCGCGAGGCGATCTTGGTGCAGAACACCGGCTCCGGCATGACGCCGAAGGCGTTGTAGAGCACGGCGAGATCGAAACGGCCGAAATGGAACAGCTTGGTTATGCTGCGGTTCTTCAGCAGGCTGACGAGGTTTGGCGCCTTCTTCTGGCC
This sequence comes from Mesorhizobium sp. AA22, assembly GCF_001672375.2. Lineage (NCBI taxonomy): Bacteria > Pseudomonadati > Pseudomonadota > Alphaproteobacteria > Hyphomicrobiales > Phyllobacteriaceae > Mesorhizobium > Mesorhizobium sp. AA22. The sequence goes on along the minus strand of NZ_CP048406.1, from coordinate 1,677,385 downwards.
GGGCGCGATCTGGATGACGTCGGCGGAACCGTCGCCCGGCGAGATCTGCACTACGCAAAGCCGGTCGCGATGCGGATTGAGCCCCAGCGTCTCCGTGTCGATGGCGACCGCCCCGACGTCGTAGTGCAAGAGCCCCGGCAGGTCGTTCTTATGGAAGCGGATATCGCTCATCGTATTCTCCGGTCGCGGCTGGACGCACGTCGCTCTAGCCCGTCCTTGCCGCGATCCGATGAAAAATCAACAGAAAGTTGAATTCTCGCCCCCTCAGCGTGTCAGCGCATCGAGAATGCGCGCCCAGGAGCGCTGGCCCTTGTGGAATGAACTCATCTCGTACTTCTCGTTCGGCGAATGGATGCGGTCATCGTCGAGCCCGAAACCCACCAGCAACGATTCGATACCGAGATAGGTCTGGAAATCGCCGACCACCGGGATCGAGCCGCCGCTTCCCGTCGTCACCGCCGGTTTCGGCCATTCGTCAGACAGCGCGTCCTTGGCCTTGGCGAGAAACGGCGAGTCGTAGGAAAGCTGGATCGCCGGCGAGCCGCCATGCGGCTGGAAATCGACTGAGCAGTCGGCCGGGAGGCGTTCCCTGACGAAGCCTTGGAAAGCGGCGCGAATCTTCTGGGGATTCTGCTTGTGGACGAGGCGGAAGGACACTTTTGCCGAGGCTTCCGCCGCGATCACCGTCTTGAACCCCTTGCCGGTATAGCCGCCGATAATGCCGTTGAACTCGGCCGTCGGCCGCGCCCAGGTGAGTTCGAGCACCGAGCGCCCCTGTTCGCCGGACGGAATCGACAGGCCGACAGGCCCAAGGAATGTCTCGGCGGTTTCGCCGAGCGCCTCCCATGACTTCAGGATCTGCGAAGGCGTCTCTTCGACGCCGTCATAGAACCCCGGAATGGTGACATGGCCGTCCTCGTCGTGGATGTCGGCCAATATCCTGGCCAGGATGCGGATTGGATTGGCAGCAGCACCGCCATAGAGACCGGAATGCAGGTCGCGGTCGGCGGCCTTCACCGTGATCTCCTCGCCGACCAGCCCGCGCAGCGCAACGCAGATGGACGGCGTATCGCGGTCCCACATGCCAGTGTCGCAGACAAGCGCAAAGTCGGCCTTGAGTTCGGCCGCATTTGCCTCGAGGAACGGCTTCAGCGATGGCGAGCCGGACTCCTCCTCGCCTTCGAACAGGATCGTGATGCGGCACGGCAGCCCGCCATGCACCTGCTTCCAGGCGCGGCAAGCCTCAACGAAGGTCATCAGTTGCCCCTTATCGTCGGCCGAACCACGTCCCGTGATCACCTGGTGGCCGGGCTCGATCTCCTTCACCGAAGGCGCGAACGGGTCGGTTTCCCAGAGCTCGATCGGATCGACCGGCTGCACGTCGTAATGGCCATAGAACAGGACATGCGGTGCGCCCGCCGGCCCGTCATGGTGCGCCACCACCATCGGATGACCTGGCGTGTCACGCACGCTGGCGTCGAAGCCGATCAGCTTGAGCTCCGCCACCAGCCATTCCGCCGCCTTGCGGCAATCGGCGGCATAGCTCGGATCGGTCGACATCGACTTGATCCTGAGCAGGCCAAACAGGCGTTCCAGGCTCTCGTCGAGGTTTTTGTCGAGACGATCGAGGACGGGAGAAATTCTGGACATTTTTATCAAGCCTTTCGATTCTGAGCAGCAACCCTAAAGCCGCAAGGCAGAAACGAAAAGCCGGCCGTCGTTGGACCACCGGCGTCGAAAGGCAAAAAAATGCCGCCGTGGTGGAGGGGAACCACGGCGGCCTTTACTCGAAACGATGCGGCAGCCCGGAGAGGGGGATAGGCTGCCGCAAGTGTCCGGGATAGGCGGGGGACGGGCCTTGCTCCGGACTTCGGCGAAAAATGCCGATGGCGCTTATCTGTGTCTCCGAACGTGGCGATTCAAGGGCATGAAGATTACACTTTCGTAACATACCCGTGATCGGATCGACTGTCAGGGATGTTGCCGGAACCGGCGGTTGAGGCCGCCTTTGGCATGGACCACGACGCTGCGCCGCGCTATCCCTTCGTCCCATGAAAAAAGGCGATCATCTCTTCCTTGTCGACGGTTCCGGCTACATCTTCCGTGCGTATCACGCACTACCGCCGCTGACCCGCAAATCCGACGGGCTGCCGACCAGTGCCGTGCTCGGCTTCTGCAACATGGTGTGGAAGCTGACGCAGGACGCCCGCAACACCGATGTCGGCATCGTGCCGACGCATTTCGCCGTCATCTTCGACTATTCGTCGAAAACCTTCCGCAGCGATCTCTACCCCGAATACAAGGCCAACCGCTCGGCCCCGCCGGAAGACCTGATTCCGCAATTCGGCCTGATCCGGCAGGCGACCAGGGCCTTCAACCTGCCCTGCCTCGAGACAGAAGGCTACGAAGCCGACGACCTGATCGCCACCTATTGCCGGCTTGCCTGCGAAGCCGGCGCCGACACCACCATCATCTCCTCCGACAAGGATCTGATGCAACTGGTCGGCCCGACGGTCGCTATGTACGACCCGATGAAGGACCGCCAAATCGGCGTCCCCGAGGTGATCGAGAAATGGGGCGTGCCGCCGGAAAAGATGATCGACCTGCAGGCGCTGACCGGTGATTCGGTCGACAATGTGCCGGGCGTGCCCGGCATCGGGCCGAAGACGGCGGCGCAATTGCTGGAACAGTTCGGCGATCTCGATACGCTGCTCGCCCGTGCCGTCGAGATCAAGCAGGACAAGCGGCGCGAATCGATCATCGCCAATGCCGACAAGGCGCGCATTTCGCGTGAGCTGGTGACGCTGAAGAACGACGTTCCGGTGAGCGAGGGGCTCGACCAATTCGTGTTGCAGGCGCCCGACGGTGCCAGGCTGATCGGCTTCCTCAAGACCATGGAATTCACCTCGCTGACCCGCCGTGTGGCCGAAGCGACGGGAACCGATCCAGGCGACGTCGCGGCCACCGCCGTTACGATAGAGCGGGCCGATACGGCACATGGCCCCGACATGGGCTTTGGCGCGCCGGCGGCTGCCGAGAACATACCTGCGCCGTCCGACGAGGCTCCCGCCGAAGCCGCCAAGCAAGGCGATACGCCTTCTTTGCTTTCGGCGCTTCGCCTGGAGGCTGCGACCGCCCGCAAGATCGACACCGGCGCATACGTCTCCATCCGTGATGCCGCGACGCTGAGGGCCTGGATCGCCGAGGCGATGGAGACAGGCATCGTCGCCTTCGATATCGAGGCCTCCTCGCCCGATCCGATGCAGGCCGAACTGATCGGCCTGTCCATGGCCACCGCGCCCGGTCGCGCGGCCTATGTGCCGTTAGCCCACAAAAGCGGCAACGGCGACCTGCTCGGCGGCGGAGTGGTCGAAAACCAGATCCCGATCCGAGAGGCGCTTGGCATTCTGAAGCCGTTGCTGGAGGACAAGTCGGTTCTCAAGATCGTGCAGGAGCTGAAATACGACCTCGTCGTCATGAGCCGCCACGGAATCGATGTCGCCCCCTTCGACGACACCATGCTGATTTCCTACGTGCTCGACGCAGGCACTTCAGGCGGCCACGGCATGGCGGCTCTGTCGGAAAAGTGGCTCGGCCACTCGACCATTGCCCTCAAGGATCTGGCCGGCTCTGGAAGAAGCTTCGTCGGCTTCGACCAGATCGACATCGACAAGGCCACAGCCTATGCCGCGGAGCACGCCGATGTCGCGCTCAGGCTCTGGCGGGTGCTGAAGCCACGGCTTGCCGCCAAAGGCCTCGTCTCGGTTTACGAGCGGCTGGAACGGCCGCTGGTGCCGGTGCTGGCAAGGATGGAGCAGCGCGGCATCTCCGTCGACCGGCAGATCCTGTCGCGGCTCTCCGGCGAACTGGCACAAGGCGCCGCGCGGCTGGAGGATGAAATTTATCAGCTCGTCGGCGAGCGCATCAATATCGGCTCGCCAAAACAGCTCGGCGACATCCTGTTCGGCAGGATGGGCCTGCCCGGCGGCTCCAAAACCAAGACCGGCCAATGGTCGACCTCGGCGCAGCTCCTGGAAGACCTCGCCGCCGAAGGCCACGAGCTGCCGCGCAAGATCGTCGACTGGCGCCAGCTGACCAAATTGAAATCGACCTATACCGACGCACTGCCCGGTTTCGTCCATCCCGATACGAAGCGCGTCCACACCTCCTACGCCCTTGCCGCGACAACGACGGGACGGCTGTCGTCCTCCGATCCCAATCTGCAGAACATTCCGGTACGCACCATCGAGGGGCGGAAGATCAGGACGGCCTTCATCGCCGACAAGGGTAACAAGCTGGTTTCCGCCGACTACAGCCAGATCGAGCTGCGCGTGCTCGCCCATGTCGCCGAGATCCCGCAGCTCAAACAGGCCTTCGCCGACGGCGCCGACATCCACGCCATCACCGCGTCGGAGATGTTCAACGTGCCGGTCGAGGGCATGCCCTCGGAGATACGCCGCCGCGCCAAGGCGATCAATTTCGGCATCATCTACGGCATTTCCGCCTTTGGTCTCGCCAACCAGCTGTCGATCCCGCGCGAAGAGGCCGGCGCCTATATCAAGAAATATTTCGAACGCTTCCCGGGCATCCGCGACTATATCGACGCTACCAAAGCCTATGCCCGCGAATACGGCTTCGTCGAAACAATCTTCGGCCGCCGCATCCACTATCCGGAGATACGGTCGTCAAACCCGTCAGTCCGTGCCTTCAACGAGCGCGCCTCGATCAACGCGCGGCTGCAGGGCACCGCGGCCGACATCATCCGCCGCGCCATGATACGCATGGACGATGCGTTGGAAAAGGCGAAGCTTTCCGCCCGTATGCTGCTGCAAGTGCATGACGAGCTGGTCTTCGAGACGGCCGAAGCGGAGGTCGAGGCGACGATCCCCGTCGTGCGCCATGTGATGGAGAACGCTGCGATGCCGGCGGTGTCGATGTCGGTGCCGCTGCATGTCGATGCCCGCGCCGCCGACAATTGGGAAGAGGCTCATTAGGACCTCATGCGGATTTTCGCGGCGACCAGTTGCAATCTGTAGCGATCCTTGGCGCCCCCCTCTGTCCTGCCGGACATCTCCCCCACGAGGGGGGAGATTGGCAGCTTCGGCGCTGCAACCATCTTGCTCCGTTGGAGATTGGCGAAAGCCGGGATGATGGCCGATCTCCCCCCAAGTGGGGGAGATGTCCGGCAGGACAGAGGGGGGCGCTTCCCTCCTGCATCCACCGCTAAGTCGCGGCATACCAGACCTTTAAGCCGCCTCGGCCAGGCATTTGGCACAGGTGCCGCGGAATTCGATCACCGCCTTCTTCGCGACGAAACCAGTCGAGCGCACCCATTCGTCGAGCCGGTGTCCGACATCATGGTCGGAAAATTCGGTCACCTGCCCGCATGTGTCGCAGATGGCAAAGGCGGTCATCGAATGGCTGTGGTCGTGCGGCTCGGCGCAGGCGACAAAGGAATTGAGGCTTTCGAGCCTGTGCACGAAACCGGACTTAACCAGCGTGTCGAGCGCGCGATAGACCTGCAGCGGTGCGCGAAAACCCCGCTCGCGAAGCTGGTCAAGCAATGTATAGGCGCTGAGCGGCCCGCTGGCGGCCTCGAGTTTCTCGAGCACGCACAACTGGTTTTTCGTCAGCACATCCCTTGCTGCCATGATCCTGTTTCCAACCCGTTCGCGCCGCTCGCACGTCATTTCCGCATGCAAGCGGCTTCAGTTCTATCCAGATAGCGACGAACGGGCCTTTTTGCTACTGTTTCTGTGTCGGCATGGCCCAGAAGCCGGCCAACTCCGGGCAGGCTTAAATTTCGAAGCAGACATTGGCGGGCCGAGTAAATAAAAACGGCGGGAGCAGTTCCCGCCGCACCTGGTCGGCTACGCGTTGCCAGTCACTTCTGTAGTGAAAAACTTCCGTGGTGGACCACTTCCGTGGTGGATCACTTCCGTGGCGGACCTTTGCGCTCTGCGGAGGCGGCCCACAGATTGATGTCGGCTTCGCGCGCATACGTGTCGATTTCCGCGAGCTCGGCATCGCTGAAGTCGAGCGCCTTCAGCGCGCCGACGCAATCCTCGACCTGTTCCGGCCGGCTGGCGCCGATCAGCGCCGAGGTCACCCGGCCCTTGCGCAGCACCCAGGCCAGCGCCATCTGCGCCAACGTCTGGCCGCGTCGGCCGGCAATCGCGTTCAGCGCCTTGATGTTGGCGATGGTCTTGTCGTTGATGAAGGCCGGCCTCAGCGACTTGCCTTGGCTGGCGCGGCTGCCCTCAGGGATGCCGCCGAGATATTTGTCGGTCAGCATGCCTTGCGCCAGCGGCGTGAACACGATCGAGCCGACGCCGAGCCCCTCCAGCGTGTCGAGCAAACCATCGTCCTCGACCCATCGGTTGAGCATCGAATAGCTCGGCTGATGGATGACGCAAGGCGTACCGAGCTGCTTCAAAATGTCGGCGGCCTCGCGCGTGCGCTGCGAATTGTAGGAAGAGATGCCGGCATAAAGCGCCTTACCCGAGCGCACCGCATGATCGAGCGCACCCATCGTTTCTTCCAGCGGAGTATCGGGATCGAAACGGTGCGAATAGAAGATGTCGACATAGTCGAGCCCCATCCGCTTCAGGCTTTGGTCGAGGCTGGCCAGCACATATTTGCGCCCGCCCCATTCACCATAAGGTCCGGCCCACATCTCGTAGCCGGCCTTGGTCGAGATGATCAGCTCGTCGCGATAGGAGGAGAAATCCGTCCGCAGGATTTCGCCGAAAGCTGTCTCAGCCGAACCGGGCGGCGGGCCGTAATTGTTGGCGAGGTCGAAATGCGTGATGCCGAGATCGAAGGCCTTGCGCGCGATCGCCTGCTTGGTCCGGTGCGGCGTGTCGTCCCCGAAATTGTGCCAGAGGCCGAGCGAGATCGCCGGCAATTTCAGGCCGGATCGCCCGCAGCGATTGTAGATCATTTTCTCGTAGCGGTTTTCGGCAGGCACATAGGGCATGGGAAGTCCTTTAAATCAATTCGAGCCCGGCAGTTGCCACCGCAAAAAAGGGTGAGTCGGCTCTGCCCCTCACCCTTAGCGTCTCGCCGTTTCTATGGGGAGAGGGGTCGACGGTAAACAACACATGTCGCAATCACTGAAGCGCTTGCCCTATTTCTTCTTCGCCAGGAGCCCTTTCTTGTTCGCCAAGAGCGCTTCCGCATCCTTGACGCCCAGTGCCGCAGGGCGTTCGCAGGTGGTCTGCATGGCAACGAACTTTCCGCTCGCGCCCGACCGCAACATGCCGGTCATCACATCCACGGCATGCAGCGCCAGCTCCATCGAGCACCGGTGCGGCCGGCCTTCCGCAATCGCCAGCGCCATGTCGGCGAGACCGGCGGTGCGATAGTTGGCCATCATGCCGTGCGAATGCATCTGGTTGGCCACGCCGAACGGATGCTTCCATTTCGGCAGCTTCTTGACCGGCTTGGCGGCGTCGGTAAAGCGAACGTCGCCGCCGAAGAAATTCGGATCCGGCAAAAACACCGTGCCCAACTCGCCGTAGAGTTCCATCGGCGCGTGGCCATGGCTCCACACGTCCCAGCTGGTATTGAGCGTCACCACGGCGCCATTCTCGAACTCCATCACGCCATGAATCGTCGTCGGCGTGGCGACCAGGATTTTTTCGCCCGCGCGAGGCTTGGACGAGATCGTGCGTTCTGTCTTCGGGATCGAAGCAAAGGCTGCCACCTGCTTCACCGGTCCGATCAGCTGGATCAGATTGGTGATGTAATAGGGTCCGATATCGAGCACCGGACCGGCGCCAGGCTGGAAGAAGAAGTCCGGATTGGGGTGCCAATGCTCCATCCCATGGCTCATCACATGGCATGTGCCGCTGGTGATCTTGCCGAGCTTGCCAGTGTCGATCAGGTTGCGGACAAGCTGGTGCGCGCCACCGAGGAAAGTGTCCGGCGCCGAGCCGATGCGCAGTCCGTCTCGCTCGGCCAACTTCTTCAGATCGAGCCCTTCCATGACCGACAGCACGAACGGCTTTTCCGAATAGACGTGCTTGCCGGCATCGAGGATCTGTTTCGATACCTCGTAGTGCACCGCCGGAATGGTGAGATTGACGATGATGTCGATGTCGCCGGCCTTGAGCAGCCCTTCGACCGTCTCGGCGCGCAGCTTGAACTCCTTCGCCCGCGCCTTGGCCGCATCCATGTTGATATCCGCGCAGGCGCGCATCTCGATGCCGCGAAACAGCGGCGCCAGCGAAAAATATGCTTTCGAAATGTTGCCGCAGCCTACAACGCCGATCCCAAGTTTTCTTGCCATGCTGATTTGCTCCTAATAGGTCCTGGCGGCTGCGATCGAGCGGCGAGCGAAACGCTCGATGTCGTTGGGATTATCCTGTTCCATGACGTAGTATTTGGCGGCACTCTTGGCGCGCAGCGCCTTAATCAGGCCGGCCCAGTCGATCGTGCCGTGGCCGACATCGGACCAGCCGTCCTCGTCAACGCCCTCGCCAGGCTTGGCAATGTCCTTGACATGGACGGCGACGATACGTTTGCCATACTTCTCGATCCAGGGCAGCGGATCGCCGCCGCCGCGCACCACCCAGGCCACGTCCATCTCCCAGCCGATGTCGGGTGCCGCCGCGAGGATGTGCTCCTGCGGCATCGAGCCGTCGGCAAGCTTCTTGAACTCAAAATCATGGTTGTGCCACGCAAAGCCGTAGCCGGCTTTGCCAGCCGCCTCGCCGACCTTGGCCAGGCGTGCGCCGAAGCCGCGCCAGCCGGCCGTGTCGGTTGGTCTGCTCTCGGCGACCAGATAGGGGCAGATGAGCAGCGTGATGCCGAGCGCGTCGGCGATTTTGCGTACGCCATCGAAATCCGTCTCGAGCGCATCGATCGAGAAATGGCCGGTCGGCATGGCAAGCCCGTTCTTGTCGAGTTCGGCCCGAAACGCCTTGGGGTCGTCATAGACGCCGCCGAACCCCTCGACTTGCGCGTAGCCGAGCTCGCCCAGCATCTTGAGCACCCCTTTCCAAGGTTGGAAATTTCGCGCGCTGTAAAGTTGGAATGACCAGTTCATCGTCTCTGTCCGTTCTCTGGGGATGGATGTGCTTGAGGTGAAGTTCTTGGGAATTAGAGGCGGTTGCCGGTGGCGGCGTCGAACAGCGAAGCGCGCATCGGGTCAAAACCGATGCTCACCGTGTCGGCATTGTTTGGCGTGCGCTCAGAAGTCACCCGCACGGTGAAATTCTGATTTCCGAGCTTCAGCCAGACCAGCGTGTCGGAACCCATGGGTTCGACGACCACGACATTCGCCGTGGCTGTGAAAGGCCATCCAGCGCCGCTGTTGAACGCGACATGCTCGGGCCGGATACCGAAGACGGCCGCCCCCGGCACGGGCTCCTTTTCGAAAGCGTAGGTGGCAAGCGGGATCCGCACATCCTCGGCGACGAATCGCCAGTTGCCATCGTCCTTCTCCAGCCTGCCGTCGAGGAAATTCATCGCCGGCGAGCCGAGGAAGCCGGCGACGAACCGGTTGACCGGGCGATTGTAGATCGTCTGCGGTGCGTCGAGCTGCTGGATCACGCCGCCCTTCATCACCGCGATACGGTCGGCCAGCGTCATCGCCTCGATCTGATCGTGGGTGACATAGATCATGGTGTTCTGCAGCTTGCTGTGCAGCAGCTTGATCTCAACACGCAGTTCCGCGCGCAGCTTGGCGTCGAGATTGGAAAGCGGCTCATCGAAAAGGAAGACGTCGACGTCGCGCACCAGCGCCCGCCCGATGGCCACACGCTGGCGCTGGCCGCCCGAAAGCGCCGACGGCTTGCGTTGCAGCAGTGGCTCGATCTGCAGGATTTCTGCGGCCCGCGCGATGCGCTTGGCGATCTCCTCCCTGGGGATGCCGGCAACGCGCAGCCCGAAGGACAGGTTCTTCTCGACAGTCATCTGCGGGTAGAGCGCATAGGACTGGAACACCATGCCGATGCCACGGTCCTTGGGCTCCTCCCAGGTGACGTTCTTGCCCTTGATGAAGATGCGGCCGTCGGAAACGTCGAGCAGACCGGCGATGCAGTTGAGCAAAGTCGACTTGCCGCAGCCGGACGGGCCGAGAAGCACGATGAACTCGCCCTCGGCGACATCGATGTTGAGCGTCTCCAGCACCGACACTGCGCCGAAATTCAGCGACAGGTCCTGGATCGAGACACTGGGATTTTCCATTCTTGTCATCATCATCCTTTCACCGCGCCGGCAGCGATGCCACGCACGAAGAGCTTGCCGGAAACGAAGTAGACGACGAGCGGTACGAGGCCGGTCAGGATGGTGGCGGCCATATTGACGTTGTATTCCTTCACGCCCTGCACCGAGTTGACGATATTGTTGAGCTGCACCGTCATCGGATATGTGTCGGGGCGAGTGTAGACGACACCGAACAGGAAGTCGTTCCAGATGCCGGTCACCTGCAGGATGATGGCGACGACGAAGATCGGCAGCGACATCGGCAGCATGATACGGAAATAGATGCCCCAGAAGCCCGCGCCGTCGACGCGCGCCGCCCGGAACAGTTCATCCGGCGTGGAAGAAAAATAGTTGCGGAACAACAGGGTCAGGATCGGCATGCCGAAGATGGAATGGACGATCACCAGACCGCTCAGGCTGCCATAGAGGCCGATTTCGCGCAGGATAATGACGATCGGATAGATCATCACCTGGTAGGGGATGAAGGCGCCGACGATCAGGATGACGAAGAAAGTGTCGGCGCCCTTGAAGCGCCAGTTGGCAAGCGCGTAGCCGTTCACGGAAGCGATCGCGATCGACAGGATGACCGACGGAACGGTGATGCGCACCGAATTCCAGAAGCCGCGCGAGAGTCCGTCGCAGTTGAGGCCGGTGCAGGCGCTGGACCAGGCCTTCACCCAAGGCTCAAAGGTGATCTCGAGCGGCGGTGAGAAGATGTTGCCGAGGCGTATCTCCGGCATGCCTTTGAGCGACGTCACCACCATCACGTAGAGCGGCAGCAGATAGTACAGCGCCACCACGATGAGCGTGCCATAGAGGAAGATGTTGCGGCGCGAGAACACATGCCGCGGCTTCGGTCCTCGCGGCCCGGATGCCTCGAGCCCGATAGAGCCCGTAGTGGCAGGCAGGGGAACGGCAAGATCAGCCACGCTTGCTGCCTCCGAATTCGAGATAGGCCCACGGCACGATGACGACCACCACCGACAGCAGCATCATCGTCGAGGCAGCAAAACCCTGGCCGAGGTTCTGGGCGAAGAACATGTAGTCATAGACATATTTGGCCGGCACTTCGGAGGCGATGCCGGGACCGCCGCTGGTCTGGGCGACGACCAGGTCATAGACCTTGACGATACCGGCAGCGATGATGACAAGCGCGGTGATGAAGACCGGTCGCATCATCGGGATGATGATGAAGAGATAGGTCTTCAACGTGGGTATCCCATCCACCCGCGCGGCCTTCCAGATATCCTCGTCGATGCCGCGCAGGCCCGCCAGCATCAGGCACATGATGAGCCCGGTGCCTTGCCAAAGCGCGGCGATCAATATGCCGTAGATGACGATGTTGGAATTGTAGAGCGGATCGAAATTGAAGCTTTCCCAGCCCAGGCCGCGCACCACCCCCTGGATTCCGAACTCCGGGTTGAGCAGCCACTGCCAGACAAGGCCGGTGACGATGAAGGAAAGCGCGAAGGGGTAGAGGAAGATAGTGCGGAACGTGTCTTCGAAGCGGATCTTCTGATCGAGCAACGCCGCCAGCATGAAGCCGATGACCAGAGAGAACACCAGCGACAGCACGCCGTAGACCAGGAGGTTCTCGATCGAGACCAGCCAGCGCGGCGTCGACCACAGCCGATAATACTGGTCGAGCCCGACGAAGTTCAGCCGCGGCAGCAGTTTTGAATTGGTGAAGGAATAGAGCACCGTCCAGGCGCTGCCGCCGACGAAGATCACCAGTGCGGTGAGGACCATCGGAATCGAGGCGACCTTGGCGTTGAGGTTGCGGAAGAGTTGGTTGGGGCGTTCGCTCTTGCTCATCTGCACAGCCGTCGGGTAAGGGCGGGAGGGTCAAGACTTGTCCCGGAGCTCCCGGCCCCGCGGTCGCGGGCCGGGAGCGAGCGGTTCGTCGATCGTCAGTCCGCTGAGGCGACGATGTCGGCGAAGCGCTTTTGCGCATCTTCCACGGTCATATCAGGCTTGGCGAAGAACTCGGAGAAAAGGTCCTCCTTCTGCTTTTGGGTGTCCTGCGACAGCAGCTGGTCCGTCCAGGGCATGACGCTGCCCTTGGCCAGGATGTCGAGCCCTTTCTTCATGCAGTCGTTCGCCGCCTTGAGGTCGATATCGACGCGCACCGGCAGCGAGCCCTTCTTGAGGTTGAAGGCGACCTGCGTCTTGGGATCGAGCAGCGTTTCGGCCAGCGCTTCCTGCGCCTTGGACTTTTCAGCGTCCTGCAGCAGCGGGAAGTAGACGGCGTCGCCGCCGGTGGCGATGACCTCGTTCAGGCCAAGGCCGGGAAGACACGTATAGTCCTTGCCGGCGGTCTGGCCGGCAACCTGGAACTCGCCCTGCGCCCAGTCGCCCATGATCTGGCCGCCGGCCTTGCCGGAGATGACGAGATTGGTGGCCTGGTTCCAGTCCTGCACATTGGTGTTCTTCGCCATCTTGCGGGCATCGTCCGCGGCCTTGAATACCTTGGCGACCTCGGGCCCGGCGGCGAATTCGGCATCCTTGTCGCGATAGACCTTCAAGAAGGCGTCCGTGCCGCCGACCGCCGTAAGCAGCACGTCGAAAGCCCCGGAGGATTGCCAGGGCTGCCCGCCGACCGCGAGCGGTATGATGCCTGCCTTCTCCAGCGCAGGGGCTGCTGCAACATATTCATTCCAATTCTTCGGCACCGGCACACCGGCCTTTTCGAAGGCGCCGTTCGACAGCCACAGCCACTGCCAGGAGTGAATGTTGACCGGCACGCAATAGATCTTGCCGTCGAGGGTACAGCCGTCGAGCAGGCTCTTCGGCTGGACGATTTCCGCCCACTTGTCCCTGGTGGCCAGCTCGGTCAAATCGCGCATCAGACCGGCCTGCACCAATTCTTCCGCTTGCCTTCCGTGGTTGAACTGGGTGGCGCCCATAGGGTCGCCGCCAGTGATGCGGCTGATCATGATCGGCCGCGCCGTGCCGCCGGAGCCGGCAATGGCGCCGTCGACCCAATGATTGCCTGTCGCGTCGAACGCCTTGGCGAATTCGGCGACCGCCGCCGCCTCCCCGCCCGAAGTCCACCAATGGGTGACTTCCAGATCCGTCGCTGCCGCCGGGCTGGCAAATGGCAGCGCGGTTGTCATCGCCAACGCAGCGGTCATGAATTGGTATCGCATTTCGGCTCCTCCCAGAATCTGAAACGTTACAGATTTTCGATACGGCAATTGTTGGAGGCGCGCAACCCCGAACAGGAGCAGTTCGGCATTTTTTCGAGCCGCAAACAAACTCGCCGTGCAATGTCCACCCACTGCGCCGCAGCAAGCCAGGCTGCATGGCAAAAATGATGCTGCAATGCGTGACATTCGGCAAAACCTTGCTCAGCGGACAAGCCCTTGCCGACGCATACGACTTTGCGTCGAACGGAGCGCCACTCATCCAGGTTAGCTTTTACTGGCCGCTGCGCGATGGCAAGTGACAATCTGTAACGTTTCAGTATATAGGGTGTTCATCAGGCGGGCGACCCGCCGATTGCCGATCTGCACGGCAACTGCTATGCGCCTGACCGGCGGGATGAATGGACAGAGACCAGACGGAAAAGGACGACGAGGCGTCGGGACTGGGCCGGCCGACACTGAAGACGCTTGCCTTCATGACCGGGCTGGGCGTCACCACCGTGTCGCGGGCGCTGAAGGACGCGCCCGAGATCGGCGCCGAAACAAGGCGGCGCGTCCAGCTCGTCGCCAAGCAGATCGGCTATCGCCCCAATCGTGCCGGTGTGCGCCTGCGGACCGGCAAGACCAACGTCATAAGCCTCGTGCTCAACACCGAGCGCGAGATCATGAGCTTTGTCTCTGATATCATCTACGGCGTCTCGGAAGTCATCGCCGACACACCCTATCACCTGATCGTTACGCCCTATTCACGCTCGCAGGATCCCCTGGACCCGATACGCTATCTGGTGGAGACCGGCTCCGCCGACGGCGTCATCATTTCGCGCACCCAGCCGAATGACCCCAGGGCCCGTTACATGCTCGAGCGTGGCATCCCCTTCGCCACGCACGGCCGCACCGATATGGGGCTGATCCACCCCTACCATGACTTCGACAACTACGCGTTCGCGACCGAGGCTGTGCGCCACCTGGCCGGCATCGGCCGCCGCAGGCTGGCTCTGCTGGCGCCCCCAGTCGAGCTGACCTACCACAGTCATACGCTGAGCGGTTTCACCGATGCGCTGAGCGAGGTCGGCGCCAGCGAGATCCCGTTCAACACCGTTTCGGTCGACCATTCGATCGAGCAGATCAGGATGAGGACCGCGCAGCTGATGCGCCGCGAGGTCAGGCCGGACGGTTTCGTCAGCAGTGCCGCCGCCGCTACCCTCGCCATCGTCGCCGGCATCGAGGACGCCGGCCTCAAGCTCGGCCGGGACGTCGACGTGGTGTCCAAGCAGTCGTCCGACCTGCTGCACCTGTTCCGCAGGGAATTGCTGGTGGTCAACGAGGACTTCCGGCTGGCCGGCGCCGAGCTCGCCCGCTCGGTGCTGGGCTGGATCGGCGGCGCGGCACCTGGCTTCTTGCAAAGCCTGTGCGTGCCTGGCGAGGTTGTGGCCTATCGCCGTTCCGACTAGAGCGGGATATGTCAGATTGAACTGCGCTCCATCTATTTGTCTTAGCCGCATTTCTGCGGCGCCAAGTGATTCCACTTGGCTGCAAAATGCGCGCTGCTGATTGGCAGCCTTGGGGCCGTGTATGGACGGCTCTCCGTTGGCAAGGGTTTATTTGAGCATTTTGCAGTTGCTGGTTGGTGCGGCCATGTATCCGACCTGTAAGTGCGGCTTTTCACGCGCCGCTGGCCATAATGCCATTCGCGCGGCTCAGGTCCCGATCGAAAGCTCGCACTCGAGGTGCACGGCCCCAGTGGGTTTTCCTGATCCGGCGGTTTCAACCGGCTCTGTGCATTAGCTCCTGTTCGCCCTTTCCAACTCGTCGGCGATCACTCGCCCTATCTCGATTTATGCGATGATCGGCTCCTTGTAGCGCTCGCCGTTCGTCATCAGTGCCCAGACCATCCGGGCGGTCTTGTTGGCGAGCGCGACCGCCGCCACCTTCGTCGTTCGTCGGGCCATCAGCTGCACGAGCCAGGGTCGCCTCGTCCCGTGCCGCTCGGCATAGCGGATGACCGCCATCGCTCCGACCACGAGCAGCTGGCGCAGGTATCGATTGCCGGCTTTGGAGATGCTGCCGAGCTTCTCCTTGCCCCCGCTTGAGTTCTGCTTGGGAACGAGCCCGATCCAGGCCGAGAGGCATCGCCCCGACTTGAATGCGAGCGGATCGGCGACGGTCGCGACGAACGCACTCGCCAACAGCGGGCCCACCCCTGGTATCTCCATCAACCTGCGACCCAGCTCGGTCTCTCGTGCACTCGCCCGCACCCTGCGATCGTTCTCGAGGATCTGTGCCTTCACGACTGTGAGCTGCGCCTCGAGCATCCGCAGACAGAGCCGCGCGTCAGCCGGTATCCTCGTGTCGTTATCGTCGTTAATGACGACAAGCAGTTGCTCGATCCCGATCCGCCCGATCGGCGCCACGACTCCGAACTCGGACAGATGGGCCCGCAACGCGTTCGATATCTGCGTGCGCTGGCGGTTGAGCATCAACCGAACCCGGTGCAGCATCATCACGCTCTGCTGCTCGGGTGACTTCACCGGGACGAAGCGCATGGTCGGCCTGGTCACCGCCTCGCAGATGGCCTCGGCATCGGCCGCATCGTTCTTCTGTCGCTTCAAATAGGGCTTCACATACTGTGCCGGCAGCAGTCGCACATCATGACCTCGTGCGGTCAGCTCTCTCGCCCAATAGTGCGAGGAACTGCAGGCTTCGATCCCGACCAGACATCGCGGCAGCTTCTCGAAGAACCCCAGCACTCGCCCACGGGTCAGCTTCCTTCGAATGACAACCTGGCCCACGGCATCTACGCCGTGGACTTGAAACACGGACTTCGCGATATCCAGACCAATCGTCGTACCCTTGTCCATCTCAGCTCTCCTCCAGCTCTGGCCCAGCGACTATAGCCGCAAGGCGGAGGAGAGCCGTCCACCGCATCATAAGCGGACCACCTGCTTTTGAGCAAGGAAGGCGGAAACTTGCCGCGCCGTCCGCGGAAAATTGCAAAGTCGGCCATTGGCCGCTCAAGAGTTGGAAAACAGACGCGCCAGACTGTCGGTATAGAGCGTTGCAATGCGCTCGGACAGCTTGTGTTGTAGGACCGAAAGCCCCTCGCCGTTGTTCAAGTAAAGAAGGTAGCGGTGATGACGCAGGTCGAACGGAATGTCGTCGGCGGACTGCGTAATCGGTATGACATGCTTGCCCAACGTGTGGGCGATACCGGCCTCGTAAAACACGTTGGGATTCTTTCCCGTGAAGTCGCAGACGACGATATACGACCGGAAGATCAGCCCGAAAATGTCCTGTATCACGGCCGATTCCTTCCAGATGTTATCGGCACGCTCGCAGGTCATGCCGTTGTTCCGGCTGGCTTGCTGGATCGCCTGATACACCCCTGCGAAGCTGCCTGTGAACGGCATCATGGCTGACAGAAGACTTGGATCGGGCTTCTCGGAGGGCATCGAGAACACCGATGGCTGGAAATAGATCCTCGGGCCAGCCTGCGCCGAGCTCGAGACGCTGTGACCTCCCCCGCCGAACCTCGAGATTATGTAATCCTCAATCTCGGCTAGATTTTCATCGGCGGCCTCGGCGATACTCGTCAGGACCTGTATCGCGCATCCGTCATAGTCGTCATCCCCAAAGCTCAGGCTTCGGAGAAGGCGGCCGTGGTTGTCCACCAAATCGTACTGGTTTGTCAGCGTCCCCAACTCGAGCCAGTGCGAACTCGAGAAATTGGCGACAGCAATGTTCTTCAGCTCCACGATCTTCCGACGGGCTTTCGCATCAAGATGAACCATGCGCATTCCCAGCAATCTCCCAATTTGGCGAGAATTATGGACATTCGGGCAATCAGCAAGCGGTCATACGCACAAAACCGGCGCCGGTGAATATGGTGCAGACGTCGCTGCTGGCGGCGATCGACCGGTCGCAGCGAGTGCGGTTCAACCAGGCCATGGACGAGGTGAATGGCGGTCCGGTCGGAATGCACTGATTCCCGCTGCCATGGGCTACGGAGGCGGGTCTACAACGTTCCATCGAAAATCGCTGGGCTACACGACCCAACGGGATGAGCTTCCCAGGGTCGCAAGCTAGCCGATGGAAAACCGTTCACGTGGCTTTGCAGCGAAGCGATCAGACGCATCAGGCTCACGCTCTTCATCGGGTTGAGTAAATCGCGGTGTTGCATCGTCGAGCGTCAGCAATGATATGGAGAAATCGTATTGTTCTGCGTGAATTGTCATCTCGCGTACCGGATCTGCAAGCCACACACCGGCGCGGTGATCGACATCGCCTCGCCCGCCGACCAGATTTTGGGTATTGGCTGCGAGTGAATTGTCCGGAACAGGGACCGTGACATTTGACGTTCGGAAGAACGCGCCGCTGCGATGTGCTGCGGCACTGGCCCTCGACCAGAGAATAAAACCGTCACGAGATACCACGATGACCGCCCGACGCTCGGTGTAACGCAGCCACCGTAGAACAACGGCAATGAGCGATACCCGGTAGCGGGCGGCGCACTCCTTGAGGCGCTCGAGGTCGACCCTTTCGCGGGCAGAAATTTGGCGCCGGAAAT
Organism: Mesorhizobium sp. AA22; assembly: GCF_001672375.2. Taxonomy (NCBI): domain Bacteria; kingdom Pseudomonadati; phylum Pseudomonadota; class Alphaproteobacteria; order Hyphomicrobiales; family Phyllobacteriaceae; genus Mesorhizobium; species Mesorhizobium sp. AA22. The sequence continues at coordinate 1,659,463 of NZ_CP048406.1, read as the reverse complement.
CGTCAAGCGGCATAAGCAGCGTCGCCGCAAACTCATTCGCCTGGGCCTCGATCTGGCCATACTCCGTATCCCAGCGCACGACTTCCTGCTGACCGCACTCAAAGCCGTTCGGATAGGCCAGACGATGCAGGAAGTAGTGACCGAGCTCGTGCGCCAGCGTGAAGTTGATGCGGCCGGCCGAAGCGATGGCATTGTTGTAGACGATCTTCCAACCGCCACCGGTCCTCATGCGGTAGAGGGCGCCGTCAAAGTTCGGTAGGTTTGCGCCGACGACGTCGACGATCCGGTCATCAGGAAACCGCTGCTTCGAGACCTCGATCGCAACCTGGCGGACGTCGACCGGAAAACGGTCTGGGCCGAGTGCGGCATTCAGAAGCTTTGTCAGTTCGAATGCCCAGCGCTCCGCCGACCAGCTCACTCGCCGTCCTCCCCCATAACGTCGAGCATTTTCCTGATCTTTTCTTTGACCCCTGGATCCATGCGCCGGTATTTGCGAAAGAAGGCAGTATCGGTGGCATCCTCAACAGCCACCTCCTCGGTAATAAGGTAGTCCGGGGTAACAGCTAGGGCGACCGCGATCTTCGCGATCTTGTCGGCCGAGGGCCGCGGCGGATCCTTGTTCTCAAGCTCCCAGATGTAGCTCTTGCTCGATTCCGACAGTTCAGCCAGTCGATCGAGGGTGAAGCCCTTGCTCTTACGCAAAGTACGAATTTTTTCGCCGAGAGGCGTGGCCACGACAGCTCCTTTCAGTTGATAAGTTCAGAGTAGCAGCACCCCAGGTGCTTGACAACCGAAACGATCCGCGTCCACAATGTTCGGAGTAGGCGCACTTTTAGTCCTACGAAACAAGAAGGATGACTGGAATGGCAGGTTCAAAAGGTGGGCGCACCCATCACGTGGTCCCGAGCAACGGTGGTTGGGATGTCAAGCGCGGTGGGTCCCAGCGCGCTTCCGGGCATTTCGACACCAAGCGGGAAGCCGTGGATTTCGGGCGCGGCGTCAGCCGCAATCAGTCGACTGAGCTCAAGATCCATAATCAGGACGGCAAGATCGCGCAGAGCGACAGCCACGGCCGAGACCCTTACCCTCCGCGTGGCTAAGGCACTCAAACAGGCAAAGGAATAGAAATGCACAACGAGAACGAAGCCCAGGGTAAGGGTAAGGACAAGATGATCGAGATCATCGTCAACGGCACGCCTTACGAGGTGCCGAAGAAGGAAGAACTGTCGTTCGAGGAAGTCGTCACTCTCGCGTACCCCGACTTCCCGCAAAACCCTGGCGCGACTTACTCCGTCACGTACACCAAGGGCCACAACGATAAGGAAGGCATTCTTGCGCCGGGCACCTCGGTGAAGGCGAAGGATGGGATGGTTTTCCGTGTTAATCGCACTAGCCAATCATAATGCGGACATCCGGCAGCTGATGGACCGGGGCTACGCGCTCCGGTTCGACAGCAAATGCCTGGTCGTGCGCAACATCCCGTACCTGAGCTCGCAATTGGAGCTCTGTTACGGGGCCATCGTCTCCAAGCTCGTCTTCACCGACCAGAACCATGTCATTCAGGATGACCATCAGATCTACTTCGCCGGCGACGTGCCGTATGGCCTGAACGGGCAGCCCATCCCCAATCTCGCAGGCGGAGCCACTACGATGCAGCTGGCCAAGCCGGATGTTGTCGTACAGCGCTCATTCTCCAACAAGCCCCCGAACGGATTTGCCAACCTTGCCGAGAAGATCGACCACTACGTTACGATCCTGGCTGGCCCCGCCCTCAGCCGATTTCCGGACGCGAAGATTTACACCTTCGACGTCGACCATGACGTGGTCGAAGACAGCATCTTCAAGTTCCACGACACCCTGACTAGCCGAGCCGAGATCGGCGACCTGGCGGCGAAATTCAAAGAAGATGTGGTAGCCTTGATCGGCCTGGGTGGGACCGGGAGCTATCTCCTGGACTTCCTGGTGAAAACCAATGTGAAAGAGGTCAGGGGCTTCGATTCCGATGCCTACTACATTCACAATGCCTACCGCTCGCCGGGGAGTGTCCTCGAGGCCGAATTCCGGCGCCCGAAGGTCGAAGTGTATCAGGCCCGCTACGACAATTTTCGCCACGGGCTAAAGCTCGTCGACAAGTTTATCGACGCGAGCTGCGCGGAGGATCTGGCCGGCGTCGCGTTTGCCTTCGTCTGTGTCGACAAAGGCTCAGCCCGCAAGGAAATCTTCGACCTATTGATCGCGTTGGGGATTCCGTTCATCGACGTCGGCATGGGGCTCAACCGGCAGGACGGTGCCTTGGCCGGGATGATGCGCGCGACCCTCCTACAGCCCGCTACCGCGGCCAATATCCTCAGCCAGAACCTGGTCGAGACGTCCGACCAGCCGGGCGACGAATACCGCACCAATATTCAGATTGCCGAGTTGAATGCCATTAACGCCGGCATCGCCATCCTCCGCTACAAGCAGTGGCGAGGGTTTTACGCGAGCGATGCCGCGACGTATCATCTGGTCATGGAGACCGCCTCAAACCGCCTGTTCTCTTTCACATGCCCCTGAGCCAGATCGCGCTGAGGCAGGTTCAGTATGTTCCCCGCGAACTCGAGCCGGGCATTCTGTACGTGTCCGAAGAGTTCGGCGTCGCCGTGCACCTTTGCGCCTGCGGGTGCGGCAGCAAGGTAGCCGTGCCCTTGGGCGCCGCTGAGTGGACGTTCAGCAAGACGGACGGCAAGCCGAGCTTGTGGCCGTCGATCGGCAGCGGTCAGCTGCCCTGCAATTCCCATTACGTCATATCGAACGGCCGTGTTGATTGGGCCGCAACGATGTCAGCGGCGCAGACCGCCGCGGCTCTTCAGAGCGACCAGCTGAAGCGCGAAGCCTACTATCGGTCGCGCGAACCGAAGCCCGGCCTACTGCGGCGGATCTGGAACGCGATTGTCCGGCTGTTCGGAAGGTAAGTGTGGACGATTTTCACAGAGGCCTGATAACGCAGGTGCATTGCTACGAGTGCAACGCGCTGCACGACCGAATCGCCTGCCCCATTTGCGGCCACGTGATTGAAGCCGAAAAGGTCAGGCAGCCTGACGGAAGCTATGTCGAGCGGCGAACCGTGCCGGGTGCCCTGGGCTGGTCCACCCATCTCTTGCTCGAGATGATGAGGCGGGAATGGGAGCGCGGGGACGATGGCCCGGCGCCGATGGGCAAGACATCGCGGAAGCTGGTTATCGTCATCTTGTTCTGGACGTTCTTCGAGTCCCTGATGGACCGCTTCTATCACGCGGCACTTGGCGACCTCGACGAAGCCGAAGCGGCTAAGATCCTACGCAAGTTCAAGTTCGTCGGCGGCCAACTCGACGAGCTGCACAAGTCGCTGTGGGGTGTGTCCTTCTGGGAGGACCTGGCCCCATGGACTACGTACCGCTGGCCGAGCAGATCCGCACGATCCAGGAGCGCCGCAATGCGTTCATCCACGGCGATCCGGAAGCCATCGACGACATCTTGGTAGCCCGGACTATGGGCATCCTCATGGACGTGCAATTCGCGTGGATCAAACTGTTCAACACCCGCTGCACCCATAAACGTCGGAAGATCCCGATCTGGCACCAGGTCGAGCGCGCGGCGAAGACACGCTAGCCGGAGCTGTCACTCTGCGTTCCGGAACGACAAGTCGAAACCTTCGGCAGGAGCAATTCTATATAACATAATGTCCTTTACGTATGCCGGCTGCAGGCCGATCATCGAGCCATAATGCGGCCGGCCTATAGGGCGCCATACATTGACCCCGGTGCTCCCAGCACCCCGTCCGCTTTCGAGCTAGCTGATCGTACCATTGAACGACCGAAATAGGCGCTAGCCTGCCGCTCCGCTCCCCCAAGGGCCATGGAAGGCGCCCGGCCCGTCGATACGCTCGAAGCCATGCGCGCCGAAGAAATCGCGTTGCGCCTGGATCAGGTTCGAGGTGCCGCGTCCCTGGCGATAGCTGTCGAAATAGGCCAGCGCGGACGACAGCGCCGGCACCGGCGAACCAGCCTCCGACGCCCTTGCCACGATCCGCCGGAGCGATGGATGCGCCTCCTGCATCATCGCGATGAAAGCCGGTGCCATCAAAAGATTGGTGGCCGCCCCGCCGGTGCCGAAGGCTTCCGCCATCGTGTCCAGCAATTGCGAGCGGATGATGCAGCCGGCCCGCCAGATCTTGGCGATGGTCGGCATCGGCAGGTTCCAGTTGAATTCCTTCGACGCGCCGCTCATCACCGCGAAACCTTGCGCATAGGCTGATATCTTGCCGGCGAACAGCGCCAGCTCGAGATCGCCCAGAAGCGCGCCCTTGTCTCCGGAAATCTTGGTCACGCCGCCATTGCCATAGGCCTTTTCGGCGGCCAGGCGCTCGTCCTTGATCGACGACAAGACGCGCGCCGCCACCGCCGCCTCGATCGCGGTGGCCGGAATGCCGAGCTGCTGTGCCTCGATGACCGACCATTTGCCGGTGCCCTTCTGGCCAGCGCGGTCGAGGATGATGTCGACCACCGGCTTGCCCGTCTTCGGATCGTCGGCGGCCAGCACCTTGGCGGTGATCTCGATCAGATAGGAGTTGAGCCGGCCCTTGTTCCAGCCGGCAAACACCTGTGCGATCTCCTTCGGCCCCATGCTTAAGCCGTCGCGCAAAATGCCGTAGATCTCGGCGATCATCTGCATGTCGGCATATTCGATGCCGTTATGGACGGTCTTGACGAAATGCCCGGCGCCATCGGTGCCAAGCCATGCCGCACAGGGCTCGTCCCTGAACTTGGCCGAAATGGCGGTCAGCACCTTTTCGACGCGTTTCCAGGACTCTTCCGTGCCGCCGACCATGATCGACGGTCCATGGCGCGCGCCCTCCTCGCCACCGGACACGCCCATGCCGATGAAGGTGAGCCCCGAACCGGAAAGCTCGGAGAAGCGCCGCATGGTGTCGCGGAAATTGGCGTTGCCGGCATCGATGACGATGTCGTTGGCCGACAACACGCCGCTCAGTGCCGCGATCTGCTCATCGACCGGCTTGCCGGCCAGCACCATGATGATGATCGGCCGCGGCGGCCGGATGGCGGCGGCGAGTTCCTCCAGGCTGTAGCAGGGCACCACCATATCCCTGAGCGCCCCGGCATTCTCGACAAAGGCGTCGCTGCGTGCCGCGGTGCGGTTAAAAACGGCTATGCGGTGCCCCTTCTCGGCGATGTTGAGCGCCAGGTTGGAGCCCATCGTGCCAAGGCCGATCAGGCCGATTTCGGCTTTTTCCATCGTTTCTTCCCTACTTTCGGATCTTTTGTTGAGGCCGCGATTTGTGGCGATGCCCATTCTTTTCGGGATGCCATTCTTGCTGGGATGATTGACGGGCCTTCAGGGCCGCGTCAACCGCCTTGCCGAATTGTGCTACAGCTGGGGCGTGTTGTGATTCAGGTCAGGCCGAGCCGGAGTCGAAGACGGGCGCGAAGCGACCAAACAGGTGGTTTCCGAGAACCGGAGCGGAGCGTACTTGAGTACGTGAGCACGCGCATGACCCCGAAATCGAGGTGGATTTCGGAAAGGATCATGCGCAAAATCAAAGTGCTACAGCGTCCTTTGCGCGCCCGAGAGGGCGCGCGGCGCTGTAGGCAAGCGCAGGATACCGCCATTTGCAAGCCGGCATCACCTGAATATCAGCACGTCACTCCGGCCTGATGTCGATCGGCGCCTCTATCTTCACGATCTCGAAGTCCGAGATGAGGATATCGAGCCGCGCTGTCCATCGGCCGGGAACCGGGACGACGAGATCGTCGACGCGCCAGGTGCCGTCGCCTGGTTTTTTCGCCGCGCGCTTGATCGGCTCGATGCCGGAGTCGGGTTTTGACAGCACCAACGTCACTTGGCTTGCATCGAGCGGGCCGAAATCCCCGGTCATGATGACCATCGAGGCGGCAACCGGCCCAACATGGCCGGGCGTGATGCTGAGGTCGGCCATCGCCTTCGGCGTGTGGATATGCACCGACGCCGGCTGCGCCGCTGCGATCGCCAGGGCGCGTGGCGGCGGCGTGAAGCGCCAGCCGGCGGCAACGCCGAAGATCGCCAGAACGATCAGCATCTCAATGCCGATCGAGCGGACCAGCCTCCTCTGTGCTTCCGTCTCTCCCGCTTCCGTGGGACCGGTCAGCTTCCAGCGGTTAATGGCGGCAAGCGTAAACAGTAGGAACAGCAGCGCCAGCTTGACCAGCAGCAGCCGGCCATAGGCGGTTTCGAGCAAAGCCGCGGGCGCCTGCACCTGGATGACAGCCAGCACGATGCCGGTGGCCGCAAGCACGGCCACGACAGGCAGGATCGCTTGGGAAAACCGATGCAGGAAAGGCGCGGCCTCGGCCGGCTTCGGCCGCATGGCGAGACCGAGCGGCGCCAGCGCCCCGGCCCAGAAGGCAATGCCGGCGCCGTGCAGAAACACCATCGGCCTTGTCAGCCATTGCGGTTCGGCGGCACTTGCATGCCCGCTGGCGGCGAGGGCGGCGCCGACACCGGCCAAACCGGCAGCGGCAAACAGTTTTGCGCCGCCGCGCGGTCCGACCAGCGACAGCAGCCCAAGCCCGAGCGCCACCAGCGCGATCAGCACCGTCCAGCCGAAGCTAGTGGCGAGCCCGGCCTGCCAGACGCCCGGCTGCGCCAGCCGGGTGAGCGGTGCACCGAGCGCGTCCAGTCCCTGCAAGCCGAGCGACAAAGGCGCCGCGACAAGGCCGCATAGGATTGCGGCGATGGCGAAGCGGTGGCCGGAACGTCCGCCCTTCGCCAGCCAAGCGATGGCAAAGGCGCCGCCGACGCCGAGAAAGAGGCCGACATAGAGAAAGATCTTGCCGATCCAGATTGCCGACCTCAGGCCCCGGTCGACAGCTTCGGAGACGGCGGGCGCAGCACTCGGCGCGCCGATGGAAAACAACACCGAGCCGCCGACCGGATGGCCATCGGCGGAGATCACCCGCCAGCTCAGCACATGCGTGCCGGATCCGAGCCTTTGCGGATTGTCGATGTCGAGCGTCTGGCCATTGAGCCGAAACGAGGTCAGCGGAACCGGCGTCCCGTCAGGCCGCACCAAGGTCAGCACCAGCGGTGACACCGGTTCGCTGAAGGTCAGCGAAAATTGCGTAGGACTTTGTCCCAGCACCGCGCCATCAGCCGGCTCGGTCGTGATCAGCGCCGCATGGGCAAAGACCTGACTTGGCGCAGCAATTATGGCGAGCAGCACGATCGCAGCCAGCTGCCCGACCGCAAGCCGACCGGCGCGCTTGCTGGTTGTGCAGATCGTCCGCAGGAAGGGTGCCGCGCTCATGCCACTGCCATACAAACAGCGGCGCGCTCTTTCGGATAGAGCGCGCCGCCTAAGGATCACTTCTTAGGCAGCAGCTTGAGACCAGGTGCGGGATATTCCAGCGCATCCTCATCCTGGCCGGCCGCCGGAATCTCGATCCAGCGTTCGGTAACGCCATCGCATTCCTGCACCACCGGGAAATAGAGCGTTTGGCCGGCCGGCAGGTCCGCCGCCAGTGTCCCGCGGAAGACGAACTCGTCGTAGAATTCGTCCGGCAGGCTGCCGCCGCTCCAGTCGATTTGCTTGGCACCTGATGTCACCGCCTGGCCGTGAAGCTGGTAGGACTTTTCGTATCTGCCTTGCTTGGCCTGCAGCGTCCAGCCCGGCTTCGGCATCGGCTTTACCGAAATCACCCCTTCTGGGATCTGCACGCGCACGGCGGTCGTCGCCTTGCCCTCACAGCCATGCGGCACGCGCAGGATCGCCTTGTAGGTCGAGCCGACAGGCGCCTCCTGGGTTTCGAGCGTGACATGGGCGAAAGCCGCACCCGTCCCGAAGACGAGAAACGCGCAGGCCGACAAAAGATACTTGTTCATGATGGTCTCTCTGTTTTCCATTATGGTGCTTCTGATTGCGACCTTTAAGATTTTTCCGGATCAATTTGCGTGGTCAGCCATGCTGCCCGTTTCGCCCATGCCCTCGACGGCGAACTCGACGGTCACCGTGCCGGCCTTTTCGAAAGTCAGCGTGGCGGAAAACGCCTTGCCTTGCTTCGGTTGCCGTTTCAGCCCGACGAACATCAGATGATAGCCGCCGGGTGCCAGCGCGACCTTGCCGCCGGCCGGGATTTCGAGGCCGCCGCTGACCGGCCGCATGGTCATGACGCCGTCCTTGACGCCCATCTCATGCAGTTCGGTCTTGGCCGAAATTTCAGAGGAGATCGACAGCAGCCGGTCCGGCGAACTGCCAGTGTTGGTGATACTGAAGTAGCCGCCGGCCACTTTGGCGCCGGGCGGCGTGGCGCGCGACCAGGGATGCACGATCTTGAGGTCGCCAACCCTGAACTCATGCGCGAAAACGGCCTGGGCGCTGATGGACAGAACGGCAAGGAGGAACACGGTGATGCCGAGTCGCTCCTCGAAGCTGCGCAGGAAGCGGCTGTTGCGGCCGAGCCGCGCGCGAAAAGTGTGAGACATGATAGCTCCAGGAACTGAGAAAATCGCGCCGTCGGCCGGTCGCGAACAGTTTCGATGTTGAACGAATTCGCCCGCGAAAAACTCCGCAAGGCGAACTGGAACGGATCAGGCCGTCACCGGCGGCGCGCGCGGATTCGACGGAGAGCGGTCGCGGGCAAAGTCGAGATGCCTGAACGCCGGCAGCACAAACGCAACGGCTTCGACGGAAAAAATGCCGGACACAGTGGCGGCAACGGGCGGCGGCGCGTAAGCCGCCGAGGCCATGCCACAGCCGAGCACACAGCAAGCCGGCACGTGCTGCTGGTGAGGATCGCCGCCTGGAAGCTGGGCCGCGCCCTGCTGGGTGCAGATTACATTGCCGAAGGCGTCGAGTTGCGAAGCATCGGGGAAGCCGGAGGCGAATGCGCCAAACACCGACTGGAGCACGAGCAAATAGGCCGCGACGAACGCCGCCGGCATGCTCCATCGTCTCCGCTGGATGTTCAAAAGCCTGCCTCTTCACGCAGCAACGGCAAATACCTAGCACGCGCTCGGCGGGCGGAAAATCGCCAAATTACTACTGCGGCAACGCAGCGCTTTAAGCCCGCTACGGTTGCTGGCCCTCGGGGATCGAGGTCAACAGGGTATTGCGCGCCGACTTCAGATGCTTGCGGCAGGCAGCGTCGACCTTGCCGAGATCGCGCGATTTGAGCGCCGCGATATAGGCCAGGTGTTCCGCGACCGCCACTTCGTTGCGCTCGCGCTCCTGCGCCTTATTCCACTGGTAGTGGTAGTGGAAGATCATGGCGATGACGTCGTAGAAATCGACGATGAAGCGATTGTGCGACGCGCGGTGGATCAGCCGGTGAAAGCGCTCGTCGAGCTCCGAGAATTCGTTGAAGCGCGTGGCGATCTCGCTCGCCAGCCGGCGATGCTCGTCTTCCAGCCAGTCGAGGTCGGCCCAGACCGGGCTATCGTCCGGCAGAGCAGCGAACGCGGCAGCCGAGCGCAATTCGAACATCTCGCGGATTTCGGTCAATTCCAGCGCGAAAGCGCGGGTAAAACCTTTCAGCACCCAATGGCTGTTGCGGCGTTTCTCGATCAGCCCGAAGCGGGAAAAGCGGATCAGGAACTCGCGCACGCTGGTGGTGCCGACGCCGATCTCGCGCGCCAACTCGAGTTCGTTGATCTGCATGCCGGGCTCGGCGCCGCCGGCAAGCAGCCGCCGCATGAAGGAGCGCTCGATGATTTGCGACAGCGTGTCGGTCTCTTCCTCGGGGAAAAAATCGTCCGGCCGCGGCACGCGCAAAACCGTCTTGCTGCGCTTGTTCCAGGCAATCAGCCCCGTCTCTTCCATGCGCGTAAGGATGGTGCGGATCGTCGTGCGGCTGACGCCGAGCAGCGTGCCAAGCTCGGGCTCGGACGGCAGGCTTTTCGTTTCGTCGAGCAGCCGCAAACCCCGATTGTAGGCGTCTTTGTAGACGTTGTTGCTCTTCGACATCCCCTGCCCCGTTACGCCGGCGCTTGCGGCGGTTTGAAGCGCGATATGACAAATGTTCCAAACGCAAAGGCCTCCAAAAAAGCGAGAATCGCTTTTCGAAAGTCAGCCCTGGTTCCAGTGTCCGATCCTCTGCACATCCTTAAGAACGCGCGGCGCTGTCACGAAAAAACAATTGACGCAAAACTGTTTTTTCACGATAAAAGACATTAACTGTTAACAGGCGCGTGTCAATCCGCTTGCCCATCCCAGGAACACCCAGGAAACTGCCCGTGAACGCCGCAAACAGCATTCTTCTGTCCCCCGCCGACAATGTCGCGGTCGCCAACGGCCGCATCGAGATCGGCGCGGTACTGCCGGGCGGTGCCGTCGCCACCGCGTTGATCGAACCCGGCCACAAGGTAGCGATCAAGCCGATCGCCGCCGGCGAGGCCGTGGTCAAATACGCTCAGGCGATCGGCCGCGCCACCCAGGACATCGCACCCGGCGAGCATGTCCATTCGCACAATCTGGTCTTCGAGTCCGGGCGTTTGCCGGTGGTGCCGCCGAGCGAAGCCGTGCACGCGACCGAGGCCGACCGCGCCCGCACCTTCATGGGCTACCGTCGCGCCGACGGCCGTGCCGGCACGCGCAACTTCGTCGGCATTCTCGCCAGCGTCAATTGCTCGGCCACCGTTTGCCATGCCATCGCCGACGAGGCGAACCGCACTCTCCTGCCCAGATATCCCGGCATCGACGGCTTCGTTCCGATCGTCCACGGCCAGGGCTGCGGGATGAGCGCCACCGGCGACGGCATGATGGTGCTGCACCGCACGCTGGCCGGCTACGCCCGCCATCCGAATTTCGGCGGCGTGCTGATGGTCGGGCTCGGCTGCGAGGTCAACCAGCTCACCCTCTATGGGCAGAAGGGTGTCGCTGCGGGAAAACGCCATTTCAACATCCAGGAAGCCGGCGGCTCGCGCAAATCGGTCGAGAAGGCGATGCTGGTGCTGGCCCAGATCGCCGAGGAGGTCGGCAAGCTTGAGCGTGAGCCGATCCCGGTCAGCGAGATCGTCGTCGGCCTGCAATGCGGCGGCTCGGACGGCATGTCCGGCATCACCGCCAATCCGGCGCTGGGCGCCGCCGTCGACATCCTGGCCGGTGTTGGTGGCATCGGCATCCTCTCCGAGACGACGGAAATCTACGGCGCCGAGCATCTGCTTGCCTACCGTGCGGCGACCCCGGAGATCGCAGCCAAGCTCGATGGCTATGTGAAGTGGTGGGAAGACCATGTCGCCAAGCATGGCGCCTCCATCGACAACAATCCGTCGCCCGGTAACAAGCGCGGCGGCCTGACCACCATTTTGGAGAAGTCGCTGGGCGCGGTCGCCAAGGGCGGCCAGACGCCGCTCAACGGTGTCTTCGGCTATGCCGAGAAGGTCACCGGGCACGGCTTGGTGTTCATGGACACGCCCGGTTACGACCCGGTTTCCGCCACCGGCCAGGTGGCGGGCGGCGCCAATGTCATCGTCTTCACCACCGGCCGCGGCTCCTGCTTCGGCTGCCGGCCAACACCGTCGATCAAGGTCGCCAGCAACTCGACCATGTACCACACCATGGAAGAGGACATGGACGTGAATTGCGGCGTCATCGCCTCGGGCGAAAAGACCATTGCCGGCATGGGCCGCGAGATCTTCGAACTGATCGTCGAGACGGCTTCCGGCCGCAAGACCAAGAGCGAGGAGTTCGGCTACGGCGACAACGAGTTCGTGCCCTGGCACCTCGGCGCGACCCTCTAGAACAGCCATTAACTGACTCAAGACGCGGGCCAGGCAAATGGCCGGTGGGAGGCTTTGCATGAAGAAACGCCGTGTCGGCAGCACCGCGCTGGAAATAACCGAGGTCAGCTTCGGCGGCGCGGCGGTCGGTGGCCTCTACCGAGCTTGCCCGCGCGAGGCGGCGATGCAGACGCTGCAGGTCGCCTGGGAAGCCGGCCTGCGCTATTTCGATACGGCGCCCTTCTACGGCTTCGGCCTCTCGGAACGCCGCTTCGGCGATTTCCTGCGCGACAAGCCGCGGGACTCCTACGTGCTGTCGACCAAGGTTGGGCGCCTGTTCCGGCCGGTGCCGGAAGACCAGATTCCAGACCATTCTTATGTCGATCCGCTGCCCTTTGCGCTCGACTACGACTATTCCTACGACGGCATTATGCGCTCGGTCGAGTTCAGCTATGCGCGGCTTGGCCTCAATCGGATCGACATCCTGTTCGTCCACGACATCGGCGTCTACACACATGGAGCCGAGAAGACGAAGCTGCATTTCCGCCAGTTCATGGATGGCGGACTGAAGGCGCTGGAAGAGCTGAAGTCGTCCATGGTCATTTCCGCCTACGGCCTTGGCGTCAACGAGGTTCAGATCTGTCTCGATGTGCTGCGCCAGGCGCCGCTCGACTGCATCCTGCTCGCCAGCCGCTATTCGCTGCTCGACCGCACCGTCGAAGCCGAATTGCTGCCGCTTTGCCGGCAACGGCAGACCTCGCTGATCATCGGTGGCGTCTTCAATTCCGGTATCCTGGCAACGGGCCCGGTACCGGGCGCCCATTTCGATTATCTGCCGGCCACCGCGGACATTCTCGGCCGCGTCGGGGCGATGGAAAAAATCGCCGCCGAAGGCGGCTATCCGCTTGCAGCGGCGGCGTTTCAGTTCCCGCTGCACGAGCCTGTTGTCGCTTCTGTGCTGACGGGCACCGCCAAACCGACCAATCTGGCGCGAAATCTCCAACTGCTCGACATCCAGGTGCCCGAAACCGAATTCGCCAAATATGATCGTTACACGGTCGTACAGAAACTCGGCTAACGCGCTGCGGCCTTCGCCCTCGTCGGTTAAACGGCGGACGGCGCAATCAGGAGGCGTAACAATCGGACGCCCCCAAAAGAATGAATATTCCACCTTGACTGGTTGGTGGAATTAATATTCCATACCTTTCGAGAGGATCTGTAGGGTTTGGCAATGAGATCGGTCTAGCCATAAGGAGACCGATGCGAAACACCGCTTGCGTCGACCCAACCTATGCACTATCAAAATGCGGTAAATGTTTTTTATTGATAAAGTTCTGTTTGGACAGCGCCCATCCAAACCGAGCTTCAGCAACGTTCACCGGGCGACTTAGGGAGGAAGCCTTATGAAATTCGTGACCAGCATTCTCAACCGCCGCGCATTCGTGGCGCTCGCCGCCGCCTCGATGCTTGCCGGCGTGTTGCATTCGGCGCCAGCTTCGGCGGCGGACGTAACCATTCCGATCATCGTCAAGGACACCACCTCTTTCTACTGGCAGATCGTCCTGGCCGGCGCCCGCAAAGCCGGCAAGGACCTCGGCGTCAATGTGCCGGAACTCGGCGCCCAGGCAGAGACCGACGTCAACGGCCAGATCTCGATCCTTGAAAACGCCGTCGCCGGCACCCCGGCTGCCGTCGTCATCGCGCCGACCGAAGCCAAGGCGCTCGGCAAGCCGATCGATGAGGCAGCCACCAAGGTCAAGATCATCGGCATCGACTCCGGCGCCGACTCCAAGGCCTTCACCTCGTTCCTGACCACAGACAATATCCAGGGCGGCCGCGTCGCCGCCGACGGGCTGGCGGCCGCGATCGGCGAAGCCAATGGCGGCAAAATCGAGGGCGACGTCGCCCTGATCACCGCACTTCCGGGCGCTGGTTCGCTCGAACAGCGCGCCCAGGGCTTCAAGGAGCAGCTTGCCGCCAAATATCCCGGCCTGAAGCTTGTTGCCGACAAGTACGCCGACGGCCAAGCCACTACCGGCCTCAACATCGCGACCGACCTGATAACCGCCAATCCGAACCTCAAGGGCATCTTCGCCTCCAACCTGATCATGGCGCAGGGCGTCGGTCAGGCGATCGCCGAGAACAGCCTGGCCGGCAAGGTCGGACTCGTCGGCTTCGACAGCGACGAGAAGCTGATCAAGTTCCTCAACGACGGCGTCATTTCGGCTCTCGTCGTCCAGGATCCGTACCGGATGGGCTATGACGGCATCAAGACGGCGCTCGCGGCCTCGAAAGGCGAGAAGGTCGAGGCCAATGTCGACACCGGCGCCAACCTCGTCACCAAGGCCAATATGAAGGATCCGAAGATCGACGCGCTGCTCAATCCGAAGCTCGACTGAGCACCGGCAGGTGCACCGTTTCCGGGGCCTCGTTGCCCCGGAAACACCCTGAAAGTGGTTCGAAATCAGCCGGCTTCAATACCCTTGACGATGCGACCCGGCCAGCATCGCTACGTGCCAATCGTGAGGCCAATCTGGGAGGATTGTCATGACATCGACGGCGCAGGAACTGCATCCGGCCCCAACGCTGGAACCGGGCAGGACGATCCTCGAACTCAAGGGCTTGGAGAAGCGATATCCCGGCACGCACGCGCTGAAGCCGGTTAACCTCGCCTTCAAGGCCAGCGAAATCCACGCCATTGTCGGCGAGAACGGTGCCGGCAAATCCACCCTGATCAAGCTGCTGACCGGCGTCATGCCGCGCACCTCCGGCGACGTCATCTGGGAGGGCAAGCCGGCAGCGCTGGCGACGCCGCATGAGGCGATGGCGCTGGGCATCAATGCTGTGCATCAGGAGGTCGTTCTGTGCCGCCATCTCACTGTCGCAGCCAACATGTTCCTCGGCGAGGAGGATTCCCGCTTCGGCATCCTGCAGCAGCGGGCCATGGTCAGGGAAGCGCAGAAGATCATCGACGATCTCGGCTTTGATCTGCCGGCGCATGTCGTGCTAGGTGACCTGACCATAGGCCAGCAGCAGCTGATCGCCGCCGCCCGCGCCACCGTGCGCGGCACCAAGTTCCTGATCTTCGACGAGCCGACTGCCTATCTCACCCGGAAGGAAGCCGACCAGCTGTTCACGCTGATCCGCCGGCTGAAGGGCGAAGGCGTCACCATCATCTACATCAGCCACCGCATGGAAGAGGTGTTCGAGCTCGCCGACCGCGTCTCGGTGCTGCGCGACGGCACGCTTGTCGGCACCAGGAACATCGCCGAAACCAACGACGCCGAGCTGGTCAAGATGATGATCAACCGCTCGATCGAGCAAGTCTATCACAAGGAGCATTTTACCCCGGGCGCGACGCTGCTCGAAGCCCGAAATCTCTCCGGCAAGGGCTTCGAAAATGTCTCGATGACGGTCCGTGCCGGCGAAATCGTCGGGCTCTACGGCCTGATCGGTGCCGGGCGCAGCGAGTTCGTCACCACGCTTTACGGCCGTCATCGCAAGTCGGCCGGCCAGATCCTCTGGGAGGGCAAGGCGGTTCAGGTCAATTCCGAGCATGACGCTATCAGGCTCGGCATGGCGCTGGCGCCGGAAAGCCGCCGCGACCAGGGCCTCTGCCTCAACCTGCCGGTCGGCCTCAATCTCAATCTGCCGATCTACAAGCGCATCTCCAGCAATCTGCTGATCTCCAGCGCACAGGAGAAGACCGAGGCGGATCGCCAGATCGCCAATCTCAGGATCAAGACACCGACGCGCAACGCGCTCGCCTCCAGCCTGTCCGGCGGCAACCAGCAGAAGATCGTCATCGGCAAGTGGCTGGCGCACGGCGCCAAGCTGTTCATCTTCGACGAGCCGACAGTCGGCGTCGATGTCGGCACCAAGGCCGAGATCTACCGCCTGTTCAGCGCGCTTTTGTCCAATGGCGCCGGCATCATCCTGATCTCGTCCTATCTGCCCGAGGTCTATGAACTGGCCGACACACTGCATGTGTTCCGGCGCGGCAAACTGGTGGCCACTCATGGTTTCCGCACTGCCGACCATGAGGAGATCCTCACCCAAGCGCTGGCCGAGAAACAAGAAAAACCGGGAGGACAGATATGAGCACCGAGGCGATCCCGGCCGAAAGGCCGAAACGCAACTACAACGCCCTGTTCGGGCTGACACTGCTGGCGCTGTTGGTATTGTTGTGGGTCATCCTGTCGGTGGCGACGCCGAGCTTCGCCTCTGCCAACAACATCTCGAATCTGCTGCGGCAAGGTTCGATGATCGCCATCCTGGCAGTCGGCCAGACCTTCGTCATCATCACCGGAGGCATCGACCTTTCCGTCGGCGCCGTCGTCGGCTTCGCCACCGTCATCGTGGCGATGTTGATCAATGCCGGCGTGCCGATTTTCCTCGCCATCCTGATCACCTTGCTGGTTGGCGTCGCCATCGGCATGTTCCATGGCTTTGGCATCGTCAGAATGGGCCTGCCGCCCTTCATCATCACGCTGGCGACGCTGACATCCTTGCGCGGCATCGGCCTCTTGATGACCAACGGCAACTCGATCTCGATCAACAACGATGCCTTCCAAATGTTTTCGCGCAGCTCGTTTCTCGGCGTCCCCAATCTGTTCTGGATGGTGATCCTCGTCGGCATCCCCGCCTACACCTTCCTGCATCACAGCCGCTGGGGCCGGTATCTGTTCTCGGTCGGCTCCAACGCCGAGGCATCGCGTCTGTCCGGTGTCAACGTCCAGCGCACCATCTACATGGCCTATACGCTGTCGGGCCTCTGTGCGGCTTTTGTCGGCGTGCTGCTTGCCTCGCGCATCGGCATCGGCAATCCGACGCAGGCCGAGGGCTGGGAGTTGCAGGCGATCGCCTCGTCGGTGATTGGCGGCACCTCGCTGTTCGGCGCCGTCGGCTCGGTGCACGGACCGCTGCTCGGCGCCTTCATCCTCGCCACCATCAACAACGGCGCCAATCTCTTGAACGTCAATGCCTTCTGGCAGCGCATCATTACCGGCGTGCTAATTATCGTCATCGTCTATTTCGACGGCCTGCGCCGCCGCGGCAAGTAGACCATATTAACAACCGCCGGCCCGGCGCTAGCGGGGCCGGCGGTTTCATGAACAGACTGGATTGAACTATGAAAGCCGTCGTCTGCCGCTCGCCCGGTGAGCTTGTTCTGGAAGACCGCCCGGCGCCAGGCACTCCGCCCTCTGGCTGGGCGCTGGTCGCGGTTAGTCATGTCGGCATCTGCGGCACCGACTATCATATCTTTGAGGGCAAGCATCCGTTCCTCGCTTATCCCCGCATCATGGGCCACGAGGTTTCCGGCACTGTGATCGAGGCCGGCGAAGGCGTCGATCTGGCCGTTGGCGAACCTGTGATCATCAATCCCTATCTCGCTTGCGGCAAATGCATCGCCTGCCGGCAAGGCAAGCCTAATTGCTGCGTCAGGATCGAGGTGCTCGGCGTCCACCGCGACGGCGCCATGTGCGAACGGATCCTGGTGCCGGCGCAGAACCTCTACCCGGCCAACGGCCTGTCGCTGGCCGACGCCGCCGCCGTCGAGTTCCTGGCGATCGGGGCGCATGCCGTTCGGCGCTCGCTGGCGCAGCCCGGCGCGCGCACGCTGGTCGTCGGCGCCGGGCCGATAGGGCTCGGCACGGCGCTGTTTGCCCGCATCGCCGGTCTCGACGTGAAGCTGCTCGACATGAGTGCCGAGAGGCTGGGTTTCGCCGCAAGGGAACTCGACTTTGCCACCCTCGACGGCTCGAAGGGATCGGCAACCGATCTGGCGCGGGAGGCGACTGACGGCGAAGGCTTTGACGTGGTTTTCGACGCCACAGGCAACACCCAGTCAGTCCAGTCGGCTTTCGCCCATGTCGCGCATGGCGGAACGCTGGTCCTGGTCAGCGTCGTCAAGGACGACATCGTCTTTTCCGACCCCGAATTCCACAAGCGCGAGATGACGCTGATCGGCAGCCGCAACGCGCTGCGCGCCGACTTCGACCACGTCGCCGCCTCGATCCGCGACGGCGCGGTGCCGCTGGCAAAGCTCGTCACCCATCGCACGACGCTTGGCGACACACCGCGCGACCTCGGCCGCTGGGCGCATGAGAAATCCGGCCTGATCAAGGCGGTCATTCAGGTCGGATGAGACCGGGATAGACGCGCTCCTACCTACCGCGCCGACAATTTGAGCTCGACGCGCTCAGCCGGAAAACGCGTTTCGGCGAACTGGATTGGCTGGCCGTCCGGCGTGACATTGACCGCGACCGTGACCAGCACGATGGCGCCGGACTGCAGATCGAGATCGGCGAGATCGGCGGCATCTGCGTGGCGCGCCGACAGCACTGTCGATTGCCTGAGATAGTCACTAATGCCGAAACGCTGGAGCGAGGCGGTCACCGATCCAGTTTCCGCGATAGCGGCCTCGATGCCTTCGAAGCGTTTCGCATCGAACCAGCCGGTGGCACGCGAGACCGGCTGTCCGTCGGCTTCGCCGCGCGTCTCAAGGCGTATGACATTCGAACTCTTGGCAAGCCCCAGCCCTTCGGCGACGCGCCGGCTGGCCGGCTCGACCGCCGATTCGAGCAGCACGCTGCGGCGCTCCGTCGCCTGCCCTTGCAAGCCCTCCGAAAAACGGGTGCGGGCGCCGATCGGATAGGACAGCCGCTTGCGCAAAAGCACGAAAGTGCCGCGCCCCTGTTCGGCCCTCAGCACGCCATCCTGCACCAGTGCTGCGATGGCGCTGCGCACCGTATGGCGGTTGACGCCATAACGCTCCGCCAGTGCAATCTCCGGTGGCAGCGCGGCATTCTCGGCAAAGTCGCCGATGGCGATCGAATGCAGGATCTGGTCGGCGATCTGCCGCCACAGCGAGACGCCGCTGCGCCGCTCTATGCTGCTGGCAATCTGTTGCCCGATCATCTCTTGCCCCGATCTTTTTCGCCCTGTCATCCATCCGTCATGGACACGCTTTAGAGAATAGGTATAATTTGTATAATTGTCTACATCATTATACAAATTCGGAACGAGAAGGAATGGCTGCCATGCGAGGACAGGAAGCGCGCGATCAGGCTGAGCGCAAGGCCGTCATGGCGACGCTAGCGCAATCGACCGGCGACGATATCGTCCGCCTTTGGAACGCAGCCGGCCTGCCTTCGGAAGCAGAACTCCTGCGCGGTCCCGAAACCGGCCTGGTCACCGTGCGTGGCCGCATCGGCGGCGGCGGCGCACCATTCAATGTCGGCGAGGCGACGGTCACCCGCGCTACCGTCCGGCTCGCATCCGGACAGGTCGGCCACTGCTACGCGCTCGGCCGTGACAAGCAGAAAGCGAAACTGGCGGCGATCGCCGACGCACTCTGGCAGGATCCTGCCCTGCGCCGCGAGGTCGAGACAAAACTCATTGCGCCGCTGCAGGCCGCACTTGCCGGCGCACGTGAACGGCGGCGCGCCGAGACGGCGGCAACGAAGGTCGATTTCTTCACCATGGTACGCGGAGAAGACTGATGGACATCGCAACGCAAGCGATCGAGGGCGGCTTTGCCGATCCGGTGTTCGACGCCCAGACGGTGTTCCGCGCCGTGATGGATGCGATGGCGCGGCCAGGCACCCTGGAGCCCCTGCCGATCTTTGCCCGCCCGCCGGCGCCACTGTCGGCCACCGCCGGCGCCATCGCGCTGGCGCTGTGCGACAACGACACGCCGCTCTGGCTCGACCCCGTTTTGCAGGCCCCAGCAGCGGTGAAATCCTGGCTCGGCTTCCACACCGGCGCGCCGCTGGCCAATACGCCGGCCGACGCGCATTTCGCGCTGATCGCCACGCCGGCCGAGATGATGTCGCTCGATGGCTTTTCGCAGGGCACCCAGGACTATCCCGACCGCTCCACAACGCTAATCCTGCAGGTGAGCGATATCGTTTCAGGCGCCCCTCTGCTGCTCGAAGGTCCCGGCATCGAAATGACTGCAACCATCGCGCCGGCGCAGATGCCGCGCCATTTCGTCGAGCAATGGAAGCAGAACAACCAGCGCTTTCCGCGTGGCGTCGACATCATCCTTGCCACCCCCGACGGCGTTGCCTGCCTGCCGCGCACGACGCGCATCAAGACGATGGAGGCGTGATATGTATGTCGCGGTAAAAGGCGGCGAAGCGGCCATTGCCAACGCCCACTCCCTGCTCGCCGACCGCCGGCGCGGCGACCGTTCCGTGCCGGCGCTGCGCCTCGACCAGATCGTCGAGCAGCTGGCGCTCGGCGTCGACCGGGTGATGAGCGAGGGTTCGCTCTACGACCGCGAGCTGGCGGCACTCGCCATCGTTCAGGCGCGCGGCGACATGATCGAGGCGATCTTCCTGGTTCGCGCCTATCGCACCACGCTGCCACGCTTCGGCTATACCAAGGCGATCGACACCGGCGCGATGCTGGTCGAGCGGCGCGTTTCGGCGACCTACAAGGATCTTCCTGGCGGCCAGCTGCTCGGCCCGACTTTCGACTACACTCACCGGCTGCTCGATCCCGAGCTCGCCGCGGGCGGCGATGTCGCCGAGCCGCTGCAGCGTGCCAGCGAGGCGGAAGCCATGCCGCGCGTCTCCGCGATCCTCGCCCGCGAAGGCCTGATCGAGCCTGATGGCGACATGCCGCAGGATCATGTCCCCGGCGACATCACCCGCGAGCCGCTGGAATTCCCGATGGCGCGCGACATCCGCCTGCAGGCGCTGTCACGCGGCGACGAGGGTTTTCTGCTGGCGCTCGGCTATTCCACCCAGCGCGGCTATGCCCGCAACCATCCCTTCGTCGGCGAAGTTCGCATCGGTGAGGTCGAGCTGGAACTCGATGTGCCGGAG
This sequence comes from Mesorhizobium sp. AA22, assembly GCF_001672375.2. Taxonomy (NCBI): domain Bacteria; kingdom Pseudomonadati; phylum Pseudomonadota; class Alphaproteobacteria; order Hyphomicrobiales; family Phyllobacteriaceae; genus Mesorhizobium; species Mesorhizobium sp. AA22. The sequence continues at coordinate 1,638,899 of NZ_CP048406.1, read as the reverse complement.
CTGCCCTTCGCGGTACCGCTCGGCTCCGTGCGCGTCACCGAGTGCCAGATGGTCAACCAGTTCAAGGGCTCGGCCAAGGCGCCGCCGCAATTCACCCGCGGCTACGGCCTCGTCTTCGGTCAGAGCGAGCGCAAGGCGATGGCCATGGCACTGTGCGACCGGGCGTTACGCGCTTCGGAATTCGGCGAAGACGTCGTCGCCGCTGCCCAGGACGAGGAGTTCGTCATCTCGCATTCCGACAATGTCCAGGCGACCGGCTTCGTCGAGCATCTGAAGCTGCCGCACTATGTCGACTTCCAGGCCGAGCTCGACCTCGTGCGCCGCATGCGCGCCGAGCATGACGCCCGCGAAAACGCAGGCAAAGTCGAAGAGAAGAGGCAGGCTGCGGAATGACTTTAGTTAGCTCCACCGCCATGATCTCGTGGGAATGGCCGCTACACCCCTCCGGATCCGCCGTAGCCGCTACTGCCGCCAACGGTTTCGCCATTCGCGCCTTCCTTCGGCGCAGGAAGAACCATTCTTCGAAGGACAAAGGCAACCACGCCGACAAACACCAGCAACAGGATTCCGATGTGCATCCATCCGGTTGGAGTCATCTGAGCCTGGCCCTTCTTCCGTGTCTTGGAAGTCAATTCGGTAGCACACAGCGGAAGCGATCGCCATGACCGACATCGCCACTTACAACTTCGCCTATCTCGACGAGCAGACCAAGCGGATGATCCGCCGCGCGATCCTCAAGGGCATAGCCGTTCCCGGCTATCAGGTGCCGTTCGCCTCGCGCGAAATGCCGATGCCTTATGGCTGGGGCACCGGCGGCGTCCAGGTCACGGCTTCGATCATCGGCCCGGAAGACGTGCTCAAGGTCATCGACCAGGGCGCCGACGACACCACCAACGCGGTTTCAATCCGTGCCTTCTTCAAGAAGGTCGCCAATGTCGCCGTCACCACCGAGACGGCCAAGGCGACCATCATACAGACCCGCCACCGCATTCCCGAACATCCACTGAGCGCGGGCCAGGTGCTGGTCTATCAGGTGCCGATTCCCGAACCGTTGCGCTTCCTCGAACCGCGCGAAACGGAAACGCGCAAGATGCATGCGCTGGAGGAATACGGCCTCATGCATGTGAAGCTCTACGAGGACATCGCCAGGCACGGCCGCATTGCCACTACCTATGCCTATCCGGTCAAGGTCGAGGGCCGCTATGTGATGGATCCCTCGCCGACGCCAAAATTCGACAACCCAAAGATGCACCGCTCGCCGGCCCTGCAACTGTTCGGCGCCGGCCGCGAAAAGCGCATCTATGCGCTGCCGCCCTTCACCGATGTGGCCAGCCTCGATTTCGAGGACCATCCGTTCGAGGTGCAGACCTTCGACCAGCCCTGCGCGCTGTGCGCGGCCGAGAACGTCTATCTCGACGAGGTCATCCTCGACGACCATGGCGGCCACATGTTCGTCTGCTCCGACACCGACCATTGCGAGAAACGGCGCGAAGGAGGCCATCGCGGCCGTCTTGCGCCCGAAACGATGGAGCCGGCGCAATGACCGACGAACCACTGCTGCGCGTTTCCGCGCTATCCAAATTCTACGGCTCGCGTGTCGGCTGCGAAAACGTCACATTCGACCTTTGGCCGGGCGAGGTGCTGGCGGTGGTCGGCGAATCCGGTTCCGGCAAGACGACGCTGCTCAACTGCCTCTCGACCAGATTGCTGCCGAGTTCCGGCACCGCCAGCTACCGCATGCGCGACGGCCAGTTCCGCGAACTCTACCGCATGAGCGAGGCCGAGCGCCGCTTCCTGATGCGCACCGACTGGGGCTTTGTCCACCAGAACCCCGCCGACGGGCTGCGCATGACGGTGTCCGCCGGCGCCAATGTCGGGGAGCGGCTGATGGCGGTCGGCGACCGCCACTATGGGAAAATCCGCGCCACTGCGGTCGACTGGCTGTCACGCGTCGAGATCGACGAGGACCGCATCGACGACGAGCCGCGCGCCTTTTCCGGCGGCATGCGCCAGCGCCTGCAGATCGCCCGCAATCTCGTCACCGGGCCGCGGCTGGTGTTCATGGACGAGCCGACCGGCGGCCTCGACGTTTCCGTGCAGGCGCGTCTGCTCGACCTGTTGCGCGGGCTGGTCACCGATCTCGGCCTTGCGGCAATCGTCGTCACCCACGACCTCGCAGTGGCACGTCTGCTGTCGCAACGCATGATGGTGATGAAGGACGGCCGCGTCGTCGAAAGCGGCCTCACCGACCGCGTGCTCGACGATCCGCGCGCGCCCTACACCCAGCTCCTTGTTTCTTCCATATTGCAGGTGTGATCATGGCAACCCCGCTTGTCGTTTCCGATGTCGCCAAGAGCTTCACCATGCATCTGCGCGACGGCATCAAACTGCCTGTCGTTACCGGCGTGTCGTTCTCGATCAGATCAGGCGAGTGCGCCGTGCTCGGCGGCCCTTCCGGCGCCGGCAAGAGCTCGATCCTGAAGATGCTTTACGGCAACTATGCGGTCGACGAAGGCCAGATCATCGTCCAGCACGAGGACGCGCTCATCGATCTCGCGACGGCGAGCCCGCGCACCGTGCTTGCCGTGCGCCGGCTCACGATCGGCTATGTCAGCCAGTTCCTGCGCACAGTGCCGCGCGTCTCCGCCCTCGACGTCGTCGCCGAACCGCTGGTCGAGCGCGGCGAGGACCGTGAAGTTGCGCGCGGCAAGGCGCGCGCCTTGCTGGGGCAGCTCAACCTGCCGGAAAAGCTCTGGATGCTGCCGCCGGCGACCTTTTCCGGCGGCGAACAACAGCGCGTCAACATCGCGCGCGGCTTCATCACCGAGCACCCGATTCTGCTGCTCGACGAGCCGACCGCCTCGCTCGATGCCAGCAACCGCGACGTGGTGATTGCGCTGATCGCGGCCAAGAAGGCGGCCGGCGTCGCCCTGCTTGGCATCTTCCACGACCACGACGTGCGCGAGGCGGTAGCCGACCGCGTCATCGACGTGACCGCTTTTGCCGCCGGAAAAATCGCCGCGTGACCCGAAAACTGTCGGAAACGCCGCTGGTCCACGAAACGGCGGAAGTCGAGAACTCGACGCTCGGCCGCTGGACCGAGATCGCCGAACGCTGCCGGGTTTCGGAGAGCACGATCGGCGACTATTCCTACATGATGCAGAACTGCGGCGTCTGGTGCGCGACGATCGGCAAATTCGCCAACATCGCTGCCAGCGTGCGCATCAACGCCACCAACCATCCGACCTGGCGGCCGACGCTGCACCATTTCACCTATCGTGCCTCGGACTATTGGGACGACGCCGAGCACGAGAGCGAATTCTTTGCCCAGCGCCGTGCCAGGCGCGTCACCATCGGCCACGACACCTGGCTTGGCCACGGCTCGACCATCCTGCCCGGCGTCATCGTTGGCGATGGCGCGGCGGTCGGCGCCGGCGCCGTGGTATCGAAGGACGTCGCGCCCTACACCATTGTCGGCGGCGTGCCGGCGAAGCCGATCCGCGAACGCTTCGACCGCCACACGGCGGAACGTTATCAGGCACTCGCCTGGTGGGATTGGGACCATGCCCGCCTGCGCGCCGCGCTCTACGATTTCCGCGCCCTTTCGGCGGAAGCGTTTCTGGAAAAATACGGCGGCTGAAGGGGGTGAATGGTGAATAGAAAGGCCTTCACCAGCCTCTTCTGGCTGCCACCGTACCATTCACCATTCACGGCGCGCCGCCCAAGCCCGTGGGCGGTAACAAAACTGACATCAATCCGACACCGCAGGTTCATGGCGTTGCGCTAGCGATGGTTAACAGACCTTCGAAACGCGACTGGACTGGAACTTGCCTATGTCAGCAACCTCAGCCACGCTCGAAATCCGCGGCGTCACCCGCCGGTTTGGCAAGAACACCGCCGTCAGCAATGTCGATATCTCGATCCCGCACGGTCAGATGGTCGGCATCATCGGCCGTTCCGGCGCCGGCAAGTCGACCCTTTTGCGCATGATCAACCGCCTCATCGATCCGAGCCAAGGGTCGATTTTCTTTGAAGGCGCCGAAGTCTCCAGCCTGCGCGGCTCGCTGCTCAGGCGCTGGCAGCGCGATTGCGCCATGATCTTTCAGCAATTCAACCTGGTGCCGCGTCTCGACGTGCTGACCAATGTGCTGCTCGGCCGGCTCAATCACCGCTCGACGATTGTCAATCTGCTCGGTGTCTTCTCCCGCGAGGAACGGGCCGAGGCGATAGCGGCGCTCGAGCGTCTCGACATTGCCCGCACGGCGCTGCAGCCGGCCGGCACCTTGTCCGGCGGCCAGCAGCAGCGCGTCGCGATCGCCCGCGCCATGATGCAGCAGCCGAAGGTTATCCTCGCCGACGAGCCGATCGCCTCGCTCGACCCGCTCAATGCCAAGGTGGTGATGGATTCGCTGCAGGACATCAATCTGCGCGAAGGCATCACCGTCGTCACCAATCTGCACACGCTGGATACTGCGCGCACCTATTGCAACCGCATCATCGGCATGGCTGCCGGCACGGTCGTGTTCGACGGCCCACCCGAAGATCTCAACCGTGAGGCGGTGCGCATGGTCTACGGCGCCGACAGCAATGGCGGTGAAATCTCCGAGGCCATCACCTCGACCAGCGTCGCCATCAAGCAAAAAATCGCCGCATCCGCAGGACCGCTCGAGCCCGCACTTCCTGGCTACTAGTTCCATGATCCCGACAAGTGGATACCGGTATCCAGAAAGGATCATGGACAAACAAAAGAGCGCCTGGATCGCCAGCCCGCGTCAAGGGCGCTGTCAAAATTCGAACGCTACCGGCGCGATGCCGGAATCAACAGGAGAGACGCGAAATGTTTAGAAAGATACTTTTCGGTGCCGTTTCCATCCTCGCCATGGCGATGGGCGCGGTCCAGGCACAGGACCTGAAGGAATTCCGCGTCGGCATTCTGGGCGGCGAGAACGAAGCCGATCGCCTGCGCAACTATCAGTGCTTTGCCGACCACATCAAGGAAGTGCTGGGCGTCGGGAAAGTTTCGCTGTTCCCGGCCGCCGACTACGACGGCGTCATCCAGGGCCTGCTCGGCGGCACGCTTGATTATGCCGAGCTCGGCGCTTCCGCCTATGCCAAGATCTATCTCGAAAACAAGGACGCGGTTCAACCGATCCTGACGACGATCCAGACCGACGGTTCGACCGGCTACCATTCGGTCATGGTCGCCCGTGCCGATTCCGGCATCAAGACACTCGCCGACATGAAGGGCAAGAAACTCGGTTTCGCCGATCCCGATTCGACTTCTGGTTATCTGATCCCAGTCACGTCACTGCCCAAGGACATCGGCATGGATGTGAAGAGCTACTTCGCGTCGACCGGTTTCGGTGGCGGCCATGAACAGCTTGTCCTTGAAGTCCTGAAGGGCACCTTCGATGCCGGCACCACCTGGGCCTCCGGCGTCGGCGATTTCAAGGACGGCTACAGCTCGGGCAACCTCCGCAAGATGGTTGACAAGGGCGTGCTCAAGATGGACGACCTCGTCGAATTGTGGCAGTCGCCGATGATCCCGAACGGCCCGTTGGTCTTGCGTACGTCCATCGACGCCGGCGCCAAACAGAAGATCACCGATTTCCTGACCAAGCTTCCGGAAACCGATCCGGCCTGTTTCTCCGCGATACAAGGCGGCGACTTCAAGGGCTATTCGCCGGTCACCCCGGAATTCTATCAGGCAATCATCGATGCCCGTAAGGCGAAGATCGGCTCGTAAGTAAACTGCCACAACGCCGCCGGGGCCATGTGCCGCCGGCGGCGTTGCCGCATCAGGGGCCGGGGATCTATCGATGAGTGCGACCGATGTTTACCGCGCGCCTGCGCTTTCACCGGAGGCAGCCACAGTCGAGCGGCACTGGCGCGACCTCGCCGCTCGCCGGCGCTTTTACACGATCGGTGGCTTGGCTTTCCTGTTTCTTGCACTCTCTGGCTCGCTCTGGTTCGCCAACGAAACCAACGCCGGAAAGTTCTTCGACCGCCTTCCCTACATCGCCGACTTTTTCACCGAATTGAAACCGCGCGACTGGTTCGACCCGGTGCGCGCGCTGTTCGACCGGCCTTCCCCCTATGACGATGGCAGCCTCAAGTTCGACTACCCCGAAGGTCGGGTCTACCTGACCCAAGGCATCTACATTCCGGAGTATTTCCACCGGATGATCGAGACGCTGAACATTGCCCTGTTTTCGACGCTGGTGGGCTCCACATTCGGTTTCCTGCTCTGCTTCCTGGCTGCAGGCAACATCACGGCCAGCCGCTGGCTCCGCTTCACCACGCGCCGCTTCCTTGAAATCGTCCGCGCCTTTCCGGAAATCGTCATCGCCGGCTTCTTTCTGGCGGTCTTCTCGCTTGGACCGATTCCGGCGATCCTCGCGGTCAGCATCCACACCGTCGGCGCGCTCGGAAAAATGTTCTTCGAAGTGGTCGAAAATGCCGACATGAAGCCTGAAGAAGGCTTGCGGGCTGTTGGCGCCAACTGGATCGAACGGGTGTGGTTCGGCATCGTGCCTCAGGTCCTGCCCAATTTCATGAGCTACTTCCTGCTCCGCTTCGAGATCAATGTGCGCGCTTCGACCATTCTCGGTGCCGTCGGCGCCGGCGGCATCGGCGAATCCCTGCGTCTTTCGATCGGCCGAGGCCATGAGGCCAAGACCATTGCCATCGTCTTTCTGCTGTTCTGCACGATAGTCGCTGTCGACCAGTTTTCGGCATGGCTGAGGCATCGTCTTGTCGGCCGGCAAGCGTTCGCATACGGGCGCGGAGAGTAACACCATGAACGCCGACGCCATCGACGACATCGCCGCTCGCCACCCGGACGCCTTCCGGCGCTCCCTATGGAAGCGCTACGCCGTCCCGATTGGCATCCTTCTCTGCATTCTCTACACCTTCTATTGCGCGTGGTTCTTCTCGATCACCACCGTGCTCGAAAAGGCGAACTGGAACCTTGCCGGCGCTTATCTCGCCGACTGGGTGTCTTACGAAATACGGCCCGACATCGAGTTCAAAGATAACTATCTGACGGTCGACTACTCCCGCTTTTCCAAACTGGGATCCAATCCAGATCCCGACTGGGTGGCCAAGCAGATGGCCGTCATCGAGCGGCGGGTCGACGCAGCGCCGGCACCGGGGATCGCGACCAACAAGTCATCGCAGGATTCGTTCATGGCGCCCGGCGCGCCGACCGCCGAGAACCCGGCCGCCCCGTTGGGCCAATCCGCTCCGGCTGCACCTGAAACGGTGCGCGAAAACGCCGTTGTGGCGGCGACTGTCACCCTTGGCAATGGCCGGATCGCCATCACGCCAAACCTCGTCACCGTGACGCGCGGCGCCGAAAGCGTCATCTTCGATATTGCCAAGGACAGCTCTGTCACGCCACGCACACCGCTGCCCGACTGGATCGAGCAACGCAGGCCAGGCTCGACAGCCTACGTCTCGTTCGGCTTTCTCGGCCGCGCCGAGGTGCAAAATGACGAAGTCGTCGCCTGGAGACGTTTCTTCGGCTGGGCCAATTTCGTCTTTGACACGAACTCGCCATTCTGGGGAAAGCCGTTCGGCGAGGTCGCTTCACTGATCGTCTCCGGGGCCCGCATCGACCCGTCACGGTCAAACGCAGCGCTCGCCTGGGACAACATCCTCAACAACGCCGAGTGGCAGCATGGAGACGTCTGGCTGAAACTCTTGCAAACCATCGTCATGGCTTTTGTTGGCACGGTGCTGGCCTCGATCGTCGCCTTTCCGCTCGCCTTCCTGGCGGCGCGCAACGTCACGCCGAGCCGGATAGCCAACCAGGTGACAAAACGTCTCTTCGATTTCCTGCGCTCGGTCGACATGCTGATCTGGGCGCTGTTCTTCACGCGCGGCTTCGGTCCCGGCCCCCTGGCTGGCATGTCGGCGATCTTCTTCACCGATACCGGAACCTTGGGCAAGCTCTACTCCGAGGCGCTGGAAAACATCGACGACAAGCAGCGCGAGGGCATCCGCTCGGTTGGCGCCACGCCGGCAATGGAGCAGCGCTACGGCGTGCTGCCGCAGGTTCTGCCGGTATTCCTTAGCCAATCGCTCTATTTCTGGGAATCGAACACCCGGTCAGCGACGATCATAGGGGCTGTCGGCGCCGGCGGCATCGGTCTGAAATTGTGGGAGGCCATGCGCACCAATACCAATTGGGCCAATGTTTTCTACATGGTTCTGCTGATTCTGCTCGTCGTCTTCATCTTCGACAACATCTCCAGCTATCTACGCCGCAAACTGATGGGGACAGTCGGAAACGCCAATGACGAGCGGCGCGAGCGCGCGCCCGCCGGCCTGCCGCCGGCGGCTCAGATCGCCTGAGAGGAAGCTCGGCTGCGTCCTAAGCACCAGCCTTTTTCCAGCCACTCCTGATATGCTTGTAGCCGTCGCGGTAGACGACTTCCGGGCTTTCCGAAAAATCGCGCCAGACCTTGGTTGCCGCCGCCAAATCCTTCAGCGAGCGGCCGAAGGCCTCGATCGTCAGCCAGTCGTCATAGCCACTCTTGCGGATGGCCGAAAACGTCTCCTTCCACGGAATGTGGCCGCGCCCAGGCACGCCGCGATCATTCTCCGAAATATGGATATGGACGACGTTCCTGCGGTTGCGGGTATAGGCGCCGATCGGGTCGGCCTCCTCGATATTGGCGTGGAAGGTGTCGTACATCGCCTTGATATGCGGCCGGTCGATAGCGTCGATATGCTCCGACAGATCGTCCATCGTGTTGAGCAGGTAGCATTCGAAGCGGTTGAGCGCCTCCAGCCCGATGGTGACGTTCCTCTTGCCGGCATGGTCGCCGATGGCGCGTTGCGAGGCAACGGAGCGCTTCTTCTCCGACGCCGTCGGCCCACTGCCGGAGAAGGCGCCCAGTGTCGAATGCAACGGGCCGCTCAGCGTTTTGGCGCCGAGCGCCGCCGAGCAGTCGATCGCCCACTTCATATAGTCGATGCCGGCCTTGCGCGTTGCGCCATCGGCCGAGATCAAGTTCAGCGCCGGATCGCCCATCGCTGAAACGGCGGTGCGCTCCAGCCCGATCCGGTCGAGCAGTTCGCCAAGTTTCGTGTAATCGTCCGGCGTGCCTGAAAAGATCGGTATCTCGACGCCATCGCAGCCGGTCGCCTTGATATCCCTGAGCAATGGCTCGTGTTTCTTCGACACGGCCGTCGTCCACAAAAACATGCACATGCCGATTTTCATCGACGCCCCTCCCATCATTGCGCAATCCACAGACAGGGGTGTTGAGATTCAGGTTAGGCCGAGCCGAAAATGGTAGTTTCCGAGAACCGGAGCGGAGCGTACTTTTCGTACGTGAGCACCGGAAGCGCATGAAACTGCCGTTTGCAGGCCGGCATCACCTGAAGATCAGCACCCCGATCAGAGCTTCGTCCAGGCCCCGTTCTTCCTCGACGACTTCACGCAGGCTTCGATGAAGGCCATGCCTTCGACGCCGTCCTGGATGGTCGGGAAGATAACTTCCTTAGCCGGCTTGCCGCCTTTGCGGCGCGCCGCGCGGATGGCGCGGGCCGCCTCCTGGTAGATGTTGGCGAAGCCTTCGAGATAGCCTTCCGGATGGCCTGACGGAACCCGGCTGACGCGCCCGGCGACGGGAAGCGCGCCGGCGCCGTTCCGGGTGATCAACTGCTTCGGCTGGCCGAACGGCGTGTACCAGAGATAGTTCGGGTCGGCCTGCACCCATTCAAGTCCGCCCTTCGAGCCGTAGATGCGCAGCTTCAGCCCGTTCTCGTGGCCGGGCGCCACCTGGCTCGCCCAGATCATGCCCTTGGCCGGGTGCGACTTGCCGACCGGTTTGAAGCGCAGCATCACGTTGACATTGTCGTCGAGTTGCCGCCCCGGCACGAAGGCGTCGAGATCGGCGGAAAGTGAATCGAGCTCCAGCCCGCAGACGAAGCGCGCGAGATTGTAGGCATGCGTGCCGATGTCGCCCAGCGCACCGCCGGCACCCGCCTGCTTGGGGTCGGAGCGCCAGGCCGCCTGTTTCTGGCCGGTAGCGGCGAGGTCCTCGGTTAGCCAGTCCTGCGGATATTCAGACTGCACGATGCGGATGTCGCCGAGCTGCCCCTTGGCTACCATCTCGCGCGCCTGCCGTACCATCGGATAGGCGGTGTAATTATGCGTCAGCACGAACACTTTGCCGGTCTTTTCGACTAGTGCCGCCAGCTTCTTTGCCTCGGCCAGTGTCGTCGCCAGCGGCTTGTCGCAGATGACATGGATGCCGGCCTCGAGAAAAGCCTTCGCCGCCGGCACATGGACATTGTTGGGCGTGACGATGGCCACCGCCTCGATGCCGTCCGGCCGCTTGGCCTCGGCCTTGGCCATCTCGGCGAACGAGCTGTAGCTGCGCGCCGGATCGAGCCCGAGCTCCTCGGCCGATGCCTTGGCACGCGCCGGGTCGGACGACAGGGCACCTGCGACCAAGACGAACTCATTGTCCATGCGCGCCGCGATCCGGTGGACGGCACCGATGAAGGCGCCTTGCCCGCCGCCGACCATGCCGTAGCGGATCGGGCCGCCTCCCGTTTCCGATTTCGATGCGCCGACCATGATTTTCTCCCTCGTCTGAAATACTCCTCCCCCTTGAGGGGAGGGTGGCCCGAAGGGCCGGGAGGGGTCGGTTCATGCCGAGCTCTACGCCCAGCGACCCCACCCCCCGATCCGCTGCGCGGATCGACCCTCCCTCGAGGGGGAGGGAAAAAAGCGCTAGATTCCCATCATGGCGCGCAGCACCTTTTTGTCGGTCGCGCCGCCGGCGAAATCGTCGAATGCTTTTTCCGTCATCCTGATGATGTGATGCTGGATGAAGGGAGCGCCTTCGGCCGCGCCATCCTCGGGGTGCTTCAGGCAGCATTCCCATTCCAGCACGGCCCATGAATCGTAGTCATATTGGGCGAGTTTGGAGAAGATGCCGCCGAAATCCACCTGTCCGTCGCCGAGCGAGCGGAAGCGCCCGGCCCGGTTCGTCCAGCTCTGATAACCGGAATAGACGCCTTGCCGGCCGGTCGGATTGAACTCGGCATCCTTGGCGTGGAACGCCTTGATCCGCTCGTGATAGATGTCGATGAATTCGAGATAGTCGAGCTGCTGCAGCAGGAAATGCGACGGGTCGTAGTTGATGTTGCAGCGCTTGTGGCCGCCCACCGCGTCGAGGAACATCTCGAAGGTCGCACCGTCGAAGACGTCCTCGCCCGGATGGATTTCGTAACCGACGTCGACGCCATTGTCCTCATAGACGTCGAGGATCGGCTTCCAGCGTTTTCCCAGTTCGGAAAATGCTTCCTCGATCAATCCCGCCGGCCGTTGCGGCCAAGGATAAAGGTAGGGGAAGGCCAACGCTCCGCAAAACGACACCGACGCCTTAAGCCCGAGATTCTTCGACGCCTTGGCGCCGAACTTCATCTGTTCGACCGCCCATTGCTGCCTGGCTTTAGGATTATTGTGCAACGCAGGCGGCGCGAAGCCATCGAACTGCGCGTCATAGGCCGGATGCACCGCCACCAACTGTCCCTGCAGATGCGTCGACAGCTCGGTGATCTCAACGCCCGCCTCGGTGCAGATGCCCTTCACTTCGTCGCAATAGGCCTGGGAAGACGCCGCCTTCTCGAGGTCGAACAGCCGGCTGTCCCAGGTCGGGATCTGCACGCCCTTGTAGCCCAGCCCGGCCGCCCATTTGGTGATCGCCGGCAGCGAATTGAACGGTGCGGCATCGCCTGCGAACTGCGCCAGAAACAGCCCAGGACCCTTCATTGTCGACGGCATCGGCATCCTCCCTAATTATCCACGACCAAGCATAGCGCCGATTGAAAGCAGGGCCAGCCTCTTTGGTCTTTTCTCGACAGGCGCTAGTACGCACCGCCATTCTGGTATTACCAAATATGGTCATTTGGTCAAGCGGTGCCACTCGCAACCAGCGCTGCGAAAATTGCCGGGCAGCGGACTAATACGCCAGTTTTATCAATGAAATAATCATGGGCCGGGGCTGCCTTGTAGGATTTCTTGCCGTCCAGATGAAATTGCTGTAGACCTCTTTTCACGCCCAATTGGTCGAACCAGTTTACGACAAATGCTGGAGCGCCTTGGGGAGGAATCATGCGACGCACTCTGGTGGAGCGCGTCGCAGGCGAACTGTTACAGGCGAATTCTGGGAAGGACAGACCATGCATCTTTCGACGCACAACTGGATGCGGGCGGAACCATTGGAGACGACGCTCAAACGCATCAAGAAATTCGGCTATGAGTCGATCGAAATTTCCGGCGAGCCCGAGCAATACAAGACCGATGAGACGCGCGCGCTCCTGAAGGAGCACGGCATCCGCTGCTGGGGGGCGGTGACGCTGATGCTGGGCGAGCGCAATCTCGCCGCCAAGGACCAGGGCCAGCGCGAGCGCTCCGTACAGTACGTCAAGGATGTGCTGACGATGGTGAGCGAACTCGACGGCGAGATCATCACCCTGGTTCCCGCCACCGTCGGCAAGGTGGTGCCGGACGGCACCGAAGAAGAAGAATGGAAATGGGTCGTCGACGCTACCAGGGAATGCTTCACCCATGCCAAGAAGGTCGGTGTCAAGATCGCGGTCGAGCCGCTCAACCGTTTCGAGACCTATCTGTTCAACCGTGGCGCCCAGGCGCTGGCGCTGGCCGATGCAGTCAGCCCCGAATGCGGCGTCTGCCTCGACGCCTACCACATCCACATGGAAGAATTTAACGTCTATGATGCCATCCGGCAGGTCGGCAATCGCCTGTTCGACTTCCATGTCGCCGACAACAACCGCTTCGCCGCCGGTCTCGGACAGATCGACTGGCCGAAGATCGTCGGCACGCTGAAGGAGGTCGGTTACGATGGCGCGCTGACCAACGAGTTCGTCGCCCCCGTCGACCGCACGCCGGCCGCTCCCTATCCCGACATGGTCGAGCGCAATCCGGTCGACATCTCGCCGGAGCAGCTCAAATTCATTCAGGACCATGGTTCCAGCGTGCTGACGGAAAAGTTCTACACCGATCAGATGCGCATCAACGCTGAAACGTTGCTGCCGTTGATCAAGTAGTCGGTCCGTTTGAGAATGAGCCTTCCGCCCTGACCGGCGGCAAGGCCGGGGATGAACATGCGCATCAAGACGGTCCAAGCCTGGTGGGTCCGCATACCGATCGAAGCCGCGAAGCAGCACCGCAGCGACTTCGGTCAAGTGACGACGTTTGATGCCGCCATCCTGCGCATCGAGACCGACGACGGGCTGGTCGGCTGGGGCGAAGGCAAGAATGCTGCCGGCAGCACCGGCAGCTATGGCGCCCTCGTCCACATGCTGAACCACGAGGTCGGCCCGCAGCTGATCGGCTGCGATCCGGCCGACATCGGGGTGATCTGGGAGATGCTCTACAATGGCGTGCGCCACGACAGTGCCGCGCAAAACGGCCACGCCATGCCGCAACTGGCGCGGCGCGGCATCAGCGTCGCTGCGATCAGCGCCGTCGACATCGCGTTGTGGGATATTCTGGGCAAGTCGCAGGGGGTTCCAGTCTGGCGGCTGCTCGGCGGCCGCAAGCTCGACCGCATGCCCGCCTATGCTTCCGGCGGCTGGGCTTCCACCGAGGCGATCGGCGACCAGTTAAAATCCTATATCGCCAAGGGCGGTTTCAAGGCGCTGAAGATGCGGATCGGCGCGATGGACGGCGCTCCGCATCTTTCCGCCGCCCGCGTGCGCGCCGCAAGACAGGCGCTCGGCCCCGAGGTTGACCTGATGGTCGATGCGCATGGCACCTATACGGTGGCGGAAGCCAAGCGCTTCATCCATCTCGCCGGCGATCTCGATCTGGCCTGGTTCGAGGAGCCGGTCATCGCCGACGACAAGCCCGGCATGGCCGAAGTGCGGGCGTCCGGCTCCATCCCGATCGCCACCGGCGAAAGCGAAGCGACGCGCTATGCTTTCCGCGACCTCGCCACGCTCAAGGCGGCCGATATCTTCCAGCCTGACCCGGCTTTTTGCGGCGGCATCAGCGAGGCGATAAAGATCGGCACCATCGCCAGCGCCTTCAATCTGCGCTTTGCGCCGCATCTGTGGGCTGGCGCGCCTTGCTTCTTTGCCGGGCTGCATGTCTGCGCTGCTTCGCCGGCTAGCTTTACCATCGAGTATTCGCTCGGCGCCAACCCGATGATCCACGATCTGATCGAGGAGACTGTCGAAGCAAAGGACGGTATGATGGCGATCCCGGAGAAGCCCGGACTGGGATTCACCCTTTCGGAACGGTTCCTGGAGGCGCACGCGCTACGCGGCTGATCATGAAAGAAAAGAACCTTCTCGCGGAACTCGCTGCCTATCTGTTCTCCCACTCCGACAAGGCGACGGGCCGAACGCCGTCGGAGCGTGAACTGGCGGAGCATTTCGTCGTCAGCCGCGGCCAGATCCGCGAGGCGCTGGCCATCCTCGAAGCCATGCGCATCGTCGAGCGCCGGGCCAAGTCCGGCATCTACATCGACACCAAGCAGGCCAGCGTCGAGGCGATGGCGCTTTTTGCCAGGGCCGGCCTGCCGCTTGATCCGATCCAGATCTACGAGACGGTCGAGTTGCGCAAGATCCACGAGATCAAGGCCGCCGAGCTTGCCTGTTCGCGCGCTACCGATGAAAATTTCGAGCGGCTGCGCGAAATCCTGAAGGCGTCGGAGGAGCGCATTGCGGCAGGCGAGGGCCTCGCCAAGGAGGACCGCGAATTTCACCTTGAAATCGTGCGGGCAACCAAGAACAGCGTTTTTCACAACATATGCAGCGTCTATTACATGATGGGCGAGCAACGCCTGCCGATCTATTTCAACGATCCCGAACGCAGCGTGCGCTCGCATGCCGAGCACATCCAGATCTACGAGGCGCTGCTGCGCCGCGACGGCAATCTCGCCCAGGCGCTGATGAGTGCCCATCTGCAAGGCGCGGAAAGTTACTGGAAAGGCCTGATCGAAGGCGGCGGGGCAGAACCTCACAGCCCAGCACTCGAACAGGTCTGATATGCCCAAAATCCTGTCGACGCACACGCTGCACCCGCGCGCCTCCGCCATGTTGACTGGTGCCGGCGAACTCGTTGTCGCTTCCGCCCTCGATGCGGACACGCTGGCGACTGAGGCGAGGGACGCCGATATCATCATCGTTCGCGCCCCGCTGCCATCAGCGCTGTTCGAAGGTGCTGCGAAGCTCCGGGCTGCAATCCGCCATGGCGCCGGGCTCGACATGGTTCCGATGGAAGCGGCCACTGCAGCCGGCGTGCTGGTGGCAAACGTGCCGGCGGTCAATGCACGGTCGGTCGCCGAATACGTGATGTTCGCGACCCTGGCGCTGCTTCGGCGTTTCCGCATGGTGGACCGCGACTTGCGGGCGAAGGGCTGGCTGGCCGGCCGCGACCACACCATTCTCGCCAGCGAGCTCGCCGGCAAGACGATCGGCATTGTCGGCTTCGGCGCCATCGGACAGGCAATCGGCCATATCGCAGCACATGGTTTCGACCTGAACGTGGTAGCGACGACGCGCAGCATGAGGCCGGCGCCCGATAGGGTCGGCTTCCTGTCGATCGACGCACTGATCGAGCAGAGCGATATCATCGTTCTGTGCTGCCCGCTGACACCGGAGACGCGCGGCCTGATCAACCGCGAGCGCATCGGTCGAATGAAGCCGCATACGCTGCTGATCAATATTTCGCGCGGGCCGGTGATCGACGACGAGGCGTTGATCGAAGCGCTGCAAAAGGATCGTATTGGCGGTGCCGCGCTCGATGTCTTTGCGACGCAGCCGCTGCCTTCAGATCATCCCTATTTCAGCTTCGACAATGTCATTGTCACGCCGCACATGGCCGGCATCACCGAGCAGTCTATGATGCGCATGGGCGTCGGTTCAGCCCATGAAACCTTGCTGGTGCTGGCCAACAAATTGCCGGTCAATCTGCGCAATCCCGAAGTGGTCGAGCACTACCGGCGGCGGTTTCCGGCCGACGCCTGACGGCGCCTCAACGGCCAAGCAGTGCCTCGACTTCCGCCGCGATGCGCAGGAGACGGTGGTCGTGGCACTGGCGCGCCACCAGCATCAGCCCGGCCGGGCGCGTTATTCCCGGCATCGGCAGCGAGATCGCGCAGAGGTCGAACTGGTTGGCGACCTGCGTGTTGCGCAGCAGAAGGCCTTCCGTACGCTCACATAGAGCTTCGTCGCCGGTCATCGACACGATGGTCGGCGCGGTGACCGGTGTGGTCGGAAGGGCCAGCACATCGATCGACGCCAGCCGCTCGTCCATGACGGCGACAAGCGCAGTGCGGCGGCGGATTGCCCTTATGTAGGTCGTGGCGGGAACGGCGGCGGCGCGCGACAACGGCTCGCTCACCCGCGGATCGACCGGCGTCGTCGCACCTGTCGCCAGCCAATCTGCATGAACCCCGGCACCCTCCATTGCCGCGATCGAGGCCCGCTTGGTTACCGCGCGCAAATCGGCGAGGAGGTCATCGATGGACAGATCGGCGAGGCGTGCACCCGCAAGCTCTACCTTGCGAACAGATCGCTCGAACGCCGCCGAGACCTCTTTTTCCGTATCCTCGAAGAGCACGCCGCGTGGAATACCGATGCGCAGTCCGGCAAGCGAAAGCTGAACCAGAGCCACAGCCTCCTCGCCCGCCATCACCGCGTCGGCTGCGGCACATTCGGCGACGGTGCGGGCAAGCGGGCCGATGGAGTCGAGCGTGTCGGACAGCGGGAAGACGCCAACGCGTGATACGCGCCGCGCCGTCGGCTTGAAGCCGACGGCACCGTTCAGCGCCGCCGGAATGCGCACCGAACCGCCGGTGTCGGAACCGATCGAGATCTCGCTCGTGCCTTCGGCAACGGAAACACCGGCGCCCGAGGATGAGCCGCCCGCAATCCGGCCGGCGTCGGTTGCATTGCCGGGCGTGCCGTAATGCGGGTTGACGCCGATCGCGGTGAAGGCGAATTCGGTCATGTTGGTCTTGCCGATGATGATCGCACCGGCCTGCCGCAGCCGCCGCACGATGACGGCATCCCGCAGCGCCGGCGCCGCGGTGCTGAGCAACAATGATCCGGCCGTGGTCGGCTCGCCGGCGACATCGACCAGGTCTTTGATCGACAGAATTGTTCCGTCGAGCGGCCCGAGCGTCACGCCGGCTCTGCGCCGACCATCGGCGGCATCGGCTGCTGCCCGTGCGGCTTCCGGATAGAGCTTTACGAATACGCTTTCATTGTCCGCGCGGACGGCGAGACGCGAAAGGACGACTTCGAGGCTGTCGCGGACGGATTGCATTTTCGGTGTCGGACTCCTGGACGCCTGCAACGTCTTACAGGCGACCGCTGGTGCGTGGCCTGCAGAGACATAACCCGCCATAAGCACTTTTGCACCCCTGTCGAACCGAAGGAAGGAGGCGACCTGATGCTCTACAAAGGCAACTGCCACTGCGGCAAGATCGCCTTCGAGGTCGAGGGCAATCTGACCGGAGCCGTGCGATGCAATTGCTCGATCTGCTCGCGCAAAGGCGCGCTGCTATGGGCAGTGCCGCACGGGGCATTGCGGGTGCTTGCTTGGGGCGACGATCTTGGCAGGTACACCTTCGGCAACCATGTCATCGCCCATCGGTTCTGCCGGACCTGCGGCATCCATCCCTTCGCCGAGGATGTCAGCGAAGAGAGCGAACGAAGCGCCTACGTCAACATCCATTGCATAGACGGTCTCGATCTGGACGCTGTGCCGATTTTCGACTTCGACGGCCGCGCGGTTTGACGGACCCTCAACTGTCGGCTGCCTTTGGGCCAAGCCGGAACGCCACCAGGGCCGCCAGCAGCGTCGCGATCCCGCAATAGGCGAACGCACTGGCGACGCCGGCATTGTCGACCAGCAGGCCGCCGAAAACGGCGCCGAGCGCAATGGCCACCTGGAACGTGGCGACCATCAGCCCGCCGGCGCTTTCGGCCTGGTCGGGAGCGGCTCTTACCAGCCAGGTTTGCAGCCCGACCGGCACCGCACCGAAGGCAAAGCCCCAGGCGGCAACCGCCATTGCCGCCACCACGGGTGAGACACCGAGAACGAGCAGCAGGAGCGCTGACAATGCAATCAGCAGAGGCGCCAGGCCGACGGCTGCCTTGAGATTGCGCTCGGCCATGAAGCCGCCGGCGAAATTGCCGAAGAACCCACCAATGCCGTAGGCGAGCAGCACCAGCGAGATCGTCTCGATATCCAGTGCCGGAACATTCTCGAGAAATGGCCGGACATAGGTGAAGCCGGCAAAGTGTCCCGAGGCCACCAGCACGACCACCAGAAGTGCTGCCCTGATCGTCGACCGCTTCATCACCTCCAGCAAGGTGCGAAAACTGGCAACGCCCGCCGGCGGCAGCTTCGGAAGGGTGGCGACCTGCATCAGCAGCGCCAGGGCCCCGACAACAGCCGCGATCATGAAGGCCGTTCGCCATCCCCAGACGTCGCCGACATAGGCGCCGACCGGGGCCGCACAGACCGTCGCCACCGAAACGCCGGTGAGAATGATCGACATGGCGCGCGGCATCAGCCGCATCGGAACAAGCCGCATCGCCATCGCCGCCGACATCGACCAGAAGCCGCCGAGGCTGATCCCGAGCATGATGCGGGCGATCAGAAGAACGGGAAGCGAGGACGCAAATGCCGCCAGGAGGTTCGACAGGATCAGGAGGACCGTCAGCGCCCACATGACCAGTCTGCGATCAAGCCGTTTGGTGATGACAGCCATAGTCGGGGCGGCGATCGCGCCGACAACGGCCGTCGCTGTCACCGCCTGGCCGGCAGTGCCCTCCGTCACACCGAGGTCCTGCGCCAGCGGCGTCAGCAGGCTGGCAGGCAAGAATTCTGCGGTTACGAGCCCAAACACACCGAGCGCGAGGGATACGACCGCCCCCCACGCCGGCTCGGCTCGCTCGTCGCTTTCGGCGGGATCGAGAACGGCGTCCATGACGCCTGTCGCGGGTTCGGTCATGATGGGATCTCCGATCTGGTTGCAGCGCAACATTTGGCCGCAGTGCAACATAGGGAGTGACCGTCTGGAGTTTCCATGCTAGAAACACCATCATGCTTGACCATTCGTCCAAAGTTCCGGTCACTGGCGATCCGCTGACGGACATATTGCGCGGGTTGCGTCTTGATGGCGTCGAGTATGGCCGGTGCGAAATGAAGGAGCCCTGGGGCATCCAGTTCCCGGCTCAGCCGGCGGCGCGATTTCATTTCATCGGCCGCAGAGGATGCTGGTTGCTGCAGCCGTCCGGCGAATGGGTGGAACTCAATGCAGGCGACGCGGTGCTGTTGCCGCGCGGTGCAGCACATGTCCTGGCCAGCGAACCGGGCACCGAGGCCTCGCCGATCCAGGGTTACGAGGTCGCAGAGGTCTGCAAGGGCGTTTACTGCCTGTCGAACGAAGGCTGCCGGCCGGGGACCCTGCTGTTTTTCGGCAGCATGTATTTCAATCTCGATGGTTTGCACCCTTTGCTCGGCATGATGCCGGATGTCATGCGTGCGCACGAACTGGAAGCCTATGAACCGGCCATTCCGCATCTGCTGGAGGCCATGGCGCGCGAAGTGACGATGGAGCGCGTCGGCTCCGGCGGCATTCTGGCACGGCTTGCCGATGTGATGGCCGCCACCGTCATCCGGTCATGGGTCGAGCGCGGCTGCGGCGACTCGTCCGGATGGATCGCGGCCGTGAGAGACCGCGAGATCGGTCGCGTGCTGGCCGCGATCCATCTCGAACCGGACCGCGATTGGACGGTGGAAACGCTCGCCAGGATGATGGGCGCCTCGCGATCGAGTTTCGCGGAACGCTTCGCGACGATCGTCGGCGAAACCCCGGCGAGATATGTCACCCAGGTGAGAATGCACCAGGCACGGCAATGGCTGGTCCGCGACCGGCTGAAGATTTCCGTCGTCGCCGCTCGCCTCGGTTATGAATCCGACGCCTCGTTCAGTCGGGCGTTCAAGCGCGTTATCGGATCGGCTCCCAGCCATTTTCGGGCCGAGGAACAGGCTGAGACCCGCCAAGCCGGCTAAACCTGGACAGAGGCTTCAAGCCGCTTCGCATCCTCCCGCCCAACGGGTGCGCTTAGCCCGCGTGGCGGAGACTAATCCCGCTTCCCTTGTCGAACAGCACCACCTTGTCCGGATCCCAGGCAAAGCGCACCGGCTGCTCGATCTCGACATCGGTTCTGGCCGGCACCGTGGCCCGCAGCATGGCGTCGCCAACCCGCAGGGTCAGGATCTTTTCGACGCCATGGTTCTCGACATCGTGGACGCGCGCTTCCACCGGCGCCCCGCTCTCGAGATAGACATCCTCGGGACGAATACCGAAGACGAGCGGGCGACCGTCGGTCGCACCGCTCGTCTTGGCACCCCCCGTAAAAGGCAGCTCGAAATTCAACGGTGCCATCACCGCGCGGCCGTCGACGAGCTTGCCGTCGATGAGGTTCATCGGCGGCGAGCCGACGAAGCTCGCCACATAGGTGTCGCGCGGATTGTTGTAGATCTCATACGGCGTGCCGGTCTGAACGATGCGGCCATGATTGAGCACGCCAACCTTGTCGCCCATCGACATCGCCTCGATCTGATCGTGCGTGACGAACAGGAAGGTCTGACCAAGGTTCATTTGGATGTTCTTCAGCTCGGTGCGCAGCGCCTCGCGCAGCTTGGCATCAAGGGCCGACAGCGGCTCATCCATCAGGAATACGCGGGGCTTCCTGACGATGGCGCGACCAATCGAGACGCGCTGCATCTCGCCGCCAGAAAGGCGATCCGTCTTGCGGTCGAGCAGATGCTCGATGCGCAAGGTCTTGGCAACGCGGTCGACGCGCGTCTTGATCTCGTCGGGCTCGATGCGGCGGATTTTTGGCTTCAGCGGAAATTCGAGGTTTTCGCGCACCGTGTAGCGCGGATAAAGCGAGTATTGCTGCAGAACCAGCGCCACGTCGCGCTCGGCCGCACCCCAGTCGGCGACATCAGCGCCGTCGATGAATATCTGCCCCTCGTCCGGCTCTTCCAGGCCCGCGATCATGCGCAGCGTCGTCGTCTTGCCGGCGCCGGTCTCGCCGAGCAGCACGAAGAACTCGCCGTCGGCAATGTCGAGATTGAGCCCGGTCAATGCGGTGTGATTGCCGAATGTCTTCGAGATGTTCTTGAGCTGGATATGGGCCATCAGAGTCTCACCCCCAGCGAATTGCCGCTTGTCGTATTGAAGAAGTGCGCCTGCGCCGGGTCGAGCTTGGCGAAGACCTGGACCCCCGGCTTGCCGACGAAACCGGAACGGGTGCGGGCGCGCAACATCTGTGCCCCGATCTTGAGGTCGACGATGTCGTAGGAGCCAAGCGGTTCGATGATGTGCGCCTCGACCGGCAGATAACCGTCCGCCGGCTCGCGCGAGACCATCACTCCTTCGGGGCGGATGCCGAGTGCAAGGCGATCCTGCTCGACGCTCGCGGCGTCCAGCTGGCCGACCAGTTCGGCCGGGAAAAGGAACCCTTCCGCGGCACCGTCGACGGTGACCCTGGCGCCGGAGCCGTTCATCGTCACCGCCGCGTTGGCGACGTTCATCACAGGCGAGCCAACGAATTGCGCGACAAACAAATTGGCCGGGTGCGCATACACTTCCGATGGGCTGCCTACCTGTTGCAGAACGCCCTCATGCATGATGACGATGCGGTCGGCAAGGCTCATCGCCTCGATCTGGTCGTGGGTGACGTAGATGGTGGTCGAGCCCTGCTTGATGTGCAGCCGCTTGATCTCCGCGCGCATCTCCTCACGCAGCTTGGCGTCGAGCGCGCCGATCGGCTCGTCCATCAGCATCGCCTTCGGCCGCCGCACCAGCGCCCGGCCGATCGCCACGCGCTGCATGTCGCCACCCGACAGCGCCGACGGCTTCTTGCCGAGCAGGTCGGTGATCTGCAGCACTTTGGCGACCGAGCGCACCTCGCCGTCGATCTCAGCCTTGCTCTTGCGCATTGCGCGCAACGGAAAAGCGATGTTCTCGTAGACGCTCATATGCGGATAGAGCGAGAACGATTGGAAGACCATGGCAATGTCGCGGTCGGCAGCCTTGAGATGCTGGACCGGCTTGCCGTCGATGAGGACATCGCCGCCGTCGATCGTCTCCAGTCCGGCGATGGCGCGAAGCGTCGTCGTCTTGCCGCAGCCCGATTGGCCGAGCAGCACGATGAACTCGTTGTCGTCGATCTTGAGATTGAGGTCCTTGATGACCTGAACGGCGCCAAAGAATTTCTGGACGCCACGAAGCTCGATCTGGGTCATGGGTGACCTTCTTTTTCCGGCGCGCCGGTCGCCTGCGGCTTCTGCCTTGGACCGACCCAGCCGGTGATCATGAACGTCAGCAGCCCGACAATGATGATTGTCAGCCCGTAGCGGTGCAGGAAGAGATTCCACGGCTGGCAGAGCGCGATGATGCCGCACACCATCACGATCTCGGCCGTGCGCTGGATTGTAGCATGGCGGATCATTTGCGGATCGCTCCGAAGGACATGCCGCGCAGGAGGTGGTTGCGCAACAGGAAGGTGAATATGGCGACGGGCAGCAGGAACAGGAAGGTGCCGGCCGCGATGACCGTCCAGTCGGGCAGGCCGGAACCGACCTGGCTTGGAATGAACGGCGGCGCCGTCTGGGCGCGGCGGTTGGTCATGATCAGCGCGAAGGCATATTCGTTCCACGCCGTGATGAAGCAGAACACGGCGGTGGCGGCGATGCCGGTGGCCGCCTCCGGCAGCACGATTTTGAAGAATGCCTCCATGCGCGTATAGCCGTCGACGAGGGCCGCCTCCTCGTACTCCTTCGGAATTTCGTCCATGAACCCCTTCATCAGCCATACAGAGAAGCTGAGGTTGAAGGCGGTGTAGAGGATGATCAGGCCCCAATGCGTGTCGTTGAGGCCGACCGCCCGGTACATCAGGAACATCGGGATGGCGACGACGACCGGCGGCAGCATGCGCGTCGACAGGATGAAGAAAAGCAGGTCCTGTTCCCCCTTTATCTTGAAGCGCGAGAACCCGTAAGCCGTGAAAGTGCCCATGCCGACGGCGAGGATCGTCGAGGTGATGGCAACGATCAGCGAATTCATGAAGCGGCTCGGATAGCCGGACCACTGCACCTCACCCCTGCCCGAGCGCACCACCTTCTCGCCGCCGTCAAACACCAGGCGCTCCCACCACGGGGCGGCGGCGTATTGTTCCGGCGTCGGCGCATTGCGCAACTGCGACCGCTTGGTGAAGAGCTTTACGAAAGGGGATATCTCCGGCTGGAACACCACCGTCGGCGGGATGGTGGTGGCGAGGTTGCGCGGCTTGAACGCCGTCGACGCTATCCAGTAGATCGGCGCCAGGAAGATAATCGTGACGATCAGCACACCGACGATGGCGAGCTTGTTGAACGAACGCTCGGTAGAGGTGGTGACGGCGGCCATTCTAGCGCTCCTTCACCTTGTTCAGGTATTTGACGTAGATGTTGGTGATGGCCAGGATCATGATCAGCACGATGTAGGCGAGCGCGCAGGAGCGCCCGGTCTGCCATTCCTGGAACGCCATCTTGTAGAGCCGGATCGAGATCACCTCGGTGGTCGGCTGGCTGGTCAAGATGTAGGCGAGATCGAAGGTCTTGAACGCCTCCATGGTGCGAAAGATGATCGCGATCATCAGGATCGGCGCGACCAAAGGCAGCGTAATGCGAAAGAACGTATAGAACGAACCGGCGCGGTCGATCGCGGCTGCTTCGTAGAGGTGCTTCGGCACTGCCGACAGGCCGGCGAGCGACAGCAGCATGACGAATGGCGACCACATCCAGATGTCGGTGATGGCAACCGCGTAGAGCGCCATGTCGGGGTTGGACAGCCACTCGAAGGAGCCGAGGCCGAGCGTATAGTTGATGATGCCGAAGGACGGATCGTAGAGCAGTTTCCAGAACAGGCCGACGACGGCCATCGACAGCATCATTGGCAACAGCAGAAGCGTCGTCAGCAGGCCCTTCAACGGAATATCGCGATTGAGCAGCAGCGCCACGCCGAAGCCGACGATGACCTGGCCGACTACGGAGACGATGACATATTTGGCGGTGATGGCGAAATTCGACCAGATGAACGGGTCGTTGAGCAGCTCGCGGTAATTCTGCAGTCCGACGAAATTGGCCGCCGCGGGGCTCGACGCGCGAAAGTCGGTGAAGGAATAGCCGAGCGAATAGATCAGTGGAAAGATGTTGAAGACGATCAGGAAAACGATCGTCGGAATGATGAAGAGATTGCGGATCGTGAGGTCGCTCATGCCGCGGGCGGCGGAGCGCGAGTTGGGATCCAGCGTAGTCATGACTGCAGTGGCCAAGGCCCGTTCCTTCCTTGTCCGGAAAAGAAAACGGAAGGGACGGGCTCCGCCCCCTCCGAGCGTTAGTGCCGTTTACTTCACGCGGTTGTATTTCTTGAACGTCGCGTTCCAGTCCGCAGCAAGCGAATCGAGCACTTCCTTGGCCGTGCCCTGATTGCCGGTGATGTACGGATAGACGCGTTGGTTCATCTGGATGAGCAGCTCGGCATATTCCGGCGTCGCCCAGAAGTCCTTCACCTTGAACATGGTTTCGTAGAAGGCCTTGTTGTAAGGTGTGGCGTTCTGGAATTCAGGCGACTCGAGCACCTTGGCGCTCGCCGTGTAGCCGCCGAGTTCCGCCCATTTCTTCTGCGTCTCGTCTTTGATGAACCATTCCAGGAACTTCATCGCCTCTTCCTGGTTCTGGGAGTAGGAGATGACGGAGATACCCTGGCCGCCGAGCGCGGCGAACTGGTCGCCGTTCGGTCCTGGCGGGTTGGCGAAGAAGCCGGTGGCCTTGGCATTCGGGTTCGAGGCTTCGTTGATGAGCGCCGGGAAGAAGGCGAAGTAGTTCATGCTCATCGCCGCCAGGTTCTCGGTGATCGCCTGGTTGTCCTCGATGAAGAACGCCTTGGCCCAGCCAGGAGGGGTGAAGGAATAGAGCTCCTTGTAGGCCTCGAGCGCCTTGACGTTCTGCTCTGAGTTGATGATGCCGTCGACCTTGTAAGTGGCATAGTCGCCAAGTTCGCCGCCAAAGGAGAAGATGGCGTTCTCGACGCCCATCACCAGAGCGTCGTAGGAGTTGTCGGTGTAGATGGCGATACCGTAGCGCTTTTCGTCGGGACGGTGGAAGAATTCGGCGATGTCGCGCAGCTGCTTCCAGTCCTTCGGCACGCCGAGATCGTAGCCGTACTTGGCTTTGAAGGCTTCCATCTCCTTCGGGTCTTCGAACCAGTCCTTGCGATAGGACCAGCCGACCGCGTCGCCCTCGGCCGGGATCGACCAGTATTTGCCGGAGTTGGACGGATATTCGGCGTAGTATTTCACCGTCGCCGGCGCCATCACTTCCTTCAGGTTGTGCTTGTTGAAGAAGTCGGTGAGGTCGACATAGTGGCCCGCCTCGGAGGCGGCGCCGATCCACTGGGAATCGCCGACGACCATGTCGTAGGCGCTGCCCTTGGCGTTGAACTCGGTGAATGCCTTGGTCTGGAAGTCGGACCAAGGCGTGGTTTCGACCGTGACCTTCACGCCGCTCTCGGCCTCGTAAAGGTTGACGAGTTCCTGCAAATAGTTTGCCGGATCCCATTCAGCCCAGAATATGGTGAGTTCCTTGTCCTGCGCGTAGACGGACGTTCCGCAGGCGAGCACTAAGCCGATACCAGCAAGCATGCTGGTCATTGTCTTGCGCATAATGATTTCCTCCCTTGTGCGCATTCTACCGTATCATGCGAGCCGGCGGTGAGGCCGACCCTGGTAGTTCTCCCGTGGTGGCAGCGTTTCGGTTTCGAGCCTCCTCGCTCGGCCGGAATGGATCGCAGCCCTCACTTTTAATCCGCCATATTGTCCTGATCTGGTATTACCAATTTCGGACACACGTCAAGCTCTTTCTTGGACGATGGCAGCCCCTCAGACAAGCGGATTCCAGCAACATCTGTCTGTTTTTCTTAAATTTTCCTACTCCTTGATACGCAAGGGCCTTGCTCGCGTTACGGCACGTCGACTATTGTCGGTAATCAGCATCCCAAACTGGTCGAACCAGATCGATACTATTCCGTGGCTGTCGCCGGCGCGCTTCTGCCTCCTTCGGTCACCGATTCCATCACTGCAGCCCGCACCAGGGCGCCGGCTGCCCATTGCGCTACCGACATCATCTTGCGGCTGTCCAGCCCCCATATGTCCTTCAGTATGATGAGCACTTCGACGCCGAAGATCAACGACAGGGCCTGCGCCAGGCGCTTGAATTCGCGTGGCGGCAGCCGGTGCTTGAGCGGTGCGATCGCGTCCTTGAGCAGATCGACGCGATGGCCGCGCGTGAAGGCCGGCTCGCCGCCCAGCGTGCCTGCCTGCCGCCGCGCCCACTGGTCGAGCGACAGTTTCAGCGCCGCCTTGAAGGTCGCCTCGAAGGCTTCGATGCGCGGCATGGCCGTGTCGAACAGTTCAACGACGCGGCGCTCGGGATCGGCCGAGGCTGATTTCCAGGTGAGGATCGGCCCGAGTCCTTCGTCGACCACCGCCTGCACCAGGGCCGCCTGGCTTGGAAAATATCGATAGGCGGTGGCGCGGGAGACTTCTGCTGCTTCGGCGACCTCGCTGACCGAAGGCGTGGCGCCCGCCTGCATCAGCCTTGTCGCCGTCTCCAGCATCAACCGCCTTGTGCGCGCGCGCGGTCCGCGTGCGGCTCCAGAACCGGCATCGTCGGAAACCGCCGCTTGTTGACGTGAGACATTCATGTCAATATGATACGCGCGTCTCAAAAAATTGCAATGGCCGTCGCGATGCCGAGCGGCCGGGCAAAGAGCGGCAGGTGGCACGCCGAGCGCGCCTAGAACCGGGGAACGCAATGAAGCGCGTCTATGTGGTGGGCACCGCCGACACCAAGGGTGATGAACTCGCCTTTCTGGCCGATGCGGTCGCTGCTACCGGTGCTGCTGTCGCCCGCATCGATGTTGGAACGCGCAACCCAACCGTGCCGGTCGATGTCTCGGCCGAAGAGGTCGCCGGCCACCATCCCGGCGGCAGCAGTGCCGTACTGAGCACCGACGACCGCGGCACCGCAGTGGCGGCAATGGCCCTCGCTTTCACCCGGTTTGTTCAATCGCGCACCGATATAGCAGGTGTGATCGGCATTGGCGGTGGTGGCGGCACTTCGATCATCACATCAGGCATGCGCGCGCTGCCGCTCGGCCTGCCCAAGATCATGGTTTCGACGCTCGCCTCGGGCGACACCGCACCTTATGTCGATGTCTCCGACATCGTGATGATGCCGTCGGTGACCGACATGGCCGGCCTGAACCGGCTGTCTCGTGTCGTGCTGCACAACGCCGCCCAGGCCATATCAGGCATGGCGGCAAAGCCGGCGGAGCCGCCCGACGGCAGACCGTCGATCGGCCTCACCATGTTCGGCGTGACCACGCCGTGCGTGACTTCCATCGCCGAACAGCTCCGATCGATCTATGACTGCATGGTCTTCCACGCCACCGGCACCGGCGGCCGCACCATGGAGAAGCTTGCCGACAGCGGCTTGCTGTCCGGCGTCATTGACATCACGACGACAGAAGTCTGCGACCTTCTGTTCGGCGGCGTGCTGCCGGCGACCGAAGACCGCTTCGGCGCGATCGCCCGCACCAGGCTGCCCTATGTCGGTTCGGTCGGCGCGCTCGACATGGTGAATTTCTGGGCGCCGTCGACCATTCCGGAACGCTATAGCGGGCGGCTGTTTTACGAGCACAATCCGAACGTGACGCTGATGCGCACGACGCCTGACGAATGCCGCAGGATCGGCGAATGGATCGGCGCCAGACTGAGCCTCTGCGAGGGTCCGGTCCGGTTCCTCATTCCCGAAAAGGGCGTCTCGGCGCTCGACATCGAAGGCGGCGCCTTCTTCGACCCCGAGGCCGATGCAGCACTCTTCGAGGCCATCGAGCGCACGATCATGCCGGATACCACGCGTCGCGTGATCCGCCTGCCGCTGCACATCAACGATCCCGAATTCGCCAAGGCTGCGGTTGCGGCTTTCCTCGACATCGCCAGACAGTGAGAGACGAAGCCATGCCCGCCATACCGCGCAAGAAGATCCTGGAGAAGTTCCGCAAGATGATTGCCGGCGGCGTGCCGATCGTCGGCGGCGGCGCCGGCACCGGGCTGTCGGCCAAGGCCGAGGAGGCCGGCGGCATCGACCTGATCATCATCTACAATTCCGGCCGCTACCGCATGGCCGGCCGCGGCTCGGCCGCCGGCCTGCTCGCCTATGGCAACGCCAACGAGATCGTCAAGGAAATGGCCTATGAGGTGCTGCCGGTGGTGAAGAAGACGCCGGTGCTGGCCGGCGTCAACGGCACCGATCCCTTCGTCATCATGCCGCTGCTGCTGACCGAGCTGAAGACGATGGGTTTTTCCGGCGTGCAGAACTTTCCGACCATTGGCCTGTTCGACGGGCAGATGCGGCAGAGTTTCGAAGAAACCGGCATGGGCTTCGGGCTCGAGGTCGACATGATTGCCGCGGCACACGAGCTTGATCTGCTGACCACGCCCTATGTGTTCAATCCCGATGAGGCCCGCGCCATGACCAAGGCCGGCGCCGACATCGTCGTCGCCCATATGGGGGTGACCACCGGCGGCTCGATCGGCGCGACGTCGGCCAAGTCGCTCGACGACTGCGTGACGGAGGTCGACGCCATCGCTGAAGCGGCGCGTGTCGTGCGCAAGGACGTCATCCTGCTTTGCCATGGCGGGCCGATCTCGATGCCGGACGACGCCCGGTACATACTCGAACGCTGCAAGGGCCTGCACGGCTTTTACGGGGCAAGCTCGATGGAGCGGCTGCCGGCGGAAGCGGCGATCGCCAGGCAGACTGCGGATTTCAAGGCCGTCACGCTTGGCGGCACAATCGTTGCAAAGAAAAGAAGGGGTGAGACGATGACCGACAAGGGCAAGGTGTTTGTCTACCCGAAGGATGTCAGCGCCTTCGGCTTCGACTGGGGCAGACTGTCGCTGACGGTGGCGCCCGAGGTGAACGGCGCGACGCGCTTTTCCGGCGGCGTCGTCGACCTGCCGTCCGGCAAGGGCCACACGCGCCACAACCACCCGGGCGCCGAGGAAATCATCTTCGTCATATCAGGTAATGGCGAGCAGATGGTTGAGGACGACAAGGGCAATCCGGTCATTGCGAAGGTCGGCCCCGGCTGCACCATCTATGTGCCGGAAAGCCGCTTCCATTCAACGCTAAATACCGGCGATGGGCCGATGCAGCTCTTCGTCGTCTATTCGCCCGCCGGACCGGAACTGGCGTTGCGCGACCTGCCGGATTTCAGGCTGCTGCCGCCGGGCGGGAAGTGATCTTGCCGCCGCCTCAGTGTTGAGGCCCCCTCATCCGGCCGCTTCGCGGCCACCTTCTCCCCGCTGGGGAGAAGAGACAGGCGCCAGTGTTGGCGCCCTTCTCTCCCCTCGGGGAGAGGTCGGATTGTCCCGAATTGCCCTTTGCAATTCGGTTGGCAATCCGGGTGAGGGGGCAGCGCCTTTCATTGCATGGCTGTCAAACCCCACCCCGGTTCCAGCCCCTGCCCCGATCGCCGAACATGACGTAGCCGCTATCGGTGACCGCCACCGTGTCTTCGAGCTTGATGAAGCCGCGCGTCGGGTGGAGCATCGTCGTCTCGACCGAGAGCACCATGTTTTTCTCCAGCGGCTTTTCGGAATAGGTGCCTTCATAGGTCACCGGATGGTTGGTCATCAGAAATGGCGCTTCATGCGTGATCAACCCCATGCCGTGGGCGAAGAAATCGGTATAGGGCGCAACCTTGGATTTCTTCAGCACGCCCTCCGCATAGGAGATCATATCACCGCCCAGTGTGCCAGCGCATACCTTGGAAAAGGCCGCCTGCTGCACCGTCTCGACCTCGGCTAAAAGGTCCTCGAGTTCGGCATCCGGCTCGCCCAGAATGCCCATGCGGCAGAGGTCGCCGATATAGCCGTGATAATTGCCGCCTGAGTCAATCGACATCACCTCGCCCTTCTTCCATGCCTGTGGCGAGCCGGCGCGGTTGTGGCTGGAACCCAGCGTCAGCAGGCAATATTCGAAATGCGCTCCGCGATTGGTCTCCTCGCGCCGCAATTGCTCGATGATCTCAGTCTTGGTCGTGCCTTCGCGTGCCCACGCAATGGTCGCCAGCATGGAATCGGTGATCAGTTCGGAGGCGATGCGCAACTTCTCCAACTCGGCTTCCGTCTTGATGGCACGCATCCGCTCGAGCATATCAGTCGCGTCGATCAGCCTGGCGTCGGGCAATGCCTTGCGGATCAGCGTGTAGGCATCCGACGGCAGGAAAGCCGGCTCGATGCCGATGCGGGCATCGCCCTTGCCGATTTTCGTCAGGTGTTCGACGGCATGGTTGGCGGCGTCGAGCGTGCCCCAGCAGGCGGCATGCAAGGTCGGCGTCCAGAACGGCTTGTTCTGGTGCTCGCCGCCCTCCATGCGGTTGCCGATATAGGCGGCGTGGCCCGGCCCGCCCTTCTCATAGACAACGATCGGCAGATAGCGGCTATGGCCGATCGCATCCATGGCGGCGAAGAAGATGAACTTGTAGCCGCCAAGCAGATATTGCGTGTTGTGCTTGGAGGTAGCGAGCAGCACATCGATGCCGGCCTCCTCCATCAGCCGATCGACCCTGGCATGATCGAACGGGATGGTGCTGACGGCATTCTTGCCCGGGGCGACGTTCATCTCTCTCTCCCTGAATTTCCCTGGCCGAGGCTGTTTTGGTTCTGATGCTCTGGCTGTCGGTCAAATCTGCACTATTTTGTCCAGCCTGGTCCAGCCAGAAACATGTGGAACGGCCGTTCCGGCACCCTCCGTCGTACACTGCGGTGTCCAGCCTAATTTGGTCCTACCAGAAATGGTCGGATTGAACGGCTTCTTGTAACTGGTCCAGCGGACGAAAATTTCAAAGCCACATGAGGATGCGCCAAATCCGTCTCTGGCGAAACCCTCGGCAAGGCTCATAATCACCCTTGCAAGGAGGCCGTCTGGCGTCCGAGGGTGATGGCCCACCCGGCCGGGTGGCTGAGAGGGACGGAGTTCAATCATGTCAGATTTCACGATTTCCAGACGCACCGTGCTTACCGGTTCGGCATTGCTTCTGACCTCGACGGCGCTGCCCACCATCGGTCTGGCACAGACGCCGAACAAGGGCGGACGGCTGGTCGTCGCCGCCGATTCGGAGCCGCGCAACCTCAACCCGGCGATCGTTGCTTCCAACGGCGTGTTCTTCATTTCGAGCAAGATCGTGGAAACGCTGGCCGAGGCGTCCTTCGAGGGCAAGGACGGGCTCGACCCGCGCCTGGCGATAGGTTGGGAGGGCGCCGCCGATGGCCTGTCGGTAACGTTCAAATTGCGCGAGGGCGTCAAATGGCATGACGGCAAACCCTTCACCTCCGCCGACGTCGCGTTCTCGGCGCTGCAGATCTGGAAGCCGCTGCAGAATCTCGGCCGCACCGTGTTCAAGGATCTGGAGGCGGTCGACACGCCGGACGAACTGACGGCTGTGTTCAAATTCGCCAAGCCGACACCGTTCCAGCTGATCCGCAATGCCTTGCCGGCGCTGAGCAGCGTGGTGCCCAAGCACATCTACGAGACCGGAAAGATCGAAGAGAACCCGGCCAACAACGCGCCCGTCGGTACCGGCCCGTTCAAATTCGCCGAACACAAGTCAGGCGAATATTACCGGCTGGAGAAGAATGCCGATTATTGGGGCAAGGACCAGCCTTACCTTGACGAGATCATCTATCAGGTGCTGCCCGACCGCACCTCGGCCGCAAGCGCGCTCGAGGCGGAGGAGATCCAGCTCGCCGCCTTTTCCGCGGTGCCGCTGGCCGATCTCGACCGCATCTCCAAGGTGCCTGGTCTCAAGGTGATTACCAAGGGTTATGAGGGGCTGACCTATCAGCTTGTCGTCGAGATCAACCATCGCCGCAAGGAACTGGCCGACCTGAAGGTGCGCCAGGCGATCGCCC
This sequence comes from Mesorhizobium sp. AA22, assembly GCF_001672375.2. Classification (NCBI taxonomy): domain Bacteria; kingdom Pseudomonadati; phylum Pseudomonadota; class Alphaproteobacteria; order Hyphomicrobiales; family Phyllobacteriaceae; genus Mesorhizobium; species Mesorhizobium sp. AA22. Next base: position 1,606,790 of record NZ_CP048406.1, on the reverse strand, counting down.
ACGCCATCGACAAGGATTTCGTCGTCAAGACAGTGTTCCTCGGCTACGCCGCCACAGCCACTGGCCCGGTGCCGAAGAACGATCCGCAATTCTATACGGCCGATGTGCCGACCTATGACTTCGATGTGGCCAAGGCCAACGCCCTGCTCGACGAAGCCGGTTACCGCAAAGGCGACAACGGCAAGCGCTTTTCACTGAAGCTACTGCCGGCACCCTATTTCAACGAGACCAAGCAGTTCGGCGACTATTTGCGCCAGGCGCTCGCCGCCATCGGCATTGACGCGCAGCTGGTCAACAACGACTCGGCCGCGCATATCAAGGCTGTCTACACCGACCACGCTTTCGACCTCGCGGTCGGGCCGCCGGTGTTCCGCGGCGACCCTGCGATCTCGACCACCATCCTCGTGCAGAGCGGCATTCCCGACGGGGTGCCGTTCTCCAACCAGGGCGGCTACAAGAACGACGAACTCGACGCCCTGATCGCCAAGGCATCCGAGACGCTCGACCCCGCCGCGCGGACGCAACTTTACAAGGAGTTTCAGAAAAAGGTCGCAGCCGACCTGCCGCTGATCAACGTCGCCGAATGGAGCTTCATCAGCGTTATCAGAGATACGGTGGGGAATGTCGCCAACAACCCGCGCTGGGCGGTGTCGAACTGGGCGGACACCTATTTGGCGGGCTAGCGTTTTCTCCAGGCTTGCACATCGCGTAATCGGGTGCTCAGCTTCGGCGATGAGAGTTCCTTCGCGCCCCCCTCTGTCCTGCCGGACATCTCCCCCACGAGGGGGGCGCCGTGGAACGCGACGCCACTGGCTGGGATCCCTCCCCAGCGCGATTGCCGCATGACCCGCAGCCTCATCCTCCTTCGCCGTCGCCTCGTCGGCAGCGTCTTCGTACTGCTGATTGTCGTCATCGGCACTTTCCTTTTGCTGGAAGCCGCCCCCGGCGACGCGGTCGACGCCTATATCGCCTCGACCGGCGGCGATGCCGGCATGATCGAACTGCTGCGCCATCGTTGGGGCCTTGACCAGTCGGCGCTGACGCGGCTGGCCAACTATCTCTGGGCGCTGCTGCATCTCGACCTCGGCCAATCGGTGAGCTTTTTGCGGCCGATCCGCGACGTCATCCTCGAACGCCTGCCCAACACGCTGCTTTTGATGGGTAGCGCCACCGCGCTCTCCTTCGGGCTCGGCTCGGCACTCGGCATCTATGCCGGCGCCAGGCCCGGCAGCTTTCGCGACCGTTTCCTGTCGATCGGTTCGCTGGCGCTCTATGCCGTTCCCGGCTTCTGGCTCGGGCTGGTGCTGATCATCGTCTTCGCCGTCGACCTGCGCTGGTTCCCGATCGGCGGCATCGAGAGCCTCGCGTCGGCCAAGACCGGCCTCGACCGCGCCGTTGATATCGCCAGCCATCTCGTCCTGCCGGTGTGCGCACTCGGCTTCATCTATCTCGCGCTCTACCTGCGCATGATGCGCGCCGGCATGGCCGAGGTCTGGCGACAGGATTTTGTCCTCGCCGCTCGCGCTAAAGGGCTGTCCCGCCGCCGCATCGTGCTCGCCCACGTTGCCCGCAACGCGCTGTTGCCGCTGGTCACCATGCTCGGCCTGCAATCGTCGCAGATGCTCGGCGGCAGCGTCGTCATCGAAAGCGTCTTTTCCGTGCCCGGCCTTGGCCGGCTGGCGCAGGAAGCAGTGGCGGCGCGAGACACGCCGCTGCTGCTCGGCATCATTCTCACCAGCGCCGTTCTGGTTGTCGTGATCAACCTTCTCGTCGACATCGCCTACGCCTTCCTCGATCCGCGCGTCGGCGCCAACGAGGCGAGCGCGTGAACCCGCTTCGCCGCTTTCTTCGGGCGCCGGAAGCGATCGCCGGCGCGATCATCCTGGTGGCGCTGTTTGCCATCGCCCTGTCGGCGTCGCTGTTCTTCCCCGGCGATCCGCAGGCCATTGCCGGGCCGGCATTGCTGCCGCCCTTTCAGGAGTGGTCGCTGCCGCTCGGCACCGACCGGCTTGGCCGTGACGTGCTGGCCGAACTTTTCCACGGCGCCCGCACCTCGCTGGCAGTCGGGCTGGCGGCGGCAGCCGCAGCCATTGCCGTCGGCGCGATAGTCGGCACGCTGGCCGGCTTTACCGGCGGCCTCGTCGACGAAGTCCTTATGCGCATCACTGACGCCTTCCAGACCGTGCCGAGCTTCCTGCTGGCGCTGGCTTTCGTCAGCGTCGTCGGGCCATCGCTCGGCGTCGTCGTCGCGGCGATAGCGCTCGGCGCATGGACCGGTCCGGCGCGCGTAGCGCGAGCCGAAGTGCTGTCGATCCGCGAGCGCGATTTTGTCGCCGGCGCCCGCGTCATCGGCATGCATCCGCTGGAGATCGCCTTTCGCGAAGTGCTGCCCAACGCATTGCCGCCGGTGCTGGCATTGTCGTCGGTGATCGTCGCCGCGGCGATCCTTACTGAAGCGGCATTGTCCTTCCTCGGTCTCGGCGACCCGAACCGCATGACCTGGGGCGGCATGATCGCCGAAGGTCGCGCCGTGCTGCGCACCGCGCCCTTCCTGTCGATCATTCCGGGCGTAGCGCTCGTGCTGACCGTGCTCGGCCTCTATCTCGCCGGCGAAGGCGTCGTCGAAACGACAGCGGTGAGGAGGAGCCTGTCGTGACGGCACTGCTTTCGATCCGCGATTTGACGGTGAGCTATCGCCGCGATGGCGCCGAGGTGGCGGCACTGAAACATGTCAACCTCGATGCCGCCGCCGGCGAGCGCCTCGCCATCATCGGCGAGAGCGGCTCGGGCAAGAGCACGCTGGCGCTGGCCATCGCCGGGCTGCTGCCGGCTTTCTCCAGGATTGACGGCTGCCTTGACTGGTTTTTGCCATCGTCGCCATCCGTTGGTGCCAAGGCACCCCCCTCTGAGGGGGGTGTGAAAGAACGCCAGCCATCCGAATTCATTACCCGGTCCACTCACACCCCCCTCGGCGGCCGCGACATTGGCTTCGTCTTCCAGGACCCCTCGGCCAGCCTCGATCCGGTGATGTCGGTCGGCGAGCAGATCGCGGAAGTTGCGCACACGCATCTCCGCCTTCCTTGGCCGCAATCCTATGCTTGGGCAAAAACCCTGCTCGAACGCGTCCGCCTGTCCGATCCCGACGCCGCCTTGCGCGCCTATCCGCACCAGCTTTCCGGCGGCCAGAAGCAGCGCGTAGCGATCGCCGCCGCGATCGCGGCACGTCCGAAACTGCTGATCGCCGATGAGGCGACCAGCGCGTTGGACACCATCGTGCAGGCCGAGATCGTCGCGCTGATCCGACAATTGGTGGCCGAGGACGGGATGACGCTGCTGTTCGTCAGCCACGACATCGCGCTGGCCACCGAGCTGGCCGAGCGCATCGCCGTGTTCCGGCACGGCGAGCTGGTCGAGCTCGGTGCGACGGCGCAGATCATTGCTGGCCCGCGCCACGCCTACACAAGAGCGCTGCTCGACGCTCATCTCGGCCTCGACGCCGAACCAATGCTGCAGCCGGCAGGAGCATCGAGGTGAGCCGTCCATTGCTGGCTGTTTGCGGCCTGGCCAAACGATATCGTCGCGGCGGCAAGACAATCGCCGCCGTCGATGATGTTTCCTTCGACATCGAGCCCGGCGAGACGCTGGCACTGGCCGGGCCTTCCGGCAGCGGCAAGTCGACCATCGCGCGGCTGCTGCTGCGGCTGATCGAATCGGACGCCGGCCGCATCGAGTTCGAAGGCGGCGATTTCCTATCCCTGAGCGGCGCTGCCTTGCGCGCCCGGCGTGCTCGTCTGCAAATGGTATTTCAGGACCCGCTCGCCGCCTTCAACCCACGCGCCACCGTCGCGCGCGTGCTCGACGATCCGCTGCGGATCCATGGCATCGCAACCCGATCAGAACGCCCGCGCCGCATTGCCGCTCTGCTCGATCGCGTCGGCCTGAGCGCTGATCTCGCCGGCCGCGCCATCCACGAGATCTCGGGCGGCCAGCGCCAGCGCATCGCGATTGCTCGCGCCATCGCGACAAAGCCGTCGCTGATCGTGCTCGACGAAGCGGTGTCCGCGCTCGACGTATCGGTGCGCCGACAGATCCTGCAATTGCTGCTCGATCTGCAGCGCGAGGAACGGATCGCCTATCTGTTCATTTCGCATGATCTCGGCGTTATCAGCGCCATCGCCCATCGTGTCGTCATCCTCGACGCCGGCCGCGTCGCCGAGAGCGGCAACGCCCGTGCGGTCATCGGTGCCCCGCAATCGACGATCGGCAAGGCGCTGGTGACGGCAGCGCCAAAACTGAACAGGACCAGCACGCAAGGCGCGGCCGATCGTCAATAACCCAGCGCGCAACCATCCTTGCGTGGATCGGACGCGCCGGTAAGCGTGCCCTTGTCCCAGTCGATCAGCACCAGTTGGCCGCCGCCATGCGGCTCGGTTGGGATGGACACGTCGTGGCCTCGCTCGCGCAGGCCGGCGATCGCCTCGGCCGGAACGCCACGCTCCGCCTCCACTGCGTCCTGGCGGTAAAACACCCTCGGCGCATCAAGCGCCTCCTGCGGGTCCATGCCGAAATCGATAATGTTGGTGAGCAGGTGGACATGGCCGAACGGCTGGTAGCCGCCGCCCATCACGCCGAACGGCATGATCGCCCGGCCCTTGGCTGTCACCATGCCCGGCATGATGGTGTGCATGGGGCGTTTTCCCGGTGCGATGCGGTTTGGGTGGTCCGCCGCCAGGCGGAAGCTGCTGCCGCGGTTCTGCAGGACGACGCCGGTGCTCGGGCCGACCACCCCGCTGCCGAACGAACCAAAGGTCGAGTTGATGAAGCTGACCGCATTACGATCGCGGTCGACCACGGAGATGTAAACGGTATCGCTCGGCTGAAGCTCAAGCCGAGGCAGATGCGTCATCGCACGCGCCGGATCGATCTCGGCGCGGAGCCGGTCCGCATGCGATCTGGACAACAACTGCTCTACCGGAACATGGACTTGGTTCTGGTCGCCGATGAAATCGTCGCGGTCCTGATAGGCAAGCCGCCCAGCCTCGATCTCGAGGTGAAGGCGCTCGGCGCCGTTCGGTTCCAGGGAGCCGAGCGAGAAGCCTGACAGCACATTCAGCATGATCAGTGCCGTCAGGCCCTGGTTGTTCGGCGGCATCTGATGGATGTCGTAGCCTCGGTAGGACGTACCGACGGGCCTGACATACTCACCCTTCGTGGCCGCAAAATCCTCGAGCGCATGCAGCCCGCCAAGCGCGCGCAGACGCGAGACCATGTCGTCCGCAACCTCGCCTTCGTAAAAGCCGGCGCGGCCACGGCGCGAGACGATGCGCAAGGTGTCGGCCAGTTGCGGCTGCCGGTGCAACTCGCCTGCCTGCGGCGCCCTTCCATCCGGCAGAAATATCCGCGCGGCATGTTCGTCAGCGGCAAGCAAGGCAGCACTTTCAGCCCAGTCGAAGGCGACGCGGTCTTGGACGACGTAGCCCTGTTCGGCGTAGCGTATGGCAGGTGCGAGCGCGGCGTCGATGCCCTTTCTGCCGTGCTTCTCAAGCAGCCGGCACCAGGCGTCAACGGCGCCCGGCACGGTGACCGCGTGCGGACCGGACTCAGGCAGTTCGACATGCCCCCTGTCCAGATACCATTCAGCCGTCGCTGACGCAGGTGCGCGGCCGGAGCCGTTGAAGGCCAGAACCTCGCCTTGGCCGTTGGGACAATAGAGGACAAAACAGTCGCCGCCGATACCGGTCGATTGCGGCTCGACGACCGCCTGCACCGCCGCCGCGCACACGGCTGCATCCATCGCGTTACCGCCGGACCGCAGCATCTCGAGCGCCGCCAGTGTCGCCAGAGGGTGCGATGTCGCGGCCATCGCTTCCGTCGCACGAACCGGCGACCGACCGGGGAGTTGAAAATCACGCATGCAGGATCAATAGCCTCCGACCAACCTGATGTGAACTGGCACCGGCAGCCAAAGGGCTGCGCCACCGAGCACCACGACCGACAGTATCATTGCCGTGGCAGCGCCCAACCCTGGAAAACTGACGGCCTCAATCAGCGAATTTAAAAGCATCCGTGGTGTAATCGGGGTAGGCATCCAGCCTGTCGAAAAGCTCGGCCAGGTCAGGGGTGTCAGCCAATATTCCGGACAGGACCAGCGCAGTCGCCACGCCGGCGCCAATTCCGCCGGCGACATCGTGTTCGACGCTGTCGCCGACACAAACCACGCTGCTTCGGTCCGGGTTGCCCGCCAGCGCCAGCGCGGCGTCGAAGATCGGGGTATAGGGCTTGCCGATACGGGTGACGCTGCCGCCGAGGCTCTCATAGAGATCCGCAAGCTGACCGGCGCCAAAGCGGGGCCCCACGGCGGTCAGCATGATTTTGTCGGGGTTGGTGCAGAAGCACGGCACCTGCCGCATTGCTGCCGGTGCAAAAAGTCTGTGATAGTGATCGATGTCATAGCGATCGCCCTCACTGGCAGCGATCAGCACCAGCTCGGCATCGTCGCCGTCACCGGTCAACGCGAAAGGCAGGCCTTCAATCGCCGAGCGATCGCCCTCGCGGCTGATCAGTAGGCACTTCGTGTTTGGGCGCAGCGTTCCAGATATCGCCATTTCGTGAAAGGACCGCCACGCGATCTCGCCGGAGGAGACAAATTGATCCCAGCTTCCTGGTTGGAAGCCGAGCTTCAGCAAGCGGGCTTCGTTGGGCCGCGCGCGCCTGCCCGAGTTTGAGACCAGCACAATCGTCCTGCCTGCGCGCTTAAGCGCCGACAATGCCTCCACGGCGCCCGGATAAGGGTTTGTACCATCGTGCAGCACGCCGAACTGATCGAGCAGGAACACCTGATAGCGCTCAACCAGCGCTCCGATGCCATCGACATGTTCAACTGTCTTCGTGATCACAAAAGCCCCGCTTCGATTGCGCCCATCAGCGCCAGCCGCGCCGTGCCGGCGGCCGCCTCGTCCGAAAGCGCCGGCAGAAAATCGACGCCCAGCTTGCGCTGCCGGATCGCGGTCCAGGCGGCGTTTGCCGCACCGCCGCCGACACTTCTGACCGAGTTCAGCCGAGGCGCGCCGAGCTCGGCAAGCCGGCGATAGCCGAGCGCCTCGATCTCGGCAATGCCCTCCAACATTCCTTTCAGATAGTCGGCGTCGTCCGCCGGCCGCGGCGTCAGACGCGGCGGCAGGGCAGGATCGGCTACGGGGAAGCGTTCGCCGACCGCGGGAAGTGGATAATAGTCGAGGCCCGTCTCCGTCATAGGGTCGATCGCCGCACTCAACTCGATGATGCGCGCAAGGGGAAAATGCTGCGCCAGCACCTTGCCGCCCGAATTCGACGCACCACCCGCCAGATAGGCATCTCCCAACCGGTGACTATAGATTCCGAACTGCGGCGCCGAGATCGGCCGGTCGGAGAGGATCTTGATGGTCAGCGAGGACCCCAGAGCGGTGACGCCGTCGCCAACTGCCGCAGCCCCCGTCGCCAGGAATGACGCGCAGCCATCCGTTGTCCCGGCGACCACGGCGACGTCGCGCGCCAGGCCGAACAAATCCGCGGCGCTCGCGGAGAGCGTTCCCGTGATGTCGCCCGGCTTGACGACGCGAGGCAGGAGTTCCATGCGCATGGCGGTCGCGGCGATCCAGTCCGGCCAGCGCCGGGCCTCGACGTCGTAACCGGTTTTCAGGGCATTGTTCTCGTCGCTGACATTGAAACGGCCGGAGAACTGTCCCGCGATCCAGTCGGCCTGATGCAGCACCGCGGCAACGCCCGACCGTCGCTGGAACCGGAGCGCCTTGGCGAGACCGGACGTCGCCCCAAGTGCTGCGCTCGCTGCCGGCGCCTCGCGCGCGATCACGGCCAGAATGGCGTCGTCGTCGACCTTGTCATTGTACATCAACGGTTCGGCGAGCGGCCGCCCGGTGCCGTCGACCGGCAGCAGCGTGCCCGAAGTGCCGTCGACGGCAATCGACCGGACCGCGACGCGATCGATGCCTGAAAGCAGTTCGGTCAGCGCCGCGCCGACCGCTGACCACCACACTGATGGGTCGGGGGCGTTCTGGCCAAATCTATCGAGTGGGACGGCGGAACGCGCGGCAATCGAAAAGTCCGGGCGCATGGCGACGGCGCGCGCACCTGATGTGCCGATGTCGATGCCGATCGAAAGGGGGCCGATCGAAAGCGGGCCCTTCGAACGCGCCATGTCAGCTGCCGGCTGCATTGAGTTTCTGGCGGTACTGCTCGGCGTCCCAGTTGATCAGTTCGTCGTTCTCGGCTGCGGTCAGATAGTTCAGCTTCGCCGCGACATCGACCCGCGCCGTCACGTCGGCAAGGCAGCGTTGCATGGCGTCGGCGCCGCCACTCGCGTCGCCGCGCATCAGCACGCCAAGCCCGGGAAACAGGATTGCCACCGGTGCACTGTCGCACCGTTCGGTGACACGCCTCACGTCCTCGCCGGGTCTCGCCACGACCGAACCCTGGCCGAGAAAGATAACGTGATCGGGATAGAGGCTGCCCCCCGACGCCATGCGGCAGCTTTCCTGATCGATCGCGGCCGCATGCGCTTCGACATCCGCCGGCAACCTGTAACCGGTGCGTCCGATGAGCGCCGTCAGTGCAGCAAGGTTGGGCTCCGCCACCTCGCGGGGCGGCCGCGCCAGCAGCCCTGTGACGCGGCGCAGCAGCGCTTCGGCGCCGGCAACGGTCTCGGCTGCGACGACCAGGCCGTGATTGGCAAGGATCAGCATATCGACCCCTGGTCGAAGGCGCTCGGCAATGCCTTGGGCGAGCGGGAGGCCCGGCCGGCGATAGGGAACATACGCCCATTCGAGACCATCGAGGCGCTTGGCGATTTGAGCCTCGCAGTCGGCCTGCACGGCAAGCGAAATAGTGTCGACGCAGTGGACATGCAGGACGACGCGCTGCGGCATCAGGGCATGAACCGTGGTCTCGATCGAGGGGCGCAGCCTGCGTGTGTTGAGCGCCTCGATGGCGAAACCCTGCGGCTTATCGGCGGCCGGGTCGCGCTGTTGGACAGCCCTGAGCAGCGGGGCGATCGCCACGGGCACCATAATGTCTTCGGCGAGCGCATTCTTCAACCAAGTACCGGAAGCCTTGATCCAGAGCGTGTCGCCAGCCTTCAGCGAAGTGTTGCCGCCCGCGGCCTGGGTCAAATGCGGGTCGCGCCCGATGCTGGCCGAAAGCGACCGCAAAGCAGCCAATTCCTGCGCATCCGCATAGTTTGCCATCGAAATTCCTTCACAAAACCGCCGCGTGGCCACGGCTTTGGATATCCCGCTGCCGGGATAACGAGTGATGCTGGTATCGCAGATGCGAGTAAGTTACGTCAATAGTGATCTTATCTAGTCAAATCGAGCTTGCAATCTGGTCGATGTTGAGTAAGTTGCACCAATTGCCGTGGCAAAATGGCATTTCGGGAGGGTATCCGTTGAGCGACTCCGGCCGCCAGCGTCAGATTGTCGAGTTGTTGCGGGATCGCCCCTTCGCCTCAGTGCGCGAGCTGCAGGAGCGGCTCGGCGTGTCGGCAGCGACGGTGCGGCGCGACATCGACAAGATCGATGAGGCCGGTGAAGCACGAAAGGTCTATGGCGGCATCTCGGCGCTCGATGGCGCCTCGCAGGCGGGCGTCGCTTATGCCAGGCCCTATGACGAGAACCGCGATCTCGCAGTCGAAGCCAAGCGGCTGATCGCGGCTCTCGCCGCGACCATGGTGCGCGATGGCGACGCCGTCATCGTGCATGGCGGTTCGACCTGTTTCCATCTCGGTGCCAAGCTCGCCGACCGCAACATCCGGCTCTACACCAACTCGATGCCGCTCATCGCCTATTTGAGCGACCACGGTCATTGCAGCCTAACCATCGCCGGCGGTGAGCTTCATCGCGAGCCTGGCATCATCCATTCGCTCACCCAGGCCGTGCCGTTCTATGCGTCGAAATTCTTTCTTGGCGCGCAAGGCATCGGCCCGGAGGGCGTGCTGGAATCGCATCCGCTGCTGGTCCGCTCCATCGTCGAACTCAGCCTATGCGCCGACCAGATCGTGGTGCTGGCCGACAGCCGCAAACTGTCGATCCACGCGCGCAACATCGCGCTGCCTCTGTCCCGCATCGGCACGCTGGTGACCGATGACGGCCTGTCCGATGCGGACGCACGCATGCTCGAAGACGCCGGCGTCACGGTGCGGATCGCCTCTGCGTCTGGAGCCCTGCAGTGAAGGTGGCCGTCCTCGACTTCGGCAAGACCAACTCGAAGCTCTTCGTCTTTGGTCAGGACGGGCAGATTCTCGATGAGCGCCGGACTCAGCCGAACTGGACGCGCAAAGGCGACTTCAGTGTGCTCGACGAGACAGCGCTTCACGATTGGGCGGCTCGCGTCGTCGGCGAAGCGGTCGACAATCATGGTGTGGAAGGATTGATGGTTTCGGGCCATGGCTGCACCTTTGCCTTGGTCGACAATGCGGCGCTGACGCATCCTATTCTCGACTACGAGCAGGAGCCACCTGCTGAGATCGCCGCGCAGATCGATCGCCGCATTCCGGATTTTCCCGAGACTTTCTCGCCGCTCCTGCCGCTCGGCTTCAACTATGGTCGCCACATGCTGTGGCTGAAGGCGGTGCAACCCAGCGCGTTCGATGCCGCGAAATCGATCCTCGGCTATCCGCAATACTGGAGCTGGCGCTTTGGCGGCCGGGCGGTCTCGGAAGTGTCCTATCTCGGCTGTCACTCGCATCTGTGGGCGCCGCGCAAGCGCGATTTCAGTTCGCTGGTCGACGCCGAGGGCTGGCGCGGCCAGATGCCCGCCTTTGAGCGTGCCGGAGCTGTCATCGGCGAGCGGCGCTTCGGCGGGGCAACACAGCCGATTGCCATCCACAACGGTGTCCATGACAGCAATGCGGCGCTCCATGCCTATCGCCGGCAGGAGCTTGGGCCGGTCACTGTCGTCTCGACCGGCACCTGGGTCGTCGTGCTCAACCCGGACTGCCCCCTCGACGCGCTCGACCGCGACCGCGACATGCTGGTCAATGTCGATGTCGATGCTGGCCCGGTGCCGACCATCCGTTTCATGGGCGGCCGTGAATTCGCGACAATCAGCGCCGGCTGGCAAGGCGCAATCGCCCGCTCCTCGGTACAGCAGGTGATCGACGCCGGCATCATGGCGCTGCCTAGTTTCGCCCCGGGCGGGCCGATGCCTGGCCATCCCGGCGAATTGGTCGGGCGCACACCCAACGCGGAGGAGCGCGCGGCTGTGGCACTGCTCTATGTCGCACTGATGATCGATCTGTGTCTCGAACTGATCCATTCGAACGATACCGTAATCGTCGATGGCGGGCTGAACAGTGGCGGCGTGCTCGCCGCCCTGCTGGCGCAGCTGCGGCCCGGCCAGCTCTTCATGCAGGGCGCCACGCTGGAGGGCAGCGCCACCGGAGCGGCGGCTCTTGCCTTCGAGAGTGTTGGACGCGAATTTGCCGCCGAGGCGCCGGAGCCGGTGTGCGCCTCCGGCTTCGCTGGTCTTGCTGGATACCGCGACAGCTGGCGCGGCCTCTCCGGCGATCGAGGCATCGTTGAAACTGCAGCGCGAGGTGCACGATGACCGCCGCTGCCCAAATCGAGACGGCGCGCCAGCCGATGCTGGAGATGCGGCACATCTCCAAGACGTTCGGCCCGATCCGCGCCTTGCAGGACGTGTCGCTGACCGTCCACGCCGGCGAACTGCACGCGCTGATGGGCGAAAACGGCGCCGGCAAGTCCACGCTGATGAAAGTGCTGTCCGGCGCGTATCGGCCGGATCCAGGCGGCGATATCCTGATCGACGGCACACCGGTTGCGACCGGCGACCCGATCAAGGCGCGCGCCAACGGCATTGCGGTCATCTATCAGGAGCTGTCGCTGGCGCCCAACCTGACGGTTGCGCAGAACATCTTCCTCGGCAACGAGCCGAGACGGTTCGGCATCGTCGACCGCGATCAGTGCAATCGGCGCGCTAACGAGATCATCGCACGGCTCGGCGTCTCTTTCTCGGCGCGGGACTCGGTCTCCAGCCTGTCGCTCGGCGAACGCCAGCTGGTCGAGATCGCTCGCGCGCTGTCGACCAGCGCGCGCATCATCGTCATGGACGAGCCGACCACCTCGCTGACCTCGCGCGAGACGGACAGGTTGTTCGAGGTCATTGCGACGCTGAAGTCGCAGGGCATCGCCATCATCTACATCAGCCACCGAATGGAAGAGGTCTACCAACTTGCTGACCGTGTCAGCGTGCTGCGCGACAGCGGCTTTGTCGGCACGCTCGACCGCGCCGATCTGAACGCCTCGCGCCTCGTTTCGATGATGGTTGGCCGTGATCTGTCCGCCTTCTACAAGAAGGATCACCGCCCGCCGGACAGCAAGCGCGCGATCGCGCTATCGGTGCAGGGCATGTCGGACGGCAATCTTCTGAAGGACTGTTCCTTCGACCTGCACAAGGGCGAAGTCTTGGCGCTGGCGGGCCTGGTCGGCTCAGGCCGCACCGAGCTCGCACGGCTGATCTTCGGTGCCGACAGGCACACATCAGGCACGCTGGAACTCGACGGCAAGCCGATAGCCATCGACTCGCCGCGCGAGGCGCTGGACGCCGGCATCGCCTATCTCACCGAAGACCGCAAGGAACTCGGTCTGTTCCTCGACATGTCGATTTCGGACAATATCAGCATGGGCGTGCTCGCAAGGGACGCGCAGGCCGGCGGCCTGCGCGACTTCGCCACGGCCGAAAGGCGCGCCGCCAAGGCCGTTTCCGACCTCTCCATCCGCACCAGGTCGGTGCAGGCCAATGCCGGCTCTCTGTCGGGCGGCAACCAGCAGAAGGTGCTGCTCGCCCGTCTGCTCGAAACCGAGCCGCGGGTCCTCATCCTCGACGAGCCGACTCGCGGCGTCGATGTCGGGGCGAAGTCCGAAATCTACCGGCTGATCGACGATCTCGCCAAGAAGGGCATCGCCATCCTGATGATCTCCAGCGAACTGCCGGAGGTGATCGGCGTCGCCGACCGCGTGCTGGTGATGCGCGACGGCACTATCGCTGGCGAAGTTATGGCATCCGCCGGCCAGCCGCTCAGTCAGGAAGCAATCATGGAACTTGCAACGGGAGCGGCCAAGGGATGACCGACAAGGCAACCGAGATCAGCGCGGGTGACCAGGCGGTCGGCAGGAGCCGGCGGCTGCGCACCGCCTTCGCCGCGCTTGGCATGCTGCCGGTCCTGATCCTGCTGGCGGCCGGCTTCCAGTTCATGAACCCGCGCTTTCTCACCGAGACCAACCTGTTGATCGTCACGCAGCAGTCGTCGATCAACATCGTGCTCGCGGCCGGCATGACCTTCGTCATCCTGACCGGCGGCATCGACCTGTCCGTCGGCTCCATTCTTGCCGCCTCGGCGATGGTGGCGGTGATGGTGTCGCTGGTGCCGGAGTGGGGCATGCTCGGCGTGCCGGCGGCCATTCTGGTCGGCCTCGGCTTCGGCGTCATCAACGGGCTGCTCGTCGCCTATATCAAGCTGCCGCCCTTCATCGTCACGCTGGGTTCGCTGACAGCCGTGCGCGGCGTCGCCCGCCTGCTCGGCCAGGACACCACGGTGTTCAACTCGGACCTGCCGTTCGACTTCATCGGCAACGGTTCGCTGTTCGGCATCCCCTGGCTGGTCATCATCGCTCTGTCGGTCGTGGTGCTGTCCTGGCTGGTGCTCAAGCGCACCGTGCTCGGCACCTGGATCTATGCCGTCGGCGGCAATGCCGAGGCCGCGCGCCTCACCGGCATCAAGGTGCCGCTGGTGCTGCTCTTCGTCTATGGCGTTTCCGGCCTTCTGGCCGGCCTTGGCGGCGCCATGTCGGCGGCCCGGCTCTACGCGGCCAACGGGCTGCAGCTTGGGCAATCCTACGAACTCGACGCCATTGCCGCGGTCATTCTCGGCGGTACCAGCTTTGTCGGCGGCGTCGGTTCGATCTGGGGCACGCTGATCGGCGGGCTGATCATCGCGGTGCTCTCCAATGGGCTCATCTTGGCCGGTGTTTCGGATATCTGGCAGTACATCATCAAGGGATTGGTCATCATCGTGGCGGTCGCCCTCGACCGCTACAGGCTCCAGGCAGGAGCAAGAACGTGATTGACCTTAGTCGCCGGCGTCAACGACCCGGTTTCATGTAACGCACCGTGAGAGGCGCGGGGCATCAGGAGGAAAACAATGAAGACCATCGCTAAACTGCTCTGCGGCGTTGCCCTTGCGGCCGTCGTCATCGCACCGGCTTCGGCCAAGGATCTGAACAAGGTCGGCATCTCGGTCGGCCTGCTCGGCAACCCGTTCTTCGTCGCCACCATCAAGGGCATCGAGGACGCCGCCAAGAAGATCAATCCTAATGTCGAGGTGACGTCGGTGTCGGCCGACTACGACCTCAACAAGCAGGTCTCGCAGGTCGACTCCTTCATCGCCGCCGGCGTCGACGTGATCATGCTCAACGCCGTCGATGCCAAGGCGATCGCACCGGCGGTGAAGAAGGCGCAGGCGGCGGGCATCGTGGTTGCCGCTTTCGATGTTTCGGCGCCGGGCGCCGACGTCACCGTGATGACCAACAACGTCAAGGCCGGCGAAGCGGCTTGCCAGTATCTGGTCGACCACACCGGCGGCAAGGGCGACTATGTCATCCTGAACGGCCCGGCATCGTCGTCGATCCTGGAGCGGGTCAAAGGCTGCAAGGACGTGCTGGCGAAGCACCCGGATATCAAGATCCTCTCCGACGACCAGAATGCCGAAGGCTCGCGCGACGGTGGCCTGAAGGTGTTCCAGTCGCTGCTGACCCGTTTCGACAAGATCGACGCGGTGTTCGCCATCAATGATCCGACGGCGATCGGCGCCCAGCTTGCGGCCAAGCAGCTCAACCGCTCGGAGTTCATCTTCACCGCGGTCGACGGCGCGCCCGACATCGAGAAGGAACTCTCTTCCGGCACCTCGATGATCAAGGCCTCGGCCTCGCAAGATCCTTACGTCATGGCTGGCCAGTCGCTGCAGATGGCGGCTGAGGTGCTCGCCGGCAAAAAGCCGGCCGAGGCGACGGTACTGCTCGACCCGCAGCTGATCACGGCAGAGAACCTGAAGGACTACAAAGGCTGGACCGCAGCCCGCTAAGCCTCCCAAGGCAGCTGCGGCCGGGATGACCGGCCGCACCTTTTGTCTGAGCATCGGATTTTCCCAAAACCGGGTTCCACTTTGGGTCCGATGCTCTCGACCAGCAGGAGACGATCATGTCGCGCATTGGAATCCATTCTTTCGTCTGGTCGGCAAGCTCGGCGCAAGGCGACCTCGAACGGACGCTGGCCAACACCAAAGAGGCCGGCTTTGACCTGATCGAATTCTCCTATCTCGACCCTGCCAATGTTGACATTGGCGGGCTGGCCAGGCGCATCGCCGACCTCGATCTCGGCGTGGCGATCAGCATCGGACTGCCGGCCGACGGCGACATTTCAAGCGCCGACAAGGCGATTGCGGCGCACGGCGTCGAAATCCTGAAACGTACGATCGCGCTCACCCGCGATCTCGGCGGCCGGAAGGTCGCCGGCATCCTCAGCACCAGCCACGGATTGCAGACTGGGGCGCCGACGCGCGATCAATGGAACCGCAGTGCTGCCACGCTCGCTAAGGTCGCGGAGACCGCCAAGGCCGCCGGCGTCACGCTCAACCTCGAGATCGTCAACCGCTTCGAGAGCAATCTGCTCAACACCGCCGCACAAGGGCTAGCTTTCGTCGAGGACACCGGCTCCGACAACATCTTCCTGCATCTCGACACTTTCCACATGAATATCGAGGAGGCCGATGTCGGGCTGGCCATCCGCCACGCCGCGAAGAAGATCGGCTATGTCCATATCGGCGAGAGCCATCGCGGCTTCCTCGGCACCGGCAACATCGACTTCGCCGCGATCTTCGATGCGCTGACCGCGATCGGCTATAGCGACGACCTCAGCTTCGAATCCTTCTCATCGGAGATCGTCGACGAGAACCTGTCGAAGAAAACCGCCATCTGGCGCAATCTGTGGACCGACAATATGGAACTGGCCCGGCATGCGCGCCGCTTCATAGCCATCGGGCTGGAGACGGCACGGCGCAAGGCCGAGCTTGTTTCATCAAGCCATCGACCTTAGCACCACTTCCCGTTTGCGATCCTCAGGCCAGATCAAAACGTTCCACGGCGCGCATGATGCCGCGCAGTTCGGCGAGGCCCTTCAGCCGGCCGATCAATGAGTAGCCGGGGTTGATCCTGGTCTTGCCGATATCGTCGGCGAGCAGGTGGCTATGATCAGGACGCATGGGAATCCGCCAGTCGGCGCGACCTTCCCTACTGCGGCGCGTCTCTTCCTGCATCAAAGCGAGGATGACATGCGCCATGTCAGTGCCGCCCTCCAGATGCTCGGCTTCATAGAAGGAGCCGTCATCCTCGATGGTTACATTGCGCAGATGGACGAAATGGATCCGGTCGGCGAATTCCTTGACCATGCCGACAATGTCGTTATCGGTGCGCGTACCGTACGAGCCGGTGCAGAATGTCAGGCCGTTCGCCGGGCTGTCGACGGCGTTCAGGATGAAACGCGCGTCCTCGGCGGTCGAGACGATCCGTGGCAAGCCATAGAGTGAGAATGGTGGGTCGTCGGGATGGATGCACATGCGCACCCCCTCCTCCTCGGCCACGGGAATGATCTCGTGCAAAAACCGGGCAAGATTGTTGCGCAACTCCTTCGGCCCGATCGAATCGTATTCCGCCAATGCCTCGCGACAGCTTTCACGGTTGTAACTGCGCTCGGTTGCTGGCAGGCCAGCGATGAGATTGCGCTCGATCCTGTCGATCTGCTCGTCGTTCAGCGCCTTGAAGCGTAATTCCGCCTCTGCGATACGTGCCGCGCTGTAGCTGGCCTCGGCATTCCTGCGCTTCAGGACGAATAGGTCGTATGCGGCAAAATCGATCGCGTCGAAACGCAGGGCGTAGCCCGTCGTTGGAAGCCGATAGGCAAGGTCGGTGCGGGTCCAGTCGACCACAGGCATGAAGTTGTAGCAGATGGTCTTTATGCCGGCTTTCGCCAGCGCACGGATCGTGTCCTTGTACCAGCCAACATAGGCAACCCGTTCCGCCGAGCCGATCTTGATCGAATTGTGGACGGGAATGCTCTCCACGACAGACCAGGTCAGCCCTTCGGCCTCGATGATCCGCTTGCGCTCCAGGATATCCGCCAAAGGCCAGGCGCGGCCGTCATAGATATTATGCAGGGCGGATACAACGCCCGTGGCTCCGGCCTGCTTGACATGATCGAGCGTCACCGGGTCGTCAGGGCCATACCAGCGCCAGCATTGTTCCATCGAGGCTTTCCTTTGCGATAAAACAGAACCGTATTGTTGGGCCACAATGGAAGTCAAATTAAAGGAGTTTGCGCAATGAAGGATTTCGACGGCAAGATCGCTCTGGTGACGGGGACGACCGGGATCGGCCTGGCAACCGCCAGACGTCTTGCGGCGGGCGGCGCGGCGATCATCGCCTGCGGCATCGACCGCGCGGCCAACGCGACGATGACAGCGGAACTGGACAGCTCCGGCGCCGGGGCGCTGGTCATGGCCGTCGACGTCTCCGTGCCGGATCAGGTTCGCGATGCGGTCGCGGCCGGTGTCGAGCGGTTCGGCGGCCTTGATATCATCGTCAATTCCGCGGCGGTCCATCCATATGGAACCGCTGTTAGCACCGATTTCGAAACCTGGAACCAGGCGATGTCCGTCAATGTCGGCTCGATCTACCTGACCGCGCATTTCGGTATTCCCGAGATGATGAAGAGAGGCGGCGGCGCCGTCGTCAACGTGGCTTCGGTGCAGGGCTTCGCCTGCCAGCAGAACGTCGCCGCCTATGCTACGACCAAGGGCGCCATCCACACCCTGACGCGCTCTCTGGCGCTCGACTACGCGCGCTCCGGCATTCGCGTCAATTCCGTCAGCCCGGGCTCGATCCGCACCCCGATCCTTGAACAGGCGGCGCGCGGCGAGAATGGCACCGACGCCGATGTCGAGGCCGCCTACAGGCGCTTCGGCGAAGCCCACCCCATCGGGCGCATCGGCGAGCCGGAGGAAGTGGCGGAACTCATCGCCTTTCTGTGTTCGTCGAAAGCCGGGTTCTGCACCGGTGCGGACTACAGGATCGATGGCGGCCTGACGGCCGGCATCGGCGTGAAGTAGAAACAGGAAGATCGGTCTCGGCCGGCAAACCAATGGCGCTTAACATGCGCGAGTTTGCATACTGCACTTGCAGCCGGTTCAACCGTCTGATTCCCTTGGTTACGCTGGGCTGTCCTGATTCGCTCACTGTCCAAAGTCTTTGCAGTGCGCCAGGAGCAAGCCTTCCACCGACCGCTGCGCTGGCGCATTCAATGGGAGAGACGGCAAATGAACACCGCAACGAGGCCGGCAATCTCGGAGATGAGGCCCAAAATATCCGTCATCGGGGTTGGCGGCGGTGGCGGCAACGCCATTAACAACATGATCGCCGAAGGCTTGCAGGGCACCGAATTTATCGTCGCCAACACCGATGCTCAGGCGCTCACCATGTCGAAGGCAACGCGGCTGATCCAATTGGGAGCGCACGTCACGGAAGGCCTTGGTGCAGGATCCCTGCCCGAGGTCGGCCATGCCGCGGCCGTGGAATCGATCGACGAAATCATGGACCATCTTGCGGGAACGCATATGTGTTTCGTGACCGCGGGCATGGGAGGCGGAACCGGAACTGGTGCGGCACCGGTCATAGCGCAGGCCGCGCGCAACGCGGGAATACTGACCGTGGCCGTCGTCACCAAGCCGTTCGTCTTCGAAGGGAACCGTCGAATGCATGCCGCCAATGAGGGCATCGAGCGGCTCCGCGAAAGCGCCGATACCGTCATCGTCATCCCGAACCAGAACCTCTTCAGGATCGCCGATGCCAGGACGACCTTCGCGGACGCGTTCGCCATGGCGGATCGCGTCCTCTACGCCGGCGTCGGCTGTATCACCGATCTCATCGTCAAGGAAGGGCTGATCAATCTCGACTTTGCCGATGTGAAGTCGGTGATGCGCGATATGGGTCGCGCGATGATGGGAACCGGCGAAGCCACCGGGGAGGACCGCGCCAGGAAGGCGGCCGAAGCAGCGATCGCAAACCCGCTTCTCGACGAAGCGTCGATGATGGGCGCCAAGGGCGTCCTTGTCTCGATATCGGGTGGCACTGATATGACGCTGTTCGAGGTCGACGAAGCTGCCACCCGCATCCGCGAGGAGGTCGACGCCGACGCCGATATCATCGTCGGCGCCATTTTCGACAAGGCGCTCGCCGGAAAATTCAGGGTGTCGGTTGTTGCGACGGGATTGCGTCGCGGGCTCGAGATACCGCTGACGGCGGGTTTGGAAAACCGTGTGAATTGATCGACAAAAAAATTCATGGCCTGGCAGCGCCGGTTGGAATGTCCGGCGAACAAGTGACGCCGGCATCAAAGAAAACCCCAGCAACCATTCGAGATTGCTGGGGGTTTATGCCGAAACTGGTTGCCGGGGACAGGACTTGACTTTCTTTCTCTGTCCAGCTGTGTCGGCTCGCCTCCCTTGCGGGCCTTGACGAGCATCAAAAACTGGCCGCGCCTGGCCGCAAACGCAAAACGGCCCGCACTGAGGCGGGCCGTTTTGGTATTTGGTTGCGGGGACAGGATTTGAACCTGTGACCTTCAGGTTATGAGCCTGACGAGCTACCGGGCTGCTCCACCCCGCGTCAACTAGACGGCGAATGCCGGCCGGGCAGCCCGGACTTTTTGTTTTGTTCGTCCTCGAGGCCTTCGGCCTTTTGCGGGCGAACGGGGCGCTGCTCCACCCCGCGTCAACTAGACGGCGAATGCCGGCCGGGCAGCCCGGGCTTTTTGTTTTGTTCGTCCTCGAGGCCTTCGGCCTTTTGCGGGCGAACGGGGCGCTGCTCCACCCCGCGTCAACTTTTCAACAAGTCAGCGCTTAGTTAGTTCCGCCAACTGAAAGGGCCGCTTGCGCGGCCCGAGCTCCCGATTGGCGGGCCTGTTTTGGTAGAGAGAAGATTTGGATTTTTTGACAACGTGCGTTTTGCAGACCTGGCAGCGACCTACTCTCCCGCGTCTTGAGACGAAGTACCATCAGCGCTGGAGCGTTTCACGGCCGAGTTCGGAATGGGATCGGGTGCAGCCGCTCCGCCATAACCACCAGGTCGGCAAAGCGCACGTTGTTCGAGAAGCTTTTTGAGCGAATAGCCAATAGTGAGTAGCGAATAGGGAACCCTGTTCTGCTCTCTCTGAGCTGTTCGCTGGTCTTATGTGTGCCTTTAGCGTTCTTATGGTCATGGCGCCTTTCGAAGCGAAGCTTCGCAAGGTCGACCGACCGTCGGCGCCGATGCGCCGCACCCACGTAGCGCCGCCCGCAGGGCGGAACAAGCGTGAGTGAGAACAAACCATCTCGGCGCAATCCGAAGGATTGTCGCCCAAAATGGGCATAAGTAATGAGAACGATCAAGCCGATCGAACTATTAGTACCGGTAAGCTTCAAGCGTTGCCGCTCTTCCACACCCGGCCTATCAACGTGGTCGTCTTCCACGGTTCTCAGGGAATACTCGTTTTAAGGTGGGTTTCCCGCTTAGATGCCTTCAGCGGTTATCCCGTCCGGATATAGCTACCCTGCTATGCGGCTGGCGCCACAACAGGTCCACCAGAGATCCGTCCATCCCGGTCCTCTCGTACTAGGGACAGATCCTTTCAATATTCCTACACCCACGGCAGATAGGGACCGAACTGTCTCACGACGTTCTGAACCCAACTCACGTACCGCTTTAAATGGCGAACAGCCATACCCTTGGGACCTGCTCCAGCCCCAGGATGCGATGAGTCGACATCGAGGTGCCAAACAACCCCGTCGATATGGACTCTTGGGGGTCATCAGCCTGTTATCCCCGGCGTACCTTTTATCCGTTGAGCGATGGCCCTTCCACGCGGGACCACCGGATCACTATGACCGACTTTCGTCTCTGCTCGACTTGTCAGTCTCGCAGTCAGGCAGGCTTATGCCATTGCACTCAGCGAACGATTTCCGACCGTTCTGAGCCCACCATCGCGCGCCTCCGTTACTCTTTAGGAGGCGACCGCCCCAGTCAAACTACCCACCATACATTGTCCCGGACCCGGATAACGGGCCGCGGTTAGACATCCATAGTGATAAGGGTGGTATTTCAAGGGTGGCTCCACCTGAGCTGGCGCCCAGGCTTCAAAGCCTACCACCTATCCTACACATGCCACTACGAATGCCAATGTAAAGCTATAGTAAAGGTGCACGGGGTCTTTCCGTCTAACCGCAGGAACCCCGCATCTTCACGGGGAATTCAATTTCACTGAGTCTATGCTGGAGACAGCGGGGAAGTCGTTACGCCATTCGTGCAGGTCGGAACTTACCCGACAAGGAATTTCGCTACCTTAGGACCGTTATAGTTACGGCCGCCGTTTACTGG
The DNA here is from genome assembly GCF_001672375.2 of Mesorhizobium sp. AA22. Classification (NCBI taxonomy): domain Bacteria; kingdom Pseudomonadati; phylum Pseudomonadota; class Alphaproteobacteria; order Hyphomicrobiales; family Phyllobacteriaceae; genus Mesorhizobium; species Mesorhizobium sp. AA22. Next base: position 1,585,260 of record NZ_CP048406.1, on the reverse strand, counting down.
GGCTTCGATTCAGAGCTTGCACCCCTCCTCTTAACCTTCCAGCACCGGGCAGGCGTCAGACCCTATACGTCGTCTTGCGACTTCGCAGAGCCCTGTGTTTTTGATAAACAGTCGCTACCCCCTGGTCTGTGCCACCCTCCTCCACTTGCGTGGAAAAGGGTCACGCTTCTTCCGAAGTTACGCGTGCAATTTGCCGAGTTCCTTCAGCATAGTTCTCTCAAGCGCCTTGGTATACTCTACCAGTCCACCAGTGTCGGTTT
>NZ_CP048406.1:0-1580000 GCF_001672375.2 Mesorhizobium sp. AA22 | reverse complement strand
CACCATGCCTTTCGTGCAGATCAAGATGGCGCTTGCCGCCGGGCACACGACCAGCCGAGCCTATCCGCCTTTCAACCCGATGCAGGTGTTTGGCGACGACCGCGACGGCAATGCCGGTCAGCCGGCGACCGCCGCCGGCCAGATCTATGGCGCCAAGGTCGAAAGCGAGATGAGCCTGAAGACGGTCGATTTCCCGATCGAGAAGGCGGCCTTCGACGAAAAGAGTGACTTGTCCGCCGACGAGGTGGAAAAGGTGGTGCGCCAGGCCGGCACGGGCCTGAGCGACGGCGCCGTGCAGGTCGCGTCGCTGCATTATGTCGACCCGCAGCGATTCGGCGATGCATTCGCCGAGAGCATGGCCGGCTCCTACGACGTCAGGATCGTCCCGGAAAACGTCTCGGTGTCGCCGCGTGCTGCCCCTGATGATCAGGCGCCAGCCTTCGCCGAGGAGATCATCCCCTTCACCAGGGACCGCAACATTGTCGAGGCATTTGCCGATTCGGGCTATACGGGCGAGGACGCCACCGGCATGGCCGAGGCGATCGCCAAATTGCTGAATGCGACAGCGCTCAAGGCGGGAACCGTGCTGCGCGTCGGCCTCGAGGTCCATGGCGACGCCGCCAAGGTCGTTCGCACCGGCATCTACGACAGGGCCCAGCATATCGTCACCATCGCGCTCGATGATCACGGCCAATATGTGCCGGCGCAGGAGCCGGAGCCCAATCCCGAATTGCTGACCGCGTTCGATGATTCGCCGCCGGTTGTCGTGCGCGGCAATCTGCCGAACGTCTATGACGGCATCTACCGCGCCGCCTATTCCTACGGCATGTCCAAGGCGATGACCAAGCGGCTGATCAAGCTCCTGGCGTCCGGTGTCGATTTCCAGTCGCGGCTCAATCCGTCGGACCGCATCGAGGTGCTGTTCTCGCAGCCGGATGGCGACGACCAGGCATCCGACGAATCCGAGCTGCTCTATGTCTCGGCGACGTTCGGCGGCACGACGCGCAACTTCTATCGGTTTCAGATGCAGGACGGCAGTACCGACTATTTCGACGAGGACGGCCGCAGCGCCCAGCAATTCCTGCTGCGCAATCCCCTGCCCGCAGGAAAATTCCGCTCCGGCTTCGGTGCCCGCAGGCATCCGATCCTCGGCTATGTGCGCATGCATACCGGCGTCGATTGGTCAGCCGCCATCGGCACGCCGATCATCGCTGCCGGCAACGGTGTCGTCGAGAAGGCCGGCTGGGCCGGCGGCTATGGCAAACAGATCATCATCCGCCACGCCAATGGCTACGAGACCTCCTACAATCACCAGAGCGCATTTGCCAAAGGCATCGCGCCGGGCGTCCGCGTCCGCCAAGGCCAGACCATCGGCTTTCTCGGCCAGACCGGCCTCGCCACCGGTCCGCATCTCCACTACGAGCTGATCGTCAACGGCACCAAGGTCGATCCGATGCGCGTTCGCCTGCCGGTCGGCAAGGTGCTGAAGGGCGACGACCTCGTCGCCTTCAAGCGCGAGCGCGGGCGCATCGATGATCTGCTCAATCAGGAAGACAGTGATTCGCTGAAGGTCGCGAGCGCCAAGATCGAAGGGTGAGCTGACCTGGAAGCCTTCCGGGCTCCTCAGCTCTGCGGAGTCTCAGATACACGCGACCATGGCAGTCGTTCGCCGGAGACGGTCGTCCACGCCACGATCGCCGAGAGCAGGCAAAGCAGCGCGGTCGCCAAGGCGACGGCTGCGAAAGCTGCATCGCTGGCGGCAAGCCTTACTGCATCGAGATCCGGTGCCAGGCCCGCCGGCGCCGGTTCGCCGAAACCCGGAATGCCGGATGCGGCACCGCTATTCAGCACTGCCGCATAGACCCAGGCCGCTAGTGACCCCATCGCCGCCACTGCGATCAGGCCGCCAATGCGCGAGACGGCATTGTTGATTCCCGAAGCAGCACCCGTATCCTTGTCCTCGACTGCCGTCATCACCGCCGTCGACAGCGGCGACACGACCAGCGCCATGCCGAGCCCCATCAGCGCCATCAGCGGAAACACTCCCCACCAGAAACTGTGGATGCCGGCGTAGGCCAGCAAGGCAAGCCCGGCAAAGGCGACAGCGACGACCAGACTGCCGCTGGCGATCGGAAAACGTGGCCCGATCCGGTCGGACCACTGGCCGACCGGCCCCGACAACAGCGCGATCAAGACCGACAGCGGCAGGAAGATGAAGCCGACCTCAGCCGCGCTCAGCCCCCATCCGGCGATGAGCAGCATCGGCAGATAGAACAGGTTGGCCGACAGGGCGAAATAGAGGAAGAAGGTCGCCACATTGGCGCCGGCAAAGGCGCCGACCCGAAACAGCGAGAGATCGATCATCGGTTCGCGCTGCCGGCGCTCGAAGACAATGAACATGATGAGCAGCAGCGCGCCGGCGGCGATGCTCGCGCCGGACATTTGCCCCTCGCCCTCTGCGCTCATCGAGGTCAAGCCGTAGGCAAGCGCTCCGAACGCCAAGGTGGCGAGGGCAGCGCCGCCGAGATCGAGGCTGCGCATTTCGGTCGGTGCGTCGGCCGGAACCTTGGCGAGCAGGAGGTAGATCGAGACAAGACCAAGCGGCAGATTGATCGCGAAGATCGCCCGCCAGATGCCGTCGCCGAAGGCCGACAAGACAACGCCGCCCAGCACCGGGCCAAGCGCCGTCGTCAGCGCCGAGGCCGCCGCCCAGATGCCGATCGCCCTGCCGCGCTCCTTCTTCGGATAGGCCTTGGCGATAATGGCGAGGCTGCCCGGCACCATCATGGCAGCACCGATGCCCTGAATGGCGCGAAACGCAATGAGCACCGGCGGGTTCGGCGCCACCGCGCAGGCAAGCGAGGCGGCAATGAACAGCGCGATGCCTGCCACAAAAGCATGCCGCAGGCCAAAACGGTCGCCCGCGGCGCCGCCGACAAGGATGAGTGCCGAAAGCGTCAGCGCATAGGAGTTTGAAATCCACTGCGCCTCGGCGAAACTTGCGCCAAGATCGACGCGGATCGCCGGTGTGGCGATGGCCAGGATCGAACCGTCGATGAAGCCGAGCGCCGAAGCCAGGATCGCCGCGATCAGCACGAAGCTGCGCCGCGATTGCGGGCAAAACGTATCGGCCGGCAGAGGCCTGGCCAGGGGGACGGCTTCGGCGCCGACTTCGCTTGGAGAGCGCATGAAGCCTGCTTAGCCCTCCCATGCGCTGGCAACAACCGGCCAGAGGACTGCTGTCGTTGAAACCAGAACAGGATCGGCGTTTCGATGCCGTTGGACCGCGGCTCCTTCACTTGCGAAAATCATCGGCGGATAATGCACGTCGCCAAAAAGCCTGCCCCCGAGCCGACCCGGGGGTGCAGTGATTTGCGATAAGGCGGTCAGTCGATGAATTCCACCGTGACGCCCGGCGACACGATTTTTGCCAGTTCGCGCGCGTCCCAATTGGTCAGCCGGACGCAGCCATGGCTTTCGGTTTTGCCGATCTTGGAGGGGTCAGGCGTGCCGTGAATGCCGTAGGTCGGCTTGTCCAGCGCAATCCAGACCGAGCCGACGGGGCCATTCGGGCCCGGCGGGATGGTCAGGATCTTGTTGTTTTCGCCCTGCTTGAAATTGATGTTCGGATTGTAGGTGTAGTTCGGATCTAACGCGACCCGCGACACCGCGTGCGTGCCGGTGGGCGAAGGCGTGTCCGCCGAGCCGATGGTGGCTGGATAGGCCGCGATTAGCTTGCCCGACGCGTCATAGGCGCGGACCTGCTTCTTGCCCTTGTCGGCGATGATGCGCGCCACCGGCGCCGCCACCAGCCTGCCGAAATTGGCGACCTTGATGATCGTGCCTGGACGGTTGAAATTGGCTTCCGGATTGAGCGCCTTCAGATAGTTCTCGTCCATATGGAACCGCTCGGCCAGCGCCTCGGTGACGGAGGTGTAACTCAGCCGGTCGAGCTGCGCCTTCTGGCCGTAGTCTTCCGGCACCGAGGCGACATAGGGGCCGGCCGCATCCTCGGGCGTGATGCTGTAGGAGGCGAAAGCATCGCCGCCGGACTGCTCAAGGGCTGCCTGGATGCCAACCACATCGGTCGACCGCAGATTGCTGCCGGTGATCTCGTTGTAGGCGGCGAGCGCCTTGTCGACATTCGAGCCGAAGCGTCCGTCGACGACGCCGGGCGAAGCGCCGGCGCGGTCGAGCAGCACTTGCAACGCAGCAACATCCTGTCGTGCACCGAGTGAAAGCGACGGATCGGCGACAGTCTTGCCGCCGATCTTTGGCGGCAATGCCGCCTGGTCGCCCGGGGCCGTCGGCTCGACCGGTTCGATCGAAGCCTCGTCGAGCGGCTGGCGCTTGACGGTGCGCGGCTTTATCGGCTGCGGCGCTTCCGGATAATCGTTGCCATAGCTGCCGTCATCCAGCGGCGCTTCGGGAAAAGCTTCCACCGAATTGTCGCTGTAGGGATCGTATTGGTCGACCGGCGGTACGACGATCAGGCCTTCCTCTTCCAATTGCCTGCGGCGCAAGCGCGCCATGTCTTCCGGGTCGTCGAGATAATAACGGTCGTCCTCGACCGGTCCGAGATTGCGCAGGCGCTCGCGGCGGAGCGCGCGGCGGTCGAACCTGGTCTGCGGCGGCTGGATGGCGAGGACCTGGCCGGTTTCCGCATCGACGATGACGCGGTTCCCCCTGGCGTCGTAATAGACGTCGAAATCGCCGTTCTGGGCCACCAGCACACCACCGGCATTGGCCGCACGGGCAGATCGCGGCGCGATGTCCTCCGTCGGTGCGGCCATCGCGCTCGAAGAAAGCAGCCCGGCGGCGAGCGCCGAAAGGGTGAAGATCGTGCGGAACATGTTGGCCAAATTCTCCGGTCCGTAATTGCCGCCGCCCGGCGTTGTCTCTTTAGAGCGCCGCGCGTCCCTTCGGACGCGCAAAGGACGCTCTAATTGTTAAAATCTTCGCACTAGGCTTTCCGAAAATCGAATTCGAAGTTCGGGCCTATGCGGCAGGCGAACCCCTTCGCCAGCAAATCAGTTGCCGACCATAAGGTTCCAACATGAACCGGGCATGAAGATGGCGGATTTCTGGTGATAAGAGCAACATAGCTAGCTGGCGGCGAGTCCCAATTCCTTGCGCGCCTGCTTCGTCAGCTTGAGTACGACAAGGCGATGGCTTTCACGCAGATAGTCCTTCAGCGCCTCATCATCCATGCTTTGGCTTGTCTGGCGCTGGATCCATTTCATGCCGCGTGACGCAAGATAGGGCGCGGGCCGAAGGCCCGGCTGTTCCTTCAAGATGTCATAAGCGATGTCGGAACATTTGAAGGTGACGAACGGCTCCTTGCCCTCACTCCAACCGCCTATCGCAAAGACCTTGGCTCCGACCTTCCAGACATGGGCGCCGCCCCACTGGACGACATGGCTCGTCGACTGCAGCGAGGCGCAGAAGCTGTTGTAGTCATCCAGCGTCATCTGCGCCCCGCCGTTGAGTGTTTAATTATGTGGCGGCCTCGAATCAGGCCGCCGCCTCGGTCGCCATGACCGTCGGCTTAGAGCGGAAGTTCAACCGGTCGGAACCTGCGGTGACCTTGACGGTCGAACCGTCGAGGATGTCGCCGAGCAGTATCTTCTCCGCCAGCGGGTCCTGCAGTTCCTTTTGCATCACCCGCTTCAGCGGCCGCGCGCCATAGGCCGGATCGTAGCCCTTGGCCGCCAGCCAGTCGATCGCCTCCTGGTCCAGCGAAAGCGTGATCTTGCGATCGACGAGCAGGTTTTCCAGTCGCTTGAGTTGGATCTCGACGATGCGGCCCATATCCTGCCGGCGCAGCCGGTGGAACAGGATCACTTCATCGACGCGGTTAAGGAACTCCGGCCGGAACGATACCCGCACCACGCTCATCACCTCGTCACGTACGGCATCGACGTCCTGGTTCTCGTTGAGATTGACCAGATATTCGGCGCCGAGGTTCGACGTCATGATAATCAGCGTGTTGCGAAAATCGACCGTGCGGCCCTGCCCGTCGGTCAGGCGGCCGTCGTCGAGCACCTGCAGCAGCACGTTGAACACGTCCGGATGCGCCTTCTCGATCTCGTCGAACAGCACGACCTGGTAGGGCCGGCGCCGCACCGCTTCGGTCAGTGCCCCGCCTTCCTCATAGCCGACATAGCCGGGAGGCGCGCCGATCAGCCGGGCGACCGAGTGTTTCTCCATGAATTCCGACATATCGATGCGCACCATGGCGCTCTCGTCGTCGAACAGGAAGTTGGCGAGCGCCTTGGTCAGCTCGGTCTTGCCAACGCCCGTCGGTCCGAGGAACATGAACGAGCCGATCGGCCGGTTCGGATCCTGCAGGCCGGCGCGGGCACGGCGAACGGCTTTCGACACGGCTTGCACCGCCTCGCCCTGGCCGACGACGCGCTTGCCGATCTCGTCTTCCATGCGCAGCAGCTTGTCCCGCTCGCCTTGCAGCATCTTGTCGACCGGAATGCCGGTCCAGCGCGATACGATATGGGCGACGTGGTCGGGGGTGACCACCTCTTCGACCATGCCGACCTTGCCGTCTTGCGCCTCGGCCTGCGTCAGCTTTTTTTCGAGTTCCGGAATCTTGCCATAGGCAAGCTCGCCGGCGCGCTGGAATTCACCCTTGCGCTGGGCAATGGCGAGCTCGTTTCGGGCCTCGTCGAGCTGTTTCTTCAGATCGGCCGCGAGCCCGAGCTTCTGCTTCTCGGACTGCCACTTCGAGGTCAGTTCGGTCGATTCTTCTTCCAGAGCGGAAAGATCCTTTTCGAGGCGGGCGAGCCGGTCCTTTGACGCGTCGTCCTTCTCGACCTTCAGCGCCTCACGCTCGATCTTGAGCTGCATGATGCGGCGGTCGATCTCGTCTAGCGCTTCGGGCTTCGAATCGACCTGCATCCGGAGCCGCGACGCGGCCTCGTCGACAAGGTCGATGGCCTTGTCCGGCAGGAACCGGTCGGCGATATAGCGGTTGGACAGCGACGCCGCAGCGACCAGCGCCGAATCCGAGATGCGCACCTTGTGGTGCTGCTCGTATTTTTCCTTCAGGCCGCGCAGAATGGAGACGGTGTCTTCGACGGTCGGTTCATTGACGAAGACCGGCTGGAAGCGGCGGGCAAGGGCGGCGTCCTTCTCGACATGCTTCCGGTATTCGTCGAGCGTCGTCGCGCCCACACAGTGGAGTTCGCCGCGTGCCAGCGCCGGCTTCAACAGGTTCGACGCATCCATGGCGCCATCCGCCTTGCCGGCGCCGACCAGCGTGTGCATCTCATCGATGAACAGGATGATGCCGCCAGCGGCAGCGGTAACTTCCGAAAGGACCGCCTTCAGCCGCTCTTCGAATTCGCCGCGGTATTTGGCACCGGCGATCAGCGACCCCATGTCGAGCGCCATCAACTGCTTGTCCTTGAGCGATTCCGGCACGTCGCCGTTGACGATGCGCAACGCCAGACCTTCGGCGATCGCCGTCTTGCCGACGCCGGGTTCACCGATGAGCACCGGATTGTTCTTGGTGCGGCGCGAGAGCACCTGGATGGTGCGGCGGATCTCGTCGTCGCGGCCGATGACCGGGTCGAGCTTGCCGGCGCGGCCGTCGGCGGTCAGGTCGCGCGCGTACTTCTTCAGCGCATCATAGCCCTGCTCGGCGCTCGCCGAATCGGCGGTGCGACCCTTGCGGACGTCGTTGATCACCTGGTTCAGCGCCTGTGGCGTCACGCCGGCCTTGGTGAGGATGTCGGCAGTCTTGGCGGATTTCTCGACCGCCAGCGCCGTCAGCAGCCTCTCGACCGTAACGAAACTGTCGCCGGCCTTCTTGGCCAGTTCCTCGGCGGTCGAGAACACCTTGGCCAGCGGCTGCGCCAGATAGAGCTGGCCGTTGCCGCCTTCCACCTTGGGCATCGCCTCAAGTGCCGTCTCGACGCCAAGCTTGACGTCGCGGACGCTGCCGCCGGCGCGCTCGATCAACGACGCGGCCAAGCCCTCGTCGTCGTCGACGAGCACTTTCAATATATGTTCCGGAGTGAATTGCTGGTGGTTGCGCGAGAGCGCCAAGGTCTGCGCGGACTGGATGAAGCCTCGCACGCGCTCGGAATATTTTTCAAGGTTCATCTCTGTCTCCTTCCGTCACCGGCCCGCTTTGCGGCACCGGATCAGATTGCGGTGACGGACCCGCCCGTTCGAGCCGGGTCCTGTTCACGCGAGATATGGGGCGCAAACCACGGACCCTCAAGGCGTCCCAATAATGGTGAATGCATAATATTGCCCGGGTGCGCAAAACAAAAACGGCGGAGATTTCTCTCCGCCGTCCAAGAAAGTCTGAAGGCCTTGCTCGATCAGTTGTTGACGTCGATGATGGCAGGCTCGCCACCGGCGTCTTCCGCCGGCGCTGCATTCACGTTATCGGCGCCAGCATTGTCGTTACCGCCATCCACCTGATCAGCGTTGACGCGCGGACGGCGCGGACGCCTGGGGCGGCGGGCAGCGCCGCTTTCGGCGGCTGCTTCGTTCATCTCGGCCTGGGCAGCCAGAGCCGCCGGCGAAAAGCTTTCGAACTGCGGCGCGGGTTCGGCCACAGAAACCGGCTCGACCGGAGACACAGTTTCAGCCTGTATGAGCGTCTCGTTCTGCACCGGTGTCTCGTTGCGCCGGCTCTGATCGCCGCGCCGGTTCTGATCGTCGCGCCGGTTCTGATCGTCGCGTTGTCCGCCCTGTTCGCCGCGCGCACCAAATTCGCCGCGCTGGCCGTAGCCGCCATTGGGGCGACGGTCGCGATGGCGGCCGCCATTGTCGCGCCCACTATTGTCGCGCCCACCGGTATCGCGCCCACCATTATCCCGATTGTCGCGGCCGTTTTCCTGGTTGAACGCCAACTCGGCTGGCGTGCCGTCGATGACCGGCTGCGGGCCGCCACCGTGGTTGACCACCGGAGCCGCAGTCTCACCGACATTGCTGTTGCCGGCATTGTCGAACTCGTCGCGATCTTCGTCGCCGTCATCGTCGAAATCGTCGCGGTTCTGCTGAGCGCTCTGGATCGGTAACTGCGCCTGCGCGGCAGCGATGATGCGATTGTAGTGCTCGGCGTGCTGGAGATAGTTTTCCGCCATCACCCGGTCGCCGGAGCTTTGCGCGTCACGGGCAAGGGTCGCGTATTTTTCGGCGATCTGCTGAGCCGATCCGCGGATCTTCACATCCGGACCGTTGCTCTCGTAGTTGCGCGTCAGGGGATTTGGGCCCTTGCGGTTATTGTTGTTGTTATTGCCGCCGCCATTGTTATTGCGACCGCGCATGCGCCTGTTCTGCTGTTGTGGCCTCATTCGACTCTCTTCAATTTTGAATTTTCGAAAACCTTTTTCACGAACGGAGGCGCTCATGCAGCCACCCGTTTCGTCTCTTCACCGGCGTTCGCCCGCATCGATTGCGTTGGCGCCACGTGTCATCCTGTTCCGGTTACATCACTTGTCGGACGATTCCCGCACGAAGCTTGGGCGTCGTTTGCGCAAGAAGGCAGCTATTTCCAAGGAAACCGAATCGCTAAGAGCACTGCCTGCTTCGTCTCATCCGGTTAAGGCGACCCTAGCCGCATTCCCCGGCATTGCCAAGCGCTTTTTTCGCACTGCATCACGGCTTTGTCAGTTCAAAGATCAGAACCCTCTCGTTTCCGCCAAAGTCGCGGAATACCCCCGCCGGCACATAGCCGGCTGCGGAGAATATGCCCGTAATCTCTTTGCGTTGGGTGTGGCCGATCTCGACCGCAATCCTGCCCTCGGCTTCCAAAAAACCTGCCGCTTCCGCGGCGATGATCCTGTAGGGACTCAGACCATCCACGCCGCCGTCGAGGGCTTGGCGTGGATCGAAATCGCGGACTTCGTCCTGCAGATTTTCAATGTCTATGGTTGCTATATAGGGAGGGTTAGCGGCAATTACATGGTATCGGCCAAAAACTTTTTCGAACCAGTCGGATTTGAGCACCTGGAACCGGTCGGCTAACCCCAATTCCCTGGCATTGCGCATGGCGGTTGCCAGCGCGCCTTGCGAAATATCGACACCGGTAGCGACCGCCGCCGGAACGGCGCTGAGCAGCGCCAGCGCGATGGCGCCGGTGCCGCTGCCGAGATCGAGGATGCGGCATTGGCCTTGCCGTTCCGCTGTCGCCTTCACGAAGGGCAGCACCGCTTCGACCAGCGTTTCGGTGTCCGGTCGCGGCTCAAGCGTTTCCGGTGACAGCGACAGGCGCAAGCCGTAGAATTCGCGATAACCCAGGATGCGATGCACCGGCTCGCCGGCGATCCGCCGCCTCAGGGCTGAATCGATCTCGGCAATCGCGCCGGCATCGACCCTGCATTCGGGATCGGCGATGGCTTGTGTGCGGGTCATGCCGGAAATATGTTCGACGATCAGCCTTGCATCCAGCGCCGGATCGGCGACTGCGGCCGCGGCAAGGCGTGCCCGCGCCGCTTTCAGCAGTGGCCCTAATGTACCGGGCAGATTGTCAGCCATCGAGGCCGATATCGGCGAGCAGCTTCGACTGGTGGTCGGCAATCAGCGCGTCGATGATCTCGTCGAGTTCGCCCATCATCACCCGGTCGAGCTTATAGAGCGTCAAATTGATGCGATGGTCGGTGACGCGGCCCTGCGGGAAATTATAGGTGCGGATGCGCTCCGAGCGATCGCCCGAACCGACCTGCGATTTGCGCGATTCGGAGCGTTCCTCGTCAGCCTTGCTGCGCTCGATGTCGTAAAGCCTGGCGCGCAGGATCTGCATGGCTTTCGCCCGGTTCTGGTGCTGCGACTTCTCCGCCTGCACCACCATGATGCCGGTCGGCAGATGGGTGATGCGCACCGCCGAATCGGTGGTGTTGACGTGCTGGCCACCCGAACCCGAGGCGCGCATCGTGTCGATGCGGATGTCTTCGGCCCTGATGTCGATGTCGACCTCTTCCGCTTCGGGCAGCACCGCAACCGTCGCCGCCGAGGTATGGATGCGCCCGCCGGCCTCGGTCGCCGGCACGCGCTGCACACGATGCACACCGGACTCGAATTTCAGATGGGCGAAGACCCCCTTGCCCGAAATGGTGGCGATGATTTCCTTGTAGCCGCCGACCTCACCCTCGCTCGCCGACACCGTCTCGAAACGCCAGCCGCGTGCCGCAGCATAGCGTTCGTACATGCGGAACAGGTCGCCAGCAAAGAGAGCCGCCTCGTCGCCGCCGGTGCCGGCGCGGATTTCGAGGATGGCGTTCTTGTCGTCTGCGGCATCCTTGGGCAGAAGCAGGATCTGGATGTCCCTCTGCAGCGCCTCGATGCGTTCCCTGACCTCGGGCAGATCGGCCTCGGCCAATGCCCGCATTTCGGCATCGGTGCTTTTGTCGGCGAGCATCGCCTGCAAGTCGGCCTGTTCATGCTCGGCGCCACGCAGCTGCCTGATCTTTGCCACCATCTCCTGCATGTCGGCATATTCCGACGCCATCCTGACATACGCGTCCGCCGCCGGCCCGGCCGACATTTGCGCTTCGAGCATATCGAAACGCTTGACGACTTGATCCATACGGTCGCGGGGCAGGTTGATCATGGTGAAGGTCTACAACGGAATGGAGCGGTCGTCGGCAAAGGCTTGCAGCAGCGCCCGCATCGGCAACCCGTAGGCCGGCGCCATAAGATTGTCGTCGAAGAACGTCTCCAGCTCGGCTAGCGGCAGTTCCGTCAGCATCGCCTTGACCGGACCGATCGAAGCCGGCGACATCGAGATCGACCGGTAGCCAAGGCCGATCAGCGCCATCGCCGAGATCGGCTTGCCCGCCAGTTCGCCGCACAAGGTCACCGAGGTCTGATTGCGCACCCCGGCGTCGGCAATCTGCTTCAGAACGCGCAGGAACGGCGTCGACAGCGCATCGAAACGGTCGGAGAGCTGCGTGTTGCCGCGATCGACGGCCATAACGAACTGGAACAGATCGTTCGAGCCGACCGAGACGAAATCGACGGCCTTCATCAGCTCGTCGAGCTGGAACAGCAGCGACGGCACTTCCAGCATGGCCCCAAGCTTCAGGCTGGTCGGCAGATGATGGGCAAAACGCGACAGATGCCGCACCTCGCGATCGATGATTTCGCGCGCCTGTGCGATCTCGCCGAGCTCCGTCACCATAGGCAGCATCAGCTTCAGTTCACGCCCACCGCAGGCCTTTAGAAGTGCACGGATTTGGGTACGCAACAGGCCCGGCCGGTCGAGCGTCAGGCGGATGGCGCGCCAGCCGAGCGCCGGGTTCTCTTCCTGGATCGTGTCCTTGAAGTAGGGCAGCACCTTGTCGCCGCCGATATCGATGGTGCGGAAGGTCACCGGCTTGCCGCGCGCCGCGTCGAGCACGTCGCGGTAGAGCCGTTCCTGGGCTTCCGCACGCGGAAAGGTCGAGGCGACCATGAATTGCAGCTCGGTGCGGAACAGGCCGATGCCGGCGGCGCCCGCCTCCGCAAGCTGCGGCAGATCGACGGCCAGGCCCGCATTCATCAAAAGGTCGACCTGGACGCCGTCCTTGGTCACCGACGGCTTCTTGCGCAGTTCGCGATAGACCTCCTGCCGCCGCGCCCGGAAGCGGACCTTTTCGGCATAGGCGGCTTCGAGGTCGGGCTGAGGGCGCAGATGGATCGCGCCTTCTTCGCCGTCGACAATGATGGCGTCGCCGTTTTCCGCCATGGAAACGGCGCCCCTCATCTGGCCCGCGACCGGTATGCCCATGGCCCGCGCCACGATAACGACGTGGCTGGTCGCCGCGCCGTCCTCGAGCACCAGCCCGCGCAGCTTGTCTCTGGGATAATCGAGCAGTTCGGCAGCCCCCATCGAGCGGGCGACGATGATGGCGTCCTTCGGTAGCGAGGCCGCGACATCGTCCGGCCCTCGCCCCATCAACTGGCGTAGCAACCGATTGGCGAGATCGTCGAAATCGCTCATTCGCTCGCGCAGATACGGATCGGTCATGTGCAGCATGCGGGCACGCATGTCGCTCTGCACTTTTTCCACCGCTGCTTCCGCCGTCAGGCCGTTGCGGATCGCCTCTTCCAGCCGGCGCACCCAGCCGCTGTCGTTGGCGAACATGCGATAGGCTTCGAGCACCTGGCGATGCTCGCCCTCGAAGGCGACTTCGCGGCGTTCCAGCATGTCGTCGATGGAGAGCCTGAGCGAGCCGAGGGATGCATCGAGCCGCTTGATCTCCTCATCGCTGTCCTCGTTGAACAGATTGGTGACGACGATGCGCGGCTCGTGCAGCACGACATGACCGAGCCCGACGCCTTCGTTGAAGGACAGGCCGGTAAAGCTCACCGGGCGGCGCAGGTCGAGTTCGAGCCCGGGCCGGGTCAGCCGGGCAAGGTCGCCGGTGGCGATCATCTCGGCGATCACCATCGCCGTCGTTTCCAGCGCCTCGACCTCGTCGTCGCGATAGTGGCGCATGGTCTTGTTCTGGACGACCAGCACACCGAGCGTGCGCCCTGCCCTGAGCACCGGCACGCCGAGGAAGGAATTGTAGATCTCTTCCCCCGTCTCCGGCAGATAGGCGAAGGCTGGATGTTCCTGCGCATTGGAGAGATTGAGCGGCCGTGCTGAGGCCGCGATCGTGCCGACGAGGCCTTCCCCCAGCCTGAGCTGCGCCAAATGGACGGCGTTCGGGTTCAGACCCTCGGTGGCATAGAGTTCGAGCACTGAATCGGCGCGCAGCACATAGAGCGAGCACACTTCGGCGACCATATTGGCGGCAATATCGCGCACGATGCGGTCGAGCCGCTCCTGCGGCTCCAGCGGCTCCTGCATGAGCTCGCGGAGCCGTTTCAGCAAAACGCGCGGGCCACTGGCCGTATCACGCATCGCGGCTTGTTCTCCAATGGACATTTTGCCCGCCGCAGTTTCTCCCGCGGCTGGCGCTCACGCAACAACTCAATTAGAGCGCCATGCGTCCAATTGGACGCCAAAGGACGCTCTAAGACTTTCGATCTGCTGCATCGTGCTTTCCGAAATCGACTCCGATTCTCGAGCCGATGCAGTCTGCTACTGCTTATCCAGACCGTAGACGGAATGCAAAGTGCGAACCGCAAGTTCGGTGTAGGGACCGTCGATCAGGATCGAAATCTTGATCTCGGAGGTGGTGATCGCACGGATGTTGATCGCCTTGTCGGCCAACGCCTTGAAAGCGGTGGCGGCGACGCCCGCATGGCTCCTCATGCCGATGCCGATGACCGAGACCTTCGACATGCCGGCTTCCGACTGCACGACGTCGTAGCCGATCGTGGTTTTCAGCCGCTCGAGCACGGCAAGCGCCTTGTCGACATCGCCGGACGGCACGGTGAAGGTCATGTCGGTGAACTTGCCGTCCTCGGAAATGTTCTGGACGATCATGTCGACATTGATGTTGGCCTCGGCCAGCGGCCCAAAAATGCCGGCGGCGACGCCCGGCCGGTCGCCGACGCGGCGCAATGAAATCTGCGCTTCGTCCTTGGCATAGGCAATTCCGGTGACGACCTGCTGTTCCACGATCTCTTCCTCGTCGCAAATAAGCGTTCCGGGCGGATTGAGCAAATCCCCCATTCCGGGCGCGTCGGGATCGTCGAAGGACGACCGCACGAAAGTACGCACCCTGTGCACCATGGCAAGCTCGACCGAGCGTACCTGCAGGACCTTGGCGCCGAGAGAGGCCATTTCAAGCATTTCCTCGAAGGAAATCTTGGCCAGCCGCCGCGCTTTCGGCTCGATGCGCGGGTCTGTGGTGTAGACCCCATCGACATCGGTGTAGATGTCGCAGCGGTCGGCCTTGACCGCCGCCGCGATGGCGACAGCACTGGTGTCGGAACCGCCGCGGCCGAGCGTGGCGATGCGATTGTCCGGGCCGATGCCCTGAAAGCCGGCGACCACCGCCACCTGGCCCTCGCCGAAGCGCTTGATCAGGAACGCGCCGTCAATGTCGAGAATGCGCGCCGCGCCATGCGCATTGTCGGTCTTGATCGGGATCTGCCAACCTTGCCAGGAGCGGGCATGGACGCCCATGTTCTGCAGCGCGATCGCCAGCAGGCCGGCGGTCACCTGCTCGCCGGAGGCGACGACGACGTCATATTCGCGCGCATCGTGCATGGGCGAGGCTTCGCGCGTCCACTGCACGAGCTCGTTGGTCTTGCCGGCCATCGCCGAGACGACCACCGCAACCTCATGGCCGGCATCGACCTCGCGTTTGACATGGCGCGCCACATTGCGGATGCGGGCGATGTCGGCGACGGAGGTTCCGCCGAATTTCATCACGATGCGCGCCATGGAAGCGAAATGCCTTTGACTAGGTGCCGGACCGGCGCCCGAATAACGGAAAGGGAGCGCCCGCCTGGGGCCGGTCGCCGAATTCGCGGCCTCCTTAGCCAAATGCTACGGGTTTCGCAAGGCGTGCCGCCGCTTGCCCTGGGCGGCGAAGGCGACACACGAGCGCAACGCGCGTACCCGCATACCTGTCGCATAGGCGCAACGGGCAACAGTCGAAATTTGCTGCCTTGACATTCGCTGGCTCTCGACCGACTTCCTAACGTTCGAGGAGACCACACGATGCCAGAACCCCGACGATCGACGATCGATGCCGGAGAAGTGGAGCGCTTTTCCGCCCTTGCCGCCGAATGGTGGAATCCGAACGGCAAATTCCGCCCGCTGCACAAGTTCAATCCGATCCGGCTTGCCTATATACGCGACCAGGTAGCGGCGCGCTTCGGCCGCGACCCGCGTGCGGCGCGGCCGTTCGAGGGCCTGCGCTTCCTCGACATCGGCTGCGGCGGCGGGCTGTTGTGCGAGCCGATGGCTCGGCTTGGCGCCGAAGTGGTCGGCGCCGACGCATCGGCCACCAACATCGAAGTGGCCAAGCTGCATGCGGCGGAGGTCGGCGTGACGGTGGACTACCGTGCCACGACGGCGGAGGATCTGGCTGACGCCGGCGAGAAATTCGACGTCATCCTCAACATGGAAGTGGTCGAGCATGTTGCCGACATCGACTTGTTCGTGGCCAAATGCGGCGACATGCTTAAGCCCGGCGGCATCATGTTCGTGGCCACCATCAACCGCACACTGAAGGCCCTGGGCCTGGCCATTATCGGCGCCGAATATGTGCTGCGCTGGTTGCCGCGCGGCACCCACCAGTTCGGCAAGCTGGTGCGGCCAGACGAGCTGGAAAAGGCGATAACCGGCGCTGGCCTGACCATCATCGACCGCACCGGCGTCACCTACAATCCGCTCGCCGACCGCTGGCAGCGGTCGAAGGATATGGACGTCAACTACATGGTGCTGGCGGAGAAGGCACCCGCCTGAACTTTCTCACGAACGTCTGAAACCTTCTCACGCCGCCACCTTCTCACCCGCCTTTGTGGTGATCTGGCTTTGCGCTTTGGTGGTGATGAACACGCCGGCGATGATGATGGCAGCACCCGCCCAGGTCAGCAATCGATAGTGCTCGCCGAGAAACATAGTGCCGGCAAACAATCCGACCGCAGCCGCGACATAGCCGATCTGGCTGAGGTAGACCGGGCCGCCGACCGCCTGCAGCCGGAAGAAGAAGACGAACATCGCCGCGGCTGACGCGACCTGCCCGACGACCACCATTGGCACGCCGCCGACCAGGGCGAGCGAACTGCCGCCCTGCAGCGTGAAGATACCGCAAAGAAGCAGCGCAGCCGATGCCAGATGGCTGCCGACGGCAAGCTCGATCGGTCCGGTCCCTTCCGGCCAGTCGACCGTGCGGTAGATGTTGCCGGCGGCAAGGCTGACCGGAATGAGCAGCCCCACCGCCACCCAGAAAAATTCGGCCGGTTGGCCGGCCTCGCCGCGCGTCCCCGCCACCATCACCGCACCAAGGAAGCCGACGGCAATGCCGACGACACCAAGCAGATTAGGGCGCCGAACGCCGAGCAGGATCGAAAACACCAGGGTAACCACTGGCGACAGCGTGAACATGATACCGGTATAGCCGGCGCCGAGATGCGGAATGGCCGAGAACATCAAGAGATTGGGGAATGCATAGGACACCGCCGCGGTGACGACGAAGTAGCGCAACCTGTGCGGGGTGAGCCGGATGCGTTGCCCGCGCAGAAGCAGGGCGCACAAAAGCACACCGCCGGCGCCGAGCGAAATGACGAGGGCCCAGACCATGGCCGAAACGCCGGCCGCCGTGGCGATCTTGCCGAACGGCAGCGTCAGGCCGAGCAGGCCGCCGGTGACGACCAAAAGGCCGGGCGCTGAATCCCAGAGAAATTTCATAACGGCACCTTATTGTCTTTGCAGCTCTTGGCGAGCAATGCGTCTTGAGATAAGATAATGGAAAGATTCTTAACGTCAAGATATTTAGGTGAGATAGATGGATCGCGCCGCGAAAGCCATCGAGCAGTGGAAAAAAGAACGGCCGGATCTGGATGTTTCTCCGATGGCCGTGCTTGGACGGTTGAACGAAGCCTCGTCGCTGATTGCACGAGAGCGCCTCGCTCCGCTGTTTGCCCGTTTCGGACTGCTATCCGGGGAATTCGATGTGCTGGCGACGCTGCGCCGTTCCGGATCGCCTTACGCGCTGACGCCAACTGCCCTCTACGAAGCGACGATGGTGACGTCGGGCGCCATGACCAACCGGCTCGATCGGCTGCAGAAGGCCGGCTTGATCCTGCGCGGTCCGCACCCCAACGATCGGCGCGGGATCGTCGTGCAGTTGACCGGAAAAGGTCTCGCATTGGTCGATGAGGCGGTCACCGCCCACGTCGCCAACGAGCACGAGATACTTTCCGGTCTGACGCGCACCGAACAAGAGACGCTTGCTCGCCTGCTGGGGAAATTGATAGGGAGCGTCAGCTAGCCTGTCAGTTCCGCTCGTCCGGGAAGCTTGGAATCGGCATGAATTCAACGCCTTCCTCGGCCAGACTCTTCGCCTCCTCTAGCGTCGCCTCGCCATAGATGCCGCGCGGATCGCTCTCGCCGAAATGGATCTTGCGCGCTTCCTCGGCAAACTTGTCGCCGACATAGTCGGCGTTCTCGCGCACCTTCTCGGCCATCGCCTTCAATTGCGCCAACGCCTGCTTCTGGGCCTCGCCCATGGCTAGTGCGATCTTCTCCTGCTTGCGACCGGTGGAGACGGCCGGCGCCATCAACGCCTTCTCGACCTTGTGCGAGCCGCAGGTCGGGCAATCGACGAAGCCACGCTTCTTCTGGGTGTCGAAATCGTCGTTGCTGCGAAACCAGCCCTCGAATTCGTGCTCGTGCTCGCAGATCAGAGAAAACCGGATCAAGATGCCGCACCCCTGAGTGGCAGTGCCTCAGCCTGTCCGCCGTTTACGGCAAAATCCCGCGCATTCTTCAGGTTTGGGATCTTCTTGCGCGCGGCGGCCGACTGCGCTGGGTCGATCTCACCGATGATCACCGCCGGTTCGTCATGTGCCGCTTCGGCGACGATGCGGCCCCAGGGATCGACGACCAGCGAATGGCCATAGGTCTCGCGGCCGTCCTCGTGCAGTCCGCCTTGCGCCGCGGCAACGACATAGGCGCCGTTCTCGATGGCGCGCGCCCGCAGTAGCACATGCCAGTGCGCCTCGCCGGTCTGGCGGGTGAAGGCGGCGGGCACCGAAAGCAGGTCGGCGCCGGCCAGCGCCTCGGCGCGGAAGAGCTGCGGAAAGCGCAGATCGTAGCAGACGGCGAAACCCAGCCTCGCACCATCAATCCCGGCGCCGCTGATCTCCGTGACGACGGCCTGGGTGCCCGGCTCGTAGGCGGCGGATTCGCGCCAGCTTTCGCCATTGTCGAGATCGACGTCGAACATGTGGATCTTGTCGTAGGTGGCAATCGTCGCGCCGTCCGGCCCGAACAGAAACGCGCGATTGGCGAGCTTGCCGTCGGCACGCAGGATGGCGGTCGAGCCGATATGCAGGAAGATCCCAAGATCTTTCGCCAGCTTCCGCGAAGTCGAGACGATGATGTCCTTGTCCTCGGAGGTGAAGGAGGCGGCCCGCGCTTGGCTGTCACGGACCAGCGCACCGGTCATTTCCGG
This sequence comes from Mesorhizobium sp. AA22, assembly GCF_001672375.2. Classification (NCBI taxonomy): domain Bacteria; kingdom Pseudomonadati; phylum Pseudomonadota; class Alphaproteobacteria; order Hyphomicrobiales; family Phyllobacteriaceae; genus Mesorhizobium; species Mesorhizobium sp. AA22. The sequence continues at coordinate 1,560,963 of NZ_CP048406.1, read as the reverse complement.
TGACTGGATATAGGTCGCGCCGAGACCCGCCGCCTCGCACACCAGCCGCTCCAGATCGGCCGCGTTGCGCTCGGGGCTGGTGCCCGAACGCATCTGGATCGCCGCCGCCTTGAAAGCACCCATCGTCATGTCCTCAATTCGTCGAGCCATTGGCGAGCAGACTGTCCAGCCGGCCCTCTGCCTCCAGTTCATGGAGATCGTCGCAGCCGCCGACATGCGTATCGCCGATGAATATCTGCGGAAAGGTCGAGCGGCCATTCGCGCGGGAAATCATTTCCCGGCGCAGTTCCGGCGAGAAGGAGGCGTCGTGCTCGGTGTAGGCAACGCCCTTGCGCTCGAGCAGCCGCTTGGCCGCCACGCAATAGCCGCACATCATCCGTGTATAGATCGTCACGTCGACCATCGGTCAGCAATCCTGCCTTTCTTCAATCTATATAGTCGCGGATTCGTCGGCCCGAAAGTCCCCCGGCAGCACGCGCGCAAAGGTCAGCACGTCGACGGTCCCGGCACCGCCCTTCTTCAGCGCCTTGGCGACCGCGCGGACAGTGGCGCCGGTGGTATAGACATCGTCGATCAAGAGCACCCGGCGGCCGGCGATCTCGATCTCGGCCTCCTCAGACACTCTGAATGCGGCACGCACATTCTCCTCGCGTTCCCGCCGCTCCAGCCCGACCTGCTGGCGGGTGAGTTTGACGCGCCTGACCGCGGAGGGCGCAAAAGGCAGGCCGCCAAGTTGCGATACCGCCCTTGCCAGTTCCGCCGACTGGTTGAACTGGCGCCTGAAAAAACGCCGCCAGTGCAGAGGCACCGGCACGACCACATCGGCTTCCGCGATCAGTTCGGCACCGGCGCGCAGCATCCAGCGCGCCATCCACGGCGCCAGGTCGGTGCGATCCTGGTATTTCAACCCTTGCACCATCTCGCGGGCGACACCGGAGTAAGCGACCGCGGCCCGCGCGCGCTCGAACGGCGGCGGGTCGGCGATCGCCTCGGCCGACAGGAACCCCTCGCCCATGTGATGGATGAACGGCGTGCCCATCACCGGGCACCATGGCCGCTCCAGGAACCTGAGCTTCGGCCAGCAGGCGCCGCACAGCACGCCGGGCTGCGAGACATGCCGTCGGCAGCCGGCGCAAACCGGCGGAAACAGGATGCCCGCCGGCCAGTCCAATGCCTTTCGAGCGATACTCTTGATATCTGGCATTGGATCGGCCACGTGGTTGCTCCCCCGCCACCCTATATCAGACAGCGGAAACCAGGAACCGTCAGTTGCAACCTATAGTGGACACTTCTCTCTGGCTGGCGCACAAGCGCCGGGCGCTTGCCCGACCGACTGCCGGCGCGGATTTCCTGATGCGGCGGGCGACCGAGGAGCTTGCCGAACGGCTGGGCGCCGTCGAGCGCAAATTCGACAGAGCGGCCGTGCTGTTTTGCCAGACGCCGGTGGCGGTCGACGTGCTCGCGGCAAGCGGCAAGGTTACGGACATCATACGCGTGGAGGCGGACGCTATGTTCCTGGGCGATGCCGCCGGACTGGTGGCGCCGCTGGAGACCGTGCCGTTCGAGCCAGAAAGCCTCGACCTCGCCGTGTCTCTTTTGTCCCTTCAGGCAATGAACGACATTCCCGGCATGCTGGTGCAGCTCCGCCGTGCCCTGAAGCCGGATGGTCTGTTCCTCGGCGCTTTTGCCGGCGCCGGTACGCTTTCCGAGCTGCGCGAAAGCCTGCTCGCCGCCGAGACCGAACTTTACGGCGGCGCCAGCCCGCGCGTCATCCCGTTCACCGATGTGCGCGACGCCGGCGCGCTTTTGCAACGCGCCGGCATGGCCCTGCCCGTCGCCGATGTCGAGACGGTGACGGTGCGCTACGATTCGCTGTTCGGCCTGATGGCGGACCTGCGGGCGATGGGCGAGACCAGCGCGCTCATCGACCGCAGCAGGCGACCGGGCACACGAAGGCTGTTTGCCCGCGTCGCCGAAATCTACGCCGAGCGGTTTTCGGATGCCGATGGTCGCATCAGGGCGAGTTTTCCGATCGTCTGGATGTCAGGCTGGGCGCCCGACGCCTCGCAGCAAAAACCGCTGAAGCCGGGCTCGGCGAAAATATCGCTGAAGACGATACTGGAAAATCCCGGCGGGCGTTGACCGGATTTCTGTCGGATGCTGGTGGCCGGTCGCGATCACTGCGCGAAAGCGTTCACAAGCCTGCTGGAATTGTCGCTGAACAGCCACGCCAATGCGTCAGCCGCCTGACCGATGCCGCCTATGATGGTAAGCGACAGCACGGTCACGATCAGCCCATATTCGATGGCCGTCGCGCCGGTCTCGTCTTCCAAAAAACGTTGCAGCAATATTTTCATGGCCGTCGATCCCGCTTGCCGAAACCCTAGCGCCGACCTGTTAAGAAAGGTTAATGGCAAAGGCTTAACAGGCGGTGAAACGGCTGCTCTAAACCATCTCAGCAATCGCCGCTGCGCTTGCCATTGTCGCGTATCACGCAGACCGAACTGGGCAGCGGCTGCAGCACGCTCCTGCGCAGCGTGTAGGTCCCACGATGGCCGATCGAGCCCGTGTTTCCAATCGAGCCTGTGCTCCCCACCGACCCTGGGCTCCCAATCGATCCTGTGCTCATTCCATCGAGGCCGCCGGCAAAATGGTCGCGGGCGGTCTGCAATCGCGTCCGGCTGTCGAGGAAGGGCGTCGCGATCAAGGCCAGCGCCACGACGGCCGAGCCGAATAGCAGCGTGATCCGCAAAATGCCCATGCCGGCATGGACAGCGAAGCTGCGGTCGGGTCGGATCGAATCCCATTCCCTGTCGAGGCTCATGCAACCGCCCTCCGAAGGCCTGAACACGGCCTTCCCTTCAATGTCCACGCCTCAATTTTCCACAGCGAGATAAATCTTCCATTAACGCTGTCTAACTCGGGCAGTGACGGCACAATCACAGAAGATCGATGAGGAACTGGATCAGCGGCGCGTCGGCCGGCGGCATCGGAAAATCGCGCATTTGGCGCGGCCGCACCCATTTCAGCACCTGCCCTTCCTTCGGCTGCGCGATGCCGCGGAAGCGACGGCAGACGAACAGTGGCATCAGCAGGTGAAAATCATCGTAGGAATGGCTGGCGAAGGTGAACGGCGCCAGGCAGGGAATATCGGTTTCGATGCCGATCTCCTCGTACAACTCCCGGATGAGGCATTCTTCCGGCGTCTCGCCGGGCTCGACTTTGCCGCCCGGAAACTCCCACAGGCCGGCGAGCTGCTTGCCTTCCGGCCGCTGCGCCAGCAGCACGCGGCCGTCGCTATCGACCAGCGCGCAGGCTGCGACCAGGAGCAGGCGCTTGCCGAGAGGGTTCGGGCCGGTCATGCGCCGGGCGGCCGGCGATAATGGTAACGATAGACTTCGTCGAACCCGAGCGAACGATAAAGCGCCAGCGCCGGCGCATTGTCGGCCTCGACCTGCAGCCAGGCTTCCCGGGCGCCGCGCAGCCGGGCCCATTTCAGCGCCGACAGGATGAGGTGGCGGCCATGGCCCTGGTTGCGTACCGATCTGTCGGTGGCGATCTCGAACAGCCCGGCAAGATCGCCATCATGGACGCAGATCAGCGTCGCCAGCGGTTCGGTGCCCTTTTCGAGCGCGAACAGCCCGGCTTCCGGCTGGATGGCGCCGATGATCTCCGACAGGCCCGGCCGCAACGACACATCCGAGCCGCTTACCTTGAGCGACGCGCCGATGAAGCGGCTGATGTCCTTCAGCGGAATCTGGTCCATGGCGGCATCGAGCTGGGCGTCTGCAAGCGGCAGCCGCATGACCAGCGATTCGTCGAATGTGCTCCAGCCTTCGCTGTTGAGATGTTTGGAAAGGACCGGCCCCGACAGCGGCGATATGCGGAAGGTCAGCGGCCGGCCATAGGCGTCGAAGCGGCGGCTGGCGCGGCCGATGCGCTCGGCGATGTGCTGGATGTCGCCCGGATCGAGCGGATTGACCGAATTCAGCCGCTTGGCCGGATGACCCGCCGTCAGCCGCACAACCCAGGTGCCGTCATAATGGACCGCCGCCGCCGGCCAGGCGCGAAAGCCGGCCGCCTCGTAGCGGCGCACGATGGCAAGCACGCTTGCCGGATGTCTGGAAACCAACGCCATCAGCTCCGATAATCGCCGTTGATGGCGACATACTCCTTGGTGAGGTCGCAAGTCCACACCGTCGCCTTGCCGCGGCCGATGCCGATATCGGCACGGATACGGATCTCGTCGCGCTTCATGTAGGCCGATGTCGCCTCTTCGGAGTAGGCGGCGTCGCGCTCGCCCTCATGCGCCAGCCTGATATCGCCGAACCAGATCGACAGAAGGTCGCGGTCGGCCGGTTCGCCGGCCTTGCCGATGGCCATGACGACGCGACCCCAATTGGCATCCTCGCCGGCGACCGCCGTCTTGACCAGCGGCGAATTGGCGATCGACAGCGCGATGCGCTTGGCCGAGCGGGCCGATTTCGCGCCGGTGACGGTGACCTCCACCTGCTTGCGGGCGCCCTCGCCGTCGCGCACCACTTGCAGCGCCAGCGATTTCAGCACCTTGCCGAGCGCGCGGCGGAAGGCGCCGAGGCGCGCATCCCCGGCATCGGTGATGTCAGGCGCGCCGCGCCTGGATGCGGTGCCGGTGGCGAACATCAGCAGCGTGTCGCTGGTCGAGGTGTCGCCGTCGACGGTGACCGCATTGAAGGTCTTGGCCGTGCCGCGTGACAAAAGATCCTGCAGCACGGGGGCTGCGATCGGCGCATCGGTGGCGATGAAGGAGAGCATCGTCGCCATGTCGGGCGCGATCATGCCGGCGCCCTTGGCAATACCGTTGATGGTGACGTCGGCGTCGCCGAGTTTTACCGTCGCGGTCGCCAGTTTCGGATAGGTGTCCGTGGTCATGATCGCCTTGGCGGCTTCGGTCCACAGGTCCGGCCTGCCGTCCTTGACCAGTCCGGCGAGCAGATGGCTGAACTTGCCGGCAGCCAGCGGCTCGCCGATGACGCCGGTCGAGGCCAGAAACACCTCGTCCGGTGTGCAGCCCGCAGCCTTGGCTGCAGCCTCGCTGGTCATTGCCGTAGAGGCTCGGCCCTTGCTGCCAGTGAAGGCATTGGCATTGCCGGAATTGACGACCAGCACGCGCGCCTTGCCCTGCCCGAGATTCTGCCGGCAGAAATCGACCGGCGCCGACGGGCATTTCGACTTGGTGAACACGCCGGCGACCGTGGTGCCGGCATCGAAGACCATGGTCAGCAGGTCGGTGCGGTTCTTGTACTTTATCCCGGCCTCGGCGGTGGCGATGCGGACGCCCTCGATGTCAGGCATTTCAGGATATTTCTTCGGCGCGAGCGGCGAAATGGTGGCTGACATGAAGACCTCGGGCGGGAAAATCGCAAGGGGAACGCCGGTTTGCCCGATAGCGGGCGCCGGTGCAAGGGCGTTTTCCCGACCGTTGCGGACGACACCAAACTGCCGGCAGCACGCTTGCGTCATTGGGCGGGATTGAGGAACCTCCGGAACATCTTCTGCACGCCGGGAATGAGCCCCCAGATCATGATCGCGACCATTAGCGGGGCGATGACCAGCGTGCGCTGCCAGATCTCCCACTGTTCGGTCAGCGGGAACACGACATAGAGAATGGCGGTGATCAGCGGATAGACGCCGGCAAGCACCAGCAGCGCAAAGCGGAGGCGCGAGAAGCGGGCGGCGGTCGAGGTCATTGGTCTCCTTATCGTTACGAAACGTTCCGTTATATAAAACGGGCCGTTCCGTTTCGTCAAGAGCTCGTATATGCATGCTGAGGAAACTTGCCGATAAGGAAAACAGCAGATGGGTGAGGACGCAGATCAGGCCCGCAAATCAATTGGCGCGCGGCGCAACCCCGACAGCGCCGACGCCATTCTCGACGCCGCCGAGGCGGTGCTGGTCGAGGCCGGTTATTCCGGCTTCTCGATCGAAGCGGTGGCGCGGCGGGCGCGTGCTGGAAAGCCTACGATCTATCGCTGGTGGCCGAGCAAGGCCGCTTTGCTCTTCGACGTCTATCAGCGGCTAAAGCGCGTCGACAACCCCGATACCGGAAACCTCGAGGATGATCTCGTCGGCTTCCTGAAGAACCTGTTCTCGCACTGGCATGAAACGTCCTCAGGCAGCGTCTTCAGATCGCTGATCGCCGAGGCGCAGTCGGATGCGACCGTAGCCGCCGTGCTTGTCGAATACACGAAAGGACGCCATGCCCATACCGCCCAGATGATCGAACGCGCCAAGGCAAGAGGCGAAGTGGCGGCCGACGTCGATTCCACGCTCGTCGCCGACCTGGTCGCCTCCTTTGCCTGGACGCATCTTTTGACCAATCGCCTCGACGAAGACGAAGCGACGCTGCGCAGGGCGGTTGGCTATGTGTTGAAGGGCATAGCCGCCGACGATGCCGGCTCGGTCAACGCCGCGGCGGTCCGGCGGAGGCGTCGACGCGTCATCGGTCGCACCACCAGGTAGAAGCGACAGGGGCGGCAGAGCAAAACCCACGCCCTGTCGTGATGGAGACCATCAGAGGCACAATTATCGGGGGCGGCGCCGGCGCCAACGATTGATCGTCTCCATCATCTGCGGTGGCGGGCTGGCCTACTTGGTGTTTTCCAGCGCGTCGACCGTCTTCTTCAGCTTCTCGTCCGGGATCTCGACCTTGGCCTCGGCGCGCAGCGACTTGACCAGAGCGATGTACTTGTCGCGGATAACCGCCTGGCGGGCCTGGTCCTTGACCTGGTCGAAGGCCGGCGGCTGCTTGGCGCGCTTGTCCTCGACCTGGATGACGTGCCAGCCGAACTGCGACTGCACCGGCTGCTCGGTGTATTTGCCCACCGCCAGCGCGAAGACCGCCTTGTCGAACTCCGGCACCATCTGGCCGGGTCCGAACCAGCCGAGATCGCCGCCGCTGGTCTTGCCGCTCGGATCGCTGGTGTGCTCGTTGGCGAGTTTCTGGAAATCGGCGCCGCCGTCGAGCTGCTTGATGATCGTATCGGCCTCTTCCTTCGTCTTCACGAGGATGTGACGGGCATGCACCTCATTGGTCGGCGGCGTGTTGGCGATTTCCTGGTCGTAGCGGGCGCGAATTTCGGCATCGGTGACCTTGCCGATGACATCCTTCTCGACCATTTCGCCATGCAGGGCGCGCTGCTGCAGGAATGCCATGCGGCGCTGGAAGTCGGGATCCTTGTCGAGGCCGGTGGTGACCGCCTGGGCAGCCATGACCTTGATCTCGATCGCCGCCGAAAGTGCTGCGGCGCGGCGCTGTTCGGGCGGCATCTGCGCGAACTGCTGCGACAGCTCGCCTTCGGCAAGGGCAAGGTCTGCCTCGGTCAGCGTCTGGCCGTTGATCGTGGCGACCACGGCGTTCGGATCGACCGGCGCGGCCGGTTGGGCGGGGGCGGCCGGTTGGGCCGGGGCTGGTTGGGCGGGGGCGGTGTCCTGCGCCATCAGCGGCGACAGCGACAGAGCCGACAGCCCGAATGCCAGGCCTAGGCTGGCGAGCGACGCGCGGCGGAACAATGAGGACATACGTTTGACTCCAATGGGGGATAGCTAGAGCGGGATGGCTTCCAGACCAGCCGGATTGTGGCGGAATTTGGCACGGTCCACAGGGCGAGCGCGCCGTTGACATCGATTGAGCCCCCTCTTATCTGTCCAACGACTTTGCGTCCAGAACCGTTTTCCGGGCGCTTTTTGCGTTTGTCCGCGTTTCACGTGGATTTGATGGGGCCGTCGGCACCCGTCGCAACGACTTGGAATACTATCGAAAGGACCATTGAATGGTCAGTTTTGGCGGTCTCGCCCGTAAGGTTTTCGGCTCCTCCAACGATCGTCGGGTCAAGTCGACCCGCCCGCGCGTCGAAGCGATCAATGCTATGGAAAACGAGATGCGGGCGCTCTCCGACGCCGAGCTGGCGGCCCGCACGGAAAAATTCCGCCAGGACGTCGCCAACGGCGCCAGCCTCGATGATCTCCTGGTGCCGGCCTTCGCCACCGTGCGCGAGGCGGCGCGCCGCGTGCTCGGCATGCGCCCGTTCGACGTCCAGCTGATCGGCGGCATGGTGCTGCACAATGGCGGCATCGCCGAGATGCGCACCGGCGAGGGCAAGACGCTGGTCGCCACGTTGCCGGTCTATCTCAACGCGCTCGCCGGCAAGGGCGTCCATGTCGTCACCGTCAACGACTATCTTGCCAAACGCGACTCCGAATGGATGGGCCGCGTCTACAAATTCCTCGGCCTTACCGTCGGCGTCATCGTTCATGGCCTGTCCGACGAGGAACGCCATGCTGCCTACGCCGCCGACGTCACCTACGCCACCAACAACGAGCTCGGCTTCGACTATCTGCGCGACAACATGAAATTCGAGCGCGCCCAGATGGTGCAGCGCGGCCACAGCTACGCGATCGTCGACGAGGTCGATTCCATCCTGGTCGACGAGGCGCGCACGCCGCTGATCATTTCCGGTCCGCTCGAGGACCGTTCGGAAATGTACAACACCATCGATGCCTTCATGCTGAAGCTCGAGCCGGCCGACTACGAGATCGATGAGAAGCAGAAGACCTCGATCTTCACCGAGGAGGGCACCGAAAGGCTGGAAAACCTTCTGCGCGACGCCGGCCTGCTCAAGGGCGAGTCGCTCTACGACGTCGAGAACGTCGCCATCGTCCACCACGTCAACAATGCCCTGAAGGCGCACCAGCTGTTCCAGAAGGACAAGGACTATATCGTGCGCAACGGCGAGATCGTCATCATCGACGAATTCACCGGCCGCATGATGCCGGGCCGCCGCTATTCGGAAGGCCTGCACCAGGCGCTCGAGGCCAAGGAGCATGTGGCGATCCAGCCGGAGAACCAGACGCTCGCCTCGGTCACCTTCCAGAACTATTTCCGCCTCTACAAGAAGCTCGCCGGCATGACCGGCACAGCGCTGACCGAGGCCGAGGAGTTCGGCAATATCTACGGCCTCGAAGTCACCGAGATCCCGACCAATCTGCCGGTGGTCCGTGTCGACGAGGACGACGAGGTCTACCGGACCGTCGAGGAGAAGTACAAGGCGATCGTCAAGGAGATCAAGGAAGCGCGCGAAAAAGGCCAGCCAACGCTGGTCGGCACCACCTCGATCGAGAAATCCGAGCAGCTGGCCGCGCGTCTGCGCAAGGAAGGTTTTACGGATTTCGAGGTGCTGAACGCCCGCCACCACGAGCGTGAGGCGGCGATCGTTGCCCAGGCCGGAAAACCCGGCGCCATCACCATCGCCACCAACATGGCCGGCCGCGGCACCGACATCCAGCTCGGCGGCAACGCTGACATGCGCATCGCCGAGGAGCTTGGCGATATGCCTGAAGGCCCCGAGCGCGAAGCCAGGGAAAAGGCGATCCGCGACGACGTCGCCCGGCTGAAGGAAAAGGCGCTGGCCGCCGGCGGCCTCTACGTGCTCGCCACCGAACGCCACGAGTCGCGCCGCATCGACAACCAGTTGCGCGGACGCTCAGGCCGCCAGGGCGATCCCGGCCGCTCAAAATTCTTCCTGTCGCTGCAGGACGATCTGATGCGCATCTTCGGCTCCGAGCGCATGGACGGCATGCTGCAGAAGCTCGGCCTAAAGGAAGACGAGGCGATCATCCACCCCTGGATCAACAAGGCGCTGGAAAAAGCGCAGAAGAAGGTCGAGGCGCGCAATTTCGACATTCGCAAGAACCTGCTGAAATATGACGACGTCTCCAACGATCAGCGCAAGGTGGTGTTCGAGCAGCGCCTCGAGCTGATGGACGGTGAAGGCCTGTCCGAGACCATCGCCGAGATGCGCGAGGGCGTCATCGAGGAGATCGTCGCCAAGGCCATTCCCGAAAACGCTTATGCCGAGCAGTGGAACGTCGCCGGCCTCAAGGCCGAGGTGGCCGAATTCCTCAATCTCGACCTGCCGATCGAGGACTGGGTCAAGGAAGAGGGCATTGCCGAGGACGACATCCGCGAGCGCATCAGCCAGGCCGCCGAGACTGCCGCGAAAGAGCGTGCCGAGCGCTTCGGCCCCGACGTGATGACCTATGTCGAGCGCTCAGTGGTGCTGCAGACGCTCGACCATCTGTGGCGCGAGCACATCGTCAACCTCGATCATCTGCGCTCGGTCGTCGGCTTCCGCGGCTATGCCCAGCGCGACCCGCTGCAGGAATACAAGGGCGAGGCGTTCGAGCTGTTCCAGGCGATGCTCGGCAATCTGCGCCAGGCCGTCACCGCGCAATTGATGCGCGTCGAGCTGGTCCGCCAGGCTGCTGAAGCCCCGCCGCCCGAGGCGCCCGACATGTTCGGCAGCCATCTCGACGGCACCACCGGCGAGGACGATTTTAACGGCGGCGAGACCGGGCTTCTGGTCCGCCAGGAGGCCAATGCCATCGTCGCCCCCGAAAACCGCGACCCGAACAACCCCGCGACCTGGGGCAAGGTCGGCCGCAACGAAGCCTGCCCGTGCGGTTCGGGCAAGAAGTACAAGCACTGCCACGGGGCGTTTGCGTAAGCTTTCCTTCTCCCCGTTCACTTTACCGGGAGAAGGTGCCGGCAGGCGGATGAGGGCAGCGCCGGCGCTCGCGATGAGCTGATCTCCCCACCTGAGGGGGAGATATCAGGCGGCCAGAGGGGGGCGCTGTCCCGCCGGCGCTCCGCTATCACGCGCGGCGAAGGCGCTAAAGCCGGCGGCACGCGGTCCCTACCAAAAGCAGGTGAAGTAGTGGCAAAATTCTCTGACGGCGACCGAGTGCTTATCACCAATTCCTATGGTTGGGGTTAATGGGCACTGGCACGGTTCGAGCCGCACCCGACTACGTTACGAGCCTTACCGGCGACTGGATCGATGGCGTGGCGGTTTGAGCCGTTTCTCGATGGAGAGAAGCTCGTATATTGGGTTGAGTTTGATAGGCCACTCGCTGACCGCAGCAAAGACGGTCCTTACGATTGTGGATCGGTGGAAGAGTCGGCGCTCTCGCTTATTTCAAGATAACCCGCTACCCGGCGACGAGGCATCGGTGTCGCCTCTCCTTGTCACCTTGTAGAAGGTGGATTGGCGCGTAGCGCCAAGACGGTTGGGGTATTTGACGGATCGCCGTCGGCGCCAAGTGGCCCCCTCGTCCGGTTGAGCTTAGCTCGGCCACCTTCCCCCAAGGGCGCCCCCAACCCAACCGTTTCTTAATGTGTTTTCATTAGACCCAGACCCAGAAAAGAGGCGGAAAACGGAGAGTTGTGGGTGCGCTTTTCCGCGGCGACAACAGCCGGGCGGTTCTTGCCGCAGCGCCTTGCGCTGCGCGTAAAGCCGCTGCTTGGTCGCATCGATGCCGTGCTGTTCACCGCCGACGAGCGCGGCGAAGCCGGCCGCATGTCGCTGATCGCCTTCTCCATCCGCATCGTCAGCGCCGTCATCGCCTTCGTCAGCCAGGTGCTGATGGCGCGCTGGATGGGCTCGTTCGAATACGGCATCTTCGTCCTCGTCTGGGTGACGATGGTCATCGTCGGCAACCTCGCCTGCCTCGGCTTCCACACCTCGGTCATCCGTTTTATTCCCGAATACCGGGAGCGCAACATGCTGGCCGAACTGCGCGGCATCGTGCTGACCAGCCGCCTGTTCGTGCTGGTTGCCTCGACGGCGATCGCCGGTCTGGGCGCGCTCGGCGTCTGGCTGCTCTCGCCCTTTATCGAAAACTATTATGTCGTGCCGTTCATCCTCGGCCTGATCTGCATGCCGATGATCGCCATGTCCGACCTGCTGCAGGGGCTGGCGCGGGCCAACTCATGGGCGCTGTTTGCGCTGGCGCCGACCTATCTGGTGCGGCCGGTGCTGATCCTGGCGCTGATGGCGCTGATGCTTCTGGTCGGCTTTGCGCCCGACGCCAGGACCGCGATCTTCGCCTCGATCGCCGCCGCCCAGGCCACCACGCTCGGCCAGCTCATCGGCGTCACGGCGCGGATGGACAGGAATATCCCGGCCGGGCCGAAGAAGGTGCATTTCGCGCAATGGTTCCTCGTGTCGCTGCCGATCTTCCTGGTCGAAGGCTTCTTCTTCCTGCTCACCAATGCCGACGTGCTGATGGTCGGCGCCTATATGAAGCCCGACGACGTCGCCGTCTATTTCGCCACCGTGAAAACGCTGGCGCTGGTGCATTTCGTCTATTTCGCGGTCAAGGCGGGCGTCGCCCAGCGCTACGCGCAGTTCACCCATGGCGAGCCGGAAAAGCTCGCCGCCTTCGCCCGCGAAACGGTGTCGTGGACGTTCTGGCCGTCGCTGGCGATGGCGCTGCTGGTGCTGGTGCTGGGCGAGCCGATGCTGAGCTTGTTCGGCGCCGAATTCGTTGCCGGCTATCCGCTGTTGTTCCTGCTGGTCTTCGGCGTCGTCGCCCGCGCCGCCGTCGGCCCCTGCGAAAGCCTGCTCACAATGAGCGGCAACCAGAACATCTGCGCCGCCGTCTACGCCATGACGCTGGCCTTCAACATCGGCCTCAATCTGGTGCTGATCCCGCTTTTCGGCCTGTGGGGCGCGGCGATGGCCACCGCCTTCGCGATGATCTTCGAGGCCGGCGCGCTGTCCTTCACGGTGTGGCGCAAGCTCGGCATCGTCATGGCCATTTTCGTAGCCGCCGAAGGAGCCGCATGATGGCTGCCATCCCGTTGCTCGAGGAAACCAGCGGCGGCCCGGCCGGCGCCATGGTGTCCGGCCTCGCCGGGCTCGCCCGCGAAGCCGACCCCGCCCATATCGAGCTCTTGGCCAACGACCGGCCCGAGCGCAAACTGGCCGTCTACCCGGCTTCCGCCGGCTTCGATCTGGTCGAGGAACTCGACTATCTCTGCACCCGCACGATCGAGCCCAACGTCTTCTTCAATCCGCGCTTCCTGGCGCCCGCCATGCCGCGGCTGGAAGACCGCGAGGTGCGGCTGGCGGTCATCCGCGACGGTGGCGAATACCGCAACCGGCTGCGCTTGCTGGTGCCGTTGTCGGTGGAGCGGCCGGGCGTGCCGCTCGGCGTCCCGGTCATGCGCACATGGTCGAGCCCGTTCGGCCCGATTGGCACGCCGCTGGTCGACCACGACGATCCCGTCGGCGTCATCGAGGATTTCTTCGCGATGCTGTCGCGGCCGCATCTCAAATTGCCGAAGGTCTTCGTCCTGCCCGACATCCGGCTCGACGGCCCGGTGGCCAGCCTGCTGGCCACCGTCGCCGAGACGCGTGGCCTGACGCTGGTCACCACCGGCAAGGCCGAACGCCCGATGCTCGAAAGCGGGCTCGACGGCGAAGCATATCTGAAGGCCTCGCTGCGCTCGCACCACTATCGCGAGTTCCGCCGCCTGAAGCGCCGCCTCGCCGACCTCGGCAGGCTGGAGCATGTCGTGGCGCGCGGACCGGCAAATATCCGCCATGCCATTGAACGCTTCCTGACGCTGGAAGCAGCAGGCTGGAAAGGCCGCGAGCGCACCGCCATGGCCATCGACCGCTACCGCGCCGCCTTCGCCCGCGAGGCCGTGCACCGGCTGGCTGAACAGGATCTGTGCCGCATCCATTCGCTGACGCTCGACGACCGCACCATCGCCAGCCTGATCGTCTTCGTCGAGGCCGGCGTCGCCTACACCTGGAAGACGGCCTATGACGAGACGCTCGCCGCCTATTCGCCGGGCACGCTGCTGATGATCGAGGTGACCAGGCAGCACCTCGACGACCCCAACATCATGATGACCGATTCCTGCGCCGTGCCCGACCATCCGGTGATGAGCCGGTTGTGGACGGAGCGCAAGCCGATCGGCACCCTGGTCATCGGCCTGACGCCGGACGCCGACCGCCTCGCCCGCCAGGCGGCGTCGCAGCTTCACCTCTACCGCGAAACCCGCAACATGGCGCGCCTGCTGCACAACCGGATGAAGAGCTTGCTGGGACGGCGGTAGGCTGGGTGGTCGCGAAACCGGCAGGCCGAGCCTTCGTCATCCCAGGGCGGAGCAGGAGCGAAGCGACGTAGCGGAGACCCTGGGATGACGAAGGGAGGGGGTGTTTCGGCCAATCTCGAAGGTTTGCGATTCGCCGCAGAAAGGGACTGTGGACGTTCGGCCGATCGGCCCGACCTGTCCAATCACTGTGTCGAGGGGCCTAGGTCATGAGGGTTAATTCTCCCGACCAGCGGAAAGGATTAGCATCGGCGATAATCTCGGCCGCGCAACCAGCATCATTGCCGCCTTGCACGGCCAGAACAAAAAAATCTGGGAGGAATGCATGACGAAAACAAATTACTTCAGGCGCCGCAGCATTCTCGCTTTGACTGGCCTCATCGGCGCCTGCCTGACTGCGGCTGCAGGTCAGGCCGCCGAGCCCGACAAGGCCGAGATCGATGCCCTGAAAAAATCGCTATCCAAGTACGAAGACTACAAGGCCGCCATTCGCGACCTCTATCTGTCGACGGTCGGATGCGTTTATTACAGCGGCGAAAAAGTGGCTGGCGCTATGGATTACCCTAAGGGCGCGATGGGCATTCATTTCGTCAACGTCGCAAGCGTCAGCCCGACACCAGATCCGACGCGCCCCAATGTCCTTATCTATGAGCCAGTCGACGGCGGCTTGCGCCTAGTGGCCGTGGAATGGCTTGTTCCGCTGACGCCCGACACCAAGGAGCCGCCGAAACTCTTTGGACAGACGTTCCAGGGGCCGATGGAGGGGCATTATCCGCTTATTCCGACGGAGTTCTACCACTACGATCTTCACGCCTGGCTGTTCAAGGACAACCCGCTCGGAATGTTCAGTCCGACAAACCCTGACGTGAAATGCGACAATTACGCGTTTCCGATGCCGGAGCAGCCGACGAAGATGGTCCCGGGGCCGATGTGATGGCGACCTGAGCTACCGAGTCCGATCTAATCAGGAAGGACCGGCCACGTTGTCAGGAAGGACCGGCCTCGATTGTGATTATCCCAGGATGCTCCCGGGACACATCCCGCCGAGCTTCCAAGACGTCTCGGGTGGAAAATGGTGCCCCTAGCCGGGATCGAACCAGCACTCCTTGCGGAACTCGATTTTGAGTCGAGCGCGTCTACCAATTCCGCCATAGGGGCTCAGGCCGGGCGGCCTGGATGGGCGCGGACTATACGGTTGGAGGCCTGTTCGTCAACTGGCCAATTCCTGACATGCGGCCTTCGCTCAACTCCAGCCTTCCGATTTCGTGAAGCTACGGCCATTGTGCGGCGCGAAAAATCTTTCTAGACAGGCAGCGCATTGAAGCGCGTCGCGTCTCGAGAGATTCATGTGGCGCGCTTTTTGGTCTTTGTTTTTATGCATTGTTATCCCAAAACCGCTGCGCATTTTGGGCGACGTGCATTAGGAGTGCCGATGCTTCGCGGACTTTACGACTGGACCTTGTCGCTGGCGGCAAAGAAATCCGCCGAATGGTGGCTGGCCTTCATCGCTTTCGTCGAAAGCTCGGTGTTCCTGGTGCCGGCCGATGTGCTCTACCTGCCGATGGCGCTGTCGCGGCCGGATCGCGCCTATCGCTACGCGCTGGTCGCCACGCTGGCCTCCGTTCTGGGCGGCATCGCCGGCTGGTATATCGGCCACTATGCCTACGACACGGTGGCGCGGCCGATCCTCGAATTCTACGGCAAGTATGACGACTTCGAGTCGCTGCGCGTCTCGACGGGCACCGGCTTCATCATCCTGATGCTGATCACCTCCGGCCTTGCCCATCTGCCGCCGATCAAGGTGGTGACGATCCTGTCCGGCGTCATCGGAACGCCTTTGCTGCTGTTCATCGTGCTGGCCATCGTGGCGCGCGGCGCCCGTTTCCTGTTCCTGGCCTGGCTGCTGCGCCGCTATGGCGAACCGATCCGCGAGTTCATCGAAAAGCGCCTTGGCATGATCGCAGGCGCCGCCGCCGCTGCCCTGATTTCGCTCTATATCGTCGTCAAATACGCCTTCTAGTATGAGAAGCCCAGGCTAGAGCAAGGATGTTCAAATTGACCCATCCTTTGCTCTGACGGGAATGGACGGTAGATCGATGACAGCGACCGTGAATGCCGACACTCGACGCCAGCGTATGCGGACGGCTGTGTTTCTCGCCGTCGCCATGGCCGCCACCGTCGGCTCGGCGCTGGCCTTCCAGCACCTGGGCGGCTACATCCCGTGCAAGCTCTGCCTGGAGCAGCGCACCCCCTACTACATCGGCGTGCCGCTGATGCTGCTGGCGGTGCTGTCGTCGGCGCTGCGCTGGCCTACTTGGCTGACACGCGGCCTGCTGGCCGTCGGCGGCCTGCTGATGGCCTACGGCGTCTATCTCGGCGTCTATCATTCCGGCGTCGAATGGGCGTGGTGGCCGGGGCCGACCGATTGTGCGGCGGCGGCAGGACCGGTGGACACCGGCGGCAAGGGCGTGCTCGACGCGCTCGACCAATTCGTCCCGCCCTCCTGCGACAAGGCGGCTGTGCGCATCCTCGGCCTGTCGCTGGCCGGCTGGAACGCCATCGCCAGCTTTGTCCTGGCCGTGGTCGCCTTCCGTGGTGCGTTTGCGCGCGATTGAATCTAGCGCGGCGCGAGATCGTCCAAGAATTCGGCAGGCTGAGTCGTATGGAGTGATTGTCGAGAACCGAAGCGCAGCGGACATTTGGGTCCGTGAGCATCGGAAGCGCAGACAATCGCTTCAGACGGCCAGCCTCCCGAATTATCGGACGATCTCAAGGTTCGAGTTCGACATCCCAGTACAGATAATCCATCCAGCTTTCATGCAAATGGTTGGGCGGGAACAGGCGGCCATTGTTGTGCAGATCATGCACCGTCGGCTGATAGGGCTTCTGCAACGGCCACATCTTGGCGTGCGCCGGCATCATGCCGCCCTTCCTCAGATTGCACGGCGAGCAGGCGGCGACGACATTCTCCCACGTCGTCGCGCCGCCGCGATGGCGGGGAACGACATGGTCGAAGGTCAGATCCTCCGGCGTGCCACAATACTGGCACTGGAAACGGTCGCGCAGGAAGACATTGAAGCGGGTGAAGGCCGGATGCCGCGATGGCTTCACATAGGCCTTCAGGCTGACGACGCTCGGCAGCTTCATCGAGAAGGTCGGCGACGACACGGCGTGCTCGTATTCGGCGACGATGTTCACCCGCTCGAGGAACACCGCCTTGATGGCGTCCTGCCAAGACCAGAGCGACAGGGGGTAATAGCTGAGCGGACGGTAATCCGCGTTCAGCACAAGTGCTGGAAGCCCATCCGGAGATACGGCAACCGTCACGTCATTGACCTCCTTGGTTCAGCGCATGACCCCGAAAATCGGATCAGATTTTCAGAAAGGATCATGCGCAGCTTCAAAAGTCCTACAGAGTCATTGCGCATCCAACTGGATGCGCGGCGCTGCAACCTGTCGGCGCGGATACTGTAAGCCCGACATGACAGGGATGTGAAGCGGCTTGTCGATCAAACGCCACGCCAAAAGCGCCTGATTTCAATGCTTTTTTGCGAATTCAGGCCGGAGGCGCGGCGTCCCTGCCCTTCAATTCGCGATAATAGGCCCAGAAAAGCCGCGATGCGACACCTCGCCATGGACTCCATGATTCGGCGAGTTGGATCAGTGTTTTCTCGGGCGGACGCGGGTCGATGCCGAGCGCGTGGCCGACCGCGCTCTGCAGGGCAACGTCGTGTGCCGGGAAGACATCGGGGTGGCCGGCGGCGAACAAAAGATAGACTTCCGCCGTCCACGGGCCGATGCCCGACACCTTGGTCATCGCCATGATCGCCTCCGCGGCATCGAGCAAGCAGAGATGATCGAGGTCGAGGCCGTCGACCACCGCCTGGGCCACGGCGATCAGGCCGCGCTGCTTCGGCCGCGACAGTCCGGCCTCGCGAAACATGGCTTCGTCGGCCGCAAGGATCGCTTGCGGCGTCAGCGGATCCACCAGTTTCGTCAGCCGCCCGAAGATGGCGTCGGCGCTGGCGCGGGAAACCTGCTGCGAGACGATGATCGAGGCAAGGCTTCTGAACCCCGGCTCGGAAAGCCGAAGCGGCACCTCGCCGGCCATGCCGCGCACCTTTTCAAGACGCGGGTCGAGCAGGCAAAGCGCATCGAGCCCTCGCGAGATGTCGTCGAGCGTGGCGATACGTTGCATGTCTGCTTGTTCCCGGCGCAAAATGGCAGATGTAATCAGGCGCAAAGTAGCAACTGGCGAAAGCGCCGCACAACCCGATTGCCGCCGAACGATGACACTCCTGACATTCCGCTTCGCACCGAGCCCGAATGGCGAACTGCATCTCGGCCATGCCTATTCGGCGCTGCTCAATCAAAAATTGGCGTGGGCAACCGGCGGGCGCCTGTTGCTGCGCATCGAGGACATCGACACGACGCGCTGCACGCCGGAATTCGAGGCCGGCATTTTTCGCGATCTGAAATGGCTCGGGCTTGGCTGGGAAGAACCGGTGCGCCGTCAGTCGGATCATTTCGCGGACTATCAGGCGGTGCTCGACCGGCTGATCAGGGAAGAGCTCGTCTACTCGGCCTTCATGAGCCGTGGCGAAATCCGCGCCTTCATTGCCGCCAGCGAAAAGCGCGGGCGCGACTGGCCGCGCGACCCGGACGGCGTGCCGCTCTATCCCGCCGTCGACAAGGTAATGCCGATGAGGGAACGCCAGCGTCGGATTGCCGAAAATGCGCCTTTCGCCTGGCGGCTCGACGTCGATGCTGCGATGGCGCGCGTCGGGACGGACCTGTCATGGCTGGAATTTTCGGATGAGCGGCTTTCCGCAACACGCACGGTGCACGCTCGGCCGCAGGACTGGGGCGACGTGATCGTGGCGCGCCGTGAAATCCCGACCAGCTATCATCTCGCCGTCGTCGTCGACGACGCGCTGCAGGGCGTCAGCCATGTCGTGCGCGGCCAGGACCTCTATTCCGCCACCGGCGTGCAGCGCCTGCTCCAGGAGATCCTTGGCCTGCCGCAACCAAGCTACTTCCACCATCGTCTCGTCCTCGGCCCGGACGGACGAAAGCTGTCGAAGAGTCTTCGGGATACCGGCCTTGCCGCCTTGCGCGAGGCCGGCGCATCGCCGGCCGACGTCAGGCGGCTGATTGGGTTCTAGATCGGCGCATACGACCGCAAATATGAGCGCACCCTTCAATTCGGATGAGCCTATGGATCAACCGTTTGGTTTTGCTTGCTAGGTTGAACCGCATTACAGCAGTCGCGACACTCAACCCTCACCGATCACGCGGCAGCCTCCCGAAAATGCACAGCATCAAGCGGTTCATCCCCGCCTCCTTCGTCGTCCTGTGGGCGACCGGCTTCATCGGTGCGCGATACGCCATGCCGTGGGCGGAACCCTTCACCTTTCTCGCCGCCCGCTTCGTTCTGGCCGCCGTCCTCTTGGCCGCCTTGATGGCAGCACTCGGTTCCAGGCGGGCGACGCGTGCGGAAGCGCTCCACGCCACCGGCGCCGGCATCCTGATGCATGGCGTCTATCTCGGCGGCGTGTTCTGGGCCATCCACAGGGGCATGCCGGCCGGGCTTTCGGCCCTGATCGTCGGGCTGCAGCCGCTGATCACCGCGGTGATGGCCGGCCGATTTCTCGGCGAGGCCATCCTGCCGCGCCATTGGGCCGGTCTCGGCATCGGTCTGGTCGGTGTGGTCATCGTGCTCTGGCCGAAGCTCGGTGCGCTCGGCGGCGGCGTGACGGCCGAGACGCTGGCCGCCTCGCTTGTCTCGGTGCTCGGCATGAGCGCCGGCACGATCTGGCAGAAGCGCTTCGCCTCCGGCGGCGATCTCGTGGCGGCCACCAAATGGCAATATGTCGGCGGCGCATCGGTGATGGTCCTGGCCTCGCTCGCCTTCGAGTCGCGAACGGTTGTCGTCAACGGCGAGTTGATCTTCGCCATGGCATGGTTGGTGCTGGTGCTGTCGATCGGCGCCATCTTCCTGTTGATGGTGATGATCCGCGACGGCGAGATGTCGAAAGTCGCTTCGCTGTTCTATCTGGTCCCGGCCGTCACCGCGGTCATCGCCTGGGTATTGTTCGGCGAACAGTTGAACCTGGTCCAGATCGTCGGCATGGCGATCGCGACGCTCGGCGTCGGGCTGGCAACCGCTCAGCCGACCAAAGCATGATCCCGAACCGAAGGTCAGCGAAGCAAAAAGTGGGAACCGGTTTTCGGAAAAGATCATGCTCAACTAAGACTCAGCCGACTCTCGCGCGTGCCTCCAGATAGCGGCTGATCGCGGCATTGAGCTCACCGCCGAGGATGAAGATCGCCGACACGATGTAGAGGAAGACGACCGCGACCATGATCGAGGCAAGGCCGGCATAGGTCGTCACATACGACGAGAAACGCTCGAGATAGGCGGCGAAGATGGTCGACCCGATGAGCCAGGCAATCAGCGTGAAGATGATGCCCGGTATGATCGAGACGAAGCGGCGCTTGCCCGCAGGCAGCCAGTAATGCACCGCGAACAGCCCGCCGACGATGACGGCGGAGGCGATGATGTAACGCCACAGCGTGATCGTGCCCATATAGGGCTTTATCCATTCGAAATTGGCCTCGGCCAGCCGCCCCAGTAAGGGCGCGAAAACCACGAGCACGCTGATCACCAGAAAACCTGCCGTGGCGATCAAAACGAAGGCGATGCTCTGCACCCGTCGATAGATGATCCCGCGCGTTTCGGAAACGCGGTAGGCGCGGTTGAGCGAGGTGCGCAGCGCCTCGATACCGTTCGAGGCGAAGAAGGCGGCAAGCAGCACGCCATAGGTCAACAGGTCGCTGCGCTGCACGGTGAGCACGTTGAGCACTTCGCGCGCGATCGGCTTGGCGATCTGCTCGGGCCAGGTGTCGAATACGAGATGCACGGCGGTGTCGGCAAAAGCCTGTGCGCCGAGGAAGCTGGCCAGTGTCGTGGCGAAAATCAGAAAGGGGAAAAGCGCCATCAGCGCCGTGATCGCCAGATGACTGGCCATCGCCCAGCCATCGTCCGCATCGAAATGGCCGAACGCGTCATAAAGCACGCGTTTGAGGGCTACGATCTTCCGCAACAAGAACCGCGTTCCCTTCGATTGTCTCGACGCCGCGAATATGGGAAGGGATTGCTGCAAATGGCAAGCCTAGGTCAAACCACGCTTCCTCCCGGAGAAGAGTTGCGCACCATCATCGTCACCGGTGCTTCTTCCGGGATAGGCGCCTATTGCGCGCGAGCGCTGAAGGCGGAAGGCTGGCAGGTCTTCGCGACGGCGCGCAAGCCAGAGGACATCGCTGCCCTCGAGGCCGATGGCATCGAGGCTTTCTATCTGGACTACCGCGAACCTGGATCCATCGAGACGCTGGTGGCGTCGGTGCTGGAACGGACGGACGGACGGCTCGATGCCCTGTTCAACAATGGCGCCTACGCCCAGCCCGGCGCCGTCGAGGACCTGCCGGTCGCAGCACTCAGGGAGCAATTCGAGGCGAATGTCTTCGGCTGGCATGACCTCACCCGCCGTGTCGTGCCGGTGATGCGCCGCCAGGGCCATGGCCGTCTCGTCCATTGCTCCTCGATCCTCGGCCTGGCGCCGCTGCCCTTTCGCGGCGCCTATTCGGCGTCCAAGCACGCGATCGAAGGGCTGATGCTGTGCATGCATCAGGAACTCCAGGGCAGCGGCAT
This sequence comes from Mesorhizobium sp. AA22, assembly GCF_001672375.2. Classification (NCBI taxonomy): domain Bacteria; kingdom Pseudomonadati; phylum Pseudomonadota; class Alphaproteobacteria; order Hyphomicrobiales; family Phyllobacteriaceae; genus Mesorhizobium; species Mesorhizobium sp. AA22. The sequence goes on along the minus strand of NZ_CP048406.1, from coordinate 1,539,307 downwards.
CCATGTCTCGCTGATCGAGCCGGGGCCGGTAACATCGAAGATCGCCAGCAACGGCCTTGGGTGGTTTCTCAGGAATATCGACCGTGAGAATTCCGTCCACCGTCTTGCCTACGAGGCGCAACTGCAAAGGCTGCAGGCCGGCGGCAGCACGTCACGGCTGAAGCCTGGGCCGGAGGTGGTTCATGCGGCCTTGCGCCATGCGCTTCTGTCGCGGCGCCCGCGTCCGCATTATGTGGTAACGGTGCCGGCCAGGATCGGCGTTATCCTCAAACGCGTCCTGCCGGCATCAATGCTCTACCGCCTGCTTGCCAAACGCGCCTGAACGCAATCGACTGGAAAACACACTATGGCAACCGTCTTCAACATCCTCGCTGTCCTCGTCATGGTCGCCGTGGTGATCGTGCTGATCCGCGGCCTCATCAACATGATGCGCGGCGGCTCCGCCATGACCTCCAACAAGCTGATGCAGACCCGCGTGCTGCTGCAGTTCGTGGCATTGGTGCTGATCATGCTGGCGGTGTATTTCACCCGCAAGTGACGAGGGCAGCGATTTCGGGAGGCAGAGCGTGGTCAAGCTCAACAAGATCTACACCCGCACCGGCGATGACGGCACCACCGGCCTTGGCACCGGTGAACGGCGGCTGAAATCCGATCTGCGCATTGACGCCTATGGCACGATCGACGAAGCCAATGCCTGCATCGGCATGGCCCGCATTCACACCGCGGCAGCACATCCGGGGATCGACGCGATGCTCGGCCGCATCCAGAACGACCTTTTCGACCTCGGCGCCGATCTGGCCGTGCCGGATGACGGCAAGCCGCTCGGCTATGAGCCGCTGCGCATCACCGCTGCGCAGACCGACCGTGTCGAAAAGGACATCGACCTGCTCAACAAGGACCTGCAGCCGCTCAAATCCTTCGTGCTGAACGGCGGCACGGCGGCGGCGGCGGCCCTTCATCTTGCCCGCACGGTGGCACGGCGGGCCGAGCGCATCATGGTGGCTTTGACGCAGGACCCAAGCGAGCATGTCAACCGCGAGGCGATAAGATACATCAACCGCGTGTCGGACTTTCTGTTCGTCGCCGCACGCGCGGTCAATGACAATGGAAACGCCGACGTGCTATGGGTTCCCGGCAAGAACCGCTGAATCTGCCGAGGCGGGAGGGGGTCCGATGTTCATCCCGCTTTATGACACCAACCGGCTGCGCCACATCAAGCAGCAATATGTGACGATCGGCCTGATCGCGTTCAACACGCTGATCTACTTCGCCACCGCGCTTGGCGGCGAGCAGTTCACCAACGCTGCTGTGCTGGGCCTGGGCTTCATCCCGTCCGTCGTCCACGACAGCGTCGAACTGGCTCCGCAGTTTGTCGTGATCCCGGAGAGCTTGAGCTACGTCACCTATTCCTTCCTGCATGCCGATATTTTTCACCTCGGCGGCAACATGCTGTTCCTCTGGGTGTTCGGCGACAATGTCGAGGACGCGCTCGGTCATGTACGCTTTCTCATCTTCTACCTGCTGTGCGCCATCGCCGGCGCCTTCTTCCAAGGCCTGATCGCGTGGGACTCGCAGGTTCCGCTGATTGGTGCCTCGGGCGCCATCGCCGGCGTGGTCGCCGCCTATCTGATCCTCTACCCCAGGGTGAAGGTATGGGTGCTGGCCTTCGCCCGCATCCCGCTGCGGATCCCGGCCTTCATCCCGCTCATCCTGTGGATCCTGTTCCAGATCGTGATGTTCGCCGCCGGTGGCGAGGATCAGATTTCCTGGGCCTGCCATGTCGGCGGCATCATCGCCGGGGCCGTGCTGGTGCTCATTTTGCGCAATCGCGCCGTACCACTGCTTGCCGGTGCTGAGGAAGAGGCAGTGGTGGTCGCCGGCCAGGTGCCTGTTGCCGCAGAGCCGGCGTCAAGCGACCCGCAACCGGCGCAGGCGGCGCCGCGCTGGGGACGGGGAAGCGCGTCCAGTCCGGACTGAACCGATTTGAGTGCGTCACGGATAATTTGGGCGCGCCTCGGATATTGACGTGCGGGGTCGCCGCAACTACGGAAGCTTTCCCACAATGCATGTCGCGCAAAAGTGTGCAGCGGTTTTGCGATAACGACATGCATAAAACAACAACCTAAAGCGCGTCGCGCGAGGCCGGTCAAACGCGACGCGCTTTAGGCGGTCGGAGACTAGAATTCCGTCCGGAATGTCGGCTTTCGACAACTCTGAAGAGGCGCACACTGCTATAGCGCCCCCGACTATCTTGAAAGAGGTGGCTATCGTGAAAGAGGTGACAGGCAAATGAAGATCCTTGTGCCCGTGAAGCGGGTTGTGGATGCGAATGTGAAGGTTCGTGTGAAAGCTGACGGTTCGGCGGTGGAACTCGCCAACGTCAAGATGGCGATGAACCCGTTCGACGAGATCGCGGTCGAAGAGGCGATCCGGCTGAAGGAGGCTGGCAAGGCGGAAGAGATCATCGTTGTCTCGATCGGGCCGCAGCAGGCGCAGGAGACCTTGCGCACCGCCCTCGCCATGGGCGCCGACCGCGCCATCCTGGTCAAGACCGACGAGCAGACGGAGCCGCTGGGCGTCGCCAAGGTGCTGAAGGGCGTGGTCGAGGCGGAAAAGCCCGGTCTCGTCATTCTCGGCAAGCAGGCGATCGACGACGATTCGAACCAGACCGGCCAGATGCTGGCCGCACTTCTCGGCTGGGCGCAAGGCACTTTCGCTTCCAAGGTCGTTATCGATGGCGACAACGCCAAGGTGACGCGCGAGGTTGACGGCGGCCTGCAGACGGTGGAGCTGAAGATGCCGGCGATTGTCACCGCGGATCTTCGCCTCAACCAGCCGCGCTATGCCTCGCTGCCCAACATCATGAAAGCCAAGAAGAAGCCGCTCGACGAGAAGAGCCCGGCCGACTACGGCGCCGACGTCAAGCCGCGGCTGAAGGTGATCAAGACCGAGGAGCCGGGCGGCCGCAAGGCGGGCGTCAAGGTCAAGAGCGTCGCCGAATTGATCGACAAGCTCAAGAACGAAGCCGGCGTGCTGTAAGGCTGGGAAGGGACAAAAAATGACAATTCTTCTGATTGCCGAACACGACAATGCGACGCTTTCCGACCAGACCGCCAAGGCGCTTTCGGCGGCACTGCAGATCGGCTCGGACGTGAATGTGCTGGTCGCCGGCAAGGGCGCAAACGGCGCTGCCGATGCTGCCGCCAAGCTCAAGGGCGTGAGCAAGGTGCTGCTCGCCGAAGCCGACGAACTCACCGAGCGCCTCGCCGAGCCGCTGGCCGCACTCGTCGTCGGCATAGCCGGTGCCTATGACACGATCATCGCGCCGGCGACCTCGTCGGGCAAGAATGTCGCGCCGCGCGTGGCAGCCCTGCTCGATGTCGCGCAGGTATCGGAGATCATCGAAGTTGTATCGCCCGACACCTTCAAGCGGCCGATCTATGCCGGCAACGCCATCCAGACGGTGCAGTCGAGCGACGCCAAGAAGGTCATCACCGTGCGCACCGCCTCCTTCCAGGCCGCACCCGAGGGCGGTTCCGCCCCGGTCGAGACGGTTCAGGCGGCGGCCAATCCCGGCCTGTCGAGCTTCGTCGAGAACAAGCTTTCCGAGACCGATCGTCCGGAGCTGACTTCGGCCAAGATCATCATCTCGGGCGGCCGCGCGCTGGGCTCCTCGGAAAAGTTCCAGGAAGTCATCCTGCCGATCGCCGACAAGCTCGGTGCGGCCGTCGGCGCCTCGCGTGCCGCAGTCGATGCCGGCTATGCACCGAACGACTGGCAGGTCGGCCAGACCGGCAAGGTGGTGGCACCCGATCTCTACATCGCCGTCGGCATCTCCGGCGCCATCCAGCATCTTGCCGGCATGAAGGATTCGAAGGTCATCGTCGCCATCAACAAGGACGAGGAAGCGCCGATTTTCCAGGTCGCCGACTACGGCCTCGTCGGCGATCTCTTCGTCATTCTGCCGGAACTGCAAAAGGCGCTTTGACGCCTTCTGCCAAAGCGTATTAAATTGTGAAGGGCGGGGTAGACGAAGTCGCCCCGCCCTTTTAGTTTGCACCGCACAAAAAGCAGGCCGCAAAGGCCTTTTGACGGGATCGGTGTAATGAACAAGATCGAGACGATCGGCATCATCGGCGCGGGCCAGATGGGCGGCGGCATCGCCCATGTGTCCGCGCTTGCGGGGTACAAGGTGCTGGTCTACGACATCTCACCCGACCGCATCGAAAAGGGCATCGCCACGATCAGCGGCAACATGGCCCGCCAGGTCGGCTCCGGCAAACTCGAGGAAAAGCTGCGCAACGAAGCGATGGCGCGCATTTCGGCAGCGCCCACCATGGCCGACCTTGCGGCTGCCGATCTGGTGATCGAAGCGGCGACCGAGGACGAGACGGTCAAGCGCAAGATCTACGCCCAGCTCTGCCCGCAGCTCAATCCGGAAGCCATCCTGGCGACGAACACCTCGTCGATTTCGATCACCCGTCTCGCCGCGCAGACCGACAGGCCGGAGCGTTTCATCGGCATTCATTTCATGAATCCGGTTCCACTGATGAAGCTGGTCGAACTGGTGCGCGGTATCGCCACCGAGGACCAGACCTTTGAAGCGGCAAAGGCTTATGTGAACCATCTCGACAAGACGATCACCGTCTCGGAGGATTTTCCGGCCTTCATCGTCAACCGCATCCTGCTGCCGATGATCAACGAGGCGATCTACACGCTCTATGAAGGGGTCGGCTCGGTCGACGCGATCGACACCGCCATGAGGCTCGGCGCCAACCATCCGATGGGACCGCTGCAGCTTGCCGATTTCATCGGCCTCGACACCTGCCTGTCGATCATGCAGGTGCTGCATGACGGCCTGTCGGATTCGAAATACCGCCCCTGCCCGCTGCTGGTGAAATATGTCGAGGCCGGCTGGCTCGGCCGCAAGACCGGACGCGGCTTCTACGACTATCGCGGCGAGCATCCCGTTCCGACGCGCTGACCGGCGATACGAGCTCAGGGACATCGCGCGCGGTCGTTGAGAGGCTATTACTACCGTAAGCTACTCGCTTACGCGTCGCCTTGCGGAATATCCTGAGGGAATCAGACATCAGTGTCGAACGAGATAGGTTTCCATCGTGCCGACGCCTCTCAGTTCCACCGTGCAGCGCGGTTCTAACTCCCAAGAGGCGTGTAGAGCGCGTCTGGTTGCCTCCGAGATTTGCATGCGGTCGGCTACGCCCTGGGACTCGAGCCGGCTTGCGATGTTCACGGTTTCGCCCCAGACATCATAGACGAACCGATGTCGGCCGATCAGACCGGCGATCACCGGTCCGGTGTGTACGCCGATTCGGACGCGAAAACTATCGCTGCCCGACGCGAAGAGCCTCAACGAGTCCAGCATGGATTTTCCCAGCGCCACGGTCCTGTCGGCGTGATCGGCCGCCGGGTCCGGAAGACCACAAGCGGCCATATACGCGTCTCCGATTGTCTTGATCTTCTCCACGGAATGCTTCTCCGCCAGCGCATCGAACATGCTGAACATCCGGTCGAGGCGCTTGATAAGGTCGGATGCCGGCAATTTCGCTGCGATAGGCGAGAATCCGACAATATCGGCAAAAAGGATGGTCACTTCCTCGAACCGGTCCGCAATGATCTCCTCGCCCCCTTGCAGCCGCGCAACGATTTGACCGGGCAGGACGGCATGTAGAAGCGAGTCGGCCCGCCGCTTTTCCGCCTCGATCCGCTGAAGATACTGGTGCTCGCGGTCGCGCCAACGCTTCTTCTCCAGACTGGAGTTGATCCGGGCGCGCAGCAGGACCGGATTGAACGGTTTAAGCAAGTAGTCGTCGGCTCCCGCCTCGATGCAGCGGACCACGGCGTCGACTTCGTTCAGCCCCGATATCACAATGACCGGGATGTGCCGCCACCGGCGCTCAGCTTTCAATCGCGAGAGCACCTCGATGCCGTTCATGTCCGGCATCAGTATGTCCAACAGAACAAGGTCGAATTCATATTCCGCAAGGCGAGTCAGCGCGGACAGGCCTGACTCGGCAGTGACTACCTGATGACCGTCGTGCAGCAAGCGGCGCGAGAGAAGATCGCGGTTACTGCTGATGTCGTCGACGACAAGTATTCTACCGTTGCGTCCTGAGAATGCATCGCGCTCCGTCTTGCCCAGCGCCCTTTCGAGCCCTGCTGCATCGATTTCTGCCTGATCCGTCGTCCACAGCCCTTCGTTGTCGCTGGCGCGCGATAGGCCGGCAATTGCATCGACATGCGCCAACAGCTCGGCCGCAGCCGCGAGCATCACCCTGACATCTTCGTCCAATGCGTGTTCGTGCAATTCTTCGGCTTCTTCAAGGATCATTTCGGAGTAGCCGATAATCGCGTTGAGTGGTGTTCGCAAATCGTGGCGCAGTTTCGCCTCGATCTCGCGCCCTGCATGGTCCGGATAGTCGGCTTTGCCATGGATCAAGCTGTCGATGAGGCTGTTCAATTGCTGGGCAGCGGCGCCGACCCTCTCAAGATCTGGAGTGATGTGCACCAGACTGTGGTTCTGCACCTGTTCTAGCAGCAGTTCCTGAAATCCCGAGATTGCCCGTGCTGGTCCAGCAAGCGTCTGCGCCAGATGGGCGGCTATTGCGTGGCGTTGGAACTCGTTGGCAGTCATGTCTCCAATCCGCCGACTCGGCGGCTCACGGATTTGCGGCAAGCAATTGTTCGATTTTCTGGACAAGCCTCGGCAGGTCCACCGGCTTGCTGTCGTAGTCATCGCAGCCGGCCTCAAGCGCCAATTCCCGATCGCTGGTCATAGCATGCGCAGAAAGCGCGATTATAGGGATCCCCGAGGTGGCCGGATCAGCCTTGATCCGCCGTGTCGCCTCCCATCCGTCCATCACGGGCAGGCTCATATCCATAAGGATCAGATCCGGTCTTTCCGAAATGGTTAGTTCCACGCCGGATTGTCCGTTTTCCGCAATAAGCACTTCGAACCCACGCCGCGACAACCGCCGCGAGAGCATGTCGCGATTCATTTCGTTGTCTTCCACCAGAAGGATTCTCGTCATCTTCGGCCTCTTCTAACGATGGGTCAACGAACTGAGATGCCGGGCCAACCTACTCGGCCGCGGAAATCTGGCGTTCGAGCGCCTTGACGAATTGAGACCTGCTGTTCGCGCCCTTGGTCACAACGGCAACCGCCCTATCGCGGAGCCATTCGAGCTCGTTCATCGACAGATCTTTCGAGGTAACTACGACCACCGGAATGTTCTGCAGTTCGGGCGTCTGCTGCATTTCACTCAATGTCTGAAACCCGTCCATTTCGGGCATCAGCAGATCAAGCACCACCAGGCGCGGCAACAGCCGTTTCATCAGGCCAAGGCCGCGCACGCCGTCGCTTGCCTCGTGAACCCGCCAATCCTTCTTGATCAGGATACGCCGAAGGAAATCGCGGGAGGCTTGGTCGTCATCAATTACAAGCACATCGCGGTTGCCACCGCCGCAAGCCTCAATTGTTTGAATCAGCTTCTCGGTGTCGATCGGCTTCGTCAGGTATTCAACCGCCCCGAGTGAGAGGCCGAGTTCGCGATCTGCAAGTATAGTCGCAAGGATCACAGGAATCTCGCAAAGCTCCCTATCGTTCTTCAGAGATCGCAGCACTGACCAGCCGTCCTGATGCGGCATGATGATGTCGAGAATGATCGCCGCGGGGCGATGCGCTCGAGCAGCGGCTATTCCTTCTTCGCCGCTTGCTGCTTCGAACGATGCCAGTCCCGCCTCCGCCAAAGCGCTGGCGATGACGGTTCGGGCGGCTGGTTCATCATCTATGATCAGAACCGCCTTGTCTCGTGGCGGCAACGGCACAGCTTCGGAGGGGTGTTGCTCGCTAGATTCTTTTTTGAACTCGGCTGGAATCTCCATTGTGAAGGTCGAGCCTTTTCCGAGTTCGCTCTCGACCTTTACAACGCCGCCGATCATTCGGCTAAAACTCCGGGTTATACTGAGGCCAAGCCCCGTTCCGCCATAGTTGCGAGTGGTGGATGCGTCCGCCTGCGTAAAAGCGTCGAAGAGCCGTTCCTGCTGCTCCGACGTCATCCCAATCCCGGTGTCGGACACTTTGAATATCAGCCAATCGCCGTTTGGTCGCCTGTCGCGACGCACCGCGAGTGCTACTCGACCCCCTTCGGTAAACTTGGCGGCGTTGCTGAGCAGGTTAAAAAGGTTCTGACGCAACTTCGTCTGGTCCGAATGCATTTTCCCGAGGTCGTCCTCGAGGTCCAGTACGAAACCGTTTCGGTTTTTCGCCATCAAAGGCGCGACTGTGGCCCGGACGTCGCGCATCAAATCGGCGACGTCGAACGTTTCTAAGAAAATTTCCATCTTGTTCGCCTCGATCTTCGACAAGTCGAGGATGTCGTTGATGAGCGCCAGGAGATGGCGACCAGCCGCGGCGATCTTCTCCAGTTCCGGAACGAATTCCACCATGTGCTGGTCGCTCGCATCTTCGATCAGCATCTCGCTGTAGCCAATAATCGCGTTCAGCGGCGTACGCAGTTCGTGGCTGACGGATGCGACGAAGCGGCTCTTGGCTTCATTCGTCGATTCAGCACGGCTCTTGGCGCGCTCGAGTTCGTCTTGTCTCTGTTTCAATTCCGTGATGTCGGTGTAAACGGCGACCGCGCCGCCGTCAGGCGTTTTTCGCCTGCTTACGCGAACCCATCTGTCGCCGAAGCGATCCTCACCGACGAAGCCCGCCGGGTCCTTGTGGATGTGTAACCGCTGGGCAATCCACTCCTCCGGCGACGCGCCCGCAAGGTCGACTTGCCCGCCCGCCAGGCGTTGCTCCAAGATTTCTTGGAAGCTTTGCCCAGGAAGAGAAGCTCGCGCATGGTCAGGGAAGAATTCGCAAAATTTGCTGTTGGCCAGGATGACCCTGTCCTGCGGATCGAATAGGACAAATCCGTCAGAAATTGCCTCAAGCGCCGCTGCGATCGTCCGTCTTTGCTGCTCCGCCTCGTCTTCCAGTCGTTTCTTTTCAATCGCGCCCGCGCGAAAAAGTCGAAGCGTCCGCGACATTGCGCCGAGTTCGTCGCCTCCCTCAATCGGTATTTCAATATCGTAGCGTCCTTGCGTCAGTTCGCCGATGACCCGGTTCAGCCGCCGTAACGGGCCAATGATCGAGCGAAGAACAAGGATCGTAAGAAGCGACCCAATCAACAGCACGACGACCACCAGAATGGCAGCGGTAGTCGCGGTTTTCTGGGCTAGCCTTACAGCCTCGTTACGAGCAGCTTCTGCCTCGGCGCTCACTTGCTCGACAAGTTTGTTAAGGGCGGCATCGACATTCGTGCTGTGGGTTCGCGCCTCGGCCAGGAGAGCGTTTCCAATGATGCGGTTATCCTGAGTATAGCTGTCCGCCGCCTCTAGTGCCCTTTTGACGTAGTCATCGATCTCGACACGGATTTCCCTCACTGCATCGGGGGATGATTTCGAAAGGCCGTCCAGTTGGTCCAGCAGTCGCTCACGCGCCTGCTCGGCATTCCGCTGGGAGTTCATTAGCAAGCTGACCGACAAATCGGTGAGCCAGTATCGCAATTCGCCAAAGGTCACGTGTGCCGCAGCCGCAGTCGCCGCGAGATCGAACAATGCCTTTGTGTCTGCGGTGCGGTCGGCACTGCGATAAAGCGCCTGCGTGAGAAGGATGGAAGATACGATGAGACTGATGAGGCCGGCCGCTGTCAGTGCAGCTACGCGGGCCGCGATCGGCAGACTGGCAAGGCGACGTCCCAGGGATTTCGACGGCGCCGGTAGGGCTTCCACCTCGTGGGGTGTCTGTTCCAGGACGCTCATTTGAACAAGACGATGCTGATTGCGCCCCCCAGATCGCCGGCTTTTCCGCCCTCCTTGGGATATCCAGTTATGTCGATCTCGCCCTTCGGCTCGCCGTGGCAGGAAAGGCACGACTCCGTATAGTATTCGGGCAGGAGCATTCGAAATGCCGGGCGTCCCTCCACCTCGGTCACATCCGTGTAGGCTTCGCCTTTTGCTCTCTTCGGATCTGAAAAGACGCTTACGATGATGCTGGCTTCCCAGGCGTCCGGAAGAGATTTGCGGTTGCGCACGAGTTGCTCGGGCGCAGTCACGCGTACCAGAGCCTCGTTGCCAACCTTGGCGGCGAATTTCTCATTCAACAGACGCGCGAAAACGGCCGGCACGAAGCCCTTGAACCCGATCCCAGCGCGGTTGATGTCATCTTGCTGCTCTTCCACCACCTCCCGCATAGCCCCAATCTGGGCCTCAAGCAGACGCCGGTCGCGATTGGTCAATTCGCCGGAAAACGGGTCCTGGCCGGTGTTTTTTGAGTAAACGGCGATGGCCTCGCTCGCAAACCGCTCGCTGTCGAGGTGCTTGTCGCCAAGTGCGGGATCGTTGATTAGTGTCTGATAGTTGGAGACAACGCTTCGCCCAGCGCGAAGCAATTCCGCAAGGCGGATTCCCATCGCGACATCTTCAGAATCTCCCGCTCCCATGGCAGCCGGCGCGAGGAACGCGCAACCGACAAGAGCAACGCCAATGCTTCTCCGCGTCAAGGTTGACAGGGCGAACATCTCCATCCCGTCGAAAGAAGCCAAAGAAAAAGTATAGCACAACGCAGGCCGATAGCGTAGCGACAAACGCCCATGTGCAAACGGTGAGAGAAGGAACGAAGCATCCGCCGCCCGCTCCGAAGCGGCCCTGGCCCGCAAACCCGTTTTTTGCCGAACGTCTCTTGACCACCCTGGGTGGAGCACCGAGAGGTTAGCGGTGGATTTGTCAAGCTTGCCGTTAAAATATAGCTTGCTAAAGCTAGAAAATTAGCTTTGAAATATCTGTTCGTTGTGTTCGAGCGCGACCTCACGCACCGTAAACTTAGCATAGCAATTGTTTGTAGAAGAAGATGATGGTTCTGGCCTTATGTTGTCGGCCGGCACAACTTATGCATGTCATCTTGATCGCTTGATGAACCATCATCGCTGAAAGGAAACAGAACTAGGTTACGAAAAACAATCAGTTTTTAACCCTCGCCGGCGCGGTTGCAGTCGCTGCCGCCGCGAGGCGCCCAGCCGGACGAGACCGATAAGTTCGGAATTGATGCGACGTAACCGGTCCTTCTCGCGGTGAATACCGCCAGTGCCGTTCCGTGCCGTGTGTTCGAGCAGATGATTAAGGAATGACTTCGATGTGGACAAGTTTTCATAATGGCACCATTGGCTATATTCGCGGATGGTTCCGCCTTCGCGCCGAGCGAAAAGCTATGTGGATGATAACGGACGGGTTGAGCCGGTCACCGGATGACATTCTTAACGACATTGGTATCTCACGCGACGAAATCACGTGCGCTTTGTCAAAGCGTCCCAATCCGAGTTCCGGGTCGGGGCGGAATGCGGCCGGCCCATGATTTGTCCAGCCCACAGTATCTGCCATGTCGCATGCCAAGGTCTCATTGGCCCCCGCGGCGGCGAGTCGAACTGATCCCGAGTGATCACGGCGCTGGCCGATCGTTACCTGCTCGCAGATCGAGATTCAGTGGCTCGTCCCTCCACGACTGCGCAACAATGACAGCATTCACCCCCTGTGCGGACGTTGAAGCGCGATGTCAGGAAGGTCATTATCGGGTCAAGGGCGTGAATTCGGCACGGGCGAACGAACTTCCGCAACGGGTCGAACTAGGTCGTTCAGAAATGAATGAGTTTTGACCTTAGAACATCACGGTCTCCCATCGCGGGCCGTAGCTACCAGCGCACGAGAAGCCGCCCGCCGAGCGCGCCGAGCGCCGCGAGGATGGCAATCGCGATCGTGTACCAGGTGGCGACGAAAAGCGGCGAGTCGTCGAAGCAGTGTGCGGCATAGAAAGTTGCCGCCAGCCCGCCGGCGAGCAGGCCCGCCACCGTTCCGGCAAGCACCGGCCGCGTCGGCGCGCCATAGCGCAGCACCGCTAGGAAGATAGCGAGCGGACCGATGCCGATCAGCGGGATGAATGTCAGGCAGATCACCAGATTGCTGCCGATCAGACGCGTGCCCCAGTCGGCTTCAGGCACGGAAAGGAGTTCCAGCACCATCGCAACGATCACCAGCAGCGGTGCGGCAATCATCCAGGCCGCCGCCCTGCTCGTCGATGCACCGGGTGTCGACAGGACGCGGATCAAGGCGAAGGCGCTGACGGCCAGAGGAGTCGTGAAGACGAACTTGGCGAGGAAGCGCATCGTATGCATGGCGGTCGCGATGTCGGTGCGTGGGCCGATCGCCAGCCAGAAAACCACCGCCGCGATCGCCGTAGCCGCACCGGCGGCCACCCACCAGGCCGAGCCAAGCGGCATCGCCCTGCTGTGGGCATCGGCGTCGAGCGCCCTTATGAGATCGTCGGTCTTCATGTCATTCCCGCTTGAACTGTCTGGCCCCGAACCGTTTGGCAATGGTTGCGAGCCCACGATGCAGCGACACGCGCACCGCCGTTTCGCTGATGCCGAACTTCGCTGCCGTCTCGCCGATGGAACGGCCTTCGACCGATACCGACGAGACCACGGAACGCTGCGACGGCGGCAGGCCGTCCAATGCCCGATTGATGTCGCGCTCGCTGACCGTCTCAACCTCCGGCTCGGCGAAGGTCTCGGCGATCTCGTCGATTTCGATCTCGATGCGCCGCCCGCGCCGCCGAAAGGCATCGATCAACTTGAAGCGCGCAATGGCGTAGACCCAGGGCAGCACGGCCAGATCCTGCCGCCAGGTATGCCGCTTCACATGAATGGCCAGCAAGGTTTCCTGCACGACGTCCTCGGGATCGACCCCGCCCTGAACGATCTTGCGCCTGATAAAGCCGCGAACGAGAGCAGCCGTCCGGCGCAGAAAGTCGGCGTAAGCCTTTTCATCTCCCGCGATCGCGGCCCGCATCAGCCGGGAAAGCTCGGCCTCGTCGTTGCCGGTCACAAGAGTTCACTCCCCGATATTCGCGCCTCGGCGCTGATTTGTTACGTGGCCGGCGAATAATGTCCAAGCCAAAATATGGGAATATCACGAAGGTTTCACCTCCAGCGCCCGATTGCGCCGTTCATCAATGTTGACTACACCGATCAGGAATTGATAGGTGCAGTCTTGCTAAATCAAAGACCATTGAGATCGAGAGGGATAACGTCCATGAAATATGCTCTTTCCGCCCTTGCCGGTGCCGCGGCACTTGCAATCAGCCTGATCGTCGGCCCGGCAATGGCTCAGGACGGCGGCATCGTCGTCTACAATGCCCAGCATGAAAGCCTGACCGACGCTTGGGTTGAAGGTTTCACCAAGGAAACCGGCATCAAGGTCACCGTTCGCCACGGCGGTGACAGCGATTTCTCCAACCAGATCGTCGCCGAAGGCGCCGCGTCGCCGGCCGACGTGTTCCTGACGGAAAACTCCCCCGCCATGGTGCTGGTCGAATCCGCCGGCCTGTTAGCGCCGGTCGATGCCGAGACGCTGGCCCAGGTTCCGCAGGAGTACCAGCCGTCCAGCGGAAAATGGGTGGGCATCGCCGCGCGCAGCACCGTCTTTGTTTACAACAAAACCAAGCTGACCGCGGAGCAGCTGCCCAAGTCGCTGCTTGATCTCGCCGATCCGAGTTGGAAGGGACGCTGGGCCGCTTCGCCGTCCGGCGCCGATTTCCAGGCGATCGTCAGCGCGGTTTTGCAGCTCAAGGGTCAGGCCGCAACGGCCGGCTGGCTGAAGGCGATGAAAGAGAACTTCACCGCCTACAAAGGCAACAGCACGGTGATGAAGGCGGTCAATGCCGGCGAGGTCGAAGGCGGAGTGATTTATCACTATTACTACTACGGCGACCAGGCCAAGACCGGTGAGAACAGCAAGAACATCGGGCTTCACTATTTCAAGAACCAGGATCCGGGCGCGTTCGTCTCGGTTTCCGGTGGTGGCGTGCTGGCCTCCAGCAAGCACCCGAAGGAAGCCCAGGCCTTCCTGAAATGGGTGACCGGCAAGGGTGGTCAGGACGTGCTGAAGACCGGCAATTCCTTCGAATACGCGGTCGGCAAGGACGCGGATTCCAATCCGGCGCTGGTGCCGCTGGCCGAACTGCAGGCGCCGAAGGTCGACGCGACGACGCTGAACTCCAAGAAGGTGACGGATTTGATGACGGCAGCCGGCTTGCTTTAGTCGGCGTTCGTCCTAAAAGGGCAACCGACTGCGCTCCTGCGGGAATTCGCTTCCGCAGGAGCGCTCTGTTTTTCGAGGTGGCATTTCGTCCATGACGACAAGCTGCGTTTCTGGCCGCGTTTGCGGCCCTTCGACCGCTTCCGCCATCGGGCGGCAGCGGCACGGCGCCTGAGCTGATGCAGTCTGCGGCCGACCTTGCACGCTCGGTCCTGCCGATCGGCATGGTTGCTGGGCAATGGACGCGCCGGCCGCCGATATCCTGGATTTCGCTTGCCGCCATCCTGATCTCACTTTTCTCCCTGCTGCCGCTCGCCTTCATCATCTGGATTGCCGTGCAGACCGGCTGGGAGACCGTATCGGCACTGGTCTTCCGGCCGCGCGTCGGCGAGCTGCTGGTCAACACCCTGCTTTTGGTGATGCTCGCGGTACCGATCTGTATCGTGCTCTCGGTGGCGCTGGCCTGGCTGACCGAACGCAGCGATCTACCCGGTTCCCGCCTGTGGGCCTGGCTGTCGGTGGCGCCGCTCGCCATCCCCGCCTTCGTCCACAGCTATGCCTGGATCACCCTGGTGCCGGGACTGCATGGCCTGTGGGCCGGCGTTCTGGTTTCCGTCGTCGCCTATTTCCCGTTCCTCTATCTGCCGGTGGCGGCAGCTTTGCGCCGGCTCGATCCTGCTCTCGAAGATGCCGCGGCAGCTGTCGGCCTCGGGCCGTGGCGCGTGTTCCGGCGGGTGGTGCTGCCGCAGCTCAGGCTCGCCATCTGCGGTGGCTCTCTACTGGTTGGCCTGCATCTCCTGGCCGAATACGGTCTTTACGTGTTCATCCGCTTCGACACCTTCACCACGGCGATCGTCGACCAGTTCCAGTCGACCTTCAATGGCCCCGCCGCCAACATGCTGGCTGCGGTGCTGGTGACATGCTGTTTCGTGCTGCTCGGGATCGAAGTGCTCGTGCGCGGCGAGGAGCGTTATGCCCGCGTCGGCTCGGGCGCCGCGCGCCAGCAGCAACGCACAAGGCTCGGCCGCGCCACGCTCCCGTGCCTGCTGCTGCCGGTTATCACCACTCTGCTGGCGCTGGGCGTGCCGTTCGTCACCATCGGCCGCTGGCTCGTGGCCGGCGGTGCCGATGTCTGGCGCCTCGATGAGATCGGCCTTGCGCTCGGCCAGACCCTGTTCCTGGCGCTCGCCGGCGCCCTGCTCGCCACCATCGCCGCCCTGCCGATGGCCTGGATCTCAATCCGCGCGCCGGGACCGCTGCAGCGTCTTCTGGAGGCTTGCAACTACATCGTCGGATCGTTGCCCGGCGTCGTCGTAGCGCTGGCGCTGGTCACCATCACCGTGCGCATCGCTCTGCCGTTCTACCAGACCCTGTTCACAATCCTCGTTGCCTATGCGCTGATGTTCCTGCCGCGCGCCCTGATCAGCCTGCGGGCGTCGATCGCGCAGGCGCCGGTCGAGCTCGAACTCGCCGCCGCCAGTCTCGGCCGGTCACCGCTCAAGGCGCTGTGGTCGACGACGATCCGCCTGTCGGCGCCGGGTGCCGCGGCAGGCATGGCGCTGGTGGCGCTGGGCATCATGAACGAATTGACCGCAACGCAGATGCTGGCGCCCAACGGCACCCGCACGCTGGCGATGGCGTTCTGGGCGCACAGCGGCGAGATCGACTATGCGTCCGCCGCACCTTACGCCCTCATTATGGTGACGATCTCGCTGCCGCTGACCTGGCTGCTTTATGTCCAGTCTAAGCGGATGGCCGGACGATGAGCTTCCTCGAACTCACCGATGTGCACAAGCACTACGGCCCGGTGGCCGCACTGGCCGGTGTCGATCTCAGCGTGGCCAGCGGCAGCCGCACCGCGATCGTCGGGCCGTCCGGCTGCGGCAAGACGACCTTGCTGCGGCTGATCGCCGGCTTTGAGGCGCCGGACCAGGGCCGCATCGTGCTTGACGGCGAGGTGCTGGCCAATGGCGGCGCCGCCGTGCCCGCCTATCGGCGCGGCATCGGCGTGGTGTCGCAGGACGGCGCCCTGTTCCCGCATCTGAGCATCGCCGCCAATATCGGCTTCGGCATGCGGCATCACGAGGACAAGCGCACCGAGCGCATCGTCGAGCTCGCCTATATCGTCGGGCTCGACAAGGCGATCCTGAAACGGCGGCCGCACGAGCTCTCCGGCGGCCAGCAGCAGCGTGTGGCGCTGGCCCGCGCCATGGCCATGAAGCCGCGACTGATGCTGCTCGACGAGCCGTTCTCGGCGCTTGACACCGGGCTGCGCGCCTCGATGCGCAAGGCGGTGGCCGAACTTCTGGAGACCGCCGGTATCACCACGATCCTGGTCACGCACGACCAGGCCGAGGCGCTGTCCTTTGCCAGCCAGGTCGCGGTGATGCGCGATGGAAAATTCTCGCAAATCGGCACGCCGCACGAACTCTATCTCAAACCGAAGGACAGGATGGTCGCCGAATTCCTCGGCGATGCCATCATCCTGCCGGCCAAGATCGCGGACGGCTTCGCCAACTCGCCGCTCGGCCGCATCGCCGTCGACAGCACCGAGCGGCGCGATATCGTCCGCATCATGCTGCGGCCGGAACAGGTGCTGTTGAAACGGACATCGCGCGAAGGCATGTCGGGCACGCCGGACATGCTGTTCGGCGAAGTGACGGAGTCCGAATTCGCCGGTTCGATGTGCACCATCGCGGTGCGGCTCTTGAACAGTCCCGATCCGCCGGACGCAGCCGCGATCGGCAACACGCCATTGATCCTGCGCAAGCCGGGCATGGACACACCGGGGGTTGGCGAGATCGTCCGGCTGACGGTGTCGGGCAAGGCGCATGTGTTTGCCTGAACGGCCTTGCGCCTCGCGCGGTTCGCTGGCCAGGACGACAGGCTGGCTTCACTCGACCCGTTTTCCGGCCTGATCGAACCAATGCAGCTTTTCGGCTTTGGCCACGACGCGCAACTGGTCACCAGGATTTGCGGCGGCGCGCCCTGAGACGCGTACGACGATACGGCTACCGCCTGCGGCGCAGTGAAGAAAGCTTTCGGCACCGACCGGTTCGACTGCCTCGACTGTCGCCGGCAGGACGAGCGCACCGGCCAGCGCCCCCGCATTGAAGGTCACGTCGGCATCTTCCGGACGAAAACCCAGTGTCACGGCTGGTGTTGCAGGGGCCGCAAAGCCGATCGCCGTGCCGTCGGCCAGTAGCGGGCCCGAGGAACTTCCGGTTAGCGCCAGAAGATTCATCGGCGGCGCGCCGATGAAGGAAGCGACGAAGATCGAGGCTGGCTTCTCGTAGACGTCGAGCGGCGCGCCCGTTTGCTCGACCAGTCCGGCGTTCATGACAACAAGGATGTCGGCCAGCGTCATCGCCTCCAGCTGGTCGTGGGTGACATAGACCGAGGTGACGCCAAGCGTGCGCTGCAAATTCTTGATCTCGACCCGCATCTGGCCGCGCAGTTTGGCATCGAGATTGCTGAGCGGCTCGTCGAACAGGAAGACTTTCGGGTTGCGCACGATGGCGCGGCCCATGGCGACGCGCTGGCGCTGGCCGCCGGAAAGCTCGCGCGGGCGCCGGTCGAGCAGCGCCGAAAGCTCCAGCACCTTGGCTGTCGAGCGCACCCTGCTGTCGATCTCGTCCTTCGGCGTGCCGCGATTGCGCAGGCCATAGGCCATGTTGTCGTAGACCTTCATATGCGGGTAAAGCGCGTAGTTCTGGAACACCATGGCGATGTCGCGCTCGGTCGGGCCAATGGCGTTGACCACCTTGCCGTCGATGGCGACCGTACCGGCAGAAATGGTCTCCAACCCGGCGATCATCCTCAGCAGCGTGGACTTGCCGCAGCCGGAGGGGCCGACCAGAACACAAAGCTCCCTGTCGGGAATGGCGATGGAGATCCCCTTCACGGCTTCGACGCCGCCGGGATAGACCTTCTTCACGTCCCTCAGATCGACGGTCGCCATCGGCTTCTCACTTTTCGGATTCGACCAGGCCGCGCACGAACCAGCGTTGCATCAGCACGACCACCAGGATCGGCGGCACGATGGCCAGCATCGCCGTGACCATGACCAGGTGCCATTCGGTATCGGCATCGGCGAAGGAAACCATCTTTCTCAGCGCGATGACGATGGTGTTCATATCGTTGCTGTTGGTGACGAGCAGCGGCCAAAGGTACTGCGTCCAGCCGTAGATGAAGAGGATCACGAAAAGCGCCGCGATGTTGGTGCGCGACAGTGGCAAGAGGATATCGAAGAAGAAGCGCCATGGCCCGGCACCATCGACACGCGCCGCCTCGACCAATTCGCCCGGTATGGTCATGAAGAACTGGCGGAACAGCAGCGTCGCGGTGGCGGAGGCAATCAGCGGGATGATCAGGCCGGCGTAGGTGTCGATCATGCCGAGGTCGACCATAACCTTGTAGGTCGGCAGGATGCGCACCTCAACGGGAAGCATCAAGGTGATGAAGATCAGCCAGAAGAAGGTCATGCGCAAGGGAAAGCGGAAGAACACGATCGCATAGGCCGACAGGATCGAGATGAAGATCTTTCCCACCGCAACGCCGAGCGCCATGACCGTGGTGTTGAGGAGCAGTTGGCCGACGCTGACACCGCCGATGCGGCCAATGCCGCCGAACAGCGCCTCGCTGTAATTGTTCCAGAGCTGGCCGCCGGGCAAGAGCGGCAGCGGCGGCCTGAGGATGGTTTGCAGCGTGTGTGTCGAGGCAACGAAGGTGTAGTAGATCGGAAAAGCCACGATCAATAGGCCAAGGATGAGCACGGCATGGGCGATGAAGGTGCGGAGCGGGGATTGGCCGATCATCGCTGCCCTCAACCGTAATGGACTTTGCGTTCCACGTAGCGGAACTGGATGGCGGTGAGCGCAATGACGATGGCCATCAGGATAACCGACTGCGCCGCCGAGTCGCCCAGGATCAGATTGACGAAGCCGTCATTATAGACCTTGTAGACCAGCGTCTCGGTGGTCTTGCCCGGCCCGCCGCCGGTGACGGCATGAACGATGCCGAAAGTGTCGAACAGGGCATAGACGGTGTTGACGACCAGCAGGAAAAAGGTCGTCGGCGCAAGCAGCGGGAAGACGATGGTCCAGAAGCGCTTGGTCTCGCCGGCGCCATCCATCGCCGCCGCCTCGATCAGCGTTTTCGGCACCGCCTGCAGCCCGGCGACGAAGAACAGGAAATTGTAGCTGATCTGCTTCCAGGCAGCCGCCGACACCAGCAGGATCATGGCGTGGGTGCCGTTGAGCAGCGGGTCCCATGCGATGCCGAGGCTTCTCAGCAAATACGCCAACGAGCCGATCGAAGGATTGAACAGAAACAGCCACAGCATGCCGGCAATCGCCGGCGCCACGGCATAGGGCCATATCAACAATGTGCGGTACAGGCCTTTGCCGCGCACGGCCTTCTCGGCCATGACCGCAAGCAAAAGGGCCACGCCCATCGCAACGATCGCCGTCGCAAGCGAAAACACTACGGTGACGTGGATCGAGTTGAGGTAGGCCGGATCGGCCAGCACCTTGCGGAAATTGGCGAACCAGACGAACCTAGTCCTCAGCCCGAACGGGTCTTGCCTGAGCATCGACTGGTAAAGCGCCTGACCGGCCGGCCAGTAGAAGAAAACCAGTGTTATGGCGAGTTGCGGCGCCACCAGCAGGTAGGGCAGGATCTTGTTGGGAAAGACGATGCGTGGAGACAGGCTGATTTCCCTCGCTATCCAGGGGTCGCCCACGCGAGCTCGCGTGGGCGATATTCGAATCGATTAACCGGGATAATCTAATCAGTTCTCCAGCGCTTCCTTGATCGCGGCGTTGCCGCGCGTGACCGCGTTGTCAAGCGCCTGCTGAGCGGTTTGCTGGCCGGCCAGCATCTTCTCGATCTCCTCGTTCTGGATATCGCGCACCTGCGGCAGATTCGGCAGGCGCACGCCCTTCGAGTTGTCGGTCGGCGCCTTGCCCGTCATCTGCAGGATGGGTGTCTCGCGGCCGGGGTTTTTGTCATAGAAGCCTGATTTCTTGGTCGCCTCGTAGGCGGCGAGCGTCACCGGCAGGTATCCCGACTTCTGGTGCAGATATTCCTGCACATCGGTCTTGGACAGATAGGCGAAGAAGGTCGCGACGCCCTTGTATTGCTCGTCCGACTTGTTGCCGAAGACCCACAGGCTGGCGCCGCCCGGCGTGGTGTTCTGCGGAGCGCCCTTGGCGTCGGTGTCGTAGGGAAGCTGGCCGATGCCATAGTTCATGCCGGACTTGACGATGTCGCCGAGGCCGCCCGACGATTCGGTGAAGATGCCGCATTCGCCGGCCAGGAAGATCTGCTTGGCTTCGGAGGTGCGCCCGCCATATTTGAAGGTGCCGTCCTTGGCGAGGTCTGTGAGCGCCTGGAAGTGGCTGACGAAAATCGGCGCATTGATCTTGAGCTCGACATCACCGCCGGCGAGGCCGTTCTGCTGGGTGGCCCAGGACACATCATTCCACGCCGCGAAATTCTCCAGATGGATCCAGGTCAGCCAGGTCGAGGTATAGCCGCATGAGGCGGCGCCGCTCGTCTTGATCTTCTTGGCAGCTTCCCACACCTCGTTCCAGGTCTTCGGCGGGCTGTTCACGTCGAGGCCCGCCTTCTGGAAGATGTCCTTGTTGTAATAGAGGATCGGCGAGGAGGAGTTGTAGGGGAAGGACAGCATGGTGCCGTCCGGCTTCGAATAATAGCCGACGATGCCGGGCAGATACTGGCTCTTGTCGAAGGTCATCCCGGCACCGGTCATCACCTCGGCCACCGGCTTGATCGCACCCTCGGCCGCCATCATCACGCCGGTGCCGACATCGAACACCTGGAGGATATCGGGCGCCTGTCCGGCGCGGAAGGCAGCGATGCCGGCATTCAGCGTCTCGGGATAGGTGCCCTTGAACACCGGAACCAGCTCATAGTCGCTCTGGCTGGCGTTGAAATCCTTGGAGATCTTGTCGACAACTTCGGCGTTGGCGCCGGTCATGGCGTGCCACCAGCTGATCTGCGTGACGGCGAAAGCGGAGGTGGTGGAAAGCAGCGTCAAGGTGGCGGCGACACCGGCCGCGAAGCCGAAGAACTTCATGTTTCATCTCCCGTTTTGTCATTGGCGAAAGGGCACTCTCGCAAAGGCAATATGTGCCGCTCGTGACAATTGGACAACGGTTTTGTTGCGGATCGATGAACTCGATCTCCACGTAAAGTGGTGCACGCTTGCGAATGAGAGCTGATGGAAAGGGATTACTAAGCCGGCTTACGGCTCGAACAAGGCGACGAAGATCGGCAACAATCGCTGGCGCCTAGTCCGACTTTCCGAGCGCTGTCACGACCAGCCGCTTGGCGTCCGCTCCCGACCATTCGGCCGGGCCGTTCATGTGAGCGATCAGGCAGCCTTCACCGTCGATCAGCATGGTGACCGGCAGGCCGAGCGCCAGGCCGCGCGTCTTGAGATCGTTAAACAGCGCCATCGTCGAATCGCGGTAGTAGCCGAGCGCCTTGACGCCGGTTTCCTCGAGGAACTTCTTCGGCTTGGCGTCGTCGCCGACATCGACGTTGACCGCGACGACCTCGAAGGTGTCGCTGCCCATTTCTTTTTGCAGCGCGTCGAGCGCCGGCATTTCGGCGCGGCAGGGTGCGCACCATGTCGCCCACAGATTGAGCAGCAACGTCTTGCCGGCATGGTCGGCGAGCGTCATCGGCTTGCCGCCAGGGTCGTTGAAGGCAAGGCCCTTCAGCGATTGCGGCGGATCAGCCGGCAAAAGTGCTGCGACCTGGCCGGTGGCAGCCGCCGCGACCGTCTTGGCGCGGTCGGCCTTGGCGCCGCAGGCGACATCGTCCTTGCTGTCGCCAACGGCGACTGGCGCGGGCGCGTTGTTGCCAGAACCGCTCTCGCTGACATATACCGCGACCGCGCCCGCAAGCACGCCCGCCACCAAAGCGGCGAGGATGAGGCGCGGGGCCGGGAAAAATCGATTGCCGTCTGCCATTTTCTAAAAACTGCTCCGGAGCACGGGTTATAGCGATGAGCGACAAGAAGGCCAGCAACCAGATGTGGGGCGGACGTTTTGCCTCGGGTCCGGCCGCGATTATGGAAGCGATCAACGCGTCGATCTCGTTCGACCGCAAACTCTATGCGCAGGATATCAGAGGCTCGATCGCCCATAGCGAGATGCTGGCGCAAACGGGCATTATTTCGACGGCCGATCAAGAAAAAATCGCTCACGGGCTGAACACGATCCTGGCAGAGATCGAAGCCGGCACGTTCGAGTTCTCGACCAGGCTGGAAGACATCCACATGAATGTCGAGGCCCGCCTTGCAGAGCTGATCGGCCCGGCCGCCGGCCGCCTGCATACCGCCCGCTCGCGCAACGACCAGGTAGCGGTCGATCTCAGGCTGTGGGTCAAAGACGAATGCTTTCGCGTCGCCGAGGCGCTGAAGGGCCTGATCACGGCGTTCCTGGAACGGGCCGAGGAGCATGCGGCGACGGTGATGCCGGGCTTCACCCACATGCAGGCGGCGCAGCCGGTGACCTTCGGCCACCACTGCATGGCCTTTGTCGAGATGTTTTCGCGCGACCTGTCGCGTGTCCGCGACGCCATCGAACGGATGGACGAAAGCCCGCTCGGTGCGGCCGCCCTTGCCGGCACCAGCTTTCCGATCGACCGGAACCAGACGGCCAAGGCCCTCGGCTTCCGCGAACCGATGCGCAACTCGCTGGACAGCGTTTCGGACCGCGATTTCGCACTGGAATTCTTGGGGCTGGCGGCGATCTGCGCGACGCATCTGTCGCGGCTCGCCGAAGAGATCATCATCTGGTCGACGCCGCAATTCGGCTTCGTCAGGCTGTCGGACTCATTCTCCACCGGCTCCTCGATCATGCCGCAGAAGAAGAACCCCGACGCCGCCGAGCTGGTGCGCGGCAAGACCGGCCGCGTCACCGGCCATCTGGTCGGCCTGCTGACGGTGATGAAGGGCATGCCGCTGACCTACGGCAAGGACATGCAGGAGGACAAGGAATCCGTGTTCGACGCCGCCGAGACGCTCGATCTGATGCTGGCGGCGATGACCGGCATGGTGCGCGACATGACGGTGAACGCGGCCGCCATGAAGAAGGCCGCCGGGTCAGGCTATTCGACCGCGACCGACCTTGCCGACTGGCTGGTGCGCACGCTCGGCCTGCCGTTCCGCGAGGCGCACCACGTCACCGGCCGCGCGGTGGCGCTGGCCGAGGAGAAGAAAATCGGGCTCGACAGGCTGCCGCTGGAAAACTTGCAGTCCATTCACCCCGGCATCACGGCGGACGTGTTTTCGGTGCTTGCCGTACAGAATTCGGTGAAGAGCCGCACGAGCTTCGGCGGCACCGCGCCGTCGGAGGTGAGGAAGCAGATCCGGTACTGGAAAAAGCACATCGCCAAGGCGTGATGCTCGTGCGGCGAATCCGAAATTCGCATCACGCTGGAGCAGCGCGGCGAGCGAATTTCGGATTCAAAAGCCGCACGAGTAATTGATGAATTCTAGTGTGGTTTTGGATTTGAAGTTCCTGGACGCGAATGCCATCAATGACAGGAACTTCTAATCCACCACACTAGGTGCAATGCCAGCAAAACTCGGCTAAAAGCGGCGGGCAAAAGTTTCAGACGGATGGATCGATGACCGCAAGCAGGATTTTGGTGACGTTGACGCTGCTGGTGGCGCTGGCAACCGTAACGGCCTGCGGCAGGAAAGCCGGCCTCGACACGCCCTATGAGGCGGCCGTGCAGGCGCGCAAGGACGCACAAAAGGCCGAGCAGCCCGTGCCGCCGGAGCCGGAAAAACCGGTCAAGGACAAGAAGTTCATTCTCGACCCGCTGATCTAGAGCCGATGAGATCGGCCGATCTTATCGGCTCCAACATCCGGAACCACTGTTGTGAACCATTTCGACTACCGCGACGGCGTGCTGCATGCCGAGGACGTGGCGATATCAGATATCGCCGCAAGCGTCGGCACGCCGTTCTATTGCTATTCGACGGCGACGCTGACCAGGCATTTCCGCGTGTTTTCGCAGGCCTTTGCCGGGCTCGACGCGCTGGTCTGCTACGCCATGAAGGCAAATTCCAACCAGGCGGTGCTAAAGATCCTGGCCAAGCTCGGCGCCGGCGCCGACGTGGTCTCGGAAGGCGAATTGCGCCGCGCCCTGGCCGCTGGCATTCCGGCCAACAAGATCCTGTTTTCGGGCGTCGGCAAGACCGCGCGCGAAATGGATTTTGCGCTCTCGGCCGGCATTCTCTGCTTCAACGTCGAATCCGAACCGGAACTTGAATTGCTGTCGGCCCGCGCCACGGCACTGGGAAAGGTGGCGTCGATCTCGCTGCGCATCAATCCCGATGTCGACGCCAAAACCCACAAGAAGATCTCCACCGGCAGGGCCGAGAACAAGTTCGGCATTCCCTGGCAGAAGTCACGCCAGGTCTATGCCCGCGCAGCTGAACTGCCAGGCATCAAGGTCACCGGCATCGACACCCATATCGGCAGCCAGATCACCGAATTGCAGCCGTTCGACGACGCCTTCGCGCTGCTGGTGGAGCTGGTCGGCGTGCTGCGTGCCGACGGGCACGCCATCGAGCATATCGATCTCGGCGGCGGTCTCGGCATTCCCTACCGCGTCGACAACAGTCCGCCTCCGTTGCCGGACGCTTATGCCCAGATCGTCAAGAAGCACGTCACCAAGCTCGGGCTGAAGGTGATGTTCGAGCCGGGCCGGCTGATCGTCGGCAATGCCGGCATCCTTGTCTCGCAAGTGATCTTCGTGAAGGAGGGCGACGCCAAGAACTTCCTGGTTGTCGACGCCGCGATGAACGATCTGATCCGGCCGACGCTCTATGACGCCTTCCATGACATCAAGCCGGTGGTGCAGCAGCCGGCCGCGGCGCCACGCATGACGGTCGACGTCGTCGGCCCGGTCTGCGAGACCGGCGATTATCTCGGCCTCGACCGCGACCTGCCCCGGCTCAAGGCCGGCTACATGATCGCCATCGCCACCGCCGGTGCCTATGGCGCGGTGCAGGCCGGCACTTACAACACCAGGCCGCTGGTGCCCGAAGTGCTTGTCGACGGCGACCGTTTCCATGTCGTGCGCCCGCGCCAGACTTATGACGAGCTGATCGGGCTGGATTCGCTGCCTGGCTGGCTGGAATAGACCCGCAGCGCTACAGCCAGTGCTGAATCAGCGCCCTAGTCTCGGCGATCCTGCCCTCGTCGCGGCGATAGAACGTCCACTGTTTGATACGCTTGCTGCTGAGAAGGCCGGCTCGGGTGAGCACCCGCATGTGCTCGCTGAGCGTCGCTTGGGTGATCCCCAGCTTTTCGGCGATCAGCAGCGCGCAGACGCCGTCCTCGACAAGATCGCCATCCGCTTGGCGTGGAAAATGCGCGCGCGGGTCCTTCAGCCACTCGAGGATTTGCAGCCTGCGCTCGTTGGCGATCGCCTTGAAGACATCAACCTCTTGCATTTAGCCATTTTGCTAAGTTACTAAGTGATGTCAATCCTTGGGAGCAGGCCATGCTTAACCGCAATAGCATCACACGCGAACGCATCGCCGCCATGGAACCCCGCATCCGGCCATTCGTGCGCCACACGCCGGTGCTGCGCGTCGACATGGCCGATTTCGGCCGTCCGCCTCTTGCCGTCGACCTGAAGCTCGAATGCCTGCAGCATTCTGGCTCGTTCAAGGCACGTGGCGCCTTCACCAATCTTCTCGAGCGGCCGGTTCCCAAGGCTGGCGTTGTCTCGGCATCGGGCGGCAATCATGGCGCTGCGGTCGCCTATGCCGCCATGCGGCTCGGTCACAAGGCGACCATCTTCGTTCCCGAAGTGAGCCCGCCGGCCAAGCTGGAACGCATCCGCGCCTACGGCGCCGAGCTGGTCATCGGTGGCGCGCGCTATGCCGAGGCGCTGGTCGCCAGCGAAGACTTTGCCGAAAAGTGCGGTGCACTGCAGATCCACGCCTTCAACCAGGAGGAAACGCTTGTCGGGCAAGGCACGCTTGGCCTCGAGATCGAGGCCGACCTGCCTGAACTCGACACACTGCTGGTCGCCGTCGGTGGCGGCGGCCTGATCGGCGGCATCGCCGCCTGGTTTGCCGGCCGAATCAGGATCGTCGCCGTCGAGCCCGAAGGAGCGCCGACGCTTTATCGCGCCTTCGAGGCCGGTCAACCCGTCGATGCGCCAGCCGAGGGGATCGCCGCCGATTCGCTGGCGCCGAAGCGCGTCGGCGAAATGATGTTTCCAATCGCCGAGGCATTCGTCGAGCGTTCCATATTGGTCAGCGACGACGAGATTATCGCCGCGCAGGCGGCGCTTTGGGACCGAGTGCGAATCATCGCCGAGCCGGGCGGCGCTGCGGCCTTCGCGGCGATCCTGTCCGGCCGGTACGCGCCGGCTGCGGGCGAGCGTGTCGCGGTACTGGTCTGCGGTGCAAACGCCAATCCGGCTAAATTCTGACGATAACGGGGGCAGTCCTGTTCACGTTTTAGGGAACTGCCTCGCCTTCGCCGTGTTTCTTGGTATGTTTGGAGCGACATGCATCTAAGAGTTTGAGTCCTTCGCATCCGATTCTCGGGCCGGTGCGATAGATTTGTGAGGTTCGGGTTATCCGCCCGAATAGGAAGGGCCGATGACGCAACGACCCACCTTCACCAGTGATCGCAGCCTGGCCGGGCGCCTTGCTCTGAGCCGGCTGGCGACACGGGTCTCGATGACGGTCGAGCGTGGCTGGCCGTTGCTTCTTCCGCTGGTCATCGTCGCCAGCCTGTTCCTCAGCGTCTCGTGGCTTGGCCTCTTCCTTCTGCTGCCCGACACCGCGCGCATGAGCCTCATGGCAGTGTTCGGCATCGCAGCCCTTGCCACGCTCTATCCCCTGCGTTTCTTCCGGGTGCCGACCAGCGCCGAGATCGACCGGCGCATCGAGGCTGCCAACCAATTGCTGCACAGCCCGGTGCTGGTGCAGACCGACCGGCCGAGCGGCAGGGAGAGTATTTTTTCGCAAGCGCTGTGGCGTGAGCACCAGAAACGCATGGCCGAAAAACTCGGTAACCTTGGTGGCGACATGCCACGCACCCGGGTTCCGGAGCGCGACCCGTGGGGGCTGCGCGCCGTGGCGGCGCTTTTGTTGGTCACCGCCTTTGCCTTCTCCTTTGGACCGTCGGGTGGCCGCATCGCAGACGGGTTCAGTGCCCACGCGGCGCGCGACGCGGTGCCGCCGCGCATCGACGCCTGGGTGACGCCGCCGGCCTACACCGGCAGGCCGCCGGTCTTCCTCACTTCCCCCGCCCTCGCCAACCCAGCCCTCGCCGACAACGGCAAGCAGGCTGCGTCCACCTTCACCGTTCCGGAAGGCAGCGATGTGTCCCTGCGCGTCACCGGCGGTTCGGGCGAGGAAACGCTGAGCTACGCCGACGCCGACGGCAACGCCAGCACCATCGAACCGACCGGGCAGAAGGCCGACGCGGCCAAACCGGCGGCGGCAACGCCCTCGACGGCAACGCCCTCCACGGTGCGCCAGTTCACAGGAAAGCTGACGACCAACGGCACGCTGACGCTGCAATCGGGCAATGACGAACTCGGCAACTGGGCCTTCGCGGTGATCCCGGACAAGCCGCCACAGATCCGCTTCGTCGGCGAGCCGAAACGCGCCGTCAACGGCTCCTTCGAACTCAACTACCAGATCGACGACGACTATGGCGCGGCCTCCGCCAAGGCGGATTTCGCATTGGCCGATCCACCGGCGCCGAATGCGCATCCGCTCTATGGCCCGCCCGAAATGCCGCTGACGCTGCCGCGCCGCGGCGCCAAGGGGAACGCCGCCAAGACCACGAAGGACCTGACCGAGCATGTCTGGGCTGGCGGCAACATCAAGCTCACGCTTGTCGCCACCGACGACGCCGGACATACGGCAACCAGCGAGACTAAGACGCTGGTGATGCCGGAGCGGCCTTTCTCCAACCCGCTGGCGAGGGCCGTGATCGAGCAGCGCCGCGTGCTGGCGCTCGACGCCAACTCCAAGAGCCGCGTGCTCGACCTGATGGACGCGATCACGCTCAGGCCCGAAGATACGTTCGACAACATGGCGCACTACCTCGCCGTCATGAGCGCCCGCACCCGGTTGAAGATGGCTGACAGCGACGACAAGCTGCGCGACGAGGTCGCCTATCTGTGGGAGATCGCGCTCGGCATCGAGGAAGGCAATCTTTCGGAGGCCGAGCGGCGGCTGCGCCAGGCGCAGCAGGCGCTGCAGGACGCGATCAAGAACGGCGCCAGCGACGAGGAAATCGACAAGGCGATGAAGGAACTGCGCGAGGCGATGAACCAGTTCCTGCAGGAATTCGCCCAGCGTGCGCAGCAGAATCCGAACGCGCCGCAGATGCAGCAGAACGGCCAGGAACTGCGCCAGAGCGACATCGAACGCATGATGGACCAGATCGAAAACCTGGCGAAATCAGGCGATCGCGACAGCGCGCAGCAATTGCTTTCGCAACTGCAGGATATGATGAACAATCTCCAGGCCGGACGTCAGCAACAGGGCGGCCAGCAGAACAGCGAAATGCGCCAGCAGATGGACAAGCTCGGCGAGATCATGCGGCGCCAGCAGGAGATGATGAACGAGACGTTCCGCATGGACCAGATGCAGCGCGGCCAGCAACAGCGCGGGCAGAATCGCGACCAGCAGCTCGGCGAGAACGGTGAGCAGGGCCAAATGGGCCAACAGGGCGAGCAGCCCGGCCCAGGTGAAGACCGCGATCCGCTCGGCCGGCCGATGACGCCGCAGGAATTCGCCGACGCGCTGAAGCGGTTGCAGGAAGGCCAGGGCAAGCTGCAAGGCGACCTCGACCAGCTGAGGAAAGGCCTCGAAGGCATGGGTCTCGAGCCCAATGAAGGATTTGGCGAGGCCGGCAAATCCATGGGCAATGCCGAACAGGCGCTTGGCGACAGCGATGGCGACCAGGCCGTCGGTCACCAGGGCCGCGCGCTGGAAGCGTTGCGCAGGGGCGCCAAGGACATGATGAAGCAATTGCAGGCCATGCAGGGCGACGAGGGCGACGGCGAGCGGGGCGGCCGCCAGCAGAATGCCGACCGCGATCCGCTTGGCCGGCCACGCGCCACCGAGGGCCCTGACTTCGGCGATTCGGTGAAGGTGCCGGACGAAATCGACGTGCAGCGCGCCCGCCAGATCCTAGAAGCGATCCGCAAGCGGCTCGGCAACGCGCTCAGCCCCGATATCGAGCGCAGCTATCTGGAGCGGCTGCTGGAGCTGAAGTAAACCTCTCCTATCGCCTCAAGCATCGAACCATTGAGACCGCCATGGTGAAACTCGGCGCCCTTACCCCGATCCTGCGCATCTTCGACATCGCCAAGGCGCATGAATTCTTGTCGGCTTCCTCGGTTTCGAAGTGCAGTTCGAGCATCGCTTCGACGACAACGCACCCCTCTATATGGGAATTTCGCGCGATGGCTGCGTGCTGCATCTGAGCGAACACCACGGCGACGGCGCGCCGGGCTCTCACATCCGCGTCGAAGCGGGTGACACCGCGGCGCTGCACCGCGAACTGATAGCGAAAAAGTACCGTTTTGCCAGGCCGGGACTGGAAGAGACACCTTGGCAGACAAGGGAGGTCACCGTCGGCGATCCGTTCGGCAATCGGCTGACCTTCTACGAAGACGTCGCATAGCGGCTGCCCTTCCCGATCCCATCCGATCGAGGACGGTACATGCTTAGCGATTGGTGAACGCCTCGCGGATCGCCTCTTCCATGCCGTCTATGGCCTCGCCGGAAGCGTTCGGATTGCGGCGCAGCACCACGTTCGACGAATCGATGTCGCCGAACCCGTCGGCGGCCGTAAGTTCGCGGCAGCCGGCCGGGATGTTGCTGCGCGAGATCGGCGCGATCGCCAGCCCGGAGGTGACGGCGAGCCGCAGGCCGCCATTGGTGTCGCTGGTATAGGCGACGCGGTAGGCGAGACCGCGCTGCTCCAGCGACTTGATCGCGAAATCCTTGCACCAGCCGGCACGATTATAGAGGGCGATCGGCACCGGTCGCTCCTCATGCATGTGATGCAGCTCCGACGTTACCCATACGGTCGGATCATGCATCAGCACCTCTCCGCCGGAGAGGTCCTGCCACTCGAACACCACCGCCAGATCGAGGTCGCCGGCGGCGAGCGCCGCGATCTGCGCACCCGAATGCGCGTAGCGGACGGTGATGTCGACCTGAGGATGGCGCTTGGCAAAAGCGCCGAGCGCGCGCGACAGGATCGCGTGGCCATATTCTTCTGGAATGCCGATGCGCACCGGGCCGCCAAGCGGCGCCGCGACCATCGAGGCAGCCGTCTCGTCCAGCAGCGACACGATCCGGCGGGCGTTGACGATGAGTTCGGCGCCGCGTCGCGTCAGCGCCACACCGCGCGAGCCGCGCTCGAACAGACTGTCGCCGAGCACATCTTCGAGCTTCTTCATCTGCATCGAAACCGCCGATTGGGTACGGCCGGCCTGCTCCGCTGCCTTGGTGAAATTGCCGGTATCGGCAACCGCGACGAAGGTGCGCAGCAGGTCGCTGTCAAGCGTGAGCTTCATTTGTCCGCCATAAGAAATTCTGATTGCTGGCATCATTCCAATTCGTTTGCAACATGTCAAACGGCGGATAATAGTCGCCTCACCCATTGGACATGCGGCTGCGAAATCGGCCGCGGACCAATTTAGAGTCCTCACTCGTACCCGCTGCCCGAAACGGTGGCGGGTTCTTTTTACCCCGGACGCAGGCCGGTTCCGGGCCGCACTGCAAGGAGACCGTCGAACGACATGCAGAACCGGATCGTTCTCGGCATGGCAAGCCTTTGCCTCGGCGTTCTGGTGTTCTCGCTCCAGGATCCGCTGATCAAGGCCGTGTCGGGCACCTATCCGGTGACCGAGGTGATGGCGATCCGCTCCATCGTCGCCCTGCCCATTCTTCTCGTGCTCGTTCATGCCGATGTCGGGCTCAGAGCGATCTTTTCAAAGCGATTTCGCATGCTGACGACGCGCGCCTTCATCCTGTTCACCTCCTACACGGTCTACTATCTGGCGATCGCCGCCCTGCCGCTTGCCGACGCGGTGGCGCTCTACTTCATGGCACCGCTGTTCATCATGGCGCTTGCCGGCCCTTATCTCGGCGAACGAGTGGCGTGGCAGACGCTGGTCACCATCATGGTCGGGATGCTGGGCGTGCTGGTGATGCTGCGACCCGGTGCCGGGCTGTTCGACTGGGCGGCGGTGCTGTCGCTGGCCTCGGCGGTGCTGTACGGCTTATCGCAGTTGATGGCCCGCAAGATCGGCGACACCGAATCAGCCACGGTCATGGCGTTCTATCAGAACGGCGTCTACCTCTCGGGCGCTGCAGTGGTTGCCGGGCTGTTCTGGCTGGCGGGAATAGCTCACGCCACGCATCCGAGCCTCGAATTCCTGGTCAGGCCATGGATCTGGCCGACGCCGATCGATTTCCTGAAGATGGCGGCCTGCGGCTTCGTCGCTTCGGCTGGGATGGTCCTGTTGTCGCAGGCATACCGGCTGGCGCCCGCCAACAGCGTCGCCACTTTCGAGTACACCGGCATCATCTGGTCGCCGCTGTGGGGCTTCCTGTTCTTTGCCGAAGTGCCGCGATCGACCACCGTCGTCGGCGCGGCCCTCATCATCGGCGCCGGTCTGTTCGCGCTAAACGCCAATCGGCGCCGGAGCAGCGCGCCGGCAATCGCGGCAACCTGCGATCCGGCCTGACTGCAATCAGGCTTTGGCCGCTAGGCAAAACAGGCGAGCGCCTGTTCGACACGCGCGCGGATTTCGGCCAGCGTGAACGGCTTTTGCACGACGTCCACAATGACACCATTCAATTCCTCGGCGCGCTCGCGCTGGTCGGCATAGCCGGTCATCAGCAAGATCTTCATCGCCGGAAAAAGCGACGCCGCCGATTTGGCCATTTGGATGCCGTCCATTTCCGGCATCCGGATATCGGAAACGACAAGGTCATAGCCGCCACGTGCTGCGCGGATCAGGGCAAGCCCTTGCGCGCCGTCGGTGGCGATGTCGATCATATGCCCGGCGCGTTCGAGCGCGCGGGCGGCGAGGGTGCGGACGGAATCATCGTCCTCGACGATCAGGAGCTTTGCCATAGCGGAATGTTTGGCGGGGAAAAGTTGACTTTTCCTGAACCGCAAACGGCATCGAAGATAAATCTATGCGTCGCCCTTGACAACGCCGACAAACGGCAATTCGCGAAACGCGTGGGCGACATCCATGCCGTAGCCGACGACGAAATAGTCGGGGCAGTCGAAGCCGACATAGTTGGCGTTGAGCGCAGTCTGGCGGCGCATGCGCTTGTCGAGCAGCACGGCGATGCCGCAGCTTTTGGCGCCGCGCGACAGCATCAGGTCGCGGGTGAAGGACAGCGTCTTGCCGGATTCGAGAATGTCGTCGATCAACAGCACGTCGCGGCCGGCGACTTCATTGTCGATGTCACGCAGCACCCTCACCTCGCCGCTGGTGGTACCGGCGCCGTAGCTGGAAATGAAGATGAACTCGACCTCGGGCGACAGGCCGACATCGTGCATGGCGCGGATAAGATCGGCGGCGAAGATGAACGATCCTTTCAGCACCGAAATCACCAGAAGGTCCTGATAATCGTGCCCGGCGATCTCCTTGGCGAGCTCCAGATTGCGCCGGGCAATCGCCGACGCCGAAAACAAGACCTCGATATTCTTGCCACGCACGATTGGCATTGGCCGCCTTTCCAGAAATGATCGCCCCTAATTGGCGAAGGTGACCGAGACGGTCTTCACCCCGTTTCTAGGCACGTCGAGCCGGCTGGAAAAGCCAAATCTTTCGCCGGGCGCCAGCGAACGGCTGAATGTCTCCAGCGTATAGCGGGTTGTGCGCCTGTCATTGCCGGTGACCCGGAATTCCAGCGGCGGCAATGGCAACGGGCCGGCACCGTCATTCGCGGCCTCGCCACCGACGAACAGGACAGGTTCCGGCCCGGACGCATCGATACGCGACGTAACGCCTGAAATGGTGAGTGCAGCGCCCGTCTCCTGTGCGGCGAGAAGAAGCGGCGCCTGGCGCACCAGCGCGTGCCCGCCCGAGATCCAGAAGGCTGCAAACGCCACGCTGAGGCCGGCGATCCAGAAGATCGGCCCGCCGCGCGACGCCCGCAGCCGTTCCATCGCGGCTTTCGGCTTGCGCAACATGTCCATGCCTTCGAGCGATGGCGTGGCGATCACCCGCGAAAGCGGCGGTGAAGGGTCCATGCTGGTGGTGAGGCGCGGCAGCACCTCGAAGTCGGCATCGACGACGTCGGCGGCTGGATCACGCAAGATGCGTTCCGGCGCAGGGGCCGAATCGGTCATGAATTCGCCGGAAACCGGGCGCGCGGTTCGATCGTCAGCCATCACGGCCCCAGCACTACGGTACTTGTTCGTCTTCGTTTCTTTTATGTAAACGGAAATGGTTAACGCTTCCCCACCGGAGCCCTTGTGACGCGCCTAAAAAACCTCCGAATTAACCGCGGGTTAACCATGCCGGCCGATGGTCTCTTCTCAGAGAAGGCTGGCTCGTCGCCGCCGCAAGTTTCAGGTCGTCGAACGTGATCCGCTTCGAAAATGTCGGCCTCCGCTATGGCATGGGTCCGGAAATCCTCCGCGACATTTCCCTGCACATACCGGAGCGCTCCTTCCAGTTCCTGAGCGGCCCTTCGGGCGCCGGCAAGACGACGCTGCTGCGGCTTTTGTTCATGTCACTCAAGCCGACGCGCGGGCTGATCACCATCTTTGGCAAGGACCGCTCGCGCATCTCGCGCACCGAGCTGCCGCATCTGCGGCGGCGCATCGGCGTGGTGTTCCAGGACTTTCGCCTGCTCGACCACATGACGACCTATGAGAATGTGGCCTTGCCGCTGCGCGTGCGCGGGCGAGAGGAGGCGAGCTACCGCACCGACGTGACCGAATTACTGAAATGGGTCGGCCTTGGCGAGCGCATGCATGTGCTGCCGCCGGTGCTGTCGGGTGGGGAGAAGCAGCGCGCCGCAATTGCCAGGGCGCTGATCGAGCAGCCCGAGATCCTGCTTGCCGACGAGCCGACCGGCAATGTCGATCCGCCGCTGGCGCGACGCCTGTTGCGGCTGTTCATCGAACTCAACCGGCTGGGCACTGCTGTGGTGATTGCAACGCACGACCTCGGCCTGATGGAACAGGTCGACGCACGGCGCATGATCCTGGCCGGCGGAAGGCTGGATATCTATGACTGACCTTTCCGTTCACCATGCCGAAGACCAGCACGCCGGTAAGGCTGCGACGACGCAGCGCGCTCAGCGCAAGATGGCGCCGATCGTGCCGGCGCAGAACATCGCCGGCCGGGCACTGGTCCTGGTCATTGCCATCATGACTTTCCTCTCCTGCCTGACCTTCGGCGCGGTGACGCTGGTGCGCGACACCGCCTCGGCCTGGGAGAACCAGATATCACGCGAGGCGACCATCCAGATCAAGCCGGTAGATGGCCTCGACATGGAGGCAGCACTTGCCCAGGCCTCGCAGATCGCCGGTGAATTTCCTGGCGTGAAGAGCGCCAGGATCGTCGACCGCGATGCCACGGCGCGGCTACTGGAGCCGTGGCTGGGTTCGGGTCTCAACATCGACGAGCTGCCGGTGCCGCGTCTGATCATCGTCACCATAGACGAGAACAACCCGCCCGACTTCGCCGCAATGCGCGCCGCGATCACGCCGAAGCTGCCTAGTGCAGCACTTGACGACCATCGCACCTGGGTCGACCGGCTGGTGGCCATGGCCCGTACCACGGTGACAATCGGCATTGCCGTGCTGGCGCTGATGCTGTCGGCAACCGTGCTGACCGTGGTGTTCGCAACGCGCGGCGCCATGGCCGGCAACGGCCACATCATCGAAGTGCTGCATTTCGTCGGCGCCGAAGCGCGCTTCATCGCGCGTGAATTCCGCCACCACTTCCTGGTCACCGGCATGAAGGGCGCAGCGGCCGGGGGTGCGGCGGCGGTGCTCGTCTTCATCGTCTTCTCATGGTGGTCGTCGCGCAACATGGCAACGCCGGAGGCCGATCAGGCGACCGCCTTGTTCGGTAATTTCGCCATCGGTTCGGCGGGCTATCTCGGCGTCGTCCTCATGGTGCTGGTCATCGGTGCGCTGACTGCGGCAACCTCCCATGTCACCGTCGTCACCTATCTCAGCGACATCGATGTCCGCCAGCCGGACGCGAGGTGATCACGAATAGAGAATTAGCGTAACGTAATGTGAGCTCTTCCACCTACTAAACGCCGCATTTCGGGGTTAACGATAGAGACGATGGACGCGCGCGAGTCGACCGGAACGGCTGGACAGTTACCCTTGGTGATTGCGCCATCCAGTGAGCGCGTCACGCCCGGCCGATTGGCGGGCGCATTGCGCATCTCCGCTTTCTTTCTGCTTGTGCTGGCAACGCTGTTTGCCGGCGGCTTCGGCTGGTTCGCCAACACTGTCAGCCGTCTCGCGACGCCTATCAATCCGGCAAAAGCCGATGCCATCATCGTGCTGACCGGCGGCCATTCGCGTCTCGACGCCGCTATGGGTCTGCTGGCGTCCGGCAAGGGCGAGCGGCTGCTGATCAGCGGCGTGCATCCTTCCGCCAGCCGCCGCCAGCTTCAGGTCGCGACCCGCGGCGACAAGAAATTGTTTTCCTGCTGCGTCGATATCGACCGCGCCGCGCTCGACACGATCGGAAATGCCGAGGAAAGTGCCAAGTGGGTGGAAGATCACGCCTATGGCACCGTGATCCTCGTCACCAACAACTATCACATGCCGCGCAGCCTGCTGGAAATGGGCCGGCTGCTGCACAAGGCCAAGCTCGAGCCCTATCCGGTTGTCAACAGCAACCTTGGCAATGGCGGCTGGCTGACCAAGCCCAGGGCGCTGCGCGTGCTGTTCACCGAATATAACAAATATCTGCTGGCGCTGGCGCGCGGCATCGTGCCGGTGAAACCAACGCCAACCGGCATCGCGCTGGCCGAGGCTGCTGCGCCGAACTGAGCCGATCTGGACCTATATCATTCCTTGACCGTGGCGCATGAGGCGCTGCGCAGGCGCGCGATCTCCTGTTCGAGACGTTCGATACGCTTGTCCCGCTCGGCCAGCGCCGCCGCCACGTCGGCAGCTTCGAACCGTTGCGGAATATGCTGCGGGCAATTGGAATCCCAAGCCGAAACCGTGAACAGGATGATTTGTTCGGGGCGGGCCTTGTAGCCTTCCGGCATCAGCTTCGCCATCAGTTCGGCGTCGTCCTCGACGACACGCGCGCTGCCCCAGATCTTGATGCGCTGCCGGTGCGCATAGTCGATCAGGAACAGGAAGGCGCGGGGGTTGTCGTCCAGATTGCCCTGGGTGATGAATTGCCTGTTGCCGGAGAAATCCGTGAAGCCGATCGTCCGCTCGTCGAGCACCTTGAGGAAGCCGGCCGGCCCGCCGCGATGCTGGATGTACGGCTGGCCGTCACCATTGGCCGTTGACAGGAAGACGCTGGTCTGCGCCTCGATGAAGGCGGCGAGATCGGGCGTGATATCAGCTTGCCAGCCGCCGCGCTCCTCGACGCGGGCATAGGCCACGCGTGAGCCTTTGCGGGCCTGGATCGCCTTGACGGTTGGCGTAAAGGCAACATCGCTGGTGAAGGCGTGAGCATTCATGGAACCTCCTTCGCAGGCAGAGCTGCGAGCCATAGTCAGCAAAAAATAAGGCCTTCCATCCTCCGGATGCAGATGGCATAGATGCAACCAATCCTTCCATTTTTCGGGAGAACCATGGATCGCCTCGAGGCCATGTCGCTTTTCGTCGCCGCGGTGGAGGCCGGCAGCCTTTCGGCCGCCGGACGCCGTTTCGGCATCCCACTTGCAACGGTCAGCCGCAAGGTCTCCGACCTGGAGCGGCATCTGAAGACGCGTCTCCTGAACCGCTCGACGCGGCAGCTGACGCTGACCGACGCGGGTCACGCCTACCTAGCGGCCTGCCGTCGCATTCTCGACGAGGTCGGCGAGGCCGAGCGGGCCGCCGCCGGCGAATACAGCGCCCCGACGGGCGAACTGATCATCACCGCACCGATCGTCTTTGGCCGCCTGCATGTGCTGCCGGTAGTCACCGGCTTCCTCGCCGCCTACCCCGACGTGGCTATCCGCCTGATGCTCGCGGACCGGATAACCCAGTTGAGCGAGGAGCATATCGATCTCGCCGTCCGCATAGGCGAGCTTCCCGACTCGAGCCTGGTGGCCACCCGCATCGGCTCGATCCGGCGCGTTGTTTGCGCGAGCCCGGCCTATCTGGCCGAGCACGGTATGCCGGAGACCCCGAGAGACCTCGCGGCACATAACTGCATCACCTTCGAGGGGCTCACCGCTCCCGCCGCATGGACTTTTGCCACCGGCAAGACCGAGCTCGCTGTTCCGATCCGCTCACGGCTTCGGGTCAACACCGCGGAAGCGGCGGTCGATGCCGCGGTTGCCGGCGCCGGGATGACGAGGGTGCTTTCCTACCAGGTCACAGCTGCGGTGCGGGCGGGCACACTCTGCACCGTGCTGGAGGCATTCGAGCCGCAGCCATGGCCGGTCAGTCTCGTGCATGCCCGCCAGGGTCTGCTGCCGGTGAAACTGCGTGCGTTCGTTGATTTCGCCGCCCCTCGCCTGAAGAAGCGGCTGATGCAAGCGACGTGGCAGGCCTGACGAACGGATAGCGGGTCAAGTCGGATCGATTTCGCATCGTTTCCTTTTTGCCCGCGCTTGGTGTAACCAACGCACACCTCCTCACCGGGCACTTCCCCCATGCTCCTTATCCGCTCGCTGGCGTTCAACTTCGTCTTCTATGTCAATCTGATCG
This sequence comes from Mesorhizobium sp. AA22, assembly GCF_001672375.2. Lineage (NCBI taxonomy): Bacteria > Pseudomonadati > Pseudomonadota > Alphaproteobacteria > Hyphomicrobiales > Phyllobacteriaceae > Mesorhizobium > Mesorhizobium sp. AA22. The sequence goes on along the minus strand of NZ_CP048406.1, from coordinate 1,501,214 downwards.
TCCAGATGATCCTCTGGACCCCGTACTATTTCCTGTCGCCGCGCCACCGCGCCTGGTTCGTGCCGAAATTCTGGTCGCGCACAAGCATGTGGCTTTACGACAAGATCACCGGCACCAAAAGCGAGATCACCGGCCAGGAAAACCTGCCCGAAGGCTCCTTCATCCTGGCGCCCAAGCATCAATCCTTCTGGGATGCGATTGCCTTTTTCCCCCTCCTGCAGGATCCGATCTACATCCTGAAGCGGGAACTGACCTGGATCCCGTTCTTCGGCTGGTACATCTTGAAAATGCGGATGATCCCGGTCGACCGCGGCAGCCGCTCGAAAGCATTGAAGGCAGTCGTCGCCGCGACCAAACAGGAGCTGGCCCGCAATCCCCGCCAGCTGATCATCTATCCCGAGGGTACGCGCCGAGCGCCGGGCGACGAGCCGGCCTATAAATACGGCATCGTCGAGATCTATGCGCAGCTTGGCATTCCGGTGGTGCCGGTCGCCCATGTCGCCGGCCTCTACTGGCCGCGCCGGAAATTCCTGCGCTATCCCGGCACGATCAAGGCCCGCTTCCTGCCGCCGATCCCACCCGGGTTGGACAAGCAGGAATTCATGGAACGGCTGATCGGTGAGACGGAAGCCGCCTGCGACCAGCTGCTCGTCGAGGCCTCCAATGCGCCGAACCCGCCGCCTATGCCGCCGACGGCGGTGAAGCGGCTGAGCGAGCTGGCCTCCGATACCTCGGCCTGAACTGCTGCCTGACCGCTAATATCCCTAGGGAATCACAGCCAGTGCCGTCGTCAAAACCAGCGTCGCCGCGAACGTCAGATTGATGATCCGCGAGGCCAGCGGTTTGCGCAGGAAGCGCGCAAACGCTGCCCCGGCGAGAAGCCAAAGGGCATGGATGGCGACGATCATCGAGGCGAGGACCGCCAGCTTGAGGCTTGCATCAAGCTCACCGGCGGACGACGTGCCGGCAAACACAGCGGCAATCGCCACATAGGCTTTAGGGTTCGCGACGGCCAGAAGAAACCCACCCAAGAACGTGGGAAGTGCGGCCCCGCCGGTACGCGCAGCCAGAGGCGGAGCCGTTGCTATCTTGAAGGCGAGGTAGAGGATGTAGGCTGCGGATGCCAGCGCCAAGAGCGATGTGAGCTTCGGCACAGAGGCAAGCATGACCGTGATGCCCGTCGCCACGACCAAAAGCACGGCGACTGTGCCAAGAACGATGCCGGAGGCGTAGCGGAGCGAATCGCGCAGACCGAAGGCGGCCCCAACGGCGGTGACGCTGATCGTCGCCGGCCCCGGACTGCCCATCACAACCGCCGATACCAGCACAAGCGCGAGCAATTGCGGCCATAGACACGGGTGGGATAGAACTTGTCCGGCCATGCGTCATCCCCCGCATCGTGCGTCGATGCAGGGACGGTACGGCAAGGCAGCGCCGAGCGTCTTGAACGATCGTGCAAACTCGTCCGCGGCCGGGCGTCCTTGACGCATCCACTGCTGAATGTCCTGGGACACGCAAGCAGTCAATTCACACGCGGCTACGCACTCGCGCTGTCGAGCTCGGCGACATCGTCTGGGCTGAGCTTCAACGATGCGGCGTGAACGAGGCTGTCGACCTGGTCCAGCGTCGTGGCGCTGGCGATTGGCGCGGTGACGCCGGGCCGCGCGATCACCCAGGCGAGCGCCACTTCCGCCTGCTTGGCCGAGTGACGCGCCGACACAGCGTCGAGTGCCGCCAGGATGCGCATGCCGTGCGCGTTGAGATAGCGCTTCACGCCGTCGCCACGCGCGCTTTTGCCGAGATCAGCTTCGCTGCGGTACTTGCCGCTCAAAAAACCCTTGGCGAGGCCGAAATAGCTGATGACGCCGAGATCCTCGGCCATGCACAGATCGCGGAGCGGCCCATCGAAGGAGGCGCGATCATAGAGATTGTATTCCGGCTGCAGCACCGCGTAGCGCGGCAGGCCCCGCAGGCTTGCCACGTCGAGCGCGGCACGCAACTGGCCGGCATCGAGATTGGAGGCGCCAACATGGCGGATCTTGCCCTTGGCGAGCAGTTTTTGGTAGGCGCCGAGCGTTTCCTCGTAGGGGGTCGTCGGATCCGGCCAGTGCGACAGATAGAGATCGACGACATCGGTCTGCAGCCGCTTCAGCGACGCATCGATGGCCTTTTCGACATAGGCGGCGGAGAGGTCTTTCCTGCCCTGTCCCATATCCGACCCGACCTTGGTGATCACCACGACCTTGTCGCGGTTGCCGCGGCTCTTCATCCATTTTCCGATGATGGTTTCGGATTCGCCGCCTTTGTTGCCGGGAACCCAGCGCGAATAGGCATCCGCCGTGTCGATGGCGTTGAGACCGGCGCCGACGAAGCGGTCGAGCAGGTCGAAAGAGGTTTTCTCGTCGGCGGTCCAGCCGAAGACGTTGCCGCCCAGGACCAGCGGCGCGATGGACAGGTCGGTTTGACCGAGACGACGTTTCTGCAAGACTGATCTCCGTGGGGAATGGAAAGGAGCGGGCGAAAAGCCCGGGCTTTAACTAGGTCTCACCGCGCCGAGGTCAAAGGCCCGGCTGTCTTTTCCGATGGACCAGCGCTTCACAAAGGCGCGACTCGCCGCGCTCGAAATGTCTACTGGCTTTGGCGTCGGTATTCACCAGGCGGCAGTCCGACCACGCGGTTGAAAAGCCGGCTGAATGAGGCCGTATCCCGGTATCCGACCTGGTAACATATTTCCGAAATGCCGAGTTTGGTGCTTTCAAGAAGTGTTTTCGCGGCCTCAAGGCGCCGGTCTTGAATCCATCGGCCAGGAGTGGTGTGCAATTCATCGGAAAACCGGCGCGCCAGCGTTCGCGGCGACAGGCCGAGTTGCGCTCCAAGGAAGGCAAGGTCGAGCGCTCCGAGCTGTTTTCTGGATAAAGCTTCGAGCTGGTCGCGGAACGGCTCTTGCGTGGGCAGCAGATCGGTGAGCGGGAACTCGTAGGGCGTCTGGATCTGCCGCGACGGCGGCAGCACCAGCAATTTGCGAACCAGGCGCTCCTCCCTGGCGAAACCAAGATCCCGCAGAAGCGCCTTGCCGAGCTCCAAGCCTGAAAAACCGCCGCCGCAAGTGTAGATCCGTCCGTCCCCGATCAGCACACGTGACGTGTCCCAACGCACCTTCGGAAAGCGGCGCTGAGCATCGGTCTTCAGCCACCAGGAGATCGTCGCGCGCTTTCTGTCGAGAAGACCGGCGTCTGCCAGGAAGTAACCGGCCCCGCAATGCGCGGCGATGATGGTGCCGTCGCGTAGCGCGCTTGCGATAAGCGGCGCGGCGTGGCGGCTCTCTTCCTCCAGCGCGGCAACAAGCTCCGGGATTTGCATGCCGGGCATGGCCAGCAGGATCAGCAGGTCCATGCGCTGCGAGGGTTCGCGTCTGGTATGGAAGGAAATCCCGGGCGTCGTCGTGGCGTCGGCCTGCCGCGCCACGAATTCGAAGGAAATCGCCGGCGCGCCGCGAATTGTGTTCACCAGCTCGAACATTTCGACAAGTGTCGCGGCGACGGCCGAATAAAAGGTCGACGGCAGCCAGATCACGGCGTGGACGGAACGATTGTCCAAGATGCCTCCTTTTTGAACAGTTATGGCAAGTTTAGCACATAGATTGTCAAATCTGCCAATTCCGATTTTTGCCCGCGAGCTTAGGTTCCGCGACACCGATGCAAACATCGGTGCCTGCGATCTGGCCGCGTCCAGATTGCATGACCAGATCGCCCGTTATTGGAGGCCGAGATGAAAGCAATCGTGTTTGACGCAATCGGCTCGCCGCGGGACGTGCTCTATCTGCACGACGTACCCATGCCGCGAATTGGCGACGGCGAGGTGCTGGTCAGGATGGTTTCCGCCTCGGTCAACCCTGGCGACTTCCTGTTCATCCAGAACCTCTATCCCGAACCGAAGAAGCCGCATTTTCCCCACCAGATCGCCGGAAATCATGGCGCCGGCATTATCGATGCCGTGGGCGCGAACGTCGCTTTCAAACCGGGCACGCTTGTCGCGTTCAGCCACTACAATAGCTGGGCCGAATATGCGGCCGTTCCGGCCGAATGGCTGATCCCGCTACCGGCGGACTATCCGCTCGAACGCGCCGGACAGATGGTGAACCCCATCACCGCCTGGGACCTGCTGGCGGATTCCCGTGTGCAGCCTGGACAGTGGCTGGCCGTCACGGCCGGCTATTCATCGGTTTCGACGATGGTGATGCAGTTCGCCAAACGGCGCGGCATCAACGTGATCGCGCTCGTGCGACGCTCTCACGACAGGCTGGACCTGAAGCGGCTTGGTGCCACCGCCACCCTCGATCTGTCGGATTTGAAGGTCGGCATCAGGGAAGCGGTCATGGACATGACCGGCGGCGCCGGGTTGAACGGGATCATCGACAATGTCGGCGGACCCGCCAGTGGCGAATTGATCCGCACCCTCGCGATGGGCGGGCAGATGGTCATCAATGGCGGCATGAGCAGCGAGCGTTTCGAACTGCACAATTTCGACGTGCTGCTGAGCGGCGTCGAGATCAGGGCAAATATCTACCGCTACTTCTTTTCGCCGCCTGTCGAAGCGGACCGGCCGGTGTTGCGCGAGATTATCGACATCTTCGGCCAACCCGATTTCCATATCTCTGTCGGCGGCATCCATCCGCTGGCGCAGTTCGAGCTCGCCGTTGCAAACAGCCTGGATCGCGCCGATCTCGGAAAGCAGATTTTCAGGATGTAGCCCGGACTATGATCCCGATCCGAAGGTCAGCGAAGCAAAAAGTGGAACCGGTTTTCGGAAAGATCATGGTCAAACAACGAAAGAAGATCACGACCCGATCCGTTTCGCCACCTCTTCCAGCCAGTGGTCGCGGATCCCCAGCGCCTCGAGGTGCTCCAGTGTGCTGAGCACGTAGTCCTCGTTCTTTCCCGACTGGCCGACGGCGCCGCGAACGACGGTCGCCGCATCGGCCGCATCGAGCGCACCGGCATATTGCTCGTGGGTACGGTCGACGACATAGGCGACAGCCGAGACCGTCTCGCCCCCGTCCGTCTCGCCGCCACCCTTATCGCCGCTACCCTTATCGCCACCCCCCTTATCGCCGCCATCCTTATCGCCATTGTCGAGGCGAATGCTAAGCATGCGCTCGAGATAGACATTGGTGACTAGCTCGCGCTCGCGCAGATAGGTGATGACCTCGTTGCGCAGATCGCCGGGGACGCGGAAGGCCAGCCCGATGCAGGAGCCGCCACGGTCGAGGCCGAGCACCAGGCCGGGCCGTTCGCGCGTGCCGCGATGCACGAAGGAGTAGACGCACAGCGAGCGGCGGTAGCCATGGAGGCGGGCGCGCCGCGTCTCGATATGCGCAAATCCCGGCCGCCAGATCAGCGAACCGTAGCCAAAAACCCAAAAATCGCCCATATCGCCAAGCCTGTTGCAGCACCGCACTGGAATCGGTGTTTTTCGATCCTCCTCCGTCTATCTGATGTTGCCGGAAACGACAGTCCCCTCTGCAACACGCGCCAACGAAGAGCCGCAGCATGACGTCAAATGACGAACGCCCGCCGAATTTTCTCCGCCGGCTGCTCTGGCTCGGCGCTTTCATCGTCGTGCTGTTCGGCCTCTACAGCGCCGGCTGGTTCTACCTGGCAGGCAAGGTCAAGAGCGAAGCCGGCAAAGCGGTGGCCGAGCTCAACGGCAATGGCATCGAGGCGGACTGCGCCAATCTGACGGTCAGCGGCTATCCCTCGAGCTTCGCCGTTTCCTGCGACAACCTGGCTTACCAGGACGACACAAGGAACGTCGCCGCCTCGCTCGGCAGCCTCCACGCGGCTACGCATATCACCCAGATCCTGTCGCCTGGCGTCGACCTGCGGGGACCGCTCAGGACCTCCGTGCCGGGGATGGCGCCGCTATGGATCGACTGGGATACTCTGCGAGCGAACGTGAAACTGTCCTGGCCGCTGCCCCGGCGCGTTTCACTGGAGGCGGAGAGCCTGTCTGCCCAGACCGATCCGGCGGATGGCACAGACCCGGTCGAGCTGTTCAGCGCCGGGACAGCGGCCGGACAATTGCGTCCGAACGGCCAGGACATCGACTATGCCGGAAGTTTTACCGATCTCGAAATCGATCCAGGGGTGATCGATGGGCGCGTTCTGCCGCCGCTCGACGGCAGCGGCGACGTGACGCTGAAGAACGGCGTGGCGCTGATCAAGACACAAACAGAGGGCCTACGCGGCCAGGCGGTCGATATCGGCAAGCTGGATCTGTCGTCGGGAACTGCGCGTATCACCGTTTCCGGACCGGTTTCGGTCGATGCCGATGGGCTGATCGACGCCGATTTGATGATCAAGCTTAGCGATCCGAAGGCGGTGGCGGCAATCCTCGGCAAGGCCATTCCCGAGCAGAAGAGCCAGATCAAAACAGGCTTTGCCGGGCTGGCGCTGCTAGGCAACGAACCGTCGATGCCGCTCAAGGTCGTCAAGGGCAAGGCCTCGCTCGGTTTTATCCCGCTGGGCAGGATCGAGCCGGTCGATTAGACCAAGATTGCGAACCTCCAGTTCGGAAAAAAAGATCATGGTCGAACAGGAAGATAGATGAACCGCCCGGTGAAGCTCCTGAGTGTTGGCGCGCTGACGCTCGACACGATCCTACGCGTCGACACGCTTCCGACACGTCAGGGCAAGTTCATCGCGGCCGACGGCGTCCAGATCGCCTCGGGCATGGCTTCGAGCGCGGCCTGCGCCGCACGCCGTCTCGGCGCGGACGTATCGCTGTGGGCGAGCGCGGGAGACGACACCGTCGGCGATCAGCTGGTCGCCGGGATCGAGGCCGAAGGCGTCGATTGCAGCTTTGTCCGGCGCGTCACCGGCGCGCGTTCGGCACTGTCGGCCATCTTGGTCGATACGCATGGCGAGCGCATCATCGTTCCTTTTTATGACAAGCTCGCCCAGGCCGATCCCGAGGCGCTCCCCACCCAAGATCTCACCGCATTCGACGCCGTCCTGGTAGACGTACGCTGGCCGGGCGCAGCAGCTCTGGCCCTGGCGGCGGCGCGCGCAATCGGCCGTCCAGCCATACTGGACGCCGACACCGCGCCACGGGACGTGCTGGAACGCCTGTTTCCGCTCGCCTCGCACATCGTCGCGTCGGAGCCGGCGGCGTTCATCCTCTGCGGCGAGGAACAAGGCCCGCAAAAGGCCTGTGAAGGGTTGGCCGGACGCACCGATGCATTCGTAGCGGTGACGGGCGGCTCGGCGGGAAGCTGGTGGTTCGACCGCTCAGTGGGATCCGTGCGCCATGTCGCGGCGCCAAGGATCAAGGCAGTGGACACGCTTGCCGCCGGCGACGTGTTTCACGGCGCCTTTGCCGTTGGTTTGGCGGAAGCCATGCCGATCGAACAGGCCCTGCGCTTTGCCAGCGCCGCCGCCGCGCTCAAATGCCTGCGTTTCGGCGGCAGGCTGGGTGCGCCGGACAGGGCCGAGACGCTGGCGATGATGGCCGCCCTATGGCCGGCCTGAGACAGCGGCGGGCTTTCAAATCGAATCGTACCGCCGCTCTGCCTTTTGTTTGAGCATCGGATTTCCCAAAATCGGTACCCACATTTGGGTCCGATGCTCTATCCCTTGGATGGGTGCTCGACCGCCTGCCGGCCAAAGTCCGGTACGTCGATGTCCTGGCCGGCCTCGATGATCGAGCGGCGGACGGCGCGGGTGCGGGTGAACAGGTCGAACAGCTTTTCGCCGTCGCCCCAGCGGATCGCCCGCTGCAGCGAGGCCAAATCTTCCGAGAACCGCGCCAGCATTTCGAGAATGGCATCCTTGTTGTGCAGGCAGACATCCCGCCACATGGTCGGGTCGGAAGCGGCAAGGCGCGTGAAGTCACGAAAGCCGGAGGCCGAGTATTTGATGACCTCGGACTTGGTGACCGACTCCAGATCGTCGGCGGTGCCGACGATGTTGTAGGCGATGATGTGCGGCAGATGCGAAACGATGGCCAATGTCATGTCGTGATGCTGGGAATCCATCGTATCGATGTTAGAGCCGCAGCGGCGCCAGAATTCCGAGAGTCTTTCCAGCGCCTCGGGATCGGTGCCGGGCAACGGCGTGAAAATGCACCAGCGATTCTCGAACAGTTCGGCAAAGCCTGCATCCGGACCCGATTTTTCGGTGCCCGCCAACGGATGGCCGGGAATGAAATGCACACCATCAGGCACATGCGGCTGCATCTGCGCGATGACCGACGCCTTGGTCGAGCCGACATCGGTGAGGATGGCGCCCTGCTTCAGCGCCGGTGCGATTTCCTCGGCGACCTCGCCCGAAGCGCCGACCGGCACCGAAACGATGACCAGGTCTGCATCGCGGACCGACTCTTTCGCGTCCACCGTGTAGGAGGAGCCGAGACCGAGTTCGCTTGCCCGTGCCAGCGTCGTTTCGCTGCGTGTCGAGATAGCGACGTGGCGGGCAAGACCTTCGCGGCGGATGATGCGGGCCAGCGACGAGCCGATCAGGCCGATGCCGACCAGCGCGATCTTTTCGAACATCGGTGATGTCATTGTCTCAGCTTTTCAGAAATGTCGTGAGCGCGGCGACAACGCCGCGATTGGCCTCTTCGGTGCCGATGCTCATGCGCAGTGCATTCGGGAAGCCGTAGCCGGAAACGCGCCGCAATATGTAGCCGCGCGCTGAGAGGTAGTCGTCCGCAGCCGCCGCCGAATGCTTTTGGTCCTCGGGAAAGTGGATGAGCACGAAATTGCCGACGCTCGGCGTCACCCGCAGTCCGAGCTTGGTCAACTCCTCGCTCACCCATTGCAGCCAGGTCTCGTTGTGCGCCACGCTGCGCTCGACATGGGCGCGGTCGCGGATCGCGGCAATGCCGGCCTCGATCGCCGTCGCGTTGACGTTGAAGGGACCTCGCACGCGGTTAATCGCGTCGATGATATGCATCGGCGCGTACATCCAGCCGATCCGCGCGCCGCCGAGGCCGAGCTTGGAGAAGGTGCGGGTCATGACCACGTTTTCCGCGCCAGCCACCAGCTCGACGCCGGCTTCATAGTCGTTGCGGCGGACATATTCGGCATAGGCGCCATCCAGCACCAGAAGCACATTTCGAGGCAGGCCGGCATGCAAGCGGCGCACCTCCTGGAACGGCAAATAGGTGCCGGTCGGGTTGTTCGGATTGGCGAGGAAGATGATTCTGGTCCGCGGCGTTACGGCGGCGAGGATCGCATCGACGTCGGCGCGCTCATTGGTTTCCTTGACAGAGACCGGGACAGCGCCAGCCGACTGGATGTAGATCTTGTAGACCATGAAGCCGTGTTCGGTGATAACGGCTTCATCGCCGGGCGCGAGATAGGTCTGCGCAAGCAGGCCCAGAATCTCGTCGGAACCATTGGAACAGACGATGTTCGCCGGGTTGAGGCCATGCACCTCGGCGATCGCCTCCCGCAGGCGCTTGGCGGTGCCGTCGGGATATATGTCGAGTTTGGCTGCGACGTCGCGCGCGGCCTCTATCGCCTTCGGAGAGGGGCCGAGCGGGTTCTCGTTCGACGACAATTTATGGATACTGGCAACGCCGGCCGGCGCCGTGCTCCTGCCCGGCACATAGGCTTCTATGTCCATGATCCCCGCGCGGGGCGTTGGACGTGCCTGATCCGATGGCTGGTTCATATTGCAAAAATCCGTCGAGAACGTTTCCGCCTAGCGTGATGGATTTGGAGTTCCTGCCATTTTGGTGGCATCAGCGCTCAGGAACTTCAAATCCAGCACACTAGAATTCATTGGTTGCTAGCGTGGCGAATCCGAAATTCGCCCACTGCGCTGCTCCAACGCGATGCGAATTTCGGATTCGCCACACTAGAAGCCGCAGCGGAAATACAAGCCGTGGCCCGGAATGTCGAGACCGTCAATTAAGGGTGAGCGACTGGCCGTTGACGCCGAGGCGCGGCGGTCCTAGAAGAAAGGCGAAATCCCGTGGTGATTTGGCCGGTCGGCTTGCAGCCACGTTAAACAACTCGCTAAAGGGCCGTTTGCATTCTGTAACCGGCTTTGCGAAGGCAATGCCGGTTTTTGTTGTCCGTTGCCGGCCGGACAACCGCATCGCCCGAAAATCGGAATCGATTTTCGGAAAGCGCGATGGGTAATATAAGAGGATGCGATGGTCGCGCTGCGCACTAAAAGAACCAACAACGAGGCCGACCAACCGTCGAGCCCGGTGTTGCGTTTCGGTGCCGACAAGCCGCTCAAGCTTGACGCCGGCACGCTGCTGTCACCGTTCCAGATCGCCTACAAGACCTACGGCACGCTCAACGACGCCCGCTCCAACGCCATCCTCGTCTGCCATGCGCTGACCGGCGACCAGCATGTCGCCAGCACCAATCCAGTGACCGGCAAGCCGGGCTGGTGGGAAGTGCTGATCGGCCCCGGCAAGATCATCGACACCAGCCGCTTCTTCGTAATCTGCTCAAACGTCATCGGCGGCTGTCTCGGTTCGACCGGCCCCGCCTCTACCAATCCAGCCACCGGCAAGCCCTACGGGCTCGACCTGCCGATCATCACCATCCGCGACATGGTGCGGGCGCAGTTGATGCTGGTCGACCATTTCGGCATCGAAAAACTGTTCTCAGTGCTCGGCGGCTCGATGGGCGGCATGCAGGTGCTGCAATGGGCGTCGAGCTATCCGGAGCGCGTTTTCTCAGCGCTGCCGATCGCCACCGGCGCGCGCCATTCCTCGCAGAACATCGCCTTCCATGAGGTCGGCCGGCAAGCGGTGATGGCCGATCCGGACTGGCATGGCGGCAAATATTTCGAGCAGGGCAAGCGCCCGGAAAAGGGACTGGCCGTGGCGCGTATGGCCGCTCACATCACCTACCTGTCTGAAGCGGCCCTGCACCGGAAGTTTGGCCGCAATTTGCAGGACCGTGAAGCGCTCACCTTCGGTTTCGACGCCGACTTCCAGATTGAGAGCTATCTGCGCCATCAGGGCATGACCTTCGTCGACCGTTTCGACGCCAACTCCTATCTCTACATGACCCGGGCAATGGACTATTTCGACCTCGCCGCCGACCATGGCGGCCGACTGGCCGACGCCTTTGCCGGCACCAGGACCCGTTTCTGCCTGGTCTCATTCACCAGCGACTGGCTGTTCCCGACCGAGGAGAGCCGCTCGGTCGTTCACGCGCTGAACGCGGCCGGCGCCTCGGTGTCCTTCGTCGAGATCGAGACCGATCGCGGCCACGACGCCTTCCTGCTCGACGAGCCGGAGTTGTTCGCCGCCATCAACGGCTTCATCGCCTCGGCGGCCCGCGCCAGGGGGCTCAGCGCATGACCCCTGAAGATTGCAGGCTTTCCGGACCGGCATCATGCGCCAGGCATCAGCGCATGACCCCGAAAAGTCGCAGACTGTTCGGATCCGGATCATGCGCCAGGCAAAAGGCGAGATCATGAGTGTCAACCACGCCCAGCGCGTCGACCTCGAAGTCGTCGCCGATCTCATCCCGCCGCAGTCGCGGGTGCTGGACGTCGGTTCCGGCGATGGCCTGCTGCTCGAATTGCTGCAGGCGACGAAGCAGGTCGACGGCCGCGGGATGGAACTGTCGCAGCGCGGCGTCAACGAATGCGTGGCGCGCGGCCTGTCCGTCATCCAGGGCGACGCCGACAAGGACCTCAAATTCTATCCCGACAAGGGTTTCGATTTCGTCGTCCTGTCGCAAACCTTGCAGGCGACCCGCAACCCGAAGCTGGTGCTCGACGAATTGCTCAGGATCGGCAAACACGCCATCGTCTCCTTCCCCAATTTCGGCCACTGGCGGGTGCGCCTTTCGCTGTTCCTCGAAGGGCGGATGCCGGTGACCAAGGACCTGCCCTATTCCTGGTACGACACACCCAACATCCATTTCTGCACCATCCGCGACTTCGTCAATCTCTGCGAGGAGCTCGGCGCAACCGTGGAAAGGGCAACCGCGCTTGACGCCAATGGCCAGAAAATCGGCCTCTCGATGCCATGGTGGTTCTGGAATTTCTTTGGCCAGCAAGCGGTGTTCCTGCTGAGGCGATAACGGCCGTCGCTTCTTCGGCCAATATGGCGCTCGGCCTGCCCGAGTCCGAAGACCATGGGTGTAGGACTGATCGCCATTCATCGACCAGCTAGCGATTAAGTTCCGGAAAATACGGATCGGAGAAAAACCGCCGGTCGCGCTCGCCTTGCAAACAGTCGACCGGTGTTGCCGCATCGACCCGGATCGGTACGCGATCGGCCCAGGGACCGGCAACACCGCTGACCTCTAGGATCAGTTTGCGGCGTATGGCGGTCACGAATTCGGAAGCGGCATAGACCGGCAGCACGAAAGCCCCAGGCCCGCCCGTAACGCACTCGGCATAGTATTGGTCGAGATGGCTGAAGCTGGGCGACGGGCTGATCAGGATCGGCAGGCCGTTGATGACGATACCGTTTGCCACCGCGGCGTCGCGTGTCGTGGTGACGGGCATCCCGGTATTGTTGGGACCATCGCCTGAAATGTCGATGACGCTGCGCGTCGCTTCGAAAGCGCCTCCATCCAATAGCTTGGCGCCGAAGCCGAGCGCACCGGAAATGGAGGTGCCGCGAAAGCTCCTGAATGGGCGCGCCTCGATCTTGTCGGCGAATGCGTCGGCGCTCTCAGCGTTATCGATGACCTGCCAGGCAATGACCGCATCGTCGCGGACAGTGCCTGCCCATTCGAAATAGGCCAGCGCGATGCGGCCGGTCACACCCGAACGCACCGCATCGATGAAGTCGGGGTGGCGCAGCGCCTCGACATAGCCGGCGCGCTGCAGGGCGAATTCCCTTTCGTCCATCGAGTGTGAAATGTCGACCGCCAGCACCAGTTCGACGTCCACCGCAATGGTATTGGCCGGCGCGCCCAGTGGTGCTGCCTGAGCGCAGGCAAGGCAGGCAAGCAGGCTGATGCATGTCGCCCAAAAGTGCGAAGCGGTTTTGGGGTAACGACATGCATAGAAACAAAGGCTTAAAACGTGTCGCATGAATCTCTTCAACGGGACGCGTTTTAAGCGCGTCAAGCATGGGTCCAACGCCGCGAACTTCCGCACGATGCCGGCAATCTTTCGCCGCGATCACGGCGAAATAAAGCTTGGCTGCGTATCGCCGGCTACGTCTCTTGGTAGGCTGCGGCGACGGCCGGGGGTGGTTCGATCGCGCCGGCCCTGACACGGACTGGCTTGAGAGCCGGTCGCTCGACGTCTTTCACGATCGCCAACGAGCGCGGAAAGAATTCAACGTTCTGCTGGCTCCGGCCAATGTTGAGGATCGCGGCGTCGGCAAGACGCGCTTCCAGCATCGACAGCACCCGACTCAGCGTCGCGCCGTCGAACGTGTCCAAAGCCTCGTCGATGATCACCCATTTCGGCTGCCGCAAAACCAGCCGGGCAAAGGCAAGCAGGCGCTGCTCGTCATCGCTCAATTCGCGCTCCCAGCGCGCCGAGCGGTCGAGCGAGGACGACAGACGCCCAAGACCGACCTCGGCAAGCACCGCCGAGATCTCGGCGTCGCTGACCGCGGCATCGGCGTGATTGAGCACCTCGCGCAGCGTGCCGAGCGGGAAATAGGGCTTGCGGGGAACGAAGGCGGGAACCTCTCCGGCCGGCATGCCGATCCGCCCGCTTCCCCACGGCCACAGACCGGCAATGGCGCGAAAGAACAGCGTCTTGCCGGCGCGCGGATCTCCGGTGATCATGACGCGCTCGCCCGCGCGGATTTCGACATGGGGCTTGGCGAGCTTCGTACAGCCATCCCGCGACGCAACCTCGAGGTTCTCGAATGTCAGCCTGCCATTCGGGTTTTCGCCGATCGTGATGCGTTCTTCGGTGTCGTGCAGCACGTCCGTTTCAACGAGCGCGATGCGGAAATCGGCGACGCGCATCAGCGTGGCGCGCCAATCGGCGATGCCGCCGATATTGTTGATGAACCAGCGCAACGAGGCATGCACCTGGTTGAAGGCGCCGACAGCCATCATGAGCCCGCCGAAGCTGATATCGCCGGCGAAATAGACCGGTGAGGCGACGAGGATCGGTGCGACGACAGTGATCCAGCCATAGGTATCGGTCACCCAGGAAAGATTGATCTGGGCGCTGTAGATGCGCCGCATCGCGCCCAGCACCGTGCCGAGGTCGAGCTCGAGCCGTCGTCTCGCGTCGGCTTCGCCGTGCGCAAGCGCGATGGCATCGACATTCTCGTTGACGCGGACCACCGAGGAACGCAGCTCCGCTTCACGCGTATAGCGGTCGCTGTTGAAGCGGATGAGCGGCCGTCCGACCAGCCAGCTCAGCCAGGAAGCGGTACCGGCATAGAGGATCGCGGCCCACACCATGTAGCCCGGAATGGCCAGCGAATAGCCGCCGATATGGAAGACGAAGCCAGAAGACAGCGACCATAAGACGCCGACGAACGAAACAAGCAGAATCAACGACTGCAACAGCCCTATGCCGAGGCCTGTGGAAAGATCGGAGAGATGTCCGGCATCTTGCTGCAGGCGCTGGTCAGGGTTGACGCCGATGGCGCCGGCGTTGGCGAGCCGGAAGGCGCGCGCCGGCCGCAGCCATTCACCGATCAGATCGAGGGTCAACGCCTCACGCAGCTTCAGCCGGATCCTCTGGTCGAGCCAGGTCTGGCCGACATTGAGCACCACAAGTCCGCCGGCGATGGCGGCAAAGACCAGAAGCTGGTGCAGGAAGCCCTGCATGTCGCGCCGAGCCAGCGCGTCGTAGAAGGGCTCGTTCCAGCGATTGAGCAGAACCTGCCCGATCGACGTTGCCACAATGACGGCGACAATGCCGACGCACGCCCAGAGCAGGTGTTTGCGGATCGGCGAAGTCCCCAGCGCCAGCTTGATCGTCGCCAATTGGTCGCGCAAGCTGCTGGCCTCGATCGACGCGGCAACCGGCTTGGCGCTGGCCTCTACATCCGGATGATCAGCCATTGGTGAAGTCCTTGAATTCGCAAGCGGTGCTGAAACCGGTGGACATGTCGACACATTCGGGTAGCAAACCCGCCCTCGACAGATAGGTGAGAATAAGCTCGATCCCGATCACGAAAATGTCATCGACGGCTCGGCAATGTCGCCTTCCCGGTCGGCGATATCCGGCCGAGCCTTGTGGCGCCATGCGGCGAGAAAACCGGCACGAAGACGCGGCGAGATGCACGCTGGACGACCGGCACGCCCTGATAGAGCCGCTTCTGCGCCTCGACCACGATGACGCCGGAAAAGATCGGCCAGAACCTGCGGCCGGCGCGCTCCAGCACATTGTGGAACTGCATCATGAAGCGTCGCCGCGATGGCGGGAAGAACAGGGCGTCGGACCAGGCGGCGGGCGTGAAGTTTGCTTCGCGCAGCAATTCGGTGAGCTGGCCGCGCGAAAAAGGCCGGCCGCTGCCGAACGGCGTATGCTCGAAACGGGCCCAGACACCGCGCCGGTTGGGGACGACGATGACGACGCGGCCGGCAGGCGACAGCACCCGCCAGATTTCGTTCAGCGTCTCGCGCGGGTTCTCGGCATGTTCGAGTGAATGGACGAGCAGCATGCGGTCGATGGAGGCATCGACCAGCGGCAATTCCTCATCGAAGACCAGCGCGGTTGCGGTCGGCCCCGTGGCCGGCCAGACCACCGCGCCTTGCGTCGCCGGCATGAAGGCAAAGACACGCTCCGCGTCGGTTCCGAACCGCTCCAGCCACGGCAAGGTGTAACCGAGGCCGACCAGCCGCTCATTGGGCACAACAGCCCATATCGAGGACAACGCCATGGTGATCGAGCGTTCGGCCAATCGCCCGAGCGTGGTCGAATAGAAGGAGCGAAGGTCGACGATATCGGAATGCATGCGCGGCACGCTATCTTCGATGCTGTCCAAGTTCAACAAAGGCGGATGACATCCGCGGGCAAGCGCCCTATGTCTGCGGCGACTACTGCATTGGCCCGAAATCGATTTCGATTTCGGAAAGCACGATGCAGCAGATAAAGGTGTTAGAGCGTTCTTTGTGCGTCCAACTGGACGTACGGCGCTCTAGAGCAGTTCCAGGAAAAGTGTGAAACGGTTTTCCGTCCGGAATTGCGGAAAAACAACGAGATAGAGCGGTTCGGCGTTTCCGTGAAACGCCGAACCGCTCTAGTGGAGAGATGCTATGCCGGTTGAAATCGAACAGTTCATGTGCCGCAGCGACAATTTCGGCGTGCTGGTGCATGACCCCAAAAGCGGCCAGACCGCGATCATCGACGCGCCCGAGGAGGCGCCGATCCTGGCTGCGATCGAGCGTACCGGCTGGACGCCGACGATGATCCTGACCACCCATCACCATGTCGACCATGTCGAGGCCAATCTGGCGCTGAAGGAGCGCTTCAAGCTGCGCATCGTCGGACCGGAAGCGGAAAAGGCCAAGATCCCCGGCATCGACGAAACCGTCGAGCAGGGTTCGGTCATCCACCTCGGCGAGGAGAGGATCGACGTGATCGCCACGCCCGGCCACACGGCAGGCCATGTCTCCTATCATCTGCCGGGATCGAAAGTGGCGTTCACCGCCGATACGCTGTTCGCGCTCGGCTGCGGGCGGCTGTTCGAATGCAAGCCGCCGGTGATGTACGATTCGCTGAAAAAGCTCGCGGCACTTCCGGCCGAGACGGTCGTTTATTGCGGCCATGAATACACGCTTTCCAACGCCCGCTTCGCGCTGACCGTCGACCCGACCAATTCGGCGTTAAAGGAGCGCGCTGCGAAAATCGAGGCGCTGCGCGCCGACGGCAAGCCGACGCTGCCGACCACGATCGGCGAGGAACTGTCGACCAATCCGTTCCTGCGCTGGCACGATCCGGCAATCCGCAAGCATCTCGGCTTGGAGAACGCCTCCGACGCCGAAGTGCTCGCCGAAATTCGCAAGCGCAAGGACAATTTCTGAGCACCATTGATGGTCTGGAAACCGTGACGTTCTGGGGCCAATGACCAGTTCCGCCGAAATCATCGCAACGCTCGGCCTGAAACCGCATCCGGAAGGCGGCTGGTATGCCGAAACCTTCCGCGACGGCACGGAAGACGCGCGCGGCCATTCGACCGCGATCTATTTTCTTTTGGAGCAGGAACAAGTGTCGGCCTGGCACCGCGTCAAGGACGCGGCCGAGGTCTGGCACTTCTATGCCGGCGCGCCGCTGGCGCTGTCGATACATGGGGAAAACGGGCCGGTGATCGAGCAGGTGCTCGGCACGGCACTGGCGGCGGGCGAGCGGCCGCAGATCGTCGTGCCGGCAGGTTGGTGGCAGTCGGCACGCAGCCTGGGCGAGTGGACGCTGGTCGGCTGCACCGTGGCTCCGGGCTTCGATTTCGCCGCCTTCGAGCTGGCCGAACCGGGCTGGCAGCCGGGAACGACGTAGGTATGTTGAGATTCAGGTCAGGCCGGCATCACCCTGATATCGACATACCTAGAGCACGTCCGGTTTAATCCGGTTCATAGCCTGCGGCCTTGAAGTAGTTTTCGCATTCTGTTGGCGTAAAAAGGTCGACGAGCGCGCCGACGGTGTCCCATAGGGCTGCGATTGTTCGCTCGGCCCTCGCCCGCAGGAGCGCCTTGAGCTTTGCGAAGGCGTTTTCGATGGGGTTGAAGTCGGGGCTGTAGGGCGGGAGGAACATCAGCTTTGCACCGGCGGCTTCGATCGCCTCGCGCACGCCCCCGGACTTGTGCGCCGGCAAATTGTCCATGACGACGACGTCGCCTGGCGTCAGCGTTGGCGCCAGCACCTGCTCGACATAGGCGAGGAACACGACCCCGTTCATGGCGCCGTCGTAGACGAAGGGCGCGGTCATTCCGGTCAGCCTGAGCGCGCCGGTGAAGGTCGTGGTCTTCCAGTGACCGTGCGGCACGCCGGCCCGGCAGCGTTCGCCGCGCAGCGCTCTTCCGCGCAGGCGAGCCATCTTGGTCGACAGCCCGGTCTCATCGATGAAGACGAGCCTTGCCGGATCGAGGTCGAGCTGGCCGTCGAACCAGGCACGCCGGCGCTTCAGGATGTCGGGGCGATCTTGCTCCAGTGCGTGTGCGGACTTTTTTTGAACGTCCAGCCGTGCCCCCGCAGCCAGTCGCTCAACGTGCTGCGGCCGATGCGCATGGACCGCTCGGCCAAGAGCCGCTCCACCATCTCGTTCAGCGTGATGTCCTTGCGCTCCTCGATCATCCCGATGATGAAGTCGGCATGGGCGTCGAGACGCGAGCCGCGCCGTCGTCCCTGCGGTCGTGGTGTCGTCTCGCCCATCCGGGCTCTGCCGATCCAGCGGATCGCACTCGATATCCCGACACCGAACCGAGCCGCTGCTTGCCGGGCCGATGCTCCTTCACCCGCAGCCTTCACGACACGTGACCGCAGATCCTCACCAAGTGCTCTCGCCATCGTCCACCTCCATAAAAGTGGACGTTGAATCAGCCAAACCGATTCGCGTCACATCACAATCGATTCATCGATCGCCGGACGTGCTCTAACCCAACAGGAAACCCATCGTGATCCCCAGCTGGGCGGCGTAATACAGCATCCAGACCGCGTAGCGCATCCAGACACGGTGCGGCGAGATGGCGGTCAGCAGGAACTTTTCCGAGGCGAGCAGCCCGTCGGACGCCATGAACAGCACGGCGCCGCCAAAGACCCAGACATTGCTCAGGGTGAGTGCTGAAATTCCCATGGCAAGGATTGCCGCGATATAGACGCTGATCGGAAGGTGCAAGACGGGGCCGACACGGCGCCAGAGCGAAAAAAGCATGGCGAGCGCGAACAGGGCCATTGCCAGGGCAATCGACCCGCGCCACGGCTCGGCCGAGAGCAGCCCGATCCCACCGCCGGAACGCAGGAACAGCGCTATGTAAAGCCCATGCGCGATTAGAAAACTGGCCAGCCCGCCGAGAAAAGCCTTTTCATCGTCGCGCGACAGGAACGCGTCGCCGACGGCGCTGAGCGCCAGTGCCGCTACGAGCAGCCACGGACCGCCCTGCAGCGAGGACAGCACGGCAAGCATTGCCACCGCCAGCGTCTTGACCGCAGAACGCGCAAGCGTCGGCGGCATGTCGATGATGAAGGCGTAGATCACCGCCGCCACCAGCGAAAACAGCAGCGTCGCATTGGCGTTGGCGTCAATGCCGCCGGGAAACGGCATCACGCCCCAGCCTCGCCAGTTGCCTGCTTGCGCAAGAACAGCGACTTCGCCGCAAGTGCTGCCCCGCCGGTGATCAGCACGCAGGCGGCGAGAATGCGCAGGGACGGCTCGGCGAAACCGGCTGATATCAGCACCAGCGTCGACAGCAGCGGCGCGGCATAGCTCGCCGCGCCCAGCACCTGGATGTTGCCGCGCTTGACGCCTATGTCCCAGGCGTAGAAGGCCGCGCCCACCGGCATCAGGCCGAGGCCGAGCACGGCCAGCCACTGCCCGGCGCCGACAGGCAGCACCGTCTCTTCCAGCATCAGATGGCAGACAAGGGAAAGCGCTGCCGTGGCCGCACAGAACCAGGTGACGACGCTGGTCGGCACCGACGGGAAGCGCCGCGACAGCAGCGAATAGGCCGACCACAGCACGGCGCAGACGCCAGCCATCGCATAGCCAAATGCATAGCGCGCGTCGAAGGCAAGCCCGCCGCCCTTTGTGACGATCAGAAAAGTGCCGGCAAGCCCGAGCAGCGCGCCGACGACATGGTTCCAGGCCAGCCGCTCGCCCGGCATCAGCGCCGATCCGAGCACGATCAGCAGCGGCCACAGATAGGCGATGAGGCTCGCCTCCACCGCCGGCGCGTTGCGCAGCGCAGTGAAGTAGAAGAAGTGATAGCCGAACAGGCCGGCAATGCCGATCACCCACACTTGCGGCGGTATCTTCGGCCGGTTGGCGGCGGCCGGCATGAACAGCCGCGCGACGAGCCCGACGCCGGTGCCGATCGTGAAGGTGATCGCCGAAAGCAGGAATGGCGGCACCGCACCGGAAGCGTCCGTAAGCAGCGCCAGCAGCGCCCACATGGCGATCGCCGAGAAGCCGATCAGTGTTGCGCGCCCCATGTCCGTCGGCCTCACGGCTGTTTCTGGCGGCGCGCAATCGCGCCTATTCTGTTGCTTCGAACCGCTCCGCGCTGACGGTGAGAGTGCCGATTTTCGTGCTGACGGTGGCGTGGATCGGCGCATATACGCCAGTTTGACCGACCGGCGCAAATGTCACCATGATGCGGCTGCGATCCTTCAGGTACTTCAAAGCTTTGCGGTTCTTGCGGTACCCCGCCACCGGCTCAAAGCCCAGTCTGCAGGTGACGGTCTCGCCCTTGTAGCCGCGCACCGAGATCGAACCTTTCGAATAGTATGTCAGCGTCAGATTGGCGCGCATCTCGCCGTCATAGAGTTTCACCGTGCGCCCGCATACCTTGTCGAGGCTATCGGCATGGATGACGGTGGCGGCCATCGGATCGAGCACCGACGCGAGATGGCTGGCGCCCAGCGGTATCCAATTTTTGGGATTGCGCTTCTTCGGCGCAGGCACGACCTTCGTCGCGATAACAGTGCCATTGGCGAACTGGATATCGATCATCGACGCCTTCTCGCCCGACGTGTAGTCGGCGCGGAACGCTTGCGGCTGCAATTGCTTGCCCGAAATCTTGCCTTTTGACGAGACCGTGCCGCGTGTGTCGTCGAAGATTGTGGCGAGGCCGGCGCTGGAGACGCTGCCGTCGATCGAATAGGTATCGCCTTCGTAACTGCTGGAAAAGGTTGCTTTCGCCACCGAGAGGCCGAGGATCGATACCGTATACTCGCCCTTGAAGGACTGTGGCGTAGCGGCAAACGCTGCCGTCGGCAGCGCAACGGCAAGCGAGGCAAGGATAGCAAGAGACGAACGAAGCATGGCGGGGATCGATCCTCGATTTTCAGCGGAAGCGGACAACTCCGGCCTGGCATCTCGTTGTGCGACCGCTTATAGGCTGAATTCCGGCCTTTATGTGAAAGGCGTCGTCACACCCGTGCGCAAGCCGGAGCTTGACGCATCGGCGAAATGCAACTATGGAACGCCAACTTTTTCCATAAGGCCGCCTGACCGAAACCGCGCGCCAACCGGCGCGGGTCGAATGTTTGGCCAGACCGAGAACTGAAGGTTTAGAACCATGTCCCGCACCTGCGAACTCACTGCCAAGGCAGTCATGTCCGGCAACAATGTGAGCCACGCCAACAACAAGACCAAGCGTCGCTTCCTGCCCAATCTCGTCAATGTGACGCTGATCTCGGAAGCGCTGAACCAGAATGTGCGCCTGCGCATTTCGGCCAACGCGCTGCGTTCGGTCGAGCATCGCGGCGGCCTTGATGCGTTCCTGGCCAAGGCCGACGCCAAGGAGCTGTCGCAGCGCGCGCGCCTGCTGAAGAAGCAGATCGCCAAGAAACTTGCCGAACAGCCGGCCGCTTAATTTTTTCAGGCAACCGCCTTCCAAGGAGTGTCGTCCGAGCTCGGCATGACACCCCGCTGGTTCCATTACCCAGGATAAAAAAATGAGTTTTTTCTCCCGATACCTGCCCTTTGTTGCGGCCATGGCGCTTGTCGTGGTGGCGTCGAACATCCTTGTGCAGTTCCCGCTGCAAGGTGCGATCGGCGGCTTGTCGCTGGCCGACATTCTGACCTGGGGCGCCTTCACCTATCCCTTCTCCTTCCTGGTCACCGACCTTGCCAACCGCCGCTACGGCCCGGCCGTGGCGCGCCGGATCGTGTTTGTCGGCTTCACGGCGGCGGTGATCTGCTCGGTCGTCATCCCGCCCTTGCTGTTCCGCTACGGTCTGATCGAGTTCGAAACGGCCGCCGACCGGCTGGTGCGCATTGCGGCGGCTTCCGGCACCGCGTTCCTGATCGCGCAGCTGCTCGACGTGACCGTGTTCAATTGGCTGCGCCGGCAGAGCTGGTGGCGGGCGCCGATCGTCGGCACGCTGGTCGGCTCGGTGTTCGACACCGCCGTGTTCTTCACCGTCGCCTTTTCAGCGGCGTTCGCCTTCGCTGGCCCCAACGATGGCTTCGCGCTTGAAACCGCGCCGCTGATGGGCGTGCTGCCGGTCGAGACCATGCGCTGGGTGTCATGGGCGCTCGGCGACCTCGGCGTGAAGCTGATCATCGCCGTGGTGGCGCTGATCCCCTACCGGCTGCTTGCCGCCCGCTGGAGCCAGCCGGCACTGGCGGCATAGACCATGATCCCTGAGAGTGGGCGCCGGTTTTCGGAAAAGATCTTGCCCACAGGGTCTCGAGCATGATCCCATGGGTCCAGCTCGATAGCGCGAATACGCCTGCCGGCGACCACGAGCTTCGCCTGAAACAACGCGGCGCCGAATTCTCGATCATGCTCGGCTCGAACGAGTTGATGAACAGCCGCCTCAGCGGCTCCGAGGAAGCGCTGGCCAGGCTGTCCTGCCAAAGGATTGCCGGCCGGCGGCAGTCGAAAATCCTGATCGGCGGGCTGGGCATGGGCTTCACGCTGCGCGCCGCCCTTGCCGAGCTTGGCGCCGATGCCGGCATTGTTGTCGCCGAGTTGGTACCCGCCGTCGTGGCGTGGGCGCGCGGCCCGATGGCCTCGGTGTTCGGTGGCTGTCTCGACGATCCGCGCGTGACCGTTCGCGAGGCGGATGTCGGACGGCTCATCAAGTTGGACGTGGCAACCTATGACGCCATCCTGCTCGACGTCGACAATGGGCCGGAAGGGATTGTCCACGGGGCCAATGACGCTCTTTACAGTATAGCCGGGTTGAACAGAGCGAGAGCAGCGCTCAAGCCCGGCGGCGTGCTGGCGGTCTGGTCGCAGGGGCCCGACAGCGGCTTTACCCGCAGACTCAAGCAGACGGGCTTCTCGGTCGAGGAAGTTAGGGTCCGCGCCAATGGCAAGCGCGGCGCCCGCCACGTCATCTGGATCGCGACCAACGAGCAATAGGCCGAATTCTCTTTGCGAAGCTGCGAACATCGAAGAGCTCGAGACGGCAGCCTCGCCATCAGCCAATCGCCGGCCGCACGTTCTCAATCCTCATGCAGCACAAATTCCAGATAGAGATTACGCTGTAGCATCGAGTGGTTGTCATCCGAGATCAGCGACACCATCAGTGCGCCGTCTTCGCGGGTCCAGACGTCGAGCCCTTCCATATTGTCGATCTGGTAGGCCATGTCGGCTTCCATCAGCACCGGCCCGTCGGCAACGGCGCCCTTCTCGACGCTTTCGCCATAGATGCGCCTCAGCCGCATCTTGACCCCGCCAGCCATCGAAAAGCTGCGCTCCAAAAGCAAGAGGTCGCCGTCCGGCAGGAATGCGCCGTCGGTAATGTCGAAATTGCCGTTGCGCTTGATGGTGAAGACACCCTTGTGCGGCCCTCCGATAACAGCCGCATAGATGTTGCCGGCCTTGTCGAGGCTCTTCTCCGACACCACGACCAGCCCGCCTTGGTGCTGGCCGTTAGGATGGGCGTGGGTGACGGCCTCAAAGCCGCGATTCAGGCGAAGTTCCCAGGCTGGAATCAGGGAATCCAATTGCTTGAACGGCGGCTCCATATCGTGCGGGTCGATCTTGAACTGGGAAACACGGTGGTTGCGCTCGAAGCCGACCGTGGCAATGCCACCCTTGACCGCAAGGCCTTCGGCGTCGACCTTCCATTTCTCTTCGATCAGGCCCGCCTCGTCGACCATCTGCTGCATGCGGAAATTCCGCATGCCCGATGGGCGCTTGTCCGCATCATGGGTAACCGTGCCGAAGAACCAGAAACCGGTGTCGGCGACGCCGATGAAATCACTGCCGGGCTTGAGGAAGCGAAACGCCGACAAAGCGCCGAAATCGCGTGACGGCGAGGTCATTTCCAGCCCGCCGACGAATTCGAGCGGGCCGAACCGCTTTTCGTCACGGCCGATATGAAACCGGTCTATCAGCCGTGCCGAGATTTCGATCGGCTCGACCGAAACGCTGCCCGCGGCGATGCAAGGCGACAGGGCGATGCCGGCAACGAACAGCGCTGTGACGGCGAAAAGCGTCTGCCGAAAGCCGCCCCGCGAAAAAATCATCCGGCGCGCCGCATGCCGCCGCGTCGCGTATCCCGCGTACTTTCCTCGCCAAACAGTGAGGCCAGTTGCTCGGTCATGGCGCCGGCCAGTTCCTCGGCATCGACGATGGTGACGGCGCGGCGATAGTAGCGGGTAACGTCGTGGCCGATGCCGATGGCCAAAAGCTCGACCGGCGAGCGCGTCTCGATCAGTTCGATCACCGCGCGCAGATGCCGTTCGAGATAGTTGCCCGGATTAACCGACAGCGTCGAATCGTCGACCGGCGCGCCGTCCGAGATCATCATCAGGATCTTGCGTTGCTCCGGCCGGGCGATCAGGCGGTTGTGCGCCCACAGCAGCGCCTCGCCGTCGATATTTTCCTTGAGCAGGCCCTCGCGCATCATCAGCCCGAGATTGCGGCGCGCCCGTCGCCACGGATGGTCGGCGGATTTGTAGATGATGTGGCGCAGGTCGTTGAGCCGGCCGGGATTCGGCGGCTTGCCTTCCTTCAGCCATTTCTCGCGTGCTTGCCCGCCCTTCCAGGCGCGGGTGGTGAAGCCGAGGATCTCGACCGAGACGCCGCAGCGTTCCAGCGTCCGCGCCAGAATGTCGGCGCAGGTGGCGGCGACCGTGATCGGCCGGCCGCGCATCGAGCCCGAATTATCGAGCACCAGCGTCACCACCGTGTCGCGGAATTTGGTGTCACGTTCCTGCTTGAAGGACAGCGGCTGCATCGGATCGATGACGACGCGCACCAGCCGCGCCGGATCGAGATAACCCTCTTCGAGATCGAAATCCCAGGACCGGTTCTGCTGCGCCATCAGGCGGCGCTGCAGCCGGTTGGCCAGCCGGCCGACGACGCCGGAAAGGTTGGCAAGTTGCTTGTCGAGAAAGGCCCGCAGCCGATCCAGCTCTTCCTCTTCGCACAGGTCCTCCGCACCCACCGTCTCGTCGAAGGCGGTGGTGAAGACCTTGTAGTCGATCTCCTTCGACAGATTGGTGAAGGGATTGTCGTTGCGGCGCGCCTCGCCGGGCGTCTCGGCATCGGCGTCGTCATCGTCGGACAGGTCGTCGGCGGTGGCATCGGATGCCTCATTCTCGGCCGATTGCTCGTCGTCGGACGACGCTTCGGTGTCGTCGGACTGCGATTGCTCGGAGCCGGAATCATCCTCGCCGCCCTCCTCACTCTGCTCCTCGCCCTGCGGCTGGTTGTCGTCGTTGTCCTCTGAGTCTTCCGTCTCCTGGTCGTCGCCGAGTTCCTCGGCCATTTCCATGGAAGCCAGCATCTCGCGCACGACACGGGCGAAAGCCTGCTGGTCGTCGAGCTTGGCCGACAGCCCGTTGAGATCGGCGCTGGCCTTCTCCTCGACCCACGGACGCCAGAGGTCGACCAGCCGCTCGCCGCTCTTTGGCACGGTGCGGCCGGTCAGCTTTTCACGCACCATCAAGGCTAGCGCTTCCTCGATCGGCGCGTCGGCCTTGTCCTTGACGTCGATAAGGTTGGCTCTGGCGTATTTGTCCTCGAGCATGGAGCCGATATTGTCGGCCACACCTTGCATGGCGCGGGAGCCGATCGCCTCGACGCGGGCCTGCTCGACCGCATCGTAGATGGCGCGGGCCTGCTTGCCTTCCGGCGCCAGCCGAGTGTGGATGCGCGTGTCGTGACAGGCGCGCTTCAACGCCATGGAATCGCCGAGCCCGCGGGTGATGGCGATATCGGCCTTCGACGCTTTTTTCGGAAGTTCAGGCAGCCGGGCGCGGCTGCCGGCCAGCGCCGGCCGATCCTTGGCGAAACCGACTTCGAGGTCCTTGTCGCCGGCAATCGCGCGCATGCAGACGGTGACGGCGCGCTTGAAGCTGTCAGCTTCAGAACCCGTCTTCGACTTGTTGCGCGTGTTGTCGCCCGGACCCGCCATCATACATCTCTATTTTGCTGCCGGCTGCTGGCCAAATTGAGCGCGAAGGTGGCCGACAACCTCTTCCACCGAGATCGTAAAGTAGCCTCCTTTCCCGCTGTCATATGCATGTCTCCACAGACTGTATCCGTTGTCAAAACCATTAGGAATCGAACCGATCCGTTCAAGTTCAATTACACTTTTTCTCAACGCGTCGGCGGCTACAGGAAGGTGGGGGACAGTTTGTAGCTGCTTGCCGCCATTCGGAATTGGAGCGTCGGTAACTGAGACCGATATGATCGGCTGGCTTTCGCCATCGAAGTTATCGACTGCGCCAACGATTAACCGCGATGATACCGGTGTCGCGCCGCGATAAGTCCAAATTTGCCCGGCTTTGAATGGTTCATTCTGGGCCATAGCCGCCTGACAGATACCAAAGCAGAAGATTGAAAAACTCCATAGGAATATCCGGAGGATCGTTCCCATGGGATCGGTGTTACCCCAGCACCACATTGGCGGCCGATTCGGGCAGATCCTGGCCGAAAGCGCGCTGGTAGAACTCGGCAACGAGCGAGCGTTCCAGCTCGTCGCACTTGTTGAGGAAGGTCAGCCTGAACGCCATGCCGATATCGCCGAAGATCTCGGCATTCTCGGCCCAGGTGATGACCGTGCGCGGGCTCATGACAGTCGACAGGTCGCCGTTGATGAAGGCCGAACGCGTCATGTCGGCGACACGCACCATCTTGTTGACGATCTCCTTGCCCTTGCTGTCGCGATAGTGCTTGGCCTTGGCCAGCACGATGTTCACCTCATTGTCGTGCGGCAGATAGTTCAGCGTGGTGACGATCGACCAGCGATCCATCTGCGCCTGGTTGATCTGCTGGGTGCCGTGATAGAGGCCGGTGGTGTCGCCGAGACCGACGGTGTTGGCGGTGGAGAACAGCCGGAACGCCGGATGCGGGCGGATGACCCGGCTCTGGTCGAGCAGCGTCAGCCGGCCGGACGACTCCAGCACTCGCTGAATGACGAACATCACGTCCGGACGGCCGGCATCGTACTCGTCGAAGCAGAGTGCGACATTGTGCTGGTAGGCCCAGGGCAGGATGCCGTCGCGGAATTCGGTGATCTGCAGCCCTTCCTTGACGACGATGGCGTCCTTGCCGACGAGGTCGATGCGGCTGACATGGCTGTCGAGATTGACGCGCACCATAGGCCAGTTGAGACGGGCGGCGACCTGCTCGATATGCGTCGACTTGCCGGTGCCGTGATAGCCCGACACCATGACGCGGCGGTTGTAGGCAAAGCCGGCGAGGATCGCCATCGTCGTGTTCTTGTCGAACAGATAGTCGGGATCGATGTCGGGCACATGCTCGCTCGTCACCGAATAGGCCGGCACCACCATCTTGGACTCGAAGCCAAATTTCTCCTTCACCGACACGGTGCTGTCTGGCAGGTTGGCGATGTCGCGATCGACCTTGTTCATCTTTATCAACGTCTCCACGGGCGAACGCCGCGTTTCGCCGGCAACCGATTTTGTTCGGGGGCGGTCTTAGAGCCTTTTCCAACCTTATGAAAGTTGGAAAACGACACGAACCGAATGGTCGCTCAGCACAATCCTGCCTGCTTGAGCACACGATAGGCCTGGAGCACATCGCGGAACCGGTCTTCCGAACCTCTGTCGCCGCCATTCGCATCCGGATGGTGGCGTTTCACCAGTTCCTTATAACGCGCCTTGATATCCTTGCCAGTCGCCTTTGTATCAAGGCCAAGCGTTTCCAGCGCCTTGGCCTCAAGCGGCTTGGCCTTGCGCTCCCGCGCTTCGCGCGGATCCTTCGGGCCTTTGAACAGGTCGAACGGATCGCGCATGCGGTTGTAGTAGCCGGCGCGGCCGGAACGCTGCTGGGCGAAATCGGGCGAGGAGCGCGTCGAGGCGCCGTTGACGCCCATCTTCCAGGTTGGCCGGTGGCCGGTCATCGCTTCCTTCTGGAAGCGGGCGATCTCGGTATCGGGGACACCGGAGAAATAATTGAAGCCCTTATTGTACTCGCGCACATGATCGAAGCAGAACTGGAAATATTCGCCCTCCTTCATGCGCCCGACCGGCGCGCGATGGGTGCCGGCCTCCTTGCAACCGTCCCATTGGCAGATCGGCGAGCGCGACTTCAGCTCCGCATCCTTCTCCGGGCGGATGCGAATTTTTTCGAAATATTTGGGGTACGGTTTCATCTCACCCATTTATGGGCTGTTCGCTGGTGCGAAACAAGAATTGACATTTTTGCAATGATCGCCCTAACCGCTGAATCGGGGCATAAAGCGGGCGATCGGCGAATTTTGTCGCGGCGACGGTACCGCGCTTCCTTCCGCACGCGCAAAGGGCGCCGATTTTCGAGGGTCATGCGCCCGCATATGTGGTGAAGGGAAGTACGAATGTCCATACAGTCAACGATGGAAGGCAAGTTGAAGAAGGCGTTCTCGCCGGAGCGGCTGGTGATCATCAACGAAAGCCATCTGCATGCCGGCCATCACCATCAGGATTCCGACCATCACGGCACTTATGACGGCACCGGCGAGACGCATTTCCGCGTCCGCATCGTCTCCTCAGCCTTTGCCGGCATGAGCCGAATCGAGCGCCATCGCGCGGTCAACGCATTGCTGGCCGACGAGCTGAATGCTGGTGTCCACGCGCTGGCGATCGAACCGGCCGCGCCGGACGAAAAGATCAGGTGGTAGGCTTCAGCCGAGCGCCGCCTTCAGGAAAGTCATCACTGCACGGGTCAAGGTGTCGCCTTCGCCGAAGTCGCGGTTGATCGACATGTGCGAATAAGCGCTGCCGTCGAACAGTGTCACCTCGGTTCCGGTCGCCCGCAGGCGCTCGGCGAAGGCCCGCGAGGCCGCCGCACGACCCGATGCGCGCGAATAGGCGATAAAGGTCGGCGGATGTTTGCGGCTCCCGACATGGGTCGCAGGCGACAGCACGCGCCACTGCGACGGGTCGGGAAAGGCCCGGGCATAGGCCGGTGTCATGCCGCCGCTCCTCGCAAGCGCCTCCAGATCATAGGCCCTGGTATCGTTCAGAACCAGCGCCGCGACGCCGGGCAGACCGCCGCGCAGCCCGGTCAGTGCGGCGAGATGGCTGCCGGCCGAATGGCCCATCACCGCTATCCGGTTCGGATCGCCGCCGTATCTGGCGATGTTGGCGCGCACGTAACGATATGCCTGCTCGACATCGTTGGCCTGGGTGGCGACATCAGCCTTAGGCAGCATCCGGTAGTCGATCGAGACGAAGCAGAAGCCATTGTCGAGCAGGAAGCGCGGCTTGACGTCGACGTTGGTGCGATTGCCGGCTCGCCAGGCACCGCCATGGATGAAAAGGACCACAGGCAGGGAGCTAGCGCCAGCGCGCGCGTAGATGTCGAGCCTGGCCGGTCCGTAGTCGAAAGTTTGCGGAGATGGCAAAAGCCGGCGCGGCGCCGCCGAAGCGCTGGCCGGCAACAAAGCCATCGACATCAAAAGCAGGATTCGCCGATCGATCACCGTCATCTCCAGACAGCCCAGCCGAAAAGTGCACGCCGGCGCGGCGAGCGTGCAGTCAAGGATTGGCGAGCCGCGACAGAACCTACCAGAACTAGATGTCACCGGCCGGCCTGATCCTCAGCCTTGCAATCCGGTTCTTGTCGCGCTTCATGACGACGAAGCGCTTGCCGTGAAAGGTGAACGCCTGCTTCTCGTC
Organism: Mesorhizobium sp. AA22; assembly: GCF_001672375.2. Taxonomy (NCBI): domain Bacteria; kingdom Pseudomonadati; phylum Pseudomonadota; class Alphaproteobacteria; order Hyphomicrobiales; family Phyllobacteriaceae; genus Mesorhizobium; species Mesorhizobium sp. AA22. The sequence goes on along the minus strand of NZ_CP048406.1, from coordinate 1,471,550 downwards.
CGGGATCAATTGCGTCTCGTGGATGACGAGACCGGCAATGGTGGTGGCTTCTTCGTCCGGCAGGTCCCAGGCGAGCGCCCGATTCAGGTCTCGGATCGACACAGTGCCGTCGACGACGACGGAGCCGTCGGCTTCCTGCTTGACGCCCTGCACGTCGATGTCGTGCTCGTCGGCGATCTCGCCGACGATTTCCTCGATGATGTCCTCCAGCGTCACCAGCCCCTCGACCTCGCCATACTCGTCGACGACGACTGCGAAATGCGCCTTGCGACGCAGGAAGGCGTTGAGCTGTTCCTGCAGTGTCGTGGTATCGGGCACGAACCACGGTTTTGAAGCGATCTTCATCACGTCGATCTTGGAAAAGTCGTTGCCGACATCGTTCAGCGCGCGCAGCAGGTCCTTGGCATGCAGAACGCCGACGATGTTGTCGAGCGAGCCCTTCCACAAGGGCATGCGGGTATGCGGGCTCTGCAGGATCTCGCGCACCACCGCTTCCGGCGGATTGTCGGCATTGACCGAGCGCATGTTGGTGCGGTGGACCATGACATCGGACACTTCGAGCTCGTCGAGATCGGACAGGCGGCCGATGCGGGCGTGATCCACGCGCACCACCTGGCCGTCGCGCCGAAAATCGTCGACGGCGCCTCGCGCTTCATCATGTTTCGAATGCTGCGGCTCGATGCGCTGCAGTTCATAGCCGAAGGCAGCGAGCAGGCGCGCGCGAAAGGCGAAAGCGAGCAGGCCGAGCCCGGCCAAGACACCAGCGGCAATCCAGCCGGCCTCGTTCATCCCGGGCGGCTCTTCTGCCGACCCGGGCTGCCTTTCGGCTGACCCGGGCGGTTCTCCCTCAGAAACGACAGCACTTCTGACCCCGGCACATCCTTGGCGATGAAGGCCTGGCCGATGCCGCGCGTCAGGATGAAGGTTAGCGCGCCGCGCGAAACCTTCTTGTCCTGGGTGATGAAGGCAAGCAGCGCTTCGGCATCAGGCAATTCACCCGGAATATCGGCCGTGCGCCAGGGCAGGCCAACAGCGCGAAGATGCGCCTCGACGCGCGCCGCATCGTCGGGACTTGCCAGGTTGAGGCGTGACGAAAAGCGATAAGCCAGCGCCATGCCGATGGCGACTCCCTCGCCGTGGACGAGACGGGCGCTGTCATAGTGGGTGGCGGCCTCGAGCGCATGGCCGAACGTGTGGCCGAGATTGAGCAGCGCGCGGTCGCCGGTCTCGAACTCGTCGCGGGCGACGACATCGGCCTTGGCGCGGCAGGCTTCGGCGATGGCCTCGGCCCGCTCCGGGCCGCCGGCGAACACTTGGCCCCAGTTTTCCTCCAGCCAGGCGAAGAAGTCGGGGCGATCGATGAGCCCGTATTTGGCGAGTTCGGCGTAACCCGCCCGGAAATCCCGGATCGGCAGCGTATCGAGCACTTCGGTGTCGGCCAGCACCAGTTTCGGCTGATGGAAGACGCCGACGAGGTTCTTGCCGCGCGCGCTGTTGATGCCGGTCTTGCCGCCGACGGAAGAGTCGACCTGCGCCAGCAGCGAAGTCGGGACCTGCACGAAATTCATGCCGCGGCGCACGATGCCGGCGGCAAATCCGGCCAGATCGCCGATGACACCGCCACCGAGCGCGATGACGACATCGCCGCGTTCCAGTCTTGCGGCGAGCACGCCGTCCACCACCTCTTCGAGATGCGCGAAACTCTTGGTCTTTTCCCCAGCCGGCAACGTGATCACGGCGGGCTGGATGCCGCCCTTTTCAAGGCCGGCCTTCAACGTCTCGAGGTGTGCTGCGGCGACATTGACGTCGGTGACCACCGCGGCGCGCGTGCCGGGCAGGCGGCGCGAAATCTCGCTGCCGGCGCGCAAAAGCAGGCCGGAGCCGATCAATATGTCATAGGCACGATCGCCGAGCCCGACTTCGACGGTGACTGTCGTATTGGTGCTCACGACCGCACCTCGCCTGTCGCGGCCGCAACGCCGAAATACCCGCAAAGCGCATTCACCACCTCGGCCGCGATGACCTCCTTGCGATCGTCGCGGGTCGGCACGGTGACATCGGCGGCTGCGTAGACCGGATAGCGCTCAGCCATCAACCGCTCGATCACGGCGCGGGGGTCGGCGCTTTTCAGGAGCGGCCGGTTCTGCTTCTTGGAAACGCGGTCCATCAAGAGGTCGATCTCGGCCTTCAGCCATACCGACACGCCATGGCCGGCAATGGCCTCCCGCGTCTGCGCACTCATGAAGGCGCCGCCGCCCGTCGACAGCACCTGCGGACCATGTTCCAGCACGCGCAGGATGACCCGCTGCTCCAGCGCCCGGAACTCGGTCTCGCCATAGCGTTCGAACAATTCAGGGACGCTCATGCGCGACACGCTTTCGATCTCCTGATCACTGTCGATGAAAGGCAGTCCCAGGATCCCCGCCACCTTGCGGCCGATCGCCGTCTTGCCGGCGCCCATAAGGCCGACAAAGACGATGGAACGGTTGCCCAGCCGGCCGAGCAGCGCGGCATGGCTCTCATCGGGAGGATTTGCTGGTAGTGCGTTCATGACACCATGATGTTTCTAAGCAGGTTCCGCCAAGTATCCTACGGTTTGGCGACAAGAACTGCGACGAGCCAAAGAATCTAAGCAGGCATTCGTGGGCCAGCCCACGAATGCCTGCTTAGGCCCACTTTGCCGGCGTATCGACATCAAAAGCCTGATTGCGTCAAGCGTGGCGGCGCCGAGCGTCGTCCGAGCTTCGCCCTTGAATTGGCCGGATTGGCGTCTCATAAGGGCACAGGGTTTGGAAACGCAGAACAAGAAGACGGGCGAAAATTGATGCCGACACTGTTCCGCTTTGTCGTGACGCTCACGATTCTGGCCGGCATTGTCTATGGCACGATGTTCGCTCTGGCGATGTTCGTCGAGCCGAGAAAGACCGAAATGAGCGTACGCATTCCTCCCGAAAAGCTGAACCCCAAGAAAAACTGACCCAAAAGAGAAAAACTGACCCAAAAGAAATGAATAGCGCGGCCCGCATCGAAGCCTTTTTGGAAATGATGAGTGCCGAGCGCGGCGCTGCCGAAAACACGCTTTCCAGCTATCGCCGCGACCTCGAAGACGCTTCGGCCGAGATCGACGGCGGGCTCGCGGGTGCCACCGACGCCGATATCCGCGGCTATCTCGACGAGATCGCGGCGCGCGGTTTTGCTGCCACCTCGCAGGCACGCAAACTGTCGGCGATCCGCCAGTTCTTCAAGTTCCTCTATGCAGAAGGCCTGCGCGGCGACGACCCGACCGGAACCTTGGACAGTCCGAAGAAGGGCCGGCCGCTGCCGAAGACGATGAGCGAGGCCGACACCGGCCGGCTGATCGACCGTGCAGCGCAGGAGGCAGCTGACGCCTCGCTGAACGATGGCGACAACCTGGCGGCGCTGCGCCTGCATGCGCTGGTCGAGGTGCTCTACGCCACCGGCCTGCGCGTTTCCGAACTGGTCGGCCTGCCGGTCACGGTGGCGCTGCGCGACGATCGTTTCTTCATGGTGCGCGGCAAGGGTGACAAGGAACGCATGGTGCCGCTGTCGGCAAAGGCGCGCATGGCAATGCGGGCCTGGCTCGCTGCCCGGGCAACGGTGCCGGCTTTCGCAGATAGCCCGTTCCTTTTTCCAGCAGCAAGCGACAGCGGCTATCTCTCCAGGCAGGTTTTCGCCCGCGACCTGAAGGGTCTTGCCGCGCGCGCCGGCATCGCCTCTGCGAAAATATCGCCGCATGTGCTGCGCCATGCTTTCGCCAGCCATCTCCTGCAGAACGGCGCCGATCTCAGGGCCGTGCAGCAGTTGCTTGGCCATGCCGATATTTCAACGACGCAGATTTACACGCATGTGCTGGAGGAGCGGCTGGTGCGGCTGGTCAACGATCATCATCCGCTTGCCGACTAGACGTCATATCGCTATGTGAGGACGACGTTCCACCGCCCGGCGCCTCTATTTCCCAGGTTCCGTCAGTCATTGCCTCCCGGCTTATCGGTCCGCTCAAGAATGTACAATTACCTCGATTTCGAAAAGCCGGTTGCCGATCTCGAAGGCAAGATTGTCGAGCTGAAGAAGCTCGCAGAGAATGGCGAGGCGGTAGATGTCGGCGATGAGATCAGCCGTCTCGAGAAACGCGTGCGTGACGCATTGCGCGACACTTATAGGGCGCTGACCCCGTGGCAGAAGGTGCAGGTGGCGCGCCATCCGGACAGACCGCATTGCGTCGACTACATAAAGGGCCTGTTCAACGATTTCACGCCGCTTGCCGGCGACCGCAATTTCGGAGAGGACCAGGCGATCGTCGGCGGCTTCGCCCGCTTCCGCGGCGAGCCGGTGGCGATCATCGGCCAGGAAAAGGGTTCCGACACGGCCAGCCGGCTGAAGCATAATTTCGGCTCGGTACGGCCGGAGGGCTATCGCAAGGCGGTGCGGCTGATGGAACTCGCCGATCGCTTCAACATCCCGTTGCTGACGCTGGTCGACACGGCCGGCGCCTATCCCGGCGTCAATGCCGAGGAGCGCGGCCAGGCGGAAGCCATCGCCCGCTCGACCTCGGCCTGTCTCGGCCTGAAGGTGCCGTCGATCTCGGTGGTCATCGGCGAAGGCGGCTCGGGCGGTGCCATCGCGATCGCCACCGCCAACCGCGTCTACATGCTCGAGCATGCCATCTATTCGGTGATCTCGCCGGAGGGCGCCGCCTCGATCCTGTGGCGCGACACCACCCGCTCGAAGGATGCGGCGACCAACATGAAGATCACCGCCCAGGATCTGCTGGAGCTGAAGATCATCGACGCCATCATTGCCGAACCGCTCGGTGGCGCCCATCGTGGCCCGGAAACGGTGATTGCCGCCACCGGCGACCTCATCGCCAAGACGATGAAGGAGTTCTCCGGCGCCAACACCGATTTTCGCGAGCAGCGCCGCGAAAAATACCTGGCTATGGGGCGAAACCTTTAACGCGAGATGGGTGTCCGCGCCGTAATGTGGCGAGATTGAGCGCTTCCGCCACAAAAATGCCGCGGCATTCGGTTCAATCAAATTGCTGTAAGGGGATGCGTCCGGCGCTTGCGGTAAGGAATTTTCAAGGTTACCGGGCTTAGGGTTGGGCCTGACGGCGCTGATGCCTGCGGTCCGAAAGAAAAGACATAGCCATATCCATGTTTGCCAAGCTTGCCCGCACCGGACTTCTGATTGCCGCGATAGGCGTCGCCGGCTGCAATGATTCTTCGATGAAGGATTTTGCCCCCCACGCCAATAAGCCGCTGCCCGACAAGATCCTGGCCAGCATGAACGCCAAGGGCATGACCCGCACCTCGCCGGTGATGGCCCGCATCTTCAAGGAAGAGGGCAAGCTCGAAATCTGGAAGGCCAAGACCAACGGCCGCTACGACTTGGTCGCCAGCTACGACATCTGCAAATGGTCGGGCAAGCTGGGCCCCAAATTCACCGAAGGCGACCGCCAGGCGCCGGAAGGCTTCTATACGGTCCGTCCGGCGCAGATGAATCCACGGTCGAGCTACCACCTTGCGTTCAACATCGGTTATCCCAACGCCTACGACCGCGCCAATGGCCGCACCGGTTCCCATCTGATGGTCCATGGCGCCTGCTCGTCGTCGGGCTGCTATTCGATGACCGACGCACAGATCGAGCAAATCTACGCCTTCGGCCGCGACGCTTTCCAGGGCGGCCAGACCGAGTTCCAGATCCAGGCCTTTCCGTTCCGCATGACCGCCGCCAACATGGCGCGCTATCGCAAAGATCCGAACTACGAATTCTGGAAGATGCTAAAGGTCGGCTACGACAATTTCGAGATCACCAAAGTGCCGCCGAAGGTCGATGTCTGCGAGAAGCGCTATGTCTTCAACCAGGTCGCGGCTGACGGCGCGACCTTCGATCCGGCCGGCGCCTGCCCCGCGACCACGCAGCCGGATTCGCTGAAGAGCGCCTTCAATGCCTATCAGAGCACCTACGAAGCGGCTTTTAACGGCGCGGTCAAGGCTAGCGTGCCGGCGCCCAAGCCGACCATCGCCGGGATCAAGGAAGCCAGCATCGTCTCCGAGTGGTCGAAGAAGCGCGCGCGTGGCGAACGCGTGCCGATCGAGCCGCCCTCGCTCAACGCCGACGGCTCGTTGACGGCGACGGCGCGCATGGGCCGCATCGATTCGCCGGCCGGCCGCAAGATGGCCGCGCTCGACGCGGAGAAGGCCGCCAAGCAGAAGGCCGAGGAGCAAAGGCTTGCCGCGATAGAAGCAGCCAAGGCCGAGAAAGAGGCAGCTAAGGCTCAGGCTCTGGCTGAAGAGGAAGCGGTCCGGGCCGCAGCCGAAGCGCCTGTCGCCACTGCAACCGTCGTGCCCTCCGAGGCCGCCGCGGCAATCGAAACGCACGCGGCGAGTGCCGACGAAAGCACGACGACAAGGCTGAAGAAGAAGCTGCTCGGCATGTTCGGCGGCTGAGGTTCATGCTTGAACAAGAAGATGGGGGCCAAGAAGACAGGCCCTCAACCAGCCCCGCCGCCGTCTACGATCTCAAAGGCCTGAACTGCCCGTTGCCCGTGCTCAAGGCAAAAAAGCGGTTGGCAACAATGCAGCCGGGCAGCCGCCTGTGGCTTGAAACCACTGATCCCCTCGCCGTCATCGACATTCCCGCCTTTTGCACCGAGAGCGGCCATCGATTGATCGAAACGGCAGCGATATCAGGCGGCCATCGCTTCCTTGTCGAGCGCGGCGGTGGCTGAGTCTCAACTTAGCTCGTTCTGGCGAAAGCGGCTGAGCGGACAATCTCTTGAGGGGGAGATGCCAAGTTTTGGCAAAGAGGGCAGGCCAGAGAGGTTGCCGCGCGTGAAGCGCCAACCTTTTCTTTCGTCCTGCGGGGCGTCGCACCAGCCGAGGCGACCCCCCTCTGTCGCCTTCGGCGACATCTCCCCCTCAAGGAGGGAGATTGGTAGCTGCACGGACGCCGCCAGCTCGGGAACGTTTGCAATTCCGTTAGAGGACAGTGCGGCGTTCGGAAATTGAAGCTACCGCCCGGCGATGGCCAGCGGGTTGTTTTCCAGCGCTGCGCGGTCCGGTGTGTCGATCGACGGCCGGCTGGTGACGGCGGCAAACAGCCGGCGGACGTAGTCTTCCGGCATGTCGAGCGTGATCAGCACCAGCCTTGTGCCGCGTTGACCGTCCGGCCAGGACGGCAGCCGCGCCGGCGGATGAAGGATCTTCTGTACGCCGTGGACGACCAGCGGCCGCGACGGGTCTTCCAGCAATTCGATGACGCCCTTCATGCGCAACAGGCGCTCGCCATGCGCCGATCGCAACAGGTCAAAGAACATCTCGATCGCCGAAAACGGCACCGGCCCTTCATGAACCAACGAGTAGGAGCGCACGCGGGAATCGTGCCGATGGTCGTGATCATGGTCGCCGTGGTCATGATCGCCATGGTGATCATGGGCGGCTTCCTCGCCCAGCCAGCGCCGCACGTCGGCGGACTTGGTGGCCGGGTTGTAAAGGCCGCAATCGAACAGCGCCGCCACATCGGTCCTTCTGTCACCCGCATCGAGCAGCTCGGCACCCGGATTGATCTGCCGCAGCCGGGCCCGCAAGGCCTCGACGTCGCGCGGATCGGTGGCCAGATCGGCTTTCGTCAGCACGATGCGGTCGGCGACGGCCACCTGCTTCACCGCCTCGACATGGGCGTCGAGCGTCGCATTGCCGTTGACCGCGTCTACCAACGTGATGACGCCGTCGAGCCGGAAGGCGTGGACCAGCGCCGGATGCGCCATGATCGACTGCAGCACCGGCGCCGGATCGGCGAGGCCCGTGGTTTCGATGACGACACGGGCGAGCCGGGCGATGCGGCCGGTCTGCAGCCGGTCGACGAGATCGGCCAGCGTATCGACCAGTTCGCCGCGCACCGTGCAGCAGAGACAGCCGTCGGAAAGCTGGATGATGCCGTCTGAGGCCTGTTCGACCAGGAGGTGGTCGATCGCCACCTCGCCGAACTCGTTGATGATGACCGCGGTGTCGGCAAGTGCGGGATCCCTGAGCAGCCGGTTGAGCAGCGTCGTCTTGCCGGCGCCGAGAAAGCCGGTCAGCACCGAGACGGCGACGGGAAAGCCGCTGCTCATCAGGCTAGTTCAAGGCCTTGGCGGGCTGGTCGTCCTGGGCCGTGGTGGCGGAACCGATCACTGCCGGCTCGGCGCCGGGCGGCGGCGGCAGGTCGGGCCGCCAGTTCGGCAGCGGCACGTCGGCATATTCCCGGCCCGATGCATCGAGCATCGCCTTCGGCTTCGGCCCGGTGGCGCCGCCAAGGCCGACGGCGACCAATGTCGGCACATGGTCGAGCTTTTTCCGATAGGGAGATTTTGGCGCATTCTTATCGCCGACAGTGACCGCTTCCGACTGCTCCTTAGCCGGCTTCTTCCTGCAAATCTCGTCATTCAGGTTGTTGACCGATGTGGTGTCGCCATAGGAAGGCAGCGCCGCCACCGTCAACCAGCCCGGTGTCGGCGTGGCAAAGCCGTGGTCGAGCAGCCTGGCGACGGTCTCGGCGCGGGTGACGGCCGACTTCTCGCCAAGCACCACCGCCACCAGCGTGCGCCCGTCGCGTGTTGCCGAGCCGATCATGTTGAAGCCCGAAGGACAGACGAAACCGGTCTTCATGCCGTCGGCGCCGGGATAGCGGCCGATCAGGAGATTGTAGTTCGGGATCTGCTTCTTGCCGACGGCCAGGCCCTCGATCGAGAACCATGGGGCATACTGCGGAAATTCCGTGCGGATCGCCATCACCAGCAAGCCGAGGTCGCGCGCCGTCGTATACTGGTCCGGCGAAAACAGCCCGTTCGGGTTGACGAAATGCGTTCCGGTCATGCCGAGCCGGCGCGCCTCGGTGTTCATGCGTTCGGCGAAAGCGGCCTGCGAACCGCCGATGTTCTCGCCGACGGCCATGGCGACGTCGTTGGCCGATTTGACCAGCATCATCTTCAGCGCGTTGTCGAGCCGCATGACCGAACCCGGCTTGAAGCCCATCTTGCTCGGCGGCTCGCCGGCGGAACGTTTCGAGACCTTGATTGGCGAATCGAGCTGGACCTCGCCGGCCGCAATCGCGCGGAACGTCACATAGGCGGTCATCAGCTTGGTCAGCGAGGCAGGATACCAGCGCTTGAAAGCCTCCTGGTGCTGGAGGATCTTGCCATTCCCCAGATCGAACACGATCGTCGGATTGGCGAGAGCCGGTCCGGCCAGCACCGGAAACGCCACGGCGCCCGCCAGCAATAGTTTGAGGAAACGCCTGTACCGCATGGTGGAATCCGAAATCGCCTCTTGCCGCAGTCGCCTCTGGCTCCGTAAGATTTGTTACGCGATCGCCAGCATGGTGATCCGGCCCCTATCCGGATCGCAATCTTGCGGTGCTATTTAGCCTATGTGACGTCAAGATGGCAAAGTGCCTGAATGACAATTGTAAAACAGCAGGCACAATTTGCAAAGCAGCAGGCAGAGCCCGTCTGCTCCAACAGCGAGATGGAACCATCATGCCGATCCTGAACCGCGCCGCCGAAATGCAAGACGAGGTCGCCGGCTGGCGCCGCCATCTGCACCAGACGCCAGAGCTGAATTTCGACGTCTTCAAGACCGCCGCCTTCGTCACCGAGAAGCTGAAGGCCTTCGGTTGCGACGACGTGGTGACCGGGCTCGGCAAGACCGGCGTCGTCGGCATCATCCGCGGCCGCCTGGGCGAAGGCACGACCATCGGCCTGCGCGCCGACATGGACGCGCTGCCGCTCAACGAGATCTCCGGAAAATCCTACGCCTCGACCATTCCGGGCAAGATGCACGCCTGCGGCCACGACGGCCACACCGCAATGCTGCTCGGTGCTGCCAAATATCTTGCCGAGACGCGCAATTTCGCCGGCTCCCTCGCGGTGATCTTCCAGCCGGCCGAAGAAGGCGGCGGCGGCGGCAACGAGATGGTCAAGGAGGGCATGATGGAGCGCTTCGGCATATCCAAGGTGTTCGGCATGCACAACATGCCGGGCCTGCCGGTCGGCCAGTTCGCCATCAAGCCGGGCCCGATCATGGCGGCGACCGCCGAATTCACCATTACCGTCAACGGCCGAGGCGGGCATGCGGCGATGCCGCACGGCACGATCGACCCGATCGTCATCACCAGCCAGCTCGTCGGCGCCCTGCAGACGATTGCCTCGCGCAGCACCGATCCGGTCGAGGCTGTCGTGGTGTCGGTGACGAAATTCCACGCCGGCGACGCCTACAACGTCATTCCCGAGAGCGCCGAGATCGCCGGCACCGTGCGCACGCTGAAGAAGGAGGTCGCCAGGAAGGCCGAGGAGCGCGTGCGCGCCCTCTGCGAGGGCGTGGGCGCGGCCTTCGGAGCAACGATCGAGGTGGATTACAATGCCAATTATCCCGTCACCTTCAACCATCCGGAAGAGACGGTCTTTGCCAGCGACGTCGCCGCTGATGTCGCCGGCGAGGCGCATGTGCATCGCGCCATCCAGCCGGTGATGGGCGGCGAGGATTTCTCCTACATGCTGGAAGCGCGGCCGGGCGCGTTCATCTTCATCGGCAATGGCGACACCGCCGGTCTCCACAATCCGGCCTACGACTTCAACGACGAAGTCATCCCGCACGGCATGAGCTATTGGGTGAAGCTCGCGGAGACGGCGCTGGCCGCCTAATGCATACAATGCCTACCTCGGGCTTGCCCCCCGAAGGTACGCAGCCAACGCGACGCCGATACCCACGCATCTATGATGGGCGGTCATGTAGGGTGGAGGAGCACCGGCTGGGAATCTATTCGAAAATCAATGGATGGTGCCTGGACCCCTATGGTCCGCTCTTCGGGTCGTCGACCTCCAGCGCTTCCATGACGGGCGCCAGATCACTCTCTTCGACCGGATCGGCCTGCTGCTGTTCGCCGGTCCGGGCCTTGTCCAGAGCTTTCTCAATCGCCTCTTCAATGTCGCCGATCTCGTCTTCGCGTACCTCGTGACCATAGCCGGCCGCGTCGGCATCTTGTTCGAATTGCTGCGCCAGGACCGCCACGCTCACCTCGCTTTCAGCGGGCAGGTTACCGACGTTCTCCTGGAGCCAGGTTTCAAAGAACTCTTTCGTAGCACTCATGCGGCATCTCCTTCGGCACACTAAAGCGCGGCGGTGGTCCGAAGTTCCGCTATCCCCAGCTCATCTTTGCGATCCACCTCGCAACCGGCCGATTGCATCGAGCCTGCCTCTTGGCGAAACGGTCCGAAGCGGTTATGTGTCGGGCCGCGTGGTCCCGTAGCTCAGTAGGATAGAGCGGCAGATTCCTAATCTGTAGGTCACAGGTTCGATTCCTGTCGGGATCACCAACAAAATCAAAAGCTTGGTGATCATTTGGGCGGCGGCCATGTCGCGCCATGTTGCAATTGGCTACCGTTGATTTCCAAAGGTTCCTGCGACTATCGGCGGATCCACGCGACATGGACGTGACATGGGGAGGCTATGGGACTGGTTTGAGGCAGCGGGCCGTTACAGCTGACGCCGGCGAGGCATCAGCGGGCCGGTTGACCTCCGCCTATCGCGCCTTGCCCGAATGACGTCGAGCAAGGCGCTGGCGCGGAGGCCGGCGATAAGCCTCATGACACTACGCCCTCGATCAGTGCCTTGATGACACGCTCAGTCGGGTCCTCGCATCCGTTAAACCTGGCAGCAATGTCGATCGAGGGGTATCTCCGTCGAAGTTTCTGCTCGTCCTCAGTTGTAGGACGTGCTGCACAGAGCGCGACCAAGGCATCATCCATAGACCGAGCGACTAGCCGAGATTACGATGCAATCCTCCGCCGGTAGAGCATCAATCATGATGATGTCGACTACGATCGGTACGGATTGAACGTCCAGACGAATTTCGCGACAGCAACGAAAAACAGCGGGCAGCTGCTGAACGCCACGTGAGCAAGATGAACAGTCTGATGAGTGTTATGCCTGCGGGGGTGATAGTTGCTACAGTGGCCAGCGCATTAGCCGCATCCCTTGCCAGTCCAGAACTTCTAGATTGGGTGAAGGGGATCGTCGCAGCTTTTCACTAACTTAGAGGTACATCCAACCTTCGGAAATACCGTTGCACGTCCGGATGTTCGCGGTCGTCCTGCCTGGGGCAGTTCAGCGCACAATGATCACCCTCAAGCGCCATCGCGTCACCAAGCGTCGCAACGTGTCCTCTGACAATCGATAGTCTTTGAACACCCTGCGCCTGCTTGACTGTAAGGGCCTCGGTGCCGGGTATATTGAGCGGTCGAAGACGCACGCCTGTTTTTGGCGCTGTTTTGGCAGGAAGACGAACAACGCTCGCTCTCATTCCTCGCGACCTTCTGACCAGCAACGAAACGCGCTGTTAACGCCGTTCGCGGGTGACAGGATGTAGGCCGCAGTTCGAAAGTGTAGTCTGCATTTAGCTGTCAGCCGCGGAGGCGGAAATGAAGTTGCTTCGAATTGCGCTCCTGTGCACGGCCATGATCGGCCTTGGAATGCCTCCCGTTCGAGCTGAGGATCAGCCGGCTCTGCCGAACAGCGAAGCAGCAACAGAGCAGCCGCCAGTTCATTGCGAGGGGCAAAACTGCCTCCCGCCGGCGGATAACCCTGTGCAGGAATGCACCGGACAAGATTGCATGCCAGCTCCGCCGACTGAACCGGGTCCGGAGATTGAGCAGGTCGAGTGAGCAGCAGCAACGGACGATCTCTCTGTTGGCAGGGATACGGCTCATTGTTCGGCCTTCCGGCCAGCAGCGCCACCGCTGGCGTTCCAGACTGTGCCAACCAAATCGACGCCTAGGCTGCACCTTCGCGAACAGCCGGAACCAACGGCGACGACAAATGGTTTACCAATCGAAGGGACTCCAATGGATGCAGGATAATGGAATTTCTGGATTTGGAATTGGCGAGAGCCCGACAGCGGCTCAGGCGAGCGGAGCTCTCCCTTAGGCGTGCGAATGAAATGCTGGATGAAGACTGCGGTGTCGGCATCAATATTGCGTTGTGCAGCAGGATACGGGCTGCGCAACGTCGCGTGGCCGAGGCCAGATCGCGGTTGATGAAGATCGATCCAACCAGCGCTGACGGTTTTCGCACGGGTTGAACCATCTCGCCCGTCGACGCCGCTATAGCTCGGGGTCATGCGGCAGCACCTCCTGGCCGCTGCCCGTGCCCACTTTGCAAGCAAAGCTCGCGCTGAACAGCGTCATGAAGCGCTCGCGGTTCGCGGTTGATAGTATCCCGATTGAACCCGGCACGTTGCGTCTGTCCGCCCAAGGTCGCAACCACCTGCTTCCAGTAGTTCGTCGTGGCGGCGCCGCGCTTGACCGAAAGCACCTCGGCAACACGTCGGACTTTGCCGACACGCTTCGCCATCGGGAAGGCGATCACCAGACAGGCGGGTTCCAATCCAGAAGTTCGAGCTGCTTCATGCAACCCTCCGCTTGGCTCGCGCGTAAGCGCCTAGTTCTTCACCTTCATCGCCTGCCCCCGCAAGGGTCCAAAGCCGCCCTCCGTCAAACCGATAGCCCGGCTAGAACCATCATGTTGGTATAAATCTGAAACACTATCGTGCAGATCGCTGCGAGCGAGATCGGCACGCCAAACGGCACGACGCCTTTGCGGTCCAGGTGCTGAACGTAGAGGCGGAAAGCGCCTTGCGGCAGCATGAGCGGATTTTTGACGACCATCGCCGTGGCGAGAGCGAAAACCAGCAGCAGCACTGAAAATACGACGAGGCCGCTGCCGCCTATCAGCAACGGCAGCACCGCCATCAGCTTGACATCGCCGGCCCCGATCTTGCGCATGGCCCAGAACGGAAAGAGCGCAACAAACAGCAAAAGACCGGCAAGCGCGCTCAGGCCCATGTCCCACCACGACCCGGCTTGCACCGATAGGAGCTGCAGCGAGCCCAAACCCAGGCAAAGCAGCAGCAGCACATTCTGGTTGGATATCTTCTGGGTTGTAAGGTCGAGCCAGGCGATCCTTGCCAGCAAAGGAATGGCTAGTCCCTTCAGCAGCAGCGATGCGGCGAGCAACATGCTATCGCCTTACCGCTCGAGATTCTTCACGCTCGACGAAAGGAGCAGCAGATTGTTGGCCACGGTCGGATCGTTGGGCACCAGCTCATAAGCCTTGAGGAAGTTGCTGCGTGCGTCCTGCAGCTTGCCGCGCAGCAGATAGGAATAGCCGACATTGTTGTAATATTCGGGCGTCCCGCCAACCAGTCGGAAGGCTTGGCGATAGGCGTAGTCGGAGAGGTCGAAGCGGCGGATGCGATCGCTGCAGGCGGCCAGGCCCATCCAGGCACCACCATCATTGGGCGCCAGTTGCGTCGCCTTGTAGAACAGGGCGCCGGCATTGCCGTAATTTTCCGCGCGGAACTGGTTCTTGGCTTCGGCAATAGCCTGGTCCGAGGCATAGTACTCGACGTCGCTGACCGTCTTCAGCCCGTCGAAGGCATCGCCAAAGGCTGTCATGTCACCTTTTGAGGGCTCGTTGGTGCGGACGACGCCGCTGCTATCAGCCGTCTGGCAGCCGGAAAGCACGATAAGCAGCAAACCGGCTATGGCTGCGAGGCGCATTGGCCCTGTCATTTCGTCCCCCAAAAGAGTCCTCCGACTCTGTATTTCGACCAAAGCACATGATCGCCTAGAAGAAAATGCCCCTCATTCGAATGATCACCGGCAACATGATGACCATCAACACGACTGGAAAGATGCAGAGCCCCAACGGGATCATCATCTTGACCGGCAAAGCATTGGCGCGCTCTTCGGCACTCAGGATTCTCTGGCTCCGCATTTCGTCGCTGTAGACGCGCAAGGCCTCCGTGAGACTAGTGCCAAGTTCTTCCGACTGCCTGAAAAGCACAGCCAGCGCCTGCGCCTCGTCAAGACCAATGCGGTCGGCGAGTTCGCGCAGGGCCTCGCGCAATGGCTTGCCGGCGCGCAACTGCAAGGTCATGATCGAAAGCTGGATGCCCAGCCATCTGTGGGTGCCGGCCAGTTCACCGCTTACACGCTCGACGGCCGCCTCGAGGCTCATGCCTGCGTCGGCGCAGGTTATCATCATGTCCATGAAATCGGGAAAGCCACGACGATAGATCCGCTTTTGTGCCTTTTCGAAGCGATCGAGCAGGACGCTTGGAACCACGATGCAGGCGAGCCCAAACAAAGCAGAACCGGCAAAGGCGATGAAGCCGGGTAATTCAGGCGGCAGGACTCGTGACAGCAGCGCATAGGCAGCCAGAAAGCCGACACAGACCGCGCCAAGTCGCGACAAGGTGTAAATGAGTGGCGCGCTCGACTGATAAAAGCCGGCGCGAAAGAGCTTCGCGTCCAAGGCGCTGGGCTCGTCCCGCTCCTTTTCGATCGATCGAAAATATGCCTCCACTGGCCGCTGCGCTGCGATTTTGGCAAGCTGCTCCTGTCCAACGAGCGAACGGCGATCGGAAATACCTTCGGCCATCAGGCTTTTTGCGACCAGCTTGCGCGTCTGCAGCGCCGGCAAGAAGACGAGAGCGCCGAACAGAAAAAGTGCAACCGCTGCCACGAAGACGGCAATGGAAACCAACATGCTCAGGTTCTGGACGTTCGAAAACAAGTTACGCTTCGCCCCTGTTCAGAAATCGAAATTCACCATTCGATACATAATGAAATCGCCTAACAGCGCCCACGACCCGAAAATCAGGAACACCGGCAGGATAACCGGATTGTTCCAGACGGTTCCGTAGTAGGCTGGGGCAAGTATCTGAAGGATCAGGAACATCGCGACCGGGAACAGTGAGATGATCCATGCCGACACTCGGCCCTCGGACGAAAGCGCCCTGATTTTCATGCGCAATTTCTGCCTCTCGCGCAAAACTGACGACAAATTGTGTAGAATTTCGGTGAGATTGCCGCCGGTCTTGGATTGAATGGACAGCGACACCGATAGCAGATGAAGACCTTCGAAGCCGACGCGTTGGGAAAGTTTGCGAACGGCTTGCTCAATGCTGAGTCCGAAGGTGATTTCGTCGGAAACGATGCCGAATTCGGTGCCGAGCGGATCAGGCATTTCGCGGGCGACGAGACCAATCGCCACCGAAGCCGGATGTCCGGCGCGCAGTGAACGAACGATCATGTCCAGTGCATCCGGGAGCTGTTTCGCGAATTTCTGGATTCGCTTGTTGCGGGCGCGCCGAAGAACAAGAAGCGGCAGCACAAATCCGACCACCAGAAAAACGATGAGCGATACCAAGGTCGAGAAACCCAAAAAGATCGACAACACCGACGCCAATGCCAGGCCAGCGAGCAGGAAGGTCGCGGCGAAAGACAGCGGGTTCCCGGTGATACCGGACTGGGTATAAAGCCTGTTTAGCCCGATCAGGCCAAACACAAAGTCGCCCGAATCCGTCAGCCCGCGTTCGCGCAGCAATCCTTGCAAGGTCAGTTCGGCCGGAACCTCATCAACCAGACGCTTCATCCGGCGGTTAATCGTGCTGACCCGCGAGCGGCGCTTGGCAAAGGAAAAGTACAGGGCCTCGCCAGCGAGAATCGTCGAGGCGGCCGCGAGCACATAAATGAAGTAGAGCAAAGTCTGACCGGTGGGCATCAGAGCGCAACCTGCGGATTGAAGGCGTCCTTGGCAAAATGATGGCCAAGCGTCGCCGCCTCCGGGGCAAAGCGTGGACGGACGCCGGTAGCGCGAAAATCGCCGATGATTTTGCCCTCCGGCGTCACCTCCCGGCGGACAAAATGGTAAATCTCCTGAAGCTGGACGACATTGCCCTCCATGCCGGTCAGTTCGGAGATTGAAACGACGCGCCTTCCACCGTCCGAAAGACGCTGCGTCTGCACGATGATGTCGATGGCCGACGCAATCTGCGCTCGGATGGACTCATGGGTCATCGGCATGCCGGCCATCCCGACCATCTGCTCGAGGCGGGAGATCGCGTCGCGTGGCGTGTTGGCATGGATGGTGGTCATCGAGCCTTCGTGGCCGGTGTTCATCGCCTGCAGCATGTCGAAGGCTTCCTCGCCGCGAACCTCGCCGACGATGATGCGGTCGGGCCGCATGCGCAGCGCGTTCTTCAGCAGTTCGCGCTGACGAACCTCGCCCTTGCCCTCGACATTCGGGGGGCGCGTCTCCAGGCGGCCGACATGCGGCTGCTGCAATTGCAGTTCCGCGGCATCCTCGATGGTGATCAGGCGCTCCTTGGCCGGGATGTAGCTAGACAGCGCATTGAGCAATGTCGTCTTGCCGCTGCCGGTGCCGCCCGAAACCAGGATCGACTTGCGCGACTGCACCGCGATCCGCAGGAGGTCGATCATCGGCTGGCGAATGGAGTTGAGCGCCATCAGGCGCTCGAGCGAATAGGGATTCTTGGAGAATTTGCGGATCGACACCAGTGGGCCATCCACCGAGACCGGCCGCACCGCGATGTTGACGCGCGAGCCGTCTTCCAGGCGCGCATCCGCCATCGGCGCCGATTCATCGACGCGCCTGCCGATGGCCGAGACGATCTTGTTGATGACGCGCAGAAGGTGCGCCTCGTCGCGGAAGCGGATCGCCGTCTCCTCGATCACGCCGCGCCGCTCGATGAAGACGCGCTTGTGGGTATTGATCAATATGTCGGTGATCGAGTCGTCCTTGAGCAGCGGCTCGATCGGGCCAAGGCCCAGCATCTCGTCGGCTGTCTCACTGGTCAGCCTGTCGAGCTCCCGCGCGTTCAGCGGTACGGCGCGAGCACGAACGAACTCGCGAACGATTGGCCGGATTTCGTTCAGGATCTCGTCCTTCGATGCCGTTTCAAGCGCGGCAAGATTGAACCGGTCGATCAGATGGCGGTGGAGCTCGACCTTGAGCGTCAGGAAATCGTCACCTGCCGCTTCGACATCGGCTGCCGGGGGAAGCGCTGCTACCGGCGACGTCACGATCGGCTCAACCCTTGGCTCGACCCGCGGTTCGCCTGGCCCCTTGGTGAATCGGCCCAACATCACGCTTCTTCCCCGTTTAATCCCCACGCTGAAACTAAGCGTTAACCACGGATGGCACAAGCGCCAGCTGCGCACCATGCAAATTAATACTTCACACATAGTTAAGATCAAGCATCAGAAAATGCGACGTTTATTTGGTCAGCGACGCTGTCCTAATGCAACACGGGGGCTCGCCTTTCAATGCAAAGTGCCTTTTTTGCCACAAAGGCGTCATGGAGCTCACCTAAGGCCTTAGATATAAAGGAATATGCATCATCACTAATGCTGCCCCGCTTCCGCCATATCCGCGGCCAAATTGTGAACGAATGGTTAAAGCGGATGGAAAATTCAGCCGAATCAATGTCTTGATCAGTGTTAGAATGGCAATATTATGGCGCGGCCATGTACTTGATAGTTAAGGATCCGTTAATCCCGTTTGACTCTGGTTTTCGCCGGGACTTAGATTCGAGATGACGGGGGATGCTCAGGTATGGATTTCATCCTTGGCTCGTCTCGTCGGGTTCAAACTCCAAAGGGAGAGATTGGCATGAAGAAGCTCATGACGATGACCCGGCAGTTCCGCGACGACGAAAACGGCGCTGCCATGGTCGAATATTCCATCCTTGTCGGCATCATCGCCGCAGCAGCGATACTTGCTATCCTGGCGATCGGCGGTTGGGTGACCGGTCGCTTTACCGGCCTGTGCGCCGCGCTGGAAGCATCGCCACTCGGCACCTGCAACGTGGGAACGGGCGTCGGAACCTGATCGCCAGATCACGCTCAGGCCCGGGTCCCATCCGATCCGGGCCTGAATCCAATCGCGACGGGCGAATTCCCGCACTTTAGGCTTGGGGCGTGGGGCTTGGGCTATGCGTGCTAACACACTTATCATGATCGTTCTTGCGGGCGTGTTCGGCGTCCTGGCGGTGGTGCTCGCCAATGTCTGGCTCGCCAGCCAGCGTAGTGCCATGGCGGAAGCAAACGGAATCCAGCGCGATACGCTTGTGGTGGCAGCGGTGGCGCTGAAATTCGGCGACACACTGTCGGCCGACAAGCTGCGTGAAATCGCCTGGCCTGCAGGTGCCATTCCGGCCGGAGCTTTCAAGACGACGAAAGAGGCGCTGGCTGGCGAAGGCACCAAGCAGGCGCTGCAGGCGATCAGCGCCAACGAGCCTGTTCTCGCCACCAAGATCACCGGTCCCGGCCAGCGTGCCACGCTCTCCGCGGTGCTCGGCGAAGGCATGAAAGCCGTCTCTATCAGGGTCAACGACGTGCTCGGCGTCGCCGGATTTGTCTTTCCCGGCGATCGTGTCGACGTACTTTTAACGCGCACGGCGCGTGGCGAAGGCGGCGCGGATAAGAGCTTTGTCGACGTGCTGCTGCAGAGCATGAAGGTGCTCGCCGTCGACCAGGTCGCCGACGAAAGCACCGACAGCCCGACGGTGGTGAAATCGGTCACGCTCGAGGCCAGCACCAGGGATGCACAGAAGCTTACCTTGGCCGCCGGTGCCGGCCAGCTGTCGCTGGCGCTTCGCCAGGCAGCCGCCAGCGAGGGCGAGACGACCCAACGCATCACGCTTTCCGACCTGACCGGCGACACGCCGGCCGACGTCGCCGCCAGGGAGGCCGAGCTCGCCAAGCAGGCAATAGCCGAAGCTGAGGCCGCGGCCGAGCGCAAGCGCGCGGACGACAAGATCAATGGGCTGACCCAGGCCGTGGAACGTGTGGGAAGCAGGCTCGACCTGTTGAGCAGCGCAAAACCTGCTCCGGCAGTGGCCTCAGCACCCCAGGTGCAAGAAGTAGTTAAGGAAGTGATCAAATATGTGCAGCCGGAGCCGCCGGCGCGTGCGACAATAGGCGTTTTCAGGGGTGTGAAGCTCGAATCCTACGACGTGCCGCGACAAAAATTACGCTAGGGTATTACCGAACGAGTCGGTAGGGGGGTAGTCTAGATGCGAATGTTTCGGGGACCACTGGCGGCTGCTGCGCTGGCCTGTTCGGTGATGCTATTGCCGATCGATCTTGCAGCTCATGCAGCCGACCGCAGGATCGATGTATCGAACCCCAGCGTCCACCGTATTTTCCTGCCCATGTCCCAGTCGGTGACGATCCAGGTGAACGCCACGCTCGGCGACATCGTCGTCGGCGACGAGAAGATCGCCGACGCCCAACCAATGACCGACCGGACGCTCTATGTCATCGGCAAGAGTGCCGGCACCACCACCGTCAACCTCTTTTCCGAGGACAAGCGCTCGCTTGGCGTGATCCAGATCGAGGTCGGCGTCGACGTGAGCGACATGGCGCAAGCGATCCGGCAGGTGGCGCCCAGGGCGCGCATTGATATCGGTTCGGTCAACGGCAAGGTAAGGCTTGGCGGCCATGTCAAGGACGGCGCCACGCTGGCGGCGATCATGCAGGTTGCCCAGCAATATGGCCCTGACGCGATCATAAACGCAGTGACCGTCGACGACAGCCAGCAGGTTAACCTGGAAGTGCGCGTACTGGAGGCCAAGCGCAATGCCGGCCGCGATCTTGGCGTCTCAATCAGGAGCACCAACGGCAGCGGCACGACCCGCACCGGAACCGGAATTGCCGCCGTCGACGAGGATGGTGTCGTGCTGGGGCCGGGCAATCTGCTTACCGGCCTTCTTTCGAACACCAACCCGTTCGCGGCGCTAATCACCCGCGTCATCGACAGCAACATCAAGGTCGACCTGATCATCGAGGCGCTCGAGGCCAAGGGCGTGGTGCGCACCCTTGCCGAACCCAACCTCACCACGCTGTCCGGTGAGCTGGCCAGCTTCAATGCCGGCGGCGAAGTGCCTATCCGCACCCTGAACGATGACGGCGAGATCAGCATCGAGTACAAGCAGTTCGGCGTCAATCTGCTGTTCACGCCGGTCGTGCTCAACGACGACAAGATCAACATCAGGCTGGCGCCGGAAGTCAGCGACCTCACCGGTTTCACCACCGCCGGAGACCCGATCTTCACCAACCGCAAGCTGTCTACCGTCGTCGAACTGCGCGACGGCCAGAGCTTCGCGGTCGGCGGGCTTTTGTCCAGCAAGAACACCAAGCTCCAGAGGCAGGTGCCTTGGCTCGGCCAGGTGCCGATCATCGGGACGCTGTTCCGGAATTCGAGCAACCAGAAGGAAGAGACCGAACTGGTCGTGATCGTGACGCCACGTATCGTGCGGCCGGTAAAGCCTGGCGAGCAGTTGGCGACGCCGTTCGACAAGACACGGCCGGCCAACGACCCGGAACTCTTCATCCTCGGTCAGCTCGAAGTGACCAAGGACATGGTTCGCAAATATGAGCTCGGCGAAGGTGTCGTCGGCCCCTATGGCCACATGCTCGACCTCAAATCCAAGGACAAGATGATCTATGTCAAAAAATAGCGCCTTGATCCTGCTTTTGTGCGCCGGCGTGCTGACGGGCTGCGCCGACTATCTGAATCGCTACGAGACGGTGACGCTGGCGGCAGGCGACACGCAGAAATACAATTCGCTTCTGCAGACGGTCGACCCGCTCAATCCGGCCTCTAGGAACACGACGATCAAAGGCGACGGCGTGCGCGCCGCCGCTGTCGCTGAGAGCTACAGAATTCCACCGCCACCACCGCCGCCGCCAGCCATTACGGTCAATGTCGGCAACACCGGGGTTGAATAGAAGGATGCGGGTTCAGCGTCAGGCAAGGCGACTGGCGTCAGGGGAGCTAAGAGTAAGGCCATGTTGCGGATTGTTCGCGCGTTCTGGCACGATCAGAGGGGAATAGCGCTGATTCTGGTCAGCGTCACGCTGCCGGCGATCATCGGCTTTTCGCTGCTCGCAATCGATATGAGCCGGGTAAACAACCTCCACAACGATCTTCAGAAGGGCGCTGACGCGTTTGCGCTCGCGGCGGCAGCGGAACTGGACGGAAGCAGCGGTTCCTGGGCGCGAGCCGAACGCGCCATGGCGACGCTCGTGGACAATCAAAGCAACTTCTCAACGGCAGGCAGGTTCACTCTCACCTCCGGTCAGCCGGGAGGCACGCAGCGCTGCAACAGTGCTGGCAACATTTCCTGGTGCTTCCTCAAAGCGATCCCTGCCAACGACGGAACCAAGATTACAACCGCCAATCAGGCCAACTATCTTGCAGATGCCAACCTGGCTGTCGGACAGGCGGAAACACGGTTCATCCAGGTGACAGTCGCTCCCCAAGGGTTTGCCGCGATCTTTCCCGCCTCATTTGTGACATCCGGCGCCAGCGACAGCTTCAATGTCGGGGCAGTCGCGGTAGCGGGCTTCACCTCAGGCGTCTGCGATTTCACACCGGTCTTTATGTGCAACCCCTATGAGATGGTGAACGGGACAAACAATGCCGGGGGTTATACGCTTGAGCAGGCCGTTTCCAATCCGGCTGTCCGTCGCCGGCTGATCGAACTGAGGAAGGTCGGAAACGGGGCTGCGGCCGGTCCGGGCAACTTCGGCTTCCTCGAGCCTCCGCCAGATGTGGGAAATGGTGCTCAAGCACTGGCCCAGACGATCGCAACGTCGACGCCGATTGGCTGCTACAATTCCGCGAACGTAACGACGAAGACCGGTCAGAATGCCGGCCCGGTGCAAGACGCCTTCAACGTTCGTTTCGGGATTGGAGCTAACGGCAACCACTTCGACAGCCCCGAATACGGTCCGGCCGCCAATGTCCGAAAAGGCGCGATACGGACCACAGGCAGCGCCAATCAATGCCCTTCCATGAACCAACTTTCATTCACCGAAGCTGGAACGATGGGCCTTCCGCGCGATGCGACAACGCCGTATCTGGGCGGCAGGATGGGCGACGGAAATTGGAACTTCTCCGGCTATTGGAGCACCAACTTCGGTTCCGCTGCCTATCCAACCGCATGGGACACGACCAAGCCAACGCGCTATGAGGTTTATCGATACGAGATATCGAACGGGTTAGTAGCGACCGCATCGACCGGTGGAGAGATCGGAACGCCGGCCGCAGCTTGCCAACCGCCTGTCACGACAGTTGATCGTCGGTTGCTTTATGGCGCGATCCTGAACTGCACTGCACTCGAAGCTGCTGGCAACGGCCTGTCCGGCCATAGCACCAATCTGCCGGTCGAAGCCTTCGGCAGTTTCTTCCTCACTGAACCCGTGCCGTCAGCATCAGAGGACGCGTCGGTGATGGTCGAACTGGTCGACGTAACCGGCGGTGCCGGCCAGGGCACGCTTGACAATTTCCTTCGCGACGAAGCCCAGCTCTACCGGTGATGGCGATGATCGCAGCGCTGTACCATCGTCTCCACAGATTTCGACGCGAGCAGCGCGGCACGGCTCTCGTCGAAATGGCGCTGATCGCGCCGCTGATGCTGATCCTGTCGGCGGGCGTGTTCGAGTTCGGCAATATGATCCACCAAAAGCTGCTGATGGAGGCCGGCCTGTCTGACGCGGCACGCTTTGCCGCGCGCTGCAACAGCGAGTTGTATACCAAGGCCGGGCTGGCGGCGATCAATTGCGCCGATATCGCCACAAACATCGCGGTGTTCGGCAATGCTGCGGGGACAGGGAGTGCGCGCATCGTCGGCTGGCAGAAGGCGAATGTGACGGTGACCATTGCCGCTTCAGGCTCGTGCCATGACGCCGTGGTCGCAGGTGTCACCCAATATCGCGCTACCACCGCACAGGTCTGCATCGTCAGGGCGGCGGGGACGTTGGCCTATAGTGGCATCGGAATGCTGTCTCTGGTCCGCATTGGCTCCATGACGCTAAATAGCTCTCACGAGGAGCGGTTGATCCGGTTCTGATCATGATCAGGGGTTTCGCAAAATCGGAAGGCGGCGCGACGACGGTGGAGATGGCCATCGTATCGACACTGCTGTTTGCCCTTGTTCTCGGCTTCGTCGATTTCGGTTACGCCCTCTATCAGTGGAACGCTGCCAACAAGGCCGTGCAGCTCGGCGCACGTCTGGCCTCGATTTCCGATCCGGTTGCCACCGCGCTAGCTACAGCCGCACCGACGACGGCACCGGGCGCCCCGGTGGTTGCTGCCGCTTATGGACCCTTCGCCTGCACATATACCGCCGGCACGGGCGCTTGCAGCAATGGCGGCACGTTCAATGCCGCCAATTTCAGCCGTATCTTCCGCGGCGATACGGCAGTCACCAATGACGACGCCTGTGTCCCGCTGGCGACAGACCAGCGGCCGGGTATGTGCCATTTCTTTTCAGGCCTGCGGCGCGACAATGTCGTCATCACCTATTCCGCCACCGGCTTGGGCTATCAGACCCGGCTGGGCGGGCCGGTGCCGACAATCACCGTCAGGCTGCAGAACCTGACCTTCCAGTTCTTCTTCCTCGGCGGCCTGCTCGGATACGGAAACCTCACCCTGCCCTCGATGCTCAGCACGGTCACGGGCGAAGACCTGAGGAGTACATCGCCATGAACGCCATCAACACCAAGGTCCTCCCGACCAAACGAAAGCAGGTGGCGCTGTTTTCGTCGGATCCGCAGTTCAAGCGCGAGGTGGCGACGCGGCTGGACGCGCTGGCCATCTACGACGTCCGGATTTCCGAGACGGTTGACTTCCTCAATGGTCCGCCGCCCGAGACGCGGCCGGGCATCGTCATCCTCGACCTGGCCAATGGTGAGCTGCTCGGCATGCCCGGCATCGTCGCGGCTCGCGCCTTGTGGGCATCCGTGCCGCTGATCGCGGTCTCCGACGAATTGACTTCCGAACAGACGCGCATCCTGGTCCGCATGAACGCCTCGGACTGGCTGCACAAGCCGCTCGACGCCAAGGAGCTGCTGAACGCGGTCACTTTCCACGACACCGGCAACCAAGGCACCAAGAGCCGCATCATCACTTTCATCAGCGCCAGCGGCGGCGCCGGCGCCACGACGCTCGCTTTGTCGGCGGCGGAATTCCTGGCGTCGAAATCCACCGAACGCGCGGCTTCGACCTGCCTCGTCGACCTCGATTTCCAGAGCGCCAATTGCGGCGCCTACCTCAACCTGTTCAACCAGTTCGACCTGGCCGGCATTATCGGCCAGCCGGAAAGACTCGATGTCGAACTGATGGACGTCATCAGGCTTTCGCGTCCGTCCGGTCTGACCCTCTATTCATTCGAGAGGCCACAATTGCCGTTTGAGCCGCAGGGCGCCGATTTCGTGTTCCGGCTGCTGGACCTCGTCGCCTACCGGTTCGACGACATCGTCATCGACCTGCCGAATATCGAAACCCCCTGGCAGAATTCCGTGCTTTCGACGAGCGACGAGATCTTCATCGTCTTCGAGCTCAACGTCGCCTCGCTGCGGCAAGGCAAGCGGCTCTACACGAAGATCCGCGAGCTGCGCGGCAATGCGGCGAGCATCACGCTGGTCGCCAACAAGCATAAGCGCAAATGGTTCGGCAACCACTTTTCGCGCAGCGAACTCGAGAAGATCTTCAAGGCGCCGCACATCAAGTCGGTCAGCTTGGACAATGCGCTGCTGACCGACGCGCTGAACCGAGCCATCCTGCCTTCCGAAGTGGCTGGGCGGGCGCGTTTCAACAAGGACCTGAAGCGGATGTTCAAAGAGCGGCTCGATGACGCAGCCCGGTAGATACCGCATCGTCCCGAGGCTTGCCGGCGCCTGCATCATAGGCCTGGCGTTGGGGATGCCGGCCTGGGAATTCGCCCATGCCCGGTCCGCGCTGTCGGACCGGCCGCCGCTGCCGGCAATGGGGCCCAGCCTGCGCAAGGCGGTTGCTCTCCAAACCGCGGAACGGCCCGGCACGATCATCATCCGCAAGGACGAGAAGGCACTCTATCTGGTGACCCGGCAGGGCGGGGCGCTGCGCTACCAGATCAGTGTCGGGCGCGACGGCTTTGGCTGGACCGGCATCGTCAAGGTCGGAGCGAAAACGGAATGGCCGGAATGGCGCCCGCCTAAGGAAATGCGCGCCCGCCAGCCGGAGCTGCCGGAAATGGTGCCCGCCGGTCCCTATAATCCGCTCGGTGCCAGGGCACTCTATCTGCTGCGGGACGGGCGCGACACGCTCTACCGCATCCACGGCACCAACGATCCCAAGGGCATCGGCTTCGACGGAACATCGGGATGTTTCCGTCTAACCAACACCGATGTGATCGATCTTTTCAAGCGCGTCTCGGTCGGCGCAAGGGTGGTGGTCCAATGACGATGATCACCGACCCGGATATGCCAGCGATCGACATTGGGCCGGCAACCCACACTGGAGGGCAAGCTGTCGTGGGGAAACCAAGCAATGCAAAGATGATCGGCGTTGTCGCCGTCGGCGCCTTGCTGATCACGGCGGTGAACATAACGGCCGCGGTCTATTTCTACCGCGGCATCAACGATCTGCGCTTTGTCGAACGGCGGCTGGAACAACTCGGATCGTTCGAGCAACGGATCGCAGCCCGGCTTGAGACGGTCAACAACGGCTTTCAAAGCCGGTTTGAAAAACTGGACGGTCAACTGCAGGGCAGCTTCAACGAAGTCAAAGGCAGTATTGCCCGGCTTGAACAGGAGCTGCCCCTGGCCAGTGACGACGACATGTCGAGCATCGCGGAGCCTTCCGTGGTCACGACCAGCACCATGGCGGATGCAGCCACCGATCTCGAAGAAGCGACCGAACCCAGTATCGTCGAAGCGCCGCGCCCGCCCAAAAAGAGGATCGCGGCGGCGCTGCCCCCTGCCCCAAACTCGTCCTACCAGCGCATAGTGCAGCCTGACGGCAAGGTCCATTACAAGAAAATCAATTAGAAGCGACAGACATCGAGAGATCGGTTGTGCGCTCAGCTGGATTCCGAGCTGCCGTCGCCTTGTTGGCAATGCCGATCGGGAGCGCGATGGCTGTGCCCCGAGCTAGAGATCCCGCTGCAGAGCACAAAGCCGTATGGCGAGCGCTTGGGAACGCTGTCGCGCTTCGACAAGAAACGCAACATGACAGTAGGCGCAGGCCGCAGTGCCCAGAAGCAGCACCAGGCTGTTCTGCCATGTGAAATCGAGGATCAGCGAGAATGGATGGCCGCTGGGCGCGGTGAATGCCGCAATCGTGCTCGCTGTCTCAGAATGGCTGCTGGAAGCGATCATCAACCCGACGAAAAGCAGAGCGACGTGGTTGGTAAGGAAGAAGAACGCGGCCGATTTTCTCGTCCGGCAAGCCATCCAGCAGACGATCGACGCGGCGGTCACGATGGCGGCATCAAGGACCATTGAACCGCCCAGATAAAGGTCGACCTGCTGCCAGAACATCGTCGACAAAGGGCGTAGTTCAAGCCAGATCCGCCACATGACGGGACTGGCCGGATAGGTTCCCAGCAGGAACGTCGCTGCTCGCTCCCCTGCCAGAATCAGAAGGATGAGAGCTGGAAAGGCAAAGAGCAGTAGCGGCTTGCGCGTCATGTTCCCTCGACAATCCAAGCAGAATAGGCTGCAAAGATTGCGCGAGGCTTAATGGACGGCGCGCTCTTCCCGAATAGAGGCGCTTCTGAGCCACGGCCCCGGTGAGTCGCGGCAAGCAACATTGATCATAGGCGCAGGCGTCCTGCCACAACGTAGCGAGCCGCCGCTATGTGCCATTTTCGCTACATTCCCGAAACTTACCTGTTTTAAGCCGGCGCTGAATCAATAAACCCTCACATATTCCAAGAATTTGGCGGATAATCTGTCAAAGCTCGGTGAGAAGGCTTGGCCAGATAAAACGTACAGAGCAGAAGCGTGGGTGGGGCAGAAATGGATACGACAGCCTGGTCGATCAAAAAACGGGTGGGCCCTTTTACCAGGTACGTGTCACGACAGACAAATCGACGCTCGAACGGGATGGAAAGGCTTGTTCCATCATCCCGGCATGATCTGCTCAGTCGACATCAAGACGGGACGCAAGACGATCCTGAGTTCACTTTTGAAGCCGATCAACAAGGCGCGTCAGGAGGCTATGAGTGAGCGCTAGCGCCACCTCTCCCCCCACCAATCCTGATCCACTACTCCTGCCGCTCGCCAACGAGGATTTTGCACTGGAATTCCGAGTTGTGGCGCGTGGCGGAATGCGCCGCGGGATCCGCCTGGAGCGGGCTTTTTGGATATCGCTGAAGCGGATGGCCGAGAGCCGGAAATGCACGATCGGCATGCTGATCGATGAGATAGCCGGAACTCAGGCACAGAACGGCAACCTGACATCGGCAATCCGGGTAGCCTGCATACGCGGTCAGGCGGAGCAAAACGTAACGTTGAGTAAGCTCGCGTCAATAAGGACGATCAACGCCATACTGGTTGCCTGCCCCTCGCCTGCATTTGCCTTGACGTCATCGAAGAAGATCCTGACTTTCAATGTTCCGTTCCAGCAACTGGTGAAGCGCCAACTGCCTTCCGGACCAAACGACGATGCGCGGCACGACCTCAAGCTGGCGCTGGACCTCAACGTTGCCGACATTTTTGCGCGCCTCGACCTCGACGGCGACACTCCGGTGACCAGCGGATTTGCCATCGGCGCCGGCGAACGCCAGTACCGTGGTCAGTTGAGCGCCGTGCGGGCGCCGGTGATCGAGCCGGAGCTGCTGATAGCGTTCGTCTTCGGCTAGACCGGTTCCGGCAGTACTGAGCGGCAATCCTGCAAGACGCGTTGTGTAATTTTACGGGGATCATAGCCTGCTCCGAATCTTCGCCAGGAGCAACGACGACGCCCTTGATGTCGGCCAAAATCCTCACAGTCGCCAGCCAGCCGCTCGATCGCTACGCGGGGAACCGCCGCTTCAGCCAGTCGAGCATGAGGGCGGTGACCTCCTCAGGCTTCTCCTGCTGGGACCAGTGTCCGCAACCAGCGGTTACATGTTTCTTGCTGGCCAATGGGTCGGTTCGCTGACGCTGATTACCCGGGCGCCTGCGCCACTCACACACGCCGGCCGGTTTTCGCGTCGAACAGGTGGGCGCATGCGCGATCGACTTCGATCCGCACCTGCGCGCCTTGCTTGAGCGGCAGCCGCTCGCGGAACAGGCAGGCAATTTCCTCGCCGGCGCAGTCGACCTTGGCGAAGATTTCCGAGCCCGTGGCCTCCAGAAGCGTGACCGTACCTTCCATGCCCTGGGCGGGCGCGATCCCTACTGTCCGGTCGCGTCCGCGTAGAGATCGAGAACTCGGGTGATGCTGCCGATCAGAAGGTCGTGCGCGATGGGCTTGACCCGGCCTGTCGCAACCTCGGCATCGAGCTGCCCCAGATATTGCCTGATCAGAGGCCGGGGAATGTCCTTCTCACTCAGCACGTCCAGCAGCGTCTGTGTCGCGCGCTGCGCCGCCGGCGTCGGCCAGTAATAGCGGATGCGGTCGCTGAACGAGAAATGCCGCTGCACGCGCTGCTCTTCCGGCGTGCCCGGATAGTATTTCTGCCAATTGTCCGGCGACGCCAGCATGATGCGTTCCATCGCGGCAGGCAGGCTTTCGCGCGAAGGGTCCGGCGCGAGCATATCGGCGATGTGGCTGAGCCCATACAGCGCTTCGCGAAGCGCGAAGGTCAGCCAGGGGCCGACCTTGAGGATGGCAAAACCGTCGCGAACGAGAGCGTTAAGCGCTTCGGCCGGCTGGTAGTCGGTCGAATGCGCCTCAAAAACAAATTGCGGCATGCGGTCGAGCACGGCCACGAGTTCAGTCGCCTTGGCCGGCGCATAAGGCACGATTTCGGTGTTGCCGAACTCGACTCCCGGCTGGACGACGACGCCTATCGCTCGGCCAAAAGCGGCCTCGAGCCCGGCGCGGGAAAACGCTCGGGCGTGTACCTCCACCGTTCGCAGGGCATCGTCGGGCGCCGTCACATGCAGACGGTCGAGCGCCTCCAATGCACCGCCCGGCACCGGCACTTCGGTGCCGATGACGTAGACCGGTTTTTCGCCGCCTGCCCGCTCGACCGCCGCCTCGGCGATTTCAGCAAGTTCGGCCGCGCGCGCGGCGATCGTTTCGTCGGCAAGCACGGCTGGATCGTCGGCGCAGGCCATGCTCGTATCCAGATGCATCTTGGTGAAGCCGGCGCTCGCATAGGCGTCGATCATCGCCCCCGCCTTCTTCATCGCGGCGGCCGCAGCCATGTGCTTCCACGGATTGGGTCCGAGATGATCGCCGCCAAGGATCAGGCGATCGACTGGGAAACCCGCTTTCAGCGCATGCGCCTCGACGAAGCTGCGGAAGCCGGCGGGCGTCATCCCGGTGTAGCCGCCCTCGTGGTTGACCTGGTTGCAGGTGGCCTCGATCAACACATCCGCGTGCCGCGCCGCGCCGTGGCGCAGGGCAGCCTCGATGACCAGCGGATGCGCCGAGCAGACCGAGGCGATGCCGCTTCTCTCGCCTGCGGCGCGCCTGGCCGCAATGTTCGCAAACCTTCGCGTCGCGTCACTCACTGCGTGTTGCCCGTGGCGATGAATGCCTCGACCGCTTCAAGCGGGAAAATGCCTTCCATCGGCCCCTTGCGGGTGACGGCAAGGGCACCGCAGGCATTGGCGATCCGCAGGGCTTCGGCAGGAGCCGCCCCGCGCAGCCAGAACGAGACGAAGGCAGCACCGAAACAATCGCCCGCGCCGGTCGGATCGACCTCGTCGACGGCAAAGCCGGACGAGGCGACCGCACCGTGGCGATCATGGTAAACGGCGCCGGCGGCGCCTTTCTTCAGGACGATGCAGGACAGGCCACGGGCCAGCAATTCGTCGACAGCGCTCTTCTCGTCCTTCGCGGATGAAAACAGGAAGAGCTCCTCGCCGCTCGGCAGGAAGATGTCGGCTCGCGCCAGCACATGGTCGAGCGCCGCTAGCATGCCGGACGCCTGCATGATCTCCCGGCGGACGTTCGGGTCGAAGGACACGGTTCCACCCCCGGCCTTGACGGTCTCGATCGCCGACAGCGCCACCTCGATGGCGCGGTCGGAAAACAGCGATGAGCCCATGACATGGACGTGATCGGCACTGGCGAGCAGCTTTGTTGCCGCCCCATCGGTCTCGATCCGGCCGGAGGCGCTGTTGCGGATGTTGAAGACAAAATGCCGGCTGGCATCGGCCCGGTAGGCGACGAAGGCGGTGCCCGTCGCATGGCCCTTGTGAACCGCGATCGCCGACACGTCGGCGCCCAGCGCCCGCAGCCGCTCTATATTCAGCCTGCCGAAAACATCATCGCCGACGGCGCCTATGAGACCGGCCGGCTGGCCGAGCGCCGCCGCCTGGCCGATGAAGATGGCGGGCGCTCCGGACGGGTAGGGTCCAAGCAACGGACCAGGCTCGAGAAAGCTCTGGTCGATCCGCTCGGCCATGATCTCGACCAGAATCTCGCCGGCACTGACCAGCTTCTTCATCTCGCGGAATCCCTCCCGGCGTTTCGCCCCGGCCTCGCTTCGGATGAACCGCGCGAGCAGTTTCCGGGTGATACGAATTTCGAATTCGCCCACTGGAAGTGAATACGGGTTGTGCTTTTTCGCGTCAATTAATAAATTTACGCATGGAAACTGATAGAATTATCTGTAAAGTTTCGACTTGCGGTTGCATGCTGGCGCACAGTAAGTAGGGAACCCGGCAGCGCTGAGGAACGGCGCGAGGGATCAATGCCGATGACGCACAAGACGATGGAGGATTTTGCTCGCTCTTGCGGCGTCTCCAGGCCGACATTGTCGAAATATTTCGACGATCCGACCAGCGTCAAGCCGGCGACACGTCAGCGGATCGAGGTGGCGCTGCGCTCGTCCGACTACCAGCCCAATCTCTTTGCGCGCAACCTGAACCGCAAGCGGACCCGCAGCATAGGCATTGTGGTGCCGACGGTCGCCGATCCCTTCTATTCCGAGATGGTCAGCCGAATCGAACTCAGGCTGCGCGACGAAGGCTACTGGCCGATCGTGATCTCCTCGCACGGCTCGCGCGAGCTCGAAGTGGAAGCGACGCGAACCATTCTTTCGCTAAAAGTTTCCGGCGCGCTGATCGCGCCGCTCGGCCTGCGCTCCGACCATCGCACGCTGGAGAAGCTGACGCAGACCATACCGATCGTCTATTTCGACACCTATCTGGAGGGCGACACGCCGTTCGTCGGCAACAACAACAGCCAGAGCGTCTCGACCATCGTCGATTATCTCTGTCGTTCCGGTGATGCCCCGGTCTATTTCGACATCCCGCACGTCAACCACAATTCGCGCGAACGCCTGGACAGCTATGTCGGCGCCATGCAGCGGCTCGGACATGAGCCTGCCATCATCGGCAATACCGATGACTACACCTGGGATTTCGAACGGATCGGCTACGAGCAGATGGAGGCGATGCTCGCCCGTGGCGGCCTGCCGGGCAAGACCATTCTGTGCGCCAACGACCGTCTCGCCTTCGGCGTGATGGCCGCCGCCTACTCGCAAGGCCGCAAGGTCGGCCGCAGGGGCGATTGCGACCTGCGGGTCGCAGCCCATGACGACCATCCGCTGAGCCGCTACACCTGCCCTGCCCTCACCACCATGGCGCAGGACTTCGCTTCGATGGCAGGACGCAGCGTGGAGACGCTGCTGGCCATGCTGGACGAGGACGACGCGACAGTTTCCCCCAAGGTCAGTCTCGACGCGACGCTGGTCATGCGTCAGTCGGCCTGAGCGTTTCCAAAGACAGGATCGAAGCCGCGCCATGCGGCAACCGCTGCGCCGACCGCTTGCCGCGCCGCCGGACCATGGCGGCCCATCGAGACGAAGCCGTGGATCTGGCCGGGCCAGCGCCGCACGACGACCGGCACGCCGTCATCCGCCAGACGCTTGGCATAAGCCTCGCCTTCGTCGGCGAGAATGTCATGACCAGCGATTGCGACAAAAGCCGGCGCTGCGCCGGCAAGGCTTGCGGCCTTGAGCGGCGACACGCGCCAGTCGTCGATATCGCCGGCATGGTTGATATAGTGGTCGCGGAACCAGGCCATGGTCGCCGATGTCAGGCCATAACCGTCGGCAAAGCGGCGATAGCTGTCCGCCGCCTGCGAGGCGTCAGTGTTCGGATAGAACAGCAGTTGCGCGGTCGGCGGGTTCTCGTCACCGCGCACAAGCAGGCAAAGCACTGTAGCGAGATTGCCGCCGGCGCTGTCGCCGGCGACAGCGATCCTTCTCGCGTCGATGCCGAGATCGCCCGCGCCATGTTGCATGAAGGAAAGTGCGGCGCGGCAATCTTCGATGGCCGCCGGAAATTTGTGTTCCGGCGCCAGCCGGTAATCGGGAGAGACGACTACGCAGGCCGCCATATTGGCAAACCACCGGCAAATCTCGTCATGGGAGTCGAGATTGCCGATCACCCAGCCGCCGCCATGCAGATAGAGCAGCGCCGGGGCAGCGGCCCCGCTCACGCCGTGTCCGCGATAGATCCTGAGCGTCAACGGGCCGCCGGGTCCGGTGATGGTGTGCTCGGTTAGTGAGTCGACCGGCTCGCGCTCGCCCTGGAGTGCCGGAAAGCCCTGCTTATAGGCGCGGCGCGCTTCTTCGGGCGTGCCGGCTTCGAATGGCGGGGCAGCCGCCTGCCGGTCGAGGTCGAGCACGTGCCGGGCCTCCGGATCGAGCAAGGGCAAAAGCGATGTCGTCATCGTAAGCGCTCCGATATCAGGCAAGCAGGCTAACCGCTTCGTCCTCCTGGAGGAGTTGCGGCTGATCGACGGTTGCGTTGACGGCGACGGACTCGCGGCTCGCTCCCGAAGCAAGAATCGCTTCCATAATCTCCAGTACATGCAGCGCAAGATCGCCGGACGCACGCGGCTTTCTTCCGGTTGCCAGTGCGCGCGAAAGGTCGGCGACGCCGAGCATTCGGTAGTTGGCTCGGTCCGGCGCGGCATAGGGCCAATTGCGCGCGCCATAGAGTTCGCTCTCACTGTGGAAGTCGGCCCAGTCGGCCCCACGTTCCGACAGCGAGACGGTGCCGCCGAACGTGTCCGGATCGGGCAGCCTGAGCGAGCCTTCGGTCCCATGCAGCTCGATCGGATGGTTAGAGTGCCTGAAGACATCCCAGGAGGCACCGAAGGTGACGGTGGCGCCCGAGCGGAACTCCAGCAGCGCCAGGATATTGGTCGGTGTGCCGACCTTGAAGCTGGTGTTCCGATAGGGGCCTTCGGCAGTGATCAGCCGCTCCTCCTGGCCTCGCGTCGCCATCGCCATCACGCGGGCCACCGGCCCGAGCAAATTAACAAGCATCGTCAGGTAATAGGGCCCCATGTCGAAGACCGGTCCGCCGCCCGGCTGATAGTAGAATTGCGGATTGGGATGCCAGTGCTCCATGCCGCGCCCCATCATGAAGGCGGTGCCGGTCACCGCACGGCCGATTGCGCCCTCATCCATGAGGCGGCGTGCCCGCCGTCCGGCGGCGCCGAGGAAAGTATCCGGAGCCGAACCCAGCAGCAGCCCGCGCTCCGCCGCCTCGGCGACAAGGCGCCGGCCGTCGCTGGCCGAGGTCGCCAGCGGTTTTTCGGTGAAGACGTGCTTTCCCGCCGAAAGCGCCGAAAGCGAAATGTCAAAGTGCGCCGCCGGGATGGTCAGGTTGAGGACGAGGTCGATCTCAGGATCGGCCAGGAGCGCTTCGACTCTGACCGCCCGCATACCGTATTCGCTCGCACGCAGCGCCGCCATGTCGGGCGATATGTCGGCGCAGGCGCGCAGCTCCACCTCACCGAACAGAGCCGCATTGCGTAAATAAGTCATCGAGATGTTGCCGCACCCGACAACGCCAATGCCGAGCTTAGCTGCTGATTTTCCTTGCATTTTCTAATTCACCTCCCGACGTCGCAACGCTCTGGCTGAACCAATGCACCAGCAACGGACCAGATTCGAAAGCCGCTTTACAGCATTTTAAATGTTGACGCGCGTAAAATTTTTATGGAACATGCGGAAATGCTGGCTGGGCGGCTGCCAGCGCAAGGAGGATAAAATGACTGACATCAAAAAAGGGCCGGTCTCCGGCTCGAAGCCTGTGGCGCATGTGACGATCGCCGACCGCCGGCAGTTTCTCATCGGCAGCGCCGGGCTGCTCGGCGCGGCGACACTTGGCCTCGGCACCGGGCTGGGCGTTCGCCGGGCTCGCGCGCAGTCGCGGGCCGAAATCAGCTTTGCCAGCGCCGCCTTCTTCGGCAAGGAGACCTTCGGCGACCTGATCAAGGCCTTCAACGAATCGCAGGACCGCGTTCTGGTCAAGAACATCGAGCTGCCGCCGCCGAGCTCATCGACGGAAGTCTATCAGGGCCTCGTCCAGCAGCTCGCCCGGCGTACCGGCACGCCCGACGTCTTCAGCCAGGACGTGATCTGGATCGCCGGCTTTGCCGCCGCCGGCTGGGCGCTGCCGCTCGATGAGTACTTTCCGGCGGACAAGCGCAGCGCCTACTTCTCCGGGCCCCTCAATGCCTGCACCTATGACGGCAAGCTGACTGCCCTGCCCTGGTTCATGGATTCGGGCATGTTCTATTACCGCAAGGACGTGCTGGAAAAGCATGGCGGCAAAGTGCCGGAAAACTGGGCCGACATGGCGACCATCGCCGCCGCCGCGCAGAAGGCCGGCGACGTCGATTTCGGCTATCTCTGGCAGGGCAAGCAGGCCGAGGTTCTGGTCTGCGACGCGGTCGAGATCATCACCTCCAACAATGGCGCGATCCTGGCGCCTGACGGCAAGTCATCGCTGATCAACCAGAAGGCCGCAGTCGACGCGATCCAGTTCCTGCACGGCACCATCGCCACGAGCAAGATCAGCCCGCAGGACGTCCTGTCCTGGGACGAGGAGCCATCGCGCCAGCCGTTCACCTCGGGCAAGGCGATGTTCATGCGCAACTGGTCCTATGTCTATCCGATCGCCCAGGACGCCAAGGCCTCCCAGGTGGTGGACAAAATCGGCGTGGCACCGCTGCCGTCCTTCCCCGGCGGCAAGAGCTCGGCCTGTCTCGGCGGCTACCAACTAGGCGTCAACGCCAACTCGAAGCAGCGCGAAGCCGCGATCGAGTTGCTGACCTGGCTTTCGTCGACCGAAACCCAGCATCGCATCGCCCTAAACTTCGGCCTCGCGCCGACGCGGTCGGCACTGTTCCAGGACGAGAAGATCAAGACCGAACAGCCGTTCATGGCGAGCCTCGAGAAAGTGTTCACCGGCGCCACCGCCCGGCCGATTACGCCCGAATATGCGAAGGTGACGCTGGCCTTGCAATCGGGCATCTCCAAGGCGCTGGTCTCAGGCAACGTCCAGGCCGAGATGGACGCGCTGGCGACGCAAATCGACCAGATCGTCGGCTGAACCATGACCGCGGCGGCCACTGTTTCTGGCATTGGCCGGCCGCGGCGGTTTGGCAAGGCGCTTCCAGTCTCATTGTGGGCCTTGCTCCTGCTGACACCGGCTTTCGTGTCGCTGGCGTCGGTTTCCTTCTACCCGATCATCAGCGGGCTTTATCTCTCGCTCACCAACACCTCGCTGATCACCCAGGAGAACGAGTTCTCGGGCTTCTCCAACTATGTGCAGCTATGGGGTGACGCCCAATTCTGGAATGCCTGGTGGCACACGATGTGGTTCACTACGGCATCCACGATACTTGAGACCGTCATCGGGCTCGGCATGGCGCTCATCCTGTGCGAGGCCTTCAAGGGCCGCGGCCTGGTTCGCGCCGCCATGCTGGTGCCCTGGGCGATGCCCACCGTCGTCACCTCCAAGATGTTCGGCTGGCTGTTCGACGGCCAGAACGGCATTATCAACTATATCCTGCTGCATGCCGGGCTGATCGATCAGAACATCAACTGGTACGGCTCGCCCGACACGGCAATGATGACCATCATCATCGCCGATGTCTGGAAGACCACCCCGTTCATGGCGCTATTGCTTTTGACCGGGCTGCAGACAGTGCCCAATTCGCTGATCGAGGCGGCGCGCATGGATGGCGCAAAAGGCTGGACCACCTTCTGGTACATCCGTCTGCCGCTGCTGATGCCGACATTGCTGATTGCCGGCCTGTTCCGCGCACTCGACGCCTTTCGCGTCTTCGACCTCGTTTACGTGCTGACCGGCGGCGGTCCGGCCGATTCGACCGAGACGCTGTCGACGCTGTCCTACAAGGTGCTCTTCTCGACGCTGCAATTCGGCTATGGCTCCGCCGTTTCGACGGCGATGTTCGTCACCGAAGGCATCATCGCACTGGTATTCTGCCTCTATCTCATCAGGCAGATCAGGAGGGCGCAATGAACGACACGCGTTCATCGCTGCAGACGATCGCCATCTATCTCGGCGCCTTGCTCATCCTTGTCTGGTCGGGTGGCCCATTCCTCTGGCAGTTCTCGACATCGTTCCAGCTCGACAAGGCGCTGACATCAGGTTCGCCATCGCTAATCCCCGCGCCTTTTACGCTCGAGCACTACTACAACGCCTTCATCGAGAAGCAGCTGCACCGCTATGTCTGGAATTCGCTGGTGGTCTCGCTGGCCACGACATTCCTGTGCCTCTTCGTCGGATCGCTGGCCGCCTTCGCGCTGTCGCGGCTCAACGTCAAGGGCCGCTTCGGCATCCTGATGGTCATCCTTTCGGTGTCGATGTTCCCGCAGATCGCGCTGGTCGGGCCGCTCTATCTCGTCGCGACCAATCTCGGCCTGCTCGACACCTACACGGCGCTGATCATCACCTACCTGGCGCTCGGGCTGCCGCTCGTCACTTGGGTGCTGTTCGGCTATTTCGAGACGCTGCCGCGCGAGATCGATGAGGCGGCGCGCATGGACGGCGTCAGCGTTCCCGGCCTGCTCTGGCACATCATCCTGCCGATGTCGCTGCCGAGCCTGGTGACCACAGGCCTGCTCGCCTTCATCACCGCATGGAACGAATTCCTGTTCGCCCTCGCCTTCACCTCCAACATCGATCGCCAGACGATCCCCGTCGGCATCGCCAACTTCACCAACCTCTATTATGTGCCCTGGGGCGACATCGCCGCAGCTTCGGCCGTCGTCACCGTCCCTTTGATCGTGCTGGTGCTGTTCTTCCAGCGGCACATCATCGAAGGGCTGACGCAGGGCGGCATCAAGGAATGAAAGGATGAACGTGAAAGACCTGAAAGTCGGCTGCCAGACTTTTACGTGGGAAATGCTCGGAGGCGGTTTTGCCGGCGGTCCGGACGATCTGCTTAAAGCGATCGCTGACGGTGGTTATGCCGGCATAGAGATCACCGACACGATGATCGGCCGCTATGCCGACAGGCCGGCGGAATTCGCCATGGCGCTGGAGTCGGCTGGCTTGACGCTCGTCTCCTTCGCTTTCGGCTCGAATAGCGGCTTTACGCTGAAGGACAATATCGGCGCCGACCTCGAAACGGCGCAGCGCTGGATCGATTTCGCCGCCGCATTTCCTGGCGCGCTCGTCTCGATGGGCTCGGCTACCTCCGTTTCCGAAGGACCTCGTGACGACAAGTTTGCCATCGCGGCCGAGGTCTACAACAGGGCCGGCGAACTCGGGCGCAAGGCCGGCGTCGACATCGCCGTCCATCCCAGTTCCCACCACAACACGCTGCTATTCGACCGTGCCGACTACGACCGGATTTTCGCACTGATCGATCCGTCGCTCGTAGGCTGGGTGCCCGACACCGGCCACATCTTGCGCGGCCATGAAGACATGATCGACACGCTCACCACATACCGGGACCGCATCCGCTACATCCACCTGAAGGACGTCGATGCCGGCGGCAAATGGGCGATGCTCGGCAAGGGCGTCTGCGACACCCAAGCTGTGATGGATGTCGCCGGTGCCGCGCTACATTTCAACGGTTGGCTGGTGCTGGAAGAGGAATCCGAGACCGCCGCCGCCGATCCGGCCGCCGCGGTCAAGACCAACCGCCAGACCATGCGCGACTACGGCGCGTGAGGAAGAGATCATGATCCGGAAGCAAGACCGTCGCCTTCGTGTCGGCGTGCTCGGCTGCGGGCCGATCGCGCAGTTCGCCCATCTCGAATCCTGCGTGAAGGCCAGGAACGCTGATCTCTATGCGATCTGCGATGCCGCCCCCGACCTTCTGGCGCGCATGGGCGCGACCTATGAACCCGGGAAGATGTACGCCGACTACGATGAGATGCTCGCCGACCCGCAGCTGGAGGCGGTGATCGTCGCAACCTCCGACGCCTACCACGTTCCGATGTCGATCAAGGCGCTCGAGGCCGGTAAGCACGTGCTGTGCGAAAAGCCGATCGGCGTCTCGGTCGAGGAAGGCGAAACGCTCGCCGATGCGGTTAAACGCTCCGGCAGGGTGCTCCAGGTCGGTCACATGAAGCGCTTCGACCCGGCGCTGGAAGCGGCGCGCGATTTCGTCCGCGACGAGATCGGCGAGATCCTGGCGCTAAAAGCCTGGTATTGCGATTCCACCCATCGCTACACCAACACCGACGCGGTCCAGCCGCTGCCCGTCACCAGCAAGCTGGCAAGGAAACCTGGCGGCAATCCGAAAGCCGATCTCAGGCAGTATTTCATGCTCGCGCACGGCTCCCACCTCGTCGACACGGCGCGCTTCCTGTGCGGTGAGATCGTCGCGGTGCGCGCCCGCCTCAACGAGCGTTTCGGCGCCTATTGCTGGTTCGTCGAAACCGAGTTCGCCAACGGCGCGCTTGGCCATCTCGATCTCACCGTGGCTGTCCGCATGGACTGGCACGAGGGCTTCCAGCTCTATGGCGAGAACGGCTCGGTAATCGCGAAGACCTTCAATCCGTGGTATTTCCGGGCGAGCGAGGTCGACATCTTTCACGAGAAGGATGCGACGTCGCGAAAGCCGCTGGGCGCCGACGGGCATTTCTTCAGGCGCCAGCTCGAAAGCCTCGCCGAGACCGTCCTTGACGGCAAGCCGATGCGCGGCGCCAACGTCGAGGACGGCCTCGCCTCGATCCGCGCCATGGTGGCGATCGCCCGCTCGGTCGAAACCGGTGATCGCGTCGAGATCGCTTCCGTCACGGGAGCGGTCTGATGCAGATCGGGGTGTTCGCCAAGACCTTCCCTGGGAGCGAGCCGGCCGGCGTGCTGGCAGCGGTCCGCGACGCGGGATTTGCCGTCACCCAGTTCAACCTGGCCTGCGCCGGCCTGCCGTCGATGCCGAATGCGGTCCCTGACGATGGCATCAGCGCCATCGCGGCCGCGTCGAATGCTTCCGGCGTCACCCTGGTGGCGCTCTCGGGCACCTACAACATGGCCCATCCCGACAGGACGGTGCGCGACGACGGCCTGCGCCGGCTTGGCGTGGTGATCAAGGCTGCGGCAGACCTTTCCGTTCCCTTGGTCACGCTGTGCACGGGAACACGCAACGCGGACGATCAGTGGGCGTATCACCCCGAGAATGCTGCCCCTGAGGCATGGGACGACATGGCGAGCGAGGTCGAAAAGGCGCTGCAATTCGCTGAGCGCCACGGCGTCGATCTCGGCATCGAGCCCGAACAGGCCAACATCGTCACCTCGGCGTCGGACGCGATGCGCCTCATCGCCAGCATGGGCTCGAAACGGCTGCGCATCGTGCTCGATCCGGCGAACCTGTTCGAGCAGGCGAGCCCCGCCGAAGCACGCGCCATCGTGGCCGCTGCGGTCGAGCACACAGCCGGCCATGTCGCCATGGCCCATGCCAAGGACCGTTTAGCCGATGGCCGCTTCACTACGGCCGGCCGGGGCGTTGTCGACTTTGCGGATTTTGTTGCCCGCCTAAAGGTCTCAGGCTTCGACGGGGCGCTCGTCACGCACGGCCTTTCAGCCGACGAAGCGCCTGAGGTTGCCCACTTCCTCAAGGGGCTGATCTGATGGCGCGTCTTGCAACTCTGCTTCGCGATGACGCCGCGCTTCAAGTCTCCGACCATGGCGACGGGCTTGCGGTCATCTTTCAGCACGGGCTGGGCGGTGGCGAGGCGCAGGTCGCCCAGGCTTTCCCTTCCGGGCCGAGGTTGCGGCGCCTCACGCTGGAATGCCGCGGGCACGGTGCCTCTGGGCTCGGCAGCAGTCGCCCGTTCACCCTGAGCATGTTCGCGGATGATGTTCTAGCCGCCGCCGATCGGGCCGACCTCGATCGGTTCGTCGCCGGCGGCATTTCCATGGGCGCCGCAATTGCAACCCGCCTCGCCTGCCGTCATCCGGACCGTGTCGCGGGCCTGCTGCTGGTGCGGCCGGCCTGGACGTTCGACAGTGCGCCTGACAA
Organism: Mesorhizobium sp. AA22; assembly: GCF_001672375.2. Lineage (NCBI taxonomy): Bacteria > Pseudomonadati > Pseudomonadota > Alphaproteobacteria > Hyphomicrobiales > Phyllobacteriaceae > Mesorhizobium > Mesorhizobium sp. AA22. The sequence goes on along the minus strand of NZ_CP048406.1, from coordinate 1,430,442 downwards.
CATGCGGCCGATCGCCGAGGCTGCCGGCCTCATTCTCAGTCACGGCCCCGACAAGGCCAGGACGATCTTCGCGCAATCGGAAACCGCCACACGCCTGAAGCGCGAAGCACCCGACAACCTTGCCTCGCTGTTCGGCTATTTCGACCGGCCGGACGCCGCGCCATTCGCGCAAGTCCTCGCCGATATTTCTGCCGATGGCTCGGGCGTTTCTGAAAGCAATGCCGCTGCCCTTGGTATCCCCACGCTGGTCATCGGCAACGCCATGGATGCAGTGCATCCGCTGCCGGCTGCGCGCACGCTTGCCGCCGCCATTCCCGGCGCGATCTTTGCCGAAATCTCTCCCAAGGCGCTCGACAGTGTCAGGCATTTCGCCGAGCTGCAGGCTGAGATCAACACCTTCCTTCACGCTCACTTCAACATCCGGAGCCTCATTCCGTCATGACGATGAAAACCCTGTCCGGCACCGCTGCCATCGCCGCCTTGCCGCGCAACCGGCTGCTCGGCGAGTTTTCGCTGTGGTCAGCGGACCTTGCCAATATGGAGCGCGACCTGAAGCGCATAGAACCTCACGTCGACCTGCATCACATCGACGTCGCAGACGCCCGCTTCACCCCCGGCTTCCTGTTCTTCCCGGATCTGGTGAAGCGGATCGCCAGGCTGACGGCAAGGCCGATCCATGTGCACCTGATGGTCGAAGCCGAGATCGTCGAAGAGCAGACGCGTCAGTTCATCGAGACCGGCGCCGACCTGATCAGTGTGCACGCCGAAAACGGCGAGGCCGGCCTGCGCGCCGTGCGGCTGGCGCATGAGCTCGGCGCCGAGGCCGGCGTGGCGCTCAGGCTGGAAACGCCGGTCGCTGCAGTCACCCCATTCCTGCCGGAAGTCGCGTTTGTGACGCTTCTTGGCACATCCATTGGCGTCAAGGGCCAGAGCCTTTCCGACCAGGCCTGCCCACGCCTGATAGAGGCGCGTACACTGATGCGGCAAGCCGGCCGGGAGGCGGACATCATCCTGGCTTCCGACGGCGGCATCCGCCAGGAGACGGTGCCGCGCCTGCGCGCCGCCGGGGCCGAGACGGTGGTGCTCGGATCGCTGGCATTCGGCGACCCCGACCTCGCGCAGCGCATGACCTGGCTGCATGGGCTGGAGGTCGCCGCCTTATGACAAGACTGGCCCTCGCCTTCGATCTCGGCGGAACGGAGCTGCGCGGCGCGCTGGTCGAGAGCGGCGGCCGCGTTGTCGCGCAGGTTTCGGCGCCGACGATGGCGATCGCGGGATCGGATGCGGTGATCGGGCAGATCATCGCACTGGCCGGGGCTCTTCTGACACAGCGCCCACAAGCGGATGTCGTCGGCATCGGCATCGGCGCGCCGGGACCGCTCGATCCCAAGGCTGGGATCGTGATCGCACCGCCGACGCTGGCCGGCTGGCACGACGTGCCGTTGATAGACATTCTCGGCAAGCATTTCGGCTTGCCGGTGCGGCTGGAAAACGACGCCAATGCGGCCGCGCTGGGCGAATGGCGCTTCGGCGCCGGCCTGGGCACCGGGTCGCTGGTGTTCGTCACCGTATCGACCGGCATTGGCGGCGGGGTCGTTGCCGACGGCCACATCTATCACGGCCGGCGCGGGCTTGCCGCCGAGATCGGCCACATGACCATCACCGGCGAGGGCGACCGCTGCTTCTGCGGCGCCGTCGGCTGTTTCGAGGCGGTCGCCTCCGGAACCGCGCTCGGGCGGCGTGCCACGGCGCTGACAGCGCCAGGCGACGGCTCCCTGCTCAGGCGCCTTTCGGCCGATGGCGACGTTTCGGCCAGGCACGTCGTCGAGGCCGCACGTGCCGGCGATATCAGTGCGCTCGAGCTGATCGAGGCGGAAGCCAGGTGGCTCGGCATCGGCTTCACGAACCTGCTTCACCTCTATTCGCCGGACCTGATCGTCATGGGCGGCGGTCTTGCGAACGGTTTCGACCTGTTGGCTCCAACCATCAGGGCAACCGTCGAGCAGCGGGCCATGCTGGCCTACCGGGACGTGCCGATCGTGCCGGCGCAGCTTGGCGACCGCGCCGGACTGATCGGCGCGGCCAGCCTGATCCTGTGGGAAGGCGAACTGGGCGCGCCGTTGGCGATGGCGCAGGATGAGGACAACAAGGACAACGCGACCGAGCGTGCCGGCGCCAGGGAGACAAGCCATGGCTGAGCTGAAGCTGCGTGGTGCGCGCAAGTCCTACGGATCCGTCGAGATCATCAAGGGCCTTGACCTGGACGTCGAGGACCGCGAATTCGTCGTCTTCGTTGGCCCGTCCGGCTGCGGCAAGTCCACGCTGCTGCGCATGATCGCCGGCCTGGAAAAGATCACCGCCGGCGACTTGCTGATCGATGGCGTGCGCGCCAACGATATCGATCCGTCCGAGCGCGGGCTCGCCATGGTGTTCCAGTCCTACGCGCTCTATCCGCACATGACGGTGGCCGAGAACATGGGCTTTGCGCTGAAGATCGCCGGCGTCTCCGCCGCGGAAAAGGAACGCAAGGTGCGGGAGGCCGCCGAGGTGCTGCAGCTTTCGCATCTTCTCCACCGGCGGCCGAAAGCGCTTTCGGGCGGCCAGCGGCAGCGTGTCGCCATCGGCCGCGCCATCGTGCGCAATCCCAAAGTGTTCCTGTTCGACGAGCCGCTGTCCAATCTCGACGCCGCCTTGCGGGTGAGCATGCGGTTCGAGCTGATGCGCCTGCATGAACACCTGGCCGCGACCATGATCTATGTCACCCACGACCAGACCGAGGCCATGACCATGGCCGACAAGATCGTCGTGCTGAACGGTGGCAGCATCGAACAGGTCGGCTCGCCGCTCGAACTCTATAACCGGCCGGCCAACATTTTTGTCGCCGGCTTCATCGGTTCGCCGAAGATGAATCTGTTGAAGCTGAAAGTGGCCGCGACTGGGCCCAAAGGCGTCTCCGTTACCTTGCCGGACGGCCAGGCGCTGACCGTCCCGCTTGCCGCCGGTGCAAGCAAATCTGGCGACGAGCTGCTGCTCGGGATGCGGCCGGAACATCTCCGCATCTCGGCCAACGGACAATTCAAGGGGCGAGCCGTGCTGGCGGAGCGGCTTGGCAGCCTGACCATCCTGCATGTCGAGGTCGCGCCCGAGGTCACGCTGGTGGTGCAGGCGGAAGGTGGCGACAGGACGCCGTTGCACAGCCCGATCGCGCTCGACATCTCGCCATCGGCTTGCCACCTGTTTCGCACCGATGGTCCGGCGCTGGCGTCTCTGCAATCGGCGTGAGCCGTGGGCTCATAGTTTGAAACCAGAGAACTGACGACGCCGCGCATCGAGCCTGCTTCTACAGTGTCGATTTCTGCTGCATCGCAGCACATCAAAAACCGCTGCACACCATTTAAAAACTTGACGTATGTCAAATTTTTCTAAAACATACGATAATTCTGGCGAGGCCTTGGCCAGCGCTCTGAGAGGAAAAATGCCTGACACGGAAAATGGTCCGGAACGGGTCTTGAAGCAGCGAGTTGCACGGCAATCGCCGATCGGGCCTTCGTCGCGCCCTGCACAGCCATTCCGTTCGCCGAACGGGTTAATTGCGACACAACCAACATTTAGGAGGAGGAAGAAGCATGCGTATGTTCAATGGCCTGGCGCTTGGCGCAGGTCTGTTTGCAACCATCGTCTCCATGCCCACCCAGGCCCAAGACGCGGCGAAAGTCGCGGCCATCGTCAAAGGTCTCGACAACCCCTTTTTCCAGTACATGCAGAAGGGCATTGAGGAGCAAGCCAAGGCCGATGGCGTCGGCGTTACCGTGCAGGCGGCCGCCAATATGGGCGACGCAACCGGGCAGGCGGACCGGCTGACCGCCATGGCCATGCAGGATTTCGACTGCTACCTGGTCAACCCGATCAGCGTCTCCAACCTGGTGCAGGCGCTGGTGCCGGTCGCGCAGAAGAACAAGCCGATCGTCAACATCGACAGCACCATCGACGCCGAGCAGGCCAAGGCCGCCGGCTTCACCATCTCGACCTATATCGGCACAGACAACGTCGCCGCCGGCGTGCTGGCAGGCGAGGAGATGCTGAAGCTGGTTCCTGCAGGCTCCAAGGTTGCACTGGTGGCCGGCATCGTCGGCGATGTCGGCAGCAATGCCCGCATCAAGGGTTTCAAGCAGGCTGTCGAAGGCAAGCTCGACGTCGTGGTGATGGTGAGCGCCGACTGGGACCGTGAGAAGGCCTTGACCGCCGCGACCGACATCCTGGCCGCGCATCCCGATCTCGCCGGCTTCTTCGCCGCCAACGACATCATGGCGCTCGGCGTCCAGCGCGCCGTCCGGACCTCGGGTAAGGACGTCAAGGTGATCGGGCTTGACGGCATAGTCGACGCCCTGAAGTCCGTTGCCGCCGGCGAACTCGCTGCGACCGTCGCCCAATATCCCTATGTCGTCGGCGCCATGGGCGTGGAAGCTTGCGCCGCGGCGGCCAAGGGCAAGACACTTCCGGCCAACGTGCCAGCGCCGGTTCTGTTGATCAACAAGGACAATGCGGAAGCCTCGCTGAAGAACTTCCCGCGCCCCGGCGGAGACTATCCCGATCCCTTCCGCGAGATGTTGCAGCAGTGAACGCTCCCGCTGAGAACGCGTCCTCGCGGGAAGCGGGCGCGGCGGAGGAGAGCCGTCCCTCCCTGGCGGCTCTCCTCCTGGATCCTTCCTTCTGGGCCGACTGGGCATCCGTCGTCGGCCTCGTCGGCCTCGTCGTCGTGTTCGGCATCGCCCAGCCGGTCTTTCTCAGCGTCGCCAATTTGCAGGCCCTGCTGCTGGCCGCGGCGATCCTGGTGGTGCTGTCGATCGGCCAGACCTTCGTCGTGGCCACCGCCGGCATCGATCTCTCGCTGGCTGCCGCGGTCATGCTGGGCGCCATCATCCTCGGCCTCCTGGATGCCGCGGGCTATGGCATCTTCTTCGCCTGCGTACTGGCCGTCGCCGCCACCAGCGCGGTCGGTTTCCTCAACGGCGTGCTCATCACAGCCGGGAAAATACCCGACTTCGTGGTGACGCTCGGCACGCTTTCGGGCGTCACCGGCCTCGGTCTGATCCTGTCGGGCGGCGAGCCGATAATGGTTGGCTCGACCTTCCTGCTGCGGCTGGCCTCCGGTTCCTTCGGGCCGTTCGGCTATCCCGTCTGGGTGGCGATATCAGCCGTTCTCGTGGCGCATATCGCGCTCTTCCATACCCGCTTCGGGGTGCATCTGCTGGCGACCGGCGGCCAGACCGAAAGCGCCCGCTCGCTTGGCATCCGGACCGACCGGGTCAAGATCGCCGCCTACACGATATCAGGATTCTGCGCCGGCATCGCCGCGCTGCTTCTGGTGGCGCGCATCGGCTCGGCCGAACCGCAGATCAACACCAGCCTTCTGCTCAATTCGGTGGCGGCAGTCGTCTTGGGAGGCGTCAGCCTGTTCGGCGGACGCGCCAGCATTCTCGGCCCGGCGATCGGGGCGCTGATGCTCACCGCTCTCGTCAACGGGCTGACGCTGCTCAGCGTTTCGGCCTTCTACCAACCGCTCGCCGTGGGCGCCATCGTGGTGCTGGCGGCACTGATCATGCGGTATCAGAAATGAGCGCCGTCAATCACTCGCCGTCGGCCGACGCGATCCTAGCCTGCGAAGGGCTAAGCAAGCATTTCGGCGGCATCCGCGCCTTCACCGATGTCGCCTTCCAGGCCCGCCGTGGCGAGGTCACCGCTGTCATCGGCGACAATGGCGCCGGCAAGTCGACGCTGATACGCTGCCTGGTCGGCGTCCATGTGCCGGATGGTGGCGAGATCTTCTTCGACGGCCGGCTGCACCCCTTCGCCAATCCCGACGAGGCGCGCAAGGCCGGCATCGAGACGGTGCACCAGAACCTCGCGCTGATCGATGAATTGACCGTCGCCCAGAACCTGTTCCTCAACCGTGAGATCGTGCGCCGGATCGGCCCGTTCGCCCTGCTCGACCGCAAGGGGATGAAGCAGCAGGCGCGCGCCATGCTGTCGCGCCTGTCGATCAACATGCCTTCGGTCAGCCAGCGCGTGCGGCGCCTTTCGGGCGGACAGCGACAGGCGATCTCGATCTGCCGCGCCGCAGGTTCCGGCGCCAAGCTGGTGGTGATGGACGAACCAACCGCGGCGCTCGGCGTGCAGGAGACGGCCAATGTCGAAGCCCTGATCCGGCGGCTGCGCGAACAGGCCGTCAGCGTCATCCTGGTCAGCCATAATTTCGATCAGGTGCGGCGCTTGTCCGACCAGATCTGGGTGATGCGGGCGGGACGGATGGTGGCGACGGTCCGATCGTCAGAGACCACCGGGAACGAACTTGTCGCGCTCGTCACCGGCGCGGCATAGAAACGATCCGGCTCGTTACGAATTGAACGATTGGAAAGGGAGTTTGCCGTGGCGATGATCCGTGTCGGACTTGTGGGGCTTGGAGAGGTTGCACAGTCGATCCATCTGCCGGTGCTGAGCGACCAGCGCGACCGCTGGCTGATATCGGGCGTCTATGATGTTTCGCCGAGCCTCGTGACGCTGTGCCGCTCCGAATACCCGACCGCCGCAATCTTCGATTCGGCCGAGGCGCTGATCAGTTCGCCGGATATCGACGCGGTTTTCATCCTCTCGTCCGACGAGACCCACGGCCGTTTCGTCCGTGCCGCCGTCCAGGCGAACAAGCATGTCCTGCTGGAAAAGCCCGCCTGCCTGACGGTGCGCGAAATCGACGAATTGCTGGCTCTGACGACAAACTACGCCAAGACGATCTTCGTCGGTTACATGCGCCGCTACGCTCCGGCCTACCTGGCGGCGATGGAGGAACTGCCTGACTTCGCCGATATCACCCATGTCCGCATCTTCGACCTGATCTCCGAGGGCCGGCATTTCCTGAAAAAGAGCCAGAATATTCTCTATCCCACCGACATCGATCCGGCTCTTTTGGCACGCGGCGCCGGGGAACGCGAGGCGCTGATCCGCGAAGTGGTGGGCAGCGATGCGCCCGCCGATCTCGTACGCGCCTATCGCGGCCTGACGGCGCTGAGCTCGCACCACATTTCGGCGATGCGCGGGCTGCTCGGCGAGCCGGTTCGTGTGCTCGCCGCGCATCGCACCAATGGCGGCGCCAACACCAGCGCGACCTTCGACTATGGGCATTTCGCCTGCTGCTACGACGCAGTCGTCGACGACCTCGGCCTGTTTGATGCCATGATCGAGGTGCGCTCGAACACCAAACGGGTCCGCATCATCTACGACACGCCCTATATCCGCAGCCTGCCGACGCGGCTCGAAGTGACGGAAGCCGGTCCACTAGGCCCGGTGACCAGGACCTTCGGGCCGCTCTATGGCGACGCTTTCTCGAATGAACTGGAGACCTTCCATCGCCACATCACTGACGGGACAAAGCCGCTGACCGACCTCGCGGACTCCCGTCGCGACCTGGCGCTGATGGCCCACATCATCGCGCGGATGAAGGAGACTGGCGGGCGCTGAATGCCTGCCGCCTATTTCCCGCAGTGGTGATCGTTGATCTTGTTCAACGCATTCGCGTCGGGTCCGACCCTGTGGTAGGAGCAGGCTCCGGCGGCTGTCGTGACCAACTGCTGGTCGTAGTAGCGCGGGCCGCCGAACAGAATGTCGATGATGTCGCCTTCGGCGGGAACGTAGCGTTCCGATTGAACCCGATAGTCGCGGTGCCGATGGTCGCGGTATTTGTCCCCCGCGAAAGCCGAGGCAGACATGCTGCAGCCTATCGCGAAGGCGAGCGCGCGATTCGCAAAGCGTTTTGTCATCATCGGCAATACCCTTCTGGCAGTTCGGCTTTCTACCATATAACCAAAATCGCCAGCCGAACAAAAGTTCCCTGAACGGCGCCTTAGGCCCAGCGCGAATCCATCAAAGGTGCTGGGCTACGATGCGGCCGCCGCACTCGCCAACGACGCCGCCAACAAGGAAAAGTTCGGCGCCGTGATGAGCCAGTAGCCAGCCCGGTAGCCAGTGGTGTCGTGCGCGCCGGAAATCCTACCCGGGCAGTCCGTGCCGGTAAGCGCGGGCCTGCTGCTTGTGCTCGACCGGGATCGGGCGGCGGTTTCCGGCCGGTGTGTTGCCCTGGCGGTAAACGCTCAGGTGCTCGGGATAATCCAGGCGATCATCAGCAAGGTCGTTCACGGTGATCTGCCTTGCCGCAGGTGCTTCGCTGGCCTACGCGGCAATCTATCCCGCGATCTCAAGCAAGGACGATACCAGCAACCGGCGTTCATCCTGTGAAAGGACGTCCGAGTCGAAGAGGTTCATGCTGCGAAGTCCTTCGATGGCGAGGTAGCAGACCAGCAGCGCCTTGAGGTCCGGCGTCTCTCCCTTGAGCCGCTCGAAAACCTGCCGCCTGAACGATTTTATCGGTGTCAGGAAATCGGGATCCTCGGCGATCGCCGAAAATATCCAGGAAGCCGACGGTTTCGATTCCTCGGCATGTTCGGCCGAAAGCTTAATGTAAGTCGCAAGCGGGCTTTCGCCGCCGACGCCGGCCGTGCGGGCGGACTCCAGCGCTTGCTCGAAGGCGCGCAGGTAATCCTCCACCAGCGCCTGCATCAGTTTCGCCTTGGTCGGGAAATTGTACAGCAAGCCGCCTTTCGACACGCCGGCTCGGCTGGCGACGGCGTCCAGCGACAGGCTGCCGGGCCCTGTCTCGCGTGCCACATCGGCGGCGGCAGCGAGAATTTTATCGCGTGAATTTGTTCTTCGGGCCTTCATCAGTCGCTCCCATCCATTAGCCTACGCGGAATTGACAAGACCGTCCAGACGGTACAGTAAGATCGCCGTCATTTGAAATCGGGACCAGTCACAGGTATGTGTTTCGGTCATCCGACTGTTATGCCGGGCCATGGCCAAGGGGACTGTTCGTGATCAAGCGTTTCATCATTGCCCTCATTCTGCTCGTGCTGGTGTGCGGCGGCATCGTCGGCTTCAATTTGTTCCGCGACAATGCAATGCAGCAATTCTTCGCCACGATGAAACCGCCTGCCGCGACCGTGTCGACGATGATCGTCAAGCCGACGGAGTGGACGCCGGGCGTCGAGGCGATCGGCACTGTTAGTGCGGTCCGCGGCGTCGATCTAACCGTCGAAACCGCCGGCATCGTCAAGGACATCCTGTTTCACGCCAATCAGAAGGTTGAAGCCAACGCGGTTCTCCTTCAGCTCGACGATGCCGCCGAGCGCGCCGATCTCGATGCGACGAAGGCGCAAGCGGCGCTCGACCAGACAGCGTTGACACGCGCCCTTGAATTGCAGAAACGCGGTGTCGGCTCGGAATCGACCCTCGACTCGGCGCGGGCAGCCGCATCGGCCTCCACTTCACAGGTCAACAGGCTGCAGGCGGTGCTCGAGCAGAAGCTGCTGACCGCGCCCTTCGGCGGCACAGTGGGTATCCCCAGGATCGATCTCGGCCAGTATCTCTCACCCGGCACTTCCGTAGCCACCCTGCAGGATCTGGAGACGATGCGGGCCGATTTCTCGGTTCCCGAACAGCAGCTTCCGCTGCTGAAGATCGGCCAGACGGTGCGGCTGGGCATTGGCGACGGCGAGCTGCCGTTCGCCGGCACCATTCGCGGTATCGACCCGAAGATCGACCCGACCAGCCGGCTGGTGACGGTCAGGGCCGAGGTCGCCAACCCCGAAGGCAAGCTGACTCCTGGCCAGTTCGTGCAGGTGCGCGTCGAATTGCCCGAGGAAAACAACGTGCTGACGGTGCCGCAGACCGCGCTGACCTCCAGCCTCTACGGTGACTTTGTCTTTGTGGTGCGTCCGGCGAAGCCGGCCGCGGCCAATGGCGCCGCCCCTCCTGCTGCGGCAAAGCCGGAAGAAAAGCCCGCCACGGATACTGCGAAGCCCGCAGCCGAAGCGCCCGCGGCAAAACCCAACGAAGAACCGGCGGCAACGTCGACCGAACCGACAGCGGAAGAACAGAAGCCGCAGCTCGTGCTCGCCCAGGTGTTCGTCAAGCCCGGCCGTCGCAACGCCGGCCTGGTTGAGATCCTCGAGGGCATCGCGCCTGGAGACGAGGTTGTTACCGCCGGCCAGAACCGGCTCTCCAACGGCATGTCCGTTGCCGTCGACAACACGATCGATCCGACCAAGCCGGCGAACCAGCAGGCAGCCCAGAAATGAGCCTTTCCGACCTCTTCATCCGCCGCCCGGTCCTTTCGACCGTACTCGCCCTGATGATCCTGCTTCTGGGTTTTCAGGGCATCTTCAACCTTTCGATCCGGCAGTATCCGGAGGTCGAAGAAACGGCTATCACGATCACCACGGCCTATCCCGGCGCCAGCGCCGACCTGATCCAGGGATTCATTTCCGCGCCGATCGCCCGTGCCGTCGCTTCGACCGAAAACATCGATTACGTCACGTCGGCGAGCCGGTCGTCCCTAAGCACCGTGACGGTGCAGATGAAACTCGGCTCCAACCCCGACGTCGCGCTGAACGAAGTTTTGTCGAAGGTACAAGGCGTGCGCGGCGATCTGCCGGACGAGGCCGAAGACCCTGTGATCGTCAAGGGTACCGGCGATCAGTTCGCGATGATGTATATCTCGATGCAGAATCCGAACATGACGCCGGAACAGCTCACCGAATATATCGAGCGCGTCGTGCGGCCGCGCATGTCGACGGTCAAGGGTGTCGCCGACGTGCAGATCTTCGGGGCCGCCGAATATTCGATGCGCGTCTGGATCGACCCGATCAAACTGGCGGCGCGCGGCGTGACGGCGTCGGAAGTGCTGACCGCCATCAACGAATCGAATTTCCTGTCAGCACCCGGCAACACCGAAAACGAATACGTCGCCTCCTCGATCACCGTTCGCTCGACGCTGCAGACGCCGGAGGCTTTCGCCGCCCTTCCGCTCCGTTCGAAGGACGGCAATGTGGTGAGACTGCGCGACGTGGCGCGCGTCGAACTCGCTGCGGCGAACACTGACACCAGGGTCACTTTCAACGGCAAGCCCGGCATCTTTCTCGCCATTTTCCCGACGCCGGCCGCTAATCCGCTGACGACAGCGGAGGCGATCCACGACATTGTGCCGACGATTCAGGAGACGCTGCCGCAAGGCATGACGATCGAGATCGTCTACGATTCGACCGAGCAGATCAGCGCCTCGATCGAGGAGGTGTTCAAGACCATCGGCGAGGCGGTCATCATCGTCATCGTCGTCATCCTGCTCTTCCTCGGCTCGTTCCGCTCGGTGCTGATGCCGATTGTGACCATTCCGCTGTCGCTGATCGGCGTCTGTTTCCTGCTGTTTTCGTTAGGCTATTCGATCAATCTTCTGTCTTTGCTGGCCATGGTGCTGGCGATCGGCCTCGTCGTTGACGATGCCATCGTGGTGGTAGAAAACATTCACCGGCATATGGAGGAAGACGGTTTGTCGCCGATGCAGGCGGCCTTCAACGGCATGCGGGAGATCTCGTCCGCTGTCATCGCCATGACGATAACGCTGGCCGCCGTATTCGCGCCGCTGGCCTTCACCGGCGGCCTGACCGGCGCACTGTTTCGCGAATTCGCGGTGACGCTTGCCGGCTCGGTGGTGCTTTCGGGTGTCGTTGCCCTCACCGTCACGCCGATGATGTCGGCACGCATCCTGAGGGCCGGCTCGCACAGCCGCTTCCAGCGTATTGTCGACAGCACGTTCGGGCGCGTCGAAAACATCTATGAGCGGCTGGTCAGCGGCTCGTTGAAATATCGCCCGGTGACCCTGATGATCGTCATCGCACTGGTCGCCACGACCGGCTTCATGTTCACCAAGACGGCGAGCGAACTGGCACCGGAAGAAGACCAGGGCTTCTTGCTGTCTATTGTGAATGCGCCGCGCTATGCCACGTCGGACTACACCGAAACCTATGTGAACCAGATTCTCGGGCTGATGAATGATATCCCCGAAACCAGGGCGCGGTTCTCCGCCGTTGCGTTCCAAGGCCCGACGAACAACGCCTTCGTCGGCTTCGCATTCAAGGATTGGGCCGACCGCACGCGCAGCTCGAAGGAACTTCAGGAAGACATCACGGGTCGCCTCAGCAAGGTTGCGGGCGTCGAAGCTTTCGTCTTCGCCCCGCCGACGCTGCCCGGCTCCGGCGGCGGCCTGCCGATCACGATAGTGGTGCGCTCGACCGGCGATGCCTCGCAGGTGTACGAGGCGGCGGAGGACATCAAGAACAAGGCGCAGGCCTCCGGTCGCTTCCTAGCCGTGCAGAATTCGATGTCCTACGACGCGCCGCAAGTGACGGTGACGATCGACCGCGACCGCGCCGCGGCGCTCAACCTGCCGATCGCCGACATCGGCCGGACGCTGACCCTCTTGGTCGGTGGCGCTGAGGTGGCGCAATTCGACCGCGAATCCAACAGCTACGACATCATCCCGCAGGTACCGCAGAACTTCCGCGACAACCCTGAAAAGCTGGCCGAGTATTTCGTGCGCAGCGCGTCTGGCGAGATGGTGCCGCTCTCGGCGGTGGTGAAGATCTCGACCAATGCATCGCCGGCCGCGATCGAGCAGTTCAACCAATTGAACTCCGCCACGATTTCGGCTCTGCCATTGCCCACCGTAACCACCGGCGACGGCCTGAAGACCATCGAGGATATCGCCAGGGAAAGCCTGCCCGATACGTTCTTCATCGACTATACCGGCCAGTCGCGGCAGGAGAAGGAACAGGGCTACACGATCATCATCGCCTTCGCGGCAGCCGTTCTGGTCATCTATCTGGTGCTGGCGGCGCAGTTCGAAAGCTTCCGCGATCCGTTGATCATCATGATGTCGGTGCCGCTGTCGATCTTCGGCGCGATCGTGCCGCTCAATCTGGGGCTGGGAACGCTCAATATCTACACGCAGGTCGGCCTGATCACGCTGATCGGTCTGATCACCAAGCACGGCATTCTTCTGGTCGAGTTTGCCAACCAGCAGCGCGAGCTCCACGGGATGCGGCGGCGCGATGCGATCGTCGCCTCGGCCAGGGTGCGGCTAAGGCCGATCCTGATGACGACGGCTGCGATGGCGCTCGGCGTGGTGCCGCTGATCATCTCCAGCGGCGCGGGTGCGGCGGCGCGCTATTCGATGGGCCTGGTGATCTTCACCGGCATTCTGGTGGGGACCATGTTCACCCTGTTCGTGGTGCCGATGTTCTACACCTTCATTGCCAGCAAGGACCTGCCGCATCACGCCGAGAAGCCGGACCCGAAGCTGATGCCGGTCCCGGTTGATTGATTGACAAAAGGCCGGGGATTTCCGGCCTTTTTCTTGGGCAGTGATGTCCGACCGCAACGTATTCAACAAGCGGATCGTCTTTGCTTACCTATTTGACGATGACGATCCTGGTGTTGGCCGGACCGAAAATCTCGACAAGCTGGTAGAAATCGGCGGCGTCGACCGGATGCAGCCGCACGCAGCCATGCGAGGCCGGCTGGCCGAGGCGCTTGACGAAATTGGTCGCATGCACAGCGTAGCCACCCTTGAAGAAGACCGAATGCGGCATCGGCGCGTTATCATATTTCCTCGAATACCACATTTGGTGCATGCGGGTCGGCTTGAACGAGCCGGTCGGGGTGACATGCCCCTTGGCGCCGGTCGAGACTTTCCACGCGAAGGTCGGCCGCCCGTCGACCAGGACTTGCATCGTCTGCTGCGAAAGCGAAATCCGCGCCACTATCTGATTGGCGGCCTGATTGGCAGCATGGGCAATGCCGTTACCGGCGCCGAACAGAAGAACCGCACCCGTGAGGGCGGCGGCAGCGATGTTGATGAGCTTGGCAGAACTGGCAGTGTACATGATGTCCCCCGTCTGCCGGATATGGCCGGCTCCAATTCGATGACCGGCTTATCGTTGGGTCACGTTTCGGATCGATTTCGCACGGCGGCCGTTTCTGTTTCGAATTTGTTTCCTATGGTTAACAGCCCAAAGCCTATCCGAGGAATTTGTAGGGGCGAGCCCAATGACATGAAGCCTCGGCTGCTCGAACCCGGACCCGCAAAAGGTACTGCCATCTCCGAGGTGAAAGTGCGCTCTTCCCTCATATGAAAGAAATTTGACTTGGCCCGAAACCAATCTGCAACAAAGCGCGGACTCTAGCGGCATGATCTGGATACAGGCCACCCGCAGAGTTGACCGAACGAAAACAGCCGGCACAAACGAAGATGAACATGCAATCGAACGCGATCTCCTGGCTCTTCAGGATAAGCATAGCCGCAGCGATGATTGGCGGCGTCGGCACCTTCGCCGGCAGCCCGACGACGAAGCTTGCGGAGATGACTTCAAGCGAAGTTTCGACGCTGCATGCCGCACTGTTTTTCGCCACGGTCTGGATCGTGTCCAGTCTGCGCATCAACCGGCTCAAGGCCCTCTGGCGGGTCGGTTTTGGGCTGAAGACGATGCGCGGCCCCTCCGGCAACTTGCAGCCGAGAGGACCGAAGGCCCGCGCCGCGACGGGGGGCTCCGCTGGCGGCGCGGGCGCTTCGGGGGTTTCCCTGAAGACATGATCCCGAACCGAAAGACCGCATCGCGACAAGTGGTGCTGGTTTTCGGGAAAAGATTGTGCCCGAAAACAGGCCATACGCAGCAGATCTGAATTTGGGGAACGGATACGATGAACACGAAATTTGCAGCTTCGGTGCTTTCCGCACTGCTCTACGCACAGGGCCTGCTCGGCTTTGCCGGCCTCGCCACCGTGCTTCTTAGGGATCGTGCCCATGCGAGCGAATTAGTCGCCGCCAGCGAAATGCCGTCAGGTCCGTCGGTTCTTGTGGTCCGCTGAGCGCCTGGGCCTGTGGGCAATACGGTGAGGGGCTCGAAGGTTGGGGGCTGGGCCTCAGTCGGCGAACTGCGTCGGCGGATCGAACCGGTAGCCGGCACCTCTTATCGTGGTGATGGTTTCGGTGTCGAGCTTGCGGCGCAGTCGCACGATGCGCGAATCGATCGAGCGATCGAAGGCATCGGCATTTTCGGCGGGCGCGGCGGCAATGATGTCGTCGCGCGTCAAGACCTTGCGCGGACTGGCCAGGAACAATCTGAGCAGCGCCACCTGACCCGGCGACAATTGTTCTTCCGTGCCGGAGCGATGCATGACCATGGCCGACCGGAGGTCGACCGTCGCGTTCTCCAGCACGACCAATTCCCCGGCGTTCCGGCCGCGCCGTGCCAGCAAGCCGCCGATACGGGCGGCGAGTTCCCTGACGTTGAGCGGACTCTCGACGACGTCGGCGGCGCCGAGCTCGAGCGCCAGCACCTTGTCGACGAGATCGGCCGGCCGGCAGATCAGGATGAAATCCGGCCCGCCCTCGCCGCCATGGCGCCTGAGCAGATCACGCCCTTCCGCCTGGCTGAGGCTGTCGCCGACGACGACGACATCGATGCCCTTTCCGGAAAGCAGGGATTCAGCCTCCCACGGCTGCCGCACCGCGCGCACGTCATGACCACGCCGTTCGAGATGGTCGGCGAGATCGGTCGCGACCACTTCGGCGACGGAAACAAGCGCGATGACGGATCGTGCAGCCATTTTTTTTCCACCCTGCAACCGGCAACCCAAGATGAGTGCTGGACATGATGTTTATACCCAATCTACTTTCCGCTGAAAGCGGGAGCGAGAGCATAGTGCGGGCACGAATTGTCATCGTCGAGGACGAGCCGGATCTGAGAGACGCGGTCGCCGAGTATCTCGGCGCCAGCGGCTACGATGTCGCGACGGCCGAGAGTGCCAGCGCCGCGCGAACTTTGCTGGAAACGCAGTCGTTTCATCTGGCCATCCTCGACATCGCCATGCCAGGCGAGGACGGCCTGTCGCTTGGCCGCTGGCTGCGCTCGAAAATGCCTATCGGCATCATCTACGCCACTGCCGCCGGCACCGCGCTCGACCGCATCGTCGGGCTGGAACTTGGCGCCGACGACTACATCGTCAAGCCTTACGAATTGCGCGAGGTGCTGGCGAGGGTCCGCAGCGTGCTGCGCCGCGTGCCGCAGCCGGCCGAACCACAGGGCGCCAAGGCCGAAACAACTGCCAACCGCCGTTTTATGAGCTTCGGCCCTTTCCATGCCGATCTCGACGGCCGGTTCGTCACCGGCACCAATGGGACGGTCATCGACATGGCCAAGAGCGAGTTCGACGTGCTGGAGGTCTTCCTGACGCGTGCCAACCGTTTGCTGACGCGTGCGGCGATCTCCGAGGCGATCGGCTTCGCGGAAGATCCTGAATCGTCACGCGCGGTCGATATCCGCATCATGCGGCTGAGAAAGAAGATCGAGGCGGACCCGGCCAATCCGAAATTCCTGCGCACAGTCCGCGGCGAAGGCTATATCTTCTCGCTGCCGACCGGCGAAAGCAACTGAGCGGCGCGACCACTGGTAACCACTCTCGGTGGCACGACTGTGAAATGACGGCTGACCATGACGGCTGAAGCAGCACGCAGCGATATGCACGGCGTCAGGCAGGGCGCGGCGATGGCGGCTGTCCATGTCGTTCGCCGGCTTCGCGAAGCCGGCGACTGGCAGCGCGAGATGGACAGCATCCTTGAAACGCTCTGCGGGGCCATGGATTGCCAGCGCGGCATCCTGTTTCGGCTGCGCGAGCTGCCCGGCCAGGGCTTTGCCCAGTCGGTCGCGGCTTACTGGATCAACCCCCGATTTGGTGGCGAACTGGCATCGCCAACGGTAATCATGCAGTCGGTTGTCAATTCGGACCCACTGCTGGAACGGTTGGCAGAGGACGAGCGGCAAGGCAAGATCTTCGCGGGACACACGCGCGACCTCGAAGGATTTCTGAGAACCGACTTCGAAAAGCAGCACATCAAGTCGTTCCTGTCGGTGTCGGTCTTTGCGCATGGCCATCTGTGGGGCACGCTGGCGGTCAACGACTGCGTGAACGAGCGCGAATGGACCGACGAGGAAGAGGCAACGCTGCACATCGTGGCATTGGCCATCGGCGACGCCATCGAACGATCGCTTTCCGATGCCCATGCCAGCGAAGTCATCCGACGCACCATGTTGCAGGCCTCGCTTGACGCCATCATCGTCATCGACGAGACGGGTTCGATCATCGAATTCAATCCCGCCGCCGAAAAGATGTTCGGCTATCAGCGCAGCGACATCCTCGGCAAGGACCTGCTCGACACCGTCGTTCCGGAATATTATCGCAAGGGCTATGTGTCGGGCGCCGAATACATGTCGGGCCGCGGCGCGCCGATGGTCGGCCAGCGGATCGAGACCGTCACCCAGAATGCGGCCGGCGAGGTCTTTCCGATCGAACTGACGGCGACCGAGATGCGGGTCGCCGACCGCCGCCTGATCTTCGGCTCGATCCGCGACCTTCGCGACAAATTGCGCGCCGAGGAGGAAATCGGCCGCCAGCGCGAAAAGCTGCACCAGAACGAGAAGATGGCGGCGATGGGCTCGCTGCTTGCCGGCGTGTCACACGAGCTCAACAACCCGCTTGCCGTGGTCGTCGCACAATCGACGCTGTTGCACGAGTTCGCTTCAGACCCGCAGACCAAGGTGCGCGCCGAAAAGGTGCGCGCCGCCGCCGAGCGTTGCGGCCGCATCGTCAAGAGCTTCCTCTCGATGGTCCGCCTGCACCCGGCGGCGCAGGCCGAGACGGACCTCAACCAGGTGGTCCGCGCGGCACTCGAAGTGACTGCATACGGCGCCAGGTCGACCGGCATCATTATCAATACCGATTTCGCCAGCGGCCCGCTGCTGGCCATGGCCGACGCCGACCATGTCACGCAAGTGGCCGCCAACTTCCTCATCAACAGCCAGCACGCTCTGGCCGGCATCGGCGGCGACCGGCTGATCAAGGTTCGCACGTTTCGCAGCGATCGCGGCAATCCCTGTTTCTCGGTTGAGGACAACGGGCTGGGCGTGCCGGAAGCGATTCGCTCTCGCATTTTCGAATCCTATTTCACCACCAAGCCGGTCGGCGTCGGCACCGGCATCGGCCTGTCGATCTCGAAATCGATCATCGAACGCCACAATGGCAATGTCTGGTTCGAGGAAGTTCTGCCGAGGGGCGCCCGTTTCGTCGTCCAGTTGCCGGCGATCTCCGGCGGCGCGGCCGCGGCCGGCGAAACCCCGTCGCGCTCGAGCGGATTGCGCCATGCGCTGATCATCGACGACGAGCCGGATGTCGCGGCGTCGCTGTCCGACATTCTGGAATTGATGGGCATCAAGTCGCGAGTCGTGCCGGCCTGGGCGTCGGCCGCCGCGACCTTGACCGGCCACATGCCGCCGGACATCGTCTTTTCCGATCTGCGCATGCCCGGCACCAGCGGTATATCGATCTATCGCGAACTGCTCGCCGAAAAGCCTGATCTGGCGCGGCGCTTCGTTCTGGTCACCGGCGACCTGATCGGAGCGAAAGCCGAAATCGAGGCGTTGCCGGCGCCGCAGCGGCCGCAGATCCTGGAAAAGCCGTTCAGCACGCTGGACGTGCGCGGCGTGCTGTCGGCCATCGCCGAGCAGGCCGCATTGGGCAGCTAAAGCGCGTCGCATTTGACCGGCCTCACGCGACGCGCTTTAGATTGTTGGTTTATGCATGTCGACAATGGCTGCAAACGTCAGGCCTTGGCATTCACGGAGCACCTTCGCAGCACGAAGTGATATTCAGGTTCAGAGCACCGCCGCTAGGCAGGCGAATTCAAACCTACACCTTAGGTTCTACATCTTGCTAATAACAACATTTCCTGAACACCCGCTGCCAGCTCCAGTACTCTTAAACTTTCCGGTTCCTCTTTCGGCCTTTATCGTCCCTGTCAGGATGTTCAGACCATTTCTTCCTTTATGAATAAAGGTTTGCGTAATATTGAAAGCGCCATTGTTTGAGATTTTTCCTGACCATCCATAGTTATTCGACACTTTGCCGTCACTTACGAGAACATCTGACGACAGTTCGCGCCAAGCGCCGCAGTTCGTCGTGGCTCGCCTGATTATCCTCCATCTGCCGTCGAAGGCACTTAGGCCGAGTGGCACACAACGGTTGTCGCGCGCCTCCATTCCGTTGCCACAAACGAGCGGGCAAACACGATCCCCGATCGCTTTCAATCCATCCAAGAGCTCAGGGGTCGGTGTCAGCGACGCGAGCTTGAAGCCCTTGCGCTCGGCATATGCTTGCAAAGCCTTCTGACTGTCGCCGCCCCATTTGCCGTCGACCCGACCAGTCAGGCATCCGATGCGAGCCAGCTCCCGTTGGGTGGCAAGCGCCAGTTCGCCAATAGCCAGGGCGCCGGTCGGCGAAACTGGCGATTGGGTTTGCGAATTGGACTGATCAAGCGCAGCAATCGCTGTTTCTTTTGCTTCTTTTGCGTCGTTACCTGCATTTGTGGCGGGTTTGCCCCCCCCTTGCTGCCGCTCTGCCTGGCGTTCGATCGCTTGCCGTTCGATCGCTTCAATCTTCAGCCGCGCGAGGGCCCCGAACGCGCCATTGGGGTACTGTTGTAGATACGCCTCAAAGTAGCTCTTTTCGGTCGAGCTCTTGATGGTGTCCCAGTAGGCAAGTTCCACAGATTTGTCTGTGTCCGCCGTCGCCGCTGGTCTCGTTGCCGTGTCTTGGATTGGGGATGGATTGAGAACGACGGGACCGGTCAGGGATGAGCTATCCCAGGGGATCTGTTTGCCGTCGGTGGCGTCTAACACGGAGCGACGGACCGCAATTAGGTCATCGGTTATGCTTTGCCCTGGTGTGCCAAGGTGTTTCAGCAGGGCTGTCGTGAATGGGGAGTTCCGACCAGACCCGTCGTGGGCAACATTTCCCGGCTGTGTTGCAAACGCAATCAGCGAGCCCACGCCGGTGTCAAGTTTCGCTAATCCTCGCCCCACTGCCATGGATCGAGTTCCCATGGAGCGTGCCAATGTCGAGGCCAGCGGATTATCGCGGCAGGCGTCCAAGAACACCAAATTGACTTTGGCGTTACGCTCCATTGCGGAGAGCACGAGTTCGATCGGCAAGGCCTCGAAATCCAAGTCGTTGTGCGACACCAGCTGAGCATCGACTGGGATCATGAAGTTGTCCCCGTCTACCTGCAGTCCGTGGCCGGCGTAGAAGAATAGCGCCATGTCGGCGCCTTCGAGTTTCCCCACAAAATCCCGGATTGACCGGCGCATTCCTGTCAGGTCGAGGTCGCGGCCTGTGACGACATCGAAGCCCAGCCCCGTCAATTTCGAGGCGATGTCGCCGGCGTCGTTTTGAGGATTCGCGAGCTGTAGCGCGTGCTGATAGGCCGAATTTCCGATGACCAGCGCGATGCGCTTTTCGGCCCAAGCGTACGAACTTAGAAAAAACAGCCAGAGCGCAACGGCGGCACGAAGGCAATACATACAATTAGCCCCACCAACCTGCTCCCCTGCCGAAGCCGACGTCTGACACGTCTCCGATTGTCGCTGTCAGCTTACCAGCCGAAGGGATCGCGGCCACGATCAATAAAGATGATCGTTCAGGCGCATGCAGTCAACACAAGGCCGGAAAGCCTCTCGAAAGCCTCTGGGCACGCGGGGCTCGGCCATTGCCGCATCGCGAGCCTTCTCCGGGCTCTTGGCGTATCGCGGCATCAAAAAACGTTCGGGATATCGGTCAGCGGCGGGGCATTGGCGATCACGCGGACCGCGCGAGCCTTGTGGATGCCGGACTGCTCGGCGATGACGCGCAGGCAGTCCGCACTTTCGGCGCCCCAGGCTTGCCCCTTGCAGACAAAATCGATCTCCGGCATCGGCAGGCGCGCGGTCTTTGTCGTGGTCGGCGCGCCGTCGACGATATTTGCCGGCGGGTTCAGTGAAGCAAAGGCCGGACCAACCGTCGGCGCGAACGCCATGCCGACGAATGCGGCGGCGCCCAGCACCACGAACAGCGCCATCGGATGGTCGTTGGCGCGCCGGCGCAGCGCCAGCTTCGGCCGCCGATCATTGCGCTCCGGGGCCTGCAGGCGGTCATTGTAGGCAGTCCGGATTTTCGTATGCATCGCCATTCCCTTCGTCGATCTTCTTTTTCTGTGGAAGCGAACATAGCCGCACCCGGTAACGGACGAACGACGCGCGCAAACTGGCCGTGTAACAGATTTGAAACCGGAATTCGGACCACATCCGGTCATCGCGGGGCGAGGCAGTTCGTTGCCGAATGTTTTCGTCTAGTCGCATGTTCACGGGATCAAATCACGCCGCCGCTCTGGCCCGGCGGCATACGGTCGCCGGCTCGAGCGACTCGCCTGCGACCATGGGGCGCTGGTGATTACTGCGGATTAAATTCCGAGAGGATTTTCTGTGCCGCAATGCGCCCAGCCACGATTGCGCCTTCGACATAGCCCGGAAATGACGGCGACAATTCCGAGGATGCGAAATACACTGGCGGCGCGCCGGCCAGGAGGGTTTGTTCGGCGTCGGTGGCACTCGCATCGATGATGAGATCGCTGTAGCCGCCGCCGCTCCAGCGATCATCGGTCCAGTCGCGACAGCTGAAATCGGTGAAGCTGCCTGCGTCCGTGCCGAGCGCCTCCTTGAGCCGCGCGGTAACCTCTGCGCGCAACGCGGCATCTCCCAATTCCCGCCAGCGTAGGGCAAGCGGCCCGCCGACGAAGACGACCAACGCAGGGTGGCCGCCATCCTTGCTGACGTCACAGGCAAAAAGTGCCGGCGGATCGCGCCACATCACCATGCCGCTCAAGCCCTTGGCGCGCCAAAAGGCTGTGGGGTAGCGCACCTGCATTTTGATCACCGCGCCGCTTTGCCAGACACCGAGGGCCTTTTCCAAGGCAACCGGCAGCGGCGGCGCAAAATCCAGCTTCGAGGCCACCATCGGCGGCATGGCGATCAGCGCCGTTCGCGCCGTGATCAAGCCCGTCGTCGCCGCGAGACGAACTCCTCCCAGTCTGCGCTCGATCGTTCTGACCGGCGTGTTCAATCGCAGGCGGTCGCCGAGATCCTCAGCCAAATCATCCGCCAGAGACTGCATGGTTTCGTGCACGAAATACTGCAGCTCCGACACCTCATTGGTGATACGGCGGTCATTGTCGATGAGGTGCCAAAGCGGCAGTTTTTCGAGCGCCTGGCACCACAGGCCTTCGATCATCGAGCGAAAAGCCGCCTTGGCCTCACCGGGATCGTTCTGGCGATCGAGCCATGCGGCGACGGTCAAGCCGGCAATAGTCGGCTCGCCCGGTGCAATCGCGTTCATGCGGTCGCGGATCGCCCTCGAGGCGTAGTAGATTCGCTCGGCATCCTGTTCGCCCGTCAGCGGCTGGGCAATGACTTCGCCCTTAGCATAGGTCTCGACCAACGTCTTACCGAGCGTTCGCACCAAGGCCATCAGTTCCGACATGTCCTCGCACAGGAACTGACCGCCGCTGTCGATCCGCTCGCCAAGCCCATTCCACTTGGACTCGACCCGCCCGCCGACGCGACCGCGCGCCTCGAGCAGCACAAAATCAATGCCGGCCTTGTTCAATTCATGCGCGGCTGACAGGCCGGTAAAGCCGGCGCCGACGATGGCGACATCGGTTCGTACGGCCTGGCGCTTCAAGAGCCGGCCCTGAAGTTCTCGAAGTCCGCAATCATCAGCGGCTTGAGCTCCGGAGACAATGGTCTTGTCGAGATCATCAAAACCCCGCTCGATCGATATATATTGCAGGTCGCTGGCTACTCTGCCGGGGCGACACGCTTTACCCGATGGTCTTTTCCAGCATACTGATCCAGTTGCGATAGGCGATCTTCTCGATCAGCGCACGACCGAAGCCGCGCTCGGCGAACGCATCGAGCAGCTTCGGCAGGCCGGTGACGTCGCCGATCACAGCCGGGATCATGGCGCCGTCGAAATCGGACCCGAGGCCGACGCCGTCTTCGCCCAGCGCCTGCAGCAGTGAATCGACATGGCGCACCATGATGTCGAGACTGGTATCGGCATTCATCCTGCCGTCCTCGCGCAAAAACCCGGTGGCGAAATTCAGCCCGACCAAGCCACCCGACTCGCGGATCGCGCCTAGCTGCCAGTCCGTGAGGTTGCGGGAATGGCCGCAGATCGCATGGACGTTCGAGTGGGTCGCGACCAGCGGGGCGTCACTGATCTCGGCGGCGTCGCGAAACCCCTTTTCGTTGAGATGCGAAAGATCGACCATGATGCCGAGCTGGTTGCAGGCCTTGACCAGTCCCTTGCCGGCATCGGTCAGGCCAGGTCCGGTGTCGGGCGTCGACGGGAAACGGAACGGCACGCCGTGGCCGAAAGCGTTCGGGCGGCTCCAGACGACGCCGAGCGAGCGCAGGCCGGCCCCATGCAACACGTCGAGCATCGTCAGTTCGGGGTCGATCGCCTCGACGCCTTCAATATGGAACACCGCCGCGATCGACCCTTGCGCCATCGCATTTCGCACGTCGCCGGCGCTGCGGCAGACGGTGAGCGCCGACGCTCGTTCCAGCCTGAACAGGATCGAGGCCATGGCGATGGTGGAAGCGAGCGCGTCGGCGCGCGGAATTTCGGGCGGCAAGGGCTCGGTATCGCTCGGCGCAGGTGGAACCGCACTGCGCTTGGATTTTTCGACCGGCGGCGGAAAGATTGCGAACATGCCGCCAGCAAAGCCGCCCTTTTTCGCACGCGGCAGGTCGATGTGGCCACCCTGCGTTCCCTCGATGAACAGCTTCTCAGCATCCGCGTCCTTCGACTGATAGAGCCTGAGCAGCGTATCGTTGTGGCCGTCGAAGACGGGAACGAGGTCGGTCTCGGTCATCAAGGGATCATTCGGTTCGATTGGTCGGGCGGCAATATACCTACTTAGGCAAGGCAATACCCACTAGGCAAGACAGCCCACTAGGCAAGACAGGCGATCTGCGCAAATGCCACAGCGATGGATGCCTTATGGCTGCCCGCCCTCAACCGTCATCGCGTGCGGAGGCCTATGGGTAGGACCAGCGCTATTGCTTCAGCACGTCGGCCCATTCCTTGTGACGATGGAACTGGGCGTTGGCGAACGGACAAAGCGGGATGATCTTCTTGCCCGCCGCGCGCGCGTCCTCGACGGCTCGGGTAACGAGGCGAAGCCCGGCGCCCTGGCCGCGAAACGCATCCGGCACCTCGGTGTGGTCGATGATGATCTGGTGCTCGCCGATCTTGGTGAAGGTCATCTCCGCCTCGGCGCCATCAGGCCCGCGCAAGAGATAACGGCCCTTGGAACCGCGATCCTCCAGTTCGATCTCCGGCAATTGGTCAAGCATTGCTTACGCTCCTTCTATCGGCGTAGCGGACAGGAACCGCCGCGCCGCCTCGATCTCGTTCGACTGCACCTCATGGCCGCCGTCGTGCCACTCCACTGTGACATCGGCGCCACCGGCGCGCAAATAGGCCTCCAGCCGCGACGTCAGGTTGGGCGGACATATCGGATCGCGCCTGCCTGCTGTCACCAGGATGCGACGGCCGGCGAGACTTCCCTCGATCTGCGGTTCGAACGGGATCAGCGGATGCATCAGCACCGCCGCGTCGAACAGAGAGGGCGCCGCGAACACCACCGACGCCAGGATGTTGGCGCCGTTGGAATAGCCGAGCCCAAGCACCGACGAGGGTTTTGCCGCCTCGACATGCGCCTTGACGAAACCGACCATCTTGTCCGTCGCCCGCGCCAGGTCGCCCATGTCGTAGACGCCCTCGCCGGTGCGGCGGAAAAAGCGCGCGGCACCGTGTTCCGAGACATCGCCGCGCGGCGAGACGATAGTCGCCTGCGGCGCGAGATCGCGCCCGAGCGACAGAAGCTGACTCTCGTCGGCCCCGGTCCCGTGGAAGACGAAGAGCAGCGATCCATCAGGCGAACCGGGCAGTGCTTTGTAGATGTAAGCGTCCTTACTCATGGCCTTGTCCTCAGTCTTCCAGCTTCTGCAGATGTTGCTCGAGATAGGGCCTCAGATGCCGGTGCTGCGACGGCAGCTTCAGCGCCTCGCCGAGATGGGCGGTGTCCTCGTCGCGGTCGAAGCCGGGCTCGTTGGTGGCGACTTCGAACAGCACGCCGCCCGGCGTGCGGAAATAGATCGCCCAGAAATAGTCACGATCGATCACCGGCGTCACCTGATAGCCGGTGTCCATCAGCGCCTTGCGCACTTCGAGTTGCTTGGCGCGGTTTTCGACAGCGAAGGCGACGTGGTGGACGGAGCCGGCGCCGAGATCGGCAAAAGCGGCGCCCGGCAACGATTCGATATCGACGATATTGGCGCCGTTGCCGTTCTTCACCGCCAGCCTTTTTACAGTGCCGGACGTGTCGACTTCTTCATAGCCCATGAATTTCAGCAGCTCTTCGGTGGCGCCGCCATCCTTCAGCCTAAGCGACACCGAGTGGAAGCCGCGGATCGCCTCGTCGGAGGGAACATCGCCCTTCGCCCACGGCCTCCGGGTGTCTGCCTTGTTCTCGACCAGCGCAAACCCGTCACCATCGGGACCAGCGAAGCCAAGGCGCTTCTCACCGAAGCTCTCTTCGCGCGACAGCCCGGCGACGCCCTCATCGGCAAAACGCTTTTCCCAATAGGCGAGCGTGCCTTCGGGCACCGAATAGACCGTGGTGCCTACTTCGCCAACGCCGTGGCGACCCTTGCCGATATTGGGGAACGGAAAATAGGTCATCACCGAACCGGGCGTGCCGAGCTCGTCGGCATAATAGAGATGGTAGACATCCGGCGCGTCGAAATTGACGGTTTTCTTGACCCGGCGCAGGCCGAGCTTTTTGGTGAAGAACTCATTGTTCTGACGCGCATCCCCGGCCATCGAGGTGACGTGATGCAGGCCTTTGATCTGGTCGAGCATTTTTCCTGCTCCTTTCCTTGTCCTGTGCGGCCCATGCCGCGGTCCACGCCTATATGAGAACCGGCCAGCCGGCGGCAAAGGGCGCAAACACAGATGGACTGTGCTCTATAAGTGAACAATAAGGCAGCTTTTGTTCACGATTTGGCGAATACCTGAGGCTTGCGTCGCCACAAAAATTCGGCTCCATGAGCGGCACGTTTTCAATGAAGGATACAGCATTGGTCAGAAAAGACAGGCGCCCGAATGTTCTCCTGATCACCTGCGACCAGTGGCGCAGCGACTGCCTGTCGGCGGCAGGCCACAAGGTGGTGCGGACGCCGAATGCCGACGCGCTCGCCGCCGAGGGTGTGCTGTTTCGACAGCATTATGGCGGCGCGGCGCCCTGCTCGCCGGCACGCGCCTGCCTATACACCGGCCTCTACCAGATGAACAACCGAGTTTGCCGCAACGGAACCCCGCTCGACGCCCGTCACGGCAACATCGCGCTCTCGGCGCGCAGTCTCGGCTATGATCCGACGCTGTTCGGCTATACCGACGTATCGCCCGATCCGCGCACGCTGGCGCCGGGCGACCCGCGGCTAAAAAGCTACGAAGGCGTGCTGCCCGGCTTCACCGTGCGCCAACTCCTGCCGGAGCACCAGAAACCGTGGCTGTCGTGGCTCAAGGCGCGCGGCATCGAGAGCAGCGCCGGTTTTCCCGACATCCATCGCCCAGCGGACGAGTTTGGAGCCAGGACCGACGGCGCGGTGACAAGCGCGCCGCCCGTCTACTCGAAGGACGAAACCCCTGCCGCTTTCCTGACCGGCGAATTCGCCCGCTGGCTTGACGAACAGGAGCGCGATACACCGTGGTTCGCGCATCTTTCCTTCCTCAGCCCGCATCCGCCCTTCATCGTGCCCGAGCCTTACAACAGGATGTATGATCCTGCCGAGGGACCGGGTTTCCACCGCGCCGTGAGCTGGCAGGCCGAGGCAGAAAGCCATCCCTACCTTGCCTATAACCTTGACCTGCAGGAGCGTTCGAATTTCCGCCCCGGCGCCGAGGGCAAGGTGCGCGACTGGGGAGACGACAATTTTTGCCGCATCCGCGCGCTCTATTACGGTATGATCTCGGAGGTCGACGCACAGCTTGGCCGCATCTGGCAGGCGGTCAAGGGGGCGGGTGCATGGGATGACACCATCGTCGTGCTGACCTCCGATCATGCCGAGATGATGGGCGACCATTACATGCTGGGCAAGGGCGGCTTTTTCGACGGCAGTTATCATATTCCGCTGATCATCCGCGACCCGCGTCGCCGCAAAGCGGCCGGCGCCAAGGTCGATCGCTTCACTGAGGCGGTGGACATAGCGCCGACATTGCTCGCCCTGCTTGGCGAGGAAACCCCGCCGCATCTCGACGGACGATCGCTGAAGCCGTTCCTGGACGCCGTCGAGCCGGGGGACTGGCGCGAGGCCGCGCATTGGGAATTCGATTTCCGCTCGGTGGCCGAAGGTGATGCCGAGCGCCATTTCGGCATCGGTCCGCGCCAGTGCAATCTGGCCGTCATCCGCACGAAACAATTCAAATATGTACATTTCGGCGGCGGCCTGCCGCCGCTGCTGTTCGACCTGGAGCAGGATCGAGACGAACTAACCAATGTCGCTGCCGATCCGGCCTATCTGCCGGTCCGGTTGGAGCTTGCCGAAAGGCTGCTTGCCTGGCGGGCCGAACATCTCGATCAGTCGCTGGCGCTTGCCGAACTGACCGACGATGGCGTTGCCGGCCACGTCGCAGGCCTGCCACCTTTCCAGTCATGAAAAAAGGCCCGCGCCGTTGCCGGCGCGGGCTTTTTTTCGTCGTTAGAGCGAATTAACGCATCATCATGCGCTGCTCGTCGCGCTTCTCTGCATAGGTGCCCTTGTCGTACGCGACCTGCGCCTCGAGCTGCTCCTTGGTGAAGTTCGTGTAGAGATAGCGATTGCCATCCTTGTCGGTCATGAATTTAAGATTGTCCATGCCGACCGCCACTTCCTTCTCGCCAACGCCGAGGAAACCGCCGACGTCGATGATGACGGCGTCGACCTTCTTGTCGCCCGTCAACACGACGTCACCAATCTCGCCGACGTTGACATCATTGGCGCCGTAGACGGTGGTTCCAACCAAATCTTCGGACCGGATTTCGTTGATCGGCATTTCGGTCAGCGCCGACTTGTCGATCGCCGCGGTCTGCGTCTGGTCGGGGGTTGCGTCAGGCGTTGCTGCAGCCGGGGCCTCGGCTGTCTTGTCCGCCGGTGCTGGAGCAGCCGGGTCAGGCGTTGTTGCCGGGGCCTGCGCCGTCTTGTCTGCTGGTGCCGGAGCAGCCGGGTCAGGCGTTGTGGCCGGGGCCTGCGCCGTCTGGTCCGCCGGTGCCGGAGCAGTGGTGTCAGGCGTTGTGGCCGGGGCCTGCGCTGTCTTGTCCGGGGCTGGGGCCGCATCGACAGCAGGGGTGGTTGTCACTGGCGCCGGCGTCGCCGCGTCAGTCGATGCGGTTGTCGCCGGGGCGGGATCATAGGCCTCGCGGTTGAACTCCGGCAACGCCTCCAGGTCTTCCTTGGTGGTCTCGGCCACCAGCCAGCGATCGCCGTTCCTTTCCGCCCACTTGGCCTTATCGAACTCGTAGGCAACATTCTTTTCGCCAACCTCAAGGAAGCCGCCGACGCCAATGATCAGCGACTCTGCCTTGCCATCCTTGGCCAGAACGATGTCGTTCACGTCGCCAATGTTTTGAGCGTCGTCGCCAGTGCCGTTGTAGACGGTTTCGCCGATGATATTGGTGGCAAGATTACCGTCGGCACGCTTCACAGGTTCGGCCGGAGCTGCGGTGCTCTCGGCTGGAGCAGCCGGAGCGTTCTGTGCGGTGGTTTCCGTCGAGCCGGAAGGAGCGGCAGGAGCCGTAGCCGTAGTGTCATTGGCCGCAGGAGCCGGATCGAAAGCGCTGCGGTCGAAGTCCGGCTGAGCCGTCAACTCATCCTTTGTGGTTTGCGCAATCAGCCAACGGTCGCCGTTCCGTTCGGCCCATTGCAGCTTATTGTAGTCGAAAGCCACGTTCTTGGCGCCAACGCCAAGAAAGCCGCCGACGCCGATGACCACGGATTTTGCCTGACCGTTTTCATCGAAGACAACGTCGTCGACATTGCCAATGTTCTCGGCATCGTCGCCTGTGCCATTATAGACCGATTCCCCGATGATGTTGGTCACCAGGCTGCCTTCGGCGCGCGCAACGGGAGCCGCAGGAGCGGTATCCTGGACTACCGGGTCCTGCGTCGGCGCCGGGGTTGTGGCCGTCTGCGCATATGCACCGGTCGCAAGCAGCGCTGCGAGTGCGGTGGTGGTCAAAAGGGTGCGGATCATTTAATCCTCCTGCGTTATCTCGTTCCCGCCGCGAGCATGGGAGATCGGTCGCGGCGTTACATATTCACAACGTCGTGACCGCGCGGTTGTTCCGACACCATGGTGAGCGTCGTGAAAAAACCACCCGAAACGCGCTCGCTCATGCCCTCGGCCGGTGAGATTCGCTCCTGTATTTTCGTTAGAGCTGCGGAACTTTTTTTCAGCCGCCCCGTTCCAGCCTACGGCTGGGTCTGTCCTCGCCGATGATTATCCGATGGTTGCCAAGAAAAAACGGAGTGGGGGGATGCGATTTGCGGCGGTGCTGAACCAGGAGGGCGGCACCCTGCGCACGTTTGATCTTTCCGCCTTCACGGACCGGATGCGCCAGACGTTGGAGGCAGCAGGTCACTCCATCGATATCGACATCGTTGCCGCCAAGGACATCGTCGCAACGCTGGACCGCATCGCTTCGAAGCACAGCGTCGACATTGTGCTGGCCGGTGGCGGCGACGGCACCATTTCGGCCGCGGCTGCCCGGTTGATGGGCAGGAAGAAAGCACTTGCGGTTTTACCGGCTGGCACGATGAACCTGTTCGCGCGCGGGCTTGGCATCCCACAGACCCTTGACGCGGCCGTGAAATCTCTTGCCGACGGCGAGGTGATCGCAGTCGATGTGGCAACAGCCAACAATAAGCCATTCGTGCATCAGTTCTCGATCGGCATGCATGCCAGGATGGTTCAGCTTCGCCAGACCATGGAGTTTGGCTCGCGGTTGGGAAAGATGCGGGCTTCAGTCAAGGCTGCGTGGGCGGCGATCAACAACCCGTCGGCAATGAAGGTGACGCTGACCATCGGCGAATCCGAGATCGTGACGCGCACCACCGGCATCGGCATCACCAACAATCTCTTCGGTGAGGGTCACCTGCCCTATGCCGACAATCCCGCCGGCGGCGTGCTCGGCATCTATGTCACGGTGGCGCGGCGGCGTGGCGAACTGCTCAGGGTCCTTTTCGACATGGCGCGCGGCAAATGGCGCGACAGTGCGCATGTGGAAATCCACCAGGCTGACCGGGCCGTTTTGAAAGTGCACTCGGCTGCCAAGAAGTTCCGCGCCGTCATGGACGGCGAACTGGTCAGGCTTGACCCCGAAACGACGATCGAAATCCATCCTGGCGCGCTGAACGTTCTGGTCCCGGCGCGCGCTGTCCAAGCGAAGGCAGCGTGATGCAGTCCGGCACAGTCGATCGGATAGCTTCAGCCTTTGGGAACCTCGCCCTGTTCGCCCCTGGGAAGCTCGCCCTGTTCGGTTGTCGACGTCTTGTCTATCATGTTGCCGTAGATCTCTGCGATGCCCCAGGCGATAAACGCCAAAAGCAGCGCGGCGATCAAGATACGGAAAGTGTGCCACCCCCAGCGTCCCTGGCGGGCTTTGTCTTCAGGAACGATCCTGGGCATGATCGGCCTCCATTTCGTTTGGCGCTGGCATGTCGTTTGGCGCTGGCGGGCGCGGCTGGCAAAACGTGGTTGGGTAACGGTTCCTCAAGGCGAAGGTTCCGGTTCAGACGCAGGCAACTGGCGAGAATGGCTGCAAGCCGATGCACTTGGGGGCCTTGTGGATAGCAGGGTAGTGAAAAAGCCGAATCTGCCGGTCGACGTCCTTAGTGTGGTAAGGGCGCAGGACCGGCTTGCAGTACTGCACGGTCTCGACGCCCTCGACACGGCGGCCGATCGTGACTTCGACCATATCAGCGGTCTTGCCGCCGCGGTGATGCTAGCGCCCATCGCGCTGGTGACGCTGGTCGATGTCGAGCGGCAACGGTTCAAGTCCTGTGTCGGCCTGGATGAGACCGAGGCCTCGACAGATGCATCTTTCTGCGCCCATACCATTGCCGCCGGCGACCAGCCGATGGTGGTGACCGATGCGACCACGGATTCACGCTTCAACGCCAGCCCGCTGGTCACTGGCCAGCAACATGTCCGTTTCTATGCGGGTGCGGCGATTGTGGTGGCCGGCGCCCGGATTGGCACGCTCTGCGTGCTCGACCGGAAGCCGCGCGCGTCGCCGTCTGCCGCCCAGCTCGAACAATTGACGGAGCTCGCCAGCCTCGCCGCCAGCCTGTTCGCATTGAAGGACGCCACCCGCAACGGCGCCAGCATCGCTGCGGCGCTGGCGCGCGAGGAAAAACGGCGCGGCATCGCGCTCGATGCCGCCTCGCTCGCAAGCTGGGCATGGGATATCCACACCGATATGATCGAATGCGATGTCCGGTTGTCCGAGCTGTTCGGCCTGCCGCGCTCGAATCGGCTGAGGGCACGCGATATCCTTGCCGCCATCGACCCGCGTGATGTCTACCAGACCGAGACGCGCTTTCGTGACGCGCTGACCGGCAGCGACGACTATTTTGGCGAATACCGCGTCAAGGGCTTCACTCCGCCGCGCTGGCTCGCGACGCGCGGCCGTGTCATCGAGCGCGACGGCGACGGCAAGCCGACGCTGATCTTCGGCGTCAATTACGACATCACCGAACGCAAGCTCGGCGACGAGCGGCAACGGCTCTTGCTGCGCGAGCTGAACCATCGCGTCAAGAACACGCTCGCGACGGTGCAGGCGCTGGCGACGCAGACCGTTCGCCATGCGCGCCAGCCCAGCGAATTCCTTGAAGCCTTCAGCGCCAGGCTTCAGGCGCTGGGCGCCGCCCACAGCCTGCTGTCCGACCGCGAGTGGCGCGGCATTGGCATCCGCGAACTCGTGCAGATCGAGGTCAAGCCGTTCGACACCGCCGAGCAACCGCGCATGACGATCTCAGGCGCCGATCTGCTGCTTTCGCCCGACCAGGCAGTCGGGCTTGGCCTGATTCTGCATGAACTGGCCAGCAATGCGCTGCAATACGGAGCGCTATCGGCGGCTTCGGGCAAGGTCGATCTCGACTGGCAGGCACAGGGCCGGAAAGGCGCACGGCGCCTGGTGCTGACCTGGCGCGAAAGCGGCGGGCCTGAAGTTGCCTCGCCCGAACGCCACGGCTTCGGCTCGATCCTGATCCGCCGCAGCCTGGCCAAGGTCATCTCCAGCGAAGTGACCCACGAATTCCGGCGGGAAGGCGTATTCGCCGAAATATCGATGCCGCTGGAGGATCTGCCGAAGTGACGGCCCGGCCATGATCCCGAACCGAAGTTCCGCGTCAGCGAAAAGTTGAGCCCGGTTTTGGGATTAGATTGTCGTCAACAAGAAGAATCGCTTCGAGCTATTTCGCTTCGCCGGCATCCGGATCGTCGGCATCGGGCTTCACGTTCTCGCGGTAGATGGCGTAGGCGGCGAGTGCGATCGCTGGGCCGAGTATGGAGCCCAGGCCGCCTTTTCCCTTGAGTAGCGCCGGCAGCACGGCGAGCGCGGCCGTGATGCCGACCGCCTTCATATCGGCTTGGCGCCTCCGCGCCCGGCGTCGGGCGCGCGCGCCGGCCGACTGCTGATGGAAGAGCAGGAGAAGCCCTGCGATCACCAGGAAACCGACCCCAAAACCAAGGCAGGCTGCCATCGGCCCGTAGCGACCCGCCACCCAGACATAGGCCGCTCCGACCAGGAAACCGACGCCGCACAGTGCGGCAAGTGCTGCGAGCGCATAGACGATGGCAGCCGTGCGCGCGCGGCGCACGGCTGCCACGGCTTCACCCGAGGCGAGCCCCGAGACCAACGATGCCAGCATTCCCATCTGGGCTGAGGCTTAGCGGCGCGCGAGAAGCGCGAACAGAAAGCCGACGCCTGCCGCGATCGCCAGCGACGTCACCGGCTTTTCGCGCACGCTCGCCACCACTTGGGCTTCGAGGTCCCTTGCGTTGCTGCGCATATTTTCAAACGCTGCTTCGCCTTGGGCGCGCAATTGTTCCATTCCTTCCGCGGCAACGCGACGAGCAGCCCCGTAACCATGTTGGCCGGTCTCGGCCAGCTGTTCGGTGAGTTTCTGAATGTCGACTTTCAACTGCCTGATATCGGCTTCAAGGTCCGAATTCGTCCGGCTTTCGTTCGGGGACTTTCCTGCGGCAGTCGCCATCACTTAACTCCTTGCGTTTGCTCGGGTCGAAACGCTCGACCCACCCCAAGGTTCCGAAATCGGAACAACTCCCATGAAAGGGTGTTTCCGCAAGCGAGTCCAGCCCGGCACGTCTCCGGTAGCCGCTCAGATCAGCGGTCGGCGAGCTTCGCTCAACCCTTGCCAGCGGGCGAGTTCCTTGAGCCTTTCGTTGTCGACCACCTCGCAGCCACCGTCGCGCCAGAAGATAAGCTTGCGGTCCATCAGCTTGCGGATCGTCTTGTTGGTGTGGACCAGCGACAGGCCGAGGGTATCGGCGAGATGCTGCTGCGTGATCGGAATCTGCACGGGCGTCCTGCCGTTCAGCCCGACCACCCTGGCGCGGCTGGAGATGAACGCGATGAGATAGGCTGCACGCTCGAGCGCGGTGCGTCTGCCAATACTGAGCAGGTTCTCGTCCAGCATGCGCTCCTCTCGCGAGGCGATCCAGGTGATGTCGTAGGCGAGGCCCGGATGGCTGCGGTAGAGTTCGGGAAGGGCTTCCCGCTCGAAAACGCAGAGCAGCATCGGCGACAGCGCTTCCACGGAATGCTGCATTTCTCCCATCAGACTGCCTTGCAAGCCGATGAGATCGCCTGGCATGGAATAGTTCAAAATCTGGCGGCGGCCATCCGACAGCAATTTGTAGCGGAAAGCCCAACCCGACAGCACCGTATAGAGATGGGCGCTGTGGCTTCCCTCCACCAGAACCGTAGCTCCCTTGTCGACGGCCAGTTCGCCCTTCTTGATCGCGTCGACGAAGACAAGTTCCTGCTTCTCGAATGCCCGGAACGCCGGCAACGGCCGCAGTGGGCAGTTCTCACATGAATACCGGCGGGTGGAAAAAGAACGGCCGTTCTGGCCAGGCATTTCAATCCCTCTTCGAAAGCGGCCCTCTTCCGGAAGGCGATAGCAAACGCCCTGCAGGCATCGAGGTTCCGCCATCCGCGACGGGCATGTCTTTTTTAAATGACAGCATGCCAAATAACTTTAAATGACAGGAAGCCAAATAGGCATCATGATTGCTCTGTTCCCTGCGCCCCATGGAGACATTGCCACGTGCCCCCCTTGCTGGACGGATTGCGGATTCTTGTTCTGGAGGATGAATTCCTGATCGCCATGGATGTCGAGCAGCTTTGCCGCGACTACGGCGCCGGCGACGTGATCATCGCCCGCAATCTGGGTGAGATCGATCGGAAGAGCGTTGCCTCGCAATTCGACGCCGCCATCGTCGATCTCATGCTTGGCGGCGCTTCGACGCTCGATTTCGCTTCGCGGCTGCGCGAATCGGGCGTGCCTTTCGTCTTCGCCTCGGGCTATTCCGACATGGACGAAATCAAGGTTTCCTTTCCGGATGTCAGATTGGTCACCAAGCCTTATTCGGGAGACGATCTCGTGGAGGCAGTGGCGGCGGCGTGCGGGCGCGGCCCTCTTGTTTGATGTCCGGAAAACCGGGACCGATATTACCGGGGCCTATTATTGTCGAGGGACAGTTCAGGCGGCGTTCGACCCCGTCACCTGAGCCGATATCGCATCCGGGCCAAACTCGTCATCACCGGAAATCTTCAGGATTTCCTGCAGCCGCGTGCGGGCGCGGCTGACGCGGCTCTTGATCGTTCCGACCGCGCAGCCGCAAATCTCGGCGGCTTCCTCGTAGGAAAAGCCCGACGCGCCGATGAGGATGATGGCTTCGCGCTGGTCCTCGGGCAATTGCTCGAGCGCGCTACGAAAGTCCTTGAGGTCGAGCTGGCCGTGCTGGGCCGGATGGACGGCTAGCCTGGCCGTCATGATGCCGTCGCTGTCCTGCACCTCGCGGCCGCGCTTGCGCATCTGGGAATAGAATTCGTTGCGCAGGATGGTGAACAGCCAGGCCTTGAGATTGGTGCCCGGCTCGAAGCTTTCATGCTTATCCCAGGCCTTCACCAGTGTTTCCTGCACCAGATCGTCGGCCTTGTCAGCGTTTTGCGTCAATGACACGGCAAAGGCCCGCAGGCTCGGAATCGAGCCGAGCAGATCCGTCTTGAAGCTCTGGGAGACGGCCGCCATGCCTCAGTCCTTTTTCCGTGCAGGTTGGGCCTGTTCCAATTGGCTGAGCAATTGGGCGAAGCGATCCGGCACGTTGTCGGAGACCAGTTCGTCGTAATATTGTTTGAGTTTGCGGCCGATTTCCGAGTTTGGCCCGAGCGGGTCGCCGGAAGCTGCCCGGCGCCTGTTTGCAGCGCCAGCCGTGATATCTTTCGTCATCTCTTCATTTCGCCCTTTTTCCCAGTACCCTGCCGCCCTTTAATACACGACGCAAAGCAGGCCTCCCCTCGTCTGGTTGCCCGTCCCGACCTCAAACGCCGTCCGCTTATATAAGTTCCAAACCGTCGGAACTTTTTCGGAAAGCCGGCGTTTATGTTTTCAGGGCTAATTTCGGGGCTTGTAATCACCTTGGCCTGCAATCTATCCAATTACGTCAGAGGGAGACGTCCATCATGAGCCTGTCCGCAACCATCGCTCCGCACCTGCCGTTCCTGCGCCGCTTCTCGCGGGCTGTTTCCGGATCGCAGGAGAGTGGCGACGCGCTGGTCGCCGCGATGCTCGAAGCTATCATCGCCGACGTCGACATCTTTCCGGACGCGTCGAACGACCGCATCGCGCTCTACAAGGTATTCGCCAGGCTGTTCACCTCGGTCGCCATCCGCGTTCCGCAAGAACATCCGCAGTCGGCGTGGGAACAGCGCGCCGCCGCCAATCTGAACGCGATTTCACCCCGTCCCCGGCAGGCCTTCCTGCTGGTCGCCGTGGAAGGTTTCAGCGAAGACGAGGCGGCGGAGATTCTCGACGTTGACGATCAAGAATTCTCCGAACTCCTCGCCGAGGCCAGCAACGAGATTTCCCGCCAGGTGGCAACCGATGTGCTGATCATCGAGGACGAGCCGCTGATCGCCATGGACATCGAGCAAATGGTCGAAAGCCTGGGCCATCGTGTCGTCGGAACTGCGCGTACCCACGCCGAGGCGGTGGCGATGTTCACAAAGACGCGGCCGAAGATGGTGCTGGCCGACATCCAGCTGGCCGACGGCAGTTCGGGCATCGAAGCGGTGAACGAGATCCTGTCGTCCACGCCGGTGCCGGTGATCTTCATCACCGCCTTTCCCGAGCGCCTCCTGACGGGCGAGCGGCCGGAGCCGGCCTTCCTCGTCACCAAGCCGTTCAATCCGGATATGGTCAAGGCCCTGATCAGCCAGGCGTTGTTCTTCGACCGGCACGCGAAAGCCGCTGCATAGGACCGGGCAGGCCCGGCCTCGCGCTGCCCGGTTTCCACGGGTCGCCCGTTTGCTGATCGAACGACGCCGGCCCCTTGCGGCTGGCAAACGTCACTTGCGCCTCGAACTTCCCCTGCCCATGACGATTCAATTCGGGCCGGAAAGATTTCCAGGGATCGTCTTTTTCGGGAAAAGGTGGAACAAACGGCAGCGAAAGACGTTTTTGCCGTACCATTTGAAGGAGATGGATCATGCTTTACTGGGCGCTCGTGTTTCTCGTCGTCGCGATCATTGCAGGCGCTCTTGGTTTCGGCGGTATTGCCGGGACCTCGGCAGGTATAGCACAGATATTGTTTTTCATCTTTCTTGCTTTCCTGATCATCTCGCTTGTTGCGGGCTTGTTCAAACGCGCGTCGTGAACTGCGATCCAACACTGGGAACCGCACCCCTCAAGCGGTTTCCAGCTACCGCCGGGCAGTATCCTTTAACGGGACGCCGCTCGGCGGACTTCTTTTGGGAACCCATTTTTCCGTCAGCCGTTCAGCTTGGATCGGGCGGGTGAAGTTACCGATGCAATCCAGAGCCGGAGACATGAAAGACAGCGGACGGAGCGATGAGATCATCGCTCTGCATTCTGCTGACAGCGAAATGCAGCTTGGTCGGGCCCTTCTCCATGCGCTGCATAATGCCGGCATTTCGGTTCTCTATCAGGATCGCGAGATGAGAACCGTCTGGGCCCGCAACATGCGCCCGCCATGGGCTTCCGATACTGCCGACAGCAACGGCATGCTGCCCCTGGTGCATGCGGAACGCATTGGTGCCGCCAAACGCAACGTAGTCGCATCCGGCAATCCGGAACATCTTGAGCTCAGTATTCCCGCCGACGATGGCGTTCGCTGGTTCCAACTATGGGTAGACGCTGATCACGACGACGGCGGCGCCGTGCAGGGCGTCGTCACCACTATGGTCGAAACGACCGAGCAGAAACGTCGCGAGCAGACGCTGAAAACGCTGCTGCGCGAGGTCAGCCACCGCTCGAAGAACCTTTTGGCCATCATCCAAAGCATCGCCACCCAGACCAGCCGTTATTCGGACACGCTCAGTGATTTCCTGACACGCTTTCGCGGCCGGCTGCAGTCGCTTGCTTCATCCCAGGATCTGGTGACCTCGTCCAACTGGCGGGGAGCGGCACTGCGCGAACTGGTGTCCGGCCAGGTCGGCCGCTACGGAGCCGACCCCTTGCGCAGCCTGCGCTTCCAGGGTGCAAATCCATACCTCAACCCCAATGCCGCCCTGCATATAGGCTTGGCCATGCACGAACTTGCCGTCAATTCAGTCAGCTATGGCGCTCTGTCGCGAGCCGACGGATTCGTCGAGGTGACGGCCGATCTGACGGCTGCTTCCGCTGGCGAGACCGCACTATCGCTGACATGGGCCGAAGCCATCGGGGCCAACGACAATCAGCCCCGCGAGAAGCGTTTTGGCAGCGTCGCGCTCGAGCGCGTCGTGCCTGCGTCGTTGAACGGAACGGCGACGCTTGAAATCACCGGGGACCGCCTCGAGTATCGGCTTGTCGTTCCTCGCGGCAATTTCGAGACGGATTGACTGGACAACAGCCGAGCCAAAGAGGCCTGAGTACCGGCCGCGCCGGCCTTAACCACCTGTTCACCATAAAGTCCGAAGCTGTTCAGACACCGGTCCGAATGACTTTTCGATCGCAATCTGCTGCGCAGTACGGGAGGAATGGCTTTGACCGTTGCCGACATCAACAGGCTGGAACATGCCGCACGCGTTTCGATGGGCGGGTTTCAGGATCTCGAAGCATCCGCGATGCCGTCGCCCCGTGCTTCCCACCCGACCCCCGGCCTCGCCGCAATCGGGGTGGCTGCGGTGGTCGTCCTGGCCGCCGCGTTCCAGTTGATCTAGAGCGTCGGACCCAAAGTGGCCGGCGGCTTGTGCTTGCCTCATGTCGACCTGTTCTCCAATCAGTCGCGCCAGCCGGCATCGCAGGAACTTTGACGAATATGGCCCGTTCTTATGGCGAGAGGTTGCCATGGAACACATCGCTGCCGTGTTGCTTGTCATTGGCTGTTCTAACGCGATGACGGAATGTCGTGAACTGCCCGTATCGGTGGGTGTTTTCGAAACCGCTCAGGAATGCGCCGCCGAGCGTCCGTTTGTCTTGAGCAATGTGCAGGGTCAGGCTCCGCGCATAATTGCCAAATGCCTTTCCGTCGATCCGGCACTTGAGGATGATTACCATCAGATCGTCTGGAATGTGCGTCCGGACGGCACGCTCGACGCTTCCGTGGAGATTTCCAATCTTGAGGTTGCTTCGACCGGCGCGCGCCCCGAAAAAGATTCTCTTAGCCAACAATGAGATCGATCGGGCAAAACCCTTTTTCGCATGGTAAGTGACGGGTGGAGCTCAAGTGAGGACAAAAGCGAGGAGTGACCCTATGCGGAAGATGATTATTGCCATGGTTGCCGTGGTCGCAGTCAGCGGCTGCAGCACCACTGAGCGGGATGTCGGCGTCGGCGCCGGTGTCGGCGCTCTGGCCGGCGGCCTGATTGACGGCGGCAAGGGTGCGCTGGTCGGCGCAGCCATCGGTGCCGGTACCGGCCTGCTGGTGCGCAACCTGCGCAATGGCTATTGCCAGTACCGCGACAACCGTGGCCGTCTGTTTACGGCTCGCTGCTGATCCGTTTCAAACGCATGAGCAATAGAAGCGGAGACCGGACGAGCCGGTCTCTGTTTGCTTTCGCCTTCGAAAACGGTCGGTTTGCGGCAGCGTTTTCAGTCCGACAGTGGGATCCTGATTTCCACTCTCAATCCGCCATCGTGAAAATCGCGATTGATCGTACCGCGCAATTCGCGCGTCACGTTCAAATCGATCAGCTTGGTGCCAAAACCGGTTTTGGCAGGTGCTTCAAGCTTCTTCTGGCCGACTTCGCGCCAGTTGAGAACCAGCGTCCGGTCGCGCCAGTGGCCCTCGACCGACCAAGCGACCTTGAGCGCACCGACCGAGTTGCCGGCTTCGCCATATTTCAGCGCATTCGTCGCCAGTTCGTGAAAGGTCAGGCCGAGCGCTTGCGTCGTTGTCTCGTCGAGCAGCACCTCTGGCCCCGACAATATCCCCTCAGGAAGCTCCTTGCCGAATACCTGACCAAGCTCGATGCGCAAGAGATCGCCGAGGTCTGCCTTCTGCCAGCGCGAGCGCGTCAGCATGTCCTGGGATGCCGCCATCGCTTGCAGCCGGGCCGAAAAAGAGGACGAGAACTCGTGGACGTCGGTGGCGTGCGATGCCGTCTGTCGCGCGATCGCCAGCACCCGCGTGATCGAGTTCTTGATGCGGTGCTTCATCTCCTGCAGCATCAGATCTTTTTCGAGCAGGCTTTTTTCCGTCGTCTCATGAAGCAGCGAGACCGCGTCATAGGCCCGCTCCTGATAGCGTGCCACCAGCGCGATGGTTCCCGCGAGCAGCAGCCCGAACAGGCCGAGCATCACCGGAATGGCGCGCGAGGAGGGTTGCGAAAAGGCGCTTGTCGGCCTGAACAGGACGGTCCATGGACGTCCGGCGATGGTGATCTCGCGAGAAACCACCAGCCTGTCACCGAAGATCGACGCCGGCGGCGTTTCCGACTGGAACAAAAGATGGTCGGCATCAACCTTGCCGTCATAGATTTCGATGTTGACCGGCAGCAGCGGCGTCCGGCTGAGCGCGGTCTGGAACAGATCGCGAGCGCGAAAGGCCGCGTAAAGAAAGCCTGATGTCGTGGATCTGGTCGCATCGACGCCGTCCGGCGCGGTTTCGATGTTGAGCCGCACGAAGACCAGGAAGCCGGTGAAGGTCTGCGCAGCACCTGTTTCCTTGCCTAACTGCGCGCGCCCGCTCGCGTGCTGCTGGTTGTCGGCCATCGCCTTTTCGATCGCCTCACGCCGCACCGGTTCTGTGAACATGTCGTAGCCGATGCTGGATTGATTGGAAGGGTCCAGCGGCTCGAACAGCGTGATGGGCGTCCGCCAGGGCAGCGTCGTCGTAGCCGGATAGATCGGATGGCTGGCGCCATAGTCGTGCAGGATGGCACGCTCGACCGCTGCCTCGTCGCCGGGTCTCGTCAGCCGGAGAAAGCCGATGCCGCGCAGGCCGGCGAAATTGTCGTCAATATCGAGCGCGTTGAAGAACGCCTTGAACTCGCCGCGCGAAATCCCACCATTGCGCGCCTCGAACAGCGCATGGGTCGATCGCAGCAGCGACAGATGCAGGTCGATGCGGCTATCGATCCGGTTGAGCGCATCGTCCGCCGTCGCCTCGAACTTGATGCGCGCCGCTTCCTGCGTGGCGAAATAGGCGAATCCCGCCATCGTCAGGCTGATCAGCGCGACGGCGATGAAAGCGACGATCGGAAAGAACTTCTTCAAATTGCTGCTGCGGCCCATGGTTCCCCATCTTATGGGCAAGTCCTCGCGTCAACACAATGGCGCGGCCAAACCATCATGACCGCTGGCACATCACATGACGGGTATTAGGCGGCTCGTTTGAAGCTTCAGGCGGCGATCTTCAGCGCACCTGGCCCAGGAATGGCACCGGGCGGGCACTTGCCCAGGATGATCATGCCGAGCACCTCG
Source organism: Mesorhizobium sp. AA22 (assembly GCF_001672375.2). NCBI lineage: Bacteria > Pseudomonadati > Pseudomonadota > Alphaproteobacteria > Hyphomicrobiales > Phyllobacteriaceae > Mesorhizobium > Mesorhizobium sp. AA22. Next base: position 1,389,352 of record NZ_CP048406.1, on the reverse strand, counting down.
TCCTGGGTCACGTCGCTGGTGCGCGCCGTGCCGACGACCCGACCATTCTTCATCACGCAGACGCGGTCGGCAAGCTCGAACACATCGTGGATGTCGTGACTGATCAGGAAGATGCCGATGCCGTCGGCCTTGAGCTGCATGACCAATTCGCCGACCTGTGCCGTTTCCTGCGGGCCTAGTGCCGCCGTCGGCTCATCCATGATCAGGATGCGGGCGTTAAACAGGATGGCGCGCGCGATAGCCACCGACTGCCGCTGGCCGCCCGAAAGCTTGACAACCGGCTCCTTGAAGCGCTGGAAGCGGGGATTGAGCCTGCCCATCACCTTGCGCGCCTCGGCCTCCATGGCGCCATCGTCGAGCGTGCCCCAGCCGGTCATCAGCTCGCGGCCGAGGAAGAGGTTGGCGGCGGCGTCGACATTGTCGGCGAGCGCCAGCGTCTGGTAGATCGTCTCGATGCCATATTTCTTGGCGTCGCGCGGATTGGAGATCGAAGCCTCCTCGCCATTGACAAAGATCTGGCCCGAGTCGCGCTTGTAGGCGCCGGACAGGATCTTGATCAGCGTCGACTTGCCGGCACCGTTGTGGCCAAGCAGCGCCACGACTTCGCCCGGGAAAAGGTCGATCGACGCATCGTCGACGGCGCGAATGCCGCCGAAGGCAATCGAGATGTTGCGCATGTCGATCAGTGGGGTGGGAGCAGTTGTGTCAGCCATGATCGTTCCTCCCTATGGTTTTTGCTTGAGCATGATATTGTCGAAACCGGTATCCACTTTTTCGGGATCATGCTCAGACCCGCTTGCGATAGACGGTGTCGAGCCAGACGGCGACGACCAGGACGGCGCCGACGACGACGCTCTGAAGCGGTGAATCGATACCGAGCAACACCATGCCGGACTGCAACGACTGCATCAGAAGTGCGCCAAGCATGGCGCCGAGCACCGTGCCGGAGCCGCCGGCCAACGACGTGCCTCCAATGACCGCGGCCGCGATGACCAGCAACTCGTCCAGCGTACCCAGTGCATTAGTCGACGCATTGAGGCGGGCCGAAGCAATCGCCGCGCTGATCGCGGCCAGAACGCCCATGATCATGAACACCTTCATAGTCACCCAGCGCGTGTTGATGCCGGCGAGTTCCGCCGCTTCCGGATTGCCGCCGATGGCAAAGACATAGCGGCCGAAACGGGTGCGGCTGGTGATGAAGGTCATGACGATGCCCACAGTGACCGCGATCAGCACCGGTATGGCGATGCCATGGGCGATAAACAGCCCGCCTTCCGGGACGGTGATGCCGGTCCGCTGGGCGTACTGGCGAACGATGCCGATCGGCCAGGGATAGGAATTGGCGATCCAGACGGCGCCGAGGATGGCGGCGCAAGCGACAACACCAAGCACGGTCTCCGCCCAGACGGGACGCAGCGGGAACTTGAACCGCTTGCGCTGCGACCGGCCGTTGAGCAGCATCAAGGCGACGGCCACACAGGCGAGAATGCCGACGATCCAACTTGCGGTTGCCCCGATGGAGCCACGCGGCCCGCCACCCATGAGCTGAAAGGTGGCGTCGAGCGGCGCGACGGTGCGCCCGCTCGTCATCAGCCACGCCATGCCGCGCCAGATCAGCAGGCCGCCCAGCGTCACGATGAAGGCCGGAACCTCGAGATAGGCGATAATGAAGCCCTGGAGCGCGCCAATCATGAGGCCGAGCACCACGCCGGCAGCCAGTGCGATGATCCATATCCAGGGATTTCCAAGCTGGAACCCCATGACCCGGATGAGGAATTCGGCCTGCGCGACGCCCATCACCATGCCAATCACGCCTTCGACGGAGCCGACCGAAAGATCGATGTTGCGCATCACGATGACCAGCACCATGCCGGTCGCCATGATCGCGACCGAGGAGGTCTGCACCGACAGGTTCCAGAGGTTGCGCGGCGTGAGGAAAAGCCCGCCCGACAGGAGGTGGATTCCAACCCAGATGACCAGCAGCGCGCCGACCATGCCGAGCATGCGTATGTCGAGCTCGGTTGCCTTGAGAAAGCGGCCGACCGGGCTGAGCTCGGATTCACGCGCCCGATCGGCGCCTGTATCGGCGGCCGGCGTGTTGGAAGTTGTGTCGGTCATGATGCCCTCCCACCGGGTTGCCGTCTGCCGCGGATGCCGGAAGCAGTTTGGAGTTATCCGCGAGAAGCGGAAAAACAATTCTTTTTGAAAAAACGCCGCGGTGTGAAGCCGCGGCGTTTCAGGCTTCTTGCGAAGGCCGGATCAGTTGCAGACCGGGAGCGTGCCCGTCGCCACGCCGGCGCAGACCTCTTCCTTCTTGATCCAGCCCGCGTCGATGACGACGTTGAGATTGTCCTTGGTGACGGCAATCGGCGTCAGGAACAGCGACTTGACGACATTGCCGCCCGGCGTGGCGAAGTCCTTGACGCCGGCAATATCTGTCATCTGCTTGCCGTCGGCCAGTTGCGAGGCGATCTCGGCGGCGTTCTTGCCGAGCTCGCGCGCGTCCTTCCACACCGATACGGTCTGTGTGCCGAGCGCGATGCGGTTCAGCGCGGCATGGTCGCCGTCCTGGCCCGACACCGGAACGGATCCGGCCAAGCCTTGCGCCGTCAGCGCCGCGACGACGCCACCAGCGGTGCCGTCATTGGCGGCAACCACCGCATCGACCTTGTTGTCGTTGGCGGTCAGGAACTGTTCCATGTTCTTCTGGGCGTTGGCGGGAAGCCAGCCGTCCGTATAGGCCTCGCCGACATTCTTGATCTTGCCGCTGTCGATGGCATCCTTGAGCACTTCCATGGAGCCGGCGAACAGGAAATCGGCATTCGGATCGGCGCCCGAGCCCTTGATGAAGACGTAATTGCCTTCCGGCGCCACCTTGAACACTTCGCGGGCCTGCATGCGGCCGACTTCCTGGTTGTCGAAGGTCAAATAGAAGACGTCCTTGTTCTCGATCAGCCGGTCATAGCCGACGACCGGAATGCCTTCGTCCAGCGCCTTCTGCACCGCCGGCCCGATGGCCGAGGCATCCTGCGCGAGGATGATCAGCGCGTTGGCGCCCTGCGAGATCAGGCTCTCGACGTCGGTCAGCTGCTTGCCGGGATTGGACTGTGCATCGGCTGAAATATACTTGTCGCCGGCGGCCTCGATCGCCGACTTCATGGCGGCTTCGTCAGTCTTCCAGCGCTCTTCCTGGAAGTTCGACCACGAAACACCGATGACCTTGTCCTTCGCCTGTGCGACCGACGCGAGCGTCAGCGACATGGCGACCCCCGCCAGAATGGCGGCTGTGAATCTATTCATGATATTCCTCCCTGCGCCGCGTACGGCGCGACCAACTGGCCCAAAGGCCTGCACAAAAGCTCTTTTTTTCGAGCCTCGAAAAAATACTGATCCAACGCCGAAGCACTGTCAACATGAATTCTGATGGAATTTTGGTGTCCTGTTGGCTTTTTTTCGAGCCTCGGAATAAACAATGACAGGTCCTTCTGCTTCTGCCAGTATTTGTCGGCCTGACGGCTTCCGATTCATGAGCGGCCGCGGCAATAGGGTAGGAAGCAAAACAATGTCGGTTGGGATCCGCCATGACGATTTGCGCCGGCGCAACCGGGCGATGGTTATTTCGGCCGTACGGCGCGCAGGCCAGCCGTCACGGACCGAGATCGCCGCAACCACCGGCCTCAGCCATTCGACCATATCGGCGATCTCTTCCGACCTGATCCACGAAGGCATCCTGGCCGAGAGCAAGGCGAGTGAGACCGTTTCGCTGAAACGTGGCCGGCCGCAGGTTGGCCTCAGCCTCAATCCGGAAGCCGCTGCGGTATTGGCCGTCGTGTTGTCGCTGAATTCGCTGTCGGTCGCTGTCATCGACTATGCCGGACAAGTGGTCGCCGAGGAACAGCGCCGGCTGGACACGCTGACCATGTCGCGCGACGAGCTGATCGACGAATGTGTCGCCATAGTCCGGCGCCGGCTCGAAGACCCCGACCTCGACGTCCAAAGCGTCGCCCGCATCGCGCTGGCGATCCAGGGTATTACCGATTCCCATGCGCGCGCCATGTTGTGGTCGCCGATCACGCCGCAGACGAACATCGCCTTCGCCGACATTCTGGAACGCGAGTTCGGCATCCCGGCCATTATGGAGAACGACTGCAACATGATGGCCGTGGCGCTGCGCCGGCGCGACCCGGATCGCTACCGCGACGATTTCATCGCCATCCTGCTCTCGCATGGCATCGGTATGGGGCTGGTGCTCAAGGGCGAGCTGTTCACCGGCACCCATTCCTCAGGCGGCGAATTCGGCCACATGATTCATCGGCCGAGCGGCGCGCTTTGCCGCTGCGGGCGGCGTGGTTGCGTCGAGGCTTATGCCGGCAACTACGCTATCTGGCGCAACGCGAGGCAATTGAGCGAGAACGCCGAGCCGGTCGCCGATGTCAGCGACGCCGAGATGCGGGCACTGGCGGCCCGGGCGCGCGAGACGGACGGACCGGAGCGCGAAGCCTACCGCAAGGCCGGCGAGGCGCTCGGCTTCGGGCTCGGCAGCCTGTTCGCGCTGATCGATCCGGCGCCGGTCGCCATGGTCGGTGCCAGCGCTGCCGCCTTCGACCTGATCGAGCCGGCCCTGCGCGAGGCCATCGCCCAGACCGCGGGCGGCCAGCATTCGGGTTCGATTTCCTTCGACACCGAGCCGAACGAACTGCCGCTGATCCGAGAAGGCTGCGCCATGCGGGCGCTGAGCTTCGTCGACCAAGAGATCTTCGCGCCGAGCATCCAGGCACGAGCCGGCTCGGTCGGAAAGAACGTGGCTTGAACTCGAAGGGAGGATCCCGGATCGCGACTTGGGGTGTGTTGAGATTCAGGTCAGGCCGAGTCGAGAATGGTGGGTTCCGAGAACCGGAGCGGAGCGTACTTTTGGGTACGTGAGCACCGGAAGCCCAGGAAGCCGGCGTTCGCAGGCCGGCACCACCTGGATATCAGCACATCCCTAGTCTTCCCTGATCGCATAGCCCGCGCCGCGGATGGTGCGGATGACATCGGGCATGCGACCATTGTTGACCGCCTTGCGCAACCGGCCGACATGGACGTCCACCGTGCGCTCGTCGATGTAGATCGTCTCGCCCCAGACATTGTCGAGCAACTGGCTGCGCGAGAAGACCCGACCCGGGTGCCGCATCATGAATTCGAGCAGCCGGAATTCGGTCGGCCCGAGCCGGATCTCGCTCTTCTTGCGATAGACCCTGTGCGATTCACGATCGAGCATGATGTCGCCGACCTTCAGCACGCTGGACAGTACTTCCGGCTTGGCGCGGCGCAGCAGCGCCTTGACCCTGGCCATGAATTCCGGTGTCGAGAACGGCTTGACCAGATAGTCGTCGGCTCCGGTGGAAAGGCCGCGAACCCGGTCGCTCTCCTCGCCGCGCGCGGTCAGCATGATGATCGGCAGCCGCTCGGTTTCGGGACGCACCCGAAGGCGCCGGCAAAGCTCGATGCCCGAAACCGCCGGCACCATCCAGTCGAGCACCAGAAGATCGGGCACGTTTTCCTGCAGCCGGATTTCGGCCTCGTCGCCGCGCGTCACCACCTCGACCTGATAGCCTTCGGATTCCAGATTGTAGCGGAGGAGGACGCCCAGCGGCTCTTCATCCTCCACCACCATGATGCGCGGCGCGATCATCGGCCGGTCACTCCTGTCATGTCGCCGGCGCCGACATCGTCGTTTCGTCGAGCTTCGGGCGATCCGCCGGCAATTGCTGCCCGGTCACGACAAAGTAGGCGTTTTCGGCTATGTTGGTGACATGATCGCCGATGCGTTCGAGATTCTTGGCGCAAAACAGAAGATGGGTGCAAGCGGTGATGTTGCGCGGATCCTCCATCATGTAGGTCAGGAGTTCGCGGAAAACCGCCGTGTATTTCACGTCGATCTTCTGATCGTCGGCGCGCAGTTCTTTCAAAGCGCCGGCATTGCGCGACACATAGTGCTCAACCACCCCGCGGAGCTGCACAAGAACGAGATCCGCCATCGCGTCGATACCGTGCGACAGATTACGCGGCGTGGTGCTCTGCCCGACTGCGCTGACCCGCTTGGCTATGTTTTTGGCCAAATCGCCGATGCGCTCGAGATCACCGGCCATGCGGATTGCGCCAACCACCGCGCGCAGATCTTGCGCCATCGGCTGCCGCTTGGCGATCAGCGTGATCGCACTGTCGTCGAGTTCGCGCTGCCGCGCATCCATGATCGCGTCGTCCGAGACGACACGCTGCGCCATCGCATTGTCTGACGCAAGCAACGCGCGGATCGAGGCTGCGACCATCGCGGCGGCGAGCTCGTCCATGTCGCGGATCAGCCTGTCGATGTGCTCCAGTTCCTCGTCGAAAGATGCGACGGTGTGTTCACCCATGATCCTGTCCTCGTGTTCGAAATTCGCCGCCGGACCGCTCAGCCGAACCGGCCGGTGATGTAGTCCTGGGTGCGCTTGTCGTCGGGATTGGTGAACATCTTGTCGGTTGCGCCCTCCTCGACCAGGTAGCCGAGATGGAACATCGCCGTGCGTTGCGACACGCGCGCTGCCTGCTGCATCGAGTGGGTGACGATGACGATCGTGTAGTTCTGGCGCAGTTCGTCGATCAGTTCCTCGACGCGGGCGGTGGCGATCGGATCCAGCGCCGAACAGGGCTCGTCCATCAGAATCACTTCCGGCGACACGGCGATGGCGCGCGCGATGCACAGGCGCTGCTGCTGTCCGCCGGAGAGACCGGTGCCCGACTCGAGCAGGCGATCCTTGACCTCGTTGAACAGACCGGCCTTCTTCAGGCTCGATTCAACAATGCCGTCCAACTCGGACTTGCTCCTGGCCAGGCCGTGAATGCGCGGACCGTAGGCGACGTTTTCATAGATCGACTTCGGAAACGGGTTCGGCTTCTGGAATACCATGCCGACGCGAGCTCGCAGCTCGACGACATCGATTTTCGGGTCGTAAACATCCTCGCCGTCGAGCGTTATCTTGCCGCTCACCCGCGCGATATCGATCGTGTCGTTCATTCGGTTCAGGCAACGCAGGAAGGTCGACTTGCCACAGCCCGATGGGCCGATCAACGCCGTCACCTGGTTCTCGCGGACATCGAGGTCCACGTCGAACAGAGCTCGCTTCTCACCGTAATGAACAGAGACCTTTTCGCCCTTCATCTTGATCGAAGGGGCATTGGTTCCGCTGCTCAGTTTCTGTTCGACGCCGGCTTCCGTCATGATGTTCATATCCTCTACCCCTTACCAGCGCCGCTCGAAGCGCCTGCGCAGTATCACTGCAATGGCGTTCATGATGACCAAAAACAGCAGCAAGATCAAAATCGCCGCCGAAGTCTTCTGCTGGAATCCAGCTTCCGGGAAATCCGCCCACATGAATATCTGCACCGGCAGGATCGTCGCGGGATCGGTAAAGCCGCCGGGAATGTCGACGATGAAGGCGACCATGCCGATCATCAGCAACGGCGCGGTTTCGCCCAGCGCATGCGCCATTCCGAGAATGGTGCCGGTCATGATGCCCGGCATCGCCAGCGGCAGGACGTGATGGAATACGGTCTGAACCTTGGAGGCTCCGATGCCAAGCGCCGCCTCGCGGATCGACGGTGGCACCGCGCGCAGCGAAGCGCGCGAGGCGATAATGATGATCGGCAGGGTCATCAGCGCCAGCACCATGCCGCCGACCACCGGGGCGGAGCGCGGCATGCCGAAGAAATTCAGGAATACGGCAAGTCCAAGCAGGCCGAAGACGATCGAAGGCACCGCCGCCAGATTGTTGATATTCACTTCGATCATCGTCGTCAGCCGGTTCTTGGGCGCAAATTCCTCAAGATAGATCGCCGCTGAAACGCCGATCGGGAAGGCGATGGCCAGCGTTACGATCATGGTCAGGAACGATCCGACGACCGCGCCCCAGACACCGGCCAGTTCCGGCTCGCGGCTTGCGCCGGTGAAGAAGAAGATCGAGTTGAACCGGCTTTCGATCAGGCCGGCGCTCTTCAGCGTGTCGAGCCAGACGATCATCTTGTCCGAAATCTTTCGCGATGCTTCCGGCGCCTCGATTACGCGCAGGAATGCCTGGCCGCTCGCGGCGGGCGCCGTGCTGTCCAGCGCCTCGATCACCGTGCCCTTAGCGATCACCATGCCGTTGGCCGCAGGTGACAGCGCGGTCAGCTTGACCGTGCCGCCATTGAACGCGACCAGCAGCGACGACGCGCCACTCGTCAGGGTGAGCATGCCGTTTTCGCCCTCGGCCGCACCATGGCCGCGCGCCAGCGCCAGCATGGCATCGTCGCCGAAGGTCAGATCGATGTCGCCGCTGGTTTGCGAAGGCGTGACGCTTGTCGAAATCGCTTCGTCCGAACCGACGTCGGCAAGCAGACCCTTGAGATAGAGGTCGGCAAAATCGTCAAGTGGAACCGCATAGTCCACCGTTCCTCCGAGCATCCCCGGATCAGCCGCAATATCCTTGCGCAGGAACACGCCTGTGCCGGTGGAAATCAGTCCGCGCAGCAGGCGCTTGTCCTGGCGGCTCGTCACATCCGGAAATTTTGCCGTAAGCGCTTCCTGAGCGATGGCGTCGTAATTCACTTCGTCGAGTTTCGCCGGGTCGACCTTGGCCGCCGAAAGATCGATCGGCAGCGTCACATAGTTCTGCCGCAGCGCCGGAATCGCCTGCGTGACGATCGTCGACAGGAGCAGCACAAGGAACAAGCCGGCCAACGCAACAGCTGCGGCGCCAAGCCATTTGAACCACGTTTCCGTGCGGTAGCGGCCCTTCAGCCGCGCCTTCGCGGCATCGTCGGTATGAATGCTGACCGGCCGTCCGACGGCGCCCAATGACGAGATCGCATCAGTCATATTGCTCTCGGTATTTCTGGACGACGCGCAACGCGACGATGTTGAGGGAAAGCGTGATGCAGAACAGCACCAGGCCGAGTGCGAAGGCTGCAAGCGTCTTGGCGCTGTCGAACTCCTGGTCGCCCACCAGCAGCGTCACGATCTGCACGGTCACGGTTGTGACCGCTTCGAGCGGGTTGGCCGTGAGGTTTGCCGCCAGGCCCGCCGCCATGACCACGATCATTGTTTCGCCGATTGCGCGGCTGACGGCAAGCAGCATCGCTGAAACGATGCCCGGAAGGGCAGCAGGAAGGACCACCTTGCGGATGGTTTCCGACTTGGTCGCGCCGAGGCCGGCGGAACCGTCTCTCAGGGATTGCGGAACGGCGTTGATCACATCATCGGAAAGCGAGGAAACGAAGGGAATGATCATGATACCCATGACCACGCCTGCGGCGAGCGCAGATTCGGACGCGACGTTGAGGCCCAGGCTTTCGCCGATACCGCGGAAGTAGGGCGCAACCGTCAGCGCGGCGAAGAAGCCGTAGACGACGGTCGGAATGCCGGCGAGGATTTCCAGAACCGGCTTTGCGACCGCGCGGACGCTTTTGGAGGCGTAATCCGAAAGGTAGATCGCAGCCATCAGCCCGATAGGCGCAGCCACCAGCATGGCGATGAAGGTGATGAGCAACGTGCCGGCAAAGAGCGGCACCATGCCAAAAATGTCCTCGTTGACCGCCCCGGCCTCCGCTCCCGCGCCGGTGAAGGCGCTCTGCGGCGACCAATGCGTGCCGAACAGGAACTTGTAGAACGGCACCTGTTGGAAGAACCGCAGAGACTCGAAGATGAGCGACAGGACGATCCCGATCGTCGTCAGGATCGCGACCACCGAACAGGCGATCAGGAATGCGCGAAGAATGCGCTCGACCACGTGGCGCGCCCGGTAGGCCTGTGCGATGCGGGAATAGGCCCAGTAAAATCCGGACGCGGAAAGCACGAGCGCGACGGTCCAGATGATCCAGGTGCTGGTCGCATGGACCGATTTGTAGGCGGCGGCGGCCGCCTCTTTCGTGGGATCGGCGAAGCCGACAAGCCCGCCAAAGGCCATCGCGCGAGCGTCGCGGATGAAAGCTTCGACCTGCGGGACGCCCATTCCCGACAATTCGGTGGAGAAGCGGTCGGCAATGATCGACGATTCAATTCCCGGCGTGACCAGCGACCACAACACGATCGCAAGCAGCGCGGGACCGGCAGCAAAAAGCGCCAGAAACATGCCATGTTGGCCGGGCAGCGAATGCAATCGCGCGACGTCGCCATTGACACTGGCAATGGCGCGTCTCCGGCCGATCAAATAGGCCGCAGCTGCCAGAACCAACAGAAGAACAACGAGATAACCGACCATGATTCAGGACGTCCCCTCGACCGCCGGTCATTCACCGGCTCAAAGCACGGGACCTTGGTCCCGCGCTTTGGGCTTTAGAGCATGAGGGTCAGAGCGGATATACGCCCGGACCCCGAAACCTCAGGAACCCATGCCCTTCAGGGCCTTGGCGTTTTCGGCCCACTTGGCGCGCTCGGCGTCCGGCAGCGGGATCAGGCCCTTGTCGGCCAGATAACCATCAGGACCCCATGCACCTTCCGAGGTGTACTCGGCGATGAATTCCTGCATGCCGGGGATGACGCCAACATGCTCCTTCTTGGCATAGACATAGAGCGAGCGGGAAACGCCGTAATCGCCGGATGCGATGTTCTCGAAGGTCGGCTCGACGCCGTCGACTTTATGGCCCTGCAGCTTGTCGGCGTTCTGGTCAAGGAACGAGAAGCCAAAGATGCCGAAGGCATTGGGGTTGGCTTCCAGCTTCTGGACGATCAGATTGTCGTTTTCGCCGGCCTCGACAAAAGCGCCGTCTTCGCGGATCTCGCCGCAGCCCTTTTCATTAGCCGCCTTCACTTCTTCCTGGCAGGCCGCATCCATGACGAGTTCGACGAACGCATCGCGCGTGCCGGATGTCGGCGGCGGGCCAAGCACTTCGATCTTTGTCGCGGGAAGCGACGCATCGACATCCGACCAGTTCTTGTAAGGGTTGGCGACGACCTTGCCGTCAACAGCGACGTTCTTGGCGAGCGCCTTGAAAATCTGTTCCTTGGTCAGATCAACGACAGTCCCCGCCTTCGAATTGGCCAGTACGATGCCGTCGAAGCCGACCTTGATCTCGACCGGCGTCACGCCGTTTGCCTTGCAGGTCTTAAGCTCGCTGTCCTTGATGGCGCGCGAGGCATTGGTGAAGTCGGCGGTATTCTCGCCGACGCCCTGGCAAAACAGCTTCATGCCGCCGCCGGTGCCAGTCGACTCGACGACCGGGGTCTTGATCTTTCCGCTCTGGCCGAGCTTTTCAGCGACAGCCGTCGTGAAGGGGAACACTGTGGACGAACCGACGATTTGAATCTGGTCGCGCGCGGCGGCATAACCAGCCGACGCGGCGAGCGCAAGCGCCGCGGCCGACGCCGTAAGGAGGAAATTTTTCATGTGGCCTGCTCCTGTTCGGAAAATGGTCTCTCGGCGCCATTCCTTCGGCGCCCGCTGAGGCCAATAGGCCCCGATTATTACAGTCACATGACAGTTTGATGTCAGCCCGGTAACCGCCGCACAGCCATGTCGAAAAGGAACGGACGCGGGTCTCGCCGGCACAGCCGCGGTTTGCCGCTGGAATCAGCAGCTTGCACGATTTGCGGCCGGCATTTGCCCTCGACGGGCGAAAATAATTGGCGCCGAAAAAGAAAATCCGGGCGGGAGCGCGTTGCATGCGGCCAAGGAGGTCATGGCCGCGCCATCGCCGAAACAGGTCCGTTGGGGTAAATCTGACCCTGTTTCTTGCCGGCGGTCGCTGCTCCCGCCCGTAACTGGAGGAGCGGAACTCGAATGCGCTTATTGTCCCAACCGGACGCACGCTTTGATATGGTGCGATCGCACCATAGTCTTGTCCGCAATGCCTCGCCGAATCGGCTGAACTCTACGGACTGACGTGGCTATCCCGCGTTGCACTGGATTTCTCAGTCCGCGCCGACCTTTCGAGCAAGACGCCCTGGGGCTGATGGGCTTGGGCAGGTCATCGTCCATGCCCGCCCTCCAGTCGCGCCAGGGACGCTGCGGCACTTTTGATTTTGCGCATGATCCCCGGCGAAATCGATTCCGATTCTCCGGGTCATGCGCTAGCCTTGCCCGCAGTGTATTCCGACGGTTGTCGGTAGAACCGAAGCCGCGTTATAAATCCCGCAAGGGTGTTGCTGATGTTGGGACGGATCCTGCCTTTTTTCCTGTGCCCGATGCTGCTGTTGGGGAGCGGCTGCTCGCGCAGCTACGACGGCACCGTCGTCATTCCAAGGCCCCTCGATGTCCGGCGGTTCTGGGACAGGCCGCCGCAGCAGGCGCAAGCCGAACAGCCGCAGTTGCTGCAGACCGATGTCTTTCCTGTGGCGCCCGAAACGCCGCAAAGAGCGGCGGCCGGCAGAATCAGCACCCCCGTGGCGCGGAGAAGGCAAATCACCAGGATTTCCAAAGATCCGACGCCGTCATCCGAGCCGGCAAAACCGCTCACCTGCAGGAACGTCAGTCAACCCGGAAAACGGGTCCGCATGGTTTGCGAATAGCCAGCCGGCATTCAAACGGTGGCAGCTAAAAAGATGCGTCCTAAACACGTGCTGCGCACCTGACGCAGCGGTTCGGTCACACGCGCACGCGACCGCCGAAAGCATGTGCTGACCGGTGGGTTTCGGGTTGCGCGATCGGCGTTACCGCCGCCACGTTGAAACCTTATCCCGCCCTCGACGTTAACGGCTATTGCAGCGCCGCGCGTACCTTTGGACGCACAAAACACGTTGTAGCGTTTTGATTTGGCTCATGGTCCTGAACCGAAGGCAAGCGGGGCAGAGATTGATCCCGATCTTTCTGGTGATGCGCTGGATGGTCAAAGGAGACGGCACACATGTCGATTCACTTCACGGTCTCGGACCTGACCAGAAATCTGTTTCACTCGCCCAGAAATCTGTTTCACTCGCTGAGACTTGACCATGAGCGCGCGCCGAGACCTCTCAGCCCTGAGCAAAGTCTTTTGCTGGAATGCTACCTGGCCGGCCAGATTCCGGAATCGGCCTGGAGCGACTACGTCTTCGAGGCGCCGGAGTTGGCGCGCCATGTCAATGCGAGACGCGGGCAACACTGATATCTCGTGGACCGGGATTCGGGTCCGATCGCTTGAGATGCCGCCACCCCGATGTTTGAAGGCTTGACACCCGACGACAAGTCAGGCCGCAGTTTCCCGGGGACAATAGCCGTTGAAACAAAAAGGCCGGCACATAGCCGACCTTTCCTTCCACCTCGACTGCGCCAGTACATCCGTGGTCGCGAGTTGGAGGTGAATTGCCGATCAGTAGATAGGGATTTGGTTAACGAATCCTTAACCGACGGAAGCTGCTCATCGACGCGTCATGGTCAATCTGATCTGCGTTTTCGTGATGAGTGCGGAAAGTCGTCTTTAAATGCGGCACATATTATTAATCGTTGTGAACCAATGTGTTAGCGTGTGAAGCATGCCTAAGTAACTATCGTATTCTGGAAGTCAATTTATGGCCGTACTTGGCGCCCTCCCTCCCGACGTTCTCTGTCGACCAATTCGCCAAGCTGATTGGGAAGGAGTGGTCGACTGCCTGTGCCGGGGCTTTCCGGAGCGTGACCGGAGTTACTGGATTCAGGCGCTGACACGTTTGTCGCAACGGCCTGCCGTCGCCGACTTCCCACAATACGGCCTGGCTTTGGAGAAGGCTGATCGGATCGTCGGCGTTGTGCTGACCCTGTATACCCTTTATCCGGGGCAGGAAGGCGACGAAGTCCGCTGTAACCTTTCAAGCTGGTCCGTCGACGCGGAATTCCGTCCCTATGGCGCCAAATTGGTTACGACGCTTCTCAAGCGCAGGGACGTGACCTACACGAATATTTCGCCGGCGCCCGCAACGTTAAAAGCCAACTGGGCGCTCGGCTTTCGCCCCTTCTCCACCGGACAATTTGCCTTCTTGCCGGCTTTTAGTTCGGCGCAGCGGTCATGTCGCGTGCTTGAAGCTCGTCCCGATCTTTCCGAAATGGCGATGCTGCCGGACAGTGAGAGATACATACTCTCGGAACACGCCGCGCTGGGCTGCCTGTCATTGATTTGCATCTGCGACGGAGCAGCGTTTCCTTTCATACTAATGCCGCGCCGGATATTGCGCGGTCTTATCCCATCCTATCAGGTCATCTATTGCCGCTCCCTCGCGGATTTGAGCCGGTGCGCCGGTGCTGTGGGACGCTTTCTCTTGCGAAGCGGCTTCCTGCTGTGCGTCGTCGACGCCAAGGAGCCGATTGCAGGTCTGTTCGGGTGGTACCGCCCCAACAGGGGGCTGAAGTACTTCAAGGGTCCCAGACCACCCTCGCTCGGAGATCTGACGTTCACCGAGCTTGTGATGTTCGGTCCGTGAACGCCAAGCGCAACGCCGCCCCCGATTTGCAGCAATGCCGATGCCTCTGGCCTATCTATCCGGCGGCCGGGCGGTGTCTCGGCCTATGACTGCAGCCCTGTCGCCTGAGGGGCAAGCTCGATGCGCTCAACGCAGTCAGCCAAGACGCCTCACGCCTCGGCCTGCGACTTCACATAGGCGATATAGCCGCGCACGTCGGCGGCCGGCTCGGCATAGGCTTTGCCGAGCTTCTTCTCGATCGCCGCCATGTACTCCTTCGCCCATTGCGGCAGCGTATAGTCGATGACGGCCAGGAATTCGAGCGTCGCGGCCAGGCGAATGTCGGCGATCGACGGATTCTTGCCGCCGATGAACGGCTTGCCGTTCCTGAAGAAGCTGTGAAAGACCTCCAGCGGCTCGGCTATCGCGGCTATAGCGGCCTTCTGGGCTTCCGACTTCTTGTCGGGATGAGCGTCGCTGTGGCCGACCTCGCCGGCATATTGTGGGAAGTTCAGCGCAGGATAGGTGGCGCGCGCCACATAGGGGTAGAGCGTGCCGATCAGGTAGAACATGGCGCTGTCGATCATTGCCCGCTTGGCCGGCGCCTTGGGATATAATTTCTCCAGCCCATGCTTGTTGGCGAGATACTGCATGATGGCGCAGCTTTCCCACAGGACGCCTCTCGGCAAGCCCTTGTCCTCGATCATCGGCGTCAGATGCGCCGGGTTTCGCGCCATGTACTCAGGCGAGCGTGTGTGGCCCCATACGTCGGTCTCGGAATGGTCGAGCCCGGCCGCGCGCGCAAACACCCGAACGCTCATATTGTTGACGCTCGGCTTCAGCATGCTGAGCGTCAGCCCGGCTTTTTTCGCTGATTTCGCTTTGGCCTTGGCCGCGGGCTTCGCGGATGCCTTGCCTGCAGGTTTTGCGGCGGCTTTCGTTGCCGACCCGGCGGAAGCTTTCGGCGCCTTGGCCGCAGGCTTTGTCGCCTTGGCAGCTGGCTTTGTGGCGGCCTTGACAGCCGGCTTCTTCGCACTCTTCGTTGTCGTCTTTGCCATTATGGTCCTCCCTCGGGTTGCTGTCGTCAGTATGGATTTTTCGGCGCGCGGTCCTCCGACAAGGTCGCGCGGGAGCGCTCGACAAGCGCCTGGATCGCGTCGGCGAGATGCACTTCGGCGATTGCGTAGTCGCCGCGCGCGACGCGAAGCTTATGCGCCTGCATCAGCACGTCGGCATGGGTGAAGCCCGCCGGCGGCTCGAAACGGTAGGAGGCGAGTTCGATCAGCAGGCCGAGCGGGTCCTCGAAATAGATCGAGTCCATAAAACCGCGATCCTTGACGCCGCTGTGCTTGATGGCGCGCTCGTCGAGCCGGGCAACCGCCTGCAGGAAAGTGACGCGCGACACTGCAAACGCGATGTGATGGACGCAGCCCGTATCGGTCGGCGTGCGCCGCTTCACCGGCGTGCGGCTCTCATCGGTAAAGATAGTGATCAGCCGGCCGTCACCCGGATCGAAATAGAGGTGGCTTTCGCTGGCCTTGTCGAGATTGGGCTGCTCGAAGATGAAAGGCATGCCAAGCACGCCTTCCCAGAAGTCGATGGAGGTCTGACGCCCGGCGCCGACCAGCGTGATGTGATGGACGCCCTGCGACTGCAATTTCTGCATTTGGCCCTCTCTCCCTGCGCTCTTCTCTTCCCGACGAGCTTCGATCTATTCGTTGCGCGACAAATTCATCTCCGGCGGCGTTCTGCACCTTTGCCCCTATTTACATGACGCGATGCTAATTCAATTGAGGGGGCCGCGCCAGAAGCGGTGACTGCCGGCCGTGACCGACGGCGATGCCAGGTACGCAAACGTTTTGAGATCCTTGGTACGCCCAAGGGGAATCGAACCCCTGTTCCCGCCGTGAGAGGGCTGACTCTTCAAGGCCTTGGCGTTCAGGCATGTGCGCTCAAGTCCTTTTATGGCAAGGGGTTCGTACTCTTACGTTCACCGCTGAACAAGGACGTATATTCGACGTGTTATCAAAACAACACGGCGGAAACACGATGGCCAAGACCCTCAAGGAAGCTCCGATCACGACGGCAAGCGCGCGCTCGAAACTGGCGGCTGGTGAATATCCCCGGCGCCTCGATGCCGATGCGGCTGTCTGGTATCGGAAGGGCAAGCGCGGCGGTGTCTGGTTTGCCCGCTGGCGCAATTGGGGCGAAGGCGCGAATTACCTGCAATCGTCTGTAGGTCCCGCGAACGACGTCAACGACAAGTCGACAGATGGCCTGCTGACCTTTCCCCAGGCAGAGACCCTTGCTCGACAGATCGTCGCACAGGCCCGTCAGGAGGCAAAGGCAGCCGCCGCCGGGCCGGCTCTAACCGTTCGGGGCGCCGTCGAAACCTACATTGCCGAGCGCGATGCGCGAGACAGCCGCAGAAAGGGCCGTGCGGTGCGCTCAGACGCGGGGCAGCGATTGCGCCGGTATGTGCTCGGGCAGGACAAGCGCGGCAAGCAGGAGGCCCGCCGCGCCACTGGCGTCGGTGATCTTGCACATGTTGAAGGAAAGTGACCTTCTGACGTGGCGGAAGGGCCTGCCCGAAGAACTGAAAGCCTCGACCGAGCAACGACTGATCAACGATCTCAAAGCTGCGCTCAACGGGGCTTATGCCGCCCATCGCGAGAAACTGGACCCGACATTGCCAGCCATCATCAAACATGGCCTCAAGGCTGAGAACCAGGACAGCGACGACGCCGTGCCGCTTGCCCGAGACAACCAGATTTTGACCATCGCTCAAGTGGGGACGGTGATCAGCGCCGCCCGTGAGATCGACGCCGAGCAAGAATGGGATGGTGACCTGTTTCGTTTCGTGGTGGTGCTGGCGGCGACCGGCGCGCGGTTTTCGCAGGTCGCCCGGATGAAGGTCGGCGACGTGCAGCGGGCCCAAGGTCGGTTGATGATCCCGAGCTCGCGGAAGGGCAAGGGAGGCAAGATTGCCAGTGTAGCCTATCCAGTCGGCAAGGATACGCTGGACGCGCTGCTGCCGGCCACAGCGGGGCGGGGCAACAATGAAATCCTTCTGGAGCGTTAGCGTAGCAAACAAGTTGCCGGATCGATTGGATGGGAACGCGCCGGCCGCGCCCCTTGGCAATCGCCAAGCGAATTGCAGCGGCCTTGGAACGATGTCCGTCATCGGGCAGGAATGCCGGCGGTGATCCCCTACGGCCTGCGGCATAGTTCGATCGTGCGCGGCATTCGGGCGAACCTTCCAATCAGGCTTGTCGCAGCGCTGCACGACACGTCCGTCCAGATGATCGAAAGGCACTATGGCCGATGGATTGTCGACGGCCTTGAGGATCTCGCGGCGGCGGCAGTGGTGCCGCTAGTGCCCACCGTCGAAAGCAACGTGGTTTCGATGCGGGGGGCGCTGTGATGGGCCAGCAACAGATCGTAGATCCCTACAGGCGCGAGTTCACCGACAAGCAGCTTGACCGCCTTCTTGGCGTCGCAAGGATTGACCTTTGGAATCACTCGGCTCGGCAGGTACTTAATGGATGCTTGCTGGCGACGCCTCATCCGCGAGCACAAGCGAGGCCGTCATCTTCGGATCGAAATGTCCCAATTAAAGAGGTTGAAGAACTAGCTGAAGCATTGATGGAGCGGATCACCGCCCTCCGTGTCCATCCGCATTCTCACGCAGACTTTTGGCTCTCAGACGTATTTGGGCCTGTTTACAACGACCGGCTCGAACAGACGATTGCTCAGTTCGAACGGCCCCTCGTCTTGGCAGCGGTGCAGACGATCGCTCAAGCTGCCCGCGACGCTCAAACTGTTGAAAATGGGCGTCCCCCGGAACACCGAAAACAGCGGACCATAGATATAGCGGCCCGGTTTTTCCAAATGTTTTTGCCTGGGCAGATCAGTGGGTCGCCGACGGGAAAATTCTTCCCGTTTGCGAAAGCCTTTTACTCCATTGCCCAAGGCCGAGACCCCGACAAAGACGAGCCGCAGATCGATCTTCAGGTGAGACGCGCTGCTGCCAAGCTGAAACAAAAGGTGAACAAAACCCCCCTCGGTTCCTGCTAGGGTTCTGTCGTATTCGCGGACCCATCACGCCCGCCATATTGCCCTCCGTGGAACGTCAACACATTCACACGGAGCCTAAGATGAACATCGAAAAAGTTGGCTACAGCCCCGAGGAGGCAGCCGCGGCTGCGGGCCTTGGCCGGACACTGATCTTTCTCGCGATGCGCGACGGCAAGTTGAAGGCGCGCAAGCTCGGACGCCGCACCGTCATCACGGCCGACGACCTAAAGACCTTTCTAGACAACCTACCTGTTCGCGGGGTGGCGGCATGACCCTCGACCACTCGCATTCCGAAGCCATCAACCTCGCCGGCAACTGGCTAGCCCAAAACCCACGCGATTGGCTCACTCAGCCCGTTATCCCGTTGTTGCGCGAACGGTTTGGCCTTTCAGTGACCGAGGCGGTGGAAGCCTGCCGCGTCGCCTCCAAGGCAAGGGAGGCGGCCGATGCGAAACCCTGAAACGGAATCCGCCGCCCCGAGTGGCATCGGGAACGGCGGGAATTCCAAAGTAGCAGCAATCGCTTTCTACCCCACCTTCAGTTTCTCGGCAACGGATTTCGCGATCGCGACTGTTGCGCGCCGCTGGCATTTGCCGGCGCAGACAGCCCGCGTCGTCGTGGAGCTTGCCGGCCTTGGAGGCCGGCCATGACCTCACCGGCGACAAAATGGAAGTTGGCGAACCCGAAAGCGATCTGGGCCCAGCAAGCGCTCAGGTCGGCTCTCAAACGCGGCCTGATCATCCAGGAACCCTGCAAGGAATGCGGGTCCCTCGATGCCGAGGCTCATCATCCCGATTACGATAAGCCGCTTGCAGTCGACTGGCTTTGCCGGCTGCATCATCGGCGGGAACACAAAAGGCTAGCGGTCTTTAAGTGCGAGGCCGGCTGATGGCCGAGCCCAAGCCTATCTATGCGCCGATCCCTGCCAGGGCGATGGGTGACAAGACGCTGACCGGCGAGGATTTGCGGGTGCTTATGGCGCTCGCAGCCCACGACCGGCTCGGGGCGAACGGGATAGGTTGTTACGCCAGCCATCCCCGTCTTGCCGCTCTCGTCGGTTGCCACATCAAGAGCCTGTCGCGATCTCTCAGCACGCTCGCCGGCAAGCAGTACATCACCGCCGGCCCGCACCCACTCAATGGCAGGCTCAGGGTCTATCGGGTGATCTATTCCGAGTTCGACGGCCTTTATCTCAAGGCTGGAATAGGTAGCAACCCCGTTACCAATGCAGCATCAATAGGTAGCAACCCTGTTGCCGAAAATGGCCCGATAGGTAACAAGGATTTTGAGAAAGCTGTTAATTATCAAGAGGATACTGGTGTAAATATATTAGGTGAAACCTATAATACATCCCGTGAAACGGTTTTAATACATCCCGTTGAGACGGCGTCATCGAAGCAACATCCCTGGAAAAGGGGCAATGAGCGGGTGAACTCGACAAGCGTCGGCGCTCTTCTGGCAATTGTCGAGCGCTCGTTCAAAGCCGGCGCACAGATCACCAATCTTCGAAAATGGCATAAATGGCTGGACGGGCTGGTAGGCGACACAGCCACGCTGGACAACAACGACTCCAATTATGGAAGGGCTCAGAGGCTGTTCGAAGAGATTGGCAGTGTTCTCGATGTCGGTGGCGCATCATGACCGCCGGCTGCCAAGCGGTCCGCAGCCTCGACCACACGCCGTATCCTTCTGCACAGCGCGATATTCTCGGCGATCATTTCTTCTGTGCGTTCAAGCGCGAACTGGGTCTGATTGATGCGCTCTCTGGCATCGGCCATCGCGCGTCCGTGGAGTTCCGTAGCGTCCATCATGATCCACTAACTCATGGCGGACCGGATTGTTCCCCACCGCCTATGCACGCGCTCGGGACACGACTTTTTCTGCCGCTCTCACAAGCCTCAAAAAAAGAAGGCCATTAGCGCAAACCCGGCGGCGCTCGATCTGCCACACAAGCCGCTTGCCGCCGTACAAAGGCGGAAATAGTACGCCTGTGCACGCAGGTGAACTGAGCCAATACAATGACTTAACCTACATTCCTGTGCTATGATCGAATAAGCGTCGAATATCTAGCCTTGAGAGAGCGAAAAATGTTGGCAGTTAGTGATACCATCATTACGCCACCGTCAAAGGTACGTAGCCGCAAGGCCAACGGGTCGTCGCTCTTTCTTGGCCGTGTTGATGCCCGCAGCGTCGAGGGGCGCCGGCAGAAGGAGCTTGAGGCTGACTTGCTGGCCGATCTGGGCGGCAACGCGACGAGCCTGCAGAAGCACCGCGTGCACGTCATGGCCGGACTCATGGTTCGGCAGGAGTTGCTGGTAGCGAGCCAGGCGCGCGGCGAGGATAGCGGCGACGAGCTTGTGAGGGTCTGCAACCTCCTGAACCGCGAACGGCTCTTGCTCGGCCTGAGAGAGTCGCTGGCATCCGAAGCCAAGACCGCATCGCCGTCCATCGACTGGGTGGGACTGCTCGGAGGCTCTGATGGCTCAGCCGGCTAAAGCGCCCACCAGGAAGGACTTGCTCGTCAGCCTTATCGCTCAGCTCCAGCGCGACCATGACCTGGCTGTGAAGGCCGAGAATGTCGGCGCTGCTGTCACCGCCAGCAAGGCGATCGCCGACCTGCTTTCAGTGAAGGAAGAGACAACCAAGGCAAACGCCAACCCCTTCGCAGGCATGGACGACGCCGCGCTTGAGATCAGGATCAGGCAGTTGACCGCGGACCTTCGCGCCAATGGAGGCGGGTACCTCCTAGACGGCCCGGAAGGTGACGGGAGTGTAGGAAGCGCAACAAGTTACGAGCGCAACAGCCCCGAAGATACGGAGTTGGCGACCCGAATTCTGGCCCTGCTTGAGAGGTCGCCATGACCACGCTCGCCGCGATCAAACGGGTTCTTGCACAGCTTTCGCCTGAGCAGCGCGCACGGTTGCAGATGCTGGTTGAAAGCCAGTCTGCGCCCGAACCGAAGCCCGAACCGATGCTCGCTCTGGTCCAGAGCGCAAAGGCCCCAGCGGCTCCCCGTAGAGAGGTTCGCGATGCCCGCCTCATCGACTGGCGGCCGCTGCCACCTCGGCCGAAACCCTACGACCCCCTTGGGTCGTGGCGATGACCACAGACGAAAACCCGTTCAAGCGCGACGAGCAGGGCAAGATCAAGAGCATCACGGCGATCAGCAATCTGATCCGGGCTGACCCGCGCCGTGCGATCGAGATGTGCAAGGCGGCCGGCGAAAGCTTGGATGCCTGGTTTCCGGCGAACCCGAGGTGAGGAAAAGACCCATGACGACGCTGCTTCTGTCAGTGCACTCTGAGGCACTCCACGCTGCCCGCACCTCCGGCGATTTCGCTGCGGTTATCGCCTCGTTGGATAATGCCCTCAACGCAGCAATGATCCGGAAAGCCGATCTCGCCAAAGCCGAGGACAAGGCGATTTTCGGCGATGGCGACCTGGCCGAGGTTCGCGCGTTGATCGCGGACTGCAATTCCGAGATTGAGCTCATCGAAAAGGCGATTGATGGCGCTGAAGCCCGGCGTGCGAAGGCTGCACAAGATGAGGCCGCAATCGATATCGAGGCGCTGGGCAAGGATGCGATAGCCAAGGCCGCCGACCTCTCGAAGCGCTGGAAAAAGGTCTATGGCCTCATTGAGCAGGCGCGCGCCGAACTGTTCGAATGCGATGCGCTCAGGCGTTCCCTGATCGCGACCGATGGCGAATTCGAAAAGGCCAAGCGTCCCGATCTGCGCGTCAACCTGACGACCCTTCGCCGTGAAGCGATGGAAGGGCCACGGGCCCCTATCCCGGCACGATTGAGCCGTCCGGCAATCCAGGCCGACACGCTGCTGTTGTCATTTCTCAGCCTTGGCGGACCGCTCGACAACCGAGCTGGCATTCGGGCGCAAACCAAGGGTGTCCAGTCAAACGCCGATTTCCGGCATCAACAAGCGGGAGACTGATCGATGCAGGCCTACGAATTCCAATTTTTTGCGGCAACTGCCTGGGAGCCGTCATTCCGAACGGCAGCGAGGTGGAAGTCGATCCCACACTGGAGATCCGGCCGCTGGAAATGTCATCCGCCGGCTTTGAGGCTCTGTTTGCTGTATCATTCGTATAGGGGAAAAGGCCGGCGCTACGAACACCGGCCCTTCTTGTAATAAGGTAGCAAGTAGCCGCCTCTCCAAGAAGCAGACCTGCGCGGGAGGGTAATGGAATAGCATCCTTCGAACGAGGTACTAGAGCCCGCCTACAACCCAATTCTGATAAATAGCGGGCAGCCTAGGACATTTTCTGTTTTAGCAGCGTTGCGAGCACTTTCTGCAGATCCAGGCGCTCGACCGCACGCAGCCGGGCCTGCCTCTGAAGAAGGGGCGGCTCGGCACGATGACCCACGACTACAAGCTGCACGGCACCACGACCCTGTTCGCCGCGTTGAACGTCCTCGACGGCACCGTAATCGGCCGCAACATGCAGCGCCATCGGCATCAGGAGTTCATCCGCTTCCTCAACACCATCGACGCCGAGGTGCCGGCCGGCAAGGTCGTCCACGTGATCCTCGACAACTACGCGGCCCATAAGCACCCGAAGTCCGCGCATGGCTCAACCGGCACGAAAGGTTCGTCTTCCACTTCACGCCGCCCTCATGCTCCTGGCTCAATGCGGTCGAGGGTTTCTTCGCCAAGCTCACCCGACGACGGCTGAAGCGGGGCGTTTTCCGCTCCATCGTCGACCTGCAGGCCGCCATCAACCGCTTCCTGGCCGAGACCAACGATGCGCCCAGACCCTTCACCTGGACCGCCGATCCGGACAAGATCATCGCCGCCGTCCGGCGCGGGCACCAAGCCCTGGACTTAGTCCGCTTGGTACGGGCTATCGTGTGCTGCCGCCTCATCTACGTCAGCTTCCGGACCGAGATCGACGGGGCAAAATCGACCCGTTGCAGACGCTAAACGATAAGCGTGCAGCGGCGCATCTAGGGGCTTTGCCTCCTCTAATATGGTATAGTAGCGAATGCCAATCTCCGCTTACCTCCAGGCAGTCTTGTTCGTGATCGCTGCGGCCATCGCGCTGTTCGCAGCAGCCGGTACAGTCGCCATCCCAGGCTTTTGGACGTATCTGGCAATCCTAGCCGTGGTCATGATCATTTCGTTCGCCGCGCTCGACCCGGACCTCTTGCGCGAGCGGATGCGGCCAGGTGGCAACAAGCCGCCGCTCGCGTTGAGACTTTTCTCGCTCGTTCTGCTCCTGCATTGGATCGTTGCCGGGCTCGACCGTGGTCGGTTCCATTGGAGCGACGACGTGCCCGGCTGGCTGCAAGGCATTTGCCTGTTCACGGTCGGGGCCGGCTACGGCCTGACGCTCTGGGCTATGCGCGTAAACCGGTTTTTCTCCTCGGTTATTCGCATCCAAACCGACCGTGGTCACGACGTCGTCACCACGGGACCCTACGCCCTCGTCCGCCATCCAGGATACATTGCCGGGATTTTGATTATCGTGGCGAGCGGACCTGCACTTGGATCGTGGCTCGCGGCTGCGCTCATTGTGATTTTCAGCCTGCCGTTTCTGCTCTATCGGACAATCACGGAGGATCGAATTCTCCAGCGAGAGCTTGCAGGCTATTCGGATTACGCCGCGCGGGTCCGATGGCGGCTCGTCCCGGGCATTTGGTGAGGGCCACACCTCGCTTGGGAAGGCATGCTCCTCACCAAACGGCCGTTACCGTCTCTGAGAGAGGCAAGCCAGTCGTATCCGAAAGTGGCGCGCTTTAGGTCTGAAAACCCGCGTCCAATGTCCGCCTTCCACCCTCCTGCGACCTTCGGAACGTCTGCAAATGGGCAAGGCCGCGGTGCCCTTCCACGAACCGGAAGGACGGTCGTGCCCGGGTACCAAGCGTTAGATTCGATCCACTAGTGTTGGCGCTGTTGTTTTGCCTGATAGGCTCGTCGGCGGTTGCCAAGCCCGCGGCTATGCCTTCGCATGAAGCGTGAAGGACCTGGAACACGTCGTCACCTAGATCGTTGACTGCGTGCCGCCGGAAACCTTCGCCGCGTTCAAAGCGGCCTTTGCCAGGGCCGCAATTTCAATGACCACATCCGCAATCACTTCCGGTACCGTGTAGCGCCTACTAATGGGTACCTCGTTGTGGCGCGCGTTAGGAACAGACAGTCTAGCTTGACGACGGCACGGAGCCTCACCAATGACCACCAGTCCCCGAAAAGAGCGTAAATTTCCTGCTTCGGCCGGTATCCTTCTAGGGTTAGGCCTAGGCGGCTTTTTCGACGGGATCGTGCTCCACCAAATTCTGCAATGGCACCACATGATCACAAGCGCGGGCTATCCGCCCAACTCTGTTGAAAATCTGAAGCTGAACACGATGTTGGACGGATTCTTCCATGCCGCCACTTATATCTTAACTGTGCTTGGCTTGGTCGTTCTGTGGAATACAGCAAGAAAGCCTCACTTTTGGTGGTCGGCCAATCTGCTTTTCGCGACGATCTTGATCGGATTCGGTCTCTTCAATTTGATCGAAGGAGTTGTTAATCATCAGATCTTGGGACTGCATCACGTAAATGAGACCGCTCCGCGCGATCTATGGATCTTTTGGGACATCGCCTTCCTAGTTTGGGGCGCGGTAATGCTGGCCGGCGGCTTTGTGCTCTATCGAAATTCCAAACAGGACCGTTTTGACGAAGTTCGCCGAACTTAACGGACAACGGGCGCCCGCTTTGCTCAACAGTGCTCCGGTGGCCACGACTTTCCTTGCGGCTTCTGGCTCTTCTTCAGTCCGGGCCTCGCGCGGAGGAAGAACTGGGCGGCCCCCGCTATAAATTGTCCGGAGTAGAGCCCGTAAAAAAGGTGCGGCGGGCTTTTTTGCTGTCCGGGTGGAACCCGATCTGGCGACAATCGTTCGGTGCGGCAACACTGCACCATGCCGTCAGATTGGATCAACAATGCGGGAAAAGCAGGGCCTCACCCATAAAGAAAAACACGCCAGACAGGAGCGCACGTCGGATGCTGCGAGGACATTAACAGAAATTGAGCGCGTAGAACGAGATGCAAAGACGGCTCGGCTACGAGAGCAACGACTTATGGCTGAAACCCCTCATCCTGCTGCATTGGTAGCGACTAAGCGGAACCGAAAGGACAAGAAGGCCTAGGTCATAGACTCATAAACTCGGAATGGTCGGAGGGGTGGAAAGCCGACATCGCCATTGGATCAGTGGACCACGACTGGAACCATCGACAGACAGATGATACATGTACTTGGGTACTGACCTTGGTTGGAGACCGGTATGTATCTGTTTATTCTGTCGGCCGTTGCGGCAGTTATATTATGCTTGGTCGGATCCGTTATGCTCGTAAGAGAGTTTGTAGGGAGAGCAGACCGCAGGATATTCCAACCGTCTTATTGGTTTGCTGCGGCAGCGGCTATGGTATTAATGGGAGCGTTTTCCCTTTTGGAGATGTGAGTTCGCTCTCCTGCTCCACCCCAGTTTCCGCAAAGGCTCGGAAGCTGCCGCTCGATTTATGAGTTTACGCTCTAGTAGGCACCTGCACCCCGCGGATTCTCATGGAACGCAACCTTGGGCCCGCGGGTTAGACATCGGCAGCATTGGTACGAGACCAATGCTGCGATCGGTGTCCTCCGATCCGCCCGCGTCCTCTCCCGGAGGGTGCGGGCTTTCTCGCAGTCATGACTTTGGCGGCGTCTGGCGTTTCTTCAATATCCGCGCCTCGCGCAGCAATGACGCGCGATCGGTCCCAATCATTTCAATGAGATCGCTTGCCTGCGCCTCCGTTATGCCGGTCTCTTCCGCGAGGACCTTCGCCTGAGCCTCCTTCAGTCGCTCGCGGCTGGGCTGGTCATCTCCCATTTGTGTTCCTTTCCGACGGTAGTATAGTACCAACCATCGAGAGGGTGACTTGTTCCTGGAACGGCGAACCGCTCGACCGAAATCTTGCGGCTCGACCCAACTCGCACTTGCTCACAGGACATGCATTGTTGGAGACCATGAAAAAACCAGTGGTCCTTGTTGCCGACGATGAGCCCCTAATCACGATCAATCTTGAAGTGGTCCTTTGCGAAGCAGGATTTACTGTCGTTCTGGCGGCCTCCTGTGAAGAAGCCCAAGCGTGGTTGTCAGATGAACGTCCGGATATGGCGGTTCTCGAGGTGCGATTGAAAGACCGAGAGTGCGTCTCACTAGCTGAACGGCTGGTCCTGCTGGGCGTGCCCTTCGTGGTTCACTCAGGCGTTCTACCGGCAGACTGCGACGTGGCATTCGCCTATGGAAAGTTCATAGCCAAGCCTGGCGACCCGCAAGAGATCGTCGATCTCATTAAGTCGATGGTTGCCGGCTGACCTGCTGGGCGGCAACTTTGTCCAGCCTTTCGGAATCACGTTTCGTTCACTCTGGCTAATATAAGCCGGCCGCCTAGAATCGAACCGGTGCGTAAAATTGTAAGTACCGGCGTCGGCCGGCTCGACTTCATTCCGCCGATGATGCCTACCTTGGTCGCCAAGCCGCCCCAGGGCGACGCGTGGTCCCACGAAGCCAAATTCGACGGATACCGCTCCCAGATCATCATCGATGCCGGCGGTGCGCGGATTCTCACCCGCCGCGGACTCGACTGGACCTCCAAATACCGCGACCTAGCTGCGTCGGCCCGAACGCTGGGCGTCGAGAGTGCCATCATCGATGGCGAAGTCGTCGTCGTGAATGAGGCTGGCCTTTCGGATTTTGCCGCGCTGCGCAAGGCAATCACCAGACGCCAGCACGACCTCTATTTCGTCGCGTTCGATCTGCTGCATCTCAACGATCACGACTTGCGCGACATGGTGCTGGAGGACAGGCGGGAAATCCTGGCCGGCCTTATTTGGTCTGACAGCCGCATCCAGTTCAGTGAGACAATGCCAGGCGAGGCTAATGCGATCTATCATCTGATCGACGCGGCCGGCCTGGAAGGGATGGTATCGAAGCGTCGAGACAGCAAATATCGCAGCGGCCCGACCACCAATTGGCTGAAGGCGAAATGCTACGCAATCGGCGAGTTCGAGCTGCTGGGAGTCGAGCGCGAAGCCGGCAAGCCAGCATTTGCTCTGATGGCCGAGCGAGGCACAGGCCGCTATGTTGGCAGCGCATTCATCACCTTGAACCGGGAAATGCGGGAACGGCTCTGGAAGCGCGTCCAGGAACATGCCGGGCCACCACCAAAGGGCATGAAGCGACCGGCCACGCAATGGGTGCAGCCGGGGCTGAAGCTGCGCGTCAAGCATCTGCGTGGCGAACACAGCCACATACGCTATGCGTCACTGTTGGGTTTCGGCGACGAGGAAAGTTGAAGCCCGCAGGAACCTAACGCGTCGTCCCGTCTTATGGCGAGATGAGCACACGCGGCGTCAATTTCCTGGACCAATGGATCCGAAGCAAAGTTCCCGAGACGGTTGGGACTGATGTCATTTCGGTTTCTGAACTGACCCAGATGCTATTTACCGATGCAAAGGCGGCCGGTATCGGCAGCTCCGAGATCGAGGAAGACGTCGGCAGTGTCTACGAGGTGATCTTCGACGCAATCGTCCATTATGACGCCGGCTTGGCGCACTGATCGGCGCTGCCTATATCGGGCCGATGCCAGCCGATCGCCTCACAATCCGTTTTGCCTATCAACGCGGCTGGCAAGTCGTGGACGACAGCGCAATCCTGAGCACGTTCGACAAGAAGGAAAATGCCTTCCAGTCCGTTCTCGACCGTGGTGCCCGCGTCTGGCTGCAATGGGGCAGGACGGTAATTGGCGGGCACGCAGCGCCGTATGACTTTGCCGCACAGTTCCAGCAGGACAGCGTCGGCCGCATCATGAAAAGGCTGCACGGTTCGGAATCAGGCACTTGGTTCTGGACATGCCATGATGGCGGCGCGCGCGGGACGGTCCCAACCAAAGAGCAGGCAGTAGCTGAGGTCGAGCGCGCCTATACTCGCCGGATCGTCAAGGCGGACTGGCGCTAAATCCAGCCCAACCGCTGCGCTATCCTCAGCCATCGATATCAACACGGCTACAGCTCACTTCGATAGTGCTACGTGAGCTGCGGTCGTATCGACCCGGCCTTTGCCAGGTTCAATATGCCACATACCAGTTCGGCCCGCTTCGGCGTCGGCAATGAAACTACGCTCCAGGTCGAGCTGCTCAGTGAGTTCTGCTCGATAAGCTTTCCAGTCGTCTTTCGAGGCGGCCATTACTTTCTCCTCCCCCTTGGCGAACCCATCTCGGGCGCGGAAATGAAGCAATTCATCCAGTGTGTCCCGCTAGGAACGCGAATTCATCATCGGGATAAAGTATGTCGAATAGCTCCCCCCCACGGCGTCGCAGTTTTTCAAGATGCTTCTTTAAAAGGACGCGTGCATCTACATAGCGATTTGCATCATCCCGTTTTCTAAAATTTACGAAGTAGTGGCTTCGCGGTCTTACACCGACCTTTCCTCCGTGGACCGGCGCGCCATGTACTACAAGGTTTCGTTCTTCGGTCAACGTCTTCAGATGCTTTAGAACGCGTCTGAGCTTTTCGGTCTCGGCATCATCGTCACCATCCAGGAGGTCGATAAGCAAGCGGAGGCGCTTGTCCTCGCCCGGCAAGCCGCTGAGTAAGGAATCTGCATTTTCAGGGCTGCAATTAAGAATACGAGTCGTCAGCTCGCGCAGCAAATGACTTATGGCGCCCCATACAGCTATCGCTCGACCCATCTGCTCAAGAATATCGGGATGGTTCTCGAAAGCAGATTTTAGCCCATCGTCTTCCTTAAGTGCCTTAACCATTCGCTCCTCCGCGTTGGCGGAACATTGCGCGAGGAAGTGTGCAAGGCAAGCCCTTTTGACTTCAAGGCATCAGCCGAGGCGATGGCAACGGAGACATTCGGCCGGCAAGAGGCGCGCCGGATGACCGGGGAAACCCATTCGCAGACGAACTGATCATTCCGCAAGCGAAACGATGCCGGCTGCTTCGGTGGCCGGGCTATCAACAGGCCGCGATCAGGAAAGCAAATGTTTCATCAGCTTGGCGGCGTCAACGATTCGAAGCAAGTGATTGGCCAGCATTATAATCTCGGCCGCTTCGTCGGCGTCATTCAGCGACACCTTTCGGTGAGATTGGGGGTTCTTGTATGAGCCGATCGCACCAGCGAATAACTCCATTCTGGCGACGCGCTCACCCGGATCTACCGCCATGTCAGAAAGAGGCCCGTTCTCTGGAGCGAATGCAGCTCGCATAAGTTTCACCCCGAGGAGGCTTTCTGGCATTGCCGCCGCGGTCCGCACGGCGACCTCTACGGCCTTCATGGCCTCGAATACGGCAGTGTCATATTTTCCGCGATGATAGAGAGACCAAACATCCTCCCTGATGTTCGCGTGCAATGAATCTTTAGAAACGCGATGTGCACTGTTGCCGCTCCGATTGGCCGGTTCCGCAGCCAGTTTCTTCGCGCGTCGACTTAGCGCCATCATCGAATGTGCATAATTCGGGTGGGGGACTAAGAGAGCGGCCCCTACCAGCCACGCCCATGCCTCACGAAGCGCCACTTCGATCCTAGCGTTGAACTCTCTAGGATAGGTGGGCGCGCCAACCGCACTTTGCGCGGGGGCTTGCGGATAACCATTCACGAAAATCAAAAGTGTGCTGAGCTGTATTGGCTCGCGCCTTGAACAATGCGCTAAATACGGGAGGAGCCGCAGTCCCAGCTCTTCAGCCTCAAAGGCAATGAGGGCTTCGGCGTCAGGGATGATCTCCGACAACTTCATTATAACGCCGTTTGGCGGCAGCGAGAGTGGCCGGGCATCATGTCTCAGGCAAATAATCGTCTGGTCGAAGAAGCTTGTCAGAGGAGAACCAAAGATCCTTGAACGCGATCATGGGAGGCGTCCAGGGCTCCCATTTGTCCATCGCGCGAAGGATGAAGAGGCCAGCCTCAAATGCGACCAAATTTCTCGACTGCTCGAGATTGGGCTTTTCATGTTTCAGCCAATTGCGAGTTTCATTGAGGCGATCGATCCATTTTGTTCTGTCTTCAAACCGGCGATTCGGGTTGTCCCGGATGCTTTCCCAAAGGCCATTCGGTTTACCAGATGCCATGTCTTCAGCCGCCCCGGCCAAAGTGATCGTCACCGCAAAATAGCCAGCGTGGAAAGCTAGGATGGCAGCTTCAATCTGTTGAGCCGCCGCCTCCTGCTTGGTGACGGTATAAACGCGATAGAACGGTCGCCGCTCTCTCAAGTCTCTCTACTTCAGCTTCTCGGCTGCGGCATTAGTTCACCTCATAGGGTTCATTCCCCGCTACCCTTGCCCGGTCCTGCTTTCCGCGCTTTGACTTGTCGTCAGCCAATTGGTGCCTCCCCATGTCGCGTTCATGTCGCGTGGACCTGCCGATAATGTCAGGAACCGGGACGGAATCAACTGCGCAAGGTTCGCAATAGTTCACGGACGTATATTCGATGCATATTCGTCGCATCGACCTAAGACTCGGCTAAGCCGTTGATTTGATTGGTACGCCCAAGGGGAATCGAACCCCTGTTCCCGCCGTGAGAGGGCGGTGTCCTGACCGCTAGACGATGGGCGCGTTCAAGAACCGGCGATATAGGCCGACGGCTGGGAAAAAGCAACTGGCCTTCGGACAGTCGATGATGCTGGAAAAATATCCGTTGCAATCCTATCGTTTTGGCTCGATCAGGTCCCAGAGATTTCCATGGAGATCGGCGAAAACCGCCACCGTGCCGTAGGCCTCGTGGCGAGGTGCCTCACGGAATTCGACGCCCTTTTCGAGCATTGCCGTGTGGTCGCGGACAAAATCGTCGGTTTCGAGAAACAAAAAGACGCGGCCGCCGGCCTGGTTGCCGATGCGGCTTGTTTGCGCATCATCGGCCGCTTCGGCCAGCAGCAGCCGCGCGCCTTGTCCGTTGGCCGGCGCCACCGTGACCCAGCGCTTGCCGCCGCCAAGATCGACGTCTTCGATGAGCAAAAAGCCCAGCTTGCCGACGTACCAGGAGATCGCCTCGTCGTAATTTGCGACGACAAGCGCGACGGTGGCCACACGGCGATGTTCGGCGAATCCAGTCATTTGTTACGGATCGAAAAGCGACCGACAATTCGGCGCTCAGTGATGTCGTAGACAAAGATGGCGCGGCTGCCGTCGGCAAGTTCCGCATCAATCGAGACGCGGTTGCCGGAGAGCGACTGGCTGATGACCTTGGCGCCGACCGGCAGCACGACGTCGCCGGTTAGCGGCTCGCCGGCCGGCACCTGGATGTCGCCGGCAAGTGATGGGGCTGTAGGTGGCGCGGTGCGCGTTTTGTAGACAAGGGCCGTGATCACCACCATAAGGGCGAGAAACAGCAGGCCGAGATTGATGGCGACGAAGCGGACGAGCTTCTTGCGCACCTTTTCAACCTCGGGGTCGAGCGGCTTTTCCTCGTCTTCGTCGGCAGCAGCCATGGCAAAACATTCCGGAGCGATTTCGATGAGCGCTCATAACGAAGAGGCCCCCATATTGATAGAGGATGGATTGATAGGGAATGGATTGATGGAGGGCGGATCACCAGACGGTAGATCGCCAAACGGGGGATCGATCGTGCTGGAAGCGGGTCCCGATGCGGCCGGCCAGCGCCTCGACCAGTGGCTGGCGGGCAAGCTCGGCCCGGACATGTCGCGCAGCCGGGTGCAGCTGCTGATCAGACAGGGCGCCGTCAAGGTCGGCGGCCAGCCGGTCAACGAGACCAAACGCAAGATGGCGGCCGGTGACCGCGTATCGGTCGATATGCCGGAGCCGGAGCCGGCGGAGCCGCAAGGCGAGAACATCGCGCTCGACGTCCTCTATGAAGACAATGAATTGATCGTCATCAACAAGCCGCCTGGGCTTGTCGTCCATCCCGGCGCCGGCAACTGGACCGGCACGCTGGTCAACGCGCTGATCCACCATTGCGGCGACAGTCTTTCCGGCATCGGCGGTGTGCGGCGGCCGGGCATCGTCCATCGCCTGGACAAGGAGACCAGTGGCGTCATGGTCGTCGCCAAGACCGATCGCGCCCATAAGTCATTGTCGGAGGCCTTTGCCGATCATGGCCTGACCGGCGATCTCAAACGGGCCTACCTGGCGCTGGTCTGGGGCATACCGATGAGACCGACAGGCACCGTCGACGAGCCGCTCGGCCGCGCCGTCGACCGCGTGCGCCGCGCCGTGGTGCCGGAGGGCCGCGACGATGCCCGCCACGCCGTCA
The DNA here is from genome assembly GCF_001672375.2 of Mesorhizobium sp. AA22. NCBI lineage: Bacteria > Pseudomonadati > Pseudomonadota > Alphaproteobacteria > Hyphomicrobiales > Phyllobacteriaceae > Mesorhizobium > Mesorhizobium sp. AA22. Next base: position 1,356,686 of record NZ_CP048406.1, on the reverse strand, counting down.
CCCACTTCACCGTGATCGAGCGCTTTGGCGAGCAGCAAAAGCAATGTGCCACGGCAAGTCTGGTCGAATGCCGGCTCGAGACCGGCCGCACCCATCAGATCCGTGTCCATATGGCCCATATCGGCCATCCGGTCGTCGGCGACCCCGATTACGGCCAGGCCTTTCGCACCAAGGCGAACCGGCTGCCCGAGCCGCTGAAGGGCCGGGTGAAGGCATTTCCGCGACAGGCGTTGCATGCCCGCCTCCTTGAATTTCGGCATCCGACGACCCATTTAACGATGAGGTTCGAGGCACCTGTACCGAGGGATATGGAGGAACTCGTCGACGGCTTTCGCAAACTCTGAACCGCCTTCCATCCATTCAAAACCTGATCGGCAAAAACCTGACCGGCGTTGTTCACTTTGGCGTGACACACTGTTTCGTGTTGAACCAATGCTGTCCTTTCTGGTTTTGTTCCTATATACACCGGTTGTCGCGAACGAGCCTTTGGTGTTCGCGATATATGCCCGCCGCGTTTCGGGGGCACCACTCCAAGAGAGAGGGGCGCTATCATGGCCCAGTCATTACCCAGTATCGTTTCCGGCGAAGGCGGCCTCAGCCGCTACCTGGAAGAAATCCGTCGCTTTCCGATGCTTCAGCCGCAGGAAGAGTACATGCTCGCCAAGCGTTACGCCGAGCATGAGGACACCACGGCTGCACACAAGCTCGTCACCAGTCATCTTAGGCTCGTCGCCAAGATCGCCATGGGCTATCGCGGCTACGGCCTGCCGATCGGCGAGGTGATCTCGGAAGGCAATGTCGGCCTGATGCAGGCCGTCAAGAAATTCGAACCGGAGCGCGGCTTCCGGCTTGCCACCTATGCCATGTGGTGGATCAAGGCCTCGATCCAGGAATACATCCTGCGCTCGTGGAGCCTGGTCAAGATGGGCACGACCGCCAACCAGAAGCGCCTATTCTTCAACCTGCGCAAGGTGAAGGGCAAGATCCAGGCGCTCGACGACGGCGATTTGAAGCCCGACCAGATCACCGAGATCGCCACCCGCCTCAACGTGTCCGAGGCCGAGGTGGTGTCGATGAACCGCCGCCTGTCGGGCGATGCCTCGCTCAACGCACCGATCCGGGCGAGCGAAGGCGAGTCCGGTGAGTGGCAGGACTGGCTGGTCGACGACCACGAAAGCCAGGAAGAGGCGCTAATCGAGCAGGACGAGCTGGAAAACCGGCGCGGCATGCTGTCGGGCGCTCTTGCCGTGCTCAACGAGCGCGAGCGGCGCATCTTCGAGGCGCGCCGCCTGGCCGAGGAGCCGCTGACGCTGGAAGAACTGTCAGCCGAATTCGACATCAGCCGCGAGCGCGTGCGCCAGATCGAGGTGCGCGCCTTCGAGAAGGTGCAGGACGCAGTCAAGGCCGCGGCCAAGCGCCAGATGCAGGCGCTGCGCACCATCGAGGCGCAGCCGGCGGCGTAACGCTCCGACGGAAAAATAACGGCGGCGTCAGGTAACTGGCGCCGCCTTTTTTATGGGGTCCTCCGACTGCCGGGAGATTGTCCCTTGGTGTCATTCTAGCTGGGGTTGCCGGTTCCGCCTCACCTGCGCGGACGCACGATCCGTCGCGATAAACCGCTCAATCATCGGTGCGATCAGCCTGGCCGGCTCATAGCGGCAATATAGCAATTTTCCCCAAGACCTGGAAACCGCAACGCTACAAATTGTGGCGGCAATGTTCCGGCGCCGACACGGGCTTCCGTCGCGAAATTCCAAAAGGCGGCGCTTGCGGCAGGCCGGCACGACAATGGGCCGCCGGGCTGCGCTGGGCAGTTGAGCTCGCCTATTGGAAACCAAAGGCAGTATGACAATGACGACTTCTCCGTTTCTCACCGCCCTCGGATCTGAAGGTCCCCCAGCCGACCGAGCGAAAGACATGGACCTGTATGGATGGCTAATTGGAAGCTGGGAAATGGACTCGGTCCACTACCTCCACGACGGCACAATCCAGAAATACAATGGAGAATGCCATTTTGGCTGGGTGCTCGAAGGCCGCGCGATTCAGGACGTTTGGATCAGGCCCAAGCGCCCTGCGCCGTCCACGATGTATGGGACGACTTTGCGCATCTTCGATCCTGGGATCGAGGGATGGCACATCGTATGGAACGACCCGCTCAACCGAGATCACTCACGCCAGATCGGGCGGGCCGAGGGAAAGGACATTGTCCAGCTCGGCAATGACTCGCGCGGTCTGAAAACTCGATGGCGTTTCACTGAGATCACTGCCAACAGCTTCCATTGGATCGGCGAGGAAAGATCTTTCGAGAGCGATCCTTGGCAAATCACGTATGAACATTTAGCCCGCCGAACAAAACCCTGAAGCTAGAGTAGCTGGCGTCTGCGCCCGCTCCTCCTCCGGCTGCCGACACTTTCTCCCCGTATAGCGACGAGGAGAAGAGGCAGATCGCACCGCCGGCACTCTTTTTGTAACGTCGAAAATTGGCGAAATCGTCAGCGAAAGCCTCCTTCTCCCCGTATACGGGGAGAAGTGCCCGGCAGGGCGATGAGGGCGGGGCCGAATTTAAAATAGAGTTGTAGTGCCAGCGACCCATCTCATCACAAGCAATCGAGCGGAAATTTCAAATACCGGCGGCCGTTGGATTCCGGTTCCGGCAAGCGCCCGCCATTCATGTTGACCTGCAGCGCGTGCAGGATCAGCCTCGGCATCGGCAGCGTCCTGTCGCGTGCCTCGCGCAACGCCACGAAATCGGCCTCTGTCCTGCAGGCGGCAACATGGGTGTTCTTGGATTTCTGTTCCGCAACAGTGCTCTCCCACAAGGGTTCGCGCCCCTCCGCCTGGTAGTCATGACCGACGAACAGACGTGTCTCGTCCGGTAGCGCGAGGATATCCTGGATCGAGCGCCAGAGTCGCGCGGCACTGCCGCCGGGAAAATCCGCTCTTGCCGTGCCGCTGTCCGGCATGAACAGCGTATCATGGATGAAAGCGGCGTCGCCGATCACATAGGTAATCGAGGCCAGTGTGTGGCCCGGCGAAAAAAGTACCTTTGCCGGAATGCCGCCGACCGAAAAGGTCTCGCCGTCGGCAAACAGCCTGTTCCACTGCGATCCGTCGGCAGGAAAATCCGGCCAGTTGTAGATCGCTTTCCACAATTTCTGGACGTCGATAATCTTGTCGCCGATCGCCGTAGGCGCTCCTGTCTTCTCGTTGAGATAGTGCGCCGCCGAGAAATGGTCGGCGTGGGGATGCGTGTCGAGAATCCATTCGACGACCAGCCGTTGATCTCTAACGAACTCAAGCATCGCGTCGGCATTCTTCGTCGCCGTGGCGCCGGATTTCTCATCGAAATCAAGAACGGGATCGATGATTGCGCATCGTCGCGTCTGTGGGTCGGCGACGACATACTGGATGGACCCGCTCGGCTTGTCGTAAAAGCCTGCCACCTGCAGCTTGGCCGATGTCGCGTCCAATCTCGGCTCCCTCAACGCCCACCCGGCAGGAATGGTTTTCCCTACCGGGGTAAAAGAAGAGCATGGTCGTTCGCCAGCGCCACCCCGTCAAGCACCGCATGCTTGGCCGAGGCAAAAAGGCCGAAAATCCTTCCGTGCCGTCCTAGCCGTTCAGGCTGAGGGCTGCTTGGTCTTCCGGAGATACGGCAGGATCGTCTCGTAGGCGCCGAAACGCTTGATCGCGTCCTCATTGGAAACGGCGGCGGTGATGATGACGTCCTCGCCCTGCTTCCAGTTCGCCGGCGTCGCCACCTGGTGCTTGGCAGTCAGTTGCATGGAATCGATCGCACGCAGGATCTCATCGAAGTTGCGGCCGGTCGTCATCGGATACGTGAGAACCAGCTTGATCTTCTTGTCGGGGCCGATGACGTAGACCGAACGCACCGTCGCGTTGTCGGCGGGCGTGCGCCCTTCCGAGGTTTCGCCGGCACCGGCCGGCAGCATCTCGTAAAGCTTGGCGACCTTGAGGTCCTTGTCGCCGATCAGCGGGTAGTTCACCGATTGGCCGGTCGCCTTCTTGATATCATCCTGCCATTTGCCATGGCTTTCGACCGGATCGACGGAAATGCCGATGATTTTGACGTCGCGCTTCTTGAACTCGCCTTCCAGGCCCGCCATCGTGCCGAGCTCGGTCGTGCAGACCGGAGTGAAATTCTTCGGATGGCTGAAAAGCACCGCCCAGCCGTCACCGATCCATTCGTGGAAGTTGATCGTCCCTTGCGTGGTTTCGGCCGTGAAATCCGGCGCGATATCGTTGATACGAAGGCTCATGACGTGTCCCTACCCTGTGATTGCAGCCGGCATTGACCGGCGTTGCTTTTGCCTTTCTACCACTCCCGCGTCGTCCTTCAAACGCCTGTTGCACCGGCATCGAGGCCGGCGGCGAAAAATTTTCATTGCTTCTCGGCAAATGCAGCAGGAATTTTCGCTGTGCTGGCTCAGGCCTTGTTCACCGCCAGCGTCGTCGCCAGATCTTCCATGCGCTGGGCGAGCGCGCCAAGCGCTTGGGTCAGCACCGAATCGTTCTTGTCGGCCTTGGTCAGCGCGTCGTCACGCGTCTTGCGCAGCGTCAGCACTTCGCTTTCCATGCCCTTGACGCGTTTTTGCAGTTCCGAAAGCTCGTCCATGACCATGATGCCGGCCATCACGGTCAGCCGCTGGTCGCCGATCTCGCCGAATGAGTCTTTCAGATGCGAGACATAGCGGTCGAAGCGCTCGGCAAGGTCGATCAGATGTTCTTCCTGGCCCTCGTCGCAAGCCATGCGATACTGCTTGCCGTCGATGGAAACCGTGACTTGTGCCATTGGCCTACCTGTCCAGTCCCTATCTGTCCAACACGGCGCGGATGGTTTCCATGGCGGTCACCAGCCGACGCGACACTTCCTTGTTGGCGTCTTCCAGCCGTTCGGCGCGCGCTTCGGAATTGTCGAGTTCCTGCGCCAGCCGCGAGCGATCGGCGTTCATGCGCTGCACCTCCGCCTCGGCTTCCGTATAGTCACGCTCGTGCTCGAGCTTGGCCGCGACGGCATTTTCCAGCCCCTCGATGGCCTTACCCAGCCTCGCGATGACTTCTTTGAGTGTCGTTTCCCCGGTCATGGCTTTCGTCCTGCGCCCTGCCCATCACCGAATCATCCACGTTCAGAACGCGTTATGTCTGAAACATTACCCGCCGTGTGAAGCCAACGTCAATAAAGCTCTCGCGGCTGTCCCCTGCTAACGCTAATGTAGAACCCCCAAGGCCCTTCTGGCGCCATCACAAGACCGGCAAAAGCGCCGGTTTATTGACTAACAAGATCAGCGAAAGCGCGCCGGTTTGTTGACTAAAAAGCCGCGCCTGCTATGTGTCGCGCACGCTTTTCAAGGGCGCTCCCAAAGCCCCACCCCCCACACTGGAGGAAGCATGACCTCGCGTGAACAACATGACCGGATGGCCAATGCGATCCGTTTTCTTTCCATGGACGCCGTCGAGAAGGCCCAGTCCGGCCACCCCGGCCTGCCAATGGGCTGCGCCGACGTTGCCACGGTGCTGTTCACGCGTTTCCTGAAATACGATCCGAAGAACCCGCACTGGCCCGATCGAGACCGTTTCATTCTGTCGGCCGGCCACGGTTCGATGCTGCTCTATTCGCTGCTCTATCTGACCGGCTATGAAGACATCACCCTCGACCAGATCAAGCATTTCCGCCAGTTGGGATCGAGGACGGCGGGTCATCCCGAATATGGCCATGCCGCCGGCATCGAGACGACGACCGGCCCGCTCGGCCAGGGGCTTGCCAATTCGGTCGGCTTCGCACTCGGCGAGCGCATCATGAATGCCGCTTTCGGCAACGACCTCGTCAACCATTACACCTATGTGCTGGCCGGCGACGGCTGCCTGATGGAAGGCGTCTCCCAGGAAGCCATCGCACTTGCCGGGCATCTCAAGCTGAACAAGCTGATCGTCTTCTGGGACAACAATAACATCTCGATCGACGGCCCGGTGTCGCTGGCCGACAACACCGATCAGGTCGCCCGGTTCCAGGCGTCCGGCTGGAACGCCAGCCACATCGACGGCCAGGACCCGGAAGCGATCGCCTATGCTATCGAGGCGGCGCGCCATTCCGACAAACCGACGATGATCGCCTGCAAGACCACGATTGGCTTCGGCGCGCCGACCAAGGCGGGTACCAACAAGGCGCACGGTTCTCCGCTCGGCGCAGAGGAAATCGCCGGCGCCAGGAAGTTCTTCGGCTGGGACTATCCGCCCTTCGAGGTGCCTGCCGACATCCTCAATGCCTGGCGCGACGCCGGCAAGACGAGTGTCAAGGCACGCACCGGCTGGGAAGGCCGCCTTGCCGAGGCCGACGCCCAATTGCGCAGCGAATTCGAGCGCCGCATCAGTGGCACGTTGCCAGCGAATTTCGACGCCGTCCTCACCGACTACAAGAAGAAACTCGCCGCAGACAAACCGAAGGTCGCCACCCGCAAATCGTCGGAAATGGCGCTCGAGATCATCAACGGCGCGGTGCCGGAAACGATCGGCGGCTCGGCCGACCTGACTGGCTCGAACAACACCAAGACCAGCCAGACCAAGAACATCACATCAGACGATTACGGCCAGCGCTACGTTCACTACGGCATCCGCGAGCACGGCATGGCGGCCGCCCTCAACGGGCTGACGCTGCATGGCGGCCTCATCGCCTATGGCGGCACGTTCATGTGTTTCTCCGACTACGCCCGTCCGGCGATGCGGCTTGCCTCGCTGATGGGCATCCGCTCGATCTTCGTCATGACCCATGATTCCATCGGCCTCGGCGAAGACGGCCCGACCCATCAACCGGTGGAGCATCTGGCCGCACTGCGCGCCATCCCGAACCACAATGTCTTCCGTCCGGCCGACGCGGTCGAGACCGCCGAATGCTGGCAGCTGGCCATCGAGCAGGAAAAGACGCCTTCGACGCTGGCGCTGACCCGGCAGAACCTGCCGACCGTGCGCAACGACTTTGTTGCGGAAAACCTCAGCCGCCAGGGCGCCTATGAGTTGGCTGGCGCCAATGGCGATGCGGCGGTGACGATCTTCGCTTCGGGCTCCGAGGTCGGAATCGCGCTGGCGGCGCGCGAGGCGCTCGAAAAGCACGGCCATCCGACCCGCGTCGTCTCGGTGCCGTGTTTCGAATTGTTCGACAAGCAGAGCGCCGACTATCGCAAGAAGACGATCGGCAACGCGCCGATCAAGATCGCGATCGAAGCCGGCATCCGCCAAGGCTGGGATTATTTCATTGGCGCCGACGGCATCTTCATCGGCATGACCGGCTTCGGCGCCTCTGGCACGATCGAACAGCTCTATCCGCATTTCGGCATCACCGCCGAAGCGACGGTGAAGGCGGCGGAAGCCCGCCTGCACGGCGAGTAAAAGCCAGGCACCCGCGAAACCGCGCATAATGGTTTTGCGGGCAGCCTCCGTCTGTGGACTTAAATCCAACCCATCGACGGCTGGATTCTTTGCCAGCCCGCCGTTATGAAGCTGCGGACTTGATCTTCGGCCTCCAACTCCCAGGGAGAGAAAAATGACCGTCAGAGTTGCCATCAACGGATTCGGCCGCATCGGCCGCAACATCCTGCGCGCCATCCACGAATCCGGCCGCAAGGACATCGACGTTGTCGCCGTCAACGACCTCGGCCCGGTCGAAACCAACGCGCATCTGCTACGCTTCGACAGCGTGCATGGCCGCTTCCCGCATGAAGTGACGGTTGACGGTGACCAGATCACCGTCGGCACCGAAAAATTCAAGGTCACCGCGATCAAGGACCCGACGCAGTTGCCGTGGAACGAGCTCGGCATCGATATTGCGCTCGAATGCACCGGCATCTTCACCGCCCGCGACAAGGCCGCCGCGCATCTGACCGCCGGCGCCAAGCGCGTCCTCGTCTCGGCGCCGGCGGAGGGCGCCGACCTCACTGTCGTCTATGGCATCAACCATGACAAGCTGACCAAGGATCACATCGTCATCTCGAACGCCTCCTGCACTACCAACTGCTTGGCACCGCTGGCAGCCGTGCTGCATGAGGCCGTCGGCATCGAGAAGGGCATGATGACGACGATCCACTCCTACACCGGCGACCAGCCGACGCTGGACACCATGCATAAGGATCTCTACCGCGCCCGCGCCGCGGCCCTGTCGCAGATCCCGACTTCGACCGGTGCGGCCAAGGCGATCGGCCTGGTGCTGCCCGATCTCAAGGGCAAGCTCGACGGCATCTCCATTCGCGTGCCGACCCCGAACGTCTCGGTTGTCGATTTCAAGTTCATCGCCAAGCGGCCGACGACCGTGCAGGAGATCAACGAGGCGGTGATCGCCGCCTCCAACGGCAAGCTGAAGGGCATCCTCGCCGTTACCCATCACCCGAACGTGTCGATCGACTTCAACCACGATCCGCATTCCTCGATCATGGCGCTCGACCAGACCAAGGTCATGGACGGCAACTTCGTTTCGGTGCTGTCCTGGTACGATAATGAATGGGGTTTTTCCAACCGCATGGCCGACACCGCAGTCGCCTTCGGCAAGACCATCGCCTGATCGCAGAACCATCTTCTCGCGACTTCGAAAACGCCCGGCTCTGTCCGGGCGTTTTCATGAGAGCGCCCAGCGCCCTTCTGGATGCGCAAACGACGCTCTAACGGTTTGTTTGGCAAGACAGCGCCTAGAACACCAAAACACTCAATAATCAGCGGCATAGGGCAAAAAACCACCCTCACGCCTTGCACCGGTCATGTCTTCGCCTCACTCTCCCGTAAAGCGAGAGGAACACGAATTCGAGGGGCAATTGGCGGATGGAGCATGCGATCTATCTCGTGACGCTGGTCGGCGCCGCACTGGTCGTCGCCGCCGCGTTTTCGAGCCTGATCGCCTTCCGCTTCGGCGCCCCTCTCTTGCTGCTGTTTCTCTGCATTGGCCTGGCCACGGGAACCGACGGCCTCGGCATCCAATTCGACAATGCGCGGCTGGCTTATTTTGCCGGCTCACTGGCGCTGGCGGTCATCCTGTTCGATTCCGGTTTCGGCACGCCGCTCAACGCCTTGCGCCAGGCGGCCGGACCGGCACTGTCGCTGGCGACCATCGGCGTCCTTTTGACCACTGGCCTGTTCGGCGTCGTCGCCTATTATCTGCTCGATCTCAGCTGGCTGGAATCCTTCCTGCTCGGGGCTGCTGTCGCCTCGACCGACGCGGCAGCAGTGTTCTTCCTGTTGCGCGCCGGCGAGATCAATTTGCGCGAACGCGTGCGTTCCACGCTCGAGGTGGAATCCGGCACCAATGACCCAATCGCCATCTTCCTGACCATCAGCCTGGTCGAGATCATCGCCGCCAACGCCAGTCCCGAGGCCAGGGTGCTGGTTACGGATCTCGTCCTCGGCTTCCTTCTCAATATGGGGCTTGGCGCCATCGTCGGCATTTTCGGCGGCCTCGCCATCGTGCGTCTTGTCGACCGGCTCAATCTCGACCATGGGCTGCTGCCGATCTTCGTGCTGACGCTGTCGCTGATGGTGTTCGCCGCCGCCGGCGCCATTGGCGGCTCCGGTTTTCTGGCGGTCTATATTGCCGGCCTTATTGCCGGCAATTCCGACATTCGCGCAGTCACCATCCTCAAGCGCTTCCAGGACGGCATGTCGTGGCTGGCACAGATCATCATGTTCCTGGTCCTCGGCCTGTTCGCGACGCCCTCGCAATTTCCGGCGATCCTGCTGCCGGCGGTGCTGCTGGGCCTGTTCCTGATATTCGTGGCGCGGCCAGTTGCCGTCTGGCTTTGCCTGATGCCGTTCCGTCTGCCGCGCCCGGAAGTCGCCTTCGTCTCATGGGTGGGTCTGCGCGGCGCCGTGTCGATCCTGCTCGCCATCACGCCGCTGCTTGGCGGGCTTGAGAACGGCCGTCTCATCTTCAACACCGCCTTCATCGTCGTGCTGGTGTCGCTGGTCATCCAGGGATGGACCGTCGGACCGCTGGCACGCCGCCTCGGCCTGATCGTGCCGGCCCGCCTAGGCCCGTTGGACAAAGTCGAACTCGAATTGCCGGGCTCCGCCCACCACGAGCTTCTGGCCTATCGCGTAGCACCCGGCAGCCCGGTGGCGCGCGGCGAGCGCATTCCGCGCTGGGCGCGGCCGTCGCTGGTGCTGCGCGACGGGCGCTCGATGCGCTTCCAGGACATGGGTAGGCTCGCCGCCGGCGACCATGTCTACATTTTCGTGCCGGATCGCTATCCAGCCCTGCTCGACAAGCTGTTCGCCAGCCGGGCCGTGGTCGATCCCGAGGACGCGGACTTCTTCGGCGCCTTCGCCGTCGATCCGGCGCGCTCCGCCGCGGAACTTGAAGCCGCTTACGCGCCGGGCCTGACCGAGGAGGAACGCAAGCTGACCGTCGGCGACCTGGTGACGGAGCGGCTCGGCGGTCACGCCGAATATGCTGACCGCGTGCTGATTGGTCCGATCGAGCTGATCGTCCGCGATGTCGACGACAAAGGCAAGATCACTGGCCTCGGTCTTTCCCTCGAGCCGACCGCGCCGGTGGCACGGGTGCCGGTGTTCCTGAGTGCTGGCGAGATCGCCGACCGCGTCGCTGGCTTTGTGCGCAATTGGCGCAAGCGGATCAAAAAGCAGAGTGCCGAGGCGCCGGACGACGCGGAACGGTCTCCACAGCCGGTGCTGGAAAGGGCAACCGACGAGGGCTGACTGCTCCCGACACATGCCGTGTCATATTTTCCGCGTAGCACCATTGCAGGTCTTGCATCGTCGTTGATGCGGGGTAAGGTCCCGGCGATTTTTCGCGAAAGGGAACAGCATGGCCGGCTTCAAGACACTGGACGACATCGGCAACATCGACGGCAAGCGTGTGCTGGTGCGCGTCGACCTCAACGTTCCCGTCGCCGACGGCAAGGTGACCGACGCCACCCGCATCGAGCGCATCGCGCCCACCATCGCCGAGCTTTCCGGCAAGGGCGCCAAGGTCATCCTGCTTGCCCATTTCGGCCGGCCCAAGGAGGGACCGTCGCCCGAATTCTCGCTTGAGCCGATCGCCAAGGCGAGCGCGAAGGTGCTTGGCTGCCCTGTCGGCTTCGCGCCGGATTGCATCGGCGACGCAGCGGCAAGCGCCGTCGCCGCCATGAACAACGGCGACGTGCTGCTGCTCGAAAACACCCGCTTCTACAAGGGCGAGGAGAAGAACGACGCGGCCTTCACCGAAAAGCTCGCCGCCAATGGCGACATCTTCGTCAACGACGCCTTTTCCGCCGCCCACCGCGCCCATTCTTCGACGGAGGGGCTCGCACACCTGCTGCCGGCCTTCGCCGGCCGTACCATGCAGGCCGAACTCGACGCGCTGGAAAAGGGCCTCGGCAATCCCGTCCGCCCTGTCGTCGCCATCGTCGGCGGCGCCAAGGTGTCGAGCAAGATCGACCTCCTGATGAATCTGGTGAAGAAGGTCGACGCGCTGGTCATCGGCGGCGGCATGGCCAACACCTTTCTCGCCGCGCGCGGCACCGATGTCGGAAAATCGCTGTGCGAGCATGATCTCGCCGGGACCGCCAAGCAGATCATGATCGAGGCCGCCGAAGCCGGCTGCGCCGTCATCCTGCCGGTCGACGGTGTCGTCGCCGGGGAATTCAAGGCGGGCGCCGCCAGCGAAACCGTCGCCATATCAGAGGTGCCGGCCGATGGGATGATCCTCGATGTCGGCGAAAAGACCGTGAAGACCGTTGCCGACTGGATCGACCGCGCTGCGACGCTGGTCTGGAACGGTCCGCTCGGCGCCTTCGAGATCGAACCGTTCGACCGGGCGACGGTGGCGGCAGCCAAGCACGCCGCGGCCCGCACCAAGGCCGGCAAACTGGTCTCGGTGGCTGGCGGCGGCGACACGGTGGCAGCACTCAACCATGCCGGCGTCGCCGACGACTTCACCTATGTCTCGACCGCCGGCGGCGCCTTTCTGGAATGGATGGAAGGCAAGCCGCTGCCCGGTGTCGATGTGCTGAAGCGCTGAGGCCCTGGGGCGACAGGCGAACGAGGGGCGTTTGCGCGTTTCAATCGATTCGAGCTTTCCGCTTGGAATGGTTCGACTTGAACCTGCCTTGCTCTAGTGGTCTGCTAGGTTGGAACAAACGGTTCAGGAGGATGCACAATGAGCGAACGTCTCGAGGACATTGCCGCCGCGATGGTGGCCGACGGCAAGGGTCTTTTGGCCGCCGACGAAAGCTCCGGCACCATCAAGAAGCGCTTCGACGTGATCGGCGTCGAATCGACCGCCGACAGCCGCCGCGACTATCGCGAGATGATGTTCCGCGCCAAGGAGGCGATGGCCAGATACATCTCCGGCGTCATCCTCTACGACGAGACTATCCGCCAGAAGGCCGCCGACGGCACGCCGCTGGTCGACATCATCAAGGCGACCGGCGCCATTCCAGGCATCAAGGTCGATACCGGCGCCAAGCCTCTCGCCGGTTTCCCTGGCGACACGATCACCGAAGGCCTCGACGGCCTGCGCGAGCGGCTCACCGACTATTACAAGCTCGGCGCCCGTTTCGCCAAATGGCGTGCGGTGATCGACATCGACGTCGCCAAGGGCGTGCCTTCAGCCACGTCGATCGGTTCGAATGCGCATGCGCTCGCCCGCTATGCGGCGCTTTGCCAGGAGGCCGGCATCGTGCCGATCGTCGAGCCGGAGGTGCTGATGGATGGCGCCCATGACATCGGCACCTGCTACGAGATCAGCAAGGCAACGCTGACAAAACTCTACACCGAGCTCTACGCGGCCCGCGTCGTCCTCGAAGGCACCATCTTGAAGCCGAACATGGTTCTCGCCGGCAAGAAGTCGGGCAAGACCAGCAGCCCCGAGGAAGTCGCCGAAAAGACCATAAGACTGTTCCGCGAAACGGTGCCGGCCGCAATCGGCGGCATCGCCTTTCTCTCGGGCGGGCAATCGGACGAGGAGGCGACCGCCAACCTCAATGCCATCAATGCCATCGGCCCGCATCCATGGAAGCTGACCTTTTCCTATGGCCGCGCCTTGCAGGCGGCGCCACAGAAGGCCTGGAGCGGCAAGGCGGCCAACGTTGCCGCTGCCCAGGCCGCTTTCGCCCACCGCGCCCACATGAACCATTTGGCCGCACTTGGAAAATGGCAGCCGGACCTGGAACAGGCCGCCTGACCGGTTTTTTTCTGCCTTCGTCCGAACCCGGGCCATGTGCCCGGGTTCAATTATGCTCAAAAAACCGACGGCCGTGTCGGCTTGCGTTGAGCCCCAACGTCCTTGGGGCTCAAAGAGGAGCAGACTCATGCCAAACAACAAGATCGTTTCACGGGAAGACTGGTTCCAGGCGCACAAGGCGCATCTGGCCCGCGAGAAGGAATTGACGCGATTTCGCGACCGCATCGCTGCCGAACGGCGGGAATTGCCCTGGCTGAAGATCCGGAAGGACTATGTCTTCGAGACCGAACAGGGCCCGAAGAAACTGGCCGGCCTATTCGGAGGCGCAAGCCAGCTGATCGTCTACCACTTTATGTTCGGGCCGGGCGCCGATTATCGTTGCGAAGGGTGTTCCTTCCTTGCCGACCATATCGACGGCGCCAACCAGCACCTCAAGCACCACGATGTGTCGCTGGTCGTGATCTCGCGGGCGCCGTTGGCCGAATTTCTGCCCTACAAACAGCGCATGGGGTGGAAATTCGACTGGGTGTCGTCCTACGCGTCAGACTTCAACTTCGACATGCAGGTTTCCTTCACCGACAAACAGATCCAATCAGGCGACACGACCTACAATTTCGAGCAGCGCGCGCTGAAATCGAAGGACCTTCCCGGCATCAGCGTGTTCTACAGGGATGAGAACGGCGACATCTTCCTGACCTTCATGTCGCGCTCCAGGGGCGGCGATCCGCTGATCGGCGCTTATCACTATCTCGACCTGACGCCGAAAGGCCGCAACGAGACAGGTCCCTACCACAGCCTGATGGACTGGGTGCGGCTGCACGATGAATATGCAGACATGCCCGAGGTGCAGGACGCCTGTTGCCATTGACGACGGGCAGTCGACGCAAGGGCTTTCGCCTCTAGCCCGATATGCGCTAAGTGCTGCTCGCTATGCCCTTTAACGGACTTGCCCCATTAACGGTTTGCGATGCAGCGCTTTCTTGCCCTCCTCACCTGGCTCGCCTTTCCGGTCTATGTCTGGCAGGGGCTCGGCGTGCGCCGCCGCACCACCCGCATGCTACCGGCGCAAGGTCCGGTCATGCACGAGATATCAGGCCAGGCTCCGGCGGTCTCGCTTCTGATGCTTGGCGATTCTTCCGCGGCCTCGGTCGGCATCGGCAATTCCGAGTACGGGCTGGCCGCGCAACTGGCCGAGCTAATCTCGAAACGCACTGGCCGTGCGGTGCGCTGGCGGGCAGCCGGCTTCAACTCGGCGACCTCGGGCCAGATCCGCGACCACGTGCTGCCCAACCTGTCGGCCGATCCCTGGACGCATATCGTGCTTGCCATCGGCACCAACGACACCAAGAACTTCCACTCGGTGCCACGCTTCAAGAGCGATTTTGGCGGCCTGCTCTACGCGTTGCGCGCTAAATGGCCGGAGGCGCGCGTGGTGTGGTCGCCGGTGCTGGAATTCACCCGGGCGCCGGCAATGCCGCCGCTGCTTGGAACGATCCTGGAGATCCGCGCCGCCGAGATGAACCGGATGGGCGAGCGCCTCTGCCTCGAACGCGGCGCAGTGCCGGCGCCGCGCCTGCCGATCACCGATGCCGAAGCCGGTTTTGCCTCCGACGGATTTCATGCCTCGGAAGCCGGCTACCGGGCCTGGGCGGAACATCTCGTCGACCTGGTGCTGGCCAACGAACCACGCGTAGCGTAGCGGGGCCGCCAGCTCTACGTCCAATGCCCCAGCGCCGCTGTTATCGAAATCGCCGCCATCGCCAGCACCGCCAGCTTCCAGAAATCGCTGCGCCGCTTCAGCCCCGGCCAGCCGAGCGGCTTGATCAGCTGGATGACCATCATGATAATGATAACGAGCGCGAGGAGTTTCGACATGCCGCTTTTGACTAGCGCATCGGCCCGAAAATCGATATCGATTTTCGGAAAGCACGATGCGTAGATTCAAAGGTGCTGGAGCGTCCTTTGCGCGTCCAGAAGGACGCGCGGCGCTCTAGTATCACGGCCGGCTGTCAAAGCGCTCCGCTCATGCCAGATCGCCATCACGCTGAGAGGTGCTATGCCAGCGGCTTGAGGCCGGCCTCGATCGAGGCCCGCTTTGGTTCGAGGAAGGGCGGCAAGGCCAGACTTTCGCCCAGCGTTTCCAGCGGCTCGTCGGCCGTGAACCCGGGGCCGTCGGTGGCGATCTCGAACAATATGCCGTTCGGCTCACGGAAATAGAGCGAACGGAAGTAGTATCGTTCGACTTCACCGCTTGACGGCAGGCGGAATTCGGCCAGCCGTGCCGTCCATTGATGTAAGGTCTCCCGGTCCGGCGCCCTGAATGCGACGTGGTGGACCGCCCCGGCACCTTGCCGTGCCGGCGCCAGGCCCGGCTGCACCGCGACATGAAGTTCCGCCGCCGGGCCGCCTTTTCCCATCTCGAAGACATGAACCTGGCCCTGACCATCCGGCGAGACATAATCCCGCGCCTTGTGCATGTTCATCACCCTGGTCAGCACCGCTTCGGTGTTGGTGATGTCGGGAACGCTGATCACGATAGGCCCGAGCCCGCGTATCTGGTGCTCGATTGGGACCGGGCTTTGAGCCCAGGGATGACTGTCGCCCTTGCCGCCATCGCTGACGAGACGCAGGCGCTGGCCTTCTGGGTCTTCGAAATCCAGCGACGGGTAGCCGCCAACATCGCCGATCTCTCCCGTCGCGACGGTCTCGCCGGCCAGGCGCTCCTTCCACCAGACAAGGCTTTCGGGGCTGGCGACCCTCAGGCTGGTCCGCACGATGCTGTTGGTGCCGCGCCGTTCGCGTCCGACCGGCCAATCGAAGAAGGTAAGATCGGTGCCAGGCGTCGCCTCGGCGTCGGCATAGAAAAGGTGATAGGCTGACGTATCGTCCTGATTGACCGTCTTCTTGACCAGCCGCAGCCCCAAAGTCCCGGTGTAGAAACGAAGGTTTCCCGGCGCATTCGCGGTGATAGCGGTTAGATGGTGGATTCCCGTCAGTTGCAGGCCCATGGTCGTCTCCCTGATCTCTGGAAAATTTTTCTCCTTCAATATCAGAACGCCGAGCCTATCGCAGAAGGATGCGAATTCCGACAGTCCGTCGCTGCAAGCTGAACGATCTCAACCCTGACAGCGACCTGCGATGAACAAGCCGGCGTGCCGCGCACCGGCGAGCTCGGGAAGACAACCGGCAGCATCACCAAAGGCCATCAATCCTCCTGACAGACTGCTGTCAGGAGGGGTGTGCGATAGTGTCTCCATCAACAGAGAGGAGACCAGTTATGAACGGTTTTACCATTCTGCGCAGCGTACAGCACTATGTCGGCAAGATCAGGACGATGCGCAACGAGATCCGCACCCGGCGTTTCATGAATGGCTTGCCGCAGAGCATCCGCAAGGACATCGGTTGGCCGGATAATTACGAAGGCCGCCACGGCCGCGGCCATTGAGGCGATTTTTTCGCGGCAGCAGTTGGATGCGGACGCCACAGCGCCCAGATAAATAAGTCCGGCGGGCCGAAAGACGGAGCAGGAAATGTCCGAACAGAAGACCATCGGCGTCCTTTTCATCGATCGCTTCGCCGACTGGGAATACGGCTTGCTGGCGGCTTCGGCGGTCGAATGGTTCGGTGCGCGCGCGGTGTCGCTGACCCCGAACGGCAAGCCGGTGACCTCGGCCAGCGGATTTGTGCTGACGCCCGACCGCTCCGCCGAGGTTGATGAAAACACCGATCTCGACGCCGTCGCGGTCATCGGCTCCGACCAGTGGGTCGATGCCCCGCCTGATGTCTCCGGACTGCTGACGGCGATTGCGGCGCGCGGCGGCGTGGTCGGCGGCATCTGCGCTGGAACGCTGGCACTTGCGCGTGCCGGCCTGTTCGACAAGGCCAAACACACCAGCAATGGCCGTGACTGGATCAATGAAAAGGAACCGGGTTACCCGGGCGCCCAGAACTATCAGGACGTGCCCTTTGCCGTCGCCGACGGCCGCATCGTGTCCGCGCCGGGTTCGGCTCCCGGCACCTTCGCTCTTACCTATTTGAAGACGCTCTATCCCCAGAGAAGCAGCGACGTTGCTGAGATGCGTATGCTGTTCGCCAAGGAGTACGCTGAAGGGGAATATGCTGAAGCCTCCTGACAGTATGGTGTCAGGAGCGGCGTGCAATAGTGCGGCGGTATCAGGAGACAGACATGGCCTTCATCCCTGCAAAAGCTTCGGCATGGTTCGAGATTCCCGTCACCGACATGGATCGGGCGCGCGCCTTTTATGGGTCGGTGCTCCAGAACGATCTCATTCTGGAGGAGAGCGGCCCGAACCCGATGGCCATGTTCGTCGCCCAGGACCGAACGGCCTCCGGGCACATCTACCCCGGGAAACCCGCGGCACCGGGAACCGGCCCGACCATCCATCTGTCGGTCGCCAGACCGATCGAGGACGCTATGGAACGGGTGAGGCAGAACGGCGGTCAGGTCGTCTCGCCGGCGATCTCCATCCCGGCCGGCACATTCGCCTATTGCCTAGACCCGGAGGGCAACAGTTTCGGCCTTTTCGTTTAGAGGTGGAAGCAACCGGAATGGTGAAAAGCTGGAACGACAGGCTGAACACGCCAGGCATCAACGGTATCAAGCCGACGCCGCCCACTGTTGGCGACGTCGTCGAGGGCCAGCCGATGCTGGTGCCGACGGCACGGCTGGTTGATGATTTCATCCGCTCCATTTCAAAGGGCGTGGCCATGGATGTCCGCGCATTGCGCACTGCGCTCGCCATCGAGCACGGCGCCGAAGTGACATGTCCGGTCACCATCGGCTATCATCTGCGCACTGTCGCCGAGGCAGCCAACGAGGATCTGGAACGCGGCATGACGCTGAGCGACATCGCGCCGTTCTGGCGGGTTCTGGATGCAAAGACGCCGACAACAGCGAAATTGTCCTTCGGCGCGGCATTCGTCGCCGCGCAGCGCAAGCGAGAAGGGCTCGAACCATAATGCATGTCGCCCAAAAGTGGGAACCGGTTTTTGGAACAACGACATGCATAAAAATAACATCGAGGGACCATACGATGCGCCGCGCCGACAGGCTCTTCCAGATCGTGCAGCATCTGCGCGGTGGCCGTCTGGTCACCGCCCAGAAGCTGGGCACGTGGCTCGAGGTTTCCGAGCGAACCATCTACCGCGACATCGCCGACCTGCAGTCGACGGGCGTGCCGATCGACGGCGAGGCCGGCGTCGGCTACATGATGAGGGAGGGTTTCGACCTTCCGCCGCTGATGTTCACGCGTGACGAGATCGTCGCGCTGGTCGCCGGCGCCCGCATGGTGCGCGCGTTTGGCGGCGCTGCCATGGCGCGGGCCGCCGACGAGGCGCTGGTCAAGATCGGCGCCGTGCTGCCCGATGCAGAAAAGGACCGCATCGCCCGCACCGAAATCCACACGCCGATGTGGGTGGTGAGCGACGCCGCCCGCGAAGCAATCGACCTGATCGAGCGCGCAGTGGAGAAACGCCAGGTGCTGACTATCGACTACTCCGACGAAGCAGGCCGCGGCACCGCGCGCGACATCAGGCCATTGGGCCTGTGGTTCTGGGGCAAGGTGTGGACGCTGGTCGCCTGGTGCGAGATGCGCGACGATTTCCGCGCTTTCCGTATCGATCGCATCGCTTCGGTGGTCATAGCCGGCCGCGTCTTCAAGCCGGAGCGCGGCAAGCAGCTCGCCGATTTCTATCGTGCGGTTGAGCGCAGCGAGGATTACGGCATGGCACCGGACCGAGCCGCGCAAACCTAAATTAGGTGACGTCTTCCCCCTCCCCTTGTGGGAGAAGGTGGCCGAGCGAAGCTCGGTTGGCTGAGGGGTGCTGGACGGATCGCGGCGTTGGCGTTTCTTCCAACGGCCTCTTCCGTCTGGCGCTGCGCGCCAATCCACCTTCTCCCACAACAAGGGGAGAAGGCAGGTGCCCTCACCTACTCCTCGTCGTCCTTATCCTCGTCCTTCGACTTCAGCGCCGAAAGCTTGGCGAAGACCGCGTTGGCGTCGAGCTCCGCATCCTCATCCTTTGGCTTCTCCGCTGCCGGCACGAGGCGCTCGGTCAATGCCGCCGGCAGCAGCGTGTCGCCGGCCGGCTGTGCCTGCTCGCGGCCACGCGAGGCGCGGTTGACTTCCATGTCGAGGTCGATCTGCGAGGTGAGACCCAACGTCACCGGATCCATCGGCTGCAGATTGGCCGAGTTCCAGTGCTTCCTGTCACGGATCTGGTCGATGGTCGACTTGGTGGTGCCGACGAGGCGCGCGATCTGCGCGTCCTTCAGCTCGGGATGGTTACGCACCAGCCAGAGGATGGCGTTGGGCCGGTCCTGGCGTTTCGACAGCGGCGTGTAGCGCGGACCCTTGCGCTTGGATTCCGGCACCCGCACTTTGGGGTCGGACAGCTTCAGCCGATGGTTCGGGTCCTTCTCGGCACGTGCAATCTCGTCGCGGGTCAGCTGGCCGGTCATGATCGGGTCCATGCCCTTGATGCCCTGCGCCGATTCGCCATCGGCGATCGCCTTGACCTCGAGCGGATGCAGCCCGCAGAACTGCGCGATCTGCTCGAAGGAGAGCGCGGTGTTGTCGACCAGCCAGACGGCAGTCGCCTTGGGCATCAGCAGCGTATTGGCCATTATGAGATATCCTTCTCGTTCGCCCGCGTTCCCGCGCGGGCGGTGGTTTAGAGCCACCAAAATGGGAAATTCGCTGCGTATATAACCACTCCGTTGCCGTTTCGCAACGGTTTTGGAAGGCACTGTCGTAAGCATGGCTGCAGGACCGGAGAATGCAGAAGTTTGTGGGAGTGTTGCGCCGCTGGGGGCGTGGAACTTTTTGCAGCATCTTGCCGGCGCCTTCGTGGCACCGATCGATCATCGCAGCTGCTGCTGCACGGACTTCAAAACGACAAAACCCGCCGGACAGGGTCCAGCGGGCTCGGAACCGGCGACGGGAAACCCGTCTGCTGCGGCTCTGGCTTCTAAAGCATGATCTCGGACCGCTTTCAGGCGAGATCACGCTTGAGATCAAAGCGCCTTGCGGGCGATCCTCTCGATGTCACCACGGTTGATGCCGAGGTCGTTGAGCTGACGGGCGTTCAGGCGGTTCAGTTCGCGCACGGTTTCATTGTACATGCGCCAGTTACGGAAAGCACGGATCGGGTTCATGGTAGTCCTCCATCGTTTCGATGCCGCTCAAATAGGCATCGTTGATGAAAAGTTGAACAGACGCTTTTGCATGGCCGCAATGCGTTTGTTGCATTGCACAATTAAGCCTTTGTTCAGCTTGTTTGCCGACCGTCAGCCGACATCGAGCACGATCTTGCCGATGTGGTCGCCGTCCTCCATTCGCTCATGCGCCCGCCACGCTTCCTTGAGCGGGAAGATCATGTCCATGACGGGTGCTACCTTGCGGGTGCCGAGCAGCGGCCACACCTGCGCCTCCAGCGCCGCGGCGATCGCCGCCTTGAATTCGACGGTGCGCGGCCGCAGCGTCGAGCCGGTGTGGGTGAGCCGCTTGACCATCATCTTCGAGAAATCGGCGCTTGCCACCGCCCCGCTCTGCGTGGCGATCTGGACTATGCGGCCTTCCACCGCCGCGGCCTCGTAGTTTCGCGCCACATAGTCGCCTCCGACCATGTCGAGGATGACGTTGGCACCCTTGCCGCCGGTCGCGTCCTTGACCGCCGCGACGAAATCCTCCTCACGGTAGTTGATCGCGCGGTCGGCGCCAAGCTTCAGACAGGCGTCGCATTTCTCCTGGCTGCCGGCGGTGGTGATGACATAGGCGCCGAAGGCCGAGGCGAGCTGGATCGCCGTGGTGCCTATCCCGGACGAACCGCCATGGACGAGCAGCGTCTCGCCGCCCTTCAGGCCGCCGCGCTCGAAGACATTATGCCAGACGGTGAAGTAGTTTTCCGGTACCGCCGCCGCTTCCGTGTGGGTAAAGCCGGCGGGCAGCGGCAGCACGCTGCCGGCATGGACCTTGACGTATTCGGCATAGCCGCCACCGGGTGTCAGCGCGCAGACCCGGTCGCCGACACGCCACCGTGATATCTCGTCGCCAAGAGCTGCAACTTCGCCCGACGCTTCGAGGCCCGGCAGGTCCGACGCACCGGGCGGCGGCGGATAGACGCCCTTGCGCTGCTGCACATCCGGCCGGTTGATACCGGCAGCGCGCACCCGGATCAGGATTTCGCCGGGACCGGGCACGGGCACGTCGCGCGTTTCCGGTTTCAGCACTCGCGGTCCGCCGGGTTCCGAAATCGCAATGGCCGTCATCTTCGCCGGAATTTTGTTCTGTCCACTCGCCATGAGTTTTCCCGTCTCGCTTCGCCAGTTTCTTTCCAGCTGCCGGTTTTCTTGCCGACTGTTTGCATCCATGCCCCTGCCCTATGTATGCTGATTGCCAAATCAGGCAAATGGCCACTGCAGCGTCGGGCGTTCGAATTGGACGCGCAGAGGTAGCAGTTGATTTTTTGCGCATGAGCGAGGAGCGACGATGGCGATCTTCGACGACGAACCCAAAAAGAAAGCCCGCCCGCATGAGATCGGGCAGGATCTGTCGCTGCTTTCCGTTGATGAACTGTCCGAGCGGATCGCAATCTTGCGCGACGAGATCGCCCGTCTCGAAGCCGAGCTCAAGACCAAGAGCACCACCAAATCAGCGGCCGAGGCGCTGTTCCGCCGCGGATAGTTTCCAGAGCCGAAGCGCCCGCCGCCGAAAAGCTCGAATATTCAGACCCTCCCTAAATTCCAGCCGGATCAGCTAAATGTTTGCAAGCTACCGACCGATCCTCTCGCTGCTTCGCGGCACCGCTTTCCTGCTGGCGGCGACCGGACTGCACGGGCTGCTGTTGCCGCTGCGCGGCCAGTTGGAAGGTTTCTCGACCGCATCGCTCGGCCTGATGGGCACGGCCTGGGCCGGCGGCTTCGTCACCGGCTGCTTCTTTGCGCCGCGCCTCGTGCGTCGAGCCGGTCACGTACGCGCTTTCGGCGCCTTTGCGGCATCGGGAGCCATCGTCGCACTGCTCACCGGCCTGATCATCGACGAATATGTCTGGATCCTGCTGCGCGCCTTCACCGGCTTCACCATGGCCGGCGCCTTCATGGTCATCGAAAGCTGGCTGAACGAGAAGTCCACCAACGAGAACCGCGGCACCGTCTTCGGTCTTTACATGATGGTCACCTACGCCTCGATCATGGGCGGCCAGATGATCGTTGCCGGCGGCGACGTGAAGTCGGCCTCGCTGTTCATGATCACCGGTATCCTGTTCTGCCTATCGCTCATTCCGACCGCGGTGTCGACGGCTTCGCACCCCAAGCCGCTGCAGGACGTCTCGCTCGACGTCAAGGGGCTCTATGTCAATTCGCCGGTGTCGGCGATCGCCTGCGTTTTGATCGGCATGGCTAACGGCGCCTGGGGCACGCTTGGTGCCGTCTATGGCGCCCGTATCGGCATTTCCACGGCCGAGATCGCGCTGATGATGAGCTTGGTGGTCGTCGCCGGCGCAGCCATGCAACTTCCGGCCGGGCGTCTTTCCGACAAGACCGACCGCCGCTTTGTGCTGGCGGGCCTGGCCTTCGGCGCGGCGCTGTTCGCCCTCGCGGTCTTCCTGTTCGAACCGCGCTCCGGCGTCTTCGTCATCGTCTGCACCGCCGCCTACGGCGCTTTTGCCTATACGCTATATTCGATCGCCGTGGCCCACGCCAACGACCACGCCCGGGCCGAGGATTTCGTCAAAGTGTCGGGCGGCCTGCTGCTGCTCTATGGTTTCGGCACGATGATCGGTCCGCTGCTGGCCGCCGGCCTGATGGGCTGGATGCGGCCGGAAGGCCTGTTCCTTGCGACGGCCTTCGCGCATCTTTGCCTGGCGGGCTATACGCTGCTGCGCATCAGCCGGCGCGCGCCGGTGCCGATCGAAGACCGCGACGCCTTCAAGACGCAACCGGCCGAGCGCTCGATCACGCCGGAAGCATTGCGGCTCGATCCGCGCAGAAAGCCTGAAACCAACGGTTGAGATTTAGAAAACTTTGCCTCACAAATAAGGCATGATGTTTTCCGACGCCTTCATGGCGATTGCCGATCCCAACCGGCGCTATCTTTTGGAAGAGCTCCGGCGCGGCCCGAAGACCGTCAACGAACTGGCCGCCGGGTTGCCGGTCTCGCGTCCGGCTGTTTCGCAGCATCTAAAGGTGCTGCTCGACGCCGGACTGGTCAATGCCAAGCCGGAAGGGACAAGGCGCGTCTATACGGTCAGCAATGCCGGCTTCCTGAAGCTCAACATCTGGCTCGACCAGTTCTGGGATGCAGAGCAGCTTGGCTCGCCAGGAAACTGAGTTGCGCCGTGACGTCTTGGCCGTGGCGCACCAAGCGCGTCGAGCGCGTCGAGCAGCTCGCCTGTGTCATGCTTGCGAGTGCCGAAATCATCGTGGCTGTCGAGAAGGCATCCCTGCTCGGTCCTACCGCCTGGCAAGCCGATGAGCTAGCTCAAGGTTGTTGCGGGACGAAAACGCCGTCCTTGTAGGTAGCGCCGAAATAAACCTCGACGCTGCGCAGCCTACCGTCCTGGAACGAATGCAGTTCGGTGTTGCGGAAGACCTTGCCGTCGAGCGTTTCGCAGCGATAGAGAACGAAAGCATCGTTGCCGTCCTCGCAAATCCTCTCGACGGCGATCGACTTGAACAGTGTGCTGTTTGGCCAGCAGCGCGCGAAGTAAGTCGCGCGGTCGATGGCGTCGTCGTAAGGGCTGGTGAAGGTGAAATCGTCTGTCAGCACCGCCTCAATGACGCTGCGGTCGCTGGCCTGGTAGGCGGCGAAGTAACTGCGGATCAAGTCCGATCTGCTTTTGACAGGCATGGCGAAAGCTCCTTTGGATTCAGGTGCTGGCGTTGAGCCGCACATCGTCCCATTGAAACAGTGTCGGGCGGCCTAAGCGTTCCAACTTGGACGTTTCTGAACACGGTCGAGCCAATGATGGACATTGACGAGCGCGTCCGGAATGTCGGTTCCGAAGAAAGCGCCAAGCCACGCTGCGACGGCGGCGGTGATATCGGCGACGGAGTACTGGTCACCGGCGATGAACGGACGGCCATCGGCGATCTCGCGGTCGAGCCACGCCCACTTTGCCGGAACGGCTTCTCGCTGCGTTTCGGCGAAAGCCGGGAACTGCACGAGCCGCTCCGCAAACATGGGATCGGAATGCTGGGCAATGCTGCCAATCGTTCCGAAGATCTCGATCTCGGCGCGGCGGTTCCACATTTCGACCTTGCCCTGGCTGACCGCGTCCGAGCCGAACAGTGCCGGCGTCGGATGCAGCGCCTCCAGATAGCGGCAGATGGCGATACTTTCGGTGATCGCCGTGCCGTCGTCGAGCACGAGCACGGGAATCTGGCCTAGTGAGTTGAGCTCAAGGAATTGCGGCGCCTTGTGCTCGCCTTTTGTGAGGTCGACATTAACCCGCGGAACGTCGATGCCTTTCTCAGCCATGAAGATGCGAACGCGGTAGGAATTCGGACCGATGCCGCAGTAGAGTTTCATACTATCCTCCCAATTCTGCTGGTCTTGGCTCGGGCTGCGGCGCTCACGCGCATTCTACCCGCAGGTTGTCGAGCATCTGGCTCCAGCCGGCCTGATGGTTTTCGGGCTGATCATGGCCATCAAGAAAGGCGCCTTGCTCGGTCATCACCAGCCGGCAGCCTGTGCCTTCTCGACGGAATTCAACCGTCAGCAGGCCGACAAACAATCGCTGGCCGCTGCTGGTCATGCCGCCAGCCGAGACGATGCGTTGGTCGCGCACGATGTCGAGGTAGCGCGTCTCGTTTACATAACTCTCGCCAGCCTTGGGTCCGAAACGGCTGAGCGCAATGCCGCCCACCTGGAACTCGAAGCAGTCAATGCTGGTTTCCCACCCCTCGCCGGGCGAGCCCCAGCGCTGCAATGCGGCGGGATCGGACCAGGCGGCGAACACCCGCGCCGGCGAAGCGGCGTAGCTGCGTTCGAGCACTATGGTCGAATGGACGACGGAGCGTTCGCTCATGTTGGCCTCCTCAGTTTCCTTCCGTTTCGTCCTTGGTTTCGGCAAGAAAGGCGCCGAGCCGGTCGAGCCGCTGTTCCCAGTTCAGGCGCCGTTCGTTGATCCAGTGTTCGGCGGTCCTCAGCGCCTTCGGCTCGATCCGGCAGGTGCGCACCCGGCCGAGCTTTTCGGTGTGGACGAGGCCGCTCGCCTCCAGCACGTTCAGGTGCTGGACCACCGCCGACAGCGACATCGCCAGCGGCTCGGCCAACTGGCTGACCGAGGCGGAGCTGCGCGACAGCCGCTCCACCATGTGCCGCCGCGCCGGGTCGGCGAGCGCCTGGAACATCAGGTCGAGTTGGGCGCTATCTTGCAGCATCGGGCTTAACCGTTGTTGCAGGGGACGAGCTTGAAGTAAGACATTGTTTCGCTCGTTCCTTTGGTGGTTCGCCGCTGCGTGGTTTACGGAGGGCTGAAACACTGAAGCGATTACTTAACTATTGCCACGGAGATAGAGTGTCAAGGTCCGGCTCCGCGCTTATTTGGCTTGGCTATGGGTGACGATGGCATCAACGATCGCGGCCCAGTCGTCGGGATGCAGTTCATGGCCGCCGCCCTCGATGCGGACAAGGCTTGCGCCGGCAACCGCTTCGGCAAGGGCGGCGCCGTGCTCGACCGGAAAAATCGGATCCGCTGTGCCGTGGATAACGAGGAGCGGAACCTTCAACTCGTGCAGGCGACCCCTCCAGTCTTCGCCGCCCCGATCTTCGCCGCCCCGATCTTCACCGCCCCGATCTTCACCGCTCGTGAGCAGGAAGTGATTGGTCGCGCTCAAGAAGCCGCCGGATCGGTCGTAATCCTGTTCGACGAACGCCCTCGTCAGCTTCTCGTCGAATGGATGCGCGGTGCCGGCGATTGCGTGCGCGTCCTTGACCATGAAGTCGACCACCTGGTCACGGTTCGACCAGTCGACTTTCGCGCCTTTGGCGGAATGCTTCATATAGGCGTCGGTCATGGCTGGCAGATGCGACGTGTCGATCCCGATTGGCGAAGTGCTGATCGCCGTAAGCGAGATGACCCGCGACGGATGTTTCAGCGCGACAAGCTGCGCGATCATGCCGCCCATCGACATGCCGGCCACATGCGCTTTCGCGATGCCATAACTGTCTAGTACGCGGATGGCGTCGTCCGCCATGTCGACGAAAGTGTAAGGCGGTTCGCCCGGCGCATATTTGGTCGAACGGCCGGTATCACGATTGTCATAGCGGATCACGAATAGACCCTTGCCGGCCAATTTCCGGCAGAACGCCTCCGGCCACCAGAGCATCGAAGCCATGGCGCCCATAATCAGCAGCATCGGTGGATGCGCGGGATCGCCAAATGTCTGGGACGCGATTTCCGGTTCCATTACCTTCGTCATCTTCGCAGTCTCCTCCTAAACCGATTGCTTTTTGCAATCAGTTGCACGATAATAAGACTGATATGATAATGCAACCGGTTTCTCTCGGAGAATCGCATGAGCATCGATCGCCGGTCTGGGTGCCCGATCAATCTGTCGCTTGAAGTGTTTGGCGACCGGTGGAGCCTGATCATCCTTCGCGACATGATTTTCGGCGGCAAACGCCACTTTCGCGACCTGCTCAACGGGTCGCTGGAAGGAATCGCTTCCAACATACTCGCTGACCGGCTGAAGCGGCTGATGGAGCTCGGCATGCTGACCAGGGCGGACGATCCCACCCACAAGCAGAAGGCAATCTACAGCCTGACCGAAATGGCGATCACGCTGGTGCCGATCCTGGCGCATCTCGGCGCCTGGGGTCGCGTCTGGCTGCCTGTCAGCGAGGAGCTCTCGATCCGCGCCGAGCTTCTGGAGAAGGGCGGCCCGCCGATGTGGGAAAAGTTCATGGACGAACTGCGCCACGAACACCTGGGCACGCCTTCCGACACGCCCCCGGATGCCACCGTGCGTGCCACCCTGCGGGCCGAATATGAGGCGATTGCCGCCCGAAAGGCGCCGGGCGCCAGGTGCGATTCCCGCGCCTAACCAACTTATTTTCCCCATTGCAGGTCGGCTCTGCTATTAAAGGAATGAAAACTATAATTTACGGGATTGGAAAAGCCCTTGGTTGAGAACTCTAAGGATACTGCCCGCGCGCGGGCCGATTTGCGTTTCAAGAAGCAGGAAGAGGCAGCCACGGTTCGCCAGAAGGCGATGGCGGAATATGTCGCCGAGAGCGACGCCCGCCAGATAAAGACCAACAAACTGAGGGCGCTCCGCCTTGCCAAAGAAGCGGAAGACCTCGCCAATGCGCCGGCTGCTCCTGTGAAGAAGCCGGCGCGCGCCAAGAAAAAATAGGGCTGGTTCGCAGCGCATAATGCTGGAAGCCGGAATCGGTTTCCAGAAAGAAGCTTTCGCGATTCAAATTGCAGACCATCCTTTGCGTCTCGCACTGCGCTCTAATCTTCGATAACCTATCTGAAAATCGCCGGCGTCTCCGACGTGCCGGCGCGGGCGTGTCCTGCCCGTCGCCGGCGGGTGCTGATCCGCGACGAGGCCGGCGCCATCATCGGCGCTGTTGAGGCCGGGCCCCTCTAGCCCATATTTATGTCACGAGTGGCCGCTCGCATCGACACCGAGAAGCCGGCCAGGACGTCGACCAGTGTGATGACCATCAGTGTGAAGAAAACCGAGTGCGCGGCGCCCTTCACCAGCAGGAACTCGACCAGGAACGCCACGAAGACGAAGGTCGACAACAGGTGGTCCATGATCGAGGCGTTCGACGTGCGCGTCGATTTCACGATTTCGATGAAGAAGAGAAGCAGCCCGATCAGCACGATCAGATCGCCGAGCGTCATCGAGAACACTCCGCCCGACATCATGCGGATCGAGAACATTTGGCTTGCCCAAGGATCGTCGCCGCCGCCGAATATTCCCAGAAGCCCCAGATTATAGAGGACGAAGGGCACGATCAGCAGCGGGATGGCACCGAACATCAGAAGGCTCCGGTTGGACAACCTTCTCTAGTATGCGCTCGGCGTTCGCCGTCAAGAATTTTCGTACGTGACCGCGAACACGGACCAAGACGGTGCGAAATAACCATGTCAGCCGGCGCGGCTGCCGTCCGGTACGGCTGCTGAGCTCTCTGAAATTGGTTCGGTGGGCGATCATCTCCGCCAAATGCAAAAAGACCGGCGCGATCGCCGGTCTTCGGGAGTCACAAAACCGTCGAAAGCGTTCTCAGCTTTCCTTCGGCTCCAGAACCTGGCGACCGCGATACATGCCGGTCTTCATGTCGATATGGTGCGGGCGGCGCATCTCGCCGGAATTCTTGTCCTCGACATAGGTCGGGGCCTTCAAGGCATCGGCCGAACGGCGCATGCCGCGCTTCGACGGAGAGGTTTTTCGTTTCGGTACGGCCATGGATACGCTCCATTACATGGTCAAAATGCCCCGGCTGCCCTCGTGAAAGGGCCGCGTCAGGGGCCGGAATCTGAGAAAGTCGGGTGCCTATACACGCCCTGCGCCGTTTTGGCCAGCGTCGCCGCAAATTTTTTTAAGCTAACGCAGACAGCCGACATAGGCGCCGGACCGGCCCGCGCGCCGCTCGATCAGCGCGGCCAGCCGTCTCAGCCCCGGTCCGGGCTTCGCCGGGTTGCGCGCGATTGGGTTCGGCAAGGTGACGGCAAGCAGCGCCGCCTGGCGACGCGACAATCGTTTTGCCGAAACCCCGAAATGGTGCTGGGCGGCGGCCTCGATGCCATAGATGCCCGGCCCCCATTCGGCGATATTGAGATAGATTTCCATGATGCGCCGTTTCGACATCACCATGTCGACATAGACGGCCAGCGGCAGCTCGACGACTTTCCGGACCGAGCCCAGCGGCCGCGACCACAGATAAAGGTTCTTCACGGTCTGCATGGGGATGGTCGAGGCGCCGCGCGTCATCTCGCCGGCCAGCGCATCGTCGACGACGCCCCTCAACTCGCCAAGGTCGATGCCGCGATGGAAACAGAACTGCCCGTCTTCCGACATGATGACCGAATTCGCCAGCGCCGGCGCCACATCGTCGATCGAGACCCAGCGCCGGTCATAGCCGGAAAACGTCGCCAGATCCTTCAGCATCAGTGTCGATACCGGATGAACGAACGGCGGGAGATAAAGAAAGGTCAGCACCACCGGCATCAGCGCCAGCACGACGGCGACGGTGATACCGCGCCGGACCCAGTGCCGGGGCCAACGTTTGAGACCGATGCGGTTGCCGCGTTTCGGCCTCACCATGTCCAGCCCTTCGGTTTCGTAATCGACGATCGGTTCCGCCAAGCCGCTCAATCCATGCTGCTCCCTGCCCCCGGCATAATGGCGCTTGGCTTCTTGCGCAACGTCTGAGTGTCGGCTACCCGTCCCCGGCATGACGAAAGACGATCAAATGCCGTTCGAGGCAGCGCTTGTCGCGCGCACAGGTCCGGTCGAGGCGCTGCTTAGGCGACTGCTCGACGACCGCCCCCTTTCAGGCGAGATCGCGCGGCCGCAACGTCTGATGGAGGCGATGCGCCACGGCGTGCTGAACGGCGGCAAGCGCCTGCGCCCCTTCCTGGTCATGGAAAGCGCCGCGCTGTTTTCCGCGGACGGCGAGGCGGCGCTGCGCGTGGCGGCGGCGCTCGAATGCGTGCATTGCTATTCGCTGATCCATGACGATCTGCCGGCCATGGACGACGACGATTTGCGCCGTGGCCAGCCGACCGTGCACAAGGCCTTCGACGAGGCGACCGCTATCCTCGCCGGCGACGCCTTGCTGGCGCTCGCCTTCGACATCATTGCCGACGAAGCAACAATGCTGCCGGCCGAGCGACGGGCGGCGCTGGTGCTGGCGCTGGCCCGCGCTGCCGGAGCTGGCGGCATGGTCGGCGGCCAGATGCTCGATCTCGAAGCTGAGCGTATCAGGCCGGACGAGGCCGGCATCATCCGGCTTCAGGCGATGAAGACCGGCGCACTGATCCGCTTCGCCTGCGAGGCGGGCGCAATCCTTGCCGGCGCGCCAGCGGCGGACCGTGAAAGACTGGCGGAATTCGGCTCCGCGATCGGGCTTGCCTTTCAACTTGCCGACGATTTGCTCGATCTGACGGCGGACGCGCACCAGATGGGCAAGGCAACCGGCAAGGATGCAGCCGCCGGCAAGGCGACGCTGGTGGCGCTGCACGGCGCCAATTGGGCGCGGGGCCAGCTTCAAGGCCTCGTCGACCAGGCTCACGCCTTGCTTCATCCCTATGGCGGACACGCCGCGCTTCTGAAGCAGGCAGCGGAATTCGTGGCGGCCCGCAACAGCTGACGCTGTTCCAGGCTGTACTGCCATCCTACAGCCCGCCGTGTAGCCAAGGAGGGTTGGCGAATTGTTCGGCCAGGAAATCCACGAACACGCGCACACGCGGCGCCAGGATTCGACCAGGCGGATAGACAGCGCAGATTGGCGGTCCATCATGATGATTGTATCCGGTGAGCAATGCGGTCAGTCTGCCTATCCTGATATCCGGTCCAACCAATATCTCCGACATGCGCACGATGCCGACACCGGCGAGCGCCAGCCGGCGTAGCGCTTCCGTGCTGTTGGCCTCTATCGGGCTGCGGATACGCATGCTTTGCGGACCGTCCGGGCCATCGAATTCCCAGATGTTGAGGCCGCCACGTGATGTGATGCCAAGACATGTATGATGTTGAAGATCGCCTGGCGTCATCGGGATACCGTGTTTTTCGAGATACCGAGCTGACGCGCAAATGACACGGTGATTGGGCGCCAGCCGCCGCATCACCAGCCTGGAATCGCTCTGGGCGGCAACCCGCACGGCGACGTCCGTTTCCTCAGCCAATAGGTCGACAATCGCATCTGTGAACATTAGCTCGAGCTCGACGGCAGGGTAGCGATCGATGAAGGCCGGTAACATCGGCACGATCAAACGATGGCCGAAGGCGCTTGGAAGACTGACCCGCAGCCGGCCGCGCGGTTCTGCGCCGGGTTGAATCGCGATTTCAGCCTCTTTGATGTCGTTCAGGATACGGCGAGCGCTATCGGCATAGGTGCTGCCTTCCGCCGTCAAGCTGATGCGCCGCGTCGAGCGTTGCAGCAATCGCACGCCAAGGCGGGACTCAAGCCGCCCGATGATCTTGCTGACGGCCGATGGGCTCAACCGCAGCCGGCGTGCCGCCGCCGAGAAATCGCCTTCCTCGACAATTGCCAGGAACACAGCCATCGTCTCTTGCCGGTCGATGATATCTATTCCAATTCGTCACAGATGAACGGAAACTATCACCGATTATCGGCAGATGCGAACCATAATATGTTTTCCTTTTCAGCATGCAAAATGCTGGAGAGGAGGTGCCATGGGATCGGAACACGTAAACCTGCGAGATGCTCACGAGCTGCATCGGTGGGCACGTCGTCAGCGCAGCGCCGCAATTGGGCGATGGTGTCTTTGGCTTATCCGTGCGCTCGATCGGTCACGTCAAGGAATAGGAAAACGCGCAAGGCGAAGCAATGTCCGGGCTAGCGCAGCCGGCCGATCGGAATGATTTCTGGCGATGTTGGAGCGTATGGCTCGCCACGCCAGTTGCCGAGCCATTCTTCGACGGCCAGCCCGGTCTGGTCCAGCATCTGCGCAAGGCTTTCCTTTGTCGGGAAGGCGATTTTCGATTCGGCGCTGAGCACCCGTCCACTGCCGGGGATTTCATAATGGGTCGAGTAGGTGACGACACCGGTAGCGGGATCGCGCCGAAAATCGTTCCACGCTCTTACGGTGCCCAATTCGGGATGACTGAGTTCCCGTTGCGACCGTTTCGGCGTCCACTCGAGCCATTCCTGCGCGACTGGATTTCGCGTATCGAAGATGAAGCACCCGTCGGCAGCCAGATGAGCGGCGATCGTGGCAAGCACCGCCTCTCGATCTTCTGGCGTCAGAAACACCTGGAAGGCGTGCCCGGTCAAAATCACCAGGTCGAAGCGTCGTCCAAGCCGGACGTTGCGCGCATCGGCCTCGACCCAGTCGACCCTCTGCCCGCCGGCTCTGCGGCGCGCGACGTCGAGCATCGCCGGTGCCGGATCGACGCCGGTCACGCTGCGCCGATCGGCGAGCGCCGCCGCCAATTGCCCGGTACCGCAGCCGAGATCGAGAATCGAGCCTGCTTGCTTGGCAAAGCCAACCCAATAGTCGAAGTCCACGCCGCCTTCGTTCTCGATGTCATAGAACTGGACAAGGTCGGGATCGCTGTAGAGACGGTCGGACATGGTGGGCCTATAGCTGGAATTTTGCTTTTATGCGCCTGGCGCACTGCAGCGGCGTGAGCGTGCTGGTGTCGATTTCGAGATCATAGCCGATATTCTTGTGCACGCGGTCTATTGCCAGCGCGACAGCCCCGGCAAGCGGTCGGCCCGCTGGATTTCGCGAGCCTCGAGAATGTCCAGCGGAGCAATGACGCCGACCAGGGATAGATCGAAATCCGACAGCAACCTCAGATACTCCGGCATCTCGCCGTCGCACAGCACATTATCGACAATGAGGTTGTTGCCTTGTGCCGCCATCGCGGCGATGGCGTGCCGCATGCCAGCACTTTCAGGTTCGAACAAGCGCCGACATATCGCTACCGATTCCGCACCACAATGCATGCACCGCCGACGCTTTGCAGTTTCTGGCAGATATTGTTGGCCTTGGCTTTGGAGTCGGCGCCGATCCGGACTGCATAGATGCCGCGCCTGCCGATCGGCGTGCGCACCCGGCTGACCACCGGATTATGGTCCTTAAGCAAGGCCGGAAACCGGCGCTTCACACCATTCCATTGACTGAGAGCCGCGGCGCGGCGGAAATTGCCGGCCACCTGCACGCCCCACGGCTTGATGTTGATCGACGCCATGGCCACGGTTTGGGACTTGATGACCGGCAGCCTGCGGCAGGCGACCGCGAAGCTCGCTTTCGTGTCGAGCGGCCGGATGGTGCCAGCATAGGCGGTGTCGGTGAACCTGTCGGCCGGCTCGCCCATGATGTCCAGAACGTAGTCTTCGGTCTCCATCGGCAGGAAGCCGCCGGAACTCAGCCAGCGCGACACCCGGTTTTCACCGGCATTGTAGGCGGCGGCCGCCAGGCCCAGATTGCCGAAGCCGGTTTTCATCTCGGCGAGATATTTTGCCGAGGCCGGGATGGCCTGCTCGATATCGAAGGAATTGGCAAGGCCGCGTATCCTGGCGGTGCCCGGCATGAACTGGGCTATGCCTTCGGCGCCGACCGGACTGACCGCATTGGGATCGAAGCGGCTTTCCTTCCAGATCAGCCGGGCAAAGAAATCCTTGGACAGGCCGTTTTGATCGGCATGGGCCTCGATCAGGTTGCAAACACGGTCGAGCAGCCGCTGCTTGGCGGGGCGGGGCGGATCGGCGTGGGCGGCTGTCGCCCAGCCGAGCGCGCCGAGCAAAACCAATTCACCAAGCAAAACCGGCGTCGCCCAGAGGAAGCGCCGCATCGACCTACTCCGCCGCGGCCTTGCCAGGTTGCCCAAAACGCTGCTCGATGTAATCGGCGACCATTTTTTCGAAGTCGGCGGCAATCGAAGGGCCGCGCAGCGTCGCCGCCTTCCTGCCGTCGACGAACACCGGCGCCGTCGGCGTCTCGCCGGTACCGGGCAGCGAAATGCCGATGTCGGCATGCTTGGATTCACCTGGACCGTTGACGATGCAGCCCATCACCGCGACCTTGAGGTTTTCGACGCCGGGATATTTTTCACGCCACAGCGGCATGTTTTTGCGCAGATCCGCCTGGATATTCTGGGCGAGTTCCTGGAACACGGTAGAGGTCGTGCGACCGCAGCCGGGGCAGGCGGCGACGATCGGCACGAACTGCCGGAATCCCATGGTCTGCAGGAGTTCTTGCGACACCTGCACCTCGCGCGTGCGGTCGCCATTCGGCTCCGGCGTCAGCGAGATGCGGATCGTATCGCCAATGCCTTGCTGGAGCAGGATGCCCATCGCCGCGGACGAGGCGACGATGCCTTTCGAACCCATGCCGGCCTCGGTGAGGCCGAGATGCAGCGCGTGGTTGGAGCGGGTGGCGAGTTCGGTGTAGACGGCGATCAGATCCTGCACGCCGCTGACCTTGGCCGACAGGATGATCTTCTCGCGGCCAAGGCCGATCTCCTCGGCCATTTCGGCCGAAAGGATCGCCGACTGCACGATCGCCTCGCGCGTTACCTCCTGCGCGGTCAGCGGAAAGCCTTGGCGCTGGTTGTCGTCCATCAGCCGGGTCAGAAGCTCCTGGTCGAGCGACCCCCAGTTGACGCCGATGCGCACCGGCTTGTCGTACCGGATCGCCATCTCGACGATCGCCGCGAACTGCCGGTCCTTCTTGTCCTTGAAGCCGACATTGCCCGGATTGATGCGGTATTTGGCCAGCGCCTCGGCGCAAGCCGGGTGGTCGGCGAGCAGCTTGTGGCCGATATAGTGGAAATCGCCGACCAGCGGCACATCGATGCCGAGCCGTTCGAGCCGCTCGCGGATGGCGGGCACGGCGGCAGCACTCTCGTCACGATCGACGGTGATGCGCACGATCTCGGAGCCGGCGCGATGCAGCGCCGCAACTTGAGCGACTGTCTGGTCGACGTCGGCGGTGTCGGTGTTGGTCATCGACTGAACGACGACAGGCGCACCCCCGCCGACCATCACGCCGCCGACATCGACACCGACCGATGTACGGCGCGGGAAGGGTGAAGAAAAATATCCGGTCATGGCCGGCTGCCCTTTGTTAGCGCCGAATTCCGGAATCGGTTTCCGGAAACAATCATGCGCAAAAATCAAAATACAGCGTCGTTTGCGCGTCCGAAAGGACGCGCGGCGCCGTAGAAGGTCCGGCATGAGGTGGAGGAGCAAAGATGGCTTGTCAATGGCGACAGGCAGGCAGACCTGTCAAATCGACCGTTCCGGCGGCATTGGTTGCCACCGGAGAAGATGATGGCGCGCAAAGCGCGCAGCTATCCCTGCACGTGACCTCGAAATCGAAACGATTTCGGAAAGGATCATGCGCCAAAATCAGAAAGCACGACAACGCCCTTTGCGCGTCCAAAGGACGCGCGGCGCTGTAGAAGAACGTCAGTGCGTGGTCGGTTTCGGTTTCGCCTTCAGTTTTTCAATCTCGTCCTTGAGCGCCAGCTTGCGCCGCTTGAGATTCACGATTTCGAGGTCATCGACCGATGGATGGTTCATCGCATCATCGATTTCGCGTTCGATGTCGCCGTGTTTCCGCTGCAGCTCATCAAGATGGGATGCAAGAGACATGATTG
Source organism: Mesorhizobium sp. AA22 (assembly GCF_001672375.2). Classification (NCBI taxonomy): domain Bacteria; kingdom Pseudomonadati; phylum Pseudomonadota; class Alphaproteobacteria; order Hyphomicrobiales; family Phyllobacteriaceae; genus Mesorhizobium; species Mesorhizobium sp. AA22. The sequence goes on along the minus strand of NZ_CP048406.1, from coordinate 1,321,173 downwards.
GTTCTCCCTTTCATGGTTTCCTCGATTGCAGCCGTCAAGGCGCGTCCACCGCAGGCTCGCTTCTGTGACGGCATAATGACAGTGTGCCACTATCGGGCATCGATGTCGAATGCTGCGTGGTAGCATTTCACGACAATACGAAATGTGGTATTGGCTGCGCGCCGGTGCAAGATACCTCCGGCCCCGCCCAATCAGGCCCATTTTTGGGCGCCGCAGACGTGCAGACGGTAGATAATGTCCGAACAGGAACAGGCCGATATCCGCCTCGAATATTCTCGGCTGAAGCAAGAGCATGCCGATTTCGACGCGGCGATCAACGCGATGATCGCCATGGGCTGCGACCCTCTGCAGATCCAGCGCATGAAGAAGAAAAAACTCTTCCTGAAAGATCGGCTGATGGCGCTGGAAGACCGGATCATCCCCGACATCATTGCGTGAGCGAATCCACTTACCGTCGCGACAAATCCTGCTCATCCCGTGATCGAAAGCCTTGCGGCGCGTTCGCGCAGCAAGGCAATGAGATGGCCGGTCTTCTCCTCGGAAGTGTCGATGGGAACCACCAGGCATATCGTCGCCTCGACCTTGCCGGCAGCTGAAAAGACTGGCGCTGCAAGGCATTTTGTATAGGCGTCGACAAGACCGGAGGTCACACAGTAGCCGGCAGACCCGGCCGTGACGATATCTTCTATGAAGTCGTCCAGCAGCAATCTGCGGCCGTCCGGCAGGACGAGATCGTTCTCAGACACCATGTCTTCGATCACGGCCCGTTCGAAACCGGCGAGTAGCAATCGCCCGGAAGCGGTCCAGGGAAGCGGGATCTGCAAACCTGTGGCCGAACTGATCCGGAACGGCCTGGTGCCCGGGCTTGAATGGACAATCGTATAGCGTCCGCTTTGCAGCATACACAATTCAGAGGTCTCGCCTGTCTCGCGCGACAGATTGTCGACTTCCTGACGTCCTCTCCTGAGCAAGTCGTTGCCGCGCACATAGTCCATTCCGTAGAGATAAAGCTTCTTCCCGAAATAGACCCGATTGCCGTCGCCGGCCATTTCCAGCAGGCCCGCATCGACGAGCGAGCGCACAAGCGTGTAGATCGTCGACCGCGGCGCATTCACTCCTTTGGCGAGATCGCCAATCCCGATCGCTCGCTGGTTCGCGTGAAGAAACTCCAGGATATGGAGCACCCGGTTGAGACCCTTCTCGCGGGAGCTCGCAATCTTGTCTTCGTCCGGACCAGCTTCCGACCGCGCTGCCAAGGCATTGCCATCTTGCATTACTGATTCCTGATGTTAATATCTGTCTTGTACAGGATACATGTGTCTTTTGTAAGAGACAATCCAGCAGACCACTGACGCATGTATCGGCAAGGGGAACACAACACGAAGGAGGTCGCCGTGAACGACACATCCAAAAGACGTGAATTTCTGAAACTGGGAATGGCAGGGCTTGCAACGGCCGGAGTGGTGGGCGCAGCAGCAACGAAGGCGGCAGCGCAAGCTGCACCGGACAGCCTCCTGCGCACTGTTCTCGAGCGCGGCAAGGTGATCGTCGGCACCGGCAGCACCAACGCGCCCTGGCACTTCGAAAACGATGCTGGCGAGCTGGTGGGCATGGACATCACAATGGGGCGCATTCTTGCCAAGGGGCTATTCGACGATACGACCAAGGTCGAATTCGTCATGCAGGATCCGGCACAGCGCATTCCGAACGTGACCACCAACAAGGTCGACATCTCGATCCAGTTCATGACCATGACCGCCCAGCGCTCGCAGCTGATCCACTTCTCCCGGCCCTATTACGTCGAAGGCATCGCCTTGCTGACCCTTCCGAACGCCGAAAACAAGACCTTCGACAAGCTGCTTGCCGGCGGTTCGGCGACACGGATTTCCATCCTGCAGAACGTCGATGCCGAGGCAAATGTGCGAATCGTCCTGCCGGAGGCGCAGGTGATGCAGATAGACACGCAGGCCAACGTGCTGCAGGCACTGGAATCGAAGCGCGTCGACGGCGCCGCCGTCGATCTGTCGACGGTCCGCTGGCTCGCCTCGCGTAATCCGGACAAGTACTTCGATGCCGGCAAGAGCTGGTTCTCGATGCTTTACGGCGCCGCACTTCGGCAAGGCGACCTCGACTGGCTGACCTTCGTCAACACGACCTTCACCACCGCCATGTTCGGCCATGAGACGGCGCTCTACGACGCTGCATTCAAGGACTATTTCGGACAGGAGCCGCCGGCGCGCCATCCCGGCTTCCCGGTCATCTGATGCAAGCTGGCGGAAGGGCCGCGCCCTTCCGCCTCCTTCTCGTCGACCGCCCTCGATATCACAGGGACACATGGGCTATACCCTCAACTTCAACCTGATCTGGCGGCATTTCGACAAGCTCTGGGGAGGGCTGCTGCTCAGCCTCGAGCTGGCCGTGATCTCCATTGCGATCGGCATCGTCATCGGGCTGCTTCTGGCGGTCTGGTACGTGTCGGCCGGGCGTGCGGTGCGGACCGTCATCGCCGCCTATGTCGAGTTCATCCGCAACGTGCCGCTGATCCTGCTCGTCTATCTCGTCTTCTACGGCCTGCCGACGGTGGTCGACATCGCCTACAGCGCGCAGACCTCATTCATTGCTACGCTGTCGCTCTATAGCGGCGCCTATCTGGTCGAGGTGTTCCGCTCGGGGCTCGAAGCGGTTCCGCGCGGACAGCTCGACGCCGGCAAGGCGATCGGCCTGACGCCCTGGCAAAGGCTGGTCCATGTGCGCCTGCCGACGATGTTGCGGATAACGCTGCCCGCGCTTTCCAACACGTTCCTGTCGCTGTTCAAGGACACGTCCGTTGCCTCGGTCATTTCGGTGCCCGAACTCACCTACGGCGCCCAGTGGATCAACTTCAACACCTTCCGCATCGTCGAGGTCTATCTTGTAGTGACGGCGATGTACCTCTTGACCGGCTATGCGCTTCTTTATGCGCTTCGGCTTGTCGAGCGCCGGTTCAGAGCGGCGCACTAGGATGCTTGGCCAGATCGCCTATGCCTTGCCTTTCGTGGCCCAGGGTTTTGCCGTGACACTATGGGTGTCGCTGCTGGTCGTGGTGTTGTCGCTCGTCGCCGGCGTGATGATGGGCGTCGGCCTTGTCTATGGCCCGGCTCCGCTGCGCTGGGCGGTGCGGATTTTCAGCGACACCATACGCGGCATTCCGATCCTGGTGCTCATCTTCTTCGTCTATTACGGCCTGCCTGCCGTCGGCATCCATCTGGAATCCTTCTGGGCAGCCGTCCTGGCACTCACCCTGTTCAAGACGGCGCAGGTCATCGAGTATCTGCGCGGTGCGGTCGGTTCCATACCGAAGGGGCAGTCCGAAGCGGCGATGGCGATCGGGCTGACCTTTCGCCAGCGACTGGCTTACGTCATCTTCCCGCAAGCGTTCAGGCGCTTCCTGCCGCCTTGGATCAATGGCGTTACCGATGCGGTGAAGGGTAGCGCGCTGGTCTCGCTGCTCGGCATCACCGACCTGATGCACGCCATCAACCAGGTCATCGGCCGCACCTACGAGGCGATGCCGCTCTACATCCTCGGTGCGGTCATCTACTTCGTCGTCAATTACGCCCTCTCCCTGGCCAGCCGACGGTTGGAGCGGCGTTTCTCCTTTATCCGGGAATAGCAAGATGTCCATCGCCCCGCCCGCCAATCCGGCGCTTCTCGACATCTCCGACGTTTCCAAATCCTTTGGATCCGTCGAGGTCCTGCGCTCCGTCAGCCTGCAGGTGACACGCGGCGAGGTGGTGACTGTCATCGGACCTTCCGGCAGCGGCAAGACCACGCTGCTGCGCTGCGTCAACTTCCTGGAGAGCTACGACGGCGGCTCGATCCGTATCGACGGCAAGGAGGTCGGCTTCCGCGACACGGGAACACGCCAGCGCCGCAGCGAGCGCGACCTGGCGAAGATGCGCGCCGAAACCGGAATGGTGTTCCAAAGTTTCAATCTGTTTCCGCATCTGACGGCGGCCGGCAACATCATGCTTGGCCTGCGCAAGGTGCGCGGCAAGAGCAGTACCGAAGCACGTGCCATTGCCGAGCACTGGCTCGGCCGGGTCGGACTTGCCCACAAGGCCGACAGCCTGCCGGCCGAGCTTTCCGGCGGCCAGCAGCAGCGCGTCGGCATCGCCCGGGCGGTGGCGATGGAGCCGAAAATCCTACTTCTCGACGAGATAACATCCGCGCTCGACCCGGAACTCGTCGGCGAGGTGCTCGAGGTCGTGCGCAGCCTGGCCGAGGACGGCATGACGATGGTGATGGTCACGCACGAGATGGCCTTTGCGCGCGACGCCTCGAGCCGCATCGTCTTCATGGCGGATGGCGGCGTCAGCGCCGCAGGCCCGCCTGCCGAGATTCTGGGCACCGAGATCGACAATGAGCGTCTCCGCAGTTTCCTGGCGCGGTTTCGTGCCTCGCATTTCTGACATCCGGACGGCGAAAGCTGTCGCAAGGAGCCTTTCATGACGCCTTACATCCGGCTCGCCGAATTGGGCCTGACGCTGCCCGAGCCGCCGGCGCCGATCGCCAACTTCGTCACCTACGCCGAAAGCGGACGGCTGATCTTCCTCTCCGGCCAGGGGCCGTTGCGCGCCGACGGCACGCTTTGCACTGGCAAGGTGGGCGAGGACGTCACTGTTGAAGAGGCCTATAAGCATGCCCGTCTCACCGGGCTGAACCTGCTCGCCGTCATGCATGCCGCGGCAGGCGACCTCGGCCGCGTCGTGCGCGTCGTCAAGCTGCTTGGCTTCGTCAACGCGATCCCGACCTTCAGTGACCATCCGAAAGTGGTCAACGGCTGCTCCGATCTTTTCGCCGCTGTCTTTGATAATATCGGCGGGCACGCCCGCTCGGCGATCGGTGTCGGCTCATTGCCGGGCAACATCACTGTCGAAATCGAGGCGGTGGTCGAGATCGCCGCCTGATGTCTACCAAATGGGATTCGCAAAAATGAAAACCTATTCGGCAAACGGCTCCAACACGACAATTCGCGAACGGCTGGGCCTTCGCCCGATCATCAACGTTTCCGGCACGATGACAGCGCTCGGCGCCTCGATCATCGTCCCGGAAGCGATCGCCGCGATGTCGGAGATCTCGTCGCAGTGGGTGGAGATGGACGATCTGCAACGCGCCGCAAGCACGGTCGTCGCGCGCCTCACCGGAGGCGAGGCCGGCTTCGTCACGGCTTGCTGCGCCAGCGGCATCACCATGGCGATTGCCGGCACGATGACCGGCACCAACCTACTCGCGATCGAGCGGCTGCCGGACGACACGGAGGGCCTCAAGTCCGAGGTCATTGTCCAGCTCGGTCACATCGTCAACTACGGGGCGCCGATCGACCAGTCGATCCGGCTTGCCGGGGCCAGGACCGTACCGGCCGGCACGGTCAGCGTGACGCAGGACTATCATGTGCGCGAGGCGATCTCCGACCGTACCGCGGCAGGCCTCTATGTCGTTGCGCATCACACCGTGCAATACGGCATGCTTTCGCTCGAGGAATTCTGTGAAATCTGCCATGCCAGGGGCGTCCCGGTGATCGTTGACGCCGCCTCCGAATACGATTTGCGCGGCTTTCTCGCACGCGGCGCCGACATCGTCGTCTATAGCGGGCACAAATTCCTCAGCGGACCGACAAGCGGCATCGTCACCGGGCGCAAGGATCTGGTGCGGGCCGCCTATCTGCAGAATCGTGGCGTTGCTCGGGCGATGAAAATCGGCAAGGAAAGCATCGCCGGCACCATGGCCGCCCTGGAGGCCTGGGAGCGGCGCGACCATGCCGGTATCCGCAAGCGGGAAAAAGTGGCTTTGCATCTGTGGAGAGACGCATTGCAAGGGCTGCCCGGTATCGCTGCGCATGTCATTCCCGATCCGACCGGCAATCCGCTCGACCGCCTGCAGGTGTTTGTTACGCCCGAAAGCAGGTTCACCGCCGCCGGCCTTGCCTCGGCGCTGGCGGCAGGTTCGCCTCCCATTATCGTCCGCAACCACGAGGTCGAGCGCGGTCACTTCTTCCTCGACCCTTGCAACCTTCATCCTGGCGAGGCGGAGATCGTCGCCGAGCGCCTGCGGGCAGTGTTGAGCGCAAGTGACCGTCCTGCGGATGCCATGAAGTCGCCTCGCAAGGATAGCGCCGGCGCCTTGCGCTGGCCGGATTAAGTAACATGGCGCCATACGCCTGAATGCTGCGCCGAGGCATGATATCCTTGCCGTCGATCCCGAATTCCGCTAATGCGCGCCTTTGCCGCCGGGAGCAGAAGCTTGGACGATCACCGCGCCGACGTCGCCATCATCATGGGCAGCCAGTCCGACTGGGCGACGATGCGCCACGCCGCCGAAACGCTGGAGGCGCTAGGTATCCCGCACAAGCGGCTGATCGTCTCGGCCCACCGAACCCCCGACCGGCTCTATGACTTTGCCAAGGGCGCCAAGGCCGCCGGCTTTCGGGTAATCATCGCCGGCGCCGGCGGTGCGGCGCACCTGCCCGGAATGACGGCGGCGATGACGCCGCTCCCCGTTTTTGGCGTGCCGGTGGAGTCGAAGGCACTTTCCGGACAGGACTCGCTGCTCTCCATCGTACAGATGCCGGCCGGCATTCCGGTCGGCACGCTGGCCATCGGCAAGGCGGGCGCCACCAATGCCGCTCTTCTGGCTGCGGCGGTGCTGGCGCTGACCGACGAAAAGCTCGCTGCCCGGCTCGATGCCTGGCGCGCCGCCCAGACCGCCAAGGTCGCCGCCGAGCCCACGGACACGCCATGAGCCTGCCAGCCGGATCGACCATCGGCATTATCGGCGGCGGCCAGCTCGGCCGCATGCTGGCCATGGCCGCGGCCCGCCTCGGCTATCGTACCGTCGTGCTGGAGCCGCAGCCGGATTGCCCGGCGGCACAGGTCGCCAACCGGCAGATTGCCGCCGCCTATGACGACACGGCTGCGCTCGCCGAACTGGCGGCAGTCAGCGCCGTCGTCACCTATGAGTTCGAGAACGTGCCGGTCATGGCCGCCAGCGCGCTTGCCGTCACGGTCCCGGTCTATCCGCCGGCACGCGCACTGGAAGTGGCGCAGGACCGGGTGGCGGAGAAGAAATTCCTCAACGGCATCGGCATTCCCACGGCAGATTTCTGTTCCGTCGACAATGACGACGAGTTGACGGCGGCGCTGAAAAAGTTCGACGGCAGCGGCGTTTTGAAGACGCGGCGCATGGGCTATGACGGCAAGGGCCAGCGGGTGTTCCGCAACATGGAAACGGGCGGCTTTGCCGGCACCTGCGAGTCGATGGGCAACGTGCCGTTGATCCTCGAATCCTTCGTCGGCTTCGAACGCGAGATTTCGGTGATCGCGGCGCGCGGCATGGACGGTTCGCTCGCCGCCTACGATCCGGCAGAAAACGTCCACCGTGACGGCATCTTGCACCGCTCGACCCTGCCGGCCAGGATAGGGTCCGAAACCGCCGCTGCAGCGCAGGCGGCGGCGGCAAAAGTACTTGCGGCGCTCGATTATGTCGGCGTCATCGGTATCGAGTTCTTTGTCCTTGCCGACGGCGCGCTGCTGGCCAATGAGATCGCGCCGCGCGTTCACAATTCCGGCCACTGGACGGAAGCCGCCTGCATTGTCTCGCAGTTCGAGCAGCACATTCGCGCCGTCGCCGGCCTGCCGCTGGGAAATCCCGGCCGCCATCTCGACTGCGTCATGGAGAACCTGATCGGCGACGATGTCCTGGGCGTCCCGGCCCTGCTCGCCGAGCCCGATCTGATGCTGCATCTCTACGGCAAGGCCGAAGCGCGTCCCGGCCGCAAGATGGGCCATTTTACGCGAATGAGCCGTCACGTTTGAGGCTATTGGACGGCGCTGCTCTAATGCCTTCGATAGGGCGGAAACTCAAACTCGCCACATGCTGCGGTTGACACGGGCAAGGCTCCTCGTTTATGAGCCACGCACAAGTTCAGAGGCGCGCTTTCCGAGCGCGCCTTAATAATTCGGCCCAAGACTGGGCCCAGACCGACGGGCAAGACCATGAAGATCAAGAATTCGCTCAAGGCGCTCAAGGCGCGTCACCGCGACAACCAGCTGGTTCGCCGCAAGGGCCGCGTATACATCATCAACAAGACCGCTCCGCGCTACAAGGCGCGCCAGGGCTGAGTCTTTTCGCGTGGGGGCGCGTGCCTCCGCGCTTGCATGATTTGCCGGCCTGCCGGCCCTCTCACGCTAAATTCAGTTTGACGATCTGCTGTCCGGGGTTAGATTCCGGATCATGCGGATTCTCTTTGCATTCTTCGCGGCGCTTTTTCTTTTCGGTTCCGCCTCGCTTCTGGCTCAAGCGGACGATGCGGTCGCCCCTCCGATTGCCACGACCAGGGAGGCAAGGCTCGACCAGCTGTTTGTCGACCTGAAGCGCGAGCGCAATGAAAAGGCCGCCGAGCGCATCGCCGCGCGCATCTCGCACGAGTGGTCGCAATCCGGCAGCGCCTCGATCGACCTGATGATGCAATGGTCGCAAAAGGCGGCCGAAGAAAAAAAGTTCGACGTGGCGCTCGACTTCCTCGACCAGGTGGTGACCTTGCAACCGGCCTATGCGGAAGGTTGGAACCGGCGCGCCACCGTACATTTCATGATGAATAACTTTGGAAAATCGATGGCGGACATCGACCGCACACTGCAGCTCGAGCCGCGCCATTTCGGCGCACTGTCCGGCCTGGCGCAGATCATGGCCGTAACCGGCCACAAGCAGTCGGCGCTGGAAGCGTGGCAGCGCGTGCTCAGTATCTACCCGATGATGCGCAGCGCGCAGGATCAGGTCGGCACGCTTTCGGAAGAACTTGCCGGCGAAGGTATTTAATACCGGCAGGCCAGTGCGCCTCGACTGCGACGCTGCCACGGTAATTTCAAACTGTTGTCCTCTTGCGGTGGTCATGCCATTGCAATCTAGCTAGACCTATCTCGGCACTGCTTGTCGGTCAGCGCGACGTGTGGTTTCCTGTCCAGGATTGGGGTTGTTAGGCATCATGATTGCAGCTTATATCGACGAATTTATAATGTTTTGCGTCGGCCTATGGATGTCGGGCATCGGCTACGGGTTTCTCCAGATGCCAAACCAACCCCAAGCTGGACAACGGGCCTGGTTGGCACGCCTTCCCAGCCATTTCAAATGGATGGGGCCGCTCTTGCTGATAATCTCGATCGTACTCGCTGTCGCCTCACCGACTTGATTCGGTCGCGGCCGCTCATGGTCCCATAGAGGCAAGGCGTCAGCTTGGTGAATTCGCCGGTGAGCGGCTTAAGGCCCGTCGCGTTTGAAGAGATTCATGCGACGCGCTTTGGATGTTTGTTTTCATCCCTAGATCGCTGCGCATTTTGGGCGACTTGCATTAGCCTCTGGCCTGCACGTCCGACCCGACATAAGCGATGCGCAGCATGTTGGTGGAGCCAGGCGTCCTCAGCGGCACGCCGGCCGTGATGATGACCCGATCGCCCGGCTTGCCGAACCCTTCATCCAAAGCGATGCGGCAGGCGCGGTCGACCATGTCGTCGAGGTCAATGGCGTCGGGCGAGACGACGCAATGCGTGCCCCACAGAAGCGACAGCCGCCGCGCCGTGTTGACGATCGGCGACAGCGCGACGATCGGCACCTGCGGCCGCTCGCGCGCGGCGCGCAGGCCGGTCGTGCCCGACGCCGTATAGCTGATGATCGCCGACAGTTTCAGCGTCTCGGCGATTTCGCGGGCGGCGAGCGAGATGGCGTCGGCGCCGGTCGCTTCCGGCTCCGAGCGCTGCGCATTGATGATGCCGGCATAGGTCGGGTCGGTTTCGACCTTGCTGGCGATGCGGTTCATCATCGCCACTGCCTCGACCGGGTAGGCGCCGGCCGCGGACTCGGCCGAGAGCATGATAGCGTCGGCGCCTTCGAACACGGCGATCGAGACGTCCGACACCTCGGCGCGGGTCGGCACCGGCGCGGTGATCATCGATTCCAGCATCTGCGTGGCGATCACCACCGGCTTGCCGGCGCGGCGCGCGGCGCGGGTGATCTGCTTCTGGATGCCGGGCACGGCTTCGAGCGGCATTTCGACGCCGAGATCGCCGCGGGCAACCATCAAGGCATCCGAAAGTTCGATGATCTCGGCCAGCCGGGCGACGGCCTGAGGCTTTTCGATCTTGGCCATGATGAGCGCCCGGCCGCGCGCGATCTTGCGCGCTTCGGCCAAATCCTCCGGGCGCTGGACGAATGACAGCGCCACCCAGTCGACGCCGGTGGCCAGCACCGCATCGAGATCCCTGCGGTCCTTTTCGGTCAGCGCGCCGACCGGCAGATCGGTGTCGGGCAGGCTGACGCCCTTCTTGTCTGAGATGCTGGTGCCGGCGACGACGGTGCAGACGATCGCCTTGCCGTCGCTCTTCACCGCCTTCAGCTCAAGCTTGCCGTCGTCGATCAAAAGGCGGTGACCGGCCTCGACCGATCTCAGGATTTCCGGGTGGGGCAGATAGACCCTGGTCGAATTGCCGGGCTCGGGATTGTCGTCGAGCGTGAAGGTCTGGCCGAGTGTCAGCGTCTCTTTGCCGTTGGCAAACTTGCCGACCCGCAGCTTGGGCCCCTGCAGATCGGCGAGAATGCCAATCGGCCGGCCGACCGCTTTCTCGACGGTGCGGATGCGACCGACAAGTGTGCGCATCAATTCATGATCGGTGTGGCTCATATTGATGCGAAACACGTCGGCGCCGGCTTCGAAGAGCTTCTTCAGCATGTCCTCGGAGGAGGAGGCCGGACCGATAGTGGCGAGTATCTTGACCTTGCGGCTGCGTCTCATTGACTGTTTGTTCCCGGGGCGGCTGGAACGCCCCCCGTTGCGGGGTCATCGGTCAGCTGGACCATCCAGCTTGCCTGCTCGCCCGTGTCATATTCCTGGAATCCGGCGCGCTGGAAGCCCCGAGCGACGCAATCGGTAACGCCGGCGATCTTGAACTCTTTTTCGGCCACGCACATGTTGATCGGGCCATCCCAGCGCCCGCCGCGCTCGGCGTCTTCTGCATAAAGATAGTAAAATCTTGATGACAGCGGCCCTTCGATCAGCGTCTTGCAGCTCGATCCCTCGATGTGCCACCAGCCTTCGGTGATCCAGCCGGCTTTGGCGCGATAGCCGATGCCGACGCCGACCAGGTTCTGCGTGGCGTTGCAGACACGGAAGTCGGCGCGCGCCGGCGAGGCCGCAACCATCGCGGCCAGGCCCACAGCAAGGGTGAGGAGCGGCATGGCGAAGGCATAGCGCACGCGCGGCCTGCCGGCGGAACCCATCCTGAAATCCCTCAAGAACCACATTCGCATCTCTCAACGCCCCTTTTCGGAAAAGTCCGGGCGCATGTCAACGCGCCCTTTTGCTCAATTCCAATCGATTTAGAAAGGCTTCGGCGCACGATCTTTTGCCTTCCGCCAGATTTCCGCAGAAACCGTGGCCAAACGACGGCATTGCGTAATCATCCCCTTCGTGGAATGACGATACCATCCTCCCCGGAAGCCAGCGAACAGACCATTTCCCGCCGATGACCCGATCCACAGTTTTCGCGCCTTTCGACATCGTCGAGGGCGACCGCAAGCGAGGCATCGTGCTTTTGGCCGATCACGCCCGTCGCGACTTGCCGGAAGAGTATGGCAGCCTCGGCCTGCCGGCGGCGGAATTCGATCGCCATATCGCCTACGACATCGGTGTCGAGACGGTGACGCGCGAACTGGCAGCTTTGCTCGGCGTGCCGGCGGTACTCGCCAATTTTTCGCGACTTCTGATCGATCCCAATCGCGGCGAGGACGATCCGACGCTGATCCGCCAACTCTATGACGGCACCGTCATTTCGGGAAATTATCCACTTGCCTTGAAAGAACGTGAAAGGCGGCTCGACCGCTTCTATCGGCCCTATCACGATGCGGTCGGCGCTATGATCGCCTCGGTGGCACAGGCTTCCGCAAGCGCGCCCTTCATCTTTTCGGTACATTCCTTCACCCCATCCTTGCAGGGATTCGTGCGCCCTTGGCATGTTGGTGTCTTGTGGGATCGCGACGACCGGGTGGCGCAACCGCTGATCGAAATGCTTGCCGAGGACAAAAGCCTTATCGTTGGCGACAACGAGCCCTATGACGGCGCATTGCGCGGCGACACCATGTTCAGGCATGCCATAGTCAACGGCTTTGCCCATGCGCTGATCGAAATCCGTCAGGACCTGATCGCCGGTCGGAAGGATGCGGTCGCCTGGGCCGAACGGCTGGCGCCGATCGTTGACGCGATCAACCGCCGTCCCGATATACATCACGTCAAACGATTCGGCTCGCGCACCGGGCCGCTGTAAGGAGGTCTCGATGACGGAACTCAGCGACGCGCAAAAACGCGATTTCGAAGCCGCCGCCTTCCGCCGGCTGGTCGCGCATCTGCGCGAACGCACGGACGTGCAGAACATCGACCTGATGAACCTCGCCGGCTTCTGCCGCAACTGTCTCTCCAACTGGTATCGCGACGCCGCGGAGGCCGAGGGCGTCGATCTCAGCAAGGACCAATCGCGCGAGATCATCTACGGCATGCCCTATGCCGAATGGCAGGCGCTCAACCAGACTGATGCCTCCGATGCCAAGAAGGCGGAGTTCGAGGCAAGAGGCCCCAGGGATCACTAACCCGATCGGCTCTCACCAACCTCGAGTTCAAGCGAGTCACTTGGCCCAAGCACTTTCAACAACGAGCGCTTGACTGAGGATTGAATCGATCTAATTTGCCGCGCGAAGCTATTTTCGCACCGGATTCTACTCGATGGACACGCTAAAAATCATGCAGACCGCCATTCGTGGACGATGGGCCGTGGCGGCCATCTTCCTCGCCAATGGTTTTCTGACCGGCGCCTGGGCGCCGCAGATCCCGGTGGTCCTGACCCGGCTGGAAATCAGTAAATTTACGCTTGGCCTGCTGATCTTGCTGTTCGGCGCCGGCGCGGTCACAGCCATGACTTGGTGCGGCCACCTGATCTCCAGGCATGGTTCGCGCACCGTGCTGCGCTGGTTCGGTCTCATCGGCAGCTTCGGCCTGCTGGTTGTGGCGCTTGCCCCCAACGTGCCGCTGGCGGCCATAGCCATGTTCATCTTCGGCGGTTCGATCGGCGGCATGGATGTCGCTATGAACGCCAATGCGGTCGTGGTGGAACGGCGGTTGTCCCGCGCCATCATGTCGTCCTCGCACGGCTTCTGGAGCCTTGGCGGTTTCGCCGGCGGCGCTCTCGGCGGCTTCGCCATCCAGAACTACGGTCATCTCGCCCATGCGATGGTCGTGACGGCTCTCGCTTTCGCCGTGATTGCAGTGGCAGTCCGCTACCTGATCGCCGAGGATAGGCCTCAGGTGACCGACTATCACAAATTCGCCCTTCCTGGAAATCCGCTGGTCTATCTGGTCGGACTGATGGCGCTGCTGACGATGATCTCCGAGGGTGCGGTGCTCGACTGGGCGGCGCTTTACCTGCAACAGGAACTCGGCACCGACCTTGCCATAGCGGGTTTGGCCTACGCCGCTTTTTCCGGCGTCATGGCCGTCATGCGATTCGCTGGCGACGGAGTCCGCAACCGTTTCGGTGCCGTGACGACGCTGCGCGTCTCGGCGCTTGTCGCCGCCGCCGGCATGCTGGTGGCCGGGCTGGCGCCCTCGCCCTGGCTCGCCATCTCAGCCTTTGCCTTTTGCGGCTTCGGCATCGCCAATATGGTGCCGATCCTGTTTTCGGCCGGTGGCAACCAGGAAGGCATGTCGTCCGGCACCGGCATGAGCGTCGTCACCACCATGGGCTATTCCGGCATTCTGGTGGCGCCGTCGGCAATCGGCTTCATCGCCGAGCATTCAAGCTTCGGTCCGATCTTCGTGGCTTTGTCGGGACTGCTGGTCGTCGTATTTTTGATGGCCGGGCTCGCTCACCGCGCCGAATTCGCGCCCGACCCAGCACCAGCCGAATAGCGTTTCAACTCCTCATAGAGGAAATCCGCGACACGACGGATGCGCACGCTGGTGCGCACGTCCCGGTGCATGGCCAGCCATACCGGCAGCGTCGGCAGCGCGAGGGCCGGCAGCACTGTCTCCACCAGCGGATCGCGATTGGCCAGCGGCTCCTGGCCGAAGCCGATGCCGTTTCCCGCCCGCACCGCCTCCCAAAGCACGATTTGATTGTCGGTCCTGAAGCGGAAGGCATTGCGGGTGAGCGGGACACCAAACTGGGCAAAGCCGCGAATGATCTCATCGCTGCGGTCGAAGCCGATCAGATCGTGGCCGGCAAGATCGCCGGGTTCGCGCGGACGGCCACACCGGTCGAGATAGGATTTTGCCGCGCAGGCGCGGAGCGGAATGTCTGCCACTTTACGCGCCACCAACTCGTTCTGCGCCGGCTTCACCATGCGGATGGCAATGTCTGCATCGCGGCGCAAGAGATTCTCGACCTGGTTCGACGCGATGATCTCGACCTCGATGCCGGGTTCCTCGGCGCCCAGCCGAGCCGTCATCTCGGGCAGGACATAGGCAGCCACCACCTCGCTGGCGGCAATCCGTACCGTGCCTTCGATCGCCTGGACCGATCCCAGCGCCAATAGCGAAAAGGCGCTTGCCTGCTCGCTCACTGCCCGGCCGCGTTCGTAGAGCGTGCTGCCGGCTTCCGTCAGCGCATAGCCGCGCCGCCCGCGCCGGAACAGGGTGACGCCGAGCGCCTGCTCCAGCTCGGCGATATGGCGGCCGAGCGTCGGCTGGCTTGCAGCCAGCTTGCGCGCGGCAGCGGACAGACTGCCGGTTTCCGCCACTGTGACGAAACTCTTGATCAGGTTCCAGTCGAATTCCATTCAAAACTGAATATCACGTCGCAAAATTCAGTCAATTTCTATTCGTTTGCAGACGGCTCATATTGTGACTGTAACGCAAACACGGAGACGAAAAATGACTAAGATCGCAATTCTGGGTGCCAATGGCCGGCTCGGCCGCGTGGTGGCCAAGGCCTTCATCGACGCTGGTTATGAAGTCCGCGCCATCACCCGCAGCGGCAAGATCGCGGCAGAACTCACAGGCGCCATCGCCGTCGCCGGCGACGGGCTCGATCGCGAAGCGCTTATCCGCGCCACCGAAGGCGTCGACATCATCTTCAACGGCCTCAACCCGATCTACACCGACTGGGGCAAGTGCCTGCCGATGGCCGAGAATGTCATGGCCGCGTGCCGGGCGAACGACTCATTGCACCTCGCTCCCGGTAGCGTTTACAATTACGGCTCGCCGATGCCGGAGGTCATCACCGAAGACACGCCATTCCACCCGACGACCGAAAAGGGCCGCATCCGCGTCGCCATGGAAGACCTCTTTCGCCGCGAGGCCGAAGCGGGTCGAGTGCGCACCATTCTGCTGCGGGCCGGCGATTTCTTCGGCGGCACCGGCAGCGGAGCGTGGTTCGATCTGATCGTCGCCGCCAAGATGGACAAGGGCGTCTATACCGCTCCCGGGCCGGTCGATCTCGTGCATGAATGGGCCTACCTTCCGGACTTGGCCAAGGTGTTCGTCGGGCTAGCCGAGAATCTCGACAAGCTCGGCTCCTACGAAGCGCTGAACTTTCCCGGCCACGCCGTTACCGATCTCGAGATCAAGGCGGCCGCGGAAAAAGCGCTCGGGCGCACGCTGAAATTGACGTCGATGCCGTGGTGGGTGCTGCGCGCTGGCAGCCCGTTCGTGGCAATGTGGCGCGAGATCGTCTCGATGTCCTATCTGCGCTTCGAACCGCACCGGCTGGTCTCGGCAAGGCTGGAAGGCATCATCGACACGATCCCGCATACGCCCTTGCATAAGGCGGTGGCAGGCGCTCTCGATGATCTCAGTGTCGCCACGATTAACGGCCTTTCGAAAGCTGCCTGAAAACGGAAAGTGGTCACTACCCAGCGGATGATCCGAACCGAAGGCTCGGAAAGAACCAAGCGAAAATCAAATGCTACAGCGCTGCGCCCTCAGAAGGCGCGCAGCGCTGTACGTTGTCGAGCGCACCAACGTCCGGGTCAAATCCTGCCCATCAGCAGCAACACCAGCAGCACGATCAGGATGACGCCGACGATGCCGGAGGGACCATAACCCCAGGAACGCGAATGAGGCCATGCCGGCACCGCGCCGATCAGAATGAGGATCAGAATGATGACGAGAATGGTGCTGAGCGTCATGAGAAACTCCCCGCTTTGAGGTGTCGCATGACAGACAATGCAAAAGGCCGCTGGGTTGTTCCCGGCGGCCTTTTCTTTGCGCGATCAGAATACGCTCGGCACTCCAAGCAAAGTTGGCCTATTCGGCGGCCTTCGGGAAGGCGATCGCCGACTCGTCAAGCGAGCCCGGTCTTGCGGGCGCCTCGACAGTCGCCCCGACTGTCTTGCCGCGCCGGAACACCCGACGGAAGAATGCATAGAAGCGGCTGTTCTTACTGCGCGTGAACACCATCAGCATCGACGGTGTCACCACCAGCGTCAGCAAGGTGGCGAAGGACAGGCCGAAGACGATCGCCGACGACAGCGATATCCACCATTGCGTCGACGGCGCGTTGATCGTCGTCTCGTGATGGAAGATTTCGAGACCGAGGCCGAAAGCGATCGGCAGCACGCCGAGGATCGCCGACACCGCCGTCAGCACGACCGGCCGGGCACGCTCACGGCAGGTCTGCAGCACCGCGTCCATCTTGTCCCAGCCCTCTTCGCGCAGCCGGTCATAAGTGTCGATCAGCACGATGTTGTTGTTCACCACCACGCCGGCGAGCGCGATGACGCCGATGCCCGACATGACGATGCCGAACGCCTCTCCTGTCAAAAGCAATCCCAGGAACACCCCGACCGTCGCCATAACCACGCAGGACAGCACCAGCCAGACGCTGGTGAACTTGTTGAACTGCATTAGAAGTACGAGGAAGATCAGGAAGATCGCGGCACCGAAGGCCTTGCTGAGGAAGGCGCTGGCCTCGGCGCTGTCCTCGTTCGAGCCGGCAAGCTTCCAGCGTATGCCGCTGCCGAGATCCATATCGGCGACAGCCTGGGTGACCTGCTGCTGGACAGAAGCGACTTGCTCGCCGGCGGCGACATTGGCCTGGACAACCACGGTGCGCGCGCCGTCGATGCGGTTGAGGATACCGACGGTCGGCTCGGGCTTGCGCACGACGAAATTCGAGATCGGCACCGACCCTTGCGAAGTCTGCACCCTGAGGTCGTCGAGTGTCGACAGCGTGCGCCGGTCCTCGGGCAGGCGCAGCCTGATGTCGACGGCGTCGTCCGCACCGGCGGGCCGGTATTCACTGAGCTTCAGTCCGTTCGTCACCAGTTGCACCACCGTGCCGACCGAGGTCGGGCTGATGCCGTATTGCGCCGCCTTAGCGCGATCGACATCGAGCGCCCAGTCGACGCCGGGCGGCGGCAGGCCGTCGGAAATATCGATGACACCGGGTACCTTGGCAATGCCCGCGGCGACGGCGCGCGCCTTGTCGTCGAGGCCTTTCGGGTCGACGGCCGAAAGCCTGATCTGGATCGGCTTGCCGGTGGGCGGGCCGGCCTCGGGCACGCGAACCTCGACGTCGACGCCGGGAATGCCGGCCATGACGCCGCGCAGTTCGTCCAGGATCGCGTTCGCCGATTTGCGCTCGCGCCAGTCGACGAACTCGTACTGGATCACGCCGACCACGTCTTCAGGAATGTCCTGGCCGCCGCCTTGCGTCTTGCCGACGCGGGTGTAGACCGATTTCACGCCTGGCCAGCCGAGAAGCCGGTTTTCCGCGGTCTTCGTGGCGGCATCCATTTCGGCGAGCGAAAGGTTGCCGCGGGCGTGCACATAAAGCAGGCCGTAGTCAGGCTCGACATTCGGGAAGAACTCGACGCCGGCGCCGTATTTATAATAGGCAAAGCCGACACCGAACAAGAGGCCGATGGTGAGCAGGAGCACGGTGATGGGAAAGCGCACCGCCTGCTTGACCACCGCCATGTACCAGCCGTCGCGGTTGTCGTTCTCGTGATGCGGCGGCGCCTTGGCGAACAAGGCGCCCAGCGCCGGTGCAAAGACCAGTGCATAGAGCATCGAGGCCGAGAGCGTGACGATCAGTGTGATCGGCATGTATTTCATGAAGTCGCCGATAATGCCCGGCCAGAACAGCAGCGGCGAAAAAGCGGCGATGCGCGTCATCGTCGCGGCGATGACCGGACCGGCCATGCGCTTGGCGGCCAGCGCGAAGGCCTCTGCCTTCGGCATGCCTTCGCTCATCCGCCGCTCGGCGAATTCGGTGACGATGATGGCGTCGTCAACCAGCATGCCGACCGCCAGGATGAGGCTGAACAGCACGATCATGTTGATCGTGTAGCCCATCATCGCCAACAGCAGGATGCCGATCAGGAAGGACGATGGAATGGCGAGGCCAATCAGCAGCGAGGCGCGGCCCGACAGCGCGTAGAGAATGACGATGAACACCAGGATCACCGCGATCATGACGTGGTTCTGCAGATCGCCGAGCAACTGGTTGACGAAGACCGACTTGTCCTGGGTGTAGGTGACGTGCATGCCTTCCGGCATGGTCTTTATGAAGGCATCGGACACCGCCGTGACCTGGGCGATCGTGTCGATCAGATTGGCGCCGATGCGCTTCTTCACCTCGATGGCGATCGCCGGCTTGCCGTCGAGACGGGTCACCGTCTCGGCGTCCTTGAAGGTGGAGCGGACGGTGGCGATGTCCTTGGCCTGCACCACGGCATTGGGGCCGGCGACGATCGGAAGCGCCGCCACGTCCTGCGGCGTTTCGATCAGCGACGGCACCTTGACCGCGTATTTGCCCTCGGACCCTTCGATGTTGCCGGCGGCGACAAGACTGTTGGAATCGCCGACTGCACCGATCAGCTGCTCGAGCTGCAGCCCGTAGGAAGACAGTTTCATCGGATCGATGACGACTTCGACGAGATCGTCGCGGGCGCCCTGCAGCGAGCCCTCCAGCACGCCAGGCACTTCCTCGATGCGGTCGCGCAACTCGCGCGCCGCCGTCGTCAGAACGCGCTCGGGCACCTCGCCCGACAGCGTCACGACAAGGACGGGGAACTCGGAGACGTTGACTTCGGAGACCACAGGCTCCTCAGCCGCCTGCGGCAGGTCGGCCTTGCCGTCCTGGACCTTGCTGCGCGTGTCCTGCAACGCCGTCGCCAGATCCGTCTGCGGGTGGAATTCGACCAGTACATAACCGCCGCCCTGGAAGGCGGCCGAACGCATCTCCTTGAGACCCTTGAGACTCTTCAGCTTGGCTTCCATCGGCCGCAGCAGCAGGCGTTCCGAATCTTCGGGCGAGATGCCCTGATAGATCAGGCTGACATACATCATCGGAATCGGAACGTCGGGCTCTGCTTCCTTCGGTGTCGATTGGTAGGCGACCGCACCCGCAAGGATGAGGAACACCAGAACCGAAATGGTCAGCCTGGCGTTGTTGATTGCGAGTTTGACGATATCCATGATTACTGCGTCCCGGCTGCCGCTTCGCCCAGCAGTTTCTGGATGGTCGCCTGGTCGGCCTCGACCGGCTTGACCACTTCGCCTTCCTTCACCAGTTCCTGGCCGGCGACGATGATGCGCGCATCGGCAGGGATGCCGCCGAGCACCAGGCCGGTTGGCGTATCGTCGACCAGATCGATCGGGAAGAACACGACCTTGTCGTGCTTGTCGACGGCGCGGATGCCGAGATCGCCCTTGTCGCCCAGCGTCACCACGGAGCGCGGCAGCAAGACTGCGTCGGTCGGCTGGGCGCTCAGCGCGATCTCGGCGGTCATCCCGGCGGGGATAGTGGCGTCGGGGTTGGGGATTGCGATCTCGACACGGAAGGTGCGGGTGGCTGACGAGGCGTCGCGGCTGATATAGCGCACGGTGCCCTCGACATTCTGGCCGCTGACCAACCGTACATTCGCCTTGTCGCCGATCTTCAGATAGCCGAGATCGCGTTCGCTGACCTCGCCGCGGGCGATCACCGGATCGAGGCTCAAAATGGTCGCCACCTCGCCGCCCTGCATCACGGAACTGCCAAGCTCCACCGGCACCCGGTCGATGACGCCGTCGAAGGGCGCCTTCACCTCGTTGCGGTCAAGCTCGGCTTGCGCCGTCTCCAGCAGAGCCTGCGCCGAGGTCAAATTCGAGCGCGCCGTATCGAGCTGCAGCTTGGGCAGATTGCCGGTTTTCGCCAACCGCAACGCCGCGTCGAGCTCGGCCTGACGCTGAACCAGAAGCTGCTTGGCGTTGCTGACCGCTGAAAGCTTTTCCTCGGCTGCCAACATCAGCACGAGGTCGCCGGTCTTGACGCGCTGTCCCTGCTTGACCGGAAGCTTGTCGATGACGCCGGCGACGCGCGTCGCCAGGACCGCGCGCTTATCGGCTTCGGTCAGACCGGAAATCCGGATGGCGCGCGCATAGGTACGCCTGGGCGGAGTTATGGTCGCGACGGTGCGCAGGGGCGCCTTGGGCTGTTCTGCCTCACTGGGCTTGGCCTTGCTGGCGTCAGCCGCCTTTGGCTGCTCGACCTCCCCCGCCTTGGGTTCGTTGTCGGCGGCCGCGCTGCCGACGGACGAGAACTCGCCCGTCACCATCCATGCAGCGAACCCGACAAGCACAACAATGGCTGCAAGCTTGTGAAACCTGTATTTCGGCATCGTCGTTTTTCCAGTGCGCGGGGTTCGGCCAGGCCGCGTCTTCTAACTCGGGCGCGTCGCCGATATGGGTGCGCGCAAGGCCGTGTTCAACTTGCCGTGATCGGCGAATGAGCTTCTACATCAAAGTTGCACCGCAATATAGTCAGAAAAGTTGATGGGTAATACTTCGCTGGGCAGGATGCGCCCGCCGCCATGAGGCGCGCCGGATCAGCGCAGCCGTTCCGTCTGCCACATGGCGGTCGGCGCAGCGCGGATACGAAAGCAACCGCTAGACCGCGACCCTCGGACGAACCCTTGGCTGCATCAACCGTCATCGTTGCCGTGCCTTAGGCTTTCCTCTGCCGCTGGGGAGGCGCTACCGAAACGGCATGGCAGCAGCTGTCAGCATGATGGGAATATTTCATGCAAAGGTCACCTCCTTCGACAAGGGCAGCGTCCGGATGCGCTTGCCGGTCAGTGCGAAGACGGCGTTGGCGAGTGCCGGTGCCGCCGGCGGTGTGCCGACTTCGCCGACGCCGCCCATCTTGTGAAAATTCTCCAGGATAGCAACTTCGAACGCCGGACACTGGAAGATGCGCATGGCATCGTAATCGTGAAAATTCGACTGCTCGACCATGCCGTCGGCGAAAGTAATCTCCTGACCCATCGCCGCCGACAAGCCATAGACGGCGGCGGAGATGAGCTGCGCCTCGATGATATCAGGATCGAGTGCGGTGCCGACATCGGCGGCGATCCATACCTTCTCAATGCGGATTCCGGACGGCGTGTCGGCGATCTGGACGATCTCGCCGACCCAACTGCCGAAAGACAGCGTGAACGCGATGCCCTTGGCCTTGCCGGCGGGCAGCGTCTCGCCCCATTTCGCCATTTCGGCGACCTTCTCGACCACCTTCACCGCTGCCGGATAGGCAGCCATCAGCTTCTTGCGCAGATCGACCGGGTCGGTTTTCCCGGTGACAGCGATCTCGTCCAGAAATCCTTCATGGAAGAAACCGTTGATCGAACTGCCGACCGATCGCCAGGAGCCGACGGGGATCGAGACGGGTGCGGCGACGCCGGTCACCCGGTAATTCGGGATCGTATAGGGCTGGTTATGGGCTCCGTCGACGATGGACTTGTCGGGCCCGAGCGGCGATATCGAAGGAAACAGCCGGCGCAAGGTGCTGGCTATCAGCGATGGCGAGGCGATTGTCATGTCGACGGCAATCGGCATGCCGTCGTTGCCAAGCCGCGCCTGGAATTTGCCGACAGAAGTCGGCCGGTAGGCGTCGTGGCGCATGTCCTCCTCGCGCGTCCAGATCACCTTGATTGGCCGGCCTGCCGTTTCTTTCGCCATCAGTGCGGCACAGAGCGCATAATCCACCTCGACACGTCGGCCGAAGCCGCCGCCCATGAAGGTGGTGTGGACGTTGACATTGTCCTGCTCGATGCCGACAGCATTGGCGCAAAGCTGCCGCACCAAGGTCGGCGCTTGGTTGCCGCACCAGATGTCGAGGACGCCATCCTTCAACCGCGCCGTGGCGTTCATCGGCTCCATCGTCGCATGTGCCAGATAAGGCACCGCATAGTCGGCCTCGACGATCTTTTCGCGCGGCGCGTCGGCGAAGGCGGTATTCACGTCGCCATCGTCGCGCATCACCGACCCTTTTGTGCCGAGTGCCCGCTTCAGCGCCTCTGAAATGCCGGCGCTATCCAGCGGATATTCGGGATCGGCCCATTCGGTGTCGATCGCCTCCGCCGCCTTGAACGCCGCCCAGGTGTTTTCGCCGATGATGCCGAAGCCGTGGCCGTAATTCGTGTCGATCGGCACGATCTTGATCACGCCAGGCATTTTCTCAGCCTTTGAGAAATCGGCCTTGACCGGCTTGGCCCAGAAGCGCGGGCTTATCTTGACCGTGCCGTACAGCATGTCCGGCAAGGTCACGTCGATGCCGAAGATCGGCGCCCCGGTGACCTTGGCCGGCATGTCGATGCGTTTTTGCGGTTTACCGAGCAGTTTCCAGTCGGCTTTGTCTTTGAGCCTGATTTCCGCGGGCGGCGCCATCGTCGCAGCGGTCGCGGCGACCGCGCCATAGGTCAGCGACTTGCCCGACGCCTTGTGCAGGATCGAGCCATTGGCCGTTTCCAGATCGGCAGCAGCTATACCGAGCTTTTGCGCGGCCGCTGCAATCAGCATCTGCCGCGCAGCGGCGCCGGCCTGCCGCATCTTGTCGAAACCGTCGCGCGTCGAGGCCGAGCCGCCGGTGCCTTGGAGGGCGAGGAATTTTCCGACCACGCCCATGCCGGCGCGCACTATTTCCGCCGTCATGCTTTCGTCAAAGAAGGCGAACGGACCGCCCTCTTCCAGGATCGCTGAATTGTAATAGGCGTAGGAGGCCGGGCCGTGCTCGACCTTGACCTGATCGAGCCCGACATCGAGCTCTTCGGCGACCATGGCGGCAAGCGTCGTCGAGATGCCTTGGCCCATCTCGGCACGCGGCGCGATGATGGTGATCGTGTCGTCGGCGCCGATCTTCACATAGGGGTTGAAGGTCGCTTCGTCAGCGGCGAGATCGCCCTCCAGCGGATTCGGATAGGGCTTGCGGTAGTAATAGTAGCCGACGGCGACACCGCCCGCGATGGCAGCAGCGCCGATGAGAAACGTGCGGCGGGCGATCTTTCCGAGACTGGCCATGGTCAGATCCCCGCCGTCTTGAGGACGGCCGCTCGTTTGATCGCCGCGCGGATCTTCGGGTAGGTGCCGCAGCGGCAGAGATTGCCGCCCATGACATTGTCGATGTCGGCATCGGTCGGCTCGGCAAACTCGTCGAGCAGCGCCACCGCGCTCATGATCTGGCCGGCCTGGCAGTAGCCGCATTGGGCGACCTGCACTTCCAGCCATGCCTGCTGTACCGGATGCAGTCTGCCTTCGGTGCCGATGCCTTCGATCGTGGTGACCGTGCCGGTGACCTCACCGATCGGCAATGAACAGGAGCGCACCGGCTGGCCATCGACATGCACCGTGCAGGCGCCGCAGGCGGCAATGCCGCAGCCGAACTTCGGCCCGGTCTTGCCCATGAGATCGCGCAGCGCCCACAGCAGCGGCATTTCGGGATCGGCCTGGATGTCGAATGCCTGCCCGTCGACGGTGAGGCGCATGGGGATACCCTTTGTTGTCGTCCGCAGCCCAAGGCGAAAGGCCGGTCGGCCATTTCGTCCTCATACATATTGACAAATTACGTCATTTTGTCAACAGAGCTTTTGCAGGATAAGGTTGCAGCATGATTGAGTCAGAGGACATCGCCACCGACCCCAAGCGCGCCCGCATTCTGGAGGGCGCGCTGAAGGTGTTTCTGGCCTATGGTTTCGCTCGCACCACCATGGACGACATTGCGCGTGCCGCCGACATGTCGCGGCCGGCGCTTTATCTCCAGTTCAAGAATAAGACCGACATTTATCGCGCCATCGCGCTGATGCTGCTTTCCCGCTCGCTCGAGCAGGCGAAAACGGCGCTCGCCGGCGAAGAACCATTTGCCGAGCGCACGATGCGGGCCATCGACGAGGCACTGATCTCGATGACGCGGGCCGTCAATGCCTCGCCGCATGGCGCCGAACTCCTTGACATGAAGTCGAGCCTCGCCGATCTGATCGGCTGCTGGCGCGGCCGGTTTGCCGAGCATATCGCCGCAGCGATCCAGAGCGAAGCCGGACGCAATGGCGTCGACCTCACCGCCAAGGGCTTGTCGGTAAAACTGCTCGCCGACATGCTGCTCGACGGGCTGGATGGCATGAAGATGCGTATCAGCGATCCGGACGAGCAGCGGCAGGCGGCGGCCGCGCTGATCAAGGTGATCGATCTGGCCTTGCAAAAAAGCTGACAATCCAAAACGCCTCAGGCTTGGCGACGCGCTGCCTCGGGCTTCTTGCGGGCCGCGAGGAACTCCTTGACCCGCCGCCCAGGTGCCGGACCACGCATCGGCTTGAAGCCGTCGTCGAGCTCGCCTGAGAGATCAAGCGTCGGCCGTTTGCCGACGGCGTCGTAATTCTCCTCCAGCCAATCGCTGGCGGCAGTGCGGCCAAGGTCGCGCAGATAGGTCAGGAACGCCCATTCGGCATTAACCTTGGACGATGCCGACAGATCCTTGAACGCCTCGTCGGCATCGATGCGGTGCATGCGGATGTCGCGGTATTCGCCGTGCGGCAACCGGCCGGCGGCGATCAGCTCCTTGACGAAGGCGATCGAACGGAATTCGCGCAGCAGCCCGGCATTGAAAGTGATCTCGTCGATGCGATTCTGGATTTCGTTGGCGCTCTTCGGCGTTCCCTCCCGGACCACCGGATTGATCTGCACCAACAGCACGTCCTCAGTGGCAGCCGTCTTGAAGAACGGGAATAGCGCCGGATTGCCGCCATAGCCGCCATCCCAGTAGGGCACTCCCTTGATCTCGACAGCGCGGAACAGCTGCGGCAGGCAGGCCGACGCCATCACCGTGTCGAGATCGATCTCGCCATCCGAAAAGACGCGCAACTGCCCGGTCTCGACATTGGTCGCGGAGATGAACAGCTCCATCGACTTGCAGGCGCGCACATTGCGGAAATCGATCTCCTGTTCGATCACGTCGCGCAGCGGGTTGAGACCGAGCGGGTTGGCGACATAGGGCGAAAACACCCGCGACATGGTGTCGAAAAAGAGATAGCCCGGCGTATTCTCGATCGACCAGTTGCCCCAGACCACGTCCCACGGCATCCGCTGGACCGGGCTGAACCGGCCCTTCAGCGCCACCGCGCGCCAGAAATCGTCGAGCTTCTGCCGCGCCCCCTCGACGCCGCCTCGGACGAAGCCGTCGGCCAGCGCCACCGCGTTCATCGCGCCGGCGCTGGTGCCCGAAACCGCCGCGATGTCGAGCCGTCCGTCCTCCAGCAGCTGGTCGAGCACCCCCCAGGAGAAGGCGCCGTGCGAGCCGCCGCCCTGCAGCGCGACGTTGATCTTCTTGGGCTCCTCCACCTTGCCGTTTGTCGTCATGGCGTTGCCCTTGATTTGTCGGCCAGATTTGTTTCGCGCGGCAAATTCACTGGGCGGTCCAGCCGCCGTCGACCGAAATATGCGTGCCGTTGATCTGCGCTGCTGCATCCGAACACAGGAACACCGCGGCAGCGGCAACTTGCTCGACCGTGACGAATTCCTTGGTCGGCTGCTTTTCGAGCATGACCTCGCGGACCACAGTGTCGCGGTCCATCTTGTTCGCCTTCATCTGGTCGGGGATCTGCGCCTCGACTAGCGGCGTCAGCACATAGCCGGGGCAGATGGCGTTGCATGTGATCTTGTCGCGCGCCAGTTCCAAGGCGACGGTCTTGGTCAGCCCCATGATGCCGTGCTTGGCCGAGACATAGGCCGACTTGAACGGCGAGGCGACCAGCCCGTGGGCCGAGGCGATGTTGACGATCCTGCCGCCGCCGGCTTGCTTCATCAGCGGGATCGCGGCGGCGATGGTGTGGAAGGCCGACGACAGATTGATGGCGATGATCGCGTCCCACTTCTCGATCGGAAATTCTTCCACCGACGCGACATGCTGGATGCCGGCATTGTTGACCAGGATGTCGACCGAGCCGAAGGTCTCGGCTGCCTTTGCGACCAGCGCCCGGCATTCGGCCGGCTTCGACATGTCTGCTTTGATGTAGGCGGTCTTCACGCCGTGATGTTTGGCGATCGCATCGGTGATGGCCTGGTCGTCGGCCGTGTCGGAAAAGGAATTGACGACGATGTTGCACCCTTCCGCTGCGAGCGCATGGGCGATGGCCAGCCCGATACCCGAGGTGGAACCGGTGACGATGGCGGTTTTTCTGCTGGGCAAGGCGAGATCCTTCAGTGGGGTGCTAACGGAGACATATTGCAGTGCAGCATATATGTCTCGTGTGGCGCAAGAACAGCGGCACGGATTGGCGCTGACATGAAATTTTTGTCATGAATGAGGACACCCTCACTCGAAGTTGTGGCCTGACGGACAGTGTGTAAAACAGTTTGTCAGCGATCCCGGGTAGCTACTTCGGGGTGCTCCGGAGATTGCGCTTTGGATGAAATCGCCATCCGGCTCATGAAAAGGTGGAGAGCTCTCCGCGCGGCGAGGGATGGCGGCTCGGACGGATGCCACTCCGGGAAATGACCATCGATTGCCATGCGTGCCAATCCGTAGACAAATGCGCGCGCGGCAAGCATCAGATGATCGAAGTCGGTGTCCGGAGCGAGCCGACCTTGCTGTTGCGCTTGGGTCAGCAGATCGATCATCTTCCGGCGAATGGCTTCATTCTGATCACGAAGACTATCCGACGCATCGAAATCGATCAGCGTTCGGGAACTGATGATCTGGAAATGGGTGGGATTGCTGATCGCCCATTCCAGATAGCCCCGTCCGATTGCTTCGAAGGCCACAATGGGATCCGCGCTGTCGGCTTTGGACTGTGCATTGGCAACGGCCTCGGTCAGCCGGTTCATCGCCTGTTCGGCGACCGCGGTCAGCAGTGCTGTTTTCGACCGAAAATGGCGGAATGGCGCGCCGGGCGAAACGCCGGCACGCTTTGCGGCCTCGCGCACAGACACATGCTCTGCTCCGCGTTCCTCGATGATCTCCACGGTTGCCACGATCAAGGCCTCGACCAGATTGCCGTGATGATAGCGCTTGGGGTTGGCGGCTTCGCTGGAATCCGTGTTGGTCATGCCCTCCCAGTAGCACGGGGCCGAAATGTAATCACCGATCATTTTCTTGCGCCCCAGCGATTCATATGTAATCAGTGATTACAGCATCAACGAGGGTACCATGCTTCGCATCATCGCAACGACTGCCCTCGCTTTCTCCCTATTGTCGCTCGGGTCTGCCCAGGCCGAAGATCGGCCAACTCTGGAAATCGTCTGGCCGGTGGCCGGTTCGGTTATCGAACTCGGTAACGATCCCGAGAAGGCGATAGGCGTCGTCGTCAACTTCACGCTGCTGCCAGCGGGTGAATGCGACGGCGTCAGCCAATGCGGCCACGTGCATATGAAGATCGATCCCGCCGGAGATACCTGCAACATCCCCGGCAAGCCGTACAACAGCATGAACAGCGACTTTGGCGGCGATTTTATCAAGGCTCGTTTCGGCCATTGTCAGGATGCCGCCGGCAAGCACGTGATCGGCGTCCTACTTGCCGATGATCATCACAAGCCCATTCTTGTGGACGGCAAACCCGTTACCGCGCTGGTGACGGTGACGACGAAATAGCGTGGCCGGAGCCCTCAGCCTCATTCGAGGCGGAGATGTTCTGCCACGGACTGCTGTTGGGAGATTTCGGCCGGGTTCAGTCGGCCGGCGATCACGACATCGTGTCGAGCTTGCGCTGCATGGCGGCGATCTGTTCCTTCAACTCCTGAAGGTCGTCGGGCTTTTCCGACGTCTCTTTCCTGGCCGGCTCTGCCGGCGCTGCGGAAGTGCCATTCGAGCCTGCGGGTGGGCCAGCGGGTGGGAATGGCGTGAACAGCCGCATGGCATTCTGGAACATCTCCATGTTGCGGCGCGTCTGCTCTTCCAGTGCCTTGATCGGCGTGGCGATCTTCATCATGTCCAGCGGCGACTTGCCCAACGCCCCCTTCATCTGCTCGCGGAAGCGTTCCTGTTCCTTTGAGAAGGCGATCATCGACTGCTCGAGGAAGCTCGGCACGATCATCTGCATCTGGTCGCCGTAAAAGGCGATCAACTGGCGCAGGAACGGAATCGGCAGCATGTTCTGCCCCTCCTTGTTCTCCAGTTCAAAGATGATCTGGGTCAGCACCGGATGCGTGATGTCGTCGCCGGTCTTGGCGTCCTGGACGGTGAACTCCTCGCCCTTCTTGACCATTTCGGCAAGGTCCTCGAGCGTCACATAAGTGCTGGTGCCGGTGTTGTAGAGGCGGCGATTGGCATATTTCTTGATGGTAATCGGTTCGTCTTTCGCGGCCATCAGCATCCTCCCAGGACACCGGCGCACTTGAGTAAGCTGCCGGTAACGATTGCGCCTTTTTAAGGATATGCGCAAAAGCGTCGCAATTCCAAGTGGTTTGTGCACTGCGGGATCGATTAATGCTGCATAGCGGGCTAAAAATGCTGCGCAGCAATGGGCGGGCTGTTTCCACGACAAAGCGCAACCTGCTTGCGGCGCATGGCGGGCATGCCCATTTCCGGTTTGACTTGGATCATTGAAAGGGCAAGAAAAGCCCTGACGATACCAAAAACCTCGATACCTCGAAGTCTGGAGAAGAACATGTCCGCTGCCATCGTTGTCGCCAGTGCGGCGCGCACGCCCGTCGGTTCCTTCAACGGCGCCTTTGCTGCCACCCCGGCGCATGAGCTTGGTGCCGTGGTCATCAAGGAACTGCTGTCTCGTGCCGGTGTCGAGCCGGCGGAGGTCGACGAGGTCATCCTCGGCCAGGTGCTGACCGCGGCTCAGGGCCAGAACCCCGCCCGCCAGGCATCTATCAATGCCGGCCTGCCAAAGGAAACCACCGCCTGGGGCCTCAATCAGGTTTGCGGCTCAGGTCTGCGCGCTATTGCTCTCGGTATGCAGCAGATCGCCACCGGCGATGCCAAGGTGATCGTCGCCGGCGGGCAGGAATCGATGTCGCTGGCCCCGCACGCTCAACACCTGCGTGCCGGCGTCAAGATGGGCGACTACAAGATGATCGACACCATGATCAAGGACGGGCTGTGGGATGCCTTCAATGGCTACCACATGGGCAACACGGCCGAAAACGTCGCACGCCAGTTCCAGATTACCCGCGAGGACCAGGACCGGCTCGCATTGGCCTCCCAGAACAAGGCAGAGGCCGCGCAGAAGGCCGGCAAATTCAGGGACGAGATCGTGGCTTTCACCGTCAAGGGCAAGAAGGGCGACACCATTGTCGACCAGGACGAATACATCCGCCACGGCGCCACGATCGACGCCATGACGAAGCTAAGACCGGCCTTCGATAAGGAGGGCACCGTGACCGCCGCCAATGCCTCCGGCATCAATGACGGCGCCGCCGCCGTGCTGCTGATGACCGAAGCGGAAGCCGAAAGGCGCGGCATCACGCCGCTGGCGCGCATCGTGTCCTGGGCGACCGCTGGCGTCGATCCGCAGATCATGGGCACCGGGCCTATTCCCGCCTCGCGCAAGGCGCTGGCCAAGGCCGGCTGGTCGGTCGGCGATCTCGACCTGGTCGAGGCCAACGAAGCCTTCGCCGCGCAGGCCTGCGCCGTCAACAAGGACATGGGTTGGGATCCGTCCATCGTCAATGTCAATGGCGGGGCCATCGCCATCGGCCACCCGATCGGCGCCTCCGGTGCCCGCATCTTCAACACGCTGGTCTACGAAATGCGCCGCAGAAGTGCCAGGAAAGGCCTTGCCACGCTGTGCATCGGCGGCGGCATGGGCGTTGCCATGTGCGTGGAAACACTGTGAAGGCAGCCTACAGCGCCGGGCGTCCCTTGGGACGCGCAAAGCACGCTGTAGCTTTCCGAAAATCGATTTCGATTTTCGGGGTTCATGTGCCAGGCAAGCCATGAAATAGTCGGTGGCGAACGGGCTCAATCGCCGTTAGAGCGTTCAGCGCCCGCCGCTCACGAATAAAAGGGAGGACATCATGACAAAGGTAGCACTCGTCACCGGTGGGTCGCGCGGTATTGGCGCCGCGATTTCGATCGGCCTGAAAACCGCCGGCTACAAGGTTGCCGCGAACTACGCCGGCAATGACGAAGCGGCGCAGAAATTCAAGGCAGAGACCGGCATCCCGGTCTACAAATGGTCGGTCGCCGACTACGATGCCTGCGCCGCCGGCATCAAGCAGATCGAGGCCGATCTCGGCCCGGTTTCCGTTCTGGTCAACAATGCCGGCATCACCCGCGACGCCATGTTCCACAAGATGACGCGCGAGCAATGGAAAGAGGTAGTCGACACCAATCTTTCCGGCGTCTTCAACATGACGCACCCGCTGTGGGGCGGCATGCGCGACCGCAAGTTCGGCCGCGTCATCACCATCTCCTCGATCAACGGCCAGAAGGGTCAGACCGGCCAAGTCAATTATTCGGCGTCGAAGGCCGGCGACATCGGCTTCACCAAGGCGCTCGCCCAGGAAGGAGCGCGGGCCGGCATCACCGTCAATGTCATCTGCCCCGGTTATATCGCCACCGAGATGGTCAGGGCGATGGATGAGAAGGTGCTCAACGAGCGCGTCATCCCGCAGATCCCGGTTGGCCGCCTCGGCGAGCCGGAAGAGATCGCACGCTGCGTCGTCTTCCTCGCTTCCGACGATGCCGGTTTCATCACCGGCTCGACCATCTCCGCCAATGGCGGCCAGTACATCACCTGAGGCGTCGTGCCCCTCGCCGATAACTGATGCACCGGCCCGACGCCCACAGGGCCAAGATCGAGGCTGGGGTAGCTGCGGCTGTCAGGCGACAAGCTTCAGCCCTGGTTCGGCTGCAGGCTTGGTCCGGGCGATCGGGCCCGGCTCGCGCGACGGTGCCGGCAGGCGGGCAAGCGGCGCCCGGCTGAGGCCTGACAGTTTCAAGGCAATGCGACGTCTCAGGAATGAATTGAGGTTCAGCACCGAAAGCCCGAGATTGCGGACGAACCGCTTCACCGGACTGCGGGTAAGCGCCATGTCGGTCATCGTGCCCGCTAGTTCAAGCACCTCTTCGGCCGCCGGACGCCGCAGCGTTTCGTAAAGGTCGAGCTCCGCTTCCGGGCGCACGCCGTTCACCACGTCGCCAAGCAACTGGCCAAGCACGAGCGCGTCGATGATGCCGGTGTTCATGCCCTGCCCTCCCGCCGGGCTGTGCACGTGCGCGGCATCACCCATGAGAAACAACCGGTCCTTGCGGTACGAGCGGACCAAGCGGTGATGGACGCGAAAACGCGAGCTCCACGACAGATCGAGCACCCGGGCTCTTTCTTTGGTCGGTCCACGGCTGTCGAGCAGCGCCTGGATGTCGGCGATCTCAGGCTTTTCCGGTGCGTCATCCATTGTTGCGACGACCCGGTACGATCCGTCCGGGAGCGGCGCCACCACCACCAGCCCGGCCGGTGCAAAGAACAGCGACACTTCGGTCGGCCCAACCGGCCAGTCGAGACGAACATCGGCGAGCACGAACGAAGCGTCATAGGCCGCGCCGTCGAACTCGATGCCGCTCGACCTGCGCACCAGGCTGTGCATGCCGTCGGCACCAACGACGTAGCGTGCCGATATCGGTTTCTCGCGGCCGTTCTCGATCACCGTCACGCGTGCGCCGTCAGCGTCCTGAACGACGGCCTTGGCCTCGACCGTGCGATGAATCACGCCGCCCAGGGCTGCGATCCGCTCGGCGAACACCTGCTCGGTCAGGTTCTGAGGCAGCATCATCAGATAGGGATGCCTTGACGGAAGCTTGCTGAAATCGAGCTTGAGCAGCGCCCGATTGCGGTCGCGGATGGCGAAATTCTGCAGCTTCAGGGCAAGCTCGCTCAGCCGCTGCGTGACGCCGAGCGGCTCCAGCGTTTCCAGCGTCTGCGCGTGGATGACGCCAGCCCGCGACGTCTGAAGCTGCTGCGCCAGCCTGTCGATCAAAACATGATCGACACCGGCCTGGTGCAGCACGATGGACAGCGCCATGCCGGTCGGCCCGGCGCCGATTATCAGGACTTCCGTAGTTTCGGGCAACATTTCTCTCTCCATTTGTCAACGATCGTTGACTTTCTAGGCGAACCCATTGCATTTGTCAACGGCCGTTGGCATATGAATTTCATGACCGAGAATCAGCCGAAGAAACCCAGCAAGTCGGACCGCACGCGCGCCCAAATCCTCGAGGCCGCGAGGCTCCTGTTCGCCGAGCACGGCTATGACGGCGCCTCTATCCGCGACGTCGCGGCGCATGCCTCGATCGATCCGGCCATGGTGATCCGCTATTTCCGCAGCAAGGACGAGCTGTTCGCCAGGGCGGCGGTCGTCGATCTGCAATTGCCGGCACTGCGGGTGATCGACCGAAACACCATCGGCGAAACGCTGATCAGGCGTTTTCTCGAAATCTGGGAAGGCCCGGCCAGCGGCCCTGGCATGGCAATTCTGCTGCGTTCGGCGACGTCGAACGAATTCGCCGCGGAAAAATTGCGCGACGTATTTGGAAACCAGGTGAGGCCGGTGGTTGCGGCGGTCTCTGACCCGGCCGATGCGGGTCGACGGGCCGGGCTCGTTTCGAGCCAGCTGCTGGGTCTGGCGATGTGCCGGTACCTGCTGCGGCTTCCGCCAGTCGTCGCCCTGTCCCACGACGAAATTATCCAGAAAGTCGGCCCTACTTTGCAGCGCTATGCCGTGGGAGAGGACGGGTCTTGAACCAATCCGTTCTGCATTGCTGGCACACTGGTCCTCGTGCAGCGACTGCGCCGACGATGGACGCGACGCCGACCTTGTGCCGAAGCGGCACGCAAAAGTTAACGGCGGCCGCAAAGCCTGTGCAAAACCTGTTCCCCGCCTGTGGATACCCGGTGGAAAACCTGTTCACGACACTACATATTGGGGTGAACAAACCGGGAAACTCCGCCAGCGCTGATTCGTCGCCGTTTCGTTCCGGCTTTGAGCGGAAGGTTAACGACAAAAGGCTGAAAACATCCCCAAATGGTTAAGACGCGTTAGGAAAGATTAATAATTTCAAAATGTTGGATGACACCCGCCGACCTGCTGTCGATCGTTCATCGGCAAAGGTTAACGGCGAGTCAGCCCTGCATGAAACGGGCCATTTCGGCGATTCAGCATGTGGTGAGACTCGCCGGCGAAAAATCCAGATGTAGCCGTGAACAAACCCTGAATCCGCGCGAGTCAGCGATTCGTAGCCGATTCGTTCCAGACTCGTTCCAACTGTTAAATCGGAACGCCCTACTGTCTAATCGGAACAGATTATCGAAGCTGAGGGGAGCCTTCGAGCTGCCGTCGGAACATTCCGCTTTCGCTTCGCGCCCGAAATCCCTATGTGTCGCTTGTCACACGCGCCAGCACGGGGCGCGCTCCCGACAACGCGAGGCAGAGAGCCTTATTTCCAGGTCGATGAACATCCAGCCGAAACACACTGAACCGCTGATCCTGTCGGGCCGCGACGTGACCGCCGTGCTCGGACCGACCAACACCGGTAAGACCCATCTCGCCATCGAGCGCATGGTGGCGCATGAAAGCGGCATTATCGGCCTGCCGCTCCGGCTCCTCGCCCGCGAGGTTTATACGCGCGTCTGCGAGAAGGTCGGCGCTCACAAGGTGGCGCTCATCACCGGCGAGGAGAAGATCCAGCCCGACGGCGCCAGATATTCGGTCTGTACGGTGGAAGCCATGCCGCGCGAGACCGACGCCGCGTTCGTTGCCATCGACGAGGTTCAGCTGGCCGGCGATCTCGAGCGCGGCCATATCTTCACCGACCGCATCCTGCATCTGCGCGGCCGCCAGGAGACACTGCTGCTGGGTGCGGCCACCATGCACGGCATCCTCCAGCGTCTGCTGAAGGGCGTGTCGGTGGTGACGCGGCCACGGCTGTCGCATCTCGCCTATGCCGGCTCGAAGAAGCTCACCCGCTTGCCGCGACGCACGGCGATCGTCGCCTTTTCCGCCGACGAGGTTTATGCGATCGCCGAACTGATCCGCCGCCAGCAGGGCGGTGCGGCCGTCGTGCTCGGTGCGCTATCGCCCCGCACCCGCAACGCGCAGGTGGCGCTGTTCCAATCGGGTGATGTCGATTATCTGATCGCCACCGATGCGATCGGCATGGGCCTCAACCTCGATCTCGATCATGTCGCCTTCGCCCAGAACCGCAAATTCGACGGCTACCAGTACCGCAATCTGACGGCGGCCGAACTCGGCCAGATCGCCGGCCGCGCCGGCCGGCACATGCGCGACGGAACCTTCGGCGTCACCGGCCAGGTCGATCCACTGGATGAGGAACTGGTCAAGAAGATCGAAGCGCATGATTTCGACCCGGTGAAGGTGCTGCAATGGCGCACCGCGCGTTTCGATTTCGCCAACCTCGACGCGCTGAAGCGCTCGATCGAGACCAACGCCCCGGTTGAAGGCCTGACGCGCGCGCTGCCGGCGGTGGATGCGCAGGCGCTCGAGCACCTGTCCCGCGACGAGGACATTCGGGCGCTTGCCACCGACGCCCGGCGCGTGGCGCTGTTGTGGGAGGCCTGCGCCCTTCCCGACTACAGGAAGATCGCGCCAGCCCAGCATGCCGACCTGATCGCCTCGATCTATATGGACCTTGCCAGGCATGGCCATGTCGACGAGAACTACATGGCCGAGCAGGTGCGCCGTGCCGACACCACCGAGGGCGACATCGACACGCTGTCGCACCGGATCGCCCAGATCCGCACCTGGACTTTCGTTTCCAACCGGCCGGGCTGGCTGGCCGATCAGGCACACTGGCAGGAAAAGACACGCGAAATCGAAGACAGATTGTCGGATGCGCTGCATGAGCGGTTGACGAAACGCTTCGTAGACCGCAGGACTTCCGTCCTCATGCGGCGCCTTAGAGAAAATACCATGCCTGAAGCCGAAATCAGCCCAACCGGAACCGTCCTCGTCGAAGGCCATCATGTCGGCGAGTTGCAGGGGTTCCGCTTCACCGCCGACCAAAGCGCCGGCGGCGAGGACGCCAAGGCGGTGCGTGCAGCAGCCCAGAAGGCGCTTGCAGCCGAATTCGAGGCGCGGGCCGAACGCTTCGGCGCCTCGGCCAACGGCGACATTGCGCTCGGCTCCGACGGCACGTTGCGCTGGATCGGCGCGCCGATCGGCACGCTGGTAGCAGGCGACGAGCCGCTGAAGCCGCGCCTAGTGCTGCTGGCCGACGAGCAGCTCACCGGACCCGCCCGCGATAAGGTCGCGGCCCGCGCCGAGCGCTTCGTCAATTTCCAGATCGAGTCCCTGCTGAAGCCGCTGGTCGACCTCAAGAACGCCGAGCAGATCACCGGCATTGGCCGTGGCATCGCCTTCCAGCTCGTCGAGCATTTCGGCCTCATCAACCGCCGTGACATCGCCGAGGAGATGAAGTCGCTCGACCAGGAAGGCCGCGCCGCCCTTCGCCGACTCGGCGTGCGCTTCGGCGCCTACCACGTCTTCGTGCCCGCGCTGATCAAGCCCGCCCCGGCTGGACTGGTGACGCTGTTGTGGGCGCTGAGGAGCGACGGCAAGGACAAGCCCGGCTTTGGCGACGTGGTTCACGCGCTGGCCTCCGGCCGCACCTCGGTGGTCATCGATCCCACGTTCGACAAGACCTTCTACAAGCTGGCCGGCTACCGCAATCTCGGCCGTCGCGCGGTGCGCGTCGACATCCTTGAACGGCTGGCCGACCTGATCCGGCCCGCAACCAATTGGAAGCCGGGCCTCGGCCAGCGCCCCGACGGCGCTTATGATGGTCAGTCCTTCATGGTGACGCCGCCGATGATGTCGATCCTCGGCGCCACGGCCGACGACATGGAAGAGATTTTGAAAGGCCTCGGCTACCGGGCAGAGCCGAAGCCGGCGGTCGAGGTGAGGGCGCGGCTCGAGGCACAGGACAATGCCGCGCGCGAAGCCGCCGCGGCCAAGCAGGCGGCGGAAGAACAAGCCGAGCGGGCCAAGGCAGCCGAAGCCGCGATTGCGGACGCAGCCGCCGAGGCGCCGGCCGGGAGTTCTGAGCCGGATGCAGTGGCAAAAGCCACGGCCGAAGCCCCTGCGGAACCCTCCACCGAAGGTGAAGCGGAGCCTGTCGCGAAAGCTCAGCGGGAAACTCCGGCTGAGGTCACGGAAGAGGAGCTGCCTGCAGCCGAAGCCGCAGCCGAAGCGCCTCCGGTATCAGCGGCTCAGCCAGAGGCAGAACTCGAAACCGCCGAGGTTGAAGTCGCATCGGCGGAGCCGGCCTCCGAAGCCTCGCCTGCAACGGAAGCAGTGTCGGCCGAACCTGCCGCGACGGCGGAAGCCGCCACTGGCGAGGCTGCTCCCCAGGCCGAGAAAGAAGCCGAGGAACCAAAGCCCATTCTGTTGTGGCGGCAGGGCCGCTTCGACCAGCGCCCGCGCCACCGCCACCATGACAACCGGCCCCGTGATAGGGACAATCGCCCGCGCAACGGGCAAGCCGCGCGCGATGGCCGTGGCGACGCACCGGCAGATGCCACCGGCGGACAACCGGTCGGCGCTCCAGGCAGCCGGCCCGCCCATGAGGGACGCCGCGACGGCGCCGGCAAACCGCGCTTCGACCGCAGCAAGTTCAAGCCCAAGCCCCAGGGCGAGACGGGAGAGCGGCGCGACGGCAAGCCGCAGGGCGGGCATTCCGATCGTCGCGAAAGCCGGCCCGACTGGAAGGGCGGCAGGCCGGAGGGCAAGGGTGGCGCGCCCGGTGGAAAGCCCGCGTTCCAGCCGAAGCCGCGCGAGGAGCGTCCCGTGCGCTTCGACCCGGATTCCCCCTTCGCCAAGCTCGCCGCGTTGCGCGACCAGCTGAAGAAGTAGGTTCGCTCGCTCCGATGGTCGCTGATGCCCGCCAGCGCATCGACAAATGGCTGTTCTTTTCGCGTGCGGTGAAATCGCGCTCGCTTGCAGCGAAGCTGGTGGTGGCCGGACGCGTCCGCATCAATCGCGACAAAGCAGCGCAGGCCTCCGATCTGGTCCGCGCCGGCGACGTCCTGACCATCACTCTCGAGCGGCGCATCTTCGTCTGGAAGGTGCTCGGCACGGGAAGCCGGCGCGGCCCCGCAGAGGAAGCGCGCTTGCTCTATGAGGATATGTCGCCACCGCCGGTGCCAAAAGGCGAGGCCGTTCCCGATGCGATTCCCGCACTGCGCGATGCCGGCAGCGGCCGCCCCACCAAGAAGGAACGCCGGGAGACCGACCGGCTGCTCGGCGATGACTGATGCATAACTGGCTTTCGTCGCATGGCCCGTCTGGAATTCCATTCCGGAAACGCCGGTATCGCGCGCGATGGCTGCTCTTGCAAGCGGCGGGCAAAGACGTTACCTCACCAAAAAAGCCTACCGCATTGGGGAACACGATGCGTGAATTCAAAGCGTTGGAGCGTGCATTTGTGCGTCCGATTGGACGCACCTCGCTCTGATAAAACGTGACGTCCCGGAGCCGACTGATGACCTATGTCGTGACCGATAATTGCATAAAATGCAAATACATGGACTGCATCGAGGTCTGTCCGGTCGACTGTTTCTATGAGGGCGAGAACATGCTCGTCATCCATCCCGACGAGTGCATCGACTGTGGCGTCTGCGAACCGGAATGCCCGGCCGACGCGATCAAGCCT
The DNA here is from genome assembly GCF_001672375.2 of Mesorhizobium sp. AA22. NCBI lineage: Bacteria > Pseudomonadati > Pseudomonadota > Alphaproteobacteria > Hyphomicrobiales > Phyllobacteriaceae > Mesorhizobium > Mesorhizobium sp. AA22. Next base: position 1,283,233 of record NZ_CP048406.1, on the reverse strand, counting down.
GACACCGAGCCGGGGCTCGACAAATGGCTGCAGATCAACACCGAATATGCCGATAAATGGCCCAACATCACCGCCAAGAAGGAGCCTCCGGCCGACGCCAAATCCTTCGATGGCGAGGCCGGCAAGTTCGAGAAGTATTTCTCCCCCGAGCCAGGCGAGGGCGACTAGCGCCTGACTCCGAAAATCGGAATCGATTTTCGAAAAGTATCGTGCGCAAGATCAAAACTGTCACAGCGTCCCGTGCACGTCCAAAACGGGCGCGTGGCGCTGTAACGGCGACGCCGATTTGATCGGCATGACGCGGCGTAATAGGCACCGCACATTAACTGCCTTGATAGGCGGAGATCGCGCTTGACCTTCGCGCGTGCAGCAAAACCTTGATTCTTCCGACTTTTTGTGCTATATCAGCCAAACATGCCGGTGACACAACGTCGATTTATGGCGCAAACGCCCCAAATCACTGAAAGGTGAATTTCTCAATCCGGACCAGAGTGATCTGGGGCAGGCAGTCGCAATTGTGCGGCTTGCCGACCTCGGCTTTTCCGGTGGTTTCGTAGTTGTGCGGCTAACGATCGGTTACCCGATCGCGCGAGTTCGGCCGGCAGAATGCCGGTACCACACCAAGGAGTTCATGGCGTAATGGCAACAATCACCCCGCAGAAGAAGTCCAGCGCAGCGCGTCACGGTTTTAAGACCGGCGAGTACATCGTCTATCCGGCGCATGGCGTCGGCCAGATCGTCTCGATCGACGAGCAGGAAGTTGCGGGCCACAAGCTGGAACTGTTCGTCATCGACTTCCAGAAGGACAAGATGCGTCTGAAGGTTCCGGTTGCCAAGGCGACCTCCATCGGCATGAGGAAGCTGTCGGAAGAGGACTATGTCGATCGCGCGCTGAAGGTCGTGCAGGGCCGCGCCCGCGTCAAGCGCACCATGTGGTCGCGCCGGGCTCAGGAATATGATGCGAAGATCAATTCCGGCGACCTGATCTCGATCTCGGAAGTGGTGCGCGACCTCTACCGCGCCGACAACCAGCCGGAGCAGTCCTATTCCGAGCGCCAGCTTTATGAGGCGGCACTCGACCGCATGGCGCGCGAGATCGCGGCCGTCAACCGCATGTCGGAAACCGAAGCGGTGCGCCTCATCGAGGTGAACCTCAACAAGGGTCCGAAGCGCGGCGCCAAGGCCGACAACGAAGAAGCCGAGCAGGAAGAAGCTGCCTGAGCGCTTCTCGCCTTCGAATTGGAAAACCCGGCCTCGCGCCGGGTTTTTCTTTGTATGCATGTCGTTATCCCAAACCGCTACGAACTTTTAGGCGACATGCATTAACCTTCGCCGCCTCCTTCCTTCTCTGCCTCCTGCTTCAGTGTCGCGATGAACCGCCTGGTTCGCTGGCGCTCCGGATTGCTGAACAGGACAGCGGCGCGGCCTTTCTCGACGACGCTGCCGGCGTCGAGGAACACCACCTCCTGCGCGATCTTCGATGCGAGGCGCAGGTCGTGCGTCGCGATCACCATGGTGGTCCCCTCGCGGGCGAGCTGGCTGAGCACGTCGACCACCTCCTGCGCCAGTTCCGGATCGAGCGCCGAGGTCGGCTCGTCGCACAACAGCACTTTCGGCGATGGCGCCAGCGCCCGGGCGATCGCAACGCGTTGCTGCTGGCCGCCTGACAGCGTCGCCGGCCAGGCATCGGTCTTATGCGCCATCCCGACCTTTTCGAGCAGAGCGAGCCCCCGCTCGCGCGCCCTCGCCGTCGGCCATTTCAGCACCGTCACCAGCCCCTCCATGACATTCTCGATCGCGGTGCGGTGTGGGAACAGCTGGAAATTCTGGAACACCATGCCCGTCTGCAGCCGCAGGCGCCGGATGGCCGTTGCCGAAACCTTGCCGCCAGGGTGGAATTCGAGCGCGTCGTCGCCGATGCGCACCGTGCCCGAAGTCGGGATCTCAAGCAGGTTGATGCAGCGCAGAAGCGTGCTTTTCCCGCCGCCCGAGGGACCGACTAGAGCTGTGACGCTGCCTTCCTCGATGGTGACGGTCACGCCCTTCAGCACGAGGTTGTCGCCGAAGCGCTTCTCGATGTCGGTGAGGCCGATCATGAACGCGCCTCCAGGAAGCCGCCATAGCGGTTAAGCCGCTTTTCCAAGCGCGTCTGCAATGCCGACAGCACCGAGCTCAGGGCCAGATACAGGGCCGCCGCCTCGATATAGAGGATCAGCGGCTCATAGGTGGTGGCGACGATCCGCTGCGCCGCCTGGAACATTTCCGGCACGGTGATGGCGGCGGCCAGCGATGTATCCTTGACCAGCGAGATGAAGGTGTTGGACAGCGGCGGCACCGCGACGCGGCCGGCCTGCGGCAGTATGGTGCGCCGCATCGCCTGGCTCCAGGTCATGCCGATCGAGTAGGCCGCCTCCCACTGCCCCTTCGGCACCGAGCCTATGACGGCGCGGATGATTTCCGACGTATAGGCGCCGATGTTGAGCGTGAAGCCGATCAACGCGGCTGAAAAAGCGTCGAGCAGGATGCCGACCGAGGGCAGGCCGTAGAAGATCAGGAAGAGCTGCACCAGAAGTGGCGTGCCACGGAAGATCCAGACGTAGAAGCGGACCACGGCGACCAGCGGCTTCGGGCCGAACAGACGGACAAGCGCCGCAACCAGCCCTACGAAGAGACCGAATGCGAACGACAGGAGCGTTAGCGGAACGGTGAAGATCAGCGCGGCCCATAGCAGCGTCGGCAATGAGTCCAGCATCAATTGCAGCCAGTGCGGCACGAAAACCCTCCTTGCGAGATTGCCGCCCAAAAAAAGCGGCCCGGCAGCATCGAGGCGCAACCATACGATCGTCATATCACGCGAAAAGCGGCGGCCGTCAAAGACGGCTCGCCGCGATGCTTGCCATGCGGGCCGGCAACCGGCCCGCTCCGTGCAATGCGCTTACTTCGAAACGTCCTGGCCGAAATAGGTGTCGGCGATCTTCTGGTAGGTGCCGTCGGCCTTGATGTCGGCCAGTGCCTGATTGATGGCGGCGACCAGATCCGGATCGCCCTTGCGCACGATGACGCCGGAATAGTCGGCGTTTTCTTCCTGCGCGGCGATCTTCACATTGGCGTCGGGCTTTTGCTTCTTGAAATCGAGGAAGGACAGGCTGTCGTTTATGGTGGCGTCGGCGCGGCCGGTAAGAAGCAGCTGGATCGATTGGTCGAAACCATCGGTGCCGACGAGCTCGGCACCGTTCGTTTCGGCGAGTTTGCCGAAATTCGAAGTCAGCGACTGCGCCGCTTTCTTGCCCTTGAGGTCGGCAAAGCTCTTGATATCGGTGTTGTCGCCGCGCACGATCAGCACCGCCTTGGAAGCGATGTAGGGATCGGAGAAATCATACTTGGCCTTGCGCGCCTCGGTGATGCCGACCTGATTGATGACGGCGTCATAACGCTTGGCGTCGAGGCCGGCGATCAGCCCGTCCCATTTGCCTTCGAGGAATTCGGCCTTGACGCCGAGGCGCTCGGCAATCGCCTGGGCTATCTCGACGTCGAAGCCGACCAATGCACCCGAGGCATCATGATAGGTGAAGGGGGCATAGGTGCCTTCGGTGCCGACCTTAAGGACGCCGACCTGCTTGATCTGATCGAGATTTGCGCCGGCATGGCCTGATGTGACGGCCAAAACCTGCAGTGTTCCGGCCACGATAAGCGATTTGAGCCATTTCATTTTTCTGTGATCCCGTCCTTGGCCGGCGTCCGGCGTATTTGTTGAGCGCCGGAAACTGACAGATGCAGGCTGGCGAAATAAGGAACCGGATTTCAAAAATAAGACGCTTTTGAAATCCAATTCTCAAAACGACATCGAGTCACGCCAACCGACCGCGTAGCGACCGCCGCAACGAGCTTTCGCCAGTGCAATCCACGCGACATCAGCGGCGGAACCATTCACCCGCGTGGCACGTTCTTGGCTGTTGTAGGGCGCGGCGTCGCCAATTCAACCACGATGCCAGCTCAGGGTCGAGCGACCGCACCGCAACGCCCGGAACAGGGAGCGTGGCATGATGGAAGATATGGCAGGGCGAACCATGGTCCGCGCGGCGATGAAAGCCCCCTATCTCGAGCGCGACGAGGAGCATCTTCTCGCGCTGCGCTGGAAGCAAGACAACGACCAGCAGGCGCTGCACCAAATCGCCATGGCGCATATGCGGCTGGTCATTTCCATGGCCTCGAAATTCCGCCACTACGGTCTGCCGCTCGGCGACCTGGTCCAGGAAGGCCATGTCGGCCTGCTGGAGGCAGCGGCCCGTTTCGAACCGGAGCGCGAGGTGCGGTTTTCGACCTATGCGACGTGGTGGATCCGCGCCTCGATGCAGGATTATATCCTGCGCAACTGGTCGATCGTGCGTGGCGGCACCAGTTCGGCGCAAAAGGCGCTGTTCTTCAATTTGCGGCGCCTGCGCGCCCGCTTGGCGAACGGCGCCGAGCCGATCTCGAATACCTCGCTCTACCGAGAGGTGTCGGTGGCGCTCGGCGTCTCGGAGGCCGACGTGGCGATGATGGACTCCCGCCTTTCGGCACCGGATAGCTCGCTCAACCAGCCGCTCGCCGACGATGCGGGCGCCACCGAGCGAATGGATTTCCTGGTTTCTGACGATCCTTTGCCGGACGAGGTCGTAGGCGACACGATCGATGTCGAACGTCGCTCTGTCTGGCTGAAAACGGCGCTCGGCGCGCTCAATGCCCGCGAGCTCAGGATCATCGAGGAGCGCCGGCTGAGCGACGAGGGCGCGACGCTCGAAGCCCTCGGCGAGGCGCTCGGCATCTCCAAGGAGCGCGTCCGCCAGATCGAGGCACGCGCCATGGAAAAGCTCAAGATAGCGCTGGTGAAGCAAAACCCCGAGTTTCTGGCGACAGCCGCCTGAATCTTATTTGTCGGTGATGATCTTGACCTTGTCGCCGGCGGACACTGCTGCACCGGGCGACATCGCGTTGAGCACCCTGAACAGGTCCAGCTTGCGATCGACGCCGACCATCTGCGCGGCGAGCGACCCCATGGTCTGTCCGGGCCGCACCGTGACAACGCGGATATGCAGCGGCTTCAGCGCCGCTTTCTCGGTTGCGCTCAAGATACGGAAGGAGCCGCTGACCGAGCGCGCCACGGCATCCAGCGAGGTGCTGGCGGAAGGTGCTGCGGTCAACAGCCGGTAGACCTGACCGCCGGCACGGATCACCGCGATGTCGAACTGCCAGCCCTCGGCGCTGGCATGCGCCGTCGCCGCCTCGTTGCCATTGATCGTTTCCTGGCGCACGCTGCTTTCGTCCAGACCGGCCACCCAGCCGCTGCGGATGTAGTCGGTCAGCGAGCGGCTCTTGTCGATCGAAACGCCGTCGAAGCGGATCGCTATGTCGCCTGGCCCGGTTGCCGTCACCGCCGCGGCCGAGTTGTCGATGATGAAGCCATCGGGCACCGAGAACGACACGCCGAGCCCTGGATGCAGGAAGGTTTCGCCACGCACATAGCCCTCCTCCGGTGTGTCGCCGTAGAGCAGGCCGTCTATGCCGGCGAGGAAGGCGTCGCGGTCGCGCGTGCCGACGCCGGGCGCACCGAACTGGCGGGCATGACGCTGCGCCAGATCGATGCGTTGCGGCGTGTTGGGATGCGTCGCCAGGAAGTCGAGGCTGGCGTCGGTGGCGCCGCTGATAGAGCGGAAATCGGTGTAGGCCGACATGGACTGCAGGAAGCGGCCGGCGGCAAAGGGATCGAAGCCCGCCTCGCCGATCGACTTGATGCCGATGCCGTCGGCCTCAAGCTCCTGATTGCGCGAGAACTGGGCAAGCCGCAGCTTGCCGCGGATCAGTGCCGCCTTGGCGGTCGGGCTGTCGCCGAGCACATCCGAGACGACCTTGGTTGCAAACCCCTCCTCAGCCTCGAGCTGCTGGCGCTGCAAGCCGTGGTTTGCAGTGACGTGGCCCATCTCATGCGCGATGACCGCGGCGAGCTCGGCCGAATCGTTGGCCAGCGCCAACAGGCCGCGCGTGATGTAGAGATAGCCGCCCGGCAGCGCGAAAGCATTGACGTTGGGCGAATTAAGGATGGTGATGCGGTAGGTCTGGGTCGGGTTGGCGGACACCACGGTCAGGCTGCCGACGACCTTGGCGACCATGCGTTCGAGCTTGGGATCGGAATACTCGCCGCCATAGGTGGCGAGGATGCGCGGGTGCTGCGCCTTCGCCATTTCGGCGAGCTTGCTGTTGGCGGCGACATTGTCAACCGTGATCGGTTTGTTGGAAGGCTGGAAGCCGGATTCCTGAACGTCCGGAGGCGTGAACATCTGGCAGCTTGCCAGCGCCATGGCAAAGCCGGCCAGCGCGAGGAAGCGCGCCAGCGGTTTCCTTCTCACTCTGTCGGTGCCGGTCGGCAGAACAGCTTCCTTTCGGGTCTCAGCACATGGCCCCGAAAATCGGGCATCGATTTTCAGAAAGGATCATACGCACAATCAACTGCCACAGCGTCCTTCGCGCCCACGAGCACGCATGACACCCAAGTGGCAAATCACAACCTATGCCGGACCAGTATCGGAGGACCTAGCCACACTACTTTGACCATGGCAAGCAAGCACCACATCGCCTGAAGCCGGTTTGGCCGTAAATTATGTCCGCTTCCGGGCAACATCTCGTGATCCCGCGCCAAACGGACCTGCACCGATATAGTGCCGGAAGGCTTCCGGTCCAGCCCTGGTAAAAAAATCGGCGACAGTCCCGGTTGCGGCAACCGTGGCATTGTCCAGGAACACCATGTCCTGGCCGATACGGTGGGCGTCCTCCGGCTGATGCGTGACGAACAGCACCGTCATGCGCCGCTCTGCTTGAACGTCGGCTACCAGATCGAGCATGTCGTCGCGCAAGGCCGGTCCGAGCGAGGCGAACGGTTCGTCGAGCAAGAGCACCGGCCGGTCGCGCACCAGGACGCGGGCGAGCGCGACGCGTTGCCGCTCGCCACCGGAGAGTTCGCGCGGCAGGCGCTGTTGCTTGCCGGCAAGGCCGACGCGCTTGAGCGCCGCGGCGACCGCAGCGTGGTCGGCCTCGGTCAGCCTGAGCGACGGCGAGCGGCCAAGGCCGACATTTCGTTCGACCGAAAGCTGGGCAAAGAGATTGTTTTCCTGGAACACCATCGACACCGGCCGCGCCGAAGGCGGTTTGGCGCCGAAATCGGCGCCGCCGATCAGCACGCGGCCCGATCGCGGCGTCTCGAAGCCGGCCACCAGATTGAGCAGTGTCGATTTTCCCGAACCGCTCGGCCCCATGATGGCGGTGATCTTCGAGGCGGCGAACTCGACATCGAATAAAAACGGCGCTTCGCCATAGCTGAACGAGACCTTTTCCAGCCGCACAGCCGTACCGCTTTCGCTGTTGAGCGTCATGATTTTTCTCCCCGTCCCAGCCAGTCCGCGGCCAGGACAAGCGCGAGACAGAGCACGCCGAGCAGCAATGCCAGGCCTGCCGCGTCCATAGTGCGGTAGCTGCCCATGCGCGACAGCAAGAGATAAGGCAGCGTCTGCAGGGAGTCGCTGCCGAACAGGGCAATGACGCCGAGATCGCCGAGCGACAAAGCCATCGCGAACGCGAAACCGGTGGCGAGCGGCCGCCGCAGCGACGGCCAGTCGACCAGCCGGAACCGGTCCCAGCCCGAAATGCCAAGCAGTAAACAGAGCCGTTCGTGGCGTTCGCTCGCCGCATCATAGCCGGGGCGAATGGCGCGGATGGCAAACGGCATCGCCATCACCGCGTTGACGGCGACGACCATGACAGGGGCGATGGCAAAGACATCGCTGAAAGTACGCAGGAGAAGGAACCAGCCGGCGCCGATTACGATGGGCGGCACGACGAGGACGAGGCCGGCGCCGGTATCGGTGGCGTATTCGAGCAGCGTCTTGGCGTCGACGCGACGCCTCAAGGCCAGCGCCCGTCGTGCCATGACGAGCGACAGCGACAGCGCCACTGAAAGCAGCGCCGCCAGCAAGGCGAGCACGGCGCTGGTCAGCGTTGCCTGCCGCACCGCGCGCTCGGCCGCCAGCCGGCCGAGATCGGCGCCAAGGCCTGACGTCACCGTGGCCGCCATCGGCCCGGCGACGAACAGCAATGCCAGAACGATCAATGCTGCGTTCAGCGCGGTCTCGGCCGTACCAGCCGAAAGATACCGGCGCGGTGCCACCGGCAGGTTGGCGTCGGCGACGGTGTTGGCGCCAAGCCGCATCAATGCAAGCACCACGATGAAGGTCAGCGCGATCTGCAGCAGTGTCAGCGTCACCGCGCGGGCAGGATCGAAATCGAAACGCAGCGCCTGATAGATGGCGACCTCCAGTGTCGTCGCGCCCGGCCCACCGCCCAGCGTGAGCACGATGGTAAAGGATGTGATGCAGAGCATGAAGACAAGCCCGGCGACCCCTGGCAGTGCCGCACGCAGCGTCGGCCATTCGATCAACCGGAATGCGGGCCTGGCGCCCATGCCGAGCTGGCTCGCCAGCCGCCACTGGTCGGCCGGCACTGTCGCCAGCGCCTCGAGGAACAGCCGCGTCGCCAGCGGCAGATTGAAGAAGACATGGGCTACGAGGATGCCGGACAGGCCGTATATGCCCGGCCAGCCCTGACCGCCAATCGCGGTGAGCACGCCGGCGAAATAGCCGGCACGGCCATAGAGAGCCAGAATGCCGAGTGCGGCGACGATGGCCGGCAGCGCAAGCGGCACGGCGAAGAGCTGCAGGATCAAGCCACGACCAAAGAAGCGCGGATGCCGCGACAGCGCCCGCGCAACGAACAGCGCCGGTACGACGGAAAGCAGTGTCGACAGCAAAGCCTGCCACAGCGTGAAACGGGCGACACGGAAGAGGTAGGAATCGAAAGTCGACGCGGCGCCGGTCGGGTTGCGTGTAGCTTCAAGGATGAGCCCGGCGAACGCTCCGCCGATCAGCAGCGCAACAGCGGCAAGCGCGATGGTGCCGGCGGCGACGCGGGGATCGGCAGGATATCCGGTATGCATGCCGCCCTGCCTGGTTCAACGATCGTCGAAGCAGAAAATATGGCTGAGGCCGAGTTCCCGCCCACGCCCCTCTGTCCTGCCCTCCTTGCCAAAACTTGGCATCTCCCCCTCAAGGGGGGAGATTGGCAGCTTTACCCTCGCCTCAATCTTTCGACTTCGATTGGCGAAAGCGGAAGTGACATCCGATCTCCCCCCTTGAGGGGGAGATGTCCGGCAGGACAGAGGGGGGCACCGTAAAGTGATCATCTTTCAATCACAAACTACTTGCTCATCACCGACAGCCATTCGTCGACCCAGGCCTTGCGGTTGGCGGCGACCTCTTCGGGGCTGAACAGCAAAGTCTTGGTCGGCTTGACGAGCTTGTCGAAGGCCGGATTGAGCGGCTTGTCAGTTTTGCCGGCAGGAAACATCCAGTTGGTCTCGGGGATGACATCCTGGAATTTCGGCCCGGTCATGAAAGTCAAGAACTGTTTCGCCAACCGGTTCTTCGCACCCGTGGTGGTTAAGCCGGCAACCTCGATCTGCAGATACTCGCCCTCCTCGAAGGACGCCGCCTGATAGCGTTCGGTGTTTTCGGCGACCATGTGATAGGCCGGCGACGTGGTATAGGACAGCACCATCGGCGCCTCACCCTTGGTGAACAGGCCATAGGCCTCGCTCCAGCCCGGCGTCACGGTGAGCACCTTTGCCTTAAGCTTGGCCCAGGCTTCCGGCGCCTTGTCGCCATAGACCGACCTCACCCACAACAGCAGGCCGAGACCGGGCGTCGAGGTGCGCGGATCCTGGATGACGATCTTCTCATCGGCATTGCCGTCGACCAATTCCTTCAGGCTCTTCGGCGGGGTCTTTAGCTTTTCGGTGTCGTAGACGACGGCGAAATAGCCATAGTCGAACGGCACGAAAATATTGTCGCTCCAGCCACCCGGCACATTGACGTCGATGACGACGCCATGCGGCGAAAACAGGCCGGTGGCCTTGGCTTCGGCCGTCAGATTTGTGTCGAGGCCGAGCACGATGTCGGCCTTGGTTGCGGCGCCTTCCAGCTTGACGCGGTTGAGCAGGGCGACGCCGTCGGCGACCGCGACGAATTCGAGAGTACAGCCGCATTCGGCCTCGAAGGCCTTCTTCACCGCGGGGCCTGGACCCCAGTCGGCGGTGAAGCTCTCATAGGTATAGACGGTGAGTTTTTCCTGCGCGGATGCCGGCCCGATGCCGGCGAGAAGGGCCGCCGCAAGCAGCATTGCCGAAACAAGAGTGTATGAAAACGTGCGCATCGGCGCCTCCTTCGTTCACGTTGAAAGGAATTGAGGCGTCGGGCTGTCCGAAACGTCTAATCCCTCCGCCGGTACAAACCGGATCAGGTTCAGCGGGTTGGCATGGTTGCCTCTCAGCTGGTCCGCGAAGATCGCGTCCAGCACCCCGTTAGAGCGTTTCGACACATAGGCCCGGCCCAGGTGTGGCGCAAGCGGAAGTTTGCCGGGCATCCGGAACGCGGCCTTCCGTTTCGCAAGCAGGGCTGGTAAGGGCCACGCATATGAGCAAATTCACCATCCTGCTTGGCGGCGATCTTATCCGCACGCCGCTGCTCGACCGCCAGGTCGCTGGCACGCGTGTCATCGCCGCCGACGCCGGCATGAGCCATGCCCGGACGCTGAGCCTGACGCCGGAACTCTGGGTCGGCGACTTCGATTCGGTGCCGGCGGAGCTGCCGGACGAGCTGGCCGCCGTGCCCCGCCAGGTGTTTCCGGCAGAAAAGGACAAGACCGACGGCGAACTGGCTATCGCCGCCGCGCTCGAACGCGGCGCGACCAGCCTCGTGCTTGCCGGCGCGTTCGGTGGCAAGCGGACCGACCACGCCTTCTTGCACCTGGCGCTCAGCGTCCGACTGGCCGAGGCAGGGACGGACGTGCTTTTGACCAGCGGCGCACAGGAAGGCACCCCCTTGCTTCGCGGAAAGGCCGGCTTCGACTACGCGGATGGCACGCTGTTTTCGATTCTCGGCTTTTCCGACCTTTCCGGCCTGACCGTGACCGGCGCCAAATGGCCGCTGAACCATATCGAGGTGGCGTTCGGCTCGTCGCTGACCATTTCCAATGAGGTCAAGGGCCGGCTCGAAATCGCGCTGGGCAGCGGCCGCGCGCTGTTGCTCGCCCACCCATTCCCGCTTACCGAAAGCTGACATGGCGCCGCCACTTCTCAATCTCGACGGGATAAAACTGACCTTCGGTGGCACGCCGCTGCTCGACGGAGCGGAACTGATGGCGTCGGCGGGCGACAAGATCGCTTTGGTCGGCCGCAACGGCTCGGGCAAATCGACGTTGCTCAAGATCGCTGCGGGATTGATCGAGCCGCAGGACGGCGAGGTGTTCCGCCAGCCTTCGGCGACAGTGCGCTACCTGCCGCAAATGCCCGACATGGACGGTTTCGCCAGCGTCCGCGCCTATGTCGAGGCGGGGCTCGGACCCGCCGACGATCCCTACCGCGCCGCCTATCTGATGGAGCATCTCGGCCTGTCCGGCGAGGAACCGCCGAACGATCTCTCCGGCGGCGAGGCGCGCCGTGCTGCCCTCGCCCGCGTCATGGCGCCGGAGCCCGACATTCTCCTCCTTGATGAGCCGACCAACCATCTCGACCTGTCGGTCATCGAGTGGCTGGAGGAGGAGCTTGCCCGCACCTCTTCGGCGCTGATCGTCATCTCGCACGACCGCCGTTTCCTCGAGCGCGTGTCACGCGCCACTGTCTGGCTCGATCGCGGCCAGACCCGCAGGCTCGACAAGGGCTTTGGCCATTTCGAGGAATGGCGCGACAACGTGCTGGAAGAAGAAGAGCGCGAGCAGCACAAGCTTGGCCGCCAGATCGTACGCGAGGAGCACTGGTTGCGCTACGGCGTGACGGCAAGGCGCAAGCGCAACATGCGCCGGCTCGGCGAACTGCAGACCATGCGCCAGCGTTTTCGTGGCCACCGCGGCGCCGAGGGTGCGGCGACCATGGTGGCCAGCGACGCCGCCGAATCCGGCAAGCTGGTGATCGAGGCCAAGAACATCGAGAAGAGCTTTGGCGATCTTACCGTGGTCAAGGGCTTCTCGATCCGCATCCAGCGCGGCGATCGTGTCGGCCTGGTCGGGCCGAACGGCGCCGGCAAGACGACGCTGCTGAAGATGCTGACCGGCGAATTGAAGCCGGACTCAGGCTCGGTGCGGCTCGGCACCAATCTGGAGATCGCCACGCTCGACCAGAAGCGCGAGGCGGACGACCGGGCCGAAACGCTGGCGCAATACCTCACCGACGGGCGCGGCGAGAACCTTGTCATCAATGGCGAGCAGCGCCACGTCGTCTCCTATATGAAGGATTTCCTGTTCAAGCCGGAACAGGCGCGCACGCCGGTGCGCGAGCTTTCGGGCGGCGAGCGGGCGCGGCTGCTGCTCGCCCGTGTGCTGGCGCGGCCGGCAAACCTGCTGGTGCTCGACGAGCCGACCAACGATCTCGACATGGAGACACTGGAACTGCTTCAGGAACTGGTCGCCGGTTTTGCCGGTACCGTCATCCTGGTTAGCCACGACCGCGATTTCCTCGATCGCACCGTGACCAGCCTGATCGCGCCGGACGGCGGCGGCCGCTGGATCGAATATGCCGGCGGCTATTCCGACATGCTGGCGCAGCGCGGCGGCACCAGGCTGGACAACCGCAAGCCACGGCCGCCAAAGGCGGAGACCAGCGAAGTGGCGGCGGCAGGCAGGACCGAAGCAGCTGCGCCGAAGGGTCCGGCAAAGAAACTGTCGTTCAAGCAGAAATTCGCGCTGGAATCACTGCCGAAGAAGATCGAGGCGGTGAACGCCTCGATCTCACGGCTGGAGAACAACATCGCCGACCCGGCGTATTACGAGCGCGACCCGGCCTCATTCCAGAAAACCATCGCCGCCCTCGATAAGGAGCGCGCCACGCTGGCAGCGCTCGAGGAGGAATGGCTGGAGCTGGAGATGCTGCGCGAGGAGATGGAGGGGTAGGGATTTCATGCGTGTTCTCATGCGCCTATCTTATGCGCATGAATGGGAGCTGCTCCATGTTTCAATCGACTCCAAAAGGCCAACGAAAATCGGTCAATACCTCCATCGATTCCAGATTGATCGAAGACGCCAAGGCGCTCGGTATTAACTATCTCGCGCCGCCGAGGAGGGTATCGCCAAGGCGATTTCAGCCGAAAAAACGCGCCGGTGGCAGGAGGAAAACAGGGAGACGATCGAGAGCTCTAACGACTATGTCAGGCGCAACGGACTGCCACTGGCCAAGTACCGGCCGTTTTGATGGCGCGTTACGATTTCTACCGGAGAGCTGAAGGCGACGGCTATGCTCGACGTTCAGGCTGATCTTCTTAAAAGTCTAAACACCAGGGTTGTCATCCCGTTGATGCCGCCCACGGCCCCGGTGCCGGGCCGCCGGCTAAACCCCACCTTCACGATCAACGGCAGTGACCATGTCATGGTGACAGAATTCATATCAGCCTTGATGGGCTTCTGAATTGCCTGCTGCCGAAGGAAATCTTTCCAGTCGTCACGACGACATCGTGGCCGCACTCGACATGCTGTTCCAAGGCTTCTGAGCCAAAGGGAGCGTTGAGGCTGGTGAGCCGGCCTCAGCCCGCCGTCTTTGTTTGCCAGGCCTTCAGCGCCTCGTCGAACACCCTGTCGCCGGGAATGCCCTTTTCCATGGTGAGCAGCGCCCGCCGTCCGGTCTTGTAGACGACCGGCACGTCGATCCAGTTCTGCCCCCGGAGCAGGGTCAGATTGGCGTCTTCGTCCGCCTTGGTGTCGTTGAGAGCGACCAGGAAGAAGCCGTCGGCGATCTTGGCCGGGATGCCGATCAGCGGGCTGCCGGCATCCTGTTCAGAGCCCTTCATGGCGACGCGCAGGATATTGTCGACGCCGCCGCCGTCGAAACCATCGGGCGTCAGGAAAATCATCTCGATGATATGGCTGGCCGGCAGTGTCTGGTCGGTGTTGCGGCGGATGGTCATGCGCAGCTGCACGTCCTTGCCTGGAATGCTCGCTTCGGCGCGGATTGCCGGCTCGGGCGGCAAATTGCCGCCGGGCGATTCCTGCACCAGCGACCAGACGATGCTGCCGGGCTCGGCCGAGCCTTGGGCGGTGCTGGTACGCTCCTCGTAGAAGATTGCCTTTTGGCCGACCGCCAGCGCGGTTTCCGCAGGCGCGGCTGTTGGCGCGGCCGGCGCAGCACCCGGGGCCGGCGCAGCACCCGGGGCCGGCGCTGCCGGCGCGGCTGCGCTATCGGTCGGCGCCGCCGGCGCCGGCGTTGCTTCATCGGCAGGCGGTGTTGTGGGGGCAGCGCCCGGCGTGGCGGGCGCAGTCGTGTCTGGCGTATCGCCGGCCGGCGCTGTAGGCGCAGGTGCGGCCGGCGGCGGTGTGGTCAGTGCTGCGACGGATTCGCCCTCTCCGATACCGCTTTGTCCTGAAGCGGGGCCGGGATCGACCTCACCGCCCTCCGGTGTCAGCCGCTGGGTGAACTTTGTGCCCTCGGCATCCGTTGGAGCCGCGGCGGCCGGGGGCCTTGCCGCGGCCTCGGTAGCCGGCTCGGCCGGGGTCGGCTTCACCAACGGTTCTATGGTTGCAACAGTCGTGCTGTTGAGACCCATCATGTTGCTGAACGCGTCCTTGTTCAGCCAGACGCCGTAGCCGCCGCCGGCGATGACGAGCAAAGCGACGACAGCGGCGATCAGCCCGCCATAGCTGCGCTTGCGCTCGGCAGGACGCAGACGCTGAAAGGTGTCCGGCGCCGGCTCCTCGTCGTTGGGAAATACATCGTCTCGAAACGTATCGCTCTTCTCGTCCGCCGCCGGAAAATCCGCGTCCGAAGGCACCGCATCGGTGCGCTCTGGCGGAGAAGCAACGGATGGCGGTTTTTGCCAATTCGGCGCGGCTTTGGCGGCAGGCGCCGGCTGCCACGTCGGCTCGGTCTTTGCCGGTTGCCATGCCGGCTCGGCCTTTTCCGGCTGCCGGACGTGGCTGGGTTGGTTCTTGTTGCGGTCGATGGAGGAGAAGATGTCCTCCAGCTCCGACAGCGGATCGGATGCCGGCGCAGGCTTGGCGTACTCCCGCTCGACGCTGGCGATGGCCTCCTCCAGGGTGCGCTTATGCTGGGCAACGACCGAAGGCGCCAGCGGCGGTATGTTCTTGGCCAGCTTGTCCGCGATCGTCGAACGGGCCTTGTCATAGACCCTCGCGCGTATCTCCGGCGTCGGGTTGTCGAGTTTATCGAGCGTCTTTTTCAGAGCACCAACAAAATCTGCCATGCTTCAGTTGACCTGCATTTCGTTTCTGGGCCGGCCCCCGCAAATCGGCCGCGATGCCCGGAACGGCTGAGAATCTAGTCTTGAAACGGATCGGTCACAAGTATTGTGTCGTCCCGTTCAGGGCTGGTGGAAAGGAGTGCGACCGGCGCGCCGATCAGCTCCTCGATGTGACGGACATATTTGACTGCCTGGGCCGGCAGATCGTTCCAGCTTCTGGCGCCGGCGGTGGTGCCTTTCCAGCCCTCCAGCGTCTCGTAGACTGGTTCGACGCGCCCCTGCGCACCCTGGCTGGCCGGTAGATAATCGATCGCCTCGCCATCGAGACGGTAGCCGGTGCAGACCTTAATCTCGTCCAGCCCGTCGAGCACGTCGAGCTTGGTCAGCGCAATGCCCTTGATGCCGTTGACGGCCACGGCCTGACGAACCAGCACGGCATCGAACCAGCCGCAGCGGCGCTTGCGGCCGGTGACGACGCCGAACTCATGGCCACGCGTGCCCAGGAACTCGCCGATCTCGTTCTTCTGTTCGGTCGGAAACGGACCTTCGCCGACACGCGTCGTATAGGCCTTGGTGATGCCGAGTACATAGCCGATGGCACCCGGGCCGACGCCGGATCCGGCGGCGGCTTGACCAGCTACCGTGTTGGACGAGGTGACGAACGGATAAGTGCCGTGGTCGATGTCGAGCAGCGTGCCTTGCGCGCCCTCGAACAGGATGCGTTCGCCGGCGCGGCGCTTGTCGTCGAGGATCTTCCAGACACGGTCCATATAGGGCAGGATCTCGTCGGCGACCGAAATCAGTTCCCTCATGATTGCGTCATGCGTGACTTCGGCGTGGCCGAGCCCACGGCGCAGCGCATTGTGGTGCGTCAGCAGCCTGTCGACCTTCAAGGGCAGCGTTTCCAAATCCGCCAAATCCATCACCCTGACCGCGCGCCGGCCCACCTTATCCTCATAGGCGGGGCCGATGCCACGACGGGTCGTGCCGATCTTCGTCCCGGAATTGGTGGCGGCGTCTTCGCGGAATCCGTCCAGCTCCCGGTGCAAGGACAGGATAAGCGCGGTGTTTTCGGCTATTTTCAGGCGCTCCGGCGTCACCTCGACGCCTTGCGCCTTCAATTTCGCCACTTCCGCGACGAAGGCGTGCGGATCGAAGACGACACCATTGCCGATGATGGACAGCTTGCCTTGCCGCACCACCCCGGACGGCAGCAGCGACAGCTTGTAGACCTTGCCGTCGACGACCAGCGTATGGCCGGCATTGTGGCCGCCCTGGAAGCGTACGACAACGTCGGCGCGTTCCGACAGCCAGTCCACGATCTTGCCTTTGCCCTCGTCGCCCCATTGCGAGCCGACGACCACCACATTGGCCATGTTTCTTTTCCCTTGAGGCGCCGCTCGGAGCGGCTTGAAATAGTTCGAAACGACAGGCTTCTATCGCATAGGCCCCCGAAAATCGGAATCGATTTTCGGAAAGCACGATGCGAACATTCAAGCCTTGAGACGCGTACTTTGTCCGTCCAGTGGACGCACGTCGCTCTATAACGTCAAGACCCGGCGAGCGCGACCATTCTTTACCGCCGAAAGCGCCCTCAGGCACAACAATTTTCGCCTTTGACATCATTTACTTGGGCGAACCACCACAATAGGTCGGCAAAAGACCCTTCGCCTGCCCTCCCGGCTGGAAATTTTAGCCATGCATCGAACCGCCTATCTGTTCCTGCTGTTCACCACCTTGCTGTGGGGCGGCAACTCGGTGGCCGGCAAGCTGGCGGTCGACCACATCTCGCCGATGACGCTGGTCTTCCTACGCTGGGTTCTGGCCGTTCTGATCATGCTGCCGCTCGGCTGGCGAACGCTGCGCGAGGACTGGCCGGTGGTGCGCAAGCATTGGTTGCTGCTTGGCGGGCTCGGCGCTTGCGGCTTCACCTTCTTCAACGCGATCTTCTACACGGCGCTCAACTACACGACGGCGATCAACGTCTCGATCGAGCAGGCGGCGATACCGATCGTGATCATCCTCGCCAATTTCGTGCTGTTTCGCCTGCGTGTGAACCGGGTGCAGATCGCCGGCGTCGTGCTGACGATTGTCGGTGTCGCCCTGACAGCCAGCCATGGCGATCTGCGCCAGCTTCTCAAGCTGGATCTCAACTTCGGCGACGCCATCATGCTGATCGCGGTGCTTTGCTACAGCTTCTACTCGGTCGGGCTGCGGCTGAAGCCGGCTATACGCTGGCAAAGCCTGATGCTGGCGCTGTCGATTGCCGCACTTGTCACCTCGCTGCCTTTCTTCCTGTGGGAAGTGGCCGCCGGCAAGGTCATCGTCCCCGATGCGCGCGGCTGGGCGATAGCGTTCTACACCGCGATCGGCGCCTCAGTCGTCTCGCAGATCTTTTACATCAGGGGCAACGAACTGATCGGCGCCAACCGGGCTGGCCTGTTCATCAACCTGGTGCCGATCTTCGGCACGCTCCTGTCGGTGCTGATCGTCGGTGAGACATTCCAGCTCTATCAGGGACTGGCCCTGGTGCTGGTGCTTGGCGGTATCAGCCTCGCCGAATACAGCGGAAGGAAGATGGCGATTTAGCCGGCAAATATTCGACGCCGCATGGTGCAATCCAGAGCCTGTCAGCCACATTGTCGAAGCGCCCCGCGCGCTTGCAGAGCACGCGGGGCGCGCGGGCATTATTCAGGCGCCCACATCGAAATGCAGCCGCTTGGCGGAGTCGATCGACTTGTGCGCCCGCACCTGTTCCAGCACGTTTTCCGGGAACGGCGCATCGAGATAAAGCAGTGCAATGGCATCGCCGCCAGGCCGGTTGCGGCCGAGCTGGAAGTTGGCGATGTTGACGCCGTTCTCGCCGCAGACCGTGCCGAGCAGGCCGATGATGCCGGGCGCATCGGCATTCGTCGTGTAGAGCATGTGCTGGCCGACCTCGGCGTCGAGGTTGATGCCCTTGATCTGGATGAAGCGCGGCTTGCCGTCCGAGAAGCAGGTGCCGGCGATCGAACGCGTCCTATGCTCGGTCTTGACCGTCAGCTTGATGTAGCCGTCGAACACGCCGGATTTGTCGCGCTTGACCTCGGCGACGATGATGCCGCGCTCCTTCACCATGATCGGGGCCGACACCATGTTGACGTCGGAGACCTGCGGCCGGATCAGCCCGGCAAGAGTGGCGCTGATCAGCGCGCGCGTGTTCATCGTCGTGGTCGAGCCGTCGAACAGTATCTCGACCTCCTTGATAGGATCCTCGGTGACCTGGCCGACAAAGGCGCCGAGCACTTCGGCAAGCTTGACGAAAGGCTTCAGGCGCGGCGCTTCTTCAGCGGTGATCGACGGCATGTTGATGGCGTTGGAAACAGCGCCCTTGATCAGATAGTCGGCCATCTGCTCGGCGACCTGCAGGGCGACATTCTCCTGCGCCTCCATCGTCGACGCACCGAGATGCGGCGTCGCCACCACGTGCTCCATGCCGAACAGCTCACTTTTCTCCGCCGGCTCTACCTCGAACACATCGATGCCAGCGCCCGCCACCTTGCCGCTTTTCAACGCCGCAATCAGGTCGGCCTCGACGATCAGCCCGCCACGGGCGCAGTTGATGATGCGCACGCCGGTCTTCATTTTGGCGATCGCCGCGGCGTCGATGATGTTGCGCGTCTTGTCGGTCAATGGCGTGTGCAGAGTGATGAAATCGGCGCGGGTGAACAGCTCGTCCAGTTCGACCTTCTCGACGCCGAGCTCCTCGGCGCGGCTGTCCGACAGGAACGGGTCGAAGGCGATGACGTGCATCTTGAGGCCGACGCCGCGCGTGGCCACGATCGAGCCGATATTGCCGCAGCCGATGATGCCCAGCGTCTTGCCGGTGATCTCGATGCCCATGAAGCGGTTCTTTTCCCATTTGCCGGCATGGGTCGAGGCATTGGCTTCCGGTATCTGGCGGGCTAGCGCGAAGATCATGGCGACGGCATGCTCGGCGGTGGTGATCGAATTGCCGAACGGCGTGTTCATGACGATGATGCCCTTGCGGCTCGCCGCCGGGATGTCGACATTGTCGACGCCGATGCCGGCGCGGCCGACCACCTTGAGCCTGGTGGCGGCGTTGATCAGCTTTTCGGTGACTTTGGTCGCCGAACGGATGGCGAGGCCGTCATACTGGTCGATCACTTCGAGCAGCTTTTCTTTGTCCTTGCCGAGCTCGGGCAGGTAGTCGACGTCGATGCCGCGATCCCTAAAGATCTGAACGGCAGTGGTGGAGAGTTTGTCTGAGACGAGAACGCGGGGCGCCATGGCGGCCTCCTTCAAATGAGATTTGATCCGTTTGGGAATGGGCGGCCCCGAGGGCCGCCACGGGAAACTCAGGCAGCCGCCTTGAGCGACGCCTTTTGTGCGGCAAAGGCCCAGTCGAGCCACGGCAGCAGCGCTTCGAGGTCGGAGGTCTCGACTGTCGCGCCGCACCAGATGCGCAGGCCGGGCGGCGCATCGCGATAGGCGCCGATATCGTAGGCGACGCCTTCCTTGTCGAGCGTCGAGACGATGCCCTTGGCGAACGCCGCTTGTCCGTCGGCATCAAGCGTGGCGACATCCGGGTCGGTGAAGGAAAGACAGACGGACGTGTTCGACCGCGTCGCCGGGTCGGTGGCCAGATGGCCGAGCCATGCGGATCTGTCGACGAAACCGTCGATAACGGCGGCATTGGCGTCGGCGCGGGCAATCAATGCGTCGAGGCCGCCGATCGACTTCGCCCAACGCAGCGCGTCGAGATAGTCCTCGACGCACAGCATCGATGGCGTGTTGATGGTCTCGCCCTTGAAGATGCCTTCGATGAGCGTGCCGCCCGAGGTGAGGCGAAAGATTTTCGGCAGCGGCCAGGCGGGCTTGTAGCTTTCCAGCCGCTCGACGGCGCGCGGGCTGAGGATCAGCATGCCGTGCGCACCTTCGCCGCCCAGCACCTTCTGCCAGGAGAAGGTGACGACATCGAGCTTCTGGAAATCGAGCTTTTGCGCAAAGGCCGCCGACGTCGCGTCGCAGATGGTCAGGCCCTTGCGGCTGACCGGAATGAACTCACCGTTCGGGACACGCACGCCTGATGTCGTGCCGTTCCAGGTGAAGACCACATCGCGGTCGAAGTCGATTTTTGTCAGATCCGGCAGCGCGCCGTAGCCGGCCTCGATCCTGCGCACGTCAGCGAGCTTCAGCTGCTTGACCACATCGGTGACCCAGCCGGAACCGAAACTCTCCCAGGCGACCATGTCGACGCCGCGTTGGCCGAGCAGCGACCACAGCGCCATCTCGACCGCGCCGGTGTCCGACGCCGGCACGATGCCGATGCGATAGTCTGCCGGAACCTGGAGAATTTCCCGCGTCAGCTCGATCGCCTGTTCGAGCTTGGACTTGCCGATCTTGGCGCGGTGCGAGCGTCCGAGCGCAGCATTGGTCAGCGCCTCGACCGACCAGCCGGGACGTTTTGCACAGGGACCTGAGGAAAAATTGGGATTTTCCGGACGGAGTCCGGGCTTCGTACGCGTCGTCATTGTGGTCTATCCTTCCAGATAGTGGCCCCTCGTTGGGGAGGGGTGGCCCACGGATGGCGATATGCGTTCAGGCGTCAGGCGTCAAGGGGAAAGTTTTTGTCGCTGGCAGGATATTGATCACCTGTGATGAGAATGTCGTGGGCCTCCAAAACGAGGGCGGACCCGAAGATCCGCCGTCTTGATTGTCTCCCGAGCAGCTCCTACCAGAGGTCGTAGCGCAACCCGAGCTTAACCTGATGATTGCTGATCCCTTTGTCGATCGGATAGGAATTTAGACTCTCGGCAGTCGCATATTCGGCGTCGGGCGCGGAAAAATACTGATAGCCCAAATCGACGGAAACATTCTTGGACACTTGATAGGCAAGGCCCGCATTAAGCGTATAGGCAAAGGAATACTGGGTCTTGTCGTCCTGCAGAACAAAATCGTCGGTAGGGTCATTGTTGTCGGTGAAATAGCTCGCCGAAAGCTTGCGATTGCTCTGGACGATTCCGATACCCGCGCCGAGATAGGGCGTGATCCCGACATAGGTGCCAAGATCGACATAGCCATTGAGCATGCCCGAGAAGGCGTAGTTCTTCAGGGACGCTGATGCCACGGTCGTTCCGTCATCATAGCCGACGCCGATCTTGTTGCCGGGCAGATAGCCGAAATTGAGATCGGCCCGCAGATAGTCGTTGAAATGGTAGCCGAAGCCGATGCTGGCAAAGATCGGATCTTCATTGTCGCTGAAGCTCGCCGGTGTGAAGGCGAAGTCCTCATCTTCGAAACTCTTTTCCGGCAAATAAGCGACATCGCCCCGCAGATACCATCCCGAACCGACTTCGACCGGCACATAATCCGGCGCCTGGTCGACATAGATCGGCGGATCGTAGTCGGCACCAAGCGCTTGAGACAGCGGCATCAGGGCGATTGCTGCAAGCGCCAGCGCTATGCGCGATTTGAATGTCATGATCCCTGGCTCCCGAAGGTGGCGCCATTCGCGATCGCGAGCGCCGTTTCAGAGCATTGTTAACCATAGTGGTTAAGTGGCGGTTAAGGATAACAGCACGTTAGCGATTTGATTTTGATGCGCTTTCCTGACTCAAACGAAAACCGCCCGGCTTTCGCCGGGCGGTCCGCAACCCTGCTCTCGAAGCGATTACTTGGTGTAGACCGGTTCGGGTTCGTAGGCGATCGGCTCCGGCTGGGCGCAGCCCGAGTTGCCGAACTGGTAGCGCAGGCCGCCGCGCACTTCGTGCACATTGATGCCTTTGTCATGGCCCGGACCGACGCCGCTGGCGAAGTCGAACATCTTACCGCCTTCGATATGGCTGTAGCGGTAGCCGACATCGAGCTTGACACGATCGGTCAGGCAGTAGGATGCGCCCGCCATGGCGGCATAGGCAAAACGCCAGCCTTTGCCGCCGCTATGCTCAAACGAACCGTCCTCAGTGACGTTATGCAGCGTATCCCACTTGACCCAGGCGCCGCCGATGCCGGCGCCGACATAGGGCGTGATGCCGTGCCAGGTGCCGATATCGACATAGGCGTTGGCGAGAAGCAGCAGGGCCGTATAGGACGAGGTGTCGGTCGAAGTGCAGGGATCTCCATCGAGGCAGATGCCGCTGGTCGAGCCGCGGAAATCGGATTTGCTCATCCAGTCCGCGGTCAGGTCGGTGCGAAAATGCTGGTTGATCTGGTAACCGACGCCGGCGCCGGCCGAGAAGGCGCCCTCCAGCTTGCCGCTGTCAAAGCGGCCGGTGCCTGGATCCGGCCCGTAGGTGATGTAGTCGCCGCCGCGGAACTTCGACCAGTGATAGTCGATGTCGCCGCGAATGTACCAGCCGCCATATTCGACCGGCTGCTCGTAGACGGGCGGCGGCGGGGCCGGCTCGACCACGGGCGGCTCGACGAAGTCGGCGGCGAACACTGGTCCGGCCACGCCCGCGAGCAGCGCGGCAAAGAGGGCCATTCTTGCTGTATTGAACATGCTTGTCACCCCTGAGAACCCTCGGCACAGCGAACGCGTCCGAATCTGATTGGCTTCAGTCGTGGATAATGAATTGGAAAAGTTAAAACGCGTTTAACCGTATCGGTTAACCATGTACCTCTAAATCTTTCAGAGTTTTCGCGTCATTTCTGCGGAGAATTTGCGTGCAAGCCAACGAAAAAAGCCCGCCGGAGGCGGGCTTTCAAACTGGCAAAAGCTTCAGGATCAGGCGGCGCTGCGCGTTTCCGAAATGACCTCGACGATATCGTTGACGACGGCCTCGACCAGTTGGTGATCGTCGCCTTCCGCCATGACGCGGATGAGCGGTTCCGTGCCGGATGGCCGGATGACCAGGCGCCCGGCCTTGCCCAGGCGGTGCCGTCCATCTTCGATCGCCGCCTTGACCAGGGCTTCCTCGAGCGGCTTGCCGCCGGAAATGTGGACGTTCTTCAGCAGCTGCGGCACCGGCGCAAACTTCTTCGACAGTTCGCTGACCGGCCGGTTCTGCCGCTTGATGCAGGCGAGCACCTGGAGCGCCGAGACGAGGCCGTCGCCGGTGGTGGAAAAATCGGACAGCACGATGTGGCCCGACTGTTCGCCGCCGACATTCAGGCCGTGCGCACGCATGTGCTCGACGACATAGCGGTCGCCGACCTTGGTGCGGTGCAACTGCAGGTTCATGTCGCCGAGGAAGCGTTCGAGGCCGAGATTGGACATCACCGTCGAGACGATGCCGCCGCCGGCCAGCCGTCCGCTCTGATGCCAGGACTCGGCGATCAGCGCCATGATCTGATCGCCATCGACGATCGCGCCGTTCTCGTCGACGATGACGACGCGGTCGGCATCGCCGTCGAGCGCGATGCCGATATCGGCGCGCACTTCGTGGACCTTCTTCTGCAGGCCGGCCGGATGGGTCGAGCCGCACTCCTTGTTGATGTTGAAGCCATTGGGCTCGACATTGATAGCGACGACCTCGGCGCCGAGTTCCCACAGCGCCTCGGGCGCCACCTTGTATGCGGCGCCGTTGGCGCAATCGACGACGATGCGGAGGCCCGAAAGCGACATCGAGCGCGGCAGCGTGCGCTTGGCGAATTCGATGTAGCGGTCATGGACGCCGTCGACGCGCTTGGCGCGGCCGAGCCCGTCCGAATCGGCGAGCGCCAGGTCGATATCCTTGTCGAGCATCCCCTCAATTCGCTCCTCGATCTCATCGGAGAGCTTGTAGCCATCTGGGCCGAACAGCTTGATACCGTTGTCGTAGTAGGGATTGTGCGAGGCCGAGATCATCACGCCGATGTCGGCGCGCAATGAGCGCACCAGCATGGCGACCGCGGGCGTCGGAATCGGGCCGAGCAGGAACACGTCCATGCCGGCGGCGCACAGACCCGACACCATCGCATTCTCGATCATGTAACCGGAAAGCCTGGTGTCCTTGCCGAGCACGACGCGGTGGCGATGGCTGCCGCGCTGGAACGAAAGGCCGGCGGCCATGCCGACCCTCATGGCGACCTCCGCCGTCATTGGAAACCTGTTGGCGCGCCCGCGAATGCCGTCCGTACCGAAATAACTTCCTGCCATGCTAGCCAGCTTCCCGATGGTTCTTTTCCGGCACGTCATGCCATAAATTGGCCCGAGCCCTATCATCACAATGCATGATTATAGGTCACCAATCCTTAGAAAATTGTTGTTTTGTGTGTTTTGTGTCACGCTCGTGCGTGGATTTTCAAGTTCCCTGCCTGGTTGCGGCAGCAGCGTTCAGGAACTTCAGACTGCATCTGGATTCTTTGTTGTCTCAGTCAGTAGGCACTGAACTCGCAATCCGCGGGTCGAGTGGCCCTGGATCGGGCATTCAGTTGCGCCGCAGCGGCGACACTCGATCCAACCCGTCATGTCAGGCAGTCCCTCACTGTGGGCCGCTCTATGCGCGCTTTCCGTGCAAAAGCGCTCGGGAAAATCTACCTGGCGGACAGGAGCTGGCTACGACTTTATCGAAATAATGCACTTTCCGACAGCTTTTACGCCATTTAGCCTCTGGCGCAACCAGCCGTTGAGTGCTACTGCTTGCTTGGTACATATCGTGAACATCTGAGGGAGAAGACGCATGCTCATCCATCGACTTGCCACTTTGACGGGTCTCGCCGTCGTGACTTTATTCCTGACGGCGCCCGCCAATGCGCTGACCATGACTGAATGCAGCACCAAGTATAACGCGGCAAAGGACGCCGGAACACTTGGCGGGCAGAACTGGAACCAGTTCCGCAAGGCAGAATGCGGTACCGACGCCGCCGACGCCACGCCAGCCGCGGCGGAAAGCACCAGCGCTGCAACTACCGACGCGGCACCGGGCCCGACGGCGAAAGAATGCAGCACCAAATACCAGGCCGCAAAGGCCGCCGGCACGCTGAACGGCACGAAGTGGAATGACTTCCGCAAGAGCGAATGCGCCGCCGGCGCCAGCGCGACGGTGGAACCCGCCGCAGAGACGCCCAAGGCAGCGGCGACTGCCACCGCAGGCAACGGCCTCAGCAGGGCGGATTGCAGCGCCAAGTATCAGGCGGCCAAGACCGGCAACACGCTGAACGGCATGAAGTGGAACGACTTCCGCATGAGCCAGTGCGGTGCCAGTGGTTCCGACGACGACACCATGCCGGCAGCCGATCAGGCAAGCCTCACCAGCCACCCGGAAACGCCGACCGTCACCGCTCCCCAGGGTGTGACGTTTCCGAAGGCGATCTCCACCAAGTATAGCAGCGAAACCCCGGCGAAGGGCCGCATGCACACCTGCCGCGACGAGTACCACGCCAACAAGGAGGCCGATACGCTGGGTGGCCTCAAGTGGATCCAGAAGGGTGGCGGCTTCTACAGCCTTTGCAATGCCGCGCTGAAGAGCTGATCGGCAGTAACACCTGAAGACAGGAAGGCCCGCCAACCGCAAGGTTCGCGGGCCTTCCTGTTGCCGGCGATAAATTGTGCCGGCAGTGCTGAAGGTTTGTAAAAGCGGAGGTGACGGCCGGTCTCCCCCTTGCGGGAGATCGGCCCTCATCACGGCCTCCGCAAACCTTCAGCGTCTACCTCCCATGTGGAGAAGTCCCCGGCACTGGGTGAAGCGATGGAGTTTTCAGGCCGCGACCGACTGCTGGCAGCCCTCCAAATGAAACCGCCGCGATCAACACCGCGGCGATTTTCGAAATCAATCTCCTGAGCCGGACCCTAGCTTGACGGCTGAGGCTCCATGCCGCCTTCGGGCTCCGGGCCCTTCTTGCGGCGGCTGCCGGACTTCGGCACGGCCGAGCCACGGCTCGGTGGCGTGTCGTCGCCGAGATCGCGGGCGGGCTTGTGGCCGGCGATCAGCTGCTTGATCTCCTCGCCGGACAGCGTCTCATATTCCAACAGCCCCTGCGCCAGCGCGATCCATTCCTTCTTCTTCTTGGTCAGGATGGATTTCGCCGTCGAATAGGCCTCGTCGATCAGCCGGCGCACTTCGGCGTCGATGATCTGCGCCGTCTCTTCCGAGACGTTCTGCGTGCGCGCCACCGAATGGCCGAGGAAGACCTCTTCCTGGTTATCGCCATAGGCGACATGGCCGAGCTTGTCGGAGAAGCCCCAGCGCGTGACCATGGCGCGCGCCAGCTTGGTTGCCTGCTCGATGTCCGAGGAGGCGCCAGAGGTGATGTTCTCCTTGCCGAACTTGAACTCCTCGGCGACGCGGCCACCCATCATGATGGCGAGGCGCGAGATCATGTATTTGTAGCTCATCGAATAACGGTCGCCTTCCGGCAGTTGCATAACCATGCCAAGCGCCCGGCCGCGCGGGATGATGGTCGCCTTGTGCAGCGGATCGGCCGACGGCACGTTCAGCGCCAGGATGGCGTGGCCGGCCTCGTGATAGGCGGTGAGTTCCTTCTCGGCCTGGGTCATCGCCGACGAGCGGCGCTCGGCGCCCATCATGATCTTGTCCTTGGCGTCCTCGAACTCGGCCATGGTGACAAGGCGCTTGTTACGCCGCGCCGCCATCAGGGCGGATTCGTTGACGAGGTTCATCAGGTCGGCGCCGGAAAAGCCCGGCGTGCCGCGTGCGATCACCTTGAGGTCGACATTGGGCGCCAGCGGCACGTTGCGCACATGCACCTTCAGGATCTTCTCGCGGCCGACGATGTCGGGGTTCGGCACCACCACCTGGCGGTCGAAACGGCCGGGCCTGAGCAGCGCCGGGTCGAGCACGTCCGGCCGGTTGGTGGCGGCGATCAGGATGATGCTTTCGTTGGATTCGAAGCCGTCCATTTCGACCAGCAACTGGTTCAGCGTCTGCTCGCGTTCGTCGTTGCCGCCGCCGAGGCCGGCGCCGCGATGGCGGCCGACCGCGTCGATTTCGTCGATGAAGATGATGCAGGGCGCATTCTTCTTGGCCTGGTCGAACATATCGCGGACGCGGCTGGCGCCAACGCCGACGAACATCTCGACAAAATCCGAGCCGGAAATGGTGAAGAACGGCACGTTGGCCTCACCGGCGACCGAACGGGCAAGCAGCGTCTTGCCGGTCCCGGGAGGGCCGACGAGCAGCACGCCGCGCGGGATCTTGCCGCCAAGCCGCTGGAACTTCTGCGGATCACGCAGGAATTCGACGATCTCTTCCAGATCTTGCTTGGCTTCGTCGACGCCGGCGACGTCCTGGAAGGTGACGCGGCCATGCGCTTCGGTCAAAAGCTTGGCCTTCGACTTGCCGAAGCCCATGGCGCGGCCGGAGCCGGACTGCATCTGGCGCATGAAGAATATCCAGACGCCAAGGATGAGGATCATCGGCAGCCAGGAGATGAGATAGCCGAACAGCGAATTGGAACCGTCGGATTCGGGGCGCGCGTTGATGGTGACGTTCTTGTCCTGGAGTCTCGAAACCAGCGACGGATCCCCCGGCGAATAGGTCTGGAAGCCGGTAGAGGTGTCGGTGTAGGTGCCCGAGATGCGGGCACCCGCTATGGTCACCGTCTTGACCCGGCCGGCTGCGACATCCTGCAGGAACTGCGAATAGGGGACATCGCTCGCTGCTCCGCGCGTCTGCGGCGTCTGGAACAGATTGAAGAGAGCGATGAGCAGGACCGCTATGATCGCCCAGAGCGCGAGATTGCGATAATTCGGATTCATCAATTGTCCCGTTGGTGTCCGCTGGCGGACACGCGTCGTGAGAGGAAACTTGGGTCTAACATAGGGATGGCGCCTTCCCTTGCCAAGCAGAACAGCATGTCGCGGTTAAGCTTTCGCCCAAGATCAACTGGCAGTGTGGCCGCTAAAAGGCGTGGCAGGAAGAAGCGCCGCGCCGATCAGCGCGGCGACCGTTCCGGCCGGCGCCAGGTCGAAGGACGGCAGGAAGCGGGCAAAGGGCGCGACCACCGGGCATACCGCCATTCCCGGCAGGACCTGGCTGTCCTGCGCCGAACCGAGGCATTCGCCAAGAAGTTCATTTGCCCGCCACAGCACCGGCTCGGCCGCCAGGGCCGCGCGGACAAGGCTTGGCGGCGTGCCGTCGTCGGCAATTGGCCGTTTTGCGGCACGAGCCGCACCGAGCGGCGCGATCAAAAATGCACCTGGTTCATCGTCCAATGTGATCCTCCAGCGGCCGTCCCAGAGGGCATTGTCCACGGCAGGAGCAGCGGGCGGCAGGTTGCGGGTTTCGCGACGCAGGAAGATGCCGGCACGCCGTGCATCGACCACCGTCCGCGACAATGTGGCGCAAAACGGGGTCGCGAAAAATGGGGTTGTGCCAGATGGTCCGGCCCTCAGCCGATCGAGCAGCGCCTTGCTGCGAACCTGGTCGGGCAGAAAGGCAACGCCGCCGACAGTCGCCAGCAGGATGCGCAGCGCATAGACGGCCGCCGCGTCGTCGCTGGCCGTCGCAAAGCCCGGATCGAGACGGATAAGGCCGGCGGTGGGCCTGCTGGCAAAGCCGCGGATCAGCGCGGCTGCGCGATGGCCAAGCTGTTCGCGCTCCACCGCAGCCCGCGCGGCCAGCGCCACCGCGTCTTCCACGCGCTGGGTACCATTGCGGTCGGCAAGTGCCGCGCGGATACGCGGCCTCTCGAAAGCCTCGTCTTCATTGGTCGGGTCTTCGACCCAGCCGACATTCGCGCGCTGCAGGACTTCGCGCAGCGCCGCCCGCCGTGTGCCGAGAAGCGGCCGTGCGATCCAGATCCGCCAGTCGTAAAGAGTCGCGGGCGCCATGCCGGCGAGACCTCGCCCATCTTGGCGTGCCCCATCCTCGCGTGCTTTCCGCATCAGCACGGTCTCGGCCTGGTCGTCGGCAGTGTGGCCGGTCAGGACCAGGCCGATACCTTCCGCCTGCGCTGCCTCGGCCAGCAGCCGGTAGCGTGCCTCTCGCGCGGCAGCCGGCAGGCCGGTCGACGGCTTGCGCCTGGACCAGACCAGGGTGCGGTGGGCAATGCCGCGCCCGACGCAAAGCCTGGCCACGGCTTGCGCTTCCGCTGCCGAGCCCGGCCGCAGACCGTGATCGATCGTCACAGCCAGCAATTTCGTTGCGGGCGCGGTACGGTCGAGGTGATCTTTGAGGAGAAGGAGAAGGGCGGTCGAGTCGCTGCCGCCGGACACGGCCGCAACAGCGCCGTTGGTAAAGTCGATCTGCGAAAAAACCGAAGGGTCAGGCTCGGTTTCTAGCGTCAGCACGCCGCGAGCGCCCTTTCCTGCTTGACGCGTTCCTTGAGCGTGCCGGAAACGTTGGGATAGCGCTTACCGATCTCGCCGAAAGTGGCGCAGGCCACGTCGCGCTGATTCAATCCGACCAGCGAGACACCGAGCTTCAGCAGCATGTCGGGAGCCTTCTTGGCCTTCGGATAGTCCTTGCTGGCGGCGAGGAACGTCTCGGCCGCGTCGCGGTATTTCTGCTGGCCGAGCAGCGACTCACCCAGCCAGTAATGCGCGTCCGCCGCCTTGGCGTTCTTGGGGAAGCGGGCGATGTGGTCGCGAAAGCCCTGTTCGGCAGTGCTGTAGTCGCCCGACAGGATGAACTGGTAGGAGTTGCGGTAAAGCTCCTCGGGGTCGTCGGTGGCGGGCAGCGCCGCGACCACCGTGTCGTCGGACTTGCCGGCCTGCGTGCCAGCACCTTGGTCACCGGGGGCTTGGTCGCTGGTGGCAGGGGCAGTGTTCTGCACCGGTGCATGTGCCTGCGTGTTGCCGTCGGCGTCGATCACATTGCCGTTCTTGTCGACGGTGATGGTGCCGAACGTCTTCGGCGGCGTGCCGGGGATCACCGTGCCGGGTTCGCCCGTCGGCGATTCGACGATGACCTCCCCGCTCTGGTCGCCGGCGGGCGGTGAGCCCGCATCGCCCGGCGCGTGCGTCGCCGGAGCCTCGGCGACGCTGCTGTCGGTGTTGGTGGTGGCGTCCGACTTCTTCTGCTCGGCCGGTTGCTGCGCGCCTTGCGACCCGCCTTCCAGCTGCTGGAAGCGGAACTCGTTGTCTTCCTGCTGCTTGCGGATCTGCTCCTGCATCTGCAGCACCTGGAAGTTGAGCTCCTCAATCTTGCCGTTCATCTGGCGCAGCTGTTCCTCCAGCGCCGTAGTGCCGGTGCCATCCTGGGCGAATTGAACCTGATCCGGTTTCTTTCTTTCGCCGAAAACGCCGGGCAAGTTGATCTTCGGCAAATGTAAGGAAAAGCCGCCTTTCGGCGGTTGTTGCTCGTTGCCGCTTGCCCCCGTACCGCCACCAAGTGCGGCGACGCTTGATACGAGCAGCAGCGCAAGCGTGCCGCTCAAGACCGATCTGAAATGCATGTGCCTCTCGCCGTGAAATTGTTTGCCTGTTGCATGCCTTCCGATCGGAGTGGGACCGTCAGGCGCCTCGGCTCTTAGCAGGACGCAGGACTTCGGCCAAATTTTGTTTCAAGTCCCATATCCGGGCGCCGGACATGAAAAAGGCGGCCGCGGCCGCCTTTCGCACATATGTGTTGCATTTCTGCCGATCAAGAACCGGCGCCGCTGATCGTGGTGACGGCGCGGCGGTTCTGCGACCAGCAGGAGATATCGTCGCAAACCGCGACCGGACGCTCCTTGCCGTAGGAAATGGTCTTCAGGCGCTGGGCGGAAACACCCCTGGCGACGAGGAAGTCGCGGGTGGCGGCGGCACGGCGGGCGCCGAGCGCCAGATTGTATTCGCGCGTGCCGCGCTCGTCGGCATGGCCTTCGATAACGATGGCATACTGCCTATACTGGTTCAGCCACTGCGCCTGTCGCGAAAGCGTCGTCTGCGCGTCGGCGCGGATCGAGGAAGAATCCGTATCGAAGAAGATGCGGTCGCCGATGTTGACGGTGAAGTCCTGGGCCGATCCGGGCGTTGCCGCCCCGGCGCCGCTGAGACCGAGATCGGCGGCGCTGTTCGGGGTCTTCTTCGAGGCGCAACCGGCAATGGCGAGCGACGCCACCAGCGCGATCATCACCGGGTTTCTGGTAAGTGCTGCGATACGGCCCATGCCGCCTCTCCTTCGCAATTCGAGTGATTTCGTTGATCGTCCAGTAACCACGTTTGGGTTAACCGGCGTTCAAGAAACACGGTTAAAATTTGGTTTCGGCTGCCGTCCGCAGCCGTTTTGCCAGAGGCCACCAGACGGGGCAACATGTGCGCGGACCCTAGGCGGAAATGCGGCTAAAACGCGACCAAGCCGTGGAAAGGAGCGAATTGAAGAATTGAGGAATCCCGTCGTCTCCATCTCTTCAATTCTTCATTTCCTCGCTTACTCGAGCAGCGGCGACCAGGCCGGGTCCGACGCGAAATTCGCGGTCGGGATCGACTGCTCGTTGCGCCCAGTGAGATCGACCGAAACGAGTTTCGGCCCGCCGGCTGAATCGCGGAAGAACATCAGCACCCGCCCGTTGGGCGCCCAGGTCGGCCCCTCCTGCTGGAAGCCGGTTGAAAGGATGCGCTCGCCCGAACCGTCGACGCGCATGACGCCGATCTGGAATTCGCCGGCAGTCTGCTTGGTGAAGGCGATGAGATCGCCGCGCGGCGACCATACCGGCGTCGAATAGACGCCGTCGCCGAAGGAGATGCGGGTCTGGCCCGAACCGTCGGCGCCCATCACATAGATCTGCGCGCGGCCGCCGCGGTCGGAGGTGAACACCACCTTGCTGCCATCCGGCGAATAGGACGGCGAGGTGTCGATGGCCGTCGAATTGGTGAGCCTGGTCGTCGAGCGGCTTCTCAGGTCCATGGCGAAGATGTTGGAATTGCCGTCGTCGCGCAGCAGGCTCATGATCACCTTCTGGCCGTCGGGCGAAAAGCGCGGCGCAAAGGTCATGCCGGGAAAGTCGCCAACCAGTTCGCGCTGCCCGGTCTCGATCTGCAGCAGATAGACCTTCGGCTGGCCGCTTTCGTAGGACATGTAAGTGATTTCCTGCCGGTTTGGCGAGAAGCGCGGGGTCAGCACGATCGACCTGCCATCCGACAGATAGCGGACGTTGGCGCCGTCCTGGTCCATGATGGCGAGGCGCTTCTTGCGCGCGTTCTTTGCGCCCGATTCGTCGATAAAGACGACGCGCGTGTCGAAATAGCCCTTCTCGCCGGTCAGCCGCTCATAGATCGCATCGGCGATGATATGAGCGACGCGCCTCGTATTGGCGTCGTTGGCGAAGAACTGCTCGCCCGACATCTGCTGGCCGGCAAAGGTGTCCCACAGCCTGTACTGGGCGCGGACGCGGCCATCGGCCTCCTTGCTGACGCTGCCGGTGACCAGCGCCTGGGCATTGATCACCTTCCAGTCCTCGAAGCGGGGCGTGGCATCCGGATTGGAGATCTTTTCGATGAAGGCGCTCTTGTCGATCGGCGCGAACAGGCCGGAGCGTTTCAGGTCTGCGCTGACGATGCCGGAAATCTCCGCGCCCAACGCATCGCCGCCCTGGAAATCGGTGATGGCGATTGGCAGCGGCTCGACATTGCCTTTGTTGACGTTGAGCTCAACGAGCGCCCGCGCCGGCAAGGTGGCGGCGGCAGTCATGCCCAGCGCCATCGCTACGATCATCAGGAGCGGCTTGAGGATGGATTTCATGTCTTCTCGCTTCTCTTCAATGATTCAACGGGCGCCAGACCTATAGGCCCAGCATCTCCCTCGGATCGAACGTGACCCGCACGTCGGCCCAGATGTCTTGTTTGCCTGCGGGAACCTGCAGGCCGGCCACATCGCATTTCTGAACCGCGCGAACGGCACTTTCGTCGAACGGGCGGCTTCCGCTCGACTTTTCGACAGATGGCCGTCCGTCCAGCTTGCCGGAGGCATCGAGGTTGAACCGGACTACGACGATGAAATTCTCGGAACCCTCGAGCCCTACCGGTAGGGTCCAGCAACCACCAAGCTGAGCCTCCAACGCCCCCTGCTCCGACCTTGAAAGCTTCTGGCCCTGATTCTTGTCCCCGCCGAGCGATGCCTGCTGGGTTGAACGCTTGGCGCCGCCGCCGGACGGCTTCCGCTTGTCGAGCAACGCGGAAATCTCGTCGGCGTTGAACTGCTTGTCTTCCGACTTCGGCTTGGACGAGGCCTCCTTGACCGGCTTGTCGGCGTTCTTGCGCTCCGGCGCCTTGGCGCTTTCGGCCTGGGCCGGCTGCGGCTTCGGCCGCGCCTGCGGCGCAGGTGCAGAGTCCGGAAGCTGCGTCGTCTCGGTGGGCTGCTCTTTCGCTATTGCTTCGGCGACGGCGTCCGGCTTGACCTCAGGCTGCGGGTCGATGGCGGCGGTCTTGTCGTGCGGCGGCGTCGGCGCCGGCTCCTTGGCCGGTGTTGGCTTAGGCTCCGCCTGCTTGACAGGCTCGGGCTTGACCTCTTCCTTCGGCTGCGGGACCGGTGCGACCTCCGTCGCCGGAACAGGCTTGGGCTGTTCCTTCGGCTTCGGCACATCCTCGGGCTTCGGCTTCTCTTTCGGCGTCGGCGCGGGCGGCGGCGCCTCAGCCATATCGACCGGCTGGGGCTTGGGTTCCGGCGTCGGCGGCTTGTCGGTATCGACGCTGTTCTCACCGACCGTCTGCGCGTCGGCCACGATGTCCGGGCGCTGGGTAGGCAATGGCGCCGGCTTTTCACTCACCGCAGCCTTCTTGTCGCCCTGCTGTATCTGCGCGATCGCTTCCATCGGCACGATTTCGACCGCCAGCGACTCGGCATCGGACGCCGGCAATGCAGCCGGCGCCGACAGCGTGAACAGGCCGAAGCCGATCACGACCGTATGCAAGATCACCGATGTGGTGAGGCCGGTCCTCATCTTGCGTCTATTGATCCTGTTCCTGCAGTGAAACCAGGCCGATATTCTTGTATCCGGCGGCCGAGATGCGGGCCATCACCTTCATGGCGGTGCCATAGTCCGTCGACTTGTCGCCGCGGATGAAGATGCGCTCGTCATAGCCGGTCTTCGAGATCGCCTGCAGCTTCGCCACCAGTTCCTCAACCGGGATTTCGGTCTCCTGGAGATAGATCTGGCCGGCGGAGTTGATGGAGACCGTGATCGGCTGCGTGTCGACATTCATCGCCTTGGCCTGCGTGTCCGGCAGGTCGATCGGCACGCCGACCGTCAGCAATGGTGCGGCGACCATGAAGATGATCAGCAGCACCAGCATCACGTCGACCATCGGCGTGACGTTGATTTCCGATATCATCGCGTGATGGCGGCCGCGCCGCCTGTGGCCGCGACCACCGCGTCCCCCGCCACCCGCGCCTACAGACATTCCCATGATTGTTCCTCAGGTCTTCTGCGCGACTTTTTCATCGATTTGGCGCGAGAGTATGGCGGAGAACTCGTCCGCGAACCCCTCCATGCGCACGGCGATCTTGCTCGCGTCCGACGACAGCTTGTTGTAGGCGATGACGGCGGGGATGGCCGCGAGCAGGCCTATTGCCGTGGCCAGCAGCGCTTCGGCAATGCCGGGTGCGACCACCGACAGGCTGGTATTCTTGGATGCGGCGATCGCCTGGAATGAGGTCATGATACCGATCACGGTGCCGAACAGGCCGATGAAGGGCGCCGCCGAGCCGGTGGTGGCGAGAAAGCCAAGCCGTCCTTCCAGCTTTTCCATTTCGCGGGTCAGCGCCAGGTCCATCGCCTTGTCGATGCGGGTCTGCAGGCCAAGCGGCGATTTCGCGCCCTTCTCGAAGCTCTTCTTCCATTCGCGCATGGCGGCGACGAAGATGGCGCCCATGCCGGTCGTTTTGCGGTCGGCGAGCGTGCGGTAGAGCTCCTCCAGCGACTGCCCGGACCAGAACACCTGTTCGAAGCGATTGAGCGCGAGCCGCATGCGGCCATAGGCGACGAGCTTGTCGACGATGATCGCCCAGGTCCAGATCGAGGCGCAGAGCAGCCCGATCATGACCAGTTTGACCACCCAGCCGGCCTGCATGAACAGCGCCCAAATCGACAAATGCGCGCCCGGTTCGGCGAGTGCGATATTTTCCATGGTTACGTCCTTAAGATTTTCCGGGCACGGCTGGCGGCTGGCCCATGGGCATCCCTTTTGGTCGGTTCGCGCAACGCTTGCGGAATAACCCCAAAATGCACCGTTGACGGCCTTTTCGGGGCAAATGTTGGTGAAAGGAAGGCGCTGGATTCCTCCAATCTTCACCACTCTCTTCATGAACCGTTATGGTTAAGGATGGGTTAGGACGTACAGCGCGGCGCATTGCCGCGCCTTGAGCGAGCCGCCAGGCATCGTCCGCGGATCGCCGGCATAAGTAACCTACCGATTTGAACTACCGATTTATCTTGCGCATGAAGGTTGCGATCCATTCCTTCGGAAAACGTCTTGGCCGGCCGCTCTCGCCGATGATCGCCGCCTCGACCCGCGCCTCGACCAGTACCTCGCCGCCGCGTTTCAGCTGCTGCGCCATGAAGATGCGGGCGCCCGAAATGTCCTCCGTGCGCGTCTCGATGGTCAAGATGTCGTCCATACGGGCAGATCCGCGGAAGTCGATCTCCATGCGCCGCACCACCCAGATTATTTTTTCGCCATGCTTGCCCTCGGCGAGCTCGGTGTGATGGACGCCGGCAAGCCGGAGATAGTCGGAGCGGCCGCGCTCGAAGAATTCGAGATAGCGCGCGTGATACACCACGCCGGAGAAATCGGTGTCGGCATAGTAGACCCGCGCCATCAGCCGATGGCCGAATTCCGTCAGCGCGCCGGAAAGCCCGGCGCCGAGCGCCGCCGATTCACCATGATCGTCCATTGCGCTTTCCTTTTTGGGCCTGACTGGGCACCTAAAGCGCGACGCACTTTAGTGGTTGTTTGCTTGCGTGTCGCTGTCCCAAAAACCGCTACACACTCTTGGGCGACACGCACTGGCTTGGCGCAAGAACCGGATGGCAGTGTTGACGGCGATGATCAAGACCTTGATGGCGGCGCTACTCGTGCTTGCCGCGCTGGTGATGCCGGCCCAGACAGCGAGCTTTTCGATGAAGCGCGGCCTCAATCTCGACCAATGGACGACCTGGCCTGGCGAGGACAAATGGAGCGACCCGCAGGCAATCCTGCCCTATCCCGAGTGGCGCAAGTTCCTCAATGACGATGACCTCAAGGCGCTGAAGAGGGCTGGCTTCGATTTCCTGCGCATGCCGGTCGATCCGTCGCCATTTCTGTCCGGCGAGACGTTAGCGCTGCGCGACGGGCTCTATGCCAGCGTGCTGGACTCGGTGCGCATGGTCAATCGCGCCGGGCTGAAAGTGGTCGTCGACATGCATCTGATCCCCAGCGGCAGCAGCCGCAAGATCGGCATGGGCGAGGTGATGGAGGACCCGAAAACCTTCGAAGCCTATGTCGAAATGGTGCGCAGGATGGCCCGCACGCTGGCCGATGAGGATCCGCGCCAGGTCGCTTTCGAGCCGATGAACGAGCCGGTGATCGACTGCGACGCCGACGGCACTGGCCTCTGGCCGGAGCGCCAGCAGAGACTGTTCGCGGCGGCGCGTTCGTCGGCCACGAAGCTCACCCTGATCCTGACCGGCGCCTGCTATTCCAATGCGACATCGCTGGCAAAGATCGATCCGAAGGCGATCCCGGACGACAATATCATCTGGACCTTTCACTCTTACGACCCGTTCCTGCTGACCCATCAGGGCGCGACCTGGGCCGGCGATTTCATCCCCTATGTGACTGGCCTGCCCTATCCGCTCAGCGCCGTCCCGCGCGCCCAGCTGGAGGCAGCGCTCGATACGATCCGCGCAAGGATCAAGGCCGAGGCGCCATGGGCGCGGCAGAGCGGCCTGCTCGCCTATCTCGACGAGCAGGTTGCGAGCATCGACACGAATGAGAAACTACTCGGGATGATGGATGCGCCGTTCGCCAGGGTCGAGGCCTGGGCAAAGGCCAACGGCATCAAGCCGGAGAACATCACGCTCGGCGAATTCGGCATGATTCGCCAGGAATACGGCAATCCCTACGTGATGCCGGCCGAATACCGTGCTGCCTATGTCAGGGACATGATCGGGCGCGCCGAAGCCCATGGCTTCGCATGGTCGGTCTGGAGCTATGGCGGCGCCTTCGGCATCGTCGACGCGTTTGACGGCGAAAAGGCCGAGCCGGATGTGATGGACGTGGTCAAGTCACTTCATTGACGGATCAACCCAGTTCGATCGAAAGAATCTCTGGGCGCATCCCAAAACGCACCGGCAGGATGCTGAAACCGAGCCCTCCGGAGACGATCAGGTTCCGGTTCTCCTCCACGACATGGCCATAGGCAAAACGGTTGCCGAAGCGGGATGGCACGACTGGAGAATAGCCGAGCAACCGCACCTGTCCGCCATGGGTGTGACCGGAAAGCGTCAACGATACCCGTGACGGGACCTTCGGGAATATGTCCGGCTCATGCGCCAGCAGGATAACAGGAGCCTTGTCGCACACCTTTGCCAGCGTGCCATGCAGGTCGTCCAGTCCTTTGAATCTGCTGCGGCCCCAGGCCTTGCCCGGCCGCAGCGCAAGTTGGTCCGCAAGTCCGGCGACCCAGAAGCCATGCCCGTCTTTTTCCAGGCGCACCGCATCGTTTTCCAGGACCGGGATGCCGGCACTTTCGAGCGCCCTGCGCGCCACCGTCGGGCCGACCCCGGCTTTCTGCGCAGAAAGGTCCTCCCACCAGTCGTGATTGCCAAGGATTGACCACACGCCGAGCGGCGCCTTCAGTCCTGACAAGGCCGGCGCCCATTCGGAGGAACCCACCCAGTCCGAAACCAGGCGTGTGCCGGCTGCATAGTCGCCAAGCAGGACAATCAGATCCGGCTGCAGGCTGTTCGCCCGTTCCGAAAGCGACCTAATCCGCTCCGGCGTCATCCATGGCCGGCAAGCATGGATATCGGCGAGAGCGACGACGCGAAGCCGCAATCCCGCAGGCCAGTTTGGCGGCGTCAGTGAATAGCGCTTTACATGCGTCAAGAACATCGGCTCAAGGCCAACCGCATAAGCGCTGAGCGACACGGCCGATAAGAACG
Organism: Mesorhizobium sp. AA22; assembly: GCF_001672375.2. Classification (NCBI taxonomy): domain Bacteria; kingdom Pseudomonadati; phylum Pseudomonadota; class Alphaproteobacteria; order Hyphomicrobiales; family Phyllobacteriaceae; genus Mesorhizobium; species Mesorhizobium sp. AA22. The sequence continues at coordinate 1,244,963 of NZ_CP048406.1, read as the reverse complement.
AGCCGCCGATGAGGCGCAGGAAGCCACGTCTGGTCATCATCGCTCAGCTCCGTCGTTCGTGGGACGGACGGTCCCACGGCGAAGCGTTAGAGCCCGCAAATGCGCCGGCAAGCTGACCAGGATTAGGAGATTTTGCGCAGGAATGAAGCCGCAACGCCGCGCGGACGCTACTCTTCCTGGAACAGGCTGATCTGCTGCTGCGCCAAGTCCTTCGGCGCATCGAGGCCGAGATGCCGCCAGGCATTGGCGGTCAGCACGCGGCCGCGCGGCGTGCGCTGGATGAATCCCTGCTGGATCAGATAGGGCTCGATGATGTCCTCGATGGCGTCGCGCGGCTCGGAAAGCCCTGCCGCGATCGTCTCGATGCCCACCGGCCCGCCGCCAAAATTCCGCGCGATCATCGAGAGGTAGCGGCGGTCGAGCGCGTCGAGGCCGAGCGCATCGACCTCCAGCCGCGTCAGCGCTTCGTCGGCGATCTGCCGGTCGACATGACCGTCGCCGGCGACGGAGGCAAAATCGCGCACGCGGCGCAACAGCCGTCCGGCGATGCGCGGCGTGCCACGCGCGCGTCGCGCGATCTCCAGCGCGCCGTCGTCGCCGAGCGGCATGCCAAGAATGCGGGCGCCGCGCCGCACGATCTGCTCCAGTTCCTCGACGGAGTAGAAATTGAGACGGACCGGGATGCCGAAGCGGTCGCGCAGCGGATTGGTCAGAAGACCGAGCCGGGTGGTGGCGGCGACGAGGGTGAAACGGGCTAGGTCGATCTTGACCGAGCGCGCCGCCGGCCCTTCGCCGATGATCAGGTCGAGCTGGAAATCCTCCATCGCCGGATAGAGAATTTCCTCGACCGCCGGGTTGAGCCGGTGGATCTCGTCGATGAACAGCACGTCGCGGTCTTCGAGATTGGTGAGCAGTGCTGCGAGATCGCCGGCCTTGGCGATGACCGGGCCGGAGGTCGAGCGGAAATTGACGCCGAGCTCGCGCGCCATGATCTGCGCCAGCGTTGTCTTGCCGAGGCCGGGCGGCCCGACGAACAGCACATGGTCGAGCGCCTCGCTGCGGCCCTTGGCGGCCTCGATGAACACTTTGAGATTGGCCCGCACCGCCGCCTGGCCGACAAAATCGCCGAGCGTCTGCGGCCGCAAGGTTTGCTCGGCATCCTCGCCGCGCTTATCGGGAGCGATGAGGCGTGGCGAAAGGCTCATGCCGCTTTCCTTGCACAGGGTAGGGAACGGGACAAGCACAGTCTCACCGCGCCAGTTCCTTCAGCCCGAAGCGGATCAGCTTCGATGCATCCGCATCCTCGCCGGCGCTTTTCAGCGCCGCCGCCACCGCATTGGCGGCGATGTCGCGCGAATAGCCGAGATTGACCAGCGCCGAGACGGCGTCGGTGATCGGCGCCGGTGCGACGCCTTCGCCGAGTTCCTGCTTCAGGCCGATGGTGCCGGAGGCAGTGCCCGCATAGGCTGGCGCCTTGTTCTTCAGTTCGGTGACGATGCGCTCGGCCACCTTCTTGCCGACGCCCGGTGCGCGGCTGACCATGGCAATATCGCGCAGCGCGATAGCATTGGCGAGATCGGCCGGCGCCAGCGTCGACAGAATAGCCAGCGCCACCTTGGCGCCGACGCCCTGTACATTGCTCATCAGCAGCCGGAACCATTCGCGCTCCAGAACCGACTGGAAACCGTACAGCCTCAACATGTCCTCACGGACATAGGTCTCGATGAACAACACCACCGCCTCACCAGGCGCCGGCAACGTCGCCAGCGTGCGCGCCGAGCAGTGGGCGACATAGCCGACGCCATGCACGTCGACGATGCAGAAGTCCTCATCGATCTCGTCCAGCGTGCCTTTTAGCTTGCCGATCATGCCAAGGCCCTCATGGTACAGGGGCTCTCATGGATACAAGGCCCTCATGGGTAGTTTTCCGGAGACATGATGTCGAGATCCGGAAAGTAGCTGCGGTAGCGCGCGGCATCGCGCGTCAGCAACCGATGTCCAGAAACGACGGCGTGGGCTCCAATAAAGAAATCCGGCAGCGTTCGTTCGCGGAGCCCGCCTGCGCGGCGATAGCGGGAATGCGTGACGCCGGCAAGGAAAGCCGCTTCCCAGGGCAAGAGTTCTCGATCCATCTTGAGCATTTCGACTGCCTTACGAAGCGCCGCCTCCGTCGCTATCAGCGGCGCCAGTTCGGACCAGACGATTGTATTGATGACGAGTGCGCCATCGCGCCGGCATTGGGTGATCGCCGACGCCGACCACTTCGTCTCCCGTCCGGCGGGACCCCAAACGTCGATCAGGACATTCGTGTCAAGCAATGTCGAGATCTTCACGTGGACCCCTCAGCCACTCCATATACTCGTCCGTCGTCATTCCTCCCAGATCCAACGTACCGGCCATTTGATCGAGCAGTAGGCTGAATTTGCGAGAGGCCTCTTCTTCGGAAATGTTTTCGTTGACCGCAACTACACGAACGCCGTCGTCTGTGGGCAAGAACTCCACCTCCGAGCCTGGGCCGATGCCGAGGCGATCCCGTATCTCTTTCGGGATCGTCACCTGTCCTTTGGTCGTTACTCGCATGGTAATACCTCACAGGTATTACTTACTGCCGGCACGAGAACAGGTCAAGAACAAACTTATCCAGCCAGCGCTGCCAACCTGTAGACAACACTCTGCCGATGATGCGCATGGCAGATGGCAATGGCCAGCGCGTCGGCGGCATCGTCGGTGTCGAACGTCGCCTTCGGCATCAGCACCTTGACCATCATGTGGATCTGTTTCTTGTCGCCATGGCCGACGCCGATCACCGCCTTCTTGACGGCGTTGGGCGCATATTCGGCAACGACCAGACCTGCCAGCGCCGGCACCAGCATAGCAATGCCGCGCGCCTGGCCAAGCTTGAGTGTCGCGGCCGCATCCTTGTTGACGAAAGTCTGCTCGACCGCCGCCTCGTGCGGCATGGCAGTATGCAGGATCTCGGCAAGCCCGTCATGCAACTGGCAAAGCCGCGTCGCCAGCGCCGCCTTGTCGTCGGAACGCACGGTGCCGGAGGCGACGAAGCGCAGCGAATTGCCGAGGCTTTCGACGATGCCCCAGCCGGTGCGCCTCAGCCCCGGATCGATACCGATGATGCGAATCGTTTCCCCCATTCGCCGAGTCTACCCTTGATGGACAGCGATGCCAGCGAAATGTGAACAAACCAGAAACAGGGTTCCCACAGCGTCCCATAGGCTGTTTGAGATTTCGCTCTGACGAGGCAGATGGCGTGGTTTTCGAGAACCGAAGCGGAGCGGACATTTGGGTCCGTGCAATCGGAGTCGATTTTCGGAATGGATCATGCGCAAAAATCAAAGTGCTACAGCATCCTTTGCGCGTCCAAGAGGACGCGCGGCGCTGCAGGTAAGCGCAGAAAACGCCGTCAGATGGCCGCCGGAGTAGAGTTTCCAAACAGTCTCTCAGCCGCGGGCGAAAGCCGTGTTTAGCAGCGTGATCTGATCGGAAACCGGATTGACGGGGTGGCCGGATGGCGAGACCTCGGCCACGGCGCTGCCGTAGATTTCCTCGTCCATGCGCCGCACCAGCGCCTGCAGGCGCAGCGAGCGGTCGACGAGATCAAGAAAATCCTTGGGCAGTTCGACCCAGCCTGCGGCATCGTTGTTGGCGGAAGCGGTGTCGAGACGCACCTTGGATTTTTCGGAAGCAACCTGATCGCGGGTCATCTCGCCGGAATTCGCCGCGCGCTGCAAAAGCAGCCAGGAGGCAACCTGCATCAGCCTCGTGGTCAGCCGCATCGATTCGGCCGCATAGAGCGTCGCCGCCAGCCTGGACAGTTTCTTCGCCTCGGCCCGGCCCTTGCCGTCCAGATATTCGGCCGCCTGCTCGACCAGGCCCATGCCTTCCTGGTAGAGCGGCTTGAAGGATTGGGAGAAAACCCGGCGCTCCGCCAGCTTGATGGTTTTCGCGCTTCCCTTCGAAGGATCGTTCATCGATACGCCCTGCACTTGCCTTACAGCCGGCCGAATCGGCGTCATCGCCGTCACGCCCTGCACCCTATATGACCGAGGCTTGAAAATGCGCTTCGCCGCCGGTGAAGGCAAGCACATGTTTAACAAACGGTTAACGACGGCGCAGGCACCGGCAATCCGGATCGCGGGCAAAAAAAGAGCCGCGGATAAGGCGGCTCTCAGGAGTTTAACAGGGAGGCGTCAAACAAAGTGGCTCCAACCACTCGGTAAGAATCCAGATCACTGGATGCACATAGTAAACGCCTGTAAAGCTTAATGAAGCCTTAACGGCGCGGATATTTTTTGATCAAAGCGCCCCCGCCTGTGCCGTAACAGCACAATACTCAGGCCTTTTGCGCCTCAGGAAGCCGCTCGGCTTTCCACACCACCGGCAGCGCGATGTAGGCGAACAGCAGCAATCCCGCGTAAAAACCCATCGAGGACGTTGCCACCAGCGGCTCGATCGCCGGGTTGCCGGCAAGCATGATGTAAAGGCCGATCAACAGGCCGATGCCACTGATTGCCGTCAACCAGAAATGGACCGTGGCGAGCGTCTTTTGCCCGATTGCCGGAAACAAATGGTAGAAGAAGGCAAACACCGCCGACATCAGCCATCCGGCCACCATGATGTGGGCGTGGGTCGGCATCTGCGTGTGATCTTTGCTGATCGCCATCTGAAGGCCGAGCGCCATCCCGAACAGTGCGTAGACGACGGCCAGTGTGAAGAAATTTCGTGCTATCTTTTGCATAGTATCCCCCGATTTGCCTTTTCCCGTCATGGGAATGGGTTGAATTCAGGCGGGCGACCCGCCACCGGGTCACCGGCATCGGCGCATTAGCATCGGCAATGTTTCTGGACGATGCCGCATCGCGCCCGACCCTTCCCCGGCGCTGCCAGAATAGCAGAAACGGCGCGACGCGCTTGCGCAATCGTTGAACGATGCCGTTACGGCGTGTCTCATAGGAGGTCGAAACAAAGCGGCCGCCCACGCGACATCGTTCCGAAACAGGCGCCGCGCTAAACGCCCGCTCCTCGCAGCGAGATGGAGCAAGTATGCGCCGCTCGCAATCGTCAACATCCAAGGATGGGGAACCATGGATTGGTACTCTATCGTCAAATTTCTGCACGTCGTCTCGGCGACCCTCTGGGTCGGCGGCGGCTTCACGCTGATGGTGCTCGCGATGCGCGCCGATCGCGCTGGAAACATCGAAGGCATGCTGCAGGCCATGCGCGCCACTGGCGAGCTGGGCAACAGGTTCTTCGCGCCGATGTCGATGCTGACGCTCGCCTTCGGGCTGATAATGTGCTGGTTGTGGGTCGGCTTCTCCGCCCTGTGGATCCTGATCGGCCTTGCCGGCTACGCGACGACTTTCTGCATCGGCATGTTCATCTTCAAGCCGACCGCCGACCGCATGGCGGGGATGATCGCCAAGGAAGGCGTGACGCCGGCGGCCCTCGCTCAGGGCCAGCGCATCCTCAACGCTGCACGCGTCGACTATTCGGTGATGCTGGTGATCATCGCCGACATGGTGCTGAAGCCGACGCTGAACGACATCACCATCCTGGGCTGCATGGCGCTGGTCCTGACCACCGGAATTGCTCTCGCCCTCGGCGGAACGCGCCGGTTGGTGCCGAGCGCCGCCTGAAATCCACCGTGACGCTGCTGGCGGCTCGGCTGCCGGCAGCTTCCATGGCTGGCAATCTAGAGAAGGCCGGAAATCCCGTCCCACAGAAGCTTGACCGCAACGACCGCCACGGTTGCGTAGGTGAAGGGGTAGAACAGTTCCGGCCGCATCCGCCGGACCAGCCAGGCGCCGGCGATGGTCGAAAGCGGCGCCAGCGGTACCAGAACCGCCGACGCGGTCAGGTTGGTTGTGTCGAACTGTCCCAGCGCAAAATAGGGGATGAGCTTCAATGCGTTGGTGGCGGCAAAGAAGATTGCAGCGGTGCCCGACAGCACTTTCGGATCGAGACGGATCGGCAGCGCATAGACCTGAAAGGGCGGGCCGCCGACATGGGCGACGAAGCTGGTGAAACCGGCGACCGTCCCCCAGAAGGCAGCAGCCGCGCGGTTGGGCTCGGCCGAGTGGCCCGCACCGTGCCGCATCTGTAGATAGACCCAGCGAAGCACAAAGATCATGGCCACCGCGCCGACGATCAGCCGCACCATTTCCGCTGTCACCATCGCCGCGGTCAGCCAGCCGAGGCCGATGCCGATCACCGCCCCCGGCATCATGTCCGTAAGCATCTTGCGGTCATAGACACCCCACCATGTCCACACCGAGACGATGTCCATCAGGCATAGTATAGGGAGCAGGATGGCGGCGGCCTGCACCGGCGGCATGGCCAGCGCCATCAGCGGCACGCCGACGAAGCCGACCGCACCGCCAAAGCCGCCCTTGGACAGACCAACCAGGATGACGGCTGGAATGGCGGCGGCATAGAACCAGGGATCGAGCAGAAGACCTGACATCGGCGGGGACAGTTGGAGGGAAATCGTGTAGACGCTGGAATAGCCGATAAAGTTTCGCGCCGCGACGGCAAATTTGCACACAATGCGATGCGTCGTGAGTGCTGAGGCCTGTTACGGTTTTGAGATGGCGGTCGCGGCAAGCGGCGGTGGGCGCCTCCGGATCGGCTGCGCCTTGATGATGGCTGTGCTCGTTTCGGCTTTGTCGGCGACACGGTCGAGAAGCTTGTCGAGATCGCCGATCGAGCGCACGAACAGCCGGGCAACAAAGCAGTCGTCGCCCGTCACCTTGTCGCATTCGCCAAACTCCGGGATCTCCTCGATCAGCTTCTGGACGATATGCAGCTTGCCCGGCAAGGGCCGGATGCGAACAATCGCCTGCAGCGAGTAGCCGAGCGCTTGCGGGTCGATCTCGACGGTGAAAGCCCTGATAACGCCACGATCCTCCAGCCGACGCAGCCGTTCCGCCACGCTCGGCGACGACAGTCCAACCTGCTGGGCCAGTTCCTTCAACGAGGTTCGCGAATCTTTGATCAGGATTTCGAGAAGGCGTCGGTCCAGATCGTCCAGCATTTGACATTCCCAACGAAAAGGCCGCCGTCACCTTATTTAATTAGGCACGGCCGGCATATCACCTATCGCAAGACATAGGAAGCGCTTGTGCCGCATGGGATTATCAACCCATCAGCATTCGAGAGGTAATCGTCATGGACAGCACGGTGCGCGGCACAATCGAAATGACGGCCGCAATGGCCATCCTCGGCACGATCGGATGGTTCGTCGTCATGTCGGGCGAGCCCATCATGGACGTCGTCTTCTGGCGCTGCGCCTTCGGCGCGATAACGCTGCTGATCATCTGCGCTGCCCTGGGATTGCTGCGCGGCAGGGTGTCGCTGCGCATCGCGGCGATTGCGGCCCTTGGGGGCGCGGCCATCGTCATCAACTGGTTGCTGCTGTTCAGTTCGTTTTCCCACGCCTCGATCTCGATCGCCACGGCAGTCTACAACACCCAGCCCTTCATGCTGGTCGGCTTTGGCGCGCTCTTCTTCTTAGAGCGGCTGACCATGACGAAGCTGGCCTGGCTCGGCATCGCCTTCGCCGGCATGCTGCTGATCGTGCACGCCTCGCCTGATGTGGGGCCCGATGCAGGTCCTAATACAGGCACAGGCAATCTCGGTACGGATTATTTTACCGGCATCGCAATGGCGCTGGGTGCGGCTTTCTTCTGGGCTGTGGCCGCCATCGTCACCAAGAAGCTCAAAGGCACGCCACCGCACCTGATCGCCCTGATCCAGGTCTGCGTCGGAGTCGTCATGCTGGCACCCTTCGCCAACCTTTCCCACCTTCCCGCCGATGCGTGGAGCTGGAGCATGCTGACGACGCTTGGCGTCGTCCATACCGGTCTGATGTACATCCTGATGTACGGCGCCATTCAGAAACTGCCGACTCATCTGCAGGGGTCGCTGTCCTTTATCTACCCTGTGGTCGCGATCCTGGTCGATGTCGTCGCCTTCGGCCACCGGCTGCATCCGGCCCAGATCGTCGGCGCCGCCGCCATCCTGGTCGCTGCCGCCGGCATGAATCTTGGCTGGACACTGTGGAAATCGGAGATCCCAGCCGAGAGCACCCAGGCGATCAAGTGAGCGAAGAACGTCGCCGGACGACAATCATGCGCCAATGATCCTGCCCCGCCCGCCTGTTCAAGGCCGGCACTTTGCTCTATGCCGCAATGCAACCATCTTCGCCCGGCATAGGCGAAAACCGGGATCGAAAACCAATGAACGACGCAACGCCTCCAAATCGCTGCCGCATCGTGCTGATCGCGCCGCCCGGCGTGCCGGCTGAGCGCATCGGCGCGGCGTTCGAGGGCGGCGACGTCGCCTCGCTGATCCTGCCCGAGAACGGCATGGACGAGGCCTCCTTCCAGGCCTTCGCCGAACAGATCGTGCCGGCGGCGCAAGCGGCAGGCGTTGCCGTCGTCATTGCCGGCGACACCCGCATCGCCGGCCGCGTCCAGGCAGATGGCATCCATGTCGAGGTCGGCAAGGCCGAACTCGCCGAGACGATCGACCGTTTTCAGGCAAAAATGATGGTCGGCACCGGCGGCGCCAAGACACGCGACGATGCGCTGGAACTCGGCGAGCTCAGGCCCGACTACATCTTCTTCGGCCGCTTCGGCTACGACAACAAGCCGGAGCCGCACCCGCGCAACCTGTCGCTGGGCCAATGGTGGGCGGATGTGATCCAGATCCCTTGCATCGTCATGGCCGGGTCCGACCTCGCCTCGGTCGAAGCGGTAGCTACCACCGGCGCCGAATTCGTGGCGCTGTCCAGCGCCGTCTTTGCCGACGGCGTCGACCCGAAGATGGCAGTCGCCAGCGCCAATGCGCTGCTCGACGAAACCGCGCCGCGTTTCGAGGACTGACGTGCCGGCGTGGACAATCCTTTTCGGTGCTTTGCTTGCGGCGCTCACGGTGCAGGCCGCCGTGGCGGAAACCGCCCCGTTGCCGCAACTCAAGCCCGACATCGGTGCAAGCACGGACAAGCCGATCGCCACGCCGCTGCCGCAGCCTGCCACCACCGCCCCGCTGCCGTCGGCCGACGCCATCAATCCCGACCGCTTCGGCGCAAAGCCGTCGGATTCTGCCTATGGCGCCTTCCAGCGCGGCCTTTACAAGACGGCCTACAACCTCGCTTTGGTTCGCGCCCAGAACGGCGACCCGGCGGCGCAGACATTGATCGCGGAGATATTGTCGCGCGGTCTTGGCGTGCCGGTCAACGCTGCGGAGGCGGCAAAGTGGTACGCGCTTGCCGCCGAGCAGGGCATACCAGAATCGCAGTTCCAGTATGCGCTGATGCTGCTCGACGGCCGCTACGTCAAAAAGGACGAGAAAGGGGCCTACGCGCTGATGCAGGCCGCCGCCGAGGCCGGCAACCGTCTGGCGCAGTTCAATTTCGCGCAGCTGCTGGTCCAGCAGGACCCCGGCGATGCCGGCATCGCAAAGGCGGTGTCCTATTATCAGCGCGCCGCCGCGACCGGCCTTGCCGACGCGCAATATGCGATGGCGCAGGTCTATGCCAATGGCGTCGGCGGCAAGCCGCGCGACGAGGTCCAGGCGCGAGGGCTGCTGGCGCAGGCAGCACGGCAGAACTACGATACGGCGCAGATCGATCTCGCCGCCTGGATGATCGAGGGACGTGGTGGTGCCCGCGACCTGAAGTCCGGCTTCGGCTGGATGAAACAGGCCGCCGAGGGCGGGAATGTCGCCGCCCAGAACCGCCTCGCCAAGCTTTACATGGGCGGCATCGGCACCGATCCGGATCCGATCCTTGCCGGCGCCTGGTACGTTGTCGCCCGTCGCGCCGGGCTCATCGATCCGCAGATGGACGATTTTCTGCGGGGCCTGACCGACGACCAGACGAAGCAGGCGCTGCAGATGGCCAACCGCCTGCCGTAGAGCGTCGCGGACGGTGAATTATCTGGCAGCGAATGCTGACGAGGGGATGGCTCCGCCCCTACTCCCCCTCCTGCCCACTCCCTTGTCCACTCCCTTGCCTCTCCTGGCGATTTGTGGTCTTGGAGGCGCCAAATCGCTTTCATCGCGAATATCTCATTCCGGATCACATCATCATGGCCAAGATCAATGGCAACGAAATCCGTCCCGGCAACGTCATCGAACATGATGGCGGCCTATGGGTGGCGGTCAGGACCAACACTGTCAAGCCCGGCAAGGGCGGCGCCTATAACCAAGTCGAGCTGAAGAACCTGATCAACGGCACCAAGCTTAATGAGCGTTTCCGCTCCGCCGAAACCGTCGAACAGATCCGGCTGGAGATGAAGGATTTCTCCTACCTCTACGAGCAGGGCGAAGCGCTGGTGTTCATGGACACCGAAAGCTACGAGCAGCTTGAACTGCAAAAGGATTTCGTCGGCGATCGTGCCGCCTTCCTGCAGGACGGCATGATGGTGACGGTCCAGCTCTATGATGAAAGGCCGATCGGCATTTCACTGCCCGACCAGGTGACGCTGACCATCACCGAGGCCGATCCGGTGGTGAAGGGTCAGACGGCCGCCTCATCCTATAAGCCGGCGATGCTGGAGAACGGCATCCGCGTGCTGGTGCCGCCGTTCATCGGGTCGGGCGAACGTATCATCGTCGACACCAACGAAATCACTTACGTGCGCCGCGCCGACTAAAGCGCCGGCAGCAGGAAGAAGCGCAGCAGGAAAAAGTACAATGGCGCGTTCCGCGATCCTCAATGTAATGGTCCAGGCCGCTATGAAGGCCGGCCGCTCGCTGTCGCGCGATTTCGGCGAAGTCCAGAACCTGCAGGTCTCGATGAAGGGGCCGGGCGACTATGTCAGCCAGGCCGACCGCAAGGCCGAAGACATCCTTTTCACCGAGCTGTCGAAGGCGCGGCCGGGCTACGCCTTCCTGATGGAGGAGCGCGGCCTGATCGAAGGCGACGACGGCCAGCACCGCTGGATCGTCGACCCGCTCGACGGCACCACCAATTTCCTGCACGGCATTCCGCTCTTCGCCATCTCGATCGCGCTAGAGCGTCAGGGCCAGATCGTCGCCGGCGTCGTCTACAATCCGGCGATGGACGAACTCTACACTGCCGAGCGCGGCGGCGGCGCCTTTATGAACGACCGCCGGTTGCGGGTCGCCGGCCGCACCAAGCTGATCGACGCGGTGATCGGCTGCGGCGTGCCGCATCTCGGGCGCGGCCAGCATGGCAATTTCCTGGTCGAGCTGCGCAACGTGATGGCCGAAGTCTCGGGCGTGCGCCGCCTCGGCTCTGCCTCGCTCGATCTCGCCTACGTCGCTGCCGGCCGCATGGACGGGTTCTGGGAAACCGGCCTGTCGGCCTGGGACGTCGCCGCCGGCATCCTGCTGATCCGCGAGGCGGGCGGCTTCATCTCCGACTTCGCCGGCGGGCAGAACATGCTGGATGGCGGCTCGATCGTCGCCGGCAACGAGGTCATCCAGCGCGCGCTGTTGAAAACCGTCAGGAAGCCGGTGACGCCGCGCTAAGCTCTAGCTAGCGGACTTGGCGCGCTGAACCGCCGCAGTCGCAAAATCGCAACCAAAGCTTGAAATACTGTCCGGGATCCGCCCAGATAAGGGGATGCAGGATCATTCATGACGCATATCGGCACCGAATCCCGGATCGAAATCCCCTTCATGGGACGCTGGCATTATTCGCGCGCCGAAATGATCGCCGACGGCATCGTCCATGCGGTGGGCATCGTGCTCGCCATTGCCGCCGGCTCGGCGCTGCTGGCGCTGGCCTCCTTGCATGCCGGTCCGGGCGAATATATCGCCGCCGCTTTCTACGTGGTTTCGCTGCTCACCGTGCTGTCGGTGTCGCTGGCCTATAACCTGTGGCCGGTGTCGTCGCCGGCCAAGTGGATATTGCGGCGCTTCGATCATGCCGCGATCTATCTGCTGATCGCCGCGACCTACACGCCTTTCCTCGCCCAGCTCGACGGCTCGCCGCTTGCCATCTCGTTGATCGTCCTGGTCTGGCTCGCGGCAGCGATCGGCATCGCCATCAAAGTGCTTCTTCCCGGCCGCTTCGACCGGCTGGCGATCGTCTTCTATCTCGCCATCGGCTGGAGCGGCATCGTTCTTGTCGAGCCGCTGGTCCAGACATTGCCGACGACATCGATCGCGCTGATTGTTGCCGGCGGCATCGTCTATTCCTGCGGCGTCATCTTCTTCACCTGGAAGGGCCTGCGCTTCCACAATGCGCTGTGGCACGGCTTTGTCGTCACCGGCGCCGGCCTGCATCTTGCCGCCATGGTCGACTGCCTGGTCATCAACCGACTCTGACGCCAATGGTCCGGCCGGCAATATTGCCAAGCGCCATTCAATTTGGTCACAATTGCGTTTAGAGTCGCCGTCAAACGTGAATTGACGGCATCGGAAACGGGGCACGGATGGCTTTTCTCAAATCCTTCGGCGTGGGCAGACGCTCCGACGTCCTGATGTACGACCCGCACAAATTGTCGAGCCCGCAGGTTTTTCTGCTGACCATGGTCATCTTCCTGATGATCGTCGCCTTCATCGCCGCCATCCTGACCCGTCAGATTTCGAACGCCTTTGCCACCAATCCCGGTCTCAACGGCCTGATCATCGGCGTGCTTGCGGTCGGCATCCTGCTGGCCTTCGTGCAGGTCGGCCGGCTGTTTCGCGAAGTGCGCTGGGTCAACTCATTTCGGGCCGGCTCAGAAACCACCGAACCGGTGCTGCTGGCGCCAATGAAGGCGATGATCGGCCGCTCGTCGACGATCGCCTTCTCGACCAGCTCGATGCGCACCATGCTCGATTCGATCGCCACCCGCCTCGACGAAAGCCGCGACACCTCGCGCTATCTTGTCGGGCTGCTGGTGTTCCTTGGCCTGCTCGGCACCTTCTGGGGCCTGCTCAACACGATCGGCTCGATCCGCGAAACTATTGACTCGCTCGATCCCGGCTCCGGCGATGCCGCCGCCGTGCTCGAATCGCTGAAGCAGGGGCTTTCCGCGCCGCTCGCCGGCATGGGCACCGCCTTCTCGTCGTCGCTGTTTGGCCTGTCCGGTTCCCTGGTGCTCGGCTTCCTCGACCTGCAGGCTGGCCGCGCCCAGACACGCTTCTACACCGAGCTCGAAAACTGGCTGTCCTCGGTCACCGACCTGTCGTCCGACATCGTCGTCGCCGAACCGCCAAAGGCCGAGTCCTCCGACGAGATCCGCGTCCTGTCGGAAAGACTGCGCAGCATGCAGGAAAGCGGCGGCGGCGCCAATCCGCGTGTCGCCACCGCCATGGCCAACCTTGCCGACGGCATTTCGGGCTTGGTCAAGAACATGCGCTCGGAGCAGCAGATCATGCGCGACTGGGTCGAGGCCCAGTCGGACGAGCAGAAGGCTATGCGCAATACGCTGGAGAAGATCGCCGACGCCCTGAAGAAGACCGGAGTCCATTAGCATGGCTCTCGCCAGGAGCCGGCGTACCGATCGCCGTATCGATTACTGGCCAGGCTTCGTCGACGCGCTGTCGACGTTGCTGCTGGCGATCATGTTCCTGCTCACCGTCTTCGTGCTGGCGCAGTTCCTGCTCGGCCGCGAAATCTCCGGCAAGGACACGGTACTCAACCGCCTCAACTTGCAGATAAACGAACTGACCCAGCTTCTGGCGCTGGAGCGCTCGACGACGCAGGACAAGGAAGATTCGCTCGCCAATTTGCAGGCGTCGCTGTCGGCGTCGGAGGCGGAAAAGAGCCGACTCGAGCAATTGCTGGCGCAAGGCGCCGGTGCCGGCGACGCGGCCAACCAGCGCGCCACGGCGCTTTCTGGTGAACTCGACAACCAACGCCAGATCAGCCAGCAGGCGCTGAGCCAGGTCGAAATCCTCAACCAGCAGATCGCGGCGCTGCGCAGGCAGATCGGAGCGCTCGAAGAAGCGCTCAACGTATCCGAAACGCGCGACCGCGAGTCCAACACCAAGATCGCCGATCTCGGCCGCCGCCTGAACGTCGCGCTGGCGCAACGGGTGCAGGAACTGAACCGCTATCGGTCCGACTTCTTCGGGCGCTTGCGCGAGATCCTCGCCGATCGCGAGAACATCCGCATCGTCGGCGACCGCTTCGTCTTCCAGTCGGAAGTGCTTTTCCCGACAGGCTCCGAAGTGATCAACGATGCCGGCAAGGACGAGATGAAGAAGCTCGCCGACGCCATTATCGACCTGCAGAAGGAGATCCCGCCGGAGATCAACTGGGTGCTGCGCGTCGACGGCCACACCGATGACAAGCCACTATCGGGAACCGGCCGCTACCGCGACAATTGGGAATTGTCGACGGCGCGCTCGACCTCGGTGGTGAAGTTCCTGATCGAAAACGGCGTGCCGGCCAACCGGCTGGTTGCGGCCGGCTTCGGTGAATTCCAGCCGCTCGACCCCGCCGACACCGAAGATGCACGCAACAAGAACCGCCGCATCGAGCTGAAACTGACCGAGCGCTGATCGCCCCGGCTCCAGCGGCGGCCGCATTTAGGGCGACAATGCGGGCTAGCAAGGCCTGAAAAGATTACCTTTTGATTACACTTTGCCGAGGATCGCTCCTAGCTATGTCACCGGGCCGAGAACCGCCGGCGGTGGAAGCGTCCATCGCGCCCGACGGAACCGACGGCCCACGGCTGGAAGGTGGCCCCCAATCGCCGCCTCCCCTGTAAAAGGAGACGCAACATGCGCTCTTTCACTCCCAAGATCCTCAGGGCTGCAACGCTCGTCGCACTTCTCGTCACCGTTCCGTTTGCTGGCGCCTACGCCGGCCCGCGTGAGGCAGCCTTGATCAACCAGAAAGAGAGCGTGGATACCGGTATCCGCGCCGCCATGCAGGCGAACAGGATCAAGCCGGACGAAGCGCGTGCCTTGAGCACGCAGGTCTCTCAACTTGATCGGGCCGCCCAGAGGGCCGCTCGAGATGGAACGATGCCGGCCACGCAATATCATCAATTGCTGGCTGAACTCGATCATGTCAGCCAAAGGCTGCGGGCTGCCACCGGCAGCGCCTTCCTCATCGGCAGCGGCGGCGATGGCGGATATTATCCGAACGGCTACGGCCCAAAATATCCAAACGGCTGAAACCCTCCAATACAGCGCCGCAGTTCGATCTTGCGCATAATCCTTTGATTCTTGCGCAGATCCGTTCCGCACCGAAGGCCCGCAGCAGATCCGTGCTCCGAAAATTGATTCCGATTTTTCGGGGTCATGCGCCCAGCCAAAGTACGATCAGCGCCAGCACTGCCGGTAGAGTCTGGAGGTAGAGGATTTTCCTATCGACCGTCGCCGCGCCGTAGAGGCCGGCGATGGCGACGCAGAGCAGGAAAAACACCTTGATCTGGAAACCGGCCTCGCCGAGGTAAAGCCCCCAGATCAGCCCGGCTGCGAGAAAGCCGTTGTAAAGCCCCTGGTTGGCCGCAAGCACTTTCGATGCGCTGGCGAATTCTGGCGTCAGCTTGAACGCCTTGTGGCCGCGTGGCGTATTCCACAGCACCATCTCCAGATAGACGATATAGAGGTGGATCAGCGCCACCAACCCGACCAGCACGTTGGCGATCATGCTTCATCTCCCGTCGCGGCACGGCGCCGCCTTGCGATATTGATCACGCACGCCACCGGTCCCGCAAGACGCATTGCGGCGTTCAGCTAGCAACCAATGTGCCCTTCGCTGACGGCCTTCAGGGTTGCCAATGCCCGCGCATTGGTATCTTTTCCCGCCGTTCAAATTCAGCGGAACCCATCATGTCCTTTCAAAAACTCGACGACCTCGGTCACAAGCTCGAAGCGCTGGAGCATGCGCTCGCCATTCTCGGCGCCGACGAGGCGACCCATATGGCCGTGGGCGGCGGCGAAAAGCGCGCCGAGGCGATGTCGGCGCTGGCCGGCATGCATCACGCCAGAGCGACCGCGCCGGAGATCGCCGACTGGATCGCAGCCGCCGAACAGGAAAAGCTGAACGAAGAACAGCAGGCAGCGGTCAAGGAGTTCCGGCGGCAATACACCAACCTGACCTGTCTGCCGGTCGAATTCGTCGAGCGTCAAACGACCGCGCGCATGCGCTCCGAGCAGTTGTGGCGCGACTTGCGTGCAAAGAACGACTGGGCAGGTTTTTTGCCGGCGCTCGAAGGCGTCGTGGCGCTGGTGCGCGAGGAAGCAGCACTTCGCGCCGACGTGCTCGGCCTCGATCCCTATGACGCGCTGATGGAGCAATACGATCCCGGCAACCGCGCCGCCGACATCACGCCGGTCTTCGCTGAGTTGAAGACCTTCCTAAGGGATTTCGTGCCGGAGGCACTGGCCGTGCAGGAAGAGCGGCTGGCGAAACATCCGCTGAAGCCGCTTTCGGGCAGCTATGCGACCGAAAAGCAGCGCGAGCTTGGCCTCGCCATGATGGCGGCGGTCGGCTTCGACCTCACCCACGGCTCGCTGTCGGTATCGCATCATCCGTTCTGTGGCGGCGTGCCGAGCGACGTGCGCATCACCACCCGCTACAAGACCTCCGACTTCCTGTCGGCACTGATGGGAGTGCTGCACGAGACCGGCCATGCGCTTTACGAACAGAACCTGCCGAAGGCATGGGCGCACTGGCCGCTTGGCAAAGCGCGCGGCATGGCCGTGCATGAAAGCCAGAGCCTGTTCGTCGAAAAGCAGATCGGCCGCAACCCGGAATTCTGGCGCTGGGCGCTGCCGGTGGTCGAACGGCACCTGGGCGAGACCTGGTCGATCGACGACATCCTGCCGCATGTTCATAGGGTCGAGGGCGGGCTGATCCGCGTCGACGCCGACGAGGTCACATATCCGCTGCACGTCATCCTGCGCTACGAGCTGGAGCAGGAGCTTGTCTCGGGGCGGCTGGAGGCCGCCGAGCTGCCCGAGGCTTGGGACGCCAAGATGCGCGACTATCTCGGCCTGTCGACCATCGACAACCCGGCCGACGGGCCGATGCAGGACGTGCACTGGCCGGGTGCCGCCTTCGGCTACTTCCCGTCCTATACGCTGGGCGCCATGATGGCGGCGCAGCAATGGGCGGCGCTGACCAGAGACCATCCTTCGGCCGACGAAGACCTCGCCACGGGAAATTTCGCGGCGATCAACGACTGGCGCCGTGAAAAGATTTGGTCGCAAGGTTCGCGCTGGTCGACGCCCGACCTGCTCGAACGCGCCACCAGCGAGAAACTCAACGCCGCGCATTTCACCGATCACCTGAAAAAGCGCTACGGCACATAGGACGGCACCCCCTCCCATCCATCCCACCTGACCGATCATTGGGGTTCTCGAAGATGATTCACCATTCTCGGTCCTAGCCGAGCCACCCTGCCTTGCAGGACGCAATTTACTTTTCTATCACTAGTGGCATTCGACTGTATCTGGGGACGTGCAGGGCATGGGGCGGGCAAGGCACTTTCAGGCGGCGACAACAGTGGCCGCAAAACTTACTATATTGGCAAGACTCACCGTATTGATTGTCATTTGCACGGTTGTACCGGCCATGGCCGGTACAACCGTGCACAAGGGCAGCGTTGGCGACTGGATCGAGCCAGTCGCGCTTCCCAAGGCCGATCCGCAATTCGACAGCCAGATCAAGAACGGCATATCCAACCTGCTGTCGGATTATCAGATCCGGAAGCGCCCCGGCGGATTGGAGGTGTTCGACCGCTATGCCTACAAGATCGTCGACCGCACCGGGCTGGAACGCGGCGCCAGCATAAGTTTTGAATTCGATCCTGCGACGTCCGAGGTCACGGTGAACTGGATCGACATCATTCGCGACGGCGTGGTGATCCAGCATCTTTCCGATGCTGAGTTCGACGTGTTTCGGCGCGAGAGGGATGCGGAGAAGGGCCTCTTCGATGGTTGGCTGACCGCTTACCTGAACATCAACGATGTCCGGGTCGGAGACATCGTCGATTATAGCAAGACCACGGTCAGAACTCCGATCATCGGCACGGATCTCCTTTTCCATTCCTTTGCCGTGGCCTGGGACGAACCAATCGCTTTGATCCGCAAAAGAGTGACGTGGCCAACGGTGCAGCCCCTGAATGTCCGACAGGTCAGGACGGACATACGCCCGGATGTCCAGTCTACCGGAGAAACGACGACCTATCTTTGGCAAAGCGCCAACCCGACGCCGGTGAAATCGCAGGAATATCTGCCGCCGGACTTTCTCACATACCCATCCATCGAAATCTCTTCGACGTCTAAATGGCAAGATATCGTCGACACGGTTCTTCTGTATTATCGGCTCGACCAGGAGCTGCCGGCAGATTTCGAATCGAAGCTCGATGCCATTGCCGCGAAATACGATGCGCCCGAAGACAGGATGATCGAGGCAATGCGGTTGGTCCAGGACACCATCCGCTATGTCAGCCTGTCCATGGGCCGTGGTTCCTATATCCCGCGCAGCCCAACGACAGTGGTGGCAAGCGGCTTCGGCGATTGCAAGGACAAGGCGCTGCTTCTCGCCTCCAGCCTGCGGCGACTGGGAATCCAGGCGGACGTGGCTCTCACGGATCTTGATGAAGGGCTTGCTCTCGCCACGATACTTCCGACGATAAGGGCGTTTGACCACATCATCGTAAAGGTCGTCATTGACAGCCAGACGTACTGGATCGACGCGACCAACTATCTGCAGGGAGGAAGGGCAGACAATCTTGTACCGCCCGACTACGGCTTTGCGCTGCCCATCGTCGCCGACAACGCGGCGATGGAAAAGATAGACCGAAACGAACTCTACCAGCCGACCACCTTTGTGAATGAGGTATTCGACTTCCCCAAACGCAAAGGCGAGCCGCTCAAACTGACCGTCACCACGACCTATTGGGGCGCAGATGCCGATAGCATGCGCTATAAGCTTGTCTCGCAATCGGCGGCAAGGATCGCGGACGACTATCTCAAATATTACAATCGCCAGTATCCCGGAATGAAAAGCCTGGGGCCGCTGGTGACGAACGACAGCCGCGACAAGAATCTGGTTTCGGTAACCGAATCCTACGATCTGTCGGCAGGCGATCTCGATGCCGATAACCTCTCCAAGGACTTTGCTCTGAAATCGGATGTCGGCATTAGATATTTGCCGGAGCCCGACCTCCTCGAAAGGACCGCGCCAATCTGGCTAGGCAGCCCGATCTTTCGACGACACCGGTGCACCGTCAGAAATTTGAAGGCCCACTTCGTAGGCCCTGAGGACAATGACGACGTGATTACGCCCTACGTTGCATTCAAGGCTCGTTGGACGAGCACCTCCACCGAATTTCAGGTCGACTGGTTTCTCAAGACTCTCAACGACCGGATTCCCGCCAAGAGTATCGGCCCTTATTTGAAATCCCTCAAGAAGATCAACGACAACTCGGCTTGGAACTACAATTTCGCCTATTCGGACGCCGAAGCGAACTGACGCCAGTGGAAGGATCTACTCCGCGGCACCTCTGAAAGCATTCGACCCGGTTTCGAACTGCAGCTTGGCCAGCCGCGCATAGATACCGCCCTTGGCAACGAGGCTTTGATGGGTGCCTTCCTCGACGATGCAGCCGCCATCCATCACGAGGATCCGGTCGGCCTTCAGAACCGTCGCCAGCCGGTGGGCGATAACGATGGTGGTGCGGCCCTGCATCAGCCGCTCCAGCGCCGTCTGCACCAGCGTCTCGCTTTCGGCGTCGAGTGCCGAGGTCGCCTCGTCGAGCAGAAGGATCGGCGCATCCCGCAGAATCGCGCGGGCAATCGCCACGCGCTGGCGCTGGCCGCCGGACAGGGTCACGCCGCGCTCGCCGACCTCGCTGTCATAGCCTTTCTCGAGCTTCAGGATGAACTCGTCGGCAAGCGCATCCTTGGCCGCCGCCTCGATCTCGGCCTGGCTGGCGTCCGGACGGCCGAAGCCGATATTGTCACGCGCGCTGGCCGCGAAGATGGTGACATCCTGCGGCACGATGGCGATGCGCTCTCGTATGGCGACGGGATCGGCCTCTCGCACATTAACGCCGTCGATCATGATCTTGCCGATCTCGGGGTCATAGAAGCGCAGAAGCAGCGAAAAGACCGTGCTCTTGCCGGCGCCCGACGGGCCGACGATCGCCACCGTCTCGCCGGGCTTGACCTGGAAACTCAGACCGTGGACGGCGGCGCGGTCGGGCCCAGCCGGATAGGAGAAGGATACGTCGTCGAAACTTATTGCGCCCCTGGCCGTCGCCGGTAGCAGTTTCGGATGCGCGGGGGCTTGGATCGCGGGCTTCTCGGCCAGGATCTCGGTCAGCCGTTCGGCAGCACCCGCCGCCTGGGCAAGCTCGCCCCACACTTCCGACAGCGCACCGAGCGCGCCGGCGGCGAACACCGAATAGAGCAGGAATTGGCCGAGCGTGCCCGGCGACAGCGTCCCGCCAAGCACGTCGCGCGATCCGAACCACAGCACCGCCACCACCGAGGAAAAGATCATGAAGATGGCGAAGAAGGTGAGGAAAGATCGGGCAAAGATCGAAGATCGCGCCGCCTCGAACGCGGCTTCCACGGCAGATGAAAAATTCCCGGTGACCAGTTTCTCGTTGGTGAAGGCCTGCAGCGTGCGCACCGCGCCGATCTGCTCGCTGGCATAGGCCGTCGCGTCGGCCAGCGTGTCCTGCGCCAGCCGCGATTTGCGCCGCACCGAGCGGCCGAAGGCGACCAGCGGCAGCACGATCACCGGGATAGCGGCAATGACGAGGCCCGACAGTTTCGGGCTGGTGAAGACCATCATCGCCACGGCGCCGAGCCCCAGGATGACATTGCGCAGCGCCACCGAAGCGGTGGCACCGACCGCCGATTTTATCTGCGTTGTGTCGGCGGCGAGCCGCGACACAATCTCGCCCGACTGGGCGGTGTCGAAGAAAGATGGCGACAGCGTCGTGACATGGCGGAACACGTCGTTGCGGATGTCGGCGACGACGCGCTCGCCCAGCGTGATGACGAAATAGTAGCGGCTGGCCGACGCCGCGGCGAGCAAGGCAGCCATCACCACCAGCATGGCGAAATACTCGGCGATGAAACTGGAATCGGAAGCTGAAAAGCCGTGGTCGATCATGCGCCGCACGGCCAGCGGCAGCGCCAGCGTCGTCGCCGCCGCTACGGTCAGCGAGACGACCGCGCCAATGACCATCTTCCGGTAGCGGGTGATATAGGGGAACAGGCGCCGCAGCGGCTTGAGCGAGCGCCTACGCTCGTCTGCATCGCCGCTGGGGTGCGCCATAACCGTTTCCTCTGGCTCTTTTTAATATGCGCTTGCCGCGGCCTTGTGATTCAATTCCGGCTGATGTATAGGCTCGCCGACCGTTTTTAAAAGCCGTGGCTCCTCAATAGCTGCGGCTTCGAGTTTTAAAAAGGGGCGCATCGACGCAGGCTTATGCCCGTCAGCAGCGCCGGCGAACCAGGAATAGCACAATGAAGACCGACATCCATCCCGACTACCACACCATCAAGATCGTCATGACCGACGGCACCGAATACATGACCCGTTCGACCTGGGGCAAGGAGGGCGACACGATGAACCTCGACATCGACCCGACCACCCATCCGGCCTGGACCGGCGGCCAGCAGACCCTGCTCGACCGCGGCGGCCGCTTGTCGAAGTTCAAGAAGCGTTTCGAAGGTTTCGGCCTCTAAGCCGCAGACTTTTCGCAGATCAAGAACCCGCCCTCATGGCGGGTTTTTTGTTGACTGGAGCCACCCGGCACAGGAGGGTCGACTGGTTGGCGAAGGGCGGCGACATGATCGCAATCAACGATGAACGATGGTCCGGCCTCACGGGCGGATACAAGGTCGTTTATGATCCACGACCGGCCTTGCGAAAGCTGGCCGTTCACTACGATGACAAGTCGGTCTGGGACGAGCTCTGGAACGAACTGCACCATCAGGGCGATGTTGGAGACGCATCTTACGCCGCGGTTGTGGAACTGGCTCGCATCTCCGAAGGCCAAACTCCAGTATATTGGGGAGCTTACGGTCTGGCCGCGACGATCGAAGAAGCGCGATTGACCTACGACCGGAACCCGCCGGTTCCGGATTGGATCGAACCACACTACAAAACTGCGTGGCAGATCCTTTTCGAATTGGCCTTGCGGGATCTGGCAGTTTCGGCGGACGACCCGACCGTAAACTGCGCACTGGCCGTTGTCGCCCTTCATAGAGGCCGGTTCAGCCTCGGCCGCATGGCGATGTGCGCGGAAGATGAGCGCACGGAAATGCTACGGGATTATTTCGGCCGGTAGTCTCCGGCTCTATTCGCCGACCAGTTCGCGCAGCGCCATGCGCTTGTAGGCGGCGACCAACCTGTCGCCCTCTTCTCGCTCCACCGAAATCGCCAGCCGCATGGCGGCCTCGCCCATCTGCCAGATGAGAAACGCCGTCGTTTCCAGCGCCGCCGGATCGGCGGCAGGCCGCAGCCGTTTTAGCACCGCCGTGAGGAATTCGGCGTTGGCCCGGCTGTCGGCAAGCTCGAGTTCGCGCAGCGCCTTGTCGGCCTGTGTGCCCGACCAGATGTCACGCATCACCGGCTCCGCCAGGAACAGCCCGTAATAGATATCCACCAGCTCGGAAAACGCCCGCCGCAGCCCTTCCGCGTCGCTCACCTCGGCAAGTGCTGCCGCGATGCAGGCCTGGCTTTCGGCGGTGTAGCGCTCGGCCAGCGCCCAGATGATCGCCCGCTTGTCCGGAAAGAACTGGTAGAGCGAGCCGATCGACACGCCGGCCCGTTCCGCCACTTCGCCCATGCGCATGGCATCGCTGCCTTGCTCGGCGATCAAAGCGGAGGCGGCGGCCAGCATCCGTTCGACCCGTTCGCGGCTGCGTTGCTGGCTTGGCGCCCGGCGCGGCGAGGCGATCTGGCCATCCTGTGAACCCGATACGGTCGAGCCTTCCATCACTGTCTCCAAGCGAATGATCAACAAATTGGCTTGACTCGCAAAATACGAGGGTTTATCACGTTTTGCAAATGTGAGGATTACTCATGTTTGTGAACAAAGGAAAATCACCCATGATCGACACAGTACGGAAACCGACTTTAATCCTCGGCGGCACCGGCAAGACCGGCCGTCGTCTCGCAGACCGGCTGACGGCGCAGGGCCTGCCAGTGCGGATTGGCTCGCGCTCGGGCACGCCGCCCTTCGACTGGGAAAACAACACGACCTGGGAACCCGCGCTTGATGGTGTCGGGGCCGTCTACATCAGCTACTATCCCGATCTTGCGGTGCCGGGTGCCGCCGAAGCGGTCGGCGCCTTCGCCAGACTTGCCGTGGAGCGCGGTGTGCGCCGGCTGGTGCTGCTGTCGGGGCGCGGCGAAACCGAAGCCCAGCGCGCCGAAGTGATGCTGAAGGCCTCAGGCGCCGACTGGACGATCCTGCGCTGCGCCTGGTTTGCCCAGAACTTCAGCGAGAGTTTTTTGCTCGATCCGCTGCTCGCCGGCGAGGTGGCTTTGCCGGTCGGCAATGTCGGAGAACCGTTCGTCGACGCCGAAGACATTGCTGACGCCGCCGTTACAGTGCTTACCCGGCAAGGTCATATCGGCCAGCTTTACGAGCTGACCGGGCCGCGGCTGCTGAGCTTCGCCGAGGCGGTCGCCGAGATCGGCAAGGCAGCTGGCCGCAACATCGGCTTCAAGCAGATTTCGCATGCCGAGTTCGCCGCCGCAATCGCCGCGCACGCGCTGCCGGCCGAGTTTGCCTGGCTGCTCAACGAACTGTTCACCGAGGTGCTCGACGGCCGCAACGAGGTGCTAGCCGACGGCGTCGAGCGCGTGCTCGGCCGAGCGCCAAGGGACTTCTCCGCCTACGCAATCGAAACCGCCGCTACGGGCATCTGGAGCAACTGACATGATCATGAAACTGCTCCCTACCCTAACCTTCGTAGCCGCGCTCGGCTCGGGCGTCGTCGCTGGTGTCTTCTTCGCCTTTTCCAGCTTCGTCATGCCGGGCCTCGCCCGCTTGCCTGCCGCGGGCGGCATCGCCGCCATGAATTCGATCAACGTCACTGCGGTGGCGCCGATGTTCATGACCGCGCTTTTCGGCACCGGACTGGTCTGCCTCGTCCTCGTTGTCGGCGCCATTCTCGGCTGGAATCAGCCGGGTTCGTTCTGGCTTCTCGCCGGCGCCCTGATCTATGTCGTCGGCAACCTGATCGTGACCATGATCTTCAACGTGCCGCTCAACAACGCGCTGGCCGCCGTCGATCCGGCAAGCGCCAACGGCGCCGCCGTGTGGGCCACCTATGTCAGGGACTGGGTGATGTGGAACCACGTCCGCACCATTACCGCCATCGTGGCGCTGGGCTGCTTCATCGTGGCGTGGCGGTGAATGAGGCCAGAAATCTAAAAGACCTTGCGTCAGGCAGGGTCTTTTGACTTGTGGCCCTTACGATCGGCATGACCGAGATGGCGATCCGGATCGATCACGTCGCGAACCAGTTGCTTAAGCCTTGCAGCGTCGGGAAAGCCGCCGTCGCGCTTGCGGTCCCAGACCAGCGTGTCGTTGCAGGAAATGGTGAAAATGCCGCCGGTGCCCGGCACCAGCGTGACCTCGCCCAGATCCGTTCCGAAAGTCGAGAGCAGCTCCTGCGCCATCCAGCCGGCCCGCAGCAGCCACTGGCACTGCGTGCAATAGGTGATGCGGACCTGAGGCAGCGCCTGTGGGGTCATCTCGGACTGAGCTCGCTCATGTCAGACTGAGCTTTGCTCATGTCTTCGGGCTGAGCTCGCTCATGTCTGGGCTGAGCTCGCTCATGTCTGGGCTGAGCTGTGCTCATGCGGCGCTGAGCTTCGCCATGGTCTCGTCGTCGACCTCGAAATTGGCGTAGACACTCTGCACGTCGTCATCGTCCTCAAGCGTCGCGACCAGCTTCATCAGCGATTGTGCCCGCTCCTCGTCGACCGCGATGTTGGTTTGCGGCTTCCAGATCGGCTTCACTGATTCAGCCTCGCCGAGCGCGCCTTCCAGCGCCTTTGACACTTCGCCGAGGTTCTCGAAGGCGCAATAGATCGTGTGCCCTTCCTCGTCCGACTGGACGTCGTCGGCACCGGCTTCGATTGCCGCGTCCATGACCTTCTCGGCACTGCCGACTGACGCCGGATAGAAGATCTCGCCGACACGGTCCCACATGAACGAAACCGAGCCGGTTTCGCCCATCGCCCCACCGGCCTTGGTGAAGGCGGCGCGCACATTCGACGCCGAGCGGTTGCGGTTGTCGGTCAGCGCCTCGACGATCAGCGCAACGCCACCCGGCCCGTAGCCTTCGTAGCGCACGGCTTCGTAAGTCTCGGCGTCGCCCATCGACGCCTTGTTGATGGCTCGCTGGATGTTGTCCTTCGGCATCGACACCGCTTTGGCGTTCTGCACGGCAAGACGCAGGCGCGGGTTCATCGACGGATCCGGCGTGCCGCTCTTGGCGGCGACGGTTATTTCGCGCGCCAGCTTGGAAAACATTTTCGACCGCACCGCGTCCTGGCGGCCCTTGCGGTGCATGATGTTCTTAAACTGTGAATGGCCAGCCATGGCACCCCTGTCGTCTTCTTGGCAAAGCATCCTGCAGCGAGACCTCGCCTTTTGCCAAAATGCTCGAATTCATAATTTCAGAACGTTCCTGGTCCGTCCGGATGGACGTACGGCGCTCTATGTCGGAATGGCCGGCTTATAGATAAATCGGCTCAATTCGTCCAGCCGCGCCGTAACGGTGGTGCGCAACACGTCCGCCAGCTGCATTCCTGCGGCCATTCACCCGTCCAGATCGGATTTCAGCCGGTCGAGAATGCTGATCGCATGCGTGGCGTACTGGCTGATCCAGCGATCGTGGATCTGCTTGATCGGCAGCGCATTGAGATGATTCCAGCGTTCGCGCCCCTCGCGCCGCGCGACGACCAGGTCGGCTTCCTCCAGCACTTTCAGATGCAGCATGACGGTGCAGCGGTCCATGTCGGGAAAGGCATCGCACAGCATGCCGGTGGTGCGCGGCGCGTCCTTCAGCTCGTCCAGCAGCGCACGCCGGCGCGGATGCGCCAGCGCCTTGAAAACATTGTCGTCCTGCGCTTTGCTTGACATGTTATATTTTTATAACATAATACCGATCTGATCAAGGAAGGAGCTGTGGATATGTCTCTTGAATTCAGGGTTTCGGGCCGCATCGGCAAACCGGTTGCCGAAGTTTTCGACGCGGTCGTCAACCCGAACAAACTCAGCGGCTATTTCACCACAATCGGCGGCGCCAGTGCCCCGCTGGTGGCCGGCGCCAAGGTCGTCTGGTGGGGCAAGGTCCCGGTCGAGGTCGACGAGGTGGAGAGAAACAACCGCATCGTGCTGCGCTGGGATGCCACCGACGCCGACGGCAAGCCGGCTTACAAGACGCGCATCGAGATGAGTTTCGAGCCGCTGGACGACGGCGGCACCTTCGTCACCATCGCCGAGGCCGGCTGGCACGAGGACGCGGTCGGCCTGAAGAAGTCTTACCTCAATTGCGAGGGCTGGTCGCAGATGCTGGCCTGCATGAAGGCCTATGTCGAATACGGGATCAATTTGCGCGACGGATATTACCGCAGCGAGATGAAGGGCGAACCGGCCAGTGAAGACAATATCTGAGAAGACGGAGGAAAGAATGACTGCGAAGATCACCGGCGGCATCAACATCGCCATGAAAGTGCCGCCCCACCAATATCAGGACACGATCGCCTTCTACCGCGATGTCGTCGGGCTGAAGCCGTTCACAGCCAAAGCGCCGGCTGTTGGTTTCGAGCTCGGCCCCAATCGCCTGTGGATCGATGAGGCGCCGATGCTGAGCCAGGCCGAGGTCTGGCTGGAGCTGTTCACCGATGATTTTCCGGCCGCAGCCGATCACCTCGCCAAGGCCGGCGTCGTGCGCTGCGACGCCATCGAGGCGCTCGGCGAAGATTTCCGCGGCGGCTGGATCACCAATCCGGCCAATATTATCCACCTGGTGCGCGAACCCAACGCCTGGTGACCCCGACGCCTGGCGACAGGGGCGGCATCGACTTGAGAAGGAGGACGACATGGAAATCCGCGAGACACCTACCGCCGAAGCCGGCATGCTGATCCGGCGGCCGGTCGCAGAAGTGTTCGAAGCCATCGTCGATCCGGCGATCACCCGGAAATTCTGGTTCACTCATGGCAGCGACAGGCTCGACAGCGGCAAGGAGGTTCGCTGGGAATGGCGCATGTACGACGTCTCGGCGCCGGTCACGGTCAGCGAGATCGTCAGGAACGAAAAGATCGTCATACAATGGAGCGATCCGCCGACCACGGTGGTCTGGACTTTTACCAAGATGCCGGGCGGCACGACCTTTGTCGAGGTTCGCAATTTCGGTTTTGCCGGCAGCCCCGATGAACAGGTCAAGCAGGCGATCGGCTCGACCGATGGCTTCGCGCTCGTGCTCGCCGGCGCCAAGGCGTGGCTGGAGCAAGGGCTGACGCTTGGCCTGATCGGCGACCGTCATCCGAAGGGTGTTCCGGCGACTTAGAACGCACCGGCTTCGCCAGACCGGCGCGCCAACCTTAGTGCCCGCCGGCCTTTGCCTTTCTGCGACGTCGCGCCAGCATGTTGAGGCCCTCGACAAGGGCGGAAAAACCCATGGCGGCGTAGATGTAGCCCTTCGGCACATGGAAGCCCATGCCGTCGGCGATCAGCGTCATGCCGATCATCAGCAGGAAACTCAGCGCCAGCATGACGATGCTCGGGTTCTTGGCGATGAAGTTGGCGAGCGGCCCGGCCGCCAGCATCATCACGGTGACTGCCACGATAACGGCGATGTACATGATGGCGATCTCGTCGGTCATGCCGACCGCAGTGATGATCGAATCGATCGAGAAGACGAGGTCGAGCAGCAGGATCTGGAAGATGGCGCCGGCCATCGAAAGCTGCAGCGTCTCGCCCATCATCGTGTCCTGGTGATCCTCGAGATCGACCGTGTGGTGTATCTCCTTGGTCGCTTTCCAGACGAGGAATAGGCCGCCGGCGATCAGGATCAGATCGCGCCAGGAAAAGCCATGGCCGAAAGCTGTGAATACCGGCGCCGTCAACTGGACGATGATCGAGATGGTGGCAAGCAGCACCAGCCGCATGATCAGCGCGGCGGAAATGCCGAGCCGCCGGGCGCGGGCCCTTTGTGCCTCCGGCAATTTGTTGGTCAGGATCGAGATGAAGATCAGATTGTCGATGCCGAGCACAACCTCCAGCACGATCAGCGTCAGCAACGCGACCCACGCGGTCGGATCGGAGACAAAGGCGAAATGCGGCGCCAGGAATTCGATGAGCTGCATGGAGGTCGTCCCCTCTTACGATCTAGAGCAGTGTCGCCGGCAGTTAGGTATCGCAGGCGTTGATATCAATGTCACGACCAGAAAGATGGCGCGGTTTCCTCGAGCCGCGGTCCGCGGCGAAACGGCGCAATCCGCTCGGTCAGGCCGCTGCGATCCGAAATGTCGACACCGACGCCGCACAATGTCGCCGGGCCGGTCGCCGCCTCGAAGCGTCCTTTCGGCACCTTCGACAGAAACCGGTTGAGCGGCTCCTCCTTGTCCATGCCGAGCGAGGAATCATAGTCGCCGCACATGCCGGCGTCGGAGATATAACCGGTGCCGCCATTGAGGATGTGGTGGTCGCCGGTCGGCTGGTGCGTGTGGGTGCCGACGACGAGACTAGCGCGGCCGTCGACGAAATGCGCAAAGCACATTTTTTCGGAGGTCGCCTCGGCATGGAAATCGATGACCACCGCATCGGCCTGCTCGCCGAGCGGGCAGGCGGCAAGCTCGCGCTCACCGGCCTGGAACGGATCGTCGAGTTCGGGATGCATGAACACCCGGCCCATGATGTTGGCGACCAGAACGCGCGCGCCATTCCTGGCAATGTAGACGCCGGAGCCGCGCCCCGGCGTGCCCTTGGGGAAATTGGACGGGCGCAGGAACCGCTCCTCGCGCGGGGCGAAAACCAGCGCGTCGCGCTGGTCCCAGACATGGTTCCCGGTGGTGACGACATCGGCACCCGCCGAGATCGTCTCGCGAAAGATCTCTTCGGTGATGCCGAAACCGCCGGCGGCGTTCTCACCATTGACGATGACGAAGTCGAGTTTGAAATCCGAGATCAGGCCGGGCAGTTGTTCCCACACCGCCGTGCGTCCCGTCTTGCCGACCATATCGCCGAGGAAGAGAAGTCTCATATAAGCATGATCCCGAACCGAAGGTCAGCGAAGCAAAAAGCTGCATGACTTTCGGAAAAGACCATGCGTCCAGGAACTTATCTACAATTTCGGCGCGAACCGGCGCAACCCGTTCTCGGTGAGTATTTCCGAGATGATCACGTCATGCGACTCGTCCGGCACCAGCGCCACCTCCTGGCAGTCGAAAGCAATGCCGATCAGTCGCGGCGGTTGCCCCTTGTCGACCAGCCGCGCGATCGCGCGGTCGTAATAACCGGCGCCGTACCCAATCCGGTGGCCGCGCGCGTCGAAAGCCGCGAGCGGCACGAGCATCACCTGGGGATCGAGCACCTCCGCCTCCTCATGTGGTCCGACGGTGCCGAACCCCATGTCGACCATCGGTGCGCCACGCACCAGTTCGCGAAAGACGATGGTGGTCTTGTCGAGAATCGCCGGCAGGCAAAGCCTTGCTCCCTTTTCGCGCAAGGCGAACATCAGCGGCCGGATATCGACTTCCGAGCGCATCGGCCAGAAGCCGGAGACGATCTGGCCAGGCTCTATCGCAATGCTGTCCCGCGCCGTCTCGGCCATTTCGAGCGCTGCCTCCACCCGCCAGAATGGATCGAGCGCGTCGCGGCGCCCGAGTGCTTCGCGTCGCAAATGTCTTTTCAGGTCTTTTGAGGTTGTCATGCGCGGACGGTAGAAAAGATCAGATTTGGATGGAGTTTTAGGAGCGACGTTTTCTACCGCATGATCCACCGAAGTGTCAGCGGTTCGGTGAAAAGATCATGCGAAATGAGATCAGCGGAGCGAACTTTTCGTTCGTGAGCACCGCACAAAGCGGTGCGACAAAATCCGCCAAAGATGGCCTTTTTGATGGGTGACGATCCACACAACCGGTGGAGAGAGCGATCCCGGGAACCTACAAAGTAGGTGGGCGCCGTATGAGAAAACCCACGGGTCTTCCCAGGGACAGCTCCCTAGGGATCATTAAGGCCCCGGGGAAAATGTTCTCCTGCCGGGAAGCGCAGACCGTCACGACCAATATAGGCTGACGATCGACCAAGCGCCAGAGAGATGGCCATGTTCGCCGGCTTAATTCGTCACAAAGCCCTGCCTGGGACCTGCGCGACACGAGGTTTCACCGCGCCTCGCCGCGGTGCCTTGCACAGGCTGGACTGTCTCCTTACGGTTGCCCATCAAAACCGAGGAGCAAGAATGCGTTTCGAAGGCACGGCGGCCTATGTCGCCGACAAGGATCTGATGGTGGCGGTCAATGCGGCGATCGCGCTGGAGCGGCCATTGCTGGTCAAGGGCGAGCCCGGCACCGGCAAGACCGAACTGGGCAGGCAAGTGGCGGCGGCGCTCGGCCTCGAGCTGATCGAATGGCATGTCAAGTCGACGACAAGGGCGCAGCAGGGCCTCTACGAGTATGACGCCGTCTCGCGGCTGCGCGACAGCCAGCTCGGCGACGAGCGCTTCAACGACATCAGGAACTATATCAACCGCGGCAAGCTGTGGGACGCCTTCGCCGCAGGCAAGAAGGTCGTGCTTCTGATCGACGAGATCGACAAGGCAGATATCGAGTTCCCCAACGACCTGTTGCAGGAACTCGATAGGATGGAGTTTTTCGTCTACGAGACCGGCCAAACGATCCGCGCCGCCGTGCGCCCGATCGTCATCATCACCTCCAACAACGAGAAGGAACTGCCGGACGCCTTCCTGCGCCGCTGCTTCTTCCACTATATCCGCTTCCCCGACGTCGAGACGCTGCACAGGATAGTCGACGTGCACTATCCCGGCATCAAGCAGAACCTGGTGCGCGCCGCATTGACCCAGTTCTACGAGATCCGCGACGTGCCTGGCCTGAAGAAGAAGCCGTCGACCTCCGAAGCGCTCGATTGGATCAGGCTCTTGGTCGCCGATGACATCGCGCCCGAGGATCTGCGCGCAGATCCGAAGAATGCGCTGCCGAAATTGCATGGTGCGCTTTTGAAAAACGAACAGGACGTGCATTTGTTCGAGCGCCTGGCATTTATGGCGAGAAGGCAGGGGTGAGGAGCGGTCGGCCAAAGGCCGACGAAAAGCCAACGATTTGGCCTTTGGAGCGACGAACGCCCGGAGCCATAGCGAAGGCCGGGCATACGCGTCGGACAGCGCTTTCCCGTTGCTGGACCGTTGCCGCCGGCCGGGCACCGAGGCAGCCTAGGCATAAAGCTTCGGAAGGGAAATGAAATGACCGGGATTACCGTCCGCCCACTGGCACAATCCGACCACGCCGACTGGCAGCGTCTGTGGACTGCCTACCTCAACTTCTACGAAACCAGACTGCCGGAGGAGGTCTACGCCGTCACCTGGAAGCGCCTGTTCACGGCGGGTGAGTTCGAACCGAAGGGGTTCATCGCCACCTTCGACGGCAAGGCGGTCGGCCTGACGCACTATCTTTATCATCGCTCCTGCTGGTCGCAGATGAACAATTGCTATCTGCAGGACCTGTTCGCCGACCCGGATGTGCGCGGCAAGGGCGTCGGCGCCGCCCTGATCGAAGCGGTCAAGCAGGAAGCCGGCAAGGTCGGCGTCAAGAACGTCTACTGGATGACCCACGAAACCAACACCACAGCGCGCAAGCTCTACGACCACGTGGCGCGGCGGACCGGCTTCATCGAGTATGATCTGCTATAGGCAGTGCGATGTTCATCCCCTTCTTCCTCGAACTGAAGGCTGCGCGGGTTCCCGTCTCGCTCCGAGAATATCTGTGGCTGCTGGAAGGGCTGGAGGCGGGGCTGGTCGACTATGACGTCGAGGGATTTTACTATCTCGCCCGCTCAGCACTGGTGAAGGACGAGCGCCACATCGACCGTTTCGATCAGGTCTTTTCGCACGTTTTCAAGGGCGTCGAAGCGCTGGCTGGCGAAAACGCGGTCGATGTCGAAAACATCCCGGAGGAATGGCTGCGCCGGCTCGCCGAAAAGCACCTGACCGACGAGGAGACAAAGCTGGTCGAAGCGCTCGGCGGTTTCGAAAAGCTGATGGAAACGCTGAAGAAGCGGCTGGAGGAACAGAAGGGCCGCCACCAGGGCGGTTCGAAATGGATCGGCACCGGCGGCACCTCACCCTTCGGCGCCTATGGCTATAATCCCGAAGGCGTTCGCATCGGCCAGCATGAAAGCCGCAACCGCCGCGCGGTCAAAGTCTGGGACAAGCGCGAGTTCAGGAATTTCGACGATGCCGTCGAACTCGGCACCCGCAATATCAAGGTCGCGCTGAAGCGGCTGCGCCGCTGGGTGCGCGAAGGCGCCGAGGAGGAGTTCGACCTGCCCGGCACCATCCACGCCACGGCCGAACATGGCTATCTCGACGTGCAGACGCGACCTGAGCGACGCAATGCCGTGAAGCTGCTGATGTTCTTCGACGTCGGCGGTTCGATGGACGACCACATCAAAAGCGTCGAGGAGCTGTTTTCGGCTGCCCGTGCCGAATTCCGCCAGCTCGAATACTTTTACTTCCACAACTGCCTTTACGAAGGCGTTTGGAAGGACAATCGCCGCCGCCATGCGGAGGTGATCCCGACCTTCGACCTCCTCCACAAATACGGCCCGGACTACAAGGTGATCGTCGTCGGCGATGCTTCGATGAGCCCTTACGAGATCGCGCATCCCGGCGGCTCGGTCGAGCACTGGAATCCGGAGGCCGGCGTCGTCTGGCTCGGCCGTCTGCTGCAGCAATGGCCGAACGCGGTATGGCTCAACCCGGAAAATCAGAAGAACTGGGGTTTCACCCATTCGATCGCCATGATCCGCGATATCTTTGGCGGCCGCATGTTTCCGCTGACGCTCGCCGGGCTCGAAGCCGCGACGAAGCAACTTTCAAGGAAGCACTGAATGGATTTCCGGCAAGCAAGACAGGAAGGCCGATGACCTGTTTCCTCTGCCTGCAATGTGGCGTCCAGTTCACGGCGGCAGCCGCGCCGCCGGACCATTGCCCGATCTGCGAGGACGAGCGGCAATATGTGCGCTGGGAGGGCCAGGCCTGGATCACGCCGGAAGAGCTCGCCGCCGGGCATCGGATCGTGATCAAGGACGACGCCGGTCTGCTAGGCTTCGGCGTCGAGCCGCGCTTCGCCATCGGTCAGCGGGCGCTGCTGGCGCAAACGGCGTATGGCAATGTCCTGTGGGACTGCATCTCGATGGTCAGCGACGAGGCGGTGGCCGAAGTCAACCGACGGGGCGGCCTGGCCGCGATCGCTATTTCGCACTGCCATTATTATTCGGCAATGGTCGAGTGGAGCGAGGCGTTTGGCGGCGTGCCGATCTACCTGCACGCCAATGATCGCAAGTGGATCATGCGGCCGCATCCGGCTGTTGTCAGTTGGGAAGGTGAGACCCGCGTTCTAAGCCCCGCGCTGACACTTATCCGTTGCGGCGGTCACTTTGCCGGTGGCCAGGTGCTGCACTGGAAACGCGAGGGCGGCGACGCCATCCTGGCCGGCGACATCTTGCAGGTGACGCCGACTCGCCGCCATGTCAGCTTTATGTACAGCTACCCCAACTACATCCCGCTCAATGCGGCGAAAGTGCTCGGCATCGAGGCTGCGCTGGAGCCTTTCGCGTTCGACCATATCTATGGCGCATGGTGGAACCAGAACGTCATCGGAGATGCAAAGACGGCATTTGCAGCGTCGGTTGCGCGGTATCTCACGGCGATCGCCTGAGGAATTCTTCGCGGCAGGATCGGAAATACCGGCAAACGCCGTAACAAATGCCTATTTTAGGCGAACTGGGGGAAGACAACCCCAATAGCGGCATGAGCTAAGAGGCAAAATGGATAGTCACACCTACCCCGTAACCCGCACCGATGCCGAATGGCGCGCCCGGCTGACGCCGGAGCAATATGCGGTGATGCGCAACCACGGCACCGAGCGGCCGGGCAGCTGCGCCCTGCTTCACGAGAAGCGCGCCGGCACCTTTTCCTGTGTCGGCTGCGACCAGCCATTGTTCGAATCCAAGCTGAAGTTCGAGAGCGGCACCGGGTGGCCGAGCTTCAACGATCCGGTGCCCGGTTCGGTCGAGACGACCGTCGACCGCAGCTATGGCATGGTCCGCACCGAATGCCATTGCGCCCGCTGCGGCAGCCATCTTGGCCATGTCTTCGAGGACGGGCCGCCGCCGACCGGCCTGCGCTATTGTATCAATGGCGTCGCGCTGAAATTCGAGCCGGCCGCCTGATAGGAATTCGACGGTGGCAAAGGACGGCTGCGGCCGCCCTTTGCCGGGCAGCACTTTCCTGTCAGATCACCACCACCAGGATCAGCCACAGCACAGCCCCCAGCGTCATCAGCGAAGCCTTGACGCCACCGGATTTTTCGGCGGTCCGCCACACCGCAAAAGTCAGAAAGAAATTATACGGCACCGGTGCGAAATGCACCGCCAGAACGAGAGCGAGCGGCAGCTTCAGCCCGAGGAGGATGAGCGCCAGCACCGACACTGCGGTGTTGATCGCCGTGCCGACAAGGACAAGATCGCGCCAGAACAGCCGATCGAGCGGGGCCGTGCCTTGCCAGCGCGAGCGGAAGAAACCCGCCGGACGGCCTGCCTCGCCGTCTTCGCCTTCGAAGGTCTCTGGCGCACTCATCGATGCGGCTTTCTCTCATTCGATGGCAGAGATGTCCAAAGCAGCAAGCCTGTCAACGCAACTCGATCATCGGCACGCAAGCGTATGATCTGACAGATTGTCATCAAACGGTCGTGAAACCTTTCTACGTCGCCCTTGTCGGCATCTCGGCAAGGGTATCTT
Organism: Mesorhizobium sp. AA22; assembly: GCF_001672375.2. Lineage (NCBI taxonomy): Bacteria > Pseudomonadati > Pseudomonadota > Alphaproteobacteria > Hyphomicrobiales > Phyllobacteriaceae > Mesorhizobium > Mesorhizobium sp. AA22. Next base: position 1,210,000 of record NZ_CP048406.1, on the reverse strand, counting down.
ACCGGAATTTGCCGCCTCCATCATCCAGTCGCCTGACAGGGAGGTCTTGAGATGAGCGATAATGTCTACAACGTGCTGTTTCTTTGCAACGCCAATTCGGCGCGATCCATCATGGCGGAAGCCATCCTCAATCGGATCGGTGCCGGCAGGTTCAAGGCCTTTTCCGCCGGTTCGCAGCCGAAGGGCGAGGTCAATCCCTTCGCACTGCAGCTGCTCGAAAGCCTCAATTACGATACGAGCTTCGCGCGTTCGAAAGGCTGGGACGAGTTTGCCGAGCCCGATGCGCCGGAAATGAACTTCATCTTCACGCTTTGCGACAGCACCGCAAACGAATCTTGTCCGATCTGGCCGGGTCATCCGATGACCGCGCTCTGGTCTATACCGGACCCAGCCAAGGCGGACGGCACCGAAGCCGAACTGCACCTTGCCTTTGCCGATGCCTATCGCATGCTCAACAACCGCATTTCGCTGTTCACCAATCTGCGGGTGGATGCACTCGATCATCTGGCGCTGCAACAGCATCTCGATGCGATCGGCCGGGACACGGCGAAGCCGAACTAATGCATGTCGCCCAAAAGTGCGCAGCGGTTTTGGGGTAACGACATGCATAAAAACAAAACTAAAGCGCGTCGCACGAATCGCTTCAGCCGCGACGCGCTTTAGGCCCAAGCCGCCGACAGGCAGGCGAATTCACGAACCGGCTTCGCCACCCTCGCCGAGAACCTCGGCAACGGCGCGCTCGAAGCGCGATGCTTCCGTCACCAGCCAGTCAGCCATGGCCGGCCAATTGTCCTCGGCAAAGCAGTTCACCCGCCACAGCGAATTGATGCCTAGGCCCTCGCAACTCTGTTCTGGCCTGAGCTTCAACCTGTCTTCGATCGCCGGCTGGAACGGCTTCAACCGCGACCAGGCTTCCGTGGCACCGAACTTCTCGTTGCGGCCGAAGAAGACGCCGACATGGTTCTGCGCCGGCGCGACATACATCGAAAGGACCAAGGCGAAGTCGGGCAGCCCGCGCTGCCAGAACCAGGGTCCGCGTCGCGCCATCAGAGCCCTTTCTTCCGGATGCCGTTCCGAAAAGAGCGTCCAGAAGCCGCGTTGGCGGAATTCAGAGGCGCGGCGGACGCCAAAGTCGAATTCGCTCATGGTTCGACCCGTTGAGGGCGCCGCAACCGGCGCCCAGGGCTGTTACCAGCTTTACACCATGCCGAGTGCGGCTTTGTAGAGGTCGAGGATGGTTTCCTCCTCTTGCCGCTCGGCCTGATCCTTCTTGCGCAGCCGGATGATCGACCGCATCGCCTTGGTGTCGAAGCCGGTGCCTTTGGCCTCGGCGAACACTTCCTTGATGTCGTCGGCGATCGTCTTCTTCTCTTCCTCGAGCCGCTCGATGCGCTCGATGAAGGCTCGCAGCTGGCCGGCGGCAACAGTCTGGCTGGTTTCGGTGATGTCGTCGGCCATTTTTTCTCCGCGTCGTTTCCATGCCGCGACTCAGGAACTGTCGCGGCGAATTTGCAGCGGTTCGATGCCCGACCGGGGGCGACCGGTCAAGCTGTTATCGATGCGGCATGGAGGGCTGCCGCCAGACGCAGACAACTCTGCCTGGGCAACATTTCTGTCTCATCCGAATGCGATCAGCAGATCCTTGGCGTCGATCTGATCGCCGGCCTTGACCAGCACTTCGGCGATTGTGCCGTCGCGCTCGGCATGCAATGCCGTTTCCATCTTCATCGCCTCGATCGACAGCAGCACGTCGCCGGCCTTGACCGCCTGGCCGGCGGCAACGGCAAGCGCCGAGACGACGCCGGGCATCGGCGCGCCGACATGCGCCTCGTTGCCCGGTTCAGCCTTGCGCCGCGCCTTGGCGGCGGAAGCGCCATGCGCGCGGTCCGGCACTTTGACCCGGCGCGGCTGGCCGTTGAGCTCGAAGAACACGGTGACCATGCCCTTCTCGTCGACATCGCCGATGGCCAGGCAGCGCACCACCAGCGTCTTGCCCTTCTCGATGTCGACAAAGATCTCGTCTTCCGGCTTCATGCCGTAGAAATAGGTCGGCGTCGGCAGCACGCTGACCGGCCCGTAGGTTTCCTGGGCTGCGGTAAAGTCGGAGAAAACCTTCGGGTACATCAGCCACGAGGCGAATTCGAATTCGCTGAGCTTGCGCTCGAGCTTGTCCTCGATCTCCTTGCGGCTGGCCTTGAGATTGGCTGGCTTCAACAGGGAGCCAGGTCGCACGGTGATCGGTTTGTCGCCCTTCAGCACCTTCTTCTGCAGTGCCTCCGGCCAGCCGCCGGGCGACTGGCCGAGGTCGCCGTGCAGCATCGACACCACTGAATCGGGGAAGGCGATATCCCTGGCCGGATTTTCGACATCGGCGACCGTCAGGTCCTGGCTCACCATCATCAGCGCCATGTCGCCGACGACCTTGGACGACGGCGTCACCTTGACGATGTCACCGAACATCAGATTGACGTCGTGATAGGTTTGCGCCACTTCGTGCCAGCGCGTCTCCAGACCGAGCGAGCGCGCCTGTTCCTTGAGATTGGTGAACTGCCCGCCTGGCATTTCGTGCAGGTAGACTTCCGAAGCCGGCCCCTTCAGGTCGCTCTCGAAGGCGGCATACTGGTTGCGCACCGCCTCCCAGTAGAACGAGATGTTTCTGATCCATTGCTGATCGAGACCCGGATCCCGCTCGGTGCCCTTCAGCGCTTCGACGATCGAGCCCAGGCAAGGCTGCGAGGTGTTGCCGGACAAGGAATCCATCGCCGCGTCGATGGCGTCGACGCCGCTGTCCACCGCCGCCAGCACCGTCGCCGCCGACAGGCCCGACGTGTCGTGCGTGTGGAAATGGATCGGCAGATCGGTCGCCTCGCGCAGCGCCTTGAACAGCACTCGTGCCGCCGCGGGCTTCAGGAGGCCGGCCATGTCCTTGACCGCGATGATATGGGCGCCTGCCGCCTGCAACTCCCTGGCCAGCGTGACATAGTATTTGAGGTCGTATTTGGCGCGGGCCGGATCGAGTATGTCGCCGGTATAGCAGATCGCCGCTTCGATCAGCTTGCCCTCGGCGCCGACCGCGTCCATGGCGACGCGCATGTTGTCGACCCAGTTCAAACAGTCGAAGACACGGAACAGGTCGATGCCGCCGGCGGCGGCCTGTTTGACGAAATGCTCGACGACATTGTCGGGATAGTTGGTGTAGCCGACGCCGTTGGCGCCGCGCAACAGCATCTGCAGCAACAAATTGGGCGCTGCCTCGCGCACCAGCGACAGCCGTTCCCACGGGTCTTCGGTGAGGAAGCGCATGGCGACGTCGAACGTCGCTCCGCCCCAGCATTCCAGCGACAAAAGCTGCGGCAGCGCGCGCGCATAGGTGCCGGCAATGCCGGCGATGTCATATGTGCGCACCCGCGTCGCGAGCAGGGATTGGTGTCCGTCGCGCATCGTCGTGTCGGTGACGAGCACTTGCTTTTGCGCGCGCATCCAGGCCGCGAATTTCTCCGGCCCAAGTGCCTCGAGCTTCTGCTTGCTGCCGTCGGGCACATTGCCGTTGAGATAGGGCACCATGGGTGCGGCCGCATCCGCCTTCGGCTGCGGCCGGCCGCGCGTCTCGGGATGGCCGTTGACGCTGACATCGGCCAGGTAGTTGAGCAGCTTGGTCGCCCGATCCTGTCGCTTCACGCTCGCGAACAGTTCCGGCGTCGTGTCGATGAACTTGGTCGTGTAGGAATTGTCGGCGAAACTCGGATGATTGATGATCGCCTCGAGGAAGGTGAGGTTGGTCGCCACGCCGCGAATACGGAACTCGCGCAGTGCGCGGTTCATGCGGGCGATGGTTTCGGCCGGCGTCGGTGCCCACGCCGTCACCTTCTCCAGCAGCGGGTCGTAAAAACGGGTGATGACCGCGCCGGAATAGGCGGTGCCGCCATCGAGGCGGATGCCGAAACCGGTGGCGCCGCGATAGGCGGTGATGCGGCCATAGTCGGGAATGAAATTGTGCTCGGGATCTTCCGTGGTAATGCGGCACTGCAGCGCGTGGCCGTTGAGCCTGATCTCCTTCTGCGCCGGCACACCCGATTCCGGCGTACCGATGGCGAAACCGTCGAGAATGTGGATCTGCGCCTTGACGATGTCGATGCCGGTCACCTGCTCGGTGACGGTGTGCTCGACCTGGATGCGCGGGTTGACCTCGATGAAGTAGAATTTGCCGGTGTCGGCATCCTGCAGGAACTCGACCGTGCCGGCGCCGATATAGCTCGTCTCGCGAGCGATCTTCAGTGCATAATCGCAGAGCTCCTCGCGCCGTGACATTTCGAGATACGGCGCCGGCGCCCGCTCGACCACCTTCTGGTTGCGGCGCTGGATCGAGCAATCGCGCTCGAACAGGTGCACGGCATTGCCGTGTGTGTCGCCCAGCACCTGCACCTCGACATGGCGGGCGCGCTCGATCAGCTTTTCGAGATAGACCTCGTCCTTGCCGAAGGCGGCTTTCGCTTCGCGCTTGCCCTCCGTCACCTCGCGGGCGAGATCGGCCTCCGAGCGGATGGCGCGCATGCCGCGGCCGCCGCCGCCCCACGATGCCTTCAGCATCACCGGATAGCCGATCGTCTTGGCGAGCGCCTTCACCGCCTCGATGTCGTCGGGCAACGGGTCGGTGGCGGGAATTACCGGCACGCCAACCTCGATCGCCAGGTTGCGTGCGGCGACCTTGTTGCCGAGCCTGCGCATCGTATCCGGCTTGGGTCCGATGAAGATGATGCCGGCCTTGGTGCAGGCTTCGGCGAATTCAGGGCTTTCCGACAACAGCCCGTAGCCCGGATGGATGGCATCGGCGCCCGACAGCCTGGCGACGCGGATCACTTCTTCGATCGACAGATAGCTTTCGATCGGCCCCATATCCTTGGTCAGATGCGGCCCGCGCCCGACCTGGTAGCTTTCGTCGGCCTTGAAGCGATGCAGCGAGTATTTGTCCTCCTCGGCCCAGATCGCCACGGTTTTGAGGCCGAGTTCGTTGGCCGCGCGGAAGACGCGGATGGCAATTTCGGAGCGATTGGCGACAAGGATCTTCGAAATGGCCAAGGACAAGGCTCCGGACGCTGACGGGAAGGGAACTGGCGCCATGATTAACGCGAAAATGCTGCAGTGCAAACAAAATCGAAGGAAGCAATTAAACCGATTTAGTTTGATCTATCGCGTTGACACATTGCGAGTCCGTCCGGACGACGCCCCGCAGTCCCGATCCAGGCTTTCGGGAAACTCACATGAAAAATGCCCGGCGCGAGGCGCCGGGCATTTTATGTAGCAACGTCCGGTTATTTGCCGGGTGCGTTCTCGACATAGGTGTACTTGCCGTCGTCGCCCTTCTTCCAGGTGTACATGACGTAATCCGGACGGGTGATGTCGCCTTTCGCATCATATCCGATCTCGCCGATCGTGGTCTTCCAGGGGCCGGCCGACTTGATGGTCTCAGCTACCTTCTGAGCGTCATCGGCTGAACCGGTCTTGGCGATGGCGGCCGCGATGATTTCCATCGCCGCGTAGGAGTAGAGGGTATAGGCCTCAGGCTCGAAGCCGGCCGCGCGGAACTTCTCGACGAGCTCCTTGGCGTTCGGATTCTTGCGCGGATCCGGAGCGAACGTCATCAGCGTGCCGTCGACGGCGTCGCCGGCGATGGAGGCCAATTCGTTTGACACGATGCCGTCGCCGGACATGAAGGTTGCCTTGAGGCCCTGGTCGGCGAGCTGGCGTATGATCAGGCCGGCTTCGGTGTGCAGGCCGCCATAGTAGACGACGGAGACGCCCGCGTCCTTCATCTTGGCGATGAGGGCCGAGAAATCCTTGTCGCCGACATTGATGCCTTCATACATGGCCTCGGTCACGCCATTGGCTGCAAGCGCCTTCTTGGTTTCGTCGGCGAGGCCTTGGCCATAAGGCGTCTTGTCATGGATGACAGCAATCTTGGCATCCTTGAAGTTCGCGGCGAGATAGTCGCCAGCAACCTTGCCCTGCTGATCGTCGCGTCCGCAGGTGCGGAAGGTGTTCCACATGCCGCGTTCGGTGAACTTCGGATTGGTCGCAGCCGGGGTGATCTCGAGGATACCGTTCTCGGCATAGACTTCCGATGCCGGGATCGAAACGCCCGAGTTGAAGTGGCCGACCACGTACTTGACGCCGTCGGCGACGAACTTGTTGGCGACCGAGATGCCCTGCTTCGGATCGGAGACGTCGTCGCCGACCGTGAGCTTGACCTGCTCGCCGTTGATGCCGCCGGCCGCATTGATGTCGGCGACAGCCTGTTCGGCGCCCTTTTGCAGCTGCGCGCCGAAGGCGGCGTTCGGACCGGTGATCGGACCGGCAACGCCGACCAGGATGTCAGCCCACGCGCTTCCGCTGAACGCGACGAGCGCGGTCAGGGCGACGGCGGACAAAAGTGATTTTCTCATGTAAAACGCTCCCATTTACAGAGTGGGCGTGGATGATGCTTTCATGCGATGCCCACTTTTACTCGCAGAAAACGTACTTTGCCGATTTTCAGGCACTTGTCACGCCGATTCATCCCCGGAACGGCGTTAATGGTGAACGTCAACCTTTTGGTTTCCAGCTCAAAAGCGATGCTCTTTCGTAGAGCCAGTTATACTGTGTCACCATCTGGTTGGTACGCGTGTATTGATAGCCGATGAAGCCCAATATCATCAGGACAATGGTGTCGACGATGTAGTACTGCAGCGAGAACATCGTGCCGTCGAACAGTGCGTGATGGATGAACCTTACGGCGATGCCGAGGCCGAGCATGTAAGCGAACAATTGGACGAAGCTGCGCCATGTTTGGGCGCAGGCCTTGCCTGTCATCCATGCCGCCCAGCCGCCAAGTAGGCAGGTGACAAAGAAGAACTGCCAGACCGAGGGTTCCTCATAGAGAATGCCCTGCATGATGAAGACTCCTGAACTCAGTGATGGCCGCCTTCGAGATAGGCGGCGCGCACGTCCGGATCGGCGAGCAACTCCTTGCCGGTGCCGCTCATCGTCACATTGCCGTTGACCATGACATAGCCGCGCGTGGCGAGTTTCAGCGCGCCGAAGGCGTTCTGCTCGACCAGGAACACGGTCAGCCCCTGCGTGCGGTTCAACTCGCGGATGGCGTCGAATATCTGCTTGACGACCAGCGGCGCCAGGCCCAGCGACGGCTCGTCGAGCAGGAGCAGCTTCGGCCGCGCCATCAGCGCACGTCCGATCGACAGCATCTGCTGCTCGCCGCCCGACAGCGTGCCGCCGCGTTGGGCAATGCGTTCCTTCAGGCGCGGAAACAGCGTGAACACCTTCTCGACATCCTCGTCGTAATGCTGGAGGTTGTCGAGGCTGGCGCCCATCTGCAGGTTTTCCATCACCGTCATGCGCGGGAAGATGCGCCGTCCCTCCGGCGACTGGGCGATTCGCATGCGCGCGATCTCATGGGTCGGCAATTGGGTGATGTCGATGCCGGCGAAGGTGATGGTGCCCGCCCGCGCCCGTGGAGCACCAAAAATGGTCATCATCAGCGTCGACTTGCCGGCGCCGTTAGCGCCGATCAGCGCCACGATCTCGCCCTGCTTGACGGTGACATCGACGCCGTTCAGCGCCCTGATGTTGCCGTAGTAGGTCTGGACGCCCTTGATATCGAGCAGCGTCGTGCCGGCCATTATTTACGCCCTCCGCCCCGTTTGGAGACGCCTGATGTATTCGGCTTTACCTGAGCCTTGGTGGCCGGCTTTGCCGCTGAGGATTTGGCCGCAGAGGGTTGCTTGGCTGCCGCCGGGGAGGCTGCCGCGGCGCTCGACCTTGCGTCGACCTGCCCGGCTTTCGAGGCGCCCTTCGACACCGTGACCCGTTCGCCCTCGCTGTGCCCGACCGTGTCGGTCACAGGTCCGGCGAGATACGAAGATGATGTGCCCGGGCCGTGCGCCGAATCCGGGCCCGTGTCCAGTTGCTCGATGACGTCTTCGTCGCCGACCTCGGTCAGCACCGTCTCGACGTCCTCGTCTTCGACCCCGAGATAGGCGGCAATGACACGCGGGTCGGTGCGTACCGCATGCGGACTGCCATCCGAGATCTTGCGCCCGTATTCGAGCACCACGACATGGTCGGAAATCTGCATGACCACCGCCATGTCGTGCTCGATCAGCAGGATTGAGGTGCCGGTGTTGTCCTTGATATCCATCAGAAGCGCGTTGAGCGCCATCGATTCCTTCGGATTGAGTCCGGCCGCCGGTTCGTCGAGGCAGAGCAGCTCCGGACCCGTGCACATCGCCCGCGCGATCTCCAGGCGCCGTTGCGCGCCGTAGGGCAGGTCGCCGGCCGGATCGTCGGCTCGATCGACGAGGTCGGCCTTTTCCAGCCAGTGCCTGGCGAGGTCGATCGACTCGGCCGACGCCGTCCGGTAGCCGCTGAAGCCGAACAGGCCGAGGACGGTGTAGCCGGAAGCCTTCATCAGCTTGTTGTGCTGCGCCACCAGCAGGTTCTCGAGCAGCGTCATGCCCGAGAACAGACGAATGTTCTGGAAGGTGCGCGCCACCTTGGCGCGCGCCGGAATCTCGTGGTTCGGCAGGCGTTCGAGCAAGAAGCTCGAGCCGTCGCGCCGGCTGAGCGTGATCATGCCTTCCGACGGCTTATAGAAGCCGGTGATGCAGTTGAACACCGTGGTCTTGCCGGCACCGTTCGGCCCGATCAGCGCGGTGATCTCGCCGCGCCTGGCCTGGAAGGACAGGTCGCCGATGGCGACCAGACCGCCAAACTTCATCGACAGATGCTCGACCTGCAGGATGGCATCGTTCATGGATGGGCTCGCATCGCTCATCAGCCGTGGCCCTCCTTGGTGAAGGAGCCGGATACGGCCCTGCTCTCTTTGAGAAAGGCTGTCGGTTCACGACTGCCGACGAAGCCGCGCGGCTTCCACAGCATGACGATGACCATGGCCATGCCGAACAATAGCATGCGATAAAGCTCCGGCGTGAAGTCGGGACCGAAAACCTGCTTCAGGAAATCGAGCTCGCGCAGCACCTCGGTGCCGCCGATCATCACCATGGCAGCGACGGCAATGCCGACCAGCGAACCCATGCCGCCGAGCACGACGATGGCGAGGATGATCGCCGATTCCAGGAAGATGAAGGATTCGGGGCTGACGAAACCTTGCCGCGCGGCGAAGAACGAGCCGGCGAAGCCGCCGAACATGGCGCCGGTGGCAAAGGCGGTGAGCTTGGTTGTGGTGGTGTTGATCCCGAGCGAGCGGCAGGCGATCTCGTCCTCGCGCAGCGCTTCCCAGGCGCGACCGACGGGCATGCGCCTAAGCCTTATGGTGACGAAGGCGGTCAGAAGGCAGAGTCCCAGGATCAGGTAGTAGAGGAAGATCTTGTAGTAGGCGCTCGACGTGGCGATGTCGAAAACCTTGGCGATATAGTTCGGATCCGAGACATTGAACGTCATCAGGCCGAAAAAGGTGACCTTGGGGATGCCGGAGATACCGGCGGAGCCGTTGGTAACCTCACGCCAATTGATCAGCACGAGACGAATGATCTCGCCGAAGGCCAGCGTCACGATCGCCAGATAGTCGCCACGCAGGCGTAGCACCGGAAAACCCAGCAGCACGCCCCAGAAGGCAGCCATGGCGCCGGCGGCAGGCAGCAGGATCCAGAACGACAGGCCGTATTGCGTGCCGAGCAGCGCATAGGCATAGGCACCGACGGCGTAGAAGGCGACATAACCAAGATCGAGCAGGCCGGCGAGGCCAACGACGATGTTCAACCCCCAGGCCAGCATCACGTAGATCAGGATCTGGATGCCGAAATTGTCGACCCATTTCAGAGAACCCTGGAACCCGGCGGCCACCGATCCTCCGTACAAAGCAAGCACCAGCACGACAATGACCGGGTAGAGCGCCAGTGCCGTTATGCCCAGCGCCGAAAAATGGGCATGGATGAAGGTTCGGAAATAAAACAGCACAGAGGCGAGGGCGTAGATGATCGCCAGCGCCCTCAGGAACCGTGCATAACCGGCCAGACCGGGTCCCAGCAATCCGTCAAGGGAGCCGGCAAGGAAAACCAGCACGGCCACTGTGGCGATGGCAGCGATGAAATAGGGCAGGCGGAAGAACCGCGTCGCCACGCTCTCCGGCAGCAGGCCGGTGGCGACGTCGACGATCTGCTGATTTGCCAGGAAGGGCTGTCCGTAGGCGACGTAGAGAAAACGCCCGGCCATGGTCAGCACAACCACGACGGCAAGAAGCAACCAGCGCTGTACAAGGATCAGTTCGTTGGAGATGTTCTGATCGGTCCTCAGGCCGATGAACAGCACGAACAGGCCGAGCGCAATGGCGCCGGCATAGAGCGCTTCGCGGGTGGCGCGCTGCATGGGGGTGGCGACGATGTCGCGCTCCGGAGATGCGGTGACCGCCATTGTCTCAGACCTTTTCGACTTCTGGCCGGCCGAGAATGCCGGAAGGCAGGAAGATCAGCACGATCGCCAGGATTGAGAAGGCAGCGACGTCCTTGTAATCGATCGAGAAATAAGCCGACCACATGCTTTCGATGAAGCCGATCATCAGCCCGCCGAGCACGGCGCCGGGCAACGAGCCGATGCCGCCGAGCACCGCGGCAGTAAATGCCTTCACACCAGGCGTAAAGCCATCGGAAAACACCACCACACCGTAATACATCAGGAACAACGTGCCGGCGACGGCGGCAAGGGCGGCGCCCATGATGAAGGTGATCGAGATGGTGCGATCGACGTCGATGCCGAGCAGTGCGGCCATCTTGCGGTCCTGCTCGCACGCCCTTTGGGCTCGACCCAGCGAGGTCTTGTTGACCAGGTACCAGAACAGCGCCAGCAGGACTATGGTGACCAGGACGATGATGATCTGCTTCAGCGACACGCTGATGCCTTCGATGTTGTAGACCTTGGACACCATCGGCGGGACCGGCTTGTTGCGCGGCCCTTGCGTCACCTGGACGAAATTGGACAGCGCAATCGACATGCCGATCGCGGTGATCAGCGGCGCCAGCCGGAACGAACCGCGCAAAGGCCGGTAGGCCACCTTCTCGATCGTCCAATTGTACATGCTGGTCAACAGCATTGCGACGATCATCATGACCAGGAGCGCGATCACCACCGGTACCGAATAGAACAACGCGCCGAGGATAAGGAAAACGATGAGGGCGGCGAAAGCGCCGATCATGAAGATGTCGCCATGGGCGAAATTGATCATGCCGATGATGCCGTACACCATCGTATAGCCGATCGCTATCAGTCCATAGATCGATCCCAGCGTCAGCCCATTGATAAGCTGCTGGACAAAATACTGCATGCTGTCGTGGCTCCCCTGGAATGTCGCCCATGCAGACGCATTCCTTTTCGTATTTCCCCTAGTCGTAAAGTTTCGAGCCCGGATTGCAACGTCATTTTTTAATCGGCATGCGTGATTTTGAAGCACGCAATCGGATTGCCCGTTCTTCCCTTCCCGGCCTCTGGACTATCGCGGACCCTATCATTGGCATAACACAATGTCTTTGGCGATTCGTCGTCAAAATGCACGCCGTTTCGAAGGAATCGCCGTCAAAATAAGTTGATGAGCGGGATCGTTGCGCCGCCTGAGCAATCGATCTTTGCGTTCCCTTTCATTTCCCTGTGTCAGGATGCTCTCTATTTGACGACGAATCCGTGCGCGAACGGATCGCGGTCGTCGATGAAGATCGTGTTCAATCCGGTCATGCGCGCCCAGCCGCCGATCGAGGGAATGATCGCCGGCTTGTCCGCCACCGTGACTTCCTTCTCGACCCTGCCTTTGAACAGCGAGCCGATGATCGATTCGTGGACGAAATCGTCGCCAGTCCTAAGCTTGCCCTTGGCGTGAAGCTGCGCCATCCGCGCCGAGGTGCCGGTGCCGCAAGGCGAGCGGTCGATCGCCTTGTCGCCGTAGAAGACGGCGTTGCGCGCATCCGCCCGGCTGTCGGTCGGCGCACCCGTCCACAGCATATGCGAAAGCCGGTCGATGCCGGGATTCTGGGGATGCACGAAGGCGTACTTCTCGTTGAGCCGCTGCCGCACCACCGGGCTCCAGGCGATGAGGTCGCCGGCGGAATGGTCGGCCATGTCGCGATAGTTCTTCTGCGGCTCGACGATGGCGTAGAAATTGCCGCCATAGGCGACGTCGACGATGATCTCGCCGAGCTGCGGACATTCCACCGTCAGTCCCTCGGCATGGAGGAAGGACGGCACGTTGGTGATTCGCACCTCCTCGACATATTCGCCGACCTGTTTGTATTCGGCGGTGACCAGGCCGGCCGGTGTGTCCAGCCTGAGCAAACCCGGCGTCTTCGGCTTGATCAGCCCGTGCTCGATGGCCATCGTCACGGTGCCGATGGTGCCATGACCGCACATTGGCAGACACCCCGAAGTTTCGATGAACAGGATGGCGATGTCACAATCGGGCCGCGTCGGCGCATAGAGGATCGAGCCGGACATCACGTCATGGCCCCGCGGCTCGAACATCAGCCCGGTGCGGATCCAGTCATATTCGGCCAGGAAATGCGCGCGCCGCTCCATCATCGTCGCGCCCTGGAGCAGCGGTCCGCCGCCGGCGACCAGCCGCACCGGATTGCCGCAGGTGTGACCGTCGATGCAGAAGAAGGAGTGGCGCGCCATGTCTAGATCCCGTCAGAAGCGGTTCGGAGAAAACGGAGAAAGATCAAACATCGGATTTTGGCCGAGAATGAGATCGCGGACCAGGCGCCCGGTGGCAGCTGCCTGGGTCAGGCCGAGATGGCCGTGGCCGAAGGCATAGACTATCGTGCCGGCATGCCTGGCGCCACCGATCACCGGCAGCGAATCCGGCAGCGACGGCCGATACCCCATCCATTCGCGGCCGCCGGCCGGGTCAAGCCCCGGCAGGAATTTCTGTGCCTTGTCGAGCAGCGCTTTCGAGCGGGCGTAGTTGGGCGGCCGCTCAATCCCGCCGAGCTCGACCGCGCCGCCGACGCGCACACCGGTTTCGAGCGGGGTGATGACGAAGCCGTGGCCGGAGAAGATCAGTTGCCGCTTAACGTCGAAGGCGGTTTTCGGCAGGGTCGTGTTGTAGCCGCGCTCGGTTTCGAGCGGGATGCGGTCGCCGATATGTTTCGCCAGGAGATGCGACCACGCGCCGGCGGCGATGACGAGGCATTTTGCTTGCCGCATCCTACCGTCGGCCAGCGTCAACGTTGCGCCATCCTGCCCCGCTCCGACATGGTCGATCCGAGCCTTTTCGAAACGCGCGCCGTTCTTCTCAGCAAAGGTCCAGATCGCCTTGCTCAATAATTTCGGATCCGTAACGGTCTTCCATCCCGGCACGAAAGTGCCCTTGACGAAACGCGGCGACAGGCCGGGCTGCAAGGCGACGAGAGCATCGCCCTCGACATGGTTGAAGCCGATGCCGAAGCTTTGCCTGGCCGCCCAGCGGGGCAGCGACGCCTTGAACTCGGCCTCGCTCTCGTAAAGTTCGAGCGAGCCGTCCTCGCGCAGCATGTTTCCGGTGCCCGAGCGCGCCATCAGCCCTGCCCATTCGGCCTTGGCGAGCCGCATCATCCCGGCCTGCGCACCGAGGCTGGCCTCGTAGCGGTCGTTTCGTCCGGCGCGCCAGAAGCGGATAAGCCAGGGCAGCAGCTTCGGCAGGTAGGCGGGCGGGATGCTGAGCGGGCCGAGCGGGTCGGCAAGCCATTTCGGCAGATGCCTGATCATGCCCTTGTGGGCCAGCGGCAACACATCGGAAAAGGCCAAGGCAGCAGCATTGCCGGAACTCGTTTCCTCGCAGATGCCCGTTCGATCGAAGATCGTGACGTTTCGCCCCGCCTCGGCCAGATAGGCGGCGACACAGATGCCGATGATGCCGCCGCCGATAATGGCGATGTCGAGCGTCGCATCGCTATTCATGGCTGCGCGCCGCGCTGCATGGCTCGGCCTCCGCCTCGCTCCGCACCTTGGAGCCAGCCTCCTCATCCGTCCCTTCGGCCCGCCTTCGCCCCGTCGGGGAGAAGAGGCTGACGCCAGCGTTTGCGACCTCTTCTCCCCTCAGGGAGAAGGTCGCCGCGAAGCCGCCGGATGAGGGGGTCCGCGACATTGCCATCTTAGAATTGTGGCAGCACGGGCCGCACCGCCAGCGCATCCCTGACGATCTTTTCGACGGTCTTTCGGCGCTCGCCCGACAGCGGCTGGCGCGGCATGCGCACGCGGTCGTTGGTGTTGATCGCCAGGACTTCGGCGAGCTTGATGTTCTGCACCAGATAGGTCGACACGTCGAGGTCGAGCAGCGGCCGGAACCAGCGGTAGATTTTTAGCGCCTCCTCCCGGCGGCCCTGTTTCATCAACTGATAGATCGCGACCGTCTCGCGGGGGAACGCGGTGACCAGTCCCGCCACCCAGCCGATGGCACCGACCGACAGCGCCTCGAACGCAAGATTGTCGACGCCGGTGAACAGGTCGTAACGGTCGCCCAAGCGGTTGATGATTTCTGTCGAGCGGCGGATGTCGTCGGAGGATTCCTTGATGGCGACGAAACGCTCGTCCTTCGCCAGTTCCTCCATCTGACCGACGGTGACGTCGACGCGATAGGCAAGCCGGTTGGAATAGATCATAACCGGCAGGTCGCCGGCCTCGGCGACAGCGCGCAGTGCCGCGACCGTCTCCTCCGCATGGGTGTGGTAGATCGGGCTCGGCACCACCATCAGCCCGTTAGCGCCCTCCTTGGCGGCGCGGCGCGCGATCGCGGCCGCCTCGCGCGTGCCGGGCTCGTTGACCGTCAGCAGAACCGGCTTGCTGCCAGCGATCTTCTTCGCGGTCTTCAGCACGTCGATCTTCTCGTCATGCGAGAGCATCGGCCCCTCGCCGAGCGAACCGCAGACGATGATGCCGTCGCAGCCGGCCTCCATCTGCAGCGCAAAGCAGCGCTCCATCTCGGCGTGGTCGAGGCGGTCGTCCTCGGTGAATTTGGTCGTGACGGCGGGGAAAACTCCAGTCCACATGGCGGTCGCTCCATCTGATATATCAGTCGTATATTTATCAAGAAACGGGCTGTCAACACGGATTTCGCTATGATATATCAAAAATATATCAGGAGTTCGCCTTTGATATTCACTGAAACAAGCCCGGCGTTCGAGCCAGTGGCGGCGAAAGCCTACCGGGCGCTCGAGCACATGATCGTAACGCTCGAACTGGCGCCTTCAAGCTTCATCACCGAGGGCGCCGTGATCGACAGGCTGGGACTTGGCCGCACGCCGGTGCGCGAGGCGATCCAGCGACTGGCGTGGGAGGGACTGCTGGATGTCCGGCCCCGTGCCGGCATCGCCATTGCCCCGCTCCATCCCGGCGACTGGTTGCGCGTCCTCGATGCACGGCGTGGCGTCGAGGTGGTTCTTGCCCGTTCGGCCGCCCGCTTCGTCACCCGTGAGGCCGCCGACCTGTTTCACGACGCCGCGCTTGCCATGCAGAAGGCAGTGATATCGGGCAATGTGCTCGCCTTCATTCAGGCCGACAAGGCGCTCGACGAAGCGCTGGCGCTGGCTGCCGACAACCCCTTCGCTGCGCGGTTGGCTGCTCCCCTGCAAACCCACAGCCGCCGCTTCTGGTTCCGATACAAGGCCGATACCGGCCTTGCCGAATCGGCCGAGCACCACGTCGCGCTGATCCGCTCGATCCTCGACGGCGACGAAGACTCCGCCGCCAAGGATGCCAAGCGCCTGATGGCGCTGCTGCGCGGCCATGCCGAGGCGGCTGCCACGCGCTAGCAGGTCGGCATCAAAGCTTCGGCAGGCTTTTTGAGTCCCGCCCATCTCAAAAAGGCATCGAGCGCGCCTGGTCTGACGGCGAAAGAAAGAGCAAAAGACCGCAAAGCGCCCGGAGGCTGCTGCCAGGTGCCGAGCATCGCCTAATTTCCGTCATGCGTCCTGATCGGCCGGGATCATCACGTTTTCCCAATGTTCGCCGGCCGCGACGATGCAGCTTCTGCCGGCGACATCGGTGACGATGATCGTCCAGCTTCCGGTCTCGGCGACATAGACCTCCATAATCGCCATTTGACCGATCAGCCCGAAAGCAAACTGTCTTTCCTGGAACTGCTCGCTCAGGTGGGCGACGAGATCGCCATGTTTAACGCAGTACTGATACTGGGCGCTTGCGGCGTTCGCACCGACCGCCAATGCGCCAGCAAGAACCAGGGCTTTCACCCAACCCAACAGCGATTTGCGTGCCATAGGGCACCTCCTTTGCCATCACGTCCGGCAAAGGGAGACGCCTCATTTTGCCGGAACGGTCCAGGCCGGTTCCGACGTCATCACCATTGCGTCGTTCCTTTCCGTGTTCCGGTCTGTCATCAGCGGGGACGATTCCAGATGTTCCCACTTTGTTCGATATATGGTACCGGCACCGAAAAAGCGCAAGCAGGCGCCCGCTGGGGCGCCTGTGGATCCGTTCAAGATCATCGCGAGAATCGCGGCCGCGGGGCCATGCCGAGGCGGCTGTCACGCGCTAGGCGGCTCAGGTGCCTGGCAGTGCGGCTGTCGTCACCGCGCTCTCCCAGCCTTCACCCACCGAAACCACGCAGCTTTGACCGCGTGTGTCGCTGGCGAGGATGGTCCAGCTGCCTTTATCGGAAACGAAGACTTCAACAATCACATTCGGATTGACAACGCCGAGCGCAGTCGGATTTTCCCGGAACTTCTCGCCGAGCGCCTTGATCATGTCGGCTCGTGGCGCGCATTGTTCGGCCGCTGTTGCCGAGACGGCGGAAAACGCGGCAGCCGCCGCGCAAAGTATCGACACCATAAGACGCGTCATCTGACACCTCCTTGCGCCGGCCGATGCCCCCGCAGCTGCCGTCAGCGCCGTTGGTTGACCTGCCGCGCTTCTTCGCGGCAGGATTGCAGATTAAGGTTTCTGCCGCCCGCCTGGTTCCATCACATTAGCGTTCACGCAGATGCGGGCCGCGACCGGTCAACAAAAAGGCCCGGTCGCTGGCCAGGCCTTTTCGTTCAATATTACATCTAGGCTCGGAACCGTCCGGCTAGTTCATTGTCGGGATGACGAATTCGGCGCCGTCCTTGACGCCTGCCCGCGCGCCCGCAACCGAAGGCGAGGACGCGCAAACAAGCAACCGTCCGGCTAGTTCATTGTCGGGATGACGAATTCGGCCCCGTCCTTTGACGCCTGCCCGCGCGCCCGCAACTGAAGGCGAGGACGCGCAAACAAGCAACCGTCCGGCTAGTTCATTGTCGGGATGACGAATTCGGCGCCGTCCTTGACGCCGGACGGCCAGCGCGAGGTCACCGTCTTAGTCTTGGTGTAGAATCGGAACGCGTCCGGTCCGTGCTGGTTGAGGTCGCCGAAGGAAGACGCTTTCCAGCCGCCGAACGTATAATAGGCGATCGGCACCGGGATCGGCACGTTGATACCGACCATGCCGACCTGGACTCGCGAGGCGAAGTCGCGGGCGGCATCGCCGTCGCGGGTGAAGATGGCGACGCCGTTGCCCATTTCGTGGTCGTTGGCGAGCTTGATCGCGTTCTCGTAAGTCGGCGCGCGCACTACGGAGAGCACCGGCCCAAAGATCTCTTCCTTGTAGATGCGCATGTCGGCGGTCACGTTGTCGAACAGGCAGCCGCCCATATAGTAGCCGTTCTCGTAGCCCTGCATGGAAAAGCCGCGGCCGTCGACGACCAACTTGGCGCCTTCCCTGACGCCGGTATCGACATAGCCCTTGACCCGCTCCAGCGCCTGCGCCGTCACCAGCGGGCCGAAATCGGCGGACGAATCCGTCGACGGGCCGACCTTCAGGCTTTCGACGCGCGGCACCAGCTTTTCCATCAGCCGGTTGGCGGTATCGTTGCCGACCGGGACAGCCACCGAGATCGCCATGCAGCGCTCGCCGGCCGAGCCGTAGCCGGCACCGATCAGCGCGTCGACGGTCTGGTCCATGTCGGCGTCAGGCATGATGATCATGTGGTTCTTAGCACCGCCGAAGCACTGCACGCGCTTGCCGGCCGCGCAGCCGCGCGAATAGATGTACTGGGCGATCGGCGTCGAGCCGACAAAGCCGATGGCCTTGATGTCGGGATCGTCGAGGATGGCGTCGACCACGTCCTTGTCGCCGTTGACGACGTTGAGGATGCCCGCCGGCAGGCCGGCCTCGATGAACAGCTCGGCGATGCGCATCGGCACGCCGGGATCGCGCTCCGAAGGCTTCAGGATGAAGGCGTTGCCGCAAGCGATAGCCGGCGCGATCTTCCACAATGGGATCATCGCCGGAAAATTGAACGGCGTGATGCCGGCAACGACGCCGAGCGGCTGGCGCATCGAATAGACGTCGATGCCGGGGCCGGCGCCGTCCGTGAACTCGCCCTTCATCATATGCGGCGCGCCGATGCAGACCTCGACCACTTCCAGGCCGCGCTGGATGTCGCCCTTGGCGTCGGCGATGGTCTTGCCGTGTTCGCGCGCCAGAATGTCGGCCAGCGCATCATACTCCCCGGTGACCAGTTCGAGAAACTTCATCAAGACGCGCACGCGCCGCTGCGGATTGGTCGCCGCCCAGCCGGGCTGCGCCGCCTTGGCGTTTTCCACAGCCGCGCGCAGTTCAGCCTGCGAAGCCAGCGCCACCGTGCCGCGCACCGTGCCGTCCATCGGCTGCATGACGTCCTGCTTGCGGCCGCTGGTCCCAGCGACACGCTTGCCACCGATAAAATGACCGTATTCGATCATGGTTTCTCTCCCTGTATTTGTGATGCGCCATTGTCCGCCTTTGCGCGGCCGATGGCAACGCGAGCGAAAACGCAACCGTTGTGCGGTAAATAGATAACGGTTGACTGAGGAGCATCAAATCCCGCAAATGATAGGCCACCTCAAGGAATGACAGGTTGAGTTCCTTCGCGCCCCTCTCTGTCCTGCCGGACATCTCCCCCACGAGTGGGGAGATCGGCTGTCATCCCGGCTTTCGCCAACCCGCAACGTTGCAAGGAAGTCGCC
This sequence comes from Mesorhizobium sp. AA22, assembly GCF_001672375.2. Lineage (NCBI taxonomy): Bacteria > Pseudomonadati > Pseudomonadota > Alphaproteobacteria > Hyphomicrobiales > Phyllobacteriaceae > Mesorhizobium > Mesorhizobium sp. AA22. The sequence goes on along the minus strand of NZ_CP048406.1, from coordinate 1,190,989 downwards.
GCGGGAGCGGCCGGCCGACCTCCCCCCAAGTGGGGGAGATGTCCGGCAGGACAGAGGGGGGCGCCTTGGAGCGCTGCCGTAATCATCGTCATCCGGAACATCCTCATGAACTGGGATGACGTCCGCATCTTCCTCGCCGTGGCGCGTGCCGGCCAGATCCTTGGCGCGGCCAAGCGGCTGGAGCTCAACCACGCCACCGTCTCGCGCCGCGTCGCCGCACTCGAGGATGCGCTACGCACAAAACTTTTTCGTCGGCTGACCACCGGCAGCGAGCTGACGCCGGCGGGCGAGCGTTTTCTCGACATCGCCGAGCGCATGGAAGGCGACATGATCGCCGCGCGCGCGACCGTGGCGGGCGAAGGCGACGATGTTTCGGGCACGGTGCGCATCGGCGCGCCTGATGGTTTCGGCGTCGCCTTCCTGGCCAAACGCCTCGGCGCACTGACGGCGCTTCACCGCGAACTCACCATCCAGCTGGTGCCGGTGCCGCGTTCCTTCTCGCTGTCCAGGCGCGAAGCCGACATCGCCATCACCGTGGAGCGGCCGACCGAAGGCAGGCTGGTGGCGGGGAAGCTGGTCGACTACACGCTCGGCCTGTTCGCGTCCCGCGCCTATACCGAAACGCATGGCCTGCCCCAGACGCCCGCCGAGCTCGGCCGGCACACGCTGATCGGCTATGTGCCGGACCTCATCGTCAGCCCGTCGCTCGACTATGCGGCCGAGTTCAGCGCCGACTGGCGCACGAGCTTCGCCATCTCCTCGGCGCTCGGCCAGGCCGAAGCGGTGCGCTCCGGCGCCGGCATCGGCATTCTGCACACCTTCGTCGCCCGTTCGATGCCGGAACTGGTGGCTGTCGACATTGTCGCGCCCATCCGCCGCGCCTACTGGTTGGTCTATCACGAATCGGTCAGGCCGCTGCGCCGCGTCCAGATCGTCGCGAGCTTCATCACCAAGGCGGTGGAACGGGAGCGAAGCCTATTCGTCTGATGATATTCATCTGACGCGGCGAAGTGTGATGAACTCGTTCCTCACCGCGCTCAAAATGACACTTCCGGTCCTACCGCTGGTATCGCTCCGGTCCGAGGTCGCGGACATTGATATCCGGCACCCGGCTCGAAATGATGTCGGCCAGGACCTTGGCCGAGCCGCAGGCCATGGTCCAGCCGAGCGTGCCATGGCCGGTGTTGAGATAGAGGTTGGAGAACTCGGTGCGGCCGATCAGCGGCGGCCCGTCCGGCGTCATCGGCCGCAACCCGCACCAGAAGGTCGCCGACTTCATATCGCCGCTGCCCGGAAAAAGGTCGCCAAGCGAATGTTCGAGCGTGCGCCGCCGCGATTCATGCAGCGTCAGGTCGAAGCCGGAAATCTCCGCCGTGCCACCGACCCGGATGCGGTCGCCGAGCCTGGTGATCGCCACCTTGTAAGTCTCGTCCATCACCGTCGACACCGGTGCTGCGGCAGCATCCTTGATCGGCACAGTGATCGAATAGCCCTTGACCGGATAGACCGGGACGGGTCGTTTCAGCGTGCGCATGAACTTGGCCGAACAGCTGCCCATCGCCATCACATAGGCGTCGGCAGCCTTCCAACCTTTGCTCGTATTGAGGTTGGCGATACGGTTGCGCTTCTTGACGACGCGCCGTATCTCCGTGTCGTATTCGAAGGTGACGCCACGCGCCACGCAGAGCTCGGCCAGACGGTCGGTGAACACCTTGCAGTCACCGGTTTCGTCGCCCGGCAGTCGCAGGCCTCCGACGAATTTTTCACGCACCCCTGCCAGCCCCGGCTCGGCTGAGATGCAGCCGTCGGGATCGAGAATCTCGTAGGGAACGCCATATGCCTTCAGCACTTCGACATCGCCGGCAGTGCCGTCGAGCTGCTGTTGAGTTCGAAAAAGCTGCAGCGTTCCCTTGGCGCGCTCGTCATAGGCGATCCCGCTCGCCTCGCGCAACGCTTTCAGCGTGTCGCGGCTGTATTCGGCCAAAGGCACCATCCGCGCCTTGTTCACCGCATAGCGCTCAGCCGTGCAGTTGCGCAGCATCCTGACCAGCCATACCCACATATGCGGATCGAGAGTCGGCCGCACCACCAGCGGACCATGCTTCATCAACAGCCATTTGATCGCCTTCAGCGGGACGCCGGGACCGGCCCAGGGCGAGGCGTAGCCGGGCGAAATCTCGCCGGCATTGGCAAAGCTGGTTTCCAGCGCCGGACCCTTCTGGCGGTCGATCACCGTCACTTCATGGCCGGCCTCGGCCAGATAATAAGCGGTGGTGACCCCGATGACGCCGCCGCCCAGCACGAATATCTTCATCGCATAGTTCTCCAGAACGACGTCTTGTCAGGGATTTTGGGGGCGGGGCATCGTGGCCATCTGTCTGCCGGATTTTACGCCGTCCGCCAAGTGCCCAAGCATGTCGCCCAAAAGTACGCAGCGGTTTTGGACATCGCGATGCGTAAAAAAGCCCGCGCGCTATCCATTCACATAACGCCGGTGAAAACGGTGTCCGAGGCTGGTCAAGATTTCATAGCCGATGGTGCCGGCATGGCCGGCCGCCTGATCCACCGTCTGCGACGGTCCGATCAGTTCGACGAGGTCGCCCGCCTTCAGCCTGTCGGGCGGCAGGGCCGAAATGTCGAGAACGATCGAATCCATCGATATACGGCCCACGAACGGCAAACGCACATTTTCGACCCAGGCGGCGGAAGCCGCGCGACGATGCCAGCCATCGGCATAGCCAAGCGAGATCGTTGCGGCGACCAGCGAATCGGTCACGTGAAAAATATGGCCATAGCCGACGCCGGCGCCCCTAACGAGGCTGCGCGTCTGGATGACCTTTGCCTGAAGCCGCACCACCGGCAGCATCGGATTTTCCTCGGCTGGCGTCGGATTGATGCCGTAGAGCGCCGCACCGGGCCGAGCGAGGTCGTAGTGAAAGGGCTGCCCAAGAAAGATGCCGGAGGAATTGGCCAGCGAGGCCGGCACCGGTGGCAGCATCCTGCGCAGCCGCTCGAATTCCAGCCGCTGCTGCTCGTTGGCCGGATGCTCGGGTTCGTCGGCGCGAGCGAGATGGCTCATCACGAAGGTGGCGTTGATGCCGTCGAAAGCCCGCGGATCGGCAGTGACGGCCTCCACCTCGGCTGCCGCCATGCCGAGCCGCGACATGCCGCTGTCGACCTGAATTCCAGCCTTGAGCTTGCGGCCGGCCCGCTGCGCCGCCGAGCGCCAGGCGGCGAGTTGGCCGGCGCTGTTGATGACCACGCCCAGCTCCGCTTCGACGGCTTCGCTTTCAGCGCCCGGCTGAATGCCGTTCAGCACATAGATCGCCGGCCGTGCGCCGAGCGCCTGGCGCAGCAAGACACCTTCGGCCAGATGCGCGACGAAAAAAGTAGCGCAGCCCTCGGCCGCCAGCGCCGCCGCCACCTGGGCCCCGCCGAGCCCGTAGCCGTCGGCCTTGACGACACCCGCGCAGCCAACATCGCCTAAACGCGCCTTGAGCCGCCGGTAATTTTCGCGGATGGCGCCGAGATCGACAGTCAATATGGCGCCGGCCGCCGCTTCGCTGATCGGCGCGGCTTTGACGGCGACCCTTTCAGAAAGAGATTTTTTGGAAGCGCCGTTCATGCCAACCCCGTCTGCAGCGGATTGGCCATCAATAAGGCCACCGCGCTGACGCGGCAACCGTGGTCGGCGCGAGCGCGGCTTGCGCCAAGTTACGCAACCAGATGCCGGAACGCCGCAACCACATCCTCATAGACCTGACGCTTGAACGGCACGATCAGGTCGGGCAATTCCTCCATTGGCCGCCAATCCCATTTGTCGAACTCGGCGGTGTGGCCGCCCGGCGGCGGATTGATCTCAACCTCGCTCACGTCGCCGTGAAAGCGGAAGGCGAACCATTTCTGCGTCTGGCCGCGATATTTCCCCTTGAAGGCGATGCCGACCAGATGGGCCGGCAGGTCGTAATATATCCAGTTCGGCGCCTCATCCAGCAACGAGACGCTGCGCATGCCGGTTTCTTCGTAGAGTTCCCGCTGCGCCGCCTGCAGCGGCTCTTCGCCCTTGTCGATGCCGCCCTGCGGCATCTGCCAGAGCTGCGTCGTGCCGGCGAATTCGCTGTCCGGCTCGGCAATGCGATGCCCGACCCAGACCAGCCCGTCGCCGTTGAGGACCATCAGTCCGACACAGCGACGATAAGGCAGCGTCTCGGGATCGACCGGTTCTTTCTTCGTCATGCTCAACCTTTTTCCGGATCCACCGCCACTGCCGAAATCGGCACGATCTCGATGCCGCGCTTCTTGGCCTCGACCACCCAGGCCGACACGGTGTCGACCGTCAGGTCGAAGGCCGAGCCGATGCCGACGGCAAAGCCTTTCGCTCGCGCGGTGGCTTCCAGTTCGTCCAGCTTCTTCAAAATGGCGCCGCGGTCCCGCACCGCGTCGATCGACGTGTCGCCGGCAACGAACGGCACGCCGTTTTTCAACGCCAGGTCGGGTGCCAGGCTACGCGCCGACGAACCGTCGTCGACATAGGCCAGGCCGCGCCTGCCGAGCTCTGCCATCAGCGGCCCCATCGCCGCCGCATCGGCCGAAAAACGTGCGCCCATATAGTTCATGACGCCGGTGTAGTTGGTCGTCCGCGACAGCGCCCAGCGCAAATTCTTCAAATTCTCGTCCGCCGTCGCAGCGACCGTCAGCGTGTTGCGGCCGGGATTGACGTTCGGATAGTCGAACGGTTCGAGCGGCACCTGCATGACGATCTCATGGCCGCTTTGCCGCGCCGCCTGCATCCATCGGCCGATGCTGTTGCCTTGCGCCGCGAAGCCCAGGGTCACTTCGGCCGGCAGCTTTGCGATGGCCGCCTGCGTGCCGGTCTGCGACACGGCAAGCCCGCCGATGACAATCGCCACGCGCGCACCGCGTGAACCGGACCACGGCCGCGCATAGACATCGAACGGCCGCCTGCCGTCAGCGGCACGAACCGGCAATGGGCCGGTTCCGCCGGCCTCGACCAGCGCCCTGTCGGGAATATGCGCGATCCTCAGGTTTTGGCCGATCGTCGAAGGGTCGCGAATGACAATGGCCGCCCTGGGCGGACCATCGCCCGCTTCGGTCGGCAGGTTGATGATCTCCGGCCCGCCTGTCTTGGACCCGCTCGTGTTGGGTACCGCTTCCGCCTTCAATGTCGGCTCAGCGGCCGGCGCTGCGGATTCGACCACCGGTGTCGTCTTCGGCGTCGAAACGGCGACTTCTTGCGGCTTTCGAAACGGCCTTTCGCGCAGCGCAATCGCGCCGGAGACGCCGATCACGGCCAGCACCAGGAGCGTGGCCGCGACCACACCCGCGCTGATCCTGCGGGGCGCGCGCGGCGGCCGCACGGCCTGCCCGAGTGGGCGTTCGATGTCGTTGCCGATGTCAGCCAAGCCGCATCCCCAGCCGCGGTTCCCCGAATCAAACTGCCGAGGCCTTGCGGCCCCGGCAGCATTACATCGCTTCGATCAGGCAGCCAGACCTGTTGTCCGGCTGATCGATCTTTACAGGTTCAGCACGGCCCTACTGGTTCAAGACGGCCTTGTCCGGATTCGGCGGGAACGCCGGATCGGTCTTCTCGCCGCGCAGCAATTGCTGGGCAAAGATGAGCTGCAGGTCGTCCTTCGGCTCCGGCGGCACATAGGCTGCCGAGCCCGAACCGGTATCGCCCTCGTCGCTGCCCTTGATGTGGCCCTTGAGGTCCGACTCGCCGCGCGTCAAATCCCTGCCCTGCAGGTCCGGCGGCAACGGCTGGTCGACCTTGATGTCGGGCGTGATGCCCTTGCCCTGGATCGACTTGCCGGACGGCGTGTAATAGAGCGCCGTCGTCAGGCGCAGCGCGCCGTTCTCGCCGAGCGGGACGATGGTCTGCACCGAACCCTTGCCGAAGGACTGCGTGCCGACCACCGTGGCGCGGCGCAGATCCTGCAGCGCGCCGGCGACGATTTCGGACGCACTGGCCGAGCCGCCATTGACGAGCACGACCAGCGGCTTGCCGTCGATGTCGTCGCCCGGCCGCGCGTCGAAGCGGGTGACGTCCTTCGGATCGCGGCCGCGCGTCGAGACGATCTCGCCACGGGTGAGGAAGGCGTCGGACACGCTCACCGCCTGGTCGAGCAACCCGCCCGGATTGAGGCGCAGATCGAGCACGTAGCCCTTGAGCTTTTCGTCCGGCACCTGCTTCTTGATGGTGTCGATGGCGTTCTCGAGGTCGTCATGCGTCTTTTCGGTGAAGGAGGTGATCTTCATGTAGCCGATGTCGTTCTCGACCCGGAACTTGACCGCTTTGACCTTGATGATGTCGCGCACCACCGTCAGTTCGATCGGCTTGTCGGCGCCCTCGCGCAGGATAGTGAGCTTGATCGGCGTGTTGACCAGCCCGCGCATCTTCTCGACCGCGTCGTTGAGGCTCAGGCCGCGAACCTCCTCGCCGTCGATCTTGGCAATATAGTCGCCGGCAAGCACGCCCGCTTTGGCGGCCGGCGTATCGTCGATCGGCGTGATCACCTTGACCAGGTCGTTCTCCATGGTGACCTCGATGCCGAGGCCGCCGAACTCGCCCTTGGTCTGCACGCGCATGTCCTGCGCCTCTTCGGCGTTCATATACGAGGAGTGCGGGTCGAGTGAGGTAAGCATGCCGTTGATAGCATTTTCGACCAGCGACTTGTCGTCGGGCGGCGTCACGTACTGCGCCCGCACCCGCTCGAAGATGTCACCGAAGATCGCCAGTTGCTTATACGTCTCGGAGCCCGCAGCGTTCGCCGTCGAGCCGGGGGCGCCATAGACCAGGCTCATCGCGGATGCGCCCATCAGCGCACCGGCAAACAGAAGCGAAAGTTTCCGCATCATCTCACGTCCTTCCAGAGAAACGGTCCGCCCACCATGGGGTCGGATCGACGGGTTTTCCATCCTTGCGGAACTCAACATAGAGCTCCGGCGTGGCATTTCCATTCTTCGATGCCGAGGTGCTCGCCACCCGGGCCTCTCCCATCGCGCCGACCGGCTCTCCTGCGAGCACCGACTGGCCAGACGCGACGCTGATTCTGCTCATCCCCGCGAGAACGACATGATAGCCGTCACCCGCGTTCAGGATCAAGAGTTGACCATAGGAGCGAAATGGTCCCGCATAAAGCACATTTCCGTCCGCTGGCGCGGTGACGATGGCTCCCGATTGTGTCGCAACCATGTCACCGAGCATCACTGCGCCGTTACCGTCGCTGGCCCCGAACCGCCGCTTGATCTTGCCGGTGACGGGCAGCGCGATCTGCCCCTGAAGCGCCGAAAACGGTGCAGCGGCGGTGAGCCGGTTGGCTTCCGGGACCGGCAGGGCCGCCAGTTCCGTCTGTGCCGGGGCCTTCTGTGCCGGGGCCGTCTGTGCCGGAGCCGTCTGTGCCGGAGCCTTGTCGGCGTCCGCGGCCTTCTGCTCGGCTGCCTTCGCCGCGTCCGCCGCTTTGCGGGCCTTGTCGGCCTCGAGCGAGGCGATCAGTTCCTTCAGGCTGCCGGCCTTGGCCGCCAGTGCTGCGGATCGCTGCCTTTCCGCCGCCAGTGCCGTTTGCGTCTCGGCCTCGAGCTTCTGCTTGGCTTCGAGCAGCATGCCGAGCCGCTTCTTTTCCGCCGTCTGTTCGCCGACTGCCGCCGTTAGCCGCGCCCGCTCCGCCTCGATCGAAGCGGTCACCCGCGACTGCTCCTTGAGGTCCGCCAGCAATATCTCGGTCTGCTGGCGCAGTTCCGGCACCACGGCGCCGAGCAGGATGGCGCTGCGCACCGACGACAGCGCGTCCTCCGGCTTGACCAGGATGGCCGGCGGCGGATTGAGCCCCATACGCTGCAGCGCGGCCAGCACCTCGGCCAGAACGTCGCGTCTAGCGGCCAGCGAGGCGCGGATTTTCTGCTCCTCGCCCTTCAACCCTTCCAGCTTGGCACCGATGTCCTCGATGTCCTGGCCGAGCTTCTGCTCGGTCATCGCCGACTGGATCAGCGCCGCGGTGATCGAGGCATGGTCCTTCTTGACCGTCGCCATGTCGGCGGCGAGCTTGGCCAACCGCTCCGACGACAGCGTGATCTCCTTCGACACCCGTTCGTATTCGGCACGGCTCTGGTCCGGATCAGGCGCCATATCGAGCCTGTTCTCAGCCCGCGCGGCACCAAGCGACAGCATAAGCAGCGCCGCTGCCAAGCCGCAGCGTGCGCGCCAAAAGCCCGTTCGCGATTTCCAATCTTCAGACATTGAAGCCCGACTCTATGCGTGGCTTCGTTAACGAACCATCAACCATGTTCGAGAGCCCTGCCGACCACAAACAGCCTCGTGACGCATTGAGGCGAAAATCCGGGCGGCTCACGCCAATCCACCGGTTTTGGGTTGGAAGCTGCCCATGGATTTGCGGGCAAGGACTCACGAACGATGATAGGGATGACCCGAAAGAATAGTGACGGCCCGGTAAAGCTGCTCGCCCAACATGACCCGGACCAGTTGGTGCGGCCATGTCAGCGCGCCGAACGACACCATCAGATCGGCCTGATCGCGCAGCGACTGGTCGTGACCGTCGGCACCGCCGATGGCGATGACGAGTGCCTTGCGGCTGCCATCACGCAACAGGCCGATGCGCCCGGCGAAATCCTCGGAGGAAAAGTTCTTGCCGCGCTCGTCGAGCAGCATCAGCGCGGTACCGGGCTGTAGCTGCGTCTGCAGCTTCTGGCCTTCTTCGCGGCGACGCTCGTTGGCGGTCTGTGCGCGGCCCTCCAGAATCTCGACAACCCCTGAGAATTCGAGCCCCACGGCCTGCCCGCTCTTGGCGAAGCGCTCGAAATACCTGTCGGCGAGCTGCTTCTCGGGGCCGGCTTTCATTCGGCCCACGGCGTGAACGGTGATTTTCATCCCTGCCTCGAAGAGCCGCTAATGCATGTCACCAAAAGTGGTCACCGGTTTTGGGAACGACATGCATCAATCAAATACGGCTCAGTGAAGGGTCTCTTCCTCGAGGTCCGGCGCTTGCCACATCTTTTCGAGATTATAGAAGTCGCGGACTTCGGGACGGAAAACATGGACGATGATGTCGCCCGAATCGATCAGGACCCAGTCGGCGCTGGCCAGTCCCTCGACGCGCGCCGTGCCGAGCCCGGCATCCTTGAGCGCCTTGAGGAGATGATCGGCGACAGCCGAGACATGACGGTGCGATCGGCCGGACGCGATGACCATATAGTCACCGAGGCTCGATTTTCCCTGAATGTCGATTGAGACGATGTTTTCGGCCTTGGAGTCTTCCAGACTGGCAAGGACTGTCTTGATGGCGCGGGACACGGCGTCGTTTACGCTGATCCCGGCCGGCGAAGGCACGATGTCGGCCTTCTTCCACAGTGCTGTTCTCAGTGTATTTCCTTTCGCAGCAAGAACAACCAAATCACCCTTCAAAGCAGGTGACACCCCTTAGATAGGCAGAGTTGCGTTGCAGTTTCAAGACGGCAGCCCTGCTGCAGCCAACCAAGAACCGTTCTTCCGGTTCCGTAGTTGAAGAAAAAACGGAACTCTTGTCGCCTGGCCTGGGTTATCGGCGCATTGACCAACCGGATCCCCCTCATGCCTATCGACCCTCAGAACGCTCTCCTCACCGTGCAGTCCGGCCTTGCGCAGCTCAGCGCGCTGGTCGTCTCGTACTCCTTCTCGGCCATCGGCGCCGTCATCCTGCTGGTCCTCGGCTATACCGTCGCCGGCCTTGCCCAGCGCTCGATCTATGCCGGTCTCGGCCATATCCATGGCTTCGACACGACGCTGCGCCACTTCTTCTCGAGGATCGTCCGTTACGCCATACTGATCCTCGTCGTCGTCATGGTGCTCGGCCAGTTCGGCGTCCAGACGACCTCGATCATTGCCGCCATTGGTGCCATCGGCCTGGCCATCGGCCTGGCGCTGCAGGGCACGCTGCAGAACATTGCCGCCGGCATCATGCTGCTGGCGTTGCGGCCATTCCGCATCGGCGAATATGTCGAGGTCGGCGCCATCGCCGGGACCATCGAGGAAATCGGCCTGTTCGCCACCACGTTGAGAACCGTCGACGGCGTCTACATCCTCGCCCCCAATTCGACGCTGTGGAACCAGCCTGTCCGCAACTATACACGCAACGGTGCCCGACGTGGCGACATCACGCTGACCATCGGCTCCTGGAACGACATCGATTTCGCTCAAGAGACCATGCTCGGCGTCGCCGCCGCCGACCGACGCGTCAGGCGGGAGCCGGCGCCGATTGCCTTTGTAGCGACCGTCGGCGACAGCAACGTCGCCATCACCTTGCGCTACTGGACCTCGGCTGCGGATTTCTTCGCCACCCAGATCGATCTCACCAAACGCGCCAAGCAGGCTTTCGACAGCGAAGGCGTTTCTATACCGGCGCCGCCACCGGAAGCGCCACGGCAGGAAGCCGCCACCAGACAGTGATATGATCAATTGCCGGCGTAGAGCGGTTCATCGTTTCACGGAAACGCCGAACCGTTCTGTCTCTTTGTTTTTGCGCAATTCCGGACGGAAAACCGTTCACACTTTTTCTGGAATTGCTCCAGGTCTACTTGTCCGCGCGACGCTGTTCTTCGGATGGGAAAGCGAGGTCTACCGGCAGCGGTGCCTGCGCCGTCATCGGGGCGAAATTGCCGGTTTCGGCGGCGGGAACAGGCGACATCGCCACAACGCGCCACAGCACGAACAGGCAAAAACCAGTGGCAATGGCGATGGCCGCATAGATGAAAGCCTGCGTTCCATAGCTGGCGGAAAGCCCGGTCACGATGCCGGGTACGATGAAGCCGGACAGCGACCACGCAAAAAGAAGCGAACTGGACAGCGCCACCATGTCGTCCTTGCCGGCGCGGTCGGCGGCATGTGCGCTGGCCAGCGAATAGATCGATTCCGACGCGCCGGCCCAGACCACATAGATGACGACCAGCGCCGCCAGCGCACCACCATCAAAGCCGAGCGCGGCCAGGCCCGCCACCATGGCGAGCGCCGAAGCGGCGACCAGCACAAATCGCCGATCGGTGCGGTCGGAAATCCAACCGAGCGGGATCTGCAGGATCAAAGTGCCGACAGGCATCGCCGACAAAAGCAGTGCCACATCTGCCTGGCTGTAGCCCTTGGCCGTGGCATGGATCGGCGCGAAGCCCGAAATCGTCATCGACAGGCCGCCGACGGCAAGCATGCCGGCGACGCCCACCGGCGAAATCCGCCAGGCCCGGCCAAGCGCGACCGACGCCGCTTGCGGCGGCGGTGGCTGAGCGAGCCGTGTCAGGCCGACAGGAAGGATCGACAGTGCGGTGAAGGCGATGCCGATCAAGGGCGCGTCCGCAGCCCTTATATCGATCAGCGCCAGTGTAGAATAGCCGACGCCGAGCCCGGCGACATAGGCGACGTAGAAGAAGGCCATGACCCTGCCGCGTATCGCGTTGGCGACGACGTCGTTCAGCCAGCTTTGCGCGACGATGAACAGGCCGCATATGGCAAAGCCATAGAGCGCGCGTGCCGCGATCCACGACAGCGGGTGCGGCCCAGCCCCGACGGCGGCGTTCGACAGCACGATCAGCGCCGACAGCACCATGAACGCGCGAGCATGGCCGACGCGCCGCACCAGCGGACCGGTCAAGATGCAGCCTGCCAGGCCGCCGGCCGAAAGGCCGGTGACGATTAGCCCGGCCCAGGTCGGATCGAAGCCCTCGGCACCGAGCCGGACCGGAATATAGGCGAACATCAGTCCGTTGCCGACCGCAACCAGCGCCATCGACGCGACGATGCTGGCAATGGCGATCGCCGGGGCTGGCGGGCTGCCCTGCGCCGGATCGCGTTGGGTCTGGCTTCGCTCGAGAATCGTCATGCCCGCGCAGGATCGCCCACGGATCAGGGAAAAGCAGCCGCAAATGCGACATCAGCGGTCTTCCCTTCTCCCCTGTGGGAGAAGGTGACGCCTATCCCTTAGCCATCTTGCGGATCGCGGTCGACGACAGCGACGAGCGCGGGCCGTGGATGAACGTCCAGGCCGGCGCCTTCATCCGGGCCAGCCGCGGCGCGTCGCCTTCGTCGACACGCGCGTAATCGAAGGTCTTGGCGACAACCGACGACAGGAACGACAGCGTCGCGCCAGGGCGATCGATCACCGCGATCGGAAACGTCATCACGATTTGGCGCCAGCGCTGCCAGCGATGGAAATCGCGCAAGGAATCGGCACCCATGATCCAGACGAAGTCGACGCCCGGATTGCGCGCCTTGACCAGGGCCAGCGTGTCGGCGGTGAAGCGGACATAATGGGTCGCTTCGAAGGCGGTGACCTTGACCTTCGGGTTCCGGGCGACCTGCTCGGACAGGCGCAGCCGCTCGGCCAGCGGCGCCAGTTCCCGCGCGCTCTTGAGCGGATTGCCCGGCGTCACCATCCACCACAACTGATCGAGCGCCAGACGTCTGAGCGCGATCTCGGCGACCAGTGCATGGCCGGCATGCGGCGGGTTGAACGAACCGCCGAACAGCCCGACGGCCAGGCCTTTTCCGGCATGTGGCATCTTCAGATAGTGGGAGGAGACGGCGGGCTCGGAAGATGACAGCATCGCGCTAGGCGCCCCCCTCTGACACGAGTAGCGCCCTCAGGCTCTAACGGCAAATAACGTCAAGGCCGCACCTGTCCCGTCCCGCGCACGCGGTACTTGAACGAGGTCAGTTGCTCGACACCGACCGGGCCGCGCGCGTGCATTTTGCCGGTAGCGATGCCGATCTCGGCGCCCATGCCGAATTCGCCGCCATCGGCGAATTGCGTCGAGGCGTTGTGCAGAAGGATCGCCGAATCGATCTCGCTGAAGAACCGTTCGACGGCGTTCGCATCCTCGGCGATGATCGCCTCGGTATGGTGCGAGGAGAACGTCTCGATATGCTCGATCGCGCCGACAACGCCGTCGACCAGTTTTACCGCGATGATGGCATCGAGATATTCGGTCACCCAGTCGGCGTCGCTCGCCGGTTTGGCGTCGGCGAACACTCTCAGCACCTCGGCGTCGGCGTGGATTGCGCATCCCGCGGCGCGTAGCGCCTCAAGGATCGGCACCAGATGGGTGGAGGCAACAGCGCGGTCGACCAGCAGCGTCTCGGCCGCGCCGCAGACGCCGGTGCGCCGCATCTTGGCGTTGACCGCAATCCTGACCGCCATGTCGAGCTTGGCCGAGCGGTCGATATAGAGATGGCAGATGCCTTCGAGATGGGCAAAGACCGGCACCCGCGCCTCGTTCTGCACGCGCTCGACCAGGCTGCGGCCGCCGCGCGGAATGATCACGTCGAGCGCACCGCCAAGCCCCCTCAGCATCTCGCCGACAGCGGCGCGGTCAGCGGTCGGCACCAGCTGGATGGCATCCTCCGGCAGCTTGGCCGCCTTCAGCCCTTCGACCAGGCAGGCATGGATGGCCGCCGAGGAGTTGAGCGAATCCGAGCCGCCGCGCAGGATCACCGGATTTCCGGCCTTGAGGCACAGCGCGCCGGCATCGGCCGTCACGTTCGGCCGGCTCTCGTAGATAACGCCGACCACGCCGAGCGGCGTGCGCACGCGCTCGATATGCAGGCCGTTCGGCCGGTCCCATTCGGCAATGACATCGCCGACCGGATCGCCCAATTCGGCGATTTCGCGGATCCCGGCGGCCATGGTGCGGATGCGCGCCGGGTCGAGCTTCAGCCGGTCCATTGACGCCGCCGACAGCCCGGACTCCCCGCCATTCCTGATGTCGATGGCATTGGCATCGAGAATGTCGCGCTCGCGGCGAAGGATCGCCTGCGCCATGGCGATCAACGCGGCGTGCTTGCGCTCGGCTGTGGCGACGGCCAGCGGTCGCGCGGCGGCCCGCGCGCGGCGGCCGATATCGGCCATCAGCGCGGCAGTGTCGTCCCGGGATTTTTCATGCAGCTTCAGCATGGCTCATCCTCCGCTGGTTACTTGGTCACCGGCCCATACTTGGTCTGCGGGATGGCTCACCACAAGGTCGTCGCGGTGGATCATCGCCGATCGCGCCTCGTAGCCGAGCACCGTTTCGATCTCGGCTGTCTTCAACCCTGCGATCCTTACGGCATCGGCGGCATCGTAGGCAACCAGTCCGCGCGCGATCTCGCGGCCTTCGGGCGACAGGATCGCCACCGTGTCGCCGCGCGAGAAATTGCCGCTGACCAGTTTGACGCCGGCCGGCAGCAGCGACTTGCCCGACAGCAGCGCACCGATGGCGCCGGCATCGACGGTCAGCCGGCCAGCCGGTTCGAGCTGCCCGGCGATCCACGTCTTATAGCCTTTGACCGGATTGGCGCTCGGCCGGAAGAACGTCGCCCGCTCGCCACGCTCGATCGCCAGCAGCGACGACAACCGCGTACCTGATGTGATGATCATGGCGGTGCCGGCGGCGGTGGCAATCTTGCCGGCGTCGAGCTTAGTGCGCATGCCGCCGCGCGAAAGCTCAGAAGCGGCCGCACCTGCCATCGCCTCGATCTCGGGGGTGATGCGGTCAACGACCGGAATAAACCGGGCTTGCGGGTCGCGCGCCGGCGGCGCGGTGTAGAGCCCGTCAATGTCGGAGAGCAGCACCAAGAGATCGGCGCCCATCATGGTGGCGACGCGCGCCGCCAGCCGGTCATTGTCGCCATAGCGGATTTCGGAGGTCGCCACCGTGTCGTTCTCGTTGATGACCGGCACCGCCTTCATCTTGAGCAGCGTCGAGATCGTCGCCCGCGCGTTGAGGTAGCGGCGCCGCTCTTCAGTGTCGCCGAGCGTTAGGAGGATCTGGCCGGATTTCAGGCCGCCCTTGCCGAGCGCATCCGACCAGGCGCCGGCCAGCGCGATCTGCCCGACGGCCGCCGCCGCCTGGCTCTCCTCGAGCTTCAGTGCCCGCTTGCCGAGGCCTAAAATGGTGCGGCCAAGCGCGATGGCGCCGGACGACACGACGAGGATCTCGGCGCCACCTTTGGCCAGCACGGCGATGTCGCCGGCAAGCGAGGCCAGCCAGTCGCGCTTCAGGCCCGTCGTGCGGTCGACAAGCAGCGCCGAGCCGATCTTGACGGTAATACGCCGGTATTTTCTCAGCGACTGCGCGTCCATCGCTATCTCCAGCGCGTCTCGACCGGAGTGGCGACAGCTTCGCGTGCCTCGGCTACGACCGCCATCAGCGCCCGCAGAACGGCTTCGACGCCTTCGCCGGTGACCGCGGACAAAAGCATCGGCGCACGGCCAGCGGCGCGTTTCAGCGAAGCGACCTTCTTCTTGCGTGCGTCGGCATCGAGCGTGTCGACCTGGGAAAGTGCTACGATCTCGATCTTCTCGACCAGCCCATGGCCATAGGCGTCGAGTTCGGTGCGCACGATCTTGTAGGCCTTCCCCGGATTTTCTTCCTGCGCGGAAACGAGGTGCAGAAGGACGCGCGTGCGTTCGACATGTCCGAGGAAACGGTCGCCGATGCCGACGCCCTCATGCGCACCTTCGATCAGGCCGGGAACGTCGGCGATGACGAACTCGCGCCCATCGATGCGGGCGACACCGAGGCCAGGATGCAACGTAGTGAAGGGATAATCGGCAATCTTCGGCTTAGCCGCGGTGACGGCGGCCAAAAAGGTCGACTTGCCGGCATTGGGAAGGCCAACCAGGCCGGCGTCGGCAATCAGCTTGAGCCTGAGCCAGATGTTGAGCTCTTCGCCCGGCTGGCCGGGATTGGCGCGGCGCGGCGCCTGGTTGGTCGAGGTCTTGAAATGCTGGTTGCCGAAGCCGCCATTGCCGCCCCTGGCAAGCAGGAAGCGTTGGCCGACCACGGTCAGGTCGCAAATCAGCGTCTCGTTGTCCTCGGCAAAGATCTGCGTTCCCGCGGGCACTTTCAGCGTGACGTCGGCACCTTTGGCGCCGGTCATGTTACGGCCCATGCCGTGCGTACCGGTCTTGGCCTTGAAATGCTGCTGATAGCGATAATCGATCAGCGTGTTCAGCCCATCGACCGCCTCCACCCAGACATCGCCACCGCGGCCGCCGTCGCCGCCATCGGGACCGCCGAACTCGATGAATTTTTCGCGCCGGAACGAAACCGAGCCGGCGCCGCCGTCGCCGGAGCGGATGTAGACCTTGGCTTGATCGAGAAATTTCATCGGATTGCTGAGTTTCTGCTAGTGGCCTTGCGGCATTGCTCTAAACGTTCGGCACTGCTCTAAACCAAGGCGGGGCGAAGGGCGAGGCTGTTTATGAACATGGCCGGAGTCGCAATGAGGCTCGTAACCTACAACATTCACTACGGCGTCGGCCTCGACGGCCGCTACGATGTCGGCCGCATCGCCGATGCCGTGCGCGGCGCCGACGTGATCGCGCTGCAGGAGGTCTCGCGCAACAACCCCAACAATGGCGGCCGCGACATGGTGGCCGAGCTCGGCGAGGCGCTGCCCGAATACTTCGCCGTCTATGGCAGCAATTTCGAGGCCAATGTCGGCTCGCGCCTGGAAAACGGCCGCGCCATCACCACCACCTTCCAGCTCGGCAACATGGTGCTGTCGAAAACGCCCGTTCATCTGTCGCGCAATCTCCTCTTGCCGCGCAGCCGCAGTTTCGAAGTGATGAATTTCCAGCGCGGCGCGCTGGAGGCGCTGATCGAGACGCCGCTTGGTTTCATCCGCTTCTATTCCACCCATCTCGACCATCGCAGCCCGGTCGAACGCGCCAGCCAGATCCGGTTTCTGCGCCAGCGCCTGTTGAACTATGCGATCGAGGGCGGCGCGCTGTCGGGGCTTGCCGAGGTCGGCCTGACTGACCTGCCCTATCCCGAAGCCTTCGTCATCATGGGCGATTTCAACATGCTGGCAGGATCGCCGGAATATGTCGAACTCGCCGGCCGCCTGGATCACGAATTCGGCATACCCATGACCGCCGATCTTGCCCTCGATGTCGCCCTGCGCCTTGCCGCCGCAGGCGCCGATCTCGTCACCTGGATCGACCCCAAGCGACCTGACGACGCCAGCCGCTACAAGCGCATCGACTATGTCTTCACCAGCGCCTCGCTGACCAAATCGCTGAAGCGCCTGTGGGTCGACCGGCAAGCGGTCGGTTCGGACCACCTGCCGGTCTGGGTCGAGCTCGGCTGACCGGCTTTTGACCTATGCTGCGAGGCCCGGCACCTAGGCGTGTTGCTATTCAGGTCAGGCCGAGTCGAAAATGACGGTTTTCGAGAACCGGAGCGGAGCGTACTTGAAGTACGTGAGCACCGGAAGCGCAGGAAACCGGCATTTGCAGGCCGGCCTCACCTGAATTTCAACATGCCTAGAAGTGCACCCAGTTTCGCAGGCTCGTCCAGGTCCTGCGATCGAGGCGGTAGCGCTCGACCGGCACCTGGCCGGCGACGATCGAGTTCAGCATGCCTTGGCCGGCATATTGGAAGCCGCATTTGTGGATGACCCGGCGTGAGGCCGGATTGATGACCCGCGTCGAGGCATGCAGCACTTGAATTGCCGTCTTCTGAAAGGCGAGGTCGACGAGCGCATGTGCGGCCTCCGTCGCATAGCCGCGCTTCCAGTAGGGCTCGCCGATCCAGTAGCCGAGCTCCAGCCCGCGATCGGTGGTGTTGAGGCCGGCGCAGCCGACGAAGGTTTCGGTACCGGCCAGCGTTAAGGCATAGGCAATCCCGGCCCGGCGCGATGCCGTCATCGCCAGGAAGGCGCGTGCCTCGGCCTCGCCATAGGGGTGGGGCATGCGGGCCAGCATTTCGGCGACGTGGCGGTTGTCGGCGAGCACCACCAGTTGCTCGATATCGCTTTCGCGCGGCGCCCGCAGGACCAGCCGCTCGGTCACCAGGACCGGGCAATCTATCGCGTAACTTTCACCGTCTGTGTCTTCCGCTTCGGCAACCATGTCAGTCCTCCAGGCACAAGAAAAAGGGGAGATGGAAACCCATCTCCCCTGATCCATTTCCTGGCTTGGCCAGACACCGGTTCCCGAGATGGGTGCCGGTGTTCTCGTACGGAACCGGCTACTCCGCGGCCTTCGTCATCGGGTTCACCGATACGTAGGTTCGGCCATTGGCTTTTTTGTTGAAGGTGACTGCGCCAGCTTCGAGCGCAAACAGCGTGTGATCCGTGCCAATGCCGACATTGGTGCCGGGATGCCACGTCGTGCCGCGCTGACGAATGATGATGTTGCCCGGAATCACGGCTTCGCCGCCGAACTTCTTCACGCCGAGCCGCTTGGAATGGGAGTCGCGACCATTGCGCGACGAACCGCCAGCTTTCTTGTGTGCCATCTAACTAACTCCGATGCGCCGCAAGGGCGCTTAAAAGGTCTTATGAACGCGTTCGCGTTCCGTTTCAAGTCCGATCCGGCGACGATTGCGCCGGCTCGCTTTACTTCTTCACCAGTTCCTTGGCCTGCTCGCGCCAGTCCATGATCTGGTCGGCGCTGAACGGCATATGCTCGTCGATCTTGGCGACATCCTTGTCGGACAGCTTGGCGATCTGGGCAAAGGTCATGATGCCCTGTTCGTTCAACTGGCCGGCCGCAACCGGGCCGATGCCCTTGATCACGGTCAGATCGTCCGGCTCGCCTTTCGGCGCCTTGAACAGCGGCGCCGCGGTTTCGCTTGCCTTGGCCTCGGTTTCCTTCGGCGCAGCCTCTGCCTTGGCTTCCTTCTTCGGCGCGGCTTCAGCCTTCGCCTCGGCCTTTGCAGCAACTTCGGCCTTCGCCTCGGTCTTGGCCGCGGCCTTCTTCGTCGGCTTGGCGCCACCCAGCAGGATCTCGGCGATCCGCACGGTGGTCAGAAGCTGGCGATGGCCGATCTTGCGGCGCGAATTCTGCCGGCGGCGCTTCTTGAAGGCGATGACGGTGCGGTTCTTGCCCTGTTCGACGACCTCAGCGGTGACCAGGGCGCCGTCGACGAACGGCGCGCCGAACGTCACATTCTCGCCCTCGCCATGCGCGAGCACGTGGCCGATCTCGACGATATCGCCGACCTGGCCTTCGACTTTTTCGATCTTCAGGAGATCGTTGGCGGCGACGCGATACTGCTTGCCGCCCGTTTTGATGACTGCGAACATTTTTTGCCTTTCGCTGTTCGGTCGGCCTTGATGAACCGCTTCAGGCGGTTCGGCCGTCTTTTTGTCAGTCTGCGGGTTCAAAAAGCAAGCGGCGCGGAAGAACCCTCCACGCCGATTGCGCGCTGTCCCTAACCGAAGGTTGGCCGCAAGTCAAGGCAAGCGGCCAGCATGCGAGCCACGGACGCATTCAAGCCAGGCGCCGACAACACAGAGCCGGGCGGCAGCCTGACAAGAAGCCGGTTCGCCGGGCAGATTGGGCCTTGTAACCTGTCCGCCCAGCCGTTATCTAGTGCGCCGCGCCGGCAACGGCGGACCATGACCGCGGAGAGGTGGCAGAGTGGTCGAATGCACCGCACTCGAAATGCGGCATGGGTGCAAGCCCATCGGGGGTTCGAATCCCTCCCTCTCCGCCATTCCGCCGATTCTAGGCTATTCTGCCAGATAGCTACCCAATCACCGCCGATAGCCGTACGAGCTTTTGCGGGGCGTGACTTGAGCGGACATGACTCGCCTCCGACCATTCTTAATGCCGGGTCGCGATCTGAGGAGCAACTACCATGAGCATAGCGAGCGACGCCCGTTTCTGGGACCGGAGTTCACGGAAGTACGCCATGGGTGCGATTGCAGATCAGGCCGCATATGAGCGCACGCTGGACCGGACCCGCGCCCTGTTGGAACCAGGCGACAAGGTGTTGGAACTGGGCTGTGGAACAGGAATGACCGCGCTCCGGCTCGCGCGCGATGTTCAAGACTATCTGGCGACGGATATTTCCGCTGGAATGATCGCGATTGCCAATGAGAAACACGCCGCTGGCCCCATCCCGGCGCTTGTCTTCCGCACCGCGACCGTAGAAGCGCTTACGCCTGACGCGGCGCAGTTTAACGCGGTTCTGGGATTCAACTATCTCCATCTGGTCCGCGACCTGCCTGGCACGCTGCGCCACATCCACGCCTTGCTTGCAGCGGAGGGCCTGTTTATCTCCAAGACACCTTGCGTCGGCGATATGAACCCACTCATCCGGCTTGCCTTGTTGCCCGCGATGCGCGCGATCGGCAAAGCACCCTATGCTGGCGTCTTTCGCGCTGCAGACCTGAGCCAGCATATATCTGCCGCGGGCTTCAACGTCCTTGCCACTGAAAGCCACGCAACGAAGGGCAACGACAATCGCCCCTACATCGTGGCGCGCAAGAGGACCTGAACGGCCGCGGCTGCAGTGTATCAGTCAGGGTTGCTGTATTGCTGCGAGCTTCCAGTCGCCACCGTTCTGGCGCGTGAAGGTCCACAGTTCGGTTGTTTCCGTCGGTCGATCGGCTTCGCCCGCGACGATCTTGCCGCTGGCGCGATCGCGCATCACATCGTGAGACTCGTAGCGCAAGGCAGCCGTCGCGTAGTCGCGATCATCTTCCCGCCAGCTCTCCGCAATGTCGGCCTCCAACAGGCTGACATTCGAGACATCATTCCTGATGCCCTTTCTGGCATTGTCGGCAAGTTCTTCGGACAGGTACGACACCATCTCGGGGGTTGCCAGCCGGCGCAAGCCAGCATGATCTTCGCGCCCGAATGCTTCCTGAACCTCCGTCAACCGCTGCTGGAATATATCGAGGTCGGCCTGCGTCATTGTAATTTCATCGACGGCTTGAGCCGTCCGGCCAAATCCAGATCCGATGCCTGGAATGGGGAAAGATGAGACGTTGTCCGACTCGGGCTGGGCTGCCGCGTTTCGCCCAAAGTTCCCCATGCTCCGCGGAACACCGGCCATGGCGGGCGCTTGGTTGCGTGCCGATTGCGACCGGAAAAAGCGGATGGCCAACATGATCGCGCCGCCGATCAGCAGCCCTTGAAGCAGCAGGCCCAACATGCCGGCCAAGCCGCCGAACCCTTGGCCCAAAAGAAGTCCGATCAGACCGCCGAGCAGCAGGCCGCGCATCATCGAACCGCCGAGGCCGCTGAAGAGCCCTGGTCGTTGGGGTGCCTGTGTCTGGCGGGCCGCATTGTTCGTTGCGGGCGTCATCGAGCGCTCGACCGGCGCGGCCGGCTGTGGCGCCGTCCTGGTCGGCGGGACCGACTGGAAAGTGCGCGTGCCGCGGCTGCCGAAGCTGCCGCCACGCCGCGCCTCGGCGTAATCGGCCGTGACCATGGACAATGCCAGGAACAGTCCTGCAAACAAAACTGCAAACCGGCTCGAACGCGAAATCATCATGGCAAATCCCTAGGCGATACTCTTCGCGCTCATATGGGGTGCGCCGATCGAAATATCAGTGGGCCCACCCTCCATATTCAGCCATTGAGGAGAATTCCGGGGCCGCCTCGACTCCAGCCACGGCAGCCGACCGTGATCCTTCTGCCACCTTGTGCGTTGTCGCCTGAGGCACACTGAGGAGACGAACGGTGTTTGCAGGTTTCAGAGCCACCAGCTTGCAACTGGACGACACGACCATTTTCGCAAGGGTCGGCGGAACCGGTCCGCCGCTGCTGCTGCTTCATGGTTTTCCCGAAACGCATCTGATGTGGAGGGATATCGCCGTGGCCTTGGCGCCCGACTTTACGGTGATCGCCGCCGATCTTCGAGGTTATGGGCAAAGCGGGTGCCCGGTCTCCTCTGCCGATCATAGCCCATACGCCAAGCGCGCCATGGCCGGCGACATGGTTCAAGTCATGAAACAGCTGGGATTTAAGCAGTTCATGGTTGCTGGACATGATCGTGGCGGGCGGGTCGCCTATCGTCTGGCGCTCGATCACCCCGATGAAATCTCCAAGATCGCGGTCCTCGACGTCATCCCCACCGCCGCCGCGTGGGATAGGGCGGACGCCAGACTGGCTCTCGGCTTCTGGCCCTGGAGCCTTCTTGCGCAACCGGAGCCTCTGCCAGAGCGACTGATAGGCGCCGCGCCGGATGCCATCGTCGACAATGCGATTGTGCAGTGGGGGTCGCCGGCAGAAATGTTCTCTACGGAGGTCAGGGACGCCTATGTCGAGGCGCTTCGCGATCCCGTTCATATTCATGCGATTTGCGAAGAGTATCGGGCCGCTGCCACGATCGATCGTGAGCATGACGCGGCGGACCAGGCAAATGGTCGTCGCATTGAGTGCCCGCTACTGGCACTGTGGAGTAGCGAAGGCGGCCTTGAGACCTGGTATGCAAGGGAAGGCGGACCGCTGGCTATTTGGAGAGAATGGGCCGACAGGGTTGAAGGACGCCCTGTTCCGGGCGGGCACTTCTTTCCCGAAGAGCACCCTCACCAGACCGGAGCGGCTCTCTCGAAGTTCTTCGACCATAATAGAGGGAATGACGCGTCGAACAGAGTATTGTAGAGGTCTACATGCTTCCGTTACGCAAAACCTCGGGAACGCTCCGCGGCCCGAGATCGAGAACCCTCTGATACTCGCCCGGTCGGCGTCAAACCTGCTTGATAAAAAATGAAGGCGATCACTGCAGCCACGCCCCTGATTTGTAGCCTCGTATTTATCGGAGGTTGCGCATCGCCCTTCCACGCATCCTTTGATGCCGCGAAATACGACAAGATGAGCTGCGTCGAACTCAACGTGGCCATGGGCGAAGTCGCCAAGGAGATGTCGGCGACAGCGATCACTCGGGGCAAAGTCGCGAAAAGCAATATTCCGGACTGGCTATGGGGCGCCCGGCGTGTCGCCTCTGCCGTCACTGCCCGCCAGAGCGCAAAAATCGAGCAGCTGCGGCTGCAGGAGGCTGCGATCGCGGCGGTGAGACGAAGCAAGTGCTGATTGCGCCGCCGCAGTGGTCTAGAGCAATTCCAGGAAAAGTGTGAACGGTTTTCCGTCCGGAATTGCGCAAAAACAAAGAGATAGAGCGGTTCGGCGTTTCCGTGAAACGATGAACCGCTCTATGTGGCTACCCGTCGGCGCGATCGCCTTGATGCAATCTTCAGACCGACACCCCGGACTGGTGCGCGGCGATTGCGCCAAGGAATATCTGGCCGAATTCCCTGAGCTTCGCGGCGCCGACGCCATTGACTGCGGCGAAGGCGTCGAGGTCGCGCGGGCAGCGTTCGGCCATATCGATCAGTGTACGATCGGAGAAGATCACGAACGCTGGCACCTGGCGCTCCCGGGCAAGACGCAGCCGTACCGCCTTGAGCGTGGCCAAGAGGGCGGTATCCAGGTCGTCCGTACCCGCAGCAGCGGGACGCGTCTTACCACGCGACGCGCGGCTCCGCACCTCGACGCGATAGCGGAAAGAGACGTCACCACGGGCCAGCTCACGACCTTTTTCGGCGATGGCGAGGCCGCCATGGCCGCCTGAGTCCAGTGTCAGAAATCCTCCCGCGACGAGTTGGCGGACCAAGGACAGCCAGACATCCTTCTTGTGCGCCACACCGGTCCCGAAGCTGGCAAGCCTGTGGTGGTTCCTGGCCAGGACCTTCTCGGTTTCATGGCCGAGCAGAACGTCGACGATATGGGCAGCGCCAAAGCGCTCGCCGGTCTGCGCGATGGCCGCGAAGACGATCCGCGCCTCTGCCTCGCCATCCGCTTGCGGCGTCTGGTCAAGGCAGTTGTCGCAATTGCCGCAAGGCATTGCTGTTTCGCCGAAGTAGCCAAGCAGGATCTGGCGACGGCACTGGGCCGTTTCGCAATAACCGATCAGCGTGTCGAGCCGGCCATGCGCGCGTCTTTTATGCTCCGCCGGTGCGTCCTCGTCGTCGATGAAAAGCCGCCGCATGCGGATATCGCCGAGACCGAAGAGCATATGGGCCTCGGCAGCCCGCCCGTCGCGGCCAGCACGGCCGATTTCCTGATAATAGGCTTCGAGGCTGCCCGGCAGATCGGTATGGAAGACATAGGCGACGTCAGGCTTGTCGATCCCCATGCCGAAGGCGATGGTCGCCACCATCACGACGCCGGACAAGGTCATGAATGCGTTTTGATTCGCTTCACGCGCGTCCTTGCTCATGCCGGCATGATAGGCGAGCGCGCGCACGCCGTTCTTCTCGAGGAACGCCGCCATCTCCTCGGTCTTCTTGCGCGACAGGCAATAGACGATGCCGCTGCGGCCGGCATGACGCTGCACGAAGCTCAGCAATTGGCGCTTGCCGTCCTGCTTGGCCTCGATGCCAAGCTTGATGTTCGGCCGGTCGAAGCCCAGCACCAGGGTTTCGACGCAGCCAGCGAACAGCTGTGCGGCGATGTCGGTGCGCGTCGTCTCGTCCGCTGTCGCCGTCAGCGCAATGATCGGCACATCAGGAAAGATGCCGCGCAGCCGCGACAACTCTTCATATTCGCGCCGGAACGCCGGACCCCATTGGGAGATGCAATGCGCCTCGTCGACAGCGATCAGCCGGATGTCGAGCCTGGCCAGCGCCTCGAGCATACGTGTGGTCATGAGCCGCTCCGGCGCAAGATAGAGCAGGCGCGTTTGGCCCGCCGCAACACGGCGCCATGCGGCGACATTGGCGTCCCGATCGAGCGAGGAATTGATCGTATCGGCCGCCACGCCGGCAAGGCGCAATGCGGCGACCTGGTCCTGCATCAGCGCCACCAGCGGCGAAACGACAATGGTGAGCCCGCCAAGGACCAGCGCCGGGACCTGGTAGCAGAGCGATTTGCCGGCGCCGGTCGGCATCACAGCCAGCACATGACGCCCAGCCAGCAGTGCCTCCGTCACAGCATCCTGGCCGGGACGAAAATTATCGAAGCCGAACACATCCTTCAGGACACGCCGCTTGGGATCCTCCGCCCGGACGCTGGCCGTCGATACCTGCATCAGGGAAATTCTACGATCGGCGCCGCTTGAGAAGTCAGCATGGGAACGGCCAGGAACTGCGGCGACATGACTTGCCAAAGCTCCCTGGCAAATCCCCAGGTGACTGGCTTGACCACGGATTCGAATACTTGATCACCCCTCAAGTCCTGTCTCCGTCGGCGCCGTCTGAAAGAATATCCCCTCATTGGCGGATATGGGATCATGATTCCAGCCCCTATTCGCTTTGCCTGTGAATATCGCGTCGGCTCGGGCCGGTTAATCCTATCTTCATCATAATTCGGCAGGTTCAGGTTCTGCGGTGATGTTTTGAGTACCGCGGCGCCACAAGCGCCCAGGCAACACGCCCGCGTCTCTCCGGAGGCGCGGGCTTTTCGTTTGTTAAGATAGCTGCCGCTGCGTAGTGACCTGCGTTCGTTCTTGTAACGTCAGGCGAGGAAATCGGCGCGGTGCGGCGTAAAGCTGTCGACCAGGCGCCCGGCCTCGAGCGCCTTGACGCCATGGACCAAGTTGGATGGGACGATGAAGCTGCTCCCCGTTTCCAGGATCTCGGTCCTGCCGTCGATGGTGACCTCGAAGCGACCTTCGGCGACGTAGCTCGCCTGGACATGCGGGTGCGAATGCAGCGCACCGACACCGCCCTTATCGAAACCGAACTCGACCATCATCAACTCGTCCGTGTGCAGCAGCACGCGCCTGCGATTGCCATCCGGGGTCGGCGTCCATGCGCCCTCGCCGGCGTGCGAAAATATCTTGGTTCCAGTCATCGCCAAATCCTCATCTGGCCTCATCGCGCCAACCAGCCGCCGTCCACCGGCACCACTGCGCCATGCATGTAGTTTGACGCTGGCGCCAGCAGGAAGACGGCCGCGTCGCCGATATCATCCGGCCCGCCCCAACGCCCGGCTGGAATGCGCGCCAGAATGGCGGCGCTGCGGTCTGGATCGGCACGCAGCGCCTCGGTATTGTTGGTTTCGATGTAGCCGGGCGCAATGCTGTTGACGTTGATGCCTTTCGACGCCCATTCGCAGGCGAGCAACCGGGTGATGCCGAGCACGCCATGCTTCGACGCCGTATAGGAGGCGACGCGGATGCCGCCCTGGAAGCTCAGCACCGACGCGATGTTGACGATCTTGCCGCGCCGTTCCGGATCGGCAAGCACGCGCGTGGCGAAGCTCTGGCTGAGAAAAAAGACTGTCTTCAGATTGACGTCCATGACGTCGTCCCAATCGGCTTGCGTCAGATCGACGGCGTCGGCGCGCCGGATGATGCCGGCATTGTTGACCAGTCCGTCGAGCGGTCCGGTTTCGTCCCAGATGCGATCGAGCATCGCCTGGGCAGCGGCATGGTCGGCAAGATCGCAGCGCACCGCCTCGAAGCGTCCGCCCGACGCAGCGACCTTTTCCGCCGTCTCGTCCATCGCCGAACGGCCGACGCCGACCACCGCACCACCGGCGCGGGCGATCGACAGGGCGATACCTTGGCCTATGCCGGTGTTGGCCCCGGTGACGAGGATGCGCTTGCCGGCCAGGCTAAAAGCGGAAAGATCGCTCACCGCAGCTCTTCCATCGCGACTGGATCGACGTCGGTATAGTCGACATTGTCGCCGGCCATCGCCCAGATGAAGGCATAGTTGGACGTGCCGGCGCCCGAATGGATCGACCATCCCGGCGACAGCACCGCTTCTTCATTGCGCATGACGAGATGGCGTGTCTCATCCGGTTCGCCCATGAAATGGAACACGCGCGCCGCTTCCGGCAGATCGAAGTAGAGATAAGCCTCCATGCGCCGGTCATGCACATGGCACGGCATGGTGTTCCAGACCGAGCCTGACGCAAGCTGGGTCATGCCGACGACGAGTTGGCAGGTTTTGACGCCTTCGGCATGGATGAACTGGAAGATCGAGCGCTCGTTGCAGGTCGCCTGGCTGCCGAGATCGAGCCGCTTGGCATCGCCGATGCGGATCAGCTGGCTGGGATGGCTCTGATGCGCCGGCGCGCTGAGCAGATAGAATTTAGCCGGCTCGGCTGGGTTGACTGAAGCGAACGACACCTCATTGGCGCCCATGCCGAGATACAGCATGTCGCGCGGCTGCAGCTCGTAGGATCGGCCGCCAGCTTTCACGATGCCGGCGCCGCCGATGTTGACGGCGATCAGTTCGCGGCGATCGAGAAAATTCTTTGTCCCGGTCGGCTTGATCGCTTCCAGCGGCAGCGGGACGCCCGCGGGCATGGCGCCGCCGACGATCATGCGGTCGTAATGAGTGTAGGTCAGGCCGATGCGGCCGAGCTGGAACAGGCCTTCGATCAGGAAATTATGACGAAGCTCGTCCGTCCCCATCGCCGCGGCAGTAACAGGGTCGATGGCGAAACGCGAAGTGAAGTCGGTGTGATTGTCAGTGTGATTCATTGCTGTCCCATTGGGCTGCCTCATTGGTCATTCGGTTGCCGCGGCCTTGACCGAGTCGGCATAAAAATTCTGACGTGCGTGCAGGCGCTCGCGATAGCGCTGCTGGCTCGCGGTGAGATGGGCGCGCATGGCTTCGCGAGCGGACTCGGCATCGCCTGTCATAATGGCGTTCAGGATCACCAGATGCTCGCCTTGCAGTCCGCGCTGATAGGCGTCCGACTGGGCGAGCTCGGTGGACCACGGCGACGTCACGTCGCAAGGAATGGCGCGCCGTCCGAGCACGTCGAGCATCTCGACATAGAACGGATTGTTGGTGGCGCTGGCGATCGCGCGGTGGAAGGCAAGGTCGGCCGGACCTGTCGGCTCGCTGTTCAAGAGCAGCCGCTCGAACTCGAAGAACGCCTCCTGGATCGCTGCTTCCTGCGCGGCATTGCGACGGATAGCGGCGAGCCCCGCGGACTCGATCTCGATCGCCAGGCGCACCTCGAGCACGTTGAGGGCGATCGAATCCTTGCTGCCCATATCCGCGGCCAGCGTGCCGAACATCGTCGAGATATGCTCGGTGACGAAGACCCCGGCGCCTTGCCGCGGCTCGACCAGACCGTCGGCGGCAAGCTTGGCCAGCGCTTCGCGGATGACGGTGCGGCTGACCCCAAAGGTTTCGGTCAGCTGGCCCTCGGTCGGCAGCTTTTGGCCCGGCTGGATCTCGCCCGCCTGCAACTGCTTGCGGATCGACGCGACCACGGTCTCCGACAGCTTGGGCTTGCGTTCGACCTTCAGGCTGATCGCCGTATCCGATGCCATTGCCAACCCCTATTTGAAGACGCTCGGCAGCCATAGCGAGATGGCCGGAATGTAAGTGACGAGCCCCAGCACCACGAGGCCTGCGCCATAGAATGGCCAGATCGAGCGCATCGCTTCCCAGACGGATATCTTGCCCACTGCGCACGCCACGAACTGCACCGCGCCCACCGGCGGCGTGTTCAGCCCGATGCCGAAGTTGAGGATCATGATGACGCCGAAATGCACCGGATCGACGCCGTAGGCCTGCGCGACGGGCAGGAAGATCGGCGTGCAGATGATGATCGTCGGCCCCATGTCCATGAACGTGCCGAGGAACAGCATCAAGAGATTGAGCAGGAGAAGCACGACCAGCGGATCCTCTGAGATCGCGTTCATCGAGGCTATCAGCGCTGCCGGCACTTTCAGGAAGGCCATCAACCACGAGAACGCCGCCGCCATGCCGATGATAAGCAGCACCATGGCCGTGGTGCGCACCGCGCCATGGGTGGCATGAACGAAACCTTCCCAGGTCATCTGCCGGTAAACCAGGACCGTCACGAGCAACGCATAGATGACGGCGATGCAGGAACTCTCGGTGGCCGTGAAAACGCCCGATCGCACGCCGCCGAAGATGATCGCGATCAGCAGCAGGCCGGGCACCGCGACAGCAAAGAGATGCGCGACGGCGGCGAAGCCTGGAAACGGCTCGGTCGGATAACCGCGGGAGCGCGCCACGAAATAGGCGGTGATCATCAGTGCGAGCGCCAGTAGCAGCCCCGGGATAATGCCGGCCGTGAACAGGTCGGCGATCGAAATCTTTCCGCCTGCCGAGATCGAGTAGATGATCATGTTGTGCGACGGCGGCAGGAGCAGCGCGATCAGCGCCGCCATCGAGGTGACGTTGACGGCGTAATCCGCTCCATACCCACGCGCCTTCATCTGCGGGATCATCAAGCCGCCTACCGCCGCTGCCTCCGCCACCGCGGAGCCCGAAATGCCGCCGAACAGTGTAGCGGTCGCGATGTTGACCTGCCCGAGGCCGCCACGCATGTGGCCGACAAGCGAGCCGGCGAAGGCAACGATCTTGCTGGCGATGCCGCCGCGCACCATCAAGTCGCCGGCGTAGATGAAAAACGGAATGGCCAGCAGCGAAAAGACGCTCATGCCGGAATTCAGGCGCTGGAACACGATGAGCGGCGGCAGGCCCATGTAGAGGACGGTCGCAAAGCTTGCGACGCCGAGGCAGAAAGCGATCGGCGTGCCGATGAGCATCAGAACGGTGAAGACGCCGAAGAGTATCCAGAGTTCCATGGCGTCAGACCTTCACGTTCGCTGTGTCGAGTTCGGCTGCGACTTCGGCAGGCGGCAGTTCATCGAGCGCATCGTCGATCGGCGCACCGGAAAGGCGAAGCACGATGCGCTCCAGCGTGAAGAGCACGATGAGCGCGCCTCCCGCGACAAGCGGGACGTAGTCCCAGCCTCCTGATATGCCGAGCGACGGCAAGGTGGCACCCCAGGTCAATGCAACCAGCTGGCTGCCATACCAGATCATGCCGATGCCGAAGGCGAGCGCGACGAGGTCCGAGATCATCCTCAGCCAACGCTTGCCGCCTTTCGGCAGGACGTAGAGCAGGACGTCGAAGCCGAGGTGATAGTTCTCGCGCACCCCGACGGCAGCGCCGAGGAAAATGAACCAGCTCATCAGCATCACCGAGCCCTGCTCGGTCCAGCTCGGCGACCGGTTCAGAACATAGCGGCCGAACACCTGCCAGGCGACGAAGGCGGTCATCAGCACCAGCCCGACGCCAGCGATCCACAGCGCCGCCGTGCTGACGCGCGACATCACCCGCGCGATGCCGGGCAGGGGCAGTCTCTGTTCTGAGCTGGAGGTCACCGGTTCTCTCCGCAAGAGGATGGCGGCGCGGAATGCCCGCGCCGCCGCTTGATCACTGCACGGCCTTGATGGCCTCGACCATCGCCTTCAGCTTGTCGTCCTTGACGTGCTTTTCGTAGACCGGGCCCATCGCGTCGATGAAGGGCTGCTTGTCCGGTGTCGTGATCTGCGAACCGGCCGCCTCGACCTTGGCACGCGATTCCTTGACCTTGGCGGCCCACAGCTCACGCTGCTTGGCGACGCTTTCCTTGGCGGCCGCCTTGAAGATCGCCTGGTCTTCCGGCGTCAGCTTGTCCCAGCTCGACTTCGCCATGACGAAGGCTTCCGGCACCATCGTGTGCTCGTCGAGCGAATAGAACTCGGCGACTTCCGCATGCTTGGCGGTGTCGTAGCTCGGAAAATTGTTCTCCGCGCCGTCGATGACCCCGGTCTCGATCGCCGAATACACTTCGCCATACGGCATCGGCGTCGCGTTGGCGCCGAGTGCAGCCACCATGTCGACGAAGATGTCGGACTGGATGACGCGGAACTTCATGCCGGCCAGATCGGCTACAGTGTTGATCGGCTTCTTCGAATTGTAGAAGGAGCGCGCGCCGCCGTCATAAAAAGCGAGCAGCACCAGCCCGACCTGTTCGAACGCCGCCGCAATCTGGTCGCCGACCGGCCCGTCCATGACCTTGTGCATATGGTCTTCCGAGCGGAAGATGTAGGGCAGCGAGGGCACGGTGGTTTCCGGGATAAGTCCGTTGAACGGCGCCATCGAGACGCGGTTGAGGTCGATCACGCCGGAGCGCACCTGCTCGATCGTGTCCTTTTCCTCGCCGAGCTGCGCGGAATGATAGACATCGACCGAATAGCGGCCGGCCGTGCGCTCTTTGACAAGCTCGCCAAAATATTTGACCGCCTCGACCGTCGGATAGCCGTCCGGGTGCGTGTCGGACGAGCGCAGAACCGTCTGGGCGCTTGCCGTTCCGGCCATCAGTGCGGCGGCCATTAGCGTAGCTCCCGCCAGTCTAGAAAGATGCAGCATTGGTTTCCTCCCGTTGAACGATGGCGGCAAGCGCCGTTAGAGCCGGTACGCCTTTTTTGCGAGCGTATAGGCAAGTTCCTGCGCCAGCTCGTGCGCCTCGTCTTCGCGGAGCCGATGCTCGGCGACGAGACGCGCAAGAAAGGCGCAATCGACCCGACGCGCCACCTCGTGACGAGCCGGGATGGATGGAAAGGCGCGGGTGTCGTCGTTGAAGCCGACGGTGTTGTAGAAGCCGGCCGTCTCGGTGGTCATCTCGCGAAACCGGCGCATGCCCTCAGGGCTGTCGTGGAACCACCAGGCCGGCCCGAGCTTCAGCGCCGGGTAGACGCCGGCGAGCGGCGCCAGTTCGCGCGCATAGCTGGTCTCGTCGAGCGTGAAGAGGATGATGGTGAGGTCGCGCTCCAGCCCGACGCAGTCGAGCAGCGGCCTCAGCGCCGTCACATAGTCGGTTCGGATCGGGATATCGAACCCCTTGTCCCTGCCGAACCTCTGGAAGACGGCAGGCGAATGATTTCGCCAGGAGCCGGGATGGATCTGCAGGACCAACCCATCGTCGCGGCTCATCTTGGCCATTTCGGTCAGCATCTGGGCACGAAACAGCTTTCGCTCGCGCTCGTCGTCCGAGCCCCGGCGGATGCGGTTGAACAGCTCCTGTGCGGCGGCATCCGACAGATTGGCGGTCTCCGCTGTCGGATGGCCGTGATCCGACGCGGTCGCGCCAAAACTCTTGAAGAAGGCCCTTCTCTGGCGATGCGCATCGAGATAGCCGGCCCAGGTGCCGGTGTCGCAGCCGGTGATGTCGCCGAGCCGATCGAGATTGGCCGAAAAGCCTTCGAAGTCGGGATCGACGACTGCATCCGGCCGGTAGGCGGTGACGACGCGGCCCTCCCAGCCGCTGTCGCGGATCATCTGGTGCCATCTGAGATCGTCGAGCGCGCCTTCGGTCGTCGCGATGACCTCGATGTTGAAGCGCTCGAACAGTGCTCGCGGGCGAAAATTCTCCCACTGCAGCAGCGTCGCAATTATATCGTAGTGGCGGTCGGCCGTCGCCCCGTTCAGCGGCTCTTCAATGCCGAACAGATGGGCAAGCACATGGTCGAACCACAGGCGCGTCGGCGTGCCGCGGAACAGATAATAGTGCTCGGCGAAGCACCGCCAGATCGTCCTGCCGTCGGTCTCCACCGGTGAGCCGTCGAGCGTCGGCACACCAAGGTCCTCGAGCCGGACGCCCTGGCTGAACAGCATGCGGAAGATGTAATGGTCCGGCACGATCAACAATTGCGCCGGATCGGGAAACGCCGCGTTGAGCGCATACCAGCGCGGATCGGTGTGACCATGCGGGCTGACGATCGGCAGGTCCTTCACCCCGGCATAAAGCTCGCGGGCAACCGAACGCGGACGCGGCTCCGCGGGAAACAGCAAATCCGGATCGGTCAATGCGGCCACGTCGTTCCTCCCAACCCGGCCATCGGTAGGATCCGAAAGAAATTATGTCAACATACAAAAAATAGATTGTTGTATGATGACTTTTACGCAGCGTCAGCCCATTGTGCGGGAAGGAAACGGATGTTACGCCGCATGCCGGCCAACCCCGGCACCAGCTCGATCAGACCCATCGCACGATGACAGACAGACGCCTTTCCAACACTACGCGGCAGGCATTGCCGGCCCCGGTCGCGGTCCCAGGATACGACCGCAACCGTGTCCTACCCGGCATCGTCCATCTCGGCGTCGGCGCATTCCACCGCGCCCATCAGGCAGCCTATGTCGACGATTGCCTGGCGGCGGGAGAGATGGATTGGGGCATTGTCGGCGTCTCGCTGCGCAGCACCGAGACACGCGACGCGCTGGCTCCGCAGGACGGGCTCTACACGCTGGCGGTCAGGAGCAGCGACAGCGAAAGCCTGCGCGTCGTAGGCTCGATCGTGTCGATGCTGGTGGCCCCGGAAGGTCCGGGTGCGGTGCTGGCCGCGCTGACTGACCCGCGCACCTCCATCGTCACGCTGACGATCACCGAAAAGGCCTATCTCAGGGCGGCGGGTGGCGGACTGGACACAGCCCATCCCGACATTGTCCACGATCTGGCCAACCCGCGCACGCCGCGAACGGCGCATGGTTTTCTCGTCGAATCGCTTGCGCGCCGCCGCGCCGCCGGTATCCAGCCATTCACCGTGCTGTGCTGCGATAACCTCCCGGCCAATGGCGCCACGCTGCACCGGCTGCTGGTCGAATTCGCCGCGTTGCGCGGCACCGATCTCGCCCGCCATATCGCCGACGAGGTGGCGTTTCCGTCGAGCATGGTGGATCGCATCGTGCCGGCGACCACCGATGCCGACCGGGCACGGATATCAGGCCAGCTCGGCATCGAGGACGCCTGGCCTGTGATGACCGAGCCGTTCTGCCAATGGGTGGTCGAAGATGATTTCCCGGCGGGCAGGCCGGACTGGGAAAGGTTCGGCGTTACCATGGTCGGTGATGTCGGGCCGTTCGAGGACATGAAGCTGCGCCTGCTCAACGGCTCGCATTCGGCCATCGCCTATCTCGGCCTGCTTAGCGGCTACGAGACGGTCGACCGCGCCTTCGCCGATCCGGCGATCCGGCAATTCGTCGACGGATTGTGGGCCGAAGCCATCACAACGCTACCGAAAGACGCCGGGCTCGACACGGCCGACTACACCGCCCAGCTTGCCAAGCGCTATTCGAACACCGCGCTCGCCCATCGGACGGCGCAGATCGCCAATGACGGCAGCCAGAAACTGCCGCAGCGCATCGTTGCCGCGGCAATGGAGCGGATGAGTGCCGGTGCGCCGCCTGCGCATCTGATGCTGGTGGTAGCCGCCTGGATCGCTGCCTGCGAGGCGCGCGGCGAAGCCTTGCCGGGAAGCCATTTCACCGACCCGCTCGACTTGGCCCTGGCTGCACTCGACACTCGGCATCTGTCGGCGGGCGAAACGGTGGCGGCGGTGTTCGACCTGGCCGGCTTCGCCAAGGGCGGTGCTGAGCGCCTGACGCTGATCGACCTCGCGGCCGCCCATCTCGAACGCTTGCGCCAGGGCGGCGTGGCTGCCGCTTTCACAGCGCTGGGCATACAGGGTGCGAAAACATGAGGCAGAACCGCGCGCCGTCGTGCGTGCGGTGGAGGCGGCGACGACTTGAAGCTATTTGCCTGTCAGACCGTCCAAGGTGTGCCGTGACGAGTAGTCGACACCTCTGGAGTTCCAAAACAGGCGAACGCCCTTGCCGACCAAATTCTCATACGGAATAGTGCCCATATCAAAACGGCTATCGGCGGAACTGTCGCGATTGTCGCCAAGCATGAAGTAGCGGCCAGCCGGAACGACAACAGGCTGGGTGTTGTCGCCCGTCGATCCGTCGATCACGTCGAGGACCGAGTAGGAGACGCCGTTCTGCAATGTTTCGCGCTGCACTTTGGCCGACCGGATTTCATCGGAGGAGTAAGAACCGGTCTTTTCAAGCTTCACCGCCTGGTCGTTGATGTGAAGGACGCCGTCGATCATCTGGATCTTGTCGCCAGGAAGGCCGACAATGCGCTTGATGTAGTCGGTACTGGGATCAGACGGCCGCCTGAAGACTGCGATATCGCCTGGCGCCGGCGCCGTGTCAAACGTCCGCCCTTCGATCGGCAGCAAGCCAAAGGGGACGCTGTGGCGGCTGTAGCCGTAAGCAAATTTGGACGCGAACAGATAGTCGCCGACCTCAAGCGTTGGCACCATGCTGCTCGCCGGTATTGAGAATGGCTGAAACAGGAACGACCGGATCGCAAACGCAGCCAGAGACGAGGCCAGAAAGGCCAGCACCAGAACCGAAAGTCCTTGCGCGTACCACTTGTCCGGCTTGAATCGATGCGCAAAGGGAACAACGAGCACCACCGAAAATATCGCTATGCCGATACTTGAAAGATTGGCCAATCCGGAAAGATCGATGCCCGGCAAAACCGGGAACCCGATGTAGCAAAGGGCGATGCTTGCGGCACTGATCGCGACCAGACTTACGACCGCCAGCTTGCCGCTTCCGATCCAAAGAAATCCGCCGAACGGGCCGCCAAAGGCCGACACCAGGGCCGCCGACCATCTGGATCTCGACCTTGTGTCTTCAGTCACCGGCTACCGCCCCCACGGCAAGCAAAGTCGGACTGTCCCTCAAACAAAAAAGCGAGGCAAGCCTCGCTTTGCAATTGCCGGAATGATCTTCGCTTCAAGCAGGCAGGATGGCGCCTTCGAGTGTGGTGAGCTGGCTAAGAAACTGCTCGGCCTTGCTGCGCGTCTGGTCGTCCTTGGCGTCGGCGACGTCTTCCCTGGCTTCCTGGATACGGCGGGTCAGGTCGGCGCGATCGATGTCGCCGACGGCTACCGCCGATTCGGCGAGCAGCGTGCAGCCGGCCGGAACGATGTCGGCAAAGCCGCCGAACACGACGTAGCGTTCTTCCTTGCCTGCCGCGGTCTTCACCGTGACGACGCCCGGCTTGATCGTGGTCATGACCGGCGCGTGATGGGCCATGACGGTCATTTCGCCTTCGGCGCCCGGAATGACGACGGACTCGACCTGCTCGGAAACCAGCAGGCGCTCCGGCGAGACCAGTTCGAATTGGAAAGCTTCAGCCATGATTAATTCAGCGAATGGTGAATGGTGAATGGTGAATGGTCCGAAAGACCTTCACTCAGCCCCGATTTCCAGTCCGCTACTCCCCATTCACAATTCACTACTGACCATTCACCAATTACGCCGCTTCGGCCGCCAGGCGCTGTGCCTTCTCGACGGCTTCTTCGATGCCGCCGACCATGTAGAAGGCGGCTTCCGGCAGGTGGTCATAGTCGCCGTTGCAGAGGCCCTTGAAGCCCTTGATGGTGTCGGCGAGGTCGACCAGCTTGCCCGGCGCGCCGGTGAACACTTCGGCGACGAAGAAGGGCTGCGACAGGAAGCGCTCGATCTTGCGGGCGCGGGCCACCGTCTGCTTGTCCTCTTCGGACAGCTCGTCCATGCCCAGGATGGCGATGATGTCCTGCAGCGACTTGTAGCGCTGCAGGATCGACTGCACCTGGCGCGCGACCTGGTAGTGCTCTTCGCCGACGACCATCGGGTCGAGCATGCGCGAGGTCGAATCGAGCGGATCGACGGCCGGATAGATGCCCTTTTCCGAAATCGCGCGGTTGAGCACGGTCGTCGCGTCCAGGTGGGCGAACGAAGTCGCCGGCGCGGGGTCGGTCAGATCGTCGGCCGGCACGTAGATCGCCTGCACGGAGGTGATCGAGCCCTTGGTCGTCGTGGTGATGCGCTCCTGCAGCGCACCCATGTCGGTGGCCAGCGTCGGCTGGTAGCCCACGGCCGAAGGAATACGGCCGAGCAGCGCCGACACTTCGGAGCCAGCCTGCGTGAAGCGGAAGATGTTGTCGACGAAGAACAGCACGTCCTGGCCCTGGTCGCGGAAATACTCGGCAACCGTCAGCCCGGTCAGGCCGACGCGGGCGCGCGCACCCGGCGGCTCGTTCATCTGGCCGTAGACGAGCGCCGCCTTGGATCCTTCGCCGCCGCCCTTCTTGTTGACGCCGGACTCGATGAACTCGTGATAGAGGTCGTTGCCTTCGCGGGTGCGCTCACCGACGCCGGCGAACACCGAGAAGCCGCCATGCGCCTTGGCAACGTTGTTGATCAGTTCCTGGATCAGCACCGTCTTGCCGACGCCGGCGCCGCCGAACAGGCCGATCTTGCCGCCGCGGGCATAGGGCGCAAGCAGATCGAGAACCTTGATGCCGGTGACCAGGATCTGCGCTTCCGTCGACTGCTCGACATAGGTCGGAGCCGGCTGGTGGATGGAGCGCATCTCGATGCCGTCGACCGGGCCTGCCTCGTCGACCGGTTCGCCGATGACGTTGATGATGCGACCGAGCATGCCGGGGCCGACCGGCACGGTTATCGGTGCGCCGGTGTCATAGACGTCCTGGCCGCGAACCAGACCTTCGGTCGAGTCCATGGCGATGCAGCGCACGGTGTTTTCGCCGAGATGCTGAGCCACCTCGAGCACGAGGCGACTGCCGACATTGGACGTTTCCAGCGCGTTCAGGATCGCCGGCAGATGTTCGCCGAACTGCACGTCGACAACGGCACCGATGACCTGGCGAACCTTGCCGGCCAAGCCAGTCTTGTTGATGGCAACGGTCGGCGCCTTCGCCGCGGCAGCCTTGGCGGGCGCGGCCGCTTTCTTGGCCGGAGCGGCCTTCGCTGCCGCTGCCGGAGCCTTTGCCGGCGCTGCCGCCGTCGCGGCAGCCTTCGGGGCCGCCTTCTGGGGGGTCGCTGCTTTCGCCATCGTCTTTACCCTTTTCGTCTCTTTGTTTCTCACGCAATCCGCCTGAAGGTCGCTGACCTTCATCGGAGCGCGCCTAGAGCGCCTCGGCGCCCGAAATGATTTCGATCAATTCCTTGGTGATCTGCGCCTGCCGCTGGCGGTTGTAGGTGATCGACAATTTGTTGATCATGTCGCCGGCGTTGCGCGTCGCATTGTCCATGGCGCTCATCTTGGCGCCCATCTCGCCGGCCGCGTTTTCGAGCAGCGCACGGAAGACCTGTACGGAAATGTTGCGCGGAATGAGGTCGGAGAGGATTTCGCCCGGCTCCGGCTCGTATTCATAGACGGCATTGCCGCCACCGGCCACCTCGGCGGGGGCGGAAGCCACGCCTGCCGGAATGATCTGCTGCGTCGTTGGAACCTGGCTGATAACGGACTTGAACTGAGAATAGAACAGCGTGCAGATGTCGAAGCCGCCCTCGTTGAAGAGCTGGATGACTTTTTTGGCAATGGCATCGGCGTTGATGAAGCCGAGCGTCTTCACTTCGCGCAGGTCGACGCGTTCGAGGATCAGCGCCGCGTAGTCGCGGCGCAGGATGTCGAACCCCTTCTTGCCGACGCAGATGATCTTGACCTGCTTGCCGTCGGCCAGAAGCTTGCGGATGTGGTCGCGGGCAAGGCGTGCGATCTGCGAATTGAAGCCGCCGCACAGACCACGCTCAGCGGTGCAGACGACGAGCAGATGCACGTCGTCCTTGCCGGTGCCGGTCATCAGCGCCGGGGCCTCGCCACCGCCGCCGATCGCCTGGGTTATGTTGGCCAGCACAGCGCCCATGCGCTCCGAATAGGGGCGCGCAGCTTCCGCCGCTTCCTGCGCGCGACGCAGCTTCGCCGCGGCGACCATCTGCATCGCCTTGGTGATCTTCTGCGTCGCCTTGACCGAGGCGATACGGTTACGAAGGTCTTTTAGTGAAGGCATGCTTCAAACCTGATCCCGTCCGTCCGGCTTCGTTCAAGCAAAGGTCTTGGCAAAAGTGTCGATCTCCGCCTTCAGCTTGGCACGCAGATCGTCCGACAGCGCCTTCTCCTTGCGGATGCCGTCGAGCACCTCTTTGCCGGCCGAGCGCATGTGGCTGAGCAAGCCATGCTCGAACTTGCTAACCTGGTCGATTGCCAGCTTGTCGAGATAGCCGTTCACGCCGGCGAAGATCACCGCGACCTGTTCTTCGACCCTGAGCGGCGAGAATTGCGGCTGCTTCAGGAGTTCGGTCAGGCGCGCACCGCGGTTGAGCAGGCGCTGCGTGGCGGCGTCGAGGTCGGAGCCGAACTGGGCGAAGGCCGCCATTTCGCGGTACTGCGCGAGCTCGCCCTTGATCGAGCCGGCGACCTGCTTCATCGCCTTGATCTGCGCCGAGGAGCCGACGCGCGACACCGACAGGCCAACATTGACCGCCGGGCGGACGCCCTGGAAGAACAGATTGGTTTCCAGGAAAATCTGGCCGTCGGTGATCGAGATGACGTTGGTCGGGATGTAGGCCGACACGTCGTTGGCCTGGGTCTCGATGATCGGCAGCGCCGTCAGCGAACCGCCGCCATTGTCGTCATTGAGCTTGGCGGCCCGCTCCAGCAGGCGCGAATGCAGGTAGAAGACGTCGCCCGGATAGGCTTCGCGGCCGGGCGGGCGGCGCAGCAGCAGCGACATCTGGCGGTAGGCGACGGCCTGCTTCGACAGGTCGTCGTAGCTGATCAGCGCATGCATGCCGTTGTCGCGGAAATATTCGCCCATGGTGCAGGCGGTGAACGGCGCCAGGAACTGCATCGGCGCCGGATCGGAAGCGGTGGCGGCGATGATGATCGAATAGTCGAGCGCGCCGCGCTCTTCGAGAACTTTCACGAACTGCGCGACGGTCGAGCGCTTCTGGCCGACGGCGACGTAGACGCAGTAGAGCTTTTCCTTCTCCGGCCCGTGTTCGTGCACCGATTTCTGGTTGAGCATCGTGTCGAGAATGATCGCGGTCTTGCCGGTCTGGCGGTCGCCGATGACCAGCTCGCGCTGGCCGCGGCCGACCGGGATCAGCGCGTCGATGGCCTTGAGGCCGGTCGACATCGGCTCGTTCACCGATTTGCGCGGTATGATGCCGGGCGCCTTGACGTCGACGCGCTTGCGCTCGGTCGCCTGGATCGGGCCCTTGCCGTCGATCGGGTTGCCGAGCGCGTCGACGACACGGCCGAGCAGGCCCATGCCGACAGGCGTGTCGACGATAGCGCCGGTGCGCTTGACGATGTCGCCTTCCTTGATGTCGCGGTCGGCGCCGAAGATGACGACGCCGACATTGTCAGCTTCGAGGTTGAGCGCCATGCCGCGGATGCCGCCGGGGAACTCGACCATCTCGCCGGCCTGGACATTGTCGAGGCCATAGACGCGGGCGATGCCGTCACCGACGGACAGAACCTGGCCGACTTCGGAGACCTCGGCCTCCTTGCCGAAATTCTTGATCTGGTCTTTCAGAATTGCGGAAATTTCCGCGGCGCGGATGTCCATCAGCCGACCTCTTTCAGTGCAAGCTTGAGCGAATTGAGTTTGGTTTTAAGCGACGTATCGATCTGGCGCGAGCCAATCTTCACCACCAGCCCACCGAGCAGCGACGGATCGACGGTCACGGTGATCGCGACATCCTTGCCGGCAACGCTTTTCAGCGCCGCCTTCAGCTCGGTTTGCTGGGCATCGGTCAGCGCATGCGCCGAGGTAACTTCAGCGGCGGTCTCGCCACGGTGCTCGGCGGCGACCTGGCGGAATGCCTTGATCATGCCAGGGATTGCGAACAGACGGCGGTTCTGGGCGACGACGCGCAGGAAATTGCCGGTGAGGCCGGTGATCCCTGCCTTGTCGGCGATCGCCGCAATGGCCTTGGCCTGGTCCTCGCTGGAGAACACCGGGCTGTTGATCAGACGGGCAAGTTCCGCACTGCTTTCGAGCATTGCCGCGAAACTGTTGAGGTCGGCCTCGACCTGGGCCACCGAATTCGCCTGGAGCGCGAGCTCGAACAGCGAACCCGCATAGCGCTCTGCGACACCTGAGATTGGCGATGACGATTGGGCCACGGACCGTCTTTTCTCTTGTCTGACAGGCCGCAGATTGTTGGCGCGAGCGAAAACTCTAGCTAAATCTTTGACCTTACTGCGTTTTTCCAAGCACGGAGGCGCGGCTTCCGCTATCCCCGGCCGAAAGTCGATTGCCGTCTAGCACAGGCATTTTAAGACCGCAATGCGTCGTCCCGCATGGTTTTCAGGCACTATTGTCGCATCCGGCGGTGCGGTTCGACCGTCGGTCCCGAATTAGCCTTTGATTCAAGGCACAAAGCCGAAGGCGAAGGCAAGCGGCAGCGCCGCCAGCACCAGTTCCACCACGATGGACGCCCAGTTGAAAGGCGTGTTGGCGCCGTCCGACATCATCGACAGCAGGCGGCCGAAGGCGGTGAACAGCCAGGAAAAGCCAAGCGCCATGTAGAGCAGCGGTTGCGCCAGCAGAATGCAGCACAGGCTGACGCCAAGATAAAAACCCGACATCCGGCCGCGGCCTTCGGCGATCGCTGCCGCCTTCTCAGGCTTGACCTGCAGCCGCAGAATCCGGAAGGCCAGCCCCGGCGCCAGGAACAGCAGCAGGCCGAACAGCAAGGTCACGACGGCGCTCGACCACGCCAGCCACTCGCCCTGGCTCATCGGCCACGGAAACGCAAATTCCATACTGCCCCCTCGAAAATGGCTGGTTCGAAATTTCGGGCATTCTAGCGAAGGAAGAGACATGCGCCAGATGGCGTCGGCAATTTACGAAAAGCCTGTGAGCTGACGGCCTCTCACAAAAAGCTCTGCGGGTCTATGTCGACCTGCACCCGCACCGAGCCCCGTATCTTCGGTCCCTCGGCCAGCATGGTGCGAATGAACCCCTGCATGTCGGCGCGCCGCTCGCCCTGGATCAGCAGGCGAAAGCGATGGCGGCCGCCGATCAGCGACAGCGGCGCCTCGGCCGGGCCGAGCACGAACAGGTCGGAGGCCTGGGGCGCCGCCCGCCGCAGGCCGCGGGCGTGCCCTTCGGCTTCCGCCCGCGTCGCCGCACTGACGATGACGCCGGCGAGCCGGCCGAAGGGCGGCAGCGCCGCCCGCTCGCGCTCGGCAATCTCGCGTTCGTAGAAGGCCTCGGCATCGCCGGAGACGATCGCCCGCATCACCGGATGGTCGGGCTGGAAGGTCTGCAGCAGGCCAAGGCTCTTCTTACCGGTACGGCCGGCGCGGCCGGTCACCTGGCTGAGCAGCTGGAAGGTGCGCTCGGCGGCACGCGGATCGCCATTGGCCAGGCCAAGATCGGCGTCGACCACGCCGACCAGGGTCATGTTTGGGAAATTGTGGCCCTTGGCGACGAGCTGCGTGCCGATGACTATGTCGGCCTCGCCGTTGGCGATGGCTTCAAGCTCTAACCTCAGCCGCCGCACGCCGCCCATCAGGTCGGACGACAAGACGATGGTTCGGGCGTCGGGGAAATGCGCGACGACCTCTTCGGCGATGCGTTCGACGCCCGGCCCGCACGCCACCAAATGATCAAGCGTGCCGCATTCCGGGCAGGCCTCGGGCCGTCGCTCAT
Source organism: Mesorhizobium sp. AA22 (assembly GCF_001672375.2). Classification (NCBI taxonomy): domain Bacteria; kingdom Pseudomonadati; phylum Pseudomonadota; class Alphaproteobacteria; order Hyphomicrobiales; family Phyllobacteriaceae; genus Mesorhizobium; species Mesorhizobium sp. AA22. The sequence continues at coordinate 1,149,129 of NZ_CP048406.1, read as the reverse complement.
TGTGTCCGCAATGGTGGCAGACGAGCTGGCCGCGAAAGCGGTGCTCGACCAGCCAGGCCGAGCAGACCGGGCAGCCGAAGCGATGGCCGCAGACCCGGCACAGCGTCAGCGGCGCATAGCCGCGCCGGTTGAGGAACAGCAGCGACTGTTCCTTTTTCTCCAACGTCTGCCGCATATGGCCAAGCAGCACCGGCGACAGGAAACCGCCGCGCGCCGGCGGAGCGCGGCGCATGTCGATCGTCTTCAGGTCGGGAAGCGCCGCCTCGGCGAAGCGCGCCGAAAGCACCGCCCTGCTATAGCGGCCTTGGCTCGCATTGACCCGGCTTTCGACCGACGGCGTGGCTGAGGCGAGCACCACCGGAAAGCCGCCGATATGGCCGCGCACCACCGCCATGTCGCGCGCATTGTAGAAGACGCGGTCTTCCTGCTTGTAGGCCGGGTCGTGCTCCTCGTCGACGACGATCAGCCCGAGTTCCCTGAACGGCAGGAACAGCGCCGAACGCGCGCCGGCAACGACGCGGACGCCACCTTCCGCCACTTGCCGCCAGACGCGCTCGCGCATCCTTGGCGGCAGGTCCGAGTGCCATTCCGCCGGCTTGGCGCCGAACCGTTCCTGGAAGCGCTCGAGGAAGGCATGGGTCAGCGCGATCTCCGGCAGCAGGATCAGAACCTGCATGCCACGGTCGAGCGCCGCCGCAACTGCCTCGAAATAGACCTCCGTCTTGCCCGATCCGGTCACCCCGTCGAGCAGCGTGACGCCGAATGCGCCGGCGGCGACATTGGTGCGCAGCATCTCGACCGCATCGCTCTGGTCCGGCATCAGCGAAGGCTGGGCGTAATTCGGATCGGGTGCTGCGACCACCGGTCGCGGCGGGATCATAACCGTATCGAACACGCCTTGCGCTTTCAGCCCGTCGATAACGGTCGACGAGACGCCGGCGGCATGCGCCAGACCGGACCGCGTCCAGGCGAGCCCGCCTTCGGCTGTTTCCAGCACGCGCATCCTCGCACCCGTCATCCGATCGGGTTTGGCGAAGGTGCGTTGCAGCCCTTCGATCCACGGTTCCGGGTCGAAGGCCTCCGGTGCCCGCAGCAGCATGCGCGCCACCATACCGGGCGGCGACAGCGTGTATTGCGCGATCCAGTCGACGAAGCGGCGCATGGCGCGGTCGATCGGCGGGCAGTCGAAGACCTGCTCGATCGGGCGCAGCTTCTTGGCTTCGACCTTTTCGACGGCGACGTCCCAGACGATGCCGGCGACCTGGCGCGGACCGAGCGGAACGCGCACGATCGAGCCCGGCACCACGCGCATGCCGGCGGGCACGGCGTAGGTGTAAGGCCGCTCGGCGGGCATCGGCACCAGCACCGGTGCGGCCGCGACAAAGGGCGAATCTTCGATCATGAGGCGTGACCTTGCCCCGACTTTGGTCTAGATCAAAGTCCGACCCCAAATGTGCATGACATGCACATGAAAAATTCTCAGGAGACCGTCATGAAATTTTTTGTCGACACCGCCGATGTCAAGGAAATCCGTGAGCTGAACGATTTGGGGCTGCTCGACGGCGTCACCACCAATCCCTCGCTGATCCTCAAATCCGGCGGCAAGATCGCCGACGTCACCAGAGAGATCTGCGAGATCGTCAAGGGCCCGGTCTCGGCCGAAGTCGTCGCCACCGAATACACGGACATGATGGCGGAGGCCAAGATCCTGGCCAGGATCGCCGATAATGTTTGTATTAAGGTGCCGCTGACGCTCGACGGGCTGAGGGCCTGCAAGGACATCCGGTCGGAGGGCCGCATGGTCAATGTTACTTTGTGCTTCTCGGCCACCCAGGCGCTGCTCGCCGCCAAGGCCGGCGCCTCCTTCATCTCGCCCTTCGTCGGCCGCATCGACGACAGCGGCTGGGATGGCATGGAGCTGATTGCGGATATCCGCACCATCTACGACAATTATGATTTCCAGACCGAAATCCTGACCGCCTCGGTGCGCACGGTGAACCATGTCAAGCAGGCCGCACTGATCGGCGCCGACGTCATCACCGCCCCGCCGGCGACGCTGAAGGCGCTGGTCAAGCACCCGCTGACCGACAAGGGCCTGGAGCAGTTCCTCGCAGACTGGGCCAAGACCGGCCAGAAGATCGGCTGAAATTAAGACGCCGCGTTCCCGTAAAAAGGCCGAGCAATCGGCCTTTTTTGTGCGCGAGCAGCTAGACTTCGGCGTAGCCGGAACGCCTCGATCCACGCCGAAAAGTTTTAACCCGCCACTGTCTTGCCGTGCTTGACCAGATCCTGGGCGGTCGACAGGCGCAGCAGGTCCGCCAGTTCACGCGCCGCGCGGTTTTCGGCGTCGATTTGCGCCCGGTAGGAGGCAAATTCCTGACGGGGCCTGTCGAAGGACGACGCTATCGAGCGCCTGCCGGTCGCGATGGTCTTGCCGGTCTTGGCGTCGGTCAGCACATAATTCGCGGTCAGTGTCACCGTGCCCGCTGTCGGCTCGTCGTCATCGGTCGTGACCTGCACGGTCGCAGCGGATTCAACAAGTTCGGTAACGCCGAGATCGAGCGAATAGGCTGGCGACGCCGGCTCGCCCGCGCCCTGGCCAAGCGCGAAGATCAGATTGTTGCGGACCTGCTGGGCGTAGCGGGTGTGGACCGGCTTGACCGAGATGGACCCAAGTTCGGCGGCAGCCCCGACTTGCGAACCGGCCGACAGCGGCGCGCTTGAATAGAGCGGGCGCACCGTGCAGGCCGAAACCAGCGCAACCGAAGCGACCAGGCCATACAGCGCGGTACGGCGCAGCAAATGCGCCACTTCTGTCTTCCTCGGATCAGGCAACGACATTGACGATCCTCTGCGGGACGATGATCACCTTGCGCGGTGCCTTACCTTCGAGCGCTTTCTGCACGAAGTCGAGAGCCAGAACCGCTTTTTCGACGGCACCTTGGTCCGCGTCGCGGGCAATTGTCAAATCGCCGCGTTTCTTGCCGTTGACCTGGACCGGCAGCACGATCTCGCTGTCGATGACAAGCGACGGATCATAGACAGGCCAGGGCCGTTCGGCGACCAGATCGGTGCCGCCGAGCGTCTGCCAGCATTCCTCGGCCAGATGCGGCATGACCGGCGCAATCAGATGCACGAGGATGTCGACGGCTTGCCGGCACGCAGCGTTGAGCGCCGGATCGGCCTTGCCTTCGGCCGCCTCGTTGAGCGGCGTGGTGAGCGCGTTGGCGAGCTCGTAGATGCGGGCGATGGCGCGATTGAAGGCGAGCTTTTCGATATCCTCGCCGACCGATTTCAACGCCTTGTGCGCGGCCTTGGAAACAGTTCCTGCCTCGCCCTCCTTCGCCGCTAACGGCTGGACTGCAGCGAGCGATTCGGCAGCTGTCGACACCAAGCGCCAGATCCGCTGGATGAAGCGGTGCGCGCCGGCAGCACCCTCGTCGGTCCATTCCACGTCACGCTCGGGCGGCGAGTCCGACAGCATGAACCAGCGGGCGGTGTCGGCGCCGTAGCCGTCGGTGATCTCTTCCGGGCTCACCGTGTTCTTCTTCGACTTCGACATTTTTTCGAGCGGGCCGATCACCGCCTCTTCACCGGTCGCGATTTCGATGGCCCGGCGTTTGCCGTCGACGTCCTCTAGCCGAACCTCGCTGGGCGCAAGCCAGCGGCTGTTAGAGCCACTGCCGACCCGATAGGTCTCGTGCACCACCATACCTTGCGTGAACAGGCCCTTAAATGGCTCGGCCAGATCGACATGTCCGGTCTCGCGCATGGCGCGGGTGAAGAAGCGTGAATAGAGAAGGTGCAAAATGGCGTGCTCGATGCCGCCGATATACTGGTCGACCGGCAGCCATTCGGTAGCTGCCTTGGGATCGGTCGGGTCGTTCGCCCAGGGCGCGGTGAAGCGCGCGAAATACCAGGACGAATCGACGAACGTGTCCATCGTGTCGGTTTCGCGGCGTGCATCCTTGCCGCATTGCGGGCATTTCACATGCCGCCATGTCGGATGGCGGTCGAGCGGATTGCCCGGCCGGTCAAACTCGATATCGTCAGGCAGCCTGACCGGCAGGTCCGCCTTCGGCACCGGCACCACGCCGCAATCCTCGCAGTGGATCATCGGGATCGGACAGCCCCAGTAGCGCTGGCGCGAAATTCCCCAGTCGCGCAGGCGGAAGTTGACCTTGCGCTCGGCCATCGGCCGATTACCGATGGTCTTTTGTTCCAGCAGCTTCGCCACCTCGTCGAACGCCTGATCAGGCTTCATGCCGTCGAGGAAGCGCGAATTGATCATCACGCCGTCGCCGACATAGGCCTCGTCGATGATCTGGAAGTTTCCCTGGTTCTCGCCTTCCGGCATCACCACCGGAATGACCGGCAGGCCGTATCTGTTAGCGAAGTCGAGGTCGCGCTGGTCACCGGACGGGCAGCCGAAGATGGCGCCGGTGCCGTACTCCATCAGCACGAAATTGGCGACATAGACAGGCAGCGTCCACGCCTCGTCGATCGGATGGACGACGCGGATGCCGGTATCGAAACCCCTCTTCTCGGCTGTCTCCAGTGCCGCCACTGAAGTGCCCATATGGCGAACCTCGTCGATGAACTTGGCCAGCGCCGGATTGCTTTCGGCCGCCTTCTTCGCCAGCGGATGATCAGCTGCGACCGCCATGAAGGAGGCGCCGAAGATGGTGTCGGGCCGCGTCGTGTAGACTTCCAGCTCATCTTCGCCGTCGACTGGAGTGGCCAGCGGCCAGCGGATCAGCAGGCCTTCCGAACGGCCGATCCAGTTCGCCTGCATCAGCTTCACTTTTTCCGGCCATTCGTCGAGGCCTTCCAGCGAGTCCAGCAGATCCTGCGCATAATCGGTGATCTTGAAGAACCACTGCGTCAGCTCGCGCTGTTCGACCAGCGCGCCCGAGCGCCAGCCGCGTCCGTCGATGACCTGCTCGTTGGCAAGCACCGTCATGTCCTCCGGATCCCAATTGACCTTGGAGGATTTGCGCGTCACCAACCGCTTCTCGACGAAATCGAGGAACAGCATCTGCTGGCGGTGGTAGTAGTCGACATCGCAGGTGGCGAATTCGCGTGCCCAGTCGAGCGACAGACCCATGACCTTGAGCTGCTCGCGCATGGCGGCGATGTTCTGGTAGGTCCAGTCCTTGGGATGGACCTTGTTCTGCATCGCCGCGTTCTCGGCCGGCATGCCGAAGGCATCCCAGCCCATCGGGTGCAGCACGTTGAAACCCTTGGCTCGCTTGTAGCGCGCCACCACGTCGCCCATCGTGTAGTTGCGGGTATGGCCGATATGGATGCGCCCCGACGGATAAGGGAACATCTCGAGCACGTAGTATTTCGGGCGCGGGTCGTCGTTGTCAGCCTCGAACAGCTTCTTGGCGTCCCAGGCCTTCTGCCATTTGGGCTCTGATGCGCGCGGATTGTATCGTTCGGTTGCCATCGGATGTTTTTCACTTAAAAAGCAGGCGCGAACGGCCGGACAATGCCCGGCGGCTCAGGAAATGACGTCGCGGTGTTCACCATGGATTGCCGGACCCGTCAACTGCGGCGATCCGGTGAGGATAGAAACTAGGGGCAGATATAGGCATGGCGAGCGCCGTCGAACAGTTTTTCACGGTCAAGGCGAAGATCACCGCCGCCGAGCGCGAGGCAGGACGGCAAGCCGGCGCGGTGACGCTGGTCGCGGTCTCGAAGACCTTCGACGCCGCCGATATCAGCCCGGTCATCGAAGCCGGCCAGCGTATCTTCGGCGAGAACCGCGTCCAGGAAGCACAAGCCAAATGGCCGGCGCTGAAGGAAGCCTTCCCCGACATCGAACTGCATCTGATCGGTCCACTGCAATCGAATAAGGCGAAGGAAGCCGTCGCGCTGTTCGACGTCATCGAGACGGTCGATCGCGAGAAGATCGCTGCCGAACTCGCCAAGGAAATCGCCAGACAAGGCCGATCACCAAGGCTCTACGTTCAGGTTAACACCGGCTCGGAACCGCAAAAGGCCGGCATCGAACCCCGCGAAGCCGTCGCCTTCGTCACCCGCTGCCGCGACGTCCACGGCCTCGCCATCGAAGGTCTGATGTGCATTCCGCCGGCCGATGAGAATCCCGGTCCGCACTTCGCGCTGCTGGAAAAGCTCAGCACGGAGGCAGGTGTGGAGGAGCTTTCGATGGGTATGTCCGGCGACTACGAAACCGCGATCGCCTTCGGCGCGACAAGCGTCAGGGTGGGATCGGCGATTTTCGGCAGCCGCTAGCGGGCATTTGGCTTAGGGATCCATTTTGGCTCCCGCCTTGATATCCAGGCGTGTCGAGTTCACCGCGCGCTCGCCACGCAGGGTCACCGTCTGCGGTCCCTCGCTGCGGGCGCGCTGAACCACTTTGGAAATGTTGTTTTTCGCATCCTGAAGGTGCCAGTTCATGGACGCGGAACTTGGTCCAGAACCACTAAGTCGGTTACGCCAACAATGGAAACGAACCGTATCGTTCCTATATCGGCCGGGTCATCCAAAACTTTCCGGAGCTGCACCATGCGCTATAATCAACTTGGACACACGGGGATGTTCGTCTCCGAACTTTGCCTCGGCACCATGACCTTCGGCGCCGCAGGTGAAAACGCCCAATGGGGCCTGATCGCCAGCCTCGACCAGAAGGCCGTCGACGAGATCGTCGCCCGCTCGCTCGCCGCCGGCGTCAATTTCTTCGACACGGCGGACGTCTATTCCTTCGGCGCATCGGAACGGCTTCTTGGCCAGTCGCTGAGGAATCTCGGCGTCAAGCGGCAAGATGTGATCATCGCCACCAAGGTCCATGGCGCCATGGGCGACGGCCCCAACCAGCGCGGCTCCTCGCGCGGCCACATCATGGACTCGGTCGAGAGCAGCCTCGAACGGCTGCAGCTCGACCATATCGATCTCTATCAGCTTCACGGCACCGATGCGGTGACGCCGATCGAGGAGACGCTGCGGGCGCTCGACGATCTGGTTGCCAGCGGTAAGGTCCGCTATGTCGGCGTCTCGAACTGGGCGGCCTGGCGCATCGCCAAGGCGCTCGGCATCGCCGACCGCAAGGGCTTCGCCCGTTTTGAGACGGTCCAGTCCTACTATTCGATCGCCGGCCGTGATCTGGAGCGCGAGATCGTTCCGCTGCTCAACGAGGAGAAGCTTGGGCTGATGGTCTGGTCGCCGATGGCGGGTGGTCTGCTCTCCGGCAAATACGGACCCGGTGCCCCCGGCAATGGCGAGGGCCGTCGCGCCAGCTTCAATTTCCCGCCGGTCAATGAAGACCGCGCCTGGGCGGCGGTTGCCGTCATGCGCGAGATCGCCGTCAAGCATGGCGTCAGCGTCGCCACGGTCGCTTTGGGCTATGTGCTGGCCAAACCCTTCGTGATGAGCGTGATCATCGGCGCCAGCCGCATGGAGCAGCTCGAACAGAACCTTGCCGCCACCGAGTTGAAGCTCGACAACGACGATCTTGTTCGCCTCGACGAGGTCAGCGCGCTGCCGGCTGAATATCCGGGCTGGATGCTTGAGCGTCAGGCAGCGGGCCGGCGTCCGGCGCCCTTTGCGCCGAAAAAGTAATTCAATCTGATCTTCGATTTTCGGGAGCTGGCGGCTCCCGACCTTCTTTGGGCTCCCGATCTTCTTTAGGCTCAGGTCAGCCGGACAGTCTCGACCAAATAGTCGAGAAAGGCCCGCACCCGTGCCGGCAAGTGCTTGCCCTGCCCGACATAGACGGCGTGGGTGAGTTCCTCGTCGCCGGGGTTGAAGTCTTCCAGAAGCGGTATCAGCCGCCCGGCGGCGATGTCGGGCTCCACATGCCAGCGCGCCAGCCGGGCGATGCCCGTGCCCGAGAGCGCCATCAGCCGCATCGCCTCGCCGTCACTGACCAGCGCGTTTCCGGTGATCGGGACGACAACCGCCTTGCCGGCCGCGTCGACAAAAGGCCAGCCGTCGACATGGCGCACGAAGCAGAAACCCATCCGGTTGTGATGATCGAGATCGGCCGGCGTTCGGGGTGCGCCGTGCTTCCTCAGGTAAGGTGGCGCGGCGACGACGACCACCCGGCTCTGCCCGAGCTTGCGCGCCACCAAACGTGATTCACCGAGCGGCCCGGCGCGGATGGCGACATCAGCGCGCTCCTCCATCAGGTCGATGACATTGTCGGTCAAAACCAGATCGATGGCGATTTCCGGATAGCGTTCGAGAAACCGCGGCATGAGCGGGATCAGCCGGTGCTGCCCGAACGGCACGTAGCTGTTGACGCGCAGCCGTCCACGCGGGGCAGCACCGGCCGCCGCCTCACGCTCCGCGGCCGCCATGTCAGCCAGGATGCGCGCGCCGCTGTCGAAGAAGGCCGCGCCTTCTGGGGTCAGTTGCAGCTTGCGCGTCGAACGGCTGACCAGCCGCGCGCCAAGACGTGCTTCCAGCCGCGCGATCAGCTTGCTCACCGCCGACGGCGTCATCCGCAACGTGCGAGCGGCGGCCGAAAAGCTCCCCGCCTCAACGACGCGGACGAACACTTCGATCTCGCCTGAGCGATTGATGTCGGGTCTCGCCATTCGTGAATCTATTTCACAGACGATGTGCCTGGCGCAAGGCTGGTTCACAGCACATCGCGACACGATCTTCCGGGTCGGGGCGTGGAGGACACGGCGTCCCGTCGTCAAAACTGGCTGTCATCGAAGTGGGAACCGCCATGCCTCTTGCTCTTTACGCTCTCGCCGCCGGTGCCTTCGGCATCGGCGTCACCGAATTCGTCATCATGGGCCTGCTGCTCGACGTCAGCGCCGATCTCGGCGTCTCGATCTCGGCCGCCGGCCAGCTGATCTCAGGCTATGCGCTCGGCGTCGTTGTCGGCGCGCCGCTGCTGACGATCGCCACCGGCCGCTGGCCGCGCAAGACCGTGCTTCTGGGGCTGATGGCGATCTTCACGCTCGGCAACCTCGCCTGCGCGCTGGCCCCCGACTACTGGACGCTGATGGGTGCCCGAGTGCTCACCGCCTTTGCCCACGGCACCTTCTTCGGCGTTGGTTCGGTCGTTGCGACCGGACTGGTGGCGCCTAACAAGAAGGCCTCGGCGATCGCCCTGATGTTCACCGGCCTGACCATCGCCAACATCCTCGGCGTGCCCTTCGGCACCTGGCTCGGCCAGGCCTTCGGCTGGCGGGCGACCTTCTGGGCGGTAACCCTGGTCGGCATCGTCGCCTTCGCCATCATTCTCCTGCTGGTGCCGCGCAGCCAGGCGGCGCCTGAGAAGAGCGACCTGCGCGGCGATCTCGCTGTGCTCGGCCGCGCGCCGGTCCTGCTTGGCTTCGCCACCACTGTGCTTGGCTATGCCGGCGTCTTCGCCGTCTTCACCTATATCGCCCCCTTGCTGACCGAGATCACCGGTTTTGAGGAAGCAGCCGTGTCGCCGATCCTGCTTGTCTTCGGCGGCGGCCTCATCGCCGGCAATCTCACCGGCGGCAAGGTCGCCGACCGCCGGCTGGTGCCTTCCGTTCTCGGCAGTCTCGTTGTGCTGGCGCTGGTGCTCGGCTCGATGACCTTCGCCCTGCACAGCCAGGCGATGGCCGTCGTCTATGTCGGCCTGCTCGGCGCCGCCGCCTTCGCCACCGTGGCGCCGCTGCAGATGTGGGTGCTGGAAAAGGCTGAAGGCGCCGGCCAGAGCCTCGCCTCGTCCTTCAACATCGCCGCCTTCAACCTCGGCAACGCCGCCGGCGCCTGGCTCGGCGGCGTGGTCATCGCCCATGGCCCCGGCCTCAGCGCCGTGACTTGGGTCGCCGCCCTGCTGCCGCTCTCGGCGCTGGCCGTGGCGGCGCTGGCGCTGCGCCTCGATACTACAGCGCCGCGCGTCCTCTTGGACGCGCAAAGGACGCTGTAGCACGTGATTTTGCGCATGATCCTTGTCCGAAAATCGGTTCCGATTTTCGGGGTCATGCGCAGCTCGGTGCTCGGCGTACCGGCATCCGCCCAGTCGTGACGATCCCAAACAAATCCAAAATACAAGGAGCAAAACCATGGATTATCGACGTCTTGGCGCCTCGGGCCTGAAGGTCCCGGCGCTCTCGTTCGGCGCTGGAACCTTCGGCGGTTCGGGGCCGCTGTTCGGCGCCTGGGGCAATAGCGATGCGACGGAAGCGCGGCGGCTGGTCGACATCTGCCTGGAGGCCGGCGTCAACCTGTTCGACACCGCCGACGTCTATTCGAACGGCGCCTCCGAAGAGGTGCTCGGCGCGGCCATCAAGGGCCGCCGCGATGCCGTGCTGATCTCGACCAAGACCTCGCTGCCGATGGGCGACGGACCCAACGATGCCGGCTCCTCCCGTTCGCGTCTCATCAAAGCCGTCGAGGACGCGCTCAAGCGTCTCGGCACCGATTACATCGACCTGCTGCAACTGCACGCTTTCGACGCCGCAACGCCGATCGAGGAGGTGCTGTCGACGCTGGACAGTCTCGTGCGCGCCGGCAAGCTGCGCTATGTCGGCGTCTCCAACTTTTCCGGCTGGCAAGTGATGAAATCGCTCGGCCTGGCGGACAAGCACGGCTACCCGCGCTACGTTGCCCATCAGGTCTATTACTCGCTGGTCGGGCGCGACTATGAATGGGAGTTGATGCCGCTAGGCCTCGACCAGGGCCTCGGTGCGCTGGTGTGGAGCCCGCTCGGCTGGGGCCGCCTGACCGGCAAGATCCGCCGCGGCGAGCCACTGCCGGAAAAAAGCCGGTTGCACGACACCGCAAGCTTCGGGCCACCTGTCGAGGACGAGCAACTCTACAGGGTCGTCGATGCGCTCGACACCGCCGCCAAGGAAACCGGCAAGACGGTGCCGCAGGTCGCCATCAACTGGTTGCTGCAGCGGCCGACCGTCGCCTCTGTCATTATCGGCGCACGCAACGAGGAACAGCTGCGCCAGAACCTCGGCGCCGTCGGTTGGTCATTGACATCAGACCAGATCAAGAAGCTTGACGCGGCAAGCGCGGTCACCGCACCCTATCCGTATTTCCCCTATCGCCGGCAGGAGGGTTTTGCCCGGCTGAGCCCGGCTGCGGTCTGACCCCGCTCGATATTTCAAACGCCCGGCGACAGGGCATGTTGAGATTCAGGTCAGGTCGCGCCGAGAATGGTGGCTTCCGAGAACCGGAGCGGAGCGTACTTAAAGTACGTGAGCCCCGGAAGCGCAGGAAGCCGCCATTCGCAGGCCGGCCTGACCTGAATATCGACACGCCCTAATGCAGCACGAACTCGCCGTCGACCTTGTGCCATTCGTTGGGCGCGATCAGCTTCTGGTGCGTATAGCTCACCGAATGCAGCGGGCCATCGAGCTTGGTCTGCCAGAACTCGATGAACCGGATCAGCACCGGAAATTTCGGAGCGATGTCGTAGTCCTGCCAGATGAAGCTCTGCAGCAGATGCGGATGATCGGGAAAATGATAAAGGATCTTGGCCGTGGTCAAGCCATAGCCCTTGAGCATCAGGTCCATTTCGGAATGGTCACGCATCGCGGTCCCCTGGTTGATTCTCCTTTCCTCCCAATTTGAAATTGTGCGCGCTATTTGCTTAATCGTCTATTGATATTTCGTAGTTAGAGGCCAGGTTTACGACGCAAAAACATGTATTTAGCAGCGATCGTAGTCGAGTGCTGATAGCGGCGAAAACGACGTCTGCGGCATCCCGCCGCGCGAATCCAACGTCTAATGTTGCCGTCACTGCGGAACTGTTAATAATGCGCGCGAATTCGCGGCCGCTGCGCCGCGATGCTGCTCGGCGGGCAAGCTGGCAGTTGGTCTTGGGAGGGAATGGAAAAATGTCCGAGGTTCATGTCCATCGCGTCCAGCCGGCGTGGAAGAAGAACGCGCTGATCGACAATGACACCTATTTGAAATGGTACACCGACAGCGTGAAGAACCCGGATAAATTCTGGGGCAAGCACGGCAAGCGCATCGACTGGTTCAAGCCCTACAGCAAGGTCAAGAACACCTCCTTCGACGGCAAGGTCTCGATCAAATGGTTCGAGGATGGCGAGACCAACGTTTCGTGGAACTGCATCGACCGGCATCTGAAGAAGCGCGGCGATCAGACCGCCATCATTTGGGAAGGCGACAATCCCTACGATGACAGGAAGATCACCTATAACGAGCTCCACGCGCATGTCTGCCGGCTCGCCAATGTGATGAAGAAGCACGGCGTCAAGAAAGGCGACCGCGTCACCATCTACATGCCGATGATCCCGGAAGCCGCCTATGCAATGCTCGCCTGCACGCGCATCGGCGCTATCCATTCGGTGGTCTTTGGCGGCTTTTCACCGGACGCGCTGGCCGGCCGCATCGACGACTGCAAATCAACCTTCGTCATCACCGCCGACGAAGGCCTGCGCGGCGGCAAGCCCATCCCGTTGAAGGACAATACCGACAAGGCGATTGAGATCGCCGCCAAGGCCGGAACGAAAGTCGAGAAGGTCGTCGTCGTGCGCCGTACCGGTGGCAAGACCGGCTGGGTCGCCGGACGCGACGTCTGGTACCACGACGAGGTCGCGACGGTGAAAGCGGAGTGCAAACCCGAGAAGATGAAGGCCGAGGACCCGCTGTTCATCCTCTACACATCGGGTTCGACCGGCAAACCGAAGGGCGTGCTGCACACCACGGCCGGCTATCTCGTCTATGTCTCGATGACCCACCAATATGCCTTCGACTACCATGACGGCGACATCTACTGGTGCACCGCCGATGTCGGCTGGGTCACCGGCCACAGCTACATCGTCTACGGGCCGCTCGCCAACGGCGCCACCACGCTGATGTTCGAAGGCGTGCCGAACTACCCGTCGCAGTCCCGGTTTTGGGAGGTCATCGATAAGCACAAGGTCAACATCTTCTACACCGCCCCGACGGCGTTGCGGGCGCTGATGGGCGCCGGCGACGCCCATGTCGCCAGGACGTCGCGCAAATCGCTGCGCGTGCTCGGCACGGTCGGCGAGCCGATCAATCCGGAGGCCTGGGAGTGGTATTTCAACGTCGTCGGCAACGGCAAGGTGCCGATCGTCGACACATGGTGGCAGACCGAGACCGGCGGCATCCTGATTACGCCGCTGCCCGGCGCCACCCACCTTAAGGCAGGTTCCGCGACGCGGCCGTTCTTCGGCGTCAAGCCGCAACTGGTGGACGGCGACGGCAAGGTGCTGGAAGGTGTTGCCAGCGGCAACCTCTGCATCGCCGATTCGTGGCCGGGCCAGATGCGCACCGTCTATGGCGATCACGAGCGCTTCGTGCAGACCTATTTTTCCACTTACAAGGGCAAATATTTTACCGGCGACGGCTGCCGGCGCGACGCTGATGGCTACTACTGGATCACGGGCCGCGTCGACGACGTCATCAACGTTTCCGGCCACCGCATGGGCACGGCCGAGGTCGAATCCGCGCTGGTTTCGCACGAGAAAGTCTCCGAAGCCGCCGTCGTCGGCTATCCGCACGACATCAAGGGCCAGGGGATCTACTGCTACGTCACTTTGATGGCCGGCGAGAAGCCGAGCGAGGAGTTGCGCAAGGAACTCGTCGCCCATGTCCGCAAGGACATCGGCGCCATCGCCACGCCCGACAAGATCCAGTTCGCTCCGGGTCTGCCGAAAACCCGCTCGGGCAAGATCATGCGACGCATCCTGCGCAAGATCGCCGAGGACGATTTTGCCGCGCTCGGCGATACCTCGACGCTGGCCGACCCGGCGGTCGTCGACGACCTCGTCGCCAACCGGCAGAACAAGAGGGGATAAGAAACATCCGATCGACGGTCGGCAGAAACCCAATTGGATGAGATCGGCTCGTCCCCGCGCTACCGATAAAGATCCGCTCGCGTCGCCGGCAGTCCGCTCGGGCCCCGCGCGCGCTTGGTGACGACGGTCTGGAAAATCTGCGCCGAGGCGCGTTCGAAAGTGATCGAACATCCGGTGAGATAAAGCAGCCACAGGCGCGCCTTGGCTTCGCCGACCTCGGCGATCGCTTCGTCGAAGCGTGCGTGGAGGCGCTCGGCCCACAGACGGCAGGTGCGGGCGTAGTGCTCGCGCAAATTCTCGACATCGTAGACGAGGAAGCCGTGCGCTTCGAGATTGCCGAGCGTCATGCCGATCGTGTCGAGCTCACCGCCGGGAAAGATGTATTTGATCAGCGCCTTGAATTCCGGGCCCTTGCGCAAGGTCTTCTTCATGCTGCCCTTGTCGCGCCGGGTGATGGCATGATGCAGGTAGATGCCGCCCGGTTTGAGCAGGCGATGGATGGTCGAGAAATAGGCGGCGTGGTTGGCGAGCCCCAGATGCTCGAACATGCCGATAGAGGATATCTTGTCGAAGGAGCCGGACAGCTCGGCGTAGGATTTTATCTCGATGGTGATGCGATCTTCCAGCCCCTCGGAGCGGATGCGCTCGCGGGCAAGTTCGGTCTGGGCTTCCGACAGCGAGACGCCGTGGCCGACGACGCCGTAATTTTTCGCGGCATGGATGAGCATGGCTCCCCAGCCGCAGCCGATGTCGAGCAGTCTTTCGCCCGGCTTCAGCCGGAGCTTGCGGCAGATATGATCAAGCTTGTCTTTCTGCGCCTGGTCGATGCCGTTGGCGAAATCGGTGAAATAGCCGCAGCTATAGACCATGCGTTCGTCGAGGAAGAGCCGGTAGAAGGCGTTCGAAATGTCGTAGTGGTGCCGGATCGCTTGCCTGTTCGACCCGCTGACGAAGGGGTTGCGCCCGGAAAGGTCGGTCCGCGCCGTCATCTGTTTTCTCGAAAACAGCACGGCCGGCAGGTCGCGCAGGACCGCGAGCTTGGGCAACGACTTTAGCTTCGTCCTGAGCTTGCCGTGCGCAGGCAGAGCGTAGAAATCGAACAGCGATCCGCCTTCCACGTCGATGGTCTTGGAAATCCACATTTCGATCAGCGTCGAGAGGTTGGGCCGACGCATCACCTGCCAGACGATGTCCTGGTCGTTTATGGTGAGCACGGGTCCCGTGGCGGGCCCGATCCGCTCGCCAGTCCACAGCTTGACCGCGAAACCCGGCTGCAACGTCTCGATAACCGTTCGAACGATCCGTGCGGCTCTCTCGGCTGCCTCCATCCCCGTCCTCTCCTGCTCAGTACGCTGGCGGTCCACGGCGACTTTGCCTGTCCGATCGGACAGCCGCAAGCCGCCAGCAACAAGCTCGCACGGCATTTTCACCATCGCGCCTTGCCATTTGCGGATCGACACCCCATCATGAGGGCGTGTTCAACAAATCGAAAGGAGGTGATCCGATGTCGAGTGATTTCGTTTTCCAGAACGTGGCCTCAGCGGATTGCACTTTCGGGAAGCAGTCTTCCCGTTAAGGCGCGAGATGCGCGGCTGGCGACGCAAACCGTCGCTGCCATGAGCCGCGCCATGGACGGAAACACGGAAGGCCGCCGGCTTCGAAGAAGCGGCGGCCTTTTCCTTGTCCGGATCCTGTCTGGTCAATGCCCTCTATTTGGTCAATGCCAAGCTTTCGATGTTGCGCGCTATGTCCTGGAAAGCCTGATTGAGTTCCGCCCCGTTGGCGGCCTGATAGAAGTGCTTGATCTTGGCCGTATCCGGGCTCGCGCAATTCTGCAGTGTCGCCTTGGCATTCTCCTCGTTGAGATCGAAACCAATGGTGAAGATTTCGATGCCCTTGTCGCGCATGGCGGTACAGAGCGTCTTGGCTGACGTGCGGGTCGGTTCCTTGCCGGCATCGTTGTAGACCTCACCAACAGTGCTGGCATCGAAATAGGACAGATTGAACTCGCCGTCGGTCATCAGGATCGCGATTTTGGCGACCTTGTTCGGATCCGCCTTGGCCGGCCGCTGCGAAGCATTCATCACGCTGCCCCAGCTTTCCGAAAGCATGTACCAAGTCCACTGCACGCCGATATGGCCCGCGGTGCCGCCCGATGCGACAAAGTTCTTGATGACATTCTTGAGCGCCGCGGCGTCCGCCGTCAGCGGCTTCAACGCGGCGGCCGGGCAGGCAGCCGTGCCGGTCTGCCAGGCAAAGGAAGACAACAGGTAATCGCGATTGACCATGCTGATGTCGGGACCTACATCCGAATATTGATAGGTGCCCTTGCGCTCGGTGGCGCAATTGTCCGGACGCATTAAGCCGGAGACGTACTGTATGGCGCCATTGCCTGGCGCCTGCTTGCGCTGGCTGGTCGAGGTTTCGACATAGACGCTGCTGGCGGCAAGCGCGCCGGCATTCACCGAATTAGCGTATGGTACGATGGAGACACGCACCCGGGGGTTGGAGGAGTCCTGACCGTCCAGGAAGCTGTCGACCGCGTTCTTTGCAGCTGTCCTCAGATCGATGATTTTCTGGCCGGCCATCGACCCTGTGACGTCGAGCATCATCGCCACTTCGATCGTCTTGTCCGAATAGAGCGCTGTCGTCGATGCGGCAACGCGCTTCATGTCACCCATCCTGAAAAGCGGAAAATAAAGACCGAGATCGACATGGGCGTCCGCCTGAACCGTCTTGGCGGTCCTGTCGATGGTCAATTTGTCGAGGACGATCCGATCTGCCTGCAGGATGCCCGCTCGGCTGTTGGCATCGAGAAACGCCTGCACCGACTTGTTGGCATCGGCCTCCTTGATGACGCCGGTCGTCAGGTCGCGCGCCGTCGAGGTCACCGCCGCATCGACCACGCCTTGAAGGCTCGACTTGGCGTTGTAGAGCTGGGCAACGTTGACGGCAAAGCCGACACCCAGCGCCAGCACCGACGCAACCATGCCGAACAGAACCGCTAAGTTTCCGCTTCGATCTCTGGCAAAGCCGCCGATCGCGTGAACAAAACCCCCAAGATGCCGCATGCTTTCGCCTCCATTCACCACGACCTCGAAGCCGTGTGAGGGCGCATTGCAGGATTCCGGCCGGATGGCGCCGTCAACGCACCAAAAGCCGGCGGCTCATCTCAAATCGTTGTTTCTGCTTGCTTTCGAAATGCGGCAGGGTGAACAATCGGGAAACGACAAGCCGCTGCGGCAGTTTCGTTTACGAAGCGCTTACCATGATCCCGACGTCTGCCGTGGAGCACAAGAACTCGATCCCGATCCGGCACAGAGGTTCTGTGCCGGATCGGATCAGGCACACCAGATCCGTAGGACAGCCCGGATGATCGTTACAGCGGGACGCACGCCGTTCACGCTTGCGTTTCTATGCCAGCATCTGCGCGCTGGCGGTCCTATCGACGCCGCGATGGGGCGGGTTGAACAGATTGCTTTCCTGCTCGTAGGTCCAGACCTTGAACAGGCTGAGCCGGTGCGGGCCGAAACTGTGCAGCAGCGGCACGTCGGTCGCGTCGCGACCGCGCGCGATGACGACGCGGCCGATCCTCGGCACGTTGTGGCGGGGGTCGAACGTGTACCATTTGCCGTCGAGGAACACTTCCAGCCACGCCGAAAAATCCATCGGTGCCGGGTCGACCGGTACGCCGATGTCGCCGAGATAGCCGTTCACGTAGCGGGCAGGGATGTTCATGCAGCGGCAGAGCGTGATCGCCAGATGAGCGAAGTCGCGGCAGACGCCGACGCGCTCTTCATGCGCCTGCGCCGCCGTGCGGGTCGAGCGCGCATAGCCGTAACCGAACGACAGGCGGTTGTGGACATAGTCGACGATCGCCTGCACCCGCGCCCAGCCGGATGGAACAGGCCCGAAAACCTGCCAGGCCAGATCGCTGAGATGATCGGTTTCGCAATAGCGACTGCCGAGCAGATAGCAGAGCACGTCGTCGGGCAACTCCGCCACCGGCACTTGCCTGGCCAGCGGGTTGACCTCGTCGGTGTCGCCGCTGTCCTCGACGACGGCATCGTAAAGAATGCGAAAGCCGCCGCCCGGCGCCGTGAAGCGCCGGCAGGTGTTACCATAGAGATCGTGATAGAGCCGGGTTGGGACGGAAGGCGAGGTCAGCACGCGCGTCTGACGCTTGATGTCGGCCTGGCGCTCCTTGTGGATCTCGAGCAGCGAAATCACCGGGGTGGCTTCAGCACAGTCGATGGCGATTTCGTAGCCGAGCCGAATCAGCATCGCGGTTCCCCCGCTTTTGAGCATCGTGGAAGGCGGTTTGATCAACGCGAGACGGCTCGCCGTGGTTCCCTGGTATTGTCGAAAAGGCGATCTCGCGCCTTCCCATGCAGCCGACGGGACGTTACGGTCGATCGACAGACTTTTGGTCCCTCCGAAACAACCTCCCGGGATAGCAGATGTTCGCAGGCAAGAAATTCGCAGCCTTCCTGTTCGACATGGACGGCACGGTGGTCAATTCGATTGCCGCCGCAGAAAGGGTCTGGGCGGATTGGGCACGCCGGCAAGGTCTCGACGTTGCCGCATTCCTGCCGACGATTCACGGCGTGCGGGCGATCGAGACCATCGCTCGGCTGGCGCTTCCAGGCGTCGAACCAATGCGCGAGGCCGATGCGCTTCTGCAGGCAGAGGCGGCCGATATCGACGGCATCCATCCGATCGCCGGCGCCGCGGCGTTTCTGGCGTCGCTGCCGCCCGAGCGCTGGGCCATCGTCACATCCGCGCCGCGCGAGCTGGCTCTCCTGCGCATTGCGGCCGCTGGCATCCCGCTTCCCGCCATCCTTGTCGCGGCCGAGGACGTTTCCCACGGCAAACCGGCCCCCGATTGCTTCCAGCTGGCGGCCGAGCGGCTGGGCGTCGATGCGCGCGACTGTCTCGTTTTCGAAGATGCGCCCGCCGGCATATCGGCGGCCGAGGCCGCAGGTGCTGCGGTCGTGGTGATCAGCGCCACGCACCAGCATCCGTTGCAAACGCCGCATGCTGCGATCGCCGGTTATGACGCGATCGGCATTGCTGTCGACGACCGCGGCTGGATCGCCATTGAGCCGGAGAGCACCGCCGAGGTCTGCTGACCCTCCGGTATCCTGTCGTGCCTAAAAATCGCTGGTCAGGCCCTTGACCTCCCAGTCACCATAACGGCCCGGTTCCTTGCCGCCACGGCCGCCGATCTCCTTCGGCACCGCGGCTTCCTGCTGGCGATAGCGTTCGCGCCGTGCTTCCGCCTCCGCCAAAGCGCGGCGGGCTGCCGGCGTCAGCGTCTTTTGCGGCGCGCCGTAACCGGGATCGGCGTTTGTATTGCTGGCTTCGCCTGTTTTACTGGTTTCGTCGATCATGCGATTTCCCGGCGGATTGAAACAGGGCCACACGTTTCCCATCATATAGCGATGAGCCGACAAGGATCGACCATTTTTCCGCACCGCCGGCAGAAACGGAGCAGACAATGAACACACTTCGCACCGCTATGCTTTTGGCAGCGATGACGGCGCTGTTCATGGGCGTCGGCTATCTGATCGGCGGGTCGGGCGGCATGGTGATTGCCTTGCTGATTGCCGCCGCTATGAACCTGTTCAGCTATTGGAACGCCGACAAGATGGTGCTGTCGATGAACCGCGCTGTCGAGGTCGACGAAAGGAACGCGCCGGAATATTACGCCATCGTGCAGAGCCTCGCCAGACAGGCCGGCCTACCGATGCCGAAAACCTATCTGATCGACAACCCGCAGCCCAACGCTTTCGCCACCGGTCGCAACCCGCAGAATGCCGCGGTCGCCGCCACCACCGGACTGTTGCAGCAACTTTCGCATGAGGAGGTCGCGGCTGTCATGGCGCACGAGCTCGCCCATGTGCAGCACCGCGACACGCTGACCATGACAATCGTCGCCACGCTCGCCGGCGCGATCTCGATGCTCGGCAATTTCGCCTTCTTTTTCGGCGGCAACCGCGACAACAACAATTCCTTTGGCATTATTGGCGTGCTGGTGGCGATGATCGTGGCGCCCTTTGCCGCGATGATCGTGCAGATGGCGGTCAGCCGCACCCGCGAATACGAAGCCGACCGGCGCGGCGCCGAGATCTGTGGACAGCCGCTTTGGCTTGCCTCGGCCCTTGACAAGATCGCCCGCGGCGCCGAACGCATCCGCAACCCGGATGCCGAGCGCAATCCGGCGACCGCCCACCTCTTCATCATCAATCCTCTTTCCGGCGAGCGCATGGATAGCCTGTTTTCCACCCACCCGAGCACCGACAACCGCATCGCGGCGCTGCAGGCGATGGCGCGGGATATGGCATCCGCCCCCGCTCAGCGGCAGGCCCCGATGCCGCGGCAGGCGGACGGGCAGCGTCCGTCGGGCCCGTGGGAGAGGGCTGCCGAGCAGCCTGAGCAGTCGACTGAACCGGCCAGGCCGAAATCCAATCCCTGGGGCCGCAATCCGACCGGACCCAAGGGTCCGTGGTCGTGAGCGAAGCGAAACGCCGGCACCGAATTTCAGGCGATCATGAAAATAATGCAGCGAGCCCCGACGAGCCCGTCGCTGGTCTCGCCGCGCGCAAGGCGGCGGCACGGCTGCTTGCCGCCGTCATCGATGCGAGGACGCCGCTAGACGGACTGACCGACCATGAGAACGGCCATCCGCAATACAAGGCGCTCGACCTGCGTGATCGAGCGCTGGTGCGCGCCATACTGGTTACTGCGCTGCGCTTCCGCATGACCATATCAGGGTTGCTGGCCCGTCGCCTGGAAAAGCCGCTGCCGCCCAACGCCACCGCGCTTTCGCACATTCTGCATGTAGCAGCGGCACAGATACTGTTCCTCGACATTCCCGACAGCGCCGCCGTCGACCTTGCCGTGACCCACGCCAAATCCGATCCGCGCACAGTGCGCTTCTCCGGTCTCGTCAACGGCGTGCTGCGCACGCTGGCGCGGTCCAAGCAGGCCGAGTTGGCTGCAGCGCTTGCCGCCACCGACGAAGCGCCGAAGTGGTTTTCCGACCGGCTGAGAGCCGCCTATGGCGTCGACAAGGCCAGGCAAATTCTCGCCGCTCACCGGCACGAGGCACCAGTCGACTTCACCATCAAGTCCGACCTCGCGCTGTGGGCCGAGCGGCTCGGCGGCATCGTGCTGCCGACCGGCACGGTGCGAGTGGAAAAGCTCAGCGCCTCCTTCACCGAATTGCCGGGCTTCGAAGACGGCGCCTGGTGGGTTCAGGATGCCGCCGCAAGCCTTCCAGCCCGGCTCTTCGGCGACATCAAGGGTTTGCGCGTCGCCGACCTCTGCGCCGCCCCCGGCGGCAAGACCGCTCAGCTCATTCTCGGCGGCGCCAATGTAACCGCCGTCGATATCTCGAAGAACCGGTTGGCGCGGCTATCGCAGAATCTCGAACGGCTTGGTCTGTCCGCAGAGATCGTCCAGGCCGATCTGCTCAAATATGAGCCGGAACAACTGTTCGACGCCGTTCTCCTCGATGCACCGTGCTCTTCGACCGGCACGGTGCGGCGGCATCCCGACGTGCCCTGGACGAAGACAGCGGCCGACATCGAAAAACTCGCCGATCTGCAGCGAAGGCTGCTCGCCCGAGCCGTCACCCTGGTCAAGCCCGGCGGCCGCATCGTCTTTTCCAACTGTTCGCTTGACCCGCTCGAAGGCGAGGCGCTTTACCGCGCCTTCCTCGCCGGGACGGCGGACATCGTCGACGATCCGCTCCGCCCGGGCGAGATCGCCGGCATTGATCCGTTCCTGACGCCGCAAGGCACGCTGCGCACCACGCCCGCCGATCTGGAGCTCGGCTCACCGGAACGGTCCGGCCTGGACGGCTTCTTCGCCGCCCGCTTTCGCAGAGCCGGCTAATGCCGACAATTTGTCGAGTATTTTAGGAAGAATCCTGCGGAAAACAGGCTGAACGCCAAGGCCTCCATGGAATTCGCCTTCGCATAGGTTCTTGAAGCATATAACTTGTCTTCGGGTTGAGGGGTATGAGGAGGGCTTTTGGCGATCGCCGCCGGCAGCACGACGCGTCTGTGGACGCTTGTCGCGAAGGAGTTCTGGCGCAAGACGCGCCGGCGCCTGCGTGCCGGGCCGCTCCATCGCTGGCGCTACTCCGGCCGCACGCCGGAACGGGTGTTGATCGCTCCGCCGGACCTGCGCCTGGCCGACCCACAGATCGCGCTCGAGATCTATTATGGCCGCTATCCGCTGTCGGGGCATCTGGTCGAGACCGGCGGCAAGTCGCCCTTCCAGATTGCCGTGCCCAATCCCGGCTGGCAAAAGGCGCTGCACGGTTTTCGCTGGCTGCGCCATATGCGCGCCGCCGGCACTGAGCTTGCCGCAGCCAATGCCCGCGCGCTGGTCTCCGACTGGATCACTATCCATGGCAGCAACATTTCCGGTGTCGCCTGGGAGCCCGGCACGACGGCCAAGCGAGTCATTGCCTGGCTGCAGCATTCCTCGGTGGTGCTGCAAGGCGCTGAATTTCCCTTCTACCGCGCCTTCCTGAAATCGCTGGCCATGCAGATCCGCTATCTCAGGGCGATGGCACGCGAAATGCCGGACGGCAAGGACAGGCTGCGCGCCCGCATCGCGCTTGCCTTCGCCGCTCTGTCACTGCCGGCACCGCCATCGGCGCTGCGTGGTGCGACACGCAACCTCGCCGAGGAGCTCGACCGTCAGATTCTGCCGGATGGCGGTCATATTTCCCGCAATCCGATGGCCGTTCTTGAAACGCTCGCCGATCTTCTGCCGCTGCGCCAGACCTATGCCAATCAAGCCGAAACGCCGCCGGCGGCGCTGATGGGCGCCATCGACCGTATGCTGCCTGCGCTTCGCTTCTTTCGCCACCAGGACGGCAGCCTCGCGCGCTTCAACGGCATGGGCGCGACCATCCACGACCGCATCGCCACCATTCTGCGCCACGACGACACCGCCGGCGCGCCGTTGCTGCACGCACCGCATTCGGGCTACGAGCGCCTCTCCATCGGCGGCGTCACCGTGATCGCCGATACCGGCCCGCCACCGCCTATCGATGTTTCCAACGCGGCGCACGCCGGATGCCTGGCCTTCGAGCTGTCTTCCGGCCGCCGCCACTATGTCGTCAACGCCGGCGTCGATACCTATGGCGCCGCCGAATTCCGGCCGCTTGCCCGCACCACGGCCGCCCATTCGACCGCCACCATCAACGACACCTCGTCGGCGCGTTTCAGCCACTCGCTGCGCGTCAACGATCTGCTCGGCACGCCGTTGATCGGCGGCCCGCAGCATGTGCTTTGCAAGCGCACCGACCAGCAAGGCAGCCAGGGTTTTCTGGCTCGCCACGACGGCTATGTCGCGCGCTTCGGCTTCCTGCATGAGCGCGAACTGAAATTGTCGACGAACGGCAATGTGCTCGCCGGCAGGGATCGCCTTCTGCGGCGGGGCGGCGCGGCGATCCGCAACAACGGCCGCGATTTCGTCACCGTACGCTTCCACATCCATCCCGACATAGGCCTGCTCCAGGACGAGCACTGCCGCCTGGTGCTGACCGCCGAACAGGCCGACACATGGGTGTTCACCTGCACCGAGGTAGCCCCCGAGGTCGAGGAATCGATTTATTTCGCCGGTCTTGGCGGCCCGCGCCGCAGCCGGCAGATCGTGCTGGCCTTCAAGGCATCGGAGGTTTCCGAAGTCCATTGGCAACTGACGCGAACGGCCATCGCCGGTCATCCTGCAAAAAGCTGAGACTGCAGGTGGCAGCGGAGCGAATGATCCAGGCCTGGAGCAAAGGATGCTGTAACGCATCGGCCTGAAAATTGGAACGATTTTCGGAAAGTACGATGTGTAGGCCGAAAAGTGTTAGAGCGTACTCTGTGCGTCCAAGTGAACGCACGTCGCTCTAACGGCTTGATTTCCGGTCGCCATGTGCTACGGCGCGCGGACACTTTCCCAACCAGCCGTGAAAGGCCGCCAGCCCATGGCCGTCGCCGCCAAGAACATTCCCGCGCCTGACCTCGTTCCCGTTCGCCGCGCGCTGCTCTCCGTCTTCGACAAGACCGGGCTCATCGATTTCGCCAGGGCTCTGGCCGCGGCCGGCGTCGAGCTGGTCTCCACCGGCGGCACGGCAAAGGCGATCGCCGAGGCGGGCATGGCCGTTCGCGACGTCTCCGACCTTACCGGCTTTCCCGAGATCATGGACGGCCGCGTCAAGACGCTGCATCCGTCCGTGCACGGCGCGCTGCTCGGCGTGCGCGACGATCCCGAACACGCCGCGGCGATGCGCGATCATGGCATTGAGCCGATCGATCTCGTCGTCTCCAATCTCTATCCCTTCGAGGATGTCCGCCGCTCCGGCGCGGCTTACGCCTCGATCGTCGAGAACATCGACATAGGCGGCCCGGCGATGATCCGCGCCTCGGCCAAGAACCACGCCTATGTCGCCATCGTCACTGACCCCGAGGACTATGCCTCGGTGCTCAACGCACTGGAGATGAATTTCGGCTCGCTCTCGCTGGATTTCCGCAAGAAACTGGCGGCCAAGGCTTTCGCCCGCACCGCCAGCTATGATGCGGCGATCTCCGGCTGGTTCGCCGAAGCGCTGGAGGTCGAGCATCCCACCTGGCGCGCCTTCGGCGGCAGGCTGGACCAGGTGATGCGCTACGGCGAAAACCCGCACCAGAGTGCCGGCTTCTACGTCGATGGCGATAAGCGGCCGGGCGTCGCGACGGCGCGCCAGCTTCAGGGCAAGCAGCTTTCCTACAACAACATCAACGACACCGACGCCGCCTTCGAACTGGTCGGCGAGTTCGATCCAGGCCGCTCCGCCACTGTCGCCATCATCAAGCACGCCAACCCGTGCGGCGTCGCCGAGGGCGCTTCGCTGAAGGCGGCCTACGCCAAGGCATTTGCCTGCGACCCTGTCTCGGCTTTTGGCGGCATTGTCGCGATGAACCGTACCCTCGATGCCGAGGCCGCCGAAGAGATCGTCAAAACCTTCACCGAGGTCATCATCGCGCCGGGCGCCTCGGAAGAAGCAATCGGCATCGTCGCCGCCAAGAAGAATCTGCGCTTGCTTGTCACCGGCGGCCTGCCCGATCCGCGCGCGGCCGGCTCCACCGTGAAATCCGTTTCCGGCGGGTTGCTCGTCCAGGGCCGCGACAATGCGGTGGTCGATGACCTCGACCTGAAAGTGGTGACCAGGCGCGCGCCGACGCCGGCCGAGATGGCCGATCTCAAATTCGCCTTTCGCATCGCAAAGCACGTCAAGTCGAATGCCATTATCTATGTCAGAGACGGTGCCACCGTCGGCATCGGCGCCGGCCAGATGAGCCGGGTCGATTCCTCGCGCATCGCCGCGCGCAAGGCGCTCGACGCGGCCGAAGCTGCCGGCCTGGCCGAGCCGCTGACCAAAAATTCTGTCGTCGCTTCGGATGCCTTTTTCCCGTTTGCCGACGGGCTGCTGTCTGCGATCGAAGCCGGCGCTACCGCCGTCATCCAGCCGGGTGGCTCGATGCGCGACGACGATGTCGTCGCCGCCGCCGACGCCCACGGCATCGCTATGGTGTTTACCGGCGTGAGGCATTTCAGGCATTGAGCACCCCTCCTTCTCCCCTTGCGGAAGAAGGAGGCCGAGCGAAGCTCGGTCGGATGAGGGGTGTTGGCAGGATCGCCACAATGAAGACGTAAACGATTCAAATCCCTCGATGTTTTCACGTCTCGTTTCTTCCAGCACCCCTCATCCGTCTCGGCGCTATCGCGCCGATCCACCCTTCTCCCACGGGAGAACTGGAAGAGCAGTTCACTCTGCCGGCTGGTCCGCTGGATAAGGCGTGCGGACCAGGATCGCCAGGCCGACGCCGAGGAACAGCACGATTGCCGCCATGCCTAGCCGCGACGAGCCGCTGGCTAAGGTGATCGTGGCCACCATGAATGGCGCAGCAAAACTGGTCGCCCGTCCGGCCAGCGCATAGATGCCGAAATAGCGGCCCGATTCGGCAGCGGTGACGCTGCGCGCCATGTAGGAGCGCGACGATGCCTGCACCGGCCCAAAGGCAAGCCCGATCAGCAGACCGAAAAAGATGTAGGCTTTTTCGGCGGGTGTACCGAACAACCCGCCGCTATCGGCTCCGGGCATCATCCAGGCACCGAACAGCGTGTAACCCGGCCCCGTCGAGACGATGCCGATCGTGGCAATGCTGAGCAAGACAAGCGAAATCATCACTATGGTCTTGGAGCCGAGCGCCACGTCGAGGCGTGCGGCAACCAGGCAGCCGACGATGGCGACGACGTTGAGGAGGATGCCGAACAGGCCGATCTCGGTGATCGACCAGTGGAACATCGCCGCCGCAAAGGCACCGCCCAGGGCAAGCAACGCATTGACGCCATCCTGATAGATCATGCGGGCGACGAGAAAGCGGAAGATGCCGCTGCGCTTGCGTATTTCGCCCAGCGTCGATTTCAATTCCGACAGCCCCTCGCGCACCGCCGGGCCAAGGGGAATGCCCTTCGCCGCATCCGGTGTGAAAAAGAACATTGGCAGGATGAACAGGAAATACCATGCCGCCGACAGGGGTCCGGTCGCCCGTGCGTCCTCGCCGAGTTTCGGGTCGAGCCTGAGGACCGGGTCGAGGCCGACGATCGTCTTGCCGGTTTCCGGCGAACTGGCCATGAAGGCGACGACAAAGATCAGCGCGATCATGCCGCCGAGATAGCCAAGGCCCCATGCCATATTCGAGATTCGGCCGATTTCGCTCTTCGGCACCAGACGCGGCATCATCGAATCGTTGAAGACGGTCGAGAATTCCGCCGCGACCGAGGCCAGGGAGAAGAACAGCACGACCAGGAAAAGGTTCGAACCGGGAGCAGCGAACCACAGAAGGCAAAGACTGATGATCTTGATCGCGGCGAAGAGCGCGATCCACGGCTTTCGTGGGCCGGTCTGGTCGGCGATCGAGCCGAGGACCGGCGACAAAATGGCGATAGCAAATCCAGCCGCGGCGATGCCGTAACCCCAGGCCGCCTGTCCAGTTTCGGGATCGCTCGCCATGCGCGAGACGAAATAGGGTCCGAAGATAAAGGTGGTGATGACCGTGAAAAACGGCTGCGCCGCCCAGTCGAACAGCATCCACCCCCAGATGCCGCGTCTCGACGTCCGCTGCACTGCTATTTCGGCCATATCCCCTCCCACGAAACGGTGCCCCGAAGCGGGGAACCGCTTCGCTCTATAGCGCAGTTCCTGCCGGCAATCGCGCGCGATTTGGAAGGCTTCTCACAGCACCGTCAGGTCGCTGATCAGCCCCGATGCCACCGACAGCCGCGACACGGTGATGTCGCCGCCCTCGGTCAGCGCCTGCAGCCGCTCGCGGATGCGCCCGACCCTCTCGCCGCCGGCCTCCAGCCACGCCGTCACCGGATCCGCCGCCTTGGCGTGGCCGGTGAGCGCCGCCACCGCGATGCCGCGCCTGGCCGCGCCGATCGTGTCGGTGGCGCGGGACAGCGCCAATTGGTCGTAGTAGTCGGACGGCGCGATCGAGCGCGCCGCATCCTCGACGCGCGGAATGCGGAAGGCATCGCTGACCGCGAAAAACGCCTTCGCAGCGACGACGATGTCGGCGTTCGCCGTTCGGGCCGTCAGCGCGATGTCAGGGACGACGCCCGCCACATCGGTCAGCGCCAGCTGTTCTGCCAGTTTTTCGGGCGCGCCGCCCTTGGACAGACCATGCCGCCGCTCCTCGATCCGCTCGCGCGAGAAGGCCGGCAGCAGCGAAACGAGCTTCGGCTCCAGTGCCTTGCGCGCGTCCAGCAATTCAGCGATCCGCTGGCCGAGCGGTGCGGTGCTGGTATCGTTCTTGAGATACCAGCCGCTGGCCACATAAGTGAGCCGGCTAACAGCTTGATAAAGGTCGAGCTGCACCTGTCCGTCGATCTGGTTGTCGAGTGCATCGATCTGGCGATAGAGCGCCGGCAACCCAAACCCGTCGCGCACCACGGCGAAGGTCCGGACCACGTCGGCCGCGCTGCGACCGGTCGCTTCCTGCAGCCTGTTGACGAAGGATGGTCCGCCGCGATTGACCAGATCGTTGGCGACGACACGGGCGATGATTTCGCGGCGCAGGCGATGGCCATGGATCTCGGCCGCGTATTTCTTCGCCATACGGTCCGGAAAATAGCCCATCAGGTCACGGTCGAAATGCGAATCGTCCGGCACGTCGCTGGCGACGATGTCGGAAAACAACGCGATCTTGGCATAGGCCAACAGCACGCCGAGCTCGGCCCTGGTCAACGGCTCGCCGCGCGCCTCGCGCTCGGCAAGGGCTGCCGGCGACGGCAGAGCTTCGACAGTGCGGTCGAGCAGGCCGCGCGCCTCGAGCGCTGCCATGAAACGGCTCTGATGGGCGATATCGGCAAGGCCGCGCTTGCGGGCAAGGGACAGCGCCAGCGTCTGCTCGTAATTGTTGGACAGCACCAGCGCGCTCACATCGTCGGTCATCTCGGCGAGAAGCTTGTTGCGCGCTGGGCGGGTCAGCGCCCCCTTGCGCATGGCGGGAGCCAGCGCGATCTTGATGTTGACCTCGACATCGGAGCAGTTGACGCCGCCCGAATTGTCGATGGCGTCGGAATTGCAGCGCCCGCCATTCAGCCCGAACTCGATGCGGGCCCGCTGCGTCGCGCCGAGATTGGCGCCCTCGCCGATGACCTTGGCGCGCACTTCGGGCGCGGTCACCCGGATGGCATCGTTGGCGCGATCGCCGACGTCCTGGTTGGTTTCCGTCGATGCCCTCAGATACGTGCCGATGCCGCCGAACCATAAAAGGTCGACCGGCGCCTTGAGGATGGCATTCATGATCTCGACCGGCGAGGCGGTCGTCTTGCCGAGGCCGATCGCCGCGGCCGCGGCCGGCGGCAGCGTGATCGACTTCTGGCTGCGCGAGACGATGACGCCGCCTTCGGACAGTTTTGTCTTGTCGTAGTCCTGCCAGCTCGAACGGGCGAGGGCGAACATGCGCCGGCGCTCGGCCATCGAAGCCGCCATGTCTGGAGCGGGATCGATGAAGATGTCGCGATGGTCGAAGGCGGCGATAAGCCGGGTCTGCTCGGACAGCAGCATGCCGTTGCCGAACACGTCGCCCGACATGTCGCCGACGCCGACGACGGTGAAGGGTGTGGCCTGGATATCGCGGTTCATCTCGCGGAAATGCCGCTTGACTGCTTCCCAGGCGCCCTTGGCGGTGATGCCCATCTTCTTATGGTCGTAGCCGGCCGAGCCGCCGCTGGCGAAGGCGTCGTCGAGCCAGAAGCCATGCTTCTCGCTGATGGCGTTGGCGGTGTCGGAGAAAGTCGCCGTGCCTTTGTCGGCGGCGACGACGAAGTAGGGATCATCCTGGTCACGCCTGGTCACATCGGCTGGCGGAATGACGCCGTCCAGGCCGATATTGTCAGTGATCGACAACAGGCTGGAGACGTAGTTCTTGTAGGCGGACGCGCCGGCTTCGAAGATGGCGTCGCGGCCGCTGCCCATCGGCAGCTTCTTCGGATAGAAACCGCCCTTGGCGCCGACCGGCACGATCACCGCATTCTTGACCTGCTGCGCCTTGACCAGGCCGAGCACTTCGGTGCGGTAGTCCTGGGCGCGGTCCGACCAGCGCAGGCCGCCGCGGGCGACCGGGCCGAAGCGCAGATGCACGCCCTCGACCTCGGAACCGTAGACAAAGATCTCCCGCCACGGCCGCGGCGCCGGCAGACCGTCAACCGCGTGCGAGTCGAGCTTGATCGCCAGCGACTGGCCCTTCTCCTTCGTATCGGGAACGAAATGATTGGTGCGTAGCGAGGCTTCGATCAGGTTGAGGTAACGACGGATGATGGTGTCGTCATCGATGTTGGGAACCTCTTCCAACGCATCCCTGATCTTGGCCTTGAGGTGCTTGGCCGCGACCACCCCTTCCGTCTCCGCCGTCGGTCCGAGGCGGGCGACGAACAGCTCATGCAGGCCACGCGCTATCTCCGGATAGCGGTTGAGTGCGGCGGCAATGAAATCCTGGCTCTGCGGGATCCCGGCCTGCTGCAGATAGCGGCCATAGGCGCGCAGGATGGTGACCTCGCTCGACCACAGGCCGGCGGTCTGGGCAAGGCCGTTATAGCCGTCATTGTCGATCTCGCCGCGCCAGACGGAAAGGAACGCGTCCTCGAACAGCGCGCCGCGGTCGGCAAGGTCGATCGGCTTGCCGTAGCTGTTTTCGAGCTCCATGTCGTGGATGAAGACCATGCCGGAAGCCTCGTCCCCGACCTCGAAGGTGCGCTCGCTGATCACGCGGAAACCGATGTTCTCCAGCACCGGCACCCGCCGCGACAGCGCCACCGGGCTGCCATGGTGATAGATCTTCAGCGCCGCCTGATGCGGTTCCTGGTTGACATGACGGTAGTAGTCGATGGCGATCGGGTTAGCCGCACTGATCCTGGCGATGCGCCTGGCATCGGCCAACGCCTCCGCCGGCGAGAAGCTGTCGCGATAGCTTCCCGAGAAGCGCGAGGCGATCGCCGTGAGCGCCGCATCGGCGCCGCTCTCGGCCGCGGTCTCCCGCAGAATGTCGTCCCAGGTCCGCACGATGGCGCGGATCGCTGCCTCGATCGTCGCCTGGTCGATCTTCGGCGTCCTGCCGCCGGAACGGCCGATGATGAAGTGGACACGCGCCAGCCCGCCTTCCGGAAAGGCGGGGTAGTAGGCCGACAGCCGGCCTTGGAACACCGTCTTCAGATAGGTGCCGATCTTCTCGCGTACGACGCTGTCGTAGCGGTCGCGCGGCACGAAGACGAGGATCGAGACGAAGCGGTCGAACTGATCGGCGCGCACCAGCGCTCTGACGCGCGGCCGCTCGATCAGCCCCAAAATGGCTTCGGCGTGCTTGCGCAGGATCGGCACCGGAACCTGGAACAACTCGTCGCGCGGATAGCTCTCCAGCACGTTGATCAGTGCCTTGCCGGAGTGATCTTCAGGGTTGAAACCGGATTTGGCGATGATGGTTTCGGCTTTCGACCTGAGATAAGGGATCTTCATCACCGAGCGCGTGTAGGCAGTCGAGGTGAACAGGCCGACAATGCGCAGTTCGCCGGCGAGCACGCCCTTGGCGGTGTAGGTCTTGACGCCGATGTAATCGAGATAGATGCGGCGATGCACGGTCGATTTGGCGTTGGCCTTGGTGACGATCAGCGGTTCCGGCCCGTGCAGGAAGGCGCGGATTTCCGGCGTCGTCGACACCGCTTCGGTGCCGCGCCGCAGCACCAGCACGTCCGGATCGGAGAGGATGCCGAGGCCGGGCTTTTCGGTGCGCTCCAGCATGCCGCTCTTCTCGCCGCCGGTATATTTGAACTCGCGCATGCCGAGGAAGGTGAAGTTGTCGTCGCGTAGCCATTCGAGGAAGGCGATCGCCTCAGCGACGTGGGCCTTGTCGAGCGGCACCGGAGCGTAACGGAACTCGGAGATTGCCTGGTCGAGGCGGGCCAGCATCGGCTTCCAGTCGGTGACAGCGGCGCGCACCTGGCCTAATATTTTCTTCAACCGCTCGGCCAATGCGTCGGCCTGATCGGCCGAAAGACGGGCGATATGGACGTGGATGACGCTCAGCCGCTCATGACTGTGATCGCCCTTGGCAAAGCCGCCATCGCCGAGGATCTCGTCGACGCCGCTCTTGCCGTGCCTGACGACGATGACCGGGTGGGTGACCAGCAGCGGTTCGCCGGCGCTCTCGGTGATCTCGCCGAGGACGGAATCGAACAGGAATGGCATGTTGTCGTTGACGACGGTGATCACCGTCATCGGCCTGCCTTGGCGCACGACACCGGAATCGACCTCTATGGCGACGAGGCAATCGCCTTTCTTGTGCCTGGCGACGGCGCGTCCGGCGAGATCGGCGGCGCGTTCGAGGGCGGTCACCTCATAGGCGGCGACATCTTCGGCCGGCGCACGGGCCAGCAGGTAATCGGCAAGCCTGCCGGGTTTCTCGCTGCCTTTGGCCGTGCTCATCTTTTTCAACTGGCTTGCAGATTTCAGGCCGGCCATGTCGCTAATCCCTCCCGTCATATGTTTTGCGACTATGCTAGCAGATGACCGATATTTGGCGACAAAGGTTTGACCGCTTGCGACGAAATGTCGGGATTCGCCGGTGGGTCACCGAAAATGAGGAGAAAATCCGCCATGAAAGACAAGATCACCGCACTTGACCTCGCGCCCGCGGAACTGAGCGAAGCGACGAAGGCCTATTTCGCCAAATGCGAGGAGAAGCTCGGCATCGTTCCCAATGTGCTTTTGGCCTACGCTTTCGACGAGACGAAGCTGCGTGCCTTCACCGATATGTACAACGATCTGATGCTGGGCAATCCGGCCTGTCCAAGCTGGAGCGCGAGATGATCGCGGTCGCCGTCTCCTCCATCAATCATTGCTATTATTGCCTCGCCGCCCATGGCGCGGCGGTGCGCCAGCTTTCCGGCGACCCGGCCTTTGGCGAGATCATGGTGATGAACTTCCGCGCCGCCGATCTTTCCGCGAGACAGAAGGCGATGCTTGAATTCGCGGTGAAGCTGACCGAGCAGCCGGACAAGATCGTCAAGGCCGATCGTGCAGCGCTGCGTCAGGCCGGCTTTTCGGATCGCGATATCTGGGACATCGCCTCGACCGCCGCCTTCTTCAACATGTCGAACCGGGTGGCGGCGGCAATCGACATGCGGCCGAACGATGAATACCATGCGATGGCGCGGTGATGATCTTTATATTAGCTGCCGCGCATTCTCGTTGCGTGTTCGCCGTTTTGGTCCGATGATCGCAATGCGGCGCGACCGCATGCCGGTTCGATGCCGCTGGATCAAGGAGGAGACCATGGCGAAATTTCTCTACGTCTATCATGGCTCGGGCAAGATGCCGACCGAGGAGGCCGAACGGAAAGCGGCGATGGAGGCCTGGAATGGCTGGTACGGCAAGCTTGGCTCGGCCGTAGTCGACGGCGGCAATCCGGTCGGCATGTCGAAGACGGTGCTGCCTGGCGGCAAGGTCGAGAACAATGGCGGCAGCAATCCAACCGCCGGTTATACAATCATCGAGGCGAAAGACATTGACGATGCCGTCAGCAAGGCCAAGGATTGTCCTATCCTGAAGGACCCGGCTTTCAGCATCGAGATCGCGCCCATCATCGAAATGGGCTGACGCGTAGCTTGGTTGAGCATGATCTTTCCGAAAACCGGTTTCCACTTTTCGGGATCATGCTCAGGACCGCGCCGCGATCGCCGCCGCAGCGCCGGCCATGGTGCCGGCGCTGACGCGGTTGGCGATCTTCATCGCCCGCTTGCTCTTCAGCAGTTTTCGCGCCTGCGCTGCGGCAAGCACCCAGGCCAGATCGATGGCGACCAGAACCACGGCCATGGTCGCCGTCAGCTCGACCCAGCCGACGATCGTCACCGAGGCGAGATCGATGATGGTCGGCAGCAGCGCCAAATAGAACATCATGATCTTGGGATTGCCGAGCGTCACCGCCATGCCGGCAAAGAACAGTTTGACGGCCGACTCTTCGCGCGGCATCTCGCCCTCGCGCGCCTCGACCGGCGCCGTCCACATCTTCCAGGCGAGGTAGGCGAGATAGGCGACGCCGACCCACTTCAGCACGACAAAGGCGAGATGGAAGGTCTGCGCCACCACCGCCAGCCCAAACACCGCCAGCGACAGCCAGATACCCTCGCCGATCCACATGGCGAGCAGGAACGGAAACACATCGCGAAAGCCTTTTGCGATAACCCGCGCCACCAGAGCGGCAATCGAGGGGCCGGGCGAGCCGGCGGCGACGAACAGGGCGGCGGCGAAGATCAGAAGCGATGTGAAGTGCATGACCGATATCTCTGTTTTCGGGCGTTGGCTCTTACGCAAGACTAGCCCAACTGGCCGGGCAACGGTAGCGCTCACCGAGAAGAGCCTTGCCGGCCAAACTTCTCGCGGCTAGAAGTTCCGTCCCGACACATTTTCGAGCTTCACTTTGCCTACGTAACCGCCGGTCTCGTCAACTCCCCCGACACAATGCATGGCGCCGTTTTCGCGACGTCTGCTTCATACATGTGTTCCTCAGGGTGGCGGTTCGAGACCGGTTTGGCACTGCTGAACCGTTGTTGCGTTTCACCACCCGCGACACCTGATTTCCGACCACCGCAGCCTCTCGCCACGCCGTGGCCCACATGGGCATCTCGACATCGCCGATCTGACGAACTTCCCGACGGGAAGGGCTTCTCGGCATGTCTTCGATACTGCTTATCCGCTGCGCGATCGCGCCCAAAACCGCACCTCGACCTCTGATCAATTGCAACCGCTGCAACGGCCTCAAGGCTTACCACAGCAGTGGGAAATTCCGCGTCAACGCCAACGCCAAACGCATCGATGCGTGGCTGATCTACCGATGCGTCGGTTGCGACAATTCCTGGAATTTCGGCATTCTGGAGCGGTGCAACCGCCGCGACATCGAGCCTGCGTTGCTGCAGGCGCTCGAAAGCAACGACCCGGCCCTGGCGCGTCGCCATGCCTTCGATGTTGCCGCACTGCGCAGCAGGATCGGGCGCGTCGAGGAGTTTCCTGAAGCCGCCATTCACAAGGAGGTGCTCGGCGACAGGCCGGAAAACACCACCGCTCTCGAACTCCAACTCGGGCTCGAAACGCCGACAGCGCTGCGGCTAGACCGGTTGCTCGCCAGCGAACTCGGCATCTCGCGATCGCGGCTTCAGGCCTGGGAAGAGAAGCGATTGCTGGTCGTTGGTCCGGACCGGGCCAAAGCTTTGCGCAAGCCGCCTCGAGCGGGGATGGTGATCCGCATCGAGCTCGTCGGTGAGCCCGACCGAGAAGCCATCATCTCGGCTGCAGGTGGATAAGGCGAGATAACTGCGACCAGGGGTCAGTCGCCCTCTTCGGGGACCGAGCCAATCAAACCCTTGGCCGCTTCGACATCACTGTCAACGACTTGCACATGGATCAGGCCGAGCCTGCTGTCGGTCATATGAGTCGCGAGGCATAGATCCCATACGCTGCGAGCATCGAAACGCAAACTTCGGCCTTGGGCCGATTGTCGTATATGACAGCCGTGACGAGTTTGCCGCTCATTGCGCGGTGTTGCCCTTAGGCCGCGCCGACCACTTTCGCCGACTTCTCAAAACGCTTGCGCTCGTTCGGGTCGAGATAGAGCTTGCGCAGGCGGATGGTCTTCGGCGTCACCTCGACCAGTTCGTCGTCCTGGATCCAGGCCAGCGCGCGTTCCAGCGTCATGCGAATCGGCGGCGTCAGCTTCACCGCCTCGTCCTTGCCGGCGGCGCGGATGTTGGTCAGCTTCTTGCCCTTCAGCACGTTCACTTCGAGGTCGTTGTCGCGCGAATGGATGCCGATGATCATGCCCTGATAGACCTTGACGCCGGGATCGATGACCATCGGACCGCGGTCTTCCAGGTTCCACATGGCATAAGCCACTGATTCACCCTGCTCATTGGAGATCAGCACCCCGTTGGTGCGGCCCGGCAGCTCACCCTTGTAAGGCTCGTAGGCGTGGAACAGCCGGTTCATGACAGCGGTGCCGCGCGTGTCGGTCAACAGTTCCGACTGGTAGCCGATCAGGCCGCGCGTCGGCGCGTGGAAGACGATGCGCTGGCGGTTGCCGCCTGAGGGGCGCAACTCGACCATCTCGGCCTTGCGCTCCGACATCTTCTGCACGACGACGCCGGCATGCTCCTCGTCGACGTCGATAACGACTTCCTCGACCGGCTCCAGCAATTCGCCGTTGTCACCCTGCTGCATCACGACGCGCGGTCGCGACACGGCGATCTCAAAACCTTCGCGGCGCATCGTCTCGATCAGCACGGCAAGCTGCAATTCGCCGCGGCCGGAGACGAAGAACGAATCCTTGTCCGGCGACTCCTCGATCTTCAGAGCCACATTGCCTTCGGCCTCGCGCAGCAGGCGGTCGCGAATGACGCGGCTGGTCACCTTGTCGCCCTCGGTCCCGGCCAGCGGGCTATCGTTGACGAGGAACGACATCGTCACGGTCGGCGGATCGATCGGCTGCGCATGCAGCGGTTCGGTCACCGACGGGTCGCAGAACGTGTCGGCGACGGTGCCCTTCGACAGGCCGGCGATGGCGACGATGTCGCCCGCCTGCGCTTCGTCGATCGGCTGGCGCTCGAGCCCGCGGAAAGCCAGGATCTTCGAGATGCGGCCGGTTTCGACCTGGGCACCGTCATGATGCAGAACCTTAACCGCCTGGTTGGATTTCAGTGTGCCGGATTCGATGCGGCCGGTGATGATGCGGCCGAGGAACGGATTGGCTTCCAGAATGGTGCCGATCATCCGGAACGGGCCGGGATGGACGGTCGGCGCCGGCACATGCTTGATGACGAGGTCGAACAGCGGCGCCAGGCCCTGGTCCTTCGGACCTTCGGGGTTTTCCGAGACCCAGCCGTCGCGGCCCGAGCCGTAAAGGATCGGGAAGTCGAGCTGCTCGTCGGTCGCGTCGAGCGCTGCAAACAGGTCGAACACTTCGTTGACCACCTCAACGTGGCGGGCGTCCGGCCGGTCGATCTTGTTGATGACGACGATCGGCTTCAATCCGACCTTGAGCGCCTTGCCGACGACGAATTTGGTCTGTGGCATCGGCCCTTCGGCGGCGTCGACCAGCACGATGGCCGAATCCACCATCGACAGAATGCGCTCGACTTCGCCGCCGAAATCGGCGTGGCCGGGGGTGTCGACGATGTTGATGCGGGTGTCCTTCCAGTCGACCGAGGTCGCCTTGGCCAGGATGGTAATGCCGCGCTCCTTTTCCAAGTCGTTCGAATCCATGGCGCGTTCGGCGACGCGCTGGTTGTCGCGGAACGAGCCGGACTGTTTCAGGAGCTGGTCGACGAGGGTGGTTTTTCCATGGTCGACGTGCGCGATGATCGCGATATTACGAATTTTCATGTTGTGGTCTCGGGAGCGTTGCAGGCAGCAGGCCAAAAGGCGCTGCCTCTTTCGGTTGGGCGGCTCATACAGGGTTTTTCGCAATTGCGAAAGAGGATGCGCGCCACCAAATACATGGTCACCAAATCTTAAGCGTCTTGGTGTGAAATGGAATTATTAACCAAAGCGGAACCTTTCGCGGTCGGGACAGTTCAAATTTCATGAGCAATACGGGCACCAGATACCGGCCAATCTTCGCATGGGCGGCCCTCGCCGTCCTCTTTGCGGTAGGCGCGGCACAATCGGCCGCGACGTCGAAGGAAACGCGGCCTGCCCTGCCGTCCGACACACGAACGGCGGAGCAGTTATTTGCCGATGCTCCCGATGGCGTCGACCCGGTGGTGACCGGGCCGGTTAGCACCGCCTTCAAGCAGAGGCAGGAGGCTGCCAACTGCGACCGCGCGGTCTGGCCCAACATTCCAACCGTCTGCTATCCAGATTAGCAAGCGTAGCGACGTCGCGGCCACACTGAGATCCGCAAGGTCCGTTCCGCAGTGATCCTTCACGCCCCCTCTGCCCTGCCTGCGCTTCCGCTAATCGCGAAGTTCCCTCTCACGCCGACTGCACCGGATCGAGCGTGACCTTGTAGAGTTCGTTGTCGTCGCGATCCATCAGCCGCACCGTCATCTGTTCAGTGGCGCCATCGATGTCGACGAGGCCGAAGAACTGCAGGCCGGCCGAGGGTGGCAGGTTCTGCCCCTGCTCGGCGGTTGGCGCCTTGATGAATTTCAGCTCCGGGCCGAGGGTCATGTCGAAATCGTTGGGACCGAATGTACCGGCGTGGAGCGGACCGGAGACGAATTCCCAGAACGGATTGAAATCCTGGAACTGCGCCTTATCAGGATTGTAGTAGTGCGCCGCCGTGTAGTGCACGTCGGCGGTAAGCCAGACGGTGTTGGTGATGCCGGCATTCTTTATATAGCGAAGGAGGTCGGCAATCTCCAGCTCGCGGCCTTTAACCGGACCATTGTCGCCATTGCTGATGGCCTCGGCGCCGGCCTTCTTGGTGGCGTCGTTCCAGACGACGAGACCGAGCGGCATGTCGGCGGCGATGATTTTCCAGGTCGCGTTGGAGTTTGCCAGTTCGCGCTTCAGCCATTTCATCTGCTGTTCGCCGAGGATGCGCGATTGCGGCGTCACCGTATCCTGCATGCCAGGACCATTGGAGCCGCGATAGGAACGCATGTCGAGGAAGAACACGTCGAGCAGCGGCCCGTAGGCGATCTTGCGATAGACGCGGCCCGGTTCCGACGGCTCGTAGCGGATCGTCGTCATCTCGTGGAAGGCGCGTGCCGCGCGTGCCGCCAGCACATGGATGTTTTTTTCCGAGTAGCGGTCGTCGGCGCTCAGGTCCTTCGAATCCGACCAGTTGTTCACCACCTCGTGGTCGTCCCACTGGTAAAAGGTCGGGCAGATGGCGTTGAGCCCCAACACATTCCTGTCCATCATGTTGTATTTCCACTGACCCCGGTACTCGTCCAGCGTCTCGGCAACCTTGCGCTTTTCGTCGATCAGGACGCTGTTCTTCCACTTGCTGCCACCGGAAAGGTCGACCTCGTCCTTCATCGGGCCGTCGGCATAGATGGTGTCGCCGGAATGCAGGAAGAAGTCGGGCGTATGCTTGCCGATCGTGGCATAGGTCTTCATGCCGGTGTCGTCGATGCCCCAGCCCTGGCCGGCGGTATCGCCCGACCAGGCGAAGCGAATGTCGCGCTTCGAGGCCGGCGCCGTGCGGAAGCGGCCGACGATCGGCTCGGAGACGGCGTTGATGTCGGCGAGATCGGCCGCGATCATGCGGTAGAAGATGTCCTGGTCGGAGGCGAGATCGGTGAGCAGCCGCTTTACCGTGTAATCGCTGGCCGGCGACGTATCGAGCGGCGCAAGACGGACGGCGTTGGCGAAATTTTCCGTTGACGACACTTCGAACATCACGCGCGAAGGGCGGTCGGTGCGAGTCCACACTACGCCGCTGGTTGCGTCGACATCGCCCGACTGGATGCCATGGGTGAAGACGGGCCGCTGATTGGCGCGCGAATAATAGGGAAGCGCGAGGCCCGATACGCCGACGAGGCCGGCGGCGCTCACGGACGTGACGAAGGCGCGCCGGGTCATCGAAATCTTGTTCATGGCTGTCTCCTGGATGGCGTTGAACGTCGCCGCCAAGGTCCAGCCTCAATGTTTCAGGCACATCTCGAAACCATGAAGGTTTCGTTACAACCAACAGACCAGCGAATCTCTTCCTTGAGGGTCTCTTGGGGGGAGATGCCGCCAAAGGCGACAGAGGGGGTCGTCTCGCGTGGAGCACCGACCACCTGCGTCTGCGATAAGGCGCCGAGCCTGGTCGGACCGACCCCCCTCTGGCCGCTTCGCGGCCATCTCCCCTCAAGGGTCCCTCAAGGGGGAGATTAGCGCTCAGCCGTCACAACTCAAGCCGCCTGCGGTTCCGGCTCGAAGGCTGGACGGCTGGTGTTGATCAACAGCGAGATGCAGGCTGCGGCTATCGCCGTCATGCCGGCGATGAGGAAGGCAAGCTCGTAATTGCCCTGCAATTCACGCATGGTGCCGCCGAAGAAGGCGGCAGCCGCAGCGCCCACCTGATGGCCCGCGACGATCCAGCCGAAGACGATCGGCCCGCTGCGGTCGCCGAACGCCTCGTTCGACAGCCTGAGCGTCGGTGGCACGGTGGCGATCCAGTCCAATCCGTAGAGCACGGCGAAGATGATCAGACTGGTCGACGAGAAGCCGGAATAAGGCAGATAGATCAGCGACAGGCCGCGGATGCCATAATAGACGCCGAGCAGCTTGCGCGGGTCGAAGCGGTCGGTGAGCCAACCCGACAGCGTCGTGCCGATCAGATCGAAGATGCCCATCAGCGACAGCAGGCCGGCGGCTTGCACCTGACCGATACCCATGTCGCCGCAAAACGCGATCAGGTGCGTGCCGACCAGTCCGTTGGTGGTGAAGCCGCAGATGAAGAAGGTGGCGAACAGATACCAGAACACGCGGGTGCCGGCGGCACGGCGCAGCGTGCTGAGTGTGTGCGTGAAGAAATTGCCCTGCGAGGCCGGCGGAACCGGCGGCACGTCATCGGCCTCAGCGCCGTAACGCACCATGCCGATCGAGGCCGGACGCTCCGGCACCAGCAGCCAGACCAGCGGCACGAGGCAGGCGGTGGCGACCGCAATGGCGATGGCGACAGGCTTCCAGCCGCCCGACTGGGCGAGCGCCGCGAGCAGCGGCAGGAACACCAGCAGGCCGGTGGCGGCGGAGGCCGACATCAGTCCCATCACCAGGCCGCGATTGGTCTTGAACCAGCGATTGACGATGGTGGCGCCGAGCACCGTGGCGACCGCGCCGGAACCGACGCCGGAGAATACGCCCCAGGTGAGAAGCAGGTGCCACGGCTCGGTCATCAACAGGCTGATCGCCGTCGAACCCGACATCAACACCAGCGACGCCAGCAGCGTACGGCGCAGCCCGATCCGTTCCATCAGTGCCGCGGCAAACGGCCCGGTCAGGCCGTAGAGGAAGATGCCGATGGCCGCGGCGAGCGAAACGACATCGCGCCGCCAGCCGAAACTCTCCTCCAGCGGCAGCATCATGACGGCCGGCGCCGACCGCAGGCCTGCCGCGATCAGCAGACAGAGGAAAATGACGGCGACCACGACGAAAGCGTAGCGCTGGCCAAACGGACGGGATTGAGCTATCATGTTACTGACCGGTACGTTGCAATTGCACCGAGGTATACGTACCGATCGGTAACATTGTCAAGCAGGCCACGGCACATCCTAGATGAAAAGCATTGAACCAAGGATCAAAGCGGATGAATTGGCACAGCCCCGCGCCGGCGAAAAAATCCTTCGCGTAGCCCGCGACCTGTTCTATCGGCAAGGCATCAGGGCGATCGGCGTCGACGAGATCGTGCGGCGTGCCGGCGTCACCAAGCCCAGCCTCTATCGAAGCTTTCCCTCCAAGGACGAATTGGCCGCGTCCTATCTCCGGCAATACGACCTGGAGTTCTGGGCCCGCTTCGACGAGGCGGTGGCTGCCCATCCCGGCGATCCGCGCGCGCAGATCGCTGCCTTCCTGACACGCATCGGCAAGCGCACGCAAAAGCCAGACTATCGCGGCTGCGGCATGACCAATGCGGCCGTCGAATATCCCGAGCACGGCCACCCGGCCCGCGTGGTGAGTGAGGCCAACAAGCAGCAATTGCGACGACGCCTGCGCGCCATGGCGGCGGCAATGGGTGCCGGCGACGCCGATACGCTGGGCGACGGGCTGCTGCTTCTGATCGAAGGCGCCTATATCAGCGGCCAGCTGTTCGGTGCCGGCGGACCGGCGAAGTCTGTAGCCCGGAACGCGGACCTGCTGATCGAAGCGAGCTTGAAGAAATAGCGTTTAACGATACCGTGCGGCAGCCCGAAACGGAGTTGTCCGCGATGCGTAGCCTTTTGATGATCCCGCTTGCCCTTGCCGGCCTCTGCCAGGCTGCCCAGGCCGGCGACATTTCCAGCGCCTACACCGATCTCGACTGGAAGAAGGACTGCGTGACCTACGCGCAAGCGACAGAAGGCGAAGGCGACTGGGCCAGTCTTGCCTGTTCGGGCTATCGCGGCTACCCGGTGCTGATCGCCTACGACGATGCCCGGGAATCGCTGTTCTACGGTTTTCCGCCCAGCGACATGACCACGGTCTGGGAAAGTTTCATCGCCTTCAATTCGGCTGCACCCAAACTCGAGTGGCGCATCGAGACGAACGGCGATCTTGCCATTCCTTTCGCGGTCATCCACCGTCGCTCGATCAGCAATCCCGAGGGGGAGAACAAACCAACCGGCGTGCTGATCGTCGCCAAGGTCGCCCAGCCGGAGAACTATGAGGGCTGCACCGTCGGCCTGGTGCTGGCCACCGGCAATCCGGCCGCCAATGATGAGGCGCGAAAAC
This sequence comes from Mesorhizobium sp. AA22, assembly GCF_001672375.2. Taxonomy (NCBI): domain Bacteria; kingdom Pseudomonadati; phylum Pseudomonadota; class Alphaproteobacteria; order Hyphomicrobiales; family Phyllobacteriaceae; genus Mesorhizobium; species Mesorhizobium sp. AA22. The sequence goes on along the minus strand of NZ_CP048406.1, from coordinate 1,107,399 downwards.
TCGCCGACGAGAAGGCACGCACCTTTGCCTGCGGCAAGGACAAGCGCGTGGTGATCGGCAACGCACCCGATTTCGGCCGCGTCGATAACTGACTTCGTCATCATCCCTGGGCGGAGCGACGCGAAGCGGAGCGCAGACCCCAGGATGACGAAGCTGAGGGCCTCTGCCAACCTCCATGGTTGCGATAGCCCATTTCTTCGAACACTCCAGGCTTCGGCTACTTGCTTGCCTTAGCCCGCTCGATCGCCTCGATGATCATCTTCTTGGCATAGGCGGCGTCGTGCCAGCCCTCGATCTTGACCCATTTGCCGGGTTCGAGATCCTTGTAGTGCTCGAAGAAGTGCTGCACCTGCTGGCGGGTGATGTCGGGCAGGTGCGTGTATTCGGTGACGTTCTCGTAGCGCAGCGTCAGCTTGGGCGAAGGCACCGCGATGATCTTTTCGTCCAGACCGGAATTGTCCTCCATCACCAGCACGCCGATCGGCCGCACATTGATGACGCAGCCCGGCACCAGCGCGCGCGTGTTGCAGACCAGCACGTCGATCGGGTCGCCGTCACCTGACAGCGTGTGCGGCACGAAGCCGTAATTGCCGGGATAGCGCATCGAGGTATGCAGGAAGCGGTCGACGAACAGCGTGCCGGCCTCCTTGTCCATCTCGTACTTGATCGGCTCGCCACCGATCGGCACCTCGATGATGACGTTGATGTCCTCCGGCGGGTTCTTTCCGATGGCAATGGCTTCGATACGCATGGCTTTTGTCCCTCTTTCGATAGGAGACCGATAGCGGGCAGCGGCGCATGGTGCAATGCGGCGAATGGTACTGAAAGCAGCTGAGGGGGTGTTAGCGAGAGGCGTGTCGAGCCGTCATTCCCAGACGAAGGCGACCTTCTTCAGCGCCTTCTGCTCGAAGACCTCGACGCCCTCGGCGACGTCGCGGCCGCCGGCGCCGGCATAGAAGGCGAGCGCGTTCTGATTGTCTTCCAGCGCCCACACCACCATGCCTTTCAGGCCATGATCCGCCAGTCGCGCCCGTGCGGCCGAGAATAGCCGGCTGCCGAGCCCGATGCCCTGGTATTCCGGGCGCACGTAAAGTTCGTAAATCTCGCCCTGCTGCTTGAGCTCGCGGGCGCGGTTCTTGCCGATCGTGGCGTAGCCGGCGACCTTGCCGCCGATCTCGACGACCAGAACGGTGGCGGCACGGCGGATGGCGTTCGCCCACCAGTCGGCGCCGCGGCGGTTGATCATCGATGTCAGGGTGCGATGCGGGATGATGCCGGAGTAGGCGCCGCGCCAGGCCAGCAGGTGCACGTCGGCGATGGCGCTTGCGTCGCGCGGCTCGGCTTTCCTGATGTCGATACTCAGCGTCTTCATGATTGGTTAACCATAAACCCGCATCGCCCGATTGCAAGAGTCCGGTCACCGGCTCCCAAGCTTTCGCACAGACGATAGACGTGCCTGCGACACGAAAGAGCCTGTCTGAAAACGCGCTCTGCCGAGGCAAATGGCGCGGTTTTCGAGAACCGAAGCGCAGCGGACATTAGAGCGCCGCGCGTCCAATTGGACGCGCATAGGACGCTCTAACGCTTTCAATTGCGCATGATCCTTTTCCAGAAACCGATCTCGGTTTCCGGGGTCATGCGCTGAGTCCGTGAGCATCTGAAGCGCAGAAAATCGCGTCAGGCGTCCGGCAGAGTAGCGTTTGCAGGCAGGCTCTTAGATCTCGACCAGATGGTCGTCCAGCTCGTTGCTGTCGCCGGTAGAAACCGGGAAATGCTCGGCCAGGACCGCGCCCGTCGCTTCGATTGCCCTGATGAAGCCGTCGGCGAGACGATCGTCGCCAGCATGCGCGGTAAGGTCGCGGACGACGCTGTCCCAGACATCCTGGCCGACACGGCTGTCGATGCCGCTGTCGGCGATCACTTCGGCGTAGTGCTCGGCAATCGAAACGAACACCAGCACGCCGGTGCGCGCCGTGGTGCGGTGGACGTTGCGGGCGAGGAACTGCTTTATCGCATTGGCATGCGCGGCTTGGTAGCGCAGCCGCCTCGGCACCAGGTAGATGCGCAAGCCGGGCACCGCCCACAACAGGACAAGCACCGAGACCATCGCCAGAAGCTGCGCGATGACGAAATGCGGCACGCGGATCGACAGCCACCATGCTTCCAGCCCGTAGCTGACGGCGAGGCTGACGACGAGCATGGCCAGCGTCGCCATAAAGGCCGCCGGAAAGAAATAGCCGTCGCTGGCATAGGCCACGACGCAGTAGATTTCGCCGTCGGTCTTTGATTCGGCGGCGCGGATCGCTTTGGCGATGCGGTCATGATCCCCGGGGCTGATCGGTCGTGTTGCCATGTTGTGTCTCACCAGCTTCCTGAAGAACCGCCACCACCGGACGAGCCGCCGCCGCCCGAAAACCCGCCGCCGCCACCGCCCGACGACCAGCCGCCACCGGAACGGCCCGACGACCAGCCGCTGCCGGTGCCGGTTGTCCAGACGCCGCCCGAGGACGCGGAACCCGACCTTTGGCCATAGCGGCCCGATCTTTGGCCATAACGAAATGTCATGCCCAGCCATTTATACACGCCCGGCGACAGCTTTGTGCCGAAGATCGGCGGCAGGAATGCCATCGCCAGGCCGCCTAAGAACAGCATCGCCCACACGATGATGAACAGCGCGACAATGGGATCGACAGAATTGCTGTCGGCCGGATTGCGGGTGCCGCGCGCTTCCAGCTCTTCCGGATTGCCTTGCAGCACCATGACCATGTCGTCGACGGCCTTGGCTATGCCGCCGGAGAAGTCGCCGGCGCGAAAGGCCGGCACCATGTCGTTTTCGATGATCAACCTCGTGTGCAGGTCGGTCAGCGTGCCTTCCAGCCCGTAGCCGACCTCGATGCGCATCTTGCGGTCGTTGTTGGCGACCAGCAAAAGCACGCCATTGTCCTCGCCGGCCTGGCCGAGCTTCCAGGCGCGAAACAGACGATTGGCGTAGGGCTCGATCTCCTCGCCGTCGAGGCTAGGAACTGTCGCGACGACGATCTGGTCAGAGCTCTTGGCTTCGAAATCCGCAAGCTTCCGGGTCAGCGCCGCCTCGGTCGCGGCATCGATGATATCGGCATTATCGACAACCCGCCCGGTCAGAACAGGCAATTCGGCGGCGAGAGCGGTGAAGCCGACCAGCAGCACCGCCATGGCCGCCAAAGCAGCGCCGACCGTCGCGGCAAAATGGCCGGAACCTGGGGGACAGATGGCGCGTCTTGTCATGTCGTCACCAGCTTCCCGATGAGCCGCCGCCGCCGGACGAGCCACCGCCGCCGGAAAAGCCGCCGCCGCCTGAACCCGACGACCATCCCCCGCCAGAACTTCCCGACCAGCCGCCGGAAGACCGCCGGTTCGGCTCGAAGGTCATGCCCAGCCAGCGATAGCGGCCAGGACCGAGTTTCCGGCCGAAGATCGGTGGCAGGATGGAGGCGGCGATGCTGCCGAAGAAGATGATCGCCCAGATGCTTATGAAGATCGCAAAGAACAGATCGTCGGTGTTGAATGGCGGCTGCTGGTTGCGTTCGCCGCGCGCTTCCAGCTCTTCCGGATTGCCTTGCAGCACCATGACCATGTCGTCGACGGCCTTGGCTATGCCGCCGGAGAAGTCGCCGGCGCGAAAGGCCGGCACCATGTCGTTTTCGATGATCAGCCTGGTGTGCAGGTCGGTCAGCGTGCCTTCCAGCCCGTAGCCGACCTCGATGCGCATCTTGCGGTCGTTGTTGGCGACCAGCAAAAGCACGCCATTGTCCTCGCCGGCCTGGCCGAGCTTCCAGGCGCGAAACAGACGATTGGCGTAGGGCTCGATCTCCTCGCCGTCGAGGCTAGGAACTGTCGCGACGACGATCTGGTCAGAGCTCTTGGCCTCGAAATCCGCAAGCTTCCGGGTCAGCGCCGCCTCGGTCGCGGCATCGATGATATCGGCATTATCGACAACCCGCCCGGTCAGAACAGGCAATTCGGCGGCGAGAGCGGTGAGGGGGAGGAAGAGCGTCAGGAAAAAAAGGCCGAGAAGGAAGCGCAGCAATGAAGGGTTTGCATTCCTTCGCGCCCCCCTCTGTCCTGCGGTCCGTCTCGTCGCAAGGATTAGCACTACGAGGACTTAGGTTTCGCTGATCACCCACCCTGCGTCGTGTTCGTGCCGAAATCGACCTTCGGCGTCTGCATCTTGTCTTCCTCGATGGTGAAGTTCGCGAACGGCTGATTGCCGCGGAACCACAGGGCGGCCCAAATCACCGAAGGGAACGTCCGCAGCGTCAGATTGTACTCCCGCACCGCCTCGATATAGTCGCGGCGGGCGACCGCAATGCGGTTCTCGGTGCCTTCGAGCTGCGCCTGTAGCGCCAGAAAATTCTGGTTGGCCTTGAGGTCGGGATAATTCTCCACCACTGCCAGCAACCGCGACAGCGCGCTGGTCAACCCGGCTTGACTGTCCTGGAATCTCTTGACGGCTTCCGGATCGCTCAGCGTTTCGGGCGTCACCGTCACTTGCGTCGCCTTGGCGCGCGCCTCGACCACGGCATCGAGCGTATCCTTCTCGTGCGCGGCATAGCCCTTGACCGTCTCGACCAGGTTCGGGATGAGATCGGCGCGGCGTTGGTACTGGTTCAGCACCTGGCTCCATGCGGCCTTGGCGCTTTCCTCCGCTGTCGGGATGGTGTTGTAGCCACAGCCGGCAAGCAGCGGCAGCACGATCGTCATCATCAGCAAGGCAGGCAGATTGCGGAAGGAGAAAGGGGAGGAAAGACGCTGAGCAAGCATGGAAAGATCCCTCAATATGACTGGCAGCCGAAGCAGTACCACAATCCGCGTGCAAGAACATGACCTCCGCCTGGGAGCCTTGCTGGTTCTTTATCATTCACTGCCAGGCCCTGTAATTGCCCGGGCGAACAGGTTAAAGTCGCCGCGAAATCAGGGCATCGCCATGGCGGAACGCCAGGACAGTGACGACGAATCGCGCCGCATCATCGAGCGCGTGGCACGTGAAACCGACCCGGGCGGCACCTCGTTCATGGCGCGGACCGCGAAGGGCGCGCGCGATCACGTCACTGCAGCAGACGCCTACCAGTCGGACCCGATCGAATATTGGGGCACGCGCATTGGCCGGGTGCTAGGGCTCGTTGTCGCCATTGGCTTGTTGATCTGGCTCGTGCTTTTCATCAGCCAAAGTTAGGAACCTCGTGAGCACCGAAGAACACGACGCGCCGCGCGCGGTCATCGTCATTTCCAGCCATGTTGCGCGCGGTTCGGTCGGCAACCGCGCCGCGGTCTTTGCGCTGGAGACGCTGGGCTTTCCGGTGTGGGCGGTGCCGACCGTCATCCTGCCCTGGCATCCGGGCCATGGACGGGCGACGCGCATTGTGCCGCCGCTCGATCAATTCAAGGCCCTGATGGCCGATCTCGAGCGCGCGCCGTGGCTGGGCGAGGTCGGCGCGGTGCTGTCCGGCTACCTCGGCGAAGGCGGCCAGGCCGACGCCGTCGCCTCGCTGGTCGGCGCGGTCAAGGCGAAGACGCCGGACGCCGTCTATATCTGCGACCCGGTGATGGGCGATTCGGACGGGCTCTATGTGCCGGAGACCACCGCCATTGCCATGCGCGACCGGCTGATGCCGATCGCCGACATCGCCACGCCAAACCGCTACGAGCTGGAATGGATGGCGGGAGCGCCGCTGCCCGATCTCAAGGCGGTGATGGCGGCCGCCCTTGATGCCGGGCCGTCGACCATGCTGGTCACTTCGGCGCCGGCGATGATGGCCGGCGGCACCGGCAATCTCCTGCTCAACGGCAACCAGGCGCTGCTCGCCGAACATCGCCTCATCGAAAAGCCGCCCAATGGGCTCGGCGACCTGACGGCGGCCGTCTATCTGGCGCGCATCCTGTCCGGCCAGCCGGCGGTCAAGGCACTGCAGTCGACCACGGCGGCGGTCTACGAAATCCTGGCGCGCACCGCCAAGCGCGGCGGCGACGAATTGCAGCTCGAAACCGACGCGCAGAGCCTGTCGCACCCGATGGCGATGGTGCAACTTCGCCATCTCCTGCATCCGGGGCGGGACAAAAGAGCGTGACTGTTGTCGGAGTCGACGGCTGCAAGGCCGGCTGGATCGCCGTTCGCCGCGATCCGGGCGCAGTGCCCTCGGCGGCCGTTTTTCCAAACTTCGCAGCACTGCTCGACGCATTGCCGGCCGATACGACAGTCGCCGTCGACATGCCGATCGGCCTGCCCGATCTTTCGCTAAGGGGCGGACGCGGGCCCGAAGCGCTGGTGCGGCCGCTGCTTGGTAACAGGCAATCCAGCGTCTTCGCCATCCCCTCGCGTGCGGCGCTTTACGCGCATACAGACGGCTTCACCACGATCGAGGCCTGGTATGCCGCGCATCGCCAGGCAAGCGAAGTGGCGAAGGCAACCTCCGATCCGCCGCGCGGCGTCTCGATCCAGGCCTTCGGCATTTTTGCCAAGATCCGCGAGATCGATGCCGTGCTGATCGCGCGTCCCGAACTGCGCAGCCGCGTGTTCGAATCGCATCCGGAGGTCGCCTTCTGCCGACTGAATAGCGATCAGGCAATGTGCTTGCCGAAGAAGATCAAGGGCGTCATCAACCCGGCCGGCATGGCGGAACGCAAGGCGCTGCTTTGCCAGCACGGTTATATCAGGGACTTTTTAGACCGGACGCCGCCGCGAGGCGCTGCTGCCGACGACTTTCTAGACGCAGCGGTGATGATGCTGATTGCCGGCCGTATCGCCAGCGGCGAGGCAAAGCCGTTTCCGGATCCGCCGCTCGCCGACCGTTTTGGCATCCCTGTGGCGATCTGGGCATGACAACCTGGCTTGCAAGGACATGACCTCACCAGGCCGAGGCTTGTTTGCTGCATGCCTGTTGCAGCCAGTCCTCTGCGATTCGGCATTGCCCGTGACCGGCTTTTGCCGCTAGAGCCTTCCTGACTTGAAAGAGCTGCCGCCTAACCCGGAAAGGCTCCAGACGCCGCCTATGCCTCACCTCCCTGACCATCTGCTCACCGGCTACCGCAATTTCATGAGCGGCCGCTATCTCGCCGAAAGCGGACGCTATCGCTCGCTCGCTCGCGAGGGCCAGTCCCCCGAAACGATGATCGTTGCTTGCTGCGACTCCCGCGCGGCTCCCGAGGCAATCTTCGATGCTGGCCCCGGCGAACTCTTCGTGCTGCGCAACGTGGGCAATCTGGTGCCGCCTTATGCGCCCGACGACCAGTTCCACTCGACCTCGGCGGCGCTCGAGTTCGCCGTGCAGAGCCTCAAGGTGAAGAATATCGTGGTCATGGGCCATGGCCGCTGCGGCGGCATCCGCGCCGCACTCGACCCCACGGCCGCGCCCTTGTCGCCCGGCGACTTTATCGGCAAGTGGATGAGCCTGATTGCGCCGGCGGCCGAGACCGTGTCCTCCAGCACGTTCATGACGGCGACGGAGCGCCAGACCGCGCTGGAGCGCATTTCGATCCGCTATTCGATCGCCAATCTCAGGACCTTTCCTTGCGTCTCGATCCTGGAAGGCAAGGGACGGCTGTCGCTGCATGGTGCCTGGTTCGACATATCGACCGGCGAGCTCTGGGTGATGAACAAGGATACCGGCGACTTCGAGCGGCCGGAGATGACATAGGAGGGTTGCATGGCATGCCGTTCGATCGCCGTGGCGGCAGCGGCGCTGCTGTTTTCAGTCACATCCGCTCGCGCCGACGACGGCGCGCTCATCGGCCGCTGGTATGCGGCGCTGCTGGTCGCCGATCGCACGGAATTGGCGGACCTGCTTGCCGACGACGTCCGGATAAAACTCGACGATCTCGGCGTCGTCCAGACCAAGCAGGAATTCATCGCCTCGATCGACGACTGGCAAGGCGCTGTCGCCGGGGCTGAAATCCGGCATCGGATCGAGAAGACCGAGGGTGGCGTCACCACGGTGATCGCCTGCTATGATTTCCCCAACAACGACGCGCTGATGCAGGAAACCTTAGCGATCGCCGACAACCGCATCACCGCCAGTTCGCAGGCGGCGATCGCGGAAAACTGCGACGCCTATTGAGCGGTTACCGATATTGCGTACGGCAAGCCAGCGCCTTACATCGGTGATGATCTCGCCCTGCCTCTACAGCCACTCAGCGAAAGCCCCTCACTCAGCGAAAGATTGCCCATGCCGTCCGCCGTCGACCTCGCCGCCCATCCGCTGACCATCTGGCAAGGGCCGCTCGGCCTGCCTGATTTCACCCGCATCGGCGACGGCGATTTTTCCGGGGTTTTCGATGCGGCATGGAAGGCGCATGAGGCCGAGATCGAGGCAATATCAGGCAATGCCGAGGCGCCGACCGTCGAGAATACGCTTGGAGCACTGGAGCTTGGCGGCGAGGCGCTCGACCATGTCTCGTCGATCTTCTGGTGCCGGGCCGGCGCCCACACCAACGAGGCGATCCAGGCGCTGGAGCGGGACATCTCGCCAAAGATGTCGCGGCATTTCTCGGCGATCTCGATGAACGAAAGGCTGTTTGCCCGCATCAACGATCTCTATCAGCGCCGGGAAACCCTAAAGCTCGATGCCGAGACGCTGCGGGTGCTGGAAAAGACCTGGAAAGGTTTTGTCCGCTCCGGCGCCAGGCTCGACGCGGACGGCAAGAAGCGGCTAGCGGCGATCAATGAGGAACTGTCGTCGCTCGGCACCACGTTCGGGCAAAACCTGCTTGCCGACGAGCGCGACTGGGCGCTGTTCCTCGACGAGGCCGACCTTGTCGGCCTGCCGGAATTCCTGAAAAGCGCGATGGCGGAGGCTGCCGAAATGCGCGGCCAGAAAGGCCGCTACGCGGTCACCCTGTCGCGCTCGATCTACGAGCCGTTCTCGACCTTCTCCGAGCGCCGCGACCTGCGCGAGATCGCCTTCCGCGCCTTCACCATGCGTGGCCAGAATGGCGGCGCCACCGACAACACCGCCGTGGTGCGCGACATGCTGCGCCTGCGCGCCGAAAAGGCGAAGCTGCTCGGCTACGCTTCCTTCGCGGCGCTGAAGCTCGACGATACCATGGCAAAGACGCCGGAGGCGGTGCATATGCTGCTCGACCCGGTCTGGGAAAAAGCCTTGGAAAAGGCCGCAAGCGACCAGGCGGAGTTGCAGCGGTTGGCGGCCGAGGCCGGCAGCAACGAAAAATTCGCCGCCTGGGACTGGCGCTTCTATCAGGAGAAGCTTCGCGCCGAGAAATTCGCCTTCGACGAGGCCGAACTGAAGCCTTATCTGCAACTCGACCGCATCATCGATGCCTGTTTCGACGTGGCGACACGATTGTTCGGCATCACCTTCGAGGAGAAGAAAGGCATCGCCACCTGGCATCCGGACGCACGCGTTTTCGTCGTCAGGAATGCCGACGGCAGCGAGCGCGGACTCTTTCTTGCCGACTATTTCGCGCGGCCCTCCAAACGCTCCGGCGCCTGGATGAGCGCGCTGAAATCCGGCTATAAGCTCGGCCATGGCTCCAAGCCGGTCATCTACAACATCATGAATTTCGCCAAGCCGCCGGAGGGCGAGGCAGCACTTTTGTCGGTCGACGAAGCCAAGACCCTGTTCCACGAATTCGGTCATGCCCTGCACGGCTTGCTGACCGACGTCACCTGGCCGTCGGTTTCGGGCACCTCGGTCAGCCGCGATTTCGTCGAATTGCCCTCGCAACTCTACGAGCACTGGCTGACCGTGCCGGCGGTGCTGGAAAAGCATGCGCTGCACGTGAAGAGCGGCAAGCCGATGCCGAAGGCGCTGGTCGACAAGATGCTGGCGGCGCGCACCTTCGGCGCCGGCTTCGCCACGGTCGAGTTCACCGCCTCGGCGCTGGTCGACATGGCCTACCATGCGCGGCCGGATGCACCGGAGGAGCCGCTTCGTTTCGAAGCCGAAACACTCGTGAAACTCAACATGCCCGACACCATCGCCATGCGCCACCGCACCCCGCATTTCGGCCACATTTTTGCCGGCGACGGCTATTCGGCCGGCTACTATTCCTACATGTGGTCGGAGGTGCTCGACGCCGATGCTTTCGCCGCTTTCGAGGAGACCGGCGACCCGTTCAATCCGGCGCTGGCCGAGCGGCTCAGGAAGAACATCTATGCCGCCGGCGGTTCGAAGGACCCGGAAGAGCTCTACACCGCCTTCCGCGGCAAGATGCCGTCGCCCGAAGCGATGATGGCCAAGCGCGGATTGGTGTAGAGACTAGCTCCGCGATAGAGCGATTTTGACAGGTCGGATGCCGATCGGCTCCCGACAAGTCAACATAACTGTGTCGCGGAACTGGCCCATCTATCCAAGATTGCTTGGCAGCGTCGTTTGATGGCTTCAGCGCTCGTTGGGGCCGACTGGCGCCTCAAGCGCTGCTGAGCGCCTCGATGCCTCTCGCCAGCGCCGCCGGATCGCCGAGCACGCGCAGCATCTTCAACCGGGCCGTGCCGCCGGCGGCGACCGAGACGGCCGATCGCGGCACTCCCAGCGCCTTGGCGACCAGCCGTTCGAGCGCTTGGTTGGCGGCGCCGTTTTCCGGCACGGCGCGGACGCGCGCCTTCAGGTGGCTTCGCCCGTCTGCCGAGATCTCGATGCCTTCGAGCCTGTCCATAGCCGCTTTCGGCGTCAGCCGGACGGACAGGTCGACGCTGTCCGGCCGCAATCGGAAGACTTCGACCGGATGCACTGCTTAATAGCCAGTAAGTATGTCTCTGACGGTGCTGTTAAGAAATCGCTGCAGGAAGAAGATAATCAGCAGCACGATGATCGGCGATATATCGACTCCGCCGAGATCAGGCATGAAGCGCCGGATGGGGCGAAAGACCGGTTCGGTCACTCGATAGAGCATGTTGCTGACGCTATCGACGAACTGATTGCGCGAGTTGACGACGTTGAAGGCGTAAAGCCAGGAAAAAATGGCGGCGGCTATGATGATCCACCAGTAAATGCTGAGCGCGAAGATCAGCGTGTCGATAAGCGCGTTCATCCAAAGCTCCATTTGATTTCGCGACATGTAGCCATTGCGGGCGAAGGCGGCAAGAGCCAGCTTCCGCGGCACGCCAGGCCGGTGGCTGGCCGTCCGGCTTTGGCAAAAGGCAGTCTTGACAGGAAACCGCAGCGCCCGATAAATGCGCCCATCCGCTGGACGGGGCTGTAGCTCAGCTGGGAGAGCGCGTCGTTCGCAATGACGAGGTCAGGAGTTCGATCCTCCTCAGCTCCACCAGCGGGATATCATAACCGATTGAACTAGCAATTGCTTTTCGCGGCAGATTTTGGCGTCGCCACTTCCATCCCCATTTCAGCTGTTCGTGCGCGGCCAAATTGGCCTCTCCTAGGTCGGGAAAAGAATGCCTACCGAAAGCCAGTTGCCGAAACGGTATTCTCTCCAGCTGTTAAGCCGCTGTTTTCAGCGCGAAAGGCATCATCAAGGCCCGCTGAATTCCCAGTGTTCCTCCACTGTTTTCAGCGGTGATGGCGCCGAGGCTTCAGCTGCATGTCCAACTGTTCCGCAACTGTTTCAGTTGGCTGTCGCGCAGGCAAATCCCCACTGTTCGGGCACTGTTCTCAGTGGGTAAGCCGTTATTTTCCTTTCTTCAAGGGTGTGGCCCGTTGCACGCCGGCCTCTGCGCTAGGGCACGTGCGGATCGGCGCGTCTCGTCATCACAATGAAGGGCGACATTCGCAGGCGTGTACGTGATCATCCTGTCCGGAGGGGGAAAATAGGGAACACCGCGGATGGCACGCGGATGGCAGCAGTCGGTCTTCACAGATGCCCCGGTGATTCTACCTTGGGTTGTGCTGGAAGGGGCGAAAGGCAGCTACGGCGCAGAGAACCTTTACCGCGAAGGTGTCTGCCAGCCGGACTGTGGCAAGTGCCCTGTCCCGCCAGCTAGCCGTTGATCTTGAGGAGTCTCTCATCATGAAGATCTCGTCCAGATTTCGTGCAGTCGCGGTTGGCGTCATCGTCGCCGCGGGAGTCGGCATTGCCAGCGCCGCGCAACTCAAGGAGGGTGTGCAAACGCCGCCCGGCGGGCATGAAGTGGCTTTACGCCGCGAACTGGCCGCAGCACGAGCGGAGCTAGAAATTATGCAGCGCGCGGTACGTGACGCAAGCGCCCAGGCACACGCATTGGCAACCACGGTGGCTAAGCAGGCAGCACAAACCCTGAAAGAGCAGCAGCAAATAAACGAAGCCCTGGAGACGGCGCAGCGCGTTATCGAAGACTTTAGGGCCGAAGCCATTCTCTGGGACCGCGAGCAGGCAGCCGGAGCGCACCCCTCCATGGAAGCCTCTCAGCTTGCTGTGAAGCGAGCGGTTGATGAGGAGAGGCGCAAGGTTGAAGTGTTGCAACAAGAACTCACCACGGCTCGCCAAACTATCGACGCTCTTAAGACAGGCGCAAACCTCGCCGCGGTCGAGAAGACCAACGCCATAAAGGACCGATCGGTGGCCGCGACCGCTCTAAAGCAAGCTGGAGAAGCACTCGAACTGGAACGCGAACGAGCAGATTCAGCCGTACGCGACCTCGATATCGTCCGCCAGGAACGCGATGCTTCAAAGCAGGTCTCGGCAGAGTTGAGTGCGGCGCTGGAACAAGAGCGTGAAAGGGCCGCCGGAGCGCACCCCTCTGTGGCAGCCTCTCAGCTTGCTGCGAAGCGAGCGCTTGATGAGGAGAGGCGCAAGGTTGAACTCTTGGAACAAGAACTCACCACGGCTCGCCAAACTATCGACGCTCTTAAGACAGGCGCAAACCTCGCCGCGGTCGAGAAGACCAACGCCATAAAGGACCGATCGGTGGCCGCGACCGCTCTAAAGCAAGCTGGAGAAGCACTCGAACTGGAACGCGAACGAGCAGATTCAGCCGTACGCGACCTCGATATCGTCCGCCAGGAACGCGATGCTTCAAAGCAGGTCTCGGCAGAGTTGAGTGCGGCGCTGGAACAAGAGCGTGAAAGGGCCGCCGGAGCGCACCCCTCTGTGGCAGCCTCTCAGCTTGCTGCGAAGCGAGCGCTTGATGAGGAGAGGCGCAAGGTTGAACTCTTGGAACAAGAACTCACTACGGCTCGCCAAACTATCGACGCTCTTAAGACAGGCGCAAACCTGGCAGCGGTCGAGAAGGCCAACGCCATGAAGGACCGATCGGTGGCCGAGACCGCTCTCAAGCAAGCTGGAGAAGCACTCGAACTGGAACGCGAACGAGCAGATTCAGTCGTACGCGACGTCGATATCGTTCGCCAGGAACTTTACGCTTCAAGGCGGTTCTCGGCAGAGTTGAGTGCGGCGCTGGAACAAGAGCGTGAAAGGGCTATCGGTCTTGCCCGCAACCTCAGTGCCGCGCGTAAGGCAATTGACATCGTGAAGGAGAAGCGTCGCACTGCGGCTGTGGAGCGCGCGCCGAAAACATTATCGCGTTCCGACGGCCAACCAGCCCGTAAACCGGGGTTGCAGGAAAAACGGAAAGTAAAGGTCCAAAAGTCACCGCATCTTGTTCTGCCGGAAACGATCGCTCTTCCCGCCGCATTGCTTCCAACGCGACCACCGAAAAAGCTCAACCTGCGCCAGTAGAAAGATCAGGGAGCGTACGCCGCAGAGGAGTATGATGATGAAAAAGTACATCGCGGCCGCGTTGACGATCGGGATCGCAATCGGGCCTGCCCCGGCTCAAGACACGGGCATCGGCGGTAAGGTCGGCGGTCTCGGAGTCGGTGCTGGAGTGAGCGCCGGTTCGCAAGGCGGATCTGTGGGGGTGGGTGCGAGCGTCGGCGGTGCCGGGGTCGGTGCTGGAGCGAGCGCCGGTTCGCAAGGCGCATCTGTGGGGGCGGGCGCGAGCGTCGGCGGTCTCGGGGTCGGTGCTGGCGTGAGCGCCGGTTCGCAAGGCGCATCTGTGGGGGCGGGCACAAGCGTCGGCGGTGCGAGTGGAGCAAACGTTGGAGTTTCGGTCGGCGCAGGTAAGGCCACTCCCGGTAGTCCGGCCGCAGTCACCACAACCACTGCCCCTGCCAAGACCGCCAGGCAATCGATCGTCCTGCCACCCGTCCTCATGCCTTCTAAACCTGGTGAGGGTGACTCCACCAACGGGTATCCCTTTCGATCTGTTGGATCGCTGAAAGCGAAACCCGGTACGCCAGCTGCGGTCGTGCAAGCCTGCCGCGCGGCGATCATGTCCGCCGCGACGCCGCTTGGCGCCGTCCGTGTCCACGCGGCAAGCGCAGGTGCCTTGCGTGAACGTCGAGGCGCCCTCACGGCGCCGATCGCGGTGCGAATAGACTACGCAAGACAAGGCGGCATCGAAGTTCGGCAGGCGCGAGTCGGCTGTCGCCTCGATGCGGCAGGCAGGGTCACCGCAGTGATATAGCACCAAGCCTGTCAGGCACTTTTCGGGATCCGAGGACAATGCGCCGGCAACCAGCGCAATCTGGTCGTCGAGGCGCATGGCCAGCCGGTGCACGGTGCCGATAAAGGCGTTGCGGCTGCCACGCACGCACATGCCGACCCCGCAAGCATTCACGCATGGATCCGTCAGCAATTGCGTAAGACCATGATTTGAAAACTCCCTCCTGAAGATTGACTATCGGGAATTGGCGTTCCCTATTCTGGAAAAAATGGAAACTTTGTTCCGGGAGGAGGAATGGAGCTTCGGCTGGAAGGCAAGGTGGTGCTGGTCACCGGCGCGACGCAAGGCATTGGCCGGGCGATCGCCGAGACGCTCGCCCGTTCTGGCGCCGGCGGCCTGCTGGTCACCGGCCGCGAGCCCATGCGTGGCAACGACGTGGCGACGGCGCTCTCCCAGGCAGGCACGCCAACCACATTCGTTGCCGCAGATCTGGCTGATACCACGGCGCCGGCGCGGCTGGTGGACGAATGTATCAGCCGCTTCGGACGCATCGACGCGCTGGTCAACGCCGCCGGCCTGACCAACCGCGCCTCATTCCTCGATGCCGACCTCGACGACTGGGCGGCGCTGTTTGCCGTCAACGCGCGGGCGCCGTTCTTCCTGATGCAGGCAGCCATCACGCAGATGCGCAAGCAAGGTCAAGGCGGTGCCATCGTCAACATCCTGTCGATCAACGCGCATTGCGGTTCGCCCGAACTCGCCGTCTATTCGGCCACCAAGGGGGCGCTCGCTACGCTGACCCGCAACGCCGCCAATGCGCATCGTTTCGACCGCATCCGCGTCAACGGCATCAATGTCGGCTGGACCGACACCCCGGCCGAGCGCATCATGCAGGCCGAGACGCTCGGGCACGGCCCGGGCTGGATCGACGCCGCCAACGCGTCGCAGCCTTTCGGGCGCCTGCTGGCGGCCGACGAGGTGGCGAACCTCGCCGTCTTCCTGCTCTCCGACGCCTCCGGGCCGATGACCGGCGCCTTGATCGACCAGGAGCAATGGGTCGTAGGGGCGAACCGGTGAAGGCTACTGTCGCAGCTCTCGAGGCAATCGGCCCGGCACTGCTTAGCCGGGTTCCTTCCCCGGGTCCAAAAACCGTCTTACGACCGGACGGCGCTGGCCCGCAGGAAATAGCCTGGCGGACTGGATCGCCATCAACGATTTCCGCACGGCTGTCACAGCCGGTCTCGACGGCCTGCTCTGCGACGATCCGATGGCATTCGTCAGACAGCTTTGCGCATTGCCGACCAGTCACACGGTTGAAGCGGACCGCACAATCGGCATAGTAGGTCGCCACGACCAGGGGAGAGCAATATGAAGCTCGGACTGCTCACCGCACCGTTTGCCGATACCCCCCTCGCCGATGTCGCCGACTGGGCAAGTTCTGCCGGCTTCGAGGCGCTGGAGATCGCCTGCTGGCCGAAATCCTCCGGCGCCGCCCGGCGCTATGCCGGCACCAGCCATATCGACGCCGCCTCGACCTCGGCCTCGAAGGCGAAGGAAATCGCGGCCGCACTGACGGAAAACAAGCTGTCGATCTCGGGCCTCGGCTTCTACCCCAATCCGCTGCATCCCGATGCCGCCCACCGCAAGACCGTCATCGACCATCTGAAGGAGGTGATCGTGCTGGCGAGCCATATGGGCGTTCCGCTGGTCAACACCTTCTGCGGCGGTGACGCTGCAAAAACCATCGACGCCAACTGGCAAGAGGCACTGACAGTCTGGCCCGATATCATCGCCCATGCGCGCGACAACGGCGTCAAGCTGGCATTTGAGAACTGCCCGATGATCTTCAGCTATGACGAGTGGCCGGGCGGGCACAACATCGCCTATTCGCCTTATATCTGGCGCCGCATCCTCGAGGCGTGGGGCGGCGACGTCGGTATGAACTTCGACCCATCGCATCTGGTCTGGCAGATGATCGACCAGGCCCGCTTCATCAAAGAATTCGGTCCGCACATGCTGCATGTTCATGCCAAGGACCTGATGATCGATCATGATGGACTTTACGAACGCGGTATTCTCTCGGCCGGCATGGGCTGGCAAGTGGCGCGCATGCCGGGGCTTGGGGATGTCGACTGGAATGTGATCTTCTCCGGCCTTTACCGGGCCGGCTACGACGGGCCCATCATCATCGAGCACGAGGACCGGCGGTTTGAGGGGAGCGATGAAAGCCTCAAGCGCGGCTTTCTGCTGGCCCGCGACGTGCTGCGCCCCTTCGTGAAATGAGCCGCTTTTCGAACTGAAACGAGATCAATGGGAGGAAGACTGGAATGAAAAAATATCTGGCAATGGTCCCGCTGCTTGCCGGCGCGGCGTTCCTGGCTTCGGTGGGCGTCTCGTCCGCTGAAGCCAAATACACGATCGGCGTTTCCAACACGGTGCAAGGCAATGGCTGGCGCGAGGAAATGATCTGCGCCATCAAAGCGCAGGCGCTCGCCTCCGGCGAAGTCACGAAACTGAACATCGCCCATCGCAACACCGACGCCGCCGGCCAGCTCGAGGACATCCGCAACCTGATCAGCGCCAAGGTCAACGCCATCGTCGTCAACCCGGCCGATCCGGCCGGCATCAAGTCAGCCCTCGAAGAAGCCACCAAGGCCGGTATCGTCGTCGTCGCCGTCGACCAGGCGGTCACCGAACCCTCGGCCTATATCATCTCCAACAACCAGGAGCAGTACGCCTATCTCGGCGCCAAATGGCTGTTCCAGCAGATCGGCGGCAAGGGCGACGTCGTCTATATGCGCGGTGCCGCCGGCGCCTCGGCCGACAGCGATCGCGACAAGGGTTTTAAGAAGGCGCTTGCCGAATTCCCCGATGTGAAGGTCGTGCATGAGGTCTTCACCGGCTGGCAGCAGGATCAGGGCAAGCAGCAGATCCTCGATTTCATCGCCACCGGATCGCCGTTCAACGGCATCTGGACCTCGGGCATCGACAATGTGATCGTCGATGCGCTGGTCGAGTCGCAGACGCCGCTGGTGCCGGTGGTCGGCGCCGACAATGCCGGCTTCGTCGGCCAGCTGAACTCGGTCGAAGGCCTTGTCGGCGCGGCGGTGACCAATCCCGGTTCGATCGGCGGTGCCGGCGTGACGCTGGCTCTGCAGATCCTGAACGGCAAGAAGCCGGCGGAGCAGACCGTGCTGGTCGAGCCGCAGCTCTGGCAGAACGCCACCGAGGAGGGCAAGGCCAAGCTGAAGAGCGTAGCCGATCCGTCGCTAAGCCCGGAATGGCCGGTCTCGATCTCCATTCCGGAGTGGACCACCTACACCAAGGACCAGATCATCGCCTGCAAGGGCCCGGGCGAGTAAATATGGGCTTTCGCTGCAGACCATGACCGTTTCCAACTTGTGCGGAGACGGTCAATTGCCGAGGTTGGCGCCGCCCCTTATCGCCCTGCCGGGCACTTCTCCCCGTATAGTGACGGGGAGAAGGGGGCCGGCCGCAACTCCGGCGCTCTTCCTGCGACGGTGATGATTGGCGAAACCGGCGATGACATCGTCCTCTCCCCGTCTCTATACGGGGAGAGGATGCTGGCAGGCAGGTGAGGGGCGGCGCCAGCGCGAGTGATTTGAGCCGGATAAATCGAGAGCAACGCGATTTTGACCACCAACCCCCTCCTGGACGCCACCGGCGTCGTGAAGACCTACGGCGCCGTGGTGGCGCTGCGCAACGCGTCGCTGTCAGTCCTGCCGGGTGAGGTTCACGCCCTGATGGGCGCCAATGGCGCCGGCAAATCGACGCTCGTCAAGATCCTGACCGGCGCCATCCGCGCCGATGCCGGGCACATCCTGATCCGCGGCGAAACCCGCGACGTGCGCTCGCCCGCCGATGCGCGCCGCGCCGGCCTGCTTCCCGTCTATCAGGAACCGTCGCTCATCCCCGATCTCGACGTCGCCTCCAACCTTCGCCTGACCGACACGCCGGTCGAGCCGTTCCGCGCCTGGGTGCGCGAACTCGGCATTCCCGACCTCGACATCCGCGAGACTGCGCGCGACATCCCGCTTGCCGTGCTGCGCGTGCTCGATCTGGCGCGGGCTTTGGCGGTCGAGCCCGACGTTTTGCTGCTCGACGAGATGACCGCGGCACTGCCGGCAAACCTGGCCGAAAAGGTGCTCGAAGTCGTGCGCAGCCAGGGCGACAGCGGCCGTTCGGTGATCTTCATTTCCCACCGCTTTGTCGAGATATCGGCGCTGTGCGACCGCGCCACAGTGCTTCGCGACGGCGAGACCGTCGGCGTCGTCGACATCGAGCCGGGCGTCGAGGAGCGCATCGTCGAGATGATGCTCGGCGCCAGGATCGAGAAAACACGCGTGGCGGCGCGCCAGGCGAGCCAGGCCGCTTCGCCTGGGGATAGCCGCCCGCGTCTCGGCGTGGCGAACCTTCGTGTCGGCACCAAGCTCAACGACGTCTCGTTTGATCTGGCCAACGGCGAGGTCGCGGGCATCGTCGCGCTCGAGGGGCAAGGCCAGGACGAGCTCTTCGCCGCGTTGGCCGGCTCCATCCGCCCGTCCGGCGGCACCATCGAAGTGGACGGGAAGCCGGTGAAATTCGCGCATCCGGCCGATGCGATCCGCGCCGGCATCGCCTATGTCCCCGGCGACCGCACCGAAGCCCTGACCATGCAGCGCTCGGTGCGCGAAAACATCGCGCTCCCCTTCAGCGCCGCCTTGCGCAACTGGGGACCGATCAACATGGCGCAGGAACGCTCCAGGGTCGTCAGTGCGATCGAGCGGCTGCAGATCGACACGCGCGCCCAGCGCGAGGTGCAGCGTTTGTCCGGCGGCAACCAGCAGAAGGTGACGATCGCCCGCTGGATCGCCGCCGAAGCACAGACCATCCTCTGCTTCGACCCGACGCGCGGCATCGATGTCGGCACCAAGCAGGAGATCTACAAGCTGCTGCGCGAACTCGCCGACCAGGGCAAGTCGGTGCTGTTCTATACATCCGAGCTCGAGGAGGTGCAGCGTGTCTGCGATCGCGTCATCGTCATCTTTGGGGGGCGCGTCGTCGATGTCTTCCCCGTCGAACTCGCCGACGAGCCGGCACTGATGCGCGCCGCCTATGGCTTGCCGCGCGGCGCCAAGGAGGACGTCGGCATCCTTGCCGATATCCACTCGAGCCCGGTGGCGAAACCTTGACCCGCCTCGTCCGCCGTCAGGGCTGGGTCGCCGGCCTGCTTGTCCTGTTCGTGGTCCTGTTTGTGATCACCAGGCTCATCCAACCGGGCTATGGCAGCGGCGATTTCGGCTCGCTGGTGCGCGCGGTGCAGCCTTACGCCTTTGCCGTCGCCGCCCAGACGATTGTCGTCATCGCCGGCGGCATCGATCTTTCCGTCGGCGCCATGATGGCGCTGACCAGCGTCACCGCTGCATCGATGATGGATGGCGCCAGCGAGGAATACGCGCTTTTCGTCGTGCCGTTCGTGCTGGCCATGGGACTGGTGCTGGGCGCCGTCAACGGCATGCTGATCGTCGTCACCCGCGTGCCCGACATCGTCGTCACGCTGGCCACCCTCTTCGTCCTGCAGGGCGCGGCGCTGCTGGTCCTCGGTGCGCCCGGCGGCGCGGTGGCCGAATGGCTGAGGGCGACCATCGTCGGGACAGTCCCGATCCCGGGGCTGCCCGGGATTTCTGCCTGGATACCGAAGGCGCTGGTGCTGCTGGTGGTCTGCCTCTGCATCATCTGGATACCGCTCAAGCGCTCAAAACTCGGCCTTTCGATCTACGCCATCGGCAGCAGCGAGCTCGCGGCATTTCGCAGCGGCGTGCCTGTCGCGCGCACCAGGATCATCGCCTATGCTCTGTCGGGGCTTTTCGCTGCCATGGGCGGGCTGGCGCTGACCATGAGCACAGGCATCGGCGCCCCCATTCCCGGCCCTTATCTTCTTGCCAGCGTGGCGGCGGTCGTGCTCGGAGGCGTCGCACTTGGCGGCGGCAAGGGCGGATTGCTCGGCCCGATCGTCGCGGTCTTCGTGCTGCGGCTGGTACGCACCGACCTGACGCTGCTGGCCATCGATCCCAACGTCACCGCGATCATCGAGGGCGCGATCATGGTCGCCGTCGTCATGTTCGGCGCCTTCATCACAATGCGGAGCCGCCCATCATGAGCAATGCCGCCACGGTCTCTCAACCCGTCCCCTTCGGTCGCCGCCTCAAGCGGTTCATGGCCGACCGGCCGCTGATCCCGCTGATCATCCTGCTGGTCATGCTGGTGGTGATCCTGCAGATCCTGCGTCCCGGCATCGTCAATGAGCGGTGGCTCGCCAACACCGTGAAGTTCGCCATCCCGCTGGCGATTCTTGCCGGCTGCCAGACCATGACCATGCTGACCGGCGGCATTGACCTGTCGGTCGGTACGGTAGCGACGATGAGCGCCTTCATCATGGCGACGCAGGTCGTCAATCACGACCCGGCGGTGGCGATCCTCATCGCATTGGTGCCGGCGGTGCTGATCGGCCTGGTCAACGGCATCGGTGTCGGCGTCTTTCGCGTGCACCCACTGATCATGACGCTCGGCACCAGCCTGATCGGCACCGGCTGCCTGCAGGTCTATCAGCGCACCGTGATCGCTTCGGGCGCCAAGATCCCGCCCTTCCTGGCCTGGCTCGGCACCGGCCTCACCTATGGCGTGCCCAATGCGCTGCTGCTGTTCGTGCCCATCGCCGTCCTCATCGTCTTCACCTTGCGCCGCACCGGCTTTGGCCGCCTGCTTTACGCAGTCGGCGACAATGAAGGAGCAGCACGCCTGTCCGGCGTCCGCTACTGGCAAGTCATCACAGCGCTCTACGTCATCTCGAGCGTGCTCGCCGGCATTACCGGGCTGCTCTATATCGGCCTGATCAAGGCGCCGTCGCTGTCGCTGGCCGAACCGCTGGTGCTGCCTTCGGTGGCCGCCGCCGTGATCGGCGGCACCTCGATCTTCGGCGGCCGCGGCGGCTACACCGGCACCATCATCGGGGCGCTGATCCTCACCGTTCTGACGACACTGCTGACCATCCTGCAAATGCCCGAAGGCGCGCGGCGGATTCTGTTTGGGCTGATCGTGCTGTTTGTGACGGCGGCTTATTTGCGGATTATCGAGGATCGGTAGGGGGCGTCGAGACGTACGGCTGCTCTTGCACCGAAGGCGACTTATGTCTGTCAGACTGCGGATGGGCGCTTTGCGCCTTAATCTCTGCCGTTCGTCGACGCTCAGCTCGATCCCGAATCCCGCCGTTCGCTCAGTCGTTGTGATGGGCTCGAGTCAATACCGCGCAATCCAATGGATTGGCGGCATCCGCCGGCATGATCCCGCCGGAAGAGCGAATTCGAAGCAACGGCCGCTCGATAACGCTCGAGATCGCTACCGGTGAGCTATCGGGAGCTGCTGATACCAAACTCAACTTAGTTTCGGATCGGGCTATAAGGCATTTGCCGAATATGGCGGCGCCGTCGCATCTTTCTGCTTGCCGCCCTATTTCATTAAGGACGGGGCCGCCGGAATGAAGGCCAGCTTTCGGGGACCGGCAAGGAACCGGTCAGCGACTGACATTGCGTCGTTGCCGGAATGCCGCCGTCGAGGAACGAGAAGGCACTGGCTGGGTGTTGATGGCCACATCGGGAGGTGAACCCATGGAACCGCGCGCCAAGGAACAGGAGAACCTTTCCCGACTCGAACGGGCCGCGCAACAGACTGCTGATCCAGAAACTTTGGAACAGAAGGCGAAAAAGCCCGAGGAAAAATTCCGCTTCAGCCTTCGCAAGCAAGATGTCTGGTGGACGGTTGGTTTCGCTGCCGCCGCCTTGCTGCTTTTTGGCATCCAAGTCCTGATCAATTGGCGCTTAGAATGGCTTGATGCGTCTTTGCGCGTTCGCGTGCTGAACTACGTCAGGGGCGGCCTTCTCATTTTCGTTATGCTGACCGTTGCCAATGTTATCGAAGTCTTTCTCATTGGCCGAATTCCCAATCGTGTTTCGCGTTTCAACCTGCAACGTATTTTTCGATTGGTCGTCGTCGTCGCCATCGTCTTCGTGGCCATTTCGGTCTTATTTGTGAACTGGTACGCTGCGGTTGTTTCACTCGGCCTGATTTCACTGATTCTCGGCTTTGCGCTGCAAATGCCGATCTCCAGTTTCATCGCCTGGATTTATATTCTGGCCAGGGCGCCTTATCGCGTTGGCGACCGCATTCGCATCGGCGATGCCCATGGCGATGTCATTGATGTCAGCTATCTCGACACGACGTTATGGGAATTCGGCGGCGAACATCTTTGGACCGATCATCCAAGCGGACGCGTCATCAAGTTTCCGAACTCCACCGTGTTTGACACGCCGGTCTTCAACTATTCCTGGCCGCTGTTTCCCTATGTCTGGAACGAAATCAAGTTCCAGCTCGCTTATGAAAGCGATCTGGAATTCGTAGCGAAAACCATGAGAGAGGTCGTTGACGAGCAGATCGGCGACATCATGAGCCAGAAGGTGAAGGTCTATAAGCACATCCTGTCACAAACGCCGGTGGACGAACTCGAAGTGAAGGAGCATCCCGTGGTTCATTTTCGCGTCAGTGAAAACACCTGGCTCGAGGCCATCGTGCGTTACCTCGTGCCGCCGAAGGAAGCGGGGCGCACCAAAACACGCTTGATCAAGGAAATGCTGGCGCGAATGAATGCAAAACCCGATCGCGTGCTGTTTCCGAAGAGCAATTTGAGGTGAACTTCCTCACGCCCGCCCGCGTCGCGGCAGGCAAGCCCGGACACTCGAACGTGTGCGTCCTATCCTCCTCACTCGTTCGTCTCGACATGGCGTGCGTCTCCGACTCAGGCGGAACCCATGATTCACAACCGACCCCAAGGAACACTGTTGCCGCCCATCTAGCCGTCTTATCGGTATCGGCGAAGCCGCTGATCTGTGGTAAGCCGCCGCCCGAATAGCCAAAGGAGTACACCCGTGAGCGAGCCGACCGTGGCCGAGGCGACCGACAGCATCTATGCATCGCTCCGGGCGAACAATGCCGACATCGACGCACATATCGCGGCGCTCAAAGCAGCGCTGGCGCGAGAGGGGGTAGAACAAGCGGTGTTCGATCCAACCAGGCTGGCGCAGAACAACCGTTCGGGCCGCAAGCTAATGCAGGCTTATTTTCGGCAGCGCGGCGTGAGCGTGAGGTTTTCGGCCTCGTAGGGGCGCACACTGAGGCGCCACGGCCCGCCGGCAATCATTGTGGTCCAAGATCCCGCGGGGAGTTCAGGCGAGTCCGCTTTTGGCTTCTGTAGGCCGACATGCGGCTTCCGGCCCCGCCGACCTCAAAGTACCTAGGAAATCGGCCGACAAATGGTCAATTCAATCACCTGCGCCGGCTTGCCGAGCACATCAGCGACCGATTCGCCGCTTCTGGCCTTCGGATTTGACCGGATCAATCGCATGAATCTGCCGCCTTGAGCGCTTCGGCGCGGTCAGATTTGTCTAACGCTCCTATCCGTCGAACCGACGCGAAGAATCGTGGATAGTCGCCCGAACACAAATCGAACAAGCGGAGAAACGTCGCCACCCGATCGCCGTAGACGGAAGTCGCGGCGAGCTTCGCGTTGTTAATCGGAGAATCGAACCAGACATCGTATCCCCGGTATCCACGCCAGCGACTGTCGCGCATCTCTCGGTAGCGCATCCGCAGCCGTTCGATCGCGGCTATCTTTGCGGCCCGCTTCTGCTCAGAGGTAGCGCTGTCGTCATAGACGTGCCTTAGCTCGTCTTGGGTCTGCGACACCAGCGCAAGAAATTGAGCTCTGCGCCTCCGGTCGGCTTCGTAACGGCGCAAACCGGCAGTATCCCCATTCGCGCGCAGCCATTTTCTTACACCGGTTGTTTCGACAGCGGCAGCGAACGCTTCGTTGAACGCGGAATCGTCCTGTACGTAGACGCGCTGGTGGGCCAGCTCATGGAACACCAGCCCTGCAAGACCCGCTTCATCTTGGCTGAGCATGGTGCTTAGCAGCGGGTCACTTGACCAGCCGAGCGTGGAATATGCAGTGATGCCCGTCACATAGACGTCCAGGCCCTGTCTCTGAAGTTCGACAGCGGTTTCAATTGCAGACCTTTTGGAGAAGTATCCTCGGTACGGAACGCATCCGAACACCGGAAAGCACCATGTTCGTGGCGTCAGCGAGAATTCCGGCGCTGCGAAGATGGCCCATGTCACCGCGTCCCGACCAACGTCAACATAGCTGCGGTAGCTATTGTTGTCCGGCAGCGCTAATTCATCTATCGCAAACTGTCGGATGGCATTCGCCGATGCCATTCGAGCGCGCAATGTCCCAGGGGTCGAAGGATTGTCGATCAGCTCTCCGACATCCTGGCGCGCCGCCATGATCTCCACGTGACCCTTCAAGGATTGTGCGTAGTAGGAAATGCTGGTGCAACCTGCCACGCCGGACATCGCGATCATCGCAGCAAGCGAACGAAAAACAGCATGCATCATGCCCACGGCATCGCTCACACGTCCGGATAGGGCAAATGTCGCAACTACGCCCGGTCCCAAACAGTCGCGCCAATTTGGTTAAGATCCTGGATGGGGTTTAGGTTAGACGTTCGTCCTCGGCAAGATTGCCACAACGGTCACTCGCCGCCAAATTGCCGAATGTCCGGACATGGCGGACTGAAGCAACGCAGCATTTTCCACTTTGAGGCGAAGTAATTCTCAACTATGGTGCGCCAGGCTTTTGGCATGGGGGGAAAATTGCCGATGGTTTTATCACGCAGGGGTGTCGTGCTCGGCGGCCTGGCGATGGTCGCGGTGGGTGCAACCAGCAATATTGCTCAAGCCGCGGCGGCAAAATCCTTTTTCGCCGGTACCGCCAGCGACAACAATTTTGTCTATCGCAAGACCAACTTCGCCAAGATCGACAAGAGATGGCATCGCCAGATCGTCAAGTATTTCAGTAGCGAGCCGGTCGGCACCGTCGTGGTCGATACCCGCCACCACTTCCTCTACGTCATCATGGAAAACAAGACCGCCATCCGCTACGGCGTCGGCGTCGGCAAGGACGGCTTCAAATGGTACGGCCGCGCGACGATCGACCGCCGCGCGCTGTGGCCGCAATGGGTACCGCCCCCCGAAATGCGTAAGCGCAAGCCGGACCTACCGCACATGGTCGCAGGCGGCGCGTCCAACAATCCGCTCGGGCCGCGCGCGCTCTATCTGCACCGCAACGGCGCCGACACCGGCTACCGCCTGCATGGCACGCTGGAGCCATGGAGCATCGGCACCGACGCTTCCAGCGGCTGCATCCGGATGTTCCCGGAAGACATCATCGACCTCTACCAGCGCTGCCCGATCGGCACAGCGGTGCAGGTCCTGCCGCACATCGCCGACCAGGCGCCCGCTTCCACCACTGTCGAATGATTGGCGCCTCATGAACCGCATGATTGAAAACACGCGCCGGCTGCTCGCCGCCGGCCTGCTGGTGCTGGCCGCATCCTGCTCGACCAGCAACACGCTGGCCCCTTCCACGCCCAACATCACCAACACCGAGGTTGCCGGCTTCCAGAACGTGCAGCCGGGCAGCGAGGAGGATTTTATACTCAATGTCGGCCGCCGCACCTATTTCACGCAAGGTTCGGCCGCGCTCGATTCTGTCGCCAAGGCCACCCTCGACACCCAGATCGCCTGGTTAGCAAAGCATCCGCGCTGGCTGCTCAAGCTGCAGGGTTTCGCCGACGATCCCGGCGCAAGTGAAACGGCGCTGTCGCAGCAGCGCGCCGATGCGGTGATGGACTACCTCGCCGCCGGCGGCATAGACCGCAACCGCATGTGGGCCAAGGGCTACGGCAAGGACAGGCTCGTCCGCGACTGCCCCGACACCGCCTGCAGGTCGCAGAACCGCCGCGTTGTGTCTAATTTGCGCGATGAGAGGGACGAGCCGTAGGGGGCTGCTGTTCTGCTTGTGACCCGAAGCAGAGTCTCACACGCGACGGCGGCATGGCTGCTTTGCGCCGCATGTCGGTCGTTGAGTAGACCCTAGCCGCATCCAAAAGCCGACATCCGAGTGAACAGGCGAGGCGGCACGTTTGCACACAAGCGGACGTTCGGCTGTAGCCACTCAACCCTTTCCAGCAGGGGTGTTTCAACGAAGCTGAAATGGGCGTCGTTCCGTCGCACTCGCCGCCGGCTTCATCTCCGTCAAATCCGTCCACACCGCCTAGCTCGCTCGAAGCAGAGAAGATTCAGGGCGTCACCTCGATAAGAATAGCCGTTCGAAGGCAGGCTCGCTCTCCTGGACCAAATGGCTGCGCCCCTCCATCGCAACGAACCGTGCGTCCCGTATGCCGGCCGCCACCTAGCGCCCGCTCTCGAGCGGAGCGATGAGGTCGCCGCGGACGTGCATTACGAGGGTCCGTGCCTGCACCCGAGACAGGAGATCGCGCACGTCGAGGTCACCTACCGTTTCGAAGTAGCGGACCGCGCACTCGGGCGAGGTCGTCCGCCGCTGAAGCTCGTTCCAGACGTCCGCCTGCTCCTTTGTGGCGTCGGGCATGAACTGCGAGGTGAACATTGGCGGAAGACTGGCTCATCCGCACCCAAAACACATCAGGGTTGCCATGGCGTCTCGCTTCGCCCCTGCTCTCAGGCGAGCGTTTGCAAGCGCCAAGCGCGAACCCGCCATACAAGATGAGGTGCGACACCCGCTCGGGATAGCGCTCCGCGAAGGCAATCGAGACCGCACAGCCCTGCGAGACGCCGAGCAGGGCAAAGCGGTCGAGCGTCGTCCACCACAGCCTTAAGATCGCTCACCCATGCGTTGAGGGAGACGTCCGGTACATCCCAATGCGAGAGGCCGTTGCCGCGAGCGTCGTAGCGGATCAGCGTGTTGCCTCTCGCCAGCCGCTCCAGAAAGGCGCGCCATACCGGGCTCTCCCAATCGTATTCGAGATGGTTGAGCCAATTGGCCGCCTTCACGATCGGCGGTCCCGTGCCGACCTTGGCCCAGGCGAGGCGCACGCCGTCGGGGGCACGGCAATATTCGATCTCCTGCTGCAGGGCGGCACCGCGTATCGAGCGAGCCGCGGCCGGTTCTTCACGTTGGACGAGGTAAGTCCTAACCGGCCAAGCGATGTTCTTGACCGATCTTGAGCCTCGATCCTCAAAGCCGCAATTCAGCTTGCCCTCGACTTCGTCGTGCACTTTGCCGGAGATCAGGATGCCGCCCGCTGGCGCGAGTGCTTCGAGGCGGGCAGCGATGCATCGGAATGCCTCACGAGCTGAACCACCTACGGTGGCATTGCATTTGCACGGCGCCTACCATCGATCAGCATTGCGCGGCGAGCGTTTCTTGAGTTGGGGCGATCGTCTCCGCGCAGCCGGCAGATCCCGTCGGCCCGCCGGTGATCACGTCCGGCTACGAGGGTTGTGGTGTGCTTGGATTGACCTTTACAGCTTCACCGTCACGCCAACGTACTAGCGGCCGCTCTGACTGCCCATTCCCGGACAGTCCCAGCAGTACGCTGATTGGCTTTTACCCAACCGCGTGGCCGGACCCCAGAGGGATAGCGACCGCTCATGGTGGAAAGCGGAATGGCAGCTATTGATCGACACTGAAAACGATCCGGACATTCAGACCGCGCGACACCCCGAATGGGCCAGCCCATCATCCATCCTGTCGCCGGACGTAGCTCTGTCCCCGAAGATTCTTCTTCCCGTTTCGGCGATCAATCCCGGCGCGGATCGTAAGGCTTGGCGGCCCGTTGAGCGACGCGCTCGCGGTACCTCGCGTCGGTACCACCTCGGTTTTCTGGCTTGGTAAGCGTTTCGACAGGCTTCCCGAGGACGACCAGCAGCGTGTCCCATTCTTCCTGGCCGAGCGTCTTGTAGCGGTACTCCAGACCCGGCGAAGCCAGGAGCTGCTCGATCTCAGGCCGCGCGAAAGAGGCCGCAGGGCCAATGCGGCGAAAGCCGCTTCGCACGGCATCGGTAGCCGCGGTCAGGTCGCTGAAGCCATACTTGCCCGGATCGTGGACGGAGTACTCGCGCAGCATCCGCAACAGGTCGGGCACGGCATCGACGCCGCGGTCGCCCTGGCGCTTGATCAGGCCGGTGGCAAAGCGGCTGACCGCCGGATCGGCGAGAATCTCGCGCTCTTCCGGCAGAGGATCGGCGTATGCACCTACAGGGAGGCCGGCCAGGGCATTGATCCAATGGCGCGCCTCCTTCTTGTCGGTGGCCGCGAGGTAGCGGCGGGCGGCGAGCCGCCGCAGACCGGCGGAGTCGCCATCGACCTGTTTGATGATCGCCCACAGCCCGTCTGAGGATCGCACCCGCGGATCCTCCAAGATGCGAACCAGCAGACGGCGGTCGCTCTCGCCGAGCGGCTGGTCGTTCGCGCGGAACGAGTCCATCCACTGATTGGCGAGCGCGAACGCGGGATCGCTCACCGGCTTACGCGAATCGTCGAGCGCTCTGGCAAGTTCCTCGCGCGTTCTCGTTTTCGCCGCTTCCATATCCACGCCGCGCGAAACGCTGGTGTGGTCGAGTAGCAACCGGTTGACCGGAACCTCGGCGTACATCCTTCCGTCACCGAGCCGCCGACGCGCCCAGCCGAACCGGAAGGTCTCGATCCCGCCCGAAGTCCCGATCAGCATCGGCGCCGCCGGGGCAAAGATCGACAGGATCGACTGCCGCAGCAGCACCTGTTCACCGGCGTCGGTGATGGTGAGCGCCTTGCGGTGGGGTGCGGAGGGTTCGAGCGACCAATCCACCCGTCCCCATCGGGGCTTGGCATCGGGCACGGCAGGGCCGTCCTCGATCGCGATGGTGAAGTCGGGTTCGAGGGCGTCGTCGCTTTGCAGCAGCGCCTTGCCCTCTGACATCATCAGGTTCCATTCGGCTTCCAGCGCGCGCTGAGGGGCGAGCGGATCGGAGGCATCGTAGCGCCACTCTTCCAGCAGGCCATGCCCGATGACGGTGCTTCGTTTGCCGGGCGTCGAGTCCGGCACGATGCGATAGGTATTGGAATGACCGCGAGGGGTCTGGACGCGGACCGAAGTGACGCCCGGGGTCTTGAGCAAGGCCGCGCACAGTGCATCGCAACGGCCCTCGAACGGGCGGGCGAGGAGAATGTCGCCCTTGAGCGCAATCGGTGCGCTCGCCTGAATGTCCGGCTCCTTCAGGCTGGCCAGCATGCCCCTCGCCCAGGTGAGGCCTGGCTGGGGGATGGTCCAGAACAGTGCCAGCGTCGCAGCGCCCGACATGACGTTCAGAGAAACCCCTGAAAGGAAAGCTCCGAGCAGCAAGCGGAACAGCGCGAAGGCGACGCCATACATGAAAGCCGTTGGCATCGACGCGAGGATGATCCCCGGGATAATCAGGAAACTGCCGATGATGACCAGCCAGGGCATTGTCAGCGCCACGAACGCGCCGATGCCGGTGATGATCAAGTAAGTCTTCAACCACATGCACGGAACCTTACCGCGCAGGACTCAAAAAAATGATAAAGCTACTGTTCTCGGGTCGGTGCCGTCTTTCGGCATCCGTCCGTTGACGAATCTCGTTACGCTCACCTCGAAAAGCTGTCGATCGTCCGCCTTTGGGGCTCTGCCGCCTCCCACCAGATGACGGACTCGAAGTCGCAAGAGGAACGTCAGCTTTCTAACGCATCGCGCCCGAAACCGGAAGGACAGCAGACGGCCCATTGCGGGTTACCACATAAATCGCACTCGATTGTCCGCTTCTGGGCGCAATCAGACTCCGATGCTTTACCTGCAACTCTGCTACTACCGCTGCCCCTGGCTCAGCGATCTTGGGCCGCTGACAAACGCACTCCCCCTGACATAAAATCGCAATAGCCGATCCGCGTCCTTCGAAATGCCGATCCTAATGCTCTTCCCGATTTCGCCTGCTTTGTGGTCGTCTCGTGCCAGCCATAGCGGGCCTTCCCGGCAAAGATCGAGCCCGTCGAGCGAACGGTCGATTCGCAACGCGGCAGCCAGCCTACCCGGTCCTCGCGCCAGGTCGCGCAAGCGTTCGACGCCGCGATGGAACCGCATGACTCCCACGCCTTCGAGCGGCTCGAGCGCCCTGATCAGCACGCCGGTTCCGATCCCAGCCGTCTCGCTCGAAACATTCAGCATGTATGAGAGGCCATAGGCGAGATAGACGTAGGCGTGCCCGCGCTCAAGAAACAGCGAACGGTTGCGCGGGGTCATTCCCCGGTAACCGTGCCCGGCGGCATCGCCGGCGACATAGGCCTCGGTCTCGACAATGCGGCCGCTGACGATGCCTTCCGGCAACGCCCGCACCACCAGCTTGCCGATGAGATAGTGGGCAAGAGCGGCCGTATCTTCAGGCAGCTCCGCGCGGGCGAGCGGCGGATGATCATGTCGGCCAGGCTTCACGGCATCCGCTCGACCCATTGTGCGCGAGAAGGCCCAGGCTCGAACGGATCGCCGAAATACTGGTTCTTACAACCCAAGGGCACTCCGAGCTCCCGGTCTTCCATTTCGAGACTCGTTGACCCTGGAGCAATGGCTGCTTTTGCTTAGAATGGAGCGCAAACGGAGTTGGAACACGTGACCCTTACCAATCGAGACATCGTCGAGCTTATAGCGTGGCGGCGCAAGCTGCACCAGAACCCCGAAATCTCGAATGAAGAGGAGAAGACCGCTAAAGAGGTCGCCGACTTCCTTGCCGATACGGGGCCGGACAAGGTGCTGACCGGATTGGGCGGGCATGGCGTGGCGGCGATCTACGAAAGCGGCAAGGCGGGGCCGACGGTGATGTTTCGTTCGGAACTCGATGCGCTGCCGATTTATGAACTTTCTGGCGTAGATCATGCATCACTCGTGCCGGGCAAGTCGCATATGTGCGGCCATGACGGACATACCGCGATCCTGGCGGCACTTGGCCGTCAGTTGGGGCGCGAAAAACCTGCCCGCGGTCGCGTCGTGCTGATGTTCCAGCCGGCGGAAGAAACCGGCAATGGTGCTGCCGGTGTCGTCGCCGATCCGCGCTTTGGGGAGATCGCCCCGGATTTCGCCTTCTCGCTGCACAATCTGCCGGGCGTGCCGTTCGGCGAGGTGCGGCTCAAGACCGGAGTGGTGAACTGCGCTTCACGCGGCATGCGCATCGTGCTAGAGGGCAAGACCGCGCATTCGTCCATGCCCGAGACCGGCGTCTCGCCGATGATGGCAATCAGCCAGTTGATGCCGGCACTCCCGGCACTTGGCAGCGGAACTTTTGCCGACGACAACTTCAGCATGCTGACCGTCACCCATGCCGCGATGGGCGAAGCGGTGTTCGGCATTGCGCCCGGCCATGCAGAGGTCTGGGCGACGCTGCGCACCCGGCGCGACGAGCGCATGGCAAACCTGTGCGCCGCCGCTGAATCGCTGGTCACACAGATCGCTGGCCAGCATGGCCTTTCTGCCCGGTGGGACTATCAAGAGATATTTGTGGCCAGCGTCAATGCGCCGGACGCCGTAGAGCATCTGCGGCGAGCTCTCGATGAAGAAGGCGTCGTGCACGGAGAAGAAGCCCTGCCAATGCGTGCTTCGGAAGATTTCGGCTTGTTCGGCCACAGCGCCTCGTCGGCGATGTTCTTCCTGGGTGCGGGCGAGCGGCACCCTGCGTTGCACAATCCGGACTATGACTTTCCGGACGATTTGATCCCGATCGGGTCGAAAATATTCATGCGAGCGGCGCGCAATCTTCTGGGCTGACCTCATCTTCTGGCTGAGCCCGGGCGCCCCATCCGCCCTCACACAGCCAAACGCCCCTGCTCGGCCTCCGCCGCATTAGGGTCGCCCGGTGCGGTCGCCCAGGCCAGTTCGACGAGCGTCACCGTCCGCCGCCCAGTCCCGTCGAGTTGGCAGACGATGAGGCCCTGCTCCTCGATATAGGTCAGCAGACGCCGGGCACGGCGCAGCGAGTGTGAGCCATAGGCGCGGGCAATTGCTGCGTCGCTCGGGCAGGGCCAGCCCTCCTTCGCTGCGCGGGCGATCATCATGAACATACCCTGCATAGTCCTCGGGCAGCAGCGAGGCGCACCGAGACATCCTGCCAGGCATCATTCCCTGCCATATCGGAACCCAAGCCGGCGCGGGCGCGCGTCAGCATGCGGCGGAAGGCGGGCAGGTCAGGCACAACCTAGGCGAGGCCTCTATGCGGCCGCGGACCACGAACTCCTGATAAAGCACGCCGATGACACGGAACCCGCGTCGGGTTGCGCCAGGAGGCGGCTGATGCTGTCGGGACTGCGAGCAGCGCGGCATTCGCGGTCGGCTACGAAAACGGGATGCCAAAGAGTCGAGAGGCAGAACCTTGGCCGCCGCTTGAGCAGGCCGTGAGCAGCGATGAAGCGGGTCGGCGCCGGCAAGTCCTCAGCAATGGATAGCTAAGCGGTCGGCCGGAAATAGCCGTTGTCGCGCTTGCCTGGCCGCGAAACATGCCGTCCGTCAGGCCCCTCCACAGCATTAATGATCGCGCACGTTCTACCGATAAGCGCGAAATCAGCGCGGAGCGATCTCTGCGACGAGATCGTTCGTCGTCTTAACCCCGGCCATGAAGCCGGCGGCATTGAATTCGTTCATGACGAAGAAAGCGCCGACGCCGCGTGTCGGTGCAATCGCAACATAGAGAAACATCCCTTGCAGGCCGCCGCTCTTCTGGAGGATGAGCGGGCGATGCTCGTTGGGGAGCATGATGACCCATCCGAGACCCATGGCGTCCATCGGGCCGCCGTCATCCAGTCCCACTACCGACGCGAGCCCGTCCCGGTACAAAAAAGCCGCGTGGTTCACGAGGCGGAACTCGGCGTCGGCCGCGGAAGGCTTGTTGTCGACATGCCAGTTCATCCAGCGCAGCAGGTCGTCCGCGGTCGAGTACAACCCACCGGCGCATTCCATGGCTGTGCTCGTCGGCACGATGGGCATGGCGCTGCCATCGAAGTTATGGCCCTGCATCAGGCGCGGTTCATCCTCCGGTCTTGGGTTGAAAACCGTGTCTTTCATGCCGAGGGGATCGAGGACACGCTCCCGAAGAACCTCGGCATAAGGCTTTCCAGAGACATTCGCGAGCGCCGCTCCGAGGAGGTCGTATCCGAAGTTTGAATAGAGAACGGCGGTGCCCGGCGCGAACAGCAGCGGATTGTCCTTGAGGGCGGCAATCTGCGCCTCTTTCGTGTTGGTAGAGAAGGGGTCGGAGGGAGGCGCCTCGGCCACTGGCACCTCCCGCGGAAGGCCGGAAGCTTGCGCGACGAGATCGATCAGGCGGAGGGCGCGGCCATCTTTCTCCGGGAGCGTGACGTCCCAGCCAAGGCGATCCTGCAGCCGGTCGGTGAGCTGTACCTGCCGTCGATCGCGAGCGAGGAAAGCACATTGCCGCAGAACACTTTGCTCACGGACGCGATTCGGAACATTGTGTCGCCGTCGGGCACTTTTTCACTTCCGTCGGCAATCTTGCCGAAACCCGCCAAGGCCGTCTCGCCGTTGCGCACGGCGCCGAAGATCAGGCCAGGCACTTCAGTGGAGAGATACAGGATCGTACCGTTGAACTGCACCGCTTCCGTCAGCAGCTTGTCCTCGGCATGTCCATAAGAGGGAAGGGTGACGGCTGCGATTGCCGTCAAAGCGATGGCCACAAGTCGGCGCGATCGAGACAAACGCATCGCCAAAATCCTTTGATAAAGCTGCAGAATAAAATCTTCGGAAAAAGGGCCGGGCGTAGTATCTTACCATCTCTCCAGAAGCAGGAGATGTCAACAGAATGAACCGAAGGGGGTAATAGGCGGCGGTAGCGTAGTTTCGGCGGATATTTGCGCTACAGTCCTGCCGTATTTCTTGTCCTTCGTCAGTTGATCGGGGCTGATCTCTTTATTAGCAAACCGACCCGCGGGTAATTTAGAACATATGTAAAGCGCCGTCGGCAGGAGGGAGTGCTGTAGCATCGAAGAACTTACAATAGGCGGATCTGCGTCGCGCCAATTCGTCGTCGTATGATGAAGACCGGGCAGATGAGCTGTGGCGGGCCAGCGAGGCCCTATCTGCGCAAAAAAGACTCGCCGCTGTACCTGCCGCTTGGCAATACATCGCCTTGATGCGTGGCATTCCCTTTGCGCACTCGGCCGCCGCCTCACACAGCCAAACTGCCCTGCTCCGCCTCCTCGGCGTTGGGGTCGCCCGGTGCCGTTGCCCAGGCCAATTCGACGAGCGTCACGACCCGCCGGCCGAGACCGTCAAGCTGGCATACGATCAGGCCCTGTTCCTCGATATAGGTCAGCAGGCGCCGGGCGCGGCGCAGCGAGTGCGAGCCGTAGGCGCGGGCGATCGCCGCGTCGCTCGGGCAGGGCCAGCCCTCCTTCGCCGCGCGGGCGATCATCATGAACACACCCTGCATATCCTCGGGCAGCAGCGAGGCGCGCGCCGAGACATCCTGCCAGGCGTCATCCCCAGCCATGTCGGAGCCGAGGCCGGCGCGGGCGCGCGTCAGCATGCGGCGGAAGGCGGGCAGGTCCGGCACGACTGAGGCGAGGCCCTCGATTCGGCAGCGGACCACGAACTCCTGATAGAGCACGCCGATGACACGGAAGCCGGCGTCGGGCTGCGCCAGCACGGCGCGCAGGACCCGGTCCACCCGCTCCCGCCGCTCCGCCAAGTCCTCGGCGCTGATCGGCGGCTCCACCGGTTCGGGGCGGATTTCCAGTGCCGCCGATTTCGCCGCCATCAGCTGGTCGAGCAGGTCCGGCGACGACCGGCGCTGCGGCCGGACAGTTTCCGGCGGCGGCGCTGCCAGGATGATGGCGCGGGCATCCTCCAGTGCTGCTTCCGGCAGCGGCATCAGCCGCGGGGTGCCGTTGCGTGGACTTGTATCGGTCGGGCCGATGCGCAAGCCCAGCGGTCGGCGCGACAGCGCCGGGCCGAGCGCCATGAACTGCCCGCGCTCCAGGTCGCGGAAAGCCTCGGCCTGCCGCCGCTCCATGCCCAGCAAGTCGGCCGCGCGGGCCATATCAATGTCCAAAAAAGTTCGGCCCATGAGGAAATTGGAGGCTTCGGCGGCGACATTCTTGGCGAGCTTGGCCAGCCGCTGGGTGGCGATGATCCCGGCAAGCCCGCGTTTGCGGCCACGGCACATCAGGTTGGTCATGGCGCCGAGCGAGAGTTTGCGCGCCTCGTCCGAAACCTCACCGGCGACGGCCGGCGCGAAGAGCTGCGCCTCGTCCACCACCACCAGCATCGGGTACCAGTGGTCGCGGGCGACGTCGAACAGTCCGCCGAGGAAGGCAGCGGCGCGACGCATCTGGTTCTCGGCGTCGAGCCCTTCGAGATTGAGCACCGTGGAAACGCGATGGATGCGCGCCCGCTCGCCGGCGCTCTGCAGGCCGCGCTCGGTATGCTCCTCGGCATCGATTACCAGATGGCCGAAACGGTCGCCCAGCGATACGAAGTCGCCTTCGGGATCGATGATGGTCTGCTGCACCCAGGGGGCACTCTGCTCCAGCAGCCGGCGCAGCAGATGCGATTTGCCGGAGCCCGAATTGCCCTGCACCAAAAGGCGGGTCGCCAGCAGTTCCTCAAGATCCAGTGCCGCCGGGGCGCCTGCGGTCGTGTGGCCCATCTCGATCGCAACGGTCATGTCTCGACTCTCCTTGGGGAGAGGGCTTATCAACCGCATCACAGCCCGTCGAGCGCCCATGGCCGACCGCTCGCTGTTGCGCACAGCTGTACGCTGCACGCGACGTCAGTTCGCCGAGGTAAGCATCACGCGATCATGCGCGAGAGGCTGCCGCCTGATCAGGATGATTGCCGAGAAAGCCAGTATGCCGAGCATGCCGACCGCAGCGGTCAACCAGAGCGATGGTTGGACGCCGATGCCTGCCATCGCCATGGCAAGGGCAAAGGGCGCAAGCGCTGAAGAAAACTGACGCGCGGCCGTCACCCAGCCGAGCCGGGCGCCGTAGCGCTCCCGCCCGAACAGTTCCAGGGGCAGCGTGCCGCCGACGATGCTGGCGAGGCCCGAGCCCAATCCAAACAGGATGACGAAGGCGATGGCGCCTGGCAGCGATGGTGTCATCGCCAGCAGGACGACAAGGCCGAGCGGCAGCAATGTCGCGCCGATCACCGCGAGCCAAGTCTGTGCCAGCCGGCCGCCGAACAGCATGTTGATCAACCGGCTCGCCACCTGGGAGGGCCCGAAAAGCGTGGTTACGACGAGCCCGGCGGAGCCAAGCCCGAGCGCCGTCGTCAGCGGCACCATGTGAACGAGAATCGAGGACAGCACGAACCCCTCGATCGCGAAGCCGCCAAGCATGAGCAGAAACACTCTGCTGCGGTCGCGTGGCGTGAAGGCACGGCCTGCCGGCGCGACGGCCGCAGGTGTCGGTGAGGCGCTTTCGTCTGTCCGACGCGACAGCCGTGCCAGCCAGGCATGGATAGGCAGGCAGATGGCGACATTGATGCCGGCAAAGACCAAATAGACCTCGCGCCAGGTCAGGTGTTCGTGCAGCGCAGCCGTCAACGGCCAGAACAGGGTGGAGGCGAAGCCGGCGATCAGCGTCAGATGGGTGATGCTGCGCTGCGCCCAGGCTCCGCCGATCTGGACGATCGCGACGAAAGCGGCGCTGTAAAGCACGAAGGCGGACGCCAGCTCCATCGCCACCAGAGCCAGCACAAAGCTCACCCGGCCGGGTGCTAGCGCGCAAGCGACGAGCGCTGCTGCGGCAGCAAGCGAACCAAAGGTCATCACCCGGCCGGCGCCGAAACGATCGGCCCAGCGCCCGGCTGTCGGTGCAAACAGGCCACCCACCAGCAGCGACGCCGACAGGGCGCCGAAAACCCATTGTTCCGGCCAGGCGAATTCGAGCGCGATCGACGGCACCAGGATACTGAAGCTGTAATAGAGCGTGCCATAGCCGATGATCTGCGTCAGCCCCAACGCCCAGAGCGCGGCAGCCGGGATCTTCCGGTCGCTCATCGAGCGGCGATCTCGAGATCGCCGCTGCGCACTGCTGCGATCGCTTGCGTGCTGCCGCAGCCGCAGCCTGACTTGCCGCTCGCCTTCGCCTTGGCGTCGTCGACACAACAGGCATCGACAGCAGCCGGCGCCGGCCCGCCGCAGCAACCCTGGGACGACGCGCCTGAAAGTGACGCCGGCACAGTGCAGACGCCGGTCTCGGGCAACTCCAGCTGCACGGCATCGGCCGCAGCCATGTCGCCGGCGAGCGCCGCGGCGACCGAGC
Organism: Mesorhizobium sp. AA22; assembly: GCF_001672375.2. Taxonomy (NCBI): domain Bacteria; kingdom Pseudomonadati; phylum Pseudomonadota; class Alphaproteobacteria; order Hyphomicrobiales; family Phyllobacteriaceae; genus Mesorhizobium; species Mesorhizobium sp. AA22. The sequence continues at coordinate 1,069,777 of NZ_CP048406.1, read as the reverse complement.
GGACCTGCTCATAGCCGGTCAGCAGCAGGAACGTCGGCGCCCGGCCGTAGCTTTTGACGCCGACCGTGTAGAAATCGGGCTCGGGGTGGCTGAGCTCGCGATGACCATGCGGCGGGACATCGCCGCAGGAATGTTCATTGGGGTCGATGAGCGGCCCCAGCGCCTTGACGCCTTCGAGCCACGGATCAAGGTCCAGCCGAAGCTCGCGGGTCAAGGTGAGATCAGGGCGCTGACCGGTCGCGGCGATAATCCTGTCGACGGGGCCGAGCGTGCGCAATCCGTCTTTTGTCTGGCCTTCGACAACCAGGCGGCCGTCGACCTCGCGAATGGCAACCGTGGCAAAGCCCGTCACCAGCCGCACGCGGCCGCTCTCGGCGAGATGCCGGACATCCGAACCGAGCTCGCCCCGCGCCGGCAAGGCGTCGGCATCGCCGCCGCCGTAGATGCGGACAAGGTCGGTGCCGCGCGTCACCCAAAGTGCCGAGGTGCCCGGTTCGGTTTGCGCAAGCTCCATCAATTCGAGCAAGGCATTGGCAGCGGAATGGCCGGCGCCCACGACCAATGTCGTGCGGCCTGCATAGAGATGACGGTCCCGTCCGAGGACATCCGGTATGCCGTAGGCAATGCGGTTTCCAAATTCCTTCTCACCTTCGGCCGGCAAGCCGCCCGCACCGAGCGGGTTCGGCGTTTGCCAGGTGCCGGACGCATCGATGACGGCACGGGCGCTGTCCCGGCGCGTGCCCTCGGCGGTTTCGACCAGAAGCAGGAACGGCCGCGTCTCCCGCGCCTTGCTCAACACCTTGTCGGCTCCCCACCGGGAAATGGCGACAATGCGGGCATTAGTCTCGATCGACGGCGCCAGTTCGGAAAGCTTTGCCAGCGGCGCGAGATACTGGTCGACGATCTCGCCAGCCGTGGGGAACGCCTCCGGCTCCGGCATCTGCCAGCCGTGGCTCTCGAGAAGTTTTCGGGCGACCGCATCGACACAATAGCGCCACGGCGTGAAAACCCGCACATGACCCCAATCCAGAAGGTTCGACCCGACCGCGGAACCAGCCTCGTAAACCTTGACCGAAAGGCCGCGGCTTACAAGTTGGGCGGCAGCCGCCAGGCCGACCGGTCCGCCGCCGATGATGGCGACCGGGAGTTTGCTGTTGGGAACCATGATGCACCTTCTGTGCTTCTAGGATTATAGAAATATAGGCCAAAAAGAGTTACGCAGCAGCCTCGCCGACAGCCAGGCCGCATACGGCATCGGCACAACATTCATCGGCAAGAAAGCCGAGGAGATCGTTCATGACAGGGTAATTGGCACGGCAGATCAGCGTCGTTGCCTGGCGTTCCTGGGTGACCAGGCCGGTCAAGACAAGCCGGTGGAGATGATGCGACAGGGTCGACGCAGCGATGCCGAGGGCTTCCTGCAGATAACCGACCGGTCGTCCGGTTTCGCCTGCCCTCACCAGCGTGCGATAAAGCTTCAGCCGCGTCGGATTGCCTAGCGCCTCGAGCTGTTTTGCTGCTTGTTCGAGTTTCATGGAAATACGCTAGCTCCCGCTGCCGGGTGTCGTCAAGTTCTATTTCCAAGATTATCGAAGAACTGGATTATACCTTCAGACGCGCCGCCCCGATGCATCGATCACCACTTCGCCGTCTTCCTTGGTGAACGGCCCGATATCCGGATTGGGCAGGATATCGAGAACGGCTTCGGACGGCCGAGCAAGCATGGTGCCGAGCGGCGTCACCACGATCGGCCGGTTGATCAGGATCGGATGCGCCAGCATGAAATCGACAATCTCGTCGTCGGTCCATTTGGGATCGCCGAGATTGAGCTCGGCGTACGTCGTACCCTTCTCGCGCAGCAATTCGCGCGGCGTCATTCCCGTCGCCTTGATCAGCTCGACCAGCCGTTCGCGCGACGGCGGGTTCTTCAGATACTCGATCACATCAGGCTCTTCGCCGGACTGCCGGATGATGGCGAGCGTGTTGCGCGAGGTGCCGCAGTCGGGGTTGTGGTAGATGGTGATGGTCATTTCGCGGCTCCCATCTGTCTGATTGGTTTGGGCTCGCTGAGCAGCCATCCTGCCAAGGCCATGGCAAGCAGCGCGCCCAGCAGCTCGGCGACGATGAACGCCGGCAGGTCAACAGGACGGATGCCCGCGAACGTGTTTGAAACCGCTCGCGCAATGGCGACCGCCGGATTGGCGAACGACGTCGATGCGGTGAACCAATAGGCCGCGGTGATGTAGAGGCCGACCAGCCAGGGAATCGCATCCGAACGGAAGCGAAGTCCCGCCAGAATGGTGAAGACCAGGCCGAAGGCGGCCACCAACTCCGCGAGCCATTGTCCGTTTCCGGTCCGCACGGTTTGCGAGATCTGTAGAATCGGCAGTTCGAACATGGCGTGCGCCAGCAGCGTCCCGGCAACGCCGCCGACAAGCTGGGCGATGACATAGGCCAGTGCGGCGTTCGCTTCGATTCCCCGCCTGAGGGCGAAAACCAGCGTCACCGCCGGATTGAAATGCGCCCCCGAAATCGGTCCGAGTATGGTGATCAACACCACCAAAGTCGCTCCAGTCGGCAAGGTGTTGCCGAGCAGGGAAACAGCGACGTCGCCCGTCAGCCTGTCGGCCATGATCCCGGACCCGACAACCGTCGCGACAAGCATTGCCGTGCCGAGCGCTTCCGCGACAATGCGACGGGACAGGTCAGCCGCCATAATCAGCCGGCCTTCGGTAGATCGCGGCCGATTTCGTCCAGCCGTTTCTGCAGGGCGAGCCTGTCGATCGTGTTCATCGGCAGGCTGACGAAGATCGAGATCCGATTGTTGAGCATGCGATAGGCTTCGGCAAAGGCCAGATGTTTTTCGGCGTCGGTGCCTTCCACGGCGGCCGGGTCGGGCACGCCCCAGTGCGCCGTCATCGGCTGTCCCGGCCACACCGGGCAGGATTCATTGGCGGCATTGTCGCAGACGGTAAAAACGAAATTCATCTCGGCCGCGCCGGGAGCCGCGAATTCCTGCCAGTCCTTCGAACGGGCGAAGGACGTGTCGTGGTTGAGGGTTTTCAACAGCTGGAGCGCGTAGGGATGGACCTCTCCCTTCGGGTGCGATCCGGCCGAATAGGCCCTGAACTTGCCGGCGCCGACACGGTTCAGGATCGCTTCGGCGAGGATCGACCTCGCCGAATTGCCGGTGCAGAGAAAAAGCACATTGTATGGCTCGCTCATGGCGTAGTCCCTTCTAACAGTTGCAGGTCACCGCCTGAATGACCGGCTGGCAGAGCTCCGGCGCGCCGCTGCAGCAATCCTCCATGAGATAGGCAAGGAGATTCCGAAAGCCGGTCATATCGGCGACGTAGCGGATTGTCCGGCCGTCGCGCTCGGCACGGACCAGGCCGGCATGGTCGAGGACCTTCAGATGCGCCGACATGGTGTTCTGCACCGTATCGAGGCGCGAGGCGATCTCGCCGGCCGGCACACCGTCTGCGCCCGCCCGGACCAGCAGGCGAAACACTTCGAGCCTGGTGTCCTGGCCAAGCGCTGCAAAGGCAAGGAGGGCGGCTTTCTTGTCCATGTATCTATACATCCAGAGTTAAGGATATTTAGCGCCAACATATGACAGCTGGATGACGGCAGGCAAGAGCCCCGATATCCAGATTTCGCCGATGTCCTGTCTGGACGGAGGGGCGATTCTCGGCTTGGCCTCAGGGTTTCGATGCCAGCCGCGCACCGGTCTTGACGTCGACCACCTCCGGCTTGCCAGCATCGATCGCACCGTCCCAGCCGCCGCCGAGCGCCTTGTTGAGCGCGATGTAGTCGGTGGCGATGGCGATGCGGCTTTGCAGCAGATCGTCCTCGGCCGAGTAGAGCGAGCGCTCCGCGTCCAGCACCTCGAGAAGGCTTGTCTCCCCGGCCTTGTAAAGCGTGCCTTCAAGGCGTGCCGTGTCCGCGTAGGATTTCGCGGAAGCAGCGAGCTTGCTGTTCCTGATGCGCTCCTGGCGTAGCGCAACGAGCGCGTTTTCCACATCCTCGAGCGCCGTCAGCACGGAGGCCCGGTAGGCGATGAAATATTGATCGCGCTGGGCTTTGGCGACCTCGACGGCCGCCTTCAGCTGACCGGCATTGAACAGCGGCACGCTGAGCGCCGGCCCGAATGACCAGCCGATCGAGGAGTTCTTGCCGAGATCGCCGAGCTTGAAGGCTGACGTGTCGATGTCTCCCGTCAGGCTGACCGAGGGATAGCGCGCCGCCTCGGCCTGGCCGATCTTGGCGGTGTATTGCGCATATTGCCGCTCGGCCATGCGCACGTCGGGGCGGGCTAGCAGAATGTCGGCCGGAATCCCGGCCGGGATCGGCAGGCGCGGGGTGGGAATCGGCGCGATGCGCCTCAGCCGCTCGTTCAAGGCGGAAGGCGGACGGCCGGTGAGCACCGCAAGGCGATGCACCGCTTCGGCGTAGCCTGCTTCCAACGACGGAACGTCTGCCTCGGTGCTGCTTGCCTGTCCCATCGCCTTGGCGACATCGGCCGCTGTCGCCGTGCCGGCTTGCGCCATGGCGCGGGTGAGCACCGCCGTTTGCTTCTGCGAGGCGGCTGCGCGCCGGGCGAGCTGAATGCGAGCCTGATAGCCGCGCGCCTGCGCATAGCTGGACGCCACGTCGCCGACGAGCGTCAGCAGCGTCGAGCGCAGTTCCTCCTCGGAGGCGTCCAGCCCATAGCGCGCGGCCTCGACGCTTCTGCGGTTGGCGCCGAACAGGTCGAGTTCCCAACTGGCGTCAAAGCCGGCCTGGTATTGACTGTAGGCATCGCTGGCAGTTCCGCCCGATGTGGTCGCAGCCGTCTTGTTGCGCGTGGCGGAACCGGAGCCGTCGGCGGACGGGAACAATGTACCGACGCTCTGGCGGTAGCTGGCGCGCGCCTCGCGGATCCTGGCTTTTGCGGTTGCCACATCGAGATTGCCGGCAACCGCTTGCTCGACAAGTGTATTCAGCTCCGGATCGCGCAGGCGTCGCCACCACTTCGACAGTTGCGCCGGCCTGATGACCTTGGCCGGGTTCTGACCGCTCCAGTTCGCCGGCACCGGCAGGATCGGCGTCTGATAATCCGGGCCGACAACGCATCCCGCGAGCAGGACGGCGGTGAGAATAGGCACAATCGTCCGCCTCGCGGCCACCGAGCCACGTTCAAAACCTGTCATATGAAGAACCCTATTGCTGTTTGGCTATTGTCGGCGTCTCGCCCGTATCCTGCCCAGTGTCCTGTTTGGCCGCCCTGCCCTTGAAGATGCGTCGCACCGTGACGAACAGCAGCGGCACGAGGAACACGCCGATCACGGTCGCAGCGATCATGCCGCCCATGACGCCGATGCCGACGGAGTTCTGCGCCCCCGAGCCGGCGCCGCTGGCGATCGCCAGCGGCGTCACGCCGAGGATGAAGGCCAGCGACGTCATCAGGATCGGTCGCAGCCTTTGTCGCGCCGCGTCCAGCGTCGCCTCGACAAGACCCATGCCGGCAGTCTGCCGCTCGATGGCGAACTCGACGATGAGGATGGCGTTCTTGGCGGCAAGCCCTATCGTGGTCAGCAACCCGACCTTGAAATAGACGTCGTTGGTCTGGCCGAACAGGGTCGCCGCCAGCAACGCGCCGAAGATGCCGATCGGCACCGAGAGCATGACCGCGAACGGGATCGACCAGCTTTCATAGAGCGCGGCCAGACACAGAAACACGACCAGCGCCGAAATCGCATAGAGAGACAGCGCCTGGTTGCCGGAAAGCCGCTCCTGGTGCGACAGTCCGGTCCATTCGTGGGAATATCCGGCGGGCAGCTGCGCCACCAGCCTGTCGATCTCGTCCATCGCCGCACCCGAACTGACGCCCGTGGCCGCCGCGCCCTGGATCTCGACCGCCGCCGACCCGTTATAGCGTTCGAGCCTGGGCGAGCCGAATGTCCAGTGGCTGGAGGCGAAGGCCGAGAACGGCACCATGGCGCCGTTGGAATTGCGGACCTGCCATTTGTCGAGATCCTCCGGCTGCATGCGGAAGTCCGCGTCCGACTGCAGATAGACCGGCTTCACCCGCCCACGATCGATGAAGTCGTTGACGTAGTCGCTGCCCCAGGCAGTCGAAAGCGTGTTGTTGATGTCGGCGAGGCTGATGCCGAGCGCGCTCGCCTTTTCCTGGTCGATATCGACCGAAAATTGCGGCTGGTCCTCCTGGCCGTTCGGGCGTGTGTTGGCGAGCAGCGTGCTCTTCGCGGCCAAGCCGAGAAGCTGGTTGCGCGTCTGGATCAACGCCTCATGGCCGGCGCCGTTGACGTCCTGCAGGTAGAAATCAAAGCCGTTGGTGTTGCCGAAACCCTGGATGGCGGGTGGGGCGAGTGCGAAAACCTGGGCATCCCTGATCTTGGAGAAGGCGCCCATGGCGCGGCCGGCGACCGCAGACACGGAAAGGGCCGAGGTCTTGCGCTGGTCGAAATCCTTCATCCGCACGAAGGCGATGCCGACATTCTGCCCGGCGCCGCCGAAGCCGAAGCCGGAAGCCGTGAACACGCCTTCGACCGCGTCCTTCTCTTCGTTGAGATAGTGGTTGGTCACCTCAGCCAGCACGCGCTCGGTACGGTCCTGCGTCGCGCCGACCGGCAGCGATGCGCTGGTGATCAGGATGCCCTGATCCTCATCCGGCAGGAACGAGCTCGGCAGCCGGGCAAACATCCAGCCCATGGCGATGACGATGGCGAGGAACACGGCGAGGAAGCGCCAGGAACGGTTGATGATGCCGTGCGAGCCGTCGCGGTAGGCGATGGTGCCGCGATCGAACATGCGGTTGAACCAGCCGAACGGACCCCTTTGCGTCGCATGGTCCTTGGCAGGGCGCAGGATGGTGGCGCAGAGCGCCGGCGTCAGCACCAGTGCCACCAGCACCGAGAGCACCATCGCCGAGACGATGGTGACGGAGAATTGCCGGTAGATGATGCCGGTGGAGCCGCCGAAGAAAGCCATCGGCACGAACACGGCCGACAGCACGGTGGCGATGCCGATCAGCGCGCCGGTGATCTCGTTCATCGATTTGCGCGTCGCCTCCTTCGGCGGCAGGCCCTCCTCCTGCATCACGCGTTCGACATTCTCGACGACGACGATGGCGTCGTCGACGAGCAGGCCGATGGCGAGCACCATGGCGAACATGGTCAGCGTGTTGATCGAATAGTCGAACAGCGACAGCACACCGAACGTGCCGAGCAGCACCACCGGCACGGCGATCGTCGGGATGATGGTGGCGCGCAGGTTCTGCAGGAAGACGAACATCACTAGGAACACCAGCACGATCGCCTCGGCAAGCGTCTTGACCACCTCCTCGATCGACAGCCGCACGAAGGGCGAGGTGTCGTAGGGATAGACGACCTCGACGCCTTGCGGCAGGGTCGAGCTCAGGCGGTTGATCGTCGTGCGCACGGCCTCGGCGGTGTTGATGGCGTTGGCGCCGGTCGCCAGGCTGACGGCGACGCCCGCCGCCGGCTTGCCATTGTAGTGGGCTTGCGTCGTATAGCTTTCGGCGCCGAGCTCGACGGTGGCGACATCGTTGAGGCGGACCAGCGAGCCGTCGGTCTGGCTCTTCAGGATGATGTTGCGGAACTGTTCGGCGGTCTGCAGCCGGCTCTTGGCCGTCACCGTGGCATTGAGCTGCTGGCCCTTGCGCGCCGGCAGGCCGCCGAGCTGGCCGGCCGAGACCTGCGTGTTCTGCGCCTCGATCGCCGAGGCCACGTCGCTCGGCATCAAGGCATATTTGGCGAGCTTGTCCGGATCGAGCCAGATGCGCATGGCATAGCCCGAGCCGAAAAGCTGCGTCGTGCCGACACCCTCGACGCGCTTCAGCGTGTCGTTGACGGTGGCGTCGACATAGTCGGCGAGATCGGTCGAGTTCATCTTGCCATCGCTGGAGACGAAGCCGATGACCATCAGGAAGCCGGTCGAGGATTTGGAGACGGTGATGCCGTTGTTCTGGACCACCTGCGGCAGCTGCGACTGCACGAGCTGCAGCTTGTTCTGCGTCTGAACCTGGGCGGTGTCCGCGTTCGCGCCGCTGGTGAAGGTCAGCGTGATGGAGGCCTCTCCGGTCGAGGTCGACGTCGCCGTCATATAGTCGAGATTGTCGATACCGGTCATGCCCTGTTCGATGACCTTGGTCACCGAGTTCTCGACGGTCTGGGCGTCGGCGCCGGGATAGGTGGCGCTGATGCTCACCGTGGTCGGCGCGATCTGCGGATACTGCGAGATCGGCAGCGATTGCAGCGCCAAGTGGCCGCCCAGCATGATCACGATGGCGATCACCCAGGCAAAGATTGGCCGGTTGATGAAAAACGCGGACATGATGTGCCTCAGTTGTTGCTTGAAGCGCCTTGCGCCGGTTTCTGGCTGCTTTCGGCTGCTTGCATGGGAGCGGGCGCGGCCGAGGATTGACGCTCCTCGATCTCTCCGGTCGCCTCGTCGATCGTCACTTCGACCGCGGTTGCATCGCCACTGGGGCGCACGAGCTGCATGCCCTCGACGATGACGCGGTCGCCATCGCCGACGCCGGAATCCACCAGCCAGTTGTTGCCGACGCTGTTGCGCACGGCGAGCACGCGCGTTTCGACCTTGCCTTCGGCATTGACGACCATTGCCGTCGCCTCGCCCTTGGCATTGCGACTGACGCCGCGCTGCGGCACCAGGAAACTGTTTTGGGCGACGCCTTCCTCGACGATGGCGCGCACATACATGCCGGGCAAGAGCAGCCGGTCGGGATTGGGGAACTGGGCTCTGAGCGCGAAGGTGCCGGTCGACTGGTCGACATTGGCGCCGGCGAATTCCAGCTTGCCGTTCTGCGCGTAGATGGTGCCGTTGTCGAGCTTCAGCTTGACGCTGACATTGGTCCCGCTGAATTTCAGCCGGCCTTCGTTGATCGCCTGGCGCAGATTGAGCAGGTTGGTGCTCGACTGCGTAACGTCGACATTGATCGGATCGAGCGCGCGAATGGTGGTCAGCACCGTTTCCTGGTTGGCGGTGACCAGCGCGCCCGGCGTCAATGTCGATTTGTCGATACGGCCGGCGATCGGCGCGGTGATCGAGGTGCGATTGAGGCTGATCTTCGCGGTTTCGACGCTGGCCTTGGCCGACGCGACGTCGGCCTGCGCCTGCGCCAGCGTCGCCGCGGCATCATCGTAATCCTGCTTCGAGACGACGTTCTGCTTCAGCAGCCCGGCATAGCGGTCGAACTTGGCCTGGGCGGTGGGCACCGCGGCTTCAGCCTTCTGCCGGGCCGCGACGGCGCTGTCATAGGCGGCCTGATAGCTCGCCGGGTCGATGAGGTAGAGCGGCTGCCCCGCCACCACCTCGGCGCCTTCCTGGAACAGCCGCTGCCGGATGATGCCGTCGACCTGCGGCCGGACCTCGGCTACGAGCGAGGCAGCGGTCCGGCCCGGCAGCTCGGCGGTGATCGCCACCGATTGCGGGTGCAGGGTGACGACGCCGACCTCGGGTTTGCCGACACCGCCCATGCCTGCAGGGGCGTTGCTGTGCTCCTGCGAGCAGGCAGCCAGAAGAAGCGCCGCGCACAGCATTCCGGCCCAGGGCGGGAGCCGGCGTACCGGCAGCGGAGACTGACTAGACTGGATGCGCATGGCCTGGATCTTTCCCTGAAATTACTGAAGCCGCCTGGCTGCCGGCATCGGATGGTTCCACCAGGAGCCGGCTGAGATGCCGGCCGAGGAAGCGCTCGTCCATGAAGGCATGGACCACCGGCATGTCGACGAGGCTGAGCAGGGTCGAGTTTCTGGCTGCGATGCCCATCAGCATCAATATGCCGATCAGCGCGCAACCGCATGGCAAGAATGATGGCGCAAACAGCAGGTATTTCCTCGCGACGAACTAGCGGCCATCAGTCATTTCGCCGTCGGTTGAACCCTTTCCCAGGATGGGAAATGCCGCGCGAAAGAAGACGAGTCTGGTGGCGCCGGTGAAGGCCTGCAGCGACCGCAGCGTCGCCGCCGAACCGCGGCGATGCTGCTCCGGCGCGGCCGCCATCAGCAGCCGCAGCATCAGGAACATCTCCCACATGGAAGTCTCTTTTACAAAAGCACCGGCCGGCCCGATCGCGGGGTAGGCCAAACGGGCCGGCCGGTGCAGCCGGTCAGAGTTGCCCGCCCGTCCGGGGCAGGGGTGGCGGAAGCGGCCTGCCAGAATCGGGCAGGCCTTCGGGGCCGGCTGCATCATCCGGCGGATTGTCCCATGGGCCTTGGGGTGGTCCATGAGGTCTGTCCGCCGAAGCAAGGATTTCGAGCTGTTCGGGCGTCAGCTCGACGCGAAGCGCGGCAATCGTCTCCTTCAGCTTTGCTGCCGAGGCGGCACGTTGGGTTAGATCGTCTGCCAGTCTTTCCTGGACAGCGAAGGCGCGCGGCGCCTTGGCGCCGGGCGCTTCCGCGTCGGCGCCATCCGGGCCATGATCGGGCCGCGCCAGCATCGCCTGCAGCGCGCTGGTATAGTCCCGCCAAGCGTCGAGTTGCTCCGTCCTGATGCCGATGCGGGTCTCAAGCGCGGAAAGCCGGGCGGCGAGCATTTCCGGCGGCGGCCCCATGCGGCCGGGACCAAAACCGTCCGGTCCATGCCGCATCGGCCCGCGCCGGCCGGGCCAGGGCATCGGGCCATGGTCCGCATCGTCCTGCCGGGCCATCGCCGGCGGTTCGTCGCCGGGCGCGGCGGCGGGGTCGGGCTGCGCCGCCAGCACGGGATGGATGGCGGCAAGCGAAAACAGGCCGAGCGCAAGAAATCTGCTTTGCATGATGGTGTTCCTTTCTCTCATGCTTCGGACGGCAGGAGGATAGGAGGCGTCTTTTTCCGCTTCGCTTCGGCGTGTTGCCGAAGGTTTCCGGAAGAAGGAGATTTGTTTCCGAATGTTTCCGCGCCCGGGCCGGAAACAATTGGTTGCAAATTTCCATGCCTTTCAGGCGCGGCTCTCCCTATAATCAAGAGCAAGCAAGGGCATGCAAATGCAGTCACAACCCCATATTCTCGTCGTCGACGATGATCGCGAGATCAGGACGCTGCTCGGGCGCTATCTCGACGGCCAGGGATTTCGCGTCTCGGCGGCGGCGGATCGGCGCGAATGCGAGCACAGACTTGCCACCGGCCAGTTCGACCTGATCGTGCTCGACGTCATGCTGCCCGATGGTTCGGGGCTCGATATCTGCCGGAGCCTGCGTGACCGCAAACCGCATACCCCGGTGATCCTGCTGACCGCGCTCAAGGAGGATGTCGACCGCATCATCGGGCTGGAGCTCGGCGCCGACGACTATCTCGGCAAGCCATTCAATCCGCGCGAGCTCACCGCCCGCATCCGCGCCGTGCTGCGTCGCTCGGCGCCGGAAGAGGCTGCTCCCCCTCGCATGCGCGTCTATCAGTTTGCCAGCTACAGGCTGGAGCCGGACACCCGCAAGGTGACGGATCCGCAAGGCGTGGCCATCGACCTCACCGGCGCCGAGTTCGATCTTTTGCAGGTGTTTCTTGACCGTCCCGGCCGACTGTTGACGCGCGACCAGCTGCTCGACCTGACGCAGGGCCGCGAGCGCGACCCGCTCGAACGCTCGGTCGACGTGTTGATGAGCCGGCTGCGGCGTAAATTCGCCGACGCCGGCGATGGGCCGCTGTTCAAGACGGTGCGCAATGGGGGCTACCAGCTCACCGCGAGGGTCGAGACGGCGGAGAACCACGCGTGACCTCACTGCGCCGCCGCCTCATCCTGCTGCTGGTCGCTTCGATCGTCGGTGTGGTCGGCCTGGCGACGGCCGCCGTCATCAGCGTGCGTGGCGGGGGGCCACCACCGGAACTGATCATGCCCTGGGTTGCCCAACAGATGGAACTCGTAGTGCGGCTTCTGCCCAGCCAGATTCCAGATGTGCTGCCGGTGCAACTGAGCGACCATCCGGCCGGCGGCAGGGTGGACCGGGACGAAACGGCGATGCTCAACGACATCCTGCGCCGCCGGGGTCTCGACGTCCTGGCCGTCGTCAACGACAAAGCTGGAGAGCCCGGTCAGCTTGCGTCGGTACGCCTGCACGACAATCGCTGGGCGATCATCGAAGTTCCCCACATCACGCCGCCAAAGCGCGAGTGGCTGGTTCTCGCCGGCTGGATCTCGCTGATTGTGGCCGGCGCCACGGCCGTCTCGGTTTATTTCACCTCCGTGCTGATCCGGCCGGTCGAGATGCTGGAGGCCGCCGTTTCCAAGATCGGGTCGGATGGCGTGCTGGCGGCGGTGCCAGAGGTGGGTTCGGCCGAGGTCAAGGCGACGGCGCACGCGCTGAACCAGCTTTCGTCGCGACTGAAGACCGCTATGGAAAGCCGCATGCGCCTGGTCGCCGCCGCCGGGCATGATTTGAGAACGCCGATGACGCGCATGCGGCTGCGCGCCGAATTCCTGGCTGGCAACGAAGAACGCGAGAAATGGCTGCACGACCTCGATGAGCTCGATCGCATCGCCGACAGCGCCATCCGACTGGTGCGCGAGGAGGTTGACCAGGATGCCGTCGAGCCGGTCGAGTTGGACCGGCTGGTTCGCGACATCGAGGCCGAGATGGTTTCGCTCGGCCATGCCGTGTCGGTCGGCCATCTCGACAAGGTCTCGGTCAGGGCAGGCGCGCTCGGCCTTCGCCGCGCGCTGCGCAACCTGATCGTCAACGCCGCCACGCATGGCAAGGGCTGCGGCATCTCCCTGTCCGCAGCCGACAACCGCGCCACCCTCACCATCGCCGATCGCGGACCCGGCATTCCGCCCGAGCTGCTCGGCAAGGCGTTCGAGCCCTTCTTTCGCGTCGATCCCGGCCGCAGGCAGTCCATTCCAGGCGCCGGCCTCGGCCTCGCCATTGCCAAGGAAATCATCGAACGCCACGGCGGCGCCATCACACTGGAGAACCGCCCGGGCGGCGGCCTTTCCCAGAAAGTGGTTTTCGATGCGGTTTCCTGATTCAGCCGTTTGGCGCCATTCTCGACGATTACCGCAGGCTGAACGTCAAGGGCACATCGACACGCGAGCTAACGCCTTCCGGCGGCGCCGGCACTGTAGCGCCCTGCAGCAGGTCCAGTACACTGCGGTCGAGATCAGGGTCGCCGGATGAACCGGTGATGCGAACGGACGTCACTCGGCCGGAGCCGGCCACCATGAAGGAGACCCTTACGGTTCCTTCCGAACGGCGGGCTCTCGCGGCCTTCGGGTAGCGCTTGTGCCGATTGATCCACCTTGTCAGTTGCGAGTTCCACTTCTTGGCGTCCCCTCGGGACGCAGCCACCGCCTTGGCCGACTTCGGTGCGGCCGCCCTGGCTGCGGGTGTCGCAGCGAGACTGGCCGTCGTCCGCGGCGGTGCGGCTTTCTCCTTTTTCGGACGGTTTTTGGCCTTTTCGACCGGCTTCTTCGCCTTGGCCTCAGCCGGCTCTTTTACCTCAGTCTTTGCCTGCTTCTTTGTCTTGGCCTCGGCGGGTGCCTCGACCGGTTTCGGCTGCGGCAGCGGGATGACCACTTCCGGCGTGACGGCCTCGGCAACGTCCGGCACGACCTCCTCGAGCGGCGGCTGGTCGACCCGTTCCGCCATGGTCGGCGGCGTGGGCTCGACTGTGTCGGCCGGAGCGGTTTCCGACGGCTCGGTGACCGGCTCTGCCTGCTCGACGGGCGATTCGGGCGGAGGCTCCGTTTCGGCTACGGGCTCCTCGGCCGGATCCGGCTGATCGGGCGCCACCTCGTCCGGTATCGGGGCCGGCATGGCTGGCGTGAACGCCATCGGCGACAACTCGATCACCTGCGCCTGCGGCGGCCCGCCATCGGGCTCGGCCGGGCGCCAGCTCTGCATCGCATAGCCGATCGCGGCATGCGCCACCAGAACCAGCGCAGCCGCGGCCGCCCACCAGGCAATCTCGCGCATGCCGAAACGCCGCTGATCGGCCACCGGCAGGGCGGCCGCCGGCGACATTATTGGCCCGTTCCGACTTGTGGCGCCGCGGCATCGCCGGGCGCGGTCTCGAGGCCGACCAGCGCGATCTTCAGATAACCGGCGCCCCGCAGAAGGTTCATCGCCTCCATCAGATCGCCATAGCCGACCGCCTTGTCGGCGCGCAGGAAGATGCGCGTCTGCCTGTCGCCTTTTGTCCTGCCGACGAGCGTGGCGGCGAAGGCTTCGCGCGGCACGGTGTCGTTGCCGATCGCCAGGCTGAGATCGTTTTTCAGCGTCAGGAACAGCGGCGTCTCCGGCCGGGGAGCCGGCGTCGCGGTCGAGCCCGGCAGGTCGACATTGACATCCACCGTCGCCAGCGGCGCCGCGACCATGAAGATGATCAGCAGGACCAGGATCACGTCGATGAACGGCGTGACGTTGATCTCGTGGTTTTCCGCGAGATCGCCGTCGATGTTCTCTCGAATTCTAGCTGCCATGGCGTCGTTCCGTGTTCATTCCGCGGCCATCTGCTTTGCCGGCGCGACCGTGCGGAAATCCAGATCCCGGCTGACCAGCCGTTCGACCCCTGCCGATGCATCGGCAAGGATCTGCCTGTAGCCGGCTATCGATCGCGCGAAGACGTTGTAGATGACCACCGCCGGGATCGCCGCGACAAGGCCCATCGCGGTGGCCAGCAAGGCTTCCGCGATTCCCGGGGCAACGACGGCGAGATTGGTGGTCTGTGCCTGCGAGATGCCGATGAAGGCGTTCATGATGCCCCAGACCGTGCCGAAAAGGCCGACAAAGGGCGCGGTCGAGCCGATCGTCGCCAGCACGCCGGTGCCGCGCGACATGCGCCGCGCCGCCGCCGCCTCGATGCGCGACAGGCGCGAGGTGACCCGCTCCTTCAGCCCGTCGCCGGACACATGGTCGAGCGAGCCGGCCGAAAGTGCTGCCTCTTCCTCGGCTGCCCGCACCAGCAGGGCGCCGGGACCGCTATTGTGGCCAAGCGCGCGCCCCGCCTGGTTCAGCGTCGCGGCATTGCCGATCGCTTGTGCCGCGCGGCGGGCGCGCAGCTTGCCGCCAAGGATCTCCAGCGATTTGGCCAGCCATATCGTCCAGGTGACGAAGGACGCAAAAGCCAGCCCGATCATCACCGCTTTCACGACGATGTCGGCCGCCATGAACATCCCCCTTGGCGACAGATCATGCGGCAGGGTCAAAGACGTCGCCGTCGAAGGACCAGTCTCGATAGGCGTGGTCTCGGTGGGCGTGGTCACGGTGGGCTGCGCCGGTGGCACGACCGCGTCCGGCGCAGCCTCCCCGGGCGCGGGAGCCGGTGCCTCGATCGCCGGGACTGCGCCCGGTTGCTCCTGGGCGGCCGCGCCGCCAGCGAACAGGATGACGGATGCGAGCAAGGCCGCGAACAAACCATTTCTGGACAAGGGCTTCTTCCTTATTCTCACAGTGGTCTCATTGCACATAGCCGATCGGCTGGCCGGTGACGGGGTGCGCAAACACGCCCATCTCGACACCGAAATTCCCTTGAGCACGTCGCCCTGCATGATCTGGTCCGGCGTGCCGCGCGTCAGCAGCCTGCCGTCCTTCAGCGCGATCGAGCAGCGTCCGCTCGCCGACGGCGAACCGTACCGCTTCGACATGGAAGGCAGTCTGGGCATGAATTCCAGCCACGGTCTCGGCCTCTCTTGGCTTCGCGCGCGCATTTCGAAATCCGATTTTCGGCGCCGATGCTCGTTGACTATGAAACATGAGTTTACTAGTCAACAATGATGATGGCTTTTTGAATCGACAAAATGTCGTGACGCCTCGGATTTGCGTCGAAATTCGAAAATGTGGAGCGCGCCGAGATGGTCGTTGGTTCAGGTCGCGGCTGAACTCAAGACGGGGTGACTGCGCGCCGAAACCTCCTGATCGCCTCGATGTCGCGGCCGGTGCTGCTTGGCGGCGGCCACGCGCCGCGCAAGAAACGACCATCACTCTCGACCCGAGGTCGAGCTCGGCGCCGGAAGCTTCAACCGCTATGAAGGAAAGTTCGACTTCAGCGGGGCTGTCAACGCAGACAAGTCGCTGCTGTTCCGCCGGCGCGTGCTTCCCGAATCACCCGAGGCGCAAACGCCCCAGGCTGAGGGACATCGGCTTCGCGGCGCCCCAGAGTGTTGCGCAGCAGCGCGATCACCTCGCGGCCAGCCATTGCGATCTCGCGTGGCCTGTCGATGCCGACGATCATGAATTCCTCGATTCCCAGGGCCGCATAAGGAAGCAGCGACAACGCGATCTGCGCCGGCGGTCCAGCAATTTCGACCGCCTTCTGGCAGGAGGCGTTGTCCTCCGAACGGATCCGGACGGGAAGTGCGAAACGCAGCTTGCCGGCCCGGCCGTGTTCGGCGGCGGCACTGCGCACCCGCTCCATCAGTTGGCGGATCTCGTTGAGCGAACCTGGCGCCAGTTCGAAGACATCGGCATGCCGCCCGGCCACCTTGAGGGCCGTTCCGGACTGGCCGCCCATGCGGATGGTCACGTCAGCGACAGTCGGCCCCTTGCGCGGCACATAGCCGCCCGTGACGCTGTAGAAGGCGCCTTCATGATCGAACGGCCTGTCGTTCGACCACAACCGTTTCAGCAGCACCAGATATTCGTCGATCCGCTGCCAGACGACCGTATGACCGACCGGACGTGTTTCGGCATCGTCATCGTTCAGCGGCTCGCTGAGCATCCTGAGCGACAACCGCGCGCCGCTTTTCGCGTCGAGCGCCGCCAGTTGCCGTGCCGCCACCGTCGGCTCGATCACACCGGCCCAATGCGTGAGAACGACCTCGAGTGAGGACGTGCGGTCCAGCGCCCGGGCGGCAATATCCATATTGGTCAGCAGCCCGGCCGGATCATCAACGACGATCTTCTGGAAGCCGGCGTCCTCGATCAGCGACAGCTTTGTCGCGGTTTCCGCGAAATCGTAGAAAAACGGCACGGTAAGGTCGGCGGGGTGAGTTTTACCGGGAACATGCGTGAACTCGATCGGCATTGCCATCTCCTCCATCACGTTGAGATCAGGGCGCGCAAAAGCACACCGGCATTCGGTTCATTCAACTCCGATATTGCGAAACGGCAGATCGCTATCCCTGTAAGTCAGGCCCCGATCACTCGGGGCGCCATGATCAGGGAATAAGACCCAGAACGACTGCCCCGGTGAACACGAACGCAAGGGCAAAGACGAGATAGGCAAAGGCGCCCGCATAGGCCGGCCGCCAGGTCTGGTCAGAACCGAGCCTTTGGCCTTTGCGGGCAGTCCGGGCGTTCTGGAAATAGGACATATCGACCTCCGTCTCGGCGGTTAATCTATAAAATCGGTAGACTTTGTCGAGTGCTATTTTCCAGCGATCCTTGGAATATTTTTCTCAAACGGGATGACAATTTGGTTTGTTTGCTGCTTAGCGCGGCACTTTCCGGGCCGATGCCCGATGGCAAAACGCCAGGCTCGTGCGGGCGGAGGGACAGGGATGGGCGGAGCGGCCGCCTATTTGGCGGGCGGCCTGTAAGCTTCCAGGCCGAACAGCATCAGCACGAGCGACACCAGGAAGAACCCGACCGCCACGCCAAGCGCGATCTTGGCGTAGAGTTTATAAACGTCGCCCATGATGGTGCCGAACACCCGTCGCGCCGGACCATCGGCTGGGCGCGATTTCTCATCAAGGTAGAGCCAGACTTCGGTGTGCTTGGGATTCTTGCTGGCTGCGGTCATAGCTTTCCACATCAGGGCCAGAACCATCGTCAGCGTGAGGAACGCGCCGGAGCGGAATGCGGATACCGGGTTGAAGGAGAAGCCGACCATGACACAGCCGATGGCAAGCGATCCGAACATTACGGCGCGCCCGATACACTCCACAGCAATCCGCCTGATCTCATCCATCGGCTGCCTCGGCAACAAACTCGCCGACAGTGCGCGAGCGCTGCGACCGTATCAAATCACTTTAAGGCGAATGTGCCGCCTGGACGGGTGGTCCTCCGGGATTCAGTATGGCCATGCGGGCGCGCAGCTCCAGGCCGACCGGGGCATCTTTGCGAACGCCACAGCATGAAATTCGGCCATCGACGCGGCCCGCCGGCGCGCTCTATGCTGCAGGGCAAGCAGGATCGACCTTTCCGGCATCAACAGGGCGCTGTCTCGGCAAGAAATCCGGCAGAGGAAGGCTATCGGCTATGCCGAAGGGGACGGAATTGAAGCCGGCGACCGGCGCGACACCGCTGATAGCAATAGCGGCTGCCGCTGTTGACACCGAAACAACCGGGCCCGACGCCACCAAGGCGCGCGTAATCCAGATTGGCGCGATCGGCATCGCGCATGGCAAGGTCGTCCGGCAACCTCGGTTCGATCTCCTCATCGATCCTGGCGAAGCAATCCCGTCCGAGGCTTCGCTCGTCCACGGCATCACGGATGGCGATGTTGACGGCGCCGGGAGCTTCCCGGATGCATGGGGGCAATTCCAGGAGTTCGTCGGCGACCGCATCCTTGTCGGCCACTCGATCGGCTTCGACCTGGCGGTATTGGAGCGCGAATGCCGCCGCGCCGGTTTGCCCTGGAAAAAGCCTCGGGCGCTGTGCGTCCGGCTTCTTGCAACCATAGCAAATCCCAATCTGGCGGACCATTCGCTGGAGACGATCGCCGCCTGGCTTCGCCTGGAGATAGCTGGCCGCCATTCGGCTCTGGGCGATGCGATCGCGGCGGGAGACATCTTTGCCGGGTTGATACCGGAGTTGCGCAAGCGCAACATCCGAACACTCGGAGAGGCCGAAGTCGCCTGCCTTGCCCTTTCGGATGCTCTCGAAGCCGGCCATCGCGCCGGCTGGGCCGAGCCGGTGTCGCGACCCCAGGCTCCCGCGTTTCAGCCGGTTGATCCCTATGCCTATCGGCATCGCGTCGGCAGCCTCATGAGCAGCCCGCCAGTCGTGGTGAAATCGACCAAACCGACAAGGCAGGTCATCGACCTCATGGTCAAGCGCAAGATCAGCTCGGTCCTGGTGTCCGACCGAGGAACGCCGGATCGACCGATTGAGGAGTATGGCATCGTTACCGAGCGTGACCTGCTGCGCCGCATATCGTCCGACGCCGAGCGGGCTTTTGACATGCCGGTCGGAAGCATCGCAACGCGACCGCTGATAAGCATCCGCGCCGCCGCCTTCGCTTATCGGGCGATCGGCCGCATGGATCGGCTGAAAGTCCGCCATCTCGCCGTCCACGATGGGGGCGTGTTGGTCGGCGTGCTTTCGGCGCGTGACCTGCTGAGGCTGCGTGCCGCCGCTGCCATCGATCTCGACGACACGATCGAACATGCCAAGGACGCCGCCGAACTGGCCGCCACCTGGTCGATGCTGCCGGGCGTGGTACGTTCGCTCATCGGCGAAGCGATCGACCCGCGCGCGGTGGCGGAAATCATCAGCGATGAACTTTGCTCGCTTACCCGCCGCGCTGCCGTGCTTGCCGAACAACAGATGCAGATCGAAGGTCACGGCCCGCCGCCCTGCGCCTACGCCGTGCTCGTGCTCGGCTCAGGCGGCCGTGGCGAAAGCCTGATAGCCCCCGACCAGGACAATGCAATCGTCTTCGCAGATGGCGAGCCGGGCGGGGCCGAAGACAGCTGGTTCAAAAAGCTCGGCACCAAGCTCGCCGACATGCTCGACATCTCAGGCGTGCCGTATTGCAAAGGCGGGGTAATGGCCGCGAACGCCGCATTCCGCGGAAGTCTCGACACCTGGAAGGGGCGCGTCGAAGATTGGGTTCACCGCCTACGGCCGGAGGATCTGCTCAACGTCGATATCGTCTACGATCTGCGGCCGGTTCACGGTGATACGGCGCTGGCCGCGCAGTTCATCGAATATGCGTATGACCGTGGCCACGCCGAGCCGGTATTCGCGAAGCTTCTCGGCGAGCAGATGACAACCGGCAATCCCTTCACTGTTTTTGGTGGCTTTCAGCTTGAAAATGGCCGGCTGGACATCAAGAAGTATGGCCTTTTTCCGATCGTCGCGACCGCACGCACGCTTGCAATTCGCCACGGCATCCGCGAGCGGAGCACGCGTGCCCGGCTCGAGAGACTGATCGCGCAGGATATCGGCGGCGAGCGCGACATGAAGGCGATGCTGGCCGGCCATTCCATGCTGATCGGCTTGCTGCTCGCTCAGCAGACGCATGACATCTACGCTGGTATACCTGTATCCAACCGTATCGAGATCAATGCCCTGACGCGCGAGCAGCAGGCAGAGCTCAAGAGCCTCATCAAGCGCCTCCAGTCGGCACCCGACCTGGTGCGGGATCTGATGTTCGCATAGCCGGCGACGCTCGGACGGTGCGAGGCCGAACGGGGAGCCCTGGATATCGGCGCGCCGGAACAAAGCTCAGATGCGCGCGGCACCCAGCAACTCGTCGACGAGGGCGCTGCGGTCAGCCTGCGCAAGGAAATCCTCATGCGCGCGCAGCAGATTCATCCTCAGGAAGTTGAAGATATAGTCATAGTCGTTGGTCAGGAGATTGGGGTGGATCGGGACCATCTCGAAAACCGTTCGCGCCAGCGGCTCGGGGATTTCGCGCACCGGCCGCGGCGGACCGATCTGCGTGGCGGCGAGACGTTGACGTGTGAGCTCGGTGGCGTCCTCCCAGAAAGTCGGGGGCGAGCCGTCCGGAACGGCATATTTGGAGAAGCTTGCCAAGGCCACTTTTTCCAGCGCCGCTGGCAGGCCTCGCTGGCGCAAGCCGGCGGGTTCGCGCAGCGCACCCTCCACCATTTCCGCCACGATGGCATAGCAGGCAGGGTAGGCGCGCCAGCGTGAATGGTTGAGCGCCGCCTGGAACTCCTTCTCGCTGAACAGCTTCTGCCAGTAGACCCCTGCCCTGACGCGGCAGAACTCGACGATGCTTTTCTGCGCCAGGAAGGCGGCGCGCGAATCCATGAAGTCAGCCAGGTCGCTGACGCTGCCGATCGGGTGCGGCTTACGCAAGAACTCGGGCAACAGGTTGGTCAGCAGGCCCATGACGCTCTCCCTTCGGTTTTGTTTCCAACCGATGTTGATCGTTTAGCCTCCGCGACGCCGCACCGCCAGCCCTCCTACCGATTCAAGTCCTCTCACCGGTTCTCCAGTCCTCTCACCGATTCTAAAGTCGTATGAACAGAAGCGGCAAGAAGTGTTACTCCTATAAAGTTACGGTCACTGATTCTATACCTGACCGCTACACATGCCGGAGGGCTTCCGCCTTAGCGGAAGAGGCAAGCTATAAACGGCGCCTTGCGGTCGAGACGGTTCGCAAGCTGCCAACCAAGGGAGGTTCAACGCTATGGCGACACCAGACCGCGTAAGTTATTGGAACAAGACCAAGAGCCTCATGTTCGTCATGCTGGGCCTGTGGGTGTTCTTCGGTTACGTCATCCACATGTTCGTGGAGCAACTCAACACCATCGTCATTTTTGGTTTTCCGCTCGGCTTCTACATGGCCGCCCAGGGTTCGCTTATCGCCTTCGTCGTCATGCTGTTCTGGTTCGCACGGCGCCAGAACGCGATCGACGAAGAGCATCATGTCAATGAAGATTGATCGGGGGGAACGTCAATGGCTAACACGACATCTACCACCGCAAGCGGAGGCGACTTCACCTCCAATCTTGGCCGCATCTACGGCCTCTACACCGGCGGCTTCATAGCCTTCATCATCCTGATGGCCATCTTGAGCGCCATAGGCGTCGAAAATGTTGTAATCGGCTACCTGTTCATGGGCTTTACCATCGTCATCTACGCGGTGATCGGCGTCCTGAGCCGCACCATGCATGTCGGCGAATACTACGTCGCCGGGCGTCGCGTACCGGCGCTCTACAACGGCATGGCGACGGGCGCCGACTGGATGTCGGCGGCTTCCTTCATCGGCATGGCCGGCTCGCTCTACCTGCTTGGCTATGACGGCCTCGGTTTCGTGCTCGGCTGGACTGGCGGCTACGTGCTCGTGGCCATCCTCGTTGCGCCCTATCTGCGCAAGTTCGGCGCCTACACGGTTCCCGACTTCCTGTCGGCGCGCTACGGCGGCAATCTCGCCCGCTTCATCGGCGTGATCGTTCTGTTCTCATGCTCGTTTACCTATGTGGTCGCGCAGATTTTCGGCACCGGATTGATCTCGGCTCGCTTCCTTGGCATCGACTTCAACGTAGCAGTCTATGTCGGCCTCGCCGGCATCCTGGTGTGCTCGATGCTCGGCGGCATGCGCGCCGTCACCTGGACGCAGGTCGCCCAGTACATCGTGCTGATCATCGCCTACCTGATCCCCGCCATCTGGATGTCCACGGTGAAGACGGGCATTCCTATCCCGCAATTGATGCAGGGCCAGGCGCTGGCGAACATCACCGCGCTTGAGACGGCGCAGGGCATCGCGGTGCACCACATCACGCCATTTGTGCATGGCGGCTATGACGCCAAGAACTACTTCCTGCTCATTCTCTGCCTGATGGTCGGAACGGCGTCATTGCCGCACGTCCTGATGCGCTACTTCACCACCCCGTCGGTGCGGGAAGCGCGTGTCTCGGTTGCCTGGTCGCTGCTGTTCATCTTCATCCTGTACTTCACCGCGCCCGCCTATGCGGCATTCGCCAAGTGGACGATGCTCGACCTGGTGGCGTCGGGCCTGACGCCTGAAAACATCGCCGAGAAAGCCGGATGGATGATGCGCTGGGCCGCTGCCGACAATACGCTCGTGCAGATCTGCGGCAAGGCGGCGACAGACACCGCGGCGATCGTCGCGGCCTGCGCCGAAAAGGGCGTCACGGCCCTTTCGTTTGCCGACATTAACCTCAACGCCGACATGATCGTGCTGGCCACGCCGGAAATGGCCGGCATGCCTTATGTCATCTCGGGCCTCGTCGCCGCCGGCGGCCTTGCCGCCGCGCTGTCGACTGCGGACGGCCTGCTGCTGGCCATCGCCAACGCGCTCAGCCACGACATCTACTACAAGATGATCGACCAGAATGCGCCTACGTCGCGGCGTCTGATCGTGTCCCGCATCTTGCTGGTTATGGTCGCGGTGCTGGCCGCCTACGTCGCGTCAACCAAGCCGTCGGACATCCTGTCGATGGTGTCGTGGGCGTTCTCTCTTGCCGCCGGCGGGCTCTTCCCGGCGCTGGTGCTCGGCGTCTGGTGGAAGCGGGCCAATTCGACCGGCGCTGTCGCCGGCATGATCGCAGGCTTCGGCATTACCCTCTTCTATCTGGTGATGACCCAGTACGGCGCCGATTTCGACAAGGCGACGCCGAACATGGAATTGTGGTGGGGGGTGAAAAACATCTCGTCGGCGACTTTTGGACTGCCGGTGGGCTTCGCCGTGATGATCATTGTCAGCCTTCTCACCAGGGCGCCGTCACGGGATATGCAGGATTTCATCGAGGAAATCCGTGTCCCTCGCGGCAAGCAGATGATGGAAGAAAAGATTGCCTGATTGCGCATAGCGATCGGCGCAAGAGGCGGGGTCCGGTGACGGACCCCGCTTTCATTTCGGGGACGTCGCTGGCATAACGCGGCGCCGCCGCCGCTTGGAAAATCGCCCATGAACGATTTCTGGTCCTATTGGTATTTCCACATACCGAATTTCATCCTCGCCGCGGTGATGTACACGCTGATGGGGCGTCTCCTGCTCGGCCTCTTCGTGCCCGAAAGCTGGGACAACTACATCTGGCGCTTCTTCAAGTCCGTCACGGACCCGGTCCTGCGGATCGTGCGGACCATCACGCCGTCGATCCTGACCCAGCCGGTGGTGATCGTCTTCAGCGTGCTCTGGCTTATGGCCTTGCGCGTCGGCTATCTCGTTTTTCTGATCAATTTCGGCATTGCGCCGATGGCTTCACAAGGGGGTTGAGGCAATGAACAGAAACGCTCTTGTGCCGGTCATGGCGGTCGCCATCGTCAACGGTATCTTTTCGCCGTGGGTGCTGTTGGTGTTCCTGTTCTATCCGGTCTGGTATCCGGGCTGGGCGCCTCCCTTAAGCCAGATCGTTTACATGGCAAGTGCGCTGATCCTGTCGACGATGACCATCATGCTCGCCGGCGTCCCGGCCGCGCTCTATGAGCGCTGGTCGGCGTACCCCAGGAGCATCGTCGTCTCGTCCATCTGGCTTGCCGGCACGGTTTTGTTGACGCTGCCGGCGCTGCCGAATGTCATGCGGGCGCTAAGCGGCGGCTGAGAATTTCCCGCACCAGCCTGTCAGCGTTCTTCCCGGCGGAACGGCTTGAGCAGCGCCGAAGGCGCGACGGCATTGCGCGACATCACCGCCATGGCGACGATGGTGAAGATGAAGGGCAGCATCAGGAACGCCTCATAGGGGATGTGGCCGAGCCCGCTCGCCTGCATGCGCAGTTGCAAGGCATCGACGAAGGCGAATAGCAGGGCGGCTCCTGCCGAACGCCAGGGGTCCCAGCGACCGAAGACGACGAGCGCGATCGCCACCCAGCCACGTCCGGAGACAAGGCCGAAGGTGAAAGCGTTGAACTGCACCATCGACAGGAAAGCCCCGGCCAGCCCCATCAGGGCGCCGCCGAGGATCACCGCCTGGAAGCGCGTGGCGATAACGCCTACGCCGGCCGAATCGGCGGCGCGCGGATTTTCGCCGACCATGCGCACCGACAGGCCCCACGGCGTCCGGTAGAGCACGAAGGCGGCCAGGGGAACGGCTGCCATCGCCATGTAAACCAGCGAAAACTGGTTGAATACCGCCGGTCCGAGCACCGGGATGTCGGAGAGAACAGGGATCGGCAGCGTCTTGAAACTCTTGATGCTGGGCGGCACCGATTGCTGGCCGAAGATCAGCCGGTAGAGGAAATAGGCGAGGCCCGACGAGAACAGCGTCACGCCGATGCCGCAGACATGCTGGCTGAGGCCGAGTGCCACCGTGAACAGCGCATGCACGGCACCCATCAGCGCACCGGTTACAACTGCCGCTAGCACGCCGAGCCACAGGCTGCCGCTGAGGCTGGTCGCGGTGAAGCCGGTCATCGCCGACAACAGCATGATGCCTTCTATGCCGAGATTGAGCACGCCGGCGCGCTCGGAGAACATCTCGCCCAACGTTGCGAAAGCCAGCGGCGTGGCAATCCGGATGATCGCAGCCAGGAAGCCTACCTGAAAGATCTGTTCGAGCACCACGCTCATCGTGCGGCTCCGACGCGGCGGACGCGGTAGGCGGTGAACAGCAGCGCCACCAGCATGGCGAGCAGCGCGGTTCCCTGGATGACATCACTGAGGAAGGCCGGAACCCCGGTGGCTCGCGACATCGCCTCAGCGCCGGTCATGACGGCGGCGAGGAAGAGCGCCGCTGGCACCACGCCGAGCGGGTTGAGCCTCGCCAGCATGGCGACGACGATGCCGGAATAGCCATAGCCCGGCGAGATGTCGCTCATCACCTGGAAATGCACGCCGCCGACCTCGCCGACGCCGGCAAGCCCGGCCAGCGCGCCGGACAGCAGCGCCGTCGAGATCAGCACGCGCTCGACATGGATGCCGCCATAGCGCGCAGCTTCGGGATTCTCGCCGATGACCCTGATCCTGAAGCCGAGCGTCGTGCGCGCGATCAGGAACCAGATGACCGGCGCAGCAAGGAACGCCGCCACAACGCCGAGATGCAGCCGCGTCCCTTCGAGCAGCACCGGGAAATTCGCGGAATCCTCGATCGGCGGCGAGATCGGGTAGCCGCTGAATGTGTCTTTCCACGGGCCCTCGATCAGCGCCATCAGGGCGTAGAAGATGACCGAGTTGAGCAGCAGCGAGCTGACCACGTCATCAACACTAAATTTGACGCGCAGCGTCGCCGGCACCAAGGCGACTGCGGCACCGGCGGCAGCGCCTGCCGCCGCCATGAGAAGCATGGCGAGCGGCCCCGGCATCGGGATGGCGCCGACCGCGCAGCTCGCCACCGCACCGGCCAGCAACTGCCCCTCGGCGCCGATGTTCCAGAATTTGGCACGGAAGGCGACGGCGACGGCCAGCCCGGTAAAGATCATCGGGGTCGCGCGCACCAGCGTTTCGGTGATGGCGTAGCTGTCGCCCAGCGACGCCGAGAACATCACACCATAGGCTTCGATGACACCGGCACCGGCCAGCGCGATGAGGCCGCTGCACAGCACCAGCGTTGCTCCGATCGCCAGCAGTGGCAGAGCGAGATTGAACCAGCCGGGGGTGCTGGTGCGGGCTTCGAGGCGAAACATCAGGCTGTCCCCTCCGCCCCGGTCATCATCAGGCCGAGCCGCGCAATGGTGGCGTCGGCGCTGTCGAGCGTGCCGACGATCCGTCCCTCATACATCACCGCGATGCGGTCGCAGAGCATGATCAGTTCTTCGAGATCCTCGCCGAGGACGATG
Source organism: Mesorhizobium sp. AA22 (assembly GCF_001672375.2). Taxonomy (NCBI): domain Bacteria; kingdom Pseudomonadati; phylum Pseudomonadota; class Alphaproteobacteria; order Hyphomicrobiales; family Phyllobacteriaceae; genus Mesorhizobium; species Mesorhizobium sp. AA22. The sequence goes on along the minus strand of NZ_CP048406.1, from coordinate 1,043,444 downwards.
ATGCCGCAGCCCCTGCCACGCATGTCGAGGAACTTTTCGTGGATGAAGCGCGCCGCACCGATGTCGAGACCGCGCGTCGGCTGCGACACGATCAGCACCTTGGGGTCGAAGGCGAGCTCGCGCGCCAGCAGCGCCTTTTGCAGATTGCCACCGGACAGCGCTCCGGCCCGCGTCATCGGTCCGGGGCAGCGTATGTCATAGGCCTTGATCTGCGCTTCGGCGAAGGCGCGGATCGCATCCGGCCTGAGCAGGCCGTTGCGGCTGAACGCCCCCGTGCCGATGCGCGGCAGCACCATCGAATCCGCCAGCGGCAAATTGGTGACCAGACCGGTCGTCATCCGGTCTTCCGGGATGCGCCCGAGACCGAGCGCCTGCACCTCGCGCGGCGAGAACCGCGAGACGATTTTGCCGGCTATCGTCATCCGGCCGGCATCGGGCGCGCGAACGCCGGAGATCACCTCGGCAAGCGCCCGCTGGCCATTGCCCGCGACACCGGCAATGCCGAGGATCTCGCCGGCACGCACGAAGAGCGACACGTCGCGCAGCGCCATGCCGGAATGCCGCGACGTCGAGATGCCGTCGAGGGTCAGCACCGGGGCACCTGGCGTCGATGGTCCCCTGGCCGGCGGAACGATTTCGTGGCCGCACATCAGCCTCGCCATCTCCGAGGATGTCGTGCTTGCGGGGGTATCGACGCGCCCGGTCACGCGGCCATGCCGCAGCACCACGCAGCGATGGGTGAGCGCCCTAACCTCGTTGAGCTTATGCGAGATGAAGATGATGCCGAGGCCCTGGGCCGCCATCGAGCGCAGCGCCGAAAACAGCCCGTCGACCTCTGTCGGCGCCAGCACCGCCGTCGGCTCGTCTAGAATCAGCAGCCTTGCACCGCGAAACAACGCCTTGACGATTTCGAGCCGCTGCTGCTCGCCGATTGACAGCACCGAGACGGGAAGGTCCGGATCGAGCGTGAGTCCATGCTGCCGGCCGATCTCGTTGAGCCGCGCCAGCCCGCCGGCGCGGTCGATCCGGCCCGACTTTCCGGGGATGCCGATCAGCAGGTTTTCCAGCACCGAAAGCCGCGGTGCGAGATGAAAGTGCTGGTGCACCATGCCGATGCCGGCGGCAAGCGCGTCGGCCGAGCTGTTGATCGTCACCGGCCGGCCCTGAACCAGGATCTCGCCGCCGTCGGGCGCATAGGCGCCGAACAGCACGTTCATCAGCGTCGTCTTGCCGGCGCCGTTTTCACCCAGCAGCCCGAGAATCTCACCCGGCGCGACGCTGAGATCGACGGCTTCGTTTGCCTTGACGGCGCCGAAGCTCTTGGAGATGCCGCGCATTTCGATGAGTGGGGCAGATGTTGACAAGGGTGCTCCTGGTGGGAGATGGCGCGACTCTTCACCCTCCCCTTGTGGGGAGGGTCGGCTTACGGTCGTAGCGTAGCGAAGATCGAGAGACGGGGTGGGGGTACGGCGCCGACCCCCACCCCGCTCCGCTTCGCGGATCGACCCTCCCCACAAGGGGGAGGGTAAAAAACTCAATCCGAAACCGGCGTGTTCTCGTCGACATCGACGCGGAAATTGCCGTCGAGGATTTCGGCCTTTTTCTTCTCGACCAGCTCCTTGACGTCGGCGGGCAACGTCTTGTCGAATTTGTGGTACGGCGCCAGAAACGAGCCGCCCTTAGCCATGCGCGAGAAATCACCGTAATCCTGGGCGGTGAAGACGCCGGCCTTGACCAGTTTGATCGCGTGCTCGACCGTCGGATACATGTCCCACACCGGGCCGGTTATCACCGTGTCCGGGCCCAGGTTGGACTGGTCGGACATGTTGGAGATGGCGAGGATCTTCCTCTCGACCGCCGCTTCGATGACGCCGAAACGTTCGGCATAGATCACGTCGACACCGGCGTCGATCTGGGCGATAGCCGCTTCCTTGGCCTTTGGCGGGTCGAAGAAGGAGCCGATGAAAGCAACCTTTCTCTTGATATCAGGATTGACCTCCCGGGCGCCGGCAAAGAAGGCATTGACGAGCCGGTTCACTTCCGGAATGCCCATCGCCGCAACGGCGCCGATCGTGCCTGATTTCGACATCTTTCCGGCGATCAGGCCGGAGAGATAAGCCGGCTCGTGGATCCAATTGTCGAAGACTGCGAAATTCGGCTCGGCCGGCCCGGCGCCGGAGCCGAACAGGAAGGCAACCTTCGGGAACTGCTTGGCGGTCCGGCGGGATTCCCGTTCGGCGGCGAAGGCGTCGCCCATTACCAGCTCATAGCCGCCTTGCGCATATTCGCGCATGACACGGCTGAAATCCGCCGTCTGAACCTTCTCCGACCATTTGTACTCGATGCCGAGTTCCTTCTCGGCCCTCTGCAGGGCGACATGGATTTGGTGGACCCATGGCTCCTCGGTCGGCGTGGCGAAGATCGCCGCCACCTTCAGTTTCTTGTCCTGAGCTAAGGCCAGACCCGGCAGCATGGTTGCTGCCAGGCCGAGCGCGCCCAGTTCCAGAACGCTGCGTCGCGAAAGCCCTTTGCATTTCGACTGGACTTTGCTCTTCCCGTTTTCCATCGCATGCCCCTCTGATTGGCGCCGTGGCGAGCCGGCTGTTTCTTTGAAGTGTCAGCTGGGGAACTATGGAACGGAGCCTCACCTTTGTCCACATGGTCAAATTTTTCGGGGGAGCAGCAGCTGCCGCCCGCCGTGGCAGACCGCGGCCGGCGCTCGATCTTGTTTTACTGCCGTTCCAGCGCCACGGCGATGCCTTGGCCAACGCCGATGCACATGGTGGCGAGCGCATAGCGGCCGCCGCGCTCCCTGAGCTCCAGCGCCGCAGTGCCTGATATGCGCGCACCCGACATGCCGAGAGGATGGCCGAGTGCGATGGCGCCGCCATTCGGGTTGACGTGCTCCGCGTCCTCGGCAATGCCGAGCTGGCGGAGCACGGCGATGGCTTGGGAGGCAAAGGCTTCGTTGAGTTCGATGACGTCGAAATCTGCTGGCTTCAGCCCGATCCGGGCACACAGCTTCTGTGTCGCTGGCACGGGGCCGATGCCCATGATGCGCGGCACTACGCCGGCGACCGCACCGCCGAGGATGCGGGCGATCGGCGTCAGCCCATATTTCTTCACGGCAGCTTCCGAAGCGACGATCAGCGCCGCGGCACCATCGTTGACACCCGACGCATTGCCGGCCGTGACCGTGCCGCCTTGCCGGAACGGCGTCGGCAGTTTCGCCAGCGCCTCGATCGTCGTACCCCCGCGTGGATGCTCATCCTTCGAGACGACCGCGTCGCCCTTGCGCTGCGGGATCGTTACGGGAATGATCTCCTTCGCCAGCCGGCCATTGGCCTGCGCGGCCACCGCCTTGTCCTGGCTGCGTACGGCAAACGCATCCTGGTCCGCGCGGGAGACGGCGAACTCTTCCGCGACATTCTCGCCGGTCTCCGGCATCGAATCGATGCCGTACTGCGCCTGCATCAGCGGGTTGACGAAACGCCAACCGATGGTGGTGTCGTGAATCTCGGCATTGCGGGAGAAGGCCGTCTCCGCCTTGGGCATGACGAAAGGAGCGCGGCTCATCGATTCGACGCCGCCTGATATCATCAGCTCCGCCTCGCCCGCCTTGATAGCGCGTGCGGCGATGATGATGGCATCCATGCCCGAACCGCAGAGGCGATTGACGGTCGAGCCGGAAACCTCCTTGGGCAACCCGGCCAGCAGCAGTGCCATGCGCGCGACATTGCGATTATCCTCGCCGGCCTGGTTGGCGCAGCCATAGACGACGTCATCGATCGCGGCCCAATCGATGCCGGGGTTGCGCTCGACCAATGCTCTCAGGGGGATCGCGCCAAGGTCGTCGGTGCGGATCGAAGACAATGACCCACCAAAGCGTCCGATCGGCGTGCGACTGTAGTCGCAGATATAGGCCTCGGCCATCTAACAGCTCTCTTTTGCGTTTCCCTGCTACGGCCCCGCTCGCTTGCGCTCAATGCTTGATGCGGTCGCGCATGGCGTACCAGAGCATGCCGAGCACATAAAGCGGACCGCGCAGGGCGGTGCCGCCGGGAAATGGCAACGGCCTCAGCGTCGAAAACAGATCAAGCCGCGAATTATTGCCGGTGATCGCCTCAGCGAGCAGCTTTCCCGACAGTGTCGACAGGATCACGCCCTTGCCGGAATAGCCATGCGCAAAATAGACCTCGCCATAGTGGCCGACATCAGGCAGGCGCGATGTCGTCACCGAGACAAGCCCGCCCCAGGCATGGTCGATGCGGCGGCCGCGCAATTGCGGAAAGGTCTTTTCCATATGCGGCCGCACGAAGCCGGCAATGTCGGCGGGCGGCGACGGCGTGTAGCGCTCACCGCCGCCGAACAACAGGCGTCCGTCCGCCGACAGCCGGTAGTAGTTGACCACGAAGCGGGTGTCGGAAACGGCGACATTGCTTGGGATGACGTCGCTCGGGTCGTCCAGCGCCTCGGTGGCGACGATGTAGTTGCCGACCGGCATGATGCGGCTGTTGACGCGCGGCTCGAGCCCTTGGAGGAGGGCATCGCCGGCCAGCACGACATGCCTGGCCCGGACCGAGCCCTTGGCCGTCGCAACCCTGATGGCAGGTTCCCGCTCCAGCCGCAGCGCCACCGAATTCTCATGGATGCTGACGCCCGCCGCTGCCGCGGCGCGGGCAAGACCCAGCGTGTAGTTCAGCGGATGCATATGGCCGCCGAGCTTCTCGTACATCGCCCCGTGATAGGGCGTGTTCACCATTCCACGCGCCTGCGCCGCCGACAGCATCTCGACGTCGTGAAAATTCATCACGCTGGCAAGGCACTCAGCCTCTTCTTCGAGGTCGCGCAGGTCGGAGCTGTTGACCGCACCGGCGAGGTGGCCGGTCAGCCGGAGGTCGCAATCGATGGCGTGGCGCTCGATCAGGTCGAGCACCAGTCCGCACGCCTCGAAGGCGAGATCGAACAGCGCCCGCGCCCGTTCGGGCCCATACAGCTTGACCAGACCCTTGGCGCCCTTGCGCAGCCCGGGGATTATCTGGCCGCCATTGCGCCCGGACGCCCCCCAGCCGATCTTGCCGCCTTCGAGGAGCACCACCTTCAACCCGCGCTCGGCCGTATGAAGGGCTGCGGACAGGCCGGTGCAGCCGCCGCCGACCACCACCAGATCGGCGTCGATGTCGCCCTGCAGCGCCGAATGCTCCAGAGCCGGATTGGCCGTCGCGACATAGTAGGATTTGCCGATATCCAGGCCGGAGTTGAAGCTCATCATCATACCTTGAGCAGCAGGTGGTCGCGTTCCCAGCTGGTGACGACGCTCTGGAACAGGTCAAGCTCGACGCTCTTGACGCGCAGATAGGTCTGGAAGAAATCCTCGCCGAGCAACTCCCGAACCGGACTGCACGCAGCGAAACGGTCGAGCGCCTCCTCCATGGTTTTCGGCAGCGTGCTCTTGCTGCGATAGGCATTGCCCGATGCCTCTGGCGAGCGCGAGAGCTTTTCTTCGACGCCGAGATAGCCGCAGAGCAGCGAGCCGGCCATCGCCAGATAGGGATTGGAATCGGCGCCGGGCAGCCGGTTTTCCACCCGCCGCGCGGCGCGCCCGCCGGCCGGCACGCGCAGGCCGCAGGAGCGGTTGTCATGCGACCACTCGATGTTGGCCGGGGCGCTGTGGTTCGGCCGGATGCGGCGGAACGAATTCACATTCGGCGCAAACAGCGGCATCACCTCGGGAAGGTATTTCTGCAGGCCGCCGACGAAATGCCCGAACATTTCGGTGTCGGCATCGTCGCGCCCGGCAAACAGCGTATTCCCGGCCTCGTCGACGACCGACATATGGAGATGCATGGAGCTGCCGGCCTGTGCGGCGATCGGCTTGGCCATGAAGGTCGCGTGCATGCCGAATTCCTGTGCGGCCTGGCGCGTCATCCTCTTGAACAGCAGCACCTTGTCGGCCAGCGGCAGCGCGTCGCCATGCAGGAAATTGATCTCGAGCTGCGCCGTGCCCGATTCATGGATCAGCGTGTCGAGCGGCAGCCCGGCCGCCGCGGCATAATCGTAGAGGCGCCGGATCACCGGCTCGAATTCCTCCAACGCCGCCATGTCATAAGGATGCTGCACTGTTTCGGAACGGCCATTGCGCCCGACCGGTGCGCTCAACGGCCGATCAGGATCGGGATTAGGCGCGGTCAGGTAGAATTCGAGTTCCGGAGCCACCACCGCCCGCCATCCCCGCTGGCGGTAGAGATCGAGCACGGCCCTCAAGACGTGGCGCGGCGAGGCCATCCACGGCCGGTCGTCCATGTGAAACGCATCGGCAAAGACATAGGCTTTCCCTGCTCCGGCACCGGGTGCCAGGCAGAGCGTCGCAACGTCCGGCACCATCCGCATGTCGGGGTCCTGATAGCCGAAGCCCTCGTCGTTGGAACCGGAATAGCGGCCGTCGATGCAGACCAGGAAGGCGCTGCTCGGCAGGTAGAGCGCGCGATCTTCGAGCGACTTCAGGAACTTGGCCGTCGGCAAGGTCTTGCCGCGCAGCACGCCGTTCACATCCGGCACCAGGCACTCGACTTCCCTGATCCCCTGCTGCTCCAGCCACCCCTTCGGATCGTCCGTCGGGGTCATTTGCGGTGCATCCGTTGTCGTGGTGTTGAGCATCAGGTCACGTCCTTATGAGGGCGAGAATGGCTTCGGCGGCGATTTCGGTTCCCGGCGCCCGTGCCATGGTGACCGCATTGTCTTTGAGGCGAAAGCGCATCCCGCTGTCGGCCATTAGGCCAAGGATGGCATTTTCCAGTTCATCGTCGCTCCAGCCGTCGCGGCTGATGTGGCGGCCAACGCCGGTTTCCTCAGCGCGTCGCGCATTGTCATGCCCGTCCCAGCAATAGGGCATGATCAGCGACGGCACGCCGAAACGCAGCGCTTCGCAAAAGCTGTTGTTGCCGCCGTGATGGATGAAGAGATCGGATTTCGCGACGACCGACGGCTGCGGAAACCAGGCGTCGAGATAGACATTGTCCGGAACCGCGCGATAGGTGTCGCGCAGACCGCCGACATTGACGATGAAACGAGCCGGAAGCCGGTCGAACACCGCAAGCATGCGCTCGATCAGGCCGACATCCATGGCGCCCAGGCTGCCGAAGCTTAGATAAACCAGCGGCCCGTCATTGCGCGGAAAGACCGGCAGATCGAACGGCCCTTCCGAACGGACGCAGCCTTCGAGATAGACGAAGCGGGCCGGGTCGAGCTGCTCGGCGCGCTGCCTGCGCACGATCGTTGGGGTCAGCAGCAAATTGAGGTCGGGCGAAGCTTCGAGAAAAAGGCCCTTCGGCAAGGGCGCAAGACCGGCGTCGATCCGAAGCCGGTTGAACCGATCATGCGCCGGAGCGACCGCTGCCAGATAGCGCGCCTCGAAAGCCGCGCGGCTTGGGTCGTCGGCGGCGAGACCGGACAGATAGGGTGGTACATCGGCGTCGGGAAGCTCGGTCTCGGCGCAGGAGACGACGCGCACCCATGGGCAGCCGGCGGCGGCCAGCGCCGGAAACATGATGACATTGTCGAGCACCACGGCGTCCGGCTTCAGCCGGGCCAGCAATTGGCGCAGCGGCGCCTCGGCATTGACCGCGGTATCGACGATCGCTTCCCAGGTCGGGGCGACGTAGGTTTCGAGCTGATCGATCGGGCTCAGCCTGAAATGCGGCAGATGCCGGCGCACGAAAGCTTGCCAGTAGCTCTGGCGTTCGCTGTCGGTCAGCGGCTCGTCGGTCGGCAACTGGTATTCCTGAAAACCATAGTCGGCGAACACACCGGAAAAGCCGGCGTGACAGATGAACACCGGCCGGGCGCCCCGGGCGCGCAAGGCTTGCGCGATACCGACGCAATTGAGCGCGGCGCCGAAGCTCGCTTCGGGAAACAGCGCGATGGTCGGGCTGGCTTTGCGCGTCACTACGGTCCTCGTGAGTCCGGCCGGCTGATCATGCCAAACAATGCGGGGGCCCCGCGACTGGCCGCCTGCGGCCGCTGGCTGCGGGAGAGCCGCAGGTGGACGCGAAGCAGATCGGCTGCAACCTCATACTGCCGGCTTTCCAATTGGTCGAGTATGGTCAGGTGCTCGCGCAGCGATTGCTTCAGCCGGAAGACGTTGACGCCGGCATAGGTTCCCGGAAGCCGGCGCAGCCTGAGATGGTCGGACAGCGCGTCGGTGACGAACCGGTTGGCGGCGCCGTCGGCGATCATTCCGTGAAAATCGATGTCCAGCCGCTGGAACTCTCTGATATCGAATGCGGCATCGGGCAGCGCCAGCAGCGTTTCCATGCCCTGGCGCAAGGCTGCCGCGCGCGTCCCGTCCAGCCGAAAGCCGGGCGCCAGAATGGCGGCGGGTTCCAGCAGCAGGCGGAACTCATAGCTTTCCCCTTGTGCCTCCGGATCGTCAGGCGCCCGCCTGAACAGCCAAGCCTGCCCCGGTGCACGGTCCAGAAGATTTTCCTCCGTCAGTTTCTTTAGCGATTTTAGTACCGTCTTTCGTTCGGCGCCATAGCGCCGCATCAGCGCGCCGATGGTCACCGTTTGATCCAGCCGGCGCGCCGATCGATCGCGCAGGATCATCTCCGCGAGCTCGTCTTCCTCGGCGCTCGGCAGGTCGGCTGAAACGGTCGTTTGGTTGGTGAGGTCGACGGCCAGCCGATAGCCCGATTCAGCCTCCCAGCGCACGACACCCCTTTCGGTGAGCAGGCGCAAAGCGGCGCGCACCGGGGTTCGAGATACGTTGCACAGCGAGGCGATCTGCTGTTCCGGGAGATGAGCGCCGGCCTCGAAGCCGCGCTGCCGGGCCACATCGAGAATGCGCTGAGCGAGATCGAGATGGTTGGTGCGCGGTCGTCTGGCGGCGGCTTGCATGGCGATTTCTCATGAACGGTGACCACTACGGCGTGACCGAGCGCGCCATAGGGCGTTCGGCGATTTCGCAGCGACGTGCCAAATTATGGATTGACGTACTTTTTTCTGCAATAGTACTGTGAGGTCAAACGGCAACAAAAAGACCGGGGAACAGGATCGAAGCGGCGGCATGGGTCGCAAGCGCTGGTCCGACGATTGATTGAATTCGACGATCAACCAGAATGGGAGTCTGTAATGACCGCCTCAACCCGCCTGCGCCATCCGTTAAAGATATCTTCGGTCGCGCTTGGTCTCGCCCTGGCGCTGTCGGCGCCGGCGGCCGCCGCCGACCTCGTCATTTCCAACTGGGACGGCTACATGGCGCCGGATGCCATGGCCGCCTTCAAGGCCGCAACCGGCGTTTCCGGCGAAGTCGTGGTTCACGCCACCAATGAGGAGATCATGGGCAAGCTCGTGGCTTCGGGCGGCAAGGGCTATGACGTGGTCTTCGTCTCCTCGCCCTTCGCCGAAGTGCTGAACAAGCTCGGCCTGATCGAGGCGATCGACCAGGCGAAGATCCCCAACCTTGCCAATCTCTATCCCGAGGCGACGAAGCTGCCGCACGATGCCGGCAACAATTTCTCCGTGCCTTACACTTGGGGCACCACCGGCCTCTGCTACCGCTCGGATCTGGTCAAGACCGAGCCGGCCAGCTGGAACGATCTTCTCGCCCCCTCCGACGACCTCAAGGGCAAGACCACGATGCTGGCGACCGACCGCTGGCTGCTGGCCGCCGGCCAACTCGCCAAGGGCTATTCGGTCAACGAGACCGATCCGGCCAAGCTCGCCGAGGTCAAGGACCTGCTGATCTCGGCCAAGAAGACCTTGCTCGCCTATGACGACACCACCTTCTACTCGAAGCTGGTCTCCGGCGAGGCGTTGTTGGTGCAGGCATGGGACGGCTGGTGCAATTACGGCATCGCCGAGAAGCCTGAGATCAAATACGTCATCCCCAAAGAGGGCTCGGATCTGTGGGTCGACACGATGGTGGTGATGAAGGCTTCGGCCAACAAGGACGCCGCCTTCCAGTTCATCAACTTCATGCTGGACGCCAAGAACCACGCCTGGGCAGCGCAGAACATCGACTACAAGGTGCCGAACAAGCCGGCTATGGAAAGTCTGCCTGCGGATTTCCTCGCCAAGTTCCCCAATATGAGCATGCCGGTGGCCGAGCTGGTCAAGTTTGAGCAGTTGCGCGACGTCGGCGACGCCCAGCGCGACTATTCGAAGATCGTCAGCGAGATCAAGGCCGCGCAGTAACCAGTATCAAGGTCAGAGATCGCGGTCGACGGCGGGCCTCCGCCGCCGGCCGCTGAGTGCGGTATCGCAATCGTGTCCCAAACCAGATTTCGCTCCTCCTTGCTGATGGCGCCGGCGCTGGCCTGGCTCACCGCCTTGATGGTGGTGCCATGCGCTCTGGTGCTAGCGCTCGCCTTCTTCCGGCGCGGCATCTATGGCGGCATTGAATACACCTTCACGCTGGAGAATTTCGGGCTGGTGTTCGACCCGCTCTATGCCGGCATCTTCCTCAATTCGGCGCGCATCGCCGGCACGGCAACGCTGATCGCGGTGGTGATCGGCTATGCCGCCGCCTATGCGATCGCGGCGGCACCACGGCGGTGGCAGCCGGTATTCCTGTTCTTCGCCGTCCTGCCTTTCTGGTCCAACTACCTGATCCGCACGTACGCCTGGATCGTGCTGCTCAACCGCGAGGGCCTGATCACGCAGCTCTTGCGCTGGCTTGGCTACACCGGCGAGCCGCCGTCGATGCTCTACAGCGAAGGCGCCGTCATCGCCGGTCTGGTTTACAATTATCTGCCCTTCGTTATCCTGGCCTGCTACGCACCGCTGTCGCGGCTCAACCCGGAGCTCGCCGAGGCCTCACGCGACCTCGGCGCTTCGGCGTTGACCACATTTCGCCGGGTCATCCTGCCGTTGACGGTGCCGGGCATCGCCGCCGGGGCGGTGTTCGTCTTCGTGCTGTCGATCGGCAATTTCGTCACGCCGGCGCTGCTCGGCGGCGGCCGCTTCCAGATGATCGGCAATCTCGTCTACGACCAGTTCCTGACCGCCAATGACTGGCCCTTCGGCGCCGCACTTGCCATGGCGCTGATCGCCATAATGCTGCTAGTGCTGACGGCGCAGGCCCTGGCTGCGGATCGCGCCGCAGGCCGTGCCGCCGAGGCGAAAGGAGGCGCCGATGGCTGAGCGCTCCCCCGCCACGCGGCGCACGCTCTGGCTTGTGCTTTCGCTGGTCTTTGCCTTTCTCTACATCCCGATCGCGGTGCTGGTGGCGCTGTCTTTCAACCAAGGCGGGCTGCCGACCGTCTGGTCGGGCTTTTCACTGAAATGGTATGCCTCGTTGGTCGGAAACGCCGCGATCCTTTCCGCTGCCCTCAACACGCTGATCGTGGCGCTCGTCTCGACGGCAATCGCCACCTTGCTCGGCACGCTGCTGGCGATCGGTGTCGAAATACGCCGGCAATATGGGAGCGGCCTGGAGGCGCTGATCTTTGCGCCGATGATCATTCCCGACATCGTGCTGGCGATCGCGCTGCTCAGCTTCTTCTCTTTGCTCGATTTCACCCTGGGCCTGCACACCATCATCCTCGCCCATGTCGTCTTCAACCTCGCCTTCGTCTGTTCGGTGGTGCGCGCGCGGCTGAAGAGCTTCGACTGGTCGATCGTCGAGGCCTCCGCCGATCTCGGCGCCTCCGCGCTCACCACCTTCAGGCGGGTGACATTGCCGGTCATCCTGCCGGCGGTCGTCGCCGGTGCGCTGCTCGCCTTCACGCTTTCGGTCGACGAGTTCATCATCGCCTTCTTCACATCAGGCGCCGGCCGCGCCTCGACCACGCTGCCGATGCAGATCTATTCGATGATCCGCTTCGGCATCACCCCAGAGATAAACGCATTGGCGACCATCGTCATGGCGGTCAGCATCACCGCGCTAACCCTGTCGCAGCGGCTCAACCGCGGGGTGATCGGCCAATGAGCGAACCCCGCACGCTGCTGGCGATCGACAAGGTGTCGAAGAATTTCGGCCGGGTGACCGCCGTCGACCGCATTTCGCTCGATATCCGTGAGAACGAGTTCTTCGCCCTGCTCGGGCCGTCGGGCTGCGGCAAGACCACGCTACTGCGCATGTTGGCCGGCTTCGAGACGCCCAATGACGGGCGCATCCTGCTCGACGGGCGCGACATCGCCAGGACGCCGCCCAACAAGCGGCCGGTCAATCTGATGTTCCAGTCTTATGCGCTGTTTCCGCATATGAGCGTTAGGGCCAACGTCTCCTACGGCCTCGAAATGGAACGCTTGCCGGCAAAGGAAATCCGCTCCCGCGTCGACGCCATCCTGGCGACGACCGAGCTCATTCCTTTCGCCGACCGCAAGCCGGAGCAACTGTCGGGCGGGCAGAAGCAGCGCGTCGCGCTTGCCCGGGCGTTGGTTAAGCGGCCGCGGCTGCTGCTGCTCGACGAGCCGCTCGGCGCGCTCGACAAGAAATTGCGCGGCGCCATGCAGCTGGAGCTGAAGCGCCTGCAGCACGAGGTCGGCATCACCTTCGTCATCGTCACCCATGACCAGGAGGAATCGCTTGTCATGGCCGACCGCATGGCGGTGCTGAGAGACGGCAAGCTGCTGCAATGCGACACGCCGCATGCAGTCTACGAGCATCCCGCCGACCGTTTCGTCGCCGACTTCATCGGCGTGATGAATTTCGTGCCGGGCAAGGCCACCGCCGACGGGGTGAAGGCAGCGGACGGCACACGGATCGTCGGAACCGTTCCCTCGCCTCTGGCTTCCGGCGCAGCGGCGGTCGCTTCAGTGCGGCCCGAGCGAATCCGGCTTTTCCCGTCGCCAGAGACAGCCAACCGGATCGCCGGCACCGTCGAGGCGCTCGCCTATCACGGGCTCGACCTGCAACTGCATGTCCGCACCGCTCTGTCGCCAAAGCCGTTCCTGGTGCGCGTCACCGCCGACGCCGCCGACCGGCGCCCGGTCTCGTCAGGCGATGCGGTCGAACTCGGCTGGGATGCCGCCGACGTCAGAATTTTCGCAGATTGATTGGAAGGAGAAGCTTGATGGCTCAGAAGACGATCGCGTTTTTTCCGGAAGCAGCCTACGGCCCGGCGCTCAATTCGGTCGGCATCGCCCAGGCGGTCGAGGCGCACGGCCACAGAGCGGTGTTCCTGTCGGACCCTGGTTTCCTCGATGTCTACAAGGGCTACGGCTTCGAAGCTCATCCGGTGAACCTGTCCGAGCCGATGCCGCCCGAGCAGATGGCAAAGTTCTGGGAAGACTTCATCAACGGCCACATCCCGAACTTCCGCAAGTCGCCCTACCACCAGGTCGACAACTACGTGAAGGATTGCTGGGCGGCGATTGTTGACAGCGCCAAATGGGCAGAGAAGGACCTGCCTGGTGTACTTGCGACGATCAAGCCGGATGTTATCTGCGTCGACAACGTCATCCTGTTCCCGGCGATCAAGCAGTATGGCAAGCCGTGGGTGCGCGTCATCTCCTGCTCGGAAAACGAAATCGAGGACGAGGATATCCCGCCGCATCTGTCCGGCTGCGGTGAGAATGACCACGCCTGCCATCGGCGCTACCGCGATCATTTCAACGCTGTCATCAAGCCGATCCATGACGACTTCAACGCGTTCCTAAAGGCGAACAACGAGGCGCCGTATCCGATCGGCCAGTTCTTCGAGGCTTCGCCCTATCTCAACTTGCTGCTCTATCCCGAGACGGCAAAGTTCAAGCGCCGCCATCCGCTTGACCCGGCAAAATTTCAGTATCTGGAAGGCTGCGTGCGGCAGGAGAAGCCCTACACCGTGCCGACCTTCGCGAAAAACAATGACGGGCCGCTGCTCTATGTTTCCTTCGGCAGCCTTGGCGCCGGCGATGTCGATCTGCTGAAGCGCATCATCGCGACGCTGGGCAAGACGCGCTACCGGGCGCTGGTCAATGTCGGGGGATACAAGGACCAGTACGCGCAAGTGCCCGAAAACGTCATCGTCGAGAGCTGGTTTCCGCAGCCCTCGGTCATCCCGCAGGTCGATGCGGTGATCCACCATGGTGGCAACAACTCGTTCACCGAGTGTCTCTACTTTGGCAAGCCGGCGATCATCATGCCCTATGTCTGGGATGGCCACGACAACGCGACGAGGGTCGAGGAGACCGGCCACGGCTTCGGCATGCCGCGCTACAACTGGAGCGATGCCGAGCTGATCGCCAAGATCGAAACCTGTCTGACGGACCCGGCAATCAAGGCTAAGCTGGCGAAAACATCGGCGCAGATGCAATCGCAGAACGGCCCGGAGAGAGCGGCGGGGCTGCTGGAGAAACTTCTGTGACCGGGCATATGGGTATGGCATCAGTGCTTTCGCCAATCGCCAACTTCGCAAATGGGGCGCTCTCGGCGAGGCTGCCGATCTCCCCCCAAGTGGGGGAGATGTCCGGCAGGACAGAGGGGGGCGCCGTAGAGCGAAGGCCTCTCGAAAATGAGCGTCGCACCAACGGAGTACCCACATGACCTCCTCCGCGCCACATCTCCACCAGGCTTCCACCCGCGCCGACCTCATCGACTGGGGCACCCAGCCCAATGCGCTGGAAGGTGCTTCGCACTCGACCGGCAGGCTGGTCCACAAGGGGCCGAACAACCAGCCGGAATCCGGCATCTGGGTCTGCACGCCCGGCCGTTGGCGGCTGGCGATTCCGCGCGACGAATTGTGCCATTTCGTTGCCGGCCGCGCGACCTACCGATCAGATGACGGCGAGGTGATAGACGTCTCCGCCGCGACGGTGGTCATGTTCCCGGCCGGCTGGGCGGGTGAATGCACCGTCCACGAAACCATTCGCAACATCTACATGCTGGCCTGAAGCCAGCCACTGGAGCTTCACGACATGCCGACACCGATCATGAAATCGCCGCTCGCCCTCACCGACCTGGTCGACTGGGGCGTCATCCCCACCATGATCGAGGGCGAATCCCGCACCTCCGGCAAGCTGCTGCACAAGGGACCGGAGGGCCGCTCCGAATGCGGGCTGTGGGTCTGCACCCCAGGCAAATGGCACTGCCATGTCACCCGCGACGAGTTCTGCCATTTCCTCGAGGGACGCTGCACCTATGTCCACGAATCCGGCGAGGTTATCGAGATCGAACCAGATACTGCGGCGTTCTTTCCGCAGGACTGGAAGGGCGTTTGCACTGTCCACGAGACGATCAAGAAGGTCTACATGATCCGCTGAGCGGGTTGAAAGGAAGACCATGGAATTCTCCGCTGACCGGCCAACCTTTTTCGTCAATCCGGATTATCGGCCGATGACCGGTGTGGCAAAACCAGTAATCGATCCGGCGACGCTGGAAACCGTGGGCGCCATCGCTGCCGCAGCCGACGGCGAGATCGATGCCGTGCTCACCGCGGCGACCAAGGCGCAAACGGCGTGGAAGAAGCTCGACGCCAAGAGCCGCGCCAGACATCTGCATGCTGTCGCCAACGCTATCGAGGCGGCCGACTTCACGCGCTGCGCCGAGCTGATGGTGCGCGAGATGGGCAAGCCCTATCCGGAAGCGATCGGCGAGATCGCCAATTGCGCACCGATCTTCCGCTATTACGCCGAAATGGCGCGTGACGACGCCGGCAAGGTCGCCGGCACGACGCAGGCCGGTTCGTTCCAGTATGCGCGCTACGAGCCCTACGGCACCTCGGTGCATATCATGCCCTACAACTTTCCGATCCTGTTGATGTGCTGGACCGTCGCCGCTTCGCTTGCCGCCGGCAATGCCTGCGTGATCAAGCCGGCCGAGGCGACGACATTGTCGACACTGGATTATATCAAGGTGTTCCGCTCACTGCCGGAGGGCCTGGTTTCCTGCCTCCCCGGCGGGGCGGCCACCGCTCAGGCGCTGATCGCTTCCGACCGTACCCATGCGGTCGCCTTCACCGGCTCGGTCGCTGCCGGCAAGGCCGTCGCCGTCGCCTGCGCCGAGCGCATGAAGCCTTGCGTGATCGAGGCCGGGGGCAGCGATCCGCTGATCATCAGCCAACACGCCCCGCTGGACGTGGCGGCGGCGGGCAGCGTCACCGCCGCGTTCCACCTCACCGGCCAGGTCTGCACTTCGGCCGAACGATTCTTCGTCGTCGATGCCGTTCACGATCGCTTTGTCGATCTGTTTGCCGAGAAGACACGGACGCTGCGCATCGGCAACGGCCTCGACAAGACCGAGATCGGGCCGCTGGTCAGCGAGGCGGCGCGGGCGAAAGTCATGCGGCTGGTCGACGATGCGATCCGAAGCGGCGCCAAGGCGGTCACCGGCGGGCGCATTCCGCCGGCGCACAATGTCGGCTGGTTCTACGAGCCGACAATCCTGACAGGCATCACTCCAGACATGGCGATCGTGCGCGAAGAGTGTTTCGGACCGGTCGCCGCGATCTGCCGGGTCAAGGATTTCGACGAGGCGATAGAGCTTGCCAATGACAGCCCGTTCGGGCTCGGCGCCTCCATGTTCACCACCGATCTAGCCGAAGCGCATGAGGCTGCGGAGCGGCTCGAGGCCGGCATGGTCTGGGTCAACAATCCGCTGATCGACAATGACGCGCTGCCGTTCGGCGGCTGGAAGGCGTCTGGCCTCGGCCGCGAACTTGGACGCCAAGGACTGGATGCCTTCCGCCGCTCGAAGATGGTCATCATCGACCACAAGCCAGTGATCCAGGACTGGTGGTATCCCTATCCCGACAGCTGGTTCCGCGAAGCCGGCGGCCGCAAGCACGTATGAGGTGGCACGGCCAAGCGCATTGTCGCGAAATGTCAGCCGATGCTCTCGCCGCCGTCAATCACCAAAGCCTGGCCGGTCATGAAGGACGAACGATCGGAGACGAGGAACAGGATCGCTTCGGCTATTTCTTCGGCGCTGGCCCAGCGCTGCATGGGAATCTTGGTGCGGACATAGCGTTCGATCGCATCCCGCCCGCCCATCTGGGCGATGAAGGGCTCGTTGAAGGGCGTATCGACCCAGCCCGGACAGAGTGCGTTGACGCGGACATTGTGCGTGGCATAGTCGAGCGACATCTGCCGGGTCATCGCCACCACGGCATGTTTTGAGGTTGCGTAGGCGATCATCTCGCGGTCGTAGAACACACCTGAATTCGAGGCGGTATTCAGGATGACGCCGCCGCCCTGTTCGATCATCGACGGCATGACGAGCCTGGCAGCGAGGAACTGCGCCCGCACATTGATCCGCCACGAGGCATCCATGCCGTCGACGCCGACTTCGGTCAGCGTACCGCCGACCTGGACTCCGGCGTGATTGTGCAGGATATCGATCCGGCCATGTTTGCCCAGCGTTCCAGCGATGAGCTGCTCGACCGCCGCGTCCTCGCCGACATCCGTGGCGATCGCCTCGGCCCGGCCGCCGGCGGCACGGATGTCGAAAGCGGCGGCTTCGCCGGCAGCCTGATCCCTGTCGGCGATCACCACCACCGCGCCTTCCCTGGCGATGATCATGGCACCGGCGCGCCCGATGCCCGACCCGGCGCCCGTCACCACGGCGATGCGATCTTTCAGAATCATGATGCGACTTTCAGTTGGATGGTTTGCGTTGGCGCAATTGCCATTGGGCAAGCACCACAAGCAGCACCGAGGCGACGAGCACGATCGTTGCGATGGCGTTGATTTCGGGCGTCACGCCGCGCCGGATCGAGGCAAAGACATAGATCGGCAACGTCGTCTGTGCGCCGGCGACGAAGAAGGCGACGATGAAATCGTCGAAGGAGAATGTGAAGGCGAGCAGGAAGCCGGCGATCACCGCCGGCATGATCTGCGGCAACACGATGCTGCGGAAAGTCGTCAGCGGGGTGGCATAAAGATCACTCGAAGCCTCGACCAGATTGCGGTCGAGGCTGCCGAGGCGTGTGCCGACGATCATTGCCACCAGCGCCATCGAAAACAGGCCGTGCGCGGCAATGATCGACCCGTAGCCGAGCGCCAGCCGCGGCGGCTGGTCGTTCGGCCACAGCGACGCTAGAAACGGATTGACGACCCCAAATAGCTGGACGAGCGCGACCAGCGTCGAGATGCCGATGACGACGCCCGGAACGACGATCGCAGCACCGAGAAGCGCATCGAAAACGGCGCGTGTTCGCGCGCCGACACGCGCCAGGCCCAGCGCCGCCGCCGTGCCGCACAGCGCCGCGAGCAACGCGCTGGTGGTGGCGATGAACAGGCTGTTCTTCAGCGCTTCGACCAGGAAAGGGTTCGACAGCGCCTTGCCGTACCATTGCACCGAAAAACCGGTGAGCTCGCTGGCGTGACGGCCGGCATTGAAGGAGAACAGCACCACCAGCGCGATCGGCAGGTACAGGAAGGCAAAGACCGCAACGACGAAGGCGCGCATCAGATCAGGTCCACCCGACGCGCGCCCGAAAGCCGGGTCGAAATGCGGTTAGCGGCAAGCAGCACCACCACCGAAACCAGAACCAGCGTGATCGCGATTGCCGATCCGAACGGCCAGTTGCGCGATTGCAGGAAAAGGTCGACCAGCGCGTTGCCGATGAAGAAGACCTTGCCGCCGCCGAGCAGCGTCGGAATCAGATATTCGCCGAGCAGCAGGATCATGACCAGCGAGAAGCCGGTCATCACACCCGGCAGCGACAGCCGCAGCGTCACACCAAGAAATGTTGAAACTGGTGTCGCGCCGAGATCGGCGGAGGCTTCCAGCAGCCGGCGATCGAGCCGCTCGAGGCTGACATAGATCGGCAGGATCATCAGCGGCAGATAGCCATAGACGATGCCGAGCAGGACTGCGCCCGGCGTGTTGATCAGCCGCACATCTTCGAACCCGACATAGGCCAGCAATGCCGGGATGCCGCGCCCGCCCAGAATATACATCCAGGCGTAGGTTCGCATCAGTAGGCTGGTCCAGAACGGGATGACGACAAGCGCAAGCAGGATCAGCCGCCACCGCTCCGGCGCGCGCAAGGCGAGGTAGTAGGCGACCGGATAGGCGACGAGAAGACAGGCCAGTGCGCCCGCCGGCGCCAGCACCATCGTATTCCAGAAGGCCGTCGCCCGCGCCGGAAGATTGACATATTGCGCCAAGGTGAAAGCGGCCTGATAGCCGCCTTCCGGCGCCCGCTCGCCGACGCTGAAAACGGCGATCGCGACGAACGGCAGGACCAGAAACACCACCAGCCAGGCGGTTGCTGGACCGAGCAGCAGCGCGGTCAGCAGATTATGACGAAGGACATTGCTGCGCATTGAAAAACCGCCCCGGTGCCGGCGGACATCTGCCCGCCGGTAGAGTTGCCTGCATCGGACCTATGGCCCGCCCGGTTCAAGCCGACTTGAAGCGCGCCATCAGTTCGGCCCGGCCCGGATCGGTCAGCGTCGCAGCCGCACCGAATTCCAGCGGCTTCAGCAGATCCGCCGCCGGGTAGAGGATCGGATTGGCCAGCACTTCCTTTGGCAGCAGCGCATTGACCCGGGCGTCGGTGGAGGGCGCACCGTTGGCCAGGTGCTCCTTGACCGCGACTTTTGGGTCCATCAGGTAGTTGAGCAGGGCATAGCCGGCGGGCTTGTTGGGCGCATCCTTCGGAATGGCGTAGAAGTCGGTCCAGATCTCGCCGCCCTCCTTGCCAAGCACATAAGCGATCTCCGGAATGTCGCGGTGAAGCTGCGCCCCGTCATTGGTCCAGCACATCGTCATCCAGGCGTCTCCGGCACGCATCGACGGCTGATAATCGCTGGAAACCGCGAACAGATGCGGCTTGACCTTCAGCAGCAATTCTTCCGCCTTGGCGAGTTCGTCCTGCTTCAGCGAGTTGAACGAGAAGCCGAAATATTTCAGCGCATTGCCGATCGTGGTGAGCTGGTAATCATGAACCATGGTCCGGCCGTCGCCTTCCGCCATGGCCGTGTCCCAGAATTCCTTCCAGCTCGTCATCGGCTTGGTGAGCTTCTTGGTGTTGACGGCAAAGCCGGTGGTGCCCCAATTCTTCGGCACTGCGTAGGCCACGCCGTCGATCGTGCCTTCCCCAGTGAAGCGTGGGTCCTGTTGCGAGCCGTCGAAATTGGCGAGCTTGGCCATGTCGAGCGCTTCGATGATGTCGAGTTTCTTATAGGTGGAGATCGTGTAGTTGGTCGGCACGAAAAGGCTCCAGCCAGAAGCGCCGGCCTGCAGCTTGGCCAGCATCTCCTCGTTTGACCCGAACACATTGACCTCGACGGCGACGCCCGTCTCGGCCTTGAAATTCTCGAACGTCGCCGGGTCGTGGTAATTGGGCCAGGTGGCGATCGACATGCGGTCGCCAAGACCCTCCTGGGCGAAGGCCGGCGACGGCATGATGCCGAGTTCGCGGGCCATCACTGCCGTTGCGACGCCAAGACCGGTGAGGCCAAGGAATTCGCGGCGGCCGATGGAACCGCGCTTGAGGCGCATCAATTGATCGACGAATTTTTCGGGGCTTATCGGCAGTCCGTCACGATATGATTTCGACATGTTTGTTTTCCCTCTGGTTGGTCCCGTTGTTCTTGGTATCAGGAAACGCGAGCGGCGTTCCGGCTGTAAAGCCGATGGCGACGGGTTCACCCGGCTTGAAGAGATTTTTACTGCCGATCAGGTGATCGGCCTTGGCGAGCAGCGTTCCGATACCCCCGACCTCGATCGCATATTCCGCGGTCGAGCCCAGAAAGATCCGGTTGCGGATAATGCCGTTGAGCCGGCCGCTTCCGGGCGCGCCGAGGCTTAAAGATTCAGGACGCAGGCTGACCGCAACGGCTTCGTCCTGCAGCAGCGAAGTCCGCTTGCGCGCGGCTATGACGGTACCGTCGGCAAGCGCTACCTCGACGAGGTTGCCCGAATGCCCGGCGACCTTGCCGCTCAAGAGATTGGTCTTGCCGACGAAGTCGGCGACGAACAGGTCGGCGGGCTCGTCATAGATTTCGCTGGGCTGTCCGAGCTGGACGATGCGCCCGCCATTCATGACGCAGACGAAATCGCTCATCGACAGGGCTTCTTCCTGGTCGTGCGTGACAAGGACGAAGGTGATGCCGATCTCGCGCTGCAGGTTCTGCAACTCTATCTGCATGTCTGTGCGCAACTTCTTGTCGAGCGCCGCCAGCGGCTCGTCGAGCAGCAGCACCGCCGGCTTGTTGACCAGCGCGCGCGCCAAGGCGACACGCTGCTGCTGGCCGCCGGAAAGCTCGTGGATCTTGCGGCGGCCGTAGCCGGCAAGCCGCACCATGGCGAGCGCCTCGCCTGCCCTCAGGCTGATCTCCCGCGACGCCAACCGCGGCCGCGCCTGGCGCAGCCCATAGGCGATGTTGTCCTCGACATCCAGATGCGGGAACAGCGCATATTGCTGGAACACCATGTTGACCGGCCGCCGGTAAGGCGGCGTGCCGGCCATATCGCGGCCGCGGATGAACACCGCACCTTCGCTCGGCTGTTCGAAGCCGCCGATCATGCGCAGGCAGGTTGTCTTGCCGCAGCCGGACGGCCCGAGCAGAGCGACAAAGGCAGATGGCGGGATGGCAAGATCGATGCCGCTGACCGCAGTCACGCTGCCGTAGCGTTTGGTGACCCCGCGAAACTCGATATCGGGTACTGCGGTCAAAGCTGCGGGCTCCAGCGAAGGCGATTTTCACGACGCTATCAGAGCCAACGGTGACTAGTATATACCTCGCGGGTGGTATACTTGGTCTATTTTCTCATTTAAAGGGGTATAAATTGAACGTATCGCGCAGCGACGAATACAACCAGCTCGCTGCGCTCATCGCTGCGACACGGGAGACGAGCGGCGAGCTTTTCGGCAAGGCGATGGTCACCTGGCTGCGGCAGCATGTCAGCTTCGATCACTGTGTGGTCTTCGGGTATCGCGGCGCCTCGCGGCCGCCGCTGCTGTTCGAGACGTTCTCGCCAGCCGAAAGCCACGTCTTCGTCGCGCTCTATCAGGAGGGGCCTTATCTGCTCGACCCGTTCCACCATGCGGCGGTCGAGCGCAAGGAAGGTTTTTGGCGCATGCGCGAGCTGGCGCCGGACCGCTTCTATGCCAGCGAATATTACCGCTCCTACTATAGCCAGACCAAACTGGCCGAAGAGGTCGGCTTCTTCGTGCCGCTGCCGGGAAAAGACGCGCTGGTCGTCTCGCTGATGCGACTGCATGCTTCGGGACCCTTCGGAACCGCCGATGCCAGATTGCTGCGCGATATGGCGCCGGCGGTGATCGGTTTCGCAAGGCTGCGCTGGCCGGCCCTTCCGGCCGACGAACCGGCAGAGACGAAGCAGGACGAGGCGATTGCGCCGGTCAACGAGTTCGAACGTGCTCATATCTGGAAGAGCCTTTCGCTCACACCGCGCGAAAAGCATGTCGTCGATCTGGTGCTTCAGGGACATTCGACGGAATCGATAGCCAGGGCGATGCGCATCGTACCGGGAACCGTAAAGGTCCACCGCCGCAACATCTATCGCAAGCTCAAGATCAAATCGCAGGCTGGTCTTTTCGCGCGTTTTGTCGAGATCATGGACGCGCGGATTCGGTAGTCCACGATTTTCTAAAATGGCGTCGCTCAGTTTAGCTGGCGACGCCTTCCCAGGCGCCGGTTTCAGCCATCTGTCTGAGCAGCGGCGCCGGCTTAAAAAAATCCTTGCCGGTCCGCTCGTGCCAGTGGTCCAGCCGTCCGATGATCTTGTCGAGTCCTTCGAGGCCCGCCCAGAACATCGGCCCGCCCTTGCCCACCGGAAAGCCGTAGCCGTTTACCCAGACGACATCGATATCGGAGGCGCGGGCAGCGATCCCTTCCTCGAGGATCTTCGCCCCCTCATTGATCATCGGATAGAGCGTCCGCTCGATGATCTCGTCAGCGCCGATCGCGCGCGGCGCGATGCCCTTCTCGGCAGCCTTGTCGCGGATTAGCGCTTCGACCTCGGGATTGGGAGCCGGCGTACGCGAGCCGTTCTCGTAGAGATAAAAGCCTCTGCCGGTTTTTTGGCCGAAATGCCCCTGTTCGCACAGCGTGTCGGCGATCATTGCCGTCTGGCCGCGTGCCTTGCGGTTGCGCCAGCCTATGTCGAGGCCGGCGAGATCACCCATCTGGAACGGCCCCATCGGCCAGTCGAAATCGGTGAACACGCGGTCGATCTGCTGTGGCGTTGCACCTTCCAGCAAAAGCGCCTCGGATTCCGTGCTCCGCGCAGCCAACATGCGGTTGCCGACGAAGCCATGACAGACGCCGACCACGACCGGCACCTTGCCGATCCGACGCGCCAGTTGGACGATTGTCGCCAGCACATCGGGCGCGGTCTTCTCGGCGCGCACGATTTCCAACAGCTTCATGACGTTGGCCGGCGAAAAGAAATGCATGCCGACGACATCCTGCGGGCGCGAGGTCGAGGCGGCGATTTCGTTGACGTCGAGATAGGAGGTGTTGGTGGCCAGGATCGCGCCTGGTTTGGCCACCGCGTCGAGCCTGCCGAACACCTCCTTCTTGACCGCCATCTCCTCGAACACCGCCTCGACGATCAGGTCGCAATCGGCGAGGTCGTCATAGGCGGTGGAACCCTTGAACAGGCCGAGCCGCTGACGCTTGTTGTCTTCGCTGAGCGAGCCGCGGCTGACCGACACGGCGTAGTTCTTGTCGATCATCGCCAGCCCGCGTTGCAGCGCTTCCTGCGTCGCCTCCAGCACGGTGACGGAGAAACCGCCATTGGCGAACGCCATGGCAATGCCGCCGCCCATGTGCCGGCGCCGATGACGCCGACCCGCGCGATCTTGCGCCTGACAATATCCTTGCCGGCAACCTTCGCCGCCTCCCGCTCGGCGAAGAACAGATGACGCTGCGCGCGCGACTGGTCGCCTGCAACGAGCTTGGCGAACAGTTCGCGTTCCGCCGCAAGCGCTTCTTCGAACGGCATCGTCATGGCGTTGCGGACCGACTGCGCGCAGGCGATCGGCGCTTCGAGGCCGCGCGCCTTTTTGGCGAGTCCCGCCGCCGCCTTGTCGAATGCAGCCAATTCAGCCTTGTCGAGACGGCCATCACGGTCGCGCACCGGCGTGAACGGTCCACCTTTGCCATCCATTTCGATGGCGAAACGAACCGCCTGCCCGGTCAGGGCGCCGTCGAAGACAGCGTCGATCAGGCCGGCGGCAAGCGCCTCGGCCGCGCCGATCGGCGTTCCCGAAACGATCATGCTGAGCGCCTTGAGCGGCCCGACGAGGCGCGGCAGCCGAACAGTGCCGCCTCCGCCAGGCAGCAGGCCGAGCTTGACCTCCGGCAAGCCGAGCGTGGCCTGGCTGTCGGCAATGCGAAAATGGCAGCCGAGTGCCAGTTCCAGGCCGCCGCCGAGCGCGGTGCCGTGAATGGCGGCAACCGTCGGCTTGGCAATGGTTTCCAGCATGGCAATGATGGCGCGCAGATCCGGGTGCTGCACCGGCTTGCCGAACTCGGTGATGTCAGCGCCGGCGACGAAGGTCCGCCCGGCACAGGCGATGACGATGGCCGCGACATTGGGCTCGTCGCGCAAGGAAACAAGCGCCCGCATCAGCGGCTCGCGAACATTGAAGCTCAGCGCGTTGACCGGCGGATTGTCGATGGTCACGACCGCGACGCCGCCGTCCCTTGTAACGCTCACGAAATTGGACACGCAAATCTCTCGCAATGGTGACGGCCGAACCGCGCCGTTTACAGGGCCGATGCCCGCATGGGAACCGGGATGTTTTGCAGCAGGCTCTCGTCAGGACGGCCGACACTGACGCTACTTCAGCGCAGCGCCTTCTGGCCGCCCGCGGCGGTGATGACGCCGACGATGATCAGCCCCGTCAGCAGCAGCCGGACGCCGGCGCTGACGCCGAACGTGTTGAGCATGGTCAAAAGCAGCACCAGGAACAGGGCCGCGCCCCAGACGCCCGGTACGTTGGCCTTGCCGCCGGCCACCGACGTGCCGCCGATGACGACGACGGCGATCGAGGCCAGCAGGTACTCGTTGCCGATATCGACGTTGGCGCCACGGAAATAACCGGCAAGCAGCGCCCCGTCGAGGCCGCCGAGCGCGCCCGACAGCGTGTAGGTAAGGAAGCGGATGAGGCCGACATTGACGCCGGCCAGCCATGCGGCGCGGATGTTCTGGCCGATCGCCAGCACCGAACGACCATAGATCATGCGCTGCAGCGCGATTGCAGCGCCGATGGTAAACAGCACGGTGAGGATCGCCAGCACCGGAATGCCCAGAATCTGCCGGTTGGTGAAATCGGCGAAGCCCGGCGGCGGCTTGATCTGCAAACCGCGGCCATAGCTGATGTCGATCGACTGGATGATGAAGCTCGCCGACAGAGTGGCGATGATCGGCGGAATGCGCAGCGCCCAGATCAAGAGATAATTGGCGGCGCCGACGGCCATGCCGCAGGCCACCGCCGCCAGCAGCCCGACAGCTATCATCGCATCATTCCCGTCCATCACCTTCATGGCGACGGCGCTGGCGAGGCCGATATTGGCCGGCAGCGACAGGTCGACATTGCCTGGTCCGAGCGTGATGACGAACATCTGGCCGACACCGACAATGACGGTGAAGACGGCCAGAGAAAGTGCCGCCGTGATCATGCCGCCGCCGCCATATCCGCCGGTGAAGGTGATCGTCGCCAACCACACCAGCAGCGCGCCGATGAAGGACCAGATCCAGGGTTTGGTGAGCAGCAATCGCAACGACGCCATCGCTCATCTCTCCCTGCGGCTGATCAGCACACGGGCCGCCAGCACCATGATGAGGATGGCGCCATTGGCGGCAACCTGCCAGTCGGGCGGGATGTGCATGAAGGTGAGCAACGGCGACGCGGCGAGCGCCAGCGTCAGCGCCCCGATGACCGCGCCGATCGGCGATACCCGGCCGCCGACGAATTCGCCGCCGCCGAGGATGACGCCGGCGATCGCAAGCAGCGTGTAGCCATTGCCGATATTGGCGTCGGCCGAGGTGGTGATGCCGATCAGGGCCATGCCGGACAGCGCCCCGAACAGGCCGGCGAGTGCGAACAGCACGACCTTGGTCTTGAGCAGCGACCAGCCGGCGCGTTCGAGTGCGGCGGCATTGCCGCCCGATCCGCGCAGGATCACGCCATAGGAGGTACGCATCAGCCCGAAATGGACGACCGCCGCGATCAGCAGCGCCGCAATGATCGGAAAGGGGATGAGAGGCGGCTTGAAGGCCATGAGCGACAGCAGCCAGTCCGGCGCTTTGCCGCCGGGCTTCGGCAGGATGAGGATGGCCAGACCCTGCCAGACAAAGCTCATGCCGAGCGTCACGACGATTGAAGGCAAATTGCGCAGATAGATCAGCGCGCCGAGCAGTGCATAGACGCCGATCGATCCGAGCAGGATCAAGACGCCGACCAGCGGCGTGTCCTTCAGCCAAGTCGCGGTGACGCAGCCGACGAAACCGACGAAGGTGCCGATCGACAGGTCCAGCTCGTTGCCGGCGATGACGAACATCTGCGCGATCGTCGCCAGGGCGATCGGGATCGCCAAATTGAGCATCAGGCTGAAGCCGAAATAGCTGATGGCGCGCGGGTTGAGCCAGGCGATCGCCAGCAGCACCAGTACCAGCGACAATGCCGGCAGCAAGCCGCGCAGCAGGCGCGCCCGCGCCAGCCTGTCACGCTCGGAGGAACCTTTGAGGCCGGTCTCGATGGGTGCTGCCGTCATCTCAGGCAGCGTCGCCGAACGAGGACTGGATGATCTTTTTCTCCGTCAGCTCGTCGCGACGAAGGTTGGCGACAATCCGGCCGTTCTTGAAGACGTAGATTTGGTGGCAATTGTCGAGCTCTTCGGTTTCCGTGGTGTACCAGAGGAAGGTGCGGCCGCGGCCGGCCTCTTCGCGCACGAGGTCGTAGACCTCGAGCTTGGTGCCGATATCGACGCCGCGCATCGGGTCATCCATCAGCACAATCTTTGCGTCGGAACCGAGCGCCCGGGCAAACAGGGCCTTCTGCTGGTTGCCGCCGGACAGCGAGAAGATGTTATTGTTCATGTCGGGGGTGCGGATGCCGATTTTCTTTTGCCAAAAGTCGGCGAGTTCGGCTTCGCGCTGCGGCGAGATCAGCAGGCCGTTGCGCAATCGCTTCAGCGAGCGGATGCCGATGTTTTGCGCAATCGACCATTGCGGGAAAATCCCGTCCGACTGCCGGTCCCCGGCCACCAGGGCCACCGGCGCGGTGACCTCGATGCCGGTTTTGGAGCGCGCCGCGGCGGCGAAAATCGCGAGCAGCAGATCGGTCTGTCCATGGCCGGCCAACCCTGCAAGGCCGATGATCTCGCCAGCATGCGCCATAAGTTCGTTGCCGTCCTGTTGGCGCGCTGGGCGGGCCCGGACCCGCAACGGCCCGGTCTCCGGCTTTTGGGTCGCGATCTCGGCCGCTATCTTCTCACGCGCTTCCGCTCCACCCATGGTCGTCACCAGCCTGTCGCGATCGAAAGCCTTCGCCGCATCTGACGCAACGACCTTGCCGTCGCGCATCACCACGATGCGGTCGGCATGCTGCAGCACCTCGCCCAGAAGATGCGAGATCAGGATGCAGCTCCGGCCAGTTGCGACAAAGCGCCGGACGAAAGCCAGCAACTGGCCGGCCGTATGCGCGTCGAGCGAGGACGTCGGCTCGTCGAGGATCACCAGCTCGAGCGGATCCTGCGTCACCGTGAAGGCACGCGCCACCTCGACCATCTGCCGCCTGCCGATGGAAAGGTCGCTGGCGATGTCGGAGGCAGAGATGCTGTGGCCCGGAAATATCTCGTCGAGCTTGGCCGCGATCAGATCGGCCGCCTTGCGCCGCCAACGGAGGCCGCGCAGCGCCGGGTGGTTGATACGCGTGTTCTCGGCGACGCTGAGGTTCGGGCAGAGCGAGAGTTCCTGGAACACGCAGCGTATGCCGAGCTGTTGCGCGCGCGGCACCGAATAATTGTCCTCGACATGGCCGCGCACCGCGATCCGCCCGCTGTCGGGCACGAGTGTGCCCGCCACCATATGCATGAGCGTCGACTTGCCCGCGCCATTATGGCCGACGAGGCCGACGCACTCGCCGGCGCCAACGTGGAAATCGACGCCGGCGAGCGCCCTGACGGCGCCGAAATCTTTTTCGGCTCCGTCCAATCTGATGATGTCCATATTGGAGGCGCCGAAACCTTTTTCGGCGCCGTTCAGTCCGACGATGTCTGAGTTATCCTCGGGCATCCCTAGCGATGTCCAGTTAGCAATGCAGCTGACAACGTGCCACGCTCACTTGATGTTGGCTTTGATCGCCGCGATGGCGTCTTCCTGCGTGTATTCGTGGCTGGCCACACCACCCTTGGGGATTTTCGGCAGCGCGGCCTCGAAAGTATCCTGGGTGAAGGCGAGGTATGGCACCAAGAGATCATGTGGCACATCCGTGCGGCCGTCCAGCACCTGTTGCGCCACCCAGAAGGCCAGCGACGATACGCCTGGCGCAATCGATGCCGACCAGGTCTGGTAGCCGTCCTTGTCCTTCTGTTCCTTCCACCATTGCAGCTCATCCTGACGATTGCCCATGATGATGGTCGGGCGCGGTTTGCCGGCGGCGGCAAAGGCTTGTGCCGCGCCATAGCCGTCGCCGCCCTGATCGACGACGCCGACGATTTCAGGCAGCGACGGCAGGATTGTCGCGACAGCCTTCTGTGCTGTGGTCTGATCCCAGTCGCCGGTCACCGAACCGACGATCTTGAACTTGGGATGAGCGGCGACGCCTTCCAGAATCCCGGCATGGATGGCGTCATCGATCGACGTGCCGGCAAGGCCGCGGATTTCCAGCAGATTGCCGCCCTCGGGATGGAACTTGGCCATCTGCTCGACTTCCTGCCTGCCCATGTCCTTGAAGTCGACGACCACTCGATAAGCGCAGGGCTCGGTAACGATGCCGTCAAAGGAGACGACGACGATGCCGGCATCGCAGGCCTGCTTGATGGCGCCGTTGAGCGCGTCCGGCGAGGCGGCGTTGATGACGATGGCGTCATAGCCTTGCAGGATCAGGTTCTGCACCTGGGCCGCCTGGGTCGGCACTTCCTTGTCGGCCGTCGTGAAGATGTCCGCGGCTGCCACCACCCCGTCGGCGACCGCCTTCTTGGTGACGATGGCATAGCTGTTGAGCATCGCCTGTCGCCACGAATTACCGGCATAATTGTTGGAAAAGGCGATCTTCTTGTCGCTGGTGTCGGCAAGCGCGTTACCTGACGCGAGCATCGCCGCAAGGGCACTCAAGACGAGTATCTTCTTCATGTGTTATCCTCCCATGGATTGCTGATCGCTGTTGGCTGCTGTGCTGTTATGATGACCCTCGTTTCAATATTGTCAGACAAATTTAGATGGGCGCACTTGTCAACAGCGATCGGTGACGGTTTGACGATCAACTTGCGGTGCAATTATTGAAAAGGCTTCGGCTCCTGGTCTAGGGGTGGGGCAGGAGACCGAAATCGAGATGGCAGTGACGCCGACTGATGCGCTGGGCGCACCCGGAATTCCGGCGCGCTGGACGTCAAGCGCCAAGAGCGGCGTCGGAACCGCGCTTTCTCCGGCCTGCCCTATCTGGTTCACGATCAGCCACGGCATTCTCAACGAGGTTTATTATCCCAGCCTCGACAGCGCCTGCACCCGCGACATGGGGCTGGTCGTCACCGGCCCCGGCGGCTATTTCTCGGAAGAAAAGCGCGATGCCGTGCACAGCACTGAGCCGTTCGAGGATGGAGTGCCCGCCTACTGGCTGGTCAACACCGCCGCTGACGACACCTACCGGATCGAAAAGCGTATCATCACGGATACGGAACGTCCCGTTTTGCTGCAGGAAATCAGCTTCACGCTGCTGAGAGGCCCGGTTGCCGACCACCGCGTCTACGCACTGCTGGCACCGCACCTGGTCAACGCCGGCATGGGCAACACCGCCTGGGTCGGCGACTACGAGGGAAGGCCTGTTTTGTTTGCGTCCGGGCGTCGCGTCTGCCTGGCGCTCGCCTCGTCGCTGCCCTGGGGAGCATGCTCGGCCGGCTATGTCGGTGTCTCCGACGGCTGGCAGCACCTGCGTCGTGACGGCCGGCTCGACCCGGCCTGCCGAAGGGCCGAAGACGGCAATGTCGCGCTGACCGGAGAGATCGGCTTTTCGGCTGTGAACCCAAAGGCCTTGCTGGCCCTGGGTTTCGGAACGACGCCGCAAGAGGCGGCGGAAAATGCCTCGGCCAGCCTGAAGCGGGGTTTTGAGCCCGCAGCCAAATCCTATGTCAAAAAATGGCGGGATTGGCAGGCTGGCTTGCTGCCGCTGGACCGGCATGTAGCAGGGATCAACACCTTTCGCGTCAGCACAGCGGTTCTGGCGACGCACCGGTCGTCCGACGGAGCAGCCGTCGCCAGCCTGTCGATCCCATGGGGCTTCAGCATGGGCGACGACGATCTCGGCGGTTATCATCTGGTCTGGCCGCGCGATCTGGTCGAAACCGCGGGCGGTTTCCTGGCCGCCGGCGATCCGGCGCAAGCGCTTGAGATCCTCGCCTATCTCCGCTCTATCCAGCAGCCGGATGGGCATTGGCCGCAGAACGCCTGGCTCGACGGATCAGCCTATTGGCCCGGCATCCAGATGGACGAATGCGCCTTTCCATTGCTGCTCGCCGACGCGCTCCGCCGCGCAGGGCACCTGGCAGACGCCGCGTTGCTCTCCTTCATGCCGATGATCGAGCGCGCCGCTTCCTATGTCGTGCGCAACGGTCCGGTCACCGGCGAAGACCGCTGGGAAGAGGATGCCGGCTACAGCCCGTTCACGCTCGCCGTCGAGATCGCAGCACTGCTCGCCGCGGCCGACATGTTCGACGTTTGCGGCAAAGAAGAGCCGGCAAACTATTTGCGTGAAACCGCCGATGTCTGGAACGACCAGATCGAGCGCTGGACCTATGTCACCGGCACTCCACTCGGCGAAGAGGTCGGCGTCGCGGGCTACTACGTCCGCATCGCGCCGCCCGACACCGCCGGCGCGGCGTCGCCGAAGGACGGCTATGTGCCGATCAAGAACCGGCCGCCCGGCGATACCGACCGGCCGGCCGAGGCGATCGTCAGCCCGGATGCGCTGGCGCTTGTCCGCTTCGGCCTCAGGGCTGCCGGCGATCCGCGCATCGTCGACACCGTCAAGGTCATCGATGCGCGGCTGCGTTGCGACCTGCCGCGGGGGCCCGTCTGGTATCGCTATATCGGCGACGGCTATGGCGAACATACCGACGGCGCGCCGTTCGACGGGACCGGCCAGGGCCGGCCCTGGCCGCTGCTGGTCGGCGAGCGCGCCCATTACGAACTGGCGGCGGGCCGCGAGGACAAAGCAGCGAGCCTGCTGAAGACGTTTGAAGGCTCGGCCGGGGCTGGCGGCCTGCTGCCGGAGCAGGTCTGGGATGGTCCCGACATGCCGGAACGCGAGCTGTGGCACGGCCGACCGTCGGGCAGCGCCATGCCGCTGGTCTGGGCGCATTCGGAGCACATCAAGCTGCTGCGTTCGCTCAGTGACGGCGCGGTCTTCGACATACCGCCGCAAGGCGTGAGGCGCTACATCGAGGACAGTACCGTGGCGCCGCGACGGACATGGCGCTTCAACCACAAAGTCCGCACTATGCCCGCCGGCAAGCTGCTGCGCGTCGAGCTGCTGGCGCGGGCGGTGGTGCATTGGAGCAGCGACGATTGGGCGACCGCCCATGATACCGCGACGATCGAGAATGCCTTCGGCATCCATTTTACGGACCTGCCCGTTGCCGATGCTTCGCCGGGCAATACGATCGTCTTTACTTTTTTCTGGTCCGATGCCGACCGTTGGGAGAATGTCGACTTTTTCGTCGGCATCGGCGAGCCGGACTAGAGCATGATCCCGAACCGAA
Organism: Mesorhizobium sp. AA22; assembly: GCF_001672375.2. Classification (NCBI taxonomy): domain Bacteria; kingdom Pseudomonadati; phylum Pseudomonadota; class Alphaproteobacteria; order Hyphomicrobiales; family Phyllobacteriaceae; genus Mesorhizobium; species Mesorhizobium sp. AA22. The sequence continues at coordinate 1,011,617 of NZ_CP048406.1, read as the reverse complement.
GGTCAGCGTAGCAACAAGTGGAAACCGGTTTCGGAAAAGATCATGCTCCAACGACAGAGCCAGTAGATCTTCTATCCCTCAAGAACCAGGACGAGAAACATGCAGATCGGAATGATGGGACTGGGCAGGATGGGCGCCAACATGGTGCGGCGCCTGCTGCGCGATGGCCACGAATGCGTGGTCTACGACATCAACCCGGCCAGCGTTGCAGCCCTTGTGACGGCTGGCGCGATCGGAGCGGGTTCGATGGAGGAGTTCGTCGGCAAGCTGACCAAGCCGCGCACCGCCTGGCTGATGCTACCAGCGGCGATCACCAGCCGGATCGTCGACCAGGTCGCCGACCTGATGGAGCCGGGCGACATCATCATCGACGGCGGCAATTCCTATTATCACGAGGCTGTCGACCATGCAGCCCGCCTGGCATTGAAAGGCCTGAACTATGTCGATGTCGGCACCAGCGGCGGCGTCTGGGGCCTCGAACGCGGCTATTGCCTGATGATCGGCGGCCCTGACAGCGCGGTCCAGCATCTCGACCCGGTCTTCGCCACCCTGGCGCCGGGCGCCGACGCCGGAGGGCCCGCCCCCGGCAAAGATGCAGGAACGGCCCCCTTCGGCTATCTCCATTGCGGACCGAGCGGCGCCGGCCATTTCGTCAAGATGGTCCACAACGGCATCGAGTACGGCGTCATGGCCGCCTATGCCGAGGGCATGAACATCCTGAAGTCGGCAAATGCGGGCAAGAGACAGCGGACGGCCGACGCTGAAACCAGTCCATTGGAAAACCCGCAATACTACCAGTTCGACATCGATATCGCAGAGGTGGCCGAGGTCTGGCGGCATGGCAGCGTCATCGGCTCCTGGCTGCTCGACCTCACGGCCGGCGCGTTGAAGGCCGACTCGGCGCTGACGCAGTTCGGCGGACGAGTCTCGGATTCAGGCGAAGGCCGCTGGACCTTGAAGGCGGCGATCGACACCGGCGTGCCGGCGCCGGTTCTGTCCTCGGCCCTGTTCGACCGCTTCTCCTCGCAAGGCGAATCCGAATTCGCCGACAAGCTGCTGTCCGCCATGCGCTATGCCTTTGGCGGCCATGTCGAAAAGCCGAAGACCGGCTCGTGACAGGGAAGGCACGCTCATGAACCAGGAACGGTCCGACACGCTGGTGCTTTTCGGGGCGACCGGCGATCTCGCCCACAAGAAGATATTCCCGGCACTTTACACCATGGTCGCCAAGGGAACGTTGACCGAGCCGGTGATCGGCGTCGCTTTCGACGCCTGGGACGTGAAGCAGTTGCAGGCGCGCGCCCGCGACGGCATCGTCAAGGCCATCGGCAAGGTCGACGAAAAGATCTTCGCGAAACTTGCGTCGCTGCTTCGTTATGTCAGCGGCGACTACCGAAGCGCCGCGACCTTCGAGAAGCTGAAAAGCGCGCTGGGAACCGCACAGCACCCGCTGCATTATCTGGCGGTGCCGCCGACCATGTTCGAGACGGTCATCCAGGGGCTGGAACAGTCGAGCGCGGCCCAGGGCGCGCGCCTGATGGTGGAAAAGCCTTTCGGCCACGATCTGCAATCGGCGCGCTGGCTGAACCGGGTCCTGCACCTGGTATTCGAAGAGCAGTCGATCTTTCGCATCGACCATTATCTCGGCAAGGAGGCGATCCAGAACCTGCTCTATTTTCGCTTCGCCAATTCTTTTCTCGAGCCTATCTGGAACCGCAATTTCGTCGAGAGCGTGCAGATCACCATGGCCGAGGATTTCGGCGTCGAAGGCCGCGGCCGCTTCTATGACGAGGTCGGCTGCATCCGCGACGTCATCGAGAACCATCTGCTCAACATCCTGCTGCTGCTTGCCATGGAGCCGCCCGTTGGCCGCTCGGCCGACGATCTGATCGACGAGAAGGTGCAGGTGCTGCGGGCGATCCGGACGCTGACCAAGGACGATGTCGTGCGCGGCCAATTCAAGGGCTATCTCCGCGAGCCGGGCGTCGCGCCGGATTCGCCGGTCGAGACCTTTGCGGCGGTGCGGTTTTTCGTCGACACCTGGCGCTGGCAGGACGTGCCCTTTTTCATCCGCGCCGGCAAATCAATGCCGGTCCACGCCACTGAGGTCATCGTCCGGCTGAAGCGGCCGCCGCTTAATGTCTTCGACCCGATCAAGCCCGACGATGCCAACTACGTGCGCTTCCGCATCGACCCGCAGGTGGCGATCTCGATCGGCGCCCAGCGCAAGGCTGCCGGTGACGACATGATCGGCGAGCAGGTCGAACTCACCGCGCTCGACGACAGCAAGGGCGACATGCCGCCCTATGAGCGGCTGATCGGCGACGCGATGAACGGCAACGGCCAGTTGTTCACCCGCCAGGACGCCAGCGAACTCGCCTGGCGAATCGTCGGCCCGGTGCTCGGCGACACCACGCCGCCTCATCTCTATGAGCCGGGGACATGGGGGCCCGCCGATGCGATGGCCGGGTTCGGACCGCCGAACGGCTGGATCAATCCGGCGAAATGAACTCAAGAGGCGACGCCATGGCCAAAGCGGCGAAAAAGCCTGCACCGGACAGCGAGAAGATCGTACTTGCGATCGATATTGGCGGCTCCCATGTCAAGATCCTCACCAGCGCCGGCGGCGAGGAGCGCAGAACAGATTCCGGACCCGGCCTGACGCCGCAGCAGATGATCGCGGCCGTGCAGACGCTCGCCGACGGTTTGCCCTACGACGTCATCTCGATGGGTTATCCCGGCCCGGTGCACCACAACAGGCCGCTGACCGACCCCGCCAATCTCGGCAAGGGCTGGGTCGGATGCGACTTCGCAGCGCAGTTCGGCAAGCCGGTAAAGGTGGTCAACGACGCGCTGATGCAGGCCGTCGGCAGTTACGAAGGCCGGCGGATGCTGTTCCTCGGCCTCGGGACGGGGCTCGGTGCTGCGATGATTGTGGACAATGTCGCCCAGCCGATGGAACTCGCGCATCTTCCCTACAAGAAGGGCGGCAGTTTCGAGGATTATATCGGCGAACGCGGCCTTGAAAAGCGCGGCAAGAAGAAATGGCGCAAGCACGTCTTCGACGTCGTCGAGCGGCTGCGCGCCGCCATGCAGCCTGACTATGTGGTCATCGGCGGCGGCAATGTCGACAAACTGGACGAATTGCCTGCCGGTTGCAGGCGCGGCGACAACACACGCGCCTTCGAAGGTGGATTTCGACTGTGGCGCGACAAATCCCTGATCGTCTGATATTATGGGGGTTTAGGGCCAGACCTGTTGATCTGGCCCAGCCGTTAGTATTGTTATTCAAAATAATGTGTGGCGTGGTGCGCCGTCATTGCGTTACGCAGATTTGCCGACTAGGAATTCTGCGACCCCACTAACGGAGAAAATAGATTGACCGACGACAGCAACAAAGCCCGCAAGGACATCGACCTTCTCGAGCTGACCGCTCACATCGTGTCCGCTTACGTCGAGAAGAACCGCTTGCCCGCTTCCGGCCTCGGCGATCTCATCGCCAGCGTCAGCGCGTCGATAGGTGGGCTCGGACAACCCGCCGCTCCGGTGGCAGCGCCGCTGATTCCGGCAGTCAATCCCAAGAAATCGGTGACGCCGGACTACATTATCTGCCTCGAAGACGGCAAGAAGTTCAAATCCCTGAAGCGCCATATCGGCGTTCATTTCGGGCTGACGCCGGATGCTTACCGCGCCAAATGGGGCTTGCCGGCCGACTATCCGATGGTTGCCCCCACCTACGCGGCCTCGCGCTCGCAGTTGGCGAAGGCGATCGGTCTTGGCCGCAAGGCCGCCCCGCCGGCGCCGGTCAAGAAGACCAGGAAGCCCAAGGCCACGGTCTGACACGTCATTCGAAGACCGGCAAATGGAAGCCTCGAAGATTGGCGCGAAGGAACTCGACCTGTGCGCCAATAACCTCTCCACCTCCGCCATTTACAATTAGCATGGTAGCGCGAAATCTTTGATCCAGCGCCGATTTTTGCGCGCGCCCCGCACCGAACTGCGCTAAAAGCGCTGTGGTCGGACCAGCGCCCCGCCGGCCGATACACAATCTCGCCGGGGCGATTCACAAATGACATCCGAATCCGATGCATCGCGCTATGCCGCCTTCCGCCACAAACCCTTCCTGAGCTATTGGGCGGCGCGCTTCCTCTCCACATTCGCCACCCAGATCGTATCCGTCGCCGTTGGCTGGCAGGTGTACGACCTGACCCGCGATCCGTTCGATCTCGGGCTTGTCGGCATTGTCCAGTTCCTGCCTTCGCTACTGCTGGTGCTGGTCACCGGGGTGATCGCCGATCGTTTCGGACGCCGTCTGATCATGGCGCTGACGGTTCTGCTGGAGGCGATCTGCGCACTGGCCCTGTTGCTGCTGACGCTGCGCGGCCTTAGCGGGCCGGGCTTGATCTTCGGCGTGCTCGCCATGTTCGGCATCGCGCGCGCCTTCTTCGGACCGGCCGCGGCGTCGCTGTTCGCCAACCTCGTGCCGCCAGAGGATTTCGGCAACGCGATCGCCTGGAATTCGTCAGCCTGGCAGACAGCGACCATCGTCGGACCGGTCGCCGGCGGCCTGCTCTACGGGCTTTCGGCGGAAGCGGCATACGGCACCGCAGCCGTTCTGATGTTTGTCGCCGCAGTGCTGGTCTTCAGCATCCCGAAGCCTGCCCAGCGCAGCGAGACCGACAGGCCGACGATGCAGACCCTGTTTGCCGGCTTCGGCTATATCTGGAACGAAAAGATCGTGCTCGGCGCCATTTCGCTCGATTTGTTCGCCGTGCTTTTGTCCGGCGCCACGGCACTGCTGCCGGTCTATGCGCGCGACATCCTCGAACTCGGCCCATGGGGCTTGGGACTGTTGCGTTCGGCGCCGGGGATCGGCGCCATCTGCGTTGCCATCTGGCTGGCCGGACATCCGATCCGCAATCATGCCGGCGTTGTCATGCTCGGCTTCGTCGCGCTGTTCGGCGCCTTTACCGTGCTGTTCGGCCTCTCCACAATCACCTGGCTGTCGATCGCAGCGCTCGCCTTGCTCGGCGCCACCGATATGTTCAGCGTCTACATCAGAGAGACGCTGATCCAGCTATGGACGCCGGACAAGGTTCGCGGCCGCGTCAACGCCGTCAATCAGGTTTTTGTCGGTGCCTCCAACGAGCTGGGCGAATTCCGCGCGGGCACCATGGCGGCATTGATCGGCACCGTGCCCGCGGTGGTGATTGGCGGCGTCGGCGCAGTCGTTGTCGCCGGATTGTGGGCGCTGCTGTTCCCGCAGCTGCGCAAGGTGCGCCACCTCAACGGGCGAAACTGATCCGGGGCAAGCCGAATAACGCGGCAGCGAACCGCGGCATTCCCAACCAGAAACAGTCAGTTCTCCAGACCTTCGAGCAGCGTGAGGAGGGCGGCGTCCAGGGGATTTGGGCCGACTTTTTCGAGTTGGAACAAACCTTCCATGGTCAACATGGTGATGCCATGGACTTGCGCCCAACAGGCTGCCGCGCGACCCCGCACGTCGCGCTTGCGCAGCACGCCCTCGGCCTCGCCCCGCTCCAACAATGCGATCACCACGCCAAACACAGCGAGCGCCCTCTCGCTCAGATGCACGTCCGTTGCCTTGCCGGCCTCCGCGCTGAACATGAGCCGGTAGAGACCCGGATTTGAAGTTCCAAACCGAACATAGGCCCGGCCGACGGCGAGAAATTCGTCCCGCCAGGAATTTGCCCCTCTTGGCTTTGCCGTCGTCATTGCCTCATGCAGCCTGTCGAATCCCAGCAGCGCCATTTCGGCAAGCAGGGCGGCCTTGTCCGGAAAGTGCTTGTAGGGAGCGGCATGGCTGACGCCGGCACGGCGCGCCACTTCCCTCAGAGTGAACTGCCAGCCTTTTTCCTCGTGCAGCATGGCCATGGCGGTCTCGATGATCGCGTACCTCAGATTTCCGTGGTGGTAGGGACGATCGGTGGCTTCTTGCATGCTGGCTCACAAAGTTATCATCAGAAACATTGTTGACATTGCCTACTTTCGGGCTTATGTCAATGCCTGGAAGTTAACGCTGTCAACATTGGAGCCTGCTATGAACACCGTTGCAAATGAAGTCGGAACCCGCCTCGCCCTTACTCATCAGCGCGCGCGATCGGCGCATCCTGCCCTCCCTGACCGGCCGAGAGCGGCACAGTCCAAACGGAGCCTCGCGATGATCAACCTCATCGGTGGTGTGGTGGCATTCGGCCTGGCCGCGTCTCCGCTGCATGCCGGTGAGCTGTCGGCCATGGCGGGGGAGAGTATCCGTATCGGCGGCCTTCATGGCGTCCTCTACTACACCAACGACAATGACGGCTATCGGGTGATCGCAACGATGGCGGATGGTGAGGCCGGGGCTCCGGTGCGCTTCTCGGCCACCCTCGCCGAAGGGCAGTCGGCCACCATATCGGTGCCGGGAAAATTGGGCGAACCTGACCAAAGCCTCGAGGTGTCGCGCTCGGGCGACAAGCTTACCGTCACCGAGGTGGGATCGGTGTCCGACCAGAAAACTGGGGCCATTGCCGAGTAATGGCTTCACTAGGTCGCCGGGGCGTGCGCCACATCTCCATTTGTGCGCACGCCTGCAGCCGGTAATCCAGCACAAAGAAAGTGATTTCCATGAACAAGACCAATCTTGGCGTCGCCCTGGTGACGGGGGCGTCTTCCGGCATCGGCCACGCAACGGCCAAAGCCCTACAGAATGCCGGCTTTCGCGTGTTCGGAACCAGCCGTCGCGCGGTCGCCGAACGGTCCGACGGCATCACCATGCTGACCTGCGACGTCACCGATGACGCATCCGTGGCGAAACTGGTCGATGACGTTCTGGCCGAGGCCGGGCGTATTGATCTGCTCGTCAACAATGCCGGCATGGGTCTGCTTGGCGGCGCGGAGGAGTCCTCGATGGCCCAGGCTCAGTCGTTGTTCGACGTGAACGTCTTCGGCGTTTTCCGCGTGACCAACGCGGTGTTGCCGACAATGCGCCGCCAAGGAAAGGGCAGGATTGTCAATTTGAGCTCGGTGCAGGGGTTCATCCCAGCCCCCTATTTCGCGCTTTATGCGTCGACCAAACATGCCATTGAAGGCTATTCCGAATCGCTCGACCACGAACTGCGCCCGTTCGGAGTTCGCGTCGTGCTGGTCGAGCCCGCCTATACCCGTACGTTATTCGAAGACAATCTCGCCAGGCCGGATCAGTTGCTGGATATCTATGACTCTGCGCGCGCTGGCATGAATGTAGCCGTGCGGAAGGCGATGGAAAAAGGCGATGCGCCCGAAGTGGTAGCCAAGACCGTGTTGGCGGCTGCGACTGATCCCACTCCTAAGAGGCGCTATCCGGCGGGAAAAATGGCGCGCCAGGTCAGTTTCCTGCGCCGTTTCGTCCCGGCATCCGCATTCGACAAAAGCCTGCGTAAGCAGAACGGGCTGCCGGTCTGACGTCCACGTCAACGACTGCTGCTTCGGTCGAACCGGCAAACCACGGCAGGCTACTGTCGCTCGGTTCACCGCTTCGGCAGGCAGACCTTGCCGTCCGGTGGGCTGACGAAACTCTTGGCGCATTGTCGGCTCCGTCGGTGGCGGGACTTGGAATTGGTGGCACGAATCCGGACACCTGAAGCCGCAGCGCCTCGTCCCCCAAAAACGGCGATACAAAATTAGATCAATAGTTTGCGTTTATAGACGCAAAACTAGATCAGGACAGCGCGGGCTTACCGAAGATCGTCTGCAGGAATTCGCCGAGCCAGCGCTTCAGATGCATGTCCCAGATTAGCCGGCCGCCGAGATGGTCGCGGCCGGGCTGCGCGCCGGGCAGTTCGAAGCGATGCGCGCCGCGAACGACCCAGCGCTGCATCATCGCCCTGGTCAATTCGCCATGGAACTGGATGCCCCAGGCATTGTCGCCATAACGAAAGGCCTGGTTGGGATAGGTTTCGGCCGTCGCCAGCAGCGTCGCGTCCCTCGGCAGCGAGAAGCCCTCGCGGTGAAACTGGTAGACCATCTCAGGCCAGCGCATCAGCTTCCTGCCATCCTCCGTCGCTTTCAGCGGATACCAGCCGATCTCGACCAGCCCCTCGCCATGCCCCTCGACCTTGCCGCCAAGATGTTTGACCAGCATCTGCGCGCCGAGGCAGATGCCGAGCAACGGCCGGTTCTCCCGGAGCGGAACTTTCAGCCAGTCGGTCTCGCGGCGGACGAAGTCATCCTCGTCATTGGCGCTCATCGGTCCGCCGAACACAACGGTTCCGGCATGACCGTCCAGTGTTTCCGGCAAGGCGTCGCCGAGCGGCGGGCAGCGGAGATCGAGGTCGAACCCCTCTTCGATAAGCATGTGGCCGACGCGCCCGGGGCTCGAACTCTCCTGATGCAGCACGATCAGGATTTTTGGTCTCGGCCTCGGCGTGGATGGCATGGGTATCCTGTCTATTCGTCGCTCGACGTTCCAGTAGCACCCGGCGCTTCGGCGGCCGCCTTGCGGCGTGCCTCGACGCGGTCGTGGCGTTCGACATCCATCAGCTCGGCGACCCGCCAGACGATATTGTCCTCGAGTTCGTGCAATTCGCCATCGGCATAGACGATCTGCCACATCAGGCCGATGAAGGCTTTTCGCGCGTCCGGATCGAGCTGACGCTTCAAAACACTGGTGAAGGCGTAGAGGTCGATCGCCTCATTGTCGGCCCGCTCGCCGGCAGCGGCAAGCGCGTCGAGCTCGTCGCCGCTGATCGAATAGCTTTCCGCCAGCACCGCCTTGAACCGCTCCCATTCGGCATCCTGACGCACGCCGTCGGCACTCATCACATGGTAGAGAAGGGCGGAAGCCGCAATGCGCGGATCATCGGCGTTGTTGCGGGCGCTGCCAGCTGCCGGCAGGTCCTTCAGAAACGACAGAACGCGTTCGAACATGTGATTCCTACTTCCCATCAGCCAAAACTATCAAGCTCAGCCGAATCAAAACAATCGAAACTTGCGTGGTGATTTTTGGTCTTGGTCGTCCGGATCGACGCCGGGATCGTCGGGCAGCCGCGCCAGTTCCTCCGCCGGTTCGACAGCTTCGGCATCCGGTGGCACCGCGGCAAACGCCGTGGCGTTGACCGGCGCAACATCGTCTTCGCCACTTTCCGAGGCCGCCGCGGCGGTCGGTCTTTCGGCCGAACCAGCGGGGTTCAGCTCGATCACATTTTCTTTTGCCGGTTCGATGGGCCCCGCAATCGTCGGCACTGCGGCGTCCGGCGCGTCCTCATCACTGTCGATGAGCTGGCCGAGCCGCTCCATCGGCGCCCGCCACTCAAAGGCGTCGAGCTTGCCGGTGATCGGCGACACCGGCGCCCAGCGTTCGGAGACGACGCCGTCGGCAACCCAGGCCGGATCGCGCGGTGCACGCACTGCCTTGGACAAAAGTTGCCGAATCTTGCCCTGATCGCCGGTCTCGGCCTCCTCAATGTCGGCCAGAAGCAGATAGGCGCCTTCGCGGCGATCCATGCGTATGGCTGCCTCGGCCTCTTTGCGGGCGGTTGAAAAGTCCTGCGCGTCGAGTGCGGCGCGTGCCACCGCCAGCGATGATTCGGCGTGGTTCTTCTTCATCTCCTGCAGCTTCTTCGCCCGGTTCAGGCGGTCGAGCACGGCATCGCCCGGCCGGGCGTGGGTGTAGAGCTCCGCGATCTCCGGATGCGGCTCGGCTTTCCACGCCGCTTCCAGTATCTTCGCGCCCTTGCGCACATCATTCTGTCTGAACAGCAGTTTGGCTGCGATCACCGCCGCCGGCGCGAAATCCGGCCGCAGCCGGTTGGCCTCAAGAGCAGCGGTTTTGGCGGCATTGGGATCGCTGTCGATCAGCGCCTGCGCCTTGGCAGTGAGCAGCACGGCGCGACGCCGGTTGGCGGCGTCGCGTTCGATCTGGCGTGTCGATTTCTGCGCCTCGACCAGTTTCAGCGCGCCGTCCCAGTCGCCGCGCCCGGTCAGATCTTCCAGCGTCGATTCGGCGGCCCAGGCCAGCTGCGGCGCCATCGCGGCGGCGCGGCCGGCATAGTGCCGCGCCGCGTTGCGATCGCCGAGGCGTTCGGCCTCGAGGTAGAGCCCGCGCAGGCCGAGCAGCCGCATTTCGGGATCGTCGAGCATGGTCTCGAACTTTTCGCGGGCACCCTCATGGTCGCCTTCGAGCAGCGAGGCTTGCGCCTCGAGCAGGTGGATCAGCGGCTCCTGGTCGGAGCGAATGAGCTTTGCCGCTTCCTTGGTCTTCTTGCGGGCGAGCGCTCCGTCACCGGCCCCGGCGGCGATCATGCCGGTCGACAGCGCCTGATAGCCACGGTCGCGACGGCGCACGCGGAAATAGCGCGATATGGTGTAGGGGCTGTTCCACAGCGCCTTGAGCAGCCACCAGACGATCATCACCGCGGCGACCACGGCGACAACCGCCACCGCCGCCACCATCAGGCTGACCTGGTATTGATAGCCGCTGAAGGTGACGACCATCTCGCCCGGCCGGTCAGCCAGCCAGGCGAAACCCAGCCCGAGCACGAAAACGACGGCGAGGAAAAGCAGAATGCGAATCATCGGGTTTTCCTCACGCCTTCATCGCACTGGCGATCAGCGCCTCGATCTGCGTCTCGACTTCGGTCCGCGCCTTCAGTTTGCCGGCAAATTCGGCGCCGGCGGCCTTGGCCGCCTCGGGCAGTGTGTCGTATTCGCTGAGCGCCTTGGCGTAGTCGCCCTGGTTGACCGCCACCTCCATACGCGCGACGGTTTCCGGCGCCCCGGCGCCTTCGACGGCGCCGATCGGCCGGACCTTGACCAGCGATTCGGCGCTCGACAACAGGTTTTGCAGGAAGCCGGCATTCTGGTCGACGGGCTCCGAGGCAGCGACCATGGCATTGGCCGCGGCGGGCATTTCGGCGGCGATCTCAGCCCGGGTCGGAACGCCCTTCTCGGCGTAGCTACGCAAGGTCGCGAGCTCCGGCGCATCGGGTGAAATCGCCGCAAAGGTTTCGAGTTCGGCCGCGAAAGGCGCACCGCGGTCGAGTGCTGCCTTCAGCGCCGATGCGGCAATGGCGAGCGCGATCTTCGGTTGCGCTGCCTGTGCCTCGAGCTTGCCGGAAAGCTGCGACACGGATTGTTCCAGCGCCGCAAGCCGGCCTTCCTGCGCTTTCGCCGTCTCGCCGGCGGATTTCACCAGTGCGTCGAGCCCGACCAGCTTTTCGTTGAGCGGGCCGAGATCGACCGGCGCCGTATTGCCGGTTTGGCCAAGAGCCGCAATCTCCGTCTCGATCTGCCTGACCTTGTCGCCAAGGGCTGCAAGCCCGGCACTGTCGCCTGCTCCACCCTGCTCGACCGCCGATTTCAGCGCAGCGACATCCGTCTTGACCTGATCCAGGGCCGACGACAGTCCGTCCACCTTGGCCGACGCATCATTGTTGCCGCCTGTGTCCTTGAGCCCGGCGATCTCGCTCTTTAGCGAAGCGATTTCGCCATTGATGCCATCGAGCGATACGCCGCCCGAGGAGGCATCGCCGGCCCCTGGCGCGCCGAGCAAGCCGGCAAACTGCAGCCCTCCGGCGGCGGCGAGTGCGATGACGCCGCCGATAAAGCCGGCAGCGATGATGCCGCCACGCTTCGGCTGCGCCATGTATTCATTCCCTGTCTGGGTTTCTTTCGGCGCTTCATCGGTCCCGCTGCTGGTCCCCGTCCCGCTGGCTTTGGCGGATGCGTCGTCGAAACTGTAGTCGAAGGCCCGGTTCGCCGACGCCTCCGAGCCGGCCGGATAAGTCGGTTTGGGTCCTTCGGCACCTTTGGCGCCACCCTCTGCGGGCTCTTCCGAGCCGGCCGGCGGGGCCGCGTCGGCATGTTCCCACGGCTCGATGTCGGTCTGATCGGCATGCACGGGTTCATCAGGCGCTTCCGGCTGCGACGCGTTTGCCGCTTCCTCCGCCTTCGCCTCGTCGGTCCGCCCGTTGGCGGCATCCTCGTCGGCAACGCGCGAGACGGCGCCGGGTTCGAGCTCGATGGTCACCGGCTCACGACGGCTTTTCGAATGCCGCATCTTCGGCGTCTTGACCATGCTTGGGCTCCACAAAATTCGCTTCGGGATGGTTCAGAAAGGGTCTAGCACATCACCAAGCGATGAAAAGGGCGGCGTGATGACGCCGGGGTCGGTTTTGGCGAGACGCCGCAGGGCCCGTGTCTGCGCTTCAGGGAGATCAGAAACAAAAAACCCGCCTTGGCGGCGGGTCGTCGGCGCGAATGGGCACGACAAGCATTTGTTAGCACAGCTGCCGGCACAAAGCAAGAACAAACATGCCGATCCAGGCAGTCGCCCCAGCGCTGACGCCCCGGGACGGGCAGGCAAGCAGCGGCAGGCGCCGGTCAGCGCCGCGCCTGCAAAAGGCCCAGCAGCGCATCTTCGCTGGGCTCAGGCGCTATCCGGATCCTGTCGCCGGCGACATCGTCCGACGCCGCGGCAATGCGCGCCGACAAAGCGAAAAAAATTGTCCTCTCAAAAGCGCCAAGCAGCGCCGGCCGGCCGGCCAGTGCCTGCATCGCTTTGGCCGCGTTGCCCGAATAGAGCAGCACCGCCTCGACCGGCAGGCCGGACAAGCGCGCAAGAACGGCTTCGTCGGAATAGTCCAGCGCGACGGTGTCATAGGTCTCAACGGTGCGGACGTGAACGCCTGCGGCCTGCAGCCGCTGCTCGAAACCCGAAAACCGCACGCGCCCGCACAGATAGACGATGGTCTGTCCGGCGTAATCGCCGGCAAGCGCATCCGCCAGCGCCTGGGCATCGCCAGGGCCTTCGCTGACGGAGAAGAATCCCGCAGTGTGGGCCGCTTCCGCGGTCCTTTTACCGACGGCATGGCAGGGCAAGCCGGCGAGCGCTGCGATGATTTCCTTCGGCGCGTGACGCACGGCATTGGCGCTGGTGACGGCAACGGCCACGGCATTGTCTGCGACCCCGTCCGCATCGACCGGCAGAGCGACCGTTTCGGTCAATGGCAGCAGGATCGGCTGAAAACCCTGGTCCAAAAGCCGCTGCGCCGTGCGCGAGGCGCCCGGTTCCGGCCTCGTCACCAGGACACGAACCATGTCAGGCCCAGCCGTCGAAGAATTTTTCGCCAGCCTTGGCCCGTACGGTCCTGGCGGCATCCTCGCCGATGTGGGCGGCATCCTGCACCGGGCCTTCCGCCTTGACCTCATGGGACTGCGTACCGTCCGGCGAGATTATCAGGCCGGCAAAGACAACCGTTCCGCCCGATATCGTCGCATGGCCGGCGATCGGCGTGCGGCACGACCCGTCGAGCGCAGCCAGGAAAGCCCGTTCGCAGGCCAGCGCCTGTCCGGTCGGCAAATCATGGATTGCTGTCAGCATCTTTTCCACATCGAGGTCGCCGATGCGACTTTCGATGCAGATCGCGCCCTGCCCCGGCGCCGGCGGAAAGGTGTCGAGCGGCATGAGGTCGGTGATGACATTTTCGAGCCCGAGCCGCTTCAGCCCGGCATAGGCAAGGATGGTGCCGTCGGCAACGCCCTCGTCGAGCTTGCGCAGCCGCGTCTGCACGTTGCCGCGGAACATCACCACGTCGAGGTCCGGCCGCATCCGCCGGATCAGCGCCTGGCGCCGCAGCGACGACGAACCGACCTTTGCGCCGTGCGGCAATCCGGCGATCGTTTTCGCCGCCTTGCCGACGAAAGCGTCCCGGGCGTCCTCGCGTGGCAGGAAGGCGGACAGTTGCAGCCCGTCGGGCAACACCGTCGGCATGTCCTTCGACGAATGCACGGCGATGTCGATACGGCGCGCTAGCAGCGCTTCCTCGATCTCCCTGGTGAACAGGCCCTTGCCGCCGGCTTCCGACAGCGGCCGGTCCTGGATGCGGTCGCCGCTGGTCGAGATGACGACCACTTCAAATGCCTCAACCGGCATGCCGTGCGCGGCCATCAGTCGCGCCTGCGTTTCATGCGCCTGCGCCAGCGCCAGCGGGCTGCCGCGTGTTCCGATTTTCAAGGTTGTTTGCATGGCGCGCCGTCCGTGATAACCCCCGGCAGATGGAGGCCGTTTTCCGGGCTTCCTCCTAATGGGGAAAGACTGGTTGCACAATCTCTAGGGGATAGCGACGAATTGATCCGCGTTCTGGGCATTGAGACGAGTTGCGACGAGACCGCCGCGAGCGTGGTGGCGCTGGACGGCGGCGGCGCGCCGAAAATCCTGTCCGATATCGTGCTCAGCCAGATCGAGGAGCATGCCGCCTTCGGCGGCGTCGTGCCGGAAATCGCCGCGCGCGCCCATGTCGAGGCGCTGGACGGCATCATCGAGGCAGCGCTCGCCGATTCGGGCGTCGATCTCGCCGACATCGACGCGATCGCCGCGACCGCCGGGCCCGGCCTGGTCGGCGGGCTGATCGTCGGGCTGATGACGGCCAAGGCGATCGCCGCCGCGGCGAACAAGCCGCTGATCGCCATCAACCATCTCGAAGGCCACGCGCTGACCGCGCGGCTGACCGACGGGCTCGATTTTCCCTACCTGTTGCTGCTGGTGTCCGGCGGCCACACGCAGATCGTCGCGGTGCGTGGCGTTGGCGACTATCAGCGCTGGGCGACAACCATCGACGATGCGCTCGGCGAAGCCTTCGACAAGACGGCCAAGATGCTCGGCCTGCCCTATCCTGGCGGGCCGAATGTCGAGAAGGCGGCGGCGACCGGCGACGCCGCACGCTTCGCCTTCCCGCGGCCGATGAAGGGATCGGCGCAGCCCGATTTCTCCTTTTCCGGGCTGAAGACCGCCGTGCGTCAGGCAGCAACGGCCATTGCCCCGTTGAGCGACCAGGACGTCGCCGACATCTGCGCCTCGTTCCAGGCGGCGGTGGCGGATGCACTGGACGATCGTGTTTCGAGGGCGCTGAACCGATTCCGTCAGGAGTTTCCAGGCGAGATGGAGCCTGCGCTCGTCGTCGCCGGCGGCGTCGCTGCCAACCGGACGATCAAGGCGACACTCGAAGCCCTATGCGAGAAAGCCGGCTTTGCTTTCGTCGCACCGCCGCTCAAACTCTGCACCGACAATGCGGCGATGATCGCCTGGGCCGGCATCGAACGGCTGCGCGTCGGCATCGCGGGTGAGAACGCCGCCGATTTCGTGCCGCGCTCGCGCTGGCCGCTGGACAGTATCTCTGCCCCGATGGTCGGCTCGGGCCGGCGCGGAGCCAAGGCATGACCGGTAGCGGGCACAAGGCGCCAAGCGGTTGGCGCATTGCCGTGCTCGGCGGCGGTGCCTGGGGCACGGCGCTGGCGCTGGCCATGCTGCGAGCCGGTCATTTCGTCCGCCTCTATGCGCGCGACCCGGAGACCGTCGCCGCGATCGACCGTGGCGAAAATCCGCGCTATCTGCCGGGCATCGCGCTCCAGGCCGGCATCGTGGCAACGAGCGACATCGAGGCCGCGCTCGACGGCGCCGACTGCGTTCTGGCGGTGGCGCCGGCGCAGTCGCTGCGCGCCATGCTGGCCACCGCGAAAACCCATATGCCGAAAGGCGCCCCGCTGGTTCTCTGCGCCAAGGGCATCGAGCGCGACACCGGCGCGCCGCTGTCGGCCATCGCTAGAGAGATCCTGCCTGAAAATCCGGTCGCCGCCCTGTCCGGCCCGAGCTTCGCCACGGACGTCGCCAGGGGCCTGCCGACGGCCGTGGTGGTCGCCGCCCGCGACGAGGATCTGGCGGCCGAGCTTGCCGCCCGCTTCTCGGCGCAGAACCTGCGCTGCTATTCGAGCGACGATCTCATCGGCGTCGAGATCGGCGGCGCGCTGAAGAACGTCTTCGCCATTGCCGCCGGTGCCGTCACCGGCGCCGCGCTCGGCGCCAGCGCCCAAGCCGCCATGGTGACCCGCGGCTTCGTCGAATTGCGCCGCATCGGTGCTGCCTTCGGCGCCAGGCCGGAAACGCTGATGGGACTTTCCGGCCTCGGCGATCTTTTGCTCACCTGCTCGTCCGCCCAGTCGCGCAATTTCGCCTACGGGCTGGCGCTGGGACAAGGCAAGCCACTTGCCGGCCTGCCATTGGCCGAAGGCGTGCCGACGGCGGCGATCGCCGCCCGCATTGCCGCCGAGCGCAAGATCGATGCGCCGATCATCACCGCCGTTGCCGCCATCCTGGACGGCACGATCACCATCCGCCAGGCTGTCGCGGCGCTGATGACAAGGCCGCTGAAGACCGAAACCGACGTGTAATTTCGAACAATCCGGAGATGGAAGATGCTGTTTGCGTTGATTTGCAAGGACAAGCCTGGAAGCCTGCAGGTGCGGCTCGATACCCGGCCCGAGCATGTTGCCTTCCTGGAAGGATTGAACGGCGAGAAGAAGCTGGCCTTCGCCGGTCCGTTCCTCGAGGCCGACGGCAAGCCGAACGGCAGCCTCGTCGTGGTCGAGGCGCCCGATCTGGCCGCGGCACAAGCGCTGTCGGCGGCAGACCCCTATGCCAAGGCCGGGCTGTTCGAAAGCGTCGAAATCCGGCAATGGAATTGGACCTTCAACAAGCCGGCGGCTGCCTGATCGCCAGCTGCCAGGAGGAGCAAAAATGAACTACTGGCTGTTCAAATCTGAACCCTCGGTCTTCTCCTTCGAGGACCTCAAGGCGAAGGGCAAAGCCGGCACGCAATGGGACGGCGTGCGCAATTATGCGGCGCGCAACAATATGAAGGCGATGCAGATCGGCGACCTCGGCTTCTTCTACCACTCCAATGACGGGCTCGATGTGGTCGGCATCGCCGAGGTCTGCGCGCTGGCTCATCAGGACACGACTTCCGACGATCCGCGCTGGGAATGCGTCGATATCCGCGCCGTAAAGGATATGCCGAAGCCGGTGACGCTGGAACAGGTCAAGGCCAATCCCAAGCTTGCCGAGATGGCACTGGTCCGGCTCGGACGGCTTTCCGTGCAGCCGGTGACGCCGGCCGAATGGAAAGAGGTCTGCCGCATGGGCGGCCTGACCCCGGCTCCGTGACGGCGCTGACGCCGAACAGCGCGAAAAGCTTCATCCTCGACAACACGGCGCTGATGGCGCCGTCGCATGTGCCGGAGATCCTGCTGCATCTGGCCGACGAAGCGCACGATCTGTGGCAGCGGACCGAGGACGAACTGGCCGAGATCGGCCTGCCGCCGCCCTTCTGGGCTTTCGCCTGGGCCGGCGGCCAAGGCCTTGCCCGCTATATCCTCAACAATCCGTCTGATGTACAGGGCAAGCGCGTGCTCGACTTTGCCTCCGGTTCCGGCCTTGTCGCCATCGCCGCGGCGAAGGCCGGCGCGGCAGAGGTGATCGCCGCCGACATCGACCCGTTCTGCGCGACCGCGATCCGCCTCAACGCCGAGGCCAATGATGTCGGGATAAAGTTCCTCGGCTCGGACTGCATCGGAGCCGATGCGGGCTGGGATGTGGTTCTGGCCGGCGACGTCTTCTACGACAAATCCTTCGCCGAACGGCTGATTCCATGGTTCGCGACGCTGAAGGCGCGCGGCGCCGACATTATCGTCGGCGATCCCGGCCGTTCCTATATGCCGCAAGCAGGACTGGAGCCGCTTGCCGTCTATGAAGTGGCGGTAACCCGGGCGCTGGAAGACGCCCTGGTCAAGCGCACGACCGTCTGGCGGTTTGCTTGACGGCATCGCCGAACGGGCGTTCCATCACGCATCGATTTGAGAGTACGCATAGCGTTGTCCCAAAACCGCTGGGCACTTTTGGGCGACATGCTTCCGGGGAGGGAATCATGGATTTTTCAGCAGTGAACTGGCTGGCGGTGATCGTCGCCGCGGTGGTGGCGTGGTTGTTCGGCGCTGCATGGTACATGCGCCTGAGCAAGCCGTGGCTCAAGGCCGCCAGGCTTGATCCGGCGACCATGAGTAAATCGCCGCTGCCCTTCGTCATCAGCTTCATTGCGGAACTTGTCATGGCGCTCGTCATGTCCCTGATGATCGGAGCGATGACCGGTGGCGAACCGAGCCTCGTTGCCGGGCTCGTCTTCGGCTTCGTTCTCTGGTTCGGATTCGTCGCCACGACGTTATCCGTCAATCATCGCTACGAAGGGTTCGGCTGGGACCTGACCATCATAGACTGCGGTCACTGGCTCGGCGTGCTGCTTATCATCGGCGCGGTGATCGGCTGGTTCGGCGCAGGGGAAGTCGCGGGCTGATCCTGCCGCCACGAAATAGGTCGACGACCGCCGGCTGATCACTCAGAGCGGCCTAAAACTCATCCAAGCGTTGGTCCGGCTGCGGGTTGTGAACTTCGTTCAGGAGCCAATCCCTGAACGCCTCGATCCTGGCGTCGTTGGCCGATCCGATGGGGTAGACCAGATGATAGGCGAAGTCGGGCGGAACCCTGATGCCAAGTTCGAAGGGCCGGATCAGCCGGCCCTCGGAAAGATCGTTTGCCACCATGGCAAAATCGGCGAGCGCGACGGCATTGCCGTCGAGCGCGGCCTGAACGGCGTCGGTCGAGGTGCCGAACACGATCGTCCGGCTGTCGTCGAAATCGTCGACGCCGGCCGCCGCCATCCACATGCGCCAATTCGGCCACGTCACGCCTTGTCGCGCCCACTCGATATGGGCAAGCGTGTGATGGAAGAGATCGCGCGGCTCGCGCAGCGGTGGGCCGGAGGCCAGCAGGCTGGGGCTGCACACAGGAATGATGATGTTGTCGAACAGCCGGTGGGTGCAAAGGCCCGGATATTTTCCCGCGCCGAATCGGATGCCGACATCGACGTCGTCCAGGTCGAAATCGCGCAATTCGGACGCAATGTCGAAGCGGAGCTCGATGCCCGGCCGCTGCTTGCGAAAGTCATCGACGCGCCGCATTAGCCATTTTGTCGCGAACTGCGCGTCGAGGGTCACTTTCAGCAGCGCCGTTCCGCGCGCCATCTTGTGCGCCCGTGAGACGGCCCGGCCAAGCAGATCCAGCGCGTCGGTCGACGCCTCGAACAGCACCGCGCCCGCCTCCGTCAGCCGGATCGTGCGGCTGGTGCGCGTGAACAGCACGATGCCGAGCTGATCCTCGATTTCCTTGATCTGGTGGCTGACCGCAGCCGGCGTCAGGCCGAGCTCATCTGCGGCGCGGGTGAAATTGAGGTGCCGGGCCGCCGCCTCCAGCGTCCTCAGTGCACGGGTTCCCGGCAGCAGGCGAGCCATCACAGTAGGACGAGGAGAGGCCGGTCGATCATTTTCCAATCCTCAAATAAAACTTGAAGATGCTGAGAAAACTACTCGTTTCACGTTTTGATTTCAATCCGGCATGATGGGACCATCGAAATAACGTCAAACCGGATTTGACATCCGAATGAAGTGGATTGTGCCATGTCCCACATGGTTATGACTCCTGCAATCGCCCGGTCGGCCTGGCTGCGCGCGACGCTTGACTGGTTTCGCCATGCGAAAGTTGCGGTCAATCTCCCGCATCAGAACGTCGACGATCTTGCGGACCGCCAATTGCGCGACATCGGCGCCGAACGCAAGGATGTCGCGCGCGTGATGGACCGGGAACTCGGCCGGTTGGGTCTGCTCGACATCGGCTGGCAGAGGCCGCGGACGTAGGGCAGTAGGGCAGCTAAAAGGTAAGCGGCGCGCCTGCGCGATCCTACTGACACTTTCCTATTCCCCTATTCCCCTATTCCCCTATTCCCTACCTCACCACCTTCATCACCGTGCGATCCGACAGCAGCGGCAGCAGCCGTGCCATCGTGCGCGCCGTCACCGCGACGCAGCCTTGCGTCGGCGTGAAGCCGGGGCGCGCCAGATGAAAGAAGATGGCGCTGCCGCGCCCGCGGCGACGCGGCGAAATGTTCCAGTCGAGCACCAGGCAGGCATCATAGAGCCGGTCGGTGCGCAGCATCCGCTCGTGGCTGGCGCCATAGGGAATCCTGATCGGACGGTTGTAGTTGCGGTCCTCAGGCACTTCGCACCAGCCGAGATCCGGACCGATCGGCGTCATCGCCAGCCGGGTTTTGCGGCCTCCGGAAAAATGATCGTTACGAAAGTATCCCGACAGGATCCGCATCGAACCAAGCGGCGTGGCGCCGTCGCCTTCGCGCTTGCCGGCCGATATGCCGCCGCGTCCCAGCGCACATGAAAACACCAGCTTGCCAGCCTGCAGAAGCCCCTGGCTGGCGTGGCCGGGCCTGGCGCGCACGGTGAGAACACGAAGCCCTTTTCGCAAAAATGCGCCCGCCTCATTGCACGCGCGTTTTTTCTTGTATGATCGTGCCACGGAACAAATCATTGTGATCGGCTGTTGTGTCGGTCAGCTTCCGCATAAACAGGCAGCGGTCAACTGAATTTTCTTTTCAAAACAACGGATTGATCCATGACTTCACGCACCATTCTGATCGTCGATGACGATGACGACCTGCGCGGCACGCTCGTCGAGCAATTGTCTCTCTATGAGGAATTCGACGTCCTGCAGGAATCAACCGCCGCCAAAGGTGTCGCCACGGCCCGCGGCGGCCTCATCGATCTGCTCATCATGGATGTCGGCCTCCCCGATATGGATGGCCGCGAGGCAGTGAAGATACTGCGCAAGGGCGGCTATAAGTCGCCCATCATCATGCTGACGGGACACGACACCGATTCCGACACGATTCTCGGCCTCGAAGCCGGCGCCAACGACTATGTGACCAAACCGTTCCGATTCGCGGTTCTCCTGGCCCGCATCCGTGCCCAGCTTCGCCAGCATGAGCAGAGCGAAGACGCCACCTTTTCGGTCGGCCCCTACACTTTCAAGCCCAGCCAGAAGCTTCTGATCGACCAGCGCGGCGCCAAGGTGCGGCTGACCGAAAAGGAAGCCTCGATCATCAAGTATCTTTACCGCGCCGACCAGAAGGTGGTGACGCGCGACGTGCTGCTCGAGGAAGTCTGGGGCTACAATTCCGGCGTTACCACGCACACGCTGGAAACCCATGTCTATCGGCTGCGCCAGAAGATCGAGCGCGATCCTTCTAACGCAGAAATTCTTGTGACAGAAAGCGGCGGCTACAAGCTGGTTCCTTAAACATTTAATCATTCAATCAGCGGTCGGGGCAGGGGCCGTTTTCGGGTACGATCCTGAGACTGGAGGTGGTTCTGGATCGAACTCGCTGACGCATCGGACCAAAAATCGGAATCTTTTTTCGAAAGCATGGTGCGTCGATTTCAAAGCGTTTAGCGCGTCCTTTGCGCGTTCAAAGGGTTGCTCGGCGCTGTAAGGGAGGGATTGGACTGGCCGTTCGGGGACCTAGCTAGATGGCGTTGGATGACGACATCCGCATCCTGTCCGCCGTGAGGCTCTTCGAGGGCTTCACGGAGGAACAGTTGCGTCTGCTCGCCTTTGGCGCGGAAACCACCAAGCTGCAGGCCGACCACAAGCTTTACCGCGAGGACGACGAGGCCGATTGTGCCTATATCGTCGTCAGCGGGCGCATCGTGCTGTATCGCGAGCAGGATGGCGCCCGCGTCCCGATAGGCACGGCCGGTCCCGGTACGATGCTGAGCGAACTGGCGCTGATCGCCGATACCAACCGGCTGACCAGCGCATCCGCCCAGATCGATTCGGAAGTGCTGCGGGTCAGCCGCAAGATGTTCCACCGCATCCTGGAGGAATATCCGGATATCGCGGTCCATCTGCACCAGCGCATCTCCGAGGATTTTCTGGCAATGATCCGCCGCATCGAGGAGCTGGCGCCGCGTTTCGAGAACTGAACCCGGATCTCAACTCGCTGTCGCAACCAATGACCCGTGAAAGCCATCGAATCAGGGCGGCAAGGCTGAGGTGTATCGAGATTTAGATCAGGCCTAGCCGAGACTGGTGGGATCCGAGAACCGGAGCAGAGCGTACTTTTGGGTACGTGAGCACCGGAAGCGCAGGAAACCACCATTCGCAGGCCGGCCTGATCTGAATATCGATACACCTAATCCAGGTCGAACCGCGCTATGACCGGCACATGATCCGACGGCCGTTCCCAGCCGCGCGCCGGCCGCAGGATCTCGTAGCCGGCAAAGCTCGGCACCAGGTTTGGCGACGACCAGACATGGTCGAGCCGCCGGCCGCGATCCGACGCTTCCCAATCCTGCGCGCGATAGCTCCACCAGGTGTAGAGCTTCTGCTCATACGGCACGTTGAGCCGCATCAGGTCGACCCAGTCGCCGGCGAGCCGCATCGCCTCGAAATTTTCCGTCTCGACCGGCGTATGGCTGACCACCTTCAGGAGCTGCTTGTGCGACCAGACATCGTGCTCGAGCGGCGCGATGTTGAGGTCGCCGACCAGGATCGAACCGGACACTTCGTCGTGCTCGGCGCGGATGGCGTTCATTTCGGCGACGAAATCGAGCTTGTGCTTGAACTTGCGGTTGATGATCGGATCGGGCTCGTCGCCGCCGGCCGGGACGTAGAAATTGTGCAGCAGGATCGCCTTTCCGCCGGCCCGCACGGTGACCGACAGATGCCGGCAGTCCTCGATCTCGCAGAAGCGGCGCTTTTCGACAATCGCGATCGGCCGGCGCGCCACCGTCGCCACGCCGTGATAGCCCTTCTGGCCGTGGAAGGCGATATGCTCGTAGCCGAGCTTGCGAAAGGCCTTCTCGGGAAACAGTTCGTCGGGAACTTTGGTTTCCTGCAGGCAGAGCACGTCCGGTGCCTGTTCGACAAGCAGGCGTTCGACGATCGGCATGCGCAAGCGGACGGAATTGATGTTCCAGGTGGCGATGGAAAAGGGCATACGGAGGGTCCGGACGGCACGGGACCGCAGGAACCTGGTTAGCTCCGACGGGCTGGTGCTTTTTTGGCAAGGCAGTTCCGGAAACTACTGCCAGCCATACGCTGCAAAAACAAGCCGGGCGCAATCGTTGACCCTCGCGCCGCCCCTCATTGCCCTGCCGGGCATTTCTCCCCGGAGAAAGACGCTGGCTCCAGCCGCGGCGCCTTTCTTTCAACCATGGTGGATGGCGAAATCGTCGATTACAGCGTCCTTCTCCCCGTTTACGGGGAGAAGATGGCGGTAGCCAGATGAGGGGCAGCGCTGACGTCCAGAAAGGCTTCCCACGACGAAACGCAGGAAACTACCGTTCGCAGGCCGGCATTATCTGAACATCACCATGCCTCAGCGCGACTTGGTGTTCAGCTCGCGGTTCGCCGTATAGTCGATGGCAAAGGTGTCGGGGGCGAAGCTCACGCCTTCCCTGACGTTGAAGATCATCACCGTCGTGTCCTTGCCTTGCGCATCGGTGATCGTCCATTGGCGCAAATCGTAGGTTTTCGGATCGAACATCATAGTTATCTTCGAACTGCCGAACACCGATTTGTCGGCGAGTTGAATGGTGGTGACGTCGTTCTCTTCCTTGACGCTTTTGACGCGGCCGCCGGAGAGGTCGATCTTGGTGTCGAGCAGCAGCTTGAGCGGCGTTTTCGACAGTGGGTAGAGATCGGAGGTTTTCAGCCGCTTGTTGAGGATGACCACCGACTTGCCGTCGGAAATCACCCTGAAATTCGACGTCCCGTCATAGTTGAACCGAATCTTGCCCGGCCGTTCCAGAAAGAACTTGCCGCCGGTCTGCTCGCCCTTGGGTCCGAACTGCACGAATTCGCCGGTCATCGATTTGACCGAGGAAAAATGGTCGGCGATCTTCTGCGCGGTGGGTGGCACCGCCGCTTGCGCCGACGCCAGCAACTGGACCCCGGGCACGACGTTGATGGCCACAGCACCTGCCAGGACCAGGCCGAGGCCAAGCAGCTGGCGGCGGGTCGGGGCAAAATCGCTGGTCGTAGCGAAAGAGGAGTTTTTCATGCCGGTCACTCTCGTCTGGTTTATCTGTTGTCGCAGTGTTTGGCCCCCCAGTTGGGCTTAAGTTTGGCGACCTAACAGCGCTTCGTCGTTGCAAACGCGCCAGAAGGGTCATAGTTGCCGCCGTCGACCTTGCAGCCGGGCAAATCCCATGGTTCTTGCCGGTCGGATCAGAACTTGTCGTCCTCCGTCGGCACTAGAATCTCGCGTTTTCCGGCATGGTTCGCCGGGCCGACAATACCTTCCTTCTCCATCTTCTCGATGATCGAGGCGGCGCGGTTGTAGCCGATGCCGAGCCGGCGCTGGATGTAGCTGGTCGAGGCCTTGCCGTCGCGCAGCACCACCGCAACCGCCTGGTCGTAGGGATCGTCGGAATCCTCGAAATTGCCGCCGCCACCGCCCGAGCCACCCTTGCCCGGCGGCTCGTCGTCGTCCTCATCGTCATCCTCGGTAATCGCATCGAGATATTCCGGCACGCCCTGCAGCTTCAGATGCGCGACGATCTTCTCGACCTCGTCATCGGAAACGAAGGGGCCGTGTACGCGCTGGATGCGGCCGCCGCCGGCCATGTAGAGCATGTCGCCCATTCCAAGCAGCTGTTCGGCGCCCTGCTCGCCCAGGATGGTGCGGCTGTCGATCTTCGACGTCACCTGGAAGGAGATGCGGGTCGGGAAGTTGGCCTTGATCGTGCCGGTGATGACGTCGACCGACGGCCGCTGCGTCGCCATTATGACGTGGATGCCGGCGGCGCGCGCCATCTGCGCAAGGCGCTGCACCGCGCCTTCGATGTCCTTGCCAGCGACCATCATCAAATCGGCCATCTCGTCGATGATGACGACGATGTAGGGCATCGGCTCGAGATCGAGGTTTTCGGTCTCGTAGATCGCTTCGCCGGTCTGGCGGTCGAAGCCGGTCTGCACGGTGCGCGAGATTTTCTCGCCTTTCTTCTCCGCCTGCTGCACCCGCGCGTTGAAACCGTCGATGTTGCGGACGCCGACCTTTGACATTTTGCGGTAGCGGTCCTCCATCTCGCGCACGGTCCATTTCAGCGCCACCACCGCCTTCTTCGGATCGGTGACAACAGGCGTCAAAAGATGCGGGATGCCGTCATAGACAGAGAGCTCCAGCATTTTCGGGTCGATCATGATCAGCCGGCAGTCCTGCGGCGTCAGCCGGTAGAGCAGTGACAGGATCATAGTGTTGATGGCGACCGACTTGCCCGAACCGGTGGTGCCGGCGACCAGCACGTGCGGCATCTTGGCGATGTCGACGATGACCGCCTCGCCATTGATGGTCTTGCCGAGCGCCAGCGCCAGCTTGGCCTTGGTGGTCTCGAAATCGCGGCTGGCCATGATTTCCCTGAGATAGACGGTCTCGCGCTTGGCGTTCGGCAGCTCAATGCCGATGGCGTTGCGGCCCGGCACCACGGCGACGCGGCAGGCGATCGCGCTCATCGAGCGGGCGATGTCGTCGGACAGCCCGATGACCCGCGACGATTTGATGCCGGGCGCCGGCTCCAGCTCATAAAGCGTGACGACGGGGCCCGGGCGGACATGGATGATCTCGCCCTTGACGCCGAAATCCTCCAGCACGCCCTCGAGCAGGCGGGCATTCTGCTCCAGCGCGTCCTTGGACAGGCTGGCATCGCGCACGACGTTCTTCGGCTCGGACAGGAAATGCAGTGACGGCATTTCGAATTGTTCGGAGCCGATCAGCGAGGTCTGGGCTTCGCGCTGGACACGGGCGCCCGGAACGGGCCGGGGCGCCGGCGCAGCGACGCGGGTGGCCGCGTCGGAGCGGAACGGCTGCACCTTCGCATTGGGCGCAGTGCTGCGCTGGCCCACGGGCTCCGGCGCAAAATCCATGTCGTCGTCATCGTCAAAAACATCGGCGTCGTCGGGATCGAGCGAGGCGCTGCGGTCGTTGACCATGGCGGCGAAGAATTCCGGCTCGACGCGGGCCCGGCCATCGGCACTCATCCGCGATTCGGCAAATTCGGCCGATTCGACCCGCTCGGCAGCGCGCCGCCAGGCGCTGGCGCGCGGTTCCATCTCTGGTTCGAAGTCATCGTGCTCCCGGCGGCGCGCGGCACGGCGGCGGAGATACGCGCGCAACGACAGCCACCAGTGCGTGATCGCGCCAAGCGCCAGAATGCCCTCGTCGCCCTCGTCCTCATCATTGTCGAAAAGCAGTTCGTCCTGGTCCCGGGGATCGGGCGCAGCCGGTTGCTCTAGGACCGCGAACCCGTTCTGGCGTGCAATCAGCGCCGAGCCGTAGGCAAACAGCCACAGTGCCGGCGCGGCGAGAAGCACAGCGAGCGCGCTGGCGATGAGACCGGTCGGGTAGCCGCCAACTACGAAGCCGGGAATCTTGAGCACCATGTCGCCGAACACGCCGCCGAGACCGGTCGGCAGCGGCCAGGTCTTGGGGGGCACCACGCAGCCGGCGATGGCCGCGGCAAGCACCGCGTAGCCAAACCAGGCGAGCCCGCGCTTCGGCAGCCTGTCGACGCCGCGCGCCGAAAACAGCAGAAATCCCCAGACCACCGCCGGCACCAGCGCCGCGACGGCAGCGAGGCCGAAGAACTGCATGGCAAGGTCGGAGAAGACAGCGCCCACATAGCCCATGGCGTTGCTGACGATATTATCGGTGGCGTGGGAGAAGCTTGGGTCGGCGACGTTCCAGGTGGCGAGGCTGGCGATACCGAAGGCGACCAGCGCAAACAGGCCGGCACCGACCAGCCGGCCGACCTGACGCCGCGCGAACACCCGGATGCCGTACCCCGTATCGGCCAGCGCGAGCGGTGCTGAAGCCCCTGAACGCATGCTCTTCCCCGTCTGTCGTTGCCTGCCCGATAGCGTGCGCGCAGCTCGGCAGATTCGGGCACCAGACTATCGGCGGGAAGGTTAAGGCAGCATTAACTATAAGGGGTTGGGGGAAGTATCTTGCGGCGAGTATCTGGCCTGGCCGTCTGCGCGCAAAAAAGAGGCCCGGAACGGGTCCGGGCCTCAATGCGTGAGCCCTTGCAGGAGCGTCACGACGGGATGGGAGGATGCAGGGCGGCCGAGGCCGCCCAGACAAGACTTACGGGTGCAAGGCTTACGGGTGATAGGCCGCTTCGCCATGCGCGGTGAGGTCGAGCCCTTCACGCTCTGCATCGGCTGTCGGACGCAAGCCTACGATCATATCGACGATCTTGTAGAGGATGGCGCTGCCGATGCCCGACCACAGGACGGTTACCAGGACACCCTTGAACTGCGACCACAGCTGGGTCGCCGTGCCGGCATAGCCGGCGGCGAAGTCGGCTGTCGAATAATCGACGATGCCAGCGCCGCCGAGGGCGGGGTTGACCAGGATGCCGGTGCCGAGCGCGCCGATGATGCCGCCGACGCAGTGGATGCCGAAGACATCGAGGCTGTCGTCGTAGCCGAACTTGTTCTTCACGACCGAGACGAAGAAGTAGCAGACGCAGGTGGCGACGATGCCGAGCACGATGGCGCCCATCGGTCCGGCAAAGCCGGCAGCGGGTGTGACGGCGACAAGGCCGGTAACCGCGCCCGAAACAGCGCCAAGCATCGACGCTTTGCCGCGCAGCAGCGTTTCGAGCACGATCCAGGTCACTGCCGCCGCCGCCGTGGCGACGAAGGTGTTGACCATGGCCAGCACCGCGTAGGCGTTGGCTTCGAGGTTCGAACCGGCGTTGAAGCCGAACCAGCCGACCCACAGTAGCGAAGCGCCGACCATGGTCAGCGTCATCGAGTGCGGCGCCATGATGTCCTTGTTGTAGCCGATGCGCTTGCCGATCATCAGCGCGCCGACAAGGCCGGCGATGCCCGCATTGATGTGAACGACCGTGCCGCCGGCGAAGTCGATGGCGCCGAAGCCGAAGATGAGCCCCGACGGGTCGCTATAAGCGCTCGGGCCGCCCCAGAACCAGACCATATGCGCGATCGGAAAGTAGACGAATGTGACCCACAGGATGGTGAAAAGGATCACGGCCGAAAACTTGACGCGTTCGGCGAAGGCGCCGACGATCAGGGCGGGCGTGATGCAGGCGAAGCTCATCTGGAAGATGACGAACACCAGTTCAGGAATGGCGACGCCCTTGGTGAAGGTTTCCGACACCGTCGTCACGTCGACACCGGCAAGAAACATCTTGGAAAGGCCGCCGACGAAGGCATTGCCGGGGGTGAAGGCAAGGCTGTAGCCGTAGAAAACCCAGACGATCATGACCACGCTGGTGATGGTGAAGACCTGCATCAGCACCGACAGCATATTTTTGGCGCGAACCAGACCGCCGTAGAAAAGGGCAAGGCCGGGAATGGTCATCAAGAGCACCAGGATGGTGGAAATCATCATCCAGGTCGTGTCGCCCTTGTCGACGGTGAAGGCCGGCGCCGCTGGCGCTGCCGGTGCGGCCGGAGCCGCTTCTTGCGCGAATGCGGCGACCGTGCCCAGTGCTGCGATAGCGAGCGAGCCCAGCAGCGCGGTGCGCGCCGCCGACTTCAAGGTAGAAGGAATATTCATTGAACTCTCCATTGGAATACGTGTCCGCAGCTCAAAGCGCGTCGGTGTCTGTTTCGCCGGTGCGAATGCGCACCGCCTGGTCGATGCCGAAAACGAAGATCTTGCCGTCGCCGATCTGACCGGTCTTGGCCGCCGCGGTGATGGCTTCGACGGCCTTGTCGACCATGTCCAGGCCGACCGCGACTTCGATCTTGATCTTCGGCAGGAAGCTGACCGCGTATTCCGCCCCGCGATAGATTTCCGTGTGTCCCTTCTGACGCCCGTAGCCTTTGACTTCGGTGACGGTCAGGCCCTGGATGCCGACTGCGGTGAGCGCTTCGCGCACCTCGTCAAGCTTGAACGGCTTGATGATTGCCATCACGATTTTCATAAGGTTTCACCCTTTGCTGTTGCGGTCCCCCGCGTTTGTACGACGTCGCCGATCCCCATGAGAGCCGGAGAGTGCCCGCTAGGATTCAAGCTCCGTGCCAGTTGCCGAAGCAGGGCGTTAACCTGTTGTTACATAAGGGATTGGGGAAGGTTTGTCGGCTGACTGTGCATAGTCGCGACAACGCAGTTGATTAAAAAATAGGCAATTTTGCAAAAATGCCTATTTGGCGGGCGGCCGCTTCAGCCTGATCAGGCCCTCCTGGGCAACCGAGGCGATCAGCGTGCCGTCGCGGGCAAACAGCGACCCACGAGTGAACCCCCGCGACCCTTGCGTCGACGGGCTGTCCTGCGTGTAGAGCATCCAGTCGTCGAGCGAATGGCTGCGGTGGAACCACATGGCGTGATCGAGGCTCGCCGCCTGGATGTCGCTATCGAAAATGGCGCGGCCATGCGCAAAGGTCGAGGTATCGAGCAGCGTCATGTCGGAGAGATAGGCAAGCACTGCCGCCTGCGTGGCGCGATCGGCCGGAACCGGGCCGGTCGTGCGGATCCAGATGTTCTGCTTCGGCTCCAGCTTTTCCCGGCTGGTGTAATGCTCAAGCATCACCGGTTTCATCTCGATCGGCCGGTCACGCTCCCAGTAGCGCCTGATGCCGTCGGGCACGGCCTGGCCGAACTTGCCAATCAGTTCGCGCTGCGACAGCAATGTGTCGGGCGCCGGCACGTCCTGCGGCATCGGCACCTGATGCTCGAGCCCGGCCTCATCCTGCTGGAACGAGGCTTCCAGCGAAAAGATCGCCTGGCCGTGCTGGACAGCCACGACACGGCGCGTAGTGAAGGAGCCGCCGTCGCGGATGCGGTCGACCTGGTAGATGATCGGCACCTTGGTGTCGCCGGGCCGCATGAAATAGCCGTGCAGCGAATGTACGCGGCGTTCGGGCTCCACCGTTCGCTGGGCGGCGACCAGCGCCTGGGCGATGGTCTGGCCGCCGAATACGCGCTGCCAGTCAAGTTTGGGGCTGCGACCACGGTACAGGTTGTGTTCCAGCTGCTCGAGGTCGAGAATGCCGAGAAGCTCGTCCATGGCCGCCGTCATGTTTCGCGCCCTCGCCGCAAAGTGTTATGGCGGTTTCCGACAGGAATGGCGGGCAGTCAAGGCCGGAAGGGAATTTGGCCGGAAAGGAATTTGCCATGGTGGATCGCAAGGAGGATGCAAAAAACCGAACCGCGCTCGACATTCTGGTCGCCGGCGCCGGCTATGTCGGGCTTGCCGCCGCCGTATCGCTGAAACAGGCGCGACCGAGCCTGGGGGTCGCTGTCGTCGACGCCGCGCCCGCCGGCGTCTGGCAAAAGGACGGCCGCGCCTCGGCCATCGCCGCTGCCGCTTGCCGCATGCTCGACCAGCTCGGCGTCTGGGCCGAAATCGCGCCCGAAGCGCAGGCGATCACCGAAATGATCGTCACCGATTCGCGCGCTTCCGATCCGGTGCGCCCGGTGTTTCTCACCTTCGATGGCGAGGTCGCGCCCGGCGAAGCCTTTGCGCATATGGTCGCCAACCGGGATTTGAACGGCGCCTTGCGCCGGCGCGCTGAAAAACTAGGCATCGACATCATCGAAGGCGTCGCCGTCAGTGCCTTCGACGTGAACGGCGCCGGCATCACCGTGCATCTTGTCGACGGCGCGACGCTGAAGGCGCGGCTGCTGGTCGCCGCCGACGGCGTGAACTCGAAGCTGCGCGACATGGCCGGCATCAGGACGGTGAAATGGCAGTACGGCCAGTCCGGCATCGTCTGCACCGTGACGCATGAACGGCCGCACAATGGCCGCGCCGAAGAGCATTTTCTGCCAGCCGGCCCCTTTGCCACGCTGCCGCTCAAGCCGGACAAGGACGGGACCAACCGCTCGTCGATCGTCTGGGTCGAGCGGTCGGAAGATGCCGAAAAACTGGTCGACGGCGACGACCTCGTCTTCGAGCACGAGCTCGAACAGCGGTTTGGCCTGAAGCTCGGCGAAATCCGCGTCGCCGACAAGCCGCGCGCCTGGCCGCTCGGCCTGACGCTTGCCCGCGCCTTCGTCGCGCCGCGCATTGCGCTCGCCGGCGACGCCGCCCACGGTATCCACCCGATCGCCGGCCAGGGCCTCAATCTCGGCTTCAAGGATGGGGCGGCACTGGCTGAAGTGGTGGTCGAGGCCGACCGGCTCGGCCAGGATATCGGTGCGCTCGACGTGCTCGAACGCTATCAGCAGTGGCGGCGCTTCGACACGCTGCAGATGGGCATCACCACCGATGTCCTGAACCGGCTGTTTTCCAACGACATCAGCCCGTTGCGCGCCGTCCGCGACATCGGCCTAGGCCTGGTCGAACGCATGCCGCGGCTGAAGGATTTCTTCATCCGCCAGGCGTCCGGTCTGTCCGGCGACACGCCGAAGCTGCTCAAGGGCGAGGCGATCTGAGCCCGGAAGGGCAGCAACCAATATTGAGCCAGGCAATTTCGTTCAATTGACCTCGAAGCCCAGCTTCTGCCGCAGCCGCAGTATCCGCTGGTCGGATATCTTCAGGGGTTGCTCGCCAGCCTGCGCCGCGCGGTTCACCATCTGCAGCAAATCGTTTCGCTCAGTCACATCCAGACGTTCGCGCAGGAACGGCGCCAGTTTGTCGATGACAACAGTGGCATCGTCGATCTGTGACGCCGCCCATTTGGCGTAGACCACGGCCTCATCGGTCTTCTTGTCGTCCGCAATCTCTGAGATCATCGACCGAATCGCGGCTTCGCGCTGCGGCAGGACAGGGCCGTTCTCGGAAACGATGGCGGTGATCAGCGTCGCGGCCGCCACGACCGGATCGTCGATCGCCGTCAGCGGTGAGAGCGCCGCCTGCTTGCGCAGTCTCTTGCGGCGAATGTTCCCTTGCACACGGCCGACGACGTCCGCGACCTCGCGCGCCGCATCGTTCATGGCCTTCATCCGATACCACCAGAACGCCGCCGCTCCCAACAGCCCAATTGCAGCAATCAGTATATGCATGCCCGTGATCCCCAAACCGCAGCGACGATAGGAGAAGTGCAGCCTCGCTTCAACACGCAAAAGTTGCGCCCGCAGAAGAAACTGATTCCGCCGGACGCAAAACAGAATGATCTCTAGGACCCCGGCACGTTGTAGATCGCCCTGACCTCGATCGTGCCGATTTCGGCCAGAGGGATGCCGCCGGCAATCTCCATCGCCTCGTCGATATCCCCGGCCTCGATCATGACGAAGCCGAGCAATTGCTCCTTGGTCTCGGCGAAAGGGCCGTCGGTGACCAGCCGCCTGCCCTTGCGCCGACGCACGCTTTTCGCGGTATTCACCGATTGCAGCGCCTGCGCGATGATCAGCCGGCCGCTTTGCTCCACCGATTTGTCATAAGCCAGCGAGTCGTCGTCGAGCTTGGCCAACCTCTCCGGGCTCATTGCATAAAGGTCCTTTTCCTCACCGTAGACCAGGCAAACATATTTCATCTCTCATCTTCCTTGTTAGGACGAACCGTTGGCAACCGAGGTCTCAGCCGGGCTTTTGACCGCCGCATGATCGACAAGGGAAACCGCAATCCCGATGATGGCGACCGCCGCAAGCAGTCGACCGAAACCGGAAGGTGACCGATGCAACCAGTCGGCTTCTTGTTCAGCCGCCTTTCGGCCGGTGTCTCTCCAGTGGGCAGAAAACAAAACATTCATGTGATCCTCCATCCGGCCACGAAACCCGTGGCCGCCCGCAGGACGGCCGAGGCAGATGGAAGTCGACATTTTTGCACGCGGATTTTTTGCGTCGCCATTGGCGCGAAAAGCACGGGTGGCCTTCGTGCCCGCGCGCGCTATAGTCGATCAGACGCCGATCACGGCTCAGCCACCGCATCAAGGAGGAATTCATGGACCGCACCGCAAACGCCGTCTGGAAAGGCAATCTGAAAGAGGGCAAGGGCACGCTCGACACGCAGAGCGGGACTCTGAAAGGCACGCCTTACTCGTTCAAGATGCGCTTCGAGGACGAGAGCGGCAAATCCGGCACCAATCCGGAGGAACTGATCGCAGCGGCGCATGCCGGTTGCTTTGCCATGCAGCTTTCGCATGTCCTGGCTGAGAACGGCACCCCCGCCACCGAACTCGACGCCAAGGCCGTGGTGACGCTGATTCCGGGCACCGGCATCACCGGCAGCGCGCTCACGCTGGTCGGCAAAGTGCCAGGCATCGATGCCGCGAAATTCCAGGAGCTGGCTGAACAGGCAAAGGCCGGGTGTCCGGTCTCGAAGGCGCTCGGCGCGATAAAAGTGTCACTCGACGCCAAGCTCGGCTGAGCGGCCGAACCTCGCGAACCGGCAGCGCAATGGACCGGCGGGGCGCTACTGTCCCTCGCCGGTCAGCGCGTTGATGCGTGCGCGCAGCTGTCCGACCTCTTCCTCGAGAGCTTGCACGCGTGCTTCGAGATCCGAGGCCGGCGAAGGTGATTGGGGCGTTCCAGCCACCACCGGCGTCTGCACCGGCCCGCTCAAGAGATGCACATAGCGGTCCTCACGCTGGCCGGGTCCACGATCGATCTGCTGAACGAGCGGCGGCTTGCGGCCGATCAACAGGTCGAGATTGCTGCGAAGCTCGTCGATGGAGG
Source organism: Mesorhizobium sp. AA22 (assembly GCF_001672375.2). NCBI lineage: Bacteria > Pseudomonadati > Pseudomonadota > Alphaproteobacteria > Hyphomicrobiales > Phyllobacteriaceae > Mesorhizobium > Mesorhizobium sp. AA22. Next base: position 978,315 of record NZ_CP048406.1, on the reverse strand, counting down.
GCAAACGCGCCATACGCTCGCTCCGCGCCAGCAATTCATAGGCGGTCTGCGAACCGCGCAGCAACAGCAGCCCAAGCAGCGCAATCTGCGCTGAGGTCAGCGAAAAGCGCTGCGCGACGACATGCTCGTAGCGCTCGACGCGCAAAGCAAAGACCTGCCTGACCAAGCCCTTGTGCTCAAGCTGGCCAAGCGCTCGTCTTACCTCGACAAGCTCGACCGACATCACCGGCTCGCGCGCCGTCTTCTGGTTGGCGGCGGCAAGTGCCGCATTGAGCGTCAGCGGGTAGATATCGGGCGTCAGTTCCTTCTTTTCGATCAGGCAACCGAGCACGCGCGCTTCGATGGGAGAAAGGATGGGCAGTTCGGTGTCGGTCATAGGTCGGCTATCCTTTTTAGGCTGGATCGCGACATGCGCCGCCGAAGCTACACCCTTCTCTCCACCATCATCTTCTTGATCTCGGCGATCGCCTTGGCCGGATTGAGCCCCTTGGGGCAGGTCTGGGCGCAGTTCATGATGGTGTGGCAGCGATAGAGCCGGAACGGGTCTTCGAGGTTGTCGAGCCGTTCGCCCGTGGCCTCGTCCCGGGAATCGATCAGCCAGCGATAGGCCTGAAGCAGCGTCGCCGGGCCAAGATAGCGGTCGCCGTTCCACCAATAGCTCGGGCAAGAGGTCGAGCAGCAGGCGCATAATATGCATTCATAAAGCCCGTCGAGCTTTTCGCGGTCCTCATGGCTCTGCAGCCATTCCTTGGCCGGCTCGGGCGACACCGTCTTCAGCCATGGCTCGATCGAGGCGTGCTGGGCGTAGAAATTGGTGAGATCGGGCACCAGATCCTTGACCACCGGCATATGCGGCAGCGGATAGACCTTGATCGCGCCGGAAATGTCGTCGCAGCCCTTGGTGCAGGCGAGCGTGTTCGAGCCGTCGATATTCATGGCGCAGGAGCCGCAGATGCCCTCGCGGCAGGAGCGGCGCAGCGTCAGCGTCGGGTCGATCTTGTTCTTGATGTAGAGCAGCGCATCAAGCACCATCGGCCCGCAATCGTCCATGTCGACGAAATAGGTATCCATGCGCGGGTTCTCGTCATCGTCCGGCGACCAGCGGTAGATGCGGTACTCGCGCAGATTGGTCGCGCCCTCCGGTTTCGGCCAGGTTTTCCCGGCCTTGATCTTCGAGTTTTTCGGAAGCGTGAGTTCGACCATTACCTCAGGTCCTTTCGGATGACGAGCTTCAGCCCGGACCAAGTCCCGTTCACGGCGGCCATCGTCAATACACTCTCGCCTTGGGAGCGATCTTGGCCAGGTTGATGCCGCCGTCTGCTTCGCTAAGCAGCGGCTCGGTGTGCACCGGCCGGTAGCTGAGCGACACCTCGCCGTCTTCGCTGAGCCGGGCCAGCGTATGCTTGCGCCAGGCCAGATCATCACGAGCCGAAAAATCTTCCCGCGCATGCGCGCCGCGGCTCTCCTTGCGCGCCTCGGCGCCGTAGACGGTGGTGATGGCGTTGGCCATCAGATTTTCCAGCTCAAGCGTCTCGACCAGGTCGGAGTTCCAGATCATCGAGCGGTCGAACACTTTTACGTCCTTGAGCTCGGCCCAGATCTGCGAAATGCGCTTGCAGCCGCTTTCCAGCGAATCCTGCGTGCGGAACACCGCCGCATCGTCCTGCATCGCCTTCTGCATCTTTTCACGCAAAACAGCCGTCGGCGTCGAGCCGTTGGCGTGACGCAGCCGGTCGAAACGGTCCATGATCTTCTCGACCGCGGCTTCGTTGGGCGACGGGATCGCGGCGTTGCGGTCGATCACCTGGCCTGCCCGGATCGCCGCAGCGCGGCCGAACACCACCAGATCGATCAGCGAGTTGGAGCCCAGCCGGTTGGCGCCATGCACCGAGGCGCAGCCAGCCTCGCCGACCGCCATAAGCCCTGGCGACACCTGGTCCGGGTTCAAGGCGGTGGGGTTGAGCACCTCGCCCCAGTAATTGGTCGGCACGCCACCCATATTGTAGTGGACCGTCGGCAGCACCGGGATCGGCTCCTTAGTCAGGTCGACGCCGGCAAAGATTTTTGCCGATTCCGAAATCCCCGGAAGTCTCTCGTGCAAAACGGCCGGATCGAGGTGGTCGAGGTGGAGAAAAATATGGTCCTTGCTCTTGCCGACGCCGCGTCCCTCGCGAATCTCCAGCGTCATGCAGCGCGAGACCACGTCGCGCGAGGCAAGGTCCTTGGCCGACGGCGCGTAGCGCTCCATGAAGCGCTCGCCTTCGGAGTTGACGAGATAGCCGCCCTCGCCGCGCGCGCCCTCGGTGATCAGGCAGCCGGCGCCGTAGATGCCGGTCGGGTGGAACTGCACGAACTCCATGTCCTGCAGCGGCAGCCCGGCCCGCGCTGCCATGCCGCCGCCGTCGCCGGTGCAGGTGTGCGCCGAGGTCGCCGAGAAATAGGCGCGGCCATAACCGCCTGTCGCCAGCACCACCATTTTTGCCGAGAAGCGGTGGATGGTGCCGTCGTCGAGGTTCCAGGCGACGACGCCGGTGCAGGTGCCGTCCGGCTCCATGATCAGGTCAAGCGCGAAATACTCGATGAAGAACTGGGCGTTGTTCTTCAGCGACTGGCCGTAGAGCGTATGCAGGATGGCGTGGCCGGTGCGGTCGGCCGCCGCACAGGTGCGCTGCACCGGCGGGCCGTCGCCGAAATTCATCATGTGGCCGCCGAACGGCCGCTGGTAGATCTTGCCTTCTTCGGTGCGCGAGAACGGCACGCCGTAATGCTCAAGCTCGTAGACGGCGGCAGGTGCTTCGCGCACCAGATATTCCATGGCGTCGACATCGCCGAGCCAGTCCGACCCCTTGACGGTGTCGTACATGTGCCACTGCCAGGAATCGGGGCCCATATTGGACAGCGAGGCGGCGATGCCGCCTTGAGCGGCGACCGTATGCGACCGCGTCGGGAAAACCTTGGTGATGCAGGCGGTGCGCAGTCCCTGTTCGGCCATGCCGAGCGTGGCGCGCAGGCCGGCGCCGCCGGCGCCCACGACCACCACGTCGAACTTGTGGTCGACGTAGCTATAGGCGGACGCCGTGTTGGCGTTTTTCGCGTCCTTGGCCAAAATTTTCAGCCTCCAAATGCCAGTTTGAGCAGGGCGAAGATCGAGGCGACGCCGACCACCACGGGAAAGAATGTGTTGAGTGCGAGCAGCGCCAGCCTCATGCCCTCGCCATGTACATAGTCCTCGATGATCGCCTGCATGCCGAGGCGCATATGGTAGAGCCCGGACAAGAGCACCAGGGCCAGGACCAGCGCCACGAACGGGTTGGCAAGTGCGGCGCGCACTTCCGCATAGCCGGCGCCGTTCAACGCGATCAGGAAGCCGACGAAGAACAGGATCAGCGGGATGTTGGCGATCGCCGTCAGGCGCTGGCGCCAGAAATGCTCCGTGCCCTCGCGGGCGGAGCCGAGGCCGCGGACCTTCGCCAGCGGCGTGCGCATGTCGGTGTTGCGGTGGCTCACGATCAGGCTCCCCGTGCCATGTAGCCGGCGATCCAGATCAGCAGCGTCAGCACGATCGAGCCGGCCAGCGTCGCCCAGGCGATCCTGGAGGCCGTGTCCTTTTCAAGACCGGCCCCGGTATCCCAGATCAGATGGCGCACGCCGCCCAGCATGTGGTGCATCAGCGCCCAGGTATAGAAGAACAGCACCAGCCGTCCCAGCCACGAGCCGAAGGCCCAGTTGACGGCATCGAAGGTGGATTGCGAGCTCGCCGCCGCCATCAGCCACAGCGCGACCAGTAGCGTGCCGAAATAAAGCGCCCCACCGGTGATGCGATGGATGATCGACATTGTCATCGTGATCGGCGGCCGATAGACGGTCAGATGCGGCGAAAGCGGCCGTTCACGTCTGGCAAATTCGCGGGTGGCTGGTGATTTGCTCATGGCTCCCCCAGTTCGGCGTCTCTGGAGCCCCAGGGGAAATGCGGCGTTACCGCTTCCGGTTGCGACTTCGGACAGCCGGTTTCTAATGCGCTTTTTGCACCGCGTCAAAGCCGGAAAATCGTTTCGAGAACGTAATTTAGTCTGACAAAAGGGCGGTATTTCGCTTCAATCGATTAGGGCGCGAGCCAAAGCCGGCGCAATGTTCGCTGCAGTGCGGCATATCTGCCCGATGCGTTGAGATTCACGTCAGGCCGCGCCGAAAATGGTGGATGCCGAGAACCGGAGCGGCGTCCTTTGCGCGCCTAAGAGGCAGCGCTGTAGGGAAGGGCAGGGATCCACCATTTGCAGGCCGGCATCACCTGAATATCGACACACCCGGTCAGCGGGTGCAGGTCAGCGGCGTCTTCCCGCCCTTCATCACCAGCGCGTCGCGCCCGTCGATCACGATTGCGTCATGCGCCGCGCCGAAGCGGCTGCTTTGATTGGCGGGCGAGGCCGGCAGGTCCTCGCTGGCGCCGTCCGGGCCAAGCACGCGCACCGAAGTGCCGAGGTTTTCGATGGTGATCCTTGTGCCATCAGCGCAAGTGTAAGTGGCGGTGCGCGGCTGTGGTGAATCGGTCGCGGTGGCCGGCGCATTGGTCTGCGAGACGCAGGCAACGGTGATCAGCAATGGAACATGGACAAGCGTCACCCGAAACGTCCGGCTTAACGCCATATGCTGCTGCCTCCCTACGCGTCAATCCAGCCGCGATGCGTGGCCAAGATCACCCGCGCCGGCCGCGATGGTGCGGGCAAGCATGGCCGAAAGATGGCCGCAGGCTTCCAAGGCGCCGGATATTAACCATGTTTGCCGAGATCTGGCTGCCAGCAGGCCTGGCCTCTTAACAAAGGTTAATAAAAGGTTAATTTATGATTCGAGGAAGACTCGCCTCTGACAAATGGGGACGCCATGCATTCGAATTCAGGCGGATCGCGCCCTACGGCGCTCATCCTGGTGGCGGTGGCCATGGGCCTCGCAGCACCGGCACTCGCCGGGACGCGCGACCGCGTCTACGCCGATTCTTTTGGCAATCTCGTCATCGAAAGCGCCGCCGGCTACAAGCGCATCCTCGTTGGCGAGGGCAGCCTGGCCAAGGAACTGTCGGACTACACCGGCGCCGGCCAGCCCAAAATCCATGAAAACGACGCGGATGACGTCAGCAGCCGCGACTGCTACAGGCCGCCGGTTTTCGTGAAGGGCCGCAGTTATATGTATGGGCTTTCCGACGGCGAGATGCCGGAACTCAGCCCCTGCCGCTGATCTTCGGCCCGGCGTTGGCAACAGCCGTCTGCCGGGCGGCGATTGATCCTATCGAGATGCGCACGCAATCGCGTCCGCTGCCCTTCGCCTGATAGAGCGCTTCGTCGGCGCGCCGCAGCAGGTCGGTAAACCCTTCGGCCGGGTGAAGCTCGGCAACGCCGAAGCTGGCGGTGCAACGATGGTCCGCCGGCAGACAGTCGATCGGCAAGGCCCCGAAAGCGCTGCGCGTCCCTTCGGCGAAGAGCCGCGCGGCGGCGAGGTTGGTTCCCGGCAGGATGATGGCGAATTCCTCACCACCAATGCGACCGGCGACGTGATGATCGGCGGCGGCATCGCGCAGGAAGCCGGCAAAGGCTTCGATGACCCGGTCGCCGGACGCGTGGCCGAAACTGTCGTTGATGCTCTTGAAATGATCGAGGTCGGCGATGACCAGGGCGACCGGAATACCCTTGCGCACGGCGTCACGCATCGCCAGCTCGGCATGACGTTCGAAGCCGCCGCGGTTGAGCAACCTCGATAGCGTGTCCGTCTCCGACTTCGACGTCGCCTCGGCGAGCACGTCGCGGACCAGGATGACCAGAATGAGAAGCGCGATTGTCAGGCCGAACACCGTGCCGAGCGATTGCGACACCAGAGCGTAGTTGCTCTGCAGATAGGCCTGCGGATTGACACCCCAGCCGCCCATTGCATGGGCGATGAACGGCTTGCTGACGAATTGCAGGGCGCTGGCCGTCAGAACGGCCATCAACGCATGGTCGAGCCAGTCGCGTCTTTGCCTGGACGACCAGACGATGCCGACGCCGACGAACTGCATGGCCGCATAGGGAAGCTGGTAGGCCATCATGCGGGCAAGCGACTGGCGCGGCAGGGCCTGCACGAAATACACGGCCACGGTGGCCGCAAACAGGAAGACGAGCATCGGCGCCCAGCGCGGCGCCACGCCGTATTTATGGGCAAGCCCGCCATTGAAGGCGATGGTGGCGCCCAGGAACACGGCGAAACCCGCGACGACTGCCGGTCGCGCATTTTCGAAGATCGGAATGCTGAACTCGATGGCGAAATAGGCCATCCCGAGCAGATAACCGAAGACCAGCCAGCGCGCCGGAGCGCGCGCCACATCGTTGAACGAGATGGTCATGAAGGCAGCCGCCAACAGGCCGGCGACGAGCAAGTTGATTCCAAGGATGAACTCTGCGCCGCCGCCCATGTGGTTTTCGCACTCCCTGCGCCAGCAAATCATGAACGGGCGAAAAAGACGTTAACGTCGGCCTGGAGCGGGATGATCAGCGGCTTTGAGCGGTTCCACAACGAGCACCGTTTCCGACCGTTCATGGGATAGCTGCACGCTATCGCGGCCGTTCCTCTTGGCTTTGTAAAGCGCCTCGTCGGCGCGGCGCATCAGCGGCTCCAGCCCTTCCTCGCCGGTGCGGGCCGCCACGCCGAAGCTCGCCGTCACTCTTGTACCGTGCGGAAGCCCGTCGATGCTGCCCGCCGAACAGAGCGTGCGAATGGCTTCGGCAAACAGCCTTGCCGCGCCAAGGTCGCTCAGCGGCAAAAGCACGGCGAACTCCTCGCCACCGATGCGGCCGGCGACGCCGCTGGTGCCGGCAGCCGATAGAAGCTTGGCGGCGAAGTCGGCGATCACGCGATCGCCCGCGGCATGCCCGTGCAGATCGTTGAGCGCCTTGAAATGATCGAGGTCGGCGAGCACCAGCGCGACCGGCAGTTTGGCGGTGGCGCAGTGCTGCAGGAGCAGCGTGGCGCGCTCCTCGAAACCGCGGCGGTTGAGCAGGCCCGACAGCGGGTCGGTGTACGCCTCGGCCTTCAGCGCTTTCATCACGTCGAGTGCAGCCGCGCAAAACAGGCAAAGCGCGATGAGCAAAGACAGCAGCGCATGCGACAGCAGCGCCGTTGTCCAGTAGGACGAGGCATAGAACCCGTCATAGCTTTGGTAAGGTCCATGCGCGATGACGATTACGAGGGTGCGCACGAAGAAGTTCAACCCGGAAAGCAGCGACAGCACGAACAGGATCATTTCCGTCGGGCCCTTGTCGCGCACCACGCGCAGTTCGGCGGCGACAACCAGACTGAGGCCGCCGAAAGCGAAATTCATCACCAGGATTCGCCAGGTGAGATCCGGCTGGAAGAACATGAACCAGCAAAAAGCGGCCAGGCCGCCGCTCGCCAGGACGCCGATCGCGACAAAGGGCACGCGCCGTCCATAACGCGTCACGATCGCGCCAGCGAGACCACAGGCGGCGATGGTGAAGCAGAGGTTGGAGAGTAGCTTGGTCGGCGCCATGCCGATGGGCAGCGTGAAATACTGCAACAGGAAACCGGCCGCCGAAAGCCAGTAGCTGGCGGCGAGCACGGCCAGATAGGGACGGTGACGCTGATAGAACCACAGCACGAGAAACACCGTGCCGAGCGCAAGCGCGATTGTCGGGTTGAGCAACCCTATCAGCAGACCGGTGTCCAAAGGACCGTGACCCCCCACGCTTCCGTCAGGCAAGACCTTAGAGCGGAAGCCCGAACAAGCGGTTAAGCAAAGTCGACTATGCGCAAGGTCGCCGATGAAGCTGCTGTACGGAACTTGAAACCGCGGCCGGCGTTTTCCGGCAGCAGCCAAGAGGAGACGCTTTCATGGCCGATACGATCATGCTGACCGACCACGACGCAATTCGTTCATGGGCCGCGGCGCGCGCTGGATTTCCGGCGATCGTCGACGTGTCGCCCGAAGCAGGGACCCAAGCCCTGCTGAGGCTGGTCTTCGGCCAGCACGCCTATCAGGACCAGGATCAGGCCGAACGCCCGACCAACGCGGGCGGCTACGAACTGGTTGAATGGGACGAGTGGTTCAAGCTGTTCGACGAACGCCAACTGGCGCTGGTGGTCGCCGCAGAGCAACCCGGCCGGCGTGAGCAATTCCATGAACTCGTCAGGCGCCCGGCGTGAAAAGAGCCCGAACCTTATCGCGGTTCGGGCTCTGGTAGGCACTCATATGCGGACAGTGGCAGCCTGAGTTATTTCCACTCGCGGATGTCGACGAAATGGCCGGCGATCGCCGCTGCCGCCGCCATGGCCGGCGACACCAGATGGGTGCGGCCCTTGAAGCCCTGACGGCCCTCGAAATTGCGGTTCGAGGTCGAGGCGCAGCGCTCATGCGGCTTCAGCCGATCGTCATTCATGGCAAGGCACATCGAGCAGCCCGGCTCACGCCAGTCGAAGCCGGCGGCGACAAAGATCTTGTCGAGACCCTCGGCCTCCGCCTGCTCCTTGACCAGACCGGAGCCCGGCACGATCATCGCATTGACCCGCGGATTGACCGTCTTGCCCTCGATCACCTTGGCGGCGGCGCGCAGATCCTCGATGCGGCCGTTTGTGCAGGAGCCGATGAAGACGCGGTCGAGCGCGATATCGGTGATCCTGGTGCCCGGCGTCAGGCCCATATAGTCGAGCGCGCGCTGCTTGGAGGTGCGCTTGTTCTCATCAGTGATCTCGTCGGGGTTCGGCACGATGCCCTGGACCGAGACGACATCCTCGGGCGAGGAGCCCCAGGACACGATCGGCGGCAATTTCGCCGCGTCGAGCACGACCACCTTGTCGAAATGCGCGCCTTCGTCGGACTGCAGCGTCTTCCAGTAGGCGAGCGCGGCATCCCACGCCTCGCCCTTCGGCGCGCGCGGCTTGTCCTTGACATAGGCAAAGGTCGTCTCGTCAGGCGCGATCAGACCGGCCCGGGCGCCGCCCTCGATCGACATATTGCAGATGGTCATGCGGCCTTCCATGGACAGCGCGCGGATCGCCTCGCCGGCATATTCGATGACATAGCCGGTGCCGCCGGCAGTGCCGATCTCGCCGATGATCGCCAATATGATGTCCTTGGCGGTGACGCCCTCCGGCAATACGCCGTCGACGCGCACCAGCATGTTCTTGGCCTTGCGCTGGATCAGCGTCTGCGTCGCCAGCACATGCTCGACTTCCGAGGTGCCGATGCCGTGCGCCAATGCGCCGAAAGCGCCATGCGTCGAGGTGTGGCTGTCGCCGCAGACGATGGTCATGCCGGGCAGCGTGAAGCCCTGCTCAGGACCGATGATATGGACGATGCCCTGGCGGATATCCTTCTCGGAATAATACTCGACGCCAAAATCCTTGGCGTTCTTGGCCAGCGCCTCGACCTGGATGCGGCTTTCCTCATTCTTGATGCCGAACTTGCGCTCCGGCGAAGTCGACACATTGTGATCGACCACGGCCAGCGTCTTTTCCGGATGCCGGACCTTTCTGCCGGTCATGCGCAGGCCTTCGAAGGCTTGCGGGCTGGTCACTTCATGGACGAGATGGCGGTCGATGTAGAGCAGGCAGGTGCCGTCGTCCTGGCGATCGACGACATGGTCGTCGAATATCTTGTCGTAGAGGGTGCGAGGTGCGCTCATGTGCGTAAATCCGTCGATATGAAAATGGGAAAGGACAAGCGCCGGCTAGCCGGCGAACACGGCCTAGCGAAGTCGGCTGGTCAGAGCGCCGGAAACGCGCGCCGAGAATCGCGACGGCAGGCGTTTTCTGTCCTGCAGCACGAAACCCTTGTAGGCCGGATCGCCAAAAAGCTGTTCCATGGCGTGGCTCATACCAATGTTTTGGGTTTTCGGCAATCGCGGCTGCCTCGCAGAACCTGGGTTCCTCGCCCCTGCTGCGCGGGGGCGAGGAACGCAAGTCCTGCAAACCGGTGCTCAAACCACCTCGAACACGAAGGTCTTCACCAGCGCCTCGGGCTCGGCAATCGCATAGCAGCGGAACCACGGGCTTTCCTCGATCGGCCGCCATTTTTCGTTGTGCTCCAGTTCGGCAAAGACATCACGAAAACCGCCGCTCTCGAACACCTGGTCGCGAACGCTGAAGATGGCGTGGCCACCCTTTTTCGTGATGCGCACCAGTTCATACAGGCCGGAGGCCGGCGCGTGGCTGATGGTGAACACGCCGGTCGAGAAGAAGGCGCGGAAATAGCCGTCCGGCCAAGGCAGCGGACCGCCAAGCGTCGCCTGCTTCAGCTCGCTGTAGGCCTGGCGGCTGCCGGCGATTTTCAGCATGTCCTCCGACAGGTCGAGCCCGGCGATGTCCCGATAGCCGAGCGCCTTGAGCGACGGTCCCGACAGACCGGTGCCGCAGCCGGCGTCGAGCAGCGGCCCCTCGCCTGATGGCACATGGCGCGCCACCCAGGCGGCGATCAGGAACGGCAGGAGATAGCCGAGCGAGGCGGTTTCGCTGTCATAGGTCGCAGCCCATGCGGCATAGGCCTCCGCCAGCGCTTTCGGCGTATCTGCCGTATAGACGGAATCCAGTGCCGCGTTGGCTTTGTCGATGTTCATGGATCAATTCCTCTGCAACCCGACAGGTCAATCGTAGCGCCGACTTCGCCCGCCGGCTATTGCTCATGCTGGCGGCGCAGCCGCTTCTCCAAACCCCGCAAGGCCAGCGACAGGCCGACCGTCAGGATAAGATAGATATAGGCGACGATCGAATAGGTTTCGAAGAAGCGGAACGAGCCGGCGGCGTAGATCTTGCCCATCTGGGTGATGTCGGCGACGCCGAGCACCGAGACCAGCGAGGAATCCTTGACCATGGCGACGAAATCATTGCCGAGCGGCGGCAGGATGGTGCGGATCGCCTGCGGAAAGACGATCAGACGGAAACGCTGCGTGCGGGTCAGCCCCAGCGCCTTCGCGGCCTCGATCTGGCCCTTCTCGACTGCCTGGATGCCGGCGCGGAAGACCTCCGAGATGAACGCGGAGTAGCCGATGGTCAGCGCCATGATGGCGCGCCACAGCAACGACACGTCGCGCACCAGCAGTTCTCCGAAGAGACCCGCATTTTGCAATGGCGCGGTCACTGCGTTCCACGCCGCTACGAAGGCTGGCGCCCCGGCGAAGGCGATCCAGAACAACAGCACCAGCATCGGCACGCCGCGGATGATCTCGACATAGAAGCGAGCGATCTGGCGCAGCCAGCGCGATCCCGACAGCCCCATCAGCGCAATGCCGAGCCCGATTGCCGAGGCCAGCGCGAAGGCGACCATCGTGACGAAGACGGTGATGCCGATGCCCTTGGCGACGGTCGCGAAAACCTGGGCATAGAGGTCGCTTGCGGCGATGAAGATAGCGGCTGCCACGGCGAGCGCCGCAGCCACGGCAAGCCACCACGGGAAGTCGGTTTTGGACGTGGACGATGCGGGCGTTGCCATTTAACCGATACCGGCAAAGCATGCTTTGCCGAAGCTAAGCGCCAAGCCATTCCCCTCTGGCCTGCCGGCCATCTCCCCCTCAAGGGGGGAGATCGGCAGCTTTGACCTCGCCGCCCATTCTGCAAGATTGGAAATTGGCGAAAGCCGGTGCGGCATCCAATCTCCCCCCTTGAGGGGGAGATGTCCGGCAGGACAGAGGGGGGTGTACGAGCGCAGAGTCAGCGCGAGTTCCGGCGCACTACCGTCACGCAACGCGCGCGACAAAAGTTTTACTGTCCCATCTTGTAATCAAGAAACCATTTCTTGTTTAGCGCGTCGAGCGTGCCGTCGGCCTTCAGTGCGGCGATCGCTGCATTGACCGGCTTCACCAGATCCGAGCCCTTGGGGAAGATGAAGCCGAAATCCTCGGTGCCGAGCGGTCCGCCGATCAGCTTCAGCCCGCCATTGGACGCCTCGACATAGCCCTTGCCGGCAGTGCCATCGGTCAGCACGACATCGACGTCGCCGGTCTTCAGCGCCTGCACCGTCGCGCCGAACGTTTCGAACAGTTTGATACGCGGGTTCTGCTCATTGCCGTCGAGCACGCTGTAGACGGCGGTGTAGAACGGCGTCGTGCCGGCCTGTGCGCCGATCAGCCCATCCTTGAAGGCGCCGAACGTCTTGGCGTCGGTGAAGCGCTTCTCATCGCCACGCACCAGCATGAACTGTTCCGAGCGCATGTAGGGGTCGGAGAAATCGACCTTCTGCTTGCGGTCGTCCTTGATGGTGATGCCGGTCATCCCGATGTTGTACTGATTGTCGGAAACCGCCTGGATCATCGCATCCCAAGAGGTATTCTGGTATTCGACCTGGAAATTCAGCCGCTTGGCAATCTCGTTCATTGCGTCATATTCCCAGCCGATCTGCTTGCCGGTCTTGGCATCGATAAACTGCAGCGGCGGATAGGCGTTTTCCGTCACAACCACCACCTTCTTGCCGCCGAGATCGGGCAGCGCCTGCGCCAGGGCGGCGACGGGCGCAAGAATCAAAGCCAACAGGCCGGCTAACAGCAGTTTCGATTTGGTCATGGTACACCCCGAGAATTTGAACGGCCTCGACATTGTCGAGGCTTGCAGGAAATCCGGCGCCGACTTTAGCTTTCCGCAGGCACCTTGCAAGCCGGTCCGATGCGCCGTTCGACCCGAAAATGGATTCCGATGCTTTCAACGCCGGGATTACGAAACGATCCGTTTCGATTGCGCACTGATGCGGCCCGGCAAGATCGAATCCATCACGCGAAACAAAAAGGCGGCCGAAGCCGCCTTTCCGAAACATCGGTTTTAAAGACGCCTTATTCGGCGACGGCCGCTTCCGCAGCCTTGGCGGCCTCGTCGGCGGCCTTCTTCTCAGCGGCGTCCTGCGCCGCCTTCTCGGCGGCCAGCGCCTGGGCGGCGGCCACCTTCTCGGCCTCGATGCGGGCCTTCTCGGCGTTCAGCGCATCGCGCTCCTCATCGTTCAGCTTGCGGGCGCGGACGCCGGTGTTTTCGGAAATGCGGGCCGACTTGCCGCGGCGATCGCGCAGGTAATAGAGCTTGGCGCGGCGCACCTTGCCGCGGCGCACGATCTCGACGCCTTCGACCATCGGCGAAAAGACCGGGAACACGCGCTCCACGCCTTCGCCGTAGGAAATCTTGCGAACGGTGAAATTCTCCTGGAAGCCGGCGCCGGCGCGGGCGATGACAACGCCCTCATAAGCCTGGACGCGGGTGCGGGTGCCTTCGGTCACGCGGACCTGGACACGCACGGTATCGCCGGGCTGGAATTCGGGAAGCTTGCGCTTGGCTTCGATCTTGGCGGCCTGTTCGGCCTCGAGCTGACGGAGGATATCCATCTCTACAAATCCACTTCTTGTTCTTCCGACAGTCAGAGCGTCCGGCACTCGCCTTGCAGTTCCATCGACCGCTCGGCTATGCCCTTTGTCGCGAGACATCGGGCAGGGGCGACTACACCGTCATTGTTGACGGGCCAGAAGATCGCTCTTGCCAGATTGTTCTTCCGGTTCGGCGCGCACATACAGCTATTTCGACGCTTTGTCACGCCTTCGCCTGTCTTTTTTGGTCGTTGGCCGACATTGCAATCTTTCAGCGCAAGGGGTTGCGTCGAAGGCCCAAGCTTTTTAAGCCGGGTGGAACGTGACTTTCCTCCGGCGGCCACACCCTCCATGCCAGTTCTCGATGCGACCCTGCTCTTTTTCGCGGGCTTTCTCTCAGGTGCCGTCAACGCCATAGCCGGCGGCGGGACGTTTATAACCTTCGGCGCCATGTCGCTGGTCGGCTTGCCGCCGGTCGTCGCCAACGCCACCTCGTCGCTGACACAGTTTCCCGGCTACATCACCTCGACGCTCGCTTACTGGTCCGACATCAAGCATTTCTGGCGCACAGCGTTGCTGCTCGGGGTCATATCGGCCTTCGGCGCGCTGGCCGGCGCGCTCATCCTTCTGGCGCTCGACAATCCGTCGTTTCGCGTCCTGGTGCCCTGGCTGCTGCTGGCGGCCACCGCGCTGTTCGCCGCCGGGCCGTGGCTGAAGCCGGCGCCCAAGCCGGGGCATGAGGCCGCGGTGGGTTCGCTGGTCGGTTCCCTGGCGCAATTCGCCACCGCCGTCTATGGCGGCTTCTTCGGCGCCGGCATGGGCGTCATGATGCTGGCGACGCTCGGCCTCACCCAGGCCGGCGACTATCACCGACTGAACGCGCTGAAGAACATGCTGGCAGTGGTCATCGCGGCGGTAGCCATCCTGGTCTTCATCTCCGGCGATGTCATCGCCTGGCGGCAGGCGATCATCATGATACCGGGCGGCGCGCTGGGCGGCTATGCCGGCGTCTGGATCGCCAGGCGCGTGCCGCAAATTGCCGTGCGCGGCTTCGTCGTCGGGGTCGGCGTGTTCCTGGCCTTTTACTATTTCACCAAGGGGTGAGCGGCCAACAAGTCCGGCCGCCTTTCCCTGGTCAGCCTTTCCGACTCGGCACGCCGCCACGCCGCGATCTTCTTGTGATTGCCGGAGATCAGCACTTCGGGGATTTGCCGGCCCTCGAATTCCTGCGGCCGCGTGTAGTGCGGATGTTCGAGCAGGCCGTTTTCAAAACTCTCTTCATCGCCCGACACCGCATTGCCCATCACGCCGGGCAACAGCCGCACGACAGCGTCGAGCAGCACAAGGGCCGCCGGCTCGCCGCCGGAGAGGATGAAGTCGCCGACCGAGACCTCTTCCAGCCCACGCGCGTCAATCACCCGCTGGTCAACGCCTTCGAAGCGTCCGCAGACGATGACGACACCCGGCCCGGCGGCCAGTTCACGCACGCGGGCCTGCGTCAGCGGCTTGCCACGCGGGCTCATCAGCAGGCGCGGGCGCGGATCGCCCTGCGGCGAGACGTGGTCGATGGCGCTAGCCAGCACATCGGCGCGCATCACCATGCCGGCGCCGCCGCCGGCCGGCGTATCGTCGACGGTGCGATGGCGGTCGCTGGCGAAATCGCGGATCTGGATTGCTTCCAGCGACCATGTGCCTGATACCAGCGCCCGGCCGGCCAGCGACAGGCCGAGCGCGCCGGGAAACATCTCGGGATAAAGCGTCAGCACCGAGGCGGAAAAACTCACCGGTTTCCCCCGGCGTCCTTGGGCCCGCGCGGCCTGCCCTTCGGGTCGAAACCGGCGCGGCCGGGTTCATCGCCGTCTTCGTCATCGATCAAGCCCGCCGCCGCCGGATCGATGCGAACGAAGCCGTCTTTGATCGACACGTCAGGAACGGCGGCCTGGGTGAACGGGATCAGCACGCCTTTGCGGCCCGCCAACGTCACGTCGAGAATGTCGCCGCCGCCGAAATTATGCACGGCGACGACCTTGCCGATGTCAGCACCGGTATCGTCCCGGACCGCCAGCCCGACGAGATCGGCATGATAGAATTCGTCCTCTTCGCCATCGTCAGGCAGCATCGAGCGGTCGACGAACAATTCCGTGCCGGCAAGCGCCTCGGCGGCGTTGCGGTCGCTGATGCCCTTGAAACGCACCACCACGACGTTGTTGGCCGGCCTGATGTCGATGATCTGGAAGGCGCGGCCGTCCCTGGCATAGAGCGGCCCGTAGTCGGCCAGCGCCAGCGGATCGCCGGTGAAGGTCTTCACGCGCAATTCGCCCTTGATGCCGTGGGCGGCGCCGATCACGGCCATCTGGACGGGGTTTTGCGGTTTGGTCATCGGAAAAATCCTTTGCCTTGCTCTAGCTCCACCCTCTTGTCATTTCAATGACGCGGCTCTTCACGGCTTCCTAACCCGGCTGCCGGAAGATGGCCCAGAATGGAAGAACGGCATATCGGAAGAGCGCAATGCAGGAATTCCTTATCCCGGCCAAACCAGACCTTCAGGCGGCCCGCGAAAGCTGGCTGAAGATGCTGGCGCGCGAGCGCCGGATGTCGCCGGAAACCGTGGAAGCCTATGAGCGCGACACGCGCCAGTTCCTGCACTTCCTGACTGACCATTGCGGCGGTTCGCCCGGAATTTCGGATATCGCCGATCTGCGCCCGGCCGATCTGCGCGGCTTTCTCGCCGCCCGCCGCGCCGGAGGCGCCGGCGCCCGCACGCTCGGACGCGGGCTGGCCGGCATCCGCTCGCTGCTGCGCTTTCTGGAGCGGCGCGGCCTCGTCAATGCGGCGGGTGCTGCGGCACTGCGCGCGCCACGGCAGCCGAAGTCGCTGCCCAAGCCGCTGACGGCAAGCGATGCGAAACACGTCGTTTCGGTGGAGGGCCAGCTGGCGGAGGAACCGTGGATCGCTGCCCGCAACGGCGCCGTGCTGACGCTGCTCTACGGCTCGGGCCTGCGCATTTCCGAGGCGCTCGGCCTGTCCGGCGCCGATCTGTCGTCGCCCGATGAAACGGTGCTGCGCGTCACCGGCAAGGGCGGCAAGACGCGGCTGGTGCCGGTGCTGCCGGTGGCGCTGCGGGCGATCGCCGAATACCGCCGGCTTTGCCCCTATCATCTCGACCCGAAGGGCCTGCTGTTTCGCGGCGCCCGCGGCGGCCCGCTCAACCCGGCCATCGTCCAGCGCGACATGGCCAGGCTGCGCTCGGCGCTCAATCTGCCCGACACCGCCACGCCGCACGCCTTGCGCCATTCCTTCGCCACGCATCTGCTTGGACGCGGCGGCGACCTGCGCACCATCCAGGAACTTTTGGGCCACGCCAGCTTGTCGACGACACAGATCTACACCGGCGTCGACACGGCGAGGCTGCTCGAAATCTATGAAGCGGCCCATCCGCGGGCGTAACCGACGCATGATTTCGCAAAGTTGCAGCCAAGATATGAGCCGTGGAGCCATGTCCAAGACAATTTTGCTGCGCCGGTTAACCGTTTCGCCGTTCTTTGTCTCTAAAAAGCGGACCATGAAACGCGTCATTGCCATCGCCGACCGCACGGCCCTTGCCTCGTTGAGGCTGCTCGTGGCGCTCAACGTCCTGTTTTTTCTCTCTTTCCTCATCATCGCGCTGCTCGCCGCCGGCAAGGCGCGGGCCGAAACCCCGGCCTGCGCCGGCGCCGACATGCTGTCGGCCTTGCAGAAGGACGACCCGGCCACCTACCGCAAGTTCGAGACCGAAGCGGCTGCGACACCGAACGGCAAGGGCCTGTTGTGGAAACTGGAAAAGGCGGGCGAAAGACCGTCCTTCCTGTTCGGCACCATGCATATGTCCGACCCGCGCGTGACCACTCTGCCGCCCGCCGCGCAAAAGGCCTTTGACGCCGCCGACACTATCGTCATCGAGACCACGGAGGTGCTCGATCAGCAGAAGATGATGGCGGCGTTCCTGAAAGAGCCGGAACTGATGATGTTCACCGACAGCACCACGCTGTCCTCGCTGCTGTCGCCGGACGATGCGGCGGCGGTGAACAAGGCGCTCGACTCGCGCGGCATCCCGCCGGCGAGTGTCGCCAAGATGAAACCGTGGATGCTGTCGACCATGGTCGCGCTCCCGGCCTGTGAACTGGCCCGCCAGGCCGGCGGCACGCCGGTGCTCGACATCAAGCTTGCGCAGGACGCCAAAGCCTCAGGCAAAGCCGTCGATGGGTTGGAGACCATCGCCGACCAGCTTCGCGCCATGGCCTCGCTGCCGCTCGCTTTTCACATGAAGGGCCTCGTCGACACACTGAAGCTCGGCAACAGGGTGAACGACGTCAACGAAACCATGATCGTGCTTTACCAGCGCGGCGACATCGGCATGCTCTGGCCGCTATTTCGTGCCGTCCTTCCCGGCGACAAAGACGATTCGGCGGGCTATGCCGCCTTCGAGGAAACCATGATCACCAGCCGCAACAAGGCGATGATCGATCATGCCGGGCCGATCCTCGCCAAGGGCAACGCGTTCATGGCGGTCGGCGCCCTGCACCTTCCGGGCGCGGAAGGTTTGGTCGAGGATTTCCGCAAGGCCGGCTACACCGTCACTGCCGTCGATTGAGTTGCACGGTTGAGTTGCGAATCCAGCAAGACGTGATTCGGGGCGATGCCTTTCCCGAATCACGGAAAGCTTGTCTCAGTACAGGAAGGTCGAAAGGTTTATTTTGGCTCGATTGCTGCGAATTTTGCGAGTAAAGTGCGTGCGGACAAACGATTCCCGGCGAAGATTGCCCTGTTTTCGGCGGTTTCGATCCCTAGCGTGAAACCTGTTCGGCGATTGCGCGTTGATGTGTGTTGATTGATACCTTTCATCCCACGGAGGACACTTTTATGGCGAATCCAAACGACCCGTACACCACTCCGACACCCCCTCCCAGGTCGGGTGGCGGCAGCACCGGCTGGCTGATTGCCCTGGTTGTCGTTATTCTGGCTATTGTCGCTTACTATGTTTTTGGAAGAAGCGACGAAGCGCCAGCGCCTGCTGAACCGCCGGCCGCCACGACGCCGGCCCCGGCGCCCGCTGAACCGACGCCTGCTCCGGCAGAGCCTGCGCCAGCTCCGGCACCTGCAGAGCCAGCTCCAGCGCCCGCTCCGGCACCTGCTCCTGCGCCTGCAGAGCCAGCGCCTGCTCCGGCGCCCGCACCAGCCCCGCAGTGATCGGCTGCTGACTCCAGATACGAACGGCCCGCTGAAAAGCGGGCCGTTTGCCTTGAGCCGTAGGATGGCTGCCGGAGTAGCTTGGGAAGGCCTACATGTGGATCGGCTTGAAGAAGGTCGCCAGTGCCGCTTCCTTCACCGCTTCCGACATCGTCGGATGGGCGTGGCAGGTGCGGGCAAGATCTTCCGACGAGCCGCCGAACTCCATCAGCACCGCCGCCTCGTGGATCATCTCGCCGGCGCCGAAACCGACGATGTGGACGCCGAGCACGCGGTCGCTCTGCTTGTCAGCCAGGATCTTCACGAAGCCGTCGGTATGCAGCATGGCGCGCGCCCGCCCATTGGCGCTGAACGGAAATTTTCCAGCCTTGTAGTCGATGCCGGCCTTCTTCAGCTCTTCCTCGGTCTTTCCCACTGAGGCGATTTCCGGACTGGTGTAGACGACGTTCGGGATCACCTCATAGTTCACATGGCCGGCCTGGCCGGCAATGATCTCGGCCACCGCCACCCCCTCGTCCTCGGCCTTGTGCGCGAGCATCGGCCCGACGATGACGTCGCCGATGGCGTAGATGCCGGGTACATTGGTCTTGAGATGGCCGTCCGTCTTGACCCGGCCACGCTCGTCGACCTCGACACCGGCTTCCTTCAGCCCGAGACTGTCCGAATAGGGCCGGCGTCCGGTCGCGATCAGCACCGCATCCGCCTCGATCGTCTCGGCCGCACCGCCCTTGATCGGCTCGAACGTCACGGTGGCACCCTTCTTGGCCTTGGCGACACCGGTGACCTTGGCGCCGAGCTTGAACTCGACGCCTTGCTTGGACAGCATGCGCTGGAACTGTTTGGCAACCTCGCCGTCCATGCCGCCCAGAATGGTGTCGAGGAACTCGACGACGGTCACCTTGGCGCCGAGCCGCGCCCATACCGAGCCGAGCTCCAGCCCGATGACGCCGCCGCCGACCACCACCAGATGGCCCGGCACCTTGGCCAGCGACAACGCGCCGGTCGAGGACATGATGACCTTCTCGTCGATGTCGACCTTGACGCCCGGAATGCCGGCGACGTCGGAGCCGGTGGCGATGACGATGTTCTTGGTCTCGATCTCCTCGACCTTGCCGTCCTCGCCGGTCACCGACACCTTGCCGGCGGACAGGACCTTCCCGGTGCCGCGAAAGCTGTCGATCTTGTTCTTCTTGAACAGGAAGGCGACGCCGTTGACGTTGGACGACACGGTCGCATCCTTGTGCGCCATCATCTTCCCTAGATTGAGCTTTGGCGCACCGATCTCGACGCCGAGCGCGTCGAAGGAATGACCGGCCTCGGCAAAGATTTCGGAAGCATGCAGCAGCGCTTTGGACGGGATGCAGCCGATATTGAGGCAGGTGCCGCCGAAGGTCGGGTTCTTCTCGACCACCGCCGTCTTGAGGCCGAGCTGTGCCGCCTTGATGGCGCAGACATAACCGCCCGGTCCCGATCCGATGATAACGACGTCATAAGCCATGATACTGTCCTTCTGGTCTGGCACTCAGCGGCCGCCGCTCACATTCAGGATCGCGCCCGTCGTATAGGACGCGTCGTCCGACAAAAGATAAAGAACCGCATGCGCGACTTCATCTGACGTGCCCGCCCGTTTCATCGGCAGCATGTCCTTCATCCGCTCGACGCGGTCGGGCTGGCCGCCCGAGGCATGGATCTCGGTGCCGATGATGCCAGGACGCACCGCATTGACGCGCACGCCCTCGGTTGCCACCTCGCGGGCCAACCCAAGGGTGAAGGTGTCGATCGCGCCCTTGGACGCCGCGTAGTCGACATATTCGCCCGGCGAGCCATGCGCTGAGGCGGCGGACGAAATGTTGACGATCGCGCCGCCCCTGCCGCCATGGCTGCTCGACATGCGCTTCACGGCCTCGCGGGCGCACAGCATCGGGCCGATGACGTTGATGCGCATCATGCGCTCCAGCCGCGCAACGCTCATCTCGTCGACGCGTGCCTTGACGTCGACCACTCCGGCATTGTTGACAAGGGCGTCGAGCCGGCCGTAGGCGCGGTCCACTGCCTCGAACATGGCCACGACATCGGCCTCGACGCCGACATCGCCCTTGACCGCCAAAGCCTCGCCGCCTGCCGCCGCTATTTCAGCGACCAGTGCGTGGGCGGCGCTTTGGTTCGTCGCGTAGTTGACCGCCACGCGGTAGCCGGCCTTGGCTGCCAGCCGGCAGATGGCGGCGCCGATGCCGCGGCCGCCGCCGGTGACCAGCAGGACTTTTTTCGTCGCGCTCATTCCTGGCAGCCTTTCAGCGAAAAAACGTCCCACGGCACTTTCGAAAAGCCGTTGGCACCATAGGCGGACGACATCTGCAGCGACGGCCCGAGGTCGGGAAAGATCAGGGCCTTCGGCGCGTCCACGCCTTCGGCCGGCAGCAAAGCGATGTTGCCCTTCTCGTCAGCACTGTAGACGACCCCCTCCCACACCGTGCAGGCGGCGAGCTCGTCGCCGGTGACGTCGCCTGTCGGGCATTTGTACATCAGCGAACCATGCGGCCGCGCCACGCCTTCCGTCCACATGACGATACCGTCGAGTACGACGCTGTTGTCGAGCACCATCTTGAAGGTGTTGGTGACGACAGCCGATCCCCCGGTCGGCCTGAAATCGATCTCGGCCGCGCTTTCGGCATCGCTATAGACGGCAAGCTCGAGCGGACAGGCGGCAAAGGCTGCCGATCCCGTCTGCGCAACACCGGCCGTGCACAGCGTGAAAAATAATCCGGAGCGCAAACGAGAGGAGCTCATTCGGTGGCGCAGATCCATTCTCCGGCTCACCTCGACCTACCTTAGAGGTCGAGCACCAGCCGCTCGGGATCCTCCAGGCTTTCCTTGACCCGGACCAGGAAGGTCACCGCTTCCTTGCCGTCGACGATGCGGTGATCGTAGGAGAGCGCCAGATACATCATCGGCCGGATCACGATCTGGCCGCCGACCACCACCGGCCGCTCCTGGATCTTGTGCATGCCCAGAATGCCCGACTGCGGCGCGTTGAGGATCGGCGTCGACATCAGCGAGCCGTAGACGCCGCCGTTAGAAATCGTAAACGTGCCTCCTTGCATATCCGCCACGGAAAGCTTGCCGTCACGCGCGGCGACGCCCAGCCTGCCGATATCCTTCTCGATCTCGGCGATCGACATCTGGTCGGCGTCGCGCACGACCGGCACGACGAGGCCCTTTTCGGTGCCGACGGCGACGCCGATATGGGCGTAGTTCTTGAAGATGATGTCGGTGCCGTCGATTTCGGCATTGACGGAGGGGATCTCCTTCAGCGCATGGGTGACGGCCTTGGTGAAGAAGCCCATGAAGCCCAGCTTCACGCCGTGCTTCTTCTCGAACACGTCCTTGTATTTGGTCCTGAGCGCCATCACCGCGCTCATGTCCACCTCGTTGAAGGTGGTCAGCATGGCGGCGGTCGACTGCGCTTCCTTGAGGCGGCGCGCGATGGTCTGCCGCAGTTTGGTCATGCGCACGCGCTCTTCGCGCGACGCGTCGTCGGCCGAGGACGGCGCACGGGCAGCAACCGGTGCAGGGGCCTTCGGCGTCTCGGCCGGCTGCGACGGCGCGCCCCTGGCGATCGCGTCGAGCACGTCGCCCTTCAGCACCTGGCCGCGCTTGCCGGAGCCCGAGACCTGGTCGACCGCGAGATTGCTCTCGGCCAGCAGCTTCGCCGCCGCCGGCGCCGGCGGCATCGCGCGCGCCTCGATCGGCCCGGCATCGCCGGCGATCTTGGCGGTCTCGGCCGCGGCTTGCTCGACTGTGGATGCGGCGGTCGGAGCCGAGGCCTGCGATACCGCGTCCTGCTTCGTTTCAGGAGTTGACGCCTTCGCGGGTGCTGCCGCTTTTGCCCCGTCGCCCGCCGAAATCATGCCGAGCAAAGCGCCGACCTCGACCGTCTCGCCTTCCTTGACGGCGATTTCGCTGAGCGTTCCTGCGGCCGCGGCCGGCACTTCCACCGTTACCTTGTCGGTTTCGAGCTCGACCAGCGGCTCGTCGGTGGCGATCGCGTCGCCCACCTTCTTGAACCATTTGCCGATGGTCGCCTCGGTGACGGATTCGCCAAGAGTGGGGACGCGGATTTCGGTAGCCATTGTGCCTGTCCGTTTTTCTGTCGGTTCTGTTCTATTCGCCGAGCTCTGTTCTATTCACCGAGCGCGTCTTCGAGCAAGGCGGCAAGCTGGGCGAGATGCTTCGACATCAATCCGGTGGCCGGCGACGCGGCGGCCGGCCGGCCGGTATAGCGCACCCGCTGATGCTTGGCGTCGATATGCGCCAGCACCCATTCCAGATACGGATCGATGAACGACCAGGCGCCCATATTCTTGGGCTCCTCCTGGCACCACACCATCTCGGCGTTGCGGAAGCGTGACAGCTCGGTGATCAGCGCCTTGGCCGGGAAGGGATAGAGCTGTTCGACGCGCAGCAGATAAATGTCGTTGATGCCGCGCTTCTCGCGCTCCTCGTAGAGGTCGTAATAGACCTTGCCAGTGCAGAGCACGACGCGGCGGATCTTCGAATCCTTGGTGAGCTTGATCGCCTGGCCGGGGAGCTGCTGGGCATCGTCCCACAACAGCCGGTGGAACGCGCTTTCGCCCGACATCTCCGGCAGCGTCGACACCGCCCGCTTGTGACGCAGCAGCGACTTCGGCGTCATCAGGATCAGCGGCTTGCGGAAATCCCGCTTCAACTGCCGGCGCAGGATGTGGAAGTAGTTGGCCGGCGTCGTGCAGTAGGCCACCTGCATGTTGTCTTCGGCGCAAAGCTGCAGGAAGCGCTCGAGCCTGGCCGACGAATGTTCCGGCCCCTGGCCTTCATAGCCATGCGGCAACAGGCAGACGAGGCCCGACATTCTGAGCCACTTGCGCTCGCCCGACGAGATGAACTGGTCGAACACCACCTGGGCGCCGTTGGCGAAATCGCCGAACTGGGCTTCCCAGAGCGTCAGCGCCTTCGGCTCGGCCAGGCTGTAGCCGTATTCGAAGCCGAGCACGGCCTCTTCCGACAGCATCGAGTTGATGACCTCGAAGCCGGCTTGCGCCGCCGACAGATTGTTGAGCGGGATGTAGCGCGTCTCGTCGCGCTGATCGTAGAGCACCGAGTGGCGTTGCGAGAACGTGCCGCGCTCCGAATCCTGTCCGGACAGCCGGACCGGATTGCCGTCGAGCAGGATGGCGCCGAAGGCCAGCGCCTCGGCTGTAGACCAGTCGATGCCTTCGCCCGACTCGATCGCCTGGCGGCGATTCTCGAGAAACCGCAGGATCGTCTTGTGGGCCTCGAAATCCTTCGGCACCTCGGTCAGCTTCTTGCCGATTTCCTTCAGCGTCTTGACCGGCACGGCGGTCTTGCCGCGCCGCTGTTCGTCCTGGTTGTCGGCCGTGCGCAGGCCCGACCAGGCGCCATCCAGCCAGTCCGCCTTGTTTGGCTTGTAATGCTGGCCGACTTCGAATTCCTGCTCGAGATGGGCCCGCCAGTCGGCCTTCATCTTGTCGAATTCGGCCTGGGTAAGGTGGCCCTCGGCGATCAGCCGGTCGGCATAGATCTGCACCGTCGTCTTGTGGCTGCGGATGTTGCTGTACATGATCGGCTGGGTGAAAGCCGGCTCGTCGCCCTCATTGTGGCCGAAGCGGCGGTAGCAGAACATGTCGACCACGACAGGCTTGTGGAACTTCATGCGGAATTCGATCGCCACCTTGGTGGCATGGACCACGGCTTCCGGATCGTCGCCGTTGACGTGGAAGATCGGCGCCTCGATCATCTTGGCCACATCCGATGGGTAGGGCGACGAGCGCGAGAAGCGCGGATTGGTGGTGAAGCCGATCTGGTTGTTGATGATGAAATGCAGCGTGCCGGCGACGCGGTGGCCGCGCAGGCCCGACAGGCCGAGGATTTCGGCAATCACGCCCTGGCCGGCAAAGGCGGCGTCGCCGTGCAGGAGCAGCGGCAGCACCTTGGCGCGCTCTTCCAGCGGCACGATCTCCTCGCGGCTGCGGCCGAACAGGGAGTCCTGCTTGGCCCGCGCCTTGCCCATCACCACCGGATCGACGATTTCCAGATGCGACGGATTGGCGGTCAGCGACAGGTGCACCTTGTTGCCGTCGAACTCGCGGTCCGACGAAGCACCGAGATGGTACTTCACGTCGCCCGAGCCCTCGACCTCGTCAGGTGCGGCCGAGCCGCCCTTGAACTCGTGGAAGATGGCGCGGTGCGGCTTGGCCATCACCTGGGAGAGCACGTTCAGCCGGCCGCGATGCGCCATGCCGAGCACGATTTCCTTCATGCCGAGCTGGCCGCCGCGCTTGACGATCTGCTCCAGCGCCGGGATCAGCGCCTCTGCGCCGTCGAGACCGAAGCGCTTGGTGCCCTTATACTTGACGTCGATGAACTGCTCGAAACCTTCGGCCTCGACCAGCTTCTGCAGGATCGCCTTCTTGCCGGTGGCGGTGAAGGAGATCTCCTTGTCGGTGCCCTCGATGCGCGCCTGGATCCAGGCCTTCTCCTCAGGATCGGAAATATGCATGAACTCGACGCCGAGCGTCGAGCAATAGGTGCGGGTCAGGATATCGAGCATCTGCCGGATGGTGCCGAATTCGAGGCCGAGCACATTGTCGAGGAAGATCGGGCGATCGTAATCGGCGGCGGTGAAGCCGTAATTTTCCGGCGACAGCTCGTTATAGTCCTCGAGCGGCTTGGCGATGCCGAGCGGATCGAGATTGGCGTGCAAATGGCCACGCATGCGGTAGGCACGGATCATCATGATGGCGCGCACGGAATCGCGCGTCGCCTGATGCACGTCGGCGTCGGAAAGGGAGACGCCGTTCATCACCGCCTTGTGCTGGACCTTCTTCTCGATGTGCTTCTCGACGATGCCCCAATTGCCGTCGAGCGCCGACACCAATTCGCCATTGGCCTGCAGCGGCCATGAGGGCTTGGCCCAAGAGGCGCCCTTGGCATTCTTGCGAACATCGCCGGCGTCGTCCTTCAGCGCCGCGAAGAAATCCCGCCATTCGGGATCGACTGAAGCGGGATCGTCCTCATAGGCGGCGTAGAGCGCGTCGATATAGTCGGCATTGCCGCCATAGAGGAAAGAGGTAAGCGAGAATTGGTCGTTGGCCTGATCTTGTCTTGCCATTTTCTCAGCGGAGCGCCTGCTCCGTCTCCTTTTTTAGGGGAGTAGGGGAGTAGGGCAGTACGGCAGTAGGGCAAGATACGCCCGGTTCCCCTATTGCCGTACTGCCCTACTCCCCTACTGCCTTACTTTCCTTTTATCGCCTCGACCAACGTCGTGCCGAGCCGGGCCGGCGACGGCGATACCTTGATCCCGGCAGATTCCATCGCCGCGATCTTGTCCTCGGCGCCGCCCTTGCCGCCGGAAATCACCGCGCCGGCATGACCCATGGTGCGGCCGGCCGGTGCCGTGCGCCCGGCGATGAAACCGGCCATCGGCTTCTTGCGGCCACGCTTGGCTTCGTCCTTGAGGAACTGCGCGGCGTCTTCCTCGGCCGAGCCGCCGATCTCGCCGATCATGATGATCGACTGGGTCTCGTCGTCGGCGAGGAACATCTCCAGCACGTCGATGAACTCCGTGCCTTTGACGGGATCGCCACCGATGCCGACGGCGGTGGTCTGCCCGAGGCCGACATTGGTGGTCTGGAACACTGCCTCATAGGTAAGCGTTCCCGAGCGGGAAACAACGCCGACCGAGCCCTTGCGGAAGATGTTGCCGGGCATGATGCCGATCTTGCATTCGTTGGGGGTCAGCACGCCGGGGCAGTTGGGACCGATGAGCCGCGATGTCGAGCGGTCGAGCCTTGCCTTGACCTTGATCATGTCGATCACCGGGATGCCCTCGGTGATGCAGACGATCAGCGGGATCTCGGCTTCGATCGCTTCCAGGATCGCCTCTGCGGCGCCCGCCGGCGGCACATAGACAACGGAAGCATTGGCGCCGGTCGTTGCCTTGCCTTCGGCAACCGTGGAAAAGATCGGCAGACTCTCGCCCTTGGCGCCGGTCCACGTCTCGCCACCCTTCTTGGGATGGATGCCGCCGACCATTTTTGTCCCGTGATAGGCCAGCGCCTGCTCCGTATGGAACGTGCCGGTCTTGCCGGTCAGGCCCTGCACGAGGACCTTGGTGTTCTTGTCGACGAGAATGGACATGGTGGTCCTTTTTACAAACCGTTGATGGAGGAAGGCTGCGCGGTCATCGTCAGGTCAGAGCCGCTTGAGATCGGCGACGGTGAGGTCGCTCTTGGCATTGCCGGTGTTGAGCGTCGTCGCCGGCTCGAACATCAGCACCACCGGCTCTTCGCTCAGCGAGCGCGGCCGATGCTCAACCGCCCGCGGCACGACGATGAACTCGCCGCTGCCAAGCTCCACCGTGCCGTCGCGGAAATCGATAGCGATGCGGCCGCGCAGCACCAGAAACGCTTCGTCCTCATTGTCATGCGCATGCCAGTCGAAGACATCGCCAAACTTGGCGATCTTGACCTGGGCGTCATTGACGTCGCCGGCGATATGCGGATCGAAGACCTTTTTGATCTTCTGATCCGCCGCCTCGACCAGATTTATCTTGTGCGGAGGCACCAGATCAGCCCTTCACCGCCGCCACGATCTTCTTGGCGGCGTCGTCGAGGTCGTCGGCCGAGACGACGTTGAGCCCGCTGTCGTTGATGATCTTCTTGCCGAGCTCGGCATTGGTGCCTTCGAGCCGCACCACCAGCGGCACTTGCAGGCCGACTTCCTTGACTGCTGCGATCACGCCCTCGGCGATGATGTCGCACTTCATGATGCCGCCAAAAATGTTGATCAGGATGCCTCTGACCGCCGGATCCTTGGTGATGATCTTGAACGCCGCCGTCACCTTCTCCTTCGACGCACCGCCGCCGACATCGAGGAAGTTGGCGGGTTCGGCGCCATAAAGCTTGATGATGTCCATCGTCGCCATGGCGAGGCCGGCGCCGTTGACCATGCAGCCGATATTGCCGTCGAGCGCGACATAGGCGAGGTCGTGTTTCGACGCCTCGATCTCCTTCTCGTCCTCTTCGGTGATGTCGCGCAACTCCATCACGTCGGGATGGCGAAACAGCGCGTTGTTGTCGAACGACACTTTTGCGTCGAGCACGCGCAGCCGGCCATTCTTCATGACGATCAGCGGGTTGACCTCGAGCAGGCTCATGTCCTTCTCGACGAAGGCCTTGTAGAGGATCGGGAACAGCGTCTCGCCGTCCTTGGCGGCCTCACCGTCGAGCTTCAGCGCGCCGTTGAGTTCTTTCAAATCGTCCGCCGTCACACCCTTTTCCGGGTCAATGGTGACGGTTATGATCTTTTCCGGCGTGTCATGGGCGACCGCCTCGATGTCCATGCCGCCCTCGGTCGAGACGACGAACGCGATGCGGCCGACGGAGCGGTCGACCAGCAGCGACAGGTAGAGCTCGCGGTCAATGTCGGCGCCGTCCTCGATGTATAGGCGGTTGACCTGCTTGCCCGCCGGGCCGGTCTGCTTGGTGACCAGCGTGTGGCCGAGCATCTCGTTGGCGTTGGCAACAACGTCGGCCACCGACTTTGCCAGCCTGACACCACCCTTGGCGTCGGGGCCGAGCTCCCTAAACTTGCCCTTGCCGCGGCCGCCGGCATGGATCTGGCTCTTCACCACATAGAGCGGGCCGGGCAGCGCCTTGGCGGCGGCTTCCGCTTCGCTTGCCTCGAACACCGGCACGCCTTCGGCCACCGGTGCGCCAAAGCCCTTCAGCAGCGCCTTGCCCTGATATTCATGGATGTTCATGCGCGTTGTCTCCAGGTCACTTGGCGGCGGGTCACTTGGCGGCGAGATGCGGAGCGATCTTGACGCAGGCCTCGCACAGGCCCTGCACCGCCGCCACCGAACTGTCGAACATCTTCTGCTCGGGCTTGCTGAGCTCGATCTCGATGATGCGCTCGACGCCGCCGGCACCGATCACCACCGGCACGCCGACATAGGTGTTCTTGACACCATACTGGCCGGAGAGATGCGCAGCACAGGGCAGCACGCGCTTCTTGTCCTTGAGATAGGCCTCGGCCATCGAGATCGCCGAGGCGGCCGGCGCATAGAAGGCCGAACCGGTCTTGAGCAGGCCGACGATCTCGGCGCCGCCGTCGCGGGTGCGCTGCACGATCTGGTCGAGCTTTTCCTTCGAGGTCCAGCCCATCTTGACGAGGTCGGGCAGCGGGATGCCGGCGACCGTCGAATAGCGGATCATCGGCACCATGGAATCGCCATGGCCGCCGAGCACGAAGGCGGTGACATCCTC
Source organism: Mesorhizobium sp. AA22 (assembly GCF_001672375.2). Lineage (NCBI taxonomy): Bacteria > Pseudomonadati > Pseudomonadota > Alphaproteobacteria > Hyphomicrobiales > Phyllobacteriaceae > Mesorhizobium > Mesorhizobium sp. AA22. The sequence continues at coordinate 949,451 of NZ_CP048406.1, read as the reverse complement.
GACCGAGACCTTGAATTCCTCGGCCAGGAAATAGCGGAAGCGCGAACTGTCCAGCACGCCGGCCATGCCGACGACATGGCTCTTCGGCAGTCCGGAAAACTTCTGCAGCGCCCAGACCATGGCGTCGAGCGGGTTGGTAATGCAGATGATAAAGGCTTTCGGCGCGTATTTCTTGAGACCCGCGCCAACCTGCTCCATGACCTTCAGGTTGATGCCGAGAAGGTCGTCGCGGCTCATGCCGGGCTTACGCGGCACGCCGGCGGTGACGATGCAGACGTCGGCTCCCTCGATGCCGGCGTAATCGTTGACGCCGGTCAGCCTGGAATCGAACCCATCGACCGGCGACGACTGCGCGATATCCAGCCCCTTGCCTTGCGGGATGCCCTCGGCGATATCGAACAGCACAACGTCGCCGAGATCCTTGAGGCCGATCATGTGGGCGAGCGTGCCGCCGATCATGCCCGAGCCGATAAGCGCTATCTTGTTGCGTGCCATGTGAGGAGGTTTTCCCTTTAGACTGTGACGGCGCCCAAATCCTTCACGAATTTGATGACGGCGTCGAGGAAGCAGGCCGGAATGCTGCGGGGAAGCCGCAAAGATTTCGCCGCACCCAATAGCCCCGGCGCACAAAATATTCAAACGATTATTTCGGAGTGAGTTTTTTCAATCGGTTAGATCGATTGGGATTTACGTAAACGTTAAAGTTTATAAGCCGACTTGGGAGATTTTACACAATGCATGTGGAAATCGTAAGGCTCAACCAAGGCGATGACGCCCTTATGATGCGGGTCGCCGAGGATGTGTTCGATGAACCGGTCAGGCCGGATCGGCTGGCAGCGTATCTCCGCGAACCCGACCATTTTATGGTCGTCGCCGTGGCCGAAGGCATAGTCCTCGGTCATGCGCCGCCGTCATCCACCGCCACCCGGACAAGGTGAGCGAACTCTACATCGACGAAGTCGGCGTATCGCCGGCCTTCCTGCGCCAGGGCATCGCGACGAAGATGCTCGACGCCATGTTGAGCTCGGCCGCGAGCTTGGTTGCGAGGGGGCCGGGGTCGGCACTGAGCCGGACAATATTGCGGCCCGCGAGGCGCGGAAGGAACCGCATGGGGCGGCGGAGGAGTTCGTGATGTATGTGTTTGAGTTGTAGGGCATCACAGCGGGACCGAACCTTTTGGCGATGGCGGGACAGCACCCCCTCTGTTCCGGCAGGACAGAGAGGGGTGTGACGGGACGCTACGAAACGAGGTTTAGCCCTGCGCCTGCCTCGCCTCCACAGGCACCACCTTCCCCCTCTGCCTCCCCGCCCAGTCTTCCAGCCATTCATGGCTCTGCATCTCGATCAGGCGTGACGCGGTGCGCTCGAACTCGAAGACCTCGTTGCCGCGCCTGGCCGTGTACAGCTGCGGTGGCGGTGCAGCGGCGCTCACCACCAGCCGCACATGATGATCGTAGAGCGTATCGATCAGCAGGATGAAGCGCTTGGCCTCGTTGCGCATGCCTTCGCCGAGCACCGGCACATGATCGATGAAGATGGTCGAGAAGCGGCTGGCAATCGCCAGGAAATCGCGGGCACCGAGCGGTTTTTCACAGAGATCGGCAAAGGAAAACCGCGCCGCTTCGCCGGCGGCTCGCGGCACCACGACCTGCCGGCCCTTTACCGTCAATGCCGCCTCGGCTGTCCGCCGGCCACGCGTCATTACTTCCCAGGCCTCGTCGAGGACAGCATCGGCGGCGGCATCGGCAGGGGTGACATACACTGGCAGGCGGCTGAGCTTGTGCAGCCGATAGTCCTTGTCGGCATCCAGCGCCAGCACCTGCGCATGCCGCTCCAGGATGCCGATGAAGGGCAGGAAAAGCTGGCGGTTCAAGCCGTCGCTGTAGAGATCCTGCGGCGCGACATTGGACGTGGCGACCAGCACGACGCCGTTGGCAAACAGCGCCGAGAACAGCCGGGACAGGATCATCGCATCGGCGATGTCGGTGACGGAAAACTCATCGAAGCACAGCACCCAGGCCTCCTCGGCCAGCGCGCGGGCCACCGGCGCGATCGGGTCGTCTTCCCTGACGGCGCCCTCTTTACGCGCCTGCCGGTGCTTCTGGATGCGATCCTGCACATCGGCCATGAAGTCGTTGAAATGCACACGACGCTTGCGCCTGACCGGCACCAGCTCGAAGAACATGTCCATCAGCATGGTCTTGCCGCGGCCGACGCCGCCATGGATGTAGAGGCCCTTGACGGCCTCGCGCGTTTCACGCTTGCGGGCGAACAGCCAGCCCAGCGCGCTCGATTTGTGCGCCAGCCGCTTTGCCGAGATCTCATCGATCAGCCGGTCGAGTGCCGCGACGATCCGCTCCTGCGCCGGATCGCGGTCGATCAGGCCGGTATCGACCAGATGGTCGTAGCGCTGCCGGACGGTCGCATGGGTCTGAAGGCCGTCACGCAGATGCATCGGTCACGTCGTTCTAGAGCAATTCCGGCAAAGTGCTTAGCGGTTTTCGATCCGGAATTGCGTATAAACAAAAGACAGCAATTCCAGGAAAAGTGTGTAGCGGTTTTCCGTTCGGAATTGCGTAAAACAAAATAAGCGGCGGGTCAGCCTCTTGTAAGTGAGATCGGCAGGCCGTTGGAAGTCTGGCCGTCGAATTTCTCTCCGCCCGAGGAATAGAGCCGTGCCAGCGTGCCGCCGTTCTCGTCGTAAAGCGTCAACTGCTTGCCGGCGACGTTCCAGGACTTAATACCGTTGATCGGCGCCGGGCAATGCAGCGGCCCGGCCCGGTAGCCGGCGCCGAACTTGGTCTGCGGCGTCGCCACCTGGCAGCTCTGGCCGGACACGCTGGCCTTCCACACGCCGGCGACGCTGGAGGCGGTAAGATCCGGCGCTCCGGCCGGAGCCGTCCCGTCCGGCGGCAGCGAGGCAACCTGAGGGCCTTGCGGCGCCGTCGGAAATTTCGACGGGTCGGCCGTGCCGGGCGCCGCCGGCGGCGGCAGCTGATTTGCGGTCACCGTGCCGGAGGGCGCGGCCTCAAGCGGCGACGGCTGCTGGTCCATCGACGAGAACCGTGACGTTGAACAGCCGCTCGCAACGAGCGCGGCAAGCGATACGGCCAGCAGACCGGCTTTCGATAAATTCATTTCAAACCTCCGTCGGATCCGGCTTGGGGCCGCCGTCCGCACAATCTCCCCCACCAAGATGGGGAAGGTGGCGAAATTTCAACCCGATATGGTTAAAATACCATTTGTGGCAACAACTGTTGCAATTTTACCACAAATACATGCCGCCCAGCCTGCACTTCGGGGCCTGACCCGAGGCTGCCAGGGGTCTACCAGGACAAGCATGCCCTTGGCATTCCGGTCACCAAATGCTTGCGTCAATCGGCTTCGGTCCTATCTCTGATGAAACGGACCCCTGCCGGAGGCGAAACCTTGGCTGCGAGAAAAAGAGCCGCCAATCGCTATTACAGCGGCCCACCGAGCGATCATTTCGACGGCGCCTTGTTTTTCAATCCCAACGGCAAGCCGCCTGCCCGCTTTTCCGATCTTTTGAAGTGGCAGCTGGGCGGCGAGCGCTCGAAATGGCCGGCGGCGAATCCGAGTCCGTTTCATCAAGCGACACCGGCCAAACGGATCGACGGCTCCGGGCTGAAGCTGACCATGGTCGGCCATTCCACGCTGCTCATCCAGACAGCCGGCCTGAACATCCTCACCGACCCGGTCTGGTCGCGGCGCGTCTCGCCGCTGTCCTTTGCCGGGCCGAAACGGGTCAATCTGCCGGGCATCGCCTTTTCCAACCTGCCGCCGATCGACCTCGTTTTGGTCAGCCACAACCACTACGACCATCTCGACCTCGCCACGCTGAAGCGGCTGAAGACGAAGCATGACCCGCTGGTGCTGACGCCGCTCGGCAACGACGCCATCATCGATGATGACGTTCCCGGAACGCGACTTTCCGCGCATGACTGGGGCGAGCGGGTCGATATCGGCAAGGACGTCGCCGTCTATGTCGAGCCGGTGCACCACTGGTCGGCGCGCGGCACCCGCGACCGGCGTATGGCGCTGTGGGCGGGTTTTGTGGTCGAGACGCCGGGCGGAAAGGTCTATTTCGCCGGCGACACCGGTTTCCACGACGGCATCAACTACCGGCTGATGGCCGAAAGGCACGCCGGCTTCCGCCTTGCCATCCTGCCGATCGGCGCCTACGAGCCGCGCTGGTTCATGGCGCCTCACCACCAGAACCCGGAGGAGGCGGTGCAGGGCATGCTTTTGTGCAACGCCGCCTATGCCGCCGGCTGCCATTGGGGCACGTTCCGGCTTACCAACGAGCCGATCGACGAGCCGGCCAGAAGGCTGGGCGAGGCCTTGGATGACCAGGGCGTCCCTCGCGAACGCTTTCGCGCCCTGCGTCCCGGCGAGGTCTGGGACGTGCCGGCGGTCTAGGCAACCGGCTTCGCGGCGTAGGGGAACTTAAGGAATCGGAACCCAAGCCATCGCAGATGCGTTTGTGGGTAGTTCCACAACCGTCGGCTGCAGGGGTCTCCCCATGATCAAATGGATTGTCATTCTTCTGATTGTCGCGGCCGCGGCCAGCCTGCTCGGCATGCCGGCATTGGCCGGAGCCGCCGCCACCGGCGCCCGTATTCTCATCGGCATCGTGCTGATCATCTTCCTGCTGATCGTGCTTGGCGTCTTCGCGGTGGCCTAATGCATGTCGGGCGAAAGTGCGCAGCAGAAAGCACGTGCGCTGGTTCAAAAATGTCAGAGCGTACTTTGTGCGTCCAAATGGACGCACGTCGCTCTGACGTCCGCACACTGGTAATTTCGGCCGGTATCCGCCATATAGGCGCCAAACCGGCATGAGACCTTTCGATCCATGGCAAGCACTGCCCCCTTCGCCAAGATGAACGGCATTGGCAACGAGATCATCGTTGCCGACATGCGCGGTCGCGCCGATCGGGTGACGCCGGCTGCCGCCCTTGCGCTCAGTGCCGATGCCGCGACGAAATTCGATCAGATCATGGCGATCCACGACGCCAGGACGCCGGGCACCGCCTTTTTCATCGCCATCCTGAATTCCGACGGAACCGGCGCGCAGGCCTGCGGCAACGGCATGCGCTGCGTGGTGCAGGCACTTGCCGCCGAAACCGGCCAGAAGACATTCGCCTTCGAGACCGTCGCCGGCATCCTCAACGCCGAAGAACATGCCGACGGGCTGATCTCGGTCGACATGGGCAAGCCGCGTTTTGGCTGGCAGGATATTCCGCTCGCCGAGGAATTTCGCGATACCCGCATGATCGAGCTGCAGATCGGCCCGATCGACGCGCCTGTGCTGCACTCGCCCTCGGTCGTGTCGATGGGCAATCCGCACGCTATCTTCTGGGTCGACCGCGACGTCTGGTCCTACGAACTCGACCGCTTCGGCCCGCTGCTCGAAAACCACCCGATCTTCCCCGAACGCGCCAACATCACCATCGCGCGGGTGACCTCGCCCGAGACGATGGTCATCCGCACCTGGGAGCGCGGCGCCGGCCTGACCAAGGCCTGCGGTACGGCGGCTTGTGCCGCCGTCGTCGCTGCCGCGCGCACCAAGCGGACCGGACGCAGCGTCTCTCTGGTGACACCCGGCGGCGGTTCGCTGCACGTCGAGTGGCGCGGCGACGACCACGTCATCCTCACCGGCGCCGCCGAATGGGAATTTTCCGGCAGCTTCGACCCGTCGACCGGCGTGTGGGCCCGCGACACCGAAAGCGCCGCCTGATGGCTCCTCTTGCCAAGAGGGGTCCCGCTCTTTCCAAGGGCCCCACAATTCCGAAAGGTGTAGACGTCGTCACCTTCGGCTGCCGGCTGAACACCTACGAATCCGAGGTGATGCGGCGGGAGGCGGAGAGCGCCGGCCTTGGCGCGCTGGAAGGCGGCGCAATCATCTTCAACACCTGCGCCGTCACCGGCGAGGCGGTGCGCCAGGCAAAACAGTCGATCCGCAAGGCCCGGCGCGAGAACCCAGCCGCCCGCATCATCGTCACCGGCTGCGCGGCGCAGACCGAGCCGCAGAATTTCGTTGCCATGGACGAGGTCGATCTCGTCCTTGGCAACGAAGAGAAGCTGAAGGCGCATTCCTATCGCGCGCTGCCGGATTTCGGCGTCAACGATACCGAGAAGGCTCGCGTCAACGATATTTTTTCGGTACGCGAGACGGCCGGCCACATGGTCGACGCCATCGAGGGCCGGGCACGGGCCTTCGTCCAGGTGCAGAACGGCTGCGACCACCGCTGCACCTTCTGCATCATCCCCTATGGCCGCGGCAATTCGCGCTCTGTGCCGATGGGCGCCGTGGTCGAGCAGGTCGAGCGGCTGAGCGGCAATGGTTATGCCGAGATCGTGCTGACCGGCGTCGACATGACCAGTTTCGGCGCCGACCTGCCTGGCAGCCCGAAACTCGGCAAACTGGTCAAGACGATCCTGAAGCAGGTGCCTGGCGTGAAACGCCTGCGCCTCTCGTCGATTGATTCGATCGAGGCCGACGACGACTTGCTCGACGCCATCGCCACCGAGCCCCGGCTGATGCCGCATCTGCATCTGTCGCTGCAGGCGGGTGACGACATGATCCTGAAGCGGATGAAGCGCCGGCACAACCGGGATCAATCGATCCGTTTTTGCGAGGATTTGCGCAAATTGCGTCCCGGCATCGTCTTCGGTGCCGACATCATTGCCGGCTTCCCGACCGAGACGGACGCTATGTTCGAAAAATCGCTGGAGATCGTCGAGGAATGCGGGCTGACGCATCTCCACGTCTTCCCGTTCTCGCCGCGCGAAGGCACCCCCGCCGCGCGCATGCCGCAGCTTCGCCGCGAACTGGTCAAGCAGCGTGCGGCACGGCTGCGCGCCGCCGGTGACGCCGCTTATCGCCGCCACCTCGCTGCACTCGCCGGAACACGCCAGTCGATCCTGGTCGAGCGTGACAGGCTCGGCCGCACCGAAGGCTTTACGCTTGCCACGATCTCCGAGGGCGCGCCGGGCGAAATCGTTGAGGCTGATATCGCCGGCCATGATGGCGCGCGCCTGATCGCGGCGCCGCTTTCCGCCCGCGCCGCCTGAGACGCAGGAACATGGCTGGTTTTCTCAAGAAGATATTTTCGTTCGGCAAGAAGGAAGTGGTCGAGGAGCGGATCGACGAGTCAGCACCCCTGCCTCCGATCAAATGGGACGCGCTGGAGGCGCTGAAGCCGGCCGCCGAACAGACTGTTCCGGAATTTTTGATACGCGAAGAGCCTCGGCCCCAAGCAGAAGCTGTGCCTCCGCCGCCAGTCGAGCCGGAAGCACCGCCCGCGCCGCAGCCGGCGCCTGTTGAGGAGGCTGAGCCCGAACCTGCGCCGACCATTCGGCCCGAGGCGGACATCCAGCCGGAACCTGCGCCGGTCGAGGAGCCGGAGGCGCCCGCCGAACAGGCGGCGCCAAAGGAGATTCCGGTCGCTCCCGTCATCCGCCAGCCAGCTCGGGAGCCAGAGCCGGAGGAAATTCCTGAGCCAGAGCCGACGCAGGAGATCGTCCAGTCTGAGCGTCCGTCATCCGAACGTGGCGCTGCTACTCATCCGCCTGCCGGCACCTTCTCCCGGTATAGGGACGGGGAGAAGGGTGCTGATCGTCACGCCGAGCCTCCTTTTGAAAGCGGCAAAGAAGAAGCTCCTACGCTGACGCCCCCCTCTCCCCGTCCTTCACGGGGAGAGAGTAAGGGTGAGGGGCAGCGCGGACCTGCGCAAGATGCCGCACCGCCGGCCGAGCCCCCCTCAACTGCGCCCAAGTCTGAAGCGCCGCCAGCCGAAATCCCGCCCCCCATTCGCCAGCCGGCGCCGGTCGAGGCGAAGCCGGTCCGTGCCGAGATCGCGCCCGAGCCTGAAGCCGTGCCAGCGCCCCACCCTCCCCTCGATGGGGAGGGTGGCCGCGAAGCGGCGGGGTGGAGTGACAGCGCCGGCGCCAGTCACCCCCACCCCCGAGCTTCGCTCGGGACCTCCCCCATCGAGGGGGAGGTAAAGCGCGAGGCCGTTCCGCAGCCGCCGCCGGAGCCAAAGCCCGCCCCCGGCAAGGTCACCGTAACCAAGAAGGTCGAGCAGAAAGCCGGGCCGCAGAAGGCGCCGGAACCGGCACCGAAACGCTCTTGGTTCCAGCGCATGAAGGAGGGGCTAGCCCGCTCTTCCCGGGAACTGTCCGGCAACATCGCCGGCGTCTTCACCAAGCGCAAGCTCGATGAGGACACGCTCCAGGATCTGGAGGACGTGCTGATCCGCGCCGATCTCGGTATGGAAACGGCCCTGCGCATCACCGATTCACTGGCCGCCAGCCGCCACGGCAAGGACGTCTCCGAGGCGGAAGTCCGTGCCATCATGGCGACCGAAGTGGAGAAGGTGCTGACCCATGTCGCTTTGCCGCTGGAGCTCGACCTCAGCCACAAGCCGCATGTCATCCTTGTCGTCGGCGTCAACGGCACCGGCAAGACCACGACCATCGGCAAGCTGGCGGCAAAGCTCACCGATGGCGGCCTATCGGTGATGCTCGCAGCCGGCGACACGTTCCGCGCCGCGGCGATCGAGCAGTTGAAGATCTGGGGCGAGCGCACCAAGTCGCCGGTCATCGCCTCGAAGCTTGGCGCCGATGCGGCCGGTCTTGCCTACGACGCCTTCGAACAGGCCAAGCAAGCCGGCTCCGACGTGCTGATCATCGACACCGCCGGGCGGCTGCAGAACAAGACCGAGCTGATGGCGGAACTGGAAAAGATCGTCCGGGTGCTGGGCAAGCTCGATCCGGAGGCGCCGCACACCGTGCTGCAGACGGTCGACGCCACCACCGGCCAGAACGCGCTCAACCAGGTCGAGATCTTCCGCAATGTCGCCGGTGTCAACGGCCTGGTGATGACCAAGCTGGACGGCACGGCACGCGGCGGTATTCTGGTGGCGATCGCGGCAAAGCACAAATTGCCGGTCTATTTCATCGGCGTCGGCGAACAGGTCGACGACCTCGAACCATTCTCCGCAAGCGAGTTCGCCAGGGCGATCGCTGGAGTGGCGTAACAATCATGATCCCAAAAGTCGCAGACTTTTTGGACAGGATCATGCGCAAGAAGGAAAGCCTATGAACCCGCGCATCCTCGAACGCGACCCGTCCGACCCGCAGAAACAGAAGAAGGAAGGCGTCAATCCGCTGCTCAAGATGGTGCTGGAGCTCGGCCCGTTGATGGTGTTCTTCTTCGCCAACGCGCGTGGCGCATGGCTGACGCAGAAATTTCCGGCGCTGGCCGAATTCGGTGGGCCGATCTTCGTCGCCACCGGCCTGTTCATGGCCGCGACGGCGATCGCTCTGATCGCTTCCTGGCTGCTCACCCGCACCTTGCCTATCATGCCGATGGTCTCGGGCGTCGTCGTCTTCGTCTTCGGCGCGCTGACGCTCTATCTGCAGGACGACATCTTCATCAAGATGAAGCCGACCATCGTCAACATGCTGTTCGGCGGCGTGCTGCTCGGCGGGCTGTTCTTCGGCAAGTCGCTGCTCGGCTACGTCTTCGATTCGGCTTTCAGCCTCGATGCCGAGGGCTGGAAGAAGCTCACCTTCCGCTGGGGCCTGTTTTTCCTGTTTCTGGCCCTTGTCAACGAAGTGGTCTGGCGGAATTTTTCCACCGACACCTGGGTTACCTTCAAGGTCTGGGGGATCATGCCGATCACGCTTCTTTTCACCTTCAGCCAGATGCCGCTGATCATGCGCCATTCGCTTGAAGGTAAGACCGGACAAGAAGAGAAGGCCGGCAAGTAACGGTTAAGGAGAGGGCATGGAATTCGTCACCACGCGCGAGGTGCTGAGAACGATCTACAAGACGCCTCGGCCGACCGACGGCTCGATCCGCAAGGAATTGAAGGCGCTGGATGGCCACAGCCGTTCCTTCATCGGCAAAAGCCCGTTCGTGCTGATCGGCTCCTCCGACGGCGCCGGCAATGCCGATGTGACGCCGAAGGGCGACAGACCGGGCTTCGCCGCCGTGCTTGACGAGAAGACCATTGCCATCCCCGACCGGCCCGGCAACAACCGGCTCGACACGCTGGAGAACATTCTTCTCAACCCCTCGGTCGGGCTGCTCTTTCTCATTCCAGGCATGAATGAGACTCTGCGCGTCAACGGCGATGCCCGCATCACCGTCGATGCGGCTTTGCGCGAGCGGCTCGCCGTCGACGGCAAGGAACCGCAAAGCGTCGTCCTGGTGACGGTCAAGGCCGCCTACATGCATTGCGCCAAGGCTTTCATGCGCTCCGATTTGTGGAAGCCGGAAACCTGGTACGACCGCGCGACGTTGCCGACGCTCGGCCAGATCCTGCGCGACCAGCTGGCGCTCGCCGATTCGGCCGAGGCGACCGACCGCTGGCTGGACGAAGAATACAAACACACCATGTGGTAAATCTGCTCGGGCGCGATCCGCCCGAGAAGACATAGCAATGTGCTCGCTTGCAAATTGCTTGGCGGCCGCTCAGTAGGTCTTTGCGCCGTTGACCATCAGCCGGACCATGTAGAGCGAGGTCGTGCCGGCGATGTAGAGGCAGTTCAGCTTGTTGCCGCCGAACACGCAATTGGCGACGACTTCCGGCACCTTGATCCTGCCGATCAGCGTTCCGTCCGGATCGTAGCAATGGATGCCGTCGGCGGCACTCGTCCAGATCCGCCCTTGATCGTCGAGCCTGAAGCCATCGAACAGGCCGGCCGTGCAGTCGGCGAAGACATTTCCGCCGGATACTTGCCTGCCGCCCTCGTCGACATTGAATACCCGCATATGCGCCGGATTCTGGGCGCCATGCGTGCGACCGGTGTCGACGACATAGAGCTTCCTCTCGTCAAGCGAGAAGGCAAGCCCGTTGGGCCTGACCATATCGGTGATCACCGCTTCGATCTCACCGGTGCCGGGGTCAGCCCGGTAGACATGACAGGCGCCGATCTCGCTCTCGGCCTTGTCGCCCTCATAATCCGTATCGATGCCGTAGGTCGGGTCGGTGAACCAGATCGAACCATCGGACTTGACCACCGCGTCGTTGGGCGAGTTCAGCCGCTTGCCGCGCCATTTGTCGGCGATGGTGGTGATCGAGCCGTCATGCTCGGTGCGGCTGACGCGGCGGCCCGAATGCTCGCAAGTGACCAGCCGACCCTGCCGGTCGACGGTGTTGCCGTTGGAATTGCCGGACGGCTGCCGGAACACGCTGACGCGGCCATCGGTCTCGTCGTAGCGCAGCATGCGGTTGTTGGGGATATCGGACCACACCAGATAACGGCCGGCCGCAAACCAGGCCGGCCCTTCCGCCCACCGGCATCCGGTGAACAGCCTGTCCACCTGCGCGTTGCTGTTGAACAGTCGCGCAAAACGCGGATCGAAAATCTCGTAGTCTTCGGCGGCCATGGTTTCCTCCCGGTCATGCAAATCGCTAGTGCCGGGGCGATCAAGCCAGCCGGAGATCGATATGGCAAGATCGTCGATGTCGGATCTTGAGACATTGGGGCAAAACGCGGCAAGGCCGCCCTTGCTCAATGACGGCGGCGCTCATGGCCGTTAACCGGCTATGCGCTCAGCGCAATGGTGCATTGCAACATCTTCTTTTTGCAACGCACTACAACTATGTCATGTTCCATATCGATCAGGGAGGAACAACCTGCCGCAACAATGCGGCACAGAAGGAACCTCGCTATGATTCTCGACAACCTCATGAGCCGCGCTCGCGCCAGCATCGCCAAGCGCCGGCAATACAACCGCCTCATCGCCGAAATAGACTCCTTTTCCAGCCGCGATCTTGCCGACATGCGCGCCGACCGCAGCGAAATGCTCTACCAGGTCCACAAGCAGATCTACGGCTGAGGCGAACGCATGATCCCGAACCGAAGGTCAGCGCAGCAAAAAATTGCAGACTTTCGGACGAGATCATGCGCAACCAGAACGGTTTGATTGGGCCTAGCCAATCCATTCGATCCAGCGGCCGTGGTAATCGCAATTGGCTAGGCGGCGTGTCTCGCCGCCGGGCCATAGAGTGAGGCTGAGTACCGCCCACTGCTTTGTGGGATCGCGCGGCTCCATTCTCAGCCTTGCGATAGGCGCAACGGCCGTGGCCTCTCTGCCCGCCTGCTCCAGCGTGGCGGTGATGGCATCCTTGGTCGCCCTCGGCAGGTATTGCCACATGATCGAATGATAGAGCACCAAGGCGCCGCCCTGCTGCTGCCGTGCGGCCAGTGCCTTCTCGACAAAATCCGCCGCGTCCGCTTTGACAAGCAGCGGTTGAAACTTTTCGGCAAGTGACAGCGCGGCGTCGAGCCGGGCCAGCCGTGCCGCCTGATCGGCCCAGACGTAAGACCGAAGCCGTACCCGCGTTGCTGCGTCGGCGCCATCGACCGGCGCGATGTCGCAGCCAGCCCGATGGCGGACGTTGATCGCTCCTCCAAGTGGAACAGCGTGGCCGCGCACCTCCGGTGCCAACCGGACGGGGGAGGCCGGGTCTCCCCACTCGGCATCGCCGTAGCGGTAGTGAAAGCTGTCGAACAGGAGATTGAGCCCGGCGCTGGCACCGATCTCGCACAAGTCCAGCGGCAGGCCGGTTTCCCGCGCGATCGTCAGAAATCCAGGCAGCAGCATCGCCGACCGGGCGATTTCATTGGTCTGCGGCGCGCCGGCGAGGCCGGCGACGATCTGCTCGTCGGATCGCGCAATTGCCTCCGGCAGCACCGCCGCGATCTCGGATACGCTTGTCTGGTTGGGCGGATAGATCATTGCCAGCCGCTCACTGGCACCCGTCAGGACCAACGCATGCAGCGCGCCGCACACTCGCAATGCGAGGCCGTCGGCGCGCGCGTCGCCCGGCCAGCCGAGCACCGCCCGCCCGGTCCTGGTGTTTGCGTCGAGAACCTTGGCCAGCGCACGGCATAAATTCGCGGTGAAAGGCGAGCCAAGTCCATCGCAGGCTTTCGCCTGCGCCAGAAAATGCTCGCGGATGTCTCGCTCGTCCATCGCGTTTCCGGTGTCTCAGTCCGGAGCGGCCAGCGCCTTCTCCACCTCCGGCAAAAGCAGCGTCTGCGCCGAGCCTGGCGTCAGCGGGCCGACATGCTTGTAGGCGATCTTGCCGTCCTTGCCGACGACGAAGGTTTCCGGCACGCCGTAGACGCCCCAGTCGATTGCCGCGCGCCCCGCCGCGTCGACGCCGATCGCCTGGAACGGGTTGCCGAGATTGCCGAGGAACCGGCGGGCGTTTTCCGGCTGGTCTTTGTAGTTGAGCGCGGCGATGACGAAGCGCTTGTCCTGCGACAGCGCCAGCAGCACCGGATGCTCGTCGCGGCACGGCCCGCACCACGACGCGAAGACGTTGACCAGCGTAACCTCGCCGGCGAACTGCTTGGAGTCGAGCCCGGGCAAATTCATGCCCTCCAGCGCCGGCAGGTTGGTCGGCGGCGCGGGCAGGCCGATCAGTGCCGATGGCACTTCCGAAGTGTCACGGCCGGACAGCAGCTGCGTCAGGAACAGTCCCGCCAGCCCGAGGAAAATCAGCAGCGGCAAAAGCACGATCAGGCGCCGCGCGGGCGCTGGCGTTTCCGTTTGCATGCTCATGATCTCCCCGCCTTGTCGGAGCGCCGCCGCACGCCGGACGCTTCCAACTCGGCGAGGTCCCTCTTGCGCGCACGCTGGTCGAACAGGATCCAGCCGATCAGCCCGGCCAGAACCACGGCCGTGATGGCATAGGCAGCGGTCACATAAAGGGCGTGTACGCTCATTGCTCGATCCAAGGCTTCTTGCCGCGAAGTTCATAGCTGCACTGGCTGTTCGTCGCAATGAACGGCGTCTGCGGCGGATTTGCGGTCACTCGGAATCGGAAGTTCATCTATTGCGACTGCAGCAGACCGGATATTTTGATGATGCGCATGAACTGGCATGTCACGGACAGCCTGACGGCTCCTTCGCAGGTGAGCAGAATTTTGCCCGCGTCGTCCCACATTCTGACTGCGCTCCTGTCATGACTCTGGAACTTCCGAACGCTGATCGACTCGACACCTTCGAACCCGAGTTCAAAATACACCGCGTTGAATGCTCCCCATTTGACGGGAGGCCGGTAGGGGAGACGGGTCGATATAAAATGCAGGTGCAGGCTAGGCCCGTCTCGACTGATTTCGGCCTTGGTGATCTCGACAGAAGACAGGTCCGGATAGTTGCCGTAGATGGTCTGGAGAAAGATCGGATTTTCTATGCGTAGCGGCCACATCAGTCCGCCCCATGACGCAGCGCCAACGCTGCCGCAACCGGCCCCAGCACGGCAAGAAACAAGGTCAGCGCGGCGAGGATGAGGAAAGGCTGCAGGAACGGATCGGGGTTGGCCACCGCGCCATAGCTTGCCGACACGCCAAAGATCAGCACGGGAATGGTCAGCGGCAGCACCAGCACCGAGATCAGCAGCCCGCCGCGCGGCAGCGCCACCGCCACCGCCGCACCGGCAGCGCCGATGAAGGTGATCGCCGGCGTGCCGACCAGAAGGGTCAGCGCCGTGGCGCCGATGCCGATCGGCTCCATATTCATGAACAGGCCGAGCAAGGGTGCCGCGATGACTAGCGGCAGCACGCTTCCCGCCCAATGCGCCAGGCATTTCGTCAGCACGGTCAGCGCCAGCATCTGCCGGTCGTTGCCGAGCACCAGCAGATCGAGCGAGCCGTCTTCCCGGTCGGCCTGGAACAATCGGTCGAGACCGAGCAGGCAAGCGAGCAAGGCGCCGATCCACAGGATCGCCGGGCCGATGTGGGCGAGCAGATTGAGATCCGGTCCGACACCGAAGGGGATCGTCGCGATCACCGCGAGAAAGAAGATCACGCCGGTCAGCGCCCCGCCGCCGGCCCGGATACTCAGGCGGATATCGCGCAGGAAGAGGGCTAGCATGGTGTGAGACGCCCTTGCCCAGGACAGAGGGGGGCGCGAAGGAATGCCGACATTACCCAGTTTCCCCCATCACCAGCGCTTGTGCCCCCTCGAGCCCCAGTGGCAGATGCGTTGCCGCAATGATGATCCCGCCTTCTCCGCGATGCTGCGTCATCAATCGGGCGAATCGCTCTTCTGAAGCCTTGTCCAGCCCGGCCGTCGGTTCATCGAGCAGCCACAGCGGTCGCCGGCTGACCAGCAATTTTGCGATCGCCGCGCGGCGGCGTTGCCCGGTGGAGAGATAGCCGAACGGCAGATGGCCGATACCATCAAGCCCGACCATTTCCAGCGCCGCTTCAGCGCTCAAAAAATCCGCGCCCGAAAAATCGCGCCAGAAGCGCAGATTTTCAGTCACGCTCAACGCCGTTTTCATCGCGTTCTGGTGACCGAGATAGTGGCAGGCCGAGGCGACCGAGGGGAGATCCTCGCCGCCACCTTCGATAAGCAAACGGCCCGTCGCCACCGGCAGCAGCCCTGCGACCACCCTGAGCAGTGTCGATTTCCCCGCGCCGTTCGGCCCGGTGACGATCAGCGCCTGGCCTTTCTTAAGGGCAAAGTTAATGCCGGAAAAAACCGCCTCGCCGCCGCGTTCGCCGCCCAGATTTTCGGCGATCAGCCGCATTCCTTGCCCGTCCCGAGAACACCGCGTCACGGCAGCTGCCGCATCGCACAAAATAGCCTTTCGACTGTCTAGAACTATTCCAGGAAATTCTCTATATCCGGGTCATCCGTGCCAGCGGTCGGCACGGGAAGCGAATTAGCGCCGAACCAGCGCACGCGCCGCCTTGAACGGCTCGGGTTGGCTGGGAACGGACAGCGGAAATGGCCGTACCCGCACCTTTGCGCGTGATTGCATGCCATCGGCGTCCGTTCCCTTTCAGGCTGAACAGACAAGGACGGATCGCACGTGTCAAAATTCCTCGATAGTTTCAATTGCCGCCGCACGCTGACCGCAGGCGGAACCGACTATGTTTATTACGACCTTGTCGAGGCCGAGAAGAACGGCCTCACCGGCATCGCCCAGTTGCCCTATTCGATGAAGGTGCTGCTAGAGAACCTGCTGCGTAACGAGGACGGCCGTTCCGTCACCAAGGAGAGCATCCAGGCGGTCGCCGGCTGGCTGACCGACAGGGGAACCGCGGGCGTCGAGATTGCCTATCGGCCGGCCCGTGTGCTGATGCAGGATTTCACCGGCGTTCCGGCCGTGGTCGACCTGGCCGCCATGCGCGATGCCATGGCCTCGCTTGGCGGCGACCCGCAAAAGATCAATCCGCTGGTGCCGGTCGATCTGGTCATCGACCACTCGGTCATCGTCGATGAGTTCGGCACGCCGCTGGCTTTCGCCCGCAATGTCGAGCTCGAGTACGAGCGCAACGAAGAACGCTACAAATTCCTGAAATGGGGCCAGCAGGCCTTCCGCAATTTCCGCGTCGTGCCGCCTGGCACCGGCATCTGCCATCAGGTCAATCTCGAATATCTCGGCCAGGTCGTGTGGACCAACACTGAAAGCGGCGAAACCACCGCCTATCCCGACACCTGCGTCGGCACCGATTCGCACACCACCATGATCAACGGCCTTGGCGTGCTCGGCTGGGGCGTCGGCGGCATCGAGGCAGAGGCCGCCATGCTCGGCCAGCCCGTCTCCATGCTGTTGCCCGAAGTTATCGGCTTCCGCCTCACCGGCAGACTGAGGGAAGGCGTCACCGCCACCGACCTCGTGCTCACCGTCACCCAGATGCTGCGCAAGAAGGGCGTCGTCGGCAAATTCGTCGAGTTCTTCGGTCCGGGTCTGTCCAACATGACGCTGGCCGACCGCGCTACTATCGGCAACATGGCGCCCGAATATGGCGCCACCTGCGGCTTCTTCCCGGTTGATGGCGAAACCATCCGCTACCTCACCATGTCCGGCCGCGAGGAAAACCGCATCGCGCTGGTCGAGGCATACGCCAAGGCGCAAGGCATGTGGCGCGATACCGGCTCGGCCGACCCGGTCTTCACCGACTTGCTCGAGCTCGATCTCGGCAGTGTCGTGCCGTCGATGGCCGGCCCCAAGCGTCCGGAAGGTCGCGTAGCACTTGAAGGCATTCCGGACGGCTTTGCCAAGGCGATGGAGACCGAATACAAGAAAGCCGCCGAAATCGACAAGCGCTATGCCGTCGAAGGCACCAACTATGATCTCGGCCATGGCGATGTCGTGATCGCCGCCATCACCTCCTGCACCAACACCTCGAACCCGAGCGTGCTGATCGGCGCCGGGCTTTTGGCGCGCAACGCAAACCGGCTCGGGCTCAAGCAGAAGCCGTGGGTCAAGACATCGCTGGCGCCGGGCAGCCAGGTCGTCGCCGAATATCTGGAGAAATCCGGCCTGCAGAAGGAACTCGACCAGATCGGCTTCAACCTGGTCGGCTTCGGCTGCACCACCTGCATCGGCAATTCCGGCCCGTTACCGGCGCCGATCTCCAAGACCATCAACGATAAAGGTTTGATTGCCGCCGCGGTGCTTTCCGGCAACCGCAATTTCGAAGGCCGCGTCTCGCCCGATGTGCAGGCGAATTACCTCGCTTCGCCGCCGCTGGTCGTCGCCCACGCGCTGGCCGGGACCGTGACCAAGGATCTGACCACCGAACCGCTTGGCGAGGACCGTGACGGCAACTCGGTCTACCTCCGGGACATCTGGCCGAGCTCGGTCGAGATCCAGGAGTTCATCGAGAAGAACGTGACGCGCGAACTGTTCGCCCGCAAATATGCCGACGTCTTCAAGGGCGACGAATACTGGCAGAACGTCAAGGCGCCGGAAGGCCAGACCTACGCCTGGGACGACCATTCGACCTATGTGCAGAACCCGCCTTATTTTGCCGGGATGACATCAGGCTTCGGGACAATCGGCGACATCAAGGGCGCCCGGGTGCTCGGCCTGTTCGGCGACAAGATCACCACCGACCATATCTCGCCGGCCGGCTCGATCAAGGCGGCCTCGCCGGCCGGCAAATACTTAACCGACCATGGCGTCGGCGTTGCCGACTTCAATCAATACGGCACACGGCGCGGCAATCACGAGGTGATGATGCGCGGCACTTTCGCCAACATCCGCATCCGCAACCACATGCTGGGCGAGAACGGCCGCGAGGGCGGCTACACCATCCACTATCCGTCGAAGGAAGAGAAATCGATCTACGACGCCGCAATGGAGTACAAGAAGGAAGGCGTGCCGCTGGTCATCTTCGCCGGTGTCGAATACGGCAACGGCTCGTCGCGCGACTGGGCGGCCAAGGGCACCAACCTCCTGGGTGTTCGCGCCGTCATCGCTCAGTCGTTCGAGCGCATCCACCGCTCGAACCTGGTCGGCATGGGCGTCATCCCCTTCGTCTTCGAGGAGGGCACCTCATGGGCGTCGCTCAATCTCAAGGGCGACGAACTGGTCGAGATCGACGGACTGAGCGCCATCAAGCCGCGCCAGAAGATGGTCGCGAAGATCACCTATGGCGACGGCAGGGTGAAGAACATTCCGATCATCTGCCGTATCGATACACTGGACGAGCTCGACTACTTCAAGAACGGCGGCATCCTGCAATATGTGCTGCGCGATCTGGCGGCATAGGAAATTAGGGGAGTAAGGGAGTAGGGAAGACCCCTATTCCCCTATTCCCCTATTCCCCTATTCCCCTATTCCCCTATTCCCCTATTCCCCTATTCCTTTGGCGCCCCGAAGCGCGCCGCCGCCGCCAGCAGCACACCGAGCATCAGCCCGTTGAGGATGTGCCACAGGAAATGCGTCCCGAGCGGGAAGCTGCCGCAGACCAGCGGATCGATCATCCTGAAGATGACCGACACGACGAAGATCGCCGAGCCTGCCAGATTGTACCAGCCGGCGCGGTTGCCGCCCGCCGCCACTAAGACGCCGAAGAAGGCAAGCGCCAGGAAGGGCGGCAGATAGCCGGTCGTGCCGTTCGATGCCTGGCGCAGCCAGTCCGGCACGGCCCAGGTCAATAACCCGGTGACGGCATAGAAGGCGACGAAGATGGCGATCGCCTTGCCCCATTTCATGCCGAGGAAACGGCGCAGGTTGAACAGCGTGTAGGCCAGCGTGAACCCGGCGATCGGCAGCACGTCGGCCCAGACCGTGCCATGGTTGGCAAAGGTGTGGAACAGCGCCGAGCCGACGCCGATCGCCACCACCCACCAGGCCAGCACTTCGGCGAAGATGCCGGTGCCACGCCGGCGCACCTCTCGGACACCCCACAGCCCGGCGACAAGAAAAGCCAGATTGGTCAGTGCGTTGACCGGCTCGGCCCAGAGCTCCGGCCCGACCCGCTCGCAGTACAGGTCGACCGGCGTCAGGAGAGTTTGCCACATGCTGATTGTTGCCCGAATCTATATCTACTCAGAAGTGTAGCCCGTCCTATTGCGCCCTTGCAGTTGGTTACAACGGTAAAATTTCACCGCAACGTGACTTCCCGTTGACTGCCGCTTCTGCCACATATTTCGCCAATCAGAATAAAGCCGGCCATCACCGGCGGGAGTCGAAACGGCTATGACACCTCGAAGACCATTGCGGCTTGCGGCATTGGCGCTGGCCCTCTCGGTGTTTGCCGGCGCTGGACTTGCCGGCAATGCGATCGCCGGCGAGGCCGACAAACCCCAGGCTGACAAAGCCTCGATCGACCAACCCTTGGGCGTGGTCGAGCTCTTCACCAGCCAGGGCTGCAATTCCTGCCTGCCCGCCGATGAATTCTTCGCCGAGCTTGCCGCCAAGGAGAACATCGTCGCGCTCGCCTATCATGTCGACTACTGGGATTATCTCGGTTGGAAGGACACGCTGAGCCGCAAGGAGAACACCGAGCGGCAATATGAGTATATGCGCGCCTTCGGCAGCCGCTCGGTCTATACGCCGCAGGCCGTCATCAATGGCCGCAGCCATGTCAGCGGCGCCAACCGCAAGGAAGTCGACGGCGCGCTCGCCCGCATGGAAAGATCGGGCGAAGGCATGCGGGTCAGCGTCAAGGTCAGCCGGACCAATGACCGCGTCACGATCGACGCCGGCGATGCCGGGACCGGCCCCAGCGATGCCCATGTCGTCATCGTTTATTTCGACCCGCCGCAGACGATCAAGATCGGCAAAGGCGAAAACACCGGCCGTAGCATGACTTATTGGAACGCCGTCTCCGGCATCCAGACCGCCGGTATGTGGCACGGCAAGGCGCAGCGCTACGAATTGCCGATGAGCGTGATTTCCAAGAAAGGGGGCTGCGCCGTGCTGCTGCAATCGGTGGGCAAGGACGGCCTGCCGGGTCCCATTCTGGGCGCCGCCTTAATCCACAAGCCCGCGCATTCTCGCCCTTAGCATTTTGCAGCCAAACGTCTTCGTTTGGCGTCCGACAAAATGCGTCAATAATAAAGAGAGCGCGGTTTTGGGTCCACCAAAACGCAAAGCGCTCTAGCCGTCAACTTCCATCCAGGCAGAAAAAACCGGCGTCAGCTTGCTTCTGACGCCGGTCTATTAGGTTTTGGGATCGTCGCACCCGATTTTTCACAGGGAAAAACCGAGGTTGGTTCGATCCGACGCAGACCCGTGGGCGGGGGGCTTGGGGTTTACGAGCCAGTGCCGGACCGAACCGTCTCAGGCAACACCCGTAAATTCGTCGGACATTGGGGCATGAGCGCGGATAAAAGATGGCAGGATTGTGGCGAAGCATCACCAATTCCAACGGGCGTTTTTATAAACGTGACTGGACACTGCGGAAACGGTGCGCCGCCGCCTTTGTCCGGCTGGGCTTGCAATTCCACGGCGAAAGCGCAAACTTTGGTTGGCGTAAGATTCATTCGAAGGGATCGAGGCATGACTGATCACGGCAGCGGGACGGAGGATGGGGACGCATCCGCAATACTGATCCCGCTGCATGAGGCAAGACGCGAACGCCTCGAGCCGGTGCGGTTCGACCGGCGTGAATTGGACCAGATCCTGAGGCTTTACGGGCGTATGGTCGCCGCCAATGAATGGCGTGACTACGCCATCGACCATCTCACCGACCGCGCCGTCTTTTCCGTGTTCCGTCGCACCAGCGAGGTACCGCTATTCCAGATCGTCAAGGATCCCAAGCTGGCGCGCCGGCAAGGCGCATTCGCCGTCATTGCCACCGGCGGCCGCATCCTCAAGCGTGGCCAGGAACTTGGCCGCGTGCTTGGCGTCTTCGACCGCACGCTGAAGCTGGTCGAGGCCTAACTACTTATTTTGCTGGCGGAATTTCTGTTCCGGCAACGAGTTGGGATCGGGCGGAACCAGAGCTCCATCATTGATCGGCAGTTGCATGAACACCGTGTCAAGCCAGCGTCCGTGCTTGTAGCCGGAGCCTTCCAGGCGGCCCGAATGGCGGAAGCCGAGCTTTTCATGCAGCCGCACCGAGGCACTGTCCGGCCGACCGTCGCCGATCACCGCGATGATCTGGCGGAAGCCCGCTGCCTCGGCCGCCTCGATCAGCCTTTGCATGAGCTTGAACCCGATGCCATGGCCCTTGGCCTCCGGCGCGAGATAGACAGAATCCTCGACGACGAAGCGATACGCAGGGCGTGGTCGGAAGGCGCCAGCATAGGCATAGCCGAGCACAATGCCGTCTTTTTCCGCCACCAGATAGGGGAAGCCCCCCGCTATCAAACTCTCGAAGCGCTGGCCCATTTCGGCGCGGCTCGGCGGCTCCAGCTCGTAGCTCGCCGTGCCATGGGTCACCGCGTCGGCATAGATATGGGTGATCCGGTCGAGGTCCGCCGGCGTAGCCGCCCGTATGGTGATGCTGGTCATAATTTATGCACGTCTATCATCTGCCCGCCATTTTCATCAAAGACCGGGACAAAAGAAAAGGGCGGCCGTGGGGCCGCCCTTATCAAACTCGCTAGTCCAGTCAGACTATGATTCCCCGGTTTTCGGAAGATCATGGTTCAAAACAAAAGCCTGTTATCGGCGGTCGCCCATGAACTGCAGCAGGAACATGAACAGGTTGATGAAGTCGAGATAGAGCGTCAGAGCGCCCATGATCGCCTTGCGGCCGGCAACGTCGGTGGCGTCGCCCTCGAAATACATCTCCTTGATCTTCTGCGTGTCATAGGCGGTGAGGCCCGAGAAGATCAGCACGCCGAGCGCCGAAACGGCGAAGGACAGGGCCGACGACTGCAGGAAGATGTTGATCACCATCGCGATGATCAGGCCGAACACGCCCATCACCAGGAACGAGCCGAACGCGGTCAGATCGCGCTTGGTCGTGTAGCCGTAAAGCGACAGCGCACCGAAAGCCGCTGCGGTGGCGAAGAAGGTCTGCGAAATGCTGGCCGTCGTGTAGACCAAGAAGATCGACGACAGCGACAGGCCGACCAGGCCGGCATAGACCCAGAACGTCGTCTGCGCGGCAGAAACGCTCATCGACTGGACGCGGAACGACAGGAACAGCACGGCGGCGAGCGGGGCAAAGATCACCAGCCATTTCAGCGGCGAGCCGAAGATCGCGTAGCCGAAGGAGGTCAGCATGTCGCCGTTCGGCAGGGTGGCGACCGCCGAAGCCGGATCGGTGGTGGTGGCCAGCATGATCGTTCCGACCGCGGCGAGGCCGGTGATGAGGAGGCCAAGCCCCATCAGATTGTAGACCTTGATCATATAGGCGCGCAGGCCCTGGTCGATAGCAGCATCGACGCCGGCGCCGGGCACGGCACGCGTCTGATAATTGCGAACGGGTTCAGCCATTGAAATCCTCATATTGCTTCTGCCCCGTCCGGTGTCCGGTCATTTGGACCGCGGCGCCGCTGGCGGGGCTCCAGCATGCCTGCTGCGAAATATGATGGTTATTGGCGTCAAGAACAAGACCGTAACCGAACGTAATGCTTCGTGAAGACCCGAAAATCTGCATTTATCGGCCTTCCGAAGCCAACATTAACAAGATTTAACCGAATCCTGGTCGCGTTCAGCCTGTATATGCTTGCAGATCAGAGATTGCGCAGCACCGGCGCCGCCTTGTGGCCCAGCACCCGCCAGGTGCCGGCGAGGCCGATCCCGACCGTGACCACTAGCGCAAAGACGATGGTCGCCACCGCCACATCAGGCATGAAATGCGACGGCAGCGTCATGACGCGCGCGACAACGAACCACGCCGCAATCCCGCCTGCCGCCAGCGCGAAGATCGCGGTGGCGAGGCCGATCAGCATGTATTCCAGCGAAAACGCCGCGATCAGCGTCTTCCTGGTGGCGCCCAGCGTCTTCAGCACCACCGCATCGTGGATGCGGGCGCGGTTGCCGGCGGCCAGCGCGCCGGCCAGCACCAGCACCGAGGCGATCAGCGCCACGCCGGCCGCGGCCCTGATTGCGGTGCCGAGTTGCGCCACCAGCCGGTTGACTATGTCGAGCGCGTCCTTGACCCTGACTGTCGTCACCGCGGGAAAAGCACGGGTGACCGCGTTGAGAAGACGGGCATCGTCGGCCGGCGACGCGCCCTTTTCGGTCAGCGTCGCCAGCCAGCTATGCGGCGCGCCGGCAAATGTGCTGGGCGAGAACACCATGACGAAGTTGATGCCCATCGTCTCCCACTCGACCTGGCGGAAATTGGCGATCTTCGCCGTCACGTTGCGGCCAAGCACGTTGACGGTGATGGTATCGCCGAGTTTCAGCCCGATCTCTTTGCCTTCCTCGGCCGAAAACGACACCAGCGGCTCGCCGGCATAATCGTGCGGCCACCATGTGCCTTCGGTCAGCGTCGCATTCGCGGGAATGCTGGCCTCGTAGGTCAGCCCGCGATCGCCGCGCAGCACCCAGGCTCCTTCCGCCGGAACTTTGACCTTGTCGACGTCGACGCCGTTCAGCGCCATCACCCGGCCGCGCAGCATCGGCACCTTGACCAGCGTGCCCTGCGGCGCTTGCCTGCTGACCAGCGCAGAGAACGCATCGACATCGCTGCTCTGGATATCGACGAAGAAGAAGTTCGGCGCCCGTTCCGGCAGGCTGCCGGAAATCTGCCCCCTGAGATTGCCGTCGATCAGCGCCAGCGTCACCAGAAGCGTCAATCCCAGTCCCAGCGACAGCACCACTGACGGCGTCAAGGCACCTGGCCGATGGATATTGCCGACGGCGAGCCTAAGCGCCGTCGAGCCAACGCGCGGGCTTCTTTTGGCGGCCCACTGGACCAGCGCGCCGACGACGCGCAGCACCAGGAAAGCGAAAATGGTGGCGCCGACGAAGATCGAGGCGATATAGCGGTCGCCGGAAAACAGAATGGCCAGCGCCGCCAGGAGCAGCGCGATGCCGAGCGCCGCCGCCGTGTAGAGCGGGCGCGGAAAACCGCGGCCCTCAAAACCCATTTCGCGAAACAACGCCGTCGCCGGCACGTCGCGCGCACGGCCGAGCGGCAGCAAGGCGAAAGCCAGCGTGACCAGCAGCCCGAACAGCGCCGCCATGCCGAGCGCGCCGGGATAGAACCCACCTTCCGCCGGCACCGGAATAACCGACTGGAGAACCGCGCTCGCCGCAAACGGCATCAGCGCGCCAAGCACAACGCCGAGCGTGATGCCGAGCGCGGCGATCATCAGGATCTGCACGAGGTAGACGGCAAAGACGAAACCGCCCGAAGCCCCCAGGCTCTTGAAGGTGGCGATGACGCCGCGCTTGCCGTCGAGATAGGCGCGCACCGCATTGGCGACGCCAACGCCGCCGACCACCAGCGCCGTCAGCCCGACCAGCGTCAGGAACTGCGAAAACCGTTCGATGTTGGAAGACAACGCCGGTGCTGCGTTGCTGCGCGTGCGGATCGACCAGCCGGACTCGGGAAAATCCTCCGCCGCCTGATCCTGAATGGCTTTTATGCGAGCCTCTCCGGTGCCGCCGGGGAGGCGGACCTTGTAGGCGTTCTCGACCAGGCTGCCCGGCTGGATCAAACCGGAAGCGGCAAGCCCGCCCGTCGAGATCAACAGCCGCGGCGCAAAGCCGAAGCCGTCGGACACCGCGTCCGGCTCGTTGACGAGCCTGGCGCGCAGTTCGAAGATGGCGCTGCCCAGCTTCAGCCGGTCGCTGATCGCAAGGTTCAGCCGCTCGAACAAAAGGTCGGGTGCGGCGGCGCCGAAAACACCGGATTTTTCGCCGAACAATTCCTGCTTCGAAAGCGCCGGCTCGGTGACCAGCGCGCCATAGAGCGGATAGGCTCCATCGACCGCCTTGGCCTCGACCAGCGCCTGGTCGGAACCGTCCTCGAGCCGCGCCATCGAGCGCATGCTGGCACTGTGCGAGACCGTGCCCAGCCCGTTAAGAAAGAAATGCTCGGCTTGCGTCGTGGCGCGCTGATTGAGCTGGAAACGAAGATCGCCGCCAAGCAGCGACTGGCCTTCATTGGCGACACCGGCGGTAATCGCCCGGGCCACCGAGTTGACGCCGCCGATCGCCGCGACACCCAGCGCAATGCAGGCAAGGAAGATTAGGAAGCCGGACAGCCCGCCGCGCATCTCGCGCAGCGAGAAGCGGAAGGCGAGCTTCAGCGTGCGCGACAGCGGCATCAGGCCGGCACCTTACCGGGCTTTAGAGCTGGTTCTGGCGCGTCCTCGATCCGGCCCGACCGCATCGATACCTGCCGGGAGCAGCGTGCAGCGAGCGCCGGATCATGAGTGACCAGCACCAGCGTCATGCCGCGCTCGGCCGCCTTGGCGAACAGAAGATCGGCGACCTGCCGCCCAGTTGTCTGGTCAAGATTGCCGGTCGGCTCGTCGGCGATCAGAATGCGCGGCGAAGGCGCCAGCGCCCGGGCGATCGCCACACGCTGCTGTTCGCCACCGGACAATTCGCCGGGATAATGAGTGACGCGGTCGCTCAAGGCCACCGCCTCCAGCTCCCGCGCCGCCACCCCGAACGGATCGCTATGGCCGGCTAATTCCAGCGGTACTGCGACATTTTCGAGCGCCGTCATATTCGGGATGAGGTGGAAGGACTGGAAAACGATGCCAATATTTCGCCCCCGAAACGATGCGATCTGATCTTCACTCTTGCCGTTCAGCAATTCGCCCGCAATTCGTACCATCCCCGAATCGACCCTTTCCAAGCCGGCAAGGACCATCAGCAGCGTCGACTTTCCCGAGCCAGAAGGACCGACGATGCCGGTCGCCTCTCCGGCAGCCACATCGAGGCTGACACCTTTCAGCACATGGACGGAAGACGCTCCTTCGCCGAGCGTCAGCGATACGTTTTTCAGCGCGATGACGGCTTCTGTCAAAATAAAATCGTCCTATATGGGAAAGGGGAAGGCTGGAATTCTGCCTGCCGCCAACAAATGTCCTTCGTCATATGGGGCCTGCCGCATGGCTTTCAAACACACACTTGCCGCAGCCTTGATCCTTTTCCTTGGAATTTGCGGCGCCCTTTCGTCGGCGCGCGCCGAGCCCCTGAAGATCGTCGGTTTCGGCGACAGCCTGATGGCGGGCTTTGGCCTCGGACCGGACGAAGGCTTCACCCAAAAACTTGAGGCAGCACTTCGCGCCAAGGGCCACGATGTGACCGTAACCAATGCCGGTGTCTCTGGCGATACGTCGAGTGGCGGCCTGTCGCGGCTCGACTGGTCGGTGCCGGACGGCACGCAGCTGGTCATCCTAGAACTCGGTGCCAACGACATGCTGCGCGGCGTTTCTCCCGCCATGACGCAAAAGAATCTGGACGCCATGCTGGCGAAGCTGAGGCAGCGCAAGATCGCCGTGCTGCTGGCCGGCATGCGCGCCGCACCCAATCTCGGCGCCGACTACCAGAGCAGCTTTGACGCGATCTTTCCGAAACTGGCGGAAAAATTCGGCGTCCCGCTCTATCCGTTCTTCCTCGAGGGCGTCGCCGGCGACGCCACTTTTCAGCTCGAGGACGGCCTGCACCCGAATGCCAAGGGCATCGACCGCATGGTCGAGCGCATACTGCCGGAGGTCGAAAAAGCCATTGCCGTAGTTAAGGGCAACTCTTGAAGGACTGAATTTCGATGAGGGTCCGAATTCCCCTGCGATTTAGGCCAGGTGCGATCAACAATCCGCTTGCCCCGCTTGATTTTCGATGATTCGCTAGGACAAGAGTTCGATTCGAGGACAGGAGGCTTACCATGCCGCGTCTTTTCACCGCCCTCGAAATACCGCGTGACGCCGCCCTTTCGCTGTCCCTGCTCCGGGGCGGCCTGCCCGGGGCCCGCTGGATCGACGTCGAGAACTACCATTTGACGTTGCGCTTCATCGGCGATGTCCAGGGCCATGTCGCCGACGAGATCGCCAACGCGCTCGACCGAGTCCACCGCCCATCCTTCCCGCTGACGCTGTCCGGCGTCGGCGCCTTCGGCCAGAAGAAACCGCATGCGGTATGGGCCGGCGTTTCCGCCTCGCCCGATCTTTCGGCACTGCAAGCCGAAATCGAGCGCATCTGCCAGCGCCTCGGCATCCCCGCCGATCCGCGCAAGTTCATGCCGCATGTGACCTTGGCGCGCTTACGCAATTCGAGCCCGCTCGACGTCGCCCAATATCTTTCGGCACGCGGCAATTTTTCAACGCTGCCCTTCCGTGTCGGCCGCTTCGTCCTGATGTCGTCGCGCGATTCGGTCGGCGGCGGACCCTATATCGTCGAGGAGGCCTGGCCGCTGTCGGGCGCCGACAGCCGTGCCTCGAGCCGCGTCGCCAGCGCCTCCGACGCTTCGCGGATCATGCGGTAGACCGAGGCAAACGCCTCCGGCCCCTCGTGATAGGGGTCCGGCACGTCGCTCACCGTTCCCTCCGCGAACTCCAGGAACAGATGGACCCGGTCGCGCATGGCGGCAGGCACCAGCGCTTTCAAATCCCGGAGATTCGATCGGTCCATCGCGAGAATCAGGTCGAAACGCGAGAAATCGTCCGGCGTCAGCTTGCGCGCCCGCTGTCTGGAAATATCGATGCCGTGCCGCTCTGCGATCGACATCGAGCGCGGGTCGGGTGCCGAGCCGGCCTCCCAGTCGCTGGTTCCGGCCGAATCAAGCAGGATATCCCGATCGAGGCCGCGCTCCGCCAGGACGGCGCGCAACACGCCCTCCGCCAACGGTGAGCGGCAGATATTGCCGAGACAGACGAAAAGAATGGATTTTATCGGCTTTGCGCTCATCGATCCGGCACTATGCTGAAGACTGCGAATCCAGATAGCACGGGAAACGACCATGACGAGAGAGAAACTGGGCAAGGAGGCGGTCGCCGAGGCGCTGGCCGGGCTCGACGGCTGGTCGCTGGCCAGGGACGGCGGCTCGATCGCGCGCACCTTCACTTTCAGGAATTTTTCCGAAGCCTTCGCCTTCATGACCCGCGTTGCCCTGGCGGCGGAGAAGATGGACCATCACCCCGACTGGTCGAACGTCTACAAGACCGTGAGCGTGACGCTGAACACCCATGATGCCGGCGGCCTCACGGCGCTCGATTTCGAACTGGCCAGGACGATGGACCGCTATTTCGACGGCTGAGCCAATGCACCAAAGCCTGTCCCGGGGCTCGACCCGAGTTGCTTAGCTAATGACATGCATGAAAGACAGCATCTTGCAGCCCGGTTCTGGTTTCACCACATTTCCATTCGCGGTCGCGCGTGGAGCCACGCGACGGCCGGCAAGGAGAGACTGATGGCGCAAAAATCCGGTTTTGATTTCTTCGGCTTTGGCGGCAAGGCGGGCGATGCGAGCGAAGTGCGCGAGAAATTCTGGCGCACGGCCAAGAGGGCTGCCCGGCATATCCCGTTCATGGAAGAGCTGGTCGCCGCCTACTACTGCGCCATGGACAAGAACACGCCGCTGCGCGCCAAGGGCATCCTGGTGGCGGCGCTCGGGTATTTCGTGCTGCCGGCTGACGTCATCCCCGATTTCGTCTTCGGATTGGGCTTTACCGACGACATCGCGGTGCTGACCGCCGCCATCACCACCGTCAAAGCCCATATCACACCCGCGCATCGGCGCGCCGCCAAGCAGGCGATTGCCGACAACAGCTGAGCCGGCGATAAGGCAGAAAAGTCAAACTCTTGCCGCTTTCGTGGCATCCAAGTCGCGAAAGGGACGTTGCAACTGCCGCTTTTGGAGCGACGGGCGCGAGGATGGCGGCGGTTTCCTGGGTGGATCTCCTTTTCCTGAAGGGAAGTTCACCGTTTGGTAACCCAGATTAAATCAAAATGAAGCGACGGGCAGGACGCCGAGCCGGCCTGCTTCCGCACCATATATGGGAAAAGCGATGCGCGGATTGATTGCTACAATTTCGAGCCTGGTCTTGGTGGCCGTGACAGCGCCGGCTCTGGCGCAGTCGGCGACCAAGATCGGCCAGCACAATGCCTGGGGCACTTACAGCTACCAGGCGTCGGGCGGCAAGGTTTGCTACGTGTTGACCGTGCCGACCGACAAGCAGCCGCCGACGCTTGACCATGGCGACATGTTCTTCTTCGTCAGCCAGCGGCCGGGACAACAGGTGTCCTATGAACCGCAATTCATCGCCGGCTACAATTTCCAGGAAAACTCCAAGGCCACCGTCACCATCGACGGCAAGAGCTTTTCGATGTTCACCCGCGGCAAGTCGGCCTGGGTCGAGAATGCCGCCGAGGAGCCGGTGCTCATCGCCGCGATGAAGTCCGGCAGCGACATGAGGGTGCAGGCGAAATCCGGCCGCGGCAACACCACTACCTATGTGTTTTCGCTGAAAGGCATTTCGGCGGCGCTGTCGTCCATCGCCAGGTGCAAATAGCCATAGGCGAAGCAAAGTTTGAGTAAGGGCCGGGCGGCAAGCCCGGCTTTCTGCTCTTTAAAACGCCGTCGGCGGCCACATCGCGGCGGGCCTTGCGCCGCCGCCACCCATGACTCGGCCATCAACCTGTGCTATGCGCCGCGCTTCATTTCCAGCACGATGCTGTAATCGGCCGCAAATCGCTTATATTGGCGCAACAATGACCCTTTCATTCGACCTTACCACTGAGGGCGCCCGTGACGCGTTGCGCGCCCGCGCCACGCCGGCCGAAAAACCGTCGCTGATCGGCCTGACCCGGGCCGAGCTTGGCGCAGCCCTCGTTGCCTCAGGCATCGTGCCGGAGCGCCAGGCTAAAATGCGCGCCCAACAGCTCTGGCACTGGATGTATGTGCGCGGCGTCTCCGACTTTGCCAGCATGTTCAACATATCCAAGGATTTGCGCGCCGAGCTCGACAAGCATTTCACCGTCGCCAGGCCCGAGATCGTCGAGGAGCAGATTTCCTCCGACGGGACGCGCAAATGGTTGTTTCGCTTTCCGCCGCGCGGCGCCGGCCGGCCGGTCGAAATCGAGACCGTCTACATTCCCGAAGAAGGCCGCGGCACGCTCTGCATCTCCTCGCAGGTTGGCTGCACGCTGACCTGCTCCTTCTGCCACACTGGCACGCAGAAGCTGGTGCGCAACCTGACATCAGAGGAAATTCTCGCCCAGCTTTTGACCGCCCGCGACCGGCTCGGCGATTTCCCCGACCGCGACACGCCGGACGGCGCCATCGTGCCGGCCGAGGGTCGGAAAGTGTCCAACGTCGTCATGATGGGCATGGGCGAGCCGCTCTACAATTTCGAGGCGGTGAAGAAGGCGCTGCTGATCGCGTCCGACGGCGACGGGCTTTCCCTATCGAAAAGACGCATCACGCTGTCGACCTCCGGCGTCGTGCCGGAAATCTTCCGCACCGGCGAGGAGATCGGCGTCATGCTGGCGATCTCGCTGCACGCCACCAACGACGATCTGCGCGACCTTTTGGTGCCGATCAACAAAAAATATCCGTTGAAAGAGCTGATCGCCGCCTGCCGCGCCTATCCCGGCCTGTCGAACGCCCGCCGCATCACTTTCGAATATGTGATGCTGAAGGACGTCAACGATTCGATCGAGGACGCCAAGGGGCTGATCAGGCTGCTCAAGGGCATTCCCGCCAAGATCAATCTGATCCCGTTCAACCCGTGGCCAGGCACCAACTACCAGTGCTCGGATTGGGAGACGATCGAGAAATTCGCCGACTACATCAACAATGCCGGCTATGCTTCGCCGATCCGCACGCCGCGCGGCCGCGACATCCTCGCCGCTTGCGGCCAGCTCAAGTCGGAGTCCGAGCGCATGCGCAAGGTCGACCGGCTGGCGCTGGAAGCGATGATGATCGCGGGGCACGGCGAGGCGTGAACCGCCTTGTCGCCTATCTCATTCGCTTCGCCGTCATCCTGATCGGCTATGCCGTCGCCGCGCTGGCGGCCAGCGCCTTCCTCAACATCATGTTTCTGGCGTCGCTGGGACTGATGACGGACGAGACGCAACCGGCGGCGCAGGCCTCGCTATGGTTTTCCGTTCCCTTCGTCGCGCTGTTCGTCGCCTATTTCGCCTTCATGCCGGCGGCCATCGCCATCCTCGTCTCCGAGATCTTCGGCCGGCGCGACTGGCTGTTCTACGCGCTGGCGGGTGCGGTGGTCGCTGCGGTTTTCCTCGGCTTCGCCTACCAGACCGCCGATGCCAATTTCGAGATCACCGATCCGCGCGTCGTCGCTGCCGTGGTAGGCTGCGGCATGGTCGGCGGCATTTTCTACTGGCTGAGCGCCGGGCGCTGGGCCGGAAGCTGGCGCAAAATCGGAAACCCTATTTCGCCTGGGCGGTCAGGATCTTGAGCGCGAAGGCCGAAAACACCCCGGCGAACAAATAGTCGACGCCGCGCGTCACCCGCGGGCTGGCCTTCATCGCCGTCGAGAATTTCTCTGCCGCAAAGACCATCGGCGCTGTTACCGGGATCGACAAAACGACGAACATCGCGCCGAGGAAGAACAGCTTTCCGGGCGCGTTCGGATCATGGGCGGAGACGAACTGCGGCAGGAAGGTCATGAAGAACAGGATGATCTTCGGGTTGAGTAGATTGACGCCGAGCCCTGCCGCCCAGGCGCGGAACAGAGAAATCTCAGGCCCGCTCTTCTTCTCCGGCGAAAAGGCCGACCCCCTGGTGATCGCCTGCCAGGCCAGGAAGACGAGATAGCCGGCGCCGAAAACCTTGAGCGCGAGAAAGGCCCCCGGCGAGGCGACGATCAGCGCCGAGACGCCGACCACCACCAGCGTCGTGTGGATCAGCGTACCACACAGCGCGCCGGCCATCGAGGCAAAGCCGGCGGCGCGGCCCTGGCTCAGCGTGCGCGACACGAACAGCGTCATATCAGGCCCCGGCGTGATCGCCAGGATCACGGTGGCGATGGCGAACTGGATCAGCGTCGAGGTGTCGGGAATGAAGGACATGGGCGGGCCTTTGGAGGCGTAAGACGGCGAAGCCTATAGCGCAGGCAGGGTGCCTGCGCCAGAGACTGGACCGCGCAATAGCTGATCCAGCGTGCCTGTCGCACCCTTCGTCCCTTGCACTAGCCGGAATTGGCGTGATACCTCGCCCGCCGAGAACCCTTGTCGCGGAACCGCCAACAATGTCCCCCAGCATGTCAAAAGCAAAAGCCGTCAAGAAGGTCGTGCTCGCCTATTCCGGCGGCCTCGACACTTCCATCATCCTGAAATGGCTGCAGACCGAGCTCGGCGCCGAGGTGGTCACCTTCACCGCCGATCTCGGCCAGGGCGGCGAGCTGGAGCCGGCGCGGCGCAAGGCCGAGATGATGGGCATCAAGGACATCCGTATCATGGATGTCCGCGAGGAGTTCGTTTCCGACTTCGTGTTCCCGATGTTCCGCGCCAATGCCGTCTATGAAGGCACCTATTTGCTCGGCACCTCGATCGCGCGGCCGCTGATCTCCAAGCACCTCGTCGAGATCGCCAAAGAAACCGGCGCCGATGCGATCGCCCACGGCGCCACCGGCAAGGGCAACGACCAGGTCCGATTCGAGCTTTCGGCCTATGCGCTCAACCCCGACATCAAGGTCATCGCGCCATGGCGCGATTGGTCGTTCAAGTCGCGCACCGACCTGATCAACTTCGCCGAGCAGCACCAGATCCCGGTGCCGAAGGACAAGAGGGGCGACGCGCCGTTTTCGGTCGACGCCAACCTGCTACATTCGTCCTCCGAAGGCAAAGTGCTGGAAGATCCGTGGAGCGAGCCGCCGGAATTCGTCCATCAGCGCACCATCTCGCCGATGGACGCGCCGGACAAGGTCACCGAGATCGAAATCGAATTCCTGAAGGGCGATCCGATCGCGCTCGATGGCAAGAAGCTGTCACCGGCGACGATGCTGGCGGCGCTCAACGATCTCGGCCGCGACAACGGCATCGGCCGGCTAGACCTTGTCGAGAACCGTTTCGTCGGCATGAAATCGCGCGGCGTCTACGAGACCCCTGGCGGCACCATCCTGATATCAGCCCACCGGGCGATCGAATCGATCACGCTCGACCGGGGTGCTGCCCACCTTAAGGACGAGTTCATGCCGCGCTATGCCGAGCTGATCTACAACGGCTTCTGGTTCGCGCCCGAGCGCCTGATGCTGCAGGCGATGATCGACAAGAGCCAGGAAGATGTCGAAGGCACGGTGCGGCTGAAGCTCTACAAGGGCAACGTCATCGTCACCGGCCGCAAGTCGAAGAAGACGCTCTATTCCGACGCGCTGGTCACCTTCGAGGACGATCGTGGCGCTTATGATCAGAAGGACGCCGAAGGCTTCATCCGCCTCAATGCGCTGAGGCTGCGGACGCTGGCGGCGCGTAATCGAAAAAGCTAGCCAGAATAGGACATGTAGAACCCGGCGAAAGCCGGGTTCTTTATTTGTATCTCCTAATATACTGCAAAAGACTAGACTCGGCGCTTTCTCGCTTGACCTTTTGGCAATCTTGTCAAACTGCTTTTCGCAACGGGAGGGGATTGCTAATGAGACTGAGCTTTTTGATTTTGCCTGCAATGGTCGGCGCGTTGGCAGGCTGCCAGACCGGACAACACAGTGTGAAGCAGGACCCCAAGGCAGCATTCGACCGATGCATCGCGCGGGTCGCCGCATGGAACAATACGGCAAAACATGAGGCTGCCGCTTTCATGGGTGTTTCCCAGGAAAGCATGCCGGCCTTCTTCTGTCGGCGCCTGGTCGACGCGATGCTCAGCGGACGAATTACCTTATCCGACATAAACAACCTCCAGCTCAACCAATCCACCGACGTTTGGAAGGTCATTAAGGGCAAGTGACAGGCGATGTCTCGTTTGCGATAGGCCGCGAAGGCTCCGCTGATCTTCTGGCAGGCCCTACGGCGGCCAGACGGGGAAATTCGATCCCGCCTCGCTCGACCTCCGCCGCGCTGATCGAATGCCGCGCCAACGAGAAAGCCGACGGCATGACATTTCCACGCGCATTGCGCTTAATGTATCGACCGTCGATTCACAACTCGGGATGACACTTCTTCGGCTCAACATTGCCCCAAGAATATGCGAGGGAACCATGCGAAAACTGATCTCCACCGGCTCGCCCTTCGAGAAGACCGCCGGCTATTCGCGCGCCGTGGTACAGGGCGACTGGTGTTTCGTTTCCGGAACGACCGGCTATGACTATGCGACCATGTCGATGCCGGAGACGGTTGAGGCGCAGACGCGCAATTGCCTGGCGACGATCGCCAACGCGTTGCAGGACGGCGGTTTCGAAATGGCCGATGTGGTGCGGGCGCATTACTACATCACCGACGCGGCTTTCGTGGACATCGTCTTTCCGATCCTCGGCGAAGCCTTTGGCGACATCAGGCCGGCTGCGACGATGATCGTCTGCCAGCTCAACAAGCCGGAAATGAAGATCGAGATCGAAGTGACGGCGCTCAAGCGCACGGCCTGAGCGTGGCGGCGGAGCAGAAGCTTGCGCGATGTCGGCTGGACAGCGCCCCGCTGTCCGGCAAGATTGATGGAGCACGAGGATCGCCAAGATGCTCCGAACCAGAGCTTGCGCATAGCCCGCTTGGCGTTTAGCAAGACCGCGGCTCACGACAGCGCCGCGCGTCCTTTTGGACGCGCAAAGGAACGCTGTAGAATTTTGGTTCTGCGCATGATCCTTTCCGAAATCGATTCCGATTTCGGGGTCATGCGCCACAGTTTAGGACGGTTCTGATGGCTTCGAAAAATCTTCTCCTGCTCGCCGGCGACGGCATCGGCCCCGAGGCGATGGCCGAGGTGAAGAAGCTGATCGCGGCCATGAACGACAAGCTCGGTAGCGGCTTCATCACCGATGAGGGGCTGGTCGGCGGCTGCGCTTATGACGCGCATGGCGCGGCGATTTCGGATGCCGACATGGCCAAGGCGATGGCCGCCGACGCGGTGCTGTTCGGCGCCGTCGGCGGGCCGAAATGGGACGCGGTGCCTTATGAAGTGCGCCCGGAAGCCGGACTGCTGCGGCTGCGCAAGGACATGGAACTGTTCGCCAATCTTAGACCCGCCATTTGCTATCCGGCGCTGGCGGCGTCCTCCTCGCTCAAGCAGGATGTGGTCGAGGGTCTCGACATTCTGATCGTTCGCGAGCTCACCGGCGGCGTCTATTTCGGCGAGCCGAAGCAGATCATCGATCTCGGCAACGGCCAGAAGCGCGGCATCGACACACAGGTCTACGACACGTTCGAGATCGAGCGCATTTCGGGCGTCGCCTTCGAGCTCGCGCGGACACGCCGCAACCATGTGACCTCGATGGAAAAGCGCAATGTGATGAAAACAGGCGTATTGTGGAACGAGGTCGTCACGCAGACCCAGAAGGCGCGCTATGCCGACGTCAAGCTTGATCACATGTTGGCCGATGCCGGCGGCATGCAGCTGGTGCGCTGGCCCAAGCAGTTCGACGTCATCGTGACCGACAATCTGTTCGGCGACATGCTGTCGGACATCGCCGCCATGCTGACCGGCTCGATCGGCATGCTGCCTTCGGCGTCGCTCGGCGCGCCGGATGCCAGAACGAAAAAGCGCAAGGCGCTCTACGAGCCGGTGCACGGTTCGGCGCCCGACATATCAGGCAAGGGCATCGCCAACCCGATTGCCATGATCGCCTCCTTCGCCATGTGCATGCGTTATTCCTTCGGCATGGTCGCCGAGGCCGACCAGCTGGAAAGCGCCATCGCTGCCGTGCTCGACCAAGGCTTGCGCACCAGGGATATCTTGTCCGACGGCATGACCGAAGTCGGCACCACTGAGATGGGCGATGCGATCATCGCCAAGTTCCTGGGCTGAACCCATGGCGGTCGACGTCCGCTGGCCGACGACCGGGATCCGGCGGCACTCGCGCTTGAGATGGCGGTGCAATACCGGCTGCCGCCGCTCGACGCCGACCGCGCTCTATCGCCTGCAAAAAATGGCTCGGCGACGAAAGCCCTGCCTATCCGCATTTTGCGCTCGCCTTCGTCGAGGGCGATGTCTGCGGGGTGCCTCGGTCGCGATCGCGCAATCCCGGCATTGATCTTGAGCGGCTGCTGTTTCTCAAGGACCTCTTCGGGCGCGAGAATGCCCGCCAACGCGGGTGTCGGTCGGGCGTTGATCGGCTTTCTCCCGCCATTGCCTATAGCGGTACACTGTGCCGCGCATTGCCTTCCCTGAATCGCCTATTGCTACCTACAGTTGTATGTAGTGGCAAGATACACTTTTCGGCTAAATCCCGACGCCTGTCGGCACCGGACCCCATTGGTTTTCACGGGCCTGCGTCGGGATCAGCGCGAAGACCAGGATAATCAGCCAGCCGATGGTCGGGAGGAACACCACCAGAAAAAGCCAGCCGGTCAAGCCGATGTCGTGCAGGCGACGCACGTTCAGTCCGATCCATGGCAGCGCTGTCGCCAGCAGGAAGATTCCGCAAAGGCCGACCGTCACCACCGGCAATTCGCTGCCATCGAGATTGCCCATGGTGTCGTCGATGAAGAGACCGGCGCCGACGACCACGATCAGCGCGATCGTCCAGAACAGGCAGAAGCCCCAATATTCCTTGCGGCGGGCACGGCCGGCGAAATTGAAGTAATTTTCAGTCAGGCCCCGCCAGAAATAATCCCACAATCCGGTAGCCGCGGCGGGACGATTTCCAGCGGAACGGCCGAAATGTTGCGGCGCCCCGGGCGCATTGGCGGTTTGAGCCGGGGCGGCGGTTGCGGCGGCCGGCGGACTGGCGGTTTGGGCGCGGATCGAAAAAACGTCGCGTGCCCGTCCGCCAGCCGGCTCGAACTCGATGGCCGTGCCCCTGGCCATCGACGCTTCTCGACGCAGATCCTCGCGCGCGAACGTGTAGCGGTTGCCATCGGCTCCGGTGATGAAACCGAAGCCCTGGTCCTCGTCATAGTGAAGAACTTCGCCGCGCATGTCCTGCCCACCCCATTCGCGTCTCGCCAGACTGTTCAAAGTTCCGGCAGATCGCAAGGGAGTATGCGCGGAAATGGGGAAGCAATCGCTTCAGACAAAAGATAACGCCCACTAATGTTGGGAGACGACCAACCGTCGAAGTCTGCGCCGCGCAGCGCCCTTCTCCCCGTTTACGGGGAGAAGGTGCCGGCAGGCGGATGAGGGGCAGCGCAGACCTGAATCGAGCGAAAGACAGCCCCTTGCAGGCTATGACAAGCCAACGATGCCGGCACGTCGCTAAGCCGGCCGCTTCTTCGATTTCTTGTTCTTGGCGGGTCCGGTCTTTTCGAACTTCGCCTTTGCTGACTTCCCCGCCCAGGGCTTTGCCTCGAACGCTTCAGCGCGCTGATCGGCTGACGGTGTGCGCTTCTCGAATTTGGGCGCATTCTGGTCGAACGTCCGCTTGCCGCGGTGAGGCTTCTTGTCGGGTCGCGGTTCCTGATAGCCGGCCCGCGACAGGTCGGGCGTGCCGTCCAGCCGCTTCACGGCAATGTTGTTCTGCAGCTTGCGGTCGGGGCCGATCGCCTGGTGAAACCGGTCAGCCCAATCCGCCGCGATCTGCACGAAGGTTTCCTCAGGCTGCATCTTGATGGCACCGATCTCGCGCTTGCTGATCCCGCCGGTCCGGCACAGCATCGGGATCAGCCAGCGCGGCTCGGCATTCTGCCGGCGTCCCACCGACAGCGAGAACCAGACGCTGTCGCCGAAATCGTCGCGGCGGCCGGGCGCCTCGTCCCTGCGCGCAAACTTGTCGCCCGACGGCGTGAACGGCGCGACGTCAAGAAGATCCTCGGGCGCCGAGCGGCTGGAGCGGCACAAGCGCACGAACGCGGCGGCCACCTGTTCGGGGCCGTGCTGCTCGAGAAGCGCATTGATGAAGCCGCGCTCCTCTTCCTTCACCGGTTCGCTGAGGACCGGGTCGGCGAGGATGCGCTCGTCGTCGCGGCGCAGCACGTCGTCGGCCGAAGGCGGGCTTGCCCATGCCGCCGCAAGGCCGGCACTTTGCAGCAGCCGTTCGGTGCGCCTGCGGGCACTGTTGGGCACGATCAGCGCGCTGACACCTTTGCGTCCCGCCCGTCCCGTCCGCCCGCTTCGGTGCAGCAGCGTCTCCGGATTGGTTGGCAGGTCGGCATGGATCACCAGTTCGAGGTTGGGCAGGTCGATGCCGCGTGCCGCCACGTCGGTGGCGATGCAGACCTTGGCGCGGCCGTCGCGCATCGCCTGCAGCGCGTGGCTGCGCTCGTTCTGACTCAACTCGCCCGAAAGCGCGACGACGGAAAAGTTGCGGTTGTTGAAGCGCGCGGTCAGGTGATTGACGGCGGCGCGCGTGTTGCAGAACACCAGTGCGTTCTTCGCCTCGTAATAGCGCAGCAGGTTGATGATGGCGTTTTCCCGATCGGGCTGAGCTACGCTCAGCGCCCGGTATTCGATGTCGAGATGCTGCTTCTCCTCGCCGGAGGCCGAGATGCGCACCGCATCGCGCTGGTAGCCTTTGGCTAGCGTGGCAATGGCGCGCGGCACGGTAGCCGAAAACATCAGCGTGCGGCGCTCGGCAGGGGCGGCGTCGAGGATGAATTCGAGATCCTCACGAAAGCCGAGATCGAGCATCTCGTCGGCCTCGTCGAGCACCACTGCCTTCAGTTCAGACATGTCGAGCGAATTGCGGGTGATGTGGTCGCGCAGCCGGCCGGGCGTGCCAACAACGATATGGGCGCCGCGCTCCAGCACGCGCCGTTCGGTGCGCATGTCCATGCCACCGACGCAGGACGCTATCGCTGCGCCGGTCGGTTCGTAGAGCCATTCGAGCTCGCGCGTCACCTGCAAAGCGAGCTCCCGCGTCGGCGCGATGGCCAGCGCCAGCGGTGCTGCGGCATGGGAAAAGCGCTCCGCTCCGTCGAGAAGAGTCGGCGCCAGAGCCAGCCCGAAGGCAACGGTCTTGCCAGAGCCGGTCTGCGCCGAAACCAGCGCATCGGCCTGCCCGAGCTCGAGAACCGCCTTCTGCACCGGCGTCAGCTCGACATAGCCGCGTTTTTCCAGCGCCTTTGCAAGCGCGGGGACAATAGCTTCGAAATTGGACATATGCTTCTTTCGGAATTCGGATTCTTTTGTGCCCGTAATGGGTCATCCGTCGGCGAGCGCCAGGAGAGCCAGGAGCGCCACGAGCCAAACGATCCAATCGTTCGTACTTCGCGCCGCCGCCATTGTACAGGGCAAGCCGCCTCGCCGGGTCGCGATTGACTCTTTGCGCAAACCGCGTAAAAGCCGGCACCGAACGGGATAGTTTCGATGCGCGGCCTTTTGATGGCGCTTCTTGCATTCGACCTCCCCGGCCGCAATGCGAACCATTGGGCCGGGCGTGTCGGCGCGTCTCCTCGTTCCAGCAAAACTACGGCTAAAACGACCACTAAAACGGTCTGATTCCCTTGGCCTAACCACCCTCTCCCGGGTCCGGCCCGGGGGTTGAAACCCGCATCGGTCGGCGGGTTTTCTCCAAAAACCGAGCGGAGAGGACAGGAGATTTCGATGAGTTTCAAGGTTGCAATCGTCGGCGCCACGGGCAATGTCGGCCGGGAAATGCTCAACATACTGGAAGAGCGCGGCTTTCCGGTGAGCGAGGTGGTGGCGCTGGCCTCGCGGCGCAGCCAGGGCACGGAAGTGTCGTTCGGCGACCGCACGCTGAAGGTCAGGGCGCTCGACCAATATGATTTTTCCGACACCGACATCTGCATCATGTCGGCCGGCGGCAATGTCTCGAAGGAATGGTCGCCGAAGATCGGCAAGCAGGGCTGCGTCGTCATCGATAATTCGTCGGCCTTCCGCTACGACCAGGACGTGCCGCTGATCGTGCCGGAAGTGAACCCGGACGCGATTTCGCTGTTCACGCGCAAGAACATCATCGCCAACCCGAACTGCTCGACCGCGCAGCTGGTCGTGGCGCTGAAGCCGCTGCACGACTTCGCCACCATCAAGCGCGTCGTCGTCGCCACCTACCAGTCGGTATCCGGCGCCGGCAAGGAAGGCATGGACGAATTGTTCACGCAGACGCGGGCCGTGTTCGTCGCCGACCAGGTCGACGTCAAGAAATTCACCAAGCGCATTGCCTTCAACGTCATCCCGCATATCGACGTCTTCCTCGACGACGGCTTCACCAAGGAAGAGTGGAAGATGGTCGCCGAGACCAAGAAGATGCTCGATCCCAAGATCAAGCTGACGGCGACCTGCGTGCGCGTGCCGGTGTTCATTGGCCATTCGGAAGCCGTCAACATCGAGTTCGAAAAGCCGATCACCGCCGACGACGCGCGGGAAATTCTCCGGGATGCCCCCGGCTGCCAGGTTCTCGACAAGCGTGAGGACGGCGGCTACATCACGCCGCTGGACTCGGCCGGCGAAGATGCCACATTCATTTCGCGCATCCGCGAGGATTCGACCGTCGACAACGGCCTGTCGATGTGGATTGTCTCCGACAATCTGCGCAAGGGCGCGGCACTCAACGCGGTGCAGATCGCGGAGCTGCTGATCGAGCGCGGGCTGATCCAGCCGAAGAAAAAGGCGGCATAGTTATCGCTCACGGGCCGTATCGCCGCTGCCGCGGCGGGCCCTCCGCGGGGGCGCCGGACAACCGGCGGCCCGCGGTCGCGGGCTCGGCCTCCGGCCGTTAGCTCCCTTCTCCCCGTTCACGGGGAGAAGGTGCCGGCAGGGGGATGGGGGGCGGCACCGGCGTCTCAGTTAGATCACATCGGGCCGGCACCGCCTCTGGCTCTGCTCTACCCTCAAACCGGCAAGACGACATCGCCATGTCGCTGGCGGCTGGGCTTGCGGGTGTATTGCATCGCACAATGGAGCCGATCAGGATCATTGCCGGTCCGTGAAAGGGGTTTCGATGATCGTTCGCCCGCGCCCGGGATTCCTGCATCTGTTCTTCATCATGCGCGGCTCGGTGGTGCCGCGCATCCTGCCGCAGATCTTCGGCTTCGGTGTCTATGGCGCGCTGGTGGTGCTGGCGGTCGGGGCGCTGAAGCTCGACTTCGGCGATGCCGGCCCCGCGCCGTTTGCCTTACTCGGTGTGGCGCTGTCCATCTATCTCGGTTTCCGCAACAATGCCGCCTATGACCGCTGGTGGGAAGCGCGCAAGCTGTGGGGCCAGCTTGTCTTCGACATTCGCAATCTGGCGCGCGCCAGCACCGGGCTGATCGAGGATCGCATCGAACTGCGCGGGATGTTGATGGAGGCGATCGCCTTCTGCCACTTCCTGCGCGGCCTGCTTCGGCGGGTGGACGCAACATCGGACGCACGCGCGTTCATCGGCGAAGAGGCCGAAAGTGCCGCCAAGCTGGCCAACCCGCCCGACGCCATGGTGCGGCGGATGGGCGAGCGAGCCGCCGCGCTG
Source organism: Mesorhizobium sp. AA22 (assembly GCF_001672375.2). Lineage (NCBI taxonomy): Bacteria > Pseudomonadati > Pseudomonadota > Alphaproteobacteria > Hyphomicrobiales > Phyllobacteriaceae > Mesorhizobium > Mesorhizobium sp. AA22. The sequence continues at coordinate 907,840 of NZ_CP048406.1, read as the reverse complement.
TACAGGGCCGGCTCGATCGACGTCATGGGGTACCGCATCCTCGACGAGCGCCTGTCGCAAATCGCCGCAGCGCAGGCCGGTTGCGAGCGCATCATGGGAACACCGCTTCCGTTTGCCTACACGCTGCTCCTGCAGCGCACCGCCTATATCTTCTGCCTGCTGCTGCCGTTTGGGCTCGCCTCGACTGCCGGCTGGGCGACGCCGCTGTTCACGGCGCTGATCGCCTACACCTTCTTCGGCCTCGACGCGCTCTCGGAGGAACTCGAGGACCCGTTCGGCACCGAGGCCAACGACCTCGCCCTCGACGGCCTGTGCCGCGTTTGTGAAATCTCGGTGTTCGAATCGCTCGGCGAGCCGCCGCCAAAAATGATCCCCGCCGAAAAATACTATTTCTCCTAGGGTTTGTTCCCAAGGTCCTGGCAGCGCTGTGCGCTCAAAAGGCCGTAGGCGTGTCGGATCGCCGCCTCACGCCGCGTCCTTGGTTCGACCCTGGCGAAGAGCGGCCAGCGCTTGAAACAACCGGAGGACCAATGACCATGTCTCAAACTGCATCCGTCACGCCGGGCGCGCTGTGGACCGGCCGCGGGCTCAGCGCCCTCATCGTGCTGTTCATGATCTTCGACGGCCTCATCAAGCTGCCGCCGCTCGATATCGTTACCCAGACCATGGTGCAGCTCGGCTGGCCGGCCGATCCCGATGCCTCGCGCATGCTCGGCATCATCGGACTGGTCTCGACCGCGCTCTATGCGGTGCCGCGCACCTCGGTGCTCGGCGCCATCCTGCTCACCGCCTACCTCGGTGGCGCCATCGCGACGCATATACGTATCGGCAGCCCGCTGTTTTCGCACACACTGTTCGGCGTCTATCTCGGTTTCATCTTGTGGGGCGGCCTTTTCCTGCGCAATCCCAGGGTGCGCGCGCTGATCCCGTTCAGCCGATAGTGGCGGCTTCAAAAGCCGTTCGATGGCGGTCGCGTCGCCGGAGAGGGCGCGGTCTGCCGCCGCCCTTCTCCTTTGTCTTCGGATCAAATCGCCTGGTTGCGAGTTAGAAGATGTGGCGGCGAGGACGGAAAAACCCGTTTGAGAGGAACGACAATGAAGAAACTGGTAGTCCTGATGATATTGGCAACCTCGCTCGCAGCCTGTTCCCGGACCGAACAGGGCGCGGCGGTCGGTGGCTTGGGTGGCGCTGCTGTCGGCGCCGCAGTGGCCGATGACGACGTTGAAGGGGCGGTGATCGGTGGTGCTGTCGGCGCCCTCGCCGGCGCACTGATCGGTCGTGCCACCGAACCCGGACGGTGCCGCTATCGCGGTCGCGATGGGCGCGTCTACATCGCTCGCTGCCCTGAAGGCTATTGATCATAAGTCGGACGGAACAGCAAAACGGCGGACAAAGCGCCCGCCGTTCATAGGGGATAGAAAGCGAATTATTCGGCGGTCGCGGCTTCCGCCTCGGCCGGCGCGCCTGCCGCGGCGGCAACAGCGGCGGCTGCATCGTCCTGCGCCTTCTTCAGAAGTGCGGCGCGTTCCTGCGCCTTCTTGCCGGGCTCGGCCTTCTTCGGATTGGAGCGGGCCTCACGCTTGGCAATGCCGGCCTCGTCGAGGAAGCGCAGCACGCGGTCGGTCGGCTGGGCGCCGTGCGAGAGCCAATGCTTGACGCGGTCGGCGTCGACCTTGACGCGCTCGCCATCCTTGGGCAGCAGCGGGTTCCACGAGCCGAGCGACTCGATGAAACGGCCGTCGCGCGGCGAACGGGCGTCGGCGACGACGACGTGGTAATAGGGGCGCTTCTTCGAGCCCGCACGGGCCAGCCGGATTTTCAATGGCATTTCTTTTCTCCTAAAACTCTGATTTCCGGGTTTACGGCTGGTCCTCAGCCGGTTTTCGTTACGCCGTTGGATGCGGCGATGTGCTCATGATGTCGGATCACTTCGCGGACAACGAAGTTCAGGAATTTCTCCGCGAAATCCGGGTCGAGATGGGCATCCTTCGCCAGTTGGCGAAGGCGGGCGATCTGCTGCTGCTCGCGTGCCGGATCGGCCGGCGGCAGGCCATGCGACGCCTTCAGCTCGCCGACCGCCTTGGTGCAGCGGAAACGCTCGGCCAGCATGTAGATGAGCGCTGCGTCGATGTTGTCGATCGAGGCGCGGTAGTCGACCAGCGCCGCACGTGCGTCGGCCATGTCCTTTTCTTCGTTCATGGCGCCCTCACTTCTTCTTGCCAAGGCCGGGAAGCCCGCCACCGCCCAAGCCAGGAAGCTTCATGCCGCCGGGCAGCCCGGGCAGGCCGCCACCCCCACTGGGAGGGCCACCGGGCAGGCCCTTCATGCCGCCGAGACCGGCTGCCTGCGCCTGCTTCTGCAAGGCTTCGAGCTGCTTGGGGTCCATCTTGGACAGATCCGGCATGCCGCCGCCCATCATGCCGCCTGGGCCACCCATGCCTCCCATACCCCCTGGCATCATGCCGCCGAGGCCCATCTTCTGCGCCAGACCGCCCATCATGCCGCGCATCAGGCCACCGCCTTTGCCCTTGCCGCCCATCGCCTTCATCATGTCGGCCATGCCGCGGTGCATCTTCAGGAGCTTGTTGATCTCGGCCGCATCGGTGCCGGAGCCGGCGGCAATGCGCTTCTTGCGCGAGTGCTTCAGAATATCGGGGTTGGCGCGCTCGGCCTTGGTCATCGATGATATGATGGCGAGCTGGCGGCCGAACATCTTGTCGTCGAGACCGGCGGCGGCCATCTGGTCCTTCATCTTGCCCATGCCCGGCATCATCCCCATGATGCCGCCCATGCCGCCCATCTTCGACATCTGCTGAAGCTGGCCGGCAAGGTCGTTCAGGTCGAATTTGCCCGACTGCATCTTCTTGGCCATCGCCGCCGCCTGCTCGGCGTCGATGTTTTCGGCAGCCTTTTCGACGAGGCTGATGATGTCGCCCATGCCGAGGATGCGGTCGGCGATGCGCTTGGGATGGAATTCCTCCAGCCCGTCCATTTTCTCGCCGGTGCCGATCAGCTTGATCGGTTTGCCGGTGACGGCGCGCATGGAAAGTGCTGCACCACCACGGCCATCACCGTCCATGCGGGTCAGCACCAGCCCGGTGATGCCGACGCGCTCATCGAAGCTTTTCGCCAGATTGACGGCGTCCTGGCCGGTCAGCGAATCGGCGACCAAAAGGATTTCGTGCGGCGACGACATTTTCTTGATGTCGGCCATCTCGACCATCAGCGGCTCGTCGATATGGGTGCGGCCGGCGGTGTCGAGGATGACGACGTCATGGCCGCCGAGCTTTGCTGCCTGCACGGCGCGGCGGGCGATGTCGACCGGCATCTGGCCCTCGACGATCGGCAGCGTGGCGACCTTGACCTGTTCGCCGAGCTGACGGAGCTGCTCCTGCGCGGCGGGACGCCGCGTGTCGAGCGAGGCCATCAGGACCTTCTTGTTCTGGCGTTCCTTGAGGCGCTTGGCGATCTTGGCCGATGTCGTGGTCTTGCCGGAGCCCTGCAGGCCGACCATCATGATGACGACCGGAGCCGGCGCATTGAGGTCGATGGCGACGCCCTCGGCGCCCAGCATCTCGACCAACTCGTCATGGACGATCTTGACGACCATCTGGCCGGGCTTGATCGACTTCAGCACGGCGGCGCCGACGGCCTTCTCGCGTACCTTGTCGGTGAAGGAACGCACCACTTCCAGCGCAACGTCGGCCTCGAGCAGCGCACGGCGCACCTCGCGCAGCGCCGCCGAGACGTCGGCCTCGGACAGGGCACCGCGGCCGGTGAGGCCGTTCAGGATCGAACCAAGACGCTCTTGCAGCGATTCAAACATTCTTTTTCCTTTTCCCTGGCACCCGGATGATGCCCGAGAAGTAATGCGTTCGCGCCCAGTGTCCAAGTAAAGCCCAAAGCCAAAAAGCACCCGGGGGCGCACAGCGCTGCCGGATGTTGGCCTCCAGGATCGATTTACAGCACGTCACCTCAAAGAGGCTTCGGCGTCCCGGTCGGCTTGCTCGGAGGGATACTCGTCGCGGAATTCGCGGCGTGTAGACAGGAAATCGGTCGCGGAGTCAAGGCGCGGGCCGAATACGCTGAACCGGGCCGGTTCGGTTTATGGCAGCACCACCGGCGTGATGCGCATCAGCTTGGGCCGCCGGGGTACGAAATATCCGGCTCGACCTTCAGCGGCGAGCGCGGATGCAGCAGCAGCAGAACAGTCAACAGGCTACAGACGATGCCGATCGCCGCGATGAGGACGGCATCAAGCGTCGTCCAGCCGGGGCCTTCGAGCGGCTTGGCGTTGAACAGGGCGAAGGAATTGTAGCTTTGCTGATGCGAAATCAGCAGGAAACCGGTCAGATTGTTGCCGAGATGGGCGCCGAATGCCGCGCCGAGATTGCCCGTGGCATAGACCACAAGCGTCAGGAGCAGCGCAAAAGCGGCGATCGAGGCCAGCACGCAGGCGTTGATGGCGGCCGTCGAACTTGGGCTCCAATGCATCGAAGTGAACAGAAGTCCTGGCAGCAGCGCCCAGATGAAGGGGTTTTGAAACCGGTGGGCCAGGCCCCTCAGGAGATAGCCGCGAAACAGCACCTCTTCGGACGAGGTCTGCAGCAAGGTCAGCGCAGCGATCGGGATCAGGAACAGCAGCCAGGACGACAGGCCGATCGCGCCGCGCGCAATCTCGGGCTGCAGGAGATAGAGCAGAATCTCGGAGAGCAGCGATGTGATCAACACCGCGGCCAATCCCCTAAGAAATCCCGAGCGCGAAACGCGGCGGCTGGTACCGATCAACGCCGTCAGTGGCTCGCGATGGACCCAGCGCATGGCAGCCCACAGGCCGAGCCAGACCCCGGCAAAGGAGGCGAGCGCGGCGAGGATCCCGGCGGGCGAGGCCATGAAATTCTGCACCGCCCCTCCTTCCATCGGGGCGCCAGACGATGCCTGCCAGATAACAAAAACATAGGCGCCGCCGAACAGCACGGCGATGGTTGTCGCGACCCAGAACAGGACGACGATCGCCGTTCCGAGCAGGAGCCGCGGCAGGGTCGTCTTGGCGTTGGGAGTATGCCGGTAGCGCTCGAAGGCGGCAGGGTCTGATATCACGCGGGCTCCTTGCCTGATGCATGGGGTCGCATGGTCTAGAGCATCGGACCCGAAAGTGGAACCGGTTTTGGGAAAATCCGACGCTCGAACAAAAGGCTGGAGCGGCGGGCACGCCGCTCCAGCACAAAACTCAGGTTAACGATATCGGACAGAGGCGGCCGCCGTCGGCTCGTGCCGGGCGGCCGCCTGATTGCTCGCTGATGTCAGCGCTCGACGTACATGATGCGTCGGGTGCCGGGATCGACCAGTGCCGGCTGACCGTTCACATAGACATAGCGGTAGTCGTAGTCCGGAATCTCGCGCAACTCGACGGTATCGGGCAAGGTCGCGCCGGTAACCACCTCGCCCTCGAGATAGACCGGGTCGACCCGGTTGGTCTCGATGTAGGTGCGGACCTCGGCCGGAGGCCGCCTGATCGGCTCGATCGGCTCGCCAGCGACGATCGCTCCGGTATAGACGTCGGGATCGTCGACGTCGGCGGGCGCTTCGACGATGGTAATGTCTGCGTCGGCCGGGCGCCGGGTCAGGACGACCTCGTTGCCGCCGAAATCGGCCGTCACATAGTCGGAATAAATCCAGCCCTGGCCATTGGCCTCGGCTATGGTGCACCATTTGCTGTTTTGGATGCAGCCCTCAAGCGTTGCCGACTGGCCGGCGGCGAGCACGCCGATGACCGGGTATTGCGGGCCGGGGCCGGCTCGAATGTTGAGATCGGCGACAGCCGAGACAGCGGTATCGGCCAAGGCTGTACCCGACATCGCGACAAGCGCTCCGGCGACAGCAGGAAACAGTATGCGGTTCATGGTTTCGCTCCGTTTTGATGGTCCCTCACGAACGAAAACGAAACAGGGCTTCATGCGTTCCGGCTAAAACGCCTCGGCCGGCTCACGTTTTGTTCCGGTTTCTTTCACGTCAGCCAGCAGTTCATGGACGAAGGCCAGCTTCCGTGCTGTCACCTCCGAGATGACAAAGGGATAAAGGTCCGGCAGGCCCATGCAGCGGTTGATCGAGTTGGACGCTTCCGACAGCACCAGCCAGCGGGCCAGGATCTTTTCGAACGGTTCGGGAACGGCGGCAGGTTCCCACGGCGCCGGTTGCAGTTCGCCGCCGGTGTCGCTGCGCGACAGCTCGTTGGCCTCTACCGTTTCCAGTCGGCCGAGCGGGAAATTCAGTGCATGCACCATCTCCAGCGTATCGGTGATGTGCAGGTGGTGTGCCCATGTCTCGGCCCAGTCCTCCCAGGGATGAGACGTGGCATAGGCGGAAATGTGGTCCTGCTGCCAGTCGGGCACAGCACCTTCGGCATGGTAGGTCTTCAGCGCCTGCTCGTAATCGATGCGCTCGTCGCCGAACAATGCGCGGAAGGCGGCAAGCCGTTGCGGGTCGTCGCGGATCAGGCGGTCCCAGTAATAGTGGCCGAGCTCGTGGCGGAAATGCCCGAGCAACGTACGGTAGTTCTCGCCCATCTCGACGCGCCGTCTTTCGCGCTCGGCCGAGTCCGCCTCGGCGACATTCAGTGTGATCAGGCCGTTGTCATGGCCGGTCAGGATGCGCGCGCCCCCTGGGCCGCCGATCGGATCGGCGAGGAAGTCGAAGGCGAGGCCGGCCTCGTCGCCGGCGTTCCGCTTGGGTACGACCGGCAGTCCGGCGGCGAGCAGCGAATAGATTGCCCGTTTCTTAGCCGCTTCGACGCGGATCCAGCGACGGCGGTTGCCATCGACCGAAAGGTCCGGGATCAACTGGTTCAGCTCGCAGGCGCGGCAGAAGGCATGGCCAGGTTCCGCCATCCAGTTGCAGGCGCACTCGTCGGCATTGGTGCACTGGAAAACGCCGCCGGCGCCGGACAACACGAAGCCCGCATGCTCGGGATCGTACAGCACGGGGCTGGCGCAGTTCAGGCACTGGGCGTTCTCGAAATAGAGGCGGTGGCCGCAATGCGGGCAAGCGAAGAGCTTCATCCCAATCTCAAATCATCAGGTCTCAAATCATCAGGTCCGGATATAGTGCGGAGCGGCATATCGCCCAAACGCCTGTCGGCGGCCGGCGTTCCTGCCAATGCTATTTTGCCGCTAGCTGGGCGGCGACCGTTCTCGCCACCGCCTCGCCCGACAGCCTGGCGCCGCCGCAGGTCTGCATCAGCGGACCGGCCAGATGCTCGCCGGCGAAGAAGATTTTTTCCGCCACCGGCTGCATCAGCGTGGCGCGCGCCTGCGAACGGCCGGGGCGGGCCGCCGCATAGGCGCCGCGCACGAACCGCTCGCCGCCCCAATTGGTCATCATGGCGCGCCCGACATGTTTTCGCACGTCGCCGCCGAATATAGCGCGCAGCCGGTCGACGACGAAGTCGACGCCCGCCGCCTCGCCCGCCGCCGACATCTCCCAGGCGAAATCGCCGCCGACGAAGCCGACCATCAGGTCGAGGTCGAAGGGAAAGCAAAGGAAGTAGATGTCGTGCCTGGCCAGCCGCTCGATCAGCAGGTCGTCGAAGGGCGCCAGCCCGAGCCTTGTGCCCCTGATTTCGACCGGCAGCTTGGTCAGCATGCCCATCGGCAGGTCGAAGAAGGCAGCGAAATGTGTGTCGGGCAGCGCCGGCGAGAATTCGATCTCCTCGAAGGCGAGCACCGCCGGCGAGGCGGTGACGATGGCCGCCTTGGCGCGGATGGTGCCGCGATCGGTGACGCAGGCGACGCCAGGCACGTCCCAGAGGATTTTCCGCACCGGCGTCGACAGCTCGACGGGCACGTCGGCGCCGGAACGGGCGACCAGTGCGCCGAACCCCTCCTTGGTGAAATAGTTCGGATCGAGATCGGCGGCGGCCTGAAAGTCGCGGATCGAGATCTCGTCCTCGTCGGCGCCGAAGTCCATTGGCCCGGCAAAGGTGGCGGCGGCGCGCGGCGCATGGCCTTTGGCGAGCAACGCCGAAAGACGGTCGTCGTCGCCAACCTTGACCTCATGCGCCGCCAGAAGCTCGAACAGCCTGCTATCGGCCGCTTTCATCGCGGCCTCTTCGTCCTCGCTCGCCTTTCGATTGCGATAATAGAGATGATCGACATTCATGTCGTGATGGTGAAGCGTCCAGCGGGCAGCTTGCGCCTCCGGAAAGTAGGGATTGCGGTCGGCCGCGTGCAGCCAGGCGCAGCCGATATCGAAAGGAATGCCGAAATGCTGATCGCTGGTCCAGGCGCGGCCGCCGATACGGTTCATCGCTTCGAACAGCTTGAAGGAAAGGCCGGCCGAACGCAGGGTCTTGGCGGCGGAAAGTCCCGCCGAACCGGCGCCGATGACCACGACGTCAACGTCTTCCATGAATATTTTAGCCCCCGCCACAATAATTACTTGATCGTAAGCAAGTTCTCCGGCATTCGCCAGCGCTGCGGCGAGGATGCGTAAACGAGTTCTTAGCGCGGCGGCTCGAAAATCGGTTCCGATTCTCGGAAAGCACGATGCGCAGATTGTAAAGTGCTGGAGCGTACTGCGTCCACGTGGGCGCACGTCACTCCAACAGTGACAAGCGGGCGTTTCGCTGGCAAATTCGTATTCGGGACAAGATCCAGGCAACCAGGAGAGCAACATGGCATTTTTTGCCAAGGGAAAGATTTTCGCGGCGGCGGCATCGATGATGCTTGCGGCGGCAACAGGCGCACAGGCCGCCCAATGCGGCAATACGGGCGCGGGCTTCGAAGCGTGGAAGGCAGAGTTCGCGCAGGAAGCAAAGGCCAGCGGTGTAGGCTCGAAGGGTCTGGCCGCTCTGGCTCGCGCGACCTACGCAACAAAGACGATCGGCGTCGACCGCGCCATCCATAAGGCTTTCAGCGGCTCGGTGGAAAATTTCATGAAGCGCCGTGGCGCGTCCACCATCATTTCCAAGGGCCGTTCGCTGAAGAAGTCGAACGCGGCGCTGTTCGGCAAGATCGAACGGACCTATGGCGTGTCGCCGGGTGTGTTGCTCGCCATCTGGGGTATGGAAACCGGCTTCGGTTCCTACTTGGGCAAGCAGAATACGGTCTCCGCCATTTTAACGCTAGCCTATGATTGCCGCCGCCCGGAGTTCTTCTACCCGCATGCTGTTGCAGCCCTGAAGCTGGTTGATAGCGGCGCTTTGAGCGCCTCGTCGGTCGGTGCCGCGCATGGCGAGATCGGCCACACGCAGTTCCTGCCGGGGAACGTTTTGACATATGGAGTTGGCAACAAAAATCTGCGCGACAAGGCCACTGCGTTGGCTTCCACCGCCAACTTCCTCAGAGGTCATGGTTGGCGGGCCGGCGCGAGCGCGCAGGCGAATATGGGCGCAATTGCTGGCTGGAATTCCGCGAGCGTCTATCAACAGGCCATCGCCCGCATGGCCACGGCGATCGATGGCGATTGATAGAAATCTCTGTTCGACGGAAAGCCCGGCCATGCGCCGGGCTTTTTTGTTGATGCTCCAAGGGTACGACAGCCGCCGCTCGGCCCCGCCTCGGGAACGAAGGCGCGAAGCAAGACGCTAATTCGGCGAGCCGAGCGCCTTGTCCCTCGCTTCCCTGACCTCGGCGGGCCACGTGTTCACAGCTGGCCACGCGTCCGGCTCGGGCTTGTCGCCCCGGCGGGCGAAATAGAGCTTGTGGTTGGCCGGATCGACCGCCATGAAGCCGTCATTGCCGCCGCAATCGTGCGGCACGCAGCCGCTGGCATAGAAGGCGCCCGAAGCGGTTTTCTCGGTGCCGCCGCCGACCAGCAGGCTGGTCGCCATCTCGGGCATCTCCTTGCCGAGCAGCGTCTCGGCCAGCCTGTAGACGGCTTCATTGTGGAAAGCGTCGACGACGTTGTCGTATTTCGACGGATCGACGTCTTTCCAGTCAGTGCCGGGCTCCGGCATATAGGTGAGATTGCCGGCAGTCGTCAGCCCGTCCGTCGGCGACCATTGCAGCGCCGGCTTGGAAACGCCCGGCAGCAGGTAGGGCACGAAATAGATCGCGCTGTCGGAGATCGCAGCCGGCGGTGCGCCGCATTCATCCTGCTCGACCGTGATGCTCTGGATGGTGCCGCCTTCTGGCTTCCAGACGATCACCTTGGCCGGGCCGCACTGGTTGCCGCCATCGCCGACATCGACCAGCGCGACGTTGACCGCGCCGACCTTGACGATCTTGTCGAAGGACACCTCGTAATTGCTGGCCAGCTGCTTGCCGTCATAGGCCAGCACCTTCTCGCCATACTCTTCCTGCTGGGAGATGGTCAGCTGCCCACTCTCGAACAAGACCGGTGCTTGGCTGTTATCGTCTGCTAGGGCCGCATTGCTCGACGCGCCCAGGTCGGCGGCCCCGGACGCATCGTCAGCCGGCACGAGCACCATGTCGGTCTGTGCATGCGCGCCAGCCACCGGCATCAGAATCCACGCCAGCGCGCAGGCGCCGGCAAGAAGCGAACGTGTCATGACTGTCCCTCCGTTCAGCCGACACGAACCCGGCCTGGCGCGGCCGGGTTCATCGTACCGTTCAGGCCCAGGGTCGCAACTCGGCGTTCTTCTTCTCGAACGAGGCGATGGCGTCGGCCTTCTCCATGGTCAGGCCGATATCGTCGAGCCCGTTGAGCAGGCAGTGCCGCTTGAAGTCGTCGAGGTCGAACTTGACCACGCCGCCGTCCGGTCCGCGGATTTCCTTGGCTTCGAGGTCGACCGACAGCGTTGCGTTGGAACCGCGCGAGGCGTCGTCCATCAGCTTCTCCAGATCCTCGGGGCTGACGGTGATCGGCAGGATGCCGTTTTTGAAGCAGTTGTTGTAGAAAATGTCGGCGAACGAGGTCGAGATGACGCAGCGTATGCCGAAATCGAGCAGCGCCCACGGCGCATGTTCGCGCGACGAGCCGCAGCCGAAATTGTCGCCGGCGACCAGGATCTGCGCCTTGCGATAGGCGGGCTTGTTGAGCACGAAGTCGGGGTTTTCCGAACCGTCGTCCTTGTAGCGCATTTCGGCAAACAGTCCGCTGCCGAGCCCGGTGCGCTTGATCGTCTTGAGATAATCCTTGGGAATAATCATGTCGGTGTCGACATTGACGATCGGCATCGGCGCGGCAACGCCGGTGAGCTTGGTGAATTTTTCCATGGTCTTTGCCCGTCTTCTTTTCTCTGCGGGGATGTGTTGGCGCCCGGTTTACACAAAGCTGCGGGCAAATAAAAGGCGGCTGTTTTCGGCTGGCCTTGGTCCTGGAGCATAGACGGCTTCAAAACCGCCGCCCTATGGTGCACCTTGGCCGGCATGACAACACGTCCCAAAGTTCTCTACGCCAGCGAACCGAGCCTCGACGCAGCCGAGTTCCGCCGGGTCCTGGTGGAATCCGGCCTCGGTGTCACTCGGCCTATCGATGACGACGTCCGTCTGAAGGCGATGCTTGCCAATGCCGATCTGGTGTTGACGGCGCGGCTCGATACGCCTGGCAAGCCGCTGATTGGCCTCGCCCGCGGCATCACCGACTTCTCGTGGGTGTGCTATATTTCCGAGCTCGCCGTCTGCAAATCGGCGCAAGGGCTCGGCATCGGCAAGGGCCTGCTCGACGAAGCGCGGCGGCAGCTCGGGCCATCCGTCGCCATGTCACTGATTTCCGTGCCCGACGCCGTCGGCTTCTACGAGCGGATCGGCATGAAGCGCATGTCCGACGCGTTCTGGTTCGCCCGCGAGCGCTGACGGACGCATTTTTCTGCCGGCGGGAGCCAAGCAGCGGCCGAGCACGCGGAATAGTGCTGACAGGTGAGCGCCGGCCGCATGGTCTCGGCCTAGTACCGCTCCCTTGACCTGCGCAGTGCCCTGTCCACATCTCCAGCATGGAAAAGCATCGATGCTTCGTGGGCACGGCCGGTTGGGGCATCCCGTCGCGCTACAAGGATCTTTTCCCGGGATCCGGGGCGCATCTCGAGCGTTACTCCGGCCGTCTTGCCGGCGTCGAAATCAATTCATCCTTTTATAAGCCGCACCGCCGTGAGACCTATGAGCGTTGGACGCATTCGGTCCCGGAAGATTTCCGCTTCTGCGTGAAGGTCCCCAGGGCCGTGACACACGAGCATCGGCTTGCCGACTGCGAAGACCTGATCGGGGCATTCCTCGGGCAGGCCGGAGGCCTAGGCCGGAAGCTCGCTGTGCTGCTAGTGCAGTTGCCACCCAGCCTGTCCTTCGAGCCGCGTGTCACCGAGGAGTTCTTCGGTTTGTTGCGAAAGCAAACCGGCTCGAAAATAGCTTGCGAGCCTCGTCATGCGAGCTGGTTCGAACAGGACGCCGATGCGCTTCTGACCGGCTTCCGTGTAGCGCGTGTGGCAGCCGATCCGGCTCGCGTTCCCGCTGCAGCCACGCCATCCGGCTGGCCGGGCCTCGTCTATTTCCGCCTGCATGGCGCGCCGCGTATTTATTACTCGGACTATGACACTGACAGCCTGATCGCGATCAGGCAGCGGCTGGATGCGGCGAGTGCGGCGGGCGCTGAGGTCTGGTGCATTTTCGACAACACGGTTAAGGGCCATGCGCTCGGCAACGCCCTTGCCATAGACGCGATGGCGCCTCAGATCACGTTCAATTCGCGAAACGCCCGCCCCTCTGCGACACGGCTGTACCCAAACGCCGCGCAATCCACCGTGCGGTAGCCGCCATGCACGATCAGCTCGGCCAGCGCCTTGCCGACCGCCGGCGCCTGCTGCAGGCCGTGGCCGGAAAAACCGTTGGCGAAGAGGAAATTTCTGACCTGCGGATGCGGGCCGATCACCGCGTTCTGGTCGAGCGTGTTGTAGTCGTAATGGCCGGCCCAGGCACGCGTCGGCTTGATCGCTTCGAAGGCGGGAATGCGGGTCGCCAGCACTGGCCAGATCACCTCTTCGAACAGCGGCCAGTCGGGCTCGAAATCGCCGGGATCGGCGGGGCCGTCGCCCTCTTGCGGCTCGGCGCCGCCGGTGATGTAGACCGAGCCTTCCGGCCTGACATAAATGCCGCTCGGATCGACCAGCAGCGGCATGTCGGCATATTTCTCGCGCGCCTCGAAGATGAAGACATTGCGCTTGCGCGGTTCCACCGGCAGTACCAGTCCGGCCATTGCAGAAACCTTGCCGGCATTCGGCCCGGCGGCGTTGACGACGATGCCGGCCTCGAGCCGCTCGCCATTGTCGAGGTTGACGCTGGTGATGCGGTCGCCCTGCCGCTCGATGCCGGTCACATCAGCGGTGACGAAATCGATGTTTTTCTCGCGCAGCGCCTTGCGGAACAGCATCAGCATCGCATGCGCGTCGAACCAGCCCTCGCCGCTGCGGCCATAGGCGCCCGCGGTGATGCCTTCGGCCGATAGCCATGGGAAGCGACGCACCAACGCATCCGCATCCTCAAGGACGATGTCGGCGCCTTCGGCGATCTGCGCCTCGTGGTTCGCCTTGAGGATCGGCAGTCCGTTCTCGCCGGCGAGGATGAGATAACCGCCTTCGCGAAAGCCGATATCGGCGTCGGCTCCAAACTCTTCCGTCAGCCGCCGGAACAGTTTCAGCGTGAACTGCGACAGGCGGATGTTCTCGGGAATTGAAAACTGCTGGCGGATGGAAGCACAGGACAGCGTCGTTGCCGCATGGGCGAATTGCGGGTCGCGCTCGACCAGCGCGATCGAACCGGAAAACCCTTCCTCGCGCAGATAATAGGCGATCGAGGAGCCAACGATGGCTCCGCCGATGATGACGACGTCGTAGCGCACTTTTTTGCGTCTCCAGTTCTAGAGCATGATCCCGAAAGCCGGTTCGGAATCAGGCTCCAATTCATACAGTCGGCAGGATGATCTCGAAGCGCGTGCCGCGCTCGGAGTCAACCAGGCGGATCGTGCCATCATGCGCTTTCAGGAGGGCCAGCACGATGCCGAGGCCCATGCCGGTGCCGCCTGCATCGCGGCGCGTGGTGAAGAACGGCTCGAATATTCGCCCCCGATTGCTGGGCGAAATGCCGGCGCCGTCGTCGCTCACCAGAATCGTCGCCTTGCCGCCCGCGCTCGCCGCCGTGATCGAAACGAGCGTTGCGCCATGGCGCGCCGAATTGTCGATGAGATTGGCGAGCACGATGGCCGCGTTCTCGGCCGACATGCGCAGGCGGCTATCGCCGCCTCCCTCGACACGGACCGCCAGCCTGTCCTCGGCCGGCAGCAGCGCCAGTGCGGCGCCAACCGACGTGCTTTCGCCGCCGGGCGCAAGATTTTCGGCGCGCGCCAGGTCGAGCAGACGGCGCACCAGAAGGTTGAGCCGTTCGGCATCGGTGACGATGTTGTTCGAAAACCGCCGCCGTTCGCCCTCATCCATGGCGCTGCCCGAATCGCGCAGCAGTTCGGCCGCCCCCTGGATCGCCGTCAGCGGCGATTTGAGCTCGTGCGAGACATGCGTAGCGAAGGTCTGGATGCTGTCCGAGCGCGCATGCAGCTTTTCGGCCATGTCGAGGAAGGCGTCGGAAAGCGCCGCCATCTCGCGCGTGCCGTGATGATCGAGCGGCCTGATCGCGTCGCGATCACCGGTCGCGATGCGCTTTGTCCGTTCCATCAGCGCGTAGATCGGTCGGCTGACGGTGCGCAGGAAGACCAGGCCGATAAGCAGCGTGCCGCCGAGGATGGCGATCGCCGCCAGCCCCACCTTGCCGCGCTCGCCATAGAGGTGCTTGACGATGTTGTTCGGCGTTCGCGACAGATAGACCACGCCGGCGACCTTGCCGGCGACCGCGACCGGCATCGCGACGAAGACGCGGACTCTCGTACCGCGGCTGACCGAATAGAGCGATGGTGGCGGCTCGTCGGAGATCCTCTGCCGGAGCGCGCTGGCATAGCGGCCGGCCAGCGCCTGGCGAACCTCCTCGACGGCGCCGAGCGACAGGCCGATCTCCTCGCGCCCGGCGATGACGACGCCTTTGGGGTCGAGCAGCCGAAAGCCGGCAAGCGTGGTTTTCTGCGTCTCGGCAAGAATGCCCGACAGCCGCGCGCCGATCGCCGCGACGGCTGGATCCGGGGCGGTCGCGGTGATGGCGGGCGGCCGGGCCGGCAGAACGTAGTCGGAGGCAAGATCGAGGCGCGGCTCGATCGGCCGGTAGCGAGAGTCCGGATCGGTGGCACTGTCGGCAGGCACGGCCGCGCCGAGCTTTTCGATGGCGACGCCGGCGTCGCGGACCTCTTGCGCATAGATGGCGCCAAGGGCCGCACCTTGCGCGATCAGCTCGGCCTCGGTCTGGCGGATCAGCTGGTTCTCGTAGAGCCGGAAGAAGAACAGGCCGACCAGCGGCAGCGCCATCACCATGATCAGGATGGCAACAACAATCGTGGCGAGGCGCGGCCGCCATTTATGCGCGGTCACGCGCCGCACCGGCCGAGCCGGAACCCGACGCCATGCACGGTCTCGATCGCATCCGTGCAGCCGGCCGCCGCCAGCTTGGCGCGGATGTTGCGGATATGGCTGTCGACGGTGCGGTCGGCGACATGGATGTTGGCGGCATAGGCATTGGCCATAACCATGTCGCGGCCGAGCACATGTGCTGGCCGCGCCAGAAACCCTTTCAGGATGGCGAATTCGATCGAGGTCAGCACCAGCGGCCTGCCGTCGAAGCTGGCCGCGTGGCTAGCCGGCAGCAAAGCCAGTCTGCCATGCGAGAATTGCCGGTCGTCGGTCTGTTCCGCCTTTGTCGGGCGGGCGCGCCGCAGGATGACCTTGACGCGTGCGACCAGTTCACGCGGGCTGAACGGCTTGGTGACATAGTCGTCGCCACCCATTTCGAGCCCGAGGATGCGGTCGATTTCTTCATCACGCGCGGACAGGAACAGCACCGGCACATCCGATGTATGCCGCAGCCGCCGGCAGACCTCCAGCCCATCCATCTCCGGCATGCCGATGTCGAGCACGACAAGATCGGGCGCGCGGCGCCCGATCGCCTGCAATGCGGCGGCGCCGTCCGATACGGCAACCGTCTTCATCCCCGCCTTTTCGAGCGCAAAGCAGATGATTTCGCGGATATGCGGATCATCGTCGGCGACAAGGATGTTGTGCGGCATGGATCAGCGGCCCGGCGCGAAGGGTTCGGAGCCCTGAGGAACCACGAACGGGATATATGTATCGAGAGTACGAAGTAGCCGCCAGTCGCGGAAGCTCCAGGCGCGCCAGTTTTCCTGGCCCGCGCGGTAGCGGGCCTGGTCCTGCCCAAGCAGACGGGCGAGTTGGCGGTACGAGGGAACGCTGGCCGCATTCGTCTCGGCCTGGTGCTCGAGGAAGCGATCAAGCGCCGGCCAGGCGCTGGGACCGAGCGAACGCAAATACCAGAAATCGAGCTTGGTGCCGCGGCCGGTCATTTCGAATGAGTGCTCGACATTGTAGTTGGCAATCAGCGCCGCGAAGTTGATGAAGGAGCAGGCATAGAGCGTCACCGAAAGCGTCAGAAGATTGGCGGAAAGCAGCCATTCATTGGATTTTTCGAGTGCGATGCGGGCGATGATCAGAGCAAGCCCCGTCGCCACCAGCCCCATCCAGAGGAAGGCGGCGACGCGCCAGTAGGTCAGCGCATAGATGCCGATATAGAGATCGAGCCGCAGGATCGACGAGATGACCAGCACGATGTTCTGCGCCACCCAGACATAGACCAGCCGGCGGATGAGCGGATCGCTGGAGGTAGCACTTCCCGGCCGCAACGCCGCCAGGACGAAGCCGGCGGCAAGCAGCGCCGTGACGATCAATGGATAGGCGCCGCGATGCGCATAGGCGGCGTAGGTCAGCCCGTCGGGAAGGGCGATGCCGCCCCACAGATAGGTGGCGTCGAGTGCGGTCTGCACCGCGAACAGGATGTTGAAGACGACCAGCGCGCGAAGGATGGCGGCCTTGCCGAAGACGATGTCCTCGATCGCCTTGGCGGGTTTTGTCGAAACCCCGAGGGGGATAGGCAATGCGAGATGTGCAATGCGGCGGAGAAAGCGCGGCAGGCGCGGGCGCAGAAAGACCCAGACGCCGGCAAGCACGACCAGCCAGAACGCCAGCCGTGGCAGTTGGATGAGGTCGAGCAGTGCGTGGAGATCGATCAGCGACAGCCAGTATTCGATAACCGGATTGGCGGCGCCGAACAGCGCGAGAAACACTGCGCCCAGGGTCAGCGGCATGATCCAGACGCCGATCGCCGCAAGGCGGATACGCCGCTGGCCAAGCCGCCGCGCCGCCTTGCGCCAGCGGAAGAAATCGTGGACGAACCGGAATGGTGCCGCGAGCAGGAAGAGCGCGACCTGGCCGGCAATGCGGGCAAGCCCAGGCCGCAGCCGGCCGACCAGCCAAAGCGCGAAGACGACCATCGCCGCCAGCCCGATCGCGACGGACAGCGCACTGACATTTTCAATGAGCGGCAGCAGCCCGACAAGCAGGGCGGCGAGTCCGAGCCACAGGCCGCGGGCGCTGAGCGCCGAGGGATGGATGGCCGCGACTGCGGCGGCAAGCGTAGTGCCGAACAGGAAAGGCGTGATGCCGACCGGCTGCCCGTAGAAGAAGAAATCGGCCAGCGCGGCAAGCAGGACCGCAACGCCGAATCGCGCGCAAAAGCTCGGAGCGGCGGTAAGTAACGATGTCATGATCGGACTTTCTCAGCGGCTTTGATCCGGGCGGCATACCGGGGCGGAGATTTGCGGATGAAGGGGAAGAGAGTAGCCGAACGGTGCGCCCGCGGCGGATCGACGAGCCACCAACCGTCATTGTGGAGGCGGTAAGGCAGGGACCAACGGGATTTTTCTCGCTCTTGCATGCCGCCCTTCTCGCCAGCCGAAATGCAGGCAGCGAGGCGGGTCCGAGGAGATTTTCGGGAGTTTTATGCAGTTTTCGTGCAGGCGAAGACCGCTTGCCTCGACCCGCCGCAGACGGCATAGATCGGACATGACGACCGAAACCTACCGCCCGCGCCGCTCGGTGCTCTACGTCCCGGCCTCGAACGACAAGGCGCTGGCCAAGATCTCATCGCTGGCCTGCGACGCCGTCATCATCGATCTTGAAGATGCGGTAGCCCCGGCCGATAAGGTTTCTGCGCGCGAAAAACTAGCCGGCATCTTCGCCAATCGCCCGGTTGCCAACCATAATGGCCGGCGCTGCGAGATGATCGTGCGCATCAACCCGCTCTCCAGCAAATGGGGCGCCGACGATTTGCTGGCCGCGGCACGCTGCGAGCCCGACGCCATCCTGCTACCCAAGGTCGACACGCCGCGCGACGTCCTCGAGGCCGGCGACGTGCTCGACGACAATTTCGCGCCGGACGAGGTGAAACTATGGGCAATGATCGAAACGCCCAAGGCTCTGCTCAACATCGGACCAATTGCCGAGCTTGGCCGCGATCCGGCCTCGCGGCTGGTCTGTTTCGTTGCCGGAACGAACGATCTGGTCAAGGAGACCGGCGTCCTCGCCACGCCCGACCGGCGCTATCTCACACCGTGGCTGATGCAGATGGTGCTCGCCGCGCGCGCCGGTGGCCTCGACCTGCTCGATGGTATCTTCAATGAGTTTCGCGATCTGGATGGCTTTGCGCGCGAATGCACGGAAGCGGCCGCCATGGGATTTGACGGCAAGTCGCTGATCCACCCGGCTCAGATCGATGCCGCGAACCGGGCCTTCGCGCCATCTGCCGAAGCCGTGGCCGAGGCGCGCTTGGTGAAAGCTGCCTTCGCACTTGCCGAAAATGCCGGCAAGGGCGTTATCGCACTGAATGGAAAAATGGTCGAGCGGCTGCATCTGGCGCAGGCCGAAAAACTGCTGGCGAAGGCGGCCGCCATCGGGGCATGATTGGCAACCCACCACAGGAATGAAAATGAAACTCTACCGCTTTCTGTCCGGTCCGGACGATTCCAGCTTCTGCCACAAGGTGACGGCGGCGCTGAACAAGGGCTGGCACCTGTTCGGTTCGCCGACCTATGCCTACGACAAGCAGACCAAGAGCATGCGCTGCGGCCAGGCCGTGGTGAAGGATGTCGAGGGCCAGGAATACAGGCCCAACACCAAGCTCAGCGACTGGTAGGATACGACCGTTACAGAAGCTTTTCCCAGGCAGCTCTGATTTCGTTGAATCTTGCGTCTGCAAGGCCGTCGACGTCATCGCAGCTGAAATAAGGGATCGATAGCGCCGCATAAAGGCCTGGATAACCGGAGACGGTATCCATCTTCATGAGAATTTCGGCAACCGACAGTTGCTGGCGTTTAATGCTGGATATCGCGCATTCCGATATCATCGGTGCTAGTGGATGGTCGAATTTGGACAGCCAAAATCGACTAACGCCAGGAGAATGGCGGCTCGACAACGGTGTTTGCGGGTAGACGGCAAAGCTCATCGAGTGCAATAAATGCAGCATTCGGCGAAATGCCGATGGCGGTTTGGATCAATTCGCGGCTCAGTGAAATGTCGTTATACGGCCCAATTGCAGTCGATCCGATTGGCAAATTCTGCTTCCGTCATCTGGAGACTATTCAGCTGCCTCTTCGATCCGCTCCATATCGTCGTCCGAGAGGCCGAAATGGTGGCCGATCTCGTGGATCAGCACATGGGTGACTATGTCGCCCAGCGTCTCTTCGTTCTCGGCCCAGTAGTCGAGGATGGCGCGGCGGTAGAGCGTGACGCGGTTCGGCCCCTCGCCGGTCTGCGGATTCCAGCGCTCGGCGATGCCGCGCCCCTCAAACAGGCCGAGCAGGTCGAACGGCGTTTCCAGCGACAGGTCGTCCATGATCTCGTCGGTCGGGAATTCGGCGATTTGGATGACGATCTCGCCGGTCAGCTTGCGAAATTCCTCCGGCAGATGGGCATAGGCCTCCAGCGCCAGGAACTCCATTTCCTCCATCGACGGCGAAAGCTCGGCGTGCCAGGTGCGGGTTTTGTAGATGCGGGCCATGCTTTGTCCTTTGATCCCGGCATATAGGCTTTCGAGCGGGAGTCGGCAAATGGCCAGGTTGCAGCCCTTTGCGCGGACAGGAATAAATTCCCCATGACTCCGCTTGACTCTTCGGGCGGCCTCTGGAATCAATAGGAACATAACAGGAACAATTGTGAGTGGAAGCTGACCGTCATGGCGACAAGCGCCGTGGCGCGGGAGACTGTTTTTGCCCTGCGCCGACAGATCGCGAAGATCGAGGGAACGCTGCCCGAGCGCCTGGAGGCGCCGGCCGGCGCAGCTCCCGTTGATGCGGATGTCACGCCCCGGGATCTAACAATCGTCCGCCGCGGCCTCGCCGTGGCGCCGCCCGATGCGTTTCTGCGCACCGGCGCGGAGGGTCTCGATACTGCGCTCAGCGGCGGCCTGCCGAAGGCGGCGCTGAGCGAGATCCATGGCGCCGCGACACGTGATGCCGGGGTTGTCGCCGGTTTCGCCCTGTCGCTCGTCAGCCTGATCCTCAAACAGGAGCCGCCGCGACTGCCGGTCCTGTGGATCGGCACCGCGGAGGTCTTCCGCGAGGCCGGCTTCCCCTATGCCAGAGGGCTTCATGGCCTTTTCGGGATCGAGCCGGAGCAATTGCTGTTTTCCGAGGCGCCAAGGCTCCTCGATGGGCTGTGGGTCGCCGAGGAAGCCGCCCGGATGACGGCGCTCGCCGCCGTCATCCTCGAAATCCGCGGCAGCCCGCAGCGGCTGGACCTCACCGCGACGCGGCGGCTGCACGCCCGGGCACAGAGCGCCGGCCGGCCGGTGTTCCTGCTGCGCCAGGCCGGCGAGGCCGAACCGACGGCGGCATCCGTCCGCCTCGTCCTGTCGGCTGCGCCGTCGGCACCACGCCAGACGCTCGCCGGGCCGCTCGCCGGCTCGATCGGCCGCCCCGCCTTCACCGTCAGCATCGGCAAGAGCCGCACGGCCTTGCCGGGACAATTCACACTGGAGTGGAACCCGGATGAACGCAATTTCGAGGAAAGAAGGGCCGGGGAAGAACGGGCAGCGAATCCTGTCCCTGTGGTTTCCGCACCTCGCCGCGGAAAGGATCCTGCGGCAGCGTCTGGGGCGGTCCTGGCGTTCGCGGCCGTCGGATCACCTGCCCCTGGTGATCAGCCATCGCCAAGCGAACGCGCAGCGCATCGCCGCCCTCGACGAGCGGGCTGAGGCGCTTCATCTGAAGCGCGGCATGGGCATAGCCGACGCGCGCGCCATGCACCCATCGATCGACGTAGTGGAAGCCGATCCCGAGGCCGACCGCCGCCTGCTCGAAAGCCTCGCCGACTGGTGCGACCGCTACACTCCGCTGGTGGCGATCGACGCAGCCGACGGCCTGTTTCTCGACGTCACCGGCTGCACCCACCTTTTCGGCGGTGAACGGGCGATGCTGGACGACATTCTGTCGCGCTTTTTCCATCAGGGTTTCGATGTCCGCGCCGGCGTTGCCGCCACACCTGGTGCTGCTTGGGCGGCAACGCGGTTTGCCAGTGACCGCATCGTCCCCGGTGGCGAGGAGGAAGCGCTACTCGCACCCTTGCCGCTGGCGGCGCTGCGCATCGAGCCTGATATCCGCGCCAGCCTGGAAAGCGTCGGCCTGCGCACGGCGGGCGCCGTCATGGCAGCACCGCGCGCGCCGCTCGCCCGCCGCTTCGGCACATCGCTGCTTTTGCGCCTCGACCAGGCGCTCGGCCGCCTTGACGAGGCGGTGTCGCCGCGCCTGCCGGTCGCACCGCTTTCGGTCGAACGCCATCTCGCAGAACCCATCATGCTGACCGACGAATTAGAGCGACTGGTGAAAATGCTGGCGACGACATTGAAGGTGGACCTCGAGCGCCGCGGCGAGGGCGCAAGAAGGCTGGCGCTGCTGCTTTTCCGCGTTGACGGCGCCGTCAGCCGCATCGCCGTCGGCACGTCGCGGCCCTTGCGCGAGCCGTTGCTGATCCAGAAATTGTTTCACGAAAGGCTCGCCGCGCTCGAACAGGACATCGATGCCGGCTATGGCTTCGATCTCGTGCGCCTCTCGGTCCTGTCGGCCGCGGCCTTCGACATGCAGCAGGCGGATCTCGCCGGCGAAACGCACGATGATGGCGCCGACATCGCCCTTTTCGCCGACCGCATCCGCGCCCGGCTCGGCGAAAGCGCGGTTTTGAAACCGGTTGCCGTCGAGAGTCATCTGCCGGAGCGCGCCGTCGCCACGCTTCCCTATGCGGAGGCGCCGCAAAGGGTCTCTCCGCCGAAGAAGCCGGACAAGATACAAGACACTTCATCCACGCCTGTCTTTCGGCCGGAACGGCCGATTCGGCTGTTCCGTTCGCCCGAACCGATCGAGGTGCCGGCCACCGAAATGCCTGAGGGACCGCCGATGAACTTCCGCTGGCGGCGCGCGCTGTACCGGGTCGCGCGCGCCGAAGGGCCGGAACGCATCGCCCCGGAATGGTGGCGGGAGACGTCGGGGCCGGAAGACGCGCCGACCCGGGATTATTTCCGCATCGAGGATAGCGACGGCCGCCGTTATTGGCTCTACCGCCAGGGTCTCTACGGCGCCTCCCAAGTCCCGCCGCGCTGGTTCATGCATGGGGTCTTCGCATGAACGCGCTGACGGTCGTTCCCTATGCCGAATTCGGCATCCAGTCGAATTTCTCGTTCCTGCGCGGCGCCTCGAAACCGGAGGAGCTGGTGGTCGCCGCAAAGTTTCTGGGCTTTTCGTCGATCGGGCTTGCCGATCGCAACACGGTGGCCGGTGTCGTGCGTGCTTGGCAGCAGGCCAAGGTGGAAGGTCTTTCCTATCATCCCGGCTGCCGCCTGGTTTTTTGCGATGGCACGCCCGACGTTCTCGCCTATCCGCAGGACCGCAAGGGCTGGGGCCATCTGTGCCGCATGCTGACACAAGCCAATATGCGCGACGATAGCGAAAAGGGCGCACCGCTTCTCTATCGTGACGACTTTTTTGAATGGGGCGATCTCATGTCCCTGGCGGTCCTGCCGGATCTGTCGACGCCGGCGGAGGATCTCAGGCTGGTTAGCCGGCTCAAAGATCGCTTCGGCAAGAATCTGCGGCTTGCCGTTTCGCCGGATTATCGCGGCAACGACCACTACCGTATCGAGCAGGCAGCTGCCATGGCTGAGGCATCAGGCCTTCCGCTGATGACGACCAACGACGTTCTTTACCATACCTCCGAACGGCGCCGGTTGCAGGATGTGCTGACGGCGATCCGCCTCAACGTGCCTGTTGCCGAAGCGGGGCTGGAACTGGCGGCCAATGCCGAGCGCCATTTGAAGCCGCCAATGGAGATGGCGCGGCTGTTCCGGCGGCATCCGCAAGCACTGGCGGAAACGCTGCGCTTTGCCGGCGAATTGAGCTTCTCTCTCAATGACCTCCAATACAATTATCCCGATGAACCGACAGAATCGGGCCTCGGGCCACAGGCCGAACTGGAAAGGCTGGCTCGAGAGGGAGCCGCGATGCGCTACCCCTCAGGCGTTCCCGCCGATGTGACTAGGCGGATCCGGGAAGAGCTTGCTTTGATCGAGCGCCTGAACTACGCGCGCTATTTCCTGACTGTCTACGACATCGTCAAATTCGCCCGCAGCCAGGGCATACTCTGCCAGGGGCGTGGCTCCGCGGCTAACTCGGTGGTCTGCTATTGCATCGGCATCACCGAAGTGGGACCCGAGCGGATCGACTCGCTTTTTGAGCGTTTCATTTCCGAGGAAAGAAACGAGCCGCCCGACATCGATGTCGATTTCGAGCATGAAAAGCGCGAAGAGGTCATCCAGTACATCTACGAGAAATACAGTGCCAAGCGCACTGCGCTTGCCGCGGCCGTCGTCAGCTACCGGGGCCGCTCGGCGATGCGCGAAGTGGCCAAGGCGATGGGCCTGTCGGACGATGTCAGGAGCGCGTTGTCCAGCTCGATCTGGGGTTGGTCGACCTCGGAGCTCGGCGAAAAGGAGACCAGGGCCGGCGGCCTCGACCAGACCGACCAATCGACAAGGCATGTAATCGAATGCGCCAACGAGATCATGGGCTTTCCCCGTCATCTGTCGCAGCATGTCGGTGGCTTCGTCATCACCAGGGACCGGCTCGACGAGATCGTGCCCATCATCAAGACGGCGATGGACGAACGCAAGATGGTCGAGTGGGACAAGGACGATCTCGACGCGGTGAAAATCCTTAAAGTGGACGTGTTGGCGCTTGGCATGCTGACCTGCCTGCAGCGCGCCTTCACCCTGCTCCAGGATCATTATCCGGAGGCGCGGGATGGCTATGGGCAACCCTATGTGCTGGCCACCCTCCCTGCCGAGGACACACATGTCTACGACATGATCTGCCGCGCCGATACGATCGGCGTCTTCCAGATCGAATCCCGCGCCCAGATGTCGATGCTGCCGCGCCTCAGGCCGAAAACATTCTATGACCTGGTCATCGAGGTGGCGATCGTGCGACCAGGCCCGATCCAGGGCGACATGGTCCATCCCTATCTGCGCCGCCGGCAGGGCAAGGAAAAGCCCGAATATCCCAAGCCGGAACTGGAAGAAATACTCGGCAGGACACTGGGCGTTCCGCTGTTCCAGGAACAGGCGATGAAGATCGCCATCGTCGCCGGCGGCTTCAGGCCGGGCGAGGCCGATGAACTGCGCCGCGCGATGGCCACCTTCAAGCGCACCGGCACGATCGGCAATTATCGCAAGCGGATGGTCGATGGCATGGTTTTGCGGGGTTACGAAAAGGACTTCGCCGAGCGCTGCTTCAAGCAGATCGAGGGTTTTGGCGAATACGGCTTTCCCGAAAGCCATGCCGCCTCCTTCGCCCTGCTGGTCTATGCCTCCTGCTGGTTCAAGGCATTTTATCCAGACGTGTTCTGCGCCGCGATCCTGAATTCCCAGCCGATGGGATTTTATCAGCCGGCTCAGCTTGTCCGCGACGCGCGCGACCATGGCGTCGAAATCCGCGAGGTCGACGTCAATTTTTCCGGTTGGGACTGCGCATTGGAGGACGCACCCTTCGACCCGGCCCGCATCCTCGGCCGCCATGCCGAAATGCGCGGTGTCATCCGGACCAATCATGCCGTCCGGTTGGGTTTTCGCCAGGTCAAGGGCCTGTCGAAGGAGCGCATGGAGGTGTTTGTCGCCAGACGCGGCGACGGCTACGAATCCGTTCGCGATGTCTGGCTGCGCTCAGGCCTCTATGTCGATGAGATCGAGAAGCTGGCGCAAGCCGACGCTTTCCGTTCGCTCGGCCTCGACCGCCGCGACGCCCTGTGGGCGGTCCGCGCGCTCGACAGCAAGAGTGCCGCCGAGACCCTGCCGCTGTTCGACCAGCCGGCGATCCGCTTGCGCGATCTTGAGCCCGCGACCAGGCTGCCGACAATGCCGCTCGGCGAGCATGTCATCCACGACTATCGTTCGCTCGGCCTGTCGCTGAAGGCGCACCCGCTTGCCTTTCTGCGCCAGCGGCTGGATCGTTCCGGCGTCACGCCCAATGCGCGCCTCGGCCAGGTTCGGGACGGCAAGCGGGTTTCGGTCGCCGGTCTTGTCCTGGTGCGGCAGCGGCCGGGTAACGCCAAAGCGATTTTCCTGACGCTGGAAGACGAGCAGGCGGTGGCCAACGTCATTTTCTGGGAAAGAACTTTCAACCGCTACCGGCCCATTGTCATGGGCGCGCGGTTAATCCGTGTCACCGGCAAACTGCAGTCGGAATCGGACGTCATCCATATCGTCGCCGACAAGGTCGAGGATTTGACGCCGTGGCTGTCCGTGCTTTTGGAGGAGGCCGGCACCGGCCAGCCTGTCAATGAGCCTTCGGCCAGTGGGCGCATGGAGAATGACAACCGCGAAGAGGGCGTTGCAGACGCACATGCCCCACAAGCCGCGCCGGTCCAGCGGGATCTCGTGGCGCTGTCGGGAAAGGCGGAGAAGGTCATGCCCAAAGGGCGCAATTTTCAATAGGCCTTACACCGTTCAGGACGGTCCGCCCAGGCGCGGCGGCAATCCGTCCTCGAAGGGGAGCGAGCGCGCCTCCGAAGGCAGCATGATCGGGATGCCGTCACGCACCGGATAGGCAAGCCGTGCGACCCTCGAGATGAGCTCGCCTCGCTCCGGATCCCAGCTAAGCGGGCCCTTGGTCAGCGGGCAGGCCAGCAATTCCAGCAGTTTGGGGTCGACATTGGCCTTCTTTCCATCACGCCCATCCACCATTCGGTCTGTCCTTCTCTGGGGTCACTTTAGGTTTCGCGCGGCTCTCCCTTCTCCCCTTGTGGGAGAAGGTGTCGCCGAAGGCGACGGATGAGGGGTGTTCCAGCTTGGCACCAACGGCGCTCCGTCCAGCACCCCTCAACCGTCTTGGCGCTGCGCCAATCTTCCTTCTCCCACAAGGGGAGAAGGAAAAGCCGCCTATTGCAGGCTCGACCCGAAATCCTCATTCTCACGTGCCAGTGCCATTTCGGTGATGGCTATCAGCGTTTCGGCGCGTGTCTTCAGGTCCGCCGCTTCAAGCAGCGCCTGTTTCTCGGCCGGCCCGTAGGGAGCCATCATCGACAGCGCATTGACCAGCATGGCATTTTCGGCGCGGCTGACGCTTTCCCAGTCGGCTTCAAGATCATTGGCCTGCAAATAGGCGCGAAATGCCTTGAGCAGCGCTGGCCGGTCGATCTCGGCCTCTGCCTGATCTTCGTCGAGATCGGTGAGAAAGGGCGCAAACCGGCACTGGCGGAAGGGCGTTTTGACCGCAAGCTCCTGCACGATGCGGAACCGGCACACACCTTGCAGCGAAATCAGGTAGCGGCCATCGCCGCTCTCGGAAAGTGCGATGATACGTCCGGCGCAGCCGACATTGCAGAGTTCCGGCTCGCCATCGCCACGCCGTGCACCGTCGAGGCTGGGCTGTATAATGCCGATCAGCCGCGATCCGGCGATCGCCTCATCCACCATCTCAAGATAGCGCGGCTCAAAAATGTTGAGCGGCATGCGGCCGCCCGGCAGCAGCAATGCGCCTTCGAGCGGGAAGATCGGCACCGTCGACGGCAAATCCGTATCGAGTCGGTAATGCGCGTTTCCCGCCTGCACTTCAAGCCTCCGGTCGCTCCCTCAAGAAGCGCATGAAGCCCGCCCATCCCATCGCAACCTGACGCGTAATCGTCACGAAGCGAAGAACGGATCGGTCAGGCCTCCTAATCTGGCGCAGCCGTCGTCGATCGCAAGGCCATCAGGAAAAAACAGCTTTATGCGCGTTCAGGAAAACAGCAGCGACGACAATTTGCGCCGCGCCGCCAGCGTTGCCTCGTCGGTCATGCCCCATGCCTCGAAGAACTGCAGCAACTGCGTCTTGGCGCCGTCGTCGTTCCACGAGCGATCAGCCTTGACGATCGCCAGCAGATTGTCGGCCGCGGCCATGCGCTCGCCGTTGGCGTTCTGGATCATCGCAAGATCGAAACGTGCCTGGTGGTCCCCGGGGTTCTCAGCCAGGCGCCGCTGGAGTTCGGCCGGATTGCCAAGTGCTGCTGCCTGCGCGGCAAGCGCCATCTTGGCGCGTACGGCGGCGAGTGGCGGAGCATCCTTCTTGGCTTCCGGGGCCCGCGCCAGCACCGCTTCGGCGCCCTCGGCATCACCGGCCTCGAACAGCAGATCGCCAAGCCCGGCAATCGCCTCGATCGTGTCCGGCGCCTGTTCCAGGACGGCGTCGTAGATGTCCGCCGCGGTCTGCACATCGCCGGCGGCGCGCGCCTCCGCGGCCGCGGCAAGCGCCTCGGCCACCTGCGGCGCACCATTGTTCTTGCCGCCGACCTTCTGGATGAACGCGGCGATCTGGCTCTCCGGAATGGCGCCCATGAAGCCGTCGACCGGCTGACCATCCCTAAAGGCGATGACCGCCGGTATCGACTGGATACCAAGCTGTCCGGCGATCGAAGGATGGTCGTCGATGTTCATCTTGACCAGCTTGACCTTGCCGCCGGCGGCGGTGACCGCCTTTTCCAGCAGCGGCGTCAGTTGCTTGCAGGGCCCGCACCATGGCGCCCAGAAATCGACCAGCACCGGCTGACGCCGCGATTCCTGGATGACGTCGGCGGCAAATGTGGCGGTCGTCGTATCCTTGATGACGTCGACGGTGACAGGCGGCTCGCCAAGCGCGACTCTCGCGGGAGTGGCCTCAGTGCCGCCATACTGCACAGTGGTGGCATACTGTCCGCCATTGCTGCCAAATGGGCCGCCAAATTGATTGTTGTCGCTCATCTCGTCGCCCTTTCGGTCGCGCCGCCGGCCACCGGCCCGGCCCAACGTCCTTTATTGTCACTCAGAAATCGGTTTATCGTCATCCATGTGGCGATCATCCCGTGACTTTCAAGATAACAGGATCATGCCCAGTTGCCTCGACGAATTTGACGAGGTCGGCAGCGGCGATCGAGGTCGTTGCCTCATTGGTCAGCGGATGAGCATTGATGACCGCATGGCGCATCAACTCCTGGTCGAGAACGACCTTGACCCGCAACTCCGTATCGTTGATCACGCCGAAAACCGTGACCGCGCCCGGTACGACGCCGAGAAGCTCCATCAGCATCTCCGGCTTGCCGAAGGAAACGCGCCCGGCGGCGCCGATGACGTGATGGATCTGCTTGAGATCGACCACCGCCTCCTCATCGACGCTGACCAGGAAGAAATTGTCCTTCTTGTCCTTGAGGAACAGGTTCTTGGTGTGCCCGCCGGCAATTTCTCCACGCAGCGCCTGCGAATCGGCGACCGTGAACAGCGGCGGATGGCGCAAGGTCGAGACCTCGATCCCGAGATCGGCGAGAAAGGCAAAAAGCTCGGCTTCGGTTTTCGGCATGTTGTTTCTTATCGGACTTCTTGCTGTCGCGGTTTGGATCATGCCGTTTACGGCCAATGACGCGGCCGAGACAAGACCGTTGCGCGGCGACGCGCTGAATTCCGTGCGATACACGCCACGGAAGGCTCGGTTACGTCGCCGGGTGCGGCCAAAAAACCTGCGATTCCCCTGTTGCAATCGCCGCGCCCTTCAGCCATATAGGCGCGGCTTGCGGTCCAAAGGCCGCGCGAGCGGGTGTAGCTCAGGGGTAGAGCACAACCTTGCCAAGGTTGGGGTCGAGCGTTCGAATCGCTTCACCCGCTCCAGTTTCCCACGGGGAATCAAGCGATTAAGAGGCGCCTTTCGGGGCGCCTTTTGCTTACATGGCGTTGCAACCGGCGCGCGTGTCTCCCAGTCGCGCTCGCGATAGCGTTGCGCTGGGCCGTGCGCAACGGGTTCTTCTCGCCATAGGCGGCGCGGTGGCGGCCACCAACCTCCAACTCCATCAGCCGCCCCGGCGGCAAAGCCAATCATCTCGCGCAAGAGGTCGGAATCTGGACGCTTCTCCACGAGCGCGCAGGTTCATCATGCCATCGGTCATCGATGGTTCCTTCGAGGTTGGTGTCAGCAACCCGACCTTAACGGCGAATTGCGATGACCATGGCAAAGCCGCTCGCTACAGCGCTATCGAGGCGCGCTCGCGAGCGGCGTCGCTACCGCCGAGCTACACCACCTATGGGCACGTGACCCCGCTCGGTGGTCGACTGCACCTCTGCGGACATTCGAAACCATGATGCTGCTTGAGCTGCAATGCGCTCCAGCGTCGGCATTGCCAACCGACAAATCAGGCCGGGAGCCGCCACATTCGCACACGACCTGTACCACGCAATTCCGTTTCCGCGAGTGGGTCGCAAGCAAAATTTGGTCCAAGCAGTTTGCGAGTTGCATCCGAAATACGGATTTCATCGGGCTCCGCTGACGTTTGAATACGTGCGGCGAGATTAACGGTCTCGCCCCACAGGTCGTAGGCAAACCGCCTTTTGCCTATGACGCCCGCGACGATCGGTCCTGAGTGAATTCCAATTCTGAGTCTTATCGGTTCTCCTGCGAAGCGTTCGCGCTTAACCGCCTTCCGAAGTTCAAGTGCATAGTGCGCAAGGGCTTCTGCATGATCGGATCGCGCAACGGGCAGGCCGGCGACCACCATCACACAATCGCCGATTGTCTTGATCTTTTCGCAGCCGGATCGTTCCGAGAGCAGATCCGCCGCCTTGAAGAAGTAATTTAGAATAGCGAGCGTTGTCTCGGCTCCGACGCTTCGCGCTCTTTCCGTAAAGCCGACGATGTCGGCAAAAAGCACACTCACGTCAGCATGGTTGTCTGCAATTTGTTCGTCCGCTTTTAGCCGCTCCGCGATCGACGCCGGAAGAATGTTGAGGAGTAGGCTTTCGGCGCGCTGGTATTCACGCGCCAATCCCTCTTGGCTCTGCCTCAACGCCTCGTTCGTCAATTGTAATTTTTCATTGAGTTGACGCTCCCTCTCTTGCAGGAGTGTCATTTCATAAGCCTTCTGTTGAAGCCGCTGCCTATTGTCGCGTTCGGCAGTGGCGTCAAGAAAGAGCAGCCATACGCAGGCATTGTCAGCAAAAAGATGAAGGTCCGCGACACGACCGTTGGGCAGTTCGACCATGGCCATATGATATGGAAGCTCCGGGCAAGGCAGCAAACCTTCCATGAATTCAAGCTGCTCGGCTACGGGCTTGCCAACGCAAAGTGATGATAGGCCGTAATGTTCAACACTACCGCCCTTCGCAGCGATGCAAAGCTGGGCGTCAATTTTCAGATATGCGACAGAGTGCTCGTTGTGGAAGAAATCGTAAATCCAGCTTCTGACTTCTCTTGGCAATCCATGCATGGTCTATTTGGCAACCATCGAAGCAAGCTGACGAAACGCATCATCAACAAATTCGCCCGAAAGCGCACTTGTTAGATAGATTTGCCATCCAAGTTGCCTCAGCTCGTTAATCTCACTATCCGATATTGCCCACCGATCGGCCAAATCGGATTTGTTGAACAGCAATACGAACGGCATAGCGCCGAATTCGGCCTCGGCCCGCTCGCGCAACGTGAGCGCCACGGCAAGAGTAGCAGCGCGGGTTCCATCGACGACAAGCACGAGCCCGCTCGCGCCTCGCACATAGCTGACGCGGAACGAGCCGATGTCGTCTTCGCCGGCCAAATCCCACAAAATCAGATCCACGGTTTTATCCGGCAGTACAACACTCTTCTTGTCGATTTTCACTCCCACCGTGGTCAAGTAGGTTTCTGAAAAGATGCTTTGCACAAACCTGCGAACCAGACTCGTCTTTCCGACAGCGAACCCGCCCAACATGCAGATCTTTTTTTGCAATATCCTGGGCTCCCGCCCTAGTGGAAGTTTACCGTAACCGAAACTCTGCGATTGGCGGAGCTCCCGGTTCGGCTAGTTTCAGTCTCCGCTGGCTCAAAGGTGCCCGCGCCGCGAACCAAGAGCAGTTCCGGATCGACGCCGCGCTTCTTGAGAAGCGCACGAACTGTCTCCGCGCGCGCGGCGCTGATCGACACGTTGGCCGTTTCACGGCCCGTCGCGTCCGAATGGCCGGTCAACATGAACTGTGCTGTTACGCCTGCCTTGCGGGCGTCCTTGGCCAATTCCTTCAACTGATTTGCCAATTTGTCGAGAACCGGCAGTTGCTCTGGTCCCGGTACAGCCTTGCCGGAATCGAAGAAAATGTCGACCGCTTGAATAGCCTCCCTCAAATGCGTGAGTTTCTGAGGGGTCAACTCGCGCAGCTCGGAAATTTCTAGAGAGAGTCCGTCCGCGGCCAGTTGTTGGGCGGCGACCCGCGCCCGATCTATCCAGGCGGCAGGAGCCTCACCCACGACAACGATGCGATCCTTGATGATCGAAAATCGTACTGAATCCGGCGGAGCCAGCGACGCCATCAGCCGCTTCACCACGAACTTCGGATCAAGGCTCTGATAGAATTGCCAGTGTGAATGAACGCGAGCAGGATCAACCCCTGTTCCGGACAGCAGAGCCTGCGGGTCGGCGGCCTGCGGGTCTCTCAGGCCGGAAATATAGAAATGCCCGCCCCTCGCCGTTTGTTGGGCGACGATGATCCCTGGTTGAGCCTCAAGTCGCGACACATAATGCTGCCAGTGCTCTGCCGCGCGTGCGTCGGGGCTCACATCACGAACCTTGGAGATGTCGAATACCGGTCCGCCTGCCGAAAGTTGTCGGGCCGCTGCGCGCGCCCGATCTATCCAGGTGTCGGGAGCCTCACCCTCGGCAACGATGCGATCATTGACGATCGAAAGCCGAACCGTTTTCGGCGGGGTCAGCGACGCCGCTAGCCGCTTCAGCACGAACTTCGGATCAAGGCTCTGATAGAATTGCCACTGCGAATGAACGCGAGCCGGATCGACCTGCGTTCCGGACAACAGCGACTGCGGGTCGGCGGCAAGCGGGTCTCTCAGGCCGGCAATATAGAATTGGCCATCGCGCACCTTTTGTTCGGCAACGATGATGCCCGGCTGGGCCTCAAGTCGCGACACATAGGCCTGCCAGTGCTCCGCCGCGCGTGCTTCGGGGCTCACATCACGAACCTTGGAGATGTCGAATACCGGTCCGCCTGCCGAAAGCTGTCGGGCCGCCGCGCGTGCCCGATCTATCCAGGTGTCGGGAGCCTCACCCTCGGCAACGATGC
Source organism: Mesorhizobium sp. AA22 (assembly GCF_001672375.2). NCBI lineage: Bacteria > Pseudomonadati > Pseudomonadota > Alphaproteobacteria > Hyphomicrobiales > Phyllobacteriaceae > Mesorhizobium > Mesorhizobium sp. AA22. Next base: position 875,314 of record NZ_CP048406.1, on the reverse strand, counting down.
GATCATTGACGATCGAAAGTCGTACTGAATCCGGCGGAACCAGCGACGCCGTTAGCCGCTTCAGCACGAACTCCGGCTCAAGGCTCTGATAGAATTGCCACTGCGAATGAACGCGGGCAGGATCGACCTCCGTTCCGGACAGCAGAGCCAGCGGGTCGGCGGCAAGCGGATCCCTCAGGCCGGCAATATAGAATTGGCCATCGCGCACCTTTTGTTCGGCAACGATGATTCCCGGTTGGACCTCAAGTCGCGACACATAGGCCTGCCAGTGCTCCGCCGCGCGTGCTTCGGGGCTCACATCACGGACCCTGGAGATGTCGAATACCGGTCCGCCTGCCGAAAGCTGTCGCGCCGCTGCGCGCGCCCGATCTATCCAGGTGTCGGGAGCCTCACCCTCGGCAACGATGCGATCATTGACGATCGAAAGTCGTACTGAATCCGGCGGAACCAGCGACGCCGTTAGCCGCTTCAGCACGAACTCCGGCTCAAGGCTCTGATAGAATTGCCACTGCGAATGAACGCGGGCGGGATCGACCTGCGTTCCCGACAACAGCGACTGCGGGTCGGCGGCAAGCGGGTCTCTCAGGCCGGCAATATAGAATTGGCCATCGCCCACCTTTTGTTCGGCAACGATGATGCCCGGCTGGGTACTCAGCCGCGACACATAGGCCTGCCAGCGTTGCCCGGACTGCCAGGAAAGAAAGAACCAACCGCCTGCCGGAATCAAAACCAGCAGGACTGCAGCCACCACCAGCCAAGGAAATCCCTGATTAGAGTCCTCCTGCTTCAGTTCAACGCAGGTCTGCAACAGCATCTCTACGCCGGCCAACTGCGAACTGTCGCCGTCAAACTGCTCTAAAGCCTGTGAGCATTCATCATGGATGCGAAGCAACACATCGCGAACTATTTCATGTAATTCCTCTGGGGGATTTCCCCGGATCACCGCGACCAAGGTCGCAAACGGTCCAACTTCCGACCAGAGACGAAGCTCCCCGAAACGGATAGTGTCCAGGCCGCTCTGTTCTTTCTCGTTAAATGAGTCTTTCACAAAATCTTGAATTGCACTAAGCATCGAAGAAATGAGTTGCGGATCTTCGCTTGTTGCATTGTCGGCAGTTACATGCGCTATCAAAAGCCCGGAATTGCGGTTAATAAGAAAGACATGCTCTACACGATAGACAAGAGAATGCTTAAGAACAACTTCCGAGAAGCTTGCGCCCGTTCTCCAAGCTTCAAATCTCCATTTGAGCCCATGCCAAGTAAATATATGTCTTAAAGTTTCATTCAGCGACTGAAAGGTCTGATCGATCTTTTCCCCGATCGACTTGCGAATTGCCGGCAGAAACACCGGGTATAGTATGTCCGTAAGCGTACGCGGGCTCTTCTGGATGGACCGTTGCACGGCCCTCTCGACAGCTGGCGCAAGTGCCTCGCCGAGTTGCGCATGAGGCGCACGTGCGGCTGCACTGGGGAGAACACCCCCAACTGCAGACGCAAGCTGCTCGGGTTCGTCGAGCAGGTGCGAAACTCGTGAAAGCTCCGAAATTTCGCGGCCGACCAGCAACTGGCGCAGCGTTTCCATGCGAGGATCGGCGGTGGGAACTCCGTGGAAACGCGCACGATAGTCCGGATCAACGTTCCGGGCAATTTCGACCAAAAGATTAGCCAGGGCCTCGCGATCAATCTCTGTATCGTTCGAAGCTGCTCTTTGAGGAAGGCTGATTGGGTCGACGGTCGACGTCAAGTTCCGATCAACTCACTTTCCAACTACGTTCCGAGTTGCTCTTGCTGCCGACGGGATCCTGATTTAGACATTTTGCAACCTCGACAAACAGGCCAGCCAAAAGATTTCGGTCGGTCTTGACGTTGCTGAGATCGGAAAACATTTTCTCCATTAGCATCTGAATGCTTTCATTCTTTTGCTTGATTTCCTCACGCAGCAATTGATCGCTTCGATTTATCCGGTCCGCGACTTCGCGCTCGAGCTCGCTCAATTGATCCGACAACGCGCGCACCTGCTTTTCAAGCGCCTGGTTTTGCTCGCGAAGATTCCGATCAATCTCCTTGTCGGCCTCGGCTCGTGCATCTTTTTCGTTCCGCAATTGCGCCGCGAGCGATTCGACCTGCTTCTTTGCATTTGACTCGTACATTTCAAGATTGCGCTTGGCCTCGGATTCGACATCCTTGAAGCGCTGCAAGAACCGTTCTTCAAGCTTGGAAAAACGGCGGTCGTAGTCCTGCATCTGGTTGCCGAACAGCAGATCACGGATCTTGTCGACACCTACAGCGTCGCCGGAGACCCCGCTCTCGCGAGCCTGGACCCCCATGAAGGCCAGCCCGTTTCCGTCTGCATTACTTATCAGATTTTCGTCCGCTTTATTTGCTGAAGAAGCGGTACTCGAAGATTCCTTAGCCATCCTTATGCCCCTTCATTTGAACACCTGCCACAGTGCAAAACTCAAAAACACCCAAACATGTCAGCAAAATACCCGGCTCGCAAGCCGGAATCTTCTTGACGTAAGCCAATTCGTGCGTCGCTTTTACATCTCTTCGACTAGCAGCAAATGCACGAGTTCCGATTGGTGTCGCTCTCGCATCTCTTTGTGATAGCAGCCATAACCGGCTAATCTGATCGACCATTGGACGCAATCTACTATCGAAATGAGTAATACAATGTCCGGCTATAGCTACTGGAGCGCAATTAAGTAGCGCAGATTCATTAGAAGTATCTAAATTAGCTGGTCTGGCCGCGCACATACTGTCTCGCACCCGGCTATATACTGCGACGATCCGCTTCCGATGCGGGCCCAACGGTAGAAGGGAGTTCTTCTTTCGCACGGAGAATGGCTGTTCGAGAATGCACCTCGGAATCGAGGCGTTTCGGTCGACAGGAGGGGAGCAATTGGCCCAATAACGGCAGTCATTCACACCAAAGCTTCAGTGGGCTTGCATTTACGGCGCCCCCGATTGCAAAAGACATCAGTCTGCCGTAGCTGTTGCACTCATACGGTGCCAGGGACCGCAGCTTGTGTCATGGTGCCGACTCCGGAGATCGACATGAGTATGCGGCATGCTTGGCTTTGACGTGCATCTGCGACAGCTGGCGCCCAAGCTCGGCGGCACGGATGCGAATGCTGCGCCAGGCTTCCAGCATCGGTAGCACGACAGGAGCAAGCTCGCTCCGCAGCCAAATGGCGGCGTCGCGGCGGCTCGGAAGAGTTCGCAGGAGACTGTTTGGACGCAGCGTCCCTGAGGACCGTTCCCTTTGGCAGGAACCGCCGGCTATGTTTCGGGACTCTTGTTCTACATTCGAACCAAGCGCGGGTAAGACGGCGTGGTGCATAATCCCTTGGTTTCAATCGTGGTTCCTGCGCACAACGCGGAGGTAACGCTGGCGCGCGCACTCGATTGCCTTCTCGATCAGGAAATAATGGACTGGGAGGCGATCGTCGTCGACGACGCCTCCACGGACACCACCGCCGCGATTGTCGCCGGTTATGTGAAGCGCGATGCCCGGTTTCGGACGTTGAGCTCTTGCGCGTATAGCGCCGCCGGCGCGCGCAATAGCGGGATCTCGACAGCGCGCGGCCGCTGGCTCATGTTCCTGGATGCGGACGATTGGGTGGACGCCAGCTTCCTTGCGAAAATGCTGGCCGCACTTGAAGCCGCGCCCGATGCGGTCGCCGCCTATTGCGGTTCCCGGCGCGTGATGCCCGATGGCGAACTCACCCCGTCGAGCATCCCGACGGAGGTTGCGATCCAGCCCTTCGAAACATTCGCGCGCCGGTGTGCCATTTGCAGTCACGCGCTGCTCGTCGACCGGGAGATAATTGTCGAGTTGGGCGGCTTCGAGGTATCGCTGCGCACCTGCGAGGACTGGGATCTGTGGCAGCGCCTGGCACGTCTAGGCAAGCGTTGGGTGATGGTCGACGAGCCGCTGGCTTTTTATCGGACCAGCCCCAACTCGCTCACCCGCAATTCGACGCAGATGCTGGCCGATGCGGAAATCGTGATCGCCCGCGGCTTTTCTGCTGATCCCAGGGTCAAAAACCCAGCATCGGCACACGCCAATGGAGCGGTTTCGGCGAACGGCCGCACCGCTTCCGAAGCACTCGCGTGGTTCGCGTTGTGGAACGCCGCGTCGGATTGCGGCAGCGGCCGCCGCTCGATCAACCCGCAGTCCCTGCGCGCGCTCCCGGCAGGACGTAAATGGGCGCGCGAGATCGGCAAGGTGGCCTTCGATGGCCTTATGGTAGGAAGCCTATCGGTGCCAGCGCAATTGGCTGCCAGCTGGGACAGGTTCGGCGGCTCCCTCACCGAGTTGATCATCGAACTCGGCAAGGTCTGGGGCGATCCCGTCGCGGGCCGCCGCGCCCAGTATCACCTTGAGCAAATGCTTCTCGACGTCGACGATCTTGCCGCGCCGCGCAGGCTGGCGCGGACGCTTGGAATTCGCGTCGACGCTCGAAATCCGACCTCGATCGAATTGCCTGAAGGAATCGATCAAATCTATGCCTATCTGATGATGGATGGCCAGATCGAGGCTGTCGTGCAGTTCGGCGTACTCGGGAAAGTGACAAGACGCCATTGGATTGAATTGACTCGGGATTTCGTGCCCCCTGAGCGGCTTGAACGCCAGTCCGATCCGGACAGTCACTTCGGCAAACTCGCCCAATTGGCCGAGGAAGCGCGGGAGCTGGCTCGGTCGAGCGCCGAACCTGCGGAGCCACCCGCGGCGCCGCGACGCGCACGGGTCAGGCACGACAAGGATCGCACGTCGTTCTGGAATGGCTATTTCGCGACCGAGGATCCCTGGAACTACGGTTCGTCCTATGAGCAGGAAAAATATGAGCGGCAGCTCGAAATTCTGCCTGCCGGTCCCATCGGACGGGCGCTTGAGCTGGCCTGTGCAGAGGGTCACTTCACGCGGCAGCTGGCACCGCGAGTGGGCCATTTAACCGCAACCGACATCTCCGCCGTAGCCGTCGAGCGCGCGCGAGCGCGATGCAGGGACCAACTGAATGTTGAGTTCAGCGTACTGGATTTCTGCGCGGACACGCTGCCGGGTGAGATGGACCTGATCGTCTGTTCGGAAGTGCTCTACTATCTGGATGATCTCGCCGAGTTGCGGCGCATCGCCAAAAAAATCGTTGAGGCGTTGGCGCCCGGCGGCAGTTTCATCAACGCACACGCATTCGTGTTACGTGACAATGTTGAAAGGACCGGCTTCGACTGGAACACATTCGGTGCACAAGCGATCTCAGAGGCGCTGGCAGTGACCGAAGGCCTCGTCCTCGATCAATCGATCCAGACCGAGCTCTATCGCATAGACCGCTTCCGCCGCCTGTCACCGGACGACGTGGCGACGGAACCGATGATTGATCATGTGCCAATCCGCGCGCCCCTCGAAATCGGGGTCGCGCGAAATATCGTCTGGGGCGGGGCGCGGGCCTTGCGCCGCGACGTCGCACGTAGCGAGCGCCGGCAGCGTATCCCTGTCCTCATGTATCACAGCGTCTCCGAGGATGGTCCCGCCGCGCTCGCCCGTTTTCGGCTCACGCCCGCCGCATTCGACAGCCAGATGGGATGGCTGCGCGCCAATGGCTTTCACGCGATTGGGTCCGAGCAGCTGGAATGGTTCATCGTCAACCGTCAACCTTTCGTTGGCCGCCCAGTACTCATCACCTTCGACGACGGCTTCCAGAACTTTGCCGACCATGCCTGGCCGACCTTGCGCGCGAACGACCTGACCGCGGAAGTGTTCCTGGTGACGGACCTGGTGGGTGAAAGTGCACTGTGGGACGCCGACAGCGGTCCGCCAACGCAGCTTATGGACGCCGGGACGGTGCGACGCCTCGCTGCCGAAGGTGCATTCTTCGGAAGCCATCTGGCGACGCATCGCGCGATAGATGGTCTGTCGAGCTCTGACTTGGCCAGCGAGCTGCTTCGCTCTCGTATGTTCATCGAACGGTGGACCGGTCGGCTAACCACGGCCTTCGCGGCACCCTTTTCTGTCACCGACCGACGGCTTGGCAGGCTGGCCAAGGAGTGCGGCTATCGGATCGGCTTCGGCGGCAGACACGGCCCGGCGGACCTCGATTGCGATCCCATCGACCTTCCGCGCATCGAGATTCGCGGGGATCGCTCGCTCGATGACTTTGTTGCCAGGGTCGAGGCCGTGCTGGAATGAAACGGTGAACTTGTCAGTGTCCCGCCCGTCTACCTCGTTCGCAAGCCCTATTGGGCGACTTGGGACACCGCTGACATCAGCTCCTTCGGGTTTGGCGCCCCAAACATGTATCGCCCACCCTCTGGAACCTCCGTGAAGCTCCAGCGGACGATCCCCTGCCGGTCCAGCAGGAACTGACCGACCAGTTGTCCGTGTCCCGTTGCCATCATCTGCTCGTCGGCTTCGGTCAGTTCATAATGGTCCCTCTTGTCGAGGATCTCGCCGGCCGCAATAGGATCCATCGGACCGGGCAACTCGCTTGGTATGTCGACCCGCATATCCTTTACCGCTGCCATCGAGACCTTGTACGGCCAGTTGGTCTCGTTTTCGGTGAATTCGAGATTGGGCAGTCCAAAAGCACGATGTGAAGTGCGTTCAGGGTCGGAGGCCGCAAGCAGATTCGGCATCGGGTGGTAACGGAAATAGAGACGCGCCCGTTCGATCGGCGTGTTGACCACCGTCAGGCTCTCCACGCCCTTTTCGCGCAGCTCCGGATCAAGCCGCGCCTGGGCGGCGATATGGCGCCGGCAAAACGCACAATGCAGACCTCGAAACAGGCCGACCAGCACCGGTCTTTGTCCTCGAAAGTCGTCAAGCGCGATTTTGCCTTCCTTGGTAATGGCGTCGAGTATCACGTTCGGCGCACGGTCGCCCGGTTGAAGCGGTACCAAGTCGCTACGCGCGGACATTTCCAACCTCCAACCCGGCTAATCGAGAAAAGGCAGCACCACAAGCGCTTCCGGGTCGAGCCCGTGCTGGGCGCATATGCCCTGCGCCAGGGAAAAGTAGCGTTCGGCCTCGGCCAGATTGTCGAGGTCGAGATTAAGCGTTGCCAGACCATCATAGCACGGAAACAGCAGTTGGGGCTCGCCCGTTTCGCGGGCTACGTCCAGTGCTTCGTGGAACAAGCCGACCGCCAGTTCCGGACGGCCGTGGCACTGGTGGATCTGCCCAAGCACGATCAACGGCACCGGCAGGTGCTCGCGCTGGTCGAGCGCCCGGTCGATCTCGATGGCCTTCTCGGCAGCAGGCACGCCCTCCGTTGGACAGCGATCCGTGAAAGTACAACAAGCGACCGCCAGATTGGCGAGGAGGCGCGCCTGGAAACCCAAGTCACCAATATGGCGCGCCACTTCAAGACCGCGCCGACAGACCTCCATTGCCTGTGCCGGATCGATGGTCGTGTAAAGCACGCCGAGATTGGTGTAGCCGCGGCAGGCCGCGCCCAGTAGACCGGCGGCTTCGGCCAATTCTATGCTATGCTCAACCTGACGCACGGCTTCACGGTTTCGCCCGAGGCGAGCCAACGCAACAGCCTTGGTATTAAGTGCCTCGGCGGTCACAAGAGTGGCATCACACTCTACCTCGGGGACATGCTCGGTTGTCAGAGAGCGCACGCAATCCAGCGCCGCGTCTGCCCATTTTGCCGCGAGAGCGTGATCTCCGCTACGGAACGCCTGTCGGCCACGTTCTTGCCAGAGATGCGCCTGCTCGATCGGGGCATCCGCTCCATCGAGAAGCGCTGCCGCTTCAGCATAGCGGGATTCTGCGTTGTCCCGCTGGCCGACGTCCCAGAGCAGCCGACCGATCTTACGCAAAACTCGCGCCGATGCCACACGATTGGCTGACTCGCGGTATGCCTGCAACACCGTCTCGTAGTGGTGGTGCGCGATCTCGCGGCGGCCTATCGGGCCGCTCAAATCGGCAATGCGCTCTGCAATTGCCAGTTTGAGCGGTGTTTGCCCGATCGCGCCCAACGCAGTCAGTGCTAGCTCGTAGAAACGAAGGGCGTCGTCGTTGGCGTGTATCATGCGAGCGCGATCGCCCGCCGCCTGCAGGTAATGCGCGCCCCTCTCCCGCTCGGCGCTCTGTGCGAAATGATGACCGAGCACGGTCAAATCCTCGAGCCGTTCCGGCTTGCCGCCGCACACTTGCTCCAAGGCAGCACCGACCCGCCCGTGGATGTCGGTCCGGCGTTGCAGGAGCATATTCTGGTAGATCACGTCCTGCAGCAATGTTTGCGTGAAGCGGTAGCTTTGCGACGAGACCGAGCCTGATCCGGCAACTTCCTCGATGATTTCCGCATCGCAAAGCAGTTCGCAGCCGGCTTCTAGCCGGCCGGGGTCGGCTGTCACGGCTTTCAGAAGTGTGACATCGAAGCGCGGGCCGATTACCGCGGCTTCCTGGGCCAGCCGGCGCACCTCTTGGGGCAGCCGGTCGACGCGAGCAAGCAACATTGCCTGGACGGTGGCGGGAATGCCGGTTGCGACTTCGCCTGCCACAGTCCGCCATCGCTGGCCCTCGCGCATCAGTACACCGCGATCGACAAGGCCGCGGACGATCTCCTCTACAAAAAGGGGGTTGCCGCCCGCGCGCTCAAGGATCTGGTCGAGAAGCCCTCCTGCGGAGTCTACCCAGCTCTCGCCGAAAAGCGCCGCCAGCAGGCTGCGTCCGTCATCATTGTTGAGCGGCGAAAGCCTGAGCGCTGTGTGACTGACCCGACTTGAGTCGAGCTGGCCGTTGTCCCGCGCCGGACGATGCGTGACCAGCAACATCAACCGCGTGCGTTCCAACCTGTCCATCACGAAACGTAGTGCCTCGAGCGACACGGCGTCGGCCCAGTGCAGGTCTTCGACGACAATCAACAGCGGCGACAGCGCAAGCCGCCGTTCGATGATTGTGCGGACTGCGTAGAGAATCTGCCGCCGCAGCTGCTCGGGCTCGACATGCTGCAAGGTGGCATCCGGGTCGCCAAGGCCGAGCACATGGTAGAGCAAAGGCATCAGTCGTTTCGCCTCCTCGCCCTGCAGGCCGAGATCGGTAAGCAAGCCTGCGAGCTTCCCCCGCACTTCGTCCCCACTGTCGTTTTGCATCATCCCGGCAGCGCTGCGCACCACTGCGCCCAAGGCGCCAAATGATTGTTCGCCCAGCGGTGAGCACGTGGCCAGCCGCACGGCGACGTTGCGAAAACGATCCTCGTCGCTGACGCGGGCGACGAACTCCTTCACCAGCCGCGATTTCCCGATACCGGCTTCTCCGACGAGGCGGACAAGTTGGGCCGAGCCGCTGCACGCCTGGTCAAGGCTCGCCATCATTCTATTGAGCTCCGCACCACGACCTATTATCGGCGCACTGAGGCCGAGCGCCTCAAGCCCACGCGCTGCACGCGGAGTCGCGAGCGGTGCATCCAGTCGATGGACGAGCACACTGCCAGCCTTGCCGCGAAACACGACATCACCGAGCGATTCGTAGGAGAAGGCATGCCGGGTCAGCCTGTGAGTGAGCTCGCCTACCAGCACCTCGCCCGGTGCGGCCAGCGATTGCAGGCGTTGCGCCGTATTCACTGTGTCGCCGGTCACCGAATAGGATTTGGCGGTGCCGATGCCCAATCCGCCAGTAACGACCGGACCAGTGTTTATGCCGATGTGGAGTAACAGAGGCGAGCCGGAGTGGGGGGTGCTTTCGCCGAGCCGCGCCGTCCGGGCGATCATGTCGAGAGCGGCGCGAAGCGCACGTTCCGGATCGTCCTCATGCGCGACTGGCGCACCGAACAAAGCGAGCAGTGCATCGCCGATGAATTTGTCGACGAAACCACCAAAGTTTCGCACGGCCGCCGTCAATTCCTTGAACAGTTGGTTCTGCAGCGCTTGCATGACCTCGGGGTCGAGCTGCTCGCTGAGCGTCGTGAAGCCGCAAAGGTCTGCGAACAGGACGGTTACCGTCCGTCGATCGGCGTCGGAGACGGGATGCAGCCCATCTTCGCTTTCGATGTTCGGAAGCAGCGACGGAGTTCGAGAAGGCGGCACAACGGTCCGGTTTGGTGTCGGAGCAGGCCGTTCAACGGCTTTTGCGGGCGCACCGACGCTTGCCCCACATTTCGGACAGAACTCGAAATCAGGTGCGCAGAGGTAGCCGCAACTGACGCATGGCACGGGCTGGCGCCTGCCACACCTCGGACAGAAGGCGTAACCGCCCTCAACCTCGAAACCGCAGCCCGAGCAGTCCATCGAACAAGACCTCACTAGAGGCCGTGACGCCGTGATCTCGCCACGCACTTCACGGCAGGCTATTAACAAGGATGCACCGATAGCCGTCGACCGGCAAGCGGCAGCGCAAATGGGCATCGAGCGATCCGCGTGGGTCCGGTGGCAGAGCGTTGCCGATTCGGGCGGCTGCGTGGCCGTCGTTTGCGAAAGTTCCCTCTTACCCTCCGTCTTCCTGCTATTGTGGAGATGAGGACACGGACCCATGAGCGAGAATCGTAAGCTAGTCGCAATCCTGGCTGCAGATGTGGTCGGATACAGCCGGCTCGCGAGCGCGGACGAAGATCGTACTTTGGCGAGGTTGCGGGCACTGCGCAGCGACCTGATCGATCCGACCATCGCAGTGCACCACGGGCGGGTGATCAAACGCACTGGGGATGGGACGCTGGTAGAGTTCCGCAGTGTGGTAGACGCCGTGCGCTGCGCCGTTGAGGTCCAGAATGGTATGGTTGAGCGCAATGCCGGCGTGCCGCAGGACCGCCGCATCGAGTTCAGGATCGGTATTCATTTGGCCGATGTGGTCGAAGAAAGCGACGGCGACCTGATGGGCGACGGCGTCAACATCGCCTCGCGTTTGGAGGGCGTCGCGGCGCCCGGCGCCATCTGCCTGTCCGAGGATGCCTATCGCCAGGTAAAGGCGAGGCTCGACCTCTCGGTCAGCGATCTCGGCAGCACACAGCTCAAGAACATCGCCGAGCCGATCCGGGTCTATTCCCTGCAAGTCGGCAGCGCCGGGACCCAGGCGGCCGCGACAACGGAAACCGCGCCGAGCCGGCCGCCGGCAGCGCCGCCAAAGCTGTCGATCGCCGTCTTGCCGTTCGCCAACATGAGCGGTGACGCCGAACAGGACTACTTCGCCGACGGCATCTCTGAAGATATCATCACGGCGCTGTCCAAACTGTCGCAGCTCTTCGTCATAGCACGCAATTCGTCGTTCACTTTCAAGGGCCAGAACGTCCATGTGCAGGAGGTGGGCACCAAGCTCGGCGTACGGCATGTACTTGAGGGCAGCGTACGCAAGTCGGGGAACCGGGTACGCATCACCGCGCAGCTCATCGATGCAACCACGGGCGGCCATCTTTGGGCGGAGCGGTTCGATCGCGACCTGACCGACATATTCGCCGTGCAGGACGACGTGACGCAGCAGATCGTCGATGCGCTGGCGCTCAATCTGACTGAGGGTGATCGTCAGCGGCTGGCGCCCGAGCACCCGCGCAACACGGAGGCATATGACTGTTTCCTGCGGGGCCGGGAGCTGTGGCACCGGCTGACGAAGGAGACTAACATCGCAGCCCGCGACCTCTTGCAACGTGCCATCGAACTGGACCCGATGTTTGCCTCTGCCCACGCTTTCCTCGCCCTCACGCACGGACTCGATTACCTGAACAGGTGGAGTGCGTCGCCGCCAGAATCGATGGCGCAAGCGGAAGAGGTCGCAACGCGAGCGGTAACGCTGGATGGCAGCGATCCCTGGGCGCACTGGGCGCTGGGCATAGCCAAGCTGTACTCACGACGGCACGATGGGGCCATCAACGAGGCCGAGCGTGCGATAGTCCTCAATCCGAACTTCGCTGAAGGGCACGTCGCCCTCGGCGAGGTGCTGTACTATTCGGGCAGATCCGAGGAAGCCCTCGAGAGTTTCGGCCGGGGGAAGGCTTTGAATCCATACTTTCCGGATGTGCTTCTGCACTTCCAGGCTTTGGCCTCGTTTCAACTAGGAAGGTACGAAGAGGCCGTTGACCTCTTGATGCAACGGCTGGCTCGCAACGCTGTCACCGACGTCTCGCGCGCACTTCTGGCCGCCAGCTACGGCCATCTGGGCCGTTTCGCCGAGGCCCGCGCGGCATGGCAGGAGGTGCTTCGCGTCAATCCAGACTATTCGCTGGAATACCGTCGCAAAGTCTTGCCCCACAAGAACCCTGCCGATTTCGAACACGTGGTGGATGGGCTCCGCAAGGCCGGTGACGTGCAATGAAAGGTGAGGCCTATGCGGCCGGATCAGACGCCAGAGGCTCACCGATAGATCGCCGTCGCTTGCGGTTGCGCACTAGAGGAATTCCAGGGAAAGTGCGTACCGTTTTCCGTCAGGAATTGCGTCAAACAAAGAGATAGAGCGGTTCTGCGTTTCCGTGAAACGTGAACCGCTCTAAAACATCAACCTAAAATAAGGCCTGAAGTGAGGCTCAGGTCGCCTTGATCTCTGCCTGGCCGATCTTGCGCCATCGGGCGTTTTCGCGAACCAGTTTCAGGCCGTCGGTCGTCTCGGCAAATGTCCGCAAACGGTATTGCCGGAGCAGGTCCGGGAAGAGCGCCCCTTCCGGCAGGCCGGCAAGCTGCTCGCGGACCGAGATCTTTTCATCGATGACCCGCATGCCCCAGGCATTTTCCCGAACCTGCAGCTCCGCAGCCAGATCGCGCTCTTCCGGCGCGCTTTCGTCCAGCACAGCCAGCAGGATCGAGTGGAAAAGCGCTACATAGCCAATCTGTCTCAGGCCGCCCACAACCCGCACGCGCGGCAATATGGCAAGGACGAGGAACATAAGGAACAAGTTCGGCAGCAGCACGCCGTCCAGCAGCGCCTGCTTGAGATGCGGTCGCTCGAACGGGATGGAAAGACCATGCGGCCTGTCAGGCTCGATCAGGTGCCCGTTCTCGAGGACGAGCTTTCGCACACGCTCCTCGCGGATGCCCCAGAAATAGGCCGTGGCATTGGGCAGGAATGTGCCAAATGGGCTCGATGCGGCCTCTTGCAAGGCACGTTCGAGACGCTGGCGCCTTGCGGGCTCAATGAGCAGCCTGGAAAGAAGGCTGCCGTCGTATTCTAGATGCCGCGCCATGGCAGCCGCGGCGAGCCGATCGTCGATGAAAACCGGCAGGGCCATGCCGGAACGATCCCAATCGGCGACCAGATCCTCGTTGAGGGCTGTCAGCGCATCGGCGGCGGTTCCAAACACCTTGTCCTGGCTGGCAAGCAGTGTGCCCAGCCAGCGGCTGGTATCCGTTTCGTCGCCCACCGCTTCGAGCGCGCGCTTGTTGAGCGTGACGGGACCGGCCACGCAGGCGCTTTTGCGGCACAGTTTGTGGCGCCCCATGCCAAACAGGTTGATCTTGTCGTCTCCGACATCGAGCCATCCCGGCCCCTCCCGGCCAATTGTCTCCATGGTCATCGTCGTTCCCATGAAGCCGAAGAAGGCCGACAGCCCGTTTTCGACCGCGCCGAGCCAGGCAAGCAGGAGGGCATCGAAGGTGGTCCGGTCCATCAGAAGCATGCAGTGCAGGCCGGACTGAATCACCGGTCTGTACTCGAACTCGTCGAGGGCCTTGCCGATCTCTTCAGGCTGCATGATCGCACCAAGGCGCTGATGCAGGACTTCGCGCAGGATCGAGCGGGCAGCGATCGCCGGGCTCGATGCAGGCCTTGCCACCGGCCGCCACAGATGGCGGGCGTAATCGGAAACCGGTGCATTCCAGTTCTGCTCGATGTCACGTGCGACTTCCGGGCAGAGCAGCGACAGCACAGCCAGAATTTCCACCGGAGGCGTAGTGGTTGGGTCAAAGACGGCGGTCATTGGTCCCGTCTAGCCGCTTGCGGTGCAAACGCCAAGGGAGACCAGACTTGCGGCCGGCCCACACATAGCCCACACACAGATTGTCAACTCGATCAAGATGGTGTGAGACGAAATTGACCGTATTCAACGGAGTTCTCCATGAGCAGCGCTGTCGCCAATTCGACACGAATTGTTAGATTGGCTAAACAGTTAAAGGCCAAACAGCGGCTCTCAGAACCGCAGCCGGGCCATGCTCAGGAGGTCGTGGTACTGCCCATCGGTAAAACCGGCCTTCACATGCCGGCCTTCGACCTCGAAGCCGTGGCTTGTGTAGAGGCGGACGGCCGGCTCGTTGTCGGCAAAGACGGTCAATTCGACCCGCTTCAGGGCGCGCCAGTTGTCGGCCACGTCAAGCAGCGCGCCAAGTATGGCAGAGCCGATACCCTTGCCGACATACGCATCGTCAAGTCCGATATTGATCTCGCCGATATGCGCACGGCGCGGCGAACTCTGCACGACCAGGCTGCCATGGCCGACGACCTTGCCGTCCAACTCGGCAACGATCCAAGTGGTTTCCTGGCCGGATTTGGCGATGCGCCGCTCCACCTGCTCCACCATCTCGAAGGGCATCCTCAGCGTGCCCCAGCGGAAGCCCGGCATGTTGAAGATAGCGCAAAGCGCCTCCGCATCGCTTGGCCGGACGGACCGGAGCTGCGGCTGGATTTTCTCTTGGGATGGCGAGGTCGTGCTGGTCATGGCGTTTTCCGGCGATGGCAATCGACCCGGCACGATGCACCGGACGTCACCTGAAAATCCAGCCGTCTCTGCAACCTATGATGCCGATTGCGAGCTAAAATACCGGGAGGCGGCGTAGAGTTTGAAGACGCCGCTGACGCCGATCCAGCCGAAAAGGGTGAGCCAGCACAATGTCCCGGTCGCCGTCCAGTCGATCCGGTGCACCGCAGCGTCGGTGATGACGATGCCAAGGATGGCAAGCAGGCCAATCAGGAACTGCGCCAAGCCGAGCACCAGCAGTTCCTCGCGCGGCGTGCTTCTCCAGACGAGATATATGCCGCCCGCACCGGCGAGGAAGATGGCGCTGTAGACCTGAGCGTGGAAGGCATCGATCGGCCATGGCCAGATGCTGCCGAATGTCAGGGGAAACAGCAACAGGCCGACGCCATAGAGCCCGAGGATCGACGATTCCACCGGCATGTAGCCTTGCCATGCGGGATTCAAGGTCACGCCTTTTGCAGAAGGACGGGCCCTGGCCCGCCACAGGAACAGCCCGGATACCGCGACCGAAGCAAGATAGACCAAAAACCAGAGCCAGGGCGCTTTGCGCCGGAAGTCGAAATAGCCGAGATGAACGAAACCACCGACACGATGACGGTGAAGATGAAGGCCATGACGAGCACGAGCCTGCCGGGCGACCAGCGATTCCAGACCACCAGCGCCGCCATCACGACCATTTCGGTGGTGTAGAAGCCGCCGAGGAAGCGGGCATTGAACGGCGTGACGGCCCAAAGCCAGCGCGGCTTGACCAGCACAGGCGCGAAAAACAGGCCGGCGCCTACGATCAGGACGATGATGACCACCCCAGAGAAAAGGCGCAGGGCCGCGGGAAATGGCGGGTTGTTGGATGTCGGCATGGAGAAAGCCCCAACGATGAATGGCCCCATGGACCATCATAGTGCCGCTTGCGGCCGGTGAAAATCCGCCGAATGGAAATTGAACTGTCACCAGGCTTGGCCATTCGAATGGCCGTACGGTCCGTTTCGAAGTAAGATGGAGCACTCGGACCAAAGACCTGGTCCGCCCAAGACGCCTCGAGGGCGCATTTTCCGGAGCCTGCACGATGAACGAATCTCAGGATCTGTTCTCGCTTCTGCGGCAATCGACCGATGTCGATCCACAGGCAATCGACGCGATCAAGCGAACCATCGCGGAGGGCAAGGACCGCGAACTTTGCCGCATCAATGCGCCAGCCTTCGCCAGCAAGCATGGCCTCGACGAGGAACGCGCCATAAGCGCCTTTCTCCATGCAGCGCGGGTGGGCATCTTCGACATTTCCTGGAATGTTCTGTGCCCCGGCTGTGGCGGCGTGCTCGACACCAACGCCACGCTGAAAACCCTGCAGAAGGACGAATACACCTGCGCGCTGTGCTCCGAGGGCTATTCGCCGACCCTTGACGAGATGGTCGAGGTGACATTCACGGTCAGTCCCCGCGTGCGCAGGATTGCCGCACACAATCCGCACGAACTGCCGGTTGTGGAATATTTCCGCCAGATCTACTGGGCGTCCGGCGTCGATCTGCCGGAAGAGGATTTCGCGAACAAGATGGAAGCGTTCTCGCTGGAGGATATCGAGCTTGCCCCCGGTGAAAAGGCGGTTCTGCCCATACAGCTTCCGTCGGAATTCATCATCGTCTTCGAGCCGGTCACCCATTCAGCGCAGTTCATCGACGGGAAGGGCGAACCAACAAAAGAGCGCCGAAGCCTCTCTTTGGTCTTCGACCGCGACCATGTCCAGAACCAGACGCTGGAGATGCAACCCGGCCCGTTGCGCATTTCGCTGGAAAACAGGACCGACACCCGCGTGCTGCCGACGGTCTTCATCGCCGGCCAGGTATTGCATGATTTCCTGGGCAAACGCCGGCCGTTCCTGACGGCCAAGCGCCTGCTCACCAACCAGACGTTCCGCGACCTCTATCGCACGGATACACTCGACATCGACCAGCGCCTGAAGATCACCAGCCTGACCTTCCTGTTCACCGACCTGCGCGGATCGACCGAGCTCTACGAGCGGGTGGGCGACCTTTCAGCCTTCGATCTCGTGCGCGAGCATTTCCAGGTTCTGCACGAGATCGTCGCGGCGGAGGCGGGCGCGGTGGTGAAGACGATCGGTGACGCGGTGATGGCGACCTTTGCGACGCCTGATCGTGCGATTGCTGCCGCCCTCAGGATGCGCGATGCCATGCGTGAGCTCAACGACAAAAGCGGGCGCGAGGATCTGCTGCTCAAGATCGGAGTCCATGCCGGCCCCTGCATCGCGGTGTCTATGAACGAGCGACAGGACTATTTCGGCCAGACGGTCAACATTGCTTCGCGGGTCCAGAACCTTGCGAACGCACAGGCGATCTTCGCCACTCGTGCGGTGGTCGGCGACAATCTCACCGCCGATCTGTTGCACAGGAACGCGCTGACGCCCGTACCCCACGAGGTCTCGCTGCGCGGCATTGAGCGGGAGATAGCAGTCTATACGATCCCCTGAAGACTCGGCCCTTGAAGACTTGGCCCCTGAAGATTTGGGTCGTCTCGGCCCCTCAGACGCGCCTGGAGACAAAATACCGATCGGGGGGCACCGAAGGCGGCGGCGGGAGGGGTTGCAACAGCGGGTGATCGAGCGGCGTGCCGCTGACCGCGATGCCACCGACGCGAAGCAGGCGCGCAATCAGATCGGGAAGCCAGGTAGAGGTCACTGCATCGCGATCGTCATAGCCGGTGCCGATGTCGGCATGAACAAGAGCCGCGTCGATGCCAATGAACCTTTTCGCCGTCTCGCGTATTTCGCCGAGCACGAGGTTTTCAGCTTCGGGAATTGAGCTGGCGTGTGCGCCAAGTTCGCGGTCGAACACCACGATCCGGCGTCCGGGCAGGCGCTCGCGCAGATGGTGGAACGTCCGGCCATTGCCGAGGCCGAGCTCGAGCACCAGCCCTTCCATCTTCGCCACCTCGGGGCAAACTTGATTGAGAATGTCGCGCTGTGCGGTCATCCTGCTGATGAAATTATCGAGGCGAGTCATATGCGTTTGTGTGTCCTGAACCAGCTCAAGAGATCGGCAATGCCCGCGACCAGAACGGTTCACGGGTAAAACCCGAGGGCGACATGTTAAACCCCGATCGCGTCTCGCCAGCTATAGGAGCGAACGATGAACACTGCAATAACCGAACAGGCTGCCGACAAGGATCATACCGGGTGGAGTCGGCGGCCCGGCGCGCGGCGGAATAGCGATCTCACTTGTAGGGGTCTGCGGCGTCCCGCAGCCCGTCGCCGAGGAAGTTGAACGCCAAGATGACGAGAATGACGGGGAGCATCGGCAAAAGCAGCCATGGATAGAACGCGATGACGCTGACGCTGCGCGCCTCGGTGAGCAGGATGCCCCAGCTGGTTATCGGCGCCCTCAGGCCGAGCCCGAGGAAGCTCAGCGCCGTCTCGCCCAGGATCATGCCGGGTATGGAGATCGTCGCCGTCGCGATCAGATGCGACATGAAGCCGGGAATGAGATGCCGCCCGATAATGCGGCTGCTTTTGGCGCCCATCAATTGCGCGGCCAGAACGTAATCCTCCTCGCGCAAGGCTAGAAGCTTTGAACGCACGGCCCGCGCCAGTCCGGTCCAGTCGAGCAGCCCGAGAATGACGGTGATGCCGAAATAGATCAGGATCGGACTCCAGGTTACCGGCATGATCGCCGCCAGAGCCAGCCATAGCGGAATGCTGGGGATCGATTGCAGAACTTCGATTATCCTTTGAACGATCAGGTCGAAGATACCGCCGTGATAGCCGGCCAGTCCGCCGATCACAATGCCGAGCAGGAAGCTGAAACTGATGCCGACGAGGCCGATTGTCAGTGAAATGCGTGCGCCATAGATGATGCGCGAGAGCACATCGCGCCCCAGCCTGTCAGTGCCGGCCAGAAAGAGCTGGCCGTTTTCGGCAGGGCAGACAAAATGCCTGTCACCTTCGATCAGGCCCCAGAACCGGTAACTGTCGCCCTTGCAGAAGAAACGGATCCGCTGAACATCATCCTGTTTCTCGATGTAGTTCCGCTTCAGCGTGTCCATATCCAGCTTCATCTGGCGGCCATAGACGAACGGCCCAACGAACTGGCCGTTGTGGAACAGGTGCACCCGCTGCGGCGGCGAATAGATGTAGTCCATGTTGCGTGTGTGCAGATCGTAGGGCGCCAGGAACTCGCAGATCAGTATCCCGAAATAAAGCGCTGCCAGGAACATGCCGGATATAACGGCAAGCCGGTGCTTTCGGAATTTCCACCACATCAGCCGCAACTGCGACGCCTGAAAGACCTTCGACTGCTCCGGCGTCATCGCCTCGACCGACTGCAGGTCAATGGGCGCGATGGAAACGTAGTGTTGCAGTGGAGCACCTGGAGCGGGCAGCGGCGAAAGCGTGTTCATTTGGTGCTGCCGCCCTGCAAACGAATTCGTGGATCAAGCAGCGCCAGCGCCAGGTCGGAAATCAGGACACCGATGACGGTCAGGAAGGCGAGAAACATCAGGAACGACCCTGCCAGATACATGTCCTGGCTTTGCAGCGCCTTGATCAGCATCGGCCCGGTCGTTTCCAAAGACAGCACGATCGCCGTGATTTCGGCGCCGGAAATGATGGCCGGCAGGATAGAGCCGATGTCGGAAATGAAGAAATTGAGGGCCATGCGCAGCGGATATTTGACCAGCGCCTTGAACGGATGAAGTCCTTTGGCGCGCGCGGTCACGACATATTGCTTGTGTAGCTCGTCGAGAAGATTGGCGCGCAGCCGCCTGATCATGCTTGCCGTGCCCCCGGTGCCGATGATCAAGACCGGAATCCAGAGATGGGCGAGGATCGACTTTGCCTTGGCCCAGCTCATCGGCTCGCCGAGATATTGCTGGTCCATGAGATGGCCGATGGATGTGCCGAACCAGATGTTGGCGAAATACATCAGGATCAGCGCCAGCATAAAGTTCGGAATGGCAATGCCGAGAAGGCCAAAGAAAGTCAGGCCGTAGTCGCCCCAGCTGTATTGATGCGTGGCGGAGTACATGCCAATCGGAAAGGCGATGAGCCAGGTGAAGATGATCGTGACGAAGGAAACCAGCACGGTCAGCCACATTCGGTCCCCGACGACGTCGCGAACCGGCATCTCATATTCGAAGGAATAGCCGAAATCGCCGCGTAGCATCCCGCCGACCCAGTAGAAGTAGCGAATGACCGGTGGCTGGTCGAAACCATAGTCCTTGCGCATCATCTCGATGCGATCGGAATCCACCGCTTCGCCCAGAGCCCGAAGCTCGGCAACATGGCTGTCGAAATAGTCGCCTGGTGGAAGTTCGATGATCGTGAACACCAGTGCCGATATGACCAGCAGCGTTGGAACCATTACGGCGATGCGCCAGACAAGATATCGAAGCACGCTCAGGACTCTCCAAGCCAGAATGTATCCGGCATGTAGACACCGAAATAGGCGGTCGGGTCATAGCCGTAGAGCGCCTTGTCAGGCAGATTGCGGAGCCGCGAGGACACCAGGACCGGCTGATGCGTTCCGTTAACGGTGCCGATCGAAAACACCTGATCGGTGTAGATCGACAGCATCGAATTCCAGATTTCGGCGCGCTCCGCGGCTTCGGTCGATGCGTTCCAGCGCTTGAGCAAAACCATCAGTTCGACCACAGGCGGAAGATCGGGCGCCTCACCGACCTTGCCGTGAGACAAGTAGTGAGCACCCCAGAGCGGCCATTGCAGCTGGTCGTCGATGGTGGGGGCCAGCTGGTACGGGTTCATGTCGGCGGTCGGCACGCCATTGTCGATGCCCGACCACACCGACATCATGATCTGGCCGCCAAGCGCGCGGCTGCGGAAGATGTCGCGCTGCGAAGTCCGGATGAACAGGGCGATCCCGATCTTGCGCCAGTGATCGGTGATGAGTTCGAGCGCGTCGGTTTCCAGCGTGCTTTCGCCGGCCGTTTCCACTATGATCTGCGCAGGGCGCCCATCGGGAAGTATCCGCAGGCCGTCATCGTCACGCGTCTGAAGCCCGACCTCGTCGAGCAAGGCATTGGCCTGGTCGGGATCATGGGCGACCCAGGCTTTCGCGAATTCCGGCCGGTAGAGCGGGCTCTCCGGCAGGACCGTATCGGCACTTTCCTGCGCCAGTCCGTAGAACACAGCCATATTGATCTCGCGCCTGTCGACAGCGAGCGAAAGTGCGCGGCGCACGCGCACGTCACGCAAAAGGCCACGCCACGTCCGGTCGGCACAATTCAGATTGGGCAGCAGCGCCAGGCGCGAACCCTGTGTGCGTTTCCAGAGATGCATCTTCACAGGGTAGCGCTTCTCCGCGTCCTTCAGGAAGGCGTAATCGCTGAAGTCAATCCCCATGCTTTGCAGGTCGCTCTCGCCCGCACCGGTCTTGGCGGAGATGATCGCCGACGAGCTGACATTCATGACGATCCGGTCGACATAGGGCAGTTGCCGGCCATTCTCGTCTATTCGATGAAAGAACGGGTTGCGCTCGAAGACGAATTGCTCGGCCGGCGGCTTGGTCCGGTTCCGCCAGGGATCGAGCGTCGGCAGTTCCGGGTTCTCCGGGCGATACTGCCGCGACATGCGGATGTGCAGGAGCGTCCATTTCTTGGCCCGGTTCTCCTTCATTAGGCCGGCGAGCCGGAATGGATCCTGGTATTTCTTGTGGAACTGCTTAAGATAGGCGGCCGGCAGAACAAGCGGCAGCGGCGAAGCAGCAGCAAGCTTGGGCAGGAAGTCGGGATTGGGCGCATCCCAACTATAGCGGACCGTCGACGGATCGACGATCTCGAAGCGTGGCGGCTTGCCGTCCGCCAGCAGGGCCGGGGCAAGCCCGCCTTGCGAAAGCTCATCGTTCAGCCAGACATCTTCCCAGCAATAGCGAAAATCCTCCGGCGTCAGCAGGCTACCGTCAGACCATTTATGCCCTTCCCGAATCTTGAAAGTGAAGACGCGATCATCCGCTACGTCGAAACTTTCGAGGATGTCGGGTTGCAACTTAAGCTTTTCGTCATAGCCGACCAGGCGAGCATACCCGTAGATCGTCATCATCCGGATATCTTTCTGGCTGCCGATGATCGTGCGCAGCGTGCCGCCATACTGGCCGGGCTGCCGGCCCATCGCGGCGAGGTTCAACGCGCGCGGGCTCTTGGGCAGGCGTTCGGCGAGTGCCGGCAGCGCCTTGGCCTTCAGCTGTGGCTGAAGAAATTCCGGCTCCAGATCGCCGGCGCGCGACGTGCCCGGCAGAAATGCCGAAGCCATAAATCCAAGGACGGTGCGTCGGCTGATCAATGGCGTAGCTCGCTGACATCGGCCGAACGTCGGGCCAGCACGAGGTGGCCGCCGCCAAGATCGAGCGGCGACAGCATATCCTCGTCGCCCTCGTCGCGGAATTGCGGTCCCCATGCGCTGGTGTCGGAAGCGCCGCTGAGCTGTAGCGTCTTGAAATCCATCGGCCTGTCGAGATCGGGGAAAGGTACTGCGGCAACCAGTGAGCGGGTGTAGGGGTGGACCGGTTTCCTAAGCAGGATTTCGCGCGGCGCGAGCTCGACGATACGCCCGCCGCACATCACCGCGATGCGGTCTGCCATGTAGTCCACCACCGCCAGATTGTGGGATATGAACAGGTAGGTCAGGCCCAGTTCCTTCTGCAGGTCCTTCAGAAGGTTCAGGATCTGCGCCTGGACAGAGACATCGAGTGCCGAAACCGGCTCGTCGCAGATCAGGAGTTCAGGCCCCAGCGCCAACGCGCGCGCGATGCCGATGCGCTGACGCTGCCCGCCGGAGAAACTGTGCGGATAACGCTTGATGAAGCGCGGATCGAGCCCGATTGCCTGCATCAGGCTCTTGACCGTGGCGAGTCGGGACGCGGCATTGCCACGTTGATGGATTTCCAGCGGCTCGCTCAAGATGTTCTCCACCGTCATGCGAGGTGAAAGCGACGAAACCGGATCCTGGAAGACCATCTGGATTTTCGCGCGCAGCATGCGCAGGGCGTCTCCCTCGGCTTCCAAGACGTCGATTGGTCCATCGCGGCCGTTGAAGATCACAGAGCCGCCGCTAGGGGTGACAGCCCGCATGAGGATCTTGCTGACGGTGGTTTTACCGGAGCCGCTTTCGCCGACCAGACCCAGGCACTCACCCCGCCTGATATCGAAGCTCACGCTGTCCACGGCGCGAACAGAGGTTTGATGACCCGCTCCGAACCATTCGGACTTGCGGGTGGTGAAGGTCTTTTTGAGATCCCTGACCGACAGCAGGACGTCGTCCGGCCCCTTCGACGCCGGCGCCGTCTGCTTGCCGAGCAGGTTCTCGACATTCACCGGCACCTCGCGGAGCGCTTTTAGCCTTTCGCCAGGCTTCAGATCGAAATGCGGAACGGCTGCCATCAGGCCCTTCAGGTAAGGGTGACCTGGCCGGCGGAATATCGCCTCGACAGGTCCCGCTTCCATGATCTCGCCATGGTAGATGACCACCACCTCGTCGGCGACATTGGCGACCACGCCGAGGTCGTGCGTGATCAGTAGCATCGCCATGTTCAGCTTGGTCTGAAGGCCGCGCAGCAATTGCAGGATTTGCGCCTGGATGGTGACGTCCAACGCCGTCGTCGGCTCGTCGGCGATCAACAAGGCGGGCCGGCAGATAAGCGCCATCGCGATCATGGCGCGTTGACGCAATCCTCCCGAAAGTTCAAAGGGATACATGTCATAGGCGCGCTTGGGATTGGGAAAACCGACAAGGCCGAGCATTTCCTCGGTCCGCGCCTTGCGCTCCGCTCGAGCCATGGGCGTATGAATCTGCAGGGATTCGCTGACCTGGTTGCCGATCGTGTGCAGCGGCGACAGCGATGTCATCGGCTCCTGAAAGATCTTGCCGATACGGCTGCCTCTCAACGCCCGGATATCGGGTCCGTCACGCGGCATCTGCAGGATATCCTGCGTCGTGCCGGGCTTTTCAGGATCGGAAAACAGGATACGGCCGCGAACATGGGCTGTGTTCGGCAAAATGCCCATCACTGCCTGGCTGATAACCGATTTTCCGGAACCGGACTCGCCCACAAGCGCGGTAACCTTGCCGGGGAGGACGCGAAGATTTGCACGCCTGACGGCATGCAACGGTCCCCCGATAATGGCAAAAGAGATGCCAACGTCCTCGATCCGCAGCAGATCAACGCCCGAATTCATTCTCACACCAGCCCCACTCTGGCAGGTCCAAAAGGCGAGACTAGCGCATTGCCAGCCTAGAGCAACTTGGATTCGAAACAATCGCCAGTTCCCTGGCGGAACGTCGACCGGACTGCATACCAAAGGCGTTCGGATCAGATCGGGGCGGTTACTGGAGCTTCCTCGGGGCGCCCGCCGACAGCCGCGCTGCATCGCGATGAAGCATCATGACCTGCTCGGCGTCGGACATTCGGTCGTAAATCGGCTCCAGCGTGCCGTCCTCATCGAGTGCGAGAGCACCCGACAGATCGGGTGAAAGCACCGTCAGCTTCTGTTTGATACCGGCCAGTCCCTCCTTGCCGAGCGTCAGCCAGCTGTTGGCGCCGCAATAGCCGGCGAAGTCCTTACTGGCGAGAATGCTGTGCGGATATTTCTTGGTCAGGGTCTGGAGGCGCTGGACCTCGTTTACAGCCGAGCCGAAGACAGAGAATGTTAGCCGGTCGGTAAGTCCGACATTGCCGAACATCACATTGCCGACATGCAGGCCGATGCCAAATTTTATCTCGCCCAATCCCTGCTCCTTTCTGCGCAGATTGAGATCCATCATGCGAGCGGTGGCCTTGTGCGTTGCCGCAAGAGCAGCCTGGCAGGCGGTCTCGGACTGCGCACGGTGCCTTTCACAAGGGAAGACGGCAATAAAGCCATCACCTATGAAACTCATGATCTGTCCGCCTCTGCGATTGAAAGGTGCAGCAATGGCATCGAAAAACTGGTTCAGCGTATCGATGTAGATTTCGCGGCCGGCAGTTTCTGCAAGCCTTGTCGACCCGCGCATATCGGCCATGACCAGTGCGGCCCGGATTGTATCGCCCTCGCCGCGCTTGATCTGGCCGTCCAGCACGCGCCTGCCGGCGTCGCCGCCGAGATAAGTGGTCATCATGTTGTCGGCCAGCTTGGTGAGCACCGCCATCTTGGTTGCGATAGCGAGATGGTTCTGGATGCGCAGCAGCGCTGAAATCATGCTGTCGCTGAAGCCTGAAGCGCTGTCGGTGGACCAGGACCCGATCATGCCCTGACTGGTATTGCCGTTGAAGGGATGGACGAAAGCCATGTAATCGGTCACGCCCATAAGCCTGAGTTCATCGAAAATAGGAAATTCCGACGGCACCGACGGGTCGAGCCGGCGCCTCAGATGGTCGAGCTTATTGCTGAGCAGATGGTAGTACGGGCTGGTCAGGAACCTGTCAGAATGAACGCCGTCCTCTTTGCGGAAGCCTTCCACTTCCATGCCCTGGCCACGAAGCCAGGTGAAGCCAAGCGCGTCATAAAGCGGATGAAGCATCGAAAAGCTCAAATGCACCCGCTTCAGCGGCAGGCCGGCAGCAGCCAGCCGTTCACAAAAACCCTTTACCAATGTTTCCAGGTCGTCGCCCGCCAGCGCCGATTGGGTCAGCCAATCGGCAACCTTATCCATGAGAATGGTGGAAATTTCTGCTTGCGCTGTGCTCATGCTATCTCGAGACCCGTCGAAGACGAGCCATTCTCCTTTTTAATGACCCAAAGATAAAACCCTCGAAGTCAATAGTGCCCTTTGGCGGCAAAAGCCGGCGAAGGGCATTATGTGGCGAGGCTGCCGGCGGAGTGCAATCATGATCCTGCCATCAGTTAAAAAATTCGCCGGCTCAGACGCCGTCAGGCCTTCACCACAGTCTCTCGGGCTAGCCCGAGGCGGCCAAAAACATTGCGTGTGTCGACGATCAGAAGAGCGTGATCAGCGATCGCCTGATAGTCGATCGCGTCGTGGTCGGTTGCAACGACGACAGCGTCGAAATCCTTCAAGGCCGCCTCGGTCAATTCGACCGAGCGTCGCCCCTTGATCGCCATATGCTCCCGTGTGGTCGGGATCTCGGTAACGTGCGGATCGTGGAATTCCGCCTTGCCGCCCCATTCCTCGATGAGTTCAATGAGCCGCAATGAGGGGCTTTCGCGGATGTCGGGCACATTCTTCTTATAGGCTAACCCGATGATGAGAATGCGCGAGCGGCTGAGCGCCTTGCCGCAGCGCCGGTCCAGCGCCTTCGCCAGTTCATCGACCACATGACGCGGCATGGCCGTGTTGATCTCTGCCGCCAGCTCGATAAAGCGGGTCGGCAGTTCGTATTCGCGCGCCTTCCACGTCAAGTAGAAGGGATCGATTGGAACGCAGTGCCCGCCAAGTCCGGGGCCAGGATAGAAAGGCATGTAGCCGAAGGGCTTGCTCTTCGCCGCCTCGATCACCTCCCAGATGTCGATGCCCATCGCACCGAGCACGACCTTCAACTCGTTGACCAGGGCGATGTTGACCGAGCGGAAGATGTTTTCCGTCAGCTTGACCGCCTCGGCGGTCGCCGTGGTGGAAACCGGAACGACGGTCTTGACCACGCCCTGGTAGAAAGCCTGCACGAGCGTCCCCGCTTCAATGCCGTCGCCTGCCACGACCTTGGGGATCGTCGCGACTTCAAAGCTGCGGTTGCCGGGATCCTCGCGTTCGGGCGAGAAGCCGAGGAAGAAGTCTATCCTCGACTGCAAGCCGGTTTCTTCCAGTATGGGCTTGATCACGTCGTCGGTGGTGCCGGGATAGGTGGTCGATTCCAGCACGATCAGTTGGCCGAGACGCAGATGCTTCGCGATAGTGCCTGCCGTGTTCCTGACAAAGGACAGGTCCGGCTCACGGTTTTTCGTCAGCGGTGTCGGAACGCAGATGATGATGACATCGCAGACGGCCAGTTCGGCAAAATCCGCAGTGGCGCGGAACCGTCCGCTCGCCACCTGGCCGGCAAGGGCTGTCGATGTCACCGCCTCAATGTAGGATTGGCCGTTGTTCAGGTTCTCGACCTTCTGGGCTTCGATGTCGAAGCCGGAAACCGGGAAGCCGGCGCGTGCGATCGCAACCGCCAGCGGCAACCCGACATAGCCCAGTCCAATCACGCCGACTTGCGCGGCGCGCGTCGAAATCCGGTTCAGAAGACGGTCATATGTCGATCGTGAGGCGTCCAAAAATCTGCTTTCCGTCAATTCGGACAGGCCGTCCGCTCCCATGGCGAGGCTCACCTGGTTCGCCAAGAACCCCGAGGCATATTGCGGAAAATCGATTTCCGCAAGCCGTCGTCAGACCGGCACCTTCGCCTTCAGGCTTGCGGCGGCCATCGCATAGCCGCCGGCGGCGCCATCGATGAAATGAACGTGGTCGCGCTGCAGCGGCGAGGCGACTAGGCATGTCATCAAGGCCGATTTCTGGCGGTGCAGGCCATAGTTGCAGATGCCCGCCTCTTCCGCCTGTTTCAGCCGGTTCTCGATCCGTTGCAACACATCCGCGTCAACGTCGATGGTCATCTTCAAGCCGTCGTCGAACTTCCGGAAATCCGAATTGCTGGCCACGTCGCGTTTGTAGACCTTCGGATCGAAACTGCCGATCGTCCAGCCATACCTGTCGGTGACAGCCGTAAGCGTCATCAGAAACAATATCCACAGCTTCGACAGCCATCGCCATCCTGGCGGCGCCATGGCCCGCGCCTCGATATCGAGGCCGGCGGGCGGAAAACTGAAGCCCGGCCCGTTCACCGGCACCGGGTGGCCATCGCGTTCCTGCCTGCCGGCAAGGGCGATGATGTCGGAAGCCAGAAACTGAAAACCGCGCAAGTCGCGCGACGCTCCTGGTACGGCTATGATCGAGACGATTTCGCCATGCCGGGCTTCGATCGGGTCCCAGCGGCAGGAGAGGCCGGTCAGATCCGGCCGCGCGCCGGCTGGCGCAGGATCGATGCGGTAGCGCCCCGCTTTCATCTCGGCTTCCGCCCAACTGCCGCCACCGCCGGCGAACATGGCATAGAAGACCGCTTCGGAGGCCCGGAACCTCGCCACGCGAACGTCGAGGCCTTGTGCTCTTATATCCTTTATCGGCACGATTGCGGCACGCAAGGTCAGGTCCAGCTCGTCCGCCACCCATCTCTGGACAACCGCCAGCGCGTTGCGGGTGATCTCCAGAGCCGAGCCGGGAAACGCCACGAGCGCGCCGTCGCCGCCGAAGACAAAGGGAAGATCTTGCCGACCCAGCGCATTGAGCAGCGCCGAAATGACGCTGGCGCCAGCCATATTGACGGTTTTATAGCGCCCAGCCCCGATCGCCTTGGTCGAGCCGACGATGTCGGCGGTGGCCAGCGCCCAGCCATCCGGGAGAGGCTGATAGTTATCGATATCGGCAACGCTTTCGAACTTTGCGAAGACCGGCAAAGAAGCGACAAACGGGTCGGACGCGGCAGCTGTTTCCATGAGCATCAGATAGCACATTCCACTGCTTGAAGGTGAAGTCGATCATGCTTCGAAATTGACTTGCGCAGGTTTTCCGATGATAGGGTCCGGCGATGCGAATTGCCTTCTACGCGCCGCTGAAGTCGCCCAATCATCCCGTTGCCTCCGGCGACCGCCAGATGGCACGGATGCTGGTCAAGGCGCTGGAGCATGGAGGGCATAGCGTCGAACTAGCATCCGAATTGCGCTTCTATCTACGCGAACCGGAGTCGAAAAGTTTCGCTGCGCTCAAGATCGAGGCCCGAGAGGAAGCCGCGCGGCTGACAAGGCTTTGGGATCGTGACGGCAAGCCCGATCTCTGGTTCTCCTATCATCCCTATTACAAGGCGCCCGACCTGATCGGACCCGAGCTGGCGTCGGCCTTTGCTATCCCCTATGTGACAGCGGAAGCCTCCTATTCGAGGCGGCGCAACGTCGGTTTGTGGGGCGATACGCAAGCGTTGGTGGCGCGAGCCGTCGAACAGGCAGCGCTGAACATCTGCTTCACGCAAAGGGACCGTCATGGACTGACAGATGCGATTCCCGACGCCGCTCTCGGTATGCTTTCGCCCTTCATCGACACATCGGAATTCCGGGAAATGCCGGCAAGGGGTTGTGCGACGCGCCTCGTTACCGTCGCCATGATGCGCCCGGGCGACAAAGTCGAAAGCTATCGCATGCTGGCGCAGGCGCTCGGTCCGATCGGCCACCTGCCCTGGACCATGTCGGTGGTCGGGGATGGGCCTGCCCGTGACGAGATCAAAGCGCAGTTCTCCGGCTTGCCCGCCGACCGTATCGAATGGCTTGGCGCGATTGAGCCAGCCGCCGTGCCGGACGTCCTCTACGGTGGGGGAATTTACGTCTGGCCGGGTTACGGCGAGGCCTATGGTGTTGCCTATCTTGAAGCCCAGGCCGCCGGTCTTCCGGTGGTGGCTCAGGACATCGCCGGCGTGCCGGAGGTCGTGCGGGATGGCCAGACCGGGTTTCTCACCCCGGCGGGCGATGTGGCGGCGTTCGCTTCTGCCATTGAAAGGCTTCTGGCCCGTAACGACGAAAGAACCATCATGGCCGCGGAAGCCAGACGTTTCATCCTCGAAGAACGCTCCCTCGGTGTTGCAGCGGCGCGTCTGGGCGAACTTCTTGCGAGGATCCCGGTTTCATGACATCCGATCAGATCTGGCAGCCCTTGGTGGAAGAACTGGCGTGCCGGCAACGGGCGGACCGTAAGGCAGAGTTCTGGCTGCGTGACGACGACGCCGTGGAGCCGACGCCGGCGCTTGATCGGCTGCTCGACCTCACCGGTGAATTCGCGGTTCCGGTCACTCTGGCCGTCATTCCGGCCCTGACTGGTGAGAAGCTTGTCGCTCGGCTTGACGAGGCGCCGCATGCCACGGTCGCCATCCATGGTTGGACGCACCGAAATCATGCGCCCGAGGACCAGAAAAAGCAGGAACTCGGCGCGCATCGGCGACGCGAGGCGGTGCTCGATGATCTGGCTCGCGGGCTGTCGCACGTAACCGGCCTGCACGGCGCACGTGCCGTTCCGATGCTGGTGCCACCCTGGAACAGGATCGACGCCGGCTTGGTATCCGACCTTGGATCGATAGGATTTGCGGCATTGTCGGTCTATGGGCCGCCGAAGCCGGCTTCACTGGCGGTCATCAACAGCAATGTCGACATCATGGATTGGCATGGCACCCGCGGCTGCCGCGATCATGGCTCATTGGTTCAGGCTATCATCGCGCAATTGCAGCGTGCATTCGACGGCGGCGAACCGGTCGGCCTGCTCACCCACCATCTCGTACATGATGAATCGGCCTGGCTTTTCCTCGAACGGCTGTTCACAGTCACAGCACAGACTGAAGCCTGCGCATGGCTTCCGATCAGGACACTGATCGGGCGCAGCGCCGGTAGAGGAAAATAGCTCAGCGCTTTTTGTGCAGTGAGACTGGAAATGTGAGCGTCTGGCCATCCCGCGCGGCAAAAGCGCCGGTAAACCTGTCTTTGGCCAGTTTCTCGATCTCGTCCAGTTCCTCGTCGGTGCGGGTCGGATCGTGGTGAAACAGCGCAAGCCCGCGCGCACCGGCCGCCTCACAGAGCTTGGCGCCTTGTTGCCATGTCGAGTGCCCGTAACCGCGGCGGCGTTCCATTTCCTCCTCGGTGTAGGTGCAATCGTAAATGACGAGGTCGGCATCTTCGATCAGGCCGAGCACCGCCTGATCGAGTTTGTCCGGCTCGTGCTCAGTGTCTGTTATCACCGCCACGACGCGGCCGCCCCATTCGACCCGGTAGCCTATGCAACCGCCTGGATGGGTAAGACTGCCGGTTCGGACCACCACGCCTTTGCGCGGCCGAAGCACGTCTCCGGATACGAAATCGCGATAGTCGAGCCTTGCCTTGCAGAACTCCAGTTTCATCGGAAACCACGGCGGCCGCATGAACTTATCGACCATCTGCCGGGTCGTCATGTGTCCTGCAAGATGCCCGGACCAAAGCGTTACCTTCACGCTCCGGTCATAAATCGGCGCAAAAGACGGCAACCCGATGATGTGATCGTAATGGCAATGGGTGAAAAGCAGGTCGAAATCGGTCGCGCCCGACGCCTGAAGCGCCCCACCGGCAGGCCGTAGGCCAGAGCCCGCGTCGAACAGAAGCGTATGCTCACCGCATCGCATCTCAATGCAGATTGTGTTGCCGCCATAGCGAGAGAATTCTGGCCCCGATACCGAAATGCTGCCGCGAACGCCCCAAAACCTGACCAGTAAAACGTCGTCGTCCATACTACCCCTTCGCAGTCCCCCGTCGCCCATCGTAGCCAAACAACTGCTGCTAGGCGAGACAGGTTTTCTCCGGGTGACCTTCTCAGCAAGAGGCCGGTGCCATCACGACGGCGAGGATCGAGCGACGTCATCGGTTATTTGGCGCTTCGTGCGTCGATCAGATCCGCGGTCGTATGGCTTAGGCGATCGGCAAGAACCCGCAATATCTCGATGGTCATTTCCGGGAACTCCCTCATAAGCCTCAGGAAATGATCCTTGCGGATTCTCAAGGCTTCCAGCGGACTTGCCGCTCTGACGGTGGCAGTGCGGGAGCTGTTGCACAATATGGCGATCTCGCCAACAATCGAATTTGACTCCAGTTCGGCAACTTTTATTGGTCCGCTGTCGGAATCGACCAGAATATCCGCCCTGCCGGAAAGGATGACATAGGCGGCGTCTCCCTCGTCGCCCTGCCGGAAAAGGATCTGGCCGGCGCTGTAGCTCACACGATCGGATGTGAACGCAAGCAGCTTGAGCTTTGTCGGCTCTATGCCAGAGAACAAGGGAACGCGTTGCAGCATTCCAACCTCATCCTTGAGCAGCATTGTCGCAAACCTTCCCAAAATTCACGTCTGCGAGACTAGAACAACCGACACCCAGATGGAATCAATTCTGTTTCCGGATGGCGAGACGAACCACGCGAAAGGTGGCGAGCCCGATCAGGCGCAAACCTCAATCCGTTGACGTTGCAACAAGTTCCCACCGGCAGAATGATCCCATCTGAATGTCCAAAGCTCTATGACAGCAGTTCCTTAAAGATACCGCTTCCTGCCAAAAGTGTCTCGTGTGTTCCGTCTTCCACCAAACGACCCGAGTCGAAGACGACAACGCGATCGAACATCATCGCCATTGCCGGATTCGTCACGACCCACACAATTGCCGGCGAATAGCCGTCGCGTCTGGCTTCCTCGAGCACGTTTCGCAGCACCTTATCCTGCACGCGCTGGTCGAGCGCCGACAACGGCCGGTTGAGAATGAGAAAATCGGGACGCTTGATCAGGGCCCGGGCAACATCGAGCTTCTGTCGCTGTGCACCGGTCAGCCGCCTGCCACCGGAGCCGACGTTGAAGTCCAGGCCGACATCCAGAAGTTCGGCATAAAGCCCCAGTTCGTCAAGAATGTCATAGACGATGGAGCGTATCCGGTCCGGCGCGTCGGGATGGTTGGTGCCCACACGCCCGAAAAGGACATTGTCCATGACGGTAGCCGCGGCAATGTATTTGGCAGGATCATACCGCTCGACCGCATTTTGCAGCTCGGGCGGCAGATTTTCATAGAACCGGTTGCGTGCAGCGACGATCTTGCTCATGAGCTCGTCGCTCAGCAGGCCGAAGCGATGCCGGGGCTCGATATAGGTAAAGCTCAAGGTGATGATCATGGCGCGGTCGTTCTCCGAAACCGCCTCGTAGGGACGGTTCTTGAGCCGTTGCAGCAAGCTTTCGTAGGTGGGTATCTCCTCGGCGCTCATGAAGGCGAGCTGCTGGAAGAACGGGTGATCGGGCGGCAGGTCGGCGAACAGCTCGATCGCCTGTTCGGCGATCTCCATGCCCATTTCGTAGAACGTGCGGTCGAGGCCGGCTTGCTTCAGCACAGAAGCAAAATAGGGATTGGCCGCCAGAGCCCTGTCGGCCAGTTCGGGGCCGGCGGCAGCGCCGAAGAGCAGGTTTTGGCCGATCGTTGCTTCCTTGTTGTAAGCGCCCGGTTCGAAAGGAGCCACCAGTCCGCTCAGCCCTTCGTGTTCCAGCCGGGTTCGCAGCGCCGCACGCAGTTCGACGATCCGCCTGGCAAGCTCCGTGTGACGCGTCAGGTCGGCCGAAGAGCGCAAGCCAAGATCCAGAATGTCGCGCGACAGAACAACCGCGTCGAGCACCCGGCGCACGGCTTGGAAGAGGTCGTGCGGCCCGGTAGCGCCGGCGGAAGCATAGTTGATCCAGTCGCTGTGGATATCAAGCTCCGGATTGCCCGACCGGCGCGCCTCGTCGATGTTCCAGCGGCGCTGGTCTGCCGCAGCACCGTCATAAGTCATCGATGTCAGCGGCGCATGCTTCAACCCGTAGAGCAGGTTATCGCGGAGGCTTGCCTGGAACAGGAAAACATCCGACGAGGCATAGGACATGCGCCGGCCGGTCACTGCTTCGGGGAGTTCAAGCAGGTCGTCGGCACCCGAAGCGACCCTTCCACTATTCGGCCGGTTCAGCCGCGCGAAGGCTTCTGCAAGCGCCTCAGCTCCACCTGTTGTGGTGCTGACCAGCGCCACCGTCTCACCCGGCTTGATCTGGAGGGAGATACGGTTAAGGATCATCGCACCGCCTTCGTCTACCATGGACAGACTGATGGCCGACAGGGGGTTGGTCATCGGAGCGGGATCGTCGATCGTCAATGCCCCGATTCTCGGCGCAATGAGATCCTCAACGGTAAACTGTTCAACGACCTGCTGATATTTGACCTGGACATCCTGCCGCGCCTGATCCCAATCGATCAGTTCCTTCATCGGTCCGGGCAGGTCCTTGTAGGCGCCGATCACGGCCACGAGCTGGCCGACGTCCAGCCGCCCCTGGATGACCAGATACCCGCCGATCATGTAGAACAAAAAGGGCGTGACCTGCGCGAGAAAATTGTTGAGGAACTTCACCATGAATTTCCATTGGTAAAGATCGAAGCGGATCTTGAAGATGAGCCCGAGCCGGGCAGCTATGTCGGCGCGCTCGTAGTTTGATGTATCGTGGACGTGAACCGCGCCGATGCCGTCGACGATTTCGCCAACCCGGCCCGAAAGCGCGCGCGCCGTCAACTGCCGCTCGCGCCCGAGCACGATCAGCCGCCGCCGCATTCGCGGGATGAGCACGATCTGGATCGCCACGATCACGGCCGCTATAATTCCGAGCCAGACGTTCTGGACCATGATGAACACCATGGCCGTCAGCGCCTGGCCACCGAGCAGTACCGGCTGCACGAAGGCATCGCCGATGAAGCCGCCCAGCGGCTCCACCTCGTCCTTCACCATGGTCGCCACTTCGGCGGATTTCACCCGCTTGAAGTAAACCGGCGGAAACCGCAGCACACGATCGACCAGATCGAAACGGATACGCCGCAGCATGCGTTCGCCGAGGCGGCCCTTGTAGGTGTTGATGTAGAGTTTGAACAGGCCGTTGATGATTACTAGCAAGAGGAACACAACGCTCAGGGCAAACAGCGTCTCCTTGCGGTCGAGCTGAAAACCGGAGAAGAACTGGACCTCTCCAATGATCGGCAGGTTATAGTGTAGCCTCATGAATGGCTGGGTCGCGCCCGGTTGCTCGAAGCCGCCACCTTGGATCGGGCCGTTGACGATCAGCTTCGGCAGGTCGAAGGACATGAAATACGGGATCATCGAAAGCACGACGATCATCAATATCCAGAGCTGCTGCTTCTTGGTGTGCGTCCAGATATAGCGGGCTAGGCTGGGTTCCATATGCGACTGTGGACCCTTCAGTTGGAAGGATGCAGGATGTAAAAGCACCTGCTGGCGAATGGCGTATCGGCAATTTCGTCGCTAACGACAAGCTCGAAGCTGCAGTGCACGGAGATTGTCCTGCGCTCAACGATGGAAGGACCCTGCGAGGCGGCGCGATCCAGTTCCGGCGCATGGTCGATGACAACGCCATGGGCATTGCTGATCCGCGAAGAAAGCAACTGGCCGAACGGTTCGCGGCTTCCGTAGGGTTTTGGCGAATAGCCGAGCACGAGGCCGCAGCTGCGCCGCTGGTGCGGGCGGACGGACGCCGATGGTCCGGACAGATGCAAGCGGCTCTCTCCGGCACCGGGCAATGGCGAAGCGGCTTGCAGCATAATCACGTCCGCGGATCAAACAGCCTTGCGGGAGGCAAGATTGCGTCGCCCGAAATCCCAACATACAAGACGAATATGATGGATGTCACGCAACCACGCAATGCCGGCATGGGCTGGCACGAGCAAGCCTTGGACCTCACGCGGGGAATTGCTGCCTATGTCAACTGCCCTCTCGTGGCAGGGCTGGCGCGCGTCATCACCAAGCATCCGAAGGCCGATATCGCAAACGCCTTCAACCACAAGCAGGTCGCCTGCAAGATGTGGGCGCTCGACAGGCTGTTCGAAAGCTGCGGCGGCCGGTTCGGGCGCGTATGGGTTCTGGGTGGATGGTACGGCGTATTGCCGGCAATGCTTTTCAACGACGCCCGCTTCGACATCGCGGCGGTCGATAGCATCGACATCGATCCCGAAGTCGCGCCGGTCGCCCGGACCCTCAACCGGGAAGCCGGCGACCGGTTCCGCGCGCTGACGGCAGATATGTACGCACTCGACTATGCGGCCGGGCGGCCCGACCTGGTGGTCAATACGAGCTGCGAAC
The DNA here is from genome assembly GCF_001672375.2 of Mesorhizobium sp. AA22. Taxonomy (NCBI): domain Bacteria; kingdom Pseudomonadati; phylum Pseudomonadota; class Alphaproteobacteria; order Hyphomicrobiales; family Phyllobacteriaceae; genus Mesorhizobium; species Mesorhizobium sp. AA22. Next base: position 840,017 of record NZ_CP048406.1, on the reverse strand, counting down.
ACATAGCCGATCTGCGCGCCTGGCTTGCACTGCTTCCGCGGGGCACGACTGTACTGCTGCAATCGAACGATTATTTCAGCGAGCCGACGCACATCAACTGCGTGGCTTCACTTGGAGCCTTCGAAGCAATGGCGGCGCTACGGGAGGTGCGGTTCTCCGGCGAACTGCCGACAAAAAATTATACCCGCTTCATGCTGATTGGAACTGTTTGATGCATTTCGCCCAACAGTGCGTAGTGCGTCGCACGAACCTCGCCAGACGTGACGCGCGTTAGCATCTATCGTCTGTTTGATCATGAACTTTTCCGAAACCGGGCTCCACTTAGGGACCATGTTCGATACCGCTCGCGCAGGATTTGCGCCGAGCGATGCGCGCCTTCTAGATCAAGACGATGCGCGGCTGGCGTCGGTCCCACAAGCGCCTGTTCGATCGCCTGCGCCAAACCTTCAGGCGTTAGGTCCTTTTCCATCAGCACCGTTGCAAGACCGAGTTCTTCGAGCATGAGGCTGCGAACCGTCTGTTCGGTTTCGCCGCCGGCTGCAAATGGAACGAGCAGGGAGCGACAACCCGCGCGCAGGACATCGCAGACCGTGTTGTAACCCGCCTGCGAGACCGACAGGCGGGCGCCGGTGAGCAGGCTGGCGAAATCCTCGCGGAACCGGAAGATGGACAGGACCGGCGAGGCATCGCGTCCGATCGCGTCAAACTCGTCTTGCGGCAGGTTTGGGCCGGTGATCAAGCACCATTTCCAAGCGTTTTGGGCATTCCGCGCCGCTGCGATGGTGGAGCTGACAAGGCTCTTTCCGGCAGCCCCGCCGCCAACCGACACCAGAACGTCGAAGCGCTCGGAGGCGGCGGGCGATGGCGGCGCGGCAACGAGCCCTGTGTAGGTGACCTCGGCCCTGATCGCCTCAGCCAGTGGAAATGTCTTGTCGATGGTTGCGAAAGCCGGATCGCCGTGGACCATAACAAGGTCGAAATGCCTGTTGATGAGATCGACCGTTTCCTCGTTTCGGCCTGGCTTGACGCGCTCCTGAAGGATATCACGGACGGACGTCGCCAGCAGCGGTCTGGGCGACGCCGCGTCGATGGCCTCGATCAGCGGCAGGAGTTCGAAACGCATCTGCCGGCGTCCAAATGGAAACGCCTCGACAATGACGATATCAGGCCTGCAATCTCGGAATGCCTGCAGCAGCATCTCTGAACGCCATTTCTTGAAATCATCGTCGATGGGTTTGCCTTGCAGGTCGACAAGTCCGGAAAATCCTTCATCACCGGAGGTGACAGGCGGCAGGGTTACAGATTTTACACCCAATCCCGGAAACCCCGCGATCGGCGCTCCGCCGGTCACGACGGTTACGTCAAACCCGTCATCGACCAGAGCCGCCGCAATGCGGCTGGCGCGCGCGAGATGGCCGATACCGAGCAGGTGCTGGACATAGAAGAAAGCGCGCAGCCGCTTCATTCGGCGGCCCGCCACTCCCGCTCGAACAGTTCCTTGAGCTGTCCAATGCTTGCCATATGATCGAAATTGCCGCGCACGCGCCGCTCTGCGGCGTCGCCGAGGCGGGCGCGCAGCACGGGATCACGGATCAGGCGCTCCAGCGCCCGTGCCAGGGCAATTGGGTCTTCCGTCGGAACCAGCAGCCCGGTTTCATCCGGCGATAAAAGCTCCGGCACGCCGGAAATATCGGTCGACACGCAGGCAAGCCGCTGGCTAGCCGCCTCCACCAGAACATTCGGCAGACCGTCCCGGTCGCCATTTGCGGCGATCCTGCAGGCCAGGGCGAAGATGTCGGCGCAGCGGTAGTGCTCAAGCACCTCCTCCTGCGCAAGCGCGCCTTTCCAGGAGACGCGACCATCCAGGCCGAGCTTTTGCGCCAGCGCCTTGAACCGTTCCAGTTCCTCGCCGCCGCCGATATGCTCGAAACGCCAGGCCAAATCACCAGGCAAGAGGGCAAGGGCCTCCAGCAACGTATCGTAACCTTTCTTTTCAACGGCGCGCCCGACGCTCAGAACGATAACCGGTTCATCCGGCGCCGAGCCGTCATGCTGTTTTCGCGCCTCGCCGAAATCGCCGAAGCGATCAAGGTCGAGCCCATGATAGCTCAGATGCACAGACGAGTTGCCGTTAGCGAGTTTTTTCAGACGGTCGAAGCCGGCTTTTGTGCAAGTGACCGTCCAGCGCGCCGAGGAAAGCTTGCCAGCCAGATCCCAGTCCGCCGAAGTCCAGATGTCCTTGGCGTGGGCCGAGCAGCTCCAGGGCAGGCCACGAAGCTGGCTGGCATAGCGCGTCACCGATGCCGGTGTGTGCGCGAAATGTGCATGCAGCCAGCCCGCGCCTTCCGGCCATTCAGCGGCCAGCACGAGCGCTTGCCCGAAGCGGCGCGCGCGATTGCGCGTAAAGTCGCGGCGGATATCGGTACCAAGCGATCGGAGCGCGCGCCAGAAGCCCGGCCGCAGCAGATAAGCAAACAGCGAGCGAACCACGCGTAGCGGCTCTTCATGCAGATATTCCGGCAGATAATGGACGGGCGCTTTGATCTCGTCATGCACGGGGTGGCGTTTTGCGTCGGTCGGCCGCCTGAGCGAGACCAGTATCAGGTCGAACCCCGCACGCTCCAGACCGAGCAGTTCCTGCGCGATGAACGTTTCCGACAGCCGCGGATAGCCCTTCAGAACCACGACGATCTTGCGATGTTGCAACTCAGTTCATGCCTTCAATGACCGAAAGGTGATGGCCGCCCCGCCGGTCGAGCAGTTCCGCGACGATTTCGGAAATGTGAGGCAGCCCTTCCAGCGTCAGATGCGGATGGCTCTGCGATGGGCCGGGCCGGTCCGGCAGCACCTCCAGTGCATTGGCAAACCGCTGGGAATCCTCGGCTTCTTCCGGCAAAAGCATTTCGATGAGGCCGAGTTCGGCTGCGCGCCGTGCTCGGATCAGTTGTTCCTCGCGGGGCTTGACGCGCGGCACGATCAGCGCCGGCTTGTCGAACGACAGTATCTCGCAATAGGTGTTGTAACCGCCCATCGCCACGACCGCCTTGGCGCCGGCAATCAGCTCTTCCATGCGGTTGTCGAACTCGATGATCCTGATATAGGGGATCTTGGACCCCTTCTTGAGCAGCTTGTTGCGCTTGCGCGCCGGCATGTAAGGCCCAAGCACGATCAACGCCCTATGCTGCAATTGCGGATCCTGCTGATAGGCATCGATGACGCTGTGGATCAGATCGGCGCCGTCACCGCCGCCACCGGTGGTAACGAGGATATAGTCGCCCTCGGGCCGGTGGCCGGGCAACTCGTTCTTCTGCAGGCTCCGTTGCAGGAAACCGACGAACTTCATCTTTGCCCTGATAGCCGGCGGCACCTCCAGGCCGGTCAACGGATCGTAGAAATCCGGCGGACCATAGGCCCAGATCTTGTCATAGAACAGGCCTATCTTGCGCATCACATCCCTGCGTGCCCACTCTGCTTCGAGCAGATGCGGCGCGTCCATCACCTCGCGCAGGCCAAGCACGAGCGTGGTGCCCCGCGTCTTGAGGTAGGACAGCGTGTCCTCGATCTCACCGCGCAGGCCGAGCGGTTCCTTGTCGACGATGAAGATATCCGGCCGGAAGGTCTCGGCTGTATGGCGGATGATCGACTGGCGCATCCTTAGCGTCTCATGCAGATCGATATCCTTTTCCAGCGAGGTGTATTCGCCGTTGCGCAACTTGATGACGCTGGGGATCTTCACGAAGTCGACACGGGCGCGGTAGTCGAAGGCGCCAGCGATAGTCGCACCCGAAATGATAAGCACCTGAAGACCGCGGAAATCCTCGACCAGCGAATGCGCGATCGTCCGGCAGCGCTGCAAGTGGCCGAGCCCGAACGTGTCGTGGCTGTACATGAGAATTCGAGCGTTTTGTACGTGCTGGGTCATTGTTGAACGTCTTTTAGAATTCTCGGCTTGAGGACCGTGGACGACCCCGCACGAAACCATCCTCGCGGGTCTACCGACCTGTTTTGAAACATGAGGGCGCAATTTTCAATTCGTATTACCCAAGAGGGTCCATATGCTGAAGCCAGGAAGCTGCGTCTGCTCAGCTGCCCGCTTGCCACGTGGTCCAGAAGAACCTGCATCATTTCATTGGTATTGATCATCTCGGATTCTGGTAGCGGAAATTCGGATAGGGCGGCGTTGGCAGAAATTGACGTTTTCAAGGTTGGGTCGAGCGTTCGAATCACTTCATCCGCTCCAGTTTCCTTCCGGGGTATGCTCGAGAGGAATGGCTTCGCTCCTACCTTGGAATCGGGTCACAAGGAAGCGCCAGCGAGCTAAAGCCAGCGCATCCAATTGTGCAATGTCGATTCGTTCCTAACAAGCATGCGGACCGGCAGCCCTTTTTTCTAAAAGAGCACAGCTGCTCGCTTTGTGCTGCCAAGCAGCGGCGGTCGCTACTACTGAGCCTCTTTTGGCTTGGCTACGAGTTTCTCGACCAGCCGCCGGAGCTCGGAAGAGGTAGTGTGCCCGGCAACAACCAGGGAGCGGAGCGTTTGACTTTAAGGTTGGAGCGACCGGAAGATCTGAATGCTCGGGGGCCGATCAGCTCCAGCATACTCATCCAAGGTTGGGGTCGAGCATTCGAATCGCTTCACCCGCTCCAGTTTCCTTCCAGGAATCAAGCATCGAAAAGCCGCGGTTCGCCGCGGCTTTTTCGTTTTGGCGGCAGCACGGCATCACCCAGAAGACGGAGCGAGCTTGTCCTTGCCAGCTGCCCGTGGCCAGCAGGCGCTTTGTTCGCCGCGCCAAATACGTCCCCAAGTAGAGTCTAGGACCTTTGCCTTTCAATTTCGGACCAAGGTCCCTTGCGGACAGGTGGATTTAAGTCAAACTGGCCGATAGTGGACCTTTCATATTAGAGAGTCCTCATATTCTTTCCTGGCGGGAGGGCGGCTCGAAGGAGGAATTATGAAAACTCGAACCAGTCTGTTCGCAACGGTCGCCGCTCTCGCCCTTGTCGCGTCTCCAGTCCTCGCCGGACCCGGCGGCAATGGCGGCGGGAAGGGTAACGGCGCAAGCAACGGCAATGGCGGAAATTCGGCTGGGGCTGGATCGCAGGGACACGGAGCCGCAACGTCTGCGGCGGCCAAGGACAAGTCCACTCGGGGAATTGCCCATGCGATGGCTGTCGTTTCTACGACGCCGGCCTCACCGCAGGCCACCCTGTCCTTGCAGGCAGCCTTGGACAAGTTCCTGGCAAGAAAGGCTGATCCGGCAGAGACTTCCGACGACACCTCCGGCGAAATTCCTGACGCGGCCGAATAATATTGCAAATCATGCGCTGCTCGGCGGCACATCGCCCTGTCGAGATTCTTAGCCAGTTGGCAGGCTCCTTCATCTGTTCGGCCGATGCCATGGGTGAAGGAAAAGCCGACATTTGAGTCCGATCCTAAGGGATCCCTGGAACGGTCCTGCCCCTACAGACTGTCCAGAGAGCACCACCGGCTTCGGGCCGGTGGTGCGTTTTTGCGTGGGCGCTCAATTGGCCACTAACCGTGGCCGTTTCCACTCCGCAACGCCAGAGATTGGGGAAATCCTTAGCGAAGGCGTTCTTCTCCCCGTCACTATACGGGGAGAAGTGCCCGGCAGGGCGATGAGGGGCGGCGCCAGGATCGGCCCTTAAACGCTCAACACGGGGTCGCTCATTCGTCTGAGGCGACTGGCCTTGCTGGCATCTCTTCTTCGAGCCCGCAGCCGAACATCTTACCCCAACTCGACGGTCCGCCCTTCCGCAATGCTCTGCTCGGCGGCAAGCACGATGCGCAAGCTGTTGACCGCGGCATCCATTTGCTCGGTCAGATCAAGATCCTCGCGGATGGCGCGCAGGAAGAATGCCTGCTCGCGGTCGCAAAGCTCCTGGTGGCCGGGCTCGTCCTCCATGCTGACGATCTCGTCGGGCTTCTTGAAATTCTTGTCGACGTCGACCTCGGCATAGTGGATCTTGAGCGCGTCGGTCTTGGTGTGTCGGTCGATATCGGCTGAGTTCGACACCTCGGCGAGTTCAGCTGCACTGCTTGCCGTCTGACCGGCGACGATCGAGACCGCGCCCCTCGGGCCGATCACGTCCTTCACAAAATAGGCCGTCTCGCTCATCATCGGCCCCCAGCCCGCCTCATACCAGCCGACCGAACCGTCATCGAAGGTGACGTGCAGATGGCCATAATTCTGCTTGGCGGCATCGGCCCACAATTTCGCGCCGATGCCGTGAACGCGGACCGGTTTGGCGCCGGTCAACTGGCACATCACATCGACATAGTGCACGCCGCAATCGACAATCGGGATCAGCGAATCGATCAGGTTCTTGTGCCAGTGCCAGGCGCTGCCGCTGCTCTGCTGGTTGAGGTTGAGGCGCATGACCAGCGGCTTGCCGAGCGTCTTGCCGACCTCGATGAACTTGATCCATGACGGGTGGACGCGCAGGATATAACCGAGCACCAGTTTGCGGTTCTTGGCGCGGGCCGCAGCGACGACCTTTTCGGCGTCTTCGATATTGGTGGCGAGCGGCTTTTCCATGAACACGTGGCAGCCCGCGGCAATCGCCTTCAGCGCATATTCGGCATGCGTGTTGGGCCAGCTGTTGATGGAAACGGCATCCGGCCTGGTCTCGTTCAGCGCCTGGTCGAAATCCTCGTAGAGCGGATAGCCGGCTAATTCCGCCGGGATCTTTGTGTTGCTCTTGATCGTGCGGCTCATGATGCCGACGATCTCAAAACCGTCGAGCCTGTGATAGGCGCTGGCATGCGACGCGCCCATATTGCCGAGACCAATCACCAGCACTTTCACCTTGTCGGTCAAAGCCACCTCCCTTTTTTGATTTGGTTGGGGCGGCGACCCAGTCGCCGCCCATATCGTCACCAAGTGCCCTACTTGACCGCTGAGTCGAACAGATGCGCCTTGATCTTCTCGACGTCGAGCGCAGCAAAGCCCTCCGACAGCTTGGTGCCGTCGGCATCGACCTTGACCTTGGCCTTGTCGAAATCATTGGCCGGGCCGATCAGTTCGTTGGTGCAGACGTCCTCGGCCTTCACCGGGTTGGTGATCTGGCCGATCTTGTGGATCTGGTCGAAGAAGCCCTGCCAGCTCGCCATGTCGTGCGAACCCCAGCCTTCGCGCTTATCCATGTCGCCACGGAAGACGTTGATCTGCTGCAGGATCGAGGTGGTGCCGAGCTCAGGCCCGAGATTCTTGGCCAGCGTCGGGAACTGCTCGAACACCGCTTCGACGGCCGCGCGCGGATTCTGGTAGCCGAATTCCAGGCCCATCGCCCAGCCGCGCAGGTATTTCTCCAGGAACGCCTTGCGGTCGGGATCATCGAGATCGGCCGACCGCACGACGAAAGTGTTCGCCGGCAGCTTCGAGTTCTGCACGCCGAGCCAGTATTCGAAGTCGAGGTTCTTGGCGATCCATTCGGCCCGCAGACCTTCCCACGACAGCGCCGCATCGCCTTGGCCGCCGGCCAGTGCGGTGCCCCAGGTCGGCCAGCCGGCCTCGACATACTTGACTTTCTTGATGTCGACGCCTTGCGAGGCCAGCAGCGGATCGGTGATCGACTGCCATGCGGCGGAGCCGAGCAGGATAGTCTTGCCCTCGAGCGTCTTCAGGTCGTTCGTTCCCTCGCCCTTGCGGAAGGCGAAGCTGAACGTGTCGCGCGCCCCCATGTGAAACACGGATTTGAGCTTCATGCCGTTCTGGATGGCGAAGGAGAAGACGCCGGGCGAGGGAAAGCCCATGTCTGCCTGGCCGACATCGACGAACTTCACCGTCGCGGTGCCGTCCGACGGGCCCGGCTGCATGTCGGTGTCGAGGTCGCCGAAATAGCCTGCCTTCTTGGCCGCCCAATAGGGATAGTCGTCGAGCACTTCGAGCGTGCCGCGCGGCGAAATCCAGGTGAACTTGCCGTATGGCTCGGCTTGTGCCCTGAACGCCGAGGCGCCGAGCGCGGTGGCGGTCACCACGCCTGCTCCGGTGACTTGCAGAAAATAGCGGCGGCTGATCCCCGCCTTGAAACCGATGTGACTTTCCTTGGTCATGGCATTTCCCCTTTTTTGTTGGCCGGTAGTTCTCTCGCCCGCCTCCCAGGCGCCATCATTGCCCCGCGCGCTAAGTCCTCGTTTTATGCATGTCGTTATTCCAAAATTGCGGCGCACTTTTGGGCGACATGCCCTACGCCTCCCAGCTCGCCCACTTCTTGCCGATCAGAAAGAACAGCACGTAGATCAGGATGCCGAGGGTCGAGAGGATCAGAACTACCGCGAAGAATTGCGGCATCTGGATCATCGACGAATAGGTGGTCAGCCGGTTGCCGAGGCCGAAGCCGCCGCCGACCATCTCGGCGCCGACCGCGGTCAGCAGCCCAAAGATCGCGCCGATCATCAGGCCAACAAGGATCATCGGCAGCGCCATCGGCGCGCGGATCTTCCAGAATATCTGCAAGGTGCTGGCGCCATAGGAACGCGCCAGCGCGATCTTGGCGCTGTCGACGCGGCGAAAGCCCGTCGCCGCATTGATCATCACCATCGGCCCGGCGGCAAGCGCGACCGCGATGATGCGCGGCGTGTAACCGAAGCCGAAGCGCAGGATAAGAAGCGGCACCAGCGCCAGCATCGGCGTGGTGACCAGGATCAGGATGTAGGGCGCGACGATCTTTTCGGCGAACGGGAATTGCGTGATCACCGCGGCCATCACCAAGCCGATAATGGCGCCGATCGAGAAGCCGGAGACCAGCTCGACCAGCGTGTAGCCGAGATGCGGCGCGATCAGCGGGAACTCGTCGTACAGCGCGTAGGCGATCGCGCTTGGCCCCGGCATGATGTAGTGCGGCACATTGAACAGCCGCAGCGCCAGCTCGATGCCGCCGATGATGACCACCGCGACAGCGATGATGGCCGCGACCTCGGCGCCCGACCTGATGCCGGGCCCGCTGGCAAACGCCGAAAGATTGGTCAGGCTGACGTCGTGACCTTCGCCGGCCTTGGCGCCTGCCTTGGTTTTGGAGAATTCCGGTATGGCGTCGCCTCCGCTCACGGCCTGATCCTCACAATTTCTGCGGTGCCGCGCTCCCGCGCCTTCGGTCGTACGCGTTCGCCGACGATGTCCATCTTGATCGTGTTGGTGAGATCGAAGATTTCTTTTGTCGCCATGATCTCCAGCGAGCGCGGGCGTGCAAACGGCACGCGGTATTCCTGGGCGACGCGCCCCGGCCGCGCGCTCAGCACCACCACTCTGTCGGACAGGAAGATCGCCTCCTCGATGCTGTGGGTGATGAAGACGATGGTGGTTTTGGTGTCGAGCCAGATCTCCTCGACGAGACGGTTCATCTCTTCGCGGGTGAAACTGTCGAGTGCACCGAACGGCTCGTCCATCAAAAGCACCGAGGGCTTCAGCGCCAGCGCCCGCACGATTGCCGCTCGCTGCTGCATGCCGCCCGAAAGCTCGCGCGGAAACTTGCCGCCGAAGCCGTCGAGCCCAACACGATTGACGAGGTGGGCGATCCAGGCGCGATCCGGCTTCTCGCCCTTGATCTCGAAGGGAAAATGGATGTTGGCGTCAAGATTGCGCCAGGGCAGCAGGTTTGCCTCCTGGAAGACGATGCCGATATCCGGATGCGGCCCGGTGATCTCTCTGCCGTCGAGCCGGATTGTCCCACTGGACAGGCGATGCAGGCCGGACATCGACCACAAAAGCGTGGTCTTGCCGCAGCCGGAGGGGCCGACGATCGAGACGATCTCATTGGCGTGAACGTCGAGGCTGCAGCGATCCAGCGCCAGGAGGTCGCCGGAAGCCATATGATAGATCTTGGTCGCGGCCTGCACGCCAAGCTTCGGGGTTTTTGCACTGCCCGCGTTCATGCGCCCCTCGCAGGTTGCGCGATGATCCATTGGGTCATTCGTCGCAAAAATCAGTCTGTAACTATCCTACTTTACTGTCAAGCGGCGACCGCTGCTCTAGTCAGAGAGATCGTTTGTACCACGGTTACATCATTGTTTGGATTGCCTTTTCTATTTCTTGAAAAGCTTGTTGCTTTCCTACATACTTCGGGACACCGACCGCGTGAGGCGAAGCAGGCAAGCGGTGCGCAAACATGGTAGAGGTCGACTTCCACGAACGGCAGGGATGACTCATGACCGAAGCTGACGGCCAGGGGCGGCCGACCTCGGACGGCGACCCGGATGGGCGCGATCCAGATGGGCGCGATCATGTCAGGCGCATCCCCGACATCATTTCGCTGGTCAAGGACTCTTACGGTGAATTGCGCCCGGCTGAGCGGCGCGTCGCCGATGTCGTGCTCGACGACGTCAGGTTCGCGGTCGACGCCTCCAATGCCGTGCTCGCCCAGCGCGCCCAGGTCAGCGAACCCACGGTGACCCGGTTCTGCCGCGCCATCGGCTGCGAGGGCGTGCGCGACTTCAAGCTGAAGCTGGCGCAAAGCCTCGTCGTCGGCGCGCTCTATCTGAGCAAGCCGCCGCCCACCAGCAGCGACAATGGCATGCCGTTCTGGAATGCGGTGTTCGGCGAGGCCCGCCGGGCGTTGCAGGAGGCCGAACGGCAGCTTGATCCGGCGCAGCTGGTGAAGGCCGCCGAGCTCATCGCTAAGGCGCGCCAGGTCACGGTCTTCGGCCTTGGCGGCAGCTCGTCGGCGCTGGCGCAGGAAACCCAGTACCGGCTGTTCCGCTACGGCATCACCGTCAGCGCCCAATGCGATCCGTATCTGATGCGGATGACCGCCTCGACCTTGAAGCCCAGCGATCTGGTGATCGCCATCTCGGCTACGGGACGCACGCGCGAAGTGATCGAGGCCGTCGAGCTCGCCAAGCATTACCGCGCCAACGCGATCGGCGTGACCGCGCCCGACACCGACCTTGCCCGCGCCTGCGACGTCAGGCTGACGGTAGCGGTTCCCGAATATCCCGACACGCTGAAGCCGACCGCCTCGCGTTTTGCTTTCCTCGCCGCGATCGACCTGATGGCCGTGGCGGCCGCCTACAAGCTCGACGGCTCGGCCCGCGAAACGGCCCGCCGCATCAAATACAACGCCCAGATCCACAGGACGGGCAAGGAGATGGAACCGCTGGGGGATTGAGGGGCGCGGCTTCTCCTTTTCCCCTTGTTGTGGAAGAAGGAAAGGCGCGGCGGCGCCGACTTGGAAAGGTAGAAGGACCACAAATGCTCGACATGGCACCATCGAAACAGGCGGCCACCTGGTTTTCCTCCCTCGCCCGGTCGCTCGACGCGGGCGATGCCGAGGCCGCGGTCAATCTGTTCGTCGAGGACTGCTACTGGCGCGATCTGCTGACCTTCACCTGGAACATCAAGACGATGGAAGGCCGTGCGGCGGTCCGCGACATGCTGGAAGCCACGCTTTCGAGGACAAAGCCGACAGCCTGGCAGCTTAGTGGCGCGGCGAGCTCCGACGAAGGCATCGTCGAGGCCTGGTTCACCTTCGAGACATCATCGGCGTGGGGCCAAGGCATCATGCGCCTGCAGGACGGCCGATGCCGAACGCTGTTCACGGCGATGAGCGACCTCAAGGGCTTTGAGGAGCGCAAAGGGCCGGCGCGGCCTTTGGGTGTACGCCACAAGGCCGACCCGGACCGCGAGACTTGGGCAGAGGCGAGAGCGCGCGAGGCGCGTGATCTCGGCGCCATTGAGCAGCCCTACTGTCTGGTCATCGGCGGCGGCCAGGGCGGCATCATGCTGGGGGCACGGCTCAGGCAGCTCGGCGTGCCGGCCGTCATCATCGAGAAGAATGCGCGGGCCGGCGATTCCTGGCGCAACCGCTATCGCTCGCTCGTGCTGCACGACCCGGTCTGGTACGACCATCTGCCCTACATCCCGTTTCCGGAAAACTGGCCGGTGTTCACGCCCAAGGACAAGATGGGCGACTGGCTGGAAATGTACACGCGCGTCATGGAGCTCAATTACTGGACCTCTACGAAATGCGTCAGCGCCAGCTATGACGAGGCCGAAAAGGTCTGGACGGTCGAGGTCGATCGCGCCGGCGAGCGCATCACGCTGAAGCCGAAGCACATTGTCTTCGCAACCGGCGCCTATGGCCCACCGAGGCAGATCGACCTCCCCGGCGCCGATGTTTTCCAGGGCGAGGTCCTGCACTCCAGCCAGTATTCCAGCGGCGAGAATTTCCGGGGCAGACGCGTCGCGGTCCTCGGCGCGGCGAGTTCGGGGCACGATGTCGCGGTCGACCTCTGGGAAAGCGGTGCTGAGGTCACCATGATCCAGCGCTCGCCGACGACGGTGGTCAAATCAGACACGCTGATGGAGGTCGGGTTCGAGATCTTTTCGGAAAAAGCGCTAGCGCGCGGCATCACCACCGAAAAAGCGGACATGATCGTCGCCTCGACGCCGTTCGCGCTGCTGCCGCAAAACCAGCGGGCGCTCTACGACATCATCAAGGCGCGCGACGCGGCCTTCTACGACCGCTTACGCAACGCCGGCTTCGCCATCGATTTCGGCGACGACGAGACCGGGCTGCTGATGAAGGCCTACCGCACCGGCTCGGGGTATTACATCGACGTCGGCGCTTCCGATCTGATCATCGACGGCGAGATCGGCATCCGCAGTGGCGTCGAGATCAAGTCGCTGACGCCGACAGGCATCCTGTTCGACGACGGCACCGAACTGGCGGCCGATGCGGTCATCTCCTGCACCGGCTATCAATCGATGAACGAGACCGTGGCGGCGATCGTCTCGCGCCAGGTCGCCGACAAGGTCGGGCCGTGCTGGGGGATTGGCTCGGGCGTGAAAGGCGACCCCGGACCATGGCAAGGCGAATTGCGCAACATGTGGAAGCCGACGGCGCAGGAAGCGCTATGGTTCCACGGCGGCAATTTGGCGCTATCGCGCTTCTATTCGAAGTTCGTCGCGCTGCAGATCAAGGCGCGGATGGAAGGAGTTCCGACGCCGGTTTATGGGGCGTCGGGGCGGTAGCTCCAGGCCTTCCCTTCTCCCCTTGTGGGAGAAGGTGGATTGGCGCGCAGCACCAAGACGGTTGAGGGGTGCTGGACGGAATGAGGCGCTGGTGCTCTCTGGAACATCCCTCATCCGTCGCCTTCGGCGACACCTTCTCCCACAAGGGGGAGAAGGGGAGAGCGCACAGCCTCACCCGTGCCCATGCCCGAAATGCCTGGCCACGACATCGACATGCGTGTCGTGGGCATGTGCTTCGAAGCGCTCGATATCGCTCAGATCGTCCACGGCCTCGTTCGGCCACCAGGTGCCGCCGACCACGATACCATCCGAGACCAGCCTCTGCTCGGCGATCAGCGACGCGCCGACGGCGTCGACAAAGGTGAAGCGGCCCGGACGCAGCCGCAGCACTGCGACGTCGCCGATGGCACCGACCGCCAGCGTGCCAAGCTCGGGCCTTGCGATCGCCTCGGCCGGCCGCTGCGTTGCGGCGCGCAGCACCTCGACGAGCGGCATGCCGAGCGCCAGCAGTTTTGACATGCAGACCAGAATGTCGAAGGCGGGACCGTCGACGCAGTAGAGATGCACGTCGCTGCTGATCACATCCGGCGCCAGCCCCTCGCCGAGCATCGCCTTGGCGACCTCGAAGTCGAATGAGCCCATGCCGTGGCCGATATCGAAGATGACGCCGCGCTCGCGCGCCAGCCGCATGTCGGGCCGCACCGCGCCGGAGGCGAAGATCGGCGCGTTGGGAAACGGCCGGAAGCAGTGGGTGAGGATGTCGCCCTTGCGCAGCCGCGGCAGCACTTCCGAGCGGCCCGGCGGCGGCTCGTCGATATGCGCCATCAGCGGCAGGCCGGCCTGGTCGGCGGCCTCGAGCGCCAGATCGACCGGCGCGATGCCGCTGCTGCCGCCGGCATGGCGACCCGAGCGGACTTTTACGCCGACGATCACGTCTGCGTGCTCGCGCACCGCCGCCACCGTCTCGCGCGGTTCGCAGAGTCGGAGATCGCTGCACTCGCCGACCGAAACGGTCTGCGAGAAGCCGAAAATGCCGGCAAAGGAAATGTTGACATAGGCCAGGATGCGGACCTTCGAGCGCTCGATGACATGGCGGCGAAAGCCGAGAAAGTTGCCGGCGCCAGCACTTCCGGCATCGATGAAGGTGGTGGTGCCGCTTTTTGCGGCGAGGCGGTCGGCATCGACGCCAAGCGAAGTGCCGCCCCAATAGACGTGGCTGTGCAGGTCGATGAGGCCGGGCGCGACGATGGAACCGGTGGCGTCGATGACGCGTGCGGCACGCTCGAACGGGATGTCGGAATCGATCGCGGCGATGCGGCCACCGGCGATGGCCAGATCGCGTTGCGCGTCGAGGCCGGACGCCGGATCGATAAGGCGGCCGCCCTTCAGGAGAAGATCAAATTGCATCGGCGTCCGGCTCCGTTCCCGTTTTTCGTCAAATCGGTCTGTAGGCGACAGCCTCGACCTCGATCTTGATGTCGATCATCAGCCGTGACTCGACCGTGGTGCGGGCCGGCGGATCCTTTGGGAAATGCCTGGCATAGACGGCATTGAAAGCGCTGAAGTCGCGCGCGTCCTCGAGCCAGACTGTCGTCTTGACCACGTCGTCCATGCTGCAGCCGGCCAGCGCCAGCGCCGCCTTGACGTTCGAAAGCACCTGCTCGGTCTGCTCGGCGATGCCGCCCATAACCACGGTGCCGTCGCTGCCGACCGGCACCTGGCCGGAGACATAGACCATGTCGCCGGCCCGGACCGCCGGCGACAGCGGCACGTGGGAAGTTCCAAAACACTGCTTGGGCAAGGAAAGTCTCCTGTTCAAAACATTGGCGGCAATCGCCGGAGAGTCCGCGCGGTTCGGCTCTTTCGCTGCGCCGGTTTCCGGTTTCCTGCCGCAAGGTCTACGCCGACCCCGGCGATTCTCATACAGGCCGTGTTGGAAAGCAACATTTTTTGGAATTCATGTTGCTTTATTACAAGAGCACCAGCATCCTGCGTGGCAGGTGGTTGCGTCAAGTCATCCGGCAAGCGAGGATTGGCCAGGGAAAAGCGAGGAGCCGGATGATCGATTTCAGTGGCCGCAGCGTGGTTGTGACAGGTGCGGCTGGCGGCGTCGGCAGCGCGCTGGTCGCCGTCCTGTCCGCATGCGGGGCAAGGGTTATTGCGTGCGACCGTGAGGGAACCGACCTGACCGGTGCCGGAATAGAGGAAGTGCATTATTTCGACCTGCTCGATGACGAAGCCGTGACGGCATTTGCCAAGCGCATCGGCGCAAGCGCGGCACCGGCGGCGGTCATCTCCAACGCCGGCTGGACGCGGGCGGAAACGCTCGCCGATGTCTCGACGACCGCCCTCGACCGCGAAATGAATCTGAATTTCCGCAGCGCCGCCCTGCTGACGCAGGCATTGCTTCCCGTCATGCGCAACCAGCCACAAGGCGCCGCCTTCGTGTTCATCTCCTCGGTGAACGCGCAAGCCCATTTCGGCAATCCCGCCTACGCCGCCGCCAAGGCAGCACTCAACGCCTGGATGCGCGCCATCGCCACCGAGGAAGGCCGCAACGGCATCCGCGCCAACGCCGTCATTCCCGGCTCGATCCGCACCGGAGCCTGGGAGCATCGCCTCGCCCACAAGCCGGAGATCCTCGCAGCCGTCGGCAAGCTCTATCCGCTCGGCAGGCTGGTCGAGCCCGTCGAGGTCGCCCGCGCCGCGGCATTCCTGGCGTCGCCCTTTGCAAGCGGCATTACCGGCACCACCTTGAATGTCGACGCTGGCCTGATGGCCAGCAATCTGCCGTTTCTGGATCTGATCGGCGGTTGAGCGCCAAGCGGCAGAGGCAGCGCCGACAAGCTCAAATGGCGTACAAATTTGTGAGAATCGGGGTCGGATGCCGCCCCCGCGTCCATGCTAAGAAGCGGTCATAGCCCCCGAGGACGGAAAAAATGACCGGCTCACACCCATCTTCTCGACCATCACGGCCGCTTTTCTCGCTTCCTTCGTCGAGGCCGTCGAAGCTTTCACCATCGTGCTCGCGGTCGGCGTAACGCGCAGTTGGCGACCGGCGCTGCTCGGCGCGACACTGGCGCTGGCGCTGCTCGCCGCACTGGTCATGACGTTCGGGCCGCTGCTCGAAGGTGTCGAAGTGGTGTTCATCGTCATCGCAGTCGGCGCCGCACACGGGCAGACGCTCTATGCGAGCCTCGGCGCCCTGGCGGCGTTCGTCCTGGTGATGCTCATCGGCCTCGCTTTGCATCGGCTGCTGGCGCGCGTCCCGGAAAATGCGCTCAAATTCGTCATCGGGCTGATGCTGACCAGCTTAGGCATCTTCTGGACCGGCGAAGGCATCGATGCGCACTGCCGGGCGACGATCTGGCCTTGCTCGCGATCTTCGCGATCGTCGCGCTGGCGTCCTTTGCCATCGTGCGCTGGCTGCGCAGCGCCTGTCCCGCAGCCATCGGAGGGCTGGCCCGATGAACCTCGTTCGCCTTGCTGTGAGGGAATTCATCGGCATGTTCGTCGACGACGGCAATCTGGCGCTGCTCGCCCTGCTGCTGATCGCGGCGATCACGGCGGCGGTGAAGTTTCTGGCGCTGCCGCCGCTCTTTGGTGGCATCCTGCTGCTAATCGGCTGCCTCGCCATCCTGGTGCAGAGTGTCCGCCGCGCCGCGCGGCACCAGTGATCAAAGGAGCGGACACCCGCTCTCTCGAACATTGTTTTACGACGGCATGTCGGCTGAAGGCCCGTCAGCGATCGATCCGCGTCGACAGGATGATCGAGGACGATGTCCGCTCGACTCCGTCCATCGCGCCGATCTCGTCAAGGAGCGTGTCGAGATCCCTAATCGACGGCGCGTCGACGATGACGATCATGTCGAAATTGCCGCTCACCGAATGCAGCGTCCGCACCGGCGACAGCGCCTGCAGGCTGCGCACAACCTTGTCGGCAAGCTTGGGCGTGACGGTGAGCAGGACATGCGCCCGCACCAGTCCCTGTTCATAGTCAGGCGAAAGCCTGACCCCATAGCCGGTGATGATGCCGCGCTGTTCCAGCCGCTCGATCCGGCTTTGAACGGTTGTCCGCGACACGCCCAGCCGCCGCGCCAGCTCGGCCGTCGAGGCGCGCGCATTCACCCGTAGCAGGGAAAGCAGGGCCTGTTCGGCGTTGCTAAGCACTTTCGACGAACCTCATCGGCATTTTGATCAATAAGACGCTTCGTTTCGCACAATTCCACGCTTCCTTTCGACAGGCAAGCTGCGATTCTATCGTCTTGAGCAAAGGTAGGGCGAGGGAAACCCGTCATGAAGAAAATCATTGTCGTCGGCGCCGGCAAGATCGGCTCGACCATCGCCGAGATGCTGGCTTCCACCGGCGACTACCATGTCACCCTCGTCGACCGCTCGGCGGCGCAGCTCGGCGCGGCCGAAATGCCCGAAACGGTCAAGACGCTGGAACTCGACATCGAAGCATCAGGCACGCTCGAAGCCGCTTTGGCCGGCAAATTCGCCGTGCTCAGCGCCGCCCCCTTCCACCTGACCGCGCGCATTGCCGAAGCGGCAGCCAGCGCCGGCGTCCACTATCTCGACCTGACCGAGGACGTCGTCAGCACCAGACGCGTCAAGCAATTGGCGCGCTCCGCCAACAGCGCCTTCATTCCGCAGTGCGGGCTGGCGCCGGGGTTCATCTCGATCGTCGCCAACGATCTCGCCAGCCGCTTCGACACGCTGGAAAGCGTGCGCATGCGGGTCGGGGCGCTGCCGCAATACCCTTCGAATGCGCTGAACTACAATCTGACCTGGAGCACCGACGGCGTCATCAATGAATATTGTGAGCCTTGCGAGGCGATCGTCGAAGGCGAACTGATCGAGGTGCCGCCGCTGGAGGAGCGCGAGGAATTCTCGCTCGACGGTGTCACCTACGAGGCGTTCAACACCTCGGGCGGGCTCGGCACGCTGGCCGAAACGCTGAAGGGCAAGGTGCGCACGCTGAACTATCGCACCATCCGCTACCCCGGCCACGCCGCGATCATGAAGGCGTTGCTCAACGATCTCGGCCTGCGCCACCGACGCGACGTGCTGAAGGACATTTTCGAGAGCGCCCTGCCGGCGACGCTGCAGGATGTGGTCATCGTCTTCGTCACCGTCAGCGGCCGCAAGAACGGCCGCCTGCTGCAGGAAACCTACGCCAACAAGATCTACGCCAGGCGCGTCGGCGACATGGTGCGCAGCGCCATCCAGATCACCACCGCGTCAGCCATTTGCGCGGTCCTTGACATGCTGGCCGACGGCACCTTGCCGGCGAAGGGCTTCATCAAGCAGGAAGACATCGCGCTCGACGCCTTCCTAGCCAACCGCTTCGGCCACGCCTATGCGCAACACGAGATGGTTAGCCGGCTGGCGGGTTAAGTTCCCGGCGACGCCTTCGTCATCCTGGGGCTGAGCAAGGAGCGAAGCGACGCGGCGCAGACCCATGCCGTGATGTAAGGGCGCATCCACGGTGCGAAATTCTGCTCCGTCGCATTCTTCGACCGCTTCACGACATGGATCCCAGGGTCTTGGCTCCGCTTTGCCTTCGCTACGCTCTGGAATGACGAAGCATAGGGGCCGCCCCTATCAACGTCCCTGCCACCTGCATCTAGATATGCAGCGCATGCCCGAGCGCCTTCAGCGCCGCTTCCTGAAAACCCTCACCTTGCGTCGGGTGGGAATGGATGGTGCCGGCTATATCCTCCAGCCGCGCGCCCATTTCCAGTGCCAGGCCGAAAGCCGTCGACAGTTCCGACACGCCGTGACCGACCGCCTGGATGCCGAGCACCAGATGGTTGTCCGCGCGGGCAACGATCCGGACAAAGCCCTCCTCACCCATCTTCGTCATCGCCCGGCCATTGGCGGCGAAGGGGAACAATCCGACCTTGATGTCGCCGCCGAGCCCCTTTGCCTCCTCCGGCGACAGGCCTGCGGTGACCAGCTCCGGATCGGTGAAGCAGATAGCGGGAATGCAGCGTTTGTCCCAGCCGCGCTTGTGGCCGGCGACGATCTCGGCGACCATTTCGCCTTGCGCCATCGCCCGGTGCGCCAGCATCGGCTCGCCGGTGACGTCGCCAACGGCAAAGATGCCGCGCATCGAGGTGCGGCACTGGTCGTCGATGCGGATGAATTTTCCCGCCATGTCGAGGTCGATCTGCTCCAGCCCCCAGTCTTCGACCACCGGCTTGCGCCCGGCGGTGACCAGAATCCTGTCGGCAACGATCTTGCCATTCTTGCCGTCCTTCGTCTCGACCAGCAGCGCATCCCCCTTGGTCGACAACCCCTTGGCCTTGGCGCCCACAAGCACCTCGATACCGAGCTCGGCGAGCCGCTTCACCACCGGCCGGGTCAGTTCGGCATCATATTGCGCCAGTACGCGCGGCAAAGCCTCGACCACGGTCACCTTGGCGCCCATCTTGGCGAAGGCGATGCCGAGCTCCAGCCCGATATAGCCGCCGCCGACGACGGCAAGTCTTTCCGGCACTTCGCTCAGCCCCAGCGCTTCGGTCGACGAGATCACCGGTCCACCGAACGGCAGCGACGGCAACTCGACCGGCGCCGAGCCGGTCGCGATGACCACCGTCTCGGCGCGGACCACCTGCATTCCGGTCTCGGTCTGGACTTCGACGGTCTTGCCGTCACGGAATTTCGCCCAGCCGTGCACGGTCTTGACCCCGGCCTTCTTGAGCAGGCCGGCCACGCCGCTATTCAGCCGGCTAACAATACCATCCTTCCAGGCGATGGTCGTTTCGAGATCAATGGATGCTGTTCCAATCGAAATGCCGAGCGGACTCTTGCCGCCCGCCATATGCGAGATTTTCTCGAACTCCTCGGCCGCATGGATCAGCGCCTTGGACGGAATGCAGCCGACATTGAGACAAGTGCCGCCCGGCTTGCCGAACTCGACGATAACCGTGTCGATGCCAAGCTGGCCGGCGCGGATGGCACAGACATAGCCACCGGGGCCAGCACCGATAACGAGCAGCTTGCAGGAGATTTCCTTCATGGGATTCCTCTCAAGGCGTCGCAGCGGTGCAAAATTTTTCCTGCCGGAAGGACAGCACCCCCTCTGTCCTGCCAGGACAGAGGGGGGTGGGAAGGATCACTGCCGCTCTCATTTCTTGCACCACAGCCTCAATCCACAAAAATCAGCGCCGGGGACTCCAGCAGCGCCTTGATCCGTTGAATAAACACAGCGGCGTCCCAGCCGTCGATCACCCGGTGGTCGAAGCTGGAGGACAGGTTCATCATCTTGCGTGGAATGAACTGGGTGCCGTCCCACACCGGCCGCACCATCATTTTGTTGACGCCGAGGATCGCCACTTCCGGATGATTGATCACCGGCGTCGTCGCGACACCGCCCATGGCGCCGAGCGAGGTGATGGTGATGGTCGAACCCGAGAGCTCGTCGCGCGTCGCCGTGCCTGATTTGGCCGCCTCGGCGAGTCTGTTGAGCTCGGCGGCACAGTCCCAAATGTCGCGCGCCTCGGCGTGTTTGACCACCGGCACCACCAGCCCCGAAGGCGTCTGCGCGGCAATGCCGATATGGACGCCGCCATGCTGGTGGATGATGCCGGCTTCGTCGTCGAACAGCGCGTTGAGGTTGGGCTGGTCGGCGATCGCCCTGACCATCGCCCGCATCAGGAACGGCAGCAGCGTCAGCTTCGGCCTTTCCGCGCCGGTGCGCTTCTCCTTGTTGAGCGCGGCGCGCAAATCCTCGAGTGCGGTAACATCGATCTCCTCGACATAGGTGATGTGCGGAATGCGCGACTTGGCCAGCGTCATCTTCTCGGCAATTTTTCGCCTGAGCCCGATGATTTTGATGTCCTCGATCGTCTCGTTGGGGGCGAGGCCGGAGATTTTCGCGAGCTGCGGCCCGCGCGCCAGAAACGCCTCGATGTCCTCATGCTGGATACGGCCGGCCGGGCCGCTTCCTGTGACCTGACGCAGATCGATGCCGGCCTCTTTCGCCCTGAGGCGGATGGCCGGCGACGCCAGCGGCTTTTCGCCTTCGAGGCGTGGCGCGCCGGAGACGGCCGCGAAACCCCCACCGACCGCAGTACCCCCAACTCCTCCCCACAAGGGGGAGGCGGATTCCGTCGCCGGTTCATCCTCACGCGCGGAAACTTTTGCGGACGGGCGCGCGACCGATTTGGCATCGGCTTTGGCGGCCGAAGCTCGTCCCCCTCCCCCTTGTGGGGAGGGGCCCGGGGTGGGGGTAGCCTCGGTGGCTTTCGCCTCACCTCCCGACGATTCCGCAGCGGCCTTCACATTGCCTTCGCCGGCCACCTTCAATCTGACGATGGGCGAGCCGATCGCCACCGTGTCGCCGATCTCCGCACCGAGCCAGACGATCTCGCCGTCAACGGGCGAGGGAATCTCGACCGTCGCCTTGTCGGTCATGACGGCGGCCAGCACCGCGTCCTCGCGCACGAGATCGCCGACCTTGACCTGCCATTCGACCAGCTCGGCCTCGGCGACGCCTTCGCCGACATCGGGCAGCTTGATCACATATTCGCCCATCGTCGTCAGGCCTCCCCCTTTTAGGCTTCCATCGTTTCAACGAGCGCGCGGCCGAGCCTAGCGGGACCGGGAAAATAGTCCCACTCCTGCGCGTGCGGATAGGGCGTGTCCCAGCCGGCGACCCGCGCCACCGGCGCTTCCAGATGGTAGAAGCAGTTCTCCTGCACCAGGGCCGACAGCTCGGCGCCGTACCCGGATGTCAGCGTCGCCTCGTGCACGATCACGCAGCGGCCCGTCTTTTTCACCGAGCCGACGATCGTCTCGAGATCGAGCGGCAGCAGCGTCCTCAGATCGATGATCTCGGCGTCGATGCCGGTCTCCTCGGCCGCCGCCTCGGCGACATATACCATGGTGCCATAGGCGAGCACGGTGACAGCGGCACCCGGCCGGCGGATCACCGCCTTGCCGAGCGGGACCGTGTAGTGGCCGTCGGCGACCTCGCCGAGTTCATGCTTCGACCACGGCGTCACCGGGCGCTCGTGGTGGCCGTCGAAGGGCCCGTTGTAGAGCCGCTTCGGCTCCAGGAAGATCACCGGGTCGGGATCCTCGATCGCCGCAATCAAGAGACCCTTGGCGTCATGCGGATTGGACGGCACCACGACCTTCAGGCCGGAGACATGGGTGAACAGCGCCTCCGGACTCTGGCTGTGGGTCTGGCCGCCAAAAATGCCGCCGCCGGTTGGCATCCTGACCACGATCGGACAGGTAAAGTCGCCATTCGACCGGTAGCGCAGCCGCGCCGCTTCCGAGACAATCTGGTCATAGGCCGGATAGACATAGTCGGCGAACTGCACTTCGACGCAAGGTTTCAGGCCGTAAGCGGCCATGCCGATGGCCGAGCCGACGATGCCGGATTCGCTGATCGGCGCATCGAAGCAGCGGCTCTTGCCGTATTTGGCCTGCAGGCCTTGCGTGCAGCGGAAGACGCCGCCGAAAAAGCCGACATCCTCGCCGAACACGATGACGCGTTCGTCGCGGGCCATCGACACGTCCATGGCGTCGCGGATCGCCTCGATCATTGTCCGTCTTGGCATGATCAGACCCCGGCCTGCTGGCGCTGGCGCCTGAGATGCGGCGGCATCTCGGCATAGACGCCCTCGAACATGTCACGCGCCGAAGGCTTGCCGCCGGCATGCAGCGTGCCATGGCGCTCGGCCTCCCTTTGCGCCGCGATCACTGTTTCGAGGATTTCTGCTTCGGCCTGGGTGTGGCGCTCGTCCGACCAGACGCCGCGCTGGATGAGATGGTTCTTCAGCCTGACGATCGGATCGCCGAGCGGCCACGCGTCGGACTCGGCCTTCGGCCGATAAGCCGACGGATCGTCGGAGCTCGAATGCGCGCCGACACGATAGGTGACATATTCGACCAGCGTCGGGCCGAGATTTTTCCGCGCGCGCTCGGCCGCCCATTTCGCCACCGCATGGACGGCGAGATAGTCGTTGCCATCGACCCGCAGCGACGGAATGCCGAAGCCGAGACCGCGGGCGGCGAAAGTGCCGGAGCCGCCCCGGGCGATGCCTTGGAAGGTCGAGATCGCCCACTGGTTATTGACGACGTTGAGCACGACCGGCGCCTTGTAGGTCGAGGCGAACACCAGCGCCGAATGGAAGTCGGACTCGGCCGTCGAACCGTCGCCGATCCAGGCGGCGGCGATCTTCGAATCATTGCTGATCGCCGAAGCCATCGCCCAGCCGACCGCCTGGATATATTGCGTCGCCAGATTGCCGGAGATCGAGAAGAAGCCGTGCTCCTTCGACGAATACATGATCGGCAGCTGCCGCCCCTTCAGCGGGTCGGCCTCGTTCGAATAGATCTGGTTCATCATCGTGACCATCGGATAGCCGTCGGCGATGAGCAGGCCTGCCTGACGATAGGTCGGAAAATTCATGTCGCCCAGCGCCAGCGCCTTGCGGAAGGCGCAGCTCACCGCCTCCTCGCCCAGATGCTGCATGTAGAAGGAGGTCTTGCCCTGCCGCTGCGCCATCTGCATGCGCGCATCGAAGCTGCGCAGCGTCATCATGTGGCGCAGTCCTTCCAGCAATTCGTCGTCGGAAAGCAGGCCAGCCCAGGGTCCGACCGCCTCGCCGGCGCGATTGAGCACGCGGATGATCGAGAAGGCCATGTCGCGGATGGTGCGCGGATCGACGTCGATCTCGGGACGCGGCACCGAGCCGGCCTTGGGGATGGTCACATTGGAAAAGTCAGGCGTCCCGCCCGGCCGCACCTCCGGTTCCGGCACATGGAAGCGCAATAGTCCCGCATCAGCCATGACCTTCGTCCTCCAATGTTGCCCGGTGCAATCTTTGCACACCGCCAGACCAGTGCCAATTCGCCGGCTGGTGCTTCAACCGGGAACGACCGCAGAAAGGCCGCCTCCCCGACACCGCCAGCCAAGATGCAGATATGTCGCCGAAATTTCTTGTCGATCTTCTGGTGCCGCGCGCAACTAGGCGAATGGTCCGGCCTGATTTGGCGCAAGAGCCGGTATTTTTGGGCTTGCAACGGGTTCCTCGCCCCCATGAAATGGGGGAGAGGCGGCTCGGCAAAGCCGAACGGAGAGGGGGGAAGGCGCGACCTGAATGATTCAGAGGCTCGCCAGCGTGGTTGCCCCCTCTCCGACCGCTTAACGGCCACCTCTCCCCCGCTTTGCGGGGCGAAGGAAACCTGGTCCTGCAAGATCGGCAAACCTCTCGAAATTCCTATACCCGGGGAGATATCGGCGGGACAGAGAGGGCGCTGTGCTATAGGTGTTTCGGAAGATAGCGGCGTCCTTTTGTTCACCCGCGCCCGCATTCATGCTAACCAGAGCCCATGGCGCAGAAGAAAGGTTATGAGGTCGATTCGTGGCTGGCGCGGCCGGATCCGCGCATCTCGGTCGTCCTGCTCTATGGTCCCGATCGTGGTCTCGTCGCCGAGCGTGCAAAGGCCTTTGCCGGCAAAACCGGCCTGCCGCTCGACGATCCGTTCTCGGTGGTCAGGCTGGACGGTTCGGAAGTCGATCGCGACGAAGGCCGCCTGCTCGACGAGGCTCGCACCGTGCCGATGTTTTCGGACCGGCGCCTGCTCTGGGTGCGCAATGCCTCCGGCCAGAAGGCGCTGGCCGACGACGTCAAGGCGCTGACTGCTGAGCCCGCGCGGGACGCGATCATACTGATCGAGGCCGGGGACCTGAAGAAGGGCGTCGGGCTGCGCGCCATCGTTGAGGCGGCGGACATTGCCATGGCGCTGCCGTGCTATGCCGACGAGGCCCGCGACATCGACACGGTCATCGACGACGAATTGCGCAAGGCCGGCATGTCGATGACGCTGGAGGCCCGCCAGGCGCTGCGCCGCAACCTCGGCGGCGACCGGCTGGCCTCGCGCGGCGAGATCGAGAAGCTGGTGCTCTATGCCCACGGCCAGACCGAAATCGGCCTCGACGACGTCAAGGCGACTTCGGGCGACGTCTCCGGTCTGTCCTTCGACGACGCCGTCGATGCCTTGCTCGAGGGCAAGGTCGGCGATTTCGACATGGCCTTCACCCGCCACTGCCAGTCCGGCGGCCAAGCTTTTCTGGTGCTTTCCTCGGCGATGCGGCAGCTGCAGGCGATCCAGGCGATGCGCGGCCTGATGGACACCGGCGGCCGCAACGCCGCTTCCGTCGTTGCCGCGGCGCGCCCGCCGGTTTTTTTCTCGCGGCGCAAGCTAGTGGAGAAAGCCCTCGGACGTTGGAGCAGCGAGGCGCTTGGCCGCGCTTTGACCCGATTACAGACGGCGGTCCTGCAGACCCGCCGGCGGCCGGATCTCTCGGTCGCGCTGGCACGGCAGGCGCTGCTCGGCATTGCTGTTGAGAGCGCAAGGCTGGCGCAGAGAGCCTAATCTCCCCCCTTGAGGGGGAGATGTCGCCGAAGGTGACAGAGGGGGTCGCCGCGCGTGAAGTGCCAGCGCTTTCCGCGACGAGAGACGAACGTGGGCGAATTATGTGAGACGACCCCTTCTGGCCTGCCGGCCATCTCCCCCCTCAAGGCCTCTCAAGCGGGGAGATTGATTGCTCTGACGATTTCGCCAATCACCAGCATCGCAAAAGAAAGGGCCGGCGCAGTGCCCGGCCCTTTTTCCTTATCCATCGACGCGATGCGTTAATCCTAAGCTGGAACCTTATTTGCCGGCTAAATATCTTGTTGCCTCAAGCACCTATCGCTCCTGCTTCAACCGACGGCAGAGCTCGTCGAGCTGCTCCAGCGTCCGGTAAGCGACGCTGATCACGCCGCCGCGTTCCTTGTGCTCGATCGTGACGATCATGCCGATCGTGCCGGTCATCAGCTTTTCCAGCGCCAGCGTATCGGCATCCTTCTGTGCCGGTGCTGCAGGCTGTCGCTTTACCGTTGGAGCGCCGGCCGGCATCTGCGCCAGCGCTTCGGCCTGGCGCACCGAAAGCCCGTCCTCGACGATCCGCTTGGCCAAGCCCGCCGGATCCTGCGCCGTCACCAATGTGCGGGCGTGGCCGGCCGACAGCGCGCCGTCGACCAGCATGTCGCGGATCACGTCGGGCAGCTTCAAGAGCCTCAGCGTGTTGGCGACATGGCTGCGGCTCTTGCCGATTACCTGGCCGAGATCGGCCTGGGTGTAGCCATGATCGTCGATCAGTTGCTGGTAGCCGAGCGCCTCCTCGACCGGATTGAGATCGGTGCGCTGGACGTTTTCGATGATCGCCAGTTCGAGTGCGGTGCGATCGTTGACATCGCGCACGATGATCGGGATCTCGACCAGCCCGGCGCGTTGCGCCGCGCGCCAGCGCCGTTCGCCGGCGATGATCTCGTAGCGGCCAGCTTGCGTCGGCGACGGCCGCGCCACCACCGGCTGTACCACGCCATGTTCGCGGATCGACTGGGCAAGATCGGTCAGGTCGGCGTCACCAAAATGCCGACGCGGATTTTTCGGATTCGGGCTCAGGAACTCTATCGGCACCTTGCCGTCGGCATTCATGCCCTGCTTTTCCACTGCTGCCGGACGATCGATTTCGCCGATCAGCGCGGCTAGTCCCCGCCCCAGTCTTTTTCTTGAAAGGTCTTCGCTCATCGTCTGTCCAGATCGTTTCGGTATCGAATCAGCTTCTGCATGCCGCTATCTAGTTCCCACTTTAGGGCGACATGCATTAGGCGGCGCGCAATTTGCGCTCGCGGCGGATCACCTCGGAGGCAAGCTGCAGATAGGCCTGGCTGCCGGAGCATTTGAGATCGTAGAGGATCGCGGGCTTGCCGTAGGACGGCGCCTCGGAGACACGCACATTGCGCGGGATGACGGTTTCATAGACCTTGTCGCCCATATGCGCGCGCACGTCCTGCACCACCTGGTTGGCGAGATTGTTGCGCCCGTCGAACATGGTCAGCACGATGCCCTGGATCGTCAAGTCGGGATTGATCGAACGGCGAACCTGCTCGACCGTCTCCAGCAGCTGGCTCAAGCCTTCGAGCGCGAAGAACTCGCACTGCAGCGGCACCAGCACCGAATCGGCTGCCGCCATCGAGTTCAGCGTCAGAAGATTGAGCGACGGCGGACAATCGATCAGCACATAGCCGAAATTCGCCGAGCGCTCGGCTGACGCGCGTAGGGCGTTGCGCAGCCGCAGCACCCGGTCCGGCGCCGACGCGATCTCCATTTCGATGCCGAGCAGATCGAGCGTTGACGGCACGATCGACAGGCCCGGCACCGCCGTCGGGATCGCCGCCGCCTCCAGATCGAGTTCGCCGGTCAGAACGTCATAGGAGGAAACGGTGCGGTCGCGCCGGTCGATTCCGAGGCCGGTGCTGGCATTGCCCTGCGGATCGAGATCGACGATCAGCACCCGCTCGCCTATCGCCGCCAACGCCGTGGCCAGATTGATGGCCGTCGTCGTCTTGCCGACACCGCCCTTCTGGTTGGCTACGGTGATGATTCGGGGGCCATTCTTCATCATGGGTCTATGCCAGAAATTCATTCCGAGGTCGCCGATCTCAAGTCAGTTGGCGCAAATCAGACAGTTCGAGGATGACGCCATGAGCGTCGGTCGCGCTGGCATGTTCTATCAGATCGAACGACCATCGTTGAGCGCTTTCTGCCACTTCGGCGCGGTAATCCCGGCCTTTGTGGAACAGGCCGCACGCGCCCGCCGTCAGCCACGGCGCCGACAGTTCGAGCAGGACCGGAAGCGACGCCAGCGCCCTGGCCGTGACGATTTGAGGTCTCGAAACAAGCGCATAGGCGTCGTCAATACGCCGCGCGATAATGCGGGCGGGCAGGTTGAATTGGCCGACGACCGCTTGCAGAAACGATGCCTTTTTCCGATTGCTTTCAACCAGATCGATCCTGGCGCCGTCACGCTCGGCGAGCAGAAAGGCAATGACCAAGCCGGGAAAACCGCCGCCCGAGCCGAGATCCACCCAGCGCTTCGCCTCCGGTTTGATTCGCGCAACCTGCGCGCTGTCGAGGATGTGCCGGCGCCAGACATCGTCCTGCGTCGATTGCGCGGCCAGGTTTATTCGGCGGTTCCATTTCTGGAAGACCGTCTCGAAGTCCATAAGGCGGTCGAATGTTTCACGTGAAACCGGGCCGGCGGCCTCTTGTAGGCTCGCCCATGAGGCAGCGCTCACGCAACATTCCTTCGCCCGGCGGCCTCGGCGTTGCGAACATGCGCGACGATGATCGCCAGCGCCGCCGGCGTCATGCCTTCCATGCGTTGCGCATCGGCGATGGAGCGCGGCTGGCGCGCCAGCATCTTCTGCTTCAGCTCGTTGGACAGACCCGGAACAGAGGCAAAGTCCAGCGACGCGGGGATCAATCGGCTCTCCTCATGTCTGATCTGTGTGACATCGGCCTGCTGCCGGTCGAGATAAACCGAATATTTCGCCTCCGTTTCGAGGCGTTCGGCCGTCTTGGCGTTGATTGCCGCAAACTCCGGAGCGATTCGGGCCAGCCAGGCGACATCAACGCCTGGATAAGCCAGCAACTCATAAGCTGAGCGGCGCACACCGTCCCTGTTGATTTCGAGCCCATGACGCGCCGCTTCGTTGGGGGTCATGGTCGTGCCAAGCGCAACCTTGCGCGCCTTTTCAAGGTCCTGGACGACATAGCTAAACCGATGCATCCGTTGCCGCGAGGCGATGCCGAGCTTCGTGGCCAGCGGCGTCAGCCGCTCATCGGCGTTGTCGGCCCGCAGCGACAGCCGGAACTCGGCACGTGAGGTGAACATGCGGTAGGGTTCGGCGATACCGCGGCTGGTCAAATCGTCCACCATCACCCCAATATAGGCCTCGGTGCGGCTGAGCACGATCTGATCGCTTGCCGATGCCTGCCGCGCCGCGTTGAGGCCGGCGAGCAGGCCCTGCGCCCCGGCCTCCTCGTAGCCGGTCGTGCCGTTGATCTGCCCGGCGAGGAAAAGACCGCCAACCCGCTTGGTTTCCAGAGTCGGCTTGAGCTCGCGCGGATCGACATGATCATACTCGATGGCATAGCCGGGCTGCAGCATGGTTGCACGTTCAAGGCCTGGAATGGTCTTCAAAATGGCAAGCTGCACATTCTCGGGCAGCGACGTCGAAATGCCATTCGGATAGACCGTATCGTCGTCCAGCCCTTCCGGCTCCAGAAAAATCTGGTGGCCTTCGCGGTCGCCGAACTTGACGATCTTGTCCTCGATGGACGGGCAGTAGCGCGGCCCCACTCCTTCGATCGAGCCAGAATACATGGCGGAACGGCCCAGATTGGCGCGGATCAACTCATGCGCCGCCGCGGTCGTGCGCGTAATGCCGCAATGGATCTGCGGGTTGTCGATGCGGTCCGTCATCAGCGAGAACGGCACCGGATGCTCATCCGCCGCCTGGCTCTCCAGCGACGCCCAATCGATGGTTCTACCATCCAGCCGCGGCGGCGTGCCGGTCTTCAGCCGCCCTAGCTTGAAGCCCGCGCGCGCCATGGTGGCGGACAGGCCAAGGGTGGCCTGTTCGTTCATGCGGCCGGCGACGATCTTCTTCTCACCGATATGGATCAGCCCGCGGAGAAACGTGCCGGTGGTCAGCACCACGGCGCCACAGGCAAGCCTGCGCCCACCCGTCAGCAGCGCGGCCGCGATGCGCCCATTGTCGATTTCGAAATCCAGAACCTCGCCCTCGACCACATCGAGACCGGCCTGCTCGCGAATCGCCGCCTGCATGGCGAGCCGATACAGTTTTCTGTCCGCCTGCGTGCGCGGCCCGCGCACGGCAGGTCCCTTACGGCGGTTGAGCAAACGGAACTGGATGCCGGCCGCATCGGCGACGCGCCCCATCAATCCGTCCATGGCGTCGATCTCGCGAACCAGATGCCCCTTGCCGAGCCCACCGATCGCCGGATTGCAGGACATGACGCCGATCGTCTCGAAGCGCAGCGTCACCAAAGCCGTTTTCGCGCCGGCGCGCGCGGCAGCGCTGGCCGCCTCGCAACCAGCATGGCCGCCGCCCACCACAACCACATCAAAGCGATCGGTCATTTCAGAATCCCGAATTCAAGTCGACCGACACATGTCGCCGACAGCCTGCGCTGTCAAGGACGCTCGACGAATCGTTTCACGTGAAACAATGCAACTGATGCGCTGGCACTGCGGTCTTGGCCGGGCGGCGACCAGTCCATCGCGGAGTGTCGCGAACCTTCGGAGATGATCAAGGTATCCCCCTTCGTCATCCTAGGGCGGAGCAGGGGCGAAGCGACGTCGCGGAGACCCTGGGATCCATGCCCTTATCTGACGGCCGCACCGGCACCCGACAGCGGCGTTGCGAATGCAACCGACATTTCCAAGCCGCCGCATTGTTCGGCTGGCGTTACGGTATGGATCCTAGGGCCTATGCTCCCGCCTCGCGTTCGCTCCACCCAAGGATGACGAAGCCATGGAGGGCCTGCGCCGATCGCAGACGTGAGGGGCCGGGACCGGTCTCCTCCTGCCGCAACGCTTCAGCGTTTCACGTGAATCACCCGAAGCCGGCCGGTCTGCAATGTTTCACGTGAGTCATTTGCCGATACAGAACTGCGCAAAGATGACGTCGAACATGTCCTCGACGTTGACGGCGCCGACAATCCGGCCGAGCCTATCCGCCGCAAGCCGCAATTCCTCGGCCCGCAGCTCCTGCCCGCGCTCATTGCCTGTCACTGCCGCAAGCAGGAAGCGTTTCGTCTCGTTGAGAAGCTCGACGTGCCGCAGCCGCGACGGCAGGATATCGCCTACCTGGCCAATTTGCGCCGCGGCGCGATGGCCGATCTCCGCCAGCAACTCCGCCAGCCCCGTACCGTCCCTGGTCGAGATAACCGCATCATAAGGTGTCCCAAGCAAGGACGCCCGCGGCTTGCCTTGCAACAGATCGACCTTCGTCCCGACCCTCAATGATGGAACACCGGCCGGCAGTGCGCCCGCTGCAATCGGCTCCGCCATATCCTCCAGCACGAGCAGCAGATCGGCGGTTCCGGCCTTGCTCCTTGCCCTTTCGATGCCAATCGCCTCGATCCTGCCGGGCTTCTCCCGCAGACCGGCAGTATCCGTCACTCTTATGCGCATCCCCTCCAGGTCCAGCACCACTTCGAGCAGATCGCGGGTCGTACCGGGCTCTTCCGTGACGATCGCCGCCTCGCGCCGGGCCAGTGCGTTGAACAGGCTCGATTTGCCGGCATTCGGCGCGCCGAGGATGACGACCTCGAACCCATCGCGGATGATTTCGGCGGCCCGGAACCCCCGGACATGACGTTCGATCTCGTCGATCATCGCCCACACGTCCGACCAGACCATCTCTGCAACGGAACCCGGCACATCGTCTTCATCGGCAAAATCGATCTCGGCTTCGATCATCGCCCGCGCATGGATGAGCCGACGGCGCCAGCCCAAATAGAGCTCGCTCTGCACACCCTCGGCATTCTGAACGGCAAAGCGCCGCTGTGCCTCCGTCTCGGCGTTGACGAGATCGGCCAGCGCCTCGGTCTCGACCAGATCGACCTTGCCGTTGAGAAAGGCGCGGCGGGTGAATTCACCCGGCTCGGCATGCCTGACGCCGTCAAAGCCGGCGAGCGTCTCCAGCATTTTTGCCACAACGGCGCGCCCGCCATGGACATGGAATTCGGCGATATCTTCGCCAGTGAAGCTGTTGGGGCCGGCAAAGAGAACGACCAAGCCGCTGTCGAGCACCGATCCGTCGGGCGTCCTGAACTTCCGATAGGTCGCAACACGGTTCTCAACCATGGAACCGGCAACTGTTTCGATAACGAATCGACTGTGTGGGCCGGAAATGCGGATCACAGCAACGCCGGCGGGCAGGCGACCGCTCGACAGGGCAACAATGGAATCACCTGAAATCATTTGCCGACCCAGCACAACCGCCCTAGCTTCGCTTATTCATCGACAATTGCCGAGTTATCGACGGTGACATTGCCCGCGCAAAATCTGCTTGCCGAAGAGGCCAGCCCCTATCTGCAGCAGCATAGCGGCAACCCTGTGCATTGGCGGGCATGGTCGCCGGCGTCGCTCGCCGAAGCAAGGGCGCTGGAGCGGCCGATCCTGCTCTCGGTCGGTTACGCCGCCTGCCACTGGTGCCATGTCATGGCGCACGAAAGCTTCGAGAATGACGACGTTGCCGCAGTCATGAACCGTCTCTTCGTCAATATCAAGGTGGATCGCGAGGAGCGGCCGGACATCGACCAGATCTATATGGCGGCGCTGTCCTCGATGGGCGAACAGGGTGGATGGCCGCTGACCATGTTTCTGACGCCGGACGGAAAGCCTTTCTGGGGCGGCACCTATTTTCCGCGCGAGGCACGCTACGGCCGTCCGGGCTTCGTCCAGGTACTCGAGGCGGTCGACAAGGCGTGGCGGGAGAAGAAAGAAAGCGTTAACCAAAGCGCTGACGGGCTGACCACGCACGTCGAGGCGCGGCTGGCGGGCTCGCATGCCAAGGCGGTGCTCGACCGCGACACGCTGGCGACACTCGCCAGCGGCATCGAAGGCATGATCGACAGGGATTTGGGCGGCATGCGCGGCGCGCCCAAATTCCCCAATGCACCGTTCATGCAAACGCTCTGGCTGTCCTGGCTGCGCGATCGCCAAACAGCCCATCGCGACGCCGTCCTACTCAGCCTCGAGCAGATGCTGCGCGGCGGCATCTATGACCATATCGGCGGTGGGTTGAGCCGCTACTCGACCGATGCCGAGTGGCTGGTGCCGCATTTCGAAAAAATGCTTTACGACAACGCGCAGCTCATTCGGCTGTGCAATTGGGCCTATGCCGCCACCGGCAACGAATTGTTCCGGTTACGAATCGAAGAGACGACCGACTGGCTCTTGCGCGAGATGCGCGTCGACGGCAGTGCATTCGCTGCCAGCCTCGACGCCGACAGCGAGGGCGAGGAGGGACTGTTCTACACCTGGAGCAAGGATGAGATAGAAACCGCTCTTGGCGACGACTCAGCTTTATTTTTCAAACACTTTACGATTGTCGCCCCGCATGGCTGGGAGGGCAAGCCGATCATCCACCAGACCGAAGCCC
Source organism: Mesorhizobium sp. AA22 (assembly GCF_001672375.2). Classification (NCBI taxonomy): domain Bacteria; kingdom Pseudomonadati; phylum Pseudomonadota; class Alphaproteobacteria; order Hyphomicrobiales; family Phyllobacteriaceae; genus Mesorhizobium; species Mesorhizobium sp. AA22. Next base: position 806,975 of record NZ_CP048406.1, on the reverse strand, counting down.
AGCAAACGCAAAGCGTGGCCGATCGCGACCGGCTCATTCCCTTAAAAGAAAAAATGCGAGCAGCCCGGGAGCAGCGCGTCAGACCCGGGCGTGACGGAAAAATCCTGACCGATTGGAACGGCCTGGTCATCGCGGCTCTCGCCGAAGCCGGTCGTTCCCTGAAACGGATCGACTGGATCGAGGCGGCGGAGCAGGCCTTCGCTGCCATTGCCAGCGCGGGTCGAGACAGTCGCTTGCCGCATTCGATGCTTGGCGCAAAGAGGCTTTTCCCGGCGATGTCGAGCGACTACGCCGCCATGGTCAACGCCGCGATCTCCTTGTTTGAAGCTACCGGCACATCGCGTTACACCGAGCTGGCCGGCCAATTCATCGCGCAGCTCGATCAATGGCATAGCGATGAGAACAACACCGGCTACTACCTAACCGCGTTGGACAGTGCCGACGTGCCGATCCGTATCAGGGGCGATGTCGACGAGGCTATCCCGTCAGCCACCGGCCAGATCATCGAGGCCATGGTCCGATTGTCCTCGCTTTCGGGCGATCTTGAATTACAGGAAAAGACCTGGAAGGTCGCCGAACACGCGGCCGGCCGTGCGGCGCATCAGGCCTATGGCCAGGCAGGTATCGTCAACGCCTGCGCCTTGGCGACCGAGCCGTTGAAACTGGTGCTGGTGGACGACCAAGAGAACCCCGGGCTTGTTCCGGTTGCGAATCGAAATCCGGACCCCCGCCGGGTCGACACTATCGTGTCGGTCGGCTCGGCGACAAACCTGGCGACGCTGCCAGGCGGCGTTTTGCCGCCAACGATCGAGCCGGGCGCCTGGCTGTGCACCGGGCAGGTCTGCCTACCGGTGATAACGGACGCTGAGGAGCTCGAGCGGCAGTTGCGGCGCGGATAGGTGAGGGGCTGCCTCGCCTGACTTCCTTACGTGTTCATCGAATCGAAGAAATCCGCATTCGTCTTGGTCTGCTTGAGCTTGTCGATCAGGAACTCGATGGCGTCGGTTGTGCCCATCGGCGCCAGGATGCGGCGCAGCACGAAGATCTTCTGCAAGTCCTGGCGCGCGACCAGAAGGTCTTCCTTGCGGGTGCCGGACTTGAGGATGTCCATGGCCGGGTAGATGCGCTTGTCGGCCACCTTGCGGTCGAGCACGATTTCCGAATTGCCGGTGCCCTTGAACTCTTCGAAGATGACCTCGTCCATGCGGCTGCCGGTGTCGATCAGAGCGGTGGCGATGATGGTCAGCGAGCCGCCTTCCTCGATGTTGCGGGCTGCGCCGAAGAAGCGCTTCGGCCGCTGCAAGGCATTGGCGTCGACGCCGCCGGTCAGCACCTTGCCGGATGACGGCACGACGGTGTTGTAGGCACGGCCGAGGCGGGTGATCGAATCCAGCAGGATGACGACGTCGCGCCCGTGCTCGACCAGGCGCTTCGCCTTCTCGATCACCATTTCGGCGACCTGGACGTGGCGCACCGCCGGCTCGTCGAAGGTCGAGGAGACGACCTCGCCCTTCACCGAGCGCTGCATATCGGTGACTTCCTCCGGCCGCTCGTCGATCAGCAGCACGATCAAATAGCATTCCGGATGATTGGTGGTGATCGAATGGGCGATGTTCTGCAACAGCACCGTCTTGCCGGTTCGCGGCTGCGCCACGATCAGGGCGCGCTGGCCTTTGCCGAGCGGCGCCACCAGGTCGATGACGCGCGCCGAGATGTCCTTCGAGGTAGGAACGTCCATTTCCATCTTCAGCCGCGAGGTCGGATAAAGCGGCGTCAGATTGTCGAAATGGATCTTGTGGCGGATCTTTTCGGGGTCGTCGAAATTGATCGTGTTGACCTTGAGCAACGCGAAATAGCGCTCGCCTTCCTTCGGGCTGCGGATCGGGCCTTCGACGGTATCGCCGGTCTTTAGCGAGAACCGGCGGATCTGCGACGGCGAAATATAAATATCGTCGGGGCCCGGCAGGTAATTGGCATTGGCCGAGCGCAGGAAGCCAAAACCGTCCTGAAGCACTTCGACCACACCGTCGCCGATGATCTCGATATCCTGGGTCGCCAGCCGTTTCAGGATTGCGAACATCAGCTCCTGCTTGCGCATCACACTGGCGTTCTCGACCTCGAGCGATTCGGCATAAGCGATCAGCTCTGGCGGTTTCTTGTTCTTGAACTCGGTGAGTTTCATTTCTTGCATCATTAAACGGACTCTGAGTGACTAAGCATGGGGAAAATATCGGCGGGATGCGACAAATGCCGGGCGCGGCCGAAGCGATGAATGGGGCGGCGCATGACGGGAAGGAAGACCCGTCTTTTATCGTCGGTCGACTAAAAGAGCAAGCCGCCTTTTGTGGCCGCTGCGCGTCTCTCTTGACGCGCACAGGGACGCTGTAAGACTCTTCGAGTACCGCATCGTACTTTCCGAAAATCGATTCCGATTTCTGGCCGATGCGGCGGCGTCAAAAAGGCTTCACGATGACCAGCACGACGATGACGATCATCAGCAATGTGGGGATCTCATTGACGATCCGCCAGTGCTTCGCGGGCTTTTCGTTGCGGTCCTCGGCGAATTTGCGGACCGCGCCTGCCAGATAGCCATGAACGGCCGAGAGCCCGAGCACCGCGGCAATCTTGGCATGCAGCCAGCCGCCCTGAAAACCAAAGCCTTTCCAGGCCAGCCAGAGGCCGAATACCCAGGTGATGATCATGGCCGGATTAATGATGCCACGCAGCAGCCGGCGCTCCATCACCTTGAAGGTCTCCGACTGGACGGAGCCTTTCTCAGCATCGGCATGATAGACCAGCAGCCGCGGCAGATAGAGCATGCCTGCCATCCAGGAGATGACGGCAATGACATGGATCGCCTTTGCCCAGGGCAAGAAATCATCCGGCCCGAACAGGAACAGAAGCCCAGCCAGGACGAGGAAGATAATGATGCCGATCGCCGCGCGGCGCATTGCGCCAGCACCACCTTCCGCGGTGCCATTCCCCATCATCCTCATGATGCGCTCCGCACCAGTTTCACCATCGCCTCGACATGCGCGATCGGCGTTTCCGGCGTGATGCCGTGCCCGAGATTGAAGATCAGCGGTCCATCGCTCAGTGCTTTCAGGATAGCGTCGACGCCGTCGGCTAGAGCCTTGCCGCCGGCCACCAGCCGTAACGGATCAAGATTGCCCTGTACGGCTCCGTCGCGCTGCAGTTCCTTTGCCGTCGTCAACGGCACGGTCCAGTCGAGCCCCAGCCCCGTCACGCCGGTCTTCTGGCGATAGCTCCGGTAGTGGGCGCCGGCGCCCTTGGGAAACCCGATGATCGGAACGTTGGGATGCACGGCCCGTACCTGCCTGACGATCTCCGCCATCGGTCTGACACAAAAGGCCTCGAAAGACACTTCGTCGAGCACGCCGGACCACGAGTCAAAAACCTGCACCACATCGGCGCCTGCTTCGATCTGGCGGATGAGATAGGCGGCCGAGTGATCGACAAGTACGTTCAACAGCTGCAGGAAAGCCGCCGGCTCGCGATAGGCGAACAGCCGCGCCGGCGCCTGGTCTGAGGTGCCGTGGCCGGCGATCATATAGGTCGCCACCGTCCACGGCGCGCCGCAGAAGCCGATCAGCGTCGTTTCATCAGGCAGTTTTGTCCGCAGCCGTCTGACCGTCTCGTAGATCGGTTCGAGATTCACGTGAAACGTTTCGCCGTCGAGAGCCGCAATCTCCGCCGCCGAGATCGGCGTCAACAGCGGCCCGCGTCCCTCCTCGAAACGCACGTCGCGGCCCAGCGCATGCGGCACGACCAGAATGTCGGAAAACAGGATCGATGCATCGAAGCCAAAGCGTTCTATCGGCTGCAGCGTTACTTCCACAGCAAGATCGGGATCGTAGCAAAGATCGAGGAACGATCCGGCCCGCCTGCGTGTCTCCCGATATTCCGGCAGATAGCGGCCGGCCTGGCGCATCATCCAGAGCGGCGGCGGAAACGCAGCCTTGCCCTTCAACACGTCCAGCATGATCCGGTTTTCGGGCATTCAGCGCTCGCCTCTCCAGGCTTCTCTATAATTAAATATTCTATTTCTAGGAATCTTATGATTCTAAGAGTCTGTTGGTAACGGTAGTTGTCTCCTGTCCCGCTTTGCCCCGGAAAATGCCAGCCAGCATATTGTCGCGTGCTTCTTCTGCCGGATAGGAGGGGATTGGGGACAGTTGGAAATTTCGGATTTTAATCAATGCGTTATGGCCAGAGCAAAGAAAACGGGCCTGTGGATGAGGCAGAGTCAAAAAAGCCCGTCCCCGAACTTGTCCCCAGCCGCCCGACGAAGCCGACAGCGCATCGAATTGTGGACAAACTGGCATCTGATACAGTCGCCTCCGACCGGCCGATCTTCCCGACCGACCTTATCCACATCGGCCCACAGCTTGGAACGAACCCCTGTGAACAAACCCCAGAGCTTCTTTCACCTTCACCTGATTTCCGATGCCACCGGTGAAACGCTGCTGGCGGCCGGCCGCGCGGCCTCCGCGCAATATAAGGATGCGCGCGCCATCGAGCATATCTACCCGCTCATCCGCACCGAAAAGCAGGTGACGAAAGTGTTCGAGGACATCGAGGAGGAGCCGGGCATCATCCTCTATACGGTCGTCGACCAAAAGCTCGCCCGCGGTATCGACGAACGCTGCGCCGCCATGGGCCTGCCTTGCGTCTCCGTGCTGGAACCGGTGCTGACTGTGTTCCAGTCCTATCTCGGCACGCCGGCCGGCCGCCGCGTCGGCGCCCAGCATGTTCTCGACGCCGAATATTTTCGCCGCATCGACGCGCTCAATTTCACCATGGAGCATGATGACGGCCAGCTGCCCGCCAATATGGACGACGCCGACATCGTGCTCGTTGGCATTTCGCGCACCTCGAAAACACCGACCAGCATCTATCTCGCCAATCGCGGCATCAAGACCGCCAACATCCCGATCGTGCTCGGCGTGCCGGTACCGGAAAGCTTGGTCAACGCCACGAAACCGCTGATCGTCGGGCTGATCGCCACCGCCGAGCGCATCTCTCAGGTCCGCCAGAACCGCATCCTCGGCAACACCAGCGCCTACGAGCCGACCGACTATGTCGACCGCGCCGCGATCGCCGAAGAGCTCGCCTATGCCCGCCAGATCTGCACCCGGCATGGCTGGCCGATGATCGACGTCAGCCGCCGCTCGATCGAGGAGACGGCGGCGGCGATCGTTGCCCTGCGCGGCAAGACGCGCTAGGGCGTGTGATATTCAGGTGATGCCGGCCTGCAAAAGGCGGCTTCCTGCGCTTCCGGTGCTCACGTACGAAAAGTACGCTCCGCTCCGGATCTCGGAAGCCACCATTTTCGGCTCGGCCTGACCTGGATCTCGACACACCCGTAGTGAGCGTCAGGAATCGGGCGGTAAAAATGGCCGAAAAAATCATCCTTGCCTCGGGCAGTCCGTTCCGCAAAGCGCTGCTTGTCCATGCCGGCGTGCCGGTCGAGGCGGTTCCGGCAGAAGTCGACGAGCGCGCGCTTGAGGCGCCACTAAAAGACAGCGGTATCTCGCCTGAAGACGTCGCCTTGGTGCTTGCCGAGGCCAAAGCCACCGAGGTCAGCGAGCGAAAGCCCGGCGCCCTGGTGCTTGGCTGCGACCAGACGCTGTCGCTCGGCGACGAACTGTTCCACAAGCCGGTCGACATGGAAGGCGCGCGCCGCCATCTCTTGGCGCTGTCGGGAAAGACCCATCAGCTCAACAGCGCCGTGGTGCTGGCCCGCAACAGTGCGGTTCTGTGGCGGCATGTCGGCATTGCCAGCCTGACCATGCGAAAGCTCGATCCGGCCTTCATCGGCCGCCATCTGGCGCGGGTCGGCGCCAAGGCGCTGTCCAGCGTCGGCGCCTACCAGATCGAAGGCGAAGGCATCCAGCTGTTCGAAAGAATAGAAGGCGACTACTTCACCATCGTCGGCCTGCCGCTTCTGCCCGCTCTGGCCAAGCTGCGCGACCTCGGCGCCATCGATGGCTGAGGCTGCGAAAAAGGCATTCGTCACCGGCCACCCGGTCGCGCATTCCCGGTCGCCGAAGATCCATTCCTATTGGCTGGCGAAATACGGTATCGACGGCAGCTACCGGGCCATCGACGTCACGCCGGAGGCTTTTGCCGAATTCGTGAGAATGGTCGAGGCGACTGGCTACCGTGGCGGCAACGTCACCATCCCGCACAAGGAGGCCGCCTTCGCGCTGGCGACGCACCGCGACGATGCGGCCGAACAGATCGGTGCCGTCAACACGCTGTGGTTCGAAGGCGGAAGTCTGTGCGGCGGCAACACCGACGCCCATGGCTTTGCCGCCAATCTCGACGAACATGCGCCGGGCTGGGCCGCAAATAGCCCGGCCGTGGTGCTCGGTGCCGGCGGCGCCGCCCGCGCGGTCATCCATGCGTTGATGGAACGCGGCATCAGTGACATCCGCATCGTCAACCGAACGCTCGCCCGAGCCGAGGAATTGCGCCACCGCTTCGGCGCCGGCGTCTCGGCCCATGGCACGCAGGCGACCGGCGAGCTGCTTGCCGACGCCGGCCTGCTGGTCAACACGTCAGCGCTCGGCATGCATGGCCATGAAGGCCTGTCCGCCGATCCCCGCAGGCTGCCGGACCATGCCATCGTCACCGACATTGTCTATGTGCCGCTGGAAACGCCATTGCTGGCCGCAGCCAAAGCGCGGGGCCTGAAGACCGTAGACGGCCTCGGCATGCTGCTGCACCAGGCGGTGCCCGGCTTCGAGCGCTGGTTCGGCATCAGGCCGGAGGTCACTGCCGAATTGCGGCAGATGATCGTCGCCGATCTCGGTGCCCAAAGAATGACTTAGGAGTGAAAGGCATGATCGTGCTCGGCCTCACCGGATCGATCGGCATGGGCAAGTCGACTACGGCCAGGATGTTTGCCGAAGCCGGCGTGCCCGTCCACGATTCGGACGAGGCTGTGCATCGCCTCTACGCCGGCAAGGCGGCTCCGCTGGTGGAGGCGGCTTTTCCCGGAACCACAAAATCCGGGTCGGTCGATCGCACGAAGCTGGCCGAGCGGGTGCTCGGCGATGCCGCAGCCTTGAAACGGCTGGAAGCGATCATCCACCCGCTGGTCCGCGCCGACGCCGACGCCTTCCTGGCTCGGAACCGTGCCGCCAGCGCGCCGCTTGTCGTTCTCGATATCCCGCTGCTGTTCGAAACCGGTGGCCGCGACCGGGTCGACAAGGTCGTGGTCGTCACCGCCTCGGCCGAAATCCAGCGCGCCCGCGTGCTGGCGCGCCCGGGCATGAGCGAAAAGAAGCTGGTGTCGATCCTGGCCAGGCAGGTTCCCGACGCCGAAAAGCGCAAGCGCGCCGATTTCATCATCGACACTGGACAGGGCTTCGATGCGGCGCGCGCGGCGGTCAATGCGATCGTCGCCGAACTGGTGGGGGATAAGGCCGGCAAGCCTGTTTAACGCGCTTGCATCGGGCGGAATATGTTGCCAATTTGTTCCCATAATGATTCGGCTGGAATAACGCCGGACCCAACGGAACGATTCGATGCGCGAGATCATCTTCGACACGGAAACCACCGGTCTCGATTTCCGCGATGACCGCGTCATCGAGCTTGGCTGCATCGAGCTGGTCAATCGGTTCCCGACCGGCCGCACCTTCCACCATTACATCAATCCGCAGGGACGACCGATTCATGCGGAGGCGCAGGCCGTTCATGGCATCAGCGCCGCCGATCTCATGGGAAAGCCGACCTTCAGCGACATCGCCGAGGAGTTTCTTGCCTTCATCGACGGCGCCAAGCTGGTCGCCCACAATGCGACTTTCGATATCGCTTTTCTCAATGTCGAATTCGGCCGGCTTGGCCATCCGCTTGTTGACCCCGGACTTGTCGTCGACACCCTGGCGCTGGCGCGCCGCAAGCATCCGATGGGACCCAATTCGTTGGACGCGCTCTGCCGGCGCTACGGTATCGACAATGCCCGTCGCACCAAGCACGGCGCCTTGCTCGATTCGGAATTGCTGGCCGAGGTCTATATCGAGCTCATCGGCGGCAAGCAGGCAGCCCTCATCCTCGACAGTGCCACGGCGCCGGCCGGCGGCAGGAGAAATGTCGACGATATCGACATCAGCATCGGCGTGCGGCCAATAGCGCTGCCGTCTCGTCTGACAGACGCAGAGCGCACCGCGCACGCGAGCATGGTCGGCACATTAGGCGAAAACGCGCTCTGGCTGCGCGTCGCCGCGGAAGCAAGTTCCGCGGCATAGCGATTTTGACGGGTAGGAAGGCGATCGGCAGCGAACGTCGATTGGTTCGTTCCGTGGTAATCTCCAAGGTCTGCGACCCGCCACTGAAATTGGCCGCTGGAACGATCGGCTTCCGACCTGTCAGGATCGAGGAGCTCGTCTCAAGCAAAAAACCCGGCGCGAAGCCGGATTCTACCGAGCAAGCAACTGCCTCAGCTCACCTTGACCTTGCCGGCGGCCTGGTCCTCAGCCAGCTTCTGCTGGAACATCTGCGCGAAATCGATCGGATCGAGCATCAAGGGCGGGAAGCCGCCATTGCGCGTCGCCTCGGCGATGATCTGCCTGGCGAACGGAAACAGCAGCCGCGGGCATTCGATGAACAGCAGCGGCAGCATGTGCTCCTGCGGGAAGCCGCTGATGGCGAAAACGCCGCCATAGACCAGCTCGACGTTGAACAGCACTTCCTTGTCGAAGGACGCCTTGGCGTTCAGCGTCAGATTGACGTCGAACTGCTTGTCCGAAAGCGGGTTGGCGTTGACATTGACGTTGATGGCGATGCCAGGGGCCTTGTCGCGGCCGCGCAGCGAGTTCGGCGCGCCGGGGCTTTCGAAGGAAAGGTCCTTCACATATTGGGCAAGCACATTGAGCGAGGGCTGCGTCGCGTCGCCGTTGCCACTGGCCGCGCCGGTCGGCGCGTCGTCTTTGCTGGCCATAAGCCTTTGTCCTTTTGCCTGGGCAGCGTTGCTGACCGGATTGAAATCGGGCGTTCGCTACCATGGCCGGCATGACAAGACAAGGTTTGCCGACCTACTCGCCAGGGCAATCGGGTGACCCGATTGCCCTTCGTCTTTTTCCTGCCTCAAGCGCCGGCGGTCGCATCCGCGACCTTGGCTTGCGCGCCAACAGGCGCGACGGCCGGTCGGCCTTGCCATTTTCGCGCACGCGAAAATGGTTTCCACTGCCGGCGCGAGGCCGGATACAGCACTTTCTTTCTTCGCCCGATTGCCCCGACCTACTCGTCCCTGAGGCGTTGCCGACCTATTCGTCCTTGAGGCGGGGCCAGGGAGAATCGTGATCCGGACCGCGCTCGTAGTCGTCGCCGCGCGAATAGTCGCTGTCGTCAAGGTCGATGGTCTTGTCGCGTTGCCGGGCCCTGAACCCGCCGGTGCTGAAATTGGTCGCCAGCACGATGCGGCCTTTCAACAGGCGCCAGGCAAGGTCGCGAACCGGCGGCAGGAACAGCAGAATGCCGAAAATGTCAGTAATGAAGCCGGGAATGATGAGCAGGATCGCGGCCAGCACGATCATGGCGCCATGCGCGAGCTGGCGGCTTGGATCACGGCCGGCGTCCATCTCGGCCCGGACCCGGGTCATGACGCCGAAACCCTGGTATCGCAACAACAGCGCGCCGGCGATGCTCGAAGCCAGCACCAGGCCGACCGTCGCCAGGGCGCCGACCTGGCGGCCGACAACGACGAAACCAGCGATCTCCAGCAGCGGAAGCGCAAGGATGAACAGGGGAAGCAGCGAAATGCGCAAATCTTGACCGATCGTTTCCATGTTTTGCCGGCCTGCGGGCAATCGCCGCTGGCACTGGCTCTTTTAGATAGGTATGCCTGCCTTTAATTTGAATGATTGCACCTTGCGTTCTATATGCTTTGGATGTTGAACGCTATGCGACCGCAGCCATTGCCTGGCCGGGCGGTCCGGCCGGAGTAGGGATTGATTGGCGGAAGATATGGGATTCTTCGACTTCGGCACGATTTTCTTTCTGGTTGCGGCGGTTGTGATCTTTTTCCAGCTGCGCAATGTGCTCGGCCGCCGCACCGGCAGTGAGCGCCCGCCCTTCGATCCCTATACGGCGGGCCGGACGCGCGACGACACCCAGAAGCCGGAGAATGTGGTCTCGCTGCCGCGCAAGCGAGCGCCGGGAGAGCCGGCAATCGACGCCTATGCGGCGATCGACGCCTTCGCCAAGCCTGACACCGATCTCAACAAGGGCCTGCGCGCGATCAAGGACAATGATCCGGCATTCGACCCGAAGACCTTTGTCGATGGCGCCAAGATGGCCTATGAAATGATCGTGATGGCCTATGCCGATGGCGACCGCAAGACGCTGAAGAACCTGTTGTCCCGCGAGGTCTATGACGGCTTTGTCGCGGCCATCGGCGACCGCGAGGCGAAATCGGAAAAGATCCAGTCCTCCTTCGTCGGCATCGACAAGGCCGACATCGTTTCCGCCGAGATGAAGGGCAGCGAGGCGCATATCACGCTGCGCATCGTCAGCGAGCTGATTTCGGCGACGCGCGACAAGGCCGGCGCCGTCATCGACGGCGATCCCGAAACCGTCGCCGAGGTCAAGGATGTCTGGACCTTCGCCCGCGATACGCGCTCGCGCGACCCGAACTGGAAGCTCGTCGCCACCGAAGAAGAAGACTGAGCCCGGACCACGGCGAGGCTCCGGTGTCGCTATCTCAGGCGTTCCGCGAAAAATCCTTTGACGATCTGCCCGGTTGGGACGAGGACGACCATCTGGCCGCGTTCGCGGCTTTCCGGCGCTCGGCTTTTCATGTCCTGACAAAACCCTATCGCTCCGGCGGGCTCGGCGTCGATTTCAATGCCTTCACCGAGGCCTACGCTGCAGCCCGCACCGTTTCGCCAACCGACCGGGCGCAAGCCCGCGCCTTCTTCGAGCATCATTTCATCCCGGCGCACATAGGGGGCGAAAGCGGCGGCACCGGCCTCGTCACCGGCTTCTATGAACCGGTGGTCGACGCTTCATCGGTGCGAACCGAACAATTTGCGGTGCCGCTGCTGTCGCGCCCGGCCGATCTCGTCGACATCGACGACGTCAACCGGCCGCCCGGCATGGATCCCTATCTCGCCTTCGGCCGCGCCACGCCGAACGGGCCGGTCGAGTATTTCGACCGCGGCGAGATCGAGCGCGGCGCGCTCGTCGGCAAGGGTTTGGCTGGCAAGGGTCTGGAAATCGCCTGGCTAGCCGACAAGATCGACGCCTTCTTCATTCACGTGCAAGGTGCAGCCAGGCTCACCATGACCGACGGCCGGTTTTGCCGCGTCACCTATGCCGCCAAATCCGGCCAGCGCTTTACCGGACCCGGCAAGATCCTGAGTGAATTAGGCGAAATCCCGCTCGAAGCGGTGACCATGCAGTCGGTCCGCGCCTGGTTCAAGGCGCATCCGGATCGCATCGACGAGATCCTGTGGCGCAACCGCTCCTATATTTTCTTCCGCGAGGCGGCTGTCGACGACCCGGAACTCGGGCCGATCGCTGGGGCAAAAGTGCCGCTGACGCCGGGCCGCTCCGTCGCTGTCGACCGTCTGCTGCATACATTCGGCACGCCGTTCTACATCGATGGGCCGTCGCTGACCGCTTTCGACGACAAGCCGTTCCGGCGACTGATGATCGCGCAGGATACCGGCTCGGCCATTACCGGGCCGGCCCGCGGCGACCTGTTCGCCGGAACGGGACATGCGGCCGGCGAGATCGCCGGCGTTGTCCGCAACCCTGCCGATTTCTACGCGCTGATACCGCGCCCGCTTGTACCGGGAGCGGGGCGATGACCCGGCGCATCGACAGGCTGAGCGAGGACGATCGGGTCCTGTGGAACCTGGTAGCGCGCACGGCCAAGCCGCTGAAGGGCAAGTCGGCCAGCGACATCCCGGCTATCGGCCCGGACGTCGGTGATGACACGAAGCCACCGCCGCGTGTCCAGGCGATGGCTCCTGCTGCGGCCACGAAAGCAAAGGCGCAGCATGTCTCGCATGTGATCGACGAACCGACGCTGGAAAAACTGTCGAAGGGCCGATTGCCGATCGAAGGCCGCGTCGACCTCCATGGCCTGAGCCAGGACGAAGCCTATTCGCTGCTGTTTTCCTTCCTGCACCGGGCGCATGCCGGGGGCATCCGTTATGTGCTGGTCATCACCGGCAAGGGTTCGTCGTCGGGCGGCGACGGCATCTTGCGGCGCGCCGTGCCCGCCTGGCTGTCGACACCCGCTTTCAGGCCGCTTGTCTCCAGTCACGACCATGCTGCCCGCAACCATGGCGGCTCGGGCGCGCTCTATGTCCGCCTGCGGCGTGGGCGCTAATGAGGATGCACCCCATGAGGATGCACTTGTGACCCCGTTCGGCGAAAAGCTTCGCGCCATGCGAAGCCAACGCGGTGTCAGTCAGAAGGCCATGGCCGAGGCGATCGGCGTCAGCGCAGCCTATTTGTCGGCGCTGGAGCATGGCCGCCGTGGCGCGCCGACCTGGACGCTGATCCAGAAGATCATCGGCTATTTCAATGTCATATGGGACGATGCCGAAGAACTCGAGCGGCTGGCGGACACCTCGCACCCACGGGTGAAGCTCGACACGTCGGGCCTCAGCCCCGCCGCCACCGAGCTTGCCAATGTTCTGGCCGAAAACATCGAAAAACTCGACGAAGCGGAGCTTCGCCGCATCACCGCATCGATCCGCGCCGCGCTGAAGCAGCCAAAGTGACGGCCTGCTACTGAACCGCGCCAACCAGAACCGGCTGGCCATCACGGATCGAGACCCAGCGGCCGGTATTGTCGATCGCCTGCCGCTTGAGGAAGCGATAGCCGGTCCGGTCCCACGAGCGGACCTTTCCGTCCAGATTGTCGAGGACGTAGTCGCCCTTGCTTGTTCGCACGGTCAGCACGGCGTGGCCCTCACCGTCCGGCTTGCGCACGACGGTCATCAGAAGATTGGCGTAGGAAACGCCCAAGCGGTTCAATTCGCGGCGCTTTTCCAGGACATAGTCCTCACAGTCGCCAACGCCCCTAGCGGGATAGGCCCAGACCTCGTCCTTGCCATAAATGTCGATGTCGCTTATCGGCTTGACGGCGGCGTTGACCCTGGCGTTGACGCTGAGCATCTTGCGCCAGAGCGCACCGCTCATGGTGGCCGGGGCGAGATTGCCCGGATGGATCGAGCATTCGGCCGGACTGGTCTTGCAGAAATCGTAATGGCCGATCGGCTGCGATGTCGGCCCGCCGGTTGCCATTGGTCCCGCCGAAGCCGCCGTAGACCAGCCTGCCGCAAATGCCAGCCCTAACAGGGCGCACGCGCGCAGCCTTCTCGCCATTGGTGAGGAAATCATTGTCCCCCTCGTCCCTTGTTGTTAATGAAAGGTTAAGGGCGATCTACAGTCCCTGTCAATTATACCAACGGCCAGATTTGCGACATGGTTACCCGCGCGGCCGAAACAGCGGCTATTGTGCAACAGGTCGACTTGAACTGGGCTGCCATCCGGGACTCACAAGGCTACATCTTTACTTTTTGGCGGTGCGAACCAGCTTCGGCCTCACCGCGACGCGGGTCTGGCGGCCATAGCTGGTGATGAAGTCGACGATGCGCGGCACGATTTCGGAGCGGAAGCGCGAGCCGTTGAAGACGCCGTAATGGCCGACCGCCGGCTGCATGTAGTGAGCGTGCCTGTCCGCGGGGATGTTGATGCAGAGGTCGTGCGCGGCCTGGGTCTGGCCGAGACCGGAAATGTCGTCGTTCTCGCCCTCGACCGTGAACAGGGCGACATTGCGGATATCGGAGGGGTCGATGGCGACGCCGCGATGCATCATTTCGCCCTTGGGCAAGGTATGGCGGACAAACACCGTGTCGACCGTCTGCAGGTAGAACTCCGCCGTCAGATCCATTACCGCCATATATTCGTCATAGAAGTCGCGGTGCTTTTCAGCATTGTCGCCATCATGCTTCACCAGATGCATGAAGAAGTCCTTGTGGGCGATGATGTGGCGGTCGAGATTCATGCTCATGAATCCAGAAAGCTGCAGGAAGCCGGGATAGACCTCACGGCCGAAGCCGGGCACCGGCCACGGCGCCTGCATGATGACGTTGTCGCGGAACCAGTCGATGCCCTTTTCCTCGGCCAGAAGGTTGACCGCAGTCGGATTGCGGCGGGTATCGATCGGCCCGCCCATCAGCGTCATTGTCGAGGGAACGAACGGGTCGCCGCGCGTTTCCATCAGCGCCACCGCCGCGAGCACCGGCACCGAAGGCTGGCATACAGCCATGACATGGGTATCGGGTCCCAGCGCATGCAGCATGTCGACGATGTAGTCGATGTAGTCGTCGAGGTCGAAACTGCCATCCGCCAGCGGCACCATGCGGGCGTCGACCCAGTCGGTGATGTGCACGTCGGCATGGGGCAGCATCGCCTCGACCGTGCCGCGCAGCAGCGTCGCATAGTGGCCCGACATCGGCGCCACGATCAGCAGCTTCGGATCGGGCCGGCGGCCGGCGGGAACCGCCCGCTCGAAACGGAGGAGATTGCAGAACGGCCGCGACCACACCGTCTTTTCGGTGACATCGACGCTTTTCCAGTCGACCACCGTCTTGGTCAGGCCGAATTGCGGCTTGCTGTAGCGGCGCGTCGTGCGCTCGAACAATTCGGCCGTTGCCGCGATCGAGCGGCCCCAGGACGTGTGCGTGAATGGATTGAGCGGATTGGTGTAGAACATACGCACCGCATCGGCATAGAAGCGGGCCGGTTGCACGGCGGCGTGGTTCAATTCGTAGAACTGGTAGAACATCGAGAACCCCGCTGCTGCGACCGAAGGGACGACAGCAGTGCCGAGCCTTGAATCTCGCGGGGAGGTTAACAACAAACTGCTGCGATGCAATACGTCAAGTGCCGTGATTTATGCTGATACTTTCGTCTAAGGTGTTGAAAACCGGCTTGAACGGCGGCAGCCGGCTTATTGTGCGGTTGCGAAGGAGTAACGAGGCAAGGCGTGTCCGGCTCAGGCCGGACACTACAAGCATTACACGCGGTCGGTGCACACGGAAGTATGGCCCGAACTTATGAAGCCGAGCCGCCTGGCGGCGCCCTTCGACAGATCGATCACGCGCCCCTTGATGAACGGGCCGCGGTCGTTAATGCGCACGACGACGCTGCGGCCGTTCTTGCGGTTGGTCACCTTCAGCTTTGTGCCAAAAGGCAAGGTACGGTGCGCGGCGGTCAGCGCCGACGGGTTCATCCGCTCGCCGGAAGCGGTCTTCGAGTACAGCGCGTACCAGGAGGCGCGGCCGCATTGCGCGGCGGCAGGGGAGGTGGATGCGCCGACCATCAGGCCAGCCGCGATCGTCGCCGCGACAAGCGCGGTCCGGTTTGGTTTCGTCATCTGTGGCAAGTGGCTCCGTTTGACAGACCCGGCCGTTAAGGATCGAATGTGGCACGAAATGCGGCAGTCATCTGGCGGTTCCATGACTACAGTACACGTTTGGAGACGGTGGGAAACACTTTGTCAGAGGTTATTCGGCGTCGCCGCGTATCCCCGATGGTCTTCGTCTCGATATCCGACGTCGATATACAAGCAGAAGCGAATACGATCGGGTCGCCTCCTTTCGCTTTGCCATCGCGGTCATGGCTGAATTGATGATCGACTTGGAAAGGAAATTCCGGCGATGAGATTGATCAAGAATCTGCTGGCGTTGGTCGTGCTCGCCCTCGGCGCGTTGTGGTCGCTGCAGGGCAGCGGCCTCGTCGGCGGCAGCTTCATGACCGGCCAATCGCAATGGCTCTATATCGGTATCATCACTGCGCTGGTCGGTCTGGGCGGCCTGGTGTGGGCGAACCGTTCGCGCCCCTGACACTCGAACCACCTCAGGGGTTGGCGGCGTTTCGGTCGACCAGCGAATGTGCGCCCGCCACAAACAAGCATTTCCTGTTTTGCGCCCACCTTAGGCAAATCGATGCTGCGAATAGCCGAGGATTTGAAAACCGGTCCCTGTATTCGGGGTGAGTATAGTAGTCTTATCGACATTGCAGGAATTGAGAGAACCTTAGCGATGTCCATATCGCGGCGATCGCCTGAGCATGATGTCGAGGGCTGGCTGTCCAATTGGCGTTCTCGCAGGAGGAAGAACGTCCGGCAAATAGCCTCAACGGCTGAAAACGAAGCAAAATCAACGGTGCCCGGCTTGTATATGATACTAGAATTTATGTGTCATACAGGCTTGGACGCGGTGGGACGCACGCCAGGCGCTTCGCAACTGGTGCCCCTGCGCCATCGCACGACAGGAAAACGTTCGGTCTATGCTCACGAAAAAGGGCAAGTACGGCCTCAAGGCGCTCGTCCATCTTGCGCGGCTGCCGGTTGGACAGCTCGCCTTCGTTGGCGATATCGCCACCCGAAACAACATCCCGAAGAAATTTCTCGATGCCATCCTGGTTGAGCTGCGCAACGCCGGTTTCGTCCAGAGCCGCAAGGGCAAGGAGGGCGGCTATCGCCTGGCGCGGCCGGCGGATGAAATCAAGATCGGCCACGTCGTGCGCGTGCTCGACGGGCCGCTTGCCCCCATTCCCTGCGCCAGCCGCACCCGGTATCAGCGCTGTGAAGACTGCAACGAGGCGACATGCCAAGTCCGACATCTGATGCTCGAGGTCCGGCAAGCGATCGCCGAGGTGCTGGATCAGCGCAGCCTCGCCGAGATGCGCGATATCGCCGGCGACGAAGACCTTTCGGCTGCGTTGAAAATCCAGGCCTGAGCCGGAACCGACGGCTCCAGAGACAATTGGTGCGCTCATGACCGGGCGCGCAAATTCGACCGTCCCGAATTCTATCGTTATCGTTGGCGGCGGCGCCAGCGGCGTCGTCCTTGCCGCGCATCTGTTGAAATCGCCCAATCCGGATCTTCGTGTCACCCTGATCGAAAAGCGCCCGCATTTCGGCCAGGGCATCGCCTATTCCACGCTGCTGTCGGCGCATGTGCTGAATGTCAGCGCGGCCGGCATGAGCGCCTATGCCGACGATCCCGGCAATTTCTGGCGCTGGCTGCTTGAATGCGGCCTGGCAACCCCAGAGCAGGCGCCGGTCTACGCCCCGCGCAGCGTCTATGCCCGCTACCTGAAGGAGCTGCTGGACGAGCTCGAGGCTCGCGAGACGGGGCGTCTTCGCCTGATCCGCGAAGAAAGCCTGACGATCTCGCCGACCGGGTCCGGGGCCGAGGTGACGCTGGCCAACGGCACCAGCGTCGTCGCCCACCTTGCCGTGCTGGCGACCGGGCACGACGAGGAGCCGGGCGCCGCCCAGGGCCATGCGATCAGGATGGGATCGGAAGCCGACACCACGCTCGACCCGGAAGCCCGAGTCCTGGTGCTGGGCACCGGCTTGAGCATGGTCGATGCGTTCCTGTCGCTGGAACAGCGCGGCCATCGCGGTGAGATTATTGCGGTGTCACGGCGCGGCCTGCTGCCTTCGCCGCACCGCAAGGGCAATCCGATCAAGCTCGACGTCGCCGACATTCCGCTCGGCACCCAGCTTTCTTATTTTGTCGGCTGGTTTCGCGACCTGATCCGGGAAAATCAGAAGGCCGGCATCGACTGGCGCGACGTCGTCGATGGGCTCAGGCCATTCAACCAGAAGATCTGGCAGAACTGGCCGTCTTCGGCCAAGCGCCGCTTTGTCGAGCACACCAAGGCATGGTGGGACATTCACCGCCATCGCATGGCGCCACAGGTCTACGCCCGCGTCAGCGAGGCGGTTCAATCGGGCCGCATCCGGCTTGTCGCCGGGCGTGTCGTTGGCATCGCGGCGGGCGACGAATTCACCGTGCAAATCCAGTCGCGCCACACGCAGCGTCTCGAAACATGCGACGTCGCCCGCATCTACGATTGCACCGGCATCGCCAGGGACATCTCGACCACCTCGAACAGCGTGGTGCGGTCGCTGGTAGACCGCGGGCTGGCCCGGCCGGATCCGCTGCGCCTTGGCCTCGACGTATCAGACAATTGCGAGGTGATCGCCAGCGACGGCACCGTATCGGCCAAGATCCTCGCGGTCGGGCCGCTGACGCGGGGCACCTTCTTCGAGATCGACGCCATTCCCGATATCCGCGTCCAGTGCGCGCGTCTGAGCAAGCGGTTGCTGGGGTGAGGCAGAATCTGTTGATGGCAGAGGGGATGGGAAGGATTACTGCAGAAGGTGTTTGGGTTGAGACCACCAGCAGCTGAAGACTGGAATCCCATTCCCCGTCTGGCCAACGGATTGGCACGATCTATCTTCTTTCAGACTGCAAACGGCTGGAAAAGACGATAGGCTGACAGCCTGCCCAAGGCGGTCGCTTGACCATGGAGCATCTGATATGAGCAAGCATAAGATCGCCGCACCCGACAGTTCCCCCTCGGGCAGTGCCTATTCGGACAGTGCATCGTCTCGTCTGCGTCCGCCCTATGCTTCGGTTCTCGACCTGATCGGGCAGACGCCGGTCATCGAGCTAACCAAATTCGACGTCGGCAAGTGCCGACTGTTCATCAAGCTCGAAAGCCAGAATCCCGGTGGCTCGATCAAGGACCGCATCGCGCTGTCGATGATTGCCGCCGCCGAAAAACAGGGCAAGCTGAAGCGCGGCGGCACCATCGTCGAGGCGACCGCCGGCAACACCGGTCTCGGCCTCGCCCAGGTCGGCATCCCCAAGGGCTACCGCATCATCCTGGTCGTGCCCGACAAAATGTCGCGCGAAAAAATCCAGCATTTGCGGGCGCTCGGCGCGGAAGTGCGCATGACCCGTTCCGATGTCGGCAAAGGTCACGCCGAATACTATCAGGACATGGCCGAAAAGATCGCCGCCGAGCTGCCCGGCGCCTTCTATGCCAACCAGTTCGCCAATCCGGCCAATCCGGACGCCCATGAAACCACGACCGGTCCCGAGATTTATTCGCAGCTTGACGGCGACGTCGACGCCGTGGTCGTCGGCGTCGGTTCGGGCGGCACGCTGACCGGGCTTGGCCGCTACTTCGCAGCGGTCTCGCCGAAGACCGAGATGATTCTCGCCGATCCGGTCGGCTCGGTGCTGGCGCCGTTGATCAAGACCGGCAAGATGCAAGAGGCCGGAAGCTGGACCGTGGAAGGCATCGGCGAGGATTTTGTGCCGCCCAATGCCGATCTGTCGCTGGTCAAAAAGGCCTACTCGATCACCGACAAGCAGAGCATGCTGGCGGTGCGCGACCTGCTGTCCAAGGAGGGCATCCTCGCCGGCTCGTCGTCCGGCACCCTGCTTTCGACGGCGCTTCGCTATTGCCGCGAGCAAACCGTGCCGAAGCGGGTCGTCACCTTCGTCTGTGACAGCGGCAACAAATATCTGTCGAAAGTGTTCGACGACTTCTGGCTGATCGAGCAGGGCCTCGCCGAGCACGAGCAGCATGGCGACCTGCGCGATCTGGTGATGCGCACACACCGCACCGGCGACATCGTGTCTGTCGGCCCGGACGAAAGCCTGCTCAACGCCTATGGCCGCATGCGCCGCTCGGATGTCTCGCAATTGCCGGTGCTGGACGACGGCAAGCTGGTCGGCATCGTCGACGAAAGCGATATCCTCGCCCACGTCGAAGGCCCCTATGACAGCCGCTGGGACCGCTTCAAGGCCCCGGTGCGCACGGCCATGACCGCCAATTTGCACACGCTGCAGGCCAGCCAGACGCTGGACGCGCTGCTGCCGGTGTTCGACCGCAACGAGGTCGCGATCGTCTTCGATGGCGACGAATTCATCGGCCTGATAACCCGCATCGACCTGATCAACCATCTGAGGCGCCGCGCAAGATGACCATCAAAGCCACCGTATCGGGCAGGAACCGTCTGGCCTTCTCGACGCGCACGATCCATGGCGGCCAGAGCCACGACCCGACGACGGGCGCGGTGATGGTGCCGATCTATGCGACCTCGACCTATGGCCAGCAGAGCCCGGGCGTGCACAAGGGTTTTGAATATGCCCGCAGCCAGAACCCGACCCGCTTCGCCTTCGAGCGCGCGGTGGCCGATCTCGAAAGCGGCGCAGCCGCCTTCGCTTTCGCCTCGGGTCTGGCGGCGATCGCCACCATTTTCGAACTGCTCGATTCCGGCGCCCATGTCGTCGCCACCGACGACATCTATGGCGGCACCTTCCGGCTGCTGGAGCGGGTGCGCAAACGCTCGGCCAAACTCCAGGTCGACTTCGTCGACTTCACCGATCTTGACGCGGTCGAAGCGGCGATCCGCCCGGAAACCAAACTGCTGTGGGTCGAGACGCCGACCAATCCACTGCTGCGCGTCGTCGATCTCGAAGCTGTCGCGGCACTGGCCAGGCGCAAAGGTGTGCTCTCGGTCGCCGACAACACCTTCTGCAGCCCCTATCTGCAGCGGCCGCTGGAGCTCGGCATCGACATATCAGTCCACTCGACGACGAAATACCTCAATGGCCATTCCGACATGGTCGGCGGCGTCGCCGTGGTCGGCGACAACAAGGATCTCGCCGACCGGCTGAAATTCCTGCAGAACGCCATCGGCGCCATTTCCGGGCCGTTCGACAGTTTTCTGGCGCTGCGCGGCCTCAAGACGCTGGCGCTGAGGATGGAGCGCCATTCCTCGAACGGCCAGAAGATCGCGCACTGGCTGGAAAGCCGCCCCGACATCCGCCGGGTCATCTATCCCGGCCTCGCCAGCCACCCGCAGCATGCCATCGCTAGGCGGCAGATGCATGCCTTCGGCGGCATGATCACAGTCGAGCTCGACCGCGACCTTGCCGGGACAAAACGCTTCCTCGAACACACGCAGCTGTTCACCCTCGCCGAGAGCCTCGGCGGCGTCGAAAGCCTGATCGAGCACCCGGCGCTGATGACGCACGGCTCGATCCCGGCCGGGAAGCGGGCCGAGATTGGGATTTCCGATTCGCTGGTGCGCTTGTCGGCTGGCATCGAGGACGGCGATGATTTGATCGCGGATCTGGATCAGGCGCTAGCGAGTTGAGCGGGGCCCATGCCCGTTGGGTAGTGAGGTCAGTTTGAAACTTCCCGGCTGAATGGCGCATCCAACTGTGAATTGACAAGGGCAACGTACCCTCGCTTTGCTATCGGGTCAACCTGGAGGGAAAGTCATGGCTTACTCTTATCGTTGCAGGGACTATCCGGGAAACGAGGCCTGTCCAGCGATGTTCACGGCAGAGACCGAGGCGGAAGTGATGAAGCATGTCGAGCTTCATGGCGCGATCGCTCACGGGGAAGACCCGAAGCAATGGTCGCCGGAAGACCGTAAACAGGTCATGAAGCTAATTGTAGCTACCTAAATCCGCTGCTTGCACGGGCCGCGCAGCGCCCCCACCACTATCTCTAATGCTCGGCAAGCATTTAGGAGTTCGGCCCGATAGGCGACAACACCTAGGCGCGATGGAATTTTCAAACTGACCCCCGTTGACCTCCGCTGCATCTGGCGAAATTGTGACCTTCCTGCAATTGCCGAGAGGCCGCTTGAAGCCATGACCATTCGCGAGCGCCACCAGCCGATGGCAGCCGACACTCCCCTCACCTTCGCGGTGCTGGTCTTCCCCGGTTTTCCGATGATGGCGTTCAGTTCGGTGATCGAGCCGCTGCGTGCGGCTAACGTCCTGGCGAAGCGGGAATGCTACCGCTGGATCATCGTCGGCGCCGCCAAAGGGCCGGTCGAGGCTTCGAACGGCGTCGTCATCCAGCCGGGCTTTTTCGCCGGCGATGCGCCGAAGGTCGACCGCATCGTCGTCTGCTCGGGCGGTGATGCCGATCATCTCGTCGCGGAGGACGCGGTGGGCTGGATCCGCAGGAGCCTGCGCGGCGGCGCTCATATCGGCGCGGTGGCGGATGCCGCCTTCTTCCTGGCGCGGGCCGGCCTGCTCGACGGCCATGCCTGCACCTTGCACTGGACCAGCCAGGCCGCCTTCACCGAGGCCTTTCCGGACATCGAGCTCAGGCGCGATCTCTACGTCATCGACCGCAAGCGCTTCACCTCGGCCGGCGGCGTCGGCAGCCTCGACATGATGCTGGAGATCATCTCATCAGACTATGGCGCCGAACTTGCCGCCGGCGTCGCCGAATGGTTCGTGCACAGCCCGCTGCGCTCCAGCGTCGACCGCAAGCTGATGCCGCTGCGCTTACGCACCGGCATCCAGAACGAACTGGTGCTGTCGGCCATCGCCATCATGGAGGATGCGGTGGAGGAGCGGCTCGGGATGGCGGAGCTGGCTGTGAAGCTGGGCGTCTCCTCCGACAAGCTCGAACGAAACTTCCGCTCAGAGCTCAGCATCTCGCCCAACGGCTATTACCGCCGCCTGCGGCTGAAGCGCGCCGCCGATCTCCTGGCGCATTCGACGCTGATGGTGCGCGACGTGGCGCTGGCCTGCGGCTTCGCCTCGATGTCGAGTTTTGCGCGGGCATTTCGGGAGGAGCATGGGCACGCGCCGAAGGTGGCGCGGAGGCATTAGGTCTTGCGAGACGTTGGCGCGACAGGGGCCTTCGGCGCTACGGAAAGACTTCAAGCGGCATCCGGCACAACATCTGCGGCATCCCGCACAGCCTCTGCGCGGCGCATGGCTCATCTTCTCCACCTCCAGGAGGCACCCGATGAGCATCGTCGTTTTCGACCCCGACAGCACCGAGGACGTCGACTTTAGGGATCGCATGCGCCACCCGCCGGCGGCCGACCCGGCCGGCGGCATGTGGCTGTCCGATACCGAGCCGTCCTTCATCGATGCGGACGCGCTGCGCAAGGGGCGGCTGGCCAGGCTGCGCGCCTGGATGCGCGAGGCCGGCTATGGCGCCGTCGTGCTGTTCGATCCCTACAACCAGCGCTACGCCACCGGCTCGCGCAACATGTTCGGCTATTTCCTGCGGAACTCGACGCGCTACTTCTTCATCCCAGCATCGGGGCCGATTGTGCTGTTCGAGTACCCGCAGAGCTACCATGTCTCGATGGTGCTCGACACGATCGACGAGGCGCGGCCGTCCAAGCTGGTGTGGTCTTCGGTGTCGGGCCGCGACGACGAAACCGCAGGTCCATTCGCCGACGAGATCGCCGAACTGCTCAAGGCGCATGGCGGCGGCTCGATGAAGCTCGGCCTCGACCGCTGCGGCCATCTGCAGGCGCTGGCGCTGGAAAAGCGCGGCTGCGAGGTCAGGGATTGCCAAGGTGAAATTCTCGCCGTGCGGGCAGTGAAGACGCCGGAGGAAGTAAAATGCCTGCAGGTGTCGATGGCCGGCGCCGAGGCCGCCGTCTATGCAGTGCGTGAGGCGATCAAACCCGGCGTTTCCGAAAACGATCTGTTCGCCATCATGTATCATGAAGTGATCCGGCAAGGCGGCGAGTTCATCGAAACCCGCCTCTTGACCTCCGGCCAGCGCACCAACCCGTGGTTCAACGAAGCCAGCGGCCGCAAGATCAGGCCGGGCGAACTTTTGGCGCTGGATACCGATACGATCGGCTGTTACGGCTACTATTCGGACTTCTCGCGCACCTTCCGCTGCGGGCCGGGCAAGCCGACGGATTATCAGAAATCGCTGTATCGCATGGCCCACGACCAGGTTCAGCACAACATCTCGATCGTCAAGCCGGGCATGGCGTTTCGCGAGATTGCCGAAAAGGCCTGGAAGATACCGGACCGCTTCGTCGACCAGCGCTATACGTCTGTCATGCACGGCGTCGGCATGCATGGCGAGACGCCGTTCATCGCGCATGCCATGGACTACGAGACCTATGGCCGCGACGGCTTTGTCGTGCCTGGCATGGTGGTCAGCGTCGAGAGCTATATCGGCGAGAAAGGCGGCCGCGAGGGCGTCAAGCTCGAGGACGAGATCCTGGTCACCGAAACCGGCACCGAGCTACTGTCGCGCTTTCCCTATGAAGACGATTTCCTGGAGAAACAGGTTTGATCCCAGCATCCACCGCTAATCGCGCTGCGGTATCGCAGACCTTCGGGACTAGCCGCGGCGCTCATGCTCTCGTCATCCTAGGGCGGAGCAAGGAGCGCAGCGACGCGGCGCAGACCCTAGGATCCATGCCGTTACATCTAGGCTTTGAGACGGTGCAGAACTCTGTTCCGCTGCATTCTTCGCTGGAGGTAACGGCATGGATTCCAGGGTCTTCGCGACGCCGCTTCGCGGCTGCTTCGCCCTGGAATGACGAAGTTCAGGTATCCGAATGAAGAGCCCGGTCTCGATCAAACGCGGCACGGCGGCCGCGGTTTTCGTCGATCTCCAGGAGGAGCATCGGCAGGACAAGCGCTATCTGGTCGAGGGTTTTGGCGACATTCTCGCTAACGTCCAGCGCCTGCAGGCGACGGCGCGGGCCAATGATGTGCTGCTTTATCATTCGGCCTATATCGTCGATCTCACCAGGGAGGCGCGGCGGTTCCATCCAGTCGATGCGAATGGCAGGTCGGCTTTCTCCGACAAGGACGATCCGCTGACGGCGATCTGTCCGGAAGTGGCGCCGGTCGCCGGCGAGATGATGCTGGTCAAGACTGAGGCCAGCGCCTTCGGTGCGGGCCCTGCCGGCGGCCGGCTCAAGGCTAAAGGGATCGAGTGGCTGGTCGTTGCCGGCGTGTGGACCGAGGCCTGCATCGACGCCACCGTCAGGGATGCGGTATCGTCAGGCTTTCGCGTGCTTTTGGTCAAGGATGCCTGCGGCAGCGGCAGCACGGCGATGCACCAGACCGCGATCCTCAACCTTGCCAACCGGCTCTATGGCGGCGCCGTGACCACGACCGAACGCGCTTGCCGATTGATGGCAGGCGAGACGGTCGATGCATGGCAGGTCGTGGGCTCGGTGCCTTTGCGCTTTACCTATGAAAACGCGGCCCAGCTCTACGAAGAGCTCTGACGCTTCCAGCGGATTTGGTGGGACCGGATGGCGATGGTCAGCGATGCCGCAAAGCCCGAGACAGCAAAGCGCGGAAAATACGCGACGCTGCTCGACCCGGCGCTGTGGACCTATATAGACCGGGTCAATGCATGGTATCCGCCCGGCATGGACCTGCCGGTCGACAAGCAGCGGTCGGTCTATGACGCGATGTGCCGGGCGTTCCACGCAGGCATTCCCGCAGGTGTCGAAGCTAGCGACGGCACGGTTGCCGCCGGCAGCCATGCGATCCCGATCCGGCGCTACCAGCTCGCGGGGAAGGCGCCGCAAGCGATGGTCGTCTATTATCACGGCGGCGGCTTTGTGCTTGGCGGGCTCGACAGCCATGACGACATCTGCGCCGAGATCTGCGCCGGCACCGGCTTTGCCGTGCTGTCCGCCGACTACCGGCTGGCGCCTGAACATCTGCATCCGGCCGCCTTCGATGATGCGCTGGCGGTGTTCGAATGGGCGGCGACAACAACGGCCCTGCCGATCGTGCTGTGTGGCGAAAGCGCCGGCGGCAATCTTGCCGCTGGGGTGGCACATGCGGCGCGCCGCCACCCTCGCCCCGCGATCGGCCAGGTGCTGATCTATCCCGAGCTGGGCGGTGACAAGAGCGCCGGCTCCTATGTCGAGCACGCCGAGGCGCCGCTGCTGACGCTCAGCGACATCGAATTTTACAGGCAGGTCCGCTCCGGCAAGGCACAGTCACCAGACGATCCGACCTTCCTGCCGCTGCGCGACAGCGATTTCTCTGGCCTGCCGCCGACGGTCGTCGTCACCGCGCAATGCGACCCGTTGTCGTCGGACGGCGAAGCCTATCGCGACCGCATCCTTGCCGCCGGCGGTCGCGCCTGGTGGTACGAAGAGCCGCGCCTGGTGCACAGCTTCATGCGCGCCCGCAAAACCGTGCCGCGGGCCAGCGAGGCGTTCACCCGCATCGTCGCCGCCATCGCCACGCTGGGCAAGGGCGAGTGGTTGTAGTGACAAGGCTGGTGTGACTTGCCCCGTCGCCCTTACCAGAGCGTTGGCGCTGCCCCTCACCCCTTACCCTCTCCCCGTGAACAACGGGGAGAGGGGATCGCCAGCGTTGCGGCCAAGCCGCTCCCCGCCCTTCACGGGGAGAAGGTCCCGGCAGGGGTTGAGGGGCAGCGCCGAGATCGACAGTTGATCATTTCCAATATGAGTCGGATGCCCACTTTTGTCTGACTCAGCTGCCTCATATTGACTCTCTCTGTTCATTGCCCCTGCGGAACAGCGCACAACAACTGCGGAAACCCGAACACTTCTCCACTCAAGCCCACACTATCATTGCCCATGGCCAAAGGCGCGCCGGCCGACCGCATCCGCCCCCGCGAAGCGGCCGGCCGGGCGCCGACAGGGAGGATCGACGATGAAATTCATGTTGACCGACAGAGCGTTGCATCCGCAGGCTGAGCCCGTCGCCGACGGCTTCAGGAAAGGCAGCATGAACCGGCGCGAGTATCTCGCCACCATGGCCGCACTTGGCGTCAGCGCCGCCGGTGCGCTGGCGCTCGGCGGCCTTGCGCCCTCGCCTGCCAGGGCGGCCGAAGAGCCGAGGCGCGGCGGCGTCCTGCGCGTCGCCATGAACGTCAAAGGCTGGAAGGACCCGCGCACTTTCGACGGCGTCGAGATGTCCAACGTCGCCCGCCAGTGCAACGAATATCTGGTGCGCTGGAATCGCGATTTTACCTTCGAGCCGTGGCTGCTCGAGAGCTGGGAGACCAGCGACGACGCGCGTGTGCTCACGCTGCACATCCGCAAGGGCATCTCCTGGTCGAACGGCGACACCTTCAACGCCGACGATGTCGTCCACAATCTCACGCGCTGGTGCGATGCCGGCGTTGCCGGCAATTCGGTCGCCGAGCGCATGGGGGCGCTGGTCGACGCCGCCACCAAGAAACCGGTCGACGGCGGCATCGAGCGTGTCGACGACTTTACAGTCCGGCTCAATTTGCCGAAGCCCGACATTTCGCTGATTGCCGGCATGACCGACTATCCGGCGCTGATCATGCATCGCAGCTACGATGGCGACGGCGATCCGCTGAAGGCGCTGGCGATCACCACCGGACCTTGCGAACTGGTGGCATGGGACGCCGAAGTCGGCGCCGAGGTCCGCCGCAAGGACAAGCCATGGTGGAAAGGCGACTTCTATCTCGACGGCATCCAATGGGTCGACTACGGCTCCGATCCCAATGCGATGTTTTCGGCATTTGAGTCGGGCGAGATCGACACCAACCACGAAACCGCCGCCGATACGGTTTCGCAAACCGACGCCATGGAGCTGAGCAATTCGGAGCTTGCCACCGGCTCGACCATCGTCGCGCGCTTCAACGTCGGCAATCCGCCCTATGACGACATCAGGGTGCGGCGGGCCGCCCAGCTCGCCGTCGACAATGCCGCGATCCTGAAGATCGGCATGGACGACCGCGGCAAGCCGGCCGAGAACCACCATGTCGGCCCGATGCACGCCGAATACGCCGATATCGGCCCGGCCGTCCGCAATGTCGATCAAGCCAAGGCGCTGCTTGCCGAGGCCGGCAAATCCGACCACGAATACGACCTCATCTCCGTCGATGTCGACTGGCAGAAGAACACCGGCGACGCCATCGCCGCGCAGATGCGCGACGCTGGGCTGAAGGTCAAACGCACCGTGCTGCCGGCGGCGACGTTCTGGAACGACTGGAGCAAATATCCTTTCTCCTGCACCGAGTGGCTCGGCCGGCCGCTGGGCGTCCAGGTGCTGGCGCTGGCCTACAGATCCGGCGCCGCGTGGAACGAGACCGCCTACGCCAATCCGGAGTTCGACGCCTTGCTCGACAAGGCGCTGGCCACACCCGACGCGGGCGCCCGCAAGGAGATCATGGCCAAGATTGAACAGAATTTGCGCGACTCCGGCGTCATCATCCAGCCCTACTGGCGCTCGGTCTACCGCACGTTCCGCAAAGGCGTGCACGGCTGCGAGCAGCACCAGTCGCTCGAGCAGCATTTCGAGAAGGTCTGGCTTGACGCGTGATCCTCGTTGCGGGGCACAGGGTAGTCGTTTCAGGTTTGCGCTGCCCCTCACCTGCCGGCAGGCAGGTGAGGGGCAGCGCCGACATCAACAGTCGATCATCCACACGAATTGGGCGCTGGAATTTGTCTGAAGCGATTGCCTTTGTTTGACGGTCCTTAGCCGGCGACGCCAAGCCTTAGTATCTCCTGCCCAAGCCGCACTATTTCCCGCACCAGCAGGTCCAGGTCCTCGCGCCGGGTGCGGTGGTTGTTGATCGCTACCCTGAGGCAATGCTGGCCGTGCACCGTCGTATCCGAAAGGGCGGCGATGCCTTCCTCCTGCAGCCTCAGCATTATTTCGGTGTTGATCGACTTTTGCCGCTCTCCCGTAATCCCGTCGCCACGATAGCGAAAACAGACGATGTTGATGTTCGGTGGCGCGACCAGTTCCAGCAGCGGCTCGGCCTCGATTAGCGTTCCGAGCGTGTGGCCCTGTGCGATGTTCTGGTCGATCAGGCGGCCGAACTTCTCGATGCCGTGCTCCTTCAGCGCCATCCACACTTTCAGCGCGCGAAAGCCACGTGACGTCTGCAGGCCGTAATCATGCAGCCAGTCTCCGGAGGCGAGGCCGCGCGGCGTCGATTCCAGATATTCCGGCGTGACCGCGAAGGTTTTGCGATGCGCTGAAGCATCCCTCACTAGCGCGCAGCCCACCTCGAACGGCGCATGCAGCCATTTGTGCGGATCGAGCGCGACCGAATCGGCCCATTCGATACCGGCGACGCGATGACCATTCTCTGGCGCGACGGCGATCAACGCGCCAATGCAGCCGTCGACATGGAACCAGACGTCTTCCTCATGCGCCAGCTTGGCAAGCGCCTGCAGATTGTCGATCGCTCCGGTGTTCACCGTGCCGGCATTGCCGATGATGCACGCCGGCTTGAACCCGGCCGCACGATCTTCGGTGATCGCCGCCCGCAGGGCCTCGATGTCGATCCGCAATCCGGCATCCGTTGGGATGCGCCGCAGCGCTCGGTTGCCAAGGCCGAGCGCCTCCATCGCCTTGCGGTGGCAGGAGTGAAGCTGGTCCGAGCCATAGAAACGCAGCGGCTTTGCGATGGCGGCAACGCCATGCTCGCGCACGTCGATGCCGGCCTTGGCGTTGCGCGCCACCGTCAGGCCGATGATGTTGGCCATCGAGCCGCCGCTGACCAGCGTGCCGCTGGCCGATTGGGGAAAGCCCATCATCTGCTTGCACCAGTTGACGACCTGGCTGTCCATCAGCGCGGCGGCATGGTTGCCGCCGCCGAGGTTTGAGCCCTGGATCGCCGCCAGGAAATCACCGAGCGCCCCGGTGAAATTGCTCGATCCCATATACCAGGACCAGAAGCGCGGATGGATGTTGCCCATCGGATAGACCATCACCTTGTCGGTGACCTCGCCATAGACTTGGGCGAGCGGCTGAGGCGACCGCGGCAGCGGTGCCGCGAAGAATTCCCTCACCTCCGCCGGCATGTCCTGCCACACCGGGCGTTCCCGGACATCGCGCAGATAGTCGACGGCATCGTCGACGATCCGGTGCGACAGCGCCTGCACATCGGCCCAGTCGACCGGGTCGAGCGTTTCTTCGGCAACCATACCGGCAGTGCCGGCGGCCATCAGCATGGCGTCCATCCGCGTCGCTCCCGATTGCAATCATTCGGCCGGGAACTGGCATCCCGGCGTCGAACGCGACAGCGCGATCTCGTCGGCGTCCATCTCGGCTTCGATGCCGTCGAACAGCGGCGTCGTCATGTAGCGTTCGCCGGTGTCGGGAAGCATGCACAGGATCACCGAGCCGGGTGCGGCTTTCTCCGCGATCTGGCGCGCCACAGCAAAAGTCGCCCCGCCGGAGATGCCGGTGAAAATCCCTTCCTTTTGCGCCAGCGCCTTGGCCCATTTGATGCCCTCGGGCCCCGGAACAGGTATCACCTCGTCATAGAGGCTGGCATTGACCGCCTCCTGCAAGACGTCCGGAATGAAATCCGGCGTCCAGCCCTGGATCGGGTGCGGCTCGAACGCCGGATGGCTGGCGGCCGGCGCGCCGTCGGCGCCGCGCTCCTGCGCCTTGCCGCTGCCGATGAGCTGGGCGTTGGCGGGTTCGGCCAGCACGATCCGGGTTTCGGGACGCTCACGGCGCAGCACGCGCCCGACACCGACGACGGTGCCGCCGGTTCCGTAGCCGGTGACGAAGCAGTCGAGCCGCGATCCGGCGAAGTCGTTGATGATCTCTCGCGCCGTCGTCGCCTCGTGAATGGCGGCATTGCCCTTGGTCTCGAACTGGCGGGCCAGGAACCAGCCATTGGCCTCGGCGAGTTCCACCGCCTTGTTGTACATGCCAAAACCCTTCTGGGCGCGCGGCGTCAGCACCACCTTGGCTCCCAGCATGCGCATCAGCTTGCGGCGCTCGATGGAGAAACTGTCGGCCATCGTCACCACCAGCGGATAGCCTTTTTGCGCACAGACCATCGCCAGCCCGATGCCGGTGTTGCCACTGGTCGCCTCGACGACCGTCT
Organism: Mesorhizobium sp. AA22; assembly: GCF_001672375.2. Classification (NCBI taxonomy): domain Bacteria; kingdom Pseudomonadati; phylum Pseudomonadota; class Alphaproteobacteria; order Hyphomicrobiales; family Phyllobacteriaceae; genus Mesorhizobium; species Mesorhizobium sp. AA22. Next base: position 776,483 of record NZ_CP048406.1, on the reverse strand, counting down.
GGCCCGGCTTCAGGGCGCCGCTGCGCTCGCCCTCCTCGATGATGTTGAGCGCCAGCCGGTCCTTCACCGACGCCGCCGGATTGAAGAACTCCGCCTTCACATAGATCGTCACGTGGTCGGGGCCGAGATTGTTGACCCTGATCACCGGCGTATCGCCGACCGTGTCGACAATGCTGTCGAACAGGCGGCCGCGCCCCGCCGTGGTTCTGATTTTCCGTTGCTGCAACATGTCTGCTCTCCTCTTTTTGTTGTCGTCACGAGCCGGTTACAAACCGGCGGCTTGGGCGGCGAGGTTTCGAGACCTTGCCGCGGTAAGGTGCCTGTGTCGGCAATGCGGCCCGGAAAACGGCAATGCCGACGTCCGGCGCGGAAATTCGTTGCCGGATGCACTCTATGGCTTTCGATGGTAGAACAGAGGACAACTGGCCAGCGTGGGAGCAAGCGTGGAAACGCACGTGGAATCCGCTCGATCGAGCCTGGACGGCGCAACGGCCGGGCTGTCCGTGCGGCTGCTCGGACCGCTGACGGTCATCCGCGACGGCGCCACCGTGCAACTGCCGGCATCGCGCAAGTTGCGCGCGCTCTTCGCCTATCTGGCGCTTGCGCCGCATGCCGTCGGCCGCAGCCGTCTGTGCGAGCTGCTGTGGGATGTGCCGAACGATCCGAGGGGAGAGCTTCGCTGGTGCCTCAGTAAGCTCAGGGGCATTCTCGACGAACCGGGTCGCCGCAGGATCGAAACGCCTGGCGACACGATCGAGCTTGATCTGAAAGGCGTTTCCGTCGACGCGATCGACATCGCCTCGGCCGCCGCTGGAGGAATCGAGACGCTCGGTCTTGAGCGGCTGCAGGCCCTGTTCGGGCTGTTCGTCGGCGATTTCCTCGACGGGCTGGAGATCGACCGCAACCCGCATTTCAACGGCTGGCTGATCGCGCAACGCCGCCGCTTCCGCTCGTGGCATGCCGCCATTCTGGAACATCTCGTCAACAAGCTTCCGGCGGATGCCGACGAAATGTCAGCGCATCTGGAAAAGTGGGTGGAACTCGCTCCGTTCGACGGGCGTGCGCATGTGGCTCTTCTGGCAAGGTTGGCGCAGCGCGGCCAGATCGCCGCATGCGAGGAACATCTCGCTTCCGCGGCGAAGCTGTTTGCTTCGGAGAATCTGGATTTTGGACCCGTTCGTGAGGCATGGCAGACGATCCGCAGCGAGCGACCTGCCGCGACGCTCCGGGCGCGACCGGCACTTGTGCCCGCGGCCCCGCAAGCGTCAATTGTGCTGCCCGATTCCGGTGTTGCCGCATCGTGCAAGGCCTCACTCGCGATAATGCCGTTTGTCGAGGAGGCGGCTGTCGGCGACCCTTGCGGCGACCTCTCTCGCGGCGGCCCCTCTCGCGGCGGGTTGGCCGACGGCCTGACCCACGACATCATCACCCGTTTGGCCAAGCTCAGGGATTTCTTCGTCATCGCCCGCGGCTCGGTCTTTGCGCTGTCGGAAAAAAACATCGCGCCAGAAGATGCCGGCCGGCGGCTCAACGTCGATTATGTGACCACCGGCACGGTGCGCAGCCAGGCAGGCCGCGTCGTGGTCAGCGTCGAACTTGTCGAGGTGCGCACGGCCAGGATCGTTTGGGCCGAGACGTTCCAACGCAGGCCCGACGACATCTTTGCCATCCTCGACGATATCGGCAACAGCATCGTCTCGTCGATCTCGGCCGAGATCGAGATGGTCGAGCGCAACCGCGCCATGCTGAAAGCCCCCAACTCGTTGAACGCCTGGGAGGCCTACCATCGCGGCCTCTGGCATATGTATCGCTTCACCCGCACGGAAAACGAACAGGCCCGGCATTTCTTCGACATGGCCCTGAGGCTGGATCCGACCTTCGCCCGTGCCTATGCCGGCCTGTCGTTCACCCATTGGCAAAACGCTTTTCAGCGCTGGGGAGACCGCGACAGGGAAAGCGCGCTCGCGTTCGAGGCGGCCGGCCAAAGTCTTTTGGTCGACGATCACAATCCGGCCGCCCACTGGGCCATGGGCCGGGCTCTGTGGCTGCGCGGCGAGCAGGACGGATCCCTGCTCGAACTGGAACGGGCCGTGGACCTCAGCCCGAACTTCGCGCTCGGCCACTACGCGCTTTCGTTTGTACACTCGCAGTCGGGTGATCCGAACGCCGCGATCAGTTCATCCGATCACTCGCGCCATCTGAGCCCGTTCGATCCGCTGCTGTTCGGCATGCTTGGCGCCAGGGCGATGGCGCATGTCCGCCTCGGCCAGTTCGACGAGGCTGCCGAATGGGCGCTGAAGGCAGCCGCCCGTCCCAACGCCCATGCCATCATCCTGGCGATCGCCGCCCACTGCCTTGCGCTGGCGGGGCGGATCGACGAGGCGCGAAACTTTTCCGCCGCGCTGCGCAAGACGCTACCGAACTACTGCGCCGACGATTTCATCGGCACCTTCCGCTTCGAGCCGGACGCCGAGGCCATGTTCCGGCTAGGTGCCAAGCGCATCGGGCTGGGCTGATCCAACCGGTCAAGGCCGCGATCCTCAGCGGCCGACACCCGAACAAAAGCCCGGCATTCGGCCAAGAAAATCGGCCAGGAAAGCCGCGTTGATCGCAGCTATATGCCGAGCATCGTCTTTGCTTGGTTGAGGGCAGCCTCTGATCCTGCGTGATCGCCGGCGGCGTGCAATTTCTCGCCCTGGGCGCGCAGTTCCTTGACTTTGGTCTTATCGGCCTCGGCTAGCGTCGCGCTCGGCAACGCAGCGTCGATCGCGGCCATAGTGGTCGGGCATGAATTTGCAAAGGCTGTCGCAGGAACGACCGCCAGGAAAACTGCAAGCGAAATTGATCGTAACATGGACATTTCTCCCTCGCCGGAACACGCCACGTCGACGACCGGCGTAGGAATGGTACAGCTAACACTCGAATGTGCCAATCACGATGATGGCGCTTGGTTGAGGCAAGCTGCGGTCGGCCGGACTTTCCTCGGAGCTTCTGAACCAGGCTGATCGCCACAGCCAGGCGGGCGACTGGCAACAGAAGAATGCGAAACGCGCCGGCGCATCGCCATCAGGCAGCCTTCCCGGTCAGCAGGGCCACCGTTTATACGATGATGTCGGACGAAACGAACCCCATTGGACGCCGACGGACAACCAGACAACAAAAAGCCGGGCTTTTTCTGAGGGGTCTCTGAACCATGTCAAACAGTTCGAAACAGCAATTTGGTGCCCAGAAGAGGACTCGAACCTCCACTCCTTGCGGAACACGGACCTGAACCGTGCGCGTCTACCAATTCCGCCATCTGGGCTGGTGCGGGCTCTTTAGGCGGGCAAGGGGTGAGTGTCAACGCGCTTTTTTGAAACCCGCTCGCCGACTCAGTCCTCCAGCACTTCCTTCGAAGCCACCGTGGAATCGGCGTTGAGCTTATAGATGACCGGGACGCCGGTGCCGAGCTCCAGTCTGACGATCTCCTCGCCCGACTTGCCGTCCAGCGCCATGATCAGCGCGCGTAGCGAATTGCCGTGCGCCGCCACCAGCACGGTGCCGCCGCGCAACACATGCGGCTGCAGGTCGTGCAGATAATAGGGCCAGACGCGCGCGCCGGTGTCCTTCAGGCTTTCGCCGCCCGGCGGCGGTACGTCGTAGGAGCGGCGCCAGACATGCACCTGGTCCTCGCCCCATTTCTTGCGCGCGTCGTCCTTGTTGAGGCCGGAGAGGTCGCCATAGTCGCGTTCGTTCAGCGCCTGGTCGCGGATGGTCTCGAGATCGCTCTGGCCGACCGCGTCGAGGATGTGCTGGCAGGTCTTCTGCGCCCTGATCAGCGACGACGTGAAGGCGACGTCGAATTTCATGCCGCGCGCCTTCAGCTTGGCGCCCGCCGCCTTGGCCTCGGCGTGGCCCAGCTCGGTCAGGTCGACGTCGCGCCAGCCGGTGAAAAGGTTCTTCAGGTTCCATTCGCTCTGGCCATGGCGCACGAGCACGAGAGTTCCCGACATTTTTGCTCCTTCAGTTTGTGGATCAGATCGTCTCAGGCGAGTCCGAGCACGTCGCGCATCGAATACAGTCCCGGCTTCCTGCCGCGCGCCCACAGTGCGGCCTTGACCGCGCCGCGGGCGAAGATCGCCCGGTCCTCGGCGTGATGGGCAAGCGTGATGCGCTCGCCGGTGCCGGCCAGCACGACACTGTGGTCGCCGACCACGGAACCGCCGCGCAGCGTGGCGAAGCCGATCGAGCCGGTCCTGCGCACGCCGGTATGGCCATCGCGCACGCGCGTATCGTTGCCCGCAAGCGTGATGCCGCGCCCGGCGGCGGCGGCTTCACCGAGCAGCAGGGCCGTGCCCGACGGCGCGTCGACCTTGTGCCGGTGATGCATTTCCAGGATCTCGATATCGAAATCGTCGGCACCGAGGGCGCGCGCCGCCTGCTCCACCAGCACCGCCAGTAGATTGACGCCGAGGCTCATATTACCTGACTTGACCACCGTCGCGTGGCGCGCCGCCGCGGCGATCCTGGCATTGTCGTCCGCCGAGCAGCCGGTGGTGCCAATGACATGGGCGATGCGCGCCTGCGCCGCATAGCCGGCGAATTCGACCGTCGCTGCCGGGCTGGTGAAATCGAGCACGCCGTCGGCCCTGGCGAAGGCCGGCAGCGGATCGTCGCCGATCGTCACGCCGATATTGCCGATGCCGGCAAGCTCGCCGGCATCCTTGCCGAGATGCGGCGAGCCGGCCCGCTCGATCGCGCCGGCGACGCGGGCGCCCGGGATGGCGTGGATGGCGCGGATCAGCGCCTGGCCCATCCGGCCGGCGGCGCCGACCACCACCAGGCCCATTTCATTGACGGGGGGGTCGTTTGTGGCCGTACCGCTCATAAATTTCTCCCAACCGCTTTCTTCGCGCGCCGCAGCCGAGTTTGGATTGGCTTGCCATTATCGACAAGCCCCAGCCCCTTGTTGCCCTGGATCCGGTGGAAACGGGCATATACGCTGTGCGGGTCGGCCATCAGCGAGGCATGCGTGCCTTGTTCGACCAGCCGGCCCTGTTCCAGCACGATGATGTGGTCGGCATTGACCACGGTCGACAGCCGGTGCGCGATGACGACGGTGGTGCGCCCTTGCATAACCCGGGTCAGCGCCTGCTGGACGCGCGCTTCGGCCTCGTTATCGAGCGCCGAGGTCGCCTCGTCGAGCAGCAGGATCGGCGCCTGCCGCACGATGGCGCGGGCGATCGACAGGCGCTGGCGCTGGCCGCCCGACAGCGTCAGGCCGCCTTCACCGACAGGGGTGTCATAGCCTAGCGGCTGCTGGCGGATGAAGCCGTCGGCCTCGGCCTGTTGTGCGGCCAACTCGATCTCGGCGTCGCTGGCGCTCAGCCGCCCGTAGCGGATATTGTCACGAATGCTGCCTTCGAACAGATAGGGCTGCTGCGAGACATAGGCGATCGAGCGGCGCAGCGACTGCTTGGTCACCTCTAAAATGTCCTGGCCGTCGACCTCGATGCTGCCCGCCTCGACATCGTGGAAACGCTGCAGAAGCGCCACCAGCGTCGACTTGCCGGCGCCCGAGGCGCCGACGATGGCGGTCATCTTGCCGGCGGCGGCGACGAAGCTGAGATCCTGCAGCACCCGAGCGCCGGCGACATAGCCGAACGACACGTTGTTGAAGCGCACCTCGCCCCTGGGGATCTTCGCTTCGGCCGCTCCGGGCGCGTCGCCCTGCTGCGGCTCGAGGTCGAGCAGCTCGTAGATCATGCGGGCATTGACCAGCGCCCGTTCCATGCCGACCTGCATGCGCGCCAGCCGCCGGGCCGGATCGTAAGCGAGCAGCAATGCGGTGATGAAGGCAAAGACCGCGCCAGGCGGCTGGCCGCCGACGGCTGCCCGGTAGCCGGAATAGGCGATGACGCCGGCGACGGCGAAGCCGGCCAGCATTTCGGAGATCGGCGTCAATCGTTCCGAGACGCGGGCGATGCGGTTTGCCCGCTGCTCGGCACCGTCGACAAGGCCGCTGATGCGGCGCGACAGCTCGTCCTCCAGCGTAAAGGCCTTGACGATGGCGATGCCTTGCGTCGCTTCCTGCATGGCGCCGATCAGCCGCGCGTTTATCTGCACGGCTTCGCGCGTGGCGCGCCTTATTCTGCGGGTCAGGTAGACGACGGTGTAGATCAGCGGCGGCCCGATCAGCAGCGACATCAGGGACAGCATCGGATCCTGCCAGATCATGACCCCGATCAGCGCGACCAGCGATACGGCGTCGCGCGCCACGGATGTCAGCGTCATCGACAGCAGGTCGCGGATGCCGTTGACGTTCTCGTTGATCTGGGCGGCCAGCCGCCCCGAGCGCGTGTCGTTGAAGAAACCGATGTCAAGCTTCATCAGATGAGCGAAGATGCGGCGCTGGTAGCGCGCCACCAGATTGTTGCCGATTCTGGCCAGTGTCACGGCCTGGCCGTAGGTGGCCAGCCCGCGCAGCATGAAGGCGCCCAGGATCGACACGCAGATCAGCGCGATGAGATCGCCGCGCTGTTCGTAGAAGATCTGGTCGACGACATCCTTCATGATCCAGGCAGTGAAGGCGGTCGTGGCGGCAACCGTCACCAGGCACAGAACGGCCAGAACATAGTACCAGCGATAGTCGCGGCTGTTCTCGGCGATGATGCGGCGGATCACCGCCACGATCTCGACGGGCCGGGCTTTGGCTTGGTGGTTTGGCGACTGGTTCAAGTCGGGATCGTTCCGTGATGTCGGTTCGGCTCCGCGGCCGGGCTAAAGCGCGTCGCGTTCGGCCGGCCTCATGCGACGCGCTTTAGGTTGTTGTTTTATGCATGTCGAGATCGCAAAACCGCTACACACTTTTGCGCGACATGCATTATTCGGCAATCCTCTTAGCGCCCTAGTGGCGGCTTGCCTATGGCAGAGGCCGGCAAAACTTCGCCGCGGCTTCGGTCGTCATCTAAGCCCGCCAGCGACGCCCTGCCGTCTGGACGCCGAACAGGGACGGGTTCCTGGCATAGGCGGCAAGGCCGGAAAGCGCTGCCAGCGGATGGGTGATCACATAGACGGGCATGGTGCGCATCAGCTCGCTGTGCGGCGCCTTGTCTTCGAAGGCGGCGCGGAAATTGCCGGTTTTCAGCGCCGGCAGGATTTTCTGCGCAATGCCGCCGGTCAGGAAGACGCCGCCGCGGCTCATGAACACCAGCGCAAGGTCGCCGGCGGTGCGTCCGAGGCAGGTGACGAACATCGCCAGCGCTTCCTCGGCCACTGGATCTGACTTCGCCAATGCCGCAGCCGTGACCTCGGCCGGCGTGGTGAAGGGGGCCGGCTTGCCGTCCGCCTTGGCGACCGCCCGATAGGCATTGACCAGGCCGCGGCCGGACAGGATCTGTTCCCCGGAGATGCGGCCGTCGAGTTTCTCGATATGCACAAAGACCTCGAAATCGCGCGGCGAGCGCGGCCCGATATCCATGTGTCCCCCCTCCCCGGGCACCGGTATCCAGTGGTTCAGCGCGTGGACCAGGCCGGCGACGCCAAGCCCGGTTCCGGGACCGAGCACAACCCGTCCGACATTGGGCTCCGGCGCATCGCCGCCGATCTTCTCCATATGCTCTTCGCCGAGCGCCACCACGGCCAGCGCCTGCGCCTCGAAATCATTGAGCACCACGACGTCGCTGAGGCCGAGGCTGGCAAACATCTTTCTCGGCTTGACGATCCACGGGCAGTTGGTGAGCGGGATCTCGTCGCTGTCGACCGGGCCGGCCACTGCCAGTACAGCGGAGTTGGGCCGGACCGACGAGCGGTCGAGAACCGCCGCCTGGATCGCCTCGTCGATCGTGTTGAAATTGGCGGTCTGGACGATCTGTGGTTCGGTTGGTTCCGAGTTCGCGTCGAGCACCATCGAAAAGCGCGCGTTGGTGCCGCCAATGTCGCCGATCAGGACCGGAAACTGCAGCGCTGTGTCGTCGTCGCCTGGCATGCTCTCGTCCGTCCCGGTTCAAGTGGCGTTCCGCCGTTCTTTCGTTGACTAGCGCATGACCCGGGAAAGGGAAATCGGTTTTCGAAATGAGGCGGCCAGGATTCGGAGCAGGATGGGGTCGGATGCGGCCTCAGGTCAGGCCGAACCGGGTACGAAGGCATGCCTGCGGGCAACCCGGATCGCTGCACTCCTCGACCACTGTATCGGCATGGATCCTAGGGCGGAGCAGGAGCGAAGCGACGTCGCGGAGACCCTAGTATCCATGCCGAGATCTTCGAGCGCTGCTGCGTTGAACGCCTTCGCAGAGCAGGATTCCAGACGATCGATCAAGCGCCTTTCCCTAATATCGGTCAGTTCCCCGGCCGCGGCCGCGGCAGCGGAATGCCGATCTCGGGCGTTGCCGCGAAGGCGCTGACCGAGGCCGGGAGCGCTGCCGCGCCGCTTGCGGATGCCCGCGCCGGCGACGGAGCCTTTGTGAGAACGGGTGCAGCCGCGACCGGCACGCCGTCGCCATAATAGGTGACCGCCTCCGCCGAAGCCGGATCTGGCCCGTCGAGCACCGCCTGACATGCTGCGGGCAGGCTCGCCATGGTCATCACGTCGCGCGCTTTCGGTCTATCCGGGTTCTTGTTGGGACGCCACGGTTCCTCGGTGAACCACCATGCCAGCGACTGGTCGCAGCCGTCGCCGGGCGCCGTGTTTTCCTGCGCTTTGCAATTGGGCGAGCCGGGCTGGCAGCCGATGCGAATGTGGAAGTGATAGTCGTGGCCCCAGAACGGCCTGACCTTGCGCAGCCATGCGCGGTCGCTTTTCACGGTGTCGCAGAGCTTCTTCTTGATGCCCGGATTGACCAGGATGCGCTCGACTTCCACATAGCTTGCCGCGCGCTTCAGGAGCCGCATATGCGCCGGAACCCAGAGCGCATCTTTCACCAGATGGGTCTTTTCGTCGACAAGCAAGGTGGCGCTCATGTTCTCGCGCTGCTCGATCGAAAGCTTGCGGTCGGGCATTGGCGTCAGCCAGATGTCGGCGTCGAGGCCGATCTGGTGCGAGGCGTGGCCGGTCAGCATCGGGCCGCCGCGCGGCTGTGAAATGTCGCCGACCAGCAGGCCGGGCCAGCCGTCGGCCGCGGCGTCGCGCGACAGTTTCTCGATCAGCGCGATCATTGTCGGATGGCCCCAGCGGCGGTTGCGCGAAGGCCGCATAACCTCCCATTTCGGGCCGTCCAGGGGAATGGCGACGCCGCCGGCAAAGCAGCCCTTGGAATAGAAGCCGATCGACTGCGGCGCAGCCACGGCCGGCAGTTTTTTGGCGCCGAACAGGTTTTTTGCCAGTTCCTCGGCCGCTGCGGGTCGCGCTGCAAGCCCCGTCAGGGCGAGAACGGCGAGCGCTGCGGTCAGCAGCAGCGTTCTACCGGGCAATAATCGGCTCAACGTTTTCATGAAGCAGAACCCCTCTGCGAATTAAGTCGAATCATATCACGGCCGGCGCGCGGTTTCGATCACGACCGCTTCATCGGGCTACGCGCCTCGCCGTCGCGCCAGTTGCCGTCAGTCCACATATGGTCGAAGGCCGTCCGGTAGTCGGGAAAGCGGAAGCGATAGCCGGTCGCCTTGATCGCTGTGTTGGCGACACGCTTGTTCTCGCCATAGAAGGACCGCGCCATAGGCGAAAGCTGGGCGGTCTCGAACGGAATTTCGGGCGGCGGTGTGACACCCATCAGCCCCGCGGCATAGGCGACGACGTCCTGCGGCGGCGCCGGCAGGTCGTCGGTGACGTTGAAGATGCCGCCGCGATTGCCTTCGGCGAGATGCCAGAGCGCGCCGGCAATATCGTCGCAATGGATGCGATTGAACACTTGGCCCGGCTTGACCAGCCGCCGCGCGCTGCCGTTTTCCAGATTGACCAGGGCATTGCGGCCCGGCCCGTAAATGCCGGAAAGCCGCAGGATCGCCGCCGGCCGGCCGATGTCCTGACCCAGTTTCAGCCAGTCCCGCTCGGCGGCGACACGCAGCATCGAGCGCTTCGACAGCGGCCGGCACTCGGCGGTCTCGTCCACCCAGCCGCCGCCATGGTCGCCGTAGACGCCGACGGTGGAGAGATAGGCGATCCATTCGAGCGCCGGCATCTCTGTCGCGATTGTCCCGCGCGCCGCATTCAGCACCGGGTCGCCGGCCTCTTCCGGCGCCACCGAGACGACGAGATGGGTTGTTTTCTTCAGCGCGTCGCCGATTTCGGGTGTCAGCGCGCCATCGAAAAGCAGCGGCTGGATTCCGGCTTGCCGCAGCGCTTCGAATTTATCCGCTGCGCGTGTGGTCCCAAGGATTGTGCCGGCATCCTTGTTGGCTCGGGCAAATGCCTTGCCTGAATAGCCGGCGCCGAAAATAAAGATCAGCTTCTCGCTCATGCATGCGCCTCGATTTGATTTGCCAGCGCCAGGCGCCATTCGCGTTGCACGGCCTCGTCGCTTTCTGCTTTCATTGCAGCGGTGGCATGTTTGGCAAATTCGGTCTCGGGCACAAGCCGTGACAGCGCCCATACCGCCGCGCCGCGCACCAGCGGCGAGGCATCGCCGAGCAGTGCACGCACCGCGTTGCCGAGCGAGGGTTCGCCGGAATTGCCGGCAGCGATCAGCACATTGCGGACAAAGCGGTCGCGACCGATGCGCTTGATTGGCGAACCGCTAAAGAACGACCGGAAGGCAGCGTCGTCGAGCTCCAAGAGATCGGCGAGCGGCGGTTCGCGCAAATTCGCGCGGGCGACAAGCTTCGCCTCCGAGGCAACCTGGGCAAACTTGTTCCAAGGGCAGGCGGCCAGGCAGTCGTCGCAGCCATAGATGCGGTTGCCGATGTTTTCCCGGAACTCATGCGGGATCGGGCCTTTGTTCTCGATGGTGAGATAGGAGATGCAGCGTCGCGCATCGAGCCGGTAGGGAGCCGGAAAGGCGTCGGTCGGGCAGACGTCGAGACAGGCGCGGCAGGAGCCGCAATGGTCGTCCTCGGGCGTATCGGGCGCAAGCTCGGCCGTTGTGAAGATGGTGCCGAGGAACAGCCAGGAGCCGTGCTCGCGGCTGACCAGATTGGTGTGCTTGCCTTGCCAGCCGAGGCCGGCGGCTTCAGCCAGCGGCTTTTCCATCACCGGGGCGGTGTCGACGAACACTTTAACGTCGCCGCCGGCGCGCGCAACGATCTTGCCGGCGATCTCCTTCAGCCGGCCTTTCATGACGTCATGATAGTCGCGGTTCTGCGCATAGGCCGAGATCGCGCCACGGTCGCGCTTTGCAAGGATCTCGCGCGGGTCGTGGTCGGGGCCGTAGTTCATGGCCAGCACGATGATCGAGCGAACCTCAGGCCAAAGTGCTGTCGGCTCGCCGCGGCGCTCGAGCGTCTCGGCGATCCAGCCCATTGAGCCTTGAAAGCCGTCGGCGACGAACTCGGCCAGCCGGGCCGGCGCCAGCGGGATGGCATTTGGCGTGGTGACGGCAACAGCATCGAAACCGGCGCGCCGTGCCTCGCGGTCGATCAGCGCGCGCAGGTTTTGCGCTCTAGAAATCGAGGTCCGCATAATGTGACACCGGCGACAGGCCGCGCACCCGGTCGGACAAAAGCGGCCGGAACGATGGCCGTGATTTCACCCGTGCGTACCATTCGCGCGCGGCAGCGTGTTCGCGCCAGTCGATCTCGCCGAGATAGTCGAGCACGGACAGCGCAGCCGCAGCGGCGAGGTCGGCATAGGTGACCTTGTTGCCGGCCAGCCAATGGCGGGTGCCGGCCAGCCAGTTGGTGTATTTCATGTGCTGGCGGATATTGGCGCGCGCGGCGCGGATCGCCGCCGAATCGGGCGAACCGCCGCCCGCCGTTTCCGGCATGACCGGCTTCAGCACGCGCTCGCGCACCAGATGCCGGGTAACCTCGCCCTCGGCCTTGTTCAGATACCAGTCGGTCAGCCGGCGGATTTCCGCACGCTCCATCGGGTCTTCGGCGAACAGCCGCTTGTCGCGCTTCAAGACGCCGCGCGTCTCGTCGAGATATTCCGCGATGACGACCGCGCCGACAATCGGCACGTCGCCCTCGGCAAGCAGGATCGGCAGCGTGCCGGCCGGGTTCAGCGCCAGGAATTCCTTGCGCCGCATCCACGGCTTTTCCTCGATCAGCGCCAGCTCCTCGCCATACTCGCCGAAAGCGAGGCGAACGAAGCGGCAGGTGGCGAACATCGGGTGGTGGAAAAGCGTCAGCATGGTCCCGCGATAATAGAGCGCACTGGCAAAGCGCCGGCTGCGCCGGTAAGTCTTGGCCGCCCCGAATTCAGGTGGCCGTCAGGGTGCTGCGACCTATAGGAGGAGTTCCGCGCCATGACAAGCAAGCCCTTCTTCAAAGCCCTCACTCGAACGCCGAGGTTTCCATGGAAAGCCAGACCATCGTCGAAGCGCTGCTGCTCGGCATGATCGAGGGCATGACCGAGTTCATTCCGGTCTCGTCGACTGGCCATATCCTGCTTGCCGGCCATTTTCTCGGCTTCCATTCGACCGGCAAGGCATTCGAGATCCTGATCCAGCTCGGCGCCATACTGGCTATCCTCAGCGTCTATTTCCATCGTCTATGGCAGATGCTGGTCGATCTGCCGCGTGATCGGGTGACGCGGCATTTCGTCCTCGGCATCCTCGTCGCCTTCCTGCCGGCCGCCGTCATCGGCGCCCTGGCGCATGGCTTCATCAAGACGGTACTGTTTGAATCGCCGAGGCTGATCTGCATCATGCTGATCATCGGCGGCGTGGTCCTGCTGTGGGTGGATCGCTTCAAGCCGAAGCCGCTCTACCATGACGTCGAGCGGTTTCCGCTCAGGCTCTATCTGCAGATCGGACTGTTCCAGTGCCTTTCGCTGATCCCCGGCACGTCGCGCTCCGGCTCGACGATCGTCGGCGCGCTGCTTCTGGGCGTCGACAAACGCGCGGCTGCAGAATTCTCCTTCTTCCTCGCCATGCCGACAATGGTCGGCGCCTTCGCCTTCGACCTCTTCAAGAACCGCAACGTGCTGACCAGCGCAGATCTGCCGGTCATCGCCGCCGGTTTCATCGCCGCCTTCGTCGCGGCGCTTATCGTCGTGCGCTTCCTGCTCAACTACGTCTCGCGCCACGGCTATTCGCTGTTCGGCTGGTGGCGGCTGGTCATCGGCACCGTCGGGCTGGCGGCGCTGTTCGTCTGGGGGTAGGTCTAGTTTCGCCCGTAGAAAACATTCTCGACATGCACCGGCCAGCGCCACGGCAGCACCGCGACCATGTCGAAACGCACCGACAATCGTCCATAGTCGGACTGGCGCGACAGCCAGAGATCGGCGGCGCTTTCGATGCGGCGCTCCGATTCGTAGCGAACAGCCTCCATGGCTTCCATCAGTGTGCGGCGCGCCTTCACCTCGACGATCAGCACCAGGTCGCCGCGGCGCGCGATCAGGTCAATCTCGCCGAACCGCGTGCGGTGGCGGCGCGCCAGGATCCGATAGCCTTTCACCATCAATGCCGCAGCCGCCAGCCACTCGCTGCGGTGGCCGTGCCGATAGGCTCGTTGGCGGCTGGCGACCGGGCGTTCAGCCATCGCCGTCTTTCCCGGTGTCGCCGTCCTTCCCGGTATCCCTGAGTTCAAGCAATCGCCGGTAAAGCGCCTGCTTCTGGCCGCCGGTCATCTTGGCGGCTTCCGCCGCCGCCTTGGAGGCCGGCATCTCGGCGGCAAGCGAAAGCAGCAGCCGGTCGATGTCTTCAGGCTCGTCGGCCGTGGCTTCCGACGGGCCGACGCAGATGACGATCTCGCCCCTCGGCGTGTCGGCGGCCGCGTAATGATCGGCGAGCGACTGTAAGGTGCCGGTCCGCACCTCCTCGAAGGTCTTGGTCAACTCGCGGCCGATCGCAGCTTTGCGGGCGCCGCCCAGCGCCTCGACCATGGCACTGAGCGTGTCAGCCAGCCGACGCGGCGATTCGAAGAAGATCAGCGTCGCCGGCACGGCTTTCAGCGCTTCCAGCCGCGCCAGCCGCTGTCCGGTCTTCACTGGCGGGAAGCCGGCAAACAGGAAGGCATCGGAGGGCAGGCCGGACGCCGTCAGGCCCGCAAGCGCCGCTGAGGGGCCGGGGATCGGCACGACGCGAATGCCCTGGTCGAGCGCCTCGCCGACCAGCCGGTAGCCGGGATCGGAGATCAGCGGCGTGCCGGCGTCCGAGATCAGCGCCACGCTCTGCCCGGCCAGCAAGGCTGCGATCAGCTTCGGCCCGGCCTCGCCGGCATTGTGCTCGTGATAGGCTGACGTGCGGCGGCGGATGCCGTAGCGGTCGAGCAGCACACGGCTGACCCGCGTGTCCTCGCAGGCGACGATATCGGCGGCGGCGAGCGTCTCAAGCGCGCGTAATGTGATGTCCGCGAGATTGCCGATCGGCGTCGCAACCAGGTAGAGCGCCGGCTCGAGCGGCCGGACCGATATCTCGGTCTGGCCGATCACGTAGCTGCGTTTTGCCAACTCGCCGGTCACCGGTGTCCCCCATCAGAGCGTCCTCTGACACTGAATGCATTCGGCCCTGTTTCGCACGGCTCACGCCTGGTTGCAAAACCGGTGCCGAAGTGAAGCGGTCGCCATGCCTTCGCCACAGTACGGAACGAAACCGTGCCCGGCGGATTAATGCCTGATCTCGGGAGGAGCAGGATGGACAGCCTTAAGATACAGGACGTTTTCGAACCCTACTATGCAGGGCGCAAGCGCTTTGCAGCGCAAAAGGACAAGAGCCAGCCTGCCAAAGCCGGCACCGGCTTGGCCAAAAAGCCGCGAAAGCGTCGTCCTTTAAAGGCAACCAAGCTGAAAATCGAGCCTTCGACCGGCACCGGCAGCACGATGGAGCACTGACCAGACGATGCCCAATCGCTTCGACATTTTCATCACCCGCCTTGAAACGAAAAGCTCCCGCAACGGAGCGCCCCCACACCCGATGAGCGATCAACACCGCGCACGCCGCGACAAGGCCGATGCCAAGCCGGCTCGCTCCGGTGAGGCGGACGCCGAGAAAGACCACGCCAAGCGCCGCCACAAGCATGACGCCTGACTACCGCAACCTGCGCGATTGACCGAGACACTTCTCTCTAAAGCGTGGGGGGAAACGCTCGGTCACATCATTCAACCCAGATGCTTCGAGACGCGCGCTTCCATCAGACGCACCAGACCTGGGTCCATGAACTCATAGTCGTCCGCAATGTCGAGGCAGATCACGCGAGCCTTCTTCAGGCTGGCCTTGAATTTCTTCTGCAGTTTGGCGCGGTGCGCCTTTTCCATCACGAAGATGTCGGCCCACGAGACGAGGTCGTGCGTCAACGGGTTGTCGGCATCGTGGTTGGTGCTGGCATATGCGACCTCGATATCCCTGCGGCCAGAAAACACCTGCTCCGCGGTCGGGCTTCGCAAGCGATTCTGGCTGCAGGCGAAGAGGACGTTATTTTAAACACGGACGGAGGTTCAAACTTTGTTCGTCTGAAAGGCTCGGCGCTCCCCATGTAACTCGGGCCGCAATTCCGCTCGCTGAGCCTTTTGTATGATGGACCGCCAGCCTCTGTTCGTAACGTGCTAATATTGCACCTGCGTGCGCGCTTGAGCGTACGGGAGAGGATCATGTCGGCAACTTTAACCGCACTGAGCAACAGCGAGGCCTATAGACTGGGAGATTTCAACCTGATTGGTCGTGGCGAACATGCCACCATACGCCTGGCCGACGGGGAAGTTTCGCGCCAGCATGCAACGATCCGGCGCGACGGCGCGAACTACTGGGTTGTTGACGTCGGCAGTGCCAATGGCAGTTATGTGAATGACGTGGCGCTCACAACCGCGCGTGTGCTGCACAGCGGCGATCGCGTCCAGTTCGGCAGATCGATTTTTCTTTTCGAACAGGGCACGACTGCCCCCGATCTGGATTCGCAAGCGGCGAACACAAAAACTCAATGGGGCAACCCGGCAGCCCCCAAGAGCCGGCCGGCCACCCTGTTCGTCGCTGATTTGAAGGGGTTTACCGGAATCAGCGCAAGGCTGTCCCCGGAACAGGTGGCGGCCCTCCTGGCCGAGTGGTATATGGACTGCAATATGATTTTGAAGCACTACGGTGCCTCAATCGACAAATTCATTGGTGATTGTGTATTTGCTTACTGGCACGGGACGGCAGCGGATGTCTGTGTCTCTGCGGTTCAGGCTGCCCAGGCGCTCCGCGCTGCGGAAGACGCGGCTACGTCGCCAACCCGAGTACTGGTCAGGGAACAACAAGACATCGTACTCGACTGCCGCATTGGCCTTCATGTGGGTGAAGTTGCTATCGGCGCTTTGGGCAAAGGCATCAACACCGCGCTGGGCGATGCGGTCAATTTGGCCTTTCGTATTGAGGGATTGACGCGAAAACTGGACAAGCCGCTGTTGGTCAGCGCCCAGTTCGTCGAGCAGTGGCCCGAAGGTAGACAATATTTCAAGTCCTGCGGCTATCATGAGGTCAAAGGGCGCGCCGAGTTGATCGAGGTATTCAGCCTAATATAGGCGCGCCAGCAGTTGGATTTTCGAAACGCAGCTCACACGCCTAACACCTTCCCATGTTGACACCAATGCTTTTCCTGCTCAGGCTTTGCTAGGGCAGAGAGGCAGCCATGGGGCTCAGAAATCTTCAGACATTTCTATTTTTTCTGCTTCTGATGGTGCTGGGCCTTTCAGCGCCGCTAAGCGCTGCGGAAGGTAAGCGCCTTGCGTTGGTAGTCGGGAATTCTGCCTACACGGCGACAACGCCGTTGGCGAACGCCGCCGCCGACGCCCGTGCCTTTACAGCGTTCCTGAAGGAAAACGGCTTCGAGGTAGACAGTCTGATCAATGTCGACCGGGCCGGTTTCGCGAGAGGACTCTCTAATTTTTCAAAGAAGATCGGGCCAGCCGACACCGCCTTGTTCTACTTCGCTGGCCACGGGATGCAGCTGAAAGGCGAAAATTTTCTGCTCGGGCTCGATGCCGAGCTGCTGTCGGAGTTTGATGTCGACGCCGAAGCCATCGCGCTGAATTCCATTATAAGCATTATGGAGCGGAAAGCCTCGCTCTCGCTTCTTTTCGTCGATGCCTGTCGCAATAATCCGATCGCCGACCGGCTGAATGCAAGCGTCGAAGGCGTCACCCGCGGCGCTGCGTTGAAGGGGCTGGCGCCGGTGAGTTCCACCGGCTCGGGAACGATGATCGCCTTCTCCGCTTCGCCTGGCCAGGTCGCCTACGATGGAGTCGGTGAGAACTCGCCTTTCACGACGGCCTTAGTTGAACATCTGGCCAGCCCTTCGCTAGAGGTAGGTACGGCTTTCAAGCGTGTGATCCGCGATGTCCGGATAAAGACGAACAACGTCCAATCGCCGCAGATTGTCTCGAACATTGCCGCTGAATTTTACTTCAACGCCAGCGCGCCGGCGACCGCTGTCCCCGCATCCGATTTTCTCGCCCGGATAGATTTCGAAAAAGCCGAGCGCATTGCCACTGCACGCGGCTGGCAGCTTTACTTGGCCAAGCACCAATCCGGCTCTTTCTCCGACAGCGCGCGCGCTGCGCTGCGCCTGCTCGAAGGTGGCGGCGATGGCCTCGTGTCGCCGCAGGAAGCTGAAAGCCGTATGAGGCTGACGCAGTCTCAACGCAAGGAAATCCAGCTGACGCTTTCCGACCTCGGATATGACATAGGCGCGGTGGACGGGAATTTCGGTCAAAAGACTCGCAGGGCGATCTCTCGATACCAGAAGGCGCTGGGGCTCACCGAGACCGGATATATCAATAGCGTCGTCGCCAACAGGCTGGAACTGGTTGGCGTCACGAGCACGAATTCCGTCGTATCTGCCGACGAGGCGCGGCTCTTCGAACCCGAGGATTTGAAAGGGCTCGAAACCGATGAGCGCATTATTCGCGCCGCGCAATGCCTCAGGGGCAAAGAAATCATCTACGGCGAGTTTGGGAGCCGCCTCTATGTGGCGGTTTACGATCGCCACTCGTCTTGGCAGACCGCCAAATCTGCTGCCCAGCGGTGTAAAGCGCATCTGGCGTCGATCTCGTCAAAGGCGGAGAACGACTTTGTTTACGGACTGTTCGAGGCTGATGACCGGATGTTCGAAACTGGCTTCGACGGAAATGTGTCCTACAAGATGGGTCCGTGGATCGGCCTTGAGCAGGATCCGGGGGGACGCGAGCCTCGTGGCGGCTGGCGATGGCTGACCGGCGAGGCAATGACTTACAACAATTGGCTTCCCAACCACCCCAACGAGCACAAGCAGGGTGATGATTTTGCGATGTTTTATGCTCATCTGGACGGCAACCGCGACACGGCCGACCTCAAGGCGAGCACGTGGGACGATATGGGTCCGCAAAACAGCTCGCACGGCTACATTATTGAGTTTCGATAGGACGAGGTGGAAGATGGGAGCGCCAGCATACCTCTCTGCTGCCGCTTACCGGTTCTCACCGGCTTCAACACGGCTCGTGGCCGCTCAGCGACGCCAGATCGGCAACCTCTGCCGACACATCACTCGCAAATTGTAATTGGATCGCGGCAGAAGCCGCTGCCCCGGCGAGCCCCGGCGCTGCAAACGCGAGCTGGCCTGCTCGCGCTCGGAGTAGCGGCGGCACGCTTCTGTTCCGCTATTGGTCGTGGCCGGGTGTTCGGGTTGTTCGCATGGCGGGGTGCTTCTATCGAATTCGGCCGGGCAACCACCGGACACACGCGAGCTGTGCTTTCTTCCAATTTCTTCAAAGCAATTGTTGTCGGTTTCGCCATGTCGATTTCAGCGCCGGAGTATCGAGCGAAACGGCGCAACGCCTCCCGGGTTCTTCCACCCCAGATGCCCTCTGGTTTCCCGGATTACACCCAACGCGGCCAAGCTCGCGCGTGAGTCGATAAATTGTCTGTGACAGTTCAGCTCCTGGCCTATGCTTTACCGCGCCAGGTCCGCCACCACGGCGTCGAGCACGATCATGCCGGCCGGGGTGGCGCGCAGGCGGGCATTGCCGATCGGCGCCACCAGCCCCTCGCCCTGCAGCATCGATAGCCGCGCCGTCGACAGGCTGCGCCCGGAAAACGCTTCGTAGCGCGAGAGATCGATGCCCTCGGCCAGCCTCAGCCCCATCAAGAGGAACTCGTCGGCCTCTTCCGAGCGCGTCAGGGTCTCGCCGCCGGTGACGCCATGGCCCTTGGCCTCGACCAGATTGGCCCAGGTTTCCGGCATTCTTTCGGCGATCGTCACCACGCGGCGGCCATTCTCGACGAAGCGGCCATGCGCGCCGGGACCGACGCCGACATATTCGCCATAGCGCCAATAGGTGAGATTGTGCCGGCTTTCGGCGCCTGATCTGGCGTGGTTGGAAATCTCGTAGGCCGGCAGCCCATGTGCGGCGGTGATCTCCTGCGTCAGCGCATAGAGATCGGCGGCATGGTCATTGTTGGGAATAGCGAATTTCTTGGCCGCATGCAGCGCGTGGAACGGCGTGCCTTCCTCGATGGTCAGCTGGTAGAGCGACAGATGGTCGGCGGCGCGGCCGATAGCCTGTTCGAGCTCCGCCTGCCACGCCTCAGGTGTCTGGCCGGGCCGTGCGTAGATCAGGTCGAAGGACAGCCGCGGAAAGATCTCACGCGCCAGGCCGATCGCATGCAGCGCTTCATGGACATTGTGCAAGCGGCCGAGGAAGCGCAGATCCTTGTCGTTCAGCGCCTGCACGCCGAGCGACACGCGGTTGACGCCTGCCGCCCGGTAGCCCCGAAAGCGCTCGGACTCGACCGAGGAGGGGTTGGCTTCCAGCGTCACCTCGATGCCGGCGGGCACCGTCCAGTTCTTCGCCACCGCGTCCAGCACCGTCGCCACGGTTTCCGGCTTCATCAACGATGGCGTGCCGCCGCCGAGGAAAATGCTGGTCACCTCGCGCGGTCCGGTGCGGTGGCGCATCGTCGCAAGCTCGGTCTCGAAGGCGCGCGCAAAACGCTCCTGGTCGACCGGCTGGTGGCGGACATGGCTGTTGAAGTCGCAATAGGGGCATTTGGCCGCGCAGAACGGCCAGTGGATGTAGACGCCGAAGCCGGGGCTGCGGTCGAGCAGCATGGTCATTTCACGCCCGATCGTGCCAAATCCAGTCTGGCGTGCGCGAATTTCTGAAAGGCGCGGGCGCGGTGCGACAATGCCGTCGGCTGGCCGGGCTTCCAGCCATGTTTTTCCTCTGCGGTAATCTCGCCGAAGGTCTTTTCGAAACCGTCCGGCACGAACACCGGGTCGTAGCCGAAGCCGAGTTCGCCGCGCGGCGGCCATACCAGTGTGCCCTCGACCTCGCCTCGAAAATATTCGGCCGCGCCGTCCGGAAAGGCCAGGCAGATGACGGCGACGAAGCGACCCTTGCGCTGCGCAGGCGTGGCCGCGCCGACTTCCTGCAACGCCACTTCCGCCCGCTGCATCGCCATGCCGAAATCGCGGGACCCGTCCGGCGCCTCGGCCCAATTGGCGGTATAGACGCCGGGCGCTCCGCCTAGCGCATCGACACACAGGCCAGAATCGTCCGACAATGCCGGCAGGCCTGTCGCCTTGGCGGCGGCAAAAGCCTTGAGATAGGCGTTCTCCTCGAAGGTGGTGCCGGTCTCGTCCGGCTCCGGCAGGCCGTATTCCTTGGCCGACTTCGCTTCTATGCCGAATGGCGCCATCAGATCGGCGAACTCGCGCAGTTTGCCGGCATTGTGGCTGGCTACGACAATTCTGTGCCCATCAAGCGAATGCATCAGAGGCCCCAGATTCTTGGCTCGGCGAATTCGATCGAATTGCCGGAAGGGTCGCGAATATAGATCGAGCGGCCGCCTTGCGGCCATTCGAACTCGCTTTCGATGGCAATCATCTTCGCTTCCAGATGCGCTCTCCAGCGCACGATCTCGTCCGCGCTTGCTGCAAAGCAGAGATGGCCGTCGCCGACAGCGCCGTGCGGCGGCACTTTCAGCCTGGCATCGGGCGCCGGCGGCACCTTGGTCGCCTCGGCGTTGAAGACGAGCAGTACGCCGTCGCCGCAACGGAAGAAAAGATGCCTGCCGTCGACCTTGCCCAGCAGATCGAGCCCAAGCACGCCGGAATAGAATTCTTCCGCGGCATTGAGGTCGGTCACGTAGAGGGCTGATTCGAGGATGGCGGAAGGAGTCATGACAGGGTTAAGCTACAGCCATCTGTTGCAGGCTGACCAGTCGCTGGATGCCTTTCTTGGCCAATTCCATTAGCGCCGTGAACTGCTCTTCTGAGAAAGGCTCGCCCTCGGCCGTGCCCTGGATCTCGACGATGCCGCCCTTGCCGGTCATGACGAAGTTGGCGTCGGTGCCGGCCGAGGAATCCTCGAGATAGTCGAGATCGATGACCGGCTGGCCGTCATGGATGCCGCAGGAGATAGCCGCGACATGATCCTTCAGCACCTTGGCGACGCTGGCCATCTGCCGGGCTTCCATCCAGCGCAGGCAATCGTAAAGCGCCACCCAACCGCCGGTGATCGAGGCTGTGCGCGTGCCGCCATCGGCCTGAATCACGTCGCAGTCGACGGTGATCTGCTGCTCGCCGAGCGCCTGCAGATCGACCACGGCGCGCAGCGAACGGCCGATCAGCCGCTGGATTTCCAGCGTGCGGCCGCCTTGCTTGCCGGCCGAAGCTTCGCGGCGCATGCGCTCGCCGGTCGAGCGCGGCAGCATGCCGTATTCCGCCGTCACCCAGCCCTTGCCGGAATTGCGCATCCAGCCCGGCACCTTTTCCTCGAGGCTGGCCGTGCACAGCACATGCGTGTCGCCGAACTTCACCAGGCACGAACCTTCCGCGTGCTTGGAGACGCCGCGTTCGAAGGAGATGGCGCGCATTTCGTCGAATTGGCGTTTGGAAGGGCGCATTCAGGCTTTTATCCTATTTTTCGGAATCGTGGCCGGCTTGTAGCCGCACGCGACGAGAGGCGCAAAGGAAAATGGACCAGTTGCGCCGGCGTGGCCGAAGTCTATATCTTTGGGCCGGAGGTGTTTGGCTCGAAATGACCAAGGCAGTCGATCCCAATTCCCAGTCGGCGGCAGTGCTCCAGTCCCCTGCGCTTCAATCGCCCGCACTCCAGTCGCCCGCACTCCAGTCGCTCGACATGCGCTCGCGCGACATCTTTCGGCGCATTGTCGATTCCTATCTGAAGGACGGCGAGCCGGTCGGCTCACGTAGCCTGTCGCGTATCCTGCCGTCTTCGCTGTCGCCCGCCACCATCCGCAACGTGATGAGTGATCTCGAGCATCTCGGCCTGATCTATGCGCCGCATATCTCGGCCGGCCGGCTGCCGACCCAGGCCGGCCTGCGCTTCTTCGTCGATGCTTTCATGGAGCTTGGCGATCTCTCCGACGAGGAGCGCCGCACCATCGAGGCGCAGGTGCGCGCCTCCGGCTCTGGCGCGACGCTGGAGCACATGCTCATCGAGGCCAGCCAGATGCTGTCCGGCATGTCGCGCGGCGCCGGCCTCGTGCTTGCCGCCAAGAACGAGGTGGCGCTCAAGCACATCGAATTCATCCAACTCGAGCCGACCAAGGCGCTGGCCGTGCTGGTGTCGCAGAACGGCGACGTCGAAAATCGCGTCGTCGACCTGCCGGCCGGCATCACCGTCTCGCAATTGCATGAAGCCTCGAACTTCCTCAATGCCCACATCCGTGGCCGCACGCTGGCCGAGGCGCGGATCGAGATCGCCCGCATCAAGGAAGAGACCAAGGCCGCCCTCGACACGCTGTCGCAGGATCTGGTGGAGAAGGGCCTTGCGGTCTGGGCGGGCGCCGAGAGCGGCCTGCCGGCGCGTCTCATCGTGCGCGGCCGCGCCAACCTGCTGGAAAATGTCACCGCGCAGGCTGACATCGAGCTGCTGCGGCATTTGTTCGAGGATCTGGAGACGCAGAACGGGCTGATCCAGCTTCTCGACCTCGCCGAGGAAGGCTCCGGCGTGCGCATCTTCATCGGCTCGGAAAACAAGCTGTTTTCGCTGTCGGGCTCGTCGCTGGTCGTGGCGCCCTATCGCGACAAGGACGCCCGCGTCATCGGCGCGCTCGGCGTCATCGGCCCGACCCGGCTGAACTACGCACGCATCGTGCCGATGGTCGACTATACCGCGCAGCTTATTTCGCGCATGCTGCGGTAATACATGTCGCCCAAAACCAAAGCGCGTCGCCCGTATCCCTTCAAACGCGACACGCTTTCGGGGACCTCAAGGAGAAAAAAATGGCGCTGGAATCATTCAAAGCCCAGATCAGCCTATTGCTCGAGCAGATGATCAACCAGCCCGAGGATCAGCATGAAGTGCAGGAACAACTGCGCGAAAAGCTGAGGGAGATGCGCGCCATGGGCCTGCCGCTGCCGGCCGATCTCGTCGCGCTGGAAAAGCGCCTCGACGACGATTTCTACGCAGCCGGAAACTGAGCCCGAAAAACCATGCTGGCGCGTCACTTACGGCAAAGCCCGTCTTGATCGGCGCGTTCGCCTGGCCGGCGGCGCTGGTGCAATCGAAACCCTCCCTCAGGGAGTACACGCCTGCCCACCTTTGTGCGACAAGGCCCCAGTCTTAAAAGGCTCAGTCTAAAAGGTCGATCCCGTTTTTTGGGGTCATGCGCTAAGGCCGAAACCATGACCCTCACCGGATTCCTCGCATATAGCGCGGCCCTCGGCATCGCCGCTGCCATCCCCGGCCCGGGGCTCACCGCGCTTATTGCGCGTGCGCTTGGGTCCGGCTTTCGCTCGGCGCTCGCCATGTCCTTCGGGCTGATGCTCGGCGATCTCACCTACCTCACCGCCGTGGTGCTCGGCCTCGCGCTCGTCGCGCAGACCTTCGGCATGGCCTTCCTGGCGATCAAATGGCTGGGCGTCGCCTATCTCGCTTTCCTCGGCTGGCGCTTTTGGACGAGCGGCATCGCGCCCGAAACGGTGGCGGCGAAGAAAGGCAGGGGCGGGCTGGTGTCGAGCTTTATTGCCGGCCTCGCCGTCACGCTCGGCAATCCGAAGACGATGATCTTCTATCTCGCCATCACGCCGACCATCGTCGATCTGAAGACCATTACGCTCGCCGACTACGGCATCCTCGTCGCGCTGACGCTCGTCGTGTTGCTGGTGGTGCTGGTGCCCTATCTGGCGCTGGCGGCCAAGGCGCGCGGGCTTCTGAAGTCGCCGCGCGCGCTGAGGGCGCTGAACCGCACCGCCGCCACCTTCATGGTCGGGGCGGCGGCTGCGATCGCCGCCCGGCAATAGGCCAGTTTTGGCCACGCCTGAATGCTTTTCCCGGGCGAGGGCGTTTTCAGAATGCGTTCCAGTCGGATATTTTCAAACAGCAGACTATCTTGCGCGGCCGAAGGCTTTATCCTGCCTTGTCGAGACTTATGCCCATCTGACTCTTGCCCGCCTAACTCTTGGGAGCGAAACCAATGAACAAGCCCGCCACCACCGCGCACGCGCCGGGCCGCGGCCGCATCTACAATTCGATCACCGAGACGATCGGCGACACGCCGCTGGTACGGCTCGACAAATTCGCCAATGAAAAGGGCGTCGTTGCCAGTCTGCTGGCCAAGCTCGAATTCTTCAACCCGATCGCCTCGGTCAAGGACCGCATCGGCGTCTCGATGATCGAGGCGCTGGAGGCATCGGGCAGGATTGCACCCGGCAGGACGACGCTGATCGAGCCGACCTCGGGCAACACCGGCATCGCGCTCGCCTTTGCCGCTGCCGCCAAGGGCTACAAACTGATCCTGACGATGCCGGAAACCATGTCGGTCGAGCGCCGCAAGATGCTGGCTCTGCTCGGCGCCGAACTGGTGCTGACCGAAGGGCCGAAAGGCATGAAGGGCGCCATCGCCAAGGCCGACGAGCTGGCCGCGACGCTGCCCGACGCCATTATTCCGCAGCAGTTCGAAAATCCGGCCAACCCGGAGATCCACCGCCGCACCACGGCCGAGGAAATCTGGAACGACACCCATGGCGAGGTCGACATCTTCGTGGCCGGCATCGGCACCGGTGGCACCATCACCGGCGTCGGCCAGGTGCTGAAGCAGCGCAAGCCCTCCGTGCATGTCGTCGCCGTCGAGCCGGAAACCTCGCCGGTGCTGTCGGGCGGCCAGCCCGGTCCGCACAAGATCCAGGGCATCGGCGCCGGCTTCGCGCCGAAGATACTCGACACGACGATCTACGACGAGATCGTCAAGGTCTCCAACGAGGATTCGGTCGCCAATGCGCGGCTCGTCGCGCGCCTCGAAGGCGTGCCGGTCGGCATCTCGTCGGGCGCTGCCCTGCAGGCGGCGATCGTCGTCGGCTCGCGGCCGGAGAACAATGGCAAGAACCTTGTGGTGGTCGTCCCGTCCTTCGCCGAGCGCTATCTGTCGACGATCCTGTTCGAAGGGCTGGGGGCTTAGGTCCCTCGACGGAGATAGGTGGGCTTCAGCTAATCTCGAAAGTTGCGCTAGTCCACCTAAGGAGCGACAGGCTCCAGCCGTGCGCCGAGGACCCAGATGGCAGTGCTGGACCGCTGAAAAAACAACTGTGGCCGCCGTTGCTCGCTTGAGTGGAGCGGCGCTTCCGGTTCAGATCGTCGCCGGCCTTGCACCGGCTGGCGGAGGATTTCATGTACAAGCTCTATACCCGTGCCAATACCGGCGGCGTTGTCGTCGAGGCGGCGCTGATACTGGCGGGTGCGCCTTTCGACCAGATCGATGTTCCGAAGTCGAACCCGCCCGACCAGGCCTTCCTCGACATCAGCCCCTTGAACCAGGTGCCAGTCCTGATCTTGCCGGACGGAAGTTCGATGACCGAATCGGCGGCGATCTGCATCCTGCTTGCCGAGCGCCACCCGGAAGCGAACTTGGCGCCGGCAGCGAACTCGCCTGACCGCGCCGACTTCCTGCGCTGGATGACGTTCATGTCGTCGGTCATCTATCAGGCTGACCTGCGGTTCTTCTATGCTCATCGCTACACAGCCGATCCCGGCGGCGTGGACGCAGTCAAGCAGGCGGCGATCTCGGAATTGGATCGCGGCTTGGCCATTCTCGATGCTGCCCTCGAAGGCCGCGACTGGCTGGTCGGCGACCAGCTCTCGCTGGCCGACATCTATCTCGTCATGCTGGTGGCCTGGCATCCCGAGGTCGGAAAAGTCCGCACCGCCTGGCCGAACATCGAACGCATGTGGGCCAAATTGCGGGAGCATCAGGTGATGAGGAAGCTGAACGCCTCCCACGCCATGTGGCCGGCCTGAACCGATCGCCTTGTCTCAGTCTGCTTCCGCGCGGCCGAGCCCCGCCCGTCGTTCCTGCAGGAACCGGCGCACAGCCGGGTCGCGTTCGAGGCCGATCGCGCGGTCATAGGCTGCGGCCGCTTCCCGGGTTTTGCCGATCCTGGCCAGAAGGCCCGCGCGCGCGGCCCAATAAGGCTGATAATCATGCAGCCGTTTGTCGTCGCCAAGCTCATCAAGTGCACTCAATCCCGCCGCGGCGCCGTCGGCCTCGGCAATGGCCACCGCGCGGTTGATCGAAATCACTGGCGAGCCGGCAACCATCGACAGCGCGTCGTAGAGATGTTTGATCGCAATCCAGTCGGTCCGGCCGGTCAGCCGCCGGGTCGTATGGGCGGATTGCACGGCCGCCTCGAGCTGGTAGCGACCGACAACGCCCTTGGCCGCGGCGCGCCTGAGCAGCGTCTCCGCTTCGTCGATCAAGGCGCCGTCCCACAGCGCAAGCTCCTGCTCGGCCAATGGCACATAGTCTCCGGCGGCGTTGCGCCGCGCCGCACGCCGCGCCTCGGCAAACAGCATCAGCGCCAGCAGGCCGAGCGCTTCCGGCTCATCCGGCATCAACGACGCCACCAGCCGGCCGAGCCAGATGCCTTCGGTCGCGAGATTGCGCCGCCGGGTTTCGGTGCCGGCCGGGTCGGACCAGCCTTCGGCGAACGCCGCGTAGATCGCTTCCAGCACCGCATCCAGCCGCTCGCCGAGCTCGGCCCGCTCCGGCACACGGAACGGAATGCCGGTCTCGCGGATGCGGTTTTTGGCGCGCACCAGACGCTGGCCCATCGTTGCCGGCGACACCAGGAAGGCAGAGGCGATCGTCGCGGCGTCGAAGCCCAGAATGGCTTGCAGAATCAGCGGCGCGCGCACGCCGGCCTCGATCGCCGGATGGGCGCAGGCAAACATCAGCCGCAGCCGTTCGTCCGGCAGGTCTTCATCGGCCATGCGGGCCTCGATCTCCTCGGCGATCAACCTGAGATGGTCGCGGCCCGCCTCGCTGGTCAGCCGCCGCCGGATCGCGTCGACGCTACGTTTTCGTGCCACCGCCAGCAGCCAGGCTTCCGGCTTCTCAGGCACGCCGGTTTGCGGCCAGCGTTCGAGCGCCGCCGCAAAGGCGTCGGCCAGCGCGTCCTCGGCGCCGGCCACATCGCGGATGCGCGCGGCCAGATAGGCGACCAGCTTGCCGTAGCTTTGGCGGGCGGCTGCATCCGCCGCCGCCCGTGCGATCTCCGGACGACTGTCCATCACATGGTCATTTCTCAGATAAGTACTCCGTCATTTCCCAGATCGGTCGCACCTCGACCGTGCCAGTGCTGGCTGCTGGACAGCGCGCAGCCCATTCGATGGCCGTGTCGATGTCCGCCGCCTCGATCATGTAGAAGCCGGCAAGTTGCTCCTTGGTATCGGCATACGGGCCGTCGAGCACGTTGGTCTTGCCGTTAGCCATCCGTACAGAGGTGGCCGCCCGGGTCGGTCTCAGCCGGTCGCCGGCAAGCCATACGCCTGATTTCTTCAACGCTTCGGTATAAGCGCCATAAGCCGCGAGGGTCTGCTCGGTGCTCTCGCGTGGCGCATTCGCCATTGCGGCTTCGTTTCCGTAGATCAAAAGCATGTATCGCATGGTCTTCTCCCGTGGTTTCGAAGGCCGCGTCGTTGCCGGCCGAACCAATGTCGCGCGTCCTCGCCCGAATTCGACAGGCGCTGCAAAAATCTTTCGGCCCGGATGGCATCTCGCGCAAGCCTGCATGTCCAGCGGCATCGACCGTTGGTCTAATCGGCGCAATTGCGGGTTGGCATTTCCCGCCCGCTGTCTAAACTCGCCTCGGGTCGTGCCGTGGCAAATATTTCAGGGAGGAAATCACATGCTCAATTTCAGGACGAAGTTTGTTGCCGCCGGCGCGCTGGCGCTGTCGCTGGGCATTGGCGCGGTTTCGGCCAAGGCGCAGGAATTCATCAACGTGCTGACCGGCGGCACCTCGGGCGTCTATTATCCGCTCGGTGTCGCGCTGTCGGAAATCTACGGGAAGGGCATCGAAGGCGCCCGCACCCAGGTGCAGGCGACGAAAGCTTCGGTCGAGAATCTCAACCTGCTGCAGCAGGGCAAAGGCGAGATCGCCTTCGCGCTCGGCGATGCCGTCAAACTGGCCGCCGAGGGCAATACCGAAGCCGGCTACCCGGGCAAGCTCGACAAGCTGCGCGGCATCGCCGCCATCTATCCCAACTACATCCAGATCGTTGCCAGCAAGGAATCCGGCATCAAGACGCTTGCCGACCTCAAGGGCAAGAGCCTGTCTGTCGGCGCGCCGGCCTCCGGCACCGAGCTCAACGCCCGCGCCATCTTCGCGGCCGCCGGGCTGAAATACGAAGACCTTGGACGGGTCGAGTATCTGCCCTTCGCCGAATCGGTCGAGCTCATCAAGAACCGCCAGCTCGACGCCACGCTGCAATCGGCCGGCCTCGGCGTCGCATCGATCCGCGACCTCGCCACCTCGGTGCCGATCAACGTCGTTGCAGTACCGGCGGAGGACGTCGCCAAGATCGGCTCGCCCTATCTTTCGGTAGCCATTCCCAAGGGCACCTATGAAGGCCAGACCGAGGATGTCGCGACCGCCGCCGTCGGTAATTTCCTCATCTCCCATGCCGACGTCTCCGACGAGACCGCCTATCAGATGACCAAGCTGCTGTTCGAAAATCTCGACCAGCTCGCCGCCGCCCACGCCGCCGCCAAGGCGATCGACATGGCCAAGGCGCTCGACGGCATGCCGGTGCCGCTGCATCCCGGCGCCGAGCGGTACTACAAGGAAAAGGGGCTGGTGAAGTAGGGCACTCCCTCCCCCTCGAGGGCCCCGCAAGGGGGAGGGTGGCCCGCAGGGCCGGGAGGGGTCCTCGGCGACGCACTCCGCCTTTTCAGTCAAAGGTCGAGGCAGTTGAAGTTACCCCACCCGTCCATCCGCCTTCGGCGGCTGTCCACCCTCCCCTCAAGGGGGAGGGGAACGCCCCGCCAGGAACCCCGCCAATGACCGACGCCCCGACCGTTCTTTCCCCCACCGCCGAAGCCCCGGTCGAAGGCCTGCCGTCGGGTTTCGGCGAAGGCATCGCCGGCAAGGCCGCCTTTCTCATCGCCATCGCCTTTTCTATCTTCCAGATCTACATCGCCGCCTATGGCAGCCTTCCGAGCCAGGTGGTGCGCGCCATGCATGTCGGCTTCTTGCTGTTGCTCGGCTTTGCCCTGATCGCCAATCTGCGCGCCACAAGCACACCGGCGAAAGCAGCCTTCTGGACGCTCGGCGTGCTCGGCTTTGCCACCGGCCTCTATAATTGGGTGTTCTATACCGACCTCATCCGCCGCTCCGGCTTCCTCACCACGCCGGACCTGATCATCGGCACGGTGCTGGTCGTGCTGGTCTTCGAGGCGGCGCGGCGGCTGATGGGGCTGCCGCTTGCCGTGATCGCTCTGATCTTTCTCGCCTACGCTTTCTTCGGCAATCACCTGCCGCCGCCCTTCATCCATCGCGGCTATGATTTCGCCCAGCTCATCGACACCTTCGCGTTTGGCACCGAAGGCATATACGGCACGCCGGTCTACGTCTCGGCCGCCTATATCTTCATCTTCGTCGTTTTCGCTGCCTTTCTCGAACGCGCCGGCATGATCGCACTGTTCAACGATTTCGCCCTTGGCCTGGTCGGCTCGTGGCGCGGCGGCCCGGCCCAGGTCTGCGTTCTGTCCTCGGCGTTGATGGGCACCATTTCCGGCTCTGGCGTCGCCAATGTGGTGGCCTCCGGCCAGTTCACCATCCCGCTGATGAAGCGCTTCGGCTTCCGTTCGGCTTTCGCCGGCGCCGTCGAGGCAACCTCGTCAATGGGCGGCCAGATCATGCCGCCGGTGATGGGCGCGGTCGCCTTCATCATGGCCGAGACGCTGAACATTCCCTATGCCGAGGTGGTCAAGGCGGCGATCATACCGGCGCTGCTCTATTTCGGCGCCTGCTTCTGGCAGGTGTACCTGGAAGCCGGCAAGGCCGGCCTACAGGGCATGGCCAAGGCGGACCTGCCCAATCCGTGGGACGCGGTGAGAAGACATTGGCCGCTGGTGCTGCCGCTGGCCGCGCTTATCTATCTGCTGTTTGCCGGCTATACGCCGATCTTTGCCGGCACCATGGGTCTCGCGCTGACCATCGTGCTCATCCTCGGCACGCCGCTGGCGGCGTTGATCGGGCCGCTTGCCTTTCGCATCGTCTTCTGGCTGGCGTTGGGATTTGCCGCCGCCTCTTTCATGAAATTCGGCGTCAATATCCTCAGTCTTGTGATCGCCGGGCTAATTGTCGCCTGCGTCACCTTCAAGGGCGGTCGCGAGACGCTGCAGATATGCGTAGATTCGCTTGCCGAGGGAGCAAAGAACGCGCTGCCGGTCGGCATCGCCTGCGCCATCGTCGGCGTCGTCATCGGCACTTTGACGCTCACCGGCATCGCCTCGACTTTCATCGGCTGGATCATCTCCATCGGCGAGAACAATCTGTTCCTGTCACTGGTGCTGACCATGCTGACCTGCCTGGTGCTCGGCATGGGCATACCGACGATCCCCAACTACATCATCACCTCGTCGCTGGCCGGACCGGCATTGCTGTCGCTCGGCGTGCCGCTGGTGGTCAGCCATATGTTCGTCTTCTATTTCGGCATCATGGCCGACCTCACACCGCCGGTGGCGCTGGCCGCCTTCGCCGCCGCGCCCATGGCCAAGGAGAGCGGCCTCAAGATCGGCATCCAAGCCACCAAGCTTGCCGTCGCCGGCTTCGTCGTGCCGTTCATGGCGGTCTACACCCCGGCGCTGATGTTGCAGGACCCCGGCCCGATCGCCGCCCAGTTCGGCTATCCCGTCGAGGTCGCCTATGTCGTCGCCAAGGCTTGCGTGGGCATTGCCCTGTGGGGCGCAGCCACCGTCGGGTTCCTCGCCCGGCGCATGGCCTGGTGGGAACGTCTCGTCGCCTTCGCCGCCGGCGTGCTGCTGGTTGCGGCGCTGCCAGTCACCGACGAAGCTGGCTGGGCGCTCTCTGTCGCCTGGATCGGTTGGCATTGCTGGCGTGCGCGGCAGGCCACCGGCACCGCATGAGCCTCTGTATCCTCGCCGCCGGCAAGACGGTGACGCTCACTGTGGCTGCGTTCACGCTCGCCTGGACGCATTCGGTGGAAAAGACGCGTTGGCAGGAAGACTGGAAAGTGATGCCTTCCGGCTTGCAGATCGCCGAGGCGCGGATCAAGGGCTCGGGCGCCGGCATGGAGCCGCCGGAAGGCTCGTTGCTGCGGGACGGTTGGTGGGTCTATAGACCCAAGATGGCGCCGCAGCGGCGCCTTGTGCTCGCGGCCACTGGCGCGACGGGTGAAGGCTGGACGCTGTGCACGATTCAGGGCTGCCGCGAACTCGCCAGGGCGGCAGGCGACGCGATCTTGCTGGAGCCTTGCGAAGCTTCGAGCCAGCCGCGATAACGGATGATTCTGGCAAAGGGGGGTGCCGATCCGCCCGCGGTGTCGTGCAGGATAGAACCCTTGCAGTGGCCGGCCTAGCCAATAAGCCGCCCTTTCAACTCGGCGGACGGGATCTCGCAGCTCTCTTTCCTGCCGAACAGCGCGTAACGATTCTTCGCAACGCGATCGTAGAGCCAGTCGCGAAGCGGGCGCGGCAGCAGGAGTAAAGATCTCGCCGCCCGCCACGGCCAGCCCAGTTCCGCCATCACGGCAATGAAACTGTCCAGCCGCGTGAAGGCGGCACCGTCGATGAGGGCCAGATTGGTCTCGTAGCTGTCCGTCCGCAGCCCGTATTTTCGGAACAGCGCTTCGCCGAGCGGCGACTGCGCCGTGGCGAAACGGAAGCGGCTTTTGCGGTCGAGCCTGACCACCATGCGCACAAAGCCAGAGCACAGCACGCAGACGCCGTCGAACACGATCAGCGGCTGGCTTGCATCGAAGGCTGGCTTTTCGGGAGGATGGTCTGGCTGGGCGGTCACGCCAGTCCCGGCTGCTTGGTGTCAAACGACACTAAGCTTGCCGGCGGCGAGATCAAAGCCCCTGAATCTCAAAGCCATAGAATCTCAGAACCTTGGCGTTGTCGCACGCCGCCTGTCGGCGAGCCCAGGACGTTCCGCGCGATAGGTCGTCGCACGGTGATCGGCGGCCGGCCTGCAGATCCGGCTGTCGTGACGGCCTTCCATTGTCGTCATCAGTGCGCGCTGATGCCGAGCGTGTGGCCGCGGCGTGCGCAAGCGGGGCCGGGGCCGCGCATGTAATAGCGCTCCGGCCGGTAGGTCGGCGCGACGAATTCGCGGATGGCGGCAGCGTAGCCGATGAGGTGCGTCAAGAAGTTCATTGTCCCTGTCCCTGTCCCGATTTCGGATGTCCCTTCCGAATTGCGGGCATCATAGCGTCGAGGCGTGAATAGTCGGTGAACACGATGTTAATCTTTGGTCAAAAAGGCCTTGGTTCGTGGCTGGAATGCGGCTGATTCGGGGTCTTTCCATGCAGTTCGTCGGCATTCCGGCTAGTGTGACTTTTGCATCACATATGTTTCGTTTGGATGTCGCTGCGGCGCGCTTGTGTTTCAACTTTGGCCGGCTCCGCGAAATTTCCGTGCGTGCTCGGGGAAAGCCAGGAACCCGTCCGATAGCCGCACGTTGACGCTAAAAGCCGGGACCAACCCGGCCCAGCAGGCAGCGGCTTCCGTGCGGAACCGCCGCCAGGACCTCGCACAGCTAGAACAATGGAAAGGCAAAGCCATGGGTTTCTTTTCGAAAGACATCAAGACGCTGGACGACCTCTTCGTCCACACGCTTCGCGACATCTATTACGCCGAAAAACAGATCGAGAAGTCGCTGCCGAAGATGATCGACAAGGCTACCGATCCGCAGCTGAAAGCCGGCCTGGAGAAGCACCTCGGCCAGACCAAAGGCCATATCGAGCGGGTCGAGAAGGTGTTCGAACTGCATGGCGTGAAGGCCAAGACGGTCAACTGTCCGGCTATCGACGGCATTCTCGAGGAAGCCGATGAAGTCAGCGGCGACATCGACGACAAGGACGTTCTCGACGCCGCCCTGATCGCATCCGCGCAAGCGGTCGAGCACTACGAGATAACCCGTTACGGCACCCTGATCGCCTGGGCCAAGCAGCTTGGCCGCACCGACTGTGCCAATGTCCTGGCCAACAACATCAAGGAAGAGCAGGCGACCGACCGCAAGCTTACCGAGATTGCGGAAGCCAAGGTCAACCTTCAGGCCGCGGAATAGCACTCGCGATCGAGGCAAGGCCGGACAACCCGGCTTTGCCTCACTTTCCGTACCTGGACGTCGACCGTATAATGCGCCACGCCTCGTTCCAGATTGCGCGAGGACAAACCGGCGGAGGAAGTCGTGCAGGAAAAGCCGAAGGCACCCGCAGGCAAGGCCGACACCAAGGCAAAGCCTGCCGGGGGCAAGGGGGAGATCTCTGTCAAATCCGCCGGGAGGGCAAAAACCGTCGTAAAACTTTCTCATCCCGACAAGCTTCTGTGGCCGCAGGAGAAGGTCTCTAAGCAGGGTCTGCTCGATCATTACGCTTTGGTCTGGCCGCGCATGCAACAATACGTCGTCAATCGGCCGCTCAGCCTTGTACGGGCGCCGGACGGCGTCGGCGGCCAACGCTTCTTCCAAAAGCATGCGTCCGCAGGCATGCACGAAAAAATCGCCAGGATGAAGGATCCGATGGACGGCGAGGAGATATTGTTCATCCGCGATTTCGATGGTGTCGCTGCCTTAGTCCAGCTCGGCGTGGTCGAGATCCATATCTGGGGCTGCACCATCGACGAACTGGACAAGCCGGACCAGATCATCTTCGATCTCGATCCCGACGAAGGCGTCGACGTGAAAGCGGTGCGCGCGGCGGCGCTCCAAATCCGGGGCCAGCTCGATGAGCTGTCATTGCCGCATTTCGTCAAGACCTCCGGCGGCAAGGGCTATCATGTCGTCGTGCCGCTGAAACCGTCGGCGGATTGGGATGAGGTGAAGGACTTCGCTCACGATTTCGCCCGCGCCCTCGAGCAGGCCGCCCCTGATCGGTATACAGCGACGCTATCGAAGAAGGCGCGCACCGGCAAGATCTTCGTCGACTATCTGCGCAATGGCCGCGGCTCGACCACGGTGGCACCCTATTCGTCGCGGGCCAAGAAAGGCGCTACGGTCTCGATGCCGGCGACCTGGGCGGAGATCGAGGCCGGGTTGGCGCCGAACGCCTTTCCGGTCCGCGACAAGACGACGCTGAAGCAGTTGGCGAAAGCCGATCCCTGGGCGGATTTTTTCAAGCGGGGCAAGCCGCTCAAGGGCGGCTGATCATCTTTCAGCCGAGAAAAACCGTCTCGAAGGCCCGCTTGCCCATCGGCGAAAAGATCACCGCGCGGCTGTCCTTTTCGCGCCGTGCCCATTTTTCCAAAAGGATCTTGTCGAGAATGGCCGCGCCCAGCGTGCCGGCGAGATGCGAGCGCCGCACGCTCCAGTCGAGGCAGGCCCGACACACGGGTCGCCGCGCCTTGCTCTCGACATCGATGCCGATCTCGGCGAAATGCGCGGCGGCTGACGGCCCCAGCCTGATCTCCTTATCGTCGCGGATGAGGACTTTTTTGCCGACAAGGCGATCCAGCATCGCCACTGCCTGTTCTCCGGCGAGGTGGTCGTAGCAAACCCGCGCCGCGCGCATGGCCGCATCACGCGGACCCGGCCGCACCCGTTGCGGCCCGACCGCAGCGGCGACACCGGTGATCGCCTCGATCATGCCCGCCACCTGCGGCCCGGCGAGGCCGTAGTAGCGATGCCGCCCCTGGCTTGCCAGCGTCAGCAGCCCGCCCTCCATCAGTTTCGACAGATGCGAGCTGGCAGTCGGCAGCGAAACGCCGGCCTCGAGCGCCAGTTCGCTCGCCGTCAGTGCCGTGCCGCCCATTAGCGCGGTCAGCATGTTTGCTCGCGCCGGATCGCCGACCAGGCTGGCGATGCGGGCTATATCTGGTCCTTCACGCATAGTTCGTTCCCCATCGAAGCATTGTCGTCAGATAACCACTATCCTCCGCTGAGATCAAGGAGACAACGATGACCGCAAGAACCATTTCCCACACCGTGCTTGTCAGGCGCTTCGGCCGTCGGCCGTTTCCGTTCATTATCTTGCGCAGGTTGCATCTGCGGCTCCTGGCGCGGTGGTACGACCGCCATCTGCAGCGCCTCGACCTCGCCGAGATTGACGAGCACCTTTTGCGCGATGTTGGCCTGATGCCAGAAGACGTTCGGCGCGAATGCGCGAAGTGCTTCTGGCAGGCGTGACCACCAGAGAAATTGCCTAGCACATCGGTCCGCCGAACGTTTCGACCCCACTCAAACTGTCGCTGCAGCAAACAAATCCAGCAAGGAGACAAAAGATGACCATCACCTGCTTCATCCGTTACGAGATCGACCCGTTCGGCAAGGCGGCATTCGAGGAATATGCCCGCAACTGGGGCGAGGCCATCCCGCGCTGCGGCGCCGATCTGATCGGCTATTTTGCGCCGCATGAGGGCTCGGCCACCACCGCCTACGCCGCTTACAATATCGACAGCCTGGCGGCTTACGAAGCCTACCGCATCAGGCTTGCCGCCGATCCGATCGGCCGGGCGAATTACGAATTCGCCCGGCGTGAAAGATTCATCCTGAAGGAGGATCGGACGTTTCTGAAACTCGCGTCCGGGCCGCACGCACCGAAGCATGATGCCCAGAAGTTGCAGACTTTTCAAACCGAGATCATGCCTGAAGGAAAGGTGAAACTATGATCGCCGTCATCTTCGAAGTCGAGCCGGCAGCGGGCAAGCGCGACGCCTATCTCGGCCTCGCAGCCGACCTGCGTCCGCTGCTCGACGGCATAGACGGGTTTCTCACCATCGAGCGCTTTCAGAGCCTCACCGACCCGAACCGCATCCTGTCGCTGTCGTTCTGGCGCGAGGAGGAGGCGGTGAAGGCCTGGCGCAACACGGAGAAACATAGGCAGGCGCAGAAGGCCGGCCGTGGCGGCATCTTTGCCGGATATCGTCTGCGCATCGCCCATGTCGTGCGCGACTACGGCCTGACCGAACGCGCCGAGGCGCCTGAGGACAGCCGGGCGGTGAATGGGTAGCGCTTTCTAGGCATTCCCGATCAGCACTCCAGCCGCAAACACCAGCGCGCCGCCCAGCACCACCTGGAAGGCGGCGCGCCAGAATGGCGTCTGCATGTAACGGTTCTGCACAAAGGCGATCGCCCACAGCTCGAAGAACACCACCACGACCGCGAGAATTGTCGCGGTCCAGAAATAAGGAATGAGGTAGGGCAAGGCGTGACCGAGACCGCCCAGCGCCGTCATGACGCCTGTGGTAATGCCGCGTTTAACCGGCGAGCCGCGCCCCGACAGCTTGCCGTCGTCGGAGGCGACCTCGGTGAAGCCCATCGAGATGCCGGCGCCGATCGAGGCGGCAAGCCCGACCAGGAAGGTCTGGAACGTGTCGTGCGTGGCGAAGGCGGCGGCGAAGATCGGCGCCAGCGTCGACACCGATCCGTCCATCAGACCGGCCAGTCCCGGCTGCACATAGGTCAGGATGAACTGGCGCTGCTCGGCCGCGGCTTCCTCATCCTTCACCGCACCCGGCACATGCTTTTTCTCCAGCCGCTGCGCCAACGTCTCGTGGCCCTGTTCGGCGACCGCTAGATCGTCGAGCAGCTTTCGCGTCGAGGCATCGCTGGTGCGTTTCGCTGCCTCGACATAAAACAGATAGGCTTGCCGCTCCATCGTTTCAGCCTGTTGGCGCACATGCTCGATGCCGAGCGGCCTGACCAGCCAGTCGGGCCTGCGCTCGTAATAGCCCTTCACATGCTCGCGCCGGATCAGCGGAATGCGTTCGCCGAAACGTTCGCGGTGAAGCTCGATTAGCGAGTCGCGATGGCCGTCCTCTTCCTCGGCCATCTCCTCGAACACTTTGGCCGAATGCGGAAAGCTACCCGCCAGCCCGTCGGCATAGGCGCGGTAGATGCGCCCGTCATCCTCCTCGGAAGAGATGGCGAGCGCCAGGATCTCTTGCTCCGAGAGCGACTCGAACGGACGGCGGCCAAATCCGAAAACACTAGAAAGCATGAGAAATTCACCTCAGTTTAGAATAATTCTAAACTAGGGTTTGGTGCGCTCTTGGTCAATCGCGCCCGTCGGCCGGACGTTCAAAATCAGCGCCTCCGGGATTCTTCCACCACCTCTTCTTCATTGGCGAATGTTCACCTATATAGCCGAACTTAAGCCAAGAGAAGGAAACCGTAAATGCCGGCAAAATTGCCCATCCATCCATTTGACCCGAAACCCGTTCTCGACCTCATCGCCAGCATCGAGGGGGACCTGCAGCGCCTTAAAGGCTTGGTCGAGCAGCAGGTCGAAAAATTCGATCCGGCCAATCCGCACAACAAAGCGCCCGACGGCAAGCTGACAGAGGAGGGCGTCGAGTGCTGCTACCGCATGTTCGACGAGGGCAAATCGCGCTATTCGGTTGCCCAGCAGATGAAGATCTCCTTCGCCGCCGCCACCCATCGCTTCAACACTTGGCGCAAGATGGGCGGCGCCAAACGGAAAAGGACGCTCTTGGGGTGAGAACCCGGTTCGTCGCAGGCGAATTGAAAAGGTCCAGGGGACCTTTCAAAGGATTCGAACCCGGGGAGCTGCCGCCGGCAGCGGCCTCCGGCTGAGGCAATCAGCTACCAGACCGGGGCAATCGACAGCCATTCGTCAATTGAAGAACGCCCGAAGCCATAGCGGAGGGCCGGAGCGGCCAGTTCGCCGCAGGCCCCAGGCCCCATGGCCGTCGCCATATTTTGGAGCCTCCCAAGCAGTCCATGCAGGCGCGACGGCGTGGTGGCGCTGGTGATGCGCGGACTGACTCGACGCGTTATCGGTTCAGACCTTGAGTTCGAGCGGCGAGGCTTTGAGGGATTTGAGCTTCAACCTGTCGGGGTTGTGCTGTTTGGCCTCTGCGAGGAGAGCCTCGACCGCCTTCATATGAGCGATGTTCTTGTCGAGCTCGGTGGAGCGCGTGCCCTTCTTCGCAATGTAGGCGGCCTGCTGCTTGTCGAGATAGTGGGTGCTGCAGTTGAGCCATATGGTGAAGGGCTGGCCGGCTTCCGCGTTCGGGGAGAGCTTGTCGGCAACGCCCAGCCGGGAATCGAGCAGCACCTCGAGGACACGCAGGTCGGGGTTTTTGTCCTTGCCGTTGGCGCAGATCAGGTAGTGATCGGCGGTGATGCGCCTGGCGAAGGCGCGGTGCAGATTGTGCTCGGAACCGTGGTGCTGGAGCTTCAGCACGTCGACATGCAGCCCGGCGCCATCGGCGAGGCGGCCGTGATGGGTGAGGCCGGCGAGGATATCGTCGGCATGGCCATCGCCGGTCATGATGACGCGGGTGACACCGCCGCTAGCCTTCGGCTCTTCGAGCAGCAGCATGAGCGAGGCGAGGTTGGGCTCGGTGACGTCCTTGCGGTGCCCCAGTTCGTCGTCGATGGACACGCCGAAGCCGGGCGGGATCGGACTGTCGTTTTCTTCCAGCCACTCCTCGAGGTCCTGCAGCGAGCCCGCCTTCTTAGGGTTGTTGAGCCAGTTCTTCCAGTATTTGCGGAGGACTTCGAGATCCTTTTCGAACGGACCGATGACGCGGATGGCGAGGGAGCTGTTGGCCGCGAGGCTGATCACCTCGTGGCCGCGGACCATGGCGAGGAGCTTGCCGAACTCGCCATTAAGAGGGATGTTCAACTGGTCGGCGGCGATGCGGCGGGACACCTTGATCGCCTCGGGGATCGAGTTGGCGATGCTGCGGAAGGCGTCGGCGAGCCGAAGCAGTGACGGGTTGGCCGAACTGGACAGCGTGTTAGCGCGGGCGGCGAGGACAGTGCCGATCGCCTCGGACTCATCCACCATGAGCTTGAACGCGTTGTGCCAGATACGCTTGACCTTGGGCGGTCTCCTGAACGGTGGCTTGCCGGAGGACTGGCCGTTGGCGTGCTTGTGGTCGAAAACGCGCCATTGCACTGTGTCCTCGAGCAGCTGCAGCACGCCGGCGATGTGATCCTGATCGACGTGCGAGACATAGACGAGGTCTAGTTGCTTGCCGGTGTCCTCGGCCCATTTGCCGAGATAGCCGCGCACCTCGGAGGCATAGGAGCCGGGCATACCGCCATCGGCGAGGATGGTGACGGCACCGGCCTCGATCAGCAGGCAATCGCCCTTGTCGGAGGGGAGCAGGGTGATTTTCATTATGCGGCCTCGGGCGGCGGGCGCCGGGTTGCAGGCCTGGCGGCACGGCGACTGGCAGGACGGCCCGGCGGGGCCGCGGCGGTGACGGTGGGAGCGGTAGCGGGCGGGGTGGTTTTCTTCAGCTCGGTACGGGTCAGCGCGTGGGAGGCTTCGGCGACGCAGGCGGCAGGAGAGATGACACCGAAGCCGAGGTCGTTCGTCCACTGATAGGTGGCGCCGGGGAGGGGCCGGGCGGTGGCCTTAATGATGCCGAGGATCTGGGCAGCGGTGAGCGTCGGCTCGGCCGCCAGCATCAGGCCGATGACGCCGGCCACATAGGGGCTCGCCATGCTGGTGCCGGTCATTTCGATCCACGGGTCATCCGGACCGCCGAAGCCGTTGGCCGCGACGATGCCGGTGCCGGGCGCAGTGATGTCGGGCTTCAGCCGGCCGTCACGGGTCGGACCCTGGCTCGAGGTGATGTGAGCGCGGCGCTTCAGTTCATCGAGATTGGCGACGGAGACGATGCGTTGGCCGCAGGCGAGGGCGCTGACCGAGGAGGTGTCGACATGCGAGGCCTCGGTGAAGAACGACGGCCAGAAGTAGCTGCCGTCGCCCAAGTCGGCCGGGTCGTCGCGCTCGATCCAAGCATGGAAGGCGCCGTCGCGGATGACGAGGCCGTGCAGCCGGACCTGCCAGACGCCGGCAGGGATGCCGATGATCAGGTTGCTGCCGAAGAACGGCGTCAGGTAGGTGGCGATGTAGTTGGCGCCGTTGGTCGGGTGGTGCAACTCGTTGTAGACGCTGATCAGTGTGCGGTCGGGCAACTGGTGGTTCTCGAGAAACTCACCGGGTAGGATCGGGCCGATCCAGTCGCCATCAGGCGGGCGGATGCTGATGGCGAGGCGATCCTGCGGCTCGTACCAGATCTCGAGCTCGTTCTCCGATGCATCCTTGATCTTGTCGCCGACGACCTGCCACTCGAGGATGTGGTCGAGGCCCTGGGCATCGATTTTGCCGCTCGCATGAATGCGGCCCATCATGTAGCCGAGATCGTCCGGAGCTTCGGGTCGTTCCTGGCCGGCGTTGCCGGCGGCAATGCAGATCGAACGGCCGGGCTCCGATAGCAACGCGTCGATCCAGCGGTCGAGGATGCTTGAACCGTCATGGGCGTGGCCGTTGGTCCCGAGGCTGATGTTGATCGAGATGGGGCGCTCACCGGCGAGATCGAGCAGGTAGTAGACGGCGTCGAGCAGGCAGGTGGAATCGTAGAACGAGGTGCGCCGGTCGATCTCGTCTTCCGGCAGCGCGATCAGGACCGCGGCGATTTCAGCTGCGCTGCAGAGACCGCTATTGCCGGCGGCGATGGAGGCGACATGGGTGCCGTGCGAGCCCACCACCATCTGCGATTGCGGCTCGAGATCGTGCGGCGAGACGTGAATCTTGGCGGCATCCGTCAGTGCGGTTTGCATATCGGCGGCGGAGATCACCCGACCGCGCTTGAGGCCCTTGCGATTGCGGCCGACCTTGGCACCCTGATCCCAGATGCTGACAAACCGCGATTTGCCGCCGACGAGGAAATCGGTATGGGCCCAGTCGAAGCCTTCGACATCGATGATGCCGATCAGCATGCCCTTGCCGTCGCCGAGTTGGGCCGGAGCGACGCCCGGGACCCGGCGGGCTGGAGCGGTGCCGCCGGCGCTGCCCTTGATCGGACGCGGCAGCTTCAGGGCATCGGCCGGTTCGATAAAGATGGTGCCGGCGTCGCGCGCGAGATCGTACACTTCATCGAGGGTCATCCGGCGGGTCGCCATCCCGCGCAAGGTCTGCTGGCCAGCGACCGGTGGCAGTGAATCGGTGGAGCGGACGAAAACGCTGACCTCGACGGCCGCCCGCTGCGCCTGCACGTCGACCCCGTGCTTCTTGGCGGTGCCGCTGACCGGGGCGTCCTCGGGTGCGATAGCGGTAGCGAGCGGTGGAGTGGAGGCCGCAAGCTCCTCGGTGGTCACGCGCAGCGCCGGCTGCACTTCAGATTTGGCGGAACTGACGTCTGCGTCACAATTTGCGAACATCCGCAATTTCGGATGCTGGTTCCGCAGCACAACGTTCTGCCAGCTGTCACTCATCGCATCCGCCCTGTCGAATATTTTGAGGACGACAGACTCTTCTGAGGCGGAGGATGTCAGTTAATGTTGTCACAAGCAACAGAGTGGCGTGTATTTATCGTTGTAGTTGCAAATCGCGTACAGAACAGCGGGTTACTGGTAGGCGCCGATCAATTACATCGATTATGCACCACAAGTGAGGTTCATGATGGCGCCGCTGACTGCGCGTGCGCGATTGGAGGTGGCGAAGGCGGCGGCCTTGGCGAGTTCGGCGTGCGGCCGGGTAGGCACTGGACCCGGGGCTAATGAAGCGCTTCAACCACATTGCGCGCCAAGCGCTTCTTGCCCGCCACAAAACCATGTCCGCCACGAAGCTGTCAGAGTGGCCGGCTGCTGATGGGCACACCCCCCTTTCCTGCCCAAAGGCGAATTGTAACGGTCACATTTTTACAGTGGTGCGCGGCCTGGTTTTCCGTGCACCATGGGCGATCTCATTCTGCAGGACCTCCCCATGACCACCCCTCCCGGCATCGCCGATATCCGCGCCGCAGCATTGCGATTGTCCGGCTTGATAGTCGAAACGCCGCTGATCGAATCGCCGGAGCTGAACAAGCGCTTCGGTGCCAGAATCCTGTTCAAGCCGGAGACGCTGCAGCGCACCGGCTCTTTCAAGTTCCGCGGCGCCTATAACAAACTGTCGTCGCTGAGCGACGAGGAGCGCAGCCGTGGCGTCGTGGCCTTTTCGTCGGGCAATCACGCGCAAGGCGTCGCCGCGTCGGCGGCGATGTTCGGCGTCAAGGCGGTCATCGCCATGCCCACCGATGCGCCGGCGATGAAGGTCGGCAATGTCAGGAAAATGGGTGCGGTAGTGGTGCCGTTCGATCGTTTCCGCGATGACCGCATGACGGTGGTTCGCCCGTACGTGGAGAGGGGCATGGTCCTGGTCCCGCCATTCGACGATCCCGCCATCATCGCCGGCCAGGGCACGATCGGCCTCGAACTGATGGCGCAGGTGAAAGCGCTCGGCGTGAGCCTCGACGCCATTGTCATTCCCTGCGGCGGCGGCGGCCTGAGCAGCGGCATCTCGATTGCGGTCAAGGACGCATCGCCGGCCACCGCCATCTGGGCGGTGGAGCCCGAGCATTTCGACGACACCTGTCGCTCACTGGCCAAAGGTGCCCGGGTTTCGATCGAACCCGGCCACACTTCGATCTGCGACGCGCTCCTCACCACCGAGCCGGGCGCGATCACCTTCGAGATCAACCGCAGGAATCTCGCCGGCGGCATTGCCGTTTCCGACAGTGCCGCGGCACAGGCCATGCGCGACGCCATGGCCCATCTCAAGCTGGTGGTCGAGCCCGGCGGCAGCGTCGGGCTGGCCGCGTTGTCATCGGGCGAGATCGAGCTATCAGGCAAATGCGTCGCCGTGGTGCTGTCCGGCGGCAATGTCGATTTCAGCACCTATGCTGAGATCATGGCGGCGGCATAGGGTGGCAAGCGGTTCCGGCTTCGCTCCGATGCCAAGCGTCATAGCGCTCCTGCGCGTCCAGTCGAACCATTCAAGGACTGACATGCAATGAAGCTGTACTTCAGCCGCAATCCCAATCCCCGCCTTGCGGTCGCGGTAGCGCGCTATCTCAATGCGAAGGTCGAGTTTGAATTCGCCTCCCCCTTCGCTCCGGGGCAGGCTGAGCGATTTCGGCCGCTGAATCCAAATCTTTCATTGCCCATACTTGTGGGCTCGGGAAAGAGCCTCTGGGAGGCTGATGCCATTGCCTGCCGGCTTTCACGCGACGCGCATTCGGATCTCTGGCGCACCGGCGACGATGAACCCGAGATGATCCGATGGCTCAGTTGGGGTAAGGAGAACTTCGCGAGAGCTTGCGACGTCGTGCATTTCGAATGCGGGACCAAACAGCGGTTTGGGCTCGGACCGATTGATCAGCACCGGGTTGAAGAGGGGCTGAGAGACTTCCGCACGGCCGCTGCAACACTTGAGGCCGAGCTTTCCGAGCGAGAATGGCTGGTCGAAAATTCGGTTTCCTATGCCGACTTTCGAATGGCGACGTTTCTGCCCTTTAACGATGTCGCCAGATTGCCGCTCGACGATTATCCTTCTGTCAGCCGCTGGTATCGTCAGTTTGAAGAAATCGACGCCTGGCGCAATCCTTTCCAAGGACTGGACGCGCCTGAATTGCCGCCGGTCCCGGGTTAGGCCAGACCCGCATAAATCTCGACCCGATGGATCATGCATCCAAGTGAGCTGAGCTGCTGTTCGCGTTGGAAACTCCGCACTCCACCCATCTCGGCCATTTGCGTAGGCTGCTTGAGCTGGACTAGTCCAGAGTGCGGCGGAACCGCACCAGCGCCACGCCGGCAAACAGCGCCACGAACACGACGAGCCAGCCGATTTCGGTTGCGACCGCCGGCAGGTCGGCGCCTTTCAGCATCACCGCGCGGATGATGCGAAGGAA
This sequence comes from Mesorhizobium sp. AA22, assembly GCF_001672375.2. Taxonomy (NCBI): domain Bacteria; kingdom Pseudomonadati; phylum Pseudomonadota; class Alphaproteobacteria; order Hyphomicrobiales; family Phyllobacteriaceae; genus Mesorhizobium; species Mesorhizobium sp. AA22. The sequence continues at coordinate 732,381 of NZ_CP048406.1, read as the reverse complement.
ATGCGTCAGCGGCAGAATCTCGCCGAAGATCTGCGCCCAGCCAGGCATGCCGCGATAGGGGAACATGAAGCCCGACAACAGAATCGACGGCAGGAAGAAGAAGAAGGTGAGCTGGAGTGCCTGCATTTGCGTGCGCGCCATCGTCGAGATGGTGTAGCCGAGCAGCACCAGCGCCAGCACGAAGACCAGAACCGCCGATAGCAGCAGTGACAACGACCCGGTGAAGGGAACGCCAAACAGCAGCTTGGCCGCCGCCAGCACCACCACCACTTGAACGGCGCCGACCACCAGATAGGGCAGCACCTTGCCCAGCATGATCTCGAGCGGGCTGGAGGGCATCGCCAGAAGATTCTCCATCGTGCCGCGCTCGGTCTCGCGTGTCAGCGCGATCGAGGTCATCATCACCATCGTCATCTGCAGGATGACGCCGAGCAGGCCGGGCACGATGTTGTATTGCGAAATGCCTTCCGGATTGTAGCGTCGGTGGACAACGACCTCGAGCTGGCCTCGGGCGGTCTCGGCGGCCGTTTCCTGCATGCCGCGCGCCCGGAGCAGCGCCTGGTTGGCCACGGTGCCGAGCGTCGAGATGGCGCCGCTGGCGACCGCCGGGTCGGTCGCATCAGCCTCGATCAGGATTTGTGGCTGGTCGCCGCGCTCGACTCGCCGGGCAAAATCGGCGGGAATGGTGACGACGAAGGCGACGTCGCCACGCGCCATCAGGAATTCGGCCTCGGCGGCACTTTGCACGACATGGTCGAACCTGTAATAGCCGGTGGTCTGCAGCGCCGAGACCATGGCCCGCGTGTAGGGATCGCTGCTCATCGCCACCAAGGCTGCCGGCAGGCTCTTCGGATCGTTGTTGATGGCGTAGCCGAACAGCACGAGCTGCATCAGCGGCACGCCCAGCATCATGGCGAAGGTGATGCGGTCGCGCCGCATCTGGATGAACTCCTTGATCAGCAGCGCGCCGAGCCTGGCGAAGGAAAAGACGCTGTTTATCCCGTTTCTCATCCCATGTTGTCCTTCGAGTCGGACATGAACTGGATGAACACATCCTCAAGGCTGGTTTCGCCCGGCGAAACCGTGACGCCTTTGTGATGCTTCTCGACATCGGCAAGTGCTGCCTTAAGCGCCTTCCTGTCGGAGCCGACGACATGCAGCGTCGCGCCGAACGGCGCCACCTGGTCGACGCCGGAGCGGCCGCTGAGTGCGGCAGCAACCCGATCGAGCTGCGGGCCCTGCACGACGAAGGTCGTCAGGCCGGCATTCCTGACCACCTCGTCGACCGTGCCGGTGGCCAGCATCTTGCCGTAGGAGATATAGCTGATGCGGTGGCAGCGCTCGGCCTCGTCCATGTAATGCGTGGAGACCAGAACGGTCAGCCCGCCGCTGGCCAGCCTATGGATCTCGTCCCAGAATTCGCGCCGCGCCTTCGGGTCGACGCCCGCCGTCGGCTCATCGAGCAACAGCAATCTGGGCTTGTGCATGATGCATGCGGCCAGTGCCAGCCGCTGCTTCCAGCCACCGGACAGCGTACCGGCCAACTGGTCCTTGCGCGAGGTGAGGCCAAGATCTTCCAGCGTCCTGCCGACATGCTCGTTAAGCGGCTTCAACCCATAGAGCCGCGCCACGAATTCAAGGTTCTCGGCGATGGTCAGATCCTCGTAGAACGAGAATTTCTGCGTCATATAGCCGACTTCACGCTTGATTCTCAGACTGTCGCTGCGGATGTCGAAGCCGAGCACCGTGCCTTCGCCCTCGTCCGGCGTCAGCAGGCCGCACATGATGCGGATGGTCGTCGTCTTGCCCGAGCCGTTCGGGCCGAGGAAGCCGACGATCTCGCCTTCGGCCACCGTCATAGTCACATGGTCTACGACGGTCTTGTCACCAAAACGCTTGACCAGGCCATGGACATCGATGGCGTTCATTTGCCGTTATCCGCCAGATCGACATCGACGATCTGCCCCGGTTGCAGCGCGCTGGAGTCGCCGTCCGGCCGCGCCTCGACCAGATAGACCAGCTTCTGCCGGGTCTCGAGCGAGTAGATCACCGGTGGGGTGAACTCCGGGTCCGGCGACACATAGCTGATGCGCGCCTTCACGTCCGGCCCGCAGCCGTCGCAATGAACATTAAGCAGCGTGCCGACTTTCACCGACGAGAACGCACTTTCCGGCACATAGACGCTGAGCTTCACAGCGCCGTCCGGCAGCATCGAAATGACCGGCGCGGTCGGGCCGGCCGTGTCGCCCGGATTGCGGATCACATCGTTGACGCGGCCGGGCGACGGCGCCGCCAGCACGCGCTTCGACAGCCGCCATCGCGCTTGCTCCAGCGCCGATTGCGCTTGGCTGACCTGATTCTCGGCCGCCTTGATCGTTTCGGGCCGTGCCGGCAGGCCGCCGACGGCGAGATTGGCTTCCGCCTGGCCGACCTGCGCATTGGCTGTCTCCAGAGTGGCCGAGGCGGTGTCAAAATCGGCCTGAGTGCCGGTGCCGCGTTTGAACAGGTCGCTGGCGCGGGTGTATCTGCGTTTGGCGTCGGCGGCCTGCGCCTTGGCCATGTCGACCTGCGCCTTGAGCACCTCAATCTCTTCCGGCCGTTTGCCGACCTGCAGGTCGGCAAGTTGCGCCTGCGCCTGGGCAAGGGCCGCCTCGGCTTGCACGACGGCTATTCTTGCATCGGCGCTTTCCAGCGTCACCACCGGCGTGCCCGGCACGACGCGGTCGCCGCGTTTGACCGAAATCGTCTCCACCTGCGCCACCTCGATCGGCGCGAGCAGCACATAGTCGCCCTCGACATAGCCGACGGCGAGTGGTGCCGCTGGTGCGCAGGCGCTGAAAAGCAGAGCGGCGAGCGGCAGAGAGCAGAGGAAACTCATGACCTACGATCCTTCCGGGCGGCCAATATGGCCCCAAGGTTATCCGTCACCGTCGCCGCAATCTTGACAGCCTCGGCGTCGCCGACCGCGCGCCAGCCCATGCGGCGCATCACCGCCTCGCGACCGATGCGGAAATAGACGACTTGGCCGATCAGCGTGAACACGGTGAGTCGGGTAGCCTCGCTTTCGGCCGGCTCGCCCGTCGCCTGCTCCCAGACCAGGCAGAGCCGGCGATGCGTCGGCTCGAACACGCCGTCATAGATGCGGTCGAGTGCAGCCGTCGGATGCGAAAGTTCACGCAGGACGAACTGCACGATCTCACCGGCCTCCGGCCTAGCCACGACGAAGGCCACCATCCGCTCCAAAGCGGTGAACAGTTGTGCCCGCGCCGCTTCGGGGCCGCCCGCCTCTGAATCGCTCGGCGCCTGCAGGTTGCCGATCGCCTGGCCGGCAATGGTCTGGATGGTGTCGACGATATAATCGGCCGCTGCCGCGCGAAGCCCTTCCTTGCCGCCGAAATGATAGGCGATCGAGCCGATATTGGCCTTGGCTTCAGCCGCGATCTCTCGCGTCGAGGTCCCGTCGAAGCCTTGTCGTCCGAACAGCTTTAGCGCCGCGCGGACAAGTGCCGCGCGCGTCATGTCGGCGGGAGACGTCTCGCGACGTGGAATTTTGGCGTTCGTTAGCTTGGCCATGATCAGCAATTTAATCAATCGAATGATTAAAGTCAACCCTAAGCCGTCTCCACCTTGCCATCTCCAGCCGCAGGCGCTTTAGTGCGAAGCCATGGTCAAGGAAATCGAGCGCAAGTTCCTGGTCTCCGGCAATGAGTGGCGGGATTTGGTCGAAGCGGACATCCGCATTCGCCAGTTCTATCTCGCCGCCACACCGGACCGCTCCGTGCGCGTGCGCGTCAGCAACGGCGCCTCGGCAAAGCTGACGCTCAAATTCGGCAGCAAGGTCCGCGAACGCGACGAATTCGAATATCCGATCCCTCTGGCGGAGGCGGAAGAGATGCAGGCCTTCGCGATCGGACATGTCATCGAGAAGACACGCCACCATGTTAGGCATCGCGGCCATCTCTATGAAGTCGATGTCTTCGGCGGGATGCTTGCGGGGCTGGTGGTTGCCGAGCTCGAGACGCCCGAGGACGTGCCGGACGAAATGCTGCCAGACTGGCTCGGCCGCGAAGTTACCGGCGAGCAGAGGTTCTATAACGCGTCGCTCGCCCTCGGGGGGAGTCCGGAGATCGCCGCATGAGTTATCGCATCGATCCGCGCCTGCCCTTGACCGGCGAGGTCAGGCGCATCCTCGCCGAGGAGATCGGCAAGGCGCTGGTCCACCTGGACGTGGCGCATGACAGGCCGGAGCAGGCGCTGCACAAATGCCGCAAGCGGCTGAAGAACGCGCGCGCCTTGCTGCGCCTGGTCCGTTCCGGCGACGAAACGTTCTGCCTGACCGAGAACCAATGCTACCGACAGGTGGCAGCCCTGCTTGCCGGTCCGCGCGAGGCGACCGCCCTGGTTGAAACCATCGACCGGCTGGCAGCAACCTTTCCCGAACAGAGTGCCGGCGGCGGTCTCGATGCGGTGCGCGAGACGCTCGTCGCGCGTCAGCACGAATTGCATGGCGGTGTCGGCCTCGACGCTGCAATAACTGCCGCGATTGCCGCTTGCGAGGAGGGCATCAGCCGGATCGATATGCTGGCCTTGCCGGACCAGCCCGAACAGGCCGCCGATGTGCTTGCCGAAGGCGCCCGCATCACTCTGCGTCGCGCCAGAAAGGCGCTGGACAAGGCAAGCTCCCGCGGCGGGGCCGACGATTTCCACGATCTGCGCAAGGCAGCAAAGACCCACGGCATGCATCTGTCGTTGCTCGGAAGGCTGTGGCCGACGCCGATCAAGGCCCGGCGCAAGGCGGTCGACGAACTCGGCGAAAATCTGGGCGAACTGCATGATGTGTTCGTTATGCGTACGCTTCTCGATGCCGCCGACCGGCCGCTCGGCTCTCCTCAAGAAACGCGGCTCCTGAGCAAGCTGTTGAAGCGCTCGGAGAAAAGCCTGAAAAAGACCTGTCTCGCCGCCGCCGCCGATCTGTTCGGCGACAGCCCCAGGCGCTCGACAAGGAAACTCGCGCGCAAGGCGCGCGACGATCTGGCCGCTGCGTCGCAGGAGACGCGCTGCCGCGCCCGGCGGCTGATTGGCGCTATTGCATTTAGCGAATAGCCTCTCACCCGGATTGCCAACCGAATTGCGAAGGGCAATTCGGGACAGTCAGACCGACCTGCCGCCCTTTTCCGCATCGTCAAGCCGACGCTGGAATACGGGTTCGACCACTGGCCGTGAATTGGGGCGGCAAGGCCGCCGAATAGCGGGGTTTTGCCTGGCCGCTGGCGCCGGCTTAAGGACGCCTGCTCGATGCCTGATTGCTTAAGTTGGTGCGTACGACGCGACGGCTTCACTCCCACAGCGTATACTTGACCCGTCCCCCCGGGGGAGACCGGGTGTTTTTCAGTTTTGGGATGGCGCCGCCTTACTCCAGCTCATGCGGCTTTTCGATCGGAGCGCCGGTGCCCCACAAGGCTCGCGCGAGCAAGTTCCGTCTGCCCTTGCGCGAAACAAGGTCGATGTCGCTGACAAGAATCGCGCCGCCCTCGCGCCGCTCCAGGGTGATCTTGCGGCTGTGGTAGGCTTCCAGCTCGGCGCGGTGCGCCACGCTGATGATGGTGACATCAGGCAATTCGTGGATCACCGTCTCCATCATCTTGTCCTGGCTCTTCTCGTCGAGCGCCGACGTCGCTTCGTCCAGCACGATGATATCGGGACTGTGCAAGAGCAGACGTGCGAAGGCGAGCCGCTGCTTTTCGCCGCCCGACAAGATCTGGTCCCAGGGCGCGTCTTCCTCGATCTTGCCCTTCAGATAATCGAGGCCCACCTTGTCGAGGGCGACGTTGATCTCGGCAATCGTCCAGTTGTCGGCGGGGGCGGGATAGGCGACCGCGCGGCGAAGCGTCCCTATCGGGACATAGGGGCGTTGCGGCAACATGAACAGCCGGCTGTCGGCATGGAAATCGACGCTGCCGCCGCCCCATGGCCACAGACCCGCGACGGCCCGCACCAGCGTGCTCTTGCCTGTGCCGGATTCGCCTGAAACCAGCACCCGCTCGCCCGGCTCGATCTCGACCTCGGTCTCCTTGACCACGCCGGTGCCGTCGTCGAGCGACACGGAGAGATTGTTCAGGCTGAGCATCGCACCGTCTTCGGTTTCGCCGTGCTGGATGCGGCCCAGGGTGTCGCTCTGTTCCGCGCGCTCGAGCCCGTCGAGCGACATCATCAGCGAGGCTATGCGCCGCGCGGAGGCGTTCCAACCGGCAAGACGGGGGTAGTTGTCGACCAGCCATCCGAACGCGCCCTGCACGATGGCGAAGGCGGAGGCAGCCTGCATGACCTGCCCGAGGGTCATGCTGCCTTCGAGAAATTTTGGCGCGCAAAGCAAGATCGGCACGACCGGCGCAAACAGGCTCGACCCCTGCGACACCAGCGCCGTGCGCATGTGCTGGCCTGTAAGCAGCGCCCATTGCCCGAGCACATAGGCGAACGTTTTGTCGATGCCGCTGCGCTCCTCCTCCTCGCCGCCGAGCAATGCGATGCTCTCGCCGTTTTCCCGCACGCGCGTTAGCGTGTAGCGGAACTCGGCTTCCGCCTGATTTTTCTCCTCGGAGAGATGGACGAAATGGCGGCCAATGACCACCATCGAGGTGGAGGTGATGGCGGCATAGATCACCGCGGTGATGACGAGAAAGCCGGGAATGGTGACGCTCGAACCTCCGATCGGCAGGGTCAGCGCGCCGCCGATCGTCCACAGCACCACGATGAAGGTCGAGGCCGACAGAAACGCGTTGAGGACACCGGCGATGAAATCGACGGGCGATTCGGTAGCAATCCGCAGATCCTCCGAGATGCGGGCTTCGGGGTTCGTGTGGTCGCCGGCGACGAGGTTCAGCTGATAATACCGGCCGTTGGCGAGCCAGCGCGCGATGACTGATGTGGTGAGCCACGAACGCCAGCGGCGCTGGATCGTCATGCGAAGATAGACCTGTGCTACGACAAGGCTTCCGCTTCCGAGTACGAGCGGCACGAACACGGCGCTCAGGAAATAAATGGTGCGGGCGTTGCGTTGCTCGATGGCGTCGAAAATCGCGCGGTTCCAGACATTGATCCCATACTGGAAACCGACATTGACGCATATCAGGATCAACAGCCCGATCGTGAGCGGCCAGGCGAAACTGTCGCCGCGCCGGCTCCAGTAACCGCGCGCGCTGATCCAGAAACGCCTTAGCAGATATTTCTTGCGCGCCCGCTCGGCCTCTTCGGGGGTCAGCTGTGGATCGGGTTCGACGGCTTCCGGCGGCGGCGCAGCTTCGCCGACGACCTCGGACGCGGCTTCGGCAGTCGATGCCTTCTCTTCGCTCGATTTCTCCTGACGCGGTGTCTGGGCATCGCGCGATCTGGCGCCGTCGACCGATCTCGGTTTGGATTTCGCCTCGGACATACGGCCGACAACGGCCCAAAAATCAAAAGGTTTCATGATGCCCGCTCGATCCAGCAGCCAGCAGCGCCAAGGCTCTCCCGGTGTTCCAATAACTCGCAACGGTCGCGCCTATGGTCGTTCTCGAATGACAGCCTTTGACCTGTCGAGTGTCGGCCATGGATCAAAGTGACACTCGGCAATGGGATAGCTTGTGCCAACAGGAGGCCACGGGCCGGCAAATCCTGGTTGCTAATCCGTCTCTGGTTTGCCCTTCAGTTGCGCCCGCGCATCCCTGATCGAGGCGGCGTATGTCACCAGCGGCCGCTTGACGCCGTGGTTGATCAGCATGCGACGTGTCTGCGGCGAAGCGCCTGATATGATGAAGCGCACGCCGGCGCGCCTGGCCTTGTGCGCGGCGCCCTCGATGACATTGGCCGCCGTCGAATCGAAGAACGGCACCGCCGAGCAGTCGAGGATGAAGTTCCGGCGCTGGTCGGCGATGCGGTCGAGCACCGCACCGACAGTCGAGGCGGCGCCGAAGAAGAAGGCGCCCGAAATCCTGTAAACGACGGTGTCGGCATCGCTGGCCTCGCTGGCATCGTAGGCGCTGGCCTGGTCGGCGACATCCTCCTGCACAAGTGACGGATCGGCCTCGACGGCGATGCTCTTGGCCATGCGGTCGATGAACAGGATCGAGCCCAGGGCGAAACCGACGACGATGCCTTCGGTGAGGTCACGGAAGATGACGATCAGGAAGGTCGCCAGCAGCACCAGCGCGTCGCCACGCGAAGCCCGCAGCAATGTGAGGAAGGCCTGCTTTTCGAACATGTTCCAGCACACCACTGCCAGCACGCCGGCCAGTGCCGCCAGCGGGATGTAGCTGGCCAGCGGTGCCGCCACCAGTATCAGAGAAAGCAGGATGGCCGAGTGGATCATGCCCGAAACCGGTCCATGCGCGCCGGCCCGCACATTGGTCGCCGTGCGGGCGATGGTGCCGGTGGTGCAGATGCCGCCGAACAGGGCGGACGCGATGTTGGCAAAGCCCTGCGCCACGAGTTCGCAATTGGAGCGGTGCCGCCTTCCTGTCATGCCGTCGGCGACAACGGCCGACAACAGCGATTCGATCGCGCCGAGCAGCGCAAAGGCTATGGCGTCCGGCAGGACGTCGATCACCCTGGCGAAGCTGATTGGCGGAAAGGCCGGCATTTGCAGGCTGCGCGGGATGCCGCCGAAGCGCGTGCCGATCGTTTCGGCAGGCAGGGACAACAGCGCTACGACAAGCGAAGCCAGACCTATTGCGATCAGCATGGCTGGCCATTTCGGTCGCCACCGCTTCATCAGGGCAATGGCGAGGATGGTCAGTACGGCCACGAAGGTGGCGGCGAGATTGATCGTGCCGGCCGCCTCGCCGATCGCCATCAGCTTCGGCACCAGCGGTCCAGGTTCCTTGCCGGCAAGCTTCAGCCCGAACAGCTCGACGATCTGGCCGGAGAAGATGATGATTGCGATGCCGGCGGTGAAGCCGACGGTCACCGGATAGGGAATGAACTTGATGTAGGTGCCAAGCCTGAGATAGCCGATGGCGAGCAGGAAGACGCCGGCCATCATCGTCGCCAGCAGCAACCCGTCAACACCGACCCGCGCCACCGTTGCCGCCACCAGCACGATGAAGGCGCCGGCCGGCCCGCCGATCTGGAAGCGGCTGCCGCCGAGCGCCGAGATGAGGAAGCCGCCGATGATGGAGGTGTAGAGCCCGCGCTCCGGCGTCACGCCCGATGCGATCGCGATCGCCATCGACAGCGGAAGCGCGACGATGGCCACGGTCAGCCCAGCGATGGCATCGATCCTGAAATGCTCTGATGTGTAACCCTCGCGCAGCACCGTCACCAGCTTCGGCGTGAACAATTCGGAGAATGTCGGCCGCGCCGGTTGATGAATTGTCCGCCGGATTTGATCCATAGACTGCCTTCCGCTCCTGATGCATGTCGCCCAAAAGTGCACAGCGGTTTTGGGGCAACGACATGCATAAAAACCAAGGAGGCGGCGGGATCGTCGGCAGGACTGTCGGCGGTCGCCGTCGCGACTTTGCGGGCTCAGCCTGGCGGGTTCTTCGGCACGATCGGCTTGAGGCGCACGCCCCTGCCGCCGCGCTCGCTGGCCTGGTTCTCGCCGATCAGTTCCACGCCGGCCTCATCGAGAGCCTGGATGACCTTCATCAGCGTGTCGACCACGCCCCTGACGACGCCGTCGCTCGCTTCCATACGCTGAATGGTGGGAAGCGAAACCCCGGCGCGCTCGGCGAGCGTCTTCTGATCGATGCCGGCCAGCGCCCTCGCGGCGCGCATCTGCGCGGCAGTGATCATCGGCTAAACCCCCGTCTGAGTCTGCAGGTCCATGTATAATACCATCATTGTGATGGTTCAAGCATCATGACGCATATGTCACACATGCACACCAGACCGTTTGCGTCCTGCAGAGCCTGCGCGCCAGCTGGGACAGCAGGCCCCAGTGCCGCAACTTCGAGGAGAATTAGCGCAGCGTCGTTCTGAACGGCCGGTTCAGCCGCCGTCGCTCTGCCCGCGCCATCGCTGTAGCGCCCATGCGGCCAGCCAGCACAGCATCGCCCAGGCGAAGCCGGCGCACCAGCCGGCCAGCACGTCGGATGGCCAATGAACGCCGAGATAGACGCGGCTGATGCCGACCAGCAGGGTCGTCAGCACAGCCAGCGACAGCACGTAAATCTTCGTCGTTCGCCCAGGCAGGAAGCGCGACGCCATGCTGCCCAGCGTCAAATATGTCACCGCCGACAGCATCGCGTGGCCGCTCGGAAACGAAAGCGATGCCACGTCGGCGAGATGCGAAACCAGATCGGGGCGCGGCCGGTCGATTCCGAGCTTCAGCGTGCTCGACAGGGCCTGCCCGCCCGCCACTGCGACGAGGACGAGAAACGCTGGTCCCGGCCTGTGGATCAGCAGCAGATAGACGATCACGGCGGCCGTGATCAACACGAGCACGCTGGCGCTGCCGAGGCTGGTGATGTCGCGCATCGCCCCTTCCAGCCATAGCGGTCCGATCGGATTGTCGGGCTGGCCCGCTTCACGGAAGGCGAGCAGGATTTCCGTATCGAAGGCGTGCGGCGTAGTGTCTCGCGCCACCTCCATCAGTTCCTCAAACCCCCACAGTCCGCAGGCGATGACCAGTCCGGCGAGCAGCACCGGGAATTCGATTCTGTTGAGCAGCTTGCTTGCGGTATTCTTCATCGGCCCTCGCTGTTACGGCCTTTGCAGATAGGGCCCGAGCGTGATCAGTGCCACCGCTGCGATGGCGAGCACGATGCCGGTCGCCTGCAACGCATTGACGCGCTCGCCGAAGAACACCAGTGCCACCACGTTCACCGACACCAGCTGGATCACCGCCGACAGGCTGAACGACACCGACATGCCGAATTCACGGATCAGCCTCAGCATGATCAGATTGCCCGCCGAATACAGCGCCAAAGTCAAAACGATCTTGCCGAAGCTCGGCGCCAGTCCCCATTGCTTGGCCGCCGTCGCTGCCAGCAGGAAGATCACCGTCGAAATGCCGAGCTGCCCCAGTCCCCAGAAACTCACTTTTTGTCCCTCTGACGCGGTCCTTCCGCGCCCTGCCGCTGATCTTGTTTCCGAAGCGCCGGTCGCGGTCAAGCGAGGCTGATCATGGACACGAAATCGGGGCTGGATATTGGCCGGCAACGTCATCAAACTGTGATCTGCCGACGATACGCGGTCAGTCAAGCAGCACGCTCAAGCCATCCCAAAGAAAGCCAGAGGCAAGCCATGACAGAACATCGCTCTCCCGACACCCATTTCCGCACCAGCCTGCTCGAGGAAAACGATGGGCCAGGAACCAATCCCACCGACAACCAGACAATGGGCGAGATCATCGCCGCACGTTTCTCGCGCCGTGGTTTCCTGCAGGGATCGCTTGCGGCAACCGCCATCGCCGCCACCGTCAGCCCGCTGGCGCTGATCCTCGCCGACGATGCCCGCGCCGCCGGCGGATCGGCCTTCAGCTTCGACGAGGTCGAGGCGGGCGTCGACGACAAGCACCATGTCGCCGCCGGCTACGACGCCGACGTGCTGTTGCGCTGGGGCGATCCGCTGTTTGCCGATTCGCCGGAATTCGATCCGACAAAACAGTCGGCGCAAGCCCAGGAAAGACAGTTCGGCTACAACAACGACTATGTCGGCTTCATCCCGCTCGACGGCTCGGCCGAGCATGGCCTGCTGGTGGTCAACCACGAATACACCAACCCGCATCTGATGTTTCCGGGCCTCGTCACCATCGTCGAGGGCGAGGCCAAGCAGGCGCCGCTGAGCAAGGAACAGGTCGATATCGAGATGGCCGCGCATGGCGGCACCATAGTCGAAATCCGCAAGGCATCAGGCAAATGGCAGGTGGTGCGCGACGGCAAGCTCAATCGCCGCATCACCTCCAACACCGAGATGGCACTGTCCGGCCCGGTCGCCGGCCACGACCGGGTCAAGACCAGTGCCGACCCGACCGGCACGAGGGTCTTCGGCACCGTCAACAACTGCGCCGGCGGCGTCACGCCCTGGGGCACCTACGTCATGGCCGAGGAAAACATACACGGCTATTTCTCGGGCGAGCTGCAGGAAGGCCACAAGGAAGCCGCCAACTACAAGCGCCTGGGAATTCCCGAAGGCGCCTATGAGTGGGCGGCGCATTACGACCGCTTCGACATCGGCAAGGAGCCGAACGAGCCGAATCGCTTCGGCTGGATTGTCGAGGTCGACGTCAACGATCCGATCTCGGTGCCAAGGAAGCGCACCGCCATGGGCCGCTTCAAACATGAGGGCGCTGAATCGATCGTCGCCAAGGACGGCCGCGTCGTCTTCTATCTCGGCGACGACGAACGCTTCGACTATGTCTACAAATTCGTCACGGCCGGCAAATTCAACGCCGAGGACCGCGCCGCCAACATGGATCTCCTCGACGACGGCACGCTCTATGTCGCCAAATTCGCCGAGGACGGCTCGATCGAATGGCTGCCCATCGTCTTCGGCCAGGGCCCGCTGACGGCGGAGAACGGCTTTGCCAGCCAGGCCGACGTGCTCATCGAGACGCGCCGTGCCGCCGATCTGCTCGGGGCCACCAAGATGGACCGCCCCGAGGATATCCAGCCGAATCCGACGACTGGCAAAGTCTACGTCATGTTGACCAACAATTCTAAACGCAAGACGGACCAGGTCGATGCCGCCAACCCACGCGCCGAAAACGCTTTCGGCCACATGATCGAGATCGTCGAGGACGGTGGCGATTTCACTGCCAGCAAGGGCAAATGGGAAGTGCTGTTGAAATGCGGCGATCCCTCGGTGGCAGAAGTCGGCGCCACCTTCTCGACCGCAACCACCGCCAATGGCTGGTTCGGCATGCCGGATAATTGCGCCTTCGATTCAGCCGGCCGGCTTTGGGTCGCTACCGATGGCCAGGGCCCGAAGGCGACCGGCCGCACCGATGGCCTGTGGGCGGTCGACACCGAAGGCGAGGCGCGGGCGACATCAAAGCTGTTCTTCCGCGTGCCGATCGGCGCCGAAATGTGCGGCCCGCTATTCACGCCCGACGACCAGACCGCCTTCGTCGCGGTTCAGCATCCGGCCGATGGCGGCGAAGACTGGGAGGCTTTTGGCCGTCCCTCTTACTACGAGGACCCGTCGACCCGCTGGCCCGACTTCAAGCCCGATATGCCGGTGCGGCCGTCGGTCGTCGCCATCACCAAACAGGGCGGTGGCAAGATCGCGGTCTAAAGATCATCGCGCTCCCAGGTCCACGCTGGTAAATCGTGAAGGAGGGGTTTTGGCTCGACCGAAGCCCCTCCTTTTTCATGCCCACTTGCCAATTTATTCCCAATTGCCAACGGCTTCCGTTCAATTCTCGCTGCCACCAATGATTCGAAGCCCGCGGGCTTGCGGGTTATCCCGAAGCGCGGCACGCGGAATCTCGACCATGCCCTCCTTGCGCAATTGTTTCGACCGCCTGCTCCAGGGCGCCGCGCCCAAGGTCACCCGGCAGGAGCTGACCCATGTCGAGCGCCTGGCGCTGGTCCGCCGGCATGGCGATTTCTCGCTCGCCTATTCGACCGCCGTCCAGGGCAATCTTTCAAGGGATGCCGGCCTAGCCCACGGCTCAGCGTGCTGTAAGCCGGTCAGTTCCGCAGCCGGTAGCCGGTCCTGAAGATCCACGCGACGATCGCTATGCAGATAAGCAGGAAAACGACGGTCATGCCGAGGCTGATGCCGATCGAGACGTCGGATTTGCCGTAGAAACTCCAGCGAAAACCGCTGACCAGATAGAGGACGGGGTTGAACAGCGTCACCGTGCGCCAGATGCCGGGCAGCATGTCGATCGAATAGAAGCTGCCGCCAAGGAAGGTCAGCGGCGTGATGATCAGCAGCGGCACCAGCTGCAGCTGCTCGAAGCTCTTCGCCCAGATGCCGATGATGAACCCGAACAGGCTGAAGGTCACCGACGTCAGCACCAGGAAGGAGAGCATCCAGAACGGATGCTCGATGGTCAGCGGCACGAACAGCGACGCGGTCGCCAGGATGATCAGGCCGAGTATGATCGACTTGGTCGCCGCACCGCCTACGTAGGCAATGATGATCTCCAGATAGGACACTGGCGCCGACAGCAATTCGTAGATCGAGCCGACGAATTTCGGGAAATAGATGGCGAAGGAGGCGTTGGAGATCGACTGCGTCAGTAGCGACAGCATGATCAGCCCCGGCACAATGAAGGCGCCGTAGCTGATACCGTCGATCTCGGTGATGCGCGAGCCGATGGCCGAGCCGAAGACGACGAAATAGAGCGATGTCGAGATGACAGGCGACACGATGCTCTGCAGCACGGTCCGAAAGGCGCGCGCCATCTCCATCTTGTAGATCGCCCAGACTGCTCGCAGGTTCATGCGTCCCTCCTCACCAGATTGACGAAGATCTCCTCGAGCGAGCTGTTTTGCGTGTCGATATCGCGGAACTGGATGCCGGCCTTCTCAAGGTCGCGGAGCAGCGAGGCGACGCCCGGCCGTTCGCTCTGGTTGTCATAGGTGTAAGTCAGTTGATTGCCGTCCGGCGCAAGCTCCAGCGCGTAGCGCGAAAACGTCTCGGGTATGGTGGCGAGCGGACTGCGCAATTCCAGCAACAGCCTTTTGCGGCCGAGCGTGCGCATCAGTTCGGCCTTGTCCTCGACCAGCACGATTTCGCCGCGATTGATGACGCCGACGCGGTCGGCCATCGCTTCGGCCTCCTCGATATAGTGTGTGGTCAGGATGATGGTGACGCCATCCTCGCGCAGCCGGCGCACCATCGCCCACATGTCCTGGCGCAGCTCGACGTCGACCCCGGCTGTCGGCTCGTCGAGGAACAGCACTCTCGGTTCGTGCGACAACGCCTTGGCGATCATCAGCCGCCGCTTCATGCCGCCGGACAGGGTGATCGCCTTGGCGTCCTTCTTGTCCCACAACGACAGGTCGCGCAGCACTTTCTCGACGAAGGCGGGGTTGGCTGGCTTGCCGAATAGGCCGCGGCTGTAACTGACAGTCGCCCATACGGTCTCGAACGCGTCGATGGTCAGTTCCTGCGGCACCAGCCCGATGAGGCTGCGCGCGGCGCGATAATCCCGGCCGATATCGTAGCCGTCGACGGTGACCGTGCCCGACGAGCGGTTGACGATACCGCAGACGATCGAGATCAGCGTCGTCTTGCCGGCGCCGTTCGGCCCGAGCAGCGCAAAGATCTCGCCACGCTCGATGTCGAGGTTGATCTCCTTCAGCGCCTTGAAACCGGTGGCGTAGGTCTTGGTGACCCCGGAAATGGAAATGATCGATGGCATGGCTGAAAAAAACGGCTGCTTGAAAGGAGAACTGTTGGTTCAATCCGCTGAATGTCGGTGCGCGCAGCCGGAAGTCAATGGCACTCCTGACAGTTCTGGACATCGGCATGCGAAGACGCATCCACCGCTGCCGCAGTCCTGCGGCGTTCCGCCTCGCGTGACGCCACGCCGCTTTGACCGTTTAGCGCATCCGGCCTATCTTCTGCGACACAAGCAGCAGCCGGAGCCCACCATGGACCCGCTCATCCTTTCGCGCATTCAATTCGGCGCGAACATCTCGTTCCATATCCTGTTTCCGGCTATCACCATCGCGCTTGGCTGGATGCTGCTGTTCTTCAAGCTTCGCTACAACGCCACAGGCGATACCGCCTGGATGCGCGCCTATTTCACCTGGGTGAAGGTGTTCGCGCTGTCCTTTGCCATGGGCGTGGTTTCGGGCGTCACCATGAGCTTCCAGTTCGGCACCAACTGGCCGGGTTACATGGAGACCGTCGGCAACATAGCCGGCCCGCTGCTCGCCTATGAGATACTCACCGCCTTCTTCCTCGAGGCGGCGTTCCTCGGCATCATGCTATTCGGCTTCCGCCGCGTCTCCAACCGCACCCACACGCTGGCAACCGTGCTGGTGGCCGGCGGCACCACCCTGTCGGCCTTCTGGATCATCGCGCTCAATTCCTGGATGCAGACGCCGGTCGGCTTTGAGATGCGCAACGGCGTAGCGCACGCAACCGACTGGTGGGCGATCGTCTTCAACCCGTCGATGCCCTACCGGCTCGTCCACATGCTGCTTGCCTCCGGCCTGACGGTTTCGTTCCTGATCGCTGGCCTGTCGGCGCTGCGTTATCTCTATGGCGACCGCTCGGAATCGATGTGGAAGGCCTTGCGCACCGGTGTCTTCACCGCGGCGATCCTGATCCCCATCCAGATCTTCGCCGGCGACCAGCATGGCCTCAACACGCTCGAGCATCAGCCGCAGAAGATCGCCGCCATGGAGGCCAACTGGAACACCGGCCCCAATGTGCCGCTGGTCCTTTTCGCGCTTCCCGACGAGGCGGCAAGGGAGAACAAATTCGAAGTCGCCATCCCCGACGGCGCCAGCCTCATCCTCAGGCACAGCGCCAGTGGCGTCGTGCCGGGGCTGAACGACTATGCCGGCAACCATCCGCCGGTCTTCCCGGTGTTCTGGGCTTTTCGCATCATGGTCGGCACTGGAGTCCTGATGCTCGTCGTCTCCTGGTCGGCCGCCTTTTTCCTTAAGCGCCGCCACACCCTGCCGAAACCGCTGGCCCTGGTTATGGTGCCGATGGCGCTGTCCGGCTGGCTGGCGACGCTGGCCGGCTGGTACACCACCGAGATCGGCCGCCAGCCCTGGCTGGTCACCGGTGTGCTCAAGACCCTCGATGCGGTCGGCCCGGTCGCCGGCAGCCAGGTCGCGCTCTCGCTTGCGGTCTATCTCATCCTCTACGCGCTGCTTCTGATCGCCTATCTCGGCGTGCTGGTCTATCTGGCGCTGAAGGCGGCGAAGGACGGCGATACCTCGCCGCTGCCGGGCGTTCTCGATGCGGCGCTGTCGCAACCGGCGGCAAAATAGGGAGAACGGTGATGACCCTCGACTGGCCGACATTGCTCCCCCTCATCTTCGCCGGCCTGATGGGCCTTGCCATCCTGATCTACGTTATCCTCGACGGCTTCGATCTCGGCATCGGCATCCTGTTCGCGGCCGCTGAAGACGCCGAGCAGGACACGATGATTGCGGCAATAGGCCCGTTCTGGGACGCCAACGAGACCTGGCTGGTGCTGGCGGTCGGCCTGCTGCTGGTTGCCTTCCCGCTGGCGCACGGCACCATCCTCACCGCGCTCTACATTCCGGTCTTCCTGCTCCTTGTCGGCCTGATCCTGCGCGGCGTTGCCTTCGATTTCCGTGCCAAGGTACCGGCCGGCCGGAAGCATCGCTGGAACCGCATCTTCTTCCTGGGCTCGGTCATCGCCTCGCTGGCGCAGGGCTACATGCTGGGGATTTATGTTCTGGGACTGGATGTCGGCCTCAGCGGCATGGCCTTCGGCGCTCTGGTGGCGTTCTGCCTTGCCGCCGCCTATGCGGCGATGGGCGCGGCCTGGGTTATCTACAAGACGGAAGGCGAATTGCAGAAGAAGGCGGTGCTATGGCTGCGCCGGGCGCTGGTGCTGACCGCGCTCGGCATGGTCGCCGTCTCGCTGGCCACGCCGCTCGCCAGTCCACGCATCTTCGACAAATGGTTCGTCTGGCCCGCCATGCTCTATTTGTCGCCGCTGCCGATCCTGTCGGCGGTGCTGTTCGCCTGGCTGTGGCGGCAGACCTTCCACCTGCCTAAAGCAGACGACCGCCACGCGCTGACGCCGTTCTTGACACTGGCCGCCATCTTCACGCTGGGCTTTGCCGGGCTCGCCTGGTCGTTCTATCCCTTCGTCGTGCCCGACAGGCTGACCATCTGGCAGGCGGCGTCCGCGCCTGAAAGCCTCGCCATAATCCTGGCCGGCACGGTGGTCGTGCTGCCGGTCATCATTTTCTATTCGTTTTATGCCTACCGCGTGTTCGGCGGCAAGGCGACGGATCTGACCTACGACTGACAGGCGACCGCCGCACTGCACAATATTTAGGCGGCCTGCCAGTCGAGCGGCATTGGGTCGTGAAGAAAGCCTTCCCCGATCCCATTGAGAAAGCCCGATTCAAGCCGATTTCGATGGTTTGGCATGCCTGTTGCCTTGCCCTGGCGACCAATTGGTTTTGCTCAAAAGATCAGCTCTTGTTGGCGGCCAGCACCAGCACCGGTTTTTCGCTGTAAAGGTCTGGGAATAGCGTCTTCAAATTCTCGATTTTGGGCAGGTCGTTGTAGACGATATAGGGGTAGGTCGGGTTCAGCGTCAAAAAATCCTGGTGATAGTCCTCGGCCGGATAGAAGGGTTTCCCGGTCTCCAGCGTGGTCACGATCGGCCCCGGAAACACCTTGGCCTTGTCGAGCTGGGCGATGTAGCTCTCGGCGATCTTCTTCTGGGCGTCGCTTTCGGCAAAGATCGTAGAACGGTATTGTGGGCCGCGGTCCGGACCCTGATAGTTCAGCTGCGTCGGGTTGTGCGCGACCGAGAAATACACTTGCAGCAACTGGCCGTAGGTCACTTCTGACGGCTCGTAGGTGATCTCGACGGCTTCGGCGTGCCCGGTGCGGCCGGTGCCGACCGTCTCGTAGACGGCGGTGTCCTTGTCGCCTCCGGCATAGCCGGACACGGCGCTGGTCACGCCCTTGACGTGCTGGAACACGCCCTGCACACCCCAGAAACAGCCGCCGGCGAAGATCGCCTTGGCGGTGCCGGCGGCGGGTTTTTCGTCCATCGCCGGCGGTGGGATCACCACCGCCTTCTCGGCCGAGATTGCCGGCGTCTGCCACAAGGTGGCGCCGGCCGCCGCAAGCATCAGCGCCGCGAGCGCGCCCCTGGCGAAGTTCGTCAATCGTTTCGCGGCGGGTTTTTCAATGCCGGTCATCTCTGATCTCCCATGCATGAGTTTAAGACTATACGACAGATAGGTCCGTCGCGGTTTCACATTGCCGTGCGGCGCGTGCATCGGCCGCGCTCCGTTCCGGACGCGGCTTACTTGGCCGTCCCCATTTCGTTGCAGGTCTTGGTCGCCGGGTCCTTTTTCATCGCGTCGGTTTCCACGGCAGCCTTGTCCATGCAGTCCTTCATCTTTTCGGCCGCCATCGGATCCGCGGGCTTCATCGCTTCGGTCGCTGGTTTCATGGCGTCAGTCGCCATCGCATCGGCCGGCTTCATCGCATCTTCGGCGCGGGCAATGCCGGCGGCAAAAAGCGCCGTCGAGCAAAGCGCGAAGGCAAGTGCCGGCAAGGTCAGGCGGTTGGTCATGGTCGTCTCCCAGGGTGGTGGCGCGCCGGACTGGCGATCACATCGGTTCTTCGCCGCCGCCTGGGCCTTCGTTACAGCCATCACCGCTTCGTGATCGTTCTTGCCTTCACCCACAAGGGAGAAGGCAGTGTCACCTCCGCGCGCTTCGAACTCGCCACCGTCGCCCGCAACAAAAACGCCGCCCGTGGCGACCGGACGGCGTTGAAATGAGATGTATGCGAATGCGCGTCCTCTCTGGACGCGACCTGTCCAGCCTATTGCGTAAGCACTGTTTGCGAAGGCCGCTGGTTGAAGTCGCATTTGCCTGTCACGGTGTAGAAGAAGTCGGCGTTGGACACCGGAGCCGGTACGGGATTGCCGCCATCTTCCCAGGCCTGCTGGCTGGGTTGGCCGCACGGCACGGCGGTGAAGATGTCAACCAGTTTGCCGTTCGCGACTTCAACGCCGTCGATGTACAACCGGTTCGATGTGTTTGCGTCGTTCGACTTGAGCTTGGTTAATTGGGCCGATGGCACATCCATCTGCAGATACAGCACATCCATCAGGCTGACGTCGATCACCGCGCCGGCGCCGTTCGAGGGGTACATGGTGTTGGTGCAGGTGGTCAGGTATTTTTTGGTGCCGCTCGTCTGGGTGATCGCCCCGGTAGGCAGGTTGTTGAAGTTGAGCACCGTCTTGGTCGTGCATTTTTGTTCCTGGACCTTCGTGCTCGTCGATCCATTCACCGTATACACTGTCGACGTGCCGTAGCCTTTCGGATCACCAAAGTTGTTGTAGACATAGCTGATCTTCATCAACGGGTTGACCGCCGTCTCGCCGAATTTCGTGCCGTAGAGCGTCATCGTCTTGTTCCAATGGCCCGATACCTTGTTGACCTTGAACGTGGTCTGCACCAGCGCCGGCCTCTTGCGCACCGCCGACGCGACGCCGATCTGCACCGTGTCGACGTGGGCGATCTGCATGAAGTTCGTCGGCATGGCAAAGCTGGCCGAAGCATTGATGCTGGCGGTGCCGTCGGCAGCGACGACGAAGCTGTCGAGCTTGGCGGTGCCTTGCCCGCTATTGGCCGTAAATGACTCCTGCAGTTTCACCTGACGGTCCGCCAGTGACGTGCTGGTTGGCAGCGTAGTGATCGACAGGGTCGCGGCATCGAGCGCATTCTGCATCGATCCCTTGGTCGCAACGGCTGAGTTGTAGTCGATTGAAAAGCCCAGAGCGGCACACATCGGGATAAGCATGATGGCGAGTATCGGCGCGAGGGAGCCGCTCTCGGAATTGAGAAAATGATGTCCAGATTGTGGCATTGCTTGGCCCCCCAAACGGTGACAGGTCGTTGCCTGTCACGCAGGGCGCGAACTATGCACTAATCCGGTGGATCAAAGCTTAACGGTGTTGCGCCCCCCGCAGCGCGCAAACCTCAGTGATTGCTTTGGCCGCACGCCCGGCCGCTTGCCCGGGCAAGCTGCCCCTGCTAAAGCCGCCCCATCATGACCACGCCGATCAAGAACATCCGCAATTTCTCCATCGTCGCCCATATCGACCATGGCAAATCCACGCTTGCCGACCGGCTGATCCAGCTGACCGGCGGGCTGGAGCTGCGCGACATGAAGGAGCAGGTGCTGGACTCGATGGATATCGAGCGTGAGCGCGGCATCACCATCAAGGCGCAGACCGTGCGGTTGAAATACCGCGCCAACAATGGCGAGGACTATATCCTCAATTTGATCGACACGCCCGGCCATGTCGACTTCGCCTACGAAGTGTCGCGGTCGCTCGCCGCCTGCGAGGGCTCGCTGCTGGTCGTCGACGCCTCTCAAGGGGTCGAGGCGCAGACGCTGGCCAATGTCTACCAGGCCATCGACAACAACCACGAGATCGTCGTGGTGCTGAACAAGGTCGACCTGCCGGCGGCCGAGCCCGAGCGTATCCGCGAGCAGGTCGAGGAGGTGATCGGCATCGACGCCTCCAACGCCGTGCTGATCTCGGCCAAGACCGGGCTCGGCATTCCCGACGTGCTGGAGGCGATCGTCAACGATTTGCCGCCACCGCGCGAGGGCGACATCGCGGCACCGCTGAAGGCGATGCTGGTCGACAGCTGGTACGACGCGTATCTCGGCGTCATCGTGCTGGTCCGCGTCATCGACGGCGTGCTGAAGAAGGGCCAGACCATCCGCATGATGGGCACCGGCGCCAAGTACCTGGTCGAGCGCACCGGCGTCTTCACCCCTGCCCGCATCAACGTCGACGAGCTCGGCCCCGGCGAGTTCGGCTTCTTCACCGGCTCGATCAAGGAAGTCGCCGACACTCGCGTCGGCGACACCATCACCGAGGACAAGCGCCAGACGGCGCACGCTTTGCCCGGCTTCAAGCCGGCGCAGCCGGTGGTGTTCTGCGGCCTGTTCCCGGTCGACGCCGCCGATTTCGAGGACCTGCGCGCCGCGGTTGGCAAACTGCGCCTCAACGATGCGTCTTTCTCATACGAAATGGAAACCAGCGCCGCGCTCGGCTTCGGCTATCGCTGCGGCTTCCTTGGCCTTTTGCACCTCGAAATCATCCAGGAGCGGCTGGAGCGCGAGTTCAACCTCGACCTCATCGCCACCGCGCCGTCGGTCGTCTACAGGCTGCTGTTGAACGACGGCACGACGAAAGAATTGCACAACCCGGCCGACATGCCCGACGTGGTCAAAATCCAGGCCATCGAGGAGCCGTGGATCCGCGCCACGATCCTGACGCCGGACGAGTATCTCGGCGGGATCCTGAAACTCTGCCAGGACCGGCGCGGCATCCAGGCCGACCTGTCCTATGTCGGCAAGCGCGCCATGCTGACCTACGACCTGCCGCTCAACGAGGTCGTCTTCGACTTTTATGATCGCCTAAAATCGATTTCCAAGGGCTACGCCTCCTTCGACTATCACCTGACCGACTACCGCGAGGGCGACCTGGTGAAAATGTCGATCTTGGTCAATGAGGAGCCGGTCGACGCGCTGTCGATGCTGGTACACCGCACGGCGGCGGAAAAGCGCGGCCGGCAGATGTGCGAGAAGCTGAAGGAGCTGATCCCGCACCATCTGTTCAAGATCCCGATCCAGGCGGCCATCGGCGGCAAGGTCATCGCCCGCGAAACGATTTCGGCGCTGCGCAAGGACGTCACCGCCAAATGCTACGGCGGCGACGTCTCGCGCAAGCGCAAGCTGCTCGACAAGCAGAAAGAGGGCAAGAAGCGGATGCGCCAGTTCGGCAAGGTCGATATCCCCCAGGAAGCGTTTATCCAGGCGCTGAAGATGGGGGATTGAGAGGGCGCTACCTAACCGACATCACCAGAGCCTTGGAACTCATCCGATGACGCTGACTGGATGGCCTCGGTGTCGCGGATTCCCCGGGAACATACAATAGCATATTCGCACGTTGGAGCTGCTTGGTCTTCGGGGCCCATTAGACGCTTTCCATGCTGAAAAACACAGGCCCATCGCCGCCCCTGGCAAAGCCGCTGTAGCCATTCTGAATAAAATTTGTGCTGCCGTCGGGCTCCGTCGCTTAAAATTCGCAATGGCGCCATCGGAAGCATTTAACTGCGTAGCGGCCATTGCTTATCCGTTGGAGGACGCCCCGCCCTGCGCTATCCTCTCGGCTTGGGGAGACATGACATGCGCTCCACTCCGGATTTCGCCATCGGCGGCGCATTCGGCCTTGCCGGCACCTTCGTGGCGAGCGCCGAGCTCCGCGAAACACTGTGGACGATCGACGGCGTCGCGCTCGTCGTGACGCCGGCGCTTTTGACGATGAAATATCAGCGGCTGGGCAATGACTGCGTCGCGGCCGGGTTCCTGACATTCCTCGCCGGCGAGAGCCTGCTGCTGGCCGGCAATGCGGCGAGCCTTGAGGCCAGCGTTCCCTCCTATGTCGGCGGCATCTCGCTCTGGGCGGCAGCGCTCGTCATGATCAGCGCGCCGAGCACTTTTGCCCTGTGGATGCGGCTCACCGCTATTGTGGCCGCCATTCTGTTCATCGTGTCGGCCGGAATGATCCTCTGGGGTGCGCCTTTGCTGCCGACCTCGTCGCCTTTGCCCGCCGCCGGCTATCCCTTCCTGGTCCTCACCTTCATCGGCTGGATCTGGACCTTGCTGAAGCCCGAACGGTGAGCGGGAAAAAATGTCTACGCCGCTCGAAATCCGCAACAGCGCGACGGGCAAGATCTTCCCGGCCATCGGGCCGTTCCTGATCGGCGCGATCTTCGCTTTCGGCGCGCTGCAGGGGCTGGCGGCGGGCGCGGCTGGCGGGTGGGTGCTGGTGATCGTGCTTCTGGCGCTCGGTTGCCTGGCGCTCGGCTTCTTCATCGCGCGCGGCGCCTTCGACACATCGGTCAAGGTCACCCTGGATCAGCGCGGCTTCCGCGATGCTCGCGCCGGCGACGTGCTGGTGCCCTGGCAGAACGTGCTGAGCGTGCGGCTCGCCTCCGGCGGCAAGGGTGCGGCGATGCTCAATTTCGAGCTGACCGGGGAACCGCCCGACGAAATCAAATACTCGGCCGTCAATGCGCTCAGCCGGATGCTGCCCTTCGGCAAAAACATCGTGCACATGGAAATCTCCTCGCTCGACGTCCAGGGGCAGGACATGATCGCGGCGATCCGGCGGCTGGCGCCGCATGTGGCGATCGACGGTTGACGCGCCTTTATCCCCCCTTGAGGGGAAGATGTCGCCGGAGGCGACAGGGCCTCGCGTGAAGCACGTATCAAGCGGAACCCGGTCGGACCAACCCCCTCTGGCCTGCCGGCCATCTCCCCCTCAAGGGGGGAGATTATTCGCTCGGCCGCCTGCACCCAAAAAGGGGAGATAGGGCGCACCCTTCACGGCTTGACGCGGTCCGCACGGCCGCCCTAGCCTGACACGAACAGGAGACACCGCATGGCAGTGGTCGAGGGCGAGAAGATCGATGTCGGCTTTTCCGGCCGGCGCTGCATCCATTCGCGCAACTGCGTGCTGGGCGACCCGCATGTCTTCGTGCCCAATGCACCCGGCCAGTGGATCCACCCCGAGGCGGCCAGCGTCGAGAAGATCGTCGCAATTGCCGAGAGCTGCCCGTCGGGCGCCATCACCTATGTCAGGAAGGATGGCGGCCCACAGGAACAGCCGCCGGTGGTCAACACCGTGCGGCTCAGGGAAAACGGCCCGCTGGCGCTGCATGCCGAGATCGTGTTCGGTGCGGAGACGTTCTTCCGCGCCACGCTCTGCCGCTGTGGCGCGTCGGAGAACAAGCCGTTCTGCGATAATAGCCATCTGAAATCGGGCTTCGCCGCCACCGGCGAGCCGGCGCTGAAGGACACGCCGGCGCTGGAGGCGAGAGACGGGCCGCTGACGGTGACGCCGACCACCAACGGCCCGCTCAAGCTCGAGGGCAATGTCGAGATCGTCACCGGCACCGGCCACACGGTCGACCGCACGACACGCACCTTCCTCTGCCGCTGCGGCCACTCGGCCAACAAGCCGTTCTGCGATGGCTCGCATAAAAGGGTCGGGTTCGTGGGGTAGTCGCCGAGGTTGGCGTTCCTTCGCGCCCCCCTCTGCCCTGCCGGGCATCTCCCCCACGAGGGGGGAGATTGGCGGTTTCGCCGTTGGCGTTCTCTTTTGCAGCGTTGAAAATTTGCGAAAGCATGCGTGACATTCGATCTCCCCCCTCGTGGGGGAGATGTCCGGCAGGACAGAGGGGGGCGCCGTAGAGCGCTAATTTCAGCAGCACAATGCCTCACACGCCACTGCCTCCAAACATCGCGCGAACGCCAGATCGATGCGCACATCAGCCGAGGTGAAGCTCTGGAACGAGCTTCGTGCGCACCGGTTGATGGGGCTTGGCTTCCGCCGACAATTTCCGATTGCCGGTTACATTGTCGACTTCGCTTGTTCGGAGAAGAAACTGATCGTCGAGGTTGACGGCTCCCAGCATGGGCAAGGCGATGCTGTTGCCGGCGACGCGGCAAGGACATTGCGTCTGGAACAGGATGGCTGGACTGTCCTGCGCTTCTGGAATGACGACATCATCCCCGACATCGACAATGTCTGCCAGCATATTGTGATTGCGGCTGGCCTAGGGCGTGCGTCTGAATGAACGGCCGGAGCGGATGTGACCACGGCGAGGCCGGCGGGACAGCGCCCCCCTCTGTCCTGCCGGACATCTCCCCCACTTGGGGGAGATTGGCCGTCACCACGGTCATCTCCTGTTGGCCCACCTCTCCCGCCTTTATCCGCCGGCCCGTATCGGCTAAGGGGCGGGAACGCAAAATCTCCGGACCCGCCAATGACCGCCAAGACCAAACCCCTGTTCCTCGGCATCGACACCGGCGGCACCTATACCGATGCCGTGCTGTGGTCGGAAGCCGGTGGCCCTAACGGCAAAGTGCTGGCCAAGGCCAAGGCGCTGACCACCCGCCATGATCTGGCCGTCGGCATATCAGGCGCGGTCGACGCGGTGCTGCAGAAAGCCGGCACCGACCCTGCAGCGATAAAACTGGTGTCGATGTCGACGACGCTTGCCACCAACGCGCTGGTCGAGGGCCAGGGCGGCCGCGTGGCGCTGGTGATGATCGGCTTTTCCGAAGGCGATCTTGCCCGCGACGGGCTGAAGGCGGCACTCGGCAGCGACCCGGTGGTGTTCTGCCCCGGTGGCCATGATGTCCACGGCAATGCGGCAAAGCTCGACCTGTCCGGGCTGGAGGCGGCACTGCCGGAACTCGCTGCCTCGGTGTCCGGCTTTGCCGTCTGCGCCTATTTCGCCACCCGCAATCCGGCGCATGAGCTCGCCGCTCGCGACCTCATCCGCGAAAAAACCGGCCTGCCGGTCACCGCCAGCCACGAGTTGTCGGCCAAGCTCGGCGGCCCGCGCCGGGCGCTGACGACGCTGCTCAACGCCCGGCTGATCTCGATGATCGACCGGCTGGTCGCGGCGACCGAAGGTTTTCTTGCCGCGCGCGGCATCGCCGCCCCCTTGATGGTGGTGCGCGGCGACGGCGCCCTGGTCTCGGCCGCCTTTGCCCGCCAGCGGCCGATCGAGACGATTCTTTCAGGCCCGGCCGCCAGCCTGGTCGGCGCCCGCCACATGACCGGCCTCGACAATGCTGTCGTCTCCGACATCGGCGGCACAACCTCTGATGTCGCCGTGCTCGACCAGGGCCGTCCCAGGCTCGATCCGGAAGGCGCCACCGTCGGCGGTTTCCGCACCATGGTCGAGGCGGTCGCCATGCGCACTTTTGGGCTCGGTGGCGATTCCGAAGTGGCGCTAGAGGATGGCGTGCTCAGCCCAAGAATCCTGCTCGGCCCGCGCCGCCTGGTGCCGCTAGCGCTGGCCGGCATGGTGCATGGCGAAGCCGTCACCTCAGAATTGGAGCGCCAACTGCGGGCGCCGAACCCCGGCCGCATGGATGGCCGCTTCGCCGTGCGCACCGGCGTGCCGGAGCGGCTCGCAGCCGGCCTCACCGCTCCGGAAGCGAGGCTGTACGAGGCGATCGGCAGCGTGCCGCTCGCCCTCGACAGGCTGCTCACCTCGAACGCCCAGAACGCCACCTTGAACCGGCTGGTGTCGCGCGGCCTGGTGCATATTTCGGGCTTCACGCCGTCGGACGCCGCCCATGTGCTGGGCAAGCAGGCCAACTGGGATGCCGCCACCGCGAGGCTCGGCGCCGAACTGTTCACCCGCAAGCGCGACGGCCGCGGGCAGTTCGTCGCCGCGACGCCAGAGGCGATCTCCGAGCGGGTGCTGCTGACGCTGACGCGCTGGTCGGCGGAATACATCCTCGAAACCGCCTTTGCCGAGGACGGGCTGGACGGCGCCGCGACCGTGGCGCACGCGCTGGTGCAGCGCGCCGTCGACGCGCATCCCGGCATCGCACGGCTCAGCGTCGCGCTCGACCGTCCGGTGATCGGCCTCGGCGCCTCGGCGCCGCTGCACTATGCCGGCCTGGCCGAGCTGGTCGGCAATGGCTGCGTGGTACCCGAGGATACCGACGTCGCCAACGCGCTCGGCGCCGTAGTCGGCCAGGTCAGGGTTTCGGCGGAAGCGCGGGTCAGCCAGCCCAAGGAGGGGCTGTTTCGCGTCGCGTCAGGCGAAACCGTGCGCGATTTTGTCGACGAGGCGGCGGCAATCGCCGCCGCGGAGACCGATGTGCGGGCGATAGCCGCCGGGCGGGCCAGGGACGCCGGCACCGATAGCGCCGAGATCGAAATCGCCAGCGAATTCTGCGTCTCCACCGTCGAGGGTCAGCGCATGTTCATCGAGGCGCTTGTCGTGGCGGTGGCGTCCGGCAGGCCAAGGATTGCGGTTTGAGCGCGACAGGCCAGAGGCGAGCTGTGAATCGCGGCATCACTCCAGCTTGGGTTCCTCGCCCCCACAAAATGGGGGAGAGGTGGCTCGGCGAAGCCGAGACGGAGAGGGGGACTGCGCCTTACGAAAGCCCCCTCTCCGGCCGCTTCGCGGCCACCTCTCCCCCGCCCTGCGGGGGCGAGGAACCCAGGTCTTGAAACAGCGTAAAATATCCTCCTTCACCCTAAGCTGAATTGACCCTGCCACCCTGACATGCCAAAGCGCGCAAAGCCTTTCGTCTGGAGAACCTCCGATGACCGATCGCGTCGAAATCGCCGGATTGAGGATTGCCCGCGAGCTTTATGATTTCGTCGTGAACGAGGCGCTGCGGGGCACCGGCATTGCAGCCAACGCGTTCTGGACCGGCTTTGCGGCCATCGTGCACGATCTTTCGCCGAAGAACCGGGCGCTGCTCGAAAAGCGCGACGCCCTGCAGGACCAGATCGACCGCTGGTATCGCGACAATGGCGCGCCCAGCGACATGGAAGCCTACAAGGATTTCCTCAAGGAGATCGGCTATCTCGTGCCGGAAGGGCCGGCCTTCTCCGTCGCGACCGAAAATGTCGACCCGGAGATTTCGGTGGTCGCCGGGCCGCAATTGGTGGTCCCGGTGATGAATGCGCGCTACGCGCTGAATGCCGCCAATGCGCGCTGGGGCTCGCTCTACGATGCGCTCTACGGCACCGATGCCATTC
Source organism: Mesorhizobium sp. AA22 (assembly GCF_001672375.2). Taxonomy (NCBI): domain Bacteria; kingdom Pseudomonadati; phylum Pseudomonadota; class Alphaproteobacteria; order Hyphomicrobiales; family Phyllobacteriaceae; genus Mesorhizobium; species Mesorhizobium sp. AA22. The sequence continues at coordinate 704,144 of NZ_CP048406.1, read as the reverse complement.
CCGAGACCGGTGGCGCCGAGAAGGGCGGGCGGTTTAATCCCGCCCGGGGCGCAAAAGTCATCGCCTGGGCGAAAAGTTTCCTCGATGAGTCGGTGCCGCTGACGACAGGCAAATGGGCTGGGGTGAACGGGCTTTCGGTTGCCAACGGCATGTTGCGGCTGGGCGAGGGCGCCGGCGCCACCACGCTCGCCGACCCCAAACAGTTTGCCGGCTATCGCGGCGACGCCGCCAATCCCGAGGCCGTCCTGCTCACCAGGAATGGCTTGCATATCGAGATATCAATCGACCGCAGCAACCAGATCGGCAAGACTGATCCGGCCGGCATTGCCGACGTCGTGCTGGAATCGGCGCTGACCACCATCCAGGACTGCGAGGATTCGGTCGCCGCGGTCGATGCGCAGGACAAGGTCGTGGTCTACCGCAACTGGCTCGGCCTGATGAAGGGCGACCTTGCCGAGGAGATCACCAAGGTCGGCAAGACCTTTACGCGAAAACTCAATCCCGACCGCTCGTATACCGCGCCTGATGGCGCCACGCTGACCCTGCCCGGCCGCTCGCTGATGCTGGTCAGGAATGTCGGTCATCTCATGACCAATCCGGCGATCTCTGACCGCGACGGCAACGAGGTGCCGGAAGGCATCATGGATGCGGCCATGACGGCGCTGATCGCGCTGCACGATGTCGGGCCGAACGGCCGCCGCGCCAATTCCCGCGCGGGCTCGATGTATATCGTAAAGCCCAAGATGCACGGGCCGGAGGAAGTCGCCTTCGCCGTCGAGATCTTTGGCCGCGTCGAAGCCCTGCTCGGCATGGCCGAAAATACCATCAAGATGGGCATCATGGACGAGGAGCGCCGCACCACGGTCAACCTCAAGGAGGCGATCCGCGCCGCCAAAGACCGCGTCGTCTTCATCAACACCGGCTTCCTCGACCGCACCGGCGACGAGATCCACACCTCGATGGAAGCCGGCCCAATGATCCGCAAGGGCGACATGAAGCAGGCCGCCTGGATTGCCGCCTATGAAGCCTGGAACGTCGATACCGGGCTGGAATGTGGGCTGGCCGGCCACGCCCAGATCGGTAAAGGCATGTGGGCGATGCCCGATCTTATGGCGGCGATGCTGGCGGAAAAGATCGCCCACCCCAAGGCCGGCGCCAGCACCGCCTGGGTGCCGTCGCCGACGGCTGCGACGCTGCACGCCACCCACTACCACAAGGTCGATGTCCCTGCCGTCCAAGTGGCGCTGAAAAGTCGGCCCAAGGCAAAGCTCGACGACATCCTGTCCGTGCCGGTCGCGGCGCGGCCGAACTGGTCTCAAGAAGAAATCCAGAAGGAGATCGACAACAACGCGCAAGGCATTCTGGGCTATGTCGTTCGTTGGATCGACCAAGGCGTCGGCTGCTCGAAAGTGCCTGACATCAATGACGTTGGCCTGATGGAGGATCGCGCCACGCTGCGTATCTCCTCGCAGCATATCGCCAACTGGCTGCACCATGGCGTGTGCACCTCAGACCAGGTGATGGAGACGATGAAGCGCATGGCTGGCGTCGTCGACCACCAGAACGCAGGCGATCCGCTCTACCGGCCGATGGCGCCCGACTTCGACAGGTCCATCGCCTTCCTCGCCGCCTGCGACCTTGTCTTCAAGGGCCGAGTCCAGCCCAACGGCTACACCGAGCCGGTGCTGCATGCACGGCGGCTGGAGCTGAAGGCGAAGGAAAGGGCTGGATAGCAGGCCGCCGGTGCAAAGGCGCAGTCTCAAGATACGAGGCGCGAAATAGAAGATCGTCCCGTGCTGCATGTTTGAGATGCGCCACTGACGGTTAACCTCATTCGGATGTTTCCAGGTGGGGCAGAAATTGTGCGCCTATCCGTGCTCAGGCCGAAGGCACGTTGTAGGCATATATTAGTAGACGCTAAGGCGCCGTTGTCCCGGTGCCTGCGATCTGCTACGATTTAACCACCGACAAACGGCACTGGGAGGCCGTGCGTCCGACATCATGCACAAGATCAACTCAAAAAACCGGAGAATGGCCATGAAACGGCTTCTGACGGTCGCCGCCCTTTTGGCGGCGGGCAGTTTGTTTGCGATGCAAGGCGCAGCCGCCGACGACGCTGCGATGATCAAGAGCGCTGAATCCGCCGCACCCCCGGCTGTAGCAAGCAGCGCTACGATCCACGCCATGGATGAGAAGGGCGTAATGCGCAAGCTGCGCGAGGGCACAAACGGCTTCTGGTGCATGCCGGACAATCCGGCCACGCCTGGCCCGGATCCAATGTGTGGCGACGCCAACTCGATGGAATGGGCGATGGCGTGGATGGGAAAAAAGGAACCGCCCAAGGGCAAAGTCGGCTTCATGTATATGCTGGCCGGTGGCACCGACGGCAGCAACACCGATCCTTATGCGACGAAGCCTGAGGAAGGCAACAATTGGGTGGAGACTGGACCGCACGTGATGATCGTCAACGCAACGGACATGATGCAGGGCTATCCGGCTGACCCCAAACCTGACACGTCCAGGCCATATGTGATGTGGGCGGGCACTCCCTACGCACATCTCATGATCCCGGTTAAGTAGTTGTCGCGGAAATGACTGGCGATTGCGGTCAGGCTGCATAGCACCGGAATGTGGAATACCTTGCCGGCCCGGGCCGCTTCCGGCCCGCAGGCTGACCGACGCCGATCCGCGCGTATTGTGGGTCAGCTGGTTCCCGGCCCGCTTCGAGCGGCGGCACCTCGCAACCGATGGCGACATGCGCCACGCAAATCGTCAGGCTGGCGGCCGACGGCGTCTGGTTGGCCGACCTGGCGACGATGGTTCTTCCCGACAGGTAGCAACTCCGCGTCGAGCTCCTTGAGATGACCCGGCAGCCCAGAACCGATGTATAGGCTTGCTGGCTGCTCGGCGGGCAAGCTTTCCGGCGCCGAACATTGCACTCTACGCCGCCTGCGCCATTCGCTCCGAGCTCATGCGGTAGGAAATCGCCTCAGCCAGATGGATGCGGCCGACCGTCTCGCTGGCCTCGAGATCGGCCAGCGTTCGCGCCACTTTCAGCACCCGGTGGTAGGCGCGCGCGGAAAAGCCGAGTTTTTCGCTGGCGTCCCTGAGCAGCGACAGGCCTGATGCATCCGGCATCGCGATCTCCTCGATGACCGAGGGCGAGCAATGCGCGTTGGTGGTGGCAGTGGTCGCGCCGAGCCGCTCGAAACGCTCGCGCTGGATTGTCCGGGCGCGTGCGACGCGCAGCGCCACAGCGGCACTCTTCTCTGCCCGGTCCGGTCGGATCAGATCGCTGGCCGAGACCGCCGGCACCTCGATCCGGAGATCGATGCGGTCGAGCAGCGGGCCGGAAATGCGCGCCTGATAGTCGGTGCGGCAACGGTCGCCGCGCAGGCAGCGATAGCCCGGCTCGCCGGCCATGCCGCAGCGGCACGGGTTCATCGCCGCAACCAGCTGGATGCGCGCCGGATAGGTGACCCGATGGTTGGCGCGGGCGATCATGCAGTCGCCGGTCTCCAGCGGCTGGCGCAGCGCGTCGAGCGCCTGCGGCGAGAATTCGGGAAACTCGTCGAGGAACAGCACGCCGTGATGGGCAAGCGACGCCTCGCCCGGCCGCACCCGCAGGCCGCCGCCGACCATCGCCGCCATCGAGGCCGAATGGTGCGGGGCGCGGAACGGCCGCCGGTCGGTCAGCTTGCCTTCGCCGAGTTCGCCGGCCACCGACGCGATCATCGAGACTTCGAGCAATTCCCTCGGCGCCAGCGGCGGCAGGATCGACGGCAGCCGCTGCGCCAGCATCGATTTTCCCGAACCCGGCGGTCCGACCATCAGCAGATTGTGACCGCCGGCCGCCGCCACTTCGAGTGCCCGCTTGGCGGTCTCCTGGCCCTTGATGTCGGCCAGATCCGGCAGGTCACGCGCCGCGGCATGGATGCCGGCCTCCGGCCGTGACAGTACCTGCGTGCCGCGAAAATGATTGGCGATGGCGATCAGGCTGCGCGGCGCCAGAATGTCGAAATCCTTGCCGGCCCACGCCGCTTCCGGCCCGCAGGCGAAAGGACAGATCAAGCCCTTGCCTTCGGCATTGGCGCCGATCGCCGCCGGCAGCGCGCCGGCCACCGCGGCGATGGTGCCGTCGAGCGACAGCTCGCCAAGCACGACATAGCCGGCCAGCATGTCGCCCGGAATGGCCCCCAGTGCCGCCATCAGGCCGAGCGCGATCGGCAAATCGTAATGGCTGCCTTCCTTGGGCAGGTCGGCCGGCGCCAGATTGACCGTGACCTTCTTCGACGGCATTGACAGGCCCGACGAATGCAGCGCCGCCTGCACCCGCTCCCGGCTCTCGGCCACCGCCTTGTCGCCGAGACCGACGATGTGCATGTTGACCTTGCCCGGTGCGATCATCACCTGCACGTCGACCGGCACGGCCTCGATGCCCTGGAAAGCGACCGTACGGACCCGCGCAACCATTTTTTCAGCCCCCGGACATGGGCTCGCCCGAAGCCCATGCGATCATGCCGCGAACGGCGTTACTGGAGACAACCACAGATTTCGGGCAAAGGCAAGAACATTACGGGAACAATTGAACGCTACAATCTGAGGGCGTCGCGGCGCTCTGGGTTGGAAAAACGCTGTTCCGCCAAGCGTGCGCTACTTGCGTTTGTCCTCGACCGCATCCCAGAACAGGCTCGCAATATCGGCGCCACCAAAACGCTGCACCTCGCGCACGCCGGTCGGCGACGTCACGTTGATCTCGGTCATGTAGTCGCCGATAACGTCGATGCCGACAAGGATAAAGCCGCGCTCTTTCAGCGATGGGCCGATGCGGGCGCAGATCTCGCGTTCGCGCGCCGTCAGTTCGGTTTTTTCGGCGCGGCCGCCGACATGCATGTTGGAGCGTGAATCATGCTCGGCCGGCACCCGGTTGATGGCGCCGACCGGCTCACCGTCGATCAGGATGATGCGTTTGTCGCCGGCGCGCACCTCCTTCAGATAACGCTGCACGATGTAGGGCTCGCGGAACAACTGGCCGAACATTTCGAGCAGTGAAGCAAGGTTGCGGTCGGCCTCGTGCAGGTGGAAGATGCCGGCGCCGCCATTGCCGTAGAGCGGCTTGACGATGATGTCGCCGAACTCCTTGCGGAAGGCGGCGACCTCCAGCGGGTCCTTGGTGATCAGCGTTTCCGGCATCAGGTCGGGAAATTCGGTGACGAAGATCTTTTCCGGGCTGTTGCGCACCCACGCCGGGTCGTTGACCACCAGTGTCTTGGGATGGATGCGCTCGAGTATGTGCGTCGTGGTGATGTAGTTCATGTCGAACGGCGGATCTTGCCTGAGCAGGACGACGTCCATCTCGGACAGGTCGGTGCGGACTTCTTCACCGAGCGAATAGTGATTGCCCTTCTCATCGCGGACCTGCATTTCCTCGATGCGGGCAAACACCTTGCCGCCGCGCAGCGACAACCGGTCGGGCGTGTAGTGGAACAACTGATGGCCGCGCCGCTGCGCTTCCAGCGACAGCGCAAAAGACGTGTCGCCGGCAATCGAAACGGTGGAGATGTGGTCCATCTGGACGGCGATTTTCAAAGGCATGGCGGATCTCCGGCGGATCGGATGGGCATTTGTGCTTGCCCTTACAACCTCGCCGGTGATCTGCCAATCGCGACATTTTGAGGATTGCCTGCTGCATGCGGGGCGTCTGTCGGCCAGTTGCAGACAAAGCGAGGCTGTGCGTGCGCTCGATGCCCGTGGGGTTGGCCGCCGCTGCAAGGATGCGTAGTGGGACGTGATCGTCTTTTTGTCTGACATAAGCCTCGGGAATCGGTTTTTCTCCCTTGCTCCCCCGACCGAGCTGGCTAGGATGCGCGCCGACTGAGCCTACAGCGCCGCGCGTCCTTTTGGACGCGCAAAGGACGCTGTAGCACTTTGATTTTGCGCATGATCCTTTCCGAAAATCGAAACCGATTCCGGGGTCATGCGCAGGGAGAAAAAAATGATGCCATCGGCACGCTTTGCCGACCTTCAAGGTGCCTCGGTGCTGATCACCGGCGGCGGCTCCGGCATCGGCGCGGCGCTGACCGAGGGCTTTGCCCGCCAGGGAGCGAAGGTCGCCTTCATCGACATCGCCGATGGCCCGAGCCTTGCGCTGGCCGACCGCATCGAGAAGGATCTCGGCCGCCGGCCTCTCTATCTCAAGACAGACATACGCGATGTCGAGGCGCTGCGGGCTTCAGCCGCCAAGGCGGCCGAAGCGCATGGCGACGTCACCGTGCTGGTCAACAATGCAGCACTTGATGATCGCCACGCGGTGGAAGATGTCACCGTGGAATTCTGGGACAACAACCAGGCGGTCAACCTGCGTCCGCATTTCTTCTCCGCACAGGCGGTAGCGCCGGGCATGAAGCGCGCCGGCGGCGGCTCGATCATCAACTTCACGTCGACGTCGTTTCTGATCAACCACCCCGACATGCCGGCCTATACCGCCGCCAAGGCCGGCATCGTCGGCCTGACCAAGGGGCTTGCCGGCAAGCTCGGCGCCGACGGCATTCGTGTCAATGCGATCGCACCCGGCTGGGTGATCACCGAGCGGCAGAAGGAACTCTGGGTCACCGAACAGGCGCTCGCCGCCCACGTTGCCAAGCAATGCATCAAGCAGGTGATGCAGCCGGAAGACATTGTCGGCACAGTGCTGTTCCTGGCGTCGGACGCCTCGCGGATGCTGACCGCACAGATGTTGATCGTCGATGGGGGCTTCCTGTGAGCCCAGGATTTCCGAACAAGGTGCCGGCCGTTGCCGCCGTCGATTGGGGCACAACCCGTCTCCGGGTCTGGCTGATCGATGAGGCCGGAAACGTCCTTGCCGAGCGCCGCGGCGACGACGGGCTGATCACTGCGCAGGCCGCCGGGTTTTCGACCATCCTCGAAGGACATCTGGTGGCGATGGGCGCGCCGGAAGCGATGCCCGTCATCATCTGCGGCATGGCCGGCTCGCGCCAGGGCTGGCTGGAGGCGCCCTATGTCACCGTGCCGGCGCCGATCGGCGCCATCCTTGCCGGCGCTGCGCGCATCCCCGGCCAGCGCCGCGACATCCGTATCGTGCCGGGGCTTGCCCAGCGCCAGGCCGATGCGCCCGACGTCATGCGCGGCGAGGAAACGCAGCTGGCCGGCGCTGGTTTGCCGGCAAAGGGCCGTCATCTCGTCTGCATGCCCGGGACCCATTCGAAATGGGTTTTGGTCGAGGACGGCGCTGTTGCCGGTTTCGGCACGTGGCCGACCGGCGAGCTGTTTTCGGTGCTGGCGGCGCACTCGATCCTGCGCCATTCGCTGGGCGAGCAGCCCCAGCCGGTTGCACCAGGCAATCCGTTTTTCCGGCGCTGGTGCGAGCAAGCGCTTGCCGACGGCGGCGATGTCACGTCGAGACTGTTCTCGATCCGCGCGGCTGGCCTGCTTCAGGACCTGAAGCCCGACGATGCCGCTGCTTGCCTGTCCGGCCTGCTGATCGGCGGCGAGATCGCCTCGGCCAGCCGGCGCTATGGGAAAGGCGGGTCGGTCGTGCTGGTCGCTTCCGGCGCGCTCGGCGCGCTGTACACGGAGGCGCTCGGCCTCGCTGGACTCGCGGTTCGGACCGTCGATGCCGACGAGGCGGTGCGTGCGGGCCTGATCGAGGCGGCGCGCGAAAATGGCATGATTGCTGGAAGCGGAGTTGCCGCATGACCGAGACCGCACCATTTCCGAAGCTCGAGCGCGGCCTTGTCGCCATCTTGCGCGGCCTCAAGCCGGACGAGGCGGTGGCCATTGGCCGGGCGATCTTCGAGGCCGGCATCGAAGCGATCGAAGTTCCACTCAATTCGCCGGAGCCCTTCGCCTCGATCGCAAGGATCGCGGAGGCGCTGCCGGCGACGGCACTGGTCGGCGCCGGGACTGTGCTGACCCTGGCCGATGTCGACGGATTGCAAAAGGCCGGCGGGCGGCTGCTGGTCAGCCCCAACATCGATGCCGAGGTCATGGGTCGCGCGATGAATTACGGCATGGTGACGATGCCCGGCGTGTTCACGCCGACCGAAGCCTTCCAGGCGATCCGGCTCGGCGCTTCGGCGCTGAAATTCTTCCCGGCCAGCGTGATTGGCGCCGCCGGTATCGCGGCGATGCGCGCGGTTTTGCCTTCCGATATGCTGGTCGGCGCGGTCGGCGGTGTGTCAGAAAAGGACTTTGCCGGCTACAAAGCCGCTGGCGTCAGTGTCTTCGGCCTCGGCTCAAGCCTGTTCAAGCCTGGTATGAACGTGGATGAGGTGGCAACGCGAGCACAGGCCGCAGTCGTCGCCTGGGATGCGGCGTTTGGAGCAGTGCGATGAACGAAGCCATCGTTTCTGTTCTTTCCGACCATGTCTGCCAGCTCGGCGAAGGCCCGAGCTATGACCCCGCCACCGATACGCTCTACTGGTTCGACATCGTCAACGGCCAGCTTCTGGAGAAGCGCCTTTCCGGCGGTGCGGTCAAAATCCACGAGCTTGGCCAGATGGCCAGCGCCATCGCCGTGATCGATGACAACAGACAATTGATCGCTACCGAAACCGGCCTGCATATCCGCGACGTCGCGACCGGCAAGATGACGCTGCACACGGCGATCGAGGCCGACAATCCGATGACGCGCTCGAATGATTCGCGCGTCCATCCCTGCGGCGCCTTCTGGGTCGGCACGATGGGCAAGGGCGAGGAAAAGGCCACCGGCTCGATCTACTGGTTCTTCAAGGGAGAGCTGCGTCGGCTCTATTCGGACATCACCGTGTCGAACTCGATCTGCTTTTCCGAGGACGGAACGCTCGCCTGTTACACCGATACCAGCACCGGCCTGTTGATGCGCGTCGCCTGCAATGCAGCGACCGGCCTGCCGGTCGGCGAACCGAAGATCTTCGTCGATCATCGCAAGGCCAAGGGCTATATTGACGGTTCGGTGCTCGATCGCGACGGTGTTCTTTGGAACGCCTGCTGGGGCGGCAGCGTCATCGAAGCCTACGGGCCTGACGGCAAGCTCATCCGTTCGGTCGCGATGCCGGTGACGCAACCGTCTTGCCCGGCCTTTGTCGGCAGGAATGCCGACCGGCTGGCGGTGACTTCAGCCTGGTCGGGCAAGAATGAGAAGCAGCGCCTGCTGGACCCGCAAGCCGGCATGACATTTCTGCTCGACATTCCAGTCAACGGCCGCTTCGAGCCGCGCGTGGCGATCGCCTAGACCATGATCCCGAACCTTTGGTTCGGAAGATCATGGTCAAACAAGAAGATCGACCAGCACTGTCGTGCAGGCGTCCGGCTGACGTCGGTTTTCCGCGAAAGCCTGATACATCCGCCGTGCGATGGTAGGCAATCGCGCTGCCAGGACCCGTTCATCCCCGGGAATCGTTCATCCCATGTCAAGCCGCAAGCCGAAGCTGATCCTTGCCTACGAGCCGGAAAAGGCTTGCTTCGACCGGCTGGTCGCCGATGGCCACGTGGCGGCGCGCGCGGCCGAAATCGCCTCCTATCTGGCGCAATCGACCGACATCGCCTCTGAGTTCGATGCGCTGGCCGCAGCCTGCCTGACACGCGGCCTGTCCTTTGTTCCAGTGGCGCTCGACGATGCCGCGAGCGCTCTCGCCGGCGAGGGCCCAAAGTCCACGCTTGTCTGGACGCTGACCGACGGCATCGCCTATTTCCGCGGTGGCGCCGCACCTGCTTTGGCACGGCTGAATGGCCTGAAGGTGATCGGTGCCGATGACGCGCTGTTTGCGCTGTGCCAGGACAAGTTCCGCTCCGGCGCCGTGCTCGGTGCACTCGGCCTGCCGGTGCCGCAATCCGGTTTGGCCCGCGACGGTCATTGGCTGGTCGAGCCACCGGCTTCGCCGGCAGGCTGGTTTGTCAAGCCGAACCGGCTCGGCGCCAAGATCGGCATCTGGCCGGACTCGCGCTGTGCCGATCTCGGCCCTGCGCTGGAACTTAGCCGGCGCGTGTTCGCCGCCTATCGCGACGACGTCGTCGTGCAGCCCTATGTAGCCGGGCGCAATGTGCGCGCGAGCTATCTCGGCCTGAAGCCGGACACCGGCGTCGAGGCGCTCGGCGTCGCCTTTGTCGATTCGGGCGGTGATTTCCAGACCATGGCAGACAGCCTGGCGCTCTATGGCGGCACCGGCGAGGCTGCCAGGGAGGCGGGGACATACGCCGAGCCCGAGCTGCTGCCGGTCGCCGCCAGCCAGCCGCGAGCCGATGCAAAGATCCGACGGATCGCGCAAAGCCTGATGACCGGGCTCGGCCTGCGAGATGTATTTTCCATCGATTTCCGGGTCGAATCCGACGACAGCGTCCATCTCATCGAATTCGAGGTCTGCCCCGGCCTGCCCTGCTTCGATTTCCGCGCCTATTGCCGCACGCAATGGGAGATGGGCCTCGCCGATGCGATGGCCGAGACCGCGGCGAGCCGTTTTAACCGAATGGCCGCGTCCTGAGCAGAAATTCTGCGTGAAGCTGCCCCCGGGCGACCCAGGATCGTATCGTATCTTGACAAATCGCTTGCGTTCCGGCACTTCACTTAATAGGGTGTTAAGTGAAGGAGGCACTCGGTGAAAGTCGACCTTGCTACGTCCCCGGGCGTGGCCGCGCAGGCAGGGGCGGACGCGGACAAGGCGAAGCATGTCGGTGGGCGGATCAAGGCCATTCGCACGGCCCGACGCATTTCGCTTCGCCAGCTGGCCGACATGGTCGGCACGACGGCGAGCTTCATCAGCCAGCTCGAGCGCAATCTGAGCGGCGCCAGCGCCAGCACCCTGATGCGGATCGCGGCTGCGTTGGATCTCGGCATCAACGACCTGTTCGAGCAGACCGAAGGTGGGTTCCACAAGGTGCTCACCAGAGGCGACCGCCCCCTGCTGCCGATCAGCCACGGTTGTCGAAAGACGTTGCTGTCGCGGCGGCCGATCCATGAATTCGAGGTTTATTCGGGGGATTTCGACGTCGGCGGTTCGACCGGTAACGATGCTTACACGCATGGCGGCAAGCACGAGATGTTCGTCGTTCTGAAGGGAACAGTCGAGCTGACGCTGGCAGACGAGCGCTTCGTCATGAACGAGGGCGACAGCATCGAATACGCAACCTCGACGCCCCATCGCACGGCAAACATCGGCAAGACGCCGGCGCAGGTGCTCTGGATCATCGCGCCCCCAACCAGCGGCGCGGCGGAACTCAATCGATACACGCCCGGACAAGGCTCGCAGCCGGGCGAACCGAACTAATGCGGGTGCACATAAATGGGAGATAAAACTATGAAGACCAAGATCGGACAGGTCGCCGCACTCGGGCTGTTGATGATCACCACCGCAGCGCTTGCACAGAGCAAGCCCGTGGCGGGCGAGGTGGCCGAGGGCTCGCTGAAGGGCAAGACGCTGACCTTCGTCTCGTATGGAGGCATTTACCAGGATGGTCAGATCGCCGCGCTGAAGGAGTTCGTCGACAAGTCCGGAGTGACGCTGCTCAGCGACGGGCCAACCGAAATCTCGAAACTGCAGGCGCAGGTCGAGTCCGGCAATGTCACCTGGGACGTTGTCGATACCGGCGATTTCCCGCCCTACGTCTATTGCGGCAAGCTGTTCCAGAAGCTGGACTTCTCGAAGATCGATACGTCTAACATTCCGGAGGGCCAGATCAGCGAATGCAGTGTGCCGGCCATGAACTATGGCGTGGTGCTGATGTACAACACCGAAAAGTACAAGGATAACCCGCCCAAGAGCTGGAAGGATTTCTTCGACATCGAGAAGTTCCCGGGATCGCGCGCTCTGGAGGGCAGCGGCGATCTCTCCGGCGGCATGATCGAGCAGGCATTGCTCGCCGCCGGCGGATCGGTGGAAAACATGACGGTTGCCGATATCGACAAGGCGATCGAGAAGGTGAGGTCGCTCGGTCCGGACACGATCTTCTGGAAGACCGGAGCTGATTCCCAGCAACTCGCCGAATCCGGCGAAGCCGACATGATCGCGATGTGGACCGGACGTGCCATGACTGCGGTGAAGAACGGCGCGAAGTACACGCCGGCGTGGCAGGACTGGCTGGTCGTGATGGACCAGATGACCATTCCGATGGGCGTCAAGGACCCCGACGCGGCGCATGCGCTGATCAACGCCTATGTCGGCAAGAGCGCGCAGGAGACGCTTGCAAAAACGACCTCGTATACCCCGATCCACAAGGACGCGAAGCCCGAAGTGGACGAGATCACAGCGGCGTTCATGACCAACACGCCGGACAAGCTGAAGCTCGGTTACCAGCAGAACATCAAGTTCTGGGTGGAGAACTTCGAGGTGGCGAACGAAAAGTGGAACGCGTTGATGGCGGGCAACTAGGTCCGCCACCGTGGCAACGAGAGCAATCGACAGCCGGAACACTGTTCCGGCTGTCGCCGCAGACGACCGGCGGCGCTGGTTTCGTGGACAGGCTTTCTGGCTCGTCGCGCCGGCGCTGCTGCTGCTCGTCATCTGCCTGGGTCTGCCTCTTGCCATCGTTACCTTGCGCAGCTTTTCCGAGCCGCAATGGGGATGGCAGAACTATGCCTGGTTCTTCGGCACACCGGTCAATCTGACTGTACTTCAGCGGACCTTCGCGATCTCCGCCTGGGTGACGCTGGTATGTCTCATTGCCGGCTATCCCTATGCCTATGTGATGACCGCAGTCGGACCCAAGATGCGGCTCGTCCTCATCCTGTGCGTGCTGGTGCCGTTCTGGGTGAGCGGTGTGGTGCGCACCCTGGCATGGGTCATCCTTTTGCAGGATTCCGGCGTGATCAACTCCGTCATCCGGGCAGTCGGCCTCAGCCCGGTCAAGCTGATCCGCACGCAGACGGGCGTGGTGATCGGCATGGCGCAGGTGCTGCTGCCGTTCATGATCCTGCCGCTCTATTCGGTGATGAAAACGATCGACCTGCGGCTCATGCAGGCGGCACGGAGCCTCGGCGCGAGCCCGGCGCGCGCCTTTTCCCAGGTTTATCTGCCGCTCTCGCTTCCGGGCGTCTACGCAGGCGCCATCATCGTGTTCATTCTTGCGCTCGGGTTCTACATCACCCCCGCTCTGCTCGGCGGTCCGCGTTCGACCATGCTCTCGACCCTGATCCAGAACCAGGTGCTCAGCCTGCTCAACTGGGGCCGCGGCGGTGCGATGGGCGTCGTGTTGTTGATCGCGACCTTCGTCCTACTCGCGCTCGCAGCACCGCTGTCGCGGCAACCGCACAAGACGGGCTCGAGACGCTGATGAAACAGCCCGGTCGAATCCTGCTCGGTCTGTTCTGCCTGCTCGTCGCGGTCTGGCTGGTCGCACCGACAATCGTCGTCGTGCCGATGTCGTTCAACGACAAGAAGTCGCTGGCCTTTCCGCCATCCGGCTTTTCCTGGCAGTGGTACCAGAACTTTTTCACCAACCCGGAATGGTCGGCGAGCCTGGTCGGTTCGCTCAAGGTCGCCGTTGTCACGGCGGTGTTCGCCACCGTCATCGGCACGCTGGCGGCATTCGGCCTCGATCGCATGAAAAGCCGCGTCAGCGGCGTGCTGCGCGCGCTGCTGATCACGCCAATGGTCGTGCCGGGGGTGGTGCTCGCCGTTGGAATCTATGCGGTCTATCTCGATACGCGGTTGGTCGGCACCATGACCGGCTTCGTGCTTGCGCACACCATGCTCGCCGTTCCTTTCGTCATCATCGCCGTCTCCGCCAGCCTGGAAGTCTTCGACAAACGGCTGGAAACTGCTGCGGCCAGCCTCGGCGCAACCCGGCTGACGGCGTTCAGGACGGTGACGTTGCCGCTGATCGCGCCGGGCATCCTGTCGGGCCTGCTGTTTGCGTTCGTCACCTCATTCGACGAGATCATCGTCGCGCTGTTCATCACCAGCCCTTATCTGAAGACACTGCCGGTCCAGATATTCTCGAGCATTACCCGGGACGCCGATCCCACCGTCGCGGCGGTGGGCACGCTGCTCTTCATCACGACGTCGCTGGTGATCGGGGCGGGGCTGTTGATCGGTTCGAGACAGGGAAGACGTTGACATGGCCTCACCATCGACTCGCGGCGCAGCCATCGATCTCAAATCAGTCAGCAAACACTATGGCAGCTTCATCGCTCTCGATAAGGTCTCTCTGCACATCGAGCCGGGGGAGTTCATGACGCTGCTCGGACCCAGCGGTTCGGGCAAGACGACCACGCTCAACGTCATCGCCGGCTTCACCGAGGTCAGCTCGGGTTCGCTTGATGTCGGCGGCAGGAGCGTCATCGGCGTACCGGCGCATAAACGCAACATCGGCGTGGTTTTCCAGCACTACGCGCTGTTCCCGCATATGACGGTCAGCAGGAATGTCGCATATCCCCTGACCTTGCGCGGCATCGCCAATCCCGATCGCGAGGCCCGGGTGCGCAAGGCGCTGGACATGGTGAAGATGGCGGATTTCGGCCACCGCTTCCCCAGCGAGCTCTCCGGCGGTCAGCAGCAGCGCGTCGCACTGGCGCGTGCCATCGTATTCGACCCACCGCTGCTTCTGATGGACGAGCCGCTCGGCGCGCTCGACAAGAAGCTCCGTGAATGGCTGCAGCTCGAAATCAAACGGATCCACCGCGAATTGGGCACCACCTTCGTTTATGTCACGCACGACCAGGAGGAGGCCCTGGTCCTCTCGGACCGCATCGCCGTGTTCAACCAGGGACGCATCGAGCAGATCGGCACCGGTCGCCAGCTCTACGACGAGCCCGAGACCTTGTTCGTCGGAAAATTCGTCGGCGACTCGACGATACTGCGCGGCGCAGCCTCCACCTCCGGGAACGAGACCGCCATTGACATAGAAGGGCGGAAAGTGGCTGCCGCCAAACGCCTTGCCGACGGCGCCAAACCCGTGATGCTGCTGCGGCCGGAGAAGCTGAGCCTCGCCAGACGGGGGAAGGGCGGACAGGGTCGAAACACCCTGCCCGGGCGCATCGGCGAGGCCATCTACCTCGGATCGGGCTCCAAATACGAGGTCGTGCTGGCCGACACCTCCAAGGCGATCGTGCGCTCTACGCTGGACGCCGAGACCTTCGCCATCGGCGACGAGGTTGATCTCGTATTCGCGGGCAGCGACGTGAAGCTGTTGGCGGACGACGAAAACGTCGATTTCACGCTGACCTGAATCCTATCTGGGAAATCTCGACAATGGACGTGAAGAAGAACGGCGACGTTTCATTCTGGTATGCCGACATCGGCGGCGTGCCCGACTATCGGCCGCCGCTGCAGGGCGATATCATGGCCGACGTCTGCATCGTCGGGGCCGGCTACACCGGCCTTTGGACCGCCTATTACCTGAAGCAGGCAGCCCCCCACCTCAACATTGTCATCGTCGAGAAGGAGTTCGCCGGCTTCGGTGCTTCGGGACGCAATGGCGGCTGGCTGTCCGGCGGGTTCTCATGGTCGCGCGAAAAATATGAGAAGGCATCGTCGCGCGCCGGAGTCGTCGCCATGCAGGCGGCAATGACGGGTACGGTGAACGAGGTCATATCGGTTGCGGAAGCCGAAGGCATCGACGCCGACATTCGCCGTACCGACGAACTGCTGGTCGCTACCAACGAGGCGCAGGAGCAGCGCGCCAAGGCGATGTATGCCCATGCCAGATCCTGGGAGCTGACTGACGAACGCGTGGGGTATATCGATGCAGCCGAGATGCGTCGGCGCATAGCGGTGCACAACGCGCGCGGCGCCTTCGTCATCAAGAAGGTTGCGCGGGTTCAGCCCGCAAAGCTGGTGCAGGGGCTCGCCAAGGCAGTGGAGCGCCTCGGTGTGCCGATCTATGAACAGACAACCGTGCTGTCGATCGAAAAAGGCAAGGTCACAACCAGCCGAGGCGTGGTGCGCGCGGAAAAGATCGTGCGGGCGACCGAGGGTTTCACTGCGGGAATTGCCGGCCACGAGAGACTTTGGTTGGCGCTCAACAGCGCTATCGTGGTCACCGAGCCGTTGTCCGACAAGCTGTGGAGCGAAATCGGCTGGGATGGCTACGAGGTTCTCGGCGACGCCGCACACACATACTGCTACGCGCAGCGCACCCGGGAAGGACGCATTGCAATGGGCGGGCGCGGGGTGCCTTATCGCTTCGGCTCGAAAACCGACCTTCGAGGCGTCACCCAGCAGGCGACGATCGACAAGCTGCACAAGATCCTGACGACGCTTCTGCCGCAGACCGAGGGGCTCAAGCTCGACCATGCGTGGTGTGGAACGCTCGGCGTGCCGCGGGACTGGTGCACGACAGTGGGCTTTGACAAGCAGACCGGAATAGGCTGGGCAGGCGGCTATGTCGGCCTCGGCGTTTCCACCTCGAACCTCTCGGGACGCACATTGAGGGATCTTCTGCTGGACAACGACACCGAGCTGACCCGGCTTCCCTGGGTCAATCGAACCGTGCGCAAGTGGGAGCCAGAGCCGCTGCGCTGGCTGGGCGTCCATTCGATGTATCAGCTCTATCGGATTGCCGACGAGAGGGAAGCAAAGGGGCTGCCGCGCACATCGCGGCTAGCGGCCCTGGCAGACCGCATCACCGGGCATTGAACCGCATCACCTCGAGGATATATAGCATGATCGACTTCAAGACCTTCGCCCACCTTGCGCATATCGACCTCGGTGAGCCCCAGCCGAAACCCACCTCGGTGGAAGGCGATCAGCTGGAAGCAGTCAACACCCTCTGGGCTTCGGACGATGGCAAGATCGAAGTCGGTGTCTGGGAATGTTCGCAGGGCCGGTTCACCGCGCGCCGCGACACGAATTCCGAGATCTGCCACATCGTCTCAGGCCGCGTGACGCTGCACGGTCCCGAGGGCGCGGTTAAAAATGTCGGACCCGGCGAATTGCTTGTTCTGCCGCTTGGCTGGCAGGGCGAATGGACCATCCACGAGAAAACGCGCAAGCTTTACATCCTGCATTCGGTTTGATCGCTGCAGCTGCATGCTCGCCTGCAATTTCCGATGAGACCACGCGCGCCACGGCGGTCGAACTAAACCCCTTCGACCAGCACGATCTCGCCGTCGGCTACTTTCTGGCGGATCGTCACGGCGCGTTGATACTCCGGCGAGTGATAGCAATCGTGCGCCGCAGCCAAAGACGGAAACTCGATGATTACGTTGCGGTCGCGGCCCGGCCCTTCCGCCTTTTCATGCGCACCGCCTCGTGCCAGGAAAACGGCGCCGAAGCGATCGAAAGCCGGTTTGGCGGCAGTGACATAGTCCTTGTAGCCTTCCGCATCGCGCACATCGACGCGGGCGATCCAGTATCCCTTGGGCATGCTTCTCCTCCGAATTGTTAGGCCGAGCGCATTTCGTCAAGGATCGCTTCCGCGACCGCTCGCCTGTCGGCGGCGCCGACGATCGGCCGGCCGACGACGAGATGGCTGGAGCCGTTGCGGATCGCCTGCGCCGGCGTCACCACGCGCTTCTGGTCGCCATGGTCGCTGCCCTTGGGCCGTATTCCCGGCGTGACGACGGCCATGTTGGGCCCGACGATCCGGCGCACCGCTTCCGCTTCCTCGGCCGAGCAGACGATGCCGCCCATGCCGGCATGCAGCGCCTGTTCGGAGCGCCTCAGCACCAGCGTATGCGGGTCATGTTCATAGCCGGCGTCGATCACGTCCTGCTCGTCCATCGAGGTCAGCACGGTGACGCCAAGCAGGCAAAGATCGCTGCCCCTGGCGGCCTCGACCGCTGCCTTCATCGTCTTCGGATAGGCGTGCAGCGTCAGCATGGTCATGCCCATCCTGGCAATGGCCTCGACACCCTTGGCTATCGTGTTGTCGATGTCGAGCAGCTTCATGTCGAGGAAGATCCTGGTGCCGCCGCTGGCGAGCTCGCGGGCGAAATCGAGGCCACCGGCGAAGGCGAGCTGGTAGCCGATCTTGTAGAAGGAGACGATCCCGTCGAGCTCACGCACCGCCTTCTCGGCGTCCTCCAGCGTCGGCACGTCGAGGCCGACGATCAGCCTGTCTTGCATGGTGCTGGCGCGCTCCTGGATCACGCCTCGATCCGCGTCGACAGCATGCGCGAGGTTTCGATCAGCGTGCGGCATAGGTGCTCCATCGATCTGTGCAGTCTCTCGTCCCTGAAATTTCCGTCCTCGTCGAAGGCGTTGCCGCCCTCCGGCACCGAGCATTCCGGCGTCACCACCTCCATCTTGCAGCGCACCAGCACGGAGCGCAGATGGTTGATGCAGCGTACCCCGGCGAAATGTCCTTTGGAAGACGAACAAAGGCCGGCGGGCTTGCCGGTGAACGGCCTGAACGACCGCCCGCCATCCATTCGCACGCGGCTCACCCAATCGATGGCGTTCTTGAGCAGCGGCGGGATCGAGCCGTTATATTCGGGCGTCGCGATCAGCAGCCCGTCATGGGCGGCGATCTGCCGGGCAAGCTTGATGGCGTTTTCAGGAATGCCTTTCTCCTTTTCCAGATCCTCGTCGAGAATCGGCAGCGGATAGTCGGCAAGCGAGATGCGGGTTACCTCGGCACCCTGCAGAGCGAGTTCCTTCTGCGCCACATCGGCGGTCCTGCCGCTGTAGGCGCCAGCGCGAATCGAACCTGCGAAGACGAGAATTTTCGGGATCACTGCCATTGGCCATCATTGTCAGCCGACAGGTATAGGCCAAGCACGTCTCAAATACCAAATACTGATCAATGCGCCGCGCGTCGGTAGATCCACAGCTGCGTTGGCGGGATGTTGCGGATGACGAAATGAAAATGCTCGACCGTGTAGTCGCCGCGGCCGGGCGGGATCGGCGACAGCGGGCCGTAGGTCAGCTGCACGATCGGGCGGCCTGTCGGGATGCGGTCGAGAAGGCTTTCGACATAGGCGATGCGCTGGGCGACCGGGAAATTGAGCAATGGCACGCCGGAGACGACCGAATCGAAGGTCAGGCCGCTCTTGTCACCGAGTGTCGCATCGAGATTGAAGGCGTCGCCCTCGATGACGTTGACGCCGGGATAGAGCTGGCGCAGATGGCGCACGAAATCGGGCGAGTATTCGACTGCGTAGAGATTTTCAGGCTTTACGCCCTGGGCGAGGATGGCTCGGGTGATGACGCCGGTGCCAGGCCCGACTTCGAGCACCGGCAGGCCCGAGTTCGGGTTGACGACGGAGGCCATCTTTCGAGCCGTGGTGGAACTGGTCGGCACGATCGAACCGACCGCCTTCGGCTTGTCGATCCAGCCCTTGAAGAACTTCAGTTCGTCGTCAAACTTTTCCGCCAGCGCCTTTCGCAGTCCGGGACCATGTGCCATGCAAGTTCTCCTGAACGCTCCCCCCGAGAGGCTACTTAGCAGCTACGGGGTTCAAGGCAAGGCGGACTCCGGTATAAGATGTTGATGACGCTAGGGAAGCCTCGCCTTGATTGCACTCTACACCGGATTGCCGAGAATAGGCATCAGCGCTCGCCGAAGGTTTCGAAAAAGTCCTTCATGCGGGCGAAAAAGCCGCTCGACTGCGGCGAATTATCCTTCGAGGAAACCTGCTCGAACTCCTCCAGCAACTCGCGCTGGCGGCGGGAAAGGTTTTGCGGCGTCTCGACCGCGGTCTGGATATAGAGGTCGCCGACATTGTGCTGGCGCAGCACCGGCATGCCTTTGCCCTTGAGGCGGAACTGGCGGCCGTTCTGGGTGCCTTCCGGCACTTTCACTTTCGTCTGGGTGCCGTCCAGCGTCGCCACCTCGAAGGAGCCGCCAAGTGCTGCCGTCGTCATCGAGATCGGCACCTTGCAGTAGAGATCGGCGCCGTCGCGCTGGAAGAATTCGTGCGGCTTGACCGCCAGGAAAATATAGAGGTCGCCCGACGGGCCGCCGCGCAGGCCGGCCTCGCCCTCATTGGCAAGGCGGATGCGGGTGCCGTCCTCGATACCGGCCGGGATGTTGACAGACAGCGAGCGCTCCTCGGTGACGCGGCCCTGGCCGGCGCATTTCGGGCACGGCTCCTTGATGGTCTGGCCACGCCCCTGACATTGCGGGCAGGTGCGCTCGATCGAGAAGAACCCTTGCGTGGCGCGTACCTTGCCGTGGCCATTGCACATCGAGCAGGTGACGGGCTGGGTGCCGGGCTTGGCGCCGCTGCCGGAGCATTCCGTGCAGGAGATCGAGGCCGGCACGTGAATCTGTGCGGTCTTGCCGGTAAACGCCTCCTCCAGCGTGATTTCCATATTGTAGCGCAGGTCGGCGCCGCGCTCGCGGCCACCTGAGGAGCGGCGCTGGCGCCCGCCCATCATGTCGCCGAAAATATCCTCGAAGATGTCGGCGAAGCCGCCGGCGCCGAAGCCGTGTGCGCCGCCGTTCATGCCGCCCTGTTCAAAGGCGGCGTGGCCGAAACGGTCGTAGGCCGCGCGTTTCTGCGGGTCCTTCAGCGTCTCGTAGGCTTCGTTGATTTCCTTGAACTTGTGCTCGCAGGAATGGTCGCCGGGATTGCGATCGGGATGGAACTGCATGGCGAGCTTGCGGAAAGCGCTCTTGAGCTCCTTCTCGTCGGCCCCCTTTTGCACACCCAACGTTTCGTAGAAATCAGCTTTCATCTTTTCCTGCAGTCCGGATATTCAACGTCTTGAAGCCTTGTTGCGTCGTTGCCGGCACGCTGTTCCGATTTAGGTGCGATGGCGCCTGGATGCCAGTGTCGACGCGGGCTTGCTCGCATTTTTCCGATCAAGCCCGCACTTTTTCGGCCAGAGTTGCAAAAAAGCCCGGCTTTGCGCCGGGCCTTCTGCGATAATCTGCCGTCAGGCCGCTCAGGCCGACTTCTTCTTGTCGTCGTCCTCGTTGATTTCCTCGAAATCGGCATCCACCACGTCGCTGTCCTTGGCGGCATCCGCCTTGGCGTCAGCCTCCGCGGCTTCCTTCTGCGAAGCTTCGTACATGGCTTGGCCGAGCTTCATCGAGGTTTCGGCGAGCGCCTGCGTCTTGGCTTCGATCTCGGTCGCGTCGTCGCCTTCGGCAGCGGTCTTCAGCGCCGCGATCGCATCGGCGATCGCCGTGCGGTCCGCCTCGGAAACCTTCTCGCCATACTCCTTCAGCGACTTCTCCGAGGAATGCACCAGCGCCTCGGCCTGGTTGCGGGCCTCGACCAGCGCGCGCCGCTTCTTATCGGCCTCGGCATTGGCTTCGGCGTCCTTCACCATCTTCTCGATATCGGCGTCCGAAAGGCCGCCAGACGCCTGGATGCGGATCTGGTGCTCCTTGCCGGTGCCCTTGTCCTTGGCCGAGACATTGACGATGCCGTTGGCGTCGATGTCGAAAGTGACCTCGATCTGCGGCACGCCACGCGGCGCCGGCGGAATGCCGACCAGGTCGAACTGGCCGAGCGCCTTGTTGTCGGCGGCCATTTCACGCTCGCCCTGGAAGACGCGGATGGTCACGGCCGACTGTGAATCCTCGGCCGTCGAGAACACCTGGCTTTTCTTCGTCGGGATCGTCGTGTTGCGTTCGATCAGCCGCGTGAACACGCCACCCAGCGTCTCGATGCCAAGCGACAGCGGCGTCACGTCGAGCAGCAGCACGTCCTTGACGTCGCCCTGCAGCACGCCGGCCTGGATGGCGGCGCCCAATGCGACGACCTCATCCGGATTGACGCCCTTGTGCGGCTCCTTGCCGAAGAACTGCTTTACGATCTCCTGGATCTTGGGCATGCGGGTCATGCCGCCGACCAGGACGACCTCGTCGATTTCGCCGGCCTTGAGGCCGGCATCCTTGAGCGCCGCCTTGCAGGGATCGATCGTGCGCTGGACGAGATCCTCGACCAGGCTCTCGAACTTCGCACGCGTCAGCTTCAGCGTCAGGTGCTTGGGACCGGTGGCATCGGCAGTGATGAAGGGCAGGTTGATCTCGGTCTGCGTCGTCGACGACAGCTCGATCTTGGCCTTTTCGGCTGCTTCCTTGAGGCGCTGAAGGGCGAGCTTGTCGCTCCGCAGATCGATGCCCTGTTCCTTCTTGAATTCGGCCGCCAGATATTCGACCAGACGCATGTCGAAATCCTCGCCGCCGAGGAAGGTGTCGCCATTGGTCGACTTCACCTCGAAGACGCCGTCGCCGATTTCGAGCACCGAAATGTCGAACGTACCGCCGCCAAGGTCATAGACGGCAATAGTCTTGCCTTCCTTCTTGTCGAGGCCGTAGGCAAGTGCGGCCGCGGTTGGCTCGTTGATGATGCGCAGCACTTCCAGGCCGGCGATCTTGCCGGCATCCTTGGTGGCCTGGCGCTGGGCATCGTTGAAATAGGCCGGAACGGTGATGACCGCCTTCTCGACCTTCTCGCCGAGATAGGCTTCCGCCGTTTCCTTCATCTTCTGCAGGATCATTGCCGAGATCTGGCTGGGCGACTGCTTCTTGCCGCCGGCCTCGACCCAGGCGTCGCCATTGTCGCCCTTGACGATCTTGTAGGGGACAAGCTTCTTGTCCTTTTCCGTCACCGGATCGTCATAGCGACGGCCAATCAGGCGTTTGACCGCGAAGATGGTGTTTTCGGGATTGGTGACCGCCTGGCGCTTGGCCGGCTGGCCGACGAGGCGCTCGCCGTCGCTGTTGATGGCGACGATGGAAGGGGTCGTGCGCGCGCCTTCCGCATTCTCGATGACCTTCGATTCCTTGCCGTCCATGATGGCGACGCAGGAGTTGGTAGTCCCCAGATCGATACCGATTACTTTTGCCATTTTTCTAATCTCTCCGCTAAGCAGGCTCTCAGGACCCGTACAGGCGTTCCGACGAAAGCCCCTGTTCACAAGAAATTCCGCTTCGGCAACCGGCATTCCGGCGCCGAACGGCTTGGCGCGTATATAAGAACAGGCTGCGCGGCGCGCAAGCATTCTGCGCAAGGCATCCAACATCCTTTTCTTGGGCCGGCCGGGTTCTCCGGCCATGGCTCCCATGAACCTTTCCGCGTCGGTTCGCGACTGACACCCAGATGCGCCGCGTGGTGCGGCCCGGAAAAGGAAAGGCCCATGACTGGAAATCCAGAGGCTCCGCGGTTTGCGGGAACTCGGTGCGATCACCGCTTCCGGGATCGGCTCGACGCGCTGGGCTTCCGCTGATTCCGTTGACCCACCACAAGAGCCGACGTATCGTGATTATGAGGAAAGCAGACAATTCGATCAGGGAAAAACGTGCCGGAACGTCGCGCCTTGCCCTGATTTGCGCGGAAACGCCGGATGTTTCTCCCGTCGCCCCCCGGACACTTGCCGAACAGCTTGCCGGCGGCGGGCCGCTCGCCATGCACGGCGTGCAGATCACGCGACGGCGCTGGTCAGGCCGGCCAACGTCCCGCCGTTCGGCTCATGGTTCGTCGACTTCGATGGCTATTTCGAAGACCCCAAGGTTGAAGCTCATGTCGGCGACGTCGAGGTCTTGCACCCCAGCGAGGGCCGTGCCGGCTATTACGAGCAGATACCGGGCGGCGGTTACCTGCCGCCTTTCTATCCGCGCGACTTTCCGCCCCCGGTGGCGCGCCTGCCGAGCAAAAGCAACGGATTCCACGACAGCAGAATCCGGCGCGCGACAGCATAGTTAACTAACCATTCGCAACCACAAGACCCCGCCGGAGCAATCCGGCGGGGTCTTGGTGCCGACATCTGACGCCATCGCGCCAGGAACAACCGGCTTCCCCTTTTTGGGATCATGGTCTAGCAGTCGACCCAGACGATGCGCCCGCAACCACGGGCGCCTGGAAAGGCCGGATCATGAGCAAAAAAACCCTGATCGCGCCATCGGTGCTTGCGTCGGATTTTTCGAAGCTCGGCGACGAGGTCGAGGCGGTGGCGGCGGCCGGCGCCGACTGGATCCATCTCGACGTCATGGACGGGCATTTCGTGCCCAACATCACTTTCGGCCCACCGGTGATCAAGGCGATTCGCAACCGCACCAAGGCCTTCTTCGACTGCCATCTGATGATCGCGCCGGCCGACCCCTATCTGGGGGCTTTCGCCGAAGCCGGCTGCGACGGCATGACAGTGCATGCCGAGGCCGGGCCGCATCTCGACCGTTCGCTGCAGACGATCAGGAACCTCGGCAAGAAGGCCGGCGTGTCGCTCAATCCGGCGACGCCGGAATCGGCGGTCGAATATGTGCTCGACCGGCTCGATCTGATCCTGATCATGACCGTCAATCCGGGTTTTGGCGGCCAAGCCTTCATTCCGGGAGTCGTCGAGAAGGTGAAGCGGGTGAAGGCGCTGATCGGCAATCGGCCGATCCGGATCGAGATCGACGGCGGCATCTCGCCGCAAACGGCACCTTTGGTCACCGCCGCCGGCGCCAGCGTGCTGGTCGCCGGTGCAGCCATCTTCAAGGGCGGCAGCGTTGAAGCCTATCGGGGGAACATCGAGGCGATCAGGACAGCGGCCGACCGGGCGGCCGGCTGACGCTGCCGGCGTCGTTACCAAACGCGCCGTCTCGTCAGCCGGTCAGGAATTCGTTGGCCGACGCCGGTGCGGTTGTGCTCGTGACATACGGTCCCCCAGCCAAAAATGTCTTTGTCCATTTTTGGGCAATTTTATTGGCATAACAGAAACTACATCCATATTCTCTTTCTCACGCTGATGCCTCTTCGGACCTTCCCGCAGGGCTCCTCTTCGACGGTCGGATCGATGAACCGCAGCCCTTTCTTCGCTGACCTGCTGAACACCATCGCCGATCGCGGCCGGATGATGCTGAACCTCGTTCGCGGTGACGAGCCGGTCTCGGCCGACAGCCTGGGGCGTCTGTGCGCCCGTCTACTTTCCAGCCAGGGCGAGGCATCGGGCGTCGCCTATGCCCGGGAAATTCTTGAGCGCTGGCGCACCCTCGGCGCCGACGGAAGGCTGGCTTTCCTGCATGTGCTGCGCGATCGCTTCGGCACCGATCATGCCAAGCTTGCCGCCGCGGTGGATGCCTATCGCGCCGCGCCCGACGATCGCTCGGCACTTACCCTGCATGATGCCGCCGAACCGGCAAGACAGGAGCTTCTGCGCCGCCTGAACCTGGCGCCCGGCGGCATCGAGACGCTGGTGCGCATGCGCCAGGATCTGCTTGCCCGGCTGCCCACATCGCCCGATCTCGCCATCGTCGATGCCGACTTCACGCACCTCCTGTCGTCATGGTTCAACCGCGGCTTCCTGGTGCTGCGGCGGATCGACTGGTCGACGCCAGCCAACATTCTGGAAAAAATCATCCGCTACGAGGCGGTGCACGCCATCCACACCTGGGACGATCTGCGCCGCCGGATCGAACCCGACGACCGGCTCTGCTATGCGTTCTTTCATCCACAGCTCGGTGACGAGCCGCTGATCTTCGTCGAGGTCGCGCTCACCCGGGCGATGCCGACGACAATCGCCGAGCTGCTTGCCGACGAGCGGCCGCTGGTGCAGCCACGGCTGGCCACGACGGCAGTGTTCTATTCCATCTCCAACTGCCAGGAGGGCTTGCGCGGCATCTCGTTCGGCAACTTCCTGATCAAGCAGGTGGTCGAGGACCTGCGCCGCGACCTTCCCGGCCTGACGGATTTCGTCACACTGTCCCCGGTGCCGGGCTTTGCCCGCTGGCTGGCCGAGCAGGCCGAAACCATCCCCTCCGCCGCCGAAGTGCTGGACCTCGTCGCCAACCAGGGTTGGCACGCGGATGCTGCGATGCGCGACCGCGTGGGCCAGGCCCTGCTTCCTCTTGCGGCACAGTATTTCCTCGAAGCCCGCACCGCCTCCGGCAAGGTGATCGATCCGGTCGCCCGGTTCCATCTCGGCAATGGCGCCCGGCTGGAGCGCATCGACCTTTTCGGCGACCTGTCGCCCCGCGCCTTACGTCAGGCGCATGGCCTGATGGTCAATTATCGCTACAAGCTCGACGATATCGAGGAGAACCACGAGCTGTTCGCCGCCAGGAACGATGTGGCGGCCGCGCCCGCTGTGCGCCGCCTGCTGCCGAAACCAGCGAGACCGGCCGCACCACCGCTTCCGGCGGCTGCCCAGACTCGGAGGGATGCATGAGCAACCATTTGTTCGACGCTTTCCGCGCCGGGATGCCGGCGCCCGAGCGTCTGTTGATGGAGAGGGATGACGGGCGCTCGATATCCTATGGCGATATGCTGGCGCAGTCCGCGCAACTGGCACATGCGCTTCTGCAATTGGGCGTCGAACCCGGCGACCGCGTCGCCGTCCAGGTCGAGAAGAGCGCCGAGGCCATTTTCCTCTATCTCGCTTGCCTGCGCGCCGGCGCGGTCTTCCTGCCGCTCAACACCGCCTACACGCTGACCGAGCTCGACTACTTCTTCGGCGATGCCGAGCCGCGGCTGGTCGTCTGCGATCCGGCACGGGCAGCCGATATCGGGGCCTTGGCGGAGAGATCGGGCGCTATCGCAGTCACGCTCGGCGGCAATGGCGAAGGCTCGTTGATGGATCAGGCCTCGCGGCGGTCTTCGGACTTCCGCGACGTGGTGCGCGGGCCGGACGATCTTGCGGCGATCCTGTACACGTCGGGGACCACCGGCCGCTCGAAAGGCGCCATGCTCAGCCATGAGAACCTCGCCTCAAATGCGCGGGTTCTGGTCGACCAGTGGCGCTTCACTGCCGCAGACGTCTTGATCCACGCGCTGCCGATCTTCCACACGCATGGCCTCTTCGTCGCCACCAACGTCATCCTGATGGCCGGCGCCTCGATGCTGTTCGAAACCAGGTTCGACCCGGCCCGCATCGTCTCGCTGCTGCCGCGGGCCACGGCGCTGATGGGCGTGCCGACCTTTTATGTGCGCCTGTTGCAGCAGGACGGCTTGAACCGGCAAGCGGCGAAAAACATCCGCCTGTTCGTTTCCGGATCGGCGCCGCTGCTGGCCGAGACGCACAAGGCCTGGCGCGAGCGCACCGGCCATTCGATCATCGAGCGCTACGGCATGACCGAGACCAACATGAACACGTCGAACCCCTATCATGGCGAGCGGCGCGCCGGCACGGTCGGTTTTCCCCTGCCCGGCGTCGCGCTGCGCATCGCCGACCCCGAGAGCGGCGAAACACTTGCGCAGGGCGAGGTCGGCATGATCGAGGTGAAGGGTCCCAATGTCTTTTCCGGCTATTGGCGCATGCCGGAAAAGACCAAGGCGGAATTCCGTGATGACGGCTTCTTCATCACCGGGGATCTCGGCCTGATCGACGCCGGCGGCTATGTCCACATCGTCGGGCGCGGCAAGGATCTGATCATTTCCGGCGGCTACAACATCTATCCGAAGGAGGTCGAGAGCGAGCTCGACGCGCTGCCCGGCGTCGCCGAAAGCGCTGTCATCGGCGTTGCCCATCCGGATTTCGGCGAGGGCGTCACCGCGATCGTGGTGCGGACGCCGGCCTCGACCATCACCGCTGCCGAGATCGTCGGCGCCATCGCCGGGCGGCTGGCGAAATACAAGCATCCGAAGCAGGTGATCTTCGTCGACGAACTGCCGCGCAACACGATGGGCAAGGTGCAGAAGAACCTGCTACGCGAAACCTACAAGGACCTCTACGCTCCGGCCAAAGCCGGCTGACTTTAAGGTTACACCCAGTTGGCGCCGACCCCGAAAACCCTGTCGCCTTCTATCCAGACGCCCCTGACGTCCAATTCGCCCGACAGCGCAACGATATCGGCGGCGGTGCCTTTGGCAAAACGTCCGAGCCGGTGCGACTGGCCGATAGCCTGCGCCGGATAGAACGAAGCCATGCGCAGCGCTTCCGAAAGGTTCAGTCCGACGACGCGGTGGACGAAGCGCACGGCGGAGATCATGTCGAGATCGGCGCCGGCCAGGGTCCCGTCGGCTAGCCGCAGGCTACCGTCCTTGCGGTAGATGGTGCGGCCGTTCAGCGTGAACGAGGTCATGTCGGTGCCGATCGTCGCCATGGCGTCGGTGACCAGGAAAATTTTTGCCGGACCCTGCTTGGCGCGCAGCGCGATGGCCATGGTGGCGGGATCGACATGGATGCCGTCGGCGATGATGCCGGCGAACAACGTGTCCGTATCGATGGCGGCACCCGCCAACCCCGGCTCACGATTGCCGATCTGGCTCATGGCGTTGAACAGATGGGTGACCATTGTTGCGCCGGCATCGGCGAACGCGCGCGCCTTGGCATAGCCGGTGTCGGAATGGCCGAGGCTGACGACGATGCCGGCCTCGGCGAGCGCCGAAACGCGCACGGTTTCGACGGATTCCGGCGCGATCGTGGTCAGCAGCACCGGCAGGGTTTTTCGCGTCGCAATCAGCATCGCCTGGTCGGCATCCAGCATCGGTCGGATCAGCGCTGGGTCATGCGCGCCCTTGCGGGCGATCGACAGATGCGGGCCTTCGAGATGCAGGCCCAAAAAGCCAGCCACCTTTTGCTTTGCGGCCTCCGCTCCGGCGGCAACCGCCGCGGCGGTGATCTCAGGCGTGTCGGTGATCAGCGTCGGCAACAGCGCGGTCGTACCGAACGGCGCGTGCGCCCGGCAGATGGTTTCGATCGACGCGACATCAGGATGGTCGTTGAGCATGACCCCGCCGCCGCCATTAACCTGCAGGTCGACGAAGCCCGGCGCAAGCATGCCGCCGCCGGTTTCGATACGCTCGACACCGGATGGAACGGCGCCGACGGCAACGATGGCTTCCACGAGGCCGTCACGCACGACAAGCGCGGCATCGTCGTGCCAGTCGTCGCCGTCGAAGATCCGGGCCCCCGTCAGGGCAAAACGGTCGCTCATATGGTTTCCGTCACCTTGCGCAGATTGGGCGGCGTGTCCGGATCGAGGCCGCGATGTCGGGCAAAGGCCTCGACGAATCCATAGAAGGACACGATCAGCGCCAGCGGGTCGGTCAGCGGATGGCCGGTGGCGACATGCGGCAGGTGCTGAGCGCTTTTCGCCTTGCCCGAGGTCACAAAGACGGCCGCGCCCTTGGCCGCCATGCTGTCGGCGGCCTCGGCAACCGACGGCTCGGAAGCGTCGCGGGCGGCGAGCGCCAGCACCGGGAAATCAGGCCCGACCAGTGCCAGCGGGCCATGCATCACTTCGGCAGCACTATAGGCCTCGGCGTGCATGGCACAGGTTTCCTTGAACTTAAGCGCTGCTTCATTGGCGATCGCAGCGGACGGACCGCGACCTAGGATGAACAGCGATTTCGGCGTCTCAAGGGCACTGGCCAGCGCCATCCAGTCGCAGGCGATCGCCTTGCGGAAATGTTCCGGCAAATGGGCGAGCGCCGCCAGCAACTTGTCGTCGCCGGTGCTATGCGCCATCAAAGCGAGGCCGGCGACGGCCGAATTGACGAAAGTCTTCGTCGCGGCGACGCTGCGTTCCGGGCCGGCCAGAATGTCGATCGCATAATCGGAGGCCCGCGCCAGCGGCGAATCGGCGGTGTTGGTGATTGCGACGGTCAGCGAACCGCCGGCTCTCGCGGCCTGCGCCATGGCGACGATGTCCGGGCTCTTGCCCGACTGCGAGATCGCCAGGCAAGCCGAGCCGCCGAGCTTGAGCTCGGCGCCATAGATCGAGGCGATCGATGGGCCGACCGAAGCGACGGCGAGGCTGGCGGTCAGCTCCACCGCATACTTCATGAAGGTGGCGGCATGGTCGGAGGAGCCGCGCGCCACGGTGACGACGAACTGCGGATCGCGCTCGCGAATGCCGCGCCCGGCCTCCGTCAGCACCGCTGCCGAGCCGTCGAGCAGGCGCGCGGTGGCCTCCGGGATCTCCTCGATCTCGCGCCGCATATGGGTGTCACCCTTTTGGCTGCTCGTCGCGCTCATGGCCGGCCCTCTTCGCCCGGCCCGCTCAGCCGGAGTTCGGCGACGAAATCATAGGCGTCGCCTCTGTAGATGGAGCGGGTGAATTCGATAACCTTGCCGCTCGCCAGATAGGAAATACGCTCGATGTGCAGCCCGGCAATGCCTGGCGGCACTTCGAGCAGGCGCGCGTCGTCGTCGCCGAGATTGGCCGCGGAGATGCGCTGCACCGCCCGCACCGGCCGGAAGCCGGTCGTTTCCAGCGCCGCATAGAGCGACGACCCAATTGCTGCCGGGTCCGGCAGCACGCTGGCCGACAGTGCGGCTCGTTCGATCGCCAACGGCGTATCGTTGGCGATGCGCAGGCGCGCTACGCGTGCCACCAGCTCGTTCGACGACAGGCCAAGCACCATCATCTCGTCCGGCGAGGGCGCATAGAGGCCGCGATCGAGCCAGGCTGAACTGACAGCCATGCCGCGCCGCGCCATGTCCTCGGTGAAGGACGTCAGCCGCGACAGCGACTGCTCGACGCGCTCCATACGCGGCGCGACGAAGGTGCCGGAGCCGTGGCGCTGGACGAGGATGCCGCCCTTGACTAGGTCCTGAACCGCCTTGCGCACGGTGACGCGCGAAATGTCCGCCATGCTGGCGATGTCGCGCTCGGAAGGCAGCGCGTCGCCCGGTCCGATCAGGCCGCGATTGACCGCGTCCTCGATGCTCTTCCTGAGCTGCAGATAAAGCGGTGCGCCGCTTTGCGCCGAGTGTTTCAGGGTCGCGAAGATCTGGTCGGCGGCTTCGCTCATCGTGCCCCCTCCGCAGTCATCGAGAAGACACGAACCGCCATCTGCACCGCGCCGCCCAGCGCATCGTCGAGCGGCGGCTTCAGCAGCGCCCGGTAGCGCGCCGACAGGCGTGGTGCATAGAGCGGCGCCAGTCCGCCGAGCAAGCAGAGCGGATCGTTGCTGCCGAGATCGAGCACGCCAAGTGCGGCCTCGACATCGGCGACCGCCTTGTCGAGGATCCAGTTGGCGACGACATCGCCCTTTTCGGCATGCTCGAAGACCTTGGGCGCGAAGCCGCCGAAATCACCCGGCTTGGCGTTGGTGGTGAACTCGACCAAATCCTCGGGATTGTTGCGGAAGATGGCGAGCATGGCCTGTGTCAGCCGCGATCCCTGGCGAATGCCGTCATAGGCGAGCAGCGTCTGTTCGAGCAGGTCGCGGCCGATGCGGGCGCCGCTGCCCTGGTCGCCGACCTGGAATCCCCACCCGCCGATGGCGCGCGACTTGCCTTGTCTGCGCGCCATGTAGGCGGTGCCGGTGCCGAGGATGGCCATGGCGCCGTCACCGGAGCCGACCGCGCCTTCCAGGGCGATCTCGGCGTCGGTCTCGACACGGCTGATGCTGAACGGCAGGATTGCTTCGAGCTGCTGCCTGTAGGTGCCGACATTGGCGCCGGCGAGGCCGAGGATGGCCGGGGTTTGCGGGATCATTTCGGGGTCTTGTCCGGCGGCGACAAAGGCCTGTTTTGCCGCCTCGACGATGTTGGCCCTGGCGCCGGTTAGATCGGTGCGGATGTTGGCCGCGCCACTCTTGGCGCGGCCGACGACGGTGCCGTCCACTGTTGCAAGGGCCGCCCTGCAGCTGGTGCCGCCGCCATCGATGCCAAGCACGAAATTCACGCGATTTCTCCTCCGGGCGGATAATACCAATAAAATACCAATAGCCAAGGATTAATTTCCGTTTCAAAAAGATTAAGCCGCATCTGCTTGAAAAACGTGCGTATTTTGCCCGAAAGCCAATTCCGAGCAGGGAAATCGCTAATGCGTGTGGACAAGTGGTATTTTTTTGGTATGGTTTTCTGGATTGGAGGAAAGCGGATGGCCGAAACGCGCACCGAAGCGCTTCACCAGAATGCCGAGGGGCTGGACATCCAGGCCCCGGACGCCATCCTTTCCTCTTTGGCCAATGCGCAGATCGAGGCCGCCAAGGCGGTGCACGGCGCCATTTCTGCCATCGCCAAAGCAGCCGAAATCATCGCCAGCCGGCTGAACAACGGCGGCAAGCTCGCTTACGCGGCAGCCGGCAGCTCGGGCCTGATGGCGCTGGCCGATGCGCTGGAGCTGCCGGGTACCTTCGGCATTCAGCGCGACCGTATCGCCATCCTGATTGCCGGTGGCGACGATGCCTTCAAGACACTGGCCGGCGGACCGGAGGACGACACCGACGACGCCTCGGCAGCGGTTGCCGCTGCCGGCATCGGCGAGGGCGACTGCCTGATCGCGGTCTCGGCCAGCGGCTCGACACCTTATGCGGTCAGAGCGATCGAGGATGCCAGGCGCCGCGGCGCGGCAACCATCGCCATCGCCAATAACAAGGATGCGCCGCTGCTTCGGCTGGCCGATATCGCCATATTGCTCGAGACTCCGCCGGAGCTGATCGCCGGCTCGACGCGCATGGGCGCCGGCACCGCCCAGAAGATCGCGCTCAACATGCTGTCGACGCTGGCCGCCATCCATCTTGGCCATGTGCATGACGGCTACATGGTCAACCTCATGGCCGACAACATCAAGCTGCGCGACCGCGCCGCACGCATCGTCGCCGCCATCAGCGGGCGCGACAGGGAGGATGCGGCGCGCCTGCTCGAGAAGAGCGGCGGCGGCGTCAAGACCGCCATTTTGCTCGCCGCCGGCGCCGCCAGCGCCGATGCGGCCGAGAAGATACTGGAAGGGACCGGCCAGAAGCTGCGCCCGGCGCTTTCCGCGATCGAGGGGAGCATGGGGCAGAAAGCCTCTGTTCTCAAAACCGAACCTGAAAAAGGTCAACAGGGAGACTGAGCATGACAAAGAAACTACTGACGGCACTTCTTCTTGGCACCAGCATTCTCGGCTCCGCCGGAATGGCTTATGCCCAGGATGTAACGCTCAACATCGAGAGCTGGCGCGGCGATGACCTCGCCATCTGGAAGGACAAGTTGATCCCGGCTTTTGAGGCCAAGAACCCCGGCATCAAGGTGGTGTTCGCGCCGTCGGCGCCGACCGAATATGACGCCGCGCTCGGCGCCAAGCTCGCCGCCGGCTCGGCGGGCGACCTGATCACCTGCCGACCGTTCGACAAGTCGCTGGAACTCTTCAAGAAGGGCAACCTCGCCGATATTTCGACGCTGCCCGGCATGGAAAATTTTTCCGACGTCGCCAAGGCCGCCTGGCAGACCGACGACGGCAAGGCCAGCTTCTGCGTGCCGATGGCTTCCGTCATCCACGGCTTCATCTACAACAAGGACGCCTTCGACCAGCTCGGCATCAAGGTGCCGACGACGAACGAGGAGTTCTACGCCGCGCTCGACAAGATCAAGGCCGACGGCACCTACATCCCGATGGCGATGGGCACCAAGGATCTCTGGGAAGCCGCGACCATGGGCTACCAGAACATCGGCCCGAACTACTGGAAGGGCGAAGAAGGCCGTTTGGCCTTGATCAAGGGCGAGCAGAAGCTGACCGACCCGCAGTGGGTAGCGCCGTTTGCCGAACTCGCCAAGTGGAAGCCCTATCTCGGCGACGGCTTCGAGGCGCAGACCTATCCTGACAGCCAGAACCTATTCACGCTCGGCCGTGCCGCCATCTACCCGGCCGGCTCTTGGGAGATCGCGCTGTTCAACACCCAGGCTCAGTTCAAGATGGGCGCATTCCCGCCGCCGGTGCAGAAGGCCGGCGACACCTGCTACATCTCCGACCATACCGACATCGGCATGGGCCTCAATGCGGCCTCGAAGAACGCGGATGCGGCCAAGACCTTCCTGACATGGGTCGCCTCGCCGGATTTCGCCACCATCTACGCCAACGCGCTGCCGGGCTTCTTCAGCCTGAACAACACCCCGGTGAAGATGGAAGACCCACTGGCCCAGGAATTCGTTTCCTGGCGCGACAAGTGCAAGCCGACGATCCGTTCGACCTACCAGATCCTGGGGCGCGGCACGCCGAACCTCGAGAACGAGACGTGGGTTGAATCGGCCAACGTCATCAACGGCACGGTCACGCCGGAAGCTGCCGCCAAGAAGCTGCAGGACGGCCTCGACAGCTGGTACAAGCCGGCGAAGTAAGAGCCAAGGCAGAGCGCTGCGATCTCCCCCCTTGAGGGGGAGATGTCGCCGAAGGCGACAGGAGGGGATTGGTGGAGGCAGGCTGCGACCTGATCGTTGCTGGAAAGCACGGTCGATACCACGATGGCGCACTGCCTTGGCCGACCTCACCCGCCTCGCTCCGCGAGGCACCCTCCCCTCAAGGGGGGATGCGCCGCGCCCCTTGGCGGCAATTGCAAGAACCTGATCGGCGGGGACCGAACGCATGGCCGCAGCACCGAAACGACCGTTCCGCTGGCATATCGTCGTCTTCCTGGCGCCGGCGGTGCTGGTCTATACGGCGATCATGATCCTGCCGCTGGCCGGCACGCTGCAGCTCGCGCTGTTCCGCAACATCAACCAGTCCCAGGTTTTCGTGGGGCTGGACAACTTCCGCACGCTGTTCGGCGACCCTAACTGGTCCGTGGGCTTCTGGAATGCGCTGAGGAACAATGTCTGGTTCTTCATCATCCACATGGTGGTGCAGAACCCGATCGGTGTGCTTCTGGCGGCGCTGCTGTCCAGCCCGAGGCTGAGATTCTCGGCGTTCTACCGTACGGCGATCTTCGTCCCCACGATCCTGTCCTTCGTCATCGTTGGCTTCGCCTGGAAGCTGATCCTGTCGCCGCTCTGGGGCGTGGCGCCGAATCTGATGGATCTTGTCGGCCTGAAAAGCCTGTTCACGCCGTGGCTGGGCAAGGAGCAATTTGCGCTGACCACGCTCAGCCTGATCTCCGTGTGGCAGTTCGTCGGCATCCCGATGATGCTGATCTATGCAGCATTGCTGTCCATTCCCGACGAGGTGATCGAAGCGGCCGAATGCGACGGGGTCACCGGCATGTCTCAGTTCTGGAAGATCAAGCTGCCGCTGATCCTGCCGTCGATCGGCATCATCTCGATCCTGACCTTCGTCGGCAATTTCAACGCCTTCGACCTGATCTACACCGCGCAGGGCGCGCTGGCCGGGCCGAACTATTCGACCGATATCCTCGGCACCTTCCTCTACCGCGCCTTCTTCGGTTTCCAGCTGCAGATCGGCGATCCCAATATGGGCGCGGCGATCGCCACGATGATGTTCCTGATCATCCTTGGCGGCGTCTGCGTCTACCTGTTCCTCGTCCAGACGCGCCTGCGTCGCTACCAGTTCTGAGGCGCCAGACATGAGCACGGCAACCAGCTCCCTGCCCCGCACCATCGGCGCCCATGCGGTGCTGTTGACCTACACGGTAATCGCGCTGTTTCCGGTGATCATCGTCATCGTCAATTCGTTCAAGTCGCGCGCGGCGATCTTCGGCGCGCCGCTGGCGCCGCCGACCCCGAAAACCTTCGACCTCATCGGCTACACCACCGTGATCGGCCAGGGCGATTTCATTCACTATTTCCAGAACAGCCTTGTCGTCACCGTCGCTTCGCTGTTCTTCGTGCTGCTGTTCGGCGCGATGGCCGCGTTCGCGCTGTCGGAATACCGCTTCCGCGGCAATTCGCTGATGGGACTCTACCTGGCGCTCGGCATCATGATCCCGATCCGCCTCGGCACGGTCGCCATCCTGCAGCTGATGGTGGCGAGCGGGCTGGTCAACACGCTGACGGCGCTGATCCTGGTTTATACGGCGCAAGGCCTGCCGCTCGCCGTCTTCATCCTGTCGGAATTCATGAAGCAGGTGTCCGACGATCTGAAGAATGCCGGGCGCATCGACGGCCTTTCCGAATACACCATCTTCTTCCGGCTGGTGCTGCCGCTGGTGAGGCCATCGATGGCAACGGTCGCGGTCTTCACCATGATCCCGATCTGGAACGATCTGTGGTTCCCGCTGATCCTGGCGCCGTCGGAGGAGACCAAGACGGTGACGCTCGGCGCCCAGCTGTTCCTCGGCCAGTTCGTCACCAACTGGAACGCTATCCTGGCCGCGTTGTCGCTGGCGATCATGCCGGTGCTGATCCTCTACGTCATCTTCTCGCGGCAACTGATCCGCGGCATCACCTCGGGAGCGGTCAAATGAGTGATGGTCGAGAGATTATCGTACAGGCCCTTGTCGAGACAGCGAGCCGCTATGGATTTCGAGGCGTTCGCGCCACGAATTTCTACCGCGAATGGCCGGAGACCATCTGCTTGCTAAACCTTCAGAAGTCTTCCTGGGGGCCGCAGTTCTATATGAACGCCGCAGTCTGGTTTACGCGGCTTGGGAAGGAACGCCGGCCGAAAGAATACAACTGTCACATTCGTTGGCGCGTCAATTCCCAGATGGAAGACGAGCAGTCGAAGGCGTTCACCCTGGCGCTCAATCTTGAGCATCCCTTGCCTGACGATCAGAGGCTTTCACTGATCAAGGATGGGGTCGATGCCTATGGCTTCCGACTTTTGTCTCGCTGTGACAGCGAAGAAGCGGCTTTGCGGGTCGCACATGAATGCGAGCCACACGTGATGGTGGCTCTCGTAGCGCGCAGGCAAGAACAGGCAAATTGAAAATGGATCAACCCCTTCGCGTCGTCGTCGCCGGGCTTGGCAACATGGGCCGCAGCCATGCGCTGGCCTATCACACCAATCCCGGCTTCGAGATCGCCGCACTGGTCAACCGTTCGGATGTGCCGCTGCCGGCCGGGCTTTCCTTCTATGGCATCAGGCGCTCCTTCGACGAGGCGCTGCGCGACGAAAGGCCCGATGTCGCCTGCATCGCCACCTATTCCGACAGCCATGCCGACTATGCGGTCAAGGCGTTCGAGGCCGGCTGCCATGTCTTTGTCGAAAAGCCGCTGGCGACGACGGTGGCGGATGCCAAACGTGTCGTTGCGGCAGCCAGGGCCAACGGCAAAAAACTGGTGATCGGCTACATCCTGCGCCATCACCCTTCCTGGATCAGGCTGATCGCCGAGGCGCGGAAGCTCGGCGGCCCTTACGTGTTCCGCATGAACCTCAACCAGCAATCCTCAAGCCATAGCTGGGAGACGCACAAGCAGTTGATGCGCACGACGTCGCCGATCGTCGATTGCGGCGTGCATTATCTCGACGTGATGCTGCAGATCACCGACGCCCGGCCGGTCGAGGTGCGCGGCATGGGGCTGAGGCTGACCGACGAGATAGGGCCCACGATGTACAATTACGGTCACCTGCAGGTGCTGTTCGACGACGGCTCGGTCGGCTGGTACGAGGCCGGCTGGGGGCCGATGATCTCGGAGACAGCCTTCTTCGTGAAGGACGTGATCTCGCCAAATGGCTGCGTGTCGATCGTCATGAAGGAGGGCGTCAAATCCGACGACATCGACACCCATACCAAGACCTCGACCATCCGCCTGCACAGTGCGGCGACCGGCGCGGGCGGCAAGTTCGCCAAGCCGGATGAGATACTGTCGATGGAAGGCGAACCCGGCCATCAGGATCTCTGCGACCTCGAACAGGCTTTTCTGCTCAGAGCGGTCCGCGAGGATCTGGACCTCACCCGCCACATGGACGACGCGGTGAAGTCGCTCGCCGTCTGCCTTGCCGCCGACGAGAGCGTTCGCAGCGGCGCCCCAATCAGACTCTAGACCAGTCAAACTCTAGAACAGGAACGAAGCCGTGGGCTCGCTGAACATCGAGAATGTGAAGAAGGCTTTTGGGCCGGTCGAGGTGCTGAAGGGCGTCAACCTCGAAGTGACCGATGGCGAATTCGTCGTCTTCGTCGGGCCCTCCGGCTGTGGCAAGTCGACTCTGCTCAGGGTCATCGCCGGGCTGGAGGATTCGACCTCGGGCCGCGTGGTCATCGACGGGGCGGACGTCTCCGCAACCCCGCCGGCCAAACGCGGCATCGCCATGGTGTTCCAGACCTACGCGCTCTACCCGCATCTGACGGTGAAGAACAATATGGGACTTGGCCTCAAGCAGGCGGGCACGCCGGCGGCCGAGATCGACCGCCGCATCGGCATCGCTTCCTCGATGCTGTCGCTGGAGCCCTATCTCGCAAGGCGGCCGGCCGAGCTGTCAGGCGGCCAGCGCCAGCGCGTCGCCATCGGCCGCGCCGTGGTGCGCGAGCCCAAGCTTTTCCTGTTCGACGAGCCTTTGTCGAACCTCGATGCAGCACTGCGCGTCAACACCAGGCTGGAGATCGCGCAACTGCACCGCCGGCTGAAGGCGACGATGATCTATGTCACCCACGACCAGGTCGAGGCGATGACGCTGGCCGACAAGATCGTCGTGCTCAACGCCGGAAAGATCGAGCAGATCGGCGGACCGATGGAGCTTTATAATTCGCCGGCGAATGAGTTTGTCGCCGGCTTCATCGGCTCACCGAAGATGAATTTCGTCGACGGCGCTAGGCTTGCCGAAACGGCCAAGACCATCGGCGTCCGTCCCGAGCATTTGACCGTCGATGCGAGATCCGGCGCCTGGAAAGGTACGGTCGTCCATGCCGAGCATCTTGGCGCCGACACCAACCTCTATCTCGACTGCGAGAAGGCCGGGCTGATCACCGTGCGCATCTTCGGCGTCTACAACGCCGAACCGGGAGCCACGCTTTATGCGACGCCGGATCCGGCAAAGACCTACCGGTTCGGGGCGGATGGGAAGGTGTTGAAGTAGCTGGTGCCGACTCCCCTTCTCCCAAGGGGAGAAGGAAGAGCCCCTATAAATCCGCCTTGAACGTCTGCCTCTGCATGCCCAGCCCTTCGATGCCGAGCTCGACAACGTCGCCGGCCTTCAGGAAGACCGGTGGCTTCATGCCGAGGCCGACGCCGGGCGGCGTGCCGGTCGAGATGATGTCGCCCGGATGCAGCGACATGAACTGGCTGAGATAGGAAACCAGGTAGGCGACGCCATAGACCATGGTCTTGGTCGAGCCGTTCTGCATCGTCTTGCCGTTGACCTTCAGCCACATCGGGATGTTCTGCGGGTCTTTCACTTCGTCCTTGGTCACCAGCCACGGGCCGATCGGCCCGAAGGTGTCGCAGGACTTGCCCTTAGTCCATTGGCCCTGACGCTCGGCCTGGAAGGCGCGTTCGGAAACGTCGTGCGCGACGCAGTAGCCGGCGACATAGTCCAGCGCCTCGGCCTCGGTGACATATTTCGCGGTCTTGCCGATAACCACGCCTAGCTCGACTTCCCAATCGGTCTTCACAGAGCCGCGCGGGATCAGCACGTCGTCGTCCGGTCCAACGATGGCCGAGCTCGCCTTCATGAAGATGATCGGCTCCGGCGGCACCGTGGCGCCGGTCTCGGCGGCATGGTCGGAATAGTTCAGGCCGATGCAGATGAACTTGCCGGTCCCGGCGACGCAGGCGCCGATGCGCGGCTTGCCGGGAACCGCCGGCAGCGATTTCGGATCGAGCTTCGACAATGTCTCAAGCGATGCCGGGTCGAGCGCCTTGCCGGCAATGTCGGTGACATGGGCGGAGAGGTCACGGATCGTCCCATCCGCATCGAGCAGGCCGGGGCGTTCGCTCCCCGCCTCGCCATAGCGCAGCAGTTTCATAGAATTCTCTCCTTGATTGAGGTGAGCTTAAATCGACCAGCCACCGTCGATATTATAAGCCTGCCCCGACGTATAGGTGGCGCCCGCCAGATAGACGGCGAGATCGGCGATTTCCTCGGGCGTGCCGAGGCGGCCCATGGGCTGGCGGGCGATGAAGGCAGCGCGGGCCGCCTCGTAGTCGCCCTGCGCGTGCATGCGGTCCTGCAGCGACGGGCTTTCGACCGTGCCCGGGCAGATGGCGTTGCAGCGTATGCCCTTGCCGACATAATCGGCGGCAATCGATTTGGTCAGGCCGATGACGGCCGCCTTGGTCAGGCCGTAGACGAAGCGGTTGGGCACGCCCTTGGTCGAGCCCGCCAACGACGCCATGTTGATGATCGAGCCGTCGCCGCGCTCCAGCATGCCGGGCAGCACGGCGCGGATGGTGCGGATCATCGAGCGGACATTGAGATCCAAAGCAAAGTCGAGATCGGCGTCCTTCATCTCGAGGATCGAGCCCGAATGGACGAAGCCGGCGCAGTTGAACAGCACATCGACGGCGCCGATCTCGGCGAAGGCCGACGTCACGGCCTCGTCGTTCAGCACGTCGAGCTTGCGGGTCTTGATGCCAGCCGTCTTGCCAAGTTCGGCTAGCATCACCTCATTGATGTCGGTGGCATGGACGACAGCGCCCGCCCTGGCGAAAGCCAGCGCGCTCGCACGGCCGATGCCTTGTGCCGCCGCTGTGACGACAACGATCTTGCCGGCCAGACCCGCCATGCTTTTCTCCTCTGTGGCCGCCGGTTCTTACCGGCACGCGGCCAAGGCGCAATGTGCCAGATAGGCACTATCATGCCGCCTGTATTGCTGTTCGCTTAGGGGCAAATGTTTTTTCTCGGTAAAGAACATCTTTTCTGCCGTCAAGCCCGAACGCTTCTCGTCCGACGCCGCGCGAATGGCGACCGTTCAGTCGCCGTAAGGCACCCAGACGTTTTTAACCTCGACGGCACGGCGCAGGAAGGCATCGCCGGCGGCCTCGGTCGACGCCCAGTCGAGGCTGCGGCCGTTGCCGGTCCAGACGCGCTTGAGATTGCCGATGGACTCGGCTTCGGCCTTGGCGCAGGTCTCGGCATCGGCGAACACCCAGAGTCCGTCGACATCGTCGTGCCTGGCCAGCACGCCGGTGAGCTCGGCGGTGCGGCCGGTGACGATGTTGATGGCGCCGGCCGGAACGTCGGAATATTCGATGATCTGATAGAGATCGGTGGCAAGCAGCGGATACTTTTCCGATGGCACCGCGACGACGGTGTTGCCCATGGCGAGCGCCGGCGCCGCCAGCGAGATCAGGCCGAGCAGGGGCGCATTGTCGGGTGCCACCATGCCGACGACGCCGACCGGCTCATGCAGTGCCAACGTGACGGCGCGGGCCGGCGGCTGGTGGACGCGGCCCTCGAACTTGTCGGCCAAGCCGGCATAGAGGAACAGCCGCTCGATCGACAGCTCGACTTCTTCGCGCGCCGCCTTCGCGGTGGCGCCGGTCAGCTCGGTGAGACGCGCCGCAAACTCGTCGGCACGGCCGGACAGGTTTTCGGCCAGATAGTAAAGCACCTGGCTGCGGTTGTAGGCGGTCGCCTCCGGCCAGCCCTTGCAGCCACGTGCAGCCGCGACGGCATCACGGACATCCTTGCGGCTGCCGAGACCGACCTCGCCGGCAAGCTTGCCCTTGGCGCTGGCGACGGCAAGCGAATAATTGCCGTCCGGCCTGACCTGCTTGCCGCCGATGAACAGCTTTGCCGTGCGATCGATAGTGTCGCCTTCCGCCTGCTCGACAGGCTGTGTCGTAGCCATTGCCGGCTTGATGGCCGGGCCGAGCGGCAGTTTTGCCGAGAGATATTCGAACATGCCCTCGCGCCCGCCTTCGCGGCCAAAACCGCTCTCGCGGTAGCCGCCGAAGCCGCAGGCGGCGTCGAACATGTTGGTGCCGTTGACCCAGATGACGCCGGCCTTCAATTGCGGCGCGACGTGCAGCGCAAGGTTGACATTCTCGCTCCACACCGAGGCGGCCAGGCCGTAGCGCGTGTTGTTGGCGAGCTCGATCGCTTCCTCTGTGTTGCGGAAGGTCATGGTCGCCAGCACCGGCCCGAACACCTCCTCCTGCGCCAGGATGTTAGCCGGCGAAACGCCTGTCGCCAACGTCGGCAGATGGTAATAGCCGGAAGCCGGCAGCGCCACATCCGGCTGCCAGCAGACGGCGCCCTGCTTGGCCCCTGCGGCGACCAGCCCCTTGACGCGGTCGAGCTGGGTCAAGTCGACCAGCGGCCCGATATCCGTGTTCTTGTCGAGCGGGCTGCCGACGCGCAGCCGGCTCATCCGCGTCTTGACCTTGGCGATGAAGGCTTCGGCGACGCCTTCCTGCACCAAAAGGCGCGAGCCGGCACAGCAGACCTGGCCCTGGTTGAACCAGATGCCGTCGACCAGTCCCTCGACGGCGCTGTCGAGATCGGCGTCCTCGAAGACGACGAAGGCCGACTTGCCGCCAAGTTCCAGCGACAATTTCTTGCCCGATCCGGCAGAGGCTTTGCGGATGATCTTGCCGACCTCGGACGAGCCGGTGAAGGCGATCTTCTGGATGCCGGGATGATTGACGATTGCCGCACCCGCCTCCGGCCCGCCGTGGACGATGTTGACGACGCCCTTCGGCACGCCTGATCGTTCGCAGATCTCGGCGAACAGGATGGCGGTGAGCGGCGTGAACTCGGCCGGCTTGAGCACCACGGTGCAGCCGGCGGCCAGCGCCGGCGCGATCTTCCAGGCCAGCATCAAGAGCGGGAAATTCCACGGGATGATCTGGCCGACGACGCCGACGCCCTTCTGATCCGGAAAATCCTTGTCCAGAGCCTGCGCCCAGCCGGCATGGTGGATGAAATGGCGGATGGCCAGCGGCACGTCGATGTCGCGGCTTTCGCGGATCGGTTTGCCGTTGTCGATCGATTCCAGCACCGCGAACAGCCGCTGGTGGCGCTGCATGGCGCGACCGATGGCGTAGAGCGCTTTGGCTCGGCTGTAGCCGGAACTGGCACTCCATCTAGGCAGCGCTTTTGTGGCGGCCGAAACCGCCGCATCGATATCGGCAGCACCGGCATCCGAGACCTTGGCCAGCAGTTTGCCGGAGGCGGGATCGCTGGTGTCGAAGGTCTTGCCGCCGCTGGCTGCTTTCCAGTCGCCGCCTATGAACAGCGCTTTGGAGAAATCGCGCGCAGCAAGCCACGCGTCGGCCTCGTTGCGGGCTTCTGGCGCCGGGCCGTAGTCCATGGCGTGATAGCGTTCGAGAATGTTCACGGAGCGCTCCTCTTCAGCGAGGCAGGCGATCCTTCGCGCCCCCCTCTGTCCTGCCGGACATCTCCCCCACAAGGGGGGAGATCGGACTTCATGTTCGGCTGCGGCCATTCTGCAACGTCAGCAGTTGGCGAAATCGCCGATGACAGCCAATCTCCCCACGAGTGGGGAGGACAGAGCTGGGCGCGACGGAACTCTACGTTCAAAGCTACGTCCGCCCTACGCCATCGCGTGGCGATGATTGGCCGAATAGTGACCGGTCAGATGGTGTTCGAGCTGGCGCTCGATGTCGGTCAAAAGGCTCGACGCGCCGAAGCGGAACAGGTCCGGCTCCAGCCATCGCCGTCCCAGTTCTTCCTTCATCAGCACCAGCCAATCGAGCGACGCCTTTGCCGTGGAGATGCCGCCGGCCGGCTTGAAGCCGATGAGATAGCCGGTCTCCTCGAAATAGGCGCGGATGGCGCGCACCATGGCAAGGCCGACGGGCAATGTCGCGTTGACGCTTTCCTTGCCGGTCGAGGTTTTGATGAAATCGGCGCCCGCCATCATCGCCACCATCGAGGCGAGCATGACGTTGCGCAGCGTGGCGAGGTCGCCGGTGCCGAGAATGACCTTGAGATGCGCCTCGCCGCAGGCGGCGCGCATCGAGACGATCTCGTTATAGAGTTCCTGCCATTTCGCTCCGAAGACCAGGCCGCGCGGAATGACGACGTCGATCTCGTCGGCGCCATCGCTCACCGAAGCTTCGATCTCCTGAAGACGCGTCGACAGCGGGGTGAGGCCGTGCGGGAAAGCGGTAGATACGGCGGCGACATGGATACCGCTGCCGCGCAGCGCATCGACGGCGGTGGCGACGAAGGGATGATAGACGCAGACCGCCGCCGGGCGGATCTTTTCACCTGTAATGCCGAGGCCTTCGACGATGTCGCGGCGGAACGGATTGACCGCCTTGGCGCAGAGCCGGCGCACGCGCTCCTCGGTGTCGTTCGAGTTCAGCGTGGTCAGGTCCATGCAGGCGACGGCGCGCAGCAGCCAGGCGGCCTGGTTGTCGGCCTTGATCGAGCGTCGTTTGGTCAGACTGGCGACACGCCGTTCCAGCGCCGAGCGGTTGACGCTGCGCATCGATTCCATGAAGCCGAGATCGAGCTTCATGCCGGGGTTGCGGGCAATGCCGTGCGCTTGCGACACCGGCGCGTTGGCGGCAGTGCGCGCCGGCAGCGGCGTGACCTTGGGCGCGCCCAACCTGTCGGCACCGAGACCGGCCTCGCGGATTGTGCTGCTCATCTCCTGCCCCTTTGTTCAGCGACGTCCACCGAGAATAGCCCGCGAAGCAGCGCTTCACGAGTCCTTCAAGCGGTCATAGTTGAAAAAGGCCGCGAAAGCAGCAGATTTTTGACCGTATGGTCAAACCCGCTTGAGGCGGGCGCCGAAGCGCCGCGCCGTCTCAGCCGACAAAGGCGCGCTCGACGACGAAGCTTGCCGGATGATGCAGCGAGCCTTCCTCGAAGCCGAGGCTTTCGGCCAGCTCCTTGACATCCCTCAGCATATGCATCGAGCCGCAGATCATGATGCGGTCGGTCTCCGGATCGAGCTTGTCGATGCCGAGATCGGCATAGAACTTTCCCGAGCCGATCAGCGCGGTGATGCGGCCCATGCGCTCGGAGCTTTCACGCGTCGTCGAATTGTAGAGCGTGACGCGGCCGCCGGTCAGCTCGCCGATCAGCGGATCGTTCTCCAGCTCTGCAACCAGCTCCTGGCCGTAGGTGAGTTCGGCATTGTCGCGGCAGGTGTGGGTCAGGATCACCTGCTCGAATTTTTCATAGGTGTCGGGATCGCGCAGCAGGCTGGCGAAGGGCGCGATGCCGGTGCCGGTCGAGATCATGAACAGGCGCTTGGCCGGGGTCAGCGCGTCGACCACCAGCGTGCCGGTCGATTTTTGCCGCATGATGACGGTGTCGCCGGCCGCGATTTTTTGCAGCTGCGAGGTCAGCGGGCCGTCCGGCACCTTGATCGAAAAAAATTCCAGCTCGTCGTCCCAGGCAGGGCTGGCGATCGAATAGGCGCGGAACACCGGCTTCTCGGCGTTGGGCAGGCCGATCATGACGAACTCGCCGGAGCGGAAACGCAGCGACTGCGGCCGGGTGATGCGGAACGAAAACAGTCGGTCGGTGTAGTGCTTCACCGAGACGACGGTTTCGGCATAGACATTGGCCGGTATAGGAAACTGCAGTGGCCGGGCGCCGGCGGTGTTGAGCGTTGATATGGTGTTCATCAAACCTAACCTTCTGGCCAACCCGAGGACGCTGACGCCAAACCTTCTCCTGCGCGTCCGAACCGATCAGGTCCCGGCGTGCCCGTTTGCACGGTAAGCTCTTGTGTCGCGAATTTATTAGTATACAAATGATATTTGC
The DNA here is from genome assembly GCF_001672375.2 of Mesorhizobium sp. AA22. Classification (NCBI taxonomy): domain Bacteria; kingdom Pseudomonadati; phylum Pseudomonadota; class Alphaproteobacteria; order Hyphomicrobiales; family Phyllobacteriaceae; genus Mesorhizobium; species Mesorhizobium sp. AA22. Next base: position 659,156 of record NZ_CP048406.1, on the reverse strand, counting down.
GTCAAGACGCCAGCGTGAAACACCTTTCCAAACTGACACATATCGGTAGTCCTGATATTTCGGGTTTCGACAATGAAAGAGAATTTTTCGGCGCAGACGCTGGATTCCCTCGGCAGCGTCGTCGCCGGCATCGATGTCGGCGGAACCTTTACCGACCTGCTTCTGATCGACGGCCGGGGCGGCGGCAAGGTGCATATCGCCAAGACCCCGACCACTACCGACAACCAGGCCTTCGGCGTCGTTTCGGCGCTCGGCGCCACCGGTTTCCCCATCCGCGGCATCGACCTCATCGTGCACGGCACGACCACCACCACCAACGCGGTGCTCGAACGCCGCCTGGCCAAGACCGGCATGATCACCACGCGTGGTTTTCGTGACGTCATCGAGCTTGGCCGGCGAACGCGGCCGCAGCCCTATGGCATGACAGGCAGCTTCGTCCCGATCATTCCGCGCAATCTGCGGCTTGAAGTGTCGGAGCGCGTTGAAGCCTCGGGCGCAGTGCGCATCCCGCTCGACGAAGCCGAGATGCGCGCGGCGATTTCCCAGTTGATCGAGGCCGGCTGCGAATCCCTCGTCATCCATTTCCTGCATTCCTACGCCAACCCGGCGCATGAGCGGCGCGCCGCCGAGGTCGCCGCCGAGCTTTGGCCGAATAGCTACATCACGACAGGCCATGCGCTGCTGTCGGAAGCGCGCGAATTCGAGCGCGGTGTCACCGCTTCGGTCAACGCCTCGGTGCAGCCGATCCTCGAACGCTATGTCGAACGGCTGCGCAAGGAATTGGGATCAAAAGGCTACGCCCGCGACTTCCTGATCATGAACGGCAATGGCGGCATGATCTCGGCCCGCTTTGTCACACGCGAGTCAGCCAAGACCGTCATGTCCGGCCCGGCCTCCGGTGTCATCGCCGCCGCCTATACGGGAAAACGCGCCGGCTTCAAAAACCTGGTCACCTACGACATGGGCGGCACCTCGACCGACGTGGCGCTGATCCGCAATGCCGAACCGGCGGTGTCGAACGAGATCGAGATCGAATATGCGATGCCGATCCATGTGCCGATGGTGGCGGTGCATACGGTCGGCGCCGGCGGCGGCTCGATCGCCCGCGTCGATGCGGCCGGCCTGATCCAGATCGGCCCGGAAAGCGCCGGCGCCAATCCCGGCCCGATCTGCTACGGGCGCGGCGGCAGCGAGCCGACCATCACCGACGCCAATCTGGTGCTCGGCCGGCTGGCGCCGAAAAAGCTGCTCGCCGTCGAAAATCCGGTCACCGTCGAACACGTCACCGGCATATTCGAGGACAGGATCGGCCGACCCACCGGCCTGTCCGGCGTCGAGGCGGCGGGCGCCGTGCTGCGGCTCGGCAACATCAAGATGGCCGGCGCCATCCGCATGGTCTCGGTGTCGCGCGGCCACGACCCTCGCGATTTCGCGCTGTTCGCCTTCGGCGGCGCCGGGCCCCTGCATGCGACGGCGCTGGCGCGCGAGCTCGGTCTGCCCAAAGTGCTGGTGCCGGCGCGGCCGGGCATCACCAATGCGCTCGGCTGCGTCGTCGCCGATCTCAGGCACGATTTCGTCAACACGGTCAACCAGCCGGTGGCCGGTCTTGATGAAACCCAGCTTCACACTATATTGGAACGGCACCGAAACGAAGGCGAAGAGCTGATCGGCAAGGAAGCGGTAAAGCCGGAGACGATCCGCGTCACGCATTCCGCCGACATGCAGTTCGTCGGCCAGACCCACATCATCAACGTGCCGCTGCCTTCGTCCGCGGTGACACGTGAGACATTGCAGCAACTGTTTGAAAAGGCCTATTTCGCCCGCTTCAAGGTCGAGCTGCCGGAAATCCGCGCTAATCTGGTCAACCTCAACACCTCGGTGACCGGCGTGCGGCCGGCGATCGATCTGTCGCGATTGATCGACCCGGCAGAGCGCGCCGAAACGTTGGCCGAAGCGCGGCGCGAAATCCGGCCGGTCTGGTATGGCGGGCGCTGGCACGACACGCCTGTCTACAGCAGGGAGAAGCTGCCGCTCGACGCGGTCATCGAGGGGCCAGCGATCCTCGAACAGATGGACGCGACCACCGTGCTCGAGCCCGGCGACCGGGCGCGCTCGGACGCCGACGGCAACATCATCATCGACATCGGTGAGGCCTGAGATGGCAAAACTCGACACCATTACGCTTTCGGTCATCCAGGCGGCGCTGCAGCAGGTCTGCGACGAGATGGACCTGACCTTTTCGCGCGCCGCTTTTTCGCCCGTTATCGCCGAGGCCAACGACCGCTCCGACGGCATCTATTCGGCCGTCGATGGGTCGCTGATCGCGCAGGGCAGCCAAGGCCTGCCGGTGTTCGTCGGCGTGATGCAGTATTCGACCAAAACCGTGATCGAAATGATCGCCGACGGAAGCTGCCTGCAGCCCGAGCCCGGCGACATCTACATCGTCAACGACCCCTATCTCGGTGGCACCCACCTGATGGACGTGCGCTTCGCCATGCCGGTTTACCGGGACGGAACGATTTTCTGCTGGCTGTCGAACACCGGCCACTGGCCCGACATTGGCGGTTCGGTGCCGGGCGGCTTTTCCGCCTCGGCAACGGCGGTCGAGCAGGAAGGTCTGCGGCTGCCGCCGGTCAAACTGTTCAAGAAGGGCGTGCTCGATCGCGAGATCTACGCCATCATCTGCTCTAACATCAGGGTTGCCGACCAGCGCATCGGCGACATCCGTGCGCAGGCGGCGGCACTGCTGATCGGTCAGGATCGACTAAATGAAATCCTAGATCGTTACGGCAGCGAAACAGTGGTCGAGGCGATCGCCGAACTGCGCCGCCGCGCCGCCGAACAGATGCGCGCCAACATATCAGCCATTCCCAATGGCATTTATCGCTCGAAAGCCTTCGTCGATTCCGACGGGGTGGTGAACGAGCCGCTGACCATCGCGCTTGCCGTGGAGAAACACGGCGACACGCTGAGCTTCGATTTCTCAGGCTCATCAAAGCCTTGCGCCGGGCCGATGAACAGCGTGCTGGCGACGACCTTGTCCTCGGTCTATCTCGCCATGCGCCATATTTTCCCCGACGTGCCGATCAGCGCCGGCGCCTTCGAGCCGCTGATCGTCAAGCGGCCGGAAGGCACCTTCCTCGACGCAAAATATCCGCGCCCGGTATCGGGCTGTGCGGCCGAGGTTTCGCAGCGCATCGCCGAGGCGGTGTTCGCGGCGATGGTGCAGGCGCTGCCGGACAAGGTGACGGCGGCCCCGGCCGGCTCCAGCGGCAATTTCGCGCTCGGCGGCAACGATCCGGCCCGCGGCCGCGATTACGTCATGTACCAGATCTCCGGCGGCGGCTATGGCGGCAATGCCGGCCATGATGGCCTGACCAATGGCTGCTCGACCATCGGCATTTCAAAATCGCCGCCGGTCGAAATCATGGAGCAGGCTTTTCCGGTGCTCTACCGCCATTATGCCCTGCGCGAAGGCTCGGGCGGCGCCGGCAAGCATCGCGGCGGTTTCGGCCTCGCCTATGAGGTCGAGATCCTGCGCGGCGACGCCCGCGCCTCCTTCGTCATGGACCACGGCCGCTTCGGCCCGCAAGGCGCGCTCGGCGGCAAGGACGGCGCGGTCAACACGGTGACCGTGTTCCGCGACGGCAAGGAACATGTGCCGCCGCACCTCTCGAAGGAGCAGGACATAGCGCTGAAGGCCGGCGACCGCGTGCGCGTCGGCACGCCGGGCGGCGGCGGCTATGGCGATCCGTTGCAGCGCGACCCGGAATTGGTCGCTGAGGATGTCAGGCTTGGATATTATACGACTGAACAAGCCAAGGAAATGTTCGGGGTTGTGTTGGATGACCAGTCCAAATCCCTTGGGGGCTGAGCCTGAATCTGATCTGGCCGGCGCGGTCGAGCGCGTCTATGACGTCTTCGCGTCTTATCCGCTGCCCCGTCTCCTCCATAGCTCGCCGATCGAAGATGCGGAGGCAATCTTTCGGGCCGTATCCAGTGATAAGCTACGGCAACTCAGCGGAGAAAAACTCGGCACCTATGCCGGATCGGCCATATGGACAGTCGGCGACGTCGATGACTACCGGCACTTTCTGCCGAGGGTGCTTGAACTTGCTATCCAAGGCGAACCTTGTATGGGGTTTGAGCCGAACGTGATTGCCGCAAAACTTGAAAGGACCTCTTGGCGCGATTGGCCATCGGAAGAACAGCAGGCCGTCGAAGCCCTGTTTCAGGCTGCCTGGCGAAAAACATTGACCAAGCACCCCGATAAAGGGAATGCAGTTCCCTGGCTGGAGGGCATGGTGCTTGCCGGAATGGATGTGGCAGCTGCACTGGCCGCCTGGCGTGAAAGCGCTTATCCCGAGGCCATGCTGCACTGTGCGGACCTGATCACCGGAAACCTCAAGAAACTCGACAAGGGGCGCATGATCGTCAGCGAACAGGTCACCGCATGGCTTTTGTCCGAAAGCCTCGCCCTGCATTTGTTCACCGTCGCGGTTGAGGCTCCGTTGCGCCCAGACGATCGCGAAAGGCTCGCTTGGGCGAGCGAGACCATCGAGAACAATCTGAAGCTCCCCGGAAACTAACGGCTATGCTCGGCCACGCCGTGATCGCCGCGGGGCATGTCGTTTCCGTCTCCGCCGCGCACACAAAACTCCGTAGACTTCTCCCGTCAATGGAGATCTGGATCATGCGTCCTTTCGGTCGTTTCGTGCTTGCTGCGTCCATCGCCATAACTGTCGCCACCGGCGCCGCCTCTGCCCAGGACAAGAAACTCAGGCTCGGCACCGAGGGCGCCTATCCGCCTTTCAATTATGCCAATGCCGACGGCACGCTGGGCGGTTTCGACATCGACCTCGGCAGAGCGCTGTGCACCGAGATGAAGACCGAATGCGAGTTCGTCGTACAGGATTTCGACGGCTCGATCCCGGCACTGCAGGCCGGCAAGTTCGATGCCATCATCAACATCACCATCACGCCGGAGCGGGCCGAGAAGGTCGACTTCACCCACAAATACTACCAGACGCCGCCGGCTATCGCGGTGCTGAAGGATTCGACTGTAACGGGCACCTCGCCCGAGGACCTGAAAGGCAAGGCGCTTGGCGTGCAGAGCGCGACGATCCACCAGAATTTCGCCGAGCAGAAATACGCAGGCTCGACCATCAAGCCCTATCCGACCGGCGACGATGCCCGCACCGACATGGTCAACGGTCGCCTCGACGCGGTGATGGACGGCTCGATCCTGCTGACCGAATGGCTGAAGAAGCCCGAAGGCGCCTGCTGCAAACTGCTCGGCACCCTGGCCCCCGACCCGGCCATTCATGGTCCAGGCGTCGGCATCGCGCTGCAGAAGGGCAACAAGGAACTGGCCGACAAGCTCGACACGGCGATCGACGCGCTGCGCGCCAACGGCAAATACAAGGAAATCAACGACAAGTATTTTGCCTTCGACGTCTACGGCAAGTAGGCGGGGACGTAGCGAGGCGCTCCGAGCGGCGTACCTTGGTCAAACGACAGGGCCAATCGCTTCAGGTTTGCGCTGGCCACGGACATTCGCGATTGACCGAAGCCTACTTCGTCGATCCCAGGGCCGCCGCGACGGAGCTTCGCCCCACACGCCTCGCTCCGTCATCCCAGGGCGGAGCAAGGAGCGAAGCGACGCGGCGCAGACCCTGGGATCCATTCCGTTACGCCAGCCAAAGCGTGCAGCGGCCCAGAACCGAACGCTAACACCCGGTTCCGCGAAAAAGCTCGAACCACTCTGGATTGGTCCTCTCGATCAGCTCGATTTTCCACTGGCGCGGCCAGCGCTTCAGCGACTTCTCGCGCTGGATGGCATCACGAATGTCAAAATATTCCTCGTACCAGACCAGACGCTGCACGCCGTAGCGGCTGGTGAAGCGCGAGCCTTGACCGGATTTATGCTCCGGCATGCGGCGACCGAGGTCGTTGGTGACGCCGATGTAGATCGTGCCGCGCTTCTGGCTGGCGGTCATATAGGCATAGCCGGTCATGGTGGAAAAAGTAACGAGCACCGTCGCGGATGCAAGCGCCGTTCTGGTCCGCTGCATTCTTCGGCTGATTTCACGGAATGGATCCCAGGGTCTACGCCGCGTCGCTTCGCTCCTTGCTCCGCCCTGGGATGACGAAGGCATGGTGGCCGGTGGCTAACGTCAGAGATGACGGCTGCAGGCATGACGACCGTCCACCGCCGCTTTCAGGCTCAGCCTAAATCCTCTGTGCAGAGGGCCTAGGTTCGAAGCCCTGCGATCGTGACGCGATAACGACATGCGCAAAAACAACAACTTAAAGCGCGTCGCGTGAGGCCGGTCAAACGCGACGCGCTTTAGCCTCGCGCCGCCATTTTCCCGCTTGACTGACCCGCCGTACCGAATACGCTAATGGGGAAAATACCGGCTCCGACCGCCGGGCGGCAAAAATGCCTCGTATGCCTCGCCTTCCGCGGCGGCGGCTGCGGGGCATTTGTTATTTTTGGGGATTTGCTTGGGACGGCGTATCGAAATCGGCATCCTTTACTCGCGGTCGGGCAACTACCGCCTGCTGTCCGAATCCTGCCGTTCGGGTGCGATGACGGCCATCGCCGACATCAACGCCGATCCGGCCATCCCGATCGAATTCGTTCCGGTGGAGCGCGACCCGCAAGGCAACATCGATGGCTACGCGACGGGCTGCGCCGACATTCTCGCCAACAGCGGTGCGCGCCACATCATTGGCTGCATCACGTCATGGAGCCGCAAGGAGGTCATCCCGATCCTCGAGCGCGCCGGCGGCACGCTCTGGTATGCCTGTCCCTATGAGGGGTTCGAAGCGAACGAGCATGTCGTCTACATGCACGCTTGCCCAAACCAGCATCTCGTCCCGCTGCTGGCCCATGTCGTGCCGCGCTTCGGCGCCAACGGTTTCCTGCTCGGCTCGAACTACATCTGGGGCTGGGAGACCAACCGTGTCGCCCGCGACCTGATCGCCGACGCCGGCGGCAAGGTTTTGGGCGAGCGCTATCTGCCGCTCGGCGAGGTCGATGTCTCCAGGCTGATCGCCGAGATCCAGGCGACCCGGCCGGATTTCATCCTGAACAACCTGATCGGCTCGTCGTCCTATGCCTTCATCGCGGCCTATGCCGAGCTCGCCGAACGCGACCCGCATTTCAGGCCGGAGCGCTGCCCGATCCTGTCCTGCAATCTGACCGAATGCGAGTTGCCGGCGCTCAATGATGCAGGCAATGGCCATCTTTCCGTCGGGCCGTATTTTCACGATATCTCGGCAGCGGATCGCCAGGGCGGTTCGGCGCCCTCCATCATGCCTGCCTCGTCCTTCGAGGCGGCGGCCTATGCCTCGGTGCGGACGCTTGCCGAAATCCTCGCCCGCAATCCCGGCGCACAATGGCCGGATCTTCCCAAGGCCTTTGCCGGAACCTCGTTTCGAACCCCGCTCGGCGACATCTCCATCGATCCGCAAACCCAGCACGCCACCTTGCCGGTGCAGATCGGGCGCATCGAGGGCACCGCATTCAAGACCGTCACGCTGACCAAGGGTGTCGCGCCCGATCCCTATCTGTCCCGCTATGACCGGACCGAGACGTTCGGCCGCCCACGCCTGAGGGTGGTGTCGTGAGCAAGGTCCCGCGCATCCCGAATCTCGGCGGCGCCAGGGCCTTTGTCCTGCATCGTCCGCATCCGACGGTGCAGGCGATCACGCGGCAATTGTCGGCCATCGGCCTCGAGACGGTCGGCTGCTGGCCGGAACTGCCGGCCGAGGCGCTGGCGGCGGACTTCGTCTTCTTCGATGCCGATCTCGGCTTCGACGAACAATTCCCATGGGCGCCGGGTGAGGCGCCGATGCCGCTGGTGGCGCTGATCGGCTCCGAAGCGCCGGGCCGCATCGAGTGGGCGCTGTCGCACAAGGCCGACGCCCAGTTGCTGAAGCCGGTCGGCAATGCCGGCGTCTACAGCGCCCTGTTGATCGCCCGGCAGAGTTTCGAGGCGCGCAAGCTTTTGGCAAGCGAGATATCGTCGCTTCGCCTGCGCGTCGCGGAGCGCCAGACAATCGTGCGCGCGGTGGAGGCCTTGTCAAAAGGCGCCGAGGACGGCCGCGCCTATGCGCAGCTGCGGTCGCTGGCGATGAGCTGGCAGATCAGCGTCGAGGAGGCCGCGCGCCGGATCGTGGCGATGACCGAAGAAGGCGGCGATGACCAGTCCCATCGCGCCTGATCTTCCGGCAACCGGGCGAATGCCGGTCAAGCCACGCGCCGGCGTCTGGCGGCGGCTGATAAAACGCCCTCTGGCGCTGCTCGGCCTGGTGATCGTTGCCATCGTCGTGGCTGGCGCCATCCTGGCGCCGTGGCTGACGGGCTACGATCCGAACGAGCAGATGTTTGACGGGCTGACGCTTGAAGGTGCGCCCTTGCCGCCGAACGCCAGCTTCTGGCTGGGCACGGATCTGCTCGGCCGCGATCTGCTGACCCGCATCCTTTTCGGCGCGCGCACCTCGCTGATCATCGGCATCGTCGCCAACGGCGTGGCGCTTTTGATCGGCACGCTGGTCGGCGTCACCGCGGGTTATTTCCGCGGCTGGATCGGCAGCGCGCTGATGCGCTTCACCGATCTGATGATGGCGTTTCCGGCGCTGCTGCTCGCCATCTGCCTGGCGGCGGTGCTCCAGCCGAGCCTGTGGATCGTTGCCATGGTGATCGCACTGGTGAACTGGGTGCAGACCGCGCGGGTCATCTACACTGAGACCAGCTCGCTCGCCGAGCGCGAGTTCATCGACGCCGAGCGTACGATCGGTGCAAGCGCACCACGCATCCTGTTTCGCCATATCCTGCCGCATCTGCTGCCGACGATCATCGTCTGGGGCACGCTCGGCATCTCGACCACGGTGCTGCTCGAGGCAACGCTCAGCTATCTCGGCATCGGCGTGCAGCCGCCGACCGCATCCTGGGGCAACATCATTTTCGAGAACCAGACCTATTTCCAGGCAGCGCCCTGGCTGGTCTTCTTTCCTGGTGCGGCGATCCTGGCGCTGGCGCTGGCCTTCAACCTCATCGGCGATGCGCTGCGCGACATCCTCGATCCGACGCAAAGGGGCCGGGCATGATCGCCTATCTCGGCCGCCGCGTCATCCAGTCCGTGCTCATCCTGCTCGGCGTCTCGCTGATCACCTTTGCGCTGCTCTACCTGCTGCCCGCCGACCCCGTCCGCCAGATCGCCGGCCGAAGCGCCACGCCCGCGACGGTCGAGAACATCCGCCGGCAGCTCGGCCTCGATCAGCCCTTCTTCATCCAGTACTGGCACTATCTGACCAGCCTGCTCAGCGGCGATCTCGGCCGCTCCTACATCCAACGTTCCGAGGTCACTGAGCTCATCGTCTCGCGGCTGCCGGCAAGCCTGCTTTTGATGGTCGGCGCCATCCTTTGCGAGCTGGTGATCGGCCTGACGATGGGTCTGCTTGCCGCCGTCAGGCGCGGCACCGCCACCGACCAGACGCTGATGGTCGCGTCCTTCGTCGGCGTCTCGGCGCCGCAATTCGTCGTCGGCCTGCTGCTCCTTTATGTATTCGCCGTGCGGCTCGGCTGGTTTCCGATCGGCGGCTACGGCACCTGGCGCCATCTGGTGTTGCCCTCGCTGACCATGGGCATCCTCGGCGCCGGCTGGTACGCCCGCATGATGCGCTCGTCGATGATCGACGTGCTGCGCCAGGACTATATGCGGACCGCCCGCGCCAAGGGCCTTGCGCGCGGCGCCATCATCTTCCGCCACGCACTGCCCAACGCCATCCTGCCGGTCATCGCCATGATCGGCATCGACATCGGCATCTTCATGGGCGGGATCGTGGTGGTCGAAAGCGTGTTCGGCTGGCCCGGCATCGGCCAGCTTGCCTGGCAGGCCATCCAGCGCGTCGACATTCCGATCATCATGGGTGTCACCCTGGTTTCGGCCTTCGCCATCGTGCTCGGCAATCTCCTGGCCGACACCGTCGCACCGTTCATCGATCCGCGCATCAAGCTCAGATGAAAACCAAAAAGACCGGTAACAACCAGAGAAAGGGAACATGAGATGAAGAAATTCTTGACATCCACCCTTGCGGTATCGGCGCTCGCGCTGATGCTCGGCATGGCAAGCGCCCGCGCCGAGGACGCCGTCGATCCGAACGCCAAGCCGGGCGGCGCGATCACCATCACCTACAAGGACGACGTCGCCACGCTCGATCCGGCCATCGGCTATGACTGGCAGAACTGGTCGATGATCAAGAGCCTGTTCGACGGGCTGATGGACTACGAGCCGGGCACCACCAACCTGCGGCCCGACCTCGCCGAAAGCTATGAGATAGCGCCCGACGGCAAGAGCTTCACCTTCAAGCTGCGCCAAGGGGTGAAGTTCCACAATGGCCGCGAGATGACCGCCGACGACGTGAAATATTCGCTCGATCGCGTCGCCAATCCGAAGACGCAGAGCCCGGGCGCCGGCTTCTTCGGCTCGATCAAGGGTCATGAGGATGTCGCTGCAGGCAAGGCGGAAAGCCTGGCGGGCGTCACCGTCGTCGATCCCTACACGGTCAAGTTCGAACTGACCCGGCCCGACGCCACCTTCCTGCATGTCATGGCCATCAACTTCTCGCATGTCGTGCCGAAGGAGGAGGTCGAGAAATACGGCGCGGACTTCGGCAAGCATCCGGTCGGCACCGGGGCGTTCAAGCTCGCCGAATGGACGCTCGGCCAGCGCGTCGTCTTCGAGCGCAACCCGGATTACTGGCACAAGGGCCTGCCGCATCTCGACAAGGTCAGCTTCGAGATCGGGCAGGAGCCGATCGTGGCGCTGCTGCGGCTGCAGAAGGGCGAGATCGACATTCCCGGCGACGGCATTCCGCCGGCCAAGTTCCAGGAGGTGATGGCCGATCCCGAGCAGAAGGCCCGTGTCGTCGAGGGCGGCCAGCTGCACACCGGCTACATCACCATGAATACCACCATGGCGCCCTTCGACAATGTGAAGGTACGGCAAGCGGTCAACATGGCGATCAACAAGGACCGTATCGTCCAGCTGATCAACAACCGTGCGGTGCCGGCCAACCAGCCGCTGCCGCCGTCGATGCCCGGCTACGACAAGGAATTCAAGGGCTATCCCTATGACGTGGCCAAGGCCAAGGCATTGCTTGCCGAGGCCGGTCATCCCGATGGTTTCGACACGCAGCTGTTCGCCATGAACACCGATCCCAACCCGCGCATCGCCCAGGCGATCCAGCAGGATCTGGCGGCGATCGGCATCAAGGCCAGCATCCAGTCGCTCGCGCAGGCCAATGTCATCGCCGCCGGCGGCGACAAGGCCGGCGCGCCGATGATCTGGTCCGGCGGCATGGCCTGGATCGCCGATTTCCCCGATCCGTCGAACTTCTACGGGCCGATCCTGGGCTGCGCCGGCGCGGTTCCGGGCGGCTGGAACTGGTCGTGGTACTGCAACAAGGATCTCGACGCCAAGGCGGCGGAGGCCGACTCGATCGTCGATCCGGCCAAATCAGGCGAACGTGCCAAGATGTGGAGCGCGATCTACGGCAAGATCATGGAAGACGCACCCTGGGCGCCGGTCTTCAACGAGCAGCGTTTCACCATGAAATCGGCCCGGATGGGCGGCGCCGACAATCTCTATGTCGATCCCGTCCATATCCCGATCAACTATGACAATGTGTATGTGACCGATGTGCAATAACTGCGACTACACCATCCATGGGCGCCATCACCATTTCGGCTGGGACAATTCCTTTGTCCCGACTGAGCGGGTGGCGCCCGGTTCAACGATCGAGTTCCAGTGCCTCGATTCGTCGGGTGGCCAGCTTCAGGCCGACAGCACCGTTGCCGACGTCGCTTTGCTCGACTTCGCCAAGGTGAACCCCGTCACCGGGCCCATCTATGTCGAAGGTGCCGAGTCGGGCGATGCGCTGAAGGTGACGATCGAGATGTTCAAGCCGTCCGGCTTCGGCTGGACGGGGAACATTCCGGGGTTCGGCCTGCTCGCCGACGACTTCCCGGAACCGGCGCTGAACATCTGGACATACGACGCCGTCTCGCTCGAGCCGGCGCTGTTCGGCAGGCAAGCCCGCGTGCCGCTAAAACCGTTTGCCGGCACCATCGGCAACGCGCCGGCTGAAATGGGCCTTCACTCGGTGGTGCCGCCAAGGCGCGTCGGCGGCAATCTCGACATCCGCGATCTCGCGGCCGGCACCACGCTCTATCTGCCGGTGGAGGTGGCCGGTGCGCTGTTTTCGGTTGGCGACACGCATGCCGCGCAGGGCGACGGCGAAGTGTGCGGCACGGCGATCGAAAGCCCGATGGATGTCGTGCTCAAGCTCGACCTGATTAAGGATGCGCGGCTGAAGACACCGCGCTTCACCACGCCTGGCCCGGTGACGCGCCATCTCGATGCCAAGGGCTATGAGGTGACGACCGGCATCGGACCGGACCTGATGACGGGCGCCAGGGAAGCGGTCTCCCAGATGATCGACCTGCTTGCCGGCCGCTACGGAATGGACCCGGTCGAGGCCTACATGCTGGTTTCGGTCTGTGGCGATCTCCGGATCAGCGAGATCGTCGACATGCCGAACTGGGTGGTGTCGTTCTACTTCCCGCGCTGCGTCTTCGAATGAGCAAAGGCGCAACCAGCAAGCGGACCGGGGCTTTTGCCCCGGCTGTTTCGGTCGCGGCCGGACCGGTGCTGGAAATCTCCGGCCTGACCGTCAGCGTGCGTGGCGAAGATGGCGAGCGGGAAGTTGTCTCCAATTTGTCGCTGACGCTTGCGCGCGGCGAGACGCTTTGCATTGCCGGTGAATCCGGCTCCGGCAAATCGATGACGGCGCTGGCGATCATGCAGTTGCTGCCGCAGCCGGCCGCCCGGATAGAATCCGGCACGATCCGGCTTCGCGATATCGATCGGGGCGACATCGATCTGGCTGGGCTCGATGAGCGTCGGATGCGCCGCATTCGCGGCGACCGCATCGCGATGATCTTCCAGGAGCCGATGACATCGCTCAATCCGGTGCTGTCGATCGGCCGGCAGTTGGTCGAGTCCATCGAGGCCCATACCGGCCTGTCCCGCGCCGAGGCGCGCCGGCGCGCCATCGAGGCGCTGAAGGCTGTCCGCATCCCGGAAGCCGAAAGCCGGCTAAAACAGTTTCCGCACGAACTGTCCGGCGGTATGCGCCAGCGCGTGATGATCGCCATGGCGCTGGCGCTGAAACCGGATGTGCTGATCGCCGACGAGCCGACGACGGCGCTCGACGTCACCGTGCAAGGCGAGGTGCTGGAACTGCTGCGCGATCTGCAGCGCGAACACGGCACCAGCGTCATCCTCATCACCCACGACATGGGCGTGGTCGCCGAAATGGCCGATCGCGTCGTCATCATGCGGCACGGCCGCATGGTCGAGCAGGGAACAGCCGCCGATATCTTTTCCCGCCCGCAAGCCGACTATACGCGTGAACTGCTCGCGGCCGTGCCGCGCATTGGTACCGGCGTCGGCCGCCGAAAATCCGTCGAAGCGGAAATGCCCGGAAGCGTGGCGGTGGTCAACGATCTGCATGTCCATTTCGACCTGCGCGGTGGCTTCTTCGGCCAAGTGAACCGCCGTGTCCACGCCGTCGAAGGCGTCAGCTTTTCGATCGCGCCGCACGAGACGCTGGCGCTGGTCGGCGAATCCGGCTGCGGCAAGTCGACCACCGCCAAGGCGCTGGCCGGGCTTGTGCCCTACCACGGCGACATCGTGATCGGCGGGCGCAATCTGGCAGGCCTTGGCCGTGACCAGCGCAAGGCGGTTCGCCGCGACGTGCAGATGATTTTCCAGGATCCCTACGCCTCGCTCGACCCGCGCATGCGCGTCGGCGACCTCGTTGCCGAGCCGCTGTTGATCCATGACATCGCCTCGAAGGAAGAGCGCAGCCAGCTTGTGGCGGCATTGTTCGAACGCGTCGGCCTGTCGGCCGACCAGATGGAGCTTTATCCGCACGAATTCTCGGGTGGCCAGCGCCAGCGCATCTGCATCGCCCGCGCGCTGGCGCTGAGGCCCAAGCTCATCATCGCCGACGAAAGCGTTTCGGCGCTCGACGTGTCGGTGCAGGCCCGCGTGCTCGACCTGCTGAAGGAACTGCAGCGCGAATTCGCCATCGCCTATCTGTTCATCTCGCACGACATGGCGGTGGTCGAGAACATTTCCGATCGTGTCGCCGTCATGTATCTCGGCCAGATCGTCGAAATGGGCACCCGCGACCAGGTCTTTTCGAACCCGCGCCATCCCTACACGAAGCGCTTGATCGAGGCCGTGCCGGTGCCCGATCCGGCAAAGCGCCGGCCGCGTTTCGCGCGTCTCGATCAGGAGATCCCGAGCCCGACTCGAAAAATCGGCGAGAACCCGCCGAAACTGGCCCTGAAGGATCTTGGCAACGGTCATCTCGTTGCTGTTTCCTAGAGCGGGATGAATTTAGGTTGGCGGGCCGCGCTCGCGCGAGTTTTTGAAGGTGCTGGTGCAGGACGCTGATCTGGATGGGCTGAAACGCTGGTGGTTCACCACAGCGCGCATCGGCGAGACGAAGCTGCTGATCTCGCGCACCGGCGTGACCGGCGAGCTCGGCTTCGAGCTTTTCGTGCCGGCCGACGAGGCCGCCACCGTCTGGGACGCGTTGATGCGGGCCGGCCAGGATTTCGGCCTGAAACCCTATGGCGTGCTGGCGATATTCACGCTTGGACTGGAGAAGGCCTATCCGGCGCACGGCATCGACATGGACGAGACCCGCACGCCGTTTCATGTCGGCCTCGATCGCTGGATCAGCTCCGACAAGGGCGATTTCGTCGGCCGCGAGGCGCTGCTCAAGATCCGCGACACAGGCGTCGACGAGCCGCTGGACCGGGCTGATCGTCGAAGGCGGCATGCCGGCCGCGGCGAATGCGCGGGTTCTGGCCGACGGCGAGGATGCCGGCGTCGTCACTATAGCGACCACGGCTATTCCTCGGGCAAGGTGCTGGCGACCGCGCATCTGCGGCTGCCGTTCACGCAGATCGGGACGGTGCTCAGCATCGACATCGATGGCGCGCCGACACGCGCGGTGGTGTCGGCGATGCCGTTCTTCGATCCTGACGGGGTGAGGCTGAGGGCATCCTCGACACAGTAGTTTTGGCAGGTCGAGCCGATCGGCAGCGAACGTCGATGATTCCTGTCAGTGGCAGGTCGCAACCATCTAGGATTAGCCGAAGCATCCCTCCACTTCGTCATCCCAGGGCGGAGCAAGGAGCGAAGCGACGCGGCGCAGACCCTGGGATCCATTTCGTGACATCAGCCGAAGAATGCAGCGGACCAGAACCGGACGCTACCAGCCCGTTCCGCGAAAAAGCTCGAACCACTCCGGATTGGTCTTCTCGATCAGCTCGATCTTCCATTGGCGCGGCCAACGCTTCAGCGACTTCTCACGCTGGATGGCGTCTCGAATGTCGAAATGTTCCTCGTACCAGACCAGACGCTGCACGCCGTAGCGGCTGGTGAAGCGCGATCCCTGGCCGGATTTGTGCTCCGGCATGCGGCGGCCGAGGTCGTTGGTGACGCCGATGTAGATCGTGCCGCGCTTCTGGCTCGCGGTCATATAGGCATAGCCGGTCATGGTAGAAGGGTAGCTGGCACCGTTGCGGATACAAGTGCCGTTCTGAGCCGCAGCATTCTTCGGCTTGGGTAACGGCATGGATCCTAGGGTCTGCGCCGCGTCGCTTCGCTCCTTGCTTTGCCCTAGGATGACGAAGGTGTGATGGGATTTTGCCAATCGCCAGCGTCAGAGATGGCGGCTGGAGGCCGGCCGACGACCATCCACAGCCGCTTTCAAGCTCAGCCAAAGAACCAAGTCCTCTGTGCAGAGGGCCTAGTTTCGAAGCCTGTGATCGTAACGCAATAACGGAACGCGAGCCGCAACGCCAGCGAGTCACCTCAAACCTGATCCGCGATCAGTCGATACTGGTCGGGCCGGCGATATCTGGCGAAGTCGAAATTCACCTTGCGGCAGACGGCGATCAGGTCGAGATCAGCGCGATGGACGATCACCTCGTCATCGAGCGACATCGCCTGCGCCGCGATTTCGCCGGTCGGAGCGATGATGCAGGAGCCGCCGATCAAGGCCTGGCCGTCCTCGAGGCCGGCCTTGGCCGCTGCCGCGACCCAGACCGTGTTCTGATAGGCGCCGGCCTGCATCGGCAGGTGATTGTGGAACATGCGCAGATGCGCCAGCGCCGGCGCCTCATCGAGCAGCAGCGGCGTGTTGTAGCCGATCAGGACAATTTCGGCGCCGTTGAGGCAGAGCATGCGGTAGGTCTCCGGCCAGCGCCGGTCGTTGCAGATGGCCATGCCGACGCGCACGCCGCGATAGACGAAGACCGGAAAGCCGAGATTGCCCGGCTCGAAATAACGTCGCTCGAGATGGACGGTCGTGCCCGGTTCCGGCTCGCTTGATCCCGGCACATGGATCTTGCGATAGCGCCCGACAAGCTTGCCGTCCTGCCCGACCAGATCCATCGTGTTGAAGCGGCCCCCGTCGACGCGCGTCAGCTCGGCATAGCCGAGCGCGAAGCCTATCTTGAGCCGCGCCGCGGCGTCGTAAAGGCGCTGCGTCTGCGGGCCCGGCATGGCAGGCTCGAAGAACGCCTCGATCTCGGCCTGGTCGTCGATCCGCCAGCGCGGAAAGAAGGTTGTCAGCGCCAGTTCGGGAAACACTGCGATTTCAGCCCCGGCGGCCGCCGCTCTTTCCAGAAGCGCGACCAGCCGGTCCACCGTTTCGGCCCGTTGCGCGCTTTTCTGTATCGGGCCGGTCTGGCAGACCGCGATGGTCAGGTCTCGCGCCATGGCGTCGTCTCCCCCAATAGATCGCAGTTCATGCGGCAGCGGTGACCATGATCTCGACGCGATAGCCGTCGCCGGCGAGCCGGGCCTCGACCGTTGCCCGCACCGGCATGGCGCTTTTGTCGATCCAGGCGTCCCAGGCGGCGTTCATCTTGTCGAAATCGGCAATGTCGCGCAGCCATACCGTGGCGCTCAGGATCCTGGACTTGTCGCTGCCGGCCTTCGCCAGATAGGCATCGATCTTGGCGAGCACGTCGCGCGTCTGCTTTGTGGTGTCGCCGGACAGATCGTCGGCCGTCATGCCGGCCAGATAGACAATACCATTGTGGCTGAGCACGCGGCAGAAGCGTGGGCCATTCTCGAAGCGTTCGATTGTCATGCGGTCATCCCTTGCTCACGATGCTTTTTCCCTAGGCGCGGGTGTCGCCCCGATCCGGCCAGGCGCAAGATCGCCCGGCTCGATGCCTTGACGCAACAGATCATCCGGCAAGCGTCCGGTGCCGATTAGATCGCGACATGCCCTGGCCAGCCCCGGCGATGTCTTGATGCCGTAGCCGCCCTGGCCCGCCAGCCAGAAAAAGCCCTCGGCCTTGGCGTCGAAGCCGACCACCGGCGAGGCGTCGCTGACAAAGCTGCGCAGCCCCGCCCACTGATGCTCTATCCGGCGCACGTCGATCGTCGTCGCGCGCTGCAGGCGATCGACGCCGACGGCGACGTCGAAATCGTCGGGATAGACGTCCATCGGCTCGCTCGGGGTCGCATCCGCCGGCGAGACGAAAATCCGGCCGGCGTCCGGCTTGAAGTAGAATTCCTCGCCGACATCGTTGACCAGCGGCCAGCCGGCAATGGAGACGCCATCCGGTGCCGCGACATGGAATGCGGTGCGTCGCTTCGGCACCAGGCCGATCGGGGCAACGCCAGCCAACGCAGCGATCCTGTCCGCCCAGGCGCCGGCAGCGTTGACGAGGATCGACGCGGCGAACAGTCCCTGGCTCGTCTGCAGGATCCAGCGATCCTTGTGCCGCTCTATCGCGTCGACGCCTGCATTGGTGACGATCCGGCCGCCGCGCTTGCGCGCAGTGCGCAGGAAACCCTGATGAAGCTCGTTGACGTCGATCTCGCGACAACCCGGTTCGACGATCGCACCGGCGACATAATCGGATCGCAGCACCGGCACGCGCGCCAACGCCTCTCCGGGGCTGACCCGATGGATCGACGGCACGAATTGCCGGGCCCTTTCGAGCTGCTCTTCAAGCCGGCCCAGCTGATCCTGGTGCGCGATGGTCAGCATCCCACGCGGAAGCATCAAGGGATGGTCGCAAAAGCCCTCGGGCGGCGCTTCGAGAAAAGACCGGCTGGCGATCGCCAGCCGTCGGATGATGGCGTTGCCGTAATTCTCCGTAAAACTCGCGGCCGACCGGCCGGTGGAATGGTAACCGCAATGGCTTTCGCGCTCGAGCAGGATGACCGACGAGATGGCCGCTAGTTCATAGGCCGCACTCGCTCCGGCAATGCCGCCGCCGATGATCGCGATATCGGCTTCTTGTATCGAGGCGCCGTCGGGAGACTTCATCGCTAGTTCCTCTGCACAGTCATTTGACAGGTTGGGCCGATCGGCAGCGACCGTCGACAATTCCTCTCAGCCAATTTCAGTGGCAAATCGCAAACCTCTAGGATTGGCTGAAACATCCCTCCCTTCGTCATCCCAGGGCGGAGCAAGGAGCGAAGCGACGCGGCGCAGACCCTGGGATCCATGCCGTTCCCTCAGCCGAAGAATGCAGCGGCTCCGGATAAATGCTGACCTGTAGCGATCCTTCGCGCCCCCCTCTGTCCTGCCGGACATCTCCCCCACTTGGGGGGAGATCGGCAGCTTCGCCGACAGCGCCCTTTTTGCAAGGTTGGTGGTTGGCGAAATCAGTGATGAAGGCCAATCTCCCTCCTTGTGGGGGAGATGTCCGGCAGGACAGAGGGGGGCGCTGTCCCGCCGCGATCAAAGGTTCTCCACCGCAGCAGCGCTCCGAGGAAAGGCATGATCCCAGGGTCTGCGCCGCATCGCTGCGCTCCTTGCTCCGCCCTGGGATGACGAAGGTGTGGTGGCTTATGGCTAATCGCAAACCCTCGAGATTGGCAGGAGGAGATCGGTCGGCGGCAACCATCACAGCCTCCTTCAGGCTCAGTCAAAGAACCAAATCCTCTGTGCAGAGGAACTAGTAACCGCGCATTGGATCGACAACGCCGAGCAGCTTTTCGCCGCGCCGATAGCGGCTGAGATTGTCTGCGAACATATCGAGGGCTTTCTCCTCCCAGCCTTCATAAACCGACGAGCAATGCGGCGTGACGATCACATTCTCATAGCTCCAAAGTGGATGATCCGCCGGCAGCGGCTCGGTCGAAAACACATCGAGCGCGGCGCCTTTGATGCGGCCGCCGTCGAGCGCCGACAGCAGTGCTGCCTCGTCGACGACGCCGCCACGCGAAACGTCGATGAGCACCGCCGACGGCTTCATCGCGGCAAACGCCGCAGCGCCGATCAGCCCGCGCGTCGCCTCCAGCAGCGGCACGCAACAGGCGATGAAGTCGGCCCGGCCCCAAAGCCCCGGCAAGGACTCGATGCCGTGAACCTCGTCGACCTCGGCGGTTGGCCTCGGATGCGCACGCACGCCGAGCGTCGTCAGCCCCAGGGCCTTGGCGCGCCGGGCCAATGCCTGCCCGGTCCTGCCGAGGCCGAGCAGCAGCAAGGTCTTGCCCTGGATCGGCTCGACCGTGCCGGTGATCCATGTCCGGGCGCGCTGATGCCAGGCGAAATTTCGAAGGCCCAGCGAGAAGGACAGCATCGCCCCCAGCGCGTACTCGGCCATCATGTCGGCCGCGACACCGGCGGCGTTCGTCACCGTCACCTCTTCGGGGTTCCAGCGACCCAGATGATCCGTCCCCGACCCGCCGACCGACACCCATTTCACCGTCGGGCTTTCCAGGAGAGCGGAGCGCGGAAAGCGCGCTGTGCCGTCGAAGCGCACCGAATAGACGATCTCGGCCTTTGTCTCTTCGATCAGGGCGGCCAGACCGGCATAGCTGTCACAAGGGTAAACCGAAAGCCCCGGATGCCTGTCCCGCAACACCTTCATCGCCACCGCCGGCGCGTTGGTGTGGAGGATTACGGCAGGGTCGACTGTCATCGTCACGATCGAGGGCCGGTGCGCGGCGCTGCTCCTGCCGAGATACGCCGATGCACGCCATCCAGGCTTTCTGCGAAGGCATCGAAGACATTCCCTGCCGTGAGCTCGCGCACAACCTGTTCGTTGATTCCGCCGCGTGTTGCATAGTCTTGCGCCAGATCCATGAAGCCCATATCCGGCGCTGTTTCCGGTGCGTTGGCCAGCGCTTTGAAAATGGTGGCGATATAGTCATGCGCCCGCGCGTCCGCGACGCCATGCTGTTTCAGCCAGCCATGGATGGTGTCGAGATATTTGAAATAGCTGGCAAATGTCGCGGTAACGACGCTCAGCGCGTCGAACTCGCTCGGATCATCGACCTCGATCACCTTTCCCAGCCTGCCGAATAATGCCGCCATGCGCCGATCGGGCGGGCAGATGATTGTCGCTCCCTGCCTGTGAGCGATCATCGGCATGGGAAGTGCTTTTGTCACCTGCTCCACGGGGGCGACCAACCCGGCTATCTCCTCGCGCGACAGGGTGGCGATCAGGCTGACGACGTGATGGTCCCGACGAAACTGCAATCCTGCAAGCACGTCACGCGCAATCTGCGGCCGAACCGCCAGCATGATCGTATCGCAACTGTCGAGGACGGCCTGATTATCGGCTGCCACGCGTACATCGGGGTAGCGAAGCGCCAGGCCGGCAGCGATTTCTTCATTACGGGGCGACAGGACAACCGATACGGAATTGTCCGCGGCGGATTTAAGCCCGGTGACAATCGCTGACGTGAGCGCGCCTGTGCCGATGAAGCCGAGTTTCATTTGAATCCCTAAGCGTTGGTTCTGGATCGTCGTCAGCCGACAAAATAGTACCAGCTCGGCAGGACTTTGGGATCAGGCGTCACACATCAGGATTCCTGCGACTCTCAGAGCCACCGCCGCACGCTTTGCCTGTAGTCGAGATACGCGTCGCCGAAACGCCGCTCGAGGTAGGCCTCCTCGCGGGCGACGACGCCGTAGCGGATCAGGATCGCAAGCGGCAGCGTGAGGACAAGGATCCAAATATTCTGCGCGGCGAGGCCGATGCCGCCATAGACGAGGAACATGCCGAGGTAGATCGGATTGCGCGTCCAGCCATGGATGCCGGTCGTCACCAGCACGCGCGTCGGCTCATTCGTCGGCACCGGCGTCGCAGCGCGGGAGAAGTTGCGAATGCCCGCGGCGAAAAGCGCAAAACCGAACAGGATCAGCGAGCCGCCGGTGATCCAGGTGACCAGCCCGGGAACCGGGAACGGCAAGCGCAGCAGGCGATCGAGGACGAAGCCAATCAGGAAAGCAGCGAGAAAGAGCAGCGGCGGTCTCGCGATGACGCCCGCCGTTCCGCTGTCGGTTTGCCCAGCCATTTCCATGTCTGCTCCCGCAGATGCTGGAGGGCTATGAAGCCCATAGCCCCTAGAGATGACAATCAAGTTGTCATTCTAGAAGTTGACAACAGCGGTGTCAATCGCAGAAGTTGGCACAGACAGGAGGAACGGAAGCGATGGCGTCGGCACGACACGGGACCGACCGAACGAAAGGAGCTGACCCCATCGCTGACGGCAAGGCCGGGGCGATCACCGAGCTGATGCTCGAAGTGGCCCGGTGCTTCTTCAGAATACGGGCTCTCGGCCAGAAGACCGGGCTCATCACCAGTTGGGGCGGCGGTGCGTTCGGCTTCATGCGAAGCCTGGCCCTGCTTGGCCCGCTCACCGTGCCGCAGATCGCCCAGATGCGACCCACCAGCCGTCAGCGCATGCAGCGGCTGGCGGATGAGCTTGCGGCCGAGGGGCTGGTCGAATTCATCGACAATCCAAAACACCGGCGCTCGAAGCTTGTGCAGCTGACGCGCACAGGCGCCGCGCGCCACAGTGAGCTGAACGCCCAGCTCCTGGCAATCGCCTCGACCATGGGCGTCGCTCTCGACGAAGCCGATATCCGCAAGACCACCGAGATCGTGCGGCAGCTGAGCGATGACGTGAAAGTGCGCTCCGAGCGGCTGTCGTAGCGCTGATGCAAAGCGGCGCCGCGCCATTGATGGGAATCCTGCTTGAGCGACTTCCCGATCGCGTGCCGTTTCAGCCTGGATGCGCTTGGCTGTCGCCGCTTCCGTCCGGCCCGCCGGCGAACATTTGCCAGCCGGAACCTCTGCGGAGCTGACGCGTTCGAACCGCAGGAGCTGAGAGCTGCGCCACCGCAAAAGAGAACTGCAATGGCTCAGAAGATAACGACACGCACCAACGACCGGCCGCGCAACCAAACCATAGGCCAATCCGGCGAACCGGACGACAGCAGCACGTCGCTTGAAGTGGACGAGACCGCCGCCCGGTTGCGAGGCAAGCTGCAAGGCAAACCTGCGCAACCTGCGGAAGACCAAGTCAATGCCGACGCGGCAGGCTTTGCTGGCGCCGGCGAGCATATGTGTCACCGCTGCGCCGGGACAGGCATGATCGACGGCCGCACCTGCCCCGAATGCGGCGGAACCGGAAAGGTGACGACGCCGATAGGCGGCGGCTAAGGCGATCAGGAGGAGCGATCCCCCGGCAATTTCGATCCCTGAAGCGCCAAGGGGCCGATGCAAATTGTGCGGATCAGATCGCCGGCACCCATTTCCAGAACACGCCCTCCATCCGTTCGGGATAATGCTTGAACTCGCATTCGAAGCGCCATCCGTACGTCTTGGCGGCCGCCAGCGCTTCCTTGCTGACCGGGTTCATGCCCGTTCCCGGCGCGAACCAGTCCTCCAGCAAGTCGTCGGGCACGTAGGCGCCGATCCTCAAAGGCAGCTTTTCGAGGACGACATCCATTTCCTCAGGTGCGGACAATGGCCTCTCCCTTCAAGATCTACCCATGGACAAGCCATTTGAGGCGGATGGGTTCCCGCCACCTCGGGCATAACGGCCATCGCCGCGCCGGGGCATTCTCCGGGCCATACTGTCCTCAACATCGAATCTGATGGAAAGCGGGCGATCGCAATGGCCGATACGGCGGTTCATTACGCCGTAAATCTCCAAAGGCCCGATTGGGAGATGAGGTTCGATATGGACAAGGCCGCTGCTTCTGTCAGCCGCAAGCGCGTTCTGGACATGATCGCGACAGAACGGGTGCCCCATCCGTCCGTCGGGTTCCTGGAAAGGACAGGAAGTGGCTACACCTACCTTCCGGCGACCTATCAGTTCGACGTCTGACGCGCAAACGCATGAGGGCTGCCGGCGATGGCGGCCCTAAGCACCTTCGCACAGCTGACGGCTGATGCCCGTTGGCTTAGTCGCCAGGGTGTCCGATCCTCGCGCCGGCGCGACCAGAGCAGGAAGCGCTCAGTTTGAATGGCAGCAAGTTTACCAACCACAGCGACGCCAACTGACATATTTTCAAACCGCGCCCGGTTTGCCGCGCCAGCCGTTGGCTTTTTGGTGCATCTAGCACGGAGCTGCACCAGCGTCACAGGAAAACCACGCGCTAGCCCCTGCGCCTTCGTCATCCCAGGGCGAAGCAAGGAGCGAAGCGACGCGGCGCAGACCCTGGGATCCATTCCGTGACCTCAGCCGAAGAATGCAGCGGTTCAGAACGGCGCTTGCATCCGCGATGTGCCAGCTACCCTTCGTCATGACCGGCTATGACCGGCCTCCAGCCGGCAATCTCCAAGATTTGTGATTAGCGCAAGCCCCTGCGCCTTCGTCATTCCAGGGCGAAGCAAGGAGCGAAGCGACGCGCGCAGACCCTGGGATCCATGCCGTGACGTGAGAGCGCTGCCACGGTGCAGAAAAAAGCACTCCGTAGCGATCCTTCGCGCCCCCCTCTGTCCTGCCGGACATCTCCCCCACTTTGGGGGGAGATCGGCCGTCACCACCGCTTTCGCCAATCGCCCACCGTCGCAGGCGCGAGCGGAGCGCTGAAGCTGCCAATCTCCCTCCGTGTGGGGGAGATTGGCCTTCATCACTGATTTCGCCAACCACCAACCGTGCAAAAAGGCCGCTGTCCGCGAAGCTGCCGATCTCCCCCCAAGTGGGGGAGATGTCCGGCAGGACAGAGGGGGGCGCGAAGGATCGCCACAGATCGGTTGTTATCCTAAGCCGTGGCATACTTCCGCTGATGTCACGGCATGAATCCCAGGATGGCCAATCACCAAAGTTGCGATTTGCCATCGGGCGGCTGACAGAAATCACCGGCGGTCGCTTTGCTGCCCGGCGCCATGGCGATCTTCCTTCTGCTTTCGCTGGCCTATTGGTGGCTCGAAAACGTGCCGCACGAGATAGTCGGGACGGCGATGTTCGCGTTGCTGGCGCGGCACAACGTCGTGAACCGGCTCTGGTTCAAAAATCTCCTCAGGGGCCGATATGATGGGCGCCGCGCCTTTGTCGCCGCCGTTCATCTGCTGCTGATCGTCAACATGGTCATTCTGCTGTTTTCCAGCATCGTGATCTCGAAATCGCTGTTCGGCGCGCTCCCGATCCCCGACAGCATCTATCTGCGGGAAGTCCATTGGTTCTCGGCCTATTGGGTGATGATGATCGTCGGCATCCATCTCGGCCTGCACTGGGCGCGTGTGATGGCGTTGACCCGTTCGATCCCAGGGGTTTCGGCTAAAGGCACGAGCAGGACGCTGGTGCTTCGTGTCGCTGCCGTTCTGCTGGCTGGTTTCAGGGCGCTGACGATGTGGAGCAGTATGTGTGTCCACTGGCTCAGCCGCTCGTAGCCGGAAGGGTCGAGCGCGAATCCTTCCGCGACGATGGACGCCATGTGCTTCTGATAGTCCTCGTCGCTGACGGAATCCATCTAATGCCCCCGTGTGCGGCCTGACGTGCTGTCAGAATTCCCGTAACAGTCAGAGCTGAGACGCCGAACCAGCGGACTTTCGAAATCGCCTGTACCTGACCTGATCCAGGCGAGCAGACGAGCGACCGTGTCATCCGTGCTTGACGCGCGCAGACCGCACTCCCAGACAACAGCGACACGCCAGCCCGCTCCTCGAAGCGCCTCGGCCGCCTCCCGGTCCCGCTGGACATTGCCCTCGAACTTGGCATTCCAGAATTCCGAGTTCGATGACGGAGTGCTGCACCAATAACAGCCGTGGTGGCGATGCCAGAAGCAGCCGTGAACGAAGATGGCGATTTTCCGAGACGGGAATACGATGTCCGGTCGCCCCGGAAGATGTGTCGAATGCAGGCGATATCGCAGACCGGACCGGTGAAGTGATCGTCGGAGCGCGATTTCCGGCTTCGTATTCTTTCCGCGAATGCCCGACATCATTCGCGAGCGTGTCGCCGGATCAACTACGTCGGCCATGGACACCGGCCTACCATCTCGAGGGAATACTTGATATTCATGCGTCGCTTGTCGGGTGGGTTCGGGGAAACGTGATTCTTGCCAATATATTCCGTGGTCGACATTTTTGCAGGCCCAGGGGGGCTCGCGGAGGGGTTCTCAAGCGTTCGGGACAGTCACGGCGAGCGTGCGTTCCGCATTGCTCTCTCTGTCGAGAAGGAGCCGGCCGCCCATTCAACCCTTCGGCTGCGGAGTTTCCTGCGTCAGTTCGGCGATACCCTGCCCGACAGCTACTATGACTTCATCAATTGTGCGATCACTGAGCCCGATTGGTCAAACCTGTACCCGGCGCAGTGGTCGATGGCGGAACAGGAGGCCTGGCAACTCGAGCTGGGCAAGGAACCGCCTGAAAGGCGCCTGAACCGACGCCTCGATCAGATTCGCGACGAGAGTTATGGCAACGTCATTCTGATCGGTGGGCCACCCTGTCAAGCCTACTCCCTTGTCGGCCGTGCCCGCAACCAAGGCAAGGAAGGCTATGTGGCGAAGAACGATCATCGCCACTTTCTCTATGAGGAGTACATCCGCATCCTCGACAGACTTCGTCCGGCGGCATTCGTGATGGAGAATGTCAAGGGCATGCTCTCTTCGTCGGTCGACGGCGAGAATCGCATCTTTGACCAGGTGCTCAGAGACTTGCGTGGCCAACGGAGCGGTGGCGAAGGCTACCGGCTCATTGCACTCGATCCGCGCCGCAGGCGACAGCTCGAACTGGGCAAGATCGACCCGCGTGCCGGAGACTTCATCGTACGCGCCGAGGATTTTGGCGTCCCGCAGGCGCGACATCGCGTGATCGTGGTTGGGTTGCGATCAGACCTGGCCGCCGATCTGCCGGACCGGGCACTCGCCGATCTGATGGTGCGGCACAATCTGAAGGCGACGGTCGGCAACGTGCTTGGCGGCATGCCGCCGCTCCGTAGCGGGCTGAGCCGCGGCCCCGATACATACGAGGACTGGAAGCGCGTCGTGAGCGATGCCATGGCATTCGTTGCTGGCGTCGATACGGGTCTGCCGGAAGATGTGCGGACGGCCTTCACAGAGAAGGTGAGCCGATACCAGGCGCGTTTCCGTCGCCATAGGGAAATCCTCGGCCGTGAGGCGGACGGCGTCGGTATCGCGTCCGATTGTCCCGACGATCTCTCCAGCTGGCTGACCGATCCACGCCTTGACACTCTGCCGAACCACGCAACGCGGGCTCACATGGCAAGCGACTTGGCGCGCTATTTCTTCGCCGCTGTGTTCGCAGAAGTGGTGGGCCGGTCCCCGAAGGCATCGGACTTTCCCAAGGAGCTTGCGCCCGACCACAAGAACTGGGACTCGGGCAAGTTTGCTGACCGCTTTCGGGTACAGCTTGCCGACGGACCATCGACGACTGTAACGAGCCACATCTCGAAGGATGGGCACTATTTCATCCATCCTGATCCCATGCAGTGCCGGAGTCTCTCGGTACGGGAGGCCGCTCGCCTCCAGACCTTCCCCGACAACTACGTCTTCGAGGGCAATCGCACCGAGCAGTACATTCAGGTAGGCAATGCCGTGCCGCCCCTGCTTGCGCATTGGATCGGCGAGGCCCTTTTCACCATTCTGACTGCACGCGAAAGGCAGTCGGACAAAACGGCCGAACACGTCAGGCTGCCGCATGTCGCCTGACTACGACATCGCCAGTCCTGGAGCCGGCGAGCTTTTCGAGTCCCTTCGGGCGTTTGGTTACGACCTTCCAACCGCCCTCGCGGATGTCATTGACAACAGCATCACCGCGGGAGCTCGAAACGTATGGATCGACCTGCAGTGGGCGGGGCGCGACTCCCGAATTCTCGTCCGCGACGATGGCAGAGGCATGGCCGAAGACGACCTGCGGCAGGCGATGAAACCGGGGAGCCTCAGTCCCCTCGCGGATCGCGCGGCCAACGATCTCGGGCGCTTCGGCCTTGGCATGAAGACTGCCTCGATCTCGCAGTGTCGGTGCTTGACGGTTCTGTCGAAGACAACACGGTCAGCTCCCGCTCTCCGGCGCTGGGATCTCGACTACATCGCGTCAACAAAGACGGGCGAGTGGCGGCTGCTCAAGCGAATGGATCTGCTCTCGGCAGCCGACCACTCGCTGCTCGAGCATCAGAAGAGCGGAACCATCCTCTTCTGGGATCGGCTTGATGCGCTTGTCGGCGACGTGGACCATGATGACGACGTCGCGCAGAAGCATTTCAGGGAGCGAGCAGATGCAGTCAAACAGCATCTTTCCATGGTGTTTCACCGGTTCCTGAAAGGGAGGAACGCGATCAACCTGCATATCAATGGGAGGAAGATCGAACCATGGGACCCTTTCCTGGAGGACTGCGACTTTACGGAGCCCCTGGTCACCGAGAATCTGGCCTGTGATGGCGAGCAGGCGGAGATCAAGGCGTTCATCCTGCCACACCACAGTCGGATCAGTGCCGAGCAGCACAGTGCCGCAGCCGGTCCGAAGGGATGGAACGCCCACCAGGGATTTTACATCTACCGCAATCGCCGCCTGCTGGTAGCAGGCGACTGGCTGGGTCTCGGAATGCAGAAGGAGGAGCATTTCAAGCTCGCCCGCATCCGCATCGATCTCGCGAACTCGGCCGACCTCCTCTGGCAGATCGACGTCAAGAAATCCCGCGCGCGACCCCCGGCCGCCCTCCGGCAGGATCTGTTGCGCATCGCGCGGGCAACGCGAAATCGCGCATCCAGCATCTACAGGCATCGCGGGAAGGTCATTCAGCGACAGCTGAGTGACAAGGAGACATTCCTGTGGACGCATCTCATGAAGCACGGGAAGTCCTTCTACCGGATCAATCGCGATCACCCGCTCGTCCGGAAGGTGCTGGCGACGGCGGATGATCGCGCGCCGGTGCGCGCGCTGTTCAATCTGATCGAGCAGACGATCCCGGCGCCGTTGATCGTGATCAACAATGCCGAGAAGCCGGACACCTTCGGTCAGCCATTCGAGGACTCTCCAGCCGAGCTTCGGAAGGCGATGGAGGCAGTGTTCCACGCAATGGTCGAGGACGGTCGCGACCGTGCCGAGGCCGCACGCGCGCTGCTCCTGATGGAGCCGTTCAACAATCATCCGGAGCTCGTCTCGGCGTTTCTGGACGAAATCGCCCGCAAGGTAGCGGCTCAAAAACAGTAGGGGGAAACATGGCGATTGGATTGTCAGAGGCACTTATGCGAAGCGCATATGGCGTCGCGAATTCACTGCTCGAACTCGAGCCCCGGACGACTCAGGAGGCGCTTGAACGGGCGGTGGACACGGTAGTCGCGATGCCCACCTACAAGGAGGTCGACCGCACAAGGTTGCTGCGCGAACTGGAGGCGAGGAACAACACCCTGGTCGGCGGCTATTCGGTCATCGACGACAAGGATTTCAGCGCCTGGGTGGCGAAGGCTCGCGAGCAGCGCAAATTCGCGTTCTGGGAGCGCTATCGACACTGGATGGATCGAGGAAAGCGGTGGGCGGACGGACCGCTCAGGCAGATGGATCGCCTGACCGACGACATTCTGGACCGTCTCCGCAATCCGGAGACGACCGGAGCCTGGGATCGGCGCGGTCTTATCGTGGGTGACGTCCAGTCAGGCAAGACCTCGAACTATACCGCGCTGATCTGCAAGGCGGTCGACGCGGGATTCCCACTCGTGATTGTCCTTGCCGGCGTCCACAACAGCCTCAGGAGCCAGACTCAGCTCCGATTGGACGAAGGCTTTCTCGGCTTTGACACACGCCTCAGCCTGTTGGCCGACGAGCAGGAAAATCAGCGTGTTGGCGCTGGAAAGATGCCAAGTGCGCCGTTCCTCGTGGCGCACTCGCTGACGAGCAGTTCCGACGGTGGCGACTTCAAGGCAGCTACCGCCAACGGCACCCGACTGGTCCCCGGCGGCCGGGACCCGATAATTCTGGTCGTGAAGAAGCGTGTCAGCATTCTGAAGAACCTGCTGGCATGGGTGCTGTCCGTTCGAGCTGTCGACGACGCAGCGACGCCCGGCGGGAAGATCGTCCGCGATGTGCCGATACTGGTGATAGACGACGAGGCGGACAACGCCTCGGCAAACACCAACGAGTATCGTGACGAGGATGGCAACATTGACGAGGACGCAGATCCGACAAAGACGAACTTCCTGATCAGGCGGTTGCTCACTTCGTTCGAAAAGAGCGCGTATGTCGGATACACGGCAACGCCCTTCGCCAACGTCTTCATGCACCATGAGGCGAAACACAAGATAGCCGGCGAGGATCTCTTTCCCCGCAGCTTCATAATCAACCTGCCTGCGCCCTCGAACTACATCGGTCCCGAAAAGGTCTTTGGCCTGAACCGACCAGGCGCGGATGGTGAGGCCAAGGGCCTACCGATCATCTGCGACGTTCGAGACGCTGAAGTGATCTTCCCTCCACGCCACAAGAAGGAGCTTCCGGTTACAGACCTTCCGGCCAGCCTGAAGGAAGCCATGCTCGCCTTCATCCTTGTTTGCGCAGCGCGCCGCGTGCGCGGAGACGTCGACGTGGACAACTCGATGCTGGTCCACGTCACGCGGTTTACAGCCGTCCAGGAGAAGGTTGCAGCGCTGATTGACGACCATCTCGTCGATATCGTTCGCCAGCTCGAGTTCCCGGGAACGGGCGGCTCCGCAATGGCCGACCTTGAGGCTCTCTGGACGAAGGAGTTCGAGGCGAAGGCCGACGACCTGCGGCAGCGACTTGCCGACTACGATCTTCCACCCGTCACGTGGGATCAGGTCAGGTCCCAGCTCTTTGATGCCGCGAAGCGTATCGGTGTTCGCCGGATCAACGGGTCTGCGAAGGATGCGCTCGACTACGTCGATCATCCCGAAGGAATGTCAGTCATCGCCGTCGGCGGAGACAAGCTGTCCCGAGGCCTGACCTTGGAGGGACTGTCGGTCAGCTACTTCATCCGCACGTCGCGGATGTACGACACTCTGATGCAGATGGGCAGGTGGTTCGGGTATCGTCCTCGCTACGCGGATCTCTGTCGCCTCTACACGTCGCCGATCCTTGTCCGCTGGTATCGCCACATCGCAACCGCGACTGCCGAGCTGCGCGAAGAATTCGATCTCACCTTCGACAACGGTGAAACACCACTCCAGTTCGGCCATCGGGTGCGCACGCATCCCGACGGCATGCTCATCACTGCCGCCAACAAGATGCGCGCGGGCACACAGGTGCGGGCGGGCTTCTCCGGCACAATCTCGGAAACTGTCGCGTTCGACTTCGCAAGCGCGAGGAAGAATTTCGACGCATTCGCCGAGTTTCTGGCGGGCCTGCCGCTGAGACCAGGCAAGGGCAGGCAACGGTGGGACGAAATCGGTGGAACTCAGATTGTGAGTCTCCTGCAGCGGCTCGAAACGTCGCGGGAATCCTGGAAAGCCAACTCCAAAGCGCTTGCCGACTACGTTTCCAACCGGGTCGCGAACGGTCGACTTCGCGAATGGACGGTTGTGCTGGCAGGACAGGGCGCATCGGGCATTTCCAGGTCGATCGGACCCTATGATGTCACGCTGACCGAGCGAGCCCCTCAAATACATGATGGAGGCGCCCGCATCACAATCGGTCGTCTGGTCAGTCCGGCCGATGAGGTCAGTGACCTCGACAAGACGCAGCACGATCTGGCAATGACGCAGACTCTCGCTGCTTGGGAAAAGAAGCCCGAGCCGAAGCAAGACAGGCCGAAGACGGCAAGTGGACCGTTCATCAGAAGGCAGCGCAGTCCTGATCGCGGACTGCTGCTGATCTATCCGCTCGCTGCAAATCTGCCGGATGCCCTGCCGCTCATGGGATTTGCCATCAGCTTCCCGTTCGACGAAGAGGCG
Source organism: Mesorhizobium sp. AA22 (assembly GCF_001672375.2). Taxonomy (NCBI): domain Bacteria; kingdom Pseudomonadati; phylum Pseudomonadota; class Alphaproteobacteria; order Hyphomicrobiales; family Phyllobacteriaceae; genus Mesorhizobium; species Mesorhizobium sp. AA22. The sequence continues at coordinate 627,926 of NZ_CP048406.1, read as the reverse complement.
CCGTTGATCGACTATGCGGAAAACAGCGTCAAACAGCTCGAGAGCATCTTCGAATGACGCCGGACCGCCTGCTCGAGATCTGGCGGGGGCTTGGGGAAGAACCCCCCAGTCCGACCGGGATGCAGCGCGTCCGACTCGACACGGACTCGGCCATCGACGTCTTCGCGTGCATTTTCTGGCCGAGCCGCCGACCCGGCATCTTGATTGAAGGAGCAGGAGAACAGCGGCCGACTGGTGGCAGGATCCCGAGCTGTCGCGGCGTGCGTACGGTCCATGAAGTCGTTGCAATGCCTGAACAGCGAACGATCCTGCGGATCGTGCTGGAAGATGACCGGCTTCTCGCCATCTTCGCTGTTCTGTCGGCAGACCTTATTGGAACCGCCATTGCTCAGCCGACTGCATCCGGAGCACTCAAACGGTGCATTGACAGACTCTGCATGTGGCAGGGGCTCTTCGAGCGCGTTCCCGCGGAGGGACTTTCGGAAGAGAGTCAGCGCGGTCTGCTTGGCGAACTGCTCGTGCTCGAAACGCTGCTGCTCGAGAGGCTCGATCCCCTCATTGCTGTGAAAGCGTGGGTTGGGCCGGATCCAGCCCACCAGGATTTCATCCATCTCGGAACGGCGATAGAGGTGAAGACGAGCCTGGCGAAGCGCCACACGCGCATCGTCATCGCCAACGAGAAGCAGCTTGATGAGAGACCGCACGATGCGCTTGTGCTTGCGCACCTGCGAATGGACGAAAGCGCCGGTCTCGGCCAGTCTCTTCCGATGGTCATTGCCCGGCTGCGGCAGACGCTATCCGGTGATCCGGCTGCCGCTCTGGAGTTCGACGACCGATTGATGCTCGGCGGCTATCTAGACGTTCACTCTCCCCTCTACACTTCAAATCGGTGGCGTCTTTCATCGTCGCACTACTATCGGGTAGAGGGGGAGTTTCCGCGTCTGACAGAAGCCAACCTTCCGACCGGGGTGGGAGATATCCACTACTCGATCATTGCTGACGATCTCGGTCAGCATGAAATCACGTTCGAGCAGGCCGCCGCGCTTCTGGAGATCAATCATGTCTGAAGCAGAGGAACTCCAGGCGTTCGCACTCAACATCCTGCAGGATGTAATCGCGCGCGCCGACGCGGCAGAGGACGGGGCACTTCGAGCCGAGGCCTTCGCCGAACTTATGTTCGAGCACCTGGTCGATGCCGGCGAGATCGACGATGGTATTCCCTGTGCGGTCGAGGGTCGCGGCATCCGCTGCTCGGGATACTTTCTTTCGGAGGACAACGATAGCCTGGATCTGTTCCTCGTGATCCCGCGCCTCGACGGAGCTGCCTCCAGCGTGCCGAAGGCGGACGTTGACACGGGACTTCGCCGACTGAGCGCCTATCTTGAGAAGGCGTTGGCGGGTCTCCACAGGGAGCGAGAAGAGGCGCTGACGGGATACGACATGTCACGAGCCATCTGGGAAGCACGGGATGACATCAGTCATGTCCGGCTGTTCCTCGTGACCGACGGGCTCGCCACCGTGGAGCAGATCGAGAGCACGATGTTCGGCTCGATCGAGGTTTCCAGCCATCTGTGGGATCTGCGTCGGCTGCATCGGGCCGTGTCCTCGGGGGTAAATCGAGAGCCCATTCATGTGGACTTTCCGAGGCTTGGCGGTTCTTCGGTCCGCTGCATAGTCGCAAGTCCGCCGGACAGCGGATATCGCTGCCTCCTGACCATGCTGCCGGGCAACCTGCTCGTTGAGATGTACAGACAACACGGGCCACGCCTCCTCGAACGCAACGTGCGCAGCTTTCTTCAGCTCAAGGGCAAGGTGAACCAGAGCATCCGGAAGACGATCATCGATGAGCCGCAGATGTTCCTTGCGTTCAACAACGGTCTGTCGGTTACTGCGACCGGCATCAAGCTTGTCGACCATGGCGATGGAACAGCGGACCTTCTTGCAGCGGATGACTTCCAGATTGTTAACGGGGGGCAGACGACGGGCTCGATCTTCCGCGCATGGCGGAAGGACAAGGTCGACGCGAGTCGGCTGCAGGTACCAGTTAAGATCACCGAAATTTTGTCGAATGGCGACATAGACGAGATTGCACCACGGATCTCCCAGTCGGCAAACAACCAGAACAAGGTGAATATGGCCGACTTCTCCTCGAACCATCCATTCCACAGGAGGATGCAGGAGCTATCGGGGTCGATCTGGGCCCCTCCGGCCGCCGGGATGCAGCGTCAGTCGCGCTGGTTCTACGAGCGCGCGCGCGGCCAGTATCACGATGCGCTTGCACAGAACCGCACGGATGGCGAACGCAAGGCATGGGAGGTCATCCATCCGCGGAGCCAGTTGATCACCAAGACGGATCTCGCCAAGTACGAGCACACCTGGTCTCAACTGCCGCACATTGTCAGCCGAGGCGGTCAGAAGTGCTATCTGGATTTCATGGACCACGTCGATAACAGGGGCTCGTTTGAACCCGATGAACGGTTCTTCCAGCGTTGCGTCGCCAGAGCCATTCTCTTCCGACGGGCCGAGAAGATTGTGTCACGCCAGAAGTTTGGCGGCTATCGGGCCAACATCGTCACCTATGCACTGGCTTGGCTTTCGCACCACACGGCCAAGCGGGTCGACCTGGAGGCGGTCTGGGCCGCGCAACAACTTTCGCCGGCCCTTGAAGCCTTTATCGAGACCTTGAGCGTGCATGCGCACGAGCATGTAACGACGCCGCCCGGTGGGCAGAACGTCACCGAATGGTGCAAGAAGGAGAGCTGCTGGGAGCAGTTCCGTGCGCATGCGATACCTATCCCCGCAGGCTTGGAGGCGGAACTCGTCTCACGTGACAAGGCACACGCTGCGGGATCGCCGCATGCGCTCGAGGAGCAGACCAGTGCTGCCGAGGCGGAGCAGGTTGCGAGGGTCGCGGCTCTCCCGGCGCAGACCTGGTTCGACCTGGCAGCGTGGGCAAAGGACACTCAGACGCTGCAGCCTTGGCAGAGGTCGCTCTCGTTCAGCTTGGGCAAGTTGGCTGGAAGTGGAAAGCCGCCGACGCGCAAGCAGGCGATGCATGGAGAGAAGATCATTGCCGAGGCGCGGTCACTCGGTTTCAGAGGGTAGGGCTCCGGGATCTCTGACGAACGCCGCCTAACCCACCGAGACTGATCACCGCTTGCGAGGCCGAGAATAACTTTCACTTGCTCCATCGCCGATTTTCGATGGATTTCACTATAACGTGGTGAATCGCATCTGGACACGGACAACAATGCCGCCGACCGCACAGAAACTTCAATTCAGGCCACGCGCCCGCATCATTCGCACCATAGGTGACCAGCTTATCAGCGGGCCAGAAGCAGCTGTCATCGAGCTGGTCAAGAATGCTTACGACGCGGACGCATCGTTCGTCTCGATCAAATTCATTCCGCCTCTTAAGGCAGGCAACGGCAGGATCGTCATTGCTGATGATGGCCACGGCATGGCGCTGTCTGACATCCAGGATAAATGGATGGAGCCGGCCACCGCAGCCAAATCAGGCACGCGACTGTCGCCGATCAAAAGGCGCCACATGATGGGTTCCAAGGGCATCGGGCGTTTCGCAGCGGCCAAGCTTGGCACCCGTATGGCGCTGAACTCCGTCAGCGACCGAACTGGGTCGCGCGTCGAGGTTCTGATCCCCGAGCTGAACTGGAGCATGTTCGACGGTGATACCTACCTGTCGGACGTTTCGATCGACTACATGACCCAGGAATCGACGCTCCCTACGGGCACGACGATCGAGATCAGCGAGCTTTCAGAAGACTGGACGGAACCGAAACTCGCTCGACTGTATCTTGAACTTCGGCGGTTGATTTCTCCGTTGCAGCAGAATGACCAAGACAAGTTCTCAATCTATCTCGACCTGTCGGGCTGTACGAAGGAAACAGCGGGTTTCGACGGCTGGACCGTGCTTGGGACCACCCACGACCCGGACGACACAGAAGGGAATTCCGATCCCAAAAAGGCATACGAGGTTCAGCCGTTCCCTATCCTCACAAGTAGCGACTACGAAGTTTCAGGTCATTTCGATGTGGCGGGGCGGTTCCACGGTACGATGCAGATTCGTCGCGCAGGACAGGCACCTCAGCCGATCGATCTTGTCCTTCCACTCCAGGACGAGGAGCAGTCCTGCGGCATAGTCACCGTTCAGCTGTTCCTCTTCGACCGAGAAGCGGCGGTTGTCCGGGAGGCCATCAGAAAGGCTGGGCTGGGAGATGTGAGTGCTGCCGAGGCCCGTCAGATTTTGGACAGTGTTGCCGGAATTGCGATCTACAGGGCCGGATTTCGAATCCGCCCATATGGTGACCCTGAGAACGACTGGCTGACGCTGGACAAGCGCCGGGTTCAGAACCCAAGCCTGCGAATTGGTCACAACCAGATCGCCGGTTACGTCACGGTCCAGGATCAGGACGCTTCCGGTTTGGTGGAAAGGAGCAGCCGAGAGGGATTCGAACAGAATGCAGCCTTCCGTCGGCTTCATAGGCTCATCACGGACTTGCTAGCGGAACGCGTTGAACCGCGGCGACAGAAATTCCGTGAAGATGCGGGAATAGCAAGACGAAAGCGGACCACCTTCGAGGATGTCAGGAAGATCTCCGAACTGGAGCCCCTCCAGAGTCTCATATCAGATATTTCTCCTGCGAAGAGAAGTTCCGCCCAAGACATAATAGCCAAGCAATCTGCCCTCTTGGTCGAGAGGATCGAAGCTCTCGAAGAGCGCCAGAGAATTCTGGAAGCACAATCATCCCTCGGGCAGATAATTGGTGAAATCCTTCACGAGGGCGCCCCGAGCGCCACCTTCTTGGCGAACACTGGAAAGCGACTTCAGACGCGGTTTCAGTTCCTCTTTGACAACAGCAAATATACAGAGGACACACGTAAGGAATTCCCAGAAAAGCTTGCATTGGTCCGGGATAACGGAGAGAAACTGCGAAAACTCTTTGAGGTACTTCGCCCGCTTTCTGGCGCACGGCGGGGCCCACCAGAAGATTTCTACGGGGTCGATGCCGCTCATGAGGTGCTTGGAATCTTCGACAGCCACAACATTGAGATGGAGGTCCATCAAGAGGGCACCGCTAAGCGACTTGTCGGGTACAAGGATGATCTGAAGACCGCCTTGGTCAATCTGGTGGGCAACTCGATCTACTGGCTGGAGCAGGCGAAGACGCAAAACCCACGAGTCGACATCCGCTTTCGCTGGCAAGGCGGCGAAGCGATCATATACGTCGATGACAACGGCCCCGGAGTCCCGGAGGAGTTCGCAGAACAGATATTCGATGTCGGTTTCACGCTTAAGGACGGAGGCACGGGGCTTGGCCTGAACATCGCCAAGGAAGCGCTCTCCAGATCAAACGCATCGCTGCACTATCACATGCATTTCTCAGCCGGAACTCGCTTTGAAATCCGGTTTCCTTGCCTGGGGGGGTAGAATGGCAATTCGGCTGTTGTTCGTTGAGGATGACAAGGCTCAGCGCTCGCTCTTCAACGATGCCGTCAAGGAATGGAACGAGGCGCATCCGGACGTTTCTTTCGAGCTAGCGGTCGCCACCACTTATGAAGACGGCCTTGCCCAGCTTGATCGACTTCGTCTTGATGCCGCGCTTCTCGATCTGCGTCTGCCAGGGGGCGACGGCAAACTCCCTGGAGGCACGTTGGCTGATCTTTGCGTTGTGCAGTACGGAATCCCGGCAGCAATCATCAGCGGACATCCGGGAGACTTCGACCAAAAAGCGCAAGGGCACGAAATGCTGGCCGTCTTCAACAAGGGGGACGGAGATGCCTACCAGAGGGCGATTGAGTGGTTCGCCAAGCTTGCGCGGATGATTGAGGTACTTGGCGGGACGCGAAAGAGCATACAGGCGCAAGGGGCGGCCGTCTTCTATGGACGGGTATGGCCGCGGTGGAAGTCGTATGAATCCTTGGCCGGGATAGACACCAAACAGCTGATTGGCATCGTTTCGAGGCAGTATGCCAGCCACATCGCCGACATCTTGGGCATCGATTCCGAGGAGAACGTCAAGTGGCACCCCTTCGAGAACTACGTTCAACCCGCTCTTCAGGAAAAGCGGCCCCACACAGGTGACGTGTTCAAGTTGGAGGGTGGATTGTGGATCGTGTTGACACCTCAATGCGACATGGCCACGCAGAAAGCCGAGACGGTTTTACTGGCCTACTGCGAGACCGATGGTCTGGTCGAAGAATGGAAACAGCAGGCTGCAGGGCTGAAGCCAGATGCCAGCAACGCGAAAAGACGAGAAGCTGAAAAGTATTTCAAGAAGCTTATCAATCAAAGCGAGCCCGCCCAGCATTTCCTCCCTCCCTTAGAGGACGGCAAGCCTCTGATAGTGCAGTTCAAGAAGCTTCGGACAATGCCAATCGCGGATCTTCAGAATAGCCTGTCAACTCGAGTGGCATCAGTGGCATCGCCCTTCCTGAGCAATCTGACACAGCGGTTCGGCTCGTACGTCAGCCGCATTGGTCAGCCGAACTTCGACATTAGCCACTTTGGCTAGACACTCAAGCTGGAGACCACCAAGCCGGCCGGCGCCAACTTTCTGCAGCAGCAGGCAAAGTTCGACGACTTCGTCGAGGAGTTCAACACCGAACGACCGCACCAGGCGCTCGATATGGCCTGCCCTGCCGAGCGCTACAGCCCGTCGCCGCGACCCTATCCGGGACTGCCGGAACTCGACTACCTTCCACGACAAGGCAGTCACCGTCACCACCTGCGGGCGCATCTTGCGGATTCCGACGTGAAGCCGGCCGCCATTCCGATCAAAGACCGGCCACCGTTCCGATTTGAAGCCGGCCACCATTCCAATCAAAAGCCGGCCAGTTTTCGGCACTGAAGATTACCTCCTGGGTCAGCAACTTTGGCATCAATCACCTCGCCATGAACGGGGACATTTTGATGCCGGCAAAGAGAAGGCTGACCATGAGACAATTGAGACAAATGCTGCGGCTTGCCGGAAGCGGGACGAGCTCCCGCGAGATTGCGGTCGTGTTGGGGATAGCGCGCAGTACGGTGCAGGATAATTTGCAGCGTGCAGCCGCGGTTGGATTGAGCTGGCCCTTGCCGGGCGAGCTGACCGACGATGCGCTTGAGCACAAGCTCTTCAGTCGCAACGGCGTCAAACAGGGCACGCGGCGACGCACGGAACCGAACTGGGCCGATCTTGCGGTCGAGCTCAAGAAGCCCGGCGTCACATTGCTCATCCTGTGGGAGGAGTATCGTGGGTCGCATCCCGACGGTTACGGCTATAGTCGCTTCTGCGAACTCTTTCGCAGTTTCGAGCAGCGGCTTTCGCCGACGATGCGCCAGGAGCATGCGGCCGGCGACAAGGTCTTCGTCGATTATTCCGGCAAGAAGATCCCGATTGTCGATCGCAAGACCGGCGAGATCCGCGAGGCGGAGATCTTCGTGGCGGTGCTGGGTGCGTCCAGCTACACCTTTGCCGAGGCCACCTGGACGCAAACGCTTCCCGACTGGATTGGCTCGCATGTCCGGATGTTTCGTTTTTTTCACGGCGTTCCCAGACTCGTCATTCCCGACAATCTGAAGTCTGGCGTCAGTCGCGCTAGTTTCTACGATCCCGAGATCAATCGCAGCTACGGCATGATGGCTTCCCACTATGGCGTCGGCGTTCTTCCGGCACGGCCAAGAAAGCCTCGGGATAAATCGAAAGTGGAGAATGGAGTGCGTTTCGCCCAGTCCTGCATTCTGGGGCGCCTGCGCAACCAGACTTTCTTCTCGCTGGCTGAGGCCAATGCCGCCATTGCCCAGGCGCTCGATCGCATCAACGACCACGTCATGCGCCGGCTGGGCGTCAGTCGCCGGCAGCTCTTCGAGACCGTCGAGAGCCCGGCTTTGGCCAGTCTTCCACTGGAGGATTACGAGTTTGCCGAATGGCGTTTGGCCCGCGTCTCGACGGATTATCACGTCGAGTTCAAGACCTTCTTTTATTCCGTGCCCCACAGCCTCATTCGTCAGCAGGTCGATCTGAGAGCAACGGCGCGCACCATCGAGATCTTCCACCGCGGCAAGCGCGTCGCGGTGCATCAGCGCCGCCATGGAGGTCCTCGCCATGGAACCGATCCGGATCACATGCCCAGTTCCCACCGGCGCTATGCCGAATGGACGCCGGAGCGCTTTCGGCGTTGGGCCACGTCGATCGGGCCACAGACCGAAGGCCTGGTCATCGCAATTCTCGCCAGCCGTCCGCATCCAGAGCAGGGCTTTCGAACATGTCTGGGCATCCTGCGCCTGTTTCGCGACATCGATCGCAATCGGGCAGAAGCCGTGTCAGCCCGCGCTGTCGAGATCGGTGGCTTGAACTGCAAGAGCATTGCTTCGCTCATCGCCAATCACAAGGCCGCACGCCATTCCACCGAACCAACCGCCATCGTCGATCACGCCAATCTGCGTGGCCCTGATTACTTTCATTGAGGAGATCCACCCATGCTGATCAATCCCACCATCGACATGCTGCGAGAGCTCGGCCTCTACGGCATGGCAACCGCTTTCCAGGAACTCGACACGCAGCCCGAAGTGCGCGGCCTCGAGCACGGCGAATGGCTTGCCATGCTGCTCGAACGCGAGGCGACCATGCGCCGCCAGAAGCGTTTCGAGGCTCGCGCCAGGGCTGCCAAGCTTCGCCATGACGCGCAGATCGAGGATGCCGACTTCCGCGCCGCACGCGGCCTCGACCGCAATATGTTCATGGCGCTTGCCGGCTGCGACTGGATCAGAAAGCATCACGGTCTTCTTGTCACCGGACCAGCCGGCGTCGGCAAAAGCTGGCTTGCCTGCGCTCTTGGCCACCAGGCCTGCCGCGAAGACTTCTCAGTCGCCTACCACCGGGTTCCCAGGCTGTTCGCCGCCCTCGCGCTTGCAAGAGGCGACGGGCGATACGGCAGGATCCTCAAATCTCTTGCCAGGACCGACCTGCTGATCCTCGATGACTGGGGACCGGAAAAACTCAATGATGACCAACGCCGCGATCTCCTGGAGATCATTGAGGATCGCTACGAACGACGCTCAACCATCGTCACAAGTCAGGTGCCCGTGGATCGCTGGTGGGAGATTATTGCAAACCCAACTTTGGCCGACGCCATCCTGGATCGCCTCGTTCACAACGCCTATCGCATCGATCTCACCGGTGAAAGCATGCGAAAACAGCGCCCGCCAATCGTCCCCGAAAACACCGAAGCTTGACCTGAAACAAAACCCAACCCAAACATCAACGAGACCCAGGATCAGTCCGAAAAATGGCCGCCTTCAAATCGGAATGGCGGCCGGAATGAAATCGGAATGACTGGCCGGCTTCAAATCGGAATCGGTGGCCGGCTTCATCGGAACACGCACGCATCTGCTACAATCGCAAAAAGATCAACCTCAGCCAGGTCTTCGCCGGCCAGACCGTCGGCATCAAACAGGTCGAGGACCATATCTGCCTGGTCAGCTTCGTGGACTATGATCTGGGATATTTCGACGATGAGACATGCAGGCTCGAACCACTCCAAAACCCTTTCGGGCCGAAAGTGTTACCCATGTCTCCAGTATAACCGTAACCTATGTGTCCAGAATGGACCCAAATAATCTGGCGCACCCGACAGGATTCGAACCTGTGACCTCTGCCTTCGGAGGGCAGCGCTCTATCCAGCTGAGCTACGGGTGCTTTCAGGATCGACGATCCGGAAAACGGACCAGCCGGTGAACCGGCAAGTCACGGCTTCTTAGCGGAAGCCGGCGCAGGCTTCAACGGGCAAGTAGCCGGCGCGGTAAAGTTGTCCCGCTAGGCTGTCGCATTTTGAGGTTCGCGCCGCATCCGGTCGCTGCGCGGCCTCGCAGGCCCACGGCGTTCGTCATTCGAAAAGCCAGGGCTTTCGTCCACCCCTCACTGCTCCCTGGCGTACAGCAACCTTGTCGTCGTGTTCGACGCCGGCGACAGGTTGCGCTGGATCAGCGCTTCGACATGGTCGTTGCGCTGGCGCGCGCTGTCGGCGCCCATCACCACGAGGATGAGCCGGCGGCCGTCGGCGTCGTAGGAGGTGACGATGTTGAAGCCTGAGGCTCTGATATAACCTGTCTTGATGCCGTTGACGCCGCGGACGCGGCCGAGCATGTCGTTGTGGCCGCGCACCAGCCTGCCGCGGAACACAAAATCGCTTTCCGAAAAATAGTGGAAATGCTGCGGGAAGCGGGCGCGCAGCGCCATGCCGAGCACCGCCATGTCGCGCGCCGTCGTCTGCTGGCCGGCGTCCGGCAGGCCCGAAGCGTTGCGGAAGACGGTGCTGCGCATGCCGATCTGGCGCGCTTTGGCGGTCATCATCGCGGCGAACGCCGCTTCGCTGCCGCCGAGATATTCGGCGACGGCGACCGCCACGTCATTGGCCGATTTGACTGTGATCGCCCGGATCGCCGATTCGACATCGATCGTCTCGCCGCGCCTGAAGCGCAGCTTGGTCGGCGGCTGCCTGGCGGCGTTGTCCGAGACCGGGATCAGCGTCGTCTTGCTGATGCGGCCCTGCTCCAGCCCCTCGAACAGCAGGTAGAGCGTCATCATCTTGGTCAGCGACGCCGGATAGCGCGGCGCCGTCGAATTGGCCTCGAACAGCGTCTTGCCGCTGCTGCCGTCGATGACAACAGCTGCATATTTCTGCGCCGGCGCCGGCACCGCCAGCATGGTCTCCGTCGGCGTCGTCGCGCAACCGGCAACGAGCACCAGCAGCGCAAACGCCGCGACAAATCTTGAGATGAACGGAAAGCGGCGCGGTTTGGACATTCTGAAGGTAAGCTGTTGCTGAAACGAGTGGGAAACTAGCGTAACCCAATGGCGCCGTCTATTTCGTTAACACCTTTCTTCAGGGCAATCGCTTCAGGTTTGAATTCACCACGCTCCTGGCGTTGGCGCCGCCCCTCACCTGCCTGCCGGCATCCTCGCAAGACCTAGGTTCCTCTCCCCACTTTGTGGGGCGAGGAACCCAAGTCCTGCAACCGGCATCCGCAGCGCAATGAGGGGCGCCGCCGCCAGCCGGCAATGATCGCTCCCACAGGGGTGCTCCGCTGTCTCTGATGTGAAATGCCGACACGCCGCTTGCGCAACCGGCGTCATGCGGCTTTGCTGGCGCCGGCAGAATCAGCAGGTGCGCCATGGATACGCTCACGATCAAGGCAAACGGCATTTCGCTAACTGTCGATCTCACCGTCGGCCATCTCGCCGACATGACGGTCGATATCGACGGGCGCCGGCTAAAACCGCTGCATCGCGCGCCGTGGATCGACGAGCCGCGCGAGACGCTGCCGCAAGACCTGCCGGCCGGCACCGTTCGCCTGTCCGGCGATTTTCTCTGCGCGCCGTTTTCGCGCAGCGATGTCGAGGAAGCACCCTTGCATGGCTGGCCGGCCAACAGCCGCTGGGATGTCGTCGCCTCCGCGGCGACTGCCGATGGCTGGCGCGCGGTCTTCAGGCTGCGGCACTTGGTCATGGGTGCCACGGTCGAGAAAATCCTGACCCTGCGCGACGACCATCCCTTTCTCTATCAGGAGCATGTCTTTTCCGGCGGTTCGGGCGGCATTTCCGTCGCCCATCATCCGATGACGGTGATGAAGGACGGCGGCAGGCTGGCCTTCTCGCCGAGGCGATTTGCGGCGACGCCGGACGACCCGCTCGAGCCTGATCCGGCCCGCGGCCGATTCCTGCTCGCCTATCCCGCGCGTTCCACCGACCTGACGCGATTTCCCGCCGCCGATGGCGGCACGCTCGACCTGACCGACTATCGAAGGGACCAGAGCCGAGAGGATTTCGTCACGCTGGTCGAGGCCGACCATGGCGGGCCGGGCTGGACCGCGCTGGCGCGAAAAGCGGAAGCCGATCTCGTTGTCGTGCTGAAGAACCCGGCCGAACTGCCGGTCACCATGCTGTGGATCAGCAATGGCGGGCGCGACTACCCGCCGTGGAGCGGCCGCCATCGCGGCGTGCTCGGCATCGAGGACGGCCGCACCGCGCTCGGCCATGCCGCGTCGCTCGGTGACAACTGGCTGAAGCGGGAAGGGGTGGCGACCGCCTTTGCCCTTGGCGAAGGCCGCAATGTCTCGTTCCGCCACGTCATCGGCGCACTGCCTCAAGAAGCCGGCGGCGAGCCGCCGCGCGACATCATAACCGCGCAGGGGCATATGCGCATTGCGGCTGCCGACGGTTCGACGCGGGATGTACCTTTCGACGGCGATTTCCTGAGGATTGGCAGGTCGGTTCCAGCTTGAGCGCTCGCCTCCCCACCTCTTCGTCATCCCAGGGCGGAGCAGGAGCGAAGCGACGTCGCGGAGACCCTGGGATCCATGCCGTGACATCAGAGCGCTGCTGCGGTGCAGAACCTTTGATCGCGGAGGGACAGCGCCCCCCTCTGTCCTGCCGGACATCTCCCCCACAAGGAGGGAGATTGGCCTTCATCACTGATTTCGCCAACAACCAACCTTGCAAAAAGGACGCTGTCCGCGAAGCTGCCGATCTCCCCCCAAGTGGGGGAGATGTCAAGTTTTGGCAAAGAGGGCAGGACAGAGGGGGCGCGAAGGATCGCTACAGAGCGCTTTTATTCTGTTCCGCCGCGTTCCTCGGCTGATGTCACGGCATGGATCCTGGGGTCTGCGCCGCGTCGCTTCGCTCCTTGCTCCGCCCCAGGATGACGAAAGGGAGGATCGTTTCGGCCAATCCTAGAGGTTTGCGATTGCCAACGGACGGTCGAAACTTCTGTGTCGAGGACTAATCCCAGATTTGAAATTCCCGCGAATTATCGCCAAGATGCGATCCAAAACACCCGGCCAGAAAGGCTCCGATGTCCGAGATTGCCCACCTCGCCGCGACCATCTTCAAGCGCGCCGGCAAGGCGCGGCGTTTTGTCGTTGCCATCGCGGGCCCCCCGGGCGCCGGCAAGTCGACGATTTCGGCCCGCCTGCATGAACTGCTGCCGGAAGGTACGGCCGAAATCGTGCCCATGGATGGCTTCCATTACGACGATATCGTGCTCGAGCAGCGCGGCCTGCGCGCGCGAAAGGGCGCTCCGGAAACCTTTGACTTTGCCGGCTTCGAAACCTTGCTGAAGCGCATCCGCGCGGCCGAGCCCGACATCGCCATTCCGGTGTTCGACCGCAGCATGGAGCTGTCGCGCGCAGCTGCTTCGATCATCGCCGCCGACACCAAGTTCATCCTGGTCGAAGGCAATTACCTGCTGCTTGATGAAGAACCTTGGTCGCGACTGGCGCCGCTGTTCGATTTCTCGATCTTCCTCGATCTGCCGCGCGCTGAGCTCGAGCGTCGGCTGCTTGAGCGATGGCATGAGCATGGCCGCTCCGACGAGGACGCCCGCGCCTGGATCGCCTCCAATGACATGCCCAACATCGACCGCGTGCTTGCCCGCCGCCGCCCCGCCGATCTGGTGATCGCGATCAAGCCTGATTCGCAGGACGACCCGCGCCTGGAACCTTAGGACTTTCCGCCCGTTATGTCAGATACGGCAATGATGCTGACATGAGGAAAACTGTCCGATGGCAACTCCGATGGCAACCAAGGCAAGAAAGCCTGCGCCCGGCAAGGGCAGGGCAACCCGATCAAAGGCAACTGAATCAAAGGCCACCGAATCGAAGACGGGCGCTGGCCCGGCCGCCGCCGCCCGCTCGAAAGATGCGGCAAAGCCCAGTTTTGGCAAGGCAGCACCGAAGAAAGTGACACCGGCCGCAGCCAACGCCACGGCAAAACCCGCCAAGCCCAGGAAATCGGCAACCGGCGGCTCGATGGCAGACAGCGCAATGCGCACGGTTAAAACGACGGCCAATGTCGCGGCCGGTGCGGTTGTCGCCACCGCCAAGACCGCTGCGTCCCTTGCCGCTTCCGTCATGGGCAAGGGCGGCTCAAAATCCAAAGCCAAGACAAAGTAGGCCACGACAGCCGCTTGTTGCAGCTCGACCGATTAGCTGTCAGTTAGCCCGGGCGGGGATGTTGAGACCCCGTTGCACCGCCGGCCGGGCAAGGCCGCGTTCCAGCCATGCCGCGACATTGCGAAAGTCGTCGAAGCCGACAAGCTCCCTTGCCTCGTAAAAACCGATCAGATTGCGCACCCAGCCCAGCATTGAGATATCGGCGATGGTGTAGTCGTCGTCCATGATCCAGCTGCGGCCCTTCAGCCTCGTCTCGAGCACACCGATCAGCCGCCGCGATTCGTCGCGATAGCGCGCCAGCGGCCGCTTGTCGGCGATTTCGCGTCCGGCGAATTTGTGGAAGAAGCCGACCTGCCCGAAGATCGGCCCGATCGAGGCCATCTGGAAGAACACCCACTGGATCGTTTCGTAACGCCGCACCGGGTCGGCCGGGACCAGCTTTCCGGTCTTGTCCGAGAGATAGAGCAGGATGGCGCCGGATTCGAACAGCCCGATCGGCCTGCCGCCCGGGCCGTCCGGATCGATCATCGCCGGGATCTTGCCGTTGGGGTTAAGCGACAGGAATTCCGGCGTCCAGCTTTCTTTCTTGCCGATGTTCACCGCATGCGCCTCGTATGGCAGGCCGAGTTCCTCCAGCGCGATCGACACCTTCACCCCGTTCGGCGTCGGAAACGAATAGAGCTGGATGCGGTCGGGATGGCTGGCCGGCCAGCGCGTGGCGATCGGAAAGGCGGACAGGTCGGTCATCGAAACTCCTGGGCGGGGATTTTTCGCGCGTGCGCGGCGCGTGGCAAGACGCGTCTCGCCGTATCTGGGAACCGGTTGCGGTCAGACCGCCTTGAACGCCAGCACCGCATTGGTGCCGCCGAAGGCGAAGCCGTTGCTGATCGCCGCGCGCACCTTGCGCTCGCGCGCCACATTCGGCGTGATGTCGAGATCGCAATCGGCGTCGGTTTCGCGAAAATTGGCCGTCGGCGGCACGATGCCTTCGCGGATCGCCATCACGCAGGCGATCAGCTCCAGCGCGCCCGACGCGCCGAGGCAGTGGGCGTGCATCGATTTGGTCGAGGAGATCGAAAGCCTGGAGGCATGATCGCCGAAGACGCGCTTGATCGCCGCCGTCTCGATCTGGTCGTTGGCCTTGGTGCCGGTGCCATGCGCATTGACATAGTCGATGTCTTCCGGGTTGAGCCTGGCATCGACGAGGCAGAAGCGCATCGCCGCCTCCGGCCCTTCGATGGTCGGCGCGACGATGTCGGAGGCATCGCCGGAAAGGCCGGCGCCGGCAATTTCGGCCAGAATCGTGGCGCCGCGCGCCATGGCATGCTCGTAGGTTTCCAGCACAACCATGCCGGCGCCTTCGCCGAGCACCAGGCCCTGGCGATCGGCCGAAAACGGCCGGCAGGTGTCGGGCGCCAGCACCCGCAGCGCCTCCCAGCCTTTCAGGATGCCCCAGACCAGTGGCGCATCGGTGCCGCCGGCGAGCATGATATCGGCGCGGCCGAGCCTGATCTGGTCGACAGCCGAGGCAATGGCGTGGTTGGACGAGGAGCAGGCCGAGGTGATGCCGAAGACCGGTCCGCGCAGGCCGAGATTCATGCTGACATGGCCGGCCGCGGCACCCGGCATCACTTTCGGCACGGTGAAGATGCCGGCGCGGTTCTTGCCTTCGAGCAGGATGGCGCGATAGCTCTCTTCAATCGCCTCCCAGCCGCAAACGCCGACGCCGACGATGGCGCCCATCCGGTAGGTGTTGGCTGCGTGCGAGGTCAAGCCAGCCTGTTGCGCGGCTTCCCGCGCGGCGATCGTCGCCAGCAGGCTGAAGCGATCCATCGACACGACCTGCTTGCGGTCGATACCGTGATCGGGAAGCGTCTTGATTTCGCAGCCGACCCTGACTTTCAGGTCATGCAGCTCCGAATTGACGATCGGGCCGATGGCCGAGCGGCCGTCGCGCATCTCGCCCCAGATTGCGGGCGCATTGGTCCCGAGCCCGCATATGCCGCCGATGCCGGTAATGACGACGCGCTTGTGCATTCAGTCAGGCTTTATTCGCGATCAGCGCGCGAACCGCCTCGACCATGTCGCCGACGTTCTTCAGGTTGCTCCAGGCATCGACCGTGTTCATCTCGATCTCGATGCCATACTGTTCCTCGAGATCGAAGATGATCTCCGTCAGTTCCAGCGAATGGATGCCAAGTGAGGTCAGTTCGGTGCTGGTGGTGATTTCTTCGCCACCCGGCTCGGCATGAGCTTTGATCTTCGCGATGATGTCCGTTGCCAGCTGGTCAGCCATTCGGTTCCTTCCCCAACCTCGTCGTTTCTCGACGCCGACTGATCAGCGCCTCTTTTTCCCCAGGTTCAGATCGTCACCGTCGCCTTTTATCCCGCCAGGCGCTGTGTGACCGTACCAAGACGGCTCCTCTATAGAAACCGAAACGTTGTCAAGCAACAAGCTATATGTCGACAAAGCCGGCGGTGTGGTCTGGATTTGAGGTTCCTACGACTTTGATGGCACCAGCGGTTAGGAACCTCAAATCCAAACCACACCAGAATCCAATAAGTTGCCAGCGCATGACCCCGGAAACCGGAATCGGTTTTCCGGAAAGGATCATGCGCCAACTGGAAAGTGCTGGAGCGTCCGTTGCGCGTCCAAGGGGACGCGCGGCGCTCCAGTATGGCTTTGAATCCGAAATTCGTTCATTACGCTGCTCCAAAGTGATGCGAATTTCGGATTCAGTGTGGTTATCGTTGGCGCCATGGATATGATCGAACGTGGCCTGACCTTTGTCCCGCCGGCCCAGCGCGTCGCCGGAACTGCGCGCCTTGTGTGTGACAGGAATGGCGGCCGCACGCGTCTTCGGCGGCTTTATCAGGATGGTTCCGCCAAGATCCGTATGCCGGCCGTCTCGGCCGATCCGCTCGAAGCCGTCCTGATCAACACCGCCGGCGGGCTGACCGGCGGCGACCGCCTCGGCTGGGAGGTCGATGTCGGCGCCGGCGCCTCTGCCACCATAACCACCCAAGCCTGCGAGAAGGTTTACCGCGCCGCATCCGATCGCGCCGAGGTGCAGGTGAAGCTGACGGTCGGCGCTGGCGGCCGCATCGCCTGGCTGCCGCAGGAAACCATCGTCTTCGATCGATCGGCCTTTGCCCGCAGGCTCGACCTGGAGCTTGCCGCCGGTGCCGAGGCGCTGGTGCTCGAGGCGACCGTCTTTGGCCGCCTCGCCATGGGCGAACGCGCGGCGCACGGCAATTTCCATGACCGCTGGCGGGTCAGCCAGGACGGAGCGCTTGTTCATGCCGAGGATTTCCGCATCGGGCCCGGCATTGCCGCCATTCTGGGCCGTTCCGCCGTGGCCGGCGGCGCCATCGCCATGGCGACGGTGCTGATGATCTCACCGCGGGTGGAGACTTTTCTGGATCCGGCCCGGGACATCATCGCCGGACAGGGCGATGCCAGCGTCTGGAGCGTGAAGAAATCTGGCAAGCTTCTTGCGAGACTGTTTGCCGAGGACGGCTACCAGCTCCGCAAGCGGCTGGTGCCGCTCGTCGAATTGCTCAACGGACGGGCGGGTCTGCCCAAATTATGGTCACTCTGATTCTGATTATGTCACTCCTGGGATACGCATGAACCTGACGCCAAGGGAAAAGGACAAGCTGCTGATCGCCATGGCGGCGATTGTGGCGCGCAAGCGGCTCGAACGCGGCGTCAAGCTCAATCACCCCGAGGCGATCGCGCTGATCACCGACTTCGTCGTTGAGGGCGCCCGCGACGGCCGCCAGGTCGCCGAGCTGATGGAGGCCGGCGCCCATGTCGTCACCCGCGCGCAGGTGATGGAGGGCATCGCCGAGATGATCCACGACGTCCAGGTCGAGGCGACGTTTCCCGACGGCACCAAGCTGGTGACCGTGCATGAACCGATAAGGTGAGGAGAGGAAAATGCTTGAACTGCGCCCCAACTGCGAATGCTGCGACAAGGACCTGCCGCCTGAGGCGACGGATGCGCTGATCTGCACCTTCGAGTGTACCTTTTGCGCCGATTGCGCGGCAAACGTGCTGGGCGGCGTCTGCCCGAATTGCGGCGGCAATTTTTCAGTGCGCCCGATCCGCCCGGCAGCGATGCTGAAGAAACATCCCGCCTCGACAAAGCGCGGCCTCAAGGCCGAAGGCTGCGGCCCGGCCCGCAAGGCCGCGTGACGGCAAAATCCTGACAACGGAAGGCATATCGATGGTCCCCGCAACGATCAAATGCACGTCGCTCTCGGCGATCCTGCTTCTCGCCGCCGCAATGCCCGCCTATGCCCATGTCGGCATCGGCACGACCGCGTCCTTGTCAGCCGGCCTCATGCATCCGCTCTCCGGGCTCGACCACATCGCGGTTATGATCGCGGTCGGGTTGTTGGCGGCGCTCAAGGGCGGCAAGGCGGTTGTCGCCTGGCCGCTCGCCTTTGTCGGCGTCATGCTGGCGGGCGGTACGCTCGGCATGCTGCAGGTGCCGGTGCCGTTCGTCGAGCCGGGCATACTGGCGTCCGTCGTGGCGCTGGGACTGCTGGTCGCCCTCGCGATCGATCTTCCGGTCTCGGCCGGCGTCGCCATCATCGGCCTGTTCGCGCTGTTCCACGGTCACGCCCATGGCACCGAGGTGCCTGAAAACGCCGGCGGGCTCGGCTATATGGCCGGCTTTGCCGTCGCCACCGCGCTGCTCCATGCCGCCGGCCTCGCTGCCGGTCTTGGCCTCGGCATCAGATTCCCGGGCCTTGCCCGCGCCGCTGGCGGCGCCTGTGCTGCCGTCGGTGCCGGCCTCGCCTTCGGCGTCTTGTGAGGCTGGCGATGATCCCGGGCGAAATCATCACGGCAGGCGGCGAGATCGAACTGAACAAGGGCCAGCCGACCGTCACCATGAAAGTGGCCAACAGCGGCGACCGGCCGATCCAGGTCGGCAGCCACTACCACTTCTTCGAGACCAATGAGGGGCTGAAATTCGATCGCGACAAGGCGCGGGGCATGCGCCTCGACATCGCCGCCGGCACGGCGATGCGCTTCGAGCCCGGCCAGGAGCGCGACGTCACCTTGGTGCCGCTCGGCGGCAAGCGCGAGGTCTACGGGTTTCAGCAGAAGATCATGGGCGCGTTGTGAGATCCAGCGCGTCGAGCAGTTTCGGCTCAGCTGGGCGGCTTGGCCGCCGCGTAGATGACGACCTTTCCAGGATCATCGAATTCCACGGCGAGAACGTCTTCGGTCTGCACGCGTCGCGAGTCGATGGCGTTGAACAGCAATGCGTTCGCCTCGATCTCCTCGCGCAGTTCCGCAATGTCGTCCTGATGCTGCTCGACCTTGGTTTCTATCGCCGGCGGCAGACCGCCTTCCGTGCGCGCTGCGTCGGTGAGGAACACGATATCGACTTTGTCGAGCTTGGATGTTTTGCGCACCGTACCGATGTTTTCACGCGTCCGGTCGATCGCCGTGGCGACTTTGCCGGCCTCCACAGCCGTGTTGGTCTCTTCCTGGCCAACCTCCGAGCCGATGATCTTGTTGACGGTGTCCGGGCCTTCCAGACCCTGTGCATTCAGCGCGGCCTGGGGAACGCTCGCCGCGAGAAACACAGTTGCGGCAACCATATGCAGCCATCTGGTGTCGGGGGAGGTAGTGATCGCCATCGCTCGCTCTCAGAGCCTCTTTCGAGACTCGTTTCTACGCCAAAAAGTCGAAACGTATTCTGCCCTGCGAAGGTTCCCTCCCCGATGCGGCAGGCCGGCCTTGTGCCGGCCCGCCACAGCGTATCGTCAGCTCGCTTTCTTGGTGATCAAGGTCAGCGCGCCATTGGTGTCCATGCTGGCGGCGATCACTTGCGCCGAGGTGAGTCCTTTGGCTTCGAGCGCGGATTTGACCTGGGGGGTCGCGTCGATCGAGCTGCGCAATTTCTGCAGGCCGTCCTCGCCGCGCTTGGCGATCACTTCGTTCACCTTCGTCTGCGTTTCCTCCGGCAGTTCCTCGATGTCGACGACGTTCACGGTCTGAATCGCCGGCGCTTCGGGCTGGGCGCCGGGCGCCGCGGGAGCGGGCGAAGCCGGCGGCTCGCCGGGTTGCGGCGCCGGCTGTTGCTGGGCGCTGGCAGCGGTCGCGAGCAGGAGGGTGGCGGCGGCGGCGAGACTTATCGTTTTGCGCATGGATCTTCCTTTCCATCGATTGGCGAACGGTCGTTTTGGGGTGACCCGGCCACCTCAAACGTTAAATGGGATCGGAAGGTGTCGCTCAGCGGGTCATTGCGTGACCATAGGATGGCGACAATGTGCGGCCGGGCTTCGACCGGCTGTATTGGGACGTATTTCGGGAGCAATCGCTGATGGCTAGAATCACCCGCGCCGCCTATGCGCAGATGTACGGCCCGACCGTCGGCGACAAGGTGCGGCTCGCCGATACCGAACTGTTCATCGAGGTCGAAAAGGATTTCACCCTTCATGGCGAAGAGGTGAAATTCGGCGGCGGCAAGGTCATCCGCGACGGCATGGGCCAGAGCCAGGTGTCCCGCGCCCAAGGCGCGGTCGACACTGTCATCACCAATGCGCTGGTCGTCGATGCGTCAGACGGCATCTTCAAGGCCGATATCGGCCTTAGGGATGGACGCATCGCCGCGGTCGGCAAGGCCGGCAATCCGGACATGCAAAATGGTGTCACCATCATCATCGGTCCCGGCACCGAGATCATCGCCGGCGAAGGCAAGATCCTCACCGCCGGCGGCTTCGACGCGCATATCCATTTCATCTGCCCGCAGCAGATCGAAGAGGCGCTGATGTCAGGCATCACCACCATGCTCGGCGGCGGCACCGGACCGGCGCATGGCACGCTGGCGACGACGTGCACGCCTGGGCCGTGGCATCTGGCGCGCATGATTCAGTCCTTCGACGCCTTCCCAATGAACATCGGCCTGTCGGGCAAGGGCAACGCGTCCTTGCCGGCCGCGCTTGAAGAGATGGTGCTGGGCGGTGCCTGCTCGCTGAAGTTGCACGAGGACTGGGGCACGACACCAGCGGCAATCGACTGCTGCCTGTCGGTCGCTGACGACTACGACGTCCAGGTGATGATCCACACCGACACGCTGAACGAGTCCGGCTTTGTCGAAAACACAGTGGCGGCGATCAACGGCCGCACCATCCACGCCTTCCACACCGAAGGCGCCGGCGGCGGCCATGCGCCTGACATCATCAAGGTTTGCGGGCTGCCCAACGTGATCCCGTCCTCGACCAATCCGACCCGGCCCTACACCGTCAACACGCTGGCCGAGCATCTCGACATGCTGATGGTCTGCCATCATCTGTCGCCGTCGATCCCCGAAGACATCGCCTTTGCCGAAAGCCGCATCCGCAAGGAGACCATCGCCGCCGAAGACATTTTGCACGACATCGGTGCCTTCTCGATCATCTCGTCCGACAGCCAGGCCATGGGCCGCGTCGGCGAAGTGGCGATCCGCACCTGGCAGACCGCCGACAAGATGAAGCGCCAGCGCGGTTCGCTGCCGCAGGAGACCGGCGACAACGACAATTTCCGCGTCCGCCGCTACATCGCCAAATACACGATCAACCCGGCCATCGCGCACGGCCTGTCGAACGAGATCGGCTCGGTGGCGGTCGGCAAGCGCGCCGACCTGGTGCTGTGGAACCCTGCCTTTTTCGGCGTCAAGCCGGATATGGTGCTGATCGGCGGCATGATCGCCGCCGCCCCGATGGGCGATCCCAACGCCTCGATCCCGACACCGCAGCCGATGCACTACCGGCCGATGTTCGGCGCCTATGGCAAGGCGATAACCAATTCGTCGGTGACCTTCGTTTCCAGGGCGGCGCTCGATGCCGGCCTGCGCGGCCGGCTCGGCGTCGACAAGCAGATGGTCGCCGTCGAGAACACCCGCGGCGGCATCGGCAAGCATTCGATGGTGCTCAACGACGCCACCCCGCATGTCGAGGTCGACCCCGAAACCTACGAGGTGCGCGCCGACGGCGAATTGCTCACCTGCGAACCGGCCACCGTGCTGCCGATGGCGCAGAGGTACTTTTTGTTCTGATCCATCGGCGCTATAGCTGACGCAGAACGTGCCGCGCCGGGCGCTAATGAACCAGCAACTCTCTTACGCCCACGACATCTTCCCGCACATCCGCATCGTCATGGGCATGGTGATCGGCCTCGGCGTCACGCGTCATCCTGCGGCTCTTCGACACGATCGTTTGACCACAGCGGGTCCTTTCGGACGCGCAAAGGACGCTGTAAAAACTTGAATTCGGGGCATGCGCCGGCATTGGGCCGATGTTCGGGATGGTCTAGGCTTTTTGGAAAGGCAGTTTTTACATGAAGCTCGACATCCGCACAGATTTCACCAAATTCCCGCGTGCCGTCTCGGTGCTCGCCGCCGGCCAAGCGGGACCGGTCACCCCATATGATCGTGCCGTGCTGGCCCATGACGAGCGGCATCTGCGCCGCCGCGCCATCGAAACGGCTCGTAGCGACAAGGTGCTGGTCGACCTGCCCGAGCCGGTTGCCTTGAACGATGGCGACCGGCTGGTGCTGGAGGATGGCCGCCAAATCGAGATCATTGCGGCCGAGGAACCGCTCTACGATATCCGTGCCTTAAGCCCGGTTCATCTCACCGAACTCGCTTGGCATATCGGCAACCGCCATCTTGCCGCCGCCATAGAGGCGGAACGAATCCTGATCCTGCGCGATCACGTCATCAAGGCGATGCTGGAAGGGCTGGGTGCGACGGTAAGCGACGTTTCCGAGCCGTTCAAGCCGGTGCGCGGCGCCTATTCCGGGCATGGCGGCCACGGCCATGCTCATGCCGAGGCGCATGCGCACAGCCATGCTGAGGCGCATTCCCACAGCCACTCGCACGACCATGACTGACCAGCCTTCCAACCTCGCTTTGTTGCGGCTGATGGCCTGGCTGTCGCCTGCATTCCCGGTCGGCAGTTTTTCCTACAGCCATGGTCTCGAGCAAGCCGTGCATGCCGGGCTGGTTGCCAATAGCAAAGACTTTGCCGCATGGCTGGAGACGCTGGTAGAGATGGGCTCGGGCTGGAACGATGCCGTGCTGTTTGCCGAAAGCTGGCGGCGCGCCCGCGAGGGCGGCGATCTCGCCGAAATCGCGGCCCTCGCCGAGGCCCTGGCCGGCTCGCGCGAGCGCCATGCCGAGACCATGCTGCAGGGCGCCGCCTTCCTGGAGGCGGCTTCGGCCTGGCCGTGTCAGGTGCCGGACCGTCTGCCGGCCGAGTGCGCCTATTGCGTCGCCGTCGGCGCCGTTTCTGGCGGCAACGCCATTGCCCTGCAGGACGCGCTAGCCGCCTTCGTGCAGACCTTCTTCTCCAACCTCGTCCAGGCCGCGATCCGGCTCGGCGTCGTCGGCCAGACCGGCGCCACCGCGCTGCTCGCCGGCTTCGAACCGCTGGCGCTTGGCGTCGCCGCCCGTGCTGCCGGCTCGACGCTGGATGATCTCGGCGGCTGCGCGTTCGTCTCGGACGTCATGGCGATGAAGCACGAGACGCAATATTCGCGGCTGTTCCGCTCATGATCGTTCTCGCTTTCGCCCTCTCGCTGGTCCTGCTGCTGATCACCGCACTGCATGTCTATTGGGGTATTGGCGGGATCTGGCCGGGCAGGGACGCTGCCTCCTGCGCCCGAGCGGTGGTCGGCTTCCGTGGCGTCGACGAAATGCCAGCGCCCTTCGCCAGCTTTGCCGTTGCTGCCTGTCTCGGCCTGGCGACACTGTGGCCGATGGCGCTCGAAGGCGTGTTTGCCACGCCCTTTCCTAAGGCTGGGCTCGCCGCGACAGCGCTGCTCATCGCGCTGGTCTTCCTGGCGCGCGGCATTGCCGGCTTTACACCGTGGTGGCGCAGGCTGGCGCCCGAACACCCCTTCGCCCGGCTCGATGTCAGCTATTATTCGCCGCTGTGCCTTTTGATCGGGCTCGGCTTCGCCGTCCTTGCCATCACGGAGTTCGCTAGATGACACAAGCCAATGGTCCCCTTCGCATCGGCATCGGCGGTCCCGTCGGCTCCGGCAAGACGACGCTCACCGAAAAGCTCTGCAAGGCGCTGCGCGACGAGTTCTCCATCGCCGTGGTCACCAACGATATCTATACCAAGGAAGATGCCATGATACTGGCCCGGCTTCAGGCGCTGCCCGAGGATCGCATCATGGGCGTCGAAACCGGCGGCTGCCCGCACACCGCCATCCGCGAGGACGCCTCGATCAATCTGCAGGCGATCGCCGAGATGACCAAAAAATTCCCGGATCTCGATATCGTCTTCATCGAATCGGGCGGCGACAATCTTGCCGCCACGTTTTCCCCCGACCTCGCTGATTTGACGCTCTACGTCATCTCCGTCTGCCAAGGCGAGGAAATCCCGCGCAAGGGCGGGCCGGCGATCACCCGGTCCGATTTCCTGGTCATCAACAAGAGCGATCTCGCCCCTTATGTGAACGTCAACCTCGATGTCATGGAGAGCGATGCCGCCCGCATGCGCGGCAAGCGGCCGTTCGGCTTCACCGATCTGTCGCGCGGCAAGGGGCTGCAGGAAGTGATCGATTTCATAATCGAGCATGGCGGGCTGCGCGCCGGTGCCGCCAGAAGCACTGCGGCGTGAGGCAAAGCACTCGTCTGCACCAAACGAAACCGGTTGCGCGCATCCGCCGCGCGCGGCATCCTTGTTTCTTTCACGGAGGTTTTCGATGAGCATCGCCCGCTTGCAGAAGGAAATGCTGACCAACCTGCCCTTCTACGAGGAGCGCGTCGATCTGGCTTGCGCCTTCCGCTGGACGGCGCGGCTCAACATGCATGAAGCCGTGGCCAATCATTTCTCGCTGGCCGTCAACGATGACGGCTCGCAATTCCTGATGAATCCCAACCAGGTGCATTTCTCACGCATCAAGGCGAGCGACCTGCTGCTGATCGACGCCAACGATCCCGATACGCTCTCCGGCCCGAATGCACCCGACCCGACGGCATGGGGCCTGCATGGCGCCATCCATCGTAATGTGCGTCATGCGCGCTGCGTCATGCATGTGCACTCGATCCACGCCACGGTGCTCGCTTCGCTCGCCGACTCGACGTTGCCGCCGATCGACCAGAACTCGGCGATCTTCTTCAACCGTCACGTCGTCGATGGCCATTATGGCGGGCTCGCCTTTGAGGAAGAGGGCGAACGCTGCTCACAGCTGCTCATTGATCCGAAGGTCAAGGTAATGGTCATGGGCAACCATGGCGTGCTGGTCATCGGCGATAGCGTCGCCGACACCTTCAACCGCATGTTCTATTTCGAACGCGCCGCCGAGACCTACATCAAGGCGCTGTGGACCGGCCGACCGCTGCGGGTCCTGTCGGACGAAATCGCGGAGAAGGCAGCAACGGAGCAGGAAGATTATCCCGGCCAGGCCGAGCGGCACCTTTCCGAATTGAAGGCGATCCTCGACGAGCAGGAGCCGGTTTACCGGAACTGATGCCTAAAGGCCCAGCTCAGCCCGCAACTCGTCGGCGCTGTTGATGACGATCGCGCCCGGCGGCCCTTCCATAGGCACTTCCGGCCAGAAGATCGTCCTCATCCCCGCCGCCAATCCCGCCGTGACGCCGGTCACGCTGTCGTCGACGGCCACGGCATCGGCCGGATCGACATCGGCCAGCCATGCGGCGCGCAGGAACGGCTCGGCATGCGGCTTGCCTTCGCGCACGTCGTTGCGGCTGACCGTCTTCATGCCGGGATAGAAAAGACCGACCATGCGCAGATTGGCGTCGACGACCAGCCGGTCGGAATTGGACACCACCGCTTGCGCCACGCCAAGCGCGCGCAGCTCGTTGAAGATCTCGATCGCGCCGGGGCGCGGCTTCAGCGTCTCGGCCATCGGCAAATAGTAGTCGTATTTGCGCACGATCCAGTCATCGAAGGGCAGGTCGAGGCCGAACTCGTCGCGCAGCATCTCGTAGACCGGCCATGCGGCAATGCCGAGCACCCGCTCATGCAGGTCGGCCGGCGCCGCGATGCCGACGCTGTGCAGCGCCGCAATCAGCGCCGCCTCGTGCAATGGCTCGCTGTCGACCAGCGTGCCGTCCATGTCCCAGAAAACCGCTTTCGGCGTCATGCGAGGCTCCTTTGTCCGAATCCCTTAAAGGGTTTGCGTCGGGAGATAAACCGCCGCGCCGACATTGCCGGACTCATGAATTGCCGGACTTCAAAAACTGCTTGGCTACGATCCTGGAAACACCACAGGCACCTTGAGTACCTACCTAAGCAATTGCTCTGTCGGTAGGCAATTGCGCCCAAGCGCATTTCGCCGTAAAAGTAAGGCGCTCCGTCTCGATTGTCGGGGCAGGGAGGCAGCAAGTTGAATTCCCGGCAGGACAGCGGCAGCAACAGGCTGGACGACGCGGCGCGCGCCGGCTGGCTCTATTATGTCGCAGGTAACACGCAAGACCAGATCGCCTCGACGCTCGGCATCTCACGACAGACGGCGCAGCGGCTGGTGTCGCTGGCGGTGTCGGAAGGGCTTATCAAGGTCCGTGTCGACCACCCGATCGCCAATTGCCTCGACCTCGCGGCCCGGCTGAAATCGCGCTTCGCGCTCGATCTGGTCGAGGTGGTGCCGAGCGATCCCGCTTCCTCCTCCACCATCGGCGTCGCCGTGGCGGCGGCTGCCGAAATCGAAAGACGGTTGCGCTCGCCGACGCCGATCGTCATGGCGATCGGCACCGGCCGCACGCTGAAGGCGGCTATCGAGCAGCTCCCGCCGATGGAATGTCCGCAGCACAAGGTGGTGTCGCTGACTGGTAACATCTCGCCCGACGGTTCGGCCGCTTTCTACAACGTCATCTTCACCATGGCCGACAGGGTCAAGGCGCGCTCCTTCCCAATGCCGTTGCCGGTCATCGCCTCCTCGCCGGAAGAGCGCGAGATGCTGCTCAGCCAACCGATGATCCAACCGACGCTAGCACTTGCCGCGGAGGCCGACGTCACCTTCGTCGGCATCGGCGATCTCGGCCCCAAGGCGCCGCTTTACGAGGACGGCTTCATTTCGCAAAGTGAACTGAGGGCGCTGCAAAAAGCGGGCGGCGTCGCTGAGATCGTCGGCTGGGTGTTCGATCGCGACGGCCGAATGATCGAGGGCATCACCAATGACAGAGTGTCCTCGGCATCTTTGCCGTCGCGTGAAAAATCGCTGGTGATCGCGCTCGCCATGGGCGAGCGGAAACTACCGGGCATCCTTGCGGCTGTAAACCGGCGGCTGGTCAACGGTCTCATCACCGACGAGCAGACCGCCGCCGCCTTGCTGGCCACCAGCTGATTTGCGATAAGTCCAGCAAGGCTATTTGCGCCGGCCGTAAGGATCGTTGCCGTCGAGGAAACCCATGTCGCGCTGCAGATGCGGCGGCAATTCCCTGATGTCGAGATAAGCCCGTTTTCTGGCTCCGTGCCGTGCCAATCCACGCGCCAGCCGCAAAAACCAGCCTCGGCCTGGCGTCAGAAATAGCTTTTCCTGTACAATGGTCATGATCGTCAGCCTTCGTTATTTCTGGACGAGAGTAATCGTCGACCTCAAATATCGGCTGGATCGGGCCTTGCTGCCAATCAAACGTCGATCACGGCCCATAAGGAGGGCTTATGCCTGAACTCAAGTCACGGCAGATATCCCAACTGCCGCCGCTCGCCGCGATCCGGGTGTTCGAGGCGGTGGCACGGCATCTTTCCTTCACCAAGGCCGCTGGCGAACTCGGCATGACGCAGGCGGCGGCGAGCTATCAGATCAAGCTTCTGGAGGAGCGCGTCGGCGCGCCTTTGTTCCTGCGCCGGCCAAGGCAGATCGTGCTGACCGAGGCGGGGCAACGCATGGCGCCTGCGGTCAGTGAGGCGTTCGCCCTGTTGGGTGGAGCCTATGCCGCGGCGCGCAGCGGCGCCGATGGGATGCTCTGCGTCTCGACGCTGCTGACCTTTGGCTCGAACTGGCTGGCGCAGCATCTCGGCTCGTTCCAGGTCGCGCATCCGTCGCTGGCCGTGCGTCTCGATACATCGAACCGCCTCGTCGATTTCGCCCGCGAGGACATCGACATCGCCATCCGTTCGGGCGGCGGAAACTGGCCGGGCGTGGAGGTGCACAAGCTTTTCAATGCGGACTTCACGCCGATGCTGAGCCCGAAACTCGCGGCGACCATCGGCGGGGTGAAGGAGCCGGCCGACCTGTTGCGCCTGCCGATCCTCGATCCCGGCGACATCTGGTGGCGGGACTGGTTTATCGCCGCCGGCCTGCCGGTCGAGGAGCTGGCCAGGCGCCCCGGCTCCAGCATGGGGGCGCAGGCCTATGAGGCAAACGCCGCGATTGCCGGGCAGGGCGTGGCGATCGTGACGGCCGCTCTCTTCAAGGCCGAGCTTGCCGATGGCCGCCTGATCCAGCCTTTCGATCTGGTCGGCGACGACGGCCACGCCTACTGGCTGGTCTATCCCCAGGCGCGGCGCAACGTGCCGAAGATCCGAGCTTTTCGCGAATGGATCCTGGCTGAGATTGCCGGCCAGTAGGTCGGCAATTTATCCAATCAAGTGGCACCGAAATCCGAGATTTCGCGTGCGCTGAGAGGCCGTCCCACTGTCTTCAAATACCCCCGAACGCGTCTGGAACCGGATGCCGCACGAGCTTTCGTGCTGCGCTGCAGCAACGAATCCGGCTTGACATAAATCATACAAAATGAGTAATTGCTCACAACCAAGGCAAATGCTCAGCTTGGTCTATGGGAGGAATTTGATGAAACTTCGCACGCTCACCCTGGGTCTGTTGTCGGCCAGCACCCTCGCGTTCGCCGCGCATGCCGAATCCATCACCATCGCCACCGTCAACAATGGCGATATGGTCCGCATGCAGACGCTGACCGACGACTTCACCGCCAAAAATCCCGATATCCAGCTCCAGTGGGTCACGCTCGAGGAGAACGTGCTGCGTGAGCGCGTCACCACTGACATCGCCACCAAGGGCGGCCAGTACGACGTGATGACCATCGGCACCTACGAAGTTCCGATCTGGGCCAAGCAGAGCTGGCTGCTGCCGCTCGACAATCTCGGCGACGACTATGACGTCAAGGACATCATCCCGGCCATCGCCGGTGGCCTCTCGGCCGACGGCAAACTCTATGCGGCACCGTTCTACGGCGAAAGCTCCTTCGTCATGTACCGCAAGGACCTGATGGAGAAGGCGGGGCTGACCATGCCCGACGCGCCGACCTGGGACTTCATCAAGCAGGCCGCCGAGAAGATGACCGATCGTGCCAATGGCGTGAACGGCGTCTGCCTGCGCGGCAAGGCCGGCTGGGGCGAGAACATGGCCTTCCTGACCGCCATGTCGAACTCCTTCGGCGCACGCTGGTTCGATGAGAACTGGAAGCCGCAATTCGACCAGCCCGAGTGGAAGAACACGCTGCAGTTCTATGTCGACCTGATGAAGGCCAATGGCCCGGAGGGCGCATCTTCCAACGGCTTCAACGAAAACCTGGCGCTGTTCCAGCAGGGCAAATGCGGCATGTGGATAGACGCCACCGTCGCCGCCTCCTTCGTCTCAGACCCGAAGAACTCCACGGTCGCCGACAAGGTCGGTTATGCGCTGGCGCCCGACAATGGCTTGGGCAAGCGCGGCAACTGGCTGTGGGCGTGGTCGCTGGCCATTCCCGCCGGCACGCAGAAGGCTGACGCCGCTCAGAAGTTCGTATCCTGGGCAACCAGCAAAGCCTATGCCGAGCTCGTCGCATCGAAGGAAGGCTGGGCCAATGTTCCGCCCGGAACGCGCTCCTCGCTCTACGCCAACCCCGAATACCAGAAAGCAGCGCCTTTCGCCAAGATGACGCTGGACTCGATCAACGCCGCCGATCCGACGCATCCGACCGTCAAGCCGGTGCCCTATGTCGGTGTCCAGTTCGTCGCCATCCCTGAGTTCCAGGGCCTTGGCACCACCGTCGGCCAGCTGTTCTCGGCGGCACTCGCCGGCCAGACGAGCGTCGACGACGCCCTGAAGCAGGCCCAGGACGCTGCCACCGCAACAATGACCGAGGGCGGTTATATCCAGTAGGCTCCTCCCGGTGCCGAAAGCCGGTTGCCCATCATGGCCGGCAGGGGCCGCCCGAATCCCAGTTCGGGCGGCCACCTTCAAACTCTGAAAATTTGGCTGACCTTTGAAGGGTGACCGTCATGGCTACTCAGCAGACCCGTTCGCTTGCCCGCTTCATGATGGCGCCATCCGTGGTGCTGCTGTTCGTCTGGATGATCGTGCCGCTGGCATTCACCCTGTGGTTCTCCTTCCAGCAGTACAACCCGCTCAACCCGATCCGCGACGGGTTCGTCGGCTTCTCGAATTACGCGCTTTTCTATTCCAATCCGGCATTCCTGCAGTCGATCCTCAACACACTTATCCTCGTGGCCAGCGTGCTTTTGATCACGGTGATCGGCGGCATCCTGCTGGCGCTGCTGATCGATCAGCCGATGTGGGGACAGGGCATCGTCCGCATCCTCGTCATCTCGCCGTTCTTCGTCATGCCGCCGGTGGCCGCACTGGTCTGGAAGAACATGATCATGCATCCGCAATACGGCGTCTTTGCCGACATTGCGCGTTTCTTCGGCGGGCAGCCGATCGACTGGTTTGGGCAGTATCCCATGCCGGCGATCATCATCATCGTCGCCTGGCAGTGGCTGCCGTTTGCGACACTGATCCTCTTGACGTCCCTGCAGTCGCTCGACGGCGAGCAGAAGGAAGCCGCCGAGATGGACGGGGCCGGCTTCATCAGCCGCTTCATCTATTTGACGCTGCCGCATATGTCGCGCGCCATCACCGTCGTCATCCTGATCCAGACGATCTTCCTTCTGTCGGTCTATGCCGAGATCCTCGTCACCACCAATGGCGGCCCGGGCTACGCCTCCACCAACCTGCCCTTCCTCGTCTACCAGAAGGCGTTGCTGGAGTTCAAAATCGGCCAGGCATCCGCCGGCGGCATCCTCGCCGTCATTCTCGCCAACATCGTCGCCTTCTTCGCCATGCGCGCGGTCGGCAAGAACCTGGACAAATAAGGGAGGAAACGATGGCACGTGCAGTTAGCACCCAACACAAGACGATTGCGACCGCGGCCGCCTGGATCGTCGCCCTGCTGATCTTCTTCCCGATCCTCTATACGATCATCACCTCGTTCAAGTCGGAGCAGGAGGCCATCCAGGGCTTCAACCTGTTTCCTTCGGGAACCACGGAGAGCTATACCGCGGTCGAGGCGCAGAGCGGCTACTTCAAGTTCTTCCTCAACTCCGTGTTCCTGTCAGTCGGTTCGACTATCCTGGCCTTGCTCGTCGCCATACCGGCGGCATGGTCGATGGCGTTCTCGCCGGGCAAGTGGACCAAGGACATCCTGATGTGGATGCTTTCCACCAAAATGATGCCGGCCGTTGCCGTGCTGTTCCCGATCTACCTGATCTTCCGCGATAGCGGATTGCTCGACAGCCGCATCGGTCTGATGATCATGCTGATGCTGATCAACCTGCCGATCGTGGTGTGGATGCTCTACACCTACTTCCGCGAAATCCCGGGCGAGATCCTGGAAGCGGCGCGCATGGATGGCGCATCGCTCTGGAACGAGATCGTCTATGTGCTGACGCCGATGGCTGTGCCGGGCATCGCCTCGACAATGCTGCTCAACATCATCCTGGCATGGAACGAGGCGTTCTGGACGATCCGGCTGACCACCACCGAGGCCGCCCCGCTCACCGCCTTCATCAGTTCCTTCTCAAGCCCTCAAGGGTTGTTCTGGGCCAAGCTGTCGGCGGCCTCGACGCTGGCGATCGCGCCGATCCTGATCATGGGCTGGTTCAGCCAGAAGCAGCTGGTGCGCGGCCTGACATTTGGTGCCGTGAAGTAGCGACGTTGCTCGAAGCATCTGGCGAAAAATAACCCCTCGGGGAGGAAACCATGGGAAACATCACGCTCAAGCACGTCTCCAAGTCGTTCGGGTCGACGATCATCATTCCGGGCATCGACCTGGTCATCGAGAACGGCGAGTTCGTCGTCTTCGTCGGCCCGTCAGGCTGCGGCAAGTCCACGCTGCTGCGACTGATCGCCGGGTTGGAGGATACCACCGCCGGCACCATCAACATCGACGGCCGCGACGTCACCGGCGAGGCGCCAGCCAAGCGCAAGCTGGCCATGGTGTTCCAGTCCTATGCGCTCTACCCGCACATGACGGTGGCCAAGAACATCGCCTTCCCGCTGAAGATGGCGGGAGAGGACCAGGCGACCATCGATCGGAAGGTGAAGGACGCGGCGCGCATCCTGAACCTCACCAACTATCTCGATCGCCGCCCCGGCCAGCTCTCCGGCGGTCAGCGCCAGCGCGTCGCCATCGGCCGCGCCATCGTACGGCAGCCATCG
Source organism: Mesorhizobium sp. AA22 (assembly GCF_001672375.2). Classification (NCBI taxonomy): domain Bacteria; kingdom Pseudomonadati; phylum Pseudomonadota; class Alphaproteobacteria; order Hyphomicrobiales; family Phyllobacteriaceae; genus Mesorhizobium; species Mesorhizobium sp. AA22. The sequence continues at coordinate 595,554 of NZ_CP048406.1, read as the reverse complement.
GCTTTCCTGTTCGACGAACCTTTGTCCAACCTCGACGCAGCACTGCGCGGCACCATGCGGCTGGAGATCAGCGAGCTGCATCATCAGCTCAAGACGACGATGATCTACGTCACCCACGACCAGGTCGAGGCGATGACCATGGCCGACAAGATCGTCGTGCTCAATGCCGGCAACATCGAACAGGTCGGCTCGCCGATGGAGCTCTACAAGACGCCGAAGAACCTGTTCGTCGCCGGCTTCATCGGTTCGCCCAAGATGAACCTGATCGAAGGCGCGCCGGCGGCCAAACATGGCGCCAAGACCGTCGGCATCCGTCCCGAGCATATGAACATCTCGAAGACTTCAGGCGAATGGAAAGCCACGGTCGGCGTCGCCGAGCATCTCGGCTCCGACACGCTTTTGCACGTGCAGGCCGACGGTGTCGGACCGCTGACGGTGCGCGCCGACGGCGAATTGGCCGCCCATCACGGCGACACGATCTATCTGACGCCGGACAAGACCAAGCTGCACCGCTTCGGCGCCGATGGAAAGGCGATGATGCAATGAGGCTGAAGGGTAAATCGGCGCTGATCACCGGGTCGGCGCGCGGCATCGGCAGGGCGTTCGCCGAGGCCTATGTCCGCGAGGGCGCCATGGTCGCCATCGGCGACATCAATCTCGAAGCCGCCGAAAAGACCGCTTCGGAGATCGGCGGCAACGCTTACGCCGTGAAACTGGACGTCACCGACCTCGCTTCGATCGAGGCGGCGGTCAAGGCGGTCGAGACAAGGGCCGACCGGCTGGATATTCTGATCAACAACGCCGCTCTGTTCGACCTGGCGCCGATCGTCGAGATCAGCAAGGCGAGCTACGACAGATTGTTTTCCGTCAATGTCGCCGGCACGCTGTTCATGCTGCAGGCAGCAAGCCGCTCGATGATCGCGGCTGGTCGGGGCGGCAAGATCATCAACATGGCGAGCCAGGCCGGGCGCCGCGGCGAGGCGCTGGTCGCCGTCTATTGCGCTACCAAGGCCGCCGTTATCTCGCTCACTCAGTCGGCGGGACTCGACCTGATCAAGCACCGCATCAACGTCAACGCCATCGCGCCGGGCGTCGTCGACGGCGAGCACTGGGACCATGTCGATGCCCTGTTCGCCAAATACGAGAATCGGCCGAAGGGCGAGAAGAAGAGGCTGGTCGGCGAAGCCGTGCCCTATGGCCGCATGGGCACTGCGCAAGACCTCACCGGCATGGCGGTGTTCCTGGCCAGCGACGACGCCGAATACATCGTCGCCCAGACCTACAATGTCGATGGCGGCCAGTGGATGAGTTGAGGGGGCGAAGGCGCTCTTCTCCCCGTCTCCTCCACGGGGGGAAGAGCCGTCCCGCTAAAGGGTAAAGCAGATGACCGTGAAACTCTCTTCTTCCATCCTCGCCAAGCTTCCGCCTGAGGTCGCCGGCCCGAAATACGATCGTGCCGCGCTCAGGGCCGGAATCGTGCATTTCGGCGTCGGCAATTTCCATCGCTCGCATCAGGCCGTCTATCTCGACGACCTGTTCAATGCGGGCGTCGGCCACGACTGGGCACTTGTCGGCGCCGGCGTCTTCGACGGCGAGAAGGTCGGCCGCGGCAAGTTGCAGGAACAGGACTGGCTGACCACCGTGGTCGAGCAGGATTCTGGCCACATGAGCGCCCGCGTCACCGGCGCCATGATCGATTTCCTGATGCCGGGCGACGCGGCCGCGATCATAGAACGGCTTGCCGATCCGGCGATCAAAATCGTGTCGCTGACCATCACCGAGGGCGGCTACTTCATCGACCCGGCGTCGGGCGTGTTCAACCCGACCCATCCCGACATCGTCGGCGATGCGCAGCCGGGAGCAACGCCTAAGACTGTCTTCGGCATCATCCTTGCCGGGCTGTTGCGCCGCCGCGACGACGGCATCGTGCCGTTCACGATCATGTCCTGCGACAACATCCCCCACAACGGCCATGTCACCGCCGATGGCGTCATCGGGCTTGCGCGGCTGATCGATGAGAAACTGGCGACCTGGGTGAGCGAGAACGTCGCCTTTCCCAACGGCATGGTAGACCGCATCACGCCGGCCACCACCGAACGCGAGCGCAGCATTCTGTCGAGCGAGTTCGGTCTCGACGACAACTGGCCGGTGTTCTGCGAGCCGTTCAGGCAGTGGGTGCTGGAGGACCATTTCACCGACGGCCGCCCGGCGCTGGAACAGGTCGGCGTGCAGTTCGTCAGCGATGTTGCGCCCTACGAGTTGATGAAGATCCGCATCCTCAATGGCGGTCATGCGACCATCGCCTACCCGGCCGGGCTGATGGACATCCACTTCGTCCACGAGGCGATGCAGGAGCCCCTGGTGCGGGGCTTTCTCGACAGGCTGGAGCACGACGAGATCATCCCGACGGTGCCGCCGGTGCCGGACACCGTGCTGGAAGACTATTACCAGCTCATCGAGCACCGCTTCTCCAATCCGAAGATCGGCGACACCATCCGCAGGCTTTGCCTCGACGGCTCCAACCGGCAGCCGAAATTCATCATCCCGACCATCGCCGACCGGTTGAAGGCCGGCAAGGGCGTCGCCGGCCTGGCGCTGGAATCGGCGCTGTGGTGCCGCTACTGCTTCGGCACCACAGATAGCGGCGTCGTCATCGAACCCAATGATCCGAGCTGGGACCGGCTGCAGACGACAGCCAGGGCGGCAAAGGATACGCCTGCCGCCTGGCTGGCCATGGAAGACATCTATGGCGATGTTGGCCGCTCGGCGCCGTTTGTCGAGGCCTTTGCCCATGCGCTCGAGGCGCTCTGGGCCGATGGTGCGCGTGCGACACTGACGCGCTATCTCGCCGGCAATCTCTAAGATCGGCTCAATGCCCATGACGCCTGACCTGGTCATTTTCGACTGCGACGGCGTGCTGGTCGACAGCGAGGGGCTGTCCGTTTCGGCGCTGCTTAGCATGATCACGCTCGCCGGCGGCAGTGTCAGCGAGGACGCCGCCTATGAGCATTTCCTCGGCAAGAGCATGAAAAACGTCCGCGAAATTCTCGGCCGCGACTTCGGACTTGATATCACCGACCAGCACCTGAGCGAGATGCGCGTCGAGCTGATGCGCAAATTTCGCGAGGAGCTGAAACCGATTCCCGGGATCGGGCAGGTTCTGCCGAGGCTCGCCATGCCATGCTGCGTTGCTTCCTCCGGCACGCTGGACCGCATCCGCTATGCGCTCGACGTCACCGGGCTGCTCGGGCTGCTCGAGCCGCATCTGTTCAGCGCCGCCATGGTGGCGCGGGGCAAGCCGGCGCCGGACCTTTTTCTCCATGCAGCCGCCAACATGGGAGCGATCCCGCAAAATTGTCTCGTCGTCGAGGACAGCCCCGCCGGCGTCGCGGCGGCGCGGGCGGCGGGCATGCGCGTCCTTGCCTTCACCGGCGGCTCGCACGCGGGCAACCCGGCACTGAAAGCGCGGCTTGCGTCGAGTGAACCGGACTTTATATTCGCTGACATGCTGCAATTGCCCGATCTGATTGCAGGCCTGGGAGCGAGAGCAAGAACACCTTGACGAAAAGTTTCGTTTGCGCGGTCGATGTCGGCACCGGGAGCGCCCGTGCGGGCATTCTCGACACCGGAGGCACCTTGCTCGGCCGCGCCGAGCACCCGATCGTCATGAACCGGCCGAAGGCCGATCACGCCGAGCACGATTCGCAGGATATCTGGTCGGCGGTCTGTATTGCCGTGCGCGCGGCCCGCGAAAAAGCTGGCGTGGCAGCGGAGGATATCGTTGGCGTCTCCTTCGACGCCACTTGCTCGCTGGTGGTGCGGGGCAGGGATGGTGGCCAGCTCAGCGTCTCGGTGTCGGGCGACAGGCGCTGGGACACCATCGTCTGGCTCGATCACCGCGCCATTGCCGAGGCCGATGAATGCACCGAAAGCCGCCATGCCGTGCTCGACTATATTGGCGGCGTCATGTCGCCCGAAATGGAGACGCCGAAGCTGATGTGGCTGAAGCGCAACCTGCCCGGGACATGGAACGAAGCCGGCTATCTATTCGACCTAGCCGACTTTCTCAGTTGGAAGGCGACCGGTTCGCTCGCCCGCTCGCAATGCACGCTGACCGCCAAATGGACCTATCTGGCGCATGAAGAGACCGGCTGGCGGCACGACTTCTTCGAAGCGGTCGGGCTCGGCGATCTCTTCGAGCATGGCAATCTGCCTGACAAGGCCAGCCCGGTGGGCGCCGATCTCGGCCGGCTGAGTGCGGAAGCTGCGGCTGAGCTTGGCCTGACCGAAAAATGCCGGGTCGGCGCCGGCGTCATCGACGCCTATGCCGGCGCGCTCGGCGTGCTCGGCGGCTTTGCCGGCGATGAACCCAACATCGGCCGGCATCTGGCGCTGATCGCCGGCACCTCGAGCTGCGTCATGGCGATGTCGCCCGACCCGCAACCCTTTGCCGGCGTCTGGGGCCCGTATTATGGCGCAGCGCTGCCCAGCCTTTGGCTGTCGGAAGGCGGCCAGTCGGCCACCGGCGCGCTGCTCGATCACATCATCCGTTGGCACGGCGCCGGCGGTGAGCCGGATGCCGCCATGCACGCCAGGATCGCTCGGCGCGTTGCCGAACTGCGCACCGTCGAGGGCGAGAACCTTGCGGCAAGGCTGCATGTGCTTCCGGATTTCCACGGCAACCGCTCGCCGCTCGCCGACCCGCATGCCGTCGGCGTCATCAGCGGGCTGACGCTGGATTCCTCCTTCGACAGTTTGTGCAAGCTCTATTGGCGTACCGCCGTAAGCATTGCGCTAGGCGTGCGCCATGTGCTGGAAGCCCTGAACGAGAACGGCTATCTGATCGACACGCTGCATGTCACCGGCGGCCACACCAAGAACCCGCTGCTGATGGAGCTTTATGCCGACGCCACCGGCTGCACGGTGGTCGAGCCGCTGGCCGACGAGGCGGTGCTGCTCGGCACCGGCATGATCGCTGCCACCGCCGCCGGGCTTTTTCCCGATTTGAACGCCGCCTGCGTCGCCATGCAGCAAGGCGGCAAGACGCGAGAGCCCAATTCGGCGGCGGCCGGCCGGTTCGACCGCGACTATCGTGTGTTTTTGGAGATGCACCGGCAGAGGCAGGCTTTGGACGCGATCCGCTAGACGCGAACAAGCCTGTAAAGCGTCTGCTATCTCTGGTTCCATCGCCGGACGATCGGTTCGCTAAGGTCGTGCTCATAGCCGAGTACGCTTGTGCTGGCGGTATCCAGCACGAACAGAGCGCCATCTTGCGGCGGCAGGCCGAGCCAACGCGTAGCCAGTACCCGCAGGAAGTGAGAGCTTGAAAACACCAGGACATTGCCGTTGACTTCACGCAACTCGTTGACGATCCGATCCGCCCTTGCGCCGACATCCTGTGCCGCTTCGCCGTCAGGGCAGCCGTCGCGAAAGAGACGCCAGCCGGGGCGTTCGATGAGGATCTGCTTTGTGGTCAGTCCCTCGTAAGCGCCGTAATCCCATTCCGCCAGATCGGCCTTCTTCACGCCGGCCGAACCGAAGCCGGCAAGCGCGCAGGTCTTGAAGGCGCGCTGCGACGGGCTCGACCAGACAGCCTGGAACGAAAGGCCCTGCAACCGCTCAGCGACCCGCCCGGCGGCCTCCTCGCCGGCAGGCGTCAGCGGTATGTCGGTCAGGCCGGTGTGCTTTCCGGAGGCGCTCCATTCCGTCTCGCCATGTCGAACCAGATAGATTTCGGGAAACGCGCTCATCCGCATGCCTTTCGATAGAATCTGATATGATGCCTGCTCTTCAGGTCAGTCAGCGACGCAACCATAGCGGCTTCTGCGCTCTCTCCAAACAGGCGGGATCGAGACTGTACGGCTTGCTGGCTCAACTCTTCTCCGGCCCCAGCCTCTTGCCATAGCTGCCCATTTCGTAGACAAGCCGTGCGGTTAATGCGGAATCCGGGCCGATCACGGCCATTTTCCGCGCTGAGACGCGGCTTCCGGTGTTGGCCGACGCGCCGCAATCGGATAGGCGACAAAATGTCTGCGATCGAAGCCGGCGCTCGCGCGCCGGAAAACCTTTGGCGTCAGGAAATCAAGGCGACGCTGGCGCTCGCCTGGCCGATGGTGCTCACCAATCTCGGCCAGACCGCGATGACCGCCACCGACGTCATGATGATGGGGCGGCTGGGTCCGGACACGCTGGCCAGCGGTGCGCTCGGCGCCAACCTCTATTTCATGCCGCTGATCTTCGGGCTCGGCCTGATGCTGGCGACCTCGCCGATGATCGCCACGGAACTCGGCCGCCGTCGCCATTCCGTGCGCGATCTGCGCCGCACCGTACGGCAGGGCCTGTGGCTGGCGATCCTCATCTCAATCCCGATCTGGATATTTCTCTGGTACGGCGAGGCCGTGTTGCTGGCCATGGGTCAGGAACCGGCGCTGGCACATCAGGCCGGCATCTATCTGCGCTGGCTCGAATGGGCGGTGCTGCCCTTCTACGGCTATATCGTCCTGCGCTCGTTTATCTCGGCGCTGGAACGGCCGGGTTGGGCGCTGGTCATCGTCTTCGTTGCCGTCGCCTGCAATGTCTTCTTCAACTGGGTGTTCATGTTCGGCAATCTCGGCGCTCCTTCGATGGGCATCGCCGGCTCCGGCCTCGCCACCACGCTGTCCAGCACGCTGATGTTCGTCGGCATGGCGGCGGTGGTGATGCTTGAGCCGAAGTTTCGCCGTTATCAGCTGTTCGGGCGCTTCTGGCGGGCCGACTGGCCGCGCTTCAAGGGGCTGCTGCGGCTCGGCCTGCCGATCGCCGGCCTGCTCGCCTTCGAGGTGACGATCTTCAACGCGGCAGCCCTTCTCATGGGCCTGATCGACGCGGCCTCGCTCGCCGCGCATGCCATCGCCATCCAGATCGCCTCGATCAGCTTCATGGTTCCGCTCGGCCTCAACCAGGCGGCGACGGTGCGCGTCGGGCTCGCCCATGGCGCCGGCAATCCGGAAGGTGTTTCCCGCGCCGGCTGGACCGCTTTTGTCATCGGCGTCTCGTTCATGGCGCTGATGGGGCTGGTGATGATCCTGTGGCCGCAGCTGCTGATCAGCGCCTTCATCGATCTTGGTGACCCGGCCAATGCCACAGTGATCGGGCTTGCAGTGTCGTTCCTGGCCTTTGCCGCGCTGTTCCAGATTTTCGACGGCGCACAGGCCGTGGCAGCCGGCATGCTGCGCGGCCTGCACGACACCAAGATGCCGATGATCTATGCCGCAATCGGCTATTGGGGCATCGGCCTGCCGCTCGGCGTGCTGCTCGCCTTCTATTCCGGGCTCGACGGCGTCGGCATCTGGATCGGCCTGTCGTTGGGGCTGGCGGTGGTGGCGGCGCTGCTTCTGGCCCGCTGGCTGCGGCGGGACAGGATCGCGCCGCCGCTCTCCTTCGGCCATTGATAAAGTGGCTGCCGGTTCGTCCGGTGGCCGCCATGTCCTAACATTGTGGCTCATTCTCAGCGCCAGCCCACGAAAGGTCCGCCAAGCGGCCGAGAGCAGACCGGCAGCTTCGGGCTGCGAACTTTTAAGAGCGGACATTCAGCTTGGTGTGGGTATCGTCGTGACCTGACCCTGAGCCGAACGACGCGAAACCGCTGGAACGGTATGCAAAGATATCGCGAGCGACCAAGGCACTCAGCATTCGTGTCGAGCGTTCAGGTCCGTAGTTGTGCAATAAATTCTTCGAGCACCTTGATGGCTTCGGCTCGGCCAGCGTCTTTCAGGAAGGGTACGTCGATCTCGACCCGCAATCCTTCCTGGATGTGGCGGAGCACCGGCACGGGAGTCGGTTGGTCTCCCCGAATTCCAAGCACACGATATGACCGAACAGGTTCCGAAAAGCCTTTGATGGTCAGCGGCGTCAACTCCTCTGACTCGATGTCGTCCTTGACAAGCGCCCAAGTCTCATGCGCCAGCAGAACGCCGCCAAGGTCGGCATGTGCCTGAAGGCGCGAGGCGAGATTCACCTCGCCGCCGATGATGGTGTAGTCCATCCGGTCCTCACTGCCGAAATTGCCGACGGTGCAGTAGCCGGTGTTGATTCCGATACGCAGATGGAAGGGCAGTTTATAGCCTGCGTCCACCCACTCTCTCTGCAGTTCTTTCATGCGCCTCTGCATCGCGATCGCCATCCTGACGCAGGCGAGCGCATCTTCTCTGGTGCCTTTCGTCTCGGGGTCGCCGAAGAAGGCGAGGATGGCATCCCCAACATACTTGTCGATGGTTGCGCCGTGCTCCAAGGCAATCTTCGCCATCTCGGTCAGGTACTGATTGAGCAGTTCGGTCAATTCCTCGGACTCGAGTTTGTCCGTCGTCGCGGTAAAGTCGGCAATGTCGGAAAAGAACACGGTGAGTTTCTTTCTCGATGAAGAAATCTCGACGTTCCGTTTGCCCGAGAAGATCGATGAATAAACCTGCGGCGAGAGATACTTGGACAGCTTGCTGGAAAGCGATTCGAGCATGCGGTTCTGTTCGCCGACGCGATTGCTCGCTTCCTCTGCCTCGCGCTTGGCAGCCGCCGTTGCAGTGTGAAGTTGAGCGTTTTCCAGCGCGATCGAGGCGAGCTGTCCAAAGCGCTTCAACAACTCGACCTCTTCCTCGCCGAAGTCGAGCGCCGAGGCGTCGTCGTAAGCAATGCCGAGCACGCCAACGACCGTGTCGCCGGACTTGAGCGGCACCCCCATGATCGCCCGAATAGTGATGTCCATTTGCGCTGCGGCAGCGGCCCGTCCCGGCCAGTTCTGATAGTCGGTGATCACGAGGGGCTCGCCAGTATTCCACACCGTGCCGGCTACCCCTTCGTTTATCGCCAGCCTCTGGCCGATATGCGTGGCGTAGATCCCGACTCCGACCTTGCGCTCGAGAGATTCACCGGCCTCGTCAACCAGGTAGACGTAGCCGTGCTCGGTACCCAGCAACTGCGCTGCTCGACTCGTGAGATCCGACAGAAGCTCGGCAAGATCGAGCCTCGCGATCAACCCGAGCGACGTGTCATGCAAGGCGCCCAGATATTCGCTCTGGCGGCGAAACCGTCTGGCGAGGTTCTCCTGCTCCCTGCGGCGGTTCTCGAGGTCTCCAATGTTCGAAGCCAGTTGCACGGTCATGCTGTTGAAGCTGGCAGCGAGCTTGCCGATTTCATCTCCTGACTCGACCTTCGCGCGGGCCGCGAGGTCGCCTCTGCGCACGCGATCGGCGACACCGGTCAGTCGCTGGATCGGTCCGGCGATACTGTCCCGGAATATCAGGCCAAGCAGCAAGCCCGACAAAACGGCTGCTGCCCCGACGGTCAGGATTATTTGTTGCGCACGTTCGAGCTGGTCCCGGCCACCCGCGAGGTCGACTTGAAGCCGCTGCTGCTCTTGAGTGGCGACAGCGTCGAGGAGCGCGAGCATGCGCTCTGCGATCGGCACTGCCTTCGTGCGGAACAGATAAAGGTCCTCGCGTGCGTGTTCGCCCTCCACCGCCTCGAACATCCGCGCGGGCAGCTCGATGAATGCAGTCCGGCTCTTGGCCATTCTATCGATCAACGCAGTCTGGTTAGCCGCAAGCGTGGTGCCCTCTTTCGCGATGTTGGACCAGGCCCCTTCGTTGATGTTAAAGTTGGCCTGATACTCATATTTGAAGCTCTCCCGTCCAGTGGTGACATAGCCGCGCAGCCCAGCGACCATCGCGTAGAAGGAGCTCTGGAACGAGGCCAGGTCGGCCAGGAGCGCCGTATTCGCAGCCGTCGGATCACGGTTCCGCTGGGCCAGCATCATGGCTTTGGCCGACGCCACCACCGTCGCTATGAGCGGGTTGGCGTCGCTCACAAGGATCTTGAGCGCGGGTTCCCTGCGCAGCTGATCGTTACGCAGTTCGAATAGCTGCTCGGACAGTGGTTGCCATTCAGCCAGCAGTTGACCGATTTCTTGCATGCCGAACTCGGCATTGCTGCGCCCGGCTGGCGACTCGCCCTTTGCGCGCAGGAGACCCTCAAGCTCGCGCATGTCGGCAAGGAAGGCCTCGTTGGCCAGCCGATAGCCATCCCGATAGGATTCGTCGCCAAGTGCCAGATAACCTCGCACCTCGCCCAGCATGCGGAGCAGATTCGCTTGGGCCCGAGCCGATGCAACCGCGCTTGGCGCGCTGAGATCGGTGGTTCTGTTGATGTTGCGAACGGCCGCTATGCTTCCCAGGTAGTTCAACCCGACGACAAGCAGCATTAAAGCGACCAGGATTCCAAACCCGACCGTAAGCTTGCCGCCAATGTTGAGCTTGCGCAGCGCGGCCGCGACCCAAGCGGTCAGTTTCCCCAAGGGAGCGGTGTACAACTGCCGAATTTGCCCCGACTTCCCGTCCGCTCGGATGCCTTCTGCGTCCCGGCCGCCTCCGATCACTTCTTGCGATGCCACTTCGCTATGTCCCAGGTTTCAGCGTCCCAAGGGGTAGGATCGTAGCCGGCTATGTTATTGCGCAGGCCCGAAGTATAAGCCCATTCGAGGAGCGGAATGACCGCGGCATCGGCGATCAGGAGATCGTTCATCGCCATGAACAGCGCGCTCCGTTTCTCCGGATCGACTTCAGTCGCCGACGCTTGGAACAGCGCATCATACTCGGGATTGCAATAGCGGGCCCAATTCGTTCCCGACCAATTGTTTTTCTTCTGTGCTGCTTCTGCGCAGGTCCAGCCGATCATGTAGCTGCCGGGATCGGGGCCCTTGTTGCCGTAAGCGAACTCCTCGAGGTCCGCATAGAAGTGCCGTCTGGTGTTCGTATTGTCGGGCGACGACCCCAGGAAGATGCTGGAATCGATCAGCTTGTTTTCCACCCGGACTCCGATCGAGCCGAAGTCCGCCTTTATGAAGTTCTGGGTCGCCTCCCGCACCGGGTTGATGCTGGTCTGAAACACCAGCGCCAGCGGGACGCCGTCCCTGTCGCGGACGCCGTCCCTATCGGTGTCGCGCCATCCGGCTTCGTCCAGCAGAGCGCGCGCCTTATCGAGATTGAACTCCCATTTCGTGTTCGGCGAGGCGAAGGCGGCCGGTGCGACAAGGAGATTGGCGGTGGCGCGGCCACTCCTGCCGTGCAGTTCGGCAGCTTTCCGGCGGTCAACGGCGGCCGCCAGCGCCTGCCGGACGCGCCTGTCGGTCAGGATTGGATGCGGGAACTCCACGCTCGCGCGTTCGCCGTCGGCGGTTTCCCGTCTGGGATCGGTGAAATTGAGCATGATGCGTTCGACATAAGATCCCCAATACAAATCGACCCTACCAACGCCCTTGGTTTCAAGCCTTCGAAGGTCAGCCTCGCCGACCTGAAGGTTCCACGCGTAGTCGACGATCCCTTCGCTCACTGCGTTTGCAGCGGTTCTGGCGTCGCCACCGCCCTGAAGCGTGACCTGCTTGAACGCCAGGCTGTCACGATCACGATACTCGGGATTTGGCTCGAAGATGATCTTGACCGTGTTGACGACGTCCTCGCCGATGAGAAGGACGTCCTCCGTCCGGAACTCCTTGAGGCGGTATGGACCGGTGCCCACCGGGGCGAGGTTTGCCGGAGCGCTGGCGGCATCTTTGTTGTTGTACTGGCCGAATACGTGTTCCGGAATAACCATTCCCTGCACGCCGACGAAGGGCAGCGACCAGGCGGGATTGACGTCCTTGAACGTGACCTTGATGGTCAAGTTGTCCAGCGCCTCCACCTTCGCGACTGATTTGTACGAGCCCGCGCTCGACGAGCCCACGTCCTCGTTCACTATGTATTGGTAGGTGAAAAGGACATCCTTCGCGGTGAACGGCACGCCGTCGGACCACTTGATGCCCGGCCTAAGCTTCCATGTGACCGATCTGCCATCGGGCGCGACCTGGCCGTTCTCAAGCGATGGAATCTCGGCTGCGAGAAAGGGCACCAGCCGGCCCTCGGCGTCAAAGCTGGCCAGCGGCTCGTAGACGATACGGCTTGCCGTTTGATCCTTGATGCCCGGCGCCTGGTGTGGGTTCAGTGTGCTTGGCGCTTGCCACAGCAACAATCTCAACGTATCGCCATCCGGCTCGGTCGGCTGTGCGGGTTGGGGCAAACCGACAACAAGCGCCGCGACTATGAGCAGGAACAACCTGCACATAGCATTGATGCGGGCCAACGATACACCCTCTCGGCTCCGAGACGCTCGCATCCCTTCCTCCCTGCCCCTGTGATCCTGCGGCCGCAGCTCCCCTTCAGACAGTTGGCTATGCGAGGAGATGTTTATCTCCAGTCCACGAAATTGATCCCAATTGCAGCCGCTGGCAAGACTAATCGGTCCGAGACCATGAACCTGCACCTAGGGCTGCATGATGCATGCGCTGAAATCGCTGATCGTTGGGGAGGAGATCACCGCGATATGGAAGCGGCTGGGCGCTCGGAATCTGCAGCCGCTGTTTAGATGCAAGCGGTTGGCCAAGAATGACAGCTGGTCCTTGCCTTAACAATGGATGGTGTCTTCAGGTCGCCGGAGGGTTGCTGCGAACGAAGAGCATAAAATCCTTGGGATTAAGCTATTCGGCGGGCGTCGGCCGGACGTCGGGTTCTGGCGCGACTACGACTTCCAGCATGGTCACCTGGGATGTCTGCTTCCGGGCGGAGATAAAGTTTGGCTCTTGGCCGACATTGCGGCGCAAAGCTGCCGTTCTTCCCAGCTTGTATGGTCAACGCAACATGCTCGCGGCTCAGTGGGCAGCCGCGCGCCGTTCGAGTGAACGGGCGTACTGCGTCAGCGGGAAGCACATGATGAAGAAGATCAGTGCCACCAGCCCGTAGACGGTGAACGGTTCGAAGGTCGCATTGTTGATCGCGTTGGATGTCCTGACCAGTTCCTCGAAACCGATGATCGAGGTCAGCGCGGTCGACTTGATCAGCTGCACCAGGAAACCGACAGTCGGCGCACGGGTGATCGAGAACGCCTGCGGCAGGATGATCAGCCTCAGTTCCTGCAGATAGTGGAGGCCGAGGCTGGCGCCGGCATCCCACTGGCCACGCGGCAGCGCATCGACGCCGCCGCGCCAGATTTCGGCGAGATAGGCGCTGGCGAAGAAGGTGAGGCCAAGTGCTGCGGCGGTCCACGGTTCGATGCGCAAGCCCAGCATCGGCAGGCCAAAGAACATCAGGAAGAGCTGCATGAGCAGCGGCGTTCCCTGAAAAAGCGCGATGTACCCCGACGCAAGGCGCCGCGCCCATTTATTCTTGGCGATCCTGAAGAACAGCACGACCATGCCGACCACACCGCCGCCGACGAAGGCCGCCAGTGACAGAAGCACCGTCCAGCGCGCGGCGAGCAGAAGGTTGCGGACGATATCCCAGAAGGTGAATTCGATCATGACACGCCGGCCCCCAGCGCGCGGCGCCCGCCGCTGACCAGCAACCGGCGCAGCCCCATCGACAGGACGAGATAGACGATCGTCACCACGAAATAGGTCTCGAAAGCGCGGAAGGTGCGCGCCTGCAGCATGTCGGCCTCGTAGGTCAGTTCGCGCACCGCGATCTGCGACACCACGGCGGACTCCAGCATCATGATGATGATCTGGCTGGTCAGCGCCGGATAGATCACCTTGAGCGCCTGCGGCAGCACGATCTTGACGAACACCTGACGTGGCCTGAGCCCAAGCGCCAGTGCTGCTTCCGTCTGCCCGCGCGGCACCGCGTCGAGCCCGGCGCCGACGATCTCGATCGTGTAGGCCGCCATGTTGAGCGTCATCGCCAGCAGGGCGGCCAGCAGCGGATCGAGCCTCACGCCGATGCTGGGCAGCCCGAAGAAGATGAAGAATAGCTGCACCAGGAACGGCGTGTTGCGGATCACCTCGACATAGAGGCCGATCGCCCGCTTGAGCAGCAAGGGGCCGTTTCGCCGCCCGGCCGCACCGAGGATGCTGAGGAACGTTCCCGCGAGCGTGGTCACGGCGATCAAAAGGATCGTCGTGGCCGCCCCGCGCGCGATCGCGCCTGTCGCATCGGCAAGCCAGCCGAAGTCGAGGCTGTAGCCCATGATAGGTACCCCGGAGATCAATCCTTGAGGTTGTCGGGATTGAGCGGCGTCTTGAGCCAGGCCTTCGAGCTTTCGTCCAGCTTGCCATCGGCCAGCATCTTGGCGACGGCGTCGTTGACAGCCTGCTTCAGGCGGTCCTCGTTCTTGTTGAGGCCGATATGCGACGGTGAGGTGAGAAGCTGGAACTTCTGCTCCGGCTTCAGTGCCTCCTGGCGGGCGAGCACCTGGGCGCCGACATCGTTGCCGACGACCATCAGCTGGGTCTGACCCGAGATGAAGGCCTGGATGACGGAATTATAGTTGTCGAAGCGGCGGATGTCGGCCGAGGCGGGTGCTGCCTCGGTCAGCGACGTGTCCTCCAGCGTGCCGCGGTTGACGGCGATCGACTTGTCGGCGAGGTCATCCTTGCCTTCGACCTTGAGCGCGGCCGGGCCGATGACGGCGATATAATAGGGTGCGTAGGCGGCGGCGAAATCGATCACCTGCTCACGCTCCTTGGAATAGCCGACGCTCATCAGGATATCGACGCGCTTGTCGGTAAGATACGGAATGCGGTTCTGGCCGGTCACGCTGACCAAATTGAGTTTGACCTTGAGCTGGTCGGCGATGAACTGCGCCACGTCGATGTCATAGCCCTTGATGCTCATGTCGGCACTGGCCGAGGAGAAGGGCGGAAAATCGGAGAAAATGCCGACATTGATGGCGCCGGCCTTGGTGATGTCGTCGACCGCGTCGGCATTGGCGGCCTGGGTGGCAAGACCAAGGCCAGCGAGCATCAGCACGGCTGCGATGGATGATTTGAGCTTCATTTGAAGTGTCATTGTCGTTCCCCTGATGGAAGCTTGTTTTGTTTGAATGCGGCCGCCGGCTCCAGCGCGGCGGTCGCCTTGGAACTTCATGGTCTGATGCGTCAGGCCCCCTTGCCTGAGATCGCCGGGCTGAAGACCATCAGGCTGAGGATCTCGAACAGCACCTGCGCGCCGGCATGGGCCGTGTTGGTGGTCGCGTCATATTGCGGCGCCACCTCGACGACGTCGCCGCCGACGATGTTGAGGCCCTTCAGGCCGCGCAGCAGTTCAAGCACCTCCCGCGTCGTCAGCCCGCCGACTTCCGGCGTGCCGGTGCCGGGCGCGAATGCCGGGTCGATGCTGTCGATGTCGAAGGACACGTAGGTCGGGCCATCGCCGACGATCTGGCGCGCTTTCGCGATGATGGCGGGCATGCCGAGGCCGGTCACCTCTTCGGCATGCACGACCGTCATGCCGGATTCGTAGGTGAACTCCCACAGATACTCGGCCGAGCCGCGGATGCCGATCTGGATGGTCCGCGACGGATCCAGCACCCCGTCCAGCACCGCGTTGCGGAACGGCCCGCCATGGTGGAACTTGGTCATGTCGAACAAGCCGCTGGTGTCGCAGTGGGCGTCGATATGGATCATGCCGACCGGCGCTTTTTTGCCGACAGCCTTCAGGATCGGATGGCTGATCGAATGATCGCCGCCGACCGATAGCGGGATGACGCCGGCATCGACGATCTGGTTCGTCCGACGCTCGATGTCGTCATGGCTGGTTTCCAGCCGGTAGCGGCTCTGGAATGGCACGTCGCCGATGTCGGCCACCTTCAGCTCGTGTGTCGGCGCGCATTCCAGCACGTGGTTGTAGGGGCCGATGCGCTCGATGGCGCGCAGCGCCCTTGGCCCGAAGCGGGCGCCCGGCCGGTTGGTCACGCCAAGGTCCATCGGCACGCCGATCATCGCCACCTGCAGATCGCCGAAATCAGGATTGTCGGCGGCAATTTCCCGGTAAGGCGCGGCGAGGAAGGTCGGGATGCCGGAATAGGGCGCCAGCCGCGTGCCGCTCTTGGAGAAGATCTTGTCGGCGACGCGCCGGAATTTGGGGTCGAACATCTCGCCGCCATGGCTTTCGCCATATTTGCGGCGCAACGCTTCGAGCTTGCCGCGATCATAACCCATGTCGGTCCTCCATGGCTGGTGCGGAGCGGCCATTAAATGACGGTCGCCGTCCTGCCGGCTGCCTGCGGATTTCACGTCTTGATGCTGTTCGACCCAAAGTGTCTTGCAGCTGCTTTGAAAAATCAATTGATATTGTTAGGGTCTTTGCTGTGAGAAAATCTCACATTATGTTGAGCACGGTCGTATCCGCAGACCGGGTTCCACTTTTCGGGATCGTGCTCCTTTGAGGCTCCAATGGCCAAGCGTCTGCCTCCCCTGAATCCGCTGCGCGCCTTCGAGGCGACGGCGCGCCATGCCTCGCTGACCAAGGCGGCGGCTGAGCTCAACGTCACCCACGGCGCCATCAGTCATCAGATCAAGGCGCTCGAACAGTCGCTTGGCGTCAAGCTGTTCGAGCGCGCCGGTCAGCGGGTGAAGCTGACGCCGCACGGGGCCGAATTGCTGCCGGCGGTGTCGACCGCCTTCGACGGCATCGCCGCCGCCACGCAGCGCATGACAAGGCCGGCGAGCACCGGCGCCCTCTCGGTATCCTGCGTGCCGGCGCTGCTGTTGCTGTGGATGATCCCGCGGCTCGGCAGCTTCACCTCGCAATATCCGGACATCAGGCTGACGCTGATCCCGTCCAATGACGCCAAGGACGTCCGCGCGCCACATATCGACGTCTGCGTGCACTATGGCGACGGCAGCTGGACCGATTGCTGGATGCGCAAATGGTCGGGTCTCGAACTGTTCCCGGTAGTCAGCCCGACGCTGATCAACAACCGTCCGATCCGCACCGTGCGCGATCTCGCCGACCACGTCTTCCTGCATGGCGACGACGGCCGCGAGTGGCACACCTGGCTGGCCGCCGCCGATGCGCTCGATCTGGAGCGCAGCCGCCGGCACCATCTCGGCGACGCGCGCATGGCGAGTGAGGCGGCCGTTCATGGTCACGGCGTGGCGCTTGGCGATACTGTGACGGCAAGCGGGCTGCTCGCCAGGGGACTGCTTGTCGCGCCGTTCAGCCTGTCGGTGCCGGCGGTCGACGATTTCTACGTCGTCTGTCGTAACGAGATGAGGTCGGCACCGATCGTGCAGCTGTTCATCGACTGGCTGTTTGCCGAGAAAGAACAGGCCGACGGCCGCGCCGATGCGCCGGTGGCGGGCCGCATCGGCATCCGCCGGAAGCGCCCGGCGCTGCGAGTGGTCGGCGCCAAGACCGCTTCCTGAGGCCGCGATTGCCGAAGCCGCATGCTTGCCTCCGGCTTTTCTTTTTGTCGTGCCAGCCCGCAAAGCGGGAGGCGCTTTCAAAAATTCAATGCTAAGAGGCATTTCGCTAAAGCAATTCCAGGAAAAGTCCGCAGCGGTTTTTCCGTTCGGAATTGCGTGCAAACAAATTTAGAGCGGTTCAGCGTTGCTATCCAGAAACTGAACCGGTCTAGGAGCGAGCAGTGAAGGCGGCATCGAGACATGACCAAGACCGATATAGCGCGGCGCGTCTACAACCACACCTGGAAGCTCGATCCGATCGTCCGCAGCCTGCTCGACACCGATTTCTACAAGCTGCTGATGCTGCAGATGATCTGGGGCATGTATCCCAAGATCGACACCACCTTCTCGCTGATCAACCGCACCACTTCGGTTCGCCTTGCCGACGAGATCGACGAGGCGGAACTGCGCGATCAGCTCGACCATGCCCGCACCTTGCGCTTCTCCAAGAAAGAGATGATCTGGCTCGGCGGCAATACCTTCTATGGCCGCAAGCAGATCTTCGAACCGGAATTCCTCGCCTGGCTTGAAAATTTCCAGCTGCCGGAATACGTGCTTTCCAAGCGCGATGGTCAGTACGAGCTCACTTTCAGCGGTCCGTGGATGTACACAACGCTGTGGGAGATCCCGGCCCTGGCAATTATCAATGAACTCCGATCCCGCGCGGCCATGCGGGCGCTCGGTCCGTTCGCGCTCGACGTGCTCTATGCCCGCGCCAAGGCCAAAATGTGGGCTAAGACGGAGCGGCTGAAAGCGCTGCCGGATATCCGCATTTCGGACTTCGGCACGCGCCGCCGCCATTCCTTCCTGTGGCAGCGCTGGTGCGTCGAAGCGCTGAAGGAAGGCATCGGCGAGGCTTTCACCGGCACCTCCAACGTGCTTTTGGCCATGGATAACGACCTCGAGGCGCTCGGCACCAATGCGCATGAATTGCCGATGGTGCTCGCCGCCCTCGCCAATTCCGAAAAGGACTTGAAGCAGTCGCCCTACAAGGTGCTGCAGGACTGGCAGCGCTACTATGGCGGCAATCTGCTGATCGTGCTGCCCGATGCTTTCGGCACCGCTTCGTTTCTGCGCGATGCGCCGGACTGGGTCGCCGACTGGACCGGCTTTCGGCCCGACAGCGCGCCGCCGATCGAGGGCGGCGAGAAGATCCTTTCCTGGTGGCGTGAAAAGGGCAAGGACCCCAGGCAAAAGCTGCTCATCTTCTCCGACGGGCTCGAGGTCGAGACCATCGAGGAAACCTACCGCCACTTCCGCGGCAAGGTGCGCATGTCCTTCGGCTGGGGCACCAACCTGACCAATGATTTCGAAGGTTGCGCGCCGACCAACACCAACCGGCTCGACGCCATCTCGCTGGTCTGCAAGGTCACCGAGGCCAATGGCCGCCCGGCGGTCAAGCTCTCCGATAATCCAGCCAAGGCCACCGGCGACGAGAAAGAGATCGAACGCTATTTGCGTATATTTGGCGAGAAAGACCGCGTGGAGCAGCTGGTCAAGGTGTGAGGGGCGAGGGAACTCTTGGATAGCATGAGTTCCTTCGCCGTAGTGCGCTGCCGGTTGGCAATAGCAATACCCTTTGCGGCTTCATTGATCCTCCTCGCGCCCACCCCGGCCTTTGCCCATGCCTCCGATCGCGGCCACGTCCTGCTTCTGCCGACGGGCTACTACGTCGCCGGCGGCGCGCTTGCCGTTGCCGCCAGCTTTCTCGTCCTGGCGCTGCTGCCGTCAGACTTTCCCGCCCGCTTCTGGCGGCGGCGCCTGCCGCTTTTCGCATTCGGCAACGGCGCACGGGCAATCGTCAGCCTGATATCCTTTGCCGGCTTTGCAATTCTTATTGCGGCCGGCTTGTTCGGCAGCCGCGATCCGCTTTCCAACCCGCTGCCGCTGGCCATCTGGACGCTGCTCTGGGTTGGGCTGGTTTTGCTGCAGGGGCTGCTCGGCAATCTCTGGTCATGGCTAAACCCATGGTACGGGCCTTGGCGTGTCATTTCCCGCCTGTTCGGCAAGCGGCAGACATGGCGCCCGCCTCTGTGGCTTGGCTGCTGGCCGGCCGTCGTGCTGTTCTTCGCCTTCGCCTGGTTCGAGCTGATCGACCCGGCGCCCGACGATCCGGCGCGGCTCGCCTGGGCCGTCGGTTTCTATTGGCTGCTGAGTTTTGCCGCCATGCTGGTGTTCGGCTACCGCGACTGGAGCCGGCGAGGCGAGTTCCTGGCCGTCTTCTTCGCCATGATTGCACGATTCGCCCTCCTTGAGCGCAATGAAGTCGAGCGCAGTGAAGGCGGTCGGCTCAGTCTGTGTTGGCCGGGCGCCACGCTCAGCGATGCCGCGCCGCTGTCGCTCAGCGGCATTGCTTTCCTGCTGCTTGCGCTGTCGTCGGTCTCCTTCGATGGCCTGTCGAAAACCTTCTTTTGGCTCGGCCTGTTCGGCCTCAATCCGCTGGAGTTTCCGGGCCGCACGGCGGTGATCGGCATCGGCACCTTCGGGCTCGTGCTGACGTTCGTCTTGCTTGCAGCCGCGTTCATCCTTGCCATTGTCCTTGGCCAGCGTCTTGCCGGCAGCCCGCATTCCCTCAGTCAGGCCGCAGGGCTGCTGGTCTGGTCGATCGTGCCGATCGCGCTCGCCTACCATGTCGCGCATTACCTGACGGCGCTGCTGGTCGATGGCCAATACGCCATCGCCGCTCTTTCCGACCCGTTTGCGCTGGGCTGGAACCTGCTCGGCACCGCCGGCATGCAGATCGAAGCCGGCGTGGCGGCTGGCGCCGGCTCGGCATGGTGGCTGTGGAATCTCCAGGCCGGCGTCATCATCGCCGGCCACATGCTCGCCGTGCTCGTTGCCCATGGCCTCGCCTGGCGATTGCACCCGGTTCCCGCTCGCGCCGCGCTCAGCCAGTTTCCGCTCACCGTGCTGATGATCGCCTATACGGTCTTCGGCCTGTGGTTACTTGCCACGCCTTCAGTCGGATGAGACAAAAGCCCGGCTCGAGGGCGTCGATTGAACGTTGGGGAAAGCCCGCTTGCCACACCAGGGCTTTGATGATTTAGTTTGTACACATGCAATTTCGGCGCTCTTACCAGAGTGGCCCGCTTCGCTACAGCCATTGGTCAAAACTCAAAACAAGGGGAACTGCCGTGACTGACAAGAATGGGTTTTTAGATCTCTCCAAAACCGGTCTCACCCGCCGCACGGCGCTAAAGGGGTTGGCCGCAGGCGCCGGCCTTGCCGTCGCGCCTGGGTTCGTGCGTTATAGCCAGGCGCAGAGCTCGGCGCCGATAAAGATCGGCTTCCAGTCCCACCGCACCGGCATCGGCGCCGCCTATGGTCGCTGGTACGAGAGGACCACCGCCGCCGCGGTCAAGGCGATCAACGAAGCCGGCGGCATCAACGGCCGGCCGGTCGAGGTGATCATCGAGGATGACGGCACCGATCCCGGCCGCGGCGCCGAAGTGGTCGGCAAATTCGCCACCCAGCACAAGACCGACATCGTCTACGGCACGCTGTTTTCGCATGTCGTCATCGGCTCGGCGCCGGCCGCCGGCGAGGCCAAGATGCCCTATTTCGTCGTCAGCGAAGGCCACCACGTCGCCTCGACCAAGCTCAACCGCTACGTCTTCCAGCCCGGCATCACCGACGTGAAGAGCCAGATCCAAGCGATGGCGCCCTGGATCGCGGCGAATGCCGGCAAGAAGGTGACGCAGATATTCCCAGATTTCGCCTTCGGCTACGACCATCGCGACTATCTGCCGCCGGCGCTGAAGGCGCAAGGCGCCGAAGTCATTGCCCAGATCGCCATCCCGCCGACGGAATCGTCCTTCACCAAATACTTCCCGCAGATCCCAGCCGAGACCGAGGTGATCTACCACGTCATGGTCGGTCCGGCGGTGCTCACCTTCGTCAAGGAACTCGGCGAGTTCTATGGCTCCAACCGGCCGCAGCTGTTCGGCTTCATCGATTCGCTCGAAGCCACCGACATCAACAGCCCCGGGCTCGAATTCCTCGACGGCAGCCATTTCTGGGAAGGCTCGCCGCGCTACGCTCAGCCCAATGATTCCGCCGCGCAGAAGGCCTATCGCGCCGCCGTGGGCATCGACGACAATGGCGCTGCCGTCGGCGATCCGAAGGATGTCTCCACTGCCGCGCACATGTTCGGCTGCTGGGAAACGCTCTATGTCGTCAAGAAGGCGATGGAGGATGCCGGCTACAAGGGTCCGGAAGACCGCGCCAAGCTGGTCGAAGCGACCGAGGCCTTGACCGAGTTCGCCGAGGGCCCCGAGCATCCGCAAGGGCCGAAGACCTTCAACGGCAAGATCCATCAGTGTTTTGGCATCCAGAACATCTCCAAGGTCGAAGGCGGCCGGCTGAACGTCGTCCACAAGACCAAGATCGAGGACGGCCTCTATGAGCCGGAAGGGGATTACACGACCCAGGCGCTGTGAGCTTAGCTGTTTTAGCCGTAGTGCGCTTCGAGCCACCCCCCTCTGTCCTGCCGGACATCTCCCCACAGAGGGGGGTGCTTCTCGCACCTGCCAGCGCATAATGGCCTTCGGACCCCACCTCCTCCTCGCCGCCCTCGAAGGCCTCGTCACCTCCGCCGTGCTGGCGCTGACGGCGCTTGGCCTGTCGCTGGTGTTCGGCGTCATGCGCGTCGTCAATGTCGCCCATGGCGAGTTCTTCATGCTCGGCGCGGTGCTTGCCTGGGCGATCTCCACGGCGATATCAGGCCATCCGGCGGTCGGCTTCCTGGCCGCCCTCGTGCTGGGGCCGCTGATCGTCGGTCTGATCGCGCTCGTCTCCGAACGGCTGGTGTTGCGCCGGCTGAACTACAATCCGGAGGCCACCATCGTCGCCACCATCGGCATGCTCTACATCATCCAGCAACTGGCGCTGACCTTCTACGGTCCGGAGGCACGGCCCGTGGAGCCGCCCTTCAGCTATCGCATCCTTTTGCCGTGGTTCGGCTACTCCGGCTACAAGCTGTCGATCATCGCCGCATCGGCGCTTCTGCTGGTCGCGACGTGGTTCGTGCTGACGCGTACGAAAATCGGCCTCGTCATGCGCGCCACGCAATATGACCGCGAGACGGCGCAGGCCTTCGGCATTCCGGTCGACCGCGTCTATGCCGGCGTCTTCGCGCTCGGCGCCATGCTGGCCGCGGTGGCCGCCGTGCTGATCGTGCCGATCAGCCAGGCGCACTATCTTATGGGACAGGACCCGCTGCTGCTGTCCTTCATCGTCGTCATCATCGGCGGGCTCGGCTCGCTGCGCGGCACCGTCGTCGCTGCCGTGCTCATCGGCTTGTCGGACGGCATCATCTCGGTGTTTTTCTCGCCGACTCTGGCCAAGATCATCGCCACGCTACTGGTTGCCATGGTGCTGGTGTTCCGGCCGCAAGGCCTGTTCGGGACGGCATCGCGATGAAGGAGGCTTCACCGGTAAAAGCCTATGCGTTGCATGTGGGCGTCATCGCGCTGTTTTTCGCCCTAAGCTTCGTCCTGCCGGAATATCACCACGGGCTGCTCGCCCGCATCATGGTGCTGGCGGTTTTCGCCATCGGCTACAACATGCTGTTCGGCTATGTCGGGCTGCTCAGCCTCGGACATGCCATGTTCTTTTCGGCTGGACTCTATGGCGCAGGCCTTGCCGTCATCCATCTCGGCTGGAGCGTGCCGGCCGCCTTCGCCGCCGGCCTTGCATGCGGCGCGCTTCTCGCGCTGGTGATCGGGGTGCTGGCGCTGCGTACTTCCGGCGTTGCCTTCATGATTGTCACCATGATGTTCGCGCAGGTATTCTATCTCATAATCCTCTATTTCGCGGCCTGGACCGGCGGCGATCAGGGCCTGGTCGTGCCGCAGTCGGCGCGTGTGCTTGTTTTGGGCGACACGTCGCTCGGCCTCACCGACCCGACCGTGCGCTACATGAGCGCGCTCGCCCTGTTCTCGATCGTGCTGCTGGTGGCGCTCGTTATCGTCCGCTCCAGGTATGGCCGTGTGCTGGTCGCCATTCGCGAAAACGAGGAGCGGACCAAGATGCTCGGCTACGACACGTTTTCCAACAAGCTCGCCGCGGTCGTAGTCTCCGGCACGATCTGCGCGGCTTCGGGCGCCGCCTACGCGCTGCTGTTCGGTTATGTCGGCTCAACCTTCGCCTCGGTGCAATATTCCATCCTACCGCTGCTCTGGGTGCTGCTCGGCGGTGCTGCGACCACGCTCGGTCCGCTGATCGGCACCCTGTTCATGTACTATGTCGTCGACATCACCAGCGGCTACACCTCGGCCTATCTGCTGATCGTCGGCATCGCCCTCATCCTGCTGGTGCTGTTCTTCCCCAGGGGCATTCTCGGCACCGTCCGCCAGCGCTGGCTTGGATGGCTGCCATGATGCCGCTGCTGACGACCAAGGGCCTGTCCCGCAATTTCGGCGGCCTGCGCGCCGTCGACGGTGTCGAATTCGCCCTCATGCCCGGCGAGATTCGCGCCGTCATCGGCCCCAATGGCGCCGGCAAGACCACCTTCGTCAGCCTGGTCAGCGGCCGCATCCAGCCGTCCTCGGGCATGATCGTCTTCGACGGCGCCGACATCACCAGCCTGCCGGCCTACGCCAGGGTCCGCCTTGGCATTGCCTACACCTTCCAGATCACCAGCGTCTTTGCCAACCTCACCGCTTACGACAACGTCGCACTGCCAGTGCAGCGCACGCTGACCGGTGGCCGCTCGAAAGGTGCCGTGCATGCCGGCGTCATGGCGGCGTTGGAGCGCACCGGCCTTGCCGACCGCGCCCACATGCCGGCCGGGCAATTGTCCTATGGCCATCAGCGCCTGCTCGAAGTGGCGATGGGGCTCGCGCTAAAACCGCGCCTGCTGATTCTTGACGAGCCGACGCAGGGGCTGGCCGACAGCGAGATCGACAATTTCATCGGGCTGGTGCGCGAGATCGCCAAAAGCGCGACTGTGCTTCTGATCGAACACAACATGCCGGTGGTGATGCAGCTTGCCGACCGCATCACCGTCTTCAACGCCGGCAAGATCCTGGCCGAAGGCTCGCCCGAGCAGGTCCGTGCCAATGCCGAAGTGCAGGACGCCTACCTGGGGACCGCCCCATGACTGAAACACGGTCTGAAGCACTGACCATCTCCGGGCTCGACTGCTTCTACGGCGAGGTCCAGGTGCTCTACGGCCTCGACCTCGTGTTGAACAAAGGCGAGGTGCTTTGCCTGTTTGGCCGCAACGGCGCCGGCAAGACGACGACGCTGAAGGCGATCATGGGCCTCGTTCCCTCACGCGCCGGCTCGATCAGGCTCGACGGCAAGGAGTTGACTGGCATGCTGGCGCATGACGTGCCGAAGGCCGGCGTCGCCTATGTGCCGCAGGGCCGGCGGCTGTTCGCCGAGATGACGGTGGCTGAAAACATCGAGATCGGCCTGATGGCCCGCGGCAAGGGCAAGACGACGCGCGAAAACGTGCTCGACCTTTTTCCGCTGCTGCGTCAGCGGCTCAGACAGCGCTCCGGCACGCTGTCGGGCGGCGAGCAGCAGATGCTGGCTATGGCGCGGGCCCTGTGTCTCGAACCGCAGGTGCTTCTACTCGACGAGCCGACCGAAGGGCTGATGCCGTCGATGATCGCCAGGATCCGTGAGACCGTGTCGAAGCTGCGCAATCTTGGCGTCTCGACGATCCTGGTCGAGCAGCGGGTCGATGCCGTGCTATCCGTCGCCGACCGGGTCTCGTTCATTGAGAACGGTCGCAACCGCGAGACCGTCGATGTCGAGGAGCTCCGCGCCGATCCGTCGGCGGTCCGCCGCTATGTCGGCGTGGGTTGATCAGCCAAAGAACAGAAAACCCGCGATCAGGAATATCGGGATCAGCACCGCGCCCGACCATGCCATGTAGCCGAAGAAGCCCGGCATCTTGACGCCGCGATGTCTGGCAATCGCGTAGACCATGAAGTTCGGCGCATTGCCGATATAGGTGTTGGCGCCCATGAACACCGCGCCGGCCGAGATCGCCGCCAGCGTGGAGGCGAAGGTGGTCATCAGATGCTGTGGATCGCCGCCGGCGAGCTCGAAGAACACCAGATAGGTCGGCGCATTGTCGAGGAAGGATGACAGCGCTCCGGTCATCCAGAAATAAGCGAGGTCGTTTGGCTCGCCCGTCGGCGAGCTGACAAGCGAGACCAGCGGTGCCAGCGCGCCGTCGGGGCCGGCCCTGAGAATGGCGATGACCGGCACGATGCAGATGAAGATGCCGGCAAATAGTTTAGCCACTTCGGCGATCGGCTCCCAGTGGAAGTTGTTCGCCTGCCTGTGGCTCTTGGGCGAGACGCCGAGCGAAAGGAAGGCAAGCGCCAGGATGACGGCGTCGCGCACGAGGTTCTGCAATTCAAGGCTCACACCGTGGAAGGAGAAAGCCACGCCCGGCTTCCAGGTCGCGGAAAGCAGGATCGCGCCGATGACCCCGGCCAGCAGCGGGACGTTGGGCAGGCCGCGGATGCGCACCTTCGTGTCCGGTGTCGGATCCTTGATCTTCGGCGCGCCGGCCTCGCGGCGATGCAGGATGATGTCCATGGCCAGGAAGACGGCCAGCACCAGGCCGCCGACGAACAGTGTCTCCTGATAGAGGTTGGTGGTGGTCCAGAAGAAATCGACGCCGCGCAGAAAGCCGACGAACAGCGGCGGGTCCCCGAGCGGCGTCAGCGACCCGCCGATGTTGGACACCAGGAAAATGAAGAAGATGACGACATGGGCATTGAACGCCCGGTTGTCATTGGCGCGCAGGATCGGCCGGATCAGGATCATCGAGGCGCCGGTCGTGCCGATGACTGAGGCGAGCATCGCCCCGATCAGCAGCAATCCGGCATTCACCAGCGGCGTGCCATGGATGTTGCCGGCGACGAGGATGCCGCCTGAAATGGTGAACAGCGCAAACAGAAGAATGATGAACGACATGTATTCGGTCAGCAGTGCGTGCAATACCGCCTCTGTGGCCGAAGGCATGCCGAACGCCACCGCCAGCGGCACGACCGCGAGCGCCGCCCAGAAGAAGGTGATCTTGCCGTAGTGATGCTCCCAGACATGGTGGAAGAGCAATGGTCCGGTGGCGATCGACAGAAGCAGGCCGGCAAAGGGCAGCGCCCACCACAGCGACATTGTTTGGCCCGGCAACTGGTGGGCCTCGGCTGCGAGCGCTATTCCCGGAAACAGGGTTGCGACTGCCACCACTGCGCCCGCCGTCAAAGCCGCCGCAAACCGCATAAAGCCCCCTCTGGAATTGTGTCGGATGCGATTGGTGATGTTCAAGCCAGCGTCACGCCGGCATCGCGCATCCGATTCAGCATCGTCTCGACGGACCCGTTGAGATTAATGCCGCGGCAGGCGTCGAGCCGCACTGTTGTGTGGAAGCCCTGCTTGACCGCATCGAGCGCCGAAAAGGCGACACAGAAATCGGTCGCGAGACCAACCAGGGTCAGCGTGTCGATGCCGCGCTCCCTAAGATGGCCGGCAAGACCGGTCGGCGTCGTATGGTCGTTCTCGAAGAAGGCCGAATAGCTGTCGATCGCCGGCCGGAAGCCCTTGCGGATGACCAGTTCGGCCTTGGTCCAGGCGAGGCCGGAGTGAAAGTCCGAGCCTAGGCTGCCCTGGATGCAGTGGTCCGGCCACAGCGTCTGCTGGCCGTAAGGCATCTCGATCGTCTCGAACGGCTTCTTGCCGGGATGACTGGAGGCAAAGCTCGAATGGCCGGCGGGATGCCAGTCCTGCGTCAGCACGACATGTTCGGTCCGCCGGATCAGGTCGTTGACCAGCGGCACGATCTCGTCGCCGCCGGCCACCGCCAGCGCGCCGCCCGGGCAGAAATCGTTCTGCAGGTCGATGATGACAAGCGCTTCGTCGGCCATGGAGCCTCCCTCTT
The DNA here is from genome assembly GCF_001672375.2 of Mesorhizobium sp. AA22. Lineage (NCBI taxonomy): Bacteria > Pseudomonadati > Pseudomonadota > Alphaproteobacteria > Hyphomicrobiales > Phyllobacteriaceae > Mesorhizobium > Mesorhizobium sp. AA22. The sequence continues at coordinate 568,408 of NZ_CP048406.1, read as the reverse complement.
GTTTGTCCGGAGGCATGACCCGAACCGGAAGTCTGCCGAAACGTGGAATCCGGTGTTCGAAGCCAGGCCCCACCGAAAAATGCCGCTAACGCGACCGGATGGAGAAACTCGACCAGATGGCCGGCTGCGTCAACCTCCAACGGTATAACAAATGCGTGCCGCTGCGCCGAGGCGGAGAGCGGCCCCAAACTCTGGCTTTGACAAATCTTGCCGGCTTGATATCATTTGCATACGAATGAATTTGACCGGCCCGAGTGCCGGAAGGATCCCTATTTCTGGGAAGGCAAAGCGTGATCCGTTACGCGAAACCCACCACCGTCGACGAGGCTCTCGCTTTGCTTGGCGAGGCTTCATGGCGCATCCTTGCCGGCGGCACCGATTTCTACCCGGCACAAGGGGCCAAGCCTTTCCGCGAGAATGTCCTCGACATCAACGGTCTGGCGGCGCTGCGTGGTATCGCCGAAACCGAGGACCATTGGGTCATCGGTGCGCGCACGACGTGGACTGATCTTGTCCGTCATCCGCTGCCGGCGGCTTTCGATGCGCTGAAGCAGGCGGCGCGTGAAGTCGGGTCCGTGCAGATCCAGAACGTCGCCTCCATCGCCGGCAATCTCTGCAATGCCTCCCCGGCCGCCGATGGCGTGCCGGCTCTGCTCATTCTCGACGCCGAGGTCGAACTGCGCTCGACGGCGATGGTCCGCCATCTGCCGCTGCAAAAGTTCATCCTGGGAAACCGCCGCACGGAACTGCAGCCGGGCGAAATGGTCACCGCCATCCGCGTGCCGAAAAACGCGGCCACCGGGGCGTCGGCTTTCGTAAAACTCGGCGCGCGTCGCTATCTCGTCATTTCCATAGCCATGGCGGCCGCCCGCCTGACCGTTGAGGGCGGCATCGTCGGCAATGCTGCCGTCGCCGTCGGCTCCTGCTCCGTTGTCGCCAAGCGTCTCTTGGGCGTCGAAGCAGCCTTGCGGGGGCTCCCAGTCGACCACGCTCTCGCCACCGCGATCCAGTCCGCACCGATGGACGAGCTGTCGCCGATCGGCGATGTCCGCGGCAGCGCCGAATACCGGCTGGACGCCGCGCGTGAGATCGTCGTCCGCGCCGTACTAGATGCCGCGGGCCATATGCCTACGGCAAGGGTGGCGGCGGCATGAACCAAGCTCAACCTGACATGACCGAAGCTCAGCCTGGCATCAGCGGAGCTCAGCCTGGCATGAGCATGGCTCAGGCTAGCATGAGCGAAGCTCAGCCTGACATGAGCGAGGCTCAGCCTGACATGAGCATGGAACGCGCCGACATCGCTTTCAAGGTCAACGGCGCCGCCGTATCTGTCTGCGTGCCGCCGGTTCGCCGTCTCTCTTCGGTGCTGCGCGACGAATTGCACCTGACCGGCACCAAGGTCGGCTGCGACGCCGGCGACTGCGGCGCTTGCACGGTGCTTGTCGATGGCGAACCGGTCTGCTCCTGCCTCATGTCAGCGGCTTCTGCCGCTGGAACCGTGGTGACGACCGTCGAGGGTCTCGCCAACGGCAGATTATCGGCGCTGCAGGCCTCGTTCCTCGATCATGGCGCAGCGCAGTGCGGCATCTGCACACCCGGCCTGCTGGTCGCGGCGACCGCACTTCTCGACAGCAAGCCCAACCCAACCGAGGCTGAAACACAGGATGCACTGGGCGGCGTCCTCTGCCGCTGCACCGGCTACCGCAAGATCATCGCTGCGGTGATGAATGCTGGACGGTTCGCGAGCGAACTCTCGACCGACGGCGCTGCCCCCAATCCGCCTGCCGGCACCTTCTCCTCGTATAGTGACGGGGAGAAGGGACAAGCTCCAGCGCGGGCGTCCCCCTCTCCCCGTCTTTCACGGGGTGAGGGTGAGGGGCAGCACCAACTTAAGCGGCTGGATCTCGACCGTGACCGCAGAATGCCAATCTCAGGCCATGCCGTCGGTTCGTCGCCGATCAGGCTCGACGGCCTGCCGAAAGTCACTGGAGGCGAAAAATTCGGCGGCGATTCCTTTCCGGCCGATGCGCTGGCGGTGCTGGTGGTCCGCTCGCCGCATTATCATGCCCGCTTCGCTTTCGGCGATCTCGACGCCTGGATAAAAGCTCATCCCGGCATCGTCGGCGTCTACACCGCTGCCGACATTCCTGGAAAGAACAGCTTCGGCGTCATTGCGCCTTTTGCCGATCAGCCGGCGCTGGCTGAAGGTTTTTCGCGCTTTCGCGGCGAGGCGGTGGCGCTGGTTGCCGGTGAGCGCGAGGCCATGCTCGATCTCGACCTTTCGGATTTCCCTGTTCGTTGGACTGAGTTGCCGCACGTTCTGCAGCCCTGCGAGGCGCAAGCCGGCGGCGCACAGCTGATCCACGAAAATCGGCCGGCAAACCTGCTCACATCAGGCTTTGTCGAGCGCGGTGACCCCGAAGCCGCGCTTGCCGGCGCGGCTTTCACGGTTTCCGGCGCCATCGACACGTCCTACGTCGAGCACGCCTATATCGAGCCGGAAGCCGGCCATGCCTATATGGACGGCGACACGCTGGTCGTCGTCGCCTGCACGCAGGCGCCGTACATGGACCGCGACGATGTGGCAAAGGTGCTTGCACTTGCCGTCGACAAGGTGCGCATCGTGCCAACCGCCACCGGCGGCGGCTTCGGCTCCAAGCTCGATGTTTCGTTGCAGCCGCTGATCGGTCTGGTCGCGATGCAAACCGGGCGGCCGGCCGCACTCGCCTACACCCGCAATGAATCGATGATCTCGACCACGAAGCGCCATCCCGCTGAGATGAAGGCGACGATCGGCGCCGATGCCGATGGCCGCATCATCGGCATGGTCTTTGCAGGCGATTTCAACACCGGCGCCTATGCGAGCTGGGGTCCGACCGTCGCCAACCGCGTGCCGGTGCATGCCTCCGGTCCCTATGCAACGCCGAACTATCGCGCCGAAGGCCGCGCCATCCACACAAACGGCCCGATCTCCGGCGCCTTCCGCGGCTTCGGCGTGCCGCAGGCGACGATCATGCAGGAGACGCTCTATGACGAGCTCGCCGAAAAGCTTGGGCTGGATCGGCTCGATTTTCGCCTGAAAAACTGCCTTCGTAACGGCTCCGAAACGGTTACTGGCCAGAGGCTGGAATCGGGCGTCGGTATCGCCGAGTGCCTTGAAGCGCTGCGGCCGCATTGGATGCGCGCCCTTGTCGATGCCGAGTTGTTCAACGCCGGCAGCAGTACAAAAAAACGCGGCGTCGGTGTCGCCTCTTGCTGGTATGGCTGCGGCAACACCTCGCTACCCAATCCGTCGACCATCAGGGTCGGCATCTCCGCCTCCGGCAATGTCGTCCTGCATCAGGGCGCGGTTGACATCGGGCAAGGCTCGAACACGGTCATTGCCCAGATCTGCGCCGACGCGCTCGGCCTGCCGCTGGAAAAATTCCGGCTGAAAAGCGCCGACACAGCGATCACGCCGGACGCTGGCAAGACGTCCGCTTCGCGCCAGACCTTCGTGACCGGCAAGGCCGCCGAAAAGGCCGGCCGCGCCTTGCGCGAGACCATGCTGCGCTTTGCCAACGTGTCGGAGAAGGCGGTGATCGCTCTGGACGGCGCAAGCCTGGTCATCCGCGAGGGCGAAGCGACCCGGCATATCGATTTGTCAACGCTGAAGGCCGATGCCGATGGCTTCGTTTTCCGCGCCGAGGAAAGCTACGACCCGCCGACATTGCCGCTCGACGCCAAGGGCCAGGGCGAGCCTTACGCGGTCTACGGCTACGGCGCACAGATCGCCGAACTGGAAGTCGACCTCAAGCTCGGTACGGTGAAGCTGATCAAGATCACCGCCGCGCATGATGTCGGCAAGGCGATCAATCCGCTGCTCGCCGAAGGCCAGATCGAGGGCGGCATCGCGCAAGGCATCGGCATGGCGCTGATGGAGGAATACATCCCTGGCCGCACCGAGAATCTGCACGACTATCTCATCCCGACCATCGGCGACGTACCGCCGATCGAGACCATCCTGATCGAAATTCCGGATCCGGAAGGACCCTTTGGCGCCAAGGGTCTTGGCGAACACGTGCTGATCCCGACGGCGCCCGCGATACTCAATGCCATCCGTCATGCCACCGGTGTCCTGGTCACCAAAATTCCGGCGACGCCGAGCCGCATCCGCGCGGCGATACGGGACAAGGAGGCACGCCGATGAGCGAGCTGGCCGAACGCTTCGAAACGCATGATCCCGGCGAGAAGCAGGTGGCGGAGAAGATCCGCTGCGATGCCTGCCCGGTGATGTGCTACATATCAGACGGCCGTACCGGCGCCTGTGATCGCTACGGCAATGTCGGCGGCAGGATCGTGCGGATGGATCCGCTGACCATCCTCGACCACGCGACCGAGACCGGTGGCGCGGTCGTGCCGTTTATCGCCGAGGGCGAAGAATGGGACGGCGAACTGGTCAACACGGGCCGCCGCTTCGTCACCGCGATCGGCGCCGGCACCACCTACCCCGACTACAAGCCGGCCCCTTTCATCGTCAGCCAGCAGGTCGAAGGCGTCGATCTCGTCACCGTGGTAACCGAGGGCATCTTCTCCTACTGCGGCGTCAAGGTGAAGATCGATACCGACCGTCATATCGGCCCTGAAACGGCGACGGTGCGCGCCGGAGGCGAGGCGATCGGCCATGTCACGACAGGCGAATACGGTTCGCAGATGCTGTCGCTCGGCGGCGTGCATCATCTCACCGGCGGCTCGAAAGCCGAAGGCCGCGCCACCTGCGATGCGCTGCTTAATCTATGCAACCGCAAGCCGGTCGAACTTGCTATCGATGGCGGTGCCACGGTGATCGTCGAAGCCGGCAAGCCGCCGGTCATCGACGGCAAGCTCGAACACCGCATGCGCGTCGGCTGCGGCTCGGCCACGATCGGCATGTTCGCCACCCAGTGGCGCGGCCTGGTCGACGAGGTGGTGGTGGTCGACGACCACATCACCGGCGTCGTCTCCGAGCATCAGGCAGGCAAGGTGCTCGGCTGGCAGGAGACGGGGATAAAAATCATCGGCCGCCGTTCGACCCCGGGCCGCTATTTCAAGGTCTCCGAGCCCGGCCTCGGCTGGGGCGGCACCAGCATTTCCGACCCGCTGTCGATCCTAGGCGAATGGAGTGCGAAGAAGGGCGCGCGGCCCGGCCTGTCGCTGCTGATGGTCTCGACCACCGGCGAGCAGTTCGCCTATTACGAGCTCGACGACGAGTTGAAGCCGGTGCAGAAACCTTTCCCGGAGCGACTGCAGAAGTCTGTCGGCCTGATCGAGGACAATTGCGAGCCGGCGCTGTGCACCGTGCTTTTCGTCGGCGGAGCCGGCGGCTCGCTGCGCGCCGGCGTCACTGAGAACCCGGTCAATCTGACCCGCTCCGTGCAGGGCCTGACGACTTATGTGACCGTTGGCGGCGCGCCGGTCTATGTCTGGCCGGGCGGCGGCATCACGCTGATGGTCGACGTCACCCGCGTGCCGGAGAACGCCTTCGGCTATGTGCCGACACCGGCGCTGGTCGCGCCGATCGAGTTCACCCTGCGCCGCGACGACTATGTCAGGCTCGGCGGCTACGAAGCCGAGATCCGCAGCGTCCATGACATTCTCGCCAAAGGCGGCGAATATCTCAATCCGCGCCGCGGCACGGCTGCGCCGGCCAGCAATCCGTGGCCGCCGCTGGCGCAGTTGCGGCGCGCAGCGGGCAACGGGGTCACGTGATGAACGGCCCGCAGGCGCATTGGCTTGAGGACGGCAGGCGGCTGCATCTCAATCATGGCCCGATCGACCTGATCATTGAGGCATTTGGCGATGCGAGCGAATGCCGCGCCGCCTATGGCCAGGCGCTGGCGCGGTTTCAAACAATCCTGTCGGAACTCGTCGAAGAGCTGCCAGAATTGCGCCGGCCAGCCTCCTTGCGGCCACGTGCTTTCGCTGGCCCAACGGCGCGGCGCATGGAAGCGGCGGTCAATCCGCTGGCGGAACAATTCATCACACCCATGGCCGCCGTCGCCGGTTCGGTAGCCGACGAAATGCTTGGCGCGCTGCTGGCCGGGCGCCGGCTCGATCGCGCCTACGTCAACAATGGCGGCGACAGCGCGATCCACCTCGGCAACGGCCGGTCCATGACCCTTGCCATTGCCGGGACAGGCCATGGTTTGGCAGACCGCATCACGATCCACGCCGAAGACGGGATCCGCGGCGTCGCGACGAGCGGCTGGCGCGGCCGTTCCTTTTCGCTCGGCATCGCCGACGCCGTCACCGTGCTGGCGCGGACGGGTGCTGAAGCCGATGCCGCCGCGACCCTGATCGCCAACGCCGTCGACCTGCCCGGTCATCCTGCCGTCGAGCGCGTGCCGGCGCGCGCTCTGGCGCCCGACAGCGACCTTGGCGATCGCCGGGTCACCCAGGGCGTCGGCGTGCTTTCATCAGGCGAAATAGCCGCGGCGCTGGACAGCGGACTCGCCGTCGCCGAAGAGTTTCGGGGACACGGCCTGATTGCCGCCTCAGCGCTGTTCCTTGCCGGTCAGGCACGGATCGCCGGTCCCATGGCGCTCGTTGCGCCCAGTGAGAAATCAAGGAAGGAAATTGCCCATGTCTGAGTTTGCGATCCGCAAGGTTGCGGTGCTGAGCGAAGAGATATTTCACGAGGGCGGGCCGGTGGCGAAGGTGCCGCGCCGCCGTGCCGCCGCCATGGCGGTGGTGAAGAACCCGTTCGCCGGCCGCTACGTGGAGGATCTGCAGAGCGCCATGGACGATCTGAAGCCGCTCGGGCTGTTGCTTTCCGACAAGCTGATCGCCGCGTTGGGCGGCGACGTGAAGCAGATCGACGGCTACGGCAAGGGCGCCATCGTCGGTATCGCGGGGGAGCTGGAGCATGGTGCGCTGTGGCATGTGCCTGGCGGCTATGCGATGCGCGAACGGCTCGGTGACGCCAAGGCGATCGTGCCGTCGGCAAAGAAGGTCGGCGCCTTCGGCTCGCGGCTCGACGTGCCGCTCGGCCATATCAACGCCGCCTATGTGCGCAGCCATTTCGATGCCATGGAGGTCGGCATCAGCGACGGGCCTCGTCCCGACGAGATACTGTTCTGCCTCGCCATGACCTGCGGCCCGCGCGTGCACGACCGCATGGGCGGCCTTGCGGCAAAAGACATCAAGGCTTGGGACGGACTGCGGTGAGCGCCGAGGACGTCAAGCTCAAGCTGGTCGAGGCCGAGGAGCCAGACGAAAACGATTACCGTTTGCAGGAGCAGGTCGGCTTCATCCTGCGCAAGGCGCACCAGCGCCATGTCTCGATCTTCGCCGCGCACATCGCCGACCTGACACCGCCGCAGTTCGCCGCCCTGGCCAAATTGCACGATGTCGGCGAGACCTCGCAGAACCAGCTTGGCAGCCTGATCGCCATGGATGCGGCGACGGTGAAAGGCGTCATCGACCGGCTCAAGGCGCGGGGCCTGGTCGAGCTTTCCAAGCATGAGGTCGACAAAAGGCGCCTGCTGGTCAGTCTGACTGCTGAGGGCCGCAATGCCGTCGAGCGGCTGATCCCGATTGCCCGCGACATCACGGAGGAAACGCTGGCGCCGCTTTCCGCCAAGGAGGCCGCCATTTTCATGAAGCTTTTGGCCAAGCTGGCGTGAACAGGCCTTGGTCAGCGCTGCCCCTCACCTGCCTGCCGGCATCCTCTCCCCGTAGAACGGGGAGAGGTGCTCGTCATCGACGACTTCGTCTCAGACCCCATTCTCCTTCAGGATCTGGGCGGCATTTTTCTTGGTGATCTTCTGCATCGGAAGCGTGATGGTCTTTTCTCGCCGTTCAGGAACTTGATCGCCTTGCCGCAGCCCTTCGGCACCCGGCGTCACGTAGGCGAACGTCACCGTTGGCAAGAGCTGCACGCCTTCGATCGAGGGCTGTCGCCGAAAAACTTGATGTCTTGCTCGCGACCGGCGTCCTTGGCGGCAAGGTAAGCGCCGTAGCTTGTGACCGTCGACGAGGGCTCCTCGTTGGCGCTCCGGCCCCCCCACTTTGGGGGTGTTTGGACCGGGCGATCGGCAGCGTGAGCACCGCGCCCACTCACTCCCGCGACGTTGACGACTGGCGAAAGCCGTGATGACGGCAAATCCCCAACCGGGGAGGTGTCCGGCAGGCCAGAGGGGGGCGCGAGGCATCGCTACACAACGGCTTTCCAGCCGTGCCGCTGTCAGGCCGCTTCCGACAGCGATTTGTGGGCGTCGCTCAGGATCTCGAAGGATCGCACCCGCGCTGCGTGGTCGAAAATCTGCGCGGTGACCATCAGCTCGTCGGCACTGGTGCGACGGATAAACGCTTCTATGCCTTGCCTGACCGTTTCCGGGGCGCCGACGACGGCGCAGGACAGCGCCTGGCCAAGCATGGTTTTGGCCATCGGATCGAGGTCGCGCTCATATCCCTCGACCGGCGGCGGCAATCGGCCGGGCCGGCCGGTGCGCAGATTGACGAAGGCCTGCTGCAGCGAGGTGAACAGCAGCCGCGCCTCAGCGTCGGAGGGCGCCGCGAACACGTTGAGGCCGAGCATGACATAGGGCTTGTCGAGCTGTTTCGATGGCTGGAAGCGCGAGCGGTAGATCTCCAGTGCGTGGTCGAGTTCGGCCGGTGCGAAATGCGAGGCGAAGGCGTAGGGCAGGCCGAGCATGGCTGCGAGCTGTGCGCCATAGAGGCTTGAGCCCAGGATCCAGATCGGCACCTGCTCGCCCTCGCCGGGTACGGCGCGGATACGCTGACCGTCTTCGGCCGCCTGGAAATAGCCCATCAGCTCGACGACATCCTGCGGGAAACTGTCGGCGCCGGCCTCGAGATTGCGGCGCAGCGCGCGCGCCGTGCCCATGTCGGTGCCCGGCGCCCGGCCGAGGCCGAGGTCGATGCGGCCGGGATGCAATGCGTTGAGCGTGCCGAACTGCTCGGCGATGACCAGCGGCGAATGGTTGGGCAGCATGATGCCGCCGGCGCCGACTCGTATCGTCCTGGTACCGCCTGCGACGTGGGCAATGACGACGGAGGTGGCGGCGCTGGCGATGCCAGGCATGTTGTGATGCTCGGCCAGCCAATAGCGCCTATATCCCAGCCGCTCGGCATGGCGGGCGAGATCGAGTGAATTGGCGAGCGATTGCGAAGCGTTGCTGCCTTCGACGATCGGCGACAGGTCGAGAACGGAAAGAGCGGTCATGGGCGGGGATCCTATGGACGGGAGGGATGTAGGAAGCGACTGCCAAGGCCGCAAATTCAAAAAATTGAACAGACGCCGCGCGTCCAAGCAGCCGCAAAGGACGCTCTGGCATTTGCGTCCGAGGGATTCCCTCCGGAACTTATCTCGGTTCCCGGATCATACGCCCGCCGCCTTCTCGGTCTCTGAAATCTCTTCGTCCTCAACCGCCGTATGCTGCGCCGCCAGGAAATTGCCGACATGGCTGAGGCCGTCGAAATGATCGCAGAACACCTTGATGACGACCAGCAGCGGCACCGCCATCAGCGCGCCGACGAAGCCCCACAACCAGGACCAGAAGGCAATGGCGATGAGGATCGCCACGGCGTTGATCTCGAGGCGGCGGCCAACCACAGTCGGCGTCACAAACTGGCCTTCGATGACGTCGCACAAAATGACGAATGCTGGCGCCAGCAGCGCATAGGAGATCGTCTCGAAGCTGATCAGCGAGATGACGGTAACCAGCGTGATCGTAATCAGCGCACCGATATAGGGCAGGAAATTAAGCAGAGCCGCTGCCGCGCTCCAGACCTGAGCGTTGGGCACGCCGAGGGCCCACAGGCCGAGCCCGATGACCGTGCCGAGGCCTGCGTTGATGACCGTGACGGTGAGCAGATAGTGCGAGATTTCACGTTCAACGTCGTAGACGACGCGCAGCGCCCGCTTCTTTTCGCTGAGACTGGGGAAGGACTGGACAATCTTCTCATAGAACATCGTGCCGGAGGCGAGCAGGAACAGCGACAGGACGAAGACAATGGTGACGCTGGTGCCGGCCGACAGCACATTGCCGGCGGCTTGCGAGAGAATGCCCGATGGCGCCATGGCCACCCTCTGAACGCCGGGCTCCTGGGAGGTCTGCGTTAGTCCCTCTATCTGACGCGAAATCTCCACGATCCTTTCGAACGGACGGCGCAGTTGCGCCAGACGTTCCGCAAGCTGCTGGCCGATCGACGAGGTGTTGTTGATGAGGTCGATGACCGGGCCGCTGAGCAAATACCCTGCGACAGCGATGACGCAGAACGACAGCAGCACCAGCAATGTCGCCGACATGGCATCGGGCAAGCCGTGCTTGCGCAGGAAGCGGACGATCGGCGTCAGCGTCAGTGCCAGCAGGAAAGCCAGAATGACCGGCATGAAGAAGGCACGGGCGAAGTAGAGCGCGAAGATCGCCATAAGGATGAAGATGCCAACGAGCAGCGAACGCACCAGATGGGTATCCGCACGCGCCTCGGCGCGCGAATCCGGGCTATCGGCAGCGCCTGCGCCCGAAGCGGCGGGTTCGGCTTTCATTCTGGCCCTCGGCGGCACACCGCGATTGGCGTAGACCGTGGGCGGAAACGCCTTTGCGGCTTCAAAGTTCCGTTAGAGCGACGTGCGTCCACTTGGACGCACAAAGTGCGCTCTGACACTTTGAATCTACGCATCGTGCTTTCCGAAAATCGATTCCGATTTTCGGGTCGATGCGTTAGCCGGCGTTGATGATGACCTTAGCCCTACGATCTTGCCGACGAATCAGGCGGCCGGCGCTGCCACGGCCCGGATGGCCTTCGCCGTTTCCTTGCGCACGATCGGCGCGACCTTCGTGCCGTAGAGTTCGATCGCCTTCATGACCTTGGCATGCGCCATGGTGCCGATCGCCATTTGCAGCAGGAAGCGTTCGTTGCCGAATATCCTGTGCTGGGCAACGATTTTTTCGGCCACCTGTTCTGGATTGCCGACGAACAGCGCGCCGTTAGGGCCGCGCGACTGGTCGAAATGTGCCCTCGATGTCGGACCCCAGCCGCGCTCGCGGCCAATGCGGTTCATCACCTCGGCCTGCGGCCTATAAAAATCGTCAGCCGCCTGGTCGGTGGTCTCGGCGATGAAGCCGTGGACGTTGAGGCTGGTAGCGAGATCAGCCGGATCGTTGCCCGCCCGTTTGGCCGCTTCCCTGTAAATGTCGAACAGCGGCGCGAACCGCGCCGGCGCGCCGCCGATGATGGCCAGCGCCAGCGGCAGGCCAAGCGCGCCGGCCCGCGCGGCGGATTGCGGCGTGCCGCCGATCGCGATCCAGATCGGCAATCTGCCTTGGAACGGGCGGGGGTAGACGCCGCGATCGTTGATCGAAGCGCGCAGCCTGCCCGACCAGGTCACCTTGACGCTGTCGCGTATGGCAAGCAGCAGGTCGAGCTTTTCGGCAAAGAGCTCGTCATAATCTTCGAGATTGTAGCCGAACAGCGGAAAGGATTCGATGAACGAGCCGCGCCCAGCCATGATCTCGGCCCGACCGCCGGATAGAAGGTCGAGTGTCGCAAACTGCTGGAAGACGCGAACCGGATCGTCGGAGGATAGCACGGTGACCGCGCTGGTCAGCTTTATGCGCCGGGTGCGTTCGGCCGCCGCGGCCAGGGCTACGACCGGCGCTGAAGCCGCATAATCGGGACGGTGATGCTCGCCCAGCCCAAACACGTCGAGGCCGACCTGGTCGGCCAGCTCGATCTCCTCGATCAGGTTGCGCAGCCGCTCATGCGCACCGATGGCACCAGGGCCCGGTTCCGGGCTGACGTCGGCGAAGGTATAGAGACCGAGTTCCATCATGTGTCATCCCAGTGTTTTGTTCTTCGCGCTACAGGTAGCGACCAGTCCGCCGCGCCACCAGAGGGGCGGATGGTGAACAGTGCATGTCCGTTTCAGCCGAATTCAGCCGAAGAGGCGTCTCCCGACTGCAACAGCTCAGAATTTCATGGCTGGCATACCGTTTTGGCGCTTGAACTCTGGGTTTTCACGCGTATGTAAGCCTCGCAAATTGACTCCAGGGAAGTGGACTTGGCTATCTATAGGGAAAAAGACGTTTTCGAGCGGCGCAATGCCGCAAACGAAGCAAAGAAGGCGCTTCTCGAGCGCTTCAAGGCAAGGCCGGCAGCAGACGATCCAGCGGTGCTGGCACGACAGGCCGAACGTAAGGCAATCCTCGAAGCTCGTGCGATACGCGAGGCCGAAAAGGCCAGGCTGAAGCAGGAAAAGCTGGCGCGCGAAGCGGCCGAAAAGGCCGAGCGCGAAGCTGCTGCCGAAGCAGCGCGTATTGCTGCGGAAGAAGCGGCGCAGGCGGAAGCGAAGATCCGGGAAGCCGAAGAGAACGAGCGCATCGCTCGTTTGCTTGCCGACGAGGCCGAGCGCAAGGCCAAGCGCGACGCGCGCTATGCGGCGCGCAAGCAGCGCACCGGCAGGACGCCTCCGGGCTTTTCCGCTCGCTAGCGCTCCTAAAGCGCGATTCACGAATCAAATTCAGGGCCGCCTTGCAGCGGCCCTGAAGGCGTTTGTGCTGCGGCCTTGCAGCAAAACCTATGCATGTCGCCCAAAAGTGCGCAGCGGTTTTGGGACGACATGCATAAAAACAAGAACTAAAGCGCGCCGCATGAATCTCTTCAGACGCGACGCGCTTTAGGTCGCGAGTTTCAATCCCATGATGCCGCAGACGATGAGTGCGATGCAGGCCAGCCTGATCGCGGTCGCAGGCTCGCCGAGCAGCCAGATGCCAAGCAGCGCCGTGCCGACGGTGCCGATGCCGGTCCACACCGCATAAGCCGTGCCGACCGGCAGCGTCTTCAGTGCCAGTCCGAGCAAGGCGAGACTGACGACCATCGAGACTATCGTCAAGACCGTCGGCAGCGGCCTCGAAAAGCCATCAGTGTATTTGAGGCCGATCGCCCAGCCGATCTCGAACAGGCCAGCGAAGAAGAGAAGAATCCATGACATCGGCTCGCTCCATTGGATTGCGGGTCGTCCCGGCCGATTTCGGGGAAAGCGCGAAGCCGTCTCACTGCATTGATTTAAAAATTTCGGGTGCCCAATCAACAGCAACGCCGGCGGCATTTCAGGACCAATCGCTGAATGTCGATTGGTCCTGAAATGCCGCCGGTCATGACCTCGCGTCGAAACGCCGAGAGTTACCTGTCCTTGAGTTTGGTCGCTTTGACGGGCGGCGCTTTCAGGGTCGGGGCAGCGGCGGGTTTCTTCGCGTCCTTTTTCGGCTTGCGGGCTTCTTTGCCCGCCTTCATCGCACCTTTAGCCATGATTCGTTTCCTCCATTGTGGCAAGCGAAATGAACCAAGAGAAACGCCCGACCGCAAGAGGCATAATCTGGCGCCGGCGCCAGCCGGCTGACGTCAACCGTTCCTAATTCGCTCGTAAACCGCGCTGGTCCGTGCGATGATCTTTTTTGCACTGCAGCAACAGCCCGTGCCTTCGCCGGGTGATGATCCAGCAGGCCGGTCAGGACGACAATGCGAATCCATATCGGCGGCGAGATGGGCTTCGATTTTCCGCAGGAAACGCCGCTGATCGCGATGCTCAACGTCCACTATTCCCGCGCGTCGGATCTCGAACGGCCGGATTTCCTGACCTCGAACCCACCGGTGCCGATCGAGAGCTACCGGGACAGTTTCGGCAACTGGTGCAACCGTCTTGTCGCCCCGCCGGGTCGCTTCAGCTTCGGCACGGACGCGGTGATCCGCGATACCGCCACTTTCGAGATGGCGGTCTGATGGCATGGCAGAACGAGGTGCGCGACCTGCCGTCCAACACGCTGCTGTTCCTGCTGCCCAGCCGCTATTGCGAGAGCGACGTGCTGGCAAACGAAGCGTGGCGGCTGTCGGCCACACGCCGCTTGGCATTCCACGCGTGCAGGCGGTCTGCGACTTCGTCCACAACCACATCATCTTCAATTACGGCAATGCGCGGCCGACGCGCACGGCGGCCGAAGCCTATCGCGAGCAGAGCGGGGTCTGCCGCCCGTCTCGCCGTCGCCTTCTGCCGCGCCTTGAACATCCCGACGCGCTACTGCACCGGCTACATCAGCGACATCGGCCTGCCGAAACCGTGGTCGGACATGGACCTCGCCGCCTGGATGGAGGTCTATCTCGGCGGCCGCTGGCATGCCTTCGATCCGCACAACAACGCGCCGCGCATCGGCCGCATCCTGATCGCCTCCGGCCGCGATGCAGCCGATGTGCCGCTGACCCATATTTTCGGGCCCGGCACGCTGGCCGGTTCAAGGTCTGGACGAACAAGATCGTCGACCAGGCCGTGTGGACAGTTACCGCAACCACAAGACAATAGCCGTGAGAGTGACAACGGCGCGGTAATTGCGGGCGGGTTTCTCGAAGCGGGTTGCGACCCGGCGGAACTGCTTGAGTTTGGAGAAGCAGCACTCAATGTGCTCTGTAAATTCACACGGCATGGAGATCACTTCGTTGAAGTCTCAAATGCGCTAAGACGTTCAAAAACCTAAAAAGCGGCGGGCTTGCTTCGGATGGTTAAGGCCAGGAGCGCCTCCGAAAGTCGTTTCTTCGCCCGCTCGACCCCGTTCTCGTCGATTGCCTCAACATCGAGGAACAAGTCGAGGCCAGTCGCGTGCTCGCTGATGACCTGAGGGCGCTGGGCCAGTTCACCCAGGAGGCCCTCGACTTCGTAGGGGACAACCTCCCGGCTGATCCCCTTCATGGCAATCGGTGCTAACGGACGCGCCCGGACAAGGTCGCGGACGAGCGCGTAAGTCTCATAGCTGAGGCAGATGCCGCCGGGCTCGGCAATCGACTGCAGACGGGCCGCCAAGTTCGCTTCGGCTCCGATGATCGTGTAATCCATCCGATCATCGGAACCGAAGTTTCCAACATTGCAATAGCCCGTGTTGATGCCCATGCGAGCTTGGAAGGGCCGTTCAACTCCGCGGTCACGCCACACCCTGTTCAACTGCTCCAGCCGGCGCTGCATGTCGACAGCCATGCGCAAGCAGGCTCTCGCGTCTTCCTCGACGCCTTGCGTCTCGGGGTCTCCGAAGAACACAAGAAGCGCGTCGCCGATGAACTTGTCGACGGTGGCGCCGTGTTTGAGCGCGATCGTCGACATCTCGGTGAAATACTCGTTGAGGAGAACCGTCAGGTCCTCGGGCTGGAGCCGTTCCACGATCGCGGTGAAATCCTTGACGTCGGAAAAAAAGATCGTGAGCTTCTTGCGCTCGGTCGCGATGGTGACGTCCTTCTGGCCGCTGAAGATGCTTTTGTAAATTTGAGGCGAGAGGTATTTGGCGATCTTCAATGAAATCGCGGCCAGGAAGTCGTTTGCCTCGGAAAGCTCTTTATTGATGCCCTGAACCAAGGCGGACTGACGACGCTGCAGGAGAATGAACGTCAGGCCCGCCGCCGCCGCGAAGCCGAAATATAGGAGCAGATATTTGAAAGCGAGGACGTTCGCAGCGATGGGCTGATTGACTGATATCTCCTGGATCCCTCGGACATCCCCAACCTTCCAGTCCGTCTTGGGGCTGTCCGGGTGTGAGTTATGGCAGGTCACACAGACTTGTCCCATTACAACCGGGGCTGCGGCGCGGACGTGCCGGTCAAACAGCGAACCCGAGACTTCGATGATCGGCTCCCTCGGGTTGGCGCGCAAAGC
Organism: Mesorhizobium sp. AA22; assembly: GCF_001672375.2. Taxonomy (NCBI): domain Bacteria; kingdom Pseudomonadati; phylum Pseudomonadota; class Alphaproteobacteria; order Hyphomicrobiales; family Phyllobacteriaceae; genus Mesorhizobium; species Mesorhizobium sp. AA22. The sequence goes on along the minus strand of NZ_CP048406.1, from coordinate 552,735 downwards.
AAAGATTGCATTCCGCTCGAATGCATCGAGCTGATGGGGGTCGCGACCTTTGAAAGGTAGATCCGAGACGAACCGATATTTGACGGACCCGTCGTGAGCGCTGATGCGCTTGCCGAGTTCGATCGAGAGGGTTGCTGGAATAGGGATCGCGCCTTGCACGTCCCGGTAGTTGTGCGTCGCGGTCACGGCGTCGTCTGCTTGCAGCACGCGTCCCACGACTTCGCTGCCGTAGAATCCGCGCATTTCGTCGATGATCCGGCTGATTTCGCTGGCTTGCGTGCGCAGCATCCGTTCCGATAGGTCTCGAAGGTCGAGCCAGGCTGCGACGGGCAGACCTATAAGGCCGATGACCACTGCCGCTACCAGGAGCGGTCCCATGGTGCGCTGCTGACGCGCAATCTGTTCACCCAGTCCAGCCATTGTGCAAGCGCCCGGCAGTCACTAGCATCTGAATTATAGCTCATTCCCGGCAAGGTACTAGCGTCAGTCTTGGCTCGATGAAAACACGTCAGCCCTGCAACGACCGACCGAACTTGAGCGGTTGTTGCTAAGCCCCACCTCACAGCGCACTATACGGGCAGTGAATCAGTGAAGGGGGTGTCGCAAATGGGGCCCGGAATGCGCTCCGGGATAACGGCTCAGGGTCAGAAGTTCACCTCCGGCAAGGCTGAGACTTCTGCGGCCGGAGAGCGCTTCGGAAAAGAAAGTGTCCCGCGAAGCGTATCCTGCGGCGCCCGGCCAACTGGACTGTTCTCACGCTTGGAGAAGGAACGCTCAAAGCCACTGTCCGACTCTCTAGGGCTTTGGCCTATCGCTTTGAACGACTGGACGGCTCGTGCGTTGTGCTGCGTGTGGAGCTTCGGCGCATGGATCGATAGGCTTACAGCGGATGGAAACGATGCGGTACACCATGGCGGCGCATGGCGGGTCCCGAAAGTGAACTGCGCGGCGCTCGCCACATGCTATGTGTCCAAACGGGCGCACCTCGCTCAAGCATTGCCGAACGGATTTTGGGAGGAATGAAAATGAAGATCGACGGCGGGTGCCATTGCGGCGCCATCACTTACGAGGCGGAAGTCGATCCGGAAAAGACCAGTATCTGCCACTGCACCGATTGCCAGCAACTGACGGGCACGGCCTTCCGCGTGACCGTGCCGGCGCCGGAGGACCATTACCGGATCACCAAGGGCACGCCGAAGATCTACATCAAGACCGCACCGAGCGGCGCCAGGCGCGCCCAGGCTTTTTGCGGCGAGTGCGGTTCGCATCTCTATGCCACGTCGGTCGGCGACGGGCCGAAAGTCTACGGCATCAGGGTCGGCACGGCGCGACAGCGCGAACAACTGATCCCGAGAAAACAGATCTGGCACCGCTCGGCGCTGCACTGGCTGCCGGAATTCGCAGGCACGACGATCGTGGAGGAGCAGTAGCCTCTCAGTCGTCGCCTTCGACCACCCTTAGCCTCAGCTGGCCGGTCTTGGAGTCCGCGACGCGTGCGCCTGCTTCGGCCCTCGCGCCGGTCCCATGTGTCGTCCCGGCCGATCCGGCGTCTTCCTCCGTCGGCTGCGCGCCGAACTCCAGCGCCTCGATCTTCTGGCCGCGCTTGGTCACCTTCGTCGTCGAGACAAGGATGTCGTCGATATCCTTCGCCGACTGGCCGAAATGGCTCTGCAGCTTGCGCACCCGCTCGTCGAGGCGCGAGACATCCTCCATCAGCCGGATGACTTCGCCCTGGATCAGATGCGCCTGCTCGCGCATGCGGGCGTCCTTGAGGATCGCCTGGATGACCTGGATCGACAGCATCAGCAGCGACGGCGAGACGATGACTATTCGGGCGCGGTGCGCTTTGTGGACAATCCCCTCGAAATTCTCGTGGATCTCGGCGAACACCGATTCCGACGGAACGAACATGAAGGCGGTGTCCTGCGTCTCGCCCTGGATCAGGTATTTTTCGGAAATATCGCGGACATGCACCTCAATATCGCGCCGGAACGCTTGTGCGGCGAACTTCTGCAAATCGGCGCCTTCGGCGGCACGGATGGCATTCCAGGCTTCCAGCGGAAACTTGGCGTCGATGGCAAGTGCGGGCGCCCCATTCGGCATCTTCACCAGGCAGTCGGGCCGGCTTCCGTTCGACAGGGTCGCCTGGAATTCATAGGCGCCGTGCGGCAGGCCGTCGGCGACGATCGCCTCCATGCGCGACTGGCCGAAGGCGCCGCGCGTCTGCTTGTTGGAGAGGATCGCCTGAAGTTGAACGACCTGGCCGGCGAGCGACTGGATGTTGCCCTGCGCCGTATCGATGACCGCCAGCCGCTCCTGCAGCTTGGCGAGGCTCTCATGCGTCGATTTCGTCTGCTCGGTCATGGTCTGGCCGAGACGGCCGGTCATCGCGTCGAGGCGTTGGCCGATCGACTGTGTGAGTTCGGCCTGCCGCGCCCCGAACACTTCGGCGATGGCGCCCATGCGGCCCTGCATCTCGGCCTGGCTTTGCAAGATACCGGCCATCCGCGCCTCGGCGTCGCGGGCGTGGTCGGCGGCTTCGGCGGCAGCCACCGCACGCGCCTTGGCCGAGCGCCACAGCGCGACGACGAGCGCCACGAACAGCCCGAGGAACAGGATCGCGCCGAATGCCAATGCGTGGCCGAGCGTGATCCTGGTGGCGCCGAGCCGGGCGACCGGTTCGGACAGGATGGTGGTCAACTCGTTCATATTGGACAGCATAGATGATTCGGCCTGACGGGACAGATCAAAACGTGAACGGCGCTGCAAATGCCCCGGTTGACGCTTTTCATTCGAGGTCTTAGGTGAGACGCCATGTCGATCAAGCCGCTTATCATCCTTCCCGATCCCGTCCTGCGCCAGGTTTCAAAGCCGGTCGAGCGTGTCGACGGCGCTTTGCGCAAACTGGCCGACGACATGCTGGAGACCATGTATGATGCGCCGGGCATCGGTCTGGCGGCGATCCAGGTCGGCGAACCGCTGCGCATGCTGGTGGTTGACCTCGCCAAGGAAGACGAGACGCCGGCGCCGCATGTCTTTATCAATCCCGAAATCCTCGAGAGCGCCGATCAGCGCTCGGTCTACGAGGAGGGTTGCCTGTCGATCCCGGATTACTATGCCGAGGTCGAGCGCCCCGCCGCCGTGCGGGTGAAATATCTCGATCGTGACGGCAAGCTGCAGGAGATCGAGGCCGAAGGGCTGATGGCGACCTGCCTGCAGCATGAGATCGACCATCTCAACGGCGTTCTGTTCATCGACCACATCTCGAAGCTGAAGCGCGACATGGTGGTGAAGAAGTTCAAGAAGCTCGCCAGGGACAAGGCAGGCAACAAGGCGCCGGGCAAGTTGGTGGGGTAGGCTCAAAATGCCCCTGCGCGTCATCTTCATGGGTACCCCCGAATTTTCCGTTCCGACGCTGCGGGCGATCGCGGAAGCCGGGCATGAGATAGAAGCCGTCTATACCCAGCCACCGCGCGCCGCCGGTCGCCGCGGGCTGGGACTGATGCGGTCGCCGGTTCAGCGCGAGGCGGAGCAACTGGGCGTCGAGGTGCGGACGCCGGTGTCGCTGAAAAGCGAGGTCGAGCAGCAGGTGTTCCGCGCCTTGCGGGCCGATGTCGCCGTGGTCGTCGCCTATGGATTGCTGTTGCCCAAACCCATTCTCGAGGCGCCGCGGCTCGGCTGCCTCAATGGTCACGCGTCGCTGTTGCCGCGCTGGCGCGGCGCCGCCCCCATCCAGCGCGCCGTCATGGCCGGCGATTCCGAGACAGGCATGATGGTCATGCGGATGGAAGAAGGCCTGGACACCGGCCCGGTAGCCATGGTCGAAAAATGCGCCATCGGACCCGATATGACGGCCGGCGACCTGCACGATCGGTTGATGCTCATTGGCGCCGCGCGGATGGCGGAAGCGCTGGCACGGCTGGAACGGGATACCCTGACATTTACCACTCAGGCGACGGCGGGGGTGACCTACGCCAAAAAAATCGATAAAGCGGAGACGCGCATGGACTGGACGCGGCCTGCGGGCGAAGTCCACAATCATATTCGCGGCCTGTCGCCCTTTCCCGGCGCATGGTGCGAGACCGAAATCGGCGGCCGTCTGGAACGGCTGAAACTGCTTCGCTCGACGCTTTCGCAAGGCGCCGGCGAGCCGGGAGGAATTCTCGACGACCGGCTGACGGTCGCCTGCGGGTCAGGCGCGATCAGGTTGGTCGAAGTTCAACGTGCGGGCGGAAGGCCCATTGCCGCGCAGGAGTTTCTGCACGGGGCCAAGCTCGAAAAAGGAATGAAGTTCTCATGAGCATGATGTCAATACGCGCGGCGACGCCGCGAGACCGCGAGGCGATTCGCCTTGTCGAGGAACACGCATTCGGCCAGCAGGCGGAGGCCGGATTGGTCGATGCACTGGTCAGCGGCGGCGACGCCGTCGTCGAACTGGTGGCGGAAGAAGATGGACAGGTGGTCGGCCATATCCTGTTTTCGCGGCTTTTCGTGCAAAACGGCGGCAAGAGCTTTTCGGCCGTGGCGCTGGCGCCCCTGGCGGTCGAGCCGTCATTCCATGGCACCGGCATCGGCGGCGCGCTGATCCGCGAGGCGCATATCCGACTGAAGGAAGCCGGCGAGGCGCTGGCGGTAGTGCTTGGCGATCCTGCCTATTATGGCCGCTTCGGCTACAGCCATGCGCGCGCCGAAAAGTTCGAAAGCGAGTACCAGGGCGAAGCGTTGCAGGCGCTGGCCTGGGGCGAGGCGCCTGAGACCGGCAGACTGGTCTACGCTTCAGCCTTTAGCTCCGCGCTCGCCGCCTAACCTCAATCCCGCTTAGGAATGCCGCGTTTTCGCCTCGACATCGAATATGACGGCAGCCTCTATGCCGGCTGGCAGCGCCAGGCAGACCAGCCTTCGGTGCAGCAGGCGATCGAGCAGGCGATCGAGAGGTTCTGCGGCGAACAGGTCTCGCTGCGCAGCGCCGGCCGCACCGATGCCGGCGTCCATGCGACTGCTCAGGTGGCGCATGTCGATCTCGTCAAGGCATGGCCTGATGACAAGGTGCGCGATGCCGTCAATGCCCACCTGCAAACGGCCAAGGCGCGCATCGCCATCCTCAAGGCGGCTGTCGTGCCTGATAGCTTCGACGCGCGTTTCTCGGCGATCGGCCGCCACTATCTCTACCGCATCGTCAACCGACGCGCGCCGGCGGCACTCGACAAGGGCAAGATCTGGTGGGTGCCGAAGCGGCTCGACGCCGAGGCTATGCACGAGGCGGCAAAGGTGCTGCTGGGGCGGCATGATTTCACCACGTTTCGCTCGACCCAGTGCCAGGCCGACAGCCCGGTCCGGACGCTCGACCGGCTGGATGTCGGTCGGCTGTGTGACGTGATCGAAGTGCGAGCCTCGGCGCGCTCGTTCCTGCATAATCAGGTGCGCTCGATGGTCGGCTCGCTGAAGCGCGTCGGCGAAGGCGGCTGGACGGTTGCCGACCTGAAGGCGGCGCTCGACGCGCGCGACCGTGCCGCCTGTGGCCAGGTGGCGCCGCCCGACGGACTTTTTCTCGTCGGTGTGGATTATCCGAAGGTCGACTAAGGCGCGTCGCGTCTGAAAGGATTCATCCGACCCGCTTTAAGTTCCTGTTTTTATGCATGTCCCAAAACCGCTGCGCACTTTCGGGCGACATGCATTAAGCCGGTGCACCGATGCCGAGCAGCGCCTCCAGGCCGAACAGAACGACCAGCGACGCCACGAACATGCCGGCGAAGACAGCGCTGCCGACAGCTGCGCCCCTGCCGATGGCGGCGTTTGTCATCCGCCAGGTCAGGATCATCGACAGCGCAAACAAAAGCAGCGACGCCAGTACGGCAAACTCGTTGGCGGACGGCAGGAAAAGCCTGATCAGCGCTGCTGGCAGCATTATCCAGGCGATGATCGCAGACGCCCAGTTGCTGGCGACGACATAGTGGACGAAGCGCCCGCCAATGCCGGCGCGCGGCGCGACCAGGGCAAGGCCGACGAGCGGCAACACCCAGGCGCCGATGTCGACCGTCGCCAGCCGGATCAGCATGCCGAAGCGCCCCGCGAATGCATTCGGATCGCCGATCTCATTGGCAAGGCCGACCCAGCCGACGATCAGCGCAGGTGCCGCGACAACGATGGCGAAGAAGGAATTCCAGAAACCGTCGGCCGAAAGGTCGAGCTGGCGCAGCCCGTCGGCCTTGCCGAGCATCAGTCGCCAGGCGCCGGTCAGCGATGCATAGGTTTCATCGGACGAAAGCATGATTACGATGCGCCTTGCTCGAACCAGTCTTCGATGAAGCGTTGATAGATCTGCGTCAGCGTCTCGAGGTCGGCAAGCGCGACGCGTTCATCGACCATATGCATGGTCTTGCCGACCAGACCGAATTCGACCACTGGACAATAGTCCTTGATGAAGCGCGCGTCGGAGGTGCCCCCGGAGGTGGAAAGCGCCGGCTTCCTGCCGATCACCGCCTTGACCGAACCGCTGAGCGCTTCGATCAGACGGTCGTCGCGGGTGAGGAAGACGTGGCTCGGCCGGTCGCGCCAGACAAGCTCGTAATCGACCGGCGTCGTCTTGCCGGCCCGGTATTTCTTGCGCTTCGCCGCCTTGTCGAGGCGATTGTGGATTTCCGCCTGGATGGTCTCGGCGGTCCATGTGTCGTTGAAGCGGATGTTGAAGGTGGCCGTCGCCTTTGCCGGAATGACATTGGTGGCCGGATTGCCGACATCGATCGAGGTCACCTCCAGATTGGTCGGCTGGAAGTCCTTGGTGCCGTTGTCGAAGACGGGGTGCAGCAAGGCTTCGACCAGCGTCATCAGCCCGCGCACCGGATTGTCGGCAAGCTGCGGGTAGGCGGCGTGGCCCTGGCGGCCGTTGACGGTGATGCTGCCGGACAAGGAGCCGCGCCGGCCGATCTTGATCATGTCGCCCAACGCGTCGGGATTGGTCGGCTCGCCGACGATAGACGCATCCCATTTCTCGCCCTTGGCGGCCGCCCATTCGAGCAGCTTTGTCGTGCCGTTGATGGCCGGCCCTTCTTCGTCGCCGGTGATCAGCAGCGAGACCGAGCCTTTCAGGCCGCCTTTCGAACCGAGATGGCGCGCCACCGCGGCGATGAAACAGGCTATGCCGCCCTTCATGTCGACAGCACCGCGGCCGAACATCTCGCCTTTGGCGATCTCCGCGGCGAAAGGCGGATGCGTCCATGAGGCCTCGTCGCCGACCGGCACCACGTCGGTATGCCCGGCGAACATCAGGTGCGGACCGTTGCCGGAGCGCCGCGCATAGAGATTTTCGATATCGGGCGTGCCGTCGTCCGAAAACACCGGGCGCTCGACGGAAAAGCCGAGTGGTTTCAGCATTTTTTCCAGCGTGCTCAGTGCCCCACCCTCAATGGGCGTCACCGAGGGGCAGCGGATGAGGGCGGCGAGATTTGAAGCGGGATCGGTCGGCAACGTCATGGGCAAAAGCGATAGTCGAAAGCGCAAGGCCTGTCACGGCCAGACATAAGGGCCAGCCATCCCGCCAAGATTATGGTTTCATGCCGTATAGCCGCAGGCCTAGTGTCGCCCAAAAGCATGCCCTCGGGCTTGACCCCGCGCTTGACCCCTGGGTGCGCAGCGGTTTTGGGACAGCGACATGCATAAGAGACAAAGACTTAAAGCGCGTCGCATGAATCGCGTCATACGCGGCGCTTCAGGCGGGATGTTGGATGGACGGAGGCACAAAAGCCCCAATGATCGCTGTGATCGTCAGTTCGCGGCCCGCACATGTGCCCAGTAACGGCCCTTGCCGGTGCGCTTGGCTTCATAGAGCGCGTGATCGGAACAGGTGAGAAGAATTTCAGGCTCGCCGCCGTCGGCAGGCGCGAAGGCGCTTCCAATGCTCAACCCGATGGGTATTGCGGTGCCCAGGCCAAGGTCGAAAGGTACCGAAATCTTCTCAATGGCCCGCTTTGCCAGATAGGTGGCTTCGATCTCGGACGTGCCGGGCAGCAGGATTACGAATTCGTCACCGCCGATGCGAAAGACCACATCCCCCGGTCGGAAAGCGCGTTTCAATCGTTCGGCCACCTTGCGTAGCAGCATGTCGCCGACCGCGTGGCCGAAGCGGTCATTGACGTGTTTGAAGCCGTCGAGGTCCATGCTGAGAACGGCAAACGGCCTGCCGCCATTTGCTGCCGGCGCCGCAAGCTCGCTGCACATGCCGCGCAGTTTCTCCTGAAGGAACATGCGGTTTGGCAGGCCGGTCAGCGCGTCCTTGATCGCCAGATCGCGATTGTCCAGTTCGGCGCGGATCATGCGGACGTTGATCGCATGATTTTGAAGCAGCACGATGATGACGCCGGCTACATAGAACGGCACTTGAAATCCGACGATAGACATTCCGGGCGCCGGAGAAAACAGCGCGCCAACCAGGAAAGGCAGGCTTACGGCCAGCATGACGAATATGGCGTAGCGCGGGGTCGCTGCGTTGCGGGACGACACCACGCCTACGACGCCTGCGACATTCAGGGCAGCCAGCACGGCGAGCGCCACATTCCCGCTGACGACGCAGCCATAGCAGCCGAGGCCGAAAATCACCGACCATGGCCCTCCGGCGGCCATGAGGCCTGCCAGCGGTCCCGTTCCCCCGCGCTTGCGGGCCCGCTCACATTCCCGCATCAGCAGGAAGCGGGCGGCAAACAGGACGAGGTCGGCCGCGATCCACGCGTAAGGCCACCGGTCGCCGGTGACGACCGCGGCGCTGACTGCCAGCACCAGGACGCTGATGCTGCCGAACAGGACAGCGAATTTGCGGTCGAAAGTGGTATCGAGAAGCCGCGCGCGGACAGCTTCCGGCTCCGCTCTGATCGGTGAAGAAAACCAGGCGAACAGCCGCGCGCCGGCGCTTCGCTTTCCGCGCGTTTTCGGGTTGGCCAGGGGTTCGTCGTGTGCCAGTCGAGTGCTCCGTGCCGGTCGACACAGTCTCCACGGGGCATGCTGGACCAAGGTGATTAAGATTAGCTTAGGTACCTGGACGAGCCGACCGCAAGGGACCGTCGATCAGCGTGATCTTTTGCCAGATCTTCCGCGACAGGTTGGAACTCAGGGACTCGATGTCGTTGACGCCATCGACGACCACATTGTCGTTGACCGACTGGGCGAACAGCGCGGCGACCTTGCCGGTGATCGACAGCATTTCGGAGCAATAGTCGAGATAGCGGGCGAGATCGGCACGGTCGGTTATGCGTGCCGGTGAATGCGATGTCGGCTTGAATTCGGTTGAAAGCGCTGCCGGATCCTTGGTCAGCTGATGCATGTCGATGACATGGATCAGCGATCGCAAGCCGTGAAGCTTGCGAAACACCCGCTTGCGCTTGATGCGCTCCTCGGTCCGGATCAAGGCCAGGAAGCCGAGCACCGCGAGGATGATCATGTTGATCAACGATTCGATGCCTTGCACCGACTGGACGGCGTCGTCGGTTCCCGAGATACGGCCGAGCGGCAGGATGGTGCCGACGAACAGGAATATCAGCGCACCGGCGGCAATGGCGGCGATGACGACGCCGCGCAGCCACCAGATCGGCGCCTCCAACGCCTTCGCCGCCTTGGCCAGATCACGCGACAGCGACACAAGTTCTATGGCGACGCCACGCAAGCCTGCATGGGGAAACCGCTCGGCGACGCGTTTTTCCAGTCGTTCGGCGGTTTCGATGATCAGTTTCGAATCAAGCGTACGGTAGCGCATGGCTAGATACCCGATCGGCGCTCAGGATTCGGCCGGCGCATTGGTGCGTTGGCCGTAGCGGTTGGGTCCGGGATCACTTTTGAAAAAGGCCAAAATGATAAGGAGAATGGCGCCGACGATGAGAGAGATCAATGCGTAGTAGGTAGGCTTGCCGAAATCGTGGAACCGCTTCGCCGTTAGCGCAAAGGTCGACCATGTCGAGACAACCACAGCGATCCACCAGGCGAGCGCCCAGTACTGACTTGCGGCGGTGCCTAGCGGCGTTCGTGAGAACTGGTAGAGCAGAAAAAGCTGAACCAGGAGCGGTAAAAGACCCGCCAAGACATAGGCACTTGGGTTCACTCGCCCGGAAAGGCTGAAGAAAAGCCATAGAAATCGAGGTCTGTCGAGCAAGCGGGTGCGTCCGTTTTTTGCGAAGGATCAATCGCGAAGCAGTTCATTGATCGAGGTTTTGGAACGGGTCCTGGCATCGACCCGCTTGACGATGACGGCACAGTAAAGACTCGGACCGGGCTCGCCCTTGGGCAACGGCTTGCCGGGCATCGAGCCGGCGACGACGACGGAATTGGCCGGCACTTCGCCGTAGAAGACCTCACCGGTGGCGCGGTCGACGATCTTGGTCGACTGGCCGATGAAGACGCCCATGCCGAGCACCGAGCCCTCGCGCACAATGCAGCCTTCGACCACCTCGGAGCGTGCGCCGATGAAGCAATTGTCCTCGATGATGGTGGGGCCGGCCTGCATCGGCTCCAGCACGCCGCCGATGCCAACGCCGCCCGACAGATGCACATTCTTGCCGATCTGGGCGCAGGAGCCGACCGAGGCCCATGTGTCGACCATTGTGCCGCTGTCGACATAGGCGCCGACATTGACGAAGGACGGCATCAGCACGGCACCTGGCGCGACATAGGCGGAGCGCCGCACGATCGACGACGGCACGGCGCGGAAACCTGCCTTCTCGAAATCGATAGCACTCCAGCCATCGAATTTCGACGGCACCTTGTCCCACCACACGGCCTGGCCCGGACCACCCTTGATGATCTCCATCGGGTTGAGCCGGAACGACAGCAGCACCGCTTTCTTCAGCCACTGGTTGACATGCCATTTGCCGTCGGCTTGGCGCTCGGCAACGCGGGCGATACCCCGGTCGAGCAGGTCCAGCGCTGACTGGATGGCGTCGCGCGTCGCGCCGCGGGTTGCCGTCGAAATCGTCTCGCGTTCCTCGAAGGCGGTTTCGATAGTCTTTTCGAGGCTCCCCAGATCGGGCTTCGACATGAATTCGCTCCATTACCAAGCTGTTAAGGGGCCGCACCTTAACCTGTTTTGAAAGTCGCCGGACCCTATGTGAAGGCTTGGTGAGGGTCAATCGCGGCTGCGTCACGGGACGGCGCAAGTGAATAATTGGACGGGCAGGTAATATGACTCCTATGGAAAAGGCGGGGTGGACGCCGCTGCCGCATTCGGACGAGGATCTGGAGCGGTCGAAAAGCGTGCCGGACACGCCGCAGACGCGTGCCGAGACCTACCGGCTGGCCTGGAACGATCCCGACTTCATGACGCGGCGCGAATTGCGCGCGGTCAGGCTGCAGCTCGAACTGTTGAAGCCGGAGATGATCCTGGCCGAGCGCGGCATCCGCTCGACCGTCATCCTGTTCGGCGGGGCGCGCATCCCCGAGCCGGACGGCGAAGCCTGGGCGGCCAAAAACGAGACGCAGAAGAAGAACCTCGAGAAAAACAGTAAATATTACGAGGAAGCACGAAAATTCGCCCGCCTCTGCTCGCAGCAGTCGGCCACCTCTTATTATCGCGAATTCGTCGTGGTGACTGGCGGCGGACCCGGCGTCATGGAAGCCGGCAACCGCGGCGCCGACGATGTTGGCGCACCGTCGATCGGCCTCAACATCGTATTGCCGCACGAGCAGGCGCCGAATGCTTATGTGACGCCGGAGCTCTGTTTCAACTTCCACTATTTCGCTGTCCGCAAGATGCATTTCGTCATGCGCGCCAAGGCTGTCGCGGTGTTTCCGGGCGGCTTCGGCACGATGGACGAATTCTTCGAGACGCTGACCCTGATCCAGACCGGCCGCATGGAGCGCGTGCCGGTGATCCTGTTCGGCAAGGCGTTCTGGAAAAGGGCGATCGACCTCGATTTCCTCGCCGAGCAAGGCACAATCACCCCCGGCGACCAGGACATCATCGATTTCGTCGACACCGCCGACGAGGCCTGGGGGATTATCAGCCGTTTCTACAAGCTTTAGGCCGCGGGGCTGCGGTATCGATCCGGCTTTGCACGAAGCAACTGCCTCAAGCAGTGACGTCGACGATCGCGGTGAGGAATTCGGCAAGATCGTCGGTGACGAAATCCACATCATCTTCATTGGCCGGGTCACGTTCCCATATCTCCGAGAAGGTCGGCTCGAAGTTGCGCGGCACGACCAGCACCGTGGTCATGCCCAGCGATTTCGGCACGGACAGGTTGCGGGCCAGATCCTCGAACATCACCGCATTGTGGCCGGTGACGGCGTGAAGTTCCGCAAATTTCTCGTAGGTTTGGCGCGCCGGCTTGGGGTTCAGCCCGGCAGCGACGATATCGAAGATGTCGTCGAAATGGTCGAGGATGCCGAGTTGGCGCGCGGTGCGTTCGGCATGCCTGCGGTCGCCATTGGTGAAGATGAACTTGCGGCCGGGAAGCTGGCGGATGGCGGTGCCGAGAACGGGATCGGGAACCAGCCAGGAATAGTCGATGTCATGAACCTTCTCGAGAAAGTCGTCGGGATCGATGCCGTGGCGCGCCATCAGACCGTTCAGCGTCGTGCCGTATTCCCGGTAGAGTTCCTTCTGCAGCTTGCGGGCATCGTCGCGTGGCAGCGTCAGCAGTTCTCCGACATAGGCAGTCATCTTTACGTCGATCTGCGAGAACAGGTTCGAATGGTGCGGATAGAGCGTGTTGTCGAGGTCGAACACCCAGTCGGTGACATGGGCAAAGCGTGCGGGATCCGGGAGCATGGTCATGCAATCCTTATGGCACGAAACCATACTTTTGGCAGAGGCTTTATCCACAACTTATGCGCGTTGCGAGTAGCGGAAATGGCGCGATGATTCAAAATTTAGGCATCGCCGAAAGGTGGCATTCAGGGCTTGCTGGCACAGAGACGGTTCAGGGGGGAGCCAGCGATGAGCCGCATATTTCTGAAGTCCGCCGCCGTCGCTTTCGCCTCCCTCGCGGTCTCGCTTTTGTTGACGCTCATTGTCGTCCCGGCAATGGGCTTTCCGATCAACCGCACGATCTGGCTGACATCCACGGTCTGCCCCCTGGCGCTCGCCTGGATCGCCGGCGCCTACACGTTCTGGCAGGGCGAGAGGTTGAAAAGCGCCCATCGCGACCTCGCCCGCGCTCATGCCCAGCTCGCCGCAGCGCATCGGCGCCTGTCGGAAAAAGCGAGCCGCGACGACATGACCGGCATGCTCAACCGCGAGAACTTCTTTGCCGCGCTCGACGCCTCCCGGCGTAAATCCGATCGCGGTGCTTTGCTGATCATCGATGCCGACCACTTCAAGATCATCAACGACAGCTACGGCCACCTGACCGGCGACGAGGCGTTGCTCCTTATTGCAAGCGCGATCGAGCGCGGGGTGCGCAGCGGCGACGTGATCGGCCGCATCGGCGGCGAGGAATTCGGTGCGTTTCTGGTCGGCGCCACCGAACAGGAAGCCAAACGCGTCGCCGAACGCATTCGCCGTGAAGTCGAACTGATCCGCTTCCGTCCCGTCGATGAGCGGGTCATACCCCTCACCGTCAGCATCGGCGGTGTCACCTGCGGCGCGGATGCCGGCGTATCGGATCTGATGCGTGCCGCCGACCATCGCCTTTACCAGGCCAAGCATCGCGGCCGTAATCTGACCATCCTGGACAGGGACATTTCCGAAGCGGCCTGAGCGGTCTCGCTCATTAAGGAAATCCTAACGCTGTTTGGACTCAGCCAGACCGCTTACACGGCTTAAGCAAAGTGTGGCGCTAGGTTTGGCACGGAATTGGCTTCTCCTGGCGAGTATGTTCAGGGAACGCCATGCGTGGATCGAAGCCATCGAGAGACGTGCCATGAGTTTCTTCACCAAGAAAATATCGCGCCGCACGATCGTGCAGGCGCTGATCGCATTGCCGGCCCTGTCGCTGTTCCGCAAGCTGCCCGATACCGATCCGGACGCGATCGTCGAGGTCAATGGTTGGATCCTCAAAAGGAGCGATCTCACTTGATCTTCGACAGCTATGAGGCATTTCGCGCTGCGAACTTCGCCGCCAAGGTCTGCATACTCGGCTCCGGGCCAGCCGGCACCACGATTGCCAGGAAGCTTGGCGCGGCCGGCATTCCGGTTGTGGTGCTGGAGGCAGGCTCCCGCGAGTTCAGCGACGATTCGCAGGATTTCTACCGCGGCGTCACGGTCGGCGACCCCTATTTCGATCTCGACATCACCCGGTTGCGCTTCATGGGCGGCAGTTCCAATCACTGGGCCGGCTGGTGCCGGGTGCTCGACAGCCAGGACTTCGAGCCCAAGGCCTGGGCGCCGGATACCGGCTGGCCGATCAGCCGTGCCGAAATCGAGCCCTATCTGCCCGAAGTCCAGGACATGCTGGAACTTCCCGACTTCCGGCCGGATGTGCCGATCTCGGACGATATTCGCTGGGTGCAGCTGATCAAGAGCCCGGCCGTACGCTTCGGTGAAAAATTCGCCGACGAACTCGACAGGAGCAGGAACGTGGCTGTGGTGCTCAGCACCTATGCCACCGAGCTTACCGGCGACGGCAAGAGGGTGACCGGCGCCAAACTGTGGTCGAACGGCCAGAATGCCGGCTCTTTCATCGCCGACTATTTCATCGTATGCACGGGCGGCTTGGAAAACTCGCGGCTGCTTCTGTGGTCGAACCAGCGCTCGAACGGCGGCGTGGTGCCGAAGGCGACAGCGCTCGGCCGCTATTGGATGGAGCATCCGACCTTCGAGGGCGGCAATGCCATCCTCGCCGACTATAGCGAGTTCGAGGTCGACGCCACCAACGAGGCTTTCTTCTCGCCGACGCTGGCGGCCATGGAGCGCCTCGAGATCATGAATTTCGGCATCAGGCTGATCGAGACGCCGTACCCCGGCATCAAAAGCGTCATCGCCGACCTCGCCTGCACGGTGCCCGAGATGGCGGAATGGGTATCCTATCAGCTCAGCCAGAACTTGCGCTGCGCCGCCCAGCTCTATGTCGCCTGGGAACAGGCGCCGCTGGCCTCGAACCAGATCCGGTTGTCGAAGACCGATGTCGACCATGCCGGCGTGCCGCGCATCGAGCTGCACTGGAAAAAGTCGGAGCTGGAGCGCCGCACGCTCCTCGAGGGCTTGAGGCTGTTCGGCAAGACGCTCGTCCGGAAGGATCTCGGCCGGGTGCGCATCGCCGACTGGCTCGCCAGTGGCGGGGACTATCCGACTAATGAGGAACTGGCCGGTCACCACCATATGGGCGGCACGCGTATGGGCACGGATGTGACCAAGAGCGTGGTGGACGCCAACTCGAAGGTGCACGGCATGGACAATCTCTATGTCGGCGGTTCCTCCGTGTTCTGCACGTCCGGCGAATGCAACCCGACGACGACAATCGTCGCATTGGCCTGCCGGCTGGGCGACCACCTCGGCAAGCTCATCGGCGTGTAGAAGGCCGGCCCAGCCGGGCCGGCCGAGGGATCGTCATGACAGTGAGCCACCAATAACGCCTGCGCGGATCGGCTGCGAGCGTCCGAGCCTGCCAGCGTCTAAAGTTTCGCCGGGTCGAGCGCCGGCTTGCCCTTGTGGCGTCCGATGATCGCTGCCATGTCGGCGACGTTCTGGAAGGCATTGCGCAAAACGTCGAAGGACGACAGCACGAAATAGGCGCGCTGGAACTTGTCGATCTCGTAGCTGGTGCGCATCACCGTTTCCAGATCGAAGGGGACATGGTGCGCGTCCTTGCTTTCAATCGCGAATTGAAGTTCCGCAAAGGACGACATCAGCCCGGCGCCGAAAGCCTTCAGCGGTTGGCCGGCTTCCTGGATCAGCCCGTATTCGACAGTGTACCAGTAGAGGCGGCTGATCATCTCGTCGCCGCCGAGCGCGATCAGATGCTCGGCCTTCTCGCCATACATCTGCATGAAATCGGCAAAGACCGGCTGCGTCAGCGCCGGCACATGGCCGAAGAAGTCGTGGAACATGTCCGGCTCGACGATGTAGTCGAGCTCTTGTTTCGTCCGCAGCCAGTTGGTCACCGGGAAGCGCCTGTTGGCGAGGTGGACAAAGAAGGCTGGTGCGGGAATGAGGCCCGGCACGGCGACGATTTCCCAACCTGTAAGCTTGCGCAGCTTTTCGCTGACGACACCGAAATCCGGAATCCTGTCGAGCAGGCCCAGCGTGGCGACGCCGTCGAGATAGGACTGGTGTGCCAGCTTTTGCGTAAGCTTCGTCTGGCGGTCGCACAGTGTACGCCACACCGCCTGCTCGTCGGCGGTGTAGTTGTAGCTCTGCTCCACGGTGAAGTCGGCACGGCAGACCGAATAGTCGCCGCGAAGGCCTTGCGCCGCGCATTCGCGCGCATAATCGGCAACGCTCATCGTCATGGCTGTTCTCCCTGGAAATCACGACTAATCATAAAAGTTTAGCCGGGTCCGGTGAGGCAAATCCGCTTTGATGATGGCTCGAATACGCGATTTGAGGTAAAAGCCACCACAGCAAAGCTGTAGGAGAGTGAAAGTGCCTCAGTTTGACGATTTTGAGATCAAGATGCTCGATATCTTGCAACGTGACGGACGCAAGCCTGTGTCCGAACTGGCCCAGGAGATCGGCCTTTCGACGACGCCATGCGCGCGCCGCTTCGAGGCTCTTCAGAGCGCCGGCATCATCAAGGGCTTTGCCGCTGTGCTCAGCCGCCGCGCCATCGGCCTGATGGTCGAAGTGTTCATTCAGGTGCGCCTCGTAACCCACAGCGATGGTTCGCCCGAAACCTTCATCGCCGCCGTGCAGCGCATGGACGAGGTGTCGTCGTGCTGGACGATGACCGGCGATTACGATTTCCTGCTGCATGTGATGGTGCCGTCGGTCGACGAGCTCAACGCCTTCGTCATGCACCGGCTGATGCGGCTCGACGGCGTGCGCGATGTCCACACGCAGCTGGTGCTGCAGAACATCAAGGGGCCGGGCCACGTGCCGCTTGGGCACCTCAGGCGGTGAGTTCGCCCAGGCGCCTGCGCCGCCCTGGATTTCTGGCCGACAAGCTGTCAGCCTGCGCTCACGGCACGATCAGCGTGCCGGCGCCGTGTTCGGTAAACAGTTCGAGCAGTACAGAATGCGGCGTCTTGCCGTTGAGGATGACGACGCCTTCAACGCCGCGCTCGATCGCCTCGATGCAGGTCTCGACCTTGGGGATCATGCCGCCCGACACCGTGCCGTCCCTGATCAAGGCCTTGGCCTCGGCCACGGTCAGCTCATCGATCAGCTTCTTGTTCTTGTCGAGCACGCCGGGCACGTCGGTGAGGAACAGAAGGCGTGTCGCCTGGCAGGCGCCGGCGATGGCGCCGGCAAAGGTGTCGGCATTGATGTTGTAGGTATGGCCGTCGCGGCCGGGCGCCACAGGCGCCAGCACCGGGATCATTTCGGAGCGCGCCAGAAGGTCGAGCAACGTGCGGTCGACCTCGACCGGTTCGCCGACAAAGCCGAGATCGAGCACGCGCTCGATATTGGAGTCCGGGTCGATCAAGGTCTTGCGTGCCTTTTCGGCGAAAACCATGTTGCCGTCCTTGCCGCACAGGCCGATGGCCCATTCGCCCTCGGCATTGATCAGCGCCACGATTTCCTTGTTGATCGAGCCGGCCAGCACCATTTCGACGATCTCGACCGTCTTCTGGTCGGTGACGCGCAGGCCGCCCTCAAACTTCGATTCGATGCCCATCTTGCTTAGCAGGGCGCCGATCTGCGGCCCGCCGCCATGGACGACGATCGGATTGACGCCCGATTGTTTCAGCAGCGCGATGTCGCGGGCGAAGGCCTTGCCGAGCGCAATATCGCCCATGGCGTGGCCGCCATATTTCACCACGACCGTCTTGTTTTCGTAGCGCTGCATGTAGGGCAGTGCCCTCGAAAGCAGCGCGGCCTGCATTTCGGCGGTGGCGGCGACGTCCGTCATCGGCATGGTTCCCAGCTTGGCATGAACGGCGGCGTCTTAGCGGGAATTGGAGCAGGGGGCAAACGGCTTTGCTGTCACATCAGGTGAATCGGCCCGCTTTATGCCGGCATCCGCAGCGGTGCCCGCCGCGCCTGCCATCCCGAAATCTTCTCCATTTGCGCGGCGAAGGACAACAAGGTCTCCTCATCGCCGGGTCGGCCGGCGGCCTGGATGCCGAGCGGCAGGCCGGCATCGGTGACGTGAACAGGCAGCGCGATCGACGGCTGGCCGCTGACGTTCTGGATCGCCGGCCAGTGCGTGAACCACAGGCTTTTGTCCATCAACTGGCCGAACAGCGGCTTGAACTTCAGCAGACGGGCGAGGCGCAGCCTGTCGAGGACGTCCTCTATGAACGCGTCGGCGCCCTTCGGGTCCATGGCCCCGCAGGCGAGCGGCGGATGGGCGATAACCGGCATCAGCACGGCATCGTACGGCGCGGTCTCGGTGATCAGGCGGCGCGACGTGGCATGCAGCCGCTGCAGGCCGGCATAGATCTCGCCGGCCGAGACGATCTCGCCGAAGCGGCTCATCAGACGGGTGGCGCGCTCGACGTCGCCCGAAACGGAGCGGCCGACACGCAAGACCTCAATGCGCATCGCGCCGGCGACTGCCGCAGCCACCGTCCTGGCGAAATCGGCGATGAAGTCGCGACCGATATAGGGGAGATCGATCTCCTCGATCGTGTGGCCACCTTCGCGCGCCAATGCCACAGCGGTGTCCAGCGCCGTCAGCGTCTCGGCCGATATCGGCA
Source organism: Mesorhizobium sp. AA22 (assembly GCF_001672375.2). Taxonomy (NCBI): domain Bacteria; kingdom Pseudomonadati; phylum Pseudomonadota; class Alphaproteobacteria; order Hyphomicrobiales; family Phyllobacteriaceae; genus Mesorhizobium; species Mesorhizobium sp. AA22. Next base: position 534,018 of record NZ_CP048406.1, on the reverse strand, counting down.
GGCCGAGCGGCGATTTCCGGTAGACGGCCAGTTTCAGCTTGCCGGGGTCACGCACTGCTGCGGCGGCAAAAGTTCCTCTCGGCGGCGGCGCCGCATACGGTGACAGCGGATCGGGTCCATGGGTTAGGTCGAGCAGCAAGGCCGAATCCCGGACCGAGCGGGCAACGGCGTGGTCGACGACCAGACCGTACCAGCCTTCGGTGACGAGCGGCGACAGCGGCACGCGGCCGCGCGAGGTTTTCAGTCCGACCAGCCCGGTGCAGGCGGCGGGAACGCGGATCGAGCCGCCGCCATCCGAAGCATGTGCCACCGGCACGACACCGGCCGCGACCAGCGCCGCCGCACCTCCAGACGAGCCGCCGCTGGTATGCGCCGTATTCCACGGATTGCGGGTGATGCCGAAAGCGGCGGATTCGGTCATCAGCCTCAGCCCATGTTCGGGCGAGGTGCTGGTGGCGATCGGGACAAGGCCGGCCGCCAGATGGCGTTCGGTCATCACCGAATCGAAATCGGCAACGAAGCCGGAATGCGGCTGCCGCCATGCGTAGGCACGCCTTTCATGGCGATACCGAGATCCTTCAGTGCAAAGGGCACACCGGCCAGCGGCAGCTTGCGGTCGATGGTTTTCGCCCGCGTCCGCGCCGCCTCGTAAAGCGGCTCGGCGATGGCGTTGATGTCCGGGCGGGTGGCCTCGGCTCGCGCAATCGCCGCATCGACGAGCTCCTGCGGCGCGATCTCGCCCTTGCGCACCAAGCTGGCAAGCCCGGTTGCGTCGTGCTCCCACAAGACCCGTTCAACCGACATTGCCGCTCTCCCCCTATGAGAAGGCTAGCGGTTGCGGATTTTCTTGGCAATCGAAGTCGACGACGCTCCCGGTGCACAAGAACGCTTCGCCGTTGCAAATACATTGCAATTGCCTAATTTGGCAGCCGATGACGCCGCAGGACATCAGCAACCTGATGGTCCGGACTTCGATGAAGGACCGGGCTGCGTTCGATCTGCTCTACCGGCAGACCAGCGCGAAACTTTTCGGCGTCTGCCTTCGTGTATTGAAGGACCGGGGAGAGGCAGAAGAGGCGCTGCAGGAGGTCTTCGTCAAGATATGGACGAAGGCGGACCGTTTCGCCGTCTCGGAGCTAAGCCCGATTTCCTGGCTGGTGGCCATTGCGCGCAATCATGCGATCGATCGGATAAGGGCGCGGCGAGAGCCTGCCACCTATATCGATGCTGCGCTCGAGGTGGCCGATCCGGCACCGGGACCGGAGGCTGCGGTTGTTGCGGGCGGTGAATCGGAGCGCATCTATCGTTGTCTCGATGAATTGGAAAAGGACCGGGCGGCGGCCGTCCGGGGCGCCTATCTCCAGGGCGAAAGCTATGCCGAACTGGCCGTACGCCATGGCGTGCCGCTGAACACGATGCGGACCTGGCTGCGGCGCAGCCTGTTGAAGCTCAGAGAGTGTCTGGAAAGATGACGCTGGCACAGGATGACGGACCGAAACCTGGGGGCGACGACCTGTTCGCCGCCGAATACGTTCTTGGTGTGCTGGACGCGGACGAACGCGAGATTGCGTCACGCCGTATCGACGCAGACGCCACTTTCGCGCGCCTTGTCGATGCCTGGGAGGCGCGTTTTTCGCCGATGGCCGCCGCCTATCCGGAGACAGAGCCGCCGATCAGGGTCAAGGAGGCATTGGATCGCCGGCTGTTCGTGGCAGAACCTCGCTTCGGCCTCTGGTCGAGCCTTGCCTTCTGGCGCGGTCTTGCTGCCGCTTCTGTCGCAGCGCTGGCGATCACCATCGCCGTGCCTTACCTCAACCCGCCGCTCGAACCGCCGCAGCTTGTCGCATCACTGACCGCTGACGGCAGCGACGTCAGATATCTTGCCGTCTATGACGCTGCCCATCGCAAGATCGGCCTGTCGCATGTCTCCGGTGAGCGTGCCGCCGGCAAGGATTTCGAACTGTGGATGATCGAGGGCAAGAATGCTCCGGTCTCGATGGGCATCATCCCGGCCGGTCAGATCGCCCATATGACCATTGCGCCGGCCGTGCAGGAAAAGCTTGCACAGGGCGCCGTGCTTGCGGTCAGCCTCGAACCGGCCGGCGGTTCGCCGACAGGTCAGCCGACCGGCCCTGTGGTCGCTGCGGGCGATTTGAAGAGCATCTGATCGCCACCTATCTGCTTTCCAGAAGATGTCAAATTTATCGCCTGTGATGGCGTTGGCCCGTAAGAATACATCCTTGAACGGCTAACCCTTTGAAAACCCCCGCTCGAATTGCGAAAAACTAAATTTTTTCCCGAACGTCGAAACTCAAACACTCATCTTCCGTATCTGCTTGCGCCCCAAAGAGGGGAACGACAAACCCGAGGAGATTGAGATCATGCGTAAATTCGCCACCCTTTTGCTTGCCGGCACGGTCGCCGTTTCCGCGCTCGCCACTGCCGCCTATGCCCAGAATCCGATGGTCGGCGGCGCCGCCATGTATGCCACCAAGAACATCGTCGAGAACGCCGTCAACTCGAAGGATCACACGACGCTGGTTGCAGCCGTCAAGGCCGGTGGTCTCGTCGACACGCTGCAGAGTGCCGGTCCCTTCACTGTGTTCGCGCCGACCAACGAGGCCTTTGCTGCCCTTCCGGCCGGCACCGTCGACACGCTGCTCAAGCCCGAAAACAAGGACAAGCTGGTCAAGATCCTGACCTGCCATGTCATCGGTGCCAAGGCGATGGCCGCCGACGTCGCCAAGATGGCCATGGACGATGGTGGCGCGCATAAGGTCAAGACGGTTGGCGGCTGCGAACTGACGCTCAAGGCCGACGACGGCAAGGTCACCGCGACGGACGAGAACGGCAATGTCGCCAATGTGACGGTTGCCGATGTCGAGCAGTCGAACGGCGTTATCCACGTCATCGACAAGGTTCTCCTGCCGAAGATGTAACAAAGCGGTCGTCGCCAGCGAAGATATGGCTGAGGTTCCATGCCGAGTGCGCGGGTTCCGCTTGCGTGACCCGCGCAATCGACAAGCGTACAATCCGCGCCGTCCGCTGTAGGCGTGGGGCAGGTGCGGAATGCCGGGTGTCAGGAGCTGGCCGTCACTAGCTTTTGATTTCCATGTGACGGTCGAATTTGGCAATGGACAGAGGAGGAATGGTGATGATCCGGCGCGACTTTCTTTGGAGCGGTGCCGCCGCTGTGGCATTGTTGGCAGGCACGGCCGCAACGCTGCACATGGGCCGGCCGCAGGATGCGCACGCCGCCGAAACCTTCGAGGTCACCAAGACCGAGGCCGAGTGGCGCGCCATCCTGTCCGATGCGGCCTTCAATGTGCTGCGCAAGGAAGGCACCGAATATCCCGGCACCAGCCCGCTGCTCAACGAGCACCGCAAAGGCATCTTCGCCTGTGCCGGCTGCGACCTGCCGCTCTATTCCTCTGAGACGAAGTTCGATTCCGGCACCGGCTGGCCGAGCTTCTGGCAGGAGCTTCCCAACGCCGTCGGCAAGACCGTGGACAGGTCTCTCGGCATGACCCGAACCGAGGTCCATTGCCGCCGTTGCGGTGGTCATCTCGGCCATGTCTTCGACGATGGTCCGCCGCCGACCGGCCTGCGTCATTGCATCAACGGCGTCGCCTTGACCTTCAAACCCGCCACCGCCTGACCTAAAGCGCTCGCGTTTGACCGGCCTCACGCGACGCGCTTTAGGTTGTTGTCTTATGCATGTCGTTATCGCAAAACCGCTGCGCACTTTTGCGCGACATGCATTAGAGCGCCGCGCGTCTTTTTGGACGCGCAAAGTTGCACGATCAATGTCCGCCACCTCCGCCAGCCTGCTCTGCCGGCTTGCGGATGACCATGGTGAAGATCGCCAGCGTGGCGAACAGCGCCGTCAAGAGATAGAACACGTCCATGAAGGACAGCAGCGAAGCCTGCTGCTGGACCATAGCAGACAGCTTCGAGATCGCCGCCTTGGACGCGTCCAGGCCGGCATTCTGCTGGAAGTCGAGCGTGATGTTCTGCAGCTTGGTTTGCGCCTCGGCACTGCCCCATTGCACATGCTCGGCCAGCCTTGCGTAGTGGAATGCGTTGCGGTCGATCAGCACGGTGTTGATGACGGCAAGGCCGACGGCGCCACCGAGATTGCGGGTGAGATTGAACAGGCCGGAAGCATTCTTAAGCCGGTCAGGCGGCAGTGTTCCCAGTGCGATGTTGTTGATCGGCACCATGCACAGCATCATCGAGGCACCACGCAGGATCTGCGGCACCAAAAGCTCCCAGAAATCCCAGTCGGCGGTCAGATAGGTCATGCGCCAGGTGCCTGCGGCGAAGCCGAAGAAGCCGATCATCATCATCAGCCGCGGATCCATCTTGCGCGACAGGATGCCGGAAATGGGCGCGGTGACGAACATCGCCAGGCCGCTGACGAACAGCGCCTCGCCGATCATCAGGGAATCGTAGCCGCGGATACGCCCGAGATATACCGGATAGAGATAGGTCAGACCGTAGAGACCGATGCCGATGACGAAGGAGAACAGCGAGCCGAAAGCGAAGTTGACGTTGGTGAAGGCTTTCAAATCGACAATCGGCTCCTCGGCGGTGAAGGCGCGCCAGAAGAACAGCACGGCGCCGGCCGTCATCAGGGTGGCGCAGATGAACACGGCCTGGTCCTGAAGCCAGTCGTTGTTAGGACCTTCCTCGAGCACGTATTCCAGCGAGCCGAGGAAAGCCGCCATGCCGGCAAGGCCCCACCAGTCGAACTTGCGGAACAGGCTGAGATTGGGCTTGTCGAAGTCGATCAGCGACCACGCCGCGGCGGTCACCAGGATGCCGGGCACCACATTGATCAGGAACAGCCAGTGCCATGACGTGGCATGGCTTATATAGCCGCCGACGGTCGGGCCGATGGTCGGCGCCAGCGTCGCCACCAGGCCGATCATCGGCGACACCATGGCGCGGCGCGACGGCGGGAAAATGGTGAAGGCGGCAGCGAACACGCTCGGGATCATGCCGCCGCCGATGAAGCCCTGGATGGCGCGGTAGACGATCATCTGGTCGATGTTGGTGGCGGTCGCCGCCAGCGCGCTGGCCGCGGTGAAGCCAGCCGCGGAGACGGTGAACAGCACGCGCGTCGACAGCATCCGGCTGAGAAAACCGGACAGCGGGATCATGATGACTTCGGCGATCAGATAGGCAGTCTGCACCCACGGGATTTCGTCGGAGCTGGCGCTCAAGCCCGCCTGGATCTCGGCCAGCGAGGCCGAAACGATCTGGATGTCGAGGATCGCCATAAACATGCCGAACACCATCGCCAGGAAGGCGATGATGCGGCGTGTGGAAATCGTGTCAGGCGCAGCCGGCGTCGCTGGCGGCGATCCTGCTGTCAAGGTCGCGGTTGCCATGCCAGTGCTCCCAAGCGGCCGCTCAGTTCGACGTGGCCGGTGCGGTGCGGCTGTCGACGGCCACGACGACGCTGAGGCCGGCGCGCAGCTTGCCTGTCTTCAGCACATCCGCCGGCACGTCGATGCGAACCGGGACGCGCTGCACGACCTTGGTGAAATTGCCGGTGGCGTTTTCCGGTGGCAGCAGCGAGAACACCGCGCCGGATGCCGGCGCCAGGGACGAGACGGTGCCTTCGAAATCCTGGCCGTCGATCGCGTCGACCGATATCCGGACCTTTTCGCCGGGTACCAGCCGGGCAAGCTGAGTCTCCTTGAAATTGGCGACGATGTAGAGCTTGTCCATCGGCACGATGACGGCGAGCTTCTGTCCGGGGCTGATCAGGTCGCCCTGCTCGACCGAGCGGTTGCCGACCACACCGTCATAGGGCGCACGCAGCACGGTGAAGGACAGGTCCCGCGCGGCCTTGTCCCGGGCAAGCTGCAGCGACGCCAGCGTGCTCGCCGTCTCCGCGCGCTGCGCCTGAAGCACACCGATATTGGCCTGCGCCGCGGCGATCTGGGCGTCGGCACCCACCAGGGCGGCATTGGCCTGCTCGACCGCGGTCTGGGCATCATCCAGCTGGGCCTGGGTGCCGACATGGGTCTTGAGCAATTGGGCGGCGCGCGTTTGAACACGCGCCGCATTGGCGGCGGCGGCCTGGTCGGCGGTCTTCTGCGCCTGCGCCTGCTCGAGCGATGCACGCGCCGCCTCGGTCTGGGCCTCGATACGGTCGAGCGTCTTGCTCAAGGTGGCGATCTGCGCCTCGGCTTGGGCGACCGCTATTTTGTAGTCGCCATTGTCGACGACCAGTAGCGGGTCGCCGGCCTTGACCTGCTGGTTCTCGGTCACCTTGACCTGATCGACATAGCCGGAAATTTTCGGCGAAATGAATGCCATGTCGGCCTGGACATAGGCGTCGTCGGTTGAGATCATGAAGCGCCCGTCGGTCCAGTAATCGTAGCCATACCAGGCAGCTGCGCCCAGCAAGCCAAGCGCGATGATCGGCAACAGAAGGGAGCGTGCCGAACGTTTCTTTTTCGTCGGCGCCTCGGCCTGAGGACTTATTGCCGGCTCAGTCGGTGCGTTCGGCGCTTCGGTTGCTGGCGCGATCTTGGCGTTGGGGAAGGGACGGACTTCGGCGGTGGGGGTCGCGTTCGAGGACATGGGGATCTCTCTTGGCATCTCTCTGGAAACTGGGCATCTCTCTGGAAACAATCAGTAAGACTGAACCGTTCGGTTCGATGCGAACATTGACTTAGCGCGGAGAGCGGCCCATATCAAGTGTGATCGAACCGATCGGTTCGAAAATTTTTCGAGGTGTGACACTATGACCGAACCCGACAAGGACCAGTGCGATCTGCTGGATGGCCTGCGTCGCGGCCGCCCCGCGGCGGGACAGGACCCGGTCAAGCGCAGCCAGATCATCGAGGGCGCGCGCCGCGTCTTCATCGACAAGGGCTTCGAAGCGGCGTCGATGAACGACATCACCCGCGAGGCCGGCGTCTCCAAGGGCACGATCTATGTCTATTTCGCCAACAAGGAAGAACTGTTCGAGGCGCTGATCGAGGAAGAGCGCGGCACGATCTTCAAGAACATGTACGATATGCTCGACCGCGCCGACGACCTTCGCGAGACGCTGGTGAAGTTCGGCAAGGTGCTGTCCCTCAAGATCACCTCGGCCAAGGTCATCCAGGCGCAGCGCACGGTAATCGGCGCGTCCGACAGGATTCCCGAACTTGGCGCGCGTTTTTACGAACGCGGCCCGAAACGCGGCCACGACAAGGTCGTTGTTTTTCTCAATGCCGCCGTCGAACGCGGCCTGCTCAAGATCGACGATGTCGACCTTGCCGCCTATCAGTTCACCGAACTGTGCCTGGCAGGTCTCTTCCGCCAGTGCATATTCGCCTACCGCACCAAAGCGCCGAGCCCGGATGAAATCGACCACATCGTCAGGTCGGGCGTCGGCATGTTCCTGAAGGCCTACGGCACAGAAAGGCTTGCTACGGAAGAAAGCACCCAGACGATAGCACTAGAGGCAAAGTCCTAAAAGCGCGTCGCGTTTGACCGGCCTGACGCGACGCGCTTTAGGTTGTTGTTTTATGCATGTCGTTATCGCAAAACCGCTGCACACTTTTGCGCGACATGCATTAGCCGCCATTGGCCGCCAGCACGATCGCCGCGCGCAATTCCTCAAGGCCCTCGCTCTTTTCCGACGACGTGGCGAGAACGAACGGAAACGCGGCCGGCCGCTTCTTGATCTTCTGCAGTGTCTCTTCGATCAAACGCGGCACGCCGAACGCCTTGATTTTGTCGGTCTTGGTCAGCACGATCTGGTAGGAGACCGCCGCCTTGTCGAGCAGCGACAGCACTTCGTCATCCTTGGCCTTGATGCCATGGCGGGCGTCGATCAGCACATAGACCCGCTTCAGCGTGACCCGGCCCTTGAGATAGTCGAAGACGAGTTTCGTCCAGTTGTCGACCTTCTCCTTGGGCGCGGTGGCGTAGCCGTAGCCCGGCATGTCGATCAGCGCCATCGGCGGCAGGTCGGCGCCTTCGCCGGAAAATCCACCCGGAACGAAATAATTGAGTTCCTGCGTCCGCCCCGGCGTGTTGGACGTGCGCGCCAGCCCCTTCTGATTGACCAGGGCGTTGATCAGCGACGATTTGCCGACATTCGAGCGGCCGGCAAAGGCGATCTCCGGCGGCCCCTCCGGCGGCAGGAACTTCATTGCCGGCACGCCGCGGATGAAGATCCACGGCCGCGTGAACAGCTCGATGCCGATCACGGTCTTGTTCAACGCGTTCAAACCGCTGCCTCCAGAAGAGAAATATCGGCGCCACGAATGGCATTGAGGTTGCGGCTGATCTTTTCCACCGGCCAATCCCACCACGCCGCCGCCAAAAGCCGCCAGATGGTCCTGTCGTCGAACCGCATCTTCACCACCTTGGCCGCATTGCCGGCGACGATCGCATAGGGTGGCACGTCATGCGTCACCACCGATTTTGCCGCAACGATGGCGCCATGGCCGATCGTCACGCCGGGCAGGATCGCCGCTTCCATGCCGATCCATACATCATTGCCGAGCACTGTGTCGCCGCGCAATTCCTTCGACCAGGTAGCCGGGTCGAAACCCTCTTCCCAGCCATGACCGAAGATGTTGAACGGATAGGTCGAAAAGCCGGACATGGCATGATTGGCGCCGTTCATGATGAAGCGCGCGCCCTCGGCGATGGCGCAGAACTTGCCGATGATCAGCCGGTCGCCAATGAATGGATAATGATGCAGCACGCACCGCTCGGCGAATTTGTCCGGCCCGTCCGGATCGTCATAATAGGTGAAGTCACCGATCTCGATGTTCGGCGCCGTGACCAGTCCCTTCAGGAAACCGACGCGGGTATGCATCGGGATCGGGTGCTTGATGTTGGGGTTGGGTCCGATCATGGTGTGGCTCCATCGACGAAAAACAGGCAAGGTCAAAATAGCGCGATCCGCCCGGCAGCCAACCGCGTGCGCAGCGGATCATCCTTACCTGTTCATCGACGGAGCGCTCCTGAAACGACAGCGAGCTTATAGGGATGTGTCGCGGCGGCGTCTACCGCCGGGCCGACGGGTTTCGCCGCTCGCCGGCGGCTCGGCTCGTCCCAACAAAAAAGCCCCGGTCCGGGGCTTTTCTGGATTCACAAAAAGCGAGCGCCTTCTATTCCGCCGGCGACGGTTTCTTCCGGAACAGCGCGACCAGATTGTCCCACAATTCGATCTTGGCGCCCTGCCGCTTCATGATCACGCCTTGCTGGATGATCGAAAGCAGATTGTTCCAGGCCCAGTAGATCACGAGGCCGGCCGGAAAACCGGCCATCATGAACGTGAAGACCACCGGCATCCAGGTGAAGATCATGGCCTGTGTCGGGTCCGGCGGCGTCGGGTTCATGCGCATCTGCAGGAACATGGTCAGGCCCATGATCAGCGGCCAAACGCCGATCATCAGCATGTCCGGCAGAGCGATCGGAATGAGGCCGAACAGGTTGAAGATCGAGGTCGGGTCGGGCGCCGCCAGATCCTGGATCCAGCCGAAGAACGGTGCGTGCCGCATCTCGATGGTGATGTAGAGCACCTTGTAGAGCGCGAAGAAGACCGGAATCTGCAGCGCCACCGGCCAGCAGCCGGCGAGCGGATTGATCTTCTCGGTTTTGTAGAGCTCCATCATCGCCTGTTGCTGCTTCATCTTGTCGTCCGCGTATTTCTCGCGGATCTCGAGCATCTTGGGCTGCACCTTCTTCATGTTCGCCATCGACGCGTAGGACTTGTTGGCGAGCGGATAGAAGACGGCCTTGACGACGACGGTGGTGGCCAGGATCGCCAGGCCGAAATTGCCGAAGAATTTGTACATAGTGTCGATCAGGTAGAACATCGGCTTGGTGATCCAGATGAACCATCCCCAGTCGATCAAACGGTCGAACAGCCTGATATGGCGATCTTCCGCATAGGCGTTGACCTTGGCGACTTCCTTGGCGCCGGCGAAGATTTCGGTCTCGACCGTCGCCGACTGGCCGGCATCAACGGTGATCGGGTCGGTGAGGAAGTCGGCTTGGTAGCGCGGGCGGCCGTCCTCGAAATAAGCGTAACGCGGCTGGAACGGCTGCTTCTCGGTCGGCACCAGCGTCACCGCCCAGTATTTGTCGGTGATGCCCAGCCAGCCATCGGTCGACTTGCCCGGCGTGTACTGCTTGTCCTCCTCGACGGCCGCGTATTTGTGTTCCTGCAGGCCTTCCGTGCCGGTGACGCCGATCAGCCCTTCATGCAGCACATAGATGCTGGCAACGGCAGGCTTGTCGAAGCGGGTGACGCGGCCGTAATTCGACAGGGTGACTGGGGTTGAGCCTGAATTCTGCACCGTGTCCGAGACCGTGAACATATAGTCGCTGTCGACGGTGAAGGTGCGCTTGAAGGTCAGGCCCTTGTCGTTGGTGAAGCTCAGCGTAACCGGGGTCGCCGGCGTCAGCCTCGCATTGCCATCGACGGTCCACACGGTTTCCGGGCCCGGCACCGTGCCGGTCTTGTCGCTGCCGACAAATCCGATCTCGGCATAGTAGCCAGTGGGCAGCGCTGCCGGGTTGAGCAGTTCGATCTCGGGCGAGTTTTTGTCGACCGTCAGCGTGTAGTGCTTGAGCTTGAGGTCGTCCAGACGGGCGCCGGTGAGATTGATCGAGCCCTCCAGGCTCGGCGTGTCGATCCTGACGCGCTTCGTCGACGCCAGCGCCTGCTCGCGGCCGGCAGGCGTCGCGCCATCGGTCCCCGGTGCATTGGGTGCATTAGGAATCGCGCCTTGCTGCGGCACCGGCGTTTCGCTGCTGCCCGGACTGGCGCCTTCGGCCGCCTTCTTCTGCTCCGCAATCCGCTGCTCTTGTATACGGGCCGCCTCGCGTTGCGCCTCGCTGTAAGGCATCACGTAAAAATACTGCCAAAGCGACAGGATCAGCACCGACAGCGCGATGGTGATGAAGAAGTTCCGGTTGTTTTCCATCGCCTTGGCCTATCGTGTTCCGCGCAGTCTGCGGGAGAGTTCGGCCTTCAACTGGCCGAACGGAATGGTAAGCACATCTTCGCGCCCGACGATGACATAGTCATTGCCAGGCTCCATGTCACCCGCGGCATGCGTGCGCACGGCTTCTCTCAGCCGCCGCCGGATGCGGTTGCGGACGACTGCATTGCCGACCTTCTTGGTGACCGTGTAGCCGATGCGAGGCGCCTCTGCGTCGCTGCGGCCCAGAACCTCGACGAGAAAAAGCCGCCCGCGGCGCTTCTCGCCACGCCGGACAGCCAGGAATTCCGCGCGTTTCAGAAGCCGCTTGGGATGTGCTCCCACTGGCTTGCCGGTTGCGGGCAACGATCTCGTCTTCCGTTCAGGCGCTGAGCCGCTTGCGACCGCGGTTGCGGCGGGCTGCGACGACGCCACGACCACCCTTGGTGGCCATGCGGGCACGAAAACCGTGCCGACGTTTGCGGACGAGTTTGGACGGTTGGTAAGTACGCTTCATTTGTTTTAATACCGCGGGGTGCGGCCCTTCTTGATTCTGTCACTCTGTAACAGGAGCTTTGCCGGGCCGGCTTTGGCGCGATCGAAACCGCGCCGGGACGAATGGCCCGAGCGTGAGCGGGCTTATAGAAAGAAGGGTTTTGGAAGTCAATCCGGCGCCGACATCCGGCGCCTCAGCCGATTGGCTAAAGTGTGGTGGTCGAAGTCTTGGCGGTATCATCCCGTATTGGGACGAAGGATGAAATTGGCAAAAAAGCCGCAATGGCCTAATCTCGTTTGATCAAGCGATCGTGAAGAAAAAGCAGCATGAGTGAAATCCCATCCGCGGAGGAAAGGACCGATCGGGCGACCGCGGCCGCCCGGAGGGTGCCTTTGTCGCGTGGATTGTCGACAAAGCTCCTGCTGCTCACCATCATCTTCGTGCTCCTGGCCGAGGTCCTTATCTTTCTGCCCTGGATCGCCAGCTACCGGCTGAGTTGGCTGAAGGAGAGGCTGAGCACCGCTGCGGCTGTCTCGATCGTGCTGGTGCAGGGAGAGCCCGCCTCGCTGTCCCGCGCCGCCCAGAACGACGTGCTGATGGCGATCGGCGCCAAGGCGATCGCCGTGCGCGACGGTGGTGTCTCGCGGCTTCTGGTCGTGGCTGAGATGCCGCCACACGTCGATGAACATATCGACATCGCCAATATCGGCCTGGTCGAGGGCATGACCGGCGCTTTGGGCACGCTGTTTTTCGGCGGCGAGCGGATGCTGCGCGTTTTTGGCCCGGTCGGCGACAGCGACAAGGAATTCGAGTTGATCATGCCCGACTACAGCCTGCGCGATGCCATGCTCATCTATTCGCGCAACGTCGCCTTCGTCTCGCTGCTGATCTCGCTGTTCACCGCTATGCTGGTCTATGCCGCCATAGACCTGATCATGATCGGCCCGATCCGGACGATGACGCGCTCGATGCTGGCCTTCTCCGAGGCGCCCGACGACCCCGGGCGGATCATCCGCCCTGCTGCCCGCGCCGACGAGATCGGCGTTGCAGAGCGCGAGCTCTCGCAGATGCAGGAGCGGCTGCAAAAGATGCTCGCCGAGCAGAAGCATCTCGCCGACCTTGGCCTCGCCGTGTCGAAGATCAACCATGATATGCGCAACATCCTGGCGTCGGCGCAGCTGATGTCGGATCGTCTGCGCCAGGTCAAGGACCCGACCGTGCAGGCCTTCGCGCCGAAACTGCTGCGGGCGCTCGATCGTGCCGTGTCCTATTCAGAAGGTGTGCTCGCCTATGGCCGCACCCAGGAGCCGCCGCCCTCGCGCCGCAGGCTTAGGCTGCGCCAACTGGTCGACGACGTCCACGGCCTGCTCGACACCGAAGGCGGCATCGAATTCGTCAATGCCGTCGATCTGGCTTTCGAGGTGGATGCCGATTCCGATCAGCTTTTTCGCGTGCTCACCAATCTTTGCCGCAACGCCGTGCAGGCGATGGCGGCGGACGCGGAAAGTGCGGTGGTGCGCCGGTTGGCAGTCTCGGCCGAGCGCGTCGGCAGCGTCAGCCGCATCACCGTCACCGACACCGGCCCCGGCCTGCCGCCGAAAGCGCGCGAGAACCTGTTCGCGGCGTTCCGCGGCTCGGCCCGCAGCGGCGGCACCGGGCTCGGCCTGGCAATCGCCTACGAATTGATCCGCGCCCATGGCGGCACGGTGGAGCTTGTCGAAAGCAGAGGCGGCCGCACCACCTTCGCGGTAACCATTCCCGACCAGCCGGTCCGGCTCGACCAGGCCCGCAACGGCCTGCGCCGCCCGGCCTGATCCTGCGCCGCCCGATCCTCGTCAAGGCACGAACAACAAAACTTTTGCCGGATCGGCTTGCTTTTCGGAAATTCAGTCGCTAGGGAACACGTCACATCGCGGCCGGTCGTTAAGGATCGGATCGCGGGCCATGCAAAGCATGGCCTGTTGCGCGCCCGTAGCTCAGCTGGATAGAGCACCAGACTACGAATCTGGGGGTCAGGAGTTCGAATCTCTTCGGGCGCGCCATTGTTTCAATGACTTAGCAGCACGCCGCAGACTAAAATCACCTAATTTGTCTGCGATTTAGTCTGCGGACTCCTCACCGCAGCCACTATGGCTCGACAACTTGGCCACTCTTACGGATTGAGCTCCTGCTCCTTTGGTTCAGTCACGTTCGCTCGAGTCGGGGCTGTTGTAGGGTAGTTCGGCGCCCGCCAAGATCGCGCTCATGGCTGACACACGATCGAGCCCCTGGCGGAAACGTACGACATGCGCGCGCGCGGCTTTGATCCCCCACATCATTCGGCGAGGTAATAGGGACACGTCATGACCAAGGCTTTGCCATGGAACCGAATTTGGCGATGAGAACGGCGAGCGTCGCAGCGAAAAGTACATAAGCAAGCACGGCCTGCCATGCTCCCATGGGCAAACCAATCATCAGCAGCGTATCGTTCCCGCCGGGAATAAGCAGCGCACCCGATCCCATAAGGATACCCGCAAGTGTTCTCCGGACTGCAGGCTTGACTGTCGGCCATTTCAGCGTGAAGCGCCGCTTCATAAATCTTGCGGAAGCAAAGCTGCCCGCGAACATGCAGACAGAGATCACGGCGCCAGCGACAGGTATCGAAACGACCGATCCGATCGGTGCTGTGATCGAGAACCCGGGTTCGAAAATTGCCACCAGCGTAAAGGTGATCCCGATCGCTCCCATCGACAGGGTCAGCCGCATGAAGTTGGAATCGGACCTTCGTGATACACCGAACCTCAGCGCCAGAACGGCCAACAGTGCAAGTGCGATAAGCGCCGGCCCAACCGGCAGCGAAGCACTTGTAGGCGGCTGATCCGGAACCAGGTCGAACAGAGATTCGGCGTAAAACACCGCAAGGATGCCGAGAAACGCGAATCCGAAGTCAATTTCGCCATTTCCTATATGCCCAACCGACCCGAACACGCATGCACCGTTCAGATACGTACCAAGCCCGAACAACATGGTTGCCGGAACCAGATAGATGAGTGGCAACCAACCTTGCGGCATCATCGGCGACGCTTTGAGGATTGCGTAGACGAGCGCTGCCAACACGGCGCCCTCGACGAGCACGATGAATCGCGCCGGCCTCTTCTCCGAGACCAATTCCCTCGTGGCAATGACTGTGCAGATCGATCCCTGGTTAAGGGCGAAGCCGAGGACAAATCCCAACACCCCAAGTAAAGCAATACCCGCCCAAGTATCCTTGCTTGCTTCCGCAAGGCTCGACCCGGATATGTTCATGAGGAGTTCGCTCATTTGGCAACCGGAATCGCCCCCGCTGAGTTTGCGGAGAAGCCGCGGACGAAGTCGATCACCTTGGCCGAAGACATTTCGCACGGCCGCAGGTGAACCTCGCCCGCCGGGGTATGATAGAGATTGAAGCTGACGATGTCGCGGCCCCCGAGTTCACGGGCGAACAGTCTCGTGCAGCCAGTCGACCGGTCGATGGTGACACCATAGGCCGATCCGCCATAGCTGCCCCGTGCGAAGCCATTGGGAAGTCTTCCAAGACTGTCGAGGAAAGCCGAGAGCTCATCTGCTTTGGTCATCTCTGCCTTTAACCTTGCCTCTCGTTTGATAATCCGATGAGCTCTGCTGGTGTGCTTGTAGGCGAGAAGTGGAACTCGGCCTGCTGCAAACCTCTTGCCTGAATGCCTTCGATCAGAACCGGCCGCATGGACGAGGCACGACGGAATGTGTATCGGCTCCCCGTTATTTACGGATGCAGACGAGCTTGCCCGGCTATTCGGCCGCGGCCCGCCGGGGCAGCACCCAGTCCGAGCGCGGGTAGTGGCAACTGTAGCCGCCGGGGTAGCGCTCCAGGTAGTCCTGGTGCTCCGGCTCCGCTTCCCAGAAGTCTCCCGCCGGCTCCACCTCGGTCACCACTTTGCCTGGCCACAATCCCGAAGCGTCCACATCTGCGATAGTGTCTTCGGCTATCCGCCTCTGCTCATCGTCCGCGTAGTAGATCGCGGACCGGTAGGAACTTCCGTAGTCGTTGCCTTGTCGGTCCCTCGTGGTGGGATCATGAATCTGGAAGAAGTACTCCAGTATTCGACGATAGCTGATTTTCGATGGGTCGAAGATGATCTCTATGCCCTCGGCATGGTTGCCGTGATTGCGGTAGGTCGCGTTGGGCGCGTCGCCGCCGGTATATCCGACGCGGGTGCGGACGACGCCTGGCAGCTTGCGGATCAGGTCCTGCATGCCCCAGAAGCAACCGCCCGCCAGAACAGCTTTCTCGGTCATTCTAGATCTCCCTTTACGAAGTTGAGGTAGGCGCCGTAGCCCTCGGCCTCCATTTCGTAGCGCGGAATGAAGCGCAACGCCGCGGAATTGATGCAGTAGCGCAACCCACCCTGGTCTTCGGGACCGTCGGGAAAGAGATGGCCAAGATGACTGTCGCCATGCACCGAGCGAACTTCGGTGCGGATCATACCATGCGAGTCGTCTCGCAGTTCGTTGACGTTTGCCGCCTCGATCGGTGTCGTGAAACTCGGCCAGCCGGTTCCGGAGTCGAACTTGTCGGTAGAGGAAAACAGCGGTTCGCCGGAAACGACGTCGACATAAATGCCCGGCTCCTTGTTGTCATGATACTCCCCTGTGAAGGGGCGCTCAGTTCCATGCTCCTGGGTTACGCGATACTGCGCCGGCGTGAGCTTGCTGACCGCTTCCTTGGTCTTTGCGTATTTCATCACCTGCTCCATGATTTCGACGTTGGGTCCAAATTTCGCGGGACGTCACGGGGTTGCCAAGGCGGATGATCAGCCTTTGCACAACAGATGCAACAACAGCTGCCACTATGCTATTGCACGAAGGTGTTGGCGATACTTTCGCATCGGCTTGCATGACCAGCGGGCGGTCCGACGGGAGGTACGGGTATCAAGAATACACGGCAAGTGCCGACCGGAGCAGCCATTGGCGACCAAACATCGGGGGAGCAGCCTTAGCGCTTGGAAGCACCAACCCGCGCAATGGTCAGGTCTTGGGTTCCGGAGGACAAAACCACCAGAGCCGACATGCCGGGCCGCAGACGATCGAGTTCGGGTTGCCCTGGATCGAAGGTGATCTTGACCGGTATACGCTGGACGATGCGGGTGAAATTACCGGTTGCGTTGTCGGGCGGCAAGAGCGCGAACTGCGCCCCACTGGCCGGCGACAGACTCTCGACGCGCCCCTCGAATTCTCTCCCGGGGATGGCGTCGATCGAGATCGCCATACAGTCTCCAACCCGCAGCCCCGCAATCTGCGTCTCCTTGAAATTGGCTGTGACCCAGAAATTTCGGGGCACGACCGCAACCAGCAGGGTACCTGCGCGGACGTATTGCCCGACCCGGGCCTGGCGTTCACTCACCCAACCGTCAGCGGGCGACCGCACCATGGTACTTTCAAGTTCGATCTCGGCCAGCTCAAGAGCCGCCGTCGCTGCGGCGATGTCGGCCTCGATCTGCGGGCGCTGGGTCTCGAGCACCTGCATCTGCTGCCGAGCCGCAGCCAGGTTTGCCTGGAATTCGGCGATCTTCGCGCGCGCCCGTAGATGGTCCGCCTCCGTTTGGTCGCTTATTGACTGCGAGGCCCAACCGCCTGTGGTCAGTTTCTGAGCACGCTCGAAATCGCGCGCGGCGCGGTTGGCGTCGGCTTCGGCGCCTTGTAGAGCGGCGATTGCCTGTTCAGTAACAACGCGCTGCAAGTCGATCCGGCTCGATAGATTGGCGAGCAAGGCGCGCTGCATGGCCACTCCGGCTGCAGCTTTGTCAACCCGAGCGCGATAGTCGCGGTCATCAATCCGGAACAGGATGTCCCCAGCTTTCACTGCCTGGTTATCACTCACAGCGACCTCGATGATGTAGCCGCCGACCTTCGGACTGATGGGCGTGACATCACCGCGCACATAAGCATTGTCGGTCGACGTCGAACTGAGAACCGTGAGCCATCGGCCCGGCTGTAACGAAGTCGCCGCAGCGGCGAACACGGCTCCTGCTACGAGAAGACTGCTCAATCCGGCGCTTAGCAGATTCATGGTTGCGCTCCTGCGCCACCGCTCAGCGGCCGCAAGGGTGGCGAGCGGCCGATCGCGACGGTCGCGATTGCACCGATCAACAACATGGCGACGACCAGAAGGAAGGCCTCATTGAACGCCAGGACCCACGCCTCGCGTCGTGCGGTCGAAGACAAGAGCGCGACCGCGCGGGCTGTCGTGCCGTTGTCGTCGACAAGCCGGTTCGCGAGCGCTCCCGCGACGGTTGTCAGACGATCGGCATCGAGGGTGTGATAGAGCGAAACCTTCTCGGTAATGACGTTGGAGTGAAACTTTTCACGCTCGCCGACGAAATGCGACACCAAGCCGACGCCAAGGGTGGCGCCTCCGAGCGTGGTTGCGTTGAAAGCAAGCGAAGCCGTCGGAAGGTCTGTAGGCTTCAGCACTGACGTGCCGACGACCATGGCCGGAACAAGAAACAGCAATTGGCCGATCGAAAAGACCACGAGCGTCAGACGGAATTGATCGGCGGCGAAGAGCGCGGTGCCGTCGAGCAGCAACGCGGCCCCGACGGCGCACAGCGCAAAGCCGAATGTCATGAGCGTGCGCATCTCGAAGCGATGCATGAGATGCCAGACTAGCGGCAATGCAACGAACTGCGGGATTGCCGCCCACAGCATCAGCCCAGCGATCTCTAAGGGCCGATAGCCTTGAATTACCGCAAGGAACTGCGGAACGAGATAGGAGGTCACAACCAGGCTGACGCGAAACACCAGGTTGAGCGCGATCGGAATTCCGAATTTTCGTGTGACCAGCAGCTTGGGGGATATGATCGGCAACGGCGAGAACCCCACCAGAAATCCGAATCCGGCCCAGGCGGCGATCGAACCTGTTGTGCCCCAAAAGATCGTTTCGTTCTCGAACCAGAAACGTCGCGTGCCCTGACTGAGGACGAGAGTTAGCGTCGCCAATGCAAGCGACAGCAGGGCCAGGGCGAACCAATCGGTCTTGAGGGCCGACCAATCTGGTCTTTCCTGATGTGGCGCCCAGATGTGCGCAGCGAGGGCCAAGGTCGCACCGATACCGGCCTGGATCACGAACAGAGTCTGCCAGCCAAAACTGTCTTCGACAAAGCCGGCGATGACCGGTCCTAGCGAGCCGGGGAACAGAAGCACGAAAGCGAGCAAAGTCACGCCGAACGGAAGGCGCGGCCCGCCCGTAACCATAAAGACGGCGACGAATGCCGCAGGACCGAAACCGCCGGCCACAAACCCCTGGATCGTGCGTAGTGCGATCATCACCTGGAGATCGGGGGCGGTGGTGCAGGCCAACGCGGTGACGGCAAAGGTGGTAGAGCTCACCACGAGATATCGGCGGATGCCAAAAAATTTGATAAAAGGGCCCGAGGTGACGATCCCCGCAAAACTGGCCATCGTATAGACCGTCAAGATCCACGACGCCTCGTCGGGTGTGGAAAAGAGGCCACCTTGGACATCGGCGATAGTGGTCGACGGGAACTGCGCCGAAAGGCCAATGAACAGTGACCCGCCCAAGCCGGTAGCAAGAAACAGAACCCTACTTGGTGTCAGCGCATTCTGCATCGTCATGATGGTGAAGCCACCGCATCTCTTTCCTCGCACTGGTGATCCCCAACGCTATCGCCTAGCCGCATGAAGTCTATTGTATGAAGGTGTCGCCGATACTTTGGGATCGCTTGACGACGTGCAACTGCCGTCAGAGAGACTCCGGCGCTCCGGGGTTGGCCGGAAGCCGACATTTGCTTGCCACCTACCAGCGGGTTCGTCGTTCGGTGAACGCCCCGGCAGTCAGATCTCAACATCCGCTGCCCAGCAACAGAACCGATCCGATAGTATCGCCGATACTATCGAGCAATAGATTTGTCTCTGTTGAGAGCCGATTTCTGTACCGCACTCCAAGGATACAGCGGGGTCAATTCCCTTCCCCGGAAAATTCGCTACCAATAGGAGATCAACCATGCCCCATAAAATCGCTGTTCTGGTGGGAAGCCTCCGCGCCGGTTCGCTCAATCGGAAGATCGCCGAGCTGCTTGTCCGGCTGCGACCCAATGAACTCAGCCTTGAGATTGTCGGGATCGCTGATCTGCCGTTCTACAATGAAGACATGGAGGAGAACGCGCCGCCGGAGTGGCAGGAATTCCGCGAACGCATCAAAGCGGCAGACGCCGTTCTCTTCGTGACGCCGGAGTATAACCGATCCGTTCCGGGAGCGCTCAAGAACGCAATTGATGTGGGGTCCCGTCCATTTGGGGCAAGCGTGTGGAACGGAAAGCCAGGTGGGGTGATCACGGCTTCGCCGGGCGCAATCGGGGGGTTCGGGGCCAATCACCACCTCCGCCAGATGTTCGTTTTCCTCAACGTCCTAGTCATGCAGCAACCTGAAGCCTACTTGAGCCACGCTAGCGAAATCTTCGACGAGAGTGGGGCACCGGCAGATGAGAGGACTCTGGAATTTCTCACCAATTTCCTTGACGCTTACGCCCAGTGGGTGACGGCGTGTCTTAGCCATGCAGATGTCGGCCAGAATCGTTCAAACTCACACGCTAGCCGCACCTTGGTGAGCGCTTGAAACCTGCGAAGGCGATGTCAAGTGACAAGTATCGGGCGGAAGACGTCTTCCGCTCGGTGTTTGAACCTGCGACGATGTAGGCCCCGGCGCCCTCTGGCAGTCGGCGAGAACCATGCCGATCAGTTCGCGATAGCGGCACGGACATGTTGGGTAATCGTTTCAATCGATTCATCCAAGCATCACGCTGTGGGCCAAACCGCTCCGCTCAGCGCTTCTTGAACTCTGGACTCCGTCCCTCAGAGTGAATGGCCTGGCGCCGTTAAGGCGAAATGCCATCTGGCCGGCAGATGAGCTGACAGCTAACACCTGTTGCGAACGTCCACGCGCGGCCCACGTCGGCTGCCTGGTTTCGGATTGGATCGTTACTTCACCAAAGCCAACACGAAAGTATTGCCGATACCATCGTGCAATAGATTTTCCGCCACTGACAGTCGATCAGTACGTCACGTCCCGAATTGATCGAAGGCAGAGGAGGCTCGGATGCCAGCAATGTCGTTAACGCCCACTCGGCGCGAATTACTTGCCGCCGCGGCGGCCGCCGGAGCGCTCAGCCTGCTCCCAAAGACGCTGCGCGCCGCCGCCGGGAGCGACCCAATCCGCCCCTTTATGATCAACATCCCTCAAACAGAGATCGATGAACTCCGCCGCCGCATTGCGGCGACGCGTTTGCCCGATCCGGAAACGGTCGATGACCGCTCGCAAGGCATAAAGCTGGCGAGCCTGCGCGAGATCGTGCGCTATTGGGGGACCGAATACAACTGGCGCAGGGCAGAGCAGAAACTGAACGCTCTCCCGCAATTCATTACCGAGATCGACGGGCTCGACATCCATTTCATTCAGGTGAAATCCCGTCACGCCAATGCCTTGCCTCTCATCATCACGCACGGCTGGCCAGGTTCGGTCATCGAGCAGCTGAAGGTCATCGGGCCGCTGACCGATCCGACGGCCCATGGGGGCCAGGCGGAGGACGCATTCGACGTCGTGATCCCCTCGATGCCGGGTTACGGCTTCTCGGGCAAGCCGACCGGCACGGGCTGGAATCCCGAGCGCATCGCTCGAGCCTGGGCGGAACTGATGCAGCGCCTCGGCTACACCCGCTACGTCGCCCAGGGCGGTGACTGGGGGTCCCCCGTCTCGAGCGCGATGGCCCGCCAGGCGCCGGCGGAATTGCTCGGAATACACATCAACCTGCCGGCGACGATACCGCCCGAGGTGGCTGCTGCGCTCGCCGCCGGAAGGCCCGCGCCGGCGGGACTCTCCGAGAACGAGCGCGCAGCGTTCGATTCGCTCGACACGTTCTTCAGGAAGTACAGGGCCTACGGCGCGATAATGGGCACTCGGCCGCAGGCGATCGGCTACTCCCTGGCGGACTCGCCAGCGGGGCTGGCAGCCTGGATACTTGACTACAACAACGGCGAGCCGGAGCGTGTGCTCGACAGAGACGACGTGCTGGACAACATCACGCTGTATTGGCTGACGAATACAGGAACGTCGGCAGCGCGGCTGTACTGGGAGACCAGTGGCCAAAGCGTCATTCTCGCTGCAGCGCAGAAGACGAGCGACATCTCGCTTCCGGTCGCGATCACGGTGTTTCCGGGAGAGGTCTATCGCGCGCCGGAGACATGGGCCCGCCGCGCCTATCGGAATCTGATCTACTTCAACGAAGTCGACAAGGGCGGGCACTTCGCGGCCTGGGAGCAGCCCGAACTCTTCGCTGCCGAACTGCGCGCCGCCTTCAGGCAGCTGCGCCAATCCATCTGAAATCCGCGGTGCGCTCTCAGGCGATGCGCAGCGTCAAACCAAGGAGAATGTCATGGCCAAAACAGCGCCAACCCGACGAGATGTTCTTGCCGCTTCAGTAGCCGCAGGCGCCATCAGCCTGTTGCCTGTGCAGGTTGCTTCGGCGGCCGCAGATCACTCCATCCGGCCCTTCACCGTGAAGGTGCCGCAAGCCGTGGTCGATGACCTCCGCCGGCGCATCGCGGCGACCCGCTGGCCCACAAAGGAGCTCGTCGGGGATCGGTCGCAGGGCATACAGCTCGCGACAATCCAGGAACTCGCCCGCTACTGGGCGACCGACTACGATTTCGGTCGGCTCGAGGCACGACTGAACGCACTGCCGCAGTTCATGACCGAGATCGACGGGGTGAAGATCCACTTCATCCACGTCAAATCCCGGCATGAGAACGCGTTGCCGCTTATCATGACGCATGGCTGGCCCGGCTCGGTGATCGAGCTGCTGGAGACCGTCAGCCCGCTGACCGACCCGAACGCTCACGGCGGCACATCCGACGACGCCTTCCACCTGGTGCTGCCGTCCTTGCCCGGCTACGGCTTCTCCGGCGAGCCGACCGAGCTCGGCTGGGACTCAGGCCGCATCGCCCGCGCGTGGGCGCAGCTGATGGATCGCCTCGGCTACACGCGCTATGTCGCCCAGGGAGGCGACGTGGGCGCCGATGTCACGGACGTAATGGGCCGCCAGGCGCCCAAGGGGCTGCTCGGCATCCACGTCAACTTGTTCCTCGCGGCGGTCGGCCTCAAGGACCACCTGCCGGCAAAGTCTGAGCAGGAACGCGCGGCCCTCGACGCGGTCAACAGGTTCACCACGGACGGCTCCGCCTACTTCCAGGAGTTGTCCACCCGGCCGCAGACGATCGGCTACTCCCTTCTGGACTCACCGGTCGGGCTGGCGGCCTGGATGCTCGACCACGACACGGACAGCTACTACAAGTTCTCCCGCGCGTTCGTCGACAAACAGCCCGTGGGCAATCTGACCCGGGACAATATCGTCGACAACATCATGCTGTACTGGCTGACGGGCACTGGCGCCTCGGCGGCTCGGTGGTACTGGGAATTCGGACGGGTCGTGGCAGCAGCCCACGCATCCGGCAAGGCCCCCCCGCCGGTCACGGTTCCGGTCGGCTTCACGACGTTCCCCGGCGAGCTCTGGGCTGCACCGCGCAGCTGGGTCGAGACCGTCTACCCCGGCCTCGCCTATTTCAACGAGGTCGACAGGGGCGGCCATTTCGCCGCCTGGGAGGAGCCGGCGCTCTTCTCAGCGGAACTGCGCGCCGCCTTCAGATCACTTCGGTCGGTCCATTGATCACCACCCATCCTGACGAATGAGAGGATACCCAGATGAAAGCGACTCGATGGATCGCAGCCGTCGTTGCGCCATTGTTCATCGAAAGCGGTTGGGCGCTGGACGTGGCCCAAGCACATGACACAGCTCCCGGGGAAACCGTGACGGTCGCGGCGGACGAGCCAATTCCGCATCTGCCAGGGAAACGCCTGGTCGCGCACGTCGTCGACTACGAGCCTGGGGTGAGCTCGGCCGCGCACCATCACCCCAGCTCGGCATTCATCTACGCCTATGTCGTCTCGGGCGCGATCCGGAGCCGGGTCGGTGACGAGCCGGCCCGCGTCTACCGGGCCGGCGAGGCATGGTTCGAGAACCCCGGCTCGCATCACCGGGTGAGCGAGAATGCGAGTGACACCGAGCCGGCGCGCCTGCTTGCCGTGCTCGTCGTGGATGGGCCCGACGAGCAACTGGTGATCCCCGATCTCAGTGAATGAGCCGGATGGAAGGACACGAAAGCCATGTCGCAGAGGATGAACTACTACGCGGCCTCGCCAGCCGGGATGAAGGCGCTCGGCGCCGTCCACGCACACGTTCGCCAGTCGGGGCTCCCCTCGCGGCTGATCGATCTCGTATTCCTGCGCGTTTCGCAGATCAACGGATGCGCCTATTGCATCGACTCGCACTCCAGCGACCTCCTCAAGGGCGGATTGCCTGTCGAGCATCTTGTCCTCGTCGCTGTGTGGCCGGAGGCCGGCCAAATCTTCGACGAGCAGGAAAAGGCGGCGCTGGCGTGGGCAGAGGTCGTGACACGCCTCGGCGACCGGGGTGTGCCGGACGACGCTTACTCGGCTGCGGCCGCGGCCTTCGGCGAAAAGCAGCTGGCCGACCTGACGATCGCGATCAGCCTGATGAACGCCTACAACCGAGTGGCGATCAGTTTTCGCGCGACGCCAATGGCAGTTGCCGCCTGATCAATTCCACCGGCGCCCATCACGTGAAACCACAAGGAGGTTCGCATGAAAACGGCTCTAATATTAGTGGCGGCAGCGGCGCTGATAGTCGGAAGCTTGGCTAAAGCGGAACAGCTTGGAACCAGTCGCACCGATCTGCAACGACACGATCTCGGGATCCCGGGACGGGAGGTCGTCCAGGTGCGCGTCGACCTCGCGCCCGGCGTGCTTGCGCCCAACCACAGCCATCCGGGCGAAGAGATCGTCTACGTCATCGAAGGCTTGCTTCAGTATCAGCTTGAGGGCGAGGCGCCAGTGACGCTTAAGGCGGGCCAGGTCTTGTTCATCCCTGCGGGAAAGATTCACTCTGCGAGGAACGTCGGCAACGTCAACGCGGCGGAGCTTGCCACATACATCGTCGAAAAAGGAAAGCCGCTTTCGGTGCAAAGTAAGTGAACGATCCTATCAAGCATTCTTAAGCCCAAGGAGATCAACATGACCACCATGACTCAAGAGCGCAGCGAAGCTGCAATCGAGAACACGCGACCCGTCGACCTGAAGTTCGAGGTGACCGCCATTCCTGTCGCGGACGTCGAACGCGCCAAGCGCTTTTACAGCAATCTGGGATGGAGGCTCGACGGCGACTTCGTCGTCGGAGATGCCTTCCGGGGCGTGCAGTTCACACCTCCGGGCTCCCCCGCCTCGATTCACTTCGGCAAGGGAGTCACACCGGCCGCGCCAGGTTCCGCGAGCGGGCTTTTTCTCATCGTCTCCGATATCAAGGCGGCGCGCGACGAGCTCGTGAGCCGCGGCGTCGATGTGAGCGAAATCTTCCACGTCGCAGGCCCCGGGCATCCGCCGATGCCCGGCCCGGACCCCGAGCGGCGCAGCTACCACACCTACGCCACGTTCAAGGATCCGGACGGCAACACTTGGCTGTTGCAGGAGATAACCACCCGCTTCGCGGGCCGCATCGACTCGAACACGACGAGTTTCGCCTCCGCCTCTGATCTGGCGAACGCGATGCGGCGCGCATCGGCCGCTCACGGCGAGCACGAGAAGCGGAACGGCGACCAGCGGGACGAGAACTGGCCGGATTGGTATGCCGAGTACATGGTGGCGGAGCAGGCCGGCAAGCCGCTGCCGTTGTAAAGCAGAGGCCACCGCGTGATCGATTTGCACGCCCAGCCCAGCCACAAATTATGAGGAACCGCAGATGGACGCCATCGCCACCAGGAACGATCTGGACTCCAATGCCAGGAGGGCATCGATCGCACTTCTGAACGCCCGGCTCGCCGACGCGATCGACCTCGTCCTGCTCACCAAGCAGGCCCACTGGAACGTCAAAGGTCCGCAGTTCATCGCTGTCCACGAGATGCTCGACGAGTTCCGCACGGAGGTCGACGGCCACGTCGACACGATCGCGGAGCGCGCGGTGCAGCTCGGCGGCATGGCGGAAGGCACGTCGCAAGTGATTGCGAAGGCGACGCCGTTGAAGCCATACCCGACCGACATTTCCAAGACGAAGGACCACCTGGCGGCACTCATCGAACGCTATGCGCAAGCGGCGAAGCTGGCGCGCTCCGCGATCGACGATAGCGACGAGACGGGCGACGCCGGCACCGCGGACATCTTCACCGCCTACTCACGCTCGCTCGACAAGCTGTTGTGGTTCCTGGAGGCGCACACGCAGGAGAACGAGTGAGCATCGGACCGAAAAAGTGCGAAGCGGTCGGACAATCCGATGCTCAAACAAACAGATTTAGAAAGTCGCTGATTCCTTCGGCGACTTTCTTCACTCGAGATGTAGGAGCGGCAGGGAGGCTGTCCAGGTAATGCTCGATTGTGCGGGTTCATCAGCCCGCCGCACCCTTCGCGAGCGGGGGGTAGAATGCCCTCGGAAATCTCGCGCATGGTCGGCGGCACAGCAGCAGCCGGCGCGAGAGGCGCATCATGCGCCAGCGGCGAGCGCGTCTATGCTGCGATTCCAAACACCGATCGACCCCAGCGAACAAGCGGGTGTAGCACGGTCCATGGAGCGCCGTCGGAAGACCCAGAAGATGCCGTTGAAGAAAGACATGACGGTCGGTCACCCCGCAGCACGCCGTGCGGCTTGTCTTTAGCATCGGCTTGATGACAGCCCATTCACGGTCGGTAAGTTTCATTGTTCAAGGCCGGCTGAGGACTTGGATCATAGGTCTACGGCCGATCGAGAAGCCTTAGGTCTTGCACCCGCTCGGTCAGGTGATAGCTCTCAAATCGGCAATTACCTTCGCGGCCAGTTTCTCTGATAGACGCCACAACTCCAGTTCACTTTCAAATAGATCGGCAACCTGCCCACCATCCAGTTTGTCGTAAATCCCCTCGTGGGCTCCCCTGATCGTGGTCAAGATGGCCTGGACTAGACCGACAAAAGTCACTAGCTCGACACAAACAGGACCAAGAAGGCCGATATTGCCCAAATTCGCGTGGTAGATCGACAGGATTTCCATTCTCCCGTCCTGTTCGTTTAGCCACTCCCGAACGGCGTTTTCGTTCCCCGCCCTTGCGGCGTCGGCCGCCGCTTGGCACCGGGCGGGCATGTCCCGTCTGTTGACGATCCTCTGGAACGCCTCGATTTCGGCAGCCAGCGCTTGAGCCAAAGACTTTCGTCGCACAGCGAGATCTGCCTCGAGAGTCCGGATTTGGGCAAAGTAGCCGATGCCGCCACCTACCAACGCGCCGATCAGGCCGGAGAGAAGTGGGATCAGGACCGTCCAGTCGAAGTTGATCAAGCTTACTACCTCCAAGCGATAGAGACACCCAGCTCATATCACGTCGACGCGCTTACGCGTTCCTCGGCGCGGGCCATCGTCAAATGATCCAGCATCTCAAACAGACTGTATGGCCTGCTCCCGGTTTGATCGCTTAGTTTGTCCCAACGGTGAGTACGATTTTTCCCTTCGGCCGAGGCCGTACGCCCTCGAGCATTAGGTGGGCCTCGTGCGCATCCGCGAGGGGTAGGACCGCACCGACGTGAGTTTTGAGATTTCCACCGTCGATCAGGCCTGCGATCTCCGCCAGATGTTGGCTTGTGACCTTGACCAGAAAGAAGGCTGCTTCGACACCATGGCTCCGAGCGAGGTTCTGATCAGGATGGGACACCGCCGAAATCAGCTTGCCGCCTCGACGGAGAACCTGAAACGAACGCTCCTGTGTTTCGCCACCGACTAGATCAATGACCGCGTCTGCGTCGCGAACCGCTTTCTCAAAGCGCTGCGTCTGGAAGTCGATCACTGTGCTGGCGCCGAGCTCGTGCACGTAGGGTACATCCTCCATTGCCGCAGTCGCGAAAGTTCGCAGACCCGCGCGACGGGCCAACTGAACCGCGTAAGCTCCAACGCTTCCCGCCGCCCCATGAATGAGCACTGTTTGGCCCGCTTTGAGTTGGGCTTGATCAAACAATCCCTGCCAAGCCGTCATCGCAATGACAGGAACAGAGGCAGCCTCAATGTGGGTTAGCGAGCTTGGCTTCCTCGAGACCATTGCTGCGGAAGCCACAGCGTACTCAGCATAGGCTCCGTTAAACCGGGGATTCGTAACACCATATGCCTGCTCTCCTGCACGCAGGTCAGAAGCCCCAGACCCCACGGCGACGATTTCACCAGACAGATCCGAGCCCAAAGTAAGGGGAAGCGGTTGCGGCAAAACGCTCTTTCCGGCCCTGATCCAGCCGTCCCATGGACCGACCCCAGCAGCTTCAACTTTAATGAGGACCTCGCCAGGGCCAGGATTGGGCCGAGGGATTTGCTCGAACCTCATAACATCCGGGCCCCCAAACTCATGCACCCGCCAGGCCATCATCGACGGATGCGCCTGATTTGCGTTGTTCTCACGAACGATGCTGCTGGGGATCATCTCATGCTCCTTTGCGCCAACGAGCCGGGCAGTTCGCGGAAGCCTTCGCCGACCTGAAGGCCGCAACTTTTGTTTGCCACTAAAAGTAATTTCTCGTCTGAACGATCTGTATTCAGTCCGTCCGGATGCAATCCAGCATGCCGGAGGAGTCGGGCTGAATCGATAGTGCGATGGTGTCGCCAATACTTTGGTATTGAAGAGAAACGTTCACTGTGACTTCGGCCGTTCTGCCGCGATGAGTACTCAGGGAGGTGCTTGTCGCTCGAACAATACCAAAGTGTCGCCGACACCATCGTGCAATAGATTTGGTGCCGCAGTCAGTCGATCTTGTGCGCCTGACCAGACGAGATCCGTACCGTGCGGCCCCGCAACCAGCTCGGCCTCGCCTCGACAATTCAGAGATGCGCAGCACCCCGTGGATCACACGGCCAATCGCGACGGGCAGGAGAGGACGCCATGACCTTCACCATTAAAGTCAACGGTCAGACGCATAGAGTGGTTGTCGACGGCGACACGCCTCTGTTGTGGGTGCTGCGCGACGTGCTTGGCATGATCGGCACGAAATTCGGCTGCGGCATGGCGCTCTGCGGTGCCTGCACGGTGCATGTCGACGGGGTAGCCACCCGATCCTGCGTCACGCCCATCGACAGCGTCGGCACCTCCGAGATTACGACGATCGAGGCAATCGGCAAGACGGCGGTGGGTGCAAGGATCCAGAAGGCTTGGCTCGATCGGGAAGTGGTTCAGTGCGGCTACTGCCAGTCGGGCCAGATCATGTCTGCTGCGGAACTCCTCGCCACCAACGCCAATCCGACCGATGCCGATATCGATGACGCAATGTCAGGCAACATTTGCCGTTGCGGAACCTACGCCCGCATCCGCGAGGCTATTAAGCAGGCTGCGGCGGGCTGAGAGGGGGCAACAGTGACAATCGATCAACAGGCCTCCCGAGCTTCCGGTCGAGATGAACCGCGACCGGTGAACACTCTCTCGCGGCGCAGCTTTCTCCGGGCTGGTGCAGCCGCGGGCGGAGGTTTAGTGTTGAGCCTCAGCCTACCCTTCGCAAGTAGCCAAGCCGGAGCGGCTGCCGACGATGTCTTCGCGCCCAACGCCTTCGTTCGCATCCAAAGCGATGGTCAGATCATCCTGACCATGCCTTACGTCGAAATGGGCCAGGGCACTTACACCTCGATACCCATGTTGATCGCCGAAGAGCTGGAGGTAGACCTCCACCAGGTCCGGCTGGAACATGCCCCGCCCAATGAAAAGCTCTACGCCAATCCGCTGCTCGGCGTGCAAAGAACGGGCAACTCGAACGCTATTCGTGGGTCATGGCAGCCGCTGCGCCAAGCCGGTGCGATCGCGAGAACCATGCTCGTGTGGGCGGCGGCAAGGCGCTGGAATGTCGATCCGGCGTCCTGCCGCGCGCAAAGCGGTGAAGTGTTTCACACGCCGACACGGAGAAGCATCAAATATGGCGAACTTGCCGCCGACGCCGCCCGCATGCCTGTCCCCGAAAGCGTGACGCTCAAGCGACCGCAGGACTTCAAACTCATCGGCGCGCCTGCCAAGCGTCTCGACACGCCCGCGAAGGTGAACGGAACCGCAGTGTTCGGCATCGACGTTCGCCCGTTCGGCGTGAAGATTGCGACCCTGGCACAGTCGCCTGTGTTCGGCGGCCGGGTCAAGCGCGTGGACGATGTCGCAGCCAAGGCTGTCACCGGCGTCCGCCAGATCGTGCAGCTCGACGATGCCATCGCCGTTGTGGCGGATCATATGGGCGCGGCGAAGAAGGGGCTCGAGGCACTGGTGATCGAATGGGATGACGGGCCGCATGCCGAGCTCACGACCGACGCGATCGCGGCCGAGCTCGAGCAGGCGACGCTCAAGTCGGGAGCCGTTGCGGAGCATATCGGCGACGTCGACCGGGCGGTAGCGAGCGCCATCACCAAGGTTGAGGCGACCTATCAGCTTCCGTTCCTCGCCCATGCGACGATGGAGCCGATGAACTGCACCGTCCATGTGCGCAAGGACGGCTGCAAAATCTGGGTCGGTACCCAGTCCCTCGCGGAGGCCCACAAGGCCGCGGCGGAAGCTTCCGGCCTGCCGTTAGACAAGGTCGTCGTGCACAATCATCTGATCGGTGGCGGTTTCGGCCGCAGGCTCGAGTGGGATGGGATCGTTCGCGCTGTCCAGATTGCCAATCACGTCGACGGTCCCGTCAAGGTCGTGTGGACGCGCGAAGAAGACATCCAGCACGACATGTATCGCCCCATGTTCCTCCACCGCCTGTCCGCAGGCCTGGACGCGAAAGGAATGCCGATCGCCTGGCACAACCGCTATGCCGGCTCGTCGGTGCTCGCGAGGTCGCTGCCGGCCGCATTCAATAGTGGCCTCGATCCCGACACGACCGAAGGCGCCATCGACCTGGTCTATAACCTTCCGAACCTGCACGTCGAATACGTGCAGGTGGAGCCGCCGGGCATTCCGACCGCGTTCTGGCGCGGTGTCGGGCCGTCGCGCAATGTGTTCGCAACCGAGAGCTTTATAGACGAGCTGGCGGCGGCCACGAACCAGGATCCGGTCGCCTACCGGCTCGCATTACTCGGCAACACGCCACGAGCCAAGGCCGTGCTCGAGCTTGCCGCGCAAAAGGCAGGCTGGGGAGAGAAGCTGCCGCCAGGGGTTGGTAGGGGCGTCTCGGTACAGAACGCGTTCGCCACCTACATGGCGCAGGTTGCCGAGATCGAAGTAGCGAAGGACAGCACGGTTCGCGTCCGGCGCGTCGTTTGCGCGGTCGATTGCGGCATCGTTGTCAATCCCGACACCGTCGAGGCACAGATCCAGGGCGGGGTCATGTTCGGCATCACCGCAGCGCTATACGGCAATATCACTGTCAAGAACGGCCGTGTCGAACAGACAAATTTCGACGACTACCAGATCCTGCGCATGAACGAGGCGCCGAATGTCGAAGTGCATATCGTCCAGAGCCAGGAGTTGCCGGGCGGAATTGGCGAGGCCGGGACGTCGTGCATCGCCCCCGCGGTTGTCAACGCGATTTTCGCCGCCACTGGCAAGCGCCTGAGAAGACTGCCCATCGACACCGCGGCCTTGAAGCGGCGAGCCTAAAACCACTCTAAGAAGGAGTTAGGATTGTGATCACCCGCGGTTTTTTTCGAAGGTCCAATGATTCGAGTCAGTCGATGCGTCTTCCGCCGGGTCAGCATGTCGTCGCGGATTTCCCCGTGCTCACGGCCGGGCCGACGCCACGCATCAAAACGGAGGACTGGTCGTTCACGCTGAAGGACGGCATCAGGCCGGTGAAGAGCTGGAACTGGGCCGAATTCAACGCGCTGCCGCAGACCAGGATGACGCGCGACATCCATTGCGTGACGACATGGTCGAAGTTCGACACGGCGTGGGAGGGCGTGCTGGTGGACGACATCCTCGGCGACGCCGGCATCGAGCCGCCCACCGGCTTCACGCTCGCCCATTCCTATGACGGCTACACCACCAACGTGCCGACCGCCGACCTCGTCGTCGGCAAGGCTATGGTTGCGCTGCGCTACGAAGGCAAGCCGATCCCGCCCGACCATGGCGGGCCGTCGCGGCTGCTCGTGCCGCATCTCTATTTCTGGAAGTCGGCCAAGTGGATCAAGGGGCTGCAGTTCACACAGAAGGACGAGCTAGGATTCTGGGAACTGCGCGGCTACCACCGCTACGGGGATCCGTGGCGGGAACAGCGCTACACGAACGATTGACACGCCCATGAACTGGCAGAACGCGATCATTACGCGCATCGAGACGCTGTCGCCGCGCGTGAAAAGCTTCTTCTTTCGTCTCCCGGAGCCCTTTTCGTTCCGGCCCGGTCAGCACGTTTTGCTGCGGCTGACGGCACCAGACGGTTATCGCGCCCAACGCAGCTACTCGATCGCCTCCGCCCCAGGGTCTGGCAGAGCAGAAGAGCTCGAACTCGCGATTGAAAGGTTTGATGACGGCGAGGTCTCACCCTTCATGCATAACGTCGCGCAGGTGGAAGATGAAATTGAGATAGGCGGCCCTATCGGTGGACACTTCAACTGGAGCCCTGAGGACGGCGGCCCGGTGCTTTTCATTGGTGGCGGCTCGGGCGTGGCACCGTTCATGTCGATGCTGCGTCACCGAGCAGCAATTGTATCGCAGGTACCAGTAGTTTTGATGTTCTCGGCCCGGTTACGCGAGGATCTACTGTTCTTTGACGAGCTTTCGAAATTGGCGGCTTCAGGCGACGGCTTCAGCCTGATGGTGGCACTGACACGTGAGGCCGGAACGCATCCATTCCGGGCTGGCCGTATTGATACCGAATTCATCGCTGGCATCGTCGGGGCCATGAAGATGCCGGTGCGCCAGGTTATGATCTGCGGTTCACATCCGTTCGTCGAGACAGCGGCCGAGGGAACGATCGCGGCCGGAATAGATCCGGGCAGAATCAAGACTGAACGCTACGGCGCGACCGACGTACAAGCGGAGGTCCGGCCGCTTGCCGGCGCCCTCAAGCGCTAGTCAGGAGACCGCTATGACCGGATCTTCCAATTTCGATTTAATGCCGACCCGCTACGTCGCCGGACTGATCGGCGGCCCGGTCGGCGCCCTCATTGGCACGCTGGACGGCGCGGCGCGCAAGGCTCGCCGGCGGTTTAGACCGCAGCCTGCCCGCGGCACTGTTCGAGATCGCGAATGCGATCATGGCGCTGCGCAGGTCGTAGGAGGCGTGTCATGAACGATAGTTTCGACGCCATCATCATAGGAGCCGGGCAAGCGGGACCCTCCCTCGCTGGTCGCTTGACAGCGGCTGGCATGAAGGTCGCGCTCATCGAGCGCAAGTTCTTCGGCGGAACTTGCGTCAACACCGGCTGCATGCCCACGAAGGCGATGGTCGCCAGCGCTTATGCCGCATATCTCGCCCGGCGTGCGGGCGACTACGGCGTCTCGATCAGGGACGCGATCGCAGTCGACATGAAGAAGGTCCATGCGCGCGCGGCCAAAATAACGCTCGATGCCCGTTCGGGCCTGGACAACTGGCTGACCGGTATGGAGAACTGCACTGTCATCCGCGGCCATGCCCGGTTAATCGGCCCACACACGGTCGTGGCCGCCGGCAAAACGCTCTCGGCGCCGAGGATCTTCATCAATGTCGGCGGCCGGGCGGCGAGGCCGGATATACCCGGCATCGACTTGGTCAAGGTCCTCGACAACACCGACATGGTTGCGTTGGATCAGGTGCCGCGCCATCTTGTCGTCGTGGGCGGCAGCTATGTCGGCCTGGAATTCGCGCAGATCTTCCGCCGTTTCGGCGCCGAAGTGACGGTGGTTGAAAAGGGCTCTCGCCTGGTCTCGCGCGAGGACGAGGATATCTCCGCCTCGATCAAGGATATTCTTGAGCGCGAAGGTATCACGATCAGGTTGGACGCCGAATGCATCCGCTTCGAGCCACATGGCGATGAAATCCGGGTCGGCCTTCACTGCGCGCGCGAGTCCCGCGATGTGGTCGGAAGCCAGGTGCTGCTCGCTGTTGGGCGCCGTCCCAATACCGATGACCTCGGCCTCGATGAGGCAGGAATCGCGCGGGACGCTCGCGGCTTCATCAATGTCGACGACCATCTCGCGACCAGTGTCGAAGGTGTCTTCGCGCTCGGCGAGTGCAACGGCCGCGGCGCTTTCACCCACACGGCTTACAACGATTTCGAGATCGTAGTCGCCAATCTGCTCGACGGCGAAGGCCGCAAGGTCAGCGACCGCGTGCCGGGCTATGCGCTCTACATCGATCCGCCGCTGGGACGCGCCGGCATGAGCGAGGCGGAAGCGCGGAAGGCAGGTCTCGCCCTTCTCGTCGGCACGCGGCCGATGACGCGCGTCGGGCGCGCCGT
The DNA here is from genome assembly GCF_001672375.2 of Mesorhizobium sp. AA22. Taxonomy (NCBI): domain Bacteria; kingdom Pseudomonadati; phylum Pseudomonadota; class Alphaproteobacteria; order Hyphomicrobiales; family Phyllobacteriaceae; genus Mesorhizobium; species Mesorhizobium sp. AA22. Next base: position 500,103 of record NZ_CP048406.1, on the reverse strand, counting down.
CGAGAAAGGCGAGACGCTCGGATTCATGAAGGTCGTCGCCGATGCCGAGACGGGCAAGATCCTCGGTGCTGCGATCCTCGGGCCGGGTGGTGACGAGGCCATTCATGGCATACTCGATGCCATCAACGCCGGCACGCCATATCGGGAACTGCAGTGGGCTGTGCCGATCCATCCAACGGTCTCAGAGCTCATTCCGACCGTGATAGGTACGATGCGGTAGCGTAGTTAGGTGGACGTTACGCTGATATGCGACCAGGTCGCGACGTACGAAGTGACTTCAATGCTCACCAATGGTCGTCCCTAGCTTCGCCGAGTCCGGGCGGACAATATCCACACATCCTGGGTTGGTGGGATTGGGGAGTGTACTCATAAACGATCAATAGACGATGACCGCTTCGACATGGCCTCCAAGGCTGACCAATCGACCGTGTAAGTTGGGAATACGCGCACTGGTGACATAGTGCGGATCACCATTTAGGTCTTGTCCCGCGACCTCACTGGAAAGTGCCGCAACCAGACTTTTGTTCGGGATTTGTTGCGCGCTTCATAGTCTCGGATTGCCTGCCTGAGGTCGCCGAAAATCGGCGTTTCTTTGTCAGCGCCGATCTCGGTCAGCCGCATGGTGTACCACACGGTGATCCCGCGCTCCGGGGCATCGGAGAACCTGGGAAAGATCGGTTCAGGTTTCCGATCTGCTTTCCAGAGGTTGGGAAGTGAAGGCTCGAGGACGAGAGCGCGCGCAAGACCGACAAGATCGACCGCACCGCTTGCCACAGCGTCCTCGGCTTGCGCGCGCGTCTTGAAACCGCCTGTCAGCATAAGGGGCTTGGTCGTTACCGTGCGGGCGCGCTTTGCAAACTCGAGGAAGTAGGGTCCGCGCACCGTTCCGTCGGAGGCGGACTTTGCTCCGGGGAAGTAAGTCCCGCCGCTGATATCGATCAGGTCGACCGAAGACCGGTCCAGCGCCGCCATCACCTGGAGCGCGTCTTCCCTATCGAACCCGCCCTCGAGCTGGTCTGAGGAATTGAGTTTCACGGCGATCGGGAAATCCGGTCCGACAGCTGCGCGCGTTGCTTCGATAGCCTCCAGCAGAGGGCGCATGCGATTGACGATCGCCCCTCCGTATTCATCGCTCCGTTTGTTGAACAGTGGCGAAAGGAACTGGCTGAGCAAATATCCGTGCGCCGCGTGAATTTGCACACCGCCAAAACCGGCCTGTTGTGCCAGCCGGGCTGTCCTCGCAAACTCCGAGGGCAGTTGACGAATTTCGCCCATTGGCATTTCCGCGCAGCGCAGACCCGGCAGATCGAGGGCACTCGGTCCCCTAGGGTTGCTGGTCGGCGCGTACGCAAGCGCTCCGCCGTGACCGAGCTGCAGCCAGAACTCAGTGCAGTTTTCGCCGCCATGTCGCGCAAGTTCCCTGAACCGGTGAAGGCCGGAGGCATCGTTGAGGACCAGATTGCCGGGGTTCTCGGCGTAACCGGCGGTGAGTTGGACCTCGCCGATTATCGAAACGGCCAGCCCACCTGTGGCCCAGCGCTGATACAGCCTGATCTGTCCGGCTGTTGGATGGCCGGTTCCGTCGCCTAGGGAATCCGACATCGCCGATTTCGCGATCCGATTTTTCAGGGTCAAGCCGCAAGGCAGTTGCAGCGGTTTGAACAGAGTTCCACGGCGTTGCATCTAAAGTTCCACGACCAGGATTCCGGCCTTCATTTTTTGTCGACGAAAACTCGTGGCACCCAGCCTTTGAGCTCGCGTCACTCCTTGACACGCTTGATCGTCAACGTGAGCCTGCCACTACCGGCAGCCATAAGTCGATCGCTGTACCTTGGTGTGGCGTGCTTGTAATTGACAGCTCACCGCCTTGAGTTTCCATCAGGTGGCGCACCATCGCGAGGCCGAGGCCGGTTCCGTTACTTTTCGTCGAAAAGTTAAGTGCTCCGGCCCTTCGTATCGTCGCGCGGTCCATTCCGACACCGGTGTCGACGACCGACAGGCGGATCATCGGTTCGCGCGTGTCAGCATGGCTACCGGGCTGCTGATCGATGGCAGCGGCGACAACGACCTCGCCGGCGTCCGGCATCGCATCGCGGGCGTTTAGTATCAGATTGAGCAATGCCCGTTCCATGAGTTGCCGGTCGATGAAGGCGGACGGAAGATCATCGGCGATGTCGAACCGAATGGGGATTCCGCCAGGCAGCACACTCCGCAGCACGTGCTCCAGAGACTGCAGTAGCCGGCCAATATCCACCGCCGTAGGCCGGAGTTCTCGAGAGGTCGTAATATCGAGCAGCTGCCGTGCTAGAGCTTGGGCGCGGAATGCGCAGAATACAGCTGCGTCGATTCGTCTGAGTTGCCCCGGCGTGCCCAGCTGCTGAGCTTGCATTTCCTCCATGATAGTGACGATCGGGGTGAGGAAATTATTGAAATCGTGGACGATCGAGGCAAGCAGTACTCGCGGATCGGTGCCCGATAGCGCAACAGTGTTCTCGTCTATGCTGCGACACCGGGATGTCAGAGGCTGTTGTTCGATCATGTCCTCTCTCCATCGGAGTGGCCGGAAGAACATCTCCGGAAACTCTCGCAGGCTGACAGCGGCGAAGGCGAAGCCACTGACCGTCGAGCTGAAGGAGTTCCTGACGCGACTTCCTGTGCGCTTCTTTCATCCGCTTAGTCGGATGCGATGAACAGAATTGGTCAAGCGAGCAGGCAAATCTATTGGACGATGGTATCCTCAATACTTTTGCATCGGCTTGCGCGAGTTCGCCGAGCGCGCGAAAAGCCAAAGACTTACGGTATGCTTAGAATGATTTTCACATTCGATCCCTCTGCTTGTCACCCTTCGGGATCAATAATTTTGGGACCTATACGTTGGTGTGACCCATGTTGCTGCAGCGGCAGATTTCGGTTAGGGTTTGGACCGCGCGATTGCCGCAACATGGCAGACGGATCCGATGCCAAAGCACTCATGATAGAGTGTTTCCAATCGGGTGTGGCGAAAGCCTCGTACGGGTTCGATTCCCGTATCGCGCACGACTAATAACTGGTCGCCGACTACTCAGATTTTTCAACTGGTCGGTTCGGAGTCATCCGCGACGCCAACTCAATGGCGGTAATTAGATCGGGGTAGAGCCAGCGTTCGGCGTCCTTCCCGGAGCCAATAGCCACCCTTGTCAAGTCGTGCAGCGCGGTCCTTTATCAGCCACAACGTGGTAAAGAAGGACCATATCCGAGCAGCATATTGCTATTCATCGCGGGGAGATACGTATGGCCGGATGCCCCGGCCAAATACCGAACAAGCAATGGCAATTTGAAGCGCTGATTGGTTTCGGCAGCTGCGGCGAAGCCGGCTGGTGCTGAGCATCCAACTCGGAAATGGGCAATCGAAAGGTCACAATCGTGCCGACGCCTGGTTCGCTTTCGATGTAAAGGCGTCCTCCTGCCCCATGAACAAAGCTCATCACCACTGGCAGGCCAAGGCCACCTAATCCGGTCGTCTTTGTGGTGAAAAAAGGATCGGTGGCACGGAGCAACGTATCCTTGGTCATGCCGAACCCGTTGTCTGTTACACGTAGCTCAACATCCCTCGCGACCTGCCCTTCATAGATAAGAGCAGCGACGAATGAGATCACGCCGCCGTTCGGCATTGCGTCGCGGGCATTGAACAGCAGGTTCATGATAGCGCTTTGAAGGCCAAGACGACTGCATGTCACAACCGGATTAGCCGGACTGATCTGTAGATCGAAACGAATATTCGGCTCCCAAGTATTATTGAGGAGAGTCTCAATCTCGGTCAGGCTAGCCAGCAAACTGAATGCCTCAACCGTAGTGTCGTCTGCGAATGCCAGACGCATGGTTTGCGGGACGAGGATCGGGCTGGCGTGTGCAGATTTCATGGTCGTAGCGATCCAAAAGTAGCAACGTGGCTAGGAGCGAACCACTGTGAGAACTAGAAACCTCGCTGCGGTGCAAATAGGCAGACGGTGTGCCCGTCATTTGCTCCGGCCACCGAACACCAATGAAAAACGCCATCCGGGCTGTTCTTGATGCGGCTGTCCGTGTAGGCAATCACCTCCCCGGTACCCTCGATGACGTAGCCTTCCGGCCGCTCTCTGATGGCGTTTTCTGCGACTTCACGGCAATCGTAGCCCGAGCAACAGGCGAAGGGATAAGTCCATCCGTGTGGCTGCGCGGTGGTTAGCAACGCGTCATGCGCCCGCGCATTTGGCGCCATGAGGAGTCCGCAAGCGCCGACCACAAAGGCGATGCCCAAGGCCGGCAGCGTCATGCCTGCGAAGCCCTTGTTGCGCGCGGGCTTGCTGTCGCTGTCGACGACGCATTTGGTACGGCAGCGGCAGAGCGGATCACTGGCATGGCAGCGGCAGAGCGGATCAGGTTTGCAGTCGAGTGCGTGCTTTGGTTTCATATCAGAACTCCTGTACTGGCAGCAGTTCGCTCCAGTGATCGGCAAAGGCCGCCTGCGAGCTGTAGAAATCGACTCTTGAAGACATTAAACGGGACACTCCGCCGGCGCCCCACTTTGCCGAACCTGCGTCGTCATCACCGGTCGCCGCGCGGTCTCGGCGCGTCGACCATAACCTTGCTGCGCGCGTAGGCTGGGCCGGGGCCGCGCATGTAGTGCAGCTCCGGCCGGTAGCGGGGCGCGACGAATTCACGAAACCCTGATAGAATCGGCACTATGAGAGACAAGTGTTTCATGACGCGATTTCCTTACCACCGAGAACATCTCCATAGTCGGATGCTATGAGCAGGTTCAATCAAATGTGGAGGCAAATCTATTGCACGATGGTGTCGTCAATACTTTGGCATCAGTCTCGGCGGCTCGCGTGCCGCAAGCCAGTGGCATGGTCGATACTTTTGGATTGGTCAGCCGGGAACAATGCTTCGTTGCCGAACCGCGTAATCCCAGAGCTGCTGTTCGCTGGAGTGCCGGCCAGGGGATGAATTAGACCTCGCCGCGTTCCGAGCTTAGTGGGCGATGCCGAGCCTTGCCGCCATGTTGACTAAGTCCGGGAGAGAGCGAGCACTCATCTTTCGCATCACCTGGCCTCGATGTGCCTTCACTGTGATCTCGCTGATACCGAGCTCGAAGCCGACCTGCTTGTTCAGCAGACCGGAGACCACCAGCGCCATGACCTCTCGCTCCCGACGGCTAAGAGATGCGTAACGATCCCGCAGCGCATGAATCTCAGAGTCTAGTGCAAGCACGTTCCTGCTGCGCTCGAGCGCCTGCTCGATCGCAATCAGCAGCACCTCGTCACTGAACGGCTTCGTGAGGAACTCGACAGCCCCGGCCTTCATCGCCTTGACGGTCATCGGCACGTCGCCGTAGCCCGTGACGAAGATGATCGGCATGTCGGTCCGCTCGACGGAGACGAACTGCTGCAGATCGAGCCCGCTGAGATCCGGGAGATTGACGTCCAAGATCAGACAGTTCGGAACCAGCGGACGGGGACAAGCCAGGAATCCACGCGCCGACTCAAATGTCTCCGGCTGCCACCCAGCGGAGCGGATCAGCAATTCGAGGGACTCGCGCACGGAAACATCGTCGTCAACGACGAATACGAGAGGTATTTCGTGCGACATGGATGCCGATCTCGCTCCGTCGCCCAGTGCAGTCGCCAAATGCGTAATCATTGCTTATATCTCCACGAGATGGCCACAAAATGGCGTGACGCTAGGGCTCACTGAGCGCTGAACTGAGCGCCTTCTGAAGGGCCGCATCGCTGAACGGCTTGAACAGGCACTCCACCGCGCCTCGCTCGAGCAAACGCGGCCGCACGGTGTCGTCCCGATGTGCAGTGATGAAGACGATCGGAATCGGAAGGCCCCGACGTTCAAGTTCCCGCTGCAGGTCGGGGCCTGTCATCCCTGGCATGGAGACGTCGAGGATCAGGCATTTGGTCTTGTCGACGATATCAGACGCCAGAAACTCTTCCGCCGAGGAGAACGCTCTCACGCTGAAGCCGAACTCCTTGATCAAATCGGGTAGCGACTCGCGTACAGACTCGTCGTCATCGACGACCGATACGAGTGGATGCGCAATATTCATGAAATCCCCGCTACACTTGGACACTGCTGGTGATGGACGCCCCCGCAGCGCTGATATCTTGCGCGGGTGCCTCATCCCCTGAGTACTTGGGGATGGAAAACGAAAACGTGGCCCCGGGCCCGTCATTGGATGCTGCCCACAATCGGCCGTTGTGGCTCTCGATGATGGAGCGGCTGACGGACAAGCCGATCCCCATACCGTCGTTTTTGGTCGTGTAGAACGCCTCGAAAAGCCGCTCCGCAGCTACGGACGTGAGACCAACGCCGGCGTCCTGCACGGTCAGACGTACATGATTGTCCTCGTCCGGTTCGGTCTTCACAAGCAACCGCCTTGGGCGATCGTCAACACCACCCATTGCATCGGCAGCATTACGCAGCAGATTCATGATGACCTGCTGAAGCTGCACGCGGTCTCCGCCTGCAAGCGGAAGACCGTCGGCAAATGCGGTGCGTAGAACCACCCGGCTTCTTTGAAGATCACTCGACAACAGATCGATCACCTCTCGTGCAGCTTCGTTGAGATCGACGGGCTCGATCGACGGGGTTCTCTTGCTGAAGAGTGCGCGCAGTCGCGTGATCACGTCGGCTGCGCGGTTGCCGTCGCGGATGGTGCGTCGCGCGGTCTCCCGCGCGCCGTCCATGTTCGGCGGATCGGCGGCAAGCATACGAAGGCAGGTGCCAGCATTGGTTATGATGCCCGACAGCGGCTGGTTGACTTCATGGGCAATCGACGCCGTCAACGCTCCGAGGCTCGTAATCCTGGTGACATGTGCGAGTTCCGAACGGGCCTTGCTCAGTGCCTCGTCCGCGAGCCGGCGCTCCGTCACGTCCTGCACCGCAGCTAGGCACTCAAGTCGGCCATCCTGGTGACGGACCACACGACCAAAGGTGCGCAGGTACTTCACCCTGTCATCCGGCATCCGCAGCCGGATCTCGTAACCCGGATAGCCGTGGCCAGCGCGAACCCGATCCAATTGCGCCGACAGCGAGGGCATGTCGTCCGGGTGGACTCGCGCACGAAACTGCTGGAGCGTTACAACGCCATTCGGGTCAAACTCGAAGATACGACAGAGTTCTTCCGAAAACGCGATCTCGTCCGTGTCCACGCGCCAAGAGAAGCTGCCGGTCGAACTGAGCTGTTGACCTTCGGCCAGCAGCGTTTCACTGCGCCGAAGCGCTGCTTCAGTCCGCGAACGTTCGATGGCGATGCTCGCGAGGTGCGTCGCATGAGCGATGAGACTTTGATGCTGCGGCGACGGGCTGGCAGGCTGGCGCTGATAGAGGCAAAGCGTGCCAAGGATACGTCCATTTTTTGCATAAATCGGCGTGCTCCAGACCGATCTCAGTCCGTGCTCCAGAACGTGCGTTCGAACAGAGGAGTCGCGCCAGCGTGGGTCCGTGTCCATGTCCTCAGCGACTACCTGTGCCTTCTGACGGACTGCTATCGCGCAGGGCAAAGCGTCGCCGTTAAGAGAGAGCCCAGCAATCGGGTCGGTGTAACTGGGAGGAAGCGAGGGCGCCACGCTGTATTCGATGCTTGGGCCGCTCCAATCGATCGGGTGAACATCACAATAGCAGCCGGGGCCAGCCTCTTCGACCATCTCGCAAAGTGCGCTGAGAACACCGCGAAGCGGTCTGCCCGACGCAATCATCTCCAGCAGATGCTTCTCTCGAGCAAGATTGGTTTCCGCGCGTTTGCGGTCATCGATATCAGTATTGACCCCATACCATTTGACGATGTTCCCGGATGCATCGCGCAATGGATTGGCGCGGAACAGCAGCCATCTATAATCGCCGTCAAACCGGCGCAGTCGCGCTTCGGCCTCTCCTGGCTTTCCGGAAGCCATGATTGCCTGCCACGTGGCCGCCAGCCCGCTCAGATCGTCGGAATAAACCGCGACGGTCCAGCCCCAATCCTGCGCCTGCTCGGCCGAAAGACCGACGTAGTCGAGATAGTGCTTGCTGAAGAATTCGGCTGAACCATCAGGACGAGCCGACCAAGCGAGAGCCGGAATGGTGTCGATGATTAGTTTGAGGCTGCGCTCGCTTTGGCGAAGCGCTTGCTCGGCTCGCTTCCGGTCGTCAATGTCGATGCTTACTCCGTACCATTTGACGATATTCCCGGATTCGTCGCACAGCGGATTGGCACGAACTAGAAACCATCGATAGATGCCGTCGAAACGGCGAAGGCGTGCCTCAGCTTCCCCCGATTTTCCGGATGCTAAAATGGCCTCCCAAGCAGCAGTAAGTCCGTCTACGTCGTCTGGATGGACCGCTGCTGTCAGGTCCCAGTAATCGGACAGCGCAGTTGTCGGCACCCAATCCTTTATTTGGCCGATCGAAAGGCCCACATAATGAAGATAGTGCTGGTTGAAGAATTCGGTGGAACCATCCGGACGGGCAGACCATGCCAGAACGGGAATCGTGTTGATGATCTCGTTGAGATTGCGCTCGCGCGCCGCGAGGGCTTCTTCGGCGCGCTTGCGCTCGTCAATGTCAATGAGCAGGTTGTACCAGCGGTCGATGCGCCCGTTCGTGTCCCGAAGCGGAAATCCGCGAGACTGAAACCAGCGGTAGACGCCATCGAAACGTCGAGCGCGGACTTCGTCCGTGAAGGGCTCACCCGACGCGATCGATCGCGTGAAGTACTCGACAGCACGCGGTAGGTCCTCCGGGTGTGTCATATCGCTGGTTGCCCAGCGCTTCAACTCCTCAAGTGGCTTGCCAAAGAACTCGATGATCTGGCGGTTAACGAATTCGAGCTCACCATTTGGCGTAAAGGCCGCGATCATGCCCGGAATACTGTCCACGATCGATCGGGCATAACTTTCGCTTGCGCTAAGCGCCTCCTCAGCCCGCTTGCGATCATCGATATCGACCAGCAAATGAAACCAACGGAGGATGTTGCCTTGCGGATCACGCAAAGGCAGGCCAAGGATGTTGTGCCAGCGATAGACGCCGTCAGCACGGCGGTGGCGGCTCTCGACATTGTAGGCGCTGCCCTTTCGGTGCGCATCCAGCTGAGCAGCGATCGTCCGCTCCAGGTCATCCGGATGGACAACGTCAGAGGCCTTCCAGCCTTTCAGTTCTTCGAATGTTTTGCCGAAGTAATCGAGGGTGAGCTGATTGAGGCCCTCGACCTCGCCCGACGGTGTGGTCACGGCGACCGGCATCGGTATGCTATCGACGATCAGCTGAAAATCGAGCTCGCGCCGCCGCAAGGTCTCCTCAGCACGACGAAAATCCTCGACGTCCGTGCCCACTCCACACCATTTGATGATCTGTCCGCCGTCGCCGCGCATCGGACTGCACTGGACGCGGAACCAATGGTACTGCCCATCGAAGCCCCGTACGCGCGCTTCCAAGTCGCCGGGCTCGCCAGTCGCCAGAATCGATCGCCAGCGTTCGAGTACCGTGGGCAAGTCGTCTGGATTTACTGCGGCCTGCCACTCCCAGCCATGGGCTTCATCGAGGCTGAGACCGGTGTAGTCGGACCAGCGTCGATTGGCGAAGTCGAAATGCCCGTCGGGCTGCGCAGTCCACACCATGGCCGGAAGCGTGTCGAAGACGCGGCCGAGATCGATCTCCATTTCCATCCTTTCGCGTGTATCTGCGCGCGCCTGAGGATGCGTCGGGCAGATGTAAACGTCTATTGTGCCTTGGTGTCGGTTTGGGCGGTAAATAGGTGTCTCGCCGTTCCACCAAGACAAAAGTATCGCCGATACCATCGTGCAATAGATTTAGCTGCTCTGACAGCCGATCTCTGTGCCCAGAGGAAGACATCATCCCAGCGAGCGGGCCGGCCTGCTGCCCGCTCTCCTCCCGAGGGCGCGGACCGGGGAAATCGGTCCCGGTCCGCTGCATGTGAACTCGCGCGCCTCTGCCGCGAAACCGAACAGGAGCAGAATAATGTCTACGAGCCTCAAGGGCATTGCAGTGGTGACGGGCGCCTCCTCAGGGATTGGCGCGATCTATGCCGATCGGTTGGCACGCCGCGGTCATGGCCTGATCCTCGTGGCGCGCAGCCAAGAGAAGCCGGCCGAGGTGGCGAAGCGTATTGCCGGCACGACCGGCCGCGTCGTCAACGTCGTCGCGGCCGACCTCAACAACAAAGCCGATCTGAACCGCATTGAGACGCTGCTCGCCACCGATTCCGGCATCACCATGCTGGTCAACAACGCCGGCGTTGGCGCCGTCGCGCCGCTGCTGGAGTCGGACACCGACGCCATGGAGGAGATGATCGCGCTCAACGTCACCGCGCTCACCCGGCTAACCTATGCCGTGGTTCCGGCATTCGTGGCGCGCGGCGGCGGCACGATCATCAGCATCTCCTCGGCCGTCGCCATTGCGCCGGAAATCCTGAACGGTGTCTATGGCGGGACGAAAGCCTTCGTGCTGGCGCTCAGCCTGTCACTCCACAAGGAGCTTGCCGACAAGAACGTGCGTATCCAGGCCGTATTGCCGGGTGCGACCGCTACGAATTTCTGGGATGCGGCGGGCGGCTCGGTCGAGCAGCTGCCGGAGAAGATGGTCATGAAGGCGGACGAGTTGGTGGACGCGGCGCTGGCCGGCCTCGACCAAGGCGAACTCGTCACAATCCCATCGCTTCCCGAGGCGGCGGACTGGCACGCTTACGAGGCGGCGCGGCAGAAGCTCATCCCGAGCCTGTCCCTCAATGTCTTGCCGGCACGCTACCGGATCGCCGCTGCGGCGTAACGAGGCACTCTTAAACGTGCGACACAATTGGGCCGCTGCGACTCACAACCGTAAGGGAATCCATATGATCAGACAGTTCTCATACGGCAGCCCGATCCTCGTGACAGGAGCGGCCGGCGACATCGGTGCTATCGGTCGACACCTCACCGTGATGCTGCGTGCCAAGGGGCACAGGGTACGCGCCTTGGTCCGGCGCGACGATGAACGCGCTGAGGGACTGCGCCGGCTCGGGGCCGAGGTTGTGGAGGGCGACCTGACCGATCTTGCCTCGATGCACCGGGCGATCGAAGGTTGCCCGCGCATCTATTTTGGAATGTCAGTCTCGGCGGCGTATCTCGAAGCCACGGTCAATGTCGCCGCCGTGGCGCGCCATCACGGCGTCGAGGCGTTCGTGAATATGTCGCAGATGACGGTGGCCCAGATGAGCATAACCGAGACCACGGACAGCCCGCAGCACAAGCTGCACTGGCTTGCCGAACAGGCATTGGCCTGGTCCGGGCTGCCGGTCGTCACGGTGCGGCCAACGGTTTTCCTGGAAAGCTTTTTCCTGCGTCTTGCCGCTGCCGGCGTGCGAAATCACGACGAACTGGCGCTTCCGCTGGGTGGCAGCAGAACATCGCCGATCTCGGCTGTTGATGTGGCGCGCGCCGTTTCCGTGATCCTCGACGATCCTGCCCACCACATCGGTCAAGTGTACAATCTCACCAGTTTTGAATCCGCGGATCTGGAGCACTTCGCCCGGGCGTTCTCCGCGGCGCTCGGCCGTACGATACGCTATCGCGACGTGCCGCTCTCGCCATGGATGGACAAGCTCCGCGAGCTTGGGGTGCCAACGCATCTCGCCGAGCACCTGGCGGTGATGGCCGAACTGCACACAGCGGGCCGGTATGATCGTATAACGGATGACCTGTTCAAACTCACTGGAACGAAGCCGACGAGCGTATACGAGTTCGTGAAATCCAACGCCGCTGAATTCACACGGGTTGAAGTTCCGGCCTGAGCGGCTAGTGGCCGTTCCCGCCGCCGCTATCGTGCAACACCGCAATAAAAAGGCTTCGGATATGGATAGGAGCTACTATCTCGAGCGGATCGATCACCGCCGGCGCCATCTTCTCGGCGGTGCGGCCATGATTGCCGCTGCCCCGTTGGTGATGGCCGTGTCGGCTAACGCGCAATCCGGCGCGACGGATGCCGCAGCGGCGACGACCATCAACCCGGGGACCAACACGTCGTTCGGCTCCTTGAAGCACATCGCGGCCGGCGTCCTGAACGTAGGCTACGCCGAAGCGGGACCAATCGACGGACCTCCTGTCATCCTGCTGCACGGCTGGCCATATGACATCCACACCTACATCGACGTCGCTCCTCTCCTGGCGGAGAGGGGATGTCGCGTCATAGTGCCTTACCTGCGCGGTTACGGCACAACACGCTTTCTGTCGCAGGACGCTCCGCGTAACGCCCAGCAGTCAGCACTCGGCGCCGACGTTATCGCCCTGATGGATGCGTTGGGGATTGAGAAAGCCACGATTGCCGGCTGCGACTGGGGAGCGCGAACCGCGAACATCGTTGCCGCGCTCTGGCCGGAACGCTGCAAGGCGATGGTCTCGGTGAGCGGCTATCTCATCGGCAATCAGAAGCTCGGTATGATGCCGTTGCCGCCGAAAGCCGAGTTGCAGTGGTGGTATCAATATTATTTCGCCACCGAGCGTGGCCGCGCCGGCTACGAGAAATACACGCGCGATTTCGCGAGGCTGATCTGGGAGATCGGTTCGCCGCAGTGGAGTTTCGACGACGCCACATTCGACCGGAGTGCGACGGCGTTCGACAATCCGGATCATGTCGCGATCACTATCCACAACTACCGCTGGCGGCTCGGACTGGCCGACGGAGAGCGGCGGTATGACGAGTTGGAGCAGCGGCTCGCCAAGGCGCCGGTGATCGCCGTGCCGACGATCACCCTCGAAGGCGATGCTAACGGCGCGCCGCATCCGGAACCAGGCGCGTATGCCAAAATGTTTTCGGGCGAATACGAGCACCGCACCATCTCAGGCGGCATAGGTCACAACCTGCCCCAGGAGGCGCCTGAAGCCTTTGCTCAGGCAGTGATCCAAGTTGCGGGTCTTTGATCCCGATCCGGAAGCAGCTTTTGCTGAGACTATAAGGTGAGCCGGTGCTCCTGATTTGGATGGGCCCAGGACAGCAGACGGACAGCCCGATTGGCCTTCAGGTCTCACGACAGTTGCTACCTTCGCGACGGTTTCGAGCGTTCGGTGAACGGGACACTTGGCGGCAATTTCAATAATCTTCGCGCGAAGCTCATCGGAGACCTCGCCCTCTACCGAAATGACGCGCTCGAAACGGTCGATCCTAGCGCCACTGCCGCGTTCCGGCTCGGTGCACTCCTCGCAGTCCCTGGCATGGATTTTGGCGTGCGAGACGTCGACGCTGGTGCGTCCGAGAGTCAGTTTCTTGTGCTCGGCGTAAAGGCGCAGTGTCATCGACGTGCAAGCGCCGAGCGCATCGACGGCTGAAAGAAGGTCGGCGACATTCGAGGTGAAATTCGTCGAGGCGAATTCACCCTCGCTCGATCCCAGGCCGGTGAAGTCGAAGCGCAGCACAGCGACACCTTCGCGGGCGAGCTCCGCCGCAATACGACGCGCTGCCGCCAAGTCCTTGGAGCATGTGAAGCAATGCGCGAACAAAGCGTAAGCACGCAACTGTCCGTTGGGCAGATCGAGGCGAGCGGCCAAGGTCGCGCCGGAATGGCCGGCAAATTGAAGCCGTTGCGAACGGGAAGCCATTGTTGGACTCCTTCACTGCTATTGTGAGCATCCCAACATACAACAGACTCGCCGGCTTTCTTCGGTATATCTGTTGAACCTCCGTCCCATCTGATGTTGGCCGGCCCGTTCATCTGCCGTGCAAAGTCGTGGAAGCGCCGCTTGAGGCCTATGCGCCGGCTGCCGCAAGGTCGCGATCCGACTCTCCTGGAGACCTTTGCAGGGTTGTAGATGCGCCGCCGTCGCACTGCTCTTCACCCGAAAGATCCAAGTCGACGGGCAGGGGCGCAGGCCATTAAAGCAGGCACCAATGGCTACACAAACCCATCCAAGGTATTGCCGATACCAACGTGCAATGGATTCGAGCGGCCCGGCAGCCGATGTCCGAACCGACACTCGAATTGATCAGCAGACCGATGGGCGCATTTGCAGTGGACCGTGCTCTGCGGGCGGAAGGCCGACACCTTCAGTCGGCGAGCATCAGCAGAGACGGTCGCCGCGAAGGAACGCGGACAAGATGCGGGCTAGACCTTCTGATTCCCGAAATCTCCGAAGTTCGGATCGCGCGTAACTGTTTGATTCTAAAGGTAATCTAGACCACTTGACTACGAATCTGGGGGTCAGGAGTTCGAATCTCGTCCGGCGCGCCAATTGGAATGTACATCCCAACCTAGTTAATGGCACAGACCAAATTGCGATGAAGGGCGAAGCAGCGCTGAACTTGTTTGTTGGTCCTGCCGGGCTATCCTCGCCAGCGGAGCGCTTCGATCAGGAGAGCGAACGCGGGGGAATTCTGGCGACGGCTTGGATAATAGAGTTGATAGCCTGGAAAGGGCGGGCACCAGCACCTGCTGAAGCCGTCCTTCTGCAAGGAAGGGCGCAGCGCGTGGTGAGGCAGGCAGGCAGGGCCTAAGCCGTTCAATGCGGCGTCGCCCTCCGCCAGTGCGGCGACGGACGGCTCCGGACGAAGCAGATGATGGGCTGACGAAGGTCAGAACGGTATAGGCCACAATCGTCACGCATTTGTGAGCTGTCTTGATAGTCTATCCGGGATTATGGGTCTAATCTTGGCCCGTGCGTCGCCTTAAGTGTCAGTGGTAACAGTCCGTGCATGGCCCGCCGCTCAGGAATAATGCTGATGGAACGCAAGCTCGCGGCAATCATGGCCGCCGATATCGTCGGCTACAGCCTGCTGATGGCTGAAAACGAGGCTTCCACCTACGCGAAGCTGCGCGCTGTTTTTGATGAGCTCATTGACCCGACCATTGCCAGCCATGGCGGGCGCATCGTCAAGACGACGGGAGACGGCTTTCTCGCCATGTTTCCCAGCGTCAACGAAGCGGTTGATGCGGCGCTGGCCATACAGGAAGGTTTCGACAAGGGCCCGTTCGAGCTGCGCATCGGCATCAATCTTGGCGACGTCATCGAAGATGACGGCGACGTATACGGCGATGGCGTCAATGTGGCCGCCCGTCTTGAGGCCATGTGCGATCCGGGGCAGATATTCGTCAGCGGCGCCGTGGTGATGGCGGCCGACCGCAACAGCGCGGACAGGTTCGTCCGCATCGGCCGCAGGCGGGCCAAGAACATTCCCGAACTTCTCAACGTCTACCGCGTAAGGCGCGCGGGCTCTCCGTGGTCGTCATGGCGGCAGGTGCCGCAGGTGCTGCGCAGCACCGCCGCCCGCTGGTCTTATGGCGCGGCCGCCATAGCCCTCATCCTCATCGGCACCCAAATCCAGCCGCTCTCCCTGGCAGCCATGGTCAGCCGCATCCCGGCGGCCTTGTCCATGGACCAGAGCCGCGCCGACCCCAGGCCGTCAGTGGCGGTCATGCCTTTTGCCGCGATGAGCGGCAGCGGCGAGCAATCGTATTTCGCGGACGGACTGACCGAGGATGTGACGACAGCCCTTGCCCGCAATTCAGAGCTGCAGGTAATCGCGCGCGATTCCACCTACGCCGTGCACGGGCAGGATACGGACGTGCGCAAGCTCGGGGCGAAGCTCGGCGTTGATTATGTGGTTGAAGGCAGCGCCCGCCGTGAAGGCGACCAGCTTCGCGTGTCGGCGCAGCTGATCGATGTAAAGACAGGCGCGCATCTGTGGTCGCGCAGTTTTGACCGGCAGGTCGCCGATGTGTTCACCGTCCAGAGCGAGCTGACCACCGAAATCGTCGCGCAGATCGCGCCCTATATCGGCAGGAGCGAGGCGGCGGCGGCAGCGGAGCGCCCGACCGACAATCTGCAGGCCTATGACCTTGTGCTGCAGGCCCGCAACCGCTACCGGCACGGCGCCAATGACCCGCAGGACATTCTGGAAGCGCGGGGCCTCTACCAGCGCGCCGTTGAAATGGACCCCTCCTATGCGGCCGCCCGCGCAGGCCTCGCGCTGACCTATATCGCCAGCGTGGCGCAGAGCGGTGAGGGCCGGGCAAACGCCCCGGAGCTCCATCTTGGGCTTAGCGAAGCTCGGCAGGCGGTCCGTCTCGACCCCAATCTTGGCCTTGGCTATCAGGTCATCAGCTTCGGGCTTGCCGTCCAGGGCGACTATTCAGGCGGCTTGCAAGCCGCACGGCGCGCTGTGGAGCTCAACCCTAACGATCCCGACAGCATGATGGCGCTTGCAAAGGCGCAGGTTCGCTTCGGGGAATATGATGATGCCGTCGCCAACGCAGAGCGGGCCCGCCGCCTTCATCCTATGGCGCCCGAGTACTATGCCTATGTGCACGGGCAGGCGCTCTACGCGGCTGACCGCCGCGATGAGGCTTCCGCCGTCATAGAGGAATGCCTGATCCGGGCGCCGCGCGATGCAAACTGCCTTCTGATTCAGGCCGCTTTGCAGGGCGGGGGCGGAGAGGTCGAGGCAGCCCAGCAGACGATGGCAAAGCTGATCGAGGCGCATCCGGAATTCTCGCTGGAAGCAGAGCGCGCCTACCGCCGGTTCGGTGACAGGCCGCTGATGGAAGAGTTCCTGCAGGACCTCGCAAAGGCCAAAGCTCCTGAAACTGCCTGAAAGTTTTTACAGAGCGACTTCAATCACATAATGGTGCCCAGTTTGATCTCTTCCGGCGGGCTAATTTTTGCCATTTCCACGACGCCAACATCGAAAAATTGCCGCCCATCGCCGCTGGAACTACGTCCGCACGAGGAGCGCGAAATAGCCAAGAGGCGAGAGAGCGTAGTAACGGCGGTGATCGGTGGTGAAAAGTTCGAATCGTTGCGGCCGAATGACGTATTTTGGCCCAAGGCAAAGCTAGCATATTCATCGTTGGACGGACATCGCGAGCCCGTGCTGGGGCGTGCCGCGCTGCCGTTCCGTCGTCGGGTGCAAATCGCCAATACAGAACTGCGGGGCGAGCGATCAGCGCTTGTCCGCCGGATGACTGCTGGTCGTCGAAGGGATGCGGGCGATGACCTTGATCTCGAAATCGAAGCCGGCAAGCCAATTGACGCCCACTGCAGTCCAGTTCGGGTAGGGAGGTGCGCCGACCTCTTCCGCCCGGACGGCCAGCACCGTTTCGATCTGTTCGTCCGGGTTGGTGTGGAAGGTGGTGACGTCGACGACGTGGTCGAAGCTGCACCCGGCGGCGGCCAAGACCGCGCGCAGATTGGCGAAGGCCCGCCGAACCTGATCCTCGAATACCGGCTCGGGCGAGCCGTCCTCACGGCTCCCGACCTGACCCGACACAAAGAGAAGATCGCCGGAGCGAATGGCCGCGGAATATCGATGAATATCGTATAACGCGTGGCGTTTGGCCGGATAGATGGCGTCACGTACAGGCATTTCGTGTTCCTTTCTGCCTTGATAGCGGGAGCGGACCGGCAGCGGGCCGGAGCCGGGGGAATCTATCGGATCAACGGGCGGAGCTGCACGACGGTGCCATGCAGGTGTGGATCGGCGGGACAGGGTGGGTCATAGCCGCGCCAGCTCCTCGTCGGTGAAATCCGCCGCGACGGCGACGTCCTTCTGCCGGTCGAGCTCCTCGATGCGCCCGCCGAGAGCCTTGCGGATGCCGGCATAGGCCTCGGCACCGAGCACCAGCCGCTTCGGAAGCGGACCATCCTGATCGGCAAGCCTGATCATTGCGTCCGTCATGCGCTCGGGGTTGCCCTTGATCACCCAAGAGCCACGGAGCGCCTCGCGGATCTGACCGGCGGGTGTTCCCTCATAGGCCGCGAGCGGCTTGGTCCGCGCGAGATTGCCGCCGAACCCGGTCCGCGCCGGCCCAGGTTCCACAAGGGTGAACTCGATGCCGAAGGGAGCAGCCTCCTGCGCCACGGACTCGACGAACCCCTCGATACCCCACTTGGTCGCGTGATAGAGGCTGAAAGCCGGATAGGCGATCTGGCCTCCCTCGCTCGATACCTGTAGAATCCGGCCGCCACCCTGGCTGCGCAGATGCGGCAACGCCGCCCGGATGAGTGCGATCGAGCCGATGAGATTGGTGTCGATGATGTCCCGAACCTGCACATCGCCAGCCTCTTCCGCCGCGCCGAGCAGCCCATAGCCAGCATTGCTGACGACGATGTCGATCCGAGCGGATGCGGCGAAGGCGCGGTCGACCGCGGCGCGGACCGAGCTCTGGGTCTTGAGGTCCATTGCGACGATGCGGAGCCGTTCGGGGTAGCGTGCACGCAGGGCGGGAAGTGCGTCCTCGCTGCGGCTGGCACCGACGACGCGGTCTCCCCTGATCAGGGCCTTCTCCGCCAGCAGCCGGCCTAGCCCGGACGACACACCCGTTATGAGCCAGGTCTTTTCCATTTCTCATCATCTCCAATTGATCCAGGCAGGAGATATGGCAATCGCATTGCGCGCATTAGCCGTTGAAGTCGGCATGAGATGATGCAAAATCCCCATCAATGCCCCGCCCGTCGCTCAACGATCTCACCGCCTTTTTGGCCGTTGCCACACACCGCAGCTTCCGCCGCGCAGCGGACGAGATCGGCACGGCACCTTCCACATTGAGCCATGCGATGCGTGCGCTCGAGGAACGCATGGGCGTGCGCCTTTTGAACCGGACCACACGCAGCGTCTCACCGACTGAAGCCGGATTCCAGTTGCTCGACCGCCTTCAGCCGGCGCTCGCCTCGCTGGACGAGGCGCTCGACAGCGTCGCGGGGTTCCGGGGCAATGTCGCGGGCACGGTCCGCATCAACGCACCGCGATTGGTGGCCGGGCTTCTCGTTCGCTGGGTTCTTCCGCAGATGGCAGAGCGCCACCCGGACGTGACCGTGGACATCGTCGTCGAGGGGCGGCTCATCGATATCGTGTCCACCGGGTTCGATGCCGGCGTGCGCCTCCTCGGATCGGTCCCCAAGGACATGATCGCCGTGCCGTTTGCACGCCCGTTGACGTTCATCTGTGTCGCCTCGCCCGCCTATCTCGATCGCTTCGGCGACCCGGGAACGCCCGAGGAATTGCAACGCCACCATTGCATCGGCCATCGTATGCCCAGCGGCAAATTCTATCGATGGGAGTTCGAACGCTCCGGCCAGGAACTCGTGATCGACGCAAACGGCTCCATCATCCTCGATGACGAGGAACTGATGGTCGAAGCCGCAATAGAGGGTCTGGGCATCGCCTATGTGGCGGATTGGGCCGCCGAAGCGGCCATATCCGATGGCCGGCTGCGTAAGGTCCTGACCGCATGGATGCCCGCCCCGGAAGGGGTCGCGGTCTACTATCCCGGACATCGAGCCGTGCCGCCGGCACTGCGGGCTTTCCTCGATGTCGTGAAGGACTTGCGAAAGAAAGAACCTTAACTGGATCAAAGAAGCAGCAATCCGGGCAATCGTAATTCAGAAGGAGGTGCGGCATAATTTCTCGCTTCTGTCGATCGGCCATCAGTCGATCTAACTTGCAACCGATTGCATAACGCAGCCAGAACGGCGCGGATGTGCCGCGTAAGGAAAGGAGGCGGGTATGGCTAAGCTCGTGTTCGGAATGAACCAGTCCCTGGACGGCTACGTCGACCATACGGCGTTTGCGCCAAGCCCGACGCTCTTCGGCCACTTCATCGAGGAGGCTCAGGGGCAGGCGGGCAGTGTGTACGGTCGCAAAATGTATGAGGTCATGCGTTACTGGGACGACGATCATCCTGAATGGGATGCAGAGCAATACGCCTTTGCGGCGGCGTGGCGGAACCAGCCGAAATGGGTCGTCTCGCGCTCGTTGAAGTTGGTTGGCCCCAACGCCACGCTTGTTGGGGATGATCTTGAAGGCGCGATCCGAGAGCTGAAGGCCGAGCGCGACGGGGAGATCGAAGTTGCTGGCCCGGACTTGGCGCGAAGCCTCACCGAACTTGGTCTGATCGATGAGTATCGAATCTACCTGCACCCCGTCGTGCTTGGCCACGGCAAGCCATATTTCGCCGGACCCCGGCCGCCGCTCCGCCTTATGACCAATGATTGGATTGGCGAGGACGTGATCAGGTTGACCTACGTTCCTGCTTGATCTCGCGGCCCGCCGGATGGAATCGCCGCTGAAGTCTGGTCTTGGGTTGGGTCTAAAGCGACGGGAACTGCGTGGATCTCCTGTGTTCGCTTGATGAAGTCGATCATGAGGGAGAGTGCTGGTTCGGCATGCGTCTCAAGCAGGAAATGTCCGCCGTCGAAAATATGCGCCTCCATACGTGGCAGATCCTGCATCCAGGACAGCGTTTCGGCGATATCGAAATAGGGCTCGTGACGGCCCCACAGCATGAGCGCCGGCGGTTGCCATTTCTTGAGATAGCCGGCGATGGCATCGAAACGCGCGGCATGGCTTTTGTAGTCGGCGATGAGCGCGCGGTGGGTCTCCATGCGGCCGGGAAGATTCATCACCCTCCAGTCCTCGACCCAGGGTTCGCCCCTGATCGTGGCGGCGACATCCTCTGGCAGGCCGCCGGTATATTGTTCGCGCGTGAATTCAAAGGTCAGGTCGGGGATTGCGGCCGCTTCGTTCTCTTTTGTCGGTTCTGACCAGAATTTTAACACGGCGTCCAAGATGGGGCCGAAGCCGGTTCGATGCGCGTTTGCGTTCTGGATGATGAGGCCCGAAACCAGCTCGGGCGCTTGCATGGCGATCTGCAGGCCGACGGCGGCGCCCCAGTCATGGATGTGGATGAAGCGGCGCCCGATCGCGAGGTGGGTCAGCAATTCGGAAATCGCCTCGCTGATCGCGGCGAAGGAGGCTGTCGGCGGGACGTCGGACTGGCCATGGCCCGGGACGTCGGGCGCGACCACATAGGCGACGCGCGCCAAGCCAGGGATTACATCGCGAAATGTTCGCGATGAGCTCGGGAAGCCGTGCAGGAGGAGCAAAGCGGGATAGGATTGATCGCCCGCGGTGACGTAGGCAAGCTCGGTTCCACCGGAGAGACGCATTCGGCGTTGGGCGGGCAGGCTCATGGCAAGATTCCGTTTTGCTGTCTGGAATGGAGCCCAACTCAAACGAGCGGCGCGAGTTCCGGATGTTGCCGAAGAGCCTGCGGCCGGTCTTCCTCATGGTCGCCTATTTGTCAGTGTCCGCGCAGCGACCGGCGCGAGCGAGTACTGTTCCGAGATGCTTTTGGCGCACCAAGGACGAGGATGACGGGTATCGGCTTCACGACCTTGCGGCGACGAGGATCATCGTCTCCAGAAAGGCTTGGCGATCTCTGCCTCGACCTGCCGTCTCGTCAGACCGATATCGTCGATCAAATGAGGATTGTCCTTCGACATTTGCTCAAGTTCCCAGCGAAAGCGCTTCCGCTCGTCCCAGGCCGCGACAATGCTTCGCAGGGTCGCCAGGCTGTAGTGCCGACGCGACATTTCCGCTGGCTCCACGGGCATTCCCGGCCGCGCTGCCTGATGCCGGGCCGATGCAAGAGTATCGTTCATAGCAACCTCCATATGGTTTGAAGGTCCGGGGACCCTCGACCTGAAAGAGGCTGAATTCTGCAGGATACGAACAGCGTCGTAATTAAGCTCTCCCAAATAGTTCTCAAAACTTCCAAACGGGCTATAAATGCGCCGCATGCAGGGATCGCGCTTTGCCTTTGGTCCGTTCGTGCTTGATGCCGGTGCGGGAACGCTGCTTCGCAACGATGTTCCCGTTGCCGTTGGCTACCGCGGGCTAAAGCTGCTTGCGGCGCTCGTTGGACGGCCCGGCGAAATCCTTGAGAAGGCCCAGTTGATGGACGCGGCGTGGCCGGGCACCGCCGTCGAGGAAGGCAATCTCACCGTCCAGATCGCGCAGCTGCGCAAGCTGCTTGGTCCGGCCGCGGACGGCGGCGAATGGATCGCCACGGTTCCGCGCGTTGGCTACCGCTTCACTGGGGCCGTCGAACAGCTCGGTGGCGCGAAACGAAAGCCTTTGCCGCTGCCCGATAAACCATCGATAGCCGTGCTGCCCTTCGTCAATCTCAGCAACGATCCCGAGCAGGAATCCTTCGCGGATGGGTTGACCGAAGATCTGATCACCGACCTGTCCAGGATCTCCGGCCTGTTCGTCATCGCACGCAACTCGGCCTTTGCCTACAAAGGAAAGGCGATGGCCGTGCGCGAGATCGCTGAGGACCTTGGCGTGCGATACCTGCTGGAGGGGAGCGCAAGACGCGCCGCGGGGCGCGTGCGCATCAATGCACAGCTGGTCGACGCGGTGAGTGGCGACCATCTATGGGCGGAACGCTTCGATCGCAGCCTGGAAGATATCTTTGCCGTTCAGGACGAGGTCACCGGCAAGATCGTGGAGGCGTTGCTCGGCCGGCTGCGCGCACCGCCGCCGCGCAACCGGCCCAAAAATCTCGAGGCTTACGATCTCTGCGTGCGGGCGCGCAAGCTGATGGATGATTCGCCGCAGACGGCGCGCGAAGCGCATCTGATGCTCACCCGCGCGGTTTCGCTCGATCCGGAATATGCCGAGGCCTATCGCTGGCTTGCCATGAACCACTGGATGGGATGGGTGCATTCCGGCGGACCAACCGAAACTTCCCGTAGCGTTGCTTTGGAACTGGCGCGCAAAGCCGTGGCGATCGACCCCAACGATGCCGGCTGCCGCTGGGTTTTGGCTTACTTGCTTGCCTATGAGCGCAGCTTCGCCGAGGCGGATGCGGAATTCGCCAAGGCGATCGAGCTGGACCCGAACGAGGCCGATGCCTGGGCGGCATTATCCGACATCGCGGTCCTGGCCGGACGGGTCGAGGAGGGCCTTGAGCACATTCGCAAGGCATTCCGGCTGAACCCGTTTCCGGCAAGTTGGTACTACCTGGCGCTCGGCCAGGCGCAATATGCGGCCGGCGCATACGAAGCCGCTGTCGAGACACTGCGCAGGGACGAGACTTATCGTACGAGCTCGCGCCGTTTCCTGGCAGCAAGCCTTGCCCAATTGGGCCGGCTCGACGAGGCGCGCGCAGAGGTCGAACTGTTCCTCGTCGGCAACCCGCATTTCACCACCCGCCACTGGGCCACGACGGAGCCATTCCGCGATGCCGCGACGCTCGAGCATTTCGTTGATGGCTTCCGCAAGGCCGGTCTTCCGGAGTGACGCGCCGGCGTGACCTCCTAAACGCTTTCGCACCGTTCGTGCGACCTATTCCTCAAAGCGACTCGTGGCGTCACGATCGCGCTCGTATCGTCTCGTGAGCGGAAACGGCGGCAACCAGGACTCGCGACGGATGGTCCAGCTTTCGTAGGTCGGCATCAGTTGGTCAGGGGCATCCAGGGATCCCAGGTTCACTTCGATTTCGTCTGCGGTGCGACCGAAAATTGTAGAGCCGCAGCGGGGACAGAAAAACCGCCCGGCGTAGTCGCGCGTCTCGCCTTCGACCGTCACCGCATCCTGGGGGAACACCGCGGAAGCGTGGAAAAGGGCCCCATGATGCTTGCGGCAGTCGAGACAATGACAAATGCCGACCCGGTATGGGAGTCCCGACGCCACAATTCGGACGTTGCCGCACAGGCAACCGCCAGTGAATCGGTCCATGCTGCATCTCCTCCAAAATCAAGCGGTCGGAATGGCTACAACGAACGGCACTGTCATTGCAATTGCCCGCTGCGGGCGGGGACGCGTCGTCTAGCGGCCCTCGCCCACCCTTGCCGCCCTCTTATTGGAACGAAGCGGCCCTTTCGCTCTTGACAAATATAATCGTCAACGGCATTGACAGGAAAGCTTGTCAATATGAGGGCTGCATGCTCGATATCGAGGTCATAGATAGGCCAAGCGCGGCCGCCGCCGCGTTGGAGCCGGTTCGGAGTCAGCTCCTCTCGGAACTGCGGGAGCCCGCCTCGGCCGCTGCCCTCGCCACACGCCTCGGTCTCAAGCGGCAGAAAATCAATTACCACCTGCATGCTCTGGAGGAGCACGGGCTTGTCCAAGTTGCAGAGACGCGCAAGTGGGGTGGCTTGACCGAGCGGCTCATGGTGGCGAGCGCCACAAGCTATGTCGTCTCGACGAGCGCACTGGGTCCGGTCGGCGCCGATCCGGACCGCACCGCCGACCGCCTGTCGGCAAGCTACCTCATCGCGCTCGGCGCTCGGCTGGTGCGGGAGATCGGGGCCCTCCAGCGCGCCGCCTCGGATGCCGGCAAGCGCTTGGCGACCTTGGCGATCGACACCGAAATCCGCTTCCGCTCCGCCGCCGACCGCGCCTCGTTCACGCGTGAACTGGCTGAGGCCATCACCACGCTGGCGGCACGCTATCACGACGAAACGGCGCCGCAGGGGCGGTCCCATCGCCTTGTCGTGACCGCGCATCCTTCACCTTCCAATCCGCAAGGAAAGGACGTTCAATGCCAGTAAAAAAAGATTCTGCCGGCAATCGCTCGGTCGAGGCGCAAGTGGATGTCCCCGGTACACCGGAGGACGTCTGGAACGCGATCGCAACGGGACCTGGAATATCTCAATGGTTCGTGCCGAGCGAACTCGAAGGCCGCATCGGAGGAACCAGCGTTTCGCATTTCGCTGCCGATGGAAGCATGGATTCGGTCGCCACCATCACGGCTTGGGAGCCGCCCAAGCGGTTTGTCGCAGAAGCACCGGGTCAGTCGGGAACGGTAGCGACGGAATGGACCGTCGAGGCGAAGTCCGGCGGGCTTTGCACCGTTCGCGTTGTCCATCGGTGGTTCGCGACTTCTGATGATTGGGATGATCAGTTCGAAGGCCACAGCTACGGATGGATCGCCTTCTTCCGCCTGCTCCGCCTCTACCTCACGCACTTTCCCGGGCAGCACGGCTCGGCTTTTCAGCTCTTGGTCCCGTCCTCTCAAGCTTCAGTCGATGCATGGCGAAAGCTGGTTGAACCCTTGGGCCTGGCGAATGCGATTGAACAACGGCGCGTGGCTTCGGACACGCGGGCATTCGAGGGTGTCGTCGAACGAACAGGGCCGCAGGACCATCCCGAGTTGGTGGTCCGGCTGGACCAGCCCGCGCCGGGCCTCGCGCACCTCTTCGCCTTGCCGATGGGCGGGATGACATTCCTGTCCGTGCGGTTTTTCCTTTTTGGCGACGATGCAGCGAGCGTTGCAAAACGGGAGGAGCCAAGGTGGCGAACCTGGCTTGAAAAGCATTTCCCAACTCCGAGCGAGTAGCGCTCCAGCGGAAACGTAGTTGTCAGTTTAATCAACGCTGCGCGGCATTAAATCTACCCTACAGCACACCCGCCATGGCAGCCGACGAAGCTTTCCGAGCTATGATTACCGTCTTAGTGGGGGCAGGCCGCTGTGGTGCTTTTGCGCAGTAGGCTCCACTCCTGCAAGCAGATCGAAAAGCCATGCCACACCCGCATCCATCATTGCGACCTTGGGAGCGACGGCGTTAAGCCGGAAGCCGGGCAACGGCAACGGGGCATCGAGGCTCAGGACGCCGAAACGCGCCGCATGCATGGTAACGAACCCCCGCGGCAGGGCCGAAATGAGATCGGTCTCGGCGATGACCGCAAGCGCGAACATGAAGTTGGGAACAGTCAACGCGATCCGTCGTGCCCGGCCTTGCTTGGCCAGCTGTTCATCCACGAAGCCATAAGGATCGCCACTGTGCGAGACCACCAGATGCTGCATGTCGCTCCAGGGTCGGATCACGCGCGAACGGATGTCCAAGGCGCATGGCAATTACAAAGTCTTCTTCGTAGATGCAGCGCTTTTCGAGGCGAGGCGGGATGTCATCGGACGGAATGATCGCGATATTGATGGCGTGCGCCTCGAGATCGACAATCGCGCTTCGCCACACGCGGGCCGGAGAGGGCAAGAGCTGACGCACGCCGATTTCGAGGCGTGGCGCAATCCGGCTGAGTTTGGCGAGAAGCGGGCGCAGGATCTCGGCTGAGACACCGTCCGGCGCGCCGATTGCGAACCGGCGCACCGCCGTGGCGGGGTTGAAGGGTGCGGCAGTCGCCATGACGCTGCGACGGCGATCGGCGCGGCCAGTTCCGTCGCACGCGCCGTCGGCACGACGCCCTTGGGTGTTCTTAGGAACAGCGGATCATTGAGGAGCCGGCGCAACCGGCCGAGCCCGTGACTGACAGCCGACGGAGTCAGATTAAGCCGGTCCGCAGCCCGGCCCACGTGGTGCTCTTCGAGCACGGCCTCGAAGAGGGACGAGGAGATTGAGATCGGCGCGTGAAAGATCAATTCCGTTCAGCATATTGCTGAAATCATATCATTGGCTTCATCAAGATCAACATGCAATTCTGCCGGTTGAGCGGTGCATCGCTCGGACGAATGCAGCCTTGAGCGGGAAAACAGCCATGTCGGTGATGATGATTTCCGAGGTCGGCGGACAGTCGCCGCAAGGGTATGATGGCATGCTCGCCCTCGCGGGTGGCGCTTTGAGGCAGGCGCCGGGCTTCATCATGCACGTGTCGCACCCGGTGGCAGCCGGCTGGCGGATCGTCGAGGTGTGGAACTCCCAGGAAGACGCGACGCGCGTCTTCGCTGCTCATATCGCGCCGAACCTACCGGATGGCATCCGGCCGAAGCTGTCCTTCCAGCCGCTGCACAGTCTTTTGAAGCCCTGACGGAAAATGCCGGCCGGTTGAAAGATGTGGGATCGCATCGGCGCGACCGATGCCAGCGGCCTGCGCCTGCGGATTGGTACAAACTTAGGAGAAATTCTCATGCCAGTTTCACGACGTTCAGCACTCGCTGCAGCGGGCGCCGGTCTCGCGTCGCTTGGGATCACGAAAGCTACGAGCGACTCTGCCGTTGCCCATCAGGTCTCCATCGCCGACGAGGAGATTGCCACGCTCACCAGGCAGACCGCCGAAGCCAACGCGGCACTGATGCGCGGTGACATCGCCCGATATCGTGCGTTAATTGCGCTCACCGATGACTTCACGCTTATGTCGCCTTTCGGCGGAAAGCCGACACGCGGCGTGGAGATGACAAGCGAACGCTGGGAGGCAATGGGGCGTTTCTTCAAGAACGGCACGCTGGAACAAGAGCTGGTCCAAGCCTATGCCGCGGCCGACATGGTGGTTCTCGCGCTCATCGAGCGCGCCCATGGCGAAGTCGGCGGTCTGCCGGCCCAGGACTGGCCGCTGCGCGTCACCTTGGTCTATCGCCGCGAAGGATCCGAATGGCGGCTCGCGCACCGGCACGCTGACCCGCTCGCCCGGGGTATCAGCCTGGAGCAGGCGGCCGCGCTGGCCCGCTGACTCGCCGCTGAAAGTCCACGCCAGACCAGCGACGCTCTGACAGCTCCGCGCGTTCTGTTTCAGGCTGCCGTTTCGACCGGTAGGCCGGCGGCCTTCCATTCGGGATAGCCGTCCTCGAGCCGACGGACGAGGTAGCCCCGCTCCCGCAAGGCGGCGACCGCTTCGAACGACAGAACGCAATAAGGGCCGCGGCAATAGGCGATCACCTCCCGATCCGCCGGTAACTCGCCCAAGCGACGCTCCAGCTCGGCCAGCGGGATGTTGAGGGCGCCTGTAAGATGCCCAACCCCAAATTCATCCTCGGGCCGCACGTCGAGAACCGTGACCATGCCGTCATGCAGCCTCGAGACGAGGTCGTCTCGCGACACCGGTTCCATCGCATCGCGAGCCCGGAAGTAGTCGGCCATGACGCGGCCGATTTCGGTCACGTTTCGCTCGCCGACGCGGCCGAGCGCCTTGATCAGCGCCACCACCTCGGCATCGCCGGCGAGGCTATAGAGCACGTGCTTGCCGCGGCGCTGCGTCTCGACGAGCCGCGCCCGCCGCAGGATCTGCAGATGGCGCGACGTATTGGCGAAACTCAGATGGGCTCGCGCGGCGAGGTCCTCGACGCTGCGCACCCCTTGCGCCAGATGCTCCAGCAGCTCGAGCCGATGCGGATGGCCGAGCGCCTGAGCCACTTCGGCAAGGCTTGCGTAGATCGCCTGTTTCGGTCCGGTGCTTGACACCGCTTCTCCTCAGTGAAACATTCAGCGGAATGATTGAATGTTCTAGCCCTTCGTAGCGAGGCGCGCAAGACCATGATCCTCCGCCAGTTTCTTCACACCGATCCAGCCGGCGTCTCGTACCTGTTCGGTTGCCATAACGAGGCCCTCCTGATCAAGGACGAGGGCGCGTTCATCCGCTTCATGCTCGCCGAGATTCCGCCGGTACCGCCCAAGGCCGCGGCACTCCGGGCCGCCAATTCCGGCTTGGCTGCGGCGGCGGCCTGACCCATGGACGAAGCGGCATCGGTTCCAGGCAAGACGGGTTCATCCGTCAGGCTCGGCCTCAGGGAGAACTGGCCGCAATTCGCGCTGCTCGTCGTGATCAACGCCTTTGTCGGCGGCATGGTCGGGATAGAACGGACGGTGGTGCCGCTGATCGGATCGGAGGAGTTCCACGTCACATCGACGACGCTCATCGTCTCCTTCATCGTCAGCTTCGGCGTCGTCAAGGCCCTCGCCAATCTGGTCTCGGGCCAGCTTGCCGACGCGTGGGGCCGCAAGCGCGTACTCGTTTTGGGATGGCTGGTCGGCCTGCCGGTGCCGTTCATGATCATCTGGGCGCCGACCTGGGAATGGGTGATTGCGGCCAACGCATTGCTCGGCATCAACCAGGGGCTCGCCTGGTCGATGACCGTGATCATGAAAGTCGATCTCGTCGGGCCGAAATCGCGCGGCCTTGCCGTCGGCCTCAACGAGTTCGCCGGCTATCTCGCCGTCGGGGTGACGGCGTTGCTGACCGGCTATCTCGCCGCGCAATACGGACTTCGGCCAGTGCCGATCTATCTCGGCATCGGCTATGCGGTCGTCGGTGCCGCACTGTCGATCCTGCTGGTGCGCGACACGCGCGACCATGTTCGGCTGGAGGCTTCATCCCAGGCGCAGCAGGCCGCGCCGATCAGCTTTAGGCAGGTCTTCGCGCTTACTTCCTTCGGGGACCGCAACCTGTTCGCCGCCTCCCAGGCCGGCCTGGTCAACAATCTCAACGACGGCATGAGCTGGGGCGTCTTCCCTTTGTTCTTCGCTTCCTTCGGCCTCGGCGTCGAGCGCATCGGCATTCTCAAGGCGATCTATCCCGCGACATGGGGTGTCCTGCAGATCGTCACGGGTCCCTTGAGCGATCGCTGGGGGCGCAAAGGCCTGATCGTCGCCGGCATGTGGGTTCAGGCCGCCGGTCTGTTTCTCACCGCGGCGACGCGTGAGTTCGAGTGGTGGATCGTCGGCAGCCTTCTGCTCGGCCTCGGCACGGCGATGGTCTACCCGAGCTTGATCGCAGCCGTCTCCGATGCCTCGCATCCGACCTGGCGCGCCCGCTCGCTCAGCGTCTACCGGTTCTGGCGGGATCTCGGCTACGCGATCGGTGCGCTCTGCGCCGGCCTCATCGCCGACAGCTTCGGGCTGTCATCGGCGATCGCATCGATCGCCGCGCTGACGTTTCTCTCAGGGGTAGTCGTCGCAGTCGTGATGCGAGAGACGGTCTAGCCAGATCAAAGTGCTGCAGCGAGCCAAAAAGATGGTGTCGATCGTTGGGTTATAAGGCTTGCTGCGCCGGCGGCTCTTTCGCCGCCGCGGCTTCCTCTGGACTGAGGGCGCCCGGCCGGAGCTTGAACAGAATCAGCAGCGGCCCGGCGACGAAGATGGAGGAATAGGTCCCGGCGAGGATGCCGAAGATCATCGCGACCGTGAAGGACTGGATGACTTCGCCGCCCCAGATCGAAAGCGCCGCCAGCGCGAACAGCGTGGTCACGCCGGTCAGGACCGTTCGCGCCAGCGTCTGGTTCATCGACAGGTCGAGCAGCTCGGCAATCGGCATCCTTTTATAGCGGCGCAGGTTCTCGCGGACCCGGTCATAGACAACAACCGTATCGTTGATGGAGTAGCCGACAATGGTCAGGATCGCGGCTATCGAGGTCAAATTGAACTCTATGCCGGCGACGACATAGAAGCCGATCATCAGGATCACGTCGTGGAACGTCGAAATGATGGCGCCGAGCCCGAACTGCCATTCGAACCTGATCCAGATGTAGACGAGCATCGCCAGCAGTGAGGCGAGCACGCCCATTGTGCCGTTGAACGCGAGTTCGGAGGAAACCGTCGGACCGACAACCTCGATGCGGCGGAACTCGTAATCGGTTTCGAGTGCGCTTCTTACTTTTTCCACGGCGGACTGTTCGGCAATATCACCGCCTCCCTGGGTGCCGATGCGGATCAGCACGTCGCGGGTCGAGCCGAACTCCTGCACCTGCACCTCACCCAGTTCGAGGCCCGTCAGCCGCTGACGGATGTCGCCGATGTCGGCCTGCTGGCCCTTCGCCTGCACCTCGATGCTCGAACCGCCGCGGAAGTCGATGCCGTAGTTCATGCCGACCGTGAAGAACAGCACGGCCGAAGCGATCGACAACAGCAAGGACAGCGTGAAGGCGTATTTTCGGAACGCCATGAACGGCACGCGCGTGTCGTCGGGCACCAGCCGCATGACACCGCTGGGCATCGTTTTCGGCCGCTGCCGGCGCAGCCAGAACGCGACCAGCCAGCGCGTCAGCGTGAACGCCGTGAACACGGTGGTGACGATGCCGATGGCGAGGGTGACGGCAAACCCCTTGATCGGCCCCGAGCCGAGGAAGAACAAGATGACGGCGGCGATCAGCGTCGTCACATTGGCATCGACGACGGTCGCCAGCGCCTGTTTGAACCCGGAATCCATCGACTGCACGATCGAGCGCCCTTGGCGGTTCTCTTCGCGGACGCGCTCGAAGATGATGACGTTGGAATCGACCGCCATGCCCATGGTCAGCACGATGCCGGCGATGCCAGGCAGCGTCAGCGTTGCCCCGAGCACGGACAGGACGGCGATGATCAGTGCGACGTTGGCCAGGAGCGCGATATTCGCGATCAGTCCCAGTCGCCCATAGGCGAACAGCATGAAGCCGACGACGAGGAACAAGGCGATGATCGACGCGAACTGGCCCGCCTCGATCGAATCGCTGCCAAGGCTCGGACCGACGGTGCGTTCCTCGACGATGGTGAGGTCGGCAGGCAGTGCGCCGGCGCGCAGCAGGACCGCAAGGTCGTTCGCGCTCTCCACCGTGAAACTGCCGGATATCTGCCCAGTGCCGCCCAGAATTGGTTCGCGGATCTGAGGCGCGGAGATCACCTCGTTGTCGAGGATGATGGCGAACAGGCGCCCGACATTGGCCTGAGTAGCCTGACCGAAGCGGGTGGCGCCGCGACTGTCGAAGCGAAACGAGACCACCGGCTCGTTGGTGCGCTGGTCGAAGGTTGCCTGCGCGTCGACGAGGTTTTCGCCGGAGACGATGATCCGGTTCTCGATCAGATGCGGAACCCGCGGCTCGTCCGTCGAATACAACACCGTCGAGCCCGCCGGCGGGCGGGCGGAGATCGCCTCCTCGACCGGAATCGACTGGTCCACCATCTGGAAGGTCAGCTTCGCCGTCTGTCCGAGGATATCCTTCAGCCGCTGCGGATCCTGCAGGCCCGGCACCTGGACCATGATGCGGTCCGATCCCTGGCGCTGGATGATCGGCTCGGTTGTGCCGAGCTCGTTGACGCGCCGACCCACCACCTCGATCGATTGTGTCAGCGCCGCGGCGATCCGGTAGTCGACCCCGGCTTCGGTCAGCGTAAAGCGCAGCAGGCCCGGTTCCGGCTCGGCCATCTCCATCTCGGTCACCGAGCCGCTCATGAAAAGGCCGGTCGAGATCGGCTGCGTCAATCTTTCGAGCGCGGCCTTCGCAGCTTCGATCTGGCCTTGGTCGCGAATACGGACCTGGATGGAATTGGCGGTGCCGGTTAGCCCGGTATAGCCGATCTGGGCATCGCGCAGCGATGTGCGGACCTCGTCGCGTGCCGCTTCGAGGCGTTCGTTGGCGAGGTCCTGCCGATCGATCTGGAGCAGGATGTGCGAGCCGCCCTGCAGGTCGAGGCCCAGCGTCAGCTGCCGCTTTGGCAGCCAATTCGGCAGCGATGCCAGGGTGGAGGCGGGAACCAGGTTTGGAGCTGCGTACAGGATACCGGCCAGGACCGTCAGCCAGATGAGAATGGTCTTCCAGCGCGAAAAATGCAGCATGTTCTTGTCCGTTCAGCCCATATCGGGCGGAAACCGCCTCCGACAAGAGCTTTGGCGTTCCGATCGGCGAGCAACTCGACGAGAGCCCGGGAACGCGATGTGAAAGTTTTGGGAGTCGGCGGCCGCGGTCGCGCGGCCAGGATCATGGCGGGTGAAACGGAGGCGCGCGCGCATCAAAGGCGCGGATCGGCGACAGTTTCGTCCGGTCCTCAGACCCGATACCAATCGGTGCGGCTGACGCGGTTTCGAACGGCAGGCGCAAATCCGGCATAATGCAAAAGGGCTTGCCGTTTCCCGCAATGGCAGGCGTTCCCGTCTTGAAACGGAAAGTCTCAGCTGCAACACGGCGCGCAATGTCGCGGACAAGGATGGTCGCGACCGGTTTGGACGCAGCGAGCCTCATTTGCTCTTTAGCTACATCATGTCCGACCTGGTCGGCTGTTGCCGCAGGAATGGTCCAGACCAAAAAGAGCAACGACGCGAGCAGCCGCAGACCAGCGCTCACGCTGAGCAGAACGCCGGGCCTAGCCCGTCTTCGGCAGCTTCGTCTCATCTCATCGGTATGGCTCTCATACACTGCGATTGATACGCTTTCGCCTTCTTTGCCTCAGTAAGCGGCAGGCCGCACTCTTTGTCTAACTACAGCACTTGCATTGCGAATTGAAGCGCACCTTTCACGAACTCAAAGGTCAAGTGTTGGCCGATGCGCTTCCTTTTCGACGAGGAGCACAAAGGAGCCGGCCGTTCCAGAGCACCACCCTTCTCGACCGCGATCAAGGCGATCGAAGGGAAGTGGAAAGTGGATATTCTTTGTGAGCTTGGAACGGCGTCTCGCAGGTTCGGCCGATTGAGGCAGTCCATTCCGGCGATCAGTGAAAAGATGCTGACGCAGCAATTACGCGAACTGGAGGCTGACGGGCTTGTGAACCGAGAAGTCTATCCGGGATCGCCGACTAAGGTCGTCTATTCGTTGACAGAAAGCGGAGCGGCGCTCAATGCTGGAGCAGAGGCGCTATGCCGTTGGGGTGAGCAATTCCCTTCCCGCACCGATGCTTAAGCATTGCTGTTCGCCACGCGAGTTGGACGTCGGCTTCATGGCGCTTCGCCCTCGGCCGGAAACAACGACAGCCAATAACGGGCGATGTCGTTGCGGCGCATGAAGGCGGCCTCCGGCCTGGACAGAACCGTCTCGATTATGCCTTCCAATGCCGCGGCCCGGTTGGGCTGGCCGGTCCATCGCGCATGGATGGCTATCGTCATCATGCGCCCACCTTCTTCCCTGGCTTCCCTGATCAGGAAGTCCAGATAGGCCTCGACGTTGTCGACGAAGTCCTTGGGCGTCACATAGCCGGGGCTTATTAGATAGCGGCTGTCGTTCAAGGTCTTGGAATAGGGAATGATCAGAAGGCGCCCGTTCTGTGCCGGCACGAAATAGGGCAGGTCGTCGTTGCACGGATCTGAATCATACAGGAAGCCGCCTTCCTCGATCAGGATGTCGCGCGTGTTGACGCTGGGAAAGGAACGGCTGTTCCAGCCGATCGGCCGCTCGCCGAGCAGCTCGATGAACAGCGCGACGGCACGCTGCAGATGGTCGCGCTCCTCGTCACGGCTCAGGGTCCATTGTTCGGTCCAGCGCAGGCCATGGCCGAGCAGATCGTGACCCGATTGGCACAGCCATGCCGTCACCTCCGGGTTGCGCCGCAGCGCCTCGGCACAGCTCGAGATCGTGGCGTGGACGCCGTGTCGCTCGAGCAGTCTGGCGATGCGCCAGATACCGACGCGGCTGCCATACTCGAAATGCGTTTCGGTGCCGAGATCGCGGATGCCGGCCGGCGCCGACAACGGATATTCGCCCCAGCCATCGCTATGGTCGTCGCCCTCGAACAGCGAATATTCCGACCCTTCCTCGTAGCAGACCACGAGATTGACTGCGACCAGACGTCCGTCCGGCCAGATGATCTGCGGCGGCCGCCGGCCGTAACCGACGAAATCGCGCGGCGGGCCATGGCGATGCTGGAGCTTCATGGCAGTATAACTCCTGGCGGGTTGCCGATCCGGGTCAGCGAGGAAATCGGGCTCGAAGGCCGGCGCGGAACGGCGAACCAGATCAGATTTACCCTTGGATCCAGGATTTCGCCACAACCAGACTGCAGCAAACCGCACGTCAGTCCGCAGAAATCTGGATACAAGAATCCCGATCCCCCATGTCAGGCGACAATTTCGGGCCATCGCCCTTTGCGGGGGCGCCTGTCTGGTTTGGAGCGGCATCAGTACGGCGTTTGCGTTGACGGAAGACTGGAGGTGCTCAGCTGGCTGTCGGTCCGTGTGTGCGCCCAGGCGCCACAGCACTGACCGATTCCCGCTCGACCAGCGGGCATTCAAGCTTGGTAATGGGGTAGCGGCCGCGGCCGGGCGGTGCAGGGACTTCCAATTGCTCGATCGCCCATTGCCCCATCGCCATATGCGGCAGGATCGACGTCGTCAAAGGCGGGAACAGATGCCGGGCGATTTCCTCGTCGTCATAGCCGATCACCGAAATATCCCCAGGGATGTGCAAGCCGGCCTCCTTCAACGCTTCGTAGCAGCCGATCGCGGTGCGGTCGTTCTGGCAGAAGATTGCGGTCGGCCGATCCTTGAGTGCCAGAAGCTTGACTGTCGCGGCGTAGCCGGCGCTCGCCGACCAGTCGCCCTCGACCACCAGCTCCACATCGAACGGGATGTCGGCCGTCGCCAGTGCCCGGCGGTAGCCCTTCAGCCGATCCTGCGCCGCCTGCATCCATGGCTCGCCGGTGATGGTTCCGATGCGGCGGTGGCCATGGCTGATCAAATGGCGGGTGGAACTCTGCCCGCCGGCGATTTCGCTCGGCACCACGGCGGGAAAGGCGTAGTCGGCGGTATAGCAATTGAGCAGGATGACCGGGATATCGAGGCCGTAGAGATAGTCGGGCGCGGTGATCTCGCGCGTAAAGATGGTCATGTAGATCAGCGCCGAAATACCCCGCTTGGTCAGTGCCGCAATCGCGCGCGGCTCCATGACGGTATCACCCAAAGTCTGCGCGACCAGCACGACATTGCCGGCATTCCACGAGGCCTGGCGCGCTCCTTCGATGGCGACGACCGCTTCGGGACTGGTCGCCAGTTGATCGACCGCGAAGCCGATCACCCCGTCCAGCCCCTCGAACGAGGCGATAGGGCTGCGAAGAGCAGAGAAGGCTGGTGGCGCATAGCCGAGGCCCCGCGCGGCCCCGATCACCCGTTCGCGGGTCTGTTGCGAGAGCCTTATGCCCGGCGTGTTGTTGAGGACGAACGAAACCGTTGCCTGCGAGCAGCCGGCGGCCCTGGCGATATCGGTCATGGTAACGCGACCCTTGGGGTTCTTGGCCGATGGCTTTCGGCGCCGGGCGGCTTCAAGGGGAGAATCGCGCAGATCCGTCGGTTCGCTCATGGCATTGTGTTCCAAATTCCCGGCTTGTCTAACCAGAGGTCGTCCTGGACGTCATAAAGACGGCAGGACGTCCGACGACGTTTCGCGTTTATAAACGAGCACTCGATTAATGATTATTATCATTCTGGTAGCCGAATGGCTAGCAGTGCGGGAGAGCAATACGCGGTCCTGAAAGATCGATTTCTCGGAATTGGGCCCACCCAAGGCCTTTGGACGGCTTAACGGAGCCTCCCTTCTCACACGGCAGGCAGCCATTCGCCGGCGGCACCAGAGGTTTCCAACCAGAGACTAATACTATTTACTAATAGGCGTGAGCATTCTAATGTCAATTTGTCATGCCCGGCTCGGGACCGAACGGGCCATGGCGGCAAGCAAGCGTGCTGCGCGGTATCGGTTGGCACTCAGGCGCAGAGCAACGCCGCGCAATTACTGAAATGTCAGACAAATCCGACTATTTACGAACTGCCAATGAGTCTCTAGAGTTCAAATCGCGGCTGGAATGGTGCCGTTCTTTCGCTGCCATCACCCCTTGAGGAGGGGGCGTCCAAGCCGCATTCGACAAGTTCAGATCAGCGAAAATGACTGAATCAAATGGGAGGTTGAACATGAAATCTGCGATACGAAATGCGTCCATCGCTGCCGCGGCCTTGGCCCTCGGTCTGTCCATCACTGCAATTGCCCGTGCCCAGGATAAACCGACGCTGGCCTTCGTCGTCAACGGCGCCTCCGATTTCTGGAAGGCGGCCGAAGCCGGTGTCAAGAAGGCGCAGGCCGAACTGCCCGGCTACAATCTGGAGCTCAAATATCCGGAGCAGTCGTCGGTTGCCATTCAGCAGCGGCTGATGGACGATCTGGTGACGGCCGGCGTCAAGGCCATCATGGTATCGGCCGTCGATCCCAAGACCTCGACCGACGGGCTCAACAAGATCGCCTCGGAGACGGCGCTGTTCACCACCGACAGCGACGCGCCGCAGACCAAGCGTATCGCCTATATCGGCTCATCCAACATCGATGCCGGCAAACAGGCGGCCGAGATCGCCAAGAAGGCGATGCCCGACGGCGGCAAATGCCTCGGCTTCGTCGGCTTGCTCGGCGCCGACAATGCCAAGGAGCGCATCGAGGGCATGAAGGAAGGGCTCGCCGGCACCAAGATCGAGCTGATCGACGTGCGTGGCGACGACATCGACCAGGCCCGCGCCAAGAAGAACGTCGAGGACGCGCTGGTCGCCAGCCCCGACGTCACCTGCATGGTCGGCTTCTATTCCTACAACACGCCGCGCATCTATGAAGCGCTGCGCGACGCCGGCAAGCTCGGCCAGATCACGGTTGTCGGCTTCGACGACGATCCGATCACGCTGGGCGGCGTCAAGGAAGGCACCGTTGCCGCCACCGTGGTGCAGCAGCCCTTCGAATGGGCCTACCAAGGCATGAAGCTGATGGCCGCCTATCTCGAGGGCGACAAATCGGGCATTCCGGAGAACGGCCTGATCATCATCCCGACCAAGATCATCGGCAAGGACGACGTCGACGCCTATGCCGCCAATCTGAAGGCAATGTCCGGCAATTAGGACGAAAGCAGTTGCGCCGGCTCGAGGTTCGCTTCGGGTCGGCGGCTCGCATTGACGAACCCTGCGAGGGTCGTCAGTCTGCAGATGTGGCTAGAACGGCCCACCAGCTGCTGTCAGGCGTGATGAATTATTCCGACGCATCCATCGGCGTATCCACGACTGCCCCGTTCCTCAGTCTCGAGGGCGTGCGCAAGACCTATCCCGGCGTGGTCGCGCTGGATGGATTTTCGATGGAGGTCAGGCCTGGCGAGGTCATCGGCCTCGTCGGCGAAAACGGCGCCGGCAAGTCGACGCTGATGAAGATCCTCGGCGGCGTGACCACCCCCGACACCGGCACGATCACTGTCGACGGCGTCGCCCATGATAGGCTGACCGTCGAAGCCAGCATCGGTTCCGGCATTGCCTTCGTTCATCAGGAACTCAACCTGTTCGAAAACCTGGACGTTGCCGCCAACATCTTTTTCGGCCGCGAGCCGTTGCGCGCCGGTCCGCTCAGGCTGGTCGACCGCGCCAGGCTGCGCACGCTGGCGGCGCCGCTGCTCAAACGCGTGGGCGCCAATTTCTCGGCCGATACGCCGGTATCGACGCTGTCGCTTGCCCAGCAGCAGATGGTCGAAATCGCCAAGGCGCTGTCGATCGAGGCAAGGCTGGTGATCCTCGACGAACCGACATCGAGCCTGCCCCTTGCCGAAACCGACAAACTGCTCGATGTCATCAGAGCGCTGAAGGCTGAGGGGATCAGCGTCATCTTCATCTCGCACCGTCTTCACGAGGTCGAGCGGGTCGCCGATCGCGTCGTCGTGCTGAGGGACGGCAAGCTTGCCGGCACGCTGCCGAAGAGCGCCGTCAACCACGACCAGATGGTCAAGCTGATGATCGGCCGCATGCTGAAGCAGCGGGAGAAGGCCGCAGAATCGGCGCGCCCGCCCGGCACTGTCGCCATGTCGGCCAAGGCCATTCGCACCAGCGCCTATCCAGACCGGCCGGTCGATCTCGGCGTCAGGCAAGGCGAAATCCTAGGGCTGGCGGGCTTAGTCGGCTCTGGCCGCACCGAGCTGGCGCGCGTGCTTTTCGGCATTGAGACGAGCCTTGGCGGCGCGCTCCAGCTTGATGGAAAAGACCTGGTTCTCGGTTCGGCCGCCGACGCTGTGGCCAACGGGATCTTCCTCGTCCCGGAAGACCGCAAGTTGACCGGCATCCTGCTCGATCTGTCGATTGCCCAGAATATTTCGCTTCCCAATCTGCCGGCGCATGCCCGGCGGTTCCTGGTTTCTGCCGGCGCCGAAGCCGACACCGCCGAGAAGCAGAAACGCAATCTCGGCATCAAGGCGCCGTCGGTGGCGACGCGCACCGGCACGCTGTCAGGCGGCAACCAGCAAAAGGTCGTGCTGGCCAAGTGGCTTGCGATGAACCCCAAGGTGATGCTCCTCGACGAGCCGACGCGCGGCATCGACATCGGCGCCAAGGCCGAGATCTACGGGCTGATGCGCGCACTGGCCGATGCCGGTGTCGCCGTGCTGATGATCTCCAGCGACATGGAGGAGGTGATTGGCGTCTCTGACCGCATCGCTGTCATGCATGAGGGCCAGATCTCAGGCATTCTCGACAAGGAACAGTTCAGCCAGGAAAACGTGCTGCTGCTGGCCGTGGGCAAGCAGCCGAGATAGATTTTTGTTTTGGTGCAGGTTCTGGTCGCAAAACCGTAGAACACTTTTGCGGAGCCTGCCTAGGCAGGGATTGGGGAGAAGACGATGAGCAAGAAAGATCTCGGCCTGCTGATCCTGATCCTTGTGGTGGGAGCGGTGGTGGCGCTCATAAATCCGCGCTTTCTGCTGCCCATCAACCTCGCCAACACGTCGAACCTGATCGGCCTGTTCGGCATCCTGGCTATCGGCCAGGCCTTCGTCATCATCACCGGCGGCATCGAATTGTCGGTCGGCTCCGTGGTTGCGCTGCTCGGCGTCCTGTTCGTCGATTTCATCGCCACGCGCGGCATGGCATGGCCGGTCGCGCTGCCGCTGATCCTCGTGCTTGGCGGCATGATCGGGCTGGCACATGGCTGGCTGATCACGCGGCTCAAATTGCAGCCTTTCGTGGTGACGCTGTGCGGTCTCTTGATCTATCGCGGCGTCGCGCGGTTCTACACAGCCGACGGCACCGCGGGTTTTGCTTTCGGACAGAACTTTCCGGAGCTCGAGTTCCTGACCGCGGGGCGATCCTATGGCGTGCCGAACAGCTTCATAGCGCTGATCGTCATCGCCATCGTGATGTGGGTGGTGCTGCATCGTTCGGTGTTCGGCCGCTATCTCTACGCCATCGGCAAGAATGAGGAGGCGGCGAAATATTCCGGGATACGCACCGGCCGCGTTGTCATGGCGGCCTATGTCATCTGCGGTGTGCTGACGGCGCTGTCGGCGATCTACTTCGCCATGTACACGCGCTCGATCTCGCCGGCGAGCCACGGCCAGTTCTACGAACTCTATGCCATTGCCGCGGCAGTGCTCGGCGGCTTTTCGCTGCGCGGCGGCGAGGGCTCGCTGATCGGCGTCATCCTCGGCACGGTTCTGCTGCAGGAGCTCCAAAACCTCGTCAACCTGCTCGGCATCCCCTCCTCGCTCAATTTCGCGGTGATGGGCGGGGTGATCCTCATCGGAGTGCTGGTCGATCAGCAATGGGGCGTGTACCGGGAGCGGCGGCTGATGCTCGAGGCGACCCGCACGGGCATGGCTGGTGCGTCCGCGGAATAGCGGCTCCGCCTCTCCCTTCTCCCCCCTGTGGGAGAAGGTGGCCGAGCCAAGCTCGGCCGGATGAGGGGTGTTCCAGCTTGACGCCGACCGAGCTCCGGCCAGCACCCCTCAACCGTCTTGGCGCTATGCGCCAATCCACCTTCTCCCACAAGAAGGGAAGAGGGGAAGACGCAGCCTTAAATTAAGCCCGACATGTCGGAGAATGCCATGGCCTTGCGCAGCACATCGGCAAAGCGCTCGCCGGCCGCCTCACGCGGGCCGCTATTGTCGATCGAGGTGACGCCTGGCCCGGACAACGCCACATTGGCGCTGCGCGCCAGGCGCGCCAGCACTTCGCCGCGCGACTCGCGGCCGCGCATCGCCAGTCGCTCGGCCAGGATTTCCGGCGATGCGGTGATCTCGACGACAGCCAGATTGGCATAGCGATCGCGCAGCGCCGGGATGATGGCGCGGGAGACATTGACAATTGCGACGCGGCCATTGGCCACCGACCAGTCGACTTCAGCCGGGATGCCGTAACGCAGGCCATGCGCCTCCCAGGAGATGGCGAAGGCGCCGTCCGCTTCCGCCTCGACAAAGGCGGCGTCGGCGAGCGTGTCGTGATCCTCGCTCGTCGTGTCGCTCGGCCGGGTGATGACCCGGCGCACGAACTCCAGCCGGTTCTCGTCGGCAAACAGTGCCCGGGCATAGCCGATCACCGTATCCTTGCCGGCGCCGCTCGGCCCGACGACGGCGACGAAGACGCCGTCGCGGATCGGAAACGCAGCGGCGGACAATTCACGCTCGATCGACGCCGACACCATCACGCGACCCGCCGTCCCTGCCGCCAGACCGTGCGGACCACCGGGACATGGTCGTCGAGACGGACGCGAACCAGGTCGGCGCGCCGGCCCTGCTCGATGACGCCACGGTCGGCGAGGCCGACCGCCTCGGCCGGGTTCTTCGAAACCATGGCCACCGCCTGAGGCAGGGAAATGCCGCCGACTACGTCGCCGAGAAAAAAGGCCGACTGGATCAGGCTGAAGGGAATGTAGTCGGACGACAATATGTCGAGCAAGCCTTCGCCGGCGAGCGTGCGGGCCGAAACATTACCCGAATGCGAAGCACCGCGCATGACGTTCGGCGCGCCCATCAGCACCCCGAGCCCTGCCTCCTTCGAAGCTTTTGCGGCCTCCTTCGTGGTCGGGAACTCGGCGACGCGGACACCCTGTTCGATCGCCGCGTCGACATGGCCTGTCGTAGCGTCGTCATGGCTGGCCAGAACGATGCCGCGCTGATGGCAGGCGGCAGCGATGAAGGCGCGGTTCGGCCCCGAATTCGTCGCCGACTCTGCCATCCGCTTCTCGCAAAATTGCTGGAATT
This sequence comes from Mesorhizobium sp. AA22, assembly GCF_001672375.2. NCBI lineage: Bacteria > Pseudomonadati > Pseudomonadota > Alphaproteobacteria > Hyphomicrobiales > Phyllobacteriaceae > Mesorhizobium > Mesorhizobium sp. AA22. Next base: position 458,953 of record NZ_CP048406.1, on the reverse strand, counting down.
CGCGATCCGTCAGCTTCAGCTTGCGCTGGTAGTAGTAGGCATAGGTTTCCAAGTCGACGAACTGGCGCTGTCCCGGCGCATGGTCCATCAGCGACGCCAGCTTGATCCTGTCATCGCCATCGAAGTGGGCGAAGGCGGCGAGGCAATCCGGCGCCGAAACCTCGCAGCGCAGATGGATGAAATGGTCGGCCCGCAGCCGGTCCTGCTGGACGCTGTCCTCGATCGCATCGGCCAGCTTGCGCATGTCGGCCGAATTCATGTCGGCGTCGTCGTCCATGCCGACGCGCAAGGCGTCGAGCACGGTGGTGATGCCGGCGGTCGCCACCTGCGCGTCATGGGCGAGAACGGCGGCGATCGGGTTCCAGCGCACCTTCGGCCGCGGCGCGTAATGGCCTTCGAGGTGGTCGGTATGCAGCTCGACCAGCCCGGGAATGATGAAATCGCCGCCCATGTCTTCGCCGGTCCGGCCGGCGCCGGCATCGATCCCGGTGATCAAGCCGTCGCGCAGCACGATCGAGCCTTCGACGATCTCGTCGGCAAGCACGATGCGGGCATTGCTGAGAACGGTCTCGGCGGTCATTTCAGGCAATCCCTGGAGCATTTTTGCAGCCAATTGAAACCGATTGGCGTCGCAACAAGGCGGTTAAAACAAATAGTCATCTCAGGCAGTTCTTCTGGCCGGGCGGCGCCCGAGCGTGTGATGGGAAAGCACCATGAACGGGGCGCCAGGTTCAGTTTCGACAAACAGGGTCAGTGCGTCCACCGGCATGGGCCGTTGCAGGACCTGCGCAAACAGGCTGTCGATTGCTGCGCGAAGACGAGGGCTTTCCTGTGACGAGGCACGGCCGGATAGCGTCATATGGAACCGGAAGGTCTCGAAGACATAGGGGTAGCCCCACTGGCAGAGATTGCGGAATTCATCCGGCTTCAGCGAATCAGGGCTGCGCCGTTCGATCTCAGCCTCGGTCAGCGGCGCGCGAAAACGGTCGAAGTCGCGCACAACCTCGTCGGCGAAGCGGTTGAGCGCCGGCAGCGGTCCTTCCGGCACGAGCGCGAAGAAGCCGTCGATCTGGCTGACGACCAGCCGTGGGATGGTCACCACCGGCGTCGCCAAGGCAAAATCGTCGAGCGCCGCGCGAAGCGCGGCTTCCGTTTCGTTCGAAGCCAGCCGGAAGGGCGCCTTCAGCGTCGCATGAAAACCGTAGCGGCGCGCCGAAGCGGTGTGGAAGGCGACTTCCGCCGCCGACAGCTCGCCCACCGCCTCGACCGGCCTCGTGGCGGCGCCGAACGGGTCGCGGCCGAGCCAATTGGCGGCGATCCGCGCCAGCGGTTCGTCCTGCCGGGGAGTGAAATAGATGGCGTAGCGCATCGAAAGTCCTCGTCAACTCCCGCTGCCATAGGCGATTTGCATGACGAAATGACGAAGCTGATGATCGCCCTGATAACAAAGTTGTTCAGGCGGGTCATTAGCCGACGATTTTTTCGCCTTGGGCCAGTTGCCGACCGGAAGGGAGCGCGATCAGGCCTTCATCAGCCATTCGTGCTCGGGCGCGTTGTGAAATTTCCACGTCCGCTTCGGCCCCGCCATGACGTTGAGGTAGTAGAGGTCATAGCCATGGCAGGCGGCGCAAGGATGATAGCCCTTGGGCACCAGCACGACATCGCCGTCCTCGATCGCCATCGTCTCATCGAGCGATCGAGCGCCAGTCCGGTCGGCATCGGTGTAGACGCGCTGAAAGGCAAAGCCCTGCGGCGGGTTGAGGCGGTGGTAGTAGGTCTCCTCGAGATAGGACTCGGCCGGCAGATTGTCCTGGTCATGCTTGTGCGGCGGATAGCTCGAGGTGTGGCCGCCCGGCGTGATGACCTCGACCACCAGCAATGAGTCGGCCGGCTTGCCCTCCGGCAGGATGTTGGTGACATAGCGCGTGTTGGTGCCCTTGCCGCGAACCTCCTGGCCGAGATCCTTCGGCGCAATGACGCGGACCGGCAGGCCGCCGCCAAGCCCCGGCGCCGAGCAGACCGCGAGTTCGAGATCGGTGTCTGATGTCACCGACCAGTCAGAGCCCTGCGGCACATAGACCGACCACGGCTTGCCTTCGAAGGGCGACATGCGTTCGCCGAGCAGGCCGAGATCCTTGCCGCCGGCCGTCGCCTTGCCCTTGCCGGTGACGAACACCAGGCAGACTTCACGGTTCGCGGTTTGCCCGGAGGCTGTTCCGCCTGGCCGCAATCGATGCAGATCGAAACCGACATAAGTCCAGCCGGCGTTTTGCGGCGTCACATGGGCGACGCGGCCCTGGCCCTTATCGGCCTTAACCAGCAGTTTCGACATCGCGGTTCATTCCTTTGGTTCGGTATCGGCCGAAGCCTTGCCGCCGTCGGCCGGCTTATAGAGATAGAAGAACTGCCAGACGGCATAGCCGGCGAAGCCGAGCGCGATCATGCCCCAGAACGGCGCGCCGGTGGCAAACTCGACCACGGCCCAGCCCAGGCAGACCGCGACGATGGCAACGCGCCGCCACAAGGGCCGGAAGAACGGATGCTCGGAGTCCTTCATCGGATCAGCCCCCGCATCGGATCAGCCCTTCGCCGGGAATACTGCATTCAAGCATTGGGGAAGCCCTGTGTTTCAACGGTGTAACCGGCAGCCGTCATCACCCGCATCAATTCCTTGTAGCCGACTTGCGCCATCTTGAACGGCGGATTCGTCTTCGGGTCCTGCTCGGCCTCGACGACGAACCAGCCTTCATAGCCGTAGTTCGCCAGCCTTTCCACGATGACGCCAAAATCCAGCGAACCGTCTCCCGGCACCGTGAAGGCGCCGAGCGCCACGGCGTCTAGGAAGGATTGCTTCTGGCGGTCGAGTTTCTCGATCACCTCCATGCGTATGTCTTTCACATGCACATGGTTGATGCGCCGGTGATGCTTGTCGATGGCGCGCAGCACGTCACCGCCGGCAAAGGCTAGGTGACCGGCATCGAGCAGCAAGGGGATGCCTTCTCCCGAAAAGCGCATGAAGGCATCAAGCTCCGGCTCCGTCTCGACCACCGCTGCCATATGATGGTGGTAGGAGAGCGGCATGCCTTGCTCGGCGCACCATTCCCCGAACTGCGTGAGGCGCTTCGCATAGGCTTTCATCTCGTCGTCCGAAAGCCTGGGCTTGGTGGCGAGCGGCTTCGAGCGGTCGCCCTGGATGGAGCGGCCGACCTCGCCGTAGACGATGCAAGGCGCGTTCACCGCCTTGAACAGATCGATCATCGGCTGGATGCGATCCTTATTCCCCGCCATGTCTTCGTCGACCAGCGTACCGGAGAACCAGCCACCGCAAAGCGTGACGTCGGCCTCTTTCAGGATCGGCAGCATGATCTCCGGGTCACGGGGAAAACGGCGGCCCATTTCCATGCCGGTGAAACCTGCCGAACGCGACTGGCGCAAGCACTCCTCCAGCGAGACGTCATCGCTGAGTTCCGCAAGATCGTCGTTCCACCATGCAATGGGGGACATGCCCAGTTTGGCTTTCAAGTCGTCACTCCAATGTTCGTGTCCACCCTCGCCCTTTGTGGGGAGGGTCGCTGCGAAGCAGCGGGGTGGGGGTGCGGCGCCCGACCCCCACCCGGACCTTCGGTCCGACCTCCCCACAAGGGGGAGACAGGGGCTTGGCAGCGCCGACATCAATCTCCAATCTTCTGCATCTGCCGCTTTTCATCATAGGCTCTGCGCGCCGCATTCACTTGCGGCCGTGTCGAGACTTCCGGCACGGCAACGTCCCACCAGCTTCCACCGGCTTCGGTCGAAACTAGCGGATCGGTGTCGATGACCAGCACTGTGGTCCTTGTATTCTTCTTCGCTTGCGCCAGCGCCGTTTCCAGCCCGGCGACCGAGGAAACCTTCTCAGCGATGGCGCCGAGGCTTACCGCATGCGCCGCGAAGTCGATGTCGGGCAATATCTTATGGCGTGCGTCCTTCAGCAGATTGTTGAAGTTGGCGCCGCCGGTCGCCATCTGCAGCCGGTTGATGCAGCCATAGCCTCTATTATCGAGCAGCACGATGGTCAGCTTGAGGCCGAGCATGACCGAGGTCGCGATCTCGGAATTGAGCATCAGATAGGAGCCGTCGCCGATCATCACGACGACCTCCTCGTCGGGCTTCGCCATTTTGGCGCCGAGCCCGCCAGCGATCTCGTAGCCCATGGTCGAGAAGCCGTATTCGGCGTGGTAGGAGCCGGGCGCGCCCGCCTGCCAGAGCTTGTGTAACTCGCCGGGCAGGCCGCCGGCGGCATGAAGCAATATCACGCCGGAGCCCATGGCGCGCTGCACGGCGCCGATCACTTGCGCGTCGGACGGGTAGGCGGCATTAGTCGACGCCGTCACCTTGTCTGCATCGGCCTGCCAGTCCTTCTTGCCCCTGGCCGCATTGTCGGTCCAGGCAGCCGGCGCCTTCCAGCCGTTCAGCGCCGCGTCAAGCTCGGCGAGCCCTTCCGCCGCATCGGCGACCAGCGGCAGCGCCTGGTGTTTTCCCGCATCGAAAGGCTGGACGTTCAGCCCGATGATGGTCTTGCCGGAATTCTTGAACAGCGCCCACGAGCCGGTGGTGAAATCCTGCAGCCTGGTGCCGACGGCAAGCACGACGTCGGCTTCTTCAGCCAGCCGGTTGGCCGCCGAAGTGCCGGTGACGCCGACCGCCGCCATGTTGAGCGGATGATCGTCCGGCAGCGAGGATTTACCGCCCTGCGTCTCGCAGACCGGGATGCCGGCGCCTTGCACCAGCTTCGCCAATTCGCCGGAAGCCTGCGAATAAAGCACGCCGCCGCCGGCAATCACTAACGGCTTTCTTGCCGCCTTCAGCGCCGCCACCGCGGCCGCCAATTCCCTACGGTCCGGACGCGGCCGGCGCTGGTTCCAGACCCGTTCGGCAAAGAAGCTCTCGGGGTAGTCATAGGCTTCGGCCTGCACGTCCTGGCAGAGCGCCAGCGTCACCGGTCCGCATTCGGCCGGATCGGTCAGCACCTGCATGGCGCGATTGAGCGCCGGGATGATCTGCTCGGGCCGGGTGATGCGGTCGAAATAGCGCGACACGGGCTTAAAGCAGTCATTGACCGTCGCCGTGCCGTCGGAGAAATTCTCGGCCTGCTGCAGGACAGGGTCGGGGATGCGATTGGCGAAGACATCGCCGGGCAGAAACAGGACAGGCAACCTGTTTACATGCGCAAGTGCTGCCGCCGTCACCATGTTGAGCGCGCCGGGGCCGATCGAACTTGTCGTGGCGATGAAGCGGCGACGGAAATTGGCCTTGGCGTAGGCGATCGCCGCATGCGCCATCGCCTGTTCGTTGTGGGCGCGGAAGGTCGGCAATTCGTCACGCACCTGGTAGAGCGCCTCGCCGACACCGGCGACATTGCCATGGCCGAAGATCGCCCAGACGCCGCCGAAGATCGGCATTTTTTTGCCGTCGATCTCGGTCATCTGGCGGGCAAGAAAGCGGGTCAGCGCCTGCGCCATCGTCAGGCGGATTGTCTTGGTCATCTTGTTTTCCTCCGCAGTCCTAATGCCGCGCCTTCTTATGCTGCTTTGCGGCCGCGCGCGGCAAGCCATGCCTCGGTTAGTCTCTCGAAGCGCGACGCCATGTCGGCCACTGCCTCGTCGTCCGACATCTTGCCCGCAAGCCACTGTTCGGCCGCGTTGATGAAGATGGTGCGTCCGACGGCGAAGCCCTTGACGATGGGCGCTTTGGCGGTGGCAGCGAAGGCCGCTTCCAGCTCGTCCTGCGGCGCTTCGAGGCCGAGCAGCACAACCCCACGGCACCACGGATCGTTCTTCAGGATCACCGCCTCGATCTTTGCCCAAGCCCCGGCCGAAGCCTGCGGTTCGAGCTTCCACCAGTCGGGCTTGATATCGAGCGCATAGAGTTCCTCCAGCGCGCGCGGGATCGTCGTGTCGTCGAGCTCGCCGTGCTTGCCGGCGATGATCTCGATGAGAAGTTCTCTTCCTACTTTCCGCGCGGCCTCGAACAGGCTTTTGAGCTTCTGCTGCTGCTCGGTCTTCAGCGGCTCCGGGTCGTCCGGGTGATAGAAGCACAGGCACTTGATGCAATGGTCGACCGGCCACTCGATCAATTGCGAGCCGATGTCCTGCGAGAATTCAAAACGAAGCGGCCGCGATCCCGGCAGCTCGACCGGCCGGCCGAGCCAGGCGAAGGAATGGCGGGCAAATTCGAACATCGCCTCGCGGCCGTATTTCTCGTCGAGCAGCATGCCGTAGCCGGCGCGGCCGGCGGCAACCTTTGCCGCCGCCTTGACCGTCAGCACCTTGAACTCATCGATGCGCGACGGATCGGCGCCGGCTTTCGCGGCGACATCGTCAAGCTGGATACGGTGGTCGCAGGCCAGCGCCATCAGCGAGGGAATGACGCGCCGGCGCGTCGTCGCCCAATGGATATGGTTGATTGCCTCGTCCTTGCGCAACGCCAGATGCCTGCTGCCGTTCTTCAGGAAGAACTGCAATTCCTCGAAGGTCGGGTATTCCGGCGCGCAGAGCAGCCGCGACACGGCGAAGGCGCCGCAGGCATTGGCCCAGGTCGCCGCCGTCGCTAGGCTCTCCTCGCCGAGCCAGCCGCGCAGGAAGCCCGACATGAAGGCATCGCCGGCGCCGAGCACATTATAGACCTCGATCGGAAAACCCTTGCCGACAATGCCGTCTTCGAGATCGTCGCTGATCGGCCCGTCATAGACGATGCAGCCCATGGCACCGCGCTTCAGTACGATAGTGGCCTTGGACAGCGAGCGGATCATCTTCAACGCGCTGAGGCAATCGTCAGTGCCGGAGGCGATCATGATCTCTTCTTCGGTGCCGACGATCAGATCGCAGTCGGGCAGCACTGTCTTCAGCTGCGCGGAGACCCGGTCGGATTTCACGTAGCGCTCGAACCCTTCGGCATGGCCGGCAAGGCCCCAGAGATTGGGGCGGTAGTCGATGTCGAACACCACCTTGCCGCCATTGGCCTTGATGGCGCGGATCGCCTTGCGCTGGGCGGCATCGCTGTTGGGCCGCGAAAAATGCGTGCCGGTGACGACGATGGCGCGCGCCGAGGCGATGAACGCTTCGTCGATGTCCTCCTCCGCCAGCGCCATGTCGGCGCAGTCGCTGCGATAGAAGATCATCGGCGAGACGCCTTCGTCCTCGACCGACAGCAGCACCAGCGCGGTCAGCCGGTCCGGGTCGGTCTTGAGGCCATCGACCGAAACCCCTTCGCGCGTCAGCTGCTCGCGGATGAAGCGGCCCATCTGCTCGTCGCCGACGCGAGTGAGCAGCGCCGAGCGCAGGCCGAGCCTCGCCGTGCCGACCGAAATGTTGGCCGGACAGCCGCCGACCGACTTGGCAAAGGAGGTGATGTCCTCCAAGCGCGAGCCGATCTGCTGGCCATAGAGATCGACCGAGGCGCGGCCAATGGTGATGACGTCGAGCGGCGCATGTTTCGCGTCCATGGCTTCGCCCATTCGAACCTCCCATCAGCCTTGTTGTCTTGGGGTACACGCGCGAGCGGCAGCGTGGCGCCGGTAATATGAAATAATAATTCCAATCCATAGTCAATATGGAACGCGCATTCCTTTGCTGAAAAGTAGCCTGTCAGGCCTTGCGCTTGCGGCCAGCGTCGCGCCGCTTCTCGCCAACCGCAACGGTCAGCGCCATGGCCAGCGCCATCGTCGCCGACAACGAGCGGAAGCCGGCGAAATCGGCCTCGGCGACCTCGAACCAGACCTTGGCGAACTGGGCGAGCGGCGAAAAGGAACTGTCTGTGATCGCCACGATCGGAACGCCTTGCTCGGAAATGACGCGCGCCTCGTCGATGGCCGCCGGGGCATAGGGTGAGAAACTGATGGCGATGACGGCATCCCTGGGCGAGGCAAAGCTGATCATCTCGGCGTTGAGGCCGGCGGCCGATTCGATCAGCTGGTTGCGGATCTTGAGCTTGCCCAGCGCATAGGCGATGTAGGAGGCGACCGGATACGAGCGGCGCTTGGCCAGCACATAGATGGTCTCCGCCTTTGCCAGCAAGGCGATCGCCTCTTCGAAATGGTCTTCGTTCAACCTGCCTGAAATATCGTTGAGCGAGGTGCTGGCCGCGGCGACGAAGCCGTCGAAGATCGCCCGGTGACCGGCGCCTTCCTCGGCCTTGGCGCGCAATGCCGCCAGTCTTTCGTCATAGGACGAATTGCGCTCGCGCAGGCGCTCGCGAAACACCAGCTGCAGACTGGTGAAGCCGTCGAAGCCGAGCTGCTGGGCGAAGCGGATCAAGGTCGAAGGCTGGACGCCGGCCGAAGCGGCGATGCTGGCGGCCGTGCCGAAGGCAATGTCGTCAGGATTGTCGAGCGCATAGGCGGCGATCTGCGCGATACGCTTGGGCAGGCTATGGCGCCGTTCCAGGATCGTCGTCCGCAGCGTCTCGAAATCGCGGGGCACCCGTTCGTCCATCGTCGCTCCGCCCAGGCTCGTCAGTCGATGCCGTGTGTGCCCCATCATAGCGAGCCTGTGCAAGAAGGCCATAAAAAATGAGGCATGCGTTCCATTTCTGGATAAAATGGACTAATTCATCCACACAACCTTTCTGGCGACGGAGAAAAGGGAAATGGTCGGAGTCGGTCTTATCGGCACGGGCTTCATGGGCAAGTGTCACGCCATCGCCTGGAACGCGGTCGGCACCGTCTTTCCCGACGTGGCCAAGCCAAGGCTGGTCCATCTCGGCGAGGTCAATGAGGATCTTGCCAAACGTCGTGCCAGCGAATTCGGCTTCGCCAGGGCCTCCGGCGACTGGCGTGCCGTCGTCGATGATCCGGATGTCGATATCGTCTCGCTGACCACGCCCAACCAGTTCCACCCGGAAATGGCCATCGCCATCCTCGAAGCCGGCAAGCATCTGTGGTGCGAAAAGCCGATGGCGCCGAGTTTTGCCGAGGCGCAAGCCATGGCGGCGGCGGCGCAAAAGTCCGGCAAGGTGGCCGCTCTCGGCTACAACTACATCCAGAACCCGGCCATCCGCCATATCGGTGCGCTGCTCGACGAGAAAATCATCGGCGAGGTCAACCATCTGCGCGTCGAGATGGATGAGGATTTCATGGCCGACCCGGAGGCGCTGTTCTTCTGGAAGCACGAGGCGACGTCCGGTTACGGCGCGCTCGACGATTTCGCCGTGCATCCGCTGTCGCTGGTCGCCGTGCTGTTCGGCCGCGTCGCCCGCGTGATGTGCGATATGGCAAAACCCTATGCCGATCGCCGCGTTGCGTCGGGCGGGCGCCGCGCGGTCGAGACCTACGACATCGCCAACGTGCTGATGCATCTCGAAAACGGCATTGCCGGCACGCTGCTGGTCAATCGTTCGGCCTGGGGCCGCAAGGGCCGGATCGCCATCCAGATCTTCGGCTCGAAGGGCTCGATCCTGTACGACCAGGAGCGGATGAACGAGTTCCAGCTCTACCTCACATCAGACCGGCCGACCGAGCAAGGCTATCGCACCATCCTGGTGGCGCCGCATCACAAGCCCTACGACGCCTTCCTGCCGGCACCCGGCCACGGTCTCGGCTTCAACGACCTCAAGATCATCGAATGCCGGGAACTTTTGGCGCGGCTTGCCAGCAAGCCGGCGCGCATCATCGATTTCGACGAAGGACTCGAAATCGAGCGCACCGTGCATGCCATGGCGCGCTCGTTCGAGGAAAAGCGCTGGGTGGATGTTAGATAGCTCAACCTGGAAGCCGGCGACGCATCAGTTGCCGGCGGTTGTGGCGTTGATCTCCCACCCATCCACCCAGAGCTGCCGCAGATCATCGCCTTCGCCCTTGAACCATAGGCCTGTCGGCTGGCAGTCATCGATGCGGTCGCTGCGGACATTGCGGATGGCCTGGCGGAGTTCGCACCAGGCGACGATGTTGGCGGTTTCGGCATAGTAGATGAGGGCGATCGGGCGGATGATGCGTTCGGTCGCCCGGCCCGCTTCATCGCAATAGGAGAGGTCGAGCTTTTCCTCGTCGCGGATGGCGCGGCGAACCAGCGCCAGATCGACCGCCGAGGCCGAAGGTGCTGCGAATCCCCAGGCATGCAGGGCGTTGGCATCGAGCGTCTGGCGCAAAGGCGGCGGCACCGCGCCGGCGATCTTGGCGCTGACGTGCTTGGCCGCCTGCTTCAGCTCGCTGTCGCCGGTGCGCTCCAGCAACGCCAGCGACAACACGATCGCCTCCATCTCCTCGATCGAAAACATCAGCGGCGGCAGGTCGAAGCCGGGGTGCAGGATATAGCCAATGCCGCGGCCGCCTTGGATCGGCACACGCATCGCCTGCAAAGCGGCAATATCGCGATAGACCGAGCGCATCGTCACTTCCAGACGCTCGGCAATCATTGCCGCCGTCACCGGCTTTCTGGCTAGCCGCAGGATCTGGATGATCTCGAACAGACGCGACGCCTTGCGCAATTCATTCAACCTCGAAGGCAACTGACAACACCCCGTCAGTTGGGATCACCTATAGGGCGGCCTATCGGTTTGAAAATCAACAGGTTCCGCTGCGGCTTTGCGGCGCCAGACGGCAGGCAACTGACATGAGCTACACGGAAAACCTCTGGCTGTTCTTCATTCTCCTGTTCGGCATTATCGCCGTGCCGGGCATGGACATGCTGTTCGTGCTTGCCAATGCGCTGACCGGCGGACGCGACAGAGGATTGGCGGCGACCGGCGGCATCATGCTGGGCGGCATGGTGCATACGCTGAACGGCGCGGTCGGCGTCGGCCTGCTGATGCATTTCGTGCCGATCCTGTTCAAGCCGCTCCTGATCGCCGGCGCCGCCTATATGGCCTTCATCGGCATTACTCTGATGCGCAGCTCCATCACCGTCGGCGATAACGCGCCCGCCGGCAGCCGCACTGCCTGGAAGGCGTTTCGCCAAGGGCTGGTGACCTGCCTGATCAATCCGAAGGCCTATCTTTTCGTCCTTGCCGTCTATCCGCAGTTCTTGAAGCCCGCCTACGGTCCGATCTGGATGCAGGCAACCGTCATGGGGTTGCTGACGGTCCTCACCCAGGCCGCCATCTATGGCGGGCTTGCGATCACCGCCGGCCGCAGCCGTAACCTGCTGGTCGCCAATCCGCAGGCGACCGCTCTTGCCGGCCGGGCGGCTGGGCTGTTGCTGTTCGCCGTCTCGGTGTTCACTGTCTGGGAAGGACTCAGCGCGGCGTGATCCGCCGGGGAACGCCGCGCTGCCGTGTTTCAGCACCCTTGCCACAAGAGGAGCGCGTCAGGCGGCTCCCGGACGGCTTGATATCATTGCGCGTCGCGCTGACCGGCGCCGCTCGACGGCGTCGGCAAGGCCGTGCAGCACCGTCTCGGTGGTTGCCCAGTCGATGCAGCCATCGGTGATGCTCTGGCCATAGACCAGCGGCTTGTTGGGCATGACGTCCTGCCGGCCGGCGACGAGGTTGCTCTCGATCATGACGCCGATGATGCGCGCGTCGCCTGCTGCGACCTGGCCCGCCACGTCAGCCGCCACCGTCGGCTGGTTCTCAGGCTTCTTGTTGCTGTTGGCGTGGCTGACATCGATCATCAGCCGAGGTGCTACCCCGACCCGACCGAGCTCCGCGCAGGCGGCAGCTATGCTGGTTGCGTCATAGTTCGGCACAATGCCGCCGCGCAGGATGACGTGGCAGTCCTCGTTGCCGGTGGTCGTCGCGATGGCGCTGCGCCCGCCCTTCGTCACAGCCATGAAATGATGCGGCTGGGCGGCGGATTTCACCGCCTCGGCGGCGATCCGCAAATTGCCGTCGGTGCCGTTCTTGAAGCCGACAGGGCAGGACAGGCCGGATGCGAGTTCCCGATGGATCTGGCTCTCTGTCGTGCGCGCGCCGATCGCCCCCCAGGCAAGGAGGTCGGCAATATATTGCGGAGTGGCCATGTCGAGGAATTCGGTCGCCGCCGGAAGGCCGAGATTGTTGACGGCGGAGAGCACGTTGCGGGCCAGCCTCAGTCCCTTGTCTATATTGAAGCTGCCGTCCAGGTCGGGATCGTTGATCAGGCCCTTCCAGCCGATCGTCGTGCGCGGCTTCTCGAAATACACGCGCATCACGATCTCCAGCCGGTCCGACAGGCTCTCTCGAAGCGTCGCCAGACGGCTGGCATAGTCTACGGCAGCGTCCGGATCGTGGATCGAGCAGGGGCCGACGACGACGATCAGCCGATCATCGGCGCCGGTCAGCACGGCGTGGATGGCGTTGCGTGACGCGGTAACGGTCCGCGTGGCCGTCAGCGTGCGCGGTATCTCCCGCATCACCTGGTCCGGCGTACTCAATTCCCTTATTTCCTTGACCCGAAGATCGTCGGTGGTGGTCAACACGGCTTTCTGCTCCTGATTGGGAGACCTGCCGGCTGACACAAAAAAGCCGCCAGGTCTGGCGGCTGTTCGGATTTTGATGCTGCAATCTTCAGATCGAGCGCAATCCTCCCGCCGCCAGCGAGCTGCCGTAGCTAAAGTACCAGAACGAGGCGGTCAGGTGGATCATGCCAGCCCTATAGCCGAAGCCGGGGCGCTTGTCACGCCCTGATGCTACTCTGCGCCCGCTCCGGCAACGTTCTGGTCGTAATCGACCAGCGATCCGGTCATGACGCCCGACTGCGGGCTGACCATATAGCTGATCAGCCGGGCAAGCTGGTCCGGCTTCACCAACTGGCCCATCGGCTGCGCGGCCTCGGCCTTTTCCAGCCAGTCGTCGGGTGCCGCGTGCCATTTCTTCTGCACGATGTCCTCGCCCTCGGTGTCCATCCAGCCAGGCAGCACCGCGTTGCAGCGGATGCGATTGCTGCGATAGGCGTTGGCGACATTCTTGGTCAGCGTCATGAGAGCGCCCTTGCTCGACGAATAGGGCGTCAGGAACGACTGGCCGCAATGCGCCGACATCGACAACACGTTGACAATCGAGCCAGGCGCCTTGCGGTCGAGCAGGTGCGCCACCAGAGCCTGCATCAGGAAGAAGGGGCCGCGCACATTGGTCTGGAAGATCTGGTCGAATGTTTCCTCGGAGGTCTCGACCAGTGATCCGCGGGCCGATGTGGCGGCGGCGTTGACCAGCGCGTTGACGGTGCCGAAATGAGCGATCGCCGTTTCGACGGCCCGCTTGCAGTCGGCCACTTGGGCGACATCGGCGCTGATGAAAATCGCGTCGACGCCCGACTTCTTGAGGGTGGCGACGGCCTTGTCGCCCTTCTCCTGCGAGCGTCCGATTAGCGCCAACGCCCGGCAGCCCTCATCGGCCAGCGCCTCGGCGACGGCGAAGCCGATGCCTTGCGCGCCGCCGGTGACGATGGCGCGTGTTTCGGAATTGCGACCGGCGGAACCGTTCATCGCCTTGCTCCTGTGCTTGGTGTTGCTTCAGATGGTCTTGTCGAGGCGGACGGTCTTGCCGTCCCTGGCCGATTTCAGCGCCGCGTCCGCCAGCCGCAGCGCGACGAGCCCATCCTTGCCGCTCGGTGCGGCCTTGTTGCCTGATGTCGCCGCCGCGATGAAGGCGGCGATCTCGTTGGCATAGGCGTCGAGGTAGCGGGTCATGAAGAAGTCGTGCAGCGGCGGGCGCGTATAGCCTTTCTCATTGGCCAGTTCGATCGACACCGGCCGCTGGTTCTCGGCCGCGACCATGCCTTTCGAGCCATGCACCTCGATGCGCTGGTCGTAGCCATAGGTGGCGCGCCGCGAATTGGAGATGATGCACTGCTTGCCGGAGGCGGTTTCGAGGATGACGCTGACGCTGTCGAAATCGCCGGCCTCGCCGATTTGTCTGTCGACCAGCACCGAGGCATGGGCGCTGACCGCCACCGGCTCCTCGCCGAGCAGGAAGCGCGCCATGTCGAAATCATGGATGGTCATGTCGCGGAAGATCCCGCCCGAGCGGCCGATATAGTCGAGCGGCGGCGGGCCGGGATCGCGCGACGTGATGGTCACCATCTCGACGGTGCCGATGGCACCGTCGTCGATCGCCTTGCGCACGGCGGCGAAATGCGGATCGAAGCGGCGGTTGAAGCCGACCATCAAAGTGGCGCCGGCCTTGTCGACCACGGCCAGGCATTCTTCCACTCTGCCGGCGTCGAGGTCGATCGGCTTCTCGCAGAAGATTGCCTTGCCGGCCTTGGCGAACCGCTCGATCAGATCGGCATGGGTGTCGGTCGGCGTGCAGATGATGACCGCATCGATATCCCCGGCTTTTTCGATTGCCTCGATAGTGCGTACTTCCGCGCCATAGGCCGACGCCAGCTCCGCCGCTGCCTTCTCGAAGGCATCGGCAACTGCGACCAGTCTGGCCTGCGGATTGGATCCGACGGCACGGGCGTGGACCTTGCCGATGCGGCCTGCACCGAGAAGAGCGAAGCGGAGAGACATGGGATTTCCTTTGAGGATTGTTCGAAATGGAAGTGCGTCTTTACTGCACCGTTCACGGCAAGGCGCAGTAGATTTTCTTATTGCGGTTGCTCGGCGACGGGCCGATGACCCGCCGCGCCGGCATTCGCCTTAGGCCGCAAGTTCTGCCTCCCCGGTCTTGGCGCCGGTGATGTATGAGACGACGTCGTTGCCGTCGGTGTCCTGCTTGCGCAGATTGGCGACGATGCGGCCGCGTCGGAAGACGACGATGCGGTCGACCAGATCAAACACCTGGCGCATGTTGTGACTGATCAGGATCAGCGGCTCGCCATTGGCTTTCAGCGTGCGGATGATGTTTTCGACCTGCATCGTCTCCTGCACACCAAGTGCTGCCGTCGGCTCGTCCATGATGATGAGCTTGGACGCAAAAGTCGCGGTTCTGGCGATTGCCACGCACTGGCGCTGGCCGCCCGACATGTGGCGGATGGTGTTGGAAAGGTTGGGAATCTTGACCGCCGTGCGGATCAGCGCTGCCTCGGTCGCCTTACGCATGAACTTGCGATCGAGGATCGAGAACGGCCCGAGATTGAAAAGCACCTTTTCGCGGCCGAGAAACAGGTTCGACGGCACGTCGAGATCGTCGGCGAGCGCAAGGTTCTGGAACACCGTTTCGATGCCCGCCTCGCGCGCGGCGATCGGGCCGGCGAAGTTCACTTCCTTGCCATCGAACCAGACCTTGCCGCTGGTGCGCTGCTCGACGGCCGTGATCTGGCGCACGAAGGTCGATTTGCCGGCGCCGTTGTCGCCCATGATGGCGACATGCTCGCCCTTGCGCAGTTCGAAGTTCGCGCCTTCGAGCGCATGCACGCCGCCATAGTATTTGGTCAGGTTTTCGGTCTTCAGGACGATGTTTGACATGATCAAGCCCTCATTGCCCGCAGGCGCTGGCGCCACTGATCGAGAACGACTGCGCCGATGATGATCACACCCTTGACCATCTCCTGGTAGTAGGCGTCGAGGCGCAGGAAGGTGAAGCCGGAGATGATGACGCCGAAGATCAGCGCACCGATCACCGTTCCGATGATCGAGCCGCGGCCGCCAGACAGCGAGACGCCGCCGATGACCGCCATGGCGATCGCGTCCAGTTCGTACATCACGCCCATGCCGGCCTGAGCGGTGAGGTTCTTGGAGCTCAGCACCACGGCAGCAAGCGAGGCGAGGATGCCGGCAATGACGAAGACGAGGATCTTGTGGTTCTGGACATTTATGCCGGACATGCGGGCGGCGTCCTCGTTGGAGCCGATGGCATAACAGTGCTTGCCGTACCTGGTGTATGACAGGATCAGCTGGAACAAAATCGCCAACGATATGAAGATGATGACCGGCATCAGCCCCTTGCCGATGGCGGCGAAACTTTCGGTGGGAAACGAGATCGGCTGCCCCTTGGACCACCATTTGGCGACGCCGCGCGCGGTGACCATCATGCCAAGCGTGGCGATGAACGGCGGAATGCGGGTGTAGGCGACCAGCGTGCCGTTGATCAGGCCCGCCAGCAGCCCGCAGCCGATCGCGACAAGCACCGGCACGATCACCGGCAGGTCGGTCCAGCCCTGCTCGATGAACATCGCCTTGGGGTTAGGGTTGCCGTTGACCGTCGCCACCTGGGCGAAGCTCATGGCGATCATCGCCGTGGCGCCGACGACCGAACCAGAGGAAAGATCGATGCCGCCGGAAATGATCACTTGCGTCACGCCGATGGCGATGATGCCGACGATCGATACCTGCAGGATGATGATCTGCAGGCGCGCCTCGTTGAAGATCGTATCGACATTGGCGCGGGTGTTGAACAGGAAGCTGTCGCCAAGAAAGACGCGGCCTATCAGCTCGAAGGCGCCGACGAGGATGATGAGCGCCAGGAAAACGTTGAATTCGGCAGGCCATGTGCGCTTCTTCGCATCATAGCTGAGTCCGCCGACGCCATGGGTTGTCTGTGCCAAATCTTGATCCTCCATCAGCCCCAGTCGCCCTCCCGCCGGCTGTTTCGGCGATAAGGGAAAGGAGGAGCAGCGCTGTCCCTTTGTTTTGAGCATCGGGTTTCCCCAAAACCGGCTTCCACTTTTGGGTCCGATGCTCTTGTTTTTCGAACATCGGATTCTCAAACCGGTCCGATGCTCTGCCGCGCCGCTCCCTATCGAAAATCGGGTCCTCCGCCTCAGTTCTTCTGCAGGAACTTGTCGATGTTTGCCGGCGTGACCAGCTGGAAGGGGATGTAGACCTTCTGTTCAACCGCCTCGCCCTTGGAAAGCTTGAGCGCCGCGTCCAGCGCCCCGGCACCCTGGCCGGCCGCATCCTGGAATACGGTGACGTCGAGATCGCCCGCCTGCATCGCGGCAAGCGCGTCCTGAGTGGCGTCCACGCCGCCGACGACAACTGACTTCATATCGAGGTTGGCAGCCTTCATGGCCTGGATCGCACCGATGGCGCTTTCGTCATTGTTGGCGATCACACCGTCGAACGGCTTGCCGGTCGACAGCCAGTTGGTCATCAGGTTCTGCGCTTCCTCGCGTTTCCAGTTCGACGTCTGCTTGTCGATGATCTTGATGAAGCTGCATTCCGGAGTGGCGATCACATCGTCAATGTCCTTGGTGCGCTGCACCGCGGCCTGGTTCGACAGCTCGCCCATGATCACGTAGACATTGGCCTCGGTCTTGCCGGCTTCCTTGAACAGGCGGCAGACTTCCTGGGTCTCGAGAGTGCCTGACTCAACCTCGTTCGAGGCGACGAAGGCCTGGTTGTCCGGCAGTGTGTCGACATTGACCGGCTCGCGGTTGACATAAACCAGCGGAACATTGGCCGCAGCGGCGGCGTCCGACATTGCCTGGGTGGCCGAGGTGTCGACCGGATTGACGATGATCGCGTCGACGCCCGAGGCGACAAAGTTCTTGATCTGGTCGAGTTGCTTGGCGACGTCGTTCTGCGCGTCCTCGACCTGCAGCTCCACGCCGTCCATGCCCTTGGCCTGCTCGATCATGCCGTTGCGCAGCACGGTGAGGAAATTGTCGTCGAAAAGCGCCATTGACACGCCGATTTTGGCAGCGAGGGCGGACGAGCTCATCAGCGCCAAGAATGCGGCGCCCAACAGCAGTTTCTTCATTTTATCTCTCCTCCACAGAATTGGTGTCCGGCTGCACCGATCTACCCGGAATCCCCGATCTCCAGGGGAATCTCTCCCGATTGCCAACTCCGTTCCCGATGGCGATTTCCGCGCTGGCTGGAACGCCAAGTCCTCTGCTTGAAACAGATGTTCCGGAACGAAAGAACCAAAATACCTATCTGGTGAAATATTTATTCCATTCCGCCTGCGGGCGTCAAGGAGATTCCGAAATCGGATGGCGGATTTTCGGACAACGCGGCTGAGCGCCGGCAAATCTTCTGCAAGAATCCATCAGGCTGATGGTTCACATCATTGCCGATGCATCGTGGTGCCCGATCTGAACCTGGATGCATTGGCTGAGCCTAGATGTTTTGCCCGAATCTAGATGTTTTCCGGCAGATAGATGTCGAAGGGCAGGAAGGTCTGGCCCGGCGCGTTGGCAGCGCCTGCCTCGATGGCATGCGCCATCAGATCGACAAGCTCGCGGCATAGTGCTGCCAGCGGCGTCGAAATCACCATGGTCAGGATGTTGTCGGCGAGCGCCGCGCGCGACTCGGCGTTGATCTCATTGCAAACGACCACCGGCATATTTACCGGCCTCGCTGCCCTGAGCGCGGAAACCGCGCCTTCCATGCCGCCGCCGGCGACGTAGCAGCCGGCAAGATCCGGGTACCGCGCCAGAAGATCGATCATCGCATCATGGGTCACCTGGTTGGCTTCCAGGTTGACCAGCGTCTCCATCACCGTGAATTCCGGCGCATGCTCGCGGAAAAATGATCTGAAGCCGATCTCGCGTAGCTCATGGCCATGGAAGCGATGGCTGCCGACAAAAAGCGCTACCTTGCCAGGCTTCCTCGCCGCCCTGGCGATCATCCAGGCCGCGGTGCGACCGACCTTGCGGTTGTCGAGGCCGACATAGCCCTCGCGGATGCCAGCGGCAAAGTCGGATAGCAGGGAGAAGACGGGTTGCCCCCTTGCCTTCAGGGTCTCGACGGCTGCCGTCAGCGTCGGATGGTCCGGACCGACAAGGGCGACCGCCCTGGACTTCGCCGCCAGCTTGCGCATCTGGGCGGCGATCTCGTCGGGGGCCAGCGAACTGGCGAAATCGATGGTTGCGACGCCGCGGAAGCGCTGCGATTGCGACACCGCCAGTTCGAGTTCCCGCGCGAAATCACTGTAGAAAACATCATTGCCCCTCAGCAGCAGAAAGCCGAGCCGATATTCCGGCAGTTCCTGGCGCATCCGCTGCTTGATCAGCCCGGCGGCGTGGTAGCCGATGCTGGTGGCGGCCTCATAGACGCGGCGCGCGGTTTCCTCGCGCACCGGCAGGCGGTTGTTCAGCACCCGGTCGACGGTGGCGACGCTGACGCCGGAGGTGCGCGCCAGATCGGTGATGGTCGGCCGTTTTGCCATGGCTATCTCTCCGCTTGCCAAATTGGTTTACATCATTCTGATGGAAAATGATAGAAACCATCTTTGTGATATTGAGCCTATCATGGCTTGGCGTTACTTCTAGGCTTCGAGGCCTGCAACCACGGCCTGGTCATTGACCGGGCGGATTGCAGGACGCTGGTGGAGGCACTCTCATGGACGCAATGTTCGACGCAGCACCGTCCCGGCGCGACTACAGCCTGATCGGCCGCGACGCCAAGCTCGCCGTCGAGACCGGGCTGGCGGCGGCCGAATGGTATCATACCGATATCCCGCGCAAGCAGATGAAGGAGCTAATGCAGCGCTCCGACGGCCCGGCGATCCGCGACACCATCATCTGGCTCGCCGTCCTGATCCTTAGCGGCGCAGGCGGCGCCTGGTTCTGGGGCACCTGGTGGTGCGTGCCGTTCTTCTTCGTCTATGGCGTCGTTTACGGCTCTTCCACCGATTCCCGCTGGCACGAATGCGGTCACGGCACCGCGTTCAGGACGCAGTGGATGAACGACGTGATCTATCAGCTCGCCTGCTTCATGATCATGCGCAATCCGGTGACCTGGCGCTGGAGCCATACCCGGCATCACACCGATACGATCATCGTCGGCCGCGATCCAGAAATCGCGGTGATGCGCCCACCGGACCTGTTGCGCGTCGTGCTCAATTTCTTCGGCATTGTCGATGCCTGGCATGCCATGAGCGACATGGTGCGCAATGCGGCCGGCATCATCAGCCCGGCGGAAAAGACCTTCATTCCCGAGCAGGAGCAGCCAAAGGCGATCCGCATTGCCCGCATCTGGACCGCGATCTATGCCGCGACCATCGTGCTGGCAATTTATAGCGGGTCGTTCCTGCCCTTGATGCTGGTCGGTCTGCCCCGGCTTTACGGCGCCTGGCATCATGTCATGACCGGCCTGCTGCAGCATGGCGGCCTCGCCGAAAATGTAGTCGACCATCGCCTCAACAGCCGCACCGTCTACATGAACCCGATCAGCCGCTTCATCTACTGGAACATGAACTACCATGTCGAGCACCATATGTTCCCGATGGTGCCCTACCACGCGCTGCCCAGGCTGCACGAGATGATCAAGCACGACCTGCCAGCGCCGACGCAGTCGATCCTGGCCGGCTATCGCGAGATGGTGCCTGCCTTCCTGCGCCAGCTGCGCAATGAAGACTATTTCCTCAAGCGCGAACTGCCGCCGACCGCGAAGCCCTATCGCGAGGAATTTCACAACGACAACGATGCTGTCGCGGCAGCAGCGGAATGATATGCGCCCATGCCAAGCAACATGCCGGGCAAGCTGACCAAGCAAAATTCTGCCGGGAGGACTGATGAGCGACTGGGTCGAGGCCTGTGACGCCGAAGACATCGACGAAGAGGACGTGATGCGGTTCGACCATGGCGGACGCACCTTCGCCATCTATCGCAGCCCCGACGACGAATATTTCGCGACGGACGGTTTGTGCACGCATGAGAAGGTGCATCTGGCTGACGGGCTGGTGATGGACGACATCATTGAATGCCCGAAGCACAATGGCCGCTTCAGCTACAAGACCGGTGCGGCCAGGGGCGCGCCGGTCTGCGTCAATCTCAGGACTTATCCGGTCAAGCTCGACGCCGGCAAAGTCCTGGTGCAGATAGTGTGACGGTGATGACGAAGGGGATGGTCATCATCGGTGCCGGCGAATGCGGCGGGCGGGCTGCCTTGGCGTTGCGCGATCTCGGCTATGACGGGCCGGTGACGCTGATCGGTGACGAGCCGCATCTGCCCTATGAGCGGCCGCCGCTGTCGAAAGAAGCGATGGCTAGTGATGCGCCCGAGATCAAGGCGATCGCCAGCGATGAAATACTGTCCGAGAGGTCGATCCGGCATATCCATTCGGTTCAGGCGATGGCGATCGACTGCGCGGCGCACGTCGTGCACCTGTCGGACGGTGCGGTCCTGCCTTACGACAAACTCTTGCTGGCGACCGGCTCAACTCCGCGTAAGCTGCCGATGCCGGGGCTTGGCGCGCGCTGCGTCTACCTCCGGACCTTTAATGACGCGCTGGCCATTCGCGCGCATCTCAGCGCCGGAAACCGAATCGCCATCGTCGGCGGCGGCTTCATCGGTCTTGAGCTCGCCGCCGCGGCACGCAGGCTGGGGGCCACGGTCACCGTCATCGAGGCGCAGCCGCGGATCCTGATGCGCGGCGTGCCGGCCGAGATCGCCAAAATCATCCACGAGGCGCATGAAGCCGAAGGCGTCAAAATCCTGTGCGGCGACGGCATCGCGGCGATCGCCGACGACGGCGCCGGGGTGCGCATCGCGCTTGCGGGCGGAAAGGACATCGTCGCCGACCTGGCAGTGATCGGCATCGGCGCCGTGCCGGTGACCGGACTTGCCGCGGAAGCGGGGCTGACGATCGACAACGGCATAGCTGTCGATGCCGAGCTTCGCACCAGCGATCCGGCCATCTTCGCCGCCGGCGATTGCTGCTCGTTTCCGCTTGCCGTCTATGGCGGCCGGCGCGTGCGGCTGGAAGCCTGGCGGAACGCGCAGGAGCATGGCGCGCTTGCGGCCAGGAACATGCTTGGCGCCGGTGAAAGCCACGCGGCGGTGCCATGGTTCTGGTCGGATCAATACGGCCTGACCTTGCAGATATCAGGCCTGTCGGACGAGGGCAGCAAGGTTGTGCGCCGCGACCTCGACGATGGCGCCTTCATCTTGTTCCACCTCGCCGAGGACGGCAGGCTGGTCGCGGCGAGCGGCATCGGCCCAGGCAATTCCGTCGGCCGCGACATAAGGCTGGCCGAGATGCTGATCGCCAAGAGGGCAAAGCCGGCGCCAGATGCGCTCGGCTCGCAAACGATCAAGCTGAAGTCGCTGCTGGCGGCGTGAGCCGCGGCGGGTTCCCCGAACTATTGGAAGAAATGACGGAACGCGCCCAGACGAAGGCAAGCTCTGTCTTTGTCAGGCAATCAGCAGGCCTCCATCCACAACCAGAATTCCACCTGTCGTATATGGATTGCGCATTGCGAAGATAATCGCATCCGCCAAATCTTCCGGCTGTCCAAAGCGGCGAGCGGGCAGCGAGGTTTCAGCCCACTTGGCACTTTGCTCACGGCGTGCGCTGTTTATAGGCGTATCCACCAGCCCTGCCATGACCACGGTCACGCGAACGGGTGAAAGCTCCCTGGCAAGCGCCTTGCCGAAACCCGGAATGGAAGCACCTTCAGCGGCAAGAAGGGAGAACCCCATAGCGGGAGGGCGGACCGCCGCCGCGCCGCACATCATCACGATCGAGCCAGTGGGCGAAAGGCGATGCGCTGCAGCCTGCACGACTGTGAAGTAACCTCGCATCTTGTCGAAGCTGCGTTCGACATCCTCATCCGTCAGATCGGCGAGCGGCTTTGCCCGCGCCAGTTCGTCGGCGACTGCAGTGAGGACCAGATGGTCAATTGTGTCGTAATCGGCAAGGGCATTGGCGACGCCAACCGCATCGCGCATATCGGCTGCATGAAGCCGCACATGTCCCCGCATGCCTTCTGATGCGCGTTGGAGCTTGTCCATGGAGCGGGACATCATAACGACCTCCGCGCCGCGGGCCGCCACCTCCCAAGCCACGGCATGCCCGATTCCCGAGCTCGCGCCGACGACAACCACCCTCTGTCCTTCCAGGTCACGCTCCATGTTGATGTCCAGCTATCGGCTCTTGAAAAGAGTGGAATAAGGTTCGGTGTTGATAAGAAGGATCACGCACTGCTTTTCCGACATACAGGCATCGGCATGCATCTGGTCTGCCTTCCGGGTCCAATATGATCCGGGCTGCAGCTCGATGTTTCGGCCCTCACCCGTTTCCGGCACCGAGTGGCTCCAGGTGCCCTCAATGACAATGCCCTGATAGTCTGCCGTATGTGCATGTATCGGTGCTTGCCATCCCCCCGGGACTTTCAGCAGCGTTCCAGCCGGACCCACATCGCGCTTGCCCCATAAGGGGCCCAGCCGGTGGGGCTGGTCAGGCATTTCCTCATAATACGGCACCTTCTCAACGGGCAGGTATGTATTCTCCAGGGCGTAAGTCTGAGACGGCAGGATAATAACCGCGGCAACCGCCGCCACGAGCTTTAGCAAAGACACTGACATCTCCCTCAATGTTGCCACGTTGCCACGAATCTACTGGCAGCAGGGAAGAGCCTATTGTGGAATGCCGGACGAACAATGATACTGCGTCCGAGATGTATGCTCGATCATCCAATTCTGCCGATCCTGTCGTCCATCTTCTTGGACAGTTCCTGCGGGATCTCAGGCCAGCGGAAGCGAGTTACTGCCGGGCCGAGGTAACGCGGCCTTGGGGCATCGGCCTGCAATTCCAAAAGGGAATTCGCTTCCATTTCGTCGCCGAAGGCAGCTGTTGGGTGCTTATCGAGGGGTCTGAACCAGAGCGGTTGGACCAGGGCGATGTCGTGCTCCTGCCACATGGCACCAAACATGTCATCGCCGACGACCCTGAGAGCGCGGTGACCGATCTCACCCTCTTGGGGCCAAGACAGATATCCGGCACAAGCTATTCCCTCAACACCGGCGGCGGGGGTGCCCGATCCCTCATTTTCTGCTGCACCGTGGATTTCGAGGAACCGCTGGCCGATCGATTGATTGGGACCATGCCCGCAAAACTTGTGTTTCGCGAGGGACCGAACCGCACCCGATCTCTCGGCATGCTGCTGGAGGTAATGGCGGCGGAGATGGCGGAAGAAAGCGTCGGCTCGGCCACAATAATGGCCCGTCTGGCCGATGCGGCCATCAGCATCATTGTTCGCGATTGGGCCAGGGATAGCGATGATCATCGCCGAGGCTGGCTCGCTGCGCTGCGCGATCGAGGACTTGGCCCCGCCCTGCTCGACATCCATACGAGACCGGGGGAAAACTGGTCTTTGGCCCGATTGGCGAGAACTGCGGCCATGTCGCGGTCGACCTTCGCCGAACGTTTTTCACATGTGCTTGGGGTATCGCCGGCCCGCTATGTGCTCGAATTCCGAATGCGCGAAGCAAAACGCCTGCTCCTTGACCCGAGCCTGACGATCCCAGCCATCGCCGCGCGCCTGGGATATGCTTCCGAAGCCGCTTTCAGCCGTGCCTTCAAGCGGACCACAGGAAACCCTCCTGGGCAACTTAGGCGCTTACGAACGGCTTCCGAAGTGAGGCGCGAACCCCGAGCCTAAGTGCGGATGAAGGGCATTGCATCAAGGGCAATAGGCTCCCTGGCCGAGTGCCTCGTCCGCCTATTGGCGCATTTGCGCTCTTGTATCGGCTCTCACCAACAGCGGCTCCACCCCAGGGCGGCTGTGGTCGTCAGGTACCAAGCGTCGGATTTAACAACTAAAACAGCGCCTTCAGCTCCGGCAATTTGTCGTTGACCAGCCAGCCATAGTAATTTTCCTCGGGCAGCTTCTCCGGTTCGCCCGCGTCGCGGCGCCTGTCGTTCTCGGCCTTCAGCGCATGGGCACGCTGTTCCGGATTGCCGACATTGTAGAGCGTCGATGTGATGCCGGGATTGTCCGATATGTCGAAGCCGGCAATGCTCTGGTAGGCATCGATGGATTTCCGAATCGTCGCTGCGACATAATCCAATGTCAGGTCCGGATCCATGATGGTCTTGTAGACCGCGTTCGGATCGCCGACGTCGAGCTTCGGCAGGCCGGAAACCTGGTGCACGAGATCGCTCATCTGCAACGCCGTCAGCGGATTGAGCTGACCGAGGCCAAAAGTCTGGCCGGCATAATAGGGCTGGAAGAAAGTGGCGCCGAAGCGGTCGTCGGGGAAGCTCTCACCGCCGACAGTCTTGCCGCGAAAGGACTGGTTCCAAACCTGCTCGCGGCATTCCCAGAGCGCGTAACTGTCCGATTTGCCGGCGCATTCCTGGAATTGCGGCCGCTGCACGAAATCGGTGATGTCCTCGCCTTCATAGGCGAAGGACAGCTTGCTCGACAGATAAGAGATCGCCTTGACGTAGTAGGTCTGCAGCCGGTCGTAGGCGTCGACATTGTAGGTGTGCTCGCCGACTATGGCGCCGACGATATGCATAGGGTCGATGCCATAGGTCGCAGCCGCTTGGCTGATCTTGCCGCGAAGACCGGCGTCGTGCTGCAGCAGCGCATAGACCTTGCGGTATTTTGCCTGGAAGGTGGTGTTGGTGGCTTGGGTGCGCCGGCTCGAGGCGCCCGGTATGTTGGGCTGCTCGGCATGACTGTTGCCCGGCGGGACCATCGTCGCCGCTTCGGCGGCGAACATGGCTGTCGCCAGCGTCAGCCCGAGAATGACGAGGATCAGTTTTTTCATGCGCCGCCGCCTGCAAAAGCGCATGACCCCCGGAATCGATTTTCGGGGTCATGCGCAAAACCAACTGTATAGCGCCCTTTGCACGCCCAACCGATGCGCGGCGCTGTAGTTGCCGGGCAAACTAGGTAAAGCTGGAAGTGGAGTCGAGGGCCCCTGCGCCGGGCAAGACAAATGCTGGCCAGATGCTTCCATTTGGCCACACGTTTCAGAACCTGCCGGCTCCCCCGGCCCATTTCTTGTGGGATGGATCGCCTGCTACAGGATGAAACGCGACAAATCCGTGTTTCTGGACAGGTCGCCGACATGCTTTTGCACATAGGCTGCGTCGATGGTCACCGCCGTGCCGTGCCGGTCCGGCGCGTCATAGGAGATTTCGTCCAGCACCCGCTCCATGACCGTCTGCAGCCGCCTGGCGCCGATGTTCTCGACGCTGGCGTTGAGATCGACCGCAATGCCGGCCAGCGAATCGATGGCGTCGTCGGTGAAGACGAGATCGACGCCCTCGGTCTTCATCAGCGCGATGTACTGCTTGATAAGGCTGGCCTCGGTCTCGGTCAGGATGCGGACGAAATCGTCCTTCTCCAGTGCACGCAGCTCGACGCGGATCGGCAGTCGGCCCTGCAGTTCCGGCAGCAGGTCCGATGGCTTGGCGATGTGAAACGCACCCGATGCGATGAACAGGATGTGGTCGGTCTTCACCGGTCCGTATTTGGTCGCCACCGTTGTGCCTTCGACAAGCGGCAGCAGGTCGCGCTGCACGCCTTCGCGGGAAACACCGGCGCCCATGCCGCCTTCCCGCGAGGCGATCTTGTCGATCTCGTCGAGGAAGACGATGCCGTCGTTTTCGGTCGATTCGAGCGCCCTGCGCACCACCTCGTCCTGGTCGAGCAGCTTGTCGGACTCGTCGCCGACCAGCACCGTGTACGATTCCTTCACCGTCGTCTTGCGCGTCTTGGTCTTCTGGCCGCCCATCGCTTTCGACAGCATGTCGTTGATGTTCAACACGCCGATATTTGCGCCCGGCATGCCGGGAATCTCGAAGCCGGGCATGCCGCCAGTGCCGGTGTCGCTTACTTCGATCTCGATCTCCTTGTTGTCGAGCTCGCCGTCGCGCAGCTTCTTGCGGAAATTGTCACGTGTGCCCGGGCTCGCCGTCTTGCCGACGAGCGCTTCCAGCACACGTTCCTCGGCATTGATATGGGCGCGCGCCTTGACATCCTCGCGCATCTTCTCGCGCACCAGGCCGATGGCGATCTCGACCAGGTCGCGGATGATCTGCTCGACGTCGCGGCCGACATAGCCGACTTCGGTGAACTTGGTCGCCTCGACCTTGACGAACGGCGCACCGGCAAGGCGTGCCAGGCGGCGCGAGATCTCGGTCTTGCCGACGCCGGTCGGGCCGATCATCAGGATGTTCTTCGGCATCACCTCTTCACGCATCTGGCCTTCGAGCTGCTGGCGGCGCCAGCGGTTGCGCAGGGCGATGGCCACGGCGCGCTTGGCGTCCTTCTGGCCGATGATGAAGCGATCGAGTTCCGAAACGATTTCACGGGGCGAGAATGTGCTCATATTCCTAAATTCCACTTTGCCACTGCCGGATGGACTCGAACGGATGCAGCAGCATGATCACGTTGAGCGTCAGATTGTCCCGGATGAGGTAGCCGACACCGAATTCGAAGATGACGGCCAGGGTCACGATCACCCATATAGGAAGCCTGCGCGCCATCACAAATCCCAGCACCATCGCCAGCGTGTCCGCCACCGAATTGATGATGCTGTCGCCATAGTAGTCGAGGGAGATCGTGCCGGCGCGATAGCGCTCGATGATCAACGAGCTGTTCTCGAGAAGTTCCCAACCGCCCTCAATGACGACCGCAAATGCCAGCCTGAGCCCGATCGGCGAGCGCGGGAACAGAGCCCACGCCAGCGCATAGAACAGGAAGCCATGGATGAGGTGCGAGAATGTGTACCAGTCGGAAATATGCTGGGAATTCTCCGAACTCTGCACGATGCCGTGCCACAGCTTGACATAGCCGCATGTGCAGATCGGGGTTCGGCCCATGCCGTAAAGGACTCCAGCCTGGAATATGATCAGGCCGAGGACCAGCAGAAGTCCCATCCGCCAGCTGTCTTCATAGGCCGAGACGGGTTTGTCGGCGCCGGTTGTGCTCATGCTGTTACTGCCCCTCTTCGGCTTTATTCGGCGTCGCCTTATTCGATATCGTCCTCTTCGGCGTCGATTGCCATCAGCACGGCGTCGCCATATTCCGATTGCCTTCGATCGATAGCTCTGAAACCGGCCTTTTCATAGGCGCGGATCGCTCGTCCGTTGGATGGATCCGGGTCGATGATGACACGCGGCGCCCCTTCCTCGAACAGCTGTTCCACGAACTGCCGGACAATTGCCGAGCCGTGGCCGCGTCCGATAAGCTCAGGCCTGCCGATCGACAAATCTATGCCGAGCGTACCGAACGGCTGGTCGCTATAGGGATGGCCGTCTTCCAGATGCGGGTCGTAGCTCTGCATGTAGCCGATCGGCTCGCCATCGAGCTCGATGATCAGCGGTTCGACGGAAATGCTGTCGATGTGTTGGCGGATCTGGGCGATCTCCGTCTCGGGATCATCCCACCACTCCGCGACATGCGGCTCGGCCAGCCATGCCGCAATCATCGGCAGGTCCGACTCCGTCACCGGCCGAAAATCGTATCTATTTTCTTGTTTGGCCATGATCTTCTCCGAACCGAAGGTCAGCGGAGCAAAAACCGGTTTCCACTTTTCTGGATCATGGCCAGCGGCCGGTTCAGCCGGCATCGAGCGTTTCGATGACGAAGTTGTTGTTGGTGTAGACGCAAATGTCGGATGCGATCTGCATCGCCTTGCGCGCGATCTCCTCGGCATCTTTGTCGGTGTCCATCAGTGCGCGCGCCGCGGCTAGCGCGTAATTGCCGCCCGAACCGATGGCCATGACGCCATGTTCGGGTTCGAGCACGTCGCCGGTGCCGGTCAGCGCCAGCGAAACCGATCTGTCGGCAACCAGCATCATCGCTTCAAGCCGGCGCAGATAGCGGTCGGTGCGCCAGTCCTTGGCGAGTTCGACGCAGGCCCGCGTCAATTGCTCCGGATATTGTTCGAGCTTGGCTTCCAGCCGCTCCAGAAGGGTGAAGGCGTCAGCGGTGGCGCCGGCGAAACCGGCAATGACATTGCCGCTTTTGCCGATGCGGCGCACCTTCTTGGCATTGCCCTTCATGATGGTCTGGCCGAGACTGACCTGGCCGTCGCCGGCAATCACCACCTTGCCGCCCTTGCGCACCGTCACGATGGTCGTGGCGTGCATGGTCAGTTCATTCGACATCTTCTGCTCCGATCAGCACCGGTCCCGAAAAGGCGATTGGCGCGTTACGAGTGACTTGATCGGCCATATGTATGCATAGGTCCGATGATTGCAAACCAGCCACCCGCCAGGCTCGATATCCCCTGGCATGGCAACTGGCAATCGCCGGATCATGCTGCTAGAAGGCTCTCGTTTTCAAGCACGTGGACGCTTGGAACGTCTGAACTCTGGACAAGGATGAGGTCATGCCGCCCCGTTCCGCCAACGCCAGCCGCAAGACTGGGGAGACCGACATCTCCGTGTCGGTCCAGGTCGACGGCTCGGGAAAATCCGATATTTCGACGGGCGTCGGTTTCTTCGACCACATGCTGGACCAGCTGTCGCGGCATTCGCTGATCGACATGACAGTCAAGGCCAAGGGCGATCTGCACATAGACGACCACCACACGGTCGAGGACACCGGCATCGCGCTCGGCCAGGCGCTGGCCAAGGCGTTGGGCGAGCGGCGCGGCATCATGCGCTATGCCTCGGTCGATCTCGCCATGGACGAGACGCTGACGCGCGCGGCGATCGACGTTTCCGGCCGTCCTTTCCTTGTCTGGAACGTTGCGTTCTCGTCGCCGAAGATCGGCACGTTCGACACCGAACTGGTGCGCGAATTCTTCCAGGCCCTGGCGCAGAATGCCGGCATCACGCTGCATGTAGCCAACCACTACGGCGCAAACAATCATCACATCGCCGAGACCTGCTTCAAGGCGGTGGCGCGCGCGCTGCGTTTCGCGCTTGAAAGCGACCCGCGCCAGCCGGATGCGGTTCCGTCCACCAAGGGATCTCTGAAGGGATAGGCCATGGCCGTCTATGTCGTGATGGAACCGCCGGGCCGCGGCGAAAAGCCTGATGTAACCTTTGTCCGGGATGGTTTTTCCTGGCTCGGCTTCCTCGTGTCGCCGCTGTGGTTGCTCTGGCACCGGTTGTGGATCGAGGCAGCACTGGCGTTTGTCGCCATGGCTCTGCTTTCGATGCTTGCCGAAGGGCTGAGGCTTGGGCTGGCCGGCCCGCTGCTGTCGCTGCTTGTATCGCTCTATGTCGGGCTGGAGGGTCAGGCCTTGCGGATCGCCGCACTGCGCCGTCGTGGCTGGCATGAATGGGGCGTCGTCGAGGCCAACAGGCTCGACGATGCCGATACGCGCTATGTGCTGGAAGCCGAAGCGCAAGCGGACGAGCAAGCGCCAGTGCCGCGCATCGTTCCGGACGCCGCCCATGCCCGGCCGACACATATGGGCATCGCGCTAGGGTTGAACCACACTCCCGGAAGACCCTGACATGCGGGCCGCGATCATCGATTACGGCTCGGGCAACCTGCGCTCGGCCACCAAGGCCTTCGAGCGCGCCGCGCATGAAGCCGGTATCGCCGCAGCGATCGACCTGACCGCCGATGCCGAGCGTGTCAGGACCGCCGATCGCATCGTCCTGCCCGGCGTCGGCGCATATGCCGATTGCGCGGCCGGGCTGCGCGCTGTGGCCGGCATGTGGGAAGCGGTCGAGGAGGTCGCGATCGTCAAGGGGCGGCCATTCCTCGGCATCTGCGTCGGCATGCAGCTGATGTCGGAGCGGGGCCTGGAAAAGACCGTTACAAAAGGTTTTGGCTGGATCGCCGGCGACGTCAAGGAGATCACCCCGGCCGATCCTGCGCTGAAGATCCCACAGATCGGCTGGAACACGATCGAGCTCACGCGCAAGCATCCGCTGTTTTCCGGCATTCCGACCGGCGCCAAGGGACTGCACGCCTATTTCGTTCATTCCTACCATCTCGACGCGCAGAAGCCGGAGGAGGTGCTGGCGATTGCCGACTACGGTGGTCCGGTGACGGCCGCTGTTGTCAGCGGCAATCTCGCCGGCACGCAGTTTCATCCCGAAAAGAGCCAGGCGCTTGGCCTGGCGCTGATCACCAATTTTCTGCGCTGGAGGCCCTAGGATCATGAGTAAGAAAGGCTACTGGGTGGTCATGCTCACGGTGACTGACCCCGACGGTTATCAGCGCTACCGTGACGCCATCGGTGACGCCATTTCGCGCTACGACGGCCGCTATCTCGTGCGCGGCGGACAGGTCACAAACCCAGAAGGATCGGAATTTGACAGGCATGTTGTGGTCGAGTTCGACTCTTATCAGACAGCGCTGAACTGTTACCAGTCGCCGGCCTATCAGACCGCACTGCGGAATCGACTGGCGGCTTCGACCGGCCATTTCGCGATCGTCGAGGGCGCCTGAAAGTGATCCTGTTCCCGGCCATCGACCTCAAGGACGGCAAGTGCGTGCGCCTGAAGCACGGCGATATGGCGACTGCGACGATCTACAATGACGACCCGGCCGCGCAGGCCAGGGCCTTCGAGCAACAAGGCTTTGAATGGCTGCATGTCGTTGACCTCAACGGCGCCTTCAAGGGCCAGAGCGTCAACAGCGCGGCGGTCGGCGCCATCCTCAAGGTGACGAAAAACCCGGTGCAGCTCGGCGGCGGCATCCGCACCCTGGCGCAGGTCGAGGACTGGCTCGATCGCGGGCTGGCGCGGATCATCCTCGGCACGGTGGCCGTGCGCGATCCGGATCTGGTCAGGCAGGCCTGCAAGGCGTTCCCGGGCAAGATCGCAGTCGGCATCGACGCCAAGGGCGGCAAGGTCGCGGTCGAGGGCTGGGCCGAGGCCTCGAGCCTCGGCGTCATCGAACTGGCGAGGAAGTTCGAGGGCGCCGGCGTCGCCGCCATCATCTACACCGACATCGACCGCGACGGTGTGCTGACCGGCATAAACTGGGATACCACCATCGATCTCGCCGAAGCAGTTTCAATCCCGGTCATCGCCTCCGGGGGGCTTGCCTCGATCGCCGACATCGTGCGCATGACCATGCCCGATGCGCAAAAACTCGAAGGTGCCATCTCCGGCCGCGCGCTTTATGACGGGCGTATCGATCCGGCCGAGGCACTGGCGATCCTGGCGGCAGGACCGGAGAAGGCGAGGGCGCGATGAAACTCTCGGTCATCCTCGCACCCTATGACAGCGGCCTTTATCATGCCGGCTGTGGCCAGGGCCCCGACGCCATCATTGCCGGCGGCCTCGTCGATGAACTTGCCTTTCGCGGCCACGATGTCGTCGTCGAGGACATCGGCGAAGTCGGCGATGCCCAGAAACGCGAAATCGCGACAGGTTTCGCGGTTTGTCGGGCAGTCGCCACCAAGGTCGACATGGCGCGCGACGATGAGCGTTTTCCCATTGTGCTCACCGGAAATTGCCTGACCGCCGCCGGTGCGGTGGCTCGCGATACCGCTGACTCGATCATCTGGATCGATCAGCATGGCGATCTCAACACGCCCGAGACGTCCGCCTACGGCTTTCTCGACGGCATGGCGCTGGCGACGACGCTGGGGCTCTGCTGGCGCCCTATGACGTCAGCGATTCCCGGCTTCCAGGCGATCGACCCGTCGCGGTGCATGCTGGTCGATGCACGCGACCTCGATCCCGATGAAAGGCGGCTTCTGGAGACGTTGCCAATCATTCGCGCCCAATGGGCCGATGCACTCGATAATGTCGGAAAGCTAAAGGCGGCCGGCGCGGCCCAAGTGCATTTGCATCTGGATCTGGATGTTCACGATCCGGATGTGCTGCAAGTGAACCGCTATGCACGGCCGGGAGGTCCAAATCCGGAGCAACTGCGGCAACTGGTTTGCGGGCTGGCCAAGTCGATCCCGATCGTCGGCGTCACCCTGTCCGCCTACGATCCTGCCTTTGACGCCAAGGGCGAGGTTCCGCCTGTCGTTGGGCAATTGCTTGGCGATTTTCTTGCCGCGCTTGCGAGGATGTGATGCTGAAAGCCCGCGTCATCCCCTGTCTCGACGTCAAGAACGGCCGCGTCGTCAAGGGCGTCAACTTCGTCGACCTGGTCGATGCCGGCGATCCGGTCGAGGCGGCCAAGGCCTATGACGCCGCTGGCGCCGACGAACTCTGCTTCCTCGACATCACCGCTTCGTCCGAAAATCGCGAAACCATCTTCGACATCGTCGCCCGCACCGCCGAACAATGCTTCATGCCGCTGACCGTCGGCGGCGGCGTGCGACAGGTCGCCGACATAAGAAAGCTGCTTTTGGCCGGCGCCGACAAGGTGTCGATCAATACGGCGGCGGTGAAGAATCCCGATTTCGTCGCCGAGGCGGCTGACAAATTCGGCAACCAGTGCATCGTCATCGCCATCGATGCCAAGAAAGTATCGGGCGAAGGCGAGGCCGACCGCTGGGAGATTTTTACCCATGGCGGCCGCGAAAAGACCGGCATCGACGCGGTCGAATTCGCTCAGCAGATGGTCGATCGCGGCGCCGGCGAGATCCTGCTGACGTCGATGGACCGCGACGGCACCAAGGCCGGCTACGACATCGCGCTCACCCGCGCGGTAGCCGACGCCGTGCGTGCGCCGGTCATCGCCTCCGGCGGCGTCGGCACGCTCGATCACATGGTCGAGGGCATTCGCGACGGCCATGCCGGCGCGGTGCTGGCGGCATCGATCTTCCATTTCGGCACCTACAGCATTGCCGAAGCCAAGGCGCATATGGCCCGCGCCGGCCTGCCGATGCGACTGGACTCCCCGGGTGATCGGCTCTAAAGCATGATCCCGAACCGAAGGTCCGCGCCAGCGAAAAATGGCAACCGGTTTTCGGAAAAGATCGTGCTTAAACAAGCAGATAGATGGCGCCATGGCTGAGTTTTCGCTTTCCGATCTGGAGACAATCATCAGGGAACGCGCGCATTCCGGCGATCCGGGTTCGTGGACGGCAAAGCTGTTCGCACGCGGCATGGACAAGGCGGCGCAGAAGCTCGGCGAAGAGGCGGTCGAAACGGTGATCGCGGCGGTTGGCGGTGACAGACAAGCCCTCGTTTCGGAAAGCGCCGATCTCATCTATCATTGGCTTGTCGTTCTGGGCGTCGCCGGCATTCCGCTTGCCGATGTCCTGACCGAACTCGAACGCCGCACCGGTCGTTCGGGCATCGCCGAAAAGGCGTCTCGGCAGGACCGGGGCTGATCGCTGCGGAGGGTAGGAAACTCGATGGACCAGCTCGCCCCCACCGAGAAATATTCGCCCTTTCGTTTTTTCTCGGCAGAGCAATGGTCGCAGTTCCGCGCCGACACGCCGATGACGCTCGGCGAGGACGAGGTCCGTCGCCTGCGTTCGCTCAACGACCCGGTCGACCTCGAAGAGGTCAAGCGCATCTATCTTTCGCTGTCCCGGCTGTTGTCGGCACATGTCGAGGCGAGCCAACTTCTGTTCAGGCAGCGCCAGGCCTTCTTCAACGCGGTGGATGTCGTCAAGACGCCCTTCATCATCGGCATTGCCGGCTCTGTCGCGGTCGGCAAATCGACCACGGCGCGCGTGCTCAAGGAATTGCTGGCGCGCTGGCCGTCGAGTCCCAAGGTCGATCTGATCACCACAGACGGCTTCCTGCTTCCCAACGAAATCCTGCGCCGCAACAATCTGATGGAACGCAAGGGCTTTCCCGACAGCTATGACGTCGGCGCATTGCTGCGTTTCCTGTCGGGCATCAAATCGGCGCAGCGCAATGTCCGCGCGCCGGTCTATTCGCACCTGACCTACGACGTCGTTCCCGGCGAGTTCCAGACCATCGACCGGCCCGATATATTGATCTTCGAAGGCATCAACGTGCTGCAGCCGGGCAAGCTGCCGAAGGACGGCAAGATCGTGCCTTTCCTGTCGGATTTCTTCGACTTCGCCATCTATATCGATGCCGAAGAGGAGCTGATCCATCAATGGTACATCGCCCGCTTCATGCGGCTGCGCGAGACAGCCTTCCGCGATCCGGACTCCTTCTTCCACCGCTATTCGCAACTTTCGCAAGCAGCGGCCCGCGCCATCGCCGAGGGCCTGTGGACCAACATCAATCTGAAGAATTTGCGCGAGAACATCCTGCCGACGCGAGCCCGCGCCGATCTCATCCTGCGCAAGGGCGCCAATCATCTGGTCGAGGAAGTGGCGCTCAGGAAGCTGTAACGAAGCGGTTAACGGCGCTTTAGGCAGTGCCCGCTATAGTTCGATTGCCAATTCCAGAGCATTTGTCGGGAGCAGCCGGTGATCAATATGCCTGCATTGCGCCGGCCTGACTTTTCCACCTGGCGCGGCACACTTGCTCCGCGCCGGCTTCTCAAATTCGCCTCGGTGGGGCTTGCGGCCACAGTGCTCTACGCGCTTTGCGCCAGCCTCTTCACCAGCGCCGGGTCAACATACCTGTCGCCGGCCACAGCCTCCGTCGCCGCCTATGCGGTCGCGGCAATATTCTCCTATCTGGGCCACAAGTTCTTCACGTTCATGTCGGCCGGCTCGCATCAATTCGAAGCGCCGCGTTTCGCCGTGCTGACCGGTTTCGGTCTTGCCATCGCCTATCTCCTTCCGCTGCTCCTCGTCGGGCAGTTCGGGCTGCCGGTCGTGATTCCGATACTGCTCACTTGCATTCTCATTCCGGTGGTCAACTTTGTCGTTCTCGAACGCTGGATCTTTTCCGGCAGCGTCAGGCTTGGACCGTGACCCAGAGCGGATGCCGGTTTTGCAAAAATCCGGTGCTTAAACAAGGAGATAGACGGCGATACGACTCTAGCCAGGATAGGTCACCCGCCGCAGCGTCAGATTGATCCGCCCACCATTCCTGAGCAACGCCGAGGTCGACGGATAGATGCGGTCGACGCCGTGAAAACAGAGGCGGCCTTCGCCGCCAAGCACGACGACGTCGCCGCTTTTCAGCCTGAACGATTTGGTGCCGCCCTCGCGCGTGCTCTGGCCGACCCTGAACAGGCAATCGTCGCCCAGTGAAACGGAGACGACCGGTGCGGAGAAATCGATCTCGTCGCGGTCTTGATGAAGGCCCATCTTCGCGTCCGGCGAATAGAAATTGACCAGGCAAGCCTCCGGCGGATGCGGATAGGCGGACACGTCCCGCCACAGCTGCAGCAGCACGTCGGGGATCGGCGGCCAGGGCGCTCCGGTCACCGGGTGCGTCGGCTGGTAGCGATAGCCACGCTCCTTGTCGGT
This sequence comes from Mesorhizobium sp. AA22, assembly GCF_001672375.2. NCBI lineage: Bacteria > Pseudomonadati > Pseudomonadota > Alphaproteobacteria > Hyphomicrobiales > Phyllobacteriaceae > Mesorhizobium > Mesorhizobium sp. AA22. The sequence continues at coordinate 423,260 of NZ_CP048406.1, read as the reverse complement.
GACCCAGCCGAGCGAACCGCAATTGGTCATGCGCACGCTCATCTCCTTGCCGGTACGGGGCATGGCTGGAACGAACAGCGGAGCGTCCTGCACGACCCGTCTCACATCCTCGACCAGCGCTTCCTGCACCGCGCGGGACAGATAGCCGGGCATGTGGCGGACGCCTTTGGGCAGAACGAGCATGGTCGCTTGATCCGTTGGTCTGGAAGAACCAGAATGTCACCATCAAATGAAAACGGCGACCCGAAAGCCGCCGTTGTCAATTGGCTGTCGCCGATCTGGTCAGGCCTGATCGAGATCCGGTATGCGCAGGACCTGCCCCGGATAGATCTTGTCCGGGTGGGTCAGCATCGGCTTGTTGGCCTCGAAAATGATCGTGTTCTTCGCACCCTTGCCCTTGCCGTAGCTCTTTTCGGCGATCTTCCAGAGATTGTCGCCTTTCTTGACCGTGTAGAAGGTCGGTTCCTTGGCCGGGGCAGCGGGTGTGCCGGATTCGGGGGCGGCGACCTGCAACTCATCCGCCTGCACCTTGGACACGCCGAGCGTGTTGCCGACGGCGATAACCGCCTTTTCGAAGATCGACTGATCCTTGACCACGCCTTTCAGGACAGCCGTATCGCCTTCGACGACGACTTCGACATTGTCGGTGCCGAGCGCGTGCGAATCGAGTTCCTTCTTGAGTGTATCGGCGGTCGGCTCCGGCTCATCGTCGCCGAAGCCGAGCTTCTTGCCGACGCCCTTGACGAAATCAAACATGCCCATCTGCGGTCTCCCTTGCTGTGGCGAATACCGAACTTGCCACCTGCAACCTTGAATTGGAAGCCGTCGACCGCGCGATCGATGTCGCGCCTGCCGCATCGGCCCGAAAATTGGAATCGATTTCGGAAAGCACGATGCGTGGATACAAAATGTCAGGCGTACTGTGTGCGTCCAAGCGGACGCGCGTCGCTCTAATCGTCGTCCACCCGGCCGCGCAATTTCTTGATTGTGCCGCGCCCAGCCTTGGTCTTCAGCCGCCTTTCGACCGCGCCTTTCGACGGCCTCGTCTTCTTGCGCGGCGGCGGCGGCGGTTCGGCGGCCTTGGCGACCAGTTCTGCAAGCCGCGCCCGGGCGTCCGCCCGGTTCTGCTCTTGCGTGCGGAAGCGTCCGGCCTCGATGACGATGACGCCGTCCTTGGTGACGCGCTGGCCGGCCAGCTTTATGGTTCGCTCGCGGACGCGCTCCGACAGGCCCGGCGCATTCGCCGCATCGAAGCGCAATTGCACCGCCGTCGCCACCTTGTTGACGTTCTGGCCGCCAGGGCCGGACGAGCGGATGAAGTCCTCGTGCAGGTCATCCGGATGGATCACCGCATCGTCGGCAATGATGATCTTGTCGTCGGCGTTCATGCCGCAGTCATGGCGCGGCGGACGAAAAAAGAAAAGGCCCGATCCCCGGGTCGGGCCCTCCCGGTTCCGGTCCGGGCCTTGAGGCGCAGGGTACCCAGCCGGCGATTATTCCGCGGCTTCGCGCATGCGCGGCGCGGCGCCGAGCACAATGGCGTCGACATGAGGTTCGAATTTTTCGAAATTGATGGCAAACATGCCGACCAGCCTCGCCGCCTGCAGGTCATAGGCTGAGGTATCGGCCCATGTCGATCTCGGATCGAGAATGGCGCGGTCGACGCCCGCAACCGCCACCGGCACATCGAAACCAAAATTGGCGTCGGTCCGGAAATCGGCCCCTTTCAGCGAGCCGTCGAGCGCCGCGGCAAGCAGCGCCCGCGTCGCCTTGATCGGCATCCGCTTGCCGGTGCCATAGGCGCCGCCGGTCCAGCCGGTATTGACCAGCCAGCAGTCGACACCGTGATGGGCGATCAGCTCGCGCAGCAGATTGCCGTATTCCGACGGATGGCGCGGCATGAATGGCGCGCCGAAACAGGTCGAAAACGTCGCTTCGGGTTCGGTGACGCCCTTTTCGGTCCCAGCCACCTTGGCGGTATAGCCGGAGAGGAAATGATACATCGCCTGCGCCGGAGTCAGCCGGGCGATCGGCGGCATCACGCCGAATGCGTCGGCGGTCAGCATGATGATGTTTTTCGGGTGACCGGCGCGGCCCGTCTTGCTGGCGTTGGGGATGAAATTGAGCGGATAGGCGCAGCGCGTGTTTTCAGTGAGACTGCCGTCGTCGAAATCCGGCACGCGGCCCGCATCGAGCACCACATTCTCCAGGACCGTGCCGAAGCGTTGGGTGGTGGCGAAGATCTCCGGCTCGGCTTCGGCCGAAAGCTTTATCGTCTTGGCATAGCAGCCGCCTTCGAAATTGAAGATGCCATGCGGACCCCAGCCGTGCTCGTCGTCGCCGACCAGCGTGCGCGACGGATCGGCCGACAGCGTCGTCTTGCCGGTTCCCGAGAGGCCGAAGAAGATGGCCGCATCTCCGCCGGCGCCTTCATTGGCCGAGCAGTGCATCGGCATCACGCCCTTCGCCGGCAACAGATAGTTGAGCACGGTGAACACCGATTTTTTCATTTCGCCGGCATAGGAGGTGCCGCCGATCAGCACGATCATGCGCGAGAGATCGACGGCGATCACCGTTCCGGTTCTGGTGCCGTGGCGGACGGGATCGGCACGGAACGACGGCAGGTCAATGATCGTCAAGTCGGGCACAAAATACTCGAGTTCGGCGGCTTCCGGGCGAATGAGCAGATTGCGGATGAACAAGGAGTGCCAGGCAAGCTCCGTGACGACCCTGGTCGTCAGCTTCAAGTCCGCATCGGCGCCGCCGACCAGGTCCTGCACATAAAGATCCTTGTCCGCCGCATGGGCGCGAAAATCGGCGAGCAGCGTGTCGAACTGGGCCGGCGAAATCGCCTTGTTGTTGTCCCACCATACATGCGGCCCGGTGGTCTCGTCGCGCACGACGAATTTGTCCTTGGGCGAGCGGCCGGTGTGCTGCCCGGTCTCGGCGACGAGCGCGCCATGCGCGGTAAGCCGGGCCTCGCCGCGGCGTACCGCTTCCTCGTAAAGGGCGGCTTCGCCGAAATTATAGCGCACCGCGGCCGTGGTCTTTAGGCCGATCCGATCGATCGCCCATGCGGGATTGCGTTTGCCGGCTTCCGACATGAGGGGTTCCTTCTTCGATTTGCAGCATCCTGGCCGGCGAATTTCCGGAGCCCCCACCAAGGAGACTGTAACGGTGACAACCAGAAAAGCCAAATGATATCAAATAATTAATCGATTTAAATATTTTGAAAGTTGTTTAAATCGTTTATATGTGCAAAAAATCAGGCGGTTGCCCAAAGGATTGGCGGTCTTTAACAGTCCAATCCATGTTGAGGTGAAATTATGGCCGCCGGAGTGCCGCTCGTGACAGCGGACGAAGCCTGTGCCACATTTTGTACCTAATTTGTCCTGCAGAAGCCCCTTCTCGACCAAAGAAGGGACAGCTCATGAGGGAGCCACTTGAAATGGCAACAATCGCGCTTGTCGACGACGACCGCAACATTCTGACTTCGGTGTCGATCGCCCTCGAATCGGAGGGGTATCGCGTCGAAACTTACACGGATGGGGCGTCGGCGCTGGAAGGTCTGGCGGCGCGCCCGCCGAATCTCGCCATCCTCGACATCAAGATGCCGCGCATGGACGGCATGGAGCTTCTGCGCCGGATGCGCCAGAAATCCGACCTGCCGGTGATCTTCCTGACGTCCAAGGACGACGAGATCGATGAGCTTTTCGGCCTCAAGATGGGCGCCGACGACTTCATCCGCAAACCCTTCTCGCAGCGTCTTCTGGTCGAGCGGGTTCGCGCCGTGCTGCGCCGTGCCAGCGCCCGCGAGGCGTCGGCCAAGACGCCCAGCCAGCAGGCCCGTTCGCTCGAGCGCGGCCAGCTTGTCATGGACCAGGAGCGTCACACCTGCACCTGGAAGGGCGAGCCGGTGACACTTACCGTCACCGAGTTCCTGATCCTGCATTCTCTGGCCCAGCGCCCCGGTGTGGTAAAAAGCCGTGATGCGCTGATGGATTCGGCCTATGATGAGCAGGTCTATGTCGATGACCGCACCATCGACAGTCACATCAAGCGGCTTCGCAAGAAGTTCAAGGCCGTCGATGATGACTTCGAGATGATCGAAACTCTTTACGGAGTCGGATATCGGTTCCGCGAAGCATGAATTGATGCATGTCGCCCAAAAGTGGTCCCGGTTTTGGGACAACGACATGCTCAAAACTAAAGACTGAGCGGGGGCTGCTATTCGATGGCAGTGGACGTAGAGCGAGTGAGACGGACGGGCGCCCGGCGCCCGTCGCGGATTCTGCCGGCATTCCTGTCGAAAATCACGGTGCCAATGCGCCGTTTCCTAGGCCACCACATCTTTTCCAGCCTGACGCGGCGCATTCTCTTCCTCAACCTCGCCGGCCTGGCCGTCCTGGTCACCGGCATTCTTTACCTCAACACGTTTCGCGACGGGCTGATCGATGCCCGCGTCGAAAGCCTGATGACCCAGGGCGAGATCATCGCCGGCGCGATCGCGGCATCGGCAACGGTCGAGACCGATTCGATCAGCATCGATCCGGAAAAGCTGCTTGAACTGCAGGCCGGCGAAAGCCTCGGCCCCGGCTCCGATCAGCTCGACAATCTCGATTTTCCGATCAATCCGGAGCGCGTCGCGCCGGTGCTTAGGCGCTTGATTTCGCCGACACGGACGCGCGCCCGCATCTATGATCGCGACGCCAATCTGCTGCTCGATTCCCGTCATCTCTATTCGCGTGGCCAGATCCTTCGCTACGACCTGCCGCCGGTCGACGCGGAAGAGCCCGACCTTCTGGAACGTGTCCAGAAGTTCGTCTTCGACTTCTTCCGCAACACCGCGCTGCCGGTCTACCATGAACAGCCGGGCGGCAATGGCGCAGCATTTCCGGAGGTGGTCAAGGCGCTTACCGGCAGCCCGTCGACCATCGTGCGGATCTCCGAACAGGGCGAGCAGATTGTTTCGGTCGCCGTGCCGATCCAGCGCTTCCGCGCCGTCCTCGGCGTGCTGATGCTGTCGACGGAAGGCGGCGACATCGACAAGATCGTCGCGGCCGAGCGCAAGGCGATCCTGCGCGTCTTCGGCATCGCCGCCCTTGTCACCGCGATCCTGTCGATGCTGCTCGCCTCAACCATCGCCAACCCGCTGCGCCGGCTGTCGGCGGCGGCGGTCAGGGTGCGGCGCGGCGTCAAGAATCGCGAGGAAATCCCGGACTTCTCCGACCGGCAGGACGAGATCGGCAATCTGTCGATCGCCGTGCGCGACATGACCAATGCGCTCTACGCCCGCATCGAGGCGATCGAAAGTTTCGCGGCTGACGTCTCGCACGAATTGAAGAACCCGCTGACCTCGCTGCGCAGCGCGGTGGAGACCCTGCCGCTGGCCAAGAACGACACGTCGCGCGGCCGGCTGATGGAGATCATCCAGCACGACGTCAGGCGGCTGGACCGTCTCATCACCGACATTTCCGACGCCTCCCGTCTTGACGCCGAGCTCGCGCGGGAAGACGCAGGAACCGTGGATCTCAAGAAATTCATCACGGATCTGGTCGACGTTTCGCGCACGGCGACGCGTAACAAGAAGACGGTCGATATCGAATTCAAGGTCGCCAAACTGCCGCAGGGCGTCAAAGGCTATTTCGTCGCCGGCCATGATCTGAGGATCGGCCAGGTCATCACCAATCTGATCGAGAATGCCCGCTCCTTCGTTCCTGAAGAGCGCGGTCATATCGCCATATCTCTGGCGCGCGCCGGCAAGGTCAACATCATCACCGTCGATGACAATGGTCCCGGTATCAGGGCCGACAACATCGACCGCATCTTCGAACGCTTCTACACCGACCGGCCGGCCGGCGAGGCGTTCGGCCAGAACTCAGGTCTCGGCCTGTCGATCAGCAGGCAGATCGTCGAAGCCCATGGCGGCACGCTGACCGCCGAGAACATCCCGGGCACCAAACCCGGCGAGATCAAGGGCGCCCGCTTCGTCGTGACACTGCCGGCCGAAGGCTGACGCGTGGCACCGGTTTTCGGACAAGATCATGCGTAAACCAAAAAGCATGACTCCGAAAAGTGGGTCCGCCGCAGCGAAAAGTGGGAACCGGGTTTCGGACAAGATCATGCCTGATCCGACTGTGCAGGCTGAGAACATTCACGGCACGGCGATCCTGATCGGCGAGCGTGGTGTCCTTATCACGGGACCGTCCGGCTCGGGCAAGACGACGCTGGCGCTCGCCCTCATCGATCATTGTCGCCAGCATGGATTGTTTTCGCGGCTGATCGGCGACGACAGGCTCCTCGCTGCCGATCACGCGGGGCGGCTGGTCTGTCGGGTGCCCGCTCCTATCGCCGGCCTCGCCGAGGTGCCCGGATTCGGTCCGCGGCCATTGTCGTTCGAGCCCGGCGGCGTGATCGATCTTCATGTCCGGCTGGTGCCGGCAACCGAGATGGCCCGCTTCCAGGACGATGCCACCGAGCCTATAGCCGGCTGCCCGGTGCCGAGTATTGATCTTGCCGAACGCAATGTTCCGGCGGCCTCGCCGGCCGTGATGGCGCGGCTGCTGATTGCGCCTTTCGTATAATCCGTTTTCGAATTGTTGCTGCAATGCGTCAAAATGGCCTGTGCCTGTGCAATTTTGGGCTTGTCAACGCGCCTCGCGTCGACAAGATAGCGCTCCCGCCGCCTGAAATGGGCCGGCGAGCATGAAACGCCTATGAAGCGGCGATGGACGGGAGCCACCAAAGAATGATCGGACTCGTGCTTGTAACGCACGGTCAACTGGCCGCCGAATTCCGCCATGCCGTGGAACATGTCGTCGGGCCACAAGACAGTTTCGAGACCGTGGCGATCGGCGCCGATGACGATATGGAGCAGCGCCGCAGCGACATCGTCGATGCCGTTGCCCGTGTCGACACCGGGGCGGGCGTCATCGTTTTGACCGATATGTTCGGCGGCACGCCTTCCAATCTCGCGATTTCGGTGATGGAATCCGGTCGTACCGAAGTCATTGCCGGCATGAACCTGCCGATGCTGATCAAGCTGTCCAGCATTCGCAAGGGCGACAATATGAGCGCAGCGCTTGACGAGGCGCAGGCGGCCGGCCGCAAATACATCAATGTCGCCAGCCAGCTGCTGAGCAGCAAATGAACGCACTGTCGGCCAAGAAGAGTGACATCGTCCGGGAATTTCCAATCGTCAACCAGCGTGGCCTGCATGCCCGCGCCTCGGCGAAGTTCGTTCAGGTCGCCAGCGGCTTCGACGCCTCCGTCCAGGTCGAGAAGGACGGCGTCACGGTTGGCGGCACCTCGATCATGGGCCTCATGATGCTGGCGGCGAGCCCCGGCTATTCGATCCGCGTCACCGCCAGCGGCCCGGAGGCCGAGCAGGTGATCGACGCGTTGGAGCAACTGGTCGCCTCCCGCTTCGGCGAGGAGTCCTGACGCCCAGGGCGCCGCGCCTCATTTGGACGCGCAAAGGACGCTTTAGCACCTTGAATTTGCGCATCGTGCTTTCGGAAACCAATTCCGATTTCGGACCGAGGCGTCTCCGAAGACATGCACGGATAAAGATTTCTTTATATCCCATTGTCGTCAGGCCGACGATCTGCTAGTCAGGCCGGCAACTCGCGCCCTTCGACACGCCTTCCGGCGTGGGCGCATCCCGAAGACAATTCTTGATCGGAGCACTGCCATGACGGGTAGCAATGACTATATGGTCGCCGACATCTCGCTTGCCGGCTGGGGCCGCAAGGAGATCGAGATCGCCGAAACCGAGATGCCGGGCCTGATGGCCTGCCGCGAGGAATTCGGCAAGGCGCAGCCGCTCAAGGGCGCGCGCATCACCGGCTCGCTGCACATGACCATCCAGACGGCCGTGCTGATCGAAACGCTGAAGGCGCTCGGCGCCGATATCCGCTGGGCCTCCTGCAACATCTTCTCGACCCAGGACCATGCGGCCGCGGCCATCGCCGAGGCCGGCATTCCGGTCTTCGCCGTCAAGGGCGAGACGCTCGAGGACTACTGGGTCTACACCGACAAGATCTTCCAGTGGGCCGATGGCGGCACCTCCAACATGATCCTCGACGATGGCGGCGACGCCACCATGTACATCCTGATCGGTGCGCGCGCCGAAGCCGGCGAGGATGTGCTCTCCAATCCGGGCAGCGAGGAGGAAGAAATCCTGTTTGCCCAGATCAAAAAGCGCATGGCGGCATCGCCCGGTTTCTTCACCAAGCAGAAGGAAGCGATCCGCGGCGTCACTGAAGAGACCACGACCGGCGTCAACCGGCTCTATCAGTTGCAGAAGAAGGGCCTGCTGCCGTTCCCGGCGATCAACGTCAACGATAGCGTGACCAAGTCGAAATTCGACAACAAATATGGCTGCAAGGAATCGCTGGTCGACGGCATTCGGCGCGGCACCGACACGATGATGGCCGGCAAGGTTGCGGTCGTCTGCGGCTATGGCGACGTCGGCAAGGGCTCTTCGGCGTCGCTCAAGGGCGCCGGCGCCCGCGTCAAGGTCACCGAAGTCGATCCGATCTGCGCATTGCAGGCGGCGATGGACGGTTTCGAAGTCGTCACGCTCGAAGATGCCGCCCCGACCGCCGACATCATCATCACCACCACCGGCAACAAGGATGTCGTCACCATCGACCACATGCGGGCGATGAAGGACATGGTGATCGTCGGCAATATCGGCCACTTCGACAACGAGATCCAGGTGGCGTCGCTGCGCAATCTGAAGTGGACCAACATTAAGCCGCAGGTCGACATGATCACTTTCCCGGACGGCAAGCGGATGATCCTCTTGTCGGAAGGCCGCCTGCTCAATCTCGGCAACGCCACCGGCCATCCGAGCTTCGTCATGTCGGCGTCCTTCACCAACCAGGTGCTGGCCCAGATCGAGCTGTACACCAAGGCCGGCCAGTATCAGAACCAGGTCTATGTCCTGCCGAAGCACCTCGATGAAAAGGTCGCGCGCCTGCATCTCGACAAGCTCGGCGCCCGGCTCACCGAGTTGTCCGGCGAACAGGCTGCCTATATCGGCGTGACCCCGCAGGGACCGTTCAAGCCGGAACACTACCGCTATTAACCACAGCGGAAATTACCACTAGATATTGAGGTCGGGCGATTGACTTTTCGCCCGGCTTTATTTTTGCGCTGATTGATTCTTCACGCCGATTCGCGCAAGCGCTATGGTGCTGATTCGCGGGGCCGGGGGACGAGAGCCGACGCCCGCATCAGGGCGGTCTTGCATTCAGGCGGCGAAGAGGACCAGGACATGCCGGGGGATTACCCGCCTTGCGCGGGACAGGCCGTTTCCGGCGGCCACAACGATTCGGTGACCACGGGTTCCGCTGCCAGAGGCGAGAGCCTCTTATGGCGCGCTGGCAGCCGCGTCGGAAAATTGCTTGCTTCTTCCGCGCTCGCCGGTCCGCTGCTTGGCCTTTCGGCACATGCTGGACCCGCTGCTGCGTCCAAAGCCGGCCTGTCGGTCAGCACCGTCGAGGTCATGCAACTCGCGATGTTTGTCGGCGTCATGGGCGCGGCACTTGTCTCAGCCATTTTCCTGATCCGCGAACGAGCGCGCACCTCGGCGCAGAATGTCGAACTCAGAGCCCGCTTGGCCGACGTCAACGCTGCGCTGCAACGCTCCGAGGCGCTGCTCAATCTGCGCGGCCAGCGTGTCGTCGTATGGGCCTCGGAAAACAAGAAGCCCGAGCTCGTCGGGACATTGCCGGTTGAAAGCGGCGCCCCGGAAGACCGTGCCGCCTTCCTCGCCTTCGGCCGTTGGCTGATGCCGCGCTCGGCGGCGGCGCTCGAAAATGCCGTGGCGGGGCTGCGGGAAAAGGCGAAGCCGTTCGATCTCGTCCTTGAATCGCAGGCCGGTGCGCCGCTCGAAGTGCACGGGCGCAAGGGCGCAGCACATGTGGTCGTCCGTTTCGTCTCGCTTTCAGAAACGCAGCGAAGCGAGGCCAGGCTGAAAATCGAGAACCAGCGTCTCGCCGCCGACTATGACACCATGATCGGCCTTCTCAACGCACTCAGCATGCCAGCATGGCTGCGCACGGCGAACGGGCGGCTGAAATGGGTCAACCGCGCCTATGCCAAGGCGGTCGAGGCGGAAAACGCCGAAGCGGCGGTTCGCGATGCGAAGGAATTCTTGGGTAGCCAGGCGCGCGATGCGATCGCTGCACAGCACAAGTCGCATCCCGTCTTCGAGCAGGCGCTTTCCACTGTGATCGAAGGCGACCGCCGCATGTTCGCCGTGACCGACTTCGCCGGCGCGGACGGTTCGGCGGGTCTTGCCTGCGACACCAGCGCCATCGAAACCATCCGTAACGAATATGAGCGGACCGTGCGGAGCCACGCCGACACGCTCGATCAGCTCAACACCGCCGTGGCGATTTTCGATACCGACGAAAAGCTGCGGTTTTTCAACCAGGCGTTCCAGAAACTATGGGGTCTCGACAGCGGCTTCCTGCACAGTGCTCCCGACAACGCTTTGTTGCTCGACCGGCTGCGCAGCGAAGGCAAGATCGCCGAGCAGCCCGAATGGCGGCGCTGGAAGGAAAGCCTGCTTAGTGCCTATCGCGCGGTCGAGTCGCAGGAACATTGGTGGCATCTGCCGGACGGCAAGACCATCCGCGTCGTCGCCAATCCGCAGCCTAAGGGCGGTGTGACCTGGGTGTTCGAGAACCTGACCGAGAAGATGGACCTCGAAAGCCGCTACCAGACCGCAGTGCGGGTTCAGGGCGAGACGCTCGACAATCTTGCCGAAGGCGTGGCCGTGTTCGGCCCGGACGGAAGGCTCAGATTGTCGAACCCGGCATTCGCAGCACTTTGGGGGCTGGACGCCGACGCCGCCAAGCCAAACGTTCACGTCTCCACGATCCGCGATCTGTGCGACCGGCGCGCGCCGGACAGCCCCTGGCGCGGGTTCGTTGCCGCCATCACCGGTTTCGACGACGAGCGCCGCGACCGCCACGGCCAGACCGAGCTGAACAACGGCACCGTGCTGCGCTACGCGATGATCCCGCTGCCCAACGGGCAGGTGATGATGACCTTCGTCGACGTCACCGACAGCGTCAATGTCGAGCGTGCGCTGAAGGACAAGAACGAGGCGCTGGAAAAATCCGACCAGCTCAAGAACGAGTTCGTGCAGCACGTCTCCTACGAATTGCGCTCGCCGCTGACCAACATCATCGGCTTCACCGAGCTTCTTTCGCTGCCGTCGACCGGGCCATTGAGCCAGAAGCAGCGCGAATATGTTGAGCATGTCAGCTCGTCTTCCTCGGTTCTGCTCACCATCGTCAACGACATCCTCGACCTGGCGACCGTGGATGCCGGGATCATGGAGCTCGATATCTCCGAAGTTCACGTCGATCGGACCATCGCTGCCGCTGCCGAGCTTGTCTCCGAACGGCTGGAGGAGCATGCAATCAGGCTCAAGGTCGATGCGGCCACTGCGCCGAAGACGTTCCACGGCGACGAAATCCGCATCCGCCAGATCCTCTACAATCTGCTGAGCAATGCCGCGAACTACGCTCCGGAGGCGAGCACCATCACGCTCGCCTGCCGCTCGCTTGCCGAAGGCGTGGAATTCTCCGTTCACGACGACGGTCCCGGCATGCCGCCGGACCTGCTCGATTCGGTGTTCCGGCGTTTCGAACCGCGCACCAATGGCGGCCGCCGGCGCGGCGCCGGCCTCGGCCTGTCGATCGTCAAGAGCTTTGTCGAGTTGCATGGTGGCAGCGTCCGCATCGAGACCGGCAAGGACATGGGCACAACCGTCATTTGTGCCTTTCCCGACACGCCGTCCGGCATCCGCGCGGCGGCCGAGTAGCGCGCTCGATGGCAGGCGTGGTGCTGGAGCGTTTTCTCGCCGACGAGGCTGCGACCGCAAGGCTGGGCGAGGATCTGGCCATGTCGCTGCGCCCCGGCGACGTGCTGGCGCTCAAAGGCGATCTCGGCGCCGGCAAGTCGAGTTTGGCGCGGGCGCTGATCAGGGCAATGACCGACGATGCCGGACTCGACGTGCCGAGCCCGACCTTCACGCTCGTCCAGAGCTATGAGGCGCGTATTCCCGTCCATCACTTCGACCTCTATCGCCTGTCCTCGGCGTCCGAACTGGACGAGCTGGGTTTTGACGAGGCGCTGGCGCAAGGCGCTGCCCTGGTCGAATGGCCGGAACAGGCAGAGGCCTATTTGCCAAAGACTTCGGTGCTGATCGAACTCGTCCATCAGAACGACGGACGCCTGGCGAGATTGTCGGGACAAGGCGCTGCCTTCGAGCGTGCGGCGCGATCGCTGGCCATGCGCGATTTTCTGAAAAGAGCCGGCTGGGGTGAAGCGCAGAGACGCTATCTTATCGGCGACGCCTCGGCCCGTTCCTATGAGATCGTCTCGCTGGCCGGCCTGCCGCCCCGCGTGCTGATGAACTCGCCGCGGCTGGTGCTCGGGCCGCCGGTCCGCGACGGCAGGCCCTATGCTTTGATCGCCCACACCGCGCAATCGGTCTCGGCCTTCGTCGCCATCGACCGGGCGCTGCGGGCCGGTGGCGTCAGCGCCCCGGAGGTCCACGCCCAGGACCTGGACCAGGGTTTTCTTCTGCTCGAGCATCTCGGCTCGGAGGGATTTCTCGGCCAGCAGGGTCAGCCGGTGGCGGAGCGCTACGCGGCGGCGGCCGAACTGCTCGCCATGATGCATGGCAAGGCATGGCCCGATCGCATCGAGATCGCGCCCGGCGTCTTTCACGACGTGCCGCCTTTCGACCGCGACGCCATGATGATCGAAGCCGAATTGCTGGTCGACTGGTATGTGCCGGCGATATCAGGCGGCCCGGCAAGCGATGCCTTGCGCGCCGGCTATAACAGGGAATGGAATGCGGTCCTCAACCGGCTGGAAGGGCGCGAATACACACTTATGCTGCGCGACTTTCATTCGCCGAACATCATCTGGCGCGGCGAGCGTACCGGTCACGATCGGCTCGGGATCGTCGATGTCCAGGACGCGCTGATCGGCCCGTCCGCCTACGACCTCGCCTCGCTTGCCATGGATGCCCGCGTTACGATCCCGCCTGAGATCGAGCGGCGGACGCTCGATGCCTATATCGCCGCGCGCCATAAGGCCGGCGCTTTTAACGAAGACGAATTCGTCGAAACCTATGCGATCATGGCGGCGCAGCGCAATTCGAAGATTCTCGGCATTTTCGTCCGGCTCGAAAAGCGCGACGGCAAGCCTTATTATCTGAAGCACCTGCCGCGCATTCGCGACTATCTTCGGCGGGCGCTGGCGCATCCAGCACTGGCTGCCCTGCGGGATTTCTATACAGCCCACGGCCTGCTGGAGGAACGGTCGCTATGACGGCACGCCCCAAGATCGCAATGGTGCTTGCCGCCGGGCTGGGAAAGCGCATGCGGCCAATCACCGACACAATGCCAAAACCTCTGGTCAAGATATCAGGCAAGACATTGCTCGACTGGAGCCTGGACAGCCTGGCCCGCGCCGGCGTTGAAAAGGCCATAGTCAACGTCCATTATTTTCCCGAACAGATCGTCGCCCACGTCGCCGCGCGCCGCGCCCCGAAGGTCGTCATTTCCGATGAAAGCGAAAGACTGCTCGATTCCGCCGGCGGTATTGTCCATGCTTTGCCGGAACTGGGAGGGGCTCCCTTTTACATCGTCAACGCCGACACCTTCTGGATCGACAGCGGCGTGCCCGACCTTGCCCGCCTCGCCCTTGCGTGGGACGCGGCGAAAATGGATATTCTGCTGATGCTCGCGGATCCCCAGTCAGCAACCGGACACAACGGCGGCACCGATTTCCTGATGTCGCCGGACGGCGCCTTGCGGCGTTCGAAAGGCGACCCGACAGGCCTGATCTATGCCGGTGCGGCGATCGTCCATCCCAGGCTTTTCAGGGATGCGCCGGCCGGGCCGCATTCGCTCAACGCCTATTTCGATGCGGCCATCTCTGCCGGTCGCCTGTTCGGCATGGTGATGCAGGGCCATTGGATCACAGTTGGTACGCCCGACGCCATTCCGCTTGCGGAAGCGGCCGTCGCCGCCGCTCTTGCTGAGTCATCCAGCGCTTTTACCGCGTTGACCAGCGCCATCACTGAGTTGAAATGAGCGGCTTCCGCCGCGTTTTCTCGATCCCGCCCGGAGCGCCGTTTCTGCCGACGCTGGCCAAGGCCCTGCTGTCAGGGCGGCTCGTTCCCGGTTTCCGCTTCGACGGCGACCCGCTAGCGCTGGCCGACGCCACCATCTACGTGCCGACGCGCCGCGCCGCGCGGGCGCTGCGCGGCGTTTTCGTCGACCGTCTGGGCAGCCGCTCGGCGATCCTGCCGGTCATCCGCCCGCTCGGCGAGTTCGACGAGGACGAGGCCGCGTTCGAGGCCGACGCATCGGCCGCCATTGACCTTGCGCCGCCGATCGCCGCAATCGAGCGGCTGCTGCTGCTGGCGCCGCTGGTTCGCGCCTGGAAACGCCGCCTGCCGGCGCATGTCGCGGCACTTTTCGACGAGGAGATCGTCGTACCGGCCTCCGCCGCCGACGCCATCTGGCTGGCGCGCGATCTGGCCCGGCTGATGGACGAGATCGAGACGGAAGATACGGACTGGACCAAGCTCGCCGATCTGGTGACCGGCAACCTCGCCGGCTGGTGGCAAGTGACGCTCGACTTCCTGAGCATCGTCACCGAAAACTGGCCGAATCTCCTCGAAGAACGCAACCGCTCCAACCCGGCCGCGCATCGCAATGCGCTGATAAGGCTGGAAGCAGCACGGCTGAAGCGCAATCCGCCGGCCGGACCGGTGATCGCCGCCGGCTCCACGGGTTCCATTCCCGCCACCGCCGAACTGCTTGCCGTGATCGCCGGCCTGCCCAGCGGCGCCGTCGTGCTGCCCGGCCTCGACCTGAAGCTGGATGAGCCGTCTTTCGCGGCGATCGCCGCACCTGGCGCCCGGCCGGCCTTGCTTGGCCACCCGCAATACGGCCTGGCAAAACTGATCGGCAAGATCGGCGTGCTACGCGGCGATGTCGGGGAGATCGCCATTGCCGAAAGGCCGCTCGCGCTGCGCGCCGCACTTGTCGGCGAGGCGCTGCGGCCGGCCGAGACCACCGAGCTGTGGGCCGAGACGCGCGCCCGCTTTACGGCCGGCGATATCACCGAGGCCTTCGCCGACGTGACGCTACTCGAAGCCGCCGGCGAGCGCGACGAAGCGGTGGCTATCGCCGTCTCACTCAAACGCGCTGTCGAACAGCCCGGCCAGCGCGCCGCACTCGTCACCGGCGACCGCGCTTTGGCGCGGCGTGTCTCAGTCGAGCTTTTGCGGTTTGGTGTCGTCGCCGACGATTCAGGCGGCACCCAGCTCATCAACACGCCAGCCGCCGGCCTGCTCAGGCTGGCGCTTCAGGTCGCGTTCCGGCCCGGCGACCCGGTCGCTCTGCTGTCGCTGCTCAAGCACCCGCTGCTTGGCCTCGGCCTGAAACGCACAAGCGTCCGTCACGCGGCGAAGATCGTCGAACTGGTGGCGCTGCGCGGCGGCACCGGCCGCCCCGACGTCGCCTCGCTGCCGGTGCTATTCGAGGCCCGCCTCACCGGCCTGGGCAGCACCCGGCCGCCCTTCTGGTTTTCCCGCCTGACTGTGCGAAACATCGAGCGCGCCCGCGAATTGCTCGTTCGCCTTGCCGATGCTCTGGCGCCGCTAACCGCCTTTCGCAGTCAAGCCGAAGCCGATCTTGCCGAATTGACCCGGGCCAGCGTCGTCGCGCTCGAAAGTCTTGGCCGCACCGCGGATGGCAGCCTAAGCGAGCTCTATGCCGGCGATGCCGGCGAAAAGCTCGCCGAGCTCTTGCGCGGGCTGATCGCCGCCTCGGCGTCGCTCTCCTTCGCGGCGGACGAATGGCCCGACGTGATGGAGGCGCTGATCGCGCCCGAAACCGTCAAGCCGGCTCAAGGGACCGACAGGAACATCGCCATCTGGGGTGCGCTGGAAGGCCGGTTGCAGAGCGTCGACACGCTGGTCGTCGGCGGGCTTAACGAAGGCGTATGGCCGCGCAAGCCGGAGGGCGACCGCTTCATGTCGCGACTGATGAAGACCGGCATCGATCTCGAACCGCCCGAACGGCGCATCGGCCTGGCTGCCCATGACTTCCAGATGGCGATGGGAGCGAAGAACGTGGTGTTGGCGCGCTCCGCTCGCTCCGGCGACGCGCCGGCGGTGCCATCGCGCTGGCTGCAGCGCCTCCTGACGTTCATAGGTAAGGACCACGCGGCGGTGCTTCGTCGGCGTGGTGATGAATTTCTGTCCTGGGCCCGTGCGCTCGATGCCGGCGAAAGGAGAGATTTCGCGCCGCGACCGCAGCCGAAGCCACCGCTGACGGTGCGGCCGCAACATTTCTCGGTCACCGAGATCGAGACGCTGCGGCGCGACCCTTACGCGATCTATGCCAGGAGGATCCTCGGCCTGATGCCGCTCGATCCGGTCATCCGCGACCCGGGCGCCGCCGAGCGTGGCACGCTGTTTCACGCCATCCTGCATCTCTTTTCGCGGACAGTGGCCGACCCGCTTGTGTCGGAGGCGCTGGACGGTCTTATCGCCGCCGGCCGCGCATGCTTTGCCGAGGCGGCCCTTCCTCCCGATGTCGAGGCGGTGTGGTGGCCGCGCTTCGAAAAGCTCGCCGCCGGCATCATCGAATGGGAACGCGGCCGCGCCTTCGCCGTGACAATGCGACATGCCGAAGAGCGCGCCGAGAAAACCGGCGTCGGCCAGTCGGGCGTGACGCTGTCCGGCTACGCCGATCGTGTCGATCTCCTGGCCGGCGGCATGGCCGACATCCTAGATTATAAGACCGGCTCCTCGCCATCCAAGGCGCAGGCCCATACGCTGCTTTCGCCGCAATTGGCGCTCGAAGGCGCGCTGCTCAGGCGCGGCGCCTTCAAGGGACTCGCTGCGCGCGAGCCGTCGCAGCTAGCCTTCATCAGGCTGAAACCGAACGGCGAGGTGTTCGAGGAATCCATCCTCGAATACAACCGCAAGCCGCGAACCGCCGCCGATCTCGCCGAGGAGGCCTGGGCACGGCTCGAAAAACTGCTGATCCACTATGCCGACCCGACGACAGGCTATCTTTCGCGCGCGCTGCCGTTCCGCGAGGGCGAGACCGATGGCGACTACGATCATCTCGCCCGCGTGCTCGAATGGTCCGCCGGCGGCGACGCCGACGACGAGGGAGGGGAGGCATGAAGAAGGCCTATCCAATCCCGACCGATACCGCCGCCAGCCAGGCCAGCGCCTCGGACCCGCAAAATTCCGCCTGGGTTTCGGCCAATGCCGGATCCGGCAAGACCCATGTGCTGGCCCAGCGCGTCATCCGGCTCTTGCTGCGCGGCACCGATCCGTCGAAGATACTGTGCCTGACCTACACCCGCGCCGCAGCCGCCAATATGTCGAACCGGGTGTTTTCGACGCTGTCGGAATGGACGGCACTTGGCGACGTCGAACTGGCGGCAAGGGTTGAAGCGCTGGACGGTCGCCAGGCCGATCGCGAAACCATGCGCCGCGCGCGCCGGCTGTTCGCCGAGGCGCTCGAGACGCCGGGCGGGCTGAAGATCCAGACCATCCACGCCTTCTGCGAATCGGTGCTGCACCAGTTTCCGCTGGAGGCCAACATACCGGCCCATTTCGAAATGCTTGATCCGCAGATGGAGGCGTCGCTCTTCGCCGCCGCCCGCCGCGACATGATCTCGGGCACTGCCGCCGGCGATGCGGGACTGGCCGAGGCTTTCGCCACCATTCTGGAACGCGGCGGCGAACATGGGCTCGACGCCTTGCTGGCCGAGATTGTGCGCAAGCGCGACGGCTTGCGCGCCTTCATCAGCGCTGCCGCCGATGATAGCTTCCGGGCGCTGTTCGACGAGTTCAGGTTTCGCGCCGGCCTGACCGCCGAAGGCCTGGCGGCGTCCGTCTGGCCGCTGCCGGGCTTCCTGCCGGACTATTTCGTCACCTTTGCCCGCGCTGCCGAAGCCGCCGATGCCCGCATCGTGCTGAACAATTTGCTGCCCTACGCCCATCTTGCCTTCGCCGAGGATGATCCGGTTCGCCGGCTGCAATTGCTGGCAAAAGCCTTCCTGCGGGCGGATGGCGAGCCTTATGAGCCGGCAAAGACGTTCAAGAAGGCGTTGCTCGACCGATTGCCGGATCTTGCCGAGCGCTATCTCTCGGCGGCCGATGCCATCCTCGAAATCTCCGACCGGCTGGCCTTGTTCAGGATGGTCGAGGGCACACGTGCCGCGCTGACCATCGCCGACTGGCTGATCGCCCGCTACGAGCATTTGAAGCGCGCGCGCGGCTTCCTCGACTTCAACGATCTCATCACCCGAACGGTCAATCTCCTGGCGCGGCCCGATGCCGGTCCATGGGTTCAATACAAGCTCGACCAAGGCATCGACCATATCCTGCTCGACGAGGCGCAGGACACCAGTCCCGACCAATGGGAGGTGGTGAAGCGGCTGGCCGAGGAATTCTTTGCAGGGCTCGGCGCGCGCGACACGGTTCACCGCACGGTCTTTGCCGTCGGCGACGAAAAACAGTCGATCTATTCCTTTCAAGGAGCGGCGCCCGACTCCTTCGCCGACTCAAGGCTGCTGTTTGCCGGAAAGGTGCGCGACGCCAACGCCGCCTTCGCCGATCTCAAGCTGACCTGGTCGTTCCGCTCGACCGACGACGTGCTTGCGGCGGTGGACCGTGTCTTTGCCGACCCGGTCGTGCGGCGCGGCATCAGCCACGATCCCGACCCACTGAACCACAAGGCGATCCGCACCGATGCGCCGGGCTATGTCGAGGTCTGGCCGTCGATCGGTGCCGACGTCGTTGACGAGCCCGACGACTGGACGCAAGCCGTGGACCACGCTCATGCGCCGGCGGTGCGTGTTGCCGAAAACGTCGCGGCGACCATTGCCGGCTGGGTCGGCGCCGGCGAAATCATCGAAGGCCGCGGCAAGAAGCTTCGGCCAGGCGACGTGCTGGTGCTGGTGCGCAAGCGCGATCGCTTCGTCCATGCGCTGACGCGCGCGCTGAAGCGCCGCGACATCCCTGTCGCCGGCGCCGACCGGCTCAGCCTGCCCGGCCATATTGCGGTAAAGGACCTGATCGCACTCGGCCACTTTCTCGTCCAGCCTGAGGACGATCTGTCGCTTGCAGCCGTGCTGCGCAGCCCGATTTTCGATGTTTCGGAAGAAACGCTTTTCGCGCTTGCCGGCGAGCGGCCGTCCGGCCTCTCGTTGATCGCCTCGCTCAGGCAGCATGCCGGTGAAAGTGCTGCCTTGGCCGCAATCGCTGCCCAACTCGACACTTGGTCCGATGAAGCCGCATTCAAGCCGGTGTTCGAATTCTATGCCGGGGCTCTCGCCCGCGACGGCCTGAGCAAGAAGATGATCGCGCGGCTCGGGCCGGAGGCCGGCGACATTCTCGACGAGTTCCTGAGCTTCTGCCTAGCCGAGGAACGGACCGGCCTGCCGGGACTGGAATCCTTCCTGTCGACGCTGGAAAATGCCGGCCCCGAGATCAAGCGTGAAATGGACCAGACCCGCGACGAGGTTCGCGTCATGACCGTGCATGCCGCCAAGGGCCTGGAGGCGCCTGTCGTGTTCCTAGTCGATGGCGGTTCCGCCCCGTTCAGCGACCAGCATCTGCCCAGACTGATGCCGTTCGAAGGCTCGGGCGACCATTGGGACGGCAAGGGCTATCTCTGGCGCTCGGCCAGCGATGTCGCCAATGGATTTTCGCGGGCCGCTTCGGTCCGCGCTCGCGAGCTGGCAGACGACGAATACCGCCGGCTGCTCTATGTCGGCATGACCCGGGCCGAGGACCGGCTGATCGTCTGCGGCTATCACGGCAAGCGGGCACCAAACGCCGGCACCTGGCATTCGATCGTCAGCCGCGCGCTGGTCGGCGCCCCCGAAAGTGCTGAGCGGCAGCACCCCGCCACCGGCGAGACCGTGCATCGGTTTCACGTGACAAAATTGCCGCCGGTCGGACATGCGGCTGCCGAAGAGGCGCGGCAGACGACACAGTTCGAGCCGTTGCCGAAGAGCCTGTTCCAGCCTTTGCCGCCCTTCGAGGATCTGCCGCGGCCGCTGTCGCCGTCCGGCGCCTCCGCGCTGATCGACGAGGCCAAGCAAGCGGTGATCGACACGGGCTCGCCGGTGCTGGACACCGAGGCGGAGCCTGGCTTTGCCGTGATACGCGGACTGGCGCTGCACAAGTTGCTGCAGATGCTGCCGGGCATTGCGGAGGCCGAGCACCGCGATGCCGCGGAACGCTATCTCAAGCGCGCCGGCGCGCAGTGGCCAGAAATCGAGCGCGACAAGGCCTTGGCCTCGGTGGCGACGATCCTTGCCGACAGCCGTTTCGATCAGCTGTTTGCGCCCAATTCACGCGCTGAAGTAGCGGTCATGGGCAGCCTCGAGGTCAAGGGCAAGCTGCGCTCGATCTCCGGCAAGATCGACCGGCTGGCGGTCACGCCAGACAGGGTGTCGATCGTCGACTACAAGACCAATAGGCCGGCGCCTGCAACCTTGGCGGACGTTCCATCGGCCTATGTCCTGCAACTCGCTCTCTATCGCGCGCTGCTTCAGCCGCTTTATCCCGAGCATGAGGTCTCGGCGGCGCTGCTGTTCACTGAAGCGCCACGATTGATCGAGCTGCCGCCGGCGGTCATGGACGACGCTCTTGCCCGACTCACGGGAGCGTGACACAACAGCTGCTTGAAGAAGGGCGCGACCACCACCACATTTGGTGCGACAATAACTCACGAAAGGATTTTCGCATGGCCACCGTCAAGGTCGACAAGAGCAATTTCCAGACCGATGTGCTTGACGCCAAGGAGCCCGTCGTCGTCGATTTCTGGGCGGAGTGGTGCGGCCCCTGCAAGATGATCGCGCCGGCGCTGGAAGACATCGCCATTGAACTCGGCAGCAAGGTCAAGATCGCCAAGCTCAACATTGACGAGAATCCCGAGCTTGCGGCGCAGTTCGGCGTGCGCTCGATCCCGACGCTGATGATTTTCAAGGGCGGCGAAATGGCCGACATGAAGGTCGGCGCCGCACCGAAGACGGCGCTGTCGCACTGGATCAACGGCAATCTCGCCTGATCCGACCCTGAATCTTTGCAATCAAGCCCGGCCTCGCGCCGGGCCTTTTTTTTGTTGGCGTTATTCACAGCGCCGCGCGTCCCTCTTGGACGCGCAAAGGACGCTGTAGCACTCGATCTTGCGCATGACCCCGGAAATCGAATCCGATTTTCTGGGTCATGCGCTGGTCCGCCCTGGCACTCGCCACTTGCGGCCCCATGTTCTTGTCTGGCTTAAAGCAGGAGAACGACATGACCGGATCCGCCAAGGCCACCGTCTTCATCGACAATGAGCGCGTTATCGTCACCGAATACCGCTTCGCGCCGGGCGACAACACCGGCTGGCATCGTCATGGCCATGATTATGTGATCGTGCCGCTGATGGACGGCAAGCTCAAGCTCCTGACCAAGGACGGCGAATCCTTCGCCGAAATGAAGAAGGGGGCGCCCTATTTCCGCAAGGAGGGCGTGGAGCATGACGTCATCAATGCCAATGAGGGCGAGTATGCCTTCATCGAGATCGAGCTGAAGTAACGCGGGAGCAGGCCCTCGCAACATCTTGCCGACAGCGCATGGCGGGATCAGATGCCAAGCGGAGAATCAAGAACGCAGGCTTTGACGAGGGCTATCCAGCCATGCTTGTTTCGCAGCTTTGCGGCCGGCGCTGTCGAGACGGATCTCAACCTCGTTCTATGGAAATAGGGCGATGATCCTCCGTGGCTCGCGCCGATCGACGACGAAGGCAGACTGTCGTGAGAAGCGCAATGACTTGGCAATCGCTCCCGCGTTCGAGAGCGTTCAGCTTTCGATAGAACCACCGAAGCCGCTCTAAGTATTTGTTTTACGCAATTCCCTAGGGAAAGCGCGACGCGCTTTTCCCGGGAAAACCGCGACACACTTTTCCTGGAATTGTTCTGGCCACTTGGTACCGGAGGTCCGGCAGAATAGATCAGGTCGGCGGTGTGCCGTTTTCGGCCAGCACCGCGCCGGCCAGATAGAGCGAGCCGCTGATCAGGATGCGCGGCGGCGGTCCGTCCCATGTGTCGCGCAGCAGCATCAGCGCATTGGCGACGGAGCTCACCGGTTCGGCCGACAGGCCGGCCTCGACGGCGCGGATCGCCAGTTCGTCATTCGGCACGCTGGCCTCGCTGAGGCTCACCGGCACCGTGTAGACATGCCGCACCAGCCCCTTGAAGGCGCTGAAATAGCCGCTCTGGTCTTTGGTGTTGATCATGCCGGAAATCAGGAACAGCGGCCGCGGGTTCTTTTCCTCCTGCTCGGCAAGTGCTTCGGCGACGACCACGCCGGCGCCCGGATTGTGGCCGCCGTCGAGCCAGATGTCGGCGCCCTTCGGCGCCAGTTCCGTCAACCTGCCTTGCGGCAATTTCTGCATCCGACCCGGCCAGGTGACATTGGCCATCGCCTTGTCGGCGACGCGATGGCTGATCTCGAAGCCCGCCGCCTTGACCGCCGCAATCGCCGCCGCCGCGTTGGCGAACTGGTGGCGCCCTGGCAGCCGCGGCGGCGACAGGTCCATCAGCCCGTCTTCGTCCTGATAGACCATCCGGCCGTTTTCCTCGAAGGCGAGGAAATCCTGGCCATAGACGAAGGCGGGACAGTCGAGCCGCTCGGCGGTTTCGATAAGCACCTGCAGCGCCGTTTCGCTTTCCTGCGCGCCGATGACCACCGGGCAACCGCCCTTGATGATGCCGGCTTTTTCGGCGGCGATCAGTTCGACACGGTCGCCGAGAAAGGATTCGTGGTCGAGCGAGACCGGCATGATCACCGACACCGCCGGCTCGCTGATGACATTGGTGGCATCGAAGCGGCCGCCAAGGCCGACCTCGATGATGACGGCATCTGCCGGATATTCGGAAAACAGCAGGAAGGTGACGGCGGTGAGGATTTCGAAGACGGTGATCTTCTGGCCTTCATTGGCTTTGGCGACGCGGGCGATGGCGTCGGCGAAGACCTTATCCTCGACCAGCCTGCCGCCGCCGTCGGCGGCCAGCCGGTAGCGCTCATGCCAGTTCACCAGATGCGGCGATGTGTGGACATGGACGCGGTGGCCGGATGCTTCCAGCAGCGCCCGCGAAAACGCGGCGCAGGAGCCCTTGCCGTTGGTGCCGGCGATGTGGATGACCGGCGGCAGATGGTCCTGCGGATTGCCCAGCCGCTCCAGCAGCCGCGAAATGCGGTCGAGCGAAAGATCGAAGCCTTTCGGATGAAGCGACATCAGGCTTTCGATTTCGCGGTCGGCGGCAAGCGTGGTCATGGGAGAATCCTAGCGCATGACCCCGAAAATCGAAATCGATTTTCGGAAAGGATCATGCGCGAATCAAGATGCTACAGCGCCACAGATGGCGCGCAATCGCGGTTCGCGACGACGGATGTCGCGTCAGGCTTGCGGGCGTGCTTCCGCCGGGAGCGCCACCGGCGGCAGAATTTCCGGTTCCAGCGGCTTTTCTTCTTCCGGCAGCTTGAGCAGCATTTTCAGGAGCCGCGCGATCGTCTGGCGCATCTCCAGCCGCGACACCACCATGTCGACCATGCCGTGCTCCATCAGATACTCGGCGCGCTGGAAGCCGTCGGGCAGTTTTTCCCTGATGGTCTGCTCGATGACGCGCGGCCCGGCAAAACCGATCAGCGCGCCGGGCTCGGCGATGTGCACGTCGCCCAGCATGGCGTAAGAGGCGGTGACGCCGCCGGTGGTCGGGTTGGTCAGGACGACAATATAGGGAAGACCGGCTTCCTTCAGCCGATCGACGCCGATCGTGGTTCTCGGCAATTGCATCAGCGACAGGATGCCTTCCTGCATGCGGGCGCCGCCGGAGGCCGCGAACAGGATCAGCGGCCGCTTGCGTTGCACAGCGACCTCAAAGCCACGAACGATAGCATCGCCGGCTGCCATGCCGAGCGAGCCGCCCATGAAGGCGAAGTCCTGCACGGTCACCACCACCGGCAGGCCCTCGACGGTCCCCAGCGCATTGATGATGGCGTCGTCCAGCCCGGTCTTGGCCTTGGCCTCCTTCAGCCGGTCGGTGTAGCGCTTCTCGTCGCGGAATTTCAGTGGATCCTGCACCATCTTGGGGTTTTCGAGCATCTCGTACTTGCCGTCGTCGAAGAAGAATCTCAGCCGCTCCTTGGCCGAGATCTTCATGTGATGGCCGGAGGACGGGATGACGAACTGGTTCTGTTCCAGGTCCTTGTGGAAGACCATCTCGCCGGTCTCCGGATCCTTGATCCAGAGGTTCTCAGGCATGTCGGTGCGCCGGCCGAGCATCGAATTAATCTTCGGGCGAACGTAGTTGGTGATCCAGTTCATCGCTTCGGCTCCTGTCCTGACGAAGAGTTAGACCATGGACTCGAAAAGGGGAAACCGGTTTTCGGTGGATTCATGGTCAACCAGAAGATCAAGACTATTCGGCGGCAGCAAGGCGAGCGGTACGCACGCCTTGCGAAAGCCCGCTGACCAGCGTGGCGACCGCCTCGGCCGGATCGGCGGTCTTTTCGCCCTTCGGCCCCAGAACATTGGCGACCGCATTGACGATCGCGGTGCCGACGACGACGCCGTCGGCCGACGCCCCGATGATGCGTGCCTGCTCGGCGGTCTTTACGCCGAAGCCGACGCAGACCGGCAGGTCGGTATGCCCCTTGATGCGCGTGACCGCCGCCGCCACCTTGCCGGTGCCGGCAAGTGCCGAGCCGGTGATGCCGGTCATCGACACGTAATAAACGAAGCCGGAGGTGTTCTGCAGCACCTTGGGCAGGCGCTTGTCGTCGGTGGTCGGCGTCGCCAGCCGGATGAAATTGATGCCGGCCTTGAGCGCCGGAATGCACAATTCCTCGTCCATCTCCGGCGGCAGGTCGACGACGATCAGCCCGTCTATGCCGCTGGCCAGCGCATCCCTGAGAAAGCGGTCGACGCCGTGGATGTAGATCGGATTGTAGTAGCCCATCAATACGATCGGCGTTTCATTGTCGGCGGCACGGAATTCCGACGCCATCTTCAACGTCTTGACCAGGGTCTGGCCGCCTTTCAGCGCGCGCAGGCCGGCGGCCTGGATCGCCGGGCCGTCGGCCATCGGATCGGAAAACGGCATGCCCATTTCGATGATGTCGGCGCCTGCCTTGGGCAGTGCCTTCATGATCGACAGGGCGGTGTCGTAGTCCGGGTCGCCGCTCATGAAATAGGTGACGAGCGCCGGGCGGCCCTCGGCCTTCAGCTTGGCCATGCGGCGGTCGATGCGGGTGGTCATGATCAGATCTCCATGCCCAGCATATTGGCCACCGTATGCACGTCCTTGTCGCCGCGGCCGGACAAATTGACGATGACGATCTGGTCCTTGTCCATGGCCGGTACGATCTTCACCGCATGCGCGATGGCATGGGCGGATTCGAGCGCCGGGATGATGCCTTCGACGCGTGTCGTCAGCTGGAACGCCTCCAGCGCCTCGTCATCGAGGATTGGCACATAGTCGACGCGGCCACTGTCGCGCAGCCAGGAATGCTCCGGTCCGACGCCCGGATAATCGAGGCCGGCCGAGATCGAATGCCCGTCCATGATCTGCCCGTCGGCGTTCTGCAGGAGGTAGGTGCGGTTGCCGTGCAGCACGCCGGGCGCGCCGGCGCTCATCGAGGCGCAATGCTCGATGCCGTCGAGGCCGCGGCCGCCGGCCTCGATGCCGATGATGCGAACCTCTTTGTCGTCGAGGAAGGGATGGAACAAGCCGATGGCGTTCGAGCCGCCGCCGACGGCGGCGATGATCGTGTCCGGCAGCCGGCCTTCCTGCTCCAGGATCTGGGCGCGCGCCTCGGTGCCGATCACCGACTGGAAGTCGCGCACCAGCTCCGGATAGGGGTGCGGGCCGGCGGCGGTGCCGATCAGGTAATAGGTGTCCTCGACATTGGTCACCCAATCCCGGAGAGCTTCGTTCATGGCGTCCTTGAGCGTGCCGTGGCCGGCGGTCACCGGCCGCACCTCGGCGCCGAGCAGCTTCATGCGGAAGACGTTCGGGCTTTGCCGGGCGACGTCGGTAGCGCCCATGTAGACGACACACGGAAAGCCGAAACGCGCCGCAACGGTGGCCGACGCCACGCCATGCTGGCCGGCGCCGGTCTCGGCGATGATACGCTTCTTGCCCATGCGCTTGGCCAGCAGAATCTGGCCGAGGCAGTTGTTGATCTTGTGCGAGCCGGTGTGGTTCAAATCCTCGCGCTTGAAGTAGACCTTCGCGCCGCCGCCCAGGCCCTTCGCCGAGGAAACCTCGCGAAGATGCCTGGTCAGTCCTTCGGCGAAATAAAGCTTCGAGGGCCGCCCGGCATAGTGGGTCGAAAGGTCCGTCAGCTCGGCCTTGAAATCCGGGTCGTCCTTAACCTCGTTCCAGTGCCGCTCCAGGTCGAGGATCAGCGGCATCAACGTTTCGGCAACGAAGCGACCGCCGAAGATGCCGAACATGCCTTGCTCGTCGGGTCCGGTGCGGAAGGAATTGGGTGTCGCCGGCCTGTTCATCGCCGATCTCCTAGCTTGTGGTTTGATCGGTCAGGCGGCGCGGTTGTCGCGCGCTGCCCTGACGGCCCGGAAAAACTGTTCGATCAGCGCCGGATCCTTGACGCCCGGCGCGCTTTCCACGCCCGAGGAAATGTCTAGTCCGGGCGGGTTGGCAAGCCGAAGGGCATCGCCGATATTGGCGGCGTTGAGTCCACCGGAAAGCATGTAATCGACGCCTGCGTCAAGGTCGGCCAGAACGCGCCAGTCGAAGGCAATGCCGTTGCCGCCCGGCAGTTCCGAACCCTTCGGCGGTTTGGCGTCGAACAGGAAACGGTCGGCAATGCCGACGAGGGGTCTTATCCGCTCCAGGTCGGCAGTCTCGCTGACCGGCAGCGCCTTCATCACCGGCAGGCCATAGCGGGCCTTGATCTCGGCCACCCGCTCCGGCGTTTCCGAGCCATGCAGCTGCAGCATGTCCGGGCGCATTTTTTCGACGATTTCATCCAGAAACGCATCGCCGGCGTCTACCGTCACGGCAACCGCCTTGGCCATGCCGACTGCCGCTTCGCGCAAGCGGCCGGCTTCCGCCGGCTCGACATAGCGCGGGCTTTTGGCAAAGAAAATAAAGCCGACATGGCTGGCGCCGCCGGCCAATGCCGCGGCCAACGCCTTGTCGGTCTTCAATCCGCATATCTTGATGTCGAGCGTCATGACGCGGGGATTGGCACGAAACGGCAAAAGAGTCGAGAAAAAGCATCCTGTTTGCCGCCAGCGCGGAACGCGCTACCTATCTAGATAAGAATGCGGAACGCGCTACCTTACTTCAGGCAGCACAGGCGGGAGCAAACAAGCATGGCAGACCAAACCGTCGCCCAACTCAGGCAAAAGCTCGCGCAGGCCCGCGAGGTCATCGCGCATCTGATGGACAAGGCCGCCTTCAACGGCGCCGAGGCACACCGCGCGCTCGACTATTTCAGCAACGATGCCTTCGAGAAGAATTTCTTGCCATGGCCGCGCCATACCGACGAGGGCTTGCGTCCTGAAGAGCTCAACGCTGCCAACGACGACTGATCGGGCGATCTACTCGAACATGATCGCTTGCAGCGCGCCGCCATTGCGCTTGAGCCAATCCTTGCAGCGCTCGGTGTCGGGACAGAGCTGCTCGCACAATTTCCAGAATTTTGGGCCGTGGTTCATCTCCTTGAGATGTGCCACCTCATGCGCGACGAGGTAGTTTATGACCGGTCGCGGCGCCATCATGATGCGCCAGGAGAACGACAGGTTGCCGTCCGACGTGCACGATCCCCAGCGGCTCGACGTGTCCTTGAAGCGGATTGCCTTGGCGCGCTTGCCGACCGCCCCGGTATGCTTGACCACCAGCGCCTCGATTTCGCGCTTGGCTTCGCGCTTGAGAAAATCGGCGATGCGGCGCGGCAGGTGCACACGATCGCCATGCACGATCATCAGCGGACCGCGTTCGTCGCGCGACAGCGTAACGGTCCCGCGTTTCGAAGGCTCATGAACGATGCGATGCGGCACGCCGCGCACCGGTATCTTGATGCCCGGCCGCACCTGCGGCCGGTTGGGCACCTTGGCCAGCCGCTGCTCCAGCCAGTCCTGATGGCGATCGAGAAATTTTTCCACTTCGCCTCGGCGCAGGCCCGGCGGCACGGTGATGCGCAGACCACGGCCGCCGGAATCGATGCGCAGCGTCAGGCGCCGTGCCCGGTCGCTCTCGACGATCTTCAGCGGCAGCGTGCGGCCGGCAACACAATGCTCCCGCTCCACGACGGGGGCGGGCCTGGGTTTGGTCAGGTTGCGGAAGAAGCCGAATGACATGGCGGGACGATACGTGATTCGAGGAAAACGAATAGAACATAAAAGAAACGGCGCCGCTGACGCGACGCCGTTCTGATTATTTATATCAGGCCAAGTGCCTTACTCGTCCAGTAGGCCTGGCGTGGATTTGCCACCGTTGCCAGTCCCCGTCGAGCCGGTCGATCCACCAGTTGCAGGAGATGTCGGCTTGTTGCGGTTCGCCATGAAGCGATCGAACTCTTCCTGGTCCTTGGCGCGACGCAATTCCCTGGCATATTCGTCGAACTCGCTCAGCATCTCGTCGAGCTTGCGGCGCTCTTCATTGAGCCGCTCGAGTTCTTTTTCGCGCCAGTCGTCGAAAGCGACGTTGCCGGTGCGGGCGGAGCCGTGGCCCCAGCGCGCCGCTCTGTCGGAACCGCGGCGGCAGCCGGCGAAGATGCCATCGGTCGCGCGGTTGACGTCGCGCTTGAAGCCGTCAAGCCGGTCGCCCCAGATGATGTAGGCGAGCATGGCGAGGCCGAGCGGCCAGAACACCATGAAGCCGATCACCATCAGTGCGATGGTCGCCGGCGTCCAGGCCGGACGGATCAATGCAGATGTGTTCATTTTCTCCCAATCCTTCAGTTGGAGACAGCCAATCCCGGCTGCGTGGAATCGAAATGGGATGGGAAAAACGGCGATTCAAGACAGTGCCGGCCAAAACCGGACAACCGGCTGAAATGATTATCGCTTTTTGAGGGTTTCGAGGAAAAGCACGACCAAACCGGCGATCAGCCCCCAGAATGCCGCGCCGACGCCGAAAAGCGTCAGCCCCGAGGCGGTGACGGCAAAGGTGACGGTGGCGGCCATGCGTTCGCTCTCCTCCTTCAAGGCAATGGACAGCGCGTTGGTGAGCGGCGCCATCAGCGCCAACCCGGCCACCAGCACGATCAGGCTCTGCGGCAGCACGGCGAAGATCGCCACCAGCGAGGCGCCGAAAATGGCGAAGACGAGATAGGCAAGCGCGTAGAAGAGGCCGGTCTTCCAGCGCTCGCCCGGATCGGGATGCACATCGGGGCCGGTGCAGATCGCCGCCGAGATCGCCGCCAGATTGGTGGTCGAGGCCCCGAACGGCGCCGACAGCAGCGAAAGCAGGCCGGTGACGCCGATCAGCGGGCCAGGTTCCGGGTGATAGCCTGCGGCCCTCAGCACGGCGAGGCCGGACAGGTTCTGCGAGGCCATGGTGACGAGATAAAGCGGCAGCGCCAGGCCAATGATCGCCGTGACGGTGAACTGCGGCGCAATCAGCGTCAACGTCGAAAGTTCCGGGGTCGGCAGGCCACCGACCCGGCCGGTGAGGAAGGCGGCAGCGCCGCCGCCGACCAGCACCGCCAGCACCGAGAGCGCCGGATTGAACAGGCGGATGACAAAGAAGGCGGCGATCAGCGGCAGGATCAGCCACGGGTCGACGGGAATGGCCTTCACCGCATTGATGGCGAAGGTGACGACGATGCCGGCCAGCATCCCCGACGCGACCGAGGCCGGTATCCTGGCGATCAGCTTGGTCAGAGGCCTGAACAGGCCGGTGGCAATCAGCAAAATCCCGGTGACGATGAAGGCGCCGACGGCTTCGCCGATCGAAAAGCCGCTCGATGCCGCGATCAGCGCCACCCCCGGCGTCGACCATGCGGCGATGACCGGCATCCTGGTGTGCCATGACAGCCACAGGCTCTCGATCGCCATGGCGAGGCAGATCGCCGTCACCCAGCTCGCGGTTTCGACCTGCGTCGCGCCGACCGCCTTGGCGGCGGCGATGACGATGGCCAGCGTGCCGCCGAAGCCGACAATCGCCGCGACGAAGGCGGATACCGGAATGGAAATGCGCATGTCCCTAGCCTGCCTGCCGCACCATGGCGTCGACCGCCCGCACCAGCATGTCGAGATCCTGAGGCCGCGACAGGCGGTGGTCGCCGTCGGGGATCAGCGACAGCGTGACGTCGTCGGCCGGCAGCAGGCCGACCAGTTTCAGCGCATGGCTCGGCGGCACGTCGGCATCGGCCAGCCCTTGCAATATGTGGACGGGGCAATGGGTGTCGATCGGCCCGTTCATTGTCAGGTTGTTGCGGCCGTCCTCGATCAGCGCTCGGGTGTAGATGTAAGGCTCGGCCGAATAGTCCGACGGCTCCGCGAAAAAGCCCTTCTTGGCAAGATCGCGCTTCTGCGCTTTCGTCAGCGCCGGCTCGACCAGCTCTGCGGTGAAATCCGGCGCCGGCGCCAGCAGCACCAGGCCGGCGATGCGGTTCTGGCCTTCCTTGTGCAATTCTTGGCGCAATTCCTGGATCATGCGCAGCGCGATCCATGCGCCCATCGACGAGCCGACCAGGATTTGCCTGCCTTGCGTGAAATGGCGGAAGACAGCGAGGCTTTGCGAAAGCCATTTCGAGACGGTGCCGTCGGCAAAGGCGCCGCCCGATTCGCCATGACCGGAATAGTCGTGGCGCAGGAATGCCCGGCCTTGCCCGCTCGCCCATTCCGCCAGCTTCTCGGCTTTGGTGCCCAGCATGTCCGACTTGTAGCCGCCGAGCCAGACAATGCCTGGCGCGGCACCCCCAGCGCGCCTGACAGCGATGCTGGTTCCGTCGACATCGAGAAAAACCGGTGCGGTCACGGCGAACTCCTCACGCAAGTCTTTTGACACAGCTGGCGGTTCAACGAAAAGTGCTCGGCAAGTTTCTTCGTTTGGTACAGGCAGAAGTCAGGCAACAGGTGATTTCCTGTGAACGCTGTGCTATTGACTCCGGCCGCGCGCTCACCACATTGGCGCGTTCGCAATCTGAATTGAAAATCCTGAACGAAACGGCTCAAGGAGACCACGACCATTCGCAGACCTTTCAAAGCAACGGCGCCCACCAAGGAGGGCCCGCGCTCCAACCGTGACATCCGGGTTCCCCGGGTCCAACTTATCGACGCCGAAGGCCACAACCATGGCGATGTCTCCATCAATGACGCATTGCTGCTCGCCGAAGAGGCTGGGCTCGATCTGGTCGAGATATCGCCCAACGCAGTGCCGCCCGTCGTAAAAATTCTCGATCTCGGCAAATTGAAATACGCCAACCAGAAGAAGGCGGCCGAGGCGCGCAAGAACCAGAAGGTCATCGAGATCAAGGAGATCAAGATGCGCCCGAACATCGACAGCCATGACTACGAGACCAAGATGAAAGCGGTCCGGCGGTTTTTCGAAGAAGGTGACAAGGTCAAGCTGACATTGCGCTTTCGCGGCCGCGAGATGGCGCATATGGAACTCGGCATGCAGCTTCTGAATAAAGTTCGTGAGGAAGTGGCGCCCATCGCCAAGGTCGAAGCCGAACCGAAACTCGAAGGCCGCCAGATGATGATGGTGCTAGCGCCCCGCTAAGCGATCCCGTCGAAAGCAAAGGCCGCTTCGGCGGCCTTTTGTTTTGTTTTGTCTTCGCCATGATTTCTCCGCAAGTTGCATCGACAAGGATTCGGGTTGCCGGTCCTCGCGGCGAAAGGATTGTCTCATGGCCGCTGCGGCACGTTCTCCGATTGAACAGTCGTTTGACGAAATGGGCCGCTATCAGCGGCGCCGGCGCGTCCTGCTGGCGCTGCTGATCGGTGCTTTTTGCGCTTTGCTGATCTTCGGCGGCTCCACGCACGATGAACTAGGCCACGAACGCATAGAGGGGCAGTACGGGATCGCCCTGATACTGATCGGGATCGGCGGCCGGCTCTGGTCGATCCTCTATATCGGCGGCCGCAAGTCGGCCGAAGTGGTTGCCACCGGGCCATATTCGGTGATGCGCAACCCGCTGTATTTTTTCTCCACCGTAGCGGCCGCCGGCATCGGCGCCCAGACCGGCAGCGTGATCGTCTCGGTGGTGTCGGCGGTTTTGTGCGCGGCCGCGTTCTACATCGTCACGCTGCGCGAGGAACGGCATTTGACGACCGTGCTCGGGGCGCCGTACAAGGATTACATCGCACGGGTGCCGCGGTTTTTTCCCAATCCGCTGCTTTTTCGCGATCAGGCCGAGGTCACCTTCACACCGCGCATCTTCAATCACACGCTGCGCGACGGCTTGATGTTGCTGGCTTCCATACCGTTTTTCGAACTCATCGAGTCCGGACAGGAAAGCGGTGTAATTCCCGTCCTCTTCTGGCTGTATTAGTTGCGGATGATGGCAAAAGAGGCGACATGCATTAAATACGCCTGAATCATCCTGCAAAGGCGTCCCGCGATCGGCGGGGGCGCCTGTTTTCTTGGCCAGGCGCTGCGATCGCTGGCGAAGTTCCTCGACGATCGGATTCCCGACATGCTTAATGAAGTTCAATCAGCGCGGGCCGAACAAGCGCACGCCAAGCGTGCGCTGGGTAGGTATCAGCACGCACGAAGGATGGTGCTTGCCGCCCTCGTGGTCGTCATGTTCGCAGCGCTGCTGTTTGGCCAGTCTGCTTTTCCTCCCGAAAGCGTGCCGCACGAAACGATCGAAATGGTCGGCGTCCTGCTGATCTTTCTGGGCATTGTCGGGCGCTTGTGGTCAACGCTCTATATCGGCGGACGCAAATCCTCCGAGGTGGTTACCGGCGGACCCTATTCGATCACCCGCAATCCGCTCTATGTCTTCTCCTCTATAGCTGCCGCCGGCGTCGGCGCGCAGATGGGCTCGATCACTGCGGCGATCGGCTTCGCGGTGATTTGCGCCGCCGCCTTTCATGTCGTCATCCTGCGCGAAGAGAAGTTCCTGAAGGAGGCCTTCGGTACTCCATTCCAGGCGTATATGGCGCGGGTGCCGCGCTTCTTTCCGAAGCTTTCGCTGTATCAGGAAGGCGACACCGGCAGCTTCAAGCCGCGCCTGCTGCGGACGACGCTGCTCGACGGACTGGTATTCCTCGTTGCCCTGCCTTTTTTCGAATCGATCGACGGCGCCCAGCAATCGGGCATACTGCCGGTGCTGTTCCGTTTCCCATAGGCACAGGGTGTTGCGCGCCGGCCCGCTTTGACGTATAGCACCGCCGTTCCCAAAAACCGCCCGGCAGGGCATGCCGTGGCGGTTTCATTTGCTTTTCGGGCTTTGGTCGGCCTGAAGCGAACAAAAAGCCGCGATGATGCGCACATAAACGGAGTAGCAAAATGCCCAAGATGAAGACCAAGTCAGCCGCCAAGAAGCGGTTCAAGATCACAGGTACGGGTAAAGTCCTGTCGGCTGCGGCCGGCAAGCGTCACGGCATGATCAAGCGTTCCAACAAGTTCATTCGAAATGCCCGCGGCACGATGGTTCTGGCTGAACCGGATGGCAAGAAGGTCATCAAGAATTTTCTGCCGAACGGCCTCTAAGGCATTCGGTCTGGACAACGTTTTAAGGAGATCATGACATGGCACGCGTAAAAAGAGGCGTCACTTCGCACGCCAAGCACAAGAAGGTCCTGAAAGCCGCCAAGGGTTTTTATGGCCGCCGCAAGAACACGATTCGCATCGCCAAGCAGGCGGTGGAAAAGTCGCTGCAGTACGCCTACCGCGACCGCAAGAACCGCAAGCGTTCGTTCCGCGCTCTCTGGATCCAGCGCATCAATGCCGCGACCCACGAGCATGGCCTGACCTATGGTCGCTTCATCGACGGTCTCAACAAGGCCGGCATCGAGATCGATCGCAAGATCCTGTCGGACATGGCCATCCACGAGCCGCAGGCATTTGCCGCACTTGTGGCCAAGGCCAAGGTCGCCCTCGAATACCTCAAGAACACCACGCCGAACGCTTTTGAAAGCGCTGTAGCCTAACCAGCGCCTTCCCAAGCACTTCGACACTTGATTTGGGAAACCCGCGCTGGCAGGGCTGGCGCGGGTTTTTCTTTGCCTCCAATCGGGCCTGAAACATGAGTGACATGGAAACCCTCGAAAATTCCCTGATGACCGACATCGCGTCGGCCGCCGACGAGGCCGCGATCGAAGCCGTGCGTGTTTCAGCGCTCGGCAAGAAGGGCTCGGTCTCAGAAATGCTGAAGACGCTCGGCTCGATGAGCGCAGAAGAGCGCCAGATAAAAGGCCCGGCTATCAACGGCCTCAAGACCCGCGTCACCGAGGCGCTTACGGCGCGCCGCGCCGAGCTGAAGGACGTGGCGATCGCGGCACGGCTCGCGGCGGAAAAGGTCGACGTCACATTGCCGGTGCGGCAATCGCCGGCCGAGCGCGGCCGCATCCATCCGATTAGCCAGGTCAGCGACGAGATTGCCGCGATCTTCGGCGACCTCGGCTTTGCCATCGCCGAAGGCCCCGATATCGAGACCGACTATTACAATTTCACCGCGCTGAATTTCCCCGAAGGCCATCCGGCGCGCGAGATGCACGACACCTTCTTCTTCCAGCCGGACGAGAAGGGCGAGCGCAAGCTTTTACGCACCCACACCTCTCCGGTGCAGATCCGCACCATGGAGGTGCAGAAGCCGCCGATCCGCATCGTCATCCCCGGAAAAACCTACCGGCAGGACTCCGATGCCACCCATTCGCCGATGTTCCATCAGGTCGAGGGACTGGTGATCGACAAGACGGCCAATGTCGCCAACATGAAATGGGTGCTGGAGGAGTTCTGCAAGGCCTTCTTCGAGGTGCCGCAGGTCAAGATGCGCTTCCGGCCGTCCTTCTTCCCGTTCACCGAACCCAGCATGGAGGTGGACATCCAGTGCGACCGTTCGCGGCCGGGCGAGGTGCGCTTCGGCGAAGGCTCCGACTGGATGGAGATCCTCGGCTGCGGCATGGTCCACCCCAACGTGCTCCGCTACGGCGGGCTCGATCCCGACGAGTATCAGGGCTTTGCCTGGGGCATGGGCATCGACCGCATCGCCATGCTGAAATACGGCATGCCGGACCTGCGCGCCTTCTTCGACGCCGATGTGCGCTGGCTGTCGCATTACGGCTTCCGGCCGCTCGACATGCCGACGCTATTCGGGGGCTTGAGCGCATGACAGCGGCCCACACCGGCGGCTGCCGTTGCGGCGCCGTGCGGTTCGAGGCTTCGGCCGAACCGCACCATGTCAGCTATTGCCATTGCGGCGATTGCCGGCGGGCCAGCGACGCGCCGGTGTCGGCTTTCATCGGCTTCATGACCGAGCAGGTCGCCTTCACGGGCAAGGCGCTGAAGATGTTCGAGAACGGGTCGGTGACGCGCTCCTTTTGCGGCGTCTGCGGCTCGCCGATCGCCCATGTAGACGAGCGGCTGGCCGACCATATCTATTTCGTGCTCGGCGCCATGGACATGCCGGCCTATTTCAAACCGACGCACCATGCCCATGTGCGCGAGCAACTGCCCTTCCTGCACATGCCGGACGACTTGCCGCGCCATTTGAAGACCAGCGTGCCCAGACCATCAGACGGAACACAGTCATGAAACTCACCCTCTCCTGGCTCAAGGATCATCTCGAGACCGACGCCTCGCTGGCCGAGATCGTCGAGCGGTTGACCTCGATCGGCCTCGAAGTCGAGCATGTCGACGACAGGTCGAGCCTGAAGCCGTTCGTCATCGCCAAGGTGCTGACGGCGGTGCAGCATCCCGACGCCGACCGGCTGCGCGTGCTGACGGTCGATACCGGCGACGGCAAGGCCCCGGTGCAGGTCGTCTGCGGTGCGCCCAACGCCCGCGCTGGCCTGATCGGCGCCTTTGCAGCACCCGGCACCTATATTCCCGGGATCGACGTGACGCTGGCGGTCGGCAAGATCAGGGGTGTCGAAAGTCATGGCATGATGTGCTCCGAGCGCGAGCTGGAGCTTTCCGAAGAGCATGACGGCATCATCGACCTGCCCGCCGATGCGCCTGTTGGCACCAGCTACGCCGCCTACTCGCATCTCGACGATCCGGTCATAGAGATCAATTTGACGCCGAACCGTCCGGACGCGACCAGCGTCTATGGCATCGCCCGCGATCTGGCGGCGAGCGGACTCGGCCGCCTCGTCGGCGGCGCGATCATGCCGCATGCCGGCGACGGCATGTGCCCGGTCAAGGTGAAAATCGAAGCACCGGAGCTCTGCCCGGGTTTCGCGCTCAGGCTGGTGCGCGGCGTGAAAAACGGCCCGTCGCCGAAATGGCTGCAGCAGCGGCTGATCGCCATTGGGCTGAGACCGATCAGCGCGCTGGTCGACATCACCAACTACGTCACCTTCGACCGCGGCCGGCCGCTGCATGTGTTCGACGCCAACAAGGTCGCCGGCAACCTCACCGTGCGGCGGGCCAGCGATGGCGAAAAGGTACTTGCCCTCGACGGGCGCGAATACACGCTGACGCCTGACATGTGCGTCATAGCAGACGAGGACGGCGTCGAATCGATCGCCGGCATCATGGGCGGCGAGCATTCCGGCTGCGACGAGAACACCACCGACGTGCTGATCGAATCCGCACTTTGGGATCCCATCACCACCGCGCGCACCGGCAGGACGCTAGGCATCATCAGCGATGCGCGTTACCGGTTCGAGCGCGGCGTCGACCCTGAATTCATGGTGCCCGGGGTGGAACTGGCCACCAAGCTGGTGCTGGATTTCTGCGGCGGGACGCCGACCGAAACCGAAGTCGTCGGCTATGCCGGCCATGTCGAGAAGATCGTTTCCTTCCCGTTGTCAGAAGTGAAGCGGCTGACCGGCATCGAGGTGCCCACGGACGGGATTCTCGCCATCCTTTCGCGCCTCGGCTTCAAACCGGAAGGCGTGGGTGATGTCATCAATGTCACCGTGCCATCCTGGCGGCCGGATGTCGACGGCAAGGCCGACCTGGTCGAGGAAGTCATGCGCATCCACGGCATCGACAATATCGCGCCGCAGCCGCTCGGCGCGCATGATGCCGTGAATGCCAAGATCCTGACCACGCTGCAGATCCGCACCCGCGCCGCCAAGCGGGCGCTGGCTGTGCGCGGCATGATGGAGGCGGTCACCTGGTCGTTCATTCCGGCAAAACATGCCGAACTGTTCGGCGGCAGCGAGACAGCACTCAAGCTCGCCAATCCGATCGCCGCCGACATGTCCGACATGCGGCCGTCGCTGCTGCCGGGCCTGATCGCCGCCGCGCAGCGCAATGCCGACAAGGGCATCGGCGATGTCGCGCTGTTCGAAGTATCGGGCACCTATGAGGGCGATGCGCCCGACCAGCAGCGACGCGTCGCCGCCGGCGTTCGGCGCGGCACGGCCAAGCTCGAAGGCTCCGGCCGGCATTGGGCCGGCAATGCCGGTCCGGTCGGCGTTTTCGACGCCAAGGCCGACGCGATCGCAGCACTCGACGCCTGCGGCGCGCCGGTCGAGCGGCTGCAGATCGAGGCCGGCGGCCCGGCCTGGTATCATCCCGGCCGTTCCGGCACGATCAAGCTCGGACCTAAAGTCATCTTGGGAACGTTCGGCGAATTCCACCCTAAGACGCTGGAGGAACTGGACGTCTCCGGGCCGCTCTGCGGCTTCGAGGTCTTCGTCGACGCCGTACCCGAGCCGAAGGCCAAACCGACGCGGACGAAACCGAAGCTGGAACTGTCTGCCTTCCAGGCGGTCAAGCGCGATTTCGCCTTCGTCGTCGACAAAGCGGTCGAAGCCGTCACGCTGACCCGCGCCGCCCTTGCCGCCGACAGGAAGCTGATCACCAATGTCTCGGTCTTCGACGTGTTCGAAGGGGCATCGCTCGGCGCGGCCAAGAAATCGATCGCCATCGAAGTGTCGATCCAGCCGGTCGATAAGACGCTGACCGACGAGGATTTCGAGACGCTGGCAAAGCGCATCGTCGAGAATGTGAACAAACAGACCGGCGGAGTGCTGCGGGCATAAATCGGATTTGGAAACAAAGCAGGGGCGCAGGAGCGCCCCTTCTAATTTTCATTCGGCCGGTGTCTAGCCGTTGACCAGCGCCAGCATTTCTTCGGTATAGCGCTTTCCGGCTCCGCTTCCGCTTCTCCAGCGGCATCCTCTACCGCTGGGAATTCGAGAAGGACGGCGAGGAGATCGAGCTGGCGGTGCAAGGGCCGCTGATCCTTGACGAGGACCATCTGATCGCCAATGCGGCGATCGACGGCGCCGGCCTTGCCTTCGTGTTCGAGGATTATGTTCGCGATGGCATTGCCGACGGCAAGCTCATTCGCGTGCTGGAGGACTGGTGCCCGCCGTTCGACGGTTTCTTCGTCTACTATCCGAGCCGCCGCCAGATGCGACCGTCGCTCAGGGCTTTTGTCGATTTCTTCAAGACGGCGGGATAGACTGTCGACAGTGGAAGAAAGCCGGGGCCGCCGGCGTTTGCTGGCCATGCCCGCATTGATCACAAATAACTCCACCCGCTATGGCTGGGCGGCAATCGCCCTTCACTGGCTGATCGCGGCGGCCTTCATCGGCCAGTTCGTGCTCGGCGTCGTCATGATGCGGGTATCCAGCCAGCGCACCGCCTTCGAGCTGATCCAACTGCACAAATCTTTCGGTTTCCTGCTGCTCGGCCTGGTGATCCTGCGCATTGCCTGGCGGCTCGGCAATGCGGTGCCGGCGCTGCCACGCTCGGTCGGACGCTTCGAGCGCCGGACAGCGCCGCTCGTCCATTTCGCGCTCTACGCGTTTCAGCTCGCGCTGCCCCTGTCCGGCTGGGCGCTGGTGTCGGTGTCGGTGCTGGAGATCCCGAGCGTGCCGTTCAACCTGTTCGTCATGCCGGACCTGCCACTCGCGGAATCGGACCCGGCGGAAAGCTTCTGGACGTTGGCGCATTCGTATCTCGCCTATGCCGGCATCGGACTTGTCGCCCTGCATTTCGCCGCGGCGCTGCGCCATCATTTTTTGCTGAAGGACACGGTGCTAACGCGCATGATCACGCCTTCGTCGGATCACAACGCGGAATAGAGCGGGAGGCTCATTCGTTGGTGGGGCGAGGGCGCTAAAAAGCGTTGCCTCCAAAAAGGATCACGCCAATGGTTGCGCGCATCTTCGGATTTGCGGCGGTCGCCGCTTGCCTTGCCGTGCCTGTTTTCGCGGCGGTGGCGCTCAGCGACGCTGCCGGCAGCTACACGATCAGCCCGGCCGGTTCCAGCATCCGTTTCTCCGTCGGCAAGGCCGGCGGCGGCGGGCTCGCCGGCGCCTTCGCCCGCT
Source organism: Mesorhizobium sp. AA22 (assembly GCF_001672375.2). NCBI lineage: Bacteria > Pseudomonadati > Pseudomonadota > Alphaproteobacteria > Hyphomicrobiales > Phyllobacteriaceae > Mesorhizobium > Mesorhizobium sp. AA22. The sequence goes on along the minus strand of NZ_CP048406.1, from coordinate 383,739 downwards.
TCAAGGGCAGCATCCGCATCGACAACAGCAATATCGGGCGCTCCCAGGTCAATATCACGATCTTTCCCGAAAGCGTCGGCACCGGCCAGCGCCGCGTCGACGCCTTTCTTCGCTCCGACGCGGTGTTCGACGCAGCCAACAACCCGGAAATCCAGTTCCGCTCGACCAGCGTGAAACGCACCGGCGACACGTCAGCCCTTGTCACCGGCCGTCTGACGGCGCGCGGCAAGACTTTTCCGGAAAAGTTCACCGCCGAGCTCGCCGGCCTCAAGGCGGGCACGATCAGATTACATGTCACCGGCAAGGTGCTGCGGTCGCGCTACGGCATGGATGTCGGCACGCCGATCTATTCGAACGTCGTGGACTTCGACATGACGCTTACAGGTAGAAGGGGATAGCCTTTGGACCTGGGTTCCTCTCCCCACTACGTGGCACGAGGAACCCAAGCTCTGCGGAGGGCAGCGCCGGCACCCGAACAAGCCGCAGACGATCGCCTTGCTCCCTGCCATGCTTCGCGTTGGCTTTTCCGCCGATTTCAGGCAAACCTCGACGTCTGCAATTTAAAGATGGAGAAGCCTGATGTTCCGATGGGGTGTTTTGTCGACGGCCAAGATCGGCCGCGAGCATCTTTTGCCCGCAATAGTCGAGGCGGAGAACGGCGTGCTGTCCGCGATCGCCAGCCGCGACATTTCGAGGGCCCGGGCCCTGGCCGATCGTTTCGGCGCGCCCCATGCCTTCGGTTCCTATGACGAGCTGCTCGCATCCAAGGACGTCGACGGCGTCTACATCCCGCTGCCGACCGCGCAGCATGTCGAATGGACCGCCAAGGCGATCGAGGCCGGCAAGCATGTTCTGGTCGAAAAGCCGCTGGCCCTCGATGCCAAGGAGATTCCGCCGCTGATCAAGCTGCGCGACGCCAAGAACGTGCTCGTCTGCGAAGCCTTCATGGTCGTCTACCACCTGCAATGGATCAAGGTGCGCGAGCTGATCGCCAACGGCGCCATCGGCCGGTTGCGCCATGTGCAGGGCGCGTTCTCCTACTACAATGTCGATCCCAAGAACATGCGCAACCAGCTCGATCTCGGCGGCGGCGCGCTGCCCGACATCGGCGTTTACCCCACGGTATCGACTCGTTTTTCGACGGGCAAGGAGCCGCTGCGCGTCCAGGCGACGATCGAGCGCGACAAGACGTTCGGCACCGACATCTACTCTTCGATCCGCGCCGATTTCGGCGACTTCGAACTGTCGTTCTACCTGTCGACCCAGATGGCGGCGCGGCAGGTGATGGTATTCCACGGCGAGAAGGGCTTCATCGAGGTGCTTTCGCCGTTCAACGCCGGCATCTACGATCATCATCGCATCGAGCTGCACAACCAGAACCACAGCGAGGCGCAAGTGTTCCGCTTCCCCGGCATGCAGCAATACCGGCTGGAGGTCGAGGCGTTCGCGCGGGCGGCACAGGGCGGCACCGACCGCGTCTTTACGCTGGAAGAGTCGGTGCTCAACCAGAAGGTCATCGACGCCATCTTCCGCGCCGGCGAGAAGGAAGGCTGGGAGACGGTCTGACGATCCGTCAAAGCCGGGAGGAGAGCCGGGGAGAAGAGAATGGCTGATGATGCCGATGTGATCATTGTCGGCGCCGGCCTTGCCGGCCTCGTCGCCGCGGCGGAACTGGCCGAGGCCGGAAGAAGATCGTCGTCGTCGACCAGGAGCCGGTCCAGTCGCTCGGCGGTATCTTCCTCGTCGATTCGCTCATGGTACTCGGCGCTGGAAGGCACGTTTCTCGGCGGCTGCATCTTTTCCGGGCCGCAGCGCCGGCCGCGCGGCGTCACGCGGGATGGGCTAGACCCCTTTTACCAGATCCACTCGCCGCGTCCCAGAACCGCTACCGCGTCGACGATCCGGGTAAAGCTCGAGCGCGCGCGGCCGACCGTATGCCGGGCTCTGAGATAACCATGTACCAGCCCCGGCTCTTCGAACCAGAAGGCGTGGCCGTCTGCCGCAACGACGCGGTCGCGATAGGCCTCGCCGTCCGACGAGAGCGGGTCGCATTGTGCGGTGATCAGCACGGTCGGCGGCAGATTGGCAGAATCGGCGTCGGCCAGCGGCGACAGCGTGAGATCTCCGGTGCGGTCTTCGCCGCCGGTCCTGATATTCGTGTAGAAATCGAGGTCGCGCACTGTCAGCATCGGCGCCTCGGCATGGGTCACGTAAGAACCTTGCGTGCGGTCGCCGCCAAGGCCGGGATAGATCAGTACCTGGCCGATTGGCCTTCGCGCATGGCCGCGTGTTGCGTGGCTGACCGCAGCGGCGAGATTGCCACCGGCGCTGTCGCCGCAAAGCAGGATCGGACGCTTGTAGATCGTCGCCGCCCATTCGAAGGCGCTGATGGCATCGTCGAAGGCGGCTGGATGAAGATGTTCCGGCGCCAGCCGGTAGTCGACCGAAACCACTTCATAGCCGGTGCGGGCGCAAAGCTCGGCGCAGACGTCGTCATGGCTGTCGAGCCCGCCAAGAATAAAACCGCCGCCGTGGAAATAAAGCACCATCGCGGCCGCTTCCGGCGCCGGGGTCCGATAAATGCGGATCGGGACCGGATGCGAAGGCGTGACAATGGCGGTGGTTTCCGCCGTAACCCCTTGCGGATAGCCGGCAGAGAACTCGCGGCACATGCGGTCGTAGATTTCGCGCTGCTGGTCGATCGTGTAGTCGATCATATCCGGTGGATAATAGGAATTGGTCCGCTCGATGAAGGCCCAGGTCTCGGCGTCGATCAGCTTTTTGTAGTCGGTCATGGGAACTGAACGGACCGTAACGAATCCGCCTGGGCACCCCCCTCTGTCCTGCCGGCCATCTCCCCCTCAAGGGGGGAGATCGGATGTCCCATCGGCTTTCGCCAATCTCCAGCGCGGCAGGAAGGGTGAATGGGCCGAAGCTGCCAATCTCCCCCCTTGAGGGGGAGATGCCCGGCAGGCCAGAGGGGGGTGGGAAGAAAAGCCATCATCTCCGCAGGATCATTTTCCCTTCCACACCGGGTCTCGCTTTTCGGCAAAGGCGCGAAAACCCTCGAGATTGTCCTCCGAGCCGTACAGTGCGTCAACCGTCGGCAATTGGCGGCGCGTCACCCGGTTCATTGCGTCCTGGAAGGTGAGCGATTCGGCGATCCGCGCCGTCTCCTTGATCGCGGCAAAGACCAGCGGCGGACCGTCGGCCAGCAGCCGTGCGATCTCCCAGACGCGGTCTCCGAGTCTGTCCTTGGGCAGCACCTCGTTGACTAACCCCCAGCGATGCGCCTCGGCGACATCCATCCAGCGGCCGGTGAGCAAAAGATCCATGGCGACGTGATAGGGAATGCGCTTCGGCAGCTTGATCGTCGCTGCGTCAGCCAAAGTGCCGGCACGGATTTCGGGCAGCGCAAAGGAGGAATGATCCGACGCGTAGATGAGGTCGCATGATAGCGCCAGCTCGAAACCGCCGCCGACCGCCATGCCGTTGACGCAGGCGATGACCGGCTTGTTGAGGTCGCGCAATTCCTGCAGCCCGCCGAAACCGCCAACGCCATAGTCGCCGTCGACCGCATCGCCGCCGGCCGCGGCCTTCAGGTCCCAGCCGGCGCAGAAGAACTTGTCGCCGGCGGTCTTGACAATGGCGACCCGCAGACCCGGATCGTCGCGGAACGCCTTGAACGTTTCGCCCAACAGGCGCGAGGTCTTCAGGTCGATGGCATTGGCCTTGGGCCGGTCGAGCGTGACTTCGAGGATGGTGCCCTCGCGGCGGGTGGTGATGACGTCAGACATTCTTTTTCTCTCCAAGCACCAGCAGCGCGTCGGCGATCCAGGCGCCTTTGCCTTGCGCGCAGACGATCAGCGGATTGATGTCGAGTTCCTCGATCTCGCCGGCATTTTCCTGCACGAAGGCGGCGATGCCTGATATCGCATCGATGGCGGCCGCGACATCGGCCTTGGGCCGGCCGCGATAGCCTTCGAGCAGCGGGAACAATTTGAGCCCGCGCAATGCCGCCTCGATGTCGTCGCGTGTCGCCGGCAGCATCAGCGTGACGCTGTCGCGCAGCAGTTCGACCAGCACACCACCGGTGCCGAGCGTCATAACCGCGCCGAACATCGGGTCGCGGGTGAAGCCGACGAGCAGTTCGGCGACGCCGTCGCGCACCATGCGCTCGACATAGAGGCCGGTGCCGAGCGCATAGAGATCATGGGCGGCGGTGCTGACGGATTCGGCATCCCTGAGGTTAAGCCGCACCGCGCCGAGCTCGGATTTGTGAGTGACGCCCAAAGCCTTCAGCGCAACCGGAAAACCGAGCGCCATCGAGGAGATCACCGCCTCGACCGCATTGCCGGCGCGTTCGCCCCTCGGCACGGGAAGCCCGGCCTCGATCAGCCGCGCTTTCGCCTCGGCCTCGTCAGGCGTGACATGGTCGCTGGCCGGCGCACCTGACGCGGAGGTGTCGATCGGCTGCGCCTGCGGCTCGCGCCAGGCCCAGCCGATGAAGGCGGCCGCCTGGGCGGCGTCCATTGCCTCGGAAATGCCGAACAACGGCACCATGCCGCGTGCCATCAGCCCGGCGGTGTATTCCTCGGGCAGGTTCTCCGGCAGCGAGGAGACGATCGCGCCCTGCGCCTTGTTGGACGTCAGCGCCGATTCGAAGGCGCGCAGCGTCGTCCACCAGTCGGTATCGGAGCAGCGGTCGGGGCGCGGGAAATCGAGCACCAGCATGTTGAGGTCGAAGCCGCCCGACACCATGGCGGTGAAGGTGGCGGTCATCGCCGGCTCGTTGTTCCAGATGAAGGTGTGGTAGTCGAGCGGGTTGGCCACCGCAACCAGCGGCCCGAGCGTCGATTTGACGTGGGCGCGATGCGTGTCGGTCAGCGCCGGGAAATTCACCCAGCGGCCTTCTGCGCTGTCGGCCATGACAGACGCTTCGCCGCCCGAACAGCTCATCGACGACAGCCGGTAGCCGGGCAGGGGACCTGTGACGTGCAGCAGCTTGAGCGCCTCGATGAAGGCAGGGATGGAATCGACGCGGGCGATGCCGAGCCGCTTCAGGAAGGCGCCCGAGGCCGCGTCCGAGCCGGCCAGCGACGCGGTATGCGAGACGGTCGCTTGCCGCGCCTGCTCGGAGCGGCCGACCTTCATGGCGATGGTCGGTTTCTTCAGCTCTCGCGCCCGCGCGGCCAGCCTTTCGAAGCCGGCTACTGAATCGAAGGCCTCGATATGCAGGCCGAGCGAAGTGACGCGATCGTCCTCGATCAGGCCGAGCGCCATTTCGGAAAGGCCGGTCTGTGCCTGGTTGCCGGCAGTCATCAGAAAGGCGATCGGCAGGCCGCGCTTCTGCATAGTCATGTTGATGGCGATGTTCGACGATTGGGTGATGATGGCGACCCCGCGGCCACCCTCGGCCAGCCTGATGCCGCCATGCTGGTCGGGCCATAAAAGCGCGCCGTCGGCATAATTGATCAGGCCGTAACAGTTCGGCCCGATGATCGGCATCTGGCCGGCCGCTGCGACTAGTTCGGCCTGCAGCCGCTCGCCGTCCTCGTCATAGGCCTCGGTCTCGAGAAAGCCGGCGGCAAAGCAGACGGCGCCGCCGGCACCGCGCTCGGCCAACGCCTTGACCACTTCGATGGTCAAATGCCGGTTGACGCCGACAAAGGCAGCGTCCGGCGCTGCAGGCAGGTCGGCCACCGAGCGATAGGCCTTGCGGCCGGCGACCTCCTCCTTGGTCGGGTGCACCGGCCAGATCTCGCCGGCAAAGCCCATCTTGATCGACTGCGCGACGACGGCGGCAGCCTGCGCGCCGCCGAAGACGGCAATCGTTCGCGGGCGCAAAAGGCGCTCAAGTTTGTGCATCGATCAGCCCCCGAACGGGCGCAACAGCGCCCGCGAGATAATGTGGCGCTGGATTTCCGAGGTGCCTTCCCAGATGCGCTCGACGCGGGCGTCGCGCCAGATGCGCTCCAGCGGCAGGTCGTCCATCAGCCCCATGCCGCCATGGATCTGGATTGCTTCATCGGCGACGAAGGCGAGCATTTCGGTGGCCTTCAACTTGGCCATGGCCATGTCCTGATCAGTGACGGTGCCCTGATCGTACTTCCAGCCGGCTTCGAACACCATCAGGTCGGCCGCCTTCAGTTCGGTCGCCATGTCGGCGAGCTTGAACGACACGCCCTGGAACTTGCCGATCTGCTGGCCGAATTGCTGCCGCTGAGCGGCGTATTCGACGGCATGGCCAAGCGCCCGCTCAGCCCGGCCGAGACAGGTGGCGCCGACCTGCAGGCGGGTTGCGCCAAGCCATGAATTGGCGACGTCGAAGCCCTTGTGGACCTCGCCGAGCACTTGGGCTCCGGGCAAGCGGCAATCGTCGAATTCGAGGATGGCGTTGGTGTAGCCGCGATGCGAGACGTTGCGATAGCCGTCGCGCACCGTAAAACCCTTGGTGCCCTTGTCGACGAAAAAGGCGGTGATCTTCTTGCGTTTGCCGCGCGGCGTCTCCTCTTCGCCCGAGGCCATGAAGACGATGGCAAAATCGGCAAGGTCGGCATGGCTGATGAAATGCTTGGTGCCGTTCAGCACCCAGTCGTCGCCGTCCTGCACCGCGGTCGCCTTCATGCCGCGCAGGTCGGAGCCGGCACCTGGCTCGGTCATCGCCAGGCAGTCCCATTTCTCGCCGCGAATGCAGGGATAAAGGTATTTCTCGCGCTGCTCCGGCGTGCCGGCCAACAGGATGTTGGAAGGCCGCGCCACGCAGGTCCAGTGCAGCGCGTAATTGGCACGGCCGAGCTCTTTTTCGTAAAGCAGCCAGGTCACCGTGTCGAGCCCGGCGCCGCCGACTTCCGTCGGCATGTTGGCGGCATAGAGACCGGCTTCGATTGCCTTGGCCTTGATCTCCTCGATCAGCTCACGGCGCAGCACGCCGGTGCGCTCGACTTCGCGCTCATGCGGGTAGAGCTCATTCTCGACGAAGGCGCGCGTCGTCTCGACGATCAGTTTCTGTTCTTCGGAGAGGCCAAATTCCATAGTATTAGCCTTTCTTCTTTTTCTTCGGCTTTTCAGCCTTGGCTTTTTCGGCCGCCTTGGAAGCGGTGGGCTTCTTCGCCGCAAGCCTGGCGAGCTGCTTGGTATAGTCCTTGTGCAAGGCGCCGGCGCCCCAGCCCTTGCCCTTGTTCTGTTTCGACAGCGCCTCCATGATGGCCACCAGATTCTCGTCGCGGATCTTTTCGAGCTCACGGATCGACAGGCCATGCGCCTGGTCGTCCGACTGGGTGGCGATCAGGTCGACCAGTTCGTCGTTGAACTCCGGCACATCCATCAGCTTGGTCCATGGCCATTTCAGGCACGGCCCGAACTGCGCCATGAAATGGCGCATGCCGGCCTCGCCGCCGGCGACGCGATAGACCTGGAACATGCCCATCTGCGCCCAGCGCAGGCCGAAGCCATAGCGCATGATGTCGTCGAGTTCCTCGACCGTGCAGATGCCGTCCTTGATCAGCCACAGCGCCTCGCGCCATGCCGCCTCCAGCAGGCGGTCGCCGACGAAAGCCTCGATCTCCTTGCGGATCACCACCGGCTTCATGCCGATCGAGGCGTACATCTCCTTGGCGACTTCGATCGCCTCGGGAAAGGTCTGTTCGCCGCCGACGATCTCGACCAGCGGCAGGAGGTAGACCGGGTTGAACGGATGGCCGACGACCAGCCGCTCCGGATGCTTCTTCATCGCCACCTGCATGTCGGTCGGCTTGATGCCGGAGGTCGAGGAGCCGACGATGGCGTTGGCCGGCGCATAAAGGTCGATCTCGGCCAGCACGCGGTGTTTCAGTTCGAGCCGTTCCGGTACGCTTTCCTGGATGAAATCGGCATCGGCGACGGCATCGGCGATGGTCTTGGCAAAGGTCAGTTTGCCCGCTTTTGGGAGGCCGTCGGGCAGCATCTGTTTGTAGGCGCGGCGCGCGCCTTTCATCACTTCGCCGACCTTGCGCGAAGCTTCCGGGTCGGGATCGAAAATCGACACGTCGATGCCATTCAAGAGCAGCCGCGCTACCCAGCCGGCGCCGATGACGCCGCCGCCGATTGCAGCTGCCTTGGTGATGATGCTCATGCGGAGGCTCCGGTGGTTCTTGTCCTGGCTATTTCCAGATCGATCAGGGGCACGCGCTCGCCGGCGCGGATCACGGTGGGGTCATAGGCCCTGCGGGCAAACACTTCGAGCACGATGGGCCGGAAGAAATCGATCGGCAGCGTCTCGTAATCCGGATCGAAGCTCGACTGGTCCCAGCGCTCGCAGAACTGGTCGCAATCGTCGAAATAAAGATGGCCGGCGAAACGGTCGCGGGCATGGGGATTGCCGCCGAGATGGTGGGCGTAATAGAGGCGCTGGAAGTCACCGTGCTTTTCCACCACCCAGGTGCATTGCTCGCGCACGAAGGGTTTTAGGATCGAAGCTGCATATTCGTCGTGATTGTAGGGCGCGTAGATGTCGCCGATGTCGTGCAGCAGCGCGCAGGTGATCCAGTCGGTGTCGGCGCCGTCGCGCCATGCGCGCGTCGCCGCCTGGAGCGAATGGCCGAGCCGGGTGATCTTGTAGCCGGACAAGCCTTCGTCGAGCTGGACAAGCGCATCAAGCAGCCGTTCCCCAGTCTTCGCCGCATAGTCGATCTCGTGCTCGGTGAGGAACGCGTAGTCGTCGCGGTCGCCGTCCTTCATGGCGGTGAATTTCACGGTCTTCATCGGCGGCTCCTCCCTACCGATTCCCTGTTCAAAGCGGCGCGCGCTTCGTCAAATTGAGCTTCTTGCGCACCTCGTCCGGGCCGATGACCCTTGCGCCCATGTTCGACACGATGCTGACCGCCCGCTCGACCAGCTGCGCATTGGTCGCCAGCACGCCCTTGTCGAGCCAGAGATTATCCTCGAGCCCGACGCGGACATTGCCGCCGGCCAGCACCGCGGCGGCGGCATAGGCCATCTGGTTGCGGCCGATGGAGAAGGCCGACCAATTCCAGCTCGACGGCACATTGTTGACCATCGCCATGAAGGTGTTGAGATCATCGGGAGCGCCCCATGGCACGCCCATGCACAATTGCACGAGAGCATCCGGATCCAGCACCTTTTCCTCGACGAGCTGTTTGGCAAACCAGAGATGCCCGGTGTCGAAGGCCTCGATCTCCGGCTTGACGCCGAGCGCCGTCATCATGCCGCCCATGGCGCGCAGCATGCCGGGCGTATTGGTCATGACATAATCGGCTTCGGCGAAATTCATCGTCCCGCAGTCGAGCGTGCAGATTTCCGGCAGGCACTGGCGCACATGTTCCACGCGGTTGGTCGCGCCGCCCATATCGGTGCCTTTCTCGTTGAGCGGTAGCGGATTCTCCGGCGAACCGAACACCATGTCGCCGCCCATGCCGGCGGTCAGGTTCAGCACCACGTCGACATCTGCAGCACGGATGCGCTCGGTTACTTCGCGATAGAGCTGCACGTCGCGCCGTGGCTTGCCGGTTTCGGGGTCGCGCACATGGCAGTGGACGATCGCCGCGCCCGCTTTTGCCGCATCAATGGCCGAATCGGCAATCTGCTTGGGCGAACGGGGCACATGCGGGCTACGGTCCTGCGAGCTGCCGGACCCGGTCACGGCACAGGTAATGAAAACCTCACGGTTCATCGTTAGCGGCATGGACTTTCCTCCCAACCAGCACAGACGGCCCAATCAAACATGGGCCTGATCGAACAGACGGCAACAATGCCTGACTTGCCGGAAACTGTTTTGCGTTTTACGAAGCTCGCATGATGAAAAACGAAAAGCCTTCGATCTTTCGCGCCGAACGCTCGACGCTCAAGGTAACGCTTCTGATATTTTCCGGGTCGTCGATCATGTGCGTGGCATCGGCGGTCGATCCGCTGCGCGCCGCCAACCGTATTGCCGGCGAGACGCTGTTCGATTTCAGGCTGGTTTCGGTGACCGGCGAAGCGCCGGTCACCACATGCGGCCTGCCGGTTGCGGTCAGTGGCCGCTTCGATCCGGCGGATATAACGGATATGCTTGTCGTCATCGCCGGTTTCGGTACGCAGAACTATGCCACATCGGCTCTGCTTGCCGGCCTGCGCCGGGCGGCGCGCGCCGCACGCGCCTGCGGCGGTGTCGAAGCCGGCACCTGGCTGGTGGCGCGCGCCGGCCTGCTGGAAGGACGGAGCGCTACCACGCATTGGGAGGACATGGAAGATTTTTCGTCGGCCTTTCCAGGCGTCGATGTGCGCCCCGACCGCTATGTCATCGACGGGCCGGTCTTCACCTCGGGCGGCGCTTCGCCGACCTTCGACCTGATGCTGCATCTGATCCGCACGCGGCTCGGCATGGCTGCCGCGCTCGATGTGGCAAGTGTCTTCATCTACGATCAGGCGCGCGCCGCGACCGACGCGCAGCCGCTTGTCTCGCTCGGCCGACTCGACGGCTACGATCCCAGGCTGGCGCAAGCCATCCGGCTGATGGAAGCCCATGTCGACCAGCCCTTGACCATTGCCGCGGTGGCAAAGCGCGCCGGGGTGACGGCGCGAACGCTGGAGAGCATCTTTCGCAAGTCGATCGGCGAGACGCCGGGCGCCTATTATCTCAGGCTGCGGCTGGGTGCCGCGCGCCGGCTGGTGATCGACACACGGGTGGCCATGGCCGATATTGCCGGGCGAACAGGATTCTCGTCCGCCGCGGCATTTTCCAGGGCGTTTTCAAGAGCTTTCGGCGAAGCGCCGGTCAGGCTGCGTAAGGGATAGTCGGGATTAGGCAGCGTCCTGGCGGTCGCTTTTGCCGTCGATGTGCGAGCGCATCTGTCTCGCAAGATGGATCTCAAAGCGGCTGGCGACCGCGCGATCCCATTCGTTTGCACTGCGCGCACCGTGCTTCGGATGCGGCAGCGCCATCAGCCGGTCGATGATCGATCCGGCCTCGCCAGATGAGAGCAGGGCGTCGATTTCGCGTTCGTGCTGCATATCGTTTCGCCTCCTTCTTTCTGTTCCCGCCACCGACCACATATACGAGATTCGTGACGGCTGTTTGAAGGCAAGAGCGAGGCGATTGAGGGGCGGTGCGAGGCAAAACCTTGTCGTCAGTTCCGTCCCCGCGCAAAGCTGTTCCGGACGGCGGGTCGGTCAAGAGACCCGCCGGTGCGACACCTCAGACATACCGGTTGACGATATTCTCGAGCAGTTCCTGGCGGCCGGATCGAGGCTGCGGCTCGATCTTGTTCTTGACGACGCGTTCGGTGATCTCCTCCAGCGTCCTCTTGCCGGCAAGCATCGCCTTGGCCTCAGCCGAGTTCCAGCCGGCATAGCGCTCGGCCAGCGGTCCCGACAGCGCCTTGTCCTCGACCATGCGCGCAGCAGCCTTGAGGCCGCGTGCACAGCAATCCATGCCGCCGATATGGCCAATCAGCAGATCCTGCGGGTCGAGCGACTGGCGCCGCAACTTGGCGTCGAAATTGGTGCCGCCGGACTTGAAGCCGCCAGCCTGCAGGACCTGGTAATAGGCCAGCGCCATCTCCGGCACATTGTTGGGGAACTGGTCGGTGTCCCAGCCCGACTGGTAGTCGTTGCGGTTCATGTCGATCGAGCCGAAGATGCCGAGCGCACTGGCCAACGCCAGTTCATGCTCGAAGGAATGGCCGGCCAGGATGGCATGGCCCTGCTCGATGTTGAGCTTGACCTCCTTCTCCAGCCCGAAGCGTTTCAGGAAGCCGTAGACCGTGGCGACGTCATAGTCGTACTGGTGTTTTGTCGGCTCCTGCGGCTTCGGCTCGATCAGAATGGTGCCCTTGAAGCCGATGCGGTGCTTGTAATCTACGACCAGGTTGAGGAAGCGGCCGGCCTGTTCTTGTTCGCGGGCAAGATCGGTGTTGAGCAGCGTCTCATAGCCCTCGCGGCCGCCCCACAGCACATAATTCTCGCCCTTCAGCCGCTTGGTGACATCGATGCAGTGTTTCACCGTCGCTGCCGCATAGGCAAAGACATCCGGATCGGGATTGGTGGCGGCACCCGCCATGAAGCGGCGGTTGGAGAACAGGTTGGCCGTGCCCCAAAGCAGCTTGACCCCAGTCTGCTTCATCTTCGACGCAAAGTAATCGGCGATCTCATCGAGGCGCGCGGCACTTTCGGAAAAATCTTTTCCTTCCGGCCGCACATCGGCATCGTGGAAGCAGAAGTAGGGGGCACCGAGCAGCGCAAACATGTCGAAGGCGACATCGGCCTTGAGCTTGGCCAGCTCCATCGTGTCGGTGCCGCCGGCCTTGGCGAACCATGGCCGCTCAAAGGTCTGGCCGCCGAACGGATCGCCGCCCGGCCAGGCGAATGAATGCCAGTAGGCGACGGCAAAGCGCAGATGGTCTTCCAGCCGCTTGCCGGCGACAATTTCGTCGGGATTGTAGAACCGGTAGGCCAGCGGATTGGTCGAATCTGGCCCCTCATATTTGATCTTCTGGATGTCGCCGAAAAAGCCGCTGGTCATGATTGTCTGTCCTCTCGCATGGTTCTGTCCTGATTACCTCAGGCGTAATTGGTTTCGCGTTGGCGTTGGATGAAAACGGTCATGTCAAAGCCCCTCAACAAAGGAGACAGACCATGACCGACCTCAACACGATCGCCGAAAACTACATCACTGCCTGGAACGAGAGCGACGCCGTGCGCCGGCAAACCTTGCTCAAGGCGGCCTTCACCGAGGACGTCAGCTACCGCGATCCGATCATGCAGGGCGACGGCCACGACGGCGTCGACGCACTGATCGAAGGCGTCCAGCAGCGTTTTGCCGGCTTCCGGTTTTCGCTGAAGGGCAAGCCGGACGGATTTGGCGACACGATCCGCTTCTCGTGGAATCTCGGGCCGGAAGGCACGGATTCCGTCATCGAAGGCACCGACATCGGCGTCATCGAGAATGGCCGCCTGAAGAGCGTCACCGGCTTTCTCGACAAGGTTCCGGCACAGTGAGGTCATCTCAGGCCTCGGCGGGGGTGGGAAACCACTCACGCCGTGGCGGCCTTGATGGCTGGGTAAAGCAAGCGGTAGCGCTGATAGGCATCCGCATAGGCATTGCTTAGTGCGGCGACCGGCTCGATAGTGGCATCGGTGGCCGGCGCCGTGCACACTCTGAGCGGATCGGCGCCCGTCGCCGCGATCATGCCGAGTCGCGCCGCACCGAAGGCAGCGCCGAAATCGCCATCGGCCGGGATGTCGACGGGCAGGCCGAGCGCGGTGGCGATTGCCTTCAGCCAATAGCGCGAGCGCGAGCCGCCGCCGATCGCCGTCACCCGCGTCAGCGTCGTGCCGGCCGTGGCCAAGGCCTCGAGACTGTCGCGGAAGGCGAAAGCCACACCTTCGACTGCCGCCTGGGTCAGCACAGCGCGGCTCGATTCATGCGCAAGCCCGGTGAACGCGCCGCGGATGGCCGAGTCATTGTGTGGCGTACGCTCGCCGGAGAGATATGGCAGGAAGGACACGCCGGTCGGCGCCTTCAGCGTATCGCCGAGTTCGGCGGTCAGCTCGCCGGCACCTTTCCCTGATATCTCCGACAGCCAGTTGAGCGAATCGGTTGCCGACAGGATGACGCCCATCTGGTGCCAGGTGTCGGGCAGCGCGTGGCAGAACGTATGCACCGCGCTTTCCGGGTTTGGCAGATAGGCGGCGTTGGCGGCAAACAGCACGCCTGACGTGCCAAGCGAGACGAAGGCCTGGCCGGCTGCGACCGTGCCCATGCCGCAGGCCGACGCCGCATTGTCGCCGGCGCCGCCGGCGATCGGGATGCCGGCCTGCATTCCCCATTTCGAGGCCAGTTCGCTGCGCAGGGCGCCGGCCTTCTCAGTGCCTTCGACCAGTGACGGCATCTGCTTCTGGTCAAGCGACGTGGCGGAAAGCAGGTCGGATGACCAGCCTCGCTTGCCGACATCGAGCCAGGACGTGCCTGCCGAGTCCGACATCTCCGAAATATGTTCGCCGGTGAGCCAGAGCCGCAGGAAATCCTTCGGCAGCAAGACCTTTGCCACTTTGGCGAAAACATCCGGCTCGTTGTTTTTCACCCAGACCAGCTTTGGCGCGGTGAAACCGGGGAAGACAATGTTGCCGGTCAGATTGCGAAAGCGCGGATCGGCGTCGAGCTTGGCCGCCTCGGCATGGCTGCGCGTGTCGTTCCACAGGATGCAGGGCCGCAGCACCTGGTCGCCGGCGTCGAGCAAGGTGGCGCCGTGCATCTGGCCGGAAAGGCCGATGCCCTTCACGGCGGCGAGTTGTCCTGGATACGAGGCGTTGAGCTCGGCAATTGCTTCCTCGCAGGCGCGGATCCAGTCGGCGGGGTTCTGCTCGGACCAGCCGGGATGCGGCCGCGACACGTCGAGTGAAGCATGGCCAGAGCCGATGACAGTCTGCCCGGCATCGATCAAAAGCGCCTTGACGCCCGACGTGCCCAGATCGAGGCCGAGATACATTGTGTCCTCCCACTGCCATTAATTTTTTCGGATCTCGAAAAAATCTGACTTCGCAGTTTTTAAGACAAGATCCGCCTCCGGTCAATTCTCCGACAAATCGGCGGCGCGCCGCGAGAACAGCGCCGACAGCAGACTGTCCGGCCGCGCCAGCGCGCGTTCCGCGGCAAGCGCCGTTGCCAGCGCATGATCGCCGGAACGCAACGCCGCTTCGATCAGCGTCAGGTCGATGACGTCGCGTTGCGCGTGGCTGCCGCCGAACCGGTGAGCGATCGCCCGGATTGGCCGGATCAGGCGCACCGTCTCGATGTAGTTGCCGTCGCCGAATGCCTTGATGGCGAGCGTCAAGGGATGGCCGACATCGCGGGTGAAGGCGGCGTTGTCGTCGTTGCCGTGCATGGCCTCGCTCTGCGCCTCGAGCAAGGCGCGATCCGGCGCTTCTTGGCCGGCGCCGACGAAGGCCATCATCGCATGGGCATCGTTGAAGGCATAGTTGCCGGCGCTGGCCTTGGCCCAGTTGGCGGCGAGCGCCGCCCAGCGGGCGCCGACATCGATGCCGCCGAGATGCAGCCGCCACAGGATCGCCGAGGCATCGACCATGTTGAGCGCCAGCGTCGAGCGCTCGCCGTAGATCGGCCCGTCATAGAGCGCCAGCACCTGTTCGGTCTCGCCGAGATCGTAGTGAAACAGCGCCAGATGCCACCAATTGTGCACTTGCAGGAAACTTTCCTTCGTCCACGCTTCCGGGTTGGCTCGCATCCAAGCGATGCCGTCCTTTTGCCGGCTCTGCATTTCCATGACGTGGGCGACCGCGTGCTGTGCCCAGCCGTCGCGCGGCTCGATGTCGACTGCCATGCGGCCAAGCTTTTCGGCGCGCGCATAGTCGCCCATTTCCTCCAGCCCGAACGCCTGCATGCCGAGTATGGCGTGGTAGCCTGGCATGCCGCTTTGCCACGACGGCAGCGCGCGGCCGATGCGGTCGCGTAGCATGCGGGCATTGCCGGTGAAGAAATCGATCTGGTGCCCGGTCTGCAGCGCCAGCGCATCGAGCGGAAACTCGATGGCGATATCCTCGAGCAGACGGGCGGCTTCATGCCAGCGTCCTGCGGCAAGACGGCCGAGCGCAGCGACATGCGCCTGCTCACGCGGCGTCGCCGCAAGCGGCAGGGACGCCTCATAGCAAGTCCTGGCCACGGCTGTCGCCTCACGCTCGGTGGCGAGGCCGAAGAGATAGCCCTTGAACACATGCGCCATGACGAAGCCGGGATCCTCGGCGATGGCGCGATCGACCGAGCCGACCGGATCGCCGATGAAGCATTGCAGTTCGCGGACAGCCTGGCTGTAGGACGAGAACCCGGCCTCGGTCGCACCCGAAAATGTCAGGCCGAATGCATCCCTGACTGCCATGTCATGTCCTCAATTGCCCGAGCGCATCGCCACCGTGGCGATGCCGGCGCCGACCAGCAGCGTGCCGCCGGTGCGGTTGAAGATGCGGATCGCCAGGGGATTACGCACGACGTTGCGCGCCCTTGCCGCGATCAACGCGTAGCCGAAGGCATTGGCGAAGGCGAGCGCCAGGAAGGTCGTTTCAAAGATCAGCATCTGCGTCCAGAAGTCGGCGTGCCGGTCGAGGAACTGCGGCAGGAAGGCGACGAAGAAGGTGATGCTTTTCGGGTTGAGCGCGGTGACCAGCCAGGCATGCGCCATCATCTTGGCCGACGACACCGCGTCTAGGCGCGGCTCGGCCTTGAGCGTGCCACCGGCGCGAAACAGCTTTACGCCGAGATAGATCAGATAACCGGCGCCGATCACCTTCAGCAGCATGAATACGGTGGCCGACGCCGCCAGCAGCGCGCCGATGCCCAGCATCGACAACGTCATCGCCGTGAAGTCGCCGAGCGCCACGCCGACCGCCATCGGCAGCGCGGTGCGCCAGCCCTGGCCGAGAGCATAGGACACGACCAGAAGGATGGTCGGGCCGGGAATGACAAGAAGGATCGTCGAGGCGGCGGCAAAGGCGGCCCAGTTTTCGAAGGACATGTTCGTCTCCTTGAACTCAAAGAAAAGGATAAATCCTTGGGCTCGCAAAGATGTAAAGGGGCAGCATCGAAAATGTGCGGCGCGACGGCTCGGCCGGGAGGTTAAGGCAGGGTAAGAAGTCTTCACGCTTTTTCAACCATGATTGGTGAAAATACACTCTATCCGGCCGGACCGTGTTTCCCGCCGACAGCGTAGGGTTTGGGTAGATGCGTGAGTTGCCGCAAGGTCTGACGCCGCCGTACAATGGCGACGAAATCGAAATCGAAATTTCCGAAATCCAGCTTTCCCGCCGCGCAGTGTTGTCCGGCGCCGGTGCGCTGGCGCTGCTCGGCGTCGCCGGCTGCAGCCAGACGCTCGATTTGTCGGCGCTGCAACTCGACGGCGTCACCACCGGCGCGATCACCCCCATCCGCCCGAGCATCAGCGTCGACAAGAACATCACCAGTCCCGATGTGATGTATGCCTCCGTCATCGACGGCGGCTTCACGCTGCCGGAAGTGCCCTACCTCAAAGTCAAGCCGGAGTTCCGTCGCCAGATCGTCGTCGACCCGACCGGCGAGCAGCCCGGCACCATCGTCGTCCATTCGCAGGAGCGGCTGCTCTACCTAGTGCAGCCCGGCGGTGACGCGATCCGCTACGGCGTCGGCATCGGCAAGGAAGGCTTCCGCTGGTCCGGCCGCGCCAATATTCAGTACGGCAAGGAATGGCCAACCTGGACGCCGCCGGCCGAGATGATCGCCCGCAAGCCGGAACTGGTGAAATGGCAGGCCGGGCAACCCGGCGGCCTCGACAACCCGCTCGGCGCGCGCGCGCTGTACATCTACCAGAACGGCCACGACACCGGCTACCGCATCCATGGTTCGCCCGAATGGTGGAGCATCGGCCAGGCGATGTCGTCGGGCTGCGTTCGCCTGATCAACCAGGACATCATCGACCTCTACAGCCGCGTCTCCAGGAAGAACCCGGTCGTCGTCGTCTGACCCTCCCGGTCGTCGTGTGATCTGATAGCGGGGCCGGCGCGGCCGCTCGACTCTCCCGTTGCGTGATCTCGCAAGACAGGCGAATGTGCCTGCAAAGCCACTGCTCGGGAGACGTGAAGCATGTCCGGAACTTTTGTGATCGCGCAAGGCGGCGGTCCGACTGCCGTTATCAACCAGACGATGGGGGGCGCTGCGCTCGAAATCCGCAAGCGGCATCCCGGCGCTAAGGTCCTGGGCTCGATCCATGGCGTGCGCGGCATTCGTGACGGCAACTATATCGATCTCTCAGCGATTCCAGAGGATCGGCTGCGGCTGATTGCGGCAACGCCGAGCGCCGCGCTTGGCTCGACGCGCGACAAGCCGGATGACGCCTATTGCGAGATCATCCTCAACGGTCTGAAGAAGGCCGGCGCCGACGCGTTCATCTATATCGGCGGCAACGATACGTCGGGCACGCAGCAGATCCTGACCGATGCCGCCGGCGGCAAGATAGCTTTCGTCCATGCGCCGAAAACCATCGACAACGATCTCGAGGAGAACGACCACACGCCCGGCTTCATTTCGGCAGCCGAGTTCGTCGCCGGCGCCTTCCTCTCGGTCGACCTCGACTTCCGGGCTCTGCCGGGTATCTATGTCGGCATCGTCATGGGGCGGCATGCCGGCTTCCTCACCGCCGCCGCTGCCGCATGGCAGCTTGACCCCGACAGCGGCCCGCATCTCGTCTATGTGCCGGAGCGGCCGTTCTCGGCTGCGGCCTTCATCGACGACGTGCGCGCCACGCTCGACCGCCACAAGCGCTGCATCGTTGCCGTGTCCGAAGGCGTCAGCACCGCCGACGGCAAGGCACTGGTCGAAAGCCTTGTCCCGCCGGAGAAACTGGAGCGCGATGCGCATGGCAACGTCAAGCTGTCGGGCAGCGACCTGCCGGCCGCCCTCGAGCGCGCGCTAGCCGAAGGATTGCCGGGCAAGCGGGCGCGTGTCGATGCGCTCGGCTACATGCCGCGCGGCTATGTCGGCGCCATCAATGCCGTCGATGCGCAGGAAGCTTTCGATGCCGGCGTTTTTGCCGTCGCTGTCGCCGAACAGGGCGGCGGCTCGGTGGCGCTGCAATATGACGGCAAGAAAACCGTGCTGAAGAAGGTGCCGCTGAAAAACGTCGCCGGCAAGACCCGCCACATGCCCGACGATTTCATGCTGCCGGATGTCAACCAACTCTCCGATGCAGGCATGGCCTATCTGAAGCGACTGGTTCCAGAAAAATACAAGGTTGGAAAACCGTTCGTCTGATGCCGGCCCTCTTCTGATGCCGGAAATCGTGTGATGCTTGACTGGTTCAGCAAAACGAAGGTCGACGCGGTTACAACCATGCTGACCGAGCCGTTCGTGCATGATTTCGTGCGCGCCAACATCTGGCATCTTCGTGGCCGCGACATCGACCTGCTTGTCGACACCGGCATGGGCATCCGCCCGCTGGCGCCGGAGATCGACACGCCGGCGGGCAAGCCGCTGCTCGTCGTCGCCACCCATATCCATCTCGACCATGTCGGCTCGTTGCACGAATTCCCCCTGCGGGCCGGGCCGAGACACAGCGCCGCGTATTTCAACAGCATGGATGACGCCGTCACCTACGCCCACATGTTCCACGATCTCAACGGCGCCGTCTCGAAGCTGCCGGCGCCCGGCTGGAAAGCAGCCGATTACAAGCTTCCGCCGGCGCCGCTGATGCGAACACTTGACGAGGGCGACACGGTCGATCTCGGTGACAGGCTGTTCCGCGTGCTGCATCTGCCCGGCCATTCGCCCGATTCGATCGCGTTGTTCGACGAGGCCGACGGCCTGTTCTTCGCCGGCGACGCCATCTACGACGCGATGCTGATCGACGACTTGCCGGACTCCGACCGATCAGCCTATCGCCGGACGATGCAGCGGCTGCTCGATCTGCCGATCCGCATCGGTCATGGCGGCCACGGCCCGAGCTTCGACGCCAAACGGATGCGCGAGATCGCCAACGGCTATCTCAGGCGGACAGACGGGATCGGCGCATAAGAGGCTTCGATGGCCGGCAGGACAGAGCCGGGAAGACATCCGAGCTCGTGATCCCTGTCGGCAATTTGTTCTTGCTTTGTGCCGGCACCTATGTTATCCATTTCCGCATGGTGCTGATCGCGCCAACAACCCGCTGCAAGGCGGGTTTGTTGTTTCAGGTCGGCGCTACTCCTCTTCATCAAGGGTTCGACTCCAGCCATGCATCTGGCGAGCGGGCGACACCGACCCGATAAACTAAATCTTCGTAATATCATCTGGTAACCGCAATCGCCGCCCTAGATGCGGGGGCTGTCGATCCGGTCGGCTGCCTGCCAGGCGAGACAGGCAAGACGACCCTCGACACGCTGAATGGGCGATTCCCCAACCGGAACGCCACGGTGCCCGACCAATTTGTCGCCCGGACAACGGCCATGTCACCCATCCACATTCTTCGCAGACATCGCGTCGCCGCCTTGCTGGGCGCCGCACTGATTGTCAGCCCTTTCGTCGTGCCCCTCGCCCCCAGACTGAATGGCGCTCTGGCAGAAACAGTGACCCCTCCCGTCACCGGGATGACGGTGCCGAATGGATCGTTTGCCCCGATCGTGGCGGCCGACAAACCGGCAGTGGTGACGATCACCACTGTCATGAAGGCACAGTCGGAGACCATGAGCGACGCTGCTCCGTTCGGCGACAACTCACCCTTCGACGACTATTTCCGCCAGTTCTTCGGCGACCAGGGACTGCCCGGCCCCAGGACACCGCCGCCACAGCAGGCGCCCCGCGCAGAGGCGCTGGGTTCCGGCTTCATCGTCGCCGCCGATGGCACCATCGTCACCAACAATCACGTCATCGACGGCGCCACGTCGATCAAGGTCACTCTCGATGACGGCACCGAACTTCCCGCCGAGCTGGTTGGTCGCGACGCCAAGAACGACCTCGCCGTCCTCAAGATCAAATCCAACAAGACTTTGCCGACCGTCAAATGGGGCGACTCCGACAAGCTCATGCCGGGCGACCAGGTGCTCGCTTTCGGCAACCCGTTCGGCCTCGGCACCACGGTTACATCCGGCATCGTCTCGGCGCGCGGCCGCGATCTGCACAGCGGGCCGTTTGACGATTTCATTCAGATCGACGCACCGATCAACCACGGCAATTCAGGCGGTCCGCTGATGGATGTGAGCGGCAACGTCGTCGGCATCAACACGGCGATCTTTTCGCCGAATGGCGGCAGCGTCGGCGTCGGCTTCGCCATCCCGTCGGACCAGGCGCAAAAAGTGGTCGCCAAGCTGATGAAGGGTGGCTCCATTCAATACGGGTATCTCGGCGTCCAGATTCAGCCGGTGACGCCCGATATTGCTAGCGCTGTCGGCCTCGATCAGCCCAGTGGTGCGCTGGTTTCCGGGTTACTGACGGCTCGCCGGCGGCAAAAGCCGGGATTGAAACCGGCGACGTCATCACCAGCTTCGCCGGTCAGCAGATAAAGGATCCCAAGGACCTGTCGCGTGCCGTTGCCGACGTCTCGCCCGGCGCCACGGAAACGCTCGATGCCTGGCGCAAAGGAAAGAATGTCGAAATTTCCGTCGATGTCGGGCGCAATGGAGACGATGTGCAGACAGCATCGGTGGGCGGCGGACCAGAGGCACCGTCCGCACAGCCGGGCCTTCGTTCGCCTGCGATCGGCCTCGGTCTGATGGACGTCACCCCGGATGTCCGACAGGCGATGAATCTGGCGCCCAACCAGCGCGGCGCGCTGGTCGAGAGCGTCAATCCCGACAAGGCGGCCTCGGCTTCCGGTATCCAGCCGGGCGACATCATCGTCGCCGTCAATCAGGCGACGGTGCGGGACGCCAGGCAGGCAGACCAGGCGATCGCGCAGGCCGGAAAGGCTGGCAAAAAGTCCGTGCTCCTGCTCGTCGAACGCGGCGACGCGCAGATGTTCGTCGCCGTGCCCTTCGCTAATGGCTGAGGCGGCGCATTGCCGCGAGGTCGCGGCCAAGATTCTGGTTGCCCGCCAGAGCATCTTCGAGAAGACTGGTGAAGGCCGACAGATGGCCTGATGAACACGGATGTTTCGATGGTCACCCGCGGCTTCTCTTCAGGACGAAAGCCCCCGACGGATGCGGATGCGCGCATTCCGCCGGGGCAGTATCTCGAGCGAGGGTTCCCGGTGCTGTCGGCCGGGCCGACGCCGCGCGTGCGCACCGAGGACTGGTCGTTCACGCTCAAGCACGGACCGCGGCCGATCAAGAAGTGGAACTGGACAGAGTTCAACGCGCTGCCGTTGACCAAGATGACCCGCGACATCCATTGCGTGACCGCATGGACCAAGTTCGACACAGCGTGGCAGGGCGTGCTGGTCGACGATATTCTGGCGGATGCCGGCATTGAGCCACTGAGCCCCTTCACTCTGGCGCTGTCCTTCGACGGCTACACCACCAACGTGCCGACGAAGGATCTCACCGCCGGCAAGGCGATGGTGGCGCTGCTTTACGAAGGCAAGCCGATCACGCCGGACCATGGCGGCCCGGCGCGGCTGCTGGTTCCGCATCTCTATTTCTGGAAATCGGCCAAATGGCTGAACGGGCTGCAGTTCACCGAGCGCGACGAGCCCGGGTTCTGGGAGTTGCGCGGCTATCACATCTATGGCGACCCGTGGCGCGAGCAGCGCTATACGGGCGATCCATGAGCGACGGGCCGGCGGCGCAGTCGCCCTGGCAGACCGTCACCATCCGACGCATCGAAAAGCGCACGCCGCGCGTCACCAGCTTTTTCCTCGAGCCGTCGCGGCCCTTCGCCTATCGTGCCGGGCAGCATGTCGATGTCAGGCTGACGGCGCCGGATGGCTATCAGGCGCGTCGCTCCTACTCGATCGCCTCGGGGCCGGAAGCCGGCGAGATGATCGAACTGGCGATCGAAAGGCTCGATGATGGCGAGGTCTCGCCGTTCTTCCACGATATCGCGGCTGTTGGCGACGAGGTCGAATTGCGCGGACCGCTCGGCGGCCACTTCGTCTGGTACGACGGCGACGGCGGTCCGCTTCTGCTGGTCGGCGGCGGGTCCGGCGTGGTTCCGCTGATGGCGATGATCCGCCATCGCGCGGCGCGCAGATCGGCGGTGCCCGTGGCACTGGTGTTTTCCGCACGGGTCTGGGACGAGGTGATCTTTCGCGACGAGTTGATCGGCCTCGACGATCGTCGCGACGGCTTCGATCTGGTGCTGACGCTGACCCGCGAGGCCGCCCGGCGCCCAGCGGACTATTCGCGGCGGGTCGATGCCGCCATGCTAGAGCAATCGATGGTGCGGCTGCCCGCGCCGCCCAGGTTCGCCTTTGTCTGCGGCTCGAATGCCTTCGTGTCGGCCGCCGCTCAGGCGCTGATCGATGCCGGCGTTCCGGCAGGCCTCATCCGCACCGAGCGTTACGGGGTTTAATGCATGTCGCGCAAAAGTGTGCAGCGGTTTTGCGATTACGACATGCATAGAAAACGACAACGTAAAGCGCGTCGCATAAGGCCGGCCAAACGCGACGCGCTTTAGCCGCCTCGCCGGTCAGGCGTCGATTTCGAGCGCCGTCAGTGGCTTCGAACAGCAGGCAAGGATGAAGCCGTCGTCGATCTCGTGATCGAGGATGCCGCCATTGTGGCTCATCTCGACTGTGCCCGAGACCTTTTTCACCTTGCAGGTTCCACACAGGCCGAACTCGCAAGCCGCTGGGATGCGCACGCCCGAAGCGCGCGCCGTCTGCAGCACGGTCTGGCCGGCAACGCAGTCGGCATCGACATCCGAAAGCGAAAAGCGGATCGGCGTTGCGGCCTCGGCAGGTGTCTCGACCCCGCCCTCTGCCGGCCCACCCTTTGCCGGTGATGTGAACGGGGCCAGTATTTCCTCCACCACTGGGGCCGCAAAGCTCTCCTGATGATAGTTGGCCATGTCGAAATCGGCCGCCTCAAGCATCTGCCGCACGGCGCGCATGAACGGGTCGGGACCACAGCAGAAAATTTCGCGCTCGCGAAAATCGGGCGCCAGCAGCGGCAGCCGTATCGCGTCGATCCGGCCCATATGGCCGAACCAGCCCTCGCGGCTGGAGCGCTCCTCGATCATGAAGCCAAGCGTTAGGCCCGGCATGCGGCTGCCGAGCAGTTCGAGTTCCTTGCGGAAGATGATCTCCTCGGGCTTTCGTGCGCAGTTGACGAAGCCGACATCTGTCCATGGCGCACAGTCGTTCAGCCAGCGCAGCATTGACATCATCGGCGTCACGCCGGAGCCGGCCGAAATGAACAGATACTTGGCCGCGGGGTAGCTGTGCAGCGAAAAGTCGCCGGTCGGCCCATAGGCTTTCACGTGAACGCCGGGTTTTAGATTGTCGAACATCCAGCGTGTGCCGAGGCTGCCGGCCTGGGCTTTCACCGTCACCGCGATCGAGAACGGCCGCGACGGCGAGGACGACAGCGTATAGGTCCGCATCAGCGGGCCGTCAGTGGTCGGCAGTTCCAGCGTCACGAACTGCCCCGGTCTGTAGCGGAACCAGGTCTGGTTGTCGGAGCGGAAGGTGAAGGTCTTCACGTCAGGCGCCTCGTCGCTGACGCCGATCACTTCCAGCACCTGGAGCCTGTCGTTCCAAGGCGCCATCTCGTCGAGATGGCGGTAGAGCCCGAGATCCGTCATCGCGTTCATACCCTTGACCTTTCTCAGGCGACGCTGCGCAACGCCGGCCGGCCGTCCTCGGCAAGGCGCGGCCCGATGAAGGAGGCGTACCATTCGACGAACTGGATGACGCCGCCCTCATGCAGTTCAGAATAGGGGCCGGGCTCATAGGCCGGCGACAGGATGCCGAAGGCGTTTTCCTCGACGATGCGGCGGTCCTGATCGTTGGTCTCGGTCCAGACGTGGGTGAGTTCGGCGAGATCGTAATCGACGCCTTCGATCGCGTCCTTGTGGACGAGCCATTTGGTGGTGACGGCCGTTTCCGTGGCGCTGATCGGCAGCACGCGGAAGGTGACGGCATGGTCGCCGAGGATGTGGTTCCAGGTCGTCGGATAGTGATAGAGCAGCAGCGAGCCGATGCGCTCGGTCGAAACGCTGTCGGAAAGGTTCTTCTTCACCGCGCGTCTTCCCGTCATCGTGTAGCTGACGGCATCGCGCAGCAGCGGCGCGCGGGTGGCACGATACTGCCCGGCCGGATCGATGCGGAACTTGCTCGGCAAGCCCGCCGCCTCGCATTTCGCCCAGTGCATGAGCATCTCCGGATCGCTATCGGCGCCCTGCACGCCAGTCACGGTCGGCGCTTCCGGGAATGTCTTGCACAGTTCCGGATGGTTGCCGGCGCAATGGTAGCACTCGCGGTTGTTTTCCCAGACGAGCTTCCAGTTGCCCTTCTCGACGATGGTCGATTCGAAGGCGATTTTTGCGTCGCGCAGCCGGTGCGGCAGGAGGTAAGGCTCGATCATGGCGCGCATCGGCGCGAAATCGGCGGGCTCCTTGGCCAGGCAGATGAAGATGTAGCCGCCAACGCTTTCGCAAGCCACCGGCTTCAGGCTGAACTGGCTCTTGTCGAAGCCGTCCGCCATCTGCCTTGCGAACAAAAGCCGGCCATCCAGCCCGTAGGTCCACTGGTGATAGGGGCAGACGAGCTTCGCCGCCGTGCCTTTGTCGGCGTTGCAGACGCGGCTGCCGCGATGCCGGCAGGAATTGTGGAAGGCATTGATCCTGCCTTGCTGGTCGCGGACCAGCACGACCGGATCGTCGCCGATCTGGGCAGTGATGTAGCTGCCCGGCTTCGGCAACTCGCAATCGTGGCCGATGAACAGCCAGTCGCGATACCAGATCAGCTCCATGTCGAGCTTGAAGAAATCGGCATCGGTATAGAAGGGCTGCTCGAGCGAATAGCCTGCCCTGCGGCCGTGCAAGAGCCTCAGCATGTCGTTGCGCGCATCCATGTCCTGTCCTTATAGCCGTCGCATCGGCCCGAAATCGGAATCGATTTCGGAAAGCACGATGCGCAATTCAAAGTCTTGGAGCGTGTTTTGTACGTCCAAAGGGACGCACGTCGCTCCAAAGACTGAACTGGTGGTGATGGAGGAAGGATCGCTCGCAGGCCGGCGACAGGCCAGACATGCATCATCCACCTCTTGACCGCCCACCGCGATCAGTCGTGTCTAGAAATCTCGGGCTGGTTTCCGGGCTCTGGAGTGTCCTTGCGGACTCATCGCGACACCTTCCCAGGCTTGTGGCCCAGTGGTCTCCCGTTGCGACTTGAACTCCACCACCGTTGCGGGGGCAGCGCCGGGTTCTGACCGGCTTCCCAATTCTCCGCTTCGTCGTCACCAAGCGGCACCTGAGTTGCCGTGATCTAATCATGACGGCTGGCTGACTGCCGGCATGAAAGCGACATCGTATCCATGCGGCGCGACACGGCGGCGAAACCCTGTGGGCCGGGATTTGAGGGGGGATGAATTTGCACCCGGCTGCGAGCGCTGCCGGTTCTGAAAGCACGCCGGATTTAACCATTGCAGGGCGCCTAAATGGTTAACGATTCGACAACAACTCAGCACCGGCTTTTTAAGCCGCATCTAAATCGAACCGAACGGTTCGTTTCTGATGACAATGCGTGCATGACGCTGTGAACGCAGGTCCGGCAATTCGTCAAATGGTCGAATGGCGCCTTTGGCATAAACCTCTGAAACAAAACATAAAATAACACTACTGGAAGCATCTGGTACAATTTCAAGGTGTAGATTCTTGGTCCACACGGAACAACTTAGTGATTGGAATCCGCCGAATGGCCTTCCCACATCGGGGCTGTCCGAACGACGCGAATTCCTCCCAAGACACGCCGCTAGACGGACGGAAAATTAAGATACTGGAGTACCAAAAATGAAAAAGATTGCTCTTACTGCCGTCGCCGTTCTGGCCATCACCGGCAGCGCCTTTGCTGGCAGCGACCATTATGCGTCCAACGGCGCCAACCAGCCGGCCGCTGCGGTCGACAACAGCTCGTATACGGCTTCCATTCAGAAGCCGGCTCACGCTGAAAAGCCCGTTGTCCAGGGCGCTGACCGCAACCTTTTCGGCAACAATTAACAGCTGATCCCAAACAGCAGAGCGGCGTTGTCTTTCATAAAGACCGCGGCCGCCGCGCTGAGGCGATACGACAATTCAGGAGTACTAGAAATGAAGAAGATCATTCTTGCCGCCGCCGCCATTCTGGCCGTCTCCGGAAGCGCTTTTGCCGGCAGCGACAATTTTGGATCGAACGGCGCCAACCAGCCGGCCGCTGCGGTCGACAACAGCTCGTACACGGCTTCGATTCAGAATTCGGCTTCGACGCAGAAGCCGGTTCCGGCTGACGAGAAGCCCGTCCACGGCAGCGACCGTAACCTCTTCGGCAACAACTAGTGTCGATCCCAACAGCAGCGGCGGCATTTGCCCGCCGCGCTGGTGGAACACGAAAAATCCAGGAGTACTGAAATGACGAAGATTGTTCTTGCGACCGCCGCCGTTCTGGCCGTCGCCGGCAGCGCATTTGCCGGTAGCGACAATTATGGATCGAACGGCGCCAACCAACCGGCCGTTGCGGTCGACAGCTCGTACACGGCTTCGACCCAGAATTCGGCCCCGCCGCAGAATCCGGTTCCGGCTGACGAGAAGCCTGTCCACGGCAGCGACCGCAACCTGTTCGGCCGCTAACAGCGACCTGAACGCACAAGAGCGGCGGGCTTTGCCCGCCGCTCTTGTTTTTTGCCTTCGCCAAACTGCCTGTATCCAGCAGTTAGGCCGCCGGCCTCAGGCTGCCCTTGCTTCCGCTTTGTGGAGTGTGAAGGAATGTCCGTCGGCATCGAAAATATGCAGGTCGCCGGCATCGGCATTCAACCGCAGCGCAGCACCCCGCTTGACCTCGACATTGCCGGGCAGCTTGGTCACCAGCGGCAGTTCGGAGCGGCCGATGTCGACATAGACGAGCTGAACCTCGCCGAGCTGCTCGACATAGTCCACCGTTCCCTCGAAAAGATAATCCGTCCCGGTGGCGATCATCAGATCCTCCGGCCGCACGCCGAAGCTCACCGAAGCGCCCTTCACTGACGCTGGCGTGGCGATCGGCACCGTCGCCTTGCGCCCGCCGACATGACTGACGACGGTCGGGTCGCCTGATTTGTCGATCGTCGCCGGCAGGATGTTCATTGCCGGCGAGCCGATGAACTGGGCAACGAACAGATTGCCGGGTTTCTTGTAGAGATCCATCGGCGTGCCGACCTGCTCGATATGGCCCTCCTTGAGCACCACGATGCGGTCCGCCAGCGTCATCGCCTCCACCTGGTCGTGGGTGACGTAGATCATCGTTGTAGCCGGCATCGACTCCTTGAGCTTGGCGATCTCGATGCGGGTGGCGACGCGCAGTGCCGCGTCGAGGTTCGACAGCGGCTCGTCGAACAGGAAAACCTTCGGGTTGCGCACGATGGCGCGGCCGATGGCGACGCGCTGGCGCTGGCCGCCCGACATCGCCTTGGGCAGGCGGTCGAGATATTTTGTCAGCTGCAGGATTTCCGCCGCCTGGCGCACTCGCTTGTCGATCTCTGCCTTGCTCTCCTTGCCGATCTTCATAGAGAACGCCATGTTGTCGTAGACGGTCATGTGCGGATAGAGCGCATAGGACTGGAACACCATGGCAATGCCCCGCTTCGACGGCGGCACGTCGTTGACCACCTCGCCGTCGATCCTGAGCTCCCCGGAGGTGATTTCCTCAAGCCCGGCGATGGACCGCAGCAAGGTCGACTTGCCACAGCCGGAAGGGCCGACGAAGACGATGAACTCGCCCGACTTAATGTCGAGGTCGATGCCGTGGAGAATGTTAAGATTGCCGTATGATTTCTTCACTTGCCTTAGCGTGACATCGGCCATGATTCCCTCCAGTGAATTGCAAATTCAGTTGACACGCCCGAACCAGGCGCCGTAGCCGCCGAGGCGGATAGAGCCGACGCCAGTCTGTCCCGAAAACCCGTGCCCCGGCAAGGGCTGCAGCGAGCGTCCGCCGAGATCGATTTCGGCCGGTCGGCTGCCGAGATTGAAGGCGCAGACGATCTGCTCGTTGCCCTCGCGGCGCGTGAAGGCGACCGTATCGCCCTGGCTTTCGATGAAGTCTATTTCGCCCTTGGCCAGCGCCGGATGCAAACGGCGGAAAGCGAGAAAGCGCCGGTAGTGTTCGAGCAGCGAGCTGTCGTCGCCCTGCTGCACATCGACCGCTTGCGAAAGGTGCTTGGCGGGCACGGGCAGCCAAGGCCTCGCCTTGGAGAAGCCGCCATTGCCGTCCGCGCCATTCCAGACCATCGGCGTGCGGCAGCCGTCGCGGCCCTTGAACTCCGGCCAGAAGCGGATGCCGTAGGGGTCCTGCAGGTCCTCGAATTGCAATTCCGCTTCGCCAAGGCCAAGTTCCTCGCCCTGATAGATGCAGACCGAACCGCGCAGCGACATCAGCAGCGCCGAGATCACCTTGAGATAAGCGGTCTGGTCGGCCTCGCCCGCCGCCCAGCGCGAGGCAGTGCGCATCACGTCATGGTTGGAGAAGGCCCAGCACGACCAGCCGTCGCTGGCAACCTTGCCGAAGGCTTCCAGCACCGAACGCACCTTTGCCGCGCTGATCTTTTCGGGCGCCAGGAAGTCGAACGAATAGCACATGTGCACGCGCTTGCTGCCGGCGGTATAGGCCGCCACCACCTCGAGCCCGCGCTGCGAATCGCCGACTTCGCCGACCGCCGCCGTCGCCGGATATTCGTCGAGCAGCGCGCGGAAGCGTTCGAGGAAGCCGAGATTTTCGGGGCGGCTCTTGTCGTAGAGATGGTCCTGGTAGTTGTAAGGGTTGACGGAAGGAGCGGTCTGGTCGTTGCGCTCTTCGGGCGGCAGCGGCGGATTGTCCTCCAGGCCCTGGCTGTGGAAGTAGAAATTGATTGTGTCGAGGCGGAAGCCGTCGACGCCGCGCTCCAGCCAGAAGCGGGTGACATCGAGCAGCGCATCCTGGACCGCGCGGCTGTGGAAGTTGAGATCGGGCTGCTCGGCCAGGAAATTATGCAAGTAATATTGCTGGCGGCTGGTGTCCCACTGCCAGGCCGAGCCGCCGAAGATCGACAGCCAGTTGTTGGGTGGCGTGCCGTCGGGCTTGGCGTCGGCCCAGACATACCAGTCCGCCTTCGGGTTGGTGCGGCTTGAGCGGCTTTCCCTAAACCAAGGATGGATGTCGGCGGTATGCGACAGCACCTCGTCGATCATCACCTTGAGCCCGAGCCTGTGCGCCTCGGCGGTCAGGGCATCGAAATCGGCCAGCGTGCCGAACATCGGATCGACGTCGCAATAGTCTGATACGTCGTAGCCGAAATCCTTCATCGGCGACTTGAAGAACGGCGAGATCCAGATGGCATCGACGCCGAGCGCCGCGGTATAGGGCAGCCTGCGGATGATGCCCCTGAGGTCGCCGATGCCGTCGCCGTTCGAGTCCTGATAGCTGCGCGGATAGATCTGGTAGATCACGGCACCTCGCCACCAGTCGCGGTCGACAGCGAGGTCGGGGCTCAACGTTGCTTTCACAGCGGCTTGCATGATCTCAACCCCCTTTGACCGAGCCGGCGAGCAGCCCGCGAACGAAATAACGCTGCAGCGAAAAAAACACGATCAGCGGCACGACAATGGTGATGAAAGCCGATGTCGTCAGGATCTCCCAGTCGCCGCCGCGCGAGCCGAGCAACGCGTTGAGCTTGGCGGTCAGCACGATCTGGTCGCCCTCGGTGCCGAGGAAAACCATCGCGACCAGCAGATCGTTCCACACCCACAGGAACTGGAAGATGGCGAAGGAGGCCAGCACCGGGAACGACAGCGGCAGCACGATCTTGACGAAGATCTCGAAATCGCTGGCGCCGTCGATGCGGGCCGACTCCATGATTTCGCGCGGCAGGCCGGCAATGTAGCTTCTCAGGAGATAGATGGCGAAGGGCAGGCCGAAGCCGGTATGCGCCAGCCAGATGCCGAGATAGGTTTTCGACGGCACGCCGAAGAAGCTGCCGACGCCGTTGTAAAGCTTCAGCAGCGGGATCAGCGACATCTGCAGCGGCACGACCAAGAGGCCGATGATCACCGCGATGAGCAACGCCCGGCCCGGAAAGCGCATCCAGGCCAGCGCATAGGCCGCGAACGCCGCGATCAGGATCGGGATGACCGTCGCCGGAATGGTGACGGTCAGCGAATTCATGAAGGAGCGGCCGATACCTTCCGAAAACAGCACCGTATTGTAATTTTCGGTGGTGAATTTCGGCGGCGCCGACGAGGCGTAGTAGACGCGCTGGCCGCGCTCGCCCTCAAAGGGCTTCGTTGAGGTCATGACGAACCTGCCGTCGGCGTTGAGCTGCAAGGTCTCGCCGTCGCCGAGATCGGCTGTCGTGCCGGCGGGATATTGCGTCGGGGCCGACGACTTGACGCCGAAGGCGCTGATGTCGCGGGCCGGATCGTCGCCGAAGATGTTGCCCTCGAGGACGAACTTGCCGTCCTTCTCGACTTGCGCCGAGGCGGGTGGCAACCGGCCCGCTTCCGTCTGGGTGGAACTGGCGAACGAGTTCCACCAGCCCGAGGCGATGATCTGATCCTTGTCGCGCAGCGACGAGACGAGAATGCCGAGCGTCGGCACGGTCCAGATCGCGACGAAGATGAAGACAGCGATATGGACGCCGAAACGGCTGGCAAAGGACTTTCCGGTCGCCACGGCCATCTCAATGTCCTCCCGTCTCTTTGTTCGCCTGGCGGATGTTCCAGACCATGATCGGAATGACCGCGATCATGATGATGATGGCGATGGTGGCGCCGCGGCCGAAATCGCCGCCGCCGCGGAACATCCAGTCGAACATCAGATTGGCCAGCACCTGGCTGTTCCATTGGCCGTTGGTCATGGTCAGCACGATGTCGAACACCTTCAGCACCAGGATGGTGATGGTGGTCCAGACGACGGCGATCGTGCCCCAGATCTGCGGCACCATGATCTTCCAGAAGATCTGGAACGGATTGGCGCCGTCGATGACGGCCGCTTCCAGCGTCTCTTCGGGAATACCCCGTAAGGCAGAGGACAGGATGACCATGGCAAAGCCGGTCTGGATCCAGATCAGGATGATCATCAGGAAGAAATTGTTCCAGAACGGCAGCGATATCCAGACCTGCGGCTGGCCGCCGAAATACTGGATGATGGCGTTGAGCAGGCCGATCTGCGTCTGGCCGGCGCCGCGATACTCGTAGATGAATTTCCAGATGACGCTGGCACCGACGAAGGAGATGGCCAGCGGCAGGAAGATGAGGCTCTTGGCGATGGTGCCCCACCAGATCTTGTCGGTGAGGACGGCGATGATCAGCCCGAGGAATGTGCAGGCGGCCGGCACCACCGCCAGCCACATGATGTTGTTGAGGATGGAGGTGCGGAACTCGCGGTCGCCGAACGCCCATTCATAATTGGCGAAGCCGACGAAGTTGGCGCCACCGCGATCGAGGAACGACAGCCTGAGCGTCTCCACGACCGGGTAGATCAGGTAGATGGTGAGGATGATCATGGCCGGGCCGACGAACAGCCACGGCCGGATCATCCCCTGCCGGCGCAGATTGTCGATGGCCGCAGCACCTGCAACGCCGCGCGACGGGAAGATGATGTCCACCAGCTTGTTGGCGCCCCAGAAATAGGCGACGCAGCCGCCGACGCCGACGATGATGACGAATATGGCCGAGAAAATCTGAGCCGCCACGGGTCCCTCCCTCTGCGCATGATCCGCCAGTCGAGAATGGTTTTGGCGACCGGATCATGCGCCGATTCAGTTGTTTGGAACGCGACCGGATGCAAGGCGGGGTTCTAGTCTTGCTGGTCGCGCGTCATGCCGGAATGTGCTCATAAACAAAGATTGCTGCGGCGCGGGCCGCCGGTCGGAACCGGGCCACTGAGCCCCGGATCCATTCAGGATCGGCAGTCCGCACGTCAGCCGGGACCGCCTACTTGATCGCGTCCCAGCTCTTCTGGATGTCAGTGGCGACATCCTGGGCGGACTTGCCGCCGACGAGATCGATCATGCCGGTCCAGAAGGCGCCGGCGCCGATCTTGCCCGGCATCAGGTCGGACCCGTCGAAGCGGAAGGTCGAGGCATCGGCAAGGATTTCGCCCTGCTTCTTCAGCGCGTCGCTGGCATACGCCTCCTTGTTGACCGACTTGAACGGCGTCACGAAACCGCCCTGGGCCATCCAGATCTCATGGGCGAGCGGCATCTTCAGGAATTCTATGAACGCGCGGGCACTCTTGCTATCCTTGGTGATCATGGCCAGCGTGCCGGCGCCGAGCACCGGGGTGCCGAGGTCGGGCTTGGAAGCATAAGGTGGGAAGTAGAAGAAGTCGGCGTCCTGGCCGATCTCAGTGCCTTCCGGGAAGAAGGTCGGGATGAACGACGCCTGATGGTGCAAATAGCATTTCGGCGGCACCGAGAACAGGCCTTTCGGGCTGTCGCGGAAGTCGGTCGCCGCCACCGCCTTGGCGCCGCCGTCGACCATCTTGTCGTCGGTCGCGATCTTGCCGAAAATGTCGATGGCGTTGACCACCGCGGGATCGTTGAATGGGATCTCGTTCTTCACCCACTTGTCGTAGGTCTCGGGCGTCTGCGTGCGCAGCATGATGTCCTCGACCCAGTCGGTCGCCGGCCAGCCGGTGGCGCCGCCCGAACCGAGCCCGATGCACCATGGCGTGCCGCCGTCGGCGATGATCTTCTTTTCAAGCTCGGCGAGCTCTTCCTGCGTCCTCGGCACCTCGTAATCGGCTTCCTCGAAATTGTCCGGCGAGTACCAGACCAGCGATTTCACGTCGGCCTTGTAGGGGAAGGCGAAGAAGCCCGGCTTGCCGTCCTTGTCGTTGAAGGTGCCGAGATCGACCCATGACTGGCCGGCGCCGTAATTGTCCTTGATCCAGTTGGCGGTGTCGTCGCCGAGCGGCGTCAGCAGGCCCTTGGACGCCAGATCCTGGATTAGGCCCGGCTGCGGCAGCACCGCGATGTTGGGCGGGCTGCCGGCCTGCGTGTCGATGACGATCTGCTGCTCGTAATTTTCCGACGACGAGTATTTGATCTCAGCGCCGGTGGCCTCCGAGAAATAGTCGAGAACGGTGCGCACAAGGCCCTCGTCCTCGCCGCGCCATGGCCCGAAGATCGATAGCGTCTCGCCCTTGAGGTCGACCTTCTTGAGCTCTTCGTAGTTTGCCCAGTTGAAACGGGGGTCCTCACCCGGCTTGAACTTCAGTTCGGCTTGCGCCGGTGCGCCCAGGGCGAGCGTGACAAAAGCGGCGCTCAGCAGAAGCATTTTCGTCATAGGTATTCCCTCCCAGTGGTGACAAACACCGGACGGAACCTCCTTCCGTCCGCCGACGCCGCAGAACTGTGACTCAGTCGGAAAAGAACCGCAACCTTTCGAAGAGTCTTCCAAAGCGCTTTGGGTCTTTTCGATCACGCCACTGAATGGATCAGGAGTCAAGAGGGAGATAAGCTAATCGATTTAATTCTGCCGACATAAAGAGCAACTAAATGCGATGCAGCAGACTTTTTGGCGCAGCAGCAGCAACTTTTGCTTCAAACCGGTCAGAAACAGTGCTTATGGTCTTAAATGCAGCAGCGCTGCCGTGGCCGGGCCGACAATCCATAGTTAAAAGCGCTTTGAGGCTTGGAGGCCTCCGGTGAACCTCAAACAGCTTTCCCACATGCTGGCGCTTTCGCAGACAACGGTAAGCCGTGCGCTCAACGGCTACCCGGAAGTCAACGAGGAAACGCGCCGGCGGGTGATCGACGCCGCCAAGCGCCACGGCTACCGCCCCAACCCGAGCGCGCGCCGGCTGGCGACCGGCAAGACCGGGATGATCGGTTATGTCTTGCCGACCGGGACGACCGTCGACATCGACCCGCATTTCGTCGAATTCCTGTCCGGTCTCGGCGACTACGCCCGTTCGCACGAACTCGACCTGGTGCTGTCCCCGGCCGATGCCGACGACCAGGAGACGACCTACCGGCGCATCGTCGCCAACCGGCAGGTCGACGCCGTCTACATCTCATCGCCGAGGCCGGCCGACCGGCGGGTGGCGCTGGTCAGCACGCTCGGCATCCCCTTCATCGTCCATGGCCGCAGCGAAGGGCTCGATTTCGACTACCCCTACACCGACATCGACAATGAGGGCGCCTTCCACGAGGCGGCTCGGCTGCTCGTCCAGCTCGGTCACCGGCGGCTGGCGCTGATCAACGGCGATGACCGCGAGACCTTCGCCATTCACCGCGAGCGTGGCGTGCGCCGGGCGCTGGCGGCGAGCGGTCTGGCCCTAGGCGAAGGCCATGTCTGTTCCCTCGCCATGACCGAGGAGAACGGCTACCGCGCCGCCAGACGGCTGCTCGAGCGCAGCGATGCGCCGACCGCGATCGCCTGCTCCAGCCTGATCATGGCGCTCGGCGTCGTACGGGCGGCGCGCGATCTCGGCCTGACCATCCCCGGCGACCTGTCGCTGATCGCCCATGACGACGTCTTCCCCTGGCTGAAGCCGGAAAATTTTTCGGTGCCGTTGTCGACGACGCGTTCGTCGATCCGTTTGGCCGGCGCGCGCGTCGCCGAGCGGCTGGCGGCGCGGATTTCCGGATTGGAGGAGGGCGCCCGCGGCGAAGTCTGGCCGGTCGATCTGGTGGTAAGGGGATCGGTCGCCGGAGCCCGGGCCTAGCGCACTGGTTTCGGCTCGACCTGACCTGAATCAACACAACCCCAAAGCGCCAGAGCTATACCATCGCAGCCTCGGCCGCCTTGGTGACCAGCAGGCCGTAGTTGAAATCTTTGTCCCTGCCCTTGGGGCCGAAATTCACGGCCGTGGCGCTTCTGTCTGCGCTGATCGGGGCAAAACGGTTCACCACTTCCGTCCAGGATTTTTTCCGGAGCCCAGCCGAAGAGCGGCAACGTTGCCAAAGACGCGCAAATTCCTTTTCGCACAAGGGGGAGAAGTGGAGACGCGCATCAGTCGAGGAACGGCTTGGCCTTCATTGTCGCGGGCACCGGCACGCCAAGGCGCGCAAGCACCGTCGGCGCAAGCTGCAGCTGGTCGAGCAGCGTATCGGCCTCCGGACCCTTGCCCTGTCCGAAATAATACAGAGCAAAATCCTGCATATCGTCGTCATGGCCGCCATGATGGCCGCGATCGGTCTGGCCGTGATCGGCGGTGACGATCACCTCGTAGCCGGCTTCCCGCCAGCGCGGCAGGAAGGCGGCCAGCATGCCGTCCATCGCATAAACGGCATGGTCCATCTCGTGGCAGTCGTGGCCGAAGCGGTGGCCCATCGAGTCCAGTGTGCAGGTATGCAGGATGCCGTAGTCGATGCCGTGGCGCCTGGTCAGCATGGTCAGCGTCGCGAACAGGTCGATGTCGCTCGGCGTCATCTGGTTGCGGGCGTTGTAGCCGGTCATCGTGTGGAAACGGCCATACGTGATCGGCCCGCCCGGCTCGTCGAATTCCATATCCTCGACCAGATCGAAAGGATAGGCCCGGAAGAATTCGGACCAGTAGGAATGGGTGACCGCGCCGGTCTTGCCACCGGCCTTGCTGACCTCGGAGAAGATATCCGGTTGCTCGACGCGAAACCGGTTCTCGTTGGTCAGGATACCATGCACCTGCGGCGCCACGCCGGTGTGGATCGAGGCATAGCAGCAGGCCGAGGTCGACGGCAGCACGGAACGCATCTTCCAGATGCGCGCTTCGCCCGATTGCACCCAGCCTTCGAGATTGCCCATCAGCCGGCGCCAGTTGCGGTAAGGCACGCCGTCGAGGATGATCAGCAGAAGTTTTGTCGTCAGCGCCACGGGGTGTCTAATTGCCCGCGCTGGCCATGCGCCGTCCCTTGATCGCCTTTTCCAGCCAGCCGATCTCCATTTCGGGGACTGAGGACAAGAGAAGGTCGGTGTAGGCATCGAACGGCGGCGCCAGCACCTGGCTTTTCGCGCCGTAGCGCACCACCTCGCCGCGATACATCACCGCGATCGAATCGGCGATCGACTTCACCGTGGCGAGGTCGTGGGTGATGAACAGATAGGCGACGTTTTCCTCTTTCTGCAGCTCGAGCAACAGTTTCAGGATGCCGTTGGCCACCAGCGGGTCGAGCGCCGAGGTCACCTCGTCGCAGATGATCAGCTTCGGCTTGGCGGCGAGCGAGCGGGCGATGCAGACGCGCTGCTTCTGCCCCCCGGAAAGCTCGGCCGGGTAGCGGTCGATGAAACCCTTGCCCATTTCGATCTTGTCGAGCAGCTCGGCGACGCGGGCGTCACGCTGTCTTCCACGCAGACCGAAATAGAATTCGAGCGGCCGGCCGATGATTGTGCCGACGGTCTGGCGTGGGTTCATCGCCACGTCGGCCATCTGGTAGATCATCTGCAATTGCCGCAGATCCTCCTTGGGCCTGTCGGCGAGCCGGTTGGCGAGCGGACGTCCATCGAAGGTGACGGTGCCCTCTTCGGGCGGCAGAAGGCCGGTGATGGCGCGCGCCAGTGTCGACTTGCCCGAACCGGACTCGCCGACGACAGCCAGCGTCTGGCCCGGATAGATGTCGACCGAGACGTTCTTCAGCACCTTGATATGGCTGCGGCCATAGGCGGCGGTGATGTTCTTGACAGACAGGAACGGCGTCGTGCCGGGCTTCTGCTCCTGGTGCTCGATCTCATGCACCGAGACCAGCGCATTGGTGTATTCCTGGCGCGGTTCCTTGATGATCTGGCGGGTGCCGCCCCATTCGACCAGCCGGCCGTGACGCAGCACCATGATCTCGTCCGAGACCTGGGCGACGACGGCAAGATCGTGAGTGATGTAGAGCGCGGCGACATGGGTGTCGCGGATGGCGTCCTTGATCGCCGCCAGCACGTCGATCTGCGTCGTCACGTCGAGCGCCGTGGTCGGCTCGTCGAAGACGATCAGGTCGGGCTCGGAGCACAGCGCCATCGCTGTCATCACACGCTGCAGCTGGCCGCCGGACACCTGGTGCGGAAAGCGCTCGCCGATGCTTTCGGGGTTCGGCAGGCTGAGCTTCTTGAACAGCGCGACGGCGCGTTTTTCGGCCGCGGCTCGTGCCGCCGTGCCATGCAGCAGCGTCGCCTCGACCACCTGGTCCATCAGTCTGTGCGCCGGGTTGAAGGCGGCGGCAGCCGATTGCGCGACATAGCAGACCTCGCGGCCGCGCAGCTTGCGAAAGCCCTCCTTGCCGCCCTTGAGGATGTCGCGGCCGTTGAGGATGACCTCGCCGCCGGTGATACGCACGCCGCCGCGGCCATAGCCCATCGACGCCAAGCCGATGGTCGACTTGCCGGCGCCGGACTCGCCGATCAGGCCGAGCACCTTGCCCTTTTCGAGCGTCAACGAGACGTCGTGGACCAGCACGATATTCTTGGGCGCCTCGCCCGGCGGGAACACCGTGGCCTCGATGCGCAGATTGCGGATGTCGAGCAGCATGGACTTTGGTCGCTGGTCGGCCATTACCCGCGCCCTCCCTTGAGGCTTGTCGTGCGGTTGAGCACCCAGTCGGCGACAAGGTTGACGGAAATCGCCAGCATCGCGATCGCCGCCGCAGGGATGAGTGCCGCCGCTATGCCGAAAACGATGCCGTCCTTGTTTTCCTTGACCATGCCGCCCCAATCGGCGCTAGGCGGTTGCACGCCGAGGCCGAGGAAGGACAGCGTCGACAGGAACAGCACCGCATAGATGAAGCGCAGGCCGAGTTCCGAAACCAGCGGCGACAACGCATTGGGCAGGATCTCGCGGAAGATGATCCACATGCTGCCTTCGCCGCGCAGCTTGGCCGCCTCGACGAAATCCATGACGTTTATGTCGACGGCGACCGCTCGCGACAGGCGGTAGACGCGGGTCGAGTCGAGGATACCCATGACCAGGATCAGCGTCACCAGATTGGTTGGCAGCACCGAGAGCACGACCAGGCCCATGATCAGCGTCGGGATCGACATCAGGAGATCGACGAGACGCGACATAAGCGTGTCGAACCAGCCGCCGAAAACCGCCGCCGAGAAGCCGAGGATGGCGCCGAGCGAGAAGGACAGCGCGGTGGCCAGCACCGCGATGAACAGCGTGATGCGGGCGCCGTAGATCATACGCGAAAGGAGGTCGCGGCCGAGATTGTCGGTGCCCAGCCAATGTGTCGCCGACATCGGTCCCCAGACGTCGCCGACGATCTCGCCATTGCCGTACGGCGCGATCCAGGGCGCGAAGATCGCTGCCAGCACGAACAGCGCCGTCAGAAGCAGGCCGATCAGCGCAGGGATGGGGATGCGTTTTATGTCGAGCATGCCCGCTCCCCTATTTCGGATGTCTGAGACGCGGATTGGCAACGATCGCCGCTATGTCCGCAATGATGTTCAGGCTGATGTAGACGGCGGCGAAGATCAGGCCGACCGCCTGCACCACCGGCACGTCGCGCTTGGTGACATGGTCGACGAGGTATTGCCCCATGCCCGGATAGACGAAGATCACTTCGACCACGACGACGCCGACGATGAGATAGGCGAGGTTGAGCATGACGACGTTGATGATCGGGGCAATCGCATTGGGGAAGGCATGCCTGCGGATGACGGAAAATGCCGAAAGCCCCTTGAGCTCGGCGGTTTCCACATAAGCCGACTGCATGACATTGAGGATCGCGGCGCGCGTCATGCGCATCATGTGGGCGAGCACCACCAGCGTCAGTGCCGCCGCCGGCAGCATGATCGCCTGCATGCGCTCGCCGAAAGGCATTCCGTCATAGACGGTCGAGATGCCGGGGAAGATCTGGTATTTCACGGCAAAGAAATAAACCAGCACGTAGCCGATGAAGAATTCGGGAAACGACGTCGAGGCAAGCGCCAGTCCGGAGATCAGCTTGTCGACCCAGCCATTGCGGTAGCGCACTGCAATCAGGCCGAGGATGATCGCCAGCGGCACGGCCACGACCGCCGCCCAGAAGGCGAGGAACAGCGTGTTCCATAGCCGCCCCTGGATCGACGTCGCAATATCCTGACCGCTCGACATCGCTGTGCCGAGGTCGCCGGTCACGACGCCGGCGAGCCAGCGGAAATAGCGGATAAAGGCGGGATCGTTGAGGCCGAGCTGCTCGCGCAGATTGGCGAGCGATTCCGGTGTCGCCGACTGCCCAAGGATGGCTTGCGCGACATCGCCGGGCAGGATCTGGGTTCCGGCGAAGATCAGGACCGATACGGCCAACAGCAAGAGGATGCCCAGCGCAATGCGCTGGGCCACCAGT
This sequence comes from Mesorhizobium sp. AA22, assembly GCF_001672375.2. Lineage (NCBI taxonomy): Bacteria > Pseudomonadati > Pseudomonadota > Alphaproteobacteria > Hyphomicrobiales > Phyllobacteriaceae > Mesorhizobium > Mesorhizobium sp. AA22. Next base: position 343,932 of record NZ_CP048406.1, on the reverse strand, counting down.
TTCACGATGGGTGAGGACATATCCGCAAGGCCAGGCTCAGGCTTCGAGCCAGCACTTTGCCAGTGCGTAGCCGTTCATCAGCTCCTGATGCGGATCGTCGACCCAGCCGGCGACCTTGGCGCCCGTCGCGTCGATGAACTGGTTGAACATCGGCAGGATCAGGCCGCCCTCGTCGCGCACAAGGACAGCCATGTCGTGGTACATCGCCTTGCGCTTGTTCTCGTCGAGCTCGGCGCGGGCCGCCAGCACCATCATGTCGAAATTCTGACGCAGGAAACGCGTATCGTTCCAGTCGGCCGTCGACAGATAGGCGGTCGAATACATCTGGTCCTGCGTCGAGCGGCCGCCCCAGTAGGAGGCGCAGAAGGGCTGCTTGTTCCAGACTTCGTTCCAGTAGCCGTCGCCCGGTTCACGCTTGAGCTCGATCTGGATGCCGGCCTTGGCGGCGCTCTGCTGGAAAAGCTGGGAGGCGTCGACGGCGCCGGGGAAGGCGACGTCCGAGGTCCTGAGCAGCACCGCCCCGTCGTGCCCCGACTTCTTGAAGTGGAACTTGGCCTTGTCGGGATCATACTTGCGCTGCTCGATTTCGGTGAACAGCGGATAGGACGCATTGATCGGGAAGTCGTTGCCGAGCGAACCATAGCCTCTGAGAACCTTGTCAAGCATCTCCTCGCGGTCGATCGCCAGCTTTAGCGCCATGCGCAGGTCGTTGTTGTCGAACGGCGCCGTGTTGCAATGCATGATGAAGACGTAGTGACCCGGCCCCGCATGGTTGCGGATGGTGACGCCGGGCAGGCGCTTGATCAGGTCGACGATCTTCGGCTCGACGCGGTTGATCATGTTGACCTGGCCGCCCTGCAGGGCCGAGGTGCGCGCGGTGGCATCGTTGATGACGATGATCTCGATCTGATCGGCATGGCCCATCTTGTCGCCCTGCCAGTAATTGGCAAAGCGCTCGCCGCCATGGCGCACGCCGGGCTCGTTGGTGGTGATCTTGTAAGGCCCGGCGCCGATGCCGGCATCGGCCTTGTCCTTGCCGCCATTGGGCTGGACGATCAAATGGTAGTCGCTGAGCAGATAGGGCAGGTCGGCATTGGCTTCCTTCAGCGTCAGCACGACTTCCTTGCCGCTGGCCTTGATGCTCTCGATGCCCTTCATGTAGCCGAGCGCGCCCGACTTCGATTTCTCGTCCGAATGGCGTTCGAGCGTGGCCGCCACGTCCTCGGCGGTCACCGTCTTGCCATTGTGGAATTCGATGCCGTCGCGGATCTTCAGCGTCCAGACCTTGGCGTCGTCCGACGAGCCGATCTCCTCGGCAATGCGGTTCTCGAGACTGCCTTCCGGAGACAGCTCGACGATCAGTTCGCCCCACATCTTGCCGAAGGCGAACGGCACCTGCGTCATGAACAGGGCCGGATCAAGGCTGTTGGTGGATTCGCCGCCGACCAGGCCGGCCTTCAGCGTGCCGCCCTTGACCGGACCCGCGGCGCGCGCTGCACTTGAAAGCAGCGAATTGGCAAAGGTCGCGGTGACGCCGAGTGCTGCCGCCCTGCCGAGAAAATCACGACGGCTCAGTTTGCCGGATGCGACGCGCCGGCTAAGAAATTCCAGTTCGTTCGACATGTTGAGTTCCTCACTCTGTTGGTTCGACCTTGTGGTCGTTTTTTATCGTTTCTTGTGAGGAGAATAATGACCGCAACGGAACGCCGTAAGCAAGACCGAATGCGACATGCCGTGGCGTAAATCGTACGTCGCAATTGGATCAATCCGCATAAGCGCTCAAAGCAGAGCGCGCGGGATTTTCTCTTCGAAATTGCGCTCGAAAACCAGTTTCTCGCCTTCATAGGCTTCGATTCTGGCGTTAACCATGAAGTTTTGCGCGTCGGACCGCATCTCGGCGAAGGTTTCGGTGCGCACCGACCATCCATTTCGCGACAGCGTCTGCGTCCAATGCGTCTTGCCCGACGCTGACAGCGGATCGTCGGGATTGATCGCCCATGTCTCTCGCGCGATGCTGCCATTGGCGAGGCCATGCTCCAGATCGCGCACCTCGCCGAAATCGTCGACGATGGAAAGCGTGACAATTCCGGTCTTCTCGTCGCGATCGACATGACGTTCGGAATTGGCAGCGCGGATCGTTTCGGTCGCCCAAGGCGATGCTGCCTCGGGCGTGGGGAACGTGACTTCATCGCCTTGCGCCAGCGGGCGCAGCGGCAATTTCAGCGTCGCCGCCGACAGGTCGAGCCGGACCGGTTCCGGAGATGGCCAGATCATCGGCCAGTAGGCGTTCGAAACGGCAATACGCAGGCGATGGCCTGATGGCACGCGATAGGCGCATTGGTCGAGCACCACCCGGGCGCTGACAGTTTCGCCCGGCACCAGCGCTTGCGGGAATTCGTGCGAGTTGTGGTGCGTCAGGTTGAGCACGCCGTAGGAGATCAGCTCCGATGCGCCGTCGGGATGCACATCGCACAGCCGGATGGCGATGTTCGCTTGAGGCCGGTCGGACGAAACCCTGACCAGCACTTCGGGTGCGCCGACAATGTCGATCGCCTCAGTCAGCGCCGGCTGGTCGAAACAAACCGATATTGCATCGTCCGGGCGCTGCTCGCCGGGCAATTCCGGGCCGAACGTGAAGGGAAAATATTCGCCGCCGGCAAGGCCGCAGCTTTGCGGTGAAGCCACTATGATCGGCTTGCTGCCTTCTGCGATCAGCTCGACTTCCTGCGTCTTGATATCAGACGACGGCCACACCGGTTCCGCGACCCAGCGGCCCGGCCGCTCCGGATGCCAGCGTGCGGGGCGGACGCTGTCCATGACATAGGCGCGGTAGGCCGGGTCGCCCTCGACGCCGGTGTCGATGTCCTTCAGCCAGCGGTCCCACCAGCGCAAGGCCTCCTGCAGGAAGCCGATGCGCGGTTCGGGTGCGGCATAGTGAGGGTATTTGTGGATCCAGGGACCAACGATCCCTTTGACCGGCGCCTCGATATTGGCGGCGAGATGGGAAATGGTATTTCGATAGCCGTCATGCCAGCCGCCGATCGACAGCACCGCAGCTTGGATGGCCGAATAGTCCTCGCAGATCGAGCCGCGCTTCCAATAGGCGTCGCGGTGCTGATGCTTCAGCCACAGCGGCGCCAGGAAGGGCTGATTCTCCAGCCGGGTCAGCCACAGGTCGCGCCACCTGACGTCGCCGGCCAGCAGCGGATCCGGCGGCCGCGAGGAATAGGACAGCATGGTCGAGGCCCAGCCGAAATTCTCGATCAGCAGGCAGCCGCCCTTGTAGTGGATGTCGTCGGCATAGCGGTCGACGGTCGAGCACAGGCTGATGACTGCCTTTAGCGCCGGCGGCTGCTTGGCAGCCGTCTGCAGGCAGTTGAAGCCGCCCCAGGAGATGCCCATCATGCCGACACTGCCGTTGCACCAGGGCTGGGCCGCCGCCCAGGCAATCACGTCGCAAGCGTCCTGCAATTCCTGCTCGGAATATTCGTCATCCATCAGCCCTTCGGAATCGCCATTGCCACGCATGTCGACGCGGATCGATGCGTAGCCGTGGCCCGCGAAATAGGGATGCGTCAGCTGATCGCGAAAGATCGTGCCGTCGCGCTTGCGGTAGGGCAGGTGCTCGAGGATCGCCGGCACCGGACCGTCGGCAGCATCGGCCGGCATCCATACCCGCGCCGACAGCCGGCAGCCATCCGGCATGACGATGCCCATGTCAGGAAATTCGACGACCTTGCGGGGAAATTCTGTGACGGTTTTCATGCGGCGCTCCTGGCTGGCCGCATGATGGAGCCCGAGCCTGCCGCGTCGTGGGCCAGCCAACGAATTCGGCTGGTCAATCCGCGTCAATTCAACGGAATGTCGTTTTCGGCCTTGCTCGCCTGATAGGCGCCGGACAATTCGTCGTAGCGCTCGGCGATCTTGCCGATTCTCGCTTCCAGCCGCTGGCGCTCGGCCTCGGACAACGACCGCACCAGTTTGCGGATCGAAAAGCTCTTCCAATAGGCGTTCTCGGCATTGTAGCCACCGGGGTCGAGGGTGAAGACCTCCTTCAAGATCTTCAGGTCGTGGGGGATGGCGAAGCTGTCGCGCGAATCTTCGTGCGAAAACAGATAGTAGAAATTATCGAAACCGGTCCAGGTGATCGCCGACAGGCACAGCGAGCAGGGTTCGTGCGTGGCGAGGAAGATCGCGTCCCTGGTATCGACGCGCTCGGCCTTCGGCATTTCATAGAACCGCTTTAGGCAATGCACCTCGCCATGCCAGAGCGGACTTTCCGTCTCGTTGTTGGTTTCGGCGAGCACCAGCGAGCGATCATCCTTTCTCAGGATCGCCGCGCCGAACAGCTTATTGCCGTCGGCGACGCCTTCGGTGGTCTTCGGTATGATGTCGTGCTCGATCACGTCGAGCAGGCGATCGATCAGCGAGACGTCGGCCATCAGGCGGTCCCGTCGGGGAGATCGATCTCGTAGGCGTGCGAGAAATGGCACTCTTCGAGATTGGAGCCGTCGCCACCGCGGTCGACGACGAGAAAGTCCTGGGCCTCGCCGATCGGCGTCAGCACGCCGTGCCACCGATTGCGCGGATAGTTGACGCCTTGCCCGGGCGCGGTGATGAAGGCGTGCGGCTCACCAGGGCCGTCGTCGTCGCCATCATGGCAGACGACGACCAGGAACGGCCGTGGCGACAGCGGGATGAAAGCCTGGCTGCCGAACGGGTGACGCTCGACCATGGTGAGCTTCAGCGGAAAATCGTAAGGCGTGCCGCGCACCATGGAGATCAGCACGCGCGCATTCGGCCCCAACGCTTCGGCGGTGGCGAGGTCGTGATAGCGCTCGGCCTTGCCGCCATTGATCGGATAATGATTGTCGCCGCCCATATCGATGACGTCGCCGAATTCGGCGAAGGTCTCGCGGGTCAGCGGCCGGGCGACGATGCGGGTCATAGCGCGCGCCTCGCGACGCCCACCCCGCCGAGCTTGGCATGCCGGTTGACGTCCTTGTAGAGCAGGTAGCGGAATTGTCCGGGACCGCCGGCATAGCAGGCCTGCGGGCAGAAGGCGCGCAGCCACATATAGTCGCCGGCCTCGACCTCGACCCAGTCCTGGTTGAGGCGGTAGACCGCCTTGCCTTCCAGCACGTAGAGCCCGTGCTCCATCACATGAGTCTCGGCGAACGGGATAACCGCGCCCGGCTCAAGCGTGACGATGGTGATATGCATGTCGTGGCGCATGTCGGCCGGATCGACGAAGCGCGTCGTCGCCCATCTGCCTTCGGTGCCCGGCATCGGCGTGGGCGCGATGTCTCGTTCCTTGGCGAAGAAGGCTTGCGGGACATCGATGCCCTCGACGGCCTCGTAAGCCTTGCGGATCCAGTGGAAGCGGACAGCAGCACCGCCCTCGTTGCGAACGGTCCATCCGCTGGCCGGCGGCAGGAAAGCAAAGCCACCCGGCTGCAGGACATGTTTCTCGCCAGCCAGCAAAACGGTCAGCTCGCCCTCAACCACGAACAAGGCGCCTTCGGCGCCGGCATCCGGTTCAGGCCGGTCGCTGCCGCCGCCGGGCGCGACCTCGACGATATATTGCGAAAACGTCTCGGCGAACCCCGACAGCGGGCGCGACAGCACCCAGACGCGGGTCTTTTCCCAGAATGGCAGGGCGCTGGTGACGATGTCCTGCATCACGCCCTTTGGAATGACCGCATAGGCCTCGGTGAAGACAGCCCGGCCGGTCAGCAGCTCACTCTGGCCGGGGTGGCCGCCCTGCGGCGCGTAGTAGAATCGGTCGGCCATTTTCACACCATATCCATAAGTTCAAAGCCTATTGCGGAAGCCAAAGCCTATCGCGGGAGTATGTCCCTGAGGCGGAGCAGTGCGATGCGCTCGACCTGTTTGCAGGCGGTGTCGAATTCAACGTCGTGGCTGTTGCCGCTGCGCGCCTCGAACTCCGCCAGGATTTCCGCCTTGGTCTTGCCTTTCACGGCGATAATGAAGGGAAAGCCAAAGGAAGCGACGTAGGCGGCATTGAGTTTGGAGAACAACTCGCGCTCCTTGTCGGTCAGCGCGTCGAGCCCGGCGGAAGCCTGTTCCCTCGTCGATTCCGCCGACAGCCGCTTGGCCTGCGCCAGTTTGCCGGCGAGGTCGGGATGAGCGTTGAGCACGGAGAGCCGCTCGGCCTCGCTGGCGCCGCGAAAGACACGGCACAGCGCATTGTGGAGACCGCCGGCGCTGTCATGCGCTGGGCCGAGCTCCAACTCGTAGGCGCGCTCGGCGATCCACGGCGAATGCTCGAACACGCCACCGAATGCATGGACGAAGGCCTCGAACTCCATTTTCGACGGGCGCAGCGCCGGCCGCCGGAACGGATGGGTCTCTTGCCAGTGCCTGGCGATATCGATGCGCCGCGCCAACCAGACCCTGTCGTGCGATCTGACGTAGTCGACGAAGCGCTTCAGTGCCGCGGCCCGGCCCGGCCGGCCGACGAGGCGGCAGTGCAGGCCGATATTCATCATGCGCGGTCTGCCTGCCTTGCCCTCGGCGTAGAGCGTGTCGAAACTATCCCTGAGATAGGCAAAAAACTGGTCGCCCGAGTTGAAGCCCTGCGGCGTGGCGAAGCGCATGTCGTTGGCATCGAGCGTATAGGGGATGATGAGCTGCGGCTTTGTCGACCCGTCCGGCCCGTCATGCTCGAACCAGTAGGGCAACTCGTCGTCATAAGTGTCCGACACATAGTCGAAGCCGCCCTCTTCCGCCGCCAGCCGCACGGTGTTGATCGACGTGCGGCCGGTGTACCAGCCTGCCGGCCGCGCCCCAGTGACCTCGTAGTGCAGCTGGATCGCCGCTTCCATGTCGCGGCGCTCGTCCTCCGGCGCATGGTCGCGGTAGTCGATCCATCTCAGCCCGTGCGAGGCGATTTCCCAGCCGGCCTCCTGCATCGCTGCGACCTGGTCGGGCGAGCGCGCCAGCGCTGTGGCGACGCCGTAGCAGGTGACCGGTACCTCAGCCTCGGTGAACAGGCGCAGCAATCGCCAGAAGCCGGCGCGGGCGCCATATTCGTAGATCGATTCCATGTTCCTGTGGCGCTGCCCGGGCCATGGCGCGGCGCCGACGATCTCGGACAGGAAGGCTTCCGAAGCCTTGTCGCCATGCAGGACGCAGTTCTCGCCGCCTTCCTCGTAATTGACGACGAACTGCACTGCGACATGCGCCCCGCCGGGCCACTTCGGATCCGGCGGATTGGCGCCGTAGCCGCGCATGTCTCGTTCGTACCGCATCGTTGCTCCTGCCGGATTGTGTGATCAGGATAGTCGAAAGCGCCGCTTGCGCATTCCCCCGAAAATTTTGAAAGTGTTTTTGCAGCACTCCGCTCGACCGGGACTTATGCATCGCCTTTAATTGGCGCACAATTCGTCAAACATGTTCGGCTGTACCGGGCATGTTCGACTGTACCGGGAATGGGAGCAGCCAGTGGCGGAAACGTCGAAAGCCGAAGGCGGACGTCTGACGACCCATGTCCTCGACACCGCGACCGGCCGGCCGGCGGCAGGTCTGTCGATCGAGCTTTACCGCATCAACGACGATATGCGGACGCATCTGAAGACGACGGTCACCAATGCCGACGGCCGCTGTGACGCGCCGCTGCTTGCCGACGCGGAATTCCGCACCGGCGAATACGAGCTGGTCTTCGCGGCCGGCGACTATCTGCGCCGGCAGGGATTGAGGCTGCCGGAACCGGCCTTCCTCGACAGCGTGCCGATCCGCTTCGGCATGGCCGAGCTGGTGCACTATCATGTGCCGCTGCTTATATCGCCCTACGGCTATTCGACTTACCGAGGGAGCTGACACATGGCCGGGCTCAAGACACGCAATGAGATACGCTTCATCCTCAATGGCGAGCATGTTGCGCTGACCAGGGTCGCGCCTGAGCAGACCTTGCTAGACTGGCTGCGGCTCGAGCGCACGCTGCGAGGCACCAAGGAAGGCTGCGCCGAAGGCGATTGCGGCGCTTGTACCGTGCTGATCGGAAGGCTCTCAGCCGGCCGGCTGGTGTATGAAAGCGTCAATGCCTGCATCCGCTTCCTCGGTTCGCTCGATGGCACGCATGTCGTGACCGTCGAGCATCTGCGTGGCGACGGCGATAGGCTGCATCCGGTGCAGCAGGCCATGGTCGACTTTCACGGCTCGCAATGCGGCTTCTGCACGCCGGGCTTCGTCATGTCGCTTTACGCTCTGTGGATGCGGTCGCCGGAGCCGTCGGATGCGGCCATCGAAAAGGCGCTGCAGGGTAATCTCTGCCGCTGCACCGGCTACGAGGCGATCGTCCGCGCCGCGCGTGCCATCTCCAGCTACGGCAAGGCGGCAAAGGACCCGCTGTCTGCGGAGCGCAAGGCGATCGCCGAGAAGCTTGCAGCCATGAAAGACGGTGAGCGCATCGAGATCGGCGCCGGCAAGCAGCGGCTGGTCGTGCCGGTCGATGCCGACGACCTCGCCGCCGTGCTGGACAAGGAGCCGGGCGCCACCATCGTTGCCGGTTCGACCGATGTCGGCCTGTGGGTGACCAAGCATATGCGCGAGATTTCGCCGGCGATCTTCATCGGCAATCTCGACGGGCTCTGCGCGATTTCCGAGGACAAGGGCGTCATCTCGATCGGCGCCGGTGTCACCTATACGGAGGCCTTTTCGACGCTGGCGAAACGCATCCCGGCGCTCGGGACGCTGTTCGATCGCATCGGCGGCGATCAGGTGCGCAATATGGGTACGATCGGCGGCAACATCGCCAATGGCTCGCCGATCGGCGACACGCCGCCGCCGCTGATTGCACTCGGTGCGCAGCTGACGCTGCGCCGGGGCAACAAGCGGCGGACGATCCCGCTCGAAGATTTCTTCATCGCCTATGGCAAGCAGGACCGGCAGCCGGGCGAGTTCGTCGAGGCCGTGCATGTCCCGGTACCCGCGAAAGGCACGAAGTTTGCGGTCTACAAGATCACCAAGCGTCGCGACGAGGACATCACCGCAGCACTTGGCGCATTCCTGCTGACCCTGGCCAGCGACGACATGGTGACGGATATCCGCATCGCCTATGGCGGCATGGCGGCAACGCCGAAGCGGGCTTTTGGCGTGGAAAAGGCGCTGCTCGGCAATCCCTGGACGGAGGCGACGGTCGAGGTGGCGATGGCCGAATATGCCAGGGATTTCACCCCGCTGACCGACATGCGGGCGAGCGCCGAATACCGGGCGCTAGCGGCACGGAACCTGCTGTTGCGCTTCTTCGCCGAGACCAGCGGCACCAAGGCGCCGATCCAGGTTTCGCGGCACGAGGCGGTGTGATGACCAAGCACGCTCCCAACCTCAAGGCGCAAAAAATTTCCGGTGGCGTTGCCGCCGACCAGCGCCATGATTCTGCGCACAAGCATGTCAGCGGCACGGCCGTCTATATCGACGACATGCCGGAATCATCAGGCACGCTGCATGGCTGCCTCGGGCTTTCGACGGCCACGCACGCCAGCATCACCAGCATGGACCTGTCGGCGGTGCGCGCAGCACCCGGTGTCGTCGACGTGCTGACGGCGAGCGACGTGCCGGGTGAAAACGACATTTCGCCGACCGGCCGTCACGACGAGCCGGTGCTGGCCGACGGCAAGGTACAATTCTTTGGCCAGCCGATCTTCTGCGTCGTCGCCGAAACGCGCGAGCAGGCGCGCCGCGCCACAAGGCTGGCCAAGGTCGAATACAAGGAATTGCCTTTCGTCACCGACGTCGGCGTGCTCGATCCCAGCAAGGACAAGCTGGTCACGCCGCCGCTGATCCTGAGGCGCGGCGATGCAGCGGCTGCGATCAAAGCGGCGCCGCGCCGGCTGAAGGGAAAAATGCGCATCGGCGGTCAGGACCATTTTTATCTCGAAGGCCAGATCGCCATGGCCATTCCCGGCGAGGATCAGGACGTCACGATTTATTCCTCCACCCAGCATCCGAGCGAAGTCCAGCACATGGTCAGCCATGCGCTCGGCGTGCCAAGCCATGCCGTCACGGTCGAGATCCGCCGTATGGGCGGCGGCTTTGGCGGCAAGGAAACGCAAGGCAACCAGTTTGCCGCGCTCGCGGCGATTGCTGCGAAAAAACACCACCGCGCGATGAAAATCCGGCCCGACCGCGACGACGACATGATCGCCACCGGCAAGCGCCACGACTTTCTGGTCGATTACGAGGTTGGCTTCGACGACGAGGGCAATATTCTCGGCGTCGATTTCATGTTCGCGGCGCGCTGCGGCTTCTCGGCGGACCTTTCAGGCCCGGTCACCGATCGCGCGCTGTTCCACTGCGACAATATCTATTTCTGGCCGGCGGTTCATGCGCAATCGGCACCGCTCTATACCAACACCGTGTCGAACACCGCCTTCCGCGGCTTCGGCGGGCCGCAAGGCATGGTCGGGGCCGAGCGCGTCATCGACGAGGTCGCCTTTGCCGTTAGCAAGGACCCGCTCGAGATCCGCAAGAAGAACTTTTATGGCACCTCAGACCGCAACGTCACGCCCTATCACCAGACGGTCGAAGACAACATCATCCACCGCATCGTCGCCGAACTGGAGGCGAGTTGCGACTATGGGCGGCGTCGCCGCACCATTGAAGCCTTCAACGCCAACAGCCGCTTCATCAAGCGCGGATTGGCGCTAACGCCGGTCAAATTCGGCATCTCGTTCACCGCTACGCATTACAACCAGGCCGGCGCGCTGGTGCATGTCTACACCGACGGTTCGGTGCATCTGAACCATGGCGGCACCGAAATGGGGCAGGGCCTCTACGTCAAGGTGGCGCAGGTTGTGGCGGAAGAGTTCCAGATCGACCTCGACCAGGTCAAGATCACCGCAACGACGACCGGCAAGGTGCCGAACACCTCGGCGACCGCCGCGTCGTCAGGTTCCGACCTCAACGGCATGGCGGCGCAGAACGCAGCCCGGCAGATTAAAGAGCGGCTGACCAATTTCGCCGCCGAACAATACCAGGTGCCGCGCGACCAGGTGCTGTTCCTGCCCAACCGGGTGCGCATCGGCAACCAGGAGATCGCCTTCGCCGATCTCGTCAGGCAGGCCTACATGGCCCGCATCCAGCTTTCGGCGGCGGGCTTCTACAAGACGCCGAAAATCCACTGGGATCGCGACAAGGGCGAGGGTCGCCCCTTCTACTATTTCGCCTACGGCGCCGCGTGCTCGGAAGTGTCGGTCGATACGCTGACCGGCGAATACATGGTCGAGCGCACCGACATCCTGCACGAGACCGGCCGCTCGCTGAACCGCGCCATCGACCTCGGCCAGGTCGAGGGCGGCTTCATCCAAGGCATGGGATGGCTGACGACGGAGGAACTTTGGTGGGACGACAAGGGCCGGCTGCGCACCCATGCGCCGTCGACCTACAAAATCCCCTTGGCCTCGGACCGACCGAAGATCTTTAACGTGACGCTGGCCGACTGGCCTGAGGCGCACGAGCCGACGGTGCACCGCTCCAAGGCGGTCGGCGAGCCGCCGCTCCCGCTCGGCATGTCGGTGCTGCATGCTCTGTCGGATGCGGTGGCGAGCGTTGCCGACCACCGGATCTGCCCGCGCCTCGATCCACCGGCGACGCCGGAGCGTGTGCTGATGGCGATCGAACGGCTGAAGAGGGAAGCCAAAACCAGCACGTGACCAGTCTTGGAATCCCAGAAAGCGTGCAATTCAGGCCGAAAACTCTATATTTCCCGATAGGGAATGCGAATGATGACCTCGAAAGTGCAAAGCTTGAAAGCTTTTCTTGCCGACGCCGGCCGGGTCGCCCTGGTCGAGGTGGCCGGGACAAAAGGTTCGACGCCGCGCGAGAAGGGCGCCTTCATGCTCGTCTCGGGCGCGGCAAGTTTTGGCACGATCGGCGGCGGCCAACTCGAATACATGGCAATCGACAAGGCGCGGCAGATGCTTTTCTCCCCCGTTGAGGGGGGTGAGGAGAGGTCGGCCAATGGCCGAGAAAAAGCCAACGATTTGGCTTTTTGCGCGACAAACGCCCGGAGCCATAGCGAAGGGCAGGCCGCGAAGCGGCCAGAGGGCGTCGTCTCAGAAGGCATCGCCAGAGCGTCGAGCACTGCCGCGGCGATCCCACCCGACGGCTTCGCCGCCGCCCTCCCCTCAAGGGGGAGGGATGTCAGCGCCACGCTCGATATCCCGCTCGGACCCGAAATCGGCCAGTGCTGCGGCGGCAGGGTCGAGGTGTCGATCCGGCTGGTCGACGCTGCGTTGGCGCAAGAGCTGATTGCGGCCGCGGAAGCCGAGGAGGCTCAACTGCCGCATGTTTACATCTTTGGTGGTGGTCATGTCGGCCAGGCGTTGGCCTCGGCGGTGGCCTTGCTGCCGGTCCGTGTCGTCGTTGTCGAGACGCGGGTCGAGGCGCTGGAGGGCATGCCGGACACGGTCGAAACCAGCCTGACGCCAATGCCCGAGGCTGTGGTGCGCGAGGCTCCGCCCGGGAGCGCCTTCGTCGTCCTCACCCACGACCACGCGCTGGATTTCCTGATCGCCACCGAGGCGCTGAAACGCCGGGATGCCGCCTATGTCGGCATGATCGGCTCGAAGACCAAAAAGGCGACGTTCAGGAGCTGGTTCCTGAAGTCAACGGACGGCAGCGAGGCGGATTTTGCCCGCCTGGTCTCGCCGATCGGCGGCGAAACGGTCAAGGACAAGCGCCCGCAGGTGATCGCGGCACTGGCCGCCGCCGAGATCATGACGGCGCTGGCCGCGCATGCCACGGCGTCAGCCGCTCCGCACCCCGCCTCTCGTGGCAAGGCAATGGCCGGCTGACAGCCAAGCGCCTACAGCCTGCTGCTCACATCGGCCTTTTCATACCCAGATGGTCGCGCAGCGTGCTGCCTTCATAGTCGGTGCGGAACAGGCCGCGCCGCTGCAGCTCCGGCACGACAAGCACGGCAAAAGCATCAAGCTCGCCAGGAAAATAGGACGGCATGACGTTGAAGCCGTCTGCCGCGCCACCCTCGAAGCGTGCCTCGAGCTCGTCGGCGATCTGGGCCGGCGTTCCGACGACGCGCCAGTGGCCGCGAGCGCCGGCGAAATGGCGGGCAAGCTGGCGAATCGAAAGGTTGTCGCGGCGCGACTGCTCGACGACCAGCGCCTGCCGGCTCTGCATGCCTTGGCTGGCCGGCAGCTCCGGCAGCGGCCCATCTATGGGATAGCGCCACAGATCGGAAATGCTGAGATAGCTGGAAAGCAACGCCACGCCGACATCGTCGGGGATCAGCTCCTGCAGCTCCTCATATTTTGCCGTGGCTTCCGCTTCGGTTGCCGCCACGATCGGTGCGACGCCCGGCATGATCTTGATGTCGTCCGGCTCGCGCCCATAGGTCGCCAGACGCCCCTTGAGATCATCATAGAAGGCCTTCGCCTCCTCGAATGTCTGCGCTGCCGTGAACACGACATCAGCGGTCCGGGCGGCAAGATCCCTGCCCTCGTCCGATGCTCCGGCCTGAACCATGACCGGTGCGCCCTGGGGCGAGCGCGGCAGATCGAGTGGGTCCCGCACTGAAAAGCTTCTGCCGTCGTGACCAGGTCCGGAAACCCCGTCCAGCTTGCCTTGCCAGAGTGCGGTAACCACGGCAGCGAATTCTCGCGCGCGCTCATAACGGTCGGCGTGCGGGCGCAGGCCGGTCGCGCCGAAATTAGCAGCTTCGATGTGGCTGGCGGAGGTGACAAGGTTCCAGCCGGCACGGCCGCCACTCAGATGATCGAGCGACAAGAAGGTCCGCGCCAACCCGTAAGGCTCGGTATAGCTCGTCGATGCCGTGGATACGAGGCCGATGCGGCTGGTCTGGGCCGCGAGAGCCGAAAGCAGGCTGATCGGTTCGAAGCCGATCGAGCGTGACGTCTGGCTGGCGATGTTGATATCGGCCTCGCGCACGCCGGCGGCGTCCTCGCAGAAGATCATGTCGAATTTCGCCGCCTCCGCCGTTCGCGCCAGCTGGATGTAGTGCTCGATGTCGACGCCTGCCGTCACATGCGCTTTTGGGTGGCGCCAGGCGGCAATGTGGTGGCCTGTTGCCCACAGGAACGCCCCGAGCTTCATCTGACGTCGATGGGCGGTCATCGTTCATCTCCCCCAGCAAGTCCGAGATGGGAGCGCAGCGTCGCGCCGGGATAATCCGACCGGAGAAGGCCGCGACGGCGAAGCTCCGGCAGCACGAGGTCGACGAAATCGTCGAGCACATATAGCGCCGGTGGCATGAGTATGTTGAAACCATCGCAGCTTTTCGATCGGAAGGGCTCTTCGAGCCTATCCGCGATCAGGTCCGGCCTGGCGGCCATGTCAGCACCCGGCGCGACGGTCATCAGCACCTTTGTCGCGCCAGGACTGCGCCCGAACGCAAGCGCGTGGCGCTTCAGATCGTCGGGCTTCGCGCCCGCGATCGATGGCTCGTCCAGCAGGATGACATCGGCGAAGCGGGCGGCGATCTCCATGTCGGGCTCCGACAGGCCTGACATGACGAGCACCGGCATATCCTGCGGCGAGCGTGCAACGTTCAGTGGCCCGCGCACAGAGAAAAACTCGCCCTTGTGGTCGAGCAGGTGCATCTTTTCGGGATCGAAGAAGCGGCCGCCGCGCTGGTCGAACAGCAGGGCATCCGCATCCCAACCGCTCCACAAGCCCCGCACGATCCCGATGAATTCTTCCGCGCGTCGGCGGAAATCGTCGCGGGAAAACCCTTCCGGACGGCTGAAATTGGTCGCCTCGCGTGGATCGGGGACCATGCTTGCGTGCCACCCGGCACGGCCATGGCTGATGACGTCGAGCGATGCGAAACGGCGCGCGAGGTTGTAGGGCTGGTGGGCGACCGTCGACGCCGCGGCGACGAGGCCAATCCTGCTGGTAATCGTCGCAAGCGCTGCCAGCAGGGTCGTCGCTTCGAAGGGCACTTGCCGGTTCGGTGCGTCGCCGCCTGCAGCCGGCGCGGAATCAACAAGCAGCACCATATCCAGCCCGGCCGTCTCGGCCTTTTGCACAAACCGGGCCAAAAGAGTGAAATCCGGACCGGCGTCGGATGGAGGGGAAAGAGCGCTTTCCGGAAACAGTGAAACGGCGAGATGCATTTTGGCACCGCTGGCCATCGGACTTCCCTGGTAAGTGAATTCCGCAGGGACTATCTTCGCCGGCTTGACGGGACGCAACCGGCCAGCCGGCGATCATTTGCCTGCCAGAATATCCTTGATCAGCCGTTGGCAGCGCTCGGCCATGAAATCGAGCAGCAGCCGCACCTTCGGGTCCTGCAGCTTCTTGTGCGGGTAGACGGCGGCGAACTGCACCGGTGTCGGCGGCGTGTCGGGCAGGATCACCTTCAGCCGCCGGTCGCGGATGAACGGCTCAACCTCGAAGCGCGGCTTGTTGATGATGCCGCGGCCGGACAGCGCCCAGCCGGTCAGCACGTCGCCATCGTCGGTGTCATAAGGCCCATGCACTTCGAATTTCCGCGGGCCGTCAGCCGTCTGCAGCGTCCAGACGTATTCGCGCGCGCCGGAATAGCGAAGCATCAGGCAGTCGTGCTTTTTGCCGATCAGTTCCTGCGGCTCGGCCGGCTCACCGCGCGTCTCCAGATATTTCGGCGCCGCCACCAGCACCCGCTCGCACTCCATGATGCCGCGCATCCTGAGGCTGGAATCCTCGATGATACCCAGCCGGAAGGCGACGTCGATGCCTTCCTTCATGATGTCGACATTATGGTCTGAAAGCCTCAGCCGAACCTCGATATCAGGGTATTTGTCGTGGAAATCTGGGATGCCCGAGGCCACCAGACGCCGGCCGAGGCCGAGCGGCGCTGTCACCTTGATGGTGCCGCGCGGCTGGCCTGACAACGCGCTGACCGCGGCCTCCGCCTCGGTGACCGCCTCAAGCACCTGCTTGGCGCCGGAGTAGAACACCGTGCCGTGCTCGGTCGGCATTAATTGCCGCGTCGTGCGGTTGAACAGCCTGACACCAAGGTGCTTTTCGAGCTCCTTGATGCGGTTGGAGGCGACCGCCGGCGAAATGCGCATGTCACGGCCCGCCGCCGATAGATTGCCAAGCTCGACGACGCGGACGAAAACGGCGATGTTGTCGAGGTAGGCCATGCGGCTTTATGGCTCTCATACGGCTGCGTAGGGATAAACCTAATATTTTCCATTTTTTTTTGAAAGTCATCGTGCAGCTCGGCCCTTTCCGTTTGCGCTCCAGTCCGTAAAGTCAGCCGATCGGCAGGGACGACTTTTCAATGTTGGATTTCGCGATTTTCTGGGACTGGCTGAGTTTCGCCGTGCGCTGGCTGCATGTCGTCACCAGCATAGCCTGGATCGGTTCGTCCTTCTATTTCGTTGCGCTTGATCTCGGCTTGCGCCAGCGACCGGGCATGCCCGTCGGCGCCTTCGGCGAGGAATGGCAGGTGCATGGCGGCGGGTTTTATCACATCCAGAAATATCTGGTTGCCCCGGCTGAAATGCCCGAGCACCTGACCTGGTTCAAATGGGAATCCTACGCCACCTGGCTGTCTGGCTTTGCCATGCTGTGCGTCGTCTACTATGCCGGGGCGGACCTCTTCCTGATCGATCCCAATGTGCTTGCCATGTCGGTGCCTACAGGCATCTTGCTGTCACTGGCGACGATCGGCGTCGGCTGGGTGGTCTACGATCTCTTATGCCGTTCGCCGCTTGGCAACAGCGACACCGGCCTGATGCTGGTGCTCTATGGCGTGCTGGTGTTCATCGCCTGGGGTCTTACCCACCTGTTCACCGGCCGCGCCGCCTTCCTGCATCTTGGCGCCATCACCGCAACGATCATGTCGGCCAATGTCTTCATGGTCATCATCCCGAACCAGAAGATCGTCGTCGCCGACCTGATCGCCGGCCGCAAGCCCGACCCGAAATACGGCAAGATTGCCAAGCAGCGCTCGCTGCACAACAATTACCTGACGCTGCCCGTTTTGTTCCTGATGCTGTCGAACCACTACCCGCTGGCGTTCGGCACCGAGTTCAACTGGGTGATCGCCTCGCTGGTTTTCACCATCGGCGTGCTGATCCGGCACTATTTCAACACGATGCATGCGCGCAAGGGTAACCCGACCTGGACCTGGCTGGCTGCCGCCGTCCTGTTCGTCGCCATCATGTGGCTGTCAACGGTGCCGAAAGTGCTGACCGTCGAAGTCAAGGCGTCCTCTGCGGCACAGGTCTATGTCGCCTCGGCGCACTTTCCCGCAGTGCGCGACACGGTGCTTGGCCGCTGCTCGATGTGTCATGCGCGGGAGCCATCCTACGAGGGCATCTATTACGCGCCGAAAGGTGTGATGCTCGACACCGACGCCGGTATCGCCGAGCAAGCCCGCGAGATCTACCTGCAGGCCGGCCGCAGCCACGCGATGCCGCCCGCCAACGTCACCCATATCACCGACAAGGAGCGGGCGCTGCTGGTGGCATGGTTCGAGCAGGCAGGGGAATAAGCATGACCAGCACACTCCTGCGCGGCCGCACGCTGTCTTTCCTGCGCTGGCCTGAGACCGTCGACGACCATTCCGCCTGGCGCTACGAGGATGACGGCGGCCTGCTGCTCCGCGACGGCAGGATCGTTGCCGCGGGCGCCTACGCCGACGTCGAGAAAAAAGCTGATGAAGGCGTAAAAAAGATCGACCACCGCCCTTACCTGCTGCTGCCTGGTTTCATCGACGCGCATGCGCATTTTCCGCAGATGCAGGTCATCGCTTCCTATGGCGCGGAACTGCTCGACTGGCTGAACACTTACACTTTTCCCGAGGAGACCAAATTCCAGAACGCACAGCATGGCCGACGCATCGCCAGGCTGTTCCTCGACGAGATGGTGCGTCATGGCACGACGACCGTCGCCGCCTATTGCTCGGTTCACAAGGAATCGGCCGAAGCGTTCTTCGCCGAGTCGCATGACCGCAACATGCTCAACATCGCCGGCAAAGTGATGATGGACCGCAACGCACCGGAGGGTGTGCTCGACACGCCGCAATCGGGTTATGACGACAGCAAGGCGCTGATCGCCGAATGGCACGGCAAGGGGCGCCAGCACTATGCCATCACACCGCGCTTCGCCATCACCTCATCACCCGAGCAGTTGGAGATGGCAGGCGCGCTCTGCCGCGAATATCCTGATTTGCACATGCAGACGCATCTGTCGGAAAACCACGCCGAGATCGCCTTTACGCTGCAACTTTACCCACAGGCACGCGACTATACCGATGTTTACGAGCATTATGGGCTGCTCGGGCGCAAAAGCCTGTTCGGCCACTGCATCCATCTGTCGGAACGCGAGGCGGATGCGCTTTCGGACACGGGCTCGGTGGCCGTGTTCTGCCCGACCTCGAACCTGTTCCTCGGCTCGGGCTTGTTCGACTATCAGCGCTACCGCACGCGTGACAAAGCCCTCCGCATCGCCGCCGCCACCGATGTCGGCGGCGGCACCAATTACTCGATGCTGCGCACCATGGATGAGGGTTACAAGGTGGTCGCGCTGAACGGCGAGAAGCTCAACCCGTTCCAGTCGTTCTGGCAGCTCACCCGCGGCAATGCCGAGGCGCTGTCGGTCGTGGAAAAAGTCGGCACGCTCGACCAAGGCAGCGATGCCGATATTATCGTCCTCGACGCCCGCGCCACGCCGGCCATGCGGCTGCGGAGGGAGACGGCGGACACGCTGGCGGAGGAACTGTTTCTGCTGCAGACACAGGGCGACGACCGCGCCGTGCGCGAGGTCTATGTCGCCGGACGTGCGATGAAAAGCGATCTGGGACTTAACGTCGGGCTATGAAGTAATCGGTGGGTTCAAGCATGACAGTACGCCAGTCCAAGCTGATCGGAATGGTCGGAGGAATGAGCTGGGAGTCGAGCGCCCTCTACTACCGGCTGCTGAACGCGGCCGCACATCGCCGGCTTGGCGGCCATCACAATGCGCGCTCCGTACTGTTCACGCTCGATTTCGACGAACTTAACACCATGGCTTCCATGGATCGATGGGATAGCGTCGGTGAAAGAGTTGCCGAGGCCGCGCGGTGCCTGGAAAGGGCCGGGGCAGACTTCGTGATCATCACCGCGGTCACCCCGCACTCGGTTGCAGATCAGGTTGAGGCGGCGATTGGTATCCCATTGCTCCATCTGGCCGATCCGACTGCAGTTGCGATCCGCAACCGGGGTTTCTCGCGCGTCGGACTTTTGGGAACCCGATACACGATGGAGATGGATTTCTTCAGACAACGGCTCAGGGACCGTCATGGCCTCGACGTGATCACGCCGCTACAGGAGCAGCGCACCGCTTTGCACCGGATCATCGTTGACGAGCTGACCCTGGGCGCCGTCAAGAACGCCTCCAAGGCGGCGCTCCTGCAAATGGCGCGTGATCTCCAGGCCCGGGGCGCGGAAGCGATCATCGTCGGCTGCACCGAACTGCCGCTTCTGCTCGACACGGACGACTATCCTGTGCCAGCCTTCGACGTAACGGTTCTTCATGCCGAGGCCGCGGTCGATCTGGCGCTGGAGACGGATCCGCGTGAAGCATCCCAGGCTTGACCCGGCGGCAGCCATCGGTCAAAGCGTGGAGTTGACAGGGGAACGACATGGCCGTTGCGGACGATATCGCTCTGATCCAGAAACAGGAAGCCGAGCTTGTCTTCCCGGCCTTTGATGAGGCTGTCGCCTTCAAGATCGGCTCGGCGATCCGCGACCGGGCACTAGCCGAGAATCTGCCGATCATCGTCGACATCAGAACCTTCGACCGGCCGCTGTTCTACGCGGCAATGCCGGGCTCGAACGCCTCCAATCCGGATTGGGCGCGGCGCAAGATCAACGTAGTGCGGCGGTTCCTGAAAAGCACCTACCGCATGGTGCTGGAGCAGCAGCGTCCCGACCGCAGCTTCAAGCCGGGCGAGGGGCTCGACATATCAGACTACGTGCTGGCCGGCGGCGGTTTTCCAGTCACGGTCAAGGGCGCCGGTGTGATCGGTGTGATCGCGGTCTCGGGCCTGCCGGAGCGCGAGGATCACGGCGTCGTCGTCGATGCGCTGTGCAGCCATCTCGGCGTCGACGGGTGCGAACTGGCACTGCCGCCGGAAGCAAAATGACCGAGATCGATCCCAAGACCTTCCTCACCGCCATCTTCAATGCCGCCGTCGCCGCTGCCGATCCCCAGAGGACCATCAGGGATCACCTGCCGGCAAGGCCGAAAGGGCGCACTATCGTCGTCGGTGCCGGCAAGGGTTCGGCGCAGATGGCGGCGGCTTTCGAGAAGGTGTGGGACGGGCCGATCGAAGGGCTGGTCGTCACCCGCTACGGCTACGCTGCGGCATGCCAGCGCATCGAGATCATCGAGGCGGCGCATCCGGTGCCGGACGTCGCAGGGCTCGAAGCGTCGCGCCGGCTGCTCGAAAAAGTTCAGGGGCTGACCGCGGATGATCTGGTCGTGGCGCTCATTTCCGGCGGGGGGTCGGCGCTGCTGCCGGCGCCCGCGGAAGGTCTGACGCTGGCCGACGAGATCGCCGTCAACGAGGCGCTGCTCGCCTCCGGCGCGCCGATCGCCGCCATGAACACTATCCGCAAGCATGTTTCCATTATCAAGGGCGGTAGATTGGCCGCGGCCGCCTATCCGGCCAAGGTCATGTCGCTGGTCGTCTCCGACATTCCGGGCGACAATCCGGCGCTGGTCGCTTCCGGTCCGACCGTTCCCGATTCGGGCAGCCGCCAAGAGGCGCTGGCATCGATCGCCGCCTATGGCATGAAACTGCCGGCTGCGGTGATGGCGCATATCAATTCGCCGGCCGCAGATGCGCCGCGCGCCGACGATTCGCGTTTTTCGCGCAACGAAGTGCATCTGATCGCCTCGGCCGGCGTATCGCTGGAAGCGGCTGCAGCCGAAGCCAGGCGCCATGGCATCGAGGCGGTCATCCTCTCCGATTCCATCGAGGGCGAGGCACGCGAGGTCGGCGGTGTCCACGCTGCGATCGCCCGCGAAGTCGCGACGCGCAACCGGCCCTTCCGAAAGCCCGTGTTGGTCTTGTCTGGTGGAGAGACGACGGTGACTTTGCGGGCAAAAGGCAAGGGCGGCCGTAACAGCGAGTTCCTGCTCGCCTTCGCTATCGGCATCAGCGGCATGGATGGCATCCACGCGCTGGCCGCTGACACCGACGGCATCGACGGCTCTGAGGACAATGCCGGCGCCTTCGCCGATGGCTCGACGGTGTCGCGGATGCGGGCGACGGGCGTCGATGCTAAGGCCATGCTCGCCGGCAACAATGCCTGGACGGCATTCAACGTCGTCGGCGATCTTTTTATGCCCGGCCCGACCGGGACGAATGTCAATGACCTAAGGGCGATCCTGATCAGATAGGTTCAGGCCGCCATCAGCTTTTTTACCGCCTTCATGTCCTGCAGGAACCGCTCGCGCTCGGCCTGCTTGTCCGCCGGCTCGCGAATACGCAGGATGAAGGACGGGTGGATGGTGACGAACACACGCAAGCCATCGTCGCGCTCCACGACCTCGCCGCGCATCTTCATGATCGGCACGACCTTGCCGAGCAGCGACTGCGCCGCTGTTGCGCCGAGCGCCACCGCCAGATTGGGCTTGATCATTTCGAGCTCCTTGTCGAGCCACCAGCGGCAGGCCTGCACCTCGCCGGCATTTGGCTTGGAGTGAATGCGCCTCTTGCCGCGCGGCTCGAATTTGAAATGCTTGACCGCGTTGGTGACATAGACTTTCAACCGGTCGACGCCGGCATCCTCAAGGATGGCGTCGAAGACCTTGCCCGCCGGCCCGACGAAGGGTTTGCCGGCCAAATCCTCCTGGTCGCCAGGCTGTTCACCGACGAAGATCACCCTGGCCTTGTCAGGCCCTTCGCCGAACACGGTCTGTGTTGCATTGCGCCAAAGCGGGCAGCGGCGGCAGGCTTTCGCCACTTCGCTGAGTTCGGGAATAGATCTTGCGTCGTCGCCTTCCGTCGTCCCAGGCAATTCAGGCTTCGGCCAGCGTCTTGCCTGCACCTTAGCGCGGTGTGGCGTGGGATTTGTCTGCATCCTGGCGATCATGGCTGATGCGGCCTTGTCCGCTGCTGCGATCAGACACGCAATGAGCAAAGCCCGCGGAAGGTTCCGTTGAAATTACACACGCCTGCGCCTTCACCGGCGGATGGCCGACAACGCGATGCCTACACCTCGTGCAGATAGAGATGATAATCCAGTTCGCTGACCGTGCGCGCCACGCGCAGATATTCGGATTGCTTGATCGACACAAACGTACGGTGCAGGTCTTCGCCCAGTGCGCCTTTGAGGAACGTCGACGCGCGCGCGGCCTCGATCGCGGCGCGCCAGTCCACCGGCATGGTCGTGCGCGTGATTGCCGATTCGTAGCCATTGCCGGTGGTTTCGGGGCCGGGATCGAGGCCTTCGTCGAGACCCTTAGTGATGCCGGCCAGCACAGTTGCCGCTACCAGATAGGGATTGGCGTCGACGCCCGACGGCCGGTGCTCGATGCGCCGGTTTTTCGCATCACCCGCCGGCACGCGCAGCGCCACCGAGCGGTTGTTGACGCCCCAGGTCGGCGCCACCGGCGCATAGGATTGCGAAACGAAACGCCGCCATGAATTGGCGTGCGGCGCAAACACCAGCATCGATTCGGCCATGGTCTGGATGAGGCCGCCAAGGCCGCGCAGCAGCGGCAAGGACCAAGTCTCGCCGCTAGCCTCAGTGAAGACGTTCTTGCCGGCGTTGTCCCGCAGCGAGACATGGAAATGCATGCCAGAGCCGGCATATTTCTCGATCGGCTTGGCCATGAAGCAAGCGGTGACGCCGTGGCGGCGCGCCTGTGCCCGCACCAGCCGCTTCAGCATGACGAGGTCGTCGGCCGCCCGGATCACATCGTTGCGGTAGTTCAGTGTCAATTCGTACTGGCCGGGCGCATATTCGGAAATGACAGTCTCGGCCGGGATGCCTTGCACCTTGGCCGCGGCATAGATGTCGGAAAACAGTGGCTCCATGCCGTGCAGATGGTCGACGGAATAGACCTCGGTCTTGGCCGAGCGTCGGCCGTCGAGCACCGCGTCTGCCGGCTGCACCTTGCCGTCGGCGTCGCGCTCGTTGGCGAGCAGGAAGAATTCGAGCTCGAAGGCGCCGGCCGGATGCAGGCCCTTGGCCGCCAGTATCTCCACCTGACGGGCCAGCGCCAGCCGCGGATCGGAGGACATGGGCTGACCGTCGAGATGATACATCGCCATCAGCACCTGGCCGCGCGGCGGCTGTGTGCCGAACAGCGGCACCAGCGTGCCGGGGATCGGCCATGCCCGCAGGTCGCCGTCGCCGGTCGTCCAGATCAGCCCCGTCTCGTGAACGTCCTCGCCGGTGATGTCGAGACCGAGGATCGAGATCGGCATGTGCCGGCCGCCCTCGAAGATGCTCTTCAATTCGTGCCGGCGCACGATCTTGCCACGCCCGACGCCATTGGCGTCGGTCAGCACGATGTCGAACGCTTCGATTTCGGGATGGGCGTCGAGAAAGGTCTGCGCCTCGGCAGGCGTCGAGCCCGAAGGTGATGTCATAATGGCGTTCAAAATTTGCTTGTGCG
The DNA here is from genome assembly GCF_001672375.2 of Mesorhizobium sp. AA22. Classification (NCBI taxonomy): domain Bacteria; kingdom Pseudomonadati; phylum Pseudomonadota; class Alphaproteobacteria; order Hyphomicrobiales; family Phyllobacteriaceae; genus Mesorhizobium; species Mesorhizobium sp. AA22. The sequence goes on along the minus strand of NZ_CP048406.1, from coordinate 320,322 downwards.
CTTCTCTCATGTGCAAGCTTGTCTCATGCCGCGAGCCTTGCCGCAACCGCGCCGAAGGCGGTGATCAGGCGGTTGACCTGGGTGGCGCTGGTCGCCGGCGAGATCAGCATCATGTTGTGGAACGGCGCAATCAGCACGCCGCGATTGACCAGTGCGACATGGATAGCCGCTTCGAGCTCCGGCGCGTGCGCTGTTTCCGCCTCGCCGCCATTCCTCAGCGGGCCAGGTGCGCAAATGAACTCGACGCGCGCGCCGACTCGGGCAACATGCCAGGGCAGGCGGCAACGGTCGATGACGGCGGTCAGCCCTGCGTCGAGCCGCCGCGCCAGATGGTCCATATGGTCGTAGTTCTCCTCGGTCATCACCTCTTCGAGCGTGGCGCGCATTGCCGCGAACTGCAGCGGATTGGCCGACAGCGTCGTACCCATGCCGGAATAGCCTGGTTCCTTGGCGCTGATATAGTGGGTATAGCGGCTGGCGACGTCTTCGCTCATCCCCCACACGCTGGCCGGCACGCCACCGGCGATTGGCTTGCCGAGCACGAACAGGTCCGGCTCCAAGCCGTGTTTCCTGGTGTAGCCGCCCGGACCGGTCGAGATCGTGTGCGTCTCGTCGATCAGCAGCAGGGTGCCGGTGGCGCGGGTGAGACGGCGTAGCGCGTCGTGGAAGCCGGGTTCGGGCAGCACCATGCAGGAATTGGTCAGCACCGGCTCGGTGATGACGCAGGCGATATCCTTATTCCGGAGCACGGCCTCGAGTGCCGGCACATCGTTGAGCTCGATGACATCGGTCGTCCGGGTAAGGTCGCGGAATTCGCCGGCCAGTCCCGGCCGGTTGGCCGGTCTGCCGCCGACCAGCCGCACCATCGTCTCGTCAACCGAGCCGTGATAGCAGCCGTTGAAGACCAGGATCTTTTCCCGGCCGGTGATGGTGCGGGCGACGCGCAGCGCAAAGCGGTTGGCATCGGTCGCCGTCGTCGCGATCTGCCAGAACGGCAGGCCGAAGCGCTGTTGCAGCAACGGGCCGATCGCTACCGCATCTTCGGAAGGCAGCATGTAGGTCAGGCCGTGTCCGGCCTGCCGGCGGATGCCGCGCGCGACCGGCGGCGGCGAATGGCCGAACATCGAGCCGGTATCGCCGAGGCAGAAATCGTCGAGCCGGTTGCCGTCGATATCGGTGATGGTGGCGCCTCTGGCGCTGTCGACCAGGATCGGAAACGGCGTCGGCCAGTCGTTCATCCAGTGCATCGGCACGCCGCCGAAGAAGCCCGGCAGGCCGTTGCCGACCTTGGCTGCCGATTTCGGCCTTGCCTTGCGGAAGGCTTCGGCCTCGGTCTCGCGCAAATCGGCGATGCGGGCAGTGCTGATGCCGCCGATGGAAGTCTTTAAATGGTCGATAGTATGCATGAAGGTCCCTCTCATCCGTCACTCTGCCAATCGGCGTCCGGAACCGCAATTGGCCGCACAGCTGTCCTGCATTGGTTCAGCGGCCACGGTGAAGAGGACGGGCGCTTGACCTGAGGGCATCCTCCAGCATCAATGCGGATAGGGTTTGTGGCTGGGGAAAGAAAGATGCGGACGATCTTCTGTGCAACAACGCTGCTGTTATCGGCCGGCTCGGCCTTCGCCACCGGCGGCATCTGGTGCTCGGCCGAGGATGCAGCGGTGAAATTCCAGGTCGAGGCCGGCGTCACCAGAGGCATGGGCGGTCCAACGTTCAATTTCCGCGGCGATCTCGAAATTCTCGGCAGACCCGTCGGCGACGATTTGCGCAAGACAGTGTTCGAGGATTCCAACCTCACGCAATACTGGCTCGACGGCAAGGAATTGCGGCTGCTCGTCTATCGCGAGCACGAGGTCGCAAACACCTACAGCTCTGTCGAACTGACGATCGTGACCAAGTCCAGTGAAGAAGGCGCCTATGACGGGCGCTATTCGCTCGCCATCTATGAGGGCACGGCTGACACGGATGGCGATGGCATGCCTGCCGCGTTGACCGGCAAAGTCTCCTGCGGGGCCGAGTAGAGAACTCCCGGTTATGCGGAAATATCGATGACGCCGCAATCGCCGGCGGCACTGCCGAAGGCGACGCGGCGTTCCTCCCTATCCCAAATCATCGAGGTGATGGCGCCCTTGCCCGGTCGGCGCAGAAGCACCTCTTTGGCGTCAGCGAAACGCACCGCCATCACCATGCCGTCGTCATAGCCGACGGCGACGACATCCTGGCTTGGATGGCAGGCGACCGAGGTCACCATGGCGTTGCCGCGCGTGCCGAGTTCCAGCGGCGCCTTGCCCATCGGCCCGTCCTTGCCCGAAAACGGCCAGACGATCGCCGCCGGTGCGCCGGAACTGGCCAGCCATTTTCCCTTGGCGCTCCACGACAGGCTTTTGACTTTGCCGGGATAGCCGCTCATGCGCATGTGCTTGCCGTCGGCCAGCTTCCAGCCATGTAGGGCGTTCTCCTGCATGGTGGTGACGAGGAAGACGCCATCCGGCGAGAAGGTGATGCCGGTATGGGCGCCGGCCCATTCCAGCTCGACTGGCTTGCCGTCCGCCGCCGGAAAATGCAGCGTCGCGCCATTGTAGCGGGCGACGCCGAACCGCATGCCCTTGGGCGAGAACGCCAGCCCTTCGACCGAACGCGGATGCATGAATTCTTTAGTCTTGCCGTCGGCAAAGCGCACAAAGGCGATTTTGCCCGAGGCATAGGCGATGGCGCCTTGTGGTCCGGCGGCGACGCTGGTGATCCATTTTTTCCCGGCGCTTGCCAGTTCTGCCGCATTGCCGCCGGCGATAACCGAAAAAATCTTGCCGTCCTCGCCGCCGGTGATCAGCCGGTCGTTGGCCGCATCGTGGAACGCGGCGAGCAGCCCGTCATTGGCCTGCGCCGTTTTGTGGCCATGGTCCAGCCGATGGATTGTGCCGTCGGCCAGTGCGAAATGCGGTACGTCGCCAAGGAAGACGGCGGCGATGCAATGACCCTGGAGATCAAGTGGGGCGACTGTGGGCATGGCTATCGTGGTTCACAGCTAGACGGGATTGCAGGGGCGGTTCAGGCGGCTTACTCGACGTTTGCGGTTCCGGCAACCATGAGGATCTGCATCGAAACCACAATTGTGGCGACTCCGATCGTCAAAGCAGTCTCTTGGCCCGCAGACCAGTTGCGAAGGTCGCCAATGGCATCACCAAGGTCAAATCCTGGCCTTGGAGGCTCTCGGCACCATAGCTGGCAAACAACCGTGCTGCCCGCTCGTTCTTGGCGTCGATGATGAGCAGGATGCCGCCGCCCTCACCTGCAAGCCGCAGGCAGCGCAACGCTGCGGCGGCTAGCAGCTGACCTCCGAGCCCTTGCCCGGCGACGGCGCGGGCGGTCGCAAGCCGGGCAAGCTTGAAGCCGGAAACCTCGGGTCGCGCCAAGCCTCTCGTCATGGCGTCGGGCACTGCTTTATGAGCTACAGCGGAAGGGGCGATTGTATAGAAACCGAGGAGCCGGTGCGAAGCCGCGTTGTCGATTGCACAGAAGGTCTTGGCCGCTTCTGATCGTGGCTCTGCCGCGCGAACCGCCGCAGAAATCGTTCATCTGCGCATCACCGCAACCGAAAGAAGCCCGATCGTGGCGTTTCGCAATCGACTCCTCGTGCCAGAACGGAAGCGTCACACAGTATCCGGCAAGGCAGCGATCGCCGCTCGCAACCTAGCGTTGCGTTTCGGCGGGTTCTCAAGTAGGTCAAGGATGCGTGTGAAGTCGCGGTTGGACGCCCTCGTCACCTCGGCAGCTTCGATCACGGCCTGCGCTTCGGGTACGATCTTGTCGAGGATGAAATCGGCCATGTCCTTTTGCGACAGCGCAGCTGCGCGGGCGATGATCGCCTTCTGTGCCGGTGGAATGCGTATCTGATAACGTTCGGTTTTATTGTCGGCGGATCTGGAGATAATCTGTCCTCTTTTGCACTTCTGTACACATGATATGTGTACAGAAGGCAGTAACCAACCCCTATTCGGTCCGTTACGCCTGGCAGGCGTCGAAGCTCTTCTTAAGGCGCTCGGCGTCGAGCTCGCGGCCGATGAACACCAGCCGGCTCTCGTGCTTCTCGCCGTCCTTCCAGGCGCGCTGGTGGTCGCCCTCGATGATCATGTGGACGCCCTGGATAACGTAGCGCTCGTCATCGCCCTTGAGCGCGATGATGCCCTTCAGCCGCAGGATGTTCGGGCCTTCCATCTGGGTGATCTTCTCGATCCACGGGAAGAACTTCTTCGGGTCCATCTCGCCGCCGCGCAGCGACACCGATTGCACCGTCACGTCATGGATATCGGAAGGGTGCGTGTGATGATGGTGGTCATGCCCGTCATGGTGATGATGCCCATCATGATCGTGATGGTCATGGTCATGATGATCATGGTCGTCATGCGCCTCGAGGAAGTGCGGATCGTTCTCCAGCGCTCGGGAAAGATCGAAGGCGCCACGGTCGAGCACCTCGGACAGCGCCAGGCCGGCGCGGGTGGTGCGATGAATCCTGGCCGCCGGGTTTATCGCGCGGATCGTCGCCTCGACCTTGCTCAGTTCCTCCGGCGTGACGAGATCGGTCTTGTTGAGCACGACGACATCGGCAAAGGCGATCTGGTCCTCGGCTTCGCGGGAATCCTTCAGCCGCAACGGCAGGTGCTTGGCGTCGACCAGCGCCACCACGGCGTCGAGCCTGGTCTTGGAGCGCACATCGTCGTCCATGAAGAAGGTCTGCGCCACAGGCACCGGATCGGCGAGGCCGGTCGTCTCCACCACGATGGCGTCGAAACGGCCCGGCCGGCGCATCAGCCCCTCGACAACGCGGATCAGGTCGCCGCGCACCGTGCAGCAGACGCAGCCATTGTTCATCTCGTAGATTTCCTCGTCGGATTCCACGATCAGCTCGTTGTCGATGCCGATCTCGCCGAACTCATTGACGATGACGGCGTAGCGCTTGCCGTGGTTTTCCGAAAGAATGCGGTTGAGCAGCGTCGTCTTGCCGGCGCCGAGATAGCCGGTGAGAACGGTTACGGGGATCTGCGTCGTCTGTGCATCGCTCATGTTGGGCCTCGAAAAGGATTGTTGGCTCCATATAGGATGTGCGCCGTGCTTTTGCACGCGGCAAACCGAAGGGCCAAACACCAACATTGCCGGCTTTCCCAACATCGCTGAACTTTCATTTGGCGCTGGCGGATTTCACTGCCTAGATAAGAACAAGGCAGCTTGCTCGAAAGAAACCAAAAGAGGCGCCGAATGTCCGACAAACCGTCCCCGTTGAGCCGGCGTCAGGCGCTCGGCTTCATTGCCGTCAGCGCCGGCGGCGGCGTCTTCCTTCCGGGCATCGCGCTGGCTCAGCAGGCCTCGCCCTATGCCGGGCTTGCCCTGTTCGATAGCGGTGCCGGCGTTTGCGCGATCACGCCGGAAGCGACTGAGGGGCCGTTCTATTTCGACCCGAAGCTCCAGCGCGCCGATATCACCGAAGGCAAAGCGGGCATTGCTCTCAATGTGCGGCTGCAGGTGGTCGACGCGGCCTGCCGACCGCTTGCCGGCGCGCGTGTCGACATCTGGCATTGCGACGCGCAAGGGCATTATTCAGGCTATCCGGGACAAGGCGACGGCCAGGACGTCGATACGTCAGGCCAGAGTTTTCTGCGCGGTTGGCAAAAGACCGACGAGAGCGGTATCGTCTCGTTCGCCACCATCTATCCCGGCTGGTATCGCGGCCGCACCACCCACATCCACTTCAAGGTCTTCCCCAACGATAATTCGGTGATGACCGGCCAGCTGTTTTTCCCCGATAGTCTCAGCGAGCAGATATTCACCACTGTCGCGCCTTACACCGACCGGTCCGGCAAGCGCGATACGTCGAATGCCAGGGACGGTATCGCGCGGCGCGCTGGGCCGCTGTCGCAGGCGGCGCTGCGCGAGGTGGCGGAGGCCTACCAAGCCTTGATGATCGTCGCGATGAAGGCTGGTTGAGTCTCGTCGTGTGTGGAGTGCTCCTGCTGCAAGCGTCCACCTCTACCGAAAAGTCGTTTGTCATCTAACTGAAATAAACATCTGGCATTAGCCACGGCGGACACCGCATTGCTTGCCGGCAAAGCTGTTTTGCAAAGCCGGATCTTTGATCGTCGATTGCCAACCGGGCGGCTGCCTCTATGCTGTCCGCACCGGTTCGGCCGAAGAGGGATGACCATGGCCAAGGCGGACAAGACTGCGACAATGAGCCGGCTGCATTCGGCGGCGCGGCTGGCACGTACTGCGCTGGCGGCGCGGCTTCTAGGGCACGGCTTCTATGCTGGTCAGGACCAGATCATGCTCGCGCTCGACCGTGAGGACGGGCAGACGCCCGGCAATCTTGCCGGTCGCCTCGGTGTGCGCCCGCCGACCATCACCAAGACCATCAACCGGCTGCAGGCGCAGGGCTTCCTGGAAAAGCGCGCCTCTTCCGCCGATGCCCGCCAGGCCCATATCTTTCTGACCGACACGGGCCGCGAAATCATTCATGCCATCGAGAAATCGGTGAAGAAGACCGAGAAGCAGGCGCTGAAGGGTCTCGATAAAAAGGACCAGAAGGCGCTGTTCAAGCTGCTCGCCCGCGTTGAGGCGAACCTCTCGAACGGCGAGATGGTTCTCGTCGACGATGAGATCGACGCCGACGAATGATCAGCGGCTGACGCCATCAGGCAGCGGCTGCTGACGATCCATGGACCAATGCCGACCAGCGGCCCGGCGTGACACCGAACGCTTTCTTGAAGTGTCTGTTGAAATGACTTTGGTCGCTGAACCCGGCCGCTATCGCGATCTGCGCCAGTGGCTCGCTTGCCTCGATCATGCGGCGTGCTCGTTGAAGCCGGCGCATCAAGAGAAAGCGATGCGGGCTGGTGGAGAAGGCAGCACGGAAATGCCGCGATAGGGCGTAGCGATCCAGCCCGGTGATCGCCTCCAACTCGTCGGAGCGGACGATACGGAAAACATTCTCTTCCAGATAGTCGCGCGCCAGGCTGGCCGCGCGCCATGCTGTCCTTGGGATCGGTTTCGCCTGCAGGCCTGCATGCCGTGCCAGGCTTCGCATCAGCTGCGCAATGAAGTCGGCGACAAAGAGATCGTCCAGCTTCTGGTCCAACGGCCCCAGCGCCGAAAGCAGCCTCGTGCGGAAGACAGGATCCGTCACCACGGCATCCCTGACGAAAGGCAGCGATGCGTCGATCGTATCAAGGCAGTCCAGCACGACGGACGGCTCCAGATAAAGCATCCTGTAACGCAGGCCCTCTTCGGTGCCGGGACCGCCGTCGTGCAATTCGTCGGGATGGAGCACGATAATCTGGCCGGGCAGGCTATGATGCGACGCGCCGCGATAACGGAAACTCTGGACGCCATGCAGCGTCACGCCGATGGCGTAGGTATCGTGACGATGGAGATCGAACGCGCTGCCGTGGAACCGGGCCTCGATACGCTCCATGCCGGCGGAATCGGGTGCCGAGATGACGCAGTTCTCAGCCGCGTCAACGCACAAACGTCCAAGACCTTGGAAGGCCTCGCCATCTAGACTGTGTGACATCGCTTCACTCACAAACCTCGAATGGCAAATGTCTCATGTTCGACACGAAATTTGCAATCGTGCTGCAGGACGACCTTCCCGTCTGGCAAAAGCTCAATGTCACCGCCTTCCTGACCAGCGGTATCGTTGCGCAGTATAGCGACATCATCGGCGAACCCTATCGCGACCGCGCCGGCAATATCTACAATCCGCTCTCGATCCAGCCGGTCATCGTGCTTTCGGCCGATCGCCCGACGCTCAGTGCCATCCACCGACGGGCGCTGGACCGCGGTGTGACGACCTCGCTCTACGTCGACGAAATGTTTTCGACCGGCCACGACGCGGCGAACCGCGCCGTCTTTGCCGAATTCGCACCCGACGACGCCAAGGTCGTCGGCATCGCCGTGCGTGCCGAAAAGAAGCTTGTCGACAAGATCACCAGGGGCGCCCGCATGCATCCCTAGTGCACGTAGTCGGCTGTTGTCAGCCTCCTCTGGCTTGCCGGCAAGTGACAATTGCCTCAAAGGTAGGGCTCTGCCCTGCTTCCATCCGGCCTGAAATTGAGTGCTCTCCCAAGACAAGACGAAAGCGCGACGCCTCCGGCGGCGATCCTCTGCATGCTTTCCGTCTATGTATTTTTCACCTTCCTCGACACCAGCAGCAAATATCTTGTCATGGCCGGCGTCTCGGCGCTGATCGTCGCCTGGGCTCGCTTCGCCGTCCATGTCGTGCTTGTCGGTGTCTTTCTGCGCGGATGGCGCGAGCCGGCGCGCTTTCGCGCCAACAATCTGCCGGCGCATATCCTGCGCGGCGCCTTCCTGTTCGGATCGACCATTTGCAACGTCATGGCGCTGCGAACCTTGCAGCTGGCCGAAACCACATCGATCTATTTCTTCGCGCCGATGGTGATCACAGCAATCGCCGGTCCTTTGCTCGGTGAATGGGCTGGCTGGCGGCGCTGGCTGGCAATCCTGAGCGGCTTCGTCGGCGTCCTCATCATCACCCGGCCAGGCGTTGGCGTCTTTGGCGTCGGCCATCTCTTCGCGCTCGGCTCGATGCTGTCGAACTGTTTTTACGTCATCATGACGCGGCGCATGTCGGCCACGGAAACCTCGGAGAGCCTGATTCTCTTTTCGGCGCTGGCGCCGGCCGTACTTCTCATGCCGATGCTGCCGTTTTCGCTTTCGCTGCCGCAGGATAGCTGGCACTGGTTCATCCTGCTGATGCTTGGCGTCTTCGGCGCAATCGGCCACTGGCTCCTGGTTCAGGCCTATCGTCTTGCCACCACCACGGCATTGGCTCCCTATCCCTATTCACAGATGATCTGGATGATCATTGCCGGCTGGATTGTCTTCAACCAGTTTCCCGACGGCTGGACGCTCGTCGGGGCGATCGTCATCGTCGCCAGCGGCCTTTATATCGTCCATCGCGAGCACCGGCTTCGCGTGCGCAACCGCGCCGCCCTCGACGTCGAGGTGGAAGCGCTGGCAAAAAAACTTTGATTTGTTCCGGAAGGGTGGCATAAGGCCGCGTTTAAACTGTTTAGATCATGATCCCGAAAGTGGCCTCCGGTTTGTCGCTGGAGATCATGGATCAGCTCTAGATCGTCGGGGGAGCGCAAGGCGCTGGCACAGAAGATCAAGCTTTCGACGATCGCGGATGCGCTCGGTGTGTCCACGGCCACGGTCTCGCTGGCTCTGCGCGACAGTCCGCTGGTTGCCGGAAACACCCGCGACCGCATCAAGGAACATGCCCGCGCCATCGGTTATATCTACAATCGCCGTGCCGCCAGCCTGCGCACCTCGCGTTCGGGCATCGTCGGCGTCGTCGTTCACGACATCATGAACCCGTTCTTCGCCGAGATACTGCGCTCGATCGAAAGCGAGCTCGATCGCAGCCGGCAGACCTTCATCCTGTCGAACCATTACGACCAGCTCGAAAAGCAGCGCACCTTCATCGACACGCTTTTGCAGCTCGGTGCCGACGGCGTCATCATGTCGCCGGCCATCGGCACGCCGCCCGAAGACATATTCATGGCCGAGGAAAACGGCCTGCCCGCGGTGCTGATCGCGCGCACCGTCGAAGGCGCCGACGTGCCGGTGTTTCGCGGCGACGATGCCTACGGCACTGGGCTTGCCACCAACCATCTGATCTCGCTCGGCCACAAGCGCATCGCCATGGTCGGCGGCACCGACCAGACCTCGACCGGCCGCGATCGCTACCAGGGCTATGTCAACGCTATGGAGGCGGCCGGGCTGGAGGTCAGGCCGTCCTGGCGCATCGCCGGTCCGCGCACCAAGCAGGCCGGCTTCGAGGCCGCCGGGCAGTTCCTTGCGCTGAAGGACAAGCCGACCGCGGCCTGCTGCTGGAACGACCTCGTCGCCATCGGCCTGATGAACGGTATTGCACGCGCCGGGCTGGTGCCGGGCATTGACATCTCCGTCACCGGCTATGACGATCTCGAGGAAGCGGCGATCGCGACGCCGGCGCTGACCACCGTGTGGAACGGCCAGCGTGAAGTCGGCCGCCGCGCAGCCAGCGCGCTGCTCGACAAGCTCAATGGGCAGATGGTGCGGCCGTCGCAGGAACTGATCAAGCCGGAACTGCATGTGCGCCAGTCGACCGGCAAACCGGTGGAGCGTGAATGACAAAAGCCGAACAGCAGCAAGCAGTCGCCATTCTGGTGCCGGGCCAATTCAATGATCATGCGGTCGGTCGCATCGACCGGACGTTCAGCCGCGTCTGGATCGAACGGGCTGATGCGTCGCTGGTCACCGACGAGCTGCGCCGGACGGTGCGCGGCATTGCCGCCTTTGGCGGGATCAACGCAGCCCTCATCGACGCGCTGCCGAACCTCGAGATCATCGCCAATTTCGGCGTCGGCTATGATTCGGTCGATGCACGTCACGCAGCACAGAGCGGTGTCATGGTCACCAACACGCCTGACGTGCTGACCGAGGAGGTCGCCGACACGGCGATCGGGCTTTTGATCAACACCATCCGCGATCTGCCGCGCGCCGAGACCTGGCTGCGCGACGGCAGTTGGGCACGCAACGGCAACTATCCGCTAAGCCGGCTGACTTTGCGCGGTCGCAGCGTTGGCATTTTCGGCATGGGCCGCATTGGTCTCGCCATTGCGCGCCGGCTAGAGGCCTTTGGGCTGCCGATCGCCTATCACAATCGGCGCCGTGTCGAAGGCCTGGCCTGCGAATACCACGGCACGCTGAAAGGCCTTGCCGAGGCGGTCGATACGCTGATCTCGGTGGCGCCCGGCGGCGCCTCGACCGAAAAGGCGGTCAACGCCGAGATCCTGTCGGTGCTTGGCCCGAATGGCGTCTTCGTCAACATCGGTCGCGGCAGCACGGTGGACGAGGCAGCTCTTGCCGCAGCCCTGGCCAATGGCACCATCGCAGCTGCCGGGCTCGACGTCTTCGCCGATGAGCCGAACGTGCCGCCGGCGCTGCTCGCCGCTCCCAACACCTCGCTTTTGCCGCATGTCGGCTCGGCTTCGGAACATACCCGCCGCGCCATGGCCGATCTGTGCGTCGACAATCTGATTTCCTGGTTTTCGGAAGGGAGGGCGCTGACGCCGGTGCCGGAAACGGAAAAGGTCAAGGCGCGCAGCTGAGTGGCACGCTTTCTTATTTGTTAACTACGGCTTAACCCTTTGAATCATTCTATATCTATCGCCAAACACCCGGAGAACGCAGATGAAAGCACTTGCTGCATTGATGGCGATGGCCGCGCTGTTCGGCAGCGTTCAGCTGTTTCACGGCGGCAGCGGCGAAGGCCGCACAGCCGCCGATGAGCTAACGCCGTCGCCCGACGACTACAGGCTGGTGGCCAATGGCGACGAAGCCTCCTGCGCGGTCAAGCGCGGCACTGAGATTTCGCATGGCCTTTCGCTGTTGACGGTCACTGCGAATTGCCGCCGGGTCTTGCCCGGCATCGAGCGCGCGAAATTCTGGCGTGAGCAGGATGACGGCACGGTCACCTTCAGCGCGAACGGCATCGACCCGATCGTCACTTTCGGCGTCGCCGACGGCGACGGTTATGAATCCTACGCGCCAGCCCTGCCGCTGCTGTCGCTGGCGGCCGGCAGCGATTGATGTTGACGTCTGACCGCTGAACTATTCCGCGGCGGCCCGCGTGCCGGATTTCGCTGCCGCGTGCAGGCGCACCGCGTCGCCGAAGGCGCGGAATATCCTTGCTGAGATGCTGTCCGACTTGACCCAGTATTCGGGATGCCACTGGACGCCGACGGCGAAAGCACGGGCGTCCCGCACCGAAACCGCCTCGACCGTGCCGTCAGTGGCGACCGCCTCTATCTGCAGCTTCGGGCCGAGCCGGTCGATGGCCTGGCGGTGCACCGAATTGACCATAATGTCGCCCGCCCCGAAGACGCCGGCGAGGCAGGTTCCAGGCTTGATCGAAATGGACTGGCGGATGGCGAAGCGTTCGTCCTGATTGTCGCTCGCCGGTGCGCGATGGTCCAGCGACCCCTCGCGCTCCTGGATTTCTGTGGCCAGCGTGCCGCCCAGCGCCACATTCATTTCCTGGATGCCGCGGCAGATGGCGAGCAGCGGCACTCCGCGCTCCACTGCCTTGCGGATCAACGGCAGCGTCGTCGCGTCGCGGGCAGGATCGTAGGGACCATTGGCCTCGCTGGCATCGCCGCCATAGAGCGAGGGATGCACATTGGACTTCGAACCGGTGACCATGACGCCGTCGACCGATGACAGGAGTTCGTCGAAATCGAGCCGGTCGCCGAAGGACGGCACCAACACCGGGAACACGCCGGCGCCCGAAAGCGCCGCCTCCAGATATTGCTGCGGAACGGCATGCCAGGTGTAGTTGTCGAACTGGCGGACGTCGGTCGATATGGCGACGAGCGGCTGCTGCATTTTTGATCCGGGTTCCATTCAGTGCAGGGACATATTCTGCCTTTAAAATAGGCGATCCGAAGGCGCTTTGCCATGACAAGTTCGGCATGTCGCATGGTCCACCGAAACGGCGTTAGACTTAAGTTGCAAGAGGTGCGTTCGCGCCGCGAATTTCGCGGAAACGCCGCCGGCAAAACCGGCTGCCATGGCTGGACTCGACTTCTTGCCCGTGTATTGTCTGCCGCGAAGCCGATCCGGGGCACAGAGCATTTCCCGAACGTCGGTCTATTGATTCAATAGGGAGGACTTCATGGATCGTCGATCATTCATCCGCAAGGCCGGCGCGACCGGTGTGGGCGCCGCGGCGGCTACAGCAGCGCTTGCCGCGCCGGCTATCGCCCAATCCAATCCGAAAGTGACATGGCGCCTGGCGTCGTCCTTCCCGAAATCTCTCGACACGATCTACGGCGGCGCCGAGGTCTTTTCCAAGATGCTTGCGGAGGCAACCGACGGCAACTTCCAGGTCCAGGTCTTCGCCGCAGGTGAACTCGTGCCCGGCCTGCAGGCCGCGGACGCCACCACCGCCGGCACCGTCGAGGCCTGCCATACGGTGGCATATTATTATTGGGGCAAGGACCCGGCATGGGCGCTGGGCGCTGCGGTTCCGTTCTCGCTCAACGCGCGCGGCATCAATGCCTGGCATTACCACGGCGGCGGCATCGACCTATTCAACGAGTTTCTCGCCACGCAGGGCCTTTTTGGCTTGCCGGGCGGCAATACCGGCGTGCAGATGGGCGGCTGGTTCCGCAAGGAGATCAACACCGTCGCCGACCTTTCGGGCCTCAAGATGCGCATCGGTGGCTTTGCCGGCAAAGTGGTGGAAAGGCTCGGCGTGGTGCCGCAGCAGATCGCCGGCGGCGACATCTATCCGGCGCTGGAAAAAGGCACCATAGACGCCGCCGAGTGGGTCGGCCCTTATGACGATGAGAAGCTCGGATTCTACAAGGTCGCGCCGAATTATTATTATCCCGGCTGGTGGGAAGGCGGGCCGACCGTCCATCTGATGTTCAACAAGGCGAAATACGAAGAGCTTTCACCGGCCTATAAGGCGCTGGTGCACACCGCCGCGCAGGCCGCCGACGCCAACATGCTGCAGAAATACGACTTTCTGAATCCGGCGGCCGTGAGGCGGCTGGTGTCCGGGGGCGCCAAATTGCGCCCGTTCAGCCCGGAAATCTTGGCAGCCTGCTTCGAAAAGGCAAACGAGGTCTATGCCGAGATGGAAGCCTCGAACGCGCCGTTCAAGAAGATCTGGGACTCGATCAAGGCGTTCCGCAAGGAGCACTATCTCTGGGCGCAGGTGGCCGAGTACAATTACGACACCTTCATGATGGTCCAGCAGCGCACCGGCAAGCTCTGACAACAGTTACGGCTCCACGCGCTCTTCGGACGCGTGGCGCCGTCACACTTCGATTTGCCGGATCAGCGCGGCACAACCAGCACCTTGACTTCGCCTGGCGCAGGCGGATTGGCGATCACCGCAGCCGCCTCCTCAAGCGTCACATGCCGTGAGATGAGCTTGTCGATCTCGATCGCACCCGAGGCGATGAGATCGGCGGCCCGGCGATGCGTAAACGGATTGAGAAACGAACCCAGGACCCTCAATTCCCGGAACAACAGGTCGAAAGGTTCGAACTCGGCCTTCATGCCTTGAGGCATCACGCCGACGACGACAACCGTACCGCCGGCTTTGGCCAGCCGCATCGATTGCTCGACTGTCTCTCTTACGCCAGCACATTCGAACACCACATCGACACCGCCTGGCATCAGGCCCGACGCACCGACGACAGTGTCGATGATATCGCAAGCGCTTGGGCCGACCGTCGCCGTTGCGCCCAATTCTTCGGCGAGGGCACGCCGCGAGGCCTGGCGCGTCGATAGGATGATTGTCGTCGCGCCGGCAAGCCTCGCCAGTTGCACGGTGAGCAGGCCGATCACGCCGCCGCCAAGCACGGCGACCGAGGAGCCGGGTCTGATCTGCGCCAGGTCCAAGCCATGCAGGCAGCAGCCAAGCGGCTCGCAGAACGCGCCATGCGTCGGCTTCAGGTCTTTCGGAAGGGAGAAGGCCTGCTTCTGGGGCAGCACGACATATTCGGCGAAGCCGCCGTCGCGGTGGATGCCGATGGCAATCAGATTATGGCAAAGGTTGATGCGACCGGCATGGCAGTGCGGACAGCTCCCGCAGGCGATGTTGGGATCGCCGGTGACGCGATCGCCGACCGAAAAGCCGGACACTCCGGTTCCAATCGCTTCGACGATCCCGGAGAATTCATGTCCGAGCGTCACCGGCGGCGTACAGGGAAATTCGCCATGGAAAAGATGCCGGTCGGTTCCGCAGACGCCGCATGCCTCGATCCGCACCAGGAGATCGTCCGGCCCGGCGGCCGGTTTGCCGACCTCGCGCAGGGCAATGCTGCCCACGCCCTCCAGCCGCACCGCTTTCATCTCTGTTGCGCCTCCGGCATCAATTGAAACTCGGTGGTTGGGACAGATCGGGTGCTGGCGCTGCTGGCTTGGCAGGCGGCGTTTCACCGAAATTCGGCGGCTGCGACAGGTCCGGTGCAGGCGCGGTCGGCGCCGTGCCGCCATCCGCCGGCGGTATGCCAAGCGGCGACAGGCCCGGCGTTTCCGGTACCTGGTAATCGATCGTGCCCGGGTCGACTGGCGTGCCCTTGTAATGCATCACCATCTGCGGGAAAGCGATGGTCAGGCCGATCATGATGACCTGGATGCAAACGAAGGGAACCGCGCCCCAATAGATCTGGCCGGTGGTCACCGGTGCGATCTGTTTGCCGGTGAGGCGATCCAGATAGGGCACCCGGGCGGCGACCGAGCGCAGGTAGAACAGCGCGAAGCCGAAGGGCGGGTGCATGAAGCTGGTCTGCATGTTGACGCCGAGCAGCACGCCGAACCAGATCAGGTCGATGCCGAGTTTGTCGGCGGCCGGCGCCAAAAGCGGCACGATAATGAAGGCGAGTTCGAAGAAGTCGAGGAAGAAGGCGAGCAGGAACACGAGGATGTTCACCCCGATCAGGAAGCCAATTTCGCCGCCCGGCAGCGATGTCAGGAGGTGTTCGACCCAGATATGGCCGTTGACGCCGTAGAAGGTGAGCGAGAACACACGCGCGCCGATCAGGATGAACAGCACGAAGGACGACAGCCGCGTCGTCGACGCCAGCGCCTGCTTGATCACGTCCAGCGACAGCCGCCCTTTCATCGCCGCCATGATCAGCGCGCCGACGGCGCCCATGGCGCCGCCCTCGGTCGGGGTGGCAATGCCGAGAAAGATGGTGCCCAGCACCAGGAAGATCAGCGCCAGCGGCGGAATCAGCACGATGATCACCTGCTGTGCCAGCCGCGACATCATGTTGATCTTCAGGCGCTGGTCGGCGATCGCCCCGACGTAGATGAAAACCACGCCGATGGTGGCGCCGAGAATGTCGGCGTTTTGGCCCTGCGACGGCGCAAGATAGCGATAGGCCGCGTAGGAAACCACGACTGCCGTCAGCAGCGCGACCAGCAACGACAGGATGCCGTGGCCGAGCGTGCGGGCCTCGAGCGGCAGGGCCGGCATCGACTTCGGCCGGACAATCGACATGATCAGGATGTAGAGCGTATAGAGGCCGGTCAGAACCAGCCCCGGGATCAGCGCGCCCGCATACATGTCGCCGACCGAGCGGCCGAGTTGGTCGGCCAGAACGATCAGCACCAGCGAGGGCGGAATGATCTGGGCGAGCGTGCCCGACGCCGCAATGACGCCGGACGCCACACGACGGTCATAGCCGTAGCGCAGCATGATCGGCAGCGAGATCAGGCCCATGGCGATGACGGAAGCAGCCACCACACCCGTGGTTGCGGCAAGCAGCGCACCGACGAAGATCACGGCATAGGCGAGGCCGCCGCGGATCGGTCCGAACAATTGGCCGATCGTATCGAGAAGGTCCTCGGCCATGCCCGATCGTTCGAGCACGATGCCCATGAACGTGAAGAACGGGATGGCCAGCAGCGTGTCGTTCGACATCACCCGGCTGCCGTAGAAATTGTCCGGCAGTGCGTGCAGCAGCGGCCAAGCGAGATTGATCGAGCCGCCCGAATAGGGCGACAGAAGGACACCGATAAAGAAGAACAGCAGGCCGTTGGCGGCGAGCGAAAACGCGACCGGGTAGCCGATCAGCAGGAAGATGACCAGCGAGGCGAACATGATCGGCGCCATGTTCTGGGCGATGAACTCGATCACGAGCGCACCTCTTCGGCGAGCGCCTTCGCTTCGAGTTCGGCCTGCTCATGGACCGATATGAATGGAGTGGGATCGTCCATGTCGCCGCGCATGATGGCTATCTTCTTGATGATCTCCGAGATGCCCTGGAGCGCCAGCAGGAAAAAGCCGACCAGCAGGATCGCCTTTGCCGGCCAGATAATCAGACCGCCGGAATTGTTCGACATTTCGCCGCTGCGAAACGACAGCGACACATAGGGAACGAAATAGATCACCATCAGCGTCACGAACGGCATCAGGAAAAAGAGGTGACCGAGAAGGTCGATCCAGTGCTGCACGCGGCGCGAGAACATGCCGTAAACGATGTCGATGCGGATATGGTCGTTCTGCTTCAGCGTGTAGGCAGCGGCCAGCATGAAGGCCGCGCCGAACAAATACCACTGCAGTTCCAGCCAGGCGTTCGACGACATGTCGAACGTCTTGCGGATGACCGCATTGGCGGCGCTGACCAGGATTGCCAGCAGGATCAGCCACGACACCCATCTGCCGATGAATTCGTTCACACGGTCAATGGTTCTGGATAGAGCGAGAAGCCCTGCCATGCATTCCTCCCTTTACGCATCGGCCCGAAATCGGTGTCGATTTTCGGAAAGCACGTTGCGTGCTTCAAAGTATCAGCGGCGCGCCAACCCGCTTGTTTTCCGCCGCTTCGATGTGGCCCAACGGTATGCCGTGCGTGGCTCGGCGGGTCAACACAGGGCAGACCGAGTAAAACAATCTTGTGAGGTGAGGAAGGGTCTTGTGAGATGAGGAAGGGGCCAAACAGCGCCTGACGCAGCGCATGACCCCGAAAATGGGAATCGATTTTCGCTGGGATCATGCGCGAAATCAAAGTGCTACAGCGTCCTTTGCGCGTCCGAGAGGACGCGCGCGCTGTAGACGTCATGCAACCAAAGTCTACCCAGGCTTGGTACAGTCAGGCGATCTTGCCCTGATCGCGGCCGGTGCCGATCAGCACCAGCATGGCGACGAGGAACAGATACATCCAGCCATCGCGCCATTCGAGCGGAAAATAGCCGGCCCACAGCGATTCGGCCATGCCGAAAGCCGCAGCGCCAAGTGCTGCCCGCAACGGCGAGAGATAGCCGCCCACCGCCGTCACAAACAGGATTTTCAGCCCGTAGACCAACCCTGTGCCGAAGCTGATGTTGCCGTAGTAGAAGGCGGCGAGCACGCCGGCCAGTGCCGCGCAAAGGCCGCCGAAAAGCACCGCACGCCGAAGCACCGCGCGAACATCGACGCCGCACATCGCTGCCGCCCTGGGATCGTCGGACACGGCGCGCCAGCGCCGGCCGAAGCTTGATTGGGCAAACGCCCAGGCGGCGAGCCCGATAGTTGCCGCGACGACAGCGCAGTCGAGCAACTGGATAAGCGTCAGCGTGGCATTGAAATTGGCCCCTCGCGCAAAAATGATGGGCTGGGCCAGCATTGGCGGCAGCCACAGATCATGGGTGTCGGCGGCGATACGGCTGGCTTCCGACAGGGCCAGCAATATGCCGAGCGTCGTCACCACGATGGCGTTGGGCGAGCGGTCGGCCAACGGTTCGAAGATGCTTCGCGACAAGACACGGCTGAGCAGCGCCGCATAAAGGAACGCCGCAGCTACGCCGAGCGCGACGGATGCAAACAGCGTCAGCCACAGCACCTGATAGCCGAACGCCGCGGTGAGGATCATCGTATGCCCGCAAAAGGCGAACAGCGCCCCATAGGCAAGATTGGTGCGGTGCAGGATGCCGTTGGTCAGCACGTAGCCGAAGGCAAGCAATGCGTAGAGCGCGCCCGAATGCAGCCCGTTCAGAACCTGCTGGAAGAAATAGAGCATGCAATGTCCTCGATGCATGCCCCGCAATCGGGGCGCAGCGGTTTGGGACGAACGACGTTCTCAAGACAAGGCGATGGCGATCGCCTCCGTGACGAGCGTTGCACCCGGAATCTAACTTGTCAAATGCGATTTATCGGTTAGATTCGTCATATGGTAGTAGCCTGGACTCCGCACCGCTTCACCGGTGGCATGCTTGCGCTCGACACGGCGAACACCGTCGTCTTGCGGAACGATCCGGAGAAAACCTTCGACCGGCTCAAAGATCCGGCGGAGATCGCCCGCTTTGCCGAAGCGGCGAGCGGGTTTCGCGCCGCCGAGCTCGGCGGCAGGCCGCTCGTAGCGCCGGCGCCTGAAAAGATCGCGCCGGTGGTGCTGTCGATCAGGGAGACGACCGATCGGCTGTTTCGCCGCGCGGTTTCGAAAGGTGCGATCACTACCGGAGACATGCCTGAATTCCTTGAAGCCTGCGCCGACGGACTCGCCCAAAGCCGCACCGAAATCGGGAGGCCCGGAAAACCGTTCGGCAATCCGGCGACGCCGATTGCCTTCGAGGCGGCGCTTGCGGTCTCGGCGCTGTCGCTGCTGCGCGGCGACACAATCGCCAGGCTGAGGATATGTCCGAATTGCAGCTGGCTGTTTGTCGACAAAAGCCGCAATTCCAGCCGCCTCTGGTGCGACATGGCGGTGTGCGGCAACCGACAGAAGGCAAACCGATACTATCGCCGCCGGACCGCGGCGAGGGAGATCACCAATGTCTAAAAGATACTCGCGCGCGATGATTGTCGTCGCGGCGTTGTTCGCGGTGGCCGCGCTCGGCGCCTGCCGTGACTCCGGCAAGGACCAGCTGTTCGCCATTTCCGGGAAGCTGTTCGAGTTCAACTACCGGCTGGGCATCGCCACCTATGTCATCACCCTCAATCCGTTGCGGCCGGTGGGTGAGGGACAGGTCGCCGTGGTCTCCTTCCAGAACCCGGCCGGTGGTGATCCGATCATCGTCACCCAGAAAATATGGCCGAAGCTGCCGCATGTAACGCTGACCAGCCCGCCGCTCACCTGCGTCGTAAAGGACAAGCCCTATACCGTGTCGATCCGCATCGAGGATCGCAGCGGCAAATTGCTGCAGAGTTTCGAGACGACACTGACGTCCTCGCTCGACCAGTCGGTCCTGCCCGACCGGCCTCTCGTGGTCGGGCCAGTCTACGAGCTCAACAAGGACCTGGCCGGCCATGTCGACGGCAAGCTGCCCGGCGAACCGAAGCCCAGTTGCCCAAAGGCTGCATGATGCGTCACCAGCGGCACTGACCGCCGCCGGAATTTTCGTGCTCGGCCATCCTCCCCGACAGACGTTTCGTGGCGCCACACGGCCGCGCACGGATCATTTGTTGCGCCTCGTCTGGCATCTTCGATTTTGTTTGACCTGCCCGGCAAGGGGAGAAACACTGCAGCATCCGACTCCGACGTTGGCTGTGCTCGAAGTGTGGCCTCCGCAGAGGGAAATGCCTGATGACGCTGTATGATGTCGCGCTCGACGACAAGTTCGACCTGGGGAAGGAGCGCATCTTCCTTTCCGGCGCGCAGGCGGTCATCCGCATGCTGCTGATGCAGCGCGCGCGCGACCGCCGGGCTGGCCTGAACACCGCCGGCTTCGTCTCCGGCTATCGCGGCTCGCCGCTCGGCGGCCTCGACATGCAGCTTTGGAAGGCCAGGAAGCAGCTCGCCCAGTCGGACATCGTCTTCCAGCCCGGCCTCAACGAGGAACTCGCGGCCACGGCCTGCTGGGGATCGCAGCAGGCCGAGTTGCTGGGCGAGGGCACGCATGACGGCGTCTTTTCGGTCTGGTACGGCAAGGGACCGGGCGTCGACCGGTCCGGCGACGTGTTCCGCCATGCCAACCTGGCCGGCTCGTCTAGATATGGCGGCGTGCTTGCCCTGATGGGCGACGACCACATGGCCGAATCCTCAACCAACGCGCACGCCACCGAATTCCTGTTCGTCGACACTATGGTGCCGATCCTCAATCCGGCGGGGGTCCAGGAGATCATCGACTATGGGCTCTACGGCTTTGCCATGTCGCGTTTCGCCGGCACCTGGGCAGCGATCAAATGCGTCAAGGACAACATCGAGTCGACGGCTTCGGTCGATGCCGCACTCGACCGGCTTGATATCGTCGCCCCGGACTTCGACATGCCGCCCGGCGGCCTCAACATTCGCAACGAGATCGACATGCTCGGCCAGGAGGAGCGGCTGCATGAATACAAGCGCGCCGCCGCTTCGGCCTTCATCCATGCCAACGGGCTGAACCGGATCGTCTATTCCGGCGGCAGCAGCCCGAAGCTTGGCATCGTCACCATCGGCAAGAGCTATCTCGACGTTCGCCAGGCGCTGGAGGACATCGGCGTCGACGAAACTGCCGCCAACCGCATCGGGATCAGGCTGTTCAAGATCGGTTGCCCGTGGCCGCTCGACCTGCAGCACATCGCCGATTTCGCTCGCGGCCTCGACGCCATCGTCGTCGTCGAGGAGAAACGCTCGCTGATCGAGGTGCAACTGCGCGAGAACCTTTACGGCACCGCCATGCAGCCGGTCATCGTCGGCAAGAAGGACGAGCGCGGCGACGGGCTGTTCCCGGCCAAGGGCGCGCTCGACCCCAATGACATCGCCATAGCGCTCGGCGAGAGAATTTTGCGAACGATCGGTCCGTCGGACGAGATTGCCGCGCGAGTGGCAAAACTTCGCCAATTCCAGGCGATGCTCGCCGACACGTCAGACATCGCCTCGCGCACGCCCTTCTTCTGCTCCGGCTGCCCACACAATTCCTCGACCAAGGTGCCCGACGGCTCGCTCGCCGCCGCCGGCATCGGCTGCCATTTCATGGCGCTGTGGATGGACCGCAACACCGTTGGTTTCACCGCCATGGGCGGCGAGGGCGCGCAATGGGTCGGCCAGGCGCCGTTCTCGAAGCGCGACCACATCTTCCAGAATCTCGGCGACGGCACCTACAACCACTCTGGTGCGCTGGCGATCCGCTTTGCATTGTCGACCGACGCCAACATCACCTACAAGATCCTCTACAACGACGCCGTCGCCATGACCGGAGGCCAGCCGCACGAGGGTGGCCTGACCGTGGACATGATCGCTAGGCAGGTGCGGGCCGAGGGCGTCGAGCATATCGCTATCGTCACCGACGAGCCGGACAAATATACCGGTAAGGTCGAATTCCCCGCCGGCGCCACCATCCATCACCGCGACGATCTGGACCTCGTCCAGCGCGAATTGCGCGCCGTCAAGGGCACATCCGTGCTGATCTACGACCAGACCTGCGCCGCCGAAAAGCGCCGCCGCCGCAAGCGCGGCACATTCCCCGATCCCGACAAGCGCGTCTTCATCAACGAACTGGTCTGCGAAGGCTGCGGCGATTGCGGGGTGCAGTCGAATTGCGTGTCGATCCAGCCGGTCGAGACTGAATTCGGCCGCAAGCGCAGGATCGACCAGTCGAGCTGCAACAAGGATTTCTCCTGCGTCAACGGCTTCTGCCCGTCCTTCGTCACCGTGCATGGCGCCAAGATCAGGAAGGCCGAGGGTATGGCGGGCACGACCGATCCGCTCGACGGCGTGCCCGCGCCCGCTGAATTTCCGCTCGGCGAACAGGGCTGGGCGGCGATCATCGACGGCGTCGGCGGCACCGGCGTCGTCACCATCGGCGCGGTGCTCGGCATGGCGGCCCATCTCGAAGACAAGGGCTGCGGCATGATCGACATGGCCGGCCTTGCCCAGAAGGGCGGCTCGGTGTTCACCCATGTCCGCATCGCGCGCAGCCCGGGCGATATCCACACCATCCGCGTTTCGGCGGGGAAGGCAGACCTTGTGCTCGGCTGCGACCTCGTCGTGTCGGGCGCTCAAAAGGTGCTCGCCGCGGTGCGTGAGGGCCACACGATCTTCCTCGCCAACACCGCCGAGATCATGCCCGGTGAGTTTACCCGGTCGGCGGATTTCTCGCTGCCTGTCGAGCGGCTGAAAAAGGCGATCCGCACTGCCGCCGGCGACGACAAGGCGCATTTCTTCGACGCCACCCGCACCGCCACAGCGCTGTTCGGCAGTTCGCTCGGCGCCAACATGTTCATGCTCGGCTTCGCCTTCCAGCATGGCGGCTTGCCGCTGTCGGCCGAGGCAGTCGAAAAGGCGATCGAACTCAACGGCCAGGCCGTGGCGATGAACGTCTCAGCCTTCCGCTGGGGCCGCCGCGCCGCCCACCAGCCGGATTTCGTGCGCGGCCTCGTTGCCCAGCCGGGCACGGCTGCACAGAACGCCGCTGTCGTCGAAACGCTGGACGACATTATCGCCCGCCGCGTCGCCTTCCTCACCGCTTATCAGAACGCTGCCTATGCCACGCGCTACGCCGACAGACTGGCCGCGCTGCGCAAGGCCGAAGCCAGGGCGATGCCCGGTTCGACTGATGTGACCGAGGCCGCTGCGAGGAACCTGTTCAAGCTGATGGCGATCAAGGACGAATACGAGGTGGCGAGGCTTTACACCGACGGCTCCTTCGCCGCCGAGCTGGGCAAGCAGTTCCAGAGCTACGACAAGCTCGAATTCCATCTAGCGTCGCCGATGATGGGCAGGCGCGGCAAGGACGGCAAGCCGAGGAAGTCGAGTTTCGGTCCCTGGATGATAGAGGGGTTCCGCCTGCTGGCAGCGATGAAAGGCTTGCGCGGCACGGTCTTCGATGTGTTCGGCTACAGCTCCGAAAGGCGTATGGAACGGCAGCTTCTTGCGCAGTACGAGGCCGATCTGGAGCTTGTCGCCAGCGCGCTGGCGGCAGGCAAGGTCGAGGCTGCGGCCGCGCTTGCCTCGGTGCCGGCGCTCATTCGCGGCTATGGTCACGTCAGGCAGGCCAGTGCCGAAAAGGCCGCTGGCGAACGCCTAAGGCTGCTCGATCGCCTGGCAAAAATACCCGTTCGGCCGGAACTCCAGGCCGCCGAGTAATCGATATGCCTTGTTTGTTTGAAGGGTAGCTTCCCGGCGCCAACCGACTGACGGCAAAGCCCGGAACGGCCTCTCTAAATCTTTCTTAAGGCGAATGTGACACAGCTTGGCTCCCCAGGGTTGGGATTCAGGCGTGAATCTGAAAAGAAAAAACGAGGTTCCGGTCGACGTCTATATCCCGTTCGTGGAAACTCTGTTTCGCGACGGGGTGACGCTTTCGATCGGCATTCTCGCGCAAACCTTCCTGATCGGCCTTGTCTGGTGGAAGAACGGCGATCCGCGTTACCTGGTTGTTGCGATCGCGATGGTTCTCGTCGGCATATTCCGCATGAGAAATTTCCAAAAATACAACAGCTTGCCCTCACCAACGACCTGGGAGGAAGCGCACAAGCGCGAAAACGACTATATACTCTACGGCTCAATGCATGGGCTTACGCTCGGGGCTTTTTGCCTGCTCGGCATCTACTTTGCGCGCGACGATTTCGCCGAGATCGCCTCCGTCTGCCTGACGCTGGCGACCGCGACCTCCATTGCCGGCCGCAACTACGGCTCGCCGCGCATGGTGACCATCCTGACCCTTGCATTGACCTGGCCCATCTCGCTAGGCTTCCTGCTGCGCGGCGATATCTATCATGTCCTCCTTGGCCTGCTGTCAGCGCCGTTCCTGTTCGCGATCCGCAAATTCGCCAATACGGTGCGCGATGTGCTTTTTGCGGCGGTGTCGGAGGAGAAGAAGGCGAACCGCCTTGCCCAGCGCTTCAATCGGGCGTTGAACACCATGTCGCATGGCCTTGTCATGCTCGGCCCCGACGGCCGGGTGGCGGTGGCCAATGCCGAAGCCGCGCATCTGATGTCGCTCAAATCGCCCGACGCGCTGCTCGGGCGATCGATTCACGGTCTGCTGATGCGCGGCGTTGCCGGCGGCATGCTGGCGCCGAAGGACTGCCGCTACATCGAAGCCCAGCTTACGCGCGCCCTGCGCGAGGGCCGCGACCGCAAGGTTCTCGTCTCGCTCGCGAACGGTCAGCACTATGAGTTCTCGGCGCGTGAAGGCAGCCAGGAACTGGGGGTCATCACCTTCGAGGATGTGACGGCCCGCGTTGAGGCGGAAGACAAGATCCGCTTCATGGCGCGCTATGACAACCTCACCGGCCTGCCCAACCGCGCCTATTTCCACGAGCTGATCGGAGAGGCCATGGCATCCGGTGACCTCGAGCGTCTCTGCGGGCTCGCTGTGCTCGACCTCGACGACTTCAAGAGCGTCAACGACACGCTTGGCCACCCGGTTGGCGACGGATTGATCTACGCCGTCGCTGAACGGCTGGCGGCGGTCGCCGGACCAGGCGTCACCGTCAGCCGTTTCGGCGGCGATGAGTTCATGATCTTCTTCGACCGCGTCGAGGACGAGAGCCATCTGTCCAGCCAAATCGACGAGATTTTCATTGAGCTGCAGGGCGAGGTCGACGTCGCCGGCCATGGGTTGCGCATCCAGGCCAGCGGTGGCGCGGTGCTGTCGAGGGTCAGGGATACCGATGTCGACGCCATGATCGTCAAGGCGGACCTCGCGCTCCACAAGGCCAAGGAACTCGGCAAGAATACTTGGCGGTTGTTCGAGGCGTCGATGGAGGTCGCTTTCCGCAACCGTCAGCTGATGAAGGCGGATCTGCGCACCGCGGTAGAAAGCAAGGGGTTGCGGGTGGTCTACCAGCCAATCGTGGCGATGAGCACGATGCGCATAGCCAGCTGCGAGGCGCTGTGCCGTTGGGACCACCCCGATCTCGGACCAATTTCGCCCAGCATCTTCATTCCGCTGGCGGAAGAAATGGGCATCATTTCCGAGGTCAGCACCTTCGTCCTGCATGCGGCGTGCACCGAATGCGCCAAATGGCCCGCACAGACCAGTGTCTCGGTCAATCTCTCGGCCAAGGACTTCCGCAACCGCGACGTTATCGAGAAGGTTCGCCATGCGCTCGCCAGTTCCGGTCTCGCCGCCGGCCGACTGGAGATCGAGGTCACCGAGACGGCACTGCTCGACGACAAGTCGCTGACGCGTCAGTATATCGAGGAATTGAAGCGGCTTGGCGTGCGCATCGCGCTCGATGATTTCGGCACCGGCTATTCAAGCCTCAGCTATCTCCACAAACTTCCGCTCGACAAGATCAAAATCGACCGTTCGTTCCTGATGGACGTTACCCAGAACAGCCGTTCGCTCGAACTGCTCAAGGGCATCGTCAACCTGTCACGGCCACTGGGACTTTCGGTGACTGTCGAGGGCGTCGAGACTTTCGAGCAGCTCAAGATCCTGGCCTTGCAGGTCAAGCCGGACCTGGTTCAGGGATTCCTGTTCGGCTCGGCGCTAAGCGCGTCCGGTATTGAGACCATGTCGAGCACGGTCTGGCCCTTCGCCAAGGACATCAAGACGGCCAGGAAGGCCACGCATCGCTGATTTTCAGGGAAGAAATCTCGTACTTTGGTATAATTTTTACTTCATTAACCTTAATAGCTGGTAAACGATCTCTATCTTGTTTTCATCTTTACATCTTACGACCCTGCCGTAGTGTTGATCGCGGCGGCAGTTCCGGGGATTGAGTTTATGGTTGTTGAGTTGATTTCGCCTCGCCAGGCGGCGGGTGCGGACGGGAGTGATGCGTCCGACACTATGTCCAGCTTTGCCAGGAATGTTTCGGCGATGCTCGAGCGGACGGAATACCGTCGCTGCGACAAGGGCGAAGACCTCGAGGACATTTACCGGCTGCGCTACAAGTCGTATCGCTCCAACGATATGGTGCCCGACAACGAGAACCATACCATTCACGACGAACTCGACGACGCGCCGAATGTCTTTCGTTTCGGCGTCTACATCGACCAGGAACTCGTCAGCACGCTGCGCATCCATCACGTCACGCTGGCGACGCCGATGTCGCCTTCCACCAAGGCTTTCGGCGATATCGTCATGCCGATGCTGGCCGAGGGACTGAGCTTCATCTGTCCCAGCCGGTTCGCCTCCGACCCCGACTGGTCACGCGTCTATCCGCAAATTCCCTACCTAACATTGCGGCTCGCCGGCATGGCGTGTTTCCATTTCAACGCGCCTTACTGCCTGTCGACCATTCGCGAGGACCACGCCGGCTTCTACAAGCGGATCTACTATTCCGAGAAGATCAGCGAGGCCCGCGCCTATCCCGGCGTCTACAACAAGGTCGTGCTCTACCGTGCCGACGTCAATGCGATCCGCGAGCGGTCCCTCTCCCGGTTCCCGTTCTTCCGTTCGACTCCGATGGAGCAGCGTATGCTGTTCGACATGCCCGACGTCGGTGAACTCGCGCCGCTGACCATCCTGCCCACAGCCAAGTATTTTCGCAAAGCCGCCTGATGTACGTCGCCCAAAAGCGCGCAGTGGTTTTGGGACAACAACATGCACCTAAACAAGGCAAGTCATTCGGCAACTTTGCAGCCTGGCCATGGAGCTTTCCGGCCGCTTCGGCGTTCTGGCAAGCGCGCCGGTGGCGCATGAACGACGTCGACCCGCATAGCGTTGGCGGCAATCCTATCGAAAGGAAACGACATGACCATTTCCACGCTCGCACTCACTCCGCTTATCTCGCTGATTGCCGGCGTGCTGATCTTGGTGATGCCGCGACTCCTCAACTACATCGTCGCGCTCTATCTGATCGTCGTTGGCCTGCTCGGGCTGTTTCCGCAGCTTGCCGGTTGATGTGACAAGGTTCAGCCGCAAGGAAGTGCAAGGCGGCAGCCACGGTCACCTCAGGAACATCCTCTCTGCATCGGGCAGCTTCAACTTTGCTTTGAGGCTGTTGTCGCCAGCGATGCGGCAATAGCGCCATTGCCCTCGGCTTGGCTTTTCGCTATGTGCCTGAAAGATGTCTCCGAAGGGGTATTCCTATGGCTGATCACTCGCCGACCGGTCCTGTCGAACTAGGCGCGAAGATGGACTATGCCGAGCACGACCGCACCTATGCCGGCTTTGTCATGCTCGCCAAATACGGGTCGCTGTTTTGCGCCGCCGTGCTTCTCGCAATGGCTTTCGGCTTCTTTGCGGGAGGCTTCTTCTCGGCATTTGTCCTGTTCGTTCTGATCCTCGCCCTCGGCGCTTTCATTCTCCGGTAAATTCTTCAAAACCCCTTGCCCGTGACATCGCCGGAAGTCCGGCCGGCGTCCTGCGCAGACAGGTTCCAGCCGAAAGGATCATGCGGTGGGACAGACGATTTTCATCCCTCGTGAGCTCGATGCGATCGAGCCGCGCGTTGCTGCCTCGCCCGACACGGTGAAGCGGCTGGCGGGGCTGGGGTTCAACGTGATCGTCGAAAGCGGCGCCGGCACGGCATCTCGCATTCCTGACGAGGAGTTCGGTAAGGCCGGCGCTGTGATCGGTAAGGCCGCCGATGTCGCCAAGGCCGATGTGGTGCTGAAGGTGCGCCGGCCTGATGAGGCGGAGCTGAAGGCCTATCGCCCGGGCACTGCCGTCATCGCCATCATGGATCCCTATGGCAACGATGCTGCCGTCGATGCTCTGGCAAGGGCCGGCGCCACCGCGTTCTCGATGGAGTTCATGCCGCGCATCACGCGCGCCCAATCGATGGACGTCCTGTCCAGCCAGGCGAACCTCGCCGGCTATCAGGCGGTGATCGACGCGGCTGCGGAATATGACCGGGCGCTGCCGATGATGATGACGGCGGCCGGCACGGTGCCGGCGGCGAAAGCCTTCATCATGGGCGTCGGCGTCGCCGGCCTGCAGGCCATTGCAACTGCAAGGCGGCTTGGCGCCGTCGTCACCGCCACTGACGTGCGCCCCGCAGCCAAGGAACAGGTCGCCTCGCTTGGCGCAAAGTTTCTGGCGGTCGAGGATGAGGAGTTCAAGGCGGCCGAGACGGCTGGCGGCTACGCCAAGGAAATGTCTAAGGAATACCAGGCCAAGCAAGCGGCGCTGACCGCCGAGCACATCGCCAAGCAGGACATCGTCATCACCACCGCGCTGATCCCCGGCCGTCCGGCGCCGAAGCTGGTTTCAGCCGCGATGGTCGCCTCGATGAAGCCGGGCTCGGTGATCGTCGATCTCGCGGTCGAACGTGGCGGCAATGTCGAAGGCGCCGTGCCCGGGCAGGTGGTGACCACGGCCAACGGGGTGAAAATCATCGGCCATCTCAACGTACCGGGCCGCGTCGCGGCCTCCGCCTCGCTGCTCTACGCCAGGAACCTTTTTGCGTTCCTCGAGACACTGGTCGACAAGACCACGAAGACGCTTGCCATCAACCGCGACGACGACTTGGTCAAGGCGACGATGCTGACCGATGGCGGGCAGGTTGTGCATCCGGCTTTCATCGGCAAGCCGGCGGTGATGATCGCCTCGGCCGAGCCTGCGAAGCCCGTTGCTGGAGAAAAACCGGCCGCGCCAAAGAAAGCTGCCACATCCAGGAAACTTGCCGCACCCAAGTCGCTCGCTAACAAGCCGAAAGGGATCGCGTGATGGACCAGACCTTGCAGAAAGCCCTTGACCAGCTCGATCAGGCGACCGCCGCCGTCCGTCTCGCTGTGCAGGATCTGGCCACAGCTCCAGGCGGCACCGATGCGGCGGGCGACGCCGCGCACGCGCTGTCCGGCGGGGCGATCGATCCGTTCGTCTTCCGCTTTGCCATTTTTGTCCTGGCAATCTTCGTCGGCTATTACGTGGTCTGGTCGGTCACACCGGCGCTGCACACGCCGCTGATGGCCGTCACCAACGCCATTTCCTCGGTCATCGTCGTCGGCGCGCTGCTTGCCGTCGGCATCTCGGCGTCCGGCATCGCCACCGGCTTCGGTTTCGTCGCGCTGATGCTGGTCTCGGTCAACATCTTCGGCGGCTTTCTCGTCACCCAGCGCATGCTGGCGATGTACAAGAAGAAGGACAAGTAGAGCGACATGAACGCCAACTTCGCCTCCTTCCTCTACCTGGTTTCCGGCATCCTGTTCATCCTGGCATTGCGCGGCCTGTCGCACCCGACCACGAGCCGTCAGGGCAACATGTACGGCATGATCGGCATGGGCATCGCCATTGCCACCACGCTGGCGCTGGCGACCCCTTCGGCGGGGGGCTTCGGCCTCATCGTGCTCGGCCTTTTGATCGGCGGCTCTGTCGGCGCGATCACCGCGCGGCGCATCGCCATGACCTCGATGCCGCAGCTGGTCGCCGCCTTCCACTCGCTGGTCGGCCTTGCCGCCGTCATGGTCGCGGCTGCCGCCATCTACGCGCCGGAAAGCTTCGGCATCGGCACCGTTGCCGACATCCACGCCCAGGCGCTGATCGAGATGAGCCTCGGCGTCGCCATCGGCGCCATCACCTTCACCGGCTCGGTCATCGCCTTCCTCAAGCTAGACGGTCGCATGTCGGGCAAGCCGATCATGATCGGCGGCCGCCATTTCATCAACGCCGCCCTCGGCATCGCGCTGATCGTGCTGATCGTGCTGCTGGTCACCAGCGAGTCCAAGCTGGTGTTCTGGCTGATCGTGGCGGCATCGCTTGTCCTTGGTGTCCTGCTCATCATCCCGATCGGCGGTGCCGATATGCCGGTTGTCGTCTCGATGCTGAATTCCTATTCGGGCTGGGCGGCTGCAGCCCTCGGCTTCACGCTCGGCAATCTGGCGCTGATCATCACCGGCGCGCTCGTCGGCTCGTCCGGCGCGATCCTCTCCTACATCATGTGCAAGGGCATGAACCGGTCATTCATCTCGGTCATCCTCGGCGGCTTCGGCGGCGAGACTTCCGCCGCTGCCGACGACGGCATCGAGCGCACGGTCAAGCAGGGCTCGGCCGATGATGCCGCCTATCTGATGATGAACGCGCAGAAGGTGATCATCGTGCCGGGCTACGGCATGGCGGTCGCCCAGGCGCAGCATGCGCTACGCGAGATGGCCGACAAGCTCAAGGCCAGTGGTGTCGACGTGAAGTACGCCATTCATCCGGTCGCCGGCCGCATGCCCGGCCACATGAACGTCCTCCTTGCCGAAGCCAATGTGCCGTACGACGAAGTGTTCGAACTCGAGGATATCAACTCTGAATTCGCGCAGGCCGATGTCGCCTATGTCATCGGCGCCAACGACGTCACCAACCCGTCCGCGCGGGATGACAAGAGCTCCCCTATATTCGGCATGCCGATCCTCGACGTTGACAAGGCCCGCACCTGCCTGTTCGTCAAGCGCTCGCTCGGCTCCGGCTATGCCGGCATCGACAACACGCTGTTCTACAAGGACGGCACCATGATGCTGCTCGGCGATGCCAAGAAGATGACCGAGGAGATCGTCAAGGCCATGGATCATTGATCCGGATTCGCGGTCCAGTGCACCGCTAATTGCTCGGAAAAAAGCCCGGCTCCGCGCCGGGTTTTTCTTGACTTGAACATCCGGCCTGCACCGTCTTTGCTCCCATGCCGGTTTCAGCGCTACGATGAACAAATTCTGTTCCGGGCTTTGTCACCAAACGGAGGCACTGGTGTCCGACCCTCATCCTGTTGCGTCGCCGACCAAGACCAGCCCGCCGGCCTCCGGAAAGGCGCCGCGCAAGCTCAGCCAGGCCGTGGTGATCGTGCATGGCATGGGCGAACAGCGACCCATGGGCACGCTGAGGGAATTTGTTCAGGCTGTTTGGAGTCACGACCCTGCTCGCGTGCCGTTTTACGCCCGTGTCGCCGATTCGGACGGTCCCGCCGGCTCGAAGATCAACCAGAGCTGGATCACGCCTGACAGCCGCACGAACTCGCACGAACTTCGCCGGATCACCACCCCTTACGATGTCGATGGCCGCCGCACTGATTTCTACGAGCTTTACTGGGCCGACATCACGCAAGGCACGACGCGGGGCCGGCTTGCGGCCTGGGTGACAAATCTGCTCTGGCGCAAGCCCGCCGACATTCCGCGCGACGCCCGCGGGCTCTATGTCGTTACGCTTCTGGCCGTCATAACAGTCTTGGGCGCGGCGCTCGTGCTCGCGACCTCGGCCTTGCAAGGGTATATTTCCTGGACCACGGGCATGCTCGTCACGATCCTGGCCTCGTTCGTCGTCTGGTCGGTGGACCGGTTCGGTCTTCCTTATTTCGGTGATGTGGCCGCCTATGTCCGTGCTGAAGCGGCAACCGTCGAGAAGCGCGCGCTTGTCCGCGACCGTGGCCTGACGCTGCTGAGGCGTCTCATGATGGACGATACCTACGACCGCATCGTGCTGGTCTCACACAGCCTGGGATCAATCATCGCCTATGATCTGCTGCAGATATTGTGGGCTGATTTCAGGCCGCGAAAGCTGGAAGCGGTCCGCGACAAGGCGAGACTGAAAGCGATCCGCGCCGTCGACAGCGCTACGCTAAACGCCGAAGGTTCTGCGTGGCCCGACAGCTTGGATGACCTCTCCGGATTCCGGCGAGATCAATGGGAACTCTATCGCCAGCTCCGCGCCAGGGACGACGATCATCCATTGCCGTGGAAGATCAGCGATTTCGTCACGCTCGGCAGCCCGCTGACCCACAGCGAATTTCTGGTGACCTACAATCTCGCCGAATTCAGGCGCGGCATCGCTGAGCGGCTGTTCTCGGCGTGTCCGCCAATCGCCGATACGGCGGCCGGTGGAACCGTCCTCTATCAGGAAGGGCGCAGCCGTTCGGGCAGGCCGCAGCGGGCGGTGCATCATGGCGCTGTATTTGCCGCGACGCGCTGGACCAACATCTTCGACAGGGGCAATGGCTGGCTGACGGGCGACCCGATCTCCGGACCGATGGCGGAAAATTTCGGCCCCGGCGTGGAGAACATTCAGGTCGAGCTGCGCAGTTCGCTTGGCCGCATCTTCACCCACAGGCTCTATTGGTCGCTGAAGGCGACCGGCGTCGAGGTCGCCGCAGCGGCCGAAACGCCGCCGCGCTCGCATATCGAGGTGCTGCGCGACGCCGTCGATCTCGGCCGCAAACTGGAGCCAAGCCAGGCGGTGTCCACGGTTTTTGCCGGAAAGTAAGAGCCGGCGCTCGTTTCGGTGAACCGGCGCTGGCAATCACCCCATCGAAACAGCCTGTCTATGCAGGGGCAGTGTCCCTGCATAGAAGAAACCGTCA
Source organism: Mesorhizobium sp. AA22 (assembly GCF_001672375.2). Taxonomy (NCBI): domain Bacteria; kingdom Pseudomonadati; phylum Pseudomonadota; class Alphaproteobacteria; order Hyphomicrobiales; family Phyllobacteriaceae; genus Mesorhizobium; species Mesorhizobium sp. AA22. Next base: position 287,669 of record NZ_CP048406.1, on the reverse strand, counting down.
AGCACCGATCAGGGGTTGGTCAGGAAGACCGCCTCCTCGTCGTCGCGCTGCCTGCCGCCAAGGGCTGCCGCGGCGCTTGCGATGAAAGCGCCGACAACCAGCGACAGTGCGCCAAGCAGCGCGAAGGTGGCACCGGCTTTCCTGGCGGTATCGGCAGCCTGCTGAGCCTGAACCTTCGCCTCTTCGACCCTGGCAAGCACGGCATCGACACGAGCCCTAGCATCCGGTTCCGACAGCCCGGCTCGGGCAGCCACCAGCTGCGACAGATAGGTCTTGTCGTCGGCAGACACTTCTCCTGCTGCTGCGCTCGCGATCAAAATGCGCGAAGCCTGCGCCGTCGCCGCCGCATCGCTCTCTGGGCTGGCGGCAGCAAGCCTGGCCGCATCGGCCGGGCGGAACAATGCATCGACGAAGTACGACGTTGCGTTGTCGGTCGCGGCGCCTCCAGCGTTTGCAGTGGCACCTGCCGAAGCGCCCATTGCCGCGCCCGACGCGACTGTCGAAGCGGCCTGGACGCCGGTTCCGACAGCTGCGGAAAGCGCCGAGCCGAGCACGCCGGCGACGAGCAACGTTGCAAGCGCCCAGGCGAGGAAGCCGTGGGCGGTATCGCGGAAAAAGACTTCATCGGTGTGGACGCCGACCCATTTGGTGCGCAGGCGCCCGGCAAGATAACCGCCGGCAGCCGACGACAGCCACTGCACGATGATCAGCCACGCGGCGGTGGAGGCCGCGAAAGTTGTGACCGATGTGCTTAAGCCGGACCACGGCGAAACCATGGTCAGCCCGAGCCCGGAGCCGAGCAACATCAGGATCAGTGTTAGCCCCGAGGCAGCAAAGGCGCCGGCCACGATCGGCCCCCAGCTGACAGCGGTGGAAGAGGATTCCGTCGGTGCGGAAACGTCGACAGCCGTTAGGGTTGACTGCATGTCAGCCCCCTACCGTGCGAAAAGCATGATGAGAATAATGATCGGAATCGGGACTCCGAGAAGCCAGAGCAAAATGCCACGTCCCATGAGTGCCTCCTGCGGCGATTGTGATCAATCACAATGCCTTGGAAGCCTTTCCGTTCCGACCGGGCCCTCCTCAGTGAACCTTTGTTGCGATGCAGCAGACATCATTGGCAGGCCTAGGTCTACCAACGATGTCTCGAGCGCTCGAAATTGAGCGCCCGGCCTGGGCTTTAAATATCCAGATTGGCGACGGACAGCGCGTTTTCCTGGATGAACTCGCGCCTGGGCTCGACCTCGTCGCCCATCAGCCGCGAAAACAGCGAGTCGGCGTCCGTCGCGTCATTGACCTTGACCTGCAAAAGCGAGCGCACGTTCGGGTCGAGCGTGGTTTCCCAGAGCTGCTCGGCGTTCATCTCGCCGAGGCCCTTGTAGCGCTGCATGGTCAGGCCCTTGCGGCCGGTGGCAAACACGGCGTTGAGCAGCGCCAGCGGTCCCGAGATGGTTTCCGACACATCCTTGCGGCGCAGCACCGGCGGCTCGCCATAGACTTCTGCGAGGCGCGGTGCGTAGCGGTCGATCTGGCGAGCGTCGGCCGAGTTGATCAACGCGAGATCGAGATGCGCGAATTCCTTGACGCTGCGCACCGTGCGCTCGAACACATAGCCGCCGACCCCTTCGTTTGAGGTCGACATGCGGCCCGTCCAGCCGCGTTCAGTGTCCTCGGCGATGATGTCGAGACGCCGGGCGACGCGATCGGCCATGGCGTTGGCCCGGCCGAGATCGGCGAAAACGTCCGGGTTGAGCGCGCCGGCAATCGCGGCCTGCTCGACTACGCCTCTGTTGTAGCGCGTGTGCAGCCCGTTGATGAGTTGGCGCACCGCCAGCGCATCGTCGATGGCGCTGCGCAGGTCCTGTCCGGCCCGCACCTCGCCGGTGCTGAGCGCAAGCGACGCCTCCTCCAGCCCCGAGCCGATCAGGAATTCCTCGAAGGCGCTTTCGTCCTTGAGGTATTGCGAGCTTTTGCCGCGCGTCACCTTGTAGAGCGGCGGCTGGGCGATATAGAGATGGCCGCGCTCGATCAGCTCGGGCATCTGCCGAAAGAAGAAGGTCAGCAGCAAGGTGCGGATGTGGGCGCCGTCGACGTCTGCGTCGGTCATCAGGATGATCTTGTGATAGCGCAATTTGTCGGCGTTGAACTCGTCCTTGCCGATCGAAGTGCCGAGCGCGGTGATCAGCGTACCGATCATGTCGGAGCCTAGCATGCGGTCGAAGCGAGCCCGCTCGACATTGAGAATCTTGCCGCGCAGGGGAAGAATGGCCTGGTTCTGACGCGAACGGCCGCCCTTGGCCGAGCCGCCGGCGCTGTCGCCCTCAACGATGAAGATTTCGGACTTCGCCGGGTCGCGTTCCTGGCAGTCGGCCAGCTTGCCGGGCAGCGAGGTGACGCCGAGCGAGCTCTTGCGGGTGATGTCGCGCGCCTTGCGCGCGGCTTCGCGCGCCGCTGCCGCCTGGATGACCTTCTCGATGACCACCTTGCCCTCGGTCGGGTGCTCTTCGAGCCAGGTGCCGAGAGCTTCGTTGACGAGCCCTTCCACTACCGGACGGACTTCGGACGAGACCAGCTTGTCCTTGGTCTGCGAGGAGAATTTCGGGTCGGGAACCTTGACCGACAGCACGGCCGTCAGCCCTTCGCGGCAATCGTCGCCGATCAGCGCCACCTTCTCCTTCTTGGTGAGGCCCGAGGATTCGCCGTAGCCGGTTATCTGGCGCGTCAGCGCGCCGCGAAAGCCGGCAAGATGCGTGCCGCCATCGCGTTGCGGAATGTTGTTGGTGAAGGCCAGCACGTTCTCGTGGTAGCTGTCGTTCCACCACATGGCGACCTCGACGGTGATGCCGTCACGCTCGGCTTTGATCGCAATCGGCTTGTCGATCAGCGGTTTCTTGACGCGGTCGAGATATTTGACGAACTCCTCCAGCCCGCCATCATAGTGCAGCTCATGGCGCACGACGTCGGCATGGCGGGCATCGGTCAGAACGATGCGAACGCCGGAATTCAGGAAAGCGAGTTCGCGCAGCCGGTGCTCCAGCGTGCCGAAGTCGAACTCGACCATGGTGAACGTCTCGGCTGACGGGAAAAAGGTGATCTCGCTGCCGCTGCGCCCCTCATAAGTGCCGGCAACCTTGCGCTGTTCGTAGGTGCCGGTGACCCTCAGCGGCGCGTCGGCATTGCCGTGCGTGAAGCTCATCTCGTAGATCTGGCCGTTGCGGCGGATCTTCAGCTTCAGCCAGCCCGACAGCGCGTTGACTACCGAGACGCCGACGCCGTGCAGACCGCCGGACACCTTATAGGAGTTCTGGTCGAACTTGCCGCCGGCATGCAGCTGCGTCATGATCACTTCGGCCGCCGAAATGCCTTCGCCGGTGTGGATATCGGTCGGAATGCCGCGGCCATTGTCGATCACCGTCACCGAACCATCGGGGTTGAGCGTTACCGTGACAAGGTCGGCATGGCCGGCCAGCGCTTCATCGATGGCGTTGTCGACGACCTCGTAGACCATGTGATGCAGGCCCGACCCGTCGTCGGTATCGCCGATATACATGCCAGGCCGCTTGCGGACGGCATCCAACCCCTTCAAAACCTTGATGGAATCGGCGCCGTACTCGGCCTCAGCGCCGTTGGCGTTGTCGTTCTGATCGCTCATGAAAACCTGTCTGATTGATGCCGCACATCCAGCGCAGAAATCGGCTCCGAATCGCGCGTCTTTGATGTCCTAGATATAAGTGCAAAAGGCGGTTTTTCCAAGGTTTGCAAGCATTTCCGAATGGAAGAAGAGCACGCTCGGCCGGCCATGGCATCGGACCCAAAAAGTGGATCGGTTTTGGAACAGAGCGGCGGCAACAAGAGCAGGCCGCCCTGTTCCGGCATCAGGTACTTTCCAGTGCCTCGGTTACATTCCGGAGAGGCCGGCGACATGGACGCTTGCCTTACCAGCCACTACATTGAGGTGACCAGCGGAGCACGCCATGGACAGTCAGCCCGCCCCCTTCGTCCCGCCGGCACCGAAGCCGCGAACCTCGCCGCCTTCGACGCTGGAGATGATCCGCATCGTCTATCGCAATCCGCTCGAACTGTGGGGCGAGCCGACCTACAACGAACCCTGGATTTCGGTGACCGGCATCGGCGGGCCGCTGGTCATCGCCAATGACCCCGGCCTCATTCGCCACGTGCTGGTCGACAATGCGAAAAACTACAAGATGGCGACGGTGCGTCAGATGATCCTGCGGCCGATCCTGCGCGACGGCCTGCTGACCGCTGAGGGCGAGGTATGGAGGCGCTCGCGCAAGGCGATGGCGCCGGTGTTCACGCCGCGGCACATCTTCGGTTTTGCCGAGCCGATGCTGAGGCGCACACGGGAGTTCGTCACGCGCTACGAGGGCGGCGGCACGTCGGACATCGCCCATGACATGACGCTGCTTACCTTTGACATCCTGGCCGAGACGCTGTTTTCCGGTGAGATATCAGGTGAGCCGGGCAGCTTCGCCAAGGAGATCGACCGGCTGTTCGAGACCATGGGCCGCGTTGATCCGCTCGATCTGTTGCGGGCGCCCGATTGGCTGCCGCGCCTGACCCGCATCCGCGGCCGCAAGACCATGGCCTATTTCCGCAAGATCGTCACCGACACCGTCAAGATGCGCGAAGAGCGGGTCAAGCGCGATCCGGACAAGGTGCCGCAGGATTTTCTCACGCTTTTGCTCAAGGCGGAGGGACCGGACGGGCTGACGCGCGCCGAGGTCGAGGACAACATCATCACCTTCATCGGTGCCGGCCATGAGACCACGGCGCGTGCACTTGGATGGACGCTCTATTGCTTGGCCGAAGCGCCTTGGGAGCGCGAAAAGATCGAGCGCGAGATCGACGCGGTGCTGGCGCGCGAGTCCGATCCGACAAAGTGGCTCGACGCCATGCCGTTCACCCGCGCCGCCTTCGACGAGGCGCTCAGGCTCTATCCGCCGGCGCCGTCGATCAACCGCGAGCCGATCGAACCCGAAATCTGGAACGGCCTCTATATACCGAGGCGCGCCGCGGTGCTGGTCATGCCGTGGGTTGTTCATCGCCATCGCAAGCTGTGGGAGCGGCCCGACGCGTTCATGCCCGAACGCTTCCATCCGGGAAATCGCGAGAAGATCGACCGCTTCCAGTATTTACCGTTCGGCGCCGGTCCTCGCGTCTGCATCGGCGCCAGCTTTGCCATGCAGGAGGCGATCATCGCTCTGGCGATCATGCTGTCGCGTTTCCGCTTCGACACCACCGCCGAGACTAAGCCGTGGCCGGTGCAGAAACTGACGACGCAACCGCAGGGCGGCCTGCCGATGCAGGTCACGCGGCGCCTTTAGTGAGCGCCTGATTGGCTAGGCCGCCGTCTTGCGCTGGAACTGGCCCGCGGCCCGGTAACGCCAGAGATAGCTGGGCAGGATGCTGCCGATCGACTGTGGCTGGATATCGAGACCGGCGAGCGTCCTGTTTTCCCTGGTGGCCGCTTCCGACACGACGTTGTGCTCGCGCAATTGCAGGACCTGATCCTTGGTCAGCAGTGGATTGGGCAAAAGCCCGAGAATCGATGCCTGCATGTTCGCCACCCACCAAGGCACCGACACCAGAAGTCGCTTGCGGTCGATCATGGCAAGCATTTCCTGCATGCATTGCTTGAAGGTGAGCACCTGCGGCCCGCCAAGCTCATAGATCCGGCCGCCCTGGACTTTGCCGTCGACCGAGCGCGCCACCGCTTCGGCGACATCGCCGACATAGACCGGCTGGAATTTGGTCTGCCCACCGCCGATCAGCGGCAGGACCGGCGAATAGCGCGCCATATTGGCGAACCGGTTGAAGAAGCTGTCCTCCGGCCCGAAATTGATCGACGGCCGCAAGATGACGGCATCGCTGATCGTTTCCAGGACCGCTTTTTCGCCGAGCGCCTTGGTGCGCGCGTAGTCCGATTGCGCGTTCAGATCGGCGCCCAGAGCCGAGATATGGGTGAGGCCAGCGCCGACGGCGCGCGCCGCTTCGGCGATGGCGCGTGCGCCGAATTCATGGACGGAGGTGAATTTCTGCCGGCCGCTCTCATGCAGGATGGCCACCAGATTGACGACATGATCGGCGTCTTGCACGGCGCGGTCGACCGACCAGCGCACGCGAACATTGGCCTGCACCGGCTGGATCTGGCCGACATTGCCGAGCGGCTGCAGATGGCCGGCGAGATCGGGCCGGCGGCAGGCGACCCTTATGCGGTAGCCGCGCCTGGCCAGCGCCCGCACGACGTGACGGCCGACAAAGCCGGAACCGCCGAACACGACGACGAGCTTTGGGGTCTGCAGGATTTCGGTCATTGCTGGCTCCGGCGCAGTTTCCAGATTTACTGGTGCTTGACTGAAGCCGTTTCTTAGTCCGTTTCGCGCCAAAGGCAAAGGGCGACGATAAGTCGCCGGAGGTTTCGACCGCGTCAGAACGCCCTGCCTATGCGTGCGTCGACCGATTGGCGGTTGCCGCCGCGAATGACGAAGAAGAACAGGATCGCCGCCCAGAGCAACGATTTTTCGGCGCCCGAAAAGCCCTCGCCCATAGTGATCCAATGGAACCAGACGGTGACCAGAAGCACGAACATTCCGGCGAAGGCGGCCGGTCGGGTCAAGAGACCTATGGCGATGAAAATGCCTCCGAAGAACTCGGTGCATGCCAAGAGCAGGGACCAAAATGCGCCCGGATAGAAGCCGAGGCCCTCGACCATCTCGGCGGCGCCAAACGGATCGGTGATCTTCTGCGAACCATGAATGGCGAGGAAGATGCCGGCTACGGCACGCAGGATGGTTTCAGAGGTGGTGTGCAGCGCCGCATAAAGGCTGCCAAGGGCCGGGACGAAAAGGCTTCTTCTGGAATTGTCGGTGCTTGCGGACATTGGGGCTCCTCTTTTGCTGCTTCGCGCAAACACCCGACCACCTCAGTCAAAGTCAAATGAACAAAAGTTGACTAGAAAGGCGTGTTAACTGACCAGATGCGAGAGAACGCAGAAAACCCCGCCGAAGCGGGGTTTTCGGGGTGACTTCCAAGGTCGGAGTCAGGGTCCGACGGCGTGAGACGCCCGCCCAGCCCGGGACATTCCGACCGGATGTCACCGTCCGGGCAAACCCCACCCCGGACAGGCATTGGTCGCGGCACCGCGCAAAAAGGTTTAGCGGCGGCGAAAAAATCGCAGACAAACTTTTTAGGAAGAATACCGGGCGGCGAATTCGGAGATGCGCTGCACCACGGCTTTCGGAGCCGTTATGCCCCGTGCTGCCGCCTTCTCCGCCGCTTCGGCCCGGGCACGGCCGGGCACATGCACGCCGTAGCGGCGGCGCAACCGTTCGAGCTGGTCCTTCATGCGTTTCTCGAAATCCGGATCGAGCAGCTTAGGCTCGACGGCCAGCACGAAGAGGCCGGTTCCGGGACTGTCCGGTCCGCCGCTGAACCATGGCGCATCGAGCGACCAGTTGGCGCCCGACAGGCCAGCCGCCAGCACTTCGACCATCAGGGCGATGTTGGCGCCGCGCTGGCCGCCGAAGGCCAGCATCGCGCCTTTCATGGCGGCGGCGGGATCGGTGGTCGGGTTGCCGCTCGCGTCCAGTGCCCAGCCTTCTGGAATTTTTCTGCCGTCCTCGGCCGCCTTGCGAATGTTGACGAAGGCAGTGGCGCTCGACGACTGGTCAATGACCAGAGGCGCTCCGTCGGCGGCGGGCGCGGCGAAGGACATCGGGTTGGTGCAGTAGACCGGCTTGACTGAGCCCGAGCCGGCAAGCACGGCGGGCCCGTTCGTCGCGGCGAAGGACACCAGTCCCAGCGCGGCCAGCCGCCCGGTGAAATAACCGAGTGCGCCGCATGTATAGGCGTTCTTCTGCGAAAAGATGGCGACGCCGAACAGACGCGCCGCCTTGGCGAGATTGTCGATGGTGCGGTCGAAGCCGGTATGCGCCAGACCGCCTTTCGCGTCAGAGAGATAGACCGCCAAGGCCGGCCTAGTGATGACCGGTTCGGCCTTGCCGTCGATGCGGCCGGCCTCCAGCGCTTCGAGATAGTCGATGAAATGCGACAACCCGACCGTCGACAGCCCTTCCGCCTCGGCCGCTACTATGGAGGCTGCAAGCGACTGCGCCGCTTCTTCATTGGCGCCGGCGCCGAGCGCCGCCATCCGGCACAGCCCTGTCGCCTGGTCGAGACTGAGTTGCATTTCGTAAGTCCTGAATTTGTGAAACTGTCTCGATGTCAGCCGAGCCGGTTTGGAATCCGCGCCTCGAGCCGGCGGAAGCCGAAGACCAGGATACCGGTAATGGCCATATAGACCAACGCCAGAAGCAGCAAGGGTTCGTAGGTGACGAACAGATCCTGGCGCACCCTCGAGGCTACGGCATAGATGTCGACCATGGTTATGGTCGCCACCAGCGGTGTTGCCTTCAGCTGGAGAACGGTTTCGCCGGCCAGCGTCGGCAGCGCCCGGTGGATCGCCTGCGGAAGCCATACTCGCCTGAACATTTTCCAACGGCTCATGCCGAAAGCTCTGGCCGCCTCGAGTTGACCTTTCGGTACGCCTGCGAAGGCGCCACGCATTACTTCGCCTTCGTAGCCAGCATAGGAAATCGTCAGCGAAAGAACCGCATAGGGCCATGCCTGCCTGAGAATGGGCCAGAGGAACGACTCGCGTATCCACGGAAATTGTGGAAACAGCGAACCGAGTCCGAAGTAGAGCAGCCAGAGCTGGAGCAGCAGCGGCGTACCACGAATAACCGTGCAGAACACCTTGGCCGGAACGCTCAGAATCGGCGGGCCGATCACCTGCGCGAGGCCGAGGGGGATAGCGAGCGCGATGCCCAGAGCCGACGTCACCACCAGCAGCCATATGGTCCGCCATATGCCCTGCAAAGCCAGCGGCAGATAGGTGGGCAGCCAATCCCAGCGCATGAGGAAAATCGACGCCAATATGATAACCAGCGCGATCAGGATCAGCGCTATCCGATGTGGCCGCATCCAGAGCGAAGCTCGGGCGGCGGCGTTAATGACCGGGGTTTCGGCAGCCGCCATCAGTGAGTTCCCGCGATCGAAGGCATGCCGCGTCGCGCCCAGCGCTCAACACGCCCGATGACGACGTTGGAGACGAGGGTCAGAACGAGATAGAGCGCGCCCGCCGCCATGAAGAAGGTGAAATAAGCCTTCGTCGCGCCAGCTGCCGTCCGTGTGGTTTGCGTCAGTTCATTGACGCCGACGATCGCGAGAAGCGCGGTGTCCTTGGTGGCGATCAGCCACAGATTTGCCAGCCCTGGGATAGCGAAGGGCAGCATCGCAGGTAGCGTGATACGCCTGAGAAGCAGGCCGGGGGGCATTCCATACGCCCGCGCGGCTTCGATCTGGCCCTGCGGAATGCCGAGAATCGCGCCGCGCAAGACTTCGGTAGAGTAGGCGCCCTGCACGACCCCGAGCACGCCTATTCCGGCGACAACACCGTTGATATCGATTGCGGCATGGCCGAGCGCGGTGAGCAACTGGTTGATGAGGTCGGTACCAGCGAAATAAAGCAGCAGGATCAGCACCAGTTCGGGCACGGCGCGGACCACGGTGGTGTAGACTTCCAGCAGGTCACGGACCACCGGCCCGCCATAGAGCTTGCCATAAGCGCCGCCGACGCCGATCACAAGACCGACTCCAAAGGAGCCGAAAGCAATTCCGACGGAGTTTGCCAACCCATGCAGAAGGCTGAGACCCCTGCCGTTCGGCGGCTGGAAGGAAAGCAATTCCAGCGAACTGGCTCCGAAGATGGTGGCAAGAACGTCGCTCAGCTTATGTCCCCTGGACTTCCGGGTTGAGGCGCCAATGATGTATCAAGCCGGACGTGCCATCGCGACGATGGCGGCTAGGCATGCCCGGCTTGATGCCGCTGCCGTCAGTTGGACTGCGACTCTTCGCCGTAGATGTCGAAGTCGAAGTACTTCTTGGTGATTTCGGCATACTTGCCATTGGCGCGGATGGCCTTGATTGCGGCATTGAGCTTGTCCTTGAGCTCGGTGTCGCCTTGACGTACGCCGGCGCCGACGCCAGGCCCGAGCACTTCAAGGTCCGGTGCGACATAACCTTTGAGGTCGCAGCACGCTTTGCCTTGATCCGACTTCAAAAACGCGTCGAGCGCGATCGAATCGGCCTGAGTGGCATCGATCCGGCCGGCGGCGAGATCCTGATTTGCCTCGTCCTGCGTCTGGTATTCTTTGATCTCGGCAGCATCGGTGAAGTGCTTCTTGGCGTAAGCAGCGTGCACCGTGGACGCCTGAACGCCGACAATCTTGGCTTTCAGCCCCTCTGGCGTCGCATCGAATTTCTGATCCTTGGCCCCGATCACCGCAGTCGGCGTATTGTAGTATTTCTCCGAAAAATCGATTTCCTTCTTGCGTTCGTCGGTAATGGACATCGAATTCATAATCGCGTCGATCTTCTTGGTTTTAAGCGCCGGGATAAGGCCGTCCCAGGGGATTGGCGTCAATACGCAATCCAGCTTGGCTTCGCTGCAGATGGCGTTGACGATGTCTACTTCCCAGCCACCCCAGTTGCCGGAAGCATCCTGCGAGTAAAACGGCGGATAGGCTTCAGGCGAAAAACCCACCTTGATCTGTTCGGCGCTTGCCGAAAATGCGCCCGACAACGCGATCAGCGTGGCCGCGAGCGCCGTTTTGAGAAAAGGTTTCATTTTTTCATTTCTCCCGTTTTTCGGTTTGACGTTCCCGTCTGCTTTTCTCGCAAGTCATCCAACATTGCGCAGAAACTGCTTCAGCCTTTCGGATTTGGGCGCACCGAAGATCTGCTCCGGTGGCCCTTCTTCCTCGACCAACCCGTTGTAAAGGTAGACGACATGCGTCGCGACTTCGCGGGCGAACTTCATCTCGTGGGTCACCAGCACCATGGTGCGGCCCTCGCGCGCCAGATCGCCGATCACCTTCAGCACCTCGCCGATCAGTTCCGGGTCGAGTGCCGAGGTCGGCTCGTCGAACAGCATGACGCGCGGATTGATGGCCAGCGCCCGGGCGATGGCCGCGCGCTGCTGCTGGCCGCCCGACAGATAGGCCGGATAGACATCGCGCTTTTCGGCCAGCCCGACGCGGGCGAGCAGCTTTTCGGCCTCGGCGATGGCCACGTCGCGCTTGACGCCGAGAACATGCACCGGAACCTCGATTACGTTCTCGATCAGCGTCATGTGGCTCCACAAATTGAAATTCTGAAAGACCATGCCGAGCTTGGAGCGGATGCGCTCGATCTGCTTGCGGTCGGCGGGAACGGTGTGGCCGTGACTGTCGGCCTTCATCCGGATCTCCTCGCCATTGACGCGGATGATTCCGCTGGTCGGGTTCTCCAGGCAATTGATGCAGCGCAGCAGGGTCGACTTGCCCGAGCCGCTGCCACCGATGATGGCGATGACCTCGCCGTCGCGCGCCGACAGCGAAACACCCTTCAGCACATGCAGTTCGCCGAATCTTTTATGCAGGTTCTCGACATGGATGGCTTCGGCGGCGTCGTCCTGCGCCGTGTACTTCAGGGCGGGGGCCGTGCCTTGCGCTATCACCTTTGGGGTGCCTCACGAAGCGGCTGGACCCGTCGCTGCTGGAATTTTTTACCCATTACCATCACTGGACAGACTTCTCATTCTCAAGATGGACCGTTCCGCTTGCCTCCGTCAACCATGCTTTTTTGGACCATTGATCGCGGCTCGCTGAGTGGCTATTGGCTGAATGGGATGTTTCAGGAGCACTTGGTGGGTAAAGCATACGGGTCGCAGTCCATGGCCGGGCCTCTGCAGCGCGTGCTGATGCGGTCCGCCGCAAGCGCCATGCCTCGCGCCAAAGCATCGGAATGGCACTATGGTCCTGGCTTCGATCCGCAAAAGGCCGCCGCCCAGCATCAGGCGCTGACGACGCTGGTTCTGGCATCCGGCGCCGAGATCGAATGGCTGACCGATGCCGATGACGGGCTTGCCGATTCCGTCTTCACACACGATCCTTCACTGATGACCGACCACGGCGCCATCATTCTTGCCATGGGCAAGGCGCTGCGCCTGGCTGAGCCCGGCCTGCACGAGGCGGCCTACAAGCGCATGGGCGTGCCTATCCTGGGCCGCATCGAGCATCCCGGCCAAGTCGAGGGCGGCGACTGCGTCTGGGTGGATTCTCGGACGCTGGCCGTCGGCCGCGGCGTGCGCACCAACCAGGATGGCATCCAGCAACTCGCCAACCTGCTAACACCCAAGGGTATACAGGTCTATGGTTACGACCTGCCGCTCTGGCATGGCGAGGAGGCCTGCCTGCACCTGATGTCGGTGATCAGTCCGCTCGCCGACGATCTGGCGCTGGTCTATGCACCGCTTTTGCCGGCTGCCTTTTACCAGATGCTGCGGGCGCGCGGCATTCGCCTGGTCGAGGGCGACGCCGAGGAGTTCTTCGCCTCCAACGGTCTCAGCCTCAATGTGCTGCCGACCGCGCCGCGCGAGGTGATCGCCGTTGCCGGCTTCCCGAAGACGGCGGCGGCCATGGCGGCCGCCGGCTGCAGGGTTTCAACCTTCGAGGCGGACGCGCTGTGCATTGCCTGCGAGGGCGGACCGACTTGCCTCACACGTCCGGTGCTCAGACAATGACGACAGTCGGCGAAGCGCTCATCACTTTGCTCGAAGCCCATGACGTCGACACGGTCTTCGGCATTCCGGGTGTGCATACTGTCGAACTCTATCGCGGGCTGGCGCGCTCGAAAATCCGCCACGTCACCCCGCGTCATGAGCAGGGCGCCGGCTTCATGGCCGACGGTTATGCGCGCGCCAGCGGCAAGCCTGGCGTCGCCTTCGTCATCACCGGACCGGGACTAACCAACACCATAACCGCCATGGGCCAGGCCCGCGCCGATTCGGTTCCGATGCTGGTGATCTCAGGCGTCAATGCCACGCCGACGCTGGGCAAGGGCCTCGGCCATCTGCACGAACTCCCCGACCAGCGTGGCATGATGGAGAAGGTGGCGCTCTTCTCGCACCGTGTCACCGACGCCGACGAACTGCCGGGCGTGCTTGCCCGCGCCTTTGCCCTGTTTTCGTCATCGCGCGCCGGTCCGGTCCATATCGAGATCCCGACCGACATCATGGTCAAGCCGGCCGACGGCATCGCAGCTTTGCTGACCAATGTCGCGCCGCCCGAACCGGATGCGGCGGCGATAGCAGAGGCGGCAAGGCTTTGCGCGGCTGCCCGCCGCCCGCTGATCCTCGCCGGCGGCGGCGCCAAGAGAGCCGAAGCGCCACTGAAGCGTCTCGCCGAAAGGATGGGAGCGCCGGTTGTCCAGACGGCCAATGCCCGCGGCCTGCTGCATCGCCATCCGCTTGGCGTGCCGGCGAGCCCGAGTCTGAAGGCGGTGCGTGCGCTGATGGCCGAGGCCGATCTGGTCATTGCCGCCGGCACCGAATTCGGCCCGACCGACTATGATGGGTATAGCGACGGCGGCTTTGTCCTGCCGACCAATCTGATCCGCATCGACATCGGCGCCGACCAGCTTGCCCGCCGGCCGGCCCGGATTTCGATCCGGGCCGATTGCGGCGTAGCACTCGAGGCGCTGCTTGCCGAAATCGGCAAGGGCCAGCCGCCATCGGACGACGGTCCGGCTCGCGCCGCTGCGACGAGGCAAGCGGCCTTCGCCGAAATCAGCCCGAGCCTCCAGGCGCAAACACGAGCCGTCGAGGCGATCCGCGATGCGTTGCCAGGCTCGATTATCGTCGGCGATTCGACCCAGCCGGTCTATGCCGCCAACCTCTATTACGATCACGATCGACCGGGCAGTTGGTTCAACGCCGCCACCGGCTTCGGCGCGCTCGGCTATGGTCCGCCGGCGGCGATCGGTGCGGCCCTTGCCGTGCCTGATGCGCCGGTCGTTTGTCTCACCGGCGACGGTGGTTTCCAGTTCACGCTGCCGGAACTGGGCGCCGCGCTCGACGCCTCGGCGCCGGTGATCTTCGTCGTCTGGAACAATCGCGGCTATCGCGAAATCGAAACCTCGATGCTCGATGTCGGCGTCGAGCCGGTCGGCGTCTCGCCAGCGCCGCCTGATTTCTGCAAGCTGGCCGAGGCCTATGGCATTGCCGCCGAGCGGCTTGCCGGCATCGGTCATCTGGCGGACGCACTCCAGCGCGCGCGGGCGACCGGACTGCCGTATGTTATCGAGATCCCGGTCGATTGAGTGCTGTGGCAGCGTCTGCTTGGGGATGCGATCCTCGTCGGATGGCCGCCGGCTTGTGGCGCGTAAACGACACTGTGTCATCGAGATTTCGGTTGAGTGATCGCGCGAAAGGCGCGACCTTCGACGGCGGCGCGGCATATGAGTGACTGGAGCGGTCGAAGATGACGGATACACTGGACGGCAGGCATGTTGTGGTGACCGGCGGCACAGGAGCGCTCGGTGGCGCGGTTGTCGGCAAACTGCTGGAGCAGGGTGCGGTCTGCCATGTGCCGAATGCCCATGCTGCCGCGCCCGCGCATTTTCCCTTCCCGGCACATGAGCGCGTCAGGCTGGCGCACAATGTCGATCTCGCCGATCCCGCTAAGGTCGATGCGTTCTATGCCAGCGTTACCGATTTGTGGGCATCCATCCATCTGGCCGGAGGTTTCACCGCTGCGCCGGTCGAGAAGATCGAGCCCGCGTCCTTTGCCGAAATGATGGATACCAACGCCCGCACCACCTTCCTGTGCTGCCGCGCGGCGATCCGCTCGATGCTGGAATCTTCAGTGTCGGGGCGCATCGTCAATGTCACGGCGCGCGCCGGGCTCGACCTTCGGCGCGGTTCCGGCATGGTCGCCTACGGCGCCAGCAAGGCGGCGGTCGCGGCAATGACGGTGGCGATGGCGGAAGAACTCAAGGGCAAGGGAATCCTGGTCAACGCGGTCGCGCCCTCGACGCTCGACACGCCGGCCACCAGAGCAGACATGCCGGCCGCCGATTTCAGCAAATGGGTCAGCCTCGAAGCGGCCGCTGAGGCCATTGCCTATCTCGCTTCGCCGGCCAATCTGGCGATGAGCGGCACGCTGGTGCCGCTTTACGGCAGGGCCTGACACAACAGGTCGTCGACCAAAGAAAACCCCGCCGGATCGCTCCGGCGGGGTTTTTCGTCACAGCCGCACCGAAATGCGGCAGCAACCAATCTTTAGCTGCCCTGCTTCTTCAGCGCGGCACCCAGGATGTCGCCCAGCGAAGCGCCGGAATCGGTCGAGCCGTACTGGGCGACCGCTTCCTTCTCCTCGGCGATTTCCAGCGCCTTGATCGAGACCTGCAGCTTGCGGGTCTTCTTGTCGAAGGCGATGACGCGGGCGTCGACCTTCTGGCCGACCGTGAAGCGCTCTGGGCGCTGCTCGTCGCGGTCGCGGCTGAGGTCGGAGCGCTTGATGAAGGTCTCGATGCCGCTCTCGACGAGCCGCACTTCCAGACCGCCATCCTTGACGCCGGTGACCTCGCAGGTGACGACCGCGTTCTTGCGCAGTTCGCCTGAAGTCGCCGCCTCGCCGGCCGTGTCCTTGGCCAGCTGCTTGATGCCGAGCGAGATGCGCTCCTTGTCGATGTCGACGTCGAGCACCTGCGCCTTGACCATGTCGCCGCGATTGTACTCCTCGATCACCTGCTCGCCCGGACGGGTCCAGTCGAGGTCGGAAAGATGGACCATGCCGTCGACATCGCCTTCGAGGCCGATGAACAGGCCGAATTCGGTCTTGTTCTTGACCTCGCCCTCGACCTGGCTGCCGACTGGATGGCTGCTGGCGAAAGCCTGCCACGGGTTCTCGAGCGTCTGCTTGAGGCCGAGTGAAATGCGGCGCTTGGCCGGATCGACCTCGAGCACCACCACATCGACTTCCTGCGTCGTCGACAGGATCTTGCCGGGATGGACGTTCTTCTTCGTCCACGACATTTCCGAAACGTGGATGAGGCCCTCGATGCCCGGCTCCAGCTCGACGAATGCGCCATAGTCGGTGATGTTGGTGACGGTGCCCTTGATCTTCTTGCCTATCGGGAATTTCGTTCCGATCTCGGACCACGGATCGCTCTCGAGCTGCTTCATGCCGAGCGAGATGCGGTGGGTTTCCTGGTTGATGCGGATGATCTGCACCTTGACCGTCTGGCCGATGTTGAGGATTTCGGTCGGATGGTTGACGCGGCGCCATGCCATGTCGGTGACATGCAGCAGGCCGTCGATGCCGCCGAGGTCGACGAACGCACCATAATCGGTGATGTTCTTGACGACGCCTTCGACCACTTGGCCTTCTTCGAGGTTCTGCACGATTTCCGAACGCTGTTCGGCGCGGCTTTCCTCGAGCACGGTACGGCGCGACACCACGATGTTGCCTCGGCGGCGATCCATCTTGAGGATCTCGAAAGGCTGCGGATTGTGCATCAGCGGCGAGACGTCGCGAATCGGGCGGATGTCGACCTGGCTGCGCGGCAGGAAGGCCACGGCGCCGTCGAGATCGACGGTGAAGCCGCCCTTGACCTGGTTGAAGATCACGCCTTCGACGCGCTCACCCTTGGTGAACTTCTCTTCGAGACGGACCCAGCTCTCTTCGCGGCGGGCCTTTTCACGGGAAAGCATCGCTTCGCCAAGCGCGTTCTCGATGCGCTCGACATAGACCTCGACCGAGTCCCCGACCTTGAGCGTCGAGTCCTTGCCCTTGACGCCGAATTCCTTCAGCGGCACGCGGCCTTCGACCTTGAGGCCGACATCGATGATGGCCATGTCCTTTTCGATCGCGGTGATCGTGCCCTTGACGACCTGGCCTTCGCCGGAATGGCCGGCGGAAAATGATTCTTCGAGCAGGCTCGCGAAATCATCGCGAGTGGGGTTTGCAACTGACATAGTTTCTCCTGGAATGCCCCGCATCTCAAGCGGGACGGGCGCCGTGGGTTAGCGTTGCGTTGGCCTGCCGGCGTTCCGGGCTTCAGAAAAGCCCTTGGCCGCCTAAGCGGCAATTCCGGCGCATGAAAAATGCTGGCAGGCTGGTTCGTGCACCCGATATAGGTTTCTTTTCGCCGCCGACAATCGGCAGCGGGAGCAAAACCCAGCTCAGGCTTTGTTTCTCTTGGCCAGAACGTCGTCGATGATCGCCCTAGCCGCCAGGAACGCGGCTTCTATAGCCATTTCCGAGGTGTCGAGCAAGTGCGCGTCGGCGGCAGGCTTCAGCGGCGAGTCGGCGCGACCCATGTCGCGCTCGTCGCGGCGCAGGATATCGGCGAGGATTTCGTTGAAATCGGCGGTGCCGCCGATGCTCTCGATCTCGGCCAGCCGCCGCTCTGCCCGCACTTCGGCGCTGGCCGTCACATAGAGCTTGATGTCGGCGTCGGGACAGACGACGGTGCCGATGTCGCGGCCGTCGAGGACGGCGCCCGGCGGCGCCTTGGCGAATTCGCGCTGCTTTTCGACCAGTACGCGCCGCACCGAAGGGAACACCGCCACTTTCGAAGCCGCCTCGCCGACCGCATGCGCCGACAGCACCGACCGGTCGAGCTTGGCCAGGTCGACCTGACGGGCGGCGGTTTCGGCGGCCGACACATTGTCGAGCGGCAGACCGAGCCGAAGCAGCGCATGGGCCACAGCGCGATAGGTGAGGCCGGTGTCGAGCAGGTTCAGCCGGTAGTGGTCGGCCAGCCTTCGCGCCAGCGTGCCTTTGCCGGCGCCGGCGGGTCCGTCGATGGCGATGGTGAAGACGTGTGTCATTGACGGCTCAACGCTTTGTCCGCCCGGCAACAAGCCCTCGCGCCTTCGTCATCCCAGGGCGCAGCGAACACGTAGCGGAGCGAAGACCCTGGGATCCATGCCGTGACATCAGCCAAAGAGTGCTGCCAACCAGAATTCAGCATCGCTGCGGCGCTCTGATGTCACGGCATGGATCCTGGGGTCTGCGCCGCGTCGCTTCGCTCCTTGCTCCGCCCCAGGATGACGAAGGCAGAGGTGTTGGGGGCCAATTTCCAAGGTTTGCGACTGCCATGTCACTCAATCTCCGCGCCCAGCCCCTTCATCAGCCCCATGAACTCCGGAAAGCTGGTCGCGATCATCGCCTGGTCGTCTATGGTCACAGGCTTTTCCGTTGCCAGCCCCATGACCAGAAAGCTCATGGCGATGCGGTGGTCGAGATGGGTCTGGACGACGGTGTTGTGTCCATTGGGGTGCCGGCCGAGCCCCTTGCCGCCGGGTTTCCCGCGCACCGCCAACGAGGCCTCGCCCTCGGTACAGTCGACGCCGTTGAGCTTCAGTCCTTCGGCCACTGCCGACAGCCGGTCGGATTCTTTCACCCGCAGCTCTTCCAGTCCCTGCATCAGCGTCTCGCCCTCGGCGAAGCTGGCGGCGACAGCAAGCACCGGATATTCGTCGATCATCGTCGGCGCCCGTTCCGGCGGCACGGTGACGGCTTTCAGTTCCGAATGACGCACGCGCAGATCGGCGACATCCTCGCCGCCTTCATTACGCGGGTCGAGAATGTCGATCCGGGCGCCCATTTCCTGCAGCGTCAAAAGCAACCCGGTCCGGGTCGGGTTCATCAGCACGTTTTCGATTGTAATGTCTGAGCCCGGCACGATCAGCGCCGCCACCAGCGGAAAGCCGGCCGAGGACGGGTCGCCCGGCACAGCGATCGTCTGGCCGGTGAGCTTGCCCTGGCCCTCGATGAAAATGTGGCGCACGCCGCGCTCGTCGGTCTCGACCGACAGATTGGCGCCGAATCCCTTCAGCATCTTTTCGGTGTGGTCGCGCGTCATTGCCGGCTCGATGACGGTGGTGACGCCGGGCGTGTTCAGCCCGGCGAGCAGCACCGCCGACTTCACCTGCGCCGAGGCCATCGGCACGCGGTAGGTGATGGGTGCGGCGTGCTTGGGCCCGTGCAGCGTGATCGGCATGCGGTCGCCGGGCGTCGCCTTCAGCACCTGCACGCCCATCTGGCGCAGCGGCTCAAGCACGCGGCCCATCGGCCGGCCGGACAGCGAAGCGTCGCCGATGAAGGTCGTCTCCATGTCGTAGGTGCCGACCAGGCCCATGGTGAGGCGCGAGCCGGTACCGGCATTGCCGAAATCGAGCGGGCCTTCCGGCTGCAGCAGCGCGCCGTTGCCGGTGCCGCGGATCACCCACTCAGTGCCGAGCTTTTCTATATGCGCGCCCATTGCCTTCATCGCGGCGCCCGTGCGCATCACGTCCTCGCCTTCCAGCAGGCCGGTGATGCGGGTCTCGCCGGAGGCGAGGCCGCCGAACATGAACGAGCGGTGCGAGATCGACTTGTCGCCGGGCACCCGCGCCGCGCCTGAAAGCGCTGACGATTTGCGGGCGGTGGCCGGTTTCGGGGCGGCAGTATGCGACATGGCTTTTCCCTGCGTGAAAATGCCGGTGGCCGGCCTTTTTCTTTTGGTTTGGGCGGTCTCGTATCACGGCGGACGGAAATGGTCATCCCCTTGCAAGAGGTCGCTCAACGCGGCGATTTATGACGCTGGCTTTAGGCTTTGACAGCGCCGCAAACTGTGGTTATGGGGACCAAACTTTCATCGACGAGGCTTGCAGTGGCAAAACCCGAACTTGGCACCAAACGCATCGACCCCGAGACGGGTCAAAAATTCTACGACCTGAATAAGGATCCGATCGTCTCGCCCTATACCGGCAAGAGCTACCCGCGTTCCTATTTCGAGGAAGGCAAGATCGCCGCCCTCGAGGAGGAAGAGGAAGTTGCCGAGAAGGAAGTGGACTCTGAGGAGGAAGAGAGCGTCGAGGTCGTCTCGCTAGAAGAGGCGGACGAGGATGCGAAAGCCGACGATCTTCCCGATCTCGGCGATGACGAGGACGATGTGGACCTCGGTGACGAGGATGACGATACTTTCCTCGCCGACGAAGAGGAAGAAGACGACGATGTCGCCGACATGATCGGCGTCGGCGACGACGACGACGAAGTCTGATCGAGCCTCTAGCGCAAGCGCCTGCCGACTTTCGCGGCGTCTTAATAAAAAGCGGCTCTTGAAGGCTTGATATTGACGGAAGGCGGGGTTAGAAGCCGCTGCACTAACGGCGCGGTCTCAACCCGCGCCGGATCTCTTCGCCGGCAACGGCGCCGGTAGACTGCCGGAGTGGGGCCATAGCTCAGTTGGGAGAGCGCTTGAATGGCATTCAAGAGGTCGTCGGTTCGATTCCGATTGGCTCCACCAGTTTTCTCTTGGGAAAATTAGTCGTTGTAGGCCTGCCTATCACTCGCAGGCCGACAACTCGGGCGGGTCCCCTGAAAAATTTCACTGTATTTCGGTTAGCCTGAAGCTGAAAACCCTGGGCAATCACCAGGGTTTTCAGCACACTAACTGCTAATAATACCAGGCCCAAACCCAAACACGCCTGCGAAAGCACCGTCTGCGCGGAAAGCCATTTCGCCAGACACGACGACAGATCCTTCTCCAAACGCGCCGCCGGCGCCGCCGCCTGCGGTGCCACCGCCGATGGCGGACCGGCTCCGCTTTAGTATCTTCATCCTCGAAGGCTTCCGTATCCGGCGCGTCGAGTTCATCGAGGATGCCACTTCGGGCGCCCGGTACGCCGGCTACCGCGTTGATGGGCCGAACTGCGCTCGCAAGGGCTGCTGCCCCAGCAATGCCAAACATTCCTGTCAAAAATGATCGCCGATCCATGGAAACCTCCAATCTTCTAGACAGCGAGACAAGATTCGCAAACTGAAAGATAGCGCAGGCGATAGAAAAGCAAAGTAGACCCTACGAATGGTATTTAAAGAAGCTTAACGGATCAGCTCCGCGAACATATGGCAGTCCCCGAAGCGATAACTGCGGCAATTCTCAACATGCCGCATTGCACAATCGCGCGGCGTGCGCAAAATGCGGCATGATCCGGAAATCCCTCACCGTCCTGGTGATCGACGAAAACCACATCCGCGCCTCCATCATTGAGGCGGGATTGCGGGAGGCCGGGCATGAGCAGGTCACGGTCGTTCACGACGTTGCCGGAATAGCGCGACGCATCGCCGAGATCGAACCGGACGTAATCGTCATCGACCTCGAAAATCCCAACCGCGACATGCTTGAAAACATGTTCCAGCTGTCGCGCGTCGTGAAGCGGCCGATCGCCATGTTCGTCGATCGGTCGGATCAGGCTTCGATCGAAGCTGCGGTGGCAGCGGGGGTCTCCGCCTATGTCGTCGACGGGCTGCGCCAGGAGCGCGTCAAGCCGATCCTCGATATGGCGATCAGCCGCTTCAACGCGTTCTCGCGGATGGCGCGCGAACTGGAAGAAGCCCGCGGTGAATTGGAGGACCGCAAGGTCATCGACCGCGCCAAGGGCATCCTTATGAGGTCGCGCGGGCTGTCGGAGGACGCGGCCTACACGCTTCTGCGCAAGACCGCCATGAACCAGAACCGCAAGATCAGCGAAATCGCGCAGAGCCTGGTGACGGCGGCAGGCCTTCTGGATCCCGGAGAGAGTTGAGCATGGCGGCCGAACACCAGATCAATGCCGGTTTCATACCGCTCTTCGACAGCGCGGTTCTTGTCGCAGCGCGCGAGATCGGCTTTGCCGCGCGCGAAGGCGTCGACCTGACGCTCAGTCGCGAGACATCCTGGGCCAACATCCGCGACCGCATCGCGATCGGGCATTTCGATCTGGCGCATATGCTGGGGCCGATGCCGATCGCCTGCAATCTGGGGCTCACGCCACTCGCCTCCGATACGATCGTGCCGTTCTCGCTGGGACTGGGCGGCAATTGCGTCACGGTTTCGAACGTGGTCTGGGCGGGCATGGCCGCGCACGGCGCCTTGCCCGACCTCGATCCGGCGCGAGCCGGCAAGGCCTTGGGAGCGCTAATCCGTGAACGGGCAAATGCCGGTCGCGACCCGCTGCGCTTTGCGGTCGTGCATCCGCACTCCGGACACAATTTCGAACTGCGCTACTGGCTCGCGGCCTGCGGCATCGATCCGTCGCGCGAAATAGAAATCGTCATCGTGCCGCCCCCCTTCATGGCCGACGCACTCGCCGCCGGCAGGATCGACGGCTACTGCGCCGGCGAACCCTGGAACAGCGTCTCGGTGGTCGCCGGCACCGGCCATATCGCTACGGTCAAGGCCGCTATCTGGAAGACCAGCCCTGAAAAAGTCGTCGGCGTGCGCAAGGCCTGGGCCGAAAAACACCCCGAAGCCCTTTCAGCCCTGCTGCGCGCGCTCCATCACGCGGCGCGCTGGTGCCAGAATCCGGCAAACCGCGGCGAACTGGCCGCGCTGATGGCGCAGCCTTCCTTCCTCGGAGTTTCGCCGGCGTTGCAGATGCCGATTCTGACCGGACATCTTGCGCTAGGCGGCGCGGAACTGAGCGTCGAGGACTTCTTTCTGACTTTCGGCAAGGCGGCGAATTTCCCCTGGAAGAGCCATGCGCTGTGGTTCTACACGCAGATGGTCCGTTGGGGGCAGATCAAGCACAGCGCTGCCCACATGGCGCTCGCGCGCGACACCTACCGGCCCGACCTCTATCGCGCAGCGCTGAAGCCGCTCGGCGTCGCCCTGCCTGGAGCCAATGCCAAGGTCGAGGGGGCCCTGACCGCTGCCACGCCGGTCGGCTCGGCCGGCGCCAGCCTCGTCCTTGGTCCGGATGGTTTCTTCGACGGCCGCATCTTCGATCCCGACAGGATCGACGACTATCTCGCTATCCGCGACTGGGCGATGCCGACGAGTTGAGCATTCCTTGCGCACTATCGTGCACTGCACAATTTTTGTGCTACTGCACAATGATCGTGACTGCCGTATGAGCATCGACAATCCGGCGCTCCAGCCTTTACGCCCGCGCGCTCGATTGTTTTTATTGCTTAATCCACCGCTTCTTCCAGCTGGCACGGTTCCTGCATAGTAATCCATAGGCCTTCACGGCCACGGAATACGGCGTCCAATGGCGGGCGCCACAGGCAAAGCTGCCGCTCAGGTCACACGCGATCCGGATCAACGGACGCAGCGGCCTGGCCGGCGGCTTTTTTTGTTTTGGTCGAACACGCAATCGACGGCGCAGATCCCAAGCCGCGCCCAACCGGAGATGACGATGACGAAACGCATCAAAACCCAATCCGCCCTCAAGGGTGTAACGCGCCGCGATTTCCTGATGATGAGCGCGGCCACCGCGGCAACGCTGGCGGCGGCACGCGCGCTGCTGCCGTCCCGCGCCTATGCGGCGACGGCAGCGCCGGAAGTCACCGGCGCCAAGCTAGGCTTCATCGCGCTGACCGATGCAGCGCCGCTGATGATCGCCAAGGAGAAGGGCCTGTTCGAAAAATTCGGCATGCCCGATGTCGAGGTTCTCAAGCAGGCCTCCTGGGGCGCGACACGCGACAACCTGATGCTCGGCGGCGAAGCCAACGGCATCGACGGCGCCCATATCCTGACGCCGATGCCTTACCTGATGCATACCGGCAAGGTGACGCAGAACAACCAGCCGATGCCGATGGCGATCGTGGCGCGGCTCAACTACGACTGCCAGGCGATTTCCGTCGCGCAGGAATATGCCGGCACCGGCGTCGGCCTCGATGCCTCCAAGCTGAAGGACGCCTTCGCGGCCAAGAAGGCCGAGGGCAAAGAGGTGAAGGCCGCCATGACCTTCCCGGGCGGCACTCATGATCTCTGGTTGCGCTACTGGCTGGCTGCCGGCGGCATCGATCCCGACAAGGATGTCTCAACCATCGTCGTGCCGCCGCCGCAAATGGTCGCCAAC
Source organism: Mesorhizobium sp. AA22 (assembly GCF_001672375.2). Taxonomy (NCBI): domain Bacteria; kingdom Pseudomonadati; phylum Pseudomonadota; class Alphaproteobacteria; order Hyphomicrobiales; family Phyllobacteriaceae; genus Mesorhizobium; species Mesorhizobium sp. AA22. Next base: position 263,932 of record NZ_CP048406.1, on the reverse strand, counting down.
ATGAAGGTTGGCAATATGGACGTGTTCTGCGTCGGCGAGCCGTGGAACGAGCAACTCGTCCATCAGGGTGTCGGCTTCACCGCCACCACGACAGGCGAACTCTGGAAAGGCCATCCGGAAAAGGCGCTCGGCCTGCGCGCCGCCTTCATTGACAAGAACCCGAACGCCACCAAGGCGATCCTGATGGCCGTCATGGAAGCCCAGCAATGGTGCGAAGCCATGGAAAACAAGGACGAGATGGCGGCCATCATCGGCAAGCGGCAATGGATGAACGTGCCGACCGCCGACATCATCGGTCGCCTCAAGGGCGACATCAACTACGGCAATGACCGCGTCGCCACCGGCACCGACCTCTACATGAAGTTCTGGAAGGGCGGCGTGTCCTACCCATTCAAGAGCCACGACAGCTGGTTCCTCGCCGAAAACATCCGCTGGGGCAAATTCGCGGCGACCACAGACATCAGGGCGCTGGTCGATCAAGTCAACCGCGAAGATCTGTGGCGCGAGGCGGCCAAGGACCTCGGCGTCGCTGCGGCCGACATCCCGGCGTCTTCATCGCGCGGCGTCGAGACCTTCTTCGACGGCAAGATCTTCGATCCGGCCAATCCGTCCGCCTATCTCGACAGCCTGAAGATCAAGGCATCGGCCTGACGTCGCTGGCAAGCGGCGCCAGTGGCGCCGCTGTCACTCCAATGCTCAAGGAGCTTTTTGCGAAAATGTCTATCCAAGCCATCGAGGACGCCAAGGTGAAGGCGTTCCCCACGCCTGCCAAGCCCGCAGAGGTCATAGCTTTCACCGCCAAGGTGAGGCGCCGCTTCGATCCCGCCGCGATCGCCGGCAAGCTGGCAAGCACGCTGGTGCCGCCGGCAGTCGTCATCGTCGTCATGCTCGTCATCTGGCAGATCGCCTGCTCGTCGCCCAACGCCAGCTTGCCGCCACCCAGCCAGGTATGGAACGAGGCCTACGATCTGATCGCCCATCCCTTCTTCGATTATGGTCCGCAGGATATCGGACTCGCCTGGCGGGTGCTGATCTCGCTGCAGCGCGTCGCCATCGGCTTCGGCCTGGCTGCAATCGTCGGCGTTGCGCTCGGCGCGCTGGTCGGCCAGTCGATCTGGGCGATGCGCGGCCTCGACCCTGTGTTCCAGATCCTGCGCACCGTGCCGCCGCTCGCCTGGCTGCCGCTGTCGCTGGCCGCCTTCCGCGATTCCAGCCCATCGGCGATCTTCGTCATCTTCATCACCTCGATCTGGCCTGTGATCATCAACACCGCCGTCGGCGTCCGCAACATTCCAGAGGATTATCGCAACGTCTCCCGCATCCTCAGGCTCAACCAGCTCGAGTTCTTCGTGAAGATCATGGTGCCGGCCGCGGCGCCTTACATCTTCACCGGCCTGCGCATCGGCATCGGTCTGTCCTGGCTTGCCATCGTCGCCGCCGAAATGCTGACAGGCGGCGTCGGAATCGGCTTCTTCATCTGGGATGCCTGGAACTCGTCGCGGCTGCCCGACATCATCGTTGCGCTCGCCTATATCGGCATCACCGGCTTTTGCCTCGATCGCCTTGTCGCGGCGGTCGGCGCCTTCGTCACCCGCGGCACAACGGCAAAGTGAGGAGAGGGCAATGACGGCCTATCTGAAACTCGACCATATCGACAAATCCTTCACCCGCGGCGGCCAAGTCAGCGAGGTGCTGAATGACATCCAGCTGACCATCGACAAGGGCGAATTCGTCTCGATCATCGGCCATTCCGGCTGCGGCAAGTCGACCTTGCTCAACCTGATCGCCGGGCTGACGAATGTGTCCGCCGGGGCGGTCCTGCTCGAAGACAAGGAGGTCGACAGCCCCGGTCCTGAACGCGCCGTGGTGTTTCAGAACCACAGCCTGCTGCCATGGCTCACCGTCTACGAAAACATCAACCTGGCAGTATCTAAGGTCTTCGGCCGCACCAGGAGCCGGGCCGAACGTCACGACTGGATCATGCGCAATCTCGACCTCGTGCAGATGGCGCATGCCAGGGACAAGCGGCCCGCCGAAATATCGGGTGGCATGAAGCAGCGCGTCGGCATCGCCCGCGCGTTGGCCATGGAGCCGAAGATCCTGCTGCTCGACGAACCCTTCGGTGCGCTCGACGCGCTGACGCGCGCCCATCTGCAGGACGCGGTGATGGATATCCATTCGAGGCTTGGCTCGACGACGATCATGATCACGCACGATGTCGACGAGGCGGTGCTGTTGTCCGACCGCATTGTCATGATGACCAACGGCCCGGCGGCAACCATCGGCGAGGTGCTTCCCGTGCCGCTGGCCCGGCCGCGCCGCCGCGTCGAGCTTTCCTCCGACCGGGCGTTCCTGCGCTGCCGCGAGGCGGTGCTGAAGTTCCTCTACGAACGCCACCGCTTCGTTGAAGCCGCGGAGTAGCTCAATGACCGAAAAACTCGTCATCATCGGCAACGGCATGGCGCCCGGGCGGATGCTGGAGCATCTGTTCGAACAGGCACCCGGTCGCTACCAGGTCACCATCTTCAACGCCGAGCCGCGGGTCAATTACGACCGCATCATGCTGTCGCCGGTGCTGTCCGGCGAGAAGGCCTTTGAGGAAATCATCATCCATGGCGACGGCTGGTACATCGCCAACGGCATCACCCTCTACAAGGGCCACAAGATCGTCGCCATCGACCGGACGGCGAAGACCGTCACTTCCGACCACGGCGTCACCGAGCCCTATGACAAGCTCGTCATCGCCACCGGTTCGGTGCCGTTCATCATTCCGGTGCCCGGCCATGACTTACCGGGCGTGCTCACCTATCGCGATCTCGACGACGTTCAGGCCATGCTGCTCGCCGCCCAGTCACGGGCCAAGGCCGTGGTCATCGGCGGCGGCCTGCTCGGGCTGGAGGCGGCAGCGGGCTTGAACTCGCAAGGCATGGACGTCACCGTGCTGCATGTGATGCCGACGCTGATGGAGCGCCAGCTCGACCCGGCGGCCGGCTATCTGCTGCAGCGCGCCGTCGAGCAACGCGGTATCAAGGTCGTCACCAAGGCCAACACTCAGGCGATCACAGGCAAGGGCAAGGTCGAGCAGGTGGAGCTTGCCGACGGCACCATCATCCCGGCGACGCTGGTCGTCATGGCGGTGGGCATCAGGCCGAATGCGGCGCTGGCGAAGGAAGCCGGCATTGCCGTCAATCGCGGCATCGTCGTCGACGCCGGCATGCGCAGCAACGATCCCCACATCTACGCGCTCGGCGAATGCGCCGAGGTCAACGGCCAGGTCTACGGGCTGGTAGCACCCCTCTACGAGATGGCGCGCGTCGCGGCCAGCCAGCTTGCCGGCAACGAGGCGGCGGCTTTCGTCCATATGGACACGCCGACCAAGCTCAAGGTCACCGGCATCGAGCTGTTCTCGCTCGGCGACTTCGCCGAGGGCGAGGACCGCCAGGAGATCGTGCTGCGCGATGCCGCCGCCGGCGTCTACAAGCGGCTGGTGCTTAGGGATGACCGCATCATCGGCACCGTGCTCTACGGCGAGACGGCGGACGGGGCGTGGTTCAACGACCTCAAGAAGAAGCAGACCGACATATCGCAAATGCGCGACACCCTTATCTTCGGCCAGTCATACCAGGGAGGTGCCTCCCTGGACCCTATGGCGGCCGTTGCAGCCTTGCCGGATGATGCGGAAATCTGCGGCTGCAACGGCGTTTGCAAAGGAAAAATCACCGGCGCGATCACGGCCAAGGGCCTGACGTCGGTAGACGACGTGCGTGCCCACACCAAGGCTTCCGCTTCGTGCGGCTCCTGCACCGGTCTGGTCGAGAAGCTGATGGCGCTGACCATCGGCGACAAATACAATCCGGCGGCTGTGCAACCGATGTGCGGCTGTACCACGCTCGGCCATGACGAAGTCCGCCGGTTGATCAAGGCCAAGAGCCTGAAGACCATTCCCGCCGTCATGCAGGAACTGGAATGGACCACCTCCTGCGGCTGCGCCAAATGCCGGCCGGCGCTCAATTACTATCTCGTCTGCGACTGGCCGGACGAGTATGCCGACGACTACCAGTCGCGCTTCATCAACGAGCGCGTTCACGCCAACATCCAGAAGGACGGCACCTATTCTGTGGTGCCGCGCATGTGGGGTGGCGTCACCAATGCCGCCGAACTGCGCGCCATCGCCGACGTCGTCGACAAGTTTGAGATCCCGATGGTCAAGGTTACCGGCGGACAGCGCATTGACATGCTCGGCATCCGCAAGGAAGACCTGCCGGCGGTGTGGGCCGACCTCGGTCAGGCCGGCTTCGTCTCCGGCCATGCCTATGCCAAAGGCCTACGCACCGTGAAGACCTGCGTCGGTTCCGACTGGTGCCGCTTCGGCACGCAGGATTCGACGGGGTTCGGCGTCCGCATCGAGAAATTCATGTGGGGGTCGTGGACGCCCGCCAAGGTCAAGATGGCGGTCTCGGGCTGCCCTAGAAACTGTGCCGAGGCGACCTGCAAGGATGTCGGCGTGATCTGCGTCGATTCAGGCTACGAAATCCATTTCGCCGGTGCTGCCGGCCTCGACATCAAGGGCACAGAGGTGCTCGGCCTGGTCAAGACCGAGGACGAAGCGCTCGAGCATATCGTGGCGCTGACGCAAATGTATCGCGAGCAGGGCCGCTATCTTGAGCGCATCTACAAATGGGCCAAGCGCATCGGCATCGCCGAGATCAAGCGCCAGATCTTGGATGATGGCGAGAAGCGCAGGGCCTATTTCGATCGCTTCGTGTTTTCGCAGAAATTCGCGCAGGTCGACCCGTGGTCGGAACGCGTCTCCGGCAAGGACAAGCACGAATTCCGGCCGATGGCTTCGGTCGGTTTCGCGCAGGCGGCGGAGTAGGCGCGTGTTCCCGAAAAGTGGAAACCGGTTTTCGGTTAAGAACACGCGCAAAGGATGAGGCAGATGAACTGGGTATCAATCGGCTCGATATCGGACATTCCGCGCCGCGGCGCGCGCTGCGTCGCCACGCCGCAAGGCAAGATCGCCGTCTTCCGCACCGCGGAGGACCAGGTCTTCGCCATCGAGGACCACTGTCCGCACAAGGGCGGGCCGCTCTCGCAGGGCATCGTCCACGGCGCGGCGGTGACCTGTCCCCTGCACAATTGGGTGATCTCGCTGGAGACCGGCAAGGCGCTCGGCGCCGATGAAGGTGCGGTACGCACCGTTCCGGTGCGGATCGAGGGCGAGCGTCTGTTCATTGCGCTGGAAGCGCTGGCCAGCCGCGCGGCCTGAGCATGAAGATCGACGAAGCGCGCGAGGTGAGGACCACCTGCCCCTATTGCGGGGTGGGTTGCGGCGTGCTGGCGAAGGTCGCCGCGGATGGCGAAATAACCGTTCGCGGCGACCCAGACCATCCGGCAAATTTCGGCCGGCTCTGTTCCAAGGGCTCGGCGCTGGCGGAGACGATCGATCTCGACGGCCGGCTGCTCTATCCGGAGATCCACGGTCGCCGCACTGGCTGGGACGAAGCGCTCGACCTCGTCGCCTCGACTTTCTCGCAAACCATTGCCGAGCACGGCCCCGACGCGGTCGCCTTCTACGTTTCCGGCCAGTTGCTGACCGAGGACTATTATGTCGCCAACAAACTGATGAAAGGCTTCATCGGCTCGGCCAATATCGACACCAATTCGCGCCTGTGCATGGCTTCGTCGGTTGCCGGCCATCGCCGCGCCTTCGGCGCTGACACCGTGCCGGGCAGTTATGAGGATCTGGAGCTTGCGGATCTGATTGTGTTGGTCGGCTCCAATCTCGGCTGGTGCCACCCGGTGCTCTACCAGCGCATTGCCGCGGCCCGGGAAAAACGGGCCGAGATGAAGGTGGTGCTGATCGATCCGCGCCGCACGATGACCGCCGATATCGCCGACATGCATCTGGCGATCGCGGCCGATGGCGACGTCCCGCTGTTCACCGGCCTGCTCGCCTATCTTGGCAAAAATGACGCTCTGGACCGCGCCTATATCGCTGCACATACCACGGGCTTCGAAGGCGCGATTGCCGCTTCCTCGCTCGACCTTGCCGGCATCGCCGCTGCCACGGGCCTCGGCGGGGACGAGCTTGTCCGCTTCTACAGCCTGTTTGCCGCGACGGCGAAAACGGTGACCGTCTATAGCCAGGGCGTGAACCAGTCGTCCTCGGGCACCGACAAGGTCAACGCCATCATCAATTGCCATCTCGCCACCGGCCGCATCGGCAAGCCCGGCACCGGGCCGTTTTCGGTGACCGGCCAGCCCAATGCCATGGGCGGCCGTGAGGTCGGCGGCTTGGCCAACATGCTGGCCGCCCATATGGAGATCGAAAACCCCGAACACCGCGGCCGCGTGCAGCGCTTCTGGAGCGCGCCGGCCATCGCCGAAAAACCCGGCTTGAAGGCTGTCGAGATGTTCCAGGCGGTGGCCGACGGGCGAATCCGGGCGCTGTGGATCATGGCGACCAACCCGGTCGATTCGATGCCGGATGCCGATGCCGTCGAGGCGGCGATCAAGGCCTGCCCTTTTGTCGTGGTGTCGGACGTGCTGGCCATGACCGACACGGTCCGCCACGCCCATGTCCGGCTGCCCGCCGCCGCATGGGGCGAGAAGGACGGCAGCGTAACCAATTCGGAGCGCCGCATCTCGCGCCAACGCGCCTTTTTGCCAGTGCCAGGCGAGGCAAGAGCCGACTGGTGGATCATCGCCGAAGTGGCCAAGCGGATGGGGATTGCCGAGGCGTTTTCGTATGCGTCGCCGGCCGCGATTTTCGCCGAGCACGCCGCGCTCTCGGCCTTCGAGAATGACGGCGCCCGCGATTTTGATATAGGGGCGTACGCCGGTGTTGACGCGAAGACCTACGAGGAGTTGGCGCCATTCCAATGGCCAGCACCGGCCTCACCCTCCCCCTCGAGGGGAGGGTCGGCGCGCGCGTTGAGCGAAGCGAAACAAGCGGGACTGGGTGGGGTCGGTGGAGCCTCTCCGACCCCACCCCGGCTCTCTCGCCCTGCTGCGCAAAGCTCGCTCGCCGACCCTCCCCTCAAGGGGGAGGGTATCCGCTTCTTCGCCAATGGCGGCTACTACACGCCCGACCGCAAGGCGCGTTTCATCGCCATCCACCCGACTGCACACATCCGCACCAGTCCGGACTATCCGCTAATCCTCAACACCGGGCGGATTCGCGACCATTGGCACACCATGACGCGGACCGGCAAGAGCCAGCGGCTGTCGCAGCATATGGCCGAGCCCTTCGCCGAAATCCATCCGCTGGATGCACAGCACTTCGCCATCGGCGATGCCAACATCGTGCGCGTCTCCACTGGGCACGGCGAGGTGCTGGTTCGCGCGCTGGTGACAGCGCGGCAGCGGCCGGGATCAGTCTTCGTGCCGATGCACTGGACGGACCAGTTCTCAGCGCGTGCTCGCGTCGATGCACTGGTGGCGCCCATCACCGATGCGATTTCAGGCCAGCCGGCCTCGAAGAATGTTGCCGGCCGCGTGGAACGCTTTGCTGCCGCCGCCTTCGGCTTCGCCGTGCTTGCCGAACGGCCGGGCTCGATCGACGCCGACTATTGGAGCCTCGCCCGTTGCGCCGCCGGCTGGCGCCTTGAGCTTGCACTGGAAGCTGGCCGGGATTGGCCGGTTTTCGCAGCTTCGCTTTTTGGCGCGGACGCGCAAGGCGAGACGCTCGCCTATCATGATGTCGCCGGCGGGCACCATCGCTTTGCCCGCTTCGCCGGCAGCCGGCTGGCTGGCGCGCTCTATCTTGCGCCCAAGCCGGTCGCGGTGTCGCGCAGCTGGGCGGTGGAGCAGTTGAGTGCGGACCATGCCGATCGGCGCGAGCGGCTGGCGATCGTAGCCGGGCGGCCGGGCGGCAATACCGTCGATCGTGGCGCCGTCGTCTGCTCCTGTTTCGGGGTCGGCGCCAATCAGATCGCGGAGGCGGTACGCGGCGGCTGCACCAGCGTCGAGGCGATCGGCGCCACCCTGCATGCCGGCACCAACTGCGGCTCTTGCCGCGCCGAGATCAGGACCATCATTGAGGCGCGACGCCTTCAAGCGGCGGAGTGAGGGCGTCGAGAAACTCTGTCACGCCGGGCCTCGACGCTTACCAGCAATTTACAAACCATGGGCTACCAACGTCCTTATTCGATTCGTTCCGAACAGGACCCTTATGAGCAAAGCCCTCACTTCATTCGCATTGGTCGCCATATTGACGGCTTTGCTGATGGCGCTCAGCCTGGCAGTGGCCAGGCATGGCTATCCCTATGGTGCGATCGGCGCAAAACGCCTGGACGACGTCGCCGATGCCGGAACGTTTATCCCGCTTGCATCAGTCTACTTCTTCAGCGCGCTGCTCATGATGATCCTGCCGATCAGAGCCGCCAGCGTCGTCCTGACGAACGCCGCGGATGCGATCTTCTGGACAGTCATCGTGTTGTTCGCGGCCATCATTGGCTGTCTCGCTGCCAGATGGGCTTTCGATCGGGGCAACATCTTGCCGGCGCTGCTGAACTGGCGCTTCCTGTTTGTCGCAGCAGTCGTCGGATGCCATCTCTTCATGAACGAGTTGCGCCGCAATATCCTGCTGAGAAGCCTGTTCTTCGTCGTCTTCGCCGCTGCGACACTGGCCTGCCTGTTCTGGTCGTTCGCCATCTGAGAACCGATGCAGGCTCTGGCTTGCGGCTCAGTTCTTGTCGACTGGCTTCGAACGCATCCGCGAAACGGTCTCGCGTTCGGCCCGCTTCGAACGCATCGGCGGCAGGCCGCGGTCGATCAGGTCCATGTCCTCCAGCACCATGTCGCCCATGCGCTTGAAAGCGATGTCGAGCGCACCGGCCCGGTGGGCGGAACGCAGGAAGCCGGGCAGCGTGCGCACGGGATGATCCTGCGCCAGCGGCTCTTCCGGAAACACGTCGCTGGCGGCGACGATGTGGCCGCTGCGAACGGCGTCCATCAGCGCCGGAAAATCGACCACACCGGCACGGCTGAGCAGGATGAACGCGGCTCCAGTGCGCATTCTGGCAAAGGCGTCAGCGCCGAGAAACCCTTGGTTTTCGCTGGTCACCGAAGCGACGACGAAGACGAAATCGCTGGTCGACAGAACCGTGTCGAGCGTAGCCGGCTCGACGCCGTTCTCGATGAGGATCGACGGCGGCAGCCACGGATCGAAGACCTTGGTCCGCGTGCGAAAGCCCGACAGCAGCCGGTTGAGCGCGCGGCCGAGATCGCCGAAGCCGATGATACCGACATCCGCGCCGGACAGAAGCCGCGCCGTCCGGTTGCCGTCACCGCCCCACAGCTCCTTGCCCTCACGAAACGCGAGGTCAGCGTCGACGATGTCGCGGGCGAGATTGAGCGCCATGGCAAGGCCGAGCTCGGCCACTGGCTCGGCAAAGACCAGGCCGGTGGTAACAACATGGATGCCGCGCGAAAAAAGCGTCTCATACGGCATGTTGTTGATGAGGTTGCTCTCGACATTGAAGACGCAGCGCAGTGTTCGCATCTTGTCGAGCGTCTCCGGCGCGATCGGCGGCTGGCCGACGATGTAGCGCGCCTCGGCGAGCACGTCGGTCGGCAGGGCCACTACGCCTTCTGGCGACGTTTCGACGATACGATATTTGGCGCGGAATCTCGCCAGTGCCTCGGGCGTGAAAATCAGGTCGAGCGTGCGCGGCTCGGGCGCGCTGATCACCAGCGGCAACACGCTGTCGGACATGGCGGTTCCTCCCGGTGCGATCCGCGTCGCACAACACTAGAATCAACTTTTACCGCCTCGACACCTAGCACATGCCTGTCGAGCAAGAGAACTTTGCCGCCGGCGGCCTTGCGGTGTGGCGGCCGGTAGTCCAGATAGACGGCAATCGAAGGACGACAAGGAAGACAGCGACATGATCCCGTTTCGAAAGAACCTCATCGATGGCGAGTGGGTGGGCAACGCCGGCTCCCGCAACATCAACCCGTCCAATCTCGACGATGTGGTCGGCGAATATGCGTCGGGGGACGCCGAGCAGGCCCGGCAGGCCATCACGGCGGCGAAAGCGGCATTTCCGGCTTGGTCCCGATCGGGCCTGCTGGCACGCCATGCGGTGCTGAGGAAGGCGTCGGACGAGATCACCGCGCGTAAAGATGAAATCGGCCGGGCATTGGCGCGCGAAGAAGGCAAGACGCTGGTCGAGGGCATTGGCGAGACCGTGCGGGCCGCCCAGATCTTCGATTTCTTTGCTGGTGAGACGCTGCGCCTGTCTGGCGAGCTGGTTCCAAGCGTGCGGCCCGGCGTCGGTGTCGAAATCACCCGGGAGGCGGTCGGCGTCGTCGGCATCATCACGCCGTGGAATTTCCCGATCGCCATTCCGGCGTGGAAAATCGCTCCTGCCCTGGCCTACGGCAACACCATCGTCTTCAAACCGGCCGAGTTGGTTCCGGAGAGCGCCTGGACCATTGTCGACATCCTGCACCGCGCCGGCCTGCCGAAGGGCGTGCTCAATCTCGTCATGGGCAAGGGTTCGGTGGTCGGCCAGGCCATGCTCGACAGCCCTGACCTCAATGCCATCACCTTCACCGGCTCGGTCGGCACCGGCAAGCGCGTGGCTGCCGCCAGCGTAGAGCACATGCGCAAGTTCCAGCTCGAAATGGGCGGCAAGAACCCGCTCGTCGTGCTCGACGATGCAGATCTTGCGGTCGCCGTCGACTGCGCGATCAATGGCGCATACTTCTCGACTGGCCAGCGCTGCACGGCATCGTCCCGCTTGGTGGTGACGGACGGCATCCATGACCGCTTCGTCGACGCGATGAAAGATCGCCTGGGCAAGCTGGCCGTCGGCGACGCTCTCGATGCCAAAACCCAGATCGGACCGGTGGTCGACCAGAGCCAGTTGAAACAGGACGAAGACTATATCGCCATCGGCCGCCAGGAAGGCGCCGATCTGGCCTTCGGTGGCGAGCGGCTCGATCGCGAAACCCGCGGCTTCTACCTGCAACCGGCGCTGTTTACGCAAGCCACCAACGCCATGCGCATCTCGCGCGAGGAGATCTTCGGGCCCGTGGCCAACGTCATCCGCGTCAAGGACTATGACGAGGCGCTGGCGGTGGCCAACGACACGCCGTTCGGGCTGACGTCGGGCATCTGCACGTCGAGCCTCAAGCACGCCACGCATTTCAAGCGCAACTCGGAGGCCGGCATGGTGATGGTCAATCTGCCGACGGCGGGCGTCGATTTCCATGTGCCTTTCGGCGGCCGCAAGGGATCGAGCTTCGGCCCGCGCGAGCAGGGCCGCTACGCGGCGGAGTTCTACACCACGGTGAAGACCGCCTACACGTTCGCCGGCTAATCATGACGGTGACTTGCCGGGCCAAATGAAATCGAACATGCGAGCAGGCCAGTGACGCACTTCCCAGCAAGCGCGAGTTGCTGGGAAGGGCGAACATCTTAGTGTCCGACACGACAGCGACAGCTGGGCGGTAGCCGTCATTGAGCACGGTCCTTAGGGTTCGCCGGCTGCGATAGCCAGCCGCCGCTGAACCCGGCCTTGCACAGGCCGCGACGGATGTGCGGGCTCGACCGCATCAGGTCCCAGATCAGGCGCGAGCGGTGGTTTTCGATCATCAGCACGACGATACCCTGGTCCAGTCCGTAATGCGCATCCGATATCCAGCCACTCGGCCCGAACTTCCGCCGGTTCGCCAGCGTGGGGTTGAAACCGCTCGGCACCCTGAAACTGTCGACCACCTCAGGATGGCGTTCTCTGAGGTGGCGCAGCGCCGGCAGGCAGATTTCCGGCGCGAAGGGCAGCGATGCGAGATACGACCACGGCGCTATCGTTCCGTCGTCGGGGCCGAACGGTGCGCCGCGCGCGGCGTAGCCGGAAAATTTGCGCGGTCGCCGCTCGATCTTCGCGCGGAAGTTGCCGGGCCCGTCACCCGCCGAAAGGCCCCAAAGTCCTTCGCCGTAGCCGTCGTAGCCAGAGGGGTTGTGCCGCGCATAATCCCGATGAAGGTAGGTCGCGCGGCGGCTGTTTTCGAAATAGTCCGAGTTCTTCTCCCGCATGAACGCATCCCGGATGCCGTCGAAGTCAATCCAGGCATGCGAGAACTGGTGCATGAACAGCGGCCCGCCATAGAGCACGTCGTAGCCGTAGATGTTTTCCCATCGATATGTGGCCGTCCAGCCGGCATAACTGTCGTCCGAGGCTGGCTTGTCCGGGGAGGCCATTGCCAGAACGTAGAGCATGGTCGCTTCGTTGTAGCCTTCCCAGCCATAACGCAGAAAGCCGCTCTTCGGCTTCCAGCCCTGTCGCAAGGTCGAATTGCTGCCTTGCGCCCATCGCCAGTCGACGCGCCGGTAGAGGACTTCCGCCAGTTCGCGGACTTCGGTTTCTTCGTCATTGTCGCCCGTGAAATAGGCGCCAGCCACGAGCACGCCAGCCATCAAAAGCGCAGTGTCAACCATCGACAATTCGCATCGCCAGGTGCGCAGGCCGGTCCGGATGTCGAGGAAATGGTAATAGAAACCCTTGTGGCCGGTGACGTCGTCGCCATTGCCTTGCCGGCTGTTCCAGAAGAAGCGCAGTGCGGCAAGCGTCAGCTTTACGGCTGCATCTCGGGTCATCCAGCCACGCTCGACCCCGACCGGATAGCAGGACAGGGCGAAGCCGACGACCGCGATGCTTGCCGGCCAATTTGGCCGCGAGGTGTCGGCAACCAGCCCGTTCTCCGGATTCACGGTTTCCAGAAAATAGCCGAAGGCCGCGCACTGGAAGCGGTCGAGCAGGTCTTCGTCGGACAGTCGAGGTTCGACCCTAAGCAAGCGACGGGAACTCCAGTCTAGCGGCCTTGGCGGTAGATCGCCCAACTTGCTTCAATAGGTGGCCCGGCCGCCGGAAACGTCGAAAACGGCGGCGGTGGTGAAGGAGCATTCCTCGGAAGCGATCCACGAGATCAGCGCCGCCACCTCCTCGACCTCGCCAAACCGCGCCATCGGTATCTTCGACAGCATGAAATCGATGTGCTGCTGGCTCATCTGCTGGAAAATCGCGGTGCGCACCGCCGCCGGCGTGACGCAGTTCACCGTTACCTTGGTCTTGGCCAGTTCCTTGCCCAGAGACTTGGTCAGGCCGATCACCGCCGCCTTGGAGGTGCTGTAGGCAGAGGCATTCGGGTTTCCCTCTTTGCCGGCGATCGAAGCGATGTTGACGATCCTGCCGTAATTGCGCTCGAGCATGTGCGGAACCAGCGCCTTGTTGCAGTAGAAGACGCCGTTGACGTTGATGTCGATGACCCGGTGCCAATCCTCCACCGAATAGTCCCAGGTCGTCATGTTCGGTCCGGTGATGGCCGCACTGGTGACCAGGATATCGACCGCGCCAAGGGCACAGATCGTCTGCCGGGCGGCCTGTTCGACCGCCACGGCATCGGCGACGTCGACAGTCACGCTATGCAAATCGGCAATGACAGCCTTGGCCTGCTCGATCTGGGTGGGGTCGCGATCCCAGACGCAAACGCGCCCGCCCTCTTCAGCGATTCTTAGCGCGACAGCCAGGCCGATTCCGGACGCGCCACCAGTGATCACTGCCGACCGCCCGGCAAACCGTCCCGCAAAACTCATCGGCATGTGCTCTTCCTCCCAATCGGCGGCGAATGTGAAGTCAATGGCGGAGGAGTTCAAGCCAGAGGCTGAAGCTCCGAACAGGTTCATGGTGGGCCACGAGGCGGTAGGAAAAGCCGCGGCAGGGCTAGAGCGTCGGGCTAGCTGGAGTTACGCCGCGCGCACCGGTTCAGACGTTCTTGATCGATTTCCAATGGTTCAGCCGCTCCGCGATCAGCTCTACTCGTCGCTGGTTGTCGCGCCCGTCCAGGATGCTCAAGTCCTCCGGCTCGGCGCGCAGATAGACACCGGAGGTGCGGGCGTTCAGTTTTGGCTGTGTGTCGGCTCGTGTGGTGAAGTACCCGGACGCGCGATCGGCGGACTCCAGCCGGATCTCTCCTGTCCCGTACAACTGCGACGCGTTCGCGTCCAAGGGCCGTTCTCCATTCCAAAAGTAAAAGATGCCGGCAGGCTCCTTTCTCTCCTTTACTGCTTCGCTCCAGTATCTCGCGGACAGACTGCCATTCTCTTGCCATGAGCGGCCGGCTAGCTCCAGCGCACCATCGCGGTCTCGCGAGATCCGCAGGAGGCTCACCGCGGAAGGTTCCTTCACGGTCCGCTCCGACAGGGAAAACTGCCACCAAAGACCCTCTATTCGGGCGGCGCGGCCCTCATTTTCAATCGCTTTTCGCAGCTTTTGGTTGACCGCTCTCATCTCGGCGGCGGTTGTCGCTTCGCCGTACCTCACGGACGTCAGGCCGAGGAGATCGCTTGGAAGCTTGGAGCCGTTGGCATGGAGGATAAACGTTCGGCGCATTCCGAGGACACCGCCGAAAAGGCCGGCTTCGAAGACCACATTGTCTCGCGGAGAAGCTTGAGCGGATACAGGAGCAGGTGATGCCATCAGGCTTGCACTCGTCCAGTCGTCCTGGGCGAACACAAAAGCAGCGAAGTCGACTTCACGCGTAAGCTCAAGGAGGCGCTCCAGTGTGGTTGTCCCGGGATTGAAGGATGTCGTCCAGGGTTCCACATACGCGATGTCTTCAAGACCGCGTGTCAGCGCCTGCAGCAGTTTTTTCTGCTTCCCCGACGAGCCCAGGAAGATTCGAGGTTTGTCCATCCGTTTGCTCCAGCCCAGCAGATCGGGACCACCAGCGTCTGCTGGTTGTCCCCGCCATAGCGTACGCGGAGGGCCTCATTCATTGCAACGGATGCAAGGAATGCCGGCTGCTATTTTTCGGTCCGGTGCTGTGGACTGCGAAAACAGTTCCGCGCGGTGGCGATGCCGAGCTTCTCATGAATCCGGCGGCGATGGCTCTTGACCGTGATGCCGAGGCGCTGACAATGTTTGGAGCCAGAAGCCGGCCTGGATGCTCAGTTCTTGCGGCCTTTTACCGCCTTCCCGGGGCGTCCTTGTGGCTGTTTTTGCCTCATTTGGGTGACAGGCTGCAGGGGATGGGTTATATTGCACTGCACAATGGAAGCGTTCGCGCCTGGCGCGGCGGCGAATCGGCATTGAACTCATGGACGGGAATTCGCTACCGAGATGAAGATACCAAAATCTCTGTTGGTCGACCCGGAGAAGAGCACGGTCTATGGCACATTTGCTGTCGCCATCTCCATTTGGGCGTTCTCCTACTCCTACCTTTTCGGCCAGATCCTGATCCTGGCCTATTATGCGGTCTGGCTTCCCCTGATCATGGTAGATTACCGGCGGCTGTTGCGACATGCCTCCAGCGCGTGGCTGCCACTGGCGTTTGCAATCTACGTCTGCCTCTCGGTGTTCTGGTCGGATGCTCCGGGCATCACGTTGAGGACGGCGATCCAGTATTGCTCTCATATCGCCTGCGCCTATATCGCCGCGCGCACCGTCAGCGTTCGGACGTTGACAATAGGCTCACTGATCGGGATCTTTCTCGTCCTGCTCTACTCGCTTATGGTCGGGGGTTATTCGTATGATGGCCTCGACGGGACGTATAATTTCGTCGGCGCATTCAGCTCCAAGAACCAGATTGGCTTTGTTGCCTCCCTTGGCATCTATTTTTGCGTTGTCTTGCTGACCTTTCTCAAGCGCGGCCGGATCAGCCTTTTCTTGACGGCGCCCGTCCTCGTCCTGTCGGCCTATCTGCTGGTCATTTCGCATTCAGCCACCTCGATGGCTTCGGTACCGGCAGTTCTCGCTCTGGTCGCTCTGCTTGCCATGGCGAAGAAGCTTTCGCTCCGCTACCGACGGGTGATTTTCCTGGTCGGCGCATGCGGGCTGGTCGCGGTCACCGCGGTTGCCTTTGCGGGGCTTCTGGATTTCGTCCTTGGCGTCTTCGGAAAAGACTCCACGCTCACCGGACGGACCTATCTCTGGGAGCAGGGCTGGCGTGCGGCGCAGCAAGCGCCGATCCTCGGCGTCGGCTACGCGGGCTACTGGGTGCAGGGTTTCGCCGAGGCCGAACGGCTTTGGAACGAATTCTACATCACGACCCGAAGCGGCTTCCACTTCCACAACACCTATGTCGAAGCGCTCGTCGAGCTTGGCTATGTCGGGGCGACGCTGATTTCGCTGATCATCGTGCGCACGCTGTGGGGCCACATATCGGCGTTGATATTCAGGACGTGGCAGGCCGAATCTGTGATTCTTGCCGGCGTGATGGTGCTTCTGTTCATCCGGTCCTTCGTCGAGGTCGAGACCCTCAACCCCTACATTATGGGCTCCTTCCTTCTGTATTACAGCTACTTCAAACTGGTGAAGGTGCCTGTCGCCCGCCCTCGGTGGACGGCGGCGAGCCTCGCGGAACCAGAAACCGCAAAGGGCTAAGAGAAGCGCAGAATGTCACCTTGATTTCGTTCGTTAAAATTACCGTCAAAAACGAATGTAATCTTGGGGCGCCACAATTTCGCGAATTATTCGGGCGGGATTTCCTGCAACCAGGCTTCGCGGCGGTGCACTTTTGGTGACCACAGAGCCGGCTCCAATTACGCTATGATCCCCGATTTCGACCCCAGGCAGGATTATTGAATTCGGCCTATCCAAACATTATCCCAATCAGGACAGCTTTCGCTTTAACACCGGCACCCTCTTCGACCTCATGATAGTTTGAGTCTTGGATTACAACCGATTCGCCAATAAGGCATCCTTTTCCGATGCTTACTGCGACAGATGCGTCGATCGTAGCTCCGCTGTTTATAAAAGATCTAGAGCCAATTGACAGACTTGCGTTCCGGCGTGCATGAAACCAGGAACGTGACCCAAACCCTCGAAACGAAACGCGAGAGCCAAATCTAAAAATTGCCTTTTCCTCCTATATGAGGCGAGACACCAAGTACCGAAACTCGATCGGTTATTTCGATACCCCTCACTGCCCAAATGAATGTAACTATTGCGCCTTTAATATACCTTCTACCACGATAGATATTCACCTCGCTTCCCCCACCGATTGGCACTTTTCGCCGAGAAGCGTGCATCTATGCGGACGGCCTCGGCATGACGCTCCCTTTGAGCGTCAGCTGACGTTGGGGTATTCGATCGCTCGAGTTCTATTGGCTAGCCATTGGCGCCAGCTTCACCTTGATCACGTCCCCGGGCAGCACGGGCGTGTCTTCACTGGCGGCAATTTCGCTGGTCTTGCCGTCGACCACCCGAACCAGGGCAAAGGACATCGTTGGCTCTTCGCCGTCGCGATAGCGTTGTAATGCCGGGTTCCCCGACATGGCTTCGGCCATCAGGCCGGTTTGCATGTTCATCTTGAGCATCGTCGCACTGAGATCGGCTTCTACCTGTTGCCGGTCGGCGGCGAGGCTCGCATTCTGAGTGTTTTCCAGGTCGATGGCATCCTGATTGGCCTTGCTGATCGACTGCTTGGCGGTAAGGATGGCCGTGTCGTAATCCAGGATCTGGCCTTCCAGGTCGGCGATCGTTTGTTGCGAAGTCAGAACCCGCGTGTTGACGACAAGGCCTTTCTGCGCCAGCGAGCCGATGCCGCTGAGCTGTTCCTTTGCCAGGTCGACCTGCCGCTGCTGGTTGACGATCTTTTTCTGCAGCGAATCGATCTCGCTCTGCAGTAGCTTCTTCAAATCGTCGAGCGCCTGAAGGCGCAGTTTAAGCTTCTTTTGATCGGCCGTCAGGATCGCCATCTCGTCCGCAACGACGCTTGCCACCTTCGGATCGTTGGCCACCTCCTTCGGCACGTCAAATGTCGGCTTGTCCGCCATCTCCGCTTCGATGCGCGCGCGCCTGACGATCAGCCGGACCCGTTGGTCTTCGAGAACGTCAAAATCGCCCTTGGCATTGATCATGTCGCGGTCGTACCGCTGTCCTTCGGGGGCCCGCCGGACACCGCCGGCGATGCTCATCGCCCTCAGGACGGTCAGACCAGGCACGTAGGGATACTGGCCAGGCGTCTGCACCTCCCCGGAAATGTAGAATGGCCTGTACTCCGCCATTTCGACGGAGGCTTCCGGCCGGTCCGCCAAGGCGAGCTTGCGCTGGAGCGCCTGGCCGATCGCTGCCGCGATCTCGGATGTGGTCTTGCCGGATGCCGGCATTTCGCCGACGAACGGCACGGACAATGTTCCGGCCGGGCCGACTGTGTACTCTCCGTTGACGGCCGTCCAGTCGCGGAACGTGCCTTCAACGGTCTGCCATTCGGCCACGCGGATGGTCAGCTTGTCCTGCGATCCGAGGCGATACTCATCGGCGGCGGCGAGTTGGGGAATGGTGAGCGCCAGCGCGAGGCAAGTGGTCATAAGCCGCATCCGCCGCATGCGATTGCCAGCAATGCCGGCGCAGGAGATTTTGAAGATATCTGTTTTCAACTGTACGTTTTCCGATCCGCTTTAGCCCCGCCCGATGAAACTTGCTGCAGAATGGTTGGCATCTGGACAGTCACTCTTCCACACAGAACCGGCTCCCGGTCGCTCAGTAGCAGCCCCGCGACATCCAGACGGCAGGCACGGTCTTGACGATGATGCGAATGTCCTGGAACAGCGACCAGTTCTCGACATAGTGGCGATCGAATGCGACGCGGCTGTCATAGGAAACGTCATTGCGGCCGCTGACCTGCCAAAGCCCGGTTAGGCCGGGGCGCGATTTCAGGTAATAGACGGCCGAACTGCCATAAATCTCAAGCTCGTCGCGTACGACGGGGCGAGGACCGACAAGGCTCATGTCACCCTGAAGAATATTGATGATTTGCGGCAGTTCATCGAGGCTGAGCTTCCTCAGCACGGCCCCGACGCGCGTGACGCGCGGATCGTTCTTGAGCTTGCGGGTCGCCATCCATTCGGCTTTGGCGTCCGGGTTGGCGGCAAGATATGAAGCCAGCACCTGTTCGCCATTCTGAACCATGGTGCGAAACTTGAGGCACGGGAAAATCCGTCCTCCGCGACCGATCCGGCTGTGACCGTAGAAAATCGGTCCGCCGTCAGAGAACTTGACAAGCAGCGCGACCATCACAAACAGCGGACTGAGAGCAACCAGGCCAATCAGTGAACCGGCGATATCGAAGCTGCGTTTGAGCAGGCCGCCGATCGGTGGAAAATCGATACCTGCCTGCGAAAAATCCGCGTCGGCCGGCTTGGCTACGTCCCTCATGCATAAACTCCATACGTTGAACGGATGGTTTGCCGCACGATATCAAAAAAATGCTGCATCGCAACACACAATTTCTTGAGCGCCTGAAATAATCACGTCATGACTTGACTAAATAATAAACCGATCCTGCACAAATTTTCGCCTTTATGGCGCGTTCGTGACAAATTCTGGGCAACCTTGAAAAATCTAGTGCGTTTTTGAGGCTTAGGTTGGGCAAATCGCTCTTTGTGCCGGGTTATTGAGCATTTATCATCCTTTAGTTTGGTAAAATATAGAGAGGGTTTAAAGTAAAGTACTGATTAATATTGTAGCTCCTACTGAAGCGGGTCGCTACGGGGTGATTGGTCGTGATGTCGATGTGTGCATCGCAACATGGCAGAGTCGATCCCGCGAACTTATCCAAAATAATTTGCGGTTGGCCTTGCCCGATATTGCACACCTTAATAGAGTTGCAAATTGTTTCTGTCAGAGTATGGACAGCGTGGGAAGGCCGGAAGCAACCGGCCAAAGAAAGCGAGCGGCCTCAACAAGCTCGCATGGCGAAGGGAGGCTCGGGGTGGGTCGATCATCGATTTTTGCCCGAGCAGGTTGACGGGCTGTCGGGTATGTCGCTACCAAAATTCATTGTCGGCATGATTTTCGCTCTGGCGATCGTGGTCGCATGGTCTTGTTTCGACGGTGCTTCGCTAGACACGACGCTTTTTCGCGCTGTAGCCTGCGCCATTGTCATCCAGCTGGGCTACTTTCTGCTGGTTTTCGTCATGGTTGTCAGAAATTCCCCGACGTCGGCTGATAAGATTCGCGATGCCGAACGAAAGCTGAGTTCGACCGAAGTGGCCGACGGCGAGAAGTTCAGTGCCAGGAGAAGCCTGCACTGACCTGACGACAGAAAGCGTCGGCCGGATGCTGGCGGACTGCTCGCCCGACAGCATCCTGGGCAACCGGCCTCCGGATTTTTCATTCAGCCTCGGATCCTGTGACTCAGCTCTAATTTGCGTAAACTCTGTCGATCGACCTGGTGATCAGCGATTCGAGTGCGCTGACGGTCCCATCCATGATGAGCAGGGACGGTTTGCGAAGCAGTCCGTCTATCCGCGGGTATTTCACCGCCCATCGATTGCGCCATGACGACACCGAAAGGAAAGACTGGACGGAGCGAATGATTTTAACGATGCTTTGCTTCGCAATTGCAGCATAAGCGCCGGCTGATGTTTTCGAACAGCCGGACAGGCAGTGAGAACGAGAGCTGCATGGACATCAAACCGGGGGCGGCGAGAAGTTCGGAGCTACCTGTGCAGTCGAGAAACGAATGGATGACAGAACCCCAGGTCTGCGTGATCATCGCCGCCCGCAACGCGGCGCGGACAATTCCAGTGGGCATCGCGTCGGCATTGCGCGAGCCGGAGGTGGCCGAAGTCGTCGTCGTCGATGACGCCTCCACTGACGACACCGCGAAAGTCGCTCGGGCGGCCGACGATGGCAGCGGCAGGCTTTCCGTCATCCGGCTCGACGTCAACGGCGGTCCCTCCTTCGCCCGCAACGCCGCGATCGCCAGCTCCAGATCGCCGTTCATCAGCATTCTGGACGCCGACGATTTTTTTCTCGAGGGCAGATTTCGCGAGTTGTTCGCCAGCGCCGATTGGGATTTCGCTGCGGACAACATCATGATGATCAGGGACGATGCGGTGACCGACGTCTCGAAAATCACCGCTCCGCGGTTTTCGGCCGATCCGGAATTCCTCGATTTCGAGCGTTTCATCGAAGGCAACATCTCCAGTCGCCGTGTGCAGAGAGGTGAGTTGGGTTTCCTCAAACCGGTGATCAGCCGCGCTTTTCTTGACCGACATGGACTGCGCTATGACGAAAACCTGCGGCTTGGCGAAGACTATGAACTCTACGCGCGCGCGGTTGCTTGCGGGGCGCGCTTCAAAGTCATCAGGTCCTGCGGCTATGGCGCGATCGTTCGCGCGGACTCGCTGAGCGGCCAGCACAAGACGCAGGACCTCAAGCGTCTGGCCGACGCGGATCTGGCGCTGCTGACGATCGATAGTTTGCCGGAAGGGTCTAAGGCCGTGCTCAGAAGGCACGAACGGCAGGTACGCGACAAATATCGGTTGCGAAACTTCCTCGACGTGAAGAACGAGCAGGGGCTGACATCGGCTGCGGCCTACGCCCTGGCCAGCCAATCCAACCTCATCCCCATCCTTCGCGGCGTGGCCGCCGACAAGCTGGATGCGTTGTTTCGCCGCGCCGGCTTTGCCTCGAAGCAGCCTGTGCCGCCGCTGCGCTTTCTCATGGCCGCAACCAGCCCGGTCGGCAAGCCTTGAGCTGGTCCGCAACCGGCGCCATGCCGATCATGTCAACAGGTCCTTACCACGCTTCAAAGTGATGCGAATTTCCGATTCGCCGCACTAGGTGGTTGCCTACTCGCTTTGGGGATGGCATGTATGTTGCGGTGCAGCAATTTTGATTGGCTATTTGAATCGGCACGAAAATGTCCCCCAGTCAGAGGAGTTGGACGATGCGACAAGACTTTTTTGGCCGGACGGGCACAGGGATAGCCTTAGGCCGGTTATGACAGGAAACTGAGCGCATGGCCTCGATATTTGGCTTCAGATCTAGGGATCCGGCCCGAGACAGGCAGACCGACATCTCGCGCCTTGACCGCCTGGCAAAGCTGCTTGACCAGATCGCAGCCGAGGTCGAGGCGGAGAAAAACGGCCTTGAGAATCGCTACCAGACAACGGCCACCAACGCGGCCTTCCTGGTCGAGGCGATGGAGAATGGGGCGGCCTCCTCCAGCAGATCCTCCGAGGTCAGCGAGCTGACGAAGTCGATCCTGAACTACGAGCGGCGCATCGCGGCGCTCGCGCGCCAGAACGAATTGATGAAAGATCTCCGTCATTCGCTGGATGCAATCTTCGACGAAAGCGCCCAGCGTAGCTCGAAGGCAGATTTCGCCAAGCCGGCCGCCGGCACGGAGTGAACTTCAAGATCCCTGGATGGGCCCACAGGCAGGAGGTTTGGTGTCACTGGGCAAGTTAAGGCAAGCACAAGGAAGGTACTGGCAGAAGGTCAAGGTCAGCTCGTTTCGTCATGGTTTGAACGTCGACTTTGGGTTGGGGCGCAGCACAAAGGTGAGTTTGGTATGAACGCGGATCCGAAAAGCACGTCCACCCCAGCAACCGGCGGCAGGCCGTTCACGCGCTCGATCAGGCAAGGGAACCTGAGGCAGTTATGTTCGGGCGGCGCGTTTCTGCTGTTTGCACTCGGCAGCGTGGTTGCAGGCCCGACCCCTTCCCATTCGCAGGACATCCCGACAGCGCCATCGTTCGTCGACGATTTCACCAGCTTCGATCGTGCGCGTTGGTACATTGCCGACGGCTGGACGAACGGCAAGCACCAGAACTGCACCTGGTCCAAAAGCCAGGTCCGGCTTTCCGACGGCATGCTGACGCTCGGTTTCGAAAAGCGGAAGCTAAAGGATCGCGACTTTGCCTGCGGCGAGGTCCAGACCAAGCAGCGCTTCGGCTATGGCACCTATGAGGCGCGGATGAAAACCGATGCGGGCTCCGGCATCAATGCCGCCTTCTTCACCTACATCGGCCCCACTGACAAGCAGCCGCATGACGAAATCGACTTCGAGGTGCTGACGAAGGACACCTCCAA
Source organism: Mesorhizobium sp. AA22 (assembly GCF_001672375.2). NCBI lineage: Bacteria > Pseudomonadati > Pseudomonadota > Alphaproteobacteria > Hyphomicrobiales > Phyllobacteriaceae > Mesorhizobium > Mesorhizobium sp. AA22. Next base: position 241,094 of record NZ_CP048406.1, on the reverse strand, counting down.
GGTGCAGGTCAACGCCTACATAGCCGGCAAGGGCAAGAACGAGAAATTGGTGGATGTAGCTGGCGGTACCGACAAGGTTTTTAACGACTACGCCTTCGTCTGGGAGAAGGACAGACTGCGCTGGTACGTCAACGGCCAACTGGTGAACACGATCAAAGATCCGGCAAAGCTGCCCACTCACGCGCAAAAGATATTCTTCAGCCTGTGGGGCAGCGACACGCTGAAGAACTGGATGGGACCGTTTTCGGATCCGGGTCGAAAACTCATCATGCAAGTGGACCGTGTCGCTTTCACGGCGCTAGGTCAGCCATGCCAGTTTCCGGAATCGCTGGCATGCAGCATAAAGTAAAGACTAATCTGAACCGGCCGGACCGAAAGCGCTCCGAAGTCTTGAACAGGAATGAAACCAAATGAATTTGACGGTTTTTGGAATTGGCTATGTCGGTCTCGTGCAGGCGGCGGTGCTTGCCGAAGTCGGACACCAGGTGGTGTGCGTCGACATCGACGTGAAAAAGGTCGAGCGGCTCAATCAGGGCCTCATCCCGATTTTCGAGCCTGGGCTCGAAAACCTCGTCAAGGAGAACCACGCGGCCGGCCGCATCAAGTTCACCACCGATGCCGCGGCCGCCGTCAAGCATGGCCAGATACAGATGATCGCTGTCGGCACGCCTCCGGGCGAGGATGGTTCTGCCGACCTCAAATATGTGCTGGCCGTTGCCGAGGCCATCGGCCGGGAGATGGACGCGCCCAAGATCGTCGTCGGTAAGTCGACCGTGCCGGTCGGCACCTGCGAGAAGATAAAGGCCAGGATCGCCGCGACGCTGAAGGCGCGCGGCCGCGAGGATCTGGGTTTCGACGTCGCCTCCAATCCGGAATTCCTCAAGGAAGGCTCCGCGGTGGCCGACTGCATGAAGCCCGACCGCATCATCGTCGGCACCGGCAGCGAGGATACCGAGGCGGTGATGCGTGAGCTTTACGCTCCGTTCAACCGCAACCACGAAAAGATGATCGTCATGGATGTGCGCAGCGCCGAGTTCACCAAATACGCGGCCAATTGCATGCTGGCGACCAAGATCAGCTTTATGAACGAAATGGCCAACCTGGCCGAGGAACTCGGCGCCGACATCGAGGAGGTCCGCAAGGGCATCGGCAGCGATCCGCGCATCGGCTACCACTTCATCTATCCGGGCCTCGGCTATGGCGGCTCATGCTTCCCCAAGGACGTGCGCGCCCTGATCAAGACCGCCGAAGGCGTCAAATTCGATGCCAAGCTGCTGCGCGCGGTCGAGGAACGCAACAACGAACAGAAGTCGGTCCTGTTCGACAAGGTGAGCCGCTATTTCAAGGGCAATCTGAAGGGCAAGACCTTTGCGCTGTGGGGCCTCGCTTTCAAGCCCAATACCGACGACATGCGCGAGGCGCCGGCGCGTGTCTTGATGGAAGCGCTCTGGAAGGCCGGTGCCAAAGTGCAGGCTTACGATCCCGAGGCGATGCAGGAATGCCAGGCCATCTACGGACTGCGCGAGGATCTGCTTTTGTGCGGGACCAAGGAGGCAGCGCTGCGTGGCGCCGATGCGCTCATGATCGCAACCGAGTGGAAGAACTTCCAGGCGCCGTCGTTCGACGCGATGAAGGATGCGCTGATCACGCCGATCATCTTCGACGGCAGAAATCTCTACGACCCCAAGGTCATCGCTCGCTACGGCATCGAATATCACAGCATCGGCAGGATGGCGGCGTGAGATCATGCGGGAAAGCCTGTTGCCTTGACAGCGGGACACGACGGAGGCTGGCGGGAACTGATGGATATCTTCTGCCTTAGTAAACCGCTTTTGAACAAACCCAGAATGCGACAAGGAGCTGGAGCCATGAAAGTCCTTTTTGCAGGTGGCAACGGTTACACTCCCCAGTTCAGCGGCGGTGTCCAATCCAGCACCCACCATCTGGCCGAACAGTTGCTTGAACATGGCCACGAGGCATCAGTGCTTGCCGCGCTGTTCGGCCAGGGCGTCTTTGGCTACAAGGCGCGCGCCAAGATGAAGCTTCTGAGGCAGCGCGCCGTCATCGACAGCTATCCCGGTTACCCTGTGGTGCGGGCGTGGTTTCCCTGGGAAGCGGCGCGCTTTGCCGTCGAAAGGCTCGATCCCGACGTCGCCGTCGTGCAGTGCCACAAATCGGTGCCGATCGGAAAGGCGCTGCAGGCGCTTGGCGTGCCGCTGGTCGTCTATCTGCGGAACGTCGAATTCCACGAATTGGGCGGGGATCTGCGAGAGCTGCATTCGGCGCTTTATATCGCCAATTCCGAGTTCACGGCGCGCACCTACAAGGCAAAATTCGACATCGATTCGACGGTCATACCGCCGACCATCAATCCCGCGCTCTACAGCACGCCGACGACAGGCGAGTTTGTTACGCTGATCAACCCTTACAATGAAAAAGGATTCGAACTCGCGGTGCGCATTGCCGGCCAATGCTCCGAAATTCCGTTCCTGTTCGTCGAAAGTTGGAAGCTCGACGACGACCACCGGGCACAGATCGAACGGACCATCGCGCCGCTGCGCAATGTCAGGCTGGAAAGCCGCACCAGCGACATGAAGACGGTCTATAGCCGGACCAAGATCCTGCTGGCGCCCAGCAAATGGGAAGAGGCCTGGGGGCGCGTGGCATCCGAGGCCCATTGCAGCGGCATTCCGGTCGTCGGGTCCCGGCGCGGCGGCCTGCCGGAAGCGATTGGCGCCGGTGGCGTGGTGCTCGATTATGACGCACCGCTCGACGACTGGGCCGCGGCGATCAGGCGGCTGTGGAACGACAGCCAGGAATATGAACGGCTCTCGGCGGCGGCACGTGAATTTTCCGAGCGGCCGGCGCTGGATCCTGAACGTCAGTTCGCGACCTTCTTTTCGATGCTCGGCCGGGCGGCCCAGCAGGGTTCGCGCCAAGCCGCCTGATTAATGCATGTCGCCCAAAAGCATGCCCTTGAGGCTTGAACCGAGGTTGCGCAGCGGTCGGATGAATTGCAATCTCACTGATCGACATCAGTTCGCCTGTAGCCATGAATTGTCATGACCAGTTTGTCCGATGCCGGCATCGGCTCCCATTTGCCGGCCCAACCTGCGTCCATCACCGCGCCTGCCGCAACCCATAGATCGAAGTACGCCTTCATGGGCTTGTTCGGAAAGGCACCGCCCAGAGTGTCAGCCGGCGTAACCACGGCAGCTTCTTTGCCGTCAATGAGGAAAGCAACACGTTTTCCCGCCTCGTATTCTATGCCAAGGCGGTATCTTTTCCCCGAGAGGTCGCCGAGTTGGATCCACTTTAGCCAAACGCTCTTGTGCTGATTGTCGACGTTTGCCCAAACATTGAGCTGTAGTCCTTTCGTGCCCACGAATTCAAAATCGATTTCCTCATGGGCTTTGTCGTTAAAAGTCCAAAGCGGCGCTGCAACAAGCCCTGGCTTCATCGTCGGGAGAGTGACATCCACTTCCCACCTTGCCGATGAAAAGTCCGATTTACCGCCGGCTACGCCTGTGCGGAAGCTTTCTCGCTGACAGTAAGCTGAAGCGCGCCGTCAACGATTTTGGCGTTCGCCGCCTTCCAGTCATAACCTCCGAGCTTTGGCTCGCCCCACTGCGATGGCACGAAGGGATTGTTATACTTCCAAAGTTGGAGCTTGATCGCTGACCAATCCGGAAGCTTGTCAACGGCAGCTTCCGCGTCTCCTGCGGCAGCACTCTCTGCCACGGCTCGCCTATGAACCAGTTGCAATGCTGCCGAGGTAGCAAGAAGAGCCGACAGTTGTCTGCGTGTGAAATTCATGCGTCTATCTCCGACGGCAGATTCCAGCTTTCCCGACGGCTCATGATGGCCGTTCGTGGTGACCGGCGAACCACACCGTAAATGGCGAAATCGGCGGCATGATGTCCCTTGGCCACAGTTTTGGCTCGACATCTAAGCCGGTCGTTTGACCCGGCTCTTCAGTGTCTCATAGCCGCGTTCGCCAAGCAGCCTGCGCGCGACGATCTTGATGGCCGTCTTGCGCCCTTCCTGCGAATTCATCTGTTTCAAACTGCCTGGAAAGTTGCGGGCGATCCGTCCAAGTGCAGGCAGCGACAGCGAGTCGGGATAAATGACCAGATGCGTTTCCACGCACAGCACCGGTTTGCCGGAAAGCTCGGCGATCTTAAGGGCCTGCTGGTGCTCGCTTTCGATGAACAGCATGGCATCGGACTTGCGCTAGAAATCGGCCTTGAAATTGCCATGCACGCCAAGCCGCTGCCGCTCCGCCTTGCTCGGCAGTTCGAGCATGATCAGCTTGTCGTATTTGATGTCGTGCTTTTGGAGCCATGCTTCCGTGTGGTTGCGGTATTTCTCAAGCCGGCTGGTGACCAGCCATCCGATCTTGCGGGTTGGGCCAAACAGCGGCAGCGCCTCGCTCAGGAATTTCTCGTGTGCGGGTCCGTCGTCGACTTGGTTTTCAGTGTGCAGAGCGGTGATTTTGCCGGTGCGCGCATTCACTTCACCTCGCTCGGTGCCGGCGCGGGCGGCGACCGCGCCGGCAGGAGCTTCACAGCTTCCCACAACGATATGGCAACTTCCCGACCGCATCAAAAATGTTGCACGCAACAAAATAGCCCGGAAATTCGGAGCGACAGTAGGCTATCCGAATCCCAGGAAGGAGCACGATCTCCGCCGCTCAGCACGCCAAATTACAATGGCAACCCAATCCGATTCTCACGCTCTCGTGAGGTACGACTGCGATAGCTGTCGAGCGTTCATGCACGCCAGGCCATCCGGGGTGGCAAGACGCTGAGCGATGCTGCCGGCGTGCCACCGTGGCGCGGGGATATCTTCTGCTTGTCGGGTTCAAGCGGCAAGGCTTCCGGAGATGAAGCATCAAGGGCCGGGTCGAGTTGCACAGGTTCTTTGGTTCGCTCCAACGCCACACGGTCGTAAAGCGCATCGAGGAATGCGCCCGCCGGTTCCGCGGCAAACATGATCTCTGCCGTCCACCGGGCTTGACGTCGCAGTGGCGCCATCAGCTTCGGCTGACCGATATATGTCTTCAATCGTTCGATGGACAGGCAAGCGAGGCGCTCGACCTCATCCTGGAAATATTGGGCAAATTTCGCCTCGCCGCGCGAGTTGTATCCCGGATTCCAGCAATTGCCGAGATCGTTGAGTCTCATGGGTAATGAGATTCCGTTGACACCATCCTCCAGGAATTCAGGCAGGGCACAGACCCCCGTTCCGAGAACCGGGGTGTGTTCCGACATCGATTCTATCGCCGAGTATCCAAATGTATCGCCGAAGGTAGCTAGGATGCCAAAATGCGAATTGCGCAACAATCGTCGCACCGAATGGTTTGGCAACGCGCTATAATGCTGGACATTCTTCAGGTCGAGCAACTTGATATACTGGTCAAAGAATCCTGGAGTTGTCGGATCCGTCCATATGCCGCCGCCTACCTGCAGACTCGAAACGATGTTCACTCGGATAGGCAAATTCTGCTCTATTGCTTTTTCCGCGATCTTGACCGCAACGCAGCCGCCCTTGCGGCCAAAATGGGCGCCGACGAACGTCAGCACAAGTTCCTCCGCGGTGTTCTCAAGCATCGCATCTTCCACGGCAGGCACGACGATGTTCGGATGGCGGACCATCAGCTTCTCCGTCAGAAGGCTTACGTTCGGATTGTCGGCGTGCTGACCCAGAAAACACCTGCGGGCAAAATGCGACAAGGCAATAATGCGGCGGCAGCCGGGGTTCGCAATCCGCGACGCCAGGTAACGCGCCATCGGCCCGCGCTTGCGAAGGGCGAACTGACGCGGCAAATGGGATTCGAACGAGATGATGAATTTCGAAGAATTGACCGGGATCCGGTTGAACGCATGCACCACGTCGACGGACAGGGCAGGCTCGATCAACGTCACACCTTCCAACTTCGACGAGACCAGGTTGAACGGTAGGAACCGCTTGCGCAGGATTGTATGTCTGGAGACGCGCGGCGTAACGAAACTGGTCGGATATTTGTCGTTATAGACGGCAATACGAAGAGATTTGGCCATGCCTTAACCACCGTATCCAAACAGCGGATAGGGGATTTTAGCGAACTGCCCTATGGGCGCAGAACTGCCAAATCCTGCAATTCCACTGGAACCAAATACAAGCGCATGAACCCCCCGGCCCCAATTCTCACCAACTTCTCGTCATATGAAAACCGATTTTTTGCTGCAACGCAATAGAACATTCGCGCGGCCTAATGTTTGTGCGGTGCGCGACAACCGCTAAATCCGCTACATAGCACCAAAAATGTTGCGATGCAGCAAGAGCTGTACTAGCATTCCTGCGGGCGGGCCAACAGCGGTCGAGTTTTCATGCTGCATGTCTTGTACTTGGTACACGACGTCTCCGACCCGGCAGTGCGCCGGCGGATCATAATGCTTAAGGCAGGCGGCGCCCAGGTCACACTGGCGGGCTTCCGTCGGATAGCAAGTCCGGTCGCCGACGTCGAAGGCTTGCGCCCGATCGACCTTGGGGCGACGCGCGACGGCCGATTCGCCCAGCGGCTGGCAGCAGTCACAAAGGCGGCGGTCTCGATCGGCTCGAAGCTCGGCTCGATGCCAAGACCCGACCTCATCATCGCGCGCAATCTGGAAATGCTGGCGCTTGCCCGGCGTGCCAGATCGGCTTTCCAGGCGACGGTGCCGATCGTCTACGAGTGCCTCGACATTCACCGCCTTGTGCTTCGCGACGACTTTTTGGGCAAGGCGATGCGCGGCGCGGAACGCTATCTGGCCAGGGATGTAATGCTGCTGGTGACCAGTTCGCCGGCATTTATCGCCAACTATTTCAAGCCGTTTGGGCAGATTGCCGCGCCGGTCGAGCTGCTCGAGAACAAATATTTCGAGCCTGCCGCGGTTGCGCTGGATGATCGCATGGTGGCGGATGATCCCGTCGCTCCGCCTTGGCGGATCGGCTGGTTCGGTGCACTCCGGTGCCGCCGCTCCCTGGAGCTTCTGGCCGAATTTTCCCGACGGCTCGACGGTCGCTTCGAAATCATCCTCAGGGGCCGCCCGGCGCTTTCCGAATTCCCGGATTTTCACGGTTTTGTCGAAGCCGAGCCCTGGCTTTCGTTTGGCGGGCCCTATCGGAACCCCGAGGATATGGCGACGATCTACCGCGAGGTCCATTTCTCCTGGGCCATCGATTTTTTCGAGCAGGGGCTGAATTCCGAATGGCTGCTGCCCAACCGTCTCTACGAGGGCTGCCGCTTCGGCGCCGTGCCGATCTCGATGGCCAACACCGAAACCGGCCGGTTCCTCGACCGGCAGGGTATAGGCGTTCTTTTGCCTCAAGCCACGCCTGAGGCCCTCGAAGCCGCCCTGGGGGATATGGACGAGCATCGTTTCGGGAAATTGCGGGCGCGTGTTCTTGCCCGCAATCCGCGAACCTGGAGCCATGATCGCAGCGATTGCCGGGCGCTCGTCGAAAAGCTTCGTGGGTTGACGGTTGTGCAGGATCCGTATGCTGCCCAGGCACTGGCTTAGGATGGCTATCGATGGACATGGGCCGATGATGCCATCCGAAAAGCTTGCGCCCTGCCTGATCGTGATTCCGTGCCTGAACGAAGCGGCTCACATCGGTGCGCTTGTTCATGAGCTTCGACCGTCGGCCGAGAGGCTCGGTGCCCGGATCGTCGTTGCCGATGGCGGCAGCACGGACGGCACGAGGGCAATCGTCGAGGAGATTGCCGGGAAAGATCCGCGGATCATCCTTCTTCACAATGAAAAGCGCCTCCAGAGCGCGGCGATCAATCTCGCCGTTGCCAATTACGGCGAGGGGGCTGAATATCTCATTCGCATTGACGCGCATGGCGGCTATCCCCCCGACTATTGCGATCGGCTGGTCGAGGAGGCGCTGGCCACCGGCGCCGATTCGGTCGTCGTCTCCATGCTGACCAGCGGCAGCGGCACGGTGCAGAAAGCGGTGGCGGCTGCACAGAATTCCAAGCTCGGCACGGGCGGCTCGAAGCACCGGCATCTCTCAGTGGGCGAGTGGGTCGATCACGGCCACCATGCGCTGATGCGGATATCGGCCTTCAAGGCGGTGGGCGGCTATGACGAGACGTTCAGCCACAACGAGGATGCGGAGTTCGACTATCGGCTCCGTCAGGCCGGTTACCGAATCTGGATGAGCGGCAAGACGCAAATGATCTATTACCCGCGCGCGTCGCTCGCCGGCCTGTATTTCCAGTATCTCGGCTATGGCCGCGGCCGCGCAAAGAACGTTCTCAAGCACCGCATGATACCCAAGGTCCGGCAGATGGTGCCGCTTCTGGTGTTCCCCGTTGTCCTTCTCTCTGCCTTTTTCTTCGTGCATTGGTTGGCGGTCGTGCCGCTTCTGGTGTGGGCGTCGGTTTGTCTTGGCTACGGCGTGTGGACTGCCATCAGCCAGCGCAATCCGGACAATGCGCTTGCTGGGATTTCGGCGATGGTCATGCATTTCGGCTGGTCCGTTGGCTTCTGGCTGCAACTGCTTGGACCGCGATCACAGAGTAGGAGGGTAGCGTGATGGGTGTGGCCGGAAAAAACCGCAGCATCGACATCTGCGTCTGCACGTTTCGGCGGCCGGAGCTTGCCGACACGCTTCGCTCCATAGCCGCCCTGGAGGTGCCTTCGGGATTCGACATCCGCGTCATCGTCGCCGACAATGATGACGGGCCGACGGCCGAGTTGCTGGTGGCGACGCTGGCGGAGACGTTGAAGCTGCCGATTACCTATCGTCATTGCCCGGCGCGCAACATCTCGATCGCCCGCAACGCCTGCCTCGACGCCAGCATGGCGGATTTCGTCGCCTTCCTCGACGATGACGAAACGGCATCGTCCAGATGGCTCGCCGAACTGGTTGCGACGGCGGAAGTGAGTGGCGCTGCCGCCGTGCTCGGACCGGTGCGGGCGCGCTATCGGCCGGATGCGCCCGCCTGGATGCGCCGCGGCGATTTTCACTCCACCCTGCCGGTCTGGGTGGGCGGCGAGATCCGCACGGGCTACACCTGCAACGTCCTGCTCAGGATGGGCGCCGACAGCCTCCGCGGCCGGCGGTTCAGCCTGGCGCGTGGCCAGACCGGCGGCGAGGACACCGAATTCTTCGACCATATGGTCAAGGCCGGCGGTCGCATCGCCTTTTCGCCGCAAGCCTGGGTCGATGAAGTGGTACCGCGCGCCAGGGCCGCATTCGACTGGCTCCGCCGCCGCCGGTTCCGCGTCGGGCAGACGCATGGGCACCTCCTGGGGCGCGACGCGAGTGGCCTCGCGCTGGTCAGGCAAGTCGGCCTCGCCTCGGCAAAGGCGGTCTACTGTTTCGCATTGGCGATCCCGGTCGCCATCAATCCCGTGCGCAGGAACCGCAGCGTGCTTCGCGGCATCATGCATGTCGGCGTCGTGAGCGGTCTCGTCGGTGTGCGTGAAATCCGCCAATACGGCTTGCCATCGCCGCAGGAAGGGGGCAAGCGTGCAGCCTGACGTCACCTTTGTCATTGCCGCCTACAATGCGGAGCTGACCATCGAGCGGGCGATCGCCAGCGCTATCGCCCAGCGCGATGTCAGCGTTGAGGTGATCGTCGTCGACGATCAGTCGCGCGACCGGACGCTCGATCTGGCGCGATCCTACCCCGAGGATATCGTGCGCGTCGTCGCCCTTGCACAGAACCGTGGTCCCGGCGGCGCCAGGAATGCCGGCCTTGAGCTTGCCCGCGGCCGGTGGGTCGCGGTCCTCGATTCCGATGACGCGATCTATCCCGGGCGGATCTGCACCATGATTGACCGCGCGGAGAAAGCGGGCGCCGAGATCGCGGTCGACAATCTCCAGGTCGTTCGCGAGGACGGCGTTGCCGAAGAGACGATGTTCCCGGCCGACTATCTCGAGCGCTTGAGTGAAATCTCGCTAGCGGACTATATCGCCGGCAATGTGGTCTTCGAATCCAGGTTCAATCTCGGCTATCTCAAGCCGATCTTCCAGCGACGCTTCCTGAACGAAAACGGGCTTCGCTATGACGAAGGCCTGATCATCGGCGAAGATTACATCCTGCTGGCCAGTGCTCTGGCCAAGGGCGGAAAATGTGTGGTCGAGCCGACGACCGGCTACGTCTACCATATCCGGACCGGCTCCATTTCCCGCGTGCTCGAACTTCATCACGTCGAGGCGATGCGCAAGGCCGATCTCGCCTTCGCCAGAACCCATTCGATGGACGCCAAGGCCGAGGCCGCTTTCGCAAGGCGCACACGCAGCCTGCGCAAGGCAGCGTCGTTTCTGTCGCTAGTCCAGCACATCAAGGCGCGGTCCCCGCTCAAGGCGGTGTGGACGGCGCTCAGCGATCCGGCGGCCGTTCGGCATATGAGCATGCCGATCGCCGTTCGGCTGCGAAGGGTGGCGGCACAATTTGCCGTGGGTGCGGGGGAGGTGAAAGGTGCAGGCAGGTGAAAACAGTTTTCGCGGCCTGCGACAGGTTGAAGTCGATCTCCTCAGAAGGAATATGCAATGAAAAAAGTCAGGAAGGCAGTCATACCGGTAGCGGGGCTTGGAACGCGATTCCTGCCGGCGACCAAGTCGATGCCGAAGGAAATGCTGCCGGTCGTCGACAGGCCTGTCGTGCAATATGCGGTGGACGAGGCGTTCGAAGCCGGCATCGAGCACATTGTCTTCGTGACGGGCCGCAACAAGGCAGTCATAGAGGATTATTTCGACCTGCATCCAGAATTGATCGGGACTTTGGAGCAGACTGGCAAGACGGCGCAGCTTCAGGCGCTCGAAAGCCTGCTTCCCGTGGCTGGTGCGACGAGCTTCATCCGGCAGCAGTCGCCGCAAGGTCTCGGCCATGCGGTATGGTGCGCCCGGGAAGTCATCGGCGATGAACCTTTCGCATTGCTGTTGCCGGACATGGTGTCCTTCGGCGGGCGTGGATGTCTCGCTGAAATTGCCGACCTCTATGCACAGACCGGCGGAAACGTCATCGCCGTCGAGCGCTGCGATCCGACCGAGACCAGCAAATACGGAATTGTCGGCTGCGGCGCCGATGTCGGCTCGGGCTTCGAGGTCACCGCCATGGTCGAAAAGCCGGCTCCAGCCAATGCGCCGTCGAACTACTACATCAACGGCCGCTACATCCTGCAGCCCGAGATATTCGCGCTGCTCGGCAATCAGCAGCGCGGCGCCGGCAACGAAATCCAGCTGACCGACGCCATGGTTCGCCTTGCGCAGAACCAGGCTTTCTTTGCCCAGCCCTTCAACGGCCGGATGTTCGACTGCGGCTCGAAGGAAGGGTTCATCCAAGCCAATATCGCCTTCGCGCTGGCGCGTGACGACATGAAGGGGCCAATCTTCGAGATGCTTGAGGAGTTTGTGCGGTCGCATGGGCGCCGGGTGGAAGCCGCATAATGCCCATTTTTTGGGAGCATTAGTGTATATGGACGGTGAAGCAAGACATGCCGATGCGCTTGGCGGCCCGGGTTTCGCGTTGTCTGGCATGAAGCTTGCGTCGTATATGTGCTGATTCTCCCGATCTTGCTTCAGCGCCTGCAAACGAGAGCATCGGACCCAAAAATAGAGGCGGGTTTTGGGAAATCCGATGCTCAAACAAGAGATAGAGCGGCGGCACAGGTCGACTTGAGGGACCGCCGCTCTAGATGCAAAGTAGAATTGGACCGAAGATGAATTATGCCAATTTTCCTCTTGACAAGAGGAAACCATTGCCGAGTTCGGACGCAGTCAGCGCCGACGACTTCATCGATATCGAGCGCTTGCTCAGCATGGCAGCAAGGCAGGCAAAGGTGGTTGCGGCATGCGCTGCCATCGGTCTTTTTTTGGGCGTGCTCTATTTGCAGACCACGCCTCCCACCTACATGGCGACCAGCCGCGTGCTTATCGACGAAGGCTTGAATAAGGTCGTTGACGAGGTGTCGGCGGCGTCGGTCAGCATGCAGACCGATTCCGCCATTCTGAGCCAGATCGAAATTCTTCACTCGGCGAGGTTGGCGGCGGTGGTCGTCGACAAGCAGAAGCTCGATCAGAACGACGCTTTCTTGTATCCTCCCACATCGGCCGTGTCGAAGGCGGCCGGCTTGGTGCGCGGCGTGATCCGGTACTTCCGTCCCAGCCCCGCCGTGGGCACCACCGACGTCACCCAGCTTGATCCGGCGACGCGTGACGCGATGATTGCCTCGTCACGCCGCGATTACGCGATCCTCAAACTGCAAAACGAAGTGCAGGCCGAGCGCATCGGTCGAAGCTATGTGATCTCCATCGCTTATCAAGCGACGGATGCCGCACTTGCGACCGCGATCACCAAAGCCTACGCAGACGCCTACCTCGCGGATCAGCTCGATGCGAGCTTCGATGCGACCGAGCGCGCGGCGGTCTGGCTGCAAGGCCGGCTGACGGAGCTTCGTGAAAGTTCCCAGGCAGCGTCGCTCGCCGTCGAGAAGTTCAGGGCCGAACACGGATTGGCCGTCGATGACGGCCAGTTGATCAGCGACAAGCAACTGTCGGACCTCAATGGCCAGCTCATTGAGGCGCAGGCCGATACCGCCCGCGCCAGCGCCCGCTACCAGCAATACAAGTCGATCGTCGAAAGCGGTTCGGACAACGCATTCAGGGATGCCGCCATATCCGCCGACCAGCCAAGCAACTCGATCATTTCAACGCTCAAGACCCGCTATCTCACTGTCGCCAAGCGGCAGCAGGATATCGAAGCCAATTTCGGGGCAGAGCATCCCCAGGCGGTCGCACTTGCCAAGGAAAAGGCCGACATATCAGCGCAGATTTTCGGCGAGCTGAAGCAGTTGACCGAAAGCTATCGCAACGAATACGAAGTTGCTCTCGCGCGCGAGACGGCGCTCCGCGCAAATGTCGCGTTAGCGGCGGGCAAGAGTTCCATCGACAACCAGTCGCAGGTCAAGCTGCGCGAACTCGAGCAGAAGGCAACGGCGCTCTCGACGCTCTATCAGACGTTCCTTGGCCGCTACGAAGAAGCCTCCCAGCAGCAATCCTTCCCCGTTGGCAAGATCCGCGTCATCTCGGACGCGACGCTGCCGCAGTCCGCGGCAACCCCGCGCACGTCCATAGTGCTGGGACTTTCGCTTGTGCTTGGCGTGATGATGGGGGCCGGGGTTGGTGGCCTGAATGAATTCAGGGAGCGGTTCTTCAGGACCGGCGAAGACGTTCGCGATCGCGTCGGCCTCAAATTCCTTGGCTACCTGCCGATCATTGGCAGTAAGGTCGCCAAGGACGATAAACGCGATGACGGTCAGGCGGACATCAAAACGGCCCAATCACCGTCGGCCGCTGAAAGACGCGCGCGCATGCGGGTGAGCATCGACGCCCCGGCATCGATGTTTTCCGAGACGCTTCGCAGCGCCAAGATTGCCTTCGACGTCGTGATGGAAGGGCAAGGCAGCCGGGTCATTGGCGTGATCTCGGTTCTTCCCGGTGAGGGCAAGTCGACCGTGGCGGCGAATCTGGCCGGACTGCTTGCTGCCAACGGGTCGAAAACCCTGCTGGTGGACGGCGACCTGCGCAAACCCGGCCTCAGCCGCAGCCTTGGCATGGAGGCCGAGCAAGGCCTGATGGAGGCGGTAGTGAGCGGGCAGACCTGGCAGTCCGTCGGCAAGATCGACCGGCAGACCAAGCTGGCGATTGTCCCGGCTGTGCCGCGCGGTCATTTCTCGCACACCAGCGAGCTTCTATCGTCGGCCGGGATGCGGCGTTTCATCGACAATGCCAAGGAGACCTTCGAGTACATCATCGTCGATCTGCCGCCGCTCGGCCCCGTGGTCGATGCCAAGGCCTTTGCTCCGCTTGCCGACGGCTTCGTGCTCGTAACCGAATGGGGGCGCACACCGCGTGCGATGGTGCAATCCATACTGAGTTCGGAACCCTATATCGCCAACAAGATCGTCGGCGTCGTCCTCAACAAGGTCGATTTGAAGAAGCTGGCGAAGTATGGATCGATCGGCGGCTCGGAAAAATTCTTCGACAGATATTCGTCCTACTATCTGGAAAAATCGGAAGCGCGGACGAAAGCAAACACCTGAGGCCGGTATATTAGGAACGGATGTTGAGCAGATCGTGGTTCCTGCGCGGCCAGGCCGATACCGGGCCTGAGCCGGCGTGAGCGAACACGAATGCCCCCTCGAAAAGACCATGACCGGCAGCCCTGCGCAAGAGCCGGTAAGATCGCGGGGAATGATCTCTCTTAGGTGCGGGTCGATCTCCTCGCTTGACCAGTAGAGGTCGCCGAGCCGCGACGGGTCGCGCAAAAGGCGTGGGCACTATGCTTCGCGCCGCACATTCCCACCGCAGGACGTTTGCAGCCAGGAACCGGGCCCGCTTACGCCGCCTTGAGACGGTAGCGGACGATCGTGTGGTCGAGCAGAAGCCGGATCACGGTTCGGCCTCGATCGCAATCAGTCAGCTCGCGGCGATCATGGTCGCGCCGACGATGACCACCGAAAGCAGGTACGGCACTCCCGCACGCATCAGGGCGCCGAGAATGGCCGCGCCGACGACATCATGGATCAGATAGAGAGGATAGGTCATCAGGCCATTCCGGCACCAGCCGCGCCAGGACAGGTCGAGCCGCAAGGACCATGCCATCAGGGCTATGGCAACCAGGAAGAAGACGATCGGTGGCGCGTATGGCATCTGCTCTTCGACCTACGGTCTGAACATCGACCGAACTGGCGATCTGCAGGACGCAGCCGGCTAGAAACAGCGCAGAGGACAAGACGGAACGGCGTCACCGCCTTGAAGCGCATCAGCCAGATCATCACGCCCGTCGCAAAGAAGCGTCCATGATGCACCAGCAGCAGGGCTAACCAACGCGTCTCGGCAAACTCCGACCAGTCGAGCGGATAATAGGCACCAGAAGAGCGTGCTGATCAGGCCGATCGCGATGGCCACCACCTCCATCAGATGGAAGCGGCCCAGCCACAGCAAGGTCCAGACGACGGCGTAAAAGGCGATCTCGATGCCGAGCGTCCAATAGACGCTGTCGACCCAGGGCGAGTAGGGAGCGAACAATGCCGTGCGAACGAGCCGGGTCACGGCCTCCGTCGGCCAGCTGAGCCCGACGAGGAGCAGCACCGCCGCGGTGACCGGCGCGCAGATCCAGACCGCCGGCGCCAGCCGCCTCATCCTTGCCTCGAAAACCGCAAGGCGGTCGAGTTTTCGGCGCTGAAGGCGATGACGAAGCCGCTGATGACGAAAACACCTGTACGCCCCCATCCGGAGCCGAGCTTCTCCAGTTCCGGATGCGGCGGGATCGTCGGTGGGCGACCCCGACAAAACTGTATGCGATTTGCTGCATTGCACAATGGCCAAATTGGCGCCCCGGCGCGCTGTCGATGCCCCGATGTCTTTACAGGCCGATTCCGCGTCTCTTGAGCGCTGCGGTGATTTCGTCGAGAATGATCGGATCGTCGATGGTCGCCGGCATCGTCCATTCTTCCTTGTCGGCAATCTTCTGCATGGTGCCGCGCAGGATCTTGCCGGAGCGCGTCTTTGGCAGGCGCTTGATCGTCACCACCGTCTTGAAGGCGGCGACCGGGCCGATCCGCTCGCGCACCAGCGTGACCACCTCGGTCTCTATAGTGCCGGTGTCACGCGCGACACCCGCATTCAGCACGACGAAGCCGAGCGGAACCTGGCCCTTCATCGCGTCGGCGATGCCGATGACGGCGCATTCGGCAACGTCTGGATGCCCGGCCAGCACCTCCTCCATGGCGCCGGTCGAAAGCCGGTGGCCGGCGACATTGATGATGTCGTCGGTTCGGGCCATGACGAACAAATAGCCGTCCTCGTCCATCATGCCGGCATCCGCCGTTTTGTAGAAACCGGGGAATTCATCGAGATAGGCTTGGCGAAACCGGTCATCGGCATTCCACAGCGTCGGCAGACAGCCGGCCGGCAGCGGCAGCTTGACCACGACATTGCCCAACGTGCCGCGCGGCACTTCGTGGCCGGCATCGTCGAGCACACGGATGTCGTAGCCGGGCATCGGCACCCCGGGCGAGCCGTATTTCACCGGCAGCAGGCCCAATCCGGCTGGGTTGATCGTCATCGGCGAGCCGGTCTCGGTCTGCCACCAATGGTCGATCACCGGCACGCTCAGTTTCTGCTCCGCCCATTTGATGGTTTCCGGATCGGCGCGCTCGCCGGCGAGGAACAGCGTGCGGAATTTCGACAGGTCGTATTTCGGGACGAATTCGCCCTTGGGATCCTGTCCCTTGATGGCGCGGAAGGCGGTCGGCGCGGTAAACAGCGCGACGACGCCATGCTCCGCGATCACCCGCCAGTAGGTGCCGGCGTCGGGCGTGCCGACCGGCTTGCCTTCGAACATGACGGTCGTGCAGCCATGCAGCAGCGGGCCGTAGACGATGTAGGAATGGCCGACCACCCAGCCGACGTCAGAAGCCGCCCAGAACACCTCGCCCGGCTTGACGCCGAACTCGTTCTCCATCGACCATTTCAGCGCAACCATGTGGCCGCCATTGTCGCGCACGATGCCTTTGGGCTGGCCGGTCGTTCCGGACGTGTAGATGATGTAGAGCGGATCGGTGGCGAGCACTGGAACGCAGTCGACATTGGCGCCTGCGGCCCGCTCACGGGCGACGGCGTCGGCATAGTCGATGTCGTGGTTTTCCTTGAGCTCGCAGCGCAGCTGGTCGCGCTGGAGGATGAGGCAGGCCTCGGGCTTGTGCCGCGACATTTCGATCGCCTTGTCGAGCAGCGGCTTGTAGGCGACGACGCGCCCGGGTTCCAGGCCGCAAGAGGCGGAAATGATCAGCTTCGGCCTGGCATCGTCGATGCGCGTGGCGAGCTCGTGCGAGGCAAAGCCGCCGAAGACGACCGAATGCACGGCGCCGATGCGGGCGCAGGCAAGCATGGCAAACGCCGCTTCCGGCACCATCGGCATATAGATGATGACCCGATCGCCTTTCTGGACGCCGCGGTTCTTCAGCACCGACGTCAGCGCGACCACCTCGCGTTTCAGTTCGGCATAGGTGAATTTCCTGATCGTGCCGGAAATCGCGCTGTCATGGATCAGCGCGATCTGATCGGCGCGGCCACCCGCCACGTGGCGGTCGACGGCGTTGAAGCAGGTGTTGCAGGAGGCGCCGCCAAACCAGCGCCCATAGACGCCGGCATTCGGATCGAAGACCGTGTCGAACGGTGTGAACCAGTCGATGGCTTTGGCCGCATTCGCCCAGAATTTTTCCGGGTCGCGTTTCCAGCCGTCATAGACCTCGTGGTAGCGTGACGCCATCCGGCTTCCTCCCCAGGAATGTCTGCTGTCTTTGAATAGCGTATGCTGTTTTTGCAAGCATATGCAATTTCGTCTTTTGGCGTTCTCGCCTTGGTCGCAAATACCCGGCACGATGGTCTCGGGTCATAATTGGGGTGTGGGGTCATAATTGGGGGCAAGGCGCAATGAACTTGCGATGCAAGGTTGGATCTGCCGTATTTGCGGCGATGCTGTTGATGGTCGCTTCCGCCGCTCAGGCCGGCGATGCGGCGGCACGGCGCATCTTCGGCTTTTGGCCGGACGGTACCTACTTCGCCTTCGAACAGTACGGCACGCTCGACGCCGGTGCTTCGAATTCGGGCTGGTCGGAGATCGACATCATCGACACCCGCACCGATGAGTTCGTCGGTGGTAAGCCGATCCGCATCGTCGACGAAACCGAGGAGGCGACGCTCACTCTCGATCAGGCGAGGGCACAGGCTGCCGCGCAGGCGGCGCCGATCCTCGCCCAATATGCCATAGCGGCGCGCGGCGAGCGGACGGCCTTTGACAGGTTCACCTTTCCGGACGACATGGTCGCTTACCAAGACATTGCGCGCCCCGACCAGGTCTCGCAGAAATGGCTTTCGCCGACCTATGACGAGCTCGGCATCTCGATCATCCAGCTCCACCAGATACTTGCCGACAGCACGATGGATTGCTCGTCGAGTTTCGACGAGCAGCAAGGGCGCCACGGCCGGCAAGGCGTTCGGTTTCCGCCTGACGCTGCAGGCACAGGATGGCACTCCGTTGCAACTGCTGCATGAGGACAAGACCGTGCCCGCCTCGAGGAATTGCCCGACCTCCTACAGCCTGTCGGAATCCTATGCATTCACCCCGGACGGCAGACCGGCAGTGCTTGCCGTGCTCGTGCAACGCTTCAGCCAGGGATTTGAAGGACTGGACCGCCGCTTTATCGCCGTGACTGGCCAGCTGCGTTGAAAAGCGCCTTGCTTGCGCTCAAATATGGTTCTAAAGCGGCAGCGCCGCGAGCATGAGGCCGACACCGCCGGCGATCAGCAAGGCAGCGGCCAGCGCCTTTCTGTGACGTTCGAAACCCGTCGGCGCTCGATCCCAATTGTAACGCATGTTCTGCCCTCCCAAAACCGCCGGATTCCTTACCTTACCAAAGGTAAACAAAGCAACATTGTGCCTAACTCCACCACACTGGCCTGATAGTCCTTGCGAAGCCCCACTTCGCAGACTGAAACGGGCTTTGCTTTTTGGCGGCCATTTTTTGTCGTAAGCGGCAGCGCGGTGTTGGCGGTTCTACATCCCCCAGCGCAGCGCAGCCGTATGCACCGGTGCGTCCCACAATGCGGTCGTCTCGTCGTCGACCATGGTCAGCGTGATCGAGCAGCCGGCCATGTCGAGCGATGTCACATAGGACCCGACCAGTGAGCGAGTGACCGTCACGCCGTTGTTCTCGAAGATTCTCCGGGCGCTGTTGTACATCAGATAGAGCTCCATAAGCGGCGTGCCGCCGAAGCCGTTGACGAAAAGCAGCGCCGGGCCTTTCGCCCTGTCGCGCAGATCGCCCAGGATTGCCGCGCAGATCTCCTCGGCGATGGCATCGGCGCTCTTCAACGTGTCGCGGCGGCGGCCGGGCTCGCCATGAATGCCGACGCCGAACTCCATCTCGCCGTCGCCGATATCGAAGGTCGGCTTGCCTGCCGCCGGTACGGTGCAGCTGGTCAGCGCAACGCCCATAGACCGCGTTGCGGTATTGACGCGTTCGCCAAGCGCCTTCAACGGATTCAGTGCCATGCCTTGCTCGGCTGCGGCGCCGACGATCTTCTCGACCACCAGTGTGCCGGCAACGCCGCGCCGGCCAGTGGTGTAGGAGGAGTTCTCGACCGCGACGTCGTCATTGGTCACCACTTGCATGACCCCCTCCGACATTTCGGCGGCCATCTCGAAATTCATCACATCCCCCTCGTAGTTCTTGACGATAAACAGGCAACCGGCGCCGGTGTTGACCGCCTCCGCAGCCGCCAGCATCTGGTCCGGCGTCGGCGAGGTGAACACCTGACCGGGGCAGGCGGCGTCCAGCATTCCATGACCGACCAGCCCGCCATGCAGCGGTTCGTGGCCAGAGCCGCCGCCGGAAATCAGCGCCACCTTGCCGGGCTTGAGCGCCTTGCGGCGAACGAATTTGTGATCGTCGCCCAGCACCAGTATGTCGGAGTGCGCGGCGACGAAGCCGTCGAGGCTTTCGGCCAGCACCGTGTCGACCGAATTCAGAAATTTCTTCATGACCGTCCTTCCGAAATGGCCAGGCGTGGCGCGACTATGTCCCGCCCTTGCCGGCGATGCTGGTGATTTTCTGGATGAAATCGTTGACCGCCCGGTCGAGCGCTGCATTCTGCTTGTCGTCGCCGAAATCGGGAACGATCAGCGAGACATGCCGCGTCTTGCGCATGCCTGATGCCACCGACATTTTTCCGGGATGCGCCTGATGGTAGGCGGCAAGAAAATGGTCGCGTTCGGCCGGGCTGAAATGGCAGACGGAGAAAATAGCCGGCAAATGTTTCGACGGGATCGGGATCGAATAGGCCGGGCTGGAAATCTGCGTGACGAAGCTGCGGTGCTTGCCGAGCGCATCGGCCAAGCGCTGGCGCATGCCGGACGGGCGCTGGTCGAGGACCTGCGACAGGATCATCTTATAGGCGCGGATCGCCTCTTCGGAGCCGGGTTCGGGTGTCTTCTCGGCCATGCCCGCGCCTAGATCGAAACGTCCGCAATGGCCGCCTTGGCCATTGCGAGTTGGGCGGGAACCACGGAAAGGTCACGCAGGCCGGCCTCGATCAGCGCCGGGATCGCCGCCGGATCGCCGCCTGCGTCGCCGCACAAGCTGACCGGAATCTTTTGCGCGCGGCCGAACGCCGCAACCGAGGCGATCAGCCGAAGCACGGCCGGATGCCTGATCGAATTGAGATGCGCAACCGAAGCATTGTCGCGCGCCGCCGCCATCACATACTGGGTCAGGTCGTTCGAGCCGATCGACAAGAAAGCGACCTCGGCAAAAGCCTCGGGAGCGATCGCCACCGATGGCACCTCGACCATGATGCCGAGCGGCGGCATTTTTTGCGCGACGCCGCGAGCGGCAAGCGCGGCCTTCTCTTCCGCGAACAGGGCGGCGGCACGCTGATATTCGTCCACAACGGCGATCATCGGGAACATCACCTTGAGATTGCCATGAATGGCGGCGCGCAGCAGCGCCCGGATCTGTACCCGAAAAACCTCCGGCCGCGCCAGCGATAGCCTGATGCCGCGCAGGCCGAGAAAAGGATTGCCCTCCTCGACGGTGAAGCCCGGCACCGGCTTGTCGCCGCCGGCGTCGACGGTACGAATTGTCACCGGTCTGTCTTCAGCCCATTCGAGCACTTTGCGGTAGGCTCGATACTGCGTTTCCTCATCCGGCAGCGTCCTGCCGAACAGGAATTCGGTCCGCATTAGCCCGACGCCGTCGCAGGTCGAGACATCGATGCTGTCGACATCGGACGGATCGGCGATGTTGACCTGCACCCGCACCGCCGTGCCGGCCTTCGTCACTGCCGGCCGGGTCAAAAAAGTTTCCGCCCGGTCGCGACGTGCCGCGAAAGAGGACGATTTTCGCCGGAACGCCTCGACCTCTGCCCTTGATGGCGCCAATATGATGCCGCCATGCTCGGCATCAAGCAGGGCGACGCCGGCAAGATGAGCCGGCGAAGCACCGAGCCCCACGATCATTGGCACGCCGCGCGAGCGCGCCAGCATGGCGACATGGCTGGCGGCACTGCCCGCTTTCAGCGCAATGCCGCCGCCGGAACTCCAGTCGGTTTCGAGAAAGCGCGTCGGCGCGATGTCCTCGCCATAGAAGATGGCTCCTGCCGGCGCCGCAGCCTCGCTCTCTTCGGTCAGTGCACGCAGTACCTGGTCGCGTATGTCGCGCATGTCGGCGGCGCGCGCCCGGAAATAGTCCTGATCGGACGTCGCGTAGCCCACAATTTCGGCGTCGAGCGCCTGCCGCCATGCCGTATCGGCCGGCTGGCCGACGGCAATCGCGGCAAAGGCCGGGCCGGTCAGTGCATCGTCCTCCAGCATGGCGAGCTGGAATTCGAGAATTTCGGCTGCATCGCCCTCGGTCGCTTCGACGAGCGTGGCAAGTCGGCCGGTCGCTGCCTTGATTGCCGTTCCGAGCGCGAGCCTCTCGTCAGCGGCGGTCGCCTTACGGTTATAGCGCGCGACAACCGGATCGAGGTTGAACAGCGGACCTTCGGCATAGCCGGCCGAAGCCGAAATCCCCTTCAGCCTAAGCGGTTCGGGCATGGTTCACGCCCTCGTCGAAGTCGCGCCGCACCAGCTCGACCAGCGCGCCGACCGCCTCGCCGGCGCCGTCACCCCTCGCTCGGATATGCAGCACCGTGCCTTTCGGCGCCTTGGCCGCCATCACCTTGACGATGCTCTTGGCGTCGAACCAAGGCCCGTTGGCGGCGAGCGCCACTTCGACTTCGGCTGAAAATGTCTTGGCGAGCTTGGTAAACTTCACCGAAGGGCGCGCATGCAGGCCGACCTCATGGGTGATCAGGACTGTGGCTTCGGCGGATGCGGACATGCTGTCAAAATTCCTGTTCATTCACGATGGCGACAATTCGTGTGCCGTCGCCACCACTTCCCTGAGCGAGGCGCCGCCGGACGCCTCCGTCGCCGCCATCACCGCGCCTTCGACGATCGGCGCATTGCAGACGATGATCTTGTGCGCGCGCGGCTCGCCGATCATCTCGACCGCCATCTCGCTGTTGGTCTCGGCGCCGCCAAGATCGACAAGTATGGCGACACCCGCCTCCGACCAGGCCTTGTCGATGGCGCCCATGATCGCCTCGACATTGGTTCCCAGCCCGCCATGGCCGTTTCCGCCGCACCATGCAAGCGGCACTTCGTCGCCGACCATCTGGCGCACCATATCGGCCGTGCCTTCGGCGACCAGCGGGGAATGCGATACGATGACGATGCCGACATTGCTCATGCTTGCCCCTCGATGCTTTCGACGACGGCCCGCACCAAAAGCGCGACCGAGCGCCCGCCGGCATCCATATGGCCGATCGAGCGGTCGCCGAGAAACGAGGCGCGTCCGCGCAAGGCTTTCATCGGCACGGTGGCAGCGGCCGCATTGTCCGCGACATCGGCGATTTCCGCCCCGGTTTTTCCCTGCAGCAGGGCGTCATGCACCGGCTTCAGCACGTCGAGCATGGTCTTTTGCCCGACCTGCGACTTGCCCCTGGCTGCCACCGCCTCGATTGCCTTACCGAAAGCCGCCGCCAGATTGGCGTGATCCGGCTCAGCGGAAATCTCCTTGCCGAGCGCCATGAACAGCGTCCCGAACAGCGGTCCCGATGCCCCGCCGACCGTCATCACCAGCTTGGTGCCGATCGCCTTCAGCGCCTCCGGCAATGGCTTTGCCGCGAACGCCTCGGCCTCAGCCCGCACCGCCTCAAAGCCGCGCTTCATATTGAGCCCATGGTCGCCGTCGCCGATCGCCTGGTCGAGCGCGGTCAGCTCGTCCGCGTGAGCTGCAATCGTATCGGCGGTGGCTGGTATCAGCGTCTTCAGGTCAACCTTGTCCATCGTCCAAGTCTTGTCCAGCGTCCCAGGGCTCATCGGTTTGCAATCCTGTTGCCGGCCTGGTCGAAGAACAGCGGCGCCCGGTAACGAATAGCCACCCTGTCGCCTCTTTCCAATTGCGTGTCGGGGTCGGTCAGCGTCACCAGCTTTTTGCTTCCCACCGTCACATGCAGGTGATTCTGGTCGCCCAGATGTTCGACCCAGTCAACAACGCCGTCGGCGGGGCCGTTCGATGCCTTGCCGATCGACAGATGTTCTGTACGCGCACCGATCGTCTTGGTTCCCGCCGGCATGTCGCCATCGGGCAGCAGGCCGGTCGGCAACAGATTGATCGCCGGCTGGCCGAGCCTTGCGGCGACATGAAGGTTTGCCGGCTCGGAATAGATTGTCCGCGGCGTGCCGATCTGCACCAGAACGCCATCGGCGAGAATCCCGATCCGATCGGCCATCGTCATCGCTTCGATCTGGTCGTGCGTGACATAAAGCATGGTAGCGCCGACCTCGGCCTGAATGCGCTTCAGCTCAAGCCGGAGGTCGGCGCGCAGCTTGGCGTCGAGCGACGACAGCGGCTCGTCCATCAGGTAGATCGCGGGCTTGCGCACAAGGGCGCGTCCGATGGCGACGCGCTGCATCTCGCCGCCGGAAAGTTTGGTGGAGCGATTGGAGAGCTTGTGGTGGATACGCACCATCTCGGCCACATCCTCGACGCGGCGGCGCACCGCGTCCTCGTTCAGCCGCCGCGCCGGCGAGCGCAGCGGAAAGGCCAGGTTGTCGTAGACTGACAGATGCGGATAGAGCGAATATTGCTGGAAGACGAAGGCGGTGTCGCGCTCGGCCGGCGACAACATTGTCGCATCACGGCCGCCGATATGGATTGAGCCCGTATCCGGCCGTTCCAATCCTGCGACCAGCCGAAGCGTCGTCGTCTTGCCGGCCCCGGTCGGGCCGAGCAGCACGACGAATTCGCCATCGGCGACGTGCAGATCGAGAGTGTCCACGGCGACATGCTCGCCGAAGGCTTTTGTCACGCCTTTGATGTGCACGTCAGCCATGATGCGCTTTTCCCTGAGAGCCCCCGTCATGGATTGCGGTTCGCACCGCGCGGCCGGATCCCTTCTCGAACAGCGACAGCCGCGCGCTGCTCAGCGCCAGGCCGACATGGTCGCCCGCATTGAGCCGGATTTCGGCCGGCACCCGCGCCTTGATGATGCCGCCTGATGTCTCCACCGCAACGATCTGCGTGGTGCCGAGATATTCGGTGCCATAGATGGCGCCGCGCAGCTTCGAGCCGTCGTCGAAGCGGATGTGTTCCGGCCGGATGCCGAGCGCCATGTCGGTCGACGCGATATCCTCGCGCACCTCCGGCACTGCCACCTTGGCGCCTTGCACTACGATCTCCCTGGCGCCCTTTGAAAGCCCGCCACCAAAGCCGAGAAAATTCATCGGCGGCGAGCCGATGAAATCGGCGACGAACATCGTCGCCGGCCGGTCGTAGATTTCGCGTGGACTTCCAAACTGCTCGATGACGCCGTGGTTCATCACCGCGATCTTGTCGGCCATCGACATCGCTTCCATCTGGTCATGCGTGACGTAGACGGTGGTGGCATGGATGCGGTTGTGCAGTTCGCGCAGCTCATGGACCATGAGATCGCGGAATTCGGTGTCGAGCGTGCCGAGCGGCTCGTCCATCAGGAAGCATTTTGGCCGCCGCACGATGGCGCGGCCAAGCGCCACGCGCTGGCGGTCGCCGCCGGCAAGGCCGGAGACTGATTTGTTGAGCAGATGGTCGATGCGCAACAGCTTCGCCGTCTCCTCGACGCGCTGGCGGATTTCGATGCCTGGCATGCCTTGCGCCAGCAGCGGGAAGCCGATGTTCCTGCGCACATTCATATGCGGATAGAGCGCGAACAGCTGGAAGACGAAGGCGATGTCGCGCTCGCGGGCACGCCGCATGGTGACGTCCTCGCCGCCAAGCAGGATCTTGCCGCCGGTCGGCAATTCCAGGCCGGCGATCATGCGCAAGGTCGTCGTCTTGCCGCAACCCGACGGGCCCAGCATGACGAAGAACTCGCCATCTCTAACGACGAAGCTGGAATCCTGCACGGCGACGAAATCGCCGAAAGCCTTTCTCAGATGCTCGACCCTGATCTCCGCCATCGTCTACTCCGGAAATTTCGAGACGATTATGAACATCGCCGTGCCGGCCAGCATGGTGATGAACGAATAAGTATAGAGCGACAGCGCGAAGGGCTGGAACAACATCAGGAAGCCAATGGCTATGATCACCGTCGCGATATTCTCCATCAGGCCGCGCCTCGCCCATGCCGGCCAGCGCGACTTGCGTTTTGCGGGTTGGGTCAGGCTCATTTGCGCACCGCGCCGAAGGTGATGCCACGCAGCAACTGCTTGCGGAGCAGGATGGTGAACACCAGGATCGGCACCAGGAAGATCGTCGTGCCCGCGGCGACGGCCGGCCAGTCCTGGCCGCCTTCGCCGATGATGGTCGGGATAAAGGGCGGTGCGGTCTGCGCCGTGCCCGAGGTCAGCAGTGCGGCGAACGCATACTCGTTCCAGGCGAAGATCAGGCAGAAGATGGCCGTCGCGGCAATGCCGGTGGTCGCCTGCGGCAGCACGGTGCGCCAGAAGGCCTGCAGCCGCGTATAGCCGTCGATCATCGCCGCTTCTTCGTATTCGCGCGGGATCTCGTCGATGAAGCCCTTGAGCAGCCACACGGCCAGCGACACGTTGACCGCCGTGTAGAGCAGGATCATGCCGAGTGCGGTGTCCGACAGGCCGAGCTCGCGGTACATCAGGTAGATGGGAATAGCGACCGCGATCGGCGGCATCATCCGCGTCGACAGGATGAAGAACAGCAGATCGTCGGCCAACGGCACCTTGAAGCGCGAGAAGCCATAGGCCGACATTGTGCCGAGGAACACCGCGCAGAAGGTCGAGCCGAAGGCGATGATCAGCGAGTTTATGAAGCGCGGCATGAAGTTGGACGGCCCGGCGATCACCATGTTGCGCTTGCGCACTGTCTCGTCGCAGACGCCCGTCGCCGGTCCCAGCGAGTTGATGTATTCCGGTGTCTGCCGGGTGCGGGTCGAGAACAGATTGCAGTAGCCCTCGAGGCTCGGCTGGAACAGGATCTTCGGCGGATAGGCGATCGAATCCGGCGGCGTCTTGAAGCTGGTGGCGAAGATCCACAGCAGCGGCACGATCGAGATCAGCGCGTAAAGCACGATGATCGTGCCGGCGACGCGCTTCGACGTGGCCGAGGGTGCGACGACTGAATGGGCTGACGTCAGGCTCATCTCTGCTTCACCTTGTTGAGCGCCTTGACGTAGATATTGGCCAGCCCGAACACCGCGACGAACAGGATGATGGCGAAGGCTGAGGAATAACCCGTCCGCCAGCTTTCGAAGGCCTGCCGCTTCAGCGTGATCGAGGCGACTTCGGTGGTCGAGCCCGGTCCGCCGCCGGTGAGCAGGTTGACCATGTCGAACATCTTGAAGTTCTCGATGCCGCGGAACAGCACCGCCAGCATGATAAAGGGCAGCGCCATCGGCAGCGTGATCGACCAGAACTGCCGCCAGTTGGAGGCGCGGTCGACCTCGGCCGCCTCATAGATGTATTCGGGGATCGAGCGCAGCCCGGCGAGACAGATCAGCATCACGTAAGGCGTCCACATCCAGGTGTCGACGATGACGATCGACCACGGCGCCAGCGACACGTTGGAGAGCATGCCGATCTGCGTTGCCGGAATGCCGGTGACGAACGAGACGGCATAGGCGAACAGACCGATCTGCGGCTCGTAGAGGAAGCGCCAGAAATTGCCGACAACTGCCGGTGACAGCATCATCGGCACGAGAATGATGGTCGTCCAGAAGGCGTGGCCGCGAAACTTCCGGTCTATCAGCCAAGCCAGCGTGAAGCCGATCAGCGTCTGCAGCAGGATGCTCCAGAACACGAAATGCGCGGTCGTCTGCATGGCGATCCAGATGTCCTGGTCACCGAGGATGCGTTTGTAATTGGCAAGGCCGACGTTCCTGACCACCTCGTTGGGGCGATTGGCCCGGTAATTGGTGAAGGAGAGATAGATCGCCCAGAACAGCGGGAAGATGTTGATGGCGAGCAGCAACAGGATCGTCGGCGAGATAAACAGCCAGGCGAGGCCCTTGTCGCTGATGCCCCGGACCTTGCGGGCCAACGGCTCAGGCGTAGCCCGGGCAACGCTGTCCGCAGTCCGATTGAGCATGGTCAGTCCCGCTTCGGTCACTTGGTCGTCTCGACAATGGAAATTTATCTGAACTGTGTCCCGTGCCAAGGGCGGCACGGGACACGCGGCATGGCTCGGGAGGAGCCGATTACATCTGCCCCAACTACATCTTGCCATCGTCCTGGAAGACCTCGGTCCAGTCCTTGACCAGGCCGTCCAGCGCATCCTTGGCCGAACCCTGGCCGGCGACGACATAGTCATGGAAGCGCTTCTGCGACGCCTGCAGCAGCGGCGCATAGCTGGGCTCTGCCCAAAAATCCTTCACGATGGCCATGGAGTCGAGGAAGGTCTGCGCGTAAGGCTGGCTGGCCGGGAAGCCTGGATCCTTGACGACTGCGTTGAGGCAGGAAAAGCCGCCGAGCGACCACCATTTGGCCTGCACGTCCTTGTTGGCGAACCACTTGATGTATTTGAGCGCGGCCTCCTGCTTGTCGGAATAGGACACCACCGAAATGCCCTGGCCGCCGAGCTGGGCGAATTGATCGCCGTCGGGTCCTTTGGGATTGGCGAAATAACCGATCTTGTCGCCGCCGACATTCTCGTCTTTCTGCAGGCCGGGCCAGGTAAAGGCGAAATTCATGTGCATCGCCACCTGGCCGGATTTGAAGGCGTCGACGCCTTCGCCCATGTAGCTGTTCGAGGCCCCGGGAGGCGTGCAGCAGTCATAGAGCGCCTTGTAAAACTCCAGGCCCTTCACCGATTTCTCGGAGTTGACAAAGCCGTCCATCTCGTAGGGCTTGTCGGGATTCTCATAGTTGAAGCCGAAGCTGTAGAGCACGTCCATGGCGCCCATGGTGATGCCTTCAGAGCCGCGCTCGGTATAGATCGACGCGCCATAGACCGTCTTGCCGTCGATCTCGCGCTTCTGGAAGAACTCGGCGATCTGCTTCAACTGGTCGAAGGTCGTCGGCGCGGCGAGATCCCAGCCGTATTTTTCCTTGAATTCCTTCTGCAGTTCCGGCTTGGAGAACCAGTCCTTGCGGTAGGTCCAGCCGACGACATCGCCCATGGCCGGCAGCGCCCAGTAGTTCGGCGAGTTCTTCGGCCATTCCGAATAGCCGACGACGGTCGCCGGCACGAAGTCGTCCATGCTGATCTTCTCCTTATCGAAGAAGTCGTTCAGCTTGACGTAGTGGCCGTTCTCGGCTGAGCCGCCGATCCACTGGCTGTCGCCGATGATCAGGTCGCACAGCTTGCCCTTGGAATTCAACTCGTTGAGGAAGCGATCGGCATAGTTGGTCCACGGCACGAACTCGAATTTCATGCCGATGCCGGATTCCTTGGTAAAATCCTTGGACAATTCGACAAGCGCGTTGGCCGGGTCCCAAGCTGCCCAGCAAAGCGTCAGATCTTCCGCCTGCGCGACGTTCGAAACGGCGGTCGACGCAAACATCGCCGAGGTCAGTCCCAACGTCAGTTTCAAGGTCGATTTCATGCCTTCCTCCCATTTACGAAACGCGTCCGGATGACGGTTTCAAACCTCAACCCCCCTCCTCAGGGGTCCAAACATGGCGACGCGGTTGAGCGTCGGGTGTTTAGTAATTTGTTTAGTGATGCAATTTTTACTAAACAAGGCAAGCGAATTCGTCGCTGCGCTGCAGCATGGCGCATGGGTCGCTTGATTCAGGAAAGGCGGGTGGTCCGATCGTCCGGCGCGCGGGCGCCGGCTCATTCGACCGTTTTGGTGCTCACCGTCACCGGCCGGATCACTGGGGCCGGCGGCAGCAGGGCGCGGATATCGGCGAAGGGGAAGATCGGTTCGAAGCGGAAGGCCTCAGCGAAGGAACCGGCCGCGCCATTGCACTGGCCGGCGCGAAACGCGTTCTGCGTGCGCGCCGCATCGACGAAACGTTCGGGATCCTGCGACTGGTGTGCCCGGATCGCCATCGCCTTGAGCTCGAAATGCCCGGAGATATCGACATAATGCGTCGGCGAAAAGCCGGTGCCACCGAGCGTATCGGCATGCAGCACCGGGACAGTGAAGGATGCCGCGATGCGCAGGCCGTCCGACAGCGCACGGTGGTCGCCATGGTAGTCGTTCGGCGCATGGGTGATCACCAGATCTGGCTTCAGGTCGCCAACCAGCGCCTTCAGCGCCGCGATTAGCGCGGCATCGGCAACCAGCGTGCCATCCGGAAAGTCGAGGAAGTGCGGAGTTGCGCCAAGCAGGTCCGCCGCCACAGCCGCTTCCTCGCGGCGGGCGCGGGCGAGTAATTCCGGATCGCCCTTCCCGCCCTTGGCGCCGTCCGTGGCTATCGCAAAAACCAATTCTGCGCCTTGTGCGGCATAGGCCGCCATCGTACCGAACATGAAGATCTCGATATCGTCCGGATGCGCACCGAGCGCCAGTATCTTCACTCTGCATTCTCCCTGGAACTGGAATAACGTGGACAACGGAATTCTGCTCGCCCAGCCCCCTATGCAAGCTGTTCATGCAACGATGCCGTTGTCAAAAGCCTGGGCGGATCGCGCCGACACATTATTCGCAGATCCTCGGGCCAGTGATCCTGGGCGCGTTCTCCAGGAATATCCAGATCCTCTGTCGCCAGATCTCTGTCGCCAGATCTTCTGTCGCCTGTCGGCCTCGACGTCATTGGCGGCTTCGGCCTTTTGACGATGGTGGTCGAGGATGTGAGGCTCGGCACGGTGCGCTGGAACCCGTTCTCGCGGACCCGGCTTTGAGTTGCGCGGCGACCGCCACCGCTGATATGCGGGCGCTGCGGATCCGCCGCAATTGGATGGATGCATCCTTGGAACAATGACCAGAAAACCCTTGCCGGAGCTTCCGGTCTCCGCCCTGCTGCCGGCGCTCAGCGAAGCGCTCGGCCAAGGCAACAGCGCCGTGCTGGTGGCGTCGCCCGGCGCCGGCAAGACGACGCTGGTGCCGCTGGCGCTGCTCGACGCGCCATGGCTCGGCACGGGAAAGATCATTCTGCTCGAGCCGCGCCGGCTCG
Source organism: Mesorhizobium sp. AA22 (assembly GCF_001672375.2). Lineage (NCBI taxonomy): Bacteria > Pseudomonadati > Pseudomonadota > Alphaproteobacteria > Hyphomicrobiales > Phyllobacteriaceae > Mesorhizobium > Mesorhizobium sp. AA22. Next base: position 210,922 of record NZ_CP048406.1, on the reverse strand, counting down.
CTGCCCGCGCTGCCGCCCGCCGCATGGCCGAACTGCTCGGCGAGGAACCCGGCGAAACAGTCGGTTACGCCATGCGCATGGAAAACCGCACTTCTGCGAGGACCAAAATCCTCGTCGTGACAGAAGGCGTGCTGTCGCGGATGATCCTCGACGATCCGGAGTTGCCCGGTGTCTCGGCGGTATTCTTCGACGAGTTCCATGAGCGTTCGCTCGACGGCGATTTCGGGCTGGCGCTGGCGCTCGACGTGGAAGGTGCACTGAGGCCCGAGCTGCGATTGCTGGTCATGTCGGCGACGCTTGACGGCGGGCGAGTCTCGCGGCTGCTTTCCGGCGCCCCGGTGATCGAGAGCGAAGGCCGCGCCTTTCCCGTCGACATCCGCTACGACGAGCGGCCGGCCGGCATCGCCATCGAAGACGCCATGGCCAAGGCGATCCGCACGGTCCTTGCCGATGAGAGCGGCAGCGTGCTCGCTTTCCTGCCCGGCCAGCGCGAGATCGAGCGCACCGCCGAGCGGCTGCAAGGCCGCGTCAGTGCCGACACCGATATCGTGCCGCTCTACGGCATGCTCGACAACAAGGCGCAGGACGCCGCGATCAAGCCGGCGCCGTCCGGCCGCCGCAAGGTGGTGCTGGCGACCTCGATCGCCGAGACCTCGATCACCATCGACGGCGTGCGCGTCGTCATCGATTCCGGCCTGTCGCGCCTGCCGCGCTACGAACCGGCCAGCGGCCTGACGCGGCTGGAGACGGTGCGGGTCAGCAAAGCCTCGGCCGACCAGCGCGCCGGCCGCGCCGGGCGCACGCAGCCGGGCGTCGCCATCCGGCTGTGGCGGGCCGAGCAGACGGCGGCGCTTCCCGCCTTCACCCCGCCGGAAATCCTCGAAGCCGATCTGTCGGGGTTGATGCTCGATTGCGCCGCCTTCGGTGTCGTCGACCCGGTGAGCCTTTCGTTCCTCGATCCGCCGCCCACCCCAGCACTCAACGAGGCAAGGTCGCTTCTTCGTGCGCTCGACGCCATCGACGAGGCAGGGCGCCTGACGGAATCGGGTGCTGCGATGCGCAGGCTGGCGCTGCCGGTGCGGCTGGCCCACATGGTCGCCGACGCGGCAAAGACCGGCCAGGCGTTCGAAGCGGCCATGCTCGCCGTGCTGCTCACCGAGCGTGGCCTTGGCGGCGATGGCGCCGACCTCGAACGGCGGCTGATGCGGTTCCGATCCGAAAGATCGCCGCGCGCCACCGCCGCGCGGCAGCTCGCCGAGCGATTGGCGAAACAGGCCTCAGCCTCCCCCTCGAGGGGAGGGCCGGCGCGCGAGCCGAGCGCAGCGAAGCGAGGGAGACGGGGTGGGATCGCCGATGGCGTGCCCGATCCGACCCCACCCCGCTCCGCTTCGCGGATCGACCCTCCCCTCGAGGGGGAGCGTAGGGCCGGCGCGCTCCTCATCCATGCCTGGCCGGATCGCGTCGCCAAGGCGCGCGGCGAGCGCGGCCGTTTCGTGCTGGCCAACGGTTCGGGCGCCATGCTCGACGCCGCCGACCCGCTGGCGGGCGCGGCCTGGCTCGTCGTCGCCGATCTGCAGGGCAAGGCGCAGAACGCCCGCATCACGGCAGCAGCGGCAATAGATGAGACCGACATTCGCGCTACGCTTGCGCAAAAAATCGAGACAAGCCGTGAAACCAGCTTCGACCGCGACAGGCGCGCGGTGCGCGTGCGCGAAACCGTTCGCATCGGCGCCATCACGCTGTCCGAACGTATGCTGCCGCCGCCGGCCGGCACTGAGGCGGATCGCGCCATCCTCGACGCCTTGCGCCAACACGGGCTGTCGCTTTTGCCGTGGGGCAAGGAGGCTGAAACGCTGCGTCAACGGCTCGGCTGGCTGCATCGCGGCCTCGGCCCGCCCTGGCCCGATGTTTCCGACGCCGCGCTCGACGATAGCCTCGACGACTGGCTGCTGCCGTATCTCTCCGGCGCGGCGTCCTTTGCGGCGATCGATCCGGGCGTGCTTTCGGCCGGCCTTATGGCATTGGTGCCGCACGATCTCCAGCGCAGGATCGAGGCACTGGCGCCGACCCATTTCGACGCTCCGTCCGGCAGCCGCGTGCCGATCCGCTATGATGGCGAATGGCCGGTGCTGGCGATCCGCGTCCAGGAATTGTTCGGTCTCGACCGGCATCCCGCGATCGCCAGTGGCACCGTGCCGCTGACGCTCGAGCTTTTATCGCCGGCGCACCGGCCGATCCAGACGACCCGCGACCTGCCCGGTTTCTGGCGCGGCTCCTGGGCCGATGTGCGGGCCGACATGCGTGGTCGTTACCCAAAGCACGTCTGGCCGGAGAACCCGCTTCTCGCCACAGCCACCAGCCGCGCCAAACCGCGGGGGACCTAGCCTTTACCCTTTTCCGGCTATAAATCCTTGGCCATGATAAACATCCTGCGGGCGCCCGACTTCCAGCAAAGCCAGCGGCTGCGCCTTAACACGCTGATCAGGCTGCGCTGGCTTGCCATCGTGGGCCAGAGCCTGGCGGTTATCGTCGTTGCCTATGGGCTGAAGTTCCCGCTGCCCGTCAGTCCCTGCTTCGCGCTGATCGCCTGTTCTGCCTGGATGAACCTGTTGCTGACCTTCCGCTATCCGGCGGCGCATCGGCTGACCCCGCTGCCGGCTTTCGCCATCCTGACCATCGACAGCCTGCAGCTTGCCGGCCTGCTCTACCTGACGGGCGGCCTCACCAATCCGTTTTCAGTGCTGGTCACCGTGCCCGTGGTCATCTCGGCGACGTCGCTGCCGCTGCGCCTGACCGCCATCCTCGGCGCGCTGGTGATGGTGGCGGCGAGCCTGCTGGTGTTCTTCCATCTGCCGCTGCCCTGGTACGAGGGCGCGCCGCTGGAGATGCCGTTCATTTATGTCGCCGGCATGTGGATGGCGGTGTTTTCCTCGATCGCCTTCACCGCGATCTATGCCTTCCGCGTGGCCGAGGAAGCCCGGCTGCTCGCCAACGCGCTTGCCGCCACCGAGCTGGTGCTGCAGCGCGAGCAGCATTTGTCGGCACTGGACGGCCTTGCCGCCGCCGCCGCGCATGAGCTGGGCACGCCGCTTGCCACCATCACGCTTGTCGCCAAGGAGATGGAGAAGGCGCTCCGCAACGATCCAAAATACGGCGAGGACGTGACGCTGCTGCGCTCGCAGAGCGAGCGTTGCCGGGAAATCCTCAAGCGCCTGACCAGCTTGTCGTCCGAGGGCGAGGCGCATCTCTCCCGCATGCCGCTAACTTCGCTGGTCGAGGAGATGACTGCCCCGCACCGCGATTTCGGCATCTCGATCAAGCTTCGCCCTGGCGAGCGCATTGGCCCCGAACCGGTCGGGCGGCGCAATCCCGGCGTCATCTACGGCCTTGGCAATCTGGTCGAGAATGCCGTCGATTTTGCCCGTAAGAGCGTCACCGTGCGCTGGAGCTGGAACGAGGCTGCCGTCACCTTCTCGATCATCGACGACGGGCCGGGTTTCCCTCCCGAAATCATCGACCGCATCGGCGAGCCCTATATGTCGACGCGCCAGGGCACCGAGGCCGGCGGCGGCCTCGGACTGGGGCTTTTCATCGCCAAGACCTTGCTTGAACGCTCGGGGGCCACGCTCGATTTCCGCAATTCAAACGAACCGGGCGAGGGCGCCGTCGTGCAGATATCGTGGCCGCGCAGCGTCTTCCTCAACCCTGAATCGGCTTCGGCCACCATGTTTGACACGGCTTGAATTGGACAATAGCGCTCCAAAACTATATCTGCGTAAAAATCGGGCAGCAGGAATTTAGAAGACGATGAACGGCGACGAAACGATTGGCGCAATGGTTGAAGGCGAGGACACCTCGCTGCTGATCGTCGACGACGACAAGCCGTTCCTCACGCGCCTCGCCCGCGCCATGGAAACCAGGGGTTTTGTAGTCGAGACCGCCGAGAGCGTCGAGGAGGCGGTGGCCAAGGCGCGCGCCAACCCGCCCGCCTATGCCGTGGTCGACATGCGGCTCGCCGACGGCAACGGCCTCGACGTCGTTGCCGCCATCCGCGAGAAGCGCGACGACGCCCGCGCCATTATCCTCACCGGCTACGGCAACATCGCCACCGCAGTGACGGCGGTGAAGCTGGGGGCCATCGACTACCTGTCGAAGCCGGCCGATGCCGACGACATTTTCGCCGCACTTACCCGCACGGCAGGCGAACGCGCCGCACCGCCTGAAAACCCGATGTCGGCCGACCGCGTGCGCTGGGAGCACATCCAGCGCGTCTACGAAATGTGCGACCGCAACGTCTCCGAGACCGCGCGCCGGCTTAATATGCATCGCCGCACGCTGCAGCGGATACTGGCCAAGCGCGCGCCGCGCTGACGTCTGACCGAACCGAAGGTTCGTGTCGGCGAATGGCGGAATCGGTTTTCGCTGGGGATCACGCGCAAACTCAAGTGCTACAGCGTGCTTTGCGCGCCCCAAAGGACACGCAGCGCTGTAGAGACTTGCCCCTGCCATTGGTGTTTGCGCATCATGGCATCGGGTGATGTTGGCCCTGCCGGCGGGTAGGCGACGCGACGGAGACGACATGCAGGACCAGAAGCAACGGCCGGTCTCCATTTTTCGCGAATTCCTCGACAGCGAGGCGGCAGGCGGCATCGTCCTGATGGCAGCCGCGGCACTGGCCCTGATCGTCGCCAATTCGCCGCTGGCCGAAGCCTATTTCGACGCCCTTCACGCCTATCTCGGACCGCTCAGCGTATCGCACTGGATCAATGACGGCCTGATGGCCGTGTTCTTCCTGCTGGTCGGCCTGGAGATCAAGCGCGAGATGCTGGATGGCCAGCTCTCGACCTGGCCACGGCGCGCCCTTCCCGGCATCGCCGCCGCCGGCGGCATGCTGGTGCCGGCACTTGTCTATGTCGCCATCAACCGCGACAACCCGGCCGCTCTGTCCGGCTGGGCGATCCCGACCGCCACCGACATCGCGTTTGCGCTCGGCGTGCTGTCGCTGCTCGGCAGCCGCGTGCCGGGGTCGCTGAAGGTATTCCTCACCGCGCTCGCCATCATCGACGACCTCGGCGCGGTCATCATCATCGCGGTGTTCTACACGACCGGCCTGTCGCTCGCCTATCTCGGCGCCGCCTTCGCGGTCATTGCTCTGCTGATCGTGCTCAACCGCATGAAGGTGCTGACGCTGGTGCCCTACATCCTGCTCGGTGTCGTCCTGTGGGTGCTGGTGCTGAAATCGGGCGTCCATGCCACGCTCGCCGGCGTGGCGCTGGCCATGACCATACCTTTGAAAGTCTCCCCGGGCATCGGGCATGATCTCGACCATTCGCCGCTGCACCGGCTCGAGCACGGCCTGCACAGAATAGTGCCGTTCGTCGTCATCCCGATCTTTGGTTTCGCCAATGCCGGCGTTTCGCTCGCCGGCCTGAGCGCAGCCGCCCTGGTCGAGCCGCTGACGCTGGGAGTCGCCGCCGGCCTCGTCGCCGGCAAGCTGGTCGGCGTGTTCGGTTCTTCCGCGCTTGTCATCCGGCTCGGCTTCGCCGACCTGCCGGTCAATGCCGGCTGGCTGCACATGATCGGCATTTCGCTGCTCTGCGGCATCGGCTTCACCATGAGCCTGTTCATCGGCCTGCTCGCCTTCGCCAGCAATGTCGAGCTGCAGGACGCGGTCAAGGTCGGCATCCTCGTCGGGTCCTTTATCGCCGCGATCCTCGGTGCCGCCGTGCTGCTGGTCGCGTCGGCTGCGAATGGGGCGGACGAGGAGATGGAATAAAGCTGCCGCTGCGGTTTCCAGGCAGCGCGAAGGGGTAGGAAGGCACAAACGTTCCAGTGAGACTAACCGAAGCGCTCAAACCCCTACTCGCTCTCACCTTCCAGCGCCGGCACCGCCACGCCGGCGAGTTCCGCCGCGAGCAGCCGCGATGCACCGGCCCGCGCGATCCTCAGCATCAGCGCCTTGCGTGTCGCCGCCGCCAGGCGGTGCTCGGGCGCATCGCGCAGGATTTCGGCGCCATAGCCGTCGGAAAGGATAAAACCGCATCCCTCGGGAAAGATCTCCGAGGGTACGCCGGGATGTGTGGCGAAGAAGAAGCGGTCCGAATGCAGCCGGTAGTCCGGCCATTTACGGTCGACCCTGAAATCCTCGATCGAGGATTTGATCTCGATGATCCAGATGTCGCCCTGCCGGGTCAGCGCGACGAGGTCGGCGCGGCGCCCGGTCGCCAGTGACAGTTCGGGCAGCACATGCGCGCCCATTTCCTTGAGCAGACGCTGCACGCCACGCCGCACGAGCATGGCGCGCTCCGACTGACGGCCGTCGATAAGCGGGTTGAGAGGGACAGGCGAGATGATTGGCATGGGAGCACCATGCCAGACTTTGTTCACGGTTTGAACCCGTTTTCTTGAGGCGATTATCTGGTTGACAAACCAAGAGTGCGGTAGGAATATATGCCTGACAGGCCGGTACCTCTGAGGGTAACTAGGTGGCGACGATGGGGACTGCGTGGGGAATGGTGGCGCTATAATCGCTTACAAGTGCTGTAGCCCCTGCTGAGTCAGCATATGGCCGAAGCTGAGTAACCCCGCGTGGAATCGTAGCAATACACGTCACGAATCGATTATATGGGCCGGTTCTTCTGAGTCGGTGTCATGACGCGCGTTCCTTGGCCAAATAATTTCCCGGATGCATTTGTTAACGTGCCTTGGGCGAGCGCGGATAAAAAGATTGCCACTCTCAAGTCGCATCCTCTTTACGATGCCGCGAAGGGCCAACGGAACATTGAAGCCGCGATTGCCATCGTTGACGATCTTCACAACCTCGAAAGCGTCCTTTCGCTGGCCGATTATGTTGAGGACCAAGGCGGAAAGCCGAAAATAATCGCGCCGTCCTGCCAGCCAGGTGATTCCAACAATGCTTTAGCCATCGGCTATGCCCAATGGCTGTCTCATGAACTCGATTGGGATGTCGATACAGAGGTTTTCCAGCAGAAAACGGTGTCGCGCGATCTTTCGCTAAACTGGAGGAGGATAGCCAACCGTTGCGACTTTTACGGCGAAATTGACAAGTCCGCCTCGTATGTAATAGTGGATGACGTTATAACCACGGGCGGAACCTTGGCCGACCTTCGTTCGTTCATTGAGCGTAAAGGTGGCCGAGTTATAGTTATGAGCGCTATCGCATTGGGCGATGGTCGTCCTCGAAGAATTAGGTTGGGCGATGATACTCGGGCAGACTTGGAGCGTTTCTATGGGAACGATCTTGGAAGTTTTTGCCACAAAAATCTCGGATTTTCGTACGAGTGTCTCACTGATGCAGAAGGCCGAGCGATCCTCGGATGTTCAGGCTATGTCGACCTCGGAAAGAAAATCCTACGAGCGCGTCACGCGTGAGATGCATGAGGAAGCCCGGGCGCTGCTTCGTGGGCGCCCTAAGCTCGTGCGTCGAAATGAGTCCTGGAAATAGACAGAATCAATTCTGACAAGCGACGCCCGGCATCAATCAGATCAGGCCGGGCGTTTCTCTTTCCGCTGGTCGCGCACCAGTTTCTTTATCTGCTCTTCCGAAAGCCTCTGGGCCTTCGCGACTTTCGCAACGGCGTCGTCATACTCATCATTGCCCACGCTTCCGAGCGAGCGCGCGGCTTCGCGGAACTTCTCAATCTGCGGCTTCTTGTCGGGCATGGCCATAAACCTAGACGGAATCGAGCGAAATTGCTATGTAAGCAACGAGAACGACGGCGCTTTGGACGCACCGTCGCCTCTCAATCTACCCCTTATGGAAGGGGGCAGGGTGAAACCGCCGTCAGGCGGATACCGGTATTCTCCGGGTCATGGACCACATGACGCATCCTCCTTTCTCTCCGTTGGGCGCATTGCGCGGTCCCCTGCGAAAGTTCGCGCGCTCTGCACTGAAGCTCTTGAAAGCCGTCTGGCGAAAGTCAGACGGCTTCATTGTTTCTTGGCCATAGCCATGAACTGGTCGAAACCTTTGAACCATTCAGCCTTGATGTTGTCGGGCCAAGTGGGATCAAAATCTGGAAACTTGCCGAGCAACTGGTTCTTGAAATCATCAACCGGATCTGATTTCCCGCCGTTCCCACCTCCTGCGCCTGCCCCGGCGCTAGCGGCGTTTCCATTGTTCTCGTTATCGGTTTTTTGCTGACGGGCGACCTTGGGCTTCTTTGGCCCATTGCTAGCGCGTGGCTTCTTGTTCCGCATGATATATGCGCTGATCGGCAACTCAGCTTCCCGCGCCGCGTTCAAAAAGAACGTTACGCATTTCCGAAGCGTTTCTTCCTTGTTGGGATAAGTCGCGCGGAACCTCTCAATGAACTGCGAAGGCGAAGCTGTCTTCAAATCCAACTCGAAGATAGGGGCATAGGTATTCTGGAGGAGGCTGCCCAATTCCGCCGGCCAAACGTCTGTGCCGAAAGCGTTCAAATACAACTGGAAATCCGGTTTCGGGCGGTTGTCCGCATCGATAAGCTTCATGAATCGCAGCGCCGTAATGATCTGGCTGCCGACAGCGCCGGAGAAGTTGGTCAATACGCTCCGATCAATCCGCCCCGGAAGCCCGTGCTCCTTAAGAGACGAGAAAAGCGTCCTCAGTGATGCAAAGGCGATGTATGGCGGACTAAGCGCTGTTTTCGTGCTCTCGTCGTCCTGTGCCATTTCTTCATCCTCGAAGAATCGCGCTGCGCGCTAACTGGAAATTCATATGCCATATCGGTTCCAAATAGACAAGCGTGGAATATCCTGCGCCAAGAAAGAGCTTTTGTGTCCATCTATCGCCGCTGTATCCCTTGCATAACAAGGAGAGAAGCGATGTTTCAAGGTGACGTTGTCGTTCGCGCTTTCGGCGGTCAGCCCTTGCGTCGGGTAGCCGTCCAACTGGCAAATGGACTGGTTTATGTGGTCCGACCGGGAGCAGAAACGCAAATCGAATCGGGGGAAACCATCGCGGTAGGATTTCCGGAGGCCATACGTTCGAATTCAATAGCGAGGGTTTCGATGCGCTGGACCGCGAATGGCGGGCGCAGGCGGCAACGCAACGGGCAACATGGGGCGCTCTAGCGCGCTTTCGAGCGCCGACCGCCGCCACTTCGCCAGAGCGGCAATTCTAGCTGCACCGGCTTCCGGTAATGCCTACGCTTGTCGTCAAGCAGGTCTGCGATAGGTGAGGCGCTTGCCCTTCACGCCGTTGAGCGCGATGAAAGGGGTGCCGTCATCAACGCAAAGCGCGACGCGGTTGGAATAGCGGAAATCGAATTCAGCCAAATAACGATGCAGATGGTGTTCACTGCAATGCTGATAGACGCCCTTCATGCCGCGCTTGAAGATCGAAAAGAAGCCTTCGACGGTATTGGTGTGGACGTGGCCGCGAACATACTCGTCTTTGGAATGGTTCACGGTTTCATGCGAGGCGAAATCCTGGCTGGCGCGGCGATAGATTACCGGGACTCGTCGGTCATGAGCGCGCTTTCCTTGGCGATGTTGGCGCGGACGATCGGCATGACGTTGCCCATGCGAGCGGTATCGACATGGAAGGAACGGGCGCGGCCACCGCGCTCGACCAGCGTGACGACGCTGTTCTTGTGAGCGCCGCCACCGGGCTTAACCGGCGTGCCCTTCAAGCGACCGATATACGTCTCGTCAACTTCGACGGTGTTGCCGCCGCCATCCATCGGAGAAAGCTCGCCAGACGCCATTGCAAGGCGAATGCGGTGGCACAGGAACCAAGCGGCTTCGTAGGTGCATTCGAGTATGCGGTGCATCTGGTGAGCGCTGACGCCCTTCTTAGAGGCGCACATAAGATGGATAGCCTGTAGCCACTTGGTCAGCGGCAAATGGCTTTCCTCGAAGATCGTGCCCATGCGGACGGTGAACTGCGAACGGCAAGCGCTGCACTTATACAGGCCATGACGCTCCACGCCGTTCGGGTTCTTTTTGGAAGGCTTGGTGCGAACGCCCTTCAATGCGTAGTGGCGATCAACGCTACCGCACTTAGGGCAAACAGGACCGTTCGGCCACAGTATGGATTCGACATGCTCGAAAGCCTTGGCTTCGTCATGGAACTCGGGGCGGGACAAAACGGACATAGCGATAACTCTTTGGAATAGTTATCGCAGTTCCATTTGGGTTTGTCAACCATATAATCACCCCAAGAAGCCGATTATCCGGTTAGCAAACCCGGCCTTCAACCAACGGGAATCACGCCCTCCAGAGCAATGATCCTCGTCTTTGCACAGCGTTCACGGATAGCTTTGAACCGGCTGTACTCTGGAGAGCCGTGCCATGCCATGAGGGAGGCCATGTCCGGAAACTCGACAATGACCAGGCGATGAGGTTCCCAATCGCCTTCCAGCACTTTGGTGGCTCCGCCACGAGCGATGTACCGTCCCCCATAGCGCGCTTCGGTTGCTGGCACATCCCGGCGGTATTCCTCGAAAACGGCGGCATCGGTTATGTCTACATCAGCAATGAGATACGCTGCCATTGGCCTTACTCGTTGAAGAAAGCCAGTGAAGCAGCTCCATTAGCGGCCCCACAACTAAGCCAGCGGTACTACGCCTCGGAAACGACTCGCCTCTCCCCGTATCGGGCGCTTTACTACATTCGTTGGGGGCAGCTCTGGGAGGAGACGAACCATGCCGATGTATCTCACGCAATTCAGCTATACGCCCGAGACCTGGGCGCGCCTGATCGAAAACCCCGAGGATAGACGCGAGGCGGCCCGCACCTACATCGAGTCGGTGGGCGGAAAGCTGCACGGGTTCTGGTATGCCTTCGGAGAGCACGATGGCTGGAACCTGTGGGAGGCGCCAGACAACGTTTCGATGGCATCTGTCATGCTGGCTATCGGTGCGGGAGGAGCGATCAACTCGTATGAGACCACCGTCCTCCTAAGCGTCGAAGAGACGATCCAAGCGCTCGGGAAGGCAAAGTCGATCCGGTATCGCCCGCCGGGGTCGTAAGAGCCCCTTTGCGGCCTCGCGGAGTGTCGGAGGCTAGTCGCTCATGCAGCCGCGGAAGCGATTTTATCTCCAGCCTGCGCAGCCCCCGCAATATCCTCCAGGATCGGGCAGTCCGGCCGGTCGTCGCCGTGGCAGGCATGGATCGGCTTCTGCAAGGTCGAGCGCATCGATTGCAGCTCGCGCACCTTCTCCTCGATTGCCGTCACATGCGCGGCGTCGATCTCGCGCACGTCATGGCTGGCGCGGCTGCGGTCCCGGTAGAGCGCCATCAGCTGGCGGCAGTCGTCGATTGAAAAACCGAGGTTGCGCGCGCGGCGCAGGAAAGTCCGCCGGTGGATGTCGTCGCCGCAATAGTCGCGGTAGCCGTTGCCGGCGCGCGCCTGACGGATCAGGCCGATCTCCCTCATAGTAGCGAATGGTCTTGGCCGGCAGGCCGGAACGCTGGGTGGCATCTCCATTCATGATGGGTTCCTTGACTTCCGGCGGCTTGGCGGGCTGCCCCATTGAATTTGCTACATAATCTTATGATCGCCGTTGCCGAAAAGCCACAGTTGAGGACTTACCGGCAGGTAAGCCCCTGCATATAGGCATCGCGCGCTTGGCAAGCAAAGCAAATGCCAGCATGAATGATGGCGACAAAGCGGCCGTCTCGAGCCGCTCTATTTCGGGCGGGGCATCGGACCTTTTCATGCGCATGAAGTCATTCGCAATCGTCGCCGCACTTGCGCTGTCGACGGCTATTGCTGGTTGCAGCACCATCGGCTCGCAGATATTCACCAACAACTATGGCCCGATGACCGATGCGGGCTATCAACTGCCGCGCATTCCGATCGAAAAGGTGCCGTTCAAGTATCGCCGGCAGGTCGTTAGCTACGACACCGATGAAAAGCCGGGCACCATCGTCGTCGATACGCAGAACAAGTTTCTCTATTATGTCATGGGCGGCGGCGAGGCGATGCGTTACGGGATCGGCGTCGGCCGCGAGGGTTTTGAATGGCGCGGCACCGCCCGTATCGCGGTGAAGCGCGAATGGCCGACCTGGACGCCGCCTTCGGCGATGATCAAGCGCCAGCCGGAGCTCGCCAAGTTTGCCGGCGGCATGGAGCCCGGATTGACCAACCCACTCGGTGCGCGCGCCCTGTATCTGTTCAACAAGGGCGGCGATTCCGGCTACCGCCTGCATGGCAGCCCGGAGTGGAACTCGATCGGCAAGGCGATGTCGTCGGGCTGCATCCGGCTGATGAATCAAGACATTATCGACCTGTACGACCGCACCTCGGTCGGCGCCAAAGTGATAGTCTTGTAAAAACTTTCATACGCGGACCGTCTAGGCAACAAATGGACGTCGCAGAACAGAAAACCGGGCACTTTGGCCCGGTTTTTTGTTATCGCGCCAGAACAATCGCTTCAGACAAAAGACCAGTTGTCGATCCCGGCGCCGCCCCTCATCTGCCTGCCGGCATCTTCTCCCCGTATAGTGACGGGGAGAAGGGGCAGGCCGCAACCTTGGCACCCTTTCCGCAACGCTGGAGATTGGCGAAATCCCTTGCGAAGGCGTCCTTCTCTCCGTCACTATACGGGGAGAAGTGCCCGGCAAGGCGATGAGGGGCGGCGCAACCCGAAGCGATTGCCCTGGCTATCGCGTGAAGGCGGATTGGCGTTCTTTGAGCCGGGTCTCTAAGAGACCTGTTCGACCTGCTGCACCTCGGGCACAAAATGCCGGAGCAGGTTCTGGATGCCGTGCTTCAGCGTCGCCGTCGACGACGGGCAGCCGGCGCAGGCGCCCTTCATGTGCAGGAACACGGTGCCGTTCTCGAAGCCGCGGAAGGTGATGTCGCCGCCATCCTGGGCGACGGCCGGGCGCACCCGCGTGTCGAGCAGTTCCTTGATGGTGATGACCAGTTCCTCGTCGGCCTTGTCGTAGAATTCGCCGGTCTGGCTGGTCTCGGCAGCGGGGCCGGCCTTGGCCATCACCGGCGCGCCGGACATGAAGTGCTCCATGATGGCGCCGAGGATCGCCGGCTTCAGATGCTGCCAGTCGGGGCCGTCCTTGGTCACGGTGATGAAATCATAGCCGAAGAAGACGCCGGTGACGCCGGGGATCTCGAACAGCCGGCCGGCCAGCGGCGAAGCCGTAGCGGCGCTGTCGGCATCGCGGAAATCGGCGGTGCCTTCGACAAGCACTTCCTTGCCGGGCAGGAACTTCAATGTCGCCGGATTTGGCGTCGATTCGGTCTGGATGAACATGGATGTCTCCGTGCCCATTCGGGCAGATAGTTTGGAATAATTCTAAATAGGCCTTATCGGCGAGACATTCAAGCGAAAGGCATTGCCGGAACCGGCTGCCAAGAGAATGAATTTTCTTCTGCAGCAGCGCGTTCTGATTGGACGTGCAGGGCTGCAGCACTTCGACTTTTGCGCTGGCCAGGGATTTTGCGCTTAGGGTTGTTGAAGATTCAGGTCAGGCCGCGTCGCAGTCGAAGACGGGCGCGCGAAGCGACCAGACTGGGTGGCTTCGTACTTTTGGGTACGTGAGCACCGGAAGCGCAGGAAACCGCCATTCGCACTCCGGCATCACCTGAATATCAACATACCTTAGGCGAGGCTGTCGATCTCTTCGTCCGACAGGTTCTGCGGCACCACCGTCACTGGGATGGGAAAGGCGGCGCCCTTGCCGGCGACCGCGCCGACCAATGGCCCCGGGCCCTCTTTACCGGCGCCGGCCGCCAGCACGAGGATGGCGATATCCTGGTCTTCCTCGATCAATTTGTGGATCTCTTCCGTCGGCTTGCCTTCGCGCACCACCAGTTCCGGCTCGATGCCGAGCTTTTGGCGCACCTTGTTGGCGTACGCATCAAGCGCCGCCCGCGCGGTGGCGGTGGCCTCCTCGCGCATGATCTTCTCGACACCCAGCCAATGCTGGAAATCGTCAGGTTCGATCACATAGAGCAGCACCAGCACGCCGCTGGTGCTCTGCGCGCGCTTCGAGGCGTAGGCGACGGCCCGCTCGCATTCGGGCGTGTCGTCGATGATCGCCAGGAATTTGCGGCGATGGCCGGCTTCGCGGCTGAGGCGTTTGGAGACCATGTTCACCCTGTTCGATGGTTTCGGTCGCAATCTGCCACCGCCACAGCCCGGCGGCAAGCGACCCGCGGGTGCAGCGATGTTGGGTGCAGATCAGCCTTGCAGCAGGCCGATGATGTCGCGCACCGTCTTCATCGTCGCTTCGGCCAGTGTGCCGGCGCGTTCGCCGCCATCCCTCAGCACTGCGTCGACATATGCGCGGTCGTCGGAAATGCGGCGCATCTCGCCGGCGACCGGCGCCAGCTTTTCCACGGCAAGGTCGGCCAGCGCCGGCTTGAACACCGAAAACTGCTGGCCGCCGAACTCTTTCAGCACCGCCTCCTTCGATATCTCGGCCAGACCCGCATAGATGCCGACCAGGTTTTCGGCTTCCGGCCGGCCGGCAAGGCCGTCCAATTCACTTGGCAATGCCTCGGGGTCAGTTTTGGCCTTGCGGATCTTCTTCGAGATGCTGTCGGCATCATCAGTCAAATTGATGCGCGATAGATCCGACGGGTCCGACTTCGACATCTTCTTGGAGCCGTCGCGCAGCGACATGATGCGCGCCGCCGGTCCGCCGATGATCGGCTCGGTCAGCGGAAAATAACCGTTCACCGTCTCCTCGCCAACCTTCATCTCGACGCCGGCGCCAAGGCCGGCGATGCGGTCCGAAAAGTCGTTGTTGAATTTTTGCGCGATGTCGCGTGTCAGCTCCAGATGCTGCTTCTGGTCATCGCCGACCGGCACGTGGGTGGCGCGGTAGACGAGGATGTCGGCCGCCATCAGGCTCGGATAGGCAAGCAGCCCAAGCGAGGCGTTCTCGCGGTCTTTGCCGGCCTTGTCCTTGAACTGCGTCATCCGGTTCATCCAGCCGATGCGCGCCACGCAATTGAAGATCCAGGCAAGCTCGGCGTGCTGCATGACCCGCGACTGGTTGAAGACGATGTGCTTCTTCGGGTCGATGCCGGAGGCGAGAAACGCCGCGGTGATCGAGCGTGTCTGGTCCTTGAGATCGTCATGGACAAGCTGCGCGGTCAGCGAATGCAGGTCGACGACGCAATAGATGCAATCGGAGGTGTCCTGCAGGGCGACGAATTTCTTGATGGCGCCGAGATAGTTGCCAAGATGCAGATTGCCGGTCGGCTGGACGCCGGAAAAGACAAGTGGCTTGAAAGCAGGCTGATTGAAGGCAGGCTGATTGAAGGCGGGCTGATTGGAGTCAGTCATGGTGTTTTCCTGGCTTGTGGAGGGCCGTTTCGCACGCGGCGAAAGTCTTTCGACGGCGCGCTTATGGACGAGAGCGGGGAGCGGATCAAGAGGTTGTCGGCTAGCACGGCGGGGCAAATCGCTTCGGGCCAGATTGCTTGTTCCATACCGTTTGAGGCATCGCGCTTGTTGCGCTTGTCGCTCGGCTTGACAGGCCGACGCTGCCCCTCATTGTCTACCGTTCGGCTCATTAACAGGCGGCGATCCCTTCCGCCTGACATTGCGCCGAATCATGCCGAAATCGGCGCCGCCGGTGGCGAAGGCGGTGACGAAATAAAGCAACGCTCCGCCGGCAACCAGCGCGAGAAGCGTCGTAGCTTTGACGACCAGCGGTGAGCCCGAGGCCAGTTGGGCGGCAAACCAGTGCTCGGCAAAATAGAGCGCCGCCCCCATCATCGCCGCCGACAGCACCAGCCGTGGGATGCGTCTCATGAGTGGTACGTCGCGGCCCCAGTGACCGCGCCGGATCAGCACGCCGAGCAGCATCAGCGCATTGACCCAGCCGGCGACGGCCGAGGCGACGGCGATGCCCGGCGCGCCCATCTGCGGAAACAGCGTCAGCGCGGTGGTGATGTTCACCGCCACCGAGATGGCGGCGAAGATCATCGGCGTGCGCGTGTCTTCGCGGGCGAAATAGCCGGGCGTGAACGCCTTGATCAGCACAAAGGCCGGCAAACCCAAGCCGAAGATCGCCAGGATTGCCGCCACGATTGGCGTCGAGTTGTTGGCGGCAAATGCCCCGCGTTCGTAGACCAGCCCCACGATCGGCTCCGACATGACCAGCAGTGCCGCCGCCGCCGGCAAGGTCAGGAACAAGGTGAACTCCACCGACCGGTTCTGCAGATTGGCCGCTTCGATCAGATTGCCTGACTTCAGCGCCCGCGACAGTTCGGGCAGAAGCACGATGGCGACGGCGACGCCGACGACGCCGAGCGGTAGTTGGTAGATACGGTCGGCATAGGCGAGCGACGACACCGCACTGTCCTGCGCCGAGGCGATCGCGGTGCCGATCAGCTGGTTGATCTGAGTGATGCCGCCGGTGATTGCCGCCGGCAGCGCCAGGATCAGCAGCCGCTTGACATTGGGCGTCATCTTTGGCCTGCGGAAACCGATCGAGATGCCGGCATGGCGCACCGCCACCCAGACGATCGCCAGTTGCACCAGCCCCGCCGCCAGTACGCCCCAGGCCAACGCGAAGCCGACGGTGCGCGCGTCCGATCCCTTGTGCCAGGAATAGGCGAGCACGCCGATCAGGATGATGTTGAGGAACACTGGCGCCACCGCCGCGGCGAAATAGCGGCGCAGCGAATTCAGCATGCCGGCCATCATGGCGCCGAGCGACATGCAGATCAGGTAGGGAAACATGATGGTCGCAAGCCGGACCGTCATCTCGAACTTTCCCGGCGTGTCGGCAAAGCCCGGCGCCACCAGGTAGCGCACGATCAGCGGCATCGCCAGTTCCATGGCGATGGTCAGCGCCAGCAGCGCCGTGAACAGCACGCCGAACACCTCTTCCGAAAAGCGCTTGGCGCCATCGGTGCCGTGGGTCTCGATTTCCTTGGCGAACAGCGGCACGAAGGCGGCATTGAAGGCGCCTTCGGCAAACAGCCGGCGAAAGGTATTGGGAAACTGGAACGCCGCGTTGAAGGCGTCGGCAATCGGCCCGGTGCCGAGTGCGGCCGCCATCAGCATCTCGCGGCCGAAGCCGAGGGCACGGCTCATCAGCGTGCCGGAAGCGACCGTCGCGAACTTTTTGACAAGGCTCATGCGTCTGGAGACTGCCTGCAGGATTGGGACAAATAAATGGTGGTTGTCACTCGGCCGCGGCCTTCGCCTTGCCGCCGCGCTCCAGCACGGTGCCTTCGAGAACCGCGACCAGCCTGTTTTGGATGGCGGCCATGCGCGTCGGGCTGTCGATCTTCTGGCCGGTGAGATCGGTTACATAGAAGGTATCGATGACCTTTTCGCCGAAGGTGGTGATGTGTGCCGACGCGATGTCGAGCGACAGGTCGGACAACGCCCCGGTGATCTCGGACAGCAGGCCCGGCCGATCCAACCCCTCGACCTCGATCACCGAGAACCGGTTCGACAGCGTGTTGCGGATTTCGGCGCGCGGCGGGATGCGGAAGACCTTGGCGCCGCGCCGCGGCTTGGTGCGCTTCTCGATCATCTCCGGCAGCCAGCTCTTGCCCGACAGCACATCCTCGATCAGGCGGCCGACGCGCCCGGCGCGGCGGCGTTCGTCCTCGTCGCGGTCGAATTCCCTCGAGATCAGGATGGTGTCCAGCGCGCGGCCATCGGCGGTGGTGAAGATCTGCGCGTCGACAATGTTGCCGCCGGCCGCCACACATGCCCCGGCAATGACCGAAAGCAGGCGGGGATGGTCCTGCGCCAGCAGGGTGATCTCGGTCACCGCCTCGAACTGATGGGTCTTGATCATCGTGGCGAGCTTTTTGCCCGCCGCATCCGCCTCGCGGATGAATTCGGCGTGGCGAAGCTGGTCGGCGAGATCGACCGTCAGCAGATAGTTCTCGTAGTGCAGGCCGACATAGCGCTTGCGGGCTTTTTCGGACCAATCGGCAAGCGCTTCGGCCAGCCGCTCGCGTGCCGCCGCCGTTCGCTCGGCGCGCGACACTTCCGAAAATCCCCCGGTCAACAGCAATTCGGTCTCATAGTAGAGCGTGCGCAGCAATTGGCCTTTCCAGCCGTTCCAGACGCCCGGCCCGACGCCTCTGATATCGCAGACGGTGAGGATTAGCAGCAACTTCAGTCGTTCGACCGACTGCACGATCGCGGCGAAATCCTCGATTGTCTTGCGGTCGTTGAGATCGCGGGTCTGTGCCGTCATCGACATGACGAGGTGGTTCTCGACCAGCCAGGCAACTGTTTCGGTGTCGGCCGCCGACAGCCCCATATGCGGGCAGATGCGCCGCGCGATCCGGGCACCCACTTCGGAATGGTCCTCGGGCCGTCCCTTGGCGATGTCGTGCAAAAGCACCGCGACGTAGAGCGCCTCGTGGCTTTTCTTCAGCCCCGGCATCAGCGTGTGGGCAAGCGGGTGGATCTTTTCACCGTCGCCACGCTCGATCTCGGCCAACACGCCGATACAGCGGATCAGGTGCTCATCCACCGTATAGTGGTGGTACATCGAGAACTGCATCATGGCGACGATCTTGCCGAAATCCGGGATCAGCTTTGCCAGCAGTCCCGCCTCGTTCATGCGCCTGAGATTGAGTTCGGCATTGCGGTCCGACGTCAATATGTCGAGGAACAGCCGGTTGGCTTCCTCGTCGCGCCTGAGCGCCTTGCCGACGAGGCCGAGCGAACGGGTCAGCAGCTTCAGCGCATCGGGGTGAAATTCCAGCCCGTGCTTGTCGGCGAACCAGAACAGCCTCAAGAGATTGACCGGATCGCGCTCGAACACCAGGTCGTCGGCGACGTTGATGCGATGGTTGTCGATAATGAAATCGGACGTGCCGGCAAGCTTGCGCTTGCGGCGCGAGAAGGTGAGGAAGATGCGGTTGAAGCCCGGCACATGCTTGGCCTGCTCTTCCTCGAGTGCAGCGCAGAAGATGCGGGTGAGATCCCCGACATCCTTGGCGACGAGGAAGTAATGCTTCATGAAGCGCTCGACCGCCGACAGGCCTGGATGTGTGGTGTAGCCCAGCCGCTCGGCAATCTCGCGCTGGATGTCGAAATGCAGCCGTTCCTCGGCTTTGCCGGTGAGGAAATGCATGTGGCAGCGCACCGCCCACAGGAAATCCTCGGCCTTCTGGAACTCCCGGTATTCGGTGCCGGTGAAGACGCCCTTGTCGACCAGCTCCTCGCCGGTTCGCACCCGGTAGAAATACTTGCCGATCCAGAACAGCGTCTGCAGGTCGCGCAGGCCGCCTTTGCCGTCCTTGACGTTGGGTTCGACCAGATAGCGGCTTTCGCCGGCCTTGGCATGGCGCTCGTCGCGTTCGGCAAGCTTGGCCTGCACATATTCGGGCCCGGTCGTGCGCACCACCTCGCGGTCGAAACGCTGCAAGAGCTCGTCATAGAGCTTCTGCTCGCCCCACAGGAAACGCGCTTCCAGGATCGAGGTGCGGATGGTGATGTCGGTGCGCGACAGCCGCAGGCATTCGTCGATGTTGCGGGTGGCGTGGCCGACCTTCAGCCCCAGATCCCAAAGTATGTAGAGCATGTATTCGACGATCTGCTCGCCCCATGGCGTCTGCTTGTAGGGCAGCAGGAAGAGGAGATCGATGTCGGATCCTGGCGCCAGCGTGCCGCGGCCATAGCCGCCGACTGCGACGACGGCCATGCGTTCGGCCGATGACGGGTTTTTGACGCGATAGACATGGCTGGCGGCGAAATCGTAGAGCGCGCGGATGATCTCGTCCATGAGATGCGACAGCCGGGCGGCGCAGGCGGTGCCACTGCCGTCGTCCATCAGCATGCGTTCGGCGATGCTGCGGCCGGCGGTCAGCCTGCCCTTGAGAAGCTGGAGAACACCGGCGCGCGCAGCCTTGCCGGAGCCGTCGCCTGCCGTGGCCGCGGTCAGCGCCGTCATCTCGCAGCGCAAGGCTTGGCTGTCGATCAGTTCATCGAGCTTTAGAGAGATTCTTGCCATAAGTGCCGTTCGGCCTCGCCGTTTTGGCGGCGTCTATAGCGCGTTTTCGCGGCGCTGGGTATGGGGCGGACGGACACGCTCTCCACGGAGTCGTCGATGGCATGCGGCGGCGGCTGGATGCGGGATTGTCCGCCGGTGGTTTGGCGCGCGCCTCGGCAAGAAAAACAGAAATTGGTCCTTGACCTTCCAGTCACTGGAAGCACTACCTCCGTTTCAGAACCGAGACACAGGGGCATTTCCGCATGACGCATTCCGACCATGACCATCACGCCCATAGCGGCTGCTGCGCGGCAAAAGCTATTCCGTCCGTCGCCGACGCCGTCATTCGCGATCCGGTCTGCGGCATGACCGTCGATCCGGCCGCCGGCAAGCCGACAGCCGAGCATGGCGGCCACCTCTATCATTTCTGCAGCGAGCGCTGCCGTTCGAAATTCACGGCCGAGCCGGAAAAGTACCTTACCGCCACCGACCCGGTCTGCGGCATGCGTGTCGACCGTGCCGCCGCGAAGCACTTTTCCCGGCATGAAGGCCAGGGCTTCTATTTTTGTTCGGCCGGCTGCAAGGTGAAATTCGAGGCGGAGCCGGCAAAGTATCTTGGCGACAAGCCAGAGCCGCAGGCGATGCCGAAAGGCACGCAATACACCTGTCCGATGCATCCCGAAATCGTCCGCGACAAGCCGGGCGCCTGCCCGATCTGCGGCATGGCGTTGGAGCCGATGGGCGTGCCGACCGGCGATGAGGGGCCGAACCCGGAACTGGTCGACTTCACGAGGCGGTTCTGGGTGAGCGCCGTGTTGTCGGTGCCATTGCTGATATTCGCCATGGCGCCAATGCTCGGCGTGACGTTTAGCGCCTTCATCGAGGATTCGGCGAAGATCTGGATGGAATTGGCGCTGGCCAGCCCGGTTGTGCTGTGGGCGGCATTCCCTTTCTTCCACCGCGGCTGGGATTCGGTTCTCAACCGCAGCCCCAACATGTGGACGCTGATTTCGCTCGGCGTTGGTGCCGCCTATCTCTACAGCGTCGTCGCCGCGCTGTTCCCGGATATATTTCCGCACCAGTTCCGCGGTCATGAGGGCACGGTGCCGGTCTATTTCGAGGCGGCCGCCGTCATCGTGGCGCTGGTTTTCCTCGGCCAGGTGCTGGAGTTGCGCGCCCGTGAGAAAACCGGCTCGGCGATCCGCGCGCTGCTCGACCTCGCGCCGAAGACCGCGCGGCTGATCGGCGAGGACGGTTCCGAAAACGACGTGCCGCTCGACACGGTCAAGGCGGGCGATCGCCTGCGCATTCGCCCCGGCGATGCCGTGCCGGTCGACGGCATCGTGCTGGAAGGCCGCTCTTCCATCGACGAATCGATGCTGTCAGGCGAGCCGCTGCCGGTCGAAAAGAACGAAGGCGACCCGCTCACCGGCGGCACGCTCAACAAGAACGGTTCGCTGATCATGCGCGCCGAGAGGATCGGCGCCGAAACCACGCTGGCGCGGATCGTCGAGCTCGTCGCCAAGGCGCAGCGTTCGCGCGCGCCGATCCAGGGTCTGGCCGACCGCGTCTCCTTCTATTTCGTCCCGGCCGTCGTGGTGGTTGCGATCGTTGCGTTCATCGCCTGGGCGATCTTCGGGCCGCAACCCAGCCTCGTCTTTGCCATCGTCTCTGCGGTCTCGGTGCTGATCATCGCCTGTCCTTGCGCGCTGGGGCTTGCCACGCCTATGTCGATCATGACCGCCACGGGGCGCGGCGCGCATGCCGGCGTGCTGATCAAGGATGCCGAGGCGCTCGAACGCTTTGCTTCGGTCGACACGCTGATCGTCGACAAGACCGGCACATTGACCGAAGGCCGGCCGAGATTGACCGACCTCGTCGCGGCCGAAGGCATAACGCAGGATGATCTGCTGGCATTTGCCGCCGGCCTCGAAAAAGGCTCGGAGCATCCGCTGGCCGAGGCGATCGTCGAAGGCGCCCGTGAACGCGGGGTAAAGATTCCCGACGTCGGCGGTTTCGAGGCGGTGACCGGCAAGGGCGTTTCCGGCACGGTGTCGGGAAAGAACGTCGCGCTCGGCAACGCCGCGATGATGGCCGATCTCGGCATCGATATCGCATCCATCTCGACCAGCGCCGAAGTGCTGCAGGCCCAAGGCGAGACCGCGATGTTCGTCGCCGTCGGCAAGAAACTGGCCGGCATCGTCGCCGTCGCCGACCCGATCAAGGCAACGACATCAGAAGCGATCAAGGCGCTGCACGACCGCGGCCTCAAGATCATCATGGCGACCGGCGATAACGAACGCACGGCGAAAGCCATCGCCAGCAAACTCGGCATCGACGAGGTGCGTGCCGGCCTGCTGCCGGAACAGAAGAGTGCGCTGGTCGAGGAGTTGCGCGCCAGGGGCGCCGGCGTCGCCATGGCCGGCGACGGCGTCAACGACGCGCCGGCGCTGGCCGCCGCCGATGTCGGCATCGCCATGGGCACCGGCGCCGATGTAGCGGTCGAAAGCGCTGGGATCACGCTGGTCAAGGGCGATCTCAACGGCATCGTCCGGGCTCGCACGCTCGCCCAGGCGACGATCCGCAACATCCGCCAGAACCTGTTCTTCGCCTTCCTCTACAACGTGCTTGGCGTGCCGGTTGCCGCCGGCGTGCTCTATCCGCTCACCGGCACCCTATTGTCGCCGATGATTGCGGCAGCGGCGATGAGCCTGTCCTCGGTTTCGGTCATCACCAACGCGTTGCGGCTCAGGACGTTGAGACTCTGAGCCAAGCCTCCAGATAGAAATTCGTTCAAAAAGGAGATCATGAATGACCTTGGCCAAGAAGATCGTGCTGCTGCTGATAGCGGCCGGAATGCTGCTTGCCGTTTTCCTCGAAAGCATTCCGTCGCAAGCCCAGGAGATGAAACACGACAAGGGGGCGCACGACATGGGCGCGATGGGCGCGCAAAGCCCCTCGACCAACGGGTACAAGGCGGCGATGGACAAGATGCACACCGCCATGATGGCGATCGAACCTTCCGGCAATACCGATGTCGATTTCGCCCGCGGCATGATCCCGCATCATCAGGCCGCAATCGACATGGCCAAGATCGAGCTTGCCAATGGCAAGGATCCGGAAATGCGCAAAATGGCCGAAGCGGTGATCGCAGCGCAGGAAGCCGAGATCAAGCAGATGCAGGATTGGCTGGCCGCCCATCCGGTGGAGTAGCACCAGGCAGCTCGCGGGAAATCCGGGGTGGATTTCTCCCGAAGGGTGTGCTGCCATCGGGCGTCGACTGGAGCGCGCCATGCCATCAACGATAAGAACCACCACATTGCCCTCGGGCGAAGCCCTTCCCGTGCTGGGTCAAGGCACGTGGAGGATGGGCGAGGATTTCAGCCGCCATGCCGATGAGGTCAACGCGCTGAAGCTCGGGCTCGATCTCGGCATGACGCTGATCGACACCGCCGAAATGTATGCCAGCGGCGGGGCCGAGGGAGGTGGTGGCGGATGCCATTGCCGGGCGCCGCGACGAGGTGTTCCTGGTCTCCAAGGTGCTGCCGTCCAACGCCTCGCGCATCGGCGTTCCGGCGGCCTGCGACAGAAGCCTCAAGCATCTGCGCACCGACCGTATCGATCTCTATCTGCTGCACTGGCCCGGCAGCCTGCCTCTGGCGGAAACGGTCGAGGCCTTCGACGCGTTGAAAAAGGCCGGCAAGATCCGCCACTGGGGCGTCAGCAATTTCGACACCCATGAGATGGACGAACTGGTCAGCCTGCCGGCCGGCGACAGCGTCCAGACCAACCAGATCCTCTACAATCTGTCTCAGCGCGGCCCCGAATTCGACCTTGCGCCCTGGAACCGGCAACGCGGCATTCCGCTGATGGCCTATTCGCCGGTCGATCAGGGCCTATTGGCGCGCAATACCACGCTCGAAGCCATCGCCGCCCGCCACAGTGCCACGGCGGCTCAGTTGGCGCTGGCCTGGCTGATGGCACAGGACGGCGTCATCGCCATCCCAAAGGCCGGCAGGCAAGAGCATGTCCGCCAGAATGTCGCTGCGTTGGACATCGAGCTCACCTCGGAAGATTCCGCAGAAATCGACCGTGCCTTCCCGCCACCGACCCGCAAGCGCGGGCTGCAGATGATTTGAGGTGGCGCAGGACCTAGGGTCGCGTTCCCTGCGCTATCGTACGAAGCCTGACTACTTCCCCGCCATTCCCTTCAGCCGATACAGCGCTTCCAGCGCCTCCCTCGGCGTCATCTCGTCGGGATTGATCTCCCCTAGCGCCGCGCTCAGTCCATCGCTCTTTGCCGGCTTCGGCGCCTCTCGTTTCACCGCCACCGAAAACAGCGGCAGATCGTCGACCAGCCGGTTTGGCTTGCCCGAAACCTCGCCCGCTTCCAGCTGGTGCAGCACTTCCCTGGCCCGCCCGACCACCGCTTCCGGCAAGCCGGCCAGACGCGCCACCTGCACGCCGTAGGAGCGGTCGGCGGCACCCTTGCCGACCTCGTGCAGGAAGACCACGTCGCCCTCCCATTCCTTGACCCGCATGGTGACGTTGTGCAGCCGAGCGAGTTTGCTGGCCAGCGCCGTCATCTCGTGGAAGTGGGTGGCGAAGATCGCCCGGCAACGGTTCTTCTCGTGCAGATACTCGACCGCCGCCCAGGCGATCGACAGGCCGTCGAAGGTAGCTGTGCCGCGGCCGATCTCGTCCAGGATCACCAGCGCGCGTTCGCCGGCCTGGTTGAGGATCGCCGCCGTTTCGACCATCTCGACCATGAAGGTCGAGCGGCCGCGCGCCAGATCGTCCGAGGCCCCGACACGTGAAAACAGCCGGTCGACGACGCCGATATGGGCTGATGCCGCCGGCACGAAGGAGCCGGTCTGGGCGAGGATGGCGATCAGCGCGTTCTGCCTGAGGAAGGTCGATTTGCCGCCCATATTGGGGCCGGTCAGCAGCCAGATCGCGCCGTTCTTGGCATCGCCTTCCGGCGATAGATCGCAATCATTGGCGACGAACGATCCTTCGCCCGAACGCCGCAGAGACTGTTCCACCACCGGATGCCGTCCGCCCGAAATTGCGAAGGCGAGGCTGGCGTCCACCACGGGCCGGCACCAGGCTTCGCTTTCGGAAAGCAGCGCAAGTGCCGCCGACACGTCGAGCACGGCAAGCGCTTCTGCGCCGCCGCGGATCTTGTCCGCCTGGCCGACCGCTTCCGCCGTCAGCCTGTCGAAGGCGGCAAGCTCGATCGCCAGCGCCCGGTCGGCGGCATTGGCGATCTTCGATTCCAGCTCGGCGAGTTCGGTCGTGGTGAAGCGCATGGCATTGGCCATGGTCTGACGATGGATGAAGCGCGCCTTCGCTCCATCGCTGCTCGTCATGATCGCATGGTGGTTGGCGGTGACTTCGATATAATAGCCAAGCACATTGTTGTGCCGGATTTTCAGCGAGCGGATGCCGGTTTCGTCGATCAGCGAGCGCTCCAGCCCGGCAATCACCTTGCGCGATTCATCGCGCAGTGCCCGCAACTCGTCGAGCTCAACGTGGTAGCCGCTGCGGACGAAGCCGCCGTCGCGCTTGAGCAGCGGCAGCTCGTCACTGAGCGCCTGCGTCAGATGCTCGGCCAGCGGACGTGGCAGCGCCTCGATCGCCGCCAGCGCCGCCGCCAGTTCTTGCGGAAGGGCGGTCGCCCCGAACAGTTCGGCAATAGTGCCGGCAGCGTCGAACCCGGCACGCAGCGCGCCGAGATCGCGCGGGCCGCCGCGGTTGAGCGCCAGCCGCGACAGGGCGCGAGGCATGTCGGCGACGCTTTTCAGGCTCGCCCGCACCGCCTGGCACAGTCGTGTCTCCGACCGGAAGAACGACACCGAATCTAACCTTGCACCAATTGCCACCGGATCGGTCAGCGGCGCCATCAGCCGATCGGCGAGCAGTCGCGCCCCACCGCCGGTCACCGTGCGGTCGATCGCCTTGAACAGCGAGCCCTCGCGGCTGCCGGAAAGGGTGCGCAGCAGCTCCAGATTGGCGCGTGTCGCCGGATCGATGAACAGCGTCGAACCCTGCTCCTCGCGCTCGGGCCACGATAGCGGCGGCCGCTCGGCCTTCTGCGTTTTCTCGACATAAGCGATAGCGCCTGAGATCGCCGATAGCTCGGCGCGGGAAAACGTGCCGAAACTGTCCGGCGTCGCCACCGCGAAGAAACGGGCGATGCGCCCGGCGGCTGATGCCGAGTCGAACAGGCTCGGCGGCTGCGGATTGGCGACCCGGCCGAGCACGTCGAACACCGGTTTCAGCTCGGGATCGTAAAACACCGGCTCGGCGACAATCAGCTCGCGCGGGTCGACGCGAAAGACATCGGCGAGCAGCCGGTCTGCGGTGGTCTCGGCAACGCGGAAGGCGCCGGTCGAGATCTCGATCCAGGCCAGCGCAAAACTTCCTTGGTTCCCTGTCGCGCTGCCGCGCTCCCCGCCTCTTGGCTCGGCCCCGCCCTTGACCCGGCCAAGCGCCATCAAAAAGCTCGATTCCGACGGCGCCAGCAACTTGTCCTCGGTGATGGTGCCGGGCGTCACCAAGCGCACCACGTCGCGGCGCACCACCGACTTGCCGCCGCGTTTCTTCGCCTCGGCCGGATCCTCGATCTGCTCGCAGACGGCGACGCGGAACCCTTGTCCGATCAGCTTCTGCAGGTAGTCGTCGGCGGCATGCACCGGCACGCCGCACATCGGGATGTCGAGGCCCTGGTGCTTGCCGCGCTTGGTCAGGACGATGCCAAGCGCCCGGCTCGCCTTCTCGGCGTCGTCGAAGAACAGCTCGTAGAAATCGCCCATGCGGTAGAACAGCAGCGAATCCGGGTTCGCCGCCTTGATCTCGATATACTGCTCCATCATCGGCGTCGCCGGCGCAAAGGCCGGCGTAGCGCTGTCGCTGCGAATGGGCGTTTCGTCGTTCAAGAAGCTGCTTCCAAAATTCCCGAGCTATCTGCTTGGCGGTTTACAGCGGCGAAGTGTAGCCTTAATCCCGAACGTTCCACAAAAGAAAGCATTGCGCCCGTCTCGACGAGGTGCTGCACGGGTGAGGAAATCGAAAGCATCATGGCCAGGAAAACCGAAAACCCCGGGCCCTCCGTCAGTGCGCAGGAGGCGCTGGAATTCCACGCCATGGGCCGTCCCGGCAAGCTGGAGATCGTCGCCACCAAGCCGATGGCCACCCAGCGCGACTTGAGCCTCGCCTATTCGCCGGGCGTCGCGGTTCCGGTCCTCGCCATCGCCGAGGATCCCAGCCGCGCATTCGACTACACGGCGCGCGGCAATATGGTCGCGGTCATTTCCAACGGCACCGCCATCCTCGGCCTCGGCAATCTCGGCGCGCTGGCCGCCAAGCCGGTGATGGAAGGCAAGGCGGTGCTGTTCAAGCGCTTCGCCGATGTCGATTCCATCGATCTCGAGGTCGACACCGAGGATGCCGACGAGTTCATCAACTGCGTGCGCTTCCTCGGGCCCTCCTTCGGCGGCATCAACCTGGAAGACATCAAGGCGCCGGAATGCTTCATCATCGAGCAGCGGCTGCGCGAACTGATGGACATACCGGTCTTCCACGACGACCAGCACGGCACAGCCATCATCTCGGCCGCCGGCCTGATCAACGCGCTGGAAATCACCGGCCGCGACATGAAGACCACGAAAATGGTCTGCAACGGCGCGGGTGCGGCTGGCATCGCCTGCATCGAGCTGATGAAGGCAATGGGCTTTGCGCCTGAAAACATCATTCTGTGCGACACCAAAGGCGTCGTCTTCCAGGGCCGCACAGAAGGCATGAACCAGTGGAAGTCGGCGCATGCCGTCAAGACCGACGCGCGCTCGCTAGCCGAGGCGCTGGACGGCGCCGACGTGTTTCTCGGCCTGTCCGCCAAGGGCGCACTGACCACCAAGATGGTGCAGTCGATGGCCGAGAAGCCGATCATCTTCGCCATGGCCAATCCCGATCCGGAGATCACGCCGGAGGAAGTCGCCGAAATCCGCACCGATGCCATCATGGCCACCGGCCGTTCGGACTATCCGAACCAGGTCAACAACGTGCTCGGCTTCCCCTACATCTTCCGCGGCGCGCTGGACGTGCGGGCGACCACCATCAATGATGACATGAAGATCGCCGCGGCGCGGGCGCTGGCCGAACTGGCACGCCAGGACGTGCCCGACGACGTCGCCGCCGCCTACCAGGGCATGCGGCCGAAATTCGGCCCCAACTACATCATCCCGGTGCCGTTCGATCCGCGCCTGATCTCGGCCATTCCGATCGCGGTCGCCAAGGCAGCGATGGAGTCCGGCGTCGCGCGCAAGCCGATCCTCGACCTCGACCGCTACGCGCAGGAGCTTTCCGCCCGCCGCGATCCGATCGCCTCGACGCTGCAGCGCATCTACGACCGCGTGCGCCGCCAGCCCAAGCGCATCGTTTTCGCCGAGGGCGAGGAGGAGCAGGTGATGCGCGCCGCCGTCTCCTATGTGAACCAGCGGCTCGGCACCGCCATCCTGCTCGGCCGCGACGACATCATCAAGGAGAACGCCAGGAACGCCGGCATCGAGCTGAACAAGCAAGGCATCGAGATCATCAATGCGCGGCTGTCGCGCCGCAATGGCGTCTACACCGACTATCTGTACGAGCGCATGCAGCGCAAGGGCTTCTTGTTTCGCGACTGCCAGCGCCTGATCAACAACGACCGCAACCATTTCGCCGCCTGCATGGTGGCGCTGGGTGATGCCGACGGCATCGTCACCGGCGTCACCCGCAACTACTCCACAGCGCTCGACGACATCCGCCGTGTCATCGACGCCAAGCCCGGCCACCGCGTCATTGGCGTTTCGATCGTGCTGGCGCGGGGCCGAACCGTGATCGTCGCCGATACCGCCGTGCACGACATGCCCAATGCCGAACAGATCGCCGACATCGCCGAGGAAGCCGCCGGCTTTGCCCGCCGCATGGGTTATGAACCAAGGCTCGCCATGCTCGCCTATTCCACCTTCGGACATCCGCAGGGTGAGCGCTCCGAGCGCGTCCAGGAAGCGGTGCGCATCCTCGACAAGCGGCGCGTCGATTTCGAGTATGACGGCGAGATGGCCGCCGACGTGGCGCTCAACGCGCGCGCCATGGCGCAATACCCGTTCATCCGGCTGACCGGCCCGGCCAATGTGCTGATCATGCCGGCGTTCCACTCGGCCTCGATCTCAACCAAGATGCTGCAGGAACTTGGCGGCTCGACGGTCATCGGCCCGCTGCTGGTCGGATTGGACAAGCCAGTTCAGATCGTCGCGCTCAACGCCAAGGACAGTGACATCGTCAACATGGCGGCGATCGCGGCGTATACGGCGGGGGCGTGAGGAGCGGACGTCTCTGCCTTCTCCCATAAGGGAGAGAAGGAAGAGACGACGTCGAGGCCTACAGCAGCCCTGCCTGCTCAGCCTCGTGGCGCAAATTCTGCCGCGGCCTTGGCCCGATCTGCTGGATGACCAGTCCGGCCGCCAGCGAGCCGAGGTCGCCGCAATCCTTCAGGCTGCGCCCTTGCGTGTAGCCGTAGAGGAAGCCGGCGGCATAGAGGTCGCCGGCGCCGGTGGTGTCGACCAGTTCGCGGATTTTGGTCGCATCGATGGTGACGGTCTCGTCGCCGCGCACGATTACCGAGCCCTTTTCCGAGCGGGTGACGGCGGCGATCTTGCAGTCCTTGCGGATCTGCGCCAGCGCCTCGTCGAAGGAGGCGGTCTGGTAAAGCGACTTGATCTCGTGGCTGTTGGCGAAGACGATGTCGACGGTGCCTGAGCGCATCAGCTCCAGAAACTCGTCGCGATAGCGGTCGACGCAGAACGAATCCGACAGCGTCATCGACACTTCGCGCCCGGCGGCATGGGCGAGCTTCGCTGTCTGCCGGAACGCTTCCTTGGCGCGCGGCGGGTCCCACAGATAGCCCTCGAAATAGGTGACGGCGGCGCCCGAGGCCTTGTCGGCCTCGACATCCTCCGGCCCGAGCTCGACGCAGGCGCCGAGATAGGTGTTCATCGAGCGCTCGCCGTCCGGCGTGACGAAGATCATCGAGCGCGCCGTCGGCGGTTCGCCGTTGAGCGGCCTGGTGTCGAAGGCGACGCCCTGCGCATGCATGTCGTGGGCGTAGATTTCGCCGAGCGTGTCGTTCGAGACCTTGCCGAAGAAAGCGGCGCGCCCGCCGAAGCTGGCGACACCTGCCGCTGTGTTGCCGGCGCTGCCGCCGGAGGCTTCGATGGCCGGGCCCATGCGGCTGTAGAGGAGCTCGGCGCGCCTCGTGTCGATCAGGTTCATCGCGCCCTTGATGATGCCGTTCGTTTCCAGAAATGCCTCGTCGCACTGGGCGATGATGTCGACGATGGCATTACCGATACAAAGCACGTCATAGTTCGGCATCAATGATGTCTCCGCGAAAACCACCGGCTTTCTGGCACGCCGGCCGCGGGCGGGTCTAGCGATTTGATGCGGCTTTGCCTAGGGTCGGGATCTATTAATCTGGTCGAACGGCAGATGCACTGCAACACGCTGTCCGCCTGTGTCTTGCCTGTCTCCGCCTGCCTCGGAGATACCAGCCATGGAATTGGAAACGCCGTGATCTCTAGCGCCGCCCGCGCCGCCGCCAGCCGGCTGTTTTCGCCCGAATTCCGCTCGGTGTTCGCAAAAACGCTGGGCCTGACCTTGTTGGCGCTCGCCGCGCTGTGGTTCGCCATCGAGGGCCTGTTCGAATGGCTGGCCTGGCCATGGATCGACGCATGGCTGCCCAGCCTGCCGTCCTGGGCCGGATGGCTGGGCTTCATCGTCGCCGGCATCGGTCTCGCGCTGGGTCTGGCGCTGCTGATCGCGCCGGTGACGGCGATCATCGCCGGCCTGTTCCTCGACGACGTCGCCGAAGTGGTCGAGCGCACCGACTATCCCAATGACCCGCCCGGCCGCGCCATGCCGGCACTGCGCTCGATGGTGCTGGCGATAAGATTCTTCGGCGTCGTCATCGTCGGCAACATCGTGGCCTTGCTGCTTCTGCTGGTGCCGGGCATCAACATCGCTGCCTTCTTCATCGTCAACGGCTATCTGCTGGGGCGTGAGTTCTTCGAGTTCGCCGCCATGCGTTTTCGCCCGGAGGCCGAGGCACGGGCGTTGCGCAAAAAACATGCCGTCACGGTGTTCCTCGCCGGGCTGGTTATCGCTGCCTTCCTCGCCGTGCCGCTGCTCAACCTTCTGACGCCGCTCTTCGCCGCCGCCATGATGGTGCATTTGCACAAGGCGATCAGTGCGCGGGAAGCCGCTTAGGGCGTGCTGATATTCGGGTGATGCCGGCTTGCGAATGGCGTTTTCCTGTGCTTCCGGTAAGCACCCAAACGTTACGCTCCGTTCCGGTTCTCGGAACCCACCGTTCTCAGCACGGGCTGACCGAATCTCAGCGCACCCCGGCGCTAGCGTAAAAGAAAACCGCGTCCCAACTCGTCGTCGGGTTCGACGATGAATTCGACCCGGCCGCAGTAGTAGGCGCGGCCGCCGACTCGGGCGATAATGGCGTCATGCAGCCCGGCTTTCGCGGTCCTCGCCACGCTGCCGAAAAAGCGCGAGCCTGCAACACTCTCGAACAGCCGCGTCTGGCCGGCGATTTCGCCCTTGGCATGCATTGCCGCCAGCCGCGCAGTGACGCCCGAGCCGGTCGGCGAACGGTCGACCTCGGCCTCGGCGAAGACGCAGATGTTTTTGGTCGGGGTATCGGAAAATGCGTCCTGTCCGTCGGTCAGGATGGTACCGTAGAGAAAGGCAAGGTCGGCATGGTCGGGATGCGACAGCGGAAACTCGGCCTTCAGTTTCCCGGTCAGCATTGTCGCCGCATCGACGAAATCGCGCACGCGGTTCCTGCCGAATTCCAGCCCGAACTGGCGGCAATCGGCGAGCGCATAGAAGGCGCCGCCATAGGCGATGTCGAAGCCGATCGAACCGAAGCCCGGCAATTCTATCTCCTGGTCGCGGGCGAACAGAAAGGCCGGCACGCTTTCGAACGACACCGCGCCGGCCTTGCCGTCCTGCACCTCGACCGAGGCGACGACCAGCCCGCACGGCGCTTCGATATTGACTGTCGTCACCGGCTCCTGCCGCGCCACCAGCCTCTCGTCGACGGCGTAGCGGCCGAGCGCGACGATGGCGTGGCCGCACATCGTCGAATAGCCCTCATTGTGCATGAACAGCACGGCGAGGTCGGCGCCGGGCAGGTCGGGTTCCACCAGCAGCGCGCCATACATGTCGTAGTGGCCGCGCGGCTCGAACATCAGGATCTTCCTGAGATGATCGAGGTGGTCGCGCACATAGGCGCGCTTTTCCAGGATCGTGCCTGCGGGGATCTTGGGATAGCCGCCGGTGACGATCCGCAGCGGCTCGCCGCCGGTGTGCATGTCGACGACGGTGAGCGTCATACGTGGGGTTCGGCAAACAACGCCTGCAGCTTGCCGAAAGGCATGGCGGTGCGGGTGAAGCCGAAGGTGCCGTCCTGCTGGATCTCGCGCGCCGCCGTCTCCAGCATGCCGAAGGCGAAATTGGTCAGCCAGGGCCCGAGCGAAATGCGCTTGACGCCTGCCAGGGAAAGATCGGCGATGGTGAAGCCGGGCCTCACCATGACGTTGACCGGCTTGGTCAGCGCCGAGCAGACGGTTCGCACCGTTTCGATGTCACTGATGCCCGGCGCGTAGAGCACGTCGGCGCCGGCCTTCTCGAAGGCCTGCAGCCGCTTGATCGTGTCGTCGATGTCGGGCTTGCCCCATAGAAAATTCTCAGCCCGCGCGGTGAAGACGAAATCGTGCTTCAGCGCCCGTGCCGCCTCCGCTGCGGCGGCGACGCGCTCGACGGCATGCGAAAAACCATAGATCGGCTTGTCGGGCTCGCCGGTGTGGTCCTCGATCGAGCAGCCGGCGAGGCCCGCGGCCTCGGCCGCGAAGATGGTTTCGGATGCACTTGTCGCGCTGTCGCCCTTGCCCTTTTCGAGATCGGCCGAGACCGGCAGGCCGGTCGCCGCCGCCACCTCGCGGCAGTGGTGGATCATCGCCTCGAAGGTCACCGCGCCGTCGGGCAGGCCGCGCGAAAAGGCAAAGCCGGCGCTGGTCGTCGCCAGCGCCTTGAAACCGAATGAGGCCAGCAGTTTCGTCGTGCCGACGTCCCAGGGATTGGGCATGACGAAGATCGAGCTGTGCAGGTCGCGAAAGATTTTGCCCTTTTCCATGGATGCTCCCCAGAGTGCGAAGCGCATTTTATCCCGCCACTGCCCGCCGGGCAAACGAATGCGATTGGCTCAGAAACGATTGGCGTTCTCTCCTGCCAATTTATCCAGTGCGTCGGACCCCTTGACGTATGCGGTGCCGTCCCAATGGTAGGTGACGGAGATGTCGCGCGAGGAAGGCTCGGGCGCCGGTTCGTCGCAGCTTTCGCCATTCGGCACGGTGGCATCGGTCACCGTCGCCTTGATGGCCGCATAGGGCTGGCCGCCCGCAATGGTCTGAAACGCCACCTCCTGCGTGCGCTTGTAGGCGCACAGTGACTCGTCGAACGTGTAGATCACGTCGATCAGTTCGAACCTGTCGTCGCGGACCAGGATCAGCGGCGTGCTCACATAGCCCTGGCTCGAATTGAAATGCGTGCTCAGGGTGATGATGGCGTCATCGCTGGGCCCGATCGGCAGCTTGCCCGGATCGCGGAAATAGGTGCTCCGGTCGACGGCGACATTGACAGCGTCGAGCAGTCTCGGCCTGCTGGCAAGATCGTAGAGCGCCAGCACCGCAAAACCCTCGGCGCTGTCGGAGGAGCTCCCGAGGTCGAACAGCATGGCCAGCCGATTCTTGCCGCCTGCCTTGATCTGGAGCACGCCAGCATCAGAAAAGCCCGACGTTACGGGTGGCGAGCCACCGCTATCCGGACCCTCGATATGGCGCATCTCGATCGGCATGGAGCCCCGATAGAAGCCGTCCTTGTCCGCCGCCAGATCGGGAATGACCATCCTGGCGAGGTCGAGATAGATCGTGTCTTTGTGGCCGGGAACGGCGCTGCCAAGGTCCGGGAAACTGACGCCTTGGGCGCCGGCCGCAGTCCACAGGCACGGCAGCAGCAAACAGGCGAGAATGAAGCGAAGCAGGATGGAATTCATATGCTGGCGCCTCCCACTGTCGAACGTTCGCAAACTAGCACGGACGACCGAGGCATCCAGCCGGATGGGAAGCCTGAAGATCAGATCGGTGGATCGGCACCAGCCCGGCAAGTTCGCGCATGTCGTCGAACAGGATGCCGCCGGCCTCGGTCAGGCCATCGCGGTCGGAATGCGGGTCGCCGTAGTAGGAAAATACGCGCATGCCGGCGGCAATGCCGGCCAACGTCCCGGCGACGCTGTCCTCGATGACGATGCAATCGGCGGGCGCGAAGCCCATCGTGCCTGCAGCATGCAGGAACAGGTCGGGAAACGGCTTGCCGCGCGAAACCATGGTCGAGCTGAACAGCGCATGCTCGAACAGCTGCAGCAGCCCGGTCTGGCCGAGCGTGATGTGCATTTTCGAAACCCGTGCCGATGAAGCGACGCAAGTTGCGATGCCGGCAGCGTGCACGGCTTCGATGAACTCCTTGACATAGGGGACGGCTTCGACGCCATGCGCGAACAGGTCCGGCAGGCCGGCGTTCCAACGCTCGACGAAATCGGCGCCGAGGCTCACGCCGGTCGCCTCGACCTCCTTTTGCACCGATACCATGGAGCGGCCGGAGAAATTCTTACGGCAATATTCGAAGCTGGCCGGGTAGCCGGCAGTGCTGAGCCATTCGGCGAGGCGTCGATTGGCCAGGTTCTCGGTGTCGACCAGAACCCCGTCGCAATCGAAGATGACGAGTTTGGGTATTCTCATTCACTATGCTCATCAGGCCGTGCCGGTCGATCCGAAGCCGCCCGAGCCGCGCGCCGTGCCGCCGGCCAATGTGCGCTCCTCGACCGTCGCCTGCATCACGGACGCAAAGACAATCTGGGCGATCCGCATGCCGCGCGTAACTGCGAAATCTTCGTCGCCGAGATTGATCAGCAGCACCTTGACCTCGCCGCGATAGTCGCTGTCAATGGTGCCCGGCGTGTTGAGACAGGTGAGGCCATGCTTGAAGGCGAGGCCCGAGCGCGGCCGGACCTGACCTTCCACGCCCTCCGGGATCTCCAGGATCAGTCCGGTCGGCACCAGAGCGCGTTTTCCCGGCAGGATCAGCAGCGGCCGGTCGTCCGGCACCGCGGCGCGCAGATCCATGCCGGCGGCGCCCGGGCTTTCATAGGCGGGAAGCGGCAGGCCCTCGCCATGCGGCAGCCTGACGAAGCCGACGGCCGGACCGATGACGGAGGAAGTGTAGAGGGCTGCGCGCATGAGGCTGATCCTATCGCTACCAACGCCGATTCGGTCAACTCGGCGGCAATGCTATCAACGGCTTTCTTTCAGCGCAGTTCCACTTCAGCGCAGTTCTACGGGAACGACCGTCGTTTCCTTGATCTCCTCCATGACGAAGGAGGCCGAAACATCCGACAGCGCCACCTTGGCGATCAGTCGCTGATAGAGCCGGTCATACGCCTTCACGTCGGCGACGCGGGCACGCAGCACATAATCGAGGTCGCCGGACATCCGGTAGACGCCGGTGATCTCGGGAAAACCGGTGACTGCCGCCCTGAATTTTTGCAGCCAGTTCGGATCGTGATTGGAGGTCCGGATCAGGACGAACACCGAAAGGCCGAGGCCGAGCTTGTCCGCATCGACCAGCGCCACCCGGCCGGTAATCACGCCGTCTTCTTCCAGCCGCTTGACCCGGCGCCAGCAGGCGTTGCGCGACAGCGACACCCTTTCCGACAGTTGGTCGACCGACAGTGTACCGTCGCGTTGCAGCTCGGCCAGCAATCTTCGGTCGATCTCATCGATTTCCAGCGGCATGTGGGATGCTTGTCCCAATGATTGGCAAAATACAAGGATGTTTTGGGACCAATGAACCAAAAGCTCGTGCCAGAATACTCAGCATCGGGGCTTTTCCCGGTAGGAGGGCACCATGACGATACGGCTTGCACGGCTCTTTACCTCGCACCCGGCCAAGGTGGGCGAGACCTATTTCAGCCATATGGCCTTCGCGGCGTGGTTCTGCTCGCGCCTGTTCATGGCAGCCTTCGCCGCGCTCATTCACGCTTTCTTGCCGTTTCTGTTTGAGACCACGGCCAGCCGAATCGTTCGCGAGCTCTATGAGCGCACGCACAACAGAGGCACACACGCGATCAAGGAGCCTGCGGCTTTCATGGATCGCGCCTGAGGGAAGATTAAGCGATGTGCCGCTGGGCGGCCTATCTTGGCGAAGCGGTTTTCCTCGAAGACATCGTCACGGCGCCCTGCCATTCGCTTATCGCCCAGAGTCATTGCGCCCAGGAAGCCAAGTCGCCGACCAATGGCGATGGCTTTGGCCTCGCCTGGTACGGCGACCGGCCCGAACCGGGTCTCTATCGCGACATCCTGCCGGCCTGGTCCGATCCCAATCTGAAGAGCCTGTGTCGCCAGATCAGGTCCAGCCTGTTCCTTGCCCATGTGCGCGCCTCGACCGGCGGCGCCACCAGCCGCATGAACTGTCATCCCTTCACTGCCGGCCGCTGGTCGTTCATGCACAACGGCCGGATCGGCGGCTTCGAAACAATCCGCCGCGCGCTGGAAAATTCGCTCTCTGACGCGGTCTTCGCCCAGCGCGAAGGCACCACCGATTCCGAACTCTTCTTTCTCCTGATGATCGACGAAGGGCTGTCGGGTGATGCGGAGGGCGCTGTTCTCCGCGCCACCAGCCGCGTTATGGACGCCTCGCGCCGGGCCGGCTTCGAACCGGCGCTGAGACTTACCGCCGCCTTGTCGGACGGCGAATCGCTCCATGCGATGCGCTATGCGACCGATGCCCACGCGCCGACGCTCTACACCTCCGTCTTCGGCAATGGCGGCGGGCGATGCCTTATGTCGGAGCCTTTCGACCGTGATGGCGGCGACTGGCAGCCGATCCCGCCCTCTAGCTTCGTCACCATCACCAGAGACGGCATGACCATTCGCCCGTTCGCGCCGGAGCCGGTAAGACTGGCGCTGGCCGTGTAGATCCCTCGCTATCGCGGCAATATCGCAGGACGGCGCCGACCTCAGCAGACCCTCGCAGCGCAATTCCGATCAAGCACCGCCTGTTCTGGAATGGTGAACTCGGCTTGAAGACGCGCCGTAGCCCGCCATTTGGTGAGGCTGGCGCCGCTAGCAAGCCGGAGCATTGGTCATGGATCTCGTCTTTTCCTCCACCAGAGAATTGGCTGCCGCGATCCGCGACCGCAAGATTTCCGCCGTGGAAGCGCTGGACGCGCATTTGGCTGAGATCGACAAGCAAAATGAGGCGGTCAACGCCGTCGTCACGCTCGACAGGGAAGGGGCTCGCGCTCGAGCGAAGAAAGCCGACGAAGCCCAGGCGCGCGGCGACGCTGTCGGGCCGCTGCACGGTGTGCCGTTCACGCTGAAGGACACGCACGAAACGGCAGGCATAAAGACCACGGTCGGCTTCCCGGCTTTTGCCGACTATGTGGCGAGAAAAGACAGCCCGGTCGTTCTCAGGTTGAAGGCGGCCGGCGGCGTGCTGGTCGGCAAGACAAATGTCGCAACGATGCTGGGCGACTGGCAGTCGAATAATCCGCTGTTTGGCCGCACCAGTAATCCCTGGGATCTATCGCGCACCGCCGGCGGCTCCAGCGGCGGCGCCGCGGCAGCGCTCAGCACCGGCATGACACCATTCGAGATCGGCACCGACATGCAGGATTCGATCCGCCTGCCCGCAGCCTTTTGCGGCGTCTACGGCCTCAAGCCGACCGAGCACCGCGTCTCCCTGGCCGGCGCCTTTCCCGATCCCACCGGTGCGCCGCGAAGCGTGCGGCTGATGTCCTGTATCGGTCCGCTGGCCCGCAACGTCGAAGATCTGGCGCTGATCCTGGGGATCATAGCAGGGCCGGATGGCAGCGACACAGATCTTGCGCCGGTTCCGGTCGAGGACATGCCAGAGGTTGATCTCAAGACCTTGCGCATCGCTTTCGCGCCGGCCTTTCCGGGTTTTCCGGTGGCCGGCGAGATCAGGGCCGCGGTCGAAAGTCTGGCCGAGCAACTCAAGTCTGCGGGGGCAGCCGTCGAGGAAGCAAGACTGCCGACGCTCGACCTGCATGACGATCTGAGGCAAGGCGGCGCGCTGATCGGCATGATGCTGGAGGCTGCGCAGCCGGAGCCGCCAGAAGAACTGGCGCCGGTCTCGCGCTGGTTCGAGGCGCTCGCCCGCCGCGACCAGTCAATTCTTGCCTGGCACCGTTTTTTCGAAGGTTGCGATGTCTTGCTTTGCCCCGTCGCCATGACCACGGCCTTCCCGCATTGTGAGCCGGGAACACCGGTCAAAGTCGATGACAGGGAGCAGAGCTACTGGATGCTGCCGGCCTATGGCGCAGTGTTCAACTACAGCGGCCAGCCGGCACTGTCGATGCCCTGCGGGCAGGACCGCGACGGCCTGCCCATCGGCCTGCAACTGGTCGGCCGCCGCTGGTCGGAAGCGCGGCTGCTCGGCGTCGCCAGGGCAATAGCGCTGCTGAGCGGCGGTTTTCGCCGTCCGCGCGGCTATTGAGCAAACCGCGTCAGCCCATACGGCTCAAGTAGCGGGTCGCGCGCGTCGTCGAGGATTTCCCGGGCGGCGAACAGGCCGACAGCTGGGGCCAGTGTGATGCCGGAATGCATGACCGCGACATAAAGGCCGCTCAGGCCTTCAGCCCGTCCGATGATCGGAAAGCCGTCGATCGGCGTCGGCCGATAGCCGACGGAGTGGAAATCCAGTTCCAGCCGGTCGGCGTCGCGCAGCATGCTCTTCATCGCCGCAAACAGCTCGCGACCGGTGGCTGCGGCATCCATTCCCGGATCGGCGCCGCCGAAATCCGAACCGGCGATGATGCGGCCCTCGGCAGTCTGGCGCATGTGCAGCCGATCGCCGATCACCAGGCCGTTGAGCAGCTTTTCGTAGGGGCGTGAATGGACGATCAGGCCGGGCGGCGTCTCGATCGGCAGTTTTAACCTGGCCGTCGCCGCAATTGCCGGAGAGCCGGCGCCCGCTGCGATCACCACCTCGTCGGCAGCGATCCGTCCGCCTGACAAATCCACGCCGGTAATCCTGCCATTGGTCTGCACCAACGCGGTCACGGCCGTTCCGCCCATCACCCGCAGGCCGCGCTGCTCGGCATCCACCAGCAGCGCCTGCGTGGCCGCGACCGGCTCGGCGACGCCCTCCTCTGCCACGTGAAGGGCGAAATCGGGAAGCTTGGTCAAATTGGGCTCTATACGTTCGGCTCCCATGCGGTCGACGCGCTCGATGCCGTAGCCCCAGGCAGAATGCTCGACTGCATAGGCTTCCAACTCGGCTGGCGGCAGGTCCCAGCACAGGCCGCCGCACCATTCCAACGGAATGCCGGGCACGTCATGCGCAAGCCGCGTCCATTCGGCCATCGAACGGGTACGCAGCCGGAAATACGGCTCTGGATTGCCCCAACTGGCATTGATCCAGGAAAAGGAATTCGGCGTGGCGACGCCGCCGGCGCCGCTGTCGGCAACCACCGTTACGTTCGCGCCGGCCTTCGCCAGATGCCAGGCGACAGACGCGCCGATGATGCCGGCGCCGACGACGATGACTTGCTTGGCTGCGCTCATGGATGATCCTTTGTCGAATCGGGTCTTCTGATGTCGTTGCGGCGACCCTATCTCAAGACCGGCCATCCGCCCAAAATTGTTCGACAGGCTGCAAAAGCGCTGCTAGAAGCCCGCGCACCATGGGATTCCATAAATTGGCTGAAGACATCACGAACGCGGTGGAGCGCCGCCGCACTTTCGCGATCATCGCGCATCCGGACGCCGGCAAGACGACGCTGACCGAAAAGCTGCTTTTGTTCGGCGGCGCCATCCAGCTTGCCGGCGAGGTCAAGGCCAAGAAGGATCGCATCCAGACCCGGTCGGACTGGATGAAGATCGAGCGCGAGCGCGGCATTTCGGTCGTCACCTCGGTGATGACCTTCGAGTATGAGGACAACGTCTTCAACCTGCTCGACACGCCCGGCCACGAGGATTTCGCCGACGATACCTATCGCACGCTGTCGGCAGTCGATGCGGCGGTCATGGTCATCGACGCCGCCAAGGGTATCGAGCCGCGCACGCTGAAACTGTTCGAGGTCTGCCGGCTGCGCGACATCCCGATCATCACCTTCGTCAACAAGATGGACCGCGAAAGCCGCGACCCGTTCGAAATCCTCGACGAGATCGAGCAGAAGCTGGCGCTGGACACCGCGCCGATCACCTGGCCGATCGGCCGCGGCAAAACCTTTTCCGGTACCTATCATCTGGCGCTGAACGCGGTACGCAAGGGCGACGCCGAGAAGGACCGCACGCCGGTCAACGGTCCCGATTCCAACCGCGTCGCCGGCCTGTTGCCGGAAAACGAGCGCGAAGGCTTTATCGAGGAGCTGGAGCTGGCGCGCGAAGCCTGCCGTCCGCTCGACATCGATTCCTTCCGCGAGGGTCATTTGACACCGGTCTATTTCGGTTCGGCGCTGCGCAATTACGGTGTGCGCGACCTGATCGAGGCGCTTGGCGCCTACGGGCCGCCGCCGCGCGCGCAGGAGGCAGATACCCGCAAGGTCGAGGCGACCGAGGACAAGATGACGTCGTTCGTCTTCAAGATTCAGGCCAACATGGATCCCAACCACCGCGACCGCATCGCCTTCGTCCGCGTCTGCTCGGGCAAGCTCGAGCGCGGCATGAAGGCCAAGCTGGTGCGCACGGGAAAACCGATGAGCCTGTCGGCGCCGCAATTCTTCTTCGCTCGCACCCGCGTCACCGCCGACGAGGCTTTCGCCGGCGACGTCGTCGGGATCCCCAATCACGGCACGCTGCGCATCGGCGACACGCTGACCGAGGGCGAGGAGATCCTGTTTCGCGGCGTGCCGAACTTCGCGCCGGAAATCCTGCGCCGGGTTCGCCTCGGCGACGCGATGAAGGCCAAGAAGCTGAAGGAAGCGCTGCACCAGATGGCCGAGGAAGGCGTCGTACAACTGTTCTCGCCGGAGGATGGTTCACCGGCCATCGTCGGCGTTGTCGGTGCACTGCAGCTCGACGTGCTGAAGGAGCGGCTGAACTTCGAATACACGCTGCCCGTGGATTTCGAGATGTCGCGCTTTTCCGTCTGCCGCTGGATATCGGCTGACGACAAGGCCGAGGTGCATCGCTTCATCGAGGCGCATCGCGGCGACATTGCCCGCGATCTCGACAACGACCCGGTGTTCCTGGCCCAGCACGCCTTTTCGCTCAACTACGAGGCCGAGCGCTGGAAAGCGATCCGCTTCGCCGCGGTCAAGGATTACCAGGTCCGCGACAAGGCGGCTTGAGCTGCGTCCCTTCCCCACTGGAGAAGGGAACGAGCGCGTTCGATCACCCCCTGGCCGCCTCTTCGATCTTGGCGATGTCGATTTTGGTCATCTGCATCATCGCCTGCATGACACGGCCGGCCTTTTCCGTGTCGGGGTCCTGCAGCAGCCTCGGCAACTGCTCGGGAACCACCTGCCAGGAGACGCCGAATTTGTCCTTCAGCCAGCTGCACTGGCTGGGCTCGCCACCGCCCTCGATGAGCCTGTCCCAGAAATAGTCGACCTCCTCCTGCGTCTTGCAGTCGATGGACAGCGAGACTGCCTCGGTGAACTTGAATTGCGGCCCGCCGTTGAGCGCCTGGAACTGAACGCCGTCGAGCTCGAAATTGGTTACCAGCACTTTGCCCTCACGATCGCCGCTGCCCTTGGGCCAGCGCATCACGCTTAGCACCTTCGAGTTCTTGAAGATGGAGATGTAATGGTTCATGGCCTCCTCGGCCTGGTCGTCGAACCACAGGCAGGGGGTGATCTTTTGCATTTGCTTGCTCCTCGGGCTGGTTTTTGTTGTCACTCGTAAAACGGCCGGCTGGCGATTGATGCCCGTCCGCGCCGTCTGCCCAAGGACGCTCGGGCAAAACATGATCCGACAGCACCTCTGACTTTTTTACTGCCTCGGCCGGCTTACCGTCTTGGCGCAAGATCCCGGCGCATCGCAAAACCGTGGCCAGACCAGACCGCGGCGTATATAACGCCGCTCAATTCCGGTTTTCCGCGCCTGTCCGGGCGCGGCGCAGACAGCAAGGACAGTCTATGCCCGCCTATCGCTCCCGCACCACCACCCATGGCCGCAACATGGCCGGCGCCCGCGGTCTGTGGCGCGCCACCGGTATGAAGGATTCCGATTTCGGCAAGCCGATCATCGCGGTGGTCAATTCCTTCACCCAGTTCGTGCCGGGCCACGTCCATCTCAAGGATCTCGGCCAGCTGGTCGCCCGCGAGATCGAAAAGGCCGGCGGCGTCGCCAAGGAGTTCAACACCATCGCTGTCGACGACGGCATCGCCATGGGTCATGACGGCATGCTCTATTCGCTGCCGTCGCGCGAGCTCATCGCCGACTCGGTCGAGTACATGGTCAATGCCCACTGTGCCGACGCGATGGTCTGCATCTCCAATTGCGACAAGATCACGCCGGGCATGCTGATGGCGTCGCTGCGTCTCAACATCCCGACCGTCTTCGTCTCCGGCGGGCCGATGGAAGCCGGCAAGGTGGTGCTCGCCGGCAAGGCGCAGGCGCTCGATCTCGTCGATGCCATGGTCGCGGCTGCTGACGACAAGGTCTCCGACGCGGACGTCAAGACCATCGAGCGCTCGGCCTGCCCGACCTGCGGCTCCTGCTCAGGCATGTTCACCGCCAATTCGATGAACTGCCTGACCGAGGCGCTCGGGCTTTCGCTGCCCGGCAACGGCTCGACGCTGGCCACCCATGCCCACCGCAAGCGGCTGTTCGTCGAGGCCGGCCATCTGATCGTCGATCTCGCCCAGCGCTACTACGAGCAGGACGACGCCACCGCGCTGCCGCGCAGCATCGCCTCGAAAGGCGCCTTCGAGAACGCCATGACGCTCGACATCGCCATGGGCGGCTCGACCAACACCGTGCTACACATCCTGGCTGCCGCGCATGAAGGCGAGATCGATTTTGATCAGGACGACATTGACGCACTGTCACGCAAGGTGCCGGTGTTATGCAAGGTTGCCCCCGCCAAGGCGGATGTGCACATGGAAGACGTCCACCGCGCCGGCGGGATCATGGCGATCCTCGGTCAGCTCGATAACGCCGGACTGATCAACCGCGACCTGCCGACCGTACATACGCGAACGCTCGGCGAAGCGCTCGACCATTGGGATATCTCGCGCACGTCAAGCCAGAATGTCCGCGACTTCTTTCTGGCGGCCCCGGGCGGCGTGCCGACGCAGGTCGCCTTTAGCCAGGATCGCCGCTGGGACGAACTCGATCTCGACCGGGAGAAGGGGGTCATCCGCTCGGCCCAACATCCTTTTTCCAAGGACGGTGGCCTTGCTGTGCTGAAGGGCAACCTTGCGCTGGACGGCTGCATCGTCAAGACCGCCGGCGTCGATGAATCGATCCTGAAATTCACCGGCCCGGCCAGGGTGTTCGAAAGCCAGGACGCCAGCGTCAAGGCGATCCTGTCCAACGAGGTCAAGGCCGGCGATGTCGTTGTTATCCGCTACGAAGGGCCACGCGGCGGCCCCGGCATGCAGGAAATGCTCTACCCGACCAGCTATTTGAAATCGAAGGGCCTCGGCAAAGCTTGCGCGCTGGTCACCGATGGCCGCTTTTCCGGCGGCACCTCCGGCCTGTCGATCGGCCATGCCTCTCCCGAGGCGGCGGAAGGCGGGCTGATCGGGCTGGTGCATGAGGGCGACACGATCGAGATCGATATCCCGAACCGCACCATCCGGCTTGCCGTCGACGATGCCGAACTGGCCGCCCGCCGCGCAGCGATGGAGGCCAAGGGAGCCGCCGCCTGGAAGCCAGAGGAAAAGCGCAAGCGCAAGGTGACGATGGCTTTGCGCGCCTATGCGTCAATGGCGACCAGTGCTGCCAAGGGTGCGGTAAGGTATGTGCCGGAATAGGTCGGCTTCTTCAAAGGGATGACGACAGATGACTTTTGATCTTATCGTCCGCGGCGGCATGCTGCCCGACGGCACGATCGCCGATATCGGCATCATCGGCGAGACGATCGCGGCCATCGAGCCCGAGCTGAACGTTACCGCGGGCACGGCGATCGACGCCCATGGCAATCTGGTCTCGCCGCCTTTCGTGGATCCGCATTTTCACATGGACGCCACGCTCTCGCTGGGCATCCCGCGCATCAACGCGTCGGGCACACT
Organism: Mesorhizobium sp. AA22; assembly: GCF_001672375.2. Taxonomy (NCBI): domain Bacteria; kingdom Pseudomonadati; phylum Pseudomonadota; class Alphaproteobacteria; order Hyphomicrobiales; family Phyllobacteriaceae; genus Mesorhizobium; species Mesorhizobium sp. AA22. The sequence continues at coordinate 166,653 of NZ_CP048406.1, read as the reverse complement.
GCTGGAAGGCATTTCGCTGTGGGGCGAACTGAAGCCGCTGTTGACGCACGAAGCGGTGCGCGAGCGCGCGCTCGCCTATTGCGACTGGGCGGTGTCCATGGGCCTGCTCGCCATCCGTACCCATGTCGATGTCTGCGATACCAGGCTGCTGGCGGTCGAAGCCCTGCTCGATGTGAAGAAGACGGTCGCGCCCTATATCGACCTGCAACTGGTCGCCTTCCCGCAGGATGGGTTTTATCGCTCGCCGACGGCGCGCGATAACACCATCCGGGCGCTCGACATGGGTGTAGACATCGTCGGCGGCATTCCACATTTCGAGCGCACCATGGCCGATGGCACGCGTTCGGTGACGGAACTGTGCGAAATCGCGGCAAAGCGCGGCCTGATGGTCGACCTGCATTGCGACGAGACCGATGATCCGCTGTCGCGCCATATCGAACAACTAGCCTATGAGACGCAACGCCTCGGCTTGCAGGGCAGGGTCGCCGGCTCGCATCTCACTTCGATGCACTCGATGGACAATTACTATGTCTCGAAGCTGTTGCCGCTGATCGCCGAGGCAGGCGTCTCGGCGATCCCCAATCCGCTGATCAACATCATGCTGCAGGGCCGCCACGACACATTCCCCAAACGCCGCGGCCTGACGCGGGTCAAGGAAATGCTTGCCCACGGCATCCGCGTCGGCTGGGGACAGGATTGCGTGCTCGACCCCTGGTATTCGCTGGGCACCGCCGACATGCTCGACGTCGCCTTCATGGGCCTTCACGTCGCCCAGATGTCGAGCCCGGCCGACATGGCGCGCTGCTTCGACATGGTCACCAACGTCAACGCCGCCATCATGGGCCTCGACCATCTCGGCCTGGCGGTTGGCAAGCGCGCCAGCCTCGTCGTGCTCGATGCCGGCGATCCGGTCGAGGCCTTGCGCCTGCGCCCCGAGCGCCTCTGCGTCATCGCCAGGGGCAAGGTGGTGGCCGAGCGGGCCAGGCAGGAAACGCGGCTTTCGATCGCCGGACGGCCGGGAACAGTGAACCGCAGGCATCGCCGCCCACTTCACGACCAATAATTGGCAGGCCCGATAAGATGTTTGAGCCTGCATCAGGCCGCACACGTCGATCAGATTGATAGGTCCTGATCTTAAGTCTACAGTCAGTCTCAACTTTTATGGTGAGGAGGACACGATGTGGCACAAGACGGCGATGGTGGTCGCGTTGGCGGCGACCTGTGCAGGTTGCATGACGGCCGAAGACCGTCGTGCCGCGGACGAGGCGAAATGCCGGTCCTATGGCTTCGTCAGGAAGAATGATGCCTTCGCCGAATGTCTGCAGCGCATCGATCTGGCGCGCCGCGCTGAGTTGAGAAGTGTGTCGGTTTTCGATCCCTGGGACCGGCCGGTGATCTATCGTCCGGTCATCGTTCGGCCACGGCCAAAGTAAGCCGTTCCGATCTTCCGTACAGGCCCAGCCGATTTCCAGTCGCTGGTCCGGCCGGGGTTCCCGATTTCCGCTCGTCAAAGCGGCTGCTTGCGTCTACGACGCTGCTTACCGAGCTTTCATGCGGGAGGAAGCGATATCGGCATGGCACAGCCACCAGCCCAGAATTCGACGATCAGGAACGTGCTTTTGGCCGGCATTCTGCTGATGCTGGCCGGCGATTTCCTGTTTGCGTTGAACGATGCGATGGGCAAATGGCTGGTCGCCAGCTTTTCCGTCGGCCAGGTCATCCTGATCCGTTCCATCGGCGCTTTTTTCGTGCTCGGCCCGATGATCGCGCGTCAAGGTACGGCCAGGCTGTTCCGCATGGAGCGCCTGGAACTGCAGGTCTTGCGCGTCGTCATGACGACCCTCGACACGGCGCTGTTCTACGCCGCCGTCGTCTATCTGCCGCTCGCCGACGTCATGAGCTTCTACATGGCCGGACCGATCTACGTGGCGGCGCTGTCGCACCTGTTGCTCGGTGAAAAGGTCGGCTGGCGCCGCTGGATGGCGATCCTGGTCGGCTTCTGCGGCGTGCTGATAATGCTCAAACCGTCCTCGGCCGCGTTTTCGCTGTCGTCGACCTTCGCGCTGGCCGGAAGCATTTCATTCGCCTTCGCCATCATCCTCAACCGGCGGTTGCGCGGCACCAGCGACACCTCGTTGGTTACGTGGCAAACCATCGGCACATTGCTGGTCGGCGGGTTTCTCACCATCGGCAACTGGCAGACGCCGTCCTCGCTCGATTTCGGCGCCATGCTGCTTCTTGGCATCGTCTCCTGCGGTGCGCATCTGATGATCACCAGGGCGCTGAAGCTGGCCCCCGCCTCGACGCTGGCGCCCCTGCATTACAGCCTGCTGCTGTGGGCCGTCATCTTCGGGCTGGCCTTCTTCGGCGACATGCCCGGGCCGCGCATCCTGATCGGCTCGGGCATTATCGTGCTGGCCGGCCTGTTCATCTTCCATCGCCAGAAGGTGGTCGACACTGTGCCGCCGGAAAACGTGCCGAAAGGCGTCAACTAATGCATGTCGCCCAAAAGTGCGCAGCGGTTTTGGGGCCACGACATCCATAAAAACAAGAACTTAAAGCACACCGCGTGAATCCCATCACGTGGCGTGCTTTAAGGTTCCAGATTTCTGGCGCCTAACCCACGCGCACCGCCGCCAGATGCCTTGAGAAGTCGGTCGTCTCCATCAGCGCCCTGCAGCGCGAAAAGCGACCGTCGGCATAGGCGCGGAAATCGTCGGCCGGATTGCTGTTGGCGAGCTGAATCAGCCCCCACAGCGTCCACAAGAGATCGCACATCGCCTTGTAGATGACGATGCGGCCGCGCTCCGCCGGCGTTGGCTCGCCACCGAAATAGGCGCCCATCATCTCTTCCTCCTGCGCCGTATCAAACTGTCCTTCGACGCTGAGGTCGCCGAGATCCCAAAGCGGGTCGTTCATGCCGGAATATTCCCAGTCGACGATCCACATCCTGTCGCCCGTATCGAGGAAGTTTTCGCACAGCGGATCGCAGTGGCAGGCGACGAGAGGCAGGGGATGCGCGGCAAGCGCCGAGCGCACGGTTTCCGCCTCGATAACGACGTCGTGGTAACCGGCAGGCAGGGCGACGTCCTTGGTCGACAACACCTTCAGATAGTCGTCGATCATCGCAAACAGCTCGAAGCGGAAGGGAAACACCGCGCCGGATGTATGCAATCTGCGGAAGGCCTTGCCGGCGCGCGCCGGACTGCCCGGCCGGGTCTTGAATTTTTCCGGCGACATCGTCTCGGCGCCGGCGATGAAGCGCGTCACCATCACACCTGTTTCGCCGTCGACATGCAGCAGCTCGGGGCTGACGCCGGCCTTGGCGGCTTCCCGCGCCGCCACCGCCTCGTTGGCGCGGTTGATATACTCCTCGGTGCCTTTGCCGGGAATCCGCAGGCAGACATCTCCAGCCCTGAAGACGAGGTTGGTGAGACCGCCAAGCCGCTCCAAGGGTCCCTCGTAACCGGCCAGCCCCGGAATGGCTGCAAGCGCCGCACGTGCTTCCTCGTCCACCATCGCTTCCGCCCTCTTCGCGTCTTTATTTGTGGCCACGACGGTTCCACAAATTTCGCCGTTTGGCTATCATCAGCGGCATGCGATTCACTCCAGCGCCGCACGGTCCTGTCGGACGCGGAAGGACGCTGCTGCACTTTGATTTTGCGGACGGGACTGCGATGGCGGACAGGAAAAATGAAGGCGCGCTCGCCGCGGCCTATGCAGCGAAGCGGCCTGAAGAAGTGGCGACGCTCTACGACCGCTGGTCCGACACCTACGACGCCGACATGTCGGCGGTCGGTTATCGCCATCCGACCATCTGCCTCGCCCTGCTTGCCCGCCACTTGCCGCGCGGCGCGGCACCGCTCCTCGATGCCGGTGCCGGCACCGGGCTCATCGGCGAGTGGCTGAAGATCGCCGGCTATCCGCAGGTCGAGGCACTCGACATCTCGGCGGGCATGCTGGCCAAAGCGGAGCGCAAGGGCGTCTATTCGGCGCTTCACTGCCTGGCGCTCGGCGGCCCGCTGCCTTTCGCCGATAATGCCTATGCCGGGATCATATCGGCCGGCGTCTTCACCTCGGGCCATGTCGGCGCCGAGGGGCTCGACGAACTGATCCGCATTTGCCGGCCGGGCGGGATAATCGTGCTGACGGTCAAGAACACGCTGTGGGATGCGGGTTTTGCCGCGCGGATCGCCGACCTCGATGCGAAGGGCGTCGTCACACGTGCCGAGGAGACGTCGCCCTATGTCTCCATGCCGGGCGAGGCGGACACCGTGCCGAGCCGCGGCCTCGTTCTGCGCGTGAACTGATCATTCTTCCATTCCCCTCGTTAAGGTTCCCGTGCGCTCGATGACACCAAAAGTGATACTGCTGGCGAAGCCAATTTGGCCGCGGCTAGACAATTGACAGCCCGAGTTTACAAGCAACATGTTGCCCCCGAACTGGGCTTATTTCCGACTTCGCCAGCAGTATCAAAAGTGCCCAAGAGCCGACCTCCTTTACGCCTCCGGGGAAGTCAGGCGGCTTGCAGCCGTCGGTGAAGGTGCGTCAACGCCGGCGTCTGTCCGACATTTCATTGGATTATCCTCCTCAGCACTGCCTTCACAGGGCCGGGCAGGAACCTGCTCAATCGCGACCGCAGACCTCTCGACCTTCTGCGCGACACTCCGGTAATGCACGGGAGCTGCTCGATATACTCTGGCCTTTCGGGGCGATCGATCTCGGGCGATGCGTCCGTAATGGGCGAGGAGAGCAGTGGCTGACTCCGCCCTTTGATAGCAACCAGGGTGATGCGATCCCTCCAGACGACATGCCTGTCCCCTTCTGCAGCCAGCGGCCAGTTGGGATTATGATACTCGTACGGGTTCAAGCACTCGTAGACGGACGTGAAGCCCACGTGTCGGAGTAGGTTGCAGAGCGATGCACGCGTGAAGAGGAAGGCCTTCGGGTTGTCGAGCGAGTTCCAGAGCGCTGCCAGCTTCTCCTCGGAGGTCGCATCAGTATCGTGTTCCTTGCCATACCTGCCCCAGTAGGTCTTCCCCTTCCAAGTGTACGACGCTTCGTCGCTGAGGCTGATATGGGTATCGATTATTGATATCTTTCCGCAAACCTTCGAGATTCTCTCCACGAAGTCCATGACGTCCGGAGCATCCAAGTGGTAAAGGATCCCCAAACATAGAACAACATCGAAACGACCATGGCGCTCCTCGTCGAGGTTGCGCACGTCATTTAGGGCGAGTTCGAGGTTGTCCAGGGAGAGTACTTCCTTAGCGAAGTGCACCTTCTCAAGGTTCGCCTCCCGACCCTCGATGGCGAGCACATCGGCCCCATGGAGCGCGAACTCGATCCCGTATTGCCCCTCGAGACACGCCAGGTCCAGAACGCGAAGCTTCTCCAACGGCTTCCCCGCAAGATCTGCAGCGATCTGCACGAAGCGCCTCAATCGGGCGTCCCAGTGCGGCTCATCGAACGTGTCAATTTGATCGGCCAGATGGATGGAACCTGCCGTCCAGGGGCCGAACCTTTCGATAATCTTCTGCTTTTTCTCCTTGATTTCGTTTATTTGCATATTGTGCCTCGTCATAGAAAGACAGTCTCGAACGTGTAGAATCCAGGTGAAACGCTAGACAAGTTTCAGGAAAAGTGAATAGCGTGTTGTCTCAGTAACCCTAGAGCGGTTCTCGATCTGACGTACGGACTCAAGCTCAGTGCTTATAGGCGCCGGTTTTGCCGCGCGGATCGCCGACCTCGAGACGAAGCGCGTCGTCACGCGTGCCGAGGAGACGTCGCCCTATGTCTCCATGCCGGGCGAGGCGTACACCGTGCCGAGCCGCGGCCTCGTTCTGCGCGTGAGCTGATCTAGGCTCTGATTCTTGCTCCCGCCGGATCGTAAAGCGGCTCGAGATGGATTTTTGCCGGCGTCCGCTCCATCGCCACCACCAGCTCGTAGTCGCCGGAGGTGAGGAAATCGTCGCTGACGCCATCGGCGTTGCGCACATAGCCGTAGCCGATGTTCTTGCCGACCGTGTAGCCATAGCCGCCGCTGGTCAGGTAGCCGACCGGCTCGTTATTGCGCAGGATCGTTTCGCGCCCGAGCAGCACGATCTCGCAATCTGCGACCGTGAAGCCGGCAAAGCGTTTTTTCGGTGTGCCGCCGCTGATGCTTTCCAGAGCCCGCCTGCCAAGGAAATCCGTGTTCTTTCTGAGTTTCACCGCCCAGCCGAGGCCGGCCTCCTGCGGCGTGTCATTGGGCGTGATGTCGGAGCCCCAGGCGCGGTAGGCTTTTTCCAACCGCAGCGATTCCAGCGCCCGGTAGCCGACCGGGCGAATGCCGTGCTTCTCGCCCGCCGCCATCAGCGCGTCGAAGATTTCGCCCGTCGCCGCGATCGGCACATGCAGCTCCCAGCCGAGCTCGCCGACATAGGTGACGCGCAGCGCCCGAACTGTGTGGCCGGCGATGGAGATTTCCCGCACATGTCCGAACGGGAAAGCGGTGTTCGACACGTCCGCATCGGTCACCGCAGCCAGCACGTCGCGGGCGCGCGGCCCCATCAGCGAAAGCGTGCCGAAATCCTCGGTGACATCGGTGAGCGTCACGTCGAGCTCGTTGCCGACATGGTCGCCGATCCACGAGAAATCATGCGTCCTAAAACCGGTGCCGGTGACGACGAAGAATCGTTCTTCGCCGAGCCGCGCCACGGTCAAGTCGGCCTCGATACCGCCGCGCGTGTTGAGAAGCTGCGTGTAGGTGAGCCGGCCGACCGGCTTGGCGACGTCGTTGGCGCAGATCCAGTCGAGCGCCTTCAGCGCATCCGCACCGGTCATTTCGTATTTGGCGAAGGACGACTGGTCGAAGATACCGACGTTCTCGCGCACGTGCCGGTGCTCGTCGCCGACCGGCGCGAACCAGTTTTGCCGGCCCATCGAATAGATGTCCTTCGGCTCGACGCCTTCGGGCGCAAACCAGTTCGGCCGCTCCCAACCGAGTTTGGAGCCGAACACGGCGCGGTGCTTTTGCAGCCGTTCATAGAGCGGCGACACGATCCGCGGCCGGCCCGTGACATACTCCTCATGCGGGAAGCCGATCGTGTAGTGCTTGCCATAGGCTTCCAGCGTGCGGTCGCGGACCCATTGCCGGTCGCGGTGCAGGTCGGAAAAGCGTCTGATATCGACCACCCACAGATCGAGCGGCGCCTCGCCGTCGACCGCCCATTGCGCCAGCACCCAGCCGGCGCCGCCGCCCGCCGCGATGCCGAAGGCGTTGAAGCCGGCGCCGACGAACATGTTGACGCATTCGGGCGCCACGCCGAGAATGAAATTGCCGTCCGGCGTAAAACTCTCCGGCCCGTTGATCATCTGCTTGACGCCGACGTTTTCGAGCGCCGGAACCCGCGCGATCGCTTGGTTCATATGCTGCTCGAAATGATCATAATCGTCGTCGAACAGCCGGAACTCCCAGTCATCAGGGACATCGCCGCCGGGAAGATCGGTCGTCCAGGCTTGCGGGTTCGGCTCATAGCCGCCCATCACCAGCCCGCCGACCTCCTCCTTGAAATAAATGCGGCGGTCGGGGTCGCGGATCGTCGGCGCATCGGTCGCCAACCCGTCTATTCTTTCGGTGACGATATACTGGTGCTTCACCGGCTGCAGCGGCACGTTGATGCCGGCAAGGGCGCCTACCTGCCGCGCCCATTGCCCGGCGCAGTTCACCACCTTGCCGCAGGCGATATCGCCCTTGTTGGTCTTTACCGCGGTGATGCGGCCATCCTTCATGTCGAAGCCGGTAACGCGGACATCCTCGAACAGTCTGGCGCCATGCATGCGCGCGCCTTTGGCCAGCGATTGCGTGATGTCGGAAGGGCTTGCCTGCCCGTCGGTCGGCAGCCAACTGGCGCCGACGAGATCGCTGGCCTCCAGCAGAGGCCACATTGTCTTGACCTCGGCCGGTGACAGCAACTGCATATCCATGCCGAAGCTTTTCGCCGTCGTCGCCAGCCTCTTATACTCGATCCAGCGGTCGGCATTGGTAGCGAGCCTGAGGCACCCGGTCATCTTCCAGCCGGTGGCCAGCCCGGTTTCGGCTTCCAGCCCCTTGTAGAGATCGACCGAATATTTGAGCACGCCGGTGATAGAGGCCGAAGACCGCAACTGGCCGACCAGCCCCGCCGCATGCCATGTGGAGCCCGAAGTCAGTTTGCCCTGTTCCAAAAGCACGACATCGGCCTTGTGGTCACGCGCCAGATGATAGGCCGTTGAACAGCCGATGATGCCGCCGCCGATGACGACGATCTCGGCGTGAGCGGGCAATGTCATGATTTCTGTCCGTATTTCGTTCGGTAGTTTTCCAGCGCGGCATCGAGCCGCGTCAGGTTTTCGTCGGTATAGGCAACGTAGTCGATGCCGGGCGCGTCGAGATAAAGTTCGGAAACCATGCTCCACATCGCCTCGCGCAGCAGCGATGCGCATTGCATGGCCGCATGCGAGCGGCGGATCGCCTCGTCCGGCTCCTTCATGAAATAGGCAGTCAGGAAGGCGAAGGACTCCTCGTCGTTCATGCTGGCGTTCGAGGCGACGCCGGCGAGGTCGAACATCGCCGTGTTGAAGCCGGCATATTCAAAGTCGATCAGCCACAGTCTATGGCCGTCGTCGAGAATATTTGCCGGCAAGAGATCGTTGTGGCCAAAGACGATCGGCAGCAGTTTCTGCGCCCGTTCGAGTTCGTCCGCTAGCGTCAGCAGCCGCGGCAACTCGCTTCGCATGCGGCTGCCGGCTTCCTCCAGCGTGCGCGCATAGTCGCGGATGACATGGAACACCCAGAACATGAAGCCGGCGCCGGAGACATGATTGGGCATCTCCCGATGGAAGCCGCGCATCAGGGCGGCGACGCGGCCGATATTGGCGCGTACGTCTTCCGCGACATAGGTCTTGGCGCCGAGAAATTCCGTCACCAAGATCCCGGGCTCGGAATGGTGGACTGCAGGCGCGAAGCCGGCGGCGTGCGCCGCGCGCGCGGTCATCACCTCGCGCTCGCGAAAGACGTGATGGAATGGAAAGTCCTGGCCAAAGCGCACGACATGCCGCCCAGCTCCGTCCTTGACCAGATAGTTGGCGTTGCTCAGGCCGCCCGGCAGCGGCGCGATCTCGATGCTGCCGGTCCAGCAGGGCAGGGCGCGGATGCGGTCCTCGGCGGTCACAGGTTCATCCCTCGTTGGGCGGGGTTCAAGACGCCGCGGGCGAGACAAAGATGGCGGCCGGCAGGAGGGGGCAATGCGAAAATCTCGTCGGTGCGGGATGCCAGGATCGGTATCCCGCACCGCACCGACGAGCCCCTGTGCCGGGTTCTTCGACACCGGCATCCGCCCCCGCGGATTCGAAACAGTCCTTTTCCCTTACGTCAGACGATTTTCCAGACGTTCGGGCAGGCGAAATTTGGTGCGGCTCTGCCATCGTTCTCCCGTGGCAGTTCCGAGCCTGTCACGAGCCAGTGTCACGCCATGTGATCCGGCCTGTCAACGAAAACTTGTGGCTTTTTCTGCCTTCTTGCCCGAATCCTTTAGGATTCCTTATAAACTGTGGCCGATTTGCGTTAGAACCGGTCAGCAGCGCAACAACCCGATTGGGCGAACCCAATGATCCATTCGAAGCGGCATGGCGAAATCCTGCGTCTCCTGCAGGAAGAGGGCACCGTCACCATCGCCAGCCTGGCCGACCGGCTGGGCGTCTCGCTGGAGACCGTGCGCCGCGACGTCAAGCCGCTGACCACTGACGGTTCGATCCTGAAGATGCATGGCGCCGTCGGCCTGCCGTCGATGGCCGGCGAGGCGCCATTCGAGCGGCGCATGCGCGAGAATGCCGATGCCAAGCGCGCCATTGCCCGCATGGTTGCCGCAACCATCCGCGACGGCGAATCGATCATGCTCGACACCGGCACCACCACATCTTTCCTAGCCCGCGAGCTGCTCGGCCACCGGCGGTTGACGGTGGTCACCAACTCTTCGGATATCGCCCGCACGCTGGCCACCGTCAACGGCAACAAGGTCTATATGGCCGGCGGCGAACTGCGCAGCGATTCGGGCGCCGCCTTCGGCGTCTCGGCCATCGAATTCGTCAGCCGCTTTTCCGTCAGCCATGCGGTGATCTCCACCGGTGCGGTCGATGCCGTCACGGGCGTGATGGACTATGATCTGGAAGAGGCGGAATTCGCCCGCATGGTGCTGTCGCGCGGCCAGCGCTCGCTCGTCATCACCGACCACACCAAGTTCGGCCGCCAAGGCCTCGTCCAGGTCTGCGGCCTCGACGGTTTTTCCGAACTCGTCACCGATCGGCCGCCGCCGCGCGCCATCGCCTCCGCCCTTGGGCAAGCGGGCGCACGGCTCAGCATTGCCGGTGACGATAGCGGGACCTGACCTGGCCAGAGCAGTAAAGCGGTGAGCCTGAGATCGGCGGCTTTTCTTCCTTGCCGTCCCGGTGTTTAGTTCGGCGATGGCCTTCACAATCCGCCAATTGCAATTCTTCATCGCCGTCGCCGAGCAAGGCACGGTGTCGGGTGCTGCGCAGAATCTGTCCATCTCGCAATCGTCGGTCACCGAGGCGATCAAGGAGCTCGAAGGCGATCTCGGCGTCGAACTGTTCGAGCGCCATCCGCGCGGCCTGAACATCACCCACAAGGGCCATCAGTTCCTGCGCCACGCGACAAAGATACTTGCCGACGTTTCCGACGCGCGCCGCGCCTTCTTCGGCGAGCAAGCGGCGGCGGGCGGCCGGCTGCAACTCGGTGTCACTTCGCTGGTCGCCGGCTATGTGCTGTCGGACCTTCTCGCCCGCTATCGCCGCGCCTATCCGGGCGTTGAGATTTCGGCCATCGAGGACAATGGCGATTACCTCGAACATCTGCTGATCGGCGGCAAGCTCGACATCGCCGTCATGGTCACCTCGAACCTGCGCGACCGCACCGCCCTGCAGTCCGAAATTCTCGAAGTCTCGGCCTATCGGCTATGGCTGCCGCTTGGCCATCCGCTGTCTGGCGCCGACATCATCGGCATTGGCGATATCGCCTCGGAGCCGCTGATCATGCTGACCGTCGACGAGATCGAGGAGAATACCGGAAAACTGCTGGCGGCGATCGGCGCTAAGCCGCACGTCGCCTTCCGCACCCGCTCGGTCGAAGCGGTGCGCAGCCTCGTCGCTACCGGCGCCGGCGTGGCGCTGCTGCCCGACCTCGTCTACCGGCCATGGTCGCTCGAAGGCGACCGCATCGAATCGCGCGATATTTCGGGCTCCTTGCCGGTTGTTCAGGTCGGCACCGTCTGGCGGCGCGGCTCCGGCCTGCCCCAGGCCGCGCGCGACTTCATCGGGCTTGCACAGTCGCAGCGCATGGTCCGTCAGCGGCCGGAGAAGATTGGTCGTTAATCTATCGGAAAAACCGATATCGCCTTTCTGATAAATGAATTTGCGAAACCGGAAATTTCACAGCACTTTCACAATCAGGGACCAAAGCCGCCGCGAGAGTGCGGCCCCTCAAATGGGAGATCGATGATGAACTCGTTCCTGAAGTCGTGCACTGCATTGACGGTCGCGCTGGCCTTCTCCGGCCAGGCGATCGCCCAAGTCAAGGAACTCGGCAAGGGCGAAGGCCAGGTCAACATTGTCGCCTGGCCTGGTTACATCGAACGCGGCGAAACCGACAAGAACTATAATTGGGTCACGTCTTTCGAGAAGAACACAGGCTGCAAGGTCAACATCAAGACCGCCAACACCTCCGACGAGATGGTCGCGCTGATGAATGAGGGCGGCTTCGACCTCGTCACCGCCTCGGGCGACGCTTCGCTGCGCCTCGTCGCCGGCAAGCGGGTCCAGCCGATCAACACCGATCTCATCCCGAGCTGGAGCACGGTCGACGACCGGCTGAAGGATGCGCCGTGGTTCACGGTTGGCGGCGTCCACTACGGGGCCCCCTACCAGTGGGGACCGAATGTGCTGATGTACAACACGGAGGTGTTCAAGGAAGCGCCGAAGAGCTGGAACGTCGTCTTCGAGGAGATGACCTTGCCTGACGGCAAGTCGAACAAGGGCCGCGTCCAGGCCTATGACGGGCCGATTCACATCGCCGACGCTGCCAATTATCTGATGTTCCACAAGCCGGAGCTCGGCATCAAGGATCCCTACGAGCTGACCGAGGATCAGTACAAGGCCGCCCTCGATCTGCTGCGCGTCCAACGCACGCTGGTCGGACGCTACTGGCATGACGCTGCCATTCAGGTCGATGACTTCCAGAACGAAGGCGTCGTCGCCTCCGGTTCATGGCCCTATCAGGTCAACACGCTGATTGCCGCCAAGAAGCCCGTCGCTTCGACCATTCCCCAGGAAGGCGTCACCGGCTGGGCCGACACGACCATGTTGGCGGCCGACGCAGCCCACCCGAACTGCGCCTATATGTGGATGGAGCACTCGCTGTCGCCGAAAGTGCAGGGCGATGTCTCCGCCTGGTTCGGTTCGCTCCCGGTGGTGCCGGCTGCCTGCAAGGGCAACGAATTGCTCGGCGATGAAGGCTGCAAGACCAACGGCTACGGCAACTTCGAAAAAATCAAGTTCTGGAAGACGCCGGTGTCGAAGTGCGCCACCCAGGACCAGTGCGTGCCTTACTATCGCTGGGTGTCGGACTATATCGGCGTCATCGGCGGGCGGTGAGTTCGTCACGCTCGTTGTGAGAGCGCAGCCCTGCCCTCACCCTTACCCTCTCCCCGTGAAGAACGGGGAGAGGGGGATCGCGAGCGTTGCGGCTAGCCCCTTCTCCGTCACTATACGGGGAGAAGGTGCCGGCAGGCGGATGAGGGGCAGCGGCGTCGCCTGAATTTGATCAGCCTGGGACAGCCCATGACCTCCGCCGTTTCGTTCGCCAGAGTCTCGCGCCATTTCGGCAGCGTGCGCGCCGTCGACGTGGTCGACCTCGATATCGCGCCGGGCGAGTTCTTCGCCATGCTTGGACCTTCGGGTTCCGGCAAGACGACCTGCCTGCGGTTAATCGCCGGCTTCGAGCAGCCGACATCGGGGTCGATTTCCATTTTCGGCGAACGCGCCGAAGGCGTCCCGCCCTATCGCCGCAACGTCAACACCGTCTTCCAGGACTACGCGCTGTTCCCGCATCTGAACGTGCTCGACAACGTCGCTTACGGCCTGATGGTCAAGGGCGTCGGCAAGCCCGAGCGGCAGAAGGCGGCGGAGGAGGCGCTCTCGCTGGTCCGGCTTCCCGGCTACGGCGCCCGCCGTCCCAGCCAGCTTTCTGGCGGACAGCGCCAGCGCGTCGCGCTCGCCCGCGCGCTGGTCAACCAGCCCAAGGTGCTTCTGCTCGATGAGCCGCTTGGCGCGCTCGACCTCAAACTGCGCGAGAACATGCAGGAGGAGCTGAAGTCGCTGCAGAAGGCGCTCGGCATCACCTTCGTCTTCGTCACCCACGACCAGGGCGAGGCGCTGTCGATGGCCGATCGCGTCGCCGTCTTCAACGACGGCAAGATCATGCAGATCGGCACGCCGGAGGACATCTACCAGCGCCCGAAGACGCGCTTCGTCGCCGATTTCGTCGGCTCGTCCAATGTGCTGCCGCCGGATTTCGTCCAGCGTTATTCCGGCCAGCATCGCTGGGGCAGCCTGCGCCCTGAATCCATTCGCATCGGCCGGGCGGCGAAGGGCGATGGCGTTGCCGCTCGTCTCGTCTCGACCAATTATCTCGGCGCCACGACCAGACTGGCGCTCGACGTCGACGGCTTGCGCCTGCACGCCATCGTGCCGGCCGGTGCCGCCTTGCCGAAGGCAGGTGAGGCAGTCGTGCTCACCTTCAACCGCGACCATTTGCATTTGATGGACGAGCCGGGATGATGGCGGTGAGGAAAGTCTTGGCTGACGGGTCAAGTGAGGCGCTCCACGGCGCCCCCCTCTGTCCTGCCGGACATCTCCCCCACAAGGGGGGAGATCGGACGTCACACCGGCTTTCGCCAATCGCCTACGCTGAAAGAATGAGCGAGACGCCGAAGCTGCCAATCTCCCCCCAAGTGGGGGAGATGTCCGGCAGGACAGAGGGGGGCGCGAAGGATCGCGGCCTCTCGTATATCCTCCGCCAAGACAGAGCGGCGTCATGACAATCGTCGCGCTCAACCCCAATCCCGCGCCCGCCATCCTGTCAGGAAGCGGCGGCTTGCGCGGCGCGCTGTCGGACCTGTTTTGGCGCAGGCCCAAGTTCCTGCTGCTGTTGATGCTGCTGCCGCCGGTGCTGTGGCTCGGCATCGTCTATATCGGCTCGCTGTTCGCACTGCTCTTGCAGAGTTTTTTCTCGATCGACGAATTCTCCGGCCTCGTCAACCGTGAATTCACGCTGAAGACCTATGGCGATCTGCTGCAGGCCGCAAATCTCGACATCATCTTGCGCACGGTGACGATGGCGGCCCTGGTCACGTTCGCCTCCGCGATCGTCGCCTTTCCCATCGCCTATTACGCGGCGCGCTATGCGCGCGGCCGCTGGAAGGCGCTGTTCTATCTCGGCATCATGCTGCCGCTGTGGTCGAGCTATCTGGTCAAGATTTACGCCTGGAAGCTCATCCTCGCCAAGGAAGGCATCCTGACCTGGCTGCTCGCCAAACTGCATCTTCTATGGCTGCTCGATGCCTGGCTGTCGCTGCCGATCGTCGGCGGTAATTCCCTGTCAGTGTCGTCCACCGGCACCTTCATCGTCTTCGTCTACGTCTGGCTGCCCTTCATGATCCTGCCGGTGCAGGCGGCACTCGAGCGCGTGCCCGGCAATCTGGTCGAGGCCTCGTCCGATCTCGGGGCCTCGCCCGGCCAGACCTTCCGCAACGTGCTGTTCCCGCTGGCGCTCCCGGGCATCGTCGCCGGCTCGATCTTCACCTTCTCGCTGACGCTCGGAGATTACATCATCCCGCAGATCATCGGCACCTCGCGGCTGTTCATCGGCCAGGCCGTCTATTCGCAGCAGGGCACCGCCGGCAACATCCCGCTCGCCGCCGCCTTCACCGTGGTGCCCATCGTCATCATGGGCTTCTACCTCTGGGGCGCCAAGCGCATGGGGGCCTTCGATGCGCTCTGATGGCTCACCATCCGCTCCTCTCGGCCTGAAGATCGCCGCTGCCTGCGGCTTGCTGTTCCTGCATCTGCCGATATTCCTGATCTTCATCTATGCCTTCACGACCGAGGAAAGGAGCTTCGTCTGGCCGCCGCCGGGGCTGACGACGCAATGGTTCGCCGTCACCTGGAACCGCCCGGACGTGTGGCAGTCGCTGTCGCTGTCGGTGCGTGTCGCCGCTATCTCGACGCTCGTCGCCCTGGTCCTCGGCACGCTCTGCGCGGCCGCCGTGTCGCGAACACGGTTCTTTGGCCGCGAAACCATCTCGCTGCTGGTCATCCTGCCGATCGCGCTGCCCGGCATCATCACCGGCATCGCGCTGCGTTCAGCCTTTTCGCTGGCCGAGATTCCGTTCTCGTTCTGGACGATCGTGCTCGGCCACGCCACCTTCTGCGTCGTCGTTGTCTACAACAACGCTGTCGCCCGTTTTCGCCGCACCTCCGGCTCGATGATCGAGGCATCGATGGACCTTGGCGCCGACGGCTTCCAGACCTTCCGCCATGTCGTGCTGCCTAACATCGCCACCGCCCTGCTCGCCGGCGGCATGCTTGCCTTCGCGCTGTCGTTCGACGAGGTTATCGTCACCACCTTCACCGCCGGCCAGCAGCAGACGCTGCCGATCTGGATGCTGGAAGAGCTGATCCGTCCGCGCCAGCGCCCGGTCACCAATGTCGTCGCCATGGTCGTCGTGCTGGTGACGCTGCTGCCCATCCTCGTCGCGTATTACCTCACCCGCGACGGCGACCAGATCGCCGGTTCGGGCAAATGACGTCAAGAATCCATAAGGGAGAGACTTCCATGGACACCAAGATGCTGATCGGCTCGAAATTCGAGAAGGGCACCGAAACCGAGGAGCCAATCCTCAATCCGAAGACCGGGGCGACCATCCTCAACCTGCCCGAAGCGAGCCAGGCGCAGATCGAGGCAGCGGTGCTGGCGGCCGAAAAGGCCTTCGTCACCTGGTCGCGCACCACTCCGGCGCAGCGCTCCGGTTATCTCCTAAAAATCGCCGATCGCGTCGAGGCCGCGGCACAAGATTTCGCTGCCCTCGAGGCGCTCAATTGTGGCAAGCCAATCAATGCCGTGCTCAACGACGAGATCCCGGCGATCGTCGACTGTTACCGCTTCTTTGCCGGCGCTGTCCGCTCGATGCCCGGCCAGATCGCCGGCGAATACATCCCCGGTCACACTTCGATGGTCCGCCGCGATGCCATCGGCGTCGTCGCCTCGATCGCGCCATGGAACTATCCGCTGATGATGATGGCCTGGAAGCTGGCGCCGGCGATTGCCGGCGGCAACACCGTCGTCTTCAAGCCGTCGGAGCAGACGCCGCTGACCTCGCTGAAGCTGGCGAAGATCCTCGCTGAAATCCTGCCGGAAGGTGTCGTCAACGTTGTGCTCGGCCGCGGCGACAGCGTCGGCAACACGCTGATCAATCACCCGAAAGTCAACATGATTTCGATCACCGGCGACGTCGCCACCGGCAAGAAGGTGCTGCAGGCGGCAGCCAAATCGGTCAAGCGCACGCATCTCGAACTCGGCGGCAAGGCGCCGGTCATCGTCTTCGAAGATGCCGACCTCGGCGCGGTGATCAATGGCCTGCGCGCCTTCGGCTACTACAATGCCGGCCAGGACTGCACTGCCGCCTGCCGCATCTATGCCGGCAAGAAGATCTACGACAAGCTCGTCGCCGACCTTTCCTCCGCCGTCTCGACCATCAAATACAACCGCTCCGACGACACCGAGAACGAGATCGGGCCGCTCATCTCACGTCGCCAGCGCGACCGCGTCTCGAGCTTCGTCGAGCGCGCCTCGGAACTGAAGCACATCGAGATCACCACCGGCGGCAAGCCGGGCGAGGGCTCCGGCTTCTTCTACCAGCCAACCGTCGTCGCCGGCGCGCTGCAGGAAGACGAGATCGTGCGCCGCGAAGTATTCGGGCCGGTTGTCTCCGTTACCCGCTTTTCCGAGGTCGACGAGGCGGTGAACTGGGCCAATGACAGCGACTATGGCCTCGCGTCCTCGGTGTGGACTAAGGATGTCTCGCGCGCCATGGCGACAGCCGCTCGGTTGCAATATGGCTGCACCTGGATCAACACCCATTTCATGCTGACCAATGAGATGCCGCATGGCGGGCTGAAACAGTCCGGCTACGGCAAGGACATGTCACTATATGCCTTGGAAGACTACACGGCCGTCCGCCATGTGATGGTTGCGCATGGCTAGCGCCTTTTCCCTTCTCCCCGTTTACGGCCGTTTACGGGGAGAAGGTGGCCCGAAGGGCCGGATGAGGGGCAGCACAAGCTTCTGTCAACTTGGCGCGCCCAACATCTGCCTGCCGGCATCTTCTCCCCGTAAAACGGGGAGAAGACCGCTACTCCACAATGCGATAGATGTTCCACAGGCTGGTGCCCGACACGACATAGGGCTCCATCTCCTTGCCCCATTTGACCTGCGCGTCGATCTTGCCGATCTTGGCGAAGAACGCCTCCAGCTGGGCGAGGCTTTCGACCTCATGGTGTGACTCGACCGTCGCCTCCCGCGCGCCGATCGATCCGGTCATGATCCGGAATTCCAGGTCGGCGATGCCGACTTGCGAACCGATCTCGTGTTCCCACTTTTTCAGGAGTTCGAGCACGGTCTGCTTGTGTCCGAACTTGGCATCGATCTGCCATCTGGCACTGAACATCTGTCTTCTCCTCCATGATCGCGGTTGAGTCCGCGGTTGATTACTCGTCCCAGGCCTGGACGACGGTCTGCCGCGCGATCCGGCCGTCCTTCAGCTCCAGCATCGCCGCGCAGAACACCTTGGTGCCGTCCGGGTAGCTGCAAGCCTGGGTGAAGGCGAGGTTGTCGCCGTCGACGATGGTGGTGTCGACCGTGTGGGTCATCGCCCGGCTGCAGATGTCGTCCCAGAATGTAGTGATCGCCGCGCGCCCATGGATTTCGCGTGGCTTGCTCGGCGGGTTGTTGCGGTCGATCACCCGCACCAGCGCGTCGTCGGCATAGAAGCTCGCCAGCATCTTTCCGTCACGGCCTTCGATCGCCTTCTTGATAGCCGCGCCATCCACGGCTTGAGTCTTGGTCAGCATTTTCTCCTCCATGTGCCCGCCTTTGGCATCGGGCGATTGATGATCAAAAGCGCCCGACGCTCATCGCCGGGCAGGGATTGCTTCACTGCGACTTGGCCTGCATGGGACCTGCGTGGGGAGAATAGATAGCGCCGACGACCCTCTGACCGCTTCGCCCGAAAGCGCCATGGCTCTCATGGCCCGTCCGGGCCAGCATGCCTGGCGGAAAATGCCGCCGCCGCGGCCCGTGACGGCAGGTCCAGCTTGAGCAGAATGTTGGCGACGTGGCGCTTGACAGTATGCTCGCTCAGCCTGAGCTCCGCGGCAATCGCGGCATTGCTCTTGCCGTCGGCAATCAGGCCCACCACTTCGCTTTCGCGCGCCGTCAACGTGGCAGGCTCGGCCGTCTTGGCCTTCGGCCGGCAGGCCGGCTCTAGATGCTGTTCCGAGGTCACTTGGACCAGCGCCAGCGGCTCGCTCGACTCGTCGAGCGTGATCCGGCCGGCATCGGCGAAATGAAGTCCCGAGCCGGTTGCCAGGTCGGCCACCAGCCGTGAAGCGATGATGTCGCCGCGGCCGGCATGGGTGGCAAGCTGCATCGCCGCGCGCGCCGTCAGTCCGGTCGGCGGCCCACGCGTTTCAATCTCTCCAACATGCACGCCCTGCGCGCTGGCAACTCCGATCCCGAGTGCGGCATCACGCAGCGCTGCGGCGCAGCGGATGGCGCGGGCCGGGCTGTCGAAGCGCGACATCATCAGCTCGCCACGCGTGCCTGCCGCGCGGCCACCATGGCGCCCGACCAGCAGCCGCCAGCTTTCCAAGAACCGCTGGCTCCTCTCGCTCCACATGCGGTCGCCGAGCCGTGCCGAATCGTAAATGCGCGTCACCAAAAGCGCAGCCAGCACACCCTCCACCTCGGCTGCCGCGCGCGCTCCGGTCAGGAACTCCTCGATCAGGTCGGCCACCCCATCGACATCGCCGGTCCAGATCGGGTGGTCGCGCCCGGGGACCTCGACCAATTGTGAATTCGCGATCTTCCTTGCCAGGAAGCGGCTGGCATCGGGGTCGACGCGCGCATCGTTGCGGCGATGGATCACCAGCGTCGGTGCGCTGATCGCCGCCAGCACGCCGCGCACGTCGATCCCCGCATCCATGCGCGCCAGGGCCGCTGCCGCCGTCGGGCTCGCCGACAGCCGCTCGAAACGCCCCCACCATGTGGCAAAACGGGGATCGTCAACCCGGCCAGGCGTGAAATGCGGCAAGGTGGCGCCGGTGCCCCATGCCGTCTCCGCCATCTCGATGAAGGCGTCGAGGCGTTCGAACGGCATTACCCATTTGTGGAAATGCGCATAGCCGCCATAGAGCGCCAGCGCCCGCGTCCGCTCCGGATAGGTGGCAGCGAACAGCATCGCCATTGGCGCGCCTTCCGAGGCACCGAGCAATGCCGCACGCCCGCTGCCAGCGGCGTCCATCACCGCGCGCACGTCGTCCATGCGGGTTTCAAGGCTAGGTAGGTGATTGGTATCGATGCGGTCCGATAGACCGGTGCCGCGCTTGTCGAACAGGATCAGCCGCGAGAAGGCCGAAAGCCGCTTCAGCAGTCGGCTGTAGCCTTCGTCTTCCCACTGCAGGTCGAGATTGGAAATGAAGCCCGGCACGAAAACGAGATCGAACGATCCCTGGCCGACCACCTGATAGGCGATCCGCAGGTCGCCGCTTCGGGCGTATCGAGTTTGGATCGGCCTCACGAGATTTGTCCGCCCAGCCCGACGATTTCTGATCGCCCAGCATAGCAGACGCGCGTCGCTTGCAGCAGATCAAACTTTTGAGGATGGGAACATAAGCGTGCGGGCCTTAAGAGGCATGTTCGCTGGCCTACTTCTGCGAAGCGGCGATCCCGGCATTCGACTCACCGGCCCGAGCGCCCTTGCCACCCGGAACGACGTCCCCTGCATCGGCGCCGAAGCCCCCTCGTTCCGGCGCAGCTGGCCGCCTGATCCTTGCCGAGGCGGCGACGACAAGCTCGTTAAACCCTTCGCCACCGCTGTCCAGCATTTCGAACAATTGCCGCCGCATCCTCGGTTCCCAGAACTTGTTGATGTGCTCGGCGACGCCGGCAATGCCTTCCTCGCGCGGCTTGGAATGAAAAAAGGCGGCGATCTGGTTGGCCATTCGGACCAGCTTTTCGCTGGTGCTCATGATGTGGCCTTGGTCATGCGACATGCTTGGCAACTCCTGAAATCACCCGTTCGGGGTGGGTGAAGATATCGAAATCAGCGCCACGCACGAGAGCCACAAGCGTTATGCCGGCATCTTCTGCCGTGCGGATGGCAAGTGCCGTCGGCGCCGAGACGGCAATGATGAAGGCAGCACCGATCGCCGCCGTCTTCTGCACCATCTCGACCGAAACGCGCGAGGTCACGACGACGGCACCCAAGGTGCCATCGATGCCGGCTTTGGCCAGCGCACCGGCCAGCTTGTCGAGCGCATTGTGGCGGCCGACATCCTCGCGCGCCATGACGATGCCCTTGCCTGGGACATAAAAACCGGCGGCATGGACCGCACCGGTCTCGGCATGCAGCGGCTGCGCTTGCGACAAAAACTTGACCGAACCGACGACGTCGTCGGTGTCAAGCGTAAGTCTTGACGAACCGACCGCCTCGACCGAGCGCATCGCCTCATCGATCGACTCGATGCCACACAGCCCGCAGCCGACCGGGCCGGCCAGCCGCCGGCGCCGCGCCTCGAAGCGCCTATTGGCCTGGTCCTTCAGCCTGATCTGGATGTCGATGCCGGCGCCGTGATCCTCAACCTCGATCGCCTCGATTTCCCGGCGGTCGGCGATGATGCCTTCGGCCAGCGAGAAGCCGAGCGCGAAATCCTCGAAATCGGCCGGGCTCGCCATCATCACCGCATGGGTGGTGCCGGCAAAGGAGAACGCCACCGGCGTCTCTTCCGGCACCATCCGGTTGGCGGCCGCAGCGCCACCGGCGCGGTGTGCCAGCCGCGAGATCTGCGTCGTGACTTTGCGGCGCGCGCTCAAAGATTACTCCGCTGCTTCCAGCGTCGCGATGCGACGGCTGTTGCGGGCCTGCTCGTCATAGTCGAGCTGCCATTCCGATGGCCCGTTGGAAGCGCCGACCTGCACCGCGGTCACCTTGTATTCCGGACAGTTGGTCGCCCAGTCGGAGAAGTCGGTGGTGATGACGTTGGCCTGCGTGTCGGGGTGGTGGAACGTCGTGTAGACCACGCCAGGCGACACCTTGTCGGTGATCAGCGCGCGCAGCGTCGTCTCGCCGGAGCGGCTGGCCAGGCGGACCCAGTCGCCGTCGCGCAGACCGCGGTTTTCGGCGTCATGCGGGTGGATCTCGAGCCGGTCCTCGCTGTGCCACATGACATTGTCGGTCCGCCTGGTCTGCGCGCCGACATTGTACTGCGACAGGATGCGGCCGGTGGTCAGCAGCAGCGGGAAGCGCGGTCCCGTCCTCTCGTCGGTCGCCACATATTCGGTGCGGATGAACTTGCCCTTGCCGCGCACGAAGCCGCTGATATGCATGATCGGCGTGCCTTCCGGCGCCTGCTCGTTGCACGGCCACTGCACCGAGCCCATCCTGTCCAGATAGTCGTAGGAGACCTTGGCGAAGCTCGGCGTCGTCGTGGCGATCTCATCCATGATTTCGGACGGATGCTGGTAGTTCCAGGTAAGCCCCATCGTCTGTGCGAGCTTCTGCGTCACTTCCCAGTCGGCCAGACCGTTCTTCGGCGCCATCACCTTGCGCACGCGATTGATACGGCGCTCGGCGTTGGTGAAGGTGCCGTCCTTCTCGAGGAAGGTCGAGCCGGGCAGGAAGACATGCGCGTAGTTGGCGGTCTCATTGAGGAAGAGATCGTGGACGACGACGCATTCCATGGCGGCAAGGCCTGCGGCGACATGCTTGGTGTCGGGATCCGACTGCAAAATGTCCTCGCCCTGCACATAGAGGCCCTTGAACGAGCCGTCGACGGCGGCGTCCAGCATATTGGGAATGCGCAGGCCGGGCTCGTCGTCGAGCTTGACGCCCCAAAGGCTCTCATAGATGTCGCGCACCGCATCGCCGGAGACGTGGCGATAGCCGGGCAGCTCGTGCGGGAAAGAACCCATGTCGCAGGAGCCCTGGACATTGTTCTGGCCGCGCAGCGGGTTCACGCCGACGCCCGGCCGGCCGATATTGCCGGTCGCCATGGCGAGGTTGGCAATGGCGATGACGGTGGTCGAGCCCTGGCTGTGCTCGGTGACGCCGAGGCCGTAATAGATCGCGCCATTGCCGCCGGTGGCAAACAGCCGTGCGGCGGCGCGGATCTCTTCGGGGTCGACATTGGCAAGCTGGCCGACCATTTCGGGGCTGTTTTCCGGCAGCGCCACGAACGACGCCCAGTCCTGGAACTCGTCCCAGTCGCAGCGCTCGCGGATGAAGGCTTCGTCGAACAGGCCTTCGGTGACGATGACATGGGCAAGGGCGGTGACCACGGCGACATTGGTGCCGGGCTTCAGCGGCAGATGATGCTGCGCCTCGATATGGGCCGAGCGCACGATGTCGGTGCGGCGCGGGTCGAGCACGATCAGCTTGGCACCCTTGCGCAACCGCTTCTTCATGCGCGACGCAAACACCGGATGTGCGTCGGTCGGATTGGCGCCGATGATCATCACCACGTCGGTCTGCTCGATCGAATCGAAGTCCTGGGTGCCGGCCGAGGTGCCGAATGTCTGGCCAAGGCCATAGCCGGTCGGCGAATGGCAGACGCGGGCGCAGGTATCGACGTTGTTGTTGCGGAAACCCTGGCGGATCAGCTTCTGCACCAGATAGGTTTCCTCATTCGTGCAGCGCGAAGAGGTGATGCCGCCGATCGAGGTGCGGCCATACTGGTACTGGATGCGGCGGAACTCGCTGGCGGTGTGGGTCAGCGCTTCTTCCCACGACACCTCGCGCCATGGATCGGTGACCTTTTCGCGGATCATCGGATTGAGGATGCGCTCCTTGTGGGTCGAGTAGCCGTAGGCAAATCGGCCCTTGACGCAGCTATGGCCACGGTTGGCCTTGCCGTCCTTGTAGGGCACCATGCGCACCAGCTCGTCGCCGCGCATTTCGGCCTTGAACGAGCAGCCGACGCCGCAATAGGCGCAGGTGGTGACGACCGAATGCTCCGGCTGGCCGATCTTGATCACCGATTTCTCGGAAAGCGTCGCCGTCGGGCATGCCTGCACGCAGGCGCCGCAGGACACGCATTCGCTGTCGATGAACAGCTGGTGCATGCTGGGCGACACGCGGCTTTCGAAGCCGCGGCCCTCGATGGTCAGCGCGAACGTGCCTTGCACCTCCTCGCAGGCGCGCACGCAGCGCGAGCAGACGATGCATTTCGATGGATCATAGGTGAAGTACGGATTGGACTCGTCCTTCGCCATCCATTTGAAGTTTTCTGCGCCGTCGTTCTTCTTGAAAACGTGGT
Source organism: Mesorhizobium sp. AA22 (assembly GCF_001672375.2). Classification (NCBI taxonomy): domain Bacteria; kingdom Pseudomonadati; phylum Pseudomonadota; class Alphaproteobacteria; order Hyphomicrobiales; family Phyllobacteriaceae; genus Mesorhizobium; species Mesorhizobium sp. AA22. The sequence goes on along the minus strand of NZ_CP048406.1, from coordinate 142,968 downwards.
TGTCGCCCTCGTAACCGTAGCGCACGTCGCGCAGGCCGACGACGCCGGCCTGGGTCTGCAACTCGCAGTCGCCATTGGCGGCACAGGTCAGGCAGTCGAGCGGATGGTCGGAAATGTAGAGCTCCATCACGCCGCGGCGGATGTCCTTCAGCCGACCGGTCTGGGTGTGCACGACCATGCCCGGCGCCACCGGCGTCGTGCACGAGGAGGGCGTGCCGTTGCGGCCGTCGATCTCGACCAGGCAGAGCCGGCAGGAGCCGAAAGCGTCGACCATGTCGGTGGCGCAGAGTTTTGGAATGGCAATGCCGGCCTCCATCGAGGCGCGCATGATCGAGGTGCCTTCCGGCACGGTGACGGTGAAGCCGTCGACGGTCAACGTCACCTGCTTCTCGGATGTCGAGGACGGTGTGCCGTAGTCGATTTCCTGAACCAGACCCATGGCGAGACTCCTATTCTGCTGCTTCGGCGACCGGCGCCGGCTTGAAATCATCGCGGAAGTGGTTGATTGCGCTCATCACCGGATAGGGCGTGAAGCCACCCAGCGCACAGAGCGAACCGAACTTCATCGTGTTGCAGAGGTCGGTCACCAGCTCGATCTGCTTTTCCGGCTCGATACCCCTGGCGATCTTGTCGATCGTCTCGACGCCGCGCGTCGAGCCGATGCGGCATGGCGTGCACTTGCCGCAGCTTTCGATGGCGCAGAACTCCATGGCGAAACGCGCCTGCTTCAGCATGTCGGCGCTATCGTCGAACACGGTGATGCCGGCATGGCCGATCAGCCCGTCCTTGGCGGCAAAGGCTTCGTAATCGAACGGCGTATCGAACAGGCTGCGTGGAAAATAGGCGCCGAGCGGCCCGCCGACCTGCACCGCCTTGACCGGCCGCCCCGTCGCCGTGCCGCCGCCGATGTCGTCGATTATCTCGCCCAGCGTCATGCCGAACGCAGCCTCATAAAGACCGGGATATTTGACGTTGCCGGCGATCTGGATCGGGATGGTGCCGCGCGAGCGGCCCATGCCGAAATCCTTGTAGAAGGCAGCACCCTTGTCCATGATGACGGGTACCGAGGCCAGCGAGATGACGTTGTTGATCACCGTCGGCTTGCCGAACAGGCCCTGGATGGCCGGCAGTGGCGGCTTGGCGCGAACCACGCCGCGCTTGCCTTCGAGGCTGTTGAGCAGCGAGGTTTCCTCGCCGCAGACATAAGCGCCGGCGCCAACGCGGATTTCCATGTCGAAGGCGTTGGCCGAGCCCAGCACGTTGAGGCCGAGCAGGCCGGCCTTGCGGGCGGCCTCGACCGCCTTCTGCATCATCGCCACCGCATGCGGATATTCCGAGCGGATATAGACGAAGCCCTTGGTTGCGCCGGTGGCGATGCCGGCGATCGCCATGCCTTCTATCAGCACGAAGGGATCGCCCTCCATGATCATGCGGTCGGCGAAGGTGGCGCTGTCGCCCTCGTCGGCATTGCAGACGATGTACTTTTTGTCGGCGGTCGTATCGAGCACCGTCTTCCATTTGATGCCGGTCGGGAAGCCGGCGCCGCCACGTCCGCGCAGGCCGGACTGCGGTCACTTGGCTGACGACATCGGCCGGCGTCATGGCCACCGCGTTTTGCAGGCCCTTCAGCCCGCCATGCGCCTTGTAATTGTCGAGCGACAACGGATCTGTGACGCCGCAACGCGCGAAAGTCAGCCGCGTCTGCTTGGCCAGGAACGGGATCTTGTCGGGTGCGCCCAGCCAGCGCTTGTGGTAGCCGCCGGTGAGGAAACCGCTGTCGAACAGGCTTTTGACGTCGGAAGGCTTCACCGGCCCGTACGCGACGCGGCCCTTGTCTGTCGCCACTTCGACCATCGGCTCGAGGAAATAAGCGCCACGCGAACCATTGCGCACGATCTTGGCCTCAATGCCGCGATCGGCCAGTTCCGCACGAACCGCCTTGGCGACCTTCTCCGCACCGAGCGCCAGGGCGCCGGAATCGCCGGGAATGTAGATGCGCGGGATCATGAACGTACCTCGGCAACGATCTCGTCGAGTTTTTCGTCATTGAGCCGGCCGATCACCTCGCCGTCCAGCATCGCCGATGGCGCACAGGCGCAAAGGCCGAGGCAATAGACTGGTTCCAGCGTCACCGAACCGTCGCGGGCCGTCTCGTGGAAGCCGATGCCCAGCAATTGCTTGAGTTTGGCGGCGATCAAGTCCGAGCCCATCGATTGACAGGCTTCCGCCTGGCAAAGCTTCAGCACATGCCGCCCGGCCGGGTGGCGGCGGTAGTCATGATAAAAGGTAACGACGCCGTGCACCTCCGCCTTGGAGATGTTCAACGCCTCGGCGATTACCGGCAGCGCGTCCTGCGGCACATGACCGAACTCTTCCTGGATGCCGTGGAGGATCGGCAACAGCGGGCCTTCGAGGCCCTTCAGCTCCTGGACGATCACCGCCGTGCGCAACGCGATCTCGGTACTTGCAGGCTGCATTGTCATGCAGCGCCCTCCCTGGTCGTAGTAATCTTCCGCTAAGTGGTTAAAAAATCAGAGGAAACCCACCAAATCAATAAAGCTGATCCGTTGCTCGATAGAAATCTTCTATCGATGCCGTTCAGCCTGCAATCTCTAGCTCAGTGGCGGGCGCGGAAATCGTCCGCCAACGCCATCGCCTCGTCCAGCAGCGCCGAGACCAGCGGCGTGTGCGGCTCGCGCGGCGTCGCCACCAGCCCGACGGTGTGGCTGGCATCCGGCTCGACAATCGGAATGGCCCGGATCGGCTCGGAAAAGCCGAATGTTTCCGATAGGTTGAGCGGCATGATCGACGACCATTTGCCGGTACGGATATGGGAGAACAGCACGATCATCGAATTGGATTCGAGCGTCGGCCGCACCTGCGTGCCGGCTTCGGCCAAATGCTGGTCGATGATGCGGCGGTTCTGCATGTCGGGCGTCAGCAGGCAGAGCGGCAGCTGGCTGAGCTCCGCCCATGTCACTTTGTCGCGGTCGGAATAGGGGTTTCCGACCGCGGTGATCAGCTGATAGCGCTCGTCATAGAGCGGCACGCTGGTCACCCGCCCCAGCGGCTCGTTGTCGAGGTAGGTGATGCCGGCGTCGATGTCGAAATTGCCGAGCAGCGACAGCACCTCGATCGAGGTGCGCGACAGAACCGAGAAGGTGACGCCGGGATGTTTTGCCCGAAAGGGTGTCGTCAGCCGCGCCACCATGGCCAGCGCCGTCGGGATGGCGGCGATGCGGATGCGCCCCGAGAGGCCGTGACGCGCCGCCCGCATCTCCTCGCGCATGGTCCTGCTATCGCCGACGATGCGGCGCGCCCACACCAGCACCTGCTCTCCCTCCGGCGTCAGCCCCTGAAAGCGCGATCCGCGTAATACCAGCATCACGCCGAGCTGGCCCTCCAGCTGCTTGATGCCGGCCGAAAGCGTTGGCTGCGTGACGCCGCACACCTCCGCCGCCCGGCCGAAATGCTCTTCCCTGGCCAGCGCGATGAAGAATTCCAGCTTGTCGATCATGAGCGGACGCTACCCGGCCATGTGAGGTTACGCCAGATGCATGCTGATTTTGCTTGGCGAATCCTCATGCGGCCGAAGCTTCGCCGCCGTCCAAGCCTAACGATCGACCAGGTTAAGAATGTTGCCGTCAGGATCCTTGAACCATGCGACCTTCATGCCGTAGCCGACATGGATGTCGCCTTCCAGCTTCAGGTCCGGCATCTCGTAGTGCTCGAAGACAACGCCCTTCGATTTCAGCGCCTTGACGACGGTGTCGATCTCGTCGCCGACCATCCAGGTCACCGCCGTCGCCTTGTTGGTTCCGGCGAACTTCGAGCGATACACATTGATGCTGGTGTCGCCGCATTTGTAGACGATCAGTTCGCCACCCTCGTTGTGAACCTCCGTCAGCCCCAGAACGTCTTCATAGAAGGCCTTGGCCTTGGCCAGGTCCTTCACCGCGAGATTGGCCGTTGCGTTGCTGTTTGCGAGCATGATTGGTCTCCTTTCCTTGCTGGCGAGCACGTCCGAAGCCCTGCAACAAGATAGGGCTGCTTCGTCTTCCGGCGACCGCAGCTTGCGCTATCGGCGTGCCTCTTCCGTAAGGACGTTTCGACTCCCGCAAATCCCTACGAGCAGACGCGAGTTTTGATGCCATGCCCGGTGAGTGTCGTTCCGCCGCTTGGTTATGTTCGGGAACTGCATTATCTCAAGCGGAAAGCAGAGGAAAAGCTGATGCCCGCCGTCCAGGAAAACGTTACCAAGGAAATCGTCATCGAGCGCCTGAAGACGGTCAACGGACCGGACTTCACCGGCAACATCGTCGACCTCGGCATGGTTTCCGAGATTTTCATTGCCGATTCCAAGGTCTTCTTCTCGATCACGGTGCCGGCTGCCCGGGCCCAGGAGATGGAGCCGATGCGTGCCGCCGCCGAGCGTGTCGTCAAGGCGATCCCCGGTGTCGCCGGCGCCGTGGTTGCGCTGACGGCGGAAAGGAAAGGTGGCGGCATGGAGGCTCCGGTTCCGCAGAGACCCGCCCCCAGGCCCGCGCCGCCGGCCGCACCCGCTGCCGCGCCACATCCGGCCCCGCATGCTCCGGCCTCGCACAGCCAGGGCAAGCGCGGCGTGCCCGGCATCGAGGCGATTATCGCTGTCGCTTCCGGCAAGGGCGGCGTCGGCAAGTCGACCACTGCCGTCAACATCGCGCTTGGCCTCGCCGCAAACGGCCTGAGGGTCGGCGTGCTCGACGCCGACATCTACGGCCCGTCCATGCCGCGGCTGCTCAAGATCCATGGCCGGCCGCAGACCGTCGACGGCAAAGTCCTGAAGCCGATGGAGAATTACGGCCTGAAGGTCATGTCGATGGGCTTCCTCGTCGATGAGGAGACGCCGATGATCTGGCGGGGGCCGATGGTGATGTCGGCATTGACGCAAATGCTGCGCGAGGTCGAGTGGGGTCCGCTCGACGTGCTCGTCGTCGACATGCCGCCCGGCACCGGCGATGCGCAACTGACCATGGCCCAGCAGGTGCCTCTGGCCGGCGCCGTCATCGTCTCGACGCCGCAAGACCTGGCCCTCATCGATGCCCGAAAAGGCCTTAACATGTTCAGGAAGGTCGACGTGCCGCTGTTGGGCATCGTCGAGAATATGAGCTATTTCCTCGCCCCCGACACCGGCAAGCGCTACGACATCTTCGGCCATGGCGGCGCGCGCCGCGAGGCCGAGCGTCTCGGTGTCACCTTCCTCGGCGAAGTGCCGCTCGAAATGGGTATCCGCGAAAGCTCGGATGCCGGCACGCCGGTGGTGGTCTCGAAGCCCGATAGCGCCGAGGCGAAGATCTACCGAGACATCGCCTCGAACGTCTGGGGCAGGGTCAACGAAGAACGCGGCGCGGCTGAAGCCGCCGTGCCGAGCATCGTGTTCGAGTGATCCCTCCCCCATGAGGGGAGGATGGCCGCCCGCAGGGCCGGGTGGGGTCCGCGGCAACGCGCTCCACCTCTCTTAGCCTCAGTTGAAGGTCGGGGCAGTTGAGGTGATCCCTCCCGCCTCGCGTCGCGAGGCACCCTCCCCTCAAGGGGGAGGGATCAGCCGCCCACCTTCTCGCCGAAGGACGAAAAGAACTGTCCGGCCAATTTCTTCGATGTCGATTCGATCAGCCGACTGCCGAGCTGGGCAATCTTTCCGCCGACATCGGCCTTGGCCGCATATCTGAGGATCGTCGCCTCCGGGCCATCTGCGGTCAGGGTCACATCGGCGCCGCCTTTGGCGAAGCCGGCGATGCCACCCTTGCCCTCGCCCTGGATGGTGTAGGAATGCGGCGGGTTGAGGTTCCTCAGCGTCACCTCGCCGTTGAACGTCGCTTTGATGGGGCCGATTTTGACCACCACGGTCGCTCCCATCTCGGTGTCCGATTTCTTTTCGAGGCTCTGGCAGCCCGGAATGGTCTGGCTCAGAACGTCCGGGTCGTTCAGCGCTTCCCACACCTTTTGCAGGGGTGCGGCGATGCGTTCCTCGCCTTCGATCACCAAAGCCATCAAAATCTCCAGGATACAAACTGACAGGCCCCGATGCGGTCTAGCGTGAGGGTAGACGCGTGTCTATCGCACCAAAGTCCGGAATCGGATGGCGCGTGCCTCTTGCCTGCTCTCGCGCGTTGTCATATCGATTTGTCATACAAATACGGAGACCATGATGGCCGGCGCCCCCACGCAGAAAAAGAAATTTCGCTCGCAGGAGTGGTTCGACAATCCCGACAATCCGGGGATGACGGCGCTTTACCTCGAGCGCTATCTGAATTACGGGCTGACGCGTGCCGAACTGATGTCGGGCAAGCCGCTGATCGGCATCGCCCAGACCGGCTCGGATCTGTCGCCCTGCAACCGCCACCATATCGAGCTGGCCAAGCGCGTGCGCGAGGGCATCGTCTCGATGGGCGGCATCCCTTTCGAGTTCCCATGCCACCCGATCCAGGAGACGGGCAAGCGCCCAACCGCCGCACTCGACCGCAACCTCGCCTATCTCGGCCTGGTCGAGGTGCTCTACGGCTACCCGCTCGACGGCGTCGTGCTCACCATCGGCTGCGACAAGACGACGCCGGCCCTGCTGATGGCCGCGGCCACCGTCAACATTCCGGCTATCGCGCTGTCGGTCGGCCCGATGCTGAACGGCTGGCACAAGGGCAAGCGCACCGGCTCCGGCACCATCGTCTGGGAATCGCGCCAGCGCCTGTCGGCAGGCGAAATCGGCTATGACGAGTTCATGGACATCGTCGCCTCCTCGGCGCCGTCCACCGGCTATTGCAACACCATGGGCACCGCCACCACGATGAATTCGCTGGCCGAGGCGCTCGGCATGCAGCTGCCTGGCTCGGCCGCGATCCCCGCTCCATATCGCGAGCGTGGCCAGATCGCCTATGAGACGGGAAAACGCATCGTCGACATGGTGCATGAGGATCTGAAGCCCTCCGACATCATGACCCGACAGGCCTTCGAGAATGCCATCGTCGTCAATTCGGCCATCGGCGGCTCGACCAACGCGCCGATCCATCTCAACGCCATCGCACGCCATCTCGGCGTGCCGCTCGACAATGACGATTGGCAGCAGGTCGGCCTCAAAATACCGCTCATCGTCAACCTGCAGCCGTCGGGCGAATATCTCGGCGAGGATTATCATCATGCCGGTGGCGTGCCGGCGGTGGTGGCCGAACTGATGAAGGCCGGGCTGTTGCCCCATCCCGACGCCATGACCGTCAACGGCAAGACGATGGGCGACAATTGCAGTGGGGCCGTCAACGAGAATCCCGACGTCATCCGCAGCGTCGCCGAGCCGCTGAAAGCCAATGCCGGCTTCATCAATCTTAGGGGTAATCTGTTCGATTCGGCGATTATGAAGACCAGCGGTATCTCGCCCGAATTCCGCGAACGCTATCTGTCGAACCCGAAGGACCCCGAGGCCTTCGAAGGCAACGCCATGGTCTTCGACGGGCCCGAAGACTACCACGCCCGCATCGACGATCCGGCGCAAGGCATCGACGAGCACACGATCCTGTTCATGCGCGGCGCCGGCCCGATCGGTTATCCGGGCGGCGCCGAAGTCGTCAACATGCAGCCGCCGGCCCATCTCATCAAGAAGGGCATTCATGCGCTGGCCTGCATCGGCGACGGTCGCCAGTCGGGCACGTCGGGCTCGCCGTCGATCCTCAACGCCTCGCCCGAAGCCGCCATAGGCGGCGGGCTGGCGCTGTTGAAGACCGGTGACCGCGTCCGCATCGACCTGCGCAAGGGCACCGCCGACATTCTCGTCACCGACGACGAGATCACGCGCCGTCGCGCCGAGCTGCAGAACAGTGGCGGCTATCACTACCCCAAGCACCAGACGCCATGGCAGGAGATCCAGCGCGGCATGGTCGACCAGTTTTCCGAAGGAATGGTGCTGAAGCCGGCGGTAAAGTACCAGGATGTGGCGCACACCCGCGGCGTGCCGCGGGACAATCACTAATGCATGTCGCCCAAAAGTGTGCAGCGGTTTTGGGACAACGACATGCATAAAAGCAAAGGTCTAAAGGGCGTCGCGTGTTTCAGACGACGGCGCTTTCCGCTGGCGGCGGCTTGATACGATCAAGCCGCCGCCATATGTTTGCTGGCCCGCCGCTCAGAGATAGCCGGTGATCTCCGGCGCTTTGTCCTGCCTGTCGCGCTTGCCGTCCTCGTAGACAATCGGTGCTGCGGCGAGTTCCGCTTCGGTAACGTCGTCGAGGCAGGCGACGTTCACCGCCCAGAAGTTCCCGCCCATGAAGTCGAGATAGCCGCGCGAGAGAAAATTCGCGCCGCAGTTCGGGCACATATAGTGGTTGATGTCGCCTTCCGGCCAGTTCGACGGCGTCGCTTTGTATTCCCGCATCCGGTCGCGGCCGTCCGTCACCCGCACGGCCTCATAGGCCGCGAAGGATTTCCGGTAGCCGAGCTTCCAGCAGAAGCTGCAATTGCATTTGCGGATGCCCTCAGTGAGGTCGATGTCGGCCTCGAAACGCACCGCGCCGCAATGGCAGCTGCCGTGATAGGTCTTTTTCATGGTTTTCCTCCCAGACGTGTTCTGGCTCCGCCAAACCGGCCGCCGGAGCCAGAGCATCCTTTGCTTCAGGCATGACGCTTGACAAGCGGGCGCAACAAATCCACGATCATGGCAAGGGGTGCATCGCGACGACCCCGTGAGGCGTCAGCCCAACGTTCGCGTCCAAGCTTCTCTGTCAAGGAGGTGGACGCCATGCCGTCGACAACCGCTATCACCGTATTGCAACTATCCCGTCTGATTGGTCTGCCGGGTGCGCCCGCGATCGTCGATGTTCGTATCGAAGATGATTACAACGCCGATCCGCGCCTGCTCCCGGCCTCAAGCCGGCGTGATTTCAAAACCGTCTCTACCTGGGCGTCCGAATACGCCGGCAGCCGAGTGGCGGTCATCTGCCAAAGAGGACAAAAGCTCTCGCAAGGCGTGGCCGCATGGCTGCGGCATGAGGGCGTCAGTGCCGAATCCCTCGAAGGCGGCTTCGAGGCCTGGCGCGATGCCAAGGGGCTTTTGGTCGATGCCGGCAAGATACCGCCCCGCGATGGAAAAGGCCGCACCGTATGGGTGACGCGGGCGCGCCCGAAGGTCGATCGCATCGCCTGCCCCTGGTTGATCCGGCGTTTCATCGATCCGAGCGCTGTTTTCCTCTTTGTCGAGGCGGCCGAAGTGTTGGCCACTGCGGATCGCTTTCAGGCCGTGCCTTTCGACATCGACAATGTGTTCTGGTCACACCGCGGCGAACGCTGCACCTTCGACACGATGATCGAAGAGTTCGGGCTCGAATCCGAGGCGCTCGACCGCCTGGCCATGACTGTGCGCGCAGCCGACACTGCAAGTCTCGATCTGGTTCCCGAGGCGGCCGGATTCCTGGCCGCCTCGCTTGGCCTGTCGCGGATGTTTCGCGACGATCTGGAACAGCTGGAGGCAGGCATGCTGCTCTACGATGCGTTTTACCGATGGTGCCGCGACGCCACCGAGGAGACGCACAACTGGCCAAGCGTGAGCAAGCCATGAGCGCCCCGGTTTCTGACGGAACGGAGGCTTCGGGGGGCGAGATCGTCGAAGCGCCGGCTGCGCCAACCTTCCGCGAAGGCGTAAAGCTCTGGGCGAAAATCGGCCTGCTCAGCTTCGGCGGGCCGGCCGGCCAGATCGCGCTCATGCACAAGGAATTGGTCGAGGAACGGCGTTGGATCGGCGAGCAACGTTTCCTGCATGCGTTGAACTACTGCATGATGCTGCCCGGCCCTGAAGCCCAGCAACTCGCCATCTATATCGGCTGGCTGTTGCACCGGACGATCGGCGGCCTGGTCGCCGGTATCCTGTTCGTCGCGCCGGGCGCGGTTGTGATGCTCACCTTGAGCATCCTCTATGCGCTATACGGCGACGCTCCCCTCGTCGAGGCGCTGTTTTTCGGGGTGAAAGCGGCCGTGCTCGCCATCGTGATCGAGGCGATGATCCGGATCGCACGTCGAGCCCTGAAGAACCGGGTCATGGTTTCGATCGCGCTCGCCGCCTTCATTGCCATCTATGCATTGAACCTGCCGTTTCCGCTCATCATCCTGCTTGCCGGCGTGACGGGCTGGATTGGAAACCGTGTTGCGCCGGCCCTTTTTTCGGGTGCGGCACACGGCAAAGACGCGGTTCCCGACATCAAGGGCGCGGTCGACCTGATGTTCGAGCGCGGCGAGCTGGCCCACACCAGGCCGACGCGATGGCATGCGCCGCGCATCATTGCGATCTGGCTGCCGATCTGGCTCGGCCCCGTGCTGCTGATCTGGGTGTTCACCGGATCCACCAGCGTGTGGACTGAGATCGGTGGCTTCTTCAGCGTCATGGCGGTCGTCACCTTCGGCGGCGCTTACGCGGTCCTTGCCTATGTCGCGCAGGCAGCGGTCGAGTCCTTCGGCTGGCTCGGACCCGGTGAAATGGTCGATGGCCTCGGGCTTGCCGAAACCACGCCTGGTCCGCTCATTCTGGTCCTGCAGTTCGTCGGCTTTCTTGCCGCGTTCCGCCAATCCGGATCGTTGAGCCCGCTGCTTGCAGGATCGCTTGGGGCGATGCTCACCCTATGGGCGACGTTCACGCCTTGCTTCTTCTGGATATTCCTCGGTGCGCCCTACATCGAAGCCCTGCGTGGCAACAAGGCGCTGTCGGCGGCGCTGACCGCGATCACTGCCGCCGTCGTCGGCGTCATCATGAATCTCGCTCTGTGGTTCGGCTTGCACGTCATCTTTGGCGAAGTGCGCAACATCGGGCTTGGAATGGACGTGCCGGTGCTCTCATCCATCGACTGGCGCGCGGCGCTGCTGTCGTGTGCTGCCATGATCGCCATTCTGAAGCTGAAGATCGGCATGCTGCCGACGCTTGCGGGATCGGCCCTCGCCGGTGTTTTGTTGCTGGCAGCGAGCGGATAACGGCTGCGTGCGGCCGTCGCTTCATTGTAGTTCGGGCATTCGGATAGGAACATCATGGCGAGACAACGCTCTTCCCTAGGCTTCCTTGGAATGTTCGGCCGATCAGGCGACCTCAGGCAACTCGACGCCGCGTTACGCGGCGTCGATCTTCATCCCGCCCTTGTGCCGGAGGGAGCAAAGCTCACCATCGTCAATCTGATGAAAGACCACTGGTCTGACGAGCCGCCACTACAAGCCTATCCAGCGGTGGCGCAGCTATTTGGCTATTGTATTGCCGGGCCGGAAGCATTCGAGCAATCCAACGGCCTTCAACATAGGCTGGATGCGGAGCGCCGGCTGGAGGCGGCACTTGAGGCCGGCGACAGCTTCGATGCGCAAATCATACTGATGACGCTGCATGCCAAGCTGATCAGTGGCGAGGTCGTCGAGCGCTATGGGTTGAGGACCGACTGACCGTTTTGACGAGAAGCGTTCTCAGCCGCCCATGCCGCTGCGCGGCAGATGGATAAGATTGCCGAAGCGGGCGCGCAACTTGTCGTCGACCAGCTTCGGGACATGGCGAGGGAAGCGCTCGGCGAGGATGCGTTTCTTCTCGATGATCGCCCGCTGCAAGATGTCGGGCCTGCCTTTCTCGTTCCACTCCTTCGGCGAAAACCGGTCGCCAACCGCCGGGTAGAAATATTCCGTCTGCATCAGCCGCAGCGTCTGCTCGTTGCCGAGATAGTGACCCGGCCCCTTCAGGCAGACGTCGGCGATGGTGTCTATCGACAGCGACTCATCGGTCACCTCGATGCCGCGCACGCAGCGCAGGCAATGGCCAAGCATGTCGTTGTCGATGATCAGGCTTTCCAGGCAGAAACCGAGCAGTGAGGCGTGCATGCCGGCCGATTCGTAGACGAGGTTGAGGCCGGCAAGGCCCGCCATCACGTCGGTGATGCCCTTTTCGTAACCGGACTGGATGTCAGGCAGTTTCGAATCCGTCATGCCGGCGGCCGAACCACCGGGCAGGTCGTAGAACTGCGCCATCTGGGCGCAGGCAGCCGTCAGTACCGCTTGCTCGGCCGAACCGCCTGACATGGCGCCGGTCCTGAGATCCGATACGAACGGCCAGGTGCCGAAGATCGCCGGATGCCCCGGCTTGATGGCGTTGACATAGACGAGGCCGGCGAGCACTTCGGCCACTGCTTGCACCACCGCGCCGGCGATCGCCGCCGGCGCTGTGGCGCCTGCCTGGCCGGCCGACAGCAACAGGATCGGAATGCCGCCTTCGACGCAGGCCTCGAGCACGCCGCAGGCGTCCTCGGCGAATTTCATTGGCGGCACGACAAAACAGTTCGAATTTGAGACGAAAGGCCGCGCGCGAAAATTCGCTTCGCCGCCGGCAATGGCATAGAGCATGTCGAGCGCCGGCTTGACGTTCTCGCGCACCGTGAAGGACGTGCCGACATGCTTCGACGTGCCCATCACGCAGGCGTAGAGCGTGTTGAAATCCATGTCGAGCGGATCGGGAATGTCGCGCGGCACCATCGGCCGCTGGAAGAAATGGATGTTGTCGAGCCCTTCGACGATGCGGGCCGCGTCATAGATGTCCTGCAGCAGCGACTCTCGATACTCGCGCTTCTCGACGTCGACCAGATGCACGGCGGCGCCCGCCGTGCCGTAATGCACGCGCTTGCCCTGGATCAGCATGTCGTGCTTGGGATCCTGGCCATGAAGGGTGAAGTGGCGTGCGGCCTTCTTGATGGTGTCGAGGACGAGCGCGCGCGGAAAACGAATGCGGCCGTCCTCGCCGAGCGTGGCGCCGGCCTTGGTCAGCGCCTCGATGCAGGATGGGATGGCATTGGCGAAGCCGACCGTTTCAAGCAGCGTCAGCACCGCTTCGTGGATGCGCTCGCAGTCGTTTTCGCTGAGCGGCCCGTAGCTTCCGCCTTCAAGGCCGGCGCGCACCGGCTTGATATCGTCGGCAAGCGGCGCCGCCCGCATGGCGCGGCGCGCTTCGCGCCCCCCGGAACGCCGCGAACGTTGGTCCGAGGTCGTATCCGGCTTCTCAACAGCCACTGACATGGGAGGCACTCCACCTTTAGCTGCGAAGCGGGCGGCGGTGGTTGGTCCACCATCGGCGTGCTTCGTCCCCTTATGCCTCGAACTATGCCGCCGGCATTGGTGCAGCCTATGAGCCAGACGGTCCCGTCACATATGCCAGAGCGCTAAAGAATGGCGGCCGGTCTCTGTCACGCCCGACCGAGGCATCAAGCCGCCGCCGGCCTGCGCCCGGCCGCCGTGGCGAGTTCGCGGATGCCGGGCTCGATATGCTGCAGCGCAATCGAGGAGATGCCCAGCCGCATGAAGCGCGACGGCTTTTCGGTGCGGTCGAAGAAGCGGTCGCCAGGCTCGATGATGACGCTGCGCGAGGCAGCGGCCTCGGCCAGCCCGCGCGAATCGGTGCCGCGCGGCCCTTCGAGCCAGAGCGACGCGCCACCGGCGGAATCGGTCGAGCGCCACTCCGGCAGGAAAGCGGAAATTGCATGGATCAGACGCTTGCGCCGTTCGTCGAAAGCGCTCGACAGCCGCCGCACCAGCGCCTCATGGTGGCCAAGCGACAAGAACAGTGCGACCGCGCGCTGGTTGTTGGCCGGCGGATGACGGAGCATGAAGCGGCGTAGCGCGCGAAGCTCGGAGATCAGCCCGGCCGAGGCCACGATGTAGCCGAGCCTAAGGCCCGGAGCCAGCGTCTTCGACATTGAGCCGACATAGATGACGCGGCCCGAGCGGTCGAGGCTCTTCAGCGCCTGCTGCGGCGCTTCGTCCAGAAGCTGGCTGTCATAGCCGTCCTCGATGATGATCTGGTTGAGACGATTGGCGCGCGCCAGCAGGTCCTGCCGGCGCTCCGCCGACAGCGGCACCATGGTCGGGCAATGGTGGCTGGGTGTCACGAAGACGAAGCCGGAATCACTTGGAATAGAAGCGGTTACGATGCCGGAGTGGTCGACCGGGACCGGTGTGACGTCGGCGCCCGCCAGCCGGAAGATCGAGCGTGCGTCGGGATAGCCGGGGTCTTCCATGGCGACCTTGGAGCCTTTGGTCATCAGCAGCGTCGCCAGCATATAGAGCGCATTCTGCGCGCCGAGCGTGACGATGATCTCATCGGGGTTGGCGAAGATGCCGCGCCGCGGCAACAGCCGCGCCTGGATCTGCTCGATCAGCAGCGGATCGTCGCGGTCGACCATGTCGGACGCCCAGTTGCGGATCTCGAGCACGGCGAGCGCCATGCGGTTGCACTCGCGCCACTCGGCGGTCGGGAACAGTGCCGGATCGAACTGGCCATAGACAAAGGGGTAGGACGACTTGATCCAGTTGTCGTGCTTGGCCGGCGGCGGCATGTCGCTGGCCGCGATCTGTCGGCGCGCCTTCCAGTCGATCTCATTGGCCTGGTCGGGCGCCTTCTGGTGCGGTTTGGCCGGCGTCGCCAACACGTCCGGATTGACGAAATGGCCGCGCCGTTCGCGCGCCACAAGGAAACCCTGGTCGACGAGTTGCTGGAAGGCCAGCACCACGGTGCCGCGCGCCACGCCGAGTTTCTCGGCCAGAATCCGGCAGGACGGAAGCGGCATCGAGGCGGCGATTTGCCGGTCGAGGATGGCGGCGACGATCGCTTGACGGATCTGTGCCTGCAGGGTCTGGCCGGATTCCGCCGAAATCCGGAACAGGCCGGACCATATGGCCGTGTCGTTTCGCTGTGGCATGGAAGATGTTCCTCGATGGCCAGCTTTTTCACTTCGCTGGACCAGTCAAATGTACCGGTGGCACAAGCTGTTGCGCCAATCAATTTTTCTGATCGCTGGGATTTACGCCAGTGATCCTTCGCTGCAACGCGTCATCCCCTGGCGTGACGCAACGCGTCATCCCAGCGTGACGCAACGCGTCATCCCAGCGTGACGCAACGCGTCATCCCAGCGTGACGCCGTGCGTCATCGCTGCGCATTGAAACCAGTTGATTTCGGCTAGATAGTTTGGACGCGACGACACGCGCCGGAAACATCCGGTCTGTTATGTTGAGATTTCAAGGCTCGGAGTGAGGCAGTGGATCAATCGTCCTTTCAAAAACAGCTCGACGCCCTGCGCGATCACCGTGCGGCCAAATCGGGCAGCATGCGCGAGGCTTTCGCCGCTGATCCGCAGCGCTTCGAAAAATTCTCCGCCACCGACGGCGACCTGCTGCTCGACTGGTCGAAATGCGCGGTCGATGCGCAGACGATGGATATGCTGGAGAAGCTGGCGGGAGCCGCCGATCTCGAAGGCCGGCGCGCCGCGATGTTCTCAGGCAAGAAGATCAACGTCACCGAAGGCCGCGCCGTGCTGCACACCGCCCTGCGCAACCTGGACGGCAAGGGCATCGTGCTCGACGGTCAGGATGTGAAGGCGGAGGTTGTCGCCGTGCTCGACGCGATGGGCGTTTTCGCCGATGCCGTGCGCTCCGGCAAGGCGGCCGGCGCCACAGGCAAGAAGATCACCGACATCGTCAACATCGGCATCGGCGGGTCCGACCTTGGCCCGGCCATGGCGACCCTGGCTCTGGCGCCCTATCACGACGGGCCGCGCACGCACTACGTGTCCAACATCGACGGCGCTCATATCCACGACACGCTGATGGGCCTTTCCGCCGAAACCACGCTGTTCATCGTGGCCTCGAAGACCTTCACCACGGTCGAGACGATGACCAATGCCGAGACGGCACGCGAATGGGTGCAGAAGGCGCTCGGCAAGGAAGCGGTCGGTAAGCATTTCGCCGCCGTCTCGACGGCGCTGGAGCTGGTGGCCAAGTTCGGCATCGCGTCCGACCGCGTCTTCGGCTTCTGGGACTGGGTCGGCGGACGCTATTCGGTCTGGGGCGCGATCGGCCTCCCGGTGATGATCGCAGTTGGCCCGAAGAATTTTCGCGCCTTTCTTGACGGCGCGCACGCGATGGACGAGCATTTCCAGACTGCGCCGCTGGCCAGGAACCTGCCGGCGCTGATGGGGCTGATCGGCTGGTGGCATCGGGTGATCTGTAAATACCCCGCTCGCGCCGTCATCCCGTACGACCAGCGCCTGTCGAGGCTGCCGGCCTATCTGCAGCAGCTCGACATGGAATCGAACGGCAAGAGCGTCACCCTCGACGGCGGCGCTGTGACCACGCCGACCGGCCCACTGGTCTGGGGCGAGCCCGGCACCAATGGCCAGCACGCCTTCTTTCAGCTGCTGCACCAGGGCACCGATTTCATTCCGGTCGAATTCCTCGCAGCGGCCATCGGCCATGAGCCGGATCTCAAACATCACCACGATCTGTTGCTCGCCAACTGCCTGGCGCAGTCGGAGGCTTTCATGAAGGGCCGCACGCTGGAGGAAGCGCGCGCGCAGATGCTGGCGAAAGGCATGGCGCCCGCCGAGGTCGACAGGATCGCCCCGCACCGCGTCTTCTCCGGCAACCGGCCCTCTGTGACGATCCTCTACAGACAACTCGATCCGCATACGTTCGGACGGCTGATCGCGCTCTATGAGCACCGCGTCTTCGTCGAAGGCACGCTCTTCAACATCAATTCCTTCGACCAGTGGGGCGTCGAGCTCGGCAAGGAACTGGCGACCGGCCTGCTGCCTGTCGTGGAAGGCAAGGAGAATGCCGCAAAGCGGGACGCTTCGACCGCCGGGCTGGTGGAACACATCCACCGATTGCGCGGATCGGAGTAAGCGGCTTGGCCGAGATAAAAGGAATATTATTCGACAAGGACGGCACGCTTGTCGACTTCAACGCAACATGGCTCGGCGTTGCCGATTTCATGGCGATGGATGCGTCGGAGGGCGACCGCTGGAAGGCCGACAGGCTGCTTGCCGCGGCGGGCTACGATTTCGCCACCAAACGCTTCAAGCCCGACTCCATCTTTGCCTCCGGCACCAACATGGATGTCGTCGAGCTTTGGTTTCCGCGGCTGTCGGATGAAGACCAGATGCTTGCCGTCGCCCGCTTCAACGAGATCACCTCGGTGCAGGGTTCGGCGATGGCGGTGGCGCTGCCGGGCATCGTCGAAACGCTCGGCGTTCTTCACAGGAAATCCTACCGGCTCGGCGTCGCCACCAACGATTCGACCACTGGCGCGGAAAAGACATTGCTGACGCTGGGCGTCGCGCAGCTGTTCGACGGCGCCTATGGTTACGACGCGGTGGCCAATCCGAAACCGGCGCCGGATACGATCCTTGCCTTCTCGGACCTTACCGGCCTGAGGCCGACCGCGATCGCCATGGTCGGCGACAATCGCCACGATCTGGAGATGGCGCGGGCCGGCGGCTGCGGTCTGGCAATCGGCGTGCTCTCCGGCACCGGCACGCGGGAATCGCTATCGCAGATCGCCGACGTCATTCTGGATTCGGTTGCCGACCTGCCCGACTTTCTTTCGGCAAGGGTCAAGGAGACGACCTGAACTCGCAGGGCTACTCCGGCTCGAACGAGAAGATACCGCTCGGCTTCATCGCCGCGCCTTTTGCTTCGCCGACATCCGGCACGCGGTATTCGGCCAGCAGCCGAAGCCGCGAGCGGGGCAGGTAGGCCCGGCCCGGGTCGCCGATCAGCACATTGATGCGTGCGGCCAGGCAGCGGTCGAGGAAGGGGATGACCCGGTCGGCGAGATCTTGCCCGTAAAACAAGTCGCCGGCTGCCACGACATCCACCGGCGGCGGCGGACCAGCGGTGATGTCCTGGCCGACGATTGTGATTGCGACGCCGTTCGCCGCCGCATTGAGACCGAGCGCCGCGACGCCGTTGCGGTCGATCTCGGACGCGAGCACTTCGCGCGCTCCGGCCTTTGCCGCGGCGATGCCGACGAGGCCCGACCCGGCGCCGAGGTCGAGCACGCGAAGCCCGGCCACGGACTCCGGCCGATCGAGGATGTAGCGGGCAAGCACCGCGCCGCCGGCCCAGGCATAGGCCCAGTAAGGTGGCTGCGGCTCGGGCCCGTCCGCGTCGGCTTCGGTTCCTTCTTCTTCCGGCTCGGCTGTTTGTCCTTCTTGATGCGTGAGCCGCCACAGACCGCTCGCGGGATGCGATGCATAAAGCCGGATTTCGGGAAGCGCACGAACAGGGGCGATACGCATGTTCGCCT
This sequence comes from Mesorhizobium sp. AA22, assembly GCF_001672375.2. Classification (NCBI taxonomy): domain Bacteria; kingdom Pseudomonadati; phylum Pseudomonadota; class Alphaproteobacteria; order Hyphomicrobiales; family Phyllobacteriaceae; genus Mesorhizobium; species Mesorhizobium sp. AA22. Next base: position 124,864 of record NZ_CP048406.1, on the reverse strand, counting down.
TGATGAATGTCAGCGGATCGTGACGGGAAAGCGTGTCCACCGTGTCATCGACAGTAAGGCAATCGCCCAAAATTATCCCTATCCCCTTAACGCCCGCCGCAGGATCTTGCCCACCGGCGTCTTCGGCAGTTCGGTCCGAAACTCGATGTATTTGGGCCGCTTGTAGCCGGTCAGGTTCTCGCGGCAATAGACGGTCAGCACCTCAGCGGTCAGCAACGGGTCCTTCTTGACGACGAACAGCTTCGGCACTTCGCCTGAATGCTCGTCCGGCACACCGATCGCCGCCACTTCGAGCACGCCCGGATGCAGGGCCACGACTTCCTCGAGTTCGTTCGGATAGACGTTGAAGCCGGACACCAGGATCATGTCCTTCTTGCGGTCGACGATCTTGGTGTAGCCGCGCTCGTCCATGAAGCCCATGTCGCCCGACTTGAAGAAACCATCCTTGGTCATCACCTTGGCGGTCTCGTCCGGCCGGTTCCAGTAGCCAGCCATCACTTGGGGTCCGCGTATGCAGATCTCGCCGACTTCGCCGAGCGGCAAATCGTTGCCGTCGTCGTCGCGGATGGCGATCTCGGTCGAGGGCAGCGGCAGGCCGATCGTGCCGGTGAAGGTGCCATTGCTGAATGTGTTGGCGGTGGCCACCGGCGAGGTTTCCGAAAGCCCGTAGCCCTCGGTGACCGGGCAGCCGGTCAACGCCTTCCAGCGTTCGGCAACACCCTTCTGCACCGCCATGCCGCCACCCAGCGTCAGGATCAGTGGCTTGAAGTCAAGCTTGCGGAAATCTTCATTGTTGAGCAGTGCGTTGAACAGCGTGTTGAGGCCTGGAAAGATGTGGATCGGATATTTGCCGAGTTGCTTGACGAAGCTGGGAATGTCGCGCGGATTGGGAATGAGTATGTTCTGGCCGCCGAGCTGCATGCCCATCAGTGCGTTCACCGTCAGCGCGAAGATATGGTAGAGCGGCAGCGCGCAGATGAAGTTGAGATGCGCCGGTTTCGGCTTGACCGTGAAGGCGTCCTCGATCCAGAGCGCGTTCTGCGCCACATTGGCCAGCACGTTGCTGTGCAGCAGTACCGCGCCCTTCGAGATGCCGGTGGTGCCGCCGGTATATTGCAGGAAGGCGACATCGTCGGCAGCGACCTTCACCGGCTTGAAATTCATGCCGGTGCCTGCTTTAAACGCGGCGTTGAACTTGACATGGCCCGGCAGCGACCAGGCCGGGACCATCTTCTTCACGCGGTGCACGACGAGATTGACGATCGTTCCTTTCAGGCCGCCAAGCATGTCGCCCATCGCCGCGACCACGACATGCTTGACAGCCGTTTTGGCGATCACCGCCTGCAAGGTGTTGGCGAAATTTTCGAGAATGACGATGGCTTGAGCGCCTGAATCCCTGAGCTGATGTTCCAGCTCGCGCGGCGTGTAGAGCGGGTTGATGTTAACCACGACATAGCCGGCACGCAGCACTGCCATCATCGCCACCGGATATTGCAGCACGTTCGGCATCATCACCGCCACGCGTGCGCCTTTCCGCAGTCCCGTAGACTGCAGATAGGCGGCGAAGGCGGCCGATTGCCGCTCGACTTCCGCATAGGTGATGGTCTTGCCCATGCAGGTGAAGGCCGGCCGGCTGGCATACTGCTTGCAGGCGTCGGCGAGCAGATCGCCGATGGAGCCGAAGGGCAGGGCGCCGATCTCAGCAGGAACGACCTTCGGGTAGCTCTTGAGCCAAGGCCTTTCAGGCGATCCGGCGCCAACTGCTTTCGGCAATCTCTCGGCCGGACCCGGCTTCGAAGTCGATGTCGGTGCCGCTTTCGGCTTGGCAACGGCTTTGGCCGCCGGCGCCTTTGGCTTGTCGGAGCTGGCCAGTTTTGCGGCAGTTTTGGCCCTCGCTTTCGCGGGGGCCGTTGTCCTTGGTGCTTTTGCCACCTGTCCCTCCCTCGGTTGTTCTTATTGTCTCTGCTTGCCCGCCGCGTTGCCTCCGAATGACAGAGACATCCTCCGCTGCTGCCGGCATCCAGGAAATCCAGCTTGCCATCTATGTATTGCGACTATCGGCAGCCGTGCAAGTCTGACCCTGCGGCAAGACTGGAAAGAAATCTTCCGCGCCAATGACAAGCCGATGGTCGCGGTTCCTCACCAACGCCGGGTTGAAGATCAATAAAAAAATGCAGTCGTTAATAATACCGTGATCGGCAGAAATTGACATTTCATTCTCGCTCTCGATGCTTCCGGAGAACCAAATTCTGCTTCCCATGGGTAGGGCAAACGGGGTGTTCCAAAGCCGGAAAAACGGTGCTTATATGCGCGCTTCGCGAGCCTGATAGAGGGGCTTGGAAGAACATCAGGGAGTCCTCCATGAAAAAGAAACTGACTTTTGCGGCCGCGTTGCTGGCCGCAAGCGTCCTCGGCGGCATGGCCAATGCGAAACAGCTGGTCTACTGCTCGGAGGCGTCGCCGGCCGGCTTCGACCCGTCGCCGTGGAGCGGTGGCAACGACTTCGACGCGTCGTCGCGCACCATCTATTCGCGCCTGGTCGAGTTCGAACACGGCAAGACCACCATCACCCCCGGCCTCGCCGAGAGCTGGACGGTTTCCGACGACGGTCTCGAATACACGTTCAAGCTTCGGCCGGGTGTTAAGTTCCAGACCACCGACTACTTCACGCCGACGCGCGATCTCAACGCCGACGACGTGATCTTCTCCTTCGAACGCCAGTGGAAGAAGGAAAACCCGTGGTTCGACTATCTGGCAGGCACCGGCTGGGAATATTTTGCCGGCATGGGCTTCCCGGATCTTCTCAAGGAAATCGTCAAGGTCGACGACCTGACGGTGAAATTCGTGCTGAACAAGCCTGAAGTCGCTTTCCTGCCGGACCTCGGCATGGATTTCGCTTCGATCGTCTCCAAGGAATATGCCGACCAACTCGACAAGGCCGGGACCAGGCAGCAATTCACCCAGAAGCCGATCGGCACCGGTCCGTTCCAGTTCGTCGACTACCAGGTCGATGCGGTCATCCGCTATGCGGCATGGGACGGCTACTATGGCGGCCGCCAGAAGATCGACGATCTGATCTTTGCCATCACGACTGATCCGGCCGTGCGCGCGCAGAAGCTGAAGGCGGGCGAATGCGATATCATGTCGTACCCGGCGCCGGCCGACATCGCCGGCCTGAAGGCCGACCCGAACCTCAAGGTCGACGAGCAGGAAGGCCTTAACATCGGCTACATGGCCTATAACACGACCCAGCCGCCCTTCGACAAGGTCGAGGTCCGCAAGGCCCTCAACATGGCCGTCAACAAGCAGGCCATTCTCGATGCGGTCTATCAGGGCGCTGGCCAGGCGGCCATAAACCCGATCCCGCCGACGATGTGGTCCTATAACAAGGACATCAAGGACGATCCGTACGATCCGGACGCGGCCAAGAAGATGCTGACTGATGCCGGCATCACGGATCTCTCGATGAAGATCTGGGCAATGCCCGTCAGCCGCCCATACAATCCGAACGCCCAAAGAGTAGCCGAACTGATTCAGGCCGACTACGCCAAAATCGGTGTGAAGGCCGAGATCGTCAGCTACGAATGGACCGAGTATCGCGAACGCGGCAAGGCCAAGGACCGCGACGGCGCCTTCCAGCTGGGCTGGACCGGCGACAATGGCGATCCGGACAACTTCCTGTTCCTGCTCGGCTGCGATGCCATCGGCCAGTCCAACTATGCGATCTGGTGCAACCAGGAGTTCGAAGCTCTGCTGCAGAAGGGCAAGGCAACTACTGACGTCGCCGAGCGCACCAAGATCTACGAGGAAGCTCAGGTCGTGTTCAAGCGTGAGGCCCCGTGGCTGACCATCGCCCATTCCAAGGTCTTCATGCCGATGAATAAGAAAGTTACCGGCTTCGTCATGGACCCGCTCGGCATTCATCGGTTCGACGGCGTCGACGTCACCGAATAACTCCTGAGAAATTGGACGGCGGCGCTGGACTTCCGGCGCCGCCGTTCTATGAAGTAAGATGCTCCGCTATCTCCTCCACAAGCTCGCCTTGATCGTCCCGACGGTGTTCGGCATATCGCTGGCGGCGTTCGCTTTCGTCCGTCTTCTGCCGGGCGATCCGATCCTGGCCCTGGCCGGCGAGCGCGGCGTCAGCCCCGAACGCTACGCCGAGCTTATCGAGCGGTTTGGCTACAACCGGCCTTATGTCATCCAGTATCTGGAGTATATCGGCAGGGTCCTGACCGGCGACTTCGGCATATCGCTTGCCACCAAGCGGCCTGTGCTCGGTGAATTCCAGGCGCTGTTTCCGGCGACGCTGGAACTGGCGACGATCGCGCTGATCATTGCCGTGCTCATCGGCATTCCCGCCGGTATCTTCGCCGCGGTCAAGCGCGGATCATGGTTCGACCAGGCGACGATGGGTGTGGCGCTGACCGGCTATTCGATGCCGATCTTCTGGTGGGGGCTGCTGCTCATCATCTTCTTCTCCGGCTATCTCGGCTGGACGCCGGTTTCCGGGCGCATCGGCCTTCAGTATTTCTTCAAGCCGACCACGGGGTTCATGCTGATCGACAGCCTGATCTCCGGCAAGAGCGGCGCTTTCAGGTCCGCGGCCAGTCATCTGGTCCTGCCGGCGATCGTGCTGGCGACGATTCCGCTCGCCGTTATAGCGCGGCAGACGCGGTCGGCGATGCTGGAGGTGCTGGGCGAAGACTATGTCCGCACCGCCCGCGCCAAGGGCCTGGCGCCGCGCCGCGTCATCGGGCTCCACGCTTTTCGCAATGCGCTGATCCCCGTCGTTACCACCATCGGCCTGCAGGTCGGCACGCTGATGGCCGGCGCCATCCTGACCGAAACGATCTTTTCGTGGCCCGGTATCGGCAAGTGGATGATCGACGCGATCGCCAAGCGCGACTATGTCGTCGTCCAGAGCGGCTTGCTGATCATCGCGCTAATTGTGATGGCGGTGAACCTGATCGTCGACGTGCTCTACGCCGTCATCAACCCACGTATCCGGGTGCAGTGAGATGACCGACCAAACCACGGCAGAAGCCACCGCCTCCGCCATTCCGACCGGCGGCCGTCAGCGCGCCTTCGCCGAGTTCTGGCATTACTACTCGATGAACACCGGCGCCGTCATCGGCCTGGTCGTGTTCGCGGCTCTGGTGCTGATCGCGATTTTCGCACCGCTGGTCGCGCCGCATTCGCCTGACGAACAGTTTCGCGATTCGCTGCTGACGCCCCCGGTCTGGCAGGAGGGCGGCAAATCGATGTTCCTGCTCGGCACCGACGCGGTCGGCCGCGACATGCTTTCGCGGCTGATTTTCGGCGCGCGGTTCTCGCTGTTCATCGGTCTGGTCGTCGTCGTTTTCTCGCTGACCAGCGGCATCGTCCTCGGCGTGCTCGCCGGCTATTTCCGCGGCTGGGTCGATACGCTGATCATGCGCATCATGGACGTCATTCTGGCCTTCCCGTCGCTGCTCCTCGCCCTGGTTCTGGTGGCGATCCTCGGACCCGGCCTGTTCAACGCCATGCTGGCGATTGCGCTGGTGCTGCAGCCGCATTTCGCGCGGCTCACGCGCGCGGCGGTGATGGCTGAAAAGAACCGCGAATATGTGATCTCCGCCAAGGTGGCCGGTGCCAGTCACCTCAGGCTGATGGTGAAGACGATCTTGCCGAACTGCATGGCACCTCTGATCGTGCAGGCGACGCTGTCCTTCTCCAACGCCATTCTCGAGGCCGCGGCTCTCGGCTTCCTCGGCGTCGGCGCGCAGCCGCCGACGCCGGAATGGGGCACGATGCTGGCCACGGCGCGCGAGTTCATCCTGCGCGCGCCATGGGTGGTGACCTTCCCCGGCCTTGCCATTCTAATCACGGTGCTTGCCATCAACCTGATCGGCGATGGCCTGCGCGATGCCTTTGACCCCAAGCTGAAGAGGTCGTGACCATGCCTCTTCTCGAAATCAAGAATCTCACGGTGTCCTTCGATACCGCTGCCGGACCTTTCATGGCCGTACAAGGCATCGACCTGTCGATCGAGCCGCGCGAAGTGCTGGCGATCGTCGGCGAATCCGGCTCCGGCAAATCGGTGGCGATGCTGGCGGTGATGGGGCTTCTGCCGAATACGGCCACGGTAAAGGCCGACCGCATGGCCTTCGACGGCATCGACCTGCTCGTGCTCAGTCCGTCCGAGCGCCGCAAGATCGTCGGCAAGGACATCTCGATGATCTTCCAGGAGCCGATCGCCAGCCTCAATCCGTGCTTCACCGCCGGCTTCCAGATCGAGGAGGTGCTGCGTTTCCACATGGGCATGGACCGCGCCCAGCGCCGGGCCCGCGCCATCGAGCTGATGAAGCTGGTCGGCATTGCCGATCCGGAAGAGCGGCTGAACTCGTTCCCGCACCAGATGTCGGGCGGCCAGTGCCAGCGCGTCATGATCGCCATCGCCATCGCCTGCAATCCGAAGCTGCTGATCGCCGACGAGCCGACCACCGCGCTCGATGTTACCATCCAGAAGCAGATCCTTGACCTTCTGGTTGGCCTGCAGGCCAAATATGGCATGGGACTGATCATGATCACCCACAATATGGGCGTCGTGGCCGAAACCGCCGACCGCGTCATCGTCCAGTACAAGGGCCGCAAGATGGAGGAGGCAGACGTGCTGTCGCTGTTCGAGCAGCCGAAGAGCAACTACACGCGCGCGCTGCTGTCGGCGCTGCCGGAAAATGCCGTCGGCGACCGGCTGCCGACCATTTCCGACATGCTGTTCGAACCGGCCCCCTCTGCTGCGGGAGCCGGGACTGCAACGGGAGCCGCGCCATGAGTGTGACGGTTCTCGAAGGCAAGAACATCGTGCGCGACTATCATGTCGGCGGCGGCCTGTTTCGTCCCTCGCGCACGGTGCATGCGGTCAAGGGCGTTTCCTTCAGCGTCGACAAGGGCAAGACGCTGGCCATCGTCGGCGAAAGCGGCTGCGGCAAGTCAACGCTCGCCCGCATCATCACCCTGATCGATCCGGCGACATCAGGTGAACTCTTCATCGACGGCAACAAGGTCGACATCGCCAAGGATGGCTTGACGAAGGAGATGCGCCGCAAGGTGCAGATCGTCTTCCAGAACCCTTATGGTTCGCTCAATCCGCGCCAGAAGATCGGCGACGTGCTGGGCGAGCCGCTGCTCATCAACACCGACAAGCCGGCCGCCGAACGGCGCGATCTCGCCATGAAGATGCTGAAGAAGGTCGGCCTCGGCCCCGAACACTACAACCGCTACCCCCACATGTTCTCGGGCGGCCAGCGCCAGCGCATCGCCATTGCCCGCGCGCTGATGCTCAATCCAAGCCTTTTGGTGCTCGACGAGCCGGTTTCGGCGCTCGATCTGTCGGTGCAGGCGCAGGTGCTCAACCTGCTCGCCGACCTGCAGGACGAATTCAAGCTGACCTATGTCTTCATCAGCCACGACCTGTCGGTGGTGCGCTACATCGCCGACGACGTGATGGTCATGTATTACGGCGAGGCGGTCGAATACGGTTCGCGCAACGAAGTCTTTGCCGACCCTAAGCACAGCTACACTAAGACGCTATTCGCGGCCACGCCGCGCGCCGACGTCGCCTCGATCAAGGCGAGGCTGGCGAAGAAGAAGGCGGCCTAGAGTCAAACTACTCTGAATGACCGAGTTTGACCCATTCGCGATCTTCAACAAGCAGAGCAGCAGGTCTGGATTAGGCGGGAAAAGCAGTCCTTGTTATGAACCGATCAATCTCAGGCCGGCAGCGGTTCGCGAAAGCGGCACCAGCCATCCGGGCTGATCTCGCCTGCGACGATCTCGCACGCGTTCGGCTTCAGGAAATGGGTGCACCTTGCCGCAGCGGCGCCTCTGATTTGGAGAATTCTGGTATGGCGCCACACTCTTCGGCGTGGTTCCGGCCCCTCGTGTCACAGGCGAACCCGTCATGTAAGAAGCGAGCCCATTGGCACTGGCAAAGGGAATACCGGATTCACGCCGAACCTCAGATCATATCGATTTCAGATACTCGATTAGATCGCTCTTTTCCCGATCGGTCAGATTGAGGCCGAGATGACTGTTGTAGTGCTCGAGCACGTCACCAAGCGTGGCGAACCGCCCATCGTGGTAAAACCCGCCTTTGTGGATCTTCTCGACGTCCCACAGGGCACGCAGCGGCGCGGTTCGGTACCTCTCGTCAGGAGAGCGCATCGCTTGGAAATCGTCGATCCCGATCTCCTCCGCCGTGTGCAGGTTCCAGCCCGGCTCCGTGAAGATTGGCGGGACATGGCAGGTGGCGCATCTGGCCTTCTCGTTGAACAGCGCCATCCCGTTCTCTGCAGCGGCAACGTCGAAGGAGCCTTCCGGCGGCTTTGGGGTTGGCAGAGAGAGCTGGTAGAAGTGGAGGGCGGGCAGCTTGGCAGTAATCCGGTCTTCGCTGTCCTGCTTGTGGCCTTGCTTCGTTCTGGCGGCGACCGGATACTTCTCGGCGTCGTCCAGCCGCGGATCGTAAAACACGCCTTTCCCATGCATTTCGAGATTGCCGACGTAGGCGTTCCAGTAGCTCACCGTCCCCCAGGAGCCGGTCCACGTGTGGTTGTTTACGCCCGCTAGCCCGAAGGCCGGCGGATTGAGCGTGGCGGCAGTCTTGCCGTCTGGCCGGAAGGCCTTGCCATCGAGATTCAGTTCCGCATCGAATTTTCCCGGCCCCCAAGCCTCTACTGCCTTCTTCACCTCCGCTTCGGGGATCTGCAGCATTTCTACAAAGGCGGTCAGATCCGGCGCCAAGGCCACGATCGCCCCTATATTGAGGTCTCGGTTGGGCCAGCCGTCGAGTCGGTGCCCGATGCCCGGCGCATATGAGTCGTCGACCGTCGAATGGCACACCGCGCACTGAATGCCGACGGAAGTCAGCGTCTTCCCGTCCTCGCCAAAAAAACCGGTTACTCCGACAACGGCGTTGGCTTTGAGCAGGAGAAGCGTGCTGGCCGGGTCCGCGAGATCGACTTCACCTTTGTCAAGTGCCTCGGCCACATCCTTCGGGATGGCGTTCACATCGACCTTCAGGCCGAGTTCGAGGGCTTTTTGCGGGCTGAGCCCTGGTCCTGCGCCACCTAGCTTATCGCCAGCGATCGCGTCGTGAAGCTTGAGCTTTCCACCCCAGAAATCCTCGCTGCCGAACGTATCGAAGCGGAATGTCTCGCGGCCTTCTTCAAGATACTGCTTAGCCTGGTCAGCGGCCGCGTCGTCATAATCCTTCCCGCTTGTCGATCCCTTCGCGCTCATTTGGGCAGCGGTCGGTATCAGAGTTGAGGAGAGCACGAGAACGGAAAAGCAGGCGATTACCTTAACACGCATGAGCATTGGCAGTCCTCCCTAATAGATTTGCCGGTCGGCAGCCTCCATGGTTGGCCGGATCCAACACAGATCTTCATCGGCGCTCTGCGGCCGATGAGCATTGGATGGTCCCAACTGTCAAAAGGTTCCCGACATCCCCGCTGCCCGCCGGAGGACCTCCGAGGAGCGATTAAAGATGAAGTCGGCACGACTCGCGCAACCCGTGCTCGGTCGCTCTGCCGCCTAGTGAGCCTGCAAATGCAGAAGACTAATTCCAAGCCGGTCGAGGACCGATTGCATGAGGCGGTCACAAGGCGCGCCCGCAAAGGGAAAGGTGTCGGTAAACACGGTGGCAAGCTTGTCCCGCAGCGTCTCACGCAGCAGCCGGCGCGCGCGATGCAGCCGAGTCTTCACGGTCTGAGGTCGCAAACCGAGAAGGAGGGCCGTCTCCTCGGTGCTCATTTCCTCGACATCGCGCATAACAAACACGATGCGAAAGTGCTCCGGAAGGTCACTGACCGCACGTTCCAGCAGGCGGCGGATCTCGGCGAGGGCGGATGCCTCCTCCGGGTCAGCGTTGTATGCGCTGAACGGAGCGGGCATGGCTTTGATCGCCTTTACGTCGACCGTCGGTCGCCTTTGCCGGCGGCGGCCCAGGGCCTCGTTCAGCGTGATCCGGGTGAGCCAGGTGGAGAGCTGTGCCTCCGCGCGGAATTCGGACAAATGCATGAAGGCGTGGATGTAGGTCTCCTGGAGCACGTCCTGCGCCTCGGTGTCGTCATCCAGGACGGCGCGAGCGATTCGATAGAGGCGCTGGTTGTGACGTTTTATGATCAACCAGAAAGCAGCCCCGTCGCGCTGTTGCGCGCGATCGACCAATGCCGCATCGTCGAGGTCTTCCACTCTCACTGCCTCGGTCGGTGCGATCGGCTTCGTCATGGTGCTCTCCAAGCGCTTCACCGGTACCTGTGGCGTGCGGGCCAGCTCAACGCGAGAGTGCCTGCCGAAGAGATGTTCGCGAGTCCTGCACGGCCCGTGCGCTGCCAAGACCAACTGTGGATGATGGCGCCGATTACTGAGAATTGTACATCCCTATCGCAATCGCATGCAGCGGCGGCGCGTGATCCGTGCATCGAACCTGAGACGATGGCTGCTATCGCCGAGAGGCGGAATGCAATGGAGTGCTGATGTGACGAGCGACCGCTTTGCGCCATAGCGGGTGTTCGGCCAGCTTCTCCGCAACGAGCTGACCTGGCGCGTTCCTGACGCCTCTCAGCCATTGGCGGCTGCAAGATGATCGAGTTTTGACCTGGAGCGTTTTGCAGCCAAGTGGAAGCAATCGCGCGGCTAAAAACAGATAGAGCAAAAGTTCAACCTAAATGCATCTCGCTCCAGACGCCGATCAAGACAGCTTTGCGATGATGGCGCGCAGCGCCTCGCCGAAGCGCCGGACTTCCCCGACCGTGTTGTAATGCACCAGCGAGGCGCGGATGGCGCCGCTGTCCATGCTGAGGTTCAGCCGCTTCATCAACCGCGGCGCATACATATGGCCGTCGCGGATGCCGATCTGCATCTCGGCCATCGCCTCGACGATCATTTGCGGCGGCAGCGTGCCGATGTTGAAGCAGAAGGTCGGCACCCGCTCGTTCAGGCGGGCTTCGTCGGCGACGCCATAGATCGTTGCGCCGCACTCCTTGAGCACGCCGAGCATTTCGCGCGCCAGCACCAGCTCATAGTCGCGGATGGCATTCATGCCGGCGACGAGGTTGTCGCGCCGCGACCGGTTGTTCTCGGCCAGGAAGTTGCGGCCGATCAGTTCCAGATATTGCACGGCCGCGTCCATGCCGGAGACGTTCTCGTAGATGAAGGTGCCGGCCTCGACCTTGTAGGGCGGCTCGTCGGGAATGAAATCCTCGCGGAAGGTCGGCAGGCGCTTCAGCGTCTCGAAGCGGCCCCACAGGAAGCCCATATGCGGCGAGAAATTCTTGTAGCCTGAGCAGACCAGATAGTCGCAATCCCAGGCCTGCACGTCGATCAGTCCGTGCGGCCCGTAATGCACGCAGTCGAGGAACACTTCGGCGCCGGCCGCATGCGCGATGTCAGCCACTGCAGCAACATCGACGATCGAACCGATCGAATGCGCGGTGACGGTGCAGGCGACAAGCCGGGTGCGGTCGGAGATAAGCGGGCGCAAATCGTCGACATGGAGATTGCCGTCGTCGCGCATCCGCCACCACTTGAACTTGGCGCCAGCGGGCGCCAGCGCCAGCCAGGTGGCGATGTTGGCGTCATGGTCCATGTCGGTGATGACGATCTCGTCGCGTTCTCCAAGCATCTGGCCGATGCCGAGGCTGACGAGGCGGATGAACGAGGTGGCGTTCATGCCGAAGCAGATTTCCGCTGGGCTATAGGCATTGATCAGCAGCGCCACGCTTTCGCGCGCATCGGCGATCGCCTGGTCGACGGCGACGCTGCGGCTATAGCGGCCGCCGCGCTGTACATTGTGCGCCACCAGATGGTCGGTCACGGCATCGAGCACGCTTTGCGGGATCTGCGCGCCGGCGGCATTGTCCATGAAGATGAAGTCGCCGGCCTGCTGCAGGGCTGGAAACATGGCGCGGATCGTGTCGACCGGGAAGATTGCGGAGACGTCGTTCGCATTGTGGGGCTGATGCTTGTTCAAGTTGGTCTCCTGCGAAGTGCCTGACAGATATGAAAATTGGCAGATGGAGAAGCTGGCGACGTCAGCGGGTTTTTTCGGTTTTGAAGCGGCGTTCCAGCAGGCTGACGAGACGGACCATCGGCCAGAGAAAGATGAGATAGACCAGCGCCGCGCCGATCAGCGGCGAGGGGTTGGCGTAGAGTGACTGCGCGTTGGTCGCTTCCTTCAGCAGTTCGGGCAGCGCCACTGTTGAGGCAAGCGATGTATCCTTGAACATCGAAACGCAGTTGCTGGTCATCGGCGGAATGACGACGCGGATCGCCTGTGGTAGCACCACCTTGCGCAAGGTCAGTAAAAACGGCAGGCCGAGTGCCTGCGCCGCCTCGAACTGGCCGCGCGGAATGCTTTCTATGCCGGAGCGGAACACCTCGGCCGAATAGGCTGCCATGATAATGGCGAACGCCGTCACCGCGGAGGTCCAGGATGACAGGCGTATGCCGAGGAACGGCAGCGCGTAATAGATCAGGATCAGCACGACAAGCACCGGCATCGCCCGGAAAATATCGATATAGCCGACCGCCAGCAGCCGCAGCGGCTTTGGCGCGTAGAGGCGCATCAGGCTGATCGCCAGGCCGACGGGGATACCGATGCCGATGCTCAACAGCCCGAGCAGCAGCGTGTTCAGGAAGCCGCGCAGCAACGCCGGCAGGCTGGAGATCATGACATCGGCGTTGAAGAAGGTCTCGAGCAGCGACATGGGGAGCATTCCCGAAAGATTTGGCGTCCCGCGACGCTAAAGCATGCTGCCGAAACCAGAAATCGGGTTTCGGAGCGGATCATGCGTGAAAGTCGAAGGGCTACGGCGTCCGTTGCACGTCCAGGAGGGCGCGCAACGCTGTCCGTGAAATCGTGCCGGTGTGGAAAGCCGGCTCGATTTCAGCCGCTGCCGCTCAGGCCTTCGGGATAGGCATTTCCTTGACGGTCGAAGAATCGGCGGGTGCGTCACTGCCGAACCACTTCTTGTGGATCGCGGCCAGCGTGCCGTCCTTCTTCATCGCCGTCAGTGCGTCGTTCAGCTTGCCGAGCAGCGGGTGGTCCTTGGCCATCATCAGGCCGTACTGCTCGCCAGTCTTGATACGCTCTTTTACGGCGAGGTCCTTCATCCTGGTGAAGGAATATTCCAGGCCTGGGATGTCGCTGACCGCGGCGTCGACGCGACCAGCGCTGAGATCGAGTAGCAGGTTCTGCTGCGTGTCGTAACCCTTCACCTCGCTGAACCCGCCGGCCTCCTGGTGCTGCTTGGTCCAGGCTTCCCCGGTCGAGCCGGACAGCACGCCGATGATCTTGCCCTTGAGGTCGGCCTCGGACTTGATCGGGCTGTCCGCCTTGGCGGCGATGCCCATGTCGGAATCATAGTAGGGCTGCGTGAACGCCTGCGACTTCAGCCGCTCCGGCGTGATCGTGATCGAGGAGATGGCAACGTCTATGCGCTTCGACGTGGTGGCGGCGAACAGGGCCTGAAATCCGAGATCGGCCATTTCCGTGGTCATGCCGATGCGCTTGGCCGCCTCGTTGACGATGTCGACTTCAAAGCCCTCGAAGGTGCCGCTTTCGTTCTTGTATTCGAAGGGCGGATTGGTCGGATAGGCGCCGACATTCAGCGTCTCTTGGGCATAGGCCGCAACCGGGCCGGCGGCAATGCCGATGGCGGCAGCGAGAAGAAGCAAATTACGGCGAGTGAAGCTCATTTTCGTTCCCTCTGGTTCGGCCACTCCCTGTGGCGCTTTTCACTTCCGCCCCTTTTCAGCGCCGTATTTCCGGACACTGCAGGCGAGGCGGCGCCTGAAGTCAGGATGCGCGGCGTTGTCGCGAGCCGATCAACTGCTGCAGACGCTCCAGCAGTGCGTCCACCGCGTCGTCTGTGGTGACCATGCCGGGCGACAGCCTGAGCGTCGCGCCGCGCGCGTCGCAGTAAAGTCGCTCACTGCGCAGCGCCGACACCGTTTTCACCGGGTCGACGCCTTGCGGCAAGGTCAGCATGACGCTGCCGCCGCGCTGGTCTGGATCGAGCGGCGTACGGAATACCCAGCCATTGTCCATCGCACAGCCGATGATGCGCTCGGTCATGCTGGCATTCTGTGAGCGGATGGCGTCGACGCTTGTCTCGGCGACCCATTCGAGGCCGGGCAGCGATGCGACGCTGGCCAGGATGGCCGGCGTGCCATGGTCGAAACGGCGCGCATCGCTTGCATAGGAAAAACTGTCGAGATCCCAGGAGAACGGGTTCGGTTGGCTAAACCATCCGCGAAGTTCCGGCCGGCAGGCGGACAGCAGATCGGACGTCACCTGCAGGATGCCGGCACCCGAAGTGCCGCACAGCCATTTCAGCGAGGTCGAGACGACGAAATCGACCGGCGTCTCGACAACCGAGAAGGGTGCGACGCCGACACCTTGCGTAATGTCGACACCGACGACGCTGCCCATCTCCCGGCCATGCTCGGCAAGCCGCGTCACGTCGCAGCGGTGTGAGGCCGTCGAGGTGACGAAGGTCAGCAAGGCCAGACCGACATCGTCCTGCCAGCGGGCGATGAAATCCTCGTCGCGCACCCAGCTCTCGCCAGGCCGCAGCGGCACGGTGTCGAGCACGAAGTTGAAGCGCTCGGCAAGTCCGGCAAGCAGGAAGTGCAGGCTCGGAAAACAGTCGGCCGCGACCAGCAGGCGCTTTCCCGCCAGACGCTCGGACGGCAGGCCGCCGATCAGACTATAAAGCGCTGACGTGACGTTCTCGGCGGTGGTCAGGGTGCCTTGCGGGGCATCGATCAGCCGGCCCCAGGCATCGACGAAGCGCTGCCGCGCGGCAAGGGCCGCCGGCCACTGGCCGTCATCTTCCGCCGACCAGACGCCCGAGAATTCCGACAGGGCAGCAGCCATGCGCTCCGCCTTGCCGGGAAACGTCCCGATCGAATGGTAGAGAAAATAACCAGACACGACGCTTTGGCTCCCTTGTGATCATGTGATCACAAAACCGAATACGGATCAATCGCTGCCCGCGAAGAAATGTGATTCATCGGGAAAATCGGGGGCGATTTTTTCCGACCGCGAGTGGTCGCGAATCGGCACTTTCCGGCGTCAATTTGGCGTTCAATCCGCAGCGGAGCTTCAGGAGGCCTTGCCGAACCCGGCGAACTCGACCGGCCTGGTTTCCGGCACGTCTGGGCAGATTGCGCGCAGCGTCTCCTGCGTCGTCCTGATGTCTTCAATCACCTCTTCGCGGGCGCGGGCAAAATCGCGATCCTTCAATGCTGCGATGATCGCAGTGTGCCGCCCGGACGGCTCCATCGTGCCGGCGCGCATCAAGGGCGCGACATGGTTGGACAACAGCCGCATATAGGGGCCGAAGCGCAGCCACAGCGTCTCGATCAACTGAAACAGCACGTCGGAGCCGGAGGCGCGGTAGATGGTGAAATGGAACTGCTGGTTCTTGGCGATCAGTTCGTAGATGCTGCCGTTCAGCCCGATCGCCTTCTGGTCGGCGGTGATCCTCTGCAATGTGGCTATCTCGGAAGCGCTCAGGCGCGGCGCCCCGAGCTCGGCCGCCAGCCCTTCGACGGTGACGCGCGCCCGGCAGAGATCGTCGAGCCGCGCGCGGGTGACGACCGGCACGCAGGCCGAGCCGTTCTGCGATATCTCCAGCGCGTTCTCGGCGGCGAGCCGCCGCAAGGCCTCACGCACCGGCATGTTCGAGGTGCCGAAGGCTTCGGCCAGCGAGGCGATGGTCAGCACCTGGGCCGGATCGAAGCTGCCGACCATCAGGGCATGCCGAAGCTGCTGGTAGACACCATCCTGGACGGTCACACGTCCCGATACCGGTTCAAATCCCAGAGCCACGGTTTCGCTTTTCTCCCGACAGAAGCTATGTACGGTCATTGCCCAACCGAAGCAGGCATGATCATCTGATCACAAGATGCGCGTTAAGCCAAGCCGTCTAGATGGCACGCTGGGGGCAATCGCTCTCAGCCTCCCCCCTCTTCCGTGAAGAAACTGGGAGAAAAGGGCGCCAGCGTGTGGCTCTCCCTTCTCGCCTTGTGAGAGAAGGTGGCCGAGCGAAGCTCGGACGGATGAAGGGTGTTCCAGCTTGGCGTCGACCGCGCTCCGTCCAACACCCCTCAACCGTCTCGGCGCTACGCGCCGATCCACCTTCTCTGCAAAGGCCTCACAAGGGGAGAACGGAAGCACGCCTCGCCTCAGTCCGGGATCACCGCCGTGGCCTGGATCTCCACCTTGGCGCGATCCTCGACCAGCGCCATCACCTGCATAGCGGCCATGGCCGGAAAATGTCGTCCGATGACCTCGCGATAGGCCTCGCCGATACCCCTGAGGTTGGCCAGATACTCGGCCTTGTCGGTAAAGTACCAGGTCATCGAGGTGATATACTCAGGCTTGGCGCCGGCCTCGGCGAGCACCGCGACGATGTTGGTAAGCGTCTGCCGCACCTGGCCGACAAAATCATCGGTTTCGAATTGGCCTTGGCCGGTCCAGCCGACCTGGCCGCCGATGAAGATCAGCTGCCCGCGCGCGGCGACGCCATTGGCGTAACCGATTGGTTTCGCCCAGCCTTCCGGCTGCAGGATGGTGTGCATATCAAGCCTCCCGATACTCAAATCCGGTCGCAGTGTTCAAAATTCGAAACCAGCAATTTTCTGTCGCAAGCTCGGTCTCAGGCCGCTCCCATCACTTGCCTGGCGATGACCAACTTCTGCACGTCGGATGCGCCCTCATAGATGCGCAGCGCGCGGATCTCGCGATAGAGGCTTTCGATGATGTGGCCCTTACGCACGCCGTCACCACCATGCAGCTGCACGGCCTTGTCGATCACCTCTTGCGCCTTGTCGGTGGCGAACAGCTTGGCCATCGCCGCTTCGCGGGTGACACGGGCGGCGCCCATGTCCTTGGTCCAGGCGGCGCGGTAGACCAGCAGGGCTGCGGTATCGACATCAAGCGCCATGTCGGCGATGTGGCCCTGCACCATTTGCAGCTCGGCCATCGCAGCGCCGAACAGTTTGCGCTCGGCCACTCTTGTGATGCTTTCGTCCAGCGCGCGCCGGGCAAAGCCGAGTGCCGCCGCGCCGACCGTCGAGCGGAACACGTCGAGCACCGACATGGCGAGACGGAAACCGTCGCCTGGCTTGCCGATCAATGCCGAGCCCGGAACGCGGACATTGTCGAAGAACAGGCGTGCAAGCGGATGCGGCGCGATCACCTCCAGCCGCTCGGCGATTGTCAGGCCCTCGGTGTCTGCAGGCACGATGAAGGCGGAAAGCCCCTTGGCGCCGGGCGCCTCGCCTGTGCGAGCGAAAACGACGTAGAGATCGGCAATGCCGCCATTGGAAATCCAGGTCTTTTCGCCTGACAGAACATAGTCGTCGCCGTCGCGCGCGGCCGTCATCTCCATATTGGCGACGTCAGATCCGGAGCGTGGCTCCGACAGCGCGAACGCGGAAATCGCTTCGCCGGCGCGTGTCTTCGCCAGCCAGCGCTGCTGGTCGGGCGTTCCGAACAGGCTGAGCGCCCCGGTGCCGAGCCCTTGCATGGCGAAGACGAAGTCGGCCAGTCCGTCATGCCGGGCCAGCGTCTCACGCGTAATGCACAGCGTGCGCACGTCAAGCGGCCCGGGGTTTGCGATGTCGAGCGCCGTCGGTTTCAACCAGCCGTCTTGGCCGAGCTTCGCCACAAGCGCGCGGCAGGCGGCATCGACATCGTCCTGCGCGACCGGCAGGTTTCTTCCGCACCAGGCGTCCAGCCGCTCGGCAAGCTCGCGATGGCGATCCTCAAAGAACGGCCAGTTGAGGAAGGAGCGGTCAGGCATGGGAATGCCTCGTCCCGAACTGCACTCGACGGCGCCCCCCTCTGTCGGACAAAGGGGGGCGCAGTCCCGCCAATCTGTCCGTTCTTATGGATGCAGCTCTCATCCTAATTGCCCTCGAACACCGGTTTTTCCTTGGCGACGAAAGCCTGGTACGCCCGCTTGAAATCGCCGGTCTGCATGCAGATCGCCTGCGCCTGCGCTTCCGCCTCGATCGCCTGGTCGAGGCCCATCGACCATTCCTGGTTCAACTGCGTCTTGGTGGTGCCGTGGGCGAAGGTCGGGCCGGAACCGATGCGCGCGGCCATGTCGAGCGCGTCGGCTTCAAGTGCTGCGGCATCGACCAGCCGGTTGTAGAAACCCCAGCGCTCGCCTTCCTCGGCACTCATCGTCCGGCCGGTGTAAAGCAGCTCGGCGGCGCGGCCCTGGCCGATAATGCGCGGCAGGATCGCGCAGGCGCCCATGTCGCAGCCGGCAAGGCCGACGCGGGTGAACAGGAATGCCGTCTTGGCCTCAGGCGTGGCGATGCGGATGTCGGAGGCCATGGCGATGATGGCGCCGGCGCCCACCGCAACACCGTCGACCGCCGCAATGATCGGCTTGCCGCAATTGAGCATCGCCTTGACGAAATCGCCGGTCATTCGGGTGAAGGCGAGCAATGCCTTCATGTCCATCTTCACCAGCGGGCCGATGATGTCGTGAACATCGCCGCCGGAGCAGAAATTGCCGCCATTGGGCAGGAACACCACCGCATCGACGTCGTCGGCATAGACGAGGTCGCGAAAAGTATCGCGCAGCGCCGCATAGCTTTCGAAGGTCAGCGGGTTCTTGCGCTCCGGCCGGTCGAGCCGGATTGTTGCGACCTTGCCTTCGACCTGCCAGAGGAAATGCTTCGGCTTGCGGCCGGCCATCTTTGTCATTCCCGTCCCTCCCAATTGCTGCGGAAGGAATTCAGCATGCCGGTCAGCCGGCGCGCCTCGTCCTCGCTCACGTTGCCCAGCAGCTCGCCGATCCAGCTTTCATGCGCGGCGGCAATCACAGCGAAAGCCTTCGAACCTTCCTCCGTCAACCGCACCATCGAGGTGCGGCGGTCGCCATTGCGCCGGGCGCGGGTAACCAGCCCTTCCGAAACCAGCCGGTCGACGATCCCGGTCACATTGCCGTTGGACACCAGCAGGAAGCGCGACAGGTCGCTCATCAACATGCCTTCCGGCGCGCGGTAGAGTGCCGCCATCACGTCGAAGCGCGGCAGCGTCGTGTTGAATTCCTGCCGCAGGCGCTCGCGCAGCTCGGCCTCGATGCTGCGCGAGGCGCGCAGCAGCCGCACCCACAGCCGCAGCCGATCCTTGCCGGGTCCGGACGGCGCGGGCAGGGGACCGGCTACCATGTCTCGCCTCCCGAGATCGAAATCGTCTGTCCGGTGATCGATTGGGCAGCATCGCCGCACAGCCACAGCACCGCGGCTGCAATTTCTTCCGGCTGGATGAAGCGGCCTTGCGGGTTGGTCGAGGCAAGGCTCGTCCGTGCTTCTTCGGCCGAGCGGCCGGTCTTTTCGACGATTCGCTGGATGGATTCCTCGAGCATGTCGGTTTCGGTGAAGCCCGGGCAGACGGCGTTGACCGTCACCCCGGATTTTGCCGTCTCGACCGCCAGCGCTCGCATTAAGCCGACGACGCCATGCTTGGCGGCAACGTAAGCGGCGACATACGGGTAGCCTTTTAGCCCGGCCGTCGAAGCAACGAAGATGATCCTGCCTATCTTCCGTGCGACCATGCCGGCCAGCGCCGGTTTCACTGTCAGGAACGCGCCGGTCAGGTTGACGTCGAGCGTGCGCTGCCAGTCCGCAAGCGAGGTCCGCGATGCTGGCGCGCTGCCGGACATGCCGGCATTGGCGACGACAATATCGATCGGCCCGCGCGCCGCCTCAGCCTGGCTGTAGAGCGACGCCATCGCCGCCTCATTGGTGACGTCGGCGGCGATGCCGAAAATGCGGTCGTTTTCCCTGGCGACCTCGACCAGCGCTGCCTCGCGCCGGCCGCAGATGGTGACATCGATGCCGGCATTGGCGAGCGCCAGCGCGATGGCGCGGCCGACGCCGGAGCCGCCGCCGGTGACCAGCGCATGCCGTCCCGCCATCGTTTCAACGACGCTCATACCTTCAGCCCCGCTGCCGCGTCGCGTTCGGCCAGCCGGTAGATCTGGTCGCGGCCAGGCAGATAGGGATCCGGCCATTTGACGCCGCGGTCGCCGAGCTTGACGGCCGCATGCAACGTCCAGTAGGGGTCGGCTAGATGCGGTCGTGCCATCGCGACCAGGTCGGCCCGGCCGGCCATCAGGATCGAATTGACATGGTCCGGTTCGTAGATGTTGCCGACCGCCATGGTCGCCATGCCGACCTCGTTTCGGATGCGGTCGGAAAACGGCGTCTGGAACATACGGCCATACACCGGCCTTGCCTCGGCGGAAGTCTGGCCGGCCGACACGTCGCAGATGTCGACGCCGGCCTCATGCAGCAGCCGCGCGATTTCGACCGCATCGGCCGGTGTCACGCCATCGATGCCGACCCAGTCATTGGCCGAGATGCGTATTGAAACAGGCTTTTCATCAGGCCAGGCGGCGCGGACGGCATGGAAGAGTTCCAAGGGATAGCGCATGCGGTTTTCGAGCGAGCCCCCATAGGCGTCCGTGCGCCGGTTGGTCAGCGGCGTGATGAAGGAGGACAGGAGATAGCCGTGCGCGGCGTGGATTTCGAGCATGTCGAAGCCGCAGCGTTCAGCCATCTCGGCCGAAGCGACGAATTGATCGCGCACTAAATCCATGTCGGCGCGGTCCATCGCCTTCGGCAGCTGATTCTCGGGCGACCATGCCACCGCCGACGCCGCCATGACAGGCCAGTTGCCTGATGTCAGTGGCACGTCGGTTCCTTGCCAGCCGAGCCGGGTCGAACCCTTGGCGCCGGAATGGCCAATCTGCGCGCAGATCTTCGCCTCGGTCTCGGTGTGGACGAAGTCAACAAGCCGCTTCCAGGCGACTTCGTGCTCGGGCGCGTAAAAGCCGGTACAGCCAGGCGTGATCCGGCCTTCGGGGCTGACGCAAGTCATCTCGATGTAGAGCAGGCCGGCGCCACCCTTGGCCCGTTCGGCATAGTGGGCGAAGTGCCAGTCAGTCGGGCAGCCGTCGACGGCCTTGTACTGCGCCATCGGCGAAACGACGATGCGGTTCTGCAGCGCCATGTCGCGCAGCCGGAACGGTGCGAACATCGGCGCGCGACGAAGACTGTTGCCGCCGGCGCCGGCCTGGCGCTGGAACCATTCTTCGGCGCCGGCCAGCCACTCGGCATCGCGCAGCCGCAAATTCTCGTGGCTGATGCGCTGCGAGCGCGTCAGCAGCGAATAATTGAACTGCACCGGATCGAGGCCGAGATAGCGCTCGACCTCCTCGAACCATTCGAGCGAGTTGCGCGCCGCCGACTGCAGCTTCAGCACTTCGGTGCGGCGGGCGTCTTCATATTTGCGAAACGCCGCCTCGAGGCCGAGCTCGGAATCGACATAGTCGGCCAGCGCCACCGCGCTTTCCAGCGCCAGCTTGGTGCCGGAGCCGATCGAGAAATGCGCTGATGCCGCTGCGTCGCCCATCAGCGCCAAATTCTTGTAGGACCAGCGCTCGCACAGCACGCGCGGAAAATTGATCCAAGCCGAACCTCTGATGTGGTTGGCGTTGGTCATCAGCGAATGGCCAGCGAGATGCCTGGCGAAGATCTGTTCGCAGACGGCGATCGATTCCTGCTGCGACATCGTGCCGAAGCCGAAGCGCCCCCAGGTCTGCTCGCTGCATTCGACGATGAAGGTCGCGGTGTCCTTGTCGAACTGGTAGGCATGCGCCCACACCCAGCCATGCTCCGTCTTCTCGAAGATGAAGGTGAAGGCATCGTCGAACTTCTGCTGGGTGCCAAGCCAGACGAACTTGCATTTGCGGGTGTCGATATCGGGCTTGAACACGTCGACGAATGCGCTCCGTGCCTTCGAATTCAAGCCGTCGGCGGCGACCACCAGATCGTGGCTCTCCATGTAGGGTTTGGGGTCGGCGATATCGGTCTCGAAGACCAGCTTCACGCCGAGCTCGCGGGCCCGCCGCTGCAGCAAGGTGAGCAGCCGCTTGCGGCCGATGCCGCAGAAGCCATGGCCGGTCGAGACCGTGCGCACCCCATCATGGATGACGGCGATGTCGTCCCAATAGGCGAAATGCTTCCTGATCCAGACGGCACTGACCGGATCGTTCCTGGTCAGATTGTCGAGCGTTTCGGCCGACAGAACGACGCCCCAGCCGAATGTGTCGTCGGCGCGGTTGCGCTCGAACACGGTCACTTCGTGCGCGGCGTCCCTGAGCTTCATCGAAATGGCAAAGTAGAGGCCGGCTGGTCCGCCGCCGAGAACCGCAACCTTCATCTGTGCGATCTCCTCTCGCTTCCTATCTTCAGTATCGCGCCTGACGTATATTATTTCAAGCTTGAAGTTTCATAATTGAAGCGATTCGTCTCAGGTGCCTATGGCGTGCTTGCGGTCAGACCCGCAAGCACGCGCCTGGCGGATCATTTTTCCGGGGTCTTCGGGCTCCACAGCACCGTCTCGGCGTCCTTTTCATAGGCCATGCCGTTGGGATAGCTGATCGCTTCCAGCTGCAGGCCCCAGGGCGCCTGGAAATAAAGGATGCTCTGGCCGGCCGCCGGCCCTTCGGTAACCGGCAGCGGCCCCATACGCGTCTTGACGCCCTTTTCATCGAAATAGGCTTTCGCGGCAGCGATATCGTCGACATAGAACGCGATGTGGAAGCCGCCAATGTCGCTGTTGCGGGCCTGCAGGTCTCTCTGGTCGGGCGCGGTATATTTGAACAGCTCGATATTCGACCCGTAGCCGCAGCGAACCAGGGTGATCTCCTCGATCACCGCCTTGGGGTCGACTCCCAGCAGATCCTGCATGAACGTCCCCTTATCATCGGCGAACGGCCCGAAGGACATCGCCTTCTTGCAGCCGACGACCTCGGTGAAGAAGTCGACGGCCTGCTTCATGTCGGGGACTGTAACCCCGGTGTGATCATGCCCGCGCATGCCAGGAATGGAATCCGCTGAGGCTGTGCTGATGGTTCCACCGATAGTGCCCAGGACGGCGGCCGCAAGCGTTGCGGTTAGGAGCGCATTCTTCATCTCAGTCATCCTCTCGCGGGACATGGGTGACTTGCCGGGCGCACGCCCGAGGCCCGCTCTTCGGTGTGCGAATGAGATGTGCTGTGAATGATCGTTGCGACCGATGTCATGCCGGCGCCTTCGCCGCAGGCAGCAGCCAGCCGTCATCGATCTCGGGCAGCGGGATGGCTGCGAGAAGATCGCGCGTGTAGGCCTGCCGCGGGTTCGCGAACAAAGCGTCGGTGGCGCTTGCCTCGACGATCACGCCTTCGCGCATGACGATCACTTGCCGGCAAAGCCGCCGGATTACCGACAGGTCGTGGCTGATGAAGGCGACGGTCAGGCCCATTTCGGCGGCCAGCCGTTCCAGCAGCGTCAGGATCTGTGCCTGGGTCGACACGTCGAGGCCGGAGACGATCTCGTCGGCCAGCACGAATTTCGGCGACAGCGCCAGCGCCCGGGCAATGCCGACGCGCTGGCGTTGGCCGCCCGACAGCTGGTGACGATAGCGGCTGGCGAAACTTAGCGGCAGGCCGACGCGCTGCAGCGCCTCCGCGACACGACCCTTGAGATTGTCGCCAAACCCGTTTTGCCTGAGTGGGGCGGCGATAATGCTGAAGATGGTGCGGCGCGGATTAAGCGACGACATCGGATCCTGGAAGATCATCTGCAGGTTGCGGCGCAGCGGCCTGAGCTCCGCCTCCGGCAGATGCGTGATATCGCGGCCGTCGAAGATGATGCTGCCGGCGCTCGGCTCCAGGAGGCGCACCAAAGCGCGACCCAGCGTCGATTTGCCGGATCCGGATTCGCCGACGATGCCGGTCACCGATCCCCTGGGCAGCTCGAAATCAAGCCCTTTGAGGATCTCGGCCATCGGCGCCCGGCCGATCAGTGGTTTGCGCGACATGTCGGGCAACGCGACCTTCAGCCCGCGCACGGAAAACAGCGGCTCAGCCATGCGGCCGCCTCCAGGCCTGGTCGGCAGCGGCGATCTCCGAGGCCAGTCCGGCCAATACCACCTTGTCCACCGGTTTCAGCGAGGCGAGCGGATCGGTGTAGCGCGGTGTTGCCGCCATCAACGCTCGCGTGTAGGGGTGCTGCGGAGCCGCGAACAGCGCCGCCGTCTCGGCCTCCTCCACCACCTTGCCGGCATAGAGCACCGACACTTTCTGGCTGATCTTGGCGACGACGCCGAGATCATGGGTAACGAACAGGATCGCCGTGCCGTGCTCGCGCTGCAATTGCGCGATCAGCCGCAAAATCTGCTTCTGCACGGTTACGTCTAGCGCAGTGGTCGGCTCGTCGGCGACGATCAACCTTGGTTCGGCGGCGAAGGCTGCGGCGATCAGCACGCGCTGGCGCATGCCGCCGGAAAGCTCGTGCGGATAGCATTTGAGGACGCGGTCCGGGTCGCGGATCTGTACCGCGTCGAGCAATTGGCGGATGCGGGCGTCGGCTCGCGGCCCACTCCATCCGAGGATGCGCACCAGCCGATCGGTCATTTGCGGACCGATGCGGCGCGACGGATTGAGCGCGGTCAGCGGGTCTTGAGGGATCAGTGCGGTGCGCGCTCCGATCAGCGTGCGCCTCGCCTTTGGCTGAAGCCGGCCGAGGTCCTCGCCCTCGAGCAGCATATCGCCATCGACGACGCGCACGCTGGGTGGCAGCACGCCGAGTACCGCCTTGCCGATCATCGTCTTGCCGGCGCCGCTCTCGCCGACCAGCGCGCGAACTTCGCCCGGTTGAACGGAGAGCGACACCGACCGCAGCACGCGCGCGCCATTCGGCAGCACGGCGCTCAAGGACTGAATGTCGAGGCAAGGTCTCGTGGCGTTCATCGCAGCACCGGATCGAAACGCGCCTTGAGACCCTCGCCGAACTGGCTGAACGACAGAACCGTCAGGATCAGGGTGACCAGTGGAAACACCAGCACCCACCACGCCTGATGGATCGACAGGCGGCCCTCGGCGATGATGCCGCCCCAGGTCGGATCGTCGGTCGAGATCGACAGGTTGACGAAGGACAGGATCGCCTCGACGATCACGGCGATGCCCATTTCGAGCGACAGCAACGCGACGATCGACGGCACCACATTGGGCAGCACTTCGCGCAGCATGATACCGATACGGCCATAGCCGGCGATACGGGCGTTCTCAACATAATCCATGCGCGCCTGGCCCATGGTCTCGGCGCGGATCACCCGGCAGAAGCGCGTCCAGTCGATGACGGCGATGGCAATGATGACCGAGTTCAGACCGGTGCCGAGCACGGCCACCAGCAGGATGGCGAACAGCACCGGCGGAAACGCCATCCAGACGTCGACGATGCGCGAGATGATGCGATCGGCCCAGCCGCCGAAATAGCCTGCTATCAGGCCGAGCGTCGAGCCAATCAGGCAGGCGGCCAAGGCCGCCGCGAAGGCGACGATCAAGGCGATGCGGGCGCCGAAGATCAGCCGTGACAGGAGATCGCGGCCGAGGCTGTCGGTGCCGAGCCAGAAGCCGGGCTCCGCGCCGCTCATCCAAAAGGGCGGCAGGCGTTCGAACATCAGATCCTGCGCCAGCGGGTTCTGCGGTGCGATCAGCGGCGCGAAGATCGCGGCAAGCAAAGCCAGCAGCAGCCAGCCGCCGGCCAGCCACAGCCTTGCGCCCGAGCCATGTCTTGAAATGCGGCCCTCATCCATGGCGCAGCCTCGGATTGAGCAGCGCATACATCATGTCGACGGTGAGGTTGATCAGCACGAACAGCAGCGCGAAGACCAGCACGATGCCCTGGATCAGCGGAAGGTCGCGGTTGATGACGGCGTCGATCGCCATGTTGCCGAGCCCTTCATAGGAAAACAGCCGTTCGACGATGACCGTGCCGCCGATCAGGAAGGTGAACTGCACGCCGACCAGAGTGAGCGTTGGCAGGGCGGCGTTCTTCAGCGCCTCACGCAAAATGACCTGCGTTTCCGAAAAGCCCTTCACCCGCGCCAGCACGACGTAATCGACGTCGAGCACTTCCTTCAACGACTGCTTCAGGAGCTGCGAGATGATCGCGGCGAGCGGCAGCGCCAGGGCCACGGCCGGCATCAGCATGTGCCCGAGCAGGTCCTTGGTCAGGTCGAAGCGCAGCCGCACGATGCTCTCGAACAGATAGAACTGGGTGACGAAGGGCAGGTCGAGCTGCGGCGACACCCGGCCGGAAATGTCGAACACCGGCACCAGCACGCCGAACAAAAGAATCAGCACCAGGCCCCACAAAAAGTCGGGAATGGAAAGCGCTGCACCGCTGGCGATGTCGATACCGGCTTCGACTGCCGTGCCGCGCTCGCGTGCCCCGAGGATCGCCGTCGTGCCGCCGATCGCCAGCGCCATCAACAGCGCGACGATGGCGAGTTCCAGCGTCGCCGGCAGCCGGTTGAAGACCAGGCCCAGCACATCCTGCCGGAGCGAGATCGAGGTGCCGAAATCGCCCCTGATGACGCCGGACAGCCAGATAAAGAACTGCTGGACGATGGTTTTGTCGAGCCCGTAGAGCGCGCGCAGCCGGGCGATGTCGGCATCGGTCGCGCCGGGCGGCAGCATCATCGCAACCGGATCGCCGGGCGCGACGCGAATGACGACAAAGACCACGACGGCGACGCCGAGCAGCGTGATCGCCATCGTCAAAAGACGGATCAGGAATCTTTGCAGCAGCATGGTCGCCTGTATGCCTGGCGGAAAATGCGCGCCGTCATTGCGGACAGCGCGCGGCGATCCCTGGCCGATGTCAGGCCGGGGTCATCAGCGCCGGCAAAAGCGCGCCGGAAACATGCTGCACGACATTGACGCCCTTGGCGTGCACGATCGGCTGCGCATACTGGATCAGCGGCAGCACATAGGCCTGTTCGGCGATGTATTTGTCGACAGCCTTCCAGCCGGCGATGCGCTTGGTCTCGTCCTTCTCGCCCCATAGCGGGTTGATCATGTCGATCAGATCCTGGCTGTCCCACACCGAATGCGGGCTCGGGCCATAGGTGGCAAAGCCGGTCGAGGTGGTCGGATCGCCGATGGCGTTGCCCCAATTGTAGAAGGCGGCCGGGGCCAGCTTGTCGGCGGCGCGCAGCTCGTAGTGCTTGGCGATCTCGTAGACCTCGATCGACGCCTCGATGCCGACCTTGCGCCACATGCCGACGATCGCCTGGACCATCTCGTAATCCTTGGGCTTGAAGCCCTTAGTCGTCTGAATCGTGAACTTGACCGGCTTCTCCGGCGAGTAGCCCGACGCGGCCAGCAATTCCCTAGCTTTTTCCGGATTGTGCTCGACCTTGATCGACGGGTCGTAGGCCTCGTATTCCGGCGTCTCCAGCGTATCGATCGGCTGGCCGTAGCCGCGCAGCAGCCGCTCGACGAGCAGCTTCTTGTCGACGGCCATCACCGCGGCCTGGCGGACGTTCTTGTCCAGCATCACATCGATGTCGTTGAAGAAGATCATGCCGATGTCGGAAACGTTCTTGCACGAGCCGGCAAGCCCGTCCTTGGCGACCAGGCGATCATATTCCTCATAGGGGATTTCGAGCGTCACCTGCGAAGAACCGGACTCGATTTCGGCAACGCGGCTCGCCGCGTCGGTGACGAACTTGATCGTCACATTCTCGAAAGCCGGCTTGCCGCCCCAGTAGTTCGGGTTGGCCTTGAGCCGCAGGAAGGCGTTGCGCTCGAACTTGTCGACCATGTAGGGGCCGGTGCCGATCGGGGCTTTCTCGAAGCCTTCGGCGCCGACCTTCTCGTAGTAGGCCTTCGGCATGATGTAGCCGGTCAGGAACGACATCCATTTGAAATACACCGGGTCGAACTGCACGACATCGCCAGTGATCTTGTTGCCGGCGATCTTGAAGTTGTTGACGTTCTTCCAGACGAACTGGATCGGATTCCCTGTTTTTTCGTCGCCCGCCCGCTGCAGCGACCACACCACGTCCTCGGCGGTGAACGGCGAGCCGTCATGCCAGGTGACGCCCTCGCGCACTGTCATCATGATCTTGCTGCGGTCGTCGTTCCAGCCCCATTCGGTGAGCAGGCCCGGCGCAAAGGAAAGGTCCGGCTTCTGCGGGATGAACTGATCGAACACCGACTGGTAGAGGCCCTGGATCGTCGGGTTGACCGCCGAAGGCCCGGTTGTCGGGTCCCAGGACGGCAGGTTGACGTTGTAGGCGATGGTCAGTTCGCCGGCTGCCTTGGCTATTTGCGGCAGGCCGATGACGGTGGCGCCAAGTGCTGCTGCGCCATATCCGAGCAATTCTCGTCTGTTGATTGTCATGGTCGTTCCCCTGTTGGTTTTCTATGCGCGTCGTTGTCATGCAGTGGGTTCAGGCTCCTTGGGCAACCGCGCATTGCCTCTCCTTCACCCGCAAGTGTTTTGAATTCTACCTCCCGCCGAGCTGTTGGGCGAGCATGTAGCCCGAGGCCGCGCCTGTGCCGGCGCCCGGCCATGTTGCAGCACCGGTGAGATGCAAATTCATGACCGGCGTGTTCCAGCCGGCAAAACCGCGCGCCGGACGAAACAGGAAATTCTGCGCCAGATGATGGCTGCCGCAAATCTGGTCGCCGCCGACGAGATTGGGGTTCTCGCGTTCGAGGTCAAGGGGCGAGAACACGGCACGGCCGAGGATATTCCGGCGAAGGTTGGGCGCATAGGTCTCGATGATGTCGAGAACGCGCTCGGCGTAGCGTTCTTTGACCTGATCCCAATGAGCTGGCGCGATCTTGCCGGCCGCATCGCCAAAGATTTCGGCGGGCAGCATCCGCACCTGTACCCACAGAACGTGCTTGCCTTCCGGCGCCCGCGATGCATCGACCGCAGTCGGTTGGCCGACGACAAGGACCGGCTCGTCCGGCAGCATGCCGGATATTGCCTGCTGATAGGTCCGCGACATGGCGTCGAGCGACGGCGAAAGATGGACGTAGGCGAATTGCCGAAGCTCGGCGCCGGCGCGCCAGTCCGGCAGATCGTCAAGCGCCAGATGGATCATCATCGTGCCCGGCGCATGTCGGAATTTTTTCATCGCCATGTCGAAGCCGGCGTCGCCGGAACCATCAGGCAAAAGCTTTCCGGCTAGCGCCCCGGGTGCAACGCCGGCGATCACCGCCTTGGTGGCTGTATGGGTCTCGCCGGAAGCAAGCCGCACGCCTGTCGCTCGGCCGCCGGACACCGTGATCTCGGCCACCTCAGCACCGGTGCTAATCTGGCCGCCGGCAACGGTGACCATGCCGGTCAGCGCGCGGATGATGGTGTCGGCGCCGCCCTTGCCGAGCACCATGCCGAAGCACTGGTTGGCCATCGATTCCAGATAGGGGAACACCGCGCCGCCGGCGATGTCAGGGGCGAAGTCGAGATGCATGCCCCAGGTGGCGAGCGTCGCCCTGACATGCGGCGACTCGAAATTCTCCTCGAGCCACGAGCGTGGTGATGAGAGCAGCAGCCGGCCGGTGTCGAGCGCGCCGGCAAGGCCCTTCTTGCGCCACAGGTTCCATGCGGTGCCGGCCAGCGCCCGCCCGCTCATCTGTGAGCCCAGCAGCCGAAACAGATGCTCGGCTTCCACCGGGAAGGCGCCGACCAGCCGGCGCCATGTGGCGGCGTCGGTTGCGGAGAAAGCTGCCATGCGCGACGCGGTCTTTTCCAGATCGTTGCTGACGCCGAACCACCGTCCGTCGGGAAAGGCGCTGGCAAAGCAATCGGCGACCGGCGCAAATTGCAGCCCATGGCTTTTCAATTCATTTGCATATTTCTTGTGAAAGGCCGAGCCGGCGAACAGGCTCAGATTCATCGCGCCGAAATCGTGCCGGAAGCCGGGAAGCGTGAATTCGCGGCTCTGGACAGCGCCGCCGATAGTTGCGCTGCGCTCAAAAATCCCGGTGTTCCAACCTTTGAGCGCCAGATGCGCGGCGCATGCCAAACTGTTGTGGCCTGCCCCGACGAATATGGCGTCAAACTCGCTCACACCCCACCCAACCCATTTCCTTTATGCTTAAAGATAATTGCAGATGCATATGTTTTAGTCTAGTAGGATATTAAGGGCCGCGAAGAGCCTTGATCATCACCGAGAAAGAGGGAATAGAGACCATGGACACGCAACAACTCCTCGGCGAGGTCGCCGGCCAGCTTCTTTCAGGCAGCATCCAGGTGGTCGACCTGACGGCGCCGCTCGGGCCCAACACGCCGCTGATCAAGCTGCCGCCGGAGCTGGCGGTGGACACGCCGAAGGTCGAGATCCACGCCATCTCCCGCTATGACAAGAACGGTCCGTGGTGGGCATGGAACTGGCTGAAGCTCGGCGAACATTCGGGCACGCATTTCGACGCGCCGCAGCACTGGATTACCGGCAAGGATTATCCGGACGGTGCCACCGACACCATTCCGGTTCAGAATTTCGTCGGCCCGGTCAATGTCATCGACTGCTCGAAGCAAGCCGCCGCCGACAACGATTTCCTCCTCACAGTCGACCACATCAAGGCGTGGGAAGCCGAGCACGGCCCGATTAACGCCGGCGAATGGGTGGTGATGCGCACCGACTGGTATAAGCGCAACGGCTCGGAAGCCGAATTCCTCAACGCCGACGAGACCGGACCGCACACGCCCGGACCGACGGCCGAGGCCATCCAGTACCTGATCAGCAAAGACATCAAGGGCTGGGGCAGCGAGACGATCGGCACGGATGCTGGCAAAGCAGGGGGAATGGAGCCGCCATTCCCGGCGCACAGCCTGATGCACAAGGCGAACCGCTACGGCCTCGCCAGCTTGTGCAATCTCGATCGGCTGCCGCCGAAAGGCGCGATCCTCATCGCCGCACCGCTCAAAATCGAGCACGGCACCGGAAGCCCGATCCGCGCACTGGCGCTGGTGCCAAGGCATTAGGACGAGGTGGCGGTCTTCGGGAGAAGATCATGCTTGTAGGCAATGCTGTAGTGACGGATTTGGAGCGGCAGCCTTGTAGCGCTGTCGCTCTACGGCGCCCCCCTCTGTCCTGCTGGACTGTCCGGCAGGACAGAGGGGGGCGCGAAGGAACGCCAACCCGCGCAATTGACTCCAACCTCCCGAGGACGAGGAGCAATCGCAGATGAACGCGCCCGATCACATCATCGTCGGCAGCGGCATCAACGCGCTGGTCTGCGCGGCGATGCTTGGCGGCAAGGGGGCAAAGGTGCTGGTGCTCGAGCGCAACGACCGCATCGGCGGTTGCATGCGCACCGAGGAGATCACCGCGCCCGGCTTCATCCACGACGTGATGGCGACGACCTTCGTACTGTTCATCACCTCGCCTGCCTATGCGGCGCTGGGCAAGGATCTGGCGCGGCACGGCCTGGAGTTCTGCAACACCGGCACGCCCACCGGCGTGCTGCGGCCGGACGGCAGCTATGCCATCCTGCGCACCGATCGGCCCGCCAATGTCGCGGCTGCCAATGCGCTTGCCGCAGGCGATGGCGACCGGCACGGCAGCGACGTCGGCGAGATCGAGCGCAATGCCGGCCTGCTGTTCGGGCTGCTCGGCGGCAGCCTGTGGTCTTACCCCACGACCAGGCTGCTGGCGGGCGAAGCCTGGCGGCGCGGCCCGCGCGGCCTTGCCGCCTTTCTCGGCGATGCGCTGGTGCCGGCGCGCGGCTGGCTGGAGAACACTTACCAGTCTGAGATCACCCGGGCGCTGTGGGCGCCCTGGGTGCTGCATGCCGGCCTTGGGCCTGAAGACGCGTTCTCCGGCCAGATCGCCAGGGTTATCGCCTTTGCGCTGGAAGCTGCCGGCGCGCCGATCGTCAAGGGCGGCGCTGGGAATCTGCTGTCCGCCTTCGAAGCGCTGATCAAGGAGCGCGGCGGCGTGATCCGGACTGAAGGGGACGTTGCCTCCATCATCCAGACTGGAGGCCGAGCCACCGGCGTACGGCTGGCTTCGGGCGAAACGGTCACCGCGAAGAAGAGCGTCATCTGCTCGGTCACGCCGACCCATCTCTACGGGCGGCTGCTCGGCGACGCGGCTCCGAAAGCCGACCTCGAGGCGGCGCAGAAATACCGCTACGGCAAGGGCAATTTCCAAATACACTATGCCCTGGACAAGCCGCCCGCATGGCGCGGCGAGGGCCTGGCAAAGGTCGCGCTGCTGCATCTGACACCGGGGCTCGACGGCGTGTCGAAAGCCTGCAACGAGGCCACGCGCGGCATGCTGCCGGAGGTGCCGACCATCTGCGTCGGCCAGCCGCATGCGCTCGATCCTTCGCGCTGTCCGGAAGGCAAGGCGATCCTGTGGCTGCAACTGCCCGAGGCGCCACGCCATATCAAGGGCGATGCCGCCGGCAAACTGCAGACACCGGCCGACGGCCGCTGGACCGACGCGCTGCGCGAGGCCTACGCGGACCGTGCCGAAGCGATCCTCGCCAGCCATATCGACGGGTTCAAGGACAGCGTCATTGCACGCCGCGCCTATTCGCCCGCCGATCTGGAAGCGATCAACGTCAATCTGGTCGGCGGCGATCCCTATGGCGGCTCATCGACCATCGACCAGTCGTTCCTATGGCGGCCGTTCAAGACGAGCCGCAATCACGACACCGGGATCAAGGGCCTCTACCATATCGGAGCCTCGACCCATCCCGGCGCCGGGCTTGGCGGCGGTTCCGGCTTTCTGCTGGCGGGGAGGCTGTGATGGAACAGAAGGTTGAAAAGCGCCAGCGCATCTCGACACTGGGCCAGATCGGACTGCAGCAATTCGCGCCCTATCTGATGAACCGCATCATGGGCCGCTACAACGCCACCTTGCGCGACGATTTTCGCAAGCAGGGCCTGACCATCCCGCAGGTGCGCACACTCGCCGTGCTGTCGGTGGCCGACGGCGTCACCGTCAACGATCTCTCGGTCTACACGGTCATCGAACAATCCACGTTGAGCCGGACGCTCGACACGCTGGAAGGGCAAGGGTTTGTGCGGCGGGAGCAGGGGGTCACCGACAGCCGCATCCGCCATGTGTTCCTGACCGACGACGGTCGCGCCGAGTTCAGCCGCGCCTGGCCGGCCATGCATGATGCGTTCGAGGCGATGTTCGATGACATCGATGATGTTGAATATGCCGCCCTGATCGCGACGCTGCAGAAGATGCTGAAGAACATTCGCAAGCACGACATCTAGACGTACGCCGCCGCCGGATATCGGCGGCAACGGAAGGAGGCTGACATGGCTGAACGGTCTTTTGCCAAGGAAGTCGAAAAGCTCAGGCTCGGCGCCGGAGAGGAGTTTTCCGGCGAGGGCATTCTCGCCATCACCAAGGCGCTGCTGCAATGCGGCGTCGGCTATGTCGGCGGCTATCAGGGCGCGCCGATCAGCCATCTGATGGATGTGCTGGCCGATGCGCAGGATATTCTGGGCGAGCTCGGCGTGCATTTCGAGGCAAGCGCCTCGGAAGCCACCGCCACCGCCATGCTGGCCGCATCTGTGCATTATCCGATCCGCGGTGCGGCGACCTTCAAGTCGACCGTCGGCACCAATGTCGCGTCGGACGCGCTCGCCAACCTCGCCTCTGGCGGCGTCACCGGCGGCGCGCTGATCATTGTCGGTGAGGATTATGGCGAGGGCTCCTCGATCATGCAGGAGCGCAGCCACGCCTTTGCCATGAAAAGCCAGGTCTGGCTGCTCGACCCGCGGCCGAACCTGCCCTCGATCGTCAAGGCGGTGGAGGACGGCTTCGAGCTTTCCGAGGTTTCCAACACGCCTGTCATGCTGCAGGTCCGCATCCGCTGCTGCCATGTCCATGGCCGTTTCATCGCCAAGGACAACAAGCGGCCGACCATGACGGTGGCCGATGCGCTCGCCGCGCCGCGCCGCGACACCGGCCGCATCGTGCTGCCGCCCGCCTCTTTCCTGCACGAGAAGGAAAAGGTGCAGAAACGCTGGCCGGCGGCGGTGGATTTCATCCGCAAAAACAAGATCAACGAGTTCTTCGGTCCGGAGCACGGCTCGGTCGGCATCGTCATGCAGGGCGGTATGTACAATTCGGTCGTCCGAGCGCTGCAGCGGCTAAGCCTTGCCGACACCTATGGTGTGACAGACGTGCCGCTCTACGTGCTGAATGCCGTCTATCCCTTGGTCGACGACGAGTTCCTGTCCTTCTGCGAGGGTAAGGACGCTGTGCTCGTCGTCGAGGAAGGCCAGCCCAATTATATCGAGCAGGCTTTCGCATCGATGCTGCACAAGGCCGGGCGTGGCACGAAACTCGTCGGCAAGGAGCACCTGCCGATGGCTGGCGAATACACCGGCCAGGTCATGCTCGACGGCATCGGATCGTTCCTGCGCGCCACCATCCCCCACCTGCTGCCGGGCGAAGTCCGCGCGCCGAACAAGATCGGCGACGGGCTCGATACCGCTGACCTGATCAACGTCGTTCCGGGCCGTCCGCCCGGCTTCTGCGTCGGCTGTCCGGAACGGCCGATCTTCGCCGCCACCAAGCTGGTCGAGCAGGAGCTGGGCAAGCACCACATCGCCTCCGACATCGGCTGCCATCTGTTTTCGATCATGCCGCCTTTCGAGCTTGGCGCTACTACTATGGGCTACGGGCTGGGGCCGGCCTCGGCCTCAGCGTTCAATTCGCCCGATGCCAAGCGCCGGTCGATCTCCTTCGTCGGCGACGGCGGCTTCTGGCACAACGGCCTGACCTCATCGATCGGCAACGCCGTGTTCAACAAGAACGACGGCGTCATCGTCATCGTCGACAATTTCTATTCGGCGGCGACGGGAGGGCAGGACATTCTTTCATCCCGCGCCGGCAACAAGACGAAATCGACCAAGCATCCGATCACCGAGGCGGTGAAGGGCATGGGTGTCAAATGGCTGCGCCACATCGACCGCACCTATGACGTGACCAAGATGCAGGACACGCTGCGCGAGGCGCTGACGACGGACGAGAAGGGCCCAAAAGTCATCGTCGCCTCGTCCGAATGCATGCTGAACCGGCAGCGCCGCGAAAAGCCGCTGGTCGACAAGGCGATCAAGGGCGGGAAAAGGATCGTCAAGCCGAAATTCGGCGTCGACGAGGACATCTGCACCGGCGACCATGCCTGCATGCGGCTTTCCGGCTGCCCGTCGCTGTCGGTGAAGTCGCTGGACGATCCGCTGCGCGACGATCCGGTGGCGCATATCGACCAGAGCTGCGTCGGCTGCGGCAATTGCGGCGAGGTTGCCGATGCGGCGGTGCTGTGCCCGTCCTTCTACCGCGCCGACGTGGTGCACAATCCCAGCCGCTGGGACCGTTTCCTCGAAGCCGCGCGTCGCGCCACGATCAGCCTCTTGCAGCGGCGCCGTGAAAGCCGGCGCCTGACATTCGCCGATGCTTGACGCCGTTCCCTCATCGCGCTCGAACGCCGGTGCTCCTGAAGGCGAGCGCGTCATCAAGCTTGCCGTGCTGGCGGTCGGCGGCCAGGGCGGCGGCGTGCTCGCCGACTGGATCACCGACGTCGCCGAACGCAATGGCTATGTCGCGCAGTCGACCTCGGTCGCCGGCGTCGCCCAGCGCACCGGCGCCACGATCTACTATGTCGAAATGTGCCGCGACACCGGCCGCCTGCCGGTCTTTGCGCTGTCGCCCTCGCAGGGCGACGTCGACATCTTGATCGCCGCCGAACTGATGGAGGCCGGCCGCGCCATCATCCGCGGCTTCGTCACGCCGGAGCGCACGACGCTGATTGCCTCGTCGCATCGCATCGCCGCGGTCTCGGAAAAGATCGAGCCCGGCGATGGCCGCGCCTCGTCCTCAAAGGTGCATGCCACGGCTGAAACGGCGGCCAAGCGCTTCATCGCCTTCGACATGGAGAAGATCGCCGCCGACAACGGCTCGATGATCTCGGCCAGCCTGCTCGGCGCGCTGGCCGGCTCCGATGCCTTGCCGTTCACACGCGAGAGCTATGAACAGGCGATCAGTGCCGGCGGCCGCGGCGTGAAGGCCAGCCTCGCCGCCTTCGGCGCGTCCTTTGATCGCGCCCGCGACATCACGAACACGCCACCTCTGGGCGACAAGATCGCGGAGCCGAAAGCTGCTGAAACCGGCTCGGGCGCGGCGGCAAAGGTGAGCGGCCCGGAAAGCCTGTTGAAGGGCTGGCAGGACCTTGCGGCGCGCGTCGATGCGCTACCGCTTCCCCTGCACGACATGGCGTTTCGCGGTCTGAAAAAAGTCGTCGACTATCAGGACATCGCCTATGGCGGCGAGTATCTCGACCGGCTCGACCGGGCCGTCGCTCTGGACAGTGCCGAGCATGACTACGTGCTGTCGATATCAGCGGCAAAGCATTTGGCCAACGCCATGTGCTACGATGACATGATCCGCGTCGCCGACCTGAAGACGCGTTCGACGCGCGACAAGCGGGTGCGCCGCGAGGTCGGTGTCAAGGAGGGAACGATCCTCCAGGTGACCGAATATTTCCATCCGCGCATCGAGGAATTCTGCGGCACGCTGCCGTCCGGCCTCGGCAGTTACATCGAGACGCGGCCGAAGCTTGCCGCCTTCCTTGACCGCCGCATCAACCATGGCCGCCGCATCCGCACCGACAGTTTCGCCGGCTTCGTCGCGCTGTGGTTCATCGGCGGCCTGCGTCGCTGGCGCCGTCGCCTGCTGCGCCACAAGGTCGAGACCGCACATCTCGAGCGCTGGTATGCGCTGGCGCTCGGCCATGTCAGGGAGGACTACGCACTCTCCGCCGAAATCCTCAACTGTCGCCGCCTGATCAAGGGCTACAGCGACACACATGCCCGCGCCCAGTCGAAATTCGACCGCGTGCTGTCGGCACTCGATCTGCTCAAGGGCCGCGCCGACGCCGCCGACTGGATCCGGCGCTTGCGCGAAGCCGCGCTGAAGGACGAGAAGGGCGACATGCTCGACGGCGCGCTGAAGACTGTGGCGTCGTTGGGCTCGGATCTGGAAAATTGAAACGCCCCGGTTCGGCACCGAACCACTCAGGGATCCGGGCAACCATTCAGCGTCCAGTCATGTCGACCAGGCTTCCTATCCCCCCGATCACCGACGCTATATCCATTCGCTGAAGCGCGTGCCTGCCTCAAGGAATGCATGTCTGATTTGCAATTCCACGACGTGTTTCTTTCGTCTCTCAGAATTCCGCATTTTGAGAGAGTGGAATTCCACGTATGCGGCATAAAGATCGCGATGGACTCCGGACCTGATCAAGTCATCAAGGATCTCGTACTCTGCCCCTTCTGCATCGAGTTTGAGAACGACCACGTCGTACAGCTCATGCTTCGCTCGGATCATCTGTGACAGCGAAAACGTTTCGACAAGGTCCGGGGCAAATCGCAGCGATTGATACAAGCTTTCGTTGTGGTCAGGGACGATCGAGCAACTTTGGTGGGTGGGCTCCGACCGGCCCGGAGGGGGACCAAATAATTCGGCGTAGCCATCTTTCACGCTTGCCGCCTTGCCGATGATCTCCATAGTCGCCTTTTCTGAGCGCAAAGCATAAAGGTGCGCCAGGCAATTCTTGTTGGGCTCGACCAGAACGAAGTCGTAGCGGTCGGGTGTGTAGTACCGGGAAAAGTATTTGTATCCCTGACCGATGTTCGAACCACAATCGATAAACAATCCGCGACTTCGCCTTGCTGCCTTGAGCTTGGACAATGCCTGCCTTGCGTCCGTCGCAACGCGACGACGGAGCCATCGCGACCTAAACGGTTCGCTCAGCGACAAGGCCGACAGTTGGAGGAACCGCCCAAGCCCCTCGGTTCTCAAGACGTCTGTTGCTTTCTGGGTCTTTTTAGTGAGCTTTGTTGCCAATCGGGCCGTCGGCCCCGTTGCGGCAATGAACATCCTCGCCCTCCTGCCCCCGCCCCCGGTGGACCGTTCCGTTCCGATAAGGGCTTGAACCTCGCACGGAGCTTCCGATCCCGCAGCGCCATTGGAAAACGAACACGGCAAAGTACGCTTAAATCTGGGCCTGTCTTCGTCCATTCGAGGGATGCCCTTTCTGGACGATCACATTGACACACGGAGCGGTTCGGGGGGTTGACCGCACGCATCAGCGTTGTGGCGAGGTCCAGAAAGGAAATGACGGCGCCGCATCAATGGAGAGTGGCTTGATGGGGCCGGCCAGACGTAAGGTGGACGAACCGGCAGAGAGGAAGAAGCCTGACACGAATGGCGCCATTTGTACCTCGGAACGCGTCTTGATGGAAAGGCTTTGAGCTTGCGGGCAGTGCACCTAAGCCTATGAAACAACTGGTGCCGCTTGCGTGACTCGAACACCTGACCCCATCATTACGAACTTTATGGCGAGCGGACGCCACGATTCGCTACAGAACGAAAAATGTCTATTTTACAGATAGTTATTGCCGTCGGCATACGAGGAAATATCCTTACTGGGTTGAGCACGGTGGCAGACATAGAGCGGTTTCCATTCAGACCGGACCACGTGGCGAGCGGCTCGCCGATCTAGCCCAGGTCGCTATTATGAACGACACTCCCAACAAGATTGCCTGGGTCGTCGGCACGCGGCCATACGGATTAAGCGCAGCTTGGGCTCCACTGCGTTTAATCGCTGAAGCAGTGATCGAATGGCGGGTGTGGGGCCGTAACCGGACTGTCAGGTTTCGGCTGGGATTTTTTACCAGCAGCCGTTCGACACCCGACTCCATAGGAGCCATTGACAGTTCGATCGTGCGATGACCGCTTCTGGGCCCAGAACCGTTATTGGTGCCAGGTGTGGCTAACGGTTCCCGGTTGCGAACTCCCTTGCGGCCTGCAGGAAGGCACTGAAGGCTGCGGGTGGGTTCTTCCTGCCCGGGTAATAGAGCGAGAGCGGCGCCAGCGGCGGGGTCCAGTCATCGAGAACGGACATGAGCCGACCCTCAGCGATGTCCTCGCGCACATCCGCCTCCATCACATATCCTAGTCCGATCCCATTCTGTGCAGCAATCCGGACCAAGCTCGGCTCGTCGAGGGTGATGGCCCCCTGGACATCGATCTGCACGGCGGTCCCTTCCTTCTCGAACCGCCAGCGGAACAGCGCGTTGTTCGGAAGACGTGCCCGTATGCACCGAAATCGGTATAGATCGCCCGGAACGACAGGCCGCCCGTGTGTGCGCAGGAAATCCGGCGAGGCGACAACCGCATTTCGTCGCGGTAGTCCAAGCGAAATGGCGATCATATCGCTTGGCACAAGGTCCGCCGGCCTCAAGCCCAAGTCGAATCCGCCGGCGACAATGTCGACCAGCCGCCCCTCCGTGACAAGATCGATATGCACCTGCGGGTAGCGCCGTAGAAACGACAGAACGAGGGGCGCGATCACTTCCCGTGCCGCCGATGCAAAGGTGTTGATGCGCAAGGTGCCCGTTGGCGTCTCCTGCAGCGACTGCGCCGCCAGCATGGCGTCATGGATGTCCGTCATCGCCGGACCGACCCGCTCCACGAAGCTTCTTCCGGCATCGGTAAGCGAAACGCTACGCGTTGTTCGGTTGAACAGGCGAATTCCTAAACGCTGCTCAAGCTTTGCAATGGCGTTGCTTAGTGCCGTCGTCGACATACCGAGATCAAGTGCTGCAGCCCGGAAAGAGCCCAGCCGAGCGATGCTGAGAACCGCATCCAGGTCAGCCAGAAAAGACCTCGTCATTATCCCTCTTATCGGAATTCCACGTGCCTTTTTATCCCAGTTATCGCGGCAGTCGTCCAGACCTAGGTTGTCACTTGCCGGCCCAAATGGGTCGAGGCCCACAGCTGGCAAAGGCTGGACTTGATTGGAAGAGTAAAATGACGATTACACTACCCCTTACACTGCCAAAGGGCATCCAAGCCTATTTCGACGCCGACCGAAATGGCGGGCCGGATGCTGTCGCTGCCGCTTTTACCGAAAACGGCATCGTGAAGGACAAGGGCAAAACCCATATGGGCCGTGAGGCCATTCGAAAGTGGATGGCTGAGGCCACCCAGCAATACAGCTACACGGTCGAACCCATCTTCATCGCGACCGAAAACGGGAAGACCCAAGTGACGGGCCACGCCGTCGGCGACTTCCCGGGAAGCCCGGTCGAACTGCGTTTCTTCTTCGTCCTCGCGGACGACAAGATTGCCGAACTGGAGATCACTATATGACACCCTTCGTCACATTGCAGGGGCGTCGGGCCCTGATCACCGGAGGTACTTCAGGTGCCGGCGCCGCGACCGTGGCGCTCTTTCAAGAGCTTGGCGCCCGTGTGCTGACCACCGCTCGCACCAAGCCGGCGGACTTCTCCGGTGGGGCATTCGTCGCGGCCGACCTGACTACCGAGGCGGGGGTTCAAGCCGTCGTCAACGCGGTGCATCGGGATCTTGGCGGGCTCGATATCCTTGTTAACGTGCTGGGAGGCTCTTCTGCCCCTTCAGGCGGCTTTGCTGCGCTCACCGACACGGAATGGGACAAGGAGTTCAACCTCAACTTCTTTCCTGCGGTCAGGCTCGATCGTGCTCTGATTCCCGGCCTGATCGCTCAGGGAAGCGGCGTCGTCATCCACGTCACCTCGATCCAGAACCGCCTGCCGCTACCGGAGGCGACGACGGCCTACGCTTCGGCCAAAGCGGCCCTCAAC
This sequence comes from Mesorhizobium sp. AA22, assembly GCF_001672375.2. NCBI lineage: Bacteria > Pseudomonadati > Pseudomonadota > Alphaproteobacteria > Hyphomicrobiales > Phyllobacteriaceae > Mesorhizobium > Mesorhizobium sp. AA22. The sequence continues at coordinate 84,274 of NZ_CP048406.1, read as the reverse complement.
ACCTACAGCAAAAGCATCTCGAAGGAGGTTTCTCCTAAGGGAGTGCGGGTGGTGCGCGTTTCTCCCGGCTGGATCGCCAGTCCGAACTCTAATGGTCTGGCCCTGCGCATAGCCGAGGAAGCCGGCATTGCCTACGCCGATGCGGTAGAGGTGATCATGAAGTCACTCGGCGGCATACCGCTTGGACGACCGGCCGAGCCGAAAGAGGTCGCCGACCTGATCGCCTTCCTTGCATCGGATCGAGCATCGTCCATTACCGGGACAGAGCATGTGATCGACGGCGGCACTATTCCCACCGCGTGAACAGACGGTGCGCGCACCACAGCGCGCATCTGCCCCCTGCCAGAGGTAGTGCGGTCAGGCCGTGCTGGTCCAGCCACCCGTGTGGGAGTAAATCGCGTTACGCAGTTCCCTCACATCGCGCGTGATCTGGTTCAGATGACTAGGACTTTGTCCTGAGGTCGAGAGCAGTCCATCTGCAAGGCAACCTGCCCGAGATCTCAGTTCACGCCCTTTGTCGGTGAGTTCAATCAGAACCTGCCTCTCGTTGGTCGGGTTCCTGGTTCGGCTGAGAAGTTCCGCAGTCTCCAGCCTCTTGAGCAGAGGCGTCAGGGTACTTGATTCTAGCGCCAGCCTGTCGGCGATGCTGCCAACCGTCTGCTCGCCGTGTTGCCAGAGCACGTTGAGCACCAGATACTGAGGATATGTAAGCCCTAGGCCGTCCAGCAATGGCTTGTAGACCCGCTGGATTGCGATGCCTGCGGAGTAAATTGCGTAGCAAAGCTGGTCATCGAGCGGCAGTGGGTTGTTCGGTTTCTTCGTGGGCATGGGTTCGTCTCCTGCAGATCGATATAGCCTATCCCGTCGGCAAAAAGAATATCGCGATAAAAATTATGATTGACAAGCTTCTCACGCCGAGCCAAGATAGTTATCGCGATAATGAATATCGCGATTTTGATGAAGAGAGAAAACATGGTTTCGAAGACATCGAACATCTTGGCAGCAACAGCCGCCGTCGCGGTAATCGCCACTGCCTCAGCTTCACACGGCGCCGAAAAGATTCCTGACACACAGGCCATCAAGAACGTGGTGCTGGTTCATGGCGCATTCGCGGATGGTTCCGGTTGGCGCGGCGTCTATGAAGATCTGACGGCGCGAGGTTATCGCGTGTCGATCGTCCAGAATCCGCTAACCTCGCTGGCAGACGATGTCGCCGCGACCAAACGTACGCTGGATCGTCAGGAAGGACCGGCGGTTCTTGTGGGGCATTCTTGGGGCGGCACTGTGATCACCGAGGCCGGCATCCACCACAATGTCGAAAGTCTCGTTTACGTTTCAGCGCTTTCTCCCGACGCCGGACAGACCACCGGTCAGCTGTACGAGGGATATCAGACCCCGCCGGAATTCGTCATCGAGACCACACCGGACGGTTACGGTTTTATCTCCCCCGACAAATTCAAGATCGGCTTCGCCAACGACACGACCGACGCTGATGCGGCCTTCATGCGCGACTCGCAGGTGCCGGTGAATATGTCGGCGTTCGGGACGAAGCTCGAGCACGCCGCGTGGCGCAGCAAGCCGAGCTGGGCAGTGATTGCCACGGACGACAAAGCCTTCGACCAGCGCATGCTGCAGGACATGGCGAAACGCATCGGCGCAAAGGTCACCGAGGTGGCGGCCAGCCATGCAGTGTTCATGACGCAGCCGAAAGTCGTCGCTGACGTGATTGACGAAGCTGCACGCAAGGGCGCCGTCGCGGCTCGTTGATGAGCGACAGTCGTGGCTGCAAACAGCGCGCCGGATAACTGACATCCGGCGCGCGAAACACGAAGTCAACAATTCCAAGAGAGTTACAATGCAGAGCAGTTCTTCCGCCACGCGGCAAAAGACTTCGAACGACGCGCTCGAGAAAATCAGGCGAGGCTGACGGCAAAGCTCAAGCCAGGATACGACTTCATAGTTTGCGGCGCCGGCGCATCCGGATCCGTGATTGCTCGACGCCTCGCCGAAAACTCTGCCTGCAATGTTCTTCTGATTGAAGCGGGCGGTACCGACGATACCGAAGCGGTGCTTGATCCGAGCCTGTGGCCCACAAACCTCGGTAGCGAGCGCGATTGGGGTTTTGTTGCAGAGCCAAACCGGGACCTAGGCGGACGCGCCTTGCCGATGTCGATGGGAAAGGGCCTTGGTGGAGGCTCCAGCGTCAACGTCATGGTCTGGGCGCGCGGGCACCGCAGTGACTGGGATCACTTTGCTGAGGTGTCTGGCGATGATGGTTGGGGTTATGAGGCGGTGTTGGACATCTATCGCCGCATTGAATCCTGGCAAGGGGCACCGAATGAACGATATCGGGGAACGAACGGTCCGGTTTGGGTTCAGCCACCCCATGACCCCAGCCCGATCGCGGGTGCGATGCTGCAGGCGGCTCAGCAACTAGGTATCCCGCGGTTCGACAGCCCGAACGGCGCTATGATGGAGAGCGAGGCGGCGCGGCCTACACCGACATGCTTGTGCGCGACGGGCGGCGCCACTCGCTCTATCGCGCATACGTTCTACCGTGGACCGACAAACCGAATCTCACAGTGCTGACGATACACTGGTAAGACGGGTGCTATTCGGCGGACGACGCGCTGTAGCCGTTGAAATTGAGCGAGGTGGAAATGTTCAGACGCTCTCCGCGACCACGGAAATCATCCTCTCGACAGGAGCGATCAATACGCCAAAGCTTTTGATGCTGTCTGGAATAGGAGATTGCACGCACCTCGAACGCCACAACATTCCGCTCGTTCAAAACCTGCCTGGGGTCGGCGAAAACCTGCAGGACCACGTATCCTTCGGTTGCTCGTGGGAGTGTCGCGAACCGCTCGCTCCTCGCAACAATGGAAGCGAAGCTACTCTTTACTGGAAGAGCCGGCCGGAAATGCGCGAGCCAGACCTTCTGTTCTGTCAGGTGGAATTCCCGGTTCCAAGCGACCGAACTTCCGCTCGGGGGATACCCGCGCACGGATGGACGATGTTCGCTGGACTTGCTCGCCCACAGAGCCGTGGACGGGTGAGATTGAGGAACGCGGACCCTGTATCGGGTCCGGTCGTTGACGCCCGTATGATGGCTCACCCCCATGACCTGGAAGCGGCAAGGGCGTGTGTGAAGCTTTGCCGGGAACTCGGCCAAGCGAACGCGCTACGCCCGTTCGTCAAGCGTGAGGTGATCCCTGGTGTGGGAACTGACGCAGACGACGATTTCATCCGTGATGCAGCCGTAACCTACTGGCATCAGTGTGGCACCGCTCGAATGGGTGTAGACGAAATGTCGGTAGTCGATAGTGACCTCAGCGTGCATGGCGTCAAGGGGCTACGCGTAGCGGACGGGTCGATCTTGCCAAGGGTGACAACTGGGAACACCCAAGCACCTTGTGCTGTGATTGGCGAACGGGCAGCGCAGATGGTCCGAAACGAATATCGTCTCTGATAAGTGGGGCGAAACGGGGCGTTTAAGCGCCGACAGTCTTTGATGTTACAGCTTGCACAAAATCGGACTTCGCGAGGCCGCCACGACATCGGCTTCGAAAGGAGTGTCTGCTTCCAAGCAGCCACACCATATTGTGCAATGTCCAAAACTGAGGCGCTGAGCTGTCATCGGCATCACGCAAATTCGATTCTTGGCGGGGATCTTCACCTGCTCCCGGTCGCGCGTACGCTAGGCTGCCACATGGTTCGATGGAATGTCCGTCCTTCCAAAACCGGCTTAAAAACCGGCCTAATCTGGAAAATTAAGCTGGTGAGAGATGGAGTACAGTCTCTGAAAGATTAATGATTTCAAATGGTTGGAGTGGCGCGCCCGAAGAGATTCGAACTCCTGACCCCAGATTCGTAGTTAAGGGGAGGGTGCTGCGGTCAGACGCGAGGCGACAAATCCGTAAGGACCGCGGATTCTAAATCCGCTGCGGCAAACGGGACCGGCGAGCGCCACCGTCGTCTTCGGCCAATCCCGTATTCCAAATCGGCCGCTTCGCCCAAGCCTGATCCCGATTGGCGCGGAGCGTCGAGGCCGGGAATGCCGCCGCTGCTCGCCATCCGTATCCCGTAGCCAGCATTTTTCTGGAGACAACGCGGAGACAAAGGCTTAGCGGAAAGCAATGTCTCCAACTCGATCGCCCGGATGGTTGGATCTAGACCTTTGATTTTCTTGACAAACTTTGGTGCCGCTTGCGTGACTCGAACACCTGACCCCATCATTACGAATGATGTGCTCTACCAACGGAGCTAAAGCGGCCCGGGAAGCCAAGTCATCCAAGATGCGCTGGTGATAGACGCAACGCTACGGAATGCAGTGCTTCTCGATGTCGCGCGCCGTGAACTCTGCTGCGCGTCGCCACGCTTCGTCGATATCCCCGCGGTAGGTCAGGTATCGATCGCAGACAGGTTTATTGTCGTTCAAATCCAGCACTGCGATTCACCCAGCCAACCAGCGTGCTCATCTTGTGCACCTGACCGATCAGGAGATATTTCACGCTGACTGTTCTTGCCCGCTTGGAGAGATCGACAAGGCCGGGGTCCTTGATGGTGCACTGCTCTGCCTGACAGGGTAGTGCGACGAGGTCGATCTTCTGGTTGCCCGAAAGACCATCCTGCAACGCAACGCCAAATGCCTTCAGTCGCGCCTCGTGTTCGGCGGTCTGGTCCCTGACTTCGCCGGATGTATCCTTGAACTCGAAATCCGCGACGGCGAGGATCGTGGGCTCGGCATCGGCAAAAGCGGTCGACGCGAGTACACCTGCGCCGATCAGGATCAGGAGAAATCGTCCGCACTCAAAAAGTCGAAATCGATCGTCTGCATGATTGTCTCGTCGCGTTGTTTAGAAGAGGCGGAAAGCAAGCGCAGGCTATCCAGTTACGTCGCAACGTCAACTTTCCGCCCGTTACTGGGTGGACTCCACCTTGGCGACAACGAGCTTGCCTTGGGCGCGCGAGATTTCGAGTGCCTGGCCGGCCCCTGCCAACTCGCCCGGGACCGAGATCACGAACGCCTGGCCCTCGGTGAGGGTCGCGACGAAGCGTACTGGCAAACTTTCTTCGCCCGCCGCCATCGTGGTGACCACCCGGTAGCCGTCAGCCGCCTCCGTGTAGTAGACGACGCCGTGAAAGTTGCCGAGATCGACGCTCCCACCCTGACGGGCCGTGAGTTCGCCGGCAGAAGCGGAACCTGCCACAACGCAAAGCGCTGCAAGAGCTGTGTATCTGAACATCGTTTTCTCCTCTATTAATGATTTGCCGTTCGGCTGGATGGTCGCCTTCGGCTGCATCCAATAAAATCACGCTGCGAGCTGATCCTCGCGGGCAGCCGCGATCATCACATTCGCGAGCAACCCGTAGGCTGCCTCCCAAGTGTCGCGGACAGCCGGTGTAAAAGCCGGACCGAGGCCGACTGCCAGCGTCTCGATGAGCGCTTGCCCGACGATCGGGTAATGACGCTCCTCGACGCCGTAGGTCTCGTGACGCTTGGCGAGCACGCGCACCGTCGGGAGGATGGTGTCGGCACGGTCCAATCCGTGCACGACGAAGCCCAGGCTCGCCATCAGCTTGGCGCCTTGCTTGGTCATGTCTCTCACCGGAAACAGCGCGCGAAGGTCCGCGTCGATCGCGAACAGGCGGTCATAGAACAGCGCGGCGGCGGCCACGCTAATCGGGACGACCTCGCGAAAACTGTCCTGAACAAGTCTGATCTGGTCGGGTGTCATCGGCGACGCTCCTGCGTTCCTGGCTTGGGGTGACCATCGCCCCAGAGCGTTTCGCGTGCATGTCGCCTGCGCGCCGATGTGTTTCAGTTGTGTCTCGATGGTTTTTCAGTTCGCGCTCATTTGGCTTCTTTTTAGGTAGATCGTACTGAGGGTGCCACAGGCCCCGTGCTCATCTCGCTCGATCCGGACCTGGTCATAGTTGAAAACCTAGGCGCGCGCGCCAGCTTGGAACTGCATCGGCAGTCGGTCATTATATCGGGGAGCCGGTGGCTCCTCCCCTATGCCCCCGTTCGGATGGAGAAATCATGCTGCGGATATTCATTGCTTCGTCTTTTCTTCTTGCCTTCGGTGCGCCCTCGACCACGCTCGCGCAGGACGGCAGCATCGAGAGCGAGACCGGCCGCATTGCGGTCGAGACCTTTGCCGAAGGGCTCGAACATCCCTGGGGCGCGACCTACCTGCCCGACGGCGCAATGCTGGTCACCGAGCGTCCGGGGCGCCTGCGGCTCGTCTCGGCCGAGGGGGCCGTTTCCGATCCGATCGACGGTGTGCCGGACGTCCTCGCCAGCGGACAAGGCGGTCTGCTGGATGTGGCGCTCGATCCGGACTTTGCCAACAACCGGACGGTTTATCTCTCCTACTCGGAGGAACGCGGCGGCGGCGCGGCCACCTCCGTCGGCCGTGGACGGCTGGATAAGAACGGCAGCGCGCTTTCGAACTTCGAAGTGATCTTCCGGCAGGAACCAGCCGTGTCCAGCCGGCACCACTACGGATCCCGCCTGGTATTCGCGCCGGACGGCAAGCTCTTCGTCACGCTCGGCGATCGCGGCAAGGCGCAACAGGCGCAGGACGCGAACAATCATCTCGGCACGGTCGTCCGCATCAATCCCGATGGTTCTGTGCCTGACGACAATCCTTTCGTCGGCAAGGACGGCGCCGATGAGATATGGTCCTACGGGCATCGCAATGTGCAAAGCGCAGCGATCCATCCCGAAACCCGCGTGCTCTGGACGGCGGAAATGGGACCGCGCGGCGGCGATGAGCTGAACATTCCGCAAGCGGGTAGGAATCACGGCTGGCCTGCGGTCAGCTGGGGCCGGCATTATTCGGGCGAACGCATCCCCGATCCTTCGACCCGGCCGGAGTTTGCCGACTCCATCCATAGCTGGACGCCGGTCATCTCGCCTTCCGGCATGACCTTCTACACCGGCGACATGTTTGCCGATTGGCGAGGCGACCTCCTGATTGGCGGACTTTCGGCGGAAGGCATCGTTCGTGTCAGGATCGACGGAAAGCAGGTCGCCGGCGAGGAAGTCCTCGCTCTCGGCAGGCGTATCCGAGACGTGGTGCAGGCTCCCGACGGCGCGGTAATGGCGTTGACCGACGAGCCAGCGGGAAGGATATTGCGACTGGCGCCGGCAGCGTCGCAGTGAGCCCACGCGGCGCGACAGACTTCCGATGGAAAGAAGCGCAAAGCGCCTTGAAAAATGAAATATGGTGCCGCTTAGGTGACTCGAACACCTGACCCCATCATTACGAATGATGTGCTCTACCAACTGAGCTAAAGCGGCCCGGGAAGCCGAGGCCTCCAAGATGCGCTGGGTGATAGACGCAACCCACCATAAATTCAAGATGGGACTTGGCAATTCGTGTGGGCTCATGCCGGGCGCATAAGCGGGGCTTCCGCACCGATCCCGCCGCGCGGTTGCGCGAAGCCACACTGGCAGGTTGCGCGATGTCGCGTTGGCGCTGCATCGGGAAATCGGCGAAAAATGTTGATTCCTTTACCGAAAACCGCCGAAATCGGCTTTGGATGCGTCACGAAGACAGAATGCGGCCGCTGGCCCGTTGATTGATTGATCGCCTGCGGCTAACGATCATGACATGTGGCCGTAGGTGCAGAGGGATCCAGCTTGGACGCGATCGAAAAAGCGATCCGGAATGCCTTCGAGAAAGGCAATGCCGAAGACCGCGCGTTTCGCGAGCGGGTCTATCGATCGGCCTTCGCCGCACTTGACCGTGCCCTGCAGGCCAACCCGGGCGTGACGGTGGAACTCGCTATCAAGCGCCGCAAGGCGGTGCAGGCCAAGATCACCGAAATCGAATCCGAATTCCTGCCGGCGGTTGCCGGCGTCGGCCCACAGACCGATGATGACGCTGCAGCATCGGCGGTGGAGCAGCCGGCTGATAGCGCAGCAGAAGTTGAGGCCGATGTCGAGGTTGAACCGGATGCCGAAGCCGACGCCGAACCCGCGCCGCCGCCTGACGTCGTTGTCGACGGTCCGGCGGAGCCTCCTGCATCCGACGCGCCCCCTGCTGCCGACGCGCCGCGCTCGCGCGTCTTGCCGGTCGTTCCCGATATCATGCCGGAAGCGGCCTTTTCCGGTGCGCCGGAGATCGACTTGTCGTCCCCTCCATCGACCGGAGACGACGACGCAGAGGTGATGCCCGACCGCGACGACAGGCGGGCGAGAGGCCCCCGCCTGCCTCTCACCGCAATCTTCCTCGGCGTGACGCTGCTCGCAGCTGTCGGCATCGGCCTCTATTTCGCTGCCCAGACCGGCGTCTTCAAGTCGGCGGCTGAACTCGACACGGCCCCGCCGCAGACGCCTCCGACGGTGGAAGACGATGATTTCACGCCGCCAAGCGACACCGCCTCGCCGCTGGACTCCGGCGAGACGGCGCGCGACTGGATCAATGTGTTTTCACCGAGCGACCCGGCGCTTGTCAGTGCGCCTTCGGATGCCAAGGCCGAAGTCATGCAGGACGACAGCGGTTCCTTCCTGCGCATCCGGTCGGGCGCCTCCGGTTCGGCGATCAGCTTCGACGTCGGGCAAGGCGTGCTGGAAAAACTCGCCGGCAAGCACGCCACGTTCGACATCATCGCCCGCTCCGAGGAGGGCAAGGACACTCAGATCTCCGTCGACTGCAACTTCGGCGAACTCGGCGACTGCGGCCGCAAGCGCTACGCGGTCGGCCACGAGCGCAACGAATATCTGTTCGACGTGCGGTTTCCCGACAAGCGTCCGGGTGCTGCCGGCACCATCGCCATCAACTCCGACTTCGACAAACAGGGCAAGTCGGTCGACATCTACGAGATCCGCGTCTCGATTGTTCCGTGATCCTCAGGTATCGAGCAGCGCCTGCAGCGTCTCGATGCGATCGGCTTCGGCCGCCGGCTTGTCCCAGCGCAGCCGTGAAATGCGCGGAAAGCGCATGGCGACGCCGGATTTGTGCCGTGTCGAGCGGTTGAGCCCTTCGAACGCCACCTCCAGCACGAGACCTTGTCTGCGGTCGGCCCGTACCGAGCGGACCGGGCCAAAGCGCTCGATCGTGTTGTCGCGGACATATTTGTCGATCTGCCTCAGTTCCTCGTCGGTGAAGCCGAAATAGGCTTTCCCCACCGGCACCAGTTCCTCCGATCCTTCCGGGCCGGACCACACGCCAAACGTGTAATCGGAATAGAAGCTCGAACGCTTGCCGTGGCCGCGCTGGGCATACATCAGCACGGCGTCGACCGTGTGCGGATCGCGCTTCCATTTGAACCATGGACCTTTGGGCCGGCCGGTGAGATAGGGCGAATCCCAGCGCTTCAGCATTACGCCTTCGATGACCGGATGCAGCGGCTTGCGGCGCAATTCCTCCAACGCCTGCCAGTCGGTGAATTCGACCAGCGGCGAAAGATCGAAGCGGCTCGGATCGAGCGTCTGCACGAAGGCTTCGAGGCGGCCGCGCCGCTCGCGGAAAGAGCACGCGCGCAAGTCCTCGTCGCCGATCTGAAGCACGTCGTAGCAGCGCATGAAGGCCGGGTATTGCTGCTGGATCTTCGGTGTCACGCTCTTGCGGTTCAGCCGCTGCTGCAGGTCCGAGAACGTACCGGTCGCCTGCAGGGGATCGCCGACCAGAAGCTCGCCGTCGAGGGTGGCGGAAAAATCCATCGCCTCTGCGAGGTCCGGAAAGGCCCCGGAGACGTCGTCGCCGGTGCGCGAATAGAGCCGGCGAATGCCGCCTTCCGATACGGCCTGGACGCGGATGCCGTCCCATTTCCATTCGGCGGCGTAGTCGGCCGGGTCGAGCTTTTCGAGATCGCCGTCACCGATCGGGTTCGACAGCATCACCGGCCGGAACAGCGCCAGAGCCGTCTTTCTGGGTTTTTCTGCCTTGCCTTCCAGCCAGGCGAACAGCTCGGTATAGGGCGGCGTCAGCCCATGCCAGAGTTCTTCGATCTCGGCGATGTCGACCTTGCCGAGATCGGCCAGCGCCTGCTTGGCCAGCCGCGCCGAGACGCCGATGCGCAGGCCGCCGGTGACCAGCTTGATGATGGCGAAGCGCGCCGAGATGCTGGCGCTGTCGAGCAGTCTGGCCAGCACCTTCGGCCCGTCGGAACGGCTCGCCGCCTGCAGCTTTGCGACGACCTCGGCGAGCGTCGGCTCATGGTTGGCGATATCTGCGGGCGATTGCGGCCAGACCAGCGACACGGTCTCTGCCAGGTCGCCGACATAATCGTAGGAATAGCCGAACAGCACCGGATCCATGCGCTCCATCACCAGCATGCGAAGCATAGCCGGCTTGACCGCCGCGATGGTCAGGTCGCCGGTGATGGCAGCCAGCGCCAGGCCGCGATCCGGATCCTCGACGCTGCGGAAATAATCGCTCAGCAGCGTCAGCTTGCCGTTACGCGACGGAGTCAGGACAAGGCGATCGAGGAGTTCGGCGAAGCGATTCATGGCGGTGAGAACCGCGTCAGCGCTGCGTTGACGATTGTTCCTTCCATCAGCTCAATCGCCCTCATCCTCGTAGCCGACGAGATGCAGCGGCCGCGCGGCGATGCCTTCGAGTTCGCACCAGCGCACCAGGGCCTCCTCGCGGCCATGCGTCACCCAGATTTCTCCGGCGCCGGTCTCCCTGATCGTGGCGGTCAGCTCGTCCCAGTCGGCGTGGTCGGAAATGATCAGCGGCAGTTCGACGCCGCCCTGCTTGGCGCGCTGGCGGATGCGCATCCAGCCGGACGCAAAGCACGAGATCGGATCGGGAAAGCGTCGCGCCCAGCGGTCGGCGAAGGCCGAGGGCGGGCCAACGACGATGGCCCCAGTGAAGGCGTCCTTGCCACCGCTTTCGACGGTCGCCGGCTCCAGCGTCCCGAGGTCGATGCCCTGGCGCTGATAGTAGTCGCTGAGCTTGGCCAGCGCGCCGTGGATGTAGATTGGCTTGTCGTAGCCGGCGTCGCGCAGCAACCGCATGACGCGCTGCGCCTTGCCGAGCGCATAGGCGCCGACCAGATGCGCGCGTTCGGGAAACTGCGCCGTCGATTTCAGCAGGCGGGCGATCTCTTCGGTATCGGGCGGGTGACGGAACACCGGCAGGCCGAAAGTCGCCTCCGTGATGAACACGTCGCACTTGACCGGTTCGAACGGCTCGCAAGTCGCGTCCCTATGGCGCTTGTAGTCGCCCGAAGCGACGATGCATGAGCCCTGATGCACGACCTCGATCTGCGCCGAGCCCAGCACATGGCCGGCCGGATGGAAGGTTACGGTGACGCCGTTCAGCGCAATCGCCTCGCCAAGTGCTGCCGCTTGCGTCGTCCCGGCAAAGTGCTCGCCGTAGCGCAGCCCCATAATGTCAAGCGTCTGTTGTGTGGCCAGCACCGAGCGGTGGCCTGAACGGGCATGGTCGGAATGGCCGTGCGTGATCAGCGCCCGGTTGACCGGCCGCACCGGGTCGATGAAGAAATCGCCGGGTGGGCAGTAGAGACCCTCGGGCCGGGGATGAAGCAGGTCACTGGCGCGCATGGCTCCAAGATAGTTGCTAATTCCGGCGCGGGAAGCCTGTTGCAAGTGACTGCTGACTCGGCTTACAGGCAACTGTCGGCGGGATCTCCATCACGAAACTGCATCAGGCCTCGTCCGGCGACGCTTTTCGTTCATCTGCGCCATACCTGGCGGCGGCTGTGAAAAAGCCTGGATTCACATGCCCGAAAGGGCAGGACACCGACACGGAGGACCTTGCATGCGCTGGAACTTGGTGGTCTTGGCACCTTGCCTGGCAATGGCCGGTTGCGTCGGCACCTCGATTGCCGAGCGACAGGACGCGAATGTCCAGTCCTCGCTGCAATATGATAGCGTGCCCTGCAATCAATTGCTGGCGCAACGCAACCGGCTGGCACAGCAATACCGTCTTCCACAGGATGCCAAGCCGTCCTTCTCCGATCCCGGGGTGGGCCTCGGCCCGTTCACGCCGGACGCCCGTTCCAAGGCCCAGCGAGAGGTCGAACAGGCGAGCGGCCGGATCGATGCCATGAACCGGTCGATCGCCCGCCGCGAATGTGGCAAGCCGGGTTAATACCCCGCGTCGCGATCCACCACGTTCTCGAGCTTTTCGCCGCGCTCGAAGGCGGCCATCTGGCGCAACATGATCGGCACCAGATGCACGGGATCGGATGTCGCCGCCGCGTGCGGCGTCACGAACACTTTCGGGTGGTTCCACAGCCGGCTGGTCTTCGGCAACGGCTCGACCTCGAACACGTCGAGACTCGCTTCCTTCAGCGTGCCGTCGTCCAGCGCGCGCACGATGTCGGCATCCTTCTGCAGGCGGCCGCGCCCGGCATTGATCAGCACGGAGCCGCCGAGGCCGTTGCGTTTCCTCAGCTCCTTCAGCACGCCGTAATTGATGATGCCTTGCGTCTGCGGCGTGAGCGGCAAAAGCACCATCAGAATGTCGGTAGCGTTGAGGAACGGGATCAACCCTGCCTCGCCGGCATAGGTCGAAACGCCTTCCATCGGCCGCTCGCTGCGCGACCAGCCATTGACCGCAAAGCCGAGCGACAAAAGCCCCGACGCCGCTGCGTGGCCAAGCGTGCCGAGCCCCATGATGCCGACGGAGATGTCGCCGGCCGGCCGCTGCGGCGGCTCGTGCCAGATCTTCTTTTGCTGCTGCGACCGGTAGAGCATGCCCTGGCGATGGTGATCGAGCACCCGCCAGACGACGTATTCGGTCATGTACTGGGTCAGGTTGTCGGCCACGACCTTGACGATCGGCACGTCGGGCAAAGTGGGATCGGCGAAGATGTGGTCGACGCCGGCGCCGATCGAAAAGACAGCGCGCAGATTGGGCAGCGACGACAGAAGGTTGGGCCGCTGCTTCCACACCACCGCATAGGTGATCGAGGGATCGCTGGCGCCGTCCGGCTCGAGCACCACCTCGCGTTCCGCCGACAAGAGTTCGCGCCAACGGCCTGGATGGATACCGGTGAGGGCAAGCAGGATACGGCCTTTTTCCATTGCGGATTCTATTTCCTTATGCGGTACAGGCTACTCGCTGACGGTGCCGACCGGCGCCGTTTCGATCCTGAATGCGGCCGAGATCAGCGCCTTGGTATAGTCGGTCTGCGGCCGTTCGAAAATCTGTTCGGATGGGCCGGTTTCGACGATCCTGCCATTGCGCATGACGATGACGTCGTTGGCAAGCGCGCGGATGACCTTCAGGTCGTGGCTGATGAACAGATAGGCGAGGTCGTGCTTCGCCTGCAGGCTGCGCAAAAGATCGACCACCTGCGCCTGCACGCTCATGTCGAGCGCCGAGGTCGGCTCGTCCAGCATGACGAAGCGCGGGTTGAGCACCATGGCGCGGGCGATGGCGATGCGCTGGCGCTGGCCGCCGGAAAACTCGTGCGGATAGCGATTGCGCGTGGCGGGGTCGAGCCCGACTTCCCCGAGCACATCGACGATGCGCTTGTCGCGCTCATCGTGCGACAGCTTCGGCTCGTGGATCTTCAGCCCTTCCTCGATGATCTCGGAGACCGACATGCGCGGGCTCAACGACCCGAACGGATCCTGGAAGACGATCTGCAGCTCGCGCCGCAGCGGCCGCATGGCGTTGAATGACAGTTCGTTGATATCGCGCCCGTTGAACCGAATGGTCCCGGTCGACGAGATCATCCTGGCCAGCGCCAGGCCGAGCGTCGTCTTGCCAGAGCCGGATTCGCCGACGACGCCGAGCGTCTGGCCGGCGCGCACGGTGACGTCGATGCCGTCCACCGCCTTCACATTGTCGACGGTGCGCCGGAAAAAGCCCTTCTTGATCGGAAACCAGACTTTTATGTCCTGGCCCGTCATCACAGGCTTGGCGGCAGCGTTGGCGGCGGGCGGTTTGCCCTTCGGTTCGGCGGCCAGCAGATGCCGCGTATAGCTGTGCTGCGGATAGGCGAAGATTTCCTTCGTCGGCCCGGTTTCGACGATCTTGCCTTTGGTCATAACGCAGACCCGGTCGGCGATCTTTCTGACGATGCCGAGATCGTGGGTGATGAACAGCATCGACATGCCCTTGCGGCTCTTCAGCTCCGCAAGCAGTTCGAGGATCTGCGCTTGCACGGTGACGTCGAGTGCCGTCGTCGGTTCGTCGGCGATCAGCAGTTCCGGTTCGTTGGCCAGTGCCATGGCGATCATGACGCGCTGGCGCTGGCCGCCGGAAAGCTGGTGCGGATAGGCGTCGAGCCGCTTCTCCGGCTCGCGGATACCGACCTCGTTGAGCAGCTCCAGGGTGCGCGCCTTGGCTTGGCGGTCGCCCAGGCCCTGGTGCAGCGCCAGCACCTCGATGATCTGCTGCTCGATCGTGTGCAGCGGATTGAGCGAGGTCATCGGCTCCTGGAAGATCATGGTGATCTTGTTGCCGCGCACGCGGCGCAATGCCTTCTCGTCGGTGGCGAGCAGGTCGGCGCCCTGGAACAGGATCTTTCCCGATGGATGGCTGGCAGCCGGATAAGGCAGCAGCTTCAGCACCGACAGCGCCGAGACCGACTTGCCGGAGCCGGATTCGCCGACCAGCGCCACCGTCTCGCCCTTGGCGATGTCGAAGGAGATGTGGTCGACGGCCATCGATTGGCGGCCTTCCTGAGCGAAGGCTACGCTGAGATCGCGCACGGAGAGGAGGGGGGCTTCGCTCATCTGAACGTCTTGCGCGGATCGAAGGCGTCGCGGGTCGCTTCGCCGACGAAGACCAGCAGCGACAGCATCAGCGAGATGACGACGAAGCCGGAAATGCCCAGCCATGGCGCGTTGAGGTTGCGCTGCGCCTGCTTCAGGAGCTCGCCCAGCGACGCCGAGCCGGGCGGCAGGCCGAAGCCAAGGTAGTCGAGCGAGGTCAGCGTCGAGATCGAGCCGCTGAGCAGAAAGGGCAGGAAGGTCAGCGTCGCCACCATGGCGTTTGGCAACAGATGCCGGAACATGATGGTGCCATTGGGTACGCCGAGCGCGCGGGCGGCGTTGACATATTCGAAGTTGCGGGCGCGCAGGAACTCGGCCCGCACCACGCCGACCAGCGCCACCCAGGAGAACAGCAGCATCAGCCCAAGCAGGATGAAGAAGCCGGGCGGCAGGATGGCGGCGACGATCAGCAAGAGATAGAGCACCGGGATCGCCGACCAGATCTCTATGAAGCGCTGGAACAGAAGGTCGGTCCAGCCGCCGAAATAGCCCTGCAATGCCCCGGCCGTCACGCCGATCAGCGCCGAGCCGGCGGTGAGGATCAGGCCGAACAGCACCGAGACCCTGAATCCGTAAATAACGCGCGCCAGCACGTCGCGGGCCTGGTCGTCGGTGCCCAGCCAGTTCCAGTTGCCGACGGCGCAATTGGGGTCGGCGGTACCTTGCGGATACTGATTGCAGCGTGTCTTGACGTCATAGAGCCAGGACGGCTTGGTGGGCGCCGCCTCTGGGATCGCGTTGTTGACGGTCCGGTAGGAATAGCGGACCGGCGGCCAGATCATCCAGCCATGGGCATTGATCTCGTCCTGGATGACCGGGTCACGATAGTCGGTGACCGCATAAAAGCCGCCGAACTTCTCCTCGGGATAAGCGACCAGGACCGGAAACAGGATCTCGCCCTTGTAGGAAACGAGGACCGGCTTGTCGTTTGCGATCCATTCGGAAAACAGCGACAGCACGAAAAGCACGAGAAAGATCCATAACGACCAATAGCCGCGCCGGTTGGCCCTAAAGTTCTGCAGGCGCCGCTGGTTGAGCGGCGACAGCCAGGGCCCGGCAATCCGGTCCGGCGCCGTTTCGGCTGCGGCCCCGGCCATCAGACGTCTCTCCGCTCGAAGTCGATGCGCGGGTCGACCCAGGTATAGATCAGGTCGGACAGGAGCCCGACGATCAGGCCAAGCAGCGAGAAGATGTAGAGATTGGCGAACACCACCGGGTAGTCGCGCTCGACCACCGACCTGAAACCGAGCAGGCCAAGGCCGTCGAGTGAAAAGATGTTCTCGATCAGCAGCGAGCCGGTGAAGAAGGCCGAGATGAAGGCGCCGGGAAAGCCGGCAACGACGATCAGCATGGCGTTGCGGAAGACGTGTCCGTAGAGAACCTGCCGTTCCGACAGGCCCTTGGCGCGCGCGGTCACCACATATTGCTTGCGGATTTCCTCGAGGAACGAATTCTTGGTCAGCAGCGTCGTGGTGGCGAAGGCCGACAGCACCAGCGCCGTCAGCGGCAAGGTCATGTGCCAGAGATAGTCGACGATCCGCGCCGGCCAGGACAGCTGGTCCCAATTGTCGGAGGTGATGCCTCGCAGCGGAAACCAGTCGTAGAAGGATCCGCCGGCAAACAGCACCATCAGGAGGATGCCGAACAGGAAGCCCGGAATGGCGTAGCCGACAATGACGACGCCGCTGGTCCATACGTCGAATGCCGAGCCGTCCTTGACTGCCTTGCGGATGCCGAGCGGGATCGAGATCAGGTAGGACAGCAGCGTGATCCACAGCCCGATCGAGATCGATACCGGCATCTTCTCCAGGATCAGATCGATCACAGAGATGTCACGGAAATAGCTGTCGCCGAAATCGAACCGGATATAGTTCCACAGCATCATGCCGAAGCGCTCGAGCGGTGGCTTGTCGAAGCCGAACTGCTTTTCCAGCTTGGCGATGAATTCGGGGTCGAGCCCCTGCGCGCCGCGATATTTCGAACCGACGTCGCCGGCCACGTCGAAATTGCTGGCGCCTGCGTCGCCACCGCCACCGCCAAGGCGATCGCTGCCGCCCTGGTTGGTCAGCCTGGCGATGACCTGCTCGACCGGCCCGCCCGGCGCGAACTGGATGACGGCGAAGGACACCGCCATGATGCCGAACAGGGTCGGGATCATCAGCAGGATGCGGCGCAGGATATAGGCGCCCATCAGGCTCTCTGCCTTGCTTGAGCGAGAATCTCAGGCTTTGCCAATCTTTGCCGCCTTGTCCTTGTCAAACCACCACAGCGTCTCGACCGGAAAGCCGAAATCGGGCTTCTGCTCGGGAAAGCCGAACATGTCCCAATAGGCGGCTCGGTGATTCGCGAGGAACCAACTTGGAATCCAATCGCGGCGTGCGCGCAAGGCCCGGTCGAGCGCCCGCATCGCTACAGTCAGGCTTTCGCGGTCCTTGGCGGCGCCGATCGCGTCGATCAACGCATCGATGGCGGGGCTTGATATGCCCGGCAAATTGCGCGAGCCGGACACGGTCGCCGCGCTTGAGTGGAAGAAGATCTCGAGATCGTCGCGGGTCGGCGTGGCGCTAAAATTGGAAGCGGCCGAGAGCAGGTCGAAATCGAACGTCGACTGCCGCAGCTGATACTGCGCCGAATCGACTAGGCGGATCGTCGCGTCGATGCCGACGGCCTTCATGTTGGCGACCCAGGGCGAATAGACCTGTACGAAGACATCGTCGTCGACCATGAATTCGGCTGAAAGCTTTTTGCCCTTGTCGTTGACAACGAAGTCGCCCGAACGCTTCCAGCCGGCATCGGCGAGAAGTTTCACCGCCTGGCCAAGTAATTTCCGGTCGCGGCCGGAACCGTCGGAAGCCTGCTGCACCACCGCTTCGCCGAAGGCTTCCGCCGGCAGCTTGTCGCGCAACGGCTCCAGCAAGGCAAGCTCTTCCGGCGACGGCATGCCTTCGGCGCGATAGTCCGATTTCTCGAAGCACGATTGCGAGCGCTCATAGGAACCGTAGAAGAAATTCCTCCGCGTCCATTCGAAGTCGAAGCAGAGCGCAATCGCCTGCCGCACCTGCGCATCGCGAAACTGTTCGCGCCGCTGGTTGACGGCGGTGGCCTGCATGGAGGGCAGCTTTTCGCTGGGGAATTCGCGCTTGATGACCTTGCCGGCGGTGAGCGCCGGAAAATCGTAAGCCGTCGCCCAGACCCGCGAGGTGGCTTCCTCCCGGTAGAGTACCTCGCCTTTCTTGAAAGCTTCAAACCCGGCCGTTCGGTTCTGGTAAAACTCGATGCGGAGGCGTTCGAAATTGTTCTGGCCGCGATTGACCGGGAGATCGCGGCCCCAATAGTCAAGCACGCGCTCATATTCGATCCATGCCCCGGCCGACCAGCGTCCAACCTTGTAGGCACCGGAACCAAGCGCGGGTCTCAGTTGCGAGGAGTCGAAAGGATTGGCTTCGTAAAAGGCCTTCGACAGGATCGGGAACTCGACGACGTTAAGCATCGTACGGGCAGAATGTTTGCCGGAAAACACGAGGCGCAGCGTCCGCGCATCGACGGCGGCTGCATCGTCCAGATGCTTCAAGGGCAACGACAGGCTTGGATGGCCCTTGTCCTTCAAGAGCTTGAAAGTAAAGGCGGCGTCTTGCGCGGTCAGAGGCGTGCCGTCATGGAAGCGCGCTTCGGGCCGCAGCGAAAACTCGAAACTGTTGCGGTCGTCCGAAATGGTCACGCCGTCGGCGAGCAGGCCGTAGACGGCGTCCGCCTCGTCCAGCGCTCGCACCATCAGCGTGTCGAAGCACATCCCCATGCGCGGCGGAGCATCGCCCTTTGGCGTGAAGGAGTTCAGTGTGTTGAAGGTCTCCGGGTTTTGATTATAGCCCCAGTTGGGTGGGGCAAAATTGAAGGTGCCGCCCTTGGGCGCGTCCGGATTGACATAATCGAAATGCGTGAAATCGGGAGGATATTTGAGGTCGCCGAAGGCCGACAGGCCGTGCAGCTTTACGCCGGTCGGGATGGCGGCGAAGGCCCGGCCGGGCAGCAAAGCTGCCGCCGTGGCCGCGGCGCCCAGGGCCAGAAAGTCGCGGCGGGCCAGAGGAGCGCGGCAGGGGAGCGCCGCCATCAATTGCCACTCTTGTATTTTGCCGCCAGCGCCTTTTCCTTGTCCGGATAGATCCACCAGGAATTCTGGTCGACGCCGCTATAAGCCGGTTGCTTCTCCGGGATGCCGAATTTGTTCCAGTAGGCGATACGAATTTTTCCCAAGTGCCACTGTGGGATCATGTAGTAGTTCCAGAGCAGCACCCGGTCCAGTGCGTGGGTGGCCGCTATGAGATCGTCCCGATCGGTGGCAAAGATCACTCGGTCGATGAGGGCGTCGACGATCGGGTTCTTGATCCCTGCCAAATTGCGTGACCCTGATGTATCGGCTGCAGTGGAGCTGAAGAAATCCCGCTGTTCGTTACCCGGCGAATTGGATTGCTGGAAGCCGGCAACCGCCAGCATATCAAAATCGAAGGCGCGGGTCCGGTTCGTGTACTGGCTGTCGTCAACGATGCGCAGCGTGGCATCGATGCCGAGACGTCTGAGATTGTCAATCAAGGGCCCGGCGACGCGTTCGTCTACGGGGTCGTTGCCGAGAAACTCGATCCTGAACGGTTCGCCGGTCTTTTCGTTGACGAGCTTGCCGCCGCGATTGACCCAACCCGCTTGCTTGAAGAGGTCATAGGCCTTCCGAAGATTTTCACGCCCCGACTGCGGCGTGGTGTAGACGGGCAGCTTGAACTCCTGGGTGAACAGTTCGGGCGGCAGCTTGTCGCGATATTGCTGCAGGATTTCCAGCTCCTTGCCCTGCGGCAGGCCGCCTGAGGCTAAATCGCCACCTTCGAAATAACTGTCCGTGCGCGTATAGGCGCCGAAGAAGATGGTGCGGTTCATGCTCTCGAAATCATAGGCGTAGGTCAGAGCCTGGCGCACGCGCACGTCCTGAAAGAGCGGCCGGCGCGTGTTCATCACGTAGGCCTGCATGGGTTCCGGCGAGGTTGTGGTATATTCCGCTTTTATGACGTCCCCCGCTTTGATGGCGGGAAAGGTGTACTCGACTGCCCATCTCTGGGCCCGTGACTCAACGCGAAAATCCTCAAAGCCGCCCTTGGTGAAGGCCTGCCAAGAGGCATTGTCGTCGAGAAAGTAGCTGAAACGCTGCCTGTCGAAATTCTCTCGCCCGATCTTCACCGGCAGCTTGGCACCCCAGTAGTCCGGCACGCGCTGCCAGACGATCTCAGTGCCAGGCTTGAAGCTGGCGATCTTGTAGGCGGCCGAGCCGAGCGGCGGCTCCTGCGTCGACCTGGTGATATCGCGCTTCTTGCCGTTGGCGTCGGTGCCTTCCCACCAGTGCTTCGGCAGCACCACCAAATCGCCGAGGATCTTCGGCAGCTCCCGATTTCCCTTCTGGTCGAAATGGAACTCGACCTCGCGGTCCGAGATCGCGACGGCATCGGTTACGTTCTCGAAATAGCGGCTGTACATCGGGCTGTTGGCCTTCAGCACCTGAAACGACCAGATCACGTCGTCGGTGGTGATCGGCTTGCCGTCGTGCCACTTGGCCCGCGGATCGAGACGGTAGGTCGCTGAGGAATAGTCGTCCGGATGTTTGTAGGCGTCGGAGACCAGCGGATGGCTGACGCTGCCTTCGTCGGTCGCCTGCTCCATCAGCGTGTCATAGAGCAGGCCGCCGCCGAACGGGACGAAGCCGGCGGCGAAGGAACCCTGGACGATATAGGGATTGAAGCTGTCGAACGTGCCGAGCACCACCGAATTTAGGGTGCCGCCCTTCGGCGCGTCCGGATTGACGTAGTCGTAGCGCTGGAAGTTGTTGCCGTATTTGGATTCGCCGATCAGCGACGAGGTAGTGCGCCATTCGTCCGCGAAGGCTGCTTGCAGGCCGCCGGCGAAAGCCGCCACAACCAGCGTCGATCTGAGAAACGTTCGGCCAACCGTCATGCCTTCTCCTCTGCGCGATAGCTGTCAGCCGACAATCTAGTTCATTTGACGATCATGAAAACCGCGACAGGTCGCCTTTGTCGCCGCACATGCGCTTTTCCCATTGAAAAGCCGGGCTGAACCCGGCTTTTTCAAGGAATGTACGATTACAATTGCGTTATTGCGCCGGCGCTGGTGGCGGAGCAGCTGGGGCCGGCGCAGGTGCGGCCGGCGCTGCACCCTCTGCGGGTTTGGCCGGTGCCGCACTTTTTGCCGGTTTGGCCGGCGCCGCGCCTTCGGCGGGCGCGGCGGCATTCTCGGCCGAAGCGCCGGGGGCCGGCAGCGGCTTTGGACTGTCCGACAGCGTGCGCAGATAGGCGATGACGTTGGCGCGGTCCTCGTCCTTCGGCAGGCCGGCGAAGCCCATCGCCGTGCCCTTCACGAGCTTCTTCGGCGAGAGGAGAAAGTGATTGAGGTTGTCATAGGTCCACTTCTCGGCGCCGCCCTTGGAAAAATCCTTCATGCCGGCCGAATAGGCGAAGCCTCCATGCTCGGCGACGGGACGGTCGATGAGGTCCCAGAGATCGGGGCCGACCTTGTTCGGCCCGCCCTTCTCGCCGGAGTGACAGGCCTGGCACTTCTTGAACACGGCGGCACCCGCCTCGACATTGGCGTTGGCCAGGAGGTCGGCGATCGGCTTGGCCTCTGAAGCGGGGGCTGCCGGGCCGCCCTCGGCAGGCTCCTCGGTCGCCTCGATGGCAAAGCCGGGTTTTTCCGGTGCGGGGGAGGCGAACAGCGCGTCGGACACAATGCCGACCGAGAAGACGACGAACACGGTTCCGAGCAGGCCGCCGATCAGCTTGTTGATTTCGAAAGAGTCCATACGCCCCAGGCTCCCTTTTCCGGCGGACCGATCCGTCCACTCCGTCCGTCGGTAATCGTGAACCACCCCACAAGGCGGTCAAATCGGGCGGAAACTAGGTCTTTTGCTCTGGCGTTGCAACACCTATAAGGGCGCTTCCAGTGAGACCTTTTGCCACTTTTCCCTTCCTCTTTTTCGGACGCTTCATCACCCGATGTCCACGCTCATTCTCATCCCGGCCCGCATGGCCTCGACCCGCCTGCCGGGCAAGCCGCTTGCCGAAATCGCCGGCGTCCCGATGATCGTCCATGTCGCCCGTCGCGCTGCCGAAGCCGGGCTCGGCCGGGTGGTGGTCGCCACCGATACCGAAAGCGTGGCCGAAGCGGTGCGCGAGCACGGTTTCGAGGCGGTGATGACGCGCGTCGGCCACGAATCGGGCTCCGACCGCATCTTCGAGGCGCTGGCCACGCTGGATCCCGGGCGTAAGGTCGAAACGATCGTCAATGTGCAAGGCGACCTGCCGACCATCGATCCCGACATCATAAATGCCGCGCTGAGGCCTTTCGCGGATGCGACGGTCGACATCGCCACGCTCGGTATCGAGATCGTCCGCGACGAGGAAAAGACCAACCCGAATGTCGTCAAGATCGTCGGCTCGCCGCTGTCGGAGACACGGCTGCGGGCGCTCTATTTCACCCGCGCCACGGCACCCTGGGGCGAGGGGCCGCTCTATCACCACATCGGCCTCTATGCCTATCGCCGCTCAGCGCTCGAACGCTTCGTCGCGCTGAAGCCATCGCCCTTGGAACGGCGCGAGAAGCTCGAGCAGTTGCGGGCGCTGGAGGCCGGCATGCGCATCGACGCCGAGATTGTGCAGTCGGCGCCGTTCGGCGTCGACACGCCGGACGATCTCGAACGCGCCAGAACCCTTCTTTCAACCTGAGACATCCGGTCAACCTGAGAATGCCTGAAAAAACCAACAGAATAGCCTTCCAGGGCGAGCCGGGCGCCAATTCCGACACTGCCTGCCGCAACATGTTCCCTGATATGGAGCCGTTGCCGTGTCCGACCTTCGAGGATGCCTTCAATGCGGTCGAGACCGGCAAGGCCGACCTCGCCATGATCCCGATCGAGAACACGATTGCCGGGCGCGTCGCCGACATCCACCACCTCCTGCCGGAATCGAAGCTGCACATCGTCGGCGAATATTTCCTGCCGATCCATTTCCAGCTGATGGTCTTGCCGGGCGTCAGGCGCGACGAGATCAAGACCGTGCACAGCCACATCCATGCGCTCGGCCAGTGCCGCAAATACATCCGCAAAAACGGCTGGAAGCCGGTGGTCGCCGGCGACACGGCGGGCGCCGCCAAGCTCGTCGCCGGGCTGAAAGACCGCACCATGGCGGCGCTGGCGCCGGCCTTGGCCGCGACGCTCTACGGGCTCGACATCATCGAGGAGAATGTCGAGGACACCGACAGCAACGTCACCCGTTTCGTCGTGCTGACCAAGAACAGGCAGTGGGCACAACGCCCTTCCGCCGAAGCCAGGATGATGACGACGTTCATCTTCCGCGTCCGCAACGTGCCGGCCGCGCTCTACAAGGCGATGGGCGGCTTTGCCACCAACGGCATCAACATGACCAAGCTAGAGAGCTACCAGCTCGGCGCATTCACCGCGACCCTGTTCTATGCCGATATCGAGGGCCATCCGGACGATCCTTTGGTCAAGCTGGCACTCGACGAGCTTGCCTTCTTCTCGCGCGAAATGCGGATCCTTGGCGTCTACCCGGCCAGCGAATCGCGCGAGCAATGGAAGGTGGCGGATTAGCTCCCCCTGCGGCGTCCTGACGTAGCGCCTTGCCAGGTGACGAGCGCCGGGCGACATTCCTGCGATGTGGCTCCTGAAACTGGCACTCGCAGTCGCTGGATTGTATGCGGTTTTTGTCGCCGTCGTGTATGTGCTTCAGTCCTGGCTGATCTTTCCGGCCGGCCTTGCGGCGTTCGGACCCGATCTGCCGGCCGGGGCACGCCATGTCGAGCTGGCGACGGAGGACGGCGAGCGCGTCGTTCTGGTGCGCCTGCCGGCAAGGCAGACGCCGGCCGCGCCGCGCCCGCTCCTGCTGGGATTCGCCGGCAATGCCTGGAATGCCGATGCACTTGCCCTTATGCTGCACCAGCTATTTCCCGAACATCAAGTCACTGCGCTGCACTACCGCGGATATGCGCCGAGCAGCGGAAGCCCGTCGGCCGCCGCCCTATTCGAGGACGCCCGACGCGCCCACGACCACCTGGCCACCGATGCCAAAGCCGGCGTCGTCGCCATCGGCCTTAGCGTCGGCGCTGCGGTTGCGGTCGATCTGGCGACGGCCCGGCCATTGCGCGGCATAGTGATGGTTACGCCCTTCGATTCGCTGAGAGAACTCGCCGCTCACCACTATCCCTGGCTTCCGGTTCGCCTCTTGCTGCGGCACCGCATGGAGGCGGCAGGATCTCTGCGCGACCTCGATGTGCCCACGGCCGTAATCACCGCCGAAAACGACACCATCGTTCCTGCCGCACGCTCGGCACCTCTGCGCGAGGCTGCCCGTGATCTGCGCAGCCACATCGCCATAGCGGCTGGCCACAACGACCTCTATGGCCATCCCGATTTCGCCGGAGCGCTACGCGCCTCCGTTGCAGCGGTCACGCGCGATTGACGAGCAGTTCCCAGATGTCGGAATTCCGGCTCGACATTCGTCCTTTGGTTGCCTCAATCGAAGAAGGGACGCGACGAGATGAGGAAACTGATCTCAATCGACGACGTCACGCACGATCGCGTCATGCAATCATCCGGAGCCTTCCAATGACCCCAACCATCACCGCCTTTGAGCAGTCGCCGGATCGCGGCAGGGGACTGGCGCGCGACATGCGTGTTCGCTGGGCGCTTGAAGAAGTGAACCAGCCCTACAAGGTTCGTCTTGTTTCGTTCAAGGCGATGAACGAACCCGCGCATCGAGCGCTCCATCCGTTCGGGCAGATTCCGACCTATGAGGAAGGCGATCTCGCCCTGTTCGAGTCGGGGGCGATCGTGTTCCATATCGCCGAGCGCCATGGTGGCCTGCTGCCAGAGGATGGGAATGCGCGGGCGCGCGCGATCTCATGGATGTTTGCCGCGCTCAACACGGTGGAGCCGCCGATCCTTGAACGCCAAACCGCCGTGCTCCTGGAGCGCGACGAGACCTGGCACGAACAGCGCCTGCCTATGGTCGAGAATCGCATCCGTGACCGGCTGGGCGAACTTTCCGGTCGCTTGGGCGATGCCGACTGGCTCGATGGTGCGTTCAGCGCGGGGGACCTGATGATGGTGCACGTGCTGCTAAGGTTGAGCGGGTCGGGTATACTGCACGAATATCCGAACCTCTTCGCCTATGTCGCCCGCGGCGAAGCCCGGCCGGCCTACAAGCGTGCTTTCGCCGCTCAACTGGCGGTTTTCACTGGCAAGTCACCGACCGGCTGATGAGGGCTGCTCTCGGTCGAACTTGCTCGAATGATTGATGCTAGCTCAGCGGCGCGTAGTCGATCTCCAAAAACGCCTCGATCTCTGGGATCCAGCGGTCGCGGACGAAGGCGACGTGGTCGGGATGGTCGTTGTAGCGGGAATAGGCGGCTTGGTCGGCGAACTCCATCGAGAAGCCGAAACGAAAATCGTTCTTCGGGCTGACCTGACGCAGCTGCTCGAACTTTTCGACGCCCGGTATCGCCGCCAGTATTTTCGCGTCGACGAGGAATTTTGCCTCCTCGGCCGAGCTGTCCTTGTGCTTCAGCCTGAACACCACTGTGTGACGGATCATTTGTCCCCCTGTGAGTTTTACGCGCTGTCTGCCCAGGCGCGGATGAGATTATAGGCGATCGCCCCCTTCGGCGGCGTGATCAGGCCGCCCGGATGCTCGCGGGCCAGCATCGAGAATACCTCGTCGCGAAAGAACCAGCGGCAGTCTTCCAGCTCGTTGAGGTCGGCCTGGATGTCGTCGTTGAGCGGTTCCCCGAAGCAGCCGATCATCAGCGAATAGGGAAACGGCCAGGGCTGGCTGGCATGGTAGACGACGCGGCCAAGTCTGATGCCGGCTTCCTCCAACGTTTCACGGCGCACCGCCGCCTCGATCGTCTCGCCGGGTTCGATGAAGCCGGCGAGCGCCGAATACATGCCCGGTGCGAAATGCCGGCCGCGGCCAAGCAGGCATTTTTCGGGCGTCGCGGTCAGCATGATCGCCACCGGGTCGGTGCGCGGAAAATGCTCGGTGGCGCAGGCCGGGCAAAGCCGCTTGTAGCCGCCGGCCCGCATTTCGGCTTCAGCGCCGCATTTGCTGCAGAAGCGGTGGCTGGCATGCCAGGCGAGCAATGCTGCTCCTTGCGCCATCGCGCCGGCCGCCGCCTCGTCGATCAGCCCCTGCATATAAACCGAGCGATAGTCGATGGCCTTGATCGTCTCCGGCAGTTGTTCGGGGTCGATGCCGGCCGGCACGGCGAGCACCGGACCGCTGTCGGAAAAACCGAGCAGGACGCCATGGTCGCGCGACACCTGGAGCGGCTGGCTTTCCTCGGCGCCGAACCAGGGGTCGAAGCCGCCATCCCTAAGCTTCAGGTAGAGGCGCCCGCCATGCATCAGCAAAAGCCTGACCGAGGGATCGGCGAGCGCCTTTTCGACGGAATCGTCGGCGCGGTTTTCCGATTGCCGGTCGATCACATTGCCGGCGAAGCCAACGAACTGGCTCGGCTCGCGCAAGGGCGCGTCAAACAGGCGGATGCTCATGGGAGACTCAAGATTCAGGATGGACACGGGACAGGCTTATAGCGCCGCCTTTATCTGTTGCGCAAACCGGCGAAGGTCCGAGCGCTGGTAGGGCTCGCGCATGCCGTGCCCCCACACCGGGCCCGGCCAGCCGGGATCGCCTTCCGAGCGGGCGACGACATGGACATGCAACTGGCGCACGACGTTGCCGAGGGCGCCGCTGTTGATCTTGGTGCAGCCGCTCACCCTCTTCAGCGCCTGCGCCACCATATTGGTCTCGAAGGTCAGCATCGCCTGGTCGAGCGGCGTCAAATCGTGGATTTCCTCCACGCCCGGTCGCTGCGGCACCAGAAGCAGCCACGGCCAGCGGCGGTCGTTCATCACCCGCAGCTCGCATAGGCCGAGCCACATCAATTGCTCGCTGTCCGCCTCCAGACGAGCATCCAGCGTAAATCCGGCCTTGAGGCCCGGCAACATCGGCGTTTCCTTCACTTTTGTCGTGTTTTTTAGACTTTCGAACGCTAAAGCGGCTGCCGGTGGCCCGCAAGAGGCGGCAAGCGAATCGTTGCTTTGTGACGGCAGTTATGCTAGTGGTTCGGCCATGGTGCTGCTTTGCGCCAATGACCCGCCCCGAGGCGGGTTTTCTGTTTCAGCATTCGGCGCCACTCCCGGCTGATTGAATCCTGCGCCCTTGCATTTCATCGCCGGATTGCCGATATGGAAGCGGGAGGTTGGTGGTGGACGGTCCACTCGCCAACCGGGTCAGGTCCGGAAGGAAGCAGCCCTAACGAGCCCGGAACGGGTCATTGTTCCAGCCTCCCACCTCTTCGCCTTTCTCCCGCGACATTGACGGCGCCAAGCCCTGCGGGCGAAACTATGCGCAGGAATCGGCCGCCTGCAGGCGCGGCCCTTGGAGCTTTACGGGCGAATGAGCGATGCCGGAAATTCGGGAACGGAAAAGGCAGTCGCCTATCGCGTTCTGGCGCGCAAATACCGTCCTGCTAATTTTTCCGAACTGATCGGCCAGGAGCCGATGGTTCGCACCCTCACCAATGCTTTCGCCACCGGCCGCATCGCCCAGGCCTGGATGCTGACCGGTGTGCGTGGTGTCGGCAAGACGACGACAGCGCGCATTCTGGCGCGGGCGCTCAACTACAAGACCGCCACCGTCGACCAGCCTTCGGTCGACCTTGCCGTGCTGGGCGAGCATTGCCAAGCGATTATGGAAGGCCGCCATGTCGACGTCATCGAGATGGACGCCGCTTCGCATACCGGCATCGACGACATCAGAGACATCATCGAGCGCGTGCGTTACGCCCCGGTGTCGGCGCGCTACAAGGTCTACATCATCGACGAAGTGCACATGCTCTCGACCCAGGCCTTCAACGGCCTGCTGAAGACGCTGGAAGAGCCGCCGCCGCACGTCAAATTCATCTTCGCCACCACCGAAATCAGAAAAGTTCCGATCACCGTTCTGTCGCGTTGCCAGCGCTTCGACCTCAGGCGTATCGATGCCGGCACGCTGGTCGCGCATCTGTCCTCGATCGCCGGCAAAGAAGGCATTGCGGTCGACGACGACGCACTGGCGATGATCGCCCGTGCGGCCGAAGGATCGGCGCGCGATTCGCTGTCCATTCTCGACCAGGCGATCGCCCATGGCAGCGGCGCTGTCAGCGCCGAAGCGGTACGCGCCATGCTCGGGCTCGCCGACCGCGCCCGCATCGTCGACCTGTTCGAACATGTCATGAAAGGCGATGTGGCGTCCGCACTGGCCGAGTTCCGCAACCAGTACGATACCGGCGCCGATCCGGCCGCGGTGCTGACCGACTTGGCCGAGTTCAACCACCTCGTCACCCGTTTGCGCTTCGTGCCGACGGCCCTTGAGGACGCGTCGCTGTCGGAAGACGAGCGCCGGCGCGGCGCCGATTTCGCCAAGGCGCTGTCAGTCAGGGTGCTGTCGCGGACCTGGCAAATGCTGTTGAAAGGCATTCCCGAGGTGCAGTCCTCCAACCGGCCGGTCAGTGCCGCCGAAATGGTGCTGATCCGGCTGGCGCATGCCGCCGACCTGCCGACACTGGACGAGGCGCTGAAATCGCTGGAGAGCGGAGCGTCGGTGCCCAACGGCGCGCCACGCTCGAATAGTGCGCCCGCAAGCTCTGTCGTCGCAAATCCCGGCCCAGCAAGTCCCGGAAATGGCGGCGCCAGCGCTGTGGCGCAGACGCGGATGCCGACGGCCAATGGCGGCGCGCACACCATGCGGCTGGTCGAACCCGCGCCGATGCCTGCAGCCTTCGTTCCGGAGCCGGTTGCGGATGCGCCGCCGGTGCCGGTGAAATCGCTGGCCGACATCGTCGCGCTTGCCGATGCCCAGCGCGACATGGCCTTCAAGGTGCTGGTGAAGCGCTGCGTGCGCCTGGTGCGCATCGAGCCCGGCCGCATCGACGTCAGCCTGACCGATGATGCGCCGAAGATGCTGCTCAACGATCTGACCGCCAAATTGCGCGCCTGGACCGGCCGCAGCTGGCTGGTGTCGCTGTCGAAGGAAGAGGGTGGCCAGACGCTGGCCGAGATGGAATCGACCAAACGCGAAAGCGCCCTCCTCGACGCCAAGAGCGACCCGACCGTCGCCGCCATCCTAGCGCGTTTTCCCGGCGCCAAGATCATCGACGTGCGCATTCCCGACGCACCGGAAGCCGATGCGGTGGAG
The DNA here is from genome assembly GCF_001672375.2 of Mesorhizobium sp. AA22. NCBI lineage: Bacteria > Pseudomonadati > Pseudomonadota > Alphaproteobacteria > Hyphomicrobiales > Phyllobacteriaceae > Mesorhizobium > Mesorhizobium sp. AA22. The sequence goes on along the minus strand of NZ_CP048406.1, from coordinate 55,255 downwards.
GCAGAGGTTCCGATCGAGCCGGCGACAGACGAAGACGAAACCTGATATCAATCGTAGAGGACCAAGCGATGAAAGATCTTCTCGGCCTGATGGGCAAGGCGAAAGAAATGCAGGCCAAGTTCCAGGCCATGCAGGACGAGATCGCCACGCTGGAAGCCACCGGACAGGCCGGCGGCGGCCTGGTCAGCGTGACGCTGACCGGCAAATTCGAGATGAAGGCGCTGAAGATCGACCCGTCTCTGTTCAAGGAGGACGAGGTCGAGATTCTGGAGGATCTGCTTCTCGCTGCCCACAATGACGCCAGGGCGAAGGTCGAGCAGATGATGCAGGAAAAGACCCAAGCATTGACCGCAGGACTGCCGATACCGCCGGGAATGAAGCTGCCGTTCTAAGGTGTTGATAGCTATGCCGGTCGACTGAACCCATTGCTCGAGCCTTGGGGAAGGCTCCCTGCGGGTATCCTAGGACAGGACCCATGCCGTTACAGTGGTATCGAGTGCCATGCCGCGATCCGGCGGTCGCTTGCTCCACCGGTGTGTCCATTAGGCAACTCCGCACACTTAATAACGCTTTAGCCATCTTTTTGCCTGAAAGTGTCTCATTCTTGCCGCAACAGGGGCGGGCTGGCGACAGAATGAGGGGATATCTTTGATCGCGACCCGATGGAAGACGTCGTTGTTGCTCGGCGTCATCACCTCTCCGCTGTTCCTGGCCGGTTGCAGTCAGACCACCTCGCACAGCCTGTCGGTGGCCAACCTGACCGATGCCGTCAGATCCCGGCCCTACCGTCACACACTGAAGGACAAGGAGTGCCTCCAGCGCGCGATGTTCTTCGAATCCAACCGGTCGAGCCGTGACGGCATGATTGCCGTCGGCACGGTGGTCATGAACCGGCTGCGTTCCGGCAAGCACGGCAACACCATCTGCCAGGTGGTCGGCGCGCGGGGCCAGTTCGCACCGGGCGTGATGACACGGCAGATGAATTCGAAGGCGATGCCCGACGTCGAGGAGGCCGCCGAGGCGGTGCTCAGGGGCGAGCGCAAGGCCAAGCTGAAGAACACGATGTTCTTTCACACCGCCGGCCTGCGTTTCCCCTACAAGAACATGCACTACACCATGGTTGCCGGCGGCAACGCCTTCTATGAAAAGCGCGGCCGGAACTGGAAACCGTTGCCGGACGAGCCGACGGTCGCGGTGGCACAGTCCACGCCGCGGGGGTCGGCGCGCGCAGCGCCTGTGACGCTCGTGGCCTCCGCCGCTCCGGTCGCCAAGGCAAAATTCGCCAAGGCAACCTATGTGACCGCGGTCGCAACGCAACCGGCAAAGGCTACTCTGGAGAAGGCGACGCCAGAGAAGGCGACCCTTGTGGCGATGCAAGAGCCGATGCAGGAGCCGGACGCGGCCAGTTTTGGCGGCACTGCCGGTGCGCAACCTGTCACGTCATTCCCGGCGCCGGCCGAGCCGACGATGTCGTTTGAATCGACACCCGAGAACACCGACGCCATCGGTGCGATGATCGCCGGCCAGAGCCGGCCGCTGGAAGCATACTGACGGCAGCAGCATCCTTACGCGTTGAACAGACCGCTCGCCCGCAGAACTGTTCCAAAGCGTGCGGAAAAATCATAAACCGATGCGATGTCGAAGCGAATCGCCGGTCCCGAGATCGAACGCCTGATCCAGCTTCTGGCCAAGGTGCCGGGGCTCGGGCCCCGTTCGGCCAGGCGGGCAGCACTTCACCTCATCAAAAAGAAGGAGCAGTTGCTGTCGCCGCTCGCCGCCGCCATGGGCGAGGCGGTCGACAAGGTGCGCATCTGCTCGACCTGCGGCAATGTCGATACGTCCGACCCATGCATGATCTGCACCGATCCGCGCCGCGACGCCGGCACTCTGATCGTCGTCGAGGACGTGGCCGACCTGTGGGCGCTGGAGCGGGCGGCCGCCATGAATGTCCGCTACCACGTGCTTGGCGGCTCGCTGTCGCCGCTCGACGGCGTCGGCCCCGAGCAGCTCAACATCCGATCGCTGGTCGACCGTGTCGCCGGCGGCAAGGTCAAGGAGGTGATCCTTGCCGTCAACGCCACGGTCGAGGGCCAGACCACCGCGCATTATCTCACCGACCAATTGTCCGGCTTCGAGATCAAAGTAACGCGGCTGGCGCATGGCGTGCCGGTCGGCGGCGAACTCGATTATCTTGACGAAGGCACGCTGGCCGCGGCGCTGCGCTCCCGGACGGCGTTTTGAGGTGGCTGGCGGGAAGGATGCTTCTGAGATGACTGCGAAGGAACGCTGCCCTTGCATACTCTGCATTGTATTTCTGTTGGCCGCACTGATCGGCCTCCTCCCCACCCCTGCTTCCGCAGCAAAAATCGACGACCAGTTCCGCGTCTGGCTGCAAGGCGATCTCTGGCCCGAGGCGAACGCCAAAGGCATCTCCAGAAAAACCCTCGATGCCGCCTTCGACGGCGTCACACCGAACCTGAAACTGCCCGACCTGGTTATGCCGGGCAAAAAGGCGACGACGCCGCAGAAGCAGCATCAGGCGGAGTTCGGTTCGCCCGGCGCCTATTTCGCCGAAAAGACGGTTCGCGCCGTGACCGCCGGTGGCCGCACGCGCAAGGCGGCCAATGCCAGGACCATTGCCGCGATCGAGAAGCGCTACGGCGTGCCGGGCGAGGTGCTGCTGGCGATCTGGGGCCGCGAGAGCGGCTTCGGCGCGGCGAAGATGCCTTACGACGCTTTCGAAGTGCTGGGCACCAAGGCGTTCATGGCGACCAGGAAGGACTTCTTTCGCACCGAGCTTATGGCAGCACTCAAGATCGTCGAGCGTGGGCTGGCCCCGGTCGGTGCGATGAAATCGTCCTGGGCAGGCGCGCTCGGCCAGCCGCAGTTCATGCCGAGTTCGTTCCTGAACCATGCCGTCGATTTCGATGGCGACGGTCGGGCCGATATCTGGAATTCGGTGCCGGACACGCTAGCCTCGATCGCCAACTATCTCGTCCACCATGGCTGGGTGAAGGGTCGCGGCTGGGGCTTCGAGGTGACTGTACCGGAAGCGGTCTCCTGTTCGCTCGAAGGTCCGGACCAGGGCAAGAGGATTTCCGAGTGGGTTGATATGGGCATCAAGCCTGTCGCGGCAGGATCGTTTCCGGCGCGTGAGCTGAAGGCTGAAGGCTTTCTTTTGATGCCGGCCGGGCGCAGCGGTCCGGCCTTCATCGTCACGCCCAATTTCTACGTGCTGAAGCAATACAACACCAGCGATCTCTACGCCCTGTTCATCGGCCACGGCGCCGACCGCATCGCCCGTGGCGACAGCAATTTTTCAGGGCGCTGGGGCGCGGTCGGCGGGCTCCACAGGTCGGACATCGCCACCCTGCAGCGCGCCCTGGAGGCCGAGGGCTATGATGTCGGCAGTGCCGACGGCCTGCCCGGCTTCAAGACCCGCCGCTCGATCGGTAAGTGGCAGGCCAGGAACAGTCGAGCCGCCACCTGTTTTCCCGATGCCGACCTGGTCACCGCATTGAAATAGCTCACCCCCGGGGTTCGTTCCCGGCGGTGGTAGCTGGCTGATCTGGTCCAACCAACAGCTTTGCAAATGCTCGTTGCCGCGCTTGAAACCGCCGGATATGGTGAGGCGGAACTGGATAAAAGTTGCCAAGACAACCGGTTCTGGGATCACCGTTGATTTGGCAAGAGAACGCCACAAGCCTGGGCCGGGAACTCAGGTCAACAAAACAGGGAACAATCAAAATGATGATGGAAAAGTTTGCTCTACGCTCCCGCTTCTTGCTCGCGGGCGCAGCCATGTCCGCGCTGCTTCTGGCCGGCACGCCGGCCTTTGCGGTCACTCCCGCCGACACGCTGGTCGAGGGTTTCGCCATCGACGACATCATCTCCATGGATCCGGGCGAGGCGTTCGAGCTGTCGACTGCCGAGGTCACCGGCAACACCTACGATCTTCTTGTCCGCCTCGATCTCAGCGATACCTCCAAGGTCAAGGGCGATCTCGCCGAAAGCTGGAGCGTCTCAGACGACGGCCTGACCTACACTTTCAAGCTCAAGCCCGGCCTGAAATTTGCCTCGGGCAACCCGATCACGGCGGCGGACGTCGCCTATTCGTTCGAGCGCGCCATCAAGCTCGACAAGAGCCCGGCCTTTATAATCGGGCAGTTCGGCATCAACGGCGACAACGTCACTGAGAAGGCCAAGGCCATCGATGGCACGACGTTCCAGTTCACGGTCGACAAGGCCTATGCGCCGAGCTTCGTCTTGAACTGTCTGTCGGCAACCGTCGCCTCGGTCGTCGACGCCAAGCTGGTCAAGGAGCATGTCGCGGCGGTGACGCCCAGCGACGATTACAAATACGACAACGATTTCGGCAACGCCTGGCTGAAGACCGGCTATGCCGGCTCCGGCGCGTTCAAGCTGCGCGAATGGCGGGCGAATGAGGTCGTCGTGATGGAGCGCAACGACAATTATCACGGCGAAAAGGCCAAGCTTGCCCGCGTCATCTATCGCAACATGAAGGAAAGCTCGGGTCAGCGACTGGCGCTCGAGGCCGGGGACATCGACGTCGCCCGCAATCTCGAGCCGAACGACCTCGACGCAATCGCCAAGAACACCGATCTCACTACCACCAGCGCACCGAAGGGCACGGTTTTTTACATCAGCCTCAACCAGAAGAACCCGAACCTCGCCAAGCCTGAGGTTCGCCAGGCCTTCAAATATCTCGTCGACTACGATGCGTTGAGCTCGACCATCCTCAAGGGCATCGGCGAGATCCACCAGACCTTCCTGCCAAAAGGCGTGCTCGGCGAGCTGGACGAGAATCCGTTCACGTTCGACGTCGCCAAAGCCAAGGAACTGCTCGCCAAGGCCGGCTTGGCCGACGGCTTCAGCGTCACCATGGACGTACGCAGCAGGCAGCCGGAGACCGGCATGGCGGAATCGTTCCAGCAGACGCTGGGACAGGCCGGCGTCAAGCTGGAGATCATTCCCGGCGACGGCAAGCAGACCCTGACCAAATACCGCGCCCGCAACCACGACATCTATATCGGCCAGTGGGGTCAGGATTATTTCGATCCGAACTCCAATGCCCAGACCTTCGCCAGCAACCCGGACAATTCGGATGAAGGCAAGACCAAGACGCTGGCCTGGCGCAACGCCTGGGAGATCCCGGAATTGAGCAAAGAAACCGAGGCGGCTTTGCTCGAGAAGGATGCGGCCAAGCGCGCCGCAATGTACCAGGATCTGCAGAAGAAGGTCCTCGAAACCAGTCCTTTCATCATCATCCACCAGCAGTTGGAAGTGGCCGGCCTGCGCAAGAACCTCAAGGGCTTTGCGCTCGGCCCGAGCTTCGACACCAACTTCGTCGGGCAGATCTCCAAGGAGTGATGTCGGCGGACTTGCCGCATGAGCACTGTTGAAAGCGAAGCGACGGCAGGGCGCGGCAGCGCCCGTGCTGTCGCTGTCGCGTCGGCGATTGCCCGCTTCCTGGTCATCGCGATAACCACCTATCTCGGTCTTCTCGCGGTGACCTTCTTCATCGGGCGGGTCATCCCCATTGACCCGGTGCTGGCGGTGCTCGGCGACCGGGCGCCGGCCAATGTCGTCGAGCGCACCCGCCGCGAGATGGGTCTCGACCTGCCGCTGGTCGAGCAGTTCTACATCTATGTGAAGAATGCCCTGAACGGTAATTTCGGCACGTCGGTGCTGACCACCAATCCCGTCATGACCGACATCCGCCGCGCCTTTCCTGCGACGATCGAACTGGCGACGCTGGGGACGCTGATCGGTGCATTCCTCGGTGTGCCGCTCGGCGTGCTGGCCGCGGTCCGGCGCGGCAGCATCATCGACCAGATCGTCCGCATCATCGGACTGGTCGGCTACTCCGTGCCGATCTTCTGGCTGGGATTGCTGGCGCTTGTGCTGTTCTATGCCAAGCTGCAATGGGTGGCTTTTCCCGGCCGCCTCGATATCGTCTACGAGTATACCTTCACGCCGATCACCGGCTTTTATCTCTTGGATGCGCTGTGGCAGCGGCAGTGGGATGTATTTCGTGATGCCTTCCGCCACATCATTCTGCCGGCCTCGCTGCTTGGCTATTTCTCGCTTGCCTATATCAGCCGCATGACGCGATCGTTCATGCTGAACGAGCTTGCCCAGGAATATATTGTGGCGGCGCGCGCCAAGGGCCTGTCGGAAACACGCATAATCTGGGGCCACGGGCTGCGCAACGCGGCGGTGCCGATGGTCACCGTGATTGCGCTATCCTATGCCGGCCTGCTCGAAGGCTCGGTGCTGACCGAGACGGTGTTCTCGTGGCCGGGCATCGGTCTCTACATCACCAATTCCCTGCAGAATGCCGACATGAACGCGGTGCTCGGCGGCACCATCGTCATCGGCTCGGTCTTCATCGGCATCAACCTTCTGTCCGACCTGCTCTACCGGGTGCTCGATCCAAGGACCAAGGTACGATGAGCGCTGAAGCAATCCAGAGCCGCCGCGACTGGCTGCTCAGCGAGCGGCCGGCGTCGCGCATGCAGGCAAGGCTCGGCCGCGCCTATGTCGCGTGGCGGCGCTTTTCCGCCAATCGGCTGGCGTTTCTCGGCCTGCTCATCATCATCGCTTTGCTGATGGTCGCGGCCCTTGCCGATGTGCTGGCGCCCTATTCGCCGACATTCGGCGACCTCAAGGGTTCGCGCCTGCTGGCGCCGAGTGCCGCGCACTGGTTCGGCACCGACGACCTCGGCCGCGACATCCTTTCGCGCATCATCTTCGGTTCGCGATGGACGCTCTACGTCGTCATACTCGTCGCCATCATCGCCGCCCCTATCGGCCTGTTGGTCGGCGCGGTCGCCGGCTATGCCGGCGGCTGGATCGATGCGATCCTGATGCGCATCACCGACATCTTTCTTGCGTTTCCGAAGCTGATCCTGGCGCTGGCCTTTGTCGCCGCACTTGGCCCCGGGATCGAGAATGCGGTGCTCGCCATCGCCATCACCTCATGGCCGCCCTATGCCCGCATCGCGCGAGCCGAAACGCTCACCGTGCGCAATTCGGACTACATCAAGGCGGTGCAATTGATGGGTGCTTCGCCATTCCGCATCGTGCTTCGCCACATCATGCCGCTCTGCATCTCGTCGCTGATCGTCAGGGTGACGCTCGACATGGCCGGCATCATCCTGACCGCCGCCGGTCTCGGCTTCCTCGGCCTCGGCGCACAGCCGCCGCTGCCGGAATGGGGGGCGATGATCGCGTCGGGCCGCCGCTTCGTACTCGACCAATGGTGGGTGGCCGGCGCACCGGGCTTTGCCATCCTCATCGTCAGCCTCGGCTTTAACCTGCTCGGCGACGGCCTGCGCGACGCGCTCGACCCCCGCAGTGGCGACCAATGAGCGGTGATCAATGAGCACGCTTCTCGACGTCGACGATCTGCGCGTCACCTTTCCGACGCGTACCGGCCGCATCGAAGCGGTGCGCGGCGTCTCCTTCTCGCTCGGCCGAGAACGGCTCGGCATCGTCGGCGAGAGCGGTTCCGGCAAGTCGCAGACCGGCCGCGCCATCATGGGCTTGACCCCGCCGCAGGCCGAGGTCACCGCCAGGAAACTTGCTTTCGACGGCATCGACCTGCTCACGGCCTTGCCTCGCGACCGCCGTGCGTTGCGGGGAAAACGCATCGCCATGATCCTGCAGGATCCGAAATATTCGCTCGACCCGGTGATGAGCATCGGCCGTCAGATCGTCGAGACGCTGCGCACGCATGAGAAGGTCGGCAAGGCCGAAGCCCGCGACCGCGCGCTCGCCATGCTGGAGGCGGTGCAGATCCGCGATCCCGCCCGTGTCTTCGACCTGCATCCGCACGAGGTGTCGGGCGGCATGGGCCAGCGCGCCATGATCGCCATGATGCTGATCGCCGGGCCGGAAATGATGATCGCCGACGAGCCGACCTCGGCGCTCGATGTCACTGTGCAACTCGACGTGCTCGGCATTCTCGACAGGCTGGTCAGCGAGCGCGGCATGGGGCTGATCTTCATCTCGCACGACCTGCGCCTGGTCTCGTCCTTCTGCGACCGGGTGATCGTCATGTATGCCGGCAAGGTCGTCGAGCAGCTGGCGGCGTCGGAACTCGGCCGTGCCCAGCATCCCTATACGCGTGGCCTGCTCAACTGCATGCCCAAGATCGGCGCCGACCGTCACCCGCTGCCGGTGCTCGACCGCAAGCCGGAGTGGGCGGCATGACATCAGCGCTTTCCGTCGACAGGCTGGAGGTGGTCTTCGACCGGTTTCGCGCGCTGAAGGGCGTCAGCCTCGAAGTGCAATCAGGCGAATCCTTCGGCCTGGTCGGCGAATCCGGCTCCGGCAAATCGACGCTGCTGAGGGCAATCGCCGGTCTCGCGCCGATCGCTTCGGGCAGCATCACGGTCAACGGAAAAAAACTCGGCGCGCGCCGCCACAAGGCTTTCTATCGCGAGGTGCAGATGGTCTTTCAGGACCCATACGGCTCGCTGCATCCGCGCCAGACCGTCGACCGCCTGCTGCAGGAGCCGCTCGCCATCCACGGCTTTGCCGATGGCGAAAAGCGCATCCAGCGGGCGCTGGACGAGGTCGGTTTGGGAACCGGCTTCCGCTTCCGCTATTCGCATCAATTGTCGGGCGGCCAGCGCCAGCGCGTGGCGATTGCGCGCGCCCTGATCCTCGAACCGTCGATCCTGCTGCTCGACGAGCCGACCTCGGCGCTCGACGCGTCGGTGCAGGCCGAAGTGCTTAATCTGCTGGAGGAGATCCGGCGGCGGCGCAAGCTGACCTTCCTGATGGTCAGCCACGACCTCGCCATCATCACCCATATGTGCGAGCGGCTGATGGTGATGCAGAACGGCGAAGCGGTGGAAAATCTGGCAGCGAGCGACCTTGTCAAGCGGCACGTGACCAAGGGTTACACGCGCAACCTCTTGCGGGCCAGCGACGGGTTTGTCAGGACGGCGTGAATCAAATTTCAGCGACGCTAACGGCAGCAGGCCCAACGACCTGGCGGCGGTGCCAACTTGAGGAAAACATGAAATAAGATCAGAACAATTCCCGGCAATCATCCAAACGAGAACGGGCGCCGGCCCGGCGAGGGACATCATGAAGAATTCAGCCATTTCCGAACGCAAGAACCAGTCGATCTCGCGCGGCGTCGGCATGACCACGCAAATCTATGCCGACCGCGCCGAGAACTCGGAAATCTGGGATGTCGAAGGCCGCCGCTACATCGACTTCTCGTCCGGCATCGCCGTCGTCAACACCGGCCATCGTCACCCGAAGGTGATCGAGGCGGTCAAGACGCAGCTCGACCGCTTCACCCACACCTGCCACCAGGTGGTGCCCTATGAGAGCTATGTCAGGCTGGCCGAACGGCTGAACGGCATGCTGCCGGGCAATTTCGAAAAGAAGACCATCTTCGTCACCACCGGCGCCGAGGCGGTGGAGAATGCCGTCAAGATCGCCCGCAACGCCACCGGCCGGCCGGCGGTCATCGCCTTTGCCGGCGGCTTCCATGGCCGCACCTTCATGGGCATGGCGCTGACCGGCAAGGTCGTGCCCTATAAGGTCGGCTTCGGCGCCATGCCGGCCGATGTCTTCCACGCGCCGTTCCCGGTAGCGCTGCACGGCATCTCCGTCGCCGATTCGCTGGCCGCGCTCGACCGCCTGTTCAAGGCCGATGTCGATCCGGCCCGCGTCGCCGCGATCATCGTCGAGCCGGTGCAGGGTGAGGGCGGCTTCTACGAGGCGCCGCGCGAGTTCATGACGGCACTGCGCAAGATCTGCGACCAGCACGGCATGCTGTTGATTGCCGATGAGGTGCAGACCGGCTTTGCTCGCACCGGAAAGATGTTCGCCATGGATCACCACGAAGTGGCGCCTGACATCACCACCATGGCCAAGAGCCTGGCCGGCGGCTTCCCGCTGTCGGCGGTCACCGGGCGTGCCGAGATCATGGATGCGCCGAACCCGGGCGGGCTCGGCGGCACCTATGGCGGCAGCCCGATTGGCGTCGCGGCGGCGCATGCCGTGCTCGATGTGATCGAGGAGGAAAACCTCTGCGACCGCGCCAACACGCTGGGCAACAGGCTGAAGCAGCGGCTGCAATCGATCCGCGACGACACGCCGGAGATCGTCGATATCAGAGGCCCCGGCTTCATGAACGCGGTTGAGTTCAATGATGTCAAAAAGGGCTTGCCGTCGGCCGAGATCGCCAATGCCGTCCGGCTCACGGCGCTCGATAAGGGCCTGATCCTGCTCACCTGCGGGGTCTACGGCAACGTCATCCGTTTCCTCGCGCCGATCACCATCCAGGACGGCGTCATGAACGAAGCGCTCGACATTCTGGAAAGCTCGATCCGTGAGGTCCGCGCCGCCTGACCCTCGCCTTCTTGGGATGTATTGAGATTCATGTCAGGCCGAGCCGAGAATGGTGGGTTCCGAGAACCGGAACGGAGCGGACATTTGGGTCCGTGAGTACCGGAAGCGCAGGAAACCACCGTTCGCAATCCGGCATCACCTGAATATCAACATATCCTATTCAGCGGCGCGGACAGGCTCTTCCTGCTGGAAGGCGGCGAGCGCCGCCTTCAGTCCATCCGGCCCCGTCGGAACCGTTTGCGGCGTTGGCGAGAAGCCGGCGCCGAGCATCTTGCGGCCAAGCATATGGTCGCCCGGCCGGTTGACCGATTCAATGCCGAGGAGACGATTTCCAGCATAATGGTAGATCGAGAATTTGTTCTCGTTGACGTCGCCCAGCACGACATGGCTGTCGCCGCCCGAAATCAGGCCGACCATCTGCAGCTTCATGTCGCCGATATCGGACCAGAACCATGGCACCGCCGCAAAGGCGTCCGCATGGCCGACGATGGTGCGCGCGGCAAGACGCGCCTGGTCGGTCGCATTCTGCACCGATTCCAGCCGCACATCGCTGCCGGTGAGCCAGTGCCGGTAGGAGGCGGCATCGCCGATGGCGAGGATTTCGGGGACTGACGTGCGCATCTGCTGGTCGACGCGGATGCCGTTGGCGATTGTGATGCCGGCGGCCTGGGCCAGTTCGACATTCGGCACGACGCCGATACCGACGATGACCATCTGCGCCGGCAGGCGCTCGCCGGATGTGGTGATCGCGGCAGAGACATGGCCGTTCTCGCCTTCGAGCCGCGCAATCGTGGTGCCGGTGAGGATGCGCACGCCAGTCGCTTCCAGCCGTTGCCGCACGTGCCTCGCGATGACCGGCGCCACTGCCCGGCCGAGCAGCCGGTCGACCGCCTCGACCACGGTGACCTCGCGCCCGGCCGCTTTGAGCGTCGCGGCGATCTCCAGCCCGATGAAGCCGCCGCCGAGGATGACCACATCCTCGCTCTGCGCGCTCAACGCGCGGATCAGCCGCGCCTCGGCGAGCGAGCGCAGCGACACCACGCCTGAAAGCTCCGAACCCGGCAGCGGCAGGATTCGCGGCCGCGAACCGGTCGCCAGGATCAGTCGGTCGAAAGGCAGCACGCCGCCACCTGATAGCTCCAGCCTGCGTCCGGCATCGATGCGGTCGACCCTGATGCCCGGCCGGTAGTCGATGGTACTGCCGGTATAAAAGGCCTCGCCGCGCAGCGGCTGCGGTTTGGCCTCTTGATCCTTGATGAAGGTCTTCGACAGCGGCGGCTTGTGATAGGGCAGTTCATTCTCGTCGCCGACGAGGATCACGGGTCCGTCGTAACCGTCCTCGCGCAGGCTGGCGGCCGCTTGCACGCCCGCATGACCCGCACCGACAATGATCACACCGTTTTTCATCGCAGCCCCAATTTCCTCATCCCCAATTCTTCGTCCAAGTCTAGGACGTCTCGCCACGTGGCAATTGTCTGACCCCGCCGCGAGACCACCTTTGCGGGTCGCACCCGGAATGGCGGTCCATCAATAGTGCTGTTAATGACGACAAGCTAAAATGCGGCTAAAGTTGACACTTGCAGTTTAGAATAATTCTAAACTGTTGTTTCGATTGGCTTTTCTCTCTGAAATCGGTTGACTTCCGGCGCCTTCATCGCTTTATGGAACCTTGCGTGTCAAGCGCATCCCTTTGATGTCTGGGCCTTGAACCCTTTCGATTGGAGGTATTTCGATGTCTTTCTTCCGCAAACCGCGCTATGCCGCGGCCTGTTTCTCGGCCAATGCCATGGACCTGCCTTGGTGCCGATTGCCTGTCGACGCGCCTTTGGCGCCGGCATTTCACTGAATTCCGAGGAGATGACAATCATGAGAGCGATGATCACGGCACGATATGGCAGGCTCGCCGCGATCGGCGCCACGGCGGCATTGACGGCGGCGATATTCGTGCTGCCGGCCAAGGCGGAAACCGATGCCAAGGCTGTCATCAAGACCTATTCCGACATTGCGCTCGCCAAATATGAGGATTCGCTGACGACGGCGCAGGCGCTCGACAAGGCCGTCGACGCGCTGCTTGCCAAGCCTTCGGTGGAAACGCTGACTGCCGCCCGCGAGGCCTGGAAGGCGTCGCGTGTTCCCTATCAGCAGACCGAAGTCTACCGCTTCGGCAACGCCATCGTCGACGACTGGGAAGGCAAGGTGAACGCCTGGCCGCTGGACGAAGGCCTGATCGACTATGTCGCTGCCGGCTACGGCACCGAGTCGGATGCGAATGCGCTCTACACCGCCAATGTGATCGCGAACAAGTCGATTGAGGTCGACGGCAAGAAGATCGACGCCACCAATCTTACTCCGGAGTTCCTCTCCGGCACGTTGCAGGAAGCCGGCGGCATCGAGGCCAATGTGGCGACCGGCTACCACGCTATCGAATTCCTGCTGTGGGGCCAGGACCTGCACGGCACTGGCCCGGGCGCGGGCGAACGGCCCTATACGGACTACGATCTCGCCAACTGCACCAGCGGCAATTGCGATCGTCGGGCGCAGTACCTGAAGTCGGCGAGCGACCTTCTGGTTTCCGATCTGCAGGACATGGTCAACGAGTGGAAGGATGGCGGCGCCACCCGCAAGAACCTTGTCGATGGCGAGCCGAAAGTAGGCATCTCGACCATCCTCACCGGAATGGGCTCGCTGTCCTATGGCGAACTTGCCGGCGAGCGCATGAAGCTCGGCCTGCTGCTGCACGATCCCGAAGAGGAGCACGACTGCTTCTCCGACAACACCTACGATTCCCATCTCTACGATGCCGTCGGCATTCGTGCCGCCTATCGTGGCAGCTACACGCGCCTCGACGGCACCGTCGTCGAAGGCCCCTCGGTATCCGACATGGTCAAGGAGGCCGATCCGGCGATCGACAAGGAACTGTCGGACAAGCTCGATGTCACCGTCGCCAAGATGGAAGCCATCAAGGCGCGGGCGCTTGGCGGCGAGGCTTATGACCAGCAGATCGGCGAAGGCAACATTGAAGGCAACGCCACAGTCCAGGCGGCGATCGATGCGCTGGTCGACCAGACTAAGTCGATCGAACGCGCCGTCGGCACCCTGAAACTCAATGCCATCGCCTTCGAGGGCTCGGACAGCCTCGATGCTCCAGACAAGGTGTTCCAATAAGGCGTCAAGAGCCTCGAGCACGATCCCGAACCGAAGGTCCGCGTAAAAAGTGGAAAGCGGTTTTCGGTTCGATTGAGAAAATAAGCCACACGGCGCCGAGCACGCGTCGTCAGCCATACAGAGCAAATAATGCTGATCTGCCATTGCAACATCATCACCGAGAAGGAGATTGAGCAGACGATCGTCGGGCTGCTGGATCAGGATCCCTGGCAACTTATCGTGCCGGCGAAGATCTATCATGCCATGCAGAAGCGTGGTCGCTGTTGCGGCTGCTTCCCAAATGTGGTCGAAACGATCATTCGGGTAACCGAAAATTACCACGCCCGCTCGGAGGCGAGCGGCGTGGATGTCGTTTCACACCTGGATCGCGTCAGAGGCCTGCGCGTCCAATACGGGAGCAGAACCCATGAAAGGCGAACAGCAGATCATAGAGCGGCTTAACGAAGCTCTGTTTCTGGAACTTGGAGCGGTCAATCAGTACTGGGTGCATTTCCGGCTGCTGGAAGACTGGGGCTACGCCAAGCTGGCGAAGAAGGAACGCGCGGAATCGATCGAGGAGATGCACCATGCCGACCGGATCGTGGCCCGCATCATCTTCCTTGAAGGTCATCCGAACCTGCAGTCGGTAGCACCGCTGCGTATCGGACAGAATGTCAAGGAAGTGCTCGAATCCGATCTTGCCGGCGAATATGACGCGCGCACTGCCTACAAACGGTCGCGCGAGATTTGTGACGAAGCAGGCGACTACGTGACGATGAAGCTGTTCGAGGATCTGCTGTCCGACGAGGAAGGTCACATCGACTTCCTCGAGACGCAACTCGACCTGCTCGCCTCGATCGGCGAGGAAAAATACGGCCAGCTCAACGCCGCATCGGCCGACGAAGCGGAATAGGGACATGCGGGAATGCGGCGCCGCTTAGATTTCTTGCGCCGCTTGCGGCGGGCCGAGGGTTGCGGCCTGCCGTCCCAGGAAAACCCGCGATACAGCTGGCTTCGCGGCCTTTCGCTGGCCGTAGTGGTCCCACTTACGGCCTCGGCGATGGCCGGCGCGCCCGAACCGGCGGGCCTCGCCACCAGTCGTACCGATCTGACGCCGAAGGATCTGGCGCGCGTCATCGCCATCACCCGGCCGACCAAGGATTTTTCCAAGCCCGAGCAGTTCGAGCCGATGCAGGGCGGCGCCGGCACGTCACGGAAAGATCCCAACAAGGACGCTTTCTCGCAATCTTCCGCCAATATCACCTTCGAGGAAGAAGGCACCTTCAAGCTCGGCAATGCCCTTTTCCGCAAGAACTGGGTTTCGTCGCCCTCGTCGACGCAGGCGTCGGACGGGCTTGGGCCGCTATTCAACGAGCGGGCGTGCCAGAATTGCCATCTGAAGGACGGTCGCGGTAGTCCGCCAGAAGGCGACAGCGGTACCACGTCGATGTTCCTGCGGCTGGCGCGGCAGGCGAGCACCGATGAGGAGAGAGCAGCGCTGGCCGCCCGCAAGGTGCTCAACTTCCCCGATCCGGTCTACGGCTCGCAATTGCAGGACCTGGCCGTGCCGGGTCTTCGGGGCGAAGGCCGGATGCGTGTCGACTATCAGGAGCAGAAAGTCACGCTGCCGGACGGTACCGTGGTTTGGCTGCGCAAGCCGAGCTATTCGGTCGATGATCTTGCCAACGGGCCGCTCGATCCGCACACGACGCTTTCGCCGCGCATGACGCCACCGATGATCGGCCTCGGCCTGGTCGAGCAGATCGCACCGGCGGACATTCTCGCCCATGCCGATCCGGACGATCGGAACAGTGACGGCATCTCCGGCAAGCCCAACATCGTGCGCGATGGCCAGAGCGGCGAACTGACGCTCGGCCGCTTCGGCTGGAAGGCTCAGACGCCGTCGATCCGTCAGCAAGCGGCGGACGCATTCGCCGGTGACATCGGCATTTCGACGCCGGAAGTGCCAAACCACTCGGGCGATTGCACCGCGGCCGAAAAGACCTGCCTTGCCATGCCCAACGGCGTGCAGGAGCGCCTCGGCCCGGTCGAGGCGCCGCCGCCGGTCATGGACCTCGTCACCTTCTATTCGCAAAACCTCGCCGTGCCGGCGCGGCGCGATCTCGACGAGCCCGATGTGCTGGCCGGCAAGAAGCTGTTCTACGACATGGGCTGCATTTCCTGCCATACGCCGAAATTCGTCACCCGCCGCGGCACGCCCAACAAGGCGCAGGCCTTCCAGCTTATCTGGCCCTATTCCGATTTTCTGCTGCATGACATGGGGCCGGGTCTCGCCGATGGGCAAGCGGTGGGCGAGGCTACCGGCAGCGAATGGCGCACTCCGCCGCTGTGGGGCAGCGGTCTTACCCAGACCGTCAACGGCAACAGTTTCTTCCTGCATGACGGGCGCGCGCGCACCCTGGCCGAGGCGATCCTGTGGCATGGCGGCGAGGGGCAGAAGGCGCGCGACCGCTTTGCCGCCGCCGATGCGGCCGATCGCGACGCACTGGTCAAATTCCTGGAGTCGTTCTGATGTCGAAGCGTCTTGCGCTTGTCCTGGTTCTCCCGCTGGTCCTCGCCGGCGCGTTGCCGGCATCCGCAGCGGCAAAGGCCTCCGACGTGATCCAGCAGGCCATCGACGGCTTTGTCCGCCCGGCTTATGCACGGCTGCATGAGCATGCGGGCAGCCTGACCAAGGCGATGCGCAGGCTTTGCGACGCGCCTTCGCAGGATCATCTCGATGCGGCGCGCGCCGAATTCTCCGGCACCGTGGATGCCTGGTCGGTCGTCGAGATCATCCGCATCGGACCGATCACGCAGAACAACCGGCTGGAGCGCATGCTGTTCTGGCCGGACCGCAAGAGCATCGGCCTGAGGCAGGTCCAGGCGGCGCTGGCTAATAAAGATCGCACCGCCGCCGATCCAGCCCAGCTGGCGACAAAGAGCGTCGCCATGCAAGGGCTCGGCGCGCTGGAGTTCGTGCTTTACGGCGATAGCGCCGAGCGGCTCGCCGGTAAGGACGATCCCTATCGCTGTGCTTACGGCGCGGCCGTCGCTGGCAACATCGAAACGATTGCCGCCGAGGTCAGCGACGCCTGGAACAAGCCCGACGGTTTTGCCGCGCTTTGGGCCAATCCGGGCCCGCAAAACGCGCTCTACCGCGACGGCACCGAAGTGGTGACCGAACTGGTCGGCGTCTTCATCAACGAGCTGGAAATGGTGCGCGACGTGCGCCTAAAGGGCTTTTTGGGCAGCAATCCGCAAGCCGACAAGCCGAAACAGGCGATCTACTGGCGCTCGCAAAACACCGCGCGCTCGTTGACCGGCAATCTTTCGGGCATGGACGCGCTGTTCCGGGCCTCGCAGCTTGGCGAAGCGCTGTCGCCCGACGCGCGCTGGATGGCAGATTCGATCCACATCCAGCTCGTCAACGGGGCCGCCGACGCCACGGCCATCAGAGGTCCGATCGACAAGGCGCTCGCCGACCCGGCGCTGCGCCAGAAGCTCGACCATTTCTCGCTGGTGACATCCAGCCTGTCGACCCTGATCGGCACCAGGCTGACAGCCGAATTCGGCCTGACCGCCGGCTTCTCGTCGCTCGACGGAGACTGAGCATTGCAGACTTTTTGGACAAGATCATGCGGCAAAGAAACCGAGCATCACCCCAAAAGTTGCAGACTTTTTGGACAAGATCATGCTCGAACGGAGATCGCATCCTGAAGACGCCGCTGATCGATCGCCGTGATTTCCTCAGGGCCGCCGGGACAGGCTTTGTTGCCGCGATGACGCCGTCCGCATGGGCGAAGACACTTGCGGCCGACGCCGTCTTCGCCACCGCTTTCGTCAAGCGTGACGGCAGCTATGGCGCGGCCATCCTGTCCGAGGCCGGCAAGGTCCTGCATGCCATCGACCTTCCCGCCCGCGGTCACGACGTCACCTTCGATCCGGTGTCGAAGCGCTCCGTGGTCTTTGCCAGGCAGCCCGGCACCTTCGCCGTGGTCTTCGACCACACAGGTCGCGACGAACCACGGACCATTGCCAGCGTCAGTGGACGGCATTTCTTCGGTCACGGCGTGTTTTCGACCGACGGTGCGCTGCTCTACGCCACCGAGAACGATTTCGACAATGCCGCCGGTGTGGTCGGCGTCTATGACGCGCGTGCGAAATTCAAGCGCATCAGTGAGTTCCCGACCTACGGCATGGGTTCGCACGAGCTTCTGTTGTTGGGCGACGGCAGGACGATTGCCGTCGCCAATGGCGGCATCGAGACGCATCCGGATTACGGCCGCGCCGAGCTCAACATCGCGACGATGAAGCCATCCTATGTGCTGGTCGACCGCCTGACCGGCGACCTTCTCGAAAAGCACGAACTGCCGCCGGAGCTGCACCAGCTGTCGATCCGTCACATGGCTGCCGATAAATCCGGCACGGTCTGGTTCGGCTGCCAGTACAGGGGGCCGGGCACCGATCGTCCGCTGCTGGTCGGCCGCGCCGCGCGCGGCAAGGATCTGCAACTGCTCGACATGCCGCAGGACGTGCTCTCCGGCTTCAGGAACTACATCGGCTCGGTCGCCGCCAACCTCGCCGCCGGCACCGTCGCCGTGTCCTCGCCGGAAGGGAATTCGCTGGCGGTGATCGATGCGGCCAGCGGCGGGATCGTCGCCATCAGCGCACTGGCCGAGGTCTGCGGCGTGGCGCCCGACGGGCCGAGCTTCATGGCGACGACTGGCACCGGCGAAATCCTCGAAGCCGGCGGCGCGACACGGTCCGAGCCGGGCTATGTCTGGGACAATCACATGCTGCGCATCGAGGAGGCCGAATAGGCGCTTCCGGCACCGGTTCCCTGACGGTTACGTTCGTTAGAAGTCACCGCCTTCAGGCGAGGTCGAAGCAAAGCCGCCAAACGATTTATGCATTATCCCCTTGCGGCGATGAGCCATGGCAGGCACAGGGAAATTGTTTTTCGAACCCCTGCGCCCAAGTGGGTGCTCCAACCGGCCGCCTCATGAAGTTGCTCGCCATCGACTGTGCCGCCAATCTCTGCGCCGCCTGTGTCTACGACGCGGCGGCCGGGAAGGAGCTCGGCCGTTCGGTGTTCGATCTCGGCAAGGGCCATGCCGAGCATCTGATGGCCGTTATCGAAGAGGCGTTGAGGACCGGCGGAACCGACTATGCCGGCGTCGGCCCCATCGCTGTCTCCACCGGTCCGGGCTCCTTCACCGGCCTGCGCGTCGGCGTCTCGGCGGCGCGGGGTCTTGCGCTGGCGCTGAAAATCCCGGCAATCGGGGTGACGACGCTGGAAGCGCTGGCGGCGCAAGCCAAAGAGACATTTCCCGGCCGCGCTGTGCTGGCCGCGCTCGACGCCGGGCGCGACGAGATCCATGCCGCGCTTTACGATGAAGAGTCGGTTCTGCGCTATGGTCCGGCCGTGACCACGCTTTCGCAAGCCGTCGCCATGGCGGTAGATCTCTCTCCGGTTCTGGCCGGCACAGCTGCCACGCAAATTGCCGCCTCGGCCGGGCGCGCCTTTGATATCGGCCCGACAAGTGCCACGGCCGACATCGCCGTCTATGCCCGGCTGGCTGCCGCCCAAGCTGCCGGCAAAAAGGCTGAAGGCGAAAAGCCGAAACCGCTCTATCTGCGCGGCGCCGACGCCAAGCCGCAGGCCGGCTTTATCCTGTCCAGGAAGAAAGCCGGGAAGAAAACCTGATGCGCATTCCTTTCCTCCAGCCGCGCCGCAGGGACTTTGCGCTCGAGCCGCTGACGATTGCCGACAGCGCGGCCATGTCGGTGCTGCATCGCGAGGATTTCGTTCGGCCGTGGACCGACGACGAATTCGCCGCACTGCTCGAGCAGGACGCGGTGTTCGGCTATGCCGCGCGCGAGACCGGACAGGGTGCCAAGCCGCCGGTCGGCTTCGTCCTGGCGCGCCTGGCTGCCGGTGAAGGCGAGATCCTGACTGTCGCGGTGGCGCGCTCCCATCGCCGCCAGGGGCTCGGCTGGCAATTGATGGATGCCGTTCTGCGCGAACTGCACGCGCAACGCGCCGAGGCGCTTTTCCTCGAGGTCGACGAGACTAACGTTGCCGCGATCGCGCTCTACCGGCGGCTGGGATTCCGCGAGGTCGGCAAGCGTCCCAACTATTACAGGTCGCCCGAACACGGCCCGACCGGCGCGCTTGTCATGCGCCGCGATCTTCGCTAGCGCAGATTCAAAATTGCTAGAGCGTACGTTGTGCGTCCAATTGGACGCACAACGCTCTGGCCATACGTGGGCAGGGCCTGGAGCAAAATGATCGGAAAAATCAGGATTTTCCTGGCACTGGGCCTCGTTGTCGTCGGCTCGTTGATTCTCGTGCCGTTGCAGATCCTGTCGATGAAGACCGGGCTCTGGCGCGAGACGTTCGTCCTGAAGATCTGGCACCGGCTCATCATCAGGGCGCTGGGCATGCGCATCCATCTCAAGGGGACGCTGTCCAGCCAGCGCCCTCTATTGGTTGCGTCGAACCACATCTCCTGGACCGACATCATGGTGCTAGGGTCGATGGTCGACGTGAAATTCATCGCCAGGGCTGACATGGCCGGTTGGCCATTGATCGGCATGTTATCGAAGCTGCAGCGCACTGTCTTCATCGAGCGTGAGCGCAAGCGTTCGTCGGGCGACCAGGCGAGCGAGATCGCCAACCGCATGGCCAAGGGCGACGCCATGGTGCTGTTTGCCGAAGGGTCGACCGGCGACGGCAACATGATCTTGCCGTTCAAGAGCACGCTATTCGGCGCCGCCTCGATGGCAATTTCGGAAGGGGCGGCCGAAACCGTCTTCATCCAGCCGGTGGCGATCGTCTATACGCGCCTGCATGGCGTGCCGCTCGGCCGCAGGCACCGGCCGATTGCCGCCTGGATCGGTGACGAGGATTTGATGCCGCATCTCAAGGTGCTGATGGCGGAAGGCGGGCTCGATGTCGAAGTGCATTTCGGTGAGCCGGTCGCCTTTTCAAAGGGCTCCAGCCGCAAGGAAACGGCAAGGCTGATGGAAAGTCAGGTGCGTGATATGGTGCAGGCGGCGCTCGCCGATCCGCGCCCGAGCCGGTAAACCGGAATAGCTACTGCGCCACTCAAGTGCTCCAGCGTCTTGCGCGTCCAAGAGGACACATGGCGCTGCAGGGCAGAATCGTCTGTTTTTTGTCGGCGAAAGGCGTTAGAAGCCGCCAGATGGAATTGAACACGATCGAACGGGACGACATCGAAACTGCGGCCGAAAGTGCGGTCGTACCATCTGCCGCGACCAGGAAGGTCTTCGTCAAGACCTATGGCTGCCAGATGAACGTCTACGATTCGCAGCGCATGACCGACGCGCTGGCCGCCGACGGCTATGTGGCAACGGACGCCATCGGTGAGGCCGATCTGGTGCTGCTCAACACCTGCCATATCCGTGAGAAAGCCGCCGAGAAGGTCTATTCCGAACTTGGCCGCATTCGTGAGATGAAGGCCGAACGGGCTCAGGCCGGCCGCGAGATGCTGGTCGGTGTCGCCGGCTGCGTGGCGCAGGCAGAGGGCTCCGAGATCATCCGCCGCTCGCCGGCCGTCGATCTGGTCATCGGCCCGCAGACTTATCACCGGTTGTCCGACGTGCTGGCACGGGTGCGCCGCGGCGAAAAGATCGTCGAGACCGACTACGCCATCGAGGACAAGTTCGAGCACCTGCCGCAGCCGAAACGCGCCGAGATCATCAAGCGCGGCGTCACCGCGTTCCTGACCGTGCAGGAAGGCTGCGACAAGTTCTGCACCTTCTGCGTCGTGCCTTATACCAGAGGCTCGGAAGTGTCGCGGCCGGTGGCGCAGATCGTCGCCGAGGCCGAGCGGCTGGCGCAAGCCGGCGTGCGCGAGGTGACGCTGCTTGGCCAGAATGTCAATGCCTGGCATGGCGAGGGCGAAAACGCCGAGGAATGGGGTCTTGGCCGCCTGCTGTTCCGGCTGGCCGAGATTCCCGGGCTGGCGCGGTTGCGCTACACCACCAGTCACCCGCGCGACATGGACGACGAATTGATCGCCGCCCATCGTGACTTGCCGGCGCTGATGCCCTATCTGCATTTGCCTGTGCAATCCGGCTCCGACCGCATCCTCAAGGCGATGAACCGCAGGCATACGGCAAAGGATTATCTGACGCTGCTCGACCGGATCCGCGCCGCACGGAGCGATATCGCGCTTTCAGGCGACTTCATTGTCGGCTTTCCCGGCGAGACGGATGCGAATTTCGAGGCGACGATGGACCTTGTACGCCAGGTGAACTATGCCTCGGCCTTCTCGTTCAAATATTCGCCGCGCCCTGGCACGCCAGGCGCGGAAATGGCCGATCATGTGCCGGAAGCCGTCAAGGACGAGCGCCTGCAGCGACTGCAGGCGCTGCTGCTGAAGCAGCAGCAGGATTTCGGCGCGAGCCTGGTCGGCAGCACCATCGACACGCTGATCGAGAAGCCGGGCCGCCAGGCTGGCCAGAAGGTCGGCCGCTCGCCGTGGCTGCAGCCGGTTATTGTTGATGAAAAGTCCGGCGAAATCGGTGAGATTATCCAGGTACGAATCACGAAGACGGGTTACAACAGCCTGTTCGCCGAATTGGCCTGAAGGTCTCGGCAGATGAGGAGAGACGGTTGAGCGCTGCGGAAGTGAAGAACCTGCCCCAGAACCTACCATCGGGGGCTTCGGATATGGCGCACATCGTTCTGACTTTCGACAACAACAAGCTTGCCAGCGCCCTTTATGGCCAGTTCGACGAGAATCTGGCCAGGCTGGAGCAGAAGCTTGGCGTCGATATCCGCTCGCGAGGCAACCAACTGACCATCAAGGGCTCCGCCTCGGCCGCCGAGCAGGCGCGCCGCGCCCTGGACAATCTCTACGGCATTCTCCAGAAAGGCGCTGACATCGGCCAGTCGGACGTCGACGGCGCCGTGCGCATGGCGATCGCCGCCGACGACCAGCTGACGCTGCCGACGCTGGAGCGCAAGGGCAAGGTGTCAGCCGCCCAGATATCGACGCGCAAGAAGACGATTTATGCCCGTTCGCTCAACCAGGACGCCTATATGCGCGCCCTGGAGCGGTCCGAACTCGTCTTCGGCATCGGCCCGGCTGGCACGGGAAAAACCTTCCTGGCGGTGGCGCATGCGGCGATGCTGCTCGAACGTGGCATGGTCGAGCGCATCGTGCTGTCGCGGCCGGCAGTCGAGGCCGGCGAACGGCTCGGCTTCCTGCCCGGCGATATGAAGGAGAAGGTCGATCCCTATCTGCGGCCGCTTTACGACGCGCTTTACGAGATGATGCCGGCCGACAAGGTCGAGCGGGCGATAGCCGCCGAGGTGATCGAGATCGCGCCGCTGGCCTTCATGCGCGGCCGCACGCTGGCGCACTCCGCCGTCATCCTCGACGAGGCGCAGAACACCACGCCGATGCAGATGAAGATGTTCCTGACCCGTCTCGGCGAGAACTCTCGCATGATCGTCACCGGCGATCCGACCCAGATCGACCTGCCGCAAAACACCAAATCCGGTCTGGTCGAGGCGCTCAGGATCCTCGACGGCGTCACCGGCATGGTGACAGTGCGCTTCAACGAAGGCGACGTCGTCAGGCATCCGCTGGTCGCCGAGATCGTCAAGGCTTACGACCGCGACGGCAAGCTGGCCCGGGGCCTGGGCGCCGAAGGCTGATGATGCAGCCTTATGGCTGAGGACAGGAAATCCGGAGGCGAGGATCTTCCGGTTCCCGTCGACATCGATATAGCGGTCGAAGCGGGCGACTGGCCGGAAGAGGCTGCGCTGACGCGGCTGGTCGATCGCGCCGTTGCCGCTGCGTTTGCCGAAACCGGCGTAGCCGGCCGTTCCGAACTCAGCATCGTCTTTTCTGACGATGCCCATATCCGCAGCCTCAATGCCGGCTGGCGCGGCAAGGACAAACCGACCAACGTCCTGTCTTTCCCGGCTTTTCCGCTCACAACGGGCGGCCCGCTGCCGCCCATGCTGGGCGACATCGTGCTGGCCGCCGAGACGGTTGCGCGGGAAGCCGCACTGGAAGACAAGCCTGTCGACAACCATATCATCCATCTCGTCATCCACGGCCTGCTGCATTTGCTGGGCTACGATCACGAGACCGACGCCGAGGCCGAGGAAATGGAAGCCGTCGAACGCGCAGCACTTGCGAGGCTTGCCATTCCCGATCCCTACGCGTAACTAAAAAGATCAAATGACCGGACGACGATGAACGACAAACCAGAGACTGCCGCCCGCCCAGACGCCGGCAGTGCGACCAAGCCATCCGAACAGACGGAAGAGAGCTCGAGTCCGAGTACCACGACCGGCAGCTTCGCCAGCGAGCCATCGCCTGCCGGTCCTTCCCTGTTCGATCGCGTGCTCGGCCTGTTCAGGCAACGCAACGGCGCCAGCCTGCGCGAGGAGATCGCCGACGCACTTGCCGAAACGGCGAGCGATGCCGGCGCTTTTTCGCCCGGCGAACGAGCCATGCTCAACAACATCCTGCGCTTGCGCGAGGTGCGCGTCGAGGACGTCATGGTGCCTCGCGCCGATATTGAGGCGGTCGAGATCACGACAAACCTGGGTGATCTTCTGGGGCTGTTCGAGCAGTCTGGCCATTCCCGCATGCCGGTCTATTCGGAGACGCTCGACGACCCGCGCGGCATGGTCCACATCCGCGACGTGCTCGCGCACATCACCAAGATCGCCCGCGTCAGGAAGGGCAGGACGACCAGGAAAACCGCCGCCGCCACGCTTCTCGATCTCGCCAAGGTCGATCTCACGCGCACCATAGGCGACCTGACCCTGATCCGCCCGGTGCTTTTCGTGCCGCCGTCGATGCTCGCCTCCGATCTCATGGGGCGGATGCAGGCGATGCGTACCCAGATGGCGCTGGTCATCGACGAATATGGCGGCACCGACGGTCTGGTGTCGCTCGAGGATATCGTCGAGATGGTGGTCGGCGACATCGAGGACGAGCATGACGAGGACGAGCCGATGATCACCCAGACCGGCGAGGGCGTGTTCGTCGTCGACGGCAAGGCCGAGATCGACGATGTCGCCAAGATGATCGGCGAGGATTTCGCCGCCGGCGAGCATGGCGAATATGTCGACACGATCGGCGGCATGATCTTCAACACGCTTGGCAGGGTTCCGGCCCGCGGCGAAGTGGTGCAGGCCATCCCTGGCTTCGAATTCCATGTGCTCGACGCCGATCCGCGCCGCGTCAAGCGCGTGCGCATCATGGAAACCCAGAAGGGCGAGCGCCGCCGGCGCGCGGTGCGCGCCGAGCAGGCGTGAGCAGGTTCCGCAAAAGTGTCTCGCGGTTTTGGGACAAGAACCTGCGACAAGAAAACCTGAAGCACCGCCGCCCGATGACGGTCGACGATCCGTTCAAGCTCTCAACAACGGTATAGGGCGCTCGATCCTGAGGGTCACGTCTGGCCTTCCTCCCAGACCGTACGCACCATTCCAAGCGAGGAGGCCGAGCGGCTGGGCGATCTACGGATCGAAGGCTGGCACCGTTAGCATCTCCGTCTCAATCTCAGCGATGGCTGGTAAGTGGTCTCGAACTATATGGTTCCGAACCAATTCATCTGGACGCTGTCCTGAATACCGGGAGAATATCTGATGCCGTGGAAACTCGATGAGACCGTCGAAACATCCGCGGGCGCTGTGGCAGCGGGTCGATCTGGCAACGGGCCTGCGCTCGTGCTGGCCCATGGCTGGCCGTGGTCTTCGTTCTCATGGCATCGGATTATTCCAGACCTTGCAAGGCGCTATCGTGTCCACTGGTACGATATGCCCGGATACGGGCGATCCGACAAAGCCGCGGAGCAGCGCACCTCACTCGATGTGCAAGGAAAGGTATTCGCCGAGATGCTTGCGCACTGGCACCTTGAGCGGCCCATGGTCGTTGCCCATGATTTCGGCGGAGCGACGACGCTAAGGGCGCATTTGCTGCATGGCTGCGACTTCGAGCGGTATGTTCTGATGAATGTCGTCGCCATGCGCCCGTGGGGATCGGAGTTCTTCGATCACGTCGGTCGTCATGTGGATGCCTTTTTGGGCCTGCCGTCGCACATCCACAGAGCGGTCGTGGAGGCCTATATCAAGGGGGCCATCGTCAATGACATCGATTCGGGTGATTTCGAGAAGCTTGTCGAGCCGTGGCTTGCCGAGGAGGGACGAGGAAGCTTCTATCGGCAATTCGCGCAAGCCGACGAAAAGTACACCGCCGAAGTCGAGCAGGTGTTCGGGAATATTACGTGTCCGGTAAAGATAATCTGCGGCAAGGACGATCCATGGATCCCGCTGGAGCGAGGCAAAGCGCTTCATGCGCTGATCCCGCGGGCGTCGTTCGAAACACTGCCTGGCGTCGGTCACTTGCCTCAGCTCGAAGCCCCGGCCCTCGTTCTGGAGCGGCTGAACGCATTTCTGTCGCGCGACGGCGAAGACTGATGGATGAATTGGAAGGGCGAAGAGTTTTCCCTCGCTGGCCTGCTAACAGCTATTCGGCTTCAAGCCACATGAGCGTGGTTGTCAGAGTCCGGATGTTCCCATCTCGATTGGCTCCCGACCAGCCGGAGAAGCCCGCTTCGCGCAGCTTTCGATATTCAAGATTGTAATCGGGCATTAGCGCATGGTCTTCGATTCCGCGAACTTCCGTTACGGTGGAAAGCGGAAATCAATATCTGCGGAAGAAGTTCTGTTGGCTTATTGGCAGCGGGTTTAAGGCGGAAAATGTTTCTTGCGTCGCTAGACTGGTGGCATCCCATCCGGCTTTGTTTCTATGGATTTGTGGCTGCGGTGCTCCTCGGGGCGGTCTACTGCGTGGCTCCCTTCGGCAGTGATCCTCACCTTCGGATTTTCAGAGGCCTCTTGGCAATGTATGCAGCGTTCCTCTGCTCCATCGCCATATTCATCCCGAGCCTGCGAAAGCAAGACGAAGCAGCCTACGGCCACTTGATTTCGCGGACCGCACGAATTCGTGGCTTCGATAGGCGGAAGGCGCTCTCTTTCGAAAGAACCTGGTTTGCCGTAACCGCCTTTTTCGCCGGGCTGTCATTCCTGGTCCCGCTGTATGCCCTGTCCAAAGCTGTGTTGAGTTGGTCCGAGCTTGGCTGGCGCGATGTGGTCGGCTCCACATCCGGCATGCTGGTTGGGCTGGTTGTCCTGTGCGACTTTCATTTCCTGCTGCGGAGACGGTTAGGCAACAGCTGAACGTCTTGCGCGAGCCCGCGTCCGCAACGGGTGGAAAAACTGGCCCTTCAAGTCATCGGTGTCGCCATCTTGAATGCCTTCAGGGTTTAGGGGAGGTTAAGCCGATGATAAAGGTGGATACTCCGTTCGCTCTTATGCTGGAGATGCACGCCGTGGACTTAGGCGTTCCAGTGCTTATTCTGCTGGCATCAGCCGCAATCGTTGCGTTGATACGCCCTTGGCGCTTTTCTTCATCGGTCGGCTTGGCTTGCAAACTGGCTTCAGGAGTTGGCATCATGGCTGTGGCAGTTGTGCTCGCATGGGGAGCATTTCTTGTCGGCTTTGGCAGGCTGATAGGGCATCCACGCTATCGTTCTCACTTCGTCTGTGAACCCTGCTTTTGAGCTCGCAAAGGTCGATTGCCGAAGATTCAACCCGGCACGCCGGCTGAAGCGGTGGCCGTTTGGAGCGTGGACCGCAGCCTGATAAATCTTGCTCGGTGATTCGCACGACTGGGAAGAATTTATGAAACGCCTGGCCGGCCGGATAATTCTGCTGTGGGGTTGGCGCCGCACGTTTGTGGCGTTTCTTGCTGGCGCGCTGGCGGTTCTTGCCCAGGCGCCTTACGATTTCTTCGCCGTCTGTTTTATTTCGTTTCCGCTGCTGGTCTGGCTCCTCGACGGCGCGACCGGCGAAGCCTCCGATGGCTGGTTCTGGCGTTTGCGGCCGGCTTTCGCCATCGGCTGGTGGTTCGGGTTCGGCTATTTTCTCGCCGGCCTGTGGTGGATCGGCTCGGCACTTCTGGTCGAGGCCGACAGTTTCGCCTGGGCGCTTCCCTTCGCGGTGGTCGGAATTCCGCTGGCCCTCGCCTTTTTCTACGGCTTCGCAACAGCGGTTGCCCGGCTGCTGTGGAGCAACGACATCGGCCGCATCGCTGCCCTTGCTTTCGGTTTTGGCCTGGCGGAATGGCTGCGCGATTTTCTGTTCACCGGGTTCCCGTGGAATGCCGTCGGCTACGCGGCGATGCCGGTGCCTTTGCTTATGCAGAGCGTGTCGGTGACCGGCATGGTCGGCATGAACGCGCTGGCGGTCTTCGTCTTTGCATTGCCGGCCCTGCTTGCGGCGCGCCGGCATGTCCGCCTGGGAGCTGCACTGCTTGCCGTTCTCGTCGCGGCCCATGTCGGCTTCGGCTATATCCGGCTTGCTATTCCCGAGAAGCCGGCGGAGCGCAGCCTCGACGTCCGCATTGTGCAGCCGGCTGTCGACCTCAGCGAGAAGTGGGACGCTTCGGTGCCCGACCGGATCTTCGCTACGCTGATGGGGCTTTCGGCCAAGGCGCCGGAGGCCGGCCATGACAAGCCGCAATTGATCCTGTGGCCGGAAACCTCCGTGCCGTTTTTTTTCGCCGAACGTCCCGATGCGCTGACCGCGCTGGGAGAGATGCTTGACGACGGCCAGATGCTGATCGCCGGCGTCGTCCGGGAGGAGGGCGGCTCGGCGGCAGATGCCGACAGGCGGTACTACAATTCGGTGGTGGCGATCGACGACAAGGGCGAAATCGCAGATGCTGTCGACAAGGTTCATCTGGTGCCCTTTGGCGAGTATCTGCCTCTTGCCGACCTGCTTGGCCGCTTCGGGCTCAAACAGCTCGTCGCCGGGCCGACGACCTACGCGGCCGGCAATGAGCGGCATCCGATCGCGCTGTCCGGCGGCATCCGCGTGCTTCCGTTCATTTGCTATGAAGTCATCTTTCCCGATCTGGTGGCGATTGACGCTACGTCAGCCGAGCTTATTGTGAATGTCACGAACGACGCGTGGTTCGGTGACACGCCGGGTCCGTACCAGCATTTCAGGCAGGCGCAGATTCGTGCCGTGGAGAACGGGGTGCCCTTGTTGCGCGCGGCCAATAACGGCATCTCCGCTGTCGTCGATCCGCGCGGGCGCATCCTCGACGCGCTGGCGATCGACGCACGCGGAGCCATCGATGTACATGTGCCGATTTTCGATCAAGCCATCGTTTCTTCGCGCCAAAGACGCATTAACGGACTGATGATCTTGTTGCTGTTTGCCCTGGCCGCTTTCACATCGAATGTAAGGCAAAAGCTACGGGCGAATTGACAGTCGACACATTAGAAACTCATACTGTAAGGGCCTGAAACTTCTCGAAGTCGGTACGTCGTTGTGTTGGGGCACCGGCCGCCGGCTTCGTTTGGGCAGAAAAACACAAAAAGCCGGAAAAATTCGGCGAGGAAAAAATGGCAGAAGAAAACAAGAAGAAGCCGAATCCTATCGACATTCATGTCGGAAGTCGCATCAGGCTTCGTCGCAATATGTTGGGAATGAGTCAGGAGAAGCTGGGCGAGAACCTCGGCATAACTTTTCAGCAGATACAGAAATACGAAAAGGGGACCAATCGTGTTGGTGCCAGCCGTTTGCAGGCAATCGCCTCGATACTCGGCGTTCCTGTCGCTTTCTTTTTCGAGGACGCGCCGGGCCAGGAGACCGTGGGCAACCGCGGATTTGCCGAGGATACATCAATGGCTTTTGCCGTCGAATTCTGCGGCAGTCCTGAAGGTCTTCAACTCAACCGGGCCTTCGTCAAGATCGCCGACGTGAAGATACGCCGCAAGATCATCGAGCTTGTGAAGGCCCTTTCCACCGACGAAGTCGATTGATTGGGCCGATTGATTTGGCCGTTGAAAACCCGGAAATGGCGAGGCCGTCATAGCGGGGCAGGCAAATTCTCGCGATCTCGCGCACATCCTATAGGCATGCCGGAGAGCGGATCGATTTTACTCGACACCCATGCTCAAGGTCTTTTTCATCAACGTGCTGAAGCTAAGCAACGTATTGGAGCTAAGCGCGCTTGCGGCATCCTGCCGCCGGTCACAGTGGTACAAGATAATAACGCGATTTTCATACCAGAATGGCCGCACCGCTTGACGAGCGCCGCCCGGCACAGCTAACACGTGGCGCGCCAATCGGCAGCGTGCCGATATTTTTCAAGAGGGGACACCCGTGACGCGGCAAAACTATCTATTCACCTCGGAATCCGTTGCCGAGGGTCATCCCGACAAGGTCTGCGACCGTATCTCCGACGAGATCGTCGATCTGGTCTATCGCGAGGCCAGAAAGATTGGCATGGACCCCTGGAAGGTCCGCGTCGCCTGTGAGACGCTGGCGACCACGAATCGCGTCGTGATCGCCGGCGAGGTCCGCGTCCCCGAGACCCTGCTCAAGAAGGACAAGGCCGGCAACATCCTGATGGATGCCGCCGGTCATCCGCTCGTCAATCCGGCGAAGTTCAAGTCGGCCGCCCGCAAGGCGATCCGCGAAATCGGCTATGAGCAGGCCGGTTTCCACTGGAAGACAGCAAAGATCGAGGTTCTGCTGCACGGCCAGTCGCCGGATATCGGGCAAGGCGTCGACAACGCCTCCGACCGGCAAGGCGAGGAAGGCGCCGGCGACCAGGGCATCATGTTCGGCTATGCCTGCCGCGAGACGCCGGATCTGATGCCGGCGCCGATCTACTACAGCCACAAGATACTCGAATTGCTGGCCGCCGCGCGCCATGAGGGCAACGGCGATGCCGGCCGGCTCGGGCCGGACGCCAAGAGCCAGGTGACCGTCCGTTATATCGACGGCAAGGCGGCGGAAGTGACGCAAATCGTGCTGTCCACCCAGCATCTCGACGCCAGCTGGGATTCGAAGAAGGTCCGCAATGTCGTCGAACCCTATATTCGCGAGGCGCTCGGCGAGCTGAAGATCGCTGACAGCTGCAACTGGTACATAAACCCGACGGGCAAGTTCGTCATCGGCGGGCCAGACGGCGACGCCGGCCTGACCGGGCGCAAGATCATCGTCGACACTTACGGCGGTGCTGCGCCCCATGGCGGCGGTGCTTTTTCCGGCAAGGACACCACCAAAGTCGACCGTTCCGCAGCCTATGCGGCACGCTATCTCGCCAAGAATGTGGTGGCGGCCAAGCTCGCCGATCGCTGCACCATCCAGCTTTCCTATGCCATTGGCGTCGCCCAGCCGCTGTCGGTCTATGTTGACCTGCACGGCACCGGCAAGGTTGATGAGGCAAAGCTCGAGCAGGCGCTGCGCACCGTGATGGACCTGTCGCCGTCCGGCATCCGCCGCCACCTCGATCTCAACAAGCCGATCTACGCGAAGACGTCGTCCTATGGCCATTTCGGCCGCAAGGCCGGCCGTGACGGGTCCTTCTCCTGGGAAAAGACCGACCTCGCCAAGGCGCTCAAGGATGCACTCGCGGAAGCGCCCGCCGAAGCAGTCGCGGCCTAGCCGCGGCGTCCATGCATCCGAAAGACCGGCCAAGCCGTGCGACCGAAGCATTTTTCGGTCGCCGGCGCGGCAAGACCATCCGTCCGCAGCAGGCGGCGGCACTGGAAAGCGGCTTCAGCACCTACCGGCTCGATCTAACGGCCGGACCGCCGGCCGAATTGCGCAGCCTGTTCGAAGCCGATGTCTGTGCCATTCATCTCGAAATTGGTTTCGGCGGCGGCGAGCACCTGCTGCATCGGGCGACGGCGGCTCCTGAAACCGGTTTTGTCGGCGTCGAACCTTTCGTCAACGGCATGGCCAAGATGATGATGGCCGTCAGGGAACGGCCGCTTGCCAATCTTCGCGTCTATGACGACGACGCCACGCGCCTGCTCGACTGGCTCCCGCAAGCCTCGCTCGATGGCATCGACCTTCTCTATCCCGATCCCTGGCCGAAGAAGAAACACTGGAAGCGACGCTTCGTCAGTTCGGTCAATCTCGACCGTTTCGCGCGCGTCCTGAAGTCAGGCGGAAAATTCCGCTTTGCTTCCGATATCGATAGCTATGTGAACTGGACGCTGCTGCATTGCCGGGTACATGATGCGTTTGCGTGGCAGGCTGAAGAGGCCGCCGACTGGCATCGGCCCTATGAGGGTTGGCCGGGTACGCGCTACGAGGCGAAGGCCATTCGCGAAGGCCGGCGGCCGGCCTATCTCACCTTCGTCCGGAGATAGTCCTACTCAGCAGCGCGCGTCGCGCGCTTTGCCGTCGACGAGGACCAAAGATGTCCTCGCGCTGCGTCGCCGGTCTTAGAAGCGGCCGATCTTGCTGAAGGCGGCCGGATCCATGCCGAGATTGCGCAGATCGCGCGCGCGTGGCTTGCGGCCGGCTTCGACCGCGTGCGACGCGGCGACGGCGCTGCCGAACACGGTGAAGAAATCGCCGATGGCCGAGAAAACTTTGCGGTTGGTCATGATTATGCCCTTTCGCCTGCTGCGATGCGTGATTGAATTTGTGCAGCGCAACATAGATAAGCGCTTTCGCCTGATATCACAGGGATGTTGCCGCATGGCCGCCATGCGCCCTACGCAACGCTGCCCCCGGCACTTTCACCATACCCTGCATGCGGACTTGAAACGGCGGCCGCGATCGTCTATATCAAGCTCAAATTCTTGGTCGGTATGGCGAAGAGTGGGTCCACCCGGTCCCGCTCTTTTTTGTTACCTTCCGACCGCCGATGAAGCGACAGGAATCGAATGACTGCAACGGTACCCGACAGCGACGACCGCATCATCCGCGAAAGCGGCATCGATGCGCGCATCGCGCTGATCGTGCAGCCGGTGTTGCGTGCCATCGGCTTCCGCCTAGTCAGGGTGCATCTGACGGGCCAGAACGGGCTGACGCTGCAGATCATGGCCGAGCGCGAGGACGGCACCATGACCGTCGAGGATTGCGAAGAGGTCAGCCGGGCGGTGTCGCCTGCGCTCGATGTCGATGATCCGATCGAAAAGGCATATCATCTCGAAGTTTCGTCGCCGGGTATCGACCGGCCGTTGGTCCGCAAGTCGGATTTCGCGACCTGGACGGGTCATTTGGTGAAGATGGAAACGTCGGTCCTTGTCGCCGACCGCAAGCGCTTCAAGGGCAAGATCGCCGAGAGCGACGCGGACGGCGTGCTGATCGAGCGCGACAAGGCGGCCTATCGCGAAGAGCCGACGGTGCGTGTGCCCTACGATGCGATTGCCGAGGCACGGCTGATCCTGACCGATGACCTTATCCGCGACGCGCTGTCGAAAGACAACAGGGCGCGCAAGGAAGCCAAGAAGCGCCGCGGCGAACCCGAAGACGCGCCAGAGGGCGCAGAAGCGGGCGCGGAAGATGAAACCGAACAGGAAATGTGATTGGGCTGCCGGGCGCAAAGGCTCGGCAACAAGCTCGGGAGAAAAACGATGGTTGTAAGCGCCAACAGGCTTGAACTGCTGCAGATCGCCGACGCGGTCGCGCGTGAAAAGTCGATCGACAAGTCGATCGTCATCGCCGCCATGGCCGATGCGATCCAGAAGGCTGCGCGCTCGCGCTATGGCCAGGAAACCAACATCCGTGCCGACATCAATCCGAATACCGGCGAGATGAAGCTGCAGCGGCTGATGGAAGTGGTCGAGAAAGTCGACGACTATGCGACGCAGATCGCCATTTCCTCCGCGCGCGAGCGCAATCCCGACGCCCAGCTCGGCGACTTCATTGCCGAACAGCTGCCGCCGATGGATTTCGGCCGCATCGCCGCCCAGTCGGCCAAGCAGGTCATCGTGCAGAAGGTGCGCGAGGCCGAGCGCGACCGCCAGTATGACGAGTACAAGGACCGCATCGGCGAGATCGTCAACGGCACCGTCAAGCGCGTCGAATACGGCAACGTCATCGTCGATCTCGGCCGCGGCGAGGCGATCATCCGCCGCGACGAGCTGATCCCGCGCGAGAACTACAAATATGGCGATCGCGTCCGCGCCTATGTCTACGACGTGCGCCGCGAGCAGCGTGGTCCGCAGATATTCCTGTCGCGCACCCATCCGCAGTTCATGGCGAAGCTGTTCACCATGGAAGTGCCGGAAATCTACGACGGCATCATCGAGATCAAGTCGGTCGCCCGCGATCCGGGTTCGCGCGCCAAGATCGCCGTCATCTCGCGTGACAGTTCCATCGATCCTGTCGGCGCCTGCGTCGGCATGCGCGGCAGCCGCGTTCAGGCGGTGGTCGGCGAATTGCAGGGCGAGAAGATCGACATCATTCCGTGGTCGCCTTCGGCTGCTTCCTTCATCGTCAACGCGCTGCAGCCAGCGGAAGTCGCCAAGGTCGTGCTTGACGAGGATGCCGAACGCATCGAAGTCGTGGTGCCGGACGACCAGCTGTCGCTGGCTATCGGCCGCCGTGGCCAGAACGTCCGGCTCGCCTCGCAGCTCACCGGCTGGGATATCGATATCCTGACCGAGCAGGAAGAGAGCGAGCGCCGCCAGAAGGAGTTCGTCGAACGCTCGGCGCTGTTCATGGATGCGCTCAACGTCGACGAGATGGTCGGCCAGGTGCTCGCCTCCGAAGGCTTTACCAGCGTCGAGGAAGTCGCCTATGTCGATGCCGACGAGATCGCGTCGATCGACGGCTTCGACGAGGACACCGCCTCGGAAATCCAGGCCCGCGCCCGCGAGTATCTGGAGAAGATCGAAGCCGAGCATGACGAGAAGCGCAAGGCGCTGGGCGTCAAGGACGAGTTGCGTGAGATTCCTGGCGTGACCACCGCCATGATGGTGACGCTCGGCGAGGACGGCGTGAAGACGATCGAGGATTTCGCCGGCTATGCGGCCGATGACCTGACCGGCTGGAAAGAACGCAAGGACGGCGACACGAAGGTGTTCCCCGGCGTGCTCGCCAGTCACGGCGTGTCGCGCGCCGATGCCGAGCAGATGGTTCTGGCCGCCCGCCTCAAGGCCGGCTGGATCACCGAAGACGAGCTTGCAGCCGAAGACGTGCCGGCTGACGAAGCCGTTGGTGCGTGAGGTGAAACCGCATCGCACACAACCCGCCCTTGGACGAGATGAACGATCGCACTTGCATCGTCACGCGCAGACAGGCCGAACCGGATGAATTGATCCGCTTCGTCGTCGGCCCGGATTCGGCCGTCGTTCCGGATATCAAGAAAAACCTGCCCGGCCGCGGTTGCTGGGTGACGGCCGACCGCCTACATATCGACAAGGCGGCAGCGAAAAACCTGTTCGCTCGCGCCTTCAAGGCGCAGGTGACTGTGCCGACCGATCTCGGCGGCATGGTTGACGGGCTGCTTTCCAGATCCGCCCTGGGCATGCTCGGTCTTGCCCGCAAGGCAGGTGCGATCGCGCTCGGCGCCACCAAGGTCGAGAGCGCGGTGCGTGGTGGGCTGGCGCTTTTCGTGTTGCATGCGACCGAAGCGTCAGATGACGGCGTCCGCAAGATCCGCCAGGCGCGACGGGCAACCGTCCACCTTGGCGGCCCCGCCATCCTCGCCTACAAACTTTTCTCCGAGGCCGAGTTGAGCTTGGCATTGGGGGGTACAAATGTGATACATGCTGCCGTTCTCGCGGGAGACGCGGGCAGGGCGGTCCAGAAGCGCATGGTTGCGCTCGACCGGTATCGGGGCGGTTCCCCGGACGATCTGGCAATGCTTGCGGCCGTTGCTGACGAAGATGATGCCGCAGAGGATATGGAATGAGCGATACGAAATCGGGCGACGACAAGACGTTGAGTGTGACTCCGAAGAAGACCTTGACGCTGAAGCGACCCGGTACGGAACAGGGCACCGTGCGCCAAAGCTTCTCGCATGGCCGCACAAAGGCGGTCGTGGTCGAGACTAAGAAGCGCAAGTTCTCGCTGCCCGGCGACAAGCCGGAGCCGGCCGCTGCCCCTGTGTCCGTGTTCACGCCGAAGCCGCCGGTCGCGGCAGCGCCTGTTGTGCAGCAAGCGCCCAAGGCGCCGCCGCCTCCGCCGCCGGTCGAACGCGGCGGCATGGTGCTGAACGAATTGTCGCGCAATGAGATGGAGGCGCGCCGCCGGGCCCTTGAGGGTTCGAAGGTGCGCGATGTCGAGGATCGCCAGCGCGCCATCGACGAGGCCAAGCGCCGCGCCGAGGATGAAGAGCGCCGCCGTCGCGAGAGCGAGGAATCCGCGCGCCGCCAGGCCGAGGAAGAAGCCCGGCTGCAGGCCGAGGCCGAGTCCCGCCGGCGAGCCGAGGAAGAGGCGCGTCGCCGCGCGCCGCTGGCCGCCGAACTGGCGACAGTCGACGACGAGGGCATCAAGCCGAAGCGGACCGGCGCCGGTGCCCCGGTGCGCCGTCCGGTCACGCCCGAAGTGGCACGCCCGGCTAAGCCGACCAAAGGCGAGGAAGATCGCCGCCGCGGCAAGCTGACGCTGAATGCCGCACTTTCCGATGAGGATGCGCGTGCGCGTTCGCTATCGTCGATGCGTCGGCGCCAGGAGAAATTCAAGCGCGCGCTGCATAACGAACCGCGCGAGAAAGTCATGCGCGAAGTGATACTGCCCGAAACCATCACCATCCAGGAACTGGCGCAGCGCATGTCCGAGCGCGCCGTCGATGTGGTCAAGTTCTTCATGAAACAGGGTCAGATCCTGAAGCCGGGCGACGTCATCGACGCCGACACGGCCGAACTGGTCGCCACCGAATTCGGCCACACGGTTCGCCGCGTCGCCGAGTCCGACATTGAGGAAGGCCTGTTCAACATCGCCGATCGTCCCGAAGATCTCGAGCCGCGTCCGCCGGTGGTGACCATCATGGGCCATGTCGACCACGGCAAGACGTCTCTGCTCGATGCCATCCGTAATGCAAATGTCGTGTCCGGCGAGGCCGGCGGCATCACCCAACATATCGGCGCCTATCAGGTCGAGAAGAACGGTCACAAGATCACCTTCATCGACACGCCCGGCCACGCCGCCTTCACGGCGATGCGCGCCCGCGGCGCTCAGGCTACAGACATCGCCATCCTCGTGGTGGCGGCCGACGATAGCGTGATGCCGCAGACGATCGAATCGATCAGCCATGCCAAGGCGGCCGGCGTTCCGATCATCGTGGCGATCAACAAGATCGACAAGCATGACGCCGATCCGCAGAAGGTGCGCTCGGAACTGCTGCGCCACGAAGTCTTCGTCGAATCGATGGGTGGCGAGGTGCTGGACGTCGAGGTGTCGGCGACCAAGGGCACCAATCTCGACAAGCTGCTCGAAGCGATCCTGCTGCAGGCCGAAATCCTCGACCTGAAGGCCAATCCGGACCGCACCGCCGAGGGCGTCGTCATCGAAGCCCAGCTCGACAAGGGCCGCGGCCCCGTCGCAACCGTGCTGGTCCAGACCGGCACGCTGATGCCCGGCGATATCCTCGTTGCCGGCAACGAATGGGGCCGGGTGCGCGCGCTGGTCAACGACCGCGGCGGGCAAATCAAGGAAGCGCCGCCGGCGATGCCGGTGGAGGTGCTCGGTCTGCAGGGAACCCCGCAGGCCGGCGACCGCTTCGCCGTGGTCAACAATGAAGCCCGCGCCCGCGAGATCACCGAATATCGTCAGCGTCTGGCGCGCGAGAAGGCGGTGGCCAAGCATGCCGGCCAGCGTGGCTCGCTCGAACAGATGATGTCGCAACTGCAGACGAGCGGGCTGAAGGAATTCCCGCTGGTCATCAAGGGCGACGTGCAGGGCTCGATCGAGGCGATCAACGCGGCGCTGGACAAGCTCGGCACCGACGAGGTGCGTGCGCGCATCGTCCATGCGGGCGCCGGCGGCATCACCGAAAGCGATGTGTCGCTGGCGGAAACCTCGGGTGCCGCAATCATCGGCTTCAACGTCCGCGCCAATGTGCAGGCGCGCGCGGCTGCCGCGGCGGCAGGCATCGAGATCCGCTACTACTCGATCATCTACAATCTCGTCGATGACGTGAAGGCGGCGCTGTCGGGCCTGCTGTCGCCGGAGCGTCGCGAGACCTTCATCGGCAATGCGGAGATCCTCGAGATCTTCGACATCACCAAGGTCGGCAAGATCGCCGGCTGCCGTGTCACCGAAGGCAAGGTCGAGCGCGGTGCGGGCGTTCGCCTGATCCGCGACAATGTCGTCATCCACGAAGGCACGCTGAAGACCCTGAAGCGCTTCAAGGACGAAGTGGCGGAGGTCCCGGGTGGCCAGGAATGCGGCATGGCCTTCCAGAACTACGAAGACATGCGCGTCGGCGACGTCATCGAGTGCTTCCGCGTCGAGATGGTGACCAGGACGCTCTGAGTTCGAGCGTCTTGAGTTGAGCATCTACTGAGACCGGGCGGTGGTCGAAAGGCTGCCGCCCAAAGCATATGAGACATGCGGCGCGGTCCCATCCCGTGCCTCACGATTTCAGGATAGAGAAAATGCCCCGTTCAACCACGTCAGGTCCATCCCAGCGCATGCTGCGCGTCGGCGAACAAGTGCGCCACGCGCTGTCGGAAACCTTGCAGCGTGGCGAGATCCTCGATCCGTTGATCGAGAACGCAGTGGTTTCGGTCTCGGAAGTGCGCATGTCGCCCGATCTGAAGATAGCCACCGCCTTCGTCTCGCCGCTCGGCGCTGGCGATGCCGATGCGGTGGTCGAGGCGCTCAACAAGCACGCGAAATTCGTGCGCGGCCGCGTTTCCGGCGCGCTTCGGCAGATGAAGTACATGCCCGAGTTCCGCTTCCGGCTCGACACCAGCTACGACAATTTCCAGAAGATCAACGAATTGCTGCACTCGCCCGAAGTGGCGCGCGATCTCGGCCCAGACGCCCAGATTGGCAACCAGAACAAAGGCAACTACAAGGACGAAAAATAGTGGCGCGTCGCGGCAAGAAGAAGGGTCGGCCGATCTCCGGCTGGCTAGTGCTCGACAAGCCGGTCGGCATGGGTTCGACCGAGGCTGTCTCCAAGATCAAATGGTTGTTCCAGGCGGAAAAGGCCGGCCATGCCGGCACGCTCGACCCGCTCGCTTCCGGCATGCTGCCGATTGCGCTCGGTGAAGCGACCAAGACGGTGCCCTATGTCCAGGATGGCGCCAAGGTCTACCGCTTCACGGTTGCCTGGGGTGAGGAGCGTTTGACCGATGACCTCGAAGGGCCGGTGACGAAAAGCTCCGACCAGCGTCCGGCTGAAGCCGATGTGCTTTTGCTGATGCCGAAATACACCGGCGTCATCATGCAGACGCCGCCGCAGTTTTCGGCCATCAAGATCGCAGGCGAGCGCGCCTATGACCTTGCCCGCGACGGCGCGACGGTTGACATCCCGGCGCGGGAAGTCGAGATCGGCCGTCTCGACCTGATCGAGCACAATGCTGATCGCACCATTTTCGAGGTCGAATGCGGCAAGGGCACCTATGTGCGCTCGCTGGCCCGCGACATGGGCCGCGACCTCGGCTGTTTCGGTCACATCGCCGAACTGCGCCGAATCGAAGTCGAGCCGTTCACGCAGGAAGACTTCGTCACCATCGCCGAGCTGGAAACCGCGCGCTTCGGCGGCCAGGGCGATGAACGTTCGGATTCAGCGGACACGGTGCCGGTCGATTTCGACGCCATCGACGCGCTTCTGGTCGACACATCAGCCGCGCTCGACTGCCTGCCGCAGATCGCGATCAGCGACGACGCTGCAACAAAAATCCGCCTCGGCAATCCGGTCATCATCCGTGGCCGCGACGCGCCAGTGGAAGCCGAGGAAGCCTGCGCTACGGCGCGCGGCAAGCTGGTCGCCATCGGCGCCATCGAGCAAGGCATGTTCAAGCCGAAGCGGGTCTTTGCCGGGTGAGTCCCGTCGTCTAATCTCGATCAGACGCAGCATCCGAGGGGCACATGGCAAAGGCCGAGACAATCAAGAAGCGGGCGCCGGTGACTGCAAGGCGGCCGCCGGTCGGCGCATCACCCGGCACACTGATCGCCGACCCGGCGGCGCGGCGCAGCGAACTGCGACTGACACTGATGTCGCCCGACAAATTCGAGACAATCGAAAATGCCAGCATCGACGACGTCAACGCTCATTGCCACGCATGGCCGGTCATTTGGCTCGATTGCACCGGTCTCGCCAACATCCCGCTGATTGAGGAGATCGGCCGGATTTTCAGCCTGCATCCGCTGGCGCTGGAAGACGTCGTCAACACCGGCCAGAGGCCGAAGGTGGATTTCTTTGAGGACCATGCCTTCGTCGTCGTCAGGATGATCGACGACGTCACCGCGCATCGTTACGAGCAGATCGCGGTCTTCTTCGGCAGGAACTTCGTCGTCACCTTTCAGGAGCGCGAAGGCGATCCATTCGATCCCGTGCGCAAGCGCATCGAAAGCTCGATGCCCAACCGGCTGCGCGCACGCGACGCTGACTATCTCGCCTATGCGCTGATCGACGCCATTGTCGACAGCTATTTCCCGCCGATCGAGACTGCCGGCGAATTGGTCGACAGCATCGAGGACCAGATGCTGCGCGCGGCGGACAAGCACCAGATGCGGCGGCTTCACGAGTTGCGGCGCGACGCCAATGTGCTGAAGGGGGTACTTTGGCCGATGCGCGATGCGCTGGCGACGCTGATCCGCAACGACGTGTCCTACGTGAGGCCCGAGACCAAGATCTTCCTGAACGACACGCTCGATCACTCGCTTCGGCTCATCGAACTGGTCGAGACCCAGCGCGACATGCTGACCGGTCTGATCGAGATGCATGTGTCGCTGAGCCAGGCACGCACCAGCGATGTCATCAGCTATCTGACGATCGTCTCGGTGATCTTCATCCCGCTCACCTTTCTCGCTGGCGTGTGGGGCATGAACTTCGACCCCGAAACCTCGCCATGGAACATGCCGGAGCTGAAGGCACAATACGGCTATCCGGCGGCGCTCGTGTTCATGGCCGTTGTCGCGATCGGGCTTGTCGCTTTCTTCAGATGGAAGAAGTGGCTTTAGCCGAAGGGAAATTCTTCGTTTATGCAGCAAAAAGCCGGCTTGTGAATTGGGCTGGTGTTTTTGCCTGAATTGCACTATATGCGCCGCAGCATCGTGCAATGACACCTTGCTTGTACCGGCCCCTGCTGGACGACATCCCGGCCGAGGGCGTCCCGTTTCCTCAAACAGATAAGGAAAAACACGATGTCGATAACTGCCGAGCGCAAGAAGGAATTGATGGGTGAATTCGCAACCGCCAAGGGCGATACCGGGTCTCCGGAAGTTCAGGTGGCCATCCTTTCCGAGCGCATCAAGAACCTGACCGACCATTTCAAGGACCACAAGAAGGATAACCATTCCCGCCGTGGTCTGCTCGCTCTCGTCTCCCAGCGCCGCAGCCTGCTTGATTATCTCAAGCGCAAGGATGACGCGCGCTATCAGACGCTGATCGAGAAGCTCGGTCTGCGCCGTTGACCAATTGGCCGGCGGGTTCTTTCGAGAGCCCGCCGGTCGCGCATTGGAGCAGTCCATTGCTCTAATGAAGAAAGTAGAGCGCCGCGCATCGATTTGGACGCGCAAATAGGACGCTCTGAAACTTTGAATTTGTGCAAGGCATTTTCCGAGAGCCGCGGTTTTCGGGGCCACGCGCAAGGTCAGTCGAATCGACTGGCCAGACCCGGTTTCGAGATAGCACAGGGCCATTCGAAACCGCCCATGGACGGTCATGGGGCAGGATTGCAGGACGCTCGCCCGGCAGCCGCGCCGGATTGCCCGAGCTTCCCGTTGTCTTGCCCGTGGCTGCCCGAGAAACGAAGCCAAGGGAAAGGGGCACTCGCGCACGTGAAACGGCGCGGCCCTTTCCGCATATGAAGGACAAGACATGTTCAATCACCACAAAGTGGAAATCGAATGGGGCGGCCGTCCGCTCATCCTCGAAACCGGCAAGATTGCGCGCCAGGCTGACGGCGCGGTGCTCGCCACCTACGGCGAAACCAAGGTTCTCGCCACCGTTGTTTCGATGAAGGAGCCGAAGCCCGGCCTCGATTTCTTCCCGCTGACCGTCAACTACCAGGAAAAGACCTATGCCGCCGGCAAGATCCCGGGCGGCTATTTCAAGCGCGAAGGCCGCCCGAGCGAAAAGGAAACGCTGGTCTCCCGTCTCATAGACCGTCCGATCCGGCCGCTCTTCGCTGACGGTTACAAGAACGACACGCAGATCGTTGTCACCGTCGTCCAGCATGATCTCGAAAACGATCCGGATATCCTGTCGATCGTCGCCACCTCGGCGGCCTTGACGCTGTCCGGCGTCCCCTTCATGGGCCCGATCGGCGGCGCCCGCGTCGGCTACATCAACGGCGAATACGTGCTCAATCCGCATGTCGACGAGATGCAGGAATCAAAGCTTGACCTGATCGTTGCCGGCACCTCTGACGCCGTGCTGATGGTTGAGTCCGAAGCGAAGGAGCTCGGCGAGGATCTGATGCTCGGCGCCGTCATGTTCGGCCATCGCGGCTTCCAGCCGGTGATCGACGCAATCATCAAGCTCGCCGAGGTCGCCGCCAAGGACCCGCGCGATTTCACCGCGCCAGACTATTCGGCGCTTGAAGCCGAGATGCTGAAGATCGTTGAAGGCGAGCTTCGCGACGCCTACAAGATCACCGACAAACAGAAGCGCTATGCCGCCGTGGACGCCGTGAAGGCGAAGGTCAAGGCTGCGTTCGCACCCGCAGAAGGCGAAGAAGCAAAATACACGTCCGAGCAGATCGGCACCGTGTTCAAGGAGCTCCAGGCCAAGGTTGTGCGCTGGAACATCCTCGACACCGGTTCGCGCATCGACGGCCGCGATCTGAAGACGGTCCGCAAGATCGTCTCCGAAGTCGGCGTCCTGCCGCGTACCCATGGCTCAGCGCTGTTCACCCGCGGCGAGACCCAGGCGCTGGTCGTCGCCACGCTCGGCACCGGCGAAGACGAGCAGTACGTCGATTCGCTGACCGGTATGTATAAGGAGAAGTTCCTCCTTCACTACAACTTCCCTCCCTATTCGGTCGGCGAAACCGGTCGCATGGGTTCGCCCGGCCGCCGCGAAATCGGCCACGGCAAGCTGGCTTGGCGCGCGATCCGCCCGATGCTGCCGACATCAGACCAGTTCCCCTACACGCTGCGCGTCGTCTCGGAGATCACCGAGTCCAACGGTTCGTCGTCGATGGCCACCGTCTGTGGCACCTCGCTAGCGCTGATGGATGCCGGCGTGCCGCTGGCCAAGCCGGTCGCCGGCATTGCCATGGGTCTGATCAAGGAAGGCGAGCGCTTCGCGGTGCTCTCCGACATTCTCGGCGACGAGGATCATCTCGGCGACATGGACTTCAAGGTTGCCGGCACCGCCAACGGCGTCACCTCGCTGCAGATGGACATCAAGATCGAAGGCATCACCGAGGAGATCATGAAGATCGCGCTGGACCAGGCCAAGGACGGCCGCCAGCATATCCTCGGCGAAATGGGCCATGCGCTCTCCGGCGCGCGTTCCGAACTCGGCGAATTCGCGCCGCGCATCGAGGTCATGCACATCCCGACCGACAAGATCCGCGACGTGATCGGCTCGGGCGGCAAGGTCATCCGCGAGATCGTCGAAAAGACCGGCGCCAAGATCAACATCGAGGACGACGGCACGGTCAAGATCGCTTCGTCCAACGCCAAGGAGATCGAGGCGGCCAAGAAGTGGATCCACACCATCGTCGCCGAGCCGGAAGTCGGCGAGATCTACGAGGGCACGGTCGTCAAGACCGCCGACTTCGGCGCTTTCGTCAACTTCTTCGGTCCGCGTGACGGCCTCGTCCACATCTCGCAGCTCGCCAATGACCGCGTCGCCAAGACTTCTGACGTCGTCAAGGAAGGCGACAAGGTCTGGGTCAAGCTGATGGGCTTCGACGAGCGCGGCAAGGTCCGCCTGTCGATGAAGGTCGTCGACCAGGCCACCGGCAAGGAAATCGCCCGCGACAAGAAGGCCGAAGGCGAAGAAGACGCCGCCTGAGCGATCTGACGGTACAATCGAAGCGGGCGCGCCGACAGGTCGCGCCCGTTTTCATTTTCACGACAAGCCCAGCTGCATTTCGAGGTCGAAGAATGTCCGCCGAGCCGCTGAAGACACTGTTCCATCCGTTCGAG
This sequence comes from Mesorhizobium sp. AA22, assembly GCF_001672375.2. Classification (NCBI taxonomy): domain Bacteria; kingdom Pseudomonadati; phylum Pseudomonadota; class Alphaproteobacteria; order Hyphomicrobiales; family Phyllobacteriaceae; genus Mesorhizobium; species Mesorhizobium sp. AA22. Next base: position 11,604 of record NZ_CP048406.1, on the reverse strand, counting down.
GTCGAGGCTGTCTCCCTGCCGCGTAAGGGCGAGCGTATCCTCTTTCTGGGCGCCGAACCGGGTTTCCGCCTGCCCGAAGGCTTCGATGCAGCACTGCATCTGGTGCAAGGCTTCCGCCCGCATTTTCGCGCGCTGCAGGGGGCGGGCTTCGCGGTAATGCCGCGCCTGGAAGGCGAAGGTTTCGACGCGGCATTGGTGCTTGCCGGCCGTCATCGCGGGCAAAACGAATTGCGCATCGCTGAGGTGATCGAGCGTGTGAGGCCGGGCGGGTCGATTGTCGTCGCCGGCGCCAAGGACGATGGCATTGCCAGCCTGCGCAAGCGCATCGACGAACTTGTGCCGCTCGATGGCCATTTGCCGAAGCATCACGGCATCGCCTTCTGGTTCCGTCGACCGGCCAACGCCGCGGTAGCGGCAGCGCTTTGCGCCGCCAATCCAACCCTTCTGGTCGAGGGCCGTTTCCGCACCGCGCCAGGCATGTTCTCTTTCGGCAAGATCGATGCAGGTTCTAGATTGCTGGTGGACAATCTGCCCGGCGACCTGCGTGGCAACATTGCCGATTTCTGCGCCGGCTGGGGCTATGTGGCGGCCGAGGTCGCCGCCCGCTCACCTGGCATATCGGCGCTCGATCTCTACGACGCCGAGTTCGATGCGCTGGAAGCGGCGAAAGGCAATATCGGCAATACAGCGGCGGAACCAAATTTCTTCTGGATCGATCTTTTGAGCGAGCCGGTAGAGCGGCGCTATGACGCCATCGTCATGAACCCGCCCTTCCATCGCAGCCGGGCAGCCGAGCCGGAGATCGGCGCCGGCATGATCCGCACGGCAGTGAAGGCACTGAAGCCGGGTGGGCGGCTGTTCATGGTGGCGAACCGTCAGCTGCCCTACGAGCCGGTGCTGGCGGCCGCCTTCTCCAGTCACGCCGAGATCGCCCGCGATGGCCTGTTCAAGGTTCTCGCGGCGCGCCGCTGAACGCGGAGTCCAGTGCAGATCGGCAGGCGCCGTTCGCGAATCTATGGCCGCGCTCTTCGACCAGTCTGCTTGCCGGCAAGGCCGCCGCATTTTTACGGGCCGAATTAATCTCGTACGTTGTCGGTCCGCTTCAACTCGTCGAGCGTCGGCATCGAGACGATGTGGTAGCCGGAATCGACATAGTGGATTTCGCCGGTGACGCCCGACGACAGGTCGGACAGGAGATAGAGGGCGGAGCCACCGACTTCGTCGATGGTCACTGTACGGCGCAGCGGCGAGTTGCGCTGCTGGTAGGAAAACATATGGCGTGCGTCGGAAATCCCGGCGCCGGCCAGCGTCCGCACCGGTCCCGCCGATATGCCGTTCACTCTGATGCCGCGTGGGCCGTAGTCGTTGGCAAGATAGCGGACGCTTGCTTCCAGCCCGGCCTTGGCCACGCCCATGACGTTGTAGTTCGGCATGACGCGGACGGAACCCGCATAGGTCAGCGTGATAATCGAGCCGCTGTCCTTCATCAGCCTGGCGGCATGACGGGCGACCTCGGTGAAGGAGTAGCAGGAGATGACCATGGTGCGGATGAAATTGTCGCGGCTGGTGTCGGCGTAGAGGCCCTTCAGCTCGTTCTTGTCGGAAAAGCCGATGGCATGGACGACGAAGTCCAGCCCGCCCCAGGCCTGGTCCAAGGTCTCGAAGGTAGCGGCAACCGATGCGCTGTCCTCGACATCGCAAGGGACGACCACCGACGCGCCGAGCTTGTCGGCGAGCGGCTTGACCCGGCGCCCGAAGGCTTCGCCCTGATAGGTGAAGGCGAGTTCCGCCCCATGTTCGGACAGTTTCCGGGCGATGCCCCAGGCGATCGAATGGTCGTTGGCGACACCCATGACAAGCCCGCGCTTGCCCTTCATCAATCCGTCCATGGTCGGCAATCCTTATGCGGAATAGCGCTGGAAAATCAGCGTTGCGTTGGTGCCGCCGAAACCGAACGAATTGGACAAAACGGTGTCGATCCTGGCATCGTCGATGCGTTCCCGCACGATCGGCATGCCTTCGAATTCCGGATCAAGCTGCTCGATATGGGCGCTCTCGCCGATGAAGCCGCCTTGCATCATTAGGATCGAGTAGATCGATTCCTGCACGCCGGCCGCACCCAGCGAATGGCCGGTCAGTGATTTCGTCGAGGTGATGAAAGGCATCTGTTCGCCGAACACCTCGCGGATCGCGCCCATTTCCCTGGAGTCGCCGACCGGCGTTGAGGTGCCGTGCGTGTTGATGTAGTCGACCGGCGAAGAGACAGTCGCCAGCGCCTGCCGCATGCAGCGCACCGCACCCTCGCCCGAGGGCGCCACCATATCGTAGCCGTCGGAGGTCGCGCCATAGCCGACGACCTCGGCGTAGATCTTGGCGCCGCGCGCCTTGGCGTGCTCGAGCTCTTCCAGGACCAGCACGCCGGCGCCGCCGGCAATGACGAAGCCGTCGCGATCGACGTCATAGGCGCGCGAGGCGGCCGATGCCCGGTCGTTGAACTTGGAGGACATGGCGCCCATCGCGTCGAACAGATCCGACATCGTCCAGTCGAGATCCTCATGGCCGCCGGCGAAGACCATGTCCTGCTTGCCCCACTGGATAAGTTCGTAACCATTGCCGATGCAATGCGCCGATGTCGAGCAGGCCGAAGAGATCGAATAATTGACGCCGTGGATCTTGAACCAGGTGGCGAGTGTCGCCGAAGCGGTCGACGACATCGCCTTCGGCACGGCGAACGGGCCGATGCGCTTGGGGCTGCCGTTCTTGAGCGTGGTTTCGGCGGCCTCGACGATGGTTCGGGTCGATGGTCCGCCCGATCCCATAACAATGCCGGTGCGCTCATTGGTGATGTCGTTCTCGCCAAGTCCAGCGTCCACGATAGCCTGGTCCATGGCGACATGGTTCCAAGCCGCACCTTGCGACAGGAAGCGCATGGCGCGACGATCGATCAGCGCAGAGGGGTCGAGCGTCGGCGCCCCCCAGACCTGGCAGCGGAAGCCGTGTTCGGCGAAGGAATTGGAGAAGCTGATGCCGGATCTGGCATCGTGGAGCGAGGCCTGCACCTCGTTGGCATTGTTGCCGATCGACGACACGATGCCGAGGCCTGTAACTACGACCCGTCTCATTCGCAACTCCTTCCAGCGCATGAGCCCGAAACCTGTCGGACAAGGATCATGCGCAAATTAAAGTTCTGCAGCTTCCTTTTGCGCGTCCCAGGGACTCGCGGCGCTGTGGAGGCGCCGGTCAGGCGGCGGCCGATTGCTTGGACAGACCCACCTTGAGATCCGTTGCTGCGTATATGGGTTCGCCATCCGCCTTCAGCCAGCCATCGGCGATACCAAGCACCAACCGCCCGCGCATCACGCGCTTGAAGTCCACGCCATATTCCACCTTCTTGACCGACGGCGTCACCATGCCTTTGAATTTCACCTCGCCGGTCGAGAGCGCCATCCCCTTGCCCGGCTCACCGAGCCAGCCGAGGTAGAACCCCGTCAATTGCCACATCGCGTCGAGGCCCAGGCATCCCGGCATGATGGGATTGCCGATGAAATGGCAGGCGAAAAACCACAGGTCCGGCTTGATGTCGAATTCCGCGCGAATGAAGCCCTTGTCGAAGGCACCGCCCGTCTCGCTGATTTCGGTGATGCGGTCGAACATCAGCATCGGCGGATAGGGGAGCTGGGCCTTTCCAGGTCCGAACAGCTCGCCGCGGGCGCAGGCAAGCAGTTCTTCGTAATCATAGCTGGATTTCGAAACCGCCATCAATCTCGTCCCCGTAATCGTCCGGGCGGTAGCGCGCCCTTGTCGTTGGTTTCCTAACACAATCTATTTCAGGCCGGAAACCGGCGTTTGCGCTTAACCTGCCCGTCTGCCTGGGTCAATGCGCGCTATTGATCGTATTCGGCCGACAGAATATATGTCGGGGGTGTCCAGTTTCGGTCGATGTTCGTTTTTTGCCATTCTGGGCATGTCTTGAGGCGAAACTGTGAGCTTGGACGGATAGATGGATCTGGGCTGCCGAAAGGAAAATGTCGCTGTGGACAAGCGGGTTCGCGACGCTGGCCTGAGGCCGACGCGTCAGCGCATTGCGCTGGCCGATCTGCTTTTCGCCAAGGGCGACCGCCATCTGTCGGCTGAGGAACTGCACGAGGAGGCGATCGCCGCCGGAGTGCCGGTATCGCTCGCCACTGTTTACAACGCCCTTCATCAATTCACCCAGGCGGGCCTTCTGCGCATCCTGGCCGTCGAGGGGTCGAAGACCTACTTCGACACCAACACGTCCGATCATCACCATTTCTACATTGAAGGTGAAAACAGGATCTTCGATATCGCCAGCGGTCCCGTAACGGTTTCCAACCTGCCGGAGCCGCCGGAAGGCATGGAAATCGCCAATGTCGACATCGTGGTGAGACTGCGCCCCAAACGCCGCGACTGATTGGCGCTTCATGAGGCCGTGAGATACCGTCTCGGCCGGGATCCCCGAACCGCCAAGAAGAGGTTAGTTCTTGACCCGTTCGCCCGGATAGGCGCCCCAGACAAGCGATTGGGCGAGCCAGCCGGTGTGGCCGTTGAAGGTCATCTCGCACCACTGGCCGTCACAGGACTTGATGGTGCCCATGGCGCCCGGCTCGATGATCGCGACGATGCTGGCATCCTTTTCTGGGTCGTCGAGAAGGTTGACTCGGGCATCTTTGCCCCGCTGCCAGGGTGCTACGATGGCCGTGCGGCGGCCTGAAAGCAGCGACTGGTTGATCCAGCCTTCCGAGCCGTCGGCATCGCGCACACGACGCCAGGTGTCGAATTCCTGGATGATCTCCATCGGCAGGCCGGGCTTCATATACATCCAGTCGACGGAATAGTTAACGCCTGGTCCGACGCGGGAGTTGACGCGGCCCGCTTTCAGGCTGACGAAACGCGGCAGCGGCAGGCCGCTCGGCCCGAGCGTTGCGCTCTGGGCGGGTGCTGCTGCATTCTGTGCCGCCACATGAGGGGAATAAAGGAGAGCGCCGAGAAATGCTGCGCTGAGGGCCAGGCGGAGCGACGCGAAACCAGACACTTTCATTCCTTTCGGCGCCGGCTCATCGGCCTTGGCGCCCCTTTTTCTTTGTCTTCGGCGGAACCTCTTGTTACATGGAGAACTGGCACCGCGACCGGCCTGCAGTTTCGCCTGTCTTGGTTAAAGAGGTCTCAACGAGGTCGGGTTTCGAGGAAACAATGGTAGGCAGAAAAAGGCCCCTCGTCGTCATCACGCGCAAGCTGCCCGACCCGGTCGAGACCCGTATGCGTGAGCTGTTCGACGCCCGGCTGAATGTCGAAGACAGGCCGATGACGCAGCCGGAACTGGTCGCGGCGGTCAAGGAAGCCGACGTGCTGGTGCCGACCATAACGGATCATATCGACGCAGCGCTGATCGCTCAGGCTGGCGACAACCTCAAGCTGATCGCCAATTTCGGCAACGGCGTCGACAAGATCGATGTGGCGGCGGCAGCGAAGAAGGGCATTTCCGTCACCAACACGCCGAACGTGTTGACCGAGGATACGGCCGACATGACCATGGCGCTAATGCTGGCGGTGCCGCGGCGGCTGGCGGAAGGCGCCAATGTGCTGACCGGCGACAAGAAATGGGCCGGCTGGTCGCCGACCTGGATGCTCGGCCGACGTATCTGGGGCAAACGCCTCGGCATTGTAGGCATGGGCCGCATCGGCACCGCCGTCGCCCGGCGGGCCAAGGCCTTTGGCCTGTCGATCCACTATCACAACCGCCATCGCGTGCTGCCGGCGGTCGAGGATGAGCTGGAGGCGACCTACTGGGAAAGCCTCGACCAGATGCTTGCCCGCATGGACATCATATCGGTCAATTGTCCGTCGACGCCGGCAACCTTCCATCTGCTCTCAGCGCGGCGGCTGGCGCTCCTGCAGCCGTCCGCTTACATCGTCAACACAGCGCGCGGCGACATCATCGACGAGGACTCTCTGGTCAAGCTGATCCAGGACGGCAAGATCGCCGGCGCCGGCCTCGATGTCTACGAGCATGAGCCGGCGCTAAACAGCAAATTGCTGAAGCTCGCCGCCAAGGGCAAGGTCGTGCTGTTGCCGCATATGGGGTCGGCGACACTCGAAGGCCGCATCGACATGGGCGAAAAGGTGATCATCAACATCCGCGCCTTCTTCGATGGCCACCGCCCGCCGGATCGCGTACTGCCGCTGCGGACGTGACCGGCCACGATCGCGGCTCGTGCGACCGTCCGTTCATCTGAGGTTAGCAAAGGCTTACGAAATCACTTTGCGCATGGTGATCGAGGTCGGACGGTCGTAGCCCTTGTGCGCCGTCCTTTCCGTTTCGCGAAAGCCGAGGCGGGCAAAGACGGCGTGATTTCCGGTCAGTTCGATCCGCGTCTGAAGCTCGATCGCAGGCTTGCCGCGGTCGCGGGCGAGATCTTCGACCGCTTGCATCAACTGCCTGCCAATGCCTCGTCCATGAAAGCCCGGTTCAACCGCGAGCTTTCCGACATAGAAATCATTGGCCCGCTCCAGAACAAAAACGCAGCCGACGATCCTGCCGTCCTTCAGCGCCGCAAAGCCCGTCTCTTGCCGGGCCTTGTCCCGAAGGTTCTCGACCGTGAGCCGATGCGCCGAGGATGGTGGATCGATGAGGCCGTCCATCGAGGCGAAGGCGCGCCTGATCAGCGCCAGCACCTCGTCCCACCGATCGAAATCGGCCGGAAGCTGCTCGGCGGAAACCAGGCTGCCCAAGATCTAGTTTCTCTTGTAGCGGATCGTGTCGAAGCGCGCGGTCAATGCATCGTAAAGCAGCAGCCGGCCGACCAGCGGCTCGCCGATGCCGGCGATCAGCTTGATCGTCTCCATCGCCTGCAGCGTCCCGATGACGCCGGTCAGCACGCCGAGTACGCCGGCCACGGCACAGGACGGTACCAGGCCCGCCGGCGGTGGATCCGGAAAAAGATCGCGATAATTTGGATTCGGGTTGCCGTCCGTGCCGGTCTCGAACGGTTTCAGCACGGTCACCGAGCCGTCGAAGCGGCCGACGGCGGCATGGACCAGCGGCCGCTTTCCCGCGGCGCAGGCGTCGGCCACCGCATAACGTGTTTCGAAATTGTCAGAGCCGTCGACGACGATGTCATAGCGGGCGACGAGGTCAGGGGCGTTGTCCGCCGTCAGCCTGAGATTGTGCAGTTTCACGGCGACGTTGGGATTGATGCGGGCGATCGCCGTTTTGGCACTGTCGGTTTTCGCCATGCCGACAGCATCGGTGCCGTGGATCACCTGTCTTTGCAGGTTCGACAGTGAGACGCTGTCGTCGTCGACGATGCCGAGTGTGCCGACGCCGGCTGCGGCCAGATATTCGAGCACCGGCGCTCCGAGCCCGCCGGCGCCGATGACCAGGACCCGCGCCCGCTTCAGTCGCTGCTGGCCGGCGCCGCCGATTTCGGGCAGCACGATGTGGCGGGCGTAGCGTTCGAGTTCTTCGTCGGTTAGCGTGGTGGTGATCATCGCCGGACCATATAGCGGAAGAAAAACCTTGTCAGGCGTCAATTCACGTCACCCGCAAAGCCTGCCCTCGGGCTTGGCCAGAGGGTGCGCAGCAGTTTTGGGATAACGATATCCAAGAAGTCAAATGGTTGGGCTAACCATGCCATGATCGACGGTCAGGAACTGCGCGCGTCCCTTGAGACTGGAAAACAGCGCCGCATCGGTTCCGGTCATGAAAGCCTGGCAGTTCAGCTCTTCGAGGATCGAGAACAGCGCGGCACGCCGGCCGCCGTCGAGATGGGCGGCGATCTCATCGAGCAGCAGGATCGGCGTCATGCCCGACATCTCGCCCGTCAGCCGAGCATGCGACAGGACCATGCCGACCAGCAGCGCCTTCTGCTCGCCGGTCGAACACAGTTCGGCTGGCATCGCCTTGGGCCGGTGCCGCACTACGAGATCCGAACGGTGCGGGCCGTCGAGCGTGCGCCCGGCGGCGCGGTCGCGATCGCGACCTTCGGCAAGCGCTTGGCGAAACCGCTCCTCGACATCGACAGCCGCGGTGGTGCCGACTTCGCTTTCCAACGTGCCCGACAGGCCGATGTCGGCTTGCGGAAACGGGCCGGCGCTTGGCAGCCTGTCGATCATGGCGGCGAGCAGGCGCACCAGTTCGGCACGCGCCGCGGCAATCGCTACACCGGTTTCGGCCATTTGCGTCTCGATCGCATCGAACCAGGCTCCGTCACGCGAGCCTTCGGCGAACAGCCGATTGCGGCCGCGCATCGCTTTTTCGTAGTCTAGCGCGCGCTGGCCGTGGCCCGGATCGATCGCCAGCACCTGCCGGTCGAGAAAGCGCCGGCGGTCTGCGGCCGGCCCGGTGAACAATGCGTCCATCGCCGGTGTCAGCCAGACGACGCGCAGCCATTCCAGCATGTCCTCCGCCGAGCGCGCTGCCGCGCCATTGATCCGCACCCGCCGGCCGCCCTCGCCAGCGGCATCGCCGCCTGCAATGCCGGTGCCGATCTCGATCGGTCCGTCCGGCCCATCGAGCCGGACATGGATGGCAAAGCCGCCGTCCCCGCCTTCGCGCGCCACGTCGGCATAAGGTGCACGGCGCAGGCCGCGACCCGGCGTCAGCAGGGAAATCGCTTCCAGCAGGTTGGTTTTGCCGGCGCCATTGTCACCGGAAAAAACCACCGCGCCGGGGTCGAGGTCGATCGACAGTGTTGCGTAATTGCGGAAGTTCGTAAGTGACAGCTTACTTATATGAGTCTGCTGGTCGCGCTCAGACTGCTTCGCAACTCCGGTCATGACAACAAGATGGCCTCGTTCGGGCCTATACCCGCATCGGCATCAGCACGTAGAGCGTGGTTTCGTCGGCCATGTCGTGGATCAGCGTCGGTGAACCGGCGTCCGCCAGCATGAATTTTGCCTCAGTGCCGGTCAACTGGGCAGCGACGTCGAGCAGATATTTGGCGTTAAAGCCGATTTCGATCGCGTCGGACGAATAGTCCGCGGCCAGTTCTTCTGTGGCGCTACCCGAATCCGGATTGTTGACCGCAAGCGTGACCTGGCCTTCACCAATCGAAAGCTTCACTGCCCGGCCGCGTTCCGACGAAATGGTCGAGACGCGGTCGACGGCGGCGGCGAAACTCTGGCGGTCGATGATCAGCTTCTTGTCGTTGCCGGTCGGGATGACCCGCTGATAATCCGGGAAGGTGCCGTCGATCAGCTTCGAGGTCAAAACGACACTGCCGATGGTGAAACGGATCTTGGTGTCGGACAATTCGGTGGTCACGGCGACGTCCGGGTCATCGACGAGCTTTTGCAGCTCGCTGACCGTCTTGCGCGGAATGATGATGCCCGGCATCCCTTCGGATCCTGCCGGCGCGTCGATCTCGGCGCGCGCCAGCCGATGGCCGTCGGTCGCTACCGAGCGCAGCTTCAGCTTGCCGTCGGCGTCATGCGTGTGCAGGTAGATGCCGTTCAGGTAGTAACGCGTCTCTTCGGTGGAGATGGCAAATTGGGTCTTCTCGATCAGGCCCTTGAGCGCGACCGAATCGAGCCGGAAGATATGCGAGAACGATCCGGCCGAAAGCGCCGGGAAATCGGATTGCGGCAGACATTGGAGACGGAAGCTCGAGCGGCCCGACGTCACCGTCATGGCGTTGCCGTCCTCGTCGGTCTTCAGCATGACCTCCGCGCCGTCGGCGAGCTTGCGCACGATGTCGTAGAGCAGATGCGCCGGAACCGTCGTCGCCCCGCCGCGCTCCACCTTGGCGGGCGTGGCTTCGGTCACCTCCAGATCGAGGTCGGTTGCCTTCATTTCGAGGGTGGCGCCTTCGGCGCTCAGCAGCACGTTCGACAGGATCGGTATGGTATTGCGCCGCTCGACCACGCGATGAACGTGGTTGAGCGACTTCAGGAGATTTGACCGTTCCAGGATAACACGCATGACGAAACAGGCTCGCTTGAACGAATGAGCGGGTCTCCGGCAAGCGGCAACCCGCGAAAGGTCTGAACAGGCTCAGAAACTGACAGGAAAAAACCCGTAAACGCAAGCCCGCGCTACCGGTTCGGACCGGTTACTCGGGCTTTCTGGGGATAAAACTGGCGAAGTCCGCTAGCCGGCGTTTTTCGGGCCGGTTAGGCCTGATCGTTGATCAGTCTCCTCAGCAATTCGAGCTCCTGCGCCAGCGTGTTGTCGACGCCTGAAAGATCCTCGATCTTGCGCACGGCATGCAGCACCGTCGTGTGGTCGCGGCCACCGAAACGCCGTCCGATCTCCGGCAAGGAGCGCGGTGTCATCACCTTGGACAGGTACATGGCGACCTGCCGCGGCTTGACGATCGTACGCGTGCGCCGGTTGGACAGAAGTTCTGTCTTCGACACATTGTAGTGGCGCGCGACGATGCGCTGGATGTCCTCGATTCGCACCCGCTTCGGCTCGCCCGAACGATAGATGTGGCCGAGGATCTCGTCGATGCGGTCGATGGTGATCTGCGGTTCGAACGACTGGCGAAACAGAAGCTGGTTGAACGCACCTTCGAGTTCGCGCCCGCTGCCGGTCACCGTGCGAGCGACATGGTTGAGGATCTCGTCCGAGATGTCGAGCGACGCATCATCGGCCTTGGCGGTGGCAAGGCGCAGCTTGAGCATGCCGATCCGCATGGCGAAATCCGGCGCCGACATTTCGAGCGCGACGCCGCCGTTGAGGCGGGAGCGGACGCGAGGCTCCAGCGATTCCAGTTCCGACGGCGGCCGGTCGGCCGCGACCACCACCTGCTTGGCGCTGTCGAGCAGCATGTTGATCAGATGGCAGAATTCATGCTGGATCGACTTGCCTTGCAGGAACTGCATGTCGTCGATGATGAGAAGATCGATGTCGCGCAGCTGTTCCTTCAGCGTCAGCGCGTTGTTGTCGCGGATCGCGGTGGCAAACCGCCACATGAAATATTCGGCGGTGAGATAGACGACACGCGACTTCGGATTCTGCTTCAGCGATTCCGCCGCGATCGCCTGCAGCAGGTGAGTCTTGCCCAGCCCCACCGTCGCGTGAAGAAACAGCGGATTGAAGCGCACCGCGCTCGACTGCGATTCCGCCACCGCTTTGGCGGCGGCGAAAGCCACCCGGTTTGACGGTCCCTCGATGAAGGAGCCGAACGTGTAGCGCGGGTCTAGCGGCGAACCGAGCACATTGTGCCGGAACTCGGTCTCTGCAGGCGTTCCCGGGCGAGGTGCCGGTACCCGCTCCAGCCTGCCGGGGCTTGCTGTTCCCGCGGCCAGCGCCGTTTGCGCTTGCCTGGTCATCTTGCGCGCCGGGGCCACTTCGGGTTCGACGCCGTTGCGCCCCGGGCGGGTAGCGGTGCGCACGACGATCTCGATCTTGAGGATTTCAGGATCCTCGTGTTTCCACAGCTCGGCGATGAGGTCGAGATAGTGGCCGTTGATCCACGAGCGCAGGAAGGCGGTGGGAACCGAGATGCGGACAATGCCCCGGGACGCCTCGGCGACCTTCATGCGTCCGAACCAGCTCGAATAGACTTCGGTTCCAAGACGCGCCTTCAACTGGGCCTTCACCCGGTCGAACTTTTGTTCCGCGTCGATGGAAGCCGACAT